>CAWHCN010000011.1:0-1236867 GCA_963827935.1 uncultured Planctomycetota bacterium | reverse complement strand
GCTCTCTTCGCGGACGTGGTGGACGAGGTCGAACGGGGGACGAGATCGTGAAAGTCGCACAACTGGCCCAGCTATTGGACAGCTTACTCTCCGGGCTCGACGGCGTCCTGACTGGCGCACCGACCAAGGACCTGCGGACCTTCCGCACCGCGCTCAACCCTTCGCCGACCGGCCCGTCGGCGATTTCGTCGCCTTTCTGGACCAGTGCGGGAGTACCAACGGACCGGCATCGTTCCCGGCAAGAAGGCGGCTGGGGCGAAGAAGGGCGCCGACCCGCAGCAACTGGCCAACGCCGTCGCCCTGGTGCGTGCCGTCCTGGACGACATCAATCGCGGCGTCGTGGATGGCCAGCGCATCGAGGCAACGCTGGCCCACTTCAAGGCCCTCTCCAAACCGCAACTGGATCAGCTCCTGGTCGAGTTACAGATTGCCGGCAAGGCGAAGTCGAAGGATGCGGCCATCGACAGGGTACGGCAGGTGCTGAAGAGCCAGGCGGAGATGTATGTGAAGACGCATGCGGGGGGGTGAGAGGGGGCGCCAGGGGTCGAGTGCCCTAGTGCCGCATCTCTCAAGCATCATTGCATAAGGCAGCGGCTTCCGCCAGTCGCTGGATTTTCCCCAGTTTGAGGCGGCGGTGCGGTGCGACGAAGCTCGCGCGGCGTTGCTTCCGCACCGGCTTGCCGGTGTAAGTCCAGGCGAAGGGGTGGGCCATCGTGGCGTTGTAGTAGTCCATGAATTCCCGCAACTGCACTTCCAGGTCCGTCACCGACGTGAAGTTTCCGCACCGCAGCAGCTTCCGGTGGATGATCCCGAACACGATCTCGATCTGGTTAAGCCACGAACTGTGCTTCGGGAGGTAGACGAAGCGGATCCGGTGGGCGGCGTCCGACAGGAACTCCTTCCGCGTAGCCATCGATGCGAGGATGCCACTGTCGTTTTTTTTCCCAGCTCTTCGGGCAGGCCGCAGCGTTCGGCGACGAACTTCACCAGGTTTTCCGACATGTGCGTGTTGAGGCAGTCGACCACGAAGAGCCATTCGGCGGCGGGGTCGGTGTCCACGGTGCGGGTGATGTGCGCGACGAACTCCGCTTCGGTACGGGTCGCCTCCAGCGTTGGGCAGACGATCATCCCCGTCACCACGTCCAGACCGGCGGTCAGTGTCGTCGTCCCGTGCCGGGTGTATTCGAATTCCTGCTTCGGTACGCTATCGGGTTGGGCCGGCTTGTCGGGGGCGTTCCGCTCGATGGCCTGCAGCGAGGTCGCCTCGTCCACGCTCACCGTGTGCGTGCCGTCCGCCGCTTTCATCGGCGCCTCGAGGTAGGTTCGGCAAACGTTTTCGACCTCGGCCTGGAACTTCTGGGGGTCCTTCTCCGTGGTGTTCAGCCACATTTTCTTGCGGTGCGGCTGCACGGCGGCCTGCTGCAGGAAGCGGCCAACCTGAGACACGGAAATATCCTCCACGATCTGCCGCGTGATCGCCTCGTCACGCAGTTCCCGGAGCGTCCAGTGGTCGATCGGCCGGCCCGACAACTTCGGCGGTTCGCACGCCAAGGCCACGATCTGGGACACCTGAAAGGCGGTAAACGTCGCCGGGGCACCCGGTCGCGGGGCGTCGGAGAGGACGTCGACGATCGCCTCACGCAGACGGTGCGGTTCGGTACATTCCCACACGCACAGCGAATCCCACGCGTCCCGCCAGCGCTGCCGCCAGAGGCCCACCTGCAGTCGGTTGAGGCCGACCCGCGAGGCGATCTCCTCGTTCAGCAGGCCGGCGAATCCCAGCAAAATGATCGTCGCCCGCTGCACCACGCACTTGGCGACCGTACGCGACTTGCTGAATTCCTGCAGCAGAACCTGCTGCCTTTCGCTGACAATGATCTTCGCGGCCTTCCCTGGCATAGGTCGATCTCCCGCCTCACAATCGAGGGACCAGGCAAGATACGCCATGTCCAGTTTTCGTGCTACGCCGTTTCCGCGGTGCGGCACTAGTGAGCGGCCTCGTTTCGCCAGGCGTTCAGGTGGGCGAGGTCCGTCAGGTGCTGCGGGCCACCCGGGTGGGCAGCGTGCAAGTTTTTCGCTTCCCGCCCGCTCACTGTCCCGAAGTGCTGGCGGTACGCAGGTCCGCCGGGCCCAGGAGGCGCCCGTCTTGCGAGCGCAATTCCAGGGGCTTGACCGGTTGGCCGCTTTCTCGATCCACCAGCCGCAGGTTCAACTCCCCCTCCTCGAACAGGCAAGTCTCTCCCCATTGCCGCAGGGCGACGAGAACGATGTACAGGCTGCGGCCCTTCTCGGTCAGCGTGTATTCCTGGTAGGCGCTGCCGTCCGAGGCCGGGCTGAGCTTGAAGATGCCGTGCGCCAGGAGTTTCTGCAGCCGGCTACACAGGATGTTCTTGGCCAGCCCAAGGCTTGTCTGAAACTCGCCGAAGCGCCGCTTGCCGAGAAGAGCATCGCGAACGATCAGCAGCGACCACCAATCGCCGATTGCGTCGAGGGCGCGAGCGATTGGACATTTTTCCGTGCATAAACTCTTGCGTTTCATAAGGTTGCCTCCTTTCAGTGCAGGAGGGAAGAGAAATCTTCGGGAGGGCAGTTGCCTTTGGAAACTGCCCACTCCTATTATACATCAGGTTGCATTATTAAACCGTTCCCTTCGCATCTTCGAGAGACAAGGCACTGACGGCACCAAAGTAGCTTGAAGGCAAGGTCGCCGGGGTCAGCTTCCACTGAAAGCGAGGTCCAGATGAGTGCCTCTTCGACCTTCCGCGGTTCCGTGGCGGTTTTTGGGTTGTGCCTTGGGCTTGCGGGCTGCACGCGGGCTCCCTCGGAAACGCCGGCGGCGCCCATTCCGGTCAGCGTAAGCCATCCCGTCGAGCGGGAGGTCACCGAGTATGCGGAGTACACCGCCCGGACGACGGCGGTCGATTCCGTCGAGGTGCGGGCGCACGTTTGGGGCTACCTCACCAAGGTCAACTTCAAGGAAGGGACGCTGGTGACCAAGGGGGAAACCCTCTTTGAACTCGATCCGCGGCCCTATCAAGCACTCTTGAACCAGGCGAAAGCGAAGGTCGCCCAGGATCAAGCCCAGCTCACGTTCGACGAGGCGGAGTACCAGCGCAATCTTAACCTGGTGGCCAAGGGAGCGGTGTCGCGGTCGGACCTGGACAAGTCCTCGGCAGCCCGGGGCGTCGATATCGCCAACATCGCGGCGGACAGGGCGGTGGTGGCCTCGCGCCAGCTCGACCTGGACTACACCAAGGTGCTGGCGCCCGTCAGCGGACGTGCCAGTCGCTACGTGGTCACGATCGGCAACTTGATCCAGTCGGGCGACCAAAATGGCGGCACCCTGCTCACGACCATCGTCTCCGTTGACCCCATGTATGCCGGATTCGACGTGGACGAGGGCACGGTGCTGCGCGTCCGCCAATTGATCCGCGAAGGGAAGGCCAAATCGGCCCGCGATGTCGAGCTGCCGGTGCGGCTCAGTCTTGCCAATGAAGACGGCTTCCCCCACCAGGGGACCATCAATTTCGTGGACAACCAGGTCAATCCCAAGACCGGTACCTTGCGGATACGCGGCGTTTTTCCCAACAAGGACGAGGCGCTCGCCCCCGGGTATTTTGCCCGCGTCCAGGTGCCGATCGGCTTTCCCCATCAAGCCCTGCTCGTGTCCGATCGCGCCCTCGACACCGATCAGGGGCAGAAGATCGTCTACATCGTCAACGACAAGAACGAGGTGGCTACCCGCCCGGTCCAGCTGGGAGCCCTCCACGATGGCCTGCGCGAGATCACCGACGGGCTGAAGGGGGGCGAGCAGGTGATCGTCACCGGCCTGCAACAGGTGCGGCCGGGGCTCGTGGTCGAACCGAAGCTGGTGGAGATGCCGGTGTCAAATCCGAAATCGGAAATCGGAAATCTGAAACAAATCGCATTACCCAAATCCCAATGACCCCAACCCTCGCCGTCTCGTTTCGTCTTCTCGCAATTCGGATTTCACCTGGGGAGTGCGGTTATGCTCGCGCGCTTCTTCATCGACCGCCCGGTGCTGGCGTGGGTTATCTCGATCGTCATCATTTTGCTCGGGGCCATCGCCGCGGGCTTCTTGCCGGTCGCCGAGTATCCGGAGATCACGCCGCCGACGGTCCGGGTGACAGCCAACTACCCCGGCGCCAACGCCCAGGTCGTGGCCGACACCGTGGCCGCGCCGATCGAGCAGCAGGTCGTCGGCGTTGAAGGGATGCTGTACATGTCGTCGCAGAGCAACAACGACGGCTCGTACACCCTGGACGTGACCTTCGAGCTGGGCACGAACGTGAACATGGCCCAGGTGCTGACGCAGAACCGCGTCGCCATCGCCGAGCCGATACTCCCCGACGTGGTTCGAGCGATCGGCGTGACCACCAAGAAACGGTCCCCGGACATCCTGCTGGGAATCAGTCTGTATTCCGAGGACAACCCGGCGACCGGCCGACCGTATTTTGATGCACTCTACATGAGCAATTACGCCACGATCAACCTCAAGGACGAGATAGCCGGAGTGGAGGGCGTCGGCGACGTGCTAATCCTCGGCCAGCAGGACTACAGCATGCGTATCTGGCTGGACCCAGACAAGTTACAGTCGCGAAACATGACGGTCGGCGACGTGATCGGAGTCTTGCGCGAGCAGAACGTGCAGGTGGCGTCCGGACAGATCGGCCAACCACCGGTCCCCAAGGGCCAGGATTTCCAGTACACCCTGAGCACCTTGGGCCGGCTGGTCGAGGTCGAGCAGTTCGCCAGCATCATTCTCAAGACCGGTTCGGACGGGGAAGTCACCTACCTCCGAGACGTCAGCCGGACCGAGCTGGGTGCCCGAAGCCAGGACACGCTGTCGCGGTTGGATGGCAAACCGTCCTCGGGCATTGGCGTCTTTCTGCTGCCCGGTTCGAACGCCCTGGACACAGGCGACAGCATCAAGGCCAAGATGCGGGAGCTGGAAGCTCGCTTCCCCAAGGGGCTTCGCTACCTCATCGCCTACGACACCACGCCGTTCATCCGCGAATCCGTGAATGAGGTGTTCCATACGCTTCGCGATTCCATCATCCTGGTCAGCCTCGTCATCCTGCTGTTCTTGCAGGACTGGAAAGCCCTGCTCCTGCCCGTGATCGATGTGTTTGTGTCGCTGATTGGGACCTTCGCCGTCATGAACCTGATGGGCTTCAGCCTGAACAACCTGTCGCTGTTCGGGCTGGTGCTGGCCATCGGCATCGTCGTGGACGACTCCATCGTTGTACTGGAGAACATCGGGCGCTGGCTGGACAAGGGCTTGCCCGTGCGCGAAGCCACCATCAGGGCCATGAACGAGATCACCGGTCCGATCTTTGCCATCACTCTGGTGCTCAGCTCGGTGCTCCTGCCCAGCGCCTTTCTGGGCGGCATCACGGGGCAGTTCTTCCGCCAGTTCGCGCTGACTATCTCGGTGGCGATGCTCTTCTCGGCCATCAACGCCATGACCATGTCGCCGGCCCGGGCGGTCTGGATCTTCGCCAACCGTAAGCCCGGCCAGCATGGCGACCAGAGCAAAGAAGCGCTGCCCTGGTGGTTCTTCGGACTCCTCGGCGGGGTGGCGACCGCGTTGCTGCTGGCTCCGAACCTGGGCGTCTGGCTGGGCCTGCCCTCCGGGGGCGAGGACGGCGAGGCCGCGCCCGGCGGCCTGCTAGGCACCTTGCTGACGTTGAGGACCTACCTCATCCTCTCTCTCCCCGGCGCGGCCGTCGGTGGTGCGCTCGGCTGGGTCATCATCCGGCCGGTGAACTGGGCTTTGGGGAAGTTCTTTGGGGGCTTCAACTGGGTGTTCGCGCTGGCGACGCAAGTCTACGGCAAGACCGTGGGCTGGTGTCTTCGCCTCAGCGTCATCGTGCTCCTCGTCTACGTTGGCCTGATCGGCCTGACTGGCCTGCTCTTCACGCGCGTCCCCAGTGGGTTTGTCCCCATCCAGGACAAGGGCTATCTGCTCGCGAACATCCAATTGCCCGACTCCGCCTCACTGGAGCACACGGTCGAAGTGACCGCCGCGGTCGAGAAGATCGCCCTGGAGACTCCTGGCGTTGCCCACACGGTGGCCATCCCGGGGACATCGTTTGTCCTGAACGCCAACAGCTCAAACTACGGTTCCATGTTCATCATTCTCAGGCCGTTTCACGAACGCCGGGACCCCTCGTTAAGCGGCGAGGCCATCATGGCTAGTCTCCGGGCACGCTTGCAGCGAGAGGTCCCGGAGGGCCGCGTGCTCGTTTTCGGGGCGCCTGCGGTACGCGGCCTCGGTAACGCCGGCGGCTTCAAACTGATGGTAGAAGCCACCGGCGACGTAGACTACGTGGCGCTGCAGACCAGGGCGGACAACCTGGCCGTCCAAGGCAACCAGCAGCCCGGCCTCGTCGGCCTGTTCAACGGCTTCCGCGCCCGCACGCCCCAGCTCTACGCGGACATCGACCGGACCAAGGTCAAGACGATGGGCGTGGCGATCAGCAACGTCTTCGACGCGTTGCAGGCGTATCTGGGCAGCTACTACGTCAACGACTTCAACCGCTTCGGCCGCACCTGGCAGGTGAATGTCCAGGCCGAACCCCGCTTCCGCGTGGATGCGGAGACGGTCCGGCAGCTCAAGGTCCGCAACGCCGACGGCGACATGGTGCCGCTTGGCTCGGTGGTGGACATCCGCGACTCCGCCGGCCCGGTGACAATCACGCGCTACAATACGCATCCTGCGGCGACGATCACCGGCGCCTCGTTGCCGGGGGTTAGCACCGGCGACGTCCTCCGGACGATGGAAGGCCTTGCGGACAAGGAGTTGCCGCGCAATATGAAATATGAGTGGACCGAGCTGAGCTACTTGCAGAAGCAGGCAAGCAAGATCGAGCAGTTCCGCGACCTGCGGCAGAACCCGTTCAGCGCGTTCGTGCTGGGGGCGGTGCTGGTCTTCTTCGTGCTGTGCGGCTTGTACGAGAGCTGGTCGCTACCGTTAGCGGTAATCCTGGTCGTGCCGATGTGCGTGCTGTGGGCCATCACCGGCGTCGCGGTCCGCGGCATGGACAACAACATCTTCACGCAGATCGGCTTCGTGGTCCTGATCGGCCTGGCCTGCAAGAACGCCATCCTCATCGTCGAGTTCGCCCGCGACCGCCAGCTGGAAGGCGCCTCCCGGTTCGACGCCGCAACGGAGGCCGCCCGGGTGCGACTGCGCCGATCGTGATGACCACGGCAGTCTTTGTCCACATGGTGCCGCCGTACTTCGCCAGCGGCGCCGGCGCGAGACTGCGCCGCTCGGTGGGCACCGCCATGCTATGGGGCGCCTTTGGCGTGTCCCTGTTCGGCATTTTCCTGACGCCGGTGTTCTACTTCGTGGTGCGCCGGCTCACCGACCGGGGGCTAGCCGGCGCCGAGACAGGAGGTCCACCCGTCACGCTCGGTAATGCTACGGAAGATGAAGCGAGGAGTGCCAGTCATCAACAATCGCCTGTTAAGGAGCAAACTCATGTCAAAGAAGCTCGCGGGTAAGGTCGCCGTCGTCACCGGCGCGTCGAAGGGGATCGGCGCCGCCATCGCCCGGCACCTGGCCGACGAGGGCGCTTCCGTCGTCGTCAACTACTCCTCCAGCAAGGAAGGGGCCGACCGCGTCGTCGGCGAGATCGCCCGGAAGGGGGGCAAGGCCGTGGCCGTCCACGCCAACGTTTCGAAGCCGGCCGACATCCCACGGCTGTTTGCCGAGGCGAAGAAGGCCTTCGGCCGGCTGGACATCCTCGTCAACAATGCGGGCATCTACGAGTTCGCCCCGCTGGAGGCCGTCACCGCGGAGCACTTCCACAAGCAGTTCGACCTGAACGTGCTGGGCCTGATCCTGGCGACGCAGGAAGCCGTCAAGCACATCGGCCCGGACGGCGGCAGCATCATCAACGTCAGCTCGGTGGTCAGCACCTCCGCGTTTCCAGGCGCCGCGGTCTACAGCGCCACCAAGGCGGCCGTGGATGCCGTGACCAGGACGCTGGCCAAGGAACTGGGCCGGCGGAAAATCCGCGTCAACTCGATCAACCCGGGCATGGTCGAGACGGAAGGCGTGCACGCGGCGGGGATCGCCGGGAGCGAGATCGCAGAAACAAACCGAAGCGCAAACCCCGCTCGGCCGCATCGGGCAGCCGGACGACATCGCCACCGCCGCCGTCTTCCTGGCATCCCCGGATTCCGGCTGGATCACCGGCGAGACGATGTATCTCACCGGTGGTTGGCACTGAGAGTCTGTCCCGGAAGCCCCTCGCCCCGGTACTCCGGGGAGAGGGGTTTGGGGTGAGGGGTGTGGACATCCCCGGACAAAAGCCCCTCACCCCCGACCCCTCTCCCCGGAGTACCGGGGCGAGGGGAGCTTATGGGACAGTCTCTGAGCCGGCGGTGCCACTCAAGGAAAGGAACTGTCCATGAATCCGGGCGATCCCGCTGACGCCGACCTGGTGACACTGCCCAGCGCGCGCACTGCGACTGAAACGGTCGAGCGCCTGAAATCGCTGCTGAATCAGAAAAAGATCCAGGTGTTCGCCGACATCGATCATGCCGCGGGGGGCAGGCAGCGGGGCTATCCCTGAGGCCGACGCGCCTGTTGATTTTCGGCAATCCCCAGGCCGGGACACCGCTGATGCAGAGCCGGCAAACGATCGGCCTCGACCTGCCGTTGCGGGTTCTGGTTTGGGAGGACGAGGCGGGCAAGGTCTGGCTGACGTACCATCGGCCCGAGTATCTGGCCCAGCGCCACCGGATCCTCGACCACGAGGAGGCCGTCAAAGCCCTGGGCGCGGGCCTGACGGCCCTGGTCCGTTCGGCCACCGCCCCATAAGGCAATTGGCTTTGGCTCGACCCAGATTCGCCCGGCGTACGCCCAGGAAAGGATCGACATGAACAACGTGCTGAGCAACGACGGTCTGGACCTCATCTTCCGCAACGCCCGGACGCACACCTTCTGGCGGGACATGCCCGTGGAGAACGCCCTGCTGAAGCAGGCCTACGACCTGGCGAAGATGGGCCCGACCTCGGCAAATATGTGCCCGCTGCGCATCGTCTTTGTGAGGTCGCGCGAGGCGAAGGAGAAGCTGAAACCCGCCCTGGACGCCGGGAACGTGGACAAGACGATGAAAGCGCCCGTGACGGCCATCCTGGGCATGGACGTCCATTTCTACGAGCAGTTGCCCAAGCTGTTCCCGCACGCCGATGCCAGGGCGTGGTTCAAGGACCTGCCGGAGAACGTGCTGGAATATATGGCGCTGCGGAACTCCTCGCTCCAGGGTGCGTACTTCCTGCTGGCTGCCCGGGCGTTGGGGCTGGATTGCGGCCCGATGTCGGGCTTCAACAACGCCAAGGTGGACGCGGCGTTCTTCGCTGGAACGACGATCAAATCCAACTTCCTCTGCAACCTGGGTCACGGTGACGCGAGCAAGCTCCATCCGCGCTCGCCGCGGCTCAGCTTTGAGGAAGCGTGCCAGGTGCTTTGAGAGCGGCAAGTTCGCCCGAGTGCCGGAGGAGGGAGTCGAACCCTCACGCCCGTAGGGCACGCGGGTTTGGGCCGCGCGTGGTTGCCAGTTACACCACCCCGGCAAAAGTACAATGGCCACTCTGCGAACTCCGCGATCAGTAGCTCGGGTGGGAGTTGAACCCACAGCATGCCTGCTTCTGAGGCAGGATGGTCTTCCGGTTGCCTACCGAGCCGTATGTCGTCGTTGTCCAGTACCCAGGGTGGGACTCGAACCCACACTCGCTCGGGTTTAAGCCGAGTCGCTCGGCCGATTGGCGTACCTGGGCGTGCATCGTGGGTGGCACGCCCTGAGGTACTCCGAAGGGCGTGCTTGACTGGCATCACGCCCTTCGGAGTACCTCAGGGCGTGCCACCCTTTTCAAGCACCGGGGGCCGGAATTGAACCGAACGTCTCCTGGTTCAGAGCCAGGTGTTGGAGCCACTCAACTACCCCGGAGTCGTTACGTCTTGCCTTGCCCTTCTTATCCCCAAGGTTCGGGGAGAAGGGGTCGAACCTTCATGAGCGGCTTCAAAGACCGCCGGCCTACCATTAGCCGATCCCCGAGAGTGTCCTGCGGGAGTCGAACCCGCCTGGCCGGGTTGGGAACCCGGCGCCTCGCCCGCTCGGCCAAGGACACACACATAGTTCGTGGAGCATCGCTCCAATCTGCTTTTGGGTGGCACGCTCTGAGGTACTCCGACGGGCGTGCTTGACTGGCATCACGCCCTTCGGAGTACCTCAGAGCGTGCCACCCGGACAGAAAACGCACAAAGCGGAAGGGGAGGGAGTCGAACCCTCAAGGGCTTGCGCCTCGTCCCGTTTCGAGCGGGGGGCCGTCACCAATCGGCTGGCCCTTCCGTGTTCAGTAGGCAGTGGCAGCCGGCAGGAGGCAGTGAGAACTGCCAGTGCCTACTGCCGCTGCCGACTGGCAAGCTCCAGGGGTGGGAATCGAACCCACAACCTTACGGTTAACAGCCGTCTGCTCTACCGGTTGAGCTACCCTGAAATCAGTCGCGATGGCTGGACTTGAACCAGCGTTCTCCTGCTTCCGAAGCAGGCGGGCACTCCAGCTACCCCACATCGCGAATCAGTCGGGATCGCCGGATTCGAACCGGCACTCTCCTGCACCCCAAGCAGGCGGATTAACCAAGTTTTCCCAGATCCCGAGTTGGCCCAGAGCACCCAGCGGGATTTGAACCCGCACATCCGCCATGGCAAGGCAGTAGGCTGCCAGATTACATCATGGGTGCGTTGTCGAACTCCCGTCGAACTCCTGTCGCTCACGCTCCGGGCTCGCCAAGATCGCCGCAGTGGGACCAGAGGGACTCGAACCCTCACGTCGCTGGTTAAGAGCCAGGTATGCTGCCGCTAACACCTTGGTCCCGAATAGGGCCGGAGGGAGTCGGACCCTCACCTCATCGCTTAAAAGGCGAGTACGCTGCCATTACGCCACGGCCCCGTTTCCGTCGGGACGCGACGTTTGTCTCGCTCGTACCGAACCATGCTGTCCTCCCTCCAGTAGTCCGGGGCGGAATTGCACCTGCCTCCAGCGCCTTATCAGACGCCATGCTGCTGTTACAACACCGGACCGTGAAGCCCGCAGCGCCAGCAAGGGTTTCCCAGTAGCCCGTAAGGGAGTCGAACCCTTCTGGGGTGGCTTGAAAGACCACCGACCTCGCCGGAAGTCGAACGGGCCTCGACCAGTCGGCAGTTGGCAGCAGCAGTAGGCAGGGAGGATTTGCTGCCTCCTGCCGACTGCTACTGCCTACTGGCAGCAGCAGTAGGCAGGGAGGATTTGCTGCCTCCTGCCGACTGCTACTGCCTACTGCCAGCTGTCAAGTGCCGCCCCACGGAGTCGAGCCGTGTCCTTCTGGTTTTCAGCCAGACATGCAACCGCCTACACCAGAACGGCAAATCCCAATGAAAAAAGGCCAGGCGTCAGGGTGACGCCTGGCCTTCGCAACCGGTGCGGAAGACCTTCCAGGCGTCACAAGCGCGGCGGACGAATGGGCTGGCGAAACGCCGGTTGGCCGGCCGAACCGCCGATCGTATTCCGTTCCCACAAACCACGCTGGCACGAAAGAATCATGACCGCCTCAGGATTCGTTTCCCTTGTCCGATGGATCGGACATCAGTTAGACGCGCGGCCTCGTTGGAAGTTCGCGCCCCGGATTGTTTTTTTCGCCGTCTCTGTTCCGGCCCGCTGGCCTCGCCGATGGAACGGAAGCGGCGTCGCGACTTGCGCCATCTCCCAATGGTTACGGTGCCGCTCACTCCCTTTTATCCGCGCGGCGGCAGTTTCCCGTAGACTTTTCTCGTAGGTCAGACTGTGCCTGACGCCGTCCGGGACCAGCCGCCTATGAACGCCGAGCCGCCAGCCGGGAGTGCCGCAGGGCCGGACCGTCCGCGTTTGCGACGGTTCCTCGGCTGGTGCGTCCATTCTTACACAGCGCTGGGGCTGGTCTGTGCGGCGGGGATGGCCGCCGCCATTGTCAAGGACACGCCAGCCTCGTACCGGCGGGCCTTCGTATGGATGCTGCTTGCCACCGTCATCGATGCCACCGACGGCGCCCTCGCCCGGGCGGTGCGCATCAAGGAGGCGGTGCCCAGCTTCGACGGCCGGCGGCTGGACGACATCATCGACTTCCTGACCTATGCCGCCCTGCCGCTCCTCCTCATCTGGCGGGCCCGCCTCGTTTCCGCCGAGCAGGAAGCCTGGCTGTTGCTGCCGCTCTTCGCCAGTGCCTACGGCTTCTGCCAGGTGTCGATCAAGACCGATGACGGCTACTTCCTCGGCTTTCCGTCGTACTGGAATCTCGTGGCGTTTTATCTCTACGTGCTGGACTTCTACGTCGTACCACTGCCCGCTTGGCTCATTATTGGGGTCTTGGTCGCGTTGGCCCTGCTCACCTTTGTGCCATCGCGTTACCTCTACCCCAGTCAGAAGGGCCGGCTGAACCGAGCGACCAGCGTGTTCGGCGCCCTGTGGGGCGGGCTACTGGCGTGGGTCCTCTATCGCCTGCCTTCCAAGCCGCCGGCCGACGACGCGACGCGCTGGGCGATCCTCGGTTCGCTCCTATTCCCGGCGTATTACCTGGTAGTCTCGTGGGCGGTGAGCGTGCGGCTGTGGCTGGGGCGACGGCGAGAACTAAGGGTGCGCCCGTCAAAGTGATGACTCACGACGAGTACGACCGCGACAACTGGCAAGAAGAATGCGGCTGCTTCGCGCCGCCCCCAGTGCGGGCGAACGGCCCCCCCAGGCAACGACAGAAAGGTCGGTGACGGATGGCGAACAAGACACGGTTTCGGCTCAAGGGCAAGATGCGCGACTCCTACCTGGAACTCGTCCTGGCCTTCCCGTTGGCCTCGATCCAGTCCGAGGCCCATTTCACGGAAGCCCAACAGGTGATGGATCGACTGCTCGCCCTGGCGGAGCTTGACGGCGGGGCCGAGATGTACCTCGACGCTCTCAGCGATCTCGTGGCTACCTACGAGGACGAGCACTACCCCATCGAGCCGGCCTCGGACGCCGACATGCTCCGCCATCTTCTGGAAGCACGAGGCATCACCCAGGCCCAGCTCAATCGCGAGACATCGATCCCCAAGTCGACGATTTCGGAGGTGCTGGCGGGGAAAAAGCCGTTTAGCCGGCAGATGATCCACAAACTGAGCACGTACTTCGGCGTAGACGTGAGCGTGCTGGCTGCGAACATCTGAAGGCGGTGCCGGCGGACACGCTGAGTATTCGTCGTGGGTCGTTGACGGCGTGAAGCGGACACGGCCATAATCGGCGGGTCCCCTTGGGTTCGGTACTGTCATCCCTTGGGCGCGAAGGGCGCCCGGCGCGCAAGATCGGCATCGCTTCGGGAGGCCGAGAAGATGAAGCCCACGTCTGCTGAGGCAACTCCCATCCCCGAACGTTCTCCCGCAACAGCGCTCCCTGAAAAGATCGGCCGCTACGCCATCCTGGCCCGGATCGGGGCCGGGGGCATGGGGACGGTGTACAAGGCCCACGACCCGCACCTGAACCGTACCGTCGCCCTCAAACTCCCCCGGATCGATACCACGCCCGAGGACCGGGCCAAGCGCGTGGAGCGGTTCCAGCGGGAGGCCCGCTCCGCCGCCCAGATCTGGCACCCCCACGTCTGCCCGATTTACGACGTGGGCGAACACGACGGCCAGCCGTACGTCGTCATGGCCTACGTCGAAGGGCAGTCGCTGGCCGGACGGCTGGCGAGGGAAGGCCGCTTCGAGGATGTGGGGGAGGCCGTCGCGCTGGTCCGCCAGGTCCTCGACGCCCTGGAGGCTGTCCACGACCACGGTATCGTCCACCGTGACCTCAAGCCCAGCAACGTCATGCTGGACGCCGCCGGGCGTGCGGTGCTGACGGACTTCGGCCTGGCCCGGCCGGAGAACGAGGCGGGTCGCTTGACCTCGGAGGGGGTCATCGTGGGAACACCCGCCTACATGGCCCCGGAACAGGCCGCCGGGCAGTCCGACCGGATCGGGCCCTGGACCGACCTGTACAGCGTCGGCGTACTGTTCTTCGAAATGCTGACCGGCCGACTGCCCTTTGAGGGGCCGCCCCTGGCCGTCCTGAACAAAATCCTGCACGAGCCGCCCCCGGCCCTCTCCGGCCTGCGGCCTTACCTGGACCCCAGACTGGAATCCGTCCTGTCGCTGGCGATGGCCAAGGAACCCGAAGGCCGCTTCCAAAGCGCCCGCCAGTTCGCTGACGCATTGAGGACCTTGTCCATCCCGAGTTCCGCTGTCACGACATTTCAACCGTCCGTGCCACAGAAGGAGTTGCAGAAGCCGAGCGGCCCCCCGGTTGTTGCCGGAGGAGTGCCCTCCTGGTTCCCAAATCCTAAAGCGCTCGTCACCTATCTCCTCCCAGGCGCACTGTTTGCAGTCGCGGCGGTCGCCCTTCTAGCAGGGGCCATTACGCAAGCACGTTACATGCAGGACCAGTTCTTCGCCCTCGCACTCTGGCTCCTTGTCGCCGGGGGAGGCATTGTTGCCATCGGCCTCGTGTCGCGGTGGTTGCTACGGCAGGTGCTCGACACGAAGAACAGCGAAGGTGAAACGGGTTTGATGATCGCCGCAAGAGATGGGAAGATCGCCGTCGCAAGAGGCCTCTCGGCCTGTGGTGCGGAGGTCAACGAGAAGGACAAGAGTAACCAGACCGCCTTGATGAAGGCAGCGGCAAACGGACACCTGGCCGTCGTGCGGCTGTTATTGGCCCACGGCGCCGAAGTGAATGACAGGGACAACGAGGGCCTGACGGCCCTCAGCAAGGCTGAGGCGAAAGGCCACCTGGACATCGTGGAATTGCTGAAGCAATCTGGGGCCAGAGACTCCGGCCCGGCGACGAAATTGCCTCCTCCGCGCTGAATCGAAAGGTAGGACGGTTCGCGGATCCGCTGAGGGCGGCTGCATGGGAGCCGCCAGAGCGATATCATGATGGGGAAAGACAGGCTTTTCCCCGGAGCGAAGCGATGACTATCTCCCTTACTTTACCGCCCGAAACCGAATCGTGCTTGCGCCAGCGTGCCGCCCAGGTGGGGCAGCCCGTTGAGGACTACGTCTTACGCCTGGTCCAACAGGCCATCACGCCCGGCACAGCGGAGGCGCTGCTGGCGGCCCTGACAACGGCGCCGCCGGTCCCTGGGGTGTGGGTGGATGAACTGGAAGCGCTGATCGCGCAAGGGAAGCGCGCGGCCTCACCGGAGGACCCGTTCGCGGAGGGCGCGTAATGCCGACCGCCCTGCTCGACACCAACGCGGTGAGCGACCTCATGCGCGATCATGCGCAGGTCAAGGCTCGTGTCGCCGCCCAAACGGCACCCCTCCTGACGAGCGTGATTGTCCGCGGGGAAATTCGCTACGGCCTGGAGCGATTGCCCCCGGGGAAGAAACGATCCGACCTGGAAGCCCGTGCCCAGGCGATCCTGGCAGCCCTGCCCTGTGAGCCAATCACGGTCCCGGTGAGCGAAACCTACGGCCGCACGAAGTCGGCCCTGGACGCCGGCGGCGTGAACCTCGGCGATAACGACCTTTGGATCGCCGCGACAGCCCTCACGCTTGGGGCGGTCCTGGTGACCCGCGATCATATCTTCACCCGGGTTCCCGGCCTGCAGGTCGAGGACTGGACGGTCTGAGCGCCGCCCCCAGGGAGAGCCCACGCCATGATCCTCGGCATCGATCCCACCGTCGATTACGCGTTCAAGCACCTGCTGGGCCGGGAATCCACGCCGCCCATCCTCATCGACGTGCTCGATAGCGTGTTGGCCCCCGCCCCCGGGCACCACATCCAGGACATCGAGCTGCTCAATCCGTTCAATCCGAAGGAGGCGGCCGACGACAAGCTGTCGGTCCTGGACATCAAGGCCCGCGACCAGTCCGGCCGGCTCTTCAACGTCGAAATGCAGATGCTTCCCTACCCGTCCTACGAGAAGCGCATCCTTTACTACGGCACCCGGCTGCATCAACAGCAGCTCCACGAGGGCGAGGACTACGCGACGCTGCGGCCGACGATCTCGATCAGCTTCCTGGGCCATGTGCTCTTCCCGCAGGTGCCGGATTACCACCTGCGCTTCCGGCTGCTGGAACAGTCGCACCACTTCGCGCTGACCGAGGATCTGGAGTTCCACTTACTGGAGTTGCCGAAGTTTACGAAGCCGGCGGCGGAGTTGGCGAGCGGGCTGGAGATTTGGCTTTACTTCCTGCGTCACGCGGAGAAGATAGATACAGAGGCTTTGCCGGCGGCTCTGCAGCAGCAGCCGCTGGTGATGCGTGCCGTGAAGGAGTTGCAGATGTTGACCCAATCCGACCTGGAACGCGAGCGCTACGAAGCCCGGCGCAAGGGCCAGCTGGACCAGAACACTCTGATGAGAGCGCAGCGTGAAGCGCGGGAGGATCTCGCCAATGCGCGGGAGGATCTCGCCAATGCGCGGGAGGATCTCGCCAATGCGCGGGAGGATCTCGCCAATGCGAAGATCGACGTGATCCGCCTCTGCGAGCGCCTGCTCAAGCGGCCGGAGACGCCCAGCGAGCAGCTCACTTGTCTCTCCTTGGCCGACCTGACTCGCCTGGCAGACGACCTCCAGGCTGAAGTGCTGCCGCAGCGCCGAGGTGGCGGGCGGCTGTGCCCAGCGCCGCTACCCCGAGAAACAGACGATGATCCGACTGGAGAGCGTCTGCAAGGCCTACGACCCCGGCCGCCCCGCCGTCCACGATCTCACCCTCCACGTCCCGGCCGGGTCCCTCCTCGTCCTCCTCGGCGGCTCCGGCTGCGGCAAGACGACCACCTTGAAGATGATCAACCGCCTCATCGAGCCGACCTCCGGGCGGATCGAGGTCAACGGCCAGGATGTCCGCGCTGCCGACCCGGTACAGCTCCGCCGCGGCATCGGCTACGTGTTCCAGGGGATCGGCCTGTTCCCGCATCTGACCATCGCCGAGAACGTCGCCGTCGTCCCGAGGCTGCTCGGCTGGCCTGCGGGGCGAACCGACAAGCGGGTCGATGAATTGCTGGACATGGTCCACCTGCCGCCGGCGGAATACCGCGTGCGCCTGCCGAGTCAGCTTTCGGGCGGCCAGCAGCAGCGGGTCGGCTTCGCGCGGCGCTGGCCGTCGGGCCGCAGGTGATGCTGCTCGACGAGCCCTTCGGCGCCCTCGACCCGGTGACGCGCGACGAGCTGCGCGGCGAGTTCTTCCAGCTCCGGCGACAGCTCGGTCTGACGGCGGTGATGGTCACGCACGACATGACCGAGGCGCTGTTGTCGGCCGACCTGATCGCGGTGATGAACGCCGGCCGATTGCTGCAACTCGGCACGCCGCACGATCTGCTGACCAAGCCGGCCGATGAGTTCGTGGCGGCCCTCATGGAGACACCCCGGCGACAGGCGAAGGCGGTTGAATCCCTGGCCGGGAATGGCAGGGCGTGAGCCTACTCTTCCTCTAGGGCGGGGGGAGGGCCGCGCAAGGAAGTCTGTGTGCGCGCGCACGCGCAGTGCAATCCATTAAGTTGCTGTGGTGACAGGATTTAGGACAACGGCGTTTGATTGCGCTTCTCCGATCGCGCAGCTCATTCGGCCCTCCTCCTCGTCTGTCTGGCGGGAGACGCACCATGTTCGACCAGTTGCCCGACCTGCTGGAAAACCTGCCGCGCTACCTCGGCGGTCACATGCTGCTGTCCGCGACGGCCCTGGGCGTCGGCCTGCTGGTCAGCGTACCGCTGGGCGTCCTGGCCAGCCGCCGGCGGAAGCTGACGGAGATTACACTCGGCATCGCCGGCGTTATCCAAACGGTGCCGAGCCTGGCCCTCCTTGCCCTGATGGTCATCGTCTTGCAAGGTCTGATCGGCTTCTGGCCGGCGTTCATTGCCTTGACCCTGTACAGCGTCCTGCCGATCCTGTCGAACACGGTCGTTGGTCTGAAGGGGGTCGATGCCACGTTGATCGAGGCGGTGCGCGGCCTGGGGATGAGCGAGCGGCAGATGCTCTTTCGCGTGCAGCTACCGCTAGCACTACCGGTCATCATCGGCGGCATCCGCACGGCAACCGTGCTTGTGGTCGGCACGGCGACGCTGGTGACGCCGGTCGGCGGCGAGAGCCTGGGCAACTATATCTTCAGCGGCCTGGAGAGCATGAACCCGGCCTCGACGGCCTTCGGCTGCATCGTGGCCGCCCTGCTGGCGGTGGTGATGGACCAGCTGGTGCGCCTGCTGGAGGTGGCGGCCCGGCGCCGCAGCCGGCCGCTGGCCTGGGTTGGCGGCCTCGGCCTCTTGCTGGTCTTCGGCGGCGGGTTGGCGGCTCCCGTGGCCCGGCTGTTCGAGCGCGGCAACCGGGCCGTGGTCGCCAGCGGACCGTTCACCGAGCAGCACATCCTCAACGAGCTGATCGCCCGCCGTTTGCGCAACGCCGGCCTTCGCCCCGACCAGCGCGTCGGCATGAGCGAAGGGATTCAGATCGAGGCGCTGCGGCACAACCAGATCGACTGCATGGTGAACTACTCCGGCAACATCTGGACCCTGGTGATGAAGCGCCAGGACTTCCTCGACCGCGGCGCAACCCTCGACGAGATCACCCGTTACCTCGCGGAAAAGGACGGCATCGTTTGTCTGGGTTCGCTTGGGTTCGAGGATGCCTATGGCTTCGCCCTGCCGTCACGCCGTGCGGAACGCTTGAACCTTCACTCCCTGCCCGACCTGGCGCGGCAGGCCGGCACGCGGGCCACACAGGGCCAGCAGCTGAGAATTGGCGGCGACAGTCAGTTCTTCGACCGACCCGAGTGGCGCCGCGTCAAAGAGGCCTACGGGATCAAGGAAGAGGACGTGGAGACGAGGGCGATGGAGCCCACATTCATGTACGGTGCGGTCGATAGCGATCAGGTGGACGTCATCGTGGCCTACACCAGCGACGGCCGCATTCCGTACTTCGATCTCGAAATCCTGCGGGACCCAGAGCGGGCGCTGCCGCCGTATGATGCGGTGCTGCTGTTGTCGCCGGAGGCGGCCCAGCGCCCGAACCTGGTCCAGGCGCTGCGGCCGCTGGTTGGGGCGGTGACCCTGGAGGCGATGCAGCAGGCGAATCGGCGCGTGGACATGGAAGACAAGTGGACGCCACGGCGGGCGGCGGAGGAGTTGGACGGAAAGCTGAACGTGTCACCATGATCGCGAGGGCGCATTCCCCTGGGTCGCTCGGACGTGGCACTCAACTTGTGGTGCAAGGGCACCCTCGGCTACGATACTCTGAACCGGGTGCATGAGGATCGCTGCGCCGGCCGCCGGCCCGGTCCTGCACGGACCTGCTCATGAACCCACAGTACTACATCGTCGAAGGCGTCCGGCGTTCGGTCGCGGCACGGGAGGCGGGGATCAAGATCATCCGAGCGGTATTTCACGAGCCGGGCCAACCCGACCGGATCGTTTACGTTTCGCCGGATCAGCTTCACTCGCCCAAGCGTTCGATCAGCGCTTCCGATCCTCGTTATCGGCGCGGCCCAGGGAATGGCGACACCCGCCGGAAGAAACGTTATGCCGCCCATTGAGATCCAACCGCTCGGAACTAGCCGGCAGACGGGCTCGATTCCTCTCAACCGCGTGCAACTGAACCCATGAAGGAGCGGCCCATGATCGCGGAACAGGTCTCCCTTCAGAAGAGATTGCACTACATTCTTCACCGTTCCCTCGTGGACGCTAGGAACCTGGCGCTGGCGAAGGAACATGAAAAGATCTACGACCTCGCGGACACATTTGAGATCCTCCCCTCCCTGATGGAACAATGGGAAGAGGGTCATTTCGATCTCGTCCGCTCGATCCTCCAAGGCTACCAGGCCAAGTACCAGGGTGGGGTGTTCGACTACGTCGCAATCCTGGACATGAGCGACCGGGAATTCGAGGAAGTCTACGCCACATGGTGACAGCCTACCCCCGCACGACCCGCATTACCTCGTCAAACACCTTCCCGTTCGTGGAAATCCCATCGCCGCCGTGGATCGTCGGCTTCCCCTGCCAGTCGGTGAAGGTGCCGCCGGCTTCGTGCAGGATCGGCAACAGCGGGGCGTTGTCCCAGGGGTTCATGATCGGATCGACGCAGGCCTCGGCCCGGCCGGTGGCCACGAGGATGTGCCCATAGCAGTCCCCCCAGCCACGCTGCTGCCGGGCGCTCTGCAAGAGCCGCTCGTGGGCCGCGGTGCGCTTTCCCTTGGCGAAGTATTCGTAGCTGTTGAGCAGCAGCAGCCCCTCCGCCAGCGGCGCGATGGAGGAGACACAGGCCCGGCGCGGCGGCGAGCCCGGCTGGCGGCCCGACGGCAGCCACCAGCAGCCCTGCCCCCTGGCCGCGTAAACGAACTCGTCCAGCGCCGGCATCGACACCACCCCCAGGACTGCGTCACCGTCCTCTTCCAGTCCGATCAGCACGCCGAACAGCGGCACGCCGCGGACGAAGGCCTTGGTCCCGTCGATGGGGTCGAGGATCCAGCGGCGGCCCGATGTCCCGGGCGATTCGCCGAATTCCTCGCCCAGCACGCCATCGTCGGGGAAGCGTTCGCGGATCATGCGGCGCAGCCCCTGCTCCGCGCCACGGTCGGCAAGAGTGACCGGCGAGCCGTCGCCCTTGATCTCCACGCCGACATCGCCCTGGAAATATGGCATGACGATTTCGCCGGCCCGTCGTGCGGCCTGGAGTGCGAATTCGAGACAATCGTGGAGCGCGGCGCTGGTCATGAAACCCTCGGCGGCTGGGCGGGGGACGTGCAGGTGATGTTCACAGCGCTGGCCGGTTGCGTCAAGGGGCGGCGGGCCCCGTTTGGCCGGTTTACGATTGACGCACCGCCGCCGCTGCCCATATAGTTGGGTAAATGGTGGGGTAGCATTCTTCCGAAGGGGGTGGCCTGGTGTCCAAAAACGACGTGAGCGACAAACCACAGGTGCTCGGCTTCCTCGGTATCGCCCTCGACAACAAGGACGAGCACAAGCACATCACCCAGAGCGAGTCTTTCCTTCTGGTCGGCGGGTCCGAAGAGACCCACGAGCAGATGCAGGATACGGCCATCCGCTTCGAGGAGTCGTTACGGCAGCGCCGCAAGCGGCTGCGGGAAACGTCGCCGGCTGAAGCTGCCGATCTGCTTCGCAAGGCCCTGGAGTCCTAGCCGTTCCCGCTTTCCCTTCCTTTCTTCCGCCCCTGGGCGCCTCGCAGCGTCCGGCGGTCGTCGCCGTGAAACCCCCGATCCTGCTGCGGGGTACAATGGACGAGCACCCGGTGCAAGGATCGGATGTGTTTGCCGACGATGCCGCCCTTGTCCGGCGTTGCTTGCGGGACGACACCCTGGCGGTGCAAGCCCTGGTGAGCCGCTTCCAGGCCGAGGTGTACGGTCTGTGCGTGCGTCTGCTAGGCCATCGGCACGACGCCGAGGACGTGACGCAGGAAGTGTTCCTGCGTGTCTTCCGCAGCCTGAAGCGCTGGGACCCGAAGCGGCCGTTGCGGCCGTGGATCCTGGGCATTACTGTCAATCGCTGCCGGACCTGGATCGGCCGTCGCGCCCGCCGGCCCCAAGCGGCGGATTATTTGCAGGATACGGTGCCCGGGCCGGCACCGGACGACTCGGCCGAGTTGCGTGCCGAACTCGGAGCCGCCGTCGCTGCCTTGCGGACCGAGTACCGCACCGTCTTCGTCCTGTTCCACGAACACGGACAGGCTTACGACGAGATCGCCCTGGCCCTGGATCGGCCGGTCGGCACGATCAAGACCTGGCTGCACCGGGCTCGGCTGGAATTGTTGGAGCATCTGCAACGGCGCGGCATGGTGGCCCCCGGACCGGAGCCCGAGCGCGTGGCGTCCACCACGCCGCCCCACGAGGGTTGACATGAACTGCGACGAGTACTGCAACTGGATGCAGGCCTGTCTTGACGGCGATGGCGTCGGGGGGGACGACGTGGCCGCGCATCAGGCGGCGTGCCCGGAATGCCGCGCACTGGCGGCGGCCGCGCGCTGCCTGGAAGTGGCGTTGCGGTTGCCAGGCTCGCCGCCGGTCCCAGAAGGGCTGGGCGCGCGGATAGTAGCCGGTGTGCTGGCCGACCGCCGCCGTCGCCGTCGCTCCCGCCAGCTCGCGTTTGCTGCGGCTGCCGTTGCCATCGCCGCCTCGCTGCTGCTGGTCTTGCTCGCGCTGCCCGGTCGAGGGACGCCGCTGGGATCGCTGCAGGACGAATGGGTTAAGGTCAAGAACTATTACTTCCCGCAGACCCCCGTGCATTTTGACGGGCAGGGATCATACAGCGAGCCGGCTCCGGAAGAAGTGCCGGTGGCCTCTCTCAACGACAACGTGACCGAGGCCGGCTCAGCCGTCGCGTCGCTGGCGAAGCGTACCGGTGACGAGGCAATCAGCAGCGGACAACTCCTGGTCCCCAGCGTAGCCCTGCCGATGCCGACGGAGGACGCGGTGCCGTCGCCCCTGAAGCCACCGGCGCAGTCGCTGCGGGAGGCGGGTCGCGGGGTCGCCGCCGGTCTGCAACCGGTTGCGGATTCCGCGGTGCGGGCCTTCACTCTGTTCCGGCGCGACCTGCCGCCGATGACGCAGTAATCCACCACGAAACACACGAGAAACGCGAAAAGGCACAAGAAGTACGAGGTATTCGACCCATGCGCCGGCCATCGCCGATCCGGTCCTTCTTTTTCGCGTCTTTCGTGTGTTTCGTGGTGACCTCTTCCGCGGCCCAAGCGGCGCCACGCGACGAATTGCTCCGCCTTGTGCCGGACGACCTCGCCTTCTGCCTGGTGGTGCAGGACCTGCGCGGGCACGGCCGGGCGCTGGCGGCCTCGCCTTTCATGGAGGCATTCCGCAAATCCCCCTTCGCCGCCGCGCTCAAGGACTCCGACGAGTTGCGGAAATTGACGGGATTGGATGCCGAACTCCGCAAGCAGATCGGCCTGGATAGCGCCGGCATCGCCGACAAGCTGCTAGGCGATGCCTTCGTCTTGGCCTATCGGCCCAATCCGCCGGGCAAGACGGGCGAGGACCAGGGGTTGTTCCTGCTGCGCACACAAGACGCCCCAGTTCTGGCCGACTTCATCGAGCGACTCAATCGCGCCCAAAAGGAATCGGGCGACCTGAAGGAAGTAGAGGAACGCCGCCACGAAGGAGTCGCCTACTTCCGGCGCGTGGAGCGAAACGGCGCGAACTATTACTATGCCAATGGCCCGGTGCTGGCCTTTTCCTCCCAGGAGGCCCTGCTCCGTCGCGCGATCGAACGGGACCGCAAGCAGGACGGCACGGAGGCAGGCGTGGCCAGGCAGCTGCGGCTGCTCGGCGTCGAGCGCGCCCTGGCCGCCCTGTGGATCAACCCGCGCGCCTTCGACGCCGAGATGGCGCGCAACCTGGAGAAGGCCGCAGGGGCCGACAAGGTCGTCCAGCGGGCGTTCCTGCGCTACTGGAAGGCCCTGGACGGCGCGGCCCTGGCCCTGCGGCTGGAACAGGACGCACGGCTGACGCTGACGCTGCGGGCGCGGACCGACGACCTGCCGCCGGCGGCCCGGCGGTTGCTCGCGGAGGCTTCGCGCCCGTCGGACCTCTGGGAGCGCTTCCCCGATGATGCCCTGTTCGCGGCCGCCGGCCGCCTTGACCTCGCGGCCCTCCTGGATGGGCTTACCGATTTTCAGACCGCCGAGGCTCGGGCCGCGCTGGTCAACGCGCTGGAGGGCGGCCTGGGGTTGTCTTCGGGGAAGGATTTCTTCCGCGAGCTGCTGCCGGCGCTGGGCCCCGATGTCGGCCTCTGTTTGCTGGCCCCCGGCAAGGGCGACAAGGGTCCCCTTCCCCAGGGATTGCTGGCGGTGCGGGTCCGCTCCGAGGCGGCCGGCAACGGCGTGCTGGCCGCGCTCGACTTCTACGCGCGCCTGGCCGCACTGGCGTCCCACGGGCAGGACAAGGCGGCGATTACCCTCAAATCCGTGCGACAGGGCAAGCTCGAGGTGAAGTATCTCAGTAGCGACAAGGCCTTTCCGGCCGGCGTGCAGCCGGCCTGGACCGTGAAGGACGGCTACCTACTCCTGGCCTCATCCCCGGAGGTCGTCCGCCGGTTCGGAACTGGCAAGCCGCCCGCCGAGGCTCCCCTGCTCCGCTTGTCGGCCAGGGCGCTGTCAGCCTACCTGACCGCGCAGCGCGACGGGCTGGTGCCCTTGATCGCCGACAAGAACAACCTGGGCCGGGACGAGGCCGCGCGGCGACTGGATGGCGTCCGGGCCGCCCTGGACTTCTTCGACCGCATCGAACTCCATCAAGCATCGGAGCCGGGACAGCTTTCCCTCACGCTTCGCATCAAGACGCTTCTGCCGCTCAGGTAGGGGCCGCTCGGGGTCAACCCTGCCGGGTCAGATTCCCCCGCCCACCATGCCGGACGTGAGCAGACACCGCCCCCACTCGGAAATGCAACACCCTGCCAGGGAGAAATCGGCCACAGCGCACTCGACAGCGAGGGACATTCCGGGATGAAGACCGACAATGACGGAGAGTACGGTCCGTTCGCTTGCTCCGCCTGTCCACGAAGTCCCTTGTATGTCGCGGCCCGGCGTGTATACTCGGCCGGCAACGCCAGGACCGCAGGACACGGCCTCATGACGCCCCGAACAGCCTGCTCGAAGTGATCGAGCGCTTTGCGCGGAACACCGACGACTACCACGCCGCCCAGTACAACGAGACGCAGACCCGCCAGGAGTTCATCAATCCGTTCTTCGGCCTGAACGGCCTCGGCTGGGACATCGACAACAGCCAGGGCTACGCGGAAGCCTACAAGGACGTGATCCACGAAGCCGCCCTGAAGATCGGCGGCGCCACCAAGGCCCCCGATTACTGCTTCCGCATCGGCGGCACCCGCAAGTTCTACCTGGAAGCCAAGAAACCCGCGGTCCGACATTCCCCAAGATCAAGGGAACCTACCTGGAAGAACTGCCAATCTACTTGATCGATCCGGCCGACTCCGCGGATAAGGCCCGACACAACCGCCTGGTTAGCCTTGTCCAGCACATGCTTTCTTTCCACAAGCACCTCGCGGTAGCAAGGGCGCCCCACGACCAGACGGTTCTCCACGCCCAGATCACCGCGACGGATCAGCAGATCGACCGTCTGGTCTACGACATGTATGGTCTGACGGAAGACGAGATCAAGCTGATCGAGGCGGCGGTAGCGTGACTATGCGGCGTTCGTCAAGAATGCGGTGTCGTGTGAGCCGGGCTTCTTTTGAGCCGCTTGAGGGTGCTGAAAGAAGGTTAATCCGGCCAACGCGTGCCCTGGGACGTTTGCACAGTGGTACCGCCTGAGCGGACAGCGCGCTTTGCTCAAACTGATCCTTGGTCGGCAGGGTGTCTCCGCACACACCGAATTATATGCATCCTGGCGGTTGGCGCTGAAATGTGAAGGCGCATGTCCTGATTTGACAAGGGATTGCGACGCGCGCGCCAGGTCGCATATAATTCCCGGCGAATTTAGGTCCAAGTGGCAATTCTGGGGAAATCCGCACCGCAGCCCGACGCGGGGAGAACATCTGTTGGGCGCGTCAATTCACCTCCCGCCCCAACGGCTCTGCCAACCGCTTCAGCAACGTCAGCAGCTTCTCGAACCCCGCGAAGTTCAGCGACTGCGCCCCGTCGGACAGGGCCCGGTCCGGATCGGGATGGACCTCCAAGAGCAGCCCGTCGGCCCCCGCCGCCAGGGCGGCCAGGGCCATCGCGGGGACGTAATCGCGCTTGCCGGTGCCGTGGCTGGGGTCCACCAGGATCGGCAGGTGCGAGAGCTGCTTGACGGGCGGGATCACCGACAGGTCCAGGGTATTGCGGCTGTGGTCGGAGAAGGTGCGGACGCCGCGTTCGCAGAGGACCACGTTGTAGTTGCCGCCCGCCATCACGTACTCGGCAGCCATCAGCCATTCTTCCAGGGTCGCCGACAGGCCGCGCTTGAGCAGCACCGGCTTGCGTGCCCGCGAGACCCGCCGCAACAGCGAGAAGTTCTGCATGTTGCGCGTGCCGATCTGAATCATGTCGGCCGCGGCCTCGACGGCGTCGGCATTCTCCGTGTCCATCAATTCCGTGACGATACCGATGCCGGTGCGCTCGCGGGCCTTCTCGAGAATCTTCAGCCCCTCCAGCCCCATCCCCTGAAATGAGTAGGGACTGGAGCGCGGCTTGAAGGCCCCCGCCCGCATCAGCTTCACCCCCTTGCCCATCAGGTATTCCGCGGTGCGCAGAATCATCCCCTCGTCTTCCACGGAGCATGGCCCGGCGATCAGGGTGAACGTGCCGGGGCCGATGGTGGT
The DNA here is from genome assembly GCA_963827935.1 of uncultured Planctomycetota bacterium. Lineage (GTDB taxonomy): Bacteria > Planctomycetota > Planctomycetia > Gemmatales > Gemmataceae > DATFNV01. The sequence goes on along the minus strand of CAWHCN010000011.1, from coordinate 1,210,534 downwards.
CCCCTCACCCCTACCCCTCTCCCCCGAGGGGTGAGGGGCTGTCAGGGGCAAGCGGACGTAGGTATCCGCCTCGTGCATTTCGCGGCTGGTGAGCTTGTAGGGTTTGGTGACCCGGATCAATTCCAGCACGCCGGGCATCACTTCCAGGGCACGCGGATCGACGGCCCCAACGTTCCCGGTGATGCCGATGGCCGTGCGCGTGGCCCCGGGCAGCGGGTGGGGCGTCAGGTTTATCATGCGGATGGCGGCGAGCACCGCATCGATCTGGGCCGACGTGGCGTTACTGGTCATCACAACGAGCATGAGTCGTCTCCGTGCTGGCGAGGGCCCAGGGGGCATGTTATCATACGGCCGCCTCCCCAACCCGCCTTCCGCAGGAGTCTTCATGCACCGCTGCCAAGCCGCCGCTCTCGTGGCCCTCCTCCTCGCCGTTTCCCTGGTCCACGCGGACAACTGGCCGCAGTGGCGCGGACCCAGCGGACAAGGGTATTCCGACGACGCCCGGGTTCCGCTCAAGTGGGGCGAGAAAGAGAATGTGCTCTGGAAGTCGAAGCTGCCCGGGGCCGGCAACTCGTCGCCGATCGTCTGGGGCGACCGCGTCTTCCTGACCGCCGCAAAGGCCGACGGCCGGGAACGCTACGTCCTCTGCCTCCGCGCCGCGGATGGCAAGGTCCTGTGGCAGGAGACCGCAGCGAAAGATGACGCGCCGGAAAAGAAGTACCCGTGGAACACCTATGCCAGCCCCTCCTGCACCACGGACGGCAAGCACGTCTACGCGTTCTTCGGCACCACGGGCCTGTTCTGCTACGACCTGGATGGCAAGCTGGTGTGGAAGCAGAGTTTCGGCGTTTTCACCAATAGCATGGGTTGGGGCATCGGCGCCTCGCCGTTCCTGTTCGAGGACCTGGTGATTCAGAACTGCGACAACGACGGTGCCGCCGGACTGCGCCGGACCAGAAGGGGCTGAAGGCGGCCCCGATGGCCCTGATCGCCCTGGACAAGGCGACCGGCAGGGAACGCTGGCGGACCCAGCGCAACATGGGGCATGGCTACAGCACGCCGATTTTGCGGACCGGCACCAGCGGCCGCAAGGAGCTGCTCCTCAACGGGCCGCGCGGCATCTGGGCCTACGATCCGCGCTCCGGGACCGAACTGTGGCACTGCGAGCGTCCGCCCCAGGACGACCAGTCCAAGTTCGGCGAGCCGCTGCCGGTCTTCAGTGGCGACCTGGTGTTCGCTCTCCCGGGGCGCACGGGCACGTCCCAGTGTTTCCGCCCCGCCGGCACTGGCGATGTGACGCGCGATGTTGTCTGGACCTCCAGCCGCAAGGGTAGCCGCGACGTGGCCTCGCCGATCCTGTGGGACAACCTGATCTATGCCGCCGACCGCAATGGCCTGTTGACCTGCCTCGACTTCAAGACCGGGGCCACGGTTTACAAGGAGAAGCTGCGCGGCAGCGTGATCGAGACCTCATCACCGGTGGCGGTCCGAGACCGGCTGCTGTTCGTGCTGGAAACGGGGGAAACGGTGGTGCTGCAACCGGGGCGCGAATTCAAGGTGGCCGGCCGCAATAGCCTGAGCGATGGGACGGAGTTCCGGGCCTCGCCGGCGCTTGCGGATGGCAAGCTCTATCTGCGATCGCAATCGCACCTGTATTGCATTGGGGAGAAATGAAGTTTAGCCGCCGCCCGCAGGGCGGCGCGCGAAACGCGCCGCGCGCGTTGTGGCACGGTCTCCTGACCGTGCCACTGCCGCCGACCGCAGGTCTCCCCAGAATGCCGTCGCGCGAGCGGCTGTGGGAGACCTTCGGTCGAGCTGAGTGGCACGGTCAGGAGACCGTGCCACAACACGGGTCGAGCTGAGTGGCACGGTCAGGAGACCGTGCCACAACACGGGCGGCGTGGCCGTCATTCTTTCCGAACGCTCTTAGCCGTCGCCCGTTGGGCGGCGGCTAAACGGGGAGGTGTCTCATCATGCGCCGCGTCACGGTTTTCCTGGCGGCATGCGTCACCCTCGCAACCGCCGCCCTGGCCGATCCCCCCTTCTATCCTGACAAATCGAAGCTCCTCGTCTGGCGCGACGCCGACGGCACGGAGCACGCCATCACCCGCGCCGCCGACTGGCCCAAACGCCGCGAGCACATCCTCGCCAACATGCAACTCGTCATGGGGCCGTTGCCCGGCAAGGAAAAGCAAGTCCCCCTCGATGTCGAAATCCTCGACGAAAAGAAGACCGAGAAATGGGTCCGCAAGAAGCTGACTTTCGCGGTCGAAAAAGGGGACCGGGTGCCGGCTTACCTGTTCCTCCCTACGGGAGCCAAGGGAAAGCTGCCGGCGGTCCTCTGTCTGCACCAGACCAACGGCAAGGTGGGCAAGGACGAGCCGGCCGGCCTGGGGACCAACGCCAATCTCCGCTATGCGCTGCACCTGGCCGAGCGCGGCTACGTCACCCTGGCGCCGGACTACCCCAACTTTGGGGAGTACAAGTTCGACCCCTACAAGAACGGCTACCAGAGTGCCACCATGAAGGCGATCTGGAACAATATGCGGGCCATCGACCTGTTGCAATCACTCCCGGAAGTCGATGGCGAGCGGATCGGCTGCATCGGCCATTCGCTGGGCGGGCACAACACCATGTTCACCGCCGCCTTCGACACGCGCATCAAGGCCCTGGTCTCGAACTGTGGCTTCACGGCGTTTCCGAAGTACAAGGGGGGCGACCTGAAAGGGTGGTCGCACAACGGCTACATGCCGCGAATCGCCAGCGTGTATGGGACGAAGCCGGAGAGGATGCCGTTCGACTTCACCGAGGTGGTGGCCGCCTTCGCCCCGCGCGCCTTCCTGGCCAGTTCGCCAACGGGCGACGACAACTTCGAGGTCTCCGGCGTCAAGGACTGCATCGCCGCGGCCCGGCCGGTCTATGAGTTGCTCGGGGCCAAGGAAAAGCTGGCGGCCAACTACCCCGAGTGCAAGCATGAGTTCCCGCCGGAGGTACGCAAGGTAGCGTATGAGTGGCTGGATCGGTGGTTGAAGTGACGGATTGGGCAGGCGGGAGGGATCATGGCGGCGTTCGATCTACCCCTGGAGCTGGAAGAGCGGCTGAAGTCGCTCGGGGAGCCGATTGCCGAGTTCAGGACCGGCTTCGGAAAGCTCGCCGTCCTTTGGGCATTCACAGCGGGCGCCTTTGTCGCGGGGCTGGCACTTGTGCTATTCCTTGTCTACGCGGCGGTGTTCGTCCTCGGGCAGGCGAATCTGCACGTGGCAACAATGGGCAAGTTGGGCATCCTGGGTCTGGTGTTGCTCAGCGCCGGCGCGCGGGGGGTGCAGCGAATCCGCAAGACCAAGGGGGTGCGCGTCTTCTGCTTCGCAGACGGGCTGGCCCGAGTACAGGGTGATTTGGTCGACGTGTTGCGCTGGGAGGATGTGGCGATCGTGCAGCGCGCCTCCTTAACCAGTTCGGAGCGCGGCAAGATGCAGCCATCCCGCAAGCTCATTCTCACGGGACGCGATGGCGATACGCTGGAGCTCGATGACAGCCTTTCCGACCTGCGAACACTACGCGAGCTGGTCGAGCAGCACACCCTGGCCTACCTTTTTCCGCCGACTCTCGACGCCTACGAAAGAGGTGAGGAGGTTTCCTTCGGGAAGCTGAGCGTGAGTCGCGAGGGAGTGCGCTCGGGCCGCAAGACTCTGGCGTGGAGCGAGTGCGAAGAAGTCGAGGCGGCCCAGGGCCATCTCACGATCAAGGCACAGGGTGCCTGGCTCTCCTTCTGCAAGGTGCCCCTCCACGAGCTGGCCAACGTCCACATCCTGCTCGCCCTGACCGAATACATCCGCAAGTACGCCGCCTGAAGCCCACTCACCGCCCTGCCGCCACGGTCGTCGCCGCGAATCCACGGAGGAGAACGCTGCGCCGAACCGGCTTGACTTGGCCTTCCCAAGGGAGCTACCATCCTTACGGCTCGGGTGCTGCTGCCGCCTGAGCGCCTGCCTCACTCCGTCCATCGGCAATACGCCCGGTTGCCGCCCACCACGATCGCCTGTCTCGAAAAGGGGGGATGCATGTTCAACATCATCGGCCAGCGTACCGGGAGTGATTGCGCCGGGCAAAGCCGGCGCGAGTTCCTGAAGGTGGGTACGCTCGGTCTGGCCGGCCTGACCCTGGGCGGCCTGCTCCGCGGCCGGGCTGCGCGCGGCCGACGGCAAATCGGCCAAGGATACATCCGTGGTGTGGCTGTGGCTGGGCGGCGGGCCGACGCACGTCGAAACCTTCGACCCGAAGATGGATGCCCCCGCCGAATACCGCAGCATGGTCGGCTCGGTGAAGACCAATGTGCCGGGCCTGCACCTGGGCGGCCTGTTCCCGCAGATGGCCAAACGGGCCGACCGGATGGCGTTTGTCCGTTCCTTCGCGCACGGCAACTCGGGGCACAGCGGCGGCACGCACTTCGTGATGACCGGCGTCGATTATCCGCCGGCCGACAGCGGCCTCCCCCAAATCCGGCCGTCGTTCGGCTCCATCGCGGCCCGCGTGCGCGGGGCCAACAACCCGGTCACCGGCATCCCCACGTACACCCGCCTTTCCGGCCTCTACGGCGACGGCCCCAACTGGCTGGGTGCCGCCTATGCTCCGTTCGACACCGGCGGCCAGGCCCGGACCAACCTGAACCTGCGCCTGCCGCTGGAACAACTCGGCGACCGCCGCACCCTGCTCGCCAAGTTCGACCGCCTCGATCGCCGCGTCGACAAGAGCGGGCTGATGAACGGCCTGGACGCCTTCGACCAGCAGGCGTTCGACCTGGTGCTGGGCCGGGCCAAGGAAGCATTCGACCTGAACCGCGAGGATCCGCGCGTTCGCGACAACTACCGCGGCGGCCATGCCGGGCTGGGCGAGAGCCTGCTTTTGGCGCGGCGGCTGTGCGAGGCGAGTTGCGGCTTCGTGACCATGAACTATGCCAACTCGAGCCAGGCTTGGGACATGCACAACAAGATGAAGCCCCAGCTGGAACAGGCCTGCCCACCGCTGGACCGGGCCATCGGCGTCTTCCTGGACGACCTGAAGGAGCGCGGCCTGTCGGAAAAGGTGCTGCTGGTGATCACCGGCGAGTTCGGCCGCACGCCGCGCATCAACGGCGATGCCGGCCGCGACCACTGGGGCCCGCTCTGCACCCTGGCCCTGGCCGGCGGCGGCCTGAAAATGGGCCAGGCGGTCGGCCAGTCCAACGCCAAGGCCGAGGTGCCCAAGACCACCCCGATCACCCCGAAGGACCTGATGGCCACGATCTTCCACGTGCTGGGGATCGACCAGCAGGTGCAGATCAACGACCCGACCGGCCGGCCGACCTACCTGCTGCCGGAAGGGGCCAAGGTGATTGCGGAGCTGGTGTAGGAGGCCTACCAAGATGAAGGGGCATTCCGCGTTCCGGCTATAGGAGCAGCGGAATGCCCCTTGTCGTATTCAAGGAGGAGTCACAGGTGAGAAGGATTTCAATTGTCGTCGTGCTTGTGGGGTTCTTCCTCGGGGTGGGAGATGCCTCGGGGAGCATGCGGTCGGCCGTTTCCGCTCGTCCGATGCTCCTCGACAGCGGAGGCGGGACGATCACTCTTCTTCCCGGGATCCAGTACTGGGTCGAACCGGTGCAGGGCGGTGCAAAGGTTCGGTTGACCTGCCTGGGAGTGACGATCACACGTGCGCGACTGCGTATCCGGAGCAACGGTGCGCTCTTTGAGATCACGGCACACGCAGGTGAAGGGCTCTCCGTAAGCAGAACAGAGGAATAGAGATCCGGATTTGTGAATAGCTTGCGCGCCCTGTCTTGCACTCCTGCGCAATCGTAATACGATGATTCCATGAAAACGATCACCGTGCGACTGCCCGAGCACCTCGTGGCAGAAATCGAGGCCGAGTCGCGTGACCGCAAGATGACGAAATCTGATGTGGTTCGCGAGCGGTTGCAGCGGGCCGACGGCGGCGCACGGCCTCGATCCGCGTCACTCGACGCCATCGCCGACCTGATTGGCTCGGTGGATCGCCTGCCGGCCGACCTGAGCGCGCAAGAAACAATACCTGAAGACCACGGGCTATGGCCAGAAACGTCATCGTTGACGCGGGCTTCCTGGTGGCGTTGCTCAGTCGCCGCGATTCGCACCACGCGTGGGCCGTGGCGCATGCACCGCGCATACGTTCCGCCTTGGAGCACCAACGAGGCCGTTCTTTCCGAGGCGTTCCATCTTTTGGGAGCCGTCGGCGCATCCGCTCTCAGTGGCCTTCTGCGCCGCCGGGCCCTGCTTGTCGCCTTCGACCTCGCTCAAGAGCTACAACCCGTGCTGACGCTGATGCAGAAGTACGCCAATGTGCCCATGAGCCTTGCCGATGCCTGCCTGGTACGCATGACGGAAACGCGCGCCGACCCTATCCTTCTTACCACCGATGCCGACTTCCGCATCTATCGCCGCCACAGTCGCCAGGCCATTCCTGTCCTGATGCCATCGTGATGGCGGTGTTAAACGGGGGCGGAAAGGCCTTTCCATGAAAATCCTCGTCACCGGCTCGGCCGGGTTCATCGGCGGTTACCTGGTCGAAGAATTGCTTCAGGCCGGCCACACGGTCGTCGGGCTGGACAACTTCTCGAAGTACGGCGAGCTGAAGCCGGTGGCGCTCGGCCATCCGAACTATCGCTTCGTCCCGGGGGACGCGGCGAGGTCAGCGTGCTGCGGGACCTGATGCGCGACGTGGATCAGGTGGTAGCCGGGGCGGCGCTCATCGGCGGCATCAGCTACTTCCACGAGTTCGCCTACGACCTGTTGTCGCAGAACGAGCGAATCACGGCAGCCACCTTCGATGCGGCCATCGAGGCCCACAAGCGCGGCACGCTGAAAAAGATCAACGTCATCAGCTCGTCGATGGTCTACGAGAATGCCGCCGTCTGGCCGACGCCGGAGGGGGAGCAGCGCCGCTGCCCGCCGCCGTCGTCCACCTACGGCTTTCAGAAGCTGGCCACCGAGTATTTCACCCAGGGCGCCTGGGAGCAGTACCAGCTGCCCTACACCATCATCCGCCCGTTCAACTGCGTCGGCATCGGCGAACGCCGCGCCAAGAGTGAGAAAGAAGTCCTGAGCGGCAACGTCAAGCTGGCCATGAGCCACGTCGTGCCCGACCTGGTCCAGAAGGTGATCAAGGGGCAGGACCCGCTGCACATCCTGGGTGACGGCCAGCAGGTCCGGCATTACACCTACGGTGCCGACCTGGCCCGCGGCATCCGCGTCTGCATCGAGCATCCCAAGGCGCTGAACGACGATTTCAACATCAGCACCGCCGCCTCGACGACCGTGCTGGAACTGGCCGCCCTGATCTGGCAGAAGCTGCGGCCTGGCGTCCCCTTCCGCCACGTCTCGGACCCGGCCTACTCCTACGAACGTCCAGCGCCGCGTGCCCGGTGTGACCAAGGCGGAACGCATTCTCGGCTACCGGGCCACTACCACGCTGAGCGAAATGCTGGACGTGGTGATCCCGTGGATCAAGCAGCAGGTCGAATACGGCAATATCTGACCGGGCTCGCTGCCGGCAGTCTCAGCAGTATTCACGCGATCTCAGTAAACGCTTCACGCTTTGTTTACACTCGTTAATTACAACCCCTTCTCCGCAATTGCCCTGCTTCACCCAGGATGGGCGACACAGACGGGGAGCTGCCTGCGTACCCCCCTGCGCATGCACTTCATTAGCGCGGTTGGATCCGCAATTGGCGATTGTCGCGTGACCTAGAGGATCCCTCCTTGACCACGTCAAGGGGCCCGGGAGACGGTGCGCTCCCTATCACCAGGAGTTTCATCATGGGTTCGAGTCAGGGGAAACGGTGGCTTCGTCAGCTGCAAAGCAGGGTTCGCTCGTTGGCCGGCCGGGGGGAGAAAAAACGCAGCCGGAGCGCGATCCTGCGCGTGGAAGCCCTGGAAACGCGCACGGTGCCAACGGCGGGATTCACGGCGGGCGACATCGCCGTGCTGCAGCTGGCCGCCGCTTCTTCGAACACCACCGGTGCGATCTTGCAGCTGAGTCCCTCCACTGCCGGCCAATCGACGCCCACGCCCTTGAGCCTCGCAGCCACTGGGCTCCGCTTCAGCGATGCGGGGACGAGTAGTTTTCTCTCCGACACAAACGACGGAACGTATCTGGCGGTCAGCGCCTACAACACGGGAGTGACCGCCGGCAACCTTGACACGATCGCCACCCGCGGCGTTGGAACCGTGAGTGCCACCGAGGTCGTCGCCCAGGCGACCACCTACACGGTCTCATCTGCCGACGCGACAGCGGGCAACAAGGCCCGTTCGGCGACCAGCACCGATGACTCGAATTGGTACATCACGGACGGCGGTGGTCTGTACACCAATAACGATGGCAACCCTACCTTCCCCACCGGCCCGAGCCTCACGACGAACACTCTTGACGCCAGGAGCTTCGGTGGCTTCGTTTACATCAGTTCCACGGCGACTGGGGCCGGTACAGCTGCCGTCTACACCGCGGCGAGTCCCACCGCTACCAGCCTCGTCCCATTGCTGGGCTTGCCTGCCGACTCGAAGATTCAGGATTTCTACCTGATCCAATCCGGCCACGACGGCTCGACCTACGATGTCCTGTACACGCTGGATCAAAACTCCAGCAATGCCACGATCAACAAGTTCTCCCTGGTGAACGGCAGCTGGGTGTCCAATGGCAGCACCGGCAACGGGACCCCCTACACCCTGGCTGCCAATGGCGGAGCCATGATTGCTGCCAATGATGGGAGCGGCGGCGCTTACGTCTACGTCACCACAAGCAGCGGCACGGCCGACAACAGCCTGGTGCGGCTGACCGACACCGCCGGTTGGGATACGGCGATCAACATCTCCACGCCCAGCAACGTGACACTGTACACGGCCACGGGAACCACTTTCCTCAAGGGCCTCGACTTCGCTCCCGAGCCGGCCACGGCGACTACAACCACAATCACGTCCATTTCCCCCTTGATGGTCAACCAGGGCCAGGCGGTGAGCTTCACGGCCACAGTGATGGCTAATTCCGGGAGCACGGCCCCGACGGGTGGTCTGGTGGAGTTCTTCAACGGTAACAACACGACCGGGACGCTGCTCGCAACGGCGACGACCGAGACCACCAGCAGCACCACGGGGACGTTCTTGGTTTCCTCCACAACGGTTCCCGCAGGGACGTATAGCAACATCCAGGCCTATTACGTCAGCAATACCGGGTTCAGCAACAGCAATACCACCACGGCCTTCGGTCAGACCTTGACGGTCACCTCGGCGGTGGGAACGCAGACGGCGATCAGCTCGATCACGCCGCTGACCTCGAATGTCGGCACGTCGATTTCGTTCAGCGCGACCGTGATGGCGCTGTCCGGTTCGGCGGCCCCCGGTGCCGGCAGCGTTGCGTTCTACAACGGCGGAACCGGCGGCACCTTGCTGGCGACTGCGACTTCAGAGACCACCAACAACACCACCGCCACGTTCACGGTCTCCAGCACTTCGGTCCCCGCGGGCAACTACAACGATATCCAGGCCTTCTACACGCCCAATGCAGGCTTCGGCAAAAGCAATTCGTCGGTCTTCGGCTCCACATTGCAAGTCAACATTCCGGGCGTCATCGCCGCGTGGACCTTCCCCACAACCGTCGCCGCCCCGGACAACAGCCCGGTGCCCAACCTGGGCAGCGGCACGGCAACCACGCTCGGCATGACCAACAACTACACCTATTCCACCAAACCGGTCACGGTGGGCAGCGTCACAAACGACGACGTTCCTGTCCACTTCCGGTACGGCGAACACGGGCTTCACCGAAAACCTCTGGCGCATTCGCGGCATTAGCGGGACCGCGGGCGTGACCGGCCAGGGCAACGGCTGGAACCTCTCCGCTCCGGAATATTCGCAGGGCATCGAGCTCGACACCAGCACTGTTGGGTACTCCAACATCGTCTTCTCGTTCGACTGGTATTCGACCACCCAGGGCATCCGCGATCTGCAGGTTCAGTACAACACCAACACGACCAACCCCAACGGCTGGACGAATTACAGTGGTCCCAGCAGTTCCACGGGGGATTTTGTCACCACCGGGAACGATTACTATAACTCCCAGCTGAGCCCGGTGAATCCGACCATCCACATCGACTTCAGCCAGATCACCGCCGCCAACAACGATCCGAATTTCGGCGTTCGCCTGGTGTCCGCCTACGATTCGACGGGCACTCTCGGCAACGTCTATGCCAGCGCCACCAGCAACGGGCCGGCGGACGACATCATTCCCTACAACAACAACTCGGGCAACTGGCGCTTCGGCAACCTGATTTTCCAGGCCGGCATCACCACGGCGACCACAATAACCGCCAACCCGGCTGCGGGGCAAAGCCCTAACCAACCCGTCACTTTTACCGCCAAGGTAACGCCTGCCAGCGGCACCCAGTACCCCAGCGGCACCGTTGCCTTTTTTGACGGCGCCAATCAGATCGGCACCACGCAGACCGTCACGCAAGTCGGTTCGACAAACGTCGGCGCGGCCAGCATTACGCTCAGCAACCTCACGCCCGGAGTTCACGGCGACATCACGGCCCAGTACACCCCGACCGCCGGCAACGGCTTCATTGCCAGCGGCTCCGGCATGAACCTGGTCACCGGCGATCCGACCGACAACCCGACCTCATACACCATCAACGCTCCGCAGGCGACCGGCGTCGATGTCAGCCCCGTGGTCAACCAACCGTTCACCGGCGTCGTGGCGACGTTCTCGGACGGCACCTATACCAGCACCGCTGGTTTCACGGCCTCGATCACTTGGGCTAACGGCCACACGACCAACGGCGCCATTGCGTTCGCGGGCACCAACAGCGAAACCAACATCAACGGTCAGAACGTCAACATCAGCCTGTTCACCGTGACCGGGACTTATACCTACGCCACGGTCGGCACCTACCCGATCAGCGTCACCATCACCGACCCGAACGGCAATAGCACCACGGTCAATCCCACCGCTCGGGTCGCTTATCCGCCGCTGGTGGTAAGCGGCGGGGCTACCTTCAACGCCCCTGCGGGTATCGCCCTCAACAATGTGACTCTCGCCACCTTCACCGATCCGGGGCTCGTGGCGAACCTGTCTAGCCTGGGCATCAGCGACCCCACGACGCAGTTCTCGGCCAGCATCAACTGGGACGACAACAGCCCGGTGGGGCCCGGCACAATCAGCTACAACTCCACCACGCACATTTTCAGCGTCATCGGCTCGCACACCTACAGCCAGGGCGGCTCCTACTCCGTTTCGGTTGCTGTCACGCCCTTGACCGTTTCGGTCGAGCGCATCGACTCCAGCGACCCCACCAACCAGAATATCGTGGGCGATGAGACCGCGGACCTGAACGGCCTTTCCGACTCCCCCTCGAACGATTTCATCGACCAATTTGTCATCGACCCCACCACCACCACCAACCAAAGTTCCTTGTACACCTTCAGCCTGCCGGACGTGGCCAATAACACCGGTTCCGGCAACGACGCCTTGACCAACAGCAGCTACTCCGTGTCCGAAGGAGATCTGACTCTGTCCACCAACGGGGAGTACCTGGTTACCGCCGGCTACAACGACACGATCAGTGCGTGGGCGCCGCAACAGACCTTCTCCGCCGCCTCCGCGATCAACCGTGTGATCGGCACCATCAACGGCGCGGGCGTCATCAACACGACCACCGCCTTGACCGACGCCTATAGCGGCGACAATTTCCGCAGCGTCGTCAGCACCGACGGCACCCAGTTTTGGACAGCCGGCCACGCTTCCGGCTACACGCCAGAAAATGATTATGTCCACTACGCGCAGTTGGGGGCGACCACTTCGACGATTGTCACGGGCAACGGCGCGTCCAACATCAACACGGTTGAAATCTTCAACGGCCAATTGTACGAAGGCGTCCGCAACGCGAGCGGCGGGCTGGACGGCATCTACCTGATCGGCAACGACCTGCCTGAGGCAGGACCCAGCGGACAAACCAGCGGACAGACCGAGACCCTGTTCATCCAGACTGAGCAGACCAACCCGCTCGATGTCGGCGCCAGCAGCAAGCCCATGCAACCCTTCGGCTTCTACATGGCTGACCTCAACGACGGCAACCCGACTGACCCTGTCAGTGGGGAAAACGTCTGCTATGTCGCCGACGCCGAGATGGGCATCGCCCGCTACGATTACACCAACTCGGGCTGGCAGTTCAGCTACTTCATCAACAGCACCGGTTCGTTCCTCAACAGCACTTACACTGTCGATGGCAGTGGCAACATCACGGCCACGAACGCCTTCGATCCGAACAATACGGGCAATGATGATGTGGATACGTCCAAGGCAGGCGGCGTCAGGGAACTGACCGGCCGCGTCGTCAACGGCCAGGTGCAGCTCTTCGGCGTGACCGGCTTCGGCGTCGGTGCCCAGCCCAATCCGGGCGGAAGCGTGATCGAAGTCACCGATACCGGCGCCAATTCCGCCTACAACATCCTCGCTACTGATCCCGTAAGCAGCAAGTCGGAACTGACCGGCGTCGCCTTCACGCCGACCCAGACGGTTTCCAGCTCGGTCCTCGTCCTGGCCAAGGTGACCAACCAGGTGGGCCTGGGCGAAACCGGCCCGGTGTACAACCGCACGGCCAAAACGTCCACCATCGGTCTGACCGTTACCAATACCAGCAAATCTACCCTGACGGGTCCGTTCCAGATCGTGCTGGGCAGTCTGACCTCGGGCGTGTCGCTTTCGTCGGCCAGCGTCACGATCAACGGCAAGACGACCAACCTGGCAATCACCACGGACGGGGCCGGGCACATCATCATCACCATGCCGGCGTCAGTCGCCGCCTCGCTGGCGCCCGGCAAGTCGCTGCCGGCGATCGCTCTGGTGTTCTCCAATCCGACTGATGAGCGGTTCGATTTCACGACCGACATTTACAGCGACCCGCTGTGATCGCCGCCGCGCCGCCGCTGCTCCCATGAGATAAAAGGACTCAAGAAAGGACTTGACGATGCTTCTTCGAATCGGCTTCCTGCGACTGCTGGCCCTGGCCCTGGGCTTGTTCCTTGGCACCACGCGGGCCTCGGCGGACCCCATCAGCTTCTTCGTCGATGTGGACACCGCCAGCGTGGCGGGCACCGCCGGCTCGCTTGAATTTCAGTTCGCCAGCAATTTGGGGAGCCCGCCCGGCAATGCGCTTCTGTGGAGCTACAGCTCCGATGGCACGGTGAACTCCACGCCCTACATCTTTTCCGGCACCTTCACCGGTGGGCTGCCCAACCCGCTCACCATCAGCGAAACCATGACGCAGGCGGCCGACATCGGCCAGGACTTCACCTTCGGCAACGACCTTAGCTTCAAGGTGACCCTGTCCGAGCCGGGCACGTTCAACCTGTTGCTGTGGGACACGCCGGGCGGCATGGGGAACAACCTGCTGTCCAGCCCCGACCCGGATGCCGCCGGTGCCGCCGTGGTCATCACCGTGGATGACAGCGGCACGCCGACGGTCCTGCAAGGCCCGGGCGTGACCGTGCTGGAGATCCCGGAGCCGTCGTCGCTGGCCCTGTTCGGCATCATGGCGGCCGGATTGGTCGGGGGCCGCTGGTGGCGTCGGCGCGGGCGGGGATGAAAGCAACCCGCGCTCCCCGAGTTCCGATCCCGTTTGCATGGCATCCGGCGGGGTTCGTATCATAAACGAACGAACCTGGATTCCGCCGCCGGCTGCCTTCCCCTGTGAGCAGGTCGCGGCGGCCCACCCACGAGCCGTCCCATGCACTCGTTGCCGGACCCGGGACTTGCCGGGTCCCCGCCGTTGATTTCCATTGTCGTGCCTGTCTTCAACGAGGCGGACAACATCCAGCCGTTCCTGCGCGAGCTGGAGCCGCACCTGAGCCAGCCCCACGAGACGCTAATCGTTTACGACTTCCCGGAGGACAGCACGTTGCCGGCGCTGGCGGCCATGCAGCCGCCGCCCGCCGACGTGCGCCTGGTGCACAACACCCTGGGGAAGGGCGTGCTCAATGCCCTGAAGGCGGGTTTCCTGGCGGCCCGAGGCGACGTGATCGTCGTCATGATGGCCGACCGCTCCGACGAGCCGAACGACGTGGAGCCGATGGCCCGGCTGATTCGGGCCGGGGCCGACGTGGTGGCAGGATCGCGCTACATGAAAGGCGGCGGCCAGGTGGGCGGGCCGTTCCTGAAACGCACCTTTTCGCGCCTGGCCGGCATGTCGCTGCACTACCTGGGCGGCCTGCCGACCCGCGACGCCACCAACAATTTCCGCGCCTATAGCCGCCGCGTGGTCGAACAGATTCCGATTGAGGGGCAGGCGAGCTTCGCGCTGGCACTGGAGCTGACGGTGAAGGCCCACTGGAACGGCTGGCGAATCGCCGAGGTGCCGACCACCTGGCACGACCGCACCGCCGGCGTCTCGCGCTTCCGCACCTTCGCCTGGATGCCGCATTACCTGAAGTGGTACCTGAAGGCGCTGGGGCGGGCGTGGTTTGGCGGCCCCAAATCTCCCTCGCCCCCAACCTCGGGAGAGAGGGGTCGGGGGTGACGGGGCAACCTCGATCCGGCTGCCTGGCCGCGGGACCGGCAGCATCGCTTGCAATCCGTCCGGGCCTTTGACCTGGGCCAAGAACCGGCGAACCTGCGCGAGCGCTACGGCCGGCACCTTTGGGGCCAGAGCTGTTTGCTGGCTCGCCGGCTGGCCGAGGCCGGGGCCGCTGTCATCACCATCGAGGCCCTGGCGCCGAGCAGGGCAAGCCGCTCTATTTCAGCTGGGACGATCACGCCAACGCCCAGCCGGGCTGGGACATGGCCAAGGGCATGCGCTGGCGGGCCCCGTTCCTGGACCAGGCCCTATCGGCCCTGATCGAGGACATCCACGATCGCGGCCTGGATCGCCAGGTCCTGATTGTGGCGATGGGCGAGTTCGGGCGTGGCCCGCGGCTGAACACCGCCAATGGTTGCATCGGCCGCGACCACTGGCCCGACGCGATGTGCGCCCTGGTTTCTGGGGGCGGATTGCTCATGGGCCAGGTCGTTGGCTCGACCAACTCTCGGGGTGAATACCCCAAGGCGCGGCCGCTGACCCCCAAGGACCTGCTGGCGACGATCTACCGCCACCTGGGGATCGACCACGGTTTGGAGTTCCACGACTTCTCCAGCCGCCCGGTACCGATCCTGGCGGAAGCTGTGCCGATCGAGGAATTGGGGTGAACAGGGTACGCTGTCCCCAAATCCGCACCCGAACCCCTAATCCGCGCCCGAAGGGAAAAGGGTCCCGCCAGCTTTTCGTGCCTTGTTTTTCAAGTTTCACTTCCACCGGTGTCGGTCGGCCCGCTATCATGCCGCGTGGATAAGGAGACGGCTATGAGCAGCGAATCCCTAAAGCCAACGACCCCGAACTCGGCACCCCCGAGGAACGGAACGCCGGACGATGCCCGCCAGTTCCTGCTCCATCCGCACACAGTCCAGCAGCGTCCAGTGCGCCTCCGGGGCGAAGCTGACCAGAACATCCACGTCGCTCTCCGGGCCGAAGTCCGGACGAAGGACCGACCCAAACAGCGCCAGCTCCGAGATGTTCCAGCGACGGCAGAATTCGGCAATCGTTTCGCCGGGGAGTTCAATGGCGGGTTAACGCATTGGATTTATCCTATTCGCCAGCTGGCGCAGCGAGAAAAAGGCCGCGGCTCGGTAAGGCGCATCTATTCGCTCGCTCTAGTGAACACTGGACGTTGGCCCGTTTTCGTCTCTGCCAGTCGTCCGAAACGCTACAGCCGCAGGTGCTCCGGCTTGTCGAGGCCAAGGACCTGCTGGGCGGCAGCCATCAGGCGGTCCAGGTCCGTGCAACTCTCGATGCGCTGCGCGACCTCTTCGGGCACGCTGCTGAACCGGGCCGCCAGAAGCTGCCGCAGCATCCGCCGCGAGGCGCGCAACTCACCTGTAGACTCTCCCTTCAACCGCCCTTCTTCCCAGATGGCTTCGCCGATGGTCTGGCCCATGCTTGCAACCTCCTTCTGGCGATTCGCGTCGCTCAGCGCCGCCAGGCCCGCGGCCCGCAGCGCTTCCCGCTCCGGAACCGGCCGACGAGCCTGTGCCCACGACAGGACGATCCGCATCAATTCGCACCAACGCACATGATCGCGACTGGCCAGCGCTTCCAGTCGTCGCATCGCCTCCACGAAAACACGCTCGAAGTCCGGCGCCGATTGTCCCTGGGCCCGCAGCACGGCCAGCGCCTGCTGCCATTCGTCCCCGCTCTCCAGCAGGCTCTCGGCACTTTGCTGGCCCAACTCCCAAAAGAGCGGCCCCCACTGCGGCACGAAGCCGTGGAACTCGGCCGGCTCCCCCAGCAGGTCGTGCAGGGTACGGTTATTCTCCCACGGCCCGGCCCCCGTGTACAAGACCAGCGGCAGCACGGGGCTCAGCCGCAGCGCTCCTTTCGGGGCCGCCCGCTGCTCCCACGCCCGCCACTGCCGCTCCCAGTACAGGGCCACGAACAAAAGCAGCCGCAGCGGCCTTGCCGGATCCTCGGCGCTCTGGTGCTCCAACAGGACATAGACCAGCGCCCAGAGTTCCTCGTCGCCCAACCGGTAAGGCACTTCGAACGGCAGGTCGGCTTCGCGGCGGCGCCAATCCTCCAGCGGAAACTCGCGGTCGAGCAGCCGGCAGCGCTCGTAGTCGAAGCCGTCGGCCAGCTCCGGCACGGCCTGGCGCAGAAAGGCGCGCAGGTTGGCGGGGTGGCGCAACGCCTGGCGGACCATGCGGTCAGCCAGATCGCGCGGCGGCTCGCTCGCGGGTGGCATGGACGCATAACCTCCGGCCCGGATTGTAGGCAGGGCGGCACGGAGGGCAAGGCTAGCCTCGATTTCCACGGTACCAAGTTCGGTTAACAAAAGCGACATGTGAGGTCAGGAAAAGCGGATGACCAGGCGCTTGTTACCGAACCAGGGCATGGGGGTCGGTTCGTCCGCGAGCTGCGACGCGACGAGGTAGGGATTGTGAGCCCGCTTGTCCATGGCAATGACTACTTCGTGGTCCAGCACCTCGACGGTCGCCGAAACGTTCAGCAGGTTGCGGAAGATCTTCTTGGCCGTCGCGTGCTGGTACTCCCGGCCTACGCGGTTGGCCAGCAGCCGATACAGGGCGCTGGCCATGAGGGTGATCTGCAGGTCGAAGTCCACCTTCATCCCGATCATCGACGACAGGGCATCGATGTGAAAGAACTGGATGGCCTCGGAGATACCATTCTCGATCAGCATGCGTTGGGCATAGCGAGTCACCAGGGTCGCGCAACCGGACCGGAAGTTGTTGGTCAGGAGGATGGTCGGCTCCTCGTGGCCCAGATCGATCACGATGATTTGCCGCACCTGGCCCGTATAGCCGGGGAGCGACACGCGCTCATCCAAGACACGGGGCGTGCGGAAGGCGCGGGTCAGGGAGGACAGCGTGATCCGCCGCCAGGCCGACGCCGGGAGGCTCCAGATACGGCCGAGCATCGAGCGTGTGCGGCGTCGGAGCGTCAGGAAACCGATACCGCGCTGGTTCAACTGCTGCAGGTGTTGGTAGGTGGTCAGTTGCGAATCGAAGACCAGTTCGCGGGGTGAACTGCCAGTGCGTTCTTGCCAGAAGTCGGCGAAGCGGAGGACCTCGGCCGCCTTCTGGTCTTTGGGGATCCCAGCGTGGGCGTAGCAGAGGACACGGGCGGCGGCATCGCGGGCCAGGAAAACCAGGACGCCTTGCTGGGCGCGGCTGCGGCTGGAAATGTAGTGTTTTTCCAGCGGCTCTTCCTGAGTGTTGGCGGGTACGGAGTGGAAGTCGAGGTCGATGGAATCGCCGAGCGGCAGCCCGGCCCGCCGCACCTCGTCGAACCAGGCAGCCATGAGGCGGACTACGGCCCGGTGATCGACGCGCGAGCTATAGCTGGCCAGGTAGGAGCGTTTGGGTACCACGTTCAGGCCGGCGAACAGGGCGAGGCCCTGGTCGCAAACCAGGTCCATGACGTGACTCTTGCGTTCGGTGCCAACGAGCTTGAGGGCCAGCAGACTCCGCAGGGCCTGCTCGGCGGGAATCATCTGGGAACCGGGGAGGTCAGCCTGACGCAGCACATCCGTCAGCCGGATGTCTTTCAGGAGCGGCACGAAGAAGAAGAGGCCGCCGAGGCGCGTGCGGAAGGAGCGCGGTTCCAGGCTCACGGCGCGCACGTCGGCCGCGGCCTCGGTTGCCGGTCGAGTCGCCGCGGGCCGTTCGTCATCGAGACGGCGCGGCAATCGCGCGAAGCCTTCCTCGCGCAACAGGACGGCGAGGGCATTAATGCAGATGGTGTGTCCGGCCTGGGCCAGTTCACGCTGGATGTCGTAGACGGAGAGGTTGCGTTTGCGCATGGCCACCACGAGTTCGCGGACCCGGTCACGGGCTGGGGCATAGCGTGGCCCATGCTGGACCGTCTGGAAGAAGCGGAGTTGTTTGTCGGGGTCATGGCGGAACTCGTGGCAGAGGACGCGAAACGAGCCGGGCGAGTAGCCGAAGCGGCGTGCGACCTCGTGGGAAGGGCTGCCCTCGACGAAGTAGGCGCGGAAGGCCTCGTATTGTCGGTGGAGGGAGTTTTCGGGAGCGAGGAAGAAGTAGGCGATCGGCGTTAAGTCATTCCGAGTAGTGGTGTTCATACCCAGCACATGCTACGCCTGGCACGCGCAGCTGGCAAGCAGCTGCGCGTGCCAGGCGGAATTCCGGGAAATCGTGGGATAATTCGCTCAAGGCGAGAATCCCTCGGAGGAGGTGACGAATGTACAACGAGGATTTAAGTCATCGCAACGGTTAACGAAGACGGCGAAAAACAGCCGGTTTTGCTGAATTTGCATGCGTTCAGAGGGGAAAAATCCCCTCCGTGGAAATCGAGGCTAGATGACCGTTTCGGAGATTCATCGCCAGTCGCACCGTAGCGGAATTCGCCAGAATTCCGCCAAGTCAGAACGGAAGTCTGGCGACTTCCGCTACGAGGCAGTGGCGAGGGACTTGCGATACGATCATCTGGCGTCCGGCATCGTAACCGCGCTGCCGCCAGCCACGCCAGCAGAATCCGGCCTGGGCGTGGACGAGGCGGCGGGCAACGGCCCCCGCTCCCTTTGCGCGGCCGGGTTCGTCCGTTATGCTGAGTTTCCCGCAGGTCGTGGCAGCCCTGCTCTCCCTGCCCCGCTTGCCGGCCTCATGGGTAGCCTCATGGCCAAGAGCGATGGCAACGAAGCAGCACGCCGTTCCGATCTGGCGACGACCGCGCAGAAGATCATCGCCAACATGGAACGGGTCATTATCGGCAAGCGGCACCAGATCACACTTACGCTGGTCGCTTACCTCTGCGAGGGACACATCCTGCTGGAAGATGTGCCGGGCGTGGCCAAGACGATGCTGGCCCGCGCCCTGGCCAAGAGCGTCGGCTGCACCTTCAAGCGCATCCAGTGTACGCCGGACCTGCTGCCGACCGATGTCACCGGCGTGTCGATCTTCAACCAGAAGACGGCGGAGTTCGAGTTCCGCGCCGGGCCGTTGTTCGCGCAGACGGTGCTGGCCGATGAGATCAACCGGGCCACGCCGCGGACGCAATCGGCCTTGCTGGAGGCGATGGCCGAGCGCCGCGTCACCGCCGACGGCCAGACGTATAACCTCAAGCCGCCCTTCCTGGTCATCGCCACT
Organism: uncultured Planctomycetota bacterium; assembly: GCA_963827935.1. Taxonomy (GTDB): domain Bacteria; phylum Planctomycetota; class Planctomycetia; order Gemmatales; family Gemmataceae; genus DATFNV01. The sequence goes on along the minus strand of CAWHCN010000011.1, from coordinate 1,190,821 downwards.
CAGAACCCGGTCGATCACGAAGGGACCTTTCCGCTGCCGGAGGCGCAGCTCGACCGCTTCCTGATCCGGCTGGCCCTTGGCTATCCGAGTCTCGAAGAGGAATCGAAGATGCTGCTGCGGTTGCAGCACAGCCATCCGATCGACGACCTGGGCACGGTGGTGTCGGCCGCGGAGGTGGTGGCCGCCCAGGACGCGATCCGCGATATCCACGTGGACGACAAGGTGCGCCGCTACGTCCTGGAGATCGTCCATGCCACACGGGAACATGCCGACGTGCTCTTGGGCGGCAGTCCCCGCGCCTCGATCGCGCTCTTCCGGACGGGGCAAGCGCTGGCGGCCGTCGCGGGGCGAAACTATGTGTTGCCCGACGATGTAAAGCGGATGGTGCTGCCGGTGATGGGGCACCGGCTGATCCTGCGGCCGGAGAGCCGAATCCGCAAGATTTCGCCGGCCACGGTGCTCAACGACATCCTCGGCGAGGTGGCGGCCCCGGTGCCGGCAAGGGCGGATGCGGATGTGAAGGATGTGTTTGCGTAATGCGTTAGCCCGACGCGCCAGCGAGGGTTCGCGCGAATCCCTCGCTGGCGCGTCGGGCTAACACACTGGCGGACTTGTGAACTCCCCCCGGTTGCAAAACCGGGGGGCTTACGCCGCCCCGCTCGCCCCTCTTCGTACTACTACTTCTTCTCCATCTCCTTGCCCGTCGTCACGTCGCGGCGATAGAGCGGTAGGTGGCGGTAGTAGACTTCCAGGGTCAAGAGCGAGAGGGAGGTCTGCATGATGCGGCCGCCCTGGGCGCCGTGGGCGTCCCCCTCGGGGCCCCAGCTGCCGATCTGGTGCGGATGCTTGTTGGCACGGCCCTGGTCGGCCGAGTTGACCAGCAGGTCGCGCATCTTCGGGTTCCAGTTGGCCCAGCTCTCGCCGCCCATGTGGTGCATGACCTGGGTGGCATAGTAGTAGTAGTACATGCTGTTGATCGTGCCGGGGGGATACTTGCTCAGCCGGGCAACGCCGTTGAGCAGGCCCGGGTTGCGCGGGCTCCAGCCGAGGTACTGGCGGCACAGGAGGCCGACGGCCGACATGGTCGGCGTTTCCTGCGGGCCGACATAGCCGTAGCCGCCCTTGTCGGAGGTGGCGCAGGAATCGAGCCACTTTTCGGCGCCGGACAGGGTGGGGTTGGGGACCTTGAGGCCGGCCATCTGGCCGCTCTTGATGCCCATGAGCTGCCAGCCGACGACGGAGGTATCGCCGCCGGAACGCGGGGTGTAGCGCCAGCCGCCGCTGGCTGGGTCCTGGGCGGCCACGATGAAGTCGATGGCCTGCTGGGCCGCCGCCTTGAGGTTCTGGTCGGCCGACAGGCCGTAGGCCTCGCACAGGGCGATGGTGGCCAGGCCGTGAGCGTACATGCCGCCGCCCAGGTCGCCGCTACGGGCGTCCTGGTGGTTGATGAGGTACTTCAGGGCGGCGTCCACGTTCTTGCGATAGTCTTCCTTGGCCTTGTTGTTGTCGCGGTGGGTGATGCCGGCGGCCAGGAAGGGGAGGACGCCGAAGGCGGTGCCGGCGGTGTCGTTGCGCATGCCCTGCCCGCCGCAGTTGCAGGTGAAGCGCTTGCCGTTGAGGCCGGGCTTATCACGGGCGTTGTTGTGGAAGCCGTCCATCGACCAGTGGCCGTCGTCGCTCTGGTGCAGGGCCAGCCACTTCAGGCCGAGGCCGACGGCGGCCTCGGAAGCCCCGGTGCCGCCGCCTTCCTCGACCATCTTCTCGCGGGTGGCGGCACTGCGGCCGGCAAACCCGCCCGCCGCCAGTCGATTCCCCAGGAAGCCGCCCGCGGTTCCCTCGGTGGTGAAGGCGGTGCCGACTCCGGGGCCAATCTCACCGCCACCTCCGGTGCCGCGGTTGGCGCCGGGAGGGGGCGGCACGCTCATCGTCGGGCCGTCGGGGGCGCCGGGGATGCCGATCGGCTCCGTCGGCAGCACGATGCCGGGCACACTCACATCGGCCAGGCGCTCGACATTGTAGTTGAGCGGCACGTCGGGGTCGTTGCCCATCTCGGTCTCGGTCAGGTCCGGCTGCTTCTCCTCATCGTCAACGTTCGTCAGGTCCGGGTTGACCGTGACTAGCGAGTCCTTGGCCTGGCTTCTGGCTGCCGAACAGCCCCAGGCCGACGAACAGGAGAATGATCACGATGTGCATGACGGCGCTGACGATCCAGGCGGGCAGCAGCCGGGTCAACTCGATACCGGAGTAGCCGCTGTTGCCCGTGGAACGAATCACGGGAGGCTTGGCGGGCGCCGCAGGCTTGTTGGACATGGCACGACATCCCTTCAACCAGAGGATCCAGTACCGATACCCTTCAGTTTACGACCGGCAGCGGGGCGAGGGAAGTCGACCCCTCGCTGGCGCTCGGGGCTTGTACGTTCACACTCCAGGCTCCGTGAACTCTTGCGTCCGTGTCCCCTTGATCCGGCGCGCACGCGGCGATCGGCCCGCTGGTACCACCAGTGGCCGGCGAAGGCCACCACGAAAGTCGCCAGTACGCCGCCGAGGAAGAGCACCAGCCCCGACTTCCAGCCGCCGAGCCCTTCCTCTGCCGGCGGGGCCGGTGTCGCCCGGACGGGAAGTACCAGGCTGCGACCCAGGAAGAGCGGCACCAGGCGCGGCTTTTGATCGGTCGCCTCGTAACCGTAACGCTTGAAGAAATAAGCGTCGAAACTCGCCATGACCTGGAGTTTCTCTCCCGGCTCCACGCCGCGCGGCAACTCGGAACACACCAGACAGGCCGGATAAGTGCCATAGTTAGGGTCGAACACCCAGCATTCGTACAGGGTCCGGATGTCCTTCGCTTCGAGCATGGCCGGCGGATCGAGACGGCGGATGCGGCGGACCTCACCCTCGACGTGGCACACCTCGCCCCGATACCGCTTCGGTTCGTTCAGCAGATGGGCGATGGTCAGGTCCCGGCGGGCGCTGTTGGCCAGCGCCCGGGGAGACCAGACTCGCCTTCCAGAGGGCCTCGCAGTAGACCTCCAGCTCCTCGCCGCGATCGCCGACCATGAGGCCGATGGGGTTCTTCTCGGTGGCGTCGTGAACAAACTTGAGGAACCCCGGCCGCAGCTCGATGGCCCGATCGCCTTGCAGCTTCCACAGGTGCTGCTGCTCGCCGACCAGGAGCAGGCCGAGGATAGCCGGCGTGCCCTGTCCCCCTGTGCAACCGAAGCCGGCGAGAGTCCCCGCTGCCCGGAGCACATCTTCGGTATTATCCCGAAAGACGTTCTGTTCCGGCGGCTCGTCGGCCGCGCGGCCAATGCCGGCGGACACCAGCAAGGCCAGCGCGGCAATTACGGTTTGCCACCGTGTGGGCATCGAACGCATCCCTTCCCGGAAGGCTTGGACGTGGCCGGGCGGTCGGAGGTTCCGCAATCGGGCACCCAACGGGCGAGCGGGGGGCGTTAGCCCCCCGGTTATAATTCAGTAACCGGGGGGCTAACGCCCCCCGCTCGCCGATGTCACACATCCGGCGGCGGCGAGAAGTGCGCATTGCTGAAACCCGCCTTCTGGCAGGCGTCGCGCACCTTCACCACGTACTGCCAGCGCAGGATGCGCTCGCCGCGCATCATCACGTCCTTCTTATTTCCCTCATTTCCCATCGCGTCACGCAATTTCTTCAGGTGCTCCTGGAGCAGAACGAGCAGACGGTCCGTGTCGGCCCCATCCTCGCGGATCAGATCGGTGCCCTGCTTGGTCTGCACGCTGATCTCGCTGATCTGGCCGAGCGTGCGGGGATCATCGCCCCGGATGGCCTTGATAATGACCGTCACCTCCGGCGGCTCTTCGACCTCCTCAGGATCACCAACCTCCTTCTCCACGTTCTTGACCACGTCGCTGACGATCGGCTTGTCGGTCGGCAGGGCCAGGTCCATCTGCCCTTCCGAGGCTGAAGGGCGGAACCAGAGCAGGAAGAAGAACAGGAGCTGGAACGTGAAGTCCAGCATGGGCGTGATGGGCAACATGACCTTGCTATCGGGTCCGCCCTTCGAGTGATGCAGTCCCACGTCACTAACCCTCCGCGATGGTGGCGCGCAGCTTGAAGTGCCTGAAGCCCTTTTCCTTGCAGAGCTGCATCAGCTTGTAGACGTTGTCGTAACTGCAATCCCGGTGCGCGCGGACGACCAGCACGGTATGGATGGTGCCGTCCGGGCTCTTGCTTTTCGCATCCAGGGCGCGGTTGTCCAGCCACAGCTTGGTGCTTTCCATGTCCTTGGGCGCTTCGCCCAGGATCAGCACCTTGCCGTCCTGATCGACGTTGAGCAACAGGGCGTCCTCGCCGTCGTTGCCGACCGGTCGGGCCATCTGGGCTACCGGCAGTTGCACCTCGGCGTTGTTCTCCTGGTCGAAGAAGTTGGCGCACATGATGAAGTAGAGGAGCAACTGCATGACCAGATCGAGCATGGCCGTCAGGTCCGGTTCGGCGTTGTCGTGGCTGCTGCCGCCGTGACTCATGGGGGGGCCCTCCGGAGACTTACCCCGCCGCCCGGAGGGCGGCGGCTAAACGAAGCTTTAGTCGGCCGCCTTCACCGCGGCCGACGGCGCGCGGGCGTCTACGGTCGCCGGGGCGGCACCGGTGCGCGGCTTCGAGTTGTGATACATCTGCGTCAGCAGGTCGTCGGAGACGCTGGCCGTCTCCATCGACACGCGCGTGATACGGTTGCGGAAGAAGGCGTGACAGAAAATGGCGGGCACGGCGATGCCGATGCCTAAAAGCGTCACTACGAGGCCGTGCGACAGGATTTCGGCCATGCGGTGCGGATCGACGGCCTTGGTGCGATCGGCCATCTCGCGCATGGCGCCGACCATGCTATAGACGGTGCCCACCAGTCCCAGGAGCGGCCCCAGGCTGCCGATGGTGGCCAGGTAGGTGGTCAACTGCTCCTTGCCGGCCTTGATGCTTTCGACGGTGTTCATGGCCGTCTCGCGGGCATCCTCGATGCCGTATTGCAGCCGGCCCATGCCGGCGGTCAGCACCCGGGCCACGAACGAGTTATCGTTCTTGGCCAAATCGTAGGCTTCCTTGAAGCGGCGCTTGTTGACGATCTCGGTGAATTCCTCCACGAAGGCAGGGGGCACCGAATCGCCCATGCGCACGTCCATCGCCAGCAGCACGACCAGGGCCACCAGGGAGATCGACAGCAGGCCCAGGATGACGCCCATCACCAGCCCGATCGACCGGAGCATGTGCAGGAACATGTTCGAGCTCGGGGGTGGGGTAGGAGCGGCGGCGGGGGCATCGGCAGCGGGCTGGTCGCCCTGGGCCCGAGCCGGTTGCGCAGACGGCAACAGGCCCCAACCGAGGAACAGGGCCAGCAGACAGGTGAGGACAAAGGCGGTGAAGTGAGGGCGGCGGCGCTTGGCGGCAAATCCCATGATGCGATTCCTGGCTTTCATTCCTCGCCCGGCCTGGCAGATGCCGCGGCGGTAGGGGGACGGCGATTCGGGGTCAGAACGACACGGTCCGGAAGGCGTGCTTGGTCGCGTCGGCCGACAGCGGCTCACCTTCTCATCGGGACGCAGGCGCGGGGCGGTTAGTTCCCCGCCTCTCGGGACAGGATCATCGCGCGCGCTCTATCAGTGTGATGGCTCCCAGGCGGCTCTGTCAAGGGATTCATGGGCGAAAAACGGCGCCGGGCCAGGCCAGCCCGGAGCGTCAGGCACGAAGGCATGCGACACTCACTTTTACTGCGGGCTTTGCATGTCCGGAAAAAATGCAGGTTTCGCGAGCGACGGTTGACTCGCTGAGCCGCGCACGCAGCGGAGCGGAGTAAGCGGCCTGGTGCCACGCCGCTTACTCCGCTCCGCTGCGTGCGCGGCTCAGCGGGCATCATTGTTTCGGCCCGCTCTTATAGAATGCTGGGATGAACTCTGGCGCCACCGACCCGCTCCAATTTGGCAGCTGCCCCACCGTCACGAATGCCACGCTGGTCCTGGCCTTCGGCGGCTGGATGGATGGCGGCGACGTGTCCACCGGCACGGTCCGGCGCCTGGTCGATCTGCTGGACGCCAAGGCCTTCGCCCACATCGACCCCGAGCCGTTCTTTCTGTGCAATTTTCCCGGGCCGATGGAAGTGGCCGCCCTGTTTCGTCCTCACCTGAAGATCGAGGGCGGGCGGGTGGTGGGCCTGGACCTGCCGTCCAATACCTTCTTTTGCCACGAGCCGGCCAACCTGGTCCTGTTCCTGGGCAAGGAGCCGAACCTCCAGTGGCGGGCCTTTGGCGATGCCATCCTGGAGGTGACCCAGAAGGTGGGCGTCAAGCGCGTCCTGTTCGTCGGTTCCTATGGTGGGGCGGTGCCGCACACCCGGGAGCCGCGCCTGTTCGCCACCTGCTCGGCTCCGCACCTGCTGCCGGAGATGGCCCAGTACGGCATCAGGCCGACGGACTACGAGGGACCCGGATCGTTCACCAGTTACCTGATGACCCGGGCGCCGGCCGCCGGCCTGGAGATGACCTCGCTGATCGCCGAGATCCCCGGCTATTTGCAGGGCCGCAACCCGATGAGCATCGAAGCGGTGACGCGGCGCCTGGCGAAGATCCTGCGCCTGCCGCTCGATCTGGGCTCGCTCCGCGCCGAGAGCACGGAATGGGAGCTGGAAGTGTCGCGCCAGGTGGCCCGCGATCGCGACCTGGCCAAGACAGTGCGCAGGCTGGAGAAGGCGTATGACAATGAATTACTCAAGCTGGACGAGGCGGAGGAGTGAGTGGGAGCCCCCCCTCGCTACAAAGCTCGGGAGACTGGGGTCGTGGGTGAGGGGATGGATTGCACTGCGCCTGCGCGCGCACACACACAACCCCCACACCCCACCCCTCTGCCCGGAGTACCGCGGAGGGGGGCTTTGCATTCGTGCTACGCCGCCAGCGATTGCTGTCGCGTCGACTTGTACCAGGCGATCGTCCGCTCCAGCCCTTCCACCAGGGGTGTGCTTGCCTCGAAGCCGAGCAGTTGGCGGGCCCGAGTCACGTCCAGGCAGCGGCGCGGCTGGCCGTCGGGTTTGTCGGCATCGTACCGAGTTTCCCCTGTGAACCCCGTTTTGCGGGCGATCAGGGCCGCCAGCTCGGCGATGGGGATTTCCTGTCCACAGCCGATGTTGATCGGGTCGGAGGTATCCAGCCGTTCGGCGGCCAGCTGGATGGCCCGGGCGGCATCCTCGACATAGAGGAATTCGCGCGAGGCCCGGCCGGTCCCCCACAGCGTCACCACCCGCTCGCCGCGTTCCTGGGCATCGTGGAATTTGCGGATCAGGGCGGGGATGACGTGGGAGGTCTCCAGGTCGAAGTTGTCGCCGGGGCCGTAGAGATTCACCACAATCAGGTTGAGGCCGTTGAAGCCGTACTGCTGGCGATACGCCTGGAGCTGCACCATGAGCAGCTTTTTGGCCAGGCCGTAGGGCGCGTTGGTCTCTTCCGGGTAGCCGTTCCAGAGATCGTCCTCGCGGAAGGGGACCGGTGTGAATTTGGGGTAGCAGCAGACGGTGCCGACGGCGAGGAACTTTTCGACACCTTGCTGGCGGCTGATCTCGATGAGCTGGGTGCCCATGATGAGGTTGTTGTAAAGGAAAGCTCCGGGACTGCGGCGGTTGGCGCCGATGCCGCCAACCTGGGCAGCCAGGTGAAGGACCACCTGCGGCCGGTGTTCGGCGAAGAGGCGGCGGATGGCGTGTTCGTGGGTGAGGTCGTAGTCGCGGCTGCGCGGCAGAATCAGCTTCTGGCAGCCCTGGCGCTGCAAACGGGCCACCAGATGACGGCCGAGGAAGCCGGCCCCGCCCGTGACGAGGATCGTTTTCTGACGCAGGTCCATGGCTTCCTCCTTGAAGGCCGAGAGGGCGGTCCGTGGAGGGGGAATCTACGCCAGGCCGGCGGGCCATGTCAATATCGCCGCACAGCGGAAAGACCTCAGGCGTGTGGCTCGGACGGTCGCACCTCAATCAAGGCCGGCGCCCGCGCTGCCAGGGCCTCGCGCAGGGCCGTCTCGAAGGATGGTTCGTCGTCGGCCTGCCAACAGCGAACACCAAAGGCCTGGGCGAAGGTGGCGAAGTCGGGGTTTTTCAGATCGACGCCCAGGAAGCGCGATTCGTAACGTCGCTGCTGGATGGCCTTGATGAGCGTCAGCGCCCCGTCGTTCACCACCACCGTGACGACGGGGAGGCGCTCCTGGACGGCGGTCGCCAGTTCCAGGCCGCACATCTGGAAGCAGCCGTCCCCCTCGATGGCGACCACGGGCCGCTCGGGGAAGGCGGCCTGGGCACCCAGGGCGGCGGGCAAGCCATGCCCCATGGCGACGAAGCCGGCGGGGTGCAAGAACGTGCGCGGCTGATAGACGGGAAACTCGGCCAGCAGGATATAGCCCAGGCGGGTGATATCGGCCGCCACGATGGCATCGCGCGGCAGGGCCCGGCGAAGGGCACCGACGAAGTCGCAGCCGCCCAGGCGCCAGGGCTCACGCGACGGCTGCGGCCTGGCCCACGGGACGCGTGGCTGGGGCGGCAGGGCCTCGAGCAACGCCTCCAGGGCCAGTCGGGCATCGGCACACACCCCGGCCGCCACCGGATAGTGCCGGCCAATCTCCCTGGCGTCCACGTCGATCTGCCCGAGGGACTTCGGCAGGGGCATCGTCCAGCTGCCCGTGGCGAGCTGGGTGAAGCGGCAGCCCACCGCCAGCACGGCGTCAGCCTCCCCGAAGAGCGGCGAGAAGAACGCCCCCATGTTGGTCAGGTCCGAGGTGGCCTTCCACCAGGGCAGCCCGGCCGCCAGCGGATGATCGGCCGGGACGGCACTTTTCCCCATGGCCGTGTGAAACACGGGGGCGCCGAGCCGTTCGGCCAGTTGCATGAGAACGGCATCAGCCCCCGCGCTGACGACCCCGCCGCCCGCCAGCAGTAACAGACGCGGTTGCCGCTGCAGGAAGTCGGCCAGCGCCGCCACCTCCGCCGGGTCGGGCCGCGGCGGCGCGACCGGTGCCGGCGGGGGCGCCGAACTTGTAGCCGGCCAGGAGCCGCGCAGCACGTCCAGCGGCACCTCCAGCAGCACTGGGCCGGGGCGTCCCCCCGTCAAGGCGGCAAAGGCCTGATCCAGCGCGGGCACTACCTCCTCAATGCTTGCCGCGCGGATGGCCAGCTTGGTCAGGCTGGCGCAGGCAGACAGTTGGTCGTTTTCGTGGTAATACCCCGAGCGCAGCCGCCCCCGCCGGTGGCAATCTGACCGCTGATAAGCAGGACCGGGATCGAGTCAGTGAACGCGGTCGCCAGCGGTGTGGTGGCGTTGAAAACCCCCGGACCGCAGACGGCGAGGCAGACGCCCGGCTTGCCCGTGGCCCGGGCGTAGCCGTCGGCCATAAAGGCGGCCGCCTGCTCGTGCCGGGCCAGGAAATGGCGAATCGACGGCTCCCGATACAGGGCGTCGTAGATCGGCGTCAACTGCCCGCCGGGGTAGCCGAAGACATGACGCACCGCATGGTCGCGCAGCCGCTTGACCAGGGCGTCGGCGCCGGTGCGCGGCAAGTCGTCGGGCATAGGGTGACTCCGGTGATCCGTGTCGTTCGCTGCTGGTTGCTTATACATTGTCCAGGATATTGTGAAGGTCCACCTCCTGACGGTGATCTCTACTTGAACGATGCCCAGCGATTTCCTCGACTACCTGTTGCCCGAACACCTGATTGCCCAGGAGCCTGTCCCCGAGCGGGACCAGGCGCGCCTGATGGTGGTGCGCCGTGCCGAGGGTGCCATCGAGCACCGCATCTTCGCCGACCTGCCCGATCTGCTGAGGGCGGGCGATCTGCTTGTTCTCAACGATACCCGTGTGATTCCTGCCCGCCTGATCGGCCGGCGGGCGCGGACCGGCGGCCGGTGGGAAGGGCTGTTCCTGCGCAGACCCCGGATGGGCTTTGGGAGCTGATGTCCCAGACACGCGGCCGGCTCGCCCCGGGCGAAAGCATCATCGTCGAGCCAGGTGGTTTGACTCTGACCCTGGTGAGCCAGACCCCCGAACGCCACTGGCTGGCACGGCCAGGCGAGCCGGGTGCGTCGCTGGAGCTGCTTGGCCGTCACGGCCGGGTGCCGTTGCCGCCTTACGTCCGGAAGGGTCGCGCCACCGCGGCTGATGCCGAACGCTATCAAACCGTCTATGCTCGCCAGCCCGGGGCGGTGGCGGCGCCGACGGCCGGACTCCACTTCACCCCGCGCGTCTTCAGGGGCCTCGATGAGCGGAGCATTGGCCGGGCTTTCGTCACCCTGCACGTCGGCGAGGGGACATTTGCCCCCATCAAGGTCGATGACATCGCCCAGCACCGCATGCACCGCGAGTGGGGCGAGCTATCCGCGGAGACGGCGAGCCGGATCGGAGCCTGCCAGGCCAGCGGCGGCCGGGTTGTCGCCGTCGGCACCACCAGCGTGCGCATGCTGGAGACCGCTGCCGCCGCGGGGCCCCTGGCGAGCTGGTCCGGAGAGACGGAGCTATTCATCCGCCCTCCCTACCAGTTCCGGCTGGTCGATGCACTGGTGACGAACTTCCATTTGCCGCAGACGAGTCTGCTGTGCCTGGTCAGCGCCTTCGCCGGCGTTGAATTGATCCGGCAAGCGTATATGACAGCCATTGCGGAGGGGTATCGGTTCTACAGTTATGGAGACGCGATGCTGATCGTGTGACTCGCCATGAAAAACCGGCTGCGTCAGGTCACTGCCCAGGTACGCCGGCTATCGTCCGCCGAGGCCGAGGTGTGGCTGCTGATCGAAGCGGAGCAAGTCACCGCGACGACAGAGGTTCGCGGCCGGCTGGTCGGGCCGCGTTGCCCCGGCGCGACGACCATCGAAGTTGCCTACCCGCTCCGATCGTTTCCCAGTCACCCAGAGACATTGCCCGCACTGAGCCGGCGCGTCGTAATCCCCGAGCCCAGCCTGTGGGAGGCGGAGCAACCGTATGTGTACCGAGCTGTGGTGGAGTTGTGGGAGGATGGCCGGCTATGCGATCGGGCGGAGTTCGATTACGGGTTGCGGATGGGAGGTAACGATACCCGGGTTACGTCCCCGGATATAGGGCATTCGTCGTAAGTTCGACCTGTTCGATGGCGCCCTGAAAGTTAGCGTCGAAGAACTGCAAGCAGCCGGCGAAACCGAGCAGAGGATAATACAAAGGTGCGGATGTGAACGCGACTACGGCTGGCCATTCCCGCATTTCATGACCGTCGGTCATCCGAAGCGCAACTGCAGCGTAGCGGACAGGCACCGTCCTGCCAGCAGTCGCGAGTTTGATCGGGATCCTCGGTACATTCGTCAGATCCACGCCAATCGCGGCCGCGATCCAGTCCGGGAAAACGGTGTCGTCTGCTCCCGAATCGAGGAGGGCGGCGCGGAGTCGTGTATCCTTTGGGCCAGTCACGGACACATCGACGAGGGGGCGCGGTCGAACGAAGCGGCCGCCGAGTGAGGGCACCGGTTGAGGACTTGAAATGACGGTGTATCGGAAGCGCATGGTTATATCAGTGTGTGCTCATCTTCCCCTGGCATATACATCCCAATCACGCGATTCGGGTTGATGCCGAGCTTCTTCACATTCTCTTCCATTTGCTGTTCGTCAGCCCCGCTGGCAAGGATGCGAGACCCATCGAGGCTGAGGGCGATGTACTGCCCGGCAAACTTGAGTAATTCCGCTGGTGGCAACTTGTTGAAGTTTTCTGTGACAAGGGCGGAATTGACCCACACCATGTCATCTCGCTCCGGCTGACTCATGGCAAGCCCCTCCGTCAGACCCGTGCCATTGTAACTTTAACCGACAATCTCCGCCAGCGACCTCGCCAGCGACTCGATATCCGCCTCGGTGGTGAACGGGCCTGGACTGACACGCACTGTCCCCTCGGGATGTGTCCCCAGGGCCCGGTGGATGTACGGGGCGCAGTGCAGTCCCGGGCGGATGGCAATCTCGAACGCCTGATCCAGGATGCCCCCCAGTTCCGCGGCCGGCAGTGCGTCGCTGCGGAAGCTCAGCGTACCAACACGTCGCTTCATCTCGCGGTGGCCGAACACCTGGAAGCCGCCAATCTCGTCCAGTCGCTGCCAGAGCCGCTCGCAGAGGGCCGTCTCGTGGCTGCGGGTGCGCTCGATCCCCTGTTCCTGCACCCACTTGATCCCGGCAGCAAGTCCGGCGACGCCGAGGACGTTGGGCGTGCCGCCTTCGAGAAGGTACGGCAACTCGCGCGGCTGCGTTTCGCTGGACGAGTCGCCACCGGTGCCCCCTTCGCGCCAGGCGCGGACCGGGCGCGTGGGCCGACGTAAAGCGCCCCGGTCCCCGTTGGACCCAACAGCGACTTGTGGCCCGGGAAGGCCAGCAGGTCAATGTGCATCGCCTGCACGTCGATCGGCACGACGCCCGCCGTTTGAGCCGCGTCTACGAGGAAGAGTGCGCGACGCTCGCGGACGCTGGCACCGATTTCGGCGACGGGCTGGACGGTGCCCAGGACGTTGCTGGCGTGGGTCAGCGCGACAAGACGAGTCTTCGGGGTGATGGCCCGGCGCACGTCGTCGGGGTTTATTGTGCCGCCGCCATCGGCTCGGAGGCGCGTCAGCGAAATGCGATGATCGAGTTCCATCTGGCGCAGCGGCCGGCTGACGCTGTTGTGTTCAAGATCGGTGGTAATAACGTGATCGCCCTCTTGCAGGATCCCTTTGAACGCCATGTTGAGGGCATCGGTGCAGTTGAGGGTGAACACGAATCGTTCCGGCGCCTCGCCATGGAAAAGGACATTGAGCAGATGGCGCGTGTCGTCGAGGGCGCGTTCGGCGGCAAGGGCCATCTTGTGGCCGGCTCGGCCGGGATTGGCCAACGATTGCCGCGCGAACTGGTCGAGCGCCTGGTAGACCGGTTCGGGCTTGGGGAACGAGGTGGCGGCGTTGTCGAGGTAGATCATAGATAATTGCCCGATGGGAACATCAAGGCGGCGGCGAAGGAGGGGCGCCTCAGGCAGAATGAAGCCGTTCACGAAGGTGAGCCCTGCCTCGGCGTAATATCGCCCCAACTTCGGGCGCGTCGGCCTCGGCTCGAAAGCCTTCAAGTCCAGGCAAGCAAAGTAAAGTTCGGAGACGCCTGCGACCCGCAGCTGTACGGATTTCACGAGAATCGAACACAAAATGAGAGCGTCAATAATCCATTTGCGGTCAGTCTTCAAGTTGTCATCATCTAGGTCGAGTGCCTCCAGCCGATCAAAAACCTCGTCAGTCGCATGCAGAACGCCGTCCCGGAGAGCAGTCGCGAACGCAGCAATCTCGCGCTTGTAGACAGCTTTGGTCCGGCTGACTTCTCCGAGGGCAGCGTCGAACAGCTTCTTGACCTCTTCAATTTGCCAATGGGCTGTGCCCTGAGCTACTGAGAAGCGGTGAAACGCCTGGAGGTCATCACAGCGGCGGTTGGGGAGATTCTGGCTGATCCAGTTCCTCGCTTCCTGAAAACACAGGTAGGGCACGTAAAGTTTGATCTTGCCAGCCAAGAACTGCTCCCACATGGCAAGCGCGTCCGGACGTTGCTCACTCGGCATGCGGAAAGTGCTCGAAAGGAAGTTCGTCTCCAGAAAAACATGAGGAACGGTCATCGGACGACATCCTCAGATTCGACCCGCCCCCCCGCCACGGCGCTCACGAGTTCCGGGAACAGCGCCTGCGTCACTTCCGGATCATCTGGGAGTGCCGCGTCGTAGGAGACTGCCAAGCGCTCGAGCCAATCCGCGCCAGGAATTCCAATTCCCGCTCGGAGGTGATCACTTCGGACCGCGGGCGCATGCGGCTGAGCACCCGTTCGGTTGGAAGGGCGTTGTGAACACGAATGGCCTCCGGGCCCTGGGTAGCGAAGTCATCCCGCAGGACATAGGTTGTCTTCGGAGTAAAGATGAGGCCATAGTGGCAATTCGCGTTCCACATGTAGTGCGCGAGCTGGCTTACCGCCCCGCTCAGGTCAAGTGGGTTGGCAACGGAAGGCTTGACTTCTGCCATCAAGCGGACTTCCGGGTAGTCCTTGGCGAGAACGACTAGGTCGGTACGCATTTCCGTCTCCTCGTGTCCCGGCGTACAGCAGACACGCTCCGTCCAGGGGGAGTTCATTCTAGCTGACACGGCTCGTCAATGCCCGATGTACTTCGCATACAAGGTCCGCGCCCTGTCCACGTCGCTCGTCCCCTTGATGATCGCCCGGCCGTCCGGGAAGACCGTGAACTCGTGGCGGTCCGCCGTGAAACTGCAGCAGGAAGCGGTTGTAGCTCACCTCGCCCAGCGCCTCCAGGTGCCGGGCCAGGTCCTCGAAGTTCAATTTCGTGGCGGCTGCGGTGGGCCACCTGGACGGCGTTGCGGCCGCACAGGCTGGTGGTGTGCGGCCCGTGGTCGCCCTCCAGCCACTCGAAGCGGCGCCGCTGGCAGCAGGGCAATCGACCTTGCCCAGAAGCGGCGCAATCTTGATCCGTTTCTGCGTGTTCTCCCAGACATCGATATAAATCAGATCGCGGTTGACCTTGTCGCGGCGGCCGGTCAGCAGCTTCAACGCCTCGGCCGCCTGGAAGCTGGCGACGATGTTGACGATCGGCGACAGCACGCCGGCCGTCTCGCAGGTGCCGGCCTCGCCGGGGGCCGGAGCCGCCTCGAAGACGCAGCGCAGGCACGGCGTCTCGCCCGGCAGGATCGTCATCGTCTGCCCGTGGCTGCCGATGCAGCCGCCGTAGATCCACGGCTTGCCGAGCTTTACCGCCGCGTCGTTAATCAGATAGCGAATCTCGAAATTGTCCGTGCCGTCGAGGATCAGGTCGGCGTCCTTGACCAGTTCCAGGATGTTGGTCCGGTCGATGTCGGTGACGACCGGCTCGACGTGGACCGACGAGTTGATGGCCCCGAGCTTGCGGGCAGCGGCCTCGGCCTTGGGCAGGTTCTCGGCCACGTCGTGCTCGTCGAACAGCACCTGCCGTTGCAGGTTGCTGGTCTCGATGAAATCGCGGTCGATCAGCCGCAGGTGTCCGACGCCGGCGCGGACCAGGGCATTGGCCAGGACCGTTCCCAGCGCACCACAGCCGCAGAGCGTCACATGGCTGTCGAGCAAGGCGGCGCTGGCCGTCCTCGCCGATGCCGTAAAAGCGCATCTGCCGGCTGTATCGGTCCAGGGAAACATCGTTCATGGTCCCTCGCTCACGCGTCGGGCTCTTCGCGGACTCCGAAACTGGTCAGGAATTCCTTGAAGAAGCGAATGTGCGGCTTGGGCCAATCCTGGTCCCTGGCGTAGGCCGCCAGCACCTGCATATCTTCCTTGACGCGGCGCAGTTCCGCTCCGCGCAGGCGCTGAAGGTAAGTAGCCAGGTACTCCAGCGCCTCGGCGGCGGCATCCGGGTCCACCACCTCATCGCCGGAGCCGTCCAGAAAAATGGTGGTGTGGAGGACGGCCAGCAGGAGCGGGTGGACGTTCAGCTCCGCCGGGATCTCGGGCATGACGGCCGCGTCGTCCGGTACTTCCCCCACATCGTCGTCGCTCATGTCAGCCTCCGGCGACGGCGGGGATGATGGCCAACTCGTCGCCGTCCTTGACTGGCGTGGCCAGGTTGTCGAGATAGCGAACGTCTTCCTCGTTCAGGTACAAGTTGACGAAGCGGCGCACCTGGCCGTTGTCGAAGATGCGCGAGGTGAGGCCCGGATACTTCTGCCCGAGGCTATCGAGCACGCCCTGCACCGTGGTGCCGCCCACCTGGACGACGGCCTGGCCGTCCGTGTGTTGCCGCATCGGCGTCGGAATCTGAACCTTCACCGCCATGTTATCTGCCTCCAATCAACCACAAAGGACACAAAGAACACAAAGAGAGCCCGGAACCTCGAGTTTTCTTTGTGTTCTTTGTGTCCTTTGTGGTTGCAATGTTAGACTAATGCTGGCTCGCGGGCACTGTCCACCAGCGGCTCGAACTCCTCCAACGAGGGACCGATGACGGCGGGCTCCTCCACGTAATCGGCGATGGCGTCCTGCGTTTTCAGGCCATTGCCGGTCACGCACAGGACGATCTCCTCGTCGCGCGGGATGCGGCCCTGCTCGATGAGCTTGCGGGCCACGGCCACGGTCACGCCGCCGGCTGTTTCCGCGAAGATCCCCTCGGTCCGCCCCAGGAGCACCATCGCTTCGCTGATTTCCGGATCGCTGACGTCCTCGGCCCAGCCGCCCGAGTCGCGGATGACCTTGGCCGCGAAGAAGCCGTCCGCTGGGTCGCCGATGGCCAGCGACTTGGCGATGGTGTTCGGCTTGCGGACGGGCCGGTGCTGCTCGCGGTTGTTCTTGACCATGTCCGTGATGGGATTGCAGCCGGTCGGCTGCGCCCGATGAATCTTGCACGAGGGGTCCTTGAGCAGTCCCACCCGGGCTAGTTCGCCGAACGCCTTGTGCAGTTTGCCGATCAGGCTGCCGCCGGCCATCGGGCAGACGATGTGCCGCGGTGTGCGCCAGCCCAGCTGCTCGGCGATCTCGAACCCCATCGTCTTGGAACCCTCAGCATAATAGGCCCGCAGGTTGATGTTGACGAAGCCCCAGCCGTACTTGAAGGCGATTTGCGTACAGAGGCGGTTCACCTGGTCGTAAGTGCCGCGCACGCCGACGAGCTTGGCCCCGTAGATGCTGGTGCCGAGGATTTTGGAGCGCTCCAGGTCGCTGGGCACCAAGATGTAGGCCTCCAGCCCGGCGGCGGCGGCGTTGGCGGCGACGCTGTTGGCCAGGTTGCCGGTCGAGGCGCAGCCGACGGTCGTGAACCCCAGCTCGCGCGCCTTGCTCAGGGCCACCGAGACGACGCGGTCCTTGAAGGACAGCGTCGGGTAGTTGACGGCATCGTTCTTGATCCAGAGCGCTTTGACGCCCAGCTCGCGGGCCAGGTTGTCGGCGCGGACCAGCGGGGTGCCGCCGACCAGCCGGCCGACGGTCGGCTCGCCGTCGATGGGCAGTAGCTCGCGGTAGCGCCACATGGTGAACGGCCGGTCGCGGAAATCGACCTTCCGCAAGGCCGCCGCCACGGAATCGTAGTCGTAATCGACCTCGAGCGGGCCGAAGTCGTCGGTGCAGAAGTTGAGCGCTTCGCTGCTGGTGTAAGCCTTGCCACACAGCCGGCACTTCAGGCCGCGGACGAACGCAGAAGACACGATAAACTCCCCCGTTTAGCCGCCGCCCTTCACCCCTACCCCTCCCCCCGGGGGGAGGGGTAGGGGTGAAGGGCGGCGTTCTTCGGTGGGTATCGTCCAGCAAGGAAGCGCAGAGAAGAAGAGACGTGCGAGGCACGATCTTATCTCTCCCGGCCAAATCCGGGTAGGAAGTAGCACCTGCGTCCCTGGGCGGGACCGGTTGCTGTGGCGTCGCAGGGCCTATTCCCTCAGCCACTCTGGATAAGATACTCACCAGGTTGTCAGGTGAGATTGTAGGGGGCATCTGCCGCGGCAGCAATGGGGATTCCGAAGAATGTTCTCCCCCGGCCTTGGCGGCTTTGGCGTAGAATGGGCTCCAGCCATTCACCGGGAAGCCGCTCATGACCGACCCCGTCGCCAATGCCCCCCTCGAACCCGTTCTCCCCCCGAAGCGCGGCGTTACCTGGCTGGCGTGGCTGGTCATCATCGCGGTGGTGCTTACGGAGGTGTTCTTGCCGGGGCTGCTGCGCCGCTTTCGTCCGACGCCGGCGCGGACTGCCGCCCAGGAGCATGTGGCCGGGCTCCTCGCCGATGTGCAGGTCCGCTACCTCGTCGGAGCGGCCCAGCTCACGGGGGCCGGCAAGGCGATGTTCCTCCAGTCCGTCAGCCTCAACACCGGACCCGTCGATCAGCGCTTGCGCTACATCGTGCTGGCCGGCGAGCTGGCCGGCCCTGACGAGGCCCTCAAGCAAATAGATCAGCTCGACCAGCTGGTGGCCGAAGAGCACATCCCGATTACGCCGGAGCAACGGGAACTCCTGTCCGTGCTCACTCGCGTCTACCAGGATCAACGAGATGGGACCGATTCGGTCAGCGATGCCGACCGCGAACAGTTGCGCCGCCGTCTTGGCTGGACCGGCGAGCTGGCGCTGACCCCCACCGACAGCCCCGATCCGGAGGCCCGCGCCCGGGTCATCCGTCCGGCCCGGCGAATGGCAACGACGCTGCTTGTCGTTGTGGGTGGGGCGGCGCTTCTGGGCCTGGTCGGCCTGACATGGTTCATCGTCTGGGCGGTCTTTTTCTTCCTGGGCCGCATGCCGCGCAGCCTGCCGCCGCCCACGCGCCACGGCGGCATCTACGCGGAGGGCTTCGCCGTCTACATGCTCGTCTTTCTTGGCCTGCAAGTGGTGCATCGTCTGGTGAGCGTGCCCGGTCCGGAGTTGCTACTGTCCGCCGCGGCCATGCTCCTCAGCCTGGCGGCGGGGCTCTTCTGGCCCGTGCTGCGCGGCGTGCCGTGGCGGCAGGTGCGCCAAGAGGTCGGTCTGACCCTGGGCCGCCGGCCCTGGCTAGAGCCTGCGGTCGGCCTGGCAGGCTATGCCTTCGTGCTGCCCGTCTTCGCCATCGGCGTCATCGTCAGCTCGGTCCTGATCCAGATCGATCACAACTGGCAGGTCGGCGACCGGCCCGAGCGCCATTTCGCCCCGGTCGAACAACCGAGCCACCCCATTGTTGAATGGTTGCAGAATCCGGACTGGCGGCTGCTGGCCCAGGTAGTGCTGATTGCCAGCCTCCTGGCGCCCCTGGTCGAGGAAACCATGTTTCGCGGCGTCCTGTATCGCCACCTCCGGAACGCGACGGCGAACCTGGGGCGGGTGTGGAGTTTCCTGGTCAGTGCGATCGTTGTCAGCTTCATCTTTGCAGTGATCCATCCGCAGGGCGTGCTGGCTTCTGCCGGTGCTCATGGCGCTGGCGTTCGGCCTCAATTGCCTGCGCGAATGGCGCGGCTCGCTCTTGCCCTCGATGATGGTCCACGGTATTCACAACGGCCTGACGACCTTCCTACTGGTGCAAGCACTGCGAAGCTAAGCTCGGTCAACCGCTTACCGGGTAGACGATGGGCATGATAATCAGGGACCTGTGTCATCGCGAGGCCGTCGTCAACGGTGTGCGTCTGCACTACGTCGAGGCGGTGCGGGCCCGGCGGTGCTGCTGCTACATGGGTTTCCCGAGTTCTGGTACTCGTGGCGCCACCAGATTCCGGCTCTGGCCGCCGCCGGCTTCCGCGCCATCGCTCCCGACCTGCGCGGCTACAACCTCTCGGATAAGCCGCTCGGTGTTGAGAATTATCGAGTGGAGCACCTCATCGCCGACGTGGCCGATCTGATCCGCCACACGACGCACGGGCGAGCCATCGTGGTCGCCCACGATTGGGGCGGCGCCGTCGCCTGGGCCCTGGCGATGCGCTATCCCGAGTTGGTCGAGCGTCTCGTCGTTCTCAACGCTCCCCACCCGGCGGCCTTCGAGCGCGAGCTGCGCACCCCGGGTCAACTCTGGAAATCGTGGTACATCTTCTTCTTCCAGTTGCCGCGCCTCCCCGAATGGCTTCTCAGCCGCCGTAACTTCGCCTATCTTGACCGGTCCTGGCGCCGCGATCCCATCCGGCCCGAGGCGTTTACCGACGATGACATCCGGCTCTACAAGGAGGCCTTGGCCCGGCCCGGAGCCCTGACCGCGGCGCTGAATTACTATCGTGCCACCTTTCGCGCCGGCCTGCCGCGGCGCCGCGACATCGTGCTCCCCGTGACGGCCCCGACCCTCCTGATCTGGGGCGAACGCGACCGCTACCTTGGCCCGCGCTTGCTCGACAGGCTCGACCGCTGGGTGCCCAGGCTGCGCATCGAGCGCCTGCCCGATGCCAGCCATTGGGTCCAGGCGGATTGTCCGGAAGTGGTGAATCGGCTGCTGATCGAGTTTCTGCGGGACTAATTATCCGAAGCGGCCCCGGCCTCAGGGACGACCTCAGGGAATAAGGAGGCGACTGCGATGCGGAAGCCCGGCAGCACCGCGCCGCCGTCCAACTCGTCCGCGGCCGTGGCGACCCGGATTCGCGTCATCGATTCGTAAATGTGGATGAGGCGGAGATTTGGGTAGACCACCCAGACGAGCGAGACGCCCGCCCGAAAATACTCCTCCACCTTAATCAACAGCTCTTCCGCATGATCGGTCGGGCTGACCGCTTCGATGACCAGGTCGGGAACCACATCCCAGGCATTATCGCGCCCGGGCTGCGGCCGGCCTTTGGGCCAGCGTTTGTATGAGATGAAGGCCCCATCAGGGCGGCGGTTGCGCGACCGCGGCAGCGGAAGGCGAAACAGCATTTCCGGGACGGCTTCGCCCAGCTTATTTGCACGAGCGAATGTGTTAATCTCAAACACGATCCATGCAGCCACTCTCACGGCGAATGCACTCACGGGCGGCATCTCCACGCGCTTCCCGTCGATGATCTCGTAGCGCTCGCCGTCATCCTCGATAGGCGGCGCCGAGACGGCGGGAGCCTCAAGAGTTATCGGTGCCATGATACACGCCTCCATCGGGTTCCAGGTATTCAACTGTCAACGACTCGGCGCAATCCGCCCTTCCATCGGACTGGACGCCTGCGCATACAGTTTACGCGGAATCCGTCCCGCCAGGAACGCCAGCCGGCCCGCGTCGCAGGCATGGCGCATCGCCCAGGCCATTCGGAGCGGGTCCTGGGCGTGGGCGATGCCGGTGTTCAGGAGCACGCCATCGCAGCCTAGCTCCATCGCCACGGTGACATCGCTGGCCGTGCCGACGCCGGCATCGACGATCACCGGATAATCCGGATCGCCGTCCTTCAGGTATTCCAGGATAATGCGGATGTTGTTTGGGTTGAGGACGCCTTGGCCGCTGCCGATGGGGCTGCCGGCCGGCATCACGCTGGCCGCGCCGGCCTCCTTCAGCCGCCGGGCCATGATTGGGTCGTCGCTGGTGTAGACCAGCACCTGCAAGCCTTCCTTGACCAGCTGCTCCGTGGCCTGCAAGGTCGCCAGCGGGTCGGGCAGCAGGGTTTTGCGGTCGCCCAGGCATTCCAGTTTGACCCAGCGGGCCCCGGGGTTGCCGAGGTTGCCAAGCAACTCGCGGGCCAGGCGGGCGTGGCGGACGGCATCCTCGGCGCTGAAGCAGCCGGCGGTGTTCGGCAGGATCGTGTAGCGTTTCAGGTCGAGGTAATCGAGGATATTGCGGCCGTCCTTGTCGATGAGGCGTTCGCGGCGGACGGCGACCGTGGTCACCTCGCAACCGCTGGCCGCCAGGCAATCGCGCATCTGGTCGTAGCCGGCGTACTTGCCGGTGCCGGTGATGAGTCGGCTGCGGAAGCGGAATGGACCAATCACAAGCGGCTTGTCGGTTGGCGGCTCTGGATCAGGCTGTCCGCCGCCCACGAATGTGACCACCTCGACGCGGTCCCCATCGCTGAGCAGGTGCTCGCTGTGTCCCATTCTTGGGACCACAATCTGATTAACCTCGACAGCCACCTTGCTTCGATCGGTCCCAAGGTGGGCTAGAAGGTCTGCTACCGTCAAGGGTGCGGGAAGATCCTTCGGCTCGCCATTGATTGTCAGGTGCAGCATGGTCCGGGGTCCGTGAGGGGCGGTCCTGTCGGCATATCGCCTGGCTGCCGCCAGTGCCATGAGGAGGTGATACAGCATGATCTCGCATCCGTGGTCGGTCGGCTAGGATCAGTGTACAGTAGCGAGAGCAACAACGAACAGCCTTCCGCCGCCACGGACCCCGGACCATGTCTTCCCATTATGTTCCCCACACGAAAATCCCGACCCTGGTCTTCCCGACGGCGACCCATGCCTCGCGGCATGTCGCCCTGATGATCGAAAGCATCATCCGACAGAACAATTCCGCCGGCCGGCCGACCGTCCTGGGGCTGCCGACCGGCTCGACGCCCGTCGGCCTCTATCGCGAGCTGATCCGCCTGCACAAGGAAGCCGGCCTGGACTTCTCGCGCGTTATCACCTTTAACCTCGATGAATACTTCCCGATGAGTCCGGACGACCCGCAGAGTTACCGGCGCTGGATGAACGAGACGTTCTTCGACCACATCAACATCAAGCCGCACAACATCCACGTGCCGGACGGCACCACTCCGGCGGAGGAAGCCGACGAGTACTGCGCCGATTACGAGCACCGCATCCGCCGGGCCGGCGGCATCGACCTGCAAATCTTGGGCATCGGCCGCACCGGACACATCGGGTTCAACGAGCCCGGCTCGACGCGCCATAGCCGCACCCGCCGCGTGACGCTGGACCCGGTGACGCGCCGCGATGCGGCCAGCAGCTTCTTCGGCGAGGAGAACGTGCCGCAGCAGGCATTGACGATGGGAGTCGGCACCATCTGCGAGGCGCGCAAGATCGTCATCATGGGGTTCGGCGAGCACAAGGCGCCGGTGGTGCAGAAAGCGGTTGAAGGGCCGATCAGCGATGCGATTGCCGCCAGCTTCCTCCAGCAGCACCCGGATACCACGTTCATCGTCGATCAGGCTGCCGCCGCCCATCTGACGGCCGTACGCGAGCCGTGGAAGGTCGGCCCGGTGGACTGGACGCCGGCTGTCATTCGGCGGGCCGTCATCGCCCTGAGCCAGCACGCCGGCAAAGCCCTCTTGAAACTCAGCGACGATGACTTCCGCGAACATGAGATGTACGAACTGCTGCGCGAGCACGGGCCCGGCGAGGAACTGGGCCGGCGCGTCTTTCAGGAGATGATGGGGACCATTTCGCCGCAGCCGGCCGGCACCGACCCGCAGACGGTCCTCGTCTTCAGCCCGCACCCCGACGACGACGTCATCAGCATGGGCGGCACGATGATCCGGCTGGTCGAGCAGGGGCACAAGGTCCACATCGCCTACATGACCAACGGCAACATTGCGGTCTTCGACCACGATGCCTGGCGTTTCATCGACTTCGTGGTCGGCTTCAATCGCCTCTTCGACATCAACCAGGAGAAATGCGAGGGGGTGAAGGACCGGGCCCAGAGCTTTTTGCGCTCCAAGAGCCCGGGTCAGCCCGATTCGGACGACGTGTTGCGGATCAAGGCGCTGATCCGCGAGACCGAAGCGCGGGCCGGCGCCCTGGTGTGCGGCATCCCGCCGGAGCAGTGCGATTTCATGAACCTGCGTTTCTACCGCACCGGCACCATCGCCAAGGCCCCGCTGCACCCCGATGACGTGGCCGACACCGCCGCCCTGCTGCAGCGCCTGCACCCGTCGCAGATTTATGTGGCCGGCGAGCTGTCCGACCCGCACGGCACCCACCGTATGTGTGCCGAGTGCATCTTCCAGGCGGTGCGGCAGGTGCGGAAGGCGGGGCAGTCGTTCGAGGTCTGGCTCTATCGCGGCGCCTGGGAGGAATGGGAGCCACATGAAATCGAGCGCGTGGTGCCGCTAGGCCCGGATGACCTGGAGCGGAAGAAGCAGGCGATCTTCCGCCATCAGTCGCAGAAGGACCGAGCGATGTTCCCCGGCGCCAGCGACCGCCGCGAGTTCTGGCAGCGGGCGGAAGATCGGAACCGAGACACGGCAAAAGTGTACGATCGGCTGGGGTTGCCGGAGTTCTATGCGCTGGAGGCGTTTGTGCAGTGGCGGGAGGAGTGAGCGACGGTCTGGTGCTGGTAGAATGGATTTGGATTGGTCGCGTGGCTGCCGAGAGGAGTTGATCGTCATGGGTTGGCAAGACCGCATTGCTGTCGATCCCGCCGTGCTGGTGGGCAAGCCCGTCATCAAAGGGACGCGCCTGGCCGTCGAATTCGTGATCGACCTGCTGGCGCAAGGGTGGACGGAAGCCGATGTGCTGGAGAACTACCCTGGTCTGACCCACGAGGACGTATTGGCCTGCCTGGCCTACGCTGGAGAGCGGCTGCGCTCGGAGAAGGTGTATCCGCTGGGGGTGTAGCCGATGCGCCTGCTGGCGAACGAGAACTTCCCGGCCGCGGCCGTCGATGCTCTACGCGCGGCAGGGCATGACGTAGCTTGGGTGCGGACCG
Organism: uncultured Planctomycetota bacterium; assembly: GCA_963827935.1. Classification (GTDB taxonomy): domain Bacteria; phylum Planctomycetota; class Planctomycetia; order Gemmatales; family Gemmataceae; genus DATFNV01. The sequence continues at coordinate 1,166,819 of CAWHCN010000011.1, read as the reverse complement.
ATGCGCCGGGAAGTGGTGACCGGGCGGTACTCGCTCGCGCCGTCGCCGAGGGCCGAGTGCTACTGACCTTCGACAAGGACTTCGGCGAACTGGCGTTTCGTGCGGGGCTGCCGGCCGCCTCTGGCGTCGTTTTGTTCCGCATTCCAATGGCCGCTCCGGCAGAAGTCGCGCGCCGGGCGGTCGCCGTCCTGGGCAGTCGGACCGATTGGGCGGGACACTTCTCGGTCGTCGAGGAGAAGCGGGTGCGGATGACGCCGCTGCCGCCGTCGCCGAACGGGTCGCCATGAGGGTACGTGACCGCTTGACATGCGAGGGAAGAACATGGACCTTGAGAAGATCGTCCGGCACTACGCAACGCACCACCGTCCGAAGAAGCGACTTGAGCTAGCTTCTTTCAAGATCGAGGCGACCCTTGCGGATGCTGTCGAGCGCGCGGCACTTGCGGAAGACGAGTTAGGGTACCGCTACGATCACCAACGCTTGATACGGAGAGTAGCCATTCCGAGGGCAAGAGTCGCGCTGTTGTCAGCTATCGATGCCATTCGCGCTTGTGCTACCTTCGAGGATCTGCACAACCTTATCCGAGATCGAGTAAGGGGCATCTATAGACTGATGCACGCCGAGTTGTACTGGTACGACACCCCTCTGCGCATTGGTGCGAAGCGGGAGTTGCCACCCTCAGACAAGGTTTATCTTCATCGGGGCACTCGGCAAGGCGCCAGGGCTCTAGCTCAAGCTTTGGGCGAATGCTGGGCACTTGGCAACAAGGTGAAGACGATCTCCCGACATCTCCTACCGCCACCACTGCGTGATCTGCCAGGCGACGAATTGGAAGACATCCTTTGTATCTATAGAGATTATTTTACCGAAGAGAAGTTGGAAGGGATGGCCTTCAACGGCAAATGTTGCGGCCCCAGCACAGTCCGTGGCTGCGGTTGATATGACTCCAGTTGTTGGAAGCCGTCAGTCCCCGATGGCGGCTCGCTGCTCAACGTCGCATTTGTTGCCCGCGCCGTGAGCGTAAATCGCCGCAGCGGCAGACCTCAAGGAGCAACCCCGTGAAGCTGCCTGACCTGTTTCAGCGCCTGCGCGAGCGGTTCCTGCGGCGACCGCGTGCCGTCGAGAGCAACGGCGCGGCACCCCAGCCGGAGGATCAGGCTCCGGCGCCACCGGCCGATGAAGTCCTCTGGGTCGATGAGGAAGCCTGGCGCGGCAATCCCCTTTACGCCCGTTCGAAAGAGGCGTTCTACCGTAACCTCGCGGACCTGATGAAGACGCACGAAGAGGAATGGGTCGCCTATCACGGCGATGAGTACGTCGTCGCCGCCAAGACCAAAGACGAGGCATGGGAGCACTGCCGGCGGCGCGGCTTGAAACTCGGCGAGTTTGCCGTGCTGTTTGTTCACGACCCCGAGCGGGTCGATTACGACACGGAGCTTGGGTACGCAGCCGAGCTTTAGGGTGAAACAGCGCCCGAGTCCCTCCGCATTGACGCCTGTGCTGGCAGGACGCCAAGATGCCCGCCATCCTTTGCGATTTGCCCTTCTTCGACCATCTCACCCGGGTCGAGGTCGGTGGACAACGCTATTCGGTCCTGCCCCGGCAGCACCTCGTCTGGGTCAGCGTCAGTCACAAGGGCCAGCGCGAGCCAGACTCGGGAATGCCTCGCTTCCCAGCTCTCTATGATAGCGGGTTCACCGGGGCCTTCCTCATGCACCGGGACCAGCTGCGCCGCTGGGCCGGACTGCATCCGGATTACCTCTCCCCACTCAACGAGGTCATGCGTTCCCCGGGCCGCCACATCCCCCTTCATGCCGCGAGCGTGTGGCTCCACCCCAACAAGCGCGGCAAGCGGGACGAGTTCTCCGAGGCGGCCCCGTTCCTGCTCGTGATCGAGCGCGGCATCGGCATCTGCGATGACGAGGAGGAGGTCTACCCGCGCCTGCCGCTGCTCGGGCCGCTCGCCTTCCGTCCGTCGGGGATGGAGGTGTGTATCGACCACGCCAGCTACCGCATTAACGCCCGCACGCCACGCCACTTCTGGTTTCTTTAGTAAGTCCGCTCACCCCCCGGCGTCAATCCAGGCGCTTTAACCCCGACCCCAACGGAAACGCCGCGCCTGGCGCGGACGCCTGACTGGCGGGCCGATATTTTCCGCGCACGGCGCAGCGCTCTTGCCTTTCCGCGCCTATTATGGTGATGGGGGCAGCAACGGTGCGGCCCCGCTCCGCGGACGGAGGTGTCCCATGAACGGCTCCACTGAAAACCGGGCGTCGGAGGCTTCGAAAAAGGGCGGCACTCACGATCGCATCCTGACGTGGACCGCCGCCAACCGCATGCTGCCCCTCGTGCAGCGTATTGTCGCGGATGTGCTGGGCTGTCAACAGCGTCTCGCCACCGCCCAGCCCGAAAAAGAGCGGCTGGACCGCCACCGCAAAGACCTGTCCTGGCCCGAACGCGCTCGCCGCTACCAACTCGACGACGAGATTGCCGGCGACGAGCAGACTCTGCGGGCCGCCTACGGCGAGTTGAACGGCCTCGGCATCACCCTGCTCGATTACGACAGCGGCCGGGTTGGCTTCCCCACCCGCGTCAACAACCGGCGGGCCTACTTTAGCTGGGTCTCCGGCGAGGAAACCCTCAGCTTTTGGCAGTACACCGATGAGGAGGAACGTCGCCCCATCCCTGCCAGCTGGACGCGGTCCGAAGCGCGTCAGAATCAGAAGGCCAAGGAGTGACCCGAGTTCCGGCGGCAATCGAGTGGAACCAGGCACGCCGCGTCTCTCTCCAGAGAGGCGCGGCGTGTGCTTTTTCGAGGCGGCGACTGGACACCTTCTCAATGGGACTCCGGGTCCCTATCCTTTGGCATCAGTCCTGTTACTCGCCAGATCGGTGCCCGGGCAGCCCGAAGCGCCAGCGAGGAAGAACAGCACATCCTCGCTGGCGCTTCGGGCTGCCCTGTGGCGTCGAATTTGGACCGGTCATCGAGTCGCCGAGGAGAATGCCTGTGACCGCGCACCTTTCCCGACGCGAATGGTTGACGCAACTCCCCGCGACGGCTGTAGTTACCGGCGTCATAGCGGGAACCGGACCTAGCGCCGAAAAGGCCTCGGCCGATCCATTCGTGTACTGTCTCAACACCAGCACCATCTCGGGGCAGAAGAAATCGCTGACGGAAGAGATCGAGATCGCCGCCAAGGCGGGCTACGGGGCCATCGAACCCTGGGTACGCGAGCTGGAGGCACACGTCAAGGCGGGCGGCCGGCTCAAGGACCTGGCCCGCCTTGTCCGCGATTCCGGACTGATCGTGGCTGACGTCATCGGCTTCTTCGAGTGGATCGTCGATGACGACGGCCGCCGCAAGAAGGGTCTCGAAGAGGCGAAGCGGAGCATGGACCTGGCTCAGCAGATCGGCAGCCTGCGGATCGCCGCCCCGCCTGTTGGCGCCACCAATCAGTCCGGACTCGACCTCCGGAAGGCGGCCGACCGCTACCGGACGCTTCTGGAGATCGGCGACAAGATCGGCGTGGTGCCACAGGTCGAGCTATGGGGCTTTTCGCAGACGCTGGGGCGGCTGGGAGAGACGGCCCACGTGGCGATCGAGGCCCGGCATCCGAAGGCCTGCATCCTGACCGATGTCTTTCACCTGCACAAAGGCAGCTCCGACTTCGCAGGCCTGCGATTGCTGAGCCCGGCCGCCCTCCAGGTGATCCACATGAACGATTACCCGGCCGACCCGCCGCGCGAGAAGATCCGCGATGCCCAGCGCGTCTACCCGGGCGACGGCGTGGCCCCGTTGAAGGACTTGCTCCGCGACTTGCGGGCGAACGGCTGCCACTCGGTGCTGTCGCTGGAGCTGTTCAATGAGACGTACTGGAAGCAGGACGCGCTGGAAGTGGCCCGCACCGGATTGGAAAAGATGCGGGCCCTGGTGAAGGCCTCCGCCTAGCCCCTTGCGGCTTCGCACGGGATGAAACCTCTGATGCTAACCCTCGCAAAATACTCCCTCGGCGTCGGCGATCGCTTCGCCCACCAGGCCCGCGCCCAGCTGCGTGCCTGCCAGCTTGCGGCCGAGCATGGGGTCCTGGTCGTCCCCGTCTGGAACAAGTCGCACCGCGAGCACACCATCGTCGGCTCGAACCCGGAGAGCGTGCGCCAGGCCGCCGATGCCGCCGTGCGGGCTCTCGGCTGGTCACACCCCTACCACGTGGACGCCGACCACATCCGCCTGGAAACCGTGGACGGCTTCCTTGCCTCGTCGGACTTCTACACGATCGACGTGGCCGACGCGATCGGCCGGCCCGCCGACCCCGATGCCGTCGCCGCCTTCGCCGACCGTCATCCCGAACTGCTCGCCCGCCTGGAAATCGCCGGCATCGACGAGCCGTTCCAGACGACGCGGACGGACGTGCTCCAGATCGCCGGCAAGTATTTGTCGGCCGTGCAGGAAGCCGGGCGAATCTATCGGCACATCGCGGCGGGGAAGGGAGAAGGGCGCTTCATCACCGAAGTGTCGATGGACGAAACCGACCGCCCACAGACGCCGCCCGAACTGCTCATCATCCTGACCGCCATCGCCGACGAGAGGATCCCTATCCAAACGATTGCGCCCAAGTTCACCGGGCGCTTCAACAAGGGGGTGGACTACGTCGGCGACCTGATCCAGTTCGAGAGGGAGTTTCAGCAGGACCTGGCGGTCATCGACTTTGCCGTCCGCCGCTACGACCTGCCGACCGACCTGAAGCTGAGCGTCCACTCTGGCAGCGACAAGTTCTCGATCTATGCCCCGATGCGCCGGGCGCTGGCTCGGTCCGGCGCGGGGGTCCACCTCAAAACGGCCGGCACCACCTGGCTGGAGGAAGTGATCGGCCTGGCCGAGGCCGATGGTGCCGGCCTGAGCCTGGCCAAGGAGATTTACGCAAGGCCCTGGAGAAGCGTGAGGCCCTCTGTGCCCCTTATGCGGCGGTGATCGACATCGATTCGCGCCGCCTGCCATCAGCGGCGGAGGTCAACGATTGGTCGGCGCAGCAGTTCGTGGCGGCGTTGCGACACGATCCCGGGCTGCCCGGCGTTCAATCCGGCCCTGAGGCAGCTCATTCACGTCGGCTACAAGATCGCGGCCCAGATGGGTGAGCGTTACTTGGCCATGTTGCGGGAGTGCGAGGCGACGATATCGCGGAATGTGACCGAGAACCTTTACGATCGCCACATCAAGGCCCTGTTTGTTTAAGCGGTGGAACGACAATCATGACAAACGACCTGTTCGATCTCACAAATGAAGTTGCCGTCGTCCTGGGCGGCACCGGCGTGTTGTGCGGAGCGATGGCCGAGGCGCTAGCGGCTTACGGCGCCCGCGTCGCCGTCCTCGGGCGCAACGAGGAACGCGGCCGGGAACGGGTCCACGCCATCGAGGTCGCCGGCGGACAGGCGATCTTCCAATCCGTAGACGCGATGAACCGCGATTCGCTCAACCGTGCCCGCGCTGCCATCGTCAAGCAGTGGGGCACGGTCAGCGTGCTGGTCAACGGCGCCGGCGGCAACAAGCCGGAAGGGACGCTGCCGCCCGGCGGCGATTTCTGCAAGCTGTCGCTCGCCGGCTGGCAGGAGGTCTTCGACCTCAACCTGGTCGGCGGCGCCCTGCTGCCCAGTCAGGTCTTTGGCGAAATAATGGTCGCGGCTTGCAAAGGCAGCATCATCAACATCGCTTCGATGGCCTCGATCCTGCCGTTGTCACGCGTGGTGGCCTACTCGGCGTCCAAGGCAGCCGTGCTCAACCTGACGAAATTCCTGGCCCGCGAATGGGCTACCAAAGGGGTGCGTGTCAACGCCCTCAGCCCCGGCTTCTTCCCCGCCGAGCAGAACCGGGCCATGCTCCTCAAGCCGGATGGCACTTATACCGAACGCGGCGGGCTGATCGTCGGCCACACGCCGATGGCCCGCTTCGGCGAGGCCCAGGAACTGGCCGGGGCCGTCGTCTGGCTGGCGGCGCCGCGGGCCTCGTCGTTTGTGACAGGCCAGAACATCGTCGTGGACGGCGGCTTCTCGTCGGTGACGATTTGACGCGATTTGTCGTTTCGCGCTCGTTTCACCCTGGGGAAACGCGAATGCCCTTCCTCACCGACTTCCACGTCCGCGACCTGGTCGCCGCCGCTCTCGCCCCCCTCCGCCTATCCGGCCAGCGCGTCCTCCTCATCGTCCCCGACGCGACGCGCACCGCTCCTATCGGCCTCCTCTTTCGCACCATTTACGACCTCATCGGGCGCCAAACGAAAGCCCTCGACGTGATGATCGCCCTCGGCACCCATCCGCCGATGACCGACGACGCCATCAATCGCCGCCTGGAGATCACTCCCGAGGAACGGGCCGGCCGGTATGCTCGCGTCCGCATGTTGAACCACGCCTGGAACGATCCCGCCGCCCTGGCCCACCTCGGCACCATCGCGGCCCGCGAGATCGGCGAGTTGTCCGGCGGACTGTTCAAGATGGACGTGGACGTGACCATCAACCGCGCCGTCTTCGACTACGACCAGCTCATCATCGTCGGCCCCGTCTTCCCGCACGAGGTGGTCGGATTTTCCGGAGGGAACAAGTATCTCTTCCCCGGCATCGGCGGGGCGGCGCTCCTCAACTTCTTTCACTGGCTGGGGGCCGTCATCACCAACCCGCGGATCATCGGCCACAAGAGGACGCCGGTACGCAAGGTCGTGGACCGTGCCGCCGCGCTGATCCCGGTGCCGCGCTTCGCCTTCTGCCTGGTGGTCCACGAAGGGCACCTGGCCGGCCTGTTCGCCGGCACTCCCGAAGGGTCCTGGTCGCAGGCCGCCGACCTGAGCGAACGACTGCACATCGTTTTCAAGGATCGACCGTTCCACGCCGTGCTGTCGTGTGCGCCGCCGATGTACGACGAAATCTGGGTCGGCGGCAAGTGTATGTACAAGCTGGAGCCGGTGGTCGCCGACGGCGGCGAATTGATCATTTACGCCCCGCACATCCGCGAAATCTCCCTGACGCACGGCGCCCTGATCCGCCGCCTGGGCTATCACACGCGCGACTACTTCCTGAAGCAATGGCCGCGCTTCAAGGACGAGCCGTGGGGCATTTTGGCCCACTCGACCCACATCCGCGGCATCGGCACCTACGAACATGGCGTCGAACGCCCACGCATCCATGTGACCCTGGCGACGCAGATTCCCGAGGCGGAGTGCCGGGCGATCAACCTGGGCTATCGCGATCCGCGGTCCGTCAAGTTCGCCGATTACCAGGGACGCGAGGAGGAAGGGATCCTGCACGTGCCGAACGCGGGGGAGATGCTGTATCGCCTGAAGGACCCACCCGAGTGGGCGCGGCCGTAGTGGTCTTGAAGGGGATGAGCGACCCGTCGTCGAAAGTCATTGAACGCGCTGGGACTCGAACCCAGGACCTACGGATTAAAAGGCGGACAAAAAGACTAGCCGAGAAGCTCCGAAAACCCCTGCATTCCAGGCACTTTACACACTTCGCGGCCCGGTTGCAAGCGTTTGCGGGCGGTTTTCTGCACATGCGAAAAACGTCGGAAAAACGGGGGCTTCGGAAGCGTTCTGCGGAAGAACTTCAGAAGGACAAAAGGGAGTGTCTTAGGCGGGCATGCGCCGCGGAAGATGCGGGGAAGAGATGAGAACCACGTCGGACGACGCCGGGTCCAGGTCGATCTCGCCCAGCACTTCGCGGACGGCCACGATGTACTTCGCTGCGGTGTACCATTCGTTTTCATCCGAAGCGACGATCCGCTGGGCCGTCGTCTCCTCAGTTATTCCTTGTATGCATCCCAAAGGGTAGGCCGATTATCGGGTAGCCGATGATTCCTGGCGCAGGCCAGGAACACAGAAACGCGCCCCTGTTTCGTCTCGCATTCATCGGCGATTCGCTGTTGTGGCCAACTGGACGTGAAACGAATAGCATCTCACAAGTTCATGCTGCGCCATGACTTGTGATCATTCGTTTCAGCACCCCCTCGGACACCCCCCCCCCGGCAAAGGTCGAAGTTGTGGTGGCGGCTCGGAAACATCACTGGCGCGATCAACATTATGATCTTTTAGTCATCGGCGTCGGCCTGCCGAAGGGGCGCGCGGAGAAGCGTCAGCCTCCCGGAAGAGAAGCCGGGTGGCTGACGCTCGCGCTTGCAGGGACAGGGGGGATGCCCCCGTTCGCCTAGCGTTGCCAGGGCATGACCTGCGACTGTGGCTGGAAGGCGGCGGCGCCGGGTTGTTGTATCGGACCCATCGCCGGCGCCGGGATGGCCACCGGTGGGCCTGGCGGCGGCATCGGGACCGCGACCGCAGCCGGAGCGGCCCCGAACGACGGCGGCTGGAAGGCCCCCGTCTGCTGCACCGGACCCATGCCCGGCGGCGGCATCGTTCCGGGCTGAGGCATCGGCGTCGCATTCGCCGGGGGTCCCGCACCCGGCGGCCCCGACACCACCGGCTGACCGTTGCCCAACTCGGTACGACGCGAGACCACCGGGATGCCGTTCGAACCGGTGTTCAGGGTCAGTACCTGCTCCTGGGCATACACCGGTACGCCGCCCTTCTCCGGCTCGTAGTGGACACGCAGGTGGACCTCGGCGATGTCCGGCCGGTAACTCGGCCACGGCAGACTCAGCGAGTAGCCCGGGCCGATGCTGTCGGTGCGCTTGTAGACGCTGTTCAGGATCTCCTTCTTGATTTCCCAGACCTCCATGCGAACGGGCTGGGCCTGGGGTTGGCCAGGCGGCTGAGCCCACAGCTCGACCACCAGCTTGCCGTTGGCCAGTGGGTTTTCCTTGAGATCTTCGTTGAACAGCCAGACCCGGCCTGCCAAGCCGGCCATCGGGGCCCCGCCGTGCGCGGGGTCGACGCCGCTGATGACCCGGGGATTCCAAACCGCCGCCAGCGTGGTGACGGCCGGCCCGGGCGTTTCGGTGAAGCCCGGCACGAAGGCCGGCAACGTGGTGGTGTGGGAGCCCTGGGAACTCGCACAACCGCAGGCCAAGGTTAGCAGCAGGGCGGCCACGCCCATCCACCCTCTCCCCCAGGGGAGGGAGGGGGGAAGAAACGCTGCTCCAGCACTTATTACTTGCTGGGGGGAACGGTCCATTGCGCGTCCTCCTGACGGGAAGTGGTGGGGGCCATCACCTGTCCTGGATACGGTTGTTGCGAGGCCGGCCCAGCGGGCGCACCCGGAGCGGCGGCGCCCGTCGGCGGATACATCTGCGGTGCCGGCAGCAACCGGTTCTCGCCGGGCGGGAGCGCGATCGTTCCCGGCACCGATGCAGGCGGCGGGAACACCGCCGGCATCGACCCATCCACCCCGGCCGGACGCGGCAGGATCGGCTCCATGCCGCTGGTCCCGTGCGACTTCAGCACGTCGCTCACGATCCAGTCCATCCGCCGCGATTCCTCGTACAGGACCCGGTCGGCATCCGCCTTGCTGCGGACCACGTGGGGCGTCAGGATGACGATCAGCTCCTTCTTCGTCTTGACCTGCGAGCGGTAGCGGAAGGCGGTCCCGATGTAGGGCAGATCGCCGATCCACGGAACCTTGTTCTCGGTCTTCGTGTCGCTCTTGGAGATCAGGCCGCCAATGACGATGGTTTCGCCGTCGTTGGCCGCCACCGTGGTCAGCACCGACTGCGTTATGAACGCCGGCTCGGGAGAGCCTCCCACGCTGACCGAATTGGGCGACAGGGAGGACACCTCCGGCTGCACGCGCATCAGGACCCGCCCATCCGGGCTGATCCGCGGTGTGACGTTCATGAGCACACCGGTGGGTTGGTAAGAAATGCCGCTGGTCGTGGTGAGGCCGGTTATCGCCAGCCCCGTGCTGTATGGGATGCTCTCCCCGACCAGGATGTTGGCGGTTTGGTTGTCGAGTGTGGTGAGCTGGGTGCGGTTCAGAATGTCCATGCGTCCCTGCACCTTCAAGGCCCGGATGAGCAGGCTGAAGGTACCGCTGTTGGCGCTGAACACGAACCCGCCGATCCCCAGGTTCGGGTCGGCGCGGCCAACGCCGAGGTTGTTGATCCCCTGGAAGCCGACGATACCCGGGCCCGCCGTGACGTTGTTCCCCAGCAGATTTACGTTGTTGAAATTGAAGCCGGGGTTCGGGGCCGGAATTGGGCTGGTCGCCGACGAGGCGATCAGACTGCCGGTCGCATTGGTGGCGGTGGAGCTGAATGTGTTGGTGCCGCCCGACGTCGTCGGCAGTATGCCGCGGTCGAAGACCACGGGGCTCTGCATCCCCAGCTCCACGCCGAACTCCTCGGTCCCCGTCAGGTCCACCTCGGCGATCAGGCACTGGATGACCACCTGCGGCGGCTGCGCGTCGAGTTCTTCGATCAGCCGCAGCACCTCGCTATAGGTCCGCGGCGTGGCGCTGATGATCAGCTTGTTGGTGATTGGTTCCGGAACCACGATCACCTGCTGCTGCAGCTCCAGGTACGGCGAAACCAGCCCGGCGGCGTTGTAAACCGCAATCGAGTTGGAAACCAGGGTATTCAGGGCATTGGCCACGTCGGCGGCCGAGGCGTTGTGCAGGTGATAGACCTCGTTGCGCCGATGAGTGGTTGCCTCGTCGGCCAGGTCGAGGCGTGCGACCAGGTCTTCGACCTGGGCGACCACCTGGATGGGGCCCGAGACAATAAGGCTGTTGGAGCGATCGTCCACGGCGATGCGCAGGTCGAGCAGCGGCACGGTGCCGACCAGGACGCCGCCGTTGCCGGTGGTGGGCAAGCGTCCGGACCCCGTGGCCCCGGCCGCGCCGGCAGCTCCGGCGGCAGCCCCGCCGACACCGCCGGCCCCGCCGGCCCCGCCGGCCCCACCGACACCGCCCGGTGTGGCACGAACTGCCGTACCGGTGCCATACAGGATCTGGTTCAGCGTATTCTGCATGATCGAGGCATCGCCGTGCCTGAGCGGAATGATCGTGATCCTCGGCGCGATCGCCGTCCGCAGCGAGTCCAGCTCATCGATCATGGCCATGATGAGCTGCATCGTCTTCGGCGGAGCCGAGATGATGATGCTGTTGTTGCGCAGGGCCGGCGTGAAGTGGATGTCCTCCAGCAGCCCGGTCTCGATCACCAGCTCGCGGTTGCCCTGCCGGGTTGCGAAGCGGAGTGAAATCGTCTTGCTGGCGACCAGGGGGCTGCGGCCCGCGCCGGCGCCGCCGGTGAGTCCGCCGGCGCCACCCAAGCCGGCCGCGCCGCCCGCACCGCCCAGGCCGGCTGCGCCTCCGCCGCCCAAGCCGGCCGCGCCGCCGCCCAAGCCGGCCGCACCGCCACCCAGGCCAGCCGCACCGCCGCCCAGGCCGGCCGCGCCGCCCGCCGCACCGGCCGCGCCCGCGCCGCCGGTCGTCGAGATCACCACGCCCTGGGCGATCGCCGTTTGCAGGATGCTCGTCAACTCGTCGGCCGCAATGTTGCTCAGGTAGCGAATTCGCAAGTCGTTAATGGCCGCCGATTCGAGGGTGTCGAGCTTGAAGATCAGCTCTTCGATCTCCCGCATGTCGGCGGGCGAGGCCTGCACGAAGACAACGTTGCTGCTGTCGTCGTAGGTCAGGCGCACCTGGTGTTGCTGGGCCGACTCGCCGGTCCAGCGGGTGGCCCAGAACGTCTGGATCTGGGTCGCCACCTTGTTGGCCGCCGCTCGCTTGAGCGGGAACGGGTTCAGGGTGGACTGCGGCGAAATCCGCTTGTCGAGCTTCTTGATCTCGATGTAGATGTCGTTCAGGCGGGCCTTGGGTGCTGCCAGCAGGATCGAGTTGAAGCGCGGCACCGGAATCAGGGCCACCGAGGAGGCCTGGATGCCCGCGCCGGTCTGGCCCGCCGCGGCGCCGCCGCCGCCCGGCGTGGTGGTCGGGGCCCGCAGGCTGGTGTTGCCGCTGGGGCCTACCACGATCCGCGCGAACACCTGGTTCATGATGTTGGCGATGTCCGTGGCGTCGCCCTCTTCCAGGGGCACGACCAGGATGCCGATGTCGGCCTCCCGCCCTTGCTCTTCGAGCAGGTCGATCAGCTTCAGGATGTTCTTGACATCGTTTTCGCTACCGCTGATGACAATGATGCCCAGGTCATAGAGGGCGTCCGCAGTCACGGGCGAGCGCAGCGGCGCGATTTCCGCCGTCCCGGGGCCACCCGGGACGGTGGGGGGTTGCTGCTGTTCTTCGTAACCGGCTTGCTGGAGATTCAGAGGTGCGTTTTCAGGGTGCCGGGCGTCCGGCGAGGCGCCGTCGCCTCGCCGGTCATCATTCAGGTTGTCAGAGCGAGTCGTGCGAGCAAGCTGCGGATCGAAGAGAGGCCACGACTGAGGGTCATCCTTGACCCGGTCCCCAAAAAAATCGCGCCCTCGTTCGGGATCGTCCGGGGCGAGTCCTCCGCCGCCCGGTGCCCCACCGCGTCCCCCGCCGCCGCCGCCGCGTCCACCGCCCCCGCCGCCGCGACCGCCGCCGCCAGCGCCTGGGGTAAAGCCAGCGCCGCCGCCGCCGCGACCACCGCCGCCGCCGGGAGCCATGCCGGCCCCACCGCCGCCGGGGAAGCCGCCGCCGCCGAAGCCGCCACCGCCGAAGGCACCGCCGCCTCCGCCGAAGCCACCGCGTCCAGCGCCGCCGAAGGCAGCGCCGCCGCCGCCGGGGAAGCCCCCGCCGCCGTAGGTGTTACTATTCGCCAGCGAGGACCGGCCCTGGATGGCATTCACCATCTGCTGCACCAGGGTCGGATCGACGCCCTTGATGCGGCGAATCTCGATGCGCTGCCGGGTATCCTTGGCCGCCTTGTCCAGGTCATCGGCCAGGACCTTGATCTCGTCGAACATGTCGTCGGAGCATTGCACGATGAGGTTGTTGGTGCGTTCGTCGGCATCGACGGTCAGGGACGCAGGCCGGGGGTTGCCGTTGACATCGACCGGCTTGCCCGCATTCGGATTCAAGGCATTCACAAACAATGCACCGCGTCCACCGGCCTGGCCCGGCAGCGGCGAGGTGTTCATCACATCGCGGTAAATCTGGCGGATGATGTTGGCGACCTCCGCCGCGTTGGCGTACTCCAGCTTCTTGAGGTGGTTCTTCACCACCATCTTCGAGTCCTTGTCGCGCACGTCGATGTGGTCGCGAAGCAGCTTCCGGACCGTAAGAACGTCAATCGGGCTGGCCTTGATGAGGATGGCGTTGATGGCCGGATCGGCCACCACGCGGAAGGTGCTGGACGTGGAAGTCGTCGGTGCGGCCGCGCCGCGGCGCCGCCGAAGCCGCCGAAGCCGCCGCGGCCGCCGCCAAATGCACCGCGGTTGTTCTGCTGCTTCGGACCGTTGTACATCTCATCCAGCATGGACGCCACGTCGACGGCGTTGGCTTCCTTCAGCCGGATGACCTCGAACTGTTGGCCTCCGGCCGTGGTCATCAGGTCCACGAGCTGCTGCACCAGCTTCTGCACCTCGGGATCATCGCTAATCACCGTGATGCGGTTCCCGGCGGGGATGATGGTGATGGAGCCCTTCTTCTTCTCCTGGGGCTTGTCTTTCTGCGGATCGAACAGGGGCGGCTTCTCGCCGGCCTGGGCCAACAGGATGCCCTGCCGCACCGCGTCGCGGAGCGAGCCCAGGCCGTCTGGCTTGGACTTCTCCATCGGCCTGGGCAGCTGTTCCGGCTTGGCGGGGTTGGTCAGGTCGGCGGGTTGGATGATTTTCACATCCTTGCCCATTTGTTCGAGCACGCGCTTGATTTCGTCGGCCAGGGCCGCCCCGCTGCCACTTCCCAGGTTGATGACGCGGAGCGTGTTGCCGGAGTTCTTGTCCAGCTCCTTGATGGCCGTCTTGATCTCGTTGACCTGCTCGGTGCTCCCCTTGATCAGAATGCTCTCGTGCAGCGGCTCCGAGGCGATGTAGGCCGCGCCGGTAGTCCCAGCCTTGGTGGAGTCGCCGAACATCTCCTTGAGCCGGTCGGCCAGTTTGTCCGGATCGACGGTGGTGACTCGGACCAGCTCGACCTTGGGCTTACCGCTAATCTCTTCGATTCTCTTGGCGATCTCCATCTGGTCGCCGTTGGGCGCGGCCACCATGATCTCGCTGTTGCCTATGGCGGCAATGTTGATCGACGGAGCCTTCTTGTAGAAATCGGAGAGCATCTTGGCGATTTCCGGGGCATTCGTCAGCCCCGGGTAACGGACCATCGACGTTCCGGGGATTTGAAGCTTGGCGCCGCCCGTTGACGCCTTCTCTTCCAGTTCCTTGAGGATGTTCTTGGCCTGGCTGATCTTGTCGGCCGGGCCGCTCACCAGGACGACGTTGCTGCTCTCATCGGCGGAGACATAGACGGGGCGTTTGGTGGTCGGGATAGCGGGGCCGCGGCCGCCGGGAGTCATCCCCGGAAAGTTGAACTGGAACGGGTTGCCGCCGCCGCCGCCACCACCGCGGTTACCACGGCCGCCGCCCTGGCCGCCGAAGCCGCCAAAGCCGCCGCCGGGGATGGCACCGTTAGGCGTCTCCTCCCGGTCCGGATTGGCCGCGCCCAGTTGTTCCTTCAGGACATGCTCGGCCTCACGCGCCTTGATGAACTTGCACTGGTGCGTCAACTGCTGCGCCGTCTCGCCCCCTTCGGTCTCGATCACCTTGATCGTCTTGAGCACCTGCAGCAGGCTGCCGACGTTATCCTGCAAGATGAGCTGATTGACCGGCGGGATGGCGTAGGCGTCGGCCGACTTGCTCATCATCTGCTTGAGGGTCGGGGCCACATCCTCGGCGTCCGCGCCCTTCAGCCGCAGGATTACCTTCACCACCTCGGTCTGCCCGAAGTTGTTCAACTCCTCCACGCCGACGCTGGGCACCAGCTCGCCGGGGATCTTCTCGTCGGCCGGGTAGAAGGTGAAGGTCTGCGAGCGCCGCAGCAGCACGTACCGCTGGGTCGCCGGCAGGGCCAGCAGCGCCTCGTTGATCACGTCCACGACCTCCGGGATCGTGTACTTCTTCAACTCGCCGTTGACCTTGGGCGGGGTGAAGGAGAAGGTCCCGGTCGGCTTGTTGGGACCGGAGAAGGCCAGGCCCGACTGGTCGGCAAACCACTCGATGACCTGTTGCCAGGGCTTGTTGTCGAACGAGAAGCTATACTGCTTCTGCTTTTCGACATGCTTGGGCGGAGCGTCGGTCTTGCCCGGGGCCGGCTTGTCGGCAGGCTTCTCGGGCTTGTCGGCTTCCTCGGCTCGTGCCGCTCCTGCCCAGAGTCCCAGGGCCAGGACGACAACGGCGAGCCCGAGCCGGCGCGGCTGGGACGCGAAGAGAGGTACACGCATAGCGGCCCCCTGCACAGTGGAAGAAGGATCATTATGGCCCAATCGCCAAGTCCGGAACGGCGTTCCGCGGGCTGTCATTGTACACCCCAAAGCAACGGTGTGCGATGGATTGCCGACACTGGTACCCCTATCCTCGTTATCATCGGCACGGCCGGCTCGGGCGGTTGAGCAAAAGACCGGCAAATGCGGGAGGACCGGCAGAAACTGCCTGTCTTGCCACGGCAGCGAATCCTCGCTGGCGCTGCGGGCTGCCCTGGCCGGGTCTGGCAGCCCGAAGCGCCAGCGAGGGATTTCGCCTATCCTCCTCGCTGGCGCTTCGGGCTGCCAGTCTTTCGGGCTGCCCGCTCCCCGGCCCAAGCCCCCCTTCAATTCGCTACCAGTTTCAGCTCCTTGATCTGGTCGCGCTTGAACGGCTTTTTCAGTGAATCTTCCATGCTCTGGCCGACGTGGACGCCGTAGTAGCGCGGCTCGATCAGGACCAGCAGCTCGGCGGCATCCGACTGGACGATGCTCCCGCTGAGGACTTCGACGGCGGGCGCGGCCCCGCGGCCTCCGCCAAAGCCGCCAAAGCCGGGAATTCGTCCGGCGGGGAAGCCGGCGCCTGCTCCGCCGTCGTCGGCCCCGCCCAGGGGATCGTCGGCGGCCTCGACCGGCGCGGCCGCTGGTTCCTGCGGCGCCGAGCCGTCCCGTTCCAGCTGAATCCGGAACGCATCCCGCCCGCTCTCGCGGATCACTTTCTGCTTCACCAGCACGTCCCAGTAGCTCCGCTCGATCCGGAAGACATTGGCCGCATCGTCGCCCCTGACGACCCGATCAGCAACCAAATTGTCGCGCTCCTTCTTCGACAGCCGGAAGAAGCCGTCGCCCAGGATGTCGTCGCGGGGCGGCTCGTCTGGAGCGGCGACCTCCGCGCGATAAATCACATCGCGGTCCTCGATCTTCAGGACCGTCCCGCGGACCACGTTCTTCTTGTTGCCATCCTTGATGAAGGTGAACTGGTCAAAGCCGAGCGTGGCACGCAAGCGAATCTGCCGGTTGATGGAGACATCGTAAAGCCAGCCCTGCGTCCGGCCGCGCGGATCGGTGGTGATGTCGGTCAGGTGGACATACGCGGCGCCATCCACTCGGGCGATTGTTCGTTGGGACGGACCTCGGCCTTGGGGGCCCGGCCCAGGAAGATGTTCTTCTTGGCAATCGCCTCGTAATAACGGGGCGGCTCGGCCAGCAGCCCGGTCCCCAGCCGTCCAGCGGGGCCGACCGCCCAGGTGGCCAGTCCCAGCCCGGTGGGGCCGTGCTGCATGTTGGCCGCCAGGTCGATGGCCAGCAGGCGGCGGTCGATGTTCGGCAGCAGGTAGGGCCGGCGGTCCGCCCCATTCACGATCAGGGCCTCGATCGTCATGTGCACTTCCATTTCGTCCGCCCGCGTCCCGGGCAACTGCGTCGCCTGCCGCTTGATGTCCAGGTGCTTGATTTCGTGCAAAAGCCCGGTGTCGTAGAACTCGGCCATCAGGGCCGCCAGGTTGCTGAGCGAGGCGTAGGCCTGCACGAGGAAGGTCAGGCGGATGTAAATCGGCTCCTTGTTGCCCGTGGTCGGGCTCGATTTCAGGTCGATCGGCGAGGGGGTGATAGTGCGCTGGTTGGTGATGTTGTGCCGGCTGAGGAGCAGGTTGAGGTATTTCTCGTACTCGCGCCGCGACACGTCGGCTTCGCCCGGCAAGCTGAGCACCCTCCAGCGGGCGAGGTTGCTGCGGCCCTTGTCGATTTCGTCCAGGCGGGCTCGTTTCGTCTCGGCATCTTTCTTCAGGCGGGCGATGTCCCGGGTGCGCGTGCTGTAGGGGACGTAGACAAACTGGTAGCCGAAGAAGCCGCCGCCACCCAGGATGATGACGCTGATCAGAAAAATGGCCAGGGCTCGTTCGCGTGGATTCATCGCCGCCTTTATCCTTCCGCCGCTCGATCCGGAGTGATTGTGGTACCCGAGAAATCACCGCCCCGCCGGGTGGCACGCCCTGAGGTACTCCGAAGGGCGTGCTGCACTGTCAGCACGCCCTTCGGAGTACCTCAGGGCGTGCCACCGTTGCCAAAGGTTAGTGCATTGGCTCGCACAGTCCTCAATAAATCACCGCCCCCGCCCCCGTCCCCGCACGGGCTCCACCTGTTCGTCCATGTGCCGCGTGTACTGGGTGGGCAAGCGCTTATCGATGTCGATCTTCGAGACGGTGAACTCATTCGAATAGACCCGGCGATCCGTCCCGCGGTTGGGATGGGTGTTTTTCGGGTCGGTCCGGTAGCCGTCGGCCACGTAGCGCGACACCAGCAGGTCGACCGGGCGGACGTCGTCGCCAACCACCCCCTTGAGCGACATCCTGCCCGCGTGCTTCACCTTCTCCTTGGCATTGGCCGACTGTTCCACCACGTCGAACGTGACCTGCGACATGCGCATGGCGGTGTCGTTCGGTTCCGGGAAGCGATCGGTGAGGTCGTAGAACTCGTCGAGCCAGACGACGTTCTGATCGTTCCAGGCGCCGATGGCCTTGATGCGCTTGTCGTCTTCCTCGGCGAGATCGACGAGGCCCTTGAGTTCCGTGTTCTGCCGGTTCAGGGCGAGGACTTCCCGGTCCAGTCGCCGCAGCTCGAAGAAGGCCAAGAGGCCGATGGCCACGAGTAAGGCGGCGGCAACCCCCAGGGCCATCATCAGCTTGCGCTTGTTCGGGTCCTGCGGCGGCTTGGGCTCCTTGGGATGGACGAAGTTGACCGGCAGACCGGCCCGGTTGCCGCGCAGGTAGAGCAAGCCGACCAGGCCCACAAAGCCGCCCCGCTTGTCCAGGGCCGGCTGATCGGGCTCCTCGGAGCCCGAGAACGGGTCGAGCAGGTGGACCGGGATGTCGAGCAGGTTGTGGAGGCGTTCGCGGAGGGCGGCGTTGTCGGCGGGGCCGGCCACATAGAGGGCGCGGACCGGCTGGCCGGTGGCTTGCCCATCGTAGGCCGCCAGGCTGCGGCGCACCTCGGCGGCCAGGTTGGGCCCCGGCACCAGGAAGCGGGCCTGCAAGAGCGTGCCGCCGCGGCTGACGCAGAACTCGGCCCACCCCTCGGTCACGGCCAGCACGCCCACGGCCCCGTCCGCCGGCTCGGGCCGCGGCATCAGGACCGTCGTGCCCACCAGCCGCTCGATGCAGGCCGCCACGCCGAATGGCCGCGGCGTGGCTCCCACCAGCTTGAGCCCGGCGGCCTGGCACAACTCCTGGTACGCCGTCAGGTGCTCGCGCCGGGCCACCAGCACCATCGCCCGCCGATAGCCGCTAGGCCCGTCGCCGGCCGGGGTATAGTCGAGGACGACCTCGTCGGCTGCCCCGGTCAACTCTTTCAGCGCCTGGAAGCGGACGACCGCCGGCTCCTCGTGGGCCGGCACCGCGGGATAGCGGATGTCCTTGACGATGATGCGATCGCGGCCGAGGCAGGCCAGGACCGGCGCGGCGGGCATCTTGGCCTCGGCCAAGCGGGCCTTGAGGCGTTCGCCCGCCGCCGTGCCGTTACCCGCTGCCAGCGGCGCCTCCTCCGGCCAGACGGCGGCACGCAACACGCGCACCGTGCCGCCGGTGACATTCGCCAGCACAACATGCAACTGGTTATGGTCCCAGTCAACGGCCAGGAAGCGAGCCAAGGTGCGGACTCCTCTTTGGCCGCTTGCGGCTTCGCACGATTGCGAAGCCGCAAGCGGCATCACGGATTCTTCGGCAAATCAAACCCTTTTCCCAGGCTAGTCAGATCGCGGTAGTAGACGATGCGTGGCCGGCCGGCGTTCAGGTCGATGACGGCCTCGACGCGGGCCATCGGGCCGCCGCCGTCGAAGTGGCCGACCGCCTGCACCCGGTACACCTGCGACCGGGCGGTGATGTACTTGTCCAGCGATTGCACCGTCGAGGGCGACAGGCCGGCCTGAGTGATCAGCCAGGCCGGCGTCAGGAAGTTCGGGTCGGGCGCGTTGGTCGAGGAAAACGCCGGCCGAGTGCTCAGGATGGTCTGCACCGTGCCCGCATCGAGCAGCGGCGTGGTCCCGTTGGGCGACAGGGCCGACAACACCACGCTGGGGGCCGTGTTCACATTGATCCGGGCCGGCAGGTTCGACGTTTGCGTCGTCGTCAGCTCGTCGAGCAGGGTCGGCAGGTTCTCCTGGATCGATCCATTATCGGTCATCGGGCTGATGTAGGTCGTATTCTGGGTGGTCATACCGTCGCCGGGGATCGTTACCTGGGCGTTGATGAGCTGGTAGAGCGAGGAGATGGACGTGGGTTGCTTCGACAGCTGGGTCAGGTCCCCGAGCTGGCTCATTGACACCGGCTGATTGGACACCACTGCAGCGCTCTGGGTGGTCGCGGCGGCGGTGAGCCTGATGGTGGTGCCTCCCCCTCCGCCCCCACCCAGCTGGATGTTTAGAGTCGTTCCCCCGCTCGCACCAGTGCCGTTCCCCGCGCCGCTCCCAGCCCCCGGTGTTCCGGAGCCATTCGTCCCGCCGCCGGCCCCCGTACCGCTGGTGCCGCTGGTCCCGCCATAAATCCGGTATGCCAGGATGAAGGCGATCATGTCCTGACTGAGAGTGGGAATATTCGTCATGTTGGTGGCCAACGACTGCAAATTCGGATCGTTGACCCAGATGCGCGGATTCCCCTGCGAATCGACGTTCAGCTCCCGGCTGTACATCGTCAGGTAAGGTAACCACCCCTGGTCCAGCGCGCCGGTGCCGTCGTCCTCGTCGGGGTCCAGCACGCCGTTGCGGTTGAGGTCGTTGCCGAACAGCAGTTGCGGCGTCACGCCTTGGACGTAAAGCAGCTCCTCGAGGCTGTCGAGGGGGGCGTTCTTGGCGTGATAGGGCGGGCTGAGCGAGGCGTAGTACTCGTCGGTGGCGCCGCTGGGCGCTGCACGGCGTTGGGATCAATCCAGTAGATGATGGAGTTGGCGATGGCGTCGGTCATGTTGGGCAGCAGCATCAGCACGTTGTAAAGAATCGTGCCGCTGCTATCGAGCTTGAAGAGGGCGTTGATGTTGATCTTGCCGGCCTCGTCGGTGACGCCGTAGCGGAACGACATGTTGCTGGGACCGCTGGCCCCGCCGGCCAAAGTATCCGGGTCGAGGGGGCTAAGGATGCTGAACCGGCCCATCTTTTTCGTCGTCTGCGTGCCGGCCTGCACCAGGATGCCCTGGAACATCGTGGGATTGTCGTACTGGTTGCCGTTGAGGATGCCGTTCTGGCCGGTTGGGTCGTCGGCCAGCAAGGCGGCAACGTAGTTGATGCCGGCATTGGCCAGCTCGCGGGACTGGACGGTACTGGCATAGCTATCGGAGAGCTGATACTCGGCCTGCATCAGCTCGCTGAAGCGATAGGCCGCCAGTGCCAGCAGGGCCACGACCAGGAGGACCGCGATAAGCACGATGCCCCGCCGCGGTCGGCCGCCGGTCGTTCGGATCGGGTAACGCATGGCGATCCTCGTTTCGAGAGATCATTTCAACCACAAAGGACACAAAGCAAGCGTAGGGTGCGTCAAGCGTACTCGCGCCGACGCACCGTTCTTGCCCTCCAGTGCGTCGGCGCGAGTACGCTTGACGCACCCTACAACTGCCTCTCCTCTTTGTGTCCTTTGTGGTTTGAGTTCCCTACGGACTGGTCGTACCGCCGCCGCTGGTGCCAGTGCCACTGCTTCCGGTCGTGCCGCTGGTGCTGGTCGTGGTCGATTGCAACGGCGTCGGGTTGTTGGCGGTCGGGATGGCGATCACGTGCCGGTAGGTCTTCACCGTGTCGCTGTCGGGCACGGTCAGGCCAATGGTGACCGCCACCGCCACCGGCGAGCCGATGGGCGTGACGCCGTCCGGGCCGACCTGAGTGCCGTCCCAGCTATCGTTCCACTGCGTGCCATCATAGTACTCGAATTGCAGGCTTTGCACTTCCTGGGCCAGGAGCTGCCGGCTGTTGGGGTCGGGCGGTCCCGAGGGGACATTCTGATTGTCGGCATCGTCCGAGGTGACCGCCGTGATCTCCTGCCGGGCCAGGCCGCCCCCGTCCACCAGCCAGTAGACGATGCGATGCTGATCGCTGACCCCGGGCATCTGGTTGGGCCCGTTCATCGGTCCCTGCGGAGGCGGTACGCGATTGACAAAGAGCGTCAGCGAGTTGGTCGTCCCCTGCATCACCACCACGGCCAGGCCGTTGGGGGACGAGGTGGCGGTGGTGGAGCCGGTAGAAGAGGGAGTGGTGGTCGAGGACCCGTTGGAGCCGGTCGCGCCGCTGGTGCCGCTCGTCGTGGTTCCCGAGGCCCCCCCGGCCCCCGCCGTGCTGCCGCCCGTCATGCCAGTGCCGCTGCCGCCGGTCATGCCCGATCCGCCGCCGCTGCCCGACCCACCGCCCCCCGACTGGGCGGCCGGCTGATAGCGCGTCGGGTCGGCCGTGGCGATGTCCGGAGCGATGTCGCCGGCGATGCGCACGAACAGGGTACGGGCCAGGGTCGCTTGCTCGACCACCTCGCGGGCCGATTCGGCATGCTGCAACTGGAGATTGACCGCGACGTAGAGCGCCCCCAGCAGGAGCACGGCAATCGACGCCGCCAGGATCATCTCCAGGAGCGTGAACGCCGAACGCGGGACGGAGAGCAACCTGATTCGCATCGCGGTGTCCTTTACGATTTGCCGCCGCTCTTGGCGGGCGCGGGCGCGGAGCCCTTGGCGGGCGCGGCGCAGAGCCCTTAGCGGGCGCGGCGCGGAGCCCTTGGCGGGCGCGGGCGCGGAGCCCTTGGCGGGCGCGGCGCGGAGCCCTTGGATGCACCACCGCCCTTGGGTGCACCGCCACCCTTGCTCGCACCGCCACCCTTGCTCGCACCGCCGGCCGGCTTCGCCCCCGTTGCCCCGCCCGCTGGCGTCGCTGTGCCCTGAGAAGACGACGTACTCGGCGTTACCGTCGAGGCGGTATCGCCCACGCCGGTCACGGTCACCTGGTCGAAGACGCTGCCACGCATAGTCGGGTCGAGGATCATGGACGAAATCGAGGAGGAGATATCACTGCCGCCTGGCATCGGGCGGGTCACGGTCACGGTGACGGTCCACAGCCCGGTGATGGAGCTGTTCTGGTCGCTTTCGACGGTCCACTGCCAGTCGGGATCTTCGTCGAAGCTGCCGGACCCACCGCCCTCGACGGGCACGATGCCGGCGACGACTTCGTTGAGCTTGGACTGCGCCAGCCGCGCCGCCTGGCTCTGGTATTGCACTTCCAGGGCGCTGTCGCTGGCCAGGGTGACGAGCCGGCCGATGGCAATGAAGCTCATCAGGAAAATGGCCAGGGCGACCAGCACTTCCAGGAGCGACAGGCCCGGGCGCTGCTGGGTGGGGCGAGTGGGAAGCAACATGGCGGCTATTCTCCACGCTGAACGGTCACCGCGCCCGTCAGGGAGCGCAGCGAGATGATGGTGGGCCGCGAGCCGTCCATCTGCAGGGTAATCTTCACATCGTCGTCCGCCGTGCCGTCGGGCAGGAAGGTGGCCACCGTGCTCCACTGGCCCGAGCTAACGCCGCCTTCCGGCAACGCCGTGTCCCCGTCGGTGGGCCCCGCGGTGGCGTCGTTCAGGGTGAAGACGATTCCCTTGGGAAGGGCGTTTTCCAGCACAATCGCGGGGTTGTCCGGGTCGGCCTGTGGCGGCGCGCTGCCCGACCAGTAGTCGGAGCCATCGGGAGCCACGCGGTAGTTCCCCTTGCCGGGAACCACCGCGAACCGATAAGCACGCCCCTCGTTGACGGCGTGGGTCTTGGCCTCGCTCCAGGCCGTGCGGACGGCGTCAGAGGCGGCGTCCACCTTGACGCCGGAATAAAGGCTGTCGATGGCCGGGTAGCCGATCGCCGCGAACATGACCATCACGGCCATGACCAGCATCACTTCCATCAGCGTGTAGGCCCGGCGGCTGCGATGACGCACGGCAAACCCTCCCCGCCGGGGGCGGCAAACCACCCCCGGATGAGCCCACTGGGGTCAGAAGTTACCAGTTCGCGATCGGCGTCCCGCTGGGGGGATTGGCAACCGAGATCCTCGGCCGACCGGTTAGGCTGAGCGTCTGCGGCTCGTAGACCCAGGGATTGCCCCACGGATCGAGCAGGTCCGTCTCTTCCAGCTTGGCCGGCTTGGTGCCTTCGCGCTGGGCCAAAACCTGAAGGTTCTCGGGGAACTGCCCGTGATTGACCTTGTAGTCGCTGGCCGCTTCTTCGATCTTGTGGATGGTGATGGCGGCGGCCTTTTCCCTGGCGGTTTCGAGGTAGCTGAACAGCGCAATGCTGCCGACCCCTGCCAGGATGACAAGGATGGCGGCAACCACCATGACTTCCATGAGCGTGAAGCCGCTGCGGCGGCCAGCACGCCTCTGCAAATGAGTTCTCTGTGTCACGATCATGGTCTGGTCCTCCTCGGGGGCACGGCGGCAAACCGTTCTAGTCTACCCGCGCGCCCCATTAAAGACTGATGAGTAACCAACCGCTAACGGCCCAATCCGCCGCGGCTATTTGACTGTTTGGCCCATCTTGAACACGGGCATCAGCAGGGCAAGCACGACAACCAGCGTCACGCCCGCCATGACGAGCAGCATTAACGGCTCCAGGAGACGAACGAACAGGTCCAGGTTGCGTGTCGTCCGTTTCTCCAGCGTCTCCGCAATATCCACGAGCACCTTGTCGAGGTTATTGCTCTCTTCGCCGACGGCGATCATTTCGACCACGTCGCGGGGGAAGTGGTGACAGGCAGTCAGTGGTTTCGCCAGCTTCTCACCGGCCTTGATGTGTTCGGCCGACTTGTCGATGGCGTCGGCCAGCACCTTGTTGCCGGTCGAATCCTTGGCGATACGCAGCGACAGCAGAATCGGAATGCCGTTGTGCAAGAGGGTGCCAAGGATGCGTGTGAACCGGGACAGCGCCAGGCTCAGGTAGATTTTCCCCATCCCCGGCATGCGCAGCGCAGGCCGTCCACCACCAGGCGGCCGGCGGGCGAACGTGCCCAGCGGAGATATAACCACCCGCCCAGGGCCACCAGGAGCAGCACGGCCCAGCCCCAGCTCCACATGAGGTGGCTCAGGCCGACGACCATCTGCGTCAACACCGGCAGCTGCCCCTGCTCTTCCAGCTTCTTGAAGATCACTTCGAACTTCGGCACGAAAAAGAGGACCAGGACGTTGAGCACGATGAAGCCGATGGCGGCCAGGAAAACGGGATAGGCCAGGGCACCGACGACCTTGGCCTTGAGGTCTTCCTGATGCTCGGTGAACTCGGCAATGCGCTTGAGAACGTCTTCGAGGAAGCCGCCCTCCTGGCCGGCGCGGACCATGCTGACGGCCAGCTCGGTGAAGGCGTTGGGGTACTGCGACATGGCCTCGGCCAGGCTGGTGCCGTCGGCCACCCGGGCGCGAACGTCGCGGAGCACCTGGGACAGGGCCGGCTGGCCCGATTGTCGTTCCAGGATTTCGAGGGAGCGGAGCATGGGCACGCCGGAATGGAGCAGGTCGGCCAGCTGCGCATAGAACGCGGCCATAGTCCGGCTCTTCACCCGCCGCCCGCCGCGCCGCCCGATGGACGCCCCCTTCGCCTGCGCGATCGTGATCGGGAACAGCCCGCGCGAATCGAGCATGGCCATCGCCTCGCGCTCGGTGTTCGCGGTCAGCGTTCCCTGCGTCCGGGCCCCGGTCTGGGCCAGGGCGGTGTAGGTGAAATCCGGCATGGCGTCACTCGAAATCAGTTATCCACAGATGAAACAGATGGCACAGATGAAGACAAACGCAGACAAAGCCGGTGTCCAGTGTATCTGTCGTTGTCTGCCCCAGAATACCGCCAGGCAGCGGCGGGTGACTCATCCTTCCTTCATATCTGTATCATCTGGTCATCTGTGGATTACGTTCTTAGGCGATAATATCGCCCGCTGTTGTCCGTGCCACTTCCTCGATCGTGGTGATCCCTTGCTGCACCTTGCGCCAGCCGTCCTTGCGCAGGGTGATCATGCCGCCCTTGATGGCCTCGTGACGAATCAGGCCGGCGTTGACCCGTTGCACGACGAGATCGCGGATGACGTTGACGGTGACCATCAGCTCGTAGATGCCGGTCCGGCCGCGGTAGCCGCTCTGGCGGCAAGCCCGGCAGCCCGCACCCTTCCACAGGGTCGGCGCCGTCTTGGGAGCCGGCAACGGAAAGTCGATCGGCAGGTCGTCGACGTGCGGCGTGTATTGCACTTTGCACTCGGGGCAGATCGTCCGCACCAGCCGCTGGGCCATCACGCCTTCCACGGTGCTGGCCACCAGGAACGGCTCGATCCCCATGTCGATGAGGCGAGTAAACGCGCTGGGGGCATCGTTGGTGTGCAAGGTGCTGAACACCAGGTGGCCGGTCAGCGAGGCCTGGATGGCGCTCTGGGCCGTCTCCTGGTCGCGCATTTCGCCGATCAGCACCACGTCGGGGTCGTGACGCAGGATGCTGCGCAGGGCATGGGCGAAGCTGAGGCCAATTTTGTGGTGTACCTGAATCTGGCTGATGCCATCCTGCACGTATTCGACCGGGTCCTCAACGGTGATGATCTTGAGCGTCTCGTCCTTGATTTCGTTGAGGGCCGAGTAGAGCGTGGTGCTCTTGCCGGACCCGGTGGGTCCCGTGACCAGGAGGATGCCGTGCGGCCGGTCGATCAGCTGCTTGAAGGTCTTGTACGTGTCCTGCATCATGCCGACGTTGGCGAGGTTGAAGACCATGCGTCCCTTGTCGAGCAGACGCATGACGATGCCTTCGCCGTGCGACATGGGGATGATGGAGACGCGGACGTCGACCTCGCGGCCGCTGA
Source organism: uncultured Planctomycetota bacterium (assembly GCA_963827935.1). GTDB lineage: Bacteria > Planctomycetota > Planctomycetia > Gemmatales > Gemmataceae > DATFNV01. The sequence continues at coordinate 1,140,693 of CAWHCN010000011.1, read as the reverse complement.
CGCGCATCTTGATGCGGCCATCCTGCGGCAGGCGCTTCTCGGCGATGTTCAGCCGGGATAGGATCTTGATGCGGCTGATGATGGCCGACGTGAACCGGTTGATGTCCTGGTGCAACGTCTGGATCTGAAGCAGGCCGTCGATGCGATAGCGCACGCGCAGCCCGTGCTCTTCCGGCTCGATGTGTACGTCGCTGGCGCGCTCGTTGGTGGCCTCGATGAGGATTTCGTTGACCAGCTTGACGACGCTGGCCTCCTGGGCCATTTTGGCCGCCTCGCTGTCGTCCACCTCCAGCTCTTCCAGCAACTCGATTTCGTCCTTGGCCCGATCCTGGACCATGGCACTGACGGTTTCGCCGCCCACGCCGAAATGCGTCTTGATGAGCCGCTGAATCTCGCGCGGGCTGGCCAGCACCGACTGGACGTGCAATCCGGTCAGCGTTTGCAGCTCGTCCAGGGAGTTGACGTTCGAACGGATCGCCGGTGGCGACGATGAGCGTGCCGTTGTTTCGCGCCAGGGGCATCAGGGTTCGGCGATGGACGAGTTTGAGCGGCATCGCCTCGAGGGTTTCCGGATCGACGGTCACGTTGGACAGGTCGACCAACTCCATGCCGAACTCTTCGGCCAGGGCCGCCAGGACCTTGTCCTCCTTGGCGAACCCCTTTTCGATGACCACTTCATGGAGGGCCTTGGTGGGAGCGGCGGCGCTGCGCCTCGTTGATGCGCGGCACATCGTCCTCGGTCAGCAAGCCCTGTTCGAGCAGGCGTTGCAGAAGCTGCATAGATTCCTCGGCAAGCGAGTCGGCCAACGGCGCGGTCTGTGCGGGAGAGGGCAGCGCATCCTACTTAACCCGGTTGAGTCATACAGCCTACCGCGGCGCCAATGAAAAGTCCATGAGAGACCCGACCGATTCCGCAATTTCCCTCCCGAAGGGTCCGGTTAGCCGCCGCCCACCGGACGGCGGCTTCAGCAGCGCTCGTAGCGGTTTCCCGGCAGGCGCCGGACGACTCTTTTCATCTCCATAGTCAGCAGCGCCCCGCTCAACTGCGGGATGGGCAAGCCCAGCCGCTGCGCCATTTCGTCGAGGTGCCGAGCCCCTTCCGCGAGGAAGTCCCACAGCCGCCGTTGCACGTCGTCCAGGTCCGGCGGGGGCGTCCGTGGCGCGGGACTCGTTTCCCGAAGCCCGCCTTCCAGCTCCGCGATGATGTCGGCCGCGTTTCGGACCAGGATCGCCCCCTCCCGAATCAACTCGTTAGTACCGATACTGGTGGAGCTATCGACCGGACCGGGCACGGCGAACACGGCCCGGCCCTGCTCCAGGGCGTGCTCGGCGGTGATGAGCGTGCCGCTTTTCTCGCCGGCCTCGATGATCACAACGGCTCGCGACAGCCCGCTGATGATCCGGTTGCGGGCCGGAAAGGTGCCGGGAGACGGCTCGGTGGTCATCGGATTTTCGCCGATAAGAGCCCCGGCGGCGGCCACCGCGGCAGCGAGGTCGGCGTGTTCCGGGGGGTAGATCCGCGACAGCCCGCCGGCCAACACCGCCAACGTGCGTCCACCCGCCTCCAGCGCCGCCCGGTGGGCGATGCCGTCGATGCCGCGGGCCAATCCCGAGACGATCGTGTACCCGGCCCGTGCCAGGTCCGCCGCCAGGCGTTCCGCTACCCGTCGCCCGTAGCCGGTGTAGTGCCGCGAGCCGACCAGCGCGATGGCCCGGGTATCTCCTGGTTCGAGGCTGCCGCGGACATAAAGGAGGTGTGGCGGGTTTTGGATCGCGGCCAGCGCGGTGGGATAGTCGGCTTCCCCCAGCCGACGCAGCTGCACGCCATGTTGCGCGATCAGTGCCAACTCGGCATCCACATCAATCGAGCCCATGGCCTGGCACAGGTCCTCGGAGATTTTGGGACCGATGTGCGGCACCTCGCGAAGCTGCGCCGCCGCGGCCACCAGCACGGCACCGGCCGACCCAAATCGCTGCAGGAGGGCGGCTGTCAAGCGGGGGCCAAGCCCCGGCAGCAGGTGCAACGCCAGCAAATCGCGCGTTTCGGGATCGACGGAGGACATCAAGACCATCTCGTGAGTGTCGCCGTTGCTTGAATGGTGGGATGCTACTCTGCCAGCACAGGCCCTGTCCATCGAATATCGGGGAATGTGTAAGCGGCGGCCACGCGCCATTCGCCGGCGAAATACCTCCGGGTCGTACACTCCCCGCTCGCGCGCTCCCCTTCGCGACAATCCCCGCTTGAAGAATAGAGGGCTTCAAGGCCTCGTTGTCACATCCGGCCGCGGAACGGCGGCTTAACCCAGGCGAGGAATGGGACCATGTTTTCTCCGCTGCCGCGACTGCTGAACCGGCTTTCCTTCCTACCCGCTGCCCGCCGCGGAGCGAACCATCGCCGCCACCGGCGTCCCACCCTGGCGGTGGAAGTGCTGGAGCCGCGCCTCGTTCTGGCCACCGACACCTGGACGGGCGCCGGCGCCATCGCCAGCCACGCCAACCCCAACCCCAACGACAACTGGTCTGACCCGCTCAACTGGCAGAGTGAGGTCGCCCCCCAGGCCGGCGATCTCCTGATCTTCCCCAGTGCCCCAACCGCCAAGACCCACCTGGCCAACAACGACTACGCGGCCGGCACCCTGTTCAATACGATCCAGATCTCCGGCGACGGCTACCAGATCCAGGGGAATGCTGTGACGCTGCAGGACGGCGTGACCAATGTCAGCGGGCTCAACACCGTGGCCTTGGACATCACGCTCGCTGCCGCCCAGACCTTCATGGATGATGCCGGCAACCTGAACCTGGCGGGGACCATCAACAACAACGGCTATCTCCTGACCGTGCAAACCGGCGGCAACGTCCTGTTCACCGGCAAGACCATCATCGGGTCCGGCGGACTCACCCTGGAGGGGAACGGCTTCACCGGTAAGCTCTACCTGCAAAACAGCACGCCGGACAGGTACACCGGCGTGACGACGGTCCTCGCCGCCGGCGTTCTGTTTCTGGATGCTGCCGAAGGGAGCGCCATTGTCGGCAACCTGGTGGCGGGCGACGGCCCCGGCCCGAACCAGAACGACGTGGTGCGCTTCGATCAGAACAACCAGATCAGCAACTCGTCGTCTGTGACCATTTACGCCGACGGGTTGGTTGACCTCGACGGTTTCAACGACACCATCGGCTCATTGACCATGAGCGGCGGCTATTTCACCACCGGCACGGGCCTGCTGACCCTCAACGGCAATGTCACGACCCTGGCTAGCACGACGACCGCGCAGGTCGAGGGCAACCTGTCGCTCGGGACCAGCGCCGTCCCCCGGACCTTCACGATCGCCAGTGGATCGGCGGGGACGGATCTGGATGTTTCGGCCACCGTCAGCGGCGTCGCCGGCGCGGAGCTGCTCAAGACCGGCGCGGGCACGATGCGGCTGTCCGGAAACAACAGCTACGCCGGGCCGACCCTAATGTCCGCCGGCACGCTGGCCACCGCCAGCCCCGAGGCCCTAGGCAGCGGCAGTGTCACCGTCGGCAATGGGGCCACCCTCGACTTCGCCACCGCCGGCGATAACGCCCTGACGATCAACGGCAACCTGGTCAACAATGGTGAGGTTGAGATCGACGGGGACGGCACCGTCGGCACGCTGTCTGTCCGCGGCAACTACACCCAGGCTGGCACCGCCACCTTGAAACTGGCCCTGGCGAGCACCAGCGCCATCGACCAGTTGGCTGTCTCCGGCAACGCCACCCTGGCCGGGACGCTCACGGTGGGCCTGCAGGGGGGCTTCCAGCCGGTAGGCGGCAACCAGTTCGAAATCATGACCTTCGGCATCGCCTCCGGCAGCTTCGGCACGGTCGATCTGCCCATGCGGCGCGTGCTGACCCTTCGCCGCGACCCGCACGACCTGACCATCGTCGACACGGCTCCGCCGCCGGGCCCCGGCGGTCCGACGGTGCCTCCGGCGCGGATATCTGGACCGGCGCCGCTGCCAATGCCTACTGGTCCAACGGGCTGAACTGGGCGACCCACGTCGCCCCTCGAGCCGGCGACCCACTCTACTTCCCGACCAACGCCGTCAAGACCGTCTCGATCAACGACTACGCCTCCGGCACCGAGTTCGCCTCCATCACCATCGGCGGCAACGGCTATCGGATCAGCGGCAACGGCGTCGCGCTGCAGGCTGGCCTGCTGGCCGAGAACACGTCCGGCGTCAACACCGTGGCCCTGCCACTGCTGTTTTCCGCCGCTGAGACCATCGCCGACACCGTCTCCGGCACGACCCTCACCCTGGCCGGTGGCCTCAATAACAGCGGCAACCTGCTGACCGTGACCACCGCCGGCAGCGTGGTCTTCAACGGCCCCTGCGTCACCGGCTCGGGGGGCTGGCCGTGGCGGGGACCGGCAGCGTCACCCTCGCCGACACCGCTCCGGACACGTTCAGCGGCAGCACGGAGGTGCAATCGGGCACCCTGATCGTCGCCAACGCCACCGCCCTCAGCAGCGCGACGACGGTGGACAGCGGTGGCACCCTGGAGCTGGCGGGCGGCCTGACGATCGGCGCCGCCGACGCCTTGAGGCTCAATGGCTTCGGCGTCAATGGCGCGGGCGCTCTGCAAGCCGTGAGCGGCAACGACACCTGGAACGGCCCCGTGGCCCTGGCCAGCAGCACCGCCATCGGCACCCGCGCGGGAACGATGCTTACCATCGGTGCTGCTCCCTCCGCGGCCGAACTCGCCAACGGAGTCATCACCGGCCCCTTCAGCAGCAATATGTCGATCGAGGGGAGCGGCACCGTGGTCCTGGCCGGCCCTGATTCCTTCGAGGGGTACACCACTGTGGTTAGCGGCATCCTGGCCGTGGACAACGTGAACGCCCTGACCGGCGCCCCCATCAACGGCGGTCGCGGCACCGGGGTGGACGCCGGGGCCACGCTCCAGCTTTGGGCCTCCGGCCTCTATGCCCTGGACCCCCTGGCCCTCAGCGGGACGGGCGTCGGCGGCATCGGCGCCCTGGAGAACATGGCCGGCAACAACACCTGGCAGGGGCCCATGAAGCTGAGTGGCAACACCACCATGACCAGCCTGGCCGGCTCCTCGCTGACCACCCGGGCTGAAATCAGCAACGAGGGGTATCTCCTGACCGTCAATGCCGCGGGCGGATTCGACTTTGGCGGCCTGCTCACCGGCGCCGGCGGCCTGGTCAAGAACGGCCCGGGCACGCTCACCTTCTCCAATCCCGCGCCCAACCTCTACGCCGGCACTACCGTGGTCAACGCCGGCACCCTGCTTCTCGCCAAGGCACCCTCCGTTGTGGCGGTGGGCGGAGCGGGCCTCACCATCAATCCCGGAGCCACCCTCGCCGGCGCCGGCACGATCAGCACCAACGTGATTAACTCCGGCCTGGTGAGTCCCGGCAGCGCCGCCGCCGTCGGCACGCTGACCATTATCGGTAACTACATGCAGACGAAGAGCGGCAGCCTGACCATCGGCCTGGCGAGCGCCACCGCCATCGACGAACTGATGATCTCCGGCCTGGCGACCCTGGCCGGCGCCCTTGACGTGATCCCGCTGGATGGCTTCCTGCCGCCCCCGGGCGATCTGCTCACCATCTTGACCTTTGGCTCGCGCTCGGGCCAGTTCGCCGCCGCCAAGCTGCCATCCGGCGACAGCCTCGTCTACGGGCCGCAGAGCGTGATGGTGAAGAGTTAGGGCCACGCATCCCGTCGGACAAGCCGGTCCCGTTCGTTTCGTCACCCGCGCACGCGGCGGCGGCGAACGCCGAGCGGTCGCTATAATGGCGCTGGGTCCTCAGGAAGGTCAAGGAGGTAACAGGCTCATGGGACGCAAGAGCAGGCAGAAGCAGAAGCGGAAATGCAAGAACCCAAGCCAACTGGCGCGGCCGATGCAACTTCCTCCGGGACTGGGTAACGCCAAGGTCATTTGGGGTGCCCCGCCGGGTGGCCGCAAGATGTCCGAGGTGCTCATGGAATTCATCGAGCCATTTGGGTTGGAATGGACGACCCTGGACGAACTGAAGAAGACCGTGGCCATTGCCGCCCTGGCCTGGAATGCTGGTTTCATGTCGAAAAAAGAACGTTCCCAGTGTGTGCAGGATATCACCGAACCCTTGCCGCAGGACCTCCGCCCCGGATTCGCGGCACTGTTCGAGAGGATGATCGACTGGAAGCTCACACGCTACGCCAGCAACACGAGGATGATCCTCAATTTCGATGTGAGCATGACGCCCGAGGGGCCGCACCTTGATGTGATTTCAAGCCTGGAGTGACCGTCTATCCGTGCGTCATTCCCATCGCGGGCCGGATCCTAGGGATGGCGTCCACACACCGGGCAATCCGGGCGGCGTTTCAGGACGACCTTCTGGAAGCTCATCTCGCCCAGGTCGGCCAGGAGCATCTGGCCGGCCAGCGGCTGACCCAGCCCCGCCAGGACCTTGATGACCTCCATTGCCCCGAGGCAGCCGACCGCCCCGGCCACGGCCCCAAAGACCGGAAACTCCCGTTTCCAGTGCGGCGGCTCGGCGGGATAGAGGCAGGCCAGGCAGGGCGTTAGGCCCGGTATCACGGTTGTCAGCTGGGCCTGCATTTCGTACATGGCGCAATCGACCAGCGGTTTTCCCTGCCGCACCGCGACGGCGTTCATCAGCAGGCGCTCGGGAAAGGTCGGGGCACAGACGGCCACCAGATCGACCCCGCCGACGAGCCGCTCCACGTTGGCCGCGCTGATGTTCTCGCCGACCGGCTCGATCTCCAGCGTCGGATTCAGCTCCCGGAGACGGCGGGCGGCCAGGTCGGCACGCGGGGTGCCGACGCCGTCGGTGCTCATCAGAAGTTGCCGGTTCAGGTCATTGAGGCGCAGGTTGCCGGCGTGGGCCAGGACGAGCCGGCCGACGCCCGCGGCCGCCAGCTGGTAGGCGACCGAACCGCCCACCCCGCCTACGCGCGACACCAGCACCGAGGCCCCCTTGAGCCGGCGCTGCCCCTCCTCGCCGAACCCTGGCACCCAGAGCTGCCACTGGAAGCGCTCGCGCTCGGCCTCCGTCAGCGGTTGGCCCGGTGTCATGGCTGCGATCCCCCTGCGACCGGTGACAGCAGCGTGACCACGTCGCCCTCCTGCAGAGGAAGGGCATCCGCGGGAAGGACCTGTTCGTCGCCAACGAAGACCAGCACCGCCGGCTGAGGCCGTCCATCGGCTGCCAGCAGCAGGCGCCGGAGAGCTTCGCCGTGCCGCGCCGCCACCTGCTGGACTATGTCGAAGGCCGTCGCGGGGCCGGGCACTTCGATGCTCTCGCCGGCCAGCCCCGCGGCCGAGCGGAGCTGGGCCATGTAACGCACCGTGACTTGCATCTGCCACTACTCCTTTGGCTTACCTTCGAAAATGACGCCGTCCTTGAGGACGATCAGGCGATCCGCCAGGGCCTTCGCTTCACTCAGGTTGTGCGTGACGTGGAGGGCCGTCACTCCGGTCTGCCGCTGCACGGTGCGCAACAAGGCGTACATCTGTTGCCGGGTCTCGTCGTCCAGGGCGCTGAGCGGCTCATCAAGCAGGAGCACGCGCGGGTGGAACGACAGGGCTCGCCCCAGGGCGACGCGCTGCGCCTCCCCGCCGCTGAGGCCTTCGGGGCGCCGAGGAAGCAAGTGCCCGATGCCGAGGAGTTCCGCCAATTCCGCGACGCGCCCGGCCACAGCGCCGTTGGACCAGCGCCGCAGGCGCAGGGCAAATTCCAGGTGCTCGCGGACGGTCATGGTCGGAAAGAGGGCGAGGTCCTGGGGCAGGTAGCCGACGCCACGCTCCGCCGCCTTGAGCGCGGTCACGTCGCGCCCCATCAGCAGGACGCGCCCTGCGCGGACCGGCTTCAGCCCGGCGACCGCCTCCAGCAGTGTCGTCTTGCCCGCGCCGGTCTTGCCCATGAGGACAGCGTACTGCCCCGTCTCGACGCGGAAGGAGACGCCGTCGAGGGCGAACGCGCCGGCCCGGAGTGCGAGGTTTTCGAGGGCGATCATGGCGGCGCAGGCTCCTCAGATGCCGGCACCCCGGAAGGCATTCGCATCACGGCAAGAAAGCGGGACAATCGTTCGTAAGCAAGCTCCGGCGTCACTCGTTCAGTCGGTTGATTCTGCCGCCCGTGGGCCACCCAGTTCCGATACCGCCTCACCTGATTGACCTGCTCGACCAGATCAGCATCGGCATCCTTGAAGGGTTGGAGGATGTGAAAAAAGCTCCCTTCGGCAATTCTCTCCAGCGTATCTGCCGCAGCGGCGATCAAGGTGCGATGCCGCAACAATTCCGCTTCCCTCTTGACCTCGGCAAGGATGTGCCCGCGCACTTCGGCCTCGAACACCGAGAACAACACGACGATGGCCAGATCCTGGAGGTAAGACAAGGCGACGGCGGCCTCCGACTCGACTTCCTGCCCCCTCAGATCGCGGAACGATTCATCTCGGCCAAGGGAGCCGTCCCAGGGCAGATCGTTCCAGTAAAGCCGGGCCAACCGCTCCGAACGCCGCAGGTGGCGATACGTCGCGCGATACCACTCCCAGGCATCTTCGAGCGTGGTCATTTGAAGAGTCTCACGAGCATCTCTTCGAACCGCGCCCGACTGAATGGTGTCGCGGAGTAGTCCTTATCATCAACCGTCAGCCACTCTTCCCCATTAGGCCTGACATAACGGTAGAGATCATAGCGGCTGGCTCCGTCGGTAACTCGAAGCATCCCTTCCGCCTTCTCGGAGGCACGAAGCGGTCCCAAGGCTCGATACGCCACGGGCTCGATCCGGACCTCGCGCCCGCCCAGTCGGATCGTGAGACTGGGGGCTTGATAGTAACCTAATTCTAGTTCTCCGATCTCCACTGTAGTTGGAATTTTTTCCAGCACTCCGCGGCTATCGGCTTCCTTCAACCACTGTTGTATCTGATCGAGCAGCCGCCGCACCGCATCGAGCCACTCGTTCCGCGTTGTCTCGCGCTTCCGCGCCTCCGCATTCCACTTGTCGGCTTCTAGCCCAAGGAAGTCTTTGAGTGTCGTCATCGGCATCGCCCTCCTCATTTCATCTTCGCCACCGGCGCTTCCATACCATACACCCGCACCACAACCAGGACAATCACCGCGGCCACCACCATGAAGAGCGACACCGCCACCGCCGCTTGCAGGTTGCCGACCGATAATTCCAGGAAGACCGTCGTCGGTAGCACCTCGGTGCGCAGCCGCGTGGCCCCGCTGAAGACGAGGATCGGTCCGAACTCGCCCAGGGCCCGCGCCCAGGCCAGCGTGGCCGCCGTCACCATGCCGCGCCGGGCCGATGGCAGGACCACCTGCCAGAAGGCCTGCGCCCGCGTGCAGCCCAGGGTCAACGCCACCTGCTCGTGCCGCGGCGACAGGCCGTCGAAAGTCACCCGCATGGTCCGTACCGCGAAGGCGCAGGCCACGGCAAACTGGGCCAGCACCACGCTCGGCTGGTGGTAGGTCACGGCTACATGAAAGGTCTCCTGCAAGCGTGATTCGAGGGACTTGCCGGCGATCGGTACGTGGAAGAGCAGGAGCAAGCTGAGGCCGATGACCAGCGGCGGCAACACAATGGGAATGTCGAGCAGCGTGTCGAGCAGCCATTTGCCGCGAAACTGGTAGCGCGACATCAGGTAGCCCAGCGGCACCGCCACCCACAGCGACAGGATGGCCGTCAGCGTGCAGGAGATCAGGCTCAGGCGGATGGCAAACCGGATCTCCGGCGAGCCGAGTGTGCGGGCAAAGTGCCGGCCCAGGCTGGCCACCCAGCCCCAGGGCGTATTCGGGCCGTCGCGCACCAGGAAGGAGACGTCGGCCGCTAGCATGCCCACAATCAGGGCAACGTACAGGCCGCCGATGACCGTCATCGTGAGCAGGAAGGGAGCATCGCCACGAACCCGGCGCGGCGGCGGAACCTCGCTCATGGCGCCTTCTCTCCCCTCTCCCCGGTACTCCGGGGAGAGGGGTTGGGGGTGAGGGGCTTTGTCTTCTCCCCCTCACCCCCAACCCCTCTCCCCCGCGGCGGGGGCGAGGGGGGAGCAGGAGCCTTCCAGTGGAAGCCGTTCGCCTCAAACCGTTCCCTGGACGATGCCGAGCGCAGCGCCGCCAGCAGCCGGCGCGTCAGTTCCGGATATTTCGACTCTCGACCCACGGCGACCGGCTGCACCGCCAGGGCGCACGGCACATCGATGGGCACCGCCTCCAGCTCGTCTTCGTGTCCGGTCATGTTGCTGATGTAGGCCACCACGGCGTCGAGCGATCCGGTCAGCATCTGGTTGACGAGCATGTCGCCGGCGGGCGACTGCACCTTGACGTTCTCCATGACCTCCGCCTTGACGCGCCCCTGCTCCAGAGCCTTCTGCGTCAGCGCCCCCAGGGCGCACTGCTTCTCATGTCCGACGCCGACGCGCAGCCCCGGCCGGGCCAGGTCGTCGAGCGCCTTGATGCCGTGCGGGTTCCCCTTGCGGACGATGATGACAATGCGATTGGTGGAAATGTCCTGGCTATCCACGAACAGGTCGGCGACCTGGTCCATGAACGACTTGTCGCAGGCGAAATAGGCGTCGGGCCGTTGTCCGCTCTTCATGTCGGCAACAAGGATGCCGCAGCCGAGGTACTTGGTTACGACCTTCACCCCTTCGCGGCGCACAAAGTCCTTGATGGTCGGCTCGACGGCCCGCTGGAGCATGGCCCCGCCGTAGAGGACGAGTTCTGGCTGTTCGGCCCATTCATCGCCCGGCACCACGGCGAAGCCGTTCTCCTCGAACTGCAACAGACCCCGGTCGCGAGCGGCCAGGTAGCGGGCGAAGTGCAGGGCCGCCGCCGGTTGCCGGCACGTCGCTGTCACCGACACCGAGACGCCCGACCAGACACCCTCGAACTGCGGCAGATGGACCGCCTGCAGGCCCGGCACCTGGGCCACCGTGGAATCCCAGACGAAGCCCGCATCCACCGTGCCGGCCTGGATCGCGTTGGCCGCCTCGACAACCGTGGCCATCGACACCGTCGTGTGGCCATTGATTTCATCCCATCGGCCCGTCTTGCGGAGCGTGTCGCGGGTGACCTTGCCGATGGCGGCCACATCGGGATTGGCCTGCGCCAACCGGATGCCGGGCTTCAGCAAGTCGTCCAGGCTGGCGATCTTCTTGGGGTTGCCCGTGGCCACGGCGAGGACCGGCTGCATCCGCGCCAGGGGGATGTTCTCCGCCAGCAGCCCGCGCTGCCGGCCGATCTGGATGTAGCTCTCGTCCGCCGGCAGGTACAGGTCGGGGCTGCCGGCCTCGCCGTTGCTTTCGATCAGCCGGGTGAGCAACGCCTGCGACCCGCCGTAGTCTGGCCGCACCGCCACGCCGTATTTCTGTTCGTATTCCTTGGCGACCGCTTCGACGACCGGCTTGATGCCGGCGGCGCAGAAGATGACGATCGGCCCCTGCGTCTGGGCCCTGTCGCCCGATGGCCAGAGGAGCAGGCCGACCAGGACGAGGAAGAGGACGACGGAGCCGAGGAAGGCGAGCCAGGGGCCGTGGAGTGCGGCGGGTCGGGGATGGCGTGGGGGCATGGTGCGGCTCGGTGGCGGGGTGGGGCGTGTCCAGTGTATCGCACCGATCCCCGAGCGGGAAGCGAGGTCCACCCAGGGACTGGCCCGGTCTCCGCGTCTCCTATCTACCCACGCACTGCTTGGCAGATCTCTTCACCCCCGCCGGCCGTTCTTTACCGCCATTTCTTTGCCGCCAAATGCAGTTGGCGGTAAAGGATTGGCGGTATAGCAAGCCATTACTGGGCAACGACTTATTTCTTTACCGCCATACCGCCAACGCTTACGCACGCGCCGGGATGAGGCCCCGGCGAGTTTCCCGATGCCGGTTGACAGAGAATATCGCATGACGCGCATCCTACCACGGTCGGCCGCCGGCAGGGGAGAGCACATGGGAGCCGGCGCGGGTGCTGCGAATCCCTTGAATCAGACCGACAAAGGCCAAAGCGGACAGCAGTGCTTGACAGGCGGCGTGGCATCTGGTCTGTTGGCGATTCCGCCGCAGAGGGCGGTGCGAGACGTGGTCTGGTATTGTGAATTCTCGCTGGATAACGGCTGCTGTGACCGGGCGTCCACGATGCACAAGAATAAGAAGTCGGGGCTGAGCGGCAAAGAGGCGGCTGATGACGTGCCGAGTTGGGCGCAAGGCGAACGGCCCCTGACAACCGAGAACGGCCGTGACTTCGCCAGGCGCTTGCTCGATGATAAGTACGGGGCCGGGAACTACCCAACCGGACCAGGTAGCGAGTTCAACAAGATCAAGAAGTGGGGTGACCGGGCGTTCGAGTGAGAAGGGGAGGCGAACAATGGCGAGCGTTTTTGTGCTGCAGCACGTCCATTCGCGGGAACACGGCGACGAGAATGTCAAATTCATCGGCGTGTACTCCTCACGCGAGAAGGCTCAGGCGGCAGTGGCGCGCCTGGGCCGCCTGCCTGGTTTCGCGGACGCCCCGGACGGGTTCCACATCGACGAGTACCGTGTCGATCAGGATCAGTGGGCTGAGGGGTACGTGGTGGTGGCGGGCTCAGCGCGCAGCGGCGCTCTAAACAGACGGGGCGGTGCTTGCGCAGAATAAAACATTCGGCTTCAAGACATCCGGTAGTACGATGCGCCTCAAATTCCAATTTGGCGGCCTTCAATGGGGGTTGACCGCGGGCGCTCTGCCGATGGGTAGTCAGGAACGAGCCAACGCTCCTTTGCTTGAAGCGCCGAAAACGGCGCACCCACCACTCTCGAAGATGACCGACCGCGAAATTGCCTCGTGGATCACGGCAAGGCTCAACTTCATCACCGCTGGGTCTTTGGAGCTTGAGGGCAAGGTTTTTTCGGGCGACGCAAACGAGTTTGGCTACAAAATCAAGCTGTCGGATGAAGCCGGAACGACATTGGCGCATGGCGCCGTCGTATTTGGACCAGATCGAGTGTACTTTGCGGCATTGGACATTAAGATCCCCGATTTTCAAACGGAGTTTGTCAAGCTGCTGGTCGATTCGCCCAATGACCTGGCCCAATGCGAGATTATCGTTCGCGAGTCCGCGACTAGGAAAGAGCGGTCCTACGGTTGGGACGGATACTCGCTGATAAAGTGGTGAGGTATGGCCGGACAGCTTTATGACCCCCCCCCGCTTGAGAAAATGAACCGTGGCCGATCACGCCAGAGCGAGGCGCGGCGCCGCGGGGGTTGCTGTCCCCAATCCTCCCAGACCACTGCGCTTTGTCCGCAGAACCCGGACCGTTGGCGCCACGCCGCCCTACCCGGGTCCGCGGCTCTTGGTCGAGAGGCGGCTTGCCTGATACGCTCATGGTGTCGCCCGGTCCCGCGGAGTTCCTGTCATGAGTCCGACGCTGGAAGAACTCGGGATTGATCGACTCAGTTCCGAAGACCGCCTCGTGCTGGCCGAGGCCATTTGGAACAGCGTGGCCGAGGAAATAGAGCGGGCTCCTCTTTCGGAGGGCCAGCGCCAGGAGCTGGAGCGGCGGCTGGCGGACAGCATCGCCCGCCCCGACGCCGTCACACCCTGGGAGGTCATTAAGGCCCGGGCCCTGGCGAGGGCGCGACAGTGAGGCTCCCCGTCGTCCTCCGCGACGAGGCCCTGGCCGAGTTCGATGAGGCCTTCGATTATTACGAAGGACAGCGCGGGCCTGGGCGTGGATTTCGTGACCCGAGTCCAGCGGGTGTTCGATCGAATTTCGGCGAATGCCCTGATGCACGCGACCGTGTTCGCTGACATCCGCAAGGCGGTCGTGACCCGCTTCCCCTACTGCGTGTTCTACAGGGCGCACACCGACCGGTTGGAAGTCCTTGCCGTCTTTCACAGCAAGCGTGATCCCGCCATCTGGCAGGGCAGAGCCTGACCGCTTCATTACCCCTTCCTTTCGGATAGAACATCGCGGAAAATAACGCCTTAACCGCATCACCCACCGCAAGGGGGAAGCATGCTCCCAATGAACGACCCACCCGCCCCCGTGACCGTGGCCCTGCGCATCCCCGGCCAGTGGGCCCACCCCGGGGAATTGATCGAGCGCCTGCCCGCGGGCTGCCGCTTGACGCCGGAGGCGCTGGTCTTGCCGGATGGCACGGAGGTGGAATTCGGCGCCGCGCAGGCGGACGATCAGTTTGCCGAGATCTTTCGCACGTCCTGCCGCCAGCCGCCGCAGGCCGAGGAGTTAAAGACCGTCAAAGGCTACACGGTCAACGCCTTCCTGAGCGGTCCCGGCGGCTCGCTGCCGGCGGCCCGGAAGATGATGCAGGCCGGCGCGGCCCTGGTGCGGGCCGGCGGCGCTGGCGTCTTCATCGACAACAGCACGCTCGCCCATGGCGGGCAACACTGGCTCGACATGACCGACGACGGCAGCCCGGACGCGCTCAGCTTCGCCTTCGTCGCCATCGTCCACGGCAAGGCGGAGGTGTGGACGATGGGGATGCACGTGCTGGGTTTGCGCAACGTCGTGATGAAGCGTGCCAACGTCGAGACCGGCGGCTTTGACATCGTCGAGGTGATTCGTTACCTGGCCGAGGGCGAGAAGCCGGTGGACGACGGTCATATCATTGCCGACCTCGACGGACCGCGCTTTCAGTGCGTTGCGCAAGCCAGCCCCGCCAACCTGGCCCGAGGCCCCATGCACAACCCCTTCGGCCGCCTGAAGCTAGTGAGCGTGCGGGACATTGCGGAGACGAATTAGTACGGACGATCATCCGTTACAATAGAGGGAGCCAGGAGGAATAGGACATGCCACTGCGCGATCACTTCCACGACCCACTGCGTCGCCGCCGCCAATGGGGAAGCTGCCTCCACGCCTGGGCCTGCATGACCGTGGCTCCGACTGAATCTCCGCGTACTACCAAAGCGATACCGCGCGAGCCCACGGATACAAACCGGCGAGTTCATCGAGCCGGACTATGCTCTGTCTGAAGACGACGAAGCCGGGCGCGTGATCTGGGTGCCCCCTCCCGCGTGGCTGGCGGTCCCCGCGCAGTTTGCAGGGCAAGACTGCTTCGAGGTACTCGTCCACGACGATCAACGGGCGATGCAAGTTGTCAGCGTCATCGAGTTCGTCACCCCTATGCACAAGGAGTCACCGCAGGGCCGGCATTCCTTCGCGGTCAGGTGTGCCGGATACTTGCAGGATCGTGCTTCCCTCGTCCTCGTAGACATCGTGACGGAGCCAGCCGGCAATCCATTCGCCGAGTTGCTCGACGTACTGGGCCTATCTGACACTCCGTTCCCGCGAGAGTCGGGCACGTTCGCCGTCGGTTGCCGGACCACCAAGCCACTGACACCGCGTCCCCATCTTCGTAAGCCTGCCAGCGAAGCCGCCGACGGATGGCGCCTGGAAATGTGGCCGGAGCCCGTGGCGTTGGCTTCTCCCCTGCCGACCTCACCGCTCTGGCTCGCCGATGATCTTGCCGTCCCACTCGATCTTGAAGAATCCTACGAGGAAACTTGCCGCGTCCTTCGTATTCCCTGAACGCGTCCAGACCCCTTGACGATCCTCTCCCTGACGCTGACATCATGCGCCGCTTCCCCCGCCCAGAGGACCGCATCTTGGCCACCCCAATCGTCCTTATCCCCGGCGACGGCATCGGTCCCGAGGTTGCCGCCGCCACGCGGCGCGTGGTCGAGGCCGCCGGCGCCGCCATCACCTGGATTGAGGCCGCTGCCGGGCTTGGCGCGGTCGAGCGCTTCGGCGACCCGCTGCCCGAAGCGACCCTCGATCTCATCCGCCGCTACCGCGTCGCCCTTAAGGGGCCCTGCACCACTCCTGTCGGCAAGGGCTTCCGCTCCATCAACGTGCCGCATGCGCAAGGAGCTGGACCTGTTCGCCAGCATCCGGCCGGTCAACACGTTGCCCGGTGTCAAGGTGCCGTACAGCGATGTCAACCTCGTCGTCGTCCGCGAGAACACCGAGGGGCTCTACTCCGGCTTGGAACACGTGGTCGCTCCCGGCGTGGTCGAGAACGCTGCGGATCATCACGCACGGGGCGGCCGAGCGCATCGTGCGCTATGCCTTCGAGCTGGCCCGCTGGCAGGGTCGGCGGCGCGTCACCTTCTGCCACAAGGCCGACGTGCTGCCCCTGAGCGACGGCCTGTTCCTCAAGACCGCCCGCGAGGTGGCCGACGATTATCCCTTCCTCGAGTTCGAAGAGATGCACGTCGATCGGCTGTGCATGCAACTGGCCCTGGACCCATCGCGCTTCGACGTGCTGGTGATGGAGAACCTGTTCGGCGACGTGATCAGCGACCTGTGCGCCGGCCTGGTCGGCGGGCTGGGCCTGGTGCCGGGATCGAACCTGGGCGCGAAGTACGCCGTGTTCGAGGCGGTCCACGGCAGCGCCCCGGATATCGCCGGCCAGGGGCTGGCGAACCCGATCGCGCTGCTGCGGTCGGCAGCCTTGATGCTGCTGCACATCGGCCAGCGCCGGCCGGCGGAACGCATCGAGCAGTCGGTCCGGCGGACGCTGGAGGCAGCGCGTCGGCCTGACACGCGACCTGGGAGGCGACGGGAACACGGCGAGCATCACGGAGCAGCTGGTGCGCAACCTCTGTTGAGGCTGGCGCGTGCAATCCCAAGTTCAGGTGCTACCCTCGGGTTGTCCGCGGCGTTACAATGCCCAACCGGCCCGGGGCGCTCCCCAGCGGAAGCGCGGGCCGGAGGGAGGCGCGCGATGGACTACGATGATGACTACGAGGACGATTTCCCGGCCCGGCGGCGTCCCCGGGGCGTGTCGGGCGGCTGGCGCGTGGCGGCCGTGATCAGCTTTGTCCTCCTGGCCGTTTGCGGCCTGATGCTGCTGGCGGCGCTGGTGGAACTGCTCGATCGCCCCAGTGCTCCCCCCGGTCCAGTCGGGCCTCCGGCGTGGCTCGGGGCCGGGCCGCCGCAGCCGCCTCCGGTCGCTGCCGATGTCGATCCAGAAGACCAGCCGGAGCCGGCCGTGCCGCCCTATCCGCTGGTGCAAGATCTGCGACCCGCCGGCACCTTTCCGCCCGTTCCAGGAGAGCCGGCCGCCGAGGCCGATGCGCACGACCAGTTCCTGCGGGCCGGCGAGGTGATCTGGACCAGTCCCGAGCCGTTCGGTCCGGAGCGCGTGCTTGCCAGCCCCGATGGAACCCGCATCGCCTATGCTGGTTCGCAGGGGGTGATGGTTGGTCCGCCCCAGGCCTTGCGACTGCTGGAGGGGACCCAGCCACGCCACGGTCCCAACCCGCAAGGTCTCCCGGAAGCGCGGGCGGTCGTTTGCTCCTGGTTCCCCAACAGTGCCGCGATCAGCCTGACGGGCACCGACGGCAGCGCTAATGTTGTCCGCGTGGGTCCGTTCGATCGGCGCTTTCTCGAGCCGATGGCCGGCGCTGCGGGCAGCTTTGCGGTGCCGGTGCCCCCCGGGCAGGAACAGATCGTTCTGATTCGCCATCGCAGCCGCCCGAAGATCGAGAGCGGTAGCCGGCAATACTCCGCCGATCCTTCCGAGGTGGTCCTTTTCACGCCAGGAAGGCGGACAACGCGCATCCTGATCGCGGCTGGTGCAGCGGTCTGGCGCACTCCCGCCGTCTCCCCCGAGGGTAAGCGGCTGGCACTGGTTTCGGACAGCGGCCAGGAGACGACGTTGCCGCAGTTGTGGCGTGTCTTCGTGCTCGACCTGGCAGGCGGCGTGCCGAAGCCCCTGTCGCCGCCCGCGCCGCGCGTCGGCTCCGTCTGCTGGGCTGCGGACGGCAAGACCCTGGTCTACGACCGCGCTGCCCTGGTCAGCGGCGACGATTCGCTGCCGGGAGAGGGCTACCGTACCAACCTCTTCGAGCTGGACGCGGCCACCGGTCGCGAAACGCCGTTGACTCATGGCGGCGGGTTCTCGTCCCCCAGCCTCGGGAGTGGCGACGACCTCTTTTGCCTGGTGCAGACGCAAGACAAGGGCCAGTTCCGGACTGAGTTGCTGCGCTTGCCCCGGGCCCGGGCCCGCGAGTTGACCGCGACACGGCTGGCCGGCCGGCGGAACGGGCGCGAGTGGCTGGAGTTGGCCGCGGCGGTGCTCCAGGACGCCGGCTTGCCCGCCGATGCCACGGTCCGAACCCTGGACGAAGAGAAAGTGAAGAAGCTGGCCGCCGCGTTCGCCACGGCCCTGCGCCGCGCTTCCACCGGGAGCTGCCGGAGACAGCGGCCGGACTGGACCGGCTGCGGACCGAGGTCGGCGAGCTGAACCTCTCACCTGTCGACCGTCATCGGATGGCCCTGATCCTGGGCGCTGACCGAGGGGGAGTACCTGCGGCGCAAGCACGGCGCCCGCTGGCTGCTGGCGGCCATCCCGACCGGCCCGCCGCTCGCCGACCCGGCGGCTCACAACCTGTTTCGCCACATCGTCAACCCGTTCGTGGTCCCCTGGCCGCAAGACCGCGAGGACGACGACGGACCGGAGGAACCGGGCTACGGCACCCTGACCGGGGCCCTGAGCCAGGCGGAGGGCCGGCTGCTGGTGCTGGCACACGACCCGGCTGTCCGCACCCACGTGCCAGCTGCCGATCCCGACCTGGCCCGCGGCATCGCCCTGCTGCGCGAAGGACGCGGCGACGAGGCCGACCGCATTCTGCTCAACCTGACGCAGCGTCGCGCCGGCAATTATCATCTAGCGGTACACGTGGGCGGGCTTTTATCGGAGCACGGCCGCCGCGATGCCCTGCGCACCCTGGCCCAGCGCCTGAAGCCGGACGTCCTCAAGGATGCGTCCGTCTACAACCTGGTCGGCGCCTCGCTACTGGACGACAACCCGGTGGCAGCCATTACCGCGTTTCGTAATGCCCTGCGCTGCAACCTGTACCACGGGCCGGCGTATTTCAACCTGGCGCAGGCCTATGAGAAATCGAACGACCCGGCCTCGGCTCGGCTGTGCCTGCGGCGCTATCTGAAGCTGATGGGTTACGGCCCCCTGGCGGACGATGCACGTCGCCGCCTGGCCGAGCTGCCGCCCGATCCGGCACGGCCTGTCCCGCCGGGCGGGGGCGGCTGAGTTAGTTGGGCACGTCCGGATCTGCGGGAGGGAGGGGGCTGGCCTGCCTGGCGCTGGGCGCGCTCATTGCGCCGCCAGAGCCGGCACCAGGAAGATCAGGTCGCGGCCGGTCGCCGGCTTGGTCGGGTCCTCCCACTGGCGCGTGCCGCCGTCGTCCGTGCCGTCGGGCCCGGCGCTCCAGAGAATGCCCTGTCCTGCGGGAATCTGGGTCACAAACGATTCGCCGCCGCCGGACAGCACGCGGTGCCAGGTGATCCGTTCGCCATCCGAAACCCGGTAGCGAAACGGCCGGCCGGTGAATGGGTCAGGGGGCAGTTTCTTCAGGAGATCGGCGTCAACGAGGTCATCCAGCGTCGCGGCGGGCCGGCCGTGTTCGCACTGGTACAGGGCCAGCGCGAGCTGGAGGCGGACGGCCCGCTCCTGGCACAGGCCGACCTGGGCGGCCCGTTGGACCGGGGCCGTAGCGGGGAACGACCCGACCAGCCACGACGAGGCGATCAGGCGCTCCAGGCCGCGGCGCGAAGGGCCGTCCGCCTCGGGCTGCCAGTCAGCCAGCAGGGTGTCGTCGTCCAGGGGAACCAGCGCGCCGGACTCGGCCGTTCGGCGGCGGCCGGCAAAGAGGGTGTCGGCCATCCGCCGGGCCCGCTCCGCTTCCCAGGGAACCTGCATCAGCGTGGCCTCGGTTTCCACGCTGATGTGGCTCCCCCGCGTCGGCCCCGTCCCCAGGCTGGTGCGGAAGCGCAGGTACTCGGAAGCCAGCGCCTCGGTCACCGGCGGTATCAGCGATTCGTGTTCGCTCAGCTCTCCCAGGGCCCGCCGAAGCAACTCCGGCTGCCGCCCCACCCGTTGCAGCCAGTGGTCCATGCCAAGTAACCCCGCCTGCTCGGCCTCCAGCCCTTCGAGGTAGGCATAGGCCGGCCCCTGGTGACGGAGGTGCCGGGACAGGGCGAGCGCGGTTTCGAGCAGGTCCAGCGCCCGGGGATGCTCGCCGCGGGCCTGGAGTTGCAAGGCCCGGGCCGTCAGCAGCTCGGCCGCACGCCGGCAGTCCAGGGCGTCGTTCCGGCCGGATCCCTCATCCCGGGGATTGATGAACACGCCTGGCGGCATGTGCGCCGCCTCGGCGAGACGTGTCGGCCAGGGCTCGGCCGCCATTGTGTCGAGCCACCTTTGCAGCTCGGGCGTGGCGGCCGCCCAGCCCTGGTCAATCACCTGCGGCACCTCGTCCCGATGGGTGGGCGGCAAGGCCGGACGGATGACCTGCGGGCCGTCGTTGGGGCCAGGCCCCTTCTCGCGCGCGATGGAGACCTGGATGGCCTCGCGGATCTTCTGGCCCGCACGATTCTGCTCCGGATCGCGCAGCCTGGTCTGAAGGGCCGCCAGGTCAAAGGGGGCCGCTTCGCCCGGCACTTCGACCACCCGATAGCCGAAGTTGGCCAGCACCCACACGGCCGAAACGACCACGGCACCCACCAGGCAAATGATGGCGGGTCGGGAACGCAGGCGATCGGTCACCCACGGCCACAGGGCCAGCCGGCAGGCGATGAGCAGGAACAGCGGCACGGCGATCCCCTGCACCAGCTGCAAGCCGCCGCCGAGGATGGACGGGACCCACAGGCTGGCCGCGCCGGCCGCCGTCATCAGGGCCACTACCACGGCCACGGCGCTCTTCCGCCAGAGCAGCCCGCACAGCTGGCCCAGCGCGAACCCGTGAGCCGGCCAGATCAGCAAGAACACCAGCCCGCTGGACGTACCCAGGCGCGCGGGTCGAGGCCGAGCAGGTCGTCGAGCAGGAGCCGAGGATCGCCGGGCAAGCTCCCTTGGTTGGCGGCAACATTCAGCAGCGCGGCCAGGAGCATCAGGGCGACAACCCCCATGCCCACGGCGATCCAGAGGAGCGACCGCCGCAGCCAGAGCCAGCCGACCGGGAGGCGTTGATCGCCCCAGAACTTGAAGGCGCCGTCGGCCTGTTCGCCGGCGAAAACGGGAATGCCGCAGGCCACGCCCAGGAACAGCGTGGCCACCGGCCATAACCCCGCACCCGCGGTAGGAAGGGCCAGCCCCAGGAAGAACCCCAGCACCGCCATCACGCCGGCCAGCACGCCACCCTGGCGAATGGCCAGCCACACCAATACCGCCACGCGGTTCGGCTGGCGCTTCGGGGCCACGGTGCCGTACTTCGATGCCGCCGGTTTCAGGTCGAATCGCTTTTCGAGATCGGGGTTCACAAAGCCTGCCAACGAGAAACCCAGGGCTACCAAACCCGCAATGACCTGGCAGCCCAGGACAGCGCCCATCGCGCCCATGCTGTCTCTCGTGTGAGCGGGTGGTATGGCGGCCAAGCACACACCGGAGAACATCCAGATGAGCGGCATCGGCACCAGCGTCGCCAGGGCCACGGCTGTCAGCACCGTCCGGCAGTAAGTCGAGGCACACAGCCCCCAGACGTACGCTTGCAGGGCCACCATCGGTAGGATGGGCACCCAGGCGATCGGCACGGCGTCGTGCCCCACCAGGCCCACCGCCACGCCGGCCGCCAGCACCACCGCGCAGTACAGCAGCACGAACAGCAGACCGATCAGGAACTTCATCCACCACAGCTCGGCCCGGCCCAGCGGCAGCTGGTCGAGGAACAGCATCCCCCGCGTTTCCCGCTCGCCGGCGAACATCATCGCACCGCAGACCAGGCCATACATCGCCGTCAGGACCAGCGCCGCGCCGATGACCGTGCCGGCGCTATCCCCCGAGGCCCCCTTGTATCCCTGCGGCAAGAAATAGGCATTCGCGATGGCCAGGGTCGCCACCACCAGCGCCGCCATCGTCAGCCAGACCGAGCGGTGCTCGCGGTATTCCTTCCAGAAGAGGCATGCGATCACGGCAGCTCCTCCTTCTGTTCCAGGAGGGCGCAGTAGGCCTCTTCCAGGCTGAGCGGGGCTTCCTGCAAGTCCTGCACGCCAGGCGTCACCCGCAGGGCGGCCAACGCGTCGGGGTCGGGATCGAGGACCACCACCCGCGCCTGATTGCGGTCACGCTCGTGGCTGAGGACCGTGCCGAGCGACGACGGGTCGGGCGGCAACCCCTCGCACAACAGCCGCAGCCGGACCAGCCGCTCCTTGACCTCATCGAGGGTCCCGCTGAGAAGCAGGCGTCCACCGGCCATGAAGGCGACGTGGCTGGCAATCCGCTCCACCTCGGCCACCTGATGGCTGGAGATGACGATGGTCCGCCCCTCCCCGGCCAGGTCCACCATGCTGGCCAGGAATTCGCGGCGGACCAGCAGGTCCAGGCCGGAGGTTGGCTCGTCGAGCAGCAGCACGCGCGGATCGGCGGCCAGGGCCAGCGACAGGCCGACCTTGGCGTACTGCCCCTTGGACAGGTGACCGAGGCGGGCCGCCGGATCGAGATCGAAGCGATCGGTCACCTTGCGATAGCGCGACAGGAAACCCTTGGCGTGGAAGCCGGAGGTGAACCAGCCGAGTTCGCTGACCGTCATCCAGTCGTAGAACTTCGGCCGTTCCGGGACGTAGCCGACGCGGTGCCGCAGGCGGACGGCATCGCGCCAGGCGTTCATGCCGAGGATGGTGGCCCGGCCGGCGTCCGGCTGCAACAGGCCGGTGAGCATGCGCATGGTGGTCGTCTTGCCGGCGCCGTTTTCGCCGAGTAGGGCGAAGATGGCCCCGCGCGGCACATCCAGCGTCAAGCCGCCCACCGCTTGCTTCTGGCCAAACCACTTGGTGAGACCGTCGATCTCGATGACGGGGTCCATCAGCGCTTCTCCCGGATCTGCCCCACACGGGCGAGGGTCAGCTCCTCATCGACAAGCTTTTTGATTTCCTCGGTCGGCAGCCCGCTCTGGACAGCCTGGCGCAGCGCGGTGCGGATGCGGTCGCGGACGATCCGGGCCCGCTCCTGCCGGCACAGGGTGACGGCCTCCTCGGCGACCGCCATCCCCCGCCCGCGCCGCGCCACCACCACGCCGCGCCGCTCCAGCTCCACGAAGGCCCGGGCCACGGTGTTCGGGTTGATGACCAAGTCCGACGCCAGGTCGCGCACGCTGGGGATGAACTCGCCGGGCGCAGCGAGCCGGCCGCCACCGCAAACGTGACCTGGGCCACGAGCTGCTCGTAGATCGGCACGGGCGAATCAGGTTGAACGTGAAGGATCATCAGCCGGTCCTGCGGCCGAGGTGTACTGCCTTGATAGTACACTAACCGCCCGCGGGGCGGGACGCAAGAGGAGAGGTGGCAATTTTTCCGCACGCCGCTGAGGCCCTCGTTGTGGCACGGTCTCCCGACCGTGCCACCCGACCGGACCGAAGGTCTCCTGGCCCTCGTTGTGGCACGGTCTCCCGACCGTGCCACCCGACCGGACCGAAGGTCTCCTTGAAACTACAGGAGACCTTCGGTCGTTGTTGTGGCACGGTCGGGAGACCGTGCCACAACGGCGTCGCGCGGCCCCCGTTGCAAGAGGGCGTGGCGGTTTTTCCGCACCTGGCGTAAGATGCAGCCTTCCGCGCATTATCGCCTGGAGCTGCCATGCCCGAGGATCGGGACGTTCAGGTGCATCTGCTCCCGTGCCAGGCGCCCCCCGGTCGGCTGGCCGGCGGCCTGGCCGTCGTCATCGACGTGCTGCGGGCGACGACCACCATCGTCCATGCCCTGGCCGCCGGGGCCGCCTGCGTCCGCCCCTGTGCCGAAGTCGACGAAGCGCGGGCCCTGGCCGGCGAGATGCGCGTCGGCCGGGTGCTGCTGGGCGGCGAACGCCACGGTCGGCCCCTGGACGGCTTCGACCTGGGCAACTCGCCACGCGAATACACCGGCAAGGTGTGCAAGGGGAACACCCTCGTCCTGACCACGACGAACGGCACCCGCGCCCTGCTCCGGGCCGCCGAGGCGGAGCGCGTCCTGGTCGCTGCGTTCGTCAATTACAGTGCTGTCTGTGAACAAGTCCGCCAGGATGCGCGTCCTGTCCATATCGTCTGTGCCGGCACCGAGGGCGAGGTGTCGCTGGAGGACACGCTCCTGGCCGGGGCCCTGGTCGATTGCCTGAGCCAGGCGGGCGAGGTGCACCTGAACGACGCGGCCCGGCTGGCCTGGGACTGCTTCGAGAACCACGGCCGCTGCCTGCTCGGGGCATTGCAAATCGGGAAGGGCGGAGCCAGCCTGCGCCGCCTGGGATACGATGACGACATCAAGGCGGCGGCCCAGGTGGACCGCTTTGCGCTGGTGCCGGAGCTGCGCCGCGATCCGTTGCGCGTGGAGGTCGGCGTGGTGGGGATCGTGAAGAGTCACTGGTTGAAATGAGGGATGATTCATCGTTTCGCGCTCGCGCCGCGAACGCGAAACGATGAATCAGTCGCGGAGTGCGCATTCATGGACATGGAGAAACTGGTCGCCCTGTGCCGCCGGCGCGGATTCATCTTCCAGTCGAGCGAAATCTACGGCGGCATCAACGGCTTCTGGGACTACGGCCCCCTCGGCGTCGAGCTGAAGAAGAACATCAAGGACGCTCTGGTGGCAGGACATGGTGCGCAACCCGCCGCCGGGACCGGAGGGGCAGGAAATCTCGATGGTGGGGGTGGATTGCGCGATCATCATGAATCCGAAGGTGTGGGAGGCGAGCGGGCACGTCGGCACGTTCGCTGACCCGATGCGTAAGTGTCCGGGATGCGGCAAGTTTGTTCGGGCGGATCAGTTGTGGGCCTTGCTTGCCGAAAGCACGTGGATGAATTCCCTGATTCAGGAGTTTACTCCGGTCACGGGCGGCTATGACACTCCGCGACTGATGAAATGGGCGAAAGGGAAGGGGCAGAGACTGGCCGCGAACCTGGCGCTGGTTCGAAACCCGGAGGTCACGCTGTCCTGGCTGGCAACACGTATCAACGGCCAGCCGGACGCCCCGCCGACGCTTCAGGAGTTCACACAATACATCGCGACCGAGCAGTTAAATGCGACGGGCCTGCAAGACCCCTGCCCGCAGTGCGGTGCGCCACTGGAGGAAGCCAAACCGTTTACGCTTATGTTCGAGTCTCATGCTGGAACGGAGAAGACAGCGGACACGAAGGTCTACCTCCGCCCCGAGACAGCCCAGGGCATCTTCGTCAACTTCCGCAACGTCCTCGACAGCACGCGCCTCAAACTGCCGTTCGGAATCGCCCAGGTTGGCAAGGCGTTCCGCAACGAGGTCAAGCCGCGCAATTACACCTTCCGCAGCCGCGAATTCGAGCAGATGGAGATCGAATTCTTCTGCCATCCGGCGGAATCACGAAGTGGTACGAATACTGGCGCGATGTCCGCAAGAACTGGTACACGCACCTCGGCATCAAGTCGGAGCAGCTCCGGCCGCGGGAGCAGGGGAAGGAAGAGCTGGCTCACTACTCGGTCGGCACCACCGACATCGAGTACCTGTTCCCCTTCAGCGAGGAACCGCAGGAGCTGGAAGGGGTCGCCCACCGTGGGGCCTACGACCTGACGCAGCACATGAAGCACAGCGGCAAGGACCTGAGCTACTTCGACGAGGAGGCCTGGGAACGCGACAAGGCGGGTCGCGGCACCAACTCGTTCAAGGAGTGGCTTAAGACCAATCCGCCCAAGGAAGAGGTCGAAAAGTACCAGTTCATGCCGCACGTGATCGAGCCGTCGGCGGGGGCAGATCGCTTCACCCTGGCGGTGCTGTGCGAGGCCTACGCGGAGGACGAGGTCGGCGGCGAGAAGCGCGTCGTCATGCGCTTCCATCCGCGGCTGGCGCCGATCAAGGCGGCCATCCTGCCGCTGGTCAACAAGGACGGGATGCCGGAGCAGGCGCAGGCGCTCTACCGCGAACTGAAGCAGGACTTCAACGTCTTCTTCGACGATAAGGGGGCCGTTGGCCGGCGCTATCGCCGCCAGGACGAGGCGGGGACGCCGTACTGCATCACCATCGACGGGCAGACGGCCCAGGATAACACCGTGACGATCCGCGAGCGCGATAGCACGCAGCAGCGGCGCGTCAAGATCGAGACGGTGGGAGACGAGTTAAGGAAGATGTTGCGCTAGGTCGCGTGCCGCGTCGCTCAATCGGAGGTGGCACGGCAGCGTCCAGCGCGACTTTGCATTCTCGCATACCCATCGAAAGCGCGGCACAGAACTCAAGCGGGCGACGCAAGACCAAGCGCTATAAGCAGTAGCGCCGAAAAAGTTCCGTGCCACCCTTGGCACAGAACTACCCCGTTTGGCACACAACTTCGGAGTGCAGCCCCCTGCGTGAGATTTTGATCGAGGGCGCGATAGGGTCACACCCGCTGCTTCGCGTCCACCCCGATGCCCATCACAAAGATGGCGACCAGGACGTGCTTGGCGGTGAGCAGCGCCAGGATGGCCGGGATCCAGCCATAGGTACATAGCCAGGACGTTACGCCGACGGTGAGCGCGGTGGCTGCGATCTGCCAGAGGCGGAAGTGGATACTGTTGCGATCGCCGCCCTCGCCGAGAGCCACGTGCGGGGGTGGTACGGGGGGGGCCATCTGGTTCATGGATGGTCTTCCTGCTGGGATGAACTGACCGCACCAGTGAGCGTACCACGGCTGGCACCGGCGAAGCAAGTGCCGCGCTCGCCTCATTTCAGAGCGGCATCGAACCGTTTGACCAACTTCGCCTGACCCGCCTGTCCTTGCACGATGAAAAGCGGGCGGCGCCCACCGTGGTCGTCGCGATCGAGCGTCAGCGGACCGGTGACTGTATCGAAGCTGCCCAGGTCGAGGATGGCCTTGCGCACGTCCTCCGGCTTGCTCGATCCGGCCCGGCGCATCGCCTCGAACAGCAGGCGGGCATCGTCATAGGCCGACGCGGCGTACAGGTCGGGCGCCTCGTGGAACCGCTCCTGATACTTACGGCCAAACTCCTGGCCACGCGGCGTCAGGCCATCGGCAACAAACGTCGTCACCGCATAGACGTTTTTCCCCGCATCCGGCTGAGCCAGGAGCGTCGGCCAGGCCGATGCCTCGCCGGCGAAGAGGAGGGCAGCCTTTACCTCGGCCCGGTCCAGGCCATCGCGCAGACGGGCGAAGTCGGTAGCCGAGGCAGCAATGACGATCGCATCGGGTTTCGCCTTCGCGACCTGGCCGGGCAATGCGGCGAGGGTCGCCTCGTTCTCGAAGGCGTAGTGACCAACCTGCTGCTCCCATTCCAGAGCCAGCTCACCCTCGAACCCGGAGATAAGGCCGGTGCAGAGCGCGCTGCGAGTATCGACCAGGACCACAACGTGCTTAACCTTCAGCTGTCCGCCGACGAACGCGGCCAGGGCCTTCCCCAACTGCGCTGGCGGCGGACTGGTCGAGAAGGCCAGCGCCGTGGGGCCGGACGCCGTCAGCGGACTGGGTGTGACGAAAGGGACGCCGTGGGACTGAGCGGCCCGGGCGATCTGCTCCGCGCTGGCGCTGCTGGTGCCGCCGAGCAGGGCGACGGCGTGAGCCAGCGTTACCAGCGGGGCGGCCTCGTCGCCGGCGCGGGCCGCCACTCCGCTGTCGTCGGCGTGATGCACCTCGACGTTTTGGCCGTTGATCCGCTGATTGTCGTTATTGACTTCGTCCACGGCGAGCAGGATCCCCCGCTGCGCGTGCTCGCCGATGGCCTTGTCCGGCCCGCTGAAGGGAGCGACGTGGCCCACGACAATCGGCTCGCCGGGCGCCGACCGCGAACAACCCGCCAGGAGCAGCGCGAGGGCGAACCAGGCAAGCGGGCTGCGAAGTGCTGACACGATCTATCCTCCGAAAATGGCCGGTCACGAGGGGGAGCAACTGTGATGCCGTCCGTCGATGAACACCTGGCGGACGTTAAGTTCCGGATCGAGCACCAGCAGGTCGGCCCGCTTCCCTACGGCGATGCTGCCGATCTCGCGATCCCAGCCGGCGATTCGTGCCGGGGTCAGCGTGGCCATGCGGATTACCTCCACCAGCGGTACACCGGTCAGGCGGTGAAAGGTCCGCACGCAGTGGTCCATGCCGACCACGCTGGAGGCGAGCGATTTGCCGTCCGGCATCTGCCCCACGCCGTCCCCCTTCAGGATCGGCTCGCCGCCGTCGAGTGGTCCCATCATGTATGGGCCATCGGGCATGTCGAGGGCACGGTTGCAATCGGTCACCAGGGCCAGGCGATCCGGCCCCTTGATCTTGTACGCCAGGAGCAAGAGTTCGCGCTGCAGGTGCTTCCCGTCGGCGATGACCTCGGTGGTCAGTTCATCGAAGAAGAGCGTCGCCTCCAGCACGCCGCCGCGCATGGGGTAGGTCTGCGTCAGGCGCAGCCGGGCCCGGTCGGACATGGCGCAGAAGAGATGATCGATGTGGCGGACGCCCCAGCCGACGGCGGCTTCCATCTGCGCGAAGGTGGCATGGGAATGGCCGGCGTTGCAGCGGATGCCCAGGGATCGGCAAGCGCGGACAAACGCCTCGGCCCCCGGCAACTCCGGAGCGACTGTCGCCGTGGCGATGCAATCGGCGAACGCCAGGTACTGCTCGTACTCCTCCGGCACCGGCGGACGAACGGCCGCGCCGAGATGGGCGCCGCGAGCCTCGTAGGCGAAGTATGGTCCGTAGAAGTGGGCGCCGAGAATACGGGCTCCGCTGGTGTCGTCGCGCTTCAATCGGCGGCACACGTCGAGAAATGCCAGATGCCGCTCGTGGCGGGCGACGGTCGTGGTCGGCAGCAGGCTGGTGGTGCCGTGGCGGGCGTGGGCCCGGCAGACGGTGCGGAAGGCCTCCTCGGTGCCGTCCATGAAATCGGAGCCATCGCCGCCGTGGACGTGCAGATCGACGTAGCCGGGGACGAGGTAGCCGCCGTGGAGGTCGATAATCTCGGCATCGGCGGCACTGGTGGGCGATTCGCGGATGGCGGTGATGCGGTCGCCCTGGACCTGAACCTCGCCGCCGGGGAGGAGACGATCGGCGAGGACGATGGTGCCAGCGGTGAAGCACAACGGGATCATGAGTTCCGCCCTGCCCTCAGGCGGCTCGACCCGCGCCTTTTGCTGCCGGCCCGCCCATGATCTGCACCAGGATCCCGAGTACCACGCCCAGGTCGTGGAGGTAGTATTCTCGACGGTCGATAGACAACAACGTCGCCTCGATCCGCAGGAAACGCCAGATGCTGCCGCTGGTCACGCACCCGTAGACTGTTGGCACCGGGGTCCCATCCCGTTCGTTGAAGACCTGCAACCCGACCATCGTCGCGGCACACTGGCCCAACCCGGCGATCAGGTCCTCGCGCTTCGCCTCGATAATCGCCACCAGCGGGCTCCGCAAATAATAGAACTCTGCGGTGCGGGCAATCACGAAGTCACAGAATCCGTTAAGCCCGCGCGACTTGTCCGCCTCGAAGGTGACTCCGGGAAGCACGTTAACCGGCCCAGCGGCCTTGCGCTTGGCTTCCCCTAGCACCGGGGCGATGATGAACTCGCTGCGAGCCTTCTCCGTATTGATGCCCAACGCCACGGGGGCGAACTCATCCAGCCACGCACGAAGGAAGTCGCTCGGTTCCATCGGCGCGGCCCCGGCAAACAGATCCGCGTCCGGATCCTCTTGGAGACCAAAC
This sequence comes from uncultured Planctomycetota bacterium, assembly GCA_963827935.1. GTDB lineage: Bacteria > Planctomycetota > Planctomycetia > Gemmatales > Gemmataceae > DATFNV01. The sequence goes on along the minus strand of CAWHCN010000011.1, from coordinate 1,111,093 downwards.
GTCTGGACGGCAGTGCGGAGGTCGAAATCGCTGAACGCCATAGCCACCCCGAATACAGATGAATCGCGGGCATTCTCCCCAATTGAGTGTATTATGGCTGTCTACCTGCTATTCAATCAAGCAGAGACCTCGCACAAGAACACGAGTAACCCGCCCGACGGCGATAGGCGCTCTGAATCGGAGGGATTCCCATGCGGTTAGTCCATTCCCAGGTCGGCACAAAGTCGGCTCTCGAATACGATGGACACGGGTGAGGTGTTGAGAGCCTCGCCCAAGGCGTCGCTAAGTCGCCGCCAGCTATTAGCCGGCATCGGCTGGCCCGCGTCCCAGATCTTGCGACGCACTATCGCGGAGAGTTCGCCAGCGGTGATGTCTTGGGCGTCTTGCGCTACCAGATGGCGGAAGTCGTCCGGATAAAACGTGACACCAAACTCCGACTCCAGACGGATAAGGACATCGGCCCAATCGACGGTCCAGAATAGACATCGGGGCGTTGTTCGCACGAGGGTGTACCAGCAGTACAAGCCGCCTAGAAACCGCAGAACGGCGACCAAGGCGCATGCCCCGAAGAATACCCCAAAACACAGGAAACGGAGCCATTGCCCAGTCATGGACGAGCCCGCCACAGCCAGACCACCCACCACCCAGGTCAATCGCGGAGCCTTCCTTCCTACGACAGGATGCTACGCCGCCGCCCCCGTCCCTCGGGCGGCTGCCCCGCCCATGATCTGCACCAGGATGCCGACAATCGTCCCCACATTACTCAGGTAGTATTCACTACGGTCAATGGTGAGCCGCGACTCGTCCAGTCGCAGGAACCGCCAGATGCTGCCGTTGGTCACGCAGCCGTAGATCGTTGGAATTGGGGCTCCTTCGCGTTCGTTGAACACCCTCACTCCCACTACGGTCGCCGCACACTGGCCGAGCCCCGCGCTGAAGTCGTCCCTCTTCGCCTCGACCACCGGGACCACCGGCCGGCGAATGAAATAGAACTCGGGATTTCGTGTGATGATGTAGTCGCAGTAGCCGCACAGGCCGCGAGTTCGATCGGCGTCTAGAGTGTAGCCTGGGAAGACGTTGACTGGCCCCTTAGCGCGCCGTTTGGCCTCCAGGAGAACGGGGCCGATGATGTATTCGCGGCGGGACGTTCTCGGTGCTCATGGCCAGGCCTACCCGCGCAAACTCATCAAGCCAAGTCCGCAGATAATCGCTCGGCGCGATAGGGGACACACCCGCGAACAAGTCGGTGTCCCTGTCCACCTCCAGGCCGAAGCTGTCCACAACCTTTTCCAGGTCAAAATCGCTGTAGGCCACGGTTTGCTCACCATCCTCTCAAGAATGACGGCGTGCCACTCCACCGGCATTATGGTCACCAATCAGCCCAGGTAGCAATAAGAGTAGGCGCACAACAAAGCGAGCCGCCGCCATGGGACATTCTACCCACGGCGGCGGCTCGCAGTGCGGTTCCCGATCTCTCAATGCCGGAACAAAAACTCCTTCGAGTTGACCAGCGCCCACTGCACGTCTTCCCAGGCCTTGCGCTTATCTTCCGCCTTGGCCTTGCCGACGTGCTCCAGGGCCGCCTTCACCTCGCCGTCGGTCGGCAGGCGCGACACGGACGCCAGGTACAGCTCGCACAGCAAATCGAAGTCCGAAGTCTTCTTGCCGAGCAGCCGGCCCAGGCGGTTCGCCGGATTGCGGAGCTTCTCGTTGACCGTCGGTCCGTTGATGAGCTGCAACGCCTGGGCCAGGTTGCTGTCGCCTTCACGCTCGCACTCACAGGCCAGCTCGCGGGCGGGCTGGCCAAACGTCTTCAGGAAAGGATGGTTGATCTCGCCGTCGGGCAGTTGCACCGACCGTGTCCCCGCCGGCAGGCCGGCGAACTTCTCCGAAACCTCAGTGACGGTGCAGAGCGCATCGAGCAGTTGCTCGGCGGTCAGCAGCTTGGTGACGGCGTGGGAGAAATACTTGTTATCGTCCTTGTTCAGGTCCGTCGTCTGGGCACTCAGCTGGTACGTCCGCGAATTCATGACGGTCCGAATCAGGTATTTCACATCGTACTTGTGGGCCACGAATTCCTTGGCCAGGGCGTCGAGCAATTCGTCGTTGGCGGACGGATTGGAATCGCGGAAGTCGTCCACGGGATCGACAATGCCGCGGCCCGTCAGGTGGAACCAGATACGATTGACCACCGACTTGGCGAAGAACGGATTGGTCGCTGCCGTCACCTCCTCGGCGAGTACCTCGCGGCGGTCCTTACCGGGCGGGATGACCGGCAGGGCCATGCCCATGATTTTCGGCGGCATCACCTTGCCGGTCCGCGGCTGGGTCACTTCGCCGGCGCGGTCGCTGTAGATGACCTCGGCACCCACGGCCGGCGGGACAACTGAGGGGTCGGCGGGATCCTTCTTCTGCCGCACGCGGGCAAAGAAGGCGGCCAGGCTGTAGTAGTCGTTCTGCGTCCAGCGCTCGAACGGATGGTTGTGGCACTTGGCGCACTGCATGCGGACGCCGAAGAAGAGCTGGGCCGTCGATTCGGCCAGCACCGTCGGCTCGCGCGAGACGCGGTAATAGTTGGCCGGCGGGTTGGCGAAGGTGCTGCCGTCCGCCGTCAGCAACTCGCGCACCACCTCGTCGAACGGCGTGTTCTTGTCGATCTGCTGGTGCAGCCAGGTCTGGTAAACGTGCGTCCCCTTCACCTGCACCGTCTTGCGATCGTTGCGGAGCACATCGGCCCATTTGAGCGTCCAGAAGTCGGCATACTCGGGCCGCTCCAGGAGCCTGTCGATCAGCTTCGCTCGCTTGTCCTTGGCGGTGTCGGCCGTGAACGCCTTGACCTCTTCCGGCGTCGGCAGGACCGCGCACAGGTCGAGGTAGGCCCGGCGGATGAATTCTTGGTCCGTGCAGATATCCGATGGCGGGATGCTCAGCATCTTCAGCTTGGCGAAGGTGTGCTTGTCCACATAGTTGGTCTCCGGCACGTCTTTCCAGACGAAGCCGGCGCGGGGCTCCAGGTAGGTGAGCCGCACGGTTTCCATGATTTCCAGGTAACGGCAGAGGATGGCCACCTCGCCGGCCTGGCGGAACTCCACCAGGCCGTTGACGTTCACGTCGGCGACGGCGGCATCGCTGCTGGTGAAGACCGTCAGGCGAGTCACGTCGCGCGTGCTGCCGTCGGGGAACTTCGCCATGACCGAAACCTGCTGGAAGCGAGCGGGAGCCTTGAGGAGGCGCGACCCGGGCAGGATCGTCGCGCCCTGCGGCGCCGCGACGGTAGCCGCATCGTCTCGCAGCCCTTCCGTCAGCCAGGTGCGGATCACGCCCACCGGGACCGCCTCGGGGCGGAAGCGCATGCCGCCCTCGTGCGGCACCTTGCCCAGCGCCTTCAGGAGGATCAGGCTGGCGTCGGGGTCAGCGCGGTCGGTGCGGCGGTTGAAGGCTTCGCGGGTCAGCGTCAGGTAGTCGGCGGGGGTGTCGTACCCGCGCAGGCTGAGCCTGAAGCCGCCCTTGCCGCTGGGCGTGCCGTGGCAGGCCCCGGCGTTGCAGCCGCCGACATTGATCGCCGCAATGAACTCGTTCTTGAAACTGACCGGCGCCGGCTTGTCGAACTCCTTGACGACGGCGGGCACCTTGATCGTCTGCCCGCCGGCCTTGACGACCAGGTTGGTGGTGCCGTTCTTCTTGGGGATGACCAGGCCATCCTTCACCCCGGCCACGTCGCCGGCCTCGACGGCCAGCTCGCAGAACGGCGTGAGGTCCCGCAGGGTGCCGTCGGCGTACTTGCCGGTGACCACCACCTGTTGCAGCGCCCGCGGGCCGACGAGCGTGATGGCTTTCGGCTGCACGACCAGGGCGGTCGGCTGGCCGACGAGCGGCGCGATCTTGGCGGCGTCCGTCGGCACCGCCGCGGATGCCGTTCCAACGGCCACGAGGCCAGCGAGGAACGAGAAGGCAGGACGCAGTAGCAGGCGTGCAATACCCATGTCGCGATGCCCCCTGTGCGGACAGTGGGAAGGTGTGGCGGGAAAAATCAGCGGGCGGGCGCTGGCAGCGTGGGCTCGGGTGAGCAAGGATTAGTGTAACGGGTGGGCTCCGGAAATGCGAACGGATTTTGGGGAGGCGGCAAGGAATGCCGGCGGCGCGGCGCGGGCCGATCTGCCGCCTACGTGGGAAGCACCGCGAAGCGTGAGGGGTATCCGGGGAGGTCAATGTCCTGCCGCTCGCCTGAGCAGCACGCACTGCCATCTTGAACTGAAGTCGCCGGGACTTCTGTTCAACCTGGCGCACAAGACACAAGTCATTGTCGAATAACCACATCCGACTGCGCATTTCCGCGACAGGCGCCAGGTTGAACTGAATTCCGATGTATGCGGGGGTGGACAGGCTCAACCTGAAGCGTGCGGCCTGGCAGTGGGCCGGCGCGACGGGCCGCGGAAGGGCGGAGCAGGCAGAGATCTCGTCCGACTCAGTGTTCTGCGTGGAGCGCCATTCCCGGTATTGTAGCCCCGGACGGGGCGGCGGACTGTAGCCCCAGGTGGAGCGGAAGCCGCGGAGCGGCTGGAGCGGAACCCGGGGACCACGGCGAGAGCACAGCGGGGAACCCGCGGAGCGGGGAACCCGCGGAGCGGGTGCCGGAACCCTCAACCATGCTCGCTCCGCCACCCGCTCCGCGGGTTCCCTCTTGGTTCGCCCGCGGCTTCCCCCGGGTTTCGCTACACCCGCTCCGCGGGTTCCGCTCCACCCGGGGCTAAATTCCGCCGCCCCTCCCGGGGCTACCCTGAGTTAACCCGGCGCAAAATCGGGAATGGACCCGAGCCGCCGGTTTCCGCTTGACGCCGCTCCAGACGCAGCCGGAGAATAGGGAAACCGGCGTCCGGGCAGTCTGTGCAGGCGGTGATTTTCGGGAAAGCGGAATCCGGTGTGGGATGCGCGCCGATTTGGTTAGGCGCGCTCGAATGACTGTTCGCCGTCAAGAGGCGGGAGGCACCTTGTCATGCGTTGGCGTAGCTACATGCCCCTGATTCTCCCTTTGGCGATCGCTCTCGGTTGGCTGGTTATGGGGAGGCAGGAAGGGATGCCTTCCGACCAGGGCCAGGTTTCCAGAGATTCGTCCGACGCCTTTTACGAGGAGATCGCCCCACGAAGAAGCATGATCGAAACCGACCTCAAGACGGGTCAGCATAAGCCCTGGGAGAGTACTTTCTACGATGGGAGCCCGACGCGCGGGTTTGCTCGGGGCTGGATTATCTCCCTCAAAAGGGGCTATGTTTCTACCACAAGAAGGCTTGACATGGGGAGCGTGAAAAACGAAGGGAATCGGATCGCCCTAGTTTCCGAGGCCCCGCGCAATGCCTGGGGGCTCATGCCGCTGGAGTACGTCGTCGTGCCCTGGGACCAGCAGGTCTTTCTCGTGGAGCCGGACCAACTCCTGGCTTTCTGTAATGATGTGAATTCCGGCCGATTGCGTCGTTGCACCCCAGCTGGCCGTTATCTTCTGAGAGTTAAGGATTTTGACAAGGAGAGGCCAACAGGGCTCCCCAAGGTTCCCACCCCCTACAAGGAATACCTCCTCCGAAGACCGATTACCGGGAGTGTGGTGAAAGCAGGCGAGGAGAAACAAGACGTTGCCGTGCGGGGCGAGAAGCGACTGATGAGCGGTACGTCGCTGACCCTGAGCGTCGGCAAGAAAGACGGTGTCCGGACTGGCATGCAGTTCTACCCTGAACGGGATTCCGAAACGGCCGGGTTTTCGAGCTTCTTTGTCATCTCACTGGCAGAACGACAGTGCGAACTGTTGCAATGTCGAGATGACCGAAAAGATCAGGCCAAGATTGGGCTGCGGCTGACTACCGCGGACCCTTTCTACGACCGCAAATAGGGCTGTGCAAGCACAGAGGCGGGCAGGAGCGTGGGGGGAAGACAATTGGGGTCGGGAGTCGATCTGATGTCAAACCGGCCCAAACGCCCGCGCTGGTCGCCCGCGCACGCCGGCGGTACGATTCAGCAAAGGAGCCACCCATGATCGAACTGACCGATCAGCAGATACAAGCGCTGGAAAACCCCGAAGCCACTCCGCCGCGCGTCGTGAATCCCCGGACCAAGGAGACGTTCGTCTTGCTCCGCGTCGATGAATACGAGCGACTCACTGACGACGAATACGACGACAGCCCCTGGACAAGGGAGGAGCTTCAGGCCCTGGCCTGGGAGAGGGTCAAGCACGAGGACTGGGATGAATACGACAAGCTGCCGGAGAAGGCATGAAACGGGGCGACGTAATCCTCGTCCGGTTTCCGCATCCGTCCTGCCAGCGCGGCAAGAAGCGGCCTGCCGTGGTCGTCCAGTCGGACGCCTATGCCGGCGCTGTCAGCACTGTCGTAGTTGCGGAAGTTACGAAGAACTTAACGATGAAGGGCGACCCTGCATGCCTCTTCATCGACGTGAACACACCCGATGGCAAAGCAACAGGGCTACTGATCGATTCGGTCGTGTCCAGCTTGGTGCTCGACACCGTTTACTCCGACACCGTTGCTCAGGTGCTGGGTACTCTTTCGCCGACGCTGCTGCGGGAATTTGACAATTGCTTGAAAGTGGGATTGGGGTTGCCTTGAGTAGGAGGCGATGGCTAAGGCAGAAACGGGGACAGAAGGCAAAAACGGGGAGAGCGTGATTTACGGCCATTACGGAGTCAAAATAGACCTGTCGCCTTTTCCTGCCTTTCGGGAATAGTCGTGCCCCACAGCAATCAGCCACCGCTGAAGCCGTTGCACGGGGATAGCACTTTGATCGGGTCGAAGCTCGACAAGTATGGCAAGCTATTCGATCAGGAGTTGATCGGGTCTCTCAAGCCGGGCCAGCAGGGGTCGCTCAAGGTGCGACCGGACGGGACGATTGTCGATGGACACCATCGCATCAAGGTCCTTCGCGATCGCGGCGTGGACGTTGATTCTTTGCCGCGGGAGATCATCCCAAAAGACCCCATTTCGGACCCGCTATAAGGATAGACGATTTCAGTGCAAAGGATCATCCCATGCGTACCGAACTCTACTGGATCGAAGGACCCTGGCTCGGGCGTTTGGCCATCATGCCGCGCCCGCGCGGCGGGGACTGGCTGGAAGACGAGATTGAATCCTGGCGCCGAGCCGGCGTCGATGTGGTCGTCTCCTTGCTCACGCACGAAGAAGAAGCCGAACTGAGCTTGGCCGACGAAGCGGCGTTGTGTCGGACAAACGGCATCGAATTCATCTCATTCCCGATTGTCGACCGCAGCGTTCCATCGTCGTTTGAGGCTTTCTCGGATCAGGTGACCAGGCTGGCCGAGCAACTCGCCAGCGGGAAGAGTATCGCGGTTCACTGCCGGCAAGGGATCGGACGGGCCGCACTGATCGCGATCTGCCTGCTGATCCTCGCAGGTGTTGAGCCGGCGGCCGCGATCGAGCGGGTCGGCACGGCACGCGGTTGTTCCGTTCCGGAAACGGCAGAGCAACGACGGTGGATTGCGGATTTTGCAAGGTCACTCGCGCCCCGATGAGCAGTCGCCGCGTGAAAAAGGGCCGCTAGTCCCTACTACAGTAGCTGAGCGTGGCCCCGCTTCAATTCTCCCGAGGTCCCCATGCGATTCTCCCCATGCCGACTCGCCTGCTCCATCGTCCTCCTGCTTGCAGCGTTCCTTCCCACCCGCGCCGCCGACACCGTCCAGCTTGTCGCCCCCGGGGTCGGTGACGGCTTGCCCGCGCTCGAAGGCCGGCTGACGGCTCCCTTCGGGATCGCCTTCGACAAGGACGGCAACGCATACATCGTCGAGATGGAGCCCGCCCACCGCGTCATGATGATGTTCCGCGGGGGGCCGAGCATGCGGCCGATCGCCGGCACCGGCAAGAAGGGAGACGCGGGCGACGGCGGGCCGGCGCTCAAGGCGGAGTTCAACGGGCCGCACAGCCTCGCGGTTGGGCCGGATGACACGGTCTACATTGCCGACACCTGGAACAACCGCGTCCGCAAGATCAATCGCAAGACGGGTGTCATCACGGCCTTCGCGGGCACCGGAACGAAGGGTTCCAGCGGCGACGGCGGACCGGCGGACAAGGCGACCTTCGGTGGTGTCTATTGCATCGCCTTCGATCCGAAGGGCGCGCAGATGTACCTCGCCGACCTCGATAATCGCCGTATTCGCGCGATCGACATGAAGACCGGCATCGTCCGGACCGTGGCCGGCAACGGCAAGAGGGGAGTACCCGAGGACGGAGCCGTGGCCGTTGAGGCTCCGCTCGTTGATCCGCGCGCCGTCGCCGCCGATGCCGCGGGCAACATCTATGTCCTGGAGCGGTCTGGCAATGCCCTGCGCGTCGTCGATGCCAAGGGCAAGATTCGCACGGTTGCCGGCACGGGCAAGGTGGGCTCCGGTGGCGATGGCGGGGACGCCCGCAAGGCGACCCTCAATGGCCCGAAGCACCTCTGCGTCGATGGCGACGGCAACGTCATCATCGCCGACACGGAGAACCACCTGATCCGCAAGTATCTGCCGAAGGAAGGGACGATCGTCCGCGTCGCGGGGACCGGCAAGAAGGGGATGGCCGGACTGGGCGGACCGCCGGAGAAGGTGGAGCTGAACCTGCCGCACGGCGTCACCATCCACAAGGACGGTACCCTGTACATCTGCGATAGCGGCAACAATCACGTCCTGAAGATCAAGCCGTAGGGTGCGTCAAGCGTACTCGCGCCGACGCACCGTTGCTGCCCCCCGGTGCGTCGGCGCGAGTACGCTTGACGCACCCTACGCTTGCTGGGGGGGCCGGCCGCCCCCTTCCCTTCGCTTGGCCAACCCGTTACGCTCAAGACAGGCACCCGAAGCGATCCCCGCTCTCACCGGACCCAGACCATGCGCTGGTTGAAATCGGAATATCTCCTCAAGGGCCTGTTCCTGGGCGCGCTCCTGTTTGCCTCCTTGCAGGTAGCCGCCCCGGCCAGCCTCGGCTGGGAGTCGGTCGGCCAGGTCACGCTGCTGATGCTCGCCGGGCTGATCCTGGGGCTCGGCGTTGCCGCCGTCCGCAAGATTCGGCAGGGGTACAAGGTCAATGGGCGGATTGCGGCTTTTATTATCTTTCTTCTCCTCGAAAGTCCCACCCTCGTTTACGCGGGCATCATCCTCGGTCTGATCGCCGGCTGCTTCACCCTGCGCCACACCGCGGAAGACACCAGCTTGTGGCTGAGCACCGCCCTCGGCGGCGTGGCCCTGGGCGTCGTCTTCGGCATCCTGCGCGACGTGCGCAAACGGCTCACGCGGCTGGGGCTCAGCCTGCTGCTCGCCATCATGCTGGGGGGCGGCGCCCTGGCCTGGCTGGGGCCGCTCCGGGAGCCGTTGCAACAACTCGGCATCCCGCTCGATTTCAAGAATCCACTCGCCGAGCCGGCCAACCTGGAACTCTTTGCCGTGCAGATCCTGCTCGGCATCCCGTTCTTCTACCTGCTGACGTTCTCCGGGCACGAGGAGGAGAGCGAGGTCGAAATCGGGGCGATTTGCGCGGCCGTCGGCCTCGCGCTGGGGATGCTGCTGCGCGATGCCCCGCATCCCGGATTGCGCACTCTTCCGCTCTTCATCCCCCTGGCTCTCTACGGCTTCTACACCATACGGGTCCTGCCCGGCCTTCGCATCTTCAAGCACACCTTCCGCGGCCTGGGCTATGGGCGCGCCGGTCTGCACCGCCAGTCGTTGCTCGCCTTCCGCCGGGCCTTGCAGCTCGATCCGAACAACGCGAGCGCCCGCAACGGCTACTGGAATGTTCACTGTGCCCTCGATCTCGACAAGCTGGCCGGCGACCCGCACACGCTGGCACTGGTGGATTTCGACCTGTGCCTGGACCGGGCCGGCTCGCTGCTGCTGCAACCGCAGCCGACGGCCGAGAAAATGGCCGAGGCCCACCGCCTGCTCGACCTGGTGATGAGCCAACGACCGGCGCTGCACGCGCCGGTCGCCTACTGGCGTGCCGTCGCCGCTACCCATGCCAGAGACCTCGACCGGGCCGCGGCAGAGTTGGATCAGGTGCTCGATCCTGGTCACGGGGGTAGCCACGATCCGCAGCGGCGGGCCATCTTGTTTTCGGCCTGGCAACTCGCACTCCTGCTGCACGAGGGTCTGCGCCAGCGGGTCGGCCTGCCGCAGTTGCAGAAACCTGGCCGGCGCATGGAGGCCATCGGCGTGGTCGAACGGCACCTGGCCGAGCAACCCGAGGACGTGGCCGGGTGGAACCTCAAGCGGCTGTTCTACCTCGACGTCACCGAGGCCGAATACGAGGAGGCTGCTCCCGGCGCCGGCCTGGCGGTGCAGCACTTCGATCACTCCTACGTGCAGCAGCTCGGCCTGGCGCTCATCAACGATCCGGCCCGCTGGCAGCGCGGCGGCGAGTACCTGCGGTTGGCGGCGCGGGCTGCCGGCGATGGGCCCCTCGATTTTCGTGCAGATCGCCCAGGCGCACCAGCGCGCCGGCCATGCCGAGCATGCCTGGCACAACTACGAGCTGGCCAAGCGTGCCGGGCTGGCGGTGGGGGTGGGCAACCTGGCGACCGAGGAGCGCCAGACCTATTTCGCCACGGTCAAGATGCTCGGCGATGCGGCCATGAATCATGGCCGCACCGACCTGGCCATCCAGAACTACCAGCTTTACAGCGAATCGGACCGCAGCGGGCTGGAGACGCTGCGCACCCTGGCCCAGCTGTACGAGAACAAGGGGGACGTGCTGCCGGCCCTGCTGACGGTCGAGAAAGCGCTGCTGTACAACGGGAAAGATGCCGATCTGCTAGCGCGGAAAGACCGCTACTATATCTCCGTCTTGCCCGAGTGGTTTCGTGGCCATCCCGATCGCGTGCCGTCCGGCTTCGACCTGGCCTACTGCCTGACGAAGGCGCACAGCTTGTTGCTGGCCCGCGAGATCGACCTGGACACGCTGGACTGGGCGCAGCACCTGGCCGACCTGGCATTTGCCGTCAAGCCGGAGAGCGTGACGGCCCGCATGCTGCTGGCCCGGGCGAAGCTGCGCCGTGGCGAGAAGGAGCAGGCCGCCGCCCTGCTGGAGGAACTGCACACCAACAAGCCCGTGAAGTTTGCCGACGACGATGAGGATTCGTGGTACGCCGCCTGCCGGCTGCTCGGCGATCTGTACTTGCAGGACCTGGGGCGAGCGGACCTGGCGGTGGCCTGCTACAAGGATTTTCGCCAGACCTCCAAGAGCGGAGCCGACACGCTCTACAAGCTGGGGCAAGCCTACGAGGCCCTGGGCGATCTGCCGAAGGCGGCGAAGTATTACGAGCAGGTGACCGCCTACGAGGGGCATCCGATGGTCTACGACGCCCGCGCCGCCCTGTCGCGCGTCAAGTCGCCGGCGGACCAGAACCTCACCACTGGATGATTGACGAGCCGGAAGCGTTAGCGACGGTTGATTTTGACAATCCGTCGCTTACGCTTCCGGCTCGTACCCGAACTCAGCTGACCTGGAGCCGTTCGTATTGCCCCTTGAAATGTTCGATGGCCTCGGCCGGGTTGAGGTTGAAGATGGCCTTGCCGATGGTGCGCCAGCGGCCGCCGTCGTGGAAGAAGACGGCCGAGGCATTCCGCAGGTTGCCGACCGCCTCCACCCCTTCCATATCGCCTCCCTCGATCGCCTCGAACGCTATGGTCACGGCGACAAGAGCGGCCAGGCGGCGGGTCTGGCGCTCGCGGGCAAAGACGACCTCGCTCTCCCATTCACAGTTGCTCCAGCGCAGCCCGCGCGGCTTGCCGCTGGAGGCGGCCGCCGTGAAGAAGGCGGCCTCCAGGTGTTCGCGCTGTTGCAGGAAGCGCTTCTGCAAGTTCGGCACGGTCAGGCGCGGCCGCCGGCCCAGGAAGAAGACCACGAGGGCCGCCAGCAGTAAACCCGCCGGCAGCAAAAACCAGAGCCACTGCATGATTGAACTCCCCGCCGCTTTGCTACCCCGACCCTGAGGCATGTGTTATCATCCACCCTGCGAGGACTGAGTGCAAGAGACCGTTGAGAGAATCACACTCCGTTTAGCGGCGGGTCGGAGACCCGCGGGTCTCCAACCCGCCGCTAAACGGCGAGCACTGGATGCCATGTCCATCCCCTCCATCCTTGGCCCCGACGGCAGCATCGCCCAGCGTCTGCCGAACTACGAGCCGCGCCGGCAGCAGCTCGACATGGCCGGGGCGGTCGCCGACGCCATCGCCGACCGGCATCACCTCATGGTCGAGGCGGGCACCGGGGTTGGTAAATCGTTTGCCTACCTCGTCCCCGCTATCCTCGCCGCCACGGCCAGCAAGGAATGCCGGGTTGTCATCTCCACGCACACGATCAGCTTGCAGGAACAGCTGGTTCGCAAGGACATCCCATTCTTGCAGTCGGTGATGCCGGAGCCATTCAATGCAGTCCTCGCCAAGGGTCGGTCCAACTATGTCAGCCTGCGCCGCCTGCGCGGGGCCCAGCAGCGAGCGAGCGGATTGCTGTTCGAGGATGCGGCACGGGCCCAGCTGACGCAGATCGGCCGCTGGGCGCGGCAGACGCAGGACGGCAGCCGCAGCGATCTCAACTTCCAGCCGCAGCCTTCTGTCTGGGACCTGGTCGAAAGCGATACCAGCAACTGCCTGGGCCGCAAGTGCGCGGACTACGAGCGCTGCTTCTACTACAAGGCCCGGAAGCGCATGTACGCCGCCCAACTCCTGATCGTCAACCACGCCCTGTTCTTCAGCGACCTGGCCCTGCGGCGCCAGGGTGCCAGCCTGTTGCCCGATTACAAGGTCGTCATCTTCGATGAGGCCCACACCCTGGAGGACGTGGCGGCCGATCGCCTGGGGATTCAGATCAGCCGCGGGTCGGTCGATTACCTACTCAACAAGCTGTTCCACCAGCGGCGGGAGCGCGCGCATGGGTTGCTCACCGTCCACTGCGGCGGCGAGGAGCTGGAACTGGTCAATTGCGCCCGGGCCGCTTCCGAGCGTTTCTTCAACCAGGTCCACCAGTGGCTGCTGTCGCGGCCACGGATCAGCAACCGCGGCCGGCCGTCGCCCAGCGGGGCTGACTCGGTCCGTGTTCAGGAAGCCAACATCGTCGCCAACCCGCTGTCCGGCGAGCTGGAAGCGCTGGCCGAAGCGATCCACAAGATCGCCGATGCCAAGCATTCGGAAGAGGACAAAATGGAGCTGGATTCGGCCGGCAATCGCTGCGTCGAGTTGGCTGCGGGGTTGCGGCAGTGGCTCGAACAGGAGCTGCCGGGGCAGGTCTACTGGGTCGAAGTGTCGGGCGAGCGCACCCAGCGCATCAGCCTGGCCAGCGCCCCCATCGAGGTCGGCCCGGCGCTGAAGGAACAGCTGTACGACCGCGTGCCGACCATTGTCATGACCAGCGCTACCCTGAGCGCCGGTGGCCGCAATGGGTTCGGTCATTTTCAGGGCCGCCTGGGCCTCGCCGAGTGTGCCACCGCCCAGCTCGGCAGCCCTTTCAACTACCGCGAACAGGCGGAACTGCACCTGTTCCGCACCATGCCGGACCCGGCGGCCGTGCCGGACAAGTATGAGGACGCGGTCCACCTCAAGATTCAGGAATACGTCGAGCGTAGCCGGGGACGAGCCTTTGTGCTCTTTACCAGCTACGGCATGATGGAAAAGGCCGTGCGGAAGCTGCGACTCTGGTTTGGAGAGCAAGGCTATCCGCTATTGGCGCAAAGCGACGGCATGCCGCGGACACAGATGCTGGAACGGTTCCGGACCGCGGGCAACGCCGTCCTCTTCGGCGTCGATAGCTTCTGGCAGGGGGTAGACGTGCCGGGCGACGCCCTGTCCAACGTCATCATCACGCGCCTGCCGTTCGCGGTGCCGGATCGGCCGGTGATCCAGGCCCGTGTGGAGGCGATCCAGGAGGCAGGCGGCGAGCCGTTCTTCGACTACCAGGTCCCGCAGGCGGTGATCAAGCTGAAGCAGGGCTTCGGCCGGCTCATCCGCTCGCGCACCGATACGGGGATGGTGGTCATTCTCGATCCGCGCGTGCTGACGAAGCGCTATGGTCAGGCGTTCCTGGCGGCCCTGCCGGACTGCCGGCGGTATGTGGATGGGCTGCCGGTGGAGTGAAGAGGCCCTCCGTCGTGGGACAGGCGCCTCGCCTGTCATCCCCCACCACAGGCGAGACGCCTGTCCCACTGTCCAGCACGCGCAACAGCGGCGGATCGCGGCTCTCGAAGCGGACACGCACGCCGGCCAGGCAGGCCCAGACGCCGGCGGCCGAGGTCAGGGCGACCGCGTAAGGCACGCCCGGCACCACGTCGGCCAGGGGATGGCGTACCGGCTGGGAGCGACCCACTTCGTCATCCGGCACGAACTCGAAATAGACGCCGTGATTCACCAGCAGACGCAGGCAGCCATGCCGGGGATCCTCGACGGCGATGGCCCCCTGCGGCTGCACAGCCGCTTCCAGCAGGAGCGGCGCTGAACGCCCGGGCATGGCCAAGTCCTCGGCCAGGTCGCAGCCAGGACCGTTGGCGTACAACACCGCTGCCAGGCCAGGCCAGGCGTCCGCTGTGCGAGGCCAGCCACTCTCCTCCTTGCACACCTTCAGGAAACGGCTCAGCACATCAGCCTGTCCCCCGAGGCAGGTCACGGGCAAGCGCAGGGCCTCCACCGCCAGGGTCCGAAGCCGCGAAGCCGGCGGGCAGCTGGGCTGGCCACAGGGGGAGGGCAGGTGGACATATGGCCTCAAGCGGGAGGGCACCTCACGCAGGGCCAGCGACTCGAAGCTGCCGGCCTGGAAGCCGGCGCCGAGGGGGACGGCGGGCGGACTCTCATCCACCAGCAGCATGCGCCCGGAAAAAAGACGAGATTCCGGCCGGGCCGACGCCACGAACGACAGGGCGGACAGCGCCGCTGCTCGATGTCCCTCCCAAAGAGCGGGCGGCGCTGGCAGGTAGGGTGCTCCGGGCCAGGGCGTGGCGATCAGCGAGGGGATGGGTCCCGGCCAGCTGGCCCCGGCCAGGTCCGGCAGGACGGGCTGCCAGTAGTCGCGCCAAAAATCACCCAGGGTGCGCAGCGGCACCAGCCGGCGAAAGTCCTCGGCGCTGCGAATCCGGCGGAAATCGTGATCGCGGCCAAAGCGGGTCGTGTGGCCCAGATGAACCAAGCCGCGCAAGGTCCGCAGCTGTGAGCGGGCGGCGTCGAGGTGGTCCAGGGCGGCGACATGGCGGCGGGCTCGGCCGCGGAACAGAGTGTCTGCCAACCGCCGGGCCAGCCGGGTGCCCACCAACCACTGCTGGATGGCTTCCCAGAACACGGCGAATCCGCCCACCTGCGTGAAGAGCGAAACACCCGCCCGCTGGCGCTCCGGAAACTACCACAGACCGGTGGGTGACGCAAGCAGCGAGACTACTTCTTGTCCTTCTTCTTCGCCTCGTATTCCTTGATGTACTTCTCCGGATCGTCCTTGAACGCATCAGCGCAGCCGGAGCAGCAGACGTAGTAGGTCTGCCCCTTGTAGCGGACCGTCGTCTTGCCGAGACCGCCGCTGACGATGCACTCCGGCTTGCCGTCGCCGACTGCGAAGTCCTCGCCCTCCTTGGTACAGCCGACCCGGTAAAGCTTGGCATAAAGCGTTTTGCCCACGGGCTTCACCGAGTAGGTGTAGACAATGCGGTTCGAGTGCAGCAGGCTCACCACTAGCTGCTGGGTTTCCTTTTTCTTGTCATCCGTTCGTGTCAGCGTGAGCCGATCATCGTCCAGCTTGCCGACGAAATCCCGCTTCTCCTTGTCCAGGGTGGTCAGCGTCAACTGGTAAGCATCCTTGTCGGCGAGATAGCGCAGCTCGGCGCCGGTGAAATACTTCCCTTTCTCGAAGGTCGCCTTCAGCCAGGCGTCGTCCCGCTTGAAGCGCCACGACCAGGTATCGCTCTGGGTCCAGAAGCCCTTCTGGATTTCGTCGCGCGTGCCCTCCGGAGTGCCGGTCGAGCGCCAGGTGCCAATCAACTCGTTAAACGGTTTCAGGGCCTCGCGGGCCGGGCGTTTTGCCGGGGCGTCTGCCGCGGGCGTTTGGGAAATCGCCAGGGCTGCCACCAGGGCTGCCAGGCCGATGCGTGTCCAGGTCATGGTTCGTCCCTCGGTGCCGATTGCAACTGGGCGCGAAGCCGCAGGCGATGTCCCCGAATTTAAGACATTGCGTCTTGTCCGTCAATCGGATTCCGCACGCCCTCCCGATTATACTGCCCCCGCCGGTGCAGGGGGGAGGACGCGCGTGCCAGCCTCACTTTGGCAGCGTGATCTTGATCTTCGCCTCCTTGCGCAGTTGCTGCATGACCGCCAGTTGTAGCTCGCCGTAGCAGATGTCGCGCACCTCGTCCTTCACCTTTTCATACTCCGATTGCCGCTCGGGCGGTTTGCGATCGGTGACCAGGATCAGGCAGACGCCGAAGTCGCAGGGGACTACGTCGCTGATGCCCTTGACCGGCAGGGCAAACGCCGGGCGGGCGATGCTCTCGGGCATGGCCATCTTGCGGGGGAAAGTGCCCAGGCCGCCGCCGTCGGCTGCCGTGGGGTCCTGGGAATAGCGCCGGGCAGCCTCGGCAAAGTCGATCGTGCCGGCGACAACGTTCGCCCGGATGGCCCGCAACTTCTGGCGGGCCGCCTCCCGATCCGCTTCGGTGGCGTTGGCAGGCACACGCAGCAAGATGTAGCTGGCACTGACCTTCACGCCATCGAAAAAGTCCTTGTACTGGTCGTAGTACTTCTTCAGTCCGTCGGGCCCAACCTTGCCTTCGGCCAGCGCCTCCCACTGGAGGATCGAGGTGATGCCGGCCCGCACGGTGGCCTCGGTTTGCCCGGTGTCCTTCAGGTAGTCCGCCCAGGTCTTGTTCTGCTTCTTGAGCCAGCTGTTCAGGTCGGCCATGTGTTGGTTGACCACGGCGGAGTCGATGCGCGGGCCGTACTTCTTCAGGTAATCCTCCCACAGGTGGCCGTCGGCCAGCATGCTGGCCGCCTCGAAGCGAGCTTGATTCACCTTGTCGGGAGGCAGGCTATTGGGATCGACGTGATGCGCCGCCAGGACCGTATTCACCTCGCCCAGCGTGATGGTGTGGCCGTTCACCGTGGCGACGACGGTCTTCGGATCGGTTTGTGCGCGGACGGTCCCAGCCACTGCCATCAGTCCCGCCATCCCCGCCAGGACCCAGATGTGCCACCTCATGCCAACCTCCTGTCTTGCGTGATTGACCCGGCGGCATTCCCCCGACCGCCGGGCAGCCGGCCTATAGCGGGTTTTGCTTCGTAGAGGGAGGGCAGTTTTCCGGTGGGCGCCAATTTGGCAGTCCGAGAGGAGACGTGGTGTGTCGACTGCCGTTCTGGCACGGCCTGCCACCCCCCTCTCTGTAAGGCGAACGGCAGGAGATAATCTCCCCTCGCCCCGGTGCTCCGAGCGAGTACGGGGGACTGGGGCGACGATCCCTCGCCCTGCGGCGAAGGGGCCCGTCGTAGCGCTCCCGCACACATCGGACTTCAGTTCAACCTGGCGATTCTTGCTGAATTACGAAGGCACATGTCGTTATTTACCAATGGCTTGCGGTGTCCGCGCCAGGTTGAACAGAATTCCCGGTCACTTCAGTTCAACCTGGCAGCGCGTGCGGTGCCGGCGGGCGGTCGGAGATGCGCTGCCGAGGGCTACTATCTCCTGCCGGTCGCCTAACCTGGGGCCCTATCGGAACAAAAGTGTGAATTCTCGCGTTTCGGCTGAACGTACGGAACCGGCGCCGATCGCTTCCTGGTCATGGTGTCCTTGTAGCGGCGGGGCGCCGGGACTTGTAGGAAGCCCCCGTCCTGCTGCCCGGCGCGTCCCGCCCCCTCGCCCGCTCCGCTGGCGGTTCGGGGGGGGTGTTGAGGCCGCACGGAATTTCCGTCTTGAGTCATCGGGCAAGAGTTGGCAAACTGCCCCCTGTCATCGCCCGCCCCGCGATCTGGTAACGTGGGGAAAAGGTGCAACGAGGCCTGCCGGCTTTCCGATAAGAAGGGGGAAGCCAGGTAGACCTCGGAGGATGGGTAGTCGCGCGAGCATTGTTGTTATTCTGAAACTGTCGACAATGGGTGAAATAACAGCGCCCTCGGAACATTATCCGTTGTCTTCGGAGGAACTGTTGATTGGCAAAGCAGTTACAGCGATGATGGCCGGGCAAGCTGCGTTGACAGGCCCCAAAAGTTCGTTATAATCCCGGTCGGTGGCATGATCGGCAACCCCGTCTTCCCTGCTTATGCAACTTTCGGAAACTGAGCTGCTTACCACCCACCCATGACGCCTGTGTGCGGGCGTTCATGGTCCGCCCGGCCGCGATCCGGGCCTGGACAGCAACAGACAACCTTGGAGCGAGCGAGAGGCAATCACGGACGACCCCGGCCCCAAAAGTCCACCCATTGCAATGGGTGGGCTTACGGGCCACCACTCGTGCGACCGGCCCTGCGCCGGCAAGGGATGGAAGAACGCATGAAAACCGTTTTCACGACCGGCGAAGCGGCCAAGATCTGCAAGGTGAGCCAGCAGACCATCATCCGCTGCTTCGACAATGGCCAACTGAAGGGCTTCCGGGTGCCCGGCTCGCGCTTCCGGCGATTCCGCGCGAAGCACTGTACAAGTTCATGAAGGACAACGGCATCCCCACCGATGCCCTCGAGAGCGGCAAGCGCAAGGTGCTGCTCGTCGATGACGACGTCGAGCTGGTCGAGCTGATGACCAAGGTCCTCGAGGACGACGGCCGCTTCGAGGTCCGCATCGCCAACAACGGCTTCGACGCCGGCATGATGGTCAAGGAGTACCGTCCCGACCTGATCGTCCTGGACGTGATGCTGCCCGACATCAACGGTAAGGAGGTCTGCCACCGGGTGCGCGGCGACCTATCCCTGGAAGATGTCCGCATCCTCTGCATCAGCGGCATGGTGGAGGACGACAAGATTCAGGAGCTGAAGCTCGCCGGTGCCGACGAGTTCCTGCACAAGCCGTTCGACATCGAGCACCTGATCGATCGCATGTGCTCGCTGCTGGAGATCGAGCCGGCGTCGGCCACCGCCTGAGCGCCGTCGTTTAGCCGCCGCCCTGCGGGCGGCGCGTGCCGAAAGCGCGCCGCCCGCAGGGCGGCGGCTAAACGGGTTCCCTCTCCACGGAAGGAGTGACCACGGTGAGGGCCACTGCACCGGGCGAAGCGGTCATCGACCTGCCCTGGTTGTGCCCCGGCGCGGACGCGCTGGCGGCACTGGCCCGTTCACCCGTTTGCTGGCCCGCCCTGCGCGACGACCCAGGGGCCGTCCTGCTGGTGGTCCGTCATAGCCCCACATTTGCCACTCCATCACTCCCCTTTTCGGCCGCCCATCTGCTGGAACCGTCCCTCGCCGAGGCGGCCCTGCGAATCGTTCGCGACGAGACCGGCAGCGGCTTCATCGACTGGGGCTGCCCGGGAGCCCACGAGGTCCGGAGTTTCGCTCGCCACTGTGCATGCCTGGCCGAACAGATAGCCGTCGTTTCTGGTCACTGCGCGCGCAAGCCTGCCTGGATCGGCGGCCTGCTCGCGCCGCTCGGCTGGCTGGGCGTCTGCGCCGGCAGCCCCCAGCGCGCGCGTGACTGCCTGACCGATCCCAAGCACGCGCGTCATCCTGCTGAGACCCAACGACGTCACTGGGGCCTGGATCAAACGGCCCTGGCTCGCCGTCTCGCCCGGCGCTGGAGTTTGCCGCCCTGGTTGGCCGCCATCGTCGGGCACCTTGGGCTGCCCCCCGAAGATGTGCGGCGCTGCGACGGGTCGCCGGAGCTGAGCGCCGTCGTCGGCCTAGCGGTCCGCCTGGCGCAGGGCGCGGAGAACGGCCTCGGCCTGCATGTGGGGGCCTGCCAAGATCATCTGGCCGCTGCCCTGGGGCTGTCGCCGGGCACGCTCGAAGAGCTGCGACAGCAGGCGAAACAGGAAGTACCAACTCTTCCGAACTCGCCCTCGGGACTGCGGCCGTCCGAGGTCCCCCTTCTGGGCGATCTGTTGGCGCTGGCGGTCGAGAATCGGCGGCTGCGCGACATCCCAGCCCTGCGCCGGCTCGAAGCGGAGACCGATGCGCTGGCCGATGCCCTCGAAGAAGCCCGCAGCGGCGAGGCGGAGCGACTCCGCTCCCTGAAACTGACGAGCCTGGCCGAGTTGGCGGCCGGCGCGGGCCACGAAATCAACAATCCGCTCGCCGTCATCTCCGGCCAGGCCCAGGTGCTGCTCAACAAACTGCGGCACCCACGGCCGCGGGTCGTCGGCACTGTCCATGTCGAGCACTGCAACGGAAACGGCGAGAACGGGAGAAATGGGGATGGGGAGAACGGCGACGGTCATGTCTCCCCCTCTCCCCTACTCCCCCTCTCCCCCTCTCTGGCCGAGGCGGAGCCGGCCTTGCGCAAGATCATCGAACAGACGCACGCGCATCCATCAGATCCTGCGTGACCTGATGCAATTCGCCCGCCCGCCGCAACCGGTCAAGCAACTGCTGGACGCCGGCGATCTGGTGCAGGAGGTCGCCACCTCGCTGGCGGAGCTGGCCACGCAGCGGCGCGTGCGGATGGTGGTCCCGCGGCCGGTGCAGCCGGTGCCGCTCTGCGCCGACCGGGCCCAGGTCCGCACGGCCCTGACCTGCCTGCTGCGTAACGCCGTCGAAGCGGCTCCCGCGGACGGGTGGGCCGGGGTCCGCCTCGAAACCTCCTCTCCCGGCGCGGTCGAGATCGTGATCGAGGACAACGGCCCCGGTCCTCCGCAGCAGCAGCGGGAACACCTGTTCGATCCGTTCTATTCCGGGCGAAGTGCCGGCCGCGGCCGCGGACTCGGGCTGCCCACCGCCTGGCGGTTCGCACGACAGCACGGCGGCGATGTCCAGTACGTCAGCTTGCCCGACGGGCTGACGCGCTTCGTCCTCAGCCTCCCCCGCGAAACGCCGCTGCTTTCTTCGCCGAGCGGCAATGGCCACGCCTGAGCAAGCGTAGGGTGCATCAAGCGTACTCGCGCCGAAGCACCGGGGGCAGGAATGGTGCGCCGACGCGAGTACGCTTGACGCACCCTACAACTACTTTTCCTCCCCTCGCCCCGGTACTCCGGGGAGAGGGGTCGGGGGTGAGGGGCTGGATACTCCACAAAACCCCTCACCCCCAACCCCTCGCCGTTGTGGCACGGTCTCCTGACCGTGCCACCCGGCCCGACCGCAGGTCTCCCGGAATCCGCGATGGATACGTGGAGACCTTCGGTCAGCCGAAGTGGCACGGTCAGGAGACCGTGCCACAACGAGGTGACGCGCTTCGTCCTCACGCTCCCCCTCGAAACGCCGCCGCTTTCTTCGCCGAACGGCAATGGCCACGCCTGAGCGGCACTCGCCGGCCGCGTATTTCGATTCCCCTTGTCCCCTCCTTCTCCTCTCGCTATAGACCCGCCCTCACGCGGTGACGGCCGAGGTTGCGCGGCGCTGGCGCCGTCGTTCCCCGCCTCACTCGCGATGCCGACTCGCACGGAACCGAGGAGGGTGCAGCGATGGCCGCCGAAGCGCTGGCCGCGCCTGGAGACATGGAAAAGTGCCTCGAGCGCGGCGAGGTCATCTACTACCCGGTCTGCCCCTTCCCCCTCCCCCTGGGTGAGGACAGGGCGTTCCTCCTGGGACAGCGCCTGGCCAGGCGGGCCCACAAGAACGTCAGCTACGACCCGGTCCGGGGCAAGGCTAGCGGCTACCGGCGGGAGTCGGCCGAGCAAGCGGAGCGGCTCCGGCAACTACTGGCGCGGTTCGCGTCCGGCATCAGCGTCTGGCTGGCGGCCACGCTGCCCCGCTATGCCAGTTCCTGGAAGCCCGACCTGGTCAGCTACCGCCCGATTGAAGAGGCGACTCGGAAACTACGGCTGAAGGCACGCAATGACCTGCTGCACGTCGATGCCTTCCCGACCCGCCCCACTAATGGCTGGCGCATCCTGCGGGCCTTCGTGAACGTCAATCCCACGGAGCCCCGTGTGTGGGTGACCTCGGAGCCGTTCACGCGCCTCCTCGAGCGCTACGGTGCCGCCGCGGGCCTGCCGAGAGACAGTGCTGGCGACTGGGTGGGGCGCGTGCGTGACAACGTCCTGCGGCTATTCCGGCCCGGTCGCCCCTCGCGTTCGCCGTACGACGCCTTCATGCTCCGTCTGCACGATTTCCTCAAGGCCAGCGAGACGTTCCAGGAACGCACGCCCAAGCGCTTCTGGAAGTTCCCGCCGGGCAGCGCCTGGCTGGCCATCACCGACACCTGTAGCCATGCCGTGCTTCGCGGCCGGTTCGCGCTGGAGCACTCCTACTTCCTGGCGCCGCAGTCGCTGGCCCTGCCGGATGAGTCGCCGGCCGCCCTGCTGGCCCGGCACTGCGGCCGGACCGTGCTGGCACGGGCCGCCTGAGACTGGACAAAGGACTAAGGACGAAGGACAAAGGACAAAGGGATCTCAGGTTTGTCCTTCGTCCTTCGTCCTTCGTCCTTTGTCCTTTGTCCTTTGTCCCTTGTCCCTCCATGCGGTCGATCCTGCAGGGCTTGCTGCACCTTGTCTACCCGGGCGCTTGTCATGTCTGTAACCTGCCGCTGCCGCCCGGGTCGGGCCCGTTCTGCGCCGGCTGCCGCCACGAGCTGACGACTGATCCCCATTCCCCGTGTCCGCGATGTGCCGGCACGATCGGACCGTTCGCCGCGGTCGCCGACGGCTGTCCAGACTGCCGCGGTATTTCCTTCGCATTCGACAAGGTCGTCCGCCTCGGGCCCTACGAATCACCCGGCAAGCTGCGGGAAGTGGTGCTGCGCATGAAGCAGGCTTCCGGGGAGGCGCTGGCCGAGCTGGTCGGCGAGTTGTGGGCCGAGTGCGCCGGGAGCCGCTTGCGCGACCTGGGGGCCGACCTGGTGGTCCCCGTGCCGTTGCACTGGCGCCGGCGCTGGCGGCGTGGCTACAACCAGAGCGAGGCGCTCGCCCGCCCCATCGCGGGCCGCCTGCACTTGCCGTTTCGTCCCGGTTCCCTGCGCCGCATCCGCAATACCCCGGAGCAAAAGGGGAGCGGCATGGCGGCGGAACGCCTCGACAATGTGCGCGGCGCTTTTCTGGCTCGCGGCCACGAGCTGGCCGGGCGAACGATCCTGCTGGTCGACGATGTGCTCACCACCGGCAGCACGGCGTCCGAGGCCGCCCGTGCGCTGCGGCGGGCTGGAGCCAAACGCGTTGTTGTGGCCGTGCTGGCCCGTTGGGTGCGCAAAGTCTGACAACTGTAATGGCCCCGCTGGCCCCGTGTGCAGATTGCACCCGACCTGCGGGGAGTAGGCGACGTAGCGGGCGGGGCACGCACGCGGATGACGGCATCCCCATCCGTGGACGGGAAGGTCGTTTCCCTTCTGCACGGTTTGACAGGGCCACGCCAACGGGCGATAGAACAGTGAGCGGCCCTTCGACGCCCACTCTCATGCGATGCGTGTCGCACCCAGACGGGCGCGGGAGCCGGACGACAGCAGGGATTGGACACATGCTCCGCTACAGTTTCGTGCTCCTGGTCGGCGGGCTTTGGGCAGCGCCCGCCCTGGCCGGAACGTGGGCCGAGGGAATGTTCGAGGAATTCAACAAGGACTTCGGGTCCGTTCCTCACGGGCAAATCCTCAACCACCCCTTCACCGTCAAGAACAACACCGGGCAAACCGTCACCATCAGCAATGTCCGCGTCTCTTGCGGCCTTTGCACGAGTGCCACGGCCTTGACCGGGCAGCTCCGCCCCGGCGAGGAAACCAGCGTGGCAGTCCGCATGGACTCCGGCAAGTTCCTCGGCGTCAAGACGGTCTACATCTATGTGACGTTCAGCGAGCCGCAGTACACGGAAGTTCGTCTCTGGATTCAGGCCAACAGCCGGGACGATGTCAACGTGACCCCCGACACCGTCGCCTTCGGCCGAATCCGCCGCGGCGAGGGAGGGTCAAAAAGCACGACCATCACCTTCTACGGCAACCTCGCCTCCGAGGTCACCGGCGTCCAGAGCGAAAGTAATTACGTGCAGCCCAAGGTCGGTGCGGCCCGGCAGGGCGGCAACGAGGTTAGCTACGATGTGACCGTGAAGCTCCGGCCTGACACGCCGGTCGGCAAGTGGTACACCGACGTGTGGGTCAAGACCAACAACCCCGCCATCCCGCGGGTCCGGGTGCCGCTGACCGTCGAGATCGAGCCGCTCGTGACGATCAACACCACGACTGTCACCCTGGGCCAGGTCAAGGTGGGCCAGACCGCCGAGCGGAAACTGGTGGTGCGCGGCTCGGCCCCGTTCAAGATCACGGCCCTCAAGGGAACCGATGATGTCCTGCAAGTCAACGATAGCGCCAGCGGCAGCAAGGACCTGCACGTGCTGACGATCCGCCTGAAGGCCGCCAAGCCAGGCGCACTCAGCCGCACCATCCGCATCGTGACCGACTTCAAGGACGAAGGCGAGGTCGAGTTCGTCGCCAAGGGCGAGGTAGTGCCGTAACAGGATCGCCGCTTGCGGCTTCGCACACTCTGCGAAGCCGCAAGCGGCGGTCCTGCCAGTCGCTTCTGCATCAGCACTTCGTTTGACCGCGGTTCGTAGAACCGCGTGGTTCCGAAGAAAAAGCGTGTTGCCCGTCCCGACTCGTGCGACAATAAGGTACGGGCAGGCCGATCGGTGCACGGCCCCACTGGTTTTCGCGCTTTCTTCGAGACGCAAGTGGTTCAACGGGCGAAACGGAGCTGCAAACCCAGCTCGATTCTCTGTCGCAGGCCGGGCCCGATCGTGCCAGCCGGCTGGTCGAGACCATTCTTCGCGATGCGCTGCGCCGCTGTGCCAGCGATGCCCACCTGGAGCCAACCCACAGCGCGGTCGAGGTTCGCTACCGCTTGGCCGCGGTCCCGGAGATCCTGCTCGCCGCCGCGGGGAGTAAGGAGCCGTGCGCTGGTGGGCAGGGGCGCATTGGGGATGTGGACAAACTTATATTAGTCAAGGTTGGCGCGATAGGAGGGGCGCGGTACAATTCCGCCCAACTCGTGAACGCCGAATGCGTAGGGGAGCGCCCTGATGGGAAGTGCCCCCGACGCTTTGCCTTCCCCGACCTTGCCGCAGGAGGCGTGCGCGGTGAGCGCACGGTCCGCAGGAGACCCCTGTGAAGTCCGCCCCGTTGCTGAAGCCCACTCACCGCGCCGTCACGGCCTACTACCAGGCCCTCAGCACTTACGCCGCGCACGGCGCCGTCCACGAAGGAGCCACGGAAACCGCCTTTTCGCAGTTGCTGGCCGCCACTGCCCCCGGCGTCGGCTGGACGCTCATCCCCAAGCAGCCCCACAAGGCCGGCGGACGGACCATCATCCCCGACGGCACCCTTCGCGACGACTACAACCTGCCCCGCGGCTACTGGGAGGCCAAGGACACCAACGACGATCTCGACGCCGAAATCCAGAAGAAGATCGCCAAGAAGTATCCGCTCAGCAACATCATCTTCGAGGACACTCGCCGAGCCGTCCTGTACCAGAACGGCACCGAGACCCGCCGCTTTGACCTTACCGCCCCGCAGCAGCTCGCCGACCTGCTCAACGGCTTCTTCCAGTATGCCGAGCCGGACATCGACGGCTTCGAGCAGGCCGTCACGGAGTTCCAGGAGCGGGTGCCGGAGCTGGCCAAGGGACTCGACGACAAGATCAAACAGGCCCACGCCGGCAACAAGAGATTCCAGGAAACGTTTGCCGGCTTCTTTGCCCTCTGCCAGACCGCCCTGAACCCGAACATCCGCCGCGATGCCGTCGATGAGATGCTCGTCCAGCACTTGCTGACCGAGCGCCTCTTCCGCAAGATTTTCCACGACGACGAGTTCACGCGCCGCAACGTCATCGCCGCCGAGGTCGAGAAGGTCATCGACGCCCTGCTTATCGGCAGCATTGGCCGGAGCGAATTCCTGAAATCGCTCGACTGGTTCTACAAGGCCATCGAACTGGCCGCGGAGACCATGCCGGAGTTCAACGACAAGCAGCACTTCCTCAACACAGTTTACGAGCGCTTCTTCCAGGGCTACTCGGTCAAGGTGGCCGACACCCACGGCATCGTCTACACGCCGCAGCCGATCGTCGATTTCATGTGCGCCAGCGTCGAAGAGGTGCTCAAAAGCGAATTCGGCCTGACCCTCGGCTCGCCGCAGGTGACCATCCTCGACCCCTGCACCGGCACCGGCAACTTCGTGGTCAACCTGCTCCGCCGCGTGCCCGGCAAGGACCTGCCGCGCGTCTACAAGGAGCAGCTCTTCGCCAACGAGGTCATGCTGCTCCCCTACTACATCGCCGCCCTGAACATCGAGCACGCCTACTACGAACGCACCGGCGGATACGAAGCGTTTGAGGGGCTGTGCTTTGTGGATACGCTGGACATGGCCGAAGACCGGCAGATGCAGATGTTCACGGAGAAAAACTCCGAGCGGGTCGAGCGGCAGAAGAAGACGCCGATCACGGTCATTATCGGCAATCCGCCGTACAACGTTGGGCAAATCAACGAGAATGACAACAACAAGAACCGCAAGTACGCGGTCATCGACGAGCGGATCAAACTGACGTATGTTAAGGATTCTCACGCCACCCTCAAGACGCAGGTGTATGACCCCTACGTCCGGTTCCTCCGCTGGGCAACCGACCGACTCGGCCCGGATGGCATTGTCTGTCTCGTTACCAATAACAGCTTCGTCGATCAGGTCGCATTCGATGGAATGCGAAAACATTTGTTGCAGGACTTCACTTCCGTCTACCACCTCCACCTGGAAGGTAATGTCCGCCAGAACCCGAAACTCGCCGGGACCACCTACAACGTTTTCGGCATCCAAGTCGGTGTTGGCATCACTATCGCCGTCAAGTCGCGAAAGCACGAAGCTCACCGACTATTCTTCCACCGGATCGACAAAAACCTCCGCCGCGAGGCCAAGTGCCAGTGGCTCACCGATCACGCGCCGATGAGTCGTGTCACCTGGGTGCAGCTGATGCCCGACGCACGCCATACGTGGCTTGTGTCCGAACATGGTGACGATTTCGCACGGATGATCCCGATTGGGAGCAAGTTAACGAAGGCAGACTCAGCGTGGGATGTGGAGGCTGTGTTCAAAACTTACTGCGGCGGAGTAAAGACGAATCGCGACGCTTGTGTCTACGATTTCTCCCGAGAAGGCCTTGCGACCAGAATGGAGACATTTGTTGAGGACTACAATGCCGAGGTGGACCGCTACAAACGGGCCGGGATGCCGGGAGACCTGGATACCTTCGTAAAAACCGACCTCGTGAAATGGGACGGTGATCTGAAGCAGAGGCTTAAGCGCTCAGAGCACGGACGTTTCGACCTGGGCGCAATTCGCGAGGTGGCATACCGCCCATTTACCAGAATGTTTCTCTATTTTGAGGCTTTCTTCATCAACCGCGTGTATCTACAGCCTTCTTTTTTCCCCGAGTTGCCAAAGGGTACGGGCAAGACCGAGGGTAACCAACTTATATGGATTAAGATAGGGACTGAATGGCCTATGTTCTGCCTGGTTTCGGATCGGGTTGTGGACCTTCTGCCCCAGGGCGGCTCCCAATGCTTCCCCTTCTACGTCTACTCCGAGGACGGCACCAACCGCCGCGAGAACATCACCGACTGGGCGCTGGAGCAGTTCCGGACGCACTACCAGTCGAAGAAGATCGGCAAGTGGGATGTGTTCCACTACGTCTACGGCCTGTTGCACCATCCCGGGTATCGGTCGCGGTTCGCGGACAACCTGAAGCGCGACCTGCCGCGCATCCCGTTCGCTCCGGATTTCGCGGCCTTCGCCGACGCCGGCCGGCAGCTGGCGGAGCTGCACCTCAATTACGAGAAAGTCGAGCCCTATCCGCTCCCGTTCGTCGAAACGTCCGGCGTGCCGCTGAGCTACGTCGTCTCCGACAAGATGAAGCTGAGCCCGGACAAGAGCGCCCTGCGTGTCAACGACTCGCTGACCCTGTCCGGCATCCCGCCGGAGGTCTTCGCGTACCGCCTCGGCAACCGGTCGGCCCTGGAGTGGGTGATCGACCAGTACCGCGTGACCGAGGACGCCCGCAGCGGCATCCGGTCGGACCCAAACCGGGCGGACGATCCGGAATACATCGTGCGGCTGGTGGGGCAGGTGGTGCGGGTGAGCGTGGAGACGGTGAAGGTGGTGGCAGGGTTGCCGGAAGTATTTAGTCACAGATGAACACGGATAGAATTGCAAGGTGGGCACCGATTGCTGCGGTCTCCTTGCATCCGAGTTCATCTGTGTTCATCCGTGGCCAATGGGGCGGTCCTTGAGCTGCAGAGGGAGGGTGTCGATGGATACAGTTTTGACCCAGCATATCACCAAAACGCCGGGGGTCTGCGGCGGGCGGGCCTGCATTGCCGGGCATCGGATCCGCGTGACCGACGTGGTGGTCTGGCACGAGAAGCGCGGCTACAGCCCGGACGAAATCGTGGATATGTTCCCCGGCATCACCCTGGCCAACGTCTACGCCGCGCTGACCTACTACTTCGATAACCGCCAGGAGATCGAGGACGAGTTCCGCAAGGGGGACGAATGGGCCGAGTGGTTGAAGGCCAACGTCCCGTCGAAGATTCCGCCGGAACTCCGGGAGAAGCAGGGCCGTGGCTAAGCCGATCCGCTTCTTCATGGACCAGCATTTCCCCGGCCCGGCCAGCCAGGGGCTGCGGCGACACAGCGTGGATGTGCTGACCGCCCAGGAGGCTGGGCGCTGCGGTCTGCCGGACGCCGACCAGCTCGCGTTTGCGACAGCGGCCGGCCGGGTCGTGGTCACGTTCGACACCGACTTCCTGGCCCTGCACCAGTCCAGCGTTCCGCACGCGGGGATCGCGTGGTGTCCGGAGCAGAAGCATGGCGTCGGCCAACTCATCCAGGCATTACTGCTGATTCATGGCGTCCTGGACGCCGATGCGATGCGCGACCATGTGGAGTACCTGTGAGACGCGCGGTGTCAATCGCCGGTACCGCGTGACCGAGGACGCCCGCTCCGGCATCCGCTCGGACCCGAACCGGGCGGACGGGCCGAACAAAGGGGACATCGTAAAATAAGCGCTCGGAAACGTGCCGCCGCCCCACCTCCACAACAAGTAAAGTGGAGATTCACCGGACGCAGCGCCTGTTTTTGGCCCGTGTGTATCCCCGGCCCAAGGCAGGCGTCCCTCCTCGCCGCGTGCTGTCTGTCCCTGGCCGGGGCAATCCGTCAGTGGCCGCCTCTACCTGGTCCCGGGCCTTCCGGTAGCGCGTGCCATGGCGTCCCCACAGCTGGCAGGCCCGGAGTGCCTGCGCGCGCCTCAGTGTGTGCGCGCGCAGGCGCAGTGCAATCCATTTGAGGAGCGCGTGCCAGACCCCCCACACCCCGCGCAACTTGGCACGCACTCAGCGGGAACGGCGCAACTTCATGCGGAACAATGACGAACGGCAGCGTGAGGGCGTGCCAAGCTTGGCACGCCCTCACGCTGCCGTTCGGTCTGGCCAGGCGAGCGAGTGTAGCAAAATCATACACGAGTGACTGGCCCACAAATGCGTGAGCAAGTGAGCAAGTCACTTTGCCGGAGGCGCAAGTCATTATGGCATGGGGTGTAATCACGCCGGAGTGACTTGTCCACCCATAGGCCAGTGAGCAAGTCACTCGCCCCTGCCATCCTGCCCGGCCTGGCCATACGGGAGATTATCACCTGCGGCTCGCATAACCGGGTGCAGAACGGGTGACGTGGCCCGCCATCGCCATGAATCAGTGGTCGCCGATGCGTTAGGTCGCCAGCGGTCGTTTCATGAAGTGCAGAACCCGGCCGTACTCCCGACTCCCCCGGCGGGCATGGCCGACCCCGGCGTGCTGGTGCCGCCGATGACGCCGCCGGCCAAGCCGGACAAGGAGCCAAAGAAGGAGTAGGCGCGCGATCCTCGGCGCTCGTTGCTAAGGGCGTTCGGAACAATGAGTGGGCACGGCGCGTTGTGGCACTGTCTCCTGACCGTGCCACTGCCGCCGACCGCAGGTCTCCCCAGAATGCTGTCGCGCGACCGGCTGTGGGAGACCTTCGGTCGAGCTGAGTGGCAATGAGTGGGCACGGCGCGTTGTGGCACGGTCTCCCGACCGTGCCACTGCCGCCGACCGCAGGTCTCCCCAGAATGCTGTCGCGCGACCGGCTGTGGGAGACCTTCGGTCGAGCTGAGTGGCACGGTCAGGAGACCGTGCCACAACATGTGCTCCCGGTAGTCAAGAGCGGGGAAAAGTTGAATCATCGCGTCCCGCGACCAGCCCTGCCAGTTCCTGTGCCATCCGGGCCATCACGCCCTCCCAGTTTCCCGGCTCGGTCTGGCGGAAGAGGCGCATGGTCGGATACCAGGGGCTGTCGTCGCGTTGCCGGAGCCAGCGCCAGTCGGCAGCGAAGCGCAGGGCCACCCATACCGGAACGCCCAGCGCCCCCGCCAGGTGGGCCAGTGCCGTATCGACGGTGACGACCAGGTCCACGTTCGCCAGCACCGCCGCCGTATCGAGGAAATCGTCCACGCGACTGCCCAGGTCCACGATACCGAGTTGCGCTGCCAGCGGCGGCAGCTGGTCGCTGCCGTGCCCCTTCTGAAGGCTGACCAGCCGGATTCCGGCGATTCGGGCCAGCGAAGCGAACTGGGCCAGCGGTGCCGCACGCCGACGATCCGCATTGCTGGGATTCCCCTGCCAGGCGATGGCGACCCAGAATTCCCCGGGCGAGCCAAGCTCTTGTTTCCAGCGCTGGACCGATTCCGAGTCGGCCGCCAGGTACGGCACCGCGGCGGGGATAGTGTCCACGGCGGTCTGGAAAATCCCCGGCAGGCTGAGCAGTGATATCTGCACGTCGAAGGGCGGCAGCTCGGCGGTCGACGACACCACGCGACCGACGCCCGGACAGTTCGCCAGCAGCCGCTCCAGCGGTTTCGGGCAGCCGACCACAACCCGGCCGGCACCGCGTTCCTTGGCCAGCCGTGCATAGCGGACGAATTGCAGCGTATCGCCCAGCCCCTGCTCCGCGGAGAGCAGGATCGTCTGGCCCGCCAGCGCGGAGCCGTCCCACCAGGGCTGCGGGAAGGATGGCATGGTGTATTCGGGACAGCGCCGCCGCCATTCGTACTCCGGCCAGCCCTCCGCGAACCGACCCTGGAGCAGGAGTGCCAGGCCCAGGTTACGGTGAGCCAGGGCGTGGTCCGGCCGGAGGCGAAGCGCCTGCCGATAACTGGCTTCCGCCTCCGCGACCTGGTCCAGCTCCAGCAGCGCCACACCCAGAGTGTTGCAGGCATCGGCGGAGCTTGGCTGACAGGCGAGCGACTGTCGCAGATGGGCCACCGCCTCGGGGAATTGCTCGGCTTCCTGCAAGGCCAGGCCCAGGTTGTGGTGCACCGCGGCGCTGTTCGGGTTGCAGGACAGTGCCTGCCGATAGCGGGCGATGGCCTCGGCCAGGTGCCCCTGCTCACGCAGCGCCCCGGCGAGGTTGCTGTGAGCCTCCGCATAGTCCGGTTGAAGACGCAGGCTCTCTCGATAGGAGGCGCCGGCCTCGTCGAGCTTTCCCTGTTCTTGCAGGGCGATGCCGAGGTTGTTGTGCGTTGCGGCATCGTTCGGCTGCCAGCTCAGGGCCTGCCGATAGCATTGTACCGCTTCGTCCAGCCGGCCCAGTTCGCGCAGGGCGACGCCGAGGTTGTTGTGCGCATCGGCGAAATCGGGCCGCTGGCGCAGGGCCTCTCGGTGGCAGGCGATCGCCTTGTCCAGTCGGCCCAACTCCCTGAGCACCACGCCCAGGTTGCTGTGCGCCTCGGCGTAATCCGGCTTGAGGCGCAGCCCCCGGGCGATGAGGTCCAGGGCAAGGTCATTGCTGCCGCGCTGATGCTCCAGCACGCCCAGAAGGTGCAGGGCGACAGCATTGCTGGGATCGACGGAAAGGATGTACCGATAGAGAGGCTCCGCCAGCGCCAGGTCGCCGGCCTGGTGGTGTTGGACGGCGAGGGCCAGGGTTTCTTCAAGGGTGGGCACGGCGAGTGCTCCGACCGTGTCTCGCGCCGCCCGCAGGGCGGCGGCTAAACCACGCGCTGGCCGCTCACGAGCACCGCCGCCGCCCGCGCGCGCACCTTCCACCCCGCAAACGGACAGTTGCGACTTTTCGAGCGAAAAGTCGCCGGGTCGATGGTCCACTCCGCGGTCGGGTCGATGACGGTCACATCGGCCACGGCGCCGGGCCGCAGCGTCCCCCGGTCGATCCCCAGCACCCGGGCCGGGTTGATCGTCAGCTTCGCAAGCAGTTGCGGCCAGGTCAGATGCCCCGGCTCGATCAGGGCGGTGACACAGACCGGCAACAGCGTCTCCAGGCCGATGATGCCGTTGGGCGCCTGCTCAAACGGCCGGGCTTTCTTGGCCGCGGAGTGCGGCGCGTGGTCGGTCGCGATCACCTCCAGCGTGCCGTCCTTCAATCCGTCGATGATCGCGGCCACGTCGGCCCTGGTACGCAAGGGGGGGGCCATCTTGTAGTTGGTGTCGCGGCCGCGCAGGCATTCGTCGGTCAGGGTGAAGTGATGCGGACAGGCCTCGCCGCTGACCCGTGCCCCCCGCCGCCGGCCGCGACGCAGCAGCTCCACGCTCTCGGCCGTCGAGACATGGAGGATGTGTACCCGTCCGCCGGTCAGCTCGGCCAGGGCGATGTCGCGGTAGACCATCACATCTTCCGCCGCCCCCGGCATGCCGTGCAGCCCCAGCGCCCGGCTGACCGCCCCTTCGGCCAGCAGCGTCCCGTTGGACAGCTCCAAAATCTCCGCATGGACCAGGATCGCCTTGCCGAGCGGAGCGGTTTCCTCGAGTGCCTGCCGCATGATGGCGCCGTTAAAGACCGGAGCCCCGTCGTCGGTGAAGGCGACGGCCCCCGCCTCGGCCAGCTCTCGGAAATTGACCGCCGCGCCGCCGCGCCGCCCCTGGGTGACACAAGCCGTCGGCCAGACATGGGCCTGGCCCGCCTGCCGGGCTTTACCCAAAACGAAGGCGAGCTGCGCCGGGCAGTCGAGCGGCGGCTCGGTGTTGGGCATGCAGGCGACCGAGGTGACTCCGCCCGCCACCGCCGCTGCCGTGCCGCTGGCGATGGTCTCCTCCTCCTCCCGCCCCGGCTCGCGCAGATGGACGTGCATGTCGATCAGCCCGGGGCAGACAATCTGACCTGCGGCATCCAGCGTCTGGTCAGCGACGGCACCCGGCTGCGGACCGATACCCAGGATGCGGTCGCCGCGAAGCCACAGGTCAGCGACCTCGTCCCGCTGGTCAACCGGATCGATGACGCGGCCGTTGCTGATCCGAAGGGTCTTCATGCGGTGATTCTATCTGACGGGGTGGGACCGCCCATGAGATGGGGGCGCGCGATTCTGCTTGATGGATCGGGCCGCCAGGCTGGTGTATGATGATCGGTGTATTGCCCGGTGAAGTGGTATAAGGGTCGATCGGCCCAGCGAGACGAGAGGAGCCCATCATGCCCCTCGAAGACATTCTGACGCTGCTGCGCCGCCGGCCGTTTGTCCCTTTCCGCGTGTACCTCACGGACGGGGCCTCCTACGAGGTGCGCCACCCCGAATTGCTGATGCCGGGTGCCCGGTCTATCACCATCGGCATCCCTGCCGACCCGACCGTTCCCGTCTATGCACGAACCGAAATCGTTGCCCTGATCCACGTTGTCCGGTTGGAGGCGCTGGATGGACCCAGGTTCCGCCCAACGGCCAGTCGGCGGCGTGAGTGCTCCGTATGATAGAATCAATGAATCAGTCAGCAGCGCGGGGGATACACCCATGACAATGACCATCCAGGCCATTTTCGAAGGCGGCGTTCTACGCCCCGTTGTGCCGCTAACCCTGCCCGAGGGGGAGACCGTCGCTCTTACCATCGTCAGGACCGGGCCTTCTCTGCGAGGACCGAATCCTGTGGAGGAAGAGTACACACGGCGAGTCAAGGCGGCCCGATCCCTCGACGAACTGTATGCGGTCATGGCAACCGCACCCCCGCTGCCGGAAGGCTACGACCTGTGTGAGGCTCTCAACGCCAACCGCAGAGCGACCGGGTGTGAGCGTCTTATTGGTTGGTAGAGCGGATGTCGAGTGAAGCCACTTGAGCCCCGTTCACGGGGCTTCCCGCGCAGCGGTGTAGGCCCGGCCCTTGGGCCGGGTTCGCGGACACCTCTCACGGGTCGGAGCCCCGTTTACAGACCGTCTCGTTATTTGAGTAGTCCTGGATGACTCGGTAACAAAATGGCCTCCCTGCGTTGGCGGGTTTTGGGCAGAGTAGCGGTACCGCTACCAACTCTGCAACCGCCCAGGCAAGGAGGCCGGGCCAATGGTAAAGGGAATTACCGGTGCCGACAAGCGCGACCGCTTCGCCACCCCGCCCTGGACGACCGCATCGGAAGAATGGCAAGCCATCGATCGGCATCTGCCAGCTGATCATTTGGCCAGGCGGATCGCTCAGGCGGTCGAACGCTTGGACCTGGGCCCGTTGTGGGATTCGTACCTGGGTGTCGGCAAAAGAGCCTTGCCTCCGGACCTGCTGCTCAAGGTGGTGCTCTACGAGAATGCACAGCAAACGGCCAGCGCCGGCGCAGTGGACCAAGGACGTTCGCGAAAGCGAGCCGGTCCGTTGGCTGCTGTTCGGCTTGGAGCCGTCGCGGGCCCGCTTATACGACTTTCGCGAGCGCTTGACGCCCTTTTTGGACGACTGGAATGCTCAGGTGCTGCAACAGGCGTTGACGGCGGAGATGACGCCGGCGGCACGCATGTCCTTGGACAGTTCGAGCGTGGCGGCGAATGCTTCGCGACGACGGTTGCTCAACGAGGAGCGGTTGCACAAACGGCAGCAGGTGATCGACGAGCAGCTGTGCAGCGCCCAAGGCGGTGAAGCGCTGGCCGAGAAGCCGGGGTGGTTGGCGACAACCAAAGCGGGACTGCACGAGCAGAAACAACGCTACGCCCACGCCGCCGAAGTCCTGCGGCAAAGGCAAGAGGCCAACGCCCAGCGACGGTCGTCGAAGCGCCAGCCCGCCGACAAGGTGCTCGTCAGTCCGGCCGACCCTGAGGCCGCACTGGCACGCGATAAGGAGGGCGTGTTTCGACCGCTGTACACGGTGCAGTTGCTGCGCGACCTCGAGTCGCCGTTGATCTTCGCTTACGACGTGTTCGCGCAGAACAACGACAACGGCGTCTTGCAGCCATTGATCGAGCGCCTGGTGGATAACGTGGGCGTTAAACCCAAGGACGTACTTGTGGATTCGGGCTACGTGTCGGTCCGGCACCTGGAATTCTGCGAACTGGCGGGGATGACGCTGTACGGTCCGTGCCAGGAGAACGATTACAGTTCGGCCAACGACAAGAAAGCGCAGAGCAATCAGCACACCGAGTTGCCCAAGAGCGCTTTCGCCTGGCTGGCCGAGGAGCAAACCTATCAGTGCCCGCAGGGTCATCGACTGGAGTTCACCAAGACGCAAACGCAACAGCGTGCGGACCACAAGATCACGCTCGCGCTGTACACGTGTCCGCCGGAGCATTGTCAGGCCTGCCCGCGTCAGTCGGCCTGCACGCGCACCCCGGAGAAGGGGCGGACGGTCAGCCGCATGGAGAACGAAGAGCTACTCGACGCCCTGCGGCAGCGGATGCAAACCCCCGAGGCCCGGGCGCTGTACAAACAGCGCAGCCGCACGGTCGAACTGAATTTCGCCGACCTGAAGGAACATCGAGGCCTGCGGCGTTTTCATGGTCGCGGCCTCGACCGAGTCAAGTCGGAGGCAGGCGCGCTGGTGCTGACGCACAATCTCCTGGCGGTCCGGGCACAGGCGGGCCAGCGCTCGCCAAGCGCAAGCGCCGCGGGCCTTCCCCAATCTCTATGCCCTGTGTAGATAACGAGACGGTCTGTGAACGGGGCTGCTGAACAAAGATTCCACCAACTTTTCAGCTGCTCACGCAGTTTGCCGATTGCGACAGAATGTCTTTGCCCTGGGGCTTGCGCGGGGAGTATCATGGACGCCGTTTCCCGCAATCCACAGGGGCTTCCCCGATGTCCGAGCCGACCATGACCGCCGCGGCGCCGAGCAGACCCCGGTGCCACCGTCGCTGGTTGCTCCTTGGCGTCCCGGTGGCGATCGCCCTGGCGGTGCTCGCGTTCTTCCTGCTCCCCGATCCGTCGGAGCGGGAGCTGCGCGAGGCCATCGCCGAGGCCGACCGGCTCGATCCGGGCTGGCGCTGGGAGGAACTGGAAGCTCGCCGTAAAGCAATCCCTGATGAGGAGAATGCGGCGCTGTGCGTGCTGGCGGTGGACCGCCTGATGAATTCCGGGCTGCACTGGCCGCCCGATCCGCCGCTCCCGCCCGGCGCTCCGGTTCCGGACAGTGTCAATAACGTACCTCGGACCATCTACTACCTGCCGCCGCCGGTTCAGCTTCCCGACTCGATCGCGCGAGATCGAAGAATCGCTGCGGCGCGTCGAGTTGGCCCGGATCGAGGCGCACAAGCTCTCGGGGCTCTCCGTGGGGCGCTATCCACAGCCCTGGGAAACGGCCGCGGACCGTCAGAAAATTGCCTTGCAACGCAGCACACGAGTCTACAACCTGTTGATCCGCGAGGCCATGCACCTGGCCCAAGTGGGACAGCCTGACGATGCCCTGGCCGCCGGACGCGCGATCCTGGTTCTGGCTCGTTCCGTTGGGGACGAGCCGGGACTGGCTCCGCTCGAGGCGCGGTTCGACTTCCAGCGCTTCGCCGTTCGGTGCCTGGAACGTACCCTGGCCCAGGACGCACCGCAGGCGAACGAACTGCGTCTGACCCAGGAATTGATCGAAAATGAGACCCAGCAGCCACTCCTGCTAAACGGCCTGCGCGGCCGCCGCGCCGACCCACATCGGGCCTACGAGCAAGGCTACGTCCCCCTGGGCGATCCCTCGCATCAACGCGGGGTGCGAGGAATCGTCGGCGGCCTTGGAGTCTCGCGACGCACACGGGTCGCTGACGTGCAGCAACTCCGCGCGGCGACGGCCTGGGTCGAGATCGCGAAGTTGCCGGACGAGATCCAGATGGCGCACTGCGCCGAACTGCCGTCCGGGCCGAGTCCGGGCCGCGACGATCGCGGCCTCGGGGTCATTGAAGATGCTTGCCGATTTCAGGCGTACTTGCGTTGCGCCGGCGCCGGACTCGCCCTGGAGCGCTATCGTCAGGTGACTGGGCATTGGCCCGACCGGCTCGAAAAGTTGGTGCCGGCGTACATCAAAGCGGTACCGCTCGATCCGTTTGACGGGCAGCCGGTTCGCTACGAGCGGTTGCCGGACGGCGTTGTCGTCCATTCCGTTGTCCCTCAAAGCCGGGGCGGGGTCATGTTGAGGGGTTGGGGCGAAACCGGAGCCTACAGAGAGACGCCCTGGCCTTCCGCCTCTGGGACCCCGCGCAGCGCCGCCAGCCGGCGGCGGAGGTGCTGCCGATGCCGGACACGAGATAGCTGACATTCCTAACGATGCAAAGTTGACAAACTCATCCCCGCCGGGACAATAACCGTATGAACAGTCCCGATGCCACCACCGGTCCTCCCAGCATAGAAGCCGATGCCCGGGCGGTCGTTGAGCAGGTCCTGTCCGGCAAGCCGGTCGATCCTGATGCCGCCCGCAGAGTTCACGAGCACGCCGAGCAGATCCGCCAAGAGATCCTTAGCAAGCACGGTGTCGTCAACATCGCCGTTGACCTGATCCGCGAAA
This sequence comes from uncultured Planctomycetota bacterium, assembly GCA_963827935.1. Classification (GTDB taxonomy): domain Bacteria; phylum Planctomycetota; class Planctomycetia; order Gemmatales; family Gemmataceae; genus DATFNV01. The sequence continues at coordinate 1,073,325 of CAWHCN010000011.1, read as the reverse complement.
CCCGCGACGAAGCATGAGATGAGGATGGTTCTGGATTTGGCCGTGGCGTCGTACCAAGCTCATCGCCATGTTGTGGCACGGTCTCCTGACCGTGCCACTCAGCTCGACCGAAGGTCTCCCAGAGCCGGTCGCGCGATAGCATTCTGGGGAGACCTGCGGTCGGCGTTGTGGCACGGTCAGGAGACCGTGCCACAACGCCGGCTCATCGCCGAATTGCATCCTGTCAATCCTGTTCATCCTGTCGAACTTCAGACAGGATGAACAGGATTAACAGTATGCGTAGGATCACATTGCACCTTTAGGCCTCCTCCGTTGTCGCTGGTGATTGATGGCTGGCATCGGCCATTGTCATCCCTGTAAAATCGTCATGAACAATCCTGTCATGCTCGAACCCACCCCCACCCGTCCCCAGCGTCGCCGTCGTCTTCTCGGCTGCGGCGTGGTGCTCGTCGTTCTCCTCGCTCTTTGCGGCGGGTTCTACGGCGTGTTGCTCTATATCAGCGATAAGGAAACGCGCAGCTATATCGCCGAGCTGGATCAGAAGGAGCCGGACGGCTGGACGCTGGAGGCCATCGAGGGGCACCGCCGGGAGGTGGCGGACGATCAGAACGCCGCGCTGGTGGTGCAGGCGGTGAAGGCGAAGTTGCCGCGGCCGTGGCCGACGCCGCGCCCGCCCGCGGCCGGGGTTGGCGTCCCGGTCGCGCCCGCGCCGCCGGGCTCCGCCGTTTACGTCGATAACGACATGACCGATCTGCCGCCGGAGGTGCAGCTCGATGCCGCTCTGCTGCGCGACCTGCGGGCCCAGCTGAAGGCGGCCGAGCCGGCTCGCGCCGAGGCACGCCGGCTGGCCGGACTAAACTGGGGCCGGTTTCCCATCGTCTATACCAAGGATTCCATCTCCACGCTGATCCCGAGCCAGGATGCCCGCACGGCCGCCAATCTGCTCCGCTACGAGGCCGTCCTGCTGGCCCAGGAGGGCAAAAGCGATCCGGCCCTGGAGGCGACGCGCGGCATCCTGGTGGCCGGCCGGGCGGTCGGTGACGAGCCGTTCCTGATCTCGCAGCTCATCCGCATCGCCTGTACCGGCGTGGCCATCGGCACGCTGGAGCGGGTCCTGGCCCAGGGCGAGCCGTCCCCCGCCGAGCTGAAGCGGATGCAGGAGTTGCTGGAAGCCGAGGCCGGCAAGCCCCTCTTGCTCTATGGCGCGCGGCGAGCGGGCCGGCATGCACCAGTTCCTGCTGGCGCTCAAATCGGGCGATGCCAAGCTGTCGCAGGCCACGGGCTCGCCGGGCGGCAGCAACGTCCTGGAGGACCTGGCCGGCTCGACGTTGGCCTACGGGTCGCACGCCCGTTTCCTCCGGCTGCTGACCGAGTTTGTCGATGCGGCCCGGCTTCCCCCCGAGCAGCAGGCCGAGCCGATGAAGGCGCTGGAAACCAAGACGAAAAAGGCCAAGGTCGAATACGACCTGCTCATCGCCCTCATGATGCCGTCGGTCATCAAGGTGGCCGACGCGTATCGGCGCGACCAGGCGTACCTGCGGACCGCCCTGGTAGCCGTCGCCGCCGAGCGCTATCGCCGCGATCACGGCACCTGGCCGGCCACGCTCGCCGACCTGGTCGAGAAGTACCTGAAGGCCCTGCCCAACGACCCCTACGACGGCCAGCCGCTGCGCTACCGGGCGCTGCCGGACGGAGTGATCGTCTATTCGGTGGGGCCGGACAAGGAGGACAACGGCGGGGTCCGCAATCGGCATAACTGGTTGGCCAAGGGGTCGGACCTGGGTTTCCGGCTGTGGAACGCGGATCGCCGCCGCCAGCCGCCCGCGGAGGTGCTGCCGGAGCCGAATGAGGAGCCGGGGCCCTAGTCGCGAAATAGCTTAGGCGGGCGGCAGCTTAAGTCGCCAGAATTCAGAAGAGCGGGGCGAACCAGGGCGCGACGACAGTAGGGGAGCGTCAAGGGGTCAGCGGCCAGGCGATCATCTGAACTTGGCGTGGCAATCGCTGCAGCTGGCGGACAGCTTGGCGGCGGCCGCCTTGACGGCCTTGACGTCCGGCTTGTCGGCCCCGGCGGCCTTGGCCAACTCGCGCGACGCCTGGAGCATGTTGTCCGAATACTCCAGCCAGTCCTTCGGATCCTTGCAGGGCAACTTCTTCAGCGGCGGGCTCGCCTGGGCGACCGCGGCGATCACGGCCGTGCGCTGAGCCAACTCGACCAGCGCCGGTGCTTCCTTCCCCAGCACCGCCTTCGACAGCGGCGGCTTGTCCTGGACAAGCGCGCAGCTTGTGTTCGATGCCATCCGGCTTGATTGTGCCGGGCTTGCCGACGCCCCACCCCGGCGGATCGGCGTCGCGCTTGCCCATGAAGCCCATCACCTCCTTGATTGATTCGTTGTCAATCTTTTGCGCTTCGCGAGGGCGGCACCTTCCTTGGGGACAGCGTCCGGGTTGCGGGCTGCTATCTCGACGACCTTGTCCAGGGCGGCGCATCTCCTTCTCGTCGGCCGCGGAACCGGTGGAGAGCAGCACGCCGAAGGTGACAACGGCGAGAGCGGCCGCTGCGCGAGGGCTTCGCATGGAGACTCCGGGTGTTGGGTGGCACGCCCTCAGTGTGTTGGGTGGCACGCCCTGAGGTACTCCGAAGGGCGTGCGGAAAGTCAAGCACGCCCTTCGGAGTACCTCAGGGCGTGCCACCCAAACTGGATCGGGGCTACCGGCAGCAGGGTTCAATCGCGGAACTTGCCGTGGCACTCGGTGCAACTGCTATTGAGATTCGAGGCGGCCTTCTTGACTGCCACAGGGTCGGCCTGCTCGATCGCTTTTTTCAGCTCCTTCGTTTCCTTCACCATCCGCTCCGAATACTCCTTCCAGTCCTTGGGGTCCTTGTCCCCTTCCTTCTTCTTGGGGGTGCCCAGGGCGATTTCGCCGATGGCGAGGCGTGCGATCGAGCATCTGTAGCAGATCGGCCTTGTCTTTCTTGAGTTGGTCGGCCTTGGGCGACCGCTTGGCCATGTTCTGGATGCGGACCTCGATACCGTCGTCCTGGCCGCCGGTCGGCTTGGGGCCGACGCCGTAGCCGCCCGTGCCGTCCTTCATGCGCGTTTCATGAGGCCCATCACGTCATCCAGGCCCTCGAGGCTCTTGGCGTACTCGGCGGCCTTTTTGTGCAAAGCGCCGGGATCCTTGACGCCCAGTTCGGTAAGCTTGTCTACCTCGTCCCGGGGCCCCTTTTCGTCGGCGGCCTGGCCGCCCGCCAGGAAAACGAGGCCCAGGGCGAGGACGGCAGCGCCTGCTGCCAGCACCGTGCGCATTTCTCATGAAGAACTCCTTCGGGATGCGGGGAATCCGTACAGTTGCTTGATCTAGTCGCTCCCGGCACGGGCCGGAGCGGGCGGGAAGGTAGGTCCAACGCCGGGCGCGAGACGCCGTTGGCGCGGCAATACCATGATAAGACCCGAAAGCGGCTTTGCAAGAGGGGGACGGCCCTCGCTGGCGCGTCGGACTGCCAGGGGAGCAGGCAGCTTGGGCGGGCCGCAGCCGGCAGACCGTTCCGCCCGTCATCCGCGTTGACGGATGAGGCTCGCGGGCTACAGTGACGACTGGCCCCGTGGAACAGTGAGGTTCCAGGGTAATCCACCGGGACAGGAGAGCGTTGCATGCAACTGACGGTGCGGGAAGTAGGCGAGTTGCTCAACGCGCCGGAGGCGATGGTCGTCCGCTGGATCAAGCAGCGCGGCCTCCCGGCTCACGAGGTCGGCGGGCAGTACCGCTTCAACCGGGCCGAGCTGCTCGAGTGGGCGACCGCCCAGAAGATCAAGGTGTCGCTGGACCTCTTCGACCAGCTGGCCGGCGACCCGGAAGCCGTGCCGCACCTGGTCGACGCCCTCCGCGCCGGCGGCATTCATCATCAACTCCCGGGAAGTAACAAAGACGAGGCGCTGCGTGCCCTGGTGGCGGTGTTGCCTCTCCCCGCGGAGGCGGACCGCGAGGTGCTGCTGCGTCTGTTCCTGGCACAGAGGCATCGGCCTCCACGGGCGTCGGCGACGGCATCGCCTTGCCCCACGTGCGGAATCCCATCGTACTCAATGTGACTCAGCCGTCGATCACCCTTTGTCACCTGGCCACGCCGATCGATTTCGGCGCCCTGGATGGCCAGCCGGTGCGCGTCTTCTTTTCGCTGGTCAGCCCGACAGTTCGCTGCCACTTGCACCTGCTGGCCCGGCTCTCGTTTGCGCTGCACGATCGACAATTCAAGGAGGTGGTGCTGCGGCAAGGGGCGGCCGAGGAGGTCATCCGCGAGGCGGAGCGGATCGAGGCCGCCGTTCCGGCCGCCGGGCCCGGAAAGGGGGCGCCTTAGCTGTAACCTGGGTGTCCCCGCGCACATGGAGGTGGCATCATGAGTGAACTGCTGGTGCTCTGGGGCGTGGGCCTGGCGGCCGTGAGCGGTCTCCCAGGACTGTTCCTGGGACGATCGACTCCGGCCGGACAATGGCTGGCGACCGCCCTCACCGCCACAGCTGCCGCTACGGGATTGACAGGTGTGGGCGTCTTCTGGCTGCACGGCGCCACGCGACCCATCACCCTCGCCTGGCATGGCGTGCCGGGGGCGGAATTCAGCGTGGCCGTGGACGGCCTGTCCGCCTTCTTCCTCGTGCCGGTCTTCCTGATCTCGTGCCTGGGCAACGTCTACGGCCTGGGCTACTGGAAGCAGACCGAGCACCCGGAGAACGGCCGCAAGCTGCGGCTCTTCTACGGCACGCTGACCGCCGGCATGGCCCTGCTGGTGGTCGCCCGCAACGGCATCCTGTTCCTGTTCGCCTGGGAGATCATGGCCTTTCGGCCTTCTTCCTGGTCACCACGGAGGACCACAAGACGGAAGCGCGGGAGGCCGGCTGGGTCTACCTGGTGGCGACCCATGCGGCGACCCTGTGCTGTTCGCCTGTTCGCCCTGCTGCGCGCGGCCACGGGCTCGTTCGCTCTTGCCCCGCCATGGCCGCAACGCCGGCGCTGGCGCACGGGCATCTTCGTCCTGGCGCTGGTCGGCTTCGGCCTGAAAGCCGGCATCATGCCGCTGCACGTCTGGCTGCCCGAGCGCCCACGCCATCGCGCCCAGCCACGTCTCGGCGATCATGTCGGGCGTCATCATCAAGATGGGCATCTACGGCCTGGTCCGGGTGACCTCGCTCCTCCCGCACCCGCCGCTCGAATGGGGCGGCGTCGTCCTGGGGCTGGGCGTGGTTTCGGGCGTCCTGGGGGTGGCCTTCGCCATCGGCCAGCACGACCTGAAGCGGCTGCTGGCGTACCACAGCATCGAGAACATCGGCATCATCGTCATGGGCCTCGGCCTGGCCCTGATCGGCCGTTCGCTGGGCCGGGCGGATCTGGGTCGTCCTCGGCCTGGGCGGCGCCTGCTGCACGTCTGGAACCACGCGCTGTTCAAGGCCCTGCTCTTCTTCAGCGCCGGCTCGGTCATCCACGCCGCCCACACCCGCGAGATCGACCACCTGGGCGGTCTGGCGAAGGCGATGCCGTGGACTGCTCTGTGCTTCCTGGTCGGGGCGGTCGCCATCTGCGGCCTGCCGCCGCTGAACGGCTTTGTCAGCGAGTTCCTCATCTACCTCGGCCTGTTCGGCACTGCTCGGCATCAGCACGGGCCCACGTTCGCCGGGGCGGCCTTCGCCGCGCCGGCCCTGGCCCTGATCGGGGCGCTGGCCGTGGCGTGCTTCGTGAAGGTCTACGGGGCGGTCTTCCTGGGGACGGCCCGGTCGGAACACGCCGAGCATGCCCACGAATCTCCGCTGAGCATGCTCGGGCCGATGGGCGTGCTGTCGCCTGCTGCTTCCTGATCGGGCTGGCCCCGCGCTCGTCGCCCCGTTCTCGAGCAAGGGCATCGCGGCCTGGGCACCCGAGCCTGAACGACGCCGGCCTGCGACTCGCCAGCGCTGGCCCCCTGGACTGGATCACGCATCATGGGCCTGGTCTGTGGTCGCGGCCTTGTCGTGTGCGGCGGGCTGTTGCTGGCTGCTGGCTCCGTCGCACCGCCGTGGCTGACGGCGTCCGACCTGGGGCTGCGGCTACGTCGCGCCGACGCCGCGGATGCAGTACACCTCGTCCTCGTTCGCCCAGATGCTGGTCGGCGCTGTTCGCCTGGGTGCTTCGGCCGCGCACGCGCGCCCGCGGGACTTGCCGCTGTTCCCGCGGCAAGCCGAGTTCCACAGCGAGGTGCCCGACGCGGTGCTCGACGAGGCCGTGCTGCCGGCGTTCCGGTTCGGGGCCTGGCTGTTCTCCTGGTTCCGGGTGTTCCAGCAGGGAAGCATCCAGATCTACTTGCTGTATATCTTCGTCGCCCTGATCGCCCTGCTGCTCTGGCGTTAGAAGGGACGCGATGGACACGATCGTTCATAACACGATCCATGTCCTCCTGGCGCTTGGCCTTGCCGCCGCTGCTCCTGGGCGTCATCGCCAAGACCAAGGCCCTGTTCGCCGGCCGGGTCGGGCCGCCGGTGTTGCAGCCGTATTACGACCTGATCAAGCTCTTCCAGAAGGGCTCGGTCTTCAGCACGACGACGACCTGGGTGTTCCGGGCCGGGCCGGTCGTCGGCCTGGTGACGGCGGCGCTCGCGGTGCTGCTGGTTCCCGCTGGCCAGCGACGACGGCGCCGATCTCGTTCACGGGCGACTTGATTCTGCTGGCCTACCTGCTCGGGCTGGGCCGGTTCTTCACGGCCTCGGCGGCCCTGGACACCGGCTCGGCGTTCGAGGGGATGGGGGCGGCGCGGGAAGTGACCTTCGCCTGCCTGGCGGAGCCGGCGTTCTTCCTGGGGCTGCTCGTCCTGGCCAAGCTGTCCGGGTCGCCTGCAACTGGCCGGGCATGCTCGGCAGCGTCGCTCGGCGTCCGCACTGGCCGACCGGCCGGGGCCTCGCTGGCCCTGGTCCTGCTCGAGCTGGTTCATCGTCCTGCTGGCGGAGAACTGCCGGATCCCCTTCGACGACCCGAACACGCACCTGGAGCTGACCATGATCCACGAGGTCATGGTCCTCGACCACAGCGGCCCGGCCTTCGGCATGATCCTCTACGGGGCGGCGCTCAAGCTGTTCGTCTTCGGGGCGCTGGTCGTTCGCCTGGCCTTCCCGTTCGCGACCGGCATCGCCTGGCTCGACTGGCCCCTCTTCGTCGGCGGGATGCTGGTCGTCGGCGGTGGCCGATCGGCGTGGTGGAATCGACCATGGCCCGCCTGCGGCTGACGCACGTCCCGGTCCTCCTGGTCGCGGCCTGCCTGTTGTCGGCCTTTGGCATCATCCTGCTGGTGAGGTGAACCGATGGCCCAGTTCCTCGACCCGCTTGTTGATCGTCGCCCTGGCGCTCAACTTCGTCGCCCTGGGGGTGAGCCGGATTCGCGGCGTCATCAACGCGGTGGCGCCTCCAGGGGATCCTGCTGGGCGTTCTGCCGCTTCTTCGTCCACCCGGACATCGGCCTTCGGGGCATCGCTGCTGGTCGTCGTGACCATCGGCCTGAAGGGTTCGTCATCCCGAGGCTTCCTGGTCCACGCCATGCGCGAGGCGAACATCCAGCACGAGGTCAACCCGTCGTCGAACTACATGACCTCGCTCCTCCTGGGGGCGGTCGGCACCGGCCTGGCGATGGTGTTCTCGTACACGCTCCCGCTGGCCGAGAAGCACACCGGATCGCTGCTGGTGCCGGCCTCGCTCGTCGACGGTGTGGACCGGCTTCCTCCTGCTGACGACGCGCAAGAAGGCGATCATCGCAGGTGCTCGGCTACCTGCTCCTGGAGAACGGGATCTTCCTGTTCGGCCTGTTGCTGCTCGAAGCGATGCCGTTCCTGGTCGAGGTCGGCGTGCTGCTCGACCTGTTCACCGGCGTGTTCGTGATGGGCATCATCATCCACCACATCAGCCGCGAGTTCGCCTCGATCAGCACGGAGTACCTGTCGGAGTTGAAGGAATAACCGATGATCTACCTGCTGATCCTGTTCCCCCTGGTGATGGCGGCGGCGACGTTCGCCGTGCCGTCCAACCGCTGGCGGCCGTGGCTCCTGCCGGTGGGGGCGCTGGCGCACCTCGTCCTGGTCGGCTGTCGGCGATCTTGCTGCCGGCCGGCGGCGGCGCCGGTCGCCGGGCTGGGCGGCTGGCTGCTGCTCGACGCCCTGGGCAAGCTCGTCCTCGGCTTCCTGAGCGTCCTGTTCTTCCTCTGCTCCCTCTACGCGCCGGGCTATCTGGCCCTCCGCCCGGACCGGCCCAACCGCGTCTTCTGCGCCAACCTGTTCGCTCGCCTGGCGATGATGACGCTGGTGACGCTGTCGCACCATCTCGGGCTGATGTGGGTGGCGATGGAAGCGACGACCCTGGTCAGTGCCCCGTCCATCTACTTCAACCACAACGCCCGCTCGCTGGAGGCGACCTGGAAATACCTGCTCATCGGCTCGGTGGGCATCGCCCTGGCCCTGCTCGGCTCGTTCTTCCTGGCCTACGCGTCGCTCAAGGCCGGGCTGGAATCGACGCTGCTCTTCGACCAGCTCGTCCAGGATGCCCCGCAGCTGTCGCCGCCCTGGCTGCACGCGGCGTTCGTGCTGCTCTTCATCGGCTACGGCACCAAGATGGGCCTGGCCCCCATGCACACCTGGAAGCCGGACGCCTACGGCGAAGCGCCGGGCATCGTGGGCACGCTCCTGGCGGGCGGCGTCACCAGCTGTGCCTTCCTGGCGATCCTGCGCGTCTATCAGATCTGCCGGGCCGGGAGCCGAGGCCGAGTTCGCCCGGGAGATCATGATCTTCATGGGCCTGCTGTCGATGGCCGTCGCCGCCGTGTTCATGGTCCGCCAGCGCGACTTCAAGCGCATGCTGGCCTACTCCAGCGTCGAGCACATGGGCATCCTGGTCCTGGGCGATCGGCATCGGCGGCCTGGCCGTCTACGGGGCCCTGCTGCACCTCATCAACAACGGCCTGACCAAGGGAGTGCTCTTCCTGTCGGCGGGCAACATCCACCGGGCCTACGGCAGCAAGCTGACGGACGACGTGCGCGGGGCGCTCCAGCGCGTGCCGCTCTCGGGGGGGCTGTTCCTGGCCGGCTTCCTGGCCATCACCGGCTCGCCCCCGTTCGGCCCGTTCGTCAGTGAGTTCACCATCGTCAACGCCGCGGTCGGCAGCGGGCAGTACCTCGCCGGCGGCCTGTTCCTGCTGCTTGCTCGGCGTCGTGTTCATCGGCATGGGGGCCACGGTCCTGGCCGTCGTCCAGGGCAAGCCGCCCGACGGACACGCAGGCAACCGGCTACCGCGACAGCTTCGCGCACCGGCGGCCCGATCCTCCTGTTCATGGCGCTGGTGCTGCTCCTGGGCCTGTACGTCCCGCCGCCTCTGGAATCGCTGCTGCGCGAGGCCGCCGCTTCGCTGGAGGTGAAGCGATGAACCGCCAACAGGCTTCGCGGCCGCTGCGCACCGGGCAGGCGGTCCCCCGGGCGGACATGGTCCCGAAGCTGCCGTTCGCAGACTTTCGCCGGGCCGTCGTCGAGTGCGGTGGCGGCGCGGGCAGCGGGTCGCCGCCCTGTTCGGCGACGTCCGCGGCGACCGAGCGGCGGTGGACCTCTACGCCGTCCTCGCCGACAGCGCCCGGCGCCGTGCTCCACGTGGCACGCACGACGCCTGGACGTCGGACCGTTTCCCGTCGCTGACGCCCGACTGCCCGCAGGTCCACCTCTTCGAGCGCGAGATCGCCGAGCAGTACGGCGTCTGTCCCGAAGGGCATCCCTGGTTCAAGCCGGTTCGCTTTCACGCTTCGTATCGCCCCGGCCACGACGCCTGGGGCAGGCCAGCCGGGCGAGGCGCCGGTCGTCGGCGTCATGGACTTCTTACCGGGTCGAGGGCGAGGAGATCCACGAGGTCGCGGTCGGCCCGGTCCACGCCGGCGTCATCGAGCCGGGCCACTTCCGCTTCCAGTGCCACGGCGAGCAAGTCTTTCACCTGGAGATCTCGCTCGGCTACCAGCACCGCGGCGTCGAGCGGGCCCTGGTCGGCGGGCCGAACAAGCGCACCATCCACACGATGGAGACCGTGGCGGGCGACACCTCGGTCGGCCACGCCACGGCCTACTGCCAGGCGGTGGAGGCCCTGGCCGGCTGTCCGGTGCCCGATCGCGGGCCGAGGTGCTGCGCGGCATCGCCCTGGAACTGGAACGGCTGGCCAACCACACCGGCGACCTCGGGGCCCTGGCCGGCGACGTCGGCTTCCTGCCGACCGCCTCGTACTGCGGCCGGATCCGCGGCGATTTCCTCAACCTGACCGCCCTGCTGTGCGGCAGCCGCTTCGGCCGCGGCCTGGTCCGGCCGGGCGGCGTCGGCTTCGACCTGGACGAGAGCCGACTCGAGCAGTGCCTGGAGCGCCTGGACGCGGCGTACCGCGACGTGGCCGGCGCCGCCAACCTGCTCTGGAACTCCACGTCGGTCCAGGCCCGATTCGAGGAGACCGGGGCCGTGTCGCCGCGAGACGGCCGTGGCGCTCGGGATTGGTCGGCCCCGCGGCCCGGGCCTGCGGCGTGGAGCGCGACGTCCGCCAGGATTTCCCGTCCGGCATCTTCCGCTTCGCCCAGGTGCCGGTTTCGACCTGGACAACCGGCGACGTCTTCGCCCGCGCCTACGTGCGCTGGCTGGAAATCCAGCGGTCCGTGGCCTTCATCCAGGACCAGCTCAGCGAGTTGCCCGACGGGCCCGATCGCGCGCCGACGTCGGGCCCGTCCAGACCCGACCACCTGGCGGTGTCGCTCGTGGAAGGCTGGCGCGGCGAGATCTGCCATGTGGCCCTGACCGACGCCGCAGGGCCGGTTCGCCCGCTACAAGATCGTCGACCCGTCGTTCCACAACTGGACCGGCCTGGCGATGGCGCTGCGGGACCAGCAGATCTCCGACTTCCCGCTGTGCAACAAGAGCTTCAACCTGTCGTACTGCGGGCACGACCTGTAGATCGGAGCGCTCGGAAAGAGTGACGGGCTGCTCGCGTACAATCGGTGGTTGTCTCGTCGTTGTGGCACGGTCTCCCGACCGTGCCACTTCGGCTGACCGAAGGTCTCCACGTATCCATCGCGGATTCCGGGAGACCTTCGGTCAGACCAGGTGGTGGCACGGTCAGGAGACCGTGCCACAACGGGGGCCCACAGTGCCGCCACATCTTCGGACACCGCTTGGCACCCTGATGGCACCCTTGGCACCCTGATGGCACCCTGATGGCACCCTGATGGCACCCTGATGGCACCGTCGTGGCACCGTCGTGGCACCCTGCCTTCCCGTCGCATCCGCTGACCGGGCCGGGCCCAATCGGCGCCGCCGCTTGTGCCAGCTGCGCAGCCAGCGGGTGCTCCAAAAGATCAGTCCCGCCCTTCGTGCTGGAGGAAACGCTCCCGCGCAAACCTGCCAAGGCACTCCGCCACCTCCTCCGCCCGATACCACGGCATCCAGTGGTCGGCTCCGGGAAGGATAGCCAGGGACGAGCCAGGCACGGCCCCGTGCAGGCGCTCGGCGTGGCCTGGTGGGAAATGGCGATCGCGCCCGCCCAGAGGATCAGCGTGGGACAGCGGACCTGCCCATAGAGAGGCGGCAGCTGCGGCAAGGTCCCCTGATAGCCGGCACACAGCCGCGAAATGAACTTCCGCACCTCGGGCTGGAGAAAGCTCTCCCACAGATCGGCCCGCAGGTCGGCCGGCAGATGCACCCCGGCCGGCAGGAACGTCCGCTCCGCCCGGCGGAAGACCAGCCCGGGCAGCCGACGCAGCACGAACCGGTTCCAGCCGAACTGCCGCAGCAGGCGGATCTCCCACGAGGTCGCCTCGTCGCCAAACACCAGCGAATTCATCACCACCAGGGCGCTGATGCGTTCGGGGTGCCGGGCGGCAAAGGCCAGCGCCGGCTGGCCGCCCATGTCCAGGCCCACGACCACGGCCCGCTCCAGGCCCCAGGCATCCAGCAGGGTCAACAGGCGATCGGCCTGGTGCATCGGCGTGGTGCCGCCGGGCCAGGCCTCGCTGAACCCCATGCCGGGCCAGTCGAAGGCGATGACCTCGAACCGGTCCGCCAGCCGTGGAGCCAGCTCGCACCAGATCTGCAAATTGTCCGGGTAGCCGTGCAGCAGGACCAGGGGCGGCCCCGTCCCCAGGCGAGCCAGGCGTAGCCGTTTGCCGTTCGGCAAGGTCTGGAAGGTCGTGGCCAGCATCAGCCGAGGTCCTCCCGCACGAGGTCGGCGGCCAGGACGCCGGAGACGGCACAGAAGCTGACCCACTGGCCGGGGTGCGTGGCGCTGCCGGCCAGGTAGAGACCGCGCCGGTACGGACTGCGGTGGGCGAGTCGGCCCTGGCGCATGAAACGGGCAGTCATTACCGGGTTCATGCTGTCGCGGTACAAGTGGTACTGGCGCCCCCACTCGGCCGGGATGCGGGTAGCCAGCAGGCGGTGCGCGGTAATGCCCTCGCGCCACCACGGTTCGGACAGGATGCGCTCCAGGTAAGCCCGCTGGCCCTCGGGTCCCGCCTGCTCGGCCTGCGCATGGGCCATCGGGGCGATCAGCCGGGCCGGTTGCCAGCCGTCGCGCTCGACGGCGGGGTCTACCACCCCCGGCCGAACGAACAGCCGGCACAGCTGGTCGCCGCCGGGGAGCGAGAACCGCAGATAGGGCGGACGCCGATCGCCCTGGATCGCCAGGTAGGCGCACACGCCGGGGGATTGGAGCGGCAAGGCGTTCAGGCGTTGGCGCACGCACGGCTCGATGTCCTTCGCCAGCTCCAGATAAGTGCCGATGCCGCTGTCGGAGAGCACGGCATCGGCGGCGCGTTAGACAGCGAACTTGCCGATACAACTCCGGCAGTTGCGGCAACGTCCCCTGGTAGCCGGCACACATCCGCGAGATGAAAGCCCGCACCGCGGGCCGGCGGAAAGCTGTCCCACAGATCGGCCGCAGGTCGGCCGGCAGGTGCACGCCCGCCGGCAGGAAGGTCCGCTCCGCCCGCCGGAAGACCAGCCCCGGCAGCCGCCGCAGGATCAAGCGGTTCCAGCCGAAGCGCCGCAGCACGCGGATCTCCCACGAGGTCGCCTCGTCCCCGAAGACCAGCGAGTTCATCACGACCAGCCGGCTGATCCGGTCCGGATGGCGGGCGGCGAAAGCCAGGGCCGGCTGGCCGCCCATGTCCAGGCCGGCCACGTCGGCCCGGTCGATGCCCCAGGCGTCGAGCAGCGCCAGCAGCCGGTCGGCCATGGTGCATCGGCGTCGCGCCGCCCGGCCAGGCCTCGCTGTAGCCCATGCCGGGCCAGTCGAAGGCGATCACCGTCGAACCGGTCCGCCAGCCGCGGCGCCAGCTCGCACCAGATCTGCAGGTTGTCCGGGTAGCCGTGCAGCAGGACCAGGGGCGGCCCGCGTGCCCAGGCGGGCCAGGCGCAGCCGCTTGCCGTTCGGCAGGGTCTCGAAGGTCGTGGCCAGCATCAGCCGAGGTCCTCCAGCACGAGGTCGGCGGCCAGGATGCCCGAGATGGCGCAGAAGCTCACCCACTGGCCCGGGTGCGTGGCGCTGCCGGCCAGGTACAGCCGCGCCGACGTACGGGCTGCGGTGGGCGAGTCGGCCCTGGCCGCATGAAACGGGCCGTCATCACCGGGTTCATGCTGTCGCGATACAGGTGGTACTGGCGCCCCCCACTCGGCCGGGATGCGGGTCGCCAGCACGCGGTGTCGCGGTACATGCTCGCGCCACCACGGTTCGGCCAGGATCGCGCTCCAGGTACGCCCGCTGGCCCTCGGGGCCAGCCTGCTCGGCCTCGCGCATGGGCCATCGGGGCGATCAGCCGGGCCGGATACCAGCCGTCGCGCTCGACGGCCGGGTCCACCACCGCCGGCCGCACCAACAGCCGGCACAGCTGGTCGCCGCCGGGGAGCGAGAACCGCAGATAGGGCGGACGCCGATCGCCCTGGACCGCCAGATAGGCGCACACGCCGGGCGATTGCAGCGGCAAGGCGTTCAGGCGTTGGCGCGCGCGCGGCTCGATGTCCTTCGCCAGCTCCAGATAGGTGCCGATGCCGCTGCGTCGGAGAGCACGGCATCGGCGGCGAGGATCTCGCCCTGATCGGTCTCGACGCCGCCGACCCGGCCGTGGTCGCACCGGAGGGCGCGGACACGGCAGCCCAGCCGCACCTCGACACCGGCCGCCGCGACCGCGCCGGCCAGAACCCGTGGAATCGCCCCGACTCCGCCGACCGGGTAGAACGCTCCCACCGCATGGATGACGGCACAGACCAGGGCCAGGGGGCTCGGTGCTTCGGCAACGCGCTGACCGGCCACGTGCGTCCAGATGGCCAGGGCATCCACGACGGGCGGAGGCAACCCGGCCGATCCCAGGACCGCCGCCAGCGAGCGCAGCAGGAACGGCACCTGCCGCCACGCCCCGGTACGCAGCAGGTCCCGCCAGCCGGGACGCGACCGCAGTTGCAAGGGCTGCAAGGCGCGGTAGGTCTTCGCCAGGTCGGCGACCAGCCGTCGATAGCGCCGGCCGCTGCCGGGCCAGGCCGCCTCCAGCCCGCAGGCCGTCTGCTCCACATCGGCATGAAAGCGGACCAGGCCCGAGGCCGACGCTACCTCGTACACCGGATCGAGGCGGTGTAGCGTCACGAGATCATCCAGCTCCAGGCCGACGGCACGGAATGCCCAGTCCAGGCCAGGGCGATCGAGCAGGATATAGGGCCCGGCATCGAAGTCGAGGCCGTCCTGGCGAAACCCCGCCGCCAGACCGCCCAGCGTCGTCCGGGCTTCTAGGAGGCAGACCGCGTAGCCGTGGCGTGCCAGGCGCAGCGCGGCCGTCAGTCCCCCCATGCCGGCACCAATGATGAGGATGCGGCGGGTCATGGGCGGTGGTGCAGTCCCAGGAGATGCCGCACCGCCCGGCGCACGGTCCGCAGCAGCGGACCGGCCTCGGTCAACGGCGGAAAGGCCCGCTCGTCCATCTCCGGCACGAACAGGGCGCCGCGGCCGCTGCCATGCGCATAGACCGGATATGCCAGGAAGCTGAGCAGCGTGGACCATTCGCTGTGGTACGGCCCGCGCCAGGCGGGCAACGGCTGGTCGCAGCCGATGACCGCGATCGACTCGGTCGGATCGCCGAACCACTGGCACGCCGCCCGCAGGATGTCGGAGCTGCGCGGCTCGACAACCCCCATGTGCCGGGCGGCGACCAGGTCCAGGGCCAGGGCATCGGCGGCGGCATAGAGGCGGCGCGGCGACTTCGGCCGCGGACACCCCATCACCCCCACCAGCCCGTCCGCCGCATGGTCGAAGGCGTCCAAAAGCGCGAAATGCGGTGGAAAATCGCTCAGCAGCATCATCGTGCCCGTGGCCCGCTCGGCCTGCCGCTCCACGAAGAGGAACTCCTCGCAGCGCGACCCCAGCGCTTCCAGGTTGGGCACGGTCAGGTAAACCTGCTCGACAGGATGGCTGCGCATCTTGCCGAAGGTGATGCGGAAGTCGGCCTCCTTCCAGGTGCGGCCGACCGAATGCTGGGCCATGCCGCGGCCAAAGACGTGCGGCACCTGCTCCTCGGTCAGGTCCACCACGCGGAACGCCGGCGACTCGATCCCCAGGTAGCGGGCCACCTCGCGCACCGTGCGTTGGCCATAAAAGCGATCGTAAATGTTACGGGCCTCGACGACGGCCAGGTCCGCGCACCCCTGCTGACGGAGCCAGTGGGCCAGCTCCGCCACCAGGGCCGGATCGGTGATGTGGGCTGTGTGCCGGCGGTCGTAGCCCAGCATGAATGAGGGCTTGATGACCACGCGCAGCGCCGCCGGCGGCTTGCCCAGGGTCCGGGCCCGGGCGGCGAGTGCATCGGCCAGGCCCGCGTCGTCCAGCAGGCGGCGGAACAGCGGCAGCTTGTCGGTCGCCGTCTGACCGCGCACCACCCACACCGGCCCGCCGCTGCCCAGCGGGCTGGTGGCCACCGAGGCGCCGCGCAGCCGCCGCGGCAGGAAGAACTCGCCCACCGCCGCGAACTTTTCCCCAAGGCTCTCGGCCGTTTCGCCGGCCACCAGGCGATCGTGCTCGTCCAGCGCCGCCACCAGGATTTCGAACAGCCGGCGATGGCGATCCTCGTCCTCGCGGACCCGGCGGAAATCGTCCAGGAGGGCGGGCGGCAGGTCCGGTTGATCGGCGGACAACTCGGCGATCCGCTTCCAGCACAGCCAGGCCGTCTTCTCGGCATCCACGTTGAACTGCGCGAACGCGCGGAACGGACTGTACTTCAGATACTGCCGCACGTCGCGGGGCACCTGCCCGGTGATGACTCCCGCCCCAACCAGGAGCGTGGCGACGCCGCGGGCCAGCGGTGCGTGGGCCCAGCGAACGTGCTGCTGCGCCGACGAGGCCCAGCCGGCCAGGGCCCCGCCCGCCTGCTTGAGGAACGCCTGCACGCGCAGCCGCCGGTGCCCCAGCCGCAGGATCGCTCCGCGGATGTAGATGGCGTGCATTTCCTCGTCCTTCCAGGCCCAGAGCAGGGCATGGCGGATCAGCTCGCGCACCTCGGCGCGCAGCGGCATCAGCGCCAGCCGGCGGCCGATCAGCGATTCGCGATAGGCCACGGAGACGATCTCTTCACGCTCCAGCGCGAGCAGGAACAGGCGCACCAGGAGCGTTCGCGGCTGGCCGGCGTACTTCCGCTCCCAGCCCTCCAGCTCCCGAACGAATTCGTCGTAGACAACCCCCACCGCTGCCCCCTCGCCGCGCTGACATCGGGCCGTCATCCCAACCGCGAAACTGCGGACAGTATAACCACCCGGCAACGGGGTGAGCCAGCGGGCCGGCATGCCAGGATGGGTCCATTCCCGGTATTGCACCGCCGGAAATCTTCGTCTCACTGGGGGGTAGCCCCGGAGGGGCGGCCGTCGTTAGCCAGGGGCTTCAGCCCCTGGACAAGGGCCTTATAGTGGAGGGGTAGCCCCGGAGGGGCGGCCGTAAAGTACGGCCGCCCCTCCGGGGCTACGGAGGACTTGTTTTGGCCGCCGTCCCAGGGGCTGAAGCCCTTGGCTAACGACGGCCGCCCCTCCGGGGCTACACCGCCTTGGTCGCACCGCAATACCGGGAATGCACCCGGCCGGCATTGTCAGAATCGGAGAGTCCGGGTAAGAAGGGCGACCACGGATCGCACGGATGACATGGATAGCATGTAAAGTGGCGCACTCGTTGGCAGGGCAATTGCGCCTGTCTTTATCCGTGTCATCAGTGTCATCCGCGGTCCTCTTGGTGCTGACGCTGGTGCTTTTCGCGGGTCTCACAGGTTGCGAGCGTCGCAAGATCGATATCGGCCCTGGCGACCTGCCCCCAGCGGAATTCAGCGCCAACATCAGCGCGGGCGATCTGCTGGACCCGCAGACGGCCGCCGCACGCCTGGACCGCTATCTGGACGAGCTGACCGCCACGGGGTATCGCAAGCAGATTCGCATCATCCTGCCGCCGGACTGGGGACCGCGCATCTACGAGCACTGGTTTCCGGTGATCCGGGCTCACGGCTTCAAGGTGCTGGCCATCCTGGGGCAGGAGCGGCGCGACAGTGCGGCCATGCGTCCCGCAGCCGTCGCCTGGATCGAGCACATCCTGCCGCTCGTCCGGTCGGACCTGATCGGCGTGCAGATTGTCAACGAGCCGGCCTACACCTTCACGCCGCCGGAGTACGGGGCCTATCATCGCGAGGTGGCGCCGCTGGTCCGCACGCTGGCGCCGGGCGTGCCGATTGTGGCGGGCGACTTCGGCGTGCAGGCGGAGGGCCGCAATACGCTGGACGGCTGGAAGGCCGCCGTCGCTGCCGGGGCTGAGGACTACGACATCCTGAGCTTGCACGTGACCGGCATGCGGCGGCCCGGCGAGCTGCGCGACTTCGCCCGCCGCGTCCGGGAGTTTGCGGGGCCGGGCCGGCGCATCTGGATCACCGAAGGCGATTGGGGGCAGCTCGCCTTCCTGCGCGGCGAGCAACTGGCCATCGAGGAGGCGTTCGTTTACACCTGGAACGACGACCCGCTGCCGGCCCTGGTCAGGCGGCCGGGGGGAAGGTTGCCGTGAGCCGAGCGGAGGTGGCCGGAAATCGGGTCCATCACCGTTGCCGCGCCGCCGGCAGTCGGCGCCGGGCGAGTAGCCCGCGGAGCGGGCGGCGGAGTGTAGCCCCGGGTGGAGCGGAAGCCGCGGAGCGGCTGGAGCGGAACCCGGGGACGAGAACGAACAATCTTGCAGACAACCCGCGGAGCGGGTGGCGGAGCCAGCGTCCCCAGCCTGGCTCCGTCACTCGCTCCGCCGGTTCTGCGTTGTCTTTTCTCTGTTATCCCCGGGTTGCGCTGCACTAGCTCCGCGGGTTCCGCTCCAACCGGGGCTACGGTCCGCCGGCCCTCCGGGCCTGGGACCACACTCGCCCGCTGCCGATTCCAGCTTCCTGAATCAGGGCGTTAATTCGCCGGGCGGAATCTTCTCCTCGACCGGCTTGGGTAGCACCTCGGCGGCTGGTTGGCGACGCGCGGATACGTCCCACAGGCGAAACCCAACGTCCGTCCCCTTGGCGGTGATGTTCTTGCGATTGAGGGTGCCGCCGTCGTCCTGTTCGTCGGGCCCGATGGAATACACCAGTACGCCGTCCGGCAATCGCTTGTAGCGCAACGGCCGGCCGTCGAACGGGTCGAGCGGCACCGTCTTCAGGTGCGCGGGCGTCAGCTCCTCCAGCCCCTCGGGCCAACCTCCCCGGTCGATCCGGCGGCGCTCCAGGGCCAGTGCGACGATGGCACAGCGTAAGCCGGCCGCCCCGCGGCGATACGATGCGGCCTGGCCGATGATGGCCGTCGCCGGCGATCCGAAGGCGTCCTGATCGTCGATCGGCTCGGGGGGCGGGAGGCGTGCGAAATTGCGGGCCTGGTCCTCGATGGGCAGCTTCGCGATTTCGATGCACTCCGTCTCCAGATGCAGCGCGCGGGCTTGCGACTCACGCAAACGGTGGGTGGCGTTGAAATCGAGCAGTCCGCGCAGTCCGCCTTTGCCCGACCGCAGGATCCGCGCCGGCCGCGCCGCGCTGGCCTGCGCTACAGCGTCAGTGATCCGCTGTAGGACGCCGCGGTCACCGCGTAGAGCGTTCAGCAGCAGCGGCTGGGCCTCGTCGTCCTCGAGCAATTCCTGGACCGCCCTCAGCTCGGACGCCGGCGGCGTGCCCTGTGCCAGCGTCCGCTCGACGCTGCGCAGGGCCCGCGCTCGAATCATCAGGCGGACGTGCAGCGAGAGCAGCAGGGGCTCGTCGCCGATGCTGCGGCCGGCCACCAGCACGCCGCGCCCGGTTGCGAGCGCCGCACCCGGCTCCTCGTCGTGGGCCTGGACCGTCGCCTCCCACTCCAGCAGGGTCGCAACGACCCGTGCTTCCTGGGAGTTGAGCTTGCTGCTGATCACGTCCGGCATCCAGACGACGGGATAGCGTCCTTCGGATAGCCGTTTCAGCTTGCGCGCCTCGACCAGCGCCGGCTCTTCCTTGGCCAATTCCACCTTGAGGTCGCGAGCCAGTGCGTCATCGAGCAGCAGTTCCGGCGGCAGGTCTGCGAGACGCTCAGCGAGGTGGGGCGGGAACGGCCCCGGCGGCGCCGCACCGGTAACCCGCGGGGCGGCAGGTGGCCACGTCGCCGGCAGCAGCTTGCGCCGGCCAGCACAGGGAGCGCCGCGTTCGCTTCGTCGGGGATCACCTTGCGGCGGGCTTCCAGGTCCTCGAAGCGCCAGCCCGGATCGAGCCGGTCGGCCTCGGCGATGGCGTCCTGCAACTCCTGCTCGGACGGATCGGGGCGCAACAAGAACGCGGCGACGGCCAGTGCGATCACCAGCGGGACGCCAAGCAGCAACCAGCGGCGCCGGTGGCGGGGCCTGACCGGCGCCGGTGCAGTGACGGTCGTCTCGGACATCGGGGGAGCCCCACGGAAGGGATGGGAACCGTGTCCATGATACCCGCCGATGGTCCGCGGGGGCAAAGACATTCTGTCGGTAATGCGCCCGGTGCCGGACGTGGCAGGCCACGCATGCGCCTGGTCCAAAGAATGCCCGTCGTTGCAGCGTTGCAGGGAAATAGGTGCAACGCTGCAACGATGGCAGCGTTGCAGCGTTGCAGGGAAATAGGTGCAACGCTGCAACGCTGCCATCGTTGCAGCATTGCAGCGTTGCACTGCATTGCATGCATTGCATGCATTGCAGTGCAATGCAGGGGGTTTGGCATGGCTGCAATGCTGCAACGATGAAACGAGCGGGGCAGTCCGCCCCATCGTCCGCGCTCGCCCGCCGTTTCCTCCAACGGCCAGAATCGCGTGGACACCCGCCGCCAAGGCATGGTATTCAGGAATGAGGTTCGCTCTCGCCTCCGGGGCCCCGCGATGCTCCGCCTTCACAACTCCGGCAGCCGACTGTGCGACGGCGTCTCGCGCCGCGAGTTCCTGCGTGTCGGCGGACTCGGGCTTGGTGGGCTGACGCTGCCGGGCCTGCTCCGCAGCCAGGCGGCAACCCGGAGCGACACCCCGCCCCGCAGCGTCATCCAACTCTTCATGTGGGGCGGGCCTTCCCAGCACGAGACTTTCGACCTGAAGCCGAATGCCCCCGTCGGCATCCGCGGCGACTTTCGGCCCATCGCCACCGCCGTCCCCGGCATCCGCATCTGCGAACACCTGCCGCTCCTGGCGAAACGGACCCAGCGCTACGCCATCGTCCGCTCGCTGACGCACACCGGCGTCAATCACGGCACCAGTGCCTATCACATGCTGACGGGGCACATCCATTTCACGCCGGGAACGCTGCGGCATCCGACGCCGGACGATTTCCCCAGCATCGGCAGTGCGGCGGCGCGCTACGGCCGGCAGCCGGGCGATGTGCCGCCCTATGTCGCCCTGCCGTCGGTCCTGCACGACGGCGATGGCGGTGAGGTGCCGGGGCAGGGGCCGGGGCTGCTCGGCGGCCGTTACGCTCCGTTCCTGGTGAAGGGGGACCCGACGCGGGCCGACTTCTCGCTGGACACGCTGGAATTGCCCCGCGAGGTCGATGGCCGTCGCTTCCGCGAACGCATCGGCCTGCGGGCGGCACTGGAGCGCGAGGGCGATCGGCTGGCCCGCCTGCCCGGCGGTGACCACGACGACAATTGCGAGCGGGCCTTCCGCCTGTTGCAGTCGTCGGCCACCCGACGGGCCTTCCGCCTGGCCGATGAATCCGACCGGGTGCGCGATCGCTATGGCCGGCACCATTTCGGCCAGTCGTGCCTGCTGGCCCGGCGACTGGTCGAGGCCGGCGTGCCGCTCATCACCGTCTACTGGAACGCGCCGGACATCGACGACGCCCAGCACTGGGACACGCACAAGGACAGCTTCAACCGGCTGAAGAAGCATCTCCTGCCGCACTTCGACCGCGGCCTGTCGGCCTTGCTGGACGACCTGGCCGAGCGCGGCCTGCTGGAGCGGACGCTGCTGGTGTGGTGCGGCGAGTTCGGGCGGACGCCGAAGTTGAACAAGGCGGCCGGCCGCGATCACTGGGGCTTCTGCCAGTCGGCCGTGCTGGCCGGCGCCGGCGTGCGCGGCGGACAGGTCTACGGCTCCTCCGACGCTTCGGCCGCCTACGCCGCCGAGCAGCCGGTCAGCCCCGACGACCTGGCGGCGACGATGTTTCACGTCCTGGGGATTCCGCTGGGGCAGCAGATGCGTGACGCCCTGGGCCGGCCGATGCCGTTGTGTACGGGGAAGCCGGTGCTGGGGTTGTTTTGAGTGCAGAATGGAACACGGATGAACGCGGATGAGACGGATTTTCACGGATCAGATCCGTGTCAATCCGTCTGATCCGCGTTCATCCGTGTTCCATTCTGTCCGGTGCTAGTAGAATACCGCCGCTCTACTCCCGATGACACCTGCTGTGGCGCCCCGACTCGCACGGGTTGTGCCCCGAGAGCTTGGAGACGACGATGAGCCAGGACTACGACGATTACGAAGACGAAGGCCGGCGGCAACGAGACGACGACCGGCTGGAGGATGGCGATGACCACCGGGCCAGCCGGCGT
Source organism: uncultured Planctomycetota bacterium (assembly GCA_963827935.1). Classification (GTDB taxonomy): domain Bacteria; phylum Planctomycetota; class Planctomycetia; order Gemmatales; family Gemmataceae; genus DATFNV01. Next base: position 1,051,264 of record CAWHCN010000011.1, on the reverse strand, counting down.
GCCAAGGACCGGACCAACGTACCGGGGATCCTGCTGATCGTCCTGGGAGTGCTGAATCTGCTCGGTTCGGGCTACTTCCTGTTCAACGGCCTCGTCGCCCTCACCCCGGCCGGGAAGGCAGCGGCGGCGAAGCAGGCCGAAGCCATGAATCCGCAACAAAAACAGCAGATGCAGCAGATGGGCTGGAACTATGACAGCCTGATCGGCACCGTTGGGAAAGGCTACATCGCCATCGGGGCCCTGGGCATCCTGCTGGCCATTGGGACCATCATCGCCGGGGTCAGGATCGGCGCCACTCCGAGGCTTTACCCTGGCGGTCATCATGTCGATTGTCGCCTGCATCCCCTTCCTTTCGCCGGCGGGCTGCTGTCTCCTCGGCCAGGTGTTCGGCATCTGGTCGCTGGTGGTGCTGCTGAGCTCGGACGTAAAGTCCGCCTTCCGTTAAGCAACCGCTCCCACCGCGGTTATCTTCCTGCCCAATCCTGGGGCCGCTGGCGGCTTCGCAGACCGTGCGAAGCCGCCAGCGGCCCACTTTCCGAGCGGTCCATGACCCAGCAGCTCATCACCGTCGGCCACAGCCCCGATCCCGACGACGCCTTCATGTTCTACGCCCTGGCCCACGACAAGATCGACACCGGCAACCTGCGCTTCCGCCACGAATTGCAGGACATCGAGACGCTCAACCGCCGGGCCATGCGCGGCGAGCTGGAAGTGTCCGCCGTCAGCATCCACGCCTATGCCCACCTGCTCGACAAGTACGCCCTGCTGCCCAGCGGCTGCAGCATGGGCGACCGCTATGGCCCGATGGTGGTCGCCCGCCAGCCGCTGACGGTGGAGCAATTGAAGAGCGTCCGCATCGCCGTGCCCGGCACGCTGACCACGGCGTTCCTGACGCTGCGGCTACTGCTACCTGGCGGATTCCAATACGAGGTGATGCCGTTCGACCAGATCATCACGGCAGTGGCCGAGGGGAGCTTCGAGGCGGGCCTGATCATCCACGAGGGGCAGCTCACCTTTCAGAACCAGGGGCTGCAACTGGTGGTCGACCTGGGCGTCTGGTGGCAGGAGAAGACCGGCCTGCCGCTGCCCTTGGGCGGCAACGTGGTGCGCCGCGACCTCGGGGCCGAGACGATGCGGCAGATCAGCCGCTTGCTGAAGGAGAGCATCCGCTATTCGCTGGAGCACCGCGACGCGGCCCTGGATTACGCCCTGCAATATGCCCGCGACATGGACAAGAACCTGGCGGACCGCTTCGTCGGCATGTACGTCAACGACTGGACGCTGGACTACGGCCCGCGCGGCCGCGAAGCGGTGCGGCGCTTGCTGGAGGAGGGGCACAAGGCGGGCGTCATTCCGTCGGCGGTGAATGTCGAGTTTGTGGATTGAATCGCAGGCGAACGGCGCGGCGTCAGCCCGCCGGTTCTCATGAGAACCGGCGGGCTGACGCCGCGCCGTTCGCCGCTCAGGTCTGGTCCCGCCCTCGATCATCGGGTAAACTCTCCTGGTGTGATCCCGCCTGCCGTACCCTCGCTCCCGCCGCCATGCACCTTCCTCGGTCCCTCTGCTGCTGCCTCTCCCTGCTCTGCTGCGGGGTCGTCGCCGCTGCGGAGCCGGTCACGTTCGAGCACGATGTCATGCCGATCCTGACGCGGGCCGGCTGCAATGCCGGGCGCCTGCCACGGCAAGGCGCGTGGGCAGAACGGGTTCGCCCTGTCGCTGCTGGGCTTCGACGCCGATTTCGATTACGACGCCATCGTCAACGAGGCCCGCGGCCGGCGCGTCTTCCCGGCGCTGCCGGAACACAGCCTGCTGCTGCGCAAGCCGTCGGCCCAGGTGCCGCACGGCGGCGGCAAGCGCCTGGACCCGAAGTCCGCTGGCTACGAGACTGCTGCGCCGCTGGATCGCCGCCGGCATGCCGCGCACCCCGAAAGACGCCCCAACGGTCCGAGCGGATCACCGTGGAGCCGGCCGAGCGCATCCTGTCGGCCCAGGGCCAGCAGCCGCTGCGGGTCACGGCCCACTACAGCGACGGCAGCAAGGTCGATGTCACCCACCTGGCCACGTTTCAATCGAACGAGAGCGTGATCGCCGCGGTCGAACGCGGACGGGCTGATCCAGGCCGGCCCGCTGCCGGGCGAGGCGGCCATCATGGCGCGGTTCCTGGAGAAGTTCGCCGTCTGCAACGTCACCATCCCGCTGCCCGGGCCAGGTGCCGGCCGAGGTCTATGCCCGGCTGCCGCGGTACAACTTCATCGACGGCCTGGTCTGGGACAAGCTCCGGCGGCTGGGCATCACGCCGTCGGAGCCGGCCGGCGATGCCACCTTCCTCCGCCGGGCCTACCTCGACGTGATCGGCCGGCTGCCGACGCCGGACGAGGTCACGGCCTTCCTCGCCGACACCGCGACGGATCGGCGCGTGAAGCTGGTCGATCGGCTGCTGGAGCGGCCCGAGTACGCCGACTACTGGGCGAACAAGTGGGCCGACCTGCTCCGGCCGAACCCCTACCGCGTCGGCGATCAAGGCGGTCTTCAACCTCGACGCCTGGATGCGCGACGTCGTTCCGCAGCAACATGCCGTACGACCAGTTCGTCCGCGAGATCGTCACGGCCCGCGGCAGCACCTTCGCAACGGCCCGGCGATGATCTTCCGCGACCGCCGCGAGCCGGAGGAGATCACGACGCTGGTCAGCCAGCTCTTCCTGGGCATTCGGCTCGAGTGCGCGAAGTGCCACCATCATCCGTTCGAGTCGTGGGGCCAGGACGATTTCTACAGCTTCGCCGCCTTCTTCGCACGGGTCGGCCGCAAGGGGACGGGGCTGTCGCCGCCGATCTCGCGGCGGCGAGGAAATCGTCTTCACCGGCGACAGCGGGCACGGTCAAGTCATCCCGGCACGCGGCAAGGTGCTGGCGCCGCGAACCCTCGTGCGGAAAGCCGCTGCGATCGACGACCGGACTGCGACCCGCGCGAGCTGCTGGCCGACTGGATCACGGCGGACGAGAACCCGTACTTCGCCAGGGTCATCGTCAACCGGGTCTGGGCCGACCTGATGGGCCGGGGCCTCGTCGAGCCGGTCGACGACCTGCGCGCGACCAATCCGCCCAGCAACGGCCCGCTGCTCGACGCCCTGGCCGACGACTTCCGCACGCACGGTACGACCTGAAGAAGCTGATCCGCACGATCATGACCTCGTAGGTCTACGGCCTCAGCTCGGTGCCGAACGAGCGCAACGTCGGCGACACGCGGAACTTCTCGCGGCACTACCGGCAGCGGTTGCGGGCGGAGGTCCTGCTCGACGCGGTCTGCGACATCACGCAGGTGCCGGAAACTTTCTCGGCCGCCGCCCCGGCTCGCAGGGCGATGGAGTTCTGGACGCATGCGGACGCATCGCTGTTCCTCGACACCTTCGGCCGGCCCGACCCGAACCAGGACCCGCCCTGCGAACGCACCAGCGACACGACGTGGTCCAGGCGCTGCACCTGATGAACGCGCCGGAGCTGCACCGCAAGGTCACCAGCGACGACGGGCCGCGCCGCTACGTCTGGCAGCAAGCAATCGGACGCCGGCGGCGATCGTCGAGGAGCTGTATCTGCTGGTCTACGGCCGATTGCCGACGGAAGAGGAACGGTCCATCGGTGTGACGCTGTTCGACGGCCAAGGGCACGTCGCGCCGGCAGGTGATCGAAGATCTGTTGTGGGCGCTGCTCAACTCGCCGGAGTTTGTGTTCAAGGATTGAGCGACGACCAGCCGCTTGCGGCTTAGCAGGGATTCGCAATGTCTTTCCATACGAACTGCGAGGGATGACGCGCCGCGACTGTCTTCGGCTGGGCCTGGGCGCCCTGATCGGCGGCGGCCTGGTCGACGCCCTGCGGCTGCGGGCCGACTCGAGTCCGGCACCGGCGGCGCAGGCCCGCGAGCTGCATCCTGATCTGGATGGACGGCGGGCCGACCCACTACGAGACGTTCGACCCCAAGCCGGACGCCCCCAAGGAGATCCGCGGCGAGTTCGCGCCGATCGCGACCGCAGGTCCCCGGACGTCCTCTTCTCGCAGCACATGAAGCGGCTGGCCGCCGATCGCCGACAAGCTGGCGATCGTCCGCTCGATCCGCCACGACCAGGGGAACCACGGGGCGGGCAACCACTACATGATGACCGGCGCCCCGCCGCGCATCCCGGTCGGCTGCGGCGCCTTCGTCAGCTTCCACCCCAGCCTCGGCTCGGTCACCGCCCACGAGCGGGGCGCACCGGCGGGACTGCCGGCCTACTTCTCGATGCCCGAGCATGTCGCGCTCGGGCGGGCCGAACTTCCTCGGCGCGAAATACGCCCCGTTCGTCGTCTCCGATAACCCGAACTGACACCGGGCTTCCGCGTCCGCGACGTGGCCGTCCCGCAGGGGCTGGACGACGAGCGCTTCGAGTCGCGCACGCGAGGCCCGCGTCGCGCGTCGACCGCTGCTGCGCTTCACCGACAAGGCCGCCGGCGACCCGGTCGGCCGCCCTCGACGAGCACTACGAGCAGGGCTACGACCTGATCGTCGTCGCCGGAGGCGCAGGCGGCCTTCGACATCAGCCGCGAGCCGGACCGGGTCCGCGACGCCTACGGCCGCAACCCCTTCGGCCAGCGCGCTCTCCTGGCCCGCCGCCTGGTCGAGGCCGGCGTGCCGTTCGTCACCCTCAACGAGGGCGGCTGGGACCACCACACCGAGCTCTTCACCTCGCTGACGCAGCGGCTGCCGGCGTTCGAGGCCGCCATCGCCGCCCTGATCGAGGACCTGCGCCAGCGCGGCCTGCTCGAGACGACGCTGGTCATCGCCCTGGGCGAGTTCGGCCGCACGCCCGCAGATCAACAAGGACGCCGGCCGCGACCACTGGTCCAACGCCATGTCGGTGCTGTTCGCCGGCGGCGGCACGCCCGGCGGCCAGGTCGTCGGCGCCACCGACGCGAAGGGCTTCGCCGCCATCGAGCGGGTGCTGTCGCCGGAGAATTTCGCCTCGACGGTCTACACCAAGCTCGGCATCGATCCGGGCAAGATCCTGTACACGCCGAGCGGCCGGCCGGCCCAGATCTGGTCAGCGACCCGACGCCGATCCGCGAGCTGATGGGATGATGGTTCTATCGGCCGACGCGATATAATGTGTGGGGCGGTGCCGCGTTGTACCGCAGGGCGGAGGAGGCGAGCGAGCTATGGCGAAGAAAGCGAAGAAGAAGCGCGTGATCCTCATCCCCAAGTGGCGGGGAAAGATCCCACTGGCGGATATCATCCGCGCTGTGGACAAGGTCGCGACGCTCCGTGAGCAGCGCGAAAAGGAACGAGCCGCTTCGGATGGCAAGAAGTGACTATGCCAAAGGGGTGTTCCTGAATTGCCCCTTCGACGACCAGTATGCGCCCCTCTTTCGGGCGAGCGCCTTCGCCATTTTCGACTGCGGCTTTTGGCCGCGCTGCGCCTTGGAAGTCGACGATGCCGGCGAGGCGAGAATCGAGAAGATCGCGCGAATCATCGCCGGGTGCAAGTATGGTGTCCACGACATCAGTCGCACCCAACCGGATGCCGACAGCAAGTTGCCGCGCTTCAACATGCCCCTGGAACTCGGCATGTTTCTCGGTGCCAAGAAGTTCGGTACCGGGCGGCAGCAGAAGAAGGTTTGTCTGATCCTGGACTCGCTGCCCTACCGCTATCAGCAGTTCATCTCCGACATTGCCGGGCAGGACATTCAGCCACACCACAACGACCCGAGGACCTTGATTAGCGTTGTGCGGAGCTGGCTTCGCACAGCTTCCGGGAGCGAGTCGATGCCGGGTGGAGCGGAAATCTACCGACGATACCTCCTGTTCGTTGGGGATTTGCCAACCCTGTGCGCGGAGTTCCGGTTGCAAGCGGCCGAACTCACGTTCAAAGACATCTCCTCGCTCATCGTCAGATGGTTACTGCGGAACGTGTAAAACCGTCCTCCCGACGCTGATTCTGGGAATAGCCGTGAGTAGATCATGAATACATCGGTGTCCCATCTTTTGCCGGCTGTCATCTTCGCGATCTGGGCCGCGGTCGTGCCGTCCGCCGTTGCCGCTCCGCCAACGCTCACCTCCCTCTTCCCCGCCGGCGCCGAGCAGGGCAAAACCGTCGAAATCACCGCCGCCGGAACCTTCGATCGCTGGCCCGTCCGGGCCTGGACCGATCGCAAGGGCATCGACATCAGGCCCGCCAAGAGCCGCGGCAAACTCACCGTCACCGTCGCCGCGGATGCCGTGCCCGGGACCTGCTGGGTTCGCCTGTACGACTACCAGGGCGCCAGTGCCCTGCGTCCCTTCATCATCGGCACCTTGCCGGAGGTCATGGAGCAGGAGCCGAACGACGACCCGAAGAAGCCGCAGGTGCTGGCGTCGCCGTCCGTCGTGGTCAACGGCCGGCTCAACAAAGCCGGCGATGTCGATGGCTTCGCGGTCAAGCTGAAGAAGGGCGAAACGCTGGTCGCCTCGGTGGAGGCCAACCGCACTCTCGGCTCGCCGATGGACGCCGTGCTCCAGTTCCTCTCCGCCGACGGCTTCGTGCTGGAACAGAACAACGACGACCACGGCCTCGATCCGCAGCTCAACTTCACGGCCCCGAAGGACGACAGCTATGTCGTCCGCGTCTTCGCCTTTCCCGCCGAGCCGGACGCCAGCATTCGCTTTGCCGGCGGCGACGCCTACATCTATCGGCTAACGCTCACCACCGGCGGTTTTGCGGACCATGCCTTTCCGCTCGCCGTGGAGCGATCACGGCCCGGCTCAGTCGAGCTGGCCGGCTGGAACATCGCGGCGGCCTTCCGAAAGCTCATCGTGAAACCAGAGCCGGATTCCGACATCGTCACTCTCTGGCATCCGCAACTCGCCAACACCGCTTCCGTGCTGCTGGAGCCGCACCCTTGCGTCATTGCGATAAACCCAAGCGACCGCAAGGGGCCGCAGCCGGTGACGCTGCCAACCACGATCAGTGGGCGCATCGACGCCCCCGGGCGGGTCGATGCCTTCGAGTTCCCGGCTTGCAAGGGCCAGCGACTTGTGTTCCGCCTGGATGCCCGCTCCATTGGCTCCCAGCTTGATCCCGTATTGCGTGTCACCGACGTCCTGGGGAAGCGGCTGGCCCAGGCGGACGATACGGCCACGGGCAAGGTCGGCAGCCGTGACACGCAGCTTGCCTTCGCTGTGCCGCAGGACGGCCGCTATCGCATCGAGGTCCGCGACCTCGGCGGGCATGGCAGCTTCCGGCACTACTACCGCCTGCGGGCCCTTCTCCCCGAGCCGGACTATACTCTGTCCGTGGCGGCGGACCGCTTCACGCTGAGCCCGGGCAAGACGCTCGACATCCCGGTGACGATCGCACGCCGCCAGGGATTCGATCGGGAGATCGTGGTCACCATCGAAGGGCTTCCCGCCGGCGTGACGGCGGCTACTCTGAAGTCGACGGGCAAGCCGGTAACGCTTCGCCTGGAGGGCAAGGGGCCGGCATCGACGCCGATCCGGGTCATCGGCAGGGTGGCCGGGCGGCCGGAACTGACGCGAACCGCCACGGCCGCGCCGGCCGGCTCCCTGGCCCCGACCACGTACCTTTGGCTTACCATCACGAAGTAATTCCAAGGGCTTCCTTTATGCGCACCTGGCTGATCGCTTGTCTGGGACTAATGGCGTTGGGCGCCGGCCTGGCCCGGGCCGACGGACCCAGTGCGGACGAGGTCCGCCAGCTCGTCGCTCATTTGAAGGACCGCGATGGCGGGGAGCGGCAGTTCGCAGCCCGCGAACTGGCCAAGCTCGGCCCGGAGGCGAGGGAGGCGGTGCCCGTGCTTGTCAAAGCGCTGGGCGACAATGACTTCAATGTGCGCCAGACGGCCACCAATGTGCTGAGCAAGATCGGCAAGACGGCGGCGCCGGAGCTAGGCAAGGCCCTGAAAAGCACTGATCCCATCGTCCGCCGCCAGGCGGCACTCGCCCTCTCCAAGATGGGGGCGGACGCGAAACCGGCACTGCCGGCCCTGACCAAGGCTATTGACGACAAGGACCGCGAAATGCGCAGCTTCGCGCTCGCCGCCATCCTCCGCGCCGAGACCGATCCCAAGGCCCTGGCCCCCATCCTCACCAAGGCGCTCAAGGATGAGGACAAGGGCGTGCGCGTCACCACGGTCTATGCCCTGGAAGGGATAGCAGCCCAGGTCGAAGGCGTGGTGCCAGCCCTGGCGGGCGCCCTGAAAGACTCCCAGAAGGATGTGCGCATCGCCGTGGCCGCGGTGATCGGTCGGCTCGGACCCGAGGCCCGGGCCGCACTGCCCGCCCTGAAGGGTGCCCTGAAGGACGACGATGGCGAGGTGCGCGTCAGCGCCGCCCAGGCCCTGGTGCTGGTGGACAAGAAGCAGAGCGCCGCTGCCGTGCCGGTCCTGGTGGTCTGCTTGACCGACAAGCAAGCCGGTGTCCGCCGCGGCGCCAGCTATGTGCTGGGCGAGATCGGGCCGCCAGCCAAAGAGGCCATACCGGCCCTGTCCACGGCCCTGAAGGACGAGAGCGACACGGTGCGTCAGGCAGCGGTGCAGCGCCGAAGAAGATTCAGAAGAAGGAGTGACAGCCGCTATGGTATTCCTCTCCCGCATCTACACAAAGAGTGGCGACCAGGGCGAGACAGGCCTGGGGGATGGGACGCGCGTCCCCAAGGACCATGCGCGCGTGGCCGCCTATGGCGGTGTGGATGAATTGAACTCCGTCATCGGCCTTTTGCTGGCCCACTGTCCCGGCGTGCCGGAAGCCGATCTGCTGCGCGGCATCCAGAACGATCTGTTCGACGTGGGTGCCGACCTGTGCCGGCCGCAAGTGGCCGACGAGGCGGCCGGGCAGCACCTGCGGATTCGGCCCGAGCAGGCCCTAAGGCTGGAGACCGCCATCGACCGTCTCAACGAGCCGTTGCAGCCGCTCCGGAGTTTCATCTTGCCCGGCGGCTCGTCGGCCGCCGCCTGGTGCCACCTGGCGCGCACCGTCTGCCGCCGGGCCGAACGCGACGTGGTCACATTGACCCACGCGGAGCCGGTCAACCCGCAGGTGATTGTCTATCTGAATCGGCTGTCGGATCTGCTATTCGTGCTGGCCCGGGTGTGCAATGCAAATGGGCAGAACGATGTGTTGTGGGTGCCGGGGAAGAATGCCGTTTAGGGCGACGGACGTGCCGCTCTCCGAGCGGCCGCTAAACGATGCTCAGCGCCGATTGACCCGCTCGCGCCGGGCATGTTCGCGGATCTCCTGGAGCAATTCCAGGAGGTATTCCCCCATCTGCTGCGTTTCCGCACCGCCGTCGTTGAGCTTCTCCAGGGCGTTATGCAGGGCCAAGAGCGTGGGATAGTGGCTGCGGCGGCGAACGGGACGGCTCAGGTCGCGAAAGTCCTGCCCGCGCGGCACCATCACCGTGTTCAGGTGCTCGATCAGGTCGCGCACACACTTCTCGGAATGCGTCAGGAGTTGCCGCAACGTCATGCGGCGCTGGGGACGTTCGATGGCCATGGCGCCCCTCTCGTCGTTGAGCCGACTATCGGAGCCACGGATGCGGGCGGAGGGAGCCCTCACCGGAGAAGCGAGCACCGCCGGGAGGGAGCACAGGCTGCGAGTCGAGGCTCCCGTCGCGGTCTCAGGCCGGAGGGCAAGTCAAAATGGGCCCCCCCCTCGTCTTTTACCCTTGTCATCGGGTATACTCCCGAATGAGGGGGCCGGCGTCAAGTCGGATCGGCGGATTCCTATAACAGCCCGTGCTTTTGCTAGCCGGTGGGGGGCAGAAGTCGGGACCAAAGGCGACCGTTATGCGCATCCTGTTGCTGGCCGATATTCACGGGAACTGGCCGGCCCTGCGCGCCCTCGACGAACCGTGCGATGTCTGCCTGTGCCTAGGCGACCTGGTCGATTACGGCCTGGAGCCGGCCCCCTGCATCGACTGGGTCCGCAATCGGGCCCAGTATACCGTGCGCGGCAATCACGATCACGGCGTCGCCCAGGATGTCACCATCAGCGGCCGCAACGGCTTCCGCTACCTCACCTCCGCCACGCGTCCGCTGACGCGCCAGCGCCTCGGCGAGGAGGACCTCCGCTTCCTATCCCGCTTGCCCGTCACGCAGATGCTGACCCTGGACGACACCCGGTTCCTGCTGGTGCATGCGACGCCGCGCGATCCGCTGGACGAATGGGGCCCGCCCGACCCGGCGTTTTGGGAACGGCGCTTGCAGGACGTGGAGGCCGACGTGGTCTGCGTCGGCCACACGCACCTGCCCTATGTGCTGGAGGTGGGCGAAAAGCTGGTCATCAACCCCGGCAGCCTGGGCCAACCGCGCGACGGCGACCCGCGCGGCAGCTACGCCATCATTGAAGACTACAAAGTGGAGCTGCGGCGTCTGGAATACCCGGTCGAGGAGACCGTGCGCGTCATCGAGGAGAGCGGGCTGCCGGACGATGTGCGCGAGACGCTGATCGACGTGTTTCGGACCGGTCAGGTGCCGTCCCGGCTGAATGGACACAACGGGACCGCTGAGGCCGTTTAGCCGCCGCCCTGTGGGCGGCGCTGCGAACGCGCCGCCCGCAGGGCGGCGGCTAAACTACTCCGTCACCTCCAACGTCGCCTTTGCCTCCTGCTTCTTGCCGCCGCGAAGATACCCCACCGTCACGGTGGTCCCGGGTTGATACTGCTCCAGCACGCTGAACAGGTCCTTCCCCGCCTTGATCGGCTTGTCGTCGATGGCGACGATGACGTTGCCCAGGGCGATGTGACCTTCGTCATCCTCGCGAACGCCCTGCAAGCCGGCGGCTTCGGCCGGGCTGCCGGGGAAGACGCGCACCACCAGGGCCCCCTCCTTCACGCCCAATTGATGGGCCTGCTCGTCCTCGGCAATCTGTACGCCCAGCCGCGGGCGCACCACCTTGCCGTTGTTCACGAGTTGCGGCACCACGCGGTTGATTTCGTCAACCGGAATGGCGAAGCCGATGCCGGCAAATGAGCCCGATTCGCTCAGGATGGCCGTGTTCATCCCAATCAGCCGGCCGGAGCTGTCCAGCAGAGGGCCGCCGGAGTTGCCGGGATTAATGGCGGCGCTGGTCTGGATCACGCCGCGGATCGGGTGGTTGTTCGGCGAGGTCATCTCCCGCCCCAGGGCGCTGACGATCCCGGTGGTCAGCGTCTGATCCAGTCCAAAGGGATTGCCGATGGCAAACGTCTTTTGTCCCACCTGCAAGTCGTGCGACGAGCCGACGGTGATCGGCACCAGCTTGGACTTCGGCGCCTGGATTTGCAGGACCGCGATGTCCTTGTCGGGATAGGTCCAGATTTGCCGGGTCTCGTAGGAGGTCCCGTCCTGGAAGATGACGCGGGCCAGGTTGGCCCCCTGCACCACGTGGTAGTTGGTGACGATGTGCCCGTTATCGTCCCAGACGAACCCGCTCCCCACGCCGCGTTCGATGGTCTGAGCGTTGAGGCTGATCGCTGACCGCTGCACCGCCAGGTTGGTGACGTGGACCACCGACGGCGAGGCGCTTTTGAAGATGTCGATGGTCGCCTGTTCATCCTCGGCCAGCTTGCCGGCCGGCGTGACCGTGCGCGACTCGGCGGGCAGGGGGACGGCACGCCCGGCCCAGAAGTAGTAAACCAGCCCGCCCAAAAGCAGGGCCAGGCCCAGGAGCAAGACGAGCACCGGCCAAACCGAAGTGACGGGGTGCTTGGTCGAGCGCTCCGGATCAAGGGTGGGACGATAAGTGGACATGGTGTTGACCCCCTTTTTGACGCGGGAAAGCGCACCCAACTCAGCCCCAGGACGCCCGGCCATTTGCATTCTAGGCTGACGGTAAAGGGGCAAATGGTGCGCCGATGGGAGCGTCTTGTTAGTTGGTAGAGCGGATGTCTGGTGAAGCCGCTTGAGCCCCGTTCACGGGGCTTCCCGCGCAGCGGTGTGGGCCCGGCCCTTGGGCCGGGTTCGCGGACTGCTCTCGTGGGTCGAAGCCCCGTTTACGGGGCTTCCCACCGCGGCCGTGAGCCTGTGCCGTCGACCAGGGGCTGAAGCCAGACCCCGAGAAGCCCCGTAAACGGGGCTGCAAGAAATGGTTTTCGTGGTCCGCTCACCCGCCGTCAACGGCGGGCCGAAGACCCGCTACGCGGGAAAGCCCCGTGAACGGGGCTGCTGAACAAAGATTCCACCAATTCTTCAGATGCTCACACGGTGTGCCGATGCGCAGGCCATTTTTCTTGACACCTTGACGCTGCCGCGTGACGATGCTGCCTGTTGATTGCCACCAAGACCGCCCGATCCAGGAGCCCCGGCATGTCCCTTCAATCCCGCATCGCAGTTCTGACGGCCATTCTCGTTCTCATTGTGGGACAGAGGACAGCAGGAGCCGCGGAGCCGCGCGAAGACCAGGAGCCGCCGCTTTTGCTGTACCTGGAAGCGGACGGGAAAAAGATACCCGTCGAGTTGGACAAGCCGATCAAGCTCGACGATCTGTCCGGTGCCAAGTCCGCGACCCTGCGAGCGGAGCCCCACCGCGTCTTCGCATACGGAGGGGTCTCCTTCCACTATCCCCGGGAGTTCAGCTTCGCTCGCAACCTGAACGACGAGAACGCCACGGGTTGGGTCGTTAGCGCTGGCGGATACGCGATCATGGTGCAGCGAATCAAAGGCCAGGACGATCCCGCGAAGATCCTGGACCTGGTAGTCAAACACCTTGTAACAACGCAGTTCAAGGACGCCCGACCCATACAGAGCGACACCAAACTGGAGCTGAAAGACGCCACACTCAAAGGCCGTGGCATCGAACTCTCTCTCGCAAATCAGTCCCTCAAACAGGAGCTATACGCTTTCGCGGTCGGCGATGATACGGTTACGATGATCCTCCAGGACGCTCCATTGAACGGCAAGCCGGCCCCCACCCGCGCGAAGGCCGAGAAGATGCTCAAGGAGACATTAAAGATCCCGAAAAAGTAAATTCACTCGCTCACACCACCGGCGCCATCTGCAACCGCGGTGCCAGCCCCGGCACCGCCGCGGCCAGGGCTTCATCGATCCGCTCGCAAAAGACGAACTCCATCTCCTGCCGCACTTGCGCCGGCAGCTCGATCAGGTCCTTTTGGTTGTCGCGCGGCAATAGGACGCGCTTGACACCAGCGCGGCGGGCCGCCAGCACCTTCTCCTTGACGCCACCGATGGGAAAGACCAGCCCGCTCAGCGTGATCTCGCCGGTCATCGCCGTGTCGCTGCGGGCCGGCACATTCGCGTACAGCGACGCCAGGGCCGTCACCATCGCCACGCCGGCGGACGGGCCGTCCTTGGGGACGGCGCCGGCCGGGACGTGGACGTGGACGCCGGCATGGCGGAACAGGTCGGCATCGATACCCAGGAGGTCGGCGTGTGCCCAGACCCAGGTCTGCGCCGCCCGGGCGGATTCGCGCATGACCTCGCCCAGCTGGCCGGTGAGGCGGAGCCCCTTGCCGTCGGGCAACAGCGAGGCCTCGACATACAGCACCTCGCCGCCCGCCTCGGTATAGGCCAATCCCGTCGAGACGCCGGGCGGCAAGTCCTTCCGCGCCATCTCCTGGCGGAAACGCTCCGGGCCGAGCAGATCGGACAAATCCTCGGGCCCGACGGTCACAGTCTCGGCGTGGCCCTCGGCAAAGCGGCGGGCGATCTTCCGGGTGATGCGTCCCAGCGAGCGCTCCAGCTCGCGGACGCCGGCCTCGCGGGTATAAAATGCCACGGTGCGCTTGATGGTTTCATCCGGGACGGACAGTTGCTCCGGAGCGATCCCCGCCTCCTTCAGGCGCCGGGGCAAGAGGTAGCGGCGGGCGATTTGCACCTTTTGCTCCTCGCTGTACCCCGAAAGTCGCAGAATCTCCATGCGGTCCAGCAACGGCCGAGGGATTGTGTCCACCACGTTGGCCGTCGTAATGAAGAACACGTGCGACAGATCGAACGGCAAATCGAGGTAGTTGTCGCGGAAGGTGTTGTTCTGGGCCGGGTCGAGCACCTCCAGCAGGGCCGAGGCGGGATCGCCGCGGAAATCGTGGCCGATCTTGTCCACCTCGTCGAGCATCAGCACCGGGTTGTTGACGCCCGCCCGGCGGATGGCCTGGATGATGCGTCCCGGCATGGCGCCGATGTAGGTGCGGCGATGGCCGCGCAGCTCGGCCTCGTCGTGCAGGCCGCCCAGCGATAGCCGCTCGAACTTGCGCCCCAGCGCCCGCGCCACCGATTGACCCAGCGACGTTTTGCCGACGCCCGGCGGGCCGATCAGGCACAGGATCGGGGCGTGGCGGTCGGGTTCAGCTTCAGCACCGCCAGGTATTCCAGGATGCGCTCCTTGATCTCTTCCAGGTCGTAGTGATCCTCGTCGAGCACCTGCCGGGCCACTTTCAGGTCGATGGCGTCCTGCGTGGCCTTCTTCCACGGCAGCTCCAGGATCAGGTCCAGGTGCGTGCGGATGACCTGGAAGTCGGGCGCGATGGGAGGCAGGCGCTCCAGGCGCGTCAGTGCCCGCTCGGCTTCCTTGCGGATGTCGTCGGGCAGGTCGGCCTCGGCCAGGCGGCGGCGGAGTTCTTCCACCTCCGCCTTTTCCGGAGTGGATTCGCCCAGTTCTTCCTGGATCGCCTGCATCTGCTGGCGCAGGTAGAACTCGCGCTGCTGCTTGCTCATCTCGCTCTGCGCCTCGGTGCTGATCTTCTGGCGCAGCTCCAGGACTTGCAGCTCGTGGGACAGGTAGCTGTGGACCAGGCGCAGCGCCTCCAGCCGGGTGGCCGCTTCGAGCAGCGCCTGCTCCTTCTGCACATCGAGGCTCAGCATCGAGCCGATGAGGAACGCCAGGCGCAGCGGATCGCCGGCCTGGGCGGCCAGTTGGGCGACGTTGATCTGTCCTTGCCCCTGTCCCTGGGTCAGCTCGAGGGCGCGGGCGGCCAATTCCAGCACCGCCCGGTACAGCGCCTCGACCTCGGTGCCGCCGTCGTCGGGGACGGGGAGGACGCGGCGCACGCATCTTCAGCACCGGCTCGGTCTGCTCGGCCTTGAGCAGGACGACGCGCTCGAGTCCCCTGCACCAGCAACTCCACGCCGTTTTCGCCGCGGGCCATCTTCTTGATGACCGCGCGGGTGCCGACGGTGTACAGGTCGTCGGGCCCGGGCTGCTCGTTCTGGCTGTTCTTTTGCGTGACCAGGATGAGGTTTTTGTCCTCGGTGGCCAGGACCGCCTCGACGGCGGCGACGGAGCTGGGCCGGCCGACCGACAGCGGCATGAACAGGTATGGGAACAGCACCGTATTTTTGAGCGGCAGGACCGGCAGGGTCACCACCGTTTCCGTTTCGGGCGTCACTTCGGGGCCTCCGTGAGGAGATGGACCAGCAGCATGCCGTTGCGATAGTCGGTGGTGAAGGACGCCGGCTCGATCTCGCACGGCAGCTCGATGGTTCGCTCAAAATGGTTGTAAGTGATCTCCATGCGGTAGTAACTGCACCCCTCTTCGGTCAGCCAGTCGCGGCGGACACCCTGAATGGTGACGCGGCAACCCTCGACCGTGAGGGAGACATCCTCCGGGCGAACGCCGGCCAGGTCGAACTTCAGCAGCCAGCCCGTGGGCGTGCGGTAAATGTCCACCGCCGGACGCCAGGTGGTCTCGGCCATCGGCTGACCGGGCGGGAAGAACGACTGCATCAAACGGATCAGGTCTCGGGACATGGAACGGGGTTCCTCCCGCAGGGCTAGCTCGGCCGCGGTATCGCTGGGACAGGAGCAAGCAATTTTAGTGCCGCACGGGGCCAGCGGAATGAGGCAAACACAACCCACAACCTGATATGGACTTGGGGAGACCGGCTATTGCGACGGACACGGCGGTGCCTGCCGTATTGGCAGTGGGAGCTCACCGCGCCGTCGAAGTCGACTCAAGGTGGTTCAGCCTGAGGGCAAGAGGAAGATACGATTAGGATTACGAATACGATTAGCCCGAGTTTACTACTTTGCCCCCAAAAACCGGGCTAAATCGGCCCTGTTTTTGACGCAAGTCCTTATTTGCCAACGCCCGCTTTCCCAAAAAGGCACTGTAGTGTAGAAAATAGCATTCGGCCCTTGCTTTGCTCCCCCACCGCTGCCTACACTGCCCTCAGCCAGACCGGCGCCGGGGGGCCTTCATGTTCCTTCGCAAAATCAGGCAACAGCGTAACGGGCAAACTTATACCTATTTCGCCCTCACCGAAACCGTGCGGGCTCCCGGCGGCCGCGTTCGCCAACGCACCATTTGCTACATCGGCCGTCTCGATAACCTCCGCCCACCCGACTGGCTGCGCATCGCCGAACGGCTCCCCGACCCTGCCTGGCTGCCACGCCTCATGCAGGAAGTCGGCTATGTGCCGCCCGACGTGCCGGGCGGACCCATCCAGGGCCTCTGTCTCGATCCCCATTCCATTGCCTGGCGCAATCCCCGTCGCCTCGGCAACGTCTATGTCGGCCTCCGCGCCTGGCAACTGCTCGGCCTGGACCAACTCCTGCAACGCCTCCTCGGCCGCAGCCGCAGCCGCGTCCCCCTACCGACCGTCGCCGCCATGATCGCCGTCAATCGCCTCGTCGATCCCCGCAGCGAACTCGGCATCTTTCACTGGCTGCCCGACACCGCCTTGCCCGAGTTACTCGGCGTGCCGCGCAGCCGGCTTGGCCTCAACCTTCTCTATCGTTGCCTCAGCAACGTCGTCCCGCACAAGGCCGCCCTCGAAGCCCACCTGGTCCGCCACGGACGCGACCTCTTCGACTTCCGCAACGACCTGCTCCTTTACGACCTGACCAGCACCTACTTCGAAGGCCGACTGGCCGGCAACCCCAAGGCCCAACGCGGCTATTCCCGCGATCACCGTCCCGATTGCAAGCAATTGTGCATCGGCCTGGTCGTTAATAGCGACGGCTTCCCGCTCGGCTATGAATCCCTGCCCGGCAACGCCCGCGACGCCGCTACCCTAACGCCCTTGATCCAGGCCCTGGAAGAACGCTGTGGCGGCACGCGTCGCCTGGTCTGCTTCGATCGCGGCATGGCCACCGAGGCCAACCTGCGGCACTGGCGGCAGACGCAACGTCACTACCTCTGCGCCGTGCGGCGGGCCGTTACGCGACAATACCTATCCACCATACGTCAAGGCCCCTGGCAACGCGTCCACGCCGAGCACCAGGGCGGGCCGGACATCGTCGTGCAGGCACTGCCCGACCAGGAGCACGACGGTGTCCGCGAACGCTGGCTGTTGTGCCGCAGTGACGGTTGCCAGCTCAAGGAGCGGCAGATGTTCGAGGCCCGCCTGCTCAAGGCCCGCGAACGCTTGGCCCGTCTGCAAGCCCAAGTGGCCGCCGGCACCTTCACCCGCGCTGAGGTGATCCACCGCAAGACCAAGCAAGCCGTGGGCCGCACGCACGACCTGCGCGGCATCTTCACCTGGACAGTGCAACGCCGAGGCGGCCAGCGGCAACTGCGGGTCACGGAAAACGCCGCGGCCCTTGCGGATACACGCGATCTGCAAGGAGTCTATTTGTTGCGCACCACCGACACCGAGCTGACGCTGGTGGCGTTGTGGCACACCTACATGTTGCTCACGCGCGTTGAGGCCGCCTTCCGAAACCTGAAAACCGACCTGTGTCTGCGGCCGATCTTTCATCACAAGGAAGCGCGCGCCGACGCCCATGTCCTGTTCGCGGTCTTGGCCTACGCCCTGTCGGTGACCATCCAGTTGCGTCATCGTCGGCAGGGTGGGGAGCTGACGACGGCGGCGCTGCTGGAGAAGTTGGCCCGAGTACAACTGGCGGAGCTATCGTTCCGCACCACCCAGGGAGAGTTGCTGCGTTTCGAGCGTGCGTCGGTGCCCTCGGCCGAGCAGCAAGCCATCCTGGACACCCTGGCCTGGCCGATCCCCGAGCCCTACCTGCCACCCGACCTGGGCACCGACCCGGCCCGTTTGTAGTGCAAAACGGGTAAACGACCGCCGAACCCGTTCTCTGGAGCGACCCGAGCTTTCCTATCGGGAATCTGATCATACAACACAGACTGTCATGGATGGCGTGTTGCTCCCACCTCTGGAGGCGGTGTCCGCAAGCGCGGCTTTGACCGCGCTGGTTGCGCGGCGTTTGGCAGAAGTGGATCAGTTGCGCCGAAGTGTCCAGCCTGCGGCGTGAGAATTTGGAGTTGCGGCAACAGGCCGGGTATTGGCGGAGCCGACACGCCGATGCCGTGGAGCGAATCGCGGCGTTGGAACAGGAAAACGAACAGCTCCGCGGCGAGAATCGCAAGCTGCAAGCCGAACGCTTTGGACGCCGCTCCGAGAAGCACTCCGGTAGCGACCGCTCCAACGATCTCGATGACCCCACGCAAGCCAAGCCGAAACGCCAACGCGGTCGCCAACCCGGTCAGCCCGCTCCAAAGCGCCGCGATTACAGCCACCTGCCCACTCGTGAGCAGTTCATCGACCTGCCCGCAGCGGACCAGAACTGTCCGCAGTGTGGCCTGCCGCTGAAAGCGTGCGGCAGCGAAGATTCGGAACAGCTCGAAATCGAAGTCAGCGTCTATCGCCGCGTGATCCACCGGCGGCGGGGCCAGCGGACTTGTGGCTGTCCGGGGCCGCGCACGGTCACGGCGCCGCCAGCGCCCAAGTTGATCCCTAAGTCGCTGCTGGGCGTATCGGTGTGGGTGGAAATCCTGCTGGACAAGTTCGCCAGTTATCGGCCGACGCAACGGTTGCTCGAGCAATGGCGGTTGTTGGGGCTGGACCTGGCGGCGGGCACCGTCACCGATGGGTTGCAGCGGTTGGAGCCGCTGTTTGCGCCGATCATGGAAGCACTGCGGCAACGCAACCGCCAGTCGCACTATAAGCAGGCCGATGAGACCCGCTGGCTGGTCTTCGTGGAACAGCAAGGCAAGGTGGGCTTTGGTTGGTGGCTGTGGGTCTTCAACAGCGAAGATACCGTGGTGTACCTCCTGGATGACTCGCGTAGTCATCAAGTACCGGAAGATCATTACCCGTCCCAGGCGGGCGGCGTGCTGATGGTGGATCGCTACAGCGCTTATAAAGCCATGCTCCAGGTGAAGAATGGCACGCTGATGTTGGTGTTCTGCTGGGCGCATGTCCGCCGCGACTTTGTGCGTGTGGGCAAGGGCTGGCCCGAGTTGAAGCCCTGGGCCTTGGCATGGCTGCGACGCATTCGCGACCTGTATCGGTGGAATCGACAACGACTGGCCCAGCCGACGGACCTTGCTGGGCAAGCCGGCTTGGAGCAGGCCGTCGCAGCCATGCGGCAACAACTCGACCTCGAATTGGCCGCTCCTGACCTGCGTATGCCCGTAGACAAGGCGTTAACCAGCCTGCAAGAACATTGGTCGGGTTTGACGCAGTTCGTCGCTGACCCACGCATCCCGATGGACAACAACCTTTCGGAACGACGCTTGCGTGGGCCGGCTTTGGGGCGGAAGAACTATTACGGTTCGGGAGCCCTGTGGAGTGGCCGCCTGGCCGCGATGCTCTTTTCGATCTTGGCCACGCTCAAGCTGTGGCAGATCAATCCTCGGCTGTGGCTCAACTGGTATCTGCAAAGTTGCGCCGAGGCCGGGGGCCAGGTGCCCAACGACATCGAACCGTTCTTGCCCTGGAACCTGAACCAAAACCTGCCGCGAAACTGGGCCTGACTTCCCCAGAGCAGAAAATCGACACCAGTTGATCCCAGATCCGCGCCTGCCATCCCACCCGCGGCAAACCCTGCTCTTCCCTCGACGAGCAAACGAGGGCAGTGCGCAGCCCGGAACGGGTTCGGCGGTTGTTTACCAAAACGGCGACGCAAGTCCTTATTTATCAAGGCAACTCGACCTGAAAGTAGTAAACTCGGGTTAGGATTAGGATTACGATTAGGATTAGGATTAGGAAGAGGAATATTGGAGGTTGAAACGCGGAACGATGATGCAGCCTGCAGTTCTTGTCGTATTTCTTCCTCTTTTTTCCTCTTCTTGATCCTAATCATAATCGTAATCCTAGTCGTGCTCCCACTGCTGCCGAACGCTGATCGTTCGTTACCGCACCTCATACGTGATTCGCCCATGCCTCGTCGCCCGGCTGATGCGGTCGGCGGCGTAGAGGCCGGCCAGCACGAACTCGACGCACGACGCCCGCACCGCCTCGCTCTCCGATGGGTTCACCTCAAACGCCTTCTCCCAGGCCTTCGGCACCCGCTTGAGCCGCTCGGCATACTGCTTCGAGGGCAGCATGTCGCCGACCTCGATCTTGACCCCCTTGCCGAAGATGTCCGCAATCTCGTCCAGGCCGTGCTTGTCCACGTACTCATCAAAGACGGTCTTGATCGCCTCCGCCTGGATGGCCTCCAGCACCTGCCGTTCGCTCATCTGATGGCTCCCCATCAGATCGAGTTCCAGCTTGCCCAGCGACGACGAGGTGAGGTGCCCCAGGTCGCTGATGCGCGGCACGGCCGGCTTCTCGGCCAGCCGCACGCCGCGCTGCCGGGCGCTCGGCCACCATCGTCTTGTAGTTGGCGATGCTGAAGCGGGCGCTGACGCCGGACTGCTGATCGACATACTTCGACTTGCGGGCGCAGACGCTGATCTGCTCGACGATCTCCTTCATAAACGGCGGCACCAGGACCGGATAGTCGCCGCCCAAATCCACGGCCGCCTCCTGCTCCATGATCTCGATACCCTGGTTGCGGTCCAGCGGATAGTGGGTGCGGACCATGGCGCCGATGCGGTCCTTGAGCTGGGGGATCACCTTGCCGGAACGGTTGTAGGTCGCGGGGTTGGCGCTGAAGAGGATCAGCACGTCGATGTCGAACTGGATCGGGTAGCCGCGGATTTGCACGTCGCGCTCTTCGAGGATGTTGAAAAGGCCAACCTGGACCAGTTCGTCCAGCTCGGGGATTTCGTTCATGGCGAAGATGCCGCGGTGCATGCGCGGGATCAGGCCGAAGTGCAGGGCTTCCTCGGCCGCCATGCTGACGCCGCCGGCCAGCTTGGCCGGGTCGATCTCGCCGATGACGTCGGCAAACTTGGTGCCCGGCGCCAGCCGCTCGGCATAGCGTTCTTTCCGCGGCCACCAGGCGACGGGGACTTTGTCCTCCGGCAGATCGGCGACGATCCGCTTCCCCGCCGTGCTGATGGGCCGATAGGGATCCTCATGGACCGGACACGACGGATGGTCGATGTAGGGCAATTTCTCGTCCAGGAAACGGACCAGGCTGCGCATGAGGCGGCTCTTGGCCTGGCCCTTCTCGCCGAGGAAGAGCATGTCGTGCCCGGCCAAGAGGGCGATATTGATCTCGGGGATGACTGTGGTGTCGTAGCCGACGATGCCGGGGAAGAGTTCGTCGCCGGCAACCAGGAGATGCAGAAAGTTGTCGCGAATCTCTTGCTTGACCGTTTTGGACACCCAGCCGCTGTCGCGCAGCTCCTTGAGATTGGTGGGACGGGCCGATGGGGGCATGGCGGGATTCTCTCCTCCGTTTGGGGCTGGTAATGGGGGCGGCACGATCATTCTAGGGCGCTATCTTCCGAGAGGCCAATAGTGCAATGCCGGAGGAAAGCTCCAACTTGACGTGCAGGGCGTCATATCATATGATGTATTTCAGTACTGGGTCAGCCCAGGAGGCGCCCGATCACGTAGGGGACGGAAGCTCAGCAGCGGACAGTAACTCAGCTGAACTGCCACGGAGAAGGGCCTCCGAGGGTCCGCTGCAATGGACAACCCAGAAGATTCGCTCGATGACGTTCGTGATGAACTCCTGCGCCTATTGAAAGCGGATGACTGGCAGCTGACCGAATCCGCTCGCAGAACCGCGTTTCCCTTCCTCCGGGCGACCGGGTGCCTGCCGACCGATGCCGCAGTGATCGACTATGTCATGAACTTGCTGGAAGACGATTTCCCGTTTCATCGGGTTGAGCTGGGCTCAGGGGAACCAGGCTACGTGATGAATAATGCGGATGGTCGGGGTCTTTATATCAAGCTGAAGATCGAACGCGGACGGACGGACGAAGTCTGGGTCCTGAGCTTCCACGTTAGTCAGCATCGTAAGGGGTAAGAAATGGTGCCTTCCGAGAACGCGATGGAAAAGGATTCTCGCTGCCCCACTTGCAACGTGGGCACACTGCGGCGGCAGACCGTTATGGACACCTTCGAGTACGAGGTCGATGGCGAGACGAAGACCGTGGTTGCTGAGGGTGTGCCTGTCCTGGTGTGCGACAACCCTGCCTGCGGCGAGAAACTCAGCGGTCCAGAGGCGGCGCGGATTCGGCATGAGGCCATTTGCCGGGCGTTCCGGTTGCTGACGCCGACGGAGGTTCAAGCGCTGCGCGAGCGCGTGGGGCCAACTCAGGAGGATTTTGCGCGCCTGACTGGCATCGGCACGGCCACCGTTTCTCGGTGGGAGCGCGGGCGAATGTTGCAGAACCGCGCGATGGACAATTACCTGCGATTGATGGACCGGGATGGCCAAAACACGGGATTCCTCAAGCAACTGCTGGTGAACGGCTCCGCGGAGCCCACCAAGACGAAGGAGCGAAACGGGCACACCTGCACGGCCGATGACCAGCCGCAATTGGACTACAACGAAACCCTCGATTCCTATATGCGCAGATTTATGGGTTTCGGAAACCCGTTGGCGCGATACTGGTTTGTCGGGTCCGAACAACGTGGAGCCGCCGATCAGATCAAAGATCGCCTCAGAGCATGGCATAATCGAGGCCGGCGCCCAATCGAGGACTTGGACGCGT
This sequence comes from uncultured Planctomycetota bacterium, assembly GCA_963827935.1. Taxonomy (GTDB): domain Bacteria; phylum Planctomycetota; class Planctomycetia; order Gemmatales; family Gemmataceae; genus DATFNV01. The sequence continues at coordinate 1,028,506 of CAWHCN010000011.1, read as the reverse complement.
ATCACCGTGCGATTGGCCAGCTGCGCTGGACAGGCGACACCCCTCAGCCTCAATTTACATGGTCGTTCCTCATCCGTACGGTTCTTGTGGCAGAGCATGATCAAGAGCCAACTGATCGGGCGATTCTGAGCTACCAGGCCCGAGAACTCGGGCGAACTGGCGGGGAAACATGTCTCCTGGACTTGTTTCCGCTCCCTTGCCACGAAGAAAGGGACTGGTCGTATCCTGAATGGACACGACTTCCTGAAAAGAAACGTGCATATCGGCGGCAAGTAGGTCCCGCTAGAGTGCAGGCGCTCGGAGACCTGATTGATCAACATCATCCACAAATCGTGGTCTGCTACGGGGCAACGTGGACAGAGTACTGGGAGGGGATTGTTGAAGACAAGCTATTCCATCCCACGGCAATTCCGGGAATTCAGAGGGGAGCACGCGGACCAACCATCTGTCTCTTGGTTCCGCACCCCAATGCGCGGGGAATCGCTCCAGCCCGCCTTTTCTCCGAGGCCGGCCGGTTGGTTCGAGGCCTACTCACCTGTGATGCCGTCTCTGTTGGCAGCAGTAGATAAGGAACCGTTGATCGAGAGGAGGTTTCGCCATGAGTACTGCAATTACGCCGACGCCGGACATACCGGCGCTGGGAACGGCTGGCGGGCCGGTGGGGGTTCCACACCCACCCACCAATCTCACTTACGACGATGGCAAGCCCTTGGAATCCGACTGGCACCGCGTTGCAATGAACGTGCTCATCGAGCTGATCGAAGTCCTGTTCCAGGGCCGCCGCGATTTCTTCGCCGGCGGCAACATGTTCATCTACTTCAGCGATCGCGAGGTATTCAATCGCGACTTCCGGGGTCCGGATGTATTCCTCGTGAAGGACGTGGACCGGGCCCGGGAACGACTCTACTGGGCCATCTGGGAGGAAGGCGGGCGCTATCCGAACCTCATCATCGAACTGCTATCCCCGAAGACTGCGAAGATCGACCGGACCACGAAGAAGGACCTGTATGAGCGGGTGTTCCATACGGCGGAGTACTTCCTGTACGATCCCGCGGAAGAGGGCCTGGAAGGGTATCGACTCGGAGCCAACCAGCGCTACCTCCCGCTGAGACCGAATGAGCAGGGCCGATTGTGGAGTGAGGAACTCGGCGCATGGCTGGGCACCTGGCAGGGAAAGTTGCCGGGGCACGTGGTGGAACCGGTCTGGCTGCGGCTCTTCACGGAGAAGGGGGACTTGGTTCCGCTCTTTGCCGAACTCGAAAAGGACCGGGCCGAAAAGGAAAAGGACCGGGCCGACCACGCCCAGGCCGAGCTGGCGCACCTTCAGGCATTCCTGGCGGAGAAGGGCCTGACCCCGCCCGCGGAGTGAGCCGCGGCGCTTAGACGGACGTAGGGGCGGCTACCCGGGAGGAGGCGGCGACCTCGAGGACATCGGTAGCAATCTCCGCCGCCGCATCCGGATCGGCTAACCCCCGGGCCCGCTGGGCCATCTCCGCCAGGGCCGGGTTGCCCGGGGTCAACCAGTCGCGCAGCCGGGCAGCGGCGGCCGCCGGGCGCGGCTCCCAGATGCCGGCCCCGCTCTCCACCACAAAATCGACGTTACCATCTTCCTGGCCGGGCACCTTGCCAAACAGCACCAGCGGCAGGCCGGACAGGAGCCCTTCGGTGATCGTGCCGGGGCCGGCCTTGGTGAGCAGCACATCGGCCGCCGCCATCCATTCCGGCATGTTGCGAACAAAGCCCTCGATGTGGACGGGGATGCGCCAGCCGACGCCCTGAAGACGCTCGCGGAGCCCGGCGTTGCGGCCGGCGATGACGACAAGCTGGGGCGGCGCCGCCAGGTCGGCGGTGGCCGCCTCAATGGCCCGAGCCAGGTCGAAGATCGGCCCCATGCCGTCGCCCCCGCCGATCAACAGCACCACAGGCCCATGCTGTCTCAGGCCCAGGCGGGCGCACAGCATGCTCCGATCCTCGACCTGCCCCAGCGCCTCGGTGAAGCGGCGGGCGACGGGCAGACCGCGGACGGCGATCCGACCGGGAGCGATGCCGCAGGCGAGGGCGCGCGACCGGGCCCCGTCTGTCGGCACAATGATGCGAGTCGCCTCCGGGCAGAACCAGAAGGCGTGGGCGGTCCAAAGGTCGGTGACGACCGTCACATAAGGCCGCGATAGCCCGGTTTCGCGCATCAAGCGGCACACACAGTGATTGACCAGCGGGTGGACCGAGACGATCACGTCTGCGGGATGCTCCAAAAGGAGCCCGCGCAGGCGGGGGCGGACATAACGGTAGCAAGCTCGCATCACGGCAGCCGCCCGGCGCGGCGTATCGCTGGCGTAGAAGGTCGCCGCATAGGCGCGGGCGAAGTGCTTCACCACCAATGGGTAGGACGGGCCGAAGCGATTGAAGGGGAAGGGGGTGTAATCGCGGAAGAAATCGACCATTGTGGGCGTGACCTGGCCCGGGTGATCCGCCGACCAGGCCTCGACCAGCGCTTCGGCGGCACTGCGGTGCCCGCCACCGGTGTCTGAGAACAGGAGCAAGACACGCACCGGCCGATCGAACATTTCGGACATCACCGATCCTCGCAAGCCGCGAGCCTGTATTGAGTTTCGCAGTTTTCCTAGTTGCACTGTAACTGTTTCTCGTGAGGAGGTATCATACCCATCCACCGCCCTTGGCAAAAAGGCCATTTTCTCCTGGGAGGGACACGGATGTCCTGGCTCGATTTGCCTGAGGCCCAGGCCTTGCTTGGCGATGCCGAAGTGTCCGCCAGCCAGGTCGCCGGTTGCCGTCGTCACTTGCAAATCTTCTTGCAGCGCTATCTGCCCTGCTTCTACCGCGTCGAGCAGCACGAGTTGGCACGCGTCGTCCTGCAAGGCAAGCTCAGCGGCCTCCAGCGCAAGACCTCCGAGCCCATCGCCTACCAAGCGGGCCGGCAACGCATCTACCACTGGTATGCTGAGGCGCAGACGTTTCCGCCGCGGCGGACACCGCCGAGCGGATGTAAAAGGGTTACAGTCCAACCAATCGTTCCGTGTGGCATTTTCGTGAAGGAATGGTGTAGGCCAGGGGTGAAACGTCAAAACGGTTTCGCGGGCCGTCGGCTTTTACCATTTCCACTTGCCGGCGCGGTGTTCGGCTTCACATCAGCTGGCTAGGATTTCCGCGGAATTCGATGAAGCGTCCCCATAACCCCCGTGCCAGGTATGAACACACTTCTTATCAGCGATCTCCACCTTGGGGCTCGCAACAGCCGCGCCGATCTGCTGCACGGACTGCTCGATGAGGAGTTCGATCGCCTGGTCCTCAACGGCGATGTTGTGGATCGGCCCGACACGGGTCGGTTCAGCCGGGCCGACTGGCGCGTGATTGGCCGGCTGCGGGCGCTGGCCGGACAAGATCGCCTGGTTGTGGTCCGCGGCAACCATGATGTGCTGCCCGGACCCGACAACGAGCGCGGCAGCACGCGGTTCCTGGCCGGGCTGCTCGGCGTGCCGGTTCTCCCCGAGTATGTTCTGGAAGCCGATGGTACGCGTTATCTCGTGGTCCACGGCGATCAGTTCGATGGCACGATGAATCTGTCCTGGCTGGGCGACGTGGCCGACTGGTGCTATGGCCACATTCAACAGATGTCCCGGCCGCTGGCGCACCGGGTCAAGCAGATGAGCAAGCATGTCTGCGGGGTCGTGGCGTCGGTGGAGCGCGGCGCACGGGCCGAGGCGCAGCGCCGCGGCTTCGACGGCGTCATCACGGGGCACACCCACTTCTGCCACGACGGGCCCAACGACGGCCTCCACTACCTCAATACCGGCTGCTGGGTCGATTCCCCGTGTAGCTGGGTCCGCGCCGATGGCAATGGCGTCCGCTTGCACCTCTGGGGACATGGCACCGTGGCTCGGCCGGAGCGGACTGTCGCCCTGGCGGTATCGTGAGCACGCCTTTTCGGCCGAGAAACCGCTAGAATGGCGGGGAAAGGACACCTCGCCATGCCGTACCCCGCCTTCGACCGCTCACGCCTGCGCATCCAGCCGCTGGCCAACCGCACACACGATCTTGAGCTGTCCGCGCTGCTGCCACTCGATGCCCCGTTGCCGTCGTTCGAAAATGTGGCGCTGCCCGTTCTTGGCCGGCGACTGGTCGAGGCGCCGCGCCCGCGGTGCCGCGCGGATCCTCGTGATGGGGGCCCATGTGCTGCGTGCGGGGGTGTCACGCTATCTCATCGACCTGATGGAGCGCGGCCTCATTTCGCATATCGCGATGAACGGTGCCGGGCCGATTCACGACTGGGAACTCGCCCTCATCGGCGCCACCACGGAAAGCGTGGCCCGCTACATTCGGACCGGCGAATTCGGCCTGTGGGACGAGACCGGCCGGATGAATGACACGATCCGTGCGGGTGCACGGACCGGTCTCGGCGTGGGCGAGGCCCTGGGCCGGGCCATCCTCGATGGCCCATTCCCACACAAGGACATCAGCGTCCTGTCTGCAGGAGTGCGGCTTGGCGTGCCGATCACCGTCCATGTCGGCATCGGCTACGACATCATCCACGAACATCCCAACTGCGACGGCGCCGCCCTGGGACAGGCGAGTTACCAGGACTTCCTGATCTTTACCCAGACGGTCACCCATCTGGAAGGCGGCGTGATGCTGAATTTCGGCAGCGCCGTCATGGGGCCGGAAGTCTATCTGAAGGCCCTGTCGATGGCCCGCAACGTCGCCCACCAGGAAGGCCAGGTCATCCAGCACTTCACCACGGGCGTATTCGATTTGATCCCCATCGGAGGCGACACACGGCAGCAAGCCCGCAAAAGCGATCCGCAGTATTACTATCGCCCGTGGAAGACGATCCTGGTGCGGACGGTGGCCGACGGCGGCGAGAGCTACTATGTCCAGGGGGACCACCGGATGACGGTGCCGGCCGTGTACCATGCCGCTCTGGCGGTTAGCCGCGACCCGAAGGGGAGCGCACCATGACTCTGACCGACGGGAGATTGGAGCAAATCCTCCAGCGCATCCCGTACCTCACCATCGGCGTCCTCGGCGACCTGTTCCTCGACCGCTATCTCGACATCGATGCGGCCCTGAACGAGCCGAGCATCGAAACCGGGCTCGACGCCTATCAGGTAGTGCGCGTGCGTAACTACCCGGGCGCGGCGGGCACGATCATCAGCAATCTGGCGGCGCTGGGGGCTGGCCGCATCATCCCCATCTCGGTAATCGGCGAGGATGGCGAGGGGTTCGACTTGCGGCAAGCATTGATGGCGCTGCCGGCGGTCACTCTCGATCATGTAATCGGCAGCTCTGATCGCCGTACGCCGACTTATACGAAGCCCATGCTCTCGCAAGCCAGTCAGGCCGCACGCGAATTAAACCGCCTCGACATCAAGAACCGAACACGCCTGCCCGAAATGGCCGAGAAGGCGGTTGGGAATGCGATTGTCGAGGTGACTCCCCGGGTCGATGCGCTATTGGTCCTCGATCAGGTCAGCGAGCCGGAATGCGGGGTGATCACCACCCACGTGCGCGATCTACTCGCCGTGCTGGGCCGACCACCCTCCACGAAAATTGTTCTCGCCGATAGCCGGGAGCGGATCGGGCGGTTTCGCGATGTTTGGGCCAAACCCAATTTCCCAGAATGCCGCCATGCCGTCACCGGCCCCGATGATCCCACCGCGTGCGCCACCAAGTTGGCCCAGCGCACTGGCAAGCCCGTCTTCTGTACTATTGGCGAGCGCGGCATCATCGTCGCCGATCCGCGGCAATCGCCCATCCGGGTCACACCGATCGCGGGCTATTCCGTGAGCGGTCCCATCGACATCGTCGGCGCCGGCGACAGCACCAGCGCCGGCATCGCCTGCGCCCTGGCGGCCGAAGCCACCTGGAAGAAGCGGCCGCCTTCGGCAACCTGGTGGCGTCGATCACCATCCAGCAGATTGGCATCACCGGCACGGCCACGCCCGAACAGGTACGGCAGCGCTGGCGCGAGGTGCAGGCCTGAAGATCACCCACGTTTCCCCTTGGCGAACGGGACCCGGTCCGTTAGGGTGACGGCGGTGGATCGTCTTAATTTGCTTGTGAGGATCGCCACTCCAGCCCGGCGTTGGGCACGCGGTGCATCCATCCAGAAAGAGGACAGCAATGTCGAAGAAAGTGCAAATCATCCTCGTCGGTGCGGTGTGCTTCCTGATGGGCTGCCTGGTGACCCAGCAGCTGCCGTTCGTTCGGGCGCAGGGCGCCTCCGACGTCAAGGCGCCGAAGTGGCTATTCGGCCTTACGGCCAAGTCGCGCAAGGCCGATGAGGCCGATTTCTCGAAGACAACCAAGCAGTACGGCATCGAGGTGTTACGAGATGAGAACACGGGGAATCTCATCTACATCTCCGAAACCGGCGCCATCGCCGTGGTTCCCGGGAAGTAAGCGAATCGCCGTTTAGCGGCGGATCGCAGATCCGCGCATCAGTCACGCGCGGAACTACGATCCGCCGCTAAACGAGTTCATGCACATACCCCAACGGCGGCAGCGGACGACGCTGCCCGCCCTCCTCGAGCCACACCCCCGTCGCAACACATTCCCCGATCCGGTGCAGCGTGATCCCCGGCACGGGCTGGGTCCGCAGCAAGCGCTCTCCATCCGCCGGTGTCACGGCACAAATCAGCTCGAAGTCCTCACCGTCTCCCAGGGCGTGCTCCAGCGGCGATCGACCATCGTTCAGGGTCAGTGCCGCGTCGCTGACGGGAATCGTCTCGGCCCGGAGCACCGCCCCGCAGTGCGATTCCTCACAGATGTGATGGACATCGGCGGCCAGGCCGTCGCTGATGTCGATAAGCGCGTGCAGGTCGGCGACTTCGTGAAGGCGCAGCGCCTCGTGGACACGCGGGGTGAAATCGAGGTGCTTGCCGAGGATGCTGCCGCCCAGCGGCCCGGTTACCAGCAGCCAGTCGCCGGGGTGCGCTCCGCCCCGGGTGACGGCTCCGCGGGCGGTCGCTTCGCCCAGCACGGTCACGGAGATGACCAGCGGCCCGTCCCAGCTATTGGTATCGCCGCCGATGATGGCCGTGTCGAAGGCATCAGCGACCTCGCGCAAGCCATGATAAAGTTCCTCCGCCAGGACCCTCCCGCCGCGGCGTGGCAGTCCGACGCTGACGACGGCGGCGACCGGGCGGCCGGCCATGGCGGCGATGTCGCTCAGGTTGACGGCCATCGCCTTGCGACCCACCCGCCGTGGCCCCGCCTCGCTGAGGGTAAAGCAGCTGCCGTCGAGCAGCATGTCGGTCGTCACCAGGCAGGGTAGGCCGGGCGTCAGCGCCAGGGCGGCCGCATCATCGCCGGGTCCCAGCAGCACGCGCCGGTCCGACGGTGTCTGCCGACGCAGCCATTCGATATAGGCAAACTCCGACCGTGTCATGGCGGTCCCTCCGGGGGACGATCCGCGGGCATTTCGTAAACGTAATCATAGGCGGGATCGGAGCCCGGAGCGTGAGCGACGGGTCATGGATACCCGTCGCTCACGCTCCGGGCTCTGATCATGCGTGCGAACCTGCTGGCGTGGCTGTCGCTGGCCCTCGGCGTTCTGGCGCTGCCGACCGGCGGTGCCACGGCTCCATTCGCCATCGTGTTCGGCTACCTGGCTATGCGAAAGGCGAACCTCAGCGACGGCCGGATGCCCGGGGCTCGACTCGCCTGGGCCGGCATGGCGCATCGGGGCCCTCGGCCTGGTTCTGTTCCTGGGTGGGCTGTTTGTCGTCGGACTTACGAAGCTGCGCGACAGCTCCGATCAGACGGTCTGCACCAACAACCTGCGTCGCCTGGGGCTGGCGGTCAACCTCTACGCCAACCAGAAGGAGCACTCCCATTTTCCCCCCGGGACGATCCTTCAACCCGACCTGGCTCCGGACGAGCGTCTGAGCTGGACGGTGGCCCTCCTGCCTTACCTGGACGCCGAAGCCAGCGTGGGTCCGTCCACCGGCCGGCCGCCTGCCGTCTTCCAGAAGGGGCAAGCGCTGGCGGCACGCTTCGACCTGACGAAGGGCTGGAAAGCCGAGGCGAATCGCCAGGCGATGACGGGTGGGGCCGCGTGGTTTGTCTGCCCCGCCGCCCCAGGCCGCCCCACGCCCGGAGAGCCGGTGTGGACCCAGTACGTCGGCCTGGCCGGCCTGGGCGTCGAGGCGCCGACCCTGCCCGCGAGCCATCCCGACGCCGGCTTCTTCGGGTACGATCGCACCATCGCACGGGAGGACGTGAAACGCGGCACGGCCCAGACGATGATGGTCACGGAGCGGCTGCACGCCCTCGGTCCCTGGGGCGCGGGCGGCCCGGCGACGGTGGCGGGGGTCGATCCAGCGAAGCAACCTTACGTCCCCGACCAGTTCGGTGGCCTGCACCCGCATGGGGCCAACACCCTGTTCGTGGACAGCCATGTGACCTTTATCCGCGAGGGCGCGTTGCCGAGCATTTGGGAAACGCAGTGCCGCATTAACGTTGATGAATAATCCCGGCGAGCGGGGGGCGTCTGTCCCCCGGTGATGATAACCGGGGGGCTTCAGCCCCCCGGTTATCATCACCGGGGGACAGACGCCCCCCGCTCGCCCAAGTATGTGGTTACCGCCATGCCAACCATCACCGGACGTTACGAAGAGGCCTTCCCCGCCTCAAGACGCCTGTTCGAGCAGGCGCGCGGCATCTTCCCGGCCGGCGTGACGCACGATCTGCGCCACCTCGAGCCGTTCCCCATTTATGTCGAGCGTGCCCTGGGCTCTCACAAGTGGGACGTTGACGGCCATGAGCTGATCGACTACTGGAGCGGCCACGGTGCCTTGCTGCTGGGACACAGTCATCCGGCGGTGGTCGCGGCGGTACGGGAGCAGGTTGGCCGGGCCACGCACCCCGGCGCCTGCCATGAGCTGGAAATCGAATGGGGCCGCTGGGTGCAGCGCCTGGTCCCGTCGGCAGAGCGCGTGCACTTCACCGCGTCCGGCACAGAGGCGACCTTGATGGCGCTGCGCCTGGCGCGCGTCCACACCGGCCGGCCGCGCATCCTGAAATTCCTGGGCCATTTCCACGGCTGGAGCGATGCCGTCGTTCCTGGGGCCGATCCGCCTTACGACGACGGCCCCGTCCCCGGTGTGGCCCGCGCGGTCGCCGCAGGCACGGTGGTTGTCCCACCCAACGACTTGGCCGCCGTCGAGCGGGCCTTGCAGAGCGACCCAGACATCGGCGGTATCATCCTGGAGCCGACCGGCGGGCACTGGGGTCTGGTGCCGATTGGCGGCGAGTTCCTCCGGGGCCTCCGCGACCTCGCCACCCGGTTCGGGGTGCTGTTGATCTTCGACGAGGTCATCACCGGCTTCCGCGTCAGTCCCGGCGGGGCCCAGGGTTACTACGGCGTGACCCCCGATCTGACGGCGCTGGCGAAGGTGCTGGCCGGCGGTCTGCCGGGCGGTTGCGTGGCGGGTCGCGCGGACGTGCTGGCCGCCCTGGAGTTCCGCCCCGGCAAGCCGAAAATGAGGCACCCCGGCACCTTCAACGCCAACCCGCTCTCGGCTGCCGCCGGCGTTGCCGCCCTGCAGCTCGTGGCCGAAGGCCAGCCTTGCCGGCAGGCCAGCGAAGCAGCACGCCTGTTGCGGCAGCGTCTGAACCAACTGTTCGCGGATCGCGGTTGGGACTGGGTCGCCTATGGGGAGTTCTCGATGGTCCGTCTTCTCCCCCGTTACTCGGGCCCGCGGCCGCAGACCGATGAGTTCGTCCCGTATGGAGGGGTCTTCGACCGACTCGACGGCCCCCGCGATGTGCGGCTGGTTCACGCCTTTCGCCGTGGGATGCTCTTGCACGGCGTCGATCTGCCCGGCCTGGGCGGCATGACCACGGCGGCCCACACCGCGGACGACGTGGAGCGCACGGTGGTCGCCGTCGGCCAGACCTTGGAGGGCTTGCGTGGCGAGGGAATGATCTAGGCCGCACGGCAAACAGGGAGCGCTGCCGGCTCGGCTCGGACAGCCTTCGGCAGCCAACGCCGCTCGAGTTCGCGCCAGGGCGATGCCCGGGACTTCGACGAAGCGATACGCCAGGTCGGACAGAACCAGCGTGACTACCAGCAGGATCGGCAACATGACCCAGGCCGGCCAGCCGGTTCGGACCAGGGCCCAGAGAACGGCAATGTGCAGCAAATACACCGAGTAGCTGATGCGGCCCAACCAGCAGGCCGCCGCCGGGATGTGTCGCCGGTGGGCGGCTAGCAGGACGACGAAGCAGGAGAAGGCCGCGCCCCAGGTCCGGGCGAGCTGGTATAGAGGATCGATCGGGGCAAGGGAGGGGAACAACACGCGATTGAAGCACCAGAGGGCCAGCACCAGCGATACCAGGCTCACGACCGCGACGACCAGCCAGCGATACGCCATGCGCCCGACAAAGCAATGGTGCGCAATCAGTCCGAGCAGCGGGGCAAAGTAGAGGAAGCGGCTGCCACCGACCCCATGCGGTTGGCCGAAGACCAACGGCCGGAGGAGGCCCAGGGCCGCGTAAACGGCGAACGCCGCGACAGCCAGCCAGCCGGGCCGTGCCAGCAGGCGAACGGCGAACAGCAGCGAGCAGCTGGCGTAGATCACCAGTTCCAATTGCAGCGTCCAGAAAACGCCCCACACAGGAGGTCGGCTGAAAAAGCCCTGGAGCATGGTCAGGTTGAGCAGCCAGTCGCCACGCGACGCAAAGGGCGAAGCCCACAGGCCCCAGCGCTGACCCACATAGCCCACGACGATACTCGCCCAGTACAGCGGATAGAGGCGGAAGACGCGGCGTAGCCAGAAACGGGCGTTGGAACCGCCTTGTTCCAGGCTCGCCGGGATGATGAAGCCGCTAATGAGCAGAAAGAGAATTACGCCGGTTTGGCCCATCCAGCCGCCCTGGCCGGGAAAGTACTGCATCACGTAATGGGCGACCAGGACAAGAAGCGCGGCCAGTCCGCGAGCCACGTCCAAGAAGGCGAGCCGTTGGTGGGTCCGGTCGGCCATGTGCGTGGACAATCCTCCCGGGGCGCTGGGGCCGCTCATAGCCAGCCCGGCGGGCCGTGGCAAGCTCAATCGCCGCGCTTGGCCCCACGCCGCGGCGGCGCTATATTGACACTGTCGCCCTGTGAAAGGCCACACGGATAAGCTCCCCTCGCCCCGGTACTCCGGGGAGAGCGGTCGGGGGTGAGGGGTTTTGTACGAACAACCAGACCCCTTCACCCCATCCCCCTCTCCCCCGAGTACGGGGGCGAGGGACATTCCGGCTGGCCTGGGACGTTGGGCTTCCAACGGACCCGCCAACATCGAGGCAGCCATGCCGCGCGATCACTACGAAGTCCTGGGGGTCCAGCGCCAGGCCTCGGAGGCGGAGATCAAGTCGGCCTATCGCAAGCTGGCCCGCAAGTATCACCCCGATCGCAACCCCGGCGACAAGCAGGCGGAGGAGCAGTTCAAGGAAGTGCAGGCCGCTTACGATGTCCTCAGCGAAAAGGACAAACGCGCCCAGTACGACCGCTTCGGCTTTGCCGCGGAGAATGGCCCCTTTGGCGGAGGCGGCGGATCGTTCCACTGGGGCGGCGGCGACGGCCCCGGGGGCGTTCACGTCGAGGGGATGGACCCGGAGACGGCCGAGGAGCTATTTCGCGGCATCTTTGGCGGCGGCGGCATGGGCGGCTTCGGCGACGCCTTCGGCCGGACCACCCGCGGCGGTCCCGGCCGGTCCCGCCGCTCCCGAGCCCCCGAGCCGGAGCCGGAAAGCGAGCACGAGGTCACCATTCCCTTCCTGACCGCGGCCCAGGGGGGATCGATCGACCTGACCATCGACGGCCAGCACGGCAGCGTGCGCATCCCCGCGGGTGTCGTGGACGGCCAGGTCATCCGCATCCCGGCTCCCGGCGGCGGGCGCGTCCGCCTCAAGCTTCAGGTCGAGCCGCACCCCTATTTCCGCCGCGACGGGAAGGATGTCATCCTCGAGTTGCCGCTGGCGTTGGCGGAAGCGCTACTGGGCACCAAGGTCGATGTGCCGACGCTGGCCGGCGAGCGGCTGACGGTCAAGGTCCCGCCGGGCGCGTCTTCTGGGTCCCGGCTGCGCCTGCGTGGCAAGGGCATCGACGGCGGCGATCAGTTCATTGAGATCAAAGTGCTGGTGCCCGCGCCGAAAGACGAGCGCAGCCGCGAACTGATCGAGGAGTTCGCGCGTCTGAATCCCCAGAACCCTGCGCAGCGGGCCGCCGTGGACCTAACGACCGTGTACCTATGCCTCCCGCCGCCGACAGGCCGTTCGCCTTTCGCCCGCACGAACACCTGCGGCGTCCGCAGGACTTTCGTCGGGTCTACGACTTCCGCCGCTCGGTCAGCGACGGCCACCTCATCGTCTATGCCGCCCCGAACGACCTGCCCCATCTGCGGATTGGTCTGTCGGTTTCGCGCAAGGTCGGCCAGGCGACCTACCGCAACCGCCTGCGCCGACTCTACCGCGAGGCCTTTCGGCTGACGCGCCACGAAATGCCGGTGGGACTGGACCTGGTGCTGATCCCGCGCGGCAGCGAGGAGCCGGCGCTGGACGACCTGAAGCGCTCGCTGCCCCACCTGGTCCGGCAGCTGGGCCGGCGGATCGCCCGGGAGGCGCAGCGCCCATGATGGCCCGCCTGCTGGCCGCCGGGCGCTCGGCCCTGGCGGCGATCCTGATCGCGCTGGTGCGGGCTTACCAGGTCGTGCTGCGTCCCATTCTGCCGGCCGTGTGCCGCTTTGAGCCGTCGTGCAGCGAGTATTTCATCCAGGCGGTGCGGAAGTACGGTCCGATGCGCGGCGCCTGCAAGGGCACCTGGCGAATCTGCCGTTGCAACCCATTTTGCCGCGGCGGGTTCGACCCGCCTTAAGAGCGGCCGGAAGAAATGACGGCGAGTTGGAGCCGCGCACGAACTAAGCGGTCCGAAAGACCGCTTAGGCGAACGGCAGGAGATAGTAGCCCTCGGCAGCGCATTTCCGACCGCCCGCCGGCACCGCACGCGCTGCCAGGTTGAACTGAAGTGACCGGGAATTCTGTTCAACCTGGCGCGGACACCGCAAGCCATTGGTAAATAACGACATGTGCCTTCGCAATTCAGCAAAAATCGCCAGGTTGAACTGAAGTCCGATGTGTGCGGGAGCGCTACGACGGGCCCCTTCGCCGCAGGGCGAGGGATCGTCGCCCCAGCCCCCCGTACTCGGTCGGAGCACCGGGGCGAGGGGAGATTATCTCCTGCCGTTCGCCTTACTTCGTGCGCGGCTCCACGGATCGCTCATTCTTTCCGCACGCTCCAAGGCATAGCCGGCCAGCGCTGAGCGTCACTTGTTGATGCGTGCGATGGCTTTAACGGCCGCCGTCTTCACCGCCTGGCTGTCGTCACTGGTGGCATGCCTGGCCAGAATGGTCAGCGCTGCCCGGGCATCGCGCCCCAGGTTTCCCAGGGCCTCGGCCGTGGCCGCACGGACCGCGGCATCCTCGTCCGCCAGGGCTTCCACCAGGGCCGGCACCGTCGCTTCCTGGAGCGGGCGGGCCTGGCCCAGCACCTTCGCGGCATAGCGTCGGCCCAGCGGCGGCGCTTCCTTCAGCGCCTTGAGCAGAGCGGCACATGAGTCGGCTTGCAGCGGACGGCGGACCAGCGAGGTGCCAGCGGCCACGATGACTTCCTCACTCTGCCCTTTGGCCCGCAGCGTCCGCACCAGGGCCAGGCCGGCCACGCCGATTTCGTCGCCAAATTCGCCCAGCGCCCACGCCGCCGCGAGGCGGACACCTGTGTCGGGATCGGTCAGCGCGGCAGCCAGGGCCGCGACGGCGGCCTTGGGCCCATTCGGCCGGATGTGGCCGAGCGCCGCGGCTGCATTCCTGCGAACACCGGGACGCAAGTCGCGCAGCACACGGATCAGGTCGGGCACCGCGGGACCGGCCTCGCCGCCCATCTTCCCCAGCGACTCCGCGGCCGCCTCGGCGAGATAGAACGGCACGCGCTGGACCCCGCCGGCGTCCGACGGCTGAAACCACAGCACCGGAATGAAGATCGCCGGGTCGGCCAGGGCGAGGCGCAGGGCCGGCACGCCTTCCGCGGCCAGCGGGCCGATGTCGCCCAGAGCCTTGGCCGCCATCACGTTGCCGGCCAGCACCTGCTTGATGAGGGCGCCAACGGCCGGCACTGCACGCGGCCCCAGCGCCCCCAGGCTGCTGGCCGCCTGGATGCGAACGCCGGCGTCCTTGTCCTCCAGCCGCTCGGTCAGCGGTGCGATCACCCGATCCGGCGGATCGTGCATGTAGACAAAGGCGTGGGCCGCCTGGAGACGCACTGGAGCCTTGTCGTCCTTGAGCGCCGCCAGCAGCGGCTCGACCGCCGGCCAGCCCATGAGTCCCAGAAGCCGGGCGGCCCGGTCGGCCACCGCCGGGTCCTTGTCCTTCAGTTCCTTCAGAAGCCCCGGCAGCAGCGATTCGTCCAGGCCCAGTCGCTCCAGGGCCCGGAACACCGCCGGATGGAGCAGCTGCTTGGGGTCAGGCTGCCGGAGCAGGGCAAGCAGCGCCAGCACAGCGGGCCGCCCGTCGCGGCCCTTGTTGGCCAGTTCCTCGACGGCCTTGACGCGGACGTTTGGGTCCTTGTCTTTGAGCTGCTCGATCAGGGCCGCCACGGCGGGATCGACCGTGGCGGGAGCCTTGGCCGTGGATGGAGGTGGATCGCGGGGGGTATCCGGCGAAATCGGCAACACGTCGCCCTGGCGGACGGCGGGGCTGGTGGAACGGGGGGCGGGCTGCGTCATTGCCGTTCGGTGGGTGGCGGGATTGGTCGCGGACCGGGGGGCGTCGAAACACCCCTGGCAGCCGGTCAGGCCAAGCGCGGCCAGGAGGGCCAGGCAAGGACGCGGCGACATGGGCAGACTCCCGAAGTAACCCAACCGGTCATGCCGACGCCCGCTGCACGCGCTGGCCAATCCAGGTGAGCATCTCATCGGGCACTTTCACCGGCGGCGGGACGGCGTAGTCGATTTCGTCACGGTAAGCGCCGCGCTCGTAGGCCGTCGCGAAGACTGCTCCCAGATCGATGGGGCCGTCGGCATCCGGGGGACGCAACGGTAGGGGGATCGACGGCAACGGGTCTTGCAACTTCCAGGCGTAGACCTGGCAGTCCGGACGACAGCCGGCACGGGCGATGAAGGCGTAGTAATCGCCCGGCGGCAAGGGAGCCTTCATGGGCAGGCGCTGGCCCCCGAGCAACAGGTCCAGCTCGACCAGGTGGACGTCCTGATTCAGGAGCGCGTAGCGCTTGGCGAGGTACTCGGTCCGTCCGAAGCCGTCCTTGTTCGTCGGGGAGAGCAATTCCAGGACGGCGACCAGGGTGCGGTCGGGCCGATGAAGGATTTGGATGTAGGTATCGCGCGCTGCTTCTTCCATGAGCAACGGTATCGTGACCGGCTCGACCTCCAGGACTGCCTGGGTAGCCACATGGCCTGGCAAGGCAGGCCCCGGCTGCCTCTCCACGGCGACATCGGGCAGCATCAGCCGTCGTGTCTCAGGCGGGGCTTCGACCAGGTAGACGCGTTCGCCGATGCGTGCGGTGTAGTGCTTCGGCAATGCTGCGGTCAGCGCTTCGCACCAGTAGTTGATAAACCGCGCATGAAAGTCCGGCCAGTTGGCAGGATGCTCCAGGTAGGGATCCATGCCGGGAAATGGGCTAGGCATTGCACGTCCTCCAGAGCTGGTGCCGCCACTTAGCGTATCGCGACCCCGTCCCGGACGCCAGCCGGCTCCGCTCCTCCCGCGAAAAACCGCGCAAACGGCGATTGCCCTGGTGGTGTTCGCGCGTGTGTAATGGGGACGGCGTTCCCCACGTCAACGGTAGGACGCCATACGGAGTGCCCATGACCTTCCTTCACCCCCTGCTCCTGGGCGGCCTGGTCCTGGTCGGCCTGCCGGTGCTGATCCACCTGATCATGCGGCAGAAGCCGAAACGGCTCCCCTTTCCCGCCTTTCGGTTCCTGCTGCAGAAACATCGCACCAACCAGACCCGGCTGCGGCTGCGCCACCTGCTGCTGTTGCTGCTGCGCATGGCCATCATTGCCGCCCTCTGCCTGGCGCTGGTTCGGCCGTCCGTGACCGGCGGCGTCCTGTTGCCCGGCGGCGATAGCCCCGTCAACGCCGTGCTGGTCATCGATACCAGCGCCAGCATGGAATACACGCTGGCCGGCAAGTCGCGCCTCGACGAGGCCAAGCGCCGCGCCGGCGAGCTGCTCGACGAATTGCCCGACGGTAGCAAGATCGCGATCCTCGACAGTGCCGAGGTCAACGGCGAATGGGAGCGGTCGCCGTCCAGCGCCCGCGATCGGATCGCGTCGCTCAGGCTGCGTCACGCCAACGCCGCCCTGCCGCGCCAGATCGAGCAGGCTTATCGCCTCCTCACCGAGCTGGACCGGGGCGTGGACAACCCGACCGAGGCGCTGCCGAAGGTGCTGTACGTCTTTTCGGATCGCACTTATGGTTGCTGGGACGAGCAGGCAGCGAAGGGGCTGACACAGCCGCCGGGCATCAACGCCGTTTTCGTCGATGTCGGCGTGGACGAGCCGGCCGACCTGGCCATCGTCGAGGTCAAGCCGGAGCCGCTCACCCTGCGGCCGGGCGACACGGTCAAGATCGCCGTCACGGTCCAGGCCACGGGTGCCGATTACGACACCGAAATCGTCTGCGCTTTCGATGGCGAGGCACACGGCCAGCGTTTGCCCCTGAAGCTCCAGGCCGGTCGCACCCAGACAGTCACGTTCGAGCGAGCAGCGGCGGGACGGGCCAGGGCCGGCGAAGCGCAGCAGGGGCTGGCCGAGGGGCTGCACCAGGTCGAGGTGCGCCTGGCCAATGGCGACGCCATGCCGTTCGACAACACCGGGTTTGCGACCTTCCGTGTCCTTGAAGGGCGGCCCGTGCTGGTGCTGACGGACGACCGCGAGGCCGCGGACAACTGGGCCGACCTGCTGGCCGACACCTTCCGCCCCCGGGTCCACCTGCTGGCCGAGGCCAGTACGCTCCCCCTGGAGAACTACGCCGTCGTTTGCCTGTTCAACGTCGCCCGGCCTGATGCCGCCCTCTGGGATCGGCTGTGGAAGTACGTTTCGGGTGGCCACGGGCTGATGGTCGTCCTGGGCGGAGACAAGGGCGGGCCCGATCCGGCAGCCTATAGCAGCCCGCAGGCCCTCCAGGTATTGCCCGCCCGTCCGGAGAAGGTTCTGAAGATCACAGACGATAAAGAGCGATTCTGGGCCGAGTTCCAGGGCGACAGCCAGCGACTGTCGCGGCACTCACTGCTTGAACCTTTCCGGCGTTGGAAGGGCGGAGATGTCGATTTCTTCAAGGAAGAAGGCAAGCCGCGCGTCAGCCAGTTCTGGAAGGTGGCGCCGCTGGACGGCCAGAGCGATGTCCTGACTCACTACACGGACCGGGACGGTTCCCCGGCGCTGCTGGAGCGTGTCATCGACCGGGGCCGGGTCATCCTGTTTACGACCGCCCTCAAGCCCAGGCGTGAGGCCGATGCCAATCCGGATTCATGGAACAGCTACTTTGCCCTGTCGTCGTTCGGCTTCGTGCTGAGCAACCTCACGGTCAGCTACCTGGCCGGCGATGCCACCGAGCCGACGCTCAACTACGTCACCGGGCAGACCGTGCCGATCGCGTTGCCCGACAAGTTTTCGCCGACGTATGTCCTGGCCGGCCCCGGCATCCTGGGACAGGACGCGACGCTGACCCGCCAGCCGGAGCAGCACGAGTTGCGGATCGCCCAGGCCACGTCACCGGGTAATTTCGTGATGCTGGCCGTGGACGACAACCATGCCAAGCGCGTGGCTGCCTTTAGCATGAATCCACGGCCCGATGAATACCGCCTTGATCGAGTGCCCGTGGAGCAGATCGAAGCGCTGCTGGGTCCCGAGAGTGTGCTGCCCGTCGGCCGCAACGCCAGCCTGCGCGACCGTTTGCAGGAGCGCTGGGCGCCGCCGCTGGAATTGACCCCCTGGCTGCTCATCGCCTTGCTCCTGTCCCTGGCGGTCGAATCGCTGCTGGCGAATCGGTTCTACCGGCGCCCAGCCGGGGAAGCGGAGGAACCCGCGGTGGGCCTGGAGGCCGCGCGGATCTGCGATCCGCGGCTAAACAGGAGGTGGCGTCATGAACGGCGACATGACGTTCAACACCGATCCCACCTTCCCCTGGTCGCATGGGGGGTTCGGCCTGCCGGCGCTGGTGATCGTGGCACTCCTGCTGACCGGGCTGACTGTCTGGACCTATCTCGGCGTGCGTGGGGCCTCCGCCCGCCGGGTGTTGGCCGTGCTGGCGTTGCGCCTCGGAGCGCTCCTGCTCGCCTTTCTGGCGGTGCTGCGACCCGCGCTGGCGTTCCGTGAGGATCTGCGGGCCCCATCGGTCCTGCTGCTCGTCGTGGACGATTCCGAGAGTATGACGATCCAGGATGAGTTCGATGGCCAGTCGCGCTGGGAGCGGTTGTTGCGAATGCTGCGCAAGGCCGAGCCGGAGCTGCGGCGGTTGCACGACGAGCACAACATCACCGTCGAATTCAGCCGCTTCTCGGAAAGCGTGCGTCCCTTCGACCTCCAGGACAACACCGCCCGGGCCGACGGCAAGCGCAGCGATTACGGTCTGATGCTGAACACGCTCCACGAACGCTACCGCGGCGAACGTTACCTGCGCGGCCTGGTGGTCCTGGGCGACGGGGCCGACAACGGCACGCGGCACGACCCGCTGGCCGTGGCCGGCCTCTGGCGCAACCTGCCGTGCCCCATTCACACCTTCGCCTTCGGCAAAACAACCACCAGCGACCGCCAAAGCGACATCGCCCTGACCAGCATCACCACCGAGCCGTCGCCGGTGCCGGTCAAGGGAAAACTGACCGTCAAGGCGATCGCCGACGCGCCGGGGTTCGAGAACCGCGAGGTCAGCATCCGCCTGTTCATCGACGATGTGGCCGTGCCGATGCTGATCGGCACCAAGGAGGAGCTGGTCGTCACCCAGACGCTGCGGCTGACGACCGGCAACGAAATCACCGTCGTCTGCAATGCACCGACGAAGCCCGGTGAGATTAAAGTCACACTGAAGATCGATGTTTTGCCCAATGAGCTGACTGGATTCAACAACGAAATCAGCACCTTTGTCACGGTGTCGAAGGAAGGGATCGGCGTCCTCTATGTCGACAAACGGCGTGAGGAGCGGGGGTTCATCCTCGATGCGTTGGCCAGCGATCCGCGCATGCGGGTGGACCGCGTGACGCTGGGCGGCCCGGTACACGCCGAGGCCGGCGAGCGCGACCTGTTCCACCTGAACGACCGAGCTTACGACGTCGTCATCCTGGGCGATGTGACGGCTGCCGAGGTGCAACAGGCCAGCGCGGACGCGCCGGCGACCATCAAGAAACTGGTCGGCGATAAAGGGGCCGGCCTCATGATGATCGGCGGGCGGCGCAACTTCACCGCGGCGGGCGGCTGGCAAGCGACCGACCTGCGCGATGTCTTGCCCGTCGACCTCAGCGCCACCGGCGAGGTCCCCGCCGACACGCCGCTCTCCCTTTCCCTGACCGAGGCCGGCAAGACCCACTTCGTCCTGCGCCTGGCCGACGATCCCAAGGAAAGCGAGGCCGCCTGGAGCCAGCTCAAGCTCTATGGACTCTCTCTGATGGGGAAGACCAAGAATGCGGTCGGCCGGGCCTTGCTCCAGGCCCGGGTTGGCAACGAGACGCACGACATCCTGGTGGCGGGCCTCTACGGCGCCGGCCGGTCGATCGCTTTTGCCGGGGACACCACCTATCTGTGGGTGCGCCCACCCAACGGCGACCGCTATCACGAGCGGTTCTGGCGGCAACTGGTGCTGTGGCTGGCGCACCAGGAAGAGGCGGAAGGGAATGTGTGGGCCAGGCCCGATGTGCGGCGGCTGGCGGCCGGCAGCCGCTTCGATTTCAGCACCGGCGTCCGCGGCAAGGGCGGGCTCGACCTCAAGGACGCCCGCTTCGAGGGCAAGATCATCGGACCCGACGGGGCCGAGACCGCCGTGCAGACCGTGCGCAACAAGGATGAGGATCGCGGCACGTTCTGGAAGACCGACCTGCCCGGCGAATATCGGCTGGTGGTGCAGGGCACGGCCAAGGATACGGATGGGCAGGTCGTCAGCGGGCAGGCGTCGGCCCGATTCCTGGTCTACCAGGACGACGCCGAGATGACTCGGCGGGCGGCTAACCACGAGTTCCTCAAGCGGCTGGCGGCGGCCGGCGGTGGCAAGTTCCACCTCGGCGACGAGGACGAACTGGCTCGCTACCTGCACGACTTGCCGACACAACCGCTGGCCGGCTGGCACCCGAAGGCCAACCTCTGGCCCGACTGGCGGCGAAGTAGCCTGTCCGCCTTTCCGCCTGCCTTTCTGTTGGTTTTCGTCGCCCTGGTGTCCCTGGAGTGGTTCTGCCGGCGCCGCTGGGGCCTGGTGTGACAGACGGCGCGGTACAATCGTTGGCCATGAGAATGACAATTACGTTTCCCGTGATCCTGGTCCTGGCTGGCGTTGCGGCGGCCGATCCGCCGACGCCCGAGAGCCGCGCCATCGCCTATTTGGCGCGTGAGGTGCCCGCCTGGCCCGTCGAGGAGAAGTGCTTCTCCTGCCACAACAGTGGTGTTGGCGCCCGCGCCCTGTTCGCGGCGGTCCGGCTGGGCCACAAGGTTCCGGACAAGGCACTCGACGAGACGAAACGCTGGCTGACGCAGCCGGAGAAGTGGGACGGCAAGCGCGACGGCGGAGTGCCGACCGATCCCAGCTTGGTCCGCATCCAGTTCGCAACCGCCTTGCTGGAGGCGGTCGAGGCCGGATTGGTAAAGGAACGGAAGTCGTTAATCGCCGCGGCGAAACTGATCGCCGCCGACCAGGGCAAGGACGGCTCCTGGCGCGTCAATGCCGAGGGGTCACTCGGCTCGCCCACAACCCTGGGGTCCGCACTGGCCACTGGCCTGGCCCGGCAGATTCTGGTGAAGGCCAATGCCGGCACGTTCGACGAGGCCATCCGCAAGACCGATCGCTGGTTTCGGCAGCGTGAGGAGAAGAGCGTCCCTGGCGCGGCAGCCGTCTTGCTCGCCCTGGATGGGGCCGACGACAGGGCGGCCGCGAGCCAGCGGACACACTGTCTCAACCTGCTCCAGAAAGCGCAGGACCGCCGCGGCGGCTGGGGGCCCTATGCCACCTCCCCGCCGGAACCGTTCGACACCGCCCTGGCGTTGCTGGCGCTGGCACGCACTCCGGCAGAAGAGGGGAACAAGGAGAGGATCGAGCGAGGCCGGGCCTATCTGATCGGGGCCCAGGAGAAAGAGGGGAACTGGCCCGAAACGACGCGGCCGGCTGGAGCGGTCAGCTATGCCCAGCGCATCGCCACGACGGGGTGGGTGCTGCAGGCGCTGCTGGCGACGGGCGGCTCCACGAAGCACCG
The DNA here is from genome assembly GCA_963827935.1 of uncultured Planctomycetota bacterium. Classification (GTDB taxonomy): domain Bacteria; phylum Planctomycetota; class Planctomycetia; order Gemmatales; family Gemmataceae; genus DATFNV01. The sequence goes on along the minus strand of CAWHCN010000011.1, from coordinate 1,007,040 downwards.
CTAGTACAGTGTCAATGTAAGGAATTAGGATTGTGTTGGGTGGCACGCCTTGAGGTACTCCGAAGGGCGTGCTTGACTGTTAGCACGCCCTTCGGAGTACCTCAGGGCGTGCCACCCCAAACTCCGGGCCTGACACAGCACTCGGTAATCGTTAACGCCGCGACGCCCTGTAGACCCGCCCTTCGGTCGAAAGCTTCCAAACCTCCTTGCCGTCGCGGTCCAGTTCCACAACGCGGGTGGCCAGCGGGCTGCCGACCAGGGTGTGCCCATTGGCCAGGCGCACGACCGATCCCGGTCGTTCCACGCTAGCTTCCCAGACCGCCTTGCCCTTGGGGTCGAATTCGATGACCTTGTTCTGGGCATAGTCGGGCACCAGGACGTTGCCGTTGGCCAGCAGATCGATGCCGGCGGTGGTAGAGAGCCGGCAGGCGCGGAACGTCCCGGTCTCCTTCCCCTTGGCGTCCAGCAGCGTGCAGGTTCCGTTCAGGGTGACAAGGGCCACCTCGCCGGTGCGCGACTTGTGGGCCGCGTAAATGGAGCCGGCGGCGGTCGGCTTGTAACTCCACACTTCCTTGCCGTCGCGGTCGATCTCCAGGAGTCCTCCGCGCATGGCGACAAAGACGTTGCCGTTCGCTAGCCGTTGCGCGGAGAGCGGGATGCCAGCCGTACCGGCCGCTGCCGTGATCGACTTCTCCCACACGATCTCCCCCTTGGTGGTGCGTTCGGTCAGGCGCCGGCCGGAGGACTCGAAGATGAAGACATTACCGTTGGGCAGCATCTGGGCGTCGCGCGGCCCGGCCAGCCCCTCGATTTGCCAGCGGACCTTGCCGTCGCGGCCGAACTCCGCCACCCGGCCGCTCAACCTCCCGGCGCCCGCGGCAGGAAGATTGATCTGCACAACCAGAGTGTAGCCGAATTCGCGCGGCCCGTCGGCCAGTTTCGCCAAGTCCACCTTGTCGGCGTTTTTCTTCCACCAGGCAGCCCAGGCCTCGCGGGCGGCCTTGCGTGCGGTTTCCGACGGCCCCAGGGTCACTTCGGGGGCCGCGTCTCCAGCGAGAATCCGCAACACCTCCTCGGCCTCGGCGCCCTGGTTGGGCGGCAAATCGGCGAGCAGATCGACGAGCGTTGGCACCGCCTCCTTGTCGCGCACGGCGGCCAGGGCCAGGGCGACCCGTAGACGGACAACCGCGTCCGGGTCCTTGAGCAATTTGCGCAGGGCAGGCAGCTGTTCCTTGGCACCGGCGCGGGCGAGGGCCGTGGCGGCGGTAGCTCGTTTCAGGGCCAGCTTGTCTTCCAGGGCCGCCAGCAGCGCCGGATCGGGCTTGCCGTCGCGCAGGGCCAGCGCGGCCAGGGCGTCGGCCACCGCCTCCCGGCCGGTTTCGCCGTCGGCACTGGGCAGGTAGGCGAGCAGCGCGGTCACAGCGCCGTCGGGCTTGCGGCGGGCCAGCACGCGGGCCGCCGCACCCGGCAGCCGAGCGGTGCCGCCCTTGGCTATCTCCCGCAGGCACAATTCGGCCCGCTGCTTGACCTCGGCCTCGGGTGGGTTCTTGACGGCCTCGCGCAGTTGCGCCTCGGCCTTGGCGCCGATGGCCACCAGCTGGGCCGACGCCTTCTCGCGCTGGTCGAAGGAGTCATCGCCCAGCTGCTTGATGAGGGCCGCAATCCGGTCGCGCTCGTCGCCGCCGGCCACGCGATCGCGGAAGAACCGAAGCAGGGCCGGCCCATCGCTGGCGATGCCCGCCTCGCGCAGGAGGCGCTCGTCGCCATCCTCAGCAGGCGCGGCGGCGGCCGGGACGCCGGGGAGCAGCAACAGGGCGGCAATCAAGCAGCTGCGGAGGTTCATGGCAGGTCTCCGGAAGGCAGCCCCGGGGGCACGACGACCTCAGCGTCGCCAGCCGCGCGTGACGCGCACATCGGACTTGTATTCCCAAACCAGCTTGCCCTTCCCATCGAGCTCGACGGCCCGCTTCTCATTGAACCCGGTCACCATCGTGTGGCCGTTGGGCAGCCGGACGGCGGCGATCGGCTGGTTGTAGTCGGCCTGCCAGACCTCCTTGCCAGCGGCATCGTACTCGATCACCTTGTTGTTGTCGCGCAGCGGGGCCAGGACGTGGCCGTTCGGCAACACGTCGATGCGCCCGCCGGAGGTCCGCACGCTGATCGGGAACCGGGCGACGGTCTTGCCGGCGGCATCAAGGCGCAGATACTCGGGCGCGTTCAGGTTGCCGGCCGGCGAGACCACCAGCGCAATTTCGCCCTTGTCGAGCTTCTGGGCTTTCATGATAAGGTCTTCGACGCCGCGTTCCTGGGTGAACACCGGCCGGCCGCTGCGATCCACTTCTAACAGCTGCGTGCGGCTGGCGATGAAGGTGTGGCCGTTGGCCAGCCGCTGGGCCATGAGCGGCTCGTCGATGCGCTTTTCCCACAGGATGTGTCCCTTGCGGTCGCGCTCCGTGACCCGGCCGCCCTGTTGCTCGGCGACCAGCACGCGGTCGCCCGGCAGGCGCTGGGCATCGAGCGGGAACTGCAAGCCGTCGATCTCCCAGCGTTTCTTGCCGTCGGCGTCGACCTCGAGCACACGGCCGGCGTCGAGCAGGACCACCATCGTGTAGCCCTTGAATTTGCCGTTGTCGCCGACCTTCGCCAGGTCCACCTTGTCGGCGTTCTTCTTCCACCAGGCGGCCCAGGCGTCGCGCGTCTGCTTGCGGGCGGTGTCATCATCGCCCGCCGGCACCTCCGGTGTCTGGTCCTCGGCCAGCTCATAAAGCAGATCCGTAATGGGCGCTTGCCGTTCCCGCGGCAGGGTCGCCAGCAGGTCGATGAGGACGGGCAGGGCCTCCTTCTCTTTCAGGGAGGCCAGCGCCAGGGCGGTTTCCAGGCGGACGGACGCCTCGGGATCATTGAGGAGTTTACGGATCGCGGGCAGCGATTCCTTGACGCCGGCGCGGACCAGGACGGCGGCGGCAACGGCCCGGGTGCCGGCGGACTTGTCTTCGAGGGCCTTGACCAGGACCGGACTGGGCTTGCCGTCGCGGATGGCCAGGGCGACCAGGGCCGCGCAGGTCGGCTTCGCTGGCCAGCCCGCTGACGCGGGGGGCATAGGCGAGCAGCGCCTCGAGGGCGCCCGCCGGCCGGCGCTGGGCCAACCGGCGGGCGGCGGCGGCCAGGATGGCGGCCGACGGTCCGCCGCCGATGTTCTTCAGACAGTCCTCGGCCCGCACGCGCACTTCGGCATCGCCCGACTTGGCGGCCTGGCGCAGCAACGGCTCGGCCACCGCCCCCATCAGGCTCAGGTCGGCCGAGGCCTTCTCGCGCACATCGAAGGAGTCGTCGCCGAGCTTGGCGATCAGGGCGCGAATATCCGCCTCGCGGGGGCTGCCCTTCTTGAAGAAGTTGAGCAGGCCGGCGTCGTCGCTGGCGATGCCGGCCTTTTGGAGGATGCGCTCGTCCTCGGCCCGGCGCTCATCGTCGGCCGGACGCGCCTGGCCCGCCGTCAACACAGCGAGACACAGGCCGAGTACAAGCCGGCGCATGGGGAGGCCCTCCGGAGTTTAGCGGCGGGTCGAAGACCCGCGCGTTTACCGCCGCCGCACGCGGAACGGCTGATCCATCTGGTTGGTCGGCTTGTGCTCCCAGACCACGCGTCCGGCCCGGTTCAACTCGACGATCTTCTGGGTATTGGCGCTGGCGACCAGGGTATTGCCATTCGGCAGGCGCTGGACCGACTGGGGCCATTGCACGGCGGCCTCCCAGACCTGCTTGCCGTCCGAATCGTACTCGATCACCTTGTTGAGGTTGTGCATCGGCACCAGGATGCGGCCGCCGGGGAGCATCTCGATGTTCGAGTTCCAGGTGGGCTGGCCGATGGTGATGGTCTTGGTTTCCTTTCCCTTGGAATCGATGCGGATGATCATGCCGTTCTGCGTCATGATGGCGTAGCTGCCGTCCGCGGCCCGGGCCCCGGTGATGATGTCCCACTGGTTGCGATTGTAGGTGAAGACCTCCTTGCCATCCTTGGTGACTTCAGAAAGCCCGTTATTGGTGGCGATGAAGGTGTTGCCGTTGGGCAGTCGCTGCACCGCCTGCGGCGGGGCCTGCACCATTTTCTGCCAAACGATCTCTTTTTTCTGGTTGTATTCGGCCACGCGGTTGAAGTTCTGCTCGGCCACCAGGACGCGGTCGCCGGGCAGGGCCTGGGCGTCGCGCGGGAAGCCGAGACCGTCCAGCGTCCAGCGCGTCTTGCCGTCCATGCTGATTTCGATGACGCGGTTGAAGTTCATGTTGACGATGAGCGTGAAGCCGAGCATGCGCGGGCCGGTGCTGGCGCGGGCCAGATCGACGGTGCTGCCGTTGTCCTTCCACCAGGCCGCCCAGGCGTCGCGGGTCCGCTTGCGCGATTCGGCGTCGGCGGCCAGGTAAACGTTGGGCCCGCGTTCGCCGGCCACCTCGCGCAGGTAGGTCTCGGCTTGCAACCCCTTGTCAAGCGGCAGCTCGCCCATGAGGTCAATGAGGATGGGCACGGCTTCGCGGTCGCGGGAAGCGGACAGGGCCAGGGCGACACGCAGCTTCACGTCCACGTCGCGATCTTTGAGGAGCTTGCGGATGGCAGGCCTCTGGTCGATGGCACCGCCCAGGGCAAGGGCCTCGGCGGCCACGCCACGACGCACGGGCAGCTTGTCGTCCAGGGCCTTGACCAGGTTGGGATCGGCCTTGCCGTCGCGGACAGCCACGGCCGCCAGGGCGCCGCGGACCTCGTCGAAGACGGCATCCTCGTCGGCGAAGGGGAGGTAGGCGAGCAGCACTTCGGCCGCCGCCGCCGGCTTGCGATAGGCCATCAGCCGGGCCTGCACCGGCAAGAGGGACGAGGTCTTGTCCTTCTCGATCGCGTCCAGCGCCTTCTGGGCCCGCTTCTTGATCTCCTCGTCGTCGCCCACCAGGGCTTGGCGGAGCAACGGCGCGACCGACGTACCCAGTTTCTGCAATTCTTCCTGGGCCCGCTCGCGTTCGTTGAAGTCGTTATTGCCCATCTTGGCGATGATGGCGACCACCTTGATGCGGTCGGCCTCGGTGAGGGTGCGTTTCTTGAACTCCGCCAGGGTGGCATCGCCCTCGGTCCCCTTCCACCAGGCCGCCCAGGCATCGCGGCAGGCCTTGCGCTGGGCCTCCGCCTGGCCCAACTGGGCCTTGGGGGCCTGGTCCGAGGCGAGGTTCAGCAAGAACTCCTCTGCTTGCTTGGCCAGGGGCAGCGGCAGCTCGCTGAGGACATTGATGAGGGTGGTGACCGCCTCGGCGTCCTTCGTGGCGGCCAGCGCCAGAGCGACGCGCAGCCGCACCACGGGACGTGGATCGGAAAGGAGCTTGCGGACGGCCGGCATTATTTCCTCGTTGCCCGACCGCGCCAGCACTTCGGCGACGACGGTGCGGCGCAGCGACGAACTCTTGTCGTCCAGGGCATGGAGGAAGGCGGAGTCCACCTTGCCGTCGCGGGTGGCCAGCGTGGCGAGGGCGGCCTTGATCTCGTCGAGGATGTTGTCGTCATCGGCGAAGGGCAGGAAATCGAGCAGGGCCTCGGCCGCCGCCGGCGTCTTCTTCTGGGCCAGCACGCGGGCGGCAGCGGCGGGGAGCGAGGGGGCCGAGGAATTGCTCGGCTCGATCAGTCCAAGGCACTTGCGGGCGATGGCCGCGATCTGCGGCTCATCCGGGTCGCGGGTCGCCTGCCGTAACTGCGGCAGTGCCACCGGGCCCGCCGACACCAGGTCCGCCATCGCCTTGTCGCGGTCTTCGGCCTTTTTTGAGCCGAGTTTGGCGATCAGTCCGGCGATTTTTTCGGGGTCCGCACTCAGTTGGGTGCGCGCCTTGAAGAACTCGACCAGCCCGGGGCCGTCCGGCGTCAGCCCGGCGCTGCGCAGGAACTGCTCGTCGGTCAGCTGGTTATCGCCGTCGGCCGACACCGTGGCGGCCGGCTGCTCGCCCACGAAGAATCGCCCCTTCTGGGCCACGGCGTCCGGCGGGGTCACGGTGGCCAGCAGGGCCAGCGCCAGGGCGGCGCCGGCGGCCAGCGACAGGATGCGAGGACGAAGAAACATGGATGAATCTCTCTTGGAGGAGCGGTTCGATGAGTCCCCGTTTCAAGCCCGCGCGGGTCTACGACCCGCGGCTAAACTGTGCGTTAGCGCCGGTCCGCGCGGAACGGCTGGCGGAAGGTCTCCTTCGCCTCCCACACCACCTTGCCCGCGCGATTCAGTTCGACCACTCGGTTCGGGTTCAGGCTGGTCACCAGGGTGTTGCCGTTGGGCAGCCGCTTGGCAGAGATCGGTTGCGTGATTGAAGCCGTCCAGACTTCCTTGCCGTTGGTGTCGTACTCGGCCACCTTGTTGAAGCTGAACATCGGCACCAGCACATGCTCGTTGGCCATCATGTCGCAGTAGCCGAAGTGGTACATACCGCCGGTCCCGGCCTGGAAGTGCTTGATTTCGTGTTGGCCGTTCTTGTCCATGCGCGTGACCTGGCCCTGCTGCGTAATGTAGACAATTTCGCCATTGCGGAGCCGGGTCGCACTCATGATATCCCAGAAGTTCATGCGGTTGATGTTGAGCAGTTCCTTGCCGGTCTTGTCGATCTCGATGATGTTGCCACGGCCGACGATGAACGTATTGCCGTTGGGAAGCCGCGTCGCCATCATCGGCTGATTGATCTGGTGCGACCACAACTCTTTCCCTTTGAGGTCGCGTTCGACGACACGGCCCATGTTGTGCTCGGAGATGAGCACGCGGTCGCCGGGCAGCACCTGGGCACTGATCGGGCCGGGGTTGCCGATGCCGACCCACTCCCAGCGGACCTTGCCGTGGCGATCCAGCTCGACAACGCGGCCGCCGCGCTTTGTCTGGTCGTACATGTCCACCACGATGGTGTAGCCCAGCAGTTGCTGGCGGTTGTCGAGGCGGGCCAGCTGGAGCTTGTCCCCCTTGGACTTCCACCAGGCTTCCCAGGCGTCGCGGGCCTTTTTTCGGCTGGCGGCATCCTCGCCGGCGGCCGGATCGGGATGCCTTCGCCGGCCAGGAGACGCAGCTGGTATTCGGCCTGCCCCGCCTGCGCGGCCGGCAGCTCGGTGATCATGGCGATCAGCGACGGAATCGCCTGCTTGTCCTGCGTCGAGGTCAGGGCCAGGGCAACCCGGAGACGCACGGTCGGGTCTTCGTCCTTCAGCAGCTTTCGGATCGCGTCGCGCTGATCGACGGCCCCGCCGAAGGCCAGGGCCTCGGCGCCGGCAGCACGCCGCAGCGGCAGCTTGTCCTCCAGGGCCTTGACGAGCGCCGGATCGGCCTTGCCGTCCTTGACCGCCATGGCCGCCAGCGCCGTCCGCAGCTCGCCGCCGATCACGTCGTCCTCGGCGGAGGGGAGGTAGGCGAGGATGGCTTCGGCGCCGCCGGCGGGTCGGCGCATGGCCAGCAGCCGGGCCGCCACCACGGGCAGCGGCGGGGCGACGTTGGGATCGATCTGGGCCAGGCACTTCTGGGCGGCCTCGGCCAGCTTGGCATCGCGCTCGCCGGCACCCTGGGTCTGGCGCAATAGCGGCACGGCGTCGGCCCCCAGGGCCACCAGGTCGGCCATCGCCTTGTCGCGGACCGTGGCCTCCTTGTCTCCCAGCTTGGCAATCAGGGCCGTGATCTTCTCGCGGTCGGCTTCGGTGGGCGTCCGTTTCTTCAGCTCATCGACCAGGACGGCCCCGTCCGCCGCGGTCCACCAGGCATTCCACAGGTCCTTTCGCAGTTTCCGGGCTACGGCATCGCTACCCTGGGGCACGCCGATGGCCCACTCGCCGGCCAGCCCCATCAGGAACTCCTCGATTTGCCGGGCCTGGTGCGGCGGGGCCTCGCCGATCAGACCGATCAGCACCGGCACGGCCTCGGGGTCCTGGTACTGGGCCAGGGCCAGGGCGGCGCGAAGGCGGACCGTCGGCTTGGGATCGCGCAGCAGCTTGCGGACGGCCGGCCGTTGCTCGTCGCCGCCCACCTGGGCCAGCACCTCGGCCGCAATCGCACGGCGAATCGGCACCTCATCCGCCAGCGCCTTGACAATGGCCCGGTCCGCCTTGCCGTTCTGGACCGCGATGGCCACCAGGGCGGTGGAGATTTCCTCGAGCACCGGGTCGTCCTCGGCCATCGGCAGGTAGGTGACCAGGGCCTCGACAGCCCCCGCCGGCTTCAGCCCCGACAGGGCACGGACGGCGGCAGCGGTCAGCCCCGCACCGGTAGTCCCCTCGATGTGTTGGAGGCAGGTCCGGGCGACGGCGGCGGCCTCGGCATTCTCCAGCTCGTTGGCCGCCTGCCGCAACCCCGGCACCGCCGCCTGGCCCAGGCCAATCAGCTCGGCCATCGCCTTGCCGCGTAGCGTGGGGTCCTTGCCCCCGAGTTCCTTCAGGAACGTCGCCACCTGCTCCTTGTCGGCCTTGCCTTCGGCCCGTTTGCGGAAGAACTGCAACAGGATCGGCCCTTCCGCCTTGAGCCCGGCGGCCTTGAGGGCCTGTTCGTCGGACGCGGAGACGGCGGGCTCGGCAGCCAGGGCGGAAACGCCGGCCGGCCCCAGCAGCAGGGCCAGCATCAGCGGCACGGGTCGGAGGGAACGCATCAGAAAAACTCCTGATCGAGCGAGGGCTCAGAGTACCTGTAGATGATAAAGCACGACCGCCCAGACCGGGAGAGAAATCTTTATGTAATCGTCAGGCTTTTACAATTGGCGTTGCGCGGCCGTTACAGCCCGACCGTGGTGCCACCGCCCCCTGGAGGACGGCTAAACCCCTTCCGGCCACGGGTCCGGCGTGGCGTCGAACGCCTCCAGATCGCGGTCCGTGAAGCCGAAGTGGTGTGCCAGTTCGTGGATTACGGTCTTGCGGATTTCGGTCATCAGGGCCTTCGTGTCGAGGAAGTCCTCCTCCAGGGGCCGCTTGTAGATGATGATGCGGTGCGGCGGGTCGTCGAAATCCATGCCGCAGGTGTCCGGCAAGGGCAACGGATCGAACAGGCCGTACAGCGACTCGCCGTAGGCGATCTCCTCGTCGGTGAAGTCCATGCGGCGGAGCGTCTCCAGCTCGGGCTCCTCCTCGACATCCACCACGACGTTTTCAAGGTAGGGCTTCAGCTCGTCCGGCAGGGTCTCCATGACGCGGGCCACGATGCGGCCGAAACGGCGAAGCGACATGCGTTTCATAAGGTCATGCTGCCAGGCGCCGAGGCTGGTGTCAACGGTGCCGGTAGGCAGACTGCTCGGCCGACGAGACCGATCCTATCGACCGGGCAGCCCGACGCGCCAGCGAGGAAGTCCAGCCCATCCTCGCTGGCGCGTCGGGCTGCCACGGGGGCTGGCTGGCTGGGCAGCCCGACGCGCCAGCGAGGAAGTCCAGCCCATCCTTGCTGGCGCGTCGGTCTCCGAACGTCTGACTGGGGCGCAACAAACGTGGCGTCGGCTTGCCGAACGCCGTAGAATGGCGTGTCCCTGCTTCGCCCGAAAGGAGCCACGGTAGCCCCAGTGTCACTCGACGTTTCCCGTCAAGAACTTACCGTCCATCTCGAGCGTGCCTTCCTGGTCAGCGTGGCCTTGCCGGACCGTCTCTGGGTCAGCAAGGATCCGCTGGAAGAACTCCGCGGCCTGGCGACCACGGCCGGCGCCGTGGTCGTTGGCGGCGTCACCCAGAAGCGCGAACAGGTCAACCCCGCCACCTACATCGGCAAGGGGAAGCTCATCGAGCTTCAAGAACAGACCGAGGCCGCCGATACCGACGTCATCATTTTCGACAACGACCTGTCGCCGGGACAGGTGCGCAACCTCGAAAAGGCGACCTCCCTCAAGGTCCTGGACCGCAGCGAGCTGATCCTCGACATTTTCGCCACCCGCGCCCGCTCCATCGAGGCCCGGCTCCAGGTCGAATTGGCCCAGCTCGAATACTCGATGCCGCGCCTGAAGAACATGTGGACCCACCTGGGCCGCATCAAGGGCGGCATCGGCCTGCGCGGGCCCGGCGAAACCCAGCTCGAAGAGGATCGCCGCCTGGTCACCCTGCGCATCCGCGACCTGAAGGAACGCCTTGCCGAAGTGCAGGCGCGCAAGGAACGCGAGGTCTTCAGCCGCCGCGAGGAGCACACCGTCTCGCTGGTCGGCTACACCAACGCCGGCAAAAGCACCCTGATGAACGCCCTGACCGGCGCCGGTGTGCTGGCCGAGGACAAGCTGTTTTCGACACTCGACACGCGGACGCGGCAATGGCACCTGAAAGACTGGGGCCGGGTGCTATTGAGCGACACCGTCGGCTTTATCCGCGACCTGCCGCACCACCTGATCGCCTCGTTCAAGGCGACGCTGGAGGAAGCCCGGCAAGCCCGACTGCTGCTGCACGTCGTCGATGCCAGCAACGAGGCGGCCGAGGAGCAGATCAAGGCGGTCAACGCCGTGCTCAAGGAGCTGGGCTGCGGGAACAAGCCGATGCTGCTGGTGCTGAACAAGGCCGACCGCCTCGCCGAGCCGTCGATCCTGCACGTGCTGCTGAAACATCATCCACACTCCGTGGCGATCAGCGCGGCCACGGGCCAGGGGCTTGACGGCCTGCGCGCCGCCGTGATTGAGGCCCTGGCTGCGGACTTCGCCGACGCCGAGGTGGTGACCGGGGTAGCGAACGGCCGGGTGCTGGCGTACCTGTCGGCCCATGCGGAGATTGAAGGGCAAGAGTACGAGGACAGCCGGGTGACAATCCGCTGCCGGCTGCCGAGGCAGCTGTTGCATCACATCAAGGGGCCGGATGTGGTGGTAAGGTTTGTGGATGGGACGGAGTTAAACAGTCAGAGGTGAATCCGTGGCCAGACAGACGAGAAGGACTCGACCTGGGGACGCCGCGAACCTCTTCATCCGGTGTTTCTTGGCAGACGCCGGCAAGCTACTCGGAGGCTTGACCGAGGAAGAGTGGCATCACACGCTGGACTATTTCGAGTTCCGATGCGCGTACACCGACCAACAACTCACGCTGGAGACGGCGGTCAAAGACCACGCAATTCCAATCAATCAGGCCCACTGCGGCCTACACCTGTACGGAAACGTCTTGCCTTGTTGCAACGAAGCAAACAAAGATAAACATCATGTTCATTATCGACAGTACGTCGAAGACGTAGCGCGCCTGGCGAAGATCGAGGCCTTTGTCGCAATGACTGGATACGAAGAACGCGTCAAGCGGCTTGGGGACTTGCGAGACTACTGTGCCACTCAATACGACATGATCACGAGCCTCTCCGCCTGCAATTACGATTACCTGGAGAGGGTACTGGGCGTCGATTCAGCTGTGACTCGGACCCCTCCCGAGGATGGTTTGGGCGAAGCAGCCGTTACCTGCGCTTCCAAGACGCCGAAGGTCGTTGGGCGCGGCGGAGTTCTTCCAATCACGCTGGATCCGTCTCCGTCAGTTCTTTTCAAGAAGGCCCTTCTAATAGCCAGGCAAGCCTGGATCACTATTCATTATGCCGATGGCTCCACGAGAATGACGCGGTGGAAAGCGGACAACATTACCGAGACCACGAACATCAAGGGTAATCTCCGAAGTCGGCCCGAGTTTCGGCAAGGAAAGTGGCAACAACTCGGGATTGAGCGTGTAAGCATCTCAATCTCGCAGCCGACGGCCTGATGATGCGCCCTATGGCGACAGATGGGGAGCGCTGCTTTCCGCTGTGGACGCCACTACGGCGGCAACATGTCATTCACTGCCACCCCCACGACGAACGCGCCGATAGTGAGCTGCAGCATCTGGCCGATCCCGTAGTCACTTCGCGTCCCATACCGGCCCGCAATCGCATCCGGCCGCTGATACACCTCAACCTGCCCCTGCGGCAGATTCACGATCCAGTACAGTTCGATGCCGCTTTGCGCATAAATCCGTTGCTTCGTACTGCGGTCATACTCCAGGGTCGTATCCGCCACCTCGACCACGACCACGATATCAGCAGGCGTGGGATGATGGTCCAGAAAGTCCTCCGGCCGGCCGCGAACGACTGCGAGATCAGGCTCCGGCTCCTTCGTCGTCCCCAATGTGATAGGGAGTTGGGGATGCAGGTGACATCCCTGTCCTTCGATGGGTCGAAGCGAGCGTTCGAGTCGCTTGATCGCCAGCGCATGCCTCGGGCCGTGGGACATGGGAACGCCTCCCCGGTCGCTGGAATCTTTGCGGACCAGAATGCCGTCGATCAATTCCGTCGGCTCCCCTTCGCGCAGGATGCCCTGTTCGATCATGCGGTGGTACTGATCGACGGTCAGCGGCAACACGTCCGGGGCGCGTCCGGCCACGACTTCCTCCAGGACAGGGGCGGTCACGTCTCAACTCCTCTTCCGGGCCGTACCTTGAAAGCATCCATGACAATCATGTTATCAGAGCCTATCGGCCATCGCGACGTGACCTTCGCTTGCCTCACGAAATGTCACTTCAACAATCAACCCGCCAACACCCTGGCCACTTCCTCCATCTTCATCTCCGCTGCCACGCTCATTTTCCCCTCTGCCTTGTGCACCTTGTAGATCGAAGCCGTGAAGCCGTACGCCTCTTTCAACTCCTTCTCCCCAAGCGCTTTCCCCTGCGAGGAAAGGCCGCCGGCGATCACCAACCGGCGCGGCGCGGCCAGGGCAGCCAGGTGGGGCACATCGCCCACCCGCAATATCCCTGGTGCCAGTAGGGCCATGTGCGTCCCCGCGGGATACGCGATTTCGGTGACGTAGCTGGCCGGTGTCTCCACCGCAGCGACAGCGCTGACGCGATCCTCCAGCAGCCCGGCGGCGCAGATGGCGACCAGGCCGGCCGGGCCGATGCCCACGACGGCCAGGCGTCGCTTGTCGAGCCCCGGCTGGATTGCCAGCCAGTCCAGCAGGCACTGCACATCGAAGACCCACTGGCCCAGCAAGGGTCGGCCCAGCCAAAGGGCGTGTTCGGCTTCGTGGTGGTCGGGGGCTCCCGCGATGGCGCTCCCTTCCGGCTTGGTATCGCCGGTGGCCCGCAGGTCGGGAGCCGACACAATCCAGCCCTTGTCGATCAAGGCATTCGCGAGCGGATGCTTCAGGGCCGCCGACTTCCCGTCGAGGTGCAGCAGAACACAAACCGCGGAGAGGCCGCCCCTGTCGTCGGCCTTGCCACGCTGAAGGGCCGGTAACGGCAGGTCCGGCTCCGGGTGTAAGGTGAGTGGAACCGTGACGATATTCCCCTCTTTGCGGACCGGCTCGATGCGAGCTTCCGGCTTCGGTGCCACCGGGAAATCGCCGAAGACCTGCTTGCGCAGTTGGGATCGCATGTGAACCGCCGTCGATTCCCAGTCCTCGGCGTGGTCCGGTTTGACGGCCGTTACCTTCGCCACAAGTGCCCGGGCCTCACGGGCTGCCAGGCTCGGCGGATAGAGGAAGCCGGCGGGTCGCTTGTCGTCCGGGAATACCGCCAGGTCCTCGGGTTTCTCGATGTCGTGCTTTGGCTCAGGGATCGGTTTGCCATCTCCCTCGTCCTTCAGCCATTTCGTCATCCAGCCGTACATCGTCTCGCGCATCGCCTGGTTGTAGGCGTGCGGCGACTCGAAGGTGGCGTGCCTGAGTTTCGCCTCGGCATCGAGCAGTCGAAAGACCGGCCGGGCCCGGGCGATGCTCTTCTCCGCCTCGCCGACGCTGAACTGGATGCCGTCCTTCGTCGCATTGATGACGAGCAGGGCGCGGGCGCGACCAGCGACAGGACATCGCCTTCTTCCGCGAAGCGCAGCGCCCCGGGAAGTACCTCGCAGACGCAGCAGGCGGTCTGCAAATAGACCTGGTAGGTGCCGACAGAGCAGACGGGCACCACGGCGCGGAAGCGATCGTCGAGGGCGCCGGCGTACATCGTCTGGTTGCCGCCACCCGAGGCGCCGGTGATGCCCAGGCGATCGCCGTCCACCTCCGGCCGGGTCCGCAGGTAATCGACGGCACGGCGGTTATCGTACACCTGGCAGCCGAGCAGCGTCAGTCCTGCAGGCCATAGTGTGCTGCCGTAGAGGGCGCCGTGATAGGTTCCCAGGGCCGGTTTGGTGTAGCGTTCGCCCGAGCCGAAGGCGTCCACGGCCAGGACGAAGAAACCGAGCTTCGCCAGACCCAGGCAGCGGGCCTGCACGACCGGATCGCGCCGCGCCCCAGCCCAGTGGCCGTGGACGACGAGCACGGCCGGCCTCTTCCCCTTTGACCCCTCCGGTACGTAGGCGTTGGCCGTCACCCAGACATCGGTCTGGCTCTGGAGGAGCAGCTTTTCGATGCGATAGCCGTCGCGCTTCAGGGTGCCGACCAGCTTGGGCATGAGGTCGCAGGGCTTTTCCGGCAGCGAGCCCATCGCGCCGAACATGGCGGCGCGGAGCTTCTTGCGGCGTTCGCCCCAATCGGTCCGCGACGTGGGTGGGGTGTCCTTTTCGTGGAGCGCCCGGGCCTGGGTGCGCATCAGATTGTTGAAGGCTTGTGGATCGGGCATGGGGATTCCTCGTTTTCGTTTCGAGCGGCCGGAAAAACAAGGGACCAAGGCCGGGAGGAACAGGGCCAATCCCAGGCCCGACATTTGTACTTCCCATACCCCTCGAAACGGTGGCACAGAACTCGAATCGACGACACATTACCAATATTCACAAGGGTTTGCATCGAAAATGTTCTGTGCCAAGCTTGGCACAGAACTACCCCTTTTGGCACAGAACTTTGGCAGTCGACGGCGTGCGAGTCTGCCTCATTTTTCCCGGTCGCTCCTAGCGCTCCGGCGAACGGGGTTCACGCTCGGTGGGCGGCAAGTTGGGCGGTTCGTCGCGGACGCGCCGCAGCAAGGCGTCCTTCACTTCGGGCGGCACAAACTTGTCCAGGGAGCCGCCCAGCGTCGCGATCTGGCGGATCAGGCTGCTGCTCACGTGCGAATACTCGTCCTTGGCCATCAGGAAGACCGTCTCGATTTCCGGGTCGAGGGTCAGGTTGGCCAGCGACATGCTGAACTCGAACTCCATGTCGCTGGTGGTGCGCAGGCCGCGCAACATCACCCGCGCTCCCACCTGGCGCACGAAATGAACGGTCAGGTTGGAGTAGAAGCACACCTCCACGTTGCGGAAGGAGGCCACCACCTGGCGGACCTGCTCCACACGCTCCTCGGGCGAGAAGAGCGTCGCCTTCTCCGGATTGATGCCGACGCCCACCACGATCCGCTCGAAGATGGCGCTGCCGCGCCGGATGATATCGAGGTGGCCGAAGGTAATCGGATCGAACGTCCCGGTATAGACGGCAATGCGTCCGTTGGCCGGTGAACTCATGGCGTGCCTTTCCGAGTCAGGGTCCCGATCAGCCGGTCAATCTCCTCAACGCTGTTGTAGCAATGCGGGCTGACGCGCAACCGTCCCGCCCGCAGATTGATGACATTTCCCTCATCGCGGCAGCGGCGGAGCAGCGCCCGCGGATCGCTTCCCGCGGGTGGCATGAGCGACACGATGCCGGACCATTCCGCGTTCGCGCGGCTACTGAAAACCTCCAGCCCCGCGGTCCGGCGCGCGCTCGCACAGGTGGTCCGTCAGCTCACGGATTCGGGCGGCGACCGCATCGATCCCCAGCCCAAGGAGCAGCTCCAAACTGGCACCCAGGGCATGGATGCCGCCGACGTTGAGGGTGCCGCTCTCCCAGCGGCCGGCATGCGGCTTCAGCGTAAAGTCAATCCGAGAAAAATCGCGTGAGCCGACCACGCTGTTCCAGCCGACGCCCACGGGACGGAGCCGTTCCACCCACTCGCGCCGCAGGTAAAACAGGCCGGCTCCTTCCGGCGCCAGGAGCCACTTGTGCCCGTCGGCCGCCAGCCCATCGATCGGCGTGCGCCCGACATCCAGCGGCAACACGCCCAGCCCCTGGATGGCATCCACGAAAAAGAAGATGCCATATTCGCGGCACATCGCCCCGATGGCATCGACGTCATTGCGGAAACCGCTGGAATACTCGACCCAGCTGAGGCTGACAACCCGCGTCCGCTGGTCAATCGCGGCGCGGATGTCATCGAGGGCGATGCGGCTGCCGCGGCTCGGGACGGTCCGAACCGCCACACCGCGCCGGCTTAGGTTCATCCACGGGTAGACGTTGGCGGGATATTCCTCAGCGGCGATGACAACGTTGTCGCCCGGCGTCCAGGGGAACCCCTCCGCGACGATGCCGATCCCTTCCGAGGTGTTCTTGATGAAGGCGATGTCGAGCGGATCGGCGTTGAGCAGCCGGCCGGCCAGCGCGCGGACGGCGTTGACGCGGTTGACCCAGAGCGTGTCGTGGACTTCGCCGTTGTCGGCCAGGTCGGCGGCCCATTCGGTAAGGCGCGCTGCGCCGGCCCGCTCATGGGAGCCACAGCCGCATGATCGAGGTACGCCCAGCGGCGGGTCACCGGAAACTGCTCGCGCAAGGATGTCCAGTCCATGACAAGCAGGATACCTTGAAGGAGTGGCCGCTGGCTAGATGGCCGCATCGTAATGCCGACGCCGGGCAGCCCGAAGCGCCAGCGAGGGGTCGACTTTACTCCCTCGCTGGCGCTTCGGGCTGCCCGGCATGGCCGACGGCGATGGACTTACGTTTCGGCCGTCGACATCTCAGGGGTCCGCCGTGTTCTTCGAACCGAGCCCAACGCCATTCGACCTGCGCTTTCGCTTGTTCGGCACCGACGTGCGCGTTAGCCCGTGGTTCTGGGTGATGTGCGCCGTGCTCGGCTGGCGCGGCGGGCCGCAGGCTGGTGGCTCGCCGTTTCTACCGGGACTGCTGGTCTGGATCGCGGCTTGCTTCGTCTCGATCCTCATCCACGAGATGGGACACATCGTCGTGGGCCGATTCTTCGGCGCGCACGGGCACATCGTCCTCTATGGGTTCGGCGGCCTCGCCATAGGGAGCAACGCCCTGGACAGCGGCGGCAAGCGCGCCGTGGTGTCGTTCGCCGGTCCGCTCGCCCAGTTCCTACTTCTGGGCGTAGTCGTGCTGCTCACCTGGTCCGTGATCCTGCCGCCTGAGTTCCGTGCGGCACTTACCGTGGACCGGCACCTGCCCGACCAGTTTTTCCTGGCAGTCGAGGCCTCGCCCCACCACGAATTGCTCCTCGATTTCATAATCGCCATGATCGAAATCAATCTCTTCTGGCCGATCCTCAACCTTCTGCCGATCTGGCCGCTCGATGGCGGACAGATCTCCCGCGAGATGTGCCTGCGGCGCGTCCCGCGAGCGGGGCTTGAGCGTCTCGCTGGGTATTTCGCTTCTGGCGGCGGGGGCGCTGGCCGTCAATGCGCTGATCCCCGCCCTCGACAAAGGTCGCGCGCCGATTCCGATCATCGGCCCGCTGTTTGCCGGCGGATGGTTCATGGTTATCTTCTTCGGGATGATGGCGCTGCAGAGCTTGCAATTGCTGCAATCGATCGACGCCCAGCGTCGCTGGCAGGACAAGCACTGGGACGATGATTGACCCGCTTACGCCCCCCCTTCCAGCAAGCGTAGGGTGCGTCAAGCGTACTCGCGCCGACGCACCGGGGGGTAGGAACGGTGCGTCGGCGCGAGTACGCTTGACGCACCCTACAACTGGGACGATGATTGACCCGCTTACGCCCCCCCCTCCAGCAACCGATTGAGCCGATCCGTCAGCTCCTCCTCGGCCGCCGTGGACCAGGCGTAGTCGTGCGGCGCCTTGAAGCCGCCCTCGGCGGTGAAGTTCGCCGTCGGGGCTGGGCAGAGCGATAATGTCCCCAGCGTTTGGCCCTTCATTAGCAAATCGAAGGCAGTCAGTTGGGCCATGTCGGCCATGTCGAGGGTCCCCGGAGCGAAGGCCGTTGGCCCGTCCGTGATGAGTACCTCGGCCTCCATCAACAAGGGCGGCTGGACCGCGCCCGGCACCTGGACCCGCGCCTGCAACTGGCAAATCCCCGCCATGCCCGGCTCGCGGCTGCTGACGAGGAAACAGGGCCCCACCCGTGTCGGCTTTTCGTCAGGCGGGACCTGGCGGGCCAAGGTCACGTTCCCCTTGGCCCAGCGCAGGACGAACCGCGCATCGCAGACGCGCAGGGAGCGCTGGAAGGTGCGCGTTGAGATGGCCCGAACGCGGTGGGTGGCCAGCATCTGATCGCCCAGCTGCCAGCCGACCTGCCAGGAGCCGATGCGGCGGGGGAAGCGCCGCGGCGCCGCCGTCACCAGCGCATGCCGCCCCACCAACTGCGAGCTGCTCAGCCGCGCCGGGACCGTCTGCATTGTCCCCGTGCGCTCGTTCTTGAATTGCACCGCCAGGTCCACGTCCAGCAGTGGCACCAAGCTGGTCGGGCTGGTCAGCACGGCACTGGCGATCAGTCCTTTGCACTGGGTGGCCACGAAAGTCTGGCAGGCCACGCTTTCGTCGTTGAGGCGGACGAACAAGGTCGGCATCTGCAAGCGCAATGCTTGCAGGAATTCGTCGCGCCCGAGGTAGGGGAGGGTGAGCTGGCCCAGGACGTGGGTGCGGAATAGCACCTCCGCGGTGGTGGTGACGCCGGGCGGATCGACGCGGAAGAGAAGGCGGTAGTGGTTGTCGGTGTCCTGCCGGCGCATGTCGTCGGCGGGGACCGGGTCGCGGCCGGCCAGGCGCAGCGTGAAGTCGGCCTTGCGCCGCCCGGCGGACACCGGCAGCCGCAGGCGCGCTTCCACGGCCACCGCCTCCGCGTTCCACGGAATCGGCTGATCGTGGACCGTCAGCCCGGCCTTTTCGTAACTGTAATGAATGGCCTGCGGCTGCGGACTGATTCGGTAGAACGGCCAAAGGTCATTCATCGCCCAGTCGCGCCAGCGCTTGATCCAGGGCCACATCGAGGTCCTCCGTAGAGGCTGGCGTCGCGGCCGTCCGGCAGATCAAGCAGTCTGCCGCCCGCGCGACGCGAAACCGATACGGCCGAAACGCCTCCTCAAACACATCCGGCACTCGCCGGAGCGTTAACAGCAAACTGGTGAAGCCCGGGTTGAACTGCCCGGGGTCGTCCAAAAGGCCCAGCGTCACCACCGCGTGCAATCCGGCGATGGCATGGATGGCCGCCATGCTGGCCGGAATGCGCGTCTCTTGAACCGGCCCGCCCGGAGCGGCATAGTCCGGCGCGGGCGGCCGATCCACCTCGATCGAACGCTGCAGATGACTGGCCACGCAGCCGTAACAGGGGCCGCCCGGTACGAACCAGTGGACGAACCCGCCAATGCCGCCCGACAGCACCTCGCCCAGCGTCCACGGCTTGCCGTGACGGCGCATGAGCGCGTCGAAGTGATACTTGGCCGGCTCGTTATCCGCACCACAGACACCCACGCTCGCCGTGGCGGTCTCCGCTCCGATCTCGTCCTGGAGTGCTGGATCGAGGAGATCGCCTACGATCAGGTGCATCTCGACATCCGGCCGGCGCTCCTTCACCCATTCGCGCGCCAGCACCGCCTTGCTCTGCCCGACGGCATTGGCGGGAAAGAGGTGCCGCTCGACGTTGTGTGGCTGGTAAACGTCCGGCTCGATCAAGGTGATCCGGGTAATCCGCGCGTCCCGACAGACCATGTCGAGTACGGGCATCCCGCCGCTACCGGCGCCGACCTGGATGAGATGGGCCATCGGGATCCTCCGTTGTTCAGCGCTCCCCTCCGGGTCGCGGCTAACCCTATTTGGCCTCCGGCAGCGGCCATTCCCCCGTTTCATGCCAGATTTCGTAGCACGCCAGCCAGCGCCAGGCGGCCTGGATGGCGAAGACGCAGGTGAACCGGGCCGGGTCCCAGCGGCTGGTCATGCGCGTGCTGCCCTGCCGCCACAGGCAGAGGGTCTGCCCTTCCAGCAGGTGGGGACAATGCTTCAGCGGCGTCAGCACGCGGGTTTCCGGCGGCACGGTGGGATAGCTGGACACCAGCCGCGTCTCGAGCTGGTAGGCGTTGTGTCCCGGCTTGAGAGAATAGCGTAGCACGAGCGTACTGCCCATCCGCACCATGCGGACACGGAACGCGGAATCCCGGCCCTCGTTGTAGCGCTCGATGACCGGAATCTCCACGCTCAGCAGTCGCCGTTTCCCGGCCTCGCTGTCGAGAAGACCCATGGCTTCAGTAGGCAGCAGGCAGCAGCAGGAGGCAGTAGTAGCGGGTTCTGCCGACTGGCTACTGCCTACTGCCCCTGCCTACTTCTCCTCAGTAGTGGCACGGCACCGACTTGATGGCGAAGATGACCTCCTCGTCGGTCACATCTTCGCTGGTGCCGGCAAAGCTGGTGTCGCGGCGGTCCATGAGGATCGCCCGGTCGCTCTCGGCGTTGCCCCGGAGGGCGCTGACGAGCTGGCGGCGTTCGGTGTCGTTGAGGGGGCGGAAGTCCATGGAAGTGCTCCTTCCTTCGGAAAGGTAGGGCGAAACAGGGAAAGAAACGTGTCTCCGCGGCGGGCCGCCAATTCCGCCCGCCCTCACTCCTGGGCCGCCAGCTCCGCGAGCAAGAGGTAAATGCCGCGGTCCACCCGGTCGTCGCCGCAGTCGGCCTCGTGAAGCCGCCCGTCGCGGACCAGGTAGTACCGCACCTCCTTCTCTGTCACGCGGGCGCGAACGGCGGCGCCCGGCTCGGCCAGGGACACCTGGACTTCCAGGGCCCGACCCCGATCATCGTCGGCGACCGCGAACGTCACACCCGACTGCTGCCGCGCCAGGCGCTCCAGTCGTTCCGCGTGGACCTCGATCGCCGACCAAACCGAGTGCAACGATCGTGCCAAATCCGGGCCGATGGTCAGCGCCACCGGCAGCGGGCGATAGGCCGGGCGCCGGCCCGCAAGGAATACCACGACAGCCGCAATTCCCCCATCGTCTGCACATGCGGCCGGGGCTGCTCGGCAAACAACCCGGTGTCCGCGGCCTGGGCGTCGGCTGTACCGATCCCGAAGACACCCTCGCGACCCCGCAGATGCTGCACCCATTGCCGATCCCCCGCGTAATCGCCGTCGCTGGGGTGGCGTAGACTGCCGGGGTGCGTGTGCACCACTCCGAGAATGGTCAAGCGCCGATCGGCCTGGCGGACAATGCGGCTGCCCACGGCCTGGGCGATGCTGTTGAAGCGCACATGCGAAACGCTCGCTTCGCGCTGTCCGCCGGCCGGCAGCGTCGCCAGCACCACTGCTTGTGTTGCCTCCCGCAGCCCCAGCAACACCCAGCCCGTTTCCTCGTCGCCGCGCGCCTCGGCCCGGTGCCCAGCGTATTCCTCAAACAGCGTGTGTCCCACCCCGTCGGTCAGGCGAATGCCGTCGAGCGGCAGATACGGCGTCGGGCGGGGAGCTGCCTGCGAGCGAGCCGGAACCCGCACGCCGCGCGGCGCAGCCACAGGCTCTGCAACTCTTGCAGCCAGCCCTTCGCAGTGCTGACGACCGCCCGCAACATGGTCCCGACCATCTCCAGCAGAAGGGCGGCGGGCAGAAGGCCCGTGTCGGGAGGCACGATGGGGCCCAGGGCTCGGCCCGGCCACGATGCCGTCAGAACTGCGTCCCCTCCTCCTACCTTCCATAATAACCAGGCAGCACGGCTGAGTCAAAAGCAGTAGCCACAATCCACCGCTTGCGGCTTCGCACACGTGCGAAGCCGCAAGCGGTGGATTCATACCCTTTTCATCTCCCTCGACATCCCCATCGCGCCCCACCAGCACCAGCGAGGCCGTGCCTAGGAACAGTCCGGTATCGACCACGCCCGGAATGGCCAGCGCATCGTCTTCCAGCCTCCCCATCGTCCTTGTCATCCGTCCCATTCCGCAGTCGAGAATCCAGTTCCCGTTGTCGGTGACGAAGGTCGTCCCATCGTGGGAGCGAAGCACCGGCCATAGTCCCAGCGCGGCCAGTTGGCGCCGACAGTACGGCTCGGCAAATGGCAGCACTTCGACCGGCACCACGCCATGATCGCCGAGGCGATCGACCAGTTTCTCCGGCGTCACCAGGATGACCTGCATCCGGGCGGCCGCGGCGACAATCCGCTCGCGCACCAGGGCGCCGCCGAGACCCTTGATCAGGTTCAACGTCCTCCGTTCCACCTCGTCGGCACCGTCGATGGTGACCGCCAGCGGTTCCGCGTCGTCGAGCGTGTCGAGTGGCACACCCAGCGACTGCGCCAGTCTGGCCGTCGGTTCTGACGTTGGCACGCCCCGCACGCGGAAGCCAGCGCGAACGCGCTCTGCCAGAGCGTGCAGGAACGCCTCGGCGGCACGACCGGAGCCCAGGCCGATCCGGGCGCCGTCGGGCACGAGGTCGAGGGCCTTCGCCGCCAGGGGTGCCAGTGCGGGGTTCATGCGGACTCCTGTCCCGGATTGAACCGATGAGGACGGGTTGTACCTCCATTCGAGCCTAACGAAGGGACGGCGGTGTTGACAAGCGGAAAATCGTGCCGGCGGGGCGGACAGAGGATCGCCATGAGATAAACTCCTGGCATGGACGATTACTGGTGCGCCGTGCTCCTCGGCATCGTCGAGGGGCTCACCGAATTCCTGCCGATCAGCAGCACCGCCCACCTGCTCCTGGCGGAACGGATGCTGGACATGCCCCCCGAAGACGAGTACTGGAAGATGTTCACGATCGTCATCCAGCTCGGCGCCATCCTGGCGGTGGTGGCTTACTACGCCGGCCGGTTGCGCGAGCTGCTGGCCGATTTCCTGTTCCCCAAACGCCCCGACGGAGCAAGCCCTGGCGAGTCAGTCCCGCGTTGGCGGCATCCGGTCGTTCTCATCCTCCTGGCCGTCGTCCCCGCCGGCCTCGTCGGCGTCCTCGCCAAGACGTTGATCGACAAGCTGATGGAAAAGGCCCACTACATCGGTCTGGCCCTGCTGATTGGCGGCGTCCTGATCGAGTTGATCGAGCGCTGGACCCGCGGCCGGGGCTCGGTCGAGGATGTGAATCAGGTGCGGCCGGGCCAGGCGCTGGCCATCGGCGTTTCCCAGGTGGTGTCGCTGATTCCCGGCATGTCGCGCTCCGCCTGCACGATCATGGGCGGCCGCCTGGCGGGCCTGATCCTCCCCGCCGCCGCCGACTTCTCGTTCCTGCTCGGCATCCCGACCATGATCGCCGCCACCGCCTACTCCCTCTTCAAGCACTCGACGCCGCTTGACACGCACCAGTGGCTGGTGCTGGCGACCGGGTTTGTCACCGCCTTCGTGGTCGCCCTGCTGGTGGTGGTCTGGTTTCTTCGCTATGTGCGTAGCCACACGTTTCGGCTGTTTGTGATCTATCGGGTGGTGGTGGGGATGGGGATAATCGTGGCGTGGAAGGCGGGGTGGCTAGGGTAATGGCCGTCGGGAGTTCGCTCACCTGGCCCGGCAAGACGCAAGGGCGAGTGACTTGTCCCGTGGGCAAGTCGGTTGAGCAAGTCACTTGTCGTTATAACATACTATGATGTAATGACTTGCGCTCGTGACAGAGTGACTTGTCCACTTGCTCACGCATTTGTGGGCAAGTCACTTGTGTATCATTTCGCTACACTCCGCTGCCTGGTTTGCTGCCGATAAATGACCAGCTTGAGCACATGGCCTGGGCCCTCGGGTCAATCATGTTTATTGCGATCTATTAACTGAAGTATAATTTAGTACATATATCGCCATGTGGCTCCTCGACTCTCCCAGCACGGGCGCTGTCTGCGCCGCGTTGATGAGGTCGCCAATCACCGATGGTTCCCCCAGCATGGCCTTGGCCCTCCAGTCCGGTCTGCGACCTACGCGCTCTGCGCACTCGGCTGGAAATCATTCCGCAGCAATTCCACCGCCGCTGGCGTGGCCAGACAGACACGGAGGAATCGGTCCATCGCGCGCTGCTGAATCTGAGCCCCGGTCTCCCAACGTGAAACGGTCGCTTCGCCAACTCCCAGCAGATTGGCGAACTGCTTCTGCGTCAGTCCCAGCTTTTCCCGGCCTGCGCGAATCTCCTCCGGCGTCAGCAGGCGAGCCTCGCGCCGGAAGGCTGCGCTAATCTGCCGGTCGGCTTCATCATCGATGCTGATGGCGTGACAGTTGCTGCACTGCGGCACCGTCAGTTCGGGCACCTCGACGCGGTAGGCCCGGCCATCGTGATCCATGGTTGTCGCATACGCCAGCGTCGCCAGGTGCATCGCTTCCTGACCGCACTTGCCGCAGCGCCTCGGATAGTTACGGGTCATCATTGGCGCTGTCCCTAAACCTGGGGATGAGCGTTCACGATCTCCACCCACGGGTCTTGCGGGTCGTCCATGAGTATTGGGCTATGGTATCGGGATCGCGACCGCCTTGGTAGAATTCCGTGGCCGCCGAGTTTGGCAGTGCGTGAGGCGGGGGTCACGGGATGGCCGAATTCGATCACGGCGTTAAGCTCATCACGGACACCACAGCCCGGGAACTAGCGCGGGTTGCGGGCCTGGACTGTCGGCGGTTGACGCCCTTGGAAAGCTCGCTGCCGGCGACGACCGAGTTGCTGGCCGATCGTGCCTTCCGAGCCGGAAGCGGCCGGGAGCGGTTTGTTGTCTATTTCGAGTATTACACGCGCTGGGACCGGGATGCGCCGTGGGACATGCTGGCCAAATCGGGCCTGCTGTCCGAACGGGTTCACTTGCCCACAGTCTGTCTGGTGTTCATCCTGTTGCCGGGGCGGTTTCGCTCCCAGGCGGGTCAATTCTGCCTGGAAGCCGCAGGCGGGCCGACGCAGCACCTCTGGTTCCGCGAGGTGTGCCTCTGGGAATTGGAGCCGGAGGTCTGGTGGGAGCGGGTGCCTGGTCTGATGGCCTTCTATCCCTTGTGCCGGCACGGGCGAACACCGCCCGAGGCAATTCGGTATGCTGAAGAGGCCATCGAACAGGTGACGGCCGAAGGATCGCGGCGTGCCGACAACCTGGCGCTCTTGAGCATCTTCGGCGAGCTGGCGTTTCCGAATTTGGACGTCGTTCAACTCATCGGGAGGGAGAAGATGAAAGGTTCCAAGCTGATTCGCTCGTTCGTGACGGAGGCCAAGGAGGAGGCCCAGGTCCAGACGCTACGCGAAGCGGTAGCCGAGGTCCTGGAGGGCCGCTTCGGAGAGGTGGTTCCTGCGGAGATTACCACCCTGCTGGAGCCGATCGATGACCCCGAGCAGCTGCGCCGGCTACTGGTGACCGCAGCCCGCTGCGCCAGCCCGGAGGAGTTTCGTGCCGGGTTGGCGGGGTCTGCCACGGCAAAATCGCCACCACGCCGGCGCGGGCGGGCCGGGCGCTCGTGATGGCACGACAACCTGGGCAACACAAGATCATGAACGCACTCCAAGGCACCCTCAAGAATGGGCAGATCATTGTCAACGCCCCGACCGCGCTGCCCGAGGGCACCCGCGTCGAGGTGCTGCTGCTCAATGGCGACCGTCCCGCACTTGGCATGCGCGAGGAAGACTGGCCCATGACACCCGAGGGCATCGCGGCGCTGTTGGCGCGGATGGATCAGCTCGGACCGGGATGGCTCTCGCAGGAGGATGACGCGACCTGGCGGGCGGACTTGCGATCCCAGAAGGAGCTGGAGAAGGCCCAATTCTCTGAGGAGGCCGAGAACCTGCGGAGGATGTGGGAATGATACGGTTCCTGATGGACACCGGAAGACGACGTTTCGGGGATGGACCGGAGGCGGGCGATCATAATGGGACCAGGGCCGTTGAGTAGCGAGTAGCGAGGTATTCCCGTGAAGTTCTCTGACGTCGTGTCCCAGGTAATGGAGCTGGCGAACAAGGCAAACGCCGCACGGGCTCAAAGGGCTCATGCGACTGGAGGCTTCGCGGTTGTCACTTCGGGGGTTCAAGTTCAAGGCATTCGAGGTCAGGGTCCGCCAAGTCAGGTTGGCGTTCCCGCAGATCTCCCGGGTACGGGCTCTTCGCTAGTTGGCCTGGCTCCGTTGGATCCTCCTGCTTTGTTGCAGCCAGTCCCGGAGGAAACAGCCCTCTGCAACTTCCTCGAAGCACAGTCACCCGAGAGTGTGTACCTGCTCACGGCTATCATGTACCTCGGAAGGGGCGATTTCGACGCGGGTAGACTGCTCGACAATTACGACCTCATGCACGAGAGATTTGGCGACCCAAAATGGGCGGCAAGGCAGATGGCGGACAAGCTCGCTCTCCCGCAATACCTGGAGCAAGGTCGGAGAAAGGCAGCTCAAGCGGGTATCAATCTCGACGCAATGGTTAGCACGCAAATTGCATAAGCCGAGCACATCGGGATGCAGCAGTACAGAAAGTGCGCAAACCAAGCTGGGTAGTGACGATGCCGTCCAACGCTTTCACGAATCATCTACTTCCAGTACTAAAGGATGCCGACGAGATTCTCGACGCTCAAGTTCAGTTGAACGCAGCAATGGTGCCACCCGCAGCAACTGGAACCCTATGGGGAATCGGCGCCCTCAACCGGGCGGCGGTCGTACGGCTTGTCTCGGCCTGGGAGGCTTACATTGAGCAGGTTGCCATCGAAGCGGTAGAAGCGCTCCGCCCTGCTGGCCCTGGTCCGCTCGGCAGTTGGCCGGCTTTGTACGCGTCAGTCAAGGCGTCGGTTGGACAACTTCACCAACCGAATGTTCAGCATGTGAGGATGTTGATTTCTGGATCGATTGGTCTAGCAGATATCACAGCATCCTGGACCTGGGCTGGTGTCACGGTAAGCAACGCATGCCAAACGCTCGAAGGTGCAGTGCGCGAGAGAAATCGCGTAGCTCACGGGGTCAACCCAAGGCCTACTATCAAAACCTCCGATGCGACCGATTTGCAAGTCTTCTTCCAGCAGCTCGCGAGCCATACCGATACTGGGATTCACAATTATCTCATGAACATTCTTGGAATCGCTAGTCCTTGGCCTCCGTGATGACAGCGGGACCGAACCGATCGCGTCCCCTCACCCAATCTCATACCTGAACTCCCCCTTCTCCCCCATCGTCACCTTCACCGCCCCGATCGTCTTGCACGCCGACATCCGTTCCAGGAACTCGGCGGCCATCTCCGGCAGCAGGGTGCGGGTGAGGATGTGGTCGACGTTGCGGGCGCCGCTTTCGACTTCGGTGCAGCGGCCGGCGATGGCGGCGACCAGCTCCGGCGTGTAGCTGAACTTCGCCCGGTGGTTCTCCTGCACCCGCTTCGGTACGCGCCGCAGCTGGAGCTCGATGATCTGCCGCAGCACGTTGTCGGCCATCGGGAAGTAGGGGACGAGGATCACGCGGCCCAGGAACGCCGGCTTGAAGACCTTCAGCAGGTCGGGCCGAGGGCCTCGGCCAGGCCGGAGGCGTCGGGCATCGTCTCGGGGTCGGCGCAGAGCTTCATGGATGGTGTCGGTGCCGACGTTCGAGGTCAGCAGGATCACCGTGTTCTTGAAGTCGATCTCGCGGCCCTCGCCGTCTCGCAGTGTTCCCCTTGTCGAAGACCTGGAAGAAGAGCTCCTGCACGTCGGGGTGGGCCTTTTCCACCTCGTCGAGCAGCACGACGCTGTAGGGCCGGCGGCGGACGGCCTCGGTCAGCACGCCTCCCTCGCCGTAGCCGACGTAGCCCGGCGGCGAGCCCTTGAGCATTGAGACCGTGTGCGCCTCCTGGAACTCCGACATGTTGATCGTGATCAGGTTCTGCTCGCCGCCGTAGAGCAGGTCGGCCAGGGCCAGGGCGGTCTCGGTCTTGCCGACGCCGCTGGGGCCGACCAGCATGAAGACGCCGATCGGCCGCCGCGGGTCGGTCAGGTTGGCCCGGGCGGTCCGGATCCGCTGGGCGATCGCCTCCAGGGCGTGCGACTGGCCGATGACGCGCTCCTCGAGCTTGTCCTTGAGGTTCAGCACGGTCTGGATCTCGTCGGTGACCATCTTGCCGACGGGGATGCCGGTCCAGCCGGCGACCACCTCGGCGATGGTCTGCGAATCGACGCAGACCTGCATCAGCGGCGTCTTCGCCCTGGAGCTTCGTCAATTCGGCGTTGAGCTTGGCCAGGTCGCCGCGCAGCTTCTGCGGCCTCCGATCGGGGTCGGCGGCGGCGGGGCCTTCGCCGGCGGCCTTCTCCGGCGTGCCTGCTTTTCGAGCCGATCGCGGATTTTGCGGATCTCGTCGACCAGCCGCGCTTCCTCTTTCCAGCGCGCCTCCAGCGCGGCCAGTTCCGTCCTCGGCCTTCGCCTTCTGGGCCGTCATTTCGCCAAGGCGCTCGGCGTGATCGCTGCCGGTGGCCGCTTCGCGCTCGAGGATCTCGATGGCTACCTTGAGGTGGTCGATGCGGCGGCGGCAGTCCTCGACGGCCGGCGGGATGGCGGTCTGGCTGATGGCCACGCGGGCGCAGGCGGTGTCGAGCAGGCTGACCGACTTGTCGGGCAGTTGCCGGCCCGGAGATGTAGCGGTGCGAGAGCTCGACCGCGTCGCGACCGCCTCGTCCAGGATGCGGACGCCGTGGTGCTTCTCGAGCGTCTCGATCAGGCCGCGCATCATCTCGATGGCACTCGGCCTCGGCCGGCTCCTCGACCTTGACGACCTGGAACCGCCGGGCCAGGGCGGCGTCCTTCTCGAAGTATTTCTTGTACTCGGCCCAGGTGGTGGCGGCGATGGTGCGCAGCTCGCCGCGGGCCAGGGCCGGCTTGAGCAGGTTGGCGGCGTCGCCCTGGCCGGCCTGCCCGCCGGCGCCGATCATGGTGTGCGCCTCGTCGATGAACAGGATGATCGGCTGCGGCGAGGCCTTGACCTCGGCGATGACCTGCTTGAGCCGGTTCTCGAACTCGCCCTTGACGCCGGCGCCGGCCTGGAGCAGGCCCAGGTCGAGCGTGCGCAGGGCGACGTTCTTGAGCAGCGGCGGCACGTCGCCCGCGGCGATCCGCAGGGCGAAGCCCTCGACGACGGCCGTCTTGCCGACGCCGGCCTCGCCGGTCAGGATCGGGTTGTTCTGGCGGCGGCGGATCAGGATGTCGACCATCTGGCGGATCTCGGCTGTCGCGGCCGATGACGGGGTCGATCTCCCCCTTCTTCGCCCTGCCGGTCAGGTTGATGGTGAACTGGTCGAGCGAGGGCGTCTTGCTCCCGGGCGTGGTCCCTTGGCCCGGACCGGCCTCGGCCGGCGCTTCGCCGGGCTGCGCTGCTTCCGGCGAGTTCGCGGTCAGGGCCGGCAGGTCCTTTTGCAGGGCCGCCGGCGGAATCTTGGCGAACTCCGCCGAGGCCTCCTTGGCCAGCCGTGCCAGGTTCTCGTCGGACACAAGGGCCAGCAGAACGTGGCCGGAGCGGGCCTTGGTGGCACCGTATTCGAGAGACCCCACCATCCACGCCTCGCGGGCCAGGTCCACCACGTCGGGCGACAGAGCCGGGGCCCGCGAGTTGCCGCTCTTGAGACGATCGATGGCCTTGGTCAGGTCGCGCTGGAGCCGTGAGGTATCAATGTCGTACTGGCGGAAGATCTGCGTCAGGTCCGTGTTGGGCATCTCGAACAGCTTGATGAGCCAGTGCTCGACCTCGACGTTGTAATGGGTGCGCGACAGGCAGAGGCCCGCCGCGCCTTCGAGCGCCCGCCGGCAGGGATCGTTGAGCTTGCCTATCAGCGCTTTCAGATTGACCGAAACCATGAGGGCTCCCTGGGCATGGATGATGGGCAGGCAGTACGGGAAGCGAAAGGTTATGCCGGACCAGTATAGACCCGACGCGACGGAAGGTAAAGTGTGTTGGCGCGGGGCCTTGGCAGGGGCGAGCGACCCCTCGCCGACACATCGCGGTGCCCGGCTGATTCGGGTCGGAGGGTCAGGAGGGACGAGGACCGTTGCCTGCGGGATTGTGGCGCGGGCTCAACGGGGATCACGGATCGTGATGAAGCAGCACGTATCCTCCCGGTAGATGACCCAGCATTCGCCGTTACAGCAGACGCGAGCCTTGGCTCCGTCATTGGCATTGATCGTATAGCCGTCGCGGAGCTTCCGCGCAAATCGTTGGGGGTGAAGATGCCCCAGCGGATGCCGCGCTCCCGAAGCCGCATCAGGATGTGGGCGTTGTGAGCCTCGCCCCAGCCACACCTGGCCAGCGCATTCATGAATTCGTTGGTGGTAATCGACTCCAGCTGGCGGTTGCCGATGAGTCCGACGAAGGAAATGTCGTCAATTGCTGCCATGTCCGCCTCGAGTGAATGGGGTTCGCGGTGCCGCTGAGAAGGGGCTTGAGAAATCCTATGCCCTGGCCCTGTCATGATCCAGAAAGGCGCGGAGTCGCTCTGGCTTGCCCGTCTTGCCCCTCTTCCGCACTGGCGGCAGCTGCGGTTGCTTCTTTCCGCCTGACTTGCCACAATCCCGCCCCGGACCCGTGCTGCGCGGGGCATCCCTCTCAGGGAGGAATGGGGCGATCATGGCTCGGAGCGTGCGCTGGCTGCTGGTGGCAGCAATCGTGGGACTGGTGGCCGTCGTGCCGGTCGTCCATTTCCGCCAGGTGTACGCCCACGGCAAACGGCTGCGGGAGGTGGAACCTGGGCGCGTCTACCGCAGCGGGCAGATGACCGCCGACGGCTTCCGCGATGCCCGCGACCAGTACGGCATCCGCACCGTCATCTGCCTCCGCGACGACGATCCCGATCCGGAAATCGCCCTGGGCTTCTGGCCCGGCAGCGGCACGGTCAAGGAAAGCGTGCTGTGCCGCCGCCTGGGGCTTCACTACCGCTTCATCGCGCCCGACCTGATCTCTCGCCGGGCCCCGCCGGAGCAACGCCCCGAAGGGATCGAACGCTTTCTGGAGATCATGGACGATGCCGATTCCTATCCGGTCCTGATCCACTGCAATGCCGGACTCAACCGCACCGGCGTGTTGGTGGCCGTCTACCGCATGGAGTACCAAGGCTGGAGCCGGGCCGAGGCCTTCCGCGACACTCTGGACAACGGCTTTGGCCGCACCCAGTGCACCGTCGCCAACGAATACATCCGGCAGTACATCCTCACCTATCAGCCGGGGCGGCGCCAGCCGGAGGCCAGGCGGCAGAAGGCAGAGACCAGAAATCAGAAGTCAGAAGTCGGAAGTCAGCGGTCGGAAGATCGTCACCGTTTGGAGCCCGTCCCGACGATGCCGGACAGCGGGCAAAAGACTCAGGGCGCACGCATCCATTCCGACTTCTGACCTATGACTCCTGACTCCTGGAGGCGGCCCGTGATCAAACACATCGACTGGCTTCTGGTCAAAGGCTATGTGAAGGCCTACATCGTCTGCCTGATCAGCCTCCTGAGCCTGTACATCGTGGTCGACCTGTTCATGAACCTGGACGAGTTCACGGCCCACCACCACGGGACGTTGGACGTGGCCAAGCACATCGCCTCGTACTACGGCTACCGGATGACGAAGTTTTTCGACCAACTCTGCGAGCCGATCGTGCTCTTGTCGGCCATGTTCACCATCGCATTCATGCAGCGGCACAACGAGCTGTTGCCGCTGCTGTCGGCCGGCATGTCGACCCGCCGCGTCGTCTTGCCGGTGCTGGTGAGCGCCTGGATCATGCTGAGCCTCGCCGTCGCCAACGGCGAGCTACTGATCCCGCGGGTGGCACACCATCTGGCCATGGAAAAAGACGACCCGGACGGCGGCAAGGAAGTCTCCGTCCACGGCGCCTACGAGCACAACGGCGTCCTCATTAACGGCGAGCGCGGCCAGCGCAAGGGGATGCTCGTCCGCAACTTCTACTGCACCATTCCCGGCAGCGTGGGCGGCCATCTCCTCGAAGTCAGCGCCGAAGAGGCCTGTTACATCCCGCGCCAGGCCGACAATCCCCGGAGCGGCGGCTGGCTTCTCACCCGGGCCACACCGGCCAAACTGGACGACTGGGAGCACACCGAGATTCTGGAACCTTACCGATCGGAGAAGGAGGGCGGGGACCCGGGCAAGTACTTTCTGCACACCCGCGATGTCGATTTCGACGCCGTCACGCGCCAG
The DNA here is from genome assembly GCA_963827935.1 of uncultured Planctomycetota bacterium. Taxonomy (GTDB): domain Bacteria; phylum Planctomycetota; class Planctomycetia; order Gemmatales; family Gemmataceae; genus DATFNV01. Next base: position 975,181 of record CAWHCN010000011.1, on the reverse strand, counting down.
GGCCGCTGGTTTCAGCTGGCCTCGACGGCCCAGCTCTATCAGGAGCTGCAACGCCCGGACATCCTGCGCGTGCCGGAAATGGCCGTCATGTTCCACATGCGACTGACACGGCCCTTCCTGGGGATGATCCTCGTCCTTATGGGGCTGTCGATGATCCTGACCGATCAGAACCGCAACGTGTTCATCAGCGTCGGCCTATGCCTTGTGCTATGCGGCATCTTTGCGGCCGCCATCTTTGCCTCCAAGCACCTGGGCGACAAGGACATCCTGGCCCCGGCGCTGGCCGCCTGGCTGCCGGTCCTCATCTTCGGCCCGGTGGCCCTCGTCATGTTTGACGCCGTACACACCTGAGGGACAAGCCAGGAAGGGAGACCCCGGTTCGAGTTCTGTGCCAACTGGGGTAGTTGTGTGCCAACATTGGCACAGAACTTTTGCTGCTCAAACCGTTATCCAGATTGGATTTGCGCTGCCAGTCCGAGTTCTGTGCCACCGTTTCGAGGGGTATGGACGGTGGCAGCCCCCGGTCCCGAGGGCGGCCCGCGTGATCGGCCCTACCGCGACTGCCGGCCGCCCCCCGGTCGCCTTCTGTATTCATCCGTAGGTCATGGTAACGCAAGCCCACGTGTCAACGACGGGGCGGTAAAGGAGCGCGACCCGCAAGGTCCCCATCAGCTTCCTGGCCCACCGCCGGACGGTCCTCTTACTGACCCGAAATTCGCGTGCGATCCGGCTGAGCGACAGGCCCGACCGCCGCAGTTCGTAAAGCCGGCGCTGCTCGGGGGTGAGGTGCCGCACGGCCGCAGCCAGCCGCGCCTCCTTCTCGTGCCGGTCCACCACGTCGAGAGGCCCTTCGTCGTGTGGCACCACGCCCCACACCGGCGTCCCGTCCGCCGGGCTGTCGTCCACAAGCTGCTCCACATCCCCACGGACCTGGTAGTGCGCTGCCAACTGCATGCGGTCGTCCAGAAGGTCGTACAGGCAGCGGGCCAGGACGACGCCGATGAGCTTGTGCAGCGAAGGCAGCGAGGGCCCCGCCGCGCGGGCCGGGTCGTAACGCGACAGGGCCTCGACCATAATCATCGCCAAGGTCTGCCAGGCGTCGTCGACGTCCGCGGGCTGGAGGTGATGCCGCCGGCACCAACCGTGAAACGGCTGATCGACCCGGGCCAGCGCGTATTTCACCAGTTGGTCGCGGGAAAGACCCTGCGGATCGGGCGCGGCTGGGGTAGGAGCCATGAGGACCCCTCCCTGCGATTGGACGAGACTTGGGAATAGAAATGGCGAAAGCAACTTCAACCGTAGCCCATGAAATTCACCAGGTCAAGGAGTTTTTTGCGATTCGATACAACTCCTTCATGGGACAGGCCTTGCGGCGACAGAATGGGATCGCCGGCGAAATAGTTCGGCTTTTTTCGGTTTTTCAGTGTCCCCCTTGCGGGGGGTCGGGAGAATATTAGTTGATAGAGGGATGGTGAGCGGCCTTCCCTCGGGACACGCAGAGACCGGGACTGCTGGGTCCTCGCCCCCGGTGGCCAGCCCGCCTCAGAGGTGTGGACCGCGGAAGTAACGCGACGCAAGGTGAGTACTACTACCCAACGGGGGACGGCCTTGGTCACCTACCGCCATCTCTTGGCCTTCGCTGACAGGGACTTCGCCAAGGCTGATCCCCTGGTGATGAACCTCCTGGTGGCCAAGAGCATCCCCAGCTCAGCGCACCTGGAGATCGACCACTACGTCGAGCTCCGCGATCAATGGGCCGAAGGAGTTCTCCGCCGTCTCCCCAATGCCGAGAAGGTCTTCAGTCAGAACCCGGCGCGCTTCCGCAATGACATGAACTTTCTGCGGCTGGCGGTCCTCTGCGAATACCTGGACTGCGAGTTGGGCATCGCCTACAAGGAAGATCAGCGCAACGTCACCTCCGTTTACTATACTGACCCCGCAGACCTCTTCCTCAACGGCGTGATGGACACTCTCCGTGGGACGTGCGGTAGCATGGCCGCCCTGCACGTCGCCATCGGCTGGCGCCTGGGCTGGCCGGTCTCCTTGGCTGCCGTCAAGTCCCACTACGTCCTGCGCTACGACGACGGGCGGGTGACGTACAACATCGAGGCGACACAGGCGGGATATGGCGGCTTCAAGTCCGACTCCGACGAGTACCTGATGAAACAGTACGACTTGCCCCTCGTGGCTGTCAGCAGCGGGTCGGACCTGCGGGCAGTCACGCCGCGCGAGATGCTGGGAATCTTCATCGGCCTGCGGGGCCGCCACATGCGAGATGTCGGGCAGGGGGAGGAGGCGGAGTCGTCCTACCTCTTGGCCCGCCACCTGTTCCCGACCAACCGCCGACTGTACGTGGATGCGCTCGCGGTGATCGGACCGCGCGGAGCAACCCTCTTTGCGCCGGGGGAGATCGGGGCGCCGGACAGTTTCCAATTCCTTGCCCGGGACTCGGCCGCCACCGCAGCCGCCCTGCCGGTGCCCGCGCTCGACGAGCAAATGATCCGGGACTTGGCCTTCGCAAGATGATCCATAGGGGAAACCTGCCATGACCCAGACGATGACACTGACGCGGGCTGAAGGCAGAGTTACGCTGTCCACGAGTGTTCCGTGGTACATCCGTCTCGTTGACGAGCGTCCGTGTGGGTTCAATGCCGGCGACGCGAACCTGTACCGGTACGTCGGCAACGAGCCGACGGATGCGACGGACCCCAGTGGATTGACAACTGAAGATCGGGGCAAGAAGCGTGATTTGTCGCCGGCTCGATTGCCCTATCCAGATGTGCCCATGCCGCTCATACCGCCGCCGGAGCCAGTAATCCCCTCCGAGAAGGCTCCGCCAGGTCAACCTGCGGGTGGGGGCGTCATGCCCCATGAGCCACCGCTTCCTGGCGAGCCCGGCGCCAAGCCGCTGCCTCCGCCGGCAGGATCGGGCAAGCCTGGCACGCTTCCACGTACTGCGCCTAAGGCGCCTCTGCCAGGTGAGCGCGGCGGTGGCGGACTTATGCCCCACGACCCGCCCCTCCCTAACGAGCCGGGTGGACCCATAGTTCGTCCTCAGGCTCCGGATGATATGCCACGGGAAGAGCTTCCCTTCCCGATCCCGGGCACAGCGCCAATGACCTTCACCGTACCAGTTGAAGACATAAGGAAAGCCTTCAATTACATCTTCGGCATCGTCTCGGATACGCCAGATTTTCCTGGGGAGTCTGGTGTCAGGCTCGGCATCATTATTCTCCCGGCCCCAGCAGGAACGCCATCTCCTCAGAAGGGACTGTTCCCAGGCGGTTCTGGCCCGGCTGATAGTATTGGGGCTAGCGTCGAGATCGACCTGCCATTTACGATAGGGCGGCCGTGGCGATTGGGGCGGCCCAAACCGCCTGGTAGGTAGACGCGGCGCGCTGGTCTCTCGGCACACTAGACCAACGATTTCCGCGGCGTCCAGCCTCGTCGCTGGCAGGTGGGTGACCCCAATAGATCCTTACAACTTGGGACCAAGAACAATAGGTGGGGCTTATCGTGCGCCATGCCTGGTTTCCGCGGGCCCATTCCCCTTTCCGAATCGCTATCCTTCCTTCAAGAATTAGTCCAGGTCCCTGTGTAATTCTCCTCGCGATACGGCTTCTTCTCGCGGTAGAATTGCAGGCACCTGTTGGCCGCCTTGCCGTACTGCTTGCCAAACGCGGCATTTTCGAGGGCCTTCTGTTGCCACTTCACAGCCTCGTCGAACCGTCCGATTTCAGCGTACGCGGCCGCCAAGACACTATGACACGCCGCACTCGCCCAATTGCTCAACTCACATGCTCGTTTCGCTGATTCCAACGCTTTCTCGCCATCTCGGTATTTGCCATCAGGGCAGGTGCTAAGGAGCCATGCTCGACTGCGATAGGCATCGACGCACTTCGGGTCGAGTCGGATAGCCGCATTGTAATCAGCAAGCGCTTTGTTAAATTCCGCCCTGCCGTTTCGAACGTAACCCCTGGCGCATAACACTCGCGAGTCCTTCGGCGCGATTCTTGCGGCCTCGTCACAATCCTGGATCGACCCTTCGCAGTCTCCCAAAAAGAAGCGGCCGAGACCCCGATTCACAAATCCCACCGCGCAATTTCGGTCGAGCAGAACGGCATGATCGCAGTCCTTGATCGCCTTCTTGTACTCCCCTTTGTTTAGCCAAGCATTGCCCCGGTTAGCGAACGCCGGAGCGCACCTGGAGTCTAGCCGAATAGCCTCGTCACAGTCCTTGATCGATCTGTCATAGTCCAGCAGGTAGCGCCAAACCGCAGCGCGGTTGTTGAACAACCTCGCGTCGTTTGGGGCGAGCCGGATGGCCTCGTCGTAATCCTTTATAGCCTTGTCGTACCTTCCACTGCGCGACCAGGCAGTTGCCCGCAATGCGAAAGCCGTGGCATCTTTCATGCCAAGACGGATCATCTCATCGAAGTCCTTGATCGCCTTGTCAAACTGATCCTTCGCCAACCAAGCTGTGCCTCGGGTCCCAAAGGTCTCCCCATGCGTTGGGTCTAAGCGGATAGATTCCGTGAGGTCCTTAATCGCCTTGTCGTACAGCCCCTCACGATACAAAGCCCAGCCCCGCTCGTAAAACGCTTCTGCATCCTTTGGGGTCGAGTCAAGGGCTTGGCCCTGTCCGGCCTTGGCGTTCGGCTCACGGTCCACGGCCTGTTCAGCTTCAGTCCTCGATACGGCAAGGAGAAGGCCCAATGTGAGGAACGGCAGAGCTAGTGCAGGCATGAGGATGCCCTGGCGGTGGAAGTTGGTGCTGATAGCGCCGTAAGGATGACTCGATCACATGCGGCGAGAACGTTCAGGCGGCTCGGAAGTTACCGGAACGCTGGATTTCTTGCAAGGGGGAAAAGGTGTCACGAACCGAGGGGAAAAAGGTGACAGGTTAGGTTTTCCGTCAAGTCCGCGCCGCTCAGCTTTGGTCTGCCCGTTCGCCGTAAGGCGGACTTCAGGCCCAGCGTCGCGGCCGTCTGTTCTTGCCAGGGCCTGTCACCGAAGCCTACGCCACGGACGACAGATTATGGCCCCTCCCTCGGCCGGCCCAGCAGCTCCGGCGCGGCGGCCGGCTTGCCCTTCGGTTCGGGGCCCCTGGGGGCTCCCTCCACGTCCACCAGGCGCTGTTCGCCCGCCAGAACCCTCTCCTTCGGGGGGGAAAGGTGACAGTCTAGATAAGTCCATGCGCTGACGGCACTTGCATCTATATGGTCCCACAATAACCCGATTGGCACCGGCGGCGATACTGCCGATACGGAGGCGGTGTGCTCCTTCCTGTCGGGCCAGGCCTACCGCGACTGCCGGCCGGCCTTATGATGACGGGATGCACCCTCCCGCCACCCCGCCGCAAAAGCCCCGTGTCGGCCACTGGCTCGACTTCTTCCGCGTGCCGCTGCGGCGTGTCGATGCCGAGTTACGCGCCTTCCTCAATTCAGAGGCGAGCCGCCGCGTGGATGGTAAGGTCATCCTGGTCCTCCTTGCCGCCGTCCTGGCCCTGCTGGTGCAGCAGTTCGTCGCCATGCAGGAGAGCCTCGAACCGCTGGCCGACCTTCTGCGCGGTCTGGGCCTGGCGAGCCTGGCCGCCGATCTCGTCGAGGCCACCTCAACCCGGCTGGGCGCGTTGACCTGGTGGGCGGTTATCTCCTTTGCCGCCTATGTCGCCCTGCCCATGCTCCTCATCCGCTTCGTCTTCCGCGAGCGCCTCCGCGACTATGGCTTGAAGCTGGGCGGCGTGTTCACCGACTGGTGGGTCTACGCCGTGATGATGGCCTTCGCCTGGCCGGCCATTTTCCTGGCGTCCGCGACCAGCCGCTTTCAGGAAACCTATCCCTTCTATCACCTCGCCGTGGGCGAAGGGGCCTGGCCGAACCTGGTGCAGTGGGAAATCCTGTATACCTGCCAGTTCTTCGCCGTGGAGTTCCTGTTTCGCGGCTTCCTGGTCCACGGCCTGAAACACCGCTTTGGCGCCTATGCCATCTTCGTGATGATGGTGCCCTATTGCATGCTCCATTTCAACAAGCCCCTGCTGGAAGCGTTGGCCGCCATTGTCGGCTCCATCGCCCTGGGCTTCATGAGCTTGCGCACCCGCTCGATCTGGATGGGCATTGCCATTCACGTGACCGTGGCCTGGTCGATGGACGCCGCCTCGCTGTGGCGGCAAGGGTTTTTCGAGTAGATAACTTGGTTTGCGCGTCCGCAGCCAGCGGGCAGCCCGATGCGCCAGCGAGGGAGTTCGCTTTCATCCTCGCTGGCGCTTCGGGCTGCCCGACCCGGCCCCTGGTGGGGCACGTGTTACAGGGAGGAGGGAAATCAGGCTGATGATCGACATCTGGACTGTTTTCGGCCCGCAGAAGGACCACCTGTATAGCGCCGTCCTGGCCGATGTGCTCGACGCGCTGGGCCATCGCACCAGTGCCCTGCCGCCGTCGATCCGTCCGTTGCGGCCGGAGTGGCGTCTCTTTGGCCGGGCGGCGACGCTCAGCGCCATGCCGGTGGCCAGCGAGCCGGCCGAACCCTATGCCCGGGAGCTGGAGTGCATCGACTTGCTGCGACCCGGCGACGTGCTGGTGGCCACCATGAACGGCGACCGCGGCAGCGCCCTGTGGGGCGAGCTGCTCTCGACCGCCGCCCGGGCCCACGAAGCCACCGGGGCCGTGATTGACGGCCTGACCCGCGACGCCACCAGGATCGTGCAGATGGACTTCCCCGTCTTCGCCGCCGGCTTCAGCCCGCTCGACTCGAAGGGGCGCATCGACGCCGTCAGCCACGGCCAGCCGATCCGCATCGGCGACTGCGTAGTGCGCCCGGCGACTGGGTCTTCGGCGACCTTGACGGCATCGTCGTGGTGCCCGCCTCGCTGGCCGAGCAGGCGTTCCCGCGGGCGCTGGAGAAGGTCAGCGGCGAGAACCGGGTGCGCGAGGAGCTGGCCAGGGGGCGGAGCGTCCGGGAGGTGTTTGGGGAGTATGGGATTCTGTGAGCGGGGCCAGTACGTCGTCAACTGTAAGAATTTGGGTAGCTGAAGTCGCCAGACTTCAGAAAACCATAAGAATTTGGGTAACTGCAGTCGCCAGACTTCAGAAAACTCGAACTCTGGCGAGTTCGGCTACCCGGAGACCACCCCGTTCTAGCCTCCGACCTTCTTCAGCTGCCGGAAAAGCCGGCAGGGGTCACCAATCCCTCAAACGAGGATTGACGAAGCACTGCTCATTTTGCCGTCGTCACCTTCTGCCCCGTATGTCCCGCGTTCGCGCCCCACATGAGCCAGCCGTCGTCCTTGTCATCGCCCGTTTCCAGGCAGATCAGGCTACCGGCGCTGGTGGCGACGTAGACGCGTCCCCGGGCCACCGCCGGCTGGAAGGCGATCGGCTCGCCGACATTGGCGCTCCACAAAGTCTTCCCCGTGTCGGCCGACAGGCAAAGCACCTCACCGGCGGCCGTGCCCAGGAAGATCTTGCCGTTGACCAGGGCCGGCGGGGTCAGCACGGCGTCGAGCAGCTCGCCCTTGTCCTTCTTCTCGCGGAGGTCGATCTTCCAGAGCACTTTCTCGCTCTTGAGATCGACGCACTTGAGGGTGTCGCCCATGGCGCTGTAAATCCGGCCGCCGACGACGAAGGGGCGTGATCCCTGGTAGGACCAGACGCCGATAACGCTGTTCTGCCCCAGGTTGCGTCCCGCCTGCCCGATCTTCGCGTCCCCCTTGCTGGCGCCGGCAAAGCCGACGTTGGCATCGATGACTTGGTAGCTGTTTTCCAGGCGCGACTTGGCCCGCTTGCCGCCATCGAGATAGTCGGCGGGCCGGCGGGTGTCCGGCATCTCGCGGACCTTGTCCTTGGCCTCGCCGCCGCGCCGGGCCAGCGCCTCGAACTGCTGCGACGCCGGTTTACCTTCCTTTTGCACGGTCGTTTGATCGCGGCAGCTGAAGTAGCACTCGCCGGCGGCCACGACTGGCGCCGAAGTGGCGTTCTTCGCCTCCCGCCAGGCCAGCTCCCCTTCGGCCTTGAAGCAGTAGAGCGTTCCGTCGAGAGTGGCGCAGAAGACCCGCTCGCCGTCGATCACCGGTGCGGAGATGATGTCGCCGGAGATCGGCTGCTTCCACAGCTCCTTGCCGGTTTTCAACTCGAAACAGGCCAGGTAGTGTTTGCGGTCGCCCTTGCTATTAGGATAGGCCATGGTGACCTTGCCGCCGCCGATGGCCGGCATGCTCATCAGCGGGTCGCCCAGCCACTTCTTCCAGACCGGCTTGCCGTCGAGGGTGAGGATCTCCAGCTCGCAGCTTTCGGTGTTGAAGGCGACGTGGCCGTCGGCCACGGCGGCCGCGGTGGGACCGTCGTCCTTGGTGCGATACAGCCAATGCATCTTGCCGGTGACAGCGTCGAAGGCGTAGAACTCGTGGCTGCCGAACCCGCCGCCGAGGAACACCTTCCCGTCAACCACCGCCGGCGTGGCCAACGGCCGATTGCCGGGGATCGTCACTTTCCATCCCTTCCGCGTGCCGTCCTTGCTGCGGAACTCGGACGGCGGCCCGACCGCCGGCTCTCCCCCGCCCCGTTGCTGGCCGTTGAGGTTGCCGGCCTGCTGCTGGGCACGCGCCCACGGAAGGAGCACTGCGGCCAGGAGCAGAACCAGGCCGATGCGGACGGCAGCACGAATCACGGGGCACCTCCGAGAGACCGAGAACCCGCGGATCCCGCCCTGGGCTGAGCCGGCCGCCGATCCTCCTACTCAGTGTACCCGCCTGGTGAAGGGAAGGTGTAACAAAAGGGTAACGAAAACGGTTAGGGGGGTTCGGAAGCAACGGAATTGTTGTGGCACGGTCTCCTGACCGTGCCACCCGGTCTGACCGAAGGTCTCCACGCATCCATCGCGGATTCCGGGAGACCTTCGGTCAGACCGGGTGGCACGGTCAGGAGACCGTGCCACAACGGGCAGGGAAGGGCAGGTGTAACAAAAAGGTAACGAAAACGGTTACGGCGGCGGGCGACCGGGAGCCGCCCACGAAGTGAGCGCATTAGCGTGATGATCGTTTTTGCAGGGTCCCCGCCCGGGGCGAATCCGGGCAGCCCGAAGCGCCAGCGAGGACGTACGGCGAAACCTCGCTGGCGCTTCGGGCTGCCCCAGTGGCGTAGACGCTTCCTTCGTGCACGGTTCAATCAACGGCTCAGGGCACCTGCGCAGTCGGCCGGTAGATTCAGCGTTGCGCCTCCAGGCAGCGGCTTCTCGGGGGTCCAGCCGGGATTGAGCTTGTTGATCTCCACCCAGCGATTGCCGTCGCCCAGCAGGCGCTTCGCGATGTCGTACTCATATTCGCCGGCGGCAGCCACCCGATAGGTCCGCGGAGCAGCGGCGGCCATGGGAGCCGGCGCCGGCCGCGCGGGACTGGCACCCACCGTGACATTCGGCGTGCCGACGGGCGGAGCATCCTTGAGGATCTGATCCGGATAGCGACTCTCCAGAATCTCGGCCGGGGGCAGATAGATCTTCGGCCGCGTCTTCAACGGCGCATCCGGGGACAGTTCCTCCTCGGCCAGCGGATGGCTGCGATTGAAGAGGTACAGGGCACGGGCATACTTGTCGCTGTTGTACTTGGCCCGGCTGATGCTCTGGAAGGTATCGCCGGGGGCGGCCACGTAGGTTTCCTCGGTGTAGCTGATCACGTCCGGCTGGGCCGCCCGCACCACCGGAGTCCGGCTCACCGGCACCGTCATCGCCGGGATGGAAGCCGTCGGCGTGCCGGGAACCTCAATGGGCTCCGGCGTCGGCCGGGAAGACACGGGCGGCACAGGGACGACGCTGGCAGGCTTTCCGGCATCCGGACCGGCCACCTCGTTCGGGGGCTTTGTCGTCGTCGGCTTCGTCGGGATCTCGGCGACCGGGACTGCTACTGGCGGCAGCGGCGTGGGCACCGGAATCGGCCGGAGATTATCTGTGGTTGAAGCGCCGGGCGACGGAGAAGCCGTCCCTGCCGAAGGCGCGGGCGGTGCGCCCAGGTCCGGCAATCCGCCGGTCACATCCTTCTTCTCGCCGCCGGCCCGGGCGACAGGCGTGCCTCCCGCTGACTTGCCGTCCGGGTTGCGGTCTGCCGGTCGAACCGTGATTTTCTCCTTGGGAGCTGGGGCTGGCGCAGTCCGGCAGGGGCGGTATGGCGGCCCCGGGAGCGGGCCCGCCCGTCCCGCCGCTGCCAGTTGTCGCGACCGGACGCAGCCTTGGCTCGGTCTTGGGGGCCGTCCCTGGGACTGGCGGAAGGTCCACCTCGGGGGCCTTCTCCTTGATTCCCGGCGCGGCAGGCGGCACCGTGTTGACGGCTACTGCCGGCCGGGCCGGCGCGAGGCTCTTGGCCTCGGCCACTATCCGAGCCCAGAAGCCAGGCGTGGAATCCACGGGCGCCGGCGGCTGAGGAACTTTCGGGGGAGGCTGGACCGCAGCTTCGATTGGCGGCAGCGCTATTTCCGCGGGGTCCGGGTCACCTGGCTTTACCTTGCTGGTCGGCTTCAACCCGGTCTTGCTACCCGGCAGGGCGGGAAGGCCTTCAATGGACGCGCCGCTCTTCTCCCGGTAGTTGCGCAGGCCGTTTGAGTCACATCCCCACTCAGGGCCGGCGGAGGAGTTGGCTTGCCCTCCTCGCCCGGAGTGGCGGTTTCCCCCGGTCGCGTGGAACGCTCGGCCGGCGGAGTGGGGTCCGGCTTCTCCGTCTGGGCAACGGTGGCAACGTCGGCACCCTGCGTATCCTCGGGGGCCTCGGTCATCTTGAGCGCCAGCACCACGGCAAGCAGCCCGAGGAAGGAGCCCGACACCACCAGCCCGAGCTTGGTTTCCCGCGTCATGGCCAGCACCCGGCCCAAAGGGTTGAACGGCATCTTGCCTCCTTCTGCGTTCCGTCCCGCAATTCTGCCGCCCCGGGCGGCGGAGAGCAACCGATGTTTTCGTTTAGCCGCCGTCCTGCGGATGGCGCGTTCCACCCCTTAGCCCGCAGCGCAGCCAAGGGCGGGCCGATTCGCCCTTGGCTGCCTCGTTGTGGCACGGTCTCCTGACCGTGCCACTTCGCCTGACCGAAGGTCTCCACGCATTCATCGCGGATTCCGGGAGACCTTCGGTCAGGCGAAGTGGCACGGTCAGGAGACCGTGCCACACCGGTTGGGCGGGCCGACTCGTCCTTGGCTGGCGCCGCGGGCTTCGCGCAATCCCTTCACCTCGGGCAGCGGCGGCAGCGGCGGCAAATCGCCCGGCGGCACCACCGGCGCCTTTTCTTCCAGGGCCGGCGATTCGACCGGCGGCGGCAGCAATTCCGGCGGCCTGGTCAACTCGGGCGGCAAGGGCGGCAGATCGGGCGATGGAATCGGCTCGTACTTGGCCGGCTTCACATTCGGATCAGGCATCGGCAAGGGCGGCAGATCGGGCGATTGCGCCGGGGGGCACCCAAGCCGCCGATCAGCTCCAACATGCCTGGGGGAGCACCTTCCGCCAGCGAACTCCGATACGCGTCGCGCACCTCGGCCATCACGTGCGGATCGACCGGTGCCTCCTTGTTCGGTTCCGCCGTGGCTGGACGGGTCGAATGGGGCGGCGCGGGCGTGTCTTCGGTCGGCGGCTTGCCATCCTGGGTGAACCAAAGGGCCGTCGCCACGGCGAGTCCAGTCAGCGCAGCGGCCGCGGTCATCACCACCTGGGTCTTGCGGGTCACGTTGGGGGGTCCTCCATGACGGGAAGAGGCGAGCCGGGCTCGAGCCGGCGGACCGGCGTCGTAGCAAAAGCGAAGCGGTTGTGCTAGATCGAATGCGCCGGCTCCCGGCGCCGTGCCGCCCGCACCTTGGCACTGCGGGCCCGCGGATTGCCCTGCACCTCCTCGTCCGACGCTTGCACCGGCTTCGGGGTCAGCACTTCCCAGACGGCCCGGTCGCGGAACGCCGTCTTGACCAGGCGATCCTCCAGGGAGTGAAAACTGATGACGACGGCCAGGCGGCCCGGCTTGACGCACGCGGGCAACTGCTTCAGCAGCCGTTCCAGGGCACCCAGCTCATCGTTGACGGCGATGCGCAGGGCCTGAAAAGTCCGGGTGGCCGGGTCGATGGCGTGCCGCTTGCCGCGTGGCCGGGGGATGCAGCGGCGGACCAGGTCGGCCAACTCGTCCGTGGTCTCCAGCGGCCTTATCCGGCGCACCTCGACGATGCGGCGGGCGATGCGGCGGCTGAAGCGCTCCTCGCCAAACTGATAGATCAGGTCGGCCAGGTCGCGTTCGTTGAGTCGCCGCAACAGGGCACTGGCGGGCTCCCCCTGCGTTGGGTCAAGCCGCATGTCGAGCGGGCCGGGCTGGCTGAAGCTGAGGCCCCGCTCCGCCGCGTCCATCTGGTCCGAGCAGAACCCCAGGTCCGCCAGGACCCCGTCAACCGCCGGTACGCGCAGCTCATCCAGTAGATCGCGGAGTCGGTCGAAGTTGGTATGAAACAGCTCGACTTGCAGACCGGCAAGCCGGGCGCGGGCGAGGTCCAGCATCGCTTCATCGCGGTCCAGGCCGATGAGTCGGCCCGTCGGTCCCAGCCGTTCCGCGATCAGGGCCGCATGCCCGCCGCCGCCGACGGTGGCATCGACCATCGTTTGCCCGGGAGCCGGCTCCAGAAAATGCAATGCTTCGGCCGGCAAGACGGCAACATGGCGCGGCGTCGGGCTGGAAGAAGAGCCGGACATGGCTGCCGATCGGGGCGGAGGGAAAATAGGACATGGCTCAAGGAGGGGTGGCACGCTCTGAGGTACTCCGAAGGGCGTGCTGCACCGATTGCACGCCCTTCGGAGTACCTCAGAGCGTGCCACCCAGCCCCTCCAAGCCATGCCGAAAAAAGACCCGCGGGCCTCCCCCAGGGGAGGCCCGCGGTAACAGGTCAAGGGGTCATCTGCCAACCCAACCCCACGAACGACATCTGCTCATGCCGCCCGCACGATGACGACCCCTCGTCGGTGTTTGTCGGTCACTTCGGGGCGAAGGCCGCCTCGGCCACGCTGTCGAAGCGCGGCGTGTTCTCGGCCAGGTACTGCTGCCAGCGCTCCGCATCCCACAGCTCCAGATGATCGCGAACGCCGATCATGACCACCTCGTGCTTCAATCCGCCCAGCTGGAGCAGGCGTTCGGGGATCAGGATGCGTCCACTGCGATCCACCTCGATGGCCTCGGTCTGGGCGAAGTAGAGCCGCTGAAACACCCGTCCCATCGCATCGGCGGCCGGCGTCTGTTCCAATCGCGCCGCCAACCGTTCCAGCGCCTCCGGAGCATACAGCCAGAGCGACTGGTCCGGCCCCGGCGTCAGGAACAGCGTCGTCGGCTCCCGGAGTAACTCCCGCACCCGCCGCGGAAGCACCAGCCGCTTCTTGTCGTCGAGCGTTCGGGGATAGGTGCCGGTGAGAACCATGGCCCGCTTTCATGTTCAGCGGCTCCCACCGCAACCCACTTTGGCCCACATCCTTACAAAACTATACCCGGACGGGTCCGCGGAACAAGGGCGGACCGACGACCTGGGCCAGAGTCAAACGGCGGGCGGGCGTTACAACCGGACCTGGCGTGGGGGCGATGAGAAGCAGGGGAAAATGCGCGAGATGAACGGGCGGAGTTCAGCAGCGGCGAGTCACCTGGACGCTTCTTAGGCGACCGGCAGGAGATGGTAGCCCTCGGGAGCGCAGCTCCGACCGCCCGCCGGAACCGCACACGCTGCCAGGTTGAACTGAAGTGCCCGGGACTTCTGTTCAACCTGGCGCTGACACCGCAAGCCATTGATAAATAATGACATGCGCCTTCGCACTTGTAAACAACCGCCGAACCCGTTCCGGGTGCGCACTGCCCTCGTTTGCTCGTCGAGGGAAGAGCAGGGTTTGCCGCGGGTGGGATGGCAGGCGCGGATCTGGGATCAACTGGTGTCGATTTTCTGCTCTGGGGAAGTCAGGCCCAGTTTCGCGCGCAGGTTTTGGTTCAGGTTCCAGGGCAAGAACGGTTCGATGTCGTTGGGCACCTGGCCCCCGGCCTCGGCGCAACTTTGCAGATACCAGTTGAGCCACAGCCGAGGATTGATCTGCCACAGCTTGAGCGTGGCCAAGATCGAAAAGAGCATCGCGGCCAGGCGGCCACTCCACAGGGCTCCCGAACCGTAATAGTTCTTCCGCCCCAAAGCCGGCCCACGCAAGCGTCGTTCCGAAAGGTTGTTGTCCATCGGGATGCGTGGGTCAGCGACGAACTGCGTCAAACCCGACCAATGTTCTTGCAGGCTGGTTAACGCCTTGTCTACGGGCATACGCAGGTCAGGAGCGGCCAATTCGAGGTCGAGTTGTTGCCGCATGGCTGCGACGGCCTGCTCCAAGCCGGCTTGCCCAGCAAGGTCCGTCGGCTGGGCCAGTCGTTGTCGATTCCACCGATACAGGTCGCGAATGCGTCGCAGCCATGCCAAGGCCCAGGGCTTCAACTCGGGCCAGCCCTTGCCCACACGCACAAAGTCGCGGCGGACATGCGCCCAGCAGAACACCAACATCAGCGTGCCATTCTTCACCTGGAGCATGGCTTTATAAGCGCTGTAGCGATCCACCATCAGCACGCCGCCCGCCTGGGACGGGTAATGATCTTCCGGTACTTGATGACTACGCGAGTCATCCAGGAGGTACACCACGGTATCTTCGCTGTTGAAGACCCACAGCCACCAACCAAAGCCCACCTTGCCTTGCTGTTCCACGAAGACCAGCCAGCGGGTCTCATCGGCCTGCTTATAGTGCGACTGGCGGTTGCGTTGCCGCAGTGCTTCCATGATCGGCGCAAACAGCGGCTCCAACCGCTGCAACCCATCGGTGACGGTGCCCGCCGCCAGGTCCAGCCCCAACAACCGCCATTGCTCGAGCAACCGTTGCGTCGGCCGATAACTGGCGAACTTGTCCAGCAGGATTTCCACCCACACCGATACGCCCAGCAGCGACTTAGGGATCAACTTGGGCGCTGGCGGCGCCGTGACCGTGCGCGGCCCCGGACAGCCACAAGTCCGCTGGCCCCGCCGCCGGTGGATCACGCGGCGATAGACGCTGACTTCGATTTCGAGCTGTTCCGAATCTTCGCTGCCGCACGCTTTCAGCGGCAGGCCACACTGCGGACAGTTCTGGTCCGCTGCGGGCAGGTCGATGAACTGCTCACGAGTGGGCAGGTGGCTGTAATCGCGGCGCTTTGGAGCGGGCTGACCGGGTTGGCGACCGCGTTGGCGTTTCGGCTTGGCTTGCGTGGGGTCATCGAGATCGTTGGAGCGGTCGCTACCGGAGTGCTTCTCGGAGCGGCGTCCAAAGCGTTCGGCTTGCAGCTTGCGATTCTCGCCGCGGAGCTGTTCGTTTTCCTGTTCCAACGCCGCGATTCGCTCCACGGCATCGGCGTGTCGGCTCCGCCAATACCCGGCCTGTTGCCGCAACTCCAAATTCTCACGCCGCAGGCTGGACACTTCGGCGCGCAACTGATCCACTTCTGCCAAACGCCGCGCAACCAGCGCGGTCAAAGCCGCGCTTGCGGACACCGCCTCCAGAGGTGGGAGCAACACGCCATCCATGACAGCTGTGTTGTATGATCAGATTCCCGATAGGAAAGCTCGGGTCGCTCCAGAGAACGGGTTCGGCGGTCGTTTACTCGCACTTCGGCAAAAAGCGCCAGGTTGAACAGAAGTCCGATGTGTGCGGGATCGCTATGACGGGCCCCTTCGGCGCCGGGGGCCCTGTTCGCCAATGGCCCCAAGAAAATCGTCGCCGGCGGCCCAACGCAGTGGTATCTTCAGCGGTTACAATTACGGCTAGCTCGGGCGGTGGCGACAACCATACGCGTCATATCATGCGATGGCATGTCGTCCTCACGAAATTGAGGTGACCCATGCTCCGAAGGTGGCTACTTTCGTGGCTCCTGCTGGCCTTTGCCCTGATCCTTCCGGCTGAGTCCCGCGGCGACGAGCCCGCTCCACCTCCAAAGGAGACTCCCGACCGCGCCAAGTCGAGCGCCTGATTCGGCAACTCGGCAGCGATCAGTTCAACGAGCGTGAGGCCGCAAGCCGGCAGCTCGAAAAGATCGGGCCCCCGGCCATCGAGGCCCTGCGCGGCCGCGAACGATAGCAAGGATCCGGAGGTCCGCCGCCGAGCCGGTGACATCGCGGCCGTGATCGAGAACACCCTGGAACAACTGCTCATCGACTACCGCGCGTTTGGCCTGCCGCTGCCCCCGAAGGACGCCCCGTTGGTGCGCTACGAGGCGTACGGAATGGGCCTCGCCAACGGCAAAGTCAAGCAGGTGTACGGCCTGGGCTTCATGCTCAAGCAGAGAAACGATTCGGGATCCTGGACGGTCCTGGACGGAACCTGCGAGCGGCCGATGGGATGGAACCAGAAGGCGCAGGAAGTTAAGCCGGAGCCTGACGCCGTCAAGGATCTGGTCTACAGGAAAGGATGGGGGCTCGCCATCCAGTGCCACGCGCACGGCTGGCGGAAGCTCGCGGAGTATCTCCTTGAACAAGACCGCAAGGACGCCCAGGTCTCACCCAGGCAGGCGCTTATCCAGGCGGCGTGGTACTACTGGAAGGACCAGCTGACGCGGCCGAAGGTGGACCGCGCCCCGATGGCCAAGCGCCTCAAGGAGCTGATCGGCAGGGACAAGGAGTTCGACGCCGAGCGCAACCGGGCGCTGCTGCGGTCGCTCGAACTGGCCCTCGTCCCGAGCAAGGCGAAGCCCGGCAGCGTCGAGGCGCTGATTGACGACCTCGTTGATTACACGGGGTACACGCGGGCCCCCGGCCGTTACGGACCCGAGGACCGGTACTGGCGCCTCGCCGAGTTGGGCTTCGAGGCCGTTCCCGCGCTGATCGAGCACCTCGACGACGACCGCCTGACGCGGGCCATGCTGGGAGGGGTGATGGTCGTACCCTGGAACGTCCAAGTAGGTGAGATGGTTAGTATCCTGCTGGAGAACTTGGCCGGGCATGAAATCGGTGGGGCTGGGCGCCGCGGCCAGACAGACCGCCTCGCGAAGGCCGAGGCGAAGAAGTGGTGGGACGAGGCCCGCAAGGCCGGGGAGGAGCGCTACCTGCTGGACCACGTCCTGCCGCGCGACATCAAGGAAGACGAGGACGGACAGGTCAACGCCCAGCAACTACGCCTCATCGTGGTCAAGTATCCCAATCACATCCCCGCGCTCTACCGGACTCTCCTTGATAAGCGCCCGGAGCTGGCGAGTTGGCCGCTTGCCGATGCGGTAAACAAGAGCAAGCTGGGGGCCAAGGAGAAGCTCGATCTATTCCTGCACGCCGGCGGGCACAAGGACAACCGGCATCGCCTCCCCGCCTTTTGGGCCATCAAGGAACTGGACCAGAAGCGGTTTGACGCGCTGTTGCTGGCGACGATCAAGGCGCTCCCCGACGACGTGGCAGGCCCCTACTGGAGATCCCCCGAGGCCCACTTCGGCCAGCTCGCCATCGAGTGTGACGACCCGCAGGTCTGGCCGGCCCTGGAGAAGGTCGCGAAACGCGCGGCGGTGGGGTTTCGGATGGAGTTGCTGAACAATTTCGCTGATCCGCGAGACAAGCGCCATCGCTCGGAGCGGTTGCGGCTGCTGGCCGGTTTTCTTGCGGACGACGGGTTTCGGGATACGGAGTCCAGCAAGAAGTACGAAGGACCGTGTGCCGGATTCACCTATGAAAAGCTTCACGTGAGGGACTTCGTGGCGATTGAGTTGGCCGATTTGCTACGAGTCGAGGTGAAGCTAGACCCTGAACGACCCCCGCAGGAATGGGCCAAGCTCCGCAATCAAGTCCGGCAAGCCGTGGAGCGTGAACTCGGCGAGAGGAAGTAATCGCGGGCATTGCAGCCTGTTACGAGGTTTCCCTGCATGGACCTTCCCCCCTGGTTCGCCCGCCGCCTTCACCCTCTCCCTGAACCTGTCCTACTGGCAGCGGCTGGGGCTGGCGTTCTTGCTGGGATCGTTCGCGGTGGAGACCTTCCCCTGGGCCCGTCGTCGCCGGCCAATCGCTGGCGCTGGAGTCGGCGGGGCCGATGGGTGAACTCCTGACGTGGGGCGAGAAGTCGCCGTTGCCGTTCTACCACGGCCACCTGCCCGCCAGCCGCCGGGCCGCTTCTCCCGCCCGTGCGGCTGCGGACCCCCCCCCGGCGAGGCCCTCCCCCTGACACCGCTCCTGAGCGTGCAGCTCTGTGCCGTCTGCGGCCAGTGGACGGCGTTAGTACAATGAGTCATAATGATTCCCGGTATGGGGACAAGCCAGCCGGCGATGTGGCATGTTGCCCCCTTTTGACGATCATGGCAACTTGCCGCCCGGCATCCACCTCTGCGCAACTGAAGAACTGACCGCGTGTTTCGGCAGCGGCTCGGAGGAACGAGAAGCGGAGATGAGCGAGTTGCTCCTCTTCATCGAATCGGCCAGGAAGGCAGGAGTTCGCCGGCTGTTGGTGAACGGCAGCTTCGTCACCCGCAAATTGCGCCCAATGATGTGGATGTGGTGTTCCTGCCCGGTCCCGGTTATCTTCGGCAGGGTCCGAAGCTGGATAGCGAAGACCTGGTGTGGGCGTTTCTGCAACTCATCGTGGCGGCCGACGACGCGGATTATGAAGCCTGGGCCACCCGGCAGTTTGCCACCGACCGCAAGAAACGACCCAAGGGCGTTGTGGAGGTGATCTCTATGACCGAGCCGTTGACGCCGCCCGGCTATGAGCAAACCAAGGAGAAACTGGCGGACCTGGAACGCCGCCTCGCGCAGATCGACAAGCGCACCGACCTCGATCCCGAGCACCTCGCGAGCGTTCGGCGATCGTACCGGATGATGATGCGCGAGTATCTGCAAGAGATCAAGCTTTACGAAGCCAAACAGGGTAAACCCGTCCCGGCGCCGCGAAGCTGAGGACCACGCCGAGGTCTTGCGCCACGACGGTTCGCGCGACGCCACTCTTCGGCAAGGCGACTATAATGGAGGCGGGGAGGTATTCATGAGCACAGTCAAGGCTCGTTTCGACGGTCGCGTCTTCGTTCCCGACGGGCCGGTCGATTTGCCCGTCGGCTGCGAGCTGGTGATCACTCTTCCTGCACCCGGGACCGGGGAGCCGGCCGATCATCCCCTGGTCGGGCTTGCTGACCTGCTGGCGCGGTTCCCCGAGAATCCGCAATGGCCGACCGACGGCGCCGCCCAGCATGACCATTACTTGTACGGCACACCGAAAAAGACATGATCGGAGTGGACACCGGGTTTCTTGTTGCTCTGTGCCAGCCGCGCGACGCACTCCACGGGCGCGCCCAGGCCTGGGCGGCGGCTGTTGCGGAACCGTTGCTCGTTACGGAATACGTGCTCCTCGAGACGGTCAACGCCCTCTCCCAGCCGGTGGACCGCCCCAAAGCCCACGCCCTCCTCCACTTCATTCGCGCCGCACCCGGCTACGAGGTGGTTCCCGCCCGCAACGATCTTTTCGAGAGAGGGTTGCAGCTCCACGCACAAAGACCCGACAAGGAGTGGTCGCTGACCGACTGTATCTCGTTTGTTGTGATGTCGGACCGCGGCCTCGTCCGGGCCCTGGCCCACGACCATCATTTCGAGCAGGCTGGTTTTGAGCCACTCTTGCGACGCGAGCCGCCGTGAGCGTTTCATGCCAGGAGGCATCGGAACCCGAATCGCTTCAACCCCCGCGCCTTTTGCACTACTCGACAACGGACCAGGCTTGGCCGCCTCCACGACGCCTTCGACCTGTGCCGGCCCCTGCTGGAATCGCTGGCGCTGGAGTTGGACGGGCCGAAGGGTGAACTCCTGACCTGGGGCGAGAAGTCGCCGCTGCCGTTCTACCACGGCCATCAACCCGCCACCGCCGGGCCGCTTCTCCCGCCCGTGCGGGTGCGGACCCCCGCCGGCGACGCCCTGCCCCTGACGCCGCTCCCGAGCGTGCAGCTCTGTGCTGTCTGCGGCCAGTGGACGGCGTTTTACCTGGACAAATAGGACAAGGACAAGCACCGCGCCCAGTTCCTTGACTTGGCGAGGGGCACAGTAACGACCACAAGGACTTGGAGCCACTGCGCACCTGGAGCACACGGATCGCCGGGGCGAAAGGTCCTGCCACGGCGGCCACACAGCCAGATCGCGGGCAAAAAACCAGGGTGAATTCATACGGAAATTCACCCTGTCCCCATTTCGCGTTCTGCGGCGAGCCGACTGGGCGGTGGCGAGCGAGGCATTCCACGCGGGACTTCGGGTGAGGGCGGGTCGTCCCGTGGCGAGGCGGCGAGGAAAGCTGAAGAAGGTAATGCCGCGCTGGAATGCGGAAATATCGACGGAAGCCAATATGGCTCACGAAGTTGTGTGAGGTGCCCCGGTTTTTCTGAACGAACAAGGGCGAACTTTCGGTGCATGGCAGGGTCCGAATTGAAGTAGCGATTCGGAACGCAAACGGACGAGGGCGTCATGGGCCATCACTACACCCCGCGCAAGCTCCTACATGGCTTTTGCCATCCCGACACGCCGGGGAGGATCTGGCAGTACGACAAGAAAACTGGTCTGTTCGCCAATCCGAGCGTTGCCAAAGCCGCTCAGGAACACGGCTACTACAGCCAAGAAGTCGAAGAGCAACTTGCGCAAGACATCGAACACCCGGCATGCCGCAATTGAAATGCTGCGGGTGGGCAAGCCGATTGACGCGCGTTAGGCGCGCATCTGGCCCTCTACATCGCCACGATGCTCAAGCGAGGTCCGAAGCATCGTAGAGACGGTTACGCCATGATGCCCGGCGTCCTGGAGAGCACCGTTGCCGAGGTGAAAGAAGCGATTGAGCAACTCGGCAAGGCCGAGAATATCGAAAGGGCACGCATCGACGCCAAGCTCGCCGAAGTTGACGCGGCCAAGGATAAGTTCTCGAAGGAGCCGCCGATAGAGATGATCGAGCAGCTCAGAACACCCTGGCCGCGTCCCGAAATGATAGAGTTGATCTACTTCATGACGCGGCGCTGTGAAGTCTGATGGAAAGTCGCTTCTTTCTCACCAGCGACAACCCCGCACACTTTTTCGAGAGTGTTGGCCTGTCGTCTCCCGTGGCTGAACTCGTCTTCCCGATCTCAAGTCATCTAGCGATTCACGGCAGCTACCAGCCCGGGGATGATGGCATGGTCATTCTGGGAGAGAAGGAGATAATTCGCGAGTTCAATCGACGTGTGGCGAGTGGCGCAGTTCGTTTCGTCTTCTACCACGAACGCCGCGAATGGCTGGCCTCGGTCAGTCAAAACGTCGAGATCAACGCGAAGCGAATCAACTGGGGATCTCTAGCGGTTCTGGACAAGCTCGCAGGGAACCCTTAAACGGCAGAGAATCACGATGCCCACCCACAGCCTGTTCATCAAATGGGGTAAGTGGCTTAAACGCATCAAGGGCGAACTCGTCGAACTTGCCCTTCAGCAGAAGCACTTCCACGAGCTGATGAAGGCGGTTGAGCCCTATCGCGGGAAGGAAATTGGAGCAGAGCTAGCCCGCTGGATGGTTCAAGGGTACTACGCCTATGCCTGCCTGACCATCAGGAGACTCACTGACAAACAAAGACCGAATCCGCCGAAAAAAGGAGATCCGAAGCTCGTCACCACCCTTGTTGTGCTCTTGGAAGACTTGAGGATAAACAATCATCTTCTGACGAGATCGCGTCAGCGGCGAATATACAAGCGGCACATGAAGCATTTGCATCCCGCAGTATACATCGGGGCTGTTGATCGTACCTTCAATTACGTTGCTCGTGACGAACCGGGCGAGAGAATCTCCCGTAGGCGAATCAGAAAAGAGGGTCTTCGCGTTTTTTGGTGGGTACTTTTCACAGTTTTGGGAGCATGCAGGTCAGGATTTTCAGCCGGAGGTACTCCTCATCCCGGAAGCCGTACGCCCGCCTCTGGATGGCACGGATCTTGTTGTTGATGCCTTCCACGAAACCCAACGGCACCTTGTTCTCCGCGCGGCAATAGGCCTCGATCCCGTCCCAGTGCGCTGCCACCATGCGGGCGAGCGCTCTAAGGGCTCCAGACGTTGCCAGCGCAACGCGGCACGCCACTGGTCGAAGAAACGCCGGGCCCAGCCGGGGCTCCAGTAGTCCCAGAGCTGATCGAAGGACTCCTTGAGGAGGTACGCCTTGTTCAGCCGGCGGTTGGCCTTGAACAACAGCGTCAGGGCTTCCCGCCCCGTGGCGTTGAGGTTTTCCCAGTGAGACAAAAGCGTGTACCTCTGCCCTTTGATGAAGCGCCGGTCCTTGCCCGACACGCGGGCGTATTCCCGCCTGCGCACCTGGTCCATCGCCTCGGCCAGGTGCATCAGGATGTGGAACTTGTCGTACACGATCGTGGCCTGGGGAGCGTTCCCCTCCTTGAGGGTGGAGTTACGGAACGCCTGCCACATGTCCATGACCGCCACGCGGATTTTGCCGCATTTTTCTGGGCCCAGCCAGGCAAAGAACTCGTCCAGGCTGGCCTCGGAACGGTCCACGCCGCCAAACCAGATGGGACGACCACGCTCCAGGTCGCTGACGACGATGCGGTACTGGTGCCCCCTGGCGACGGCGATTTCGTCGATGCCGATGACCCGGGGCGCCGGGGTGCCGACCCGGCGAAGCTGCGCGCATGTACTGCTTGTCCAACTCCTTGACGGCGTGCCAATCGAGGAAGAGTTCCTCGGCCACCTCCTTGATGGGCGTCTGGCGACAGCGACGGCCCACGAAGAAGGCGAACCGCTTGGTGTAGAGCGGGTTGTCGGCCAGCCAGTCGAGGCCCTCGTTCTTCACGCCGCCACACCGTGAGCACTGGACGCGGCGGAGGCGGAAGGTGAGGTAGACGCGTTTGTCGCCGCAGGAGAGATCGCGGACGCGTCGGGTCCGTTTGTCGTAGTGGCTGTAATACTCCTGGCCGCAGACGCCGCAGCGCGTTTTTTTCGGCATGCCGCAGGGTGATAACGACGGCGTGGGGGTCCCCGAAGAGGCCCCGGACCTGGGCCAGAGGGACGAAGCCAGGAAACCGGTAGAGGTCATGGAGCAGCTTGAAGATGGCCATCGTGTCAGCATGGCAGCTTTTTGCTCCGCGGGGAAGGCGGTTTTCCTCGGGGAAAGCGGGGATTTGTCCCTTCCTGGGCCGAAAGTTACCCACTAAAAAACGCGAAGAGCCAGAAAAGATATCACCGCGCTGCGGAAAGCTGTCAAGCAGATCAGGTGCCGCGGCGATAAAGTCTACGCTCATAGCGAGCAAGATCGACGGCGAATTGGCCGGCCGATTAACATGGCCGAAGTCGATGCGGCGATCAAGCTTCTGGTCGATTTGCACTGGCGGTATACCCTGCTGATTCTGGGGCAAGATGTCCGTGAGCTTTATCCCGAGGATGACTACTTCGACATCTTGGATGCACTTGAAGAGAATCTGGCCACCACCGACTTCTCGCTAAGGGACATTGACGATCCCCGCCATCGGGCTACCATAGCGCCTTCCAGCCTCAGGGAGAGATAAAAGAGGACGCAGCGGACGCAGCTCGATTCGATGCCCACACGTCCCTCCGGCGGCGCTGGTGCCGTACAGGCCATCGGCCGCATGCCCAGACCTTCCCAGCCCGCAGCAGGCTACCCCATGGCCGCGAGAATGGCCTGGAAGACCTGATCGGCCCGGTAGCCCCCTCTTTGCAGGCGGCACGCGACTGCGACCACCGCCAGCGCTCTTGGGTTGCCGACCCGATCATCCGCATCGCCCCGCCTTCAGCCCACGTCACCTCCCGCTGACCGGGCGACAGGGACTGCGGATTGGCCATCGCCCCGCGGTACATCCTCCGGTGCAAGACGGCCTGGTTTTCCAGGTCGATCGCGACCACACCCCCCAAGCCCGCTGGGCCGACGCCGCTGTCGATGCGTGCCGGCTGACAGCTGTCAGCGCCCTTCTGGAGTTGGGCATCGAACACCTTCGGATCGGCAATGCCAGGGAGCGCAACACGGGGTCCAGCGGGCCATAGGTCATCTTGGTCCGATTCATGACTCGCCTCCACCCGCCCGGCGTCGCGCCTCAATTCTTTTCGGAAGTGCATTCCATCGGTAAGATAGCTAGAACTCAGGCAGACGCTGCCGGCACTGCACCGCGCTGCTAGGGTCGAGGTGGCACTGAACCCAGAGCGGGCTCCGGACGACTGGGCCAAGCTCCGCAATCAAGTCCGGCGCGCCGTGGAGCGTGAACTCGGCAAGAGGAAGTAATCGCGGGCATTGCAGCCTGTTCTAGGGTTTCCCTTTATGGACCTTCCCCCCTGGCTCGCCCGTGCCTTCACCCTCTCCCTGAACCTGTCCTACTGGCAGCAGCTGGGCCTGGCGTTCTTGCTGGGATCGTTCGCGGTGGCCACCTGGTCGGACCTGAAACGGTTGTCGGCGCAGCGCGAGTTCGTCGAGATCTGGCTGCTCTTCGTGCCCGCCCTGCTGGCGTTCGACATCTACCAGGCCCAGGGGCCGGACGGGGTGCCGTGGCAGGTGCCGGCGCTGAAATGGGGGCTGATTGCGGGCTTCTCGCTCTTCTCCCTCGGAGGGGTGCCGTTGCCATATCGGCTGTTCCGCCTGGCTCCGGCTGACGTGGCCGCCCTGGCCGCGGCCGCCAGCTTGCTCACCCCGGTGCTGATCGTGGCTTTTTACCTGGGGGCCAAGCTGCTCAGCCGCCTGCTGGGACCGCTGCTGATGCGCGGCCGCACCTACCCGTTCATGCCGGTGGTGAGCCTGGCGACCGGCGGCGTGCTGGGCCTCGCCCTGGTCTGGCAGGCGACGCACGGGCGGCCGCTGATCGACTCGCCCTGAGCGGCCCCGCGGTCTTGCCGCGTCCACAAGCCCTCGCTATAGTAGGCACTTCCGACGGGCGACGAGGCGTCTGCACAGGAGACGACGGTCATGGGCATGCAGTGTGCCGTGTGCGGCAAGAAACCGGTGGGCGGCTTCCAGTACACGCACCGCGGCAAGGCGAAGTACCTGGGCGGCATCGGCCGCAAGGTCACCGGCTCCAGCAAGCGCACCTTCAAGCCGAACCTGCAACGCATCCAGATCGAGCTGAACGGCTCGGTGCAGCGGGCCCGCGTCTGCGTGCAGTGCATCCGCAGCGGCCGGGTCCGCCGTCCGCAGAAACAGAAGCCATTCACGATGCCAAAAATCTAACGCCGATGACTGCCGACCAAGTCCGCTGGGTGGCCCACCTGGCTCGTCTGGAGCTCTCCGAGGCCGAGTTGGCGGCCATGACGCAGCAACTGACAGCCATCGTCGAGTACGTCGGCCAGCTTCAGGCGGTCAATACCGACGGCGTCGAGCCGCTGGCCCACGCCCTGCCCCTGCACAACGTCTTCCGGCCCGACGAGCCGCGACCCTCGCTGCAGGTCGCCGATGCGCTGGCCAATGCGCCGGACCGGCAGGGCGATTTCTACGGCGTGCCGGCCGTCCTCGAATAGTCCCCGTTTAGCCGCCGCCCAGCGGGCGGCGGTTCGGACATTCGGCAAACCCATGATCGATCGCACCGCCGCCGACCTGGTCGCCGCGCTGAACCGTGGTGAGGTCACGTCCGAGGCCCTTACGACTGCATTCCTCCAGGTAATCCGCGAGCGCGAGCCGAAGGTCCAGGCGTTTCTGCACGTCGCTGAAGCCGGCGCCCTCGAACAGGCGCGTGCCGTCGATGCACGGCGCCAGCGCGGCGAGCCGATCGGCCGCCTGGCTGGACTCCCGATCGCCGTCAAGGACGTGCTTTGCGTTCGCGGCCAGCCGACGACCTGTGGCAGCAAGATGCTGGCCAAGTTCCATCCGCCCTACGACGCCACGGTCATCGCCAAGCTGCGGCAGGCCGATGCCGTGCTGCTCGGCAAGACGAACATGGATGAGTTCGCGATGGGCTCGTCCACCGAGAACAGCGCCTTCCAGGTGACGCGCAACCCGTGGGACCTCACGCGCATTCCCGGCGGGTCGAGCGGCGGCAGCGCGGCGGCGGTGGCGGCCGGCGAGGTGCCGCTTTCCCTCGGCACCGACACCGGCGGATCGATTCGGCAGCCGGCCAGCCTGTGCGGCGTTGCCGGCCTCAAGCCGAGCTACGGCCGGGTCTCTCGCTATGGCCTGGTCGCCTTCGCCTCGTCTCTGGACCAGGTCGGGCCGTTCGCCCGGGAGGTCGGCGGCCTGGCCCTGCTCCTCGAAGTCATCGCCGGGCATGATCCACTCGACAGCACCAGCGTCGATGCGCCGGTGCCGGCGTATTCCCAGACGGTCGAGCAAGCGCTGGACCGCTTGACCATCGGTGTGCCGCGGGAATACTTCGGCAGCGGCCTCGATGCCGAGGTGGAGCAGGCGGTCCGCGCGGCGATCCGGGAGTGCGAGAGACGGGCGCAACGATCAAGGAGGTCTCGCTGCCGGCCAGTCCCTACGCTGTGGCTACCTACTACCTGGTGGCGACAGCGGAGGCGTCGAGCAACCTGGCCCGATACGACGGCGTGCAGTATGGCCACCGGGCCGAGGAAGTCAGTGAGGAGCTGGCCGCGAAATACGGCCGGCTGGTGGCCATGTATTGCCGCACGCGCGGCGAGGGGTTCGGCCGCGAGGTCAAACGCCGCATCATGCTCGGCACCTATGCCCTCTCCAGCGGCTACAAGGATGCCTATTATCTCAAGGCCCTGAAGGTGCGGCGGCTCATCAAGGACGACTTCGACCGCGCCTTCGCCGACTGCGACGTGATCGCCGGGCCGACGGCACCCACGCCCGCGTTCCCAATTGGCGCCAAGGCCGATGACCCGCTGGCGATGTACCTGTCTGACATCTACACCATCAGCGCCAATCTCGCGGGCATTTGTGGCCTGAGCCTCCCCTGCGGCTTCACCAGGGGCGGCCTGCCGATCGGCTTGCAGCTCCAGGCGGCACCGTTCGAGGAAGAGAAACTGCTGCGCGCGGCCCGCATGTACGAGCGGGCCACCGACTGGCACACGCGGCGGGCGGCGGTGTAGAATGACGGCACCCCTGTAGGAGGGAATACCGATGGTTGTCCTTGCCACTGCCCCCCCCTCGACCGCAGCGGTTCCACGGCTGCTCACCGCCGCTGACCTCGCAGCCATGCCGTCCGAATTGCCGTCTGGCCCGGTCGTCTACGAACTCGACAATGGCGAGCTG
This sequence comes from uncultured Planctomycetota bacterium, assembly GCA_963827935.1. Classification (GTDB taxonomy): domain Bacteria; phylum Planctomycetota; class Planctomycetia; order Gemmatales; family Gemmataceae; genus DATFNV01. The sequence continues at coordinate 948,040 of CAWHCN010000011.1, read as the reverse complement.
ATTATCATGTCCCCTCCCGGCTTCGTCCATGGCAGCGTCGAACTGAACGTTGGCACTCAGCTTAAGGTCCAAGGCCAGCACCGTGGCCTGGGAGTAGCCGCCTCTGGCGATGTTGGCATTCTCTTGCGGCGCCACCCCGACCGAGTCGTTGGCGCCGATGCCACATTCATTGCAAGCGCCTCTCTCCCCATCCAGCTTTCCCCCGAAGGGTATCTGGAAACCATCCCCACGCTCGTCCTCGAAGTGCGCAGCAAGAACGACACGCAACCGATGGTCGATCACAAGGTCAACGATTACCTCACCGCCGGCGTCCTCGTCGTTTGGGTCGCTGATCCAGCGGCACAAACGGTGACCGCCTACCGCCCCGGCCAGGCACCACAAGTCTTCGGCCCGCAGGACACGCTGACCGTCGAGGATGTGATTCCCGGTTTCAAGATGGCGGTGCGGGACGTATTCGTGATTTGAGCGAAGCTGGTTTCGCGGAGGTCGATCTCGGTTGGCAAATCCCGCCCCAGCGCTCACAATGAGAAAAGCCGACATCCGCGAGATCGACCGCATTGTGAGCGAAGAGGGCCTCTCCCGGGAGCAAAGACGATTACTGCACGATGAAATTACCGGACGGGAGCTATCCGTGGACGAAATTCGAGAGGTCGCAAAAGAAATCAAGAAGCTGTACCCCAATAAGTAGCCGAATCATGGACAATAACCACACGGTGGACGTAAACGGCCTCGTTCAGTCGATCCAGGGTCTGCGCTGCTGGTACGTAAGTTGTGGCGGTTGCACGCTTCCGACATTTCAACTGTCGCTCGGAGACAAGCTGCGGCGGGCGCGGCCCATTAATAACCCCGCGCAGTCGGAGGAATTTCGCCAGTTCGAAGGGGAGGCTAGTCTTCTGGTCTGGTGTGCCTGGAGGCTCGACGGGGCAGACGGACCGCTGACAAGCTCCGACGATGCGGATGCCAGTGTAACGACCCACTTGCAGCGGCTGGTAGGGGCCCGGGTCGAGGCCGTGGCTGTAACGACTGCCGCGTGTGACCTGACGCTCTCCTTCTCCGGCGACCTGACTTTGCGCGTCTTCTGCGATCATGTGCCGGGCGAGCCCAGCTTCGACGGAAACTGGCAGTTGCGGCTCAAGGCGGTGGCTCTGTACGTCGGACCAGGCGCCCGCATCAAGACCGAAGCCCGTGCCCAGCTTGCGGGGCGCGTGTGATGCCGGGCGCTGCTGCGCTTGGTTCCTGAACCCTTCGTAAATGCACATGCCAGACCTTCCCTATCGCATCGTCATCGGCCTGGAAGTCCACGTCCAGCTGCTGACGCAGACCAAGCTGTTCTGCGGCTGCTCCACGCAGTTCGGCCTGCCGCCCAATTCCGCCACCTGCCCCATCTGCATCGGCATGCCCGGCGTGCTGCCCGTCATGAATCGCCAGGCCTTCGACCTGGCCCTGCGTGCCGCCCTGGCCCTGAATTGCAGCATCGCCCGCTTCACCAAGTGGGACCGCAAGAACTACTACTATCCCGATCTGCCAAAGAACTATCAAATTAGCCAGTACGACCTCCCATTTAGCTCCGAGGGCCATCTCGACATCGACACCGCCGCGGGGCCCCAGTCGGTCGGCATTATCCGCGTTCATCTGGAGGAGGACGCCGGCAAGATGCTGCACGACGAACAGGGCGGCGGTCGCGACAGCCGGGTGGACCTGAACCGGGCCGGCACGCCGCTCTTGGAGATCGTCAGCAAACCAGAACTCTCGGCCCCCGAAGACGCCAAAACCTATCTGGAAAAGCTGCGACTGCTCCTCCGCGAGCTGGGCGTCAGCGACTGCGAGATGCAGGAAGGAAGCCTGCGCTGCGATGCCAATGTCAATGCTCATATGCCATCCGATGCCGCTGGTTTCGCCGCCACGCCCATCGTCGAGATCAAGAACCTCAACAGCTTCCGTGCGGTCGAGAAGGCCATCCGCTACGAGGCGCAGCGGCAGTACGAGCAGTTCCAGGGCGACGGGAAGAAGCTGGGCGACCCGGGCGTGAGCAAGGTGACGGCCGGCTGGGACGATGTCCGCGGCCGCACGGTCGTGCAGCGTCGCAAGGAAGAGGCCGCCGACTACCGCTACTTCCCCGAGCCGGACCTGGTGCCGATCGTCGTCAGCGATGCCATGCTGCAAGCGGCTCGCGCCAGTCTGGGCGAGCTGCCGGCGGACCAGTTCGTGCGCTTGCGGCGGCAATATGGCCTGTCGGAGTACGACGCCAGCGTTCTGTCCCGAGAAGGGCGGGCCTTTGTCGCCTACTTCGAGGAGACGGCCCGGATCGGCGGCGATGCCAAGGCCGCGAGCAACTGGGTCACCAACGAAGTGCTGAAGACGCTGAACGAGCGCAAGGCGGCCATCGCCAAATTCCCGATCTCCGCCCTGGCCCTGGGCGAACTGATTCAGGAAGTGCGGACCTCGGGACTGAACATGCAACGGGCCCGCGAGGTCTATGCGGCCATGCTTGACGGCGGCGAATCGGCCGGGGCGGCGATCGCCCGGCTCGGCTTCCAGGTGGTGGCCGACGAGGCCCGTCTGCGCGAGCTGGTGCGCCAGGCCATGGCCGCCAATCCCAAGGCAGTGGCCGACTTCAAGAACGGAAAGGTCAAGGCGGCCGATGCCCTCAAGGGCCGCGTTATGAAGGAAACCAAGGGCCAGGCCCGGGCCGATCTACTTCAGCAAATCCTGCTTGACGAGCTGCAAAAGGCGTAAGCTGCGCCGCCGCGATTTTTCGTCTTCCCCTCGACCGAGCCGGCAGCTATACGCCCCTCCGTTGTCGCGAGTGGCCCGGGCCGGGTATCGCGACCGGGGCAGCAAACGTGAGCTTGACAGCACGACCGCGATGGATTATAGGCCCGCCCCGTCACACGAACAATCAAGGCAGCGGCCGGCCCCACCGGGGAGCCGCTGAACGTCTAGCCGAGCTCTGCTGCGTGCCGGGTTTGCGGGAAACCGGCACTACCCGCCCTCCTGGGTAGAGGCAGCCAACTCGCCGGGTCCAGTGGTTATTGGGTCGGCCACTCCGGCGGGTGCTTCGCAGTGGAGCTTGTGTCGGACCGGGGGCCGGGCTTCGGCCCGGCCCCCGGGGATACAACGTCCGTAGATAAGGAAGATTGAAATAGGCTTTACACCCTTTCAATCTTCAACTGTGCCTGGCCCACGCCTTGCTCCCCCGATCGGCGGAGCGAGGCGTGGGCCTCGCCGCGCGCACTGCTAAAACAGTATCGGCAACGGCGCTTATCGCGCTTCAGAAATAGTTTTCTCTACTCCCTATCCGCTACTGTAGTTATTTGCGGCATCGCGTGTATCGATCTCAGGCACTGCTGGCCCGACACGGACAACGGCCCCAAGGGCGGCATTCGCCCTTAGTCGATAGGCATCAAAGGTTTCCGACGGCAGCGAGCCTGGCTGAAGACGGTGGGGGCGTACTTGGCATAGCGTTTGCTTTTTGCCCAACAGAACGCAGGCAGCACCGCTCGGAACAGGTGCTTGCCCTAGCGGAATGGACTGTCGGCCAGGAATAATTCGATCCGTCAACTCCGTTTGACAGACTGCGGGCGTGAGTTAGACTTGACACCGAAGGATCGAATGGTTTTAAGGCACCTTTGATCGAGAAGGGGGGCGACGGGCTGCTCACGCCCGACCGAGGCGTCCTACCAGTTTCCGCCTCGGGCTTAGCTCCTTTCGGGCCGACAGTTTCCTGACCCGTACAACCCAGGCCGAGGTCCGACGGCACCTCTGCTTGACCGGGGACTGCTTCCCGGACACGGAGGCTCCGCGCCGACCTCACGGAGAAGAGGCATGTTACCTATCCAGTACCTGCTTGCCGCGGCCCTGCTGACGGCCCCCGCCGATAAGGACGTCGCCATCCGCCCGCAACTGTTCGCCACCGTGGGGCCTGCCCTCCAAAAAGTGGCCCTCCAGTGGGAGATCCTCGACGATCGCGAGAAGCGTTACGTCCTGACCCGTCCTGAAGACTTCACGGCGGACCTGAAGTTGCTGCAGCGCCGCTACCACGAGCTGGCCAATGCGCCCCCGGTGAGCGATTGCCAGCGTTTTCCGGACCGCACGGTGGTCGGCGAGCTCTTGGCCTTTAACCGGGCCTACCGCCAGCACATGGAGACGCGCCAGGCCGTCGAGCTGGTGCACTGGTGGGAATTCCGCGAGGCCGCCCAGGAAGCGGATCGGCTCTATCAAATCTGGGACAACGTCCGCGATGCCCGTTGCGACTATTACTATGTTACCGTTCGCCGCCACGCCCTGCAGAAGCTGCGCGACACGATCGGGCCCGAGGCCTATTACGCCGGCGTGCTGCCGCCGCACGTGCCGGTCTGGCGGTTCCAGCGCATCGATTAGGGACTCCCGGACGAGCCGGAAGCATGAGCGACGGTTCAAGCCGAACCCGTCGCTCACGCTTCCGGCTCGTCTTGTCCCCAGTCACACGTCTACCTGAATCTCGTCGCCCACCACCTGCACCTTGTAGCTGGGGACACCGGTCTGGGCGGGCGGGCAGAGATGTCGCGCCGCTCGTGAGGTCGAAGCGGGCCCCGTGCCAGGGGCAGGTCAGCTCGCTCCCTTCCAGTTCGCCTTCCCAGAGCGGTGCGCCACGATGAGGGCAGGTGTCGCCGATGGCGTAAATGGTGCCGCCCACGTTGTATAGGCCGATGGTCTTGCCGTTGACACTCGCCTGCCGCGCCTTGCCGGGCGGCAACTCCGCCAGGCTGGCCGCCTTGCTGAAGGCCATGTCTCTCTCCGTTGCGATGGGTTAGGATTGCCCGCAACTATTGTGGCACGCGGCCCGTCTCGCGACAACGCCGACGCTCATTTGGCCTTCTGATCGTACGGGTACAGGCCAACCACGCGGGGCCGGCCGTTGGTGACCCTCACCAAGAAATCGAATTTTACTTCCTGTTCCTTGGCCGTAATGCGTACCGTCACGACGCGTACCTCGGTTTTGTGCAGAGCGGCCAAGAACTTCGTCATTTCATCGCCCGCTTTCTTCAGGCGCTCACGGCAGTCGTCCAATGTCATGGTGGTGAGAATCGTCGCCTGGACTTTTTCTTTGGAAAGCTCCTTGGCCGCCTGCTCGATGAGCCGATCCACCTCCGCTTTGTCGGTCTTCTCGCCCTCAATCAGGCAGGGTACGCCAATCAGCCGTTTGGCGGTGGCCGTCTCGCCCTTGATGAACCAGGAGTCGACCAGTTTGCGGACGGTTTCACGGGCCAGCGCCGACAGGTTCAGCGTCTCCAGGTCCACGTCGGCTTTCGTCAAGTCGAGCTTTATCGCTTGCTGCTTCCACCAGGTTTCCCAGGCGGCGTGGCACTTCGCGCGCTGCTCCTTGCCTTCGCCCAGGCTAACGGCCGGTGCCGTCTCGCCCGCGGCCCGATCGAGGAGGTCGTTGGCCTGCTGGGCAACCTCGGCCGGCCCTTCGCCCAGCAGGGCCAACAGCACGGGGATGGCGGCCTTCTCACGGGCGGCGAGCAGACCCTGCGCGGCACGAACGCGGATGTTCGGGTCGGCGTCGGCAAGCAGTTTGCGCACAGCAGTCTTCTCGGCGGCATTGCCGTGCCGGCCCAGCAGCAGGGCCGCGGCGGCGCGGCGGCCCGGGTCCTTGTCGGCCAGCGCGGCACTCAGGGCCGCCTCGATTCTGCCGCCGGGAGCGCCAACGGCGACCAGCGCGCTGACGATCTCTTCGGCGGCCGAGTCGTCTTCAGCGAAGGGAAGATAGAGGATGAGGGCGGCGGCGGCGCCGGCCGGCTTGCGGGCCGCCAGCACCCGTGCCGCGGCCGCCGTCCGCACGGCGGCGGTGCCGTCCACGACTGCGCTGAGACATTTCTCGGCCCGGCGCTGGCGTTCCGGGTCGGCGTCCCTGGCGGCGCGGCGCAGCGCCGGCAAGGCGCGGGTGCCCAGCGCCATGAGCGCCGCCGAGGCGTTCTCGCGCACCACGAATGAGTCGTCGCCAAGCTGTTTGCACAGGGCCGCCAGCTTTTCTAGCGCAACGTGAGCAGGGACGCGCTGGCGGAAGAACTCGACCAATGCCGGGCCATCGGTCTTGACGCCGGCCGCCTGGAGGAGTTTTTCGTCATCCGCGGTGTCAGGCGTGGCCGCCGGCTCGGCGCCGGGAGTGAGCGCAGCGAGAAGGAGTAATGTCGCAGCTAGAGGCCAGCCTGGCATGTGCATGAACGACTCCCTGTTTGAGAATGCGATCCTTATCGCCCAGCATACCGGGTCCGGAGCGCGGGGGACACCGAATTTCGACACGCCGGCGGGCCTTTTCCTCGCTCTGGCGACCGCGTCAGATTACCCGCACTTTTCCAGCGCATTCCCGACGCGTCCGTGCTTTAATACAGCCCTCGCCATCCATGCCCCGCCGACAGGTTCACGCCTATGCCTCCACCTCCCGCCCCTCCGGGCAAGGAACAGCAGTTGCTGCGCCACGCCCGCCGCGAAAGTCTAGTTGTCATGATCGTCTGGGCCATCGCCCTCGCCTGGAGCGTGGGCTGCGGCTACGTGATGGGCTACCAGCGCAGCGCGGACGAGATGACCCTGATCCTCGGCATGCCGGACTGGGTCTTCTGGTCGGTGGTGTTCCCCTGGGGCCTGGCCCTGCTCTTCACGGTCTGGTTCTGCTTTTTCTTCATGGCCGACGACGACCTCGGACACGATCCCGAGGAGAAAGAGAGCGGCCATGGCTGAGATCGTCTTCGCCGAGGCGGGGGCGGCCTCCGCCGTACACGCTGGTTGCCTTCGGCGGCTACATGGCGGGCGTCTTCCTGCTCGGGGCGCTGGCCCACCGCTTCCTGAAGAAGGGCGATTTCCTCAAGGAGTATTTCCTGGGCGACCGGGGACTGGGCGCCTGGGTACTGGGTCTGACTTACGTGGCCACGTCGGTCAGTGCCGGCAGCTTCGTCGGTTTTCCATCGCTGATCTACCGCAACGGCTGGATCATGGCCCTCTGGATTGGCGGCTACATGGTCGGCGGCCTGGTCAGCAAGGGCGTGCTGGCCAAGCGGCTCAACCAGGTGTCGCGGCTGTCCGGTGCAATCACCGTGCCCGATGTGCTCCGCGACCGCTTCCAGAGCCCGCTGCTCGGAATCCTGGCCGGGGTGTTCCTGCTCCTGTTCCTGTCGCTAACCTAGTGGCCCAGTTCAAGGCGGGCGGGGTGATCCTGCGGCAAGCCACCGCCGGCGTCCGCGAGACGGCCGTCTACCAGGAGGCGCGGCACGGGCACGGCGTGGACCGTGGCCCGGGTCGGCTTATGGGATGCCGCGAAGGCCGAGCTTCCAGCCCTGCGCGAGGAATTCGCCGGGCCGCGCTATCCCGATTACGTCCTGGGCCTCCTGATCTTCGCCATCACGGTCATTGCTTACACCGCCTACGGCGGCTTCTGGGCGGTTACCTGGACCGACGTATTGCAGGGGATCTCATCGTCCTGGGGGCCGTGCTGCTGATGCTGCTGGCGCCTGCGCAAGGTCGGCGGTCTGGGACGGCGCAACGGTGCTGTTGCACGAGGATAATCAGAAACTGCTGACGGGACCCGGACCCGACGACTACCTGCCGATTGGCCTGGCGGTTTCGTACTTCTTCCTGCTCTGGACGATCGGGGCCATGGGACAGCCGGTGGGCATGGTGCGTCTGATGGCCTGCCGCGACACGCCGACCCTGCGCCGTTCGCTGTTCATGATCGGCATCTATTATGCGCCTGATTTATTTGCCGCTGGTCATCACCTTTGTTTGCGCCCGCGCTCTGTATCCGACCAGGAATACCTCGCGCAGTCGGACGACATCATGCCGGCGATGGCCGTGCGCCTGACGTCGGACTGGCCGATGCTCGGCGGACTGATCCTGGCCGCCCCGTACGCGGCTGCCATGTCCGCGGTGGCCGGCTTCCTGCTGCTGATGAGCTCGTCGACCTGGTTCGCGACCTGTATCAGCGCAACCTCAACCCGAATGTCACCGAACGCCAGCGTGAAATGGGTCAGCTACGCTACAACGGCCGTGGTGGGCGTCCTGGTCACGCTGCTGTCGCTGCGGCCGCCGCAGTTCCTGCAGTATCTGATCCTCTTCACCGGCGCCGGCATGGGCTGCACCTACCTGGCCCCGACGGTGCTTGGTCTCTACTGGCGGCGGGCGACCCGGGCCGGGGCGCTGGCGGACTGGTCGGCGGCTTCAGCACGGTCGTCGGCCTCTACGTCCTGGGGCTGGATGGCATATCGGGAAGGCCGGCAAGACCGGCCCCGCTGCGAAGGACATTCGCCCCGGTTTACCTGCTGAACCTCGACCCCATGCTTCTGGGGATTGGTGGTTTCCTTCGTCCTCGCCATCGTTGTCAGCCTGCTCACCACCCCGCCGCCGGACAAGCATGTCGATAGGTATTTCCTGGCGGAACCGACATCGTGATGCTCGCTTGCGGCTTGCGCAGCGAACGCTACGCCGCAAGCGGCGGCCCCCTCGCCTTGACGCGCCTTGCCGCCGCGCCTATAGTCCGCCTCCCTTGTGGACCCAGGAGGCTCTGCCATGGCGCGCCGATGGCTCATCTTCCTCTCTGCCCTGACCCTCTCCGGCTGCTTCAACGGCCTGATGCTCACGCCGGTCGACACCAACAGCCCCGTCGAGGAAACGCTCGTCCGCGACGCGGCCCATCCCATCCTCTGCCATAACAAGATCGCCATCATCGACGTCGACGGCATGATCCTCAACGCCAAGGTCGGCGGACTGCTCAGCGAGCGGCGACAACATGATGTCCACCTTCCGCGAGCGCCTCGACGCCGCCGCGGACGATCCCGGCGTCAAGGCCGTGGTGCTGCGCATCAACAGCCCCGGCGGGGCGGTGACGGCCAGCGACATCATGTACCAGGACGTGCTCCGCTTCCGCAAGGAGACGCACAAGCCGGTGGTGGCCTGCATGATGGACGTGGCGGCGAGCGGCGGCTATTACCTGGCCATGTCCGCCGACTGCGTTTACGCCCATCCGACCACGGTGACCGGCAGCATCGGCGTCATCATGTCGCTCTACAACGCCAGCGGCCTGTTCCAGATGCTCGGCGTCAAGAGCAACCCGATCAAGAGCGGGCCGAACAAGGACATCGGCAACCCGGCCCGCGAAATGACGCAGGAAGAGCACGACATCCTGCAAGGCATGGTGACCAGCTTCTACGACCAGTTTGTTCAGGTGGTGGTGCGCGGCCGCGGCCTGCCGGAAGAGCGCGTCCGCGCCCTGGCCGACGGCCGGGTCTACACCGGCATGGACGCGAAGAAGCTCGGCCTGGTGGATGAGGTCGGCTACCTCGAAGACGCCCTGGAATGTGCCAAGACGATGGCCTGCCTGAAGGACGCGAAGATCGTGGCCTACGATCGCTGTGCCGGCTACCGGGGCAGCATCTACGCGGGGATGCCGAAGATCCCCAGCGAGATCAACCTGAAGCTGGACGTGCCGCTGTTCGGCAACAAGGGCGGGGCGGCGTTCATGTACCTGTGGCAGCCGGGCGAGGGGCGGTGAGGCGGGCGGCCGGAGGTGGTCAGAATTGCGGCCGTCCATCGGCGTTCCGTATAGCCAGCGAGTGGTGAAACGAAACGCGTCTCGCAAGTTCATGCCGGCCAACGACTTCTGATCATTCGTTTCACCACCCCCTCGGACACCCCCCCACGGCACCTTTCGCGGTAGCCCTTCCAGAGCTGTCCCAGACCTGACGATCCGCCAAACATTACTATTGCGATCAACTTGGACATCTTTCCCGGTCGTGGCTCGGGGATGGCAGCCGCGACGCTCTTCCCCCCCGCTTCCAGGGCCGCTACAATCGGCTTGAATCCTCTGACGGCCTTGTCGCGCGCTTCCCGGGGACGCGTGCACACTGTCTTTTATGGACGCCGCATGCAGACCTCGGCCGGTGGCGAGCGCAACAGACCCGACCACTTCTTCTGGACCTTGGCTGGCTTATCTGCCGCCGCGGGCCTGGTGTTCAGCGTGCGAGCTTACTTCTACGTCCCGAAAGACTACACTCAGGAATAAGATCAACGAAGGCCCCACGCCTCCCCGTCGGGCTTCTGTGAGGAGAACGCATGGGAGCGGAAAAACACCCCAAGGGGCTTTACGTCCTCTTCTTCACCGAGATGTGGGAGCGCTTCAGCTTCTACCTCATGCTCGGCATCCTTTTTCAGTATCTTTCCGACTCCCGCAAGGGCGGCATGGGGTGGACCGACGAGGAGGCCGCGGTTGTCGTCGGCACTTACACCGCCCTCGTCTACTTCACGCCGTTTATTGGCGGGCTCATCGCCGACCGGCTCCTCGGCTGCCGCAAGACCATCCTGATTGGCGCCACCCTGATGATGATCGGCCACCTTGTGCTCGCCTGGCCGACCGAGCTGGGCTTGTACCTCGGCCTCGGCTTTCTGATCCTCGGCAACGGGGCCTTCAAGCCGAACATCTCGACGCTGCTCGGCAACCTGTACCCGCCGGGCAGCCCTCTCAAGGACGCGGGCTACAACATTTTCTACATGGGCATCAACATCGGTGCCTTCATCTGCAACTTCGTCGCGGCGGTCGTCCGCAACTACTTCGACGCTCACCCGCTGGCGGTCACCCCGAGCTGGTCGATCGGCGGCTGGCATGCCGCCTTCGCCACGGCCGCCGTCGGCATGTTCACCGGGCTCGTTATCTTCTCGCTCAACTACCGCCGCTTCGCCAAGGCCGATGAGGGGCCGGACGGCACCGATGGCCAGCGTGAGAGCCTCAAGCCATTCTGGCTTCAGTGCCTGCTGCCCGCTGCCGTCGGGGCACTCGGCTGGTGCCTTACTGACCGACGAGTTATTGGCTGGGTGAGTACCAACATTCTCGGGCAGACGGGTCCGCTGTACGAGTCGCCATTGAAACCCCCGACTGCGGCCTTCTTGGCGGCATGCTTGCCGGTCGTCGTCTTCTACCTCAATGTCTGGCGCAACGTGCCGGACGCGGTGGACCGGGGGCGCGTGGCGGCGCTACTGGTCATTTTCGCGGTGGTCATCGTCTTCTGGATGACGTTCGGCCTGAACACCACCGCACTGAATGTCTGGACCCGCGACAACACCACTCGCGAGCCCAGCGCCGCCGTGGCCCTCATCACCGACCGCTTCGAGGACTTCGCCGAGGACGCCCCGCCGGACTACTTCTTCAATGCCGACGCCAGCGTGTCGCGACCCGCCCGCACCACCTTCGAGGTCGTCAGTCCGCAACGCTACAAGGAGTTCCAGAAGAAGAACGAGTTGTGGGACCTTGAAAACAAAAGAGTCCGCGTCACGCAGGACATGCTCAACAAGGTGGAGAAGCACACGACCGCGGAAACGCCCGCCCTGGAGCCGGGCAAGTACCTGAAGCTGGTCAACACCGAACTCTACCAGTCGATCAACGCCGGCTTCGTCATCCTGTTCACGCCGCTTCTGGTGGGCTTTTTTGCCTGGCTGCGGTTCGCGGCCGGAGCCCTCCACGCCGGCCAAGCTTGGATTGGGGCTGTTGCTCACGGGCGGCGGCGCAGCGGTGATGTTATGGGCCACCGCGTCGTCCAACGACGGCGCCATCAAGGCGTCCTCCTGGTGGCTGTTTGGGAGCTACGCGGTCGTCACCCTGGGCGAATTATGCCTGTCCCCCATGGGGCTGTCCCTGGTCAATAAGATGTCGCCGTCCCACATTCGGGCCTTCATGATGGGTGGGTGGTTCCTCTCCACCTCGTTCGGCAACAAGCTGTCCGGCATCTTCGGCGAAGCCTACACAAAGATGAACCATTTGACCTTCTGGACGGTCCTCATCGGCGGCAACGTTGCCTTCGCGGCCATTGTCTTCGTTCTGCTGCCGTGGCTGAACCGGCTGATGGCCGCCAAAAAGGACACCTGAACGGGCCTTTTCCATGACCCGCACCCGCTCCTGGACCCTCACCGACGTCGCCGGCGACCTCTGGGTCGATAGCTTCGCCGTCGGCAACGACGCGCTGCGCCTGGCCACGCCCTTCGACTGGTCGGTCCGCAAGAGCGACCCTGCGCGGCGGGCTGCGCGACGGGGTCGATGTCATCGAGGTCCACAACGGGGCCCTGTCGTTCACCGTGCTGCCCACGCGCGGCATGGGGCTGTGGCGCGGCGAATATCGCGGGCAGTTCCTCGGCTGGCGCTCGCCGGTGCAGGGGCCGGTACATCCGCAGTTCGTCAACCTCGCGGACCACGGCGGCCTCGGCTGGCTGACCGGGTTCGACGAATGGCTGGTCCGCTGCGGCCTGGCGTCGAACGGTCCGCCGGGCGAGGACGTGGTGACCCACAAGGACGGCCGCACCGCGCGACGCCCTTGACCCTGCACGGCCGCATCGCCAACCGGCCGGCTCAGTTCGTCGAGGTGCGCATCGGCCTCGATCCGCCTTATGAGATCAGCATTATCGGCCATGTCGCCGAGGCCGGCCTGTTCCTGCCGCACCTGCACCTGACCACGACCATCACCACGATTCCCGGATCGAACCGCGTGGTGGTCCACGACGTCGTCGAGAACCGGGCGGCCCAGCCGGCGGAGATGCAGATGCTCTATCACGTCAACCTCGGACCGCCGTTCCTGGAGGCCGGCAGCCGGGTCGTGGCCCCCATCGAGGAGATGGCGCCGCTGACGAAACGGGCGGCCGAGGGGATCGACACCTACGAAACCTACCTGGGACCGACGCCCGGCTACGCGGAGCAGGTCTACGCCTACGATCTGCTGGCCGACGGCCACGGGCGGACGCTGGCGCTGTTGGCCAACGCGGCCGCGGATCGCGGGCTGGCGGTGCGTTTCGGCCAGCGCGAGTTGCCGTGCTTCATCGTCTGGAAGAACACGGCGGCGACTGGAAGACGGCTACGTCACGGGGCTGGAGCCGGCCACGAATTATCCGAACCTGAAGACGTTCGAGCGGCAACAGGGCCGGGTGCGCGTCCTGCCTCCGGGCGGCCGCTGGGAGGCGACGGTGGCGCTCGAGGCGTTCGATACCCGCGAAGGCGTGGCCGGCGCGCTGGCGGAGGTGGTACGGGTGCAGGCGCAGGCGCCGGCCACGGTGCACCGGACGCCGCAGGGGCGGTTTTCACCCGTTTAGCCGCGGATCGAAGATCCGCGCGGATCTCCGATCCGCCGCTAAACGCGCGCCCTGAACGGCCACCCCCCCGTCCACCACGACCACACTACAAAAACCACCCCTCCCACCGCCAGCGTCGCCAATCCCAGCGCGATGTAGGGCCAGTCCGCCGATACGTACACATACAGCCAGCCCGCCAGCGCCAGCGCGCAGGGCAGCGGGTACAGCCACATCCGATAGGGCCGCGGCAAGCTCGGCCGCAGCATCACGCAGCAGCATCACGGCAATCGTCTGGGCGACGAACTGCTCCAGGATGCGCGTCACGATCAGGGCGTTGATGACATTTTGCAGATCGAAGAAGCTCCAGAAGAGCGTCAGGCCGCCGACGATGAGCAGCGACACATGCGGGATGCGGTGGACCGGGTGGACACCACCCAGGGCGGCGAAAAAGTGGCCGTAGCGGGCGGCGCCGTAGGGGATGCGCGAATAGCCCAGCAGGCCGGCGAAGGCCGAGCCGAAGGCGCTCCACATCAACAGCAGCGTCACCAGCGTGACGGCCCAACTCCCCGGGCCGTGGAGATGCCCCATGAACGCCGCCGCCAGGCTGAACGAGGCCTGCTCCTTCTCGCCCATTGGCACGTCCCGCCACGACACGGTGCCCAGCATGGCCAGGTGCAAGCCGACGAACAGGACCACCACGAGCAGCGCACTCAGCAAGATCGAGCGCGGAATGGTTCGGCCGGGGTCGCGGACCTCATCGCCGATGTAGCAGATGCTGTAGTAGCCGAGGTAGGCATACATCGCCAGGATCATGGCCTGGCCGACGCCCCGGCCCAAGTCCGGCGGCAGCGCGGCAGCCCGGCCGGTGAAATCGAACGCCCGAGCCGGGTCGAAGTGCAGTGCCCCTTCGAGGATGATCCAGGCAATGACGGCCAGAACGCCGATCCAAAATGTCACCGTCAGCCAGCCCAGCGTGGTGATGCGGCGGTAAAGCAGCAGCAGGATCACAGCGCCGCAGGCCAGTCCGATCAGCCGCGACGGGCCGAACGACAGCGAAATCGGCGCCTGCTCGGCGGCCGAGAGCACCCATGTGGCGGTGTGGTCGGCGTTGAACTTCTCGAAGGCCGGGCTGAGGTTGGTCGCAAACGTGGAGATGGCGATCAGCCCGGAACCGATCTCCAGCGGCCCGCTGATGAGGAACTGCCAGATGAACAGGAAGGCCATCAGCCGGCCCCAGCGCTGGCGCCCGAACGCTTCCAGCAAGTACAGGTAGGTGCCGCCGGACCCGGGCAGGGCCGCGCCCAGTTCGCTCCAGATCAGGCCGTCCACCAGGATCAGCGCCCCGGCCCCAAGCCAGCCGAGTAGCGCGTAAGGCCCCGGCAAAATCCCGAGCATCGGCGGAATGATGACGAAGACCCCGGCGCCGACGATCATGGTGACGTTCAGCGCCGTCGCCTGGAGCAGTCCGAAGTGCCGTCGTAACCCGCCGTTCGAATCGCCCACCAGAGACCCCTTTCTGGGCTCGCACGTAAAGTCTGGCATCACGCCTGTCCCCGCATTTGGACAGTCGCGGAGCGAGAAACACTACGTCGGGGCGCCGGGATGCCTCTTGCCGAAAAAACTTCGCACGTGGACGACGATGGACCATTCCGCATGCTACGGTTGGTGCAGAGCCCTCCCTGCTCTCAATGAATACAACGCCTCGCGCAGTTACGCCTACCCGCCTGCCAGCGGGTCCTTCCCCATGCGCGATCTCCCTCTGAACTAAACGGCAGGTCCATGCCGGCGGGCTCCTCACCCGCCGCCAGGACCCTGCGAGCAGCACGCGCCGGGAGTGGTTGCGCGTCGTCGGGATAGTGGCGGTTACCTGCGTCCTCCGCGGCGGGGCTGGAACAGAGACCCGAGGCGGTAGGGGACGCAGGCCAGCATCGTTTCCGTCCAGGCCGAGAAGAGCAATTGGGGCCGGAACGAGAGCGGAAACGAACGCGAGCTGACCGCCGCCATTGTCGCCGACGACGCGAACCACGACCGGGCGCTTCCGCCCGGTTGCGCAGCCAAGGCGGTACATTTCAGCAAGGGTGGCACGCTCTGAGGTACTCCGAAGGGCGTGCTGACCATCAGGCACGCCCTTCGGAGTACCTCAGGGCGTGCCACCCAACAATGCTGCACTGACTACACGCCGTTCGGAGTACCTCAGGGCGTGCCACCCGGGCGTGCCACCCGGCGCCGAGTCCGCCTCAGCCCGCTCTCCTATAATCCCTGCATGACGACTCCGGCGATCCATTGCCGCGGCCTGCGGAAGCAGTACCCCGCCCGCCCCGCTCCCGTGGAGGCGGTTAACGGGCTGGACCTGGAGGTGGCCGCGGGCGAATGCTTCGGCCTGCTCGGGCCCAACGGTGCCGGGAAAACCACCACCATCGAAATCCTGGAAGGCTTGCTGCCGGCAACGGCGGGCGAGGTCCGCGTCCTTGGCTGGCACTGGGGCGAGGACGACGATGCCCTGCGCCAGCGCCTCGGCATTTCTCTCCAAGAGACGCGGCTGGCCGAAAAGCTTACCGTGCGGGAAACGCTGACGCTGTTCCGCAGCTTCTATCGCCAGGGGCTGACGCCGGCGGACGCCCTGGCGCAGGTGCAGCTGGGCGAAAAGGCCGATGCCTATGTCGGCAAGCTCTCCGGCGGACAGAAGCAACGCCTGGCCGTCGCCTGCGCCCTCATCGGCGATCCGGAATTGCTCTTTCTCGACGAGCCGACCGTCGGCCTCGACCCGCAGAACCGCCGGCAAATCTGGGACATCCTGCGCGGCTTCCGGGCGCAGGGGCGAACCATCCTGTTCACCACGCACTACATGGACGAGGCCGAGCGCCTGTGCGACCGCATCGCCGTGGTCGATCACGGCCGCGTGATTGCCCTGGGCACGCCGGCCGACCTGATTGCCCGCCTGGGGGGCGAGCATCTGCTTGAAGTGGCCGTGGAGGGCCAACCGCTGGACGAGGCGGAGCTGCGCGGCCTGCCCGCGGTGGTGTCGGTCCGCCCCGAGGGCGACGCCTGGTGTCTGGCCGTGACGGCCCCGCACGTGGCCATCCCGGCCCTGCTGGCGCGTTTGGCGGGCGCCGACCGGCGCCTGGCCCGCCTGACAACCCGCCACGCCAGCCTGGAAGACGTCTTCGTGACGCTGACGGGGCGGCATTTGCGCGAAAACGAAACGGTGTCCGTCTAGGGAGCACCGCCCGCAGGGCGGCGGCAGGCTCAATGCTCAACGACCCCGTCACCCGGCGCATGCACCAGGAGTTCACCCGCCTGCGCGCCGGCCAGACGGTCGGCGAGGCCCTGGACTGGCTGCGGCAACATCCACCTCCCGGACGGGTCATCTATTTTTATGTCGTGGACGACGCGGGCCGGCTGCGCGGGGTGGTGCCGACGCGCCGCCTGGTCCTCAGTCCGCCGGCGACGCGGCTGGACGACATCATGGTCGGCAAGACCGTCACGCTGCCGGCCACGGCCACGGTGCTCGAAGCCTGCGAGTTCTTCATCCAGCACCGCCTGCTGGCCTTCCCGGTCGTCGATGCCGAGCAGCGCCTTGTCGGCATGGTGGACATCGACCTCTACACGCAGGAGCTGAGCCAACTCGATCAAGCCACGCCGGTCGGGCGGCTGGTGGCGCCGCTGGTGCGCTTCTTGCACGTGGAATCGGCCGGTGGCCTGGTGTTGCTGGCGTGTACTGCCGTCGCCCTGATCCTGGCCAACTCTCCTCTGTCAGCAGTCTACGAGGCGATCAGGCATACCGAAATCGGCGTGTCGCTAGGCCAATGGGTGCTGCGCGAGTCGGTGCTGGACTGGATCAACGACGGCTTGATGGCCCTGTTCTTCCTGGTGGTGGGGCTGGAGATCAAGCGCGAGATTGTCGCCGGCGAGCTGGCCGACGCCCGCAAGGCGCTGTTGCCGATCGTGGCCGCCCTGGGCGGGATGATCGTACCCGCCGGCGTCTACCTGCTGGTGCTGCTGGGCCGCCCGGGGGCGCACGGCTGGGGCGTGCCGATGGCCACCGACATCGCCTTCGTGGTCGGCTTCCTGACGCTGCTGGGTCCGCGCGTGCCGCACGGCTTGAAGGTGTTGCTGTTGACCCTGGCGATTGCCGACGACCTGGGGGCGGTGCTGGTGATCGCGATCGTTTACAGCACGCACCTGGCCCTGGTGCCCCTGCTTCTGGCCGGGGTGGGCCTGCTGCTGGTGGCGCTGCTGTTGCGGCTGGGGCTGCGCAACGTGGGAGTCTTCGGGCTGCTGGCCGTCGGCATCTGGCTGGGCTTCCACCTGTCGGGTGTACATCCGACGGTGGCCGGCGTGCTGCTGGGCCTGCTGGCGCCGGCGCGGCCCGAGGTGAGGCGGCCCATCTTCCTCGACGTGGTCGGCGACCTCTATACCCGGCTGCGCGGCGTGCAGCGCGGCACCCCCACGCCGGCCGGCAGCCTGATCTCGCCCGCCGAGCAACTGGAAACGACGCTGCACCCGTGGGTAGCCTTTGTCATCATGCCGGTGTTTGCCCTGGCCAATGCGGGGGTGGAAATCCGCCTGGCGAGCGTGGCGGCACCGGTGGCCCTGGCCGTCGTCGCCGGCCTGGTCCTGGGCAAGCCGCTCGGCATCGTCCTGTTCAGCGCCGTGTCGGTCCGCCTGGGGGCGACCCGGTTGCCCGAGGGATTGAGCTGGAAGGCGATGGCGGGTGCCGGCTGCCTGGGAGGCATCGGCTTCACGATGTCGCTCTTCATTGGCGGCCTGGCGTTTTCCGAGCCGGAGCTGCTGGACGAGGCGAAGATCGGCATCCTTTTGGGATCGGCATTATCGGCCGCCCTGGGCTGCGGACTGCTGCTGGCGTTTTTGCCGCGGAGGGTGACACCTGAACGAAGCGGCCTCACCGGCCCAGGATGACAACGACTTCTCCGTAGGCTCCCCCGCCGACGGCCTCTACTGTCGCATGTTCGATGTCCACGTTTGGGCCGAGTTTGCTCGTCCACCAGCCGCTCGAAAGTTGCCGGGCGACATGCGTGGGAACCCCGGCCTGCGCGTAGAGGGCAATTCGCTCGATCCCCGTGTCGAGTTCTGGCCCAGCGACCGGGCCGTAGCCCAGCGTGGCAAAGGCGGCGAGAAATGCTTCGATCGTCTCTTCGCGCGGCACCCCTGGCGGCCAGTAGCGACCCGGCAGAGGCCACCACCAAACGTCGGTGATGCCGACCGCCCAGGCAACGCAGTTGTATTCCCACGTCGCGGGGCTGCTGATGCGGTAATTGTCGGCGGTCAAACGGGGCAACGCCGCCCGTGCCGCTTCGTGCAACGGAGGCATCGGGTCACCCCGTCAGATCAGGCCGTGGCCGCGTCCCCAAGCCAGCCAGGCGGCAGCCATCGCCCGAGCGTAGCCCCAATCGGCAGGCGGCACCGGGTCTTCGCGGGTTATGGCTTTCAGGGCCTCGAACCAGGGGGCCGGCTCGCGCTCGAGTTCCCGCAGGAGCAGAGGCACGACCGGCGGGCCGAGGGCGATGATCGCCTGATACGCGGGGTGTGCGACGATCGCCGAGCTGGACGATGTCAAAGCGACGGCGGCCTTCCATTCGGCGGCAAGGGTTTCAAACCGGGTCGCCAATGTGGGAGATACCGTTATTGCAGCAGAGGCAGTCACCGTTTTCCTCCTCTCTAAAGCCACATGGTCAATCTACTCGCGAGAGTGGCGAAACACAACACGCCCTTGCCGTTCTACCTCCCCGTCCGATCCGCAACTTCACGAGCTGCCGCTTTTCTTCACCCACCCGCCTTCATTAACCCCACAATCGCCTCTTCCAGCCGCCCGGTCACGTCATGGGCCGCGGTCCGCGCCCGGTCGGCAGCCGCCTGTTTCAGATCGATCGGTTCCCCAAGCAAGACTCGGGCCCGACGCCGACCCTTGGGCCGGGCCGCCCCGTAAGTATCCTCCTCGAACTTCTCCACGGTCTCGGCCAGGCGCTCGATGCTGGGCTTCTCGGTCAGGTAGTCGCCGGGGTAGCTGTAGAGTTGCAGGACCAGTTGAACGTCGTCCAGGGCTGCACGGGCCTTCTTCCGTTCGACCGGGTCGGCCTGTTCGTCGGTCCAAACGGCCAGGAGATGGCGGCGCAGGGCCTTGACGCGCAGGGGGACGGTCTCGGCCGACGGCGTCTTCTTGAGATGCTCGGTCTCCAGCCGTTCGAGCAGATTGGCCGTCAGCCGGGCGATGCGTGTCGGCAGGTCGCCCTCCCCTTCGGCGGATCGTCCCAGCTTCTCCTTCTCCTTGATTGTGAGCAGGACCTCGCCGAGCAGGATCACGCGCTGGTGCAGGGCGGCTCCCGGAGGCGGCTTCCACATCAGCCGCCCTTCGAGTTCGGCCACGGCCGCCTCCAGCTGCGGCGTCACGTCGTCGAGGTAACGATAGCGAATGGCGGCCGGCACCACCCAGACACGTCCTCCCGCCGCGGCCTTCTCCAGCTCGCGCTGCGCGGTCAGGGCCATGAAGGCCACGCCTTCCAGAAGGGGAGTCAAACGATCGTTGAGGTGATAAATCTCCCCTTCGGGGAAGACGACCAGGGCGTGCCCGCTGCTGAGGAACTCGACGGCCTGGCGGATGGCCCGGCGATCGCAGCCCTCCCGGTCGACGCTGAAGGCGCCCATGCGCTGCAACACCCAGCCGTCGATGCCCCAGTGGCTGCGGAAGATCTGCCAGGCGGCCATGAAGGCGAAGCGGCGATGAGCCCGGCGGCCGACCTCCATCATCACGTGCGGGTCGCTGTCGTGGCTGTGGTTGGGAGCCAGCAGTACGCCGTCCGCGGGAGCGATGCCCTGCACCAGGCGTTCCTGCCCCTCGACGACGACCTCGGCAATGCCATAGTAGCGATGGAGGTAATAGCGGCGCAGCGGGGCCAGGGCCGCCTGCCAGAACGGGCTGTGCCGCGGCGGCCAGAAATCGGGCTGCACTCCGTCGATGACGGCGTTCCACATGGAGTTGGGGTCCTGGGGAGCGCGCCGCCCCAAGGGCGGCGGCTAAACGGGTTTCCAGTCGCGCAGGGCGCGTTTGAGCAGCTTGCCGGTTGGGCCGCGCGGCAGGTCGCGGGCCACGGTGATGCGGCGCGGCACCTTGAACTCGGCAAGACGCTCGCGGCAGAAGTCGCGCAGGGCCTCCGCCGTGGCCGGCGGGTCGCCGGGGACCACGAAGGCCACCACCGCCTCGCCGCGGTCGCCGTCCGGTTCGCCGATGACTGCCGCCTCCTGCACCCCGGGATACTGCTGCAGCACCGCTTCCACCTCGCGCGGCATGATCTTTTCGCCGCCGCGGATAATCAGCTCCTTGATGCGTCCGGTAATGCTCAGATAGCCGTCGGCATCGATCTGCCCCATGTCGCCGGTGCGAAACCAGCCGTCGGCGGTGAAGCTATGGGCATTCTCGTCGGGTCGATTGAAGTAGCCCTTCATGACGCTCGGCCCGCGCACCTGGATCTCGCGATCCTCGCCGGCGATGCGCACCTCGACGCCCGGCAATGGCCGGCCCACCGTCCCGGGCCGGTGGGCATCGGGCAGGTTGACGGCGACGACGGGGGAGGTCTCGGTCAGGCCATAGCCTTCCAGCACATCGCGGCCGAAGCGCTGCTGATAGGCATCGCGGTAGGCCGGCGGCAGCGCCTCGCCGCCGCTGACCGGCAGGCGCACCCCGCGTAGCCCCTCGTCGTGGCCGCGACTGCGCGCGAACAGGCCAAACATCGGCGGCACGGCAATGAACACCGTCACACCCCGCTCTGTAATAATCGCCGCCGACCGCTCCAGGTGGAAGCGCGGCTGATAGGTGACCTCCGAACCGAGCAGCAAGGGAATGACCAGCGAGCCGGTCAGGCCGAAGGCGTGGAATATCGGCAGCACGCCCAGGAAGACCTCATCGCCCGTCAGCCCGGCCCGCGCGATCAGGCCGCGGGCGTTGCTGAGGAGATTGGTGTGCGTCAACGGCACGCCTTTCGGTTGGCCCGAGGTGCCCGAGGTATAGAGCATGACGGCCGCCGCATCGGGTTCGGCCTGGACCAGGCTGGGCGGAGTTTGCTTTGGCTCCTGCACCAGGTCCGCGAGGGAGACGCTGCGAGCATCCAGGCCGGCAACCAATGGTGCGGTGGCTTCGGTGACGACCACGGTGTCCAGGCCGGCATCGCGCAGCAGGAAGTCGAGTTCCACCGGCTTGAGGGTGGGGTTGAGCGAGACGGCCGTCTTGCCGACCCAGAGCGTGCCCAGCAGGGCCGCTGGATAGGCGGCACTGTTGGGCAGAAGCAGCCCAACGCGCGGCCGCTCTGTCGCGGCGGCCAGCTGCCCGGCCGCCGCACGACAGGCCGTCAGAAGCTGCCCGCCGCTGAACTCCTGCTCCGCATCGCGGGACACGATCTTGCCCGGGTTGCGCCGCAGCGCCTCTTCCACTGCCTGTGTCAGACTCATAGCGTTGGTCCTCCTTCCAGGCACGATGCTAGGGCAAAGCAACGCGGAACGCAACGGCCCAGCCGAGGCGGCAAACCACTTGCCTTTCCCCCCCGCCGCGGTATGAAGGCAGTCTGCCGCTCGCCCTGGCCCTGGCCCAAGGAGGATGAACGTGCCGACCCCCCGCTGGCTCGCTGCCGCTTTGCTTTTAGCCTTCAGCACGCCCCTGCTGGCCCAGGAGGCCAAGCCGGTCAAGCTCGAATGGAAATTCGAGAAGGACAAAACCTTCTACCAGACCACCACCTCGGACGTCGTCCTGACCATGAAGTTCGACACCATGGACGTGGTGCAGAAACAGAAGCAGACCATGATCGTGAGCTGGACCCCCACCAAACAGGAGGACAACAAGAACTGGCTGGTCAAGATGAAGATCGAGGGCCTGCGCATTGGAATGGACACCCCCGGCAAGAAAGTGACCTACGATTCCACCCGCACCGACAACGAGCCGGGGCAGGTGTCGGACTTTTATAAGGCCCTGGTCGGCGCCGAGTTCACGTTCACACTGACCCCCGATCTGACGGTGGCGAAGGTGGACGGCCGGGCGGAATTCGCCAAGCGGCTGACCGCCGCCAGCCCGCAGCTGGAGCCGCTGGTCGATCGCCTGGTCACCGACGACAGCCTGAAGCCGATGGTCGAGCTGACCTTCGGCGCCGTGCCGAACAAGGAAGAGAAGAAGGGCGACAAATGGGAGCGCACCATGAAGCAATCTTTCGATGCGCTCGGCACCACGGACATCAAGCTCAGCTACACCGACGACGGGCCCGGCACCGGGGCCAATGTCGAGAAGTTCGCGGTGAAGGCCAAGGGGACCTACAAGCCGCCGGCGGAAAAACCCCTCCAGGGCCCGCCGTTCAAGATTACCGGCGGCGATGCCGAGGTGACGGGCGACGGCACCGTCGAGTTTCGCAAGGACAAGGGGCGCGTTGACAAAGCGGACCTGAAGCTGACCCTCAAGGGCAAGCTGAAGGTCAACACCGACGGCGGCACCAAGGACACCGAGGTCGATGTCACCCGCACCCAGACGACGACCCTGGCCACGTCGGATGACAACCCGATCCCCAAGAAGAAGTGAGGCGCGGACGCGGGCCTGGGGCCTGATTGACGAGGCCCGCTCCGTGCTTTTATAATCCGCCCCAGCGCCTTGATCGCCCGCTCTCACTCCCCGCGCCGGAGGCAGTTTCGCCTCGAAGGCTTGCCATGCTCAGCCCCGAACTGCTCGAAGATTCTGCGCTGCCCCCTGGACCGCCGGAGCCGCCTGGCCGAAGAGGGCGAGCATCTGCTGTGTACGCGCTGCGGCCTGAAGTTCCCCATCACGGACGGTTTTCCCAAGCTAATCGCGGAGGAAGCGGAACTGCCGGCGGGCTGCCCGGCCCTCGATCAGCTGCCCTGCCAGCGCGAGTCCGTCGCGCCGGCCCCCCCGTCGTGAAAGGACCGTCATGGCCAGCATCCGCCTGGGCCGCTATGAGATCGAGGAGTACGAACTGCCCGGCGTTTGTGCCAAATGCGGGGACAAGGCCGTTGCCGCTCCGGCCAAGAGATTCTCCTGGTACCCGCCGTGGATCGTCGTGCTCATCTTCGTGGGCTTGCTGCTCTACGTGATCGTCGCCATGGTGCTGACGAAGAGGATGACCGTCCGCCTACCGTTTTGCGAGCGGCATCGCAATTATTGGCGGAACCGCGCGCTCTTTATGTACGGCGGGTTGCTTGGGTTTCTCCTGGCTGCCATCGCCTTCGGAATCCTGGCCGGCACTATCGACAACCAAAACGTGAGCAATATCTTCGGCGTCGCCTGCGGTGTGAGCGCTGTCCTACTGCTGGTCTGGCTGATCGTGGCCGCCATCATGCAGGCCGCAGGCATCAAGGCCAACGAGATCACCGATCGCTCGATTACCCTCGCCGCCCTGTCCAAGGACTTCGTCGAAGCGATTCGCGAGGATCGCCGCGCCGACCGCGACCGGCAGGATGAGGACGACGACCGCCCGCGCCGAGGCCGAGGACGGGACGACGAGGAGGGCGATCGGCCGCGCGCCAAACGTCGGCCGGCTGACAGGGACGATGACGGTGGCTACTACGACCCCGACCGGAAGCGGCGCCGCCAACCGGACAGCGACGCCTACGAAGAGGGCGATGATCGCCGGTGATCTGTTTCGGGTGGCACGCTCTGAGGTACTCCGAAGGGCGTGCTGACAGTCCTGCACGCCCTTCGGAGTACCTCAGAGCGTGCCACCCAGTCGTAGTTGTAGGGTGCGTCAAGCGTACTCACGCCGACGCACCGTTCCTGCCCCCCGGTGCGTCGGCGCGAGTACGCTTGACGCACCCTACGCTCTCCAGGCGCTGTGCCAAAAACTGAACATCCGCTCATGTTATTGGGCACAGCGCCTGGGGATGGTATCGCGGCGGAGGCCGCGTGTGACGTTTGCTAAGCGCTCGCAGAAGTTCGCGGCTAAACCCCTCACGAGGTCCATCCATGCACCGTTTCCTTCCCGCGATCCTCCTGTTTGTCCTGTCCGCGGGGCCGGCCTTCGCCAAGCTCGAGGTCGAGAAGATCGAAGCCTGCCACGGCCGGCTCGGGCCGGTGCGCAAGTCGCTCGACTTCTATCCCTACGACGAAGTGGTCTTCCGCTTCATCGTCACTGGGGCGAAGGCCGACGACGAGGGGAAACTCGACGTCGAGGTGTCGTGGAAGGTGCTCGACGACAAGGGCAAGGAGGTGCTGACTCGAAAGATCCCGGGCAAGGGGCAGCTGGCCTTTGGCAGTGATTCGTTCCCCGCCGCGGTTTCGGTCCTCCTCGCCGAGCCGGTGATTGCCGGGGAGTATACCGTCAAGGTAACGATCAAGGACAATCTCGCGGGCGAGGAGACGGGGTTCGAGAAGAAACTGAACCTGAAGGCGACGGAGTTCGCCATCGTCTCGCCCACCTTCTTCCACGATGCCGGCGCCACCGTACCGGCCCCGGCGGGTGGGGTCCTCGGTGAACAGCTGCACTTCCGCCTCTACACCATCGGCTTCGACCGTTCCCAGGGCAAGATCGACAACGAGCTGACAGTGCAGGTGCTCGACAAGGATCGGAAGGAACTGATCCCCAAACCGCTTCGTCTTATTGCTGAGAAGGACGATGCCAAGGTGGTCAAGGAGTTGCCGGCCCTCGATTTCGGCGGCTTCCTGGTCCTGTCCAAGCCAGGCGATTTCACGCTGCGCATCAGCGTGACGGACCGGAACAGCAAGAAGACGGCGACCTTCGAGACGGCGTTGAAGGTGACTGCCCCCTGACGACGCTGGGGAGGACAAGAAAAAATCGCGCTCCCCCATGTTTTCCCGCGCAAGCTTGAGTTGCCGGCCCGTTTTATCGATTGAGTCGTTACAGGCCGTTGGGGAAGAGTTTTCCCTTGCCTCCGGACAGATTCCCCAGCTATGCTGGAGGGTGGGAATCGGGTAGAGTGCAACACATTCGCCCATTGGTTGTGGAACGGCCAATGCGGTTAAGGGACCAACCGCATTTTTCTTTTCCTCATCCCCCTTTTTTGGAGGGACAATCATGTCTGCGGTCCAACGCATGCTGCTTGGGGGCGTCGTCGTCGCCCTGGGTCTGGGCTGGACGCTGGCCACGCCGGAACCGTCCAAAGCGCAATTCAATTTTCCGAAGTTCAATCAGAACACGAGTACGATCCTCGTACCCCAGATCATGGCCGGCCTGCAAGGAATTGTGGGCGGGCAGAATAACGGCTTCGGCGGCCAGGGCGGGGGCGGCATCGGTGGGTTTGGCGGCGGCGGCGTCGGCGGCTTCCAGGGCTCCGGCCAGTTCGCTGGCATCGGCGGCCTTGGCGGCGGCCAGTTCGGCGGGGGCTTCGGCGGCGGCCAGTTCGGCGGCGGCTTCGGTGGCGGCCAGTTTGGCGGCGGCTTCGGTGGCGGCCAGTTTGGCGGCGGCTTCGGCGGCCAGTTCGGCGGTGGCCTCGGTGGCTTCGGCGGTGGCCTGGGCGGCTTCGGCGGTGGCCTGGGCGGCTTTGGTGGCGGCTTTGGTGGCGGCCTGGGCGGCGGCCTGGGCGGCTTTGGCGGCGGCCTGGGCGGCCTAGGTGGCAAGCTCGGCGGCTTTAATGGCGAATTCGCCCAGTGAAACCCTCCCGCCAGCCGTCAGCTGCGTTACGGGGATGGAACTCCGGCCCCGTAACGCCTCGGACGCACGTCCCTCCACCATCTCCTCCTGCCCCGTGCCATGATCTTGGGTAGCTGAAGTCGCCAGACTTCAGAAAATCCGAACTCTGGCGAGTTCGGCTACCCCAGATCCAAGCCTTGACGACGCACTGGGACCCGACTCACCGGATTCTGATCCGGCGAGCGGAGGTCGGCGAAGGTTATTTCTCACAAACTCGAATTTGGCGCCTATCGCGGCGCCTGGCGTGCGGCTATAGTGATCCGGATGATATATTGGGGAGTTGATGAGGTACGCTGTTGTACCGCTCGCTCCGACGAACAGCGCTGCAGAACGTCTTACCTGGGGGATTGATGACACAATCAGGACGGCTACTTCTGGCAGGGACGGTGTGCGGCATGGCGGCGGTCGGCGGGTTGCTTCTCCTTTCCGAGCCTTCTCAGGCGCAATTCAATTTCCCGAAATTCAACCAGGGCAGCGGAACCGTGCTCTGCCCTCAGATCATGGCGGGCCTGCAGGGCATCGTCGGTGGCCAGAATAATGGCGTCGGCGGCATGGGCGGTGGCGGCATCGGCGGCTTCGGCGGCGGCGGTGCCGGTGGCTTCCAGGGTTCCGGCCAGGGCTTCGGTGGCGGCGGCGGCTTCGGTGGTGGCCAGTTCGGCGGCGGCGGCTTCGGTGGTGGCCAGTTCGGCGGCGGCGGCTTCGGTGGTGGCCAGTTTGGCGGCGGCGGCCAGTTTGGCGGCGGCGGCTTCGGCGGTCAGTTCGGCGGCGGGGGCTTTGGCGGCGGCCAGTTTGGCGGCGGCGGCGGCTTCGGCGGCATCGGTGGGTTCGGCGGCGGCGGTATTGGCGGCTTCGGTGGCGGCGGCATCGGCGGCAAGGGCGGCGGCTTCAACGGCGGCGTCGGCCAGTAACCGCCCGTTTGGCCGCGAGCTTCTGTGAACGTTAGCGAGCCTCCCGCGTAAGCGGGGAGGCGCTCGCACAAGCTCGCGGCTAAACAATTGCGCTAATCCTCCTCTTCCTCGTGTACCTTCGCCTTGCTCACGATCTGTTGCTGCACGGTGCCCGGCACCTGATCGTAGTGGCTGAACTCCATCGAGTACGAGCCCTGGCCCTGGGTGATGCTGCCCAGGACGGCGGCGTAGCGCATCACTTCCGCAAGCGGCGCCTTGGCCGTGATCACCGCCAGGTCGCCCGGCAGGCTGTCCTGGTTTTCCACCCGGGCCCGTTTGGTGTTGAGGTCGCTCAGGATGGCCCCGGTATACTTGGACGGGGCCGTCACTTCCAGGTTGACGATCGGCTCCAGCAGCACCGGCCGGGCGCCCAGGAACGCCTTCTTGAACGCCATGCGTCCGGCGGTCTTGAAGGCGGCTTCCGAGCTGTCCACCGGATGATCCTTGCCGAAATAGACCTCGACGGCCACGTCCTGAATGCGGAACCCGGCCAGCGCACCGCGTTCCAGCAGTTCCTTGCACCCCTTCTCCACGGCCGGCAGGAACTGGGTTGGAATGGTGCCGCCGACGACATGGTCGATGAACGCGAAGTTGTGCTCGGCGTCGTAGTGGGCCGAGCGCAGCTTCTCGAAATGGTCCTTGTTGGCGAACTTCTCCGTCAGCTCCTCCTCACTGTGGATGTCCACGTCCTTGAGCGGATAGACGCGGAGGTGGACCTCGCCGAACTGGCCGCGGCCGCCGGACTGCTTCTTGTGGCGGTGGTTGTCGTCGGCCTTCGCGGTGATGGTCTCCCGGTAGGGGACCTTCGGCTCCTTGGTCACGACTTCCAGATCGAAGCGGCGCTTGAGACGGTGCTGGATCACGTCCAGGTGCAGCTGGCTCATGCCGGTGATGACCATTTCGTGGGTCTGCGTGTCGCGGGAGACGATGAACGTGGGGTCCTCGTTGGCGATCTTGGCCAGGCTGGTGCTGATTTTCTGCTCGTCGCCGCGGGCCTTGGGCTCGACGGCCAAGCCGAACATCGGCGTCGGGAAGGTCGGCAGGGCGAGGCGCGGCACGGCGGCGCTGGTGCCGACCGTATCGCCGATGTGTAGGTCCTCGACTTTGGCGACGGCCACGATGTCGCCGGCGATGGCTTCCGGCACCGTTTTCTGGTCCTTGCCCTGCATTTGCAACACGCCGCCGAAGCGCGACGATTTGCCGGTGCGGGCGTTGAACAGGGCGTGTTCCGGGGCCAGCCGTCCGGACAGCACACGGATGAACGACAGGTTGCCGACGAACTTGTCGGTCAGGGTCTTGAAGACCTGGCCGACAAATTCGGCCGACTCCTTGGGTTCCAGGGTCACCTCTTGCAGATTGCCGACGCTCCCCTTGACGGCCTTGCGCGGCGGGGCCTCGGCCGGCGAGGCGACGTTGTCGGCCAGGGTGTCGAGCAGCTCGACGATGCCGATGTCCTTCTTCGCCGCGGTACAGAGAATCGGGATAACGGCGCTGGTCGCCAGCGCGTGGGGCAGGGCGTGCTCCAATTCGGCGGCGCTGACGTCGCCTTCAGTCAGGTACTTCTCCATGAGCGCCTCGTCGCTCTCGACGATGGCGTCCACCAGCAGGCTGCGGGCGGCGGCCAGGTCAACGGGGCAGCCCGGCGGCACCTGGGCCGGCGGATTGAGGACGCTGACATCGCCCGAGAACTGCGCCCCACGCCGTTGGGCGCGTCGAGCAGGACGCAGTTCTTGCCGAACGTATCGCGGAGGGCCTTGAGCAAGGTCTCGAACTGGATATTATCGGCATCCATTTTGTTGATAACGATGAGGCGGGCCAGTCCGCGCCGGCCGGCCTCGTTGAACATCCGCCGGGTGTTGACCTCGACCCCGTTGGGGGCCGAGACGACGATGACCGCCGTCTCGACGGCATTGAGCCCTTCCAGGGCCGCCCCGACAAAGTCCGGGTAGCCGGGCGTGTCGAGCAGGTGGAACCGCTTCCCCTTGTGTTCGAGGTGCAGGATGCTGGTATCGATGGAGAAATGGCGCTTGTGCTCTTCCTCGTCGTAGTCGGAAACGCTGGTCCCCTCGTCGGGGCTGCCGCGGCGGCCGACGGCCTTGGCGGCAAAGAGGAGGGCATCGGCCAGCGAGGTCTTCCCGGCGGCGCCGTGTCCTACCAGGGCGATGTTGCGGATGTCATCCACCTTGTACTTGGCCATGAGTAACCTCTGGGAATGTCAGCGGCCGCCGGTTGATTTATCGTTTCGCGTTCGCACCAGAACGCGAAACGATAAATCAACCGGCGGCCGCGGCGATGGCTTGGCGTAACTCCAGCCGGCCCTCATAGAGGGCCCGGCCTATGATGCAGCCGGCCAGCCCGAGTTGGGCCAGCCGGCGAACGTCGTCCGCGGTGGTCACCCCCCCGGAGGCAATCACCGGAATGGGGACGGCGCCGGCCAGCTCGGCCAGCGCGTTCAGGTTCGGCCCGTCCAGCATGCCGTCGCGGCTGATGTCGGTGGCGACAAGGGCGGCCAGTGGCCAATCCGAGCAGTCCCGGGCAAACTCCAGTGCCGACTTCCCCGACAGGTGCAGCCACCCGCCCGTGGCCAAGAGGCCATCCAGGGCGTCGAGGCCCAGCACGATGCGCCCGGGCCAGCGCCGGCAGAGATCCTCCAACCAGGTCGGATTCTCCAGCGCCCGTGTGCCGATGATGACTCGACTCACTCCCCAGCCCAGGGCCAGGTCCACATCGGCTTCAGTGCGGAGTCCGCCGCCGAGCTGACAGGGAACGCCGGCGGCCTCGACAATGGCCTGAACGCTGGCCCCATTGACGGGACGACCCTGACGGGCCCCGTCGAGATCGACGAGATGGAGGTAGGCGGCACCCTGGGCGACCCAGCGGCGCGCCATTTCGGCCGGGTCGCCGCCGAACACGGTTTCCTGGTTATAGTCGCCCTGTCGGAGACGGACGCACTGTCCGCCGCGGAGGTCGATGGCCGGAAAGACGAGCACCTGCCCCACCTTTGGCTGTGCGAAAGCTGTGAGTCTGTGCCACTGTAAGCGGGCGGACAGCGATTTGCAAGGGTCCGCATTCCGTTTAGCCGCCGCCCGCCGGGCGGCGCGCACCAGGCCGGTTTTTCCGCCTGTACCGCCCGCACAAGGTGGGCAGGTGGGCGCGACTATTTTCTTGACGCGATGCCAGTGGCGGCCTTAGAGTCAGCCGCTACAATGACGCACACTGTAAAGGAATTGCTCCCGAGCCCTGCCGGAGGTGGGTAACGTGTCCACTCAAGCGGGTATTCCCCGGTCTGCGGGTCAGCGCTGGGCGATCACGATGGAAAAATGGCTGTGCTGGGGCTCGATCGGGGTCGCCGGCCTGATGCTCCTGCTCTTCCTCCTCGACATTTTCCTGGAGTTTCCGTTCGGCCGCCTCAACCTGGCAGTTGACATCTTCGGCATTCTGGCCAGCGGCCTGGTGCTCTTCCTGGGCTGGGATGCGCTGCGCGATTTGCGATGACTGCCACATTCGTTAGCCCGACGCGCCATCTTGTTAGCCCGACGCGCCAGCGAGGGGGTCGCTAAACCCTCGCTGGCGCGTCGGGCTAACTCCCTGTCCCGTCAGCGCCACCAGGGCGGCGATCACCCCTTCCTGCGTGGCCTCCCGCGCCTCCCCCGCCACCGGCCAACCCAGCGCCCGCACATCGGCACTCGTCACCGCGCTGATCGTCACCAACTGAATCGCTCCCGACCGGATGCGTTCGTGGATCGGCTCGTCCACCAGGCGGGCCAGGGAACGGGCAATGTTGGAGCTGGTCAGGAGGACAAAGCGGATGTCGCCCCGGCGCAGGGCGTCCAGTACAGCAGGGTCGGACTCGACGGCATCGACCTGGGAATAGACGGCGACCTGCTCGACGACGGCCACGTCGGCCAACTCCTGACGGAGGACATCGCGGCCTCGATCCGCACGGGCCAGCAAGATGCGCTGCCCCGCCGCGGGCTCCCGCAGGCTGGCGGCCAGGGCCTCCGAGTTGTAGGTCGGCGGCACCAGGTCGGCCACCAGGTGATAGCTGCGCAGGGCGGCGGCGGTGCTCGGGCCGATGGCCGCCAGGCGGGTCGATCCCAGGGCCCGCAGGTTGCGCCCGCCCTGGAGCAGGCGCCGGATCAAGGCATGGACCCCGTTGCTGCTGGTGAAGACGATCCAGCCATAGCGATCCAGGTGGGCCAGCGCGGCGTCCACCGGGCCCCAATCGTCCGGCTCGCGGATTTCAACCGTCGGTAACAGATAGGGAATGGCGCCAAGCTGTTCGAGGCGGCGCAGCAATTCACCGGCCTGGTGGCGCGGTCGGGTGACCAGGACCCCCTGGCCGAACAGCGGCCTGGTCTCGAACCAGGCCAGCGACTCGCGCAGGCCGACCACCGGCCCGATGATGGCCAGGGCCGGCGGCCCCAGCCCGGCCTCGCGCACGGCGGCTGGCAATTCCGCCAGTGGCGCCACCACGGTCCGCTGGCTGCCCAGCGTCGCTTGCCGCACCACCGCGGCGGGCGTCGTCGTCGCCTTGCCGTGCGCCAGCAGGGCGCTCACCACGTCCGCCAGGTGCGAGACGGCCATGTAGAAAACGAGGGTCCCGGGAAAGCGGGCCAGCGCCTCCCAGTCGAGGGCGCTGCCGGGCTTGCCCGGACACTCGTGCCCCGTCACCAGGGCGACGGCGCTGGCGTGGGCGCGATGCGTCAACGGGATGCCGGCGTAGGCCGCGGCTCCCAGGGCGGCGGTGATGCCCGGGACGATCTCGAACGGGATGCCGGCCTGGTGCAGGGCCTCGGCCTCTTCGCCGGCCCGGCCGAAGATGCACGGATCGCCCCCCTTGAGCCGAACTACCCGCCGGCCCTGCCGGGCAGCGGCAATCATCCGGTCCTGGACGTGCGGCCCGCGCTCCGGATGGTGGTCCGCCAATTCGGTGACGCACACCCGCTCCGCCCGGGCCGGCGCCAGGTCGAGCAGGGCCGGAGCGACCAGGCGGTCGTACAGGACCAGGTCGGCCTGTTGCAGGCATTCCACGGCGCGCACCGTCAGCAGACCCGTGTGGCCGGGGCCAGCGCCGACAAGGAAGACCTGGGGAGCGCTCATGGCAATAGTATAGCCATCGAGCGCCGACAAAGGGGGCGAGCGGGTGGGCGTCAGCCCCCCGGTTCCTCGCATCACCGGGGGGCTGACGCCCACCCGCTCGCCAAGAAAAAACTGCGCAAGCTTTGCCGGTTGTATCGACCAGGCTTTCTTTTTGCGCCGCAGCTGCGCGAATTTGCTCCGGTGCAGCGGGAGCGGCCGTTCACAGGTCGATAATGAAACGGGAGGCTCACGCCCGTGCGTAAAGGAGAAATCGGATGCGCCGATTGTGCCTAATATTCGCCTTGGCGGTCTCAGGATGTCATAATGTGGGTGGGCCATTCGAGCATCGGCAACCCCAGCGGGTGGACGACCCCGCGCTGACCATCGGGGAACAGCAGCGCGAGGGACGGGCCCGTCTGCCCTTGCCGGTCGACTCCCCATCGGTTGGTCCGCCCTCCGGCGTGGAGGGGCCGGGTTCGATTCCCAAGTAATCCGCCATCGCCTGTCCCCCAGGCACTCCTCTGAGGTTCACCATGAAGCGCCTGTGCTGCGTCGTCGCCCTTGTTATCACGTCTGGCTGCATCACCCCTGGGGAGCGGACGCCGCTGAAATTGCTGCCCGACGATGCAGCCCCCCTGCCCTACGCCGAGCTGCTGACCAGGGCGCGGGCGCAGGTTAACGCGGCTATCGACGCCTCGTATGTCGATAACTGGACCGAGCTGGAAGATGCGGCCCGCGGCCTGGAGCAAACCGCCAAGTTCCTGCCCAAGGCGACCGAGGTGCCGGCCAAGCAGAAGGACACCCTGCCGGTGTTGGCGGGCGACCTGGGCAAGGAAGCGGGCACTCTCCGTGAGGCGGCCAAGGGCAAGGACGTGGACAAGGCAACCGGCAGCCTCACACGGTTGCGGCAAAACGTCTACAAGCTACGGATCGAATAACGTGGCCACGCGCATGGAACCGACCCTCCCATTCTGGTTCAAGCAGCGGCAGGCGCGGGCCGAGGCCGCCGGGACCGACACGTACCGGCTGGCGGCGCCCAACCTGGCCGAGGCCTTCATCAGCATCCGGCAGGACAGCGAGGGGCGCTGGGCGCCTCGCTTCGCCTGGCCGCGGACGGGCCGGAGGTCGCCGCCACGACCACGGCCTACGCCAGCCGCGGCGAGGCCTGGGATGCCTCCTTCGAGCTGTATCGCCGGGCCCTGGTCGTCTGAGCCTACCCTCTCATCATGATTTGGCCGCCACCCTGCGGGCCGCGCGTCTGGACTTTCACCCTTCCGCGGCAAACGGCGCAAGCTGGCGAAACCTTGCCGGTTGTACCGCATGTGCGCAAAAGGCAACCTGGTCACGGGGGCGAGCGATTCCTTTTCGGCGTACTTTGGCGGGTCTTCGGCCGATTCTAGTAATGCCCCGGGCGGCGAAGGTCAGGAGGACCGGGACCGCGAGCGGGACGGAAGGGGATTCCGAAAAACGGGCGGGAGGACGGGCAGCCCCCAGGAGGCGCCCGAACCCGCGAACTGGTCTGGCGTTAACCTGCCAAAGGAGTCGCAATGAAACGGTTAGCCGTGCTCGCCGCCGCCGTCGTCATCCTCTGCCTGAGCAGCGGCTCCGCCCGCGCCAGCTGGGGCAGCCTCACCTACAGCGGCTATCAGCCCTGGTACAACATCTTCGCCAAGCGCAACAAGTGCTTGACCCCGGAGGAGGAACGCCTCCAGAAGTTCTGGCACGATTACTATCATGCCCTGAAAGAGTACTACGCCGCCCTCGATCACATCGACTGGGTCGCGTACTACAAGAACCACGGCTACCAGATCAACGGCGGCGGCGGCCCCGGCTGCAGCCAGCGCATTAACTACGCTCCGGTCTTTGTCAGCCCGAGCATGCAGTGGGCCATTCCCAATAGCTGCATCCAGGGCCCGCCCTCCTGCGGTGGCTACAGCCCGCCGTACGCCGGCGCGCCGTATTGATCCGCCCCGAGTCAAGTGCGTGAGCACTGGCGGGCCGGGTGCGTGAGCACCCGGAGTCATCACACAGGGCCGGGACATCCCCACGGATGCCCCGGCCCTTCGTCGTTGTTGGCTTCAGACTGCATTTCCCATCCACCCGCTCGTTCGCTTTGTCCTTTCCCGGCCCAATTGCGCTTGCCCGCCGATTCGTTCCTGCCGCATGGGGTAGACTTGGCCCGGAGGAATCCCACCTTACCTCTGCGAAGACAATCTCCCTGGAAAGGAGTCACCATGAGAGCAACTGCGATGGGACTGGGGTTAGCCGTGCTGGGGATGGCCGGCACGCTGGCGCCCGCGGCCCCCCCTTACGGTTCCTGTCCGCCGCCCGTGCTCACCTGCAACGCCAGCTTCTATGTCGCCAACCCGGGCGGCTGCTGGTACGGCCCCAACTACTGCTACCGGGGGCCCTGCCTGCCGCCGGCGCCCTGGAACGGTGCGATTACCGTGCGCGAGCAGTACGAAAAGAACCGAATGCCGGCCTACGGCGTCTCAGGCGCCCGCGGCTATCCGCCGGGCGCATCGCCACTGGCCGGCATGATGGTTCCTTACGGTGGCCAGCCCGGCCTGTTGCCGCCGCCGCCGGGCACCGCCGTCTTTCCCACGCACCCCTTTGCGCCAGCCCGCGCGACTTCTTCATGTTCGGCCAGACGGTTAACGACTGACGCTGCAACGTCGGTCCCTCGCGCCCACGGGCCTCCTCCCGTGGGCGTTTATGTTTTACCGGCCGACGATTCCAGGGCGGCGATGCGCTGACGCAATTCATCCGGCACCGGCACCTTCCGTCCCTCCCCGTGGTGGTAGGTCACGACGGTGCCCTTCCCTTCAGCGGCAACAACCCCCAGCGCCCGGCTCACCAGCTGATGTTCGAGATGAAAGCGATCGCTTTCCACGCTGATCACCCGGGCCGTTACCCAGATGGTATCGGGGTAGGTCAGCGCCCGCCGAAAGCGCGCTTGCGTGGCGGCGAGAATGGGGCCGATGCCGGTCTGCCGTTCGTACGCGAACCAGTCCAGCCGGCGGAAGTATTCCAGGCGGGCGTTCTCGAAGTAACGGAAGTAGACCACGTTGTTGACGTGGCGGTACCAGTCCATGTCGCCCCAGGCGACCGACAACTCGACCACGACGGGGAAGCCCGCCAGGAGCGATTCGATCACGGCCAACCCTCTGTGTTGAACCGCCGACCGCCGGGCGGCGGCCAATCCCCGGCGACTACTCCGCCAGTTCCTTCACGTAGATGTTCTTGAACATGATCTTGCCGAGCGTGCCGTCCTGCTTGGGATGCTGCTGCAGCTCGATCGGTCCCTTTTCCGGCAAGGGCTTGCCGCGCTCCCAGATGTTCTCCAGGGCCACGCCGTCCACCACCAGCTCGCCGTTCAACTTCACCGTCACCTTGTCCCCCTTCATGACGATGTGGAAGCGGTTCCACTCGCCCGGCGCCTTGTCGGCCTTCTTCAACGGCACCTTGTCTTCCGGCTTCGCATTGTTCCACAGCGCTCCCGATCCCTTTTGATATTCGAGTTTGTACTTCTTGGGATCGAGCGAATCGGAATCCCAGATTTGCACCTGCGGCTCGCCGCGCAGGTAGATGCCGCTATCCCCCTTCGGCTCGATCTTCCAATCGACCCACAGCTCGAAGTTGCGGTAATCCTTGGCCGTGGCCAGGTTGCCGCCCTGCCCGTCGCTGATGAGGACGCCGTCTTCCACGGTCCAGTGCGGCAGTATCTTCTTGTTGGCGGCCTTCTGGGCGGCGGACAAGTCGTCGCCTTGTAGTTTGAGCCGTTTGTCGATCTGGATCGTCCCCTGCCAGCCGTCCAGGTTCTTGCCGTCGAACAAGGCCTTGAACCCCTTGGGCGGCGTGTTGTCCTTGCGGTCCGCGGCCTGCCCGAGGGACACGGACAGGACTGCGATCAGGGCGGCCCAGCACATTCTACGTTGCATCGGTGCGTCTCCTTGTGGATTGCCGGCGGTGTTTGCCTCGCTGTGCCCATTGGTAAGGCGAGGCGGTGGGGGCGTCAAGGAAAAAGCCGGCGGGCCGATGGCACCGCCTTTGCTGCCTCAATGACGACCAGGAGCGCAACCGCTCAACCCGGGACACCCTACCATGATGACGCTTTCCGAGACGGCCGGCGGCGAGACGGCGGAAGTGATCGCTGCCCTGCGCCGGCAAATGGCTGTGCTGGAGGAGCAACTCGAGGCCCTGGGACGCCAGCAGGCGGCAGTGCGCAGCACCTTCGGCCGGCTCCTGACCCGCTTCCCCGACGGGGGGCTCGCTGCCGAGGTCGAGCCCGGGGCCGCGCCACTCCTGCAGCGCCTGCGCCGCCGACATCGTCCGCATCCTGCGCGAGGTGGCGCGGCCGCTGGGAACGCTGGAGATCCTCGAGGAACTGGCCGCACGCCATCTCTGCTGGCGCGAGAGCACCGTCCGCCACGTCCTGGAAGACCTGAAGAACGACGGCGTTGTCCGCGAGGGTGATGGCGAACGGCCACTCAGCTACGGGCTGGCGAAACCGTGATCATCTTCCGTTTAGCCGCCGCCCGGCGGGCGGCGGCTAAAGCCCCTCTGCCGCAACTCTGCCCGCAATCGCTATAATCCCGTGATATCGTCCCCCCGCCCCCCGGCGAGTCCAGAGCAAGGGAAAAGTCATGGGCTTGTTGCGACGAACGCACACCTGCGGCCAGCTGCGCCAGGCCGACGTCGGCCAGACCGTCATCCTCAACGGCTGGGTTAATAGCTATCGGGCCTACAACGATCAGGTCTTCCTCGACCTGCGCGACCGCTACGGCCTGACGCAGGTCGTCGTCGAATCGGATCATCCGCAGCTCTTTCCGCTGGCCCAGGAAATGCGCAATGAGTTCGTCCTGGCGGTCAAGGGGCGGGTGCGCGAGCGGCTGCCCAACAAGCACAACCCCAAGCTCGCCACCGGCGATGTCGAGGTCGTCGCCGACGAAATGCAGATCCTCAACCGCTGCCCGACACCGCCCTTCGACGTGATGTCGATCCCCCAGGAGGGCCAGAAGTTCGGCGACCCCGAGTTGGCCAACGAGGATCTGCGGCTCCAGTACCGCTACCTCGACCTGCGCCGCCCGGCGCTGCACCGGGCCCTGGCGATGCGGCACCGGCTCTGCTCGGCCATTCGCGCCTATCTGGATGCCCAGGGCTTCCTCGAAATCGAGACGCCGCTCTTGGGTCGCAGCACGCCGGAAGGGGCCCGCGACTACCTGGTGCCGAGCCGCGTCTGGCCGGAGCAGTGGTACGCTCTGCCGCAGTCGCCGCAGATTTACAAGCAGCTGCTGATGGTCGCCGGCTACGACAAGTATTTCCAGATCGCCCGCTGCCTGCGCGACGAAGACCTGCGCGCCGACCGCCAGCCGGAGTTCACCCAGCTCGACATGGAAATGTCGTTCGTGGAGATGGACAATATCTTTCAAGTGGTCGAGGGGTTACTTGCGGACATCTTCCAGCGCTGTATTGGTGCCACGATCCCGCTGCCGTTGCCGCGCTTGAACTTCGCCGACGTGATGCTGAAGTACGGCAGCGACAAGCCGGACCTGCGCTACGGGCTGGAGATCGTCGATCTGACCGACCTGGCGGCCCAGACCGAGTTCAAGGTGTTTCAGGCGGCCGCCGCCGCGGGAGGCAAGGTCCGGGCGATCAATGCCAAGGGGGCGGTCGACAAGTACACACGGAAGATGCTCGACGACCTGACACCGTTCGCCCAGGGGTGCGGGGCCAAGGGGATTGCCTGGATCAAGGTGGAAGCGAGCAAGTTCACCTCGCCGATCGAGAAGTTCCTGCCGGCCGGGGTACAGCAGGCGCTCCGCCAGCGCGTGGGGGCTGCCGCCGGCGACCTGATCTTCCTGGTCGCCGATACCGAGGACATCGTCTGCAAGACGCTGGGCACGCTGCGGCAACAGCTCGCCAGTCAATTGAAGCTCTACGACCCCGCGAAGCTCGAGTTCAAGGTCGCCTGGGTCATCGACTTTCCGTCGTTTATATGGGACGACGACGAAAAGCGCTGGGCCGCCAACCATCATCCGTTCACCGCGCCGATGGATGAGGACTTGCCGAAGCTGGAAAGCGATCCGGGGAGCGTGCGGGCCAAGGCGTATGACCTGGTGATCAACGGCTACGAGGCGGCCGGCGGGAGCATTCGTATCCACAATCCGGAGGTACAATCGCGCCTGTTCGCCGTCCTGGGCATGACGCCGGAACAGGCGCAGCAGCGCTTCGGCTTCCTGCTCGACGCGTTGAAGTTCGGCGCCCCGCCGCACGGCGGCATCGCCTTCGGCATCGACCGCCTGGCGATGATGCTCTGCGGGACGACGAACATCCGCGATGTGATCGCCTTCCCGAAGAACCAGAAGGCTCGCGACCTGATGACCGGGGCGCCGGCGCCGGTGGAGGCGAAGCAGCTCAAGGAGCTGGGGTTGTGATAGCCCGATTCATCGCTTCGCGCTCGGAGGATGACCGCGCAACGATGAATCGATCATCGCGCGCCATGTGTCGCCGCTGGTAACGAGCAACGCTTCCAGCCCCGCCGCGCGGGCTCCCTCATAGTCATTCACGCGATCATCGCCGACAAAGAGGACCTGCGCCGGTGGCAAGCCCACGTCTTGACACAGCGTCGCGAAGAATTCCGGCGCCGGCTTGCGCCAGCCTACCTCCGAACTGATGACGACGTGGCCCAGCGACCGTAACTCGGGTAAGCCCGCCAGGACTTCGTGCAGCCGGGCGTCATAGTTCGAGGCCAGGCCCAGCAGGGTGCCGCGCCGCTCCAGCTCTGCCAGGACCGGCAAAGCCTCGGCCTCGCACCGCCACGACTCCGGATGGGCAAAGCGGGCGAACAGCTCCGCGAAGCAGCGCTCCGGATCGCGGGTATCGTCCAGCACCTGGCCGACGATGTTTCGCCAGCGTCGCCGTTCGCGCTCCTCGCTGGTCCGCCAGCCGTTGGCGCGGTCGACCGCCTCCTCGACCGCGAATGCCGACCGGAACCGTGCCGTGATCTCGGCCGCGGTAAGCCGGCTGCCCAGCGATTGGCCCACCCTGGCGTAGACGATGGGGGCGGGCGGGTCGGGATGGATGAGGGTGCCGACGGCGTCGAAGAAGACGGCCCGGATGGGGGGGCGGATCATCGTGGCCCTACGCTTACGCGCCGGCTGAGCTGGTCCTGCAACTGATCGTAGCGCTGCTCCAGGTCGCGGATCGCATCGAGCGCTTCGCGCTCCGCCCGCAGGCTCTGCCGCAGCTTGTCGCGATCCTCGCTCAGGCGCCGCCGGGTCTGGTCCAGCTCCAGGGCATGATCGAACGCACTGCTGCCGTCGTGGACGTAAAGATACGACTCGACCCGCGAGGCCAGCAGGGCCGCGCGGGATTCGTTGGCCCGCACGCGCTGCCGCAGCTGGGCCATCTCGTCGCGGCACTGGCGCAGGGCGGCCCGCTCGTTCCGCAGATCGTCGCTGACGTCGTTCGCTTCCTCCCGCACCTCGCCCACGCGATCGCGGCAGAGGCGCCGGCCGATGTTGAACAGGCCCGACTCCACGGACACAAACAGGTTCTCCAGGCTCATCGCAGCGTCCTCAGGCACCGAGTCTCGCCCCCTGGTCCTGCTATGTTATTCGCCGCCCACGTCCAAATATTGCAAGACCCTTGCCAAGAAAGTCCCCGATCCGGAAATCAGTACCATCCCCCCAGAGGATGCCGCACATGGCCAAGACCAAGGGCGAACAGTTCGCGGGGCTTTCGGTGGCCCTGGTAACGCCGTTCAAGAACGGTGCCATCGACTTCGACGACCTGGGCCGCCTCGTTGACTGGCACGTTGAGCAGGGCACCGACTGCCTGGTCCCCGTGGGCACGACTGGCGAATCGCCGACCCTGGACCACGAGGAACACGAGCGGGTCATTGCCGCCGTGGTGGAACGCGCCCGGGGCCGAATCAAGGTGATGCCCGGCACCGGGTCGAACAGCACCCGCGAGGCGATCCGCCTGACGAAATTCGCCCAGCGGGCCGGGGCCGACGGCTCCCTCCAGGTCGGCCCCTATTACAACAAGCCGACGCAGGACGGCTATTTCCGCCACTTCGCCGCCATTGCCGAGGCCGTCGACCTGCCGCTGGTGCTCTACAACATCCCGGGCCGGACTGGCTCGAACATCCTGCCCGAGACGATTGCCCGCCTGGCCGAGATTCCGACCATCGTCGGCATCAAGGAGGCGACCGGCTCGCTCGACCAGGCTTCGCAGATCATCGCGACGACGAACCTGACGCTGCTGAGCGGCGACGACAGCCTGACGTTGCCGCTGATGAGCATCGGCGGCCGCGGCGTGGTTTCCGTGGTCGGCAACATCGTGCCGCGCGATCTGAAGGCCCTGGTGACCGCCTGCCTGGCCGGACGGCTGGACGAGGCCCAGCGCTGGCACCGCAAGCTCTTCCCGCTCTGCCGCGACATGCTCGGCGTGGCCACCAATCCGATTCCGGTGAAGGCGGCGATGAAACTGCTCGGCCGGGGCACCGGCGAGCTACGCCTGCCGATGTCGCCGCTGGATGCCGCCGGCGAGGTCCGGGTGCGCAAGACGCTGCAGGACTACGGGCTGCTGTAACTAATGCGCTCCTTCCTTGGCCAGGATCTTCGGCAGGTCGCCGAGGATCGTGTCGATTTCGCCATCCGGCCACTGGCCCTTGCCGAACGAGTAATTGCTCTTGACCTTGTAATTGGTATAGAGCAGGACCGTGATGTCCGCATCCCTGCTGATCTTGTAGTTCGGCGGCCCCGCCGGAGTATGGGTACACAGGATGGTGTGTTCGATCTTTTCCCGGGCGGCCAGCTCCTTCAGCCGGTCCGGCAGCAGACGATCGTTACTCAGAAAGATGACGCAGCTCCCCATCTGGGCATCCGCATGGGCGATGGTGGCGGCGTCGAGCTTCTTGATCAACTGCGTCACCTGATCGTTCAGCGTGCGGGCGAAGATCATGACGACGGGGTTTTCACCATTCTTGCAGTACTGACATTGTTTCTTGCCTGCATCCGGGCCGTTGTAGTTCACGGGATCAAACAGCCCGGGCACGTCGGCGTCCGGCCGGGGTCCGGACTCCACCGGCTGAGCGAGCGCCTGTGCAGGCTTCATCATCAGGGCGGCCCCACCGCCCACCAGGCCGCCTAGCACGCCCAGGCCCAGGATGATGGCCAGGGGCTTCAGCAGTTTCTTCATTGCGCGTCCCTCTGGATAACGGAGAAGAACGGACTAAGGGTGCTATGACGTCATTCTCCGCGCCGCGGAGCGGCACGTCAACCACAGAGGGGAAGCGATCAGGACAGGGGCTGAGCTGCCTGGGGAAGTTGAGTGGGGCGGCGTTACGACTTCTTCT
Organism: uncultured Planctomycetota bacterium; assembly: GCA_963827935.1. Classification (GTDB taxonomy): domain Bacteria; phylum Planctomycetota; class Planctomycetia; order Gemmatales; family Gemmataceae; genus DATFNV01. The sequence continues at coordinate 906,920 of CAWHCN010000011.1, read as the reverse complement.
TGCGGCGGCGGCCGAAATCCTTGGGAAGACGCGCGAACAGGTCTTTGACGGGCAGCGTGAACCCCGGCAGCACCTTGCCGCCGCCGAGCTTGTCCTTCTCCGTGAGGGTGGTCATCTGATCGGGGGCCGTGTAGACGGCGACGGTCCGCTTGAAGGGATCGACGACCCAGACGAGTTCGACGCCGGCAAGGAAGTATTCCTTCAGCTTCCGCGCAATTTCGCCGGGAGTGTTGCCTTCGCTCAGCACCTCAATTGCGAGGTTGGGGATGATGTCAGAGATCGGTGCGGTAGGGGCTTCTCTCGTCGGCGTCCGTTCCCACGACACAAAGCTGAGGTCGGGCATTCGGATGAGGCCCTGGAACAGGCGCGTTGGGCCGTCGGGCAGCAGGAAGTACCCAAGGTCGTGGTCGTCAACGAATCTCCCCGCGCGAAGGACGAGGACGTAAGTGATGTATGACTGCGGCGCCCCCATGATCTTCTCCACCAAAACGCCGTCCACCAGTTCGTAATTGCGGTTTTCATGCGTCTGGATGCGGATGAGATCGGCCTCGGTGGCTGTCCCCAGAGGGGGGGTGAACCGAATACGCTTGGGCGAAACCCGCCCCAGGTCGCGCAGAACGTCCGCCAGGGTCAGCCAGCCGTTCGTCAATGAGCCATTTGCTCGGTTTGTCTTCATTCGATGCATGATCGAGATCCCCCCCTTCTGACTGCAATGGTACTTGGGTACGCCGCGGAAGAAAAGTGAAACCCCGCGCAACTCCTGGCGTCTACGACGGCTTACCGAGAAACGGGTGCAAAGCCGAAGCTGACGGCCCTGCGGGGGTCGATGTTCGGGACTAGCGTCTGGAATTTCCCGGAATTGATCTCCGCCACCTTCAAGGATAGCATCAGGTGCGGACTACTCAGGGGGCTGCCATGCTTGGTGTACTGCCGTTTCGCGCCGGTGGTCGGGAGGCCCCAGTAAAGGACCAGCTTACTCTCGAGGATCGCGATGGGACGCACATTGCCAGGCCACTGCGCGGCTTTCGATTCCCCACTTGCGACATCCACCAACCGCCACCGCTCCAGGCCTTCGACCAAAACCGTCTTTCCATCCGAGGAAACGACAGGATCAAAGCCGACGTGAAGAAACGTCTTCTTGCCGGTTTTCGTGTCCAGGATGTGGATGACCGGCACCTTTTCCCATTTCCTGAAGTCCTTGGCGAAGTCGCCGAGCTTGTCGCCGAGATCGACCTTGTCCCGCGGGAGGAATTCGACGTAAGCGAGACGCCGGCCGTCGGGGAACCAACGCAGGTGGCCGGCAAACGCGTCCGATCCGGAATCCACGGCCGTGACGCCGACCCGGCGGCCGGTCTTCTTGGCCACGTCCCAGACCTCGATTGGACCAGCCTCCAAATAATGGAAGGGTGGGTTGTCGAACTGGACCGCCTTTGGCTTGCTCACGAAGGCGACCTGACCGCCGACCGGGGCAAGCGCAAGACTTGGTCCCACGGATTCTGCCAGCATGTTCCACATCGGATCGCCACGGCGGGTGAAGACTTCCGTTTCCTGCTTGCCGTCCAGCCGGACCGTCCTCAGGCTAAAGCACCTGTACTTCACGTCTCCGTCCAGCTGCCCTTGGATGAAGGCGATCCGGCCATTCTGGTCGGGGCCGCTCAGCGAATGGACGTACACGCGATCATTCTCGGCCCGTACAATTCGTTCCTCTCGGGCCGGTAGAGAAAAGACACCCAATGCATGAGTATCCGGCTTGGTCCATTGCGCATTCAACATGAAATAGCCCTTGACCGTGCGGAGCAGGTCGGTCGCCTCGGGTCCATCCACCGTCCCACGCTCGGGTCTTCCCGCTGCGCTACCTGGGTCAGTCGTCAGGGCGAGCGCGACCAGAAGAACAGCCGTGCCCACGTGGAAGGGACTCGTTTTCATCGGCCACCTTGTATTACTTCTGCCCCAGCAACTGCCGCAGCACATACGGCAGAATGCCGCCGTGCCGGTAGTAGTGCACTTCCTGCGGTGTGTCAATCCGGACCACGGCGCGGAAGGTCTTCTCCTTACCGTCGGCCGCCTTCGCCCGCACGGTGATCTCGCGTCCGCCGGCGAACGCGATCTCGACCGCCTTCGCCAGGCCGTCGATGTCGTAGACCTCGTCGCCGGTCAGGCCCAGGCTGGCCGCGTTCTGTCCCGCCGGGAACTGCAGCGGCAAGATGCCCATGCCGACCAGGTTGCTGCGGTGGATGCGCTCGTAACTCTCGGCAATGACCGCCTGCACGCCGAGCAGCTTCGGCCCCTTGGCCGCCCAGTCGCGTGACGAGCCGCTGCCGTACTCCTTGCCGGCGATCACCAGCAGCGGGACGCCGTCGGCCTGGTACTTAACGCTGGCGTCGAAGATGGACATCGGAGCCCCATCCGGCAGGTGGCGTGTTTCGCCGCCTTCGGTGCCGGGGGCCAGCAGGTTCTTGAGCCGGACGTTGGCGAAGGTGCCGCGGACCATGACCTCGTGGTTGCCGCGGCGGCTGCCGTAGCTGTTGAAGTCCGCCTTCTTCACGCCCTGTTCCATCAGGTAGCGACCCGCCGGGCCCTGTTCCTTGATGGAGCCGGCCGGGGAAATGTGGTCGGTGGTGATGCTGTCCCCCAGGAGCGCCAGCACCCGGGCGGCGCGGATGTCCTTCACCGGAGCCGGCCGCTCGCCCATGTCCACGAAGTAGGGCGGATGCTTGACGTACGTCGAGGCCCCGTCCCAGGCGAACTGGTCGCCCTCCGGCACGGGGAGCTGGCGCCAGTGGGCGTCCCCCTCGAAGACCTCGCCATACTCTTTGGAGAACATTTCGGATCGGACACATCGGGCCACCGTTTCGCGGACCTCTTCCTGTGTCGGCCAGAGGTCCTTCAGGTAGACCGGCTTGCCGTCCGACCCGTTGCCGAGCGGCTCGGTGTGCAGGTCGATATCCATGCGCCCGGCCAGGGCATAGGCGACCACCAAAGGCGGCGAGGCGAGGTAGTTGGCGCGGACCTCGGCGTGGACGCGTCCTTCGAAGTTGCGGTTGCCGCTCAGCACGGCGGCCACGACCAGGCCGCGGTCCTCGATGGCTTGCGAGATCGGCGGCGGCAGCGGCCCGCTGTTGCCGATGCAGGTGGTGCAGCCATAGCCGACCAGGTGGAAGCGTAGCTGTTCCAGCGAACGCATCACGCCGGCTTCGATCAGGTAGTCGGTCACCACCTTGGACCCGGGCGCCAGGCTGGTTTTGACCCAGGACTTGCTGGAGAGGCCGCGCGCGACGGCTTTCTTCGCCAGGAGGCCGGCCGCCAGCATCACCGACGGGTTGGAGGTGTTGGTGCAGCTGGTGATGGCGGCGATGACGACCGACCCGTGGCGCAATTCCCGGGCGGCCGCCTCGCCGTCGTGACCCCCGGGGGCAGGCGGCGTGACTGGGGAGCCTTCACTGATTTCCCGGGCGATGGCGAGTTCCACGTGAGCCGGGTTGGCCGGCTTCGGCTTAGCCGTGCCCAGCAGGCCCGGCAGGGCCGCCGCGAATGACGCCTTGACATCGCCCAGCCGCACGCGATCCTGCGGCCGCTTCGGGCCGGCCAGGCTCGGCTCGACCCGCGCCAGGTCCAGCTCCAGGGTGTCGGAATAAGCCGCGGCCGGCGTCTCGGCGCTGTGGAACAGCCCCTGCTCCTTGCAGTAGGCCTCGACCAGCCGCACCAGCGGCTCCGGCCGCCCGCTGAAACGCAGGTAACGCAGCGTCTCGGCGTCCACGGGGAAGATGCCGCAGGTGGCCCCGTACTCCGGAGCCATGTTGGCGATGGTCGCCCGGTCGGCCACCGGCAAAGCGGCCAGCCCCTCGCCGAAGAACTCGACGAACTTGCCGACCACGCCTTTCTTGCGGAGCATCTCGGTGACCATCAGCACCAGGTCAGTCGCGGTCGAGCCTTCGCGCAGCTTGCCGTGTAGGCGGAAACCGACCACCTGGGGAATCAGCATCGACACCGGCTGGCCGAGCATGGCCGCCTCGGCCTCGATGCCGCCCACGCCCCAGCCCAGCACGCCCAGGCCGTTGATCATCGTGGTGTGCGAATCGGTGCCGACCAGCGTGTCCGGGTAGGCACGCCCGGAGCCCTCATCCGTGAACACAACCCGGGCCAGGTATTCGAGATTGACCTGGTGGACAATGCCGGTGTCCGGGGGGACAACCTTGAAGTTGCGGAATGCCTTCTGGCCCCAGCGGAGGAAGGCGTAACGCTCGCGGTTGCGGGTGAACTCGAAATCGGCATTGGTCTTGAAAGCCTGCGGACCCCCGAAGTCGTCCACCTGCACCGAATGGTCAATGACCAGCTCGGCGGGCAGGAGCGGGTTGATCTTCTTCGGGTCGCCGCCCATGCGGCGCATGGCGTCGCGCATGGCGGCCAGGTCCACCACCGCGGGCACGCCGGTGAAGTCCTGGAGCAGCACCCGGGCGGGCATGAAGGCGATCTCCTGGGCCGGCTCGGCCTGCGGCTGCCAGGTCGCCAGCGCCTGGATGTCCTGTGGGCGCACCGAAACGCCGTCCTGGTTGCGGAGGAGGTTCTCCAGCAGGATCTTCAGCGAGAAGGGCAGGCGGGCGGCGGTGGGAAACGGTCGGGCCACCGCGTCCAGACGAAAAATGACGTACTCGCGCTCGCCGACGCGCAATTTTGCCTGACTGCCCAGGTGATCGGCCATGACGGGGGTACTCCAGGGAAGAGCGGTCCGACTCGCGGGACGAGGCGGACAGGGGGCGGACGACCTGCTGGTATTGTGGGATGGGAGCGGGCCGACGGCAATCGCGGGGGAAGGGGTGTGGGTCAGCGCGGCATGGGCCGGCGCTGATCCATCGGCCCGGTCGGCGGCACAGGCGCCGGCTTGGCGGAGACCAGCACGACGCTGCGTGCCCGCCAGTCCTTGACGACCACGTTAGTGACGTCCGCCATGGCGCAATCGACGACGAGCCGCCCCTCCACGACATAGCGCGGGTTCGCACGCGGCAGGCGGCCGCTGAAATCGTGCTCGACCACGTAGCGATCGCCCTCCACGTGAGTCCGCAGGAAGCGTGCCCGCATTTCCGGGACCATGAGGGCGGACAACTCCGGCAGGCCGCCGCGGAACTCCTGGCGAAGCAGACGTACCACATCCTCCTTGATCGCATCGGGAGCCCAGTAGGTGGGGGCCTCGGCCTGGACCATCCCGCCGTTGAGGAAGTCCTGGAAGCGCGGCTCGACCAGGGCCAGGCTGCGTTCTCGATCAGCAGCCAACAGGGCGCGGGTGGCGACTTCGGCCGGCGTCGCTCCCAGGCCGGTGGCGTTCAGCAGCGCCAGTCCCAGGCGGCGACGATTAGCGGCCTCCGCCACTGCCGCCCGCTCGGGCACCGGCAAGGTGCCCAGGAACACCTCTTCCGCTTTCCCTTCACGCATCTGCTCCAGCCACTCGTGAAGGAACATCTGGCGGGACACCATGGACAAGGGCAGCATCCGCTTCCCTTCCTCCGTCATGCTCGGCATGGGCTTATCGCGCAGGGAGGTCCGATCCCAGACGATATGCCAGCCCCGCTCGCCGCTATCCGGGCTGTCCTTCCCCTCGACCGTGATGAGCATGGGGAAGGTGATGTAAGGGGTGCTGACTTGGTAGAGCAGGCCGACCTGGTAGCCGCCGCCGATGTACTTCCACTCTTCCACGCCTAGCGCTTCGACCTGGGTGGCCGCGCCGCCCTGGCCGATCAGGCGCACGTACTCGGTCTGGCTGAAGGCGGTGAGCGGGGCGACGGGCCCGCCATCGGCCGCCAGGTTGAAGCGGGACTCGAGCACAGGCCGGAGGGCCGCGCCCTTTCCTTGCGGCCGTTCGTCGGGCTTCAGCGTCAGGGAAAAGGCCGTCAGCACGTCGTCGTTCTTGAGGTCCGTCAAGAACCGGTCGGCAAAGCGGCCGGCGTCCTGTCCGATGGCGATATAGGTGGCGATGACGTAGGCCCAGTAGCTAAGCCCCACCAGCACGCTGATCAGCAGGCCCCAGCGCGCCAGTTTCTCGCCGGCCAGCGTTCCTTCCGAGCGCTGAATCCGGACCATCGCCACATAGGAGAAGGCGGCTCCGGCGATGGGGAAGCCGGCAGAGAACAGGACCAGCCAGCCGGTGAGGAGTAACGGGTCGCCGCGGACGAAGGCGACCAGGCCGCCCAGGATCACGACGACGGCAAATAGGCCGCCCAGACCGATCCCCGCCACCGCCACCAGCGACAGCGGGCGGTAGCTGGCTGCCTGGGGGGCCGCAGGCGCGCGCCGGGCTGGCGGGCAGCGGATCGGAGCGTACCGGGGAGTCGGCCATGGTTGCTTCTCTTGCTTCAAGAATGGCGAGCGGCGCGGCGTCAGCCCGCCGGTGAAGCCAGGACCGGCGGGCTGACGCCGCGCCGCTCGCCATCCTAATCGTCGCCGCCGCCGATATCGGCCGAAATGTCGCCGAGGTTCGCCCGGCGGGCCGCGTCACCGGCCGTCAGGCCGCGCGTCTGCACCGAGCCGGAATTGTCCAGGTAGATCCGGTCCTGCAGGATCTCCTGGATGACAATAGTCATCCGATCGCCGTCGCGTACTTCTACGAGCGGGCGGGCGCCCTGGTTCAGCGCCACCATGCGCTTTTGGATCAATGTCGACAGCTTGAAGCGCCCGCCGACCTTGTTGACGATGCCTTCTTCTTTCAGTTCATCCAGCATGGCTGCTCCTTGGAAACTGGGCTTTCACGATCGCATGTAACTGCTCGACCGCCGTGTCGAGATCGTCATTGATGACTTCCACCTGGTAATCGCCGGCCCGGGCCAGTTCGGCGCGGGCGGTGGCCAACCGGCGGGCGATGGTCGCCTCGTCCTCGGTCCCTCGGGCCCGCAGGCGGCGTTCATACTCGGCCCAGCACGAAGTCCGCAGGAAGACGGTCAAGGCGTCGGGGCACTTGCTCCGCACCTGGGCCGCCCCCTGCACGTCAATGACCAGGATGACGCCGATGCCGCGCTCGCGGTAGGGGTCCACCTCGCTGCGCGGCGTGCCGTAATACTGGCCGTGAACCTGGGCGTGCTCCAGAAACCGACCGGCCCCCACCTCCTGCTCGAAACGCTCGCGCGTCCAGAAGCGGTAGTGGACGCCGTCGCGCTCCCCGGGCCGCGGCGGACGCGTCGTCACCGACACCGACTGCCGCAAGGGCAAATCGTCCCGCGCCAGCAACCGTGCGGTCACGGTCGACTTCCCGCTGCTGCTCGGGCCGGACAGGATGATGAGCGGACCTTTCATCGAGCCACCCCCGAGCGCTCCCCTCTGGGTCGCGGCTAACCGGCAACTACTCCACGTTCTGAATCAATTCCCGAATCTTCTCCAGCGCCCCTTGATCTCGACCACGTGCCGCGAGATGGCCACGTCGCTGGCTTTGGAGCCGATGGTGTTGGCCTCGCGGGACATTTCCTGAGTCAGAAACTCCAGCTTGCGGCCGGCGCTTTCCGGCTCGTTGACGATCACCTGGAACTGTTCGAGGTGGCTGGCGAGACGAGTCACCTCTTCGGCAATGTCGCTGCGTTCGGCGAAGATCGACACCTCCTTGATGAGATCGCTCTTGTCGATCTGCACGTCCGTCTCGGCCAGCAAGCCACGCACCCGTTCGAGGAGGCGGTCGCGGAACAGAAGGACAATGCGCGGGGACCGTTCGCGGATCGCCTCCAGCTGGGTGGCGATGGCGTCGCGCAGGCTAAGCAGCTCCTGGGTCATGGCCCGCCCTTCCTCCTGGCGCATCGTCTGGAGCTTGTCGAGCGCCCGCTGGAGCACACCCTCCATGACGGGCCATTCCTCGTCCAGCTTCAGCGACCCGGTCCCCGGCTCGGGCACCACGCCGGGCAGGGCGAGCACCTGCCCCAGGAGGCCATCCACTTGCTCGCGGGCCATCAGCCCGCTGCACGCTTCGCGCATCTGGGTGATGTAGCTTCGCAGGGCCACGGTGTTGATCAGGAAATCCTGCGGGGCGTATTGCCGCTCGCAGCGCAGGTGAATTTGGATGGTGCCGCGCTTCACGGTCTTGCGAACGACCTTTTCGAACTCCGATTCGAGCAGGTTATACGGTTCGGCGCGCGCAGTGAGACTTTCAGATAGCGGTTATTGAGGGCCCGGAGTTCAACGGCCAGGGAGAGGAGTTCGCTCTGGAAAGACGCCTCGCCATAGCCGGTCATGCTTAACAGCACGGCCACCTCGCTTCAAGATCGTGCTTCACCGGGTCCGGAGGGAGGGACGTGTTACTGGGTCTCGCCGCCGCTGTCGGGCGGGCTGATGGCGCCGGCTGAGGTATCGGTTCTCCCGTCCGGCAAGATCTTGATCAGGATCATGACCAGCAGGAGCCAGATGGCGGCCACGATGATGGTGACGCGGGTGAAGGTGTCGCCGGCGCGGGAGCCGAAAGCACTGGACCCGCCCGCCCCGCCGAACGCTCCGGCCAGCCCGCCGCCCTTGCCGCGCTGAATCAGCACCAGCAGGATCATGAACAGGCTGAGGAGAATGAGCAAAATGGTGATCGGGATGATCGCCCACCCCATCTGAAAAGCGAAGAGCACGGCGATGTCCTCCGAAGGCCGGATGCCTGTTAAGCTAAACCGTCATTATAGGGAATGGCCTTAACCGGGGAAGGCCGCTTGCGGCTTCGCAGGTCAGGCCAAGCCGCAAGCGGCACGCACAATGGCCACGAACGACTCCGCCTTGAGACTCGCCCCGCCGACGAGGGCGCCGTCCACATCCGGCTGACCGAGCAAGATCGCGGCGTTGTCCGGCTTCACGCTGCCGCCGTACTGAATGGGAAGCGCCGCGGCCGGTTTCTCGCCGAACATCCGCCCAATTCGGGTCCGAATGAAGGCATGCGCCTCCTGGGCCTGGGCCGGCGTGGCGTTCTTCCCCGTGCCGATGGCCCAGACCGGCTCGTAGGCGATCACCAGCGTCGCCAGCCGGTCCGCCGTCAGCCCCGCCATCCCTCCTGAAAGCTGCGTTTCGAGGACGGCCTCGGTGCGATTGGCCTCGCGTTCCTGCAAGGTCTCGCCGACGCAGAGGATCACCTGCAATCCCACCGCCAGGGCCGCGTGGACCTTGCGATTGATGAGCGGATCGCTTTCCCCGAGGATGTGCCGCCGTTCGCTGTGGCCGATGATGACATAGCGGCAGCCGGCATCCAGCAGCATCAGCGGACTGACCTCGCCGGTGAACGCCCCTTCCGTATCGGTGTACACATTCTGAGCGCCCAGCGCCACGGCAGTGCCGCGCAGGGCGTCGGCCACCGGGATCAGGTACGGGAAGGGCGGGCAGACCGCGACGGTCACGCGCGTCTCCCCGCCGATCTCCCGTGCGACGGCCGACGCCAGCGCCCGCGCTGTGGCGGCCGTCGTGTACATCTTCCAGTTGCCGGCGATGAATTTCTTGCGCATGGGTGATAACCTCTGGCGAGCGGCGCAGCGTCAGCCCGCCGGTGCTCACAAGCACCGGCGGGCTGACGCCGCGCCGCTCGCCGGTGTTTTAGGTTTCCGGCAACTGCCAGTCGATTGCTGCCTTCCCCGCCTCACGCAGGGCCGCGTTGATCCTCGAAAACGGGCGGCTGCCGAAGAAGCCATTCCGCGCCGACAACGGCGAGGGGTGGGCCGACTCGATCAGCAACTGCCCATCCCCGGCAATCAGGTCCCTCTTCTTCTGGGCGTTCCCGCCCCACAGGACGAACACCACCGGATCGGGCTTCTCGGCCACCTTCCGGATGACCGCATCGGTGAACTGCTCCCACCCCTTCCCCTTGTGCGAATTGGCGCTATGGGCTCGCACTGTCAGGACCGTGTTCAGCAGCAGCACCCCCTGCTCGGCCCAGGGGATCAAGCAGCCGTTGTTCGGAATCCGATAACCCAGGTCGTTGTGCAACTCCTTGAGGATGTTGACCAGCGAGGGCGGCGGTCGAACGCCCGGCTGAACCGAAAAGGCCAACCCATGCGCCTGCCCCTCATCGTGGTAGGGGTCCTGGCCGACGATCAGCACCTTGACCCGGTCGAACGGGGTCAGCTCCAGGGCGGAGAAGACCTGGTCGGCGGGTGGGAAGACCGTGTTCTGCGCGGACTCGAATTCCAGAAACCTGCGGAGCTTCAGGAAGCAAGGCTTCTCCAACTCTTCGCCGACGACCGGCTGCCACGAGGGTGGGAGCGCGAACTGCATGGGACTTCCCCGGAGTGCAGGCGAGCGGGGGGCGTTAGCCCCCCGGTGACGTCACCGGGGGGCTAACGCCCCCCGCTCGCCCGTTACATCCGCTTCCCCATCACCTCGGCTAGCCGGCGCAGGTCGTTCATCAGCGCTGCGTACTGCTTGGGTAACAGCGCCTGCGGGCCGTCCGATAGCGCCTTCTCCGGGCAGCTGTGAACCTCGACATGGACCCCATCGGCTCCCGCCGCGATGGCGGCGCGGGCCATCGCTGGGATCAGGTCGGGCCGGCCGGTCGCGTGGCTGGGATCGACGATGATCGGCAGGTGGCTCTGTCCCTTCACGTTCGGCACCGCGCTCATGTCGAGCATGTTCCGCGTCGAGTCCTCGAAGGAGCGCACGCCGCGCTCGCACAGCACCACGTCGCGGTTCCCCTCGGCGAGGATGTACTCGGCCGACATGAGCATGTCCTTGACCGTGGCGCTCATGCCGCGCTTGAGCAGCACCGGCTTCCGGGCCTGGCCGATCTCCTTCAGCAGGTCGAAGTTCTGCATGTTGCGGGCGCCGATCTGGAACATGTCGGCATGGCGTTCGACGACGGCCACCTGCCGCGGGTCCATGATCTCGGTGACGACCGGCAGGTCGTGCTTGTCGCCGGCCTCGCGCAGGATCTTCAGCCCCTCTTCGCCGAGGCCCTGGAAGCTGTAGGGACTGGTGCGCGGCTTGAAGGCCCCGCCGCGGAGGATGTTCGCCCCCGCCGCCTTCACCTGCGCCAGCGATGGTGTCCATGAGGGCGGCACTTTCGACGGCGCACGGCCCCGCAATCATGGCCATGCCGCCGCCGCCGATCCGCACCCGCCCGCCGACCACTACCACCGAGTCCGTCGCCTGGAATTCCCGGCTGGCCAGCTTGAACGGCTTCAAGATCGCCAGCACCTGCTCGACGCCGGGGATGGCCGACAACGGCTCCGCTTGGAGCTTGTTTTCGTCGCCGATGACGCCGATGATCGTCCGCACCTCGCCCTGGCTGACGTGCGGCTTGAACCCCAGCTCGCGGATGCGCTCGAGGATGTGGTCGATCTGCTGCTTGGTGGAATCGGGACGGAGAACGATAATCATGGTGAGGATCTCCGCAGGCCGGTTCGGCGAACCGGCTGCGTAAGCTGCCGGGTTTCGGCCGCTGTCAAAACCCGGCAGCTTACGCAGCCGGTTCGCCCCACGTTCGGCGAACCGGCTGCGTGAGCTGCCGGGTTTCAGGCGATCATCCCGCTGCCATCGCCATCGGGAACGAGCCGAGGACGTTGACCTCTTCGCATGCCTCCTGCAGCGCCTTCAGCGCCCGCGACACCTTGGCGTCGTCCAGGTGCCCCTCGAAGTCGACGAAGAAGACGTACTCCGGCTTGGCCGCCTTGGCCGGGAACGATTCGATCCAGGTCAGGTTGATCTTGTTCTGCTTGAAGATGTCCAGCGCCTCGACCAGCGAGCCCGGCTGATGGGGGATGCGGAACATGACGGCCGTCTTGTCATTCCCGGACCGCGACGGCTTGTCCTTCTGCAACGAGATGACCGCGAAGCGGGTTTCGTTGTACGGCAAGTCCTCGATGTTCTCGAAGAGGATGCGCAGGCCATACTTGACGGCGGCCTGCCGGCTGGCCACCGCCGCCGCACCGCGGCTCCTGCTGCGCAAGTCTCCGCCGCCACCGTCGTGCTCGATACCGTCACCAGCTGGGCGAACGGCACGTTCTTCGACAGCCAATTGCGGCACTGCGACAGCGCCTGCTCCTTGCTGTAGACCCGCCGAATCTCCTGCTGCTCGCAGTTGGCCATCAGGTTGTGGTGGATGCGCAGGCGAATCTCGGCCGCGATCTTGATCTGCGGCAAGCGCAGGAACATGTCCAGCGTGTCGGCCACCCGCCCGTCGGTCGAGTTTTCCAGCGGCACCACGCCGAAATCGACCTGGCCGCGGTTGACTTCCTCGAACACCGCCGCGATGCTGCCGACCTTGATCAGGTCCACCTTCTGACCAAACCGCTCAACGGCCGCCAAGAAGCTGTAGCTGTACTCCGGCCCGAGGTAAGCAATCTTGAGCACCTTCTGCAGCGCCCGCGACCCGCTCATCATCTCGCGGAAGACCGCGCGGACCGTCTCGAAATCGAGCGGCCCCTTCCCCTTCTCGTTGGCCTCCATGACGTTCTGGAGGACTTCCTCTTCGCGGGCCGGCGAAAAGACCTCGCTGCCGTGATCGTTCTTGATGCGACCGATGTCGGCGGCCATGCCGGCCCGCTCGTTGACCAGCTTCAGGATCTGAATGTCCAGCTTGTCGATCTGCGTGCGGAGGTGTTTCAGGTTGGCGGCGGCGCGGGCCGGTGAGAGGGTGCTAGTCGCGCCGTCGCTCTTGCGCCTGTCGTCGTCATGGAGGAGCCTCGTCCCAGCGGGGTGGTGCGCGGTTCCCCCGTACTGTAGTGGGGCCATATATAGCTGTCAACCAACAAGAGACCCCGCATGGGTAGATTTTTCCCGCACACTGGTTCCGCTGCCAGCCCGCGCCACGAGCGCCGGCCAGGGTTGGCAGGCGCTCGATTCTTCCGAAGTGCTTATGCTGTTTACTGTTGCGATCTCAGTATCGAGCGCGTGCCAAATAGATGGGGGGTGGCACATGCTCCCCGTCGCACCTCACACTGCCAATTTGGCATGGGCATTTCACGTCCGATCCGCTGCGCCCGCCAATTTGGCAGTGCCAGCGTGGCCGCCCACTGTTCGTCTGTTTATTTCTGTTGCCGTCATTAGTCGCAAACCAATGTCACAATTATACTTGCAGTCATACTGCTGAGTGCGCAGCCCCTGGCATGGCAGTTGCTTACCCTCCTCTCGCGTCGTCCGCTACAAGACTCAACATCCGCCCCCGCACATACCGCACGGCCCGGTTCCGGCTTGCTTCGCCCGCCGCCCGTGACGAAGAAAGGAGCATTGACGTGGCAGAGGAAAAAATCATCGGCATCGACCTGGGCACCACCAACTCGGTCGTCGCCGTCATGGAAGGGGGCGAAGTCAAGGTCATCCCCAACCAGGAAGGCAACCGCCTGACGCCCAGCGTCGTCGCCTTCACCGACAAGGGCGACCGCCTGGTCGGCGACCCCGCCAAGCGGCAAGCCATCACCAACCCGCGCCGCACCATCTACTCGATCAAGCGCTTCATGGGCCGCCGCCACAACGAGGTCCAGGCCGAGGAGAAGCTGGTCCCGTACAAGATCGTCGGCGGCCCGAACGAGCTGGTCAAAGTCGAGATCGACGGCAAGACCTACACGCCGCCGGAAATCTCGGCGATGATCCTGCGCAAGCTCAAGGAAGCCGCCGAGGCCTACCTGGGCCACACCGTCCGCAAGGCGGTCATCACCGTGCCGGCCTACTTCAACGACGCCCAGCGCCAGGCGACCATCGACGCCGCCCAGATCGCCGGCTTCGACACCGAATGGGAGATCGAAGATCCCAAGACGCAAGAAGAGCAGCAAGCAGCGGATGCGCATCATCAACGAGCCGACCGCCGCCTCCCTGGCCTACGGCCTGGACAAGAAGAAGAACGAGAAGATCGCCGTCTTCGACCTGGGCGGCGGCACCTTCGACATCTCCATCCTCGACGTCGGCGACGGCGTCTTCGAGGTCAAGGCCACCAACGGCGACACCCACCTCGGCGGCGACGACTTCGACCAGGTCCTCATCGACTACATCGCCGACGAATTCAAGAAGGAAAACGGCATCGACCTGCGCAAGGACCAGATGGCCCTGCAGCGGCTCAAGGAAGCCGCCGAGCAGGCCAAGAAGGACCTGTCGCAGTCGACCACCACCGACATCAACCTGCCGTTCATCACCGCCGACGCCGAGCGGCCCCAAGCACCTGCAAATGATCGTTGACGCGGGCCAAGTTCGAGCAGCTGACCGAGCCCCTGATCGAGCGCTGCCGCGGCCCGGTGCTGCAGGCCCTGCAGGACGCCGGCTACAAGCCGAGCGACATCGACGAGATCGTCATGGTCGGCGGCATGACCCGCATGCCGCGCGTGCAGCAGCTGGTCAAGGACATCTTCGGCAAGGAAGGGCACAAGGGCGTCAACCCCGACGAGGTGGTCGCCATCGGCGCCGCCATCCAGGGCGCGCAACTGCTCCTGGGCAGCAAGTCCGAGGTGCTGCTCCTCGACGTGACGCCGCTGTCGCTGGGCATCGAGACCCTGGGCGGCGTGATGACCAAGCTGATCGAGCGCAACACCACGATCCCGACGACGAAGAAGCAGACCTTCTCGACGGCCGACGGACAACCAGCCGGCCGTGACGGTGCGCGTCTTCCAGGGCGAACGCCCGACTGGCCGCCGACAACCGCCTGCTCGGCCAGTTCAACCTGGAGGACATCCCGCCGGCCCCGCGCGGCATGCCGCAGATCGAGGTCACCTTCGACATCGACGCCAACGGCATCCTGAACGTCACCGCCAAGGACAAGGGGACCGGCAAGGAGAAGAAGATCCGCATCGAGTCGTCCAGCGGCCTCAGCTCGGACGAGGTCGACAAGATGCGCCGCGACGCCGAGTCGCACGCCGACGAGGACAAGCACAAGCGCGAGCTGATCGACGCCCGCAACGAGGCCGACAACCGCATCTACCAGATGGAGAAGCTGCTCAAGGACCACGCCGACAAGCTGTCCGACAGCGACAGGGGCCCGATCCAGGCCGCCGTCGAGCGCCTGAAGCAAGCCGCCAGCGGCGACGACGTGGCCGCGATCCGCACCGGCGCTGGGCGAGCTGGAGCAGGCGTCGCACGCAATGGCGCAGCACCTGTATAAGAGCCAGCAGCCGGGTGCGGAGGGGCGCCGCCGTCGGGCGATGGGCACGGGGGGGGGAGAAGAAGGATGATGTGATCGATGCGGAGTTTGAGGTGAAGAAGTGAGAGAGGGCAGGGCGGTGCCAGGCCGGAAACGTCGGGAATCGTTATCATGCGAAGTGGTGGTGATGACTCCCGACGTTTCATGTGGCCCATTATTCGGAGGAAGAAAGATGGACTGGCTCGAAGATTTCGATGCAGGTCTCCTGAACGACGAAGCGCTTCGCTTCCTGGTCGCGTACCACCTGGACGGTGCTGCAAAAGGGATCACGTCCCGCGTAATCACGCACGGGCTGCACGGCTTATCTCCAAAACAGCTACGCGTGTTCAAGGCCGAAGTCGTTGATGAATGGCTGTTCCGCACATGCAAATGCTGCCAGACCTCGATCGAGGGCAATGAACTGATATGCGCTTGGGAGAATGACGGTTACTGCGGCAGCTGCGCGAATATGATTTGCAAGGATGAAATGAGGCACGGTATCGAGAACCCCTTTTGAACCATGTGTGCAATGGCGCGGCCATTGGCCAAGCCACCGGAGGGGAACATGACAAGGTTACTTTGCCTAACGGCGCTAGTCTGTGTCGGCTTGTCGGAAAACGGACAGGCCGACGATGGCAAGCAACCAATATCCGACAGCGATAAGCAAGCCGTTGAGAAGTTGCTGGTTGCTTTCGAGAAGACGCCGTTCGCCGAGCGCGGGGTGTACGTGACTGACCCGAAGGAGTATGGCGAACTCCGAGAGGCCTACTACAAGGGCAGGGTAATACCTGACGAGGCACAGGCGACCGTGAACTCCGCGAAAAGAGGGCCCAAGGAGCGATATCTGACCGTTGTAGCAACCCATAAGGCCACGCTGGACGGCAATAAGAGCACATGGGTGGTTGATTGGTATATCGTGAACACGAAGGACGGGCTCAAGGTAGACTGGGGAGCGAGCATCGGCTACAACCCGGTTGGGTTCACGGCTTGGGCCGCGGGTAAGGACGAGACGTTGACGCTACGAGTAGAGGCACAGCTGTCAGATTTCTACATGGGTCACTACGAGAACGCCAAAGACACCCATTATTCAGTTAAGATGACTGAGGCCTTTGGGGATCGTCTAAATGTTTTTCACGGCTATGTGAAGAAGGACTCAAAACTCGGCAAGAGGCTATTCGAGATCCTGAAGGACGAGCAGAAGCACAAGCTTACAATCACTTTTGAGCGGAATGGTACCAATACCAATTACCTGGGTGTCAAGGAACTCGTCAGCGAAAGCTGGGTGAAGTAGGCCAGAAGCCGCGTTCACCCGAAGGGACGCCCCTCGCGTCGCGGCGGCTCTCCTGGCGTTGGCCGCCACCCCGCTGGCCGGGGTGGAGCCAGGGTCCGTAACCCGACGGCGCTGGCCCCTGTCGTTGGCCCCCACCCCGCTGGCCGGGGTGGAGCCAGGGTCCGTAAGCAGACGGCGCTGGCCCCGGGCGTTGGCCCCCACCCCGCTGGCCGGGGTGGAGCCAGGGTCCGGAACCAGACGGCGTTGGCCCCCACGCCGCTGACAGGGATCACTTTCCATCACCGCCACCCCCGGGCAGCCAGAGCACGCCCAGGAGCTGTTCGCTGTCGCCATCGACATAGCATTTCGCCTGTCGCGTCGGGGTCGCCAGTATGACATAGGTGATCTGTTTTTCTGGCGGCAGCGAACGCAGGCGTTCCACCAGCTTCACCTGGCCGGGCCAGGGCTGGCCCCGCTGCTCCTGGGCGATCCGTAATCGGACCGCCTCGATATCCAGATATTCCGCAACTGGCCGGGCAGGTCCCACGCGAACATCCTGGACCGCCTCATTTGATCGAGCCATTTCCTCGGCCACGGGCTCCACGGCACGGGACCGGGCCTCGGAGAGCCCGGCAGCCAGGGTGCCAAGTAAATACGATGAATAGCTCTTCATGCTCGACTCCGGCCAGGCGGCCATGGAGGCCTCAAGGTAACGGACCAGTTCCAGGCACTTCCTCGACCTGGCAACCAACGACGATCCCTCGCAAGAAGACCTCACCTTCGTTCATGCGATCCGGGGAGGGTATCTGCTCAGTCCGCTCGACTGTCTTCGTCAGGATGACGCCGTTGCCTCCAGTGAACCGTCGCGCATAGTAGTCCGCGATGACCTTGCGCGTGCTCCAGGACGTATACGGACTCTGGTCGCTGTAGCCGCCGTCGTTGTGCTGGTCTGGACTGACGGTTCCGTTGATGTTGCCCGGCACCGCCTGGCCGGCCCGGGCCTCGGCGAGCGCGGGGTGCTGACAGTGCACACCGCGAAAGAGTGTGACCTCGTCCTGCGCCGCCAACCTGTGTCCCCCCGAGAGTGATCGGTCGCGCGCCGGCTATGCGCCTTCTCTCCTGTCGATGGTATTATGGCCGGCAACTGAGCACAATCCCAAGGCTGCGAACCGCGCCAGAGCCCGCGCCGACACTACAATGAGGCGCGGAAGCTCGCCGGCACCGCCGGGAGGGACACAGCATGCCGGTTCATGAATGGTCCCGCGTTGACGCGAACGCCTTTCACCACTTTCACCAGTGCTGGACCATCGCCATTTGCGATGCCCTCAACGGGAGCCGCTTGCCCTCCGGCTACTCGGCCCTCGTGGAACAGCACGCCGGGGGGCTGGTGCCCGATGTGCTAAGTGTGAACGCCGCTTTGGCCGCCCGCGGCAACCGCGTTGCTATCCGCCACCGCCTGAAAAAGGTAGTTTGCGTCCTGGAGATCATCTCACCCGGCAACAAGAGCGGGAAGGCTGTCTTCCGCGACTTCGTTGACAAGTCCGTCGAACTGCTCCGCCAAGGGATTCACCTGCTCGTGGTCGACATTCTGCCGCCTACGAAGCGCGATCCGCAGGGCATCCACAAGGCCATCTGGGATAAGATCGAAGATGAGCCATTTGAGCCGCCCCCCGACAAGCCGTTGACCCTGGCTGCCTATGTTGCTGGCAGCATCAGCGCGGGAATCGAGACGCAGGCCTACGTGGAATCCGTCGGCGTCGGCGACCCCCTGCCCGACATGCCGGCATTCATCGACCCGAACGGCTATGTTCCCGTGCCGCTGGAAGCGACCTACCAGGCGGCCTGGGCGAGGTGCCCGGCGGACTTGCGCGAGTGGGTCGAGACGGGAAAGGTGCCGGGGGAGGAGGAGTGATCGATGTCGCAGACGAAGACATCCGCCCGCTGCGGCAGGGCTGCCCCTCGCGTCGCGGCGGCTCTCCTGCCGTTGGCCCCCACCCCGCTGGCCGGCGTGGAGCCAGGGTCCGTAAGCAGACGGCGCTGGCCCCGTGCGTTGGCCCCCACCCCGCTGGCCGGGGTGGAGCCAGCGTCCGAAACCAGACCGCCCCGGCCGGAGACCTCCTCACCCTGCGTCACGGTCAGTCTGCGGGAGCCAAAGGACGCCCAGGAGGCGCTGCGTCTGGCAATCGACGTAGCATTTGGCCTCTTGATCCGCCGTATCCAGGAGCACGTATGTGATCTCCCTTTCCGGGGGCAGTGTCCGCAGGTTTTCGACGAGCTGCGTCTGACCCCGCCAGGGGTGCCCTCTTTGCTCCCGGGCGATGCGGAGCCGGACACCCTCGATGTCCAGGAAGTCCGCTGCCGGCCGAGTCGGCCCGACCCGCACTTCCTCGATCCCCTCGTTGCGGCTTGCCAGTTCCTCCAGAACGGGCTCCACGGCCCGAGATAAGGCCTCAGAGATTCCGGGCGATAGAGTAACGAGCACTTGGGTCGAATAGCTCTTCATGGGGGACTCCGGTCAGGGAAGGATCGCACTCCGGCGGGCGTCATGGGATAGGACCTGTACCGGGCACTTTCTCAACCTGGCAGCCGAGGACGGGACCGCGCAGAAGGACCTCTCCTTCTTGCGCGGTCCGGGGAGGGCACCAGGTCCGTCCGCGCGACGGTTTTTGTCAGAATAACTCCCAGGCCTCCCGTGTAGCGCCGGGCGTAGTACTCCGCGGTCTGTTTGCGCGTGGTCCACGAGGTATACGGGCTCTGATCGCTGAAGCCGCCGTCGTTGTGCTGTTCGGGAGTGACGGACCCGTTAATGCTGCCCGGCACCGCCCGGCCCGCGCGAGCCTCGGCGAGGGCAGGGTGCTGACAGTGCACACCGCGACAAATTGTTACATCGTCCTGCGCCGGCACGCTGGTTCCTCCCGAACCCGGCTGGTGGCGCGCCGGCTATGTGCCGTCTCTCCTGTCGATGGTATTATGGCCGGCAACTGAGCACAATCCCAAGGCGGCGAACCGCACCAGAGGCCGCGCCGGCATTACAATGAGGCACGGAAGCTCGCCGGCGCCGCCGGGAGGGACACAGCATGCCGGTTCATGAATGGTCCCGCGTTGACGCGAACGCCTTTCACCACTTTCACCAGTGCTGGACCATCGCCATTTGCGATGCCCTCAACGGGGGCCGCTTGCCCTCCGGCTACTCGGACCTCGTGGAACAGCACGCCGGGGGGCTGGTGCCCGATGTGCTAAGTGTGAACGCCGCTTTGGCCGCCCGCGGCAACCGCGTTGCTATCCGCCACCGCCTGAAAAAGGTAGTTTGCGTCCTGGAGATCATCTCACCCGGCAACAAGAGCGGGAAGGCTGTCTTCCGCGACTTCGTTGACAAGTCCGTCGAACTGCTCCGCCAAGGGATTCACCTGCTCGTGGTCGACATTCTGCCGCCTACGAAGCGCGATCCGCAGGGCATCCACAAGGCCATCTGGGATAAGATCGAAGATGAGCCATTTGAGCCGCCCCCCGACAAGCCGTTGACCCTGGCTGCCTATGTTGCTGGCAGCATCAGCGCGGGAATCGAGACGCAGGCCTACGTGGAATCCGTCGGCGTCGGCGACCCTCTGCCCGACATGCCGGCATTCATCGACCCGAACGGCTATGTTCCCGTGCCGCTGGAAGCGACCTACCAGGCGGCGTGGGCAACGTGCCCGGCGGACTTGCGCGAGTGGGTCGAGACGGGAAAGGTGCCGGGGGAGGAGGAGTGATCGATGTCGCAGACGAAGACATCCGCCCGCTGCGGCAGGGCTGCCCCTCGCATCGCGGCGGCTCTCCTGGCGTTGGCCCCCACCCCGCTCGCCGGGGTGGAGCCTGGGTCCGTAAGCAGACGGCGCTGGCCCCGGGCGTTGGCCCCCACCCCGCTGGCCGGGGTGGAGCCAGGGTCCGCAACCAGACGGCGTTGGTCCCGGGCGTTGGCCTCCACGCCGCTGGCCGGGGTGAAGCCAGGGTTCGTGGCGGCTCAGGATGTTCGTCGCCCGTTGCGGCGTCGGGCCGTTGGCACCAGTTCCTGCCAACTGGCGACGTTCATCAGGCGGATGACCAATTCCTCCAGCTGTCCCAGATCGCTCATGGCGTCGATCGCAGTTCGCGTGGCTCTGTCCGGCGGACCAAAGCTGGCTGCACCGCATAAGACGACCAATCGTCGCGCCTCGATAATGCGCCCCAGTTCGAAGCCCAGGGCAAATCCTTGCTCGAATGCCCTCCGATAGATGGCTCGGTAAGTCGAAGAGAGTTCCATCGGCGGTTTCCTGACTCAGCGCTCAACGCGGACGTTGCCCATTGCGGCGCCTCGCTGTCGGCACCAGTTCCTTCCAGCTTTCGGCGGTCTCACTGCGGAGGACCAATTCTTCCAGCTGGTCAGTGTCGCTCAGACTGTCGATGGCAGATTGCGTTGTGCGGTCAGGCGGGCCGAACTTTCTCTTCCCCAGCAGGAGCAGCGCACGCCTTAGCCCTTCGGCACGTCCCTGTTCGAGGCCCTTCCGCACAATGGCCCGATAAGTCGATGACTCTTCCATTCCCAGTACCTCCCCGAAAAGGGCGTTCGCCACTGCCTCGGAATAGCGCACGCCCAATAAAACGGAGGCTGCTGCTATGATATTCTTCGCCTTCCTCGGCGCCTTCGGGCCGGTCAAACGACCCTTCATCCGCCGGATGATCCCGGGCACTTCCCCCTGCGGGACCGCACTGATGGGGGCCAGCGCCAGGGTCCCCACGCCTCCGGTCAGGAGGCGTTCGGGGTCGAGTTGCCAGACGCGAATCACCTGGTAGCGCAGCGTGCTGAGCGGCTCTTCGCCTGGAAAGCCGCGCTGTTAAGAGCCCGGACCACTGCGGCGAGTCGGCCTCGGGGCCAAGCAGCACCGGCACGCTCAGGACCAGGCGATTGTGCCGGTACTCGAAGACGCTGTTGTACAGTCGCAGCCGCAACGGCAAGTCGCTGCGGAAATGTCCCGCCTCGAAATCGAGGTGCAGGAGATATTCCGGATCGTCGTGGACGCGGAATAGCTTGTCCGCAGCGCCGAAGACCAGCGTGCCGATGTCCGCGTCTTCCACGGTCACCCGGCGACGGGTCCGACCGGCCAGCGCCAGCCAATCGGCCGGCGCCACCTCGACCAACGTCTTCAAGGCCGGATCAAATGGGCTCCATGTCGCGGAACCCACACCGCTGGGACTTCTTCCAGCGAACGCCACACGTCTGATTGTATCCGCCACCGTCCGCTACGGGAGGTATGCCCGTCGCGTCCCTACGGCTCTCGTGGCGTTGGCCCCCACCCCGCTGGCCGGAGTGGAGCCAGCGTCCGTAAGCAGACGGCGCTGGCCCCGTGCGTTGGCCCCCACCCCGCTGGCCGGGGTGGAGCCAGCGTCCGAAACCAGACCGCCCCGGCCGGAGACCTCCTCACTCTGCGTCACGGTCAGTCTGCGGGAGCCAAAGGACGCCCAGGAGGCGCTGTGCGTCTGGCAATCGACGTAGCATTTGGCCTCTTGATCCGCCGTATCCAGGAGCACGTATGTGATCTCCCTTTCCGGGGGCAGTGTCCGCAGGTTTTCGACGAGCTGCGTCTGACCCCGCCAGGGGTGCCCTCTTTGCTCCCGGGCGATGCGGAGCCGGACACCCTCGATGTCCAGGAAGTCCGCTGCCGGCCGAGTCGGCCCGACCCGCACTTCCTCGATCCCCTCGTTGCGGCTTGCCAGTTCCTCCAGAACGGGCTCCACGGCCCGAGATAAGGCCTCAGAGATTCCGGGCGATAGAGTAACGAGCACTTGGGTCGAATAGCTCTTCATGGGGGACTCCGGTCAGGGAAGGATCGCACTCCGGCGGGCGTCATGGGATAGGACCTGTACCGGGCACTTTCTCAACCTGGCAGCCGAGGACAGGACCGCGCAGAAGGACCTCTCCTTCTTGCGCGGTCCGGGGAGGGCACCAGGTCCGTCCGCGCGACCGTTTTTGTCAGAATGACTCCAGGGCCTCCCGTGTAGCGTCGGGCGTAGTGCTCCGCGGTCGGTTTGCGCGTGGTCCACGAAGTATAAGGGCTTTGCCCACTGTAGCCGCCCGCGTTGTGCTGCTTCGGTGTCACCGTTCTATTGACGTTGCCTGGCACTGCTCGGCCCGCGTGAGCCTCCGCGAGTGCAGGATGCTGACAATGCACCCCTCGAAAGATGGTAACCTCGTCCTGCGCCGCCAACCTGCGTCCTCCCGAATGTGACCAGTAGCGCGCCGGCGATCTGTCACTTCATTGGCGTCGATCCGGCATGATCGATGCTTTAGGCTCTTTCTTCCGAACTTCCCTGCAAGATGCGGAGAAGTTTCTGGCTGTTGAAATCTGTTGTAGTCAAGCAGCTTGCGTCTGGTAGCGGCGATAGGTTTGCAGCGTGTCGCCCAAGACCCGCCGGCCTTGGTCGCGTGACACGCCAACGTCGGCGTGCGCGGCACTTTGACCACCAAGCCGCGGACTTGCAAGCGTTTCAGGAGGCGGCCGACGGCGGCACTGTGGCGCTGCCGTTGCCGATGGCCGTCTGACTCGATCGTACAGGGCCGCGCGGATGTCCTTGTTGCGAAAGCCCTGGGCGATGTGGTCGCCCGCCAGCACGGCGGCGAACAAGCGCGCTTCGTCTTCCCGAGCCGGGTTGAAGCCCGCGTAGCTACGGCCCTGGTGACGCTGCGGCTCGGTCAGTTTCTTCAGGTCGTCGTAGCCCGGCGTCGGATCGTCGACCGCCGCCAGGGCTTCCAGATAGCGTTGGTTGCAGGCCAAGGCATGGCTTTGATAGTGGTGCATGTTGCCAACGCCTTTGCACATCGGAAACCAACCCAGCGACGTGGTGCCGTCTCGATGCTGACATTCCCGCAAGACTTTGAATTCTCCGGGTTGATTGATGACGGTTTCCACACGCAGCAGCAGACCCAACTTGTCGTACATCTTCAGCCAGTTCCGCTTCATGAAGTGCTTGATGCACGCACCCGGTTCGCGCACCGACTTGTAGTGCGTTTGCACTTCGCCGTCGAAGCGCTCGTGCCACTTGCGGCCCAGATAACAGAAGATTTTCTTGGGACTGAAGGTGAGCAAGGCGAACTCCAGCAAGCGCACAAACAACCCCGCCAAGGCGTGCTTGCTGGCAAAGCACAGGTCGGTGGCGTACTCGGCCTGGTCGATGACCCAGTAATGACTCAGGCCCTTGAGTTCCTGCGTGCAGCAGCGGATTGACTTGCCGGGCGTACCGTTCCAGGATTTTCGGCCAGGGCAGCTTGGCGAAACGGTCGGCGCTGCGCTGGGCTGCCGCGGGATCGCCCAACTGCACGAAGGCGTTATCGACCTGCTCGAAGGCGATGCCTTTCTTGCTTCAGTTGCCGCGCCACGTAATCGTGGCCATTGGCATACACCTGACAGGTGAACGGCGCCCAGGTCTGCAGGCGGACGTGCATCAGGCCCAGGTCCTGGTCGATGAAGTAGTAGTACAAGACGCGCTGCGGCACCTTCCGCGACACGAAGCCGGGCCGACCCTTGCCGGAGCCAGCTTGAACGTTCGGACAGGCTTCCATCACGCACAAGACGCCGACCAGCCCTTGCGGAACCGGCGAGCAGGACGAGTTGTTCCTTGGCCCAGGCATCCTTGTCGATGTCGCCCGCATGATACTCCCAGGGCCGACCGTACTTCTGGGCGAAGCGCTTGGAGTGTTCCACCAGGCGTTCCGACCACTCGGGGCCGCGGTCTTTCAGAAAGTCGGCACGGCGGATCTTCAAGGTGTAATCGACGAAGCGCTCGAATTCCGTGGCTCGGCTGATGGGCAGATGCCCCTTGAAGATGACCCGGTCAAAACAGGACAGAACCCAGGAGATCAGGCTGGCAAACTTGACGAGGAAAGAGCATACTGTCTTCATGGCATCCGCTTTCTGAATGACTGCTGGTAACAATCATTTTGGAAAGTCGGATGCCTGTTTTCATCTCCTCAGGGCGGTGGGCGAAGCCCACGTTAGGATCTTTCCGCTGAACTTCTCTGGCACTTGCGGAGAAGTTTCTTGTTCATAAAATGAACTTCTACAAACGCCGCAATGGCGACTATTTCCCGGTTTTTCCGGGGAAACCTCACTCTATCAAGCGGACCAGCAGGCAGGGAAAAGAACATCGCTGGTTTGCAATAAGAGGCTCCACTCCCCCACACCCTCCTGCCGGGCACAAGGATACTATGCGCATTTCAGGGCGGTGGGCGGAGCCCACGTTAAGAGTTGGGCCTCGTGGATCGGCAGCAGCTTCTCCACTGCCTTGAGTTCAACGGGTCTTCGCGTTTTTTGGTGGGTACTTTTCACAGTTTTGGGAGCATGCAGGTCGGGATTTTCAGCCGGAGGTACTCCTCATCCCGGAAGCCGTACGCCCGCCTCTGGATGGCACGGATCTTGTTGTTGATGCCTTCCACGAAACCCAACGGCACCTTGTTCTCCGCGCGGCAATAGGCCTCGATCCCGTCCCAGTGCGCTGCCACCATGCGGGCGAAGCGCTCGAAGGGCTCCAGACGTTGCCAGCGCAACGCGGCACGCCACTGGTCGAAGAAACGCCGGGCCCAGCCGGGGCTCCAGTAGTCCCAGAGCTGATCGAAGGACTCCTTGAGGAGGTACGCCTTGTTCAGCCGGCGGTTGGCCTTGAACAACAGCGTCAGGGCTTCCCGCCCCGTGGCGTTGAGGTTTTCCCAGTGAGACAAAAGCGTGTACCTCTGCCCTTTGATGAAGCGCCGGTCCTTGCCCGACACGCGCGCGTATTCCCGCCTGCGCACCTGGTCCATCGCCTCGGCCAGGTGCATCAGGATGTGGAACTTGTCGTACACGATCGTGGCCTGGGGAGCGTTTCCCTCCTTGAGGGTGGAGTTACGGAACGCCTGCCACATGTCCATGACCGCCACGCGGATTTTGCCGCATTTTTCTGGGCCCAGCCAGGCAAAGAACTCGTCCAGGCTGGCCTCGGAACGGTCCACGCCGCCAAACCAGATGGGACGACCACGCTCCAGGTCGCTGACGACGATGCGGTACTGGTGCCCCCTGGCGACGGCGATTTCGTCGATGCCGATGACCCGAGGCGCCGGGGTGCCGACCCGGCGAAGCTGCGCTGCGCATGTACTGCTTGTCCAACTCCTTGACGGCGTGCCAATCGAGGAAGAGTTCTTCGGCCACCTCCTTGATGGGCGTCTGGCGACAGCGGCGGCCCACGAAGAAGGCGAACCGCTTGGTGTAGAGCGGGTTGTCGGCCAGCCAGTCGAGGCCCTCGTTCTTCACGCCGCCACACCGTGAGCACTGGACGCGGCGGAGGCGGAAGGTGAGGTAAACGCGTTTGTCGCCGCAGGAGAGATCGCGGACGCGTCGGGTCCGTTTGTCGTAGTGGCTGTAATACTCCTGGCCGCAGACGCCGCAGCGCGTTTTTTTCGGCAGCGCCGCAGGGTGATAACGACGGCGTGGGGGTCCCCGAAGAGGCCCCGGACCTGGGCCAGAGGGACGAAGCCAGGAAACCGGTAGAGGTCATGGAGCAGCTTGAAGATGGCCATCGTGTCAGCATGGCAGCTTTTTGCTCCGCGGGGAAGGCGGTTTTCCTCGGGGAAAGCAGGGGATTTGTCCCTTCCTGGGCCGAAAGTTACCCACTAAAAAACGCGAAGAGCCAGTTCAACAACCAGCCGACCGGGGAAGAACACATCGATGACGAATTCATCATCGAGGACTTCGCCCCTGTACACCAGGGGCAGGCGCGCTTGGGGCTGGCAGACAATGTCTTGCCGTGTCAATTCGCGTTCGAGACATTTCTGGTAAACCGACTCCAGAAGTCCCGGCCCCATCTCCCGATGTACTGCCATCGCAGCCCCGATGACCGCATGCGTCAATGGGTCTCGATCATCGATCGTCTCACGCACCTGAGTTCTCCTCTTCTCTCTTCTCTGTGTCCTCGGTGCCTCTGTGGTGAATGATTCACTTCCACTGAAACGCCTTGCTCTGCACAATCTCATGCACCAGCGTCCGGAAACCGTAGTTCTTCTCGCGGACCTTCTTGACAATGGCCTCGACCTCCGGCTTGTCGGCCGTCGCGGGCGCCGCTCCCGTCGCATAGGTCAACAACTTCTCGGCCAATGAACGGGCGACCTGATCCTTCTCCTTCAGCAGCAACTGCTTCAGTTCGTCGATGTCCTTGAACTTCTGCCCGTCCGGCATCACGTCGGAGGGGTCCACCTTCAGCCCCTTGTGGTACGGCATCCGCCGGCCGTCTACCTTCACCTCGGCACCGTTACCGGTCGTTCGATAGTTTTCCCGCCAGCCTCCGATCACGTCGAAGCTCTCCAACGCGAAGCCCGGGGGATCGATCTTGGCGTGGCAGGCGGCGCAGGTGGCAATCTGCCGGTGCTTGGCCAGCTGCTGGCGGATCGTGGTGGCGCCGCGCGTGTCCGGCTCAAGGGCCGGCACGTCCGCAGGGGGCCTCGGCGGCGGCGTCCCCAGGATGCGCTCCAGCACCCAGGCCCCGCGCGTCACCGGCGACGTGGTTGTGCCGTTGGCCGTCACTTTCAGCACGCTCGCCATCGTCAGGACGCCGCCGCGATGACTGTCGGCCGGCAGCTTCACCTTGCGGAACTCCCAGCCGTCCACGCCGGGGATGCCGTAGTGCTTCCCCAGCCGGCCGTTGAGCATCGTGAAATCGCTGGCCACGAAGTTGGTCAGGCTCAGGTCGTTCTTCAGCACCTCGTCGAAGAAGAGCTGGGTCTCCTTGATCATCGACGCCTTGAGCATGTCGTCGAATTCCGGGTAGAGGAGGAAGCTGGGATCGGTTGTGTCGATCTCGCGCAGTCCAAGCCACTGGCCGACGAAGTTTTCGGTAAAGGCCGCCGATTTCGGGTCTTTGAGCATCCGCTCGACCTGGCGGCGCAACTGGGCCGCATCGCCCAGCTTCTTCTCCCCGGCCAGGGTAAGCAATTCCTCGTCGGGCATCGAGCTCCACAGGAAATAGGAGAGCCGGCTGGCCAGGGCGAAATCGTCGAGCTGGCCGGGCTTTTCGCGGCGAAACAGGAAATCGGGCGACATCATCACAGCCAGAAGTCCGGCGCGCACGGCCTGCTCGAACGAGCGTTTCTCGGCCAGCTTCTGCTTGACGAGGTCCAGGAAGGGCTTTACGTCCTCGTCCGTCACTGCCCGCCGCAACGCCCGCCGTGCAAAGCCGCGCAGGATGCGCTCGGCATCGGCTTCGGGGTTTTTCGAGACGACCTCCACGCGATAGTTGGGAGCGGGTTTTTGTTGCAGGTCGCCGAAGATGCGGCGGTGGCTCTCCGGGGGCCAGGTGTCGTGCAGTGGGCCTTCCACATCGACCCACTGGACCGCCAGGCCCGGGCCAGCCCATTTGGCGGCGCCGACCTTGTTGACCTCGTTGGCGCCAGCCAGCCCGTAGGGAAGAATGCGGATCGTGCTCCGCGCCTCCAGGAAATCGACGAACTCCACCACGGTCGGCTTGTCGGCGGGGGCGTCGAAATAACCGACCAGGTGGTTTCTGCCCACCATGCCCATCAGGCCGGCATCAACGCGATAGGTCACCGGTTTGCCGCCACTCTGAAAACCGGAGGCGGAGATGCGGAAACGGTACTTGCCTCGGTCGGGCGGGTAGAAGTGATACAGGTGGACCGCTTGCCAGGGGGACGAGCTGAAGAGCACAACCGTGTCGTCCAGCTTGCGAAACACGTCCTCCGATGCGTTCTTGACCTGGTGCTGGTCCTTGAGGCTGTAGCGCTTCTTGATCAGCGCCGGCTTCGGCCCGTTGGCGATGGCCAGGTTCAGGGCCGTGTCGGCCGCCTCCAGGTAGCGTTCCATCAGGAACGACGAGGTGTGGAGCGCCTCGGCGACATTGTCGAATCCGTTGGCGGACGAATCGACGGGGAGCAGGTCTTTCAGGTCAACGGGCACGCCCAACAGGTCGCGGAGGGTGTTCTCGTATTCGACCCGGTTGAGTCGGCGCAGGGCCACCCGGCCCTGGGCTCGGCGGACCGCGTCCGCCGCGACCACACGCCCGCCGATCCAGACGGACAGCAAGTCCATCTGCTGCGTCGTCAGCCGCGGCTTCGCCTTCGGCGGCATCTCGCCGGCCTTGACCCGCTTCTGCACGGCCAACCAGTGCCGCCGGTTCGCGTCGCCGGCAAAGTCGAGCGACAGTCGGTCCAGGCGCAAATCGCCCTTCGGCTTCTTCGTCTCTCCGGAATGGCATTCATAGCAATGCATCGCCAAGATCGGCCGGATCGTTTTCTCGAATGACGCGGCATCATCACCCGGGGCAGGATTCTGCCCCCAGGCCAGCGCCGGCAGGAGGAGAGTCGTCCCGAATACAAGGGCAGGCAGCGCGCGCATGGGGACACCCGTGGCATCAGGGTCAACACATCGAGTTTATGCCGTTACCGGTGGTCCCACAAGGAGTTTCCCTGGGCCGCGCGGTACAATGCGCGCGCCCCACCACACTCGATTCCATTTGTGAGACCGCAATGAACTGGACGCGGTTCCGCGCAAACTGGCCCTGCCTGCGATCGGCCCTGGTGATGATCTTGTTGCTGGTGAGCGGCTCCGTCCATGCCGCCGAGGCCGGATCGTGGCAGGCCGGCGCGGCCCGGGTGAAAATCACGCCGGACAAGCTCATGTGGATGGCCGGCTACGGCAACCGCGACAGACCGGCCGAGGGAACCCTGATCGACCTGTGGGCCAAGGCGCTGGTCCTCGAAGACCCGGACGGGCGCCGCGTGGCCCTGGTCACGATGGACCTGGTCGGCATCCCCCGCGACCTGGCGACCACCGTTTGCGGTGAGATTACCAAGAAGTACCAGCTGCCACGCGAGTGCATTTGCCTGGCCGTCTCGCACACGCACACCGGCCCGGTGGTCGGGCACAACCTGAGTGCGATGTACTTCCTCGACGACACTGAGCACAAGCTGGTGGACGATTACGCCCGCAATCTGGCGGAGAAACTGGTCGCGGTTGTCGGAGTTGCGCTCGCTCGGGCTCGAGCCGGTGGAGCTGGCGCGAGGCAGCGGAAAGGTGACGTTTGCCGTCAACCGCCGCACGAACAAGGAGGCCGACGTGCCCCGGCTGCGCGACCTGGGCCAACTGACGGGGCCCGTCGATCACGATGTGCCGGTCCTTTCGATTCGTGATCGGCATGGCACCGTCAAGGCCATCGTCTTTGGCTATGCCTGCCATGCCACGGTTCTGTCGTTCTATCAGTGGTCGGGCGATTATCCGGGATTTGCCCAGCTGGCACTGGAAAAGCAGCATCCCGATGCGATCGCGCTGTTCTGGGCCGGCTGCGGCGCCGATCAGAATCCCCTACCGCGCCGCAGCGTTCAGCTCGCCGAGAAGTACGGCCAGGAGTTGGCCCACGGTATCGAATCGGTCCTGGCCGCGCCGATGACGCCAATCGAGGGCCGGCTGCGAACCGCCTTCACGGAGGTGCCCCTCCCCTTCGCCGATCTGCCGAGCCGCGACAAACTCGTGGAGGATTCGCTGAACAAGGACCGATATATCGCCTCCCGGGCCCGGCATCTGTTGCAACAAATCAAAGAAAAAGGATCGCTGGCGGGCGCTTATCCTTATCCGGTCCAGGCCTGGCAGCTCGGCAACGATCTAACCTTCGTCGCCCTGGGCGGCGAGGTGGTGGTCGATTATTCGCTGCGGCTTAAAAAGGAGCTGGGCCGCGACGACACCTGGATAGCCGGCTACACGAACGATGTGATGGCCTACATCCCATCGCTGCGCGTGCTGAAGGAAGGCGGCTACGAAGGGGGCGGGGCGATGGTCTACTACGGTCTGCCGACGGTGTGGGGGCCGAGGCTTGAGGAGATAATTGTGGCCACGGTTCACGAGCAGGTGAAGAAGGTGCGCGGTCGGTGAGCGGCCAGCCCGCGCCTGATTTGAAAGGGAACCAATGTCGCGGATCACCCGACTGCCGCTGGTGGACCAGCTGCGTTACCCGACGAGGGACGGCAAACCCATGGCCGAGACCGACGTCCATCTTCTGCTCATGCTGACACTGATCCCGATGCTGCGAGATTTCTTCCTACAGCAGCCTCGGGTCTATGTCGGCGGCAACATGCTGGTCTTCTACGAGCGTGGCAACCGGCGCAAGCACGTTTCTCCCGATGTGTTCATCGTCCGCGGCGTGCCCAACCATCTGCATCACCTGCGCGACAATTACCTGATCTGGGAGGAGGGAAAGTCGCCGGATTTGGTGATCGAATTCACGTCGAAATCGACGCGCCACGAGGATACGGTCACGAAGTTGGCCCTCTATCGCGACGTGCTGCGGGTGAAGGAATACTTCCTGTTCGATCCGCGCGGCGAGTATCTCGACCCGGCGTTGCAGGGCTTTCGATTGCGGGCCGGGAAGTATCTGCCGATCAGGGACGTAGACGGACGATTGCCGAGTCGCCGGCTCGGCCTGCACCTGGAGGGCGCAGGCCGCACGCTCAGGCTGTGGGATCCGCAGTCGAGGCAGTGGTTGCCGACGCCAGACGAGGCACGACAACGCGCGGAAGCGCGCCAGCAGGACGCGGAGGCAGAAGTGGAGCGCCTGCGGCGCGAAAACGAGGAGCTTCGCCGCCGGCAGTCGTGATTTGCCCGTACTCACTCCCGGAGGGCCCGGCCCGTGACCGCCTCCTTGCCCAACGAGCCCGACGCGGCTCTCGAATCGCCCGTCGGCCTCTCGCAAGAAGAGGCCGGCCCGGTTCGCCAGCCGGCTCCGCGGTTCGGCCTCGTGCGCTTCGCCTCGCCATCGTTCCTGCTGCTGGCGCTGTTCGTGTTCCCCCTGCCCTGGATACAGATCCAATGCGTCAGCGAACGAGTCCCGTCCGACGCGCCGCCTGAACCCCAGACCAAAGACGATAAGATCCCCGTCGGCCTGCTACCGCTGCGGGACGAGGAACCGATGTGCACAGAGAGCGGTTTGCAAGCGGCCCTCGGGACTTGCACCATCCCTTCCAAGTCAGAAGACACGTCCAAACAGGAAGCGGAACTTGCCGCTCACTTGAGTGCGTCGCCGATGATGGCGGCCTGGCCAGCACTCGTGGGCGGTGCCTTGGCTGCGTTGTTTCAACCGGTCGGACGGCGCCAGCGCTGGGCCGTGAGTGTCTGTGTCGCGGCTGCGCTTCTGTTGCTCGGCGCACAGGTTCTCATTCACTTCCCGATCGTCAGAGCGATGGAGAAGGACGCCGCCTCGCGATCCCCGCCCGAGCCCGCCGCCGAGCAGCCCCCGGCCGAACCGCGCGGTGCTCACTTCTACGGGATCGACAGCGACGGAAAGCGCTATTGGATCCGCCACGGCGTTCGTGCCGCCTACACACTCTGGTTCTACGTCGCCGTCCTCGGGGTGCTCGCGCCGCTCGCGCTGTGCGCGTTTGAGGGGTGGCGTGACCGGCGTCGCACGAAAGCCACCGCGCCGCCATCGGAACCGTGCGAACCCGGATCGCCCGCGAGGAGTCCGTAACACATGGACCCACAAAAACGCCAGATCCGGAAATTGAAACGCGATGTCAAGCGTGCCGGCAACAAACGGCGCCGAAAGCACCTGAAGCGAGAGCTGCAAGAGAACCCGGAAGAGGCTGCGCACAGCGAGTACGACTTCGGGCGCAACACGTCGGAGACGCTCAACGGGCTGGATCAGGACGCGACGCGGCGGCGCGAGCCGAACGAGCGGGAATAATTTGGCACTCGGCCGCCGATCCGCGATAATCCCGGGACGCCTCAACCCGTCCCCGCGGACCGCCGTCATGACGTTCACCCAGAACTACGATCCTTTTCAGTCCCCCCTGCTCTCGACGTTGCTGGCCGCCCTCCCGGTCGTGTTGCTTCTTGGCCTGCTCGCTACGGGTCGGGTGGCCGCCCACACAGCAGCTGTTGCAGGCCTGGTAACGGCGTTCCTGGTCGCGCTCTTTGGGTTCCGGCCGGTGGAGGCTGCGGGTGGCAGCGGACTGGCCGCCTGGGCCGGCACCCTGCTGGCCGGCGCTGGGTATGGAGCGGCATACGGCCTCTTCCCTATTGGCTGGATTGTCCTGGCCGCCATCTTCCTCTACGCCCTCACCGTCGAGACCGGCCAGTTTGAGCTAGTCAAGCACTCCGTGATGGGTCTGTCCGCCGATCGGCGCATTCAGGCGCTGCTCATCGCCTTCTGTTTCGGAGCCTTCATCGAGGGGGCGGCGGGGTTCGGCACGCCGGTCGCCATTTCGGCGGCCTTGCTCATCGGCGCCGGCTTCAAGCCAATCCAGGCGGCCGGACTGGCGCTGATCGCCAATACGTCCCCTGTCGCCTTCGGCGCGCTGGGCACGCCGATCGCCATGCTGGCGAAGATGACAGTGCCGGCCGACATAGACTTGACGGCGTGGGAGTTGCGGCTGAGTCAAATGGCCGGCCGGCAGTTGCCGTTCTTTTCGCTGATCGTGCCGGTCTGGCTGGTGGCGACCATGGGCGGTTGGCGAGCGGTCCGCGGCATCTGGCCGGCTTTGCTGGTCACCGGCGGCAGCTTCGCCCTGGTGCAGTTCCTCATCGCCAATTTCGTCGGCCCGGCCCTGGTGGATGTCGTTGCCGGGCTGGCATCGCTGCTCGCCCTGGGCGGACTGTTGCGTTTCTGGCAACCGGCGGCCGACCCGGAGTTTGCCAGCACAGCGGCGGCCTCACCGGTCCCGCCCTCGCGCGGCTCGAGTGGTCCGCGCCTGGGTGCCGTGGCTACTGCTCTCCGCGCTCGTGTTCCTGGTCGGGCTGAAGCCGGTGAAAGACGGGCTCAACGAGCTGTCGGCGCCGAAGGCTAACATGCCCGGGCTTCACGAGCGCATCCTGCGATCGCCACCGGTCGTAGCCGCGCCGACGGCCAAACGGCCGACGACACCGGAAAAGGCCGAGTTCACCTTCAACTGGCTGTCCGCGACCGGCACGGCCATTTTCGTGGCGACGATTCTGTCGGCCGCGTGGCTCCGCGTCGGCCCCGGGCGATTCCTGCGTATCTTTGCTGCCACATGCCATCGCATGCGCTGGCCGCTGGTCACCATCGCCTGCATGCTGGCACTGGCCTATGGCACGCGCTACAGCGGCATGGATGCGACGCTCGGCCTGGCCTTCACGCGCACCGGCGCCCTCTATCCCTTTTTCGCCGCCCTGCTGGGCTGGCTGGGTGTGGCAC
This sequence comes from uncultured Planctomycetota bacterium, assembly GCA_963827935.1. Classification (GTDB taxonomy): domain Bacteria; phylum Planctomycetota; class Planctomycetia; order Gemmatales; family Gemmataceae; genus DATFNV01. The sequence continues at coordinate 873,429 of CAWHCN010000011.1, read as the reverse complement.
TTACCGGATCGGATACGTCGTCCAATGCCCTGTTCGGCGGTTTGCAGAAGATCACGGCCGAGGGGCTGGTGCGCGGTGGCGTGTTGCCGGCCGCCGTCAGCTCCATCCGGCGCGGTGGTGCTGCTGGCGACGGCCAACAGCACCGGCGGCGTCATGGGCAAGATGATCGATGCCCAGAGCATCGTCGTCTCCGCGGCAGCCACCGGGCAGTCGGGGCAAGAGGGTCCGATCCTGCGTTTCGTCTTCCTCCACAGTCTCGCCCTGGCGGCGCTCATGGGCCTGCTGGTGCTGTTGCAGGCGTATGTCTGGACGAGTGTCATCCCCTGACAAATCGGTGGGTCTCGCTTCGCTCGACCCACCCTGCCAGTCCGAGCGTGTAGACTTACTTCCCGGAGCCGACCTGTCGCAGGTAGGCGATGACGTTGGCCAGGTCCTGTTTCGATAATTGCATTTCCAACCCCTCCGGCATGACCGATTTGGGGGTCGCCTGGATTTCGTCGATCTGGCTGCGCAGGATGGTGTCCTCGGCCTTCTCGGCGCGGCGCAGGGTGATGCTGGAGGCGGTCTCGGCGGCGATCATGCCGCTGAAGGTGCGGCCCGCCTTCGTCGTCACCTGGTAGTTGATGTAGCGGGGATCGACCTCGCGGCTCGGATCGAGGATGTCACTCAGGAGCTGCTCCTTCGACTTGTTCCGCAGGGCTGAGAGCAGGTCGGGTCCGACCTCCACGCCTTCGTTTTCGAGGCGATGACAGGTGGCGCAGGTCTTCTTGAACATCAGCTTGCCGCGGGTCGGGTCCGCCTTCAGATCGAGGGCAGAACCGTACTGTTCCATGATCTTGCGCCGGTCGGCGGTGGTCTGAGCGGCCAACAGGGCGAGGGCACGCTGGCGGACCTTGGCGTCGGGATACTTTCGCAATTGGTCCACGCGTGCCGGCTCGATCTGACCTGCCTGGACCTTTTTGGCTTCGACGGCATCGAGCAGGGCCGTCAGGCGGGCGGGTCGGGCGAACAGGGCTTCGAGCACCTCGCGGCGGATACCTGGGCTGTAGCCGGTCCAGCCGGCGAGCAGGACTTCGGGGACCCGGCCGCTGTCATGGGCGGAAAGGGCGCGCACGGCGGCGAGCTGGACCTCGGCGGGGTTCTGGGGTCCCAGGCCGTCTTGTAGCGCCGGCAGCGCCAGGGCGAACGGTCCGTTGCCGAGAAGCCGCGCGGCGGCCAGACGCTCGGCCACGGGAGCCCTCGGCTTCCGCAGGGTGGCGGCCGCACGCTGGAAGAACGGCAGCGCCTTTTGGATGGCGTCCTTCAATTCCGGTGGGGGTGCATCCCAGAGGCGGTTGAGCGGCCGCGCCGTGTTCGCAAGCCCCTGGCCCAGGCCATTGAGCAGAGCCAGCTGCCACGCGCTGTTGTCGGCCGGGTCGCCGAGCAGGGCCAGCACGCGAGCCAGGTGCGCGTCGGTGTTCCGGGCCGCCACCAATCCGGTCAGGCGGGTCAGAAACTGCAACTGAAGCGGATCAGGGTTGGCGGCGAACTGGCGGTCGTGTGTCAGCGCTTCCAGCAGTTCTGGGGCGATGTGGCTGGCGGAGCTGAGGACAGCGGTCTGCGTCCACGGATCGGCCACATCCTTCCGCGCTACCCGGGCTAGTGCGGCGACCAACTCCGGAGCGTCGGCCTCGCCCAGGGTGAAGGCGAGCTGGAAGCGCACGCGCGGCGAGGGATCATCGACCAGTGGAACCACAACCCGGCGCAGCGGCTCCGATTTCGCCAGACGTTCGTCAGCCAGCCGCAAGGCCTGCTCGCGGACCCCGGCATCGCGATCCTTGAGGGCTTCAACGATCAGCTCATCCCCCAGCGCCCCGAGCCCGCGCAAGGTCCACAGGGCATGGGCCCGGCCTGGGGCCAACTCGGCGTTGCGGGCCAGCGTGGCCAGCGCCTTGACCGCGCTTCGGTCCTGCCGCTCAACGAGCAGTCGCTGGGCTGTCAAGCGCCACCAGATATTCGGATCGGCCAGGTGCTTGACGAGCTGCTCGACGGGTGCCTTCCGAAGGGCCGGTTTTGTCCTTCGTCCTTTGTCCTTTGTCCTTTGTCCTTCTGGCACAATGCGCCAGATGCGGCCACGGCCGCGACTCTCCAGATTCATTTTCTTCTTGATATCCTCGGGCAAAGATAACGGCGACTCGATGGCTTCCCGATAGAAGTCAAGGACGTAGAGGGCTCCATCCGGCCCGATGCTGAGGTGAACCGGCCGAAACCAGGTGTCGGTGGAGGCCAGGAATTCGGAGTCGGGGTCGGCACGGCGGGCGGTGAAGGTCGCCCCCTTCGGCTCCAAAAGATCACGGTGGACAAGATTGTTGGCGGGATCGCAGACGAAGGTGTTGCCATGGTAGGCCGCGGGGAAGAGGTCCGCGGCGTATACGATGGGGCTGCACGCCGAGGTGATGAAACCGCCCGGCACCAACTCCGTCGAGGGGAAGCGCTGGGCGTCCGGCCCCTTGGCACGGCGTTCGGTGCGCTCGACGCGCCAGGCCTCGAAGGGGCTGATGCGATGGACCTTGCAGGCGGCCCCGTGATCGGGGATGTCGAGCGTGACAGCGGCCACCGGCAGCGCCGGGTTGCGGCGCAGATAGTGATCGGGCAGGACCATGTGCCGCAGGTGCTGGCTGTTGGTGGCCGTGAACCAGTTCTGCCAGTCGTCCGGGGCCAGGCCATACTGTCCGCCGCCGGTGGTGGGTTCAAGGGACCCGGGCGTCTCCGGGTGGAAGCGGACGCCGCGGCCGTTGAGTGCCACGGGCGGCATTCCAGGCGCCTCCGGGGCGGTGATGCTGCCGCCGTTGTTGCCTGCGACGCCGTACACCCAGTTATCCAATCCCCATTGGAGGCTGTTGATCAGTTGCTGGATGTTCTTCAGGCCGAAGCCGGTGTACAGGCGGTGCGTTCGATCGGCCTTGCCGTCGCCGTCGGTATCCTCCAGCGCGAGGATGTCCGGGGCGTTGGCGACCAAAAGCCCGCCCTTCCACGGCATGACGGCGGTGGGGAAGCGCAGATGATCCGCATAGACGGTGGCGGTCTCGTAGATGCCGTCGCCGTCGCGGTCTTCCAGCAACCTGATCCGACCCGAGGTGACGTCGCCTTCGGCGACGCCCCCATTAGGGTAGCCGCGCATCTCGGCGACAAAGATGCGGCCCTCCTCGTCGAAGGCCATCGCGACGGGATCGACCACCTGGGGCTCGGCGGCGACCAACTCGACGCGGAAGCCTTTGGGGACGCGGAAGGTGGCCAATTCCTCCGTGGGTGACAGCGGGCCGGCGGGCGGCTTGCCGGGCGGCGGCTCGGCGAAGAGGAGGCCGGGAAGCACGAGGGCCAGGGCGGGAAGTCCCGAATGGAGCAATCCTCGCAGTCCGGGGCTTCGCATCATCTATCCTCCCGCGGGCATTTTTCGTATCGTCGCTGGCAGGGCCCGGGCAGGCCAAAGGCGAGTGTAACGAACCGGCAACCAGGTAGCAACGGCGTGGCCAGACCAGGGGAGTCCTTGCTGATTGTCGGTGCCAGCACCCGCGCCGCCGCCTTCTCCGCCCTCCGCGCCGGCTTCCATCCCATTTGTGCCGACCTGTTTGCCGATGCCGATCTCCAGGCTCGCTGTCCCGTGCGGCGCTTGAACCCAGGGGATTACCCCCGCGGGTTCCTCGATCTGCCAGCCCTGAGCGTACCGGGACCGTGGCTCTACACCGGCGGACTAGAGAATCGACCCGATCTGATCGAGGCAATGGCGCAGCGCCGAAAACCGCTCTGGGGCAATTCGGCCGACATCTTGCGCCGAGTTCGCTCACCGTTTGCAGTTGCCGATCTCCTTCGCCGGGCGGACTCCCTTGCCCGGCGCTCGGCCCAGCGACTCCGTACCGCCATCTCCCGCACGCTGGTTGCTCAAGCCTCTCGATGGGGCCGGAGGGAGCGGCATTCGCCTGTGGGACGGCCGTGCGCCGCGGTCCAGGGCCGGCCGCCCGTGGTACTGCCAGGAGTTACTGGAGGGCGACTCCTACGCCGCAATCCACGTCGGCGACGGGCAGTCCGCGCGACTGCTCGGCGTAACGCGGCAGCTGGTTGGCGAGCCGTGGCTGCACGCCGCCGCATTCCATTACTGCGGCAGCATCGGACCAATCGACTTGGAGCTGGAAAACGCGCGGACCGTCACCGCCATTGGATCGGCACTGGCCCAGGCTTTCGGCCTGAAGGGGCTGTTTGGGGTGGACTTCATCCTGAACGCCGGCGGGCCGTACCCGGTCGAGGTCAATCCCCGCACCACCGCATCGGTCGAGGTGATCGAGTACGCCACGGGACTGCGGACACTGGCGTTGCACCGGGAGGTGTTCGAGGCGAGCGGGGGACGTCAGCCCCCCGGTGAGACGAGAAACCGGCTGGCTAACGCCCCCCGCTCGCCAGTCATCGGCAAGGCAATCCTGTTCGCACCACAGCAACTTGGCTTCCCCGGGCAAGGACCCTGGGATTCGGCAATTGCGGCGCCGATTGAGAGTATGCCGGACTATGCCGATCTTCCGTGCCCGGGAACGGCAATCAAAGAGGGCCAACCGATTCTGACCCTGTTTCAGTCAGGGGTGACGGTCGAAGCTTGCCGGGAGGCGCTACGGCGGCGGGCCGGCGACCTCGACCGCTGGCTCTTCGGCCGATAGATTACGCAGCAAGATCGACCCGGAATCTCAAAGGAGAGCCGTTTCATGGCCGCGCCTGTGACGCTCAACGAACGAGCGCTGCGTCTTGCCGACCACATGGCCGCCAACGCCGTCGCCCTGCGCCTCGAAGTCCATACCGTGGGGGGAGCACGCGTCCTCGATTGTGGGGTCAAAACCGTGGGCGGACTGAACGCCGGGCTGGGCTTGGCCCGGGTGTGCCTGGCCGGGCAAGCGGACGTTGGCCTTGTGCCCGGCGAAGGCGGCGGCGTGCCTGGCCTGCTGGTTCAGGTGCTGACCGACTCCCCGGTCATCGCCTGCATGGCATCGCAATATGCCGGCTGGCAGGTGCAGGCCGGCAAGTTCTTCGCCATGGGTTCCGGCCCGATGCGGGCGGCCTACGGTAAGGAAGAGCTGTTCGATCACCTGCCCGGCCGCGAAATGGCGCCCGTGGCTGTCGGCGTCCTCGAGACGCGCAAGCTGCCGGACGAGGCTGTTGTAAACTATCTCGCCGAGAAGCTCGGTCTGCCACCCGGCAAGCTCACCCTGCTGGCGGCGCCGGCGTTCAGCATCGCCGGCAATCTGCAGGTTGTGGCGCGGTCGCTGGAAACAGCGCTGCACAAGCTCCACGAACTTCGCTTCGATTTGCAACAGGTGGTGTCGGGCTGCGGGACGGCACCGTTGCCGCCCATCGCCGGCGACTGGCTGAGCGCGATCGGCCGCACCAACGACGCCATCCTGTACGGCGGTCGCGTCGTCCTTTGGGTCCGGGCCGACGACGGGCAGCTCGCCGAGATTGGACCGAAGGTGCCGTCATCCGCCTCGCCCGATCACGGGGCGCCGTTCGCCGAGATCTTCGCTAGGTATGAGCAAGATTTCTACAAAATCGATCCGATGCTGTTCAGCCCGGCCGAGATCGTCTTCCATAACCTCAAGACGGGACGGGCGCACGTCTTCGGCCAGGCGGCGCCGGAGGTGCTACGGCGGTCGTTCTTCGGCGCGGTATAATAAGGACCGCCCTGCCCGGCACCCGCTGACTGCAGAGGAGGCAAATCGATGAATGCCTTACTGGAATCGTGCGACGTGACCCCGAACGACCTTCTCCAACTCGGCGACGATGGCAAGGGGCTTGAACTGGTGGATGGCCGACTCGTGGAGACCAACGTGAGTGTCTTATCCGGATTGGTGGCCAATCTCCTCTGCCACTTGCTCACCGCGCACTGCCTGGCAAATCGTCTAGGGCACGTCTTCCCACCGGATGCTGGGTTCCAGTGTTTTCCTGGAGCACCAAAGAAGATTCGGAAGCCAGACGGTGCCTTCATCCAAAGGCAACGACTTCCGCCGCCCATCTGGTCGGAAGGCTACTGTGACGTCGTGCCCGATCTTGCCATCGAAGTCGTCTCGCCGAATGATGAGTTCGACAAAGTTGACGTGAAGGTAGAGGAATACTTGCTGGCGGGTGTCCGACTGCTCTGGGTGGTGAGTTTGCAGACCCGGCAGGTCTACGTCCACCGCGTTGATGGGTCAGTCGCCAAGGTCCGCGAGAAAGGCGAACTAAGCGGGGAAGACGTTGTGCCTGGATTCCGCTGCCGCGTGAGTGAGATTTTTCCCGCGTTCGATGAGGCGCTGGGCACTAACGGAAGTCAACCCTGAATGCGTCTCGCCATCCTCTCCGCCGGCGCGGGTTGGCACGTCCGCGACCTCTGCCGCGCCGCCCAAACCCTGGGCCATCAGGCCGAGGCCGTCGACTTCCGGCGCGTGACCGCTGGACTGGGCCTTGCCGCCGATGCTCTCCAGGCATTCGATGCCGTCGTCGTCCGGACCATGCCGCCGGGGTCGTTGGAGCAGGTGGTCTTTCGCATGGATGTCTTGCATCGGCTCCAGAGCCGCGGTGTGATCGTCCTCAATCCGCCGGCGGCGCTTGAGGCGTGCGTGGACAAGTACCTGGCCAGTGCTCGCCTGGAGGCTGCCGGGCTGCTGGTGCCGCCGACGGTCGTTTGTCAGCATGCCGATGCTGCCCTGGAAGCATTCGCCACTCTAGGCGGCGATGTGGTCGTCAAACCGCTGTTCGGATCCGAGGGGCGCGGCATGGCTGCGCATTTCCGATCCGGAAACGGCGTGGCGAGTGTGCCGCACCCTGGAACGAACGCAGGCGGTGCTGTACCTGCAAGCATTCGTGCGCCACGCGGGCTGGGACCTGCGGGCCTTCGTTGTGGGCGGCCGGGTGCTGGCGGCCATGCGCCGGCACGCCCACGGCGACTGGCGAACCAACGTGGCCCAGGGCGGACGCGCGGAACCGGTATGTCTGAGCGCGGCGGAGGAGGCGCTGGCGCTGCGGGCGGCGGCCGCAGTCGGCGCCCCGGTCGCCGGCGTCGATCTCCTGCCGGGCCCCCACAGCGAGCTCTACGTGATCGAGGTGAACGCGGTGCCGGGCTGGCGGGCGCTGGCCCCGGTGAGCGGCATCGACATTGCTGCCGAACTGGTGCGATTTCTGGCCCGCTCGCCCGCCGGCGCTCCCTCTATGCAAGCCGCGCCAGACGGTGTAGCATGAATTGATCCGTTCGCACCCCCTCCTTCGGGGGGCGGCGAGGACCCGGCGAACAGACCCGAAGCGACCCGGTGACCGGTTTCGACAACATCGAGCACGCCAGCCTGACCGACGTGGGCGTCCGGCGCAGTCACAACCAGGACAGCCACGCCATCTTGCTGGCCACCGACCAACACCAATGGCTGACGCGGGGGCACGTCTTCCTCGTGGCCGACGGTATGGGTGCGCATGCCGTCGGTGAGCTGGCCAGCGAGCTGGCAGTCGGCATCATCCCCCATACCTACGACAAGCATGCCGGCCAGGGGACCGCCGCGGCTCTCCGCAAAGCCTTCGTCGAGGCCAATGCCAGCATCCACGCGCGCGGCCAGCAAAACCGCGAGTTCGAGGGCATGGGCACCACGGCCACCGCCCTGGTGCTCCGGCCCGACGGTGCCTGGGTGGCCCATGTCGGCGACAGTCGCGTCTACCGCATCCGTGAGGGCCAGATCGAGCAGCTCAGCTTCGACCATAGCATGGTCTGGGAGTACGCTCGCCGGCAGAAAATCGATCCCGACGAGGTGCAGGGCATTCCGCCCAACGTCATTTTTCGCTCGTTGGGCCCCGAGCCGCTCGTACCCATCGATATCGAAGGCGTCCACCCCATCCGCACTGGTGATGTGTATGTGTTGTGCAGCGATGGTCTGAGCGGCCAGATCAGCGATGCGGAGTTGGGCGCGGTGGTCAGCACGCTGCCGCCCGCCGAGGCGTGTCGCTTGCTGATCGACCTGGCGAACCTCCGCGGCGGGCCGGACAACATCACGGTGATTGTCGTTCGGGTGGGCGGGACCCTGGCGACGAAAGCCCCCCATCGCAGCAGCTGGGGCAGTCGCTTTCCCTGGCCGCTGCTGGCCCTGTTCGTCGGCGCCCTGCTGGCCAGCGGCGCCGTGGCCCTGACGGTCAATCAGTACGGGGCCCTGGCCATCGGTGCCTTCGTGCTGGCCGCCTTGACGATCGCGGCGGGTGTAATGGGGCTGTTCACCTTGCACGCCCAGGAGAAGCGCCGCCTGGCCGAGGAAGCGGAGCGGCCCCACCCCAAGATCCACCGCAACCAGTCGTGCCGGCTCGAGCCGGCTGTGCTGGAGAAGTTTGCCCGCGCAGCCCAGGGACTCAAGGCGCAGGCCCGCGAAAAGGGCTGGCAGGCCGACTGGGATACCTTCGACTCTTTGTACGACGTTGCCGAGGCCCACCGCAGTCGGGGCAACCTGGAGGCCTCGTTCCGCGACTTCTGTCGCGCCTTGCAGACGCTGCTGAAAGCGATGAACGGCCAGGGCGGCAAGACCGAGGTCTTTCACCCGCGCTGGGACCGGCACGAAGGGGTGCGCGGCGGGTCGGCGGCCGCGCGCCCGGCCGGCAACGGCCATGAGCCGCCGGCCTTCCACTGCGAGCACTGCGGCAAGGTCAGCCCTCAGCCGCCAGGCAAGGTCACGCCCATGTGCTGCGAACGGCCGATGACGAAGACGTGAGTCCAAGTTCACGTCGATTGCGGCACAAAGCCGCGGCTTCGCCAGAAGTACCACGTTGCCACGCTTCGGTAGGGCCGCCACGGCTCGGCCAGTTCGGTCAGGGCCGCTCGGTCGGGTAAGGCGGCCAGGGCATACGCTCTCTGGACGCCGGCCCGCAGGCCCAGGTCGTCTACCGGCAACACATCGGGCCGCCCCAGTGAGAAGATCAAGAACATCTGGGCGGTCCATCGGCCGATGCCGCGCACTGGGAGCAGCAAGTCAATAACGGCTTCGTCGTCCAGGTCGGGCAAATGAAGCAGGGGCAGGGCGCCGGCGGCGATCTTGTCGGCCAGGTCGCGCAGGGCACGCGCCTTGGATGCCGACAAGCCGGCGCCGCGCAGTTGCTCATCCGACAGCGCCAGCAGGGCCGCCGGCTGCAACCCCGGCTCTCCCAGGGTCAGCACCAGGCGGCCCTGAATCGCGGCCGCGGCCTTCGTGGAGATCTGCTGCGCGATGATCGAACGCACCAGCGCGGCGAAGCCGTCCGGCTCGTGCCGCAGCGTGCAGGGACCGACCTGGCGCATCAGGCTCTTGAGCACGGGGTCGCGGCGGGCCAGATGACGGCGGGCCTTCGTGGGATCCACGGCCATATGAGGATTGCCTCTCCCTGCGTTGCCGAAACACAGACGACTCCAGGCCACTCGTCCCCATGATAGCCGGCTGCCGCTGGGCCAACCAGCGCCGCAGGCAACGCAGGGCTAGTGCGTCGTCAAGGCTTATTTAGGCGACCGGCAGGAGATAGGTGCCCTCGGCAGCGCATCTCCGACCCCCCGCCGGAACCGCACGCGCTGCCAGGTTGAACTGAAGTGGCCGGGAATTCTGTTCAACCTGGCACTGACACCGCAAGCCATTGGTAAATAACGACATGTGCCTTCGCAAGTCAGCAAAAACCGCCAGGTTGAACAGAAGTCCGATGTGTGCGGGAGCGCTCTGACGGGCCCCGTCGGCGCCAGGCGAGGGATCGTCGCCCCAGTCCCCCGTACTCGGTAGGAGCACCGGAGCGAGGGGGGATTATCTCCTGCCGTTCGCCTTAGTGGGTTGGCCAGCCGTAGCGGCCGTAGAGGTAGCCGTAGGGTGGGTCGAGCGGAGCGAGACCCACCGGGAGTTATCGAGGCATGCGGTGGGTCTCGCTCCGCTCGACCCACCCTACAGCCCTCGCCTCTGGCAACGACCTCCCCTTTGCCTGCCGCCCAGTTCCGGGTAAACTCTGCGGGTCCATTCATGGGCGGGATGGCGCAGGAGGAGATCAGCGCATGGATGCGAACGGCGAGCCGCGAGTGGTCCTGGTTCACGACTGGCTGACGGGCATGCGCGGCGGCGAGAAGTGCCTGGAAGTGGCCTGCCGCCGCTGGCCAGCGGCCCCTCTGTTCACCCTGCTCCACCGGGCAGGATCGGTGGCGCCGGCCATCGAAGATCGTCGGCCGCGCACCAGCTTCCTGCAATACTTGCCCCGGGTTGACCGCTACTATCGCTCTCTGCTGCCATTGATGCCGGCGGCGGTCGAGAGCTGGCGGCTGCCGCGCTGCGACCTGGTTGTCAGTTTCAGTCATTGCGTGGCCAAGGGGGTTCGCCCACCGCACGGCACGCCGCACGTCTGCTATTGCTTCACCCCGATGCGCTACGCCTGGCATCTGCGCGACGCTTACCTGGCGGGGCGGGTGCGGGGCGTCCGGCGCGGGTCGCCGAACGACTGCTCGGCCGGCTGCGCGACTGGGACCGCGGCAGCGCTTGCCGGGTCAGCCACTTCGTCGCCATCAGCCAGACGGTGCAAGAGCGCATCGCGGATTGTTACGGCCGCCCGAGCACGGTCATCTATCCGCCGGTGGATACCGGGTTCTATCATCCCGGTCCGGAAGCGCGCGAGGACTATTACCTGGCGGTGTCGGCCTTCGCGCCCTACAAGCGGCTGGACCTGGCGGTTCGCGCCTGCGAAAAACTCGGACGCCTGCTGGTGGTGATCGGCAGCGGGCAGGACGGGAAGCGACTGCGGTCGCTAGCCGGCCCAGGCGTGCGCTTCCTCGGCTGGCAACCCGACGTGGTCATCCGCGCCCACCTGCGCCGCTGCCGGGCCCTCCTGTTCCCCGGGGAAGAGGACTTCGGCATCGTCCCGGTGGAAGCGATGGCCTGCGGTGCCCCGGTGATCGCCTTCGGCCGAGGCGGGGCCTGCGAGACCGTGGTGCCCCCCGGCGGACGACGGGAGCCCACCGGGATCTGGTTCGAGGAGCAGACGGTCGATTGTCTGGCGGAGGCCCTACTACGACTGGAGGCAACCGCTCCGGACTTCACGGCGACAGCCGCCAGACGCCAGGCGCTGCACTTCAACCACCAGCGTTTCGCGGACGAATTGTTCGCGTACCTGGACGGGGTGCTGCGGCCGGCCTCGATCCCGGTCCGCCGGGTGGCGTGAGCGGATCACCCCACGGCCCGGTCAAAACTCATCCCACCGCACGGTCGGCGGCAATTGCCGCAGGCCGTGGCAAATCGTCAGCGTCCAGGTCGCCACCGGTTGACCGTCCTCGTACTGAGTCACCGTCCGCGGTGTCTCGTAGTTCTCGAAGGCGCTCCCCAGGTTGAGCGGACCGGGCCCGATGACCACGAAGGTCCGTCCCACGAATTCCCGGCCGTCAGCGACGGGGTTAGGCCGCCACAGGTCGTACTGGCTACGGCGGTCGCCCAGCACCGGACCAAGAGAATAGACAGTCGGGTGCCCCGCGGTGTAGAAGCCGATTTCCCCCGGCAACGCCCATCCCGTCCCGGCCAGCACCGGCTCAAGGCCCTGGGCTCGTAGCTCCCGGCAGACCTCACTGACGGCCGAGCCCAGCGTTCGCCAGCCGCGGAGCCGGCAAGTCGGGTCGAGACGGCGCAGCGGCAAGGGCTCTTTCTCCGTCGGCGCGCCGGCAAACTTCGCCAGCAGCGGATAGGTCCACTCGGTGTGGTGCATCAGGATGGTCAAACTGAGTCCCAGGGCGCAAGACGCGATGGTTCCGAACCAGGCCAGGCGCCGCGGCCAGCCGGGCGGCGCGGCGAGGTGCCGCGCCAGCCAGCCGCCCGCCAGGACCAGTCCCGAGACATAGGTCGTCACCGGCCAGTTGGGCTCGCCGCCGCCGGTCTTGAGGCTGAAGGCCAGGAACAGGCCGAACATCGGCACCGACAGCCACCAGAGATAGCGCCGCCCCTCGTCGTCCTCATGCCAGGGGCGATGGACCCACAGGGCGGCGACCCAGGCCACGAACCAGAAGCCGAGGAGCAGAGCAAACTGCGTCCCAACGTAGATAAGAGGCCCTTCCCAATGCCACGACGGAGCATTCGCGGCCGCGGCCTGACCGTGCTGAAGGCCGGCGAGGCGGAGTACGTGCTTCAGGGTCAGCCAGTCGTGCTGGGCGTTCCAGACCAGGATGGGCAGGCAACATAGGGCCGCGACCGCGCTGGCCAGCCAGAAGCCTCGGCGCAACAGCGAGCGCCGCGCGGAGCGCGAGGTCAGTAGGTAGAGGGCCATCGAGGGCAGCCAGAGGACCATCGTGTACTTGGCCAGGATGCCGAGTCCGACCACCAGTCCGGCCAGCGGCCAGGCCCAGGCCGCTCGCCGCACCGCCGCCTGGTAGCCGAGGACCAGCGCCCAGCCCCAGCAGCAGGTGTAGGGGGCGTCGATGGTCATGATCGACGAGCCGGCGGCGACCGCGGGGAGGCAAAGCGCGGCCGCCACCGTGCCACAAGCCAGCGATTCGCTACCAAAGACCTGTACAGTCAGGATGTAGACGCTTACCAGCAGCAAGACCCCGCACACCACGGCGGGCAGGCGCACGCCCAGCGGGGTGGCGCCGGACAGGGAACAGCCCGCCCGAATCAGGTACGCCACCAGCGGACCCTTGCTGTAGTAGCTCCAATCCGGGTGCCGCGACCAGTCCCAGTAGTGGGCCTCGTCCGGCGCCAAATCGAGTGGACAATCGACGGCCAGATAGGCCAGATGGGCCGCGGCGGCCGCCCCAATGAGCAGGCAGGCCAACAGACGCCATCGCCAGACCCCGGTACTCAGCACGGGCGGGCGATAGAGCATGAGCACGGTCGGCCTCCTTGCAGCCCGTGATCCGTCCGGGACCGGAACCCCGGATGATGGTCTCGCAAGTTCCTCGCCAGTGGCCCCGTGGCGGAATGCGCCAGCATTCCGCATTCGCTCGGGCGGAATTCTGGCGAATTCCGCTACGAAAGTGTGGCGGCGAACTTGCGATACAGTCATCTAGCTGCTCGGCGACGGCTCTTTGACTCGGGTTCCGGAGATGTGGGGGTCATGTCCCGGCCCGCGATGCGGGAAGAACCGACGCCAGAGGCGCGACAGCACCGAGTCGTCCGGCTCGTGCCAGGCCTGAAAACGCTCCTTCGCATGCTCGTAGAGCTTCCAGTCCAGCTCATTACGACAGTTGATGATGTCACGCTCGGCTTCACTCAGCGTCCGGCCCGCAGGCGTGGCTTTGTGCCGCGGCTCGAACGTGGGGACCGGCCAATCGCAGAGCCGACAGAGGCGTCGAACCGACTCGGTGTAAACCTCGGTCAGCCCGACGAAGGCACAGGAGTCGACATTGCGCACGGCCTCCTGATACATGGCTTCCGGGCTCGGGAACTGCTTCCCGTAGACCTCTCCCGACAGCGACCGGCACATGCCGTTCTCACTGAGACCGTGACCGCGGCGCACGAACTCCTCCAGGCCATACTGATGCCCGGCGGCGTGCGCCGGGTTCACGGGGGTTTCACGGACATGGTAGTACTCGGAGACGGTTCGCTTCAACGGGTCACGCAGCAGGGTCGCGTAGTGCCATGTCTCGGGCCAGGGGAGTTGCTCGTGCAGTCCGAGGGGCATGTGCCCCGTGACGATGCGAAGTTGCTCCAGCTGCTGGCGCGGCAGGGCCAGCAGCTCTTTCACGGAGCCACCCCGCGCGGGGGCTCGCAGCCGTCGGTCCAGTAGATGGTGCGGGGATCCACGCAGCGCCGAAAAATTTCCTGCCGCGCGGTGGTCCCGCCCGTTCGCCCCAGATGAATGAAGATCAAGCGTGCGATAACTGAATTACCTGCCATTCCTTGGAACTCCCTGCGCAATCCTTTGCGGTGGCGGCCCTTCGACACAGGACACCTGGCGAGATCGGCGGGCTGGATGTTGGGATAGCTCGCGCAATCTCGGGATCAGAGCATGTGTTTCAACACCGAAGCGGTGCGCGGAGTTCCGCGGGCTGGGGGTGACTTGCGCAGACGGTGCCGGGGCCGGCCACGAGGCTGGCCCGATCGAATCGTGGCATGGCGCTGCCGATTACCGGAAGATCGGCGAGCATTTTCGTGGGAGCATGGTCGCGATGAACAGCCAACTCGCCGGCCGTGAAATCCGTGTTGGGATCGTCGAGGGGAAGCCGATCGGCCTGAGCCAACGAGGCGGGACAGACGAGCCGCCAAAGGCAGAAGTCGTCCCCGCTGGCGGCCAGGGTCAGGTGACACGACAGCAGCGTCAGGGCGAGCAGCACCACCTTCCGTGGGGGCATGGTCCAACCCTATCAGGTCTTGGGAGTCATCCAGGTACCCCAGGCGTCGGGATAGTACCCCGCTCCCCGGGATCTGTCAACCGGAGGTCATCCCTCGTGGATAGGGCCGTGGTCGGACCGGCCGGAAGCGCCGGCGACGGGGTTTGCGTCGCCGGCGCTCCGGGCTCGTAGGGATCTCACGTGAACCGGCCATTGCCGGTGGTCAGGGTCACCGTGCTCGACACGCCGTTGGAGGTGATCTTGATCTTGTAGGTGCCGGCCTTGCTCACCTTGAGGTTGTTGAACGTAAACACGCCGTGTGAGAAAGTGCCGCTCAGGGTGCCGCTTAGGGTGCCGCCCGTCGAACTGCTCACCAGCGAGATTGTCACCGGGGAGTTGTCGGACATCACCTGGTTGCCGTTGGCATCCAGGGCGGTCACCACGAAGGAAAACGCACTGAGCGGGTTGACCGCCTTGGTGGCCGCGCCGGAGAAGCTGTTCACCGTCTGCCCGCTGATGGTGATGCTGGCGGGCACGCTGTTCTGGCTGGCGAAGTAGTTGTTGTCGCCGGCATAGCTGATGTTGATGTTGTGCAGGCCCAGGCTGAGCGAACTGGTGACCAGGGTGGCCACGCCCTTGGCGTTGAGGGTGCCGGTGCCGATCTTGGTGGTGCCGTCGTAGAAGGTGACCAGCTCGCCGACAGTCGGCGTCCCCGATTCCCGGGAGCGGTCGCCGTCACGGTGGCGGACAGGGTTACGCTCTGGCCTGCGAATGCCGAGGTCGGGGCACTGACCGTGGCATTGGTCGTGTCCTGGCTGACGGTGATCTGGTCGGCGCCCCCCGACCCAGTCGCCGCGGTGGTGTAGTTGGTATCGCCCGCATAGCTGGCGGTGATGGTGTGGAAGGGCAGGGCCAGCGTGGCCACCGACAGGTTGCTGATCGTGACCGTGGCCGTGCCCGAGGCATTGAGCGTCACCGCGGCACCGCTGAGGACCGTGGTGCCGTCCAGCAGGAAGGTCACCTTGCCGCTCGGGGCGTTGCCGCCGCCGGGGACCGACCCATTGCTGACTACCGCCGTGAAGGTCACCGGCTGACTGTAGACCGAACTGCCGGCCCCCGGGCTGGTATCCACCGAGGAGGTCAGCGCGATGCTGCTGGTCGCCTTGGTGGGTGTGACGGCTTCTGTGCCGCTCAGCGCACTGGCCAGGAAGTTGGGATCGCCCGTGTACTTGGCGGTGATGCTGTGCGTGGTGCCGGCGCTGAGCGTGCTGATCTCTAGCGTGGCGGTCCCGGTGTTGTCCAGCGTCACGGCGGGCGACAGGGCCTTGCCGCCGTCGAAGAAGGTCACCGAGCCGGTCGGTATGCCGAACCCTGATACCGCGGTGACCACGGCCGAGATCGTGACCGTCGTGCCGTACACCGGCGTGCTGTTCGACGGCGGGAAGATGGTGGTCTTGGTCGTGGACTGGGCCACAATCACCTGCGTCCCCGGTGCGGGCGAGTTGTTGGGCACGAAGTTGGGATCGCCGCTGTAGGCCGCGAAAATGTGGTGCGTGGCCGCATTCAGGGCGCTGGTGCTGAAGGTCGCCGTGGTCACGCCAAGGTTCGTGCTCACCATCTGGGCGGGCCCAATGGCGTTGCCGTTGGCCACCGGACCGTCGTAGAAGGTCACCGTCCCGGTCGGAGAGCCGGCGCCCGACGGGATGGGCGTGATCGTCGCCGTGAAGTTCACGGTGTTGCCATAGACGGTGGACGACGGCGATGGCGCTGAGGGTCACCGTATCGGCGAAGAGGACCGTCTGGGTCATCTCGGCAAAGTTGGTGGTGCCGCTGCCGGCGAAGCCGGCGCTGCCGCTGTAGAAGGCGTCGATCGTGTCGGCGCCGAAGTTCAGCGAGCTGGTGGCGAAGGTGGCCACGGCAAGGCCTGCCACGTTCGTTGCCTTGAGCGTCGCGGCAGTCGGACTGAGCAGGATGCCGGTCCCCGGGCTGGCCGCGTTGGTGTCGTCGTAGAAGGTCACGGTCCCCGTCGGCGTGGCGGTGCCCGGGGAATCGGCGGACACGGTGACCGAGAACGTCACCGGCGTGTTCTGCGCCGACGGATTGAGCGACGAGGTAATGGTGGGCGTGATGGTGTCCTGCTGGACGATCACCGTGGTGGCGGCGGTCGTCGGGCTGCTGGCGAAGTTGCTGCTGCCTCCGTAGGAAGCGTTGAGGTTGTGCGTGGCCACCGTGAGGGTAGTGGTGGTGAACGTGGCCGTGGTGACGCCCAGCGTGGTGCTCAGCGTGCCGGTGCCGATCTTGTCGGCCAGCAGAATCGCGCCGTCGTAGAAGGTCACGGTGCCGGTCGGATTGCCGCCGGCCGAGGCGACAGTGGCCGTCAGCGTCAGCGGCTCGCTGTACACCGGGTCCGGGTCCGACACGGCGAGCGTCGTGGTCGTCGCCGCCGCCTTGATCGTCTCGCTGAGCGTGGTCTGGCTGGTGGCGAAGTTGGCGTCGTCGGCGTACACGGCCGTGATGACATGCAGCCCGATCGTGAGGTTGGTGGTCGTGGTGAACGTGGTGGTCCCGGTGTTGTCCAGCGTGTTGCTGCCCAGCAGGTGCGCTGCAATGGCGGTGCCATCGTAGAAGTTGACCGTGCCGGTCGGGATGCCCACGCCATTGCCCGCGGCTGCCACCGAGGCCGTGAAGGTGATCGGCGAGCCGAACGGCGACGGATTGGCCGACGCCGTCAGCTTGGTGCTCGTCGAGGAGCGGTTGACGACCTGGTTGAGGGTGCCCGTGCTGCCCAGGAACAGGCTATCGCCCAGATAGACCACGTTGATGCTGTGCGGGACATTGCCGACATCCACGCTGAACGGTCCGAAGCTGCTGCCGGCGAGGACCGCCACGCCGCTGGCGTTGAGGTTGGCGGTGCCCAGCAGGATCCCGGTGGCGGCCGGTCCATCGAAGAACGCCAGGGTTTCGCCGCTGGCTTCGGCGATATTGGCCGAGGAGAGCGGTTTCACCGTGGCCGTGAGGTTGACGAGCTGGCCATACACCGACGGGTTGGACGAGGAGGTCACGGTCACGCTGGTGCCGACCTGGATGGTCACGTCCACGGTGTTCGAGGGAGGGCTGGAGGCGAAGTTGGACGAGCCGTCGAACTGGGCAGTCAGTTGATGGACGCCAATCGCCAGCGGCGAGGAGGTGACGAACGTCGCCTTGCCGCTGAGGTTGACGAGCGCGCCGGCGTTCAAGGCCGTGCTGCCGTCGAAGAACGTGACCTTACCCGAGGGTGTGCCGGCCCCGTTGCCGGTGACCGCGACGGTGGCCGACAGGGTGATGGGCTGTGCATAGGCCGCCGTGGTCGGGGTCACACTGAGCGTCGTCTGCGTGCTGGCCTGGTTGACCTGGAAGTTCAGCAATGTTCCGGTCGCCGCATTGAAGCTGGTGCTGCCGCCATAGACGGCGTTGATCGTGTGCTGCCCAGCGCTCAGACCGGCGGTGCTGACGCTCCCCTGCCCATTGGCGTCCAGGGTGATGGTGCCCAGGCTGTTGACCTGCGTGGCCGCCCCGTTGTAGAAGGTCACCGTGCCGCTCGGCGTGATCGGACCCGTCACCGTGACCTGGAACAGGACCGACTGCCCGTAAGACGAGGTCAACGGCGTGGCGGCCACCTGCACCGTCGGATTGCCCTTGATGACGTTGATGGTGGTGGCCTTGGCGGTCTGCGTGCCGAGGAAGTTCCCATCGCCGCTGTATGTCACCTTCACGGTGTGCGCACTGGCCTGGGGGAAGGTCAGGGTGACGATGGCCTGCCCGCCGGGGGTGAGGGTCACCGGCCCGCTGGCCAGCGCCACGTTGTCCACGATGAAGGTGGCTGTCCCGCTGGGGACGCCGCCGCCCGGGCTGACCGGAGTGATCGTCGCCGTCACCACCACACCCTCGCCCGGCACCGGGTTGACCGGCAGGGCTGACACGCTAATCGACGAGTTGGCCTTCTTGACCGTCTCGGTGAGAGTCGGTGCGGTCTCCACATTGAAGTTGTTGTCGCCGTTGAAGGTGGCGTTGATCGTGTGCGGCCCCACGCTGAGCGGGATGCCGGTGAACGTCGAGGGATCGAAGGTGGCGATGCCGTTACTCAGGATGAGATTTTCGGAGACGGCATTGGCCGTCCCCTCATCCAGGGTGAACGTGACCGTATCGCCATTCGGGATGACCCCCGCGCCCGGCTCCGGGGTCACGGTGGCGGTAAAGGCGACGTTTTGCCCATAAACCGGTGCGGTCGCGGTGTTGGCCACCGAGGAAGACAGGGCCACGGTCGCGTCTTGCATGACCGCGGTCAGCACGACCTGCTGCGGGTTGCTGTAGTCGACGGTGAACTTCTGGCCGCCGATGAAGGCGATGCCCAGGCCGCCCGGGGTGACCTCGCCGTACGGTTCAGCGAAGCGGCCGGTGACCGTGCCAGTCGTGGTCAGAATGGTGTAAGTATCGCCGATGTTCACGCCGGTGCCGGCGGTACCGATGAAGCCCGACAGGCTGGCTTCGCCGCCCCCGGTCGGGCTGGGCGTGGCGCTGCCGACGCCGCCGAGGTCGATGTCACCCGTGACCGCGAGTTGCGAGAAGTCGCCGGGCTGCGCGTCGTTGAGCACCAGCGAGAGATCGGTGGCACTGTTCCAGGTGTCTGTGCCGCTGTCCGGGATGCTGCTGAGCGTGCCGGTCAGGTTGGCGCCGTCGCCGGGTTGGACGATGCCGCCGACCGTCGAGCTGGCAGGAGTAACGGCGCCCACGGTCCCGACGCCGCCCAGCAGGGCCGGGACCTTGGCATTCAGCGTATCCAGTGTGACGGCATCCAGGGTGTTGCCGATCGGGGCATCAGCCAGCAGGGCGCCGCCGGTGATCGTCGCATCGAGAGTCGGGTTGCTGTCGGTAAGTTGCAGGGTTCCCGGCCCGGCCTTGGTGAAGCCCACGGTGCCGTCGATGGCGGTCCCAATGACCATGTCGGCCACGGCCGGGCTGGCGAAGGCGGGGCCATTCACCGTGAAGGTGCGGTCCACGCCGTTCAACTCGAGAAGTCCGGCGCTGTTGATGGTCGCCGGGTTGCCGGCCGCGTCGGCCTGGGCCGTCACGTTGCCGCCCAGCGTCAAAATACTGCTGCTGCCGGTCAATTCCACGGTGCCGCCGGTCATATTCAGAGCGCCGATGGTCTGCAGGTTGCCGTTCAGGTCGAAGATGCCGTCGCTGAGAACAGTCAGTACCGCGGTTGAGAGGAGCTGAGCGTTGCCTTCCAGCTGGGCGATCTCCGAGCCCGGAGGAGAGACGCCGTTGCCGACCGTCAGGTCGGCGGGGACGGCCACGCCGCTGGATTTGCCGAGTTCGAGCACGCCGCCGGCCACGGTGGTCAAGCCGCCGTACGTGTTGCTGCCCGTGCCGCTGAGCAGTGTGGTGCCGCCGCCGACCTTGGTCAGCGTGCTGGCGGCTGACTGCCCGATCGTCTGGTCGATGATCAGGCTGTCGCCAAGCTCGGTTCCGATGGCGGTATTGCCGGCCAGCGTGATGGGGGTGTCCCAGGTGTTGGCGCCGGCGGTGCTATCGAGAGCGCCGATGCCGCCGACCTGCAATTCCGTTACGGTGGGCGCGTTCAAGGCGGCCGGCTGGTTGACCTGCAACAATCCGAGCGCGGTTCCGGCGAGGCTGCCGCCGAACGCGACCGTGTAGGCGATGTTCCCAGCATTGGGAGTCTGGACGACGTTGACGAACCCGCCCACGCCGCCGATGGTGGACAGCGCGTCCAGGGCCGCCTGCACGGCCGGATGCCCGCATTGGGTGCCAGGGCCACGGTCTGCTCGCTGTTGTTATAGCTCAGGGTGAAGGTATCGGTGGAGGCGGTGTCGCTCAGGACGACTTGCTGCACCTCGGAGGCGCCGTTGCCGCTGAGGGTCAGCCCCTCGGTGGACATGGTGATGCCGTTGTCCAACTGCAAGGTGCCGCCGGGGTTGACGACCGTGGCCTCGGAGCCGTCCTGCACGATGGTGAGTGTGACGACCGCCCCGTTGGAACCGGCGCCCGAGAGCGGCGGCAGAAGCATGCCCCCCAGTGCGCCCTGGAAGGTGATCGTGAACGTGCTGCCCGCCTTGCTGACCATCACGTTCCCATTGCCGATCGTGCTGAGGGCGGAAAGCTGCGCAGCCACCTGGGCGGCGCTCGCCGTGGAAGGCATGCTGCCGGTGGTCTTGCCGTTGAACGTCAGCGTGAAGGAGCCGGTCGCGGGTCCGGCCACAGTGACGGTCTCGATCTGGGAGACAACGGCGCCGAGCGGCGACTGGAGCGGCGAGCCGATGGTGGTGGAGCTGCTCTGGATGTTGAGGATGCCGTTGTTGACGATCGTCTGGCCGGTGTAGAGATTGTCGTTCTGGAAGACGAGGGTGCCGGCCCCGACCTTGGTGAGATTGGCCGGTGGGACAGGGGCCGTGGCGGGATCCTCGACCACACCGCTGATGGTCAGCTGAGTGCCCGGATCGACGCCGATGCTGTCGGCACTCTGCAGGACGATCGGACCGGTCCAGGTATTGTTGCCGGTGACGTTGTGCAGGGCGCCGGTGCCGCCGTCGCGGGCGACGATGACATTGATGCTGCTGCCCGATCCGCCGCCGCTGAGGCTGACGCCGAAGAGCGGCTGGTGCGAGTTGGCCAGGCTGCCGCCAAAGATGATGTTATAGACCGAGCCGCCCGTGACCGGGGTCTGGGTGACGGTGACCGAGCCGCCCACGCCGCTGATGCTGGTCAGCGCGTTCAGGAAGCCCTGCACCACGGTGGCGCTGGCGTCGTAGGCCATCCCGGTCGTGGTCTTGCCGCCGAAGCTCAACGTGAATGTTCCGGTGGTGGCGAGCACGGTGACCTGCTGGACCTCCGGATCGCCGTTGCCGTTGAGCGTCAGGCCTTCGCCCGAGAGAGTCAGGCTGGCGCCGATGCCGGTGGGATCGCCGTCCACCTCAATGGCTCCGCCCGGCTGGACGAAGGTGCCGTTGGAGGCCATGGTGACAACGGCGCCGCTGGAGCCGACGCCGGTGAGGGCCAGGGCGTTGCCGCCGCCGAGCGTCCCGCCGAAGTTGATGCTGTAGACATTCCCCGACTGGGTCACGCTTACCGAGCCGCCCCCGTTGGTGATCGTGGTCAGGGCGTTGAGGGCGTTCTGCACCTGCAGCGCCGTGGAACCGACCGCCAGGGGCGTAGTGGCCTGGCCGTTGTAGGTGAGGGTGAAGGAGCCGGTTCCACCGGTGACGATGGCCCCTTGCTGCGAGCTGCTGCCGGGCGTGCCGAACGCGCCGCTCTGCTGGGTGCGGAGGGCGCCGTTGGAGACGATGGTGGCGCCGCTGTAGGTATTGGCGTTGTTATCTAGGATGAGCGTGCCGGCATCGACCTTGTTGACTCCCAGGAACGGCGTGGCCTGGCCGATGGTGCCGGTCAAGGTGAGGCTGTCGCCGGGGTTGGTGAACAGCACGCCGATGCCGATGTTCGCCGGCGGGTTGGACGACGGGCTGCTCGGCGGATCGTCGCTGGGCGTGGTCTGGGCCAGGGTGATCGGGCCATCCCACTCATTGGCGCCGCCGACCCCTTCCAGGGCCCCGGTGCCGAAGACGCCCGTACCGGAAAGGTCTAGGGCCTCGTTGGGCACGTCGATGCCGCCCTGCACCTGGACCTGGGCTTCGTTGTCGACAACGGTGGTGGTGCCGTCGGCGCCCAGGGCGTGCGGCGACTGCACGTTGACGACGCCCTGATCGACCGTTGTACCGCCGGAGTAGGTGTTCTCGGCGTCGAGGATCAGGGTGCCGCTCAGCTGCTTGGTCAGGCCGTTGCCGGCGCCGCCGTCGTCGATGACCCCGGTAACGATCAGGCTGCTGCCGCTGTCCACGCCGATGGTGGTGAAGGTCTGGAAGGTGATCGGGCCGGCATACGAGTTATTGCCGCTGACGTTTTCCAGCGCGCCGGTGTTGTGCCCGTTGAGCTGGCTGGCACCATTCCCTTGTAGGATGAGCGGTTCGCCAGCCACGCTGGACTGGAGCTTGAGGGAGGCTCCCGGCTCGACCACGGTGCCCAGGCCCGGGTTGCCGATCGTGGACGGATTGGCACCCAGGGCGTTGGGGTTGTGGACGTAGAGGGTGCCCGTGGCGACGTTGGTCAGCCCGCTGTAGGAGTTGTTGCCCGAGAGGATGACGTTGCCCGGTCCGATCTTGGTCAGGGTGTTGGCTTGCGTGCCCAGGATCAGGTCGCTGATAGAGCCGACGATGTTGAGCTGCGGCCCGACAATGCCGTTGGTCACGGTCGGCGTGTCGTCGGCGCCGATGGCGGTGGGTCCGGCCAGCTGGACCGGGCCGGTCCAGACGGAGGTGCCGCTGGCCGCGCTGATCGCGCCGGAATTGGCCGGCACGTTAGTCAGCGAGATCTGGTAAACGCTGCGGCCATAGGTCGCCGCCGTTAACACGTTCAGGTTTTGGTTCAGGTCCAGGTCGCGGACCGCCACGGACGGCAGTCCGGCCCCCAGAGGCGTCCAACTGCTGCCGGCGTTGGTCGAGACGAACACCCCTTCGTCATCGCCGACGTACAGGTAACCGGTGCGCGGATCGACCACAATGGTCCAGGTCGGCACGTTGGGCAGGCCGTGCGTGAGGTCGGTCCAGGTCTGGCCGCCATCGTTCGTCACGAACACACGCCCGAACGCCGAGCCTGGCGGAGAGTTGTCCACCAGGTAAGCGACGTTGCTGTTGCGCGGATCGACCGCGATGTCGGCCACCGAAATGGTGCTCGGCAAGCCCGCGGTACTGTCCACCCACGTCGTGCCGTGGTTCTTGGTCACCAGGACGTGGGGCGACCCGTTGGCGTCAAACCCGAAAACGTAGATTGTGCCCGGGTCGTAGGTATTGGCTCCCAGGTCGGTGACCGTGGGGAAACGGGGATCGGACTGGAAGGTCCCCTGGTACTCCGCCAGCCCGAGCGCCTCGACGCTGGTGATCGTGGGCGGCCCCAGGCTCTTGAACGTGGCGCCGCCGTCCAGCGACTCCTCGAGGACGTCAGCACCCACTACTCCCCCGACCACGATACGCGAGGGATCGACCTGGTCGACGGCGAATGGGAAATACTGCTCGTTCGAGCCAACCGTGGGGTAGATGATGGTCCAGGTCTTTCCACCGTCGATGGACTCCTGCAGGACGCCGCCCTGGACCGCATAGATGATGCTGGGGTTCTGCGGGTTGACGCGGACCAGGCCGGCATCGCCGATGGTGGGGGTCGATGTCCAGCTGGTGCCGTTGTAGATGGCGACGCCGTTGTCCTGGCTGCCGACGTAGACGATGTTGGGATTGTTCGGGTCGGTGGCGGTGCCGTTAGCCGTGATGCCGGCCAGGTCGCCGGTGATGTCGGTCCAGGTGTTGGCGTTCTTGGCGGTGTTGAGCGAATAGACGCCGCCATCGGTGCCGAGCAGGATGCTCGTCCCATCCAGCGCCAGGGCATGGGCGTCGGTGTGCGGATACTGGCCGTTGCTGTCCACCGAAATGTCGGTCCAGTCAGCGGCGGCACCGCCCGTGGGGCTCCACTGCACCCACAGGTGATGCGCATCGGTTCCTTCGGCAGCAAACTCCTGACCGGCGACGTACAGGTTCTTGCCGTCCGGGGTGAAGATGGTGCTGTCGTAGTTGCCCTGGTCGCCCATGTACGTCACGGCGGGGAAACCGGCGATGGGGTTGGGCAGGGTCAGGGGCTCGTCCTTGACCACGGCCCAGGTTTGGCCGCCGTCGGTGCTCGTTTCGATCTCGTACAGGGACCCCTCGAGAGGGATGCCGTCATCAACCAGGGTGGGGTTGAAGTAGTTGTCCGGGTACGAAATCGCGGCGAACAGGATGACGGCCGCCGTGTTGGGCGCCGTGGTCGGATTGCCGACCGGCGCCGGCACTGACAGGATGTAGGGCACCGGCGCATTGCTGATGAACGCCGTGATCTTGATGGTCCCCTCAGGGAACTCCTCGGGAGGGAAGGTGACCGCAAGCGACGTGTTGGTCGGGAACGCCTTACTTGAGCGGCTGCCGTTGCTGACCGTGTCGTCGCCCTCGTACCACGTCGGCGAATTGGTCAACAGCTGTGGGTCCTCGCAACGGTAGACGGCGTTGGCCGGGTCGGCGAAGCCGCCGTTCAGCGGGTCGGCGTCGGTGCCCAGGGCGGCGTAGAGGATCAGGTTGCCGGCCTTCGACGAGCCGACCAGGGCCAGGTCCGACCAGGTGGCGTCGCTTTGCGGGAAGGCGACGGCGAAGTCGTCGTCGGGGCCGGGGGTGTTGGGACGCCCGAAACGCCCCCGGCGGTGCTGCGCTGCAACGACAGTACATTGGTCAGGTTGAACCACTTGTTGCTCATGTACCGCCAGACGCCCACGGTACTGGTCGCGCCCTTTTGCGCCTCGCCGTTGACCTGGAGATCGCTGGTGGCAACGAACAGGGTGCCCGCATTGCTCGGGTCGATCACGATCTTGGAGATCGAGAGCCCGTTCATGGGGTTGAGGGGGTTGGTTGCGGTGGGGTTCGAGCTGCTCAGCAGGCTCCAGGTCCGGCCGGAGTCGTGGGAGACGTAGACGCCGGTGCCGGCGAAGGAGTCGCCGGAGTTGTCCGCCTCGCCGGTCCCGTAGTAAATGGTGGTCGGGTCGCTGGGGGCAACCGCGATGGCCCCGCCGTTCATGGCGTAGGTGGCGTCGAAGATGGGGTACCAGGTCTGGCCGCCATTGATCGTCTTCCAGGCCCCGCCGCCCGCCGTCGCAATATAAATGGTGTTGGGATCGCTCGGATCGGCGGCGATGCCGGTGATGCGCCCGGTGACAGTGTTGGTCGCGCTGCCGCCCTCGCCGGCCGCCTGCGGATCGGGCCCCACGCTGAACCACTCCAACGGCGTGGTGGGCGAGCTGGACACACCCTGCCCCTGCACAATCAGCGGCTCGCCGGCGATCGTGATGTTCCCGGACAGCTGCAGTGCGGCCGCCATTGGCCACGATGGTCCCGCCTGTGCGATGCCTGCGCGGTGGCAAAAGTGAAATCGGTCGGGTCGGACGGCGGGTTCGCCGGGTCGAATTGCAACAGCGCCTGATCGAACCCCACCAGGGCCCCGCCGAAGGTCACCGTGAAAGTCGTACCCGTCAGGCCCACCTTCTCGGTCACCGTCACTGTCCCCTGGATGCCGGCTGCCGTCAGTGCATTCTGCAGGGCGGTTGCAATCTGGTTGGCGTCGCTTCCTCCGCCGCTGGAGATGCCGTTGTAGGTGATGGTCCCGGTGGTTGCGACTGTCCCGGTAATGGCCCCGGTGAACTGGAGCCCGAAGGTCGTCCCCACCGTGACGCTGTCGTCGAGGGTGATTGTCTGCACGTCCGCGATGCCGGCAGCGCCCAGGGCCTGCGAGCTTTGCACCGTCAGCACGCCGGCAGTAACGTCAACTGTGCCGCGGAAGGTGTTGTCGCCCCCGACGTTCAGCTCGCCGCCCCCGACCAGTGTAAAGCCGGCACCGCTGGCCGCGGCGACCTTGGCGTCGTCGATCGTGCCCTCCAGGCTCAGGCCCGAGCTAGAGGGAACCTCGATCGGCACGGTGTTGTTCAGGGTGACGGGGCCACGCCACATTCTCGTTGGCGCCCGGCACGACGGTCAGCGTGCCGTCGCCGAACGCCGGATCGCCCTGGCCATTCAGGATCAGGTGCTCGCCGACAACCTGGACGCCGCGGGTGACCCCGCCGGTGTTTTGGGGAATCGTCAGCCCGAGTTCCAGGGCGCCGCCAGCCCCATACTGCTCGACCGTGGTGCTGATGCTCTCCAGGCCCGTGCCGCTGACCGTGGCGGAAAGCTGCTCGTTGAACGAGAGCATGGCGCCGCCGAACGTGACGTTCCACAGGCCCGGTGCCAGCTGCGACACCTTGACCCCGCCGCCCAGGGCCTGGATGGTGGGCAAATTGTTCAGGGCGCTCTGGATGGCGAGGGCGTCGGGGGTGGCTTCGGTGCCCGGGGTCCCCGCGAACGGAATGTTTCCCGTTGGGTCCGGCGCACCACCGGGCATGGTGACGCTCAACTGCATGTTGGTCGTTCCCGGAGTCCCGTCGAGCAGGGAGACTTGCTGGACCGTCGCCGTGCCGGCCTCGACCGTGGTGTTGTTGACGCCGGTGCCCAGGCCGGTGTCGTTCTGGTCGCGGAGCACGCCGGCCTGGATGTCGACCGCGCCGGTGTAGGTGCCGCTGCCCTCGATGTTGAGCTTCTGCGAGCCGAGCTTGACGAGGCCGCCGGCGCTGGCGGGGCTGGCCTTGGGCACGACGGTCGCCGTGTAGGTCCAGGCGGTCCCGGAGAGTCCGCCGCCCTGGTCCATCACGAGGGTGATGTCGGTGGTGCTGAAGCCGCCGATCGGCGCGTAGTTGACGGTGAGGGTGCCGCTGCCGGAAACCTTGCCGCCGGTGTTGGCGATGTCGATGGCGCCGTTGGGATTGCCCGGAGCGTAGTCGCCGTAATAGATATCCAGCGAGTCCGGGATGTAATACATCTGGTAGTTGACGGTGACCGTGCCCGAAGTCGAGCCGGTGTCGATGACGTTGTCACTTTCCATGCTGCCGCCGCTGGCGGTGGCGTTGAGGGTGATGGCATTCTTGTTGCCGGTTGGCGAGCTCATCGACCCGGTTGTGGTGAGGTCGCTGGCGATGCCGGGGAAGACGTTCTCGACGCCAATGGCCGCCGGCCCGTTGAGGATGATGTTGCCGCTCAGGGTGTTGGTGCCGGCGATGTTCTCGACGGCCCCCATCTGGTTGATGAGTCCGTAGCTGTGGATGAAGCCGATGCCGCGCAGCGACAGGTTCTGGGGCACGTTGATGCTGCCGCCCGGAGCATCCAGGTGCAGGGCGGCGCCCGCTTCCACGGTGATGGTGGGCTGTAACGTGTCGGCCACGCCGGCGATGAGGCTGCCCAGGCTGTTGCTGTCCTCGACGGTGATCCAGCCGCCCTGGATGTCCGTGCTGCCCTGGAAACCGAGGTTGGCGTTGGGCAGGATGAGCTGGCCGTTCAGCTCCTTGTCCAGCGTGGTCGCCGAGGCGGTGATCGTGTCGGTCACGACGCCCGAACTGTCGTCCGTGGTGGTCAAGACAGTGGCCTTGCTGACGATCTGGCCGGTGACGGTCAGGCTAAAGTCGCTGGTGAAGTAAGACGGGCCGGCCGTGGTGTTCGGGTCGGCGCTGACGCCGATGGACGCCGAGGCGCCGACCAGCGTAACCCCGCCGGAATAGATGTTGATGCCGCTGTCGCTGAACAGCGCCCCCTTCAGGTTGGCGCCCGGGCCGGTGATGGAGAGCGGCACGCTGACATTGAGCATGTTGGCCACGCCCGTGACCGAGTCGGTGGTCTTGCCGTCCACGCTCAGCTCGAGGCTGCCGCCGGACAGGACGGTGGCCTGCGGCGAATTGCCCAGGGCCGTCGAGTCGGTAATCTCCAGGATGCCCGCCGCCACCGTGGTGCTGCCGGTGTAACTGTTCGGGCTGGTGAGGATCACGGTGCCGACGCCGACCTTGGTGACGTTGTAGGCTCCGTTGGGCGAGCTGAGCACGCCGCTGAGGGTCAGCGGATAGTAGGGATCGAAGCTCTCGGCGCCGAGGCTGATGGGTTGGCCGTCCGGCGGCAGGCTGCCCATGATCACGTTGCCGGTCCAGGTGTTGGTGCCGACTCCGTTGTCGATGGCACCGATGGCCACGCCCTTGGCTCCGTTCAACCCCGCTCCGTTCAGGGTGAGCAGCTTGTCGGGCACCTGGAAGCCGATGAATGGGTTCGCCACGGGATCATAGGGAAGGCTCGGATTCTGGAGGATGCCGTTGGGGTCGGTCGAGGCGAGGTTGTTGACAAAGTCGAGGCGGAGCGTACCGGAGGAGAGGACGGTGCCGTCAGCAGCCACCTGCTGATTGACCGTCACGCCGGTCAGGCTGCTGCCGTCACCGGGGCCCAGCGCCAGCGGGTTCTGGATGTCGAGGATGCCGTTCTGGACCGTCGTCGTGCCGCGATACGAGTTGGCCGTGGCAAAGATGACCTCGCCAACCCCTACCTTGGTGACGTTGTGGCCGGCGCCCAGGTCGGTGATGACGCCCGAGATGGTCAGGGCCGCATCGGGGGCCCCCGGCGGGAAGACGGTGTTGAGGGCATCGTTGCCGAAGCCGACGTTGCTGTCCAGTTCGACCCCGCCCGATTCGGTGGCGCCAAACGCACTGACGTTCAGCAGGGCCCCGTCGCTGGCCACCCCGGAGCCGTTCAGGGTTAGGTTCTCGGAGACCGCCGGGGCGCCCTTGGGCAGATTGAATTGAAGCTGACCGTTGGTCTGGACCACGGTCGGGAACGCATTGCTCCCCAGGGCCTTGGAATTGGTGATTTGCAGGGCGCCGCCGTCGACGTCCACGGTAATCTGCCCGCCGAAGTTGCTGTTGTCGGCCGTCAGGACCAGAAGGCCTGCCTGCTCCTTCGACAGCGACGCGCCTGTGCCGCCGCTGAGCGGGCTATCGACCGTCAAGGTCGCCCCGCTGCCGACGTTCGAAGAACTGCGTCACGCTCGCCAGGGTCAAGCCGGCAAAGTCAAACTTCGCCCCGCTGGCCCCGGCATTGACAATCACCGACGCGGTATCGGTCGGCGATGGGTTCAAGGTCAGCGCGTTCCCGGTCAGGTCGTAATTCTTGGCGCCGATGGTGATCGAGCCGAAGGTGCCGTTGCTGATATTGTTGTTCGCCGTCACCTTGTTGACGCCGGACGGGAACACCAGATCGTCGAGGGTGGTGGCCGACCCGCTCGGGGCGATGTTGCCCTGCCAGTTCTTGCCATCCGTCCAGTTGGCCGTGGTACCCAGGCCGCTCCACGTAAAAGTGGCGGGGGCCAGGCGGGTCTCCAGCCCCTCGACGTTCAGGGAATAGGGCCGGCCCCTGCGAATGGTCCGCACCACTTGCGGACGGAACAGTGAGCGCAACCACCGGGACCAGGAGAATGGCGCCATAACGGCAACCTTCTTATTGGGGGGGGGTATGGAAGGGCGTGGAAATTTTGCCAGTCACAATAAAGTACAGGCGGTCTGGAGTGGTCGCAAGCTAAAAGTCGAAAAATGGTGGCAAAATCGACCGTTTGCGCTGTGCGGCGCAAACGGCGTTAACTTTTCGATTTGTGTCGAACAAACGGACCCTGACGGACGAAGAGCCCACACGCGGCGAAGCGTCGCACTCTGCCTCAAGTGCAGTGCAAAACCCAAATAATCGCGATGCACGGCGCAGCCTCTACGATCGAACATTTGGCGAGCGGGGCGGCGTTAGCCCCCCGGTTCCTTCATAACCGGGGGGTTAACGCCGCCCCGCTCGCCAAACGCTGGCTCAGGT
The DNA here is from genome assembly GCA_963827935.1 of uncultured Planctomycetota bacterium. Taxonomy (GTDB): domain Bacteria; phylum Planctomycetota; class Planctomycetia; order Gemmatales; family Gemmataceae; genus DATFNV01. The sequence continues at coordinate 843,786 of CAWHCN010000011.1, read as the reverse complement.
GAACCGGCCGCCGCTGGTGCTGACATTGACCTTGATCGCCGGCAGGCTGCCCGAGCTGATCTGCAGGACATAGTTGCCCGCCACGGTCAATTTCAAGTTGCTGAAGGTCAGCACACCCTTTACGAAGGTCCCCGTCAGCGTTCCCGTCACCTTCCCGCCCGTCGGACCGCTCAGCAACACGATGGTCACCTGCTGGTTGTACGACAGGTCCTGCCGGCCCTGGCTATCAAGCACGGTGACGGCGATGGAGAACGGTGTCATGGTGGCGGTGGGATTGTTCCCCGAGGCCGAGAGGCTGGTAGCGGTCTGTGCCTGCACAGTTTGGACAAAGGCCGTGCTTGTGCTGCTGGTCTTGAAGTTGGTATCGCCGCCATACTGGACATAAATGTTGTGCTTGGCGGCCGACAAACTGCTCGTGGTAAACGTCGCCACGCCGCTGCTGTTGACGGTGCCGGTGCCAATCTTGTTGGCCGGCGAAATACTCCCGTCGTAGAAGGTCACCGTGCCGGTGGGCACGGCGGTGCCCAGGCCCGCGGCGCTCACAGTCGCCGAGAAGGTCACCGCCTGCAACACAACCGACGTGCTCGACGACGAGCTGACGCTGATAGTGGTCGTATCCTGGCTGACGGTGACGGAGGTCGCCGGGTTGGACTGGCTGCCGGCATCGTTGCTGTTGCCCGCATACACGGCTGTGATCGAGTGACCGCCGAGGGCCAGCGTCTTGAGCGTGAGGGTCGCCTTGCCGGTGTTGTCGAGCGCCGCTGTGCCCAGCTGGTGCGCGGGAATGATGGTCCCGTCGTAGAAGGCGACGCTGCCGGCCGGCGGGCCGCCACCACTGACGGTGGCCGTGAATGTCACAATTTCGCTGTAAACCGGGGTGGCGTCCGAAACCACGATCGCGGTGGTCGTCAGGGACTGTGCCACGGTCAGTGTGGCCGCCGTTGTGGTCGAGTTGCTGCCAAAATTGGTATCGCCGCCGTAGCTGGCATTGATGTTGTGGACCGCCGCACCCAAGGTGCTGGCGCTGAATGTGGCCGTGGTAACGCCCAGTGTGGTGCTCAGCGTGCCGGTGCCGATCTTGTTGGCCGGCAAGATGGCCCCGTCGTAGAAGGTCACCGTCCCGCTTGGGTTCGTCGTCCCTGGCCCCAGCACGACCGTCGGGGCCACCGTGACGGTGAAGGTCACGGCACCGCCGTAGGTCGAGGAGTTGGTCGAGGGGCTAATGGTGGCACTGGTGGGTGCCACGTTCACCGTGTGGGTGTAGGCCGTGCTCGTCGTGCTGCCGGAGAAGGTGCTGAGGCTGTCCGGCACATAGGTGGCGTTGATCGAATGCGTTCCGCCGGTCAGGGCGCTGGTGGTGAAAGTGGCCGTGGTTACGCCCGACAGATCGGTACTGACCAGGCCGCTGCCGAGCAGATTGGCGGCGACGGCGGTTCCGTCGTAGAAATTCACGCTGCCGGTCGGGTTACCCACGGCGGGGGCCACATCGCTGATCGTCGCGGTCAGCGTCACGGCGGAACCGTAGGTCGAGGGGTTCGGCGCGGAGGTCACCGTGGTCGAGCTGGCCCAGACCACGCTCTGAGAAACGGCCGCATTGCTGGTCCCAAAGGTGCCGCTGCCGTTGTACACCGCGGTGATCGTGTGTACGCCAAAGGCCAGCGTGCTCGTGGCGTAGGTCGTGTCGCCGTTGTTATCCAGGTTGGTGATGGCGATGGCGTTGGCCGGCACGCTCGGGTCGCCGTCGAAGAAAGTCACGCTGCCGGTCGGCGTCCCGCTGCCGGGCGAAGCCGCGGCGACGGTCACCGAGAAGGTCACTGCGTTCGCGTAAGTCGAGGTCAAATTCGACGAAGTCAGGCTCGTGTTGGTCGCGTCCGGATCGACGGTCAGGCTCACCGAGCCAAGGGACTGGCTGCCGGTGTAGGAATTGCTGCCCAGGTAGGCCGCGTAGATCGTATGCGGCCCCACGCCCAGGCTGGAGAAGTTGAGGGTAGCCGTGGTCACGTTGCTGCTGGTGCTCAGCGTCGCGGACCCGATGGCGTTGGCAGGCGCAATTGCGCCGTCGTAGAAAGTAACCGTTCCAGTCGGGTTGCCGCCGCCCAGGCCGGTCACGGTTACAGTCCCCGTGAAGGCGATGGCCTGGCCGAACACCGGGTCGCTGGGCGAAGTCGTCCACGACGCGCTGAGAGCGGTGCTGGTGCCGGCCTGGTTCACCACCTGGATGACTGGTGTGGCCGAGCTGCCGGGGGTGAAGGCGCCGTCGCCGGCGTAGTTCACAGTGATGGTGTGGGAGCCGACGCTGAGCCCAGTGGTCGTGTAGGTGGCCACGCCCGGTGTGGTCCCCAGCGGATCGAGCGTGGCCGTCCCCAGGATGTTCGACCCGTCGTAGAAGGTGACCGATTCGCCGTCCGGCGGTGTGTTGGTGTTGGGGGAGGCAGCCTGGATCGATGCCGTGAACGTCACCGCCTGACCGAAGACCGTCGGCGTCCCCGACGAGGCGATGGTGACCACGCTGGTGTAACGCACGGTTTCCGCCAGGCTTGCCGAGGTGCTCGACAGGAAGTTGCTGTCACCCACGTAGCCGGCGAGGATGGTGTGCGGTCCGGAAAGCAGGGCGTTGGTAGCGAAGCTCGCCGTGTCGGTCGCGGTGTTGAGCGTCCCTGTGCCGATCTCGTCGGCGGGAATGGCCAGGCCGTCGTAGAAGTCGACCGTGCCGGTCGGCGTACCGCTGCCGGGGGAGGCCGCAGTCACCGTGGCCGTGAAGGTCACGTTCTGGCCGGGGTCGGACGGGTTGGCCGACGGGGTGACCGACGTGTTGGCGGCGTCCTGATCCACGGTGACACTCGTGGGGCTGGTCGTGGCGCTGGCCATGTAGTTGCCGTCGTCCGCGTACTGGGCGTTGAAGTTGTGGGTAGTCACGCTCAGCGGCGCGGTCGTGGTGAAGATGGCCGTGGTCACGCCGCTGCTGGTGCTCAAGGTCCCGCTGCCCAGCAGGTTCGAGGGCTGGATGGTGCCGTCGTAGAAGTTCACCTTACCGGTCGGGGCGGTGACGCCTGTGAAGGCCGGCGCCACCGTTGCGGTGAGCGTGATCGCCTGGCCATACACCGGATCGGCCGGCGAAGTGGTGGACGACCAGGTCAGCGTCGTCGCCGTGCCGGCCTTGCTGACCACCTGGCTGATGGCCTGCACCGCATTGGTCTGGCTGGTCGCGAAATTCCCGTCGCCGCCGTAGGCCGCGTAGATGGTGTGCGTGGCAACGCTCAGGGTCGAAATGGGCAGCGCGGCCGTGGTCACGCCCAGCGTGGTGCTCAGGGTGCCCGTACCAATCTGGTCGGAGGCGACAATCGCCCCGTCGTAGAAGGTGACCGTGCCGCTCGGGTTGCCAACTCCCGGCAAGACCGCCGCGACGGTCGCCGTGAACGTGACCGGCTGGCCGAAGACCGTTGCGCCCGACGAGGAGAGAGTCGTGCTCGAAGAGGCCTTGTTGGTCGTCTCCGTGGTCGTCCCGGTGCTGGCGAAGAAGATGCCGTCGCCCGGATAGCTGACGGTGATGGTATGCGGCGAGCCGCTGACACTCAGGCCATTGGGCAGGTTGAGGATGGCCACGCCGGGCGTCTTCCCACTCGGATCGAGATTGGCAGTGCCCAGGAAGATTCCGGTGGCCACCGAGCCGTCGTAGAAGCTAAGCGTTTCGCCGTCGGCCGGATTGCCGGTGCCCGGGGACATGGCCCCTACCGACGCCGTCACGTTGATCGCCTGTCCGTAGACCGAGGGCGAAGGGGCGGCCGTGACGGTCGTGTTCGAGGCGATCTGCACCGTCTGCACGATGGGCGGCGACGAGGTGCTGCTCTTGAAATCGATGTTGCCCAGGTACTTGGCCGTGATGCTGTGATTGCTGCCCGGCGCCAGGTTGTTGACGGGGAGAACGGCCGTGTCCGTGCTCGACCCCGTCAGTGCCGCCGATCCCAGTACCGTGGTGCCGTCGTAGAAGGTCACGCTGCCGTTGGGCGTTCCGGCGCCAGGCAGGTTGGCCGACACGCTGGCGGTGTAGCGAATGGACTGGCCGAACGTCGCCGGGTTGACCGACGTGGTCAGCGTGGTCGTCGTCGGATCAGTATAGACGGTGTAGGCGAAGCTGCCGGAGCCGCTGTTGAAGCTCGTGTCGCCCGGATAGGTAACATTGATCGTCAGATTACCAACCGGCAAAGGCGAGACGGTGGTTACACTGGCACTCGAGGTCGTGGCCGACGTCGCCGACAGCAGCGCAGAGCCAATGATGTTGGTCTGGATCGTCGCGCCATCGTAGAAGGTCACGGTGCCTGTCGGCGGGATCGGACCGGTGAGCGTTGCCGAGAAGGTGACCGCTTCGCCGTAGACCGGGCTTTGCGGCGAGGCTGACGAGGCTGGGTTGCCGCTGATGGCAAAGGTGGCCGTCCCCTTCACGACGTTGATGAGGTAATCGGTGGGGCTGGTGCTGCCTTTGAAGTCGGTATCGCCGCTGTAGGTCACGCGCACGCGGTGCGTGCTGGCAGTCGGGAAAGTGAGGACTTCCTTGGCGATGCCGCCAATCAGGGTCGGAGCCGGGCCAGCGACCTGGGTTCCGTCCAGGTAGAACGCCAGGGTGCCGGTCGGCACGCCCGCGCCTGGCGACAGCGCGGTCAAGGTCGCGGTGACGGTCACCGCCTGACCAGGCACCGGGTTGCTCGGCTGGGACGACAAGGCATACGACACGCTGGCCTGGTTCACCTTCTGCGTTACGGGCGTGGTGGCGGCAATGGTGTTGTAGGTGATGTCGTTATGGTCCGCGTTGAAGATCGCGTTGACCGTATACGTCCCTGGGGCCAGCGGGAAGATGGACGGGAAGTTCTTCAGGTCGAAGATCGCCTGATCGTTGGCGCCGATGTTGATCCCCGGCACCGTGGTATAGAGCGTCGTGGCTCCCTGGCTCACGGTGAACGTGATGGTGTCGGTGGTCGGCAGGGCGCCGCCGCCCGGCTCCGGCACCACGGTGGCGGTGAACGTCACATCCTGGCCATACACCGACGGGTTGGTCAACGCGCTCATGCTGACCGTGGCTGTGTCCAGCGAGCGAGTCAGAATGACCTGACCGGTGTGGTTGACAGTGTTGTTGATGTACTGGACTGTGAACTTGCGCCCATTGAAGAACACCGTGTTGGGCGAGAACTGCTGGAAGAAATGCCCGCTGACGGTGCCGTTGGTCGTCTGGATGATGGTGAACGTATTGCCGATGGCAATATTCGGGTCCAGCAGGGCCGAAAGCGTGGCGTTGTTCAGATTGATGACCGGCCCGGTGTTGCCTGCCGGCCCTGTCACGGTCAACAGGCTGGATGCCCCGTCACCCGGGGCGTTCAGCTCGACAAAGAAGCTGCCCGCGCTGGCGTTGGGAATGTTCCCGGAGACGGTGACGCCGTTGACCAGCACCGTGGGGGTGCCCGACGTGGTGTTGATGTTCAAGGTGCCCGGCGGAATGGCGATGCCGTCGCCCGGCATGAGGACGTTGCCGGCGACAGCGGTGGCGGTCACCGGTCCGACCGACCCGTTGCCGCCCAGGGTGCCGCCGTTGAGAGAGACAGCAGCAGTGGTGTTACCCGTTGGCACACCGTCGGCCAGCAACGTGCCCTTGGAGATGGTTGTCAGGCCGGTGTAGGTGTTGTCGTGCGTCAGGGCCAGCGTCCCGGAGCCGAGCTTGAGGATGCCGTCGGTGCTGTTGGTGCCGGCAATGGGCGCGGAAATCACCAGGTCGGCATAGAGCGTGCTGGGCCCGGCCACGGTGAACGTCCGCGTGGCGCCGCCCAGGTTGAGAGTGCCCACGTCCTGAATGGTGGCCGGGTTGAAGTAGGCATCCGCCGAGGCCGTCACGTTGCCGTTCAGGGTGAGCACCGCGTTGGCGCCGGTAATGCTAACGATGCCGCTGACCATGTTGAGCGAGCCGATGCCCTGCTTCTGGCCGTTGAGGTCGAACAGGCCGTCGCTGTTGACCGCGACCGCCACGTTGGACGGCATCTGGTTGGAACCCAACAGTCGCAGCACGTCGCTGGCGATCTGAATTGGTACGGGGCTGGCATCGCCGATGGTCACCTTGCCGATGGCGAAAACGCCGCTTCCCGTGAGGGTCGGCTGGCCGCTGGTTGCGGCCGCGCCGGAGAACGTGACCGTGTAGACGTTGGCGACCGTGCTGGCGACGGCCACGTTGGTGACGCTGCCGATCGACGCCAGCGCCGCCAACGCTTCCTGGACCTGGAGCGCCGTGGCGCCCGTCGGCAGGGTGGCGGTGGTCTGATTGTTGACCGTGAGGGTGAAGCCGGTGCCGGTGCCGGGCGTAACGGTCACCGTCTGCGAGACGACCTTGGCCGGGCTCCCGGAGCTGTTGGCCGCGACGGCAACGGTGCTACCGCCGCCGGTCTTGTTGAGCTGGAGGACGCCGTCATCTACCAGCGTGCCGCCGGAGTAGGTATTGCTCGTGCTGCCGCTGAGGGTTGTCGTCCCCAGGCCCACCTTGGTGAGCGCACTACCGGGACTCGTGAAGGCCTCGTTGATGGTCTTGTCGACGACCAGGGTGGACACCACCGGATTAGGGCCGCTGGTATCGATGTCGGCACCGATCGCGGCGTTCCCCTGAAGGGTAATGGTGGAGTCCCAGGTGTTGATAATGCCCGAGGGACTGTCGAGGGCGCCGAGGCCGCCCGGAAGCACGGCGGCGATAACGCCGTTGCCGCTGAGCGGTTGGGTGGTGCCAGTGAGCGTGCCGCCGAAGGTCACGGTGTAGACACCGCCACTGAGGCTGACACCCACGCTGCCGGACACTCCGCCAATGGATTGCAAGGCGTTGAGGGCGGCCATTACCTGGGCAGCGGTGGAGCCGACTGCCAGCGGATTGGTCGTCTGGTTGTTGAAGGTTAGGGTAAACCAGCCGCTGCTGCCGGTCAGGGCGACCTGCTGGCTGCCGCCGACCGGCGTCACATTGACCACCGGACCAATGGCCGTGCCGGTGAGCAAGGGAACGTTGGTGCCGGCCAGGCTGCCGCCGAAGACGACCGTATAGACGCCGTCTGCCAGCGTGACGGAAACAGACCCGCCGACAGTGCCAAGGGTAGACAGGGCATTGAGGGCGGCGGCCACCTGATCGCCCGTGGCGTTGGCGGGCAGGACCGGTGTCAACGTGCTGCCGTTGAATGAAAGCTGGAACGGTCCGGTGACCGCAAATTGCTGCACCTCCGACGTGCCCGTGCCGCTGATGGTCAGGCTCTTGGTCGAAACCGTGATGCCGCCCTGCTCTTGCAAGGTGCCGCCGGTGTTGACCACGGCTCCCCACGACCCGTCCTGGAACGTGCTGGTGGTCACCGTCGTGCCGTTGATCCCCTTGCCGGTCATCTGAGGGACGTGCTGATTGGCCAGCGTGCCGCCGAAAGAAACCAGGAAGATGCCGCTGGCCACCGGGAAGGGGGCCACGCTCACCGAGCCCAGAACGCCGCCGATCGACGGCAAGGCATTCAGGGCGTTCTGCACCGTGGTGACGATCCAGGTGCCGCCGCCGCTGTAGGCACCGTTGCCGCCGCCGACGGCTCCATTGGAGCCATTGAGCGAGAAGTGGTTGACATCGATGACCGTGATGGTCCAAATGCCGTTGGCCTTGGTATTGCCGCCGACGCCGGCGATCTGCACTTGCTGGCCGGTCTTGAGGCCGTTGGCGGCACTGGTGATGACGATTGGGGCGGCGTTGCTCGCTCCGGTGACGCTGCCGTTCTGGATATTCGCGGACAACAGGGACGTGGTCTGTCCGGCAAAGGTCAGGGTGAACGACCCGGTCTGCGGCCCGGAGAGCGCAAAGGTCTGCTGCGACGACGCGGTGCTGCCCAGGGCATTGGCATTGCGGATGTTGAGCACCCCGGCATTGACCGTGGTCAGTCCGGTGTACGTGTTGGCATTGGGGAAGACCACGGTCCCGGGGCTGACCTTGGTCAGGCCAGGTGCGGTGCCGGTCAGGGCGGCCTGATTCTGGATGGTACCCGAGACGGTCAGCGTGGTGCCGGCATCGGCGCCAAGGTTGCTGGCGGAGGCGAGGAAGATGGGGGCAGCCCAGGTGTTGTTGCCGCGGAAATTGCGGAGGGCGCCGCTGCCGCCGTGCCGCACCAGAGTGGTGCTCACCACCGTGCCGCCGGCTCCCTGGGCGGTCATAAGGGGCACGTCGAGGCCGGCCAGGGCGCCGCCGAAGACGATGGTGAAGACGTTCCCGGCCGCCGTCGTGGTCTCGGCCACACTGACCGAGCCGCCCGCGCCGCCGATCGACGGTAGCCCGTTCAGGGCCGACTGCACCACTGCGGCCGTGGCGTTGTAGGGGAGCCCATTGGCCGTCTTGCCGTTGAACGTCACGTTGAAGGCGCCGGTGGGCCCGGAAACGGTCAGAGCCATCACCGCCGGGGTACCGGGGCCGTTGAGAGTCAGGTCCTCTGTGGGAACGGTGATCGGATTCAGGGTGTTCGGATCGCGATCGATCTCGAGGGCCGCCCCGGTCTGCACCACGGTGCCGTTGGCCAGCGTACCGCTTGTCCCCAGCGCGTTGGCATTCTCCACGCGCAAGGCCCCGGCGGCCACGGTGGTCAGCCCGCCGTAGGTATTGGCGTTGCTCAGGGTGACGGTGCCCAGGTCGACCTTGGTGATCCCCATCGTGGCGCCGGCGATCTGGCTGACCACGCCGTCGATGGTGAGGTTGTCGGTCGGACTGTTGAACAATGTCGCCGATGTCCACCGTGTTGGGTGGCGTGGTGGCCGGGTTGAAGGCGGGATCCTTGGCCAGGGTGACGGGCCCCTGCCAGTGGTTGTCGCCGCCTGTCCCTTCGAGGGCGCCGGTGTCGTTGACGCCGGTGCCGGAGATGTGCAGGGCCACGTTGGCCACGGTGATGCCGCCCTGCACCTGCAGCTGGGCGCCGTCCAGGACCGTGGTGGTGTTGTTGAAGGCGGTGTTGGCCGCGGTGCTGAGGGCGTTGCCGTTCTGGACGTTCAGGGCGCCCTGGGCCACGACGGTGCCGTCGGCGAAGCTAAAGCTCCCGCTCTGGCTCGGGATGGGGAAAGTAAAGGTGCTGCTGCCGCCGCCGCCGATCGGGCCGCCGCCGCCGTAGCTGTCTGCGCCGGCGAGAACGAGTGTCCCGGTCAGCTCCTTCATCAGGTTGTCGCCGTTGCCGTTGTCGGTAATCGTCGCGGTGGAGGCAATCGTCAGTTGGCTGCCCGAATTGACGCCGATGGTGACCAGCGGCGACTCCAGGATCACGGTGCCGGTAAAGGTGTTGTAGTTGCTGATGTTGCGCAGGGCGCCGGTGTTGTGCCCGTCGAACACCGTCCCGTTTCCACTCAGTTCGACCGGCTCGCCCAGCAGACTGGACTCCAGCTCGAGCACCTGACCCGGCTCGACGATGGTCCCGCCGGCGCCGTGCATGAGCGTCAGGATGCTGGCGGTCGCACCATCGGTGCTGGTCACCTGCACGCTCAGCGGAGCCTGGTTGATCCCCGCCAGGGTGCCGCCGTAGAGGATGGTGAAGATCGTATCGGTGGGGTCGGCCGTTACCTGCACCGAGCCGCCGATATCCGCGATCGACGGCAGGCTATTCAGGGCCGTCTGGATGGCGGTCGCGTCGAAGCCGGGATCAACCGGCGTGCCGGTGTAGGTGATCGGCACCGGCGTGGTGACGCCGTTAAACGTCAGGTCGAATGTCGTCGAGCCTGGGATGGGCGCGGTCAGGGTAAGAATCTGCACGCCGCTGGCAACAGCGACGGCGGCCGTGTTGGAATCGAGGCTGTCCACCGTGCCGATGAGCGCCGGCTGCGCGAACCCCGTCATGTCCCCGCCAAAGGTGACCGTGAAGACCGTGTCGGTCGCGTCGGGAGCGACCGTCACCACGCCGCCCAAGCCGTTGCTGGTCAGCAGCGCTTGCAGCGTTTGCTGCAAGTTGTAGGCATCGGTGCCGACAACGGTGGCTGGCCCGGCCGTGCCGGTGTAGAGGATGTCGCTGGAGACAAAGGCGCCGAAAGTCAGGTTGTACGTCGTGAAACCCGGGGTGAAGTTGCTCAGCGTGAGCTGCTGCACGTCGGCCACGCCGGTCTGACCCAGGGCTTGGGGGTTCTCGACGACCAGGGCGCCTTCCTGAATGTCGGCCGTACCGCCGAAGGTGCTCGCTCCCGACAGGATGACGTCGCCCAGCCCGACCTTGGTGACGGTCCAGTCCGCGTTGGGGATCTGATCGCTAATGGCCCCGCCGATGGATAGCGACGCGACGGGGTAGCCGTTGTCGATGGCCTGCGCGTCGTACTGGTCGTTGGCGGGCGGGCTGGTGGGGAACCCGGTCTCGTTCACGTCGTAGGTGCTGGTGGCGCCGAAGGTGGTGGGCCCGGCCAACTCCACGGGTCCGGTCCAGGTGGCCGAGCTGCCCGGCAACGCGCTGAAGGCCCCGTTGTCGGGCTGGCTGGTGTCCAGCCAGACCGAGTAGCTGCCCCGGCCATAGGTGCCAACGGTGAGCGTGTTCTCCGTCGTGTTGAGGACCATCGACCGGACCTGGGCGTTGCCCAGACCGATGCCGAACTGCTGCCAGGAATTCCCGCCGCTGGTCGAAACCCACACGCCCTCGTCGGTGCCGACATAGAGGAAGCCGGTGCGCGGGTCGATCTGCATTGCCCAGCCCAGCACGGCCGTGGTCGCACCGCCGACCGTGATGCTGGTGGGGAGCTTGCTGGCACCGCTGCCGGAAATGTTGGTCCAGCTCTGCCCGGCGTTAGTCGACTCGAACAGCTGGTCGTTGTTGAACAGCGCGTAGACGGTACTGCTGTTGCGTGGATCGACTTGGAGAGCGACGATGTTGCCGGTCCCGCCGGGCGTCCGCGAACCGCCGACACCCTGCCAGGAAATGCCGAGGTTCTTGGTGACGTAAACGTCGGTGGCGCCGGTATCGGTTTCGCCGATGATGTAGATGGTGCCCGGGACATAGGTATTGGCACCCTGGTCGAAGACTTGGGGGAACCCGGCATCGGCCTTGAAGACCCCCTGATACTGGGCGGCGGCGATGGCGTTGACCGCCGTGATCTCGCCCGGCAGATTGGCGCCGATATTCAGCCAGCTCGCCCCGCCGTCCAGCGATTGCAGGAGGGGGCCGATGTTGTTCTCGCTGACCCCGTCATCGCCGTCCTGGATGCCGTCGGGGAAATCGACCTCGGGGGGCCCGTCGCCGTCGGTGTCGAAGAAGATGCCCGGCACGCCCGGTGCAGCCACGGCCCCGCCCAGCAGCATGCGCACCGGGTCCACCGGATCAATGACCATCGGCGGCACCGGATCCTGGGTGGAGCCGGTCGTCACCATCAACTGACCGCCATCGTTGGGACCATACGGATAGTTCTTCGAACCGGGCTGGGAAGGAACCATCTGCCAGGTTTGCCCTCCGTTCGTCGATTCGGACAGAACCGACAGGGTGACCCAGTCGTTTCCGTTGGGGCTGTACTCGGCATTGGTGGTAACAAAGCCGTACTCGATCTGCGAGTTGGCCGGATTGATCGCCACCGGCCCGCCGAACGGGAAGTAGTTGGTCGGCACCGGTTCGATCGACCCATTGCCCTGGGTCCAGGCCAGGTTGTTGTTGAAGTCGACGATGCCGCCGGCCTGGACGCCGGCCACGGCGTTGGTGAAGCTGTTGGTCGTCACACCAACGCTGTCGGTCCGGGCGATCGATTCCAGGTTGCCGTTCAGGTCGGTCCAGTCGAAGGTGGTCGGGTTGAATTCCCAGACGCCGCCGTCCGTCGTCACATACAGCTGGCCATTGACATTCTGGAGCGAGTGGAAATCGGGATAAGGCGCGTTGCCGTTGGCATCAACGGTGTGGTCGACCCACACCGTGCCGAGGGGTTTGTTGGGCAGGGGTGTCGTTTCGAGGAAGTAGTTCTCGCCGGCGGCGTACAGGTTGAAGCCGTCATAGTAAATGGCGGCATCGTAGAAGCCCTGCGGCGGCAGCTCCGGTTGGCCCGGCGGCGGGTCAAAGCCGGCGTCGACTTCGCCGTCGCCCGTGAGCGGTTGTGCCGTGGGCAGGTCAATGACGCCCCAGTCCACGGAGCTGTTCGCGGCATAGTCCTCCGCGGTGTCGTAGATGGCTTCCATCGAGCCGTGGATATCGGTGCCGAAGGGATCAACCGGGTTGATGACGAGAGCGAAGGCAACCGCAGAATCGCCTGCCGCGGTGTTGGCGGTGGTGGTCAGCTTGATGTAACCGTTGACGGCCGTCCCGGTCAGTGGGTTGGGGAACGCCTCGGTCGATTCGCCATCGATCTCCAAGACTTCCCCGAAGGTTGTGTCCGCTGTGTCGTTGTCGATAACGCCGTCGCCGATGAACCAGACCACGTTGTTGTAACCGAACATGTCGGCCGGGTCACCGGCCGTGGTGTTTCCCGGTCCGGAGCTGTCGGAATAGGTATTCGTGGCGATCGAGCCGGGGGGGTAGAACTCCTGCCACAAGGGAAGCTCGTAGACCGCGCTGATCACCCAGCCGGGCCCCGAGGTCCCACTAATCGACGACGCGGGAGTATAGGCGGGGTTGTCGGTGCCCATTGCCGCGAACAGGACGCCATTGACGACCTTCAGGTCCGACCAGGTGGCGTTGCTTTGGGGGAAGTCGATGCGGAAATCGTCATCCGGTCCCGGCGCACGGCCGTATTGTTGAAGCTGACGTACAGATGCTTGGTCGACGTGTTGTTGGACGTCAGCCGGTCCCACGAGGTGGTGCTGGTCAGGTTGAACAGCAAGTCCGCGGCGGGCACATGTTCGATGCTGCCCGGGCCGGTGAAGAAGCTGAACGCCTCCCCGGCCTGCGGGTCCAAGCGGTAAACGCCGACGGTCGGGGCGCAGCGCCGCTGGTGCCGTCCACCGTCTGATCGCTGTCGGCGATGTACAACACCGGCCCAGCACCGTCCGGACGTGCCACGGTGGGAGGGCTGGCCGGGTTGTTGTCCGGGTCGAACGGGTCGAAGGCAATGGCCGTGATGGCCCGGCCCAGGAACGGGTTGGCCCCGCCGGCGCCGGTCATGAGCGACCAGGTTTCGCCGCCGTCGTACGACTGGTACAGGCCGGTGCCCGCGAAGGAGTTGATCGAGTTGTCCTGCAACCCGGTGCCGACATACAGGTGCAGCGGGTCGGTGGGATCCATGGCGATCACGCCGTCGTAGAAGCTCAGGGCATCGTTCCACAGGGCGAACCAGGTCTTGCCGCCGTCCTGCGTTCTCCAGACCCCACCACCCGCCGTGGTGATGTACATGGTGCTGGTGTCGGTGGGATCGATGGCGACATCGGTGACGTAGCCCGAGATGGTCGCCTTTTGCGTGCCGAGTGTGCCGGCGTCCACGATCGAGCCGGGTCCCTCGGAGAACCAGCTAACGCCGAGCGGATTGCCCACCGTGGGCGCGCCGCTGCCGGAGACAATGAGCGTTTTGCCGGCCACGATGACGTTGGCTTCGAGCTGGAGCGACGAGCCGCTCTGCACCACGACGTTGCCTGTCGCCGTGCCCAGTCCCAGGCTATTGGCCACGGTGAGAATGCCGCCGTCCACCGGCGCCAACGAGTTCTGGAAGTAGAGGGACGGATCGCCTCCCTGCGTCGTGGTGACGATGGGAACCGGGTCAACGATATCGCCCGAGAGCGGGGTGACATCGAGCAGGGCCGGCGTGTTGCCGGCCAGGGTGCCGCCCAGCAAAACGGCGTAATAACTGCCGGTCTGGGTCACCGTGACGGTGCCCCCGCTGATGCCGAGAGCGGTCAACAGGCCGCCGATCGCCGTTTGCATCTGGGCCGCGCTGGCTCCAAACGACAGGGCCGAGGCCGTGGTTGCGCTGTTGCCGCCGAACGTCAGCGACAGGTTGAACGTCCCGGTGCTGCCCGACATCTCAAACGTTTGCAGGTCCGGGAGCGGAGCGTCATTGGGGACAACCGGGAAGCTGGGCGGCGAGATCGGCGAGCCGATGTACGTGTTGCCTCGATAACTGTTGGTCCCTTCCAGGACCAACTCGCCGTCGCCGACCTTGATCAGGTCCGAACCCCCCGTCGGGTTGGAGGCGTCGTCCATGTCCCCCAGCAGGAACAGGCGCGTCCCGGCGTCGAGATTGAAGGTGCTGCTGGACTCCAGCGTGACCGGACCGCGCCACATCATGTCGGCGGGCACGATCGTGGTGTCGTTGGGAGCGGTCAGGTCGTCTGTCGCCAGGACGTTGATAGCCCCCAGCGGCACGCCGAGGGTGTCGTTGCCCGGACCGTTCACGATCAGGTGCTCGTTCCAGACATCGATTCCGGAGCTGATGGCCCCAGCAGCCGAGCTGGTCGGCACGACAAAACTGGTCAGGGCCAGGGCGGCGCCGGTCTCGACGGTGACCGTCGGGTCGGCGCTGACCGGCGCGCCGAGCAGCGCGCCGGCTCCCAGGCCGGTATTGCTCTGGTCCAGCAGTACACCCTGGCGGATATCGACCGGTCCCAGGTAGGTCCCGTTGGCCTGAATGACCAGGAGCTGCGAGCCGAGCTTGATAATGCCGCCGGCCACCGGGATGTTCGGCGTGATGGCGGCGGTGAAGTACCACTCGGTGTTGAATTGCTTGACGCCGCCGGCATCCATGACCACTTCGATAATGGTGGACGTGCCGGGCCCGTAGGTCAGGTTGACGGTGTTGGTGCCGGAAACCAGGCCGTTGGTGGTGTAGATCAGAGTTCCGCCCTGCCCCTTGATGCCGTAATAGACATCCATCGAGTCGGGCAGGCCGTACATGTTATACGTCAGGGTGATCGTGCCGCTGGTCCCGCCGGTATCGAAGAAGTCGTCGGTCTCTTGGGAGCCGCCCGGGGAATGGGCGGCGATGGTATGGACGATCTGCTGATCGTAGATATTGCCGGTCAGGTACAGCTGGCTGTGTCCGAAGATCTGTTCAACGCCGATGCCGTCGGGGCCTTCCAGCGTGATATTGCTGTTGATGGTGTTGATGCCATCGATGTTTTCGAGAGCGCCCTGCTGGTTGATCTCGCCGAACGTGTGATCGAAGCCGGTGCCGTCGAGGACGAGGTTCTGCGTCATGTCGACGGGATTGGTCGCCGAGCCCATCAAATGGAGGGCGGCGCCCTCTTCGACGGTGGTGGTCGGTTGCAAGTTCTGGTCCGCGTCGGGGACGGTCTGGCCCAGGCTGTTGTTATTCTCGATGGTGACCCAGCCCTGCACGATGTCGATGTTCCAGTTCAGCCCGTTGTTGGCCTTGGGCAGGATCAGCTGGCCGCCGCCGTACTTGTCCAGCAACGAGTAACTGGTGGTGACGGTGTCGATCAGGCCGACGGACAGGTTGGGGATCAGCTGAGGCAAGCGGAGACCGGCCAGGGCGCCGACGAACTGAATGTCGTACAGGTTCCCTTCTGGAGTCAGGAATTCGGTGACCACGACATTGCCGAGACCGATGTTCGGCAGGGCCTCGAGATCGGCTTCCACCTGGCCGGCCGTGGCATCGAATGGCAGGGGCGGCAGGTCCGTCGTGGTGTAATTGGGGGGCGAGGGCGGTGGCGCCAGGTAAGTGAACGTGATTGTCCAGGTCCCGCTGGTCGGCGGGATCGGGGTGCCGTTCGGCCCCAGCTTGCTCAGGAGGATGTCCTGGTACTCCGACCAGGCGCCGCTGATCGGGCCGGTGATGGTCAGGCTGTAGTCCCCGGTAAGAGCCGCTCCGCTGGCCGGATCGTAGGTCGGGAAATAGCTGGTGTTGCTGCTGGGGTTCGGATCGGGCTGCACGCCGATCGAAGCACTGTGATCGCTGGGGTTGCTTTCGACATCTATCGAGCCGGAGTAGACGTTGATGCCGGAGAAGTTGACCAAGGCCCCCAGGACGCTGGCCCCCTGCCCGGTAATGGTCAACGGGTTCGAGACCAAAAGGGTGTTAATGGTGCCTGTGACCGAGTCGGGGATGTCGTCGACGCCCAGCCCCAGGCTGGCTCCGTCCTCGACCACCACCCCACCGGTGCCCAGGCCCTTCGAGTCTTCGATCTCGAGGACGCCGCCCTGCACGTCCGTGCCGATGCCGGTGGTCGGATCGGGTTTATAGGTGTTGGCACTGGTGAAGATCAGAGTGCCGGTATCGACCTTGACCATCGTCGGCGGCGTGTCGACCGGCGGCGGGGCCACCGGATCCTTCACCACACCCATGATGGTCAGCGTGGTGGCCTCGGCCACGCCAATGGCCGGCGCCACGGAATTGGGGAGCGGGCTGCCCAGGATCACGTCGCCGGTCCAGGTATTGAAACCTTCCGCGTTCCGAAGACTGCCGTGGTCCCCCTGGCGCACGATGCTCACCGTGGCCGTATCGCCGCCCTTGGACCCAGGAATGAGTTCCGGGACATCGACGGTGGCGAGGGTGCCGCCAAAGAGGATTTCGTAGAGGTTGCCCGCCGGGCTCGTTGTCTCGGTGACGTTGACGAACCCGCCGATGCCGCTGACGTTGGACAGGGCATCGATTGCCGTCTGCACCTGCGCGGCGCTGGCACCGACCGGCAAGCTGATGGTCGTGAAGTTCGGCGGGGCCAGCGGCGGTGCCTCGAAAGTAAAGGTCAGCGTGAAGGTGCCGGCCGTCCCGTGGACCAGCACGTCCTGCACGGACGAGGCACCGAGGCCATTGATGGTGATGAGCTTGTCCGGGACAGTGAACCCGACACCGGTGGGGTCGTCCACCCAGAGAGCGCCGAACTCGCTGGTGCTCTGGTTGACGGTGACGCCGTCCGCCGGCAGGTCGTCGCCCGGACCGAGGGCCAGCCCGTTCTGGATGTCGAGGACGCCGTCGTTGACGACAGTCGGGCCGCGGTAGGTATCGGCCTGGGTGAAGTCAACCTGGCCGGGTCCCTCCTTGGTGATGCCGTGGCCGGCGCCCAGGTCGCCGATGACGCCGTCGATGGTCAGGTCGCCGGCGAGCGAGCCGATGGTGGTGTCGCTGTCGAGGGTGATGTTCCCGCCCCAGACGCTGTGCCCCGCCAGACCCAGCAGGGCACCGCGATTGTCGGGGCCGGCTCCGTTGAGGATTAGCTGCTCCGGGACCACCAGTCCTTCCAGGTCGGCCACCTGCAATTGCCCGTTGGTCTGAACGGTGGTGACGCTCGTTGAGTCGCCCAGCGCGAACGGGTTGCTGATGCGCAGGATGCCGCCGTTGGTATCCACCGTGATCGGGCCGGTGAAGGCCGAGTTGTCGGCGGTGAGCACCAGGGTGCCCTGCGACTCCTTGGTCAACTCCGCACCGGTCGTGCCGCTCAGGGCCCCAGCGAGGGTGAGTGTGGCACCCCCGCCGACCGTAATGAACTGGCGCGAGCCGCCCGGGCCGGCGAACTGAATGGGCAGCTTGACGTCCACATTGGGCACCAGGGCGGCCACGTTGATGTTGCCGGACCCGGGAGTCGACGGGTCGCCCAGGGTGATCGCGTTGCCGGAGATCACATAGCCATTCAGATCGTTCAGGTCGGAGAACGAAAGCGAGTTGAAGGACTCACCGCTCGGGAGGTCGTTGACGATGGTCAGCTGTGCTACGTTCCCGGGGAAGACCAGGTCGTCCCCGGGCTGGGGGATCCCGGGCACGCCGTTCCTGAGCCAATCGCCCATGTTGTTCCAGTTACTGCCGGCCATGCCGGTCCAGATGGCGGTGGCGGGGGCCAGCCGGGTTTCCAACTGTTCCAGTCCCAGCCCGTGCGGGCGACGCCGACGAAATGGCCGGGATGGCGGACGGCGGAACAGGGAACGCAACCAGCGCGACCAGGAGAACGGTGCCATGTGGCGACCTTCTTCGTGGAGGGACTTGGGCAACGGACGCGGGCGCCAACAATCGGGGCCGCGGAAGCTTCGAGCATCGACTACCGAGGACTTACGGGGGGCCCGGCTATAATGCCGGCCCCACTACAGTACAAACGCCTCCTTTTGGTCGCAAGGAAAAAAACGTCTCCGCAGGATAAACCGCAGCGATCGCAGCGCCTGGCGCAAGTGGCGATAGCTTTTTGTGTTGTGCCGAGAAAATCGATCTCGCCGCCCAGTCTCGCGCCCGCCTCCGGGCCTGCGTGATCGGCGTCTCCCACGGTCCGGGCCGGCGGGCTACTGAAATGAACACCAAAAAGGACCTCGCGGACCGAGCCAGGTGCGGGAACGAGCGGTTTTCCACTCGCGAGCCACGGTTCCGAGGCGTTTGCTGGTCGTCCGAAGCCGAGCAGAAACGAATCGCATCTCGCAAGTTCATGGTGGACCATGACTTGTGATCATTCGTTTCAGCACCCCCTGGGACACCCCCGGAACGGATGGGCGGGACGACAACCCATGGCCAGTGATCGTCCCTGTCGCTGGGACTCCCCCGGAAAGGATGGGCGGGCGGGACGTGCGGTGGACGGTTGCCCCTACCCCTGGCAACTTGGCGCGCTATCGGGACAAAAGTCTGAATTCTGTTCGAGTTTCGTGTAACTGCTTGTCAGGAAGCAGCTTACGCCGCACCGCCGCCAAACTGCTCCGCCATTTGGGCGAACGGCAGGAGATAATCTCCCCTCGCCCCGGTGCTCCGACCGAGTACGGGGGACCGGGGCGACGATCCCTCGCCCTGCGGGGAAGGGGCCCGTCGTAGCGCTCCCGCACACATCGGACTTCAGTTCAACCTGGCGATTCTTGCTGAATTGCGAAGGCACATGTCGTTATTTACCAATGGCTTGCGGTGTCCGCGCCAGGTTGAACAGAATTCCCGGTCACTTCAGTTCAACCTGGCAGCGCGTGCGATGCCGGCGGGCGGTCGGAGATGCGCTGCCGAGGGCACCTATCTCCTGCCGGTCGCCTTGGCGGAGCAGTCGGGATTTGGCGGAGCAATCGGACCGAGGATGGGGCACCCGTCCGAGGCGGCGGACCGTAGTCCCGGGTGGAGCGAAACCCGCGGAGCGGGTGGAGTGGACGATCGATAGCCCCCCGGAGCGTCGGCAACGGTGCCGGAACCGTCGGGAATCGTCACAGAACGGTGCGACAGCACCGTTTGCGGTCGGTTCTGGGGCCAAGGGGAAGGGCGACTGCCGTTCGCCGGTCGGGAATCTGGGCACCCTGGGGGCTTTTTTCCTTGCCGCCCGTCATCCGGATCGCTCAACTACAGGAGGACGAGCCCAGGTGACTCTCACCCCACGGCGCCCCAGGAGCAGAGACGGGCATGCCACAACGAACCACCCTCCTTGCTGTTGTCCTTTCCGGGATGGCCCTGGCCGCGGCAGCCGTGGCGGTGGCTTTCCAGGGACAGGCCGAGCCGGCGCCGAAGTTGACCGAGGAATCGACCGGGCTCAAGGCCATCGTGCCCGAGCTGCAGAAGGAGTTGGCCGCCGGCAAGGGCAAGCATGTCCGCCTCGACGGCGTCAAGGTCCTTGCCTCCAAGCAGCCGGGGACGCTCGCGTTCCAGGGGGTCTGGCTCTACGAGACAGCCGCACCCACCGCCGACGAGAAGAAGGCCCTGCACGACTGGTTGAGGACGCGCGGCAAGGAGCTGATCAAGAAGAAGTTCTACGCGGGCGCCAAGCCGAACCCGACGATCGACAAGGAGATTGACGATCTGGTATATGATGATACGGAGATCGTGGCTGCTAAGAGCCCGGTCCTCAACCTGCGGGCCATACCCGCAGACGCCAAGGAGCTGCGCGGGGCGGTCTTCGCGGATGCAACCTATGCGGCGGACGGCCAGCTGCTGCTGACCGGCTATGTTGCCCAGGCCAGGACGGACGAGCAGAAGAAGGCAATCGTCACGCTCCTGACCAATGCCGCCCTGTTCGAGCGGGCGGTGCTGGGGACGAAGGCCGACAAGGTCGTCGAACCGTCGCTGGCCGGGATGAAGCCGGTCGATTACGTCGCCCTGCGCCAGCGAATGCAGACCGAGTTCGCCGCCAGCAAGGACAACACGGTGGCGTCCCGCACCCGGCTGGACGACGTGGCTTTCCAGCACGTCAAGGGCGATCGCGATACCGTGGCCCTGGTGCTGGCGTGGCACGGCGTCTGTCTGCAAGACCCCGCCGATCCCAAGAAGGTGGAGGCGGCACGTGGCCGGCTCAAGGACGCCCTCAAGAAGCTGCCCGCCGGCCTCCTGCCGGAGCCGGTGCCCGAGAAGTTCGACACCGACGTGAGCCGGATCGTCTTCCGGGCCAGCCCGGTGGTCGGCCTGCAAAAGAAGGCGATGGCCGATCCACGGCTGGATGGGGTCCTGTTTGTGGCTCCTCGCTTCGACAAGGGCGGACGGCTGGAAATCGAATACCTGGGGAGCGACGCGCAGAAGCCGCTGGTCGAACAGCTCCTCAAGGGTGAGGAAGCGGTCGCCAAACCGCTGGGGATGGACTGGCCGCAGAAGGGCGGCACCTGGGCGTCGCTGCTCGACGACCTGCGCAAGCAGTTCGCGGCCGACGCCAAGGAGCCGATCGTCCGCCAAACCCGGATTGACCGTGTCTATTTCGAGTATGTCGGCGACGAGCCGCGCCTCCACTGCGAGCTGATCGCGTTGCAGCCCAAGGGCGACCCGGCCGCCCTGCGGTCTCGCCTGGAGCAGCGGCTGGAGGCCTATTTCGCCGACAAGCTGAAGCGGCCGGGCGGCGGGACGTTCAAGGTGGTCCTTCCCGCCATGCTCTTCCAGGCCGATCCCACGCCGGCCTTGCAGCGCCTGGCCGCCACGGACCCGGACCTGGACGGCGTGCTGTTCGAGTCGGCCTGGTTCGACAGCGCTCGCCGGCTCAATTTCGACGTGATCTACGACGACAAGGCCGGGCAGGAGGAGAAGATCAAGAAGCTGTTCGCGGCCAATACCATTGGCCGCAAGCTGCTCAAGCCGGTGCTGACGAGCGACGACCCGGCCCAGGAGCCGCGCCTGAACCAGAAGGCCGCCGTCCGCTGGGACGAGCAGCTCCAGGCGCTGCAGCGCGAGTTCGCCGCCAGCCGCGACCCGCTGCTGGAGGCAACCCGCGTGGATCGGCTCTACTTCACTTATGAGGGGAACGGAATCTCCGGCCGCGAACTGCGGGTCGCCGGCGTCTGCTTGCAAGCCGGGATCGCCGCGGATCTGCACAAGGCCCTGGCCAAGGCGATCCAGACCCGCTGGCAGCCGCGCTTCCCGGGCGTTGAATTCCGGACCGTCGCCGATGGCGTCACGCTGGTGACCAGCCCGGTGGTCGGCTTGCAGGCCCTGACGGTGGATCGCCGCGACGACGGCGTGCTGTTCGAGAGAGCCGTCTATGACGGCGCCGGCAAGTTGCATCTGCGCGTCTATCTGGCCGACCCGACCCAGCGGCCCGCGTTTGCGGAGCCGGCGGCCGCGGCCGCGGTGCTGGAAGCGGTTCGGCCGGCGCTGGGTACCAAGCCCGGGCAGGAGGGGATGGAGCTGGACGCTGCCGCGCCCCTTCCCCTGGCGCGGCCAGGGACGCGAGGGGGCCGGGCTGATGGAGCGTTTCCAGCGCCAGTTCGCGGCCAGTGATGTCCGCGCGGCCCGGCAGTCCCGCCTGGATCGGGCCTATTTCCTCTACGACAAGCAGGTGAACCGGCAGCTGCATCTGGAAGGCGTTTCGCTCTGGGACGGCCTGCCCAAGGCCACCCTGCCCGAAGCGTTGACACCGGTCTGCCGCGAGGTGCTGTCCGAGATCGCCTATCAGGTGGTAGCCGATCGGCTGGCCCGCAAGCCGAACCCGGCCCCCGCGCTGCAGGAGAAGCTGGGCACCAAACCGCAGTTCGACGGCATGCTGTTCGAGGATGCCGGCTTCGATGCCCAGGGCCGGCTCCAGTTCGACGTGCTGCTGGCGCCTGTGGAGGCCCAGCGGCTCGAGGTCGAGCGTCTACTCCGCGATCCCCCGCTGGCCGAAGGTGTGCTGCCCGCCGATCCGGCCCGGCGCGAGCTGCGGATCGTGCTGCACCTGTTCGACTGGCCGGACCTCCTGAAAACGGTGCGGGCCTGGGCAGCGGGGCCGACCGCTCCCGCCGAGGCCCGGCATACGCGCCTGGACCGGGCTTACTTCGTGCGGCCCGACGGCGGCTGCGAGTTGCACCTGGTGGGCGCGTCGCTGTTATCCGCGGCCGAGGGGGACCTGCCGGCCGCCGCCGCCGTCCGCACCCGCATCGCCGGGGTGGTCGGCCAGCGCTGCCTGACGCCGCTGAAGCCCTTCAAGCTCAAGCTGCCCGCCGAGCCGAAGCCGCTGGCCCGCGAGGTTATCCTGGCACGACGCGACTTGCTGGGCGTGCTCCGCGGCAGCATCGCGGAGCGGCCGGCGATGGACGGCATCAACCTGACCGATGTGGTGTTCGACGGCGCCGGCCGGGTCGCCCTGGAAGGGCATTGGCTGGGCGAGGGGCAGGCACGCGACCTGGGAGCCCTGTTGCGCGAAACCTTGCGGCCCGAAGCGCCGGCGTTGACCCGCGACGGAGCCACGCTGGAACATCTTCGCGTGGTCCGCACCGACCTGCTGCTCCGCGACCTGCGCACCCGGCTGGTCGAGCATACGGCGGTCGAAGAAGTCCTGTTTGACCGACTCTTCTTCGGTGCCCAGGGCAAGCTGCGGGTCACCGGTTTCTTCACCCGGCCGCCAGACAAGGAGGCCGCCGAGAAGGCGGGGCTCGACGGCCCTGCTGGCGTATCCGATCGGCCGGGCCCTGCTCGGGCTCGATCCGGAGGGGATCGTGAAACCGGACATGCAGGGCAAGGAGGTGATCCACCTGGTGCAGCGCCCCAGCCTGGTCGCTTTCCTGCGCCGCCAGGTGCCGGCCGACCCAGCCCGCGACGGCCTGCGCGTGGACCGCTGCTTCTACGATGCCGCCGCGGTCTTCGTCTTGAATGGGCTGGAAGACGAGGCCGGGCAGTCACGCCGCTTCCAACCGTTGCTGGATGCGGCCGCGAAAGGGCCGGCGTTCGGGGCCCACCTGGCTCACGGCTGGCGCCTGGGCCAGTTCACCGCCGTGCCCGCCCGGCGGCTGCTGCGCTGCCCTGGCGCGGCTAATGCCGGCCGATCCGCTCTTCGACGGCATGGCCCTGGATCGCCTCTACCACGACGGGGCCAACCACCTGGTCCTCACCGGCGTGGCCACGGGACCCAAACGCCACGACAAGGCGGAGAAGGCGCTGGCGGATATGATCGCTGCCGAGCCCAATTGGCGGCGGCGCCTGGGCTACGGGGGCCCGGACTTCGTGATCCAGCTCCAGGCAGCCGATTTGCCGCTTGCCCAGCGCGCCTCTGAGCGGGCGGCGCTGCTGTTCGGCCACAAGCGAAATGTCGTGCGGGCGCAGGCCGACCTGGACACAACGCTGTTGCACAACCCGGCGGACGGCACCGCCTGGTACTTCCGGGCAGTCTGCTACCTGGCCCGCGGCGATGAGGCCGCCGCCGAGCGCGATTTGCGCCGCGTCCTGGCGTTGTCCGGTAGCCGTCCGCCGTTGGTGGACCAGGTGATCGACTTTGGCCGGCTGGAACTGGTGCAGGGCCGCCACCGGGCCCGGGCGACGCAGCTGGCAGGGAAAATTGCGCTGGGTCTGCCGGCAGAGAAATCGCCGGCGGAGCTGATGAAGGAACTGTGTGCCGACGTGCCGGAGCCGCCTTCCCCGGAAGTTATCCACAGATGACACAGATGGCACAGATGAAGAAGGCAGAAGCGATGGGTGGGGCAGGGCGGGTCCGCGCCAGCCTGTGGTGGTCCCGCCTGACCTGCGATTTTCCTATCTGTGCCATCTGTGTCATCTGTGGATAACTTTGAGTTATCCTTCGCCGCCGAGGTCGATCCAGGGTCCCTCCCAGTCGCCGTCCTCTGTCTTGGCCAGGGAACTGATGGGTCGCAGCACGAACGGCATGTCCACCTCCTTGACGGATTCGAGTCGTGGGAGCGGTCGTCGGGCAAGGCTAACTTCGGCGTGTCGGCAGCCTGCCCTGAATTGCCGAACCACGGATCATTGACGAACCATGCAGGAACGCCAGTGCGTCGGCTGGTTGTGGCGATACTGCCAGGCGGCCGCAGAGTCGAGCGGGCCGGTCGCGGAGACCGTGGGGATCGGCGAAACCGGGGCGCCGGCGTCGTCTCGCCAGGCCGCGCGGACCAGGAGGACCCCGGAAAATAGGGTAATGACCACCGCTGTGGCGAGCGCGAGGCGTTTCATGGACTCTCCTTGTCCGCAGTCGAGCCGTCGCATCCTGCGGCGGCACGAGGAGGCGCGGGAAGGAGAGGGAAAGCAATTTCGGTGCCGGGCGGGGACCGTAGGAGTGATGCCTGGACGTAACGCCATTTCGGATTGTGAGTAACGGAAAATGGTCCGATCGCAACGGGGCAACCGCACCGGCGGCCAGGAGCGTACTTACAAGCCTGGCCGCCGCAAGACTTACAAGACGAGCGTCAGCGGATCTCGTTCCGTCCGGCTCGCCCACACCTCCAGGCCGGCCCATCGCCCCCGCAATCGCTCCGCCAACTCCTCGATGCCGAAGCGCTCGGTTGCGTAGTGTCCCGGCAGCACCAGGGCCAGCCCCGCCGCCTCGGCGGCCAGATAGTCGTGGAAGCGCAGCTCGCCGGTCAAGAGCACATCCGCCCGGGCGGCGATGGCGTCGTCCAGGAAGCTGCCGCCGGCGCCGCAGACGATGGCCACGCGCTGGACTGCCCGGCCCGGGTCGCCGACCGTCTGCACGCAGGCCGCCCCGAGGGCCGTCTTCACCGCCCGGGCAAACTCACCCAGCGGGGCCGGCTGCGGCAGGCCGGCCAGGCGCCCCTCGCCCAGTTTCGAAGCCGCTGGCTGGAGCGGATAAACGTCAAACGCCGGCTCCTCGTAGGAGTGGGCCTGCCGTATGCCGGCGACAACCGCCGCAACCTTCGCCTCGGGACAGACCACCTCGAGCCGCCATTCGTTCACCTCCTCGCGGCGTCCCTTTTGGCCGATGGTGGGCTGGCTGCTGTCCGAGCCGAAGAAGGTGCCCGTGCCGGCCAGGCGGAAGCTGCACTCGCGGTACTGGCCAATGTGCCCGCCGCCGGCGGCAAACATCGCCTCGGCAACCCGGCCAAGGTCCTGGTCCGGCACGAAAACGACGATCTTGCACGAACGCGGTGCCAAATGGCCTCTCAGGGGCATCGCATCGACCAGTCCCAGGCGGCGCACGATGGCCTCGTTGATGCCGCCCCGCGTGTTGTCGAAGGCGGAATGCGGGCTGGTGACGGCCACGCCGGCTGCGACCAACGACAGGATCATGCGGCCGTCCGGGGTGTCGGCCGTCAGGCGTTTCACGGGCCGGAAGAGGATCGGATGATGGGTGACGATCAGCTGGGCCCGGGCCGCCACCGCCTCGGCCGCCGTGGCGGGCGTCACGGTCAGGCAGGTCATCAGCCGCTCGACCGGCGCGGCGCGGTCTCCCAGCAGCAGGCCGACGTTGTCCCAGGACCCGGCCAGGCCCGGGGGGGCGAAGTCGTCGAGGAACGCCACGATCTCGCCCACGGTCGGCATGGGAGGACCTCATCAGATCGGTGAGCGGTGAAAGTGCACGTGCCGCCAGCGGCCGCCTTGGCGCTGCCAGACGCGCGTCTCCGCGAAGGCGCGGACCACCGGCGCCCCCTGGGCGTCCACGCGTTGGTTGAGCCGCACATAGGCCACCACCGCCGTCTCCCCCATGATCCGCACGTGCGGTGAGGCCAGGGTGGTGTTGTGCTCGCCCGGGACACCGCCCAGGTTAAAGTAGAACCGGTGGAACGGCATCCCCTCGACGAGCTGGCCCTGCGACTCGGGCTCGAAGGCGGTCAGCGACGGGTCGCAGAGTTCTTCGTAGGTTTTCCAGTCGGCCCGGGCGATGCTGTCGAGCAGTTGCTGGGTCAGGTGCAGCAGTTCCTGGGCTACGGGGTCGGGCATGGTTGTTTCCTTTCCCGAGGAGCGGTGCCGACGTTATAGTTGTGTTACCGCGGCGGGAGAAGGCACCTAGTGCAATGTCAATGCAAGGATTTGGGATTCAGTTGGGTGGCACGCCCTGAGGTACTCCGAAGGGCGTGCTGCACTGACTGCACGCCCTGAGGTACTCCGAAGGGCGTGCCACCCTAAATCCTGTGTTGACGCTGCACCAGGGGGCGGCACGCCAATTGCGTCCCAGCCCTTCGGAGCAGGCACGCCGCGCTGCGGCTGGAGGTTGGCCATGATCTTTCGCGATCGCGCCCACGCTGGTCAGCTCCTGGTCCGCCGCCTGCGTCGCTACGCGGACCGGCCCGATGTGTTGGTGCTGGCCCTGCCGCGCGGCGGGGTCCCGGTGGCGAACGAGGTGGCTTGCGCTCTGCACGTGCCCCTCGATGTCTTCCTGGTCCGCAAGCTGGGCGTGCCGGGTCAGGAGGAACTGGCGATGGGCGCCATTGCCAGCGGCGGCGTCCGCGTTCTGAACGAGGAGGTGGTTGGCCAACTCCAGCTGCCGGACGAGATCATCAATGTGGTAGCGGAGGCGGAACAGCGCGAACTGGAGCGGCGCGAGCGGGCCTTCCGCGACGACCGGCCCCCGCCCCCGGTCCACGGCCACACGGTGATCCTCATCGACGACGGACTGGCGACCGGTTCGACAATGCGGGCGGCGATCGCGGCCCTGCGGCGGCAACAGCCGGCGCGGCTCGTCGTCGCCGTCCCCGTCGCTGCCCCGGCAACGGCCGAGGCCCTCCGCCCGCTGGTGGATGATCTGCTCGTGCTGCAGACGCCGGAGCCGTTTTACGCCGTCGGGTCATGGTACGAGGATTTCACGCAAACGAGCGATGACGAGGTGCGGGCCCTCCTCGACCAGGCCACGGTATCGCCGCCCGCGGTTTCGCTGTCCTAAGCCCGCGGCGCTGAGCCCGCGGCGCCAGCCAAGGGCGAGTTGTGCCGCCCTTGGCTGGCGCCGCGGGCTCGCAGAGTGGTCTCAGCCGCGCCATAGTCGTTAAAGTCGTCACAACCGGCCTGTCTGCCGCAAGTTGACGGTCTGGACGCATGCAAGAATGCAGCCCAGCCCGCGCGATAGTCGATGCATCGCAGTGGACATCCTTCTCTTCGCGCGGAACCCCAATCATGTTCGACGAGCTGGAGAGCCTCTGCGAGGATCCGCAATTACATGCTCTCCTGGCGCACTATGCTCGGGCCGGCGCCGCCGATCCGCAGGCCTGGCAGGATCGGGTGATGCTCATGGACGGCGTCCGGGCGGAGGAACTCATCCAGCTGCACGGCGAACTCATCGCCTATGAGTGGATCGAGCAGAATACCGGCGTGCTGGCGGCGCCGCGGACGGGCGAACTGCCCCACTGCTATCGGGTCACAGCGGCGGGGCTGAGGGCCTTGCGCCACGCCGCCCGGTCCGCGAGAGAGGCGGCCTGATCCCTTGAGCCGCGGTGTCTTGCGATCTCACGGCAAGGGCACTTCATACACGTGCAGCGCCACCGGCCCATCGCCGTAACCCCGGCTGTAGCCGCCGCCGAACCGCTGGTAGAGATCCTGACCGCGAAAGTCGTCCGTGAACGATCCGTCGCCTGCCATCAGGTCGCGATCCTCGAACAGCACCCGCAGCCGGGCCCCGGCTTTCAGCCCCGGGACCTGAATCCGCACCTTGGCGAGCTGTGCCGGTGGCAGCTCCAGGGCGTCGCCCCAAACCAGCGTCTCATCCCCCTTCGGCCCGACGATCGCGGTCCGGCCCCAGGCCACCCGGCCCCCCTCGTGCAGAAAACCGACGCCGTCGAGCAGCTTGTCGGTCGCGCCAATCGCTTCAAGGGGGATTTCCAGCTTCACCCAGTGTCCCGCCTCCGGCAGCGGTCCCTGGCTGTTGGCCCGATCAGGGATAAACGGGAGGGCCTTCTCGACCAACCGCGTATCCCAGCCGAGAAAACCCTTGGCGTGTCGATAGAAGCTGTTGAGGAACCAGTAGGCGAGCTTCGGATCTTTCCGGATCGCCGCGGGGTCAAACTTGCCCCAGGCGGCCGCGTGCGTCCAGCGTCCGTCGGCCTTGGCCAGCACCACCAGGTCGCGTGGCAGTGCCTTGCCATCCAGCCGCACCCATTGCACGAGCTTGCTCCCTTTTGGCCAGGCGCGGGCGTTGGGCAAGTACTGCACGCCGTGAACGCTCGGCCCGCGCTCCACGTCGCCGCCGATGCCGTAGGCGTTGGACTCGTCGCGGACCTCGTCCTCGTCCTGGGTAACGCGGCAGCGCGTACCGCCTGGGTTGGCCTCCTCGCTCCAGTTCCAGCGGCCCAATCCCATGCCCCGTGTGGTGGCGGCGATCACATAGAGCTTGCCGTTCAGCCTCCGCGACCAGTGCTCGATCCACGGCTCGATGGTCACCGCCGGGCCGGCGTCGCTGGAGGCTACTACCGGTTTCATGACCTCCATCTCCGCGTGCAGCCCGCGGAACAGCGAGGCATCCCCCGGCCCGTGGGCGAACTGCCAGCCGCGGCAGCCGCGCATCAACTCGACATAGGCGTGGAAGCGCCAGCGCTCATAGGGCACGTCCTCGTACATCTGCGGCCGCAGCCAGATGACCTTGTCCTTCCCTTTCAACAGCGGCGTCAGGTCGGTGTGCAGGTTGGCGGGGTAGAGCGGCTCCGTTTCCGGATCGTAGATGTCGAAGAAGGGGACCTTCTCGAACTCCAGCCGATTCCAGTAGCCGCCGTGCCCGACCATCACGGGCTTGCCGCCCGTCTTGCGGACGTAATCGACCGCCGCTTCCAGCCCTTTCAGCTTCTCCGGCGGCGTCTCCGTGAACAGGCCGAACGCCTCTTCGATGCCGGCGCGAGCGACACCGCGGCGGGCGACTTGCGGGCCATCGCCAGATAGGCGTCCAGCTTTTTCTTCCCGCCGGCCGCCTTGAACAGCTCCTCCACCGAGAAGACCGGGCCCGGGACGACGTAGGCGCTGGAGCAGTACAGGTTGTCCTGCTGCCAGGCCTTGTCGATCGCCTTCGGATCGGTGATGCTGCCGGCGACGTAGCGGAGACAGTTGAAGTCGTTGTCCTTGCGGGTGTAGGGTGCCGCGGTGAAGCCGTCGTAGATCGACCAGGCGGGCAAGTTGTGCAGGTCGCGGTATTTGCCCTCCCCGGGATCGGCCGGGCCCGCATAAACTGGAACGTGGCCGTAGCAGGCGCCCCAGGGCATCCACGGCTTGCCGTTGATGTGGACCATGCCGTTCTTGATGGTGACGGTGCCGATGGGCGGTTGCTTCGGCTCGTGATCGAGCCGGCAGAAAGGCGGCGATTCGGCCGAGCCCATCGCCTTGCCGCTGGTGTCGAGGACCGTGGCGCGGACAAACCAGTTCCGCTGCGGATCGGCGAATGGCTGAAGCGGCAAGAAGGAGACATCCAAGTCGGCGAGTAGGAGATTGGTGAGATCGCCGCGCAGCTCGGCGGGGATCTTGCCGCGCTGGGCGATGATGGCGGCGGGGGTCGCGGGGACATCGACCGATTTCAGCACCTGGCCGGTGCTCGCGGCGGACGACTTCCAGGCGCACGGCCTTCACCTTCGCCATCATGGCGTGCGAGAAGCCGAGGTTCATGCGGACGAATTGCTTTTGCTCGGGGCGGAGGTAGAGAGTGCCGAGGTGCAGGTCAACGGCCGGCACTAACGAGCCTTCCTCCAGCAAGGTGCCTTGCCCGACTCGGCTACCCTCTTCGACGACGGAGAACGAGGCGAAAGTGCCGGTCGGCCTCGCAACGAGCGTATAGGCCAGGCGAACTGGCGCCCTGCCCCACGCGGGGACGGCCACCAGGTCGGTCCATGAATGCTCAGTGCCAAAGTCGTTCCGCCAGCGCACGCGGTACTTTGCCGCCGGACCCGGATTGACGAGGGTGGCCGTGAGGACGTTTTCGCCCAGCCGGCGCTCGCCGAAATTAACATCCTCCAGATGCACACCCGCATTTCCCGCCGCGTCGCCGACAGCTCTAGCACCGCGCAGCCAGCTCCGCCGCGGTACTCTCCGGCTCGGTGAGGTTTACATCGTCCCACCAGACGTGTCCCGGCGACATCGTTCTGCGGCTGCGTGCCGGTGTCGTCGAGCGTGTAGCCGTTGACGCCGCGGGCACACAGCTGCAGGCGCAGCGATTGCACCGGCGTCCGCGGCCGAAACACCTGCCGCACCAGCCGCCAATCGTCGGTGCCGATCGACACCGGGGCCTTGTGGATGAAGTTGAAACCGTCGAGCCGCTCGCCCTTCTCGTTCACCGCGTCGATTTGCAGCATGGCCAGGCGATCCGTCTTCACCCAGGCGCGGACTTCGATGCAGCCGCGGCTCCTTCTGGTTGAGCGCGATCGGCTCGGAGACGACGGCCTTCTCGTCGCCGGGCGGGATGACCATCTTCAGGCTGCGCCCGCCGCCGTGAGACGAACAGGGTATCGCCTCCCACCGGACCGCGATTCTCGAAAGCCGAGTTGTGCCAGGTGTTGAAGATGTAGTAGTGCCCTGGTGGGAAGTAACGATACTTCACCGGCTTGCTCCAGCCGATCGGGTAGCCGTCCTTATCCGCGTCCTCAAAGCCCCCATTCGGCAGCAAATTCGGCGACTCCGCCCCCGCCGCCAGCAACTCCGCCGCCTCCACCTCCACGCGCCCCTCCTTCGCCGTGGTGCGGATCGTCACCCGCGCCGTCCCCGGCAACACCGGTCCCGACTTCGCGCTCTCCGCCGCCGCCTTCGGGTCCTTCGCCGCCGCGGCGGTGATCGCCTTCAGCCAGTCGGCCGCCGGCAGCTTCGCCTCGAGCCAGTTCGCATCAAACGTCCCCGCGGGGAGGACGGCCGAGGCGCTCACCGTCGGCGGCGTGGGGGTGCCCATCGGGTCGGAGCTGATGATGCCGCCGGGCGGGCACCAGGCGACCTCGATGGCGCCCGCGTTCGGCGGCACGTCGGTCCCCTTCAGCCGCACGCGGAAGGTCAAATCGCGGACTAACCGGAGCGGCTTCAGGCTCCGTTGCGGCTTGATGCTGGGGAAGCCGCCGGCGTCGGGGAAACCCTCGCGGGTGCGGTCGTCGTGGACCATCACCCAGTTGACGCGCTGCGTAACCTCGGCCGGCCCGGTCAACACCAGGCGGCGCTGGCCGGGCGGGGCGTCGGCGTTCTCCCAGACCCAGCTTCCCGTCAGGAACCAGCCATCCGGGTTGTAATCGCGGCGGTTGTAGAAGCCGTCGGCGTAGCACCAGTGGTGGTTGCGGTTCTGCGGCAGGAGCGTCAGCCAATCGTCCTGGAAGCGGCCGTTGCGGAGCAGGTTGCCCGGGGCCTGGGCCGGTGCAGCGGCAGGCAGGAGGGCCGACACCAGCAGGGCAAGAAGCAGGTGGATGCGCATGGGGAAAACCTCGGCGAGCTGAGACCATCGTCAGAAGGGATGGTAAGACAGGAGTAGCGCAGGTGCAACGGTGCGGATGGTTGACGGGGCCACGGCGTTGGCCTAGTTCAACCGTGCCCGCTGGGGCGAACCGGCAGCGTTAGCTGCCGGGTTCCCGGCGAAAACCCGGCAGCTCACGCTGCCGGTTCGCCGTGCCCGCTGGGGCGAACCGGCAGCGTTAGCTGCCGGGTTCCCGGCGAAAACCCGGCAGCTCACGCTGCCGGTTCGCCGTGCCCGCTGGGGCGAACCGGCAGCGTTAGCTGCCGGGTTCCCGGCGAAAACCCGGCAGCTCACGCTGCCGGTTCGCCGTGCCCGCTGGGGCGAACCGGCAGCTAACCCTGCCGGGTGACTTTCACAGGAGAAACGCATGAAGAGTCTTCTATCTATGCTCACCCTGCTGCTGCTCGCCGGCTTCGTGCTGCCGGCGGCCGCTGCCGAGAAGGAGAAGGACGTGAACAAGGGCGACACGCGCTATTTCGAGCTTCGCACCTACCATGCCGCGGAGGGCAAGATCGACGCCCTCAACGCCCGCTTCAAGAACCACACGAACAAGCTGTTCAAGAAGCACGGCATGGACATCATCGGCTTCTGGACCGACGCGAAAAAGCCCGACGTGCTCGTGTACATGCTCGCCTACCCCAGCAAGGAGGCCCGCGACAAGAGCTGGAAGGCGTTCGTCGAGGACCCGGACTGGATCAAGGCGAAGGAGGCGTCCGAAAAGGACGGCAAGCTCGTCGACAAGGTGGAGCAGACGTTCCTGAACCCGACCGATTATTCGCCGATCAAGTAGCGGCCGTCCGAGCCGCGCACGCAGCGGAGCGGAATAAGCGGACTCGGGAGCAGCCGCTTACTCCGCTCCGCTGCGTGCGCGGCTCGGTCTCCGTTAAACGGCATCGGCCTTCCACGCGTGGACGACATAATAGTCGATCGTCCACGGGATGATCTCCACCCGCGCAAATCCCCGGGCCTGGAGCACGGTCGTCAGGTCGCCGGCCTTCTGGCGGCGGCCGGGGAAGAACCAGGTTCGCCAGGGGACCGGCTTGGTCAGGAGGAACAGGCCGCCGGGTTTCAACGACTTGCTGACCTCGTCCACCAGGCGGGGGAAGTCGGCCAGGAATTCGCCCGCTTCCATCAGGGTCACGGCCCCGTAGCACCGGTCGGCCGGGGCCTGCCACTGTTCCAGGTCCTGATTCCGCGCCTCCAGTCGGCCGCGCTGATCCGGCGTGCAGGTGGACAGCGTTTGCGCCAGCCGCTTGAGCATCCCCGGCGAGAAATCGAGCGACGCCACGGTGCCGTGAAACCAGCCGGCGCGGAGGACCAAGAAACTCATGCGCCCGCTGCCGCACGCCAGGTCGAGAAAGGCCGCGTCGGGAGCCTCGCCCAGGGCCTGGCGAAGCGGTTCGAGGAAGAGCCGCTGCGTCATCTCCTGCGAGGCATACTCCTTCTTGCGCCATTTGCTTTCGTAATTGTGCGAGAGAAAGTTGTACATGAGGCGCGTCGGCGTGCGGCCAAGGTAGCTGAACTCCGTGACCATCATCCACAAAATGGCCAGGGCCAGCAGGCCGACGACGGCGACAATCGCCCAGGACAGGACTTCAATGGCGGCAGAGGACATCCGAGGCGGCCCTTGCGACTCAGTGCGGAACAAACGCACGGTCGAATATACGCCATGCGGTCGCGCGGCGCTAGGGCTTGCGTTGCCCCTTCTTTCCCGCCGGTATCAGGAAATCGAGAAAGGCGCGGGCGGCGGCGGAGGGTTGCTCGCCGCGGCGGCGCAGCACGCCGGAATGGATCGGCCGAATCTGCTCGCCGAGGGTTCGCACCGCCACCTTCCGGCCACGGGTGACGAC
Organism: uncultured Planctomycetota bacterium; assembly: GCA_963827935.1. Taxonomy (GTDB): domain Bacteria; phylum Planctomycetota; class Planctomycetia; order Gemmatales; family Gemmataceae; genus DATFNV01. Next base: position 810,609 of record CAWHCN010000011.1, on the reverse strand, counting down.
TCCGCTTGGCATGAGGGGCACGATCGACACGCCCAGCCCCGCCTCGACCATGCGGACGATGATCTCGGTGTTCGTCGTTTCCATATCGACGCGCGGCGACAGCGCTTCGCCGTGGAAGGCGTCCATCACATGCTGCCGCCCGGTCGAACCGTGCTCGAACAGGATCATGGGGAGGTTGGTCAGGTCGGCCAGGCGCAGGCGCGGCTTGCGGGCCAGGGGGTGGGCCGGCGGCGTGATGAGGCTCCAGTTCATCGAGAAGAGATGGACGTATTCGAGCTGCGGCGCCGGCTCGTAGGGAGCAGCGACCCCCAGCGCCACGGCCGGGTCGCCCAGCAACGCCCCTTCCACCTCCTCCTCGGTCCGGTTGCTGAGGCGTACGCGGATGTGCGGGAAGGCGCGGTGGAAGCGGCGCACGGCATCAATGAGGACATAGAGGATCAGGTACTGGGTGGCGGCGACGTGAATCTCGTGCGGCTCGGCGGCAGCGCCGAAGTGCTCCGCCAGCTCGCGGGCCCGCTCCAGAAATGCCAGCGCGTGCGGCAAGAACCGGCGCCCCTCTTCGGTCAGCGGCGTCGCTCGCCGCGGGCCACGGCTCTTGCGGTACAACTCGGCACCCAGCCGCCCCTCCAATACCAGGAGCCGATTGCGTAATCCCTGCTCGGTGATGTGCAGCTCACCGGCGGCCCGGCGCAGGCTACCCAGGCGTGCCAACTCGACGAACGCGGCGACCTGGTCGGTCGAGAGAGAGGGGAAGCTCGCGGGCATGAGGCCACCTGGACAGCGAATTCCTTGATGGCTTCAAGGATAGACATTCTTTTTCTTCGCTGCCAGGGGAACCGCCGCTTGCGGCTTCGCAGGGCCCTGCGAAGCCGCAAGCGGCCCATCCTTTTATTCCACATCCAGTCCGCCGAGGTACTCCTCGAAGGTCTTGCGCTGCTGAAACTCGGTATCTTGCAGCGTCTTGATCTTCTTCTGGTAGTCCTCGATCTGCGTTTCCTGGTCGTCAAACTTCTTCAGGTAGCGCTTGTACGCCTCGGCGGTGGGCGGCATCTCCTTGAGGTTGGCCCGTAGGCGCGTCTGATCGTCCACGATCACCTTCAGCTGCCGTTCCTGCTGCTGAATCTCGCGCTGCGTCGCCGACAGCTTCGTCTTCAACTCCACGGCCTGGCCGAGGGCCTGCTTGACCTTCTCGCTGACGATCGGCTGGCTGATGAAGTAGCGCATCGTCTGATCGTCGCTATTGCTGAGGGCCACGGTGGTGTTGACGTCCTTTTCTTCGATAATCTCCCGGCTGGCCGTTTCGCCGGCGGGGAGCTTGACCTCGAAGCGGTAGACATCGCGGGCCCGCTCGGCCGGCTTGTCCTTGCTGACCAGGCTGAAATCGGCCCGGAAGGGATGCTCGATCAGCACGGTGCGGTCGTGCTCGGAACGGTTCTTGAGGTTGTAGGTCTTCTCCTCGCGCACCCGGGTCGTCTGATAGAGGATGCCCTTGTTTAGCTTCACCTTGGTGAGGCGATCGGGCTGGCGCTTGGCGACCGGCTCGACCTCGGTGCCCAGGTCAATGGCGTAGGAGATCAGGCGTTCGTCCTTGGGGGTGATGTCCAGCACGCGGGCATCGCCGGCATAGCTGGACCCCTCGAAGACCGTGATGGGCCCCTGCATCAGGTGCATGCCGGTGGTGTTCTTGAAGCGCAGACCCAGGAGCGGGTGCTTGGCCTGGGTCCGCTCGTTGTAGATCGACACGCGCGCGGCTTCCACGTCCTTCTGCACGATGGGGAGCATGGCCGACTTCTGGCGGGGCAGGGTGACGGGGTGGTCGATGACATATTGGAAGAAGTCGCCCAGCTCGCCGGCGGTGGCGGAGGAAGCCACGCCCTTGCTCAGTTCCATGTCGTTGCCCAGGCGCTTGCGGACGCCGTCGGCAAAGGCACCGGCGCGGCGCTGGTCCTCGAGCCGGCCTAACGCATCGGCCTTCTCCAGTTGCTGTAGCTGTCGGCCGCCACCGCCACCCGGGAAACCACCGCCACCGAAGCCACCTGCGCCGGGAGCCATGGGTGCCGCGGCGAGGGCGGCAGCCGGCTTGTCCATGGCGCCGTTGTAGGTCGGCGGACGCAGCGAGGCGAACAGCTCCGGCTCGACCACGGGCCGCGGGACATACAGCGGCTGGTACAGGTCCATCTGGAAGGAGATCGGCCGGCCGCTCACCAGCGCCATGCGCACATCCTTCCAGTCCTCTTCACTGGAGTTGTCCACGATGGCCCACCCTTGCAGCATCGGCTTGCCGTCCTTCTTGGTGGACAGCACCAGCCGATAACTCGTCTTCCAGATGGGGTTCTCGACGACGTAGCTGACGCGGACTTCGCGCTTGCCCTCGCCGTTGAAGCTGAGGGAAACGGCCTTCTTCTGCGTGTCGTGGGACAGGGCCAGCGTCTCCAGGGCGCGGCGGAATTCGCCTTCGAGGACCGGGTTGAGGAAGCGGATGCGCTGCACGTCGGCCAGCTTGACGCTGCGCATCCCCTCGGCACACCAGAGGTTCAGCTGCTCGTTCTCGACGATGCCGTCCTTGCCGACCTGCTGCCGCTGCTTCTCGATGCCGATGATGCTGCCGGTCACATTGCCGGGCTGGGCCGCGTTTCCTTGTTGCAGGGTGACCTCGACCTTCTCGCCGCGGGCCTGACCGAGAACGGCGCCGAAGCCGGGGTTGCCGGTCAGGTTGACGGCGAAGGATTGCAGGGTCTTCTCGATGGGGGCCTGGCTGTCGTAGGAAACGGCGCTGATCAGGCCGCCGTTCATGTCCTGCAGCACCATGCTCTTGAGCAGGTCGTTTACGTCCTGCACCGGGAAGGTCAGATCGACGCGCGTGTTCCCCTCGACGGTGCCTTCGCGCTGGAAGTAGCCGACGCCGCTGGAGTACAGGATCGCCTGGGCGACCGGCAGCGACGAGCCGCCGACCTGGGCGGCCGGGGCGGGGGCGGGGTCGCCGGCGGGGGATGAGGGCGGTTTCAGGGCATAGAAGCCTCCGACGGCCAGGGCGCCTGCCAACGGGGCCAATAGCAATGTGCGACGCATGGTCCGAGTTCCTCTGGGGTAGCGGGAAAGCCTCAACGGGAATACCACCGTGTCGTCTATTCGACGAGCCAGGGAGGCAGCCGGATTGCTCAACGGGTCTGTCGAGGCACCACTGGGAAGAGAAAGTGGGATTGCCCGGCGCAAGGCACTGGCCTATAAGGCCGGGGCAGCAAGCCCAGCCCCGGCGGGAGCGCGCGCCGGGGACTCGACCAGCACCCGGCAAGGATGCGTCATGAAAATCGGCATCAACGTCAACTGGATGACCCCGGGTGAAGCCGGCGGCATGGAGTGGTACGTTCGCTGCCTTATCGACCAGCTGGCCCGGCTCGATCCGGCCAACGAATACCTGCTCGTGACCGGGCGGAACAACGATCACACCTTCGCCCGCCCCGGACGGCGCTGGTCCAAGCTGATTTACAACGGGCAGGAGAACACGCCGGAAGTCTATCAGGAGTTGCCCCTGGTCGGCGAGGAGCGTCCCTGGTGGTATGCCGCGGCCAAGCAAACGTACCACCGCCTCAGGGGAACCTATGCCAAGAGCTGGCAAGGGCGTCTGGCCGCCCTGCTGGCGCGGGAGCGCGTTGACCTCTGGTTCTGTCCCTTCATGCACGCCCTGCCGATTGACGCCGGCGTGCCGATCGTCAACACCATCCCCGACCTGCAACACGAACACTACCCGGAGTTTTTCCACGAGCACGAATTGACGCTGCGTCAGCTGGGCTACCAGTACAGTTGCCGGGCCGCCGCCGCCACCATCGGCATCTCGCGGCACGTGGCCGACGAGATCGTTCGGCTCTATAGCGTCCCGCCGGAGAAGGTTTTCGCTATCCCCCTGGCGCTCGATCCGTTCATGCAGCAGGTCGCCGGCCAGGTAGATCGTCTCGAAGCCGAGGTGCGGTTGAAATACCGTCTGGAGGGCGAGTTCATCTTCTACCCGGCCAATGCCTGGCCGCACAAGAACCACGAGACGTTGGTCCGCGCCATGTCCCGCGTGGTCCGGGAGAGGCCAAACCTTCGGCTGATCCTCACCGGCTGCGCCACAACCTGGCCGATCGCCTCAAACCGATCCTGGACGAGTACAACCTGCACGACACGGTCCGCCACCTGGGCTACGTCAGTCGGGCCGATATCGCCGGCCTGTACGCCGCCTCGACGATGCTGGTGTTTCCTTCGCTGTTCGAGGGCTTCGGCTTGCCGCTCCTGGAGGCCATGCACCTCGGAGCCCCGGTGGCCTGCTCAAACATCGGCAGCTTACCGGAAGTGGGTGGGCAGGCCGTCCGCTTTTTCGACCCGCGTTCACAGGAGCAGATCGCGGAGGCGATCCTGAGCCTCGCCGGCGACCGGGGGGTGCGGCAGCAGTTGATCGAGGCGGGCCGCCAGCAGGTGGCGTGCTTTAGCTATGAGCGCACCGCCGCCGACACGCTCGGGGTCTTCGAGCGCGTCCGTGACGGCCGGCTGCCGCGCCCGGATGTGGCCTCCTTTCGCCCGCTGGCGCCACATCGCGTGCTCGATCAGGGGCAGGGCCGCTGGTTCTTTCGCCTGCCCAACGTGCGCCGCATCGAGCTCCGGGTGTTGCAGGCCGATGAGCCGGCGCAGTCGGAGCGGCAGGTACTCGAGGTGTCCCTCGACGGCACCAAGCTGCTCGACACGCCACTCGACGGTCGGCGGACCTGCACGTTTGTTTTGCCCGCCGCCACCGACAACGAATTCCACACGCTCGAGGTGACGGCCGCTCCCCGCACCTTGCGCTCGGCCAAGCCGTGCCCCGTCCAGGTACTCAACGTGATCGCCTTTTCCACGCAGCAGGAACTCAGGTTGGTCGCATGAGCCACAGCGTTTTCGTGGTGATGCCCACGTTCAACCAGGCCCGCTTCATCCGCGAGGCCATCGACAGCGTCCTGGACCAGGGCTACGAGCCGTTGCACCTGCTGGTCATGGACGGAGCCAGCACTGACGGCACCGTCGAAATCCTTCGCTCCTACGGCAACCGCCTGGAGTTCGTGTCGCGCCGCGATCGCGGCCAGTCGGATGCCCTTAACCAGGGACTGGCGCGCGCCCACGGCGACATCGTCTGCTGGCTCAATAGCGACGACACCTTCGTCCCCGGCGCGATCCGCACCGTCGTGGAGGCGTTCCGCCGTCACCCCGAGGCCGACTTCGTGTACGGCAAGGGGTGGAACGTCGACGTGAACGGCCGGCTCCTGGGCGATTCCGGCGTGCTGCCGTTCAACCTGTGGAAGCTGATCCATCAGCGCAACTACATCCATCAGCCCTCCTGCTTCTTCCGCCGCTCGCTCCTGGACCAGGTCGGCCTGATCGCGGAGGATTTGCACTATGTGATGGACTGGGAATTGTGGATTCGGTTTGGCGCCCACAAGGGGGTCTTTCTGGACGAACCGCTTTCCTGCAACCGCGTCCACGCCCAGGCAAAGACACAGAGCGGGGCGCTGCGGCGCTGGAAGGAAATTCGGCGCATGGTGCGGACCTACACGGATCGCCGCCTGCCGCCGGTGCTGTGGCTGTACCTGCTGGAAACGCTGCTGACGAATGTGCGGGCCGATTCGCGGATGAAGCGGCTTTTGCTGCGGCCACTGAGCCGGCTCTTTCACTGGGGCATGGCGCGGGAGATGAGCGGACTCTATGCCGACGGCAGCCTGGAGCCGGCGTTTCGCTTCTCGGTGCCCTCCCAGGCCACGGCGGGGTTAGTCCGGTTGATTGTGTCACCGTTGAGCCGTTACGACCCGAGCGCATTGGGGCGTCCGCCGCTGAGCGTGCGCTGGCGCTCCGAGCTGCCAGCAGTCCGGCTCGTTCGTTCTGGAGGAAACGGGACAGGCCCAGGAGATCATTCTGCCGCTGAGCGCCGGCGCCGAACCGTTCACGCATTTCCAGTGTCGAGCGGCCTCCGGCGGCCGTCTCCTCTCCGCCAGCCAGTCGCTGCCGGCCCGGCGCGTGGTCGGGTTCCTCGATGATCTGGCGGTGCTTTCCTGACGCCAAGGAAAAGAAGGAGGGCGGTCCGCCGGTCACTGACTACAATGACGAGGCCCCAATCCAGGAGTCCGCGATGGCGAAGCACGAGGCAGAAACGTCCCTCTCCGAGCCGCGCCGCAAGGAGATCTTTCAAGCCCTGGTCGAGACGCAGGATAGCGGGGCGTCGGTCGCGCAATTGCGCGTCGTCATCACCGAGCGCTTCGGCGTGAGCGAGCAGCAGCTCCGGGCGATCGAGCGCGAAGGGGTCGCCAACGATTGGCCGCCCTTGTGAGGCGCTGTCACTTCGTTTTGCCCGGACCCCAGAGTCGCGCCCGGGCCGAGCCCCGGTGTGCTCGCCGTCCTTCAACACCTGCACGCCGTTGACGAACACCTGCTTGACCCCCACCGCGTACTGGTGCGGCTTTTCGTAAGTCGCGCGATCGGCGATGGATTTGGGATCGAAGACCACCACATCGGCGAAATAATTCGCACGCAACAGGCCGCGGTGGTCCAAACCCATGTTCGTCGCCGGCAGGCTGGTGAGCTTGCGGATGGCCTTTTCCAGCGGCAGCAGCTTTTCGTCGCGAACGTACTTGCCCAGTAGCCGGGCGAAATTACCGTAAGCCCGCGGGTGCGGCATCGCCTTCAGAAAGACCCCTTCCGGCGCCTGAGCCGCTTCGTCCGAGCCGAAGCTGACCCACGGCAGCGGGATCAGCTTGCGAATGTTCTCCTCGGCCGTGATGAAATAGACGGTGCCGATCCCCGATTCGTCTTCCAGCAGCAAGTCCAGCAGCGTTTCGACCGGGTCCTTCTCGCGCTGTTTGGCGATCTGGGCCAGCGTCTTCCCCTGGAGCGGCTTGAGCACGTCGCGCTTGAAGCTGACCAGCAGGATGCGCTCGGGCGAGCCGGCGTTGTGGTAGAAATTGGGCCAATCGGTCTTGGTGCGGATGTCGTCGAGGATGCGTTTGCGGCTGTCGGGCTCCTTGAGGCGGCGGCGCATGGCAACCTGGCCGCCTGCCATCGCCCAGGGCGGGATGCAGGCCGTCAGGTCCGCCGCCCCCGCCGTGTAGCCGTACATGTTGGCCGTGATGCGCCAGCCCCTCCTTCCGGGCCGCCTCGACCTTCGCAATGGCGGCATCCATCTTCTTCCAGTTGGCCTGCCCCGCCGCCTTGAAGTGGTAGATTTCGGCGGGTATCTTCGCCTCTCGGCTGATGCGGATCACCTCGTCGATCCCTTCCAGCAGCCGTTCGCCCTCGCTGCGCATGTGGGTGATGTACTTCCCCTGGTGCCGGGCCGCGGCCTGGCACAGCTCAATCAGCTCCTCGGTGTGGGCGTAGTAGGCCGGGGCATACTCCAAGGCGCTGGCGATGCCCAGGGCGCCGTCGCGCATCTCGCGCTCAACCAGGTCGCGCATGCGTTGCAACTCGGCGGCATTCGGCTTCCGGTTCTCCAGGCCAAGGACAAACTCCCGCACCGTGGTCGCCCCGAGGTAGGACGCCACGTTCTGGGAAACGCCCTTACGCTCGAGGAAATAGAGGTATTCCCCCAGTGTGCGCCATTCGATCTCGTACTTGAAGTTGATCTGCTCGGCTTTCATGCGCTTCTTGATGGCGTCGTTGACCGGCCCCCACGACCAGCCTTCCCCCATGATCTGGGTGGTGACGCCCTGGCGGATTTCGCTCTGTCCACGGCCATCGGCCAGCAGCGAATCGACCGACCAGCTGAGCATGTTGATGAAGCCGGGCGCCACCGCCAGGCCGTGTGCGTCGACGACGACCTTGGCCCGGGCACCGGTGAGATCGCCGACTTCGGCAATGCGGCTGCCGCGAATGCCGACATCGGCCCGTCGCGGCGCATCGCCCGTGCCGTCGTACACCGTGCCGCCGCGAATGAGCACATCGAAGGGATCCTCGGCGCGAACGGCCGTGCTGGCCAACCCCAGGGCGAGGAACAGCACCAGCGCGGCCCTGGCGGAACTTCGCAAACGCATGGAATGGGTCCTCGGCAAGACGAGCGACAGGTTAATATCTCCCCTCTCCCCCGTACTCGGGGGAGAGGGGTTGGGGGTGAAGGGGCTGAATCTCCGCGGACCAGAACCCCTCACCCCCGACCCCTCTCCCCGGAGTACCGGGGCGAGGGGAGGAGAACTCCCGCCGCTCGCCCAAGAGGGGCGACGAGGAGATCATAGAGGATTTGCCAGGCATTCGCTGCCGGGGGAAATGTCCGTGCCTTGCCCCAGCCACCCATCTGAAACCAAGGTTGCTATTTACTTTGCGACCCCAAACCGCGACGATTACCCCGCCTGTTCGGCTCTCCGGCGCGCTCGCGACGGATTGCTGCCAGGTATCAAGGGGTACGGTACGGTCCACCACCTGGCAGAACCGACTGAATCCGCGCGGCGTCGTGGCCGAATGTAGTTGAGACGGACTTTTCTCGGGCCTCACGGAGGGTAGGCCGCATGCTCGGGACCACCGGCTTCGTGGACCGCTGCCTCTGGCGACTGGGCCTGCTCGACCCGGCCAGCCCGTGCCGGGTCCACCGCCCCATCCTGACGGGCATTGTTGGTTTTCACCTGCTGGCCCTGGTGGCGTGCGTTCCGTGGCTGTTCAGCTGGTCGGGGCTGGCCTGGGCTGTCGCCGGCCTCTACCTCTTCGGAACGCTGGGGATCAACATCGGCTATCACCGCCTGCTGACGCACCGCGGCTTTAGCTGCCCGCGCTGGCTGGAGCATGGCCTGACGGTGCTGGGCGCCTGCTGCTGGCAGGGGTCGCCTATGAACTGGGTCGCGGTGCATCGCATGCATCACCAGCACTCCGACGTGCCGGGCGATCCGCACAGTCCGCGGGCCAGCTTCTTCTGGAGCCACATGGGCTGGTTCCTGATCTACGACCCGGCCATCTATAACCTGGCGACCTACGACCGCTACGCCCGCGACCTGTTCCAGGACCGGTTCAACAAGTGGCTGGAACGGCCGCGCGTTTGGCGGACCATCCATGCGATCCAGTGGATGGCCTTCTTCGTGTCCGGTGCCCTGGCCGGCGCACTCTGGACCGGCAGCCTGCTGGGGGCCGTTCGGCTTGGACTGAGCTGGCTGGTCTGGGGCGTGTTTGTGCGCACGGTGGCCGTCTGGCACATCACCTGGTCGGTCAATTCCGTCACCCATTTGTGGGGCTATCGCAGCTTCGAGACGCACGACGGCAGCCGCAACAACTGGCTGGTCGGCCTGGTCAGCAACGGCGAGGGCTGGCACAACAACCACCATGCCGAGCCCCGCTGTGCGGCTCACGGCCGGCGCTGGTGGGAACTGGACATCTCCTATGGCACCATTCGCGCCCTGGAGTTGGTCGGCCTGGCCTCGGACGTGGTCAGGCCACGGCGCAGCCGGGAACTGGACACGCCCGAGTCCCCGCAGGCCGCCGCCTGATGCAGCCAGGCGACCCGCGGCTCAGCCGGTCATTGCACGACCGGCTTCCAGCCCGTGCCGGGTCATTATCTGCTGCCGCTGCCGGCGCGGTGTCAGGCCCAGGTTTTAGGGTGGCACGCTCTGAGGTACTCCGAAGGGCGTGCTGACAGTCAAGCACGCCCTTCGGAGTACCTCAGAGCGTGCCACCCAAAACGATCTTTATTCCTTGCATTGCCATTGCCCGCCAGGCCGCCCTGGCCCGGTCACAGGGGGAGCAGTTCGCCGGCCTGCTCGGCCGGCGCGGGGTTCCCGACAAACATCGGCCCCTTGAGCGTCAGCACGGGGCAGGGCGCCCGGCGCAACACAGCCTCCGCGACGCTGCCAATCAGGAGTCGTCGCAGGCCGGTGCGGCCGTGGGTGCCCATCACGATCAGGTTGGCTCCTGCCAGCCGTGCCAGGCGGATGATTTCCGTGGCTGGCTCTCCCTCGGCGACGTGGTACTCGACCTCCACGCCGGGCTCGGGCAGGTTCAGCCCCGCGAGTGCGGCCTTGACGTCCGCCGGGATCACGATGGGGTCGGGCACGATGGGGCCCATTTCGCCGTAAGCCACCACGGTCGGTGCTCGGATGTAGAGGACTTCGAGTTTTGCACCGTGATCGCGCGCACGCGCACTGGCCGCCGTGAAGGCGTGCTGGGCCGGCTCCGAAAAGTCGGTGGGGTGCAAGATCGTTCGGATGGGAAGCATGGCCGTCCCTCCCCTCGGAAATGGGCGAGTGTTGGAAAAGCTCGATGCGCCAAGGACGCGGGAGGGATGAGCAAGAAACGTGCCCGGCCCTGTCGCCGCACGCTATCCTCGGTGAATTAGGCGACCGGCAGGAGATAGTAGCCCGCTCGCTGCAGCCGCACGCGTGCCAAGTTGAACTGAAGTCGCCGCGACTTCTGTTCAACCTGGCGCGCACGCCGCAAGACCTTGTGAAATAACGACATCTGCCTTCACAATTCAGCAAGAAGCGCCAGGTTGAACAGAACTCAGATGCATGCGGTAACGCTCAGACGGTTCCAGGTGGCACCGAGCGAGGGAGATTATCTCCTGCCGCTCGCCTTACTACCCTGCCGCGACGGAAACCAGCCAGAAGGGCGAGCCATGCGCTGTCGGTGCAGGGAAGGCTGTGCGGAAAGCGTTCAGCGGTGTGCCGATTGAGAACGGTTTGGTCGCCGGCGCTTGAGCGGCCGGAAACAACTGGCCCGATGCTCGCGACGTTGTGGCACGGTCTCCTGACCGTGCCACCCGGCCTGACCGAAGGTCTCCCGGAATCCGCGAAATGCGTGGAAACCTTTGGTCAGCCGAAGTGGCACGGTCAGGAGACCGTGCCACAACGAGTGGGGCACGGTCAGGAGACCGTGCCACAACGAGGCTTGCCATGTCGGCGACCACCGTTTTCCTGCTTAGGACTCCGCCTGTCCGAGTTTCTTCAGGATTTCCCGGATCACTGTTTCCTGATGTACTACCTTCTCGCGGTACAGCGGGGTGCGCGTCCGGTGTTCTTCTACGCGTGTCTCCTTCAGGACCGTGTTCAGGAGATCAACGAGGTAGCGATGTTCCTCCGCGGTAAGTGCCACTTGCAACTCGGTCATGGCTTCTGCTCCCATTTTGGTTCCGACCTTGCTAACCCCTTGCCCGTGCTCTGGTGAATGGTCAAGCCGGGTCGGTTGGGATTCGGGTCCCGACCGACTCGGCGGGAACGACGGCTCAGCGCCGCCAGTACCGTGGGGTGACGCGATACCGGTAGTAGTACTGGTTCGTGTATGGGGCGTAGGCCCCGTAGGCGTACCCCCGATAGCGCGGGGCTACGTAGTAGGCGCCGTACGAGTACACCGGCGCTGGGTAGTAGGTGCTGGGCATCGAGTAATAGCCCGGGGTGTAGTAGCCGTATGAGTAGTACGACGGGCCGTAGTAAACGGTGACCCCCGGTCCGTATTGGGCCTGGGCCTCGGCAGGAGCTGCGAGGGTCAACGCCGCGACGGCGAGGGTCAGTGCCAACAGTGTGGATCGCATGGGTGTCCCTCCAATTGATGTGTGCGACAAGCAGCGAGGCAGGCACAACACCGGGCGCCAGGAACGGCTCAGGGCCTCCGGCTGCTCGCCGCTAACGAACCCCTGGCGTGGGGCCGGCGCAGTTCCTTAGTGCAATCGCCGTGCCCTTGGCTCGACGGCAAGGCAAGCCGGTAACATGTCCTGTGCCGCCGCTTGTGCCGGCCGCGATCGTTCATACAGTAGACGGATGCGTATGGCGGCGCTGATCCCAGACCTTTCCTCGACGTGAAGGACGTACCATGCGGCGAATCTCCTGGGCCCTGCTGGCCGGGCTGCTGATCCTGATTCCCGGGGCGGGCCACGCGGCCGACGAAGGCCCGGCCGGCAACTGGAAGTTGTCGCTGTTCGTTGAAGGCAAAATGCAAGTCCTGTGGCTCGTGCAACTGGAATCGGCCGACGGCAAGCTCACCAGCAAGATCCTCGACAAGAGCGGCGGTGCCCCCAAGGCTGCCCTTAGCGGACCCAAGCTGGCCGACGGGACCCTTCAATTCACGATCAGCATCGGCGATACCCCATTCCAGTTCGAGGCCAAGTTCCCCAAGGCGGATGCCAAGCTGCTGACCGGCAGCGTCTACCGTCCTGGCCGGGCCTTACCGGCCGAGCTGGAACGCACATCGCTGAAAACCTTGGACGCCTTTGAGCTGGACAAGGAGGCCCTGGCCAAGGCCACCGGCTTCGAGATGACTACCACCGCGATGGGCCTGCTCGAGCAGGCCGGCAAGAACAAGGCCAAGCCGGAAGAAGTCCGCAGCTGGGCGGAGAAGGCGTACAAGGCCGCGGAGCCGTACGGGCCGCGCGTGCAGGGGGACATCGTCCTGGAGATCGCGGAGGTGCTGGGGGCGCAAGAGGGGTACGCCGACGTGGCCGTCAATTTCGCCCGCCGGGCCGAGCGCGGCCTGGACCCCAAGGCCAAGTTGCCGCGCGTCAAGCGCACCCTCGATGCCCTGGCGGCCGCCCTCAAAAAGGCCGGCAAGGCCGACGAGGCCAAGGAGGTCGAGGACCGCATCGCCAAGCTCAACCCGGAGATCAAGCCCGTGCCCTTCACCGGCCGCAAGGCCAAGAGCGATCGGGCGGTGCTCGTCGAGTTGTTCACCGGCGCCCAGTGCCCGCCCTGCGTGGCCGCCGACAAGGCCTTCGATGCCCTGCAAAAGACTTACAAGCCGGGCGAGGTCATCCTGCTGGAATACCACCAGCACATCCCGGGACCCGATCCACTCACCAACCCGGCCAGCGAGGCACGGCTGCGCTACTACGTGGGCGAGGAGGGCAGTACGCCGACCATCGCCTTCAACGGCAAGCGCGGAGCAGCCGGCGGGGGAGATCGCTTCGACGCCCTCGAAAAGTACGACGACTTCCTGGAGGTGATCAACCCGCTCCTGGAGCAGCCCACCAAGGCCATGCTCAAGGCCAATGCGGTCCGCAAGGGGAACAAGGTCGAAATCTCCGCCGAGGCCCGCGACGTGGCCGTTCCAGACACCGTTCGCCTCCGCCTAGCACTGGTCGAGGAGTCGATCGAGTACAAGGGCACCAACGGCATCCCCGACTATCACAACGTGGTCCGCGACATGCCCGGCGGCGTCATCGGCATCGCCGTCAAGGAAGGGGCTGCCAAGCAGTCCGTCACGGTCAATCTGGATGACCTCAAAAAGGACCTCAAGAAGTACCTCGACAACTTCGCCAAGGAGAACGAGGTGAAGTTCCCGGGCAAGGTGCCGGACGTGGAACTCAAGAACCTGCGCGTGGTGGCGTTCCTTCAGCACGACAAGACGAAGGAAGTGCTGCAAGCGGTGCAGGTGGAAGTCAAGGGAGGGGAGTGAGCGGGGTGTGCCCAGCAGGCGGTGGCACGCCCTTCGGAGTACCCTCAGGGCGTGCCACCCTCGCGCCGTTGTGGCACGGTCTCCTGACCGCGCCACCTGGCCTGACCGAAGGTTAACCGGAATCCGCGATGGATGCGTGGAGACCTTCGGTCAGCCGCAGTGGCACGGTCAGGAGACCGTGCCACAACGAGTGTCTCTGTGGTTCAATTCTTCCGAACGCTCTTAATAATCCACCTTCCGCCCTTCCCGCGGCCGCGCCTCCATCCCCCTCTCCTCGCGCTCCTCGGCGTCCTCCTCCGCCTCCTCCTTCTCCTCGGCGATCAGGTTACCGGGGAGCACATTGGGATCATTTTCAATCACAAGAGGCTGGCTTTGCTCCTCGCCGTTGGCGCTGAGGACCACCCGATAGGTCCCCGCCGGCGCCCGGCCGCCCAGGGGGCCGCCGCGTTGCAGGTCCCAGGTCCAGAGGTGCAGACCCGGGTCCGTCTTTGGTTCGCGCAGGCTGGCCACGGTGTTGCCGGCGTAATCGACGATCTTCACGCTGAATTTCTCGGGCTTTTTGGTGAGCGAATAATAGAGGTGCGCTCCGCCGGGCGGGTTCTGGCCGACGAAGTGCCGGCTGCCGCCCCACCCGGTGGCGCCCCGGCTCGGCTCGGACCGCCAGTAAACGACCGTGTTGGGCCGATAGAGCTTGGCCTTCGCTTTCAGCGCAGTCGTCGGTCATCTGCCGCAGGGCTGTCACGTCGAGAATCCAGATGCTCCGGCCGTGCGTGGCCACCACGATCTCGCCGGCCGTGGGATGGACCGCGATCTCGTGGACCGCCACCGTCGGCAGGTTGTTGTTGATCTTCGTCCATGAGGCCCCGCGGTTGGTCGAGGCGTAGACGGCGTATTCGGTGCCCAGGTAAAGCAGGTTCGTGTTGCCGACATCCTCGCGCAGGACCCGCGTCCAGCCGGCGGGCAGATTGGCACGCAGCGATTTCCAGGTCTCGCCGAAGTCCTCGGTCATGAAGACATACGGGGTGTCGTCGTCGGAGCGATGGCCGTCGAAGACGACGTAAGCCCGGCCGTCGCTGCCGCGCGAGGCCTCGATGCTGGCCACCCAGCGCGGCCCCGGCAGCCCCACCTTGCCGGCCACGTTCTTCCACTCGCGTCCGCCGTCGCGGGTGACCCAGAGGCTGCCGTCGTCGGTGCCGGCCCACAGCACATCGGGATTGCGCGGCGATTCGGCCAGGGCCGTGGCGCTGCCGCGCTTGGTCCGCGCGATCTCCGGCGAGATCGCCCGCGGGTCAGCCCCCTTCTTGTAAGAGCGAAAGACATAGTTGCCGCCGGTGTAGATGATGCTGGGATTGTGGTGCGAGAGAATGAACGGGGTATTCCAGTTGAAGCGATAGGCCGGCTTCCCCTCCGGAGCGGCTGGGCGAATGCCGCCGCTTTCGCCGGTGCGCAGGTTACGGCGGCGCACATTGCCGTCCTGGCTCTCGAAATAGACCTGGTCGGGGTCGGTTGGATCGACGCCGCAGACGAAGCCGTCGCCGCCGCCCACCTCGATCCAGTCCTCGTTGATGAGGCCGGAGGCGTGGAGGGACCGGCTCGGCCCGCCCCAGCTGCCGTTGTCCTGCAAGCCGCCGTAGACGTGGTAGGGCCGGCGGTTATCCAGGGCGACGTGATAGAACTGCCCGATGGCCATCTGGTTCAGGAAGTCCCAGTGCTCCATGCGATCGTAGGTGGCGTAGAAGCCACCGTCGCAGCCGACGATCATGTGCCGGCCGTCCTTCGGATCGATCCACAGGGCGTGCTGGTCGGGGTGGACGCCGCGGTTGCCGTTGGGCGTGAACGTCTTGCCGCCGTCGGCGGAGCGGTAGAGGGCCACGCCGAGGACGTAGAGGTACTTTTCGTCCGAAGGATCGACGCGGACCTGGCTGAAGTACATGGGTCGCGGATCAACGCTGTTGACGCGAGTCCAGGTGTCGCCGCCGTCGGTGGACTTGTAGAGGCCGCCATACTGCCAACCATCCGGCCCCTGCTGCCGCTGGACGTTTTCGCGCTGGCCGCTGTACATGAAGCTGTGCAGCCGGCCGACGGGTCGGTCCGCCAGGGTGAGCACAAGATCCAGCTTCTCCTTGGCGCGACGGACGGAGAGGGTGATCTTGTCGCCGGCCCGCTTGCCGCGGAGCAGCTCAGCCACCTGTTGCGACTCCTTGACCTCCTTTTTGTCGATGGCGGTGACCACATCCTCGGGCTTGAGCCCGGCACGAGCGGCGGGAGCGTCCGCCAGGACGGAGACGACGCGCAGGCCGCCTTCGCCCGCTTCGCCCTGGAAGCCCAGGTAGGGCCGGGGTGCCGACTCCAGCGTGACCGCCAATTCCTTCGTCTCCTTGTCGCGCTTGACGGTCACCATGATTTTCTCGCCGCTGCGGTGGCCCAGCAATTCGTCGGTGAGGGCGGCGCGGTCCTTGATCGGCTTCCTGTCCAGGGCGGTGATGACATCGCCCATCTTCAGCTCGGCCTTGCTGGCCGGACTGCGCGGCTCGACGCCGGTCACCTTGACGCCGCTGTCCACCGCGTCCTGCACGCCGATGCCAAGCCAGACCGGCGGATCGCCCATGCCGATCTTCTCGCAGTCGATAAGGGCGTAAACGGTGTTGGGCTCCTTCCGGTAGAAATCGAGCCCGATGCGGCCCAGGTTGCTGGTGGGCAGCCCCTTGCTGAGGCGGTCCCAGGTTTTGCCGCCGTCCTTCGTCTTGTAGAGACGGCCGCCGGGACCCCACTTCTTGATGGGGTCGTAGCCGTCGTAGCCGTCCTCGATGGGCACCTCGTCGCCGGGATGGCTGTCGAAGCTGTCGCGCCGGCGTTCCCAGGTAGCCGCGATCAGCGTCTCCGGATCGCCCGGCTTCATCACGAGATCGATGACGCCGGTCTTGTCGTCGACGAAGAGGACCTGCTGCCAGGTCTTGCCGCCGTCGCTGGTCTTGTAAAGGCCGCGGTCCTTGCTGGGCCCGTAAAGCCGCCCCAGGGCGCCGACATAAACGATATTCGGATTGGTCGGATGGATGAGGACCCGGCCGATCTGGAATGTGTCCTTTAATCCCATGTTTTGCCAGTGCTGGCCGCCGTCCACCGATTTGTAGACGCCGTCGCCGCAGGAGACCGAGTTGCGCGGATTGTTCTCCCCGGTGCCAACCCAGACGATGTTGCGATCGGACGGGGCGACGCACACACTGCCGATGCTGACGCTGGCCTCGTGATCGAACTGGTGCTCGAAGGTGACGCCGTTGTTGACGGTCTTGAGCAGTCCGCCGGAAGCGGTGGCGACCCAGTAGGTGGATGGATCGGCCTCGAAGACGGCCAGGGAGGTGATGCGTCCGCCCATGGCGGCGGGGCCGATGCAGCGCCAGCTAAGGGCCTTGGTCCAGTCGGCGGGCAGGCTGCCGTCGGGAACGGCCGGGGTTGGTTTCTCCGGCTGCGCCCGCAGCTGGTCGAGCTTCTTTTTCAGCTCGTCCGCCTTCTGCCGGGCCGCCTGGTACTCCTTCTCCGTCTCGGCAATCTGCTGAGCATGGAGCGACGGCTCCTCGGACTGCCCCGGCAGGGCGGCCAGGCCCGCGAAGGCCAGCGGCAGGACAACGAAGAGGGCGAGGCGGGATGGCTGGCGGCGGTGCGGAGTCACGGTGCAACCTCTCGGGAGAAGACTTGAAGGATCCATCCACAGATAGCACAGATCGCACAGATTATGAAGCGCAGTACTTGTAGGGTGCGTCAAGCGTACTCGCGCCGACGCACCGTTCCTGCCCCCTCCACGTTGTGGCACGGTCTCCTGACCGTGCCACAACGCCTGACCGAAGGTCCCCCGGAGCCGCAATGTTACCGGGGAGACCTTCGGTCGGCGGCACTGGCACGGTCAGGAGACCGTGCCACAACATGGGGTTCCGGCTGATTGTTTCCGAACCCTCTGAGCGCCCTCCATGATGCTACGGGCCCCGGCTTACATTCTGCATCTTTTCCTATCTGTGCCATCTGTGTCATCTGTGGATCACTTCCTTCGCGTCGAGTTGCTTGAGGCCCAGCCCCAACGCGGTGGCCGCCCAGCCGCTGGCCGCGATCGAGATGAACTGGTCCTTGCCGTGCGGAAAGCCGCTTTCGTAATAGGTCTGGAACGGCTTACTGCGCGAGTGGACCAGCCAGGAGCCGTCGGGTTGCTGCGCTTGGAGCAGGAACGCCAGGCCGCGCTGATAGGCCGGATCGCTGACGGCCAGGTTCCCAGTCAGGTGCAGGACCACCAGGGCCGAGCCGGTGGCGTAGGCGTCACTGTCCAGGGCGTCGGTCTGGCCCCAGCCGCCGTCCTTGCGCTGGCTGCGCAGCAGTTCCTGGGCGGCCGACCGGCGATCCTTCTCGTCCGCCTCGACCGCGTGCAGGGACCAGAGGCGGAACACGCGATCCTCCGTCTCCGCCGTCTTGGCCTTGAGGAGCCAGCCACGGACGGTGTCGATGCGCTTGGTGATGCGCTCCTTCTGGCCGGCCGTGCCCCAGTGCCGCAGGGCCCGCAGAGCCAGGTAGGTGGTGGTGAACGCACTGGATTCCGACGGCGGACGATCGCTGGTCGGCCGCCAGTGGTCGCGGTCCTTGTCGAACAGCAGCAGATACTCGGCGACCGCCTCGGTGGTGGCGTCGGCTTTCCAGCCAGCCAGTTCCAAGGCGAAGAGGGCGTAGCCGGCCGTCTCGGCCTGGCCGCCCTGGCCCTTGCCTTCGCGGTAATTGTCACGGTTACCGTCGAGGAAGCGGGCGATGAACTTCGCCTGCTTGTCGAGGTCCTCACGGTGTGCGGGAAAACCCCGATCGTGGGCCGTGGTGAGGGCCAACAGCGGCAACGCCTGGTTGTGGCAGGCGAAGCAGGTCTTCTGGGCGACGTGGCCCTCCGCTCCCTTGAGCAGCAAGGGCAGGGCCCGGCCGAGGCCGGACTTCGGGCTGTCCGCTGTCGATTTCTTCAGCAACTCCCGCCCCGTCATCCAGTCCAGCAGTCGCTCCTTCCAGGTGGTCAGCACCGGGTCGTTCGGCGTGCCGCCCACGCCGTCGGCCAGGCCGACGCCGTGGCGTCCCTTTTCGTACACGTGCAGCTCCGCCGGGATCTTGTGCTTGCAGCGCCAGGTAAAACAGCACGCTGTTCTCCGAAGGCACCGCGGTGTCCTCGCCGGTGTGGAACAGGAACGTCGGCGGCGTCTTGTCGGTCACCTGCTCGTCGTTGCTCAGGCTGGTGATCAGCTCGGCCGAGGGGTTGTCGCCCAGCAGGTTGTCGCGTGAGCCCTTGTGATAGAACGGCGGCTTGAGGGTGATGACGGCATAGGCCAGCACCAGGAAGTCCGGCCGGCAGCTCACCTTCTGGATCGGGTCGTCGTCATTCGTCTTGCCGCTGTCGAAATGGGTGCCGGCCGTCGAGGCGAGGTGGCCGCCCGCGGAGAAGCCCATGATGCCGATCCGTTTGGGATCGACCTTCCACTCGGTCGCCCGGGCCCGGACCGTGCGGATGGCCCGCTGGGCATCGTCTAGGGGAGCCGGATGACGATAGCGCGGGGCATGGCGGTAGCGAAGCACGAAGCCGGCGATGCCGTGCTTGTTCAGCCATTCGGCAATCAGTTTCCCCTCGTAAGTATCCACGACTCCGCCATAGCCGCCGCCGGGGCAGATGACGACCGCACAGCCGGTGGCCTTGTCCGCGGAGGGCAGGAAGACGGTCAGCGTCGGCTTGTCGGCCGGTTCGGCGCCCTTGGCACCTGGGGCGCCTTTGGGCCAAAGCAACTCGACCGTGGGTTTGGCGGGGTCAACGGCGGTGAGAGTCGCGGTCAGCAGGATCGGCAGGAACATCATGGGACGCACCTCAAGGTGATGGAGAGGAACCGGCAGGCTCCTGGTCGGCCGCCATCCGGTTCCTCCTGTCCATCCTGTCGAAATCAGCCAGGATGGACAGGAGGAACGGGATGATTGCGCCGGGATTCACCTCAACGGCGAAAGCCCCCCGGGGATGGGCTCCGCGGGGGGCTTTCGCCGTTGAGCGAGTTGTGTCAGTGCCGGTTAGCGGGAGGCTCGACCGCGGTGTCACCAGACCCGGGTTATCCCATAGGCGTCGAATATCGCGTCAGCTGAGACCACCTGGATGCCCTCGACCAGCGCCTGGGCGATGATCAGCCGGTCGAACGGATCTTTGTGGTGGGCCGGCAACGCCGCTTGCCTGTCCGCGTACTCGACCGTCACAGGCAGGAGGATCAATCCCAGATCGGCGACGGCCTTGTCCATCCACTGTCGGTACGGCATTGACAAAGACACTTTCCCCAGACCGACCTTGATCGCCAACTCCCAGACCGTGGCCGCGCTGAGCAGGAGGTCGTTGGCCGGGTCAGTCATGGCCGCATGGGCAATCGGCGTGAGTAAATGATCCTGATCGACATACCAGATCAAGGCGTGGGTATCGATCAGTATCCTCATTCGACATACTCCTCGAATCCTTCGGGGATCGCGTCGAAGTCGGGGGCAATGTACAGAACGGTTCCCTTGAGCGTGCCGGGTTGGCGCGGCTTCCGCGGCGGCGCGGCGCGGCCCGGAGCGCGGCGATAGGCTTGTTGTCACGGGTGATGACGACTTCTTCGCCCGGTGTCAGGTTTTCGATGATCTCCGGCAGATGCGACTGAGCTTGCTCGAGCGTGATCGTCTGCATGGTCATTCCGCGCCTCCTCCGAACCCGTCTCAGTGAAACGAAGCCCGCGCCCTCGTTCATGATAGGGGGCCCCGCGGCAAAATACAAAAGGATCGCCTCGCGACTCAAGGGCGCGGCAGCGTTCCCACATTCGGAGGCGGCGGGCCGGAATTAAAGTAGTTGATTTTGACTTTCGGCAGCTTCTTTCTCAATTGGTCAACCCCTGATTCCGTGATGGTGCTGCCGCCGAGCCAATTACCATAGAGCTCCAGAGTCTCCAATTGCGTGAGCCCTTCCAGGTGCTTGAGCCCGGCGTCTGAGATCATGGCCATACTGGGAATCCGCACGGAGCGAAGCCGGGGCAAACTCTCCAGGTAGGGTCGCAGGTGCGCCAGGCCATCGTCACCCAAGGGCGCGAACGTCGTCAAGCCCGTCTTCTTGAACCCATCAAAGTCCACACGCACCACGGGCTTGTCCGGTGCGCTCTCATCTACCTCAATTCGTCCGCCGGCCTCCTTGATTTCGTAAACGGCCAGGTCCTCGCCGGTCTTTCCGCAGCCAGGAAAGAAGATCATCCCGAAGCGAGACACCAGTAGGAAAGCGGCCACCCCACCACTGCCAGCTATTACATAATTCCGGCGCTTCGTGCTCATGGTGCATCTCCAGCGTGACTTCAGGGAGTGCCCTACTCGCCGGTGATTGCCGGCTGACGTACCTGTCCTCCGGGACTGGCCGCCGCCACAATCGCACCGTCGCGTCCCAGCTGCACGACAGGGCGGCCTGTTTACCGTCCGGCAACCAGAGGACCTGGCTCACGATGTCCGTGTGCCGCTTGAAGCAGTGCAATTCCTTCTATGATGATAGCGGTCGGCGCACGGCACGAGAGGAGAATTCCGCTCCTGGACCTGCCGTGGTAACTCTTTCGCCGCCGCAGTAAAATGCCTTCGATGGGTGGAACGTGACGAGGGTCCGCGGGAGGGCGGCATGGCACGGAAGCGGTCGCGGGTCGTCCGCAAGCGACGCACCCGCGAACACATCATCGCCGACCTGAGCGTCCACCACGTCGAGGGACCGATCCTGCGCGTCGGCTACACGACGGAGCGGTTCGTCCGGGATTACGGACTGGACCTGCGAATGATAACGTACAACATCGACGGCGAGCCGGAGCCGGACTGGGTCCTGTTCCAAATGAAGGCAACGGACCACCTCCGGCTCACGGCGGATGGCACGGCCGTCGTCTTTCGCGTCGAGCGGGCCGATCTCGAGTCGTGGCTCGAACAGACCTTTCCCGTGATCCTCGTCGTCTACGACGCGCAAAGCGACGTTGCCTACTGGCTGTACGTGCAAGCGCATTTGCGCCCGGGCGCACGGATGGGGACGGGCGGGACAGTAACGGTTCACATTCCCACCGCGAACGTGTTAAACGAAGCCGCCGTAAGGCGGTTCTCGGTGGCGAAAGCTGCGATCCAAAGGCAGGCGAAAGGGGTACGGCATCATGAGTGAGCGGAACGACGACGCGCCCGCTACAAACGCAGTGCGGTACGGCGATCTGTGGCGGATGCTGCGGCGCCTGGGCTACAACTGCGACAGGCTGGGAACAAACCCGCTCGGCGCGCACAACACAGTTCGCATCTGCGAACTCCCTGACTCCGAGGCAACCTTCATCCTGGCCGACCGCCCCCTGGACCAGTTCGTCCCTCCGGAGATCGTTTACGGTGTACGCGGGCAACTCGACAATTTCGGACTGATGACCCGCGAGGAGTTCAACCGCTGGGTTGAGCGACGGGCGAAGGCCAATGCGGCGAGCAACGGTGCGCCCGCCAACCGGCCCGCACGCCGGCGGCACACCGACGTTGACATGTGACGGCGGCACGGAGAATAATGCATCACGTCGCTACCCGAAAACAGTTTACCGACCCATCATGGCCGACACCCCTCTCACTCCCGATGCAGAGATCGTCTCGGACTCCGCTCTCCGGAGCGCCGAACCGATCATCGCGGGCACCGCAACGCCTGTGCGTGCGGTGGCGGAGTTGTGGAACCAGGGCATGGCCCCCGAAGAGGTCCCTCTCCATTTGCCGCACCTGAGCCTGCAAATTGTCTTCGCCGCGCTGTCCTACTATCTGGGCCATCGGCAAGAGATCGACGCTTTGATTGCCGCCAACCGCGTCCCGGAGGCCTGGGCCGGGAAGCGCTTTGACCCCGCGACCCGTCAGGTGCAATGACGCCTGCCCCAACTCCCCTGCGTGTTTACCTGGATGAAGACGTCGACGTGCTGCTGCTTGGTTGACAGTTACCCAAGTTCCCCGGCAGTCGCCGGACCTGGCAGCCCGAAGCGCCAGCGAGGAAGTGCTTGTCCCTCGCTGGCGCTTCGGGCTGCTCCACTTGCGGCGGACTTGCGAACCGTTCCTGTAGTTTACTTCGCCGGCAACTCCGGCAGCCGCCACAACCGCACCGTCGTGTCCCAGCTGCTCGACAGGGCATGTTTCCCGTCCGGCAGCCAGATCACCTGGCTGACCACGCCCTTGTGCCCGTCGAAGCGGTGCAGCTCCTTGCCCGACTCCAGGTCCCAAAGCCGAATGCTGAAGTCCTCTTCGTGTCCGATGTCGATGCCGCCGCCGGCGCTCAGGGTGAAGGGGCCGAGCCGGGGAGGGCAATCCCTTCCCGACGCGGCCCCATCTGCTAGACGCATCGGTTGAACCGGACCGGAGGCGGCCAACTTACGGGCCGATGTTGTCGTCGCCTGTGGAGGCGTGGTTGTCGTCGATGACGGTCGTGGCATCGTAGCTGAACGTCCCCAGGGTGTAGACCCCGCCGCCGATGCCCGGCGAGCCGTTGGCGTGGTTCTGGGTCACCGAGGAATTGCGTCAGCGTCAGGGAGGAGGTGGCGTCGTTGTAGGCGCCGCCGCCCAGCCCGGCCCCGCCGCCGTCCCCGTTCGCCTGGTTCTGGGTGACGCTGCTGGTGTCCACCGTGGTCGTGGCGTCGAGCACGTTGGCGATGCCGCCGCCTTCGCCGTTGCCGCCGCCGCCCCCCTGGGCCTGGTTGTGGTCGATCGTGCAGCCGCTGACGGTGACGACGCTGGCGTTCAGGAGCCCGAAGCCGGAGGAGTTGTAATTCCCCAGGTAATTGAAGATGCCGCCGCCCGCGCCGAGACCGGCGAAGACGGCCCCGGTGCCGCCGGCCGTGTTGCCGGTGGCCGCCGCTGGCCTGATTGTGGTCCAGTTCGCTGCCGCTGACGCTGGCCGTACCTCCCGCGTAGTTGGCAATGCCGGCGCCGGCCCCGGCGCCGACAAGGCCCGCCACGCTGGCGGTGCCGGTGTTGTTGTCGCCGCCCTGGGCATCGTTCTGGGTGAGGGTGCTGTTGCTGACGGTGAGCGTGTTCGGGCCGTAGACGGTCGCCGCCGTAGCCCGAAACGATCGCGCCGCCCAGGCCTTCGCCGACCAG
Source organism: uncultured Planctomycetota bacterium (assembly GCA_963827935.1). Lineage (GTDB taxonomy): Bacteria > Planctomycetota > Planctomycetia > Gemmatales > Gemmataceae > DATFNV01. Next base: position 787,128 of record CAWHCN010000011.1, on the reverse strand, counting down.
GACCACCGGGCCGCTGCCGCTGTTGCCGTTGCCGCCGATGGCCTGATTGTGGTCGAAGGTGCAGCCGGCGAAGGTGGCCGCAGCCTCCAACCTCATTGTAAAGAGCACCCCCCTCGGCACCGCCGACCCCGACAATGTCGGTCCCGGTGGCGGTGGCGTTATTGCCGCCGATGGCCTGGTTGTGGCTGAAGCTGCTGTCGGTGACATTGATGGATGGCACTCGGTGTTGACGATGGCGCCGCCGAAGCCATAGTCCACGAAGGGATCCGGCGTTGCCCGCACCGCTGTTGCCATCGCTGCCGCCGATGGCCTGGTTCTGGTCGAAGCGTGCTGCCGGAGATGGTCAGCGGAGCCGTAGTTGGCGATGGCGCCTCCTTCGGCCTCGCCGACGAATGCCCCGGTCCCGCCATTGCCGCCGACGGCCTGATTGCCGCTGAAGGTGCTGCCGTGATGTGGTGGACGAAGCCCAGGTGTTGATGGACCGCCGCCATAGGCCCGCGGTGTTGCGGTCGCGTTGTCGCCGCCGACGGGCCAGGTTGTCGCTGATGGTGCTGTCGGTGATGCTGGTCGATGAGCGATCAGTCAAGACGATGCCGCCGCCCTCGCCGGCACCGTCGCTGCTGTTGTCACCTCCCCGGGCCAGGTTGCCGCTGATCGTGCTGTTGCTGATCGTGGCACTGCCGGCCAGGACGTCGATGCCGCCGCCAAACGCGTCGCCGAACGCCGACGCGCCGGCCCGCCCAGCGCCTGGTTGCCGGTGATCTGGCAGTCGGTGATGGTCAGGGTGCCGCCCAGGCTCTGGAGGGCCCCGCCATCGGCGCCGTTGGTGGCGCTCTTCGAAGGCCACGTTCTGGGTGAGGTCGTCCCCGGACAGGGTCAGGTTGCTGCCGTCGTTCAGGATGCCGCCCCCCTGGTCGGGGGCGTAGCCGTGCGGTGACCGTCAGGCCGCTGATGGTCACGTTCAGGCCGGCGGCGATCTCGAAGACGCGGCTGGCGTTGTTGCCGCTGACGGACAGCTTGATTCGCCCCCGGGCCGTTGATGGTCACGCTGTTGGTGATCGAGCAATTCGCCGCTGGTCAGCGTGATGGTGCCGTGCAGCCCCTTGGCGAACGCGATGGTGTCGTCGCCGGAGGCGATGGCGGCGCGCAGCGAGCCGGGGCCGCTGTCGTTCAGGTTCATGACCGTGAAGGTGCTGGGCAACGTGCGGTCTTCCAGCCGCAGGAGTTGCGGAACGAAGCGCGGCGTGCGCGGTGCCGGCCGGCGCCGCGAGGAGCGCGACAGTCTCAACAGGAAGGCTGCGAACATGGAGACCTCCAAGGTTGGTGAAGGAGCAACCGCGGTGCGCACGCAACAGGAGCGAAGGCGACCGCGTGCCAAACTGCCTAATGATTGCCGGCCGCGAAGCGCTCTCCCTGCGGCCCGGCCCGAGACCCTACTTGGCCGGCGGTAGCGGCGGGGTAAGCGCGACAGGCGCATCGTGCCATCATTGCTGCTCGAGAGAGCGTTGCGGCCGTCACGGGAAAGAGCGACCCAGTCGACGATGTCCCCGTGCCCGGTAAAACGGCACAATTCCTTGCCCTCGACCACGTCCCAGAGGCAGCACGTGAAATCGTTGCCTATCTTGAAGCCGCCGCCCGTCATATCGGCCCCCCCGCCTGTAACAGCCCGCCGGCCGTCCGCGGACAGGAATACCCTCTGAAGGGTGTCGGTCTGGACGGCGAACTTCCGCAGTCCTTGCCCGTGTCCAGGTCCCACCAGCGGAGGGCCCCGTCCATGTGGCTCGACAGCAGCCGACCGCCATCGGGGGAAAAAGCGACGCCGGTGACACACTTGGCGTTGGCGTCGATGCGACGAACCTCTTTGCCCATCTTGAGGTCCCACAGGCGGATGGTCGTATCGCGGCTGCCGGAGGCCGCCGTCTTGCCGTCAGGGGAAAAGGCCACCGAATGGATCATGTCCGTGTGGCCCTGGAAGTTCTGCAGCTCCTTGCCACTCTCCACGTCCCATAGGGGCAAGCCGCCTCCCCAGTCGCCGGAGAGGATGAGCTTCCCGTCGGGCGAAAACGCGGCCCGCGCCACGCACGCTCATGTCCCGCGAAGCGGCGCACCTCCTTTCCCGTGGCGAGTCGGACAGGCCCAGAACGGCATCCTTGCCGCCGCTGAGAACCTTTTGCCGTCCGGCGTGAACGCCACGGCATAGGCACTGCCGCGTGACCGGGCAGGCGGCGTACCTCTTTCCCGGTGCCCAGGTCCCACAGCCGGACGTTCCCGTCAGTGTCACCCGAGACAGCCGCCAGCCCGTCCGGGGAGAAGGCCGCGCTGTGGACGATTTTCGCGCCCCAGGCGAAGCTCCGTACCTCGCCTACCTTTTCCGCCGCCAGGGCGGGTCGCGGCCGCCGTTCCACCGTCGCCAACGCTGTTTTGCCGCGGTGGATCGTGACCTTGTCCAGCGACAGCTTCAGCCCTTCCGCCTGGCCGCCCAACTCCAAGTCGTAAAAACCCGATTCCAGCTGACCTCTTTGCCTGTCTTGGTGTCGATGATCCGCACCAGCTTGCCGTTCTGCTTGATGACGACCTCGACATCGGGGTTGTCGGTCGTGATGACCAACTCGCCGTTGTCGGTCTGGATGCGATAGACGGCCACGGCGCCGGCCAGCCCAACCAGCGCCAGCAGGACGGCCGCCACCGCGACCGGCCAACGGCGGCGAGAGCGGCCGGACTCCTTCGGCCTCGCGGTCCGCTTCTTGCGCGGCGCGCGGGTCCAGGACGACGGTCTGGCCGGCAAACGGCCCCAGCGCGGCACAGACGTCGTCCGGCGTCTGATAGCGGTCTTCGGGCGACTTGGCCATCATCCGCCGGACCACCCGGGCCAGGCCGGGCGGCAGGTCGGGACGGAGTTCCTGAAGCGACTCCGGTTCGCGTTCGGTGTGGGCCATGATTTTCTGCACGACGGTGCCTTTCGGGAAGGGGGGCCGGCCGCTCAGCAGGTGGTAGAGCGTGCAGCCCAGGCTGTAGATGTCGCTGCGGATGTCGGCCTGGTGGGCGTCGTCGGCCTGTTCGGGGGCCAGGTAATCGACGGTGCCGAGCAAGGTGCCCTGGCCAGTGACGCCGCTCGCCGCGGCGCCGACCTCAGCGGCCAGGCGCGCCAGGCCGAAGTCGAGCACCTTGATGGTGCCGTCGGGAGTACGCATCAGGTTGTGCGGCTTGATGTCGCGGTGGATCATGCCGTGCTCGTGGGCGTGTTGCAAGCCGAGGGCTGCCTGGCGGATGTAATCGCACGCCTCGTCCGCCGGCAGGGGGCCGTGCGCCGCCAGCCAGCGGGCCAGGTCGGTCCCCTCCACGTACTCCATGACCAGGAAATGCACGGCGCCGGCCTGTTCGGCGTCATAGGCGGCGACGATGTTGGGGTGCGAGAGGCGGGCCGCCGCCTTGACCTCGCGCCGGAAGCGGTCCACGGTGGTTTCGCTGGCAACCAGGGCGCGGTTCATCACCTTGAGGGCGACGACCCGCTCCATGAGGCGATGCTCGGCCTTGTAGACGGCCCCCATGCCGCCGGCGCCGAGCAGGGCCAGTACGCGGTAGCGCGGATGGGCGGACAATTCGGGCGGCAAGCCGACCGAAGGCGAATCGGGGCACGTGCGCCCGCGTCGGCAGGGGGGAACAACAGGTCCGGTGCCAGCGTCAGGTCCTCGCTCGCCTGGCTGCCGGGCGCGGCCTGGCTGCTGCTTCGCAGCACGTCGATGAAGGTGTCCGAGCGGACGTCCGCCACCGTGCGGCAGCAGGCTTCGCACCGGGAAACGTGCTGCTCAATGGCGGACGCCTCCGCCTCATCGAGCTGGCCGAGGCCGAAGGTGCGCAGCTGATCCACGCTGGGATGAACCGATTCCGCGATCTGATTCATGAGACGATCTCCGATGCGGGTGGAAATCCGTCAGGAGGAAATGCGGCGCGGGGGCGAATCCTGTCAGAAAAATACAGGGCACGCCTTCACCGTTTCTTCACCAAGGGGGGGGGTGTCCGAGTGTATGTGAAACGAATGATCGCAAGTTGATATACAGAATGGACTTGTGACGACCGTTTCGTTTCACTCACTCCAGCAACCCCTGCGCCTCCTGCCGCAGCCGGCGCAAGACGCGCGACTTGGCGATGAGCACCGCATTGACCGACAGGCCCAGTTCCGCGGCCACCTGGTTTGGCTCCGCCTCATCCAGGACCAGACGGCGAAAGGCCTGCCAGGTGGCGGGGCGGAATTCCGGCTCGACGTGGGCGAGAATCCGGGCGGCGACGTGGGCGTCGTGCTCGCGGTCCCACTCGCGGCTGGGGTTGCTGGCGGGGTCTTCGAGCTGATCGAGCACCGCCTCCACCGCGTTTCCCGCGAGCAGCCGGCGCATGCGCCAGAAGACGCGCAGGTGATTGACGGTGATGCTCCGCAGCCAGTGGCGAAAGGCGCCGGGCCGGCCGTTGTGGGTGAACTCCGGCAGGCGGGCCACCAGGACCGCGAACACCTGCTGCACCACGTCGTTCACATCCTCGGGCTGCGGGACGTGTCGGCCGACCCAGGAGCGGATGAGCGGCGTGTAGAGCGCGACGAGCCGCTCCCAGCCGGCGTCGCTTCGCGCCTGCACCCGCTGCAAAAGGCTCGCCGAGGTATCCATCGGCCGCTGCTCATAAAGAGAAGGAGAGTTGAGCTTGATGAGCGTCAATCCTACAGCAGCCGCGGGAGGCCTGGCAACAAGCGAATTCAACTCCCCGCTGGCCGGAGCCGATAATACCCTGGCCCGAGGCCCGCCCGCCGAGCTGGATAAGCCCGGCCGACTGCGGGGCCTGTGGAGGGCACTGGGTGCCGCACCCGTCTGTTCCCGAACAGCCGGGTCACCTATAATCAGGATAGCCTCACCCCGGTGAGGTCACCCTTGCGGGGGCGATCTGGTTTCGACCGGGTAAGTTGAGGCGTGGGTGGCGTGTCGTGGTTGATCGGTTGGCCACGTTAATAGCCGATCACACTAATAACTGCTGAACCGCAGTTTGCTCTGGCTGCCTAAGAAAAGGAGCCCCGAGATCGAGAGCTTTGCCTGAGAGGTCTCGGCTTGGTCGTCAAATCAGGCTCGCTGTTGCCTGGCCACTGGAGGCGGCAACGGCTAAACCTTACGTCCGGTTAGCTTGAGCGGAACCCTGCTTGTCGGGGGTTGCCCGGGCGAACGCGGTCGGCGAAGCCGCAAGGTTCCGGCCGGCCAGAACAAGACAAGCTACACACGTAGAAGCCGGCGCTGAGGTGCCACGGGACCCGGGTTCAATTCCCGGCGCCTCCACATTTTGACGACTAACGCCCCCCGGACTGAACACCCGGGGAGCGTTCGCGATTTTCGCTTGTTTTCCAGGGTTTTTTGCTGGCGACAGGTCGCCGCCAAGCGTCGTCGGCCCACCGTCAATCATCTCAGTTTGTCTCTCAGAATCTCTCCGACAATCCGTCTGTAGGCCAAGGTTTGGGCCAAGTAATTTCCCGTCCGTCCCGGTCGCGGCCAAGGGTCGGCCCCGGGTCCGGCGAGGGCGAAAGAGGGCAGGCCCTTGACGGCGGCGGCCAGGTCGTACAGCCGGGAATGGGTATAGCGGCCCGTCATGGCATAGGTCGAATGGCGGGCCAGGTCTTGATGTTCCTTCGGGCTACACCCCGGTCTTGCCGATCATCGTGATGAACGTGTGCCGCAAGGCGTGGAAATCGGCGTAGCGGCCCGTGCGCGTCGCGGTAGGCCAGGAAGTCGCTTTCGGCTCGCTTCGTCGCGTTGGCGGGCATCCTGGAAGCCGGCAAGCCACGTCTTGCCGGGCTTCCGCCAGGTCGCGCCCGGAGCATAAAGACGGCCTTGCGGCGCCACTTGCCGGGCCAGACCGGTTCGCCGGCCGGCTTGTCGGCCAGATACACGGCCAAGGCGCGTCGGCCACGTCGCGGGGCAACGGCTGCACGGCCAGCTTGCGGTTCTTTGTGCAAGCCGCTTCCACGGTGACGGTCGGGGTGTCGCCGTCGAGGTCGAAGCTCTCCGGCGTCAAGCTGGCCAGTTCGGAAGCCCGGAAGCCCGTCGCGCACGCGGTCAAGTAGAGGAAATGCCGGTCCCGGCCGGTCAGTTTGCGAATCGCCTTCCGGCTTTTCCGGGCCGCTTCGAGGAGCCGGGTCAGTTCCGTCCGGGGCCAGGTCGCGGCGGGCGTGGCGAACGTCGGTTTCCCGGTTCGCCAGTTTGGACAGGCCGGCCAGCGGGTCAAGCCGCTTCGCGGTGGTCCCGCCAAAGCCAGCGCGTGAAGCCCTTGGCGGCGGCCAGGTAGTCGTTCGCGGTCTTGAGGCTCTTGCCGTCGCGGCGCAGTCGCGCCGAGGAACTCCATCAACGGCGGACGGTTGAATGTCGCCGATCCGGACGAAACGGCAACCGTCCAGGACAGCGTCAGGCGGGCCAAGGTCGAGCGAGACGTAATCGGGCGTGTTCCCCTTGGCGGCCAGGTAGCCGGCGGAAGTCGGCCGCATGTTCGGCTAGCGGCCTCTTGGCGTGAACGTCGAGCGGATCGGCCAGGCCGGCAGCCAGCCGCTCGCCGCGGCTTCTCCAGTTCGGCGGCCTTGGCCTCGGTTGCCTTCTTGTCCCGGTAACCCTTGACCTTGTGCCGCTCCCCGTCCGGGGTGTAGTACCGAATCCACCAGCGGCGGCTTTTCCGCTTCACCTTGCGGCCGGTGGCGGGGTCCGTGGCGGTGTAAACCGGGCGGAAGACTTCGGCCATGATCGCTCCCCTTCTAAATCAGGCGCGGGCGGCCTCGGCACGTTCTAGCACGCGGAGCACTTGAACCGGATTCCACGGCTTGCCGCGGCGGGTGGTGTGCCCCTCCGCGTTCAGCCGGTCGGCGATCGCCTTGCAGGGAAAGCCCCTCGGCTCGCCAGTTGCTTCATCGACGGGCACCAGGTCCGCGTAGGCTTCCTTGGCGGCCGCGGCCCGTGCCGTTGCCGCACGCTCCCGCCCCTTGGCACGGGCGCTTCCGGCGGTCAGGTTGCGGCATTGCGGCAGGTCGGGCCGCCCAGCAGCCCGCCGCGGGCCTTGTAGGCGGCCAGGGCGGCTTTCGTGCGGTCGCTGATCGCCTTCGCCTCGGCCTCGGCCACCGCGGCCAGAATGTGCAGCGTCAGCCGATTCGCGTGCCGGGTTGTCGCAAGCGACGAATTCCATCCCGGCGTTCATCACGCGGGCCAGAAACTCGACGTTGCGGCGCAAGCCGATCCAGTTTCGCGACAACCAGCGTCGCCTTGCTCCGGCGCGCGTGGGCCAGGGCCTTGGCCAGTTGCGGCCGGTCCGCCCGCTTGCCGCTTTCAACCTCGACGTACAGGGCGGCAATCATCGCCCCGCGTTGCCGGGCGTATCCTGCGATGGCGGCTTGCTGTGCCTCCAGCCCCAGCCCGCTCTCGCCTTGCCCCTTTGTTGAAACCCTCATGTAGCCGACGATGTTCGCCATTGTGAATCCCCCCGCCGATGCCTTGATCTTGCCCACAAGGGTATATTACACGTGTCACAACGGTCAGTCAATCCCATGTAATGGATTTTCTCCCTCTTCTCGGTTCGGGCCGGGGCAGCGGCTAAGGTCTGCAATCGAACCGCAAGGCGGCTAACGCTTCCGGCGGCCCTTCTCCGACGATTCCCCCGCCTTGCATTTCCCGGCCGCTCCGGCGGGCTTGCCGTGCCCCTCTAGGCCAAGGAGAACGGCCAGGGCCTCGGCCTTGCGGCCGGCTTCGGCCCGACAAGCGTTCGTGGCCAGCGGATCGGCGGCCAGCCGGCGGTATAGGGCAACGACGGCAGCTTGATCGTCAGGCTGCAACAGGGCCAGGCGTTCGGCCTCTTCGCGGTACTCTTGCTCTCGCTCTGGCGTCATTGTCCATCCCTTCTGGGGATAGTTTTGTAGGGCGGCCATTTATCCGTAGGGGCCTCTCGCCAGCGGGAATAGGATCGCTTGAACCGCGGGGGCCGGCTCCTCGGCGGCTTGCGGAGCTGGCCGGCAGTCCGTTCGGCAACAGGCTCACCGCGGCGGAGAACATCGGCCAGGGCCAAAGCCTCGGCTTCGAGCCGGGAAACCCGCCGTCAAATTGCCGAATTCTGCCGCTCTCTCTTCAAAGATTCGTACAGGTCCGGCGGCAAATCCCGCGGCGAAAACCACGGCCGGCGCTTTGGGCAGCTTCAGACACGGCAAACGCGGCGGGCGCAGCTTGGTTGCCGGGCGTGTCCCGCGGGTTTTTTTGCTCTTCGTTCACGATGCCGAACCGGTCACGCAACCGATCAATCGGTGCGCCATGTGCGTATGTGCTATGTATCCCTTTTTCTTTTCTAACTCTATCGCATCTCATTCCAAAACCCCTTCACGTGCAAAACAATAGGGGGCATAGCCCACATAGCGCACACAACGCACGGCTCTACCTGTCGAACCCGCTCAGCCTGTCCGCGGCCAGGCCGCAGTAGGCGTACAAACGGCTTCCTCGCGGCCCGATTTCTCGCCGCTCGGCCTTGGTGAACACTCGCTTCACTTCCTTGCCGAATGAGCGATCCGCCAAGCGGCGAATAGCCGTTTGCTTTGCACCAATCGCGGTACGCTTGATACAGATCGCCGCATGGTGTTTGCTCTTCCGGCGATTCGCGGCACGTTTCCGACAGGAACAGGCGGGCCGGGTTGTTCTCCGTCCGGTACTCGGCCAAGGCTTGCTCGCAAATCTGCGGATTGCGTGAACCGATCTTGCTGGCGAAGTCGATCCAGGCCGGCCAGCGCCCAATTGAGAATGCCCGGCAGCTCGCCGGACGATTCCCACCATGCGGGCTTGTCCATCCCGAAAACCCGGCCGGGATCGTTCTCGGCGATGGTGACGCGGAAGGGCATGAGGATCATCCGGCGCCACAATCCGCCGCTTCGATCCGAGAACCGCGGCCGGTTGTTCGTGGCGAGGACAAGGCGGGCGGTGGGGACGGCTTGAATCGGCGGCTTGTGCTTTCGATCAAACTGCATGGAGTCCCCGGAAGTGAAGGATTTCAGGAACCCCTCGGCGGCCTTGTCCAACTCGCCAACCTCGGAAGCGATGTTCGCCAGCTTGCCGATTGTCGGCGTCAGTTGAAACCGCTCGCCGAACACTTCCAAGGGGACATGGGAACAATTCTCACTGCCCAACGTGGCTTCCAGGGCGGCACAAACGACGCTCTTGCCGTTCGATCCTTCACCTTCAAACACCATGAATTTTTGGCGGGAAGTGTCAGGCGTCAAGCAATAGCCAAACCACTCTTGCAAGAGGGCAATCCGTTCGCCGATCCGCTTCCAGGTTTCGTTCCAGGAAGGCCCGCCAGCGTGGGCAATCGGCGTCGGCGTCAAACGGATAGGGCAGGCAGACCGACGAAAACCAACGCGGGGTATGGGGCAGCAAAACCTCGGCGTTGCCGGCGAAGAGGGCGTCCAGGTCCAATAGGCCGTTGCTCAAGCGCGATCAGATTGCGCCGTTTCCACTCTCGCCCATCCCACCATGCCGGCGGTTCCACGGTTCCCGGCAGCACCGTCATCGACGCCAGGGCCATTTCGATGTTGGTTATCATGCCCTTGGTGATCTTGCGAACCGTCGGGCGGCTTCCCGTCTTCGCAGCAGCCAGCTTCTTGAGCAATCAGATTCAGCCGGTCCATCTCCGCCTTGGCCACTTGCCGTCAGTTCGGCCCGCAGTTCCGCGTCGGGAAACTCTCGATAGGCCGAACCGTCCCAGCGGTTCCACTCTTCGCGCCAGAAACGAAGAGTCAGGCCGTCAGCGTGCTGGCAGCGTTCGCCGATGAAGAGCCGGGCCAGGCGGTGCGGATCGTCTGCGGCTTCGTTCGGCGTCAATCCCTTTTCCGGCGGCGTCGGGTCAACCGCGGCGGCCAGCAATTCGCGGAAGGCGTCCGGCCCGTGGGCCACAAGGAAATCGTCCAGGCCGACCTTGGCCGGCGTGCCGTCCGGTCCGGGTTCCCCTTGGGAAGGCGGACGACGTTGACGATGGCGCCATGGCGTGTCAGGGTCTCGGCCAAGTGCCATTCGGCCATGCGGACGTTTGGGTTTGTGGCGGCGTCGGAATCGAAACAGAGATAGACGGGCCGGCCTTGCCAGGCGATAGCCGCAAGATCGTCGATCAATTCACGCTCGCCTTGCGGCTTGCCGTCCTTGTCCTTGGCCCGTTTCTTTTGCCAGCCGTAGACGCCGACAAGCCCGATGCACGGGAACCCCTCTTGATCGGCCTTGGCCGCTTTCTTCTCGCCTTCGGTGATCATCAGCGGGGCCGATGGATCTTTCAAGGCGGCCAGCGTCCGGGCGGGAAGTAGGCGCGATTGCTTGAACCCTTTGGGCGATTCGTACTTGATCGGCTTGCCGTCTTCCTTGCCCTTGCGCGGGCTGTCGGGCTTCAGGCGGCAGTATCCGGTGGGCTTCCCCTCGGCATCGGGGAACGGAATGCCCAGACACGGCCCCAGTTCGCCGCGGTATCGCTTCCAGTGCAATACGTCTTGCACGCTGCCGGCACTTGCAACGAATGGAAACCGCACGCGGCAATCTGTTGCGTCGCTCAGCCCGCTCTTGCGAAGATCGGCCAGGTGCTGCGGCATCAACCGGCGGTTGGCGATGCCGTTGCATTCCCCGTTGGATTCAGCCATGATGAAGCAATCCTCACTGACAAGAGCGCCGTCAATGCCACGGGCCGGACCGCATATCCGGCCCGTGGCGTATCCGTCATCCCACGATCCGGGCGGCCCGCCGGCCGGCGGCAGCCATCCGGGCGGCAAACTCTCGCGCATCGGGGCAACCCCATTCAACCCATAGGAGCACGTCAGCGCAACGCCCGCGGACGGCACGGCCCAGGCGGAGCGCTGGCGGCAGCGCTACCCGGCGCGGAGGCGGTGCGGTGCGGCCTTGGCTCACGGCGGCCAGGCCGGCGGCTTGAACGTCAGTCAGCAATAAGGGTTCAGCGTCCATTGCCTTCCCCCTTGCTTTTCTCCATCGCCGGAATCGACAGGCGGTCCCGCGGTCGTTAGGTGAAGACGGAACCGCAGCACAGGCGGAGTAGCCGCACGGAGGCACGTGTTCATCGGCCACGTCGATAGCGGCGCGAATGGTGTCGGGGTCGGGAAAGGTGATAGAGCGGGTCGGCAGGTGTAATCGGCGTCATCGTTCGGGCCTCCATTGCCCTAACGATAACGGCCCATTTGCGGTATGGTATGACCGCGGTGTGACGGTCACACGGAGGTCACACGGATCGGTCACACGGCTATCCCGGCACGGGGCGGTTAGTCGGCCAGTAACCGCGTGCTGGAATGTTCACCAAAATCTTCTCTTTGACCATCCAGGCAAGCTGATGCCCTAGTTTCCCTTCGGTCTTCAGCCTCATTGCCTTAATCAGTTCCGGCCGAGTCAGTGGGGTTCCCGCGGAAACAATCGCGGCAATAACATCGTTCTGCCGGTCCTTACTCGGTTTCCCAGGCGGGGCCGACACCCGAGGCTTGTGCGGCGCCAATGCCCTGCGAATTCCTCTAAGGTCATTTGGTTAACGCGCCCCCAAACCATCCTCGCACGGTTGCCTCAAAGCCAACGCGCCTATAAGGCGGTTCAGGCTCTCGACCGTTAGGCCCGTTCCATACTCTTTCTTGCAGACTGCAATGAGGCGCTCAGCGCCAGGGCCTCGCGCCCCAGGGCACCGTGGCCACTCGCTTGCCACGCGCCTGACGTACCTGGAGCTGACGAAACAGCTCAAGAACCGTGCGGGCAGAAGTGCTGGCGGGATTAGGCCGCGGCATCAGGTTGCTCCATCAGGGCCGGCGCCGGCCGGTCGCCTCTGGGATGGAGCGACCAGCGGGACCGGCCGGGCCTTAGACCGCCGGCGTCCCGGCGGTCTTGCCCGCTGTGATTGTAAGCGCAGTGGACCTGACGCGGTACAACTTCCCCCGCTTGTTACGGGTTGCTTACGGGGCCGGCCCCTTGCGTTCCTGAGTATTTCGTGATGACGGCACGGCGGCTGGCCATCGAACTTCGCTTGCTGGGCGTCCACCGCCAGCGTTGGCCACATGAGAATCCGTAGCCGGCTTAGTACTTGACCTCGATGACTTGACCGTCAATCCCATCCAAGAAGATGTTGAAGACGTGAAAGCCTGTGTTGGCGTTTCGCGTAGTCGCCAATCATGTGTTTATCGTGATAAGCCAGGTCCTTGTCGCCTAACCGATCCGCCACGGCGTCCTTGGCATGCGCCAAGCTATCTCGTCATCGTAGACGGTTATGAAAGCGTTCCGGTCGTTTTTGGTATCCTGGCGGAATTGGTCACCAAGTGCTTTCATGTCTTTCTCGTTCCGGTGGATCGGAGCGATCACGACCTCTCTGCCATAGCCGCCGTTTGGGATGCTCCATTCACGGACAATGCGGTAGGAGATACTCGGATGAGCTTTTCCCCTGGCCTCACGTTCGGTTTTTTCCCTGGCCTCACGTTCGGCCTTTTCCGTCGCCTCCTGTTCGGCCTTGACCTCCCTTTCGGCCTTCTCTGCCTTTTCTTTTTCGGCCTCAGCCTCCCGTCGGGCCTTCTCCTTCGCCGCTTGCTCTGTTTCCTGTGAGGTTTTGTTTTCGGCGATCACCCGCTCCGCGGTGTCGGTCGCCTTGCCGTCTTCTGCGGTAGTCGCGGGCCTGGTCAGCAGAAATGCGATGCAGCACACGCAGCAAAGCAGAACGATCCCCGCGCCGGCTGCGCCGACCCCCAGCCAGAGGGGCGGCAGTCCCATCATTCCGGCCTTATTTGCGGGGCGATAGTCCTTTGCGCCCTTTGCGGCTCCATGATCGTTTCGATGCGGGACACGGACGGGAGGCGGCGCTGGCGGCGCGGTGGCGACCGCCTTGCTGGGGACACGCAGGAAGGCTTCGCATTCCGGGCAACGCACGCAGCGCCCTGCCAGGTCGTCATCGACCTCGTAGCCGTTGGCGCATTCGGTGCAGTGCATCGCGATCATGGGGCAGCTCCTCCGACATCCAGTCGGCCGATGTCATCCCCTGCCTGGTGCCTCCGGGCGCCGGGGCCCCCGCCTGAAGTGCCGCCAGGTGCCGCGGGGCGGGAGGACCGAGTGCGCCGGCCGGTTCTGGAATGAAACAATTCCTGTCAAACATCATCCCGGCTTCCGTACAACCCGCCTGACCGGGCGCTGATGGCGTCACAGGTCGTCCAGCAACTTCTTGGCCTCGTCAAGCGCTGGCGTCCCGGGGAACTTGTCCACGACCTCTTGCAACAGAGCTTTCGCCCCCTGCCTCAGCCGATCCTCTTCCTGGCGATCGCCCTGCCGGTGGGCCTCTTTTGCATCTTCCAACAGGCGCTTGGCAGTCGTCACCTTGCCCGCTGCCTTCTCTTTGTCCTTCGCCGGGGCATTCGTTTTGTCCTGTGTTTCGCGTTCCTTCCCATCCGCTGGCTTTGCGGCCTTGTCCATTGCCTTAAGCAAGGCGGCGGCGTCCTTGGCCCCCTTGGTGTCCGGAGTATCGTCTATCACCTTCTTCAGGCGTTCAGCGCAGGTCCTCTTGACCCTCCTCGATGAGCTTCTTTGCAAATTTCACGTTCGCGCTGGCCCGCTCTTCGGCTAATTCGGCGGCCTTCTTCTGCTCGGCCAGCGCTTTCTTCTCTCTTGCTACCTCTCGCTTGCGGATAAGCTCTTTGGTTTGCTCCGCTGTTGCGCGGTCACGGGCTTCTCGTTCCCGCGCGCGTGAGGCTTGCTCTGCCGCCTGTGCCTTCTTCTCCTTGGCCGCTCGCTCCACCTGGGCAGCCGCCTCGATTGTGTCTAGGGGCAGGCCCGCCCGCCGGATCTCGGATCGAATACCAGCTAACGCTTGCGTTGCCTGCGTCAAGGCCGCATCAGCTTTTTGAGCGTTGCTGGCCGCCTCCTTGGCTTCCTTTACAGCTGTTTCAACCGTTCCAGCCCTTATACCATCCCGAATACTCTCGTACATCCCTTTCGCATCCCGCTGTCGGAATCCTGAAGAGTTTCTGCGGTAGTTCATCTCCGCCTGATCGGCCTTCTCGGTGGCGGCATCGGCCTTGGCGCGAGCGTCCTTGGCTCGATCCTTGGCCGTGGCCTCCGCGAGCAATGCATCCGCCAGCCGAGTCGTCAGGTCCGCCGTCAGGGCGGCCTTAGCTTTAGCATCCCGTTCCGCCTTGACCCTGGCGGCTTCCGCCGCCTTGGCCAGAGCCTCTCGCTGGTCCTTCTCCCGCTTCTCCCTGGCTTCCAGCGCCGCTTTGTCCTTCGCGGCCCGGTCTTCTGTTTCCGGGATGGGTTTGGATTCAAGGGCAACTTCCGCAGGTCTGCTGGTCGCAGGTGTCGCTGTCTTCTGCGTCGTAGCAGTACCGGCACAGGCGATGGGGAGCACGGTGAACAAGATGGCGGACAGGAGGGAGGCAACGCGCATTCTTGAGTCTCCGAAAGGGGAGGAGCACCGAACCCGGCACCGCTCAAGAGGCCCCCGCCAAGGGGCATGGAAGAACAGCACAAGGCCGGCGCCCCTTGCGGGGCGCGGCGAAGTGCTGCCTCTTCCAAACGAGATACAAGGGCCTTGCGGTCCAGGTTGGCGGTTTCTCTTGAAGCAGCGCTCGACTCACGCGAGTCTTCGGGTTGTCACCGGCCCGGATGGGCCGGCAGTGGGGTGGCGGTCCTCTGGTCAACGAAACTGGCCATCGACGCGATGTCGCTGGCTAAGCTCACTTTTATCAGCCGTTGCTGGCAGAAGCCAGCAGAAAAACCGGCGTCTGCCGTTGACGATGGCGGTGATGGGCCCGCCTGCGGCCGGTCGCCCGCCTGGCACTGGCGCCAACGCGGGCGGGGCTGTCGGTCTGCCGGCCCCCCCCCGTCGGCGCGGGCCGATAGGAACGGTGCGTCAAAGGTCGTTCAGATCGAACCCGGCGATCAGCTTTACCGGCCCGCGCAGGTCGGCCGCGGTCATACCCGCCGGCGCCGGCCGAATGGTGCCGTCACGCATCAGCAGTTGCTTTACGCGCCCGTCTTGTTCGACCACGGCAATCGACACGCTGGGAAAGTCCTGACGGGCCGCCTGTTCCAACCGAGCCAGGCGGCAAGAGAGTCGATTCATGGGCCTTCCCCCTGATCCTTCCGCCGGAGGTCCGCGGCGGCGACGACAACTTCCTCAATCACAATCGCGGCCTGCGGCCGGCCGCAACGTGGGCAGAGAGGCGCTTTCTCGCCCTTGCTGAGTATGACGAGGTAGGGCTTGCACTCGGGACAGCGCCCATCGCTGGAGGACCGCTCCAGCGCCGCAAGACGATTGCTGATGCTCATGGTTTCTTTCCCCCTTCGTGGCGTTGCTCCAGGGCGGCGAGCCGCGCTTCCAGTTCTACACTGTCCCGCAACTTCGTCCCCAGCTCCAGCAGCGCCCGGGCCGCCCCCAGGCGGACCGATTCGCTTTCAGCGGTCAGCAGCTCCCGCAGCTTCGCGGCGGCGTCGGCCATGCCGTCGGCCATCGCCCCAGGGCCCGCCCTACCATGTCGCCTCGCAGCTCGCCAACGTGCCGACGGAAGGCAGCGTCAGCCCAGCGCCGGGTCGCGGTTCTCTCGCCGACGCCGGCCGCGGCGGCGGCATCCCGAATGGTTGCCCCGGATGCCAGGGCCAGCGCCAGGGCGGCATCGCCTTTTCGTCGGCCAATCTCGGCCATAGTCGGCCACTCCCTCTCCCGGGTCGCCCGTTACCGTAGCAGCTTCGCGGCCAGGGCCGCCCGTTCGGCCAGCGGCAGTCCGCGCAGGGCGTCCGCCAGGGCGTCCAGTCCCGCCAGCCGCTCGGCTTCCGGCAGCCGGGCCAGGATGCCGACGAACGCGGCCGGGTCGAGGGCGTCGGCGGGGTCGGCCGGGGTCGGTTTTTGCGATTCACGGGCCAAGGTTTGGGCCAAGTGTTCGGGGGCCTCTGGCGCAACCTGTTTGCCGGCCGATTCTTGCGGCGGACGGGACCCGGGTTCAATTCCCGGCGCCTCCACTCAAGACGATCAACGCCCCCCGGCGTGAGCATCCGGGGGGCGTTGGCGTTTTCAGGGTTTGCGCAGGGTCGCCTCGCAGCGTTCCAATCGCTCCTTCAGAACGCGCCCATCGTCGCTGCCGCTGGCCAGGCGCTTGCCGTCGGGGCTGAGGCGCGCTCAGCACGTTGAAGTCATGGAAATCTGGACTCGAAAGGGCGGAATTACCTTGCAGGCGGTTTGGAGGCGGTCTAAACTCGGTTTTGGAAGTCGCCGCCCACCGGTTGTGGCCGCTTGAAAGCCGATCACGGCGGCCGATGCCCAAAGGAGCATACCTCGATGAGTACCCCGGTCCCATCGCGTCGCTCAACAGCTGCGGTCTTGGCAGCCCTGCTACTGCTGGCGGTTTCGCCTCCCAGTGGCGCTCAGACCAATGAGAAGCCGGACGTTGGGCCCCTGCTTCAGCAGTGGGAGAAGGACGTTCGCGCCCGCCTCGACAAGAATGACAAGTTGAAGGCGCTGGCTGAGACGTATTCCCTGGTCGTACTGCATTCTCGGGCGAAATACGCCGGTGGCGATTACAAACACTCCGCGTACAGCTTCATCTACCGAACCAGCGACGAGAAGAAGCACTTCAACGACGTGCAGCTCCTATTCGACAACGGCGACGGGGCCAAGTTCCAGATCAACATGCTGAACGGCCAGCACAACCTGGTCGTCGAACTCGGCAAAGCAGATTTCGAGAAGGACCCGGACCCAGCGAAGATCAGCATCGACCACCCCGGCCTTGTTATTGACAACGCAAAAGCGGTCGAGGGGAATGTCTATCTGGAGCGCGTTCGGGACGACCGTGGCAATGCGTTCTACGTCGTCCTGCAGGTCGTCGCCCTGGACAAAGACAACCGGTACATGGCCTTCCTTTGGCGCAGCTCCCTGGAGGGAAGGTCGTCAGGCGGAAGGAGACGGAGCCGCGGCGCCGGGTCGACCAAGAAGTTGCCTCCCCCGCCCGGGGGTGACGGTTGTCAAGGGGTAATCGGAATCGGTGAAGATCCTTCTCTCGCCATCTCAGCGCAGCCGCCTTCCACGCAACAACGGATTCCAATGCCGCAGCGCCCGCCTTCCAGCTAATACAATGCCACCGCGGCGTGGTCCGGTGCGCGGAGCCACCGCGTTGCGGTTCCCTGGCCAATGTGGAGGTGCCCATGAGCAACCCAACCGATGCAGCGGCGCGGCCCGTGGATACGTCCAAGGTGGCCGATCGTCGCCTGCTGCATTTCGATTCGCTGGACCAGGCCCTGGCTGAGGCCGACCGCCTGGTGGAGGCGGAAAAGGCGGGCCGCCTTCGCCGCCTGGGGAACTGGACCCTGGGGCAGGCCCTCGGGCACGTGGCGGTCTGGGCCGAATACAGCTATACAGGGACGCCGCTCAAACCCCCTTTTTTCATCCGCTGGATCTTGAAACTCCGCAACAAGCGCAACTTCATGTACGGGTCGATGCGGGCCGGCGTCGTGATCCCGGGCGTCGCCGGCGGAACGCTGGCGACCGAGGTGATGCCGCTGGAGGAAGCGCAGGGGCGATTCCAGCGCGTGCTGGAACGCCTGAAAACCGAGGCGCCCACGGCCCCCAACGCCATCTTCGGTCCACTGACGCACGAGGAATGGGTAGCGATCAATTTGCGCCACGCCGAATTGCACCTGGGGTTCTTTCGGACTGAAGGCGAACGGGGGGCGTAAGCCCCCCGGTTTTTCCTCACCGGGGGGCTTACGCCCCCCGCTCGCCAGTTTCGTTACGACAGGAGCTGGCGTTCTTCGTTCAGGATGCGTTCCCAGGCGTCGCCCGGCGTGTCGGCGGTACGCAGCTCATCGACAAAACCGGGCCGCAGCAAGAGTCGGGAGAGTCGAGCCAGGACGCGCATGTGCGTGCGATCGTCGCGGCAGGCCACCAGGAAGAAGAGATCGGTCAGCCCGCCGCGCTCGGCTCCGAATGGGATGCCGGAAGCGGTCCTGCCAAAGGCAATGACGGCTTCGCCCAGGGCGTTCGGCAACGGACGGTGCGGGTGCGGGATGGCCACGCCGGTCGGCAGGGCGGTGCTGCCCGTATCTTCGCGCTGGCGGATCGCTTCGAGCAGGGCCGAGGCGTCGTAAACCTGCCAGGAGCGCTCGGCCAGGTTGACCAACTCGCGCAGAACGGAAACTCGGGTGCTGGCGGGTAGCGGCACGGCAACGGCGGTCTCGGCCAGGAATTCGGCCAGCAGCGGCTCATACTCCGGATTGCGGTCGCTGCCCGCCTCGACGGCGGTGAGCTGCTGTTCGGTATAGCCCGACAGCTGCCCCTCCAGCCAGTGATTGATCTCGACGCGGTGGAAGCGCCAGTTGCCGGCGACCTTCTGGCCCGGCAGGTAGCCACGGCTGGCCATCTTGCTCACCTCGCGCACGTCGCGATGCAAGTAAGTGGCCAGCTCTTCTAGGCCCATGACGTCGTTACCCATGATGGCACCTTCACTTCCCGGTCAACCAGCGCTCCCCTCCGGGTCGCGGCCAACCTCACTTCCCCGGTCCGGGTAGTCCCGGCATGTCGAACCCGCGGCCGCCCTTGAGTAGCTGTTGCCGGGCCTGCGTCTGCTGCCCCAGGCCCCATAGGCGGATGAATCCCTTGGCCGCATCGTGATCGAACACATCGCCGCTCTCGTAAGTCGCCAGCTTCTTGCTGTAGAGGCTGTTCTCGCTGCGCCTGCCGACCACGGTCGCCTTCCCCTTGAACAACTTCACCCGCACGAACCCCGAAACGAAGCGCTGGTTGCTCGCCACGAAGGCGAACAGGTCCTGGTGGAAGGCGTTGAACCAGAGCCCGTTGTAGATGATGTCCGCGTATTCCTGGGCGACGTAGCGTTTTGAAGCGGGCGGCCTGCTTGCTCAGCACCAGCGACTCCAGCTCGCGGTGGGCCTCGTGCAGGATGACGGCGGCCGGCGCCTCGTACAGCTCGCGGCTCTTGATGCCGACCAGGCGGTTCTCGACATGATCGATGCGGCCCACACCGTGCTTGCCGCCGACCTTGTTCAGCCGTTCGATGAGCGGGACGCCGTCGAGGCTGTCGCCGTTGAGCCCGATGGGCCGGCCCTGCTCGAACTCTATCTCAAGATACTCCGGCTGGTCGGGCGCTTTTTCCGGGGCAACGGTCCAGCCAAAGGCCCCTTCGGGCGGCTCCTCCCAGGGGTCCTCCAGGACGCCGGCCTCGCAGCTTCGGCCCCACAGGTTCAGGTCGAGGCTGTACGGGCTTTCCTTGGTCGCCTCGACCGGAATGCCGTGCTTCCGGGCGAACTCGATCTCTTCCGGGCGCGTCATCTTCCACTCGCGTACCGGGGCGATGATTTGCAGGTCGGGGGCCAGCGTCTGGAAAGTGACATCGAAGCGGACCTGGTCGTTCCCCTTGCCGGTGCAGCCGTGGGCCACGGCCTTGGCCCCATGCTTGCGGGCGGTATCGACCATCAGCTTGGCGATGAGCGGCCGGCCCAGGGCGGTGGCGAGCGGGTACTTCCCTTCGTAAACGGCACCGGCCATCAGGGCGGGCCAGACGAAGTGATCGACGAAGAGGTTGCGGGCATCCAGGGCGACGGCATCGACTGCACCGGTTTTGAGGGCCTTTTGGCGGATGCTGCTCGATGTCCTCGCCCTGGCCCAGGTCCACCGTGAAGGTGACCACTTCGAGGTTGTACTTTTCGCCGATCCAGGGCACCATGACCGAGGTGTCCAGGCCGCCGCTGTACGCCAGAATGACCTTGTCCCGGAGCATGGCCGCGTTGCATCCTCTACAAAAAGAAACAGTCCCGGCACTTTTCCAGTTTGCCGGGACAGCCCGAACCTCAGCGTCGGAAAGACCTCCAGCATCGGCAGAACAGGTAGGGTTGTCAATGTCACTTGCCGGAAAGTTGCAAATTCGGCGCCATCTGTGGGACGAAATGCTCGCGCAGGCCGTTGCGGAGCAACCTCACGAGTGCTGCGGTCTGCTGGCCGGACGCGACGGCCGGGTGACGCACCGCTATCCGCTGACCAATGCCCTGGCCAGCCCGGTGCGGTATGAATCGGCGCCAAAGGCGCTGTTCGCGGCCTTCAAGGACATGCGCGAGCAGGGGACGGAACTGCTAGCGATCTACCACTCGCACCCCACCTCGGAGCCGGTGCCAAGCCGCACCGACCTGGAGCGGAACTTCTACGGGGCGGAGGTGGTGCACTTTATCGTGTCATTGCAGGGGGAGAGCCGGGTGGTGCGGGGGTGGCGGCTGGGGGAGGCGAGTTTCGGCGAGGCGGAGTGGGTCATTGAGGATTGACGGGGAAGTACCTGCCAGCCCCCCCAGTACCCCACACAATGTGGCAGGCGCTCGATCTGTGCACCGCAACATCAAATGAGCACAGGCAGTTGTGGAACATTGAGCGCCTGCCAAGCATGGCAGGCGCTCGTGGCAGGCGCTGCCGAATCGGCCGAAGTGAATGAGGCCCCCTTGACGCCTATGCCGCCCCTCTTAAGATTACCGCTTTGGCAAAGCGGCCTCGAAAATCGCGGGAAGTGTCCATGTCCACGTTCATGGCGAAAAGGCAGGGCGACGGCAAGCTGATCGGCCCCCGGGGCGAGATGGCGCCGCGCTGGTTCGTGATCGACGGCACCGATCAGGTCGTCGGCCGGCTGGCGGTGCAGATCGCCAACGTGCTGCGCGGCAAGCATCGGCCGGAATACACGCCACACGTCGATACCGGCGAGTTCGTCATCGTCATCAACGCCGAGAAGGTGCGCTTCACAGGCAAGAAATGGGATACCGAAACGTATCAGCTCTACAGCCATTACCCCGGCGGTCTGAAGGTGCAGACCGCCCGCCAGGTGCTGGCCGGCCCGCGCCCGGAACGAATCCTGTACGAAGCGGTCAAGCGCATGGTGCCGCGGAACAAGCTGGGGCGGCAGCAAATGACCAAGCTGAAGCTCTACGTCGGCCCGACCCACCCGCACCAGGCCCAGATGCCGCAGGAACTCAAGCTCGAACTGTAACGCGGAGACCTCGATCGTGGCAGACGTCAAGGCGAAGAAGCAGTATCACCTGGGCACCGGCCGGCGCAAGACCGCCGTCGCCCGGGTCCGCCTCACCGAAGGCACTGGCACCGTTACCATCAACGGCAAGACCGTGGAACAGTATTTCACGGAGGATAAGGACCGGGCGGCGGTGTACGGCCCGTTAGAGCTGACCGACATGCGCAAGCGCCTGGACGTGATCATCACTATCCGAGGCGGAGGTTTCACGGGGCAGGGCGGCGCTGCTTCGCAGGGCATCGCCCGCGCCCTCAAGGACATGTTTGGCATTCCGAGCGAACCGTCCGGCGCTCCCGCCGCCGACGGCCAGGCTGAAACGCCCGAGGCCGGCGGCATCGCCAAGAAGCTGCGCGATTCCGGCTACCTGACCCGCGACGGCCGCATGAAGGAACGCAAGAAGTACGGCCGCAAGGGCGCCCGCAAGAGCTTCCAGTTCTCCAAGCGTTGACCATACCCACTGTTTAGCCGCCGCCCAGCGGGCGGCGGCTAAACACGGTCCTGCGCTTCCCCCTCGACTTGCAAAATCTCCTGCATCAGCTCACACGGGTCGACCGCGCGCGTGGGCAGTTCCCAGGCGAAGCGTTCGACGGCGGCCAGCTGGCAGGCCGCTCGCCGGCCCCCCTCGTGACACCAGAGGCTCACGAATCGGGCCAGTGCGCGCGCCCGCCGACACAGCCGCGCCACCAGCGCCTCCAGTTCCTCCGCCGAGGCTCCGTTGCTGGCCCGGCGCTCCGTCTGCTCGACGAGCCACTCGACCAGCATGCGCGCTTCCGGATCGGCCAATCCCCGCGTCAGCGCTTCGTTATCGACAATCTGGCTCAGCACCCCGATGGCCGGCATGCTCCCCCCTCTCCGGCGAACCGTCCCCGGGCGCGGCACCTCCCCCGAGAGCCGTCGCCCCCTGTCCTTGCGCGAGATCGTGTGTAGGAAGGCGGGGCTTATAGCCAGACGATTGCGCCGAGGCAACACCAACTGGCGGCCCCCTGGCGCTGCACAATCGGCGGTTGCGGCGTAGGATACCGGAGCCCCAGACCCGCCCCCGCGCACCCTCCAATCTCTCCAGGAACCATGAAACTCACCGTTGCGCCAGTTGCTCGTCGTGGCCTGCTTGCGGCCGCTTTCCTAGCCACCCTGCTCGCCGTCCCCGGCCGATCGCAAAACCCAGCCGATCCCTATGGAGACAACATCGCCCCGGGCGCTCCGAAGAGCCCCGCCGACGAGCGGAAGACATTCCGTCTGCCGCCCGGGTTCGAGATGCAGCTCGTGGCGGCCGAGCCGGACATCCACAAGCCGCTCAACATGGCCTTCGATGCCCGCGGCCGGCTGTGGGTGAGCGAAACGGTCGAGTATCCGTTTCCGACTCTGCCGCTGAAAGGGAAGGACTCGATCAAGATCCTCGAGGACTTCGCCGAGGATGGCCGGGCCCGCAAGATCAGCACCTTTGCCGATGGACTGCACATCCCCATTGGCGTGCTGCCGGTGACCGTCGGCGGCAAGGGGGACAGCGCCCTCGCCCTCAGCATCCCGGATGTGTACCGTCTGACCGACACGGACGGCGACGGCAAGGCGGATCGGCGGGAGCCACTCTACGCCGCCTACGGCTTTGCCGACACGCACGGCATGACCAACTCGTTCACCTGGGGGTTCGACGGCTGGGTTTACGCCTGCCACGGGTTCAGCAACACCTCGCAGGTGAAGGGGGCCGACGGCCGGCCGATCACCATGCAGTCGGGGAACACCTACCGCATGCGGCCCGACGGGTCGCACCTGGAGCAGTGGACCTGGGGCCAGGTCAATCCGTTTGGTCTTTGCTTCGATCCGCTGGGCAACCTCTACTCGGCCGACTGTCACACGCAGCCGATCTACCAGTTGTTGCGCGGGGCCTATTACCCCAGCTTCGGCAAGCCGCACGACGGCCTGGGCTTCGGGCCGGAGACAATCTCGCGCTACGACGATTCGACGGCCATCGCCGGCATCGCCTACTATGCGGCCGACTATTACCCGCCGGCTTACCGCGATGCCTGCTACATCGGCGACGTGGTGACCAACCGCGTCAACCAGTTCCGCCTGGAATGGCACGGCTCCAGCGCCGGGCCACGAAGGCCGACTTCCTGCTTTGCGACGATCGCTGGTTCCGGCCGGTGTCGGTCACGCTCGGGCCGGACGGCGCGCTGTATATCGCGGACTTCTACAACCGGATCATCGGCCATTACGAGGTGCCGTTGACGCACCCAGGGCGCGACCGCGAACGGGGCCGCATCTGGCGGATCGTCTGCCGCGGCACGGATGGACGGATCAAACCGCTCGGCCCCGTGGCGGACCTGACGCGGGCCAGCGTCAAGGAGTTGGCCGCCGACCTGGCCCATCCGAACCTGGCCGTGCGGATGCTGGCGACCAACCAGCTGGTCGAGCGCGGGCCGGCTGGAGTCGAGGCGGTGCGGGCCGTGATGTGGCCCGACTCGGCCCCGTTCCAGCGCATGCACGGGTTGTGGGTCCTGGAACGCAGCGGTGCGCTGGATGAGCGGACGCTGACTGCGGCCGCCAACGACATCGACCGCGGCGTGCGCGTCCATGCCCAGCGAGTTCTCGGGGAGCGCATTCAATGGTCGACGGGGCTGCGCGACCTGGTGGTGGCGGCACTGAAAGATCCGGACCCATTCGTCCGTCGCGCTGCCGCGGATGCCCTCGGTCGGCATCCCGCACCGGAAAACTTGCAACTGTTGCTCGACCTGCGCCGCGACGCCCCCGGGGACGACACGCATCTGATTCACGTACTGCGGATGGCCCTGCGCGATACCCTCCGCTTGCCGGAGGCGTGGAAGACGGTCGCCTCCCTGCCGGAAAACGGGCGCGGCCCCATCGCCGACGTGGCCCTGGGCGTGCCGACGCCGGAAGCAGCGGCGTTCCTGCTCGGAACGCTCAAGCCGCCGCTGCCGGGGGAGGCCGTCGCCTCCGTCATCCGTCATATCGCCCGCTACGGCGCCAAGCCCACCACCGACGCGCTCCTGGGGCTATTACGCCAGGACGTGACGGCGCCCGAACGGCAATTCGTCTTGTTCCGGGCCTTCGAGCAGGGGACGCAGGAGCGTGGCGGCACCCTGAGCAACGAGGCCCGGCTGTGGGCCAGCGTTCTAGCCCATCGCCTGCTGGCCTCGCCCGCGGCCAGCGAGGTCACTGCCGGCATCACCCTGGCCGGCGCCCTGCGGCTGGCGGACACCCAACCCCGACTCATCACCCTGGCCGAATCGACCAAGACGCCGGAGAACCAGCGCCTGGCCGCCCTGAACAGCCTGGTGGCCATCGACCCGACGAACCACGCCCCCCTGCTGGGCCGCCTGCTGGCCAACGCCGCCGAGCCGATGCCGCTACGGCAGCAGGCCTCCGGCATGCTGGCTCGGCTCAATCGGCCCGCGGCCCTGGCGCAACTTGTCCAAGGGCTGCCCACCGCTCCGGCCCCCTTGCAGACCGTGATCGCCAGCGATCTGCTCGGCAGCCGCGAGGGGACCGAGCAGCTTCTGGACGCCATCGCGGCAGGCAAGGCCTCGCCGCGCTTGCTGCGCGAGCCGGGGATCGAGCCGCGGGTGTCGCGGAGCAGCTTCCCCGGCGTGGTGGCCCGGGCGGCCCAGTTGACCAGGGGCTTGCCGCCGGCCGACCAGCGCGTGCAGGCCCTGCTCGGCGCGCCGGCGCACTGCCTTCACCGCCAGCGCCGCCGATCCAGCCCAGGGGGCCAAGGTCTTCGAGAAGCATTGCAGCGCCTGCCATCAGCTCGCCGGCAAGGGTGCCCGCATCGGCCCGCAACTCGACGGCATCGGCATGCGCGGCCTCGATCGCGTGCTGGAGGACGTGCTCGACCCGAACCGCAACGTCGATCAGGCCTTTCGCCTGACAACCCTGAACCTCAAGAGCGGCCAGGTTGCCGCCGGATTGCTGCTGAAGGAAGAGGGCGAGGTCTACGTCCTGGCCGACGCCCAGGGCAAGGAGGTGCGCGTGCCGAAGAAGGCGGTGGAAGAGCGCGTCGTGTCGCAGCTCTCGCCGATGCCGGCCAACTTCGCCGACCAGGTGCCGGAGGCTGAGTTCAATCACCTGATGGCGTATCTGCTGGCGCAGCGGGCGGGGAAGCCGTGATGGGCGGTGACCAAACTGGTGTCTCAACCGGGTACAATAGCCAACATAGCCGCATGCCCTGTGCCGGAGGAAACAGACATGGAGGCGAACGCGATGGGTAAGGTGTTAGTGCCAGCACGGGTAGAGAACGTCTTCGATCTGCACGAAGTCAGCCTGGGGGCCCGCACGCCGGAGGCGGTCCGCAGCGTGGACGTGGCGGATGCGCTCGTTGATACCGGAGCCTCCACACTTTCGCTGCCCCAGCGACTGGTGGCCCAGCTCGGGTTGAAGCCCCTGCGGCGCCGCGATGCCCGCACTAGCGCTGGCCCCACCACACTGGGGGTGTTCGGCACCGTCCGCCTGACGGTGCAGGGTCGAGATTGCACCTGTGACGTGGTGGAGATACCCGACGACTGCCCGGTGCTGATCGGGCAGGTACCCCTGGAATTACTCGACTTCGTGGTGGATCCCAGCGGCCAGCGCCTGATCGGCAATCCGGCACACGGCGGGGAGCATGTCATCGAACTGTATTGACGTGATAGTTGCGCGACTTGAAAGAACAAATGGCGCGCGACATCCCAATCGACGGGGCCGCCATCCGCGCAGGGCAGGTGGCTCATCATGACCATCCCTGACAATTCCCTGCCCGCCCTCCTCGGCGGACCGCCCGTCCGTCCCCAGGGGCCGCCCGACTGGCCGCCCCGCGATGAGGACGTGCTGCGCGCGCTTCAGGCGGCCTTCGCGGACGGCTCCTGGGGGAAATATCACGGCGCCTTCGTCACTCGCCTGGAAGAGCGACTCGCGGAGTATCACGATATCGGCCATGTGCTGACCTGCGGCAGCGGCACCTTCGCGGTGGAACTGGCCCTCCGGGCGCTCAAGGTGGGGCCCGGCGATGAAGTGATCCTGTCCGCTTACGACTATCCCGGCAACTTCCTCAACGTCCATGCCGTCGGGGCGACGCCGGTGCTGGTCGATCTTGACCCGGCGAGCTGGCAGATGTCGCTCGACGCGCTGCCGGAGGCCGTGAGCACGGCGACGAAAGCCATCATCGCGTCGCATTTGCACGGCGGACAAGTGCCGATGGCCCCGCTGATGGAGTTTGCCGGCGTGCGGGGCCTGCACGTCATTGAGGACGCAGCCCAGTGCCCAGGGGTGTTCGTCCAGGGCCGGCGCGCCGGGACGTGGGGCGATGTGGGCATCCTGAGCTTCGGCGGGTCCAAGCTGCTAACCGCCGGCCGCGGCGGAGCCCTCCTCACCCGCCACGCCGACGTGCATCAGCGGGCCCGGCTCTGCGCAGATGCGCGGCAACCTCGTCTGTCCGCTGTCGGAGTTGCAAGCGGCGGCTCTGCTGCCGCAGATCGACAAGCTACAGCTGTACAACGAGCGCCGGGCCAACAATGTCCGCACACTGATTCAGCTCATGCACGCGATTCCCGGAATTTGTCCGCTGGCACCGGCTCACAGCTTGTCCGGCTATTACAAGGTCGGCTTCCAGTACGATGAGGGGTCGTTCGGCCTGAGCCGGCAGCGCTTCGTCGCAGCGCTGCGGGCCGAGGGGATGGCCTTCGACGAAGGCTTCCGGGCGCTCCACGTCGGCCGTTCGCCCAGCCGCTTCCGTCGTGTCGGCGCCCTGGCCGTGGCGGATCGCGCCCACCACGGGGCCGTCGTCCTGCACCATCCGATCCTGCTGGAACCCGAGGCCGAGGTGAGTGCCGTTGCGACCGCCGTGCGGAAAACCTATGCTAACGCCGGGCGCCTGGTCGGCGCCTGAGTGCCGGTCCCACGGACGATCCCGCCATGCAAGATGAACTCCAGTCCGCCGCCTGCGCCAAGCGGCTCAAGGCGCTGGCCGACCCCGAGCGGCTGAAGATCATTCAGTGCCTCCAGACCGGTCCCAAGCACGTCAGCGCCCTGACCGAGTTGCTCGGCAGCGAGATTGCCAACGTCTCGCACCACCTCGGCGTCCTGCGCCACGCCGGCCTGGTTTGCGATGAGAAACAGGGCAAGTTCGTCGTCTATTCGCTGCACCCCGACATCTTCCGACCCGCGGAGGGCGGGCAAACTGCCGATGTGCTCGACCTGGGCTGCTGCCGCCTGGAGCTGGGCGGATGAGCGATAAGAATGTGCGGAAAGCATGACCCAGGCCTGCTCGCCCACGTTGTCGCCACACCTTCCCCTTCCTGTCCGGCCAACCGCATCCCCAGGTCGGGGTGCACCGTGGCACCGTGGCGGCACCATCTTGGCAGGGTCATTTACCCTCCTTGCTGCCGATCCGCAGGGATGTACGGGATCAACCCCTTGTTGAAGGCGATCTCCTGCACTTCCCTGGGAGCATGGCGAACGTCCACCATGAACCCGTTGACCTGAAGCATCCACACCATCGGGTTGTCCTCCAGACGGCTCGGCAAGGTCCAGTTCGGGTCAAGCTGGTACATCTTGAACATCTTGCGGATCGCCGCCAACTTCGCCGCCCCGCTGCTTGGGCTGGTGCCGAGATAGTGGTCGATGTCGGTTGACCGCATATAGGGCGTCTGGCTCTTGTCGTGCAGGAAGTTGACCCCACCCACGGCCCGCACGATGCCGCTGGCCCAGGCATTCGGGCTGCCGTGGAGCAAGGGCGAGGGGCGCTTGCGGCCCAGCTTCTCGGCCAGCTTGCGGCAAAGCACGGCGTATTCTTCGTTCAGATGCTCTTTGCAAAACTGGTCGATCAAGCCGATGACGACCTGCACAGCCTCGTCCTTTTCCTCTCTCGACGGCGGCTTCGGGACCGGCCTGGCTTTCGGCGCTTTCACAGGCAGCGGCTCGTCCGACATCGGCAGCGACGTGACGATCCCGTGCCGTGCCTTGGCCTCCTTGAAATCCTGGTTGAGATTTCGCCGGATGCCGGGGCCGAAGGAAATGTTGTAGCTGCTCATCAAGCCGTCGTAGACGATCATGCCCTTGAACGGCAGCAGGACCGTCTGCGTCAGGACCGGCAGGTACGGGCCGATCAGTTCCTCGAACGGCTGCGAGAGCGCCAGGACGCCGTAAGCGATGGGCGGGCTGGTAGTCGAAAGGAACACCGTGTACTTCTTCAGTTCACGGAAGACGTAGAACTTGCCGTGCAACCAGATGCCGCCAGGAACGAACGATGTCGAGTTCGTCCTCCGACAGGTGGGCCGGGTTTTCATCGACAAAGGATTCGATCAGATCGACGTGTGCATTCAAGGCGTCACGGACCTTGAGGCGGACTTGCGGCGACAGCGAAGCGAAGGCTTCGGGGCTGGCAATATCATCGGGCACCACCTTGAGGCGCTGGTTCACGAAGAACATCAGCGACCGGTGCAGCTTGAAGAACAGTTCGACATCCTGGAGTTCGAGCAACATGGGGTTCACCAATCACCAATCGAGCCTTGCCATCACTACAAGTGGCCGATGCGACTTCGATGCGGTAGTCCTTGCCGACCATCACGATCTTGGCGCTGACGATCTGCCGCTTGTCATCCGGGAAAAGTTCCAGCTTCCGTTCCATCAGCGACTCCATGACTTTGCGGACGTTGGCAGGGCGGGAATGGGGACTTTCAGGATTCTTCTCCGTGGAACAGGCCCCTGGATCGCCGCGCGGGCCGACGAATTTCCGCGGCCGGCCCGCCGGGTGGAGGCTGGATTCCAGGCACCAGCGACGCCTCGCACGGTTCGGGGCATGGAGGGATTTTCGCCGCCGGTAGCGGGAGCGGCAAGAGAGTTTTCGGGGAGCCGCGAACCGGGCCTGGCCAGTGGCCGGGCCTGCGGGGGACGCGTCCGTAGGAATCCTGAATGTCCTCAATACTGTCCGGCACGGGGCCTGCCACGCTCTCTTCTACCCCGCAGGGGTAGCATGACAGCACAAACGATGTTGTAAAATGCCCCCGTCGGGGCTAAGGACAAAAGGGTGCAGTTGCACTTTGTACACGATCTGAACACTGTCTTCACCGACTCTGATCTCCTTGATCAGCAGCCGCAGCAGCTGTCGTTTGGTGGCCTTGTCGGCCTGCTCCAGGCCGGCTTGCACCTGCCGGGCGAACCCCTCGAAGTCGTCCAGGAGGTGACCCAACGCCGCAGCGCCCTGCTCGGCTTCCGCCTGTGCCGCATACGCTTGTTCTTCACACCGCAGACGCTCCTTCACCCGCTGGGCGCGCGTGTCAAACTCTGCCTGGTCCAGGTACTCCGTCGTGTACAGATCGAGCAACCGCGCCAACTGCCGCTTCAGTCGCGCGATCGACGCCCGCAGCGACCCCGTCGCCGTCGCCGCTGCCGGCTGCTGGCGACGTTGGAGCTCTTCGCGGACGCGGCGGGGGTCGCGCAGCAAGGCGCAGACATCGGCCCAGACCTCAGTTTCCAGGGCCGAACCCACCGAAGCATTGCGGCACCAGGCCTCGCCGCCGTGACGGTATTTATCCGTTCCAAGACATCGATAGTAGACATAGCGTTTATCTCCGTAACGGCTGCGCCGGCCGCAGTACGCCCCACCACAGAGGCCGCACACGAGCAGGCCGCTGAGGAGGAAGTCGGCCCCTTGCTGCTGCGCCCGCTGCCGTCGGCGGTTTTCCTCCAGGCGTTCGGCCGCGGCCTGAAAGAGGTCTTGGCTGATGAGCGCCGGCACCGCAATCACGGCGTGTTCGGCCGGCGGGGTGGGCCGCGGCACTTGGTCTCTGCGGGGCAGCGCGGGTTGTCCGCGGCCCGGCCGCCGGTCGGCCGACCGCGCCTCCATTCGGGTCTTGCCGTAGTGGGCCTCGCCGTAGTAGGCCGGGTTCAGCAAAATGCCGCGCAGCGTGGCCCGGTCCCAGCGCGGTCGGCCCGTGCGTGTCGGCACGCCCTGGGCGGTCAAGCGCTGCACCGCCGCGCCCAGCGACAGCCCTTCCAGTCCGACCCAGGCAAACAGGTCGCGGACCACCCGAGCCTCTTCCGGGACGATGTCATAGCGGGCCAGGCCGCCGCTGTCGTGCTTGCTGACGTAGCGGTAGGCGTAGGGTGCGTGGGCCAAGGCGCTCGACCTGGCCCTGGCGGGCGCTGAAGCGGCGTCCGCGGCGAGTCCGTTCCAGGATTTTCGCACGCTCATACTCGGCAATCATGCCTTGCATCTGCAACAACAAATTGCCTTCCGGCGAGGCCTCGGCCAGCGGGTGGTTCAGAAAGACGACCTCGACGTGCCGGCGCTGAAATTCCTCCAGCAACACGGCCTGGTGGACGAATTGGCGTGCCAGGCGATCGGGCGAGTGGACGTAGAGGCGTTCGACGCCGCCGGCATGAATCAGGTCACGCAACCGCTCCAGGCCGGGGCGGCGCAGGCTGGCCCCGCTGTAGCCCTCATCGAGGAAGCGGAGTCGGGCTCGAGCCGGCAGCCGTCGGCCTGCAGCCGCTGCTCCAGAGCGGCCACCTGGCTGTGAATGGTCGCTTCGTCCGCCTGACGCTGCGAGCTGACGCGGGCGTAGAGGGCCACGCGACGGTTGTCGTCCATGACATTAAGCTCCGTGGGCGATGGAAGAAGAGGTTGGAGCGCGGGGCCGGGCGCGCTTTCGGGCCGGCTCGGGCAGCCGCCCCGCGGGGCGGCCGATCCCTAGCCCGAGCTGCTGGTAGGCCAAGGCCCACAGTTGTTCTTCGAGGCGTGAGCAGACGCAGAGACGCTGCAGCGTGCGTGATTTCCGCCGGCGTTGATCCTCCATGATCTCCTCGCGGAAGGAACCGGGCGGCGCCATGCCGCGGCCCCTACCGCTGTCTGCCGCGCCGCCGAAGCGACGAGCGAGGGATGAAAGTATCGACGAACACCGGCCGTTTTACAACATCGTTTGTGCTGTCATGCAACCCCTCCGGGGTAAGGAGCGCATGCCAGCCGCGTGCCGGACACCATTGCCACTTGGACCATAATTCCCGGGGAATTATGGTCTAAGTGGCTTGGCGGTCGCAATCCATTACTCGCTAATAGGTTGCGCAAGCCCATCTCGCCGAAAAGCGCCACTTGGACCATAATTCGCATGTGTGCGGGCGCGCCGGGAAAACGAAAAACATCCTATTCCAATCAACATGGCCGTCCCACGGGTCCGCCAGGCATGCCGGTTGGCCCGAGCTGCCTGCCTCTGGGGCAGCCCGAGGCGCCAGCGAGGGACTCCCTCGGCGGGTTGGTTGTCGGCAACATCCCGGAAATCATCACCCACGGCCAGAGGTAGCCGGTGGCCCTTGCCAACGCCTGCGAGGCGCTCGAACGGGATAAAGCCTGGCAAAGCTCCGCCGCCGTCCCCCGCAAGCCAGGGACCGGCTGGTCATGGAGGAAGTCAGGCGATGACGAGGAGTGACCTATCACCCCGGCCACACCCCCGCACGTTGCGGTCGTCAATTCACAATGTCCCCTTTTTCGCGCACCAAGGTGGGTCAGCGGTGCTGTTCGTGACAGGCGGCACAGGGCTGGCCCAACTCCTTCAAACCGCGTTGGGCAGCGGGGTAATCTCGTTGGTCCGCAGCGCTGACAATGGTTTCGGCCGCAGCGGTGAATGCCTTGGCCTGGTCCAGCCAGTGGTCGCGCCTCCCCTGCCGGGGCGTGGCGCTTGCAGCAGCTTGCCTGCCTCGGCGATCAGGGCTGCATCGGCGCGGACCTGGTCCCATGGCGCGGGCGGGCCGGCTTCTCCTGCAGTTCCTGGATCAGCGCGTCGCGCACCCGGGTGGGCCCATTCACGGCCCTCATGAGATCGGCAATGGTGGCGACCCCCGGAGACGCTTCTGCGGGCGGCGCGCTGGAATTACCCAGGGGGGCATCCTCCACATACTTGCCGAGGAACTCGTACACTTCGATCCAGGCCCGATCCGCCGTCGCGACGTCGTACCCTTTCAAGTTGGGCGGCCCCATGAAGCCTGCGCCGGCACTGTCATAGACGTGGAGCTTGTGGGGGATGCCGGCCTCGGTGAGGGCCTTGCGGAACCTGGGCAGCGGCTTCTCCACGGCGGGCCCTCTGCCGGCGAACAGCCCCAGCAGCGCCGTCTTCCGCAACTGGGCCAGCAGGGCGGGATCGTCCGGGACAGGAGCGTCGCAGATAACACAGGCTTGCACGGGGCTGGCCGCCGCCAGGGCCAGCGCCAGTCCACCGCTCCGCGACCAGCCTACGATACCGACGCGCTCCGGCTGGACATCGGGCCGACGGCGCAGCCAGCGCAGGGCGGCCCAGAGCTCCGCCAGGGCCTGCTCGTCCGCAGGGTCGGACGGACGGGTGCCGCCGCGCTGTGGGGCAACCGCCAGCGCCACGTAGCCGACGCTGGCCAGGTCCCGCGCACTTTCCTTCAACCAGTCGGTCAGCCCCTCTTGGCCGGGAATGAGGAGGACCGCTGGCAGGCGCTCGCGCGTATCCGGCCGAGCCAGGTAGCCACTCCCGGACCCGACGGCACTGCCGAATGTGATGTCCTTGCCGACCACCGGCGGCCCTTTCTCGCCTTTGAAGAGTTTCAGGAACGGAGACAGCTCCGGCTCCGGCGGCGGGGGCGCGCTCCAGGTCCCGGGAGCGCCTGCCAGCACCAGGAGAACCAATACCAGTGCGCCCGCGGCGGTCACCGGTTTTCTCCATGTGCAGGTCAATCGCCGAACAATGCGCAGGATCGCTGATGGGCGTGCTCGTCTCGAAACGCAGGAGGCAGACCCGGGTTTCATGATGGTAAACCTAATTCGTTGACCGGGCGAGAGGCGTCAGGGTGGCACGCCCTGAGGTACTCCGAAGGGCGTGCTGACAGTCAGCACGCCCTTCGGAGTACCTCAGGGCGTGCCACCCTCGCTCAAGCTTGAAGCATTGGTTGCGCAGTCCTCAATAATTCGTTGACCGGGCGAGAGGCGGGGACCAACGGGTAGCCCCGACAAAGCTACCTGCCCAGCTCAGCGCGAAGAACCCGACCCAGGCGACGGCGTTGATGCCGAAGATGCTGGCCACGATGGGCAGCGTGAAATCATCCAGTCCGCCGAGCACCATGGCGGAGGCGGCCAGCGCGGCCTCGAAGGCGGCGAAAGACGCGGCAAATGCCCCGACGCAGCCCACCAGGGGGTGCCGGCCGATCAGCCGCCGCCTCACCCCGCGAGCCACCAGCGTGCAGAGGAGTGCCGACAGGCCGATCGCGGCACCCCAGGCCAGGCAGTACGCCGTCCAGGGATAATGAAGGAAGCCGAATCCGACCACCTGATTGGCTAGCCACGCCATCCCGGCAACGGCGAAGGCATCCCGACGCGGCAAGGTGCAGGCCCCGACCGCGCAGAGGGCGGCGAAAGGCATGACGCACGCCAGGCCGAACGAGAAGGCGACGCTCGCGGCCACAAGCAGAACGCTCAGGATCAGTTGCCGGGCCGGCTTTGTTGACGTTGCACCCCGGGGCCAGTGATGCCGGCCCGGTCAACTGCATCCGTTCGTTCGGCCCTACGAGCGGGAATGCAGCCTATGTCCTTGCTGGGCTCAGGAAGCGCTAGGCCACCGCGAACTGGGTAAACGCCCGGCTTTGCGGCGACTTGAATCCCAACACGATGCAATCCTTGGGGATACCAGCGGCCAGCAAATCGGCTGCCACACCGTCCTCTGTCCCATCTTGCTGAACCCAAATCTTATCCCCTTTGATTTCCACATGTGCTAGGCAGCCGTGTAAACGCCGCACGTCTTGCCACCCTTCGACAACGACCAGGTAAACATCCGCACCTTCGTCAAACACCGCCTTGGCGCTCATGGTGACGACCTCAGGGAAGGGAATGGCCGCCAAATCCGCCAAGATTTGTTTGATCGTCCGGCGCCAATGGTTCAGGGTATCGGGATCCATTGAAGGATTACCTCCTTAAGGGGGTTGAAGATAAGCAGCCGCAGGTGGTATTCGGCCAAGAGACCTTCGCCAATGGGCTCTTCAAACACATTTTTCCACACTTCGCCGGGGATTGCCAAGTACAATTGCCGATCGGGCTCTTGGGATCGCAAGAACGGGAGATACAACAGGTATTGGCCCAGCGCCACTTCCAAGTCGTGAACTTCCGACTGGCCTTAAAACTCTTGACTTCCACGGCAACGCGTTTGCCGTCGCGGTTGGCGGCTATGAGTTTTTCCGCTCCCAGGTCCACGAACAGATTCTTGCGGCCCACCACGATGCGGTAAGGATCGTGGGTGACTCGCCAGCCGTCGGCGACAAGTAGTCGATGGACCAGTTCATGATGAATGTCTTTTGCTGGCATCGCGGCCCTGTCCCATGCACCTTGTGTTAACGTCAGAAGAATCACTTTGGAGCGAAAAAAATGAGACAGCATGAATTATTCCACCACGGCATGCGAAAAAGTACGCTGTCCCCTTTCTCCCCCTTCAATTTAGACCTCAGTCCAGGCAACGTTCTTGGGCAGGCGTCCGTCCTGCGAAACAAACTCGCGCCTGCTTGCCGAGCCTCGATTTCAGGAATAACGTTGCGTACCAATGCCTCCGAGTGGTGGTCAAAATCAACGAAGTAAGTAAAGATCCCTTGCGCCGTCGGATCGCCCAGACTCACGAAATACGGCGGATCCCCCGACTTCGCGATGAAACTGAGCAGGCTCCCCGTCTTCGCACCGCGGACGATGGTAAGGCAATCACCATTTGCCCGTGTAATCGGCACAGCCTGCGGTCGCTCAAGCGAAACCTCCTCGGCAATTGCATCAAGAGCGGCATCAAGCTCCTCAACCGAATTCACCTTGATGGCGGAACGCCATGCGACTTGTACAATCATGCAGCGTTTTCCTTTAGCGCGAACGACCAAGGCTAAGTTGCCGGGGCCGCTTGCAAAACCTTGATGTCGCGCGAAGCCGGAATGGCGGCCCCGGTCAGCTTCAGCCGGTGGTTCGGCCGTGCTCGCTGGCCGATGCCTCCGAACGGTGGTGGGTCCCAGCCGAGGCCGTAATTTACTCCTCGGAGGCATGATGGATCCTGGACCAATCGATGGCCGCCACCCAGCAATGTTCTTCTTGCGAGAAGGAGACGACCCCATCGACGAGTAATTCATCCAGCTGCCCTTTGGCGTCCAGGTCATCTGAGTACAAGGTCAGGGGCATGGCATCACGCAAGGTGATCCCGAGCCGCGCCAGATCCTCGACGGTCCCCACGCAGTTCAACCGCAAACGGCCGTTAGCGTCGGCGTTGTGAAAGTCGGCATAGACTTTTGGCTTGGCCATGTAGCTTCTCCTTTCGTCAGGGCTTCTTGGCCGGGTTTGCAATTGTCGGCGTGAGCAGGCCGCTGGCCTCTTCCGGGCTAACCCGACCAGGGTAGCATGGTGCGGGCTGTGGCCCGAGGTTCGCACCACATCACCGCCAGCCGCCCGGATCGCGCCAACGGTAGTCACACCGACCTGACCGTGGGGGATGGCCGCTGCCAGTTCTTCCACGGACAAGCCTTCCGCGCATTCGACCGAAGCACCGGTCACCCCGCTCGGATGGGTTCGCGTGCCACGACGCAGATCGGCCGGCTGATTGCGCCCGCCGTGGACCACCAAGGCTTCGTCAGGAATCCTTTCCGCCAACGCAATTCCCCCCTACATTTTCTGGTACGGGCCTGCCCAGCCGCGATCACCGCGACTCCTTCCTCATCCTACCGGAAGGCGGCTGGCAGGGGCAACGCTACCTCACCTCATGTCAGCGCCGCTTTACCGGTTCTGGATCTATCCCTTTTTCCCCTTTCTTCCGATGTCCCCTTTTGCCGTTTCCCTCCAGCTTGCCGTTGCCGCGTGGCGGGCCTGCTGAAGCCACTGGTTCGCGCCTGCTTCGCCTCAATTCGACTCCCGACCCATTTTGTCTTCTGGTTCCGCGTCTTGGCCCCAACGAGCAGGGTCGCTTTGAAACGACTCTCGCTCCAGCCGACGCAACTCCCGGAAGTTGGCCGACCGCTTCTTGACCTCCTGCCAAGCACGAGCGAACGCCGGCTGTTCCAAGTTAGTCCGTATTCCATCCCGCCAGTATTCCCATGTCGCCGGGCTGATCCGGTTGCACCTACGGAGGAAAACCTGCTCGTTACACAGGTCGATGTAATGAATGAACTCATCGAGTGCGGCGGCGTGTTCCTCCTCTGACAACTCCTCGCCTAGCAGAGCTTTGCTTGGTAGACGCACGGCCAGATCGCGGTATTCCCTACCAAGACCGTCCTCGAATTGCGTCGTGGCTAACTGCTTGACAAGTCGCACCTGCCAAAAGGTCAGGAGCAGCCCGCAAGCAGAGACGATGGCGGCAACGGCCGATACCCAGGCCAGAACGTCTTTCCACTCCACGGTCGCCTCCTCTCCGTCGAATGCTCGGCTAAGCCGACCGAGGCCGCCCGCAAGGACGCTGAAACTCGAAGAACCAGGATGGCGGCCCCGGTCAGCTTCAGCCGTTGGTTCGCGTAGAACCTGAAAAGCTTCTATTCTCTTCAAGCCTCTCGACAGAGGCGCTCCACCTCCGCAACCAGCGCAAGCACGTCCGACCGAGCGTGGGCGAAAAACTTTGCGTTCGCCTCTGCATCTCCATGAGCCTTCGGAATGAGCGCGAGGACATGGTCGTCGTGGTCCAGCGGTTGGGCCGCCTATCGCAATAGCCTCGAACGGAACCTCGATTTCACCGAAGTATTCACCCCCCACGTCTCCGACCAGAGCAGTGCCAGAGACAGAGAAGGTGCTATGAGATTCACACTCTCGGCCTTCCGTGGTGCGCGACACCCGCTGGCGAATCTCGTCGATAGCGATCTGCGGGCTGCGCTTGGCCACATACGCTGCGCCGAGATCTGCTGCTGCGCTCGGTCTGCTCGGCCCCTTGGACGCCTGGAACTGCATGGCCCCGTACTTCTGAGCGAGTCCCGCATACACGTGCATCAGGACATCGAGCATTTGCTCGCGGGACAGGGCGAACCACTCGCCCTTTGCTCGTTGGTATTGGCTTTCCAGAAAGCTATGAAGGTCCTTCTCCAGCTTTCTTGGCTCGCTGCACGTGAACGCGGTAAGAAGGTCGAGGTGTTCCCCGTTTCCGGTCTGGAGCTCGGCGCAATCGGTCGGCGGGCAAACCTGTTGTAAACCCGACCTTGAAAAGGTGTTGGCCCAGCTCTTCGATTACGTAAACCCAACCGCCCATGAGGAACCTCCCTTTCTCGCGAACGACCCAGCTCACCTACCCGGCCCGCTCGATGAGCTACGAATCCCAGAAAACCGTCATACGGGCCGGGGCAGGTGCAGTGCCTTGTTCGGCCTTACTTGTGACCAGCCAGTGGCTCCGGCGCAACCGGGTCCGGGTCCTCGTCATACGCCGGCGCCCACTCAGCATCCCGCCATCGAGGGTGGTCGGTATCGAACGGGTTGGCTGGGTCACGCCGGGGCAACCGGCAATTGTACAACCAAGACGGCTCGCCTCTCGCTCTTAGATCGGCCGACAAAGCCATTGCAGCAGCAGTGCTGAGGCGATACTTGTCGCTGAGAAACTCCGATCCATCAATAGGACTCTCGCTCCAGAACACCCACCAGTAGTATTTGTAGAAACGTGGGTTTGCGTGAACCCCTGCGGCGTATGAACTGCATCCACTGCGCCCTGCAGTTCGCTCCCGATGAATTCCCGCGAAGTCCGGTGTACGCACGGGGTCTCCCTGCTTGTCTTCGCGTTGTGCTGTCTTCGGCCGAACTACTGAGTACCGCAACCGGCGCCGGCACATTAGTGCCCCCGCCGGCACTTTATCACGGGTCGCCGGCACATTAGTGCCCGCGCCGCGCGTATCACGGGTGCGCCGGCACATTAATGCCCGCGCCGGCGCTCGCTGGCGATGCCGGCACTTTTCCTGACCTATTGCACCCCCGTCCGCTGGCCGTGTCAAGAACTTTCACGGTTCTTCTTGAGAGCAACGTCGCCGGGCGAGGGGCACGGCACCGCGGCCAGGCGGCAGCCATCGCCCGAACGTGGTCCCGGTCGGCGGTCGGCACGGGCTCTTCACCGGTACTCCTTGCGGGGCCTCGAACCAGAGGGGCGGCTCGCGGGCGTACGGGGGCCCATACATAGTATACGGATGTATGTATCCCTGCGAGAAGGGTCAGTCGCTTACGCTGGTCGGGGAGTAGCAAGGAACAGGTTTCAGGGGGGGTGTCCGAGGGGGTACTGAAACGAATGTTCGCAAGTGGAATGGGCGGAAGGGTTTCTGGAGAGCGATTCGTTTCAGGTGAAAAAACAGGAGAGCGGGTACGCTGCGTGTGCCCTTTCTCGCCGGAGAAACTCGGCCTACTCCTTCCCCGCGTACATCGGACTTCTGTTCAACCTGGCGCTATCGAACGCGACGTGCCGGCGCAAGTTCATGACTGGTACAAGGGTTGCGGCCGCCGATCCAGGTTGAACAGAAGTCCCGCCGAATTCAGTTCAAGATGGCTCCTTCTGGCCTCGCCACTCGCCCGGCCGTGCGCGGGTCATCCTTGCTGCCGGCGGAAAACAAAGAGGACGCAACGGGGACGGAAAGGAGGACGGGGGAAAGAAAGGGTCGTGTCAGGGCAGGGCCCCTGGCCCTACGGCTCGCAATTGCACCGAAATCTCCAGCCGCTCCCGCGTGGCCCGGACGCTGTGGACATAGTGGGCGATATGGCCGTCGTGGCGGTCGAACGTGGCCGTCACGAACGGCCGCCCGGTGTCAGCCGCGCGGTCGCCCTGCATCTGCCCTTGCACATGGCGGAACAGGTCGTCCATGCTGCCGAACTGGACCGCATCGGCCGCCAGTGGCTGTCCGGCTCGCCCCCGTGGCCGATACCACGTGCCCATCCTCGACACGCACTGTGTACCGGTCCGGCGTGCGCGGGGCCGGATCGGGATTGTTGTCCTGCTTGATCTCGTAGTCGATGGTGTAATCGCGCGGCCCATTCGCCTGCCAGCGGGCCTGCGCCTCGGCGAGCTTTTCGGGCGTGAGTTGCTGGTTGAGGTTGAACCAGATTTCGACCGAGAGGCCCGCCACGGCCAGGGTGCCAAGGATGAGAAAGAACCAGACCCAGCTTCGGGACCGGACTACGGTCACGCCGTCACTCCATCACGCCGCGCCTGCATGGCGATGGTCTCCGGCAGCTCCGCCTTGGCGATGACCACCACCCCCTGCTCCGTGATAGTGAAGCCGCGCTGGCGGTCGTGCTCCGGGTCGTAGCCAATGGTGCTGTTGGGCGGAATCCGCACGTCCTTATCGATGATCGCCCGGCGAATGTGGCTGTGGCGGCCGACGTCCACCCCCTCGAAAATGATGGAGTCCTCGACCACGGCGTAACTATTGACGCGGACATTGGGCGACAGGATGCTGCGGCGGACGTGGCCGCCGCTGATGATGCACCCCTGGCAGACCATGCTGTCGTGGGCCTCGCCGCGCCGGGCCGCGTGGGCGGGCCCCTCGTCGCAGAAGACAAACTTCGGCGGCGGCAACTGGAGCTGAAACGTCCGGATCGGCCATTCCCGGTCATACAGGTTCAGCACCGGGTCGATCTGGATCAGGTCCATGTTGGCCTGGTAATAGGCATCCAGTGTGCCGACATCGCGCCAGTAGGGCATCGACTTGCGGTTCTTGTCGCGAAAGCGGTAGGCGTAGACCTTGTGCTGCCCAATCATCATCGGAATGATGTTCTTGCCGAAGTCGTGCTCGCTGCCGGGGCGGGTGGCATCCTGGCAGAGCAGCTCGTACATCAGCCGGGCGTTGAAAACGTAGATGCCCATCGAGGCCATGCAGAGGCCGGGATTGTCGGGCATGGCCGGCGGGTCCTTCGGCTTCTCGACGAAGCCGGTGACCCGTTCCTGCCCGTTGAGGTGGACGATGCCGAACTGCGAGCCGTCGCGAAGCGGGACGGGCAGGCAGCCGACGGTCAGGTCGGCCTCCCGCTCCAGGTGCGAGCGGATCATGTCGCCGTAGTCCATCTTGTAGATGTGGTCGCCGGCGAGGATCAGTACGTGCCGCGGGTCGGCCTTCTCGATGCTGTAGATGTTCTGGTAGATGGCGTCGGCGGTCCCCTTGTACCAGTTCTCGTCGATGCGCTGCTGCGGCGGCAGCACGTCGATGTATTCGTTGAGCTGGCGGCTCAAAAACGACCAGCCGGCGGCGATGTGGCGATCGAGGCTGCGGGCCTTGTACTGGGTCAGCACCAGGATGCGGCGCAGGTCGCTGTTGATGCAGTTGGACAGGGTGAAGTCGATGATGCGATAGAGTCCGCCGAAAGGCACCGCCGGCTTGGCACGGTCGCGGGTGAGTGGGTCCAGGCGGGTCCCCTTGCCCCCCGCGAGGATCAACGTCAGCACCTCGGTCACAGCGGTCTCCTCGGCTTCGTCGCCCGGGCGGCGCGTCGTCCCCTGTCATTCTGGCGCGTAAAGATGCGAAGGGGAAGGGAAATCTAGCGAACGTGCCGGCCAGGCCGAGCTGCCGCCAAGGTAGGGCTCGCATAACCGGGGGGACGTGAGCGCATCCTCGCGAGCGGCAGGAACGGCCTAGGCCGCACAGGCCCCCCCACCCCGTCTTTCTCCTCGGATCCGCCCGCCCTGGCCGCCTGGCCTGCGATCACTCACGCTCATACCCATACCGCCGTATCACCTCGCCCCAGCGCCGCCCAATCGCCGCCCTCAACTCCGGCGGCAGGTCGTACTGGTTCGTCTGGTAGCCCCGGTTTTTCGCCAGGTAGTCCTGCAAGCGCGGTCGTAGTTCCTCGAAGCCGCCCAGCGCCAGATGCTCGTACAACTTCTGCACCTGGGCGACCGGGTCCGCCACGAGGTCCTCGTAGCGCACCTCGTAGAAGTGCGACGGGTCAACCTGCTGCCGTCCCTCCTCCAGTTTCGCAAACAGGTGCGTAAAGGTCTTGAAAACGTGCTCTTCCAGCCCGGCAAAGGTTGGCTTCTGCAAGCCGTGCGTCTCGTAGAGCGATTTCCACAGGTTCACCGTCGAGGGAAAGACAACGTACGGATCGCGCACGATGTGGATGAAGCGAGCGTCCGGGAACAGCTCCAGCAAGGTTCGGATGCGGCAGGTGTGCGTCGGGGACTTGAGGACCAGCCGCTTTCGATGCCGATACGTCAGGCGGCGGATCAGCAAGAGGAATGCCCGTTTCCAGGCCGCCCGCTTGCGGGACGAGAGGGCTTCCAGGTCGAGCGCCTCCTGATCCTGCGGCGGATGATTGGGGAAAGCGATGGTGAGGTACGGCGACGGCTGCCCCATCATGGCCAGGGCGAACTCGTCCTCCTGCGGTCGATCCCAGCCCGCCGCCATGTTGTCCATCGGCCGGCGCGACGGCATCAGGAACCAGAACAGACGGCTCAGCAAATCCTCGGTGAGCAAGAAGTGGTTCGGCTCCAGGCATTCGTAGGTGGTGGGAAACGCATGCCGCGGATCGAGGATCAAGAACTCGTGCAACAGGGTGGTGCCGGTACGCCAGTGGCCCAGGATGAACAGGGGCGCCTCGCGGATCGGCATCCGGCGGACGGTTTCCGCACAAAGCGCCTCCTGAATGAGACGCAGCACCGTGTGGCAGGCACTGACAAAGGTAATAACGATCGCGATGTAGAGGTAAGGCAGGCCGACGGCAAAGCGGTTGCGGCAGAGTAGCCGCAGCCAGGCGAGGAAATCGCACCCTTCCCACATCCGCGGCATCCACTCCCGTGACTTGGTCGCGGCCATCGTGATCTCGCGGCAGGAAGCGCAGGCGCAAAGAGGCCAGGAGAATTCTTATTATTGTCCACCGCGCAGTCAAAGCCCGGGGGCCCCGGTACGGTATAAACCAGGTGGGGCTGGCAGGAGGGGCCGGACGGTGGCAGCCGACGTGTGTGTCATCTTCAATGCGCGGGCGGGGAGCGGGCGCGCGGCCCGGCGGCTACGGCAGCTGCGGCGCGTCCTGGGGGCCTGCGCCGAGTTCCGGGCCACCGAGGGGCGCGGCCACGGCGAGGAGTTGGCCTGCGAGGCGGCCGACGCGGGTTTTCCTCTGATCGCTGCGGCCGGCGGCGATGGCACCGTCCATGAAGTCGCCAACGGCCTGCTCCGAGCTACCCGCCCGGACCCGACCCTGGCCGTCCTCCCCATCGGCTCCGCCAACGACTATGCGCACAGCCTGGGACTGACCGCTGACTGGTGGCTCCACCCCGATCCCACCATCGAAGCCACGCCCGTCGATGTCGGCCTGGTCCGCGCCGCCGGGGGGCGGAGCGCCTACTTCGTCAACAACCTGGGCATCGGCCTGACCGGCCTGGTCGCCCTGGAGGCGGAGCGTGTGCCCCTGCGCGGGCTGAGCCGGTACATGATCGGCCTCGTGCGCACCCTATGCTTCCGCTATCATCATCCCCTTACCGAGATCACGCTGGACGGTCAGACCCGGCGCGAACCGACGCTGGCGCTGACCCTGGGGATCGGCCAGCGCGAGGGGAACTTCTGCCTGGTGCCGCAGGCAGAGCTTGACGACGGCCTGTTCGATTACGTCCACGCCGGCGCCCTGACCCGGCGGCAGCTGTTGCGGCTGGTGCCGGCAGGGGTGGCTGGCCGGCTGCCCCGCGATTTCCCCGGCCTGAGCCTGGGGCGCTGCCGCCGCGCCAGCATCGAATCCGAGGTGCCGCTGGCCGCCCACACCGACGGCGAGTTTTTCTGCCGGCCCCAGGAGAACGTGCGGCTCTCTGGAGGTGGAGTTGCTACCGGGCCGCCTGCGAGTCCTGCGGCGCCGGAATGGCGAGCGGGGGGCGTCAGCCCCCCGGTGATGCACTCACCGGGGGGCTAACGCCCCCCGCTCGCCCAGTCAAAACTCCAGCGGCTCCGGCCAGGCCATGTCCAGGACGAAGATCTTGCCGTCGCCGATGCGGCCGGTTCGTGCCGCCCGCGTAATGCGATCGGCAACCTCGCGCACGCGGTCGTCGCCGACGCAGACGCTGATCTCGACCTTCGGCAAGAAGGCCATGCTGTACTCGCTGCCGACGTAGCGGTTGAGGTAACCCTTCTGCCGGCTGTAACCCTTGGCCTCGCGCACGACGCAGGCCGTGACACCCAACTCGGCGATGGCCTGCAGGACCGCCTCGGCCCGGAAGGGCTTGACGACAATGGTGAGCTGCTTCATGCTGCCATTGTGCCAGATCCGAACGCATCTGGAAAGAACAACGGACACAGGGTCCTCACCATGAGAGCACGTCGTCGCGTCGCGGCCTTCCTTATCCTTTGTCCTCTGTCCTTTGTCCTCTTTCTGCTGGGCTGCGGGTTATCGGACTACGGCGGCCAGATGGCCAGCGAGAAGGCTCGCCTCGACCTTTGGGACGAGGAAACGGCCCTTCTCGGTCCACCCATCCGCATGCCCGAGCTACCTAAGAAGGATGGCAAGGCCCAGGAATGGGAGGTCTTCCTGCGCGTGCCCCGCGGGGTCGATCCCTCACCGTTGACACAGCAGAACTCCAGCCTGGCTCAGCTGTTCGGCGGGATGCTGGCGCAGTATGTCGGCGGCGGCAAGTCGGGCGTTCTGAACCTCTACCTGGCTTGGGCGCTCGAGCCCAAGAACTTCATAAGCACCGTCGTCAGCCATTTCCCCGTGAGCGGTGGTGAAGACAAAACCATTACCATCCCGCGAAGCGTCATCCTGCTCGGCACCGCCAAGAACCTCACCCCTGATATCCCGCTGACGCGACGGGTCCCCCCGCCCGGACAGATGTCGGCCTACTCGTTCTACTTCTACAGATACGACGACGTGGACGGCAAGAGGACCGAGGTGGCCGTTGTCTACGAAACGGAACTCGGTGCCAAGGCCGACGCCGCCATCAAGGCCAGCCTCGCCTCGCTCGGCGGAGGCTGGGAGACAAGTCCCCTTCGCAAGCAGTACGAAAAGACCAATCAGAAGCAGAAGAAATGAGGGCGCAAGGGGTGGCGATTCGCCTGGCCTCTCCCCCTGGGCTTGGCAGGAGAGGCTACTTATTCGGGTACGGCGTTTCCCAGAAGTGCTTGCCCTTCTTATCGGTTTCGCCGCTCCAGTTGAACGGCGGTCGGGTCTCGACCGTGCAATCGCCGTTGACGTGGACCTGGCAGGAGAGCCGGGCCTCCTCTTCGTGGCCGATGATGGCCATCATGGTCTTGGGGTCGAAGTTGCAGGAGAACTTCTCGCGCATCGTTCGGCGCTGAGATTCTCCATCCCCTTCTTGACGAGGATCAGGCAGGTGCCGCACAGGCCGAAACCACGGCAGTTGAGGTAACGCCCCACCGCGCCGGTCGCGGTATCGAGCGGCAGGAAGTTCACCTGGAGGCCGGCCTTGCGGGCCTCGTCGCGCAGGACCGTCCCCTGCGGAACCTCGATCTCTCGCTTTTCGTTGACAAACGTAACCTGGGGCATAATGATTCCCGTCGGGACGACCCTGTCATGGAGCGCGCCTTCCCGGCGCCGGGAAGGACCGTGAGATTGTAGTGAGCCGGCCACACCGGGTCCACGCGGGGGACGCCGGCGGCCGAGACTGTAACCGCCGATGAATTCACCGCATAACGGGCCCC
The DNA here is from genome assembly GCA_963827935.1 of uncultured Planctomycetota bacterium. Taxonomy (GTDB): domain Bacteria; phylum Planctomycetota; class Planctomycetia; order Gemmatales; family Gemmataceae; genus DATFNV01. The sequence goes on along the minus strand of CAWHCN010000011.1, from coordinate 742,535 downwards.
CACCAGTTCGCCTGGTCCACTTCAGCGATATCCATCTCGCCGCCCCATCCCCCGGGTGGCGTGCCTCCGACTGGTTCAACAAGCGCCTGGCCGGCTGGCTCAACCTGGCGGTCCTGGGACGGGCCAGCCTGTTCACCCGTGCCGATGAGGTGACCGCGGCGCTGATGGCCGAGCTGCGCCGGGACCCGCCGGATCGCGTCATCTTCTCCGGCGATGCCACGGCCCTCGGGTTCGAGGCGGAGGTCGCCTGGGCCGCCAAGGCCCTTGGCCTGCCGAACGGCCAGCCCCTGCCGGGCTTGGCCGTGCCGGGCAATCACGATTACTACATTTCCCGCGATGTCCGCGCCGGCCATTTCGAGCGCTACTTCGCCCCCTGGCTGGTCGGCGAGCGCGTGGACGAGGCCGTCTACCCCTTCGCCCAGCGCGTCGGCCCGCTGTGGCTGGTCGCGGTCAATTCGTCGGTGCCGACCCGGCTGCCGTTAGATGCGAGCGGCCGCGTCGGTGCCGAACAGCTGGCCCGGCTGGAGCGGTTACTCGAACGGCTGGAACCGGGCCCGCGGATTCTGGTGACGCACTATCCGATTTGTCGCTCTAACGGCCGTTCCGAACGCCACAGCCGCTGCCTGCGCGATCTGACCCGGCTGGTGGACGTGGCGTCCCGCGGCGGCGTGGGCCTCTGGCTGCACGGCCATCGCCACGGCCCCTACCACCACGCCAACCCGGGACAGGCCCCCTTCCCGGTCATCTGCGCCGGCAGCGCCACGCAGCGGGGACACTGGTCGTACCTGCGCTACACCATCACCGGGAACCGCCTCGCCGCGGTGCGCCGCGAGTTCGATCCGCACTCCGGGGGGTTCCGCGAGGCGGAGACGTTCGCGCTGGACCTGGCCGTCTGAGCGCCGCCCTCCGGGCGGCGGCTAAACGGGTTGTGATCGCCTTCGCCATCCCTTACCATCACGCCATCGCCATCACCATCCCGGAGCAGCCCATGCCGCGCCTCTCCCTGGTCCTCTTGCTACTGGCTCTCTGTGCCGTTCCGGCCCGGGCCCAGAAGGAGTTCGGGTTCGACAACAGCAAGCCGTCCGGCCAGCCATACCTCAAGCCGGAAGAGTCGGTCCGCCGCATGAAGGCGGCCGACGGCTTCGAGGTCAAGCTCTTCGCCGCCGAGCCGATGATCGTCAACCCCATTGCCATGACGGTGGATGAAAAGGGGCGTGTCTGGTGCATCGAATGCTTCGAGTACCCCAAGCGCACCGCCAAGGGCAAGATGCCGCGCGACCGCATCGTGATCCTGGAAGACACTGACGGCGACGGCGTGGCCGACAAGCGCACCGTTTTCGCCGAGGGGAAGGACTTCCCCGTGTCGTTCGACATGGCCAGCGGCCTGGAGGTCGGCAACGGCGGCGTCTACGTCGGCGCTCCGCCTTATCTCTTTTTCATCGAGAACAAGAACGATAAGCCCGGCAAGTTCGAGATCCTCCTGAAGGGCTTCGGCAGCCAGGACACGCACGAGACGCTCAACACCTTCCAGTGGGGCCCCGATGGCCGGCTCTACGGCCTGCACGGCGTCTTCACCAACTCAGATGTCGCGGATCCATACAAACCCGAAGCGCAAGCGAGGGTGAAACTCAACGCGGGCGTCTGGCGCTACGACACCAAGACCAAACAATTCGAGGTCTTCGCCGAGGGGACGAGCAACCCCTGGGGCATGGACTGGCGCAACACCGACGGCCAGTTCATCCTATGCTGCTGCGTCATCCCGCACCTGTACCACATCAGCCCCGGCGGCAATTACAGGCGCCAGGCCGGCCAGTCGTTCAACCCCTATGCCTATGGCGAAATCAAGGAGATTTGCGATCACACGTTCCACAAGGAAAGCGGCTGGGCCCACGCCGGCCTGATCTCGCTGGACACGCCGCTGATGCCGAAGGAGTATCGCGACAGTGTGATTTTCGGCAGCATCCACGGCTGTTCGATCAAGCGCAACGTGCTGAAGAAGAACGGCTCGACCTACACCGCCAGCCGGGCCGACGATTTCCTGCAATCGGGCGACAAGAACTTCCGCCCGATCAACCTGCGCTGGGGGCCGAACGGCGAAATCTACTGCATCGACTGGCACGACCAGAACCCGTGTTCTCAGGCCAATCCGGACAGCTGGGATTACGAGCATGGGCGGGTGTTTCGGTTGCAGACGAAGGGATTGGCGACCAGGAAGGCGGAAGACCTGGGCGAGAGAAGCGATGAGGAGTTGGCGGGGTTAGTTTTTGATAACAATCCGTATAGATCACGGACGGCCCTGCGTTTGTTCAACGAGCGAAATCCGAAACACGATGGGGACGCAGCCCGCCAATTGTTGCTTGGGAGAAATCGGAAGGATTGGCGCACCCTATGGGCATTGAATTCCGCAGGCATAGCGCGAGGCGGTGTGGCGCCTGGGGAAGACAACGTGTATCGGGTTGCGCAGATACGTTCACACACGGGAGGGAGACTGAGTCCTGCCGACTTGAAAAGCTTCGAGAAAGACGCTGAGACCGAGACGGCGGCAGAGGTTCGGCTGGAGTTGGCAAGTACAGCAGTGGAAATCGCCAAGATGCGCCTCGGCAAGAACTACGACACGTCAAACTTGCTCCATACACTCATGAGCCACAAGGAGGACGCCCGAGACCCCGTCATCCCGCATATGCTCTGGCTCGCCTACGAGCCGAAGCTGGCCTCCGCCGCGAAACCGGAACTCGACTGGTTGAAGGACCACGCTCCCGGTAACCCGCTCATCACCGACACCATCGTCCCGCGCGCCATGCGCCGCCTCGTCGCCACCGGCAAGGCGGACGACCTGGCTGCCTGTGTCGCCTTTATCGGATCGCTCAAGGATGCCTCCGTCCGCGTCAAGGCGCTGGGCGGGCTGGCCCTGGCGCTGGAGAATCGCCAGGTCGATCCCCCGGCCGAGTGGAAGGCCATCTACGCCGCCCTGATCGAAGACCGCGACGCTGAGGTCCAGCGCCTGGCCCGGCACCTGGCGGTCAACTTCCAGGACCCGGAAGCTATCCGCCGGGCTCTGGCGATCGCCCGCGATACGAATCGGCCCGCCGGTGAACGCATCGATGCGGTCCACGCCCTGGCCCTGACGCATCGGCAGTTCGCGTTTCGGCCGCTCCTGGAAATGGTCGCGAAGGAGAGCAACGCCGAGGTCCGCGCCGAGACGGTCCGCGCTCTTTCAACCTACGACAGCCCCGAGGCGATCAGGGACATTCCGGGTGTCGTTCTTGCTGGTTGGAAGGGCTACCCGTCGCTGGTTCGGACCGAGGCGATCAATCTGCTGGCCGGCCGCAGGGAGTGGGCCGCGGTGCTGCTGGCCGCCGTCGGCGACAAGCGCATCGCGCGCACCGACCTGAACGACAACACCATCCTGCGCATCCGGGCCCTGAAGGACAAAGCCCTCAACGCCCAGATCGAGAAGGTCTGGGGCGCCTTCCGCGACACGCCGGCCGAGCTGAACGCCCTGATCGACAAGATGCGCGTGCAGATCGACGAGGGCCGACCGTCGTTTGCCCGCGGCCAGAAGGTCTTCGAGAACACCTGTGCGAAGTGCCACAAGTTTGAGGGGAAGGGCCACAGTGTCGGTCCGGAGCTGGACGGCGCCGGCCGCGATATCGAGTACTTGCTCATCAATGTCCTCGACCCCAACCGCGTCGTCGGCGCCCCGTACTTCACGCGCCTGGTGACTCTGAAGAACGGTCGGGTCGAGAGCGGCCTGCTTGCCGCCGAGGACCCGACGTCGCTGACGCTCAAGGGCGAGAACGACGCCCTGAAGGTGATCCAGCGCAAGGACATCGACGAGATTACGGTGTCGCAAAAGTCGGTGATGCCGGAGGGCCTGGCCGGCGGCATGAAGCCGGGCGAGTTTCGCGACCTGGTGCGCTATGTGATGGCGAATCCGTTCCTGACCGAGGTGACGGTCACCGATCCGAAGAATCCGAGGGAGCGGCAGCGACCGGTAGTTGGCGTTCACGGTCGGATTCCGCTGCCGGCGGCGAAGGGCGACGGCGAAGCGGTTACCGTGGTGGAAGCGGAGGTCATTGCGCCCGCGGCGCTGAAGACCCGGCTGCTGCTGGGCGCTGCCGAGCCGGTGGAGGCCTGGGTGAACGGCAAGCAGGTTTACAAGGGCAAACCGGGAAGCGGCACGGCCAACCCGGATCAGGCGAGCGCTGATGTGGAGTTGGCCGAGGGCACCAACCAGATCATCATCAAGGCGACGTACAAAGGAGCCAAGGAGAGGCTGTACGCGCGGCTGCTCGACCCGAATCGGAAGTTGCGGTATCTTGAACCCAAGGAATGAGCGCGTGTCCTCCCTTGAAGGGCTGCTGCGAGAGAGGAGAACCGAGATGATTCCGGCGAAAGAGTATGTGCATGAGGATGCCCACGGTGCCCTGCGCGTGGGTCAGAGTGACATTTCACTCGATTCCGTTGTCTGCTGCTTCGATGAAGGACACTCGCCGGAGTCGATCATGGAGCAATACCCGGCGATGAGCCTTGAGGAGGTTTACGGCGCCATTGCGTTCTACCTCGCCAACCGAGAGGAGGTGCGGCAGTATCTTGCTCGCCAGGAACGGCTTTGGGAGGAACTGCGCCGGAAGGCGGACGAAAATCCAAGCCCGGTCGTTCAGCGCTTGCGTGCCTTGAAGGCGAGTCAGCGTCGGGAGAAATCATGAGCCGCCCCCGCTTTCTGGCGGATAACGATTTCAACGAACGCGTCCTTCGAGGGCTCCTGAGGCGGCAGCCGACTATGGAGATCCTGCGTGTCCGTGGAGTTGGCCTGGATCAGGCGCCGGACGATGTCGTGCTCGCCTATGCCGCTGCCGAGCGGTGGATCGTCCTGTCGCACGATGTGAACACGATGTCGGCTGCGGCATGCGACCGGATTGTCGCCGGCCTGCCAATGGCTGGTCTGGTCCTGGTCCGTCAGCACGCGCGCCTCCTACCAACCATCACCGACTTGCTAACGATCTGGGGGGCGAGCGAGGCCGAAGAGTGGGCTGATCGGGTCGAATTCTTGCCCCTTTAGTCGATGGATCGGCTCACCTGGTTCCCATAGAACCGCGACCTCGATCTCATCTCGCGGTGGTTGGCGTATGCGGTGCGATGCGCTCACTTAGCCTCTGCACCAACTCCTTCGGATTCAATCCCAAATCGTCATACCCTGCTGTATCGTGCTTCCACAGCAACGCCCGCAGTTGCCGGAGCGGTGGGCCCTGCTCGCGCAGCGGCCCGGGGTCGCGTGTTTTGTCGGGCGTGCCCAGCCTGGCGTCCAGGGCGGCGAGCAGGTCCTCGGCCGTTGCAGGAACGGGTGCGGGGACCCCAATCCGGACGGCTAATTCCGTCAGGGCTGGGGTCAAGGTCTTGCGTTCCTCCTCATTGAGCGGCGTGAAGTCGCTGGCCGGCGGCAGGTCCATCTTCGCGGGGGCAGCCGGAGCGGGGGCGGGCGGGGTGCTCGGCGAAAGCCAGTTCATCACCACGGTCAAGACCACGGCCACAACCACCAGCACCAGGCCCAGTCGCCAGACCTCGGTCCGGCTGCGGCGGGCAAAGAGGGCATCCAGCTCGGCCTGGTCGCCGGACTCCGCCGCCACTTGCAGGCCATGCTCGATAGCGCCCTTCTGGGTAGTCGCCGGCCTGCTCCTCGCGGAGGTAGTCGGCGAACTCAACGCCCTGGATTTTCGGCACCACCAGGGCGTCGAAGCCCAGGCGATTGCCGAATGCGAAGCTGGCCGGCCACAGCCCGGCCCGCGTCTTCCACGGCAACAGTGCCCACAGTGCGCGGATCGTGTCGGGGTCCGGCTCGGAGCGCTCGAAGACGACCCGTCCGCCATCGACCAGAGCCTGCACGCCGCCGAGCAGCGTCGGTTGAATCAGCTTGTGCCGTTCGAACAGGCCCTGGATGTCGGCGACGGTCCGGCGCGGCGGCGGCTGAGCTGGGCAGGAGAGCGTTGGCAACTCGCCCCGCCCACTCCACGGAGGCGGAAATCGCTCGGCCAGGGCGAACGGATCGGCGCCCAGGAAGGCGTAGGCATCGTGAGGCAGGACCAGGAGTCGGAAGGCGAGAGCCCCAGGCCGGCCGGCATCATCGACGCCGCAATCGGCGACCTGCGCTATCCCCACATGGTGCTTGCCGAACGGTTGTGCGAAGACGGCTGCGGGACAGGCTACCTCGCCCGGCCGCTCGCCGAAGCCGGCACACAGGCGCCCCGCCTCAGCCAGCCAGTCGTCACAGAAGCCGGGCGAGCGCGCCAGGAAGCGGTAGCCGCCCGAATCGTGGCTGCCGTAGAGTGCCTGTTCGATTGAAATATCCGGCATAGGAACAAATTCGATTATTCGGACAGTTTAGCCGCCGCCCGGCGGGCGGAGGTCCGGACCGCCGCCCGCGGGGCGGCGGTTGACGCTATATTCTATTCTCGGCAGCGTCGGCAGGGCGAAGTCCGACTCAAAGGTCAGCCGGTTCGGCCCTGAGTTCACCTCGCCGCGAGCAGCCTCATGCCGAGCGGATCGCCGTCGTCCGATGCAACCTCAACCACGACGCGATCCTTCCAGTCGTGATCGGTCACGCGAACGATGACCCGGTCTCCCAGCTTCCAGCGCACGGGTCGACTGAACTCGTAGTTCCATTCCGGATCGTATTTGTTGACGGTGATGTTGCTGGGACCATAGCGGACGCCGGCCACCTCCAGCTCGACCGACAGGTCCGGGCCCAGGCTGAAGAAGCGCGCCACCTTGCGGTCGAAGTGTCCCCGGCGCAGCGTCACCTTGTACTCGTTCGGCGCCGTCACCCGCTCGGACCATTTGAGCAATTCGCCGGCCGCATTCTTGAATCGGCCCTGCGGATGGACGGCCTGGTAGGTGCGGCAGCGGGCCACCAGGTCGCCGATGTCGCCCGGTCGCGACACGAACTGGTCGCGCACGGCCCGGAAATCGTGCCGGTCCCAGTCACCCTCGATGGCCTTGAGGGCCGTCTCGGCCTCGGCCCGACCGGCGCCGTCGGGATGCCGGTCCAGGTAGCGCTGATAATGATCGCGCCGTGTCTGGAAGTTGAGCGGCTCGCGGGCCGAATAGGCCCGGGCGGCCTCCAGATCGCGCTCGTCCAGCCGGGCCAGGTAGGCCTCGCGGCGCCGACGCACGTCGGCTTCGTGGACACTGCCCGGATATTGCCGCAACAGGCGATCGCTCTGGGCCAGCAGCACCGGCAGATCGGAGGAGCGCTGTTCAAGAGAGATCAGGTCGTCGTAGGCTTGTTGCGCCTTCTGGGCGATCTGCTCATCCCGCCGGGTCTTGACCGCGTCGCGAACGGAATGGAGGTCTGCATCAATGTCGGCATCGGGATGGTCGGTGCGGAAGTTCACGAATTGCTGCCAGGTTTCTTCCGGGTCGGCATCGGGGTCGGCACTGCGGCGGCGCAGGTCGGCCAGCCGGGCGGCGCACTTGCGCCGCTGGGCTTCCGCCGCCAGGTCGTGGAGCCGGTCCTCCTCGTCCTTCGTCGCCTGCGGCTGGAACAGGCCGCGGGTCGGATGCTCTTTCGCAAAGGCTTGCCAGTGGGCCAGGACGGCGGCGGGGTTGCCCTGGTGCTCCGCCGCGAACCGTTCAGCCCGCTGGCGTCCGAAGACGTCGTAGGCGCCGAGGGCGAGGACCAGGCCGGCAGCGGCACCAATGGCGGCCACGCCTCGGCGGCGGCGACGGCGACTCGAGCAGGGCCCGCACGCGTTGCCGGTGCTGGGCCGTCGCCGGGGCCTCGGGGCAGCGCCGGGCGAAGGCCGCCACGCAGCGCCTCCAGCACGTCGAGGCGCACGCCCGCCGACCAGAGCCAGTCCAGCCGGGCCTCATCCTGCGCTCGCAGGGCCTCGCCCAGCCAGCTCAACGGAGCATCGAGCCCGTGCGGTTCCAGGGCCGCCGGCCAACGCGGTCCCAGGCTGCTGACGGCGAAGGTGCCCGGCTGCGGCGCGTGAACCTCCAGGGCATGGCGCGTCATGCCGGCCCGCTGGGCGGCGAAGGTCGCCAGGTCGCCGAGTTCCGGAAACAGGAGATCGGCCTTGGTGATGACCAGGGCCATCGGCCGGTGCAAGGCCGCCACTGCCTCGGTCGCCAGGTAATCCTCGACGACCTGCTCGACCTCCTGTTCGCGGCGTAGCCGCATCCGCCGGATCTTGGCCAGGCCACCCGCGTCGAGGCAGAGCCAGACCGCGTCGCAATCGCGCAGGAAGTCGCGAATCGGCTCGGTCCGCCCCAACTCGACGTGCTCGCCCTGGTAGTCCTTGAAGAGCAAATCGAGGCTGGTCCCCTTGTGGTAGAGGTGAAAGTGCAGATCGGTTTCGCCGAGGGTGGCCGGCACGGCTTGGCCGGCTTCGAGGGACAGGATCTTGTCGGATAGGTAATCGGCGGTGCGCGCATCGGCGGCGGCGAGACGCAGCTCGGGCAGCCGGCCGCCCACCGCCTCGCGATAGAGCACGGTCAACAGCGTCGTCTTGCCGACACCGCGATGCCCGAACACGCCCACCCGCTGCGGCCGGCACAGATGCTCGGCAACCGTGACCGCGACGCTTTGCGAACGCGCCATGGCAATCACCCCCAGAGCTGCGAAGACCAGGGACGAACCTCCGTATTGTAATTCGTCGTTCGACACCCAATATTAAGGGACGGCGGTCAAGGGCCGAAGGGAGAGACGAGCCATGGGCTGCGAAACGCGACCGATGCCGAGGCGGGCCTGGTTCGTCCCAGTCCAGCGGCCCCTGGCGAGTGAGCACGTCCAATCGCCGCCCCGGTGGCGGCTGTGGACGGCGCTGGCGCTGCTGGCGGGGTACCTCCTGTTCTGCCACGGTTGCCATGGGGATGAGGACAACGAGTTGTTTGCGGGTCGCAGCCCGCCTGTTACGATGGCGCTGATGGAGGCCGGTCGAGCACCGCTCCCCGGAGCCCCGCGATGAAGACTCCCTTTCCAGGGATGGATCCCTATCTGGAACATCCGACGCTCTGGCCCGGGGTGCACACTCGTCTCATGGTTGCGCTGGCCAATCGGCTGCGGCCGGTCATCCGTCCACGCTACGTCGCTTCGGTCGAGGAGCGCCTGGTCATCCAGGAGGGGGAAGAGCATCGTATCCCCGACGTAGCGGTGAAGAAGCGAAGCGGGCAGCCGGGGCTGACGGCGGTGGCCGAACTGAAAGCCGATACCCCGCTCGTCCTGGAAGCACCCGTAGGGGAGGCGCGGGAGCGCTATATCGATATCCACGACCGCTATCAAAACATGAAGATTGTGACGACGATCGAGGTCGTCAGCCCGTCGAACAAGGCCCTGGGCAGCACTCGGCGTGCGTATCGCCGCAAGCAGCGCGACACCTTGAAAAGCGATTGTCATCTGGTCGAGATTGACCTGCTGCGGCGCGGGCGCCACGTGCTCTGCGCGCTGCGCCCACTGCTCCGGGCCGAAACGCCCTACGACTACCTGGTGTGCGTGAACCGCTGGCCGGAGCGCCTTCGCTATGAGCTGTATCCACGGCCCTTGCGCGATCGCTTGCCCATCGTCCGCGTGCCCTTGTCCCACCCGGACCCCGACTGCGCCGCTGGACGTTCAGGCGGCACTGGAAGAGGTGTACGAGGAAGGCGACTTCGTCCTGGTGGTGCGGTATGATGCGCCCTGCGTACCCCGGCTGTCCGCCGCCGATCAGCAGTGGGCCAACGAGCGCTGGGCCGAGTTCAAGGCTGTGCATCCCGATCTCTTCCCCGAGCCGCCCGCGAACGACGGTCGTGACGGGAATGCCCCATGACGCTGGCCATCCTGCACGCGACCCAGATCTTTGGCTCTCTGACGCCGTGCGCCGCCCGTGTCTCCGGGCCGGCCTTCCGCGAAGCCCCCATCATCGCTGACGGCGCTGTCGTCATCCGCGACGGCCGTATCGACTGGATTGGCCCGACCGCCGATCTACCTCCGTTGGCGCCCGATTGCGAGATCATCGACGCCGCCAGCCAGGTTGTCCTGCCCGGTTTCGTGGACAGCCATACCCACCTCCTCTTCGCCGGATCGCGCGAAAACGAGTTTGAGGACCGCCTTCGGGGACGGAGTTACCAGGAGATCGCGGAGCAGGGCGGCGGGATCAACGCTACCGTCCACCGGGTCCGGGCCGCCTCGAAGGAGGAATTAAAGGCGCTCGCCCGGCCGCGGCTGCACCGATTGCTTGAACACGGCGTCACCACCGTCGAGGTCAAGAGCGGCTACGGCCTGACGCTGGCCGATGAGATCAAGTGCCTCGAAGCGATTGCCGACCTGAGTGCGGAAGGGCCGCTCGAACTGGTCGCCACCTTCCTGGTGCTCATGCCGTTCCTCCCGAGTACCAAGGCGACCGAGATGGCGATCTGCGTCTGCTCCTCGACGACATGCTGCCGGAGGTCGCCCGCTGCCGGCTGGCGGAGTTTTGCGATGTCTTCTGTGAAACGGGGGTTTTCTCGATCGAGGAATCGCGGCGGATCATGGTGCGGGCGCGTGACCTGGGGCTGCGGCTCAAGCTGCATGCCGACGAGCTGACGCCGCTGGGCGGGGCCGAGCTGGCGGCCCACCTCGGCGCGACATCCGCCGATCATTTGCTTTGCATTACCGACGCCGGCATCGACGCCCTGGCCGCGTCGGGAACCGTGGCCACTCTGCTCCCGGGTACCGCGTTCTTCCTGGGCCTGCCCTACGCCCCGGCCCGGCGGCTGATCGAGCGTGGCGTGGCGGTGGCCCTGGCCAGCGACTGCAACCCGGGCACCTGCCCGACCGAGAACCTGCCGCTGGTCGGCGCCATGGCCTGTACACAGATGAAGATGCTACCCGCGGAGGCGGTCAATGCGATGACGATCAATGGGGCGGCGGCCCTGGGGCGATCCGACCGGGTCGGCTCGCTGGAGCTGGGCAAGCAGGCCGACATCGTCATCTGCGACGTCCCGGACTATCGGCACCTATTCTACCATTTCGGGATCAACCATGTCCGCCGGGTCATCAAGCGAGGCCGCGTGGTTCACACGGCTTGAACCGGTCGCACCGCCCGACGGCCTGCCGCGCCGGCCGGACGATCCGCGCCTCGGCGAGGTGGTCGAATTCTGGCGGGAAGGTCCGCCGAACCTACGGCCCGGCCAGCCGGTCCTCATCGGCTTCCCACAGGACGAGGGGGTCCGGCGGAATGGAGGTCGCGTCGGAGCTGCCGAGGCGCCGGCCGAGATCCGGCGTTGGCTCTATCGGTTGCTCACCTGGGATTGGACGTCACACGCCGATCTGGCCGACCTCAATTTGCTCGACCTGGGAAACGTACGCATCGAGGGAAGCCTTGAGGATACCCAGGCGGCTCTGGGTGAGGTGGTGGGCGCAGTGCTGCGAAGCCGGGCTGTCCCTATGGTCCTGGGCGGGGGTCACGAGACCGCGTACGGTCACTTCCTCGGGTACGTCAGCGCCGGCTTGGCCGTGGGGGTTGTCAACCTCGACGCTCATCTCGATGTGAGGCCCCTCATCGACGGCCAAGGGCATAGCGGCTCGCCGTTCCGGCAGATGTTGGAGCATCCCACACATCCGCTTCCGGGGAAAAACTACGTTTGCATCGGCGCCCAGCCCCACACAGTGGCCCGGCAGCACTACCAGTATGTCGATGATCGAGGCGGGACCATTTTCTCCAGTGACAATGTCGCGGCTCTTGGCTTCCTGCAGACATGCTGCGTTTTGATGGGCCAGCGGGGCTCCGTCTACGTCAGCCTTGATGCCGACCTAGTAAGGGCCAGTGACGTTCCCGGCGTCAGTGCTCCCAACCCCGCGGGGGTCCCGGGGGACCAGCTCCTCGCCTACGCCCAGTTCGCCGGAGAATTGCCGGAAGTGACCAGCTTCGACCTGGTGGAAATCAACCCGCGATTTGACCGCGATGGCCAGAGCGCCCGCTGGGCGGCGCTGGCGGTGTGGAACTTCCTGGCGGGTCTGGCGTCGCGGCCGGAGCGCGGATAATGCAGCTGCATTTCCCCAGTTTGCCAGCTGTGAGTGCCAGGTCCGATTACTCCGGTCTCCCCGAGTGTCCGAGTCGCCAGCCTTGCAGCTGTTTTCCGGCGGGGGCGGGACGGGGGTTCCTGTCGAGCGCGCCCCCGAAGGGGGTGCGCTCAACTGCATGAAGAACCTATTTTTGCGGTTGCGCCGCGGCCGGCAGTCATGCACGCGATAGGTCATGTGCGGACAGTGACAGCGCCTCCCCCCTGTCAAGAGGGGGGAAATTGTCAGGCCATTGTCACCAGCTGGCCCATCCTGGCGTAGAATTCGACAGGATGTCAACCATGCCTCGCTCGAAGGAGGGTAGCGACCATGCTGGTCCTCAGCCGCAAGCTCGGTGAAAAGATTTTCATCGGTGAGAACATCTGCATCACCGTCGTGGACATCGATCGGGGCAAGATTCGCCTCGGCATCGATGCGCCGCGCAACGTGCCCATTTATCGCCAGGAACTGCTGCCGCTGAAGGCGGGCGCCGAAGGCGCCGCTGCCGCCCCGCCGCAGCCGTCGGCCATCACCCCGTCGTGAACCGTCGCTCGTTTCGGCACAAGTGGACGCGCTCGGGTCGTAGTCTGGCACCGAGTTTTGCATCAAACCCCGACGCCCACGGGTCCCACCCCCGTGGGCTCGTGGTTTAGCCGCCGGCCCCACTCTTCCCAACTCCCTCCAGCTCCTGTAGTTGCTCAACCAGCTCGCGGTCGCTGGGTCGCAGCTTGACGGCCTCGCGCTGTGAGGCCAGGGCCTCAGCCCGCTGGCCGGCGCGAAGCTGGGCCGCCGCCAGCCAGTGAAGCGCCGTCGCATCCCGCCGCCCGCTCAGCTCCACGGCCCGGGTCAGATCGGCAAGCGCTCCGTCAGCTCCGCGTTCCAAGCGCACCCGGCCACGCACCAGGTAACCCAGCGGCTCCGCGGGACCCAGCGCGACGGCCCGCTCCGCATCCGCCAGCGCCTTCGTTAGTTTCCCCCGTTCCAGCGCCAGCAGGCCGCGCAGCCCGAAGGCCGGTCCAATGAAGAGGCCGTCGGCCAGCGCCGGGGTGAGCAGGGCCTCGACGACGGCGGCGGAGCGACCCTCCCGCCAGGCATATTCGGCACAAACGAAGCGGGCCGCCGCTTCTTTCCAGGCCTCCTGCCTGTTAGCGGGGACCTTCGCACCCTTCAGGACCTCCTGCCGTCGTTGGCCCAGGCTGTTGGCGATGATGACTGCCTGACGCAGCCCTGCCGTCGCATCTTCAACCCGATCGCCCTGGTCGGCCCGTTCCACCGCTTCCTTCAATTGCCCGAGGGCCAGGTGGCTACGGATCAGCGCTTCCAGCACCCCGGCATCCATGTCGGCCTTGCCGAGGTGGGAGACGGCTTTGGCATGGTCGTCGCGTTGCCGGTAGATCAGGCCGAGGATGCGGTGTGCCTGCTCATGGAAGCGCTGGGCCGCCGCCCGGGAGGCCAGGTCGAACGCCTCGTCAGTCCGTCCCAGGCGCAGGTAAAAGTCGGCCGCGGCCAGCAACCCCGATTGATCGTCGCCCACCGCCAGCACATAGCGGCGCAGGTCGTCCAGGGCCGCCGACTTGTCCCCCGACTTGACCTCGAACTGGATCAGGCCGAGCAGTCCCCGGGCTGCGTTCCCCTCGCTGTCGATCAGCCGGCGGTAGGCAGCGGCGGCATCCTTGACCCGTCCCAGGTTCTCGAACACTTCGGCCCGGAAGAGGAGCGCCTCCGGGGCGGCCGTGGTTTCTCCATCGGCCTTGTCGGCGGCCTCCAGGTGGGCGAGTGCCTTGTCACCATGCCCCTCGGCCAGGTCGGCGCGTGCCAGAGACAGGTGGGCCAGCGCCCGCACGGGACCGGGGCCGCGGCTCGTCAGCGGCTCCAAGATCTTGCGGGCCTCCGCCTGCTGGCCGCGCTCCGCGAGCACCGATCCCAGAGCGACTGCGTACTTGGGCTCGTCCGGGAAGCGGCGCACCATCTCGCGGTAGATTTCCTCTTCCTCCTTCGGACCGCCGGCTGACTTGACCGTCAGCTCCCAGAGCGTTGCATCGTCCGGATGGTAGTGCCGGGCCCGCTTCAGCACCCTGCTGGCTTCTTCCGGCTTGCCGTTCTCGATGTACAGCCTCCCCAGGGTCTGCGCCGAGGCCAGATCGTCCGGCGTGACCGCGAGCAGCGTTTCCAGGGCCGGCGCATCGTCGAGCGTCTTGGCCGGCCGGATCGTCAGCCAGACGCGATAGTGCTTGCTGACCTCTTCGTGAAACTTGCGAAAGGCGTCAAAGTCGGCCGGCTCGACCCGCGTCTTCTCCAGCCGCGTGCGCAGCTCGACGTTCACCTCATGCCGATCCGCTCCCTCGCTGACGATCACCTTGAAGGTGCCCCATTTCGAGGTAACCGTGTGATCGCGCGGCGGGTTGTCCAAACGCCAGCCAGGCGGGACGTGGAACTGGTAGCGGTGCCGCGATTCGAACGGTGCCCACAAGTCGAGCGGGGCCGAACGATCGTAGTCCAGCGTGATCGACAGCAGCTTGGCCCACACCTTGCTGTCGGTGACGCTCCCTTCCCGCTCGGGATCGCCGCTGAAGTGTCCCGGAATCTCGAAGACGACCTCGGCCGTCACCGGGACATCGAGGTTGCGCAGGGTGCGCCTCGTCGATGTGCAGCCGAGTGAGACGGGTCTTCGAGTTGGCGTCCTGCAGGTCCGCCGTCACCAGCCGCCGCCGTTCGCCCGAGGGCACTTCCAGCCAGGCGTCGCGCTGCGCCAGGGCCGCCCCGCCCCGATAGGTCGCCGTCCGGTAGCAGCGCGACGATCCATCCGCGCCGATCCACACCTGCGTCGTCTGCTCTGTCAGGTTGTCTTCCGCCTTCATGGGCGGGGTGCGGAGCAGGCGGACCCCCTTCGCATCCGTCACGTAACAAAGCCGATCGCGGTCGTCGCGCGGCAGGTAGTCCCAAGAGCCAAGGCTCAGGGTGGTGTCGATCCAGTGCGGCTTGCCATCGACTGTCGCCAGCAGGATGGCGTGCGTGCCCCACGGCGACGGCACGGACTCGATCACCTGTCCGTCGTCAAGGACGCCCAGGGTGGCCAGCCCCACCGGAATGCCGGCCTCCCGCAGCATGACGGCCAGAAGCTGACTGGTATCCTTGCAGTCGCCGAAGCGGTTGGCGAACGTTGCGGCCGGCAGGTGCGGCGTGTAGTCGTGCTTCTCGCCCGCCGAAACGTAGCGGATGTTCCGCCGCAGCCAGTAGGTCAGGGCCCGGGCCTTTTCTTCCGGCGCCTTCAGGTCGCGAGTGACCTCGGCGACGACGCTGCGCAGCTCCGCGTTGCACTGCCAGCAGTCGGCCCGCAGCTTCTGCTTCCATCGCAACACTTCGTCCCACGAGGCGAAGGTTGAAACGCTGACCGCCTGGCGCAGCTCCTCTTTCGAGGGCAAGTCCCCATCCTGGGGCAACTGCCGGCGATTGTCGACGCCCCACAGGTAGGTGCGATTGTCTCCATCCTCCGTGACCTTTGGCTCCAGCGGATCGGGGGTGGCAGCATACCTCAGGGTGCGGCCTTTCGGCAGCCGCACCCGCACCTCATCGCGGACAACCGGGTAGGTATCGTCGCCGAAGGTGTAGCGGGTGAAGAACTGCCCCTGGTGCTCGGAGTTCTTGCCGCGGACGCTCCACTTGACCTCGATGACATCGCCGCCTTCGAGGGTGGGGAAGGAAATGATGAGCTGCTTGTCGTGGTCGTAGACCTGGTAGTCGGTGGTCAGGTCGCGGAGCTGGACATGGCGGGCCTGGACCTTGACCACCCGGCCATCGGCCTTGCGGACCAGGGCCTCGTTCAGGGTCAGCGTCTGGTAGGCCGGCGTGTAGACGATGTTCTTGTATTCGCCGAGCTTCTCGACCGCCTTGCGGCTGTTGAAGCGAGTGATTTCATGGCTGATGGTTTCGATGGTGCCGTCGGCTTCCACGAGATGCGTGGTGCCGGCATAGAGGGTACAGGCGGGCGCATCGTCCAGGAACTCGGGCCGCACGTGCTTCCAGGCCGCGGGATCGTAGCGATACGGGACCGGCTCGTGGCTGGGGCCCCAGGCCACGGGCCAGGTCGGCTTCGGCGCCGCTGGCGGCCCTGCTCAGGGCGATGAGGAACAGAATGACGAGCGGAACTCGGACCTGACGAAGACCAGCCATGCCGGGCCTCCTGGCGATGCGCGGGCGTTTCTGCATTGTCCGGTCCCTCCGTGAATGGGACAAGAGCAACGTCGGCGACGGGTCCTCAGTCTTCCCTTGCCTGACCCGGCAAAAGATCGTCTACTGGAACGTGGCCTGCCCCCACGCCACCTTCCCGAGGCAACGCATGTTTACCCTTCACGATGGAACGCTGCAGCGCACCTGCCAGGGTCTCTCCCGCCGCGAGCTTCTCCGCATCGGCGGCCTCGGCCTGCTGGGCGGACTGTCGCTGCCGGACCTGCTCCGCGTGCGCGCCGAGGCGGCCGCGGCGGGGCAGACTGTGAAGGAGCGCTCCGTTGTCTTCCTCTTCCTCCAAGGCGGCCCGTCGCACATCGAGTTCTTCGACCCGAAGATGAATGCACCCGCCGATGTCCGCAGCATGACCGGCGAGGTCCAGACGAAGTTGCCCGGCATCACCTTCGGCGGAACCTTCAAGAAGCTGGCAACGCTCACGGACAAGATCGCCGTGGTGCGTTCCTATGCCTCGATGAACGGCGACCATTCGTATTCGTCCGTGATGGCGGCTGGTAATCCGCTCAAGGCGTCGATGAGCGCCCTGTATGCCCGCGTGGCCGGCACCATGCACCCGCGGACCGGCCTGCCCACCAACATCCTGGTGCTGCCCGAGGCGGTCGAACCGGGGCTCAAGTTGAAGGGCAACTTCGAAACCGGGGCGCTGCCGACGCTGACCAGCCCAGGCACACTCGGCCCGACCTATGCCGCCTTCGACCCCAGCGGTGGCGAGCAGCTCAAGAAGAACCTGACCCTGAAGATCCCCGCCGCCCGCTTGGAAGACCGCCGCCAGCTCCTGGCCCAGCTCGACGGCGTCCGCCGCCAGGCCGACCAGAGCGGCGCGATGGAGGGGCTGGACCGTTTCCAGCAGCAGGCCTTCGACGTGATCAGCCGCGGAATCGCGTCGGCCTTCGACCTGTCGCGTGAGGATGCCGCCACCCTGGCCCGATATGACACTTCGTCGCTCTTCAAGCGGGACGAAGTGAACAAGTGGTACGACATGCACCGCTCGACGAACCTGCTGGGCAAGCAGATGCTGCTGGCCCGGCGGCTGTGCGAGGCGGGCGCCGGTTTCGTCACCGTCTCCGACTGCGGCTGGGACATGCACGCCAACGGCAACAGCCCCAAGCAGATGGCCAACCTGCCGTTGTTGACAAGCCAGGTCGATCACGCGGTGGCCGCCTTCATCGAGGATGTCCACGCCCGCGGCCTGGACGATCGCATTCTGCTGGTGGTGACCGGCGAGATGGGTCGTTCGCCGCGCCGCAACCGCGACGGCGGCCGCGACCACTTCGCCAACATGACGACCCTGCTCCTGTCCGGCGGCGGCCTGAAGATGGGCCAGGTCATCGGCCAATCGGACCGGTTATGTGCCAATCCAACGACGCAGCGGTACACGCCGAAGAACCTGCTGGCGACGGTGATGGGAACGCTGCTGGACCTCGGCGAGGTGCGCGTGCGGCCGGGGCTGGGGCGGGTGGCGAATGTTTTGACGGAGGGGGAGGGGATTGGGGGGTTGGTGTGAGGATGGGCCAGCTTCGTTCTTGCAGCCATTTCTCAAGCTCACGAATAGGATATGCGCGTCGATGAACCGCACCTCCCGCATGGAACTGGCCAAGCAAACCGTCGAGATCATCGAGCAGGGCCACTACACAACCGCCAAAGGCCGGTTCGTTGACATCTCCGAACGCCTGCGGACTTGCCTCGATGCCACCCAGTTCGTGCCCCCCGAGGAACTGGAACGCCTCCGACAAGACGTTCTTGCTTCCCCGCCCGAAGGAACGGTTACAACGCTGGAGGTGGCCAACGAGACAACGTTAGCCGACATCGCTCGTGTGCTGGCCGAGGGACACCGGCCGGTCGCGGTCTTGAACTTCGCCTCAGCCAGGAACCCCGGCGGCGGCTTTCTCAACGGCAGCCAGGCCCAGGAAGAGTCGCTGGCCCGCAGCTCGGGACTGTATGCGTCATTGCTCCGAGCGCCGGAGTACTACGAGCGGCATCGCACCTCGCCATCGTTGCTCTATTCCCACGCAATGATCCTGTCGCCCGGCTGCCCCGTCATCCGCGACGACGATGGCACGCTCCTCGAAGAGCCGCAACTGGTGACATTCATCACTAGCGCAGCTCCAAACGCCGGGGCCGCGCTCGATCATCGACCGGAAGAGGTGCCGCACATTCCTGAGGTGTTTCGCCGGCGATGTGAGTATGTCCTGGCGTTGGCGGCGGCTCATGGCTCCAAGCACCTGGTCCTGGGCGCCTGGGGCTGCGGCGTCTTTCGCAATGATCCCGCCGTGGTAGTGGCAGCGTTCATCAACCATCTGCGGCATGGAGCATGGTCTGGTCGATTCGAGGGCGTTGTCTTCTCAGTCCTCGATATGTCGCCGACGCAGGAGACATACCTGGCGTTTCAACGCGCGGTCAGCGCGTAGCGGCGAAACACCGGAGGGACCATGATTGCGACTGACCAAGAGCTTCAGGCGACCCTGGAGCGCATCGCCTGGTTTCAGAAGCAAGTGGCGCAACTCCGGAGGACGGAGACCAATCCAGCGAACTACCGCGCGGCGGCGTCCGGGTTCCTGGCCGAGATTGAGCGCATGCAACTCGACCTCCGAGATCGAAGTGTCTGCAGCTTCACGCTAGGAGGAACGTCCCGTGGCCCTGGTTGGTGTCCCCCTGCGTGACTGGCATCGCCTCTTCGGCCTGTTCCGCATGGATTTCTTCCGCGGCTCGCCGTTCACCGTGGACGTGGAGCGCGACCTGTCGGCGCAGCAGCAATTCCTCGACGTCGTGATCGTGCGCCGCGGCCGTGGCCGGTTTGCAGGCCGGCTGCCTGACGGGTTGGCCGAACTGGCGCCCCACAACCTCATTACCTTCAAATCGCTTCGCGAGGCCCTGGACCCCTGGGCGATTCGAGAACTGATCGGCCACTACGTCGCCTACCGCAAGCTGGTCAGCCGGTCGCCGTCCGCGCTGCTGCCCGAGGATCACTTCCGGCTCTACGCCGTCTGCTCTCGTTTCCCGCACAACCTGTCGGAGCAGGTACCGTGGCAAGAGCAACAGTCCGGCGTGTATGATTGCCGGTGGGGCCTCGACGTGGTGCGGGTCATCGTGGCCGGGGAACTGCCGCGGAAGGCGTACAACGCGCCCTTGCACCTCTTCAGTGCCTCGTCAGAGCTGGTCGGCTTCGGAAGCACTGTGTATCGGCCGCGTTCGGCTGATACGAGCGGTCTGCTGGGGCAACTGTTCGAGGGACTTCGGCGGGAGGGCTTGACCATGTCGTACACGATGGAGGATTTCCGGCGCGATTACATCCGGGAGCACTTGCCGCAGTTGACGGTAAAGGAGCAACGGGACGTTCTAGAGGCGCTGCCGCCGGAAGACCTCCTGGCGGCACTGTCCCCGGAGCAGATTCGGCAACTCAAGAAACTGCTGACCGCCGCCAGCCCTGCCGAACCGCGTAAGTCGCGGCGAAAGCGCTAACGGGACAGTCGCTAAAACACCGCAGTGAGGCGACTGGCCCGTCCAGGGGGCTTATTGCGCTAGCATAATGTGGTTTGCCCTCAAGTCGGAGCAGGAGCAGCCCCATGCCCGGTACCCCACGTCGCTACAGTAATGAAGAATTCGCCCGCCGCGGCGACGTGCTTGTCGAGACCAAGGTTCGGCCCCATCTGACGGCGGCCGATGCGGACAGGTTCGTCGCCATCGACATCGAGACGGGTGAGTACGCACTGGACCCTAATGAAATGAAGGCGGCTCAACGGCTGCGGAAGCGGGTTCGCGATCCGCAGATTTGGCTGGTGCATGTTACCTCGGGCGATTTGCATCGGTTCGGTGGGCACGGCCTACCCCGGTGCAAGGTCCGCACGCGCTTCTGATGGCGGGCGACGAGTTCGGGCAGTTCCTGCGCAATCTGTTCGCGTACTGCCTTGAACCTTGCACCCTCTTCCGGAGTCAGCGGCCGGTCGCGGGTGATGCGTTTCATGGGTCGCGTTCTCTCACACCACTACCGCCGCGGCGCAGGCTTGGCCCCATCACCCGCGGCGCCCGGCGACTCAAAGAACTGAACCTCACCCGCGCCGGGACCGTCCGCCGGTACCTCGCGGGGGCGGTCCGCCGTGCGTGGAGTCGCCTTCGTGCCCGCCGGGGGAGGGCCGCCATCGGCCTCAAAGAACTGCACTGGCGACGTGCCGCGCGTCTCGGGATTGGGCTGATACGATATGGGATTGTTCATGTCTGAACTCGCCTCCGCTAATGCAGTCGCAGGAGGCGGTCATCCAAGAAAGCCCCCTGGCTGCACAGTTCTACGAAGTACACCCCCGGCCCCGGAAACACCACATCCAGGATGCGGAAACACACCGTCACGACCTGATGCCGTGTCGGAAAGTTGACTGTGAACGGACCGGCGTCACGCACGAGATTCTGGGTTGCTGCCTCGACCACCTCGACGTGAGCCTGTACTGGACCGGAGCCGCCGACGAGTTGTGCGGCGACACACAGCCGACCGAGCCGGAAAGGGTAGCCGGCGCTACCCGGAACCACGTCGTCAAAGATGCCCAGGTAGTTGAACTTGCCGCTCACCGGGTCTTGCAGCACCTCGTCACAGAGGTAAACGACCTTTCCGGTCGGATTCACCGCTGGCATGTGGCTCAGTCCCCGTTCACAATGTCAGTCCCCAGTATAACCCGCCAGGGTAGCAAGTGCAGCGCCACATCAGATGCAGCCATCGGGAGGATCCAGCGGTTGCACAAGGAGACCAGTCCATGATCGCCTGCGAGTCGGCAATCGGATAGACTCAGAGGGCCTGCTTTACACCTTCCGGAGTCCCCCATGAACCCCACCCGCCGCCATTTCCTCTCCGCCTCCGCCCTGGCCCTCGCCGCCGGCTCCCTCCTCGGTGTTTCATTCCTCCCACTGCCGTACCTCGAGGCGGAGGCCGATCCGGCCCCCGAGATTTCGGCGGAGCGGATGAAGGCGGCGGTGGCCTACCTGGCCAGCGACCGGCTGGAAGGGCGCGGCCCGGGGACCCGCGGCGAGTTTCTGGCCACCGAGTATCTCGCGGCCGAGTTCAAGAAGGCCGGTCTCAAGCCGATCGGCCAGCGCGGCAGCTACTTCCAACCCGTCCCGCTTGTGCGCGTCGTCACCAGCCCGAAATCGACGCTCCGGGTGGTGAAGGGTGAGACCACGCTCGACATCCCCTGCGAAGAGGGCTTCTCCGGCACCAGCCGGACGCAGAAGGAACTCGAAGAGTTCGATGCCGAGGCGGTCTTCCTGGGCCACGGCATTACCGCGCCCGAATTCGGTTGGGACGATTACCAGGGCGGGGACGTGAAGGGGAAGGTCGTCGTCCTGTTCACCAACGAGCCGCCCTCGGATGACCCGAAGTTTTTCGGCGGTAAGGCGCTCACCTACTACGGCCGCTGGACCTACAAGTTCGAGGAGGCCGCCCGGCGGGGGGCGAAGGCCTGCTTCATCATCCACACCAGGGAGACCGCCGGGTATCCCTACTCCGTCGTCCGGCCGCTCGACGGGGCCCAGTTGAAGCGCGAGCCCGGCCAACCCGCGCTGGCCTTCGCCGGCTGGCTCTCCAGCGCGGCGGGCGAAAAGCTCCTGGGCCTGGCCGGACGCACGGTGGAAGGCGCCTTGAAAGAGGCCGACACCAGGGGGTTCAAGCCCTACTCGCTTGGCGTCCATCTGAAAGGGAGTTTCCCCACCCGCATTGAGCAGATTGTCAGCAACAATGTGGTCGGGCTGGCGGAAGGGAGCGACCCGGCGTTGAAGTCGGAGGCCGTCATCTTCACGGCTCACTGGGACCACCTGGGCGTCGGCCGGGCCGTCCTGGGTGACGCGATTTACAATGGCGCGGCGGACAACGCCACCGGCTGCGCCCTGCTGCTCGAGCTGGCCCGCGCCTGGTGCGCCGAGTCGCCGAGGCCGAAGCGGTCTGCCATCTTCCTCGCGGTGACCGCCGAAGAGAAGGGGTTGCTCGGCTCGAAGTTCTACGCCCAGAACCCACTCGTGCCGCTGGGCAAGACCGCGCTCGATCTGAACTTCGACATGATCCTGCCGCTCGGCGTGCCGGAATCGGTCGTCGTCACCGGGGCGGACCGGACGACCGCCTGGCCGGCGGTCAAGGCGGCGGCGGCGAAGAACCACCTGGAGATCGAGGCCGACCAGAGGGCGCATCTCGGCATTTTCTACCGCTCGGACCATTTCTCGATGGCCCAGGCCGGCGTGCCGGCCTTCTCCATCGCGACCGGCATGAAGATCAAGGGCAAGCCGAAGGACTTCGCCAGCCAGGCCTTCAAGGACTTCAACGATCACGCCTACCACTCGCCGCAGGACGAGATGAAGCCCGACTGGGATTTCTCGGGCTTCGTTGTCCTGGCCCAGTTCACGCTCGACGTGGCCCGCGACATCGCCAATGCCGACCGCTTACCGACCTGGAACCGCGGGGACGAATTCCGCGCGGCACGGGAGAAAAGCGGGGTGAAGTAGGCTGGTAGCGTGCCCCTCCGGCAAAGCCCGTCTGGACAGTCGCCTTCGGCCGGCCGGTGCGTTGCCTACCCTCAGAATCTCTTGCCCAGATTACCCCGTCGGGTTACGCTGGCAAACACCGATCCCATTGGCCCAGCCGGTCCCACGGACCTGGGCCTCGAGTTTCTGACCCTCCGAGACGAGGAGATCACCCGATGAAGCCGTTCGTCCGCGTTACGCTGGTCCTGGCCGCTTTGGCCCTGGGCTGGTGGTTCTGCTCCCCGGTCCTGAGCGACCCGCCCTCCGACAAGGCCGGCAAGGACAAGGACGCCGACCCGCCCGAGAAGAAATTCGAGGACTTCGACAAGGTGGTCAAGGGAGCCAAGGAGTACGAGGGGCTGTTCAAGCTCTATCAGAAGGACGAGAACCTCTACGCCGAAATCCGCCAGGACCAGTTCGACAAGCCGCTGTTGTGCCCCATCGCCCTGGCCAAGGGGGGCGGCAGCATGGCGGGCTTCACGCTCAATTTCGATGAACAATGGGTGCTGACCTTCAAGCGCGTCGGCGACAAGGTCCACCTGGTCCGCCGCAACGTCCACTTCAAGGTGCGCCCCGGCTCACCGACGGCCACCGCGGTCGAGACGACGTATTCCGACTCGGTGCTGATGGCCCTGAAGATCCAGGCGCAAAACTTGCCGCGCAACAGCATCCTGATCAACCTCAACGACATCTTCATGACGAACTTCGCGGAACTGCCCTTTGGCATGTTTGACGCCAACCGCAGCAGCTGGGGCAAGATCAAGGCGTTCCCCAAGAACCTGGAGATCGAGGTGGCGGCCACGTTCGCCGGCGGCCGGTCGTTCTTCTCCGCGATGGGCGGCGATGACAGCGTCATCGACGCGCGCGGCCACACCGTGGTCATCCATTACGGCCTGGTCGAATTGCCCACCGACGGCTACCAGCCGCGCGTCGCCGACTCGCGAATTGGCTATTTCCTCACCGCGGTCAAGGATTTCAGCACCGCCGATCCAGACACCTCCTTCGTCCGCTACATCAACCGCTGGCGCCTGGAGCGGGCCGATGGGTCGGCCTGGAAGGAGGGCGGCAAGCTGGTCCCACCCAAGAAGAAGATCGTCTTCTGGATTGAAAAGTCGGTGCCCGACGAGTACCGCGCCTACGTCCGCCAGGGAATTTTGGAATGGAACAAGGCCTTCGAGAAGGTCGGCTTCCGCGACGCCATCGAGGTCCGGCAGCAGGAGAACGAGGATTTCGATCCGGAAGATATCAATTACAACACCTTCCGCTGGATAACCAACGATGCAGGCTTCGCAATGGGCCCATCGCGGGCCAATCCGCTGACCGGTGAACTCCTGGATGCCGACATCGTCTTCGACGCCTCGATGGTGCAGTACTGGAAGCAGGAGTCGGGCATCTTGTCGGCGGGCAAGCCGGGAACAGTCGGCGAGGATGCCAGCCCCATCCGGGCCATCCGCGAGGGGCGCGGCCTGCTCGATCATCCCCTTTTGTACCAGGGGAACGCCTTGAGCTGGAACAACCGCGATCGGGAGTTGACGCCGGCCGAGCGCCTGCGTCTCCGCGCCTGCGCCCAGGCCTTCCGCCAAAACATCTGCCAGTGTGCCTCGTGCAAGCGCTATGAACTGGGCCTCGCAGCCATGAGCCTGGCCGCCGCCGGCGCCCTGAAGCCGGGCGAGAAGGTGCCGGAGGACCTGGTCGGACAGGCCATCAAGGAAGTGACCATGCATGAGGTCGGCCACACCCTCGGGCTACGGCACAACTTCAAGGCCAGCACCATGCTCAAGAACGAGCAGCTCAACGACACGAACATTACCCGCAAGCGCGGCCTGGTCGCCTCGGTCATGGACTACGCCCCGATCAACCTGGCCCCCAAGGGCGTCAAGCAGGGCGACTACTTCAGCACGACCATCGGGCCGTACGACTACTGGGCTATTGAGTACGGCTACAAGCCACTGGCCGGCGGCACCGAGGGGGAAGTCGAAGACCTCAAGAAGATCGCCTCCAAGGGCGCCCAGCCGGGCCACGATTACGGCACCGACGAGGACATGAGCACGCCCGACCCGCTCATCAATGTCTGGGATCTCGGCAACGACCCGATGCAGTTCGGCAAGGACCGCATGGTGCTGGCCCAGGACCTGATGAAGGACCTGGCCGAACGCGTGGTCGAAAGCGGCGAGGACTATCAGCGGGCCCGGCTGGCGTTCGGCCTGCTGTTGTATCAGTACGGCAACGGGGCCGACCTGGTGTCACGCTTCGTGGGCGGCGCCTATGTCAACCGCGACCACAAGGGCGACCCTAATGGCCGCGATCCCTATGTCCCGGTGACGGCGGCCAAGCAGCGCGAGGCCCTGAAGTTCCTGCAAGAGAACGTGCTGACCGATCAGCCGTTCCACTTCTCGCCGCAGCTGCTGCGCCGCCTGGCCGCCGACCGCTGGTCGCACTGGGGCAACGAGATGTCCATGTTCAGCGGGGTCGATTTCCCCGTCTATCAGCGCATCCTTGCCATACAGCGCATCCCCTTGGAGGAGTTGCTCAATCCCGAAACGCTCAGCCGTATTCAGGACAACGCGCTGAAGTACGACAAGGAAGAAAACCCGGTCACGGTGGCCGAGGTCTTCCGTTGTCTGACCGACTCCGTCTGGACCGACCTGGGAGCGGTGCAAACCAAGAACAATGGCGCGACGCTCATCATCCGCCGCAACTTGCAGCGGGAGCACCTGAAGAGCCTCACCAGCCTGGTGCTGGGCGAACGGCCGTCGTCCTCGCTGCGTTTCACGCTGGGGAGCGGTGCCTCGGCCCCGCCGGATGCCCGCAGCGTGGCCCGCCTGCATCTGCGCGAGATTCAGCGGAAGATCGAGACGACGCTGAAGGAGCGGGGTGCCAATCTCGACGACACTAGCCGCGCCCACCTGGAAGAATGCCAGGAGCGGGTGGCGAAGGTGCTGGCGGCGTCGATGCAGGTGAACGAGCCGTAAGAGCGGCTGGCGGTACTTTCCTCCCCTCGCCCCGGTACTCCGGGGAGAGGGGTCGGGGGTGAGGGGTTCTGGTCCGCGGAGATTCAGCCCCCTCACCCCCGACCCCTCTCCCCCGAGTACGGGGGCGAGGGGAGATTATGGTCATGCCCACTCTCCGGAGGCCCGCGATGGCTCACGAAACCTTCCGCGCCGGCGACCTGACCGCGGTCATCGGCGACAACAGCGCCGCCGGTGCGCACCGCACCGGCTACAACGGCGTCTGGAGCCTGACCCACAAGACCGAAAGTACGAATCTGTTCGTCCCCGCGGTGGCTGGGCTCAATTTCGAGCACATCTTCGACGGCGACAAGCGCGATACCGACGACACCGTCAAGGTCCGCTTCGAGCCCCGCTTCGCCCCGATGGCCCTGGAGAAGATCTCCGCCACCGAGGCCGAGCTGCACCAGGCCCCGACGCCGACCTTTCATCTGGAAAGCTGGACGCGTTTTCAGCTGGTCGAGCCGCATTACCTCGACTTCCGCTTCCGCTGCGTACCGACCCAGCACGCCTTCGCTCATGATTACATCGGCCTGTTCTGGGCCAACTACATCAACGCCCCCGACGACAAGAGCCTCTATTTCCGCGGCGCCAAGCTGTGGCAGCAGCTGTGTACCCAGAAGCACAACGATGAAAGCACGCTGCGCTCGAAAGAAGACAGGATCGACCTGAAGTTCAGTGCCGGCCTGGGCGACGCCCTGTACCGGAACCTGTCGCCCCTGCGCTTCGACGAGCCGTTCTTCTACGGCCTGTTCCGCAAGCACGTTTTCGTGGTGATGTTCGATCGCACCGAGGGGATCCGCATCACGCACTCGCCGACGGGCGGCGGGATCAACGCCGACGCGCAGACGAGCAACCCGGCGTGGGATTTCCAATACCTGATCCCGCGGTACGAAGTAAAGAAGGAGTACAGCTTCCGCGCCCGCGTCGTCTATCGCGAACGCTGTGGCCGAGATGAAATCCTGCGCGAGTTCGAGAACTGGCGCAAGGCGAAATGACCCCCAGGAGCCAGGACCGATGAGCACGCCCCCCGCCTTTGACGCCACGAACCTGCCGACGGCGCCGCCGAGACACCCTAGGCACGCCCTGGGCCTGCCGGCCGGCAGCATTCGGGCCATCCTGGCCTTCATGGTTCTCGCTGTCCTGTGGCTGCTGGCCCTGTTCGCCAACCGGGCCGCCGGCGAGACCTATGCCCTGACGCTACCGTTGCCCCTGGCGTTCATCTACCTCCAGTATGTGATGATCCTGATCCTCGCCCACTTCTTCGCCGCGCACGGCAACACGATCGGGCGGCACATCAGTCCCAAGAGCCCGCTCGGCTTGCCTGCGGGGTCTGTTCGTTTCCTCCTGGTGGCCGGCTACCTGGGCCTGGTCGCCTGGCTCCTTTACAGCCACCGCGAATTCAAGGCGGCACCGGAAGGAACGCTGACATTGCCGCTCGTCCTCCTCTCCGGATTTTTCGCCGGCTTCCTCGTCACCAAGGTGGTGAAGGCGGGAGCCCACGGCGGCCAGATCCCCTTCTGGTTCCAGGACGTGCAGGCCTGGTTCGCCCTGCTGGCGGTCATCGGGCTGGTCATCATCACGCTGATTTACCTGTTCATCTTCCCCAGCATCGAAGAGCGCTTGCAATGGAGCATGACCGGGATCGAGACGGTGGTGGCGGGGATCGTCGGCTTTTACTTTGGGGCGCGTTCGTAAATGGCAGTTTCGCACGTTCCCCGCCAGTGGCTGAGCGTGGCAGCCCGTAGCGTCAGCGAGGGCTTCGGCCGAGTGCCCTCGCTGACGCTGCGGGCTCCGTGCTGATGCGTTGGAGGCCCCGCTCGCCGTCCTCGCCCGCCGCCTGTACCCTCACAAGGAGGAGAGGGAACGCATGGCGGACGAACACGATCCTTACGCGGCGTTGCGTTATGCGGACTACCGCCGTCTGCTGGCGGGCAATCTCCTGGCCAGCCTGGCCACGACGATGCAAGCGGCGGCCGTCGAGTGGGAGGTGTTCCAGCGGACCCAGAGCAAGGCGGCGCTCGGCTACGTCGGGCTGGTGCTGTTTTTGCCGGTGCTGCTCTTATCGCTGCCGGCGGGCCAGGCGGCGGATCGCTACAGCCGCCGCGGCCTGCTGGCCATCGCCCTGGGCGTTGGGGCGATCGCCTCGTGCGGCCTGGCCGTGCTGTCGTTCGTGCAGGGACCGGTCCCGCTCATCTACCTCTGCTTGCTGCTGGGTGGCGTCAGCCGGGCATTCACGTCCCCTTGTCGCTGGGCCCTGGTGCCGATGGTCGTGCCGCTCCGCCATCTGACCAACGCGGTCACGTGGAACAGCAGCGGCTGGCAGGTGGCGTCGGTGGCGGGGCCGGCGCTGGCCGGCCTGTTGATCGGGTTGACGCAGCAAGCGGCTGCCGCCTACCTGCTGGCTGCCGGTTGTGCCCTCGGGTTTGCCGGTTTGCTGGCCACCATCCATCCGCGAGTGCAGGTCCCGGCCGGCGAGCCACGCTCGCTGGCCACGTTCCTGGCCGGCGTGCGCTTCGTCTGGCAGTCCAAGCTGATCCTGGCCACCATCACGCTCGATCTGTTTGCCGTCCTGCTCGGCGGGGCCACCGTGCTGTTGCCGGCCTTCGCCGACACCATCCTCCACGTCGGGCCGATCGGCTTCGGTTGGCTGCGGGCGGCACCCTCCCTGGGGGCGCTGCTGATGGCCGTCGTGCTGGCGTTTCGCCCGCCGCTGCAACGCGCCGGCCCCACGCTGCTCTGGGCCGTCGCCGGCTTCGGAGTGGCGACCATCATCTTTGGCTTGTCGGAAAACTTCCTCCTCTCCTTCGCCATGCTCGCCCTGACGGGGGCCCTGGACAACATCAGCATCGTGGTGCGCGGCACGCTGGTGCAGGTGCTGACCCCCGAGGCGATGCGCGGTCGGGTCTCGGCCGTCAACGCCGTCTTCATCGGCTCGTCCAACGAGCTGGGCGCGTTCGAGTCCGGCATGACGGCCCAGTGGTTCGGCCTGGCCGCCTCGGTGGTCGGTGGCGGCATCGGCACCCTTCTCGTCGTCCTGGCGGTGATGGCCCGCTGGCCGGAGGTTCTGCGCCTGGGGCCCCTGCACCGGGCGGCGGAGCCGGCGACTGATGGCGAGCGGGGGGCGTTAGCCCCCTGATTGTTCGAGTCATCAGGGGGCTAACGCCCCCCGCTCGCCGGAAGGATTTCGCTGTCTGAGCGTCTTGTTAGTTGGTAGAGCGGATGTCCGGTGAAGCCGCTTGAGCCCCGTTCACAGACTGTCTCGTTATTTGAGTAGTCCTGGATGACTCGGTAACAAAATGGCCTCCCTGCGTTGGCGGGTTTTGGGCAGAGTATCGGTACCGCTACCAACTCTGCAACCGCCCAAGCAAGGAGGCCGGGCCAATGGTAAAGGGAATTACCGGTGCCGACAAGCGCGACCGCTTCGTCACCCCGCCCTGGACGACCGCATCGGAAGAATGGCAAGCCATCGATCGGCATCTGCCAGCTGATCATTTGGCCAGGCGGATCGCTCAGGCGGTCGAACGCTTGGACCTGGGCCCGTTGTGGGATTCGTACCTGGGTGTCGGCAAAAGAGCCTTGCCTCCGGACCTGCTGCTCAAGGTGGTGCTCTACGAGAATGCACAGCAAACGACCATCGCCGGCGCAGTGGACCAAGGACGTTCGCGAAAGCGAGCCGGTCCGTTGGCTGCTGTTCGGCTTGGAGCCGTCGCGGGCCCGCTTATACGACTTTCGCGAGCGCTTGACGCCCTTTTTGGACGACTGGAATGCTCAGGTGCTGCAACAGGCGTTGACGGCGGAGATGACGTCGGCGGCACGCATGTCCTTGGACAGTTCGAGCGTGGCGGCGAATGCTTCGCGACGACGGTTGCTCAACGAGGAGCGGTTGCAAAAACGGCAGCAGGTGATCGACGAGCAGCTGTGCAGCGCCCAAGGCGGCGAAGCGCTGGCCGAGAAGCCGGGGTGGTTGGCGACAACCAAAGCGGGACTGCACGAGCAGAAACAACGCTACGCCCACGCCGCCGAAGTCCTGCGGCAAAGGCAAGAGGCCAACGCCCAGCGACGGTCGTCGAAGCGCCAGCCCGCCGACAAGGTGCTCGTCAGTCCGGCCGACCCCGAGGCCGCACTGGCACGCGATAAGGAGGGCGTGTTTCGACCGCTGTACACGGTGCAGTTGCTGCGCGACCTCGAGTCGCCGCTGATCTTCGCTTACGACGTGTTCGCGCAGAACAACGACAACGGCGTCTTGCAGCCATTGCTCGAGCGCCTGGTGGATAACGTGGGCGTTAAACCCAAGGACGTACTTGTGGATTCAGGCTACGTGTCGGTCCGGCACCTGGAATTCTGCGAACTGGCGGGGATGACGCTGTACGGTCCGTGCCAGGAGAACGATTACAGTTCGGCCAACGACAAGAAAGCGCAGAGCAATCAGCACACCGAGTTGCCCAAGAGCGCTTTCGCCTGGCTGGCCGAGGAGCAAACCTATCAGTGCCCGCAGGGGCATCGACTGGAGTTCACCAAGACGCAAACGCAACAGCGCGCGGACCACAAGATCACGCTCGCGCTGTACACGTGTCCGCCGGAGCATTGTCAGGCCTGCCCGCGTCAGTCGGCCTGCACGCGCACCCCGGAGAAGGGGCGGACGGTCAGCCGCATGGAGAACGAAGAGCTACTCGACGCCCTGCGGCAGCGGATGCAAACCCCCGAGGCCCGGGCGCTGTACAAACAGCGCAGCCGCACGGTCGAACTGAATTTCGCCGACCTGAAGGAACATCGAGGCCTGCGGCGTTTTCATGGTCGTGGCCTCGACCGAGTCAAGTCGGAGGCAGGCGCGCTGGTGCTGACGCACAATCTCCTGGCGGTCCGGGCACAGGCGGGCCAGCGCTCGCCAAGCGCAAGCGCCGCGGGCCTTCCCCAATCTCTATGCCCTGTGTAGATAACGAGACGGTCTGTAAACGGGGCTGCTGAACAAAGATTCTACCAACTTTTCAGGTGCTCACACAGCCGCCTTGTTTCCTCCGCCCGAGCCTTGCGACTGGCCGGTTCAGTCGTTACGATTGCAGCACTTCGCAAGCCGGGCCCCGTCCGAGGACGACCATGTCCACCGCTACAGTCGCCGACCTCGTCGAGTCGCTCCGCCGGAGCCGGCTGCTGGCGCCGGCGCAGATGGACAAGGTAATCCAGGCGCAGGCCAAGTTTCCCGACGCGGTGACCCTGGCGAAGGAGCTGATCCGCCGTGGCTGGTTGACGCGCGAGCAAGCCCAGACGTTGCTGCGTGGTCGACCGGCGGCCCCATCCCCGGCGGCCGACGTTGCCGCGGAGCCGGCTAGCCCGGAAGCACCGTCCGCGGTCCCCGCTTCGGCCCAGAAGCCCCGTCGCCGCGGTTTCTGGCTGCTGGCCCTGCTCGCGCTTCTATTGCTCGTCGGAGGCGGCGGCCTGGCCCTGTGGTGGCGCGCGGGCAAGGGCGGCGGCGGAGCGAACCACGCCGGCAGCAGCGACTTGCACACCGACCCGCCGCCGCGGGCCGGCTGCTCCGACACCTCCGATCTCAAGGTCCTCGACGATCTCGAGTTCGGCGACTCGGTCCGTGCCGTCTTCGACCCCAAGTTCCTCGACGCTCTTCGAGAGAACAAGAAGATTCCGGAAGTCGAAATCTATCCGTGGCTGCCGCGGGACCTGATCGCCATCCTGGGCGAACACCGGATGCGCGGCCCCCTGCTGGCCATAAGTCCGGATGGGACCCAGGTCGCCGTCGCCGGGCAGGATTCCTATCTGCGCCTCGGGCCGCTCGACACCCTTCACGAAAAGGCGGTGCACGCCGTCCCCCGGGGCATCCACGCCCTGGCCTGGTCGCCGAAGGGCGATGTCCTGGTCACCAGCAGCGGGGACGGCCAGGTGCGCCTCTGGGACGTGCGCAACATCGAGGGGGTGCCGGAGCCGGTGGTGCTCGCCAACGACGTGGCGGTCACCAGCCTGGCGTTCTCCGGGGACGGCAAGTACCTGGTCGGGGGCGGCTCTTACATCCGCCCCGCGACGACATCACCTGGCGGAAAACTATGGTTATGGGACATGGAGTCACGCACGGAGCTCTACAACGGAAACGCGCAACCCGGCCCCTGTGCAGGGAGTCGCCTTCAGTCCCGTTAAGGGTGACTACCGGTTGCTATCGGGAGGCGGGCCGGGTGACGGCCAACTCTACCTTTGGCAGGGCGATAAGGGCGAGAAGTCGCGGCTATCGATTTCAAGTACGATGACAAAATAGACAAATTCACTTCCGTGGGTCGCGTCGGCATCTCGCCGGACGGGAAACTCGCCTTCTCCACCCATGCGACCAAGGACCCCAAGGCAAACCGCATCGACGTGTCGGTCCGGCTCTGGGATCTGGGGCGATTCGAGAAGGGGAAGGAAAAGAAGGTGCTGGCGGGCACGGTCAACTGGGACCCGGTCGCGGCCTTCGCGCCGGACAGCAAGACGCTGGCCGTGGGCCGGCTGACGGACGGCGGCCTCACCCTGGTAGACGTGGAGCAGGGGACCGCGGTGCGGCCCACGCTCACTTCCACCATCTCCTCCGCGCTCCAGTATCTGCCGCACATGGACGGCCAAGCCGAGCGGATCGCCTTCATCGGCACCACCGGGACCGATACCAACGTCCGCCTGCACGAAGTGCCGGGGGGCAAGGAACTGGAGGCGCCGGTGGGGCACCTGGCGGCGGTGACGTCCGTGGCCAGCGCCCCGAACGGCCGCCACCTGGCCTCGGGCGGCCATGAGGGACAAGTCCGCCGCCTGGGACCTCGACAAGGTGGCCGAGCGCTGCGTCATCGGCGGCGGCGGCTGGGTCTGGAGTATCGGCTTTCATCCGGACGCCCGCAAGGTCTTCTACAGCAGCCCGGGCACCAACACGCCGGCCTTCCTCGATCTCGAAACCGGCAAGCCGTGGGCGCCGGCGGCCTGGGACAATCACCATAACGGAGCGGTGACGAATACCGCTGTTACCCGCGACGGGCACTACGCCCTGACAGGCGGCTACAACGACGGCACTGTCCGCCTGTGGAACCTGAAGAACGGCAAGCAGGTCCGCTACTTCGCTGGCAGCGGCACGGTGAGCGTGGCCCTGTCGCCGAAAGGGACGCGGGCGCTGCGCAGCTCCGGAACTTCGCTGAAGCTGCTGCACCTGCGCTGCCAGGAGGAACGCCACGAATGGACCGGCACCGCGTGGAACACGTTCCTGCCGGAACAGGAGAAGGGATCGGTGGCCATCCTGGGCGGCCCCTCGAGTGCCGTGTGGGACATCAGCGCCGAGCCGCCGCGGCCGGCGGGAGCGATTCGCCTGCCGCTGACGGGCGCGTTCTCCGGCGACATCAGCCACAATGGCGAGCGCCTGGGGGCGCTGATTTCCGGACGGGTCGCTGTCTGGGACCTGAAGAGCGACAAGCTGCTCTGGGAATGGACGCCGCCCGCCCATTTCGGCGGCGTCCGTGCCGTTGGCCTGTCGGACGATGGCCGTTACCTGGCGACCGCGAATGGGGATGGTACGGTGTATGTCATTCAGTTACCCGCCCTCAATCAATAACCACCGTTTAGCTGCGGCTCGCCAGCCGCGCGGGCCTCCGGCCCGCGGCTAAACGGTGGATTTCGGATTTCCTTGCCTGGCGAGGAGCCCCATGAGCCAAACCTGCCGCGACTGCACCCGCGTCAACCCGTCCGAGGCGGCCTACTGCTATTTCGATGGCGTGCAGCTCAACGGCCGTACCGACTTGCCGACGGACGGCAGCTCCATCAGCTTCAGCAACTGGGTGTTTCCCAGCCCATTCGTGCTGCCCTCGGGCGAGTCCTGCCGCAATTTCCCCAGCCTGGCCCGGGCTCTCCAGAAGAATCCGCAGGGAGCCGGCGATGTGCTGACTGGGGGGTTTCTGGAAACGTTCCTCGGCTCGCTGGGGCGGGTCGATCTGGCGCTGGCGGCCCGCGAGGCGGCCCGGCATCCCGATCGCGAGCGCGGCCTGGACGACTTCCTGGCCAAGCTGCCCGGCACGGCCCTGGAGCCGGCCAAGCTCGAAGTCGAGTCCGGCGAGATCGACCTGGGCAGTGTCCGCGTCGGCGAGGAGCGGCGCTTTGAATTGAAGCTGAAGAACGGCGGCGATCGCCTGCTGTACGGCCAGGCGGCGGCCGACGACTGTCCCTGGCTGGTGCTGGGCGAATCCGGAGCCGCCGAGAAGCTGTTCCAGTTCACCGACCGTCTCGTCTTGCCGGTGCGCATCCGCGCTGATCGGCTTCGCGCCTATACCAAGCCGCAAAAGGGGGAAATTGTCCTCGAGTCCAACGGCGGCAATGTCGTGGTCACCGTCAGCGTCACCGTGCCGATCAAGCCGTTTCCGGACGGAGTGCTGGCGGGGGCGGTGACGCCACGGCAGCTGGCGGAGAAGGCCAAGGCACAGCCCCAGCCGGCCGCCACCCTCATCGAGAACGGGGCCGTCGCCCGCTGGTACGAGGCCAACGGCTGGAGCTACCCGGTGCAGGGACCCAGCGCCTCGGGCCTGGCGGCAGTGCAGCAACTCTTCGAGGCCCTGGGCCTGGTCAAGGCGCCGAAGGTGGAGCTGCCCGAGCCCGCCATTGCCCTGGTGGGCCGGGCCGGCGAGCGGCTGGAGCACCTCGTCACCGTGACCACGCCGGAAAGCCGCCCGGTCTTTGCCCACGCCCAGAGCGATCAGCCGTGGTTGGCGGTCGGCAAGACCGTCTGCAAAGGCCGCAGCGCCACCATTCCGCTGGTGGTCGCGGCCGTGCCGGACGAGCGGGGCAAGTCGCTGCGGGCCCGGGTCAAGGTGACGGCCAACGGCAACCAGCGCTTCGACGTGCCGGTGCTCCTGGCGGTGGCGGATGCTCCGCCGGTGGGGGGTGCGGGGCGAAGCTGGGCTCAGGCGACGGCGGCGCT
Organism: uncultured Planctomycetota bacterium; assembly: GCA_963827935.1. Lineage (GTDB taxonomy): Bacteria > Planctomycetota > Planctomycetia > Gemmatales > Gemmataceae > DATFNV01. Next base: position 707,851 of record CAWHCN010000011.1, on the reverse strand, counting down.
GAGCGCGGCCACCGCCGCGACCGAGGTGGCAGCCGAGCCGGCCATCGCCACCATGAACATGCCGGCCTCCGCCTTGCGACGAAATCGCCGTGGATGTGGTCCCGGTCTCGCCCGCAGCCCCGACGCCGACTCCTGTCAAACCCGCCCGGGGGCCCGCCTGGCTTAACAGCGATCGCAAGCGTTTGGCGTTGCGGCTGCTTCCGGTCGCCATCGTCGTGGTCGGCTTGCTGGTGGCGGTCATCCGCGATGTCTGGTTCCAGCACGTTGAGGAGAGTGCCGAGCTGCCGCCCGTCGATCCCAGCCCGCGCCTGGTGCTCCAGGTCCATGACGTGATGCAGCCCAACGATTTTCTGGCCGGCTCGGGCATCGGCCCCACCATGCGCTTCGGCCTGCTCATGCCCGACCCGATCGATCCCAAGGACGAAAAGGCCCACCCGGTGCTGACGGAGGCCTCGTTCCTCGGCCTGAAGGCCGCCGGCGTGTCCGACAAGCGGCTGGCCAAGCTCAATCCGCTGAAAGACCGGGAATACGATTCGCCCAAGGATTTCTCGAAGGGACTCGCCAAGGTGCTGGACAAGGGCGATCTGGAAGCCGTTGAGGGTCTCGCGTTCAACTACGCCCGCTTCAAGAAGCTGACCTACGACGAATTCGGGCGGACCTCCAATGTCTGCGTTCGCATCGACACCTTCGAGTTCCTCCTGGGCCAGCCGCAGGGCGGGCACTGGGCCGACCCGATCAAGCAGCCGCTCGGCAAGGACCCGGAAGACAAGCGCGAGCGGCTTGGCTACAAATCGAAGTGGATTTATACGCAACCCGCCATCACCATCGAGCAGGTCGTCGAGATCGTCCCCGGCGGCCTGTCGCCGGACGGCAAGTCGCGCCTGCTGGACACCTGCAAGGTCCGCTACGCCATCGCCAACAAGGACACGATCCCCCACAAGATCGGGCTGCGCTTCCTGCTCGACACCTACATCGGCGCCAACGACGGCGTGCCGTTCACCATCCCCGGCGACAAGGACCTGTGCGACACCTCCAAGGAGTTCAAGAAGCCGAGCGAGATGCCTGATTTCATCTCCGCGCTGGAGCGGCAGGACGTGAAGAATCCCGGCACCGTGGCCCACGTCAGCCTCAAGGTCGGCGGCGACCTTGAGCCCCCTTCGCGCGTGACGCTTGGCTCCTGGCCCAACGCCGACCTGGTCAAGGTGGACCCGAATACCAAGGCCGCCCGGCAAAACACCATGTGGGAAGTGCCGGTCTTCTCGATGCAGGAGAAGGAGTTGAAGACGAAGGACAACCCCAACGGCGATTCGGCGGTGACGCTCTACTGGGACCAGGAAGAGCTGGCCCGCGACAAGACCCGCGTGGTCGGATTTGCCTACGGTCTGGGGAATGTGACCGGCGACACCGGCAAGGGGACGCTGGGCCTCTCCTCTGGCGGCGAGCTGATCGCGGAGAAGGAGTTCACGCTGACCGCCTACGTCAAGGACCCGGTGCCGAACCAGACGGTGACCCTGGAGTTGCCGCCCAGCCTGGTCTTGACCGGCGGCAGCAAGAAGGAGCAGGACGTGCCGCTGACCGGGTCGGTCAGCACCGTTACATGGCACGTCAAGCCCATGAAGAGCGGCGTGTTCACGATGAAGTTGCGGTCCAGCACGGGCGTATCGCTCCAGCACAAGGTGGCGGTGCGGCCCAAGGGTGAGATTCTGAATTAACCGCGGGTGTTCGCGCGGATCTACGATCCGCGGCTAAACGGGAATGCAACATGTCCTTCCGCCTGTTCATCTATTTCTGCGCGGCCTGGGGCGGGTGTGCGGCCTTCTTCGGCTGGGTGCTGGGCCGCATCCCCGACATGGAGCCGGGGCTCGGCTCCAACTCGCTCAAGGGCCTGGTCCTGGGTCTGCTGGTGGCGCTGGGTCTGGGCCTGGTCGATGCCCTGGCCGCCGCCTCGCAGCGCGACGTGGCCTCGTTCGGTATTCGTCTGTGCCTGGCCCTGGCCATCGGTGCCGTCGGCGGGCTGGTCGGCGGTTTCATCGGACAGCTCTTCTACGGCTTCTCCGACGGCAAATGGCCGTCGCTGCTCATTTTTGGCTGGACGTTGACCGGTCTGCTCATCGGCATGGCCCCGGCCGCGTTCGACTTCCTGGGAGCTATCCTGCGCAATGAGGAACGCAGCGGGGCCAAGCGCAAGCTGCGGAACGGGCTGATCGGCGGCACCGTCGGCGGGATCGCCGGCGGGCTGATGAGTCTCCTCGTTCGTAACGCCTGGGGCGGACTGTTTTCGCATTCCAACGTGGACGATCTCTGGTCGCCCAGCGCCACCGGCTTCGTCGCCCTGGGCGCGTGCATCGGCCTGGCAGTCGGCCTGGCCCAGGTGATGCTGAAGGAAGCGTGGGTCCGCGTCGATGCCGGCTTCCGTCCCGGCCGCGAGCTGATCCTGACCAAGCCGGAAATCACGATGGGGCGGGCCGAATCGTGCGACATCGGCCTGTTCGGCGGGCAAGGCGTGGACAAGCTGCACGCCCGCATCACCCGCCAGGGGAACCGCTACCTGCTGGCCGATGCCGGCACGGAGGGTGGCACGCTGCTCAACGGCCAACGCATTGCCGACCCGTCGCCCTTGCGCGACGGCGACCGCATTCAGATGGGCAACTGCGTGCTGACGTTTGGCGAGCGACGGCGAGATTCGGTGCCGGTGCCGGCCGTGATGCCGGCGAGTTAGCGACAGTCCTCCAGCCCTGGGCCCGGCACGCGGGAGAGGGGGTGGGATGAGGTGTTGTGTGTATGCGCATGCACGCGCAGGGCAATCCATTTCCGTCCCTGTCACAAAGGTGCGCGCGCGAGCGCAGTGCAATCCATTTCCGTCCCTGTCACAAAGGTGCGCGCGAGCGCAGTGCAGTCCATTTCCGTCCCAGTCACAAAGGTGCGCCGCGCGAGCGCAGTGCAGTCCATTTCTTCCTTCCCCGACCCTCGCCGCCGGAATACCGCGACGCGGGCAGACGACCGTAGGGCTTGAAATCACTCATCAAACCCCACCCGTCCCAGCGGCGTTTTGATGGCGGGCGGCCAGGTGTCGATGCCGCCGGTGAGATTCACGAAGTGCAACTCGACCCCGTCTTCCACCCCCACCTTCACCCCCAGCAGGGCGCTTTCCGCCTGCACTCCGGTGCCGGTGGTGGTGCGGGCCACGCCGACGGGGCCGAGGTAATCTTTACCCAGGGCCCGGGGGTCGAGGTCGGCCGACACGCCGGCCTCGCGCAGCACCCAGGCCACATAGGTATTGCAATCGGGGCCCGGTATGGCCACGTAGGCGTTGCGGTGCGGATAATCCTCCGGGCGGCGCAGGACGGCGAGGAGGACGCGGGCGTCGAGACCACGCCACTCGCGCTCGACGCGCGGCGCACCGCCCCCCACGTCCGAGTCCGGCCCCAGCAGGTCGCGATGGATGTGGCCCCAGCTCAGCCCGCCGGCATTGGCATTTTGCCACAATTCCCAGCGGTGCCACTGGCCCTCGGCCGGATTGAAGGCCACGAAGTAGTGATGGCGGGCGATATAGGCCAGCGCGCTGGGCATGGGGGCCGAGCGGAGCTGCACGACCGGCTCGGCCGGGACGGGAACCAGCGGCGTGAAGGATCGTGGCCGCAACCGGCTGGTGACCTCGCCGGCCAGGCAGAGCACCAGCCAGCCGACGACAATTGTTCCCACGAGCCGGCGCCGCCGCCGCCACAACCAGGGCCGCAGGGCAGCGACCAGCACCAGGAGGGCGGTCAAGAGGGCGGTCCCCAGGACGAAGGTGAGAGCGGCGCTGAGCCAGTCACCGCGGATCATCTCGGTGGTGGCCACGAGGCCGGCCCAGAAGGTGGCGAGGGCGGGCCAAAGGTAGGGCGCCAGTCGTCCGCGCTGAGCCGCCAGCAGCGCCACGGGCACGCCGGCCAGGGCCGCCAGGGCGCCGAGCAACGGAGCGGCAAGCAGGGCTGCCTGACGCATATGTCCGCTGTCCGGCTGGCCCAGATCGATAATCGAGCGCGCCGAGGCACCCCCCCAGGGCACCCGCGAACAGGCCGCTCACCAGCCCGGCGAGGCCGCCCGCCCAGGCGGGGTGCAGGCCGCCTCGAAAGGCAGGTCGCGCCCCCAGCAGATCGTGGGTTCGGCGTTCGGCAGTCGGGAGGTGTTCGCGCATGGGATGCCTCGCTCCGGACCGACTCTACATTCACGATACCGCGGACCACTTCGCCAGTCCACGGCGTCGTCCGTCCCGCTCGAGGATCGCTTCCCGAATCCGTACAACGACGCCTATCATGGAGGACTGCGTTCCGCGGCTGCAAGAGAGATTAATCGGAGGTTGCGCCATGCCGTCGCCTTTCCCGGGGATGGACCCGTATCTGGAAGCACCCGAGTTGTGGCCTGACGTGCATCATGAATTGATCAGCCAAATCCGGGCAGCTTTGAATCCTGAATTGCGTCCGCAGTATGTGGCCCGCGTCGAACCGCGCGTCTACGTCTCCGATCAGGACGATCCGGGCATCGAGGTGATCGTTCCGGACGTGCGGGTCGAGAAGCGGGCGAACGCCCGAGGCGCGCGCAAGCCGAGGCGATCCGCCGCGGTGGGCGTGGTCGAGCCGATTATCATCCCAATCCTGGTCGATCCGGAAATCAAGGAAGCTCGCCTGGAAATCCGAGAGCGGCAGTCGAACGATCTCGTGTCGGTGATCGAAGTCCTCAGCCCGGCCAACAAGGTTCCCGGCTCGCGGGGTCGAGTTAGCTTCATGGAGAAACGGGATGAGATCCTCGGGTCGGAGGTCCACTGGGTGGAGATCGACCTGCTTCGGGCCGGTGAGCAATCGCTGACCCGGCTGCGGCGTGTGCCGTGCGATTATCGCCTCACGGTGTCGCGCGGCGACGACCGCCGTCACGGGCATTACTGGCCGGTAAGCGTGCGTCAAGCCCTGCCGCTGATCGGCATCCCTCTCCGCAAGCCTGACGCCGATGTGCCGCTCGATCTGAACGCCGTCCTGGCCGCCGCGTATGACCATGGGGCCTATGACCTGTCTGTCAACTATCGCCGGCCGCCGGTCCCCCCGCTGTCGCCCGAGGATGCGGCCTGGGCGGAAAAGCTGCTGCGCCGTGCGGGACTCCGCTAGCGCGGCTCACGGGTTGACCTTGCGGTAGACCCGTCCGATGTCCACCGGCTTGAAGCCCAGGCCGTCATAGAGGCGGAGGGCGGCTTCGTTGCGGTCGCTCATCTGCACCTCCACCAGGGCAAAGAACTGTTCCTGGACGTGCCGCAGCAGGTGAACGAGGACAAAGCGGGCCAGCCCCTGGCGGCGCAGGTTTTCGCGCACTTCGAGGTCAATGATCCCCACCGAAGGGGCATTCCAGCGCTGGCAGAAGCCGAGCATTTCCCAGGCCGCCGCCCGCGCCACCACCTCGCCGCTGCTCTTGTCGCGCAACAGGACATCGAGCAGGTCGATCGGCCCCAGGACGCACTCCCGCCACCAGGTGCCGGCCCCGCGGTGCGGCTGGGCGATCAACTCGAAGCGGCGGCGGATGACCAGGAAGCGGGCATCGGCCACGTTCATCGGCTCCTCCAGCCGGCGCTGGAGCACCCGCCGAGCGGCATGGCAGACGTAGCCATGGCGCACGAGGAACGGCTCAGCGTCGGCATCGCTGGCCAGGAACCCCGTCGATTCGCTGCCGCCGTACAGGCCGAAATAGAACGGATTATGTGGCCAGGCGGGCCCGGCCAGAATCGTTGTGGCACCGCGACCGGCCAGGTAGGTTTCCGCCAGCCGCAGCAACTCCCGGGCGATACCCCGACGCCGGTAGGCCGGACGCACGCCCAGCGCGCAGATGACCCCGGTGCTGGTGGCCAGGGTGGACTGGTCCGCCGTCGGGCCAAAGCCCGCATGAGCGAACCCGAGCGTCTGGCCGCCCTCCTCCGCCACGATCAGGCCCGCTGGGTCGAAGTAGGGCTTGGCGAACACATACTCTTCCAGGGCCGACGGGGTGGGGAGGGGCACCGCACCGCGCCCGGGGAAGGCTTCGTTCCAGACCTGCACCAGGCCGGGCGGATCGTCGTTGCGAAATGGACGGTAATGGATCACGACTCGGGACCACCCGGGAGGGATCTGCTGGCCAACAACAGGCCATTATAGATCGGCGCGGGGGACACGCAAGCACGCTGCGGCCGGCGCTGGTCGCCGAGCCCAGGACGGGCTACATTACGCGCGCCCCAAGTTCTCCCCTCGCCCCGGTACTCCGGGGAGAGGGGTTGGGGGTGAGGGGCGCTAGCTCCCAAGACAAAAACCCCTCACCCCCGACCCCTCTCCCCGGAGTACCGGGGCGAGGGGGGATAAGCACCGGGAGTCCACCCCATGCGTTTCTTCCTTTCTGCGGCCATCATCCTGGTGCTGCCGTCGATCCCGATCCATGCCGACGACAAGACTCCCACCGGCGACAAGGACAAGATCCTGCGCCGCTTCGCCGATGAGTTCGTGATGCTGACGCCCGGCAAGGGCGCGTTTCCCGCGTCCTTCTCGATGGGCGGCGGGGCGGCGAGCGAGAAGCCGGCCCACGAGATTATATTCCGTGCTCCGTTTGCCATGCACAAGTACGAGGTGACCCAGGAACTGTATGAAGCTGTGATGGGCAAGAACCCGAGCAAGTGGAAGGGCCCGCGCAACTCGGTCGAGATGGTGAGCTGGGACGAGGCCAACGACTTCTGCCGCAAGGCCGCCACGGAGCTGCGAACGCGGAAGCTGCTGGCCAAGGACGAGGTCATCCGCCTGCCGACCGAGGCCGAGTGGGAGTATGCCTGCCGGGCGGGCAGCAAAACGCGTTACTGCTTCGGCGACAAGGAGGCGGAGCTGAAAGAATACGCCTGGTTCAAGGGCAACTCGAAGGGGGAGGACCCGCCGGTCGGCAAGAAGAAGCCGAACGCCTGGGGCCTGTACGACATGCACGGCTATGTCTGGGAATGGACGGCCGACGCCTGGCACGACGATTACAAGGGTGCGCCGGCGGACGGCCGGGCCTGGGACGAAAAGGAGGCCAAGGAGCGCGGTGCTGCGCGGCGGGTCGTGGGCCGATGGCGCCGACACCTGTGCCTCAGCTTATCGGCACCACCAGGACGCCGGCCGCCGGAGTGATACGATTGGTTTTCGCTGCGTGCGGGCTGCTGAGAAGGACGAAGGACAAAGGACAAAGGACAAAGGAGACCGATGATGCGTTGTGGCCTGCGTTTGCTTGCGGTGGGGTGCTGTGTCGCCATTGCCTATCTTTGTCCTTTGTCCTTCGTCCTTTGTCCTTCAGAGGCCGCCGATTGGCCGCAGTTCCTCGGCCCCACCCGCAACGCCATCTCCAGCGAAACGGGCTTGGCGAAAAAATGGCCCGACAAGGGCCCGCCGGTGGTCTGGGAACGCGAGGTCGGCGAGGGGTTCAGTGCGCCGGTTGTGGCGGGCGGTACTCTCATCCTGTTCCATCGCATTGGCGACGAGGACCTGGTGGTGGCGCTGGATGCGGCCACAGGCAAGCCGCTCTGGAAGTCCGCCTCTCCCACGAAGTATGCCGATCCGCTGGGCAAAGGGGACGGCCCGCGGGCCACGCCGCTGATCGCCGGCGGCCAGGTCTTCACGCTCGGTGCCGACGGCACCCTGCACTGCCTCGACTTGAAGGACGGCAAGACGGTCTGGGAAAAGGCGCTGGCGCGGGATTACGAGATGCGGCCCAGCTACTTCGGCGTCGGCAGCTCGCCGCTCCTGGAGGGGGACCTGCTGCTGGTGAACGTCGGCGCGAAGGAGGCCGGCATCGTCGCCTTCGACCGCCGGACCGGCAAGGAGGTCTGGAAGGCGACCGACGACGAGGCCAGCTATTCCTCGCCGGTGGCCGCGACCATCGACGGCGTCCGCCACGTCATCTTTTTCACGCGCAACGGGCTGGTCGATCTCGATCCGAAGGACGGCAAGGTCCGCGCCAGCAAGCGTTGGCGGGCCCGCATCAACGCCTCGGTCAACGCCGCCACGCCGCTGGTGATTGGCGACATGATCTTTCTGTCGGCCTCCTACGGCACCGGGGCGGTCCTGCTCCGCGCCGGCAAGGAGGGCGTTGAGGAGGTCTGGAAGGGCGACCAGAGCTTGTCGTGCCACTTCAACACGCCGGTCCACAAGGACGGCTACCTGTATGGCCTCGACGGCCGGGAAGACACCGGAACCCCCAGCCTGCGCTGCGTCGAGCTAAAGACCGGCAGGGTAAAATGGGAGCAGGAGCGCTTCGGCTGTGCTTCCTTGATCCTAGCCGATGGGCAGATCATCGGGCTGACGGAGCACGGCGAGTTGGTCCTCTTCGAGGCGACCCCTGAGCGATACAAGGAGAAGTCGCGGGCCGCCGTGCTGAAGGCGCCTCCCTGCCGGGCCGAGATTGCGCTGGCGGATGGACGCCTCTACGGGCGCGACGGCAAGCGGCTGGTGTGCTGGAGCGTGAAGAAGTGACCGGCGGTTCTCCATCTTGACGCGATACGCCCCGCGGATTAGGCTCCCGTGTTAGTGGACACTATCGCCACTATGCCCGACTGCTGCCCGGGGGAGTCCCGCCGTGATTGATGTGCTTGCTTCCGTGCCGGTGGGGGCAGTCGGAGTCGGCATCGTCGTCGTGGCGGCGCTGCTGGGGGCCGCCCTCTACCGCTGGCCGATGGCGTTTGTCCGGGCCTTCCTCTGGATCACCACGCACTCGCTTTACCGCCTCCGGGTGGTGGGTCTGGAGAATATCCCCCGCGAGGGCGGCGCCCTCCTGGTTTGCAATCATCTGAGCTTCATCGACTGGCTGCTGGTGTCGGCGGCCCAGCGGCGTTTCATTCGTTTCCTGGCTTACGCCCCGTACGCCAACGCCTGGGGGCTGCGCCAGCTGATGCGGTGGGCGCGGGTGATCCCGATTGACGGGTCCGGCGGGCCGCGCGCCATCCTGCAGAGCCCTCCGCGCCGCCTCCGACGCGCTCAATGCCGGCGAATTGGTGTGCATCTTTGCCGAGGGCACGGTGTCGCGGACCGGCTTTCTGCTGCCGTTCCACCGCGGCTTCGAGCAGATCCTGAAACGGGCCCCGGTGCCGATCGTGCCGGTGTGCCTGGACCAGGTCTGGGGCAGCGTGTTCAGCTTCCACAGCGGGCGATTTTTCTGGAAGCTGCCGCGCCACCTGCCTTATCCGGTGAGCGTGAGCTTCGGCACGCCGCTGCCCAGCACGAGCACAGCGACGGTAATCCGCCAGGCGATTCAGAAGCTGTCGGCGGACTCGGCGATGCGGCGCAGCGGCGAGCTGCTGCCGGTCCACCGCCGCTTCGTGCGCGTGGCCTGCCACCAGCCGTTTCGGCCCTGCGCGTTCGACAGCCTGCGCCCCGAGGGGCTGAACTATGGCCGGGCTCTGGCCGGGGCCCTGTGCTTCGCCCGCTGGCTACGGCCGGTGGTCGGCCCGGCCCCGATGGTCGGCCTGTGGTTGCCGCCGGGGGTAGGCGGACTCCTGGCCAATGTCGCGCTGGCCCTCCTGCGCAAAACGGCGGTCAACCTCAATTACACCGCGGGGGCCGACAACGTACACTGTGCCATCCGGCAATGCGGCATCAAGCACGTGCTGACGGCGCGGAAATTCACCGCACGCATGAAGCTCGATCCCGGCCCCGGCGTGGAGCTGATTTATCTCGAAGATGTGGCCACGCAGATCAGCAAGTGGCAACGGCTGCGGGCCTTTCTGGCGGTGCTGCTGCTGCCGGCCCTGGTGCTGGAGCGCCTGCTCGGCCTGCACCGCCACAGCATCGACGACGTGGCCACGGTGATCTTCTCGAGCGGCAGCACGGGTCAGCCCAAGGGCGTCGTGCTGACGCATCGGCAGATAGCGGCCAACGCCGTGTCGGTGATCCAGGCGGTCCAGCTCCGGCCGGCCGATCGCCTGCTCGGGATCCTGCCGTTCTTCCATAGTTTCGGCTACACCGTGACCCTGTGGACCGCGCTTCAGGTGGGAGCCTCCCTGGTCTTCTTCCCCGATCCGCGGGCAGCCAAGGAGATCGGCGAGCTGTGCAAGAAGTACCGCTGCACGCTGTTCGTGTCGACGGCCACCTTCCTGCGCTTCTGCCTGAAGCGTTGCCAGCCGGACGAATTTGCCACGCTCCGCGTCCTCATTTGCGGTGCCGAGAAACTGCCTCAGGCCCTGGCCCAGGAATTCCAGGAGAAGTTCGGCGTGTTGCCCCTGGAGGGGTACGGCTGCACCGAGCTGGCACCCGTGGCCTCCACCAATCTGCCGGACCGCGCGATCGACGGGGTACGCTATGTCCTGGGCAAGCCGGGGAGCGTGGGCCAGCCGATTCCAGGCGTGGCCGTCAAGGTGGTCAACCCCGACGATGTCGCCCAGGAGTTGCCGCCGGGGCAGGAGGGATTGCTCCTGGTCCACGGGGCCAACGTGATGCAGGGCTACCTGGGGTGCGACGAGCTGACCCGCCGCGTGGTCCTGGACGGCCGCTGGTACGTCACCGGCGACATGGCTCGCCTCGACGAGGACGGCTTCATCTTCCTGACCGGTCGGCTATCGCGCTTCGCCAAGGTGGGCGGCGAGATGGTGCCGCTGGAGAAGGTTGAAGAAGAGTTGCAGGCGCTGGTGGTCACCAGCGAGCGCGTCTTGGCGGTGACCTGCGTGCCGGATGAGTCGCGCGGCGAACGGCTGGTGGTACTCTACACCTCGCTGCACGACCACGAGCCCCGCGCCCTGAGTCGGGCCCTGGTGGGGCGGGGGCTGCCGAACCTCTGGGTGCCGGGTGAGCGGGACTTCTTCCGCGTTGGCGAATTGCCCATCCTCGGCAGCGGCAAGCTGGATCTGAAGCGGGTCAAGGAGATGGCCGAAACCCTAGCGCAGGGCGGTTGTCTGAATGGACCGCATGGGCACCGCGAGGCGGCTCGGCCGGCGGCGGTGACGCCGTGAGCACGATGGGACGGATGGCTCGGACAGCCAGTTTCTGGATGCCCTATTCGTGGTAGGGCGGCGATAATGAAGCGTGGGCCGGCGATAGGACGGATATTCAGTGAGGTCGAGTTATGCAGATTGAACTTCTCCGTTCGGAACTACAACGGTTGTTGCGGCAGGTGCCGTTTCGCCCTTTCATTCTAACGATGGTCGGGGGCGAGTTGGCGGTAATCGAGCATCCGGAGAACGTGGCGTTCGACCCACGCCCCGGGATGTCCTCGGATTTCTACGCGCTAACCGGAAATCTACGCCTCTTCAGCACTTTTGACCAAGTATCGAGCGTGACCATGCTGTCGGGCAGCGGCACCACCTCGGACGAGCAAGTCCCCTCGTCATGAGTAGAGGCGATCGGCAGAATAGGAGACCAGCAATGAAGCAGACACGCCGTCCACGAAACGCGAAACGTGGGACAGGTGAAATCAAGTATGAGATCATCCTGTACTGGAGTAGGGAAGACCAAGCGTTTATCGCGGAAGTCCCAGAGTTGCCCGGCTGCGCTGCAGACGGCGAGACTTATCAGCAAGCACTGGCGAACGCCAAGGTCGTGATCCGGGAATGGATCGAGGTCGCTCAGGAGTTGGGACGCCCGATCCCGAGCCCACGTGGACGCCTGCTGTTCGCTTGAGCGCCGTCCTCATCGCGCGCATCGCGCTGGACTTTCATGTCCCTCAACAACTGCCGTGTTGTCCTGGTGCGGACCAAGATCGCCGCGAACATCGGGGCGACGGCCCGCGTCATGCGCAACCTGGGCCTTTCCGACCTGGTGCTGGTCGCCCCCGAAGCCGACCCCGCCGATCCCCGGGCCGACTTGCTGGCCACACCCCACGCCCTGGCGATCCTGCATTCGGCCCGGGTGGTGCCGAGCTTCGAGGTCGCGGTCGGCGATTGCCGGCTGGTAGCCGCGACCTCCGCCAAGGTCGGCGGCCTGTTCCGTCAGCAGTCGGTGGTGCCACCGGAGCAGGCCGCGGGCCGCCTGCTGCGCGTCTTGCCCAGCGGCCCGGCAGCGCTGGTCTTCGGTCCCGAACCGAGTGGGTTGACCAACGACGAGATCAGCCGCTGCCATTTCCTGATCCATATTCCAACCGCTCCCGACTATCCCGCTCTGAACCTGGCTCAAGCGGTGGCGATTTGCCTTTACGCCTTGCGGCGTGAATTCCTGGATCGGTCGGCGCAGCTGCCACGGCCCGAGCAGCCGGCGCCGTTCGAGGAGCAGGAACGGATGTTCGACCACCTGCGCTCGGCCTTGTCGGAATTGCATTTTCTTTATGGCGAGAAGGCCAACGCGCTGATGCACGCGCTGCGGCACCTCATCGGCCGGGCCGGGCCGACGCTCATGGAAGTGAAACTGCTGCACGGGCTGGCCCGGCAGATCGAGTGGCAGGTGCGCGGTGACCATAATGGCGGACGGAAAGAATGATCTCGATGCTCGCGCCGTTGTGGCACGGTCTCCTGACCGTGCCACCCGGCCTGACCGAAGGTCTCCCGGACTGAGCGATGGATGCGTGGAGACCTTCGGTCAGCCGAAGTGGCACGGTCAGGAGACCGTGCCACAACGAGCACGAGCTGGCCCGGCATATCGAGTGGCATGTACGAGGTGGCGGTAAGGAGTCGTGAGAGTCCTTCACTCCGTTCCCGCGGATGTCATCACGGGGCGGCTTTCTCGGGTGTCCCACACCTTCACCGTGCCGTCGCGACTGCCCGAAATCAGACAGCCCGTGCCCGCCGCCAGGGCCACACCGGTCACCGTGTCGGCGTGCCCGGCTAGCGAGAGTTCTTCCCGGCCCGAGCGGGCATCCCAGACCTTCACCAGTCGGTCTTGGCCTCCGGAGACGACGCGCTGGCCGTCCGCCGCGATCGCCACGCAATAAACGGAGTCGGTGTGTCCCTTGAGAGTCTGTTCGAGACGACCGGTCGTCGCGTCCCAAAGCCTGACGGTGCCGTCGAAGCTCCCCGTGACGATGCGGCGGCCGTCCGGGCTGATGGCCACGGCGTACACCAGGTCCGCATGCCCGGCCAGGGTCCGTTCGGATCGACCGGTGTCGGCATCCCAGACCTCGGCCGTCTTGTAGTTGGTCGCCACGATGCGGCGGCCATCGGCGCTGAGCGCCACGCCGGTCACGGCGTCCGTGTCGGTCGTCAGCGTCCGCTTCATGAGTCCGGCTGCGGCGTCCCACACCTTCACGGTGCCGTCGGCTGACCCCGAGACGATGCGTCCGCCATCGGCGCTGACCGCCACGCTGAGGACCGGCCCCGCGTGCCCCGTGAGCGTCCGCACTTCCTTGCCCGTGACTGCGTCCCAGACCCTGATCGTCCCGTCGATGCCGCCGGAGACAATGCGCCGGCCGTCGGCGCTGACCGCCACGCTGCTGACGCGGCCCCGATGGCCAGAGAGAACAAGCGGTTTGGGTGGGTGGCCGCAAACATTGTTCGGCAGGGGTCCGCTTGCAGGGCCCCGGACCTGCACCGTTCCGCCCTCATCCCCCGTGACGGTGCGCACCCCGTCGGCACTGATCGCGATGGCGGTGATCGCCGAGGGTTCCAGGAGATTGCCCGCCCCCCAGCCTCGGCCCGCCCGTTCGAGCCGGACGACCCGCGGAGCCGCCCTGTCCGGCGGCCTGCCTCTGTCCGGGATCGCGGCCTGTCCCAGTCGTGCGTCTGCCAGCGCGTGACGTAGGGCACGGTCCGCCGTCCAGGCCCGGTAGTAGAACCAGCCGCCCGTCACAATCGCACTGCCTAGGAGGCTCGCCGTCAAGAGGGCGGCCACGGGACGCTCGGTTCGCCGAAACGGCCTGACCAGTTGGCCCCAGAACCCCTGCGGATACTCCTCTTCGCCGTTGCCGAACTCCGCCGGCAGGACTCCAGGTGGCATGTGGAACGTTCCGAACATCACGTCGAGGATGGGGAACGTCGAGGCGAAGTTCCTATTTCCGCCTTCCGCAGCAGAGGTGTGGTGCCAGCGGTGAAAGACGGGACTGGCCAGGACATAGCGCAGCGGGCCGAACGTCCAATTCAGGTTGGCATGGACCAGCGCCGAGTAGACGACGTTGACGGGCACCAGCACCAACAGCGCCTGCGGGGTAAAGCCAAGCAGCAGGACGGCAATATCGGCCAGGCCAAACTCCAGCAGTGCGTTGACCGGATGAAAGCGCACCGCGGCGGTCCAGTCCAGCACCTTCGGCGAGTGATGAACCGCATGGAAGCCCCACGCCAGGCGCGTATGGAAAATGCGGTGGGCCCCGTAGAGGATCACGTCCTGGAGGACCAGAACCAGCACGCACTGCTGCCAGAGAGGCAGGCTCCGCAGCGGCATGTGTTGCGGAAGGCGGCCGCCGAACAGCAGGGCCACGCCGGCGATCAGCAGCAGCGTGCGGCCCAGGCGCGACAGCAACGGTCCCAGGAACCAGTAGACGGCATCGGCGGCGACCGCCCGCAGGTCCTGCCACCAGTACATGCCGGGGTTGCACGGCATCAGGCGGGCCAGCAGGCCGAACACGACGGTCAGCCCCGCCAACCAGGCCAGCGTGGTCAGCCATAAACTGCCGATGTCGTTGACCCAGTCCATTGCGCCCTGCCTCCGTGCTCCGGTCCAGCTTCCGATCCGGCGGCGCGGCTTGTAGCACAGCGCCAGCGCGCGCGGAAGACCAAAGGAATGCTCGCTGCGGATGGCGCGGCTCTGGCTACTTGTCGCCGTCTTGCGAATCCCGATAACGCCCTACGGGGGCGGCCCGCTTGAGTTCTTCTCCCCATCGCCTTAACAGGATGCTCATGCCTACCAAGTCGGAAATACTGGCCCAGGCGATGCAGCAGCACCAGGCGGGGAACCTCGCCCAGGCGGAGCAGCTCTACCGCAGCCTGCTGGCCGTCGGCTCGTCCGACCCAATGATCTGGTGCTACCTCGGCACAGTGCAGCTTGCCCAGGGCCAGGCGGTCGAGGCGGAAGCGAGCTACCGGGAGGCGTTGCGTCTCCGGCCGCAACTGGCGGAGGCCCATGCCGACCTGGGCATCGCCCTGGCCCAGCAGGGCCGCCTCGATTCGGCTGCCGCCAGCTTCCGGCAGGCGCTAACGCTCCGGCCCGACTATCCCGAGGCCCACAGCAACCTCGGGGTGATCCTTAACCAGGCCCGGCATCCCGACGAGGCGATCCGCCATCTTCAGGAAGCACTGCGCATCCGTCCCGACTACGCTCAGGCTTTCAACAACCTTGGCACCGTCTACCAGGGCCAGGCGCGGCTGGCGGAGGCGATCGCCTGCTATCGCCAGGCGCTTCATCTTCAGCCGGACTACCCGCAGGCGCAGCAGAACCTCCAGGGGCTGCTCCAGGCGGCGGGCTGGGCGGGCAACGTGGCGGTGAGCGGCCGGCCGGCGGGCCTGTCCCCGGACGAACCGGCCCGGCAGTACAACGTCCGCGGCATCGCCCTGGCCCAGGAACGCCGCTTCAACGACGCCGTCGCCAGTTTCCGGGAGGCGATCCGCCTGCGCCCCGACTACACCGACGCCCACAACAACCTGGGCAACGTGCTCTACCTGCTCGGCAATCTCGACGAGGCCATCCCCTGCTACGAAGCCGCCCTGCAATTCACGCCGGACCATGCCGGCGCGTGCAGCAACCTGGGCGAAGTGCTGCGACAGAAGGGCCGGCTGGAGGATGGGCTGCGCTACTGCGAACGCGCCGTCGAATTGCAGCCGACGCTGGCGGCGGCACAGAACCACCTGGCCCTCGCCCTCTCGGCCAGCGAACGGTTTGACGAGGCGCTGCCTCACAGCCAGGAGGCGGTGCGCCTGCAGCCGGACCTGGCCGAAGCGCATCACGGCCTGGGCCACGTCCTGCTGAGCATCCGCCGCACCGACGAGGCCATCGTCGCCCTGCGGACCGCGCTGCGCATCAAGCCGGAGTTGGCCGAAGCCCACACTTCGCTGGGAGCCGCCCTGCTCCGCCAGGGCAAGACCGACGAGGCCCTGGCCAGCCTGGCCGAGGCGCTGCGTATCAAGCCCACGCTTTCGGAACCATATCTGCACCGGGCCCAGGCGGAATGGCAGATGGGGCAGTTCGACCAGGCCGAAGCCTCCTGTGCCGTGGCCCTGCAGAAGAAGCCGGACTCGCCGGAGGCGCACAACATGATCGGCGTGATCCGCCTGAAGAAGGGGCACCCGGCCGAGGCTGTCACGGAATTCAGCCAGGCGCTGGCCCTGAGGCCGACGTTCCCCCAGGCCCACTTCAACCGCGGCCTGGCTCGGCTCTTGATGGGCGATTACGAGCACGGCTGGGCCGACTACGAATGGCGCTGGCGCTGCCGCGATTTCGTCTCCCGGCCCGTCGCGGAGAACGAAGGGTGGGACGGCTCGCCCTTGGCCGGCCGGACCATCTTGCTGCACGCCGAGCAAGGCTTTGGCGATACCCTGCAATTCATCCGCTTCCTGCCGCTGCTGAAGCGCCAGGGCGGCACCATTGTGCTGGCCTGCAATCCGGTCCTGATTCCTCTCCTGAGTCGCTGTGCTGGCCTGGATCAGGCGATCGACAACAAGAACCTGACGTTCCGGTTTGACCTGGAGGCCCCGCTGCTGAGCCTGCCGCGCCGCCTGGGAATCACCCTCAACAACATCCCGGCCGAGGTTCCCTACCTGTTCGGCGACCCGGCCCTGGAGGACCACTGGCGCAAGGAGCTGGCTCGATTTCCGGGATTCAAGATCGGCATTGCCTGGCAAGGCAACCCGGACCATCCGGAAGACCGGCTCCGTTCGGCCGCGCTGACCAGGTTCGCCCCACTGGCCCGCGCCGGCGTGCAGCTCATCAGCCTGCAACTGGGACTGGGACGCGAGCAGATCGACGCTCTCGGGGGCCGATTCCCCGTGATCGAACTGGCGCCGCGTGCGCAGGAAGCGGCGTGGACTTTCCTGGATACCGCGGCCGTGATGAAAAGCCTGGACCTGGTCATCGCGGTGGATACCGCCGTGGCCCACCTGGCCGGCGGACTGGGCGTCCCCGTCTGGATGGCCCTGGCCTTTTCTTCCGACTGGCGCTGGCTTCAGGATCGCGAGGACAGCCCCTGGTACCCGACAGTGCGCCTGTTCCGGCAGCAGGAATTCGGTGCCTGGGACGAGGTGTTTGCGCGAATGGCGGGCGAGTTGACGAAGCGGCTCAGTGCCGCCGGGAGCGCCGCGAGGGACCATCGTGCTCCACGATAACTCCCTGAAGCGCAAGCTGGCGGCCGGGCAGGTCACGCATGGCCTCTGGATCACGCTGGAAGCGCCGACCGTCACCGAGATTGCCGTCGTCCTTGGCTTCGACTGGGTCGTGATCGACGCTGAGCACGGGCAGCTCGATTACAAGGAGATTGTCGAGCACCTGCGTGTCACCCGGCACACCGATACGACGCCGCTGGTCCGCGTGCAGGAGATTCAACAGGGGATCATCAAGCGTGTGCTCGACCTGGGGGCGGCGGGCGTGATCGTGCCGCAGGTGACCTGTCCGGAAGAGGTGGAGCGGGCGGTGCGGTTTGCGAAGTATCCGCCACGCGGCGTGCGCGGCGTCGGCGGGGAACGGGCCACCCTCTGGGCCAGCCAGCTCCGCGAGAACACCGCCCGGGCCGATCGCGAAACCCTGGTGATCCCGCTCATGGAGACCGTCCCCGCGGGCGAGTGCATCGACGCTATTCTCGATGTGCCGGGTGTGGATGCGATCTTCTTCGGTCCGGCCGACTATTCCGCCTCGGCCGGCCATCTGGGCGAATGGGAAGGCCCCGGTGTCGCCGAACGCCTGCTGGCGATCAAGGATCGGGTGACGGCCCGCGGCCAGGCGTGCGGCATCATGGGGACCAGCATTGACGACGCCCGTCGCCGTCAGGAGCAGGGGTTCCGCATGATCGGCGTGGCGTCGGATACCGGCTTGCTGATCCGCGGCGCCAGCGAAGCCCTGAAGGCGCTGCGTCAAACCGTTTAGCCGCGGGTCGCAGACCCGCGCGGCTCGGCTCAACCACATAGTTTCGGAGTCACCATGCCCGCGGATTTCCAGGATCGGGTGGCGTTGATCACCGGCGGCTCGCGCGGCATCGGCCGCGCCGCCGCCCTCCGCCTGGCCGGCGACGGCGCCCACGTTGCCATCAGCTATGCCTCACGCCGCGAGGAGGCCGACGAAACCGTCGACGAGATCCGGCAGCTGGGTCGCAAGGCCCTCGCCGTCCGCTGCAACGTCGCCGTTCCCGCCGAGGTCGAACTCCTGGTGCGGCAAACCCGCGCCGACCTGGGGCCGGTCAGCTTCCTGGTCCACAGCGGCGCCATCAGCACCATTGCCGACCACACCGAGCTGACCTACGACCGCTGGCGCGAGATGATCGACATCAACCTGAACGGGGCTTACCTGGCGGTGTTCGCGGTCAAGGATGAGATGATCCGCCGCAACTTCGGCCGCATTGTCATGATTTCCTCCATCGCCGCTCTCTTGCCGCGCAAGAACCAGATTCACTACGCCAGCGCCAAGGCGGGCGTCATGGCCCTGACGCGCTGCTGTGCCGATGCCTTCGCCGGCCACAACGTCCGCATGAATTGCATCGCCCCCGGCCTGATCGAGACCGAAATGCTGCACGTGCTGCCCGACACGCGCATCCGCGAGGTGGTCGGCCAGACCCCGCTGGGCCGCGTCGGCCAGCCGGAAGAAGTCGCCTCCGTCGTCCGCTTCCTCCTCAGCGACGAATCCAGCTTCATGACCGGCCAGACCATCGTCGTCAGCGGCGGACGGCACATGATGGCCTGACCAGGGAAGGGAGACCAAAAATGGCCAAGGGGCCCAGGCTGACCTTCGAGCCGCTGACTCCCGAGCGCTGGCCGGCGCTGGAACAGCTCTTTGGCGAGCGCGGGGCCTGCGGCGGCTGCTGGTGCATGACCTGGCGCCTGCCGCGCACCAGTTCCACCGCGGCAAGGGCCGGGGCAACAAGGCGGCCTTTCAGGCCCTGGTCGCGGACGGCCCCGCGCCGGGCGTTCTCGCTTTTGCGGACGGCCAGGCGATCGGCTGGTGTGCCGTCGCGCCGCGGCAGGTCTATGTCCGGCTGGGTCGCGCCCGCGTGCTGGCCCCGGTGGATGACGCCCCGGTCTGGTCGATCACCTGCCTGTTTGTGACGCGGCCGTATCGGCGACTGGGCGTCTCGGTCCGCCTGCTCAAGGCGGCCGCTCAATTGGCCCGCGCTCAGGGGGCCCGGATTGTCGAGGGCTATCCCGTCGAGCCCTACTCCCCCGACATGCCGGCGGCCTTCGCCTGGACCGGCCTGGTCTCGGCGTTTCAGCAGGCGGGGTTCAAGGAGGTGCTGAGGCGCTCGAAGACCAGGCCGATTATGCGGCTGGAGTTGGGGCGGCGGGCGGAGGGTCGGAAGTGACCGGGCACCGGGGGACAGAAATGGACTGCACTGCGCCTGCGCGCGCAGCCGGTTTGCCGTGCCACATCCCCCGCGTGTGGACTGCACTGCGCTCGCGCGCGCAGCCGGTTTGCCGTGCCACCTCCTCCCCGAAAATGGATTGCATTGCGCCTGGGAGTCACATACACTCACACGCCACCGAACTGAAACGAAGTGCGTCCTCTTTTAGATCTCGGCAAGCCCCGCCATGTTTTCTCCTTACAAACAAAAAAAGGGACGCCCCAAGAGCGTCCCAAGGTCCGGCGAGCCGGTGGCCTTTCGCGACAAAAGCGCTTACTGGAATAAGTGGCAATCGTCGCTCGGATACAGTAGGATCAGTTTCGCAAGCGACTTCCCACCTGTCAAGTGAATCTCGGCAAGATGCCCGAGGAGTGCCCGCAATGAAATACTCCCTCGGCCTTGATCTCGGGGTCCGTTCGCTCGGCTGGGCCCTGGTCCAGACTGACGGCCTTCAGCCGGAAGTCGTCGCCACCGGCGTTCGCTGCTTCGAAGCGGGCGTCGAGGGGGACATCCAGAAGGGAAAGGACGAATCCCGTGCCAGCGAGCGACGGCAGAAACGCAGCGCCCGGCGCCAGTGCCGGCGACGCGGGGAGAGGCTGAAGGACGTGTGCCGCGCCTTGCAGGGCCGTGGGCTTCTTCCATCGGGCGCCGCGGGCACGCCCCAGGATCGCCACACGCTGCTTGATGAACTCGACATCCAGTTGCGTGACAAGTTCCTCAATGGCGCGGATCATCACGAGGAACAAGTTTTTCTCTACTGGCTCCGGGCGCAGGCCAGCGGCGGCCAGGATCTCCCGCCGTTCGCCATCGGCCGGGCCATCTACCACCTGGCTCAGCGACGCGGCTTTCTCTCCAACCGCAAGGCCGAAGCTGCGAAGAGTGATGCCAAGGATAACGCAAAGAATGAAGCGAAGGGCAAAGAGGCGCCGGCGGAAGGCGACGGCGCCGAACCTTCTCCCAAGGACATCAAAGCGCAGATCAAGGCGCTGGACGAAGCCCGCGGGCAGCAGACTTATGGCGCCTTTTTCGCAGACCAGGACCCGCTTCAGCGCCGCATCCGCCAACGCTGGCTTGGCCGCGATGCCGTTAAGCAGGAATTCGCGGCGATTTGGCAAGCGCAGTCGCGCCATCATCCGGGGGCAATGACAGAGGCGGCGCGAAAAAGAATCGAGCGAGCGATCTTCTTCCAGCGGCCGCTAAAATCGGCCAAGGGCCTGGTGGGGCGCTGCGAGCTGGAGCCGGGGCGGCGGCGCGGCGCAGGCGCTGTTGATCGCCCAGCGGTTCCGCCTCCTGCAAATGCTGAACAACTTCAGGATCAGCCTACCTGGCGAGGGGGAGCGGCGGCTAACGGAGGGACAGAGGAAGACGCTGGAGGAAACGCTAACCCAGGGCGGCGACTTGAAGTTCACGGCCCGGACCGGTCCGGACTGCCGAAAGCTCCTCGATCTACCGCGTGGTGCGAAGTTCAAGTACGAGGAGGGAGGCGAGAAACGCCTGGCCGGTAACCGCACGCAAGCCAAGCTGGCCCCGATTCTCGGTCCGCGTTGGGACCAACTGACAGAAGCCGAGCGCGACCAACTGACGATGGAGGTCCTCCACTATCAAAAGGCGGATGCGCTGCGCCGGCGCGCCGTTGAACATTGGGGCCTGACTGAAGAACAGGCGGAGGCACTGGCCGAAGTCACGCTGGAACCGGGCTATGCCTCTCACTCACGGCGGGCGCTGGAGCGGTTGGTCGCCGTGATGGAGCAGCCGCCCTGGCCGACCTACAGCGAAGCGCGCATGCAATGCTACCCCGCCCAGGCGCAGGAGGTCGCGGCATTGCTTCCGCCCGTCGACAAGGCGTTTCCCGGTCTCCGCAATCCAGCCGTCATGCGCGCGTTGACCGAGCTGCGGAAAGTCGTCAATCAGATCGTGCGGAAATACGGCAAGCCCGAATTCGTGCGCATCGAGTTGCGCGCGATCTCAAGAAGGGCCGCAAGGAGCGCAAGCGCGCGGCCGACCGCGCCGACGAGAACCGCAAGCAGCGTGAGGATGCGGTGCGACAAATCCTCAAGGACATGCCGCAGCAATTTCGTTCGTCGGAGGACATTCGGCGATCGGACGTGACCAAGGTACTCCTGGCCGAGGAGTGCAACTGGCGCTGTCCATTCACCGACACCTCGTTTGGCATGCAGGACTTGCTGGGCCGAAACCCCACGGTTGACGTGGCGCACCTCTACCCGCGCCGGTATCTCGATGATTCCTTTGTCAACCTGACGCTCTGTCTGGCGGAGGAGAACCGCCACCGCATGGGGGATCAGTTACCGTTCGAGGCCTACGGCCAAGGCGAACAACGGTGGGAAGAGATCCTGGGGCGCGTCAAGCGCTTTCGAGGGCCGCTGCGGGAGGTCAAGCTGCGGCGGTTTCAGGCGACCGAAGTGCCGCAAGACTTCGCCAGCCGGCAGCTGAACGATACGCGCCACAGTAGTGCCAAAGCAGCCGACTACCTGGCCCTGCTCTTCGGCGGGCGTGTCGATGCCGATGGCAGGCAACGCGTCTTCGCCATCGCTGGCGGCATAACAAGCCAGGTGCGCGGGGCGTGGCAGCTAAACCGCATCCTTGGCAGCGACGAGAAAAACCGCGCTGACCACCGCCAGCACGCCATCGACGCTGTGGTGCTGGCCCTGACGGGACCCAGACTCGTGGCCGAACTGGAGGCCGCCGCCGCGCGTGAACTACCCCGCGGCGATCGCATCCTCCTCCGGGGCGTTCCCTTGCCTCGGACGGACTTCATGGATCACGTCGGCGAGAAGGTGCGCAGCATCCTCGTTTCGCACCGGGTCGATCGCCGCCTCGGCGGTCCCCTCCACGCGGAGACCAACTACAGCCCACCTCTTGCCCTTCCCGGCGGACCCGCGCATCACGTTCGCAAGGCCCTGCACAAGCTCACGGAAAAGGAAATCAGCGGTGAGGCCATTGTGGATCCGTGCGTCCGGCAGTTGGTGCAGAAGAAGTACCACGAGCTTGGCGGCGGACGACCCGCCAAGGTCTTTGCCGATCCAAAGCACCATCCCTGCTTACCGAACCACAAGGGCCGGCCGGTGGCCGTTCACAAGGTGCGCATTCGCGTGAAGGACAAACCATTTCCCATCGACAAGGAGAAAGCCCGCTGGGTCGCAGCGGCGGCCGGTAGCAATCACCACGTGGAGGTGGTCGCGGAATTGGATTCTGCCGGCAAGGACGTGCGCTGGGTGGAACACATGGTGACGCGCCGTGAGGCCTACCGCCGCCGCGTCTGCGGAGAATCAATCGTCCAGCGCGAATGGGGGCCGGGTAAGAGATTCGTTTTCTCCCTCTGGGCCGGTGACTACCTCGAATGGGCCGATGATGACGGCCTGCGCCGGGTCTATTGCGTCATCAGCACTTCGCCCGGCGACATTGAATGCCGGCGCCCAGAGGACGGACGGCTCGGTTCCGAACTCCAGGGCCAACGGATTCGTATTCGGACCATCGATTCACTTCGCAGGAAGCGTGCGGCAAGGAAGCTCAACGTGGGCCCACTTGGCCAGCCGCTTCCATGCAGTGACTAAGTGCTTGACATAGCTGTGTCACTCGGTGACAATAGGCGCGTGGATTTCCCGGACACCGGATGTCGCCGTGCATTCGGGTGTCCTTATGCTCCCACGCATCATCGACTTCTCTGACCAGGGCGCTCGCCTCCGCGTGCGACTCGATCAACTGATCATTGTCCCCGAGAGTGGGGACGAGCACTCCATCCCGTTGACGGAGGTGGCCGTGCTCATCGCCGCCCATCCCCAGGTCACCTTTACACAGGCCGCTCTTGGCGGGCTGGCCAGCGCCGGCGGCATCTTCGTGGTCTGCGATGAGCGCCGCTTGCCGGCCGGCATGATGCTGCCCCTCGTCGGCCATCACCTGCAAGCCCGCCGGTTTCAGGCCCAGGCCGCCGCCACCGTGCCAACCAAGAAGCGACTTTGGCAGCAGGTGGTTCGTGCGAAGATCGAGATGCAGGCTCAAACGCTCGAGGAATTGCACGGCGATAGTGCCGGCCTACGCCCGCTGGTGCCGCTGGTGCGGTCGGGCGATCCAGACAACGTGGAGGCCCGCGCCGCCCGTGCCTACTGGCCGCTGCTCTTCGCCACGCAAGGTTTTCGCCGTGATCGGGAGCGGCCGGACCAGAATTGCATCCTCAACTACGGCTACGCCGTGTTGCGCGCATCGTGGCGCGGGCCATTTGCGCCGCGGGACTACACCCCACGCTCGGCCTGCACCATCACAACCAATACAGCGCCTTCTGCCTGGCTGACGATCTCATGGAGCCGTTCCGCTCGGTCGTTGATTTCACCGTTGCCGAGCTGGTCCGGGAACTCGGCTACACGCCGCCCCTCGACCGCAACACGAAACAGGCGCTCATCGACGCCCTGCTCGGCACCTGCCAGGCGGAAGGGCAGACCCGAACGCTGTTCGACGCGGCTGCCCTGGCTGTGGGTACCGAAAACCCCAATCGCCTGATCGGGCGAACACGGCGTGGGGCATGGCGTGTCAGCAGTATAGGGCAATGAGAGCCGGAAGGCAGTGATCCTGGGCCGTCAGAAGGCCGTGAAAGTGGCGGATTGGCCCCGGGGCGCGGGGTATCGCCACGGAGCGGGGCCGCCGCGCGATCGCGAAACACAGGACTCCTCACGCCACGCGGGTGTAGCGGTGGTGCAAGCCGCCGACCTGGGGCAGGGCGATGACGCGTCCCCGCTCCGGCGGCTCCACTTCTCGGGGGACCGGTGCATTCTGGTCGAGCGAGCGGTGGGGACGCGAGCGGTGGTAGTAATCCAGATAGGATGACAGGAGGCGGCGCAGGTGTGCCTCATTGAGAACGATGACGTGATCGAGCAATTCGCGGCGTAGCGTGCCGATAAGGCGCTCCGCGTAGGGATTCTGCCAGGGGGAGCGCGGCGAGATCACCACTTCCTCGATGCCAAGACTCTGCAAACAATGGCTAACATTCTCGCCATAGATGCCGTCGCGATCTCGAATCAGGTAGCGCGGCCGGTCAGGGTTGGCGAAGGCTTCGCGCAATTGCTGGGCGACCCAGGCCGGGGTTGGCGTCGAGGTCACGTTGCAATGGACGACGCGCCGCCGGTCGTGTCGCAACACCGCAAAGCCATAGAGCAGCTGGAAAGTGGCGGTCGGTACCACGAAGAAGTCGATCGAGGCCAGGCTGCGGACGTGGTTGTTCAAGAAGGTGCGCAGTGCTGCGACGGCGGCCTGGGGTGCTTCCGGTCGCGGTACCTGGCCACCGTCGAGGCTGCGACCTCGTAGCCGAGGAGGCGCAGCTCGGCCTGGAGGCGGGGCGTTCCCCACAAGGGGTTCTCCCGGCTGAGGCACTGGATCAGGTCGCGCAGCTCGGCGGCGATCGAGGGGCGACCGCCACGAGCACGCGACTTCGCGCCAGAAGAGGCGGTAACCCAGTCGGTGCCAGGCGATCACGGTTTCGGGCTTCACGATCACCAGGGCCCCGCCAGCCCGACCAGAGGCGGGCCAGCCACGCCCAGAATAGTCGATCGCGGGAGCGCAACTTCGGGCGCGGCGTGGCGCGGTGCAAGATCGCCAATTGCTGCCGCAAGGCCAGGTTTTCCACGGCCAAGGCCGCACGGGTCGCCAGGAACCCGCAGGAGGATGAACACAAGGGTCAGGTAGTGCATGGAAGTCGGTCTCGAGGAAGCCATCGGGGCAGGCACGGTCTGGCGTCAGCCGCAGCGGTGGGCGGGCGGCAGCTGCGGATCGCTGAACGGGTCCAGGATGTCAGCTCCGCAGGGTTTGGGTGCCGTGAAGGCAGGGTGTCGCCACGGTGCCACGACAGTGCCACGATGGTGCCGCCACCCTGCCACGATGGTGCCGGCATGGTGCCACCACGGTGCCAAGGGTGCCACGATGGTGCCACCAGGGTGCCATGATGGTGCCGCCAGGGTGCCATGATGGTGCCACCAGGGTGCCATGACGGTGCCACGGGGTGTCCGAGGGTGGTGGTGGCACCATGGGCTGACCGAAGTGGCGGACGAGTCATTATACGGCCACCCACGCGTCCTGCTTCCACACTTCGCGACCACAATTCGCGCGAATTCTGGTTGCCTGTGCCCTGGCTGCCTCTTCGAGCGCCTACACTGACTGCCGTAGCGATTGAGGTCCTCTCCCCGTTCCTGTTGCGAGGCTCACTCTCATGATGGGCACCGTTTCCTGCCTCTCCCGGCGCCTGGTTGGCGCGGTATTGCTGGCCCTGTTCGCCACCCTGGCCTCCGCGGGGCCCGCCGGCGATGAGACGCCCATTGGGCCGAAGTGGTGGCCGTCCGAATGGGGTGCCGACGGGGCCACCGGGTCGCCGGGTAACCCCATCGCCGTGCGGTGAAGCGGGGCGGGGGCTGCCTTTTTGCTGTTCCTTCCCGCGCGGGCGCTGTAAAGTGATGCCGCCCTCCTGTGGCGTTTTCTTCCGGTGTACCTGCAAGAACAGGGTGCTTCCATGCGCAGCCTGCCTCTCCTTCTCGCGTCCCTGGCGGCGATCGTCTTTGGCTGGGTCCTCTGCCACTCGCAGGCAGCCGATCCCGAGCGCAAGGCCGACGCCCAGCCCGTTGGCCTGGACAAGCGCGTACCGTGGACCACGTCGCGCGTCAAGGGATCGCCCGAGCCGCCGCCGCCGTTTCGCTCCGAGGTGGCTTTTCCGAAGCTGAAATTCGCCGAGCCGCTCGACATGGCCCCCGTCCCCGGACACAAGCGCCTGGCCGTGGCCGAACGCCACGGCAAGGTCTTCACCTTCCGCATCGATCGCCAGACCGACCAAGCCGATCTGCTCCTGGACACCAAGACCACCATTTATGCGATCGCCTTCCACCCGCAATTCGCCAAGAACGGCTACGTCTACGTCACCCGGATCATGGACCCCGACAATAACAGTCCCACCGGCAGCAAGGTGACGCGCTACACGGCCAAGGGCGACCCGCTGAGCTGCGACCCGGCCAGCGCCAAGGTCATATTCGAATGGCCCTCCGGCGGCCACAACGCCGGCTGCCTCAAATTCGGGCCTGACGGCTATCTCTACATCGGCACCGGCGACGGCAGCGGCATCGCCGACCAGCTGCAAACGGGACAGGACGTCAGCGACGTGCTGGCCTCCATCCTCCGCATCGATGTCGACCACCCCGCAGACGGGAAGGCCTACGGCATCCCAAAGGACAACCCCTTCGTGAACAGGAAGGGGGCTCGCCCAGAGATCTGGTGCTACGGGACGCGCCAGCCGTGGAAGTTCAGCTTCGACCGGAAGACCGGCGATCTGTGGTGCGGCGAGGTCGGTCAGGACCTGTGGGAGATGGTTCTACAAGATCGCCAAAGGGGGCAATTACGGCTGGTCGGTTATGGAGGGCACGCACCCCTTCCGGCCGGACCGCAAGAAGGGCCCGACGCCGATCCTGCCGCCGATCATCGAGCACCCCCATTCCGAGTTCCGCAGCCTGACCGGGGGGTTCCTGTACCGCGGCGACCGGCTGAAGGAGCTGACCGGGACCTACATTTACGGCGATTTCGACACCGGCCGCATCTGGGGCTTCCGCTACGACGGCAAAAAGGTGTCCGAGCACCGCGAGCTGGCCAAGACCCGGCTCCGCGTGGTGAGCTTCGGCGAGGACGAGGCCGGCGAAATCTATCACCTCGACTTCGTCGGCGGCCAGGTCCATCGCCTGGTGCCGGGGCCGACCGGCACGGCCAATGCCGACTTTCCCAAGAAGTTGAGCCAAACCGGACTCTTCGCCTCCACCAAGGATCACACCCCGGAGAAAGGATTGATCCCTTACGAGGTGAACGCTCCGCTCTGGTCGGATGGGGCGGCGAAGGAACGGTTCCTGGCGTTGCCCGGCCAGAGCCAGATCGAGTACGACGCCATTACCTATCCGCAACCGGCGCCGGGCGAACCCCCGGGCTGGCGCTTCCCGGACGGGACGGTGCTGGTAAAAACCTTTGCCCTGGACCTGGAGCGTGGCAACCCGTCCAGCCGCCGCCGCCTGGAGACGCGAATCCTGCACTACCAGGAGATTCCCGGCGCCGATGAATACGGCGAGGGTTACTGGCGCGGCTACACCTACGTCTGGAACGACGACCAGACCGATGCCGATCTGCTGGAGGGCGGCCTGGACCGCACCTTCACGATCAAGGACAAGGATGCCCCGGGCGGCGAGCGCAAGCAGACCTGGCACTTCCCCAGCCGGGCGGAGTGTACCCTGTGTCACACGCTGCCGGCCAAGTTCGCCCTGGGCGTGAATACCTTGCAGATGAACCGGGATCACGATTACGGCGGCGGCCGCACCGCCAATCAGTTGCGGACCCTGGAGCACCTGGGCATTTTCACGAAACCGCTGCCCGCGCCGCCGGAGAAGCTGCCGAAACTCGCCAATTACGACGATGCCGGCCTGCCCCTGGATGCCCGGGCCCGTGCCTACTTGCACGCCAACTGCGCCCACTGTCACATGAAGTGGGGCGGCGGCAACGCCGAATTCCAGCTCCTGGCGACCTTGAAACTTCGCGATACCGGCACTCTGGACACGCGACCCGGCCAGGGGACCTTCGACCTGGACGATCCGCGCATCCTCGTCCCTGGCGCCCCGGCCCGCTCGCTGGTGCTCTTTCGGATGAAAAAGACCGACCTGGGGCGAATGCCGCATGTCGGTTCCAGCGTGGTGGACCAGAAGGCGGTCAAGCTGATCGAGGAGTGGATCAAGGAGTTGCCGAAGTGACTTTTGTGAGCGAGCCTCCCGCCAGCGAGCCTCCCGCGTCAGCGGGGGGAAGTAGGAGACGAAAACTCCCCCCGCTGACGCGGGAGGCTCGCTGGCGGGAGGCTCGCTGGCGGGAGGTTCGACTGGCGGGAAGCTCGCTACTCTTGCAGTTGCGCGCCGGTCTGCATGTGGGCCTTGGTCCAGTGCAGAAACTGCTTGGACTCCTCGTGCGTCAGGTGCATCTCCTGGCCGCCCAGAAGCAAGAGGGTAATGGAGCGGTCGGCCTTGGCGACCTGGATGCCGCTGACGTGGTCGGCACGGACGAGTTGCTGACGCTGGCTGGCCGGATCGTTGAGCAGGATGAAGTTCATCGGAGGCTCCCGGAAATCCCAGTTCGGGCGAGGCACATCAGAGTCAATCCCAGCAATTTCGCGCCATGAACAGGAGATGTCTGTGGACGAGGTGCCGCTCAAGGACGGAGTGGAGAGCGCCGCCGCCGACACTCCGCCCCCCGGCCAGTGGTTCAACCGGAATGTCGTCGGCATGGGGCTGACCAGCCTTCTGTCCGACGCCGGCCATGAGAATGGCGACGGCGGTTCTGCCCGGCTTCCTCGCCGCCCTGGGCGCTCCGGCCTACGCCCTGGGGATCATCGAAGGCGTGTCCGACGCGCTGGCGAGTTTCGTGAAGCTGGGGTCCGGCTGGTGGAGCGACCGCCTCGGGCACCGCAAAGGGCTTGTGACCGCGGGCTACGCGCTGACCGGGGCCGCGACGGCGCTTTTTGCCCTGGCTTCCTCGTGGCCGCTCATCCTGGTCGGGCGGGCCCTGGCCTGGTTCGGGCGCGGGGTGCGCGGGCCGCTGCGCGATGCCCTCCTGGCCGAGTCGGTGGCCGCCGCCGACCGCGGCAAGGCGTTCGGCTTCCATCGCGCCGGCGACACGGTCGGCGCCATCCTCGGGCCGCTCGCCGCGGCGGCGATTCTCTACCTCCTCCTGCCCTCGGGCCAGTGGGGGGCCACCGGGCCGTATCGCCTGATATTCGTGGCGACACTCATCCCAGGGCTCGGCTCGGCCTTGGCGTTCGGCCTTCTGGTGCGCGAGAAGCGTCGGGCCGCCAACCAGGGGCTCCGCTTCTGGGCCTCGGTGCGGGCGTTGCCGCTGAACTATCGCCGCTTCCTCCTAGGGGTCGGCGTGTTCGGTGCGGGCGACTTCTCCGCGACGCTGCTCATCGCCGCCGCCGTGACCCTGTTGACGCCGGCCTACGGGGCCGACGCCCCTTCCCTCGCCGCTCTCCTGTACGCGCTGCGCAACGTCGTGTATGCGGCCGCCTCCTACCCGGTGGGGGCGCTGAGCGACCGGGTTGGCCGGCGCGGGCTGATGGCGCTGGGCTATGCACTCGGCTCGGCGGTGACGGCTGGCTTCGCCATCGCCTTCCTCGCGGCCGGTTTTTCCCTCTTCTGGCTGCTGGTGCTGTTCGCCCTAGCCGGCGTGTTCGCCGGCGTGGTGGATGCCCTGGAAGGCGCCATGGCCGCCGACCTGGTGCCGGATCGGTCGCTCCGCGGGACGGCCTACGGGGTCATGGGGACGGTGAACGGCGTTGGCGATTTCCTCTCCAGCGCCGTCGTCGGCTTGCTCTGGACCTTCAGCCCGACACTCGGCTTTGGTTACGCGGCAGCGCTGATGTTCGTCGGAGCGGTGCTGCTGCACCGGGTGCGCTGGGTGGCGCGTCCGCCGCGTTGACGCGGCCGCCGCCGAGCCGTATGATCGCCCGGTTCTTCTGGGGTAGAATGGGCAAGAGAACAGGAGGGGCCCACGGTGGGCGAGCAGGTGGAACGGCTGCGCCGGTGGCTTGGCGTGTTGCTGAGGAACAAGATGTTATTGCTCATGGTGGGAGGGGCCGTCGGCACGGCCGCGCGTTATCTCATCGGCAAGTGGTTCGATAGCCAACTGTGGGCGCAGGGCTTTCCCTATGGCACTCTGGTCATCAATGTCAGCGGCTCGTTCATCCTCGCCGTCGCCGCCGTCATCATCCTGGAACGCCTGCCGCCGGAACACCAGAACTGGTATCTGCTCGTCGGCACCGGGTTCTGCGGCGGCTACACGACCTTCTCCACCTTCGAGTGGGAGACGTTCAAGCTGGTCCGCGACGGCAGCTGGTGGTACGCCCTGAGCAACATCGCCCTCAGCGTGCTGGCCGGGTTCCTCGGCGTGCTCCTGGGCGTCATGCTCGTCGGCCTGGTGTTCCCCAGAAAGTAGGGTGTTGCCATGAAAGTCGAGGCGGAGGCACGGCAGGTCACCATCTTCGTCAACAGCACCGACCAGTGGCATGGACGGGCCCTCTATTCGGCGATTGTGCACCTCTGCCAAGAGAAGGGCATCGCCGGGGCCAGCGTCACGCGGTGCGTGGAAGGGTACGGCGCCGGACACACGCTGCACACCACGCGCCTGCTGGAGCTGAGCGAGAATCTGCCGGTGCGCATCGACATTGTGGACCTGCCCGAGCGGATCGAGCCGCTGCTCGCCGCCCTGGAAGGGATGATCGGCCAGGGGTTGGTGACCGTCAGCCCCGTTCACAGCATCCGCTATCTTGCCGATCCGCCGACGTGACTTATTAAGGGCGTTCGGAAACAACGAGCCCGATGCTCGCGCTGTTGTGGCACGGTCTCCGCCGTTGTGGCACGGTCTCCTGACCGTGCCACCCGGCCTGACCGCCGTTGTGGCACGGTCTCCTGACCGTGCCACCCGGCCTGACCGAAGGTCTCCCGGGATCCGCGATGGATGCGTGGAGACCTTCGGTCGCCGAACTGGCACGGTCAGGAGACCGTGCCACGACGATCTTGCCGATCCGCCCAGGTGATTCATGGAGCGCCGCGCGACCAGCCGCTATCTGACAGTGGAGCAATCAATGCACACCATGAAACCCCTTTTCGCCGCGTTGTCTAGTTGGACAGCGCCACTTTCCTTGTTGCAATGGCGGAAGTCCAACATTGAGAACAGTATAGCCGATCAGGTCGGCGATTGGGGGATGCACGATTTGATCCGATCGACATCGATGCCCAAGGATCGCAGTTGAGCCATGCGCGTTTTCACGTGAGAGCGCTGGGCCTGCGCATTGCGACGCTGGTAATACTGCTGCTTGGCTAACTCTCGTTGGAAGCGTGCCGCTTTTGTCAGTCGCCCCTGTGCTGTCTCTAACCAGGTGTTCATGGCTCGTCGCACTTGTTCTGTCGTCAGGTGTTCCAGCGGGTCGTCGTGCGTCGTTGCGGCGTCGAACTGCTGACGCATGCGGGCGCAAAACAGGTGGGCCAGTTGCGTCAGGTAAAAGTGCCGGTGCAAGCAACGCCAGCCGCGAACTTCGTAATGGTCCAAGCCCAGTTCCTCTTTGGCCTGGCGAAAGCAGCTTTCTACCGACCAACGCCCAAAGGCCACACGCAGTAACCGCCGCAGCGAAATGCCACGCTCCCCGGGCACACGGTTGGATAGGAAGTATTTCACCTCCTTGGTCAAAACGTTGCGTGCTACGATCAAGCAGTGCCAACGTCCCGGCAGGCCATCGAGTCCCTTGCGCCAGAGCTTCGCCCATTTCACCTCCCAGACCTCGGGGCCGTGCTGGGTGTCCTTGATGCGGTAGCGCTGCCACTTCTGCTTGCGAAAGACGGGCGAATAGCGCGTCAGGTTTCGCACTTGGCTGCCGCGCCGGCTTCGCGCCGCCAGCCGCGGATAGGTTTTTTTGCGGCCGCGCCGCCGCGACCGACCGCTCCGAAGCACCTGGGGCTTTTTCGGCCAGCCGCGGAAGTTCGCCGGCACTTCGCCCACGAATACCTGTCCACGCTGTTCCAGACCGTCCAGAAAGGCCGTGTCACGGCCGTAGCCTTCGTCAAACGTCCAGGCCAGGACACGCACACCGTTGGCCAAGGCGCGGTCGATCAGCTCCAGGCCGATTTGCGGCTTGGTACGGAACACGACCTCTTTGGGGATGTAATTTTTTTTCGACGCTCCGGATCGTCGGCCCAGTCCCGGGGCAAGTAGACCGCGCTGTCGAGCAGACACTGAAAGCCGGGGCTGCCGTAGCTCAGATGCACGCCGACGACACCGTTGTCGACCTTGCCACGACTGCCCAGCCACTGCCGTGCGGCACCCGCCGTATGGCTACCGCTCTTGGCCGTTCCCGACTCGTCGAGGCAACCGATCGCCTCCGCATGAGCATGTTCGCGGGCCACCAAGCGCTGGCAGTCATCGCGCACGCCGGTCTCATCCCACTTGATCGATTCCACGAAACGTTGTAGAGTCCGTGGCGCCCTACCCAGTTCCAGGGCCATAGCCTCGATGTTTTTGCGTTGTAGATTCGAGAGCAGCCCCTGGACATACACGGCCAACAGGGCGAAACCGGGGCGGCTGCGAAACCGGCCGACGAACAGCCTCAGAAACCTGGCCAACTCCTTGCCGAGACTGGCAATCTGCTTCAGCGTCATGCTGACGATCCTCCGTGGTATTCCTTCCAGGAATCAGAGAACACGGAGGATCGTCTTTTCTTACTCTATCACGCAACCCCAACTTCCTGTGGTAGCTGCACTTACGTATCAACCATGACAGAAAGTGGCGCTGTCCAACTAGTTTGCTGCTGGCAGCGACGCTTGCCGCAGCCGACAGCGCGCCGGGGTTCACTCGAAAGCCCACCGTCGTCGGGTCCGGCGAAACGAAGAGAATCGAGTTCGAGCCGGACCGTCTCACCGACGTGACTGTCACCCTCGAAGACGCCCAGGGGAAGATCATTCGTCATCTCGCCGGCGGCATGCTCGGCAAGAATCCGCCGGAGCCGCTGCAAGCCGAATTCTCTGAAACAGTCGCTGGCCTGGGACGGCAAGGACGATTTCGGCAAGCCGGCGGCGGGCGGACCGTTCCAGGTCCGCGTGCAGCTCGGCCTGAAGCCGGAATTCGACCGGTTCCTGCTGCACAACCCGGACGGCAGCGGCGAGATCAGCGCCGTGGCCGTCGGGCCGCGCGGCAGCCTCTACGCCTTCCACAAGGACGGCACTGCCAACGGCAACATGGGCGGGCACAAGATCAAGGTCTACAACCGCGACGGCAAGCACCTGAAGGTCCTCGCCCCGTTCCCCGCGGACATCGACGTCAAAAGAGTCAAGGCGCTGGGGGTCTTCCAGACCAGCGCCGGCGACCTGGTGCCGCACATCTACAACTGGGAAACGCTGAGCTTCTACCCGGACAACATCGGCGTGCGCGGCCGGGACATGCCGGAATGGAGCTGCCCCGCCGTCGATTCGCGGGGGCCGGGTCTACTGGCTGGTCAAGGGGCCGGCGCTCGTCGCGGTGGATGCCGACGGCGGCATCCCCTACGACACATTCCTCGGTCCGCGCCTCTTGCCGGACGATCAAGGACCTCCGGTTGGCCGGCGACAATTCGTCGTTCTGGTCGGAGCGTCCCTGCCTGGCGGTGAGCACGGATGACAAGTACGTCTACTTCGCGGGTCTCGGGGCGGGGGCTGGCGACTACAAGAAGGTCGTGCCGCTGCCCTGCGTCTTTCGCGTGGACGTGGCGAAACGCGGCCCCGCGGAGGTCTTCGTCGGCAAGCTCGGCGAACCGGGCAAGGAGAAGGCCAACCTGACCGCCCCGCGCGGCGTGGCGGTCGCCAACGGCCTGCTCTATGTCGCCGACCCGCCGGCGGACCGCGTGGTGGTGTTCAAGGAGGCCGACCGCTCCTACGCCGGCGAAATCGCCGTCAAGGACCCGCAGGTGATCGGCGTCGATCCGGCCAGCGGCGCCGTCTATGTTTGTGCCTACAACGGCACGCAGACGGCCGACCTGATCAAGTTCAGTGGCCTCGGGAAGGCCAGGAGCTCTACCGGATCAAGCTGCCGCGTACCGGCCAAAGCCCCAACACGGGCGTTCACCGCATCGCCGTGGATACCTCCGCCAAGCCGGTGCGCATCTGGCTGCCGACGATCTACCCGCTTCCGACCCGCCTGTTCTGCATCGAGGACGCCGGCGAAAAATTTGTCGAGCAAGGGCGATCCGCGCGGCAAAAGCCTGTGGGCGGAGGGGCCGCGCGACCTGACCGTCGATCGCCTCCGCGGCGAAGTCTACGTCAAGGCCAGCGACAGCACCATCTATCGCCTCGACGACAGCAGCGGGCAGAGCAAGGCCGTCATCGACGTCACCCGCCTGGCGCGGGGCACCGTCCTGGCGGCGCAGCTCATTCCCGGGCCGGACGGTTACCTCTATGCGTTCACCTGGAACAAGGGGCTGTGGCGCTTCGACCACGATGCCAAGCCGAAGAACTGGGACGGCCTGGACACGTTCAGCATTCCCCTGGACGGAATGATGTGCTTCCAGCTCCGCCACCTGGCCCTGCGCCCCTACGCTCCGACCGACGAGATCTACGTCATCGCCACGGTCGACTCAGTGACCAAGAACCCGAAGGATGCTGGGAAATTCCTGACCCTGAACGCCGTCGGCCAGGACGGCAAGACGAAGCGCACGGTCATCTGGCAGTGCCTGAACGGGGCCATCCCGCGCGTCGATGCGAAGGGGAACATCTACCTGGCCGACCTGGTGAAGCCGCCGGATCGCTCGTACCCGGAGTTTTTCGACGGGAAATTGCCGGCCCCGCCCAAGGAGTGTACCGGCGGCGACCTCTTCTGGTACAGCTACATGTACGGCAGCATTATCAAGTTCCCGCCCTCCGGCGGGATCATCTGGCACCAGAAAACGCTTCCAAAAAGCGGCCTGGGCTCTCCGCCGGCCGAACTGCTGGAGAAGCCGAAGATTCCATTCAAGCGGCACTTCAGCTCGCAGCCGCACCTGACCGGCACGATCCAGGGCGCCCTTTGGACCCGCTTCGGCTATGCCCCCTACTCGGCCCACATGTCCGGGAACACCAGCCATTGCATGTGCGAGGGTTCCGGCTTCGACGTGGACCCCTTCGGCCGGGTCTTCTTCCCCAACGCCGGCCAGTTCCGGATCGAGGTGGTCGACACCAACAACAACCCCATCACGACCTTCGGCAAGTACGGCAACGAGGACTCCGGCGGTCCGGGCGCCCGGGTCAAGAAGCCGGAGATTCCGCTCGCCTGGCCCAGCTACGTCGCCGTCTCGGACCGATACGCCTACGTGGCCGATACTGTCAACCGGCGTGTGGTGCGGGTGAAACTGGGCCATGCGGCGGAGGGGACGTGCGCGGTGCCGTGAGAGGCGGCGGCGGGAGAAATAGGCCGGGCGCCTTCCACAATCCTGCAAAAGCGTCTAATCTCAATACCGATACGGTTTGGCGGGCCCGCCTCCGAGCGAGTTGAGGCTTCCCGCCCACGTTGCTGAGGCTGGCCTGATTTGGAGGTCGCAATGCGCAATGAGTTCACAGCGGTCATCGAACAGGACGATGGCTGGTACATTGGCTACTGTCCCGAGATCCCAGGGGCCAATGGACAGGGTCGGACAATCGAGGAATGCCGCGCGAGCTTGGGGGACGCGATTGCGCTCATCCTTGAGGACCGTCGGGAAGAGGGCCTCGCGGCGTGCCCGCCGACGCCATCCGCCAAACGGTCACGGTCGGATGAAAAGAACTGGCTTGCTGAAACACCTGCGCAAGCACGGCTGCGTGCTCAAGCGCGAGGGGCGCGGGCATTCCTTGTGGATGAACCCCCGTACCGGCCAGGCCGAGGCCGTACCCTGCCACACGGAGATTCCGGACAACCTCGCGCGGAAAATCTGCCGTGGTTTGTCCGTTCCGGAGAAAGGTAAATAGGGGTGACGAACGGGAAGGGGGGAATCGCCCGAGCCGGTGGGGGCGAATCTGAACGGAGCGCTGTGAGTGCGACAGCCGGCCGAGCCCGCGTTGCCTCAGCCCGACTTCTCCACGGCACCGTTGGCGCTGCTGGCGGCCCGCGCCCAGGCCACCTTGGCGTTCAGAATCGCCCGGCGAAAGGTCTCGGGGTCCTTCACTGCCCGCAACTCCAGGGCGACCTGCCCCTTCGAGATGACTTCCAGCGTGCCGGTCCGGTAGAACGGGTTCATGCTGCCGGCGGCGATGCGCACGCCGCCATCGTCGATGGCGGTGAGCGCCACCTCGTGCGTCGGCACCGGCTTCAGTCCGCGGCGGATCATCACCCGGCGGTTGGTCAGCGTGTAGCGCTTGGCGACGAACGGCAGGATTTTCTTGAAATAGAGCGGCGCCAGCAGCAGCCAGCCCAGCGGAGCCAGGACGTAAGTGCGCATCAGCGTGAGCGCCAGGCCGGCGACGGCGGGGACGTCCTCCACGCCGGGCCAGGTTTCCCGAATCATGGTCTCGCGCTGGGGCGGCAAGAGCCCGGTCACCGCGGGTTGGGCCGCGTCAAGCATGCTCATGGTCTTCGCTGCCGTGGGGAGTGTCCAAATCGGAATCTTAGTCAAGATACAGACCCGCGGCGGGTCAGCAAGTCTGCGGCGCGGGGGGCTGGGAAGCCGTTCACCGTCAGTTCGCCGTTCGCCAGCCGAAGCTCCAGCGTGTTGGAGAGTTGCCAGCAGGGGTCGTCGGCCCGGTAGCGGTCGGTCAGAAAGTGGACCTGCTGATTGGTGGACCCGATCCAGCGACGGCGGCGCTCCGGCTGATCGCGCAGGTAGGGCCCATCCACGAGGATGTCCGTGTGAGCCAGGAGATGGGCAACAGCGGGGTTGGGCAGCCGCTGCGCCTCGGCCAGGGTGTAGCCGCTGAAGACCATCACGGTCAGGCCACGCTGCTGAACCGCCTGCGCCAAGACGGCCGCCCCGGCCGCGTGGGCCAGCGGCTCGCCGCCCAGGAGGGTGATGCCCTCGACACTGTGGTCGACCGCCGCCGCCTGGATTTGCGATAGGACGTCCGCCAGCCGCACGGCCCGGCCGCCCTCGAACGGCAGCATTTCCGGGTTGCAGCAGCCCGGGCAACGCAGCGGACAGCCCTGGAACCAGAGGGCGAATCGCCGGCCCGGCCCTTCCGCCTCGGTGCACGGTACGATCTGCGCCACGTGCAGGATCGGGTCGGACTCAGAAGTCGGCGAATGATGATCCATCGGGGTCCGCCGCTACGCTCTGGCCGGGGCATCCACGCCGACGCCGCGGGCCGTCTCGACGATCTGCCCCCAGGTCGTTTCGTCCAGGTCGATGCCGTCGCGCAGCCGGCGGGCCTTCGTTCGCTCCTCGATTTCGCCGGGCATCAGGATTTCGCTGTCCGCCGTGGCGCGCACGGAGCTTTTCACCCAGGCGATGAACCGCTCGATCTCGGCGGCGAAAGTCGCATCGTCCTGGAAGCGGGCCACGTCGATGAGGATCGAGAGCATGCCGTTGACGACGCGGCCGGCGTTGGCGGGATTGCTGCACCCGCCGCCAGTCAGGGCGCCCGCCAGCACCTCGCACAGCACCGCCAAGCCGTATCCCTTGTGTCCGGCAATCGACAGGATGGCGCCGGGCGGGTCGCCGTAGAACACGCGCGGATCGGTGGTCGGCCGGCCCTGGGCATCGATGATGCACTCCTCCGGCACCGGCACGCCCTTGTTCAGGGCCACCTTGATCTTCCCCTCGGCAATGGTGCAGGCGGAAATGTCCAGCAGCAGTGGCCGACCGCCGGTAACCGGGATGCCGGCGGCGATCGGGTTGGCCGACAGCCGGCGGTTGATGCCGCCGTGCGGCGCCACCAGGATGCCGGCCCCCGAGGTGTTGACGAAGTGCAGCGACAGCCGCCCCGCCTCGGCCGCCTGGAGCGGCCAGTCGCCAATTCGCCCCAGGTGCCCCGAGTTCCGCAAGGCGATGACCGCCACGCCGTGCTTCGCCGATTTCTCGATCCCCAGCCGCATCGCCTGCTCGCCGATGCTCTGGCCGAAGCCGAACTGACCGTCGACCACCGCGATGGCCTCGTTCTCGAATACGATCTCGATGGATCGCCCGGCGTGAACCTTGCCGGCGCGCAGCCACTGGATGTACGGGGCCACGCGGATGACCCCGTGCGAATCGTGCCCGACCAGGTTGGCTTCCACGAGATGGCGGGCGATGCGGTCGGCCTCGTCGGCTTGGCAACCCGCGGCCTCGAAGATGGCGGCGGTGAGTCGGTGCAGGCGGTCGCTGCGGAGGTTCATAGGTTTGCTCGGAGTAAGGGGTGCCACAAAGAACAACTGTAACCGTTCAGCGCCTGGTTGGAAACCCGCCACACTCCGCCGTTGGCCCTTGCTGGAGCGTTTCATATCGTCCGGAGAGCGGCGGAAACGAATGTGTCGTCCTAACCAGTTGCTGGAACGAGATTTGCAAACATTCGTTTCCGTACCCCCTCGGACACCCCCCTCTGGAAAGGCTGGGACGGCCGGCGGCAGAGGGCTACAGCCCGCGCCATGCCCGGCTTTTTCCTTGACCGATGGGCCCGCCTGCTTTACAAGCGCTGCCGAGGAGGTCCACCCATGAGCATCTCGACCCAACCGCTGCCGCCTCTGCCCACCCCGCCGCCCAGAGGCATCTCGATCACCACGTTGTTCCTGTCGCTGGCCCTGGCCGTGTCGGTGACGGCCGCGGTCATCCTGGCCGTGCTGTACTCCCGCCAACCCGGCTCGGCCGGTGGCGGCGGAGGCGGCGGTGCGCTCGCCGCGATCTTCGGCGAGGAGGCGCTGGTCCAGAAGGACACCGTGTCGCCGCAGGGCAAGTACACCGGCGTCGTCTACTATCCGATGCCCTACGGCTCGCCGCCGAACCTAAAGCTCACGGCGCCGAAGCGGCAGTACGACATCGTCAAGCAGGACGAGACGGGCTTCACCTGGATGGCGCTCCCGGCGCTCGAAGACATCAAGGACGAATGGCGCAAGGATTTCGAAGCCGGCGGCAGTCGCAAGCCTTTCGATCTCCTGTTAGGACAGACGTGGTTCAAGCCGAACCTCCAGTTCGAGGACTTCACCTGGGAGGCGAAGGGGGTCCGGGCCACCAAGGAGGCCCTGGCGATGCGGCCTTTCGAGCAAACGGGCAAATTCAACACCATCGTCGGCAAGGAAGGCGAGGTCAACTTTCCGATTCCGTATGCGGTCGCGCCCGGTGTGGAATTGTCCGGGAGCCCGTCCGGAGTGGTCATCATCGTGGAATCGCGGCCAACGGGCTTCAAGTGGAAGAACGGCGGCGATAACGCGATCTTCCACAACGGAGAAGTGACCTATATCGCCAAGGGTATCCGCGCCACGGAAGTGCCGAAGGGGGGGCCGTGAACCCAGGCCGGGCCGTCGGCGTCGGTCGTGCCGCGCGAGGCGCACGGATGCCTTCTCCCACAACCACAGTGGAGTACAATGAACGAAGGGCGCCCACCTCTGTCATGAATAACGCCGTCTGGGAGAGAAAACAGTATGATGCGCGGAGAATCCGCTTGCCCTGGGTTGGCAGGGCGGTTATAGCTGGGCCAAGTAACCCCGCTTCGCGTGGACCATATACAAGGAAGGGCAGACCTATGAATGAGGACGCCGCGCCCCTTCCTCCGATCTCCGAACGCCGCTACGAACGACCGCCGGTGGTGGAGGCGTTCTGCGAGATTTACTTTTCCGGTAGTAGGTGGGATTCGACGATTCCCGGTCTCTTCTATGAGCGGGTCCGCACGAACTATCCGCAAAAGTCGGAACTGGCAGGGTTTGGTTTCGAGGTGCAATTTGGGCCTGA
Source organism: uncultured Planctomycetota bacterium (assembly GCA_963827935.1). Taxonomy (GTDB): domain Bacteria; phylum Planctomycetota; class Planctomycetia; order Gemmatales; family Gemmataceae; genus DATFNV01. Next base: position 668,070 of record CAWHCN010000011.1, on the reverse strand, counting down.
CGCAGCTGAGACTCGCCAGCGCCCGGTAGAGGCTCGGGCACGTTTCGCCCGGCTCGATAACTCGCGGCTTCTTCAACTGGGCCGGGACGTGCTGGTCGTCAACCAACTTCTTCCGTATCCACGATACGAGGAGTGGCGCGACGAAGTCCACAGAACCCTTGAGATTTACCGCCAGTCTGGCTTCCCCGACAGGAATCGACAAAATCGGGGTGCGGTACATCAACCGGGTGAACATCCCTGGCAGCGCCATCGCGAACGTCCCTGGCCCTGCCATTCGGTTAGAGCATTACTTTTGCGTCTACCCGCAGATGCCGGACGAATTGGGAGTCGCCCACGGGCCTTTCATGCTCCAACTCATGCTCCCCATGCGATCCGGGCATCAATTGACGCTCACGCTTGGAACGAACCCGACGGACCAGCCGGGCACCTTGAGCTTCCTGCTCGACCTTTACGATGTGGTGCTACTGGGCGGACGGGACGCCTTTGGTGATGTTCAGCGTCTACTGGACCAGGGTCACGAGAACATCATCCACACGTTTGAGAATACCATCACTGATATGTCGCGGCGTCTGTTCGGGGAGATCGCGCATGCTTGAATTCTTGCTCCTAGACAATCCGTACCGCCACGTCTTGACTCGTGACCTCCTCGCCCCGCTTGCCCCGTTCTATCGCGTCATTTGGGCAGGATGCGAGAATTCAGTGGTCCTGGGCGAGCAGCAGCGACTTGCCAATGAATTCGCCACTGCTTGCGGCGAGGCCGTTACCTTTGCCCAACGAATCGTGAGCGGGCAGCTTGAGGTGCCTTCCATGTCTCTGCTCACCTTGGCAAAGCAAGCGCTCCAGCACTGTTCTGCTCGCCAGAACGAGGACGTACAGGTTTGGGCCGAACGACTCGCGCGAGAAGTCGGCAACGCTACGGATTAGCAACTGATGAGCCCCGACGACATCCATCCGCCCGACTGCCCGGCGTTTGATTACGAACATCACCCTGCGCGTGGTGCAGAGGTGCCGCGTCAGGTCGCTCATGTCCTTACGAGTCTGCGCTCTGGGCGTATTGATACGCGGGCCGCAGCATCCGACACCCGACAGGTGCATGGCACTATCTTCGAGGGGCTCACGCCGCCTGGCTGTCCCTATTATGCGGGGCACTACCGGGGCGAGAACTTTCGATGCCTAGCGCGTTACGAAGTTCAGGTGAACGGCCATGTCGGATGGCCGGCCCGTGGCGTGCCGTGGATGATGGCTGATTTAGGGAGGTCTATCACGAACGCCATCGCAGCTATCGATGCCGGACAGGAAGCGCCCAATGCCATCATTCCCCCGGAACTCAAGCTCCTGCACACCGTGCAAGTCGCTTGTCGCTTCTTCGAGTTGCTCTGCCGGGTCCATCCCTACGCCAACGGGAACGGCCACGCAGCGAGGTTCTGTCTCTGGGCAATCCTGGCCCGATACGGCTACTTCCCCGACCGCTGGCCCATCGATCCGCGCCCGCCCGATCCGCCCTATACCCAGCTTCTGCTCGACTATCGAGCGGGAACACACGATCCGCTAGACCAATATGTTCTGCAATGCCTTGCGTAAGCCCCCTCAATCCAAAGTTCAGGCAACGAGCTACTTGCTCAACTGTGACCGCCGCAGGCGGCTTCGCATAAGGGCCGCAAGCGGTACATTTCTTGTCATGTCGCAACAAGCACAAATCTGCGTCGTCGGCTCCACCAACATCGACCTCACGTTCCGCACCGCGCGCCTCCCCAAGCCCGGCGAGACGCTGGCCGGCCACGGCTTTCAGCTCGGTCACGGCGGCAAGGGGGCCAATCAGGCGGTGATGGCGGCTCGCCTCGGCGCTCGCGTCAGCATGATCGGCAAGGTCGGCCGCGATGTCTTCGGCGAGGGGGCCCTGCGCAATTACCGCGAGCACGGCATCGATACCACCCATGTCACACTGGACCCGGAACGGCCGACCGGCGTGGCCTCCATCGTCGTCGACGACCAGGCCCAAAACAGCATCCTCGTGGTGCCCGGTGCCAACCTTGGACTGACGCCGGACGACGTGCGTGCCGCGTCCAGCACCATTCAAGGCGCCGCGGTGTTGCTTTGTCAGCTCGAAGTCCCCATCGACGCCGTGGCCGAGGCGCTGCGGATCGCCAGAGCGGCGGGCGTGATGACCATCCTCAATCCGGCACCCGCGGTCGCGCTGCCGGATGAGCTGTTGCAGCTCGCTGATCTGTGTGTGCCGAATGAGAGCGAGATCGAGCTGCTGACCGGCGGACAGACCGCGGCGACGGTGCAGGAGGCCGCGGCCGCCGCCTGGGAATTGCAGAAACGCGGGCCGCGCACGGTGATCGTCACCCTGGGGGAACGCGGGGCGCTGATCGCCGATGCCGGGTCGGCGGAGCATGTGCCGGCGCCACGGGTGGCGGCCGTCGATTCCAGCGGGGCCGGTGACGCCTTCATCGGCGCTCTCGGCGTTTTCCTGGCCGAGGGGGTGCCGCTGCGCCTGGCAGTCGAGCGGGCCAACGCGGTGGCAGCCCTATCAGTGACGCGGCTCGGGACGCAGATGTCCTTCCCCAAACGCGGGGAGGTCGGGGCGCTGTCATAACTGAGAGGATGTGCGGCATCATTGATCGCTGGCACGGCTAGTTGAACTCAAGGAAGATGAATACTGCCATGCCGTACCCGAATGGTATCGCACCGATAAGGGCAGCCAGAACCAAGGATCTCACGGCGGCGCCCAACCGCAGGCCCAAGACCACCAGGCTCACACCCCAGAGGAGAACCGCTCCACTGAGGAAGATTGCCAGAAGAGTGCATGCCAGGGCCAGCGGATACTGCCAGTCCTGCCACAACGGAACCGCCCCAAGCAGCAGGAACCCGATAGGCAGCCAGAATAGCCGGCAATAGAGCGCCCTTTCGCTCTGGAAAATCTCCATCGCACAGGTACTCCCCGTCGTTGGCAAACCGCTCTACCGTCCCCCTTCCTGATGACCGTATGAGCGGCAACGGATTAACCACATTCGGCGCAGCGCCGGTCCTTTTCTTCTCGCCGCGAGGCGGAATGATTGATAGCAGCGAGGGTTACTTCTGCACCTCTAAAGTCCGCACTTCCCCGGTCGCCAGGTCGCAGAGCCGGATGGCATGGTTATTGGTGTCGGCAACGTACAACTTGCCGTCCGCCACCGAGAGCCCGCCCGGCTCAGAGAACTGCGCGTCCGCCGCCGGGCCGTCGCGGTGGCCGGGGACGCCGATGCCGGCGAAGGTTGTCACACGCCGCGCCGCCGGGTCGCAGCGTTTGATTTTGTGATTATAACTGTCGGCGATGTAGAGCACGCCATCGGTGGCGGCCAGGCCGAGCGGGTGTTGCAGTCTCACCGCGTCGCCAACGCCATCGACGTTGCCAAAGTCGAACAGGCCGGTACCGACCACGGTGTGGACGTAGCCGCCGTCCAGGGCGACGGCGCGGATGCCGCTCACCTCACTGTCGGCGACATAGAGCGTGCCCGCCTTTTGGCCCAGGGCCAGGCCGCTTGGCTGGGCGAGCTGGGCCTCGTCGGCCGGCCCATCGACGATGTTCTCGCGGCCGCTGCCGACCCAGGGCATCGTCCGGTCGAGCGGTTCCAGCTCCCAGATCTGGTGCAGTCCGGCCATCGCCACGTAGAGCCGGCCGGCATGAGCCGCCAGGTCCCACGGCGAGTTCAGCGGCACTTCCCGCGCTGGCCCGCCGCGGTGGTTGCCATGCGCCTGCTCGCCGGTGCCGGCCACGGTGACCACCAGGGCATTGTGCAAGTCGATGCGGCGGACGGCGTGGTTCTCCGTATCGGCCACGTAGAGCCACTCGCCCACCAGGGCCATCCCCTGCGGGCCGTGGAACCGGGCGGACTGCGGATCGCCGTCCGCGAAGCCAGCCCCGCCGCCAAAGGTCCGCCGAACCCGGCCCTCCTGCGACAGCTCAACGATGCGATGATGGCCCGTGTCGGCCACGAACAGGCGCTGCCCCGCCGCGTCGGCCAGCACCTTGCCGGGGAAGAACAACGGCCGATCCGGCTCGTTTTCGTGGGCCGCGGTAAACGACAGAGGCCGGCGGTCGAGCTGGCCGGCGCGGTCGCTCTCGGCGATGATCCGGCCCAGGGCCGCATCCATCTCCTCGAAGGAAAACTCCCCCTCGTGGATGCCCAGCAGCTTGCCGCGCGGATCGATGAGCAGGAGCGTCGGCCAGCAGCGCACGGCATATTCGCGCCAAACACGATGATCGCGATCGTTAATGACGGGATGGCCGACCGCCAACCGCCGCACCGCGTGGGCCAGTGCCGCGGTGTCCTTCTCGCCGGTGAATTTCGGCGAGTGCACGCCGATGACCACCAGCTCGCGGCTATACTTTCGCTCCAACTTCCGCAACTGCGGGAGGACGTGCAGGCAGTTGATTCAGCAGAAGGTCCAGAAGTCGAGCATCACGATTTTGCCGCGCAGCTGGTGCAGCGACAGCGGCCGATCGGTGTTGATCCAGTCCAGGCCGGCCGGCAGTTCCGGGGCGTTGACGGGGCCGGCAACGGTTCGCGGCGACATGGTGAAGCTCCAGGGTGCATGGGCTGACTTCACCCTAACGCATTGGTGCGCGGCGGCCAAGGCAGGTCGCAGGCCGCCGCGCGGATCAGGGCTTGAGCTTCTCATCGCCACGGCGCTCCGTTCACTTCGCGGCATAGCTGTCGCGCAGGGCCAGGTTGATTTCCAGCACGTTGACCAGCTTCACGCCGACCAGGCCGCCCAGCGGTGCCTCCGCCCTGTCAGTCAGCATCTGTTCGATTTCCCTGCGGACCTGGACCGTGTCGCGCTTCGTCAACTCGGCCCATTTGCCGGCCACGCGGTCGAGCTGGTACAGGGCGCTTTTCGAGGGTGATGTCGGGGTCGAGGCCGGAGCCCGACGCCGTCACCATGTCCGCCGGCACCGACTCCAGGTCGGCGTGCGGATGTTCCTGTAGCCACATGTCGAAGAAAAAGCTCTGGATGTCCGTCCCTTCCTTGACCGGCTCGATACGCTTTTGCTTGTCGCCGACCGCGCCGGAAACGTGCCCGGGTAGGTGGTGGAGAAGCTCTTGAAGAAAATGACGGCGACGTCCTCGGGCTTCGGCTCGGCCGTCGCTGGGTTATCCTTGACCCACTGCTCCACTTCCGCCTTGTGGGTGCCCATCCAGTCCGTGACGTATTCGGCGTTGAGCTTGTCGGCCTTGACCCAGTTCTGGGCCAGGGTGGAGTGCGCGTTGGCCCACTGGGTCACGATGCCCGATTGACGGCCAAATTCGTCCTTCTGGAACCATTCGGTCAGGTCCTCCTGCACGGTCTTGCCGTGCGGCGGGATACCCTTGTACTTGACGATGGGGCCGAGCTGCCGGGCCACGCGGTCGCGGAGCTGGTAGTTGCTGGCGCCCCAGTTGCTCGCCCCCGAGGCGGCACCGTTGTAGCTCGCGGCTGACGGCCGCGGCTGAAAGTATTCGTCGCCGGCGAACGGCTGGGCGATCAGGCGTGAGCCGACGGCCTTCGCCGGGTCGGTGACCGGCTGCCCCCTCGCGTCGATCAAGCTGCCGTCCGCCTTGCCGGGGAAGACGACCTGGCCGATGCCGAGGACCAGCAGGGGGTACAGCACGGCGCAGAACAGCAGCGAGAAGGCCAACAGGAACAGGTTCACACGGACATGAGACATCATGAGAATATCACTCCGTTTAGCCGCGGTTCGCAGAACCGCGGCTAAACTTGTTTGGTCACGCCAGGTGCAGCGCCACGAGGATCAGGTCGATCAGCTTGATGCCGATGAACGGCACGATCACGCCGCCCAGGCCCCAGATCAGCAGGTTGCGCCGCAACAGCGCGTCGGCCCCGACCGGCCGGTAGGTCACGCCTTTCAGCGCGATCGGGATCAGCACCGGGATGATGATCGCGTTGAAGATCACCGCCGACAGGATCGCCGACGTGGCCGAGTGCAGGTGCATGACGTCGAACTTCTTCAGCCACGGCAGCGTGGCGGCGAACAGCGCCGGCACGATGGCGAAGTACTTGGCCAGGTCGTTGGCGATGCGAGAATGTCGTCAGGGCGCCGCGCGTCATCAGCAGTTGCTTGCCGATCTCGACGACCTCGATCAGCTTGGTGGGGTCGCTGTCGAGGTCCACCATGTTGCCGGCCTCCTTGGCGGCCTGGGTGCCGGAGTTCATGGCCACGCCGACGTCGGCCTGGGCCAGGGCGGGGGCGTCGTTGGTGCCGTCGCCCATCATGGCCACCAGCTTGCCGGCCGCCTGCTCCTTGCGGATGTAGGCCAGCTTGGCCTCCGGCGTGGCCTGGGCGATGAAGTCGTCCACGCCGGCCTGCTCGGCGATGGCCTTGGCGGTCAGCGGGTTGTCGCCGGTCACCATCACCGTGCGCAGGCCCATGCGCCGCAGCCGCTCGAAGCGGTCGCTCATGCCCGGCTTGAGGATGTCCTCCAGCACGACCAGGCCGGCCAGGCGGTTGCCCTCGCACACCAGCAGCGGCGTCGCCCCCTGGGACGCCACCGCGTCGACCTGCTCCTGCAGCCTCGGCGGGACGCGTGCCCTTGCTCTGCTGGACGTGGCGGAGCACGGCGTCCGGCGCCCCCTTGCGGATCTGGCCGGCCGTCGGGCAGGTCGATGCCGCTCATGCGCGTCTGGGCGGTGAACTCGATGAAGCGCGCCCGGCCGGGCACGGCCAGCGGCCAGTGGCTGCGGACAGCTGCCGCTGCTTCCAGCCGCTGGCCGCTGGCCACTGCCATTGCGGATCGGTACAGCTCGACGATGCTCTTGCCCTCCGGCGTCTGGTCGGCGACCGACGCCAGCGCCGCCAGCCGGCCCAGCTCGGCGGCCGAGTACTCGCCGAACGGGACGAACTGCGTCGCCTGGCGGTTGCCGATGGTGATGGTGCCGGTCTTGTCCAGGAGCAGCGTGTCGACGTCGCCGGCCACCTCGACCGCCTTGCCGCTCTTGGCGATGATGTTGGCCCGCAGGGCCCGGTCCATGCCGGCGATGCCGATGGCCGCCAGCAGGGCGCCGATGGTCGTCGGGATCAGGCAGACCAGCAGGGCCACCAGCGTCGGCATGTCGGTGCCCAGGCTCGTGCACCTGCTCGCTCGGTGCCGAGATAGTCGGTCATGTACAGCTCGGCGTTCAGCGGCCATCGGCCACAGCGCCGCGGTGACGATCAGGAAGATCAGCGTGAAGGCCGACAGCACCAGCGACAGGGCGATTTCGTTGGGCGTGCGCTGGCGGATGGCCCCTTCGACCAGGGCGATCATGCGGTCGAGGAACGATCTGGCCGGCGCTGGCGGTGATGCGGACCACGATGCGGTCCGACAGCACGCGCGTGCCGCCGGTGACGCCGGAGCGGTCGCCGCCCGCCTCGCGGATGACCGGGGCCGATTCGCCGGTGATGGCCGACTCGTCGACGGACGCGACCCCTTCGATGATCTCGCCGTCGCCCGGGATCACCTGGCCGGCCTCGACCACGACGCGGTCGCCCGCCTGGAGCTCCGTGGACACCGATCTCCTCGACACGGTTCCGTCGTCAAGCAGCTGAAGGCCGGCGTCTCGCGGCGCGTCTTGCGCAGGGCGTCGGCCTGGGCCTTGCCGCGCGCCTCGGCCAGCGCCGTGGCGAAGTTGGCGAATAGCACGGTCAGGAACAGCCAGATGTCCAGCGGGATCAGGTAGCCGACAGGTCGACTGTGCGGGAAGTAGCCCAGGACGCGCGGCGACGGTGAAGATCAAGGTCAGGACGGTGCCGACCTCGACCACGAACATCACCGGGTTCTTCCACTGGATGTCCGGCCGCAGCATGACGAACGACTGCTTCAGCGCCGCCTTGAGCAACTCGGGGGCGAACAGGCCGGCGCTGCGGCTATGGCGCCGCGCCAGCTTGAGGTCCTGGGTGCCCTGCTCCGGCGCGGTCGGGATCGTGGGGGTATCGGTGCCCATGGGAGTACTCGTCAGGCGCTGTTTAGCCGCGACGCGCAGCGGAGCGCTCTCGCCGCGCGTCGCGGCTAAACGGGATTGTCACCCGCCGAACGGCATCGGCCCCAGGTGCTCGGCCACCGGTCCCAGCACCGCCGCCGGCAGGAACAGCAGGGCACCCACCAGCAGGATGGTGCCCAGCAGCACGAACCCGAACGTCACCGTGTCGGTCCGCAGGGTGCCGGCGGTGAAGGGCGTCGGCTTCTTGGCCGCCAGGCTCCCCGCCAGGGCGATCGGCGCGATGATCGGGATGAAACGGCCGAACAGCATCACCAAGCCAGTAGCGATGTCCCAGGCATGGCTCTCGGGAGCCGGCGGGCTGGGGTTCTCGTCCGCCTTGTTGAAGCCGCAGGTGTCGCCCAGTCCCTCGAAGCCCGAGCCGTTGTTGGCGGACGCCGACGTGAACTCGTAGAGGATTTCCGAGAAGCCGTGGGCGGCGGGGTTGTTCGTCCGCCTTGGACCCCAGTCGCTGGCGGCAAAGATGCCGGTCGGCAGCAGGATCAGGAAGGGATGGACGAGCATGGCCAGCGATGGCCAGCTTCATCTCGCGGGCCTCGACCTTCTTGCCCAGATACTCCGGCGTCCGCCCCACCATCAGGCCGGCCAGGAAGACGCCGACGATCAGGTACACCAGCAGGTTGATGAGGCCGACGCCCATGCCGCCGAAGATGCAGTTGAGCCACATGCCCGTCAGCGGCGTCACGCCCGCCAGCGGGTTGAGGCTGTCGTGCATGCAGTTGACCGAGCCGTTCGAGGTATTGGTGGTCAGCGCCGCCCAGGTCGCGCCGGCCGAGGTCCCGAAACGCAGTTCCTTCCCTTCGAGGTTGCCCAGCTCCTGGTCCACCGGCAAGCCGGGGACGTGCGGAGCGGCCGGCTTATCGGCCCCCTTCTTCTCGGGGTCGCACTCCACCAGTTCGGCGGCGCGGCCCGGGACCGCCACGACCCAGTAGGGCTTAACCGTGCCGTCGCCCTGGGGAATGTTCTGCTCGTAGACGAGGCCTTCGCGTGCGGTGAGAGCTGGGTTGGGTTTCATGGTGTCAAAGGAGATGACCCACACGAGCGTGGCGACCGACAGCACGAGCATCACGCCGAAGATGATCGCGGCGTGGCGGAAGTTGCTCGAGCATCCTGCCGAACATGACCAGCGTGGCCACCGGCAGCAGGAACAGGCCCACGCAGCTCAGGAAGTTGCTGAAGGCGGTCGGGTTCTCGAAGGGGTGAGCGCTGTTGGCGCCGAAAAAGCCGCCGCCGTTGGTGCCGAGCTGCTTGACCGCGACGATGGCCGCCACTGGACCGCGAGCGATGGCCTGCGCCCCGGGCTCGACGGTGGCGACCTTCGCGTTGCCCTCCAGCGTCATCGGCACGCCGGTCGCCAGGAGGATCACGGCCACGACCAGGCAGATCGGCACGAACCAGTAGACGACGCCGCGCCACAGGTCCACGTAGAAGTTGCCCATGTGCCGGTCGCCGCGCAGACCGCGGATGATGGCCAGCAGGCGCACAGGCCGAGGACGGGCGACAGGATCTGTTTCCAGCAGATGAAGAACAGCTGGCTGAAATACGACAGGTGAACTCTCACCCGAATAATGCTGCTGGTTCGTGTTGGTCAGGAACGAGATCGTCGTGTGGAGGATTGTGCTCGGCGCCAGCATACCCTTGTCGTCCGGGTTGAGGGGCAACCAGGGTTGCAAGGTCAGGACCAGGAAGCCGATCACGAACGTCCCGAGGTTGAAGACCAGGAACGCCAGGCAGTACTGTTTCCAGTTCTGCGGCCCGGTGTCGAGGCACGCCTCGATCCAGTGCAGCCATCCCGGCAGGCGTGCGCGGCCGTCGAAGATCCAGGCCATGTACAGGCCGATCGGCACAGCCAGGGCGAATGTGACCAGGAGGACGAGTATGCGGCAGAGTCCACATAGGGGGGGACCTTCGGAGTTAGAACCATTCCGGGCGCAGAGCGCCACCAGGAGGTAGATGAACAGCAGCGCCGTAACCACGGCCGCCAGAACGATCATGACGGCTCCTTTCACACCTTCTCGCAGGCGAACAGGAAGGCGAACATCAGGCCAAGGAGAGCCAGACCCAGGACGAACAAGCTCGACAGCCAAACAAGCAGGTTCAGATCCATGATGACAGCTCGAACAGGTAAAATGGGAACAGACGGCAATGGTGTGACATTTCACGGCAATTGTGGGCACCCGTGTGGATAGCATGCGGCGTGCCGCCCAACCAGGTAGAGCCACAAGTCCCATAGACCGATAAGTTAACGGCGGCACGGTTCCGGAGAGGGCGGGCCCTACCGTCATGCAGAATGCCAGCCGCCCTGGGCAAAATGCACGACGGAGTCTCGCCGTCCGACTGCGGGAATCGATCCATGAACATCATTATCATCGACGACGAACCCAGCCTGCGGCGGACGTTGCGCATCACGCTGGAGTCGATGGGCCACCTGGTCAGCCGAGGCCGGCCATTCCGCGCAGGCCCTGGAGCTGGTGGGCCGGCAGCAGTTCGACCTGGCCTTCCTCGACCTGCGCCTGGCGCGAGCACGGGCTGGACTTGCTGCCCGAGCTGCTGCGCCTGGCACCCCGGCTGCACGTCGTCATCGTTACTGCCTACGCGACCATCGAGACGGCCGTGGAAGCGATGCGCCGGGGCGCCTTCGACTATCTGCCCAAGCCGTTCACTCCCGATCAGCTTGCGCGTGGTCCTGGACCGCGTCGGCCGGGATGCGGCGGCTTGCAGCCGCAGGTGGACGAACTGGAAGACCAGGTCCGCTCGGTTGTGCCGGAGGCGGACCTGCAGACGCAGGAGCCGGTGCAGCAACAGGCGCTCGACCTGGCCTTCAAGGCGGCGCCCAGCGAGGCGGCCGATCCTGATCCGCGGCGAGAGCGGCACCGGCAAGGGCGTCCTGGCCCGCGCCATCCACGCCCGCAGTCCGCGTGCCGCCGGACCGTTCGTGACGGTCCACTGCCCGAGCCTGTCCGGCGAATTGCTGGAGAGCGACCTGTTTGGCCACGCCCGCGGCGCCTTCACCGGCGCGGTGCTCGACACGGTCGGCAAGGTGGCGGCGGCGGAGGGCGGCACGCTGTTCCTCGACGAAATCGGCGACCTGCCCTCGGCGCTGCAGCCGAAGCTGCTCCGTCTCTTGCAGGAAAAGCGCTACGAGCGCGTCGGCGAGACGCGGACCCGAGTCAGCGACGTGCGCGTGGTGGCGGCAACCAACCGCGACCTCGAAGCCGAAGTGGCCGCGGGACGCTTCCGCGAGGACCTGCTCTACCGCCTGAACGTGATCGAGGTGGTCCTGCCGCCGCTCCGCCAACGGCCTGGCGACGTGCTGCCGCTGGCCGACCATCTGCTGGGGTTCTTCGCCCGCTCGGCCGGGAAGACCCTGGCCGGGTTCACCGATGAGGCCCGTGCCGCCCTGAGCCGCTATCCCTGGCCGGGAAACGTCCGCGAGCTGCGCAACGCTGTGAGCGGGGTGTCATTCTGGCCGCGGGTCCGCTCGTGGGCCTGGCCGACCTGCCGGCGCAGGTCGGGCGCGCCGTCCCGTGCCGGCATCGAGGTGGGCGGCCGCGTTACGCTCGACGAACTGGAGGCCGAGCACATCCGCCGCATCCTCGCCCTCAGCCCGACCGTCGAAGAAGCCGCCACTGTCCTGGGCATCGACCCCAGCACGCTATACCGCAAACGGAAACGTTACGGACTATGACCTTCTCGCTCCGCAGCCGTATCTTTCTGACGCTGGCCCCGCTGCTGGTCCTGCTGGCCGTGCTGGGGAGCGCCGGCGCTGGCTCCTGTACCACCTGGGCGGCCGCATCGACGTCATCCTGCGCGAGAACTACGAGAGCGTCATCGCCATGGAGCGACTCAACGAGGCCCTGGAGCGTATCGACTCCTCCTTCCAGTTCGCGCTCGCCGGCGAAGAGGAAAAGGCGCGGGGTCAATACGACGAAATGTGGCCCGACTACCTCCGCGAACTCGACGTGGAGAAGCACAACATCACGATCAAGGGCGAGGGCGAGTTAGTGGACCAGCTTGACGCACTGACGCGCGAGTACCGGCAGCAGGGCGACTCCTTCTATAAGCTCCCCAAAGAGAACCTCCGGCAGCGGCGCGGCGCCTACTTCAACAAAAACGGGCTCCTCGACACCTTCAAGAGGATCAAGAAGGTTTCCACGGACATTCTCGTCCTCAATCAGGAGAACATGAGGGCGGCGGACCGCGACGCGCGGCAGACCGCCAACGATTCGCTCCTGTACTTCGGCCTGGGCCTGGCGGTAGCGGTCGTGCTGGCGGTGGTGCTGGCCTGGTACAACAGCCGGGCCATCCTGCGCCCGCTCAGCGCCGTCACGCGCTCGGCCCAGGCCATCGGCGCCGGCAACCTCGACCAGGTGGTGCCGATCCTGGCACGCGACGAGTTGGGTCAACTCGCCGACGCGTTCAACGTCATGGCCCGCCAGCTTCGGGCTTACCGCCAGTCCAGCTATGCCCGTCTGTTACGCGCCCAGCGCACCAGCCAGGCGACCATCGACTCGTTCCCCGACCCGGTGCTGGTGATCGACCCGCGGGGGGCGGTCGAGATGGCCAACCCGGCCGCCCAGCGCCTGCTCGGCGCCCAGCCGCGCAAGGAGGGCGACATCGTCCTGGCCTGGGCAGCGCCGGAACCGCTGCGCGGGCCGCTGGAGAAGGCGCTGCGCGAGCAACAACCGTTCCTGCCGGACGGGCTCGACCAGGTCGTCGTCCTGGCCCTGGGCGGACAGGAGCACTTCTTTCTGCCGCGTGTCCTGCCCATCGCCGACCCCTACGGCAACACGCTGGGCGCCGCCGTGCTGCTGCAGGACGTGACGCGCTTTCGCCTGCTCGACCAGGTCAAGAGCGACCTAGTGGCCACGGTCAGCCACGAGCTGAAGACGCCGCTGACCAGCATTCGCCTGGCGGTCCATCTGCTGCTGGAGGAGACGATTGGCCCGCTCACCGCCAAGCAAACCGAGCTGCTCCTCGACGCGCGCGACAATGCCGAACGCCTGCTGACGATGATCAACAACCTGCTCGACCTGGCCCGCATCGAGGAGGGGCGGGTGCGGTTGCAGCGTGTCCCGGAGCCGCCGGGGTCGCTGCTGCACTCCGCCGCCGCCGACATCCAGGCCCGTGCCCAGGACAAGGAAGTGACCGTGACCGTCGAGGCCGGCGACGACCTGCCCCCGGTCGCGGTCGATGTCGAGCGGATGGGGCACGCCCTGCGCAATCTGCTGGACAACGCCCTGGCTCACACCGAGCGCGGCGGGCGGATCGCGCTGGGGGCGGCGCGAGCCAACGGGGCTGTGGTGTTGTCGGTGGCCGACACGGGCGTGGGCATTCCGCCGGAGCATTTACCGCACCTCTTCGAGCGCTTTTCGCGGGTGCCCGGACAGTCGTTGGAAAGCGGCACCGGCCTGGGGTTGGCGATTGTGCGCGAGATCGTCACCGCCCACGGCGGCAGCATCACCTGCGAGAGCCGCCCCGGCCAGGGGGCCACGTTCCGCATCACGCTGCCGGCCGCCGCGCCGGCGAGCGGGGCGGCGTAAGCCCCCCGGTCCCGGAACCGGGGGGCTTACGCCGCCCCGCTCGCCCGAGTCGCAGGAGACCTCCCCATGCCCAATGACGCGAATCGCCCGCCGCCCGAGCACTTCCTGACGCTGATCCGCCAGCAACAGCGCGGCCGGCTGAAGGTGTACCTCGGCTTCGCCGCCGGCGTCGGCAAGACCTACGAGATGCTCCAGGAGGGCCATCGGCTCAAGCGCCAGGGCGTCGACGTCGTCATCGGCATCGTCGAGACGCACGGCCGGCCCGAAACGGCAGCCCTGATCGGCGATCTGGACCAGGTGCCGCGCCGCCGCATCGAGTATCACGGCGTCGTCCTGGAGGAGATGGACCTCGACGCCATCCTCAAGCATCACCCGACCGTCGTGCTGGTGGACGAACTCGCCCACACCAACGCGCCCGGCAGCCGCAACACCAAGCGCTATCAGGATGTCGAGGAGTTGCTCCGCGCCGGCATCAACGTCATCTCCACTCTTAACATCCAGCATCTGGAAAGCCTCTACGACATGGTCGAGCGCGGCACCGGGGTCAAGGTGAAGGAGCGCGTGCCCGATTACGTCCTGGGGCTGGCCGACCAGCTGGTCAACGTCGATCTATCGGCGGAGGATCTGCGCGAACGGCTGCGCGCCGGCAAGATCTATCCACCCGAACGCATCGACCGGCGCTGGGCAACTTCTTCACCGATGAGAACCTGACCCGACTGCGCGAGATGGCCCTGGCTGAGATCGCCCACTTGCTCGACCGGCGCCGCCGCGCGCAAACGGAAGGTCAGGGCGTGCAGGGGACGGCCGAGCGCGTCATGGTCTGCCTCAGCTCGCGCAGCCCCAACTCCGAGCCGCTGCTGCGCAAGGCGGCGCGGCTGGCCGACCGCCTGGGGGCGCCCTGGTACGCCGTCTACGTCCAGACCCCCAACGAGGAGCTGCACCGCGTCGAGGCGGCGGTGCAGCGGCGCATCAGCAACACCCTGGCCCTGGCCACCCAGCTCGGCGCCACCACGCTGCCCTACAAGGGCGCCGATGTGGTCAGCACCATCGCCGCCTTCGCCGCGAGTACAGCATCACCCAGGTCCTGGTCGGCCGCACCTTGCAGCCGTGGTACAAGCGCTGGTTCGGCCCCTCCTTCCTCGACCGCCTGGTGCTCGCCGTGGAAGGGGCGGACGTGATCGTAGTGGGCCATTTCTAGGGGAGAAAAAGCTCCCCTGGCATCCGCACCTGCCCCTCAAGTGGCAAAAGGGGTCGGTAGGGTCGGCAGTCGATTCAGTTGACTCCCGACCCCTTTCGAGGGACTGCGTAAGCTGTCGTCTTCTTCCGCGGTTGTCCTCGGATGTCGCAGGGGGGTGGGCTCACGCAGACGTCACATGTAATTTCATCGATGTATTAACTGGTGTCCTGGCAAGGAGTTCGGGTGCGCGGTTTCCTGTCACGGGGGGTTGACAGGAAACTCGAGAGGCACCAACGCCACGGGACAGAAGGGGGCAGGAGTCGATTCAATCGACTTCCGACTCGTTTCGCGGCGCAAGACGTGATTCTCCGCAGCTGGCGCCCCTGGCAACGCCGGCTGGGCACGGGCCGGGGTCGCGGGTGGGTCCGTATGGCTGCGTGCCACGACGGTGCCGCAACGGTGCCACGATGGTGCCACGACCCTGCCACGATGGTGCCGCAACGGTGCCACGATGGTGCCAGATGGTGCCACCACGGTGCCATGAGGGTGCCACGGGGTGTCCGAGGGTGGTGGTGGCACGATCGGTTGGCCTGCCGGGCGCAGGGGCCTGAGCCTGGCAGGGAGTTCGCCGGAACCAAGAGTCCTGTTCCGGGGCCTCATCGGTAATCGTTCACTTGAGCAGTTGCCAGAGGTAGACCCAGCCGCGGTGACTGCCGGCTACCGCATAGCGCCCGTTGGGGGAGAAGTTCACGGCCCGCGGCACGTTGACGCCGGGCATCGGAAAGCGCAGCAGCTCCTTGCCGGTCGCCAGTTCCCGTAGCCGCACAGTACGGTCTTCGTGGCCGCTCAGGAGCCAGCGGCCGTCAGGACTGACGGCGATCTCTTTGTGGGTGTCGGCACCCAGGTCAATCCGCTTCACCTCCTTGCCGGTGGCCGCATCCCAGACGATCACCACCCTTTCCTTGCCCCAGACGTAGCCGACGATGCGCCCGCCTGCGACAACGCTGACCTGCAGGATAAGGTCGTTCCCGGGAATCGGCGTGGCACCTTTGAAGCCGTCGAACCGCCGGATTTCCTTGCTCGCCGCCACATTCCAGAGGCGAACCGTCCTGTCCTGGGCGGTCGAGACCACCTGCTTGCCGTCGGGCGAGAAGGCAACGGCAGGGGGAGCCTCGTGCCCGGCGAGCTTGGCGACTTCCTTGCCAGTGGCGTAGTCCCAGACGCGGATCACCTTGTCGGCGTGGCCGGTCGCCACCTGTTTGCCGTCGTGGCTCAGGGCCAGGCTGACAATGGGCTCCCCCGTCTCCCAGCGGCGCACCTCCTTGCCGTTGTCGAGGCTGAAGACCAGGATGGTTTTGCCGCCGGTGTGCGCGATCAGATGGCTGTTATCCGCGGTGATGTAGCCGACGGTGACGGGGAATTCGCCCAGTTGCTTGCCGGTGGCCACCTCCCAGACGCGAAGCGTGCCGGTGTCGCCGCCGCCGAAGTAGAGGCGACCGTTGGGCGAGAAGCCGGTGTGATAGATGTGGTTGCCCGGCCAGTCGATGCGGCGGATCTCCTTGCCGTCCAGCTTCTCCGCGGGGGCCGGGGCCGCAGACGCGGCAACAGGGAGGGTGCCTATCAGGAACACAAGCATCACAGTTTGGCGCATGGGGCTTCTCCTTCTCGAACGGGGCGGCCCAGTCACTCTTGGGGCTCCTTCAGCCGTTGCATCTGCTCATACTTCTCGCCGGCGCGGCGGATGAGGTCCTCCTTGATCTCCCGCTCCACTGCGAAGTGGTACTTGACCGCGTGCAGCGCCGCTAGGAAGAAGCACCACATGGCCAGGCGGTAGGCCATCGCGGCCGTCGGCCAGCGCTGCTTGCGGCGGCCTGCGGCTCCGATCACGCCGTTCGCCAGGCCACAGACGCCCAGGAAAACCGCGTTGAGCGCGGCCGCCTCGGACTCCCGCAGCACCCTCGCCTGGCCGAGTAGCGTCAGCACCACAAGGACCGTCAGGATAGCGGCCGCCGCGATCAGCGCCAGTTGCCCGGGAGCCCAGCGCTCCGGCGGCGGGGCTGCGGATTCAGCCGCCGGTGGGGCCGACATGCGTGTCTCCCGTGGGCCCAACTCAGCCTACGTAATTGGGCAGCTTGTGTGCGCGCAGGCGCAGTGCAACTCATCGTCGCGTGTGACTCGGCAGCCTGTGTGCGCGCAGGCGCAGTGCAATCCATTTCCACGCGATCCTTGCCGCCGAATCATACCCGCCAATCTAGATGCGAACAAACACCTTCCGGCGGTACATCCACAGGCAGATCAGCCAGAAGACGGCCAAGAGCGTCGCGGTTTCCACGATCGGTCCGTAGGTCCCGCCAAAAACCCCATGCCCGAAAAAGGTCCGGAAGACCCCCTTCAGCCAGCCGCGCATGGTCATCGACATGCAGTACATGGCAATGGAGTTCAGGCCGACCACCACCAGCGGCAGCGACCAGGCCTTCCAACCCTGCACGTCGATGATGGCGTAGAAGGCGGCCAGGATGAGCAGGGTCCAGCCGGTGCTGAAGACGGCCCACGACGGGGTCCAGATGCGCTTGACCAGCGGACAGACCGTCTCGCCCAGCAGCCAGCCAAGGCCGAGGAAGATCAGGCCCGCCAGCACCAGGCCCCCCAGCGTTTGCCAGCGCGAGCGGCGGCTGCGCAGCCATTCGCCGGCCATCAGCCCGAAGATCGCCGTTCCCATTGACGGGATGAAATTGAGCGTGGCGTAGCCGCCCTTGTTGAAGGGGATGGAGTCCGAATAGGGGAAGTGGCCCAGGAACCAGTGGTCGATCTGGCCCGCGGCGTTGGTGCCCATCGTCCAGTGGGCGAAGAAGCCGGACAGGATTTGGCCATTCTCGGCCTTGGCACCGACCTCCTTGGCGTAATCGAAGTCCGCTGGCGGCAGCGGCCAGAGTGCGAACAGGGCCCAGTAGCCAACGAGGATCACCGCGGCGGCCGCCAGTTGCCAGCGCCAGCCACGGCCCAGTAGCAGATACACGAAGGCGTAGCCCAGGCCGATCTGAGTCAGCACGCAGACGAAGTTGAAGTTGACGCGCTCCTGTGAGCCAAGCGACATCAGGAACACGCCCAGGAAGCTCAACATCAGCGCCCGGTAAATGACATGGACGGCGTTTCGCAGGGGCGAATGGCCCTGGGAAGCACGGCGGGCAAACGAATACGGCATGGCCACGCCGACCATGAACATGAACGACGGCTGAATCAGGTCCCAGAAGGAGCAGCCGATCCACGGGGCATGATCCGTTTGATAGCCCAGGAACTGCCAGACGGGGTCGCCCGGGAACGACTTCGCGACCTGCGCCAGGCCGAGCCCGGATGAGGCCATCGCCAGCATGATGAAGCCGCGATAGGCGTCGAGCGATACCAGGCGCTCGGACTTTTCCGGTGCCGCCGGCGCGCTCGGCTGCTCCGGAGACTTGGGGGACGGCACGGGCGGTTCAAGTAAGGATGGCTTCGGGCTGGTGGTGAGCAGGGACATGGGTGCCTCTCAAATTACGGTGCCGTCGGGCACGACGGTCCCATTGGGAATGACGACGATGCCGTCGCGAATCACGTACAGGTCAGTTTCGCCGTCGGGGATCTCGCGGGTATTGACGATGCGGACGCCGCGGCCGATTCGGCAGTCCTTGTCGATGATGGTCCGGCGGATGATGCTGCCGTCGCCGATGCCGAAATCGGGCAGGCCGCGGCGGCGATTGTCGGCGCGCTCGGCCTCGTTCTCGAAGCGATCGGCGCCATTGAGGACGGTATCATCCAGCGCCACATTGCGGCCGATGCGGCTGCGCACGCCGACCACGCAGCGCTCCAGACGCGTCCCTTCCTCAATCACGCAGCCGTCGCTCACCACGCATTGCTCGACCCGGGCCCCGAGAACGTGGGCCGGCGGCAGGTTGCGCATGCGCGTGTAGACCACCCCTTCCGGGCTGTGGAAGTCGAAAGGCGGCTCATCGCCGGCCAGCGCGAGATGGGCCGCATGGTACGACTTGATCGATCCCAGATCCTCCCAGTAGCCGTCGAACAGGTACGCCTGCACCCGAAGGCTGTCCAGCGAGCGCGGGATGATCTCGCGGACCAGGTCGACGGCCGACGGCTGGGCCGCCAGCAGCATCTCCAGGGCCCGCCGGCTGAACAGGTAGATGCCCATGTTCGCCAGGCAGACCCGGTCGAGAGCCGGCACGCCGCGCCGCTCCAGCCACTCGGACGACGTGCGCAGCCGGGCCACGTCCGCATCCGTCTGGGGCTTCTCGACCAGCTCGACGATGCGTTCCTCCGCGTCGCAGCGGACCACGCCGAGCTGCCAGGCCTGATCGCGGGCCACCGGCTTGACGGCGATGGTCAGGTCCGCGCCCCGCGACCGATGCGTCTCGATCAGGTGCCGAAAGTCCATTCGATAGAGCTGATCGCCCGACAGCAGGAGCACGTCGCTGGGCTCTTCGTCGCGGATGAAGCTGATGTTCTGGCGGACGGCATCGGCGGTACCCTGATACCAGTCGGCACTCTCGTTGGTCTGCTGGGCCGCCAGCACCTCGATGAAGCCATGACTGAACGGCGAGAACTTGTAGGTGTTGGCGATGTGTCGGTGCAGGCTGACGCTAAGGAACTGGGTCAGGACGTAGACACGCTGCACGCCGCTGTTGATGCAGTTGCTGACGGGGATGTCGATGAGGCGGTACTTCCCCGCCAGCGGCACCGCCGGCTCGCTGCGCGTCTTGGTCAACGGGTAGAGGCGCTGCCCCCGCCCGCCACCCAGGATTAGCCCCAGAACGTCCTGCATGCCTGTCTCCCGTCACCGTATCTGCCCGGTTCAGT
Source organism: uncultured Planctomycetota bacterium (assembly GCA_963827935.1). Taxonomy (GTDB): domain Bacteria; phylum Planctomycetota; class Planctomycetia; order Gemmatales; family Gemmataceae; genus DATFNV01. The sequence continues at coordinate 648,486 of CAWHCN010000011.1, read as the reverse complement.
AACTGCTGGCCGATCCGCCACACGGGCAGCCCGAAGCGCCAGCGAGGGAGTTCTTCTTCTTCCTCGCTGGCGCTTCGGGCTGCCCAGGGGGGCAATGTGCCAAACGGTTCGTAGGGTGGGTCTCGCTCCGCTCGACCCACCCTACTTCTTCTCGTCTGCCCCAATGGTCCACAGGAGCAACATGGTCGTACCTCCTGGAGGAACGCCGGGACCGTGTACCGTATGTACCCGAAATAGGGACGGTCCGCAACGAGCTTTCTCGCACTCCTCACGGCGTCGATCTGCTCGCCCGGTCCGTCAGGGACCGAGCATCACGCGTCATGATCCAGTCGAGCAGGCGCGGCGAGAGGCGGTTCAGCCACAACATCAACTTGCCCGAACCGGTGATGACCACTTCATTCCGGCGAGATCGCATGGCGGCGACGATGAGTTGTGCGCAGCGATTCGGCGACATGCGCCGCCGATCGCGCCACGGCCGGCTTGTGCGCTGTTCGATCATGTTGGCATCAAACTCGGTCTCCACGCCGCCGGGACAGACCAGGAGAACGTGGATGCCGTGCCGCACCAGCTCGGCACGCAGCCCTTCCGACCAACCGGCCATCGCGAACTTGCTTGCGCAATACTCGACGCAGCCCGGGATGGCACGGCGGCCCAGGACCGATGCCACGTTGACAATCATCGGCTGGCGGCCGCGGCGCAGGTGCGGCAGGCCCAGGCGCGTCAACTCGGTGGCACTGAAAAAATTAACCTCCATGATCCGCCGCAGACGCTCCTCGCCAACGTCCTCGAAAAATCCCAGCGCACCGACGCCGGCGTTGTTGATGAGGATGTCGATCCCGCCGAGATCGGCCAGCGTTTGCTCGATTAGTCGAGTCCGCTGGGTCGGGTCGGCCACGTCGGTCGGCACGACGACGGCCTGGCCACCCTGCTTGCGGATGGTCTCGGCGAGGGCGGCCAGGCGTTCCTGGTTGCGGCTGGCGAGCACGAGTCGGGCTCCCTGGGCCGCCAGGCGGAGGGCCAGGGCGTGGCCGATGCCGGAGGAGGCCCCGGTGAGGATGATGCGGCTGCCGGCGAGGTCGATGCGGGAGAACATGGTTACCGCCCTTCGGCCACGAGCAGACGCCGGAGTGCCGGCCTTAGCTGGCCCAGCGCCCGGGCGCGATGGCTGATGGCGTGCTTGGCGCGGCGCTCAGCTCGCCGAACGTCCGATGATACTCGGGGATGAGGAAGAGCGGATCATAGCCAAAGCCGCCGCTGCCGCGCCGTTCCTTGATGATGAGCCCGTGGCAGCGCCCCTCGGCGACGGCTTGGACCTCGCCCGCCGGGTCGGCCAGCGCCGCGGTGCAAACGTAGTAGGCGGCCCGGCGGTCATCGGGGAAGGGGCCCAGCTCGGCCAGCAGCTTCTGGTTGTTGGCCTCGTCGTCGCCCTGTTTGCCGGCATAGCGTGCCGAGTAGACGCCCGGCCGACCGCCCAGCGCCGGCACTACCAGCCCGCTGTCCTCGCCCAGGACCCAGTGCTTGAGGTGCCGCGCCAATTCCGTGGCCTTCTTGCGGGCGTTGGCCTCGAAGGTGTCGCCGTCCTCGATCACCTCCGGAGCGTCAGGCCAAGCCGTGAGATCGCGGACCTCGATGGGCAAATCGTTGAGAATAACGCGGATTTCCTCGCGCTTTTTGGGATTGCGCGTGCCGACGACGAGGATGGGCATGGTCAATTCCCTCGGCGGTTAGCCGTGACGCGGAGCGGAGCGCTGGAGAGAGCGCTCCGCTCCGTGTCGCGGTTAACCGTGTTTGTCGCGCAAAATCTCCCGGGCCGCGTTATATCCACACGCACCCATGACGCCGCCGCCGGGGTGCGTCGCGGCGCCGCACAGGTAGAGCCCGCGGATCGGAGTGCGGTAGTTCGCGTAGCCCGCCGCCGGCCGCAGGAAGAACAGCTGGTTGAGCGTCATCGCCCCGTGGAAGATGTTGCCCCCCGTCAGGCCGAAGCGCCGCTCCAGGTCCAGCGGCGAGAGCACCTGCCGATCGATCACCGCCGCGCTTGATGTTCGGGGCGTACCGCTCCAGGACGTCGAAACAGCGGTCGGCGAACTTCTCCTTGAGGTCGTCCCAGGTCCCCTCGCGCAGCGTGTAGGGCGCATACTGCACGAACATCGACATGACGTGCTTGCCGGGCGGGTGCCACCGTGTCATCGACGGCGCTGGCGATCGTGCACTCGAGGACCGGTTCCTGCGACGGCCGGCCGTACTTGGCGTCGTCGTAGGCTCGCTCCAGGTAGTCCATAGTCGGGGCAGATGTGGATGGTCCCGCGATGCTGCGGGCCGGGGCTGCCGTCGGCGGCGGTGGGGTACGCCGTGAAATTCGGCAACTCGCTCAGGGCCACGTTGATCTTCAGCACCGGGCTGCTGTAGTCGATGTGGCGGATGCTTCCCGCGAAGTCCGCGGGCAGCTCGGCCGGATCGAGCAGCCGGAGAAACGTGACGTGCGCATCGGCATTGGAGGCGACGCGGGCCGCCTCGATCTCCGTGCCGTCCTCCAGGGCGACGCCGCGGACCCGGCCGTCGCGCGTCAGGATGCGGGCCACCGGGGCATTCGTCCGGATCTCAGCGCCGGCTTCCGCGCGCCGCGGCCGTCAAGGCGAGGGCAATGCCGCCCATGCCGCCGCGGACATAGCCCCACACGCCCCGCGCACGCCGTCGCACTCGCCCATGACGTGATGGAACAGCACATAGGCCGTGCCCGGCATCGACGGCGAGGCGAAGGCGCCGATGATGGCGTCCGTCGCCAGCGTCGCCTTCAACTGGTCCGACTCGAACCAGCGGTCCAGAATGGTGCGGGCCGCCCCGGTCAGGATTTCGATGGCGGCGGCACCGTCCTTGCCCAGGCGGCGAAAGCCCAGCACCAGCTTCAGAGCGCCCACAGGTCGCCGACAGCGGCGAGACCACGGGTCGGGCGGGGTCTGCACCAGCAGCGGCTCGATGAAGTCGGCCACCCGTTCGAGCATCGCCTCGTAGCGCGGCAGTGCCTCGGCATCGCGGTCCGAGAACTTGGCGATCTCGCGGCGGTTCAGGCCGGCATCGGGCCCCAGCAGGAGATAACGGCCGTCGGGAAACGGCGTGAACGAGGAGGGATTGCGCGGCAGCATCTCGAAGCCGTGCCGCTTCAGGTCCAGATCGCGGATGATCTCCGGGCGGAGCAGGCTGTTGACGTAGGCGGCCGTCGAGACCTTGAAGCCGGGCCACAGTTCCTCCGTGACGCAGCAGCCGCCCACCAGCTCGCGCCGCTCCAGGACCAGGACGCGCTGGCCGGCCCGGGCGAGGTAGGCCGCCGTCACCAGTCCGTTGTGGCCGGCGCCGACGACGATGGTGTCAAACGGTTCCGGCATGCCGTCTCCTCTGGAAGATTCAATGGCGAGCCGGGAGCGTGAGCGACCGGAGTTCTGGGCGTAGAACTCCGGTCGCTCACGCTCCCGGCTCGCCGGATTGTTCAATCCTTCTTCTCCTCCTTCTTCAGCGGGATCGTATACAGGAAGACCTTGAAATCACGGCCATTGACATCGACATTCGTTTGCTTGTCCGGCTTGTAGCCGGGGATCGGGTAGTCGTTGGTCACGATGCGCGAGCCGGGCTTCATCTTTTTCAGCTGCGGCACCAACCGCGCGTTGAGGTTCTCCAGCAAGTAAGTGGCAATGACGCTGGCCTTGGTCACGTCCACCTTGAAAATGTCTTCTTCCTCGATGGTGACCAGGTCCTCGACGCCCGCCTTCTTCGCCCGCGCCTTGGCTTCCTTGACGCGTTCGGGGTCGATGTCGTAGCCGACCGTCTTGCAGCCGATCTTCTTTGAAGCTGTTACCACGATGATGCCGTCGCCGCAGCCCATGTCATAAAGGATGTCGGTCTTCTTGACATCCGCCAGCTTGAGCATCTCTTCTACTACCTCCGGCGCGGTCGCGACGAACGGCACGTCCCGCGGCCGCTTGGGCTTGTCCGCCGTTTTCGGATCGTCCTTCGGTTTGTCGTCGGTCTTGGGTTTATCGTTCGTCTTCGGCTTGTCATCGGTCTTGGGCTTATCGTCGGTCTTGGGCTTGTCCTTGGGTTTATCATCCGTCTTGGGCTTGTCGTCAGTCTTCGGCTTGTCCTTCGGTTTGTCATCCGTCTTCGGCTTCGCCTTGCGGAGATCGACCTCGGTGGTCTGGCCGGGGGTGACGTAGACGGTCTCCTCGACGGTGATTTCCTTGCCGGCCGGGTCCTTGAAGGTGGCCTTCAGGATGTAGGAATAGCGCTTGGTCTTGACGACGGCCAGCGGCGGCGTGACGAACCGGCGGACCTCGCCGGTTTGCTGGGTCGGGCGGTCGCCGATTTGCAGCTTGGCGTCGGCCGGGACTTTTACCGTCAGGTAAGCCGCCTCGGTCGGCCCGGTATCCTGCGCGACCAGCGGCGGCGCCAGGAGCAGCAAGCCGCCGAGCCCGACCAGGGAAAGGAGTAAGCGAGACATCGGTGTACCTCCAACGAGAACACGGTGAGACGTTGAATCGGTCAGGTGCCCGTCGGCTCCGCGGCCGTGCGGCGCGACAGCCAGTAAAGCGGCAGGCCCAGGGCCAGGGGCACAAGGCCGATGAGGGCGATCCAGCCGGCGTACGTGCTCGCTGAATAGAGTCCGAACACGCACATGCCGCAGAATACCAGGGGCAATAGCGGAAACAGCGGCAACGGCAAGGAGAAGGGCCGCGCGATGTTACGGTCCCCCAGGCGGAGCACGAACAGCGAGACGCCCGTCATCAGGAAAAAGACCCAGAAAACCGGCGCGGTGCCGGCGAAGACCGTATTGAACGGGCCGTGGTACTCGGCCCAGGGGATCGTTCCGATGCGGACCGCGGCCAGTGTGCGATCGATCGCCCCGCGCCCCGCCGCGGTCCCCACCAGGAAGATCATCCCCAATGCGATGGCCGACTGAACGACCAGCGCCCAGATCGGCGTCTTCAAGGTCGGGTGCCAGCGCCCGAGCAGGGCGAAGATGCGATGATCGGCTCCCAGGGCCGAGCAGAGGCGGGTGGCGCGTGAATAGCAGTCCGTTGATAGCACCCAGGGCAGAAATCATGACGAGCACATTCATGGCCCGAGCTCCAGGCTCGCCCAGCCCCAGCCGCATCAGGTCGGAGGCGATGGTGGGCCGGTACTGCCGGGCGTTATCGAATCCCAGCCCCAGAATGTAGGCGGCGTTGACTGCCAGATAAACCAGCGTGATTCCGAGCGTGCCAATGACCAGCGACCGGGTAATGTCGCCCCGCCGCCGTACGTCGGCCGCCACCAGAGCGGCGTCATTCCAGCCACCGTAGGCGTAGAGGACCAGGATGACGGCGGTGCCGAGGACGGGCGCGGGGGCGTGTTCGTCGGGCGCGGAAACCTGCCAGGCCCCGGACGTTTGGTGCATAAGCCCCATCACGATAATACCGCCCAGCCCCAGCACCTTGGTGGCTACAAGCAGGTTCTGGACCCCTTTGCCAAAGACGACGCCCGCGCCATTGAGGATGGCGAGCGCGATCACCGCCGCGGCACCGGCCAGCGTGGCGCATTCGACCCGGGAAGCCTCGCCGATGTCGAACAGGTTGGCCGCGTAGTTGCCGAAAATGAAGGCCATCGCCGCGATGCTGCCCGGCAGGACGACAGCCAACTGGGACCACCCGAACAGAAAGCCGGTGCGCGGGCCGAAGGCACGCGTTAAGTAAACGTAATCCCCTCCGGAGTGAGGGTACGTGGTGGCCAGTTCGGCATAGCAAAGTGCGCCTACCAGCGATAGCACGCCGCACAGAAACCATACCCCCAGCGCGGCCCAGGGCCCGGAAACGTTCTGGAAGATGGTCGGCGGCGTCTCGTAGATGCTGGACCCAATCACAATGCCGACGATGATGCTGACGGCGTCCCACAGCCCCAGTCGTGCCTGCACTGGCCCCTTGCCTCCGTCCGCCGTCGCCATGCGCCCCGCCTCCGCCAGGATTGTCGTGTACTTGTTGTAATCGACGGCGGGGAGGGATGCCAGGGAATAGCGCAAAAGTACGGAGCCGGGCGATCAGAGGACGCATTGCTGGAGAAAGAGCAGCCGATGGCTGACCAGGCTGTGGCGCGGTACAACCCCTTCTTCATTGCACGTTGCATCGTTGCAGCCAGCCCATCGGCTGTGCATTGCAGTGCAATGCATGCAATGCATGCATTGCACGCAACGACTGCAACGATGCAACGATGCAGCTGAGTCATTGCATCGTTGCAGTCGTTGCATGCAACGATTGCAACGATGCAATGACCGGGGTAGTCGCGTGGGACCCCGAAAGCAGAGCGTCAGTCGTCGGTGAACGGCGCCAGCAGCTCGCGCAGCTCCACGTCCAGGTTTCTGCGCGCAGCAGGTCCTCGATGCGATCCACCTTCTGGTCGGCGGTGAAGGGATTGCGCAGGTCCACGAACATGCGGGTCGCGCCATGATAGAGGTAGCGCCAGTCGCAGATCCAGCCGTCGCCGGACCGGGACTGGACGTAGTCGGCCCGGACCTCGGCGCGGGCGCCGGGGGAGCCGTCCGCGTGGCCTGGTCGATGTCGGCGGCGGTCAACACCACCGGCTTTACCTGCCCCGCGGCCGCCAGGCGATCGTAGAGTCCGCCCAGCTCGTGGTAGTTCAGCTCCAGCGCCTGCAAGCGCACGGCAAAGCGCAGGCGATCGAGCACGCCGGGGTGGTTCGCCCTGGCCTCTTTCACGGCCGCGGCATGGAGCGGCCGGCCTTCGCTGGGCAAGTCCCACGGCGCCTCGGCCAGTAGAGCACGGATCACGTCGGCCGGGTAGCGCTCGCGCAGCTTGGCCAGCGTCCCCAGGGCCGCGTGCAATTGGGCCCAGGTGCTGCCGGCGCGGTCCAGCTCGTGGCCGAAAACCAGCAGCTTGCAGTACGGATCGAGCCGATTGGCCAACCGCAACGGGTCGGTGCGCAGCTCCTCCAGCGTGGCCCGCCAGTGGCCGACGACCTCGGGGGCCCAGTCAGGTCCGGCGTCCCGTTGCACCGCGGCCGCGGCCTCCTCGAGGTACGCCTCCTGAATTTCCAGGGCCGTCAACTGGCGGCCGTCGGCCAGCGGCACCCGGACTCGCAGCCAGGGGTCGCAGGAAATCGTCTGGGCCGAGCGAACCGGGTCCGTGAGCGCTAGCCCCTGGCCGATCTTCCAGCCGTCGTTGATGAGCTGGAACAACAGGCCGGTGGTGCCGAACGTCAGGTAGATGCCGAACGGCGCCCGCTGCGAGTCCTTGGCGATCAGGTGCGCCCGCGTCCAGGTGCCGGGGCCGTGGTCCGAGGCCTTGCGCAGGCGCGTGCAGAAGATCGGGCGGTTGCTGGTGGTGTCGGTGCCCAGCACCTGACGCAGATGGCGGGCACGCTGCGACAACTCGAACCCCTCGCACCCGGGCCGGGCCGACAGGCAGCCGGCGCCGGCGTAGATGAGCCGGCTGACCACGTGCGGCACCAGCTGCTCCGCCGCCTTGTCGCCGCGCACCCAGGAGGTGTACGACTCGTGGCAGCCCCAGGTGGCGTCGTCGCTGTGGATCGGGGCGATGTTGTTCTTGACCACATTGACAGTCAAGCCTGGGTGCTCGCGCTGAGCGCGCTCCCGCGCCAGGTCGAACAGCCGTTCGCCGGCCTTGTCGTACAGGGCGACCTGCGCGGGCGTGGCGCACTCGGGGGTGGCGTGCTCGGGGTGACCGCCCGAATCGAGATAAACGCGACCGCCATGCTCGAAATAGGCCGCCCAGCCCCCGGTCGCGTCGGGCAGCCAGCGCCGCTCCTGGCGCATGGCCTCGCTGAGGAAGCGAAACGCCTCCTCCGGACCAATGACGCCGTTGGCGTTGCGACCGGAGAGGGCGTACTCGGTTTCGGTGCCCATCAGGAAGGGTTTCATGGGCGCGGTCCTCCTGACTTGTCGTTTCGCGCTCGCGTCATGCTGCGAGCGCGAAACGACAAGTCGCTGTTATTCCCCACCGCGCTGGCGGTTCTGTTGCAAGTAATCCTCGGCATTGAGCGGGCGGATCGAGTCGAGGATGCGGTCGGCCGCGGCGAGGATCGTCCGCGCGTTGGCCTGCGCTGCATCGCTGCCGTCGCCTTCGGGCCCCGGACCCCCGGAACCGACCGGCGCTGGGCCTGCATTTCACGTTCCATGACTATTCTCCTTTCGTTTTCATTGCCGGTTAGCCGCGACCCGGAGGGGAGCGCTCCGCTCCGCGTCGCGGTTAACCACCGCTACCACGCGGACCAACTTCGACCCGACGAATTACCCACACTCGAACTCCACGAATTGAAATACGGCTCCGGCTCCGGCTCTGTGCCGACCGCCGCGATCAGCTCCGTCAGCGTCTCCGACTTCGCCAGCAGCGGCTCGCTTTCGGCGCGGCCCAGGCGCGACGGGTCGGGCATCGCCAGCACCGCCTCGGACCACCAGAAGCGATCCGACTGCTGGCGAAAGCGGATGCGATCCCAGTTGAGCGTCGCCACGTGCTCGCCGAAGCGGCGCAGCGCGTGGGCCCGCAGGTAAGCCCGGGTATCGTCGGGCGGCTCGGCGACGAAGCGCTCGATGGTCTCCGGCGCCGGCATGTTTTCCACCTGCCCCGCCGCGGCCATCTGCCAGAACAGCCCCTCCTGCGGATCGAGGCTCGAAAACAGGAGATCGAGACACTTCATATCGGGCGAGTCCCAGCCCAGTTTGCGCCGGCCGCGGAAGCGGTCGAGCAGCAGGTACTTCAGCACCCAGTCGCAACGGCCGGTCAGCGCGTCCAGGTCGCGCCGGGCCAGGCGGTCGAGTGTCTCCTGCCACAGGGCGACGATGGCGGCGGCATCCGGGACGGCGTCGCCGCACTCGCCGGAGGCGACGAACTCGCCCGCCAGGTCGGCCAGCCGGCGCTGCACCTCGACGGCGCTGGCCTGCCGGCCGCGCCCGACCAGGGATAGCGGCTTCTTGAGGGTCAGGTCGCGGCTCACCTCGGCGAAGGCGGCCAGCGGGTCGTCCAGTTGCGCCGTGATATCGGCCCAGCCCGTCTCGGCCAGGGCCAGCACCAGCTGCGTCGTGCCGGCCTTCAGAAAGTTGGCCACCGGGCACAGCACGTTGTCGAAGGCGATGATGTGCATCCGCGCCAGGTCGCGGCCCGCGTGCGCCTCGTCGCGCAGGTTCAAGAGCGGCCGTTCATGGGTCGTCTGCTGCCCGACCAATTCCTCGAACCAGTCGGCGCGCTGCGACAGCTGGTAATCGCAGGCCGCTCGCCTGTTGCCGGGGCCGACATGACCGTGGCCCGCGTAGATCGAGGCCGTGGCCAGGTGCGTGCCGAAGAAGCCGATCAGGTGCGGCTTGCGCGTGAACATCTCGTTGAACAGTTGCCGGCTCACCATGATGTTGAGGTGATGGCCCCACGACTGCTGGCCGTCGCTGACCGCGGCCATGACGTTGAGCCGGCTGCGCGACAGCTTCTCCTGGGCCGCCACCTGGGCATTCCGGGCGATGCGCAGGCCGGCGTGCAGGACGGCGGCATGATCCTGAGCCCGGGCGTGCTCGGGCAGGTTGATCTCCAGGTGGTCGGAGTCGATGTACGCCGACCCGCCGTTGCCTTCGAGGAAGCGGCGTCCCCATTCGAGGAAGCTGCCGCCCCAGCCGCGCTGCCGCGGATAGCCGCTGATCTCGTCGAGAAGCAACTTGGCCGCTTCGCCGACATTGCCGTCCATGCGGCCGTTTCGCTCCAGCGAGTTGGCCAACTCGAAGTCGCAGCCGATGATTTTCTTGCAGGGGTACAAGGTGAAATCTCCCTCGGCGAGCGGGGGGCGTCAGCCCTCCGGTGATGGTGATCGTTCCCTAACCGGGGGGCTTACGCCCCCCGCTCGCCCGGTTTATCACTCACGCCGTTCGCGCATACGCCGCCGTTCCCGGTCCGCGCGTCAGTGGTTCCACAGCCACCGGGTCCACATCCTGCGGCAGGCGCGGGATATAGCCGCGCACGTTGCCCGGCGACAGGAGCGACGCGGCACTGCGCAGCTCGCGGTCCAGGGCGGCGACCAGGTCGTCCTCGCTGAGACCGCCCTCGCCGGTCTGGGCTTCGCGGTCGGCCGCCTCTTCCGCCGCGGAACGCACCACGTTCTCCAGCATGGCCCCGCTGACGAGGTCGCGGCCGCCGACCGGCAGCTTGCGGCCGTCGCGCAGACCCACCCGCGCCATCTCGGCATACTCCCCACGCGGGCTGTAAATTCGGCTCAGCAGCGCCTCGACCAGCGGCTCGAAGGCGCAGGCCAGCGGCAGGCCAGCGCCCAGGTAGCGGCCGAGGATCGCCCGCGCCCCCGTCCGATTGGGCGGGGGGATGCGCAGGCGCAGGTCGCCCAGGCGGCCGGGCCGGACCAGACCCGCGTCGAGGATGTCGGCCCGGTTGGTCGCGCCGATCACGATGACGTTACCGACAGCCTGCATGCCGTCGAGCTGGGCGAGGAAGGTCGCCAGGATGCGGTCGGGGCGCCGCCGCCCAGGTCGCTGCCGCGGCGTCGGCCGATGGCATCGATCTCGTCGAAGAACAGCACGACCGGCACGCCGTCCGCGGTGGCGATCTCGCGGGCGGCCTGGAAGCGAGCGATGATCTTCTGCTCGCTTTGGCCCAGCCACATCGAATAATCGCTGCTGCCGCTGACCGCCATGAAGCGGCATTCGCCGGCCGGCACCAGGTCGGCGATGAAGCGGGCCAGGCAGCGGGCCAGCTTCGTCTTGCCGTTGCCGGGCGGCCCTTCCAGCAAGATGCCGCGCTTGGCCGGCAGGCGGTAGCGGGCCGCCAGCTCCGGGTGCTGCAGGCGGAAGCGGATCACCCGCTGCAACTGGGCGATTTCCCGGTCCAGGCCGCCCAGCTCGTCAAAGCTGTCGCTCGGCGTCTCCTCGATGAACAGATCCTCCTTGCCGGGCGGGTCGAGTCGGCTGTAGGCCAGCCAGGCGCCCTCGCGGTTGAAACCGATCAGGTCGCCCTTGCGCAGGTTTTCCCCTTCCAACTCTTCCGTCGGCGTGGCCACGACGAGCTGCTCCTGGTGGCGAATCAGCAGGCGCCGGCCGTCTTCCGTGTGCCCCTCGAAGGTCCCAATCTCGTGCCATTCGGGGCTGGCGCCGTCCACTTCCAGGAGGCAGTTGCGCCCCTTGGCGAGCAGGCCGCGGGCGCCGACGCGGAGCTGCTCCGGATCGATGTCGGGGTGGACCGCGACACACAACCGCTGGCCGGCACCGTGGACCTCGACGCTCAGCTGCCCGTTGCGGTGGACATCGGTGATGACAGCCGGGTATCGCTCCGGCGCGCACAGGGTTTCGATCTCCTCGCGCAGCGCCTGGTGATGGGTGCGCAGCTGGTCCACGGCCTCCTGCAGGGCGAATTTTTCGCGCAGCAGGGTCTCGGTCACGGGCAGCAGATTGGCCCTGGTGGCGGCCAGGGCCTGGACCCAGGTCAGGTACTCGTCCAGTTTCGCCGGGGGGGGCGGGTCCATTTTCGTGGTTGCCATGGGGATCCTCGATTCCGCGTTGCGTTTAGCCGCGGGTCGGAGACCCGCGGGTCTCCGACCCGCGGCTAAACGGTGTGTCAATCGTCAATCACCTCGAATCCGCGTTGCACAATCTCCCCGTCGCGCCAGCCGAACAGGCGCACCGGCGCGTGCCCAAGAGCGGCCTGCAAGCGCGGCTCGCGGGCGCTGAGCAGGCCGACCATGAACGGCCGGGGGAACGACAGCTCCATCAGGAATTCGTCGTCGCTGCTGAAGAACAGCACCTTGGCAACGCACTCCGGCGGCGGGGTCAGCGGGCATTCTTTGCACAGGGTGAACGGATGGCTGTGGACCCAGCCGACAAAGATCTCTCCCTCGCCACGGACCTCGATCACCTCGCGGACTCTGGCCCAGGTGGCCGGGGTGAAGGTGACGCTGACCTCGGTGGCCGTCGTCTCCTCGGCCGGCACCTGACAGGTGACCTCGACATAGACCGTGCCCGTCTCGCGATCGCGGCGCAGGTGGCCGAGCAGCGCCCCGCCGACCTCGCGCGCCGGCGCCCGCTCCGCCTCCTCGACCGCCTCGTCGAGCACGCGGCGGGGAATAAGCACCGGCATTTCCTCGGCCCTGGGGGTGTCCCACACCTGACGCGGGCCATGTTCCGCCAGCGACCCGGGCCGAATCGGCACCTCCGACCGACTCCTCCTCCAGCGTGAAGCGCAGCCCACGCCGAACCGGGGCCTCCTCGCTCTCCAGGTACGCGGACAGCCGATACAGGAGAGTGCTATTGTTCGGTACCTTCTTCGCCCGCACCAGGTCGGCGCCGATCCGCGTGGCGCGATGATCGAAGAACTCGGAATCAAACTCCCGCCGATGCTCGCCCCCGTCCGGCAAGGGCAGCACCACCCCGAACCGGGGGGCGTGCGGCGAACCGCTCTCGCTGCCAAAGTCCGGCTCGATTCGGGCCCGCGCGAAGGGCGGGGCGTAGTCGGCGAACAGCCCCTGGCGCAGGGCCTCGAAGAATGTCGTCTCGATGGCCCGGTCGAAGTCGGCCCGAACCAGCGGCAGATCGTGGACGCGCTCGCCGCCCCGGACCGTGAAGAACTCCAGGCGGTACTGGTAAAGCGCCGGTTGGGCGGCGGTCGGGGACATGGTTGAACTCCAAACAAAAGCCGGCGAGCGGGGTGGCGTTAGCCCCCCGGTTTTACGCACTCTCACGCACTCACCGGGGGGCTAACGCCCCCCGCTCGCCGGGCGGACAGGTTACCCCGCCGTGACATTCGGCGCCAGCGTGACCACGTCCTGCTCTTCGAGGACGTCGCCGATGCGGTCGCTTTCGAGCAGGCTTTCGCCACGCGCCCGGGCGCTGTAGCTGAGCGGCCGGCCTTGCGTGTCGTTCGCCGGCAGACGCAGCTCGTGCGTCAACCCGCCGACGAGGTCGCCGACCGTCGCATCGCGCGGGATGCCCCGCGCACGGCGCCGAATCTGGCCGGTGAAATCCTCGACCGTCAGGTCGATCGTTTCTGCCATCGCCACCATTGCCAATCACCTCCCTTCGGTGTCGCTAGAGTCGTGAAGCTTCCCGTGGCCCGTTGCCAGAGGAGTGTCGCTGCGCGTCGGCGCGGGGCCTTTCGAGGGCATACGCCGGCAAGTTCGGTAGATTTCGGCAATTTCCGGGCGCAAGAGGGCCGTCGCCTCGCGCGCCAGCAAATCGCAGCCCGCCGCCACGCCCAGGAGGGCATGGGTCAGGTCAACCTCCAGGCTTGCTGTCGCCACAAAGGCGACAAGGCTGGCCCGGCGTTCGTCGAGCTCACAGCGGGCGCAGCGCAGACCTGCCTGCGCCGCCAGGAGGAACTCGGCCAGGGCGTCTCGGCAAACGGGGGCGATCTCGTCCCAGTCGGCGAGCACCGCGGTCGCGCGGGTCCCGCCGGGGACCGGGCTCACCAGGACCTCGTGCGCCAGCCGATTCCTGACCACAATCGCCCAGGAGGCGTCCCGGCGCGACCAGGCGAAACCGCTCGCGTCGAGAGCGGCCTCGATGGTTTCGGCGGACGGAACATCTTCTCCCCTCTCCCCTTGGGGGAGAGGGGTTGGGGGTGAGGGGGATGAGCGCCCCTCACCCCCGACCCCTCTCGCCGGAGTACCGGGGCGAGGGGAGCAGGCGGTGTCCAGAAGTTGGAGCAGGCGTCTCGCGCGGCGTCGATGGGCAGTCCGTCCAGGTTTCGGACTTCAGCGATGAGGTATGCCTCGTCTGCTTCCACGACGTAGCGCAACTGGCCCGGAAGCGCCTGGGCACGGTGCAGCAATTCCGCAGGCGCCGTGCCCCGCAGAGCGGGCTCGGGGCGGCGCAGGGTCACCCAGCCCCCACCCTCGGCGGTGAACCTCACGGCCTCACCATTCTCCATGAGCGTGGTCACACCTTGTCCTCCACGGGCTCGAGCGCGATGTGCATCGGTCGGCCAAACAGCGGCCGTGCGTCCACGGGCAACTCGTCCAGATGGGCCCGGCCCCAGGCGCACGCATCGCGGTTCAGCGCGTCGTTTTCCGCGAACTGCCGCAGCCGCCAGGCGAACAGCGCGTGCAGCGACTCGCAAATCTCCACGAGCGGCTCGCCGGGCCGCACCTCGACGCAGATGCCCGGCGGCATCAGGTTGGGATGGAAGGCGTTCTGCGGCTCCAGCAGCGCCAGCATCTCGAAGCGATCCGCCCGCCGCAGGTAGTCGGGCAGGAAGCGCAGTGCGACCACGTGCGGCTCGGCGGGCACAACGTCACCGGCCGGGGTCCGCGCCAGGCCGCGCGTGCGGAAGGTCAGCCGATACAGCCAGGGGGCATCGCGGCCAAGGCAGGCGTAGTCGAGCAGGCCGCCGCGCTCCTGCCGGCTGCGCAGCTCCTCGGCACAATTCATGAGGAAGTCGCGCAACACCGGGTCGAAGCTCGGCTCGGGGCCGGCCATTTCCAGAGTTCGCAGGTCGTTCATGTCCATTCCCGTTTCCCCCCGCAGCGCTCGACCATGACGAATATGCTTTCGCCGCCCGACGTGACCCGCACGCCATCCCCCGGGCCCAGTCCCAGCGCGGCTAGCGGTTCCGCCCCTCGCTCCCACAGCGCTTCGACCGGCAGAAAACGCGTTGCCGCGAACCCACCATTCGCCGCCCGCTGCCTTCCTTCCAGGTGCGCGGGTCGCGTTCCGAAGCGACACTTGACCAGGTCCACGAGATCGGCGATCCGAGCCTCTGCCAGAATCATGGCGATTTCCCGTACCACGCGATGGTCGAACCGGCAGCGCGGCGAGCGGCGCAGGCGCGATTCGAGGAAGCGGTTGTGCTTCAGATCGAAGGCCAGCTCGCGGCTTTCCGTGGGTCGCTCACCCTGCACCAGGGCCAGGGTGCGAGACGCCATCAGGCCGGCGACGACGGCGCCGACACACGCGGGAGCCACCGTTGCCGGGGCGTTGGGCGTCGCCCCGGGGTGGCAGGGATACTCGGCGGCGAGGTGGCGGTAATCGGCATCGCCCCAGGTGCATTCGAGGCAGGCCGCGGCGTCGCCAGGCACAAAGAGCTGCACGCGGCCGAGCAGCCCCTCGCCGACGCCGCCGTCGATCACCGGCACGCCCAGCGGCCAGGCACGCTCCGAAATCGAGAAGCTGGCGCGCACCGCCGCGAGTCGAGCGCGCCGAGCAGGACATCCACCCGGAAGGCTCCGAGCGGCACGTCCTCCAGGTCGGCCACAAGCGGCTCAATTCGCAGCGTGGGGAACTGGGCCGCCAGGCGCCGGGCCAGCGCCTGGGACTTGCCGATGCCAATGTCCTGCGGTCCGTAATCCTGCTGCCGCAGGTTCTTCTCCTCGACGATGTCGCGATCCACGATCCGCAGCAGTCCGACGCCGGCTCGAGCCAGGAGCGGCGCCAGGTGCGAGCCGATGTTGCCGGCACCGGCCAGCAGGACTGACACTTGCGAGCTACCGCTCATAAGCATCCTCGCGTTCGGGTCGCCAGCCGGCGTTGCCGCCGAGGGCCGTTGGGTGGTTGCAAAAGCGACAGGTGGGAGCGTAGGTCCAGCAGTTCTTGGCCGGCTTGCCGTCGGCCGTAGCGAGTTGATGGAACCAGCGGCCGCAACCGGGGCACTGAACCGCCGAGTCGCCCGCGCGGATCGGTCCGCGGCAGAGGGGACAGGTGGGTAGTCTGGTGCCTTCCGCAGGCTGGTAGACAATCACCAGAGGCGTCGATTCCGCCGAGTAGAAGAGTCTCGACCGGCCGACTGTTACCTCATCCCGGTGCTCCAGCACGCGCATTCCGCCCAGGATGGGCCGGCCATTGACCCGCGCCACGACACCGGAGGGCGACAGGATGGCCGCCGCTTGCTCGGCCCCGCTGCCGAAGCGCAGGAAGCGCAGTCCGTTGATCTCGACCGCTGGGAAAGCCCCTCCCCGTGTCTCAGGGAGGGCGAGCGGCTGCCATTCGCCGTCCCGCACCTCGCGCCACACGCTGCTCATCGCACGTCCCCCTTCTCGTCCCGTCCGGCAACGCCTCTCAGGACCGTGTACGCTCGAACTGCCTCAGACTTTTGTCGTGGTGTCAGCGGAGCGCCGCGGCGTTGCGCGTAATACGGGCCCGTGTTACAGGGACTGTGCGCTTTGGAGATAGGTTCGCCGCTGCTAGCGAGTTGAGGAGCGTCGTTTTTTAGGTTCATCCAGCGAACGCGTGCAGTCGGACTTTGGTACTGTGGTTCAGCCTGAGCGGACCGCTCGGTTTGCTTTCAATGAACAAGGCCCCGCTACCCGGGCGAGAGGTGTCGTGCTCGGGCAGCGATCTTACGGTGCCGCGTATCTTCGACGCCACCGCCCCAAGCGGCTCGGCTTGAGATCGACCTCGCCTACTTCCCCAACGTCGTCTGTTGCCCCGCCGACCCTGCTCAGATCGGCACCACTTGCAGCCCTAACTCCCGCGCTTTGCCGCTGCAGCGCTTTGACCTGACGCTCCTGCTGCTTGACTTCTTCGGCTGCCGTGCTCTCACGGCGATACGCTTCCCCACGCGTGATGAGGCGATAGAAGAGCTTCGCCAGCTTGTGGGCTGTCGCCCTGATGGCGCTGCCTATCCCCAGCCGGGCCCGCAGGCGGCGCAGGAAATTACCCAGCACGCTCTTACTTCTGAGCAAGGACCGCGCCGCCAGCCGAAACGCCCTGGCCACCCGGCTGGCCGTCTGGGCGGGATAGCGGATCCGCTTGCCCGATTGGTGCTTGCGCGGCGCCAGCGTCGTCCAGGCCGCGAAGTGCTTGTCCGTCGGGAAACGTGCCGCCAGGTCCGGGCCTGTCTCCGACAAGACCGTCAGCACCGTGCTGGCGCCCAGACCGTCCACTTCCGTGACACGCACGCCCGTCAACTGGAAGATCAAGGCGTCGGCGTCGAACTCCGTCGGGCGGTTGCGACTCTTGGGCGCGGCCTTCTGGGACTCGGGCAACGGACGCCCCTGGGTCTTGTCCGGCATCGGCCCGGCCGCCTTGGCGTACTCCCGGTCACAGACATGGAGCTGATTCTGGTAGAAGTCCCAGGCCTTGAGCAGTTGTTTCAGCTCGAACAGGTGGGCCGTGTCCCAGGTCCCTTCCAGGGCCTTGGCAATCTCCTCGCGGCTCTTCTTGCAGCTGGGATCGCGCATCGCCGCCAGCGTCTGGGGGTCACGCTGCCCCTGGGCGATGGCACGCAGGATGCGCATGCCGGTGACGCCGGCGATGCTCGACACGGCCAGGTCCAAATGAACATTCATCTGGACCAGCACTTTGAGCATCATCTGCAAGAGCTTGGCTGCCTCGGTGATCAGATGCTCGCGATGCCGCCACAGCGTCCGCAACGCCAGCACCTCGTGCGCGGGTCGAAAACAGCTCTTGAGCTGGCCACAGGCGTGCATCTGCTGCAGCCAGACCGCATCGCAAACGTCGGTCTTCTTCTTGAGGTTGCGGGCCAGGCTGCGTGGATCGACCACCACCACTTCGAAGCCCTGGCTTTCCAGGAAGTCGCATAAGCACATCCAGTAGACGCCGGTCGATTCGAGCACGACGCTCGTGACGCCGCAGTGGCGTAACCACTCGGCCAGCGTCTGTAGGTCGGCGGTATAGACGCCGAAGGTACGAACGGGCTGCGGATCGCAAGCGGGGTCGACGGCGACGACGTGGCTGGCGCTGCCGACGTCGATGGCGGCGGCACAGGGCCGGACGATGCGGGGCGGCGGGATGGGCTGGCGTGTCTTCTTCCGAGGCATGAGGACCTCCAACGACGGTGAGGGACGGGCGAAGAAAATGTCGGCGGAGGATGGGTCGAACGAAGGACGAGACTTTCAAGCGGGCTCGCGGCACCAAGGAAAGTGAAGCCGACCCAAGGGCCAAGCTCAAGCACGGGCTCAGAGGCACCAGATCAAACGCGGCCACCGCGCTCCGCCGCCACAAAGAAGAGCTAGAGAAGCGCAGTGCGAACGGAAAGCCGATGGCCTGTCAGGTTCATAGCGGAACGTGTGCCAGGGACTGGCATCAGCCCTCAAGCTGATCCTTTGTTGGCAAGGCGTGTCCGCACACACGGAATTATATGCATCCTGGCGGTTGGCGCTGAAATGTGAAGGCGCATGTCGTTATTTGACAAGGTATTGCGACTCGCGCGCCAGGTCGCATATAATTCCCGGCGAATTTGGTGCAACGTGGCAATTCTGGGGGAACCGGGACGGTCCCGCGAGTTCGACGTTTGACCCATGAATGGCAGCTGGGGCCGGCCCCCCGCCGGAGGGCCGGCCCCGCCTGTCACACCTGTTACCAGAACCGTACCCGCCACCAGTTATTCTTGGTGGCAACGCGACTGAACCACCAGTGGCCGTCTTCCCACTCCAGTTTCACCGAGCGCCAGCCCGGCGGAATCTTCGGGAACGGGTAGAACGGCCCGATGTACGGCCACGACTGGTACGGGTAGGCCGTCGGATAGCCGACGCGGGAGAAGTTGTTGTACGGGGCGTAGGTTGGCCAGGCGTAGGGCGGCATGTTGGGCGGGTTCAGGTCGTACGGCGACGGCATCGGGGCCGAGAACGTCGGCACCGGCTCGGGGATCACGCTGCTGGGCGGCCCGGGGGTGACCATCGGCGGGGGGAGCGGCTCGCGGATTTGCGGCGGGGGGGCCAGCTCCTCGGCCTTGACGGCCGGCGGCGCGGCGACCGGCGGCGCGGCCAGCAACGGACCCGGCGTTCCGGTGGCCTGAACCTGCGTGATCGGGCTGGGCGCCAGCAACGCCAAGTGATCGACCACCCGAGTGACGCCGGAGACACCCTGGGCGAGCTTGAGGACCTGGTCTCGCTGCTCGGTGCTAGCGACGGTGCCTTGCAGTTCCGCGGTGCCGTCCTTGACGGCCACATCGATGTTAAAGTGGCGGAGCTGCCCTGCCTTGCCGGCTTGGCGCAGGGCCTCGCCAATGGCGGCCGCAACCTCCTTGTTTCCCGCCGGCACCGGGGCCGGCACACGGTCCAGCCCCAGACTCGGAGCCGCCCCGGCCGCGGGCGTTGCCGGAGCCACCGCGGGGGACGTGGCCGGGGTCGAAAGGGCAGGAAGGGTGGGCGTTCCAGGGGGCGGTGCCGCACGGCCCGCCAGGGGTTGCGCCAGGCACGTGCCCAGCACGGCGGCCGCGAGCAGACGGTATCGACGGGTCATAAGGACGTCCTCCTGACGGTTGACGCACAGTCTCTCCGGGGCAACTGTGCCCGACGATTCGTGGGCGGTCAAACGACTGTGTCCCAGCGGCCCTAGGTGTCATTCGCGTGCCGGCCCTACCGTTGCGCCAGGCCGCACGCCCCTTGGGCTGGGTAAGGTTTTCCGGACCGGACGAGTTTGCCCCGGCGGAACATCCGGCTCGCTGGGGAAGTGACCTTCTGGGCCGGCAGTACCCCTGGCCAGGGGGTCGGGCCTTCGCTACATTTCCTTTTTCATCTTTTCAGCCAACCGGGGCCGGGCTCCGCAGAACCCGCTCCAGAACGATGGGGAACCGACCGATGTTCGCAGTGTTCGAGGACGGATCGCACCAGTACCGGGTGCAGGAGGGCGACAAGGTGGACCTCGATTTCCGCGAGGCCGAGCCGGGCGCCCGCCTGGAACTGGGCCGGGTGCTGCTGTACCAGAACGCCGACGATCTGCGGATCGGCCAACCCCTGGTGGAAGGGGCCAGGATTGTCGCCGACGTGGTCGAGCAGACCTCGGTGAAGTTGTACGTGCAGCACTTCCGGCGGCGGAAGAACTACCGCCGGCTTAAAGGGCACCGGCAGCATTACACGCGGATTCAGGTGCGGAACATCCTGTTGCCCGGACAAGAGCCGCCGGTGGCGCCGCCGGCCGCGCCGGCCGAGAACCCGGCCGCCGCGCCGCCGATCCAGCCATCGGCTCCCGACATTAGCCTGCCGCCCACGTAAGATCGGTCCTCCTCCCGACCGCCGCCCGCGGCTTCGCGAAGCGTGCGAAGGCGCAGGCGGCGGTTCGCATTGATCCATTTCTCTCAATCGGTGTATAACTCCCCTGCGCCGGAGTCCGCGCGTCCCCCAGGACCGCCCGCGAGCAGGGAGGCTCGACCGATGCGAAACGGCATGGCGTGGTTGGTCTGTGTACTGGTGTTTGCCGTCGGCGGACTGGCGACCTGGTCGCTCACCCGGGGTCAGTCTCCGGCCGTTCCCGCCGGCCCGCCGGGTCCGGCGGCAGCCGCTCCGGCCCAGCCCGAAAGTGGGGTGGCTCCGCCGTCCAACGGCGATCCGCCCCCCCTGGTCCCGGCGAACTTCGGGCAGCCAGTCGACTCTCCCGGCGGCGGCCTCACGCTCCGCGCCCAGATCGATAACAGCTTCCGCCGTGGCGCCGAGTGGCTCGATCGCATGAATACCGCCACCGGCCGCTTCGTGCCCGGTTTCCTGCCGGCGGTCAATGCGGTGATGGAGGGGAATAATTACCTGCACCAGGCAGGAGCCGCCCTGGCGCTGGCCCGCGCGGCCCGGTACACCGGCGACAAGACCTACGCTGCCCGCGCCACCCATGCCATCCTGTCGCTGCTGGACGATACCGTCGCCGAGCCGGACGCCGGCGAGTCAGGCAAGAGGGTGCGTCACACCCTGCCGCCCTCGACGGCCCTGAACCGCCTTGGGGCGGCCGGCCTGCTGATCGCGGCCATCAACGAATTGCCGGCTCCCCAAGACGACCTGCTGGCCAGGTCCGAGGAACTCTGCACCTATGTCCGCCGGCAACAGCAGGCCGACGGCAGCCTGAGCTGGACCGACGGGGACGACGCGGCGGCCGCGGCCGCGGCCGATCCCGATGCGGATCTCTACCCGGGCATGGCCCTCTATGGTCTCTTGCGGAGCCAGGCCCACCGCCCCGCCGCCTGGAAGATCGACGTGGCCCGCAAGGCGCGGGGCTACTACGCTCCGTGGTGGCAGGAACACAAGAGCTTGGCCGTGGTCCCGTGGCAGACGGCAGCCTATGCGGAAGCCTACCTGCTGACCCACGAGAAGCCCTTTGCAGACAGCGTCGTGGCCATGAATGACTGGCTCTGCGAGAAGCAACACGACCGCCTCGACCCGCGCCATCCGGAGTGGCTGGGCGGTTTCGCGGTCGGCAAGACGCCGGCACCCGACATCTCGTCGGCGGCCTGTGCGGAGAGCCTGGCCGAGGCCTGCCGGGTGGCTCGCGAGGCGGCCGACCTGCCGCGCCACCGTCGCTACACCGCGGCCCTGGAGCTGTGCCTCCAGTTCCTGGCGAGCTTGCAGTACAGCGATGCCAACACCCAGCATTTCGCGCCGCTGTACCGGCAGCGTCTGCTGATCGGCGGGTTTCATGGGTCGCACCAGGACGGAGACCTGCGGCTCGATTACACCCAGCACGCGGTCAGTGCGATGGCGCAGTACCTGACGGCGACGGCCCAGGGGGGGTCGAAGCCAGAAAGCGACCCACGCAGTCCCTGATACGGCTACTGGCCACTGGGCACGGCCCCGCCGTATACTTCCCTTTTCGGCAGCCCGGCCCCCCCGATGCCGGCGAGCGGCCTGCCTGCGGCTCGATGTGCGGTCCGCGGGCTTCACGCGGTTGGTCGATCCATGAGTGACGAACGCACCCCTCCCCCTCGCCCGCGCTGCCGCAGTCTGACCGGGGTGCGCATCCTGGGCACCGGCAGCTACGTGCCGGACGCGGTCGTCACCAATGCCCATCTCCATGCCCGCCTGGGACACGATTCGGATTGGATCGTTAAACGGACCGGCATCCTGGAGCGCCGCCACGCCCTGCCGCATCAGGCCACCAGCGACCTGTGTCACGAGGCGGCCCGCCGTTGCCTCGATAGCAGCGCCGTCGCTCCCGCGGACATCGATCTCTTGGTTCTGGCCACGTTCACGCCGGACATGGCGTTTCCATCAACGGCCTGCTTGCTGCAGGACCGGCTGCGGCTCAACTGTGCGGCCATCGAGGTCGAGGCGGCGTGTGCCGGCTTCATGTACGCTCTCATCACCGGGGCCGCCTACGTGGTCTCCGGTGCCAGCGACCTGGCCCTGATCGTCGGCGGCGATTGCAATTCGCGCGTGGTCAACCCCGACGACCTGAAGACCTATCCCCTCTTCGGGGACGGCGCCGGGGCGGTGCTGCTGGCGCGCGGCCGGCCGGACCAGGGCATCCTCAGTTACAGTCTCGGGTCGGACGGCAGCGGCGGCGACCTGCTCAGCCGCCCTGCCTGCGGCAGCCGCCTGCCGCCCACCCCGGAATTGCTCGCCCGCGGTTTGCACTTCATGCACATGGACGGCCGCGGCGTCTTCCGCTGGGCCGTCGCCATCCTCTGCGACACCATTCAGAGACGTCCTCCGCCACGGCGGCTTCAAGCCCAACGACGTCAACCTCTACATTCCCCACCAGGCGAACATCCGCATCATCAACGCCGCCATCGACGTTTTGCACATCAACCGCGCCAAAGTGTTCAACAACCTGGAGCGCTACGGCAACACCTCGGCCGGCTCGGTCCCCCTCGCCCTCGACGAGGCCATCGGCGAGGGCCGCGTCCACGACGGCGATCTGCTGGTGCTGAGCGGTTTCGGCGCCGGCCTGGCCTGGGGGACTGCGTTGATTCGGTGGTGAGAAGCGAGCACGGAGGCGCGCATGGCACTGCCCAGAGCGAAGGAGCCACGACGCTTCTACCGAGCTGCTGCATGCCGCTATGAAGAAGCCCAGTTCTTGCTCAAAGCCGGATACACTACGGCGGCTGTGTACCTCGCAGGATATGCCGTAGAATGCATGCTCAAGGCATTGATATTATCAACCGAGCCAGCCGCAAAGCACGCGGTGACTCTCGCCTCCTTCCGCGGCTCTTACGCCCATGCGTTTGACTGGCTGCGGCAGTGTCTCGGCGATCGCCGTGTCCACCTGCCGGCCAGTGTCATGAGAGAATTGGCCGGGGTGAACTGGTGGACGACGAACCTGCGATACGATCCCGGTGTCCTAAAGCGGCCGGATGCCGAACTATTCCTCCGGGCCGCGAACGATGTGATGGTTTGGGTGAAAGGCAGGTGTTGATGTGGCAGTAGCCAGGAAAACAGGAGAAGATAAGCACGTCCGCCAACTGCGCGAGCAGCTTCTCAAGCAATACGGCCCGCAGCACCGGGGCGCACGAATCAACGTCAAGCGCTACAACTCCGTTTGCGTCCGCATCCGAATCATTGACCCGGATTTCGATGGCATACCCTGGAGGGAGCGAGATACGCCAGTCTGGGACGCGCTCAACGGCTTACCCGACGATACGGTTGCGGAGGTCAGCCTTCTCGTCCTTCTCACTCCCCAGGAAGCAAGGACCTCCCCGATGAACTTCGAGTTCGAGAACCCGACACCCTCCCCATTCTGATTGGCTCGCCGAACCTTTCCCCCTCCCCCGTGTCACGCCTACCGCCGTCCTAGTGGGCGCGGTAGGATCGGGGCATGTACGAGACCTTCGAGCACACCGCCGACCTGGGCCTCCGCGTTCGCGCGGCCGACCTCGACACGCTGTTCGCCGAGGCGGCCCTGGCCCTCTTCTCGGCCATTGTCGAAGACCTGGCCACCATCCGCCCCTTGCAACAAATCGAGGTACGCATCGACGGCGCGGATCGCGAGTATCTCCTGTTCGACTGGCTGCGCGAGTTGCTCTACCGATTTGACGCACGGCACCTGCTCCTCGGCCGCTTTGCGGTGCGCGTGACCGATACCGGGCTCGAAGGACAGGCGTGGGGCGAGCCGATTGACCCGGCACGCCATGCCCTGGGGCACGAGGTCAAGGCCATCACCTATCATGGGCTGCTGGTCGAACAGACACCCGACGGCTGGCTGGCGGAAGTCATCGTGGATATCTGAGGGAGTGAATAGGTCATGGCCAAGGGCATCTATCACGGGCCGGTGGAGCAGGTGGATGACTGCTGCTGGCGCATCCCCCGCGGCTACCGCCCGGACATGCGCGTCGATGGGCTGGTCTTCGCCGACGAGCGTCTGATGCAGAAAATCCGCCAGGATCAGGCCCTCGAGCAGGTGGCGAACGTTGCCACCCTGCCCGGCATCCAGCAGGCCAGCCTGGCCATGCCGGACATCCACTGGGGTTACGGCTTCTGCATCGGCGGCGTCTGCGCGACCGACCCGGACGAAGGCGGCGTCATCTCGCCCGGCGGGGTGGGTTACGACATCAACTGCGGCGTCCGGCTGATGCGCTCCAACCTCTTCTACCGCGATGTCAAGCACCCCCTGCGCAACCTGGTCGAGGAGCTGTTTCGCCAGGTCCCCAGCGGCGTCGGCCGGACGGGCCGCTTCCACTTCAACCCCAAGGAGCTGAAGCAACTCATGGCGGAGGGCTCGCGCTACCTGATCGCCCGCGGTCTGGCCACGCCAGGCGATATCGAGCACACCGAGGCCGAGGGCCGGCTCGACGGCGCCGACTCCGATGCGGTCAGCGACCGCGCCCTGGAGCGCGGCGAGGAGCAATGCGGCACGCTGGGCTCCGGCAACCACTTCCTGGAGGTGCAGGTTGTCGAGCATGTGTTCGACGAGGAAGCCGCCGCAGTCATGGGCCTGGAGAAGGACATGGTCTGCGTGATGATCCACAGCGGCTCCCGCGGCCTGGGCTACCAGGTCTGCGACGACGCCCTGGCCCGGCTGCGCAAGGCGCCGGAGAAGTACGGCATCGCCCTACCTGATCGGCAACTGGCGTGCGCCCCGGTTAACAGCCCGGAGGGGCAGCACTACATCGGCGCCATGCGCGCCGCCGCCAACTATGCCTGGTGCAACCGCCAGCTCCTGATGCAGCAGGCGCGCGAAGTTTTCGCCCGCCTCTTCGGTCAGTCCTGGCAGGAATTACAGATGAACCTGGTCTACGATGTCTGCCACAACATCGCCAAGTTCGAGGAGCACACGGTGGATGGTAAGCAGAAGCGCGTCTGGGTCCACCGCAAGGGGGCGACCCGCGCCTTTCCGCCTGGCCATCCGGAAATCCCGTCGGTTTATCGCAAGATCGGCCAGCCGGTCATCATCCCCGGCGACATGGGCCGCGCGAGCTGGGTGCTCGTGGGCCAGGCGGGCAGCATGGCGCGGACGTTCGGCACGACCTGCCACGGCGCCGGCCGGGCCATGAGCCGCACCGCCGCCCTCAAAGACGCCGGCGGCCGACGCATCGACAAGGAGCTGGAAGCTCGCGGCGTCATCGCCCGCGCCCAGAGCCGCAAGGGCCTCGCCGAGGAACAGCCCAAGGCGTACAAGAACGTCGATGACGTGGTGGATGTCGTACACCGGGCGGGGCTGTCGAAGAAGGTGGCGCGGATGAGGCCGATTGGGGTGATCAAGGGGTGAGCAGGAGCCGGGAATAAAAAGGCGCTTGCGCGAATCCATTTGGTAGGGTAGATCCCGCCGGGTGGAGTTGCACAGTGGAAGCCCTTGAGCACTATGGCAGGATGATCTGGGAGCGGTCCCAGCCAATCCTCGATGAGATGCTTTCAGTGGTCCTGGGGGTCTTGGAAATCCTGATAATGCACCTGGCGCATTTCCTTGAAGCGCTGGTCCCATTTCTGCGAATCATTCGGGAGCTACTGCTGCAGATCACTCTTGATCCGGTAGTCCACGCTGCTGCGGAGGAGGGTTTCTATTCCGCGCTGGCGCTCTGGGGTGGGATAGCGCTTGGAGCTTGGACTATCTTCATGATCTTCCTTGTATGGCTTGCTATCACCACCAACCGCAGGCGGCGCCGGCAGGCAAGAGCCAGAACCTGAAAAAGCGACAAGAGGGTCGTGGCCGAGGCGAACCACCCTATTTCTTGGCACCGGACTTGCGCCCCTGGTGCTTTCCGGATGCGCCGAGAAAACGCCGTAAAGATTGCAGCACCTCATCGCGGCTCTGCCGGGACTCGTCTGTCCGCATGCGTTCCTCCAGCCACTGGATCGGGTCCGTCCCTGTCGCTGCAAGCGCAACTCGCAGTTCCCGACGGATGTCGGTCAGTTTATTCGATCCCATCATAGTAGTGCCTCCAGCAGGTCCCACAGGTCCTGTATTCGCCGCAGTGCCACATCCGCCTCCTCGCCGTGGGCAAGCAGTTCGGCCGTCGCCTTGGCCACCAGCGCGTCGCGGTCGGAATCGGCGCGACAGATCATCGCCCCGAGAAGCGATGCCAGGATTTCTTCACTTCCGGTCGAAATCCGGCCAGCAACCCGCTGGGCAATCCGCGGATGCCGGGCGAGCAGTTGATGCCCGCGCTCGTGGGCAATTATCGCCTCAAGTGAAAAGTCAGCCGGGTCGGCATCGCGTTCGAAGGCTTCGGCGTAGACAGTCAGCAAATCCTTCGCTGGCGTGCTGCCTCGACCGTATTGTGCACCACCGGACTGGCTGTAAACGTGGCGGTACTCGACCTGCCCGACGAAGCCCAGGTCCCGCGCGAGGCGAGCGATGCGGTTGCGACGGGCACGCCGCTGTACGAGGGACAGCGGCGGTGGTGATCGGGGCGCCATGCCCGCACTCTACTGCCACACTGATGGGCTCGCAAGCCCCGTTCCAAGTCTGGCTCGGGCATCCCGACAAGATTAACCGCCTGGGCTCGTTACCGCGATCCCGGAAACGCGGCCCGCAACCAGCCGCGCGGTATGGCGATCAATACCGCCGTTCGAGTAGAATCACCGCAGGAGGTACATCCGATGGCCGCGACGAATTTCGACAAGGTAGTGGAGCTTGCGCAGGCGCTCAACGATGCCGAGAGTTGGCGGCTGCGCGATCTGCTCGAACTGTGGCTGGAGCCGCCCGGCCCGCAGATGACCGAGGAGGAGGTCGCCCAGGAGATGCTGCGCATGGGCATCCTCGATCAGGTGCCGCCGCCGATAACCGACACGACGCCTTACGAGAAGCGCGAGTTGATCGAAATCCAGGGCGAGCCCCTTTTGGAAACGATCATGAGGGAGCGGCGCTGAGTGGCGGGCCTCTTCTTCGACACCTGAGCGGTGGCGAAGCGCTGTGCGCGAAAACGGGGAGCCTCTGGGTAAACAGTCCCGCAGCTGCGCCTGGGCAACGCGGGCTGGCCACCGGCCGGGTTAGGCGTCGGGCAGCACTTGTCCTCC
Organism: uncultured Planctomycetota bacterium; assembly: GCA_963827935.1. Taxonomy (GTDB): domain Bacteria; phylum Planctomycetota; class Planctomycetia; order Gemmatales; family Gemmataceae; genus DATFNV01. The sequence continues at coordinate 621,396 of CAWHCN010000011.1, read as the reverse complement.
CTTTATCCACCGATGCTGCGGGGGGTGTGGCGAGTTTGCCCAGCAATTTGCCCAGAAACGCCTTCCCCTCCGAGGGTAGGCTATCTCCTGCCGCTCGCCGTTACGGGTCTCGGCGAGCGATCCCCTCGCGCCGCTGCTGCTCAACCCACTCCGGCGGATACGGCTGGTAGTCCCAAGGCTGGTCGGTCGTGTATTCGCCCCAGCCCAGCAGTCGGTAGTAGGCTGTCATCGCCTCGAAGTGGCTGCGGGCTACGAGCGTGGCCCGTAGCCGGGCTTGCGGGCCCAGCACAGCATCTGCCGCGCCGCACGCCCAAGGACCCGGCGTAGATCAGCGCTGGCAGGTGCGCGCCGGTCTCGCTGAAGTCGTCCCACACTTCCAATAGCAGTTCGCCATTCATAGAGCGGAACCAAGAGGCCGATGTTGTATCGTACCCATCTCACCCCGCCCCCTCATCCTCCACAGTTCGGCTAATCGTGATCCCCAGCTCCCGAACCTTGTTGCGCAGGCTGCCGCGGGTGATGCCGAGGATGCGGGCCGCCTGGACCTGGTTGCCGGCAGTGTACTGGAGCACTTTCGTCACGAGCATACGCTCCAGGCGGCGCAGGGACTCGGCGTAGAGGTCCTCGCTGCCGGCGGATAGCCGGGCGTCGATGAACTGGGCCATCGACAGGCCGTCCTCGGCGGCCTCTGACGCCGGGGTCGCGTCGGCCTTCGTTAACGATTCGGAGAGGAAATCCCGCATCAGGACCGACCCGGTCGCGTGCAACAGGGCCTGCTTGAGCGCACTTTGCAGCTCGCGGACATTCCCGGGCCAGGGGTACTGGCGGAACACGTCCAGCGCCTCCGGGGCGATAGCCGACACCTCCTTGCCCAGCTCGCGGTTGAAGCGGCGCAGGTAGTGCTGGACCAGGATCGCCAGATCCTCGCCACGTTCCCGCAGCGGCGGGAGGCGGATGGTGAACACGCTCAGGCGATAGAACAGGTCCTGGCGAAACTTGCCCTGGGCCACCAGCGTCCCCAGGTCCTGGTTGGTGGCAGCCAGGATGCGCACATCGGTGGTCACGGTTTCGTTGCCGCCCAAGCGCTCAAACTTCTGCTCCTGCAACAGGCGCAGCGTTTTGGCCTGGGTCAGCGGCGTCATGTCGCCAACTTCGTCGAGGAAGATGGTGCCGCCGTTGGACTGCTCGAACTTGCCGATGCGGCGGCGGTCGGCCCCGGTGAAGGCCCCCTTCTCATGGCCGAACAGCTCGCTTTCCAGCAGGGTTTCCGGGATGGCCGCGCAGTTGATGGTTAGGAAAGGGGCGGCCGAGCGGCGGCTGTGCTGATAGATGGCCCGGGCGACCAGCTCCTTGCCGGTGCCCGTCTCGCCCTGGATCAGGGCCGTCACATCTTGCGGGGCGACCCGGCCGATGGCCTTGTAGACCTCGAGCATCGCTGGGCAGCGCCCGATGATCGCGTCGGCCCGTTCATCGACCTCGCCTTCCTCGGCCACCACGGCCGGCACGTGCGCCAGCCGCGACAGGGCGACGGCCCGATCGATCACCTGCCGCAACTGGGCCAGCTCGACCGGCTTGAACAGGTAATCGTAGGCCCCCTGTTTCATCGCCTCGATGGCCGTCTCGGTGGTGCTCTTGCCAGTGATGAAGATGACGGGGGTGCGGGCGTCCAGGGCGCGGAGCTGCTGGAACAGGTCCAGGCCGCTGGCCCCGGGTAGCTGCATGTCGAGGACGATGACATCCGGGTGATGTTCGCGGGCCAGGGCGAGCCCCTCGGGCGGCGCCTCGGCGGTGAGCACCTCCAGCCCGGTGCCGCGATAGGCACGCCGAAAGGCCAGAAGGATGCCGGGCTCGTCGTCAACCACCAAGAGAATGGGCATGAATGTCACTCCCCGATTAGTTGGACAGCGCCACTTTTCACACTGGGCAAGGCCGAAGTCAAGCTGGGCAAAGTAAATCGCCGTAAGTCCTTGGTTTTCGTGTGGCCATCTTACCCAGAATAAAAAGTGGCGCTGTCCAATTAGCCGCCGCCCTGCGGGCTGCGGCTAAACGGCTACCAGCACTTCCGTGGGCAGCGTGAACCGCACCACCGTCCCGCCGCCGGGCGCATCCTCGGCATGGATGGTCCCCCCGTGCGCTTCCACCAGCCGCTTGCAAATGCTCAACCCGAGCCCCACGCCGTCCGCCTTGCCGGTGACGAACGGCTGGAACAGGCGCTCGCGCACCCCGGCGGCGATGCCCGGCCCGTTGTCGCGGACGCTGACGCTGACCGGGCCGCCCTCACTGAGCGGCTGCACGGCCAGCGTCACCGACCCGGCGCCGGGCAAGGCATCGAAGGCGTTGAGGAGCAGGTTGACCAGCACCTGCTGCACCTGTTCCGGATCGATGTCGAGCATTACAGGATCGACGGGCAAGGATTCCGTCAGCTCGATGTGCTGGCGCCGGGCCCGCCCCTCGGTCAAGGTCACGGCCCGGCGGACGACCGCATTCAGATCGGTGCGGCGCCGTTCCGAACGCGGTGGCCGGGCGAAGTCCAGGAAAGTCCGGATGTATTCCTCCATCCGCCGGACCTCCTGCTCGACCATCGCCAGGTCTTCCGGCGGCAAGCCCGGCGGCGGTGTTCCTTCCAGGCCGGTCTGCACGAGCATCTTGATCGAGGTGAGCGGATTGCGCAGCTCGTGGGCGACGCCGGCCGCCAGCTGTCCCACAGCCGCCAACTGCTCGGCCCGGAGCACTTCGTGCTCGCGTTCTTGCAGTTGATCGACGGTGCGACCGATCTCCTCTAGGACGTGTTCCATTTGCTGGTCGAGGTCGGCCAGGCCCCCCTCCTTTTGCACGGTAACCGACCCCAGGTCGCGGTTGAGCCGGCCGGCCGCATCGCGGATGCGCACGCTCAGCTGCGAGATCGAATGGCTCAGTCGTCGGGCCATGTTGTAGCCCATGACCAGCCCGCTTAGCGACCCGCCGACGCCGACGATGAGCATCCCCCAGCGCAGGGTGTCGATGATCTGCTGGTTATCGCTATCGGAATGGGCGATCTGCGTCAGGTTGAAGTCGCGCAGGCTCATGCACGGTTCGAGGGCGCGGTGCTGGAGCGTCGCCGCCATTTTCGTGCGGCTTTCGCCCCGGGCCTGCTGTTGTTTGTACTCGTCCCATCCCTCCCTGATCTGATCGACCAGCGTTTTTTCCTCGGGGTGGTTGGCCAGGTCCTGCGCCGTGGCCAGCTCGATTGCCGCTTCCTGCTCCAGGTGTTCCAGCCCTTTGCCGGACGAGGTGGGCGGATGATCGCGTTCCAGGTAGTCGATCATCTGGCGCAGCGTGGTTTCCATCACGATGGCGGCCTGCGTGCTCTGGAAGTTCTCGCGCATGTCCCGGGCCACGTTGACGTGCAGCCGGCTCAGGTAAAGCGCCCGAACAGGCAGGCGCCCACAAGGATCAGGCACACCATCAGGATGGGGAACAACAGTTTCAGGTCGAGGCGTTGCGTGAACACCGCGCGAACCCTCGCAGTAGGAACGGTTCGGGACGATCGCAGACCGATGCCTGATTATATCGCAAGACCCGGTTCGCCCGAAGCAGGGGAGCCGCACGGGATTCTCACATCTGAGACAGGGGCCCGGCCACCTTGCCACTTGTGAGACGCTCTTTGGGGCGCGACCTGCGATTCGACGGGCCGCCCGCCGGGCCGCCGCTTGGCACTGCCTTTGCGTGCCGAAACCGCACACCCCGAGCCCGCTGGAAAAAAAGTGGACACGGCTGGGGCGCGGGGTAAAACACTCGGCGTGGGTTGCGGCCGGGTCCGCCGCCCCATCCATCGTCCTGGAGCGAACTGACTGGTCATGTCCGACCCCAATACGAACATCAGCGGGACGCCCACCCCGCCGCCGCCCCCACCCGCCGCCAGCGCCATCACGTCGAGCCCCGCCGCCGCTGCGAAGCCAGCACCGGCCGCCAAGGCGCCGCCCAAGGGGGGCAAGACCCGCCGCTTCTTCCTGGCGGCGCTGGTCGGCAGCTGGTTCGCCGCCGCCTGGACCACCCTGACCGCCGCCCTGCTGGCCATGACCCTGGGGACGGTCCGCTTCCTGTTTCCCAACGTCCTCTCCGAGCCGCCCAGCCGCGTGAAGGTCGGCTTCCCCGACCAGTATGAGGAAGGGCAGGTAGTCGAGCGCTACAAGGACCAGAACATGTGGGTGGTGCGCTACCAGGGCCGCATCATTGCCCTGAGCACCACCTGCACCCACCTCGGCTGCACGCCTAACTGGTTGGAGCGCGAGGGGAAGTTCAAGTGCCCCTGCCACGGCAGCGGCTTCAAGGGACCGGCCATGGGCGACCCGGGCATCAACTTCGAAGGTCCCGCCCCGCGTCCGCTCGAGCGCTGGGCCGTCTCCGTCGGCGAGGACGGCCAGCTCGTCGTCGACAAGAGCAAGAAGTTCCAGTGGGAACGCGGCGAGTGGACCAACCCGGAATCGTTCGTCAAGGTGTAACCCATTTAGCCGCGACGCGGAGCGGAGCGCTTTGGGAAAATCGCTCCGCTCCGCGTCGCGGCTAACCGGGTGTGCGCAGGGAATACTCAATGAGCGTCGGCGATTTCATCCGCACCAGCCAGATCTGGAAAAGCATCTTCCGCCACCCCGCCCCGCGCGACCGGCGCAACCGCGTGGTGGTCATGCTCACCAACGTCTTCCTGCACCTGCACCCCGTGTCGGTGCGGAAGAGCGGCATCGAGCTGAGCTACACCTGGTGCATGGGCGGCCTCACCTTCTTCCTCTTCCTGGTGGAGACCGTGACCGGCGTGCTGCTGATGTTCTACTACCGCCCCACGCTGGAGCACGCCTACAACGACATCCTCAAACTCCGCGACGTGACGACCCTCGGCATCCTCCGCGAGATGCACCGCTGGGGCGCCCACGCCATGGTCATCACCATCTGGTTGCACATGTACCGCGTGTTCCTGACGGGCAGCTACAAGCCGCCTAGGGAATTCAACTGGGGGGTCGGCGTCATCTTGCTCGTGATGACGCTGTTGTTGAGCTTCACCGGCTACTTGCTGCCGTGGGACCAGCTGGCCATCTGGGCCATCACGGTCGGCAGCAACATGGGCCGGGCCTCGCCGTTCCTTGGACACGAAGGCCCTGGGGCATCGCTGCTTACGGTGGGAGGCGTACACCTCATCCACCCTGGGGGGGATGCGCGCTTTTTGCTGCTCGGCGACAAGATGGTGAGCGGTGAGACGTTATTGCGCTTCTATGTCTTGCACTGCGTCGCCATCCCGCTGGCGGTGGCCGTGCTGATCGCGGTTCATTTCTGGCGCGTGCGCAAGGACGGCGGCATCAGCGGGGCGCTGTAACGACCGCTTGCGGCTTCGCATGGTTCATTCAGGGATTCGCATATGCCAGAACACGCCTCCGGGTCGTTGGCCGTCGGGTTGGCGGTCTTCTATTTCCTGTGCGTCCTATTGAACGCCGGCTTTGTGGCCTATCACTGGTTCGTCAGCAAGAACCGGACCCAGGTCACCATCTGGGGGGTCGTGGCCGCACTGTTTCTCATCCTTACCTTTGTCTATCTCGGTTACGGCCTGTCGCACAAGCCGGGCCCCGAGCTGCCACAAGGCATCATCGATGGCAGCACGTGGTTCGCCGGCCTGTACGGCGGCCAGATGGGGCCCATCCTTTACTTCCTGGTTTCGGTGGTTGGCTTCCTCGCCATCCTGTACTGGCGGCGTTTCTTTACCCAGCCGGCCGTGGCTTTCGGCATCCTTAACCTGAGCTTCTTCCTCGCCGGCTGGGCCATGACCGAGCCGAACTTCCGCTCGATCATGACCAAGCCCGACAACGTGCCGATTCCACTCCTGATTTACACAGTCGGCATCACGACCTGGCTTGGCCTGCGCCGGGCCGTCGTCAACGACGAGCGCATGAAGAAGGGTGAGCCGCCCGTCGAAAAGCTCGAGGACGAAAAAGTCCTGGTCTGGCCGGACCTGGTCTACACCGAATTGATCGCCATGATCGTCTGCAGCATCATCCTGATCGTGTGGTCGATCGTGCTCAAGGCCCCTCTGGAGGCGCCGGCCACCGCGGCCAAGGCCCCCAACCCGTCCAAGGCCCCGTGGTACTTCCTGGGTCTCCAGGAGATGCTGGTCTATTACGACCCGTGGATGGCCGGCGTCGTGCTGCCAACCATGATTATCGTCGGCCTGGTCGCCCTGCCGTATATCGATTTCAACCAAAAGGGGGCCGGCTACTTCACCTTCGACCAGCGCAAGTTCGCGATGATCACATTCATGTTCGGCTTCGTGGTGCTGTGGGTGACACTGATCGTGCTGGGCACCATCCTGCGCGGGCCGAACTGGAACTTTTTCGGCCCATTCGAGTACTGGGACCCGCACAAGGTGCTGCCGCTCAATAACGTCAACCTTTCGACCATCTTCTGGCAGAACTGGCTGGGCCAGAAGGCCGAGGGGATGAACATGCTGAAGCGGGAGTTGCCCGGTCTGATTCTGGTAGTGCTGTACATGTTCGGCCTGCCGCCGCTGATGGCCCGCCTGATGCCGAACTTCTTCCTGCGGATGGGCTTCCTGCGCTTCTTCCTGCTGGTGACGCTGATCCAATTCATGGCGGCGCTGCCGATCAAGATGATCCTGCGCTGGACCATCAACCTGAAGTACATCGTCGCCTTCCCGGAGTTCTTTTTCAACATTTGACGCCGCTTGCGGCTTCGCATGCATGCGAAGCCGCAAGCGGTGCGACACGGGACCGCCATGGCCGCCACCGATAAACCGTATCGCAACCAATACCGGCTGGACGTCGTCTTCGGGGTCACGTGCATCCTGCTCCTGGGCAGCACCGTCTGGATGATGTACGACGACCACTACCGCGCCTACAAGCCGGTGCAACGCACCTTCCGCGATGTCGAGGAAGCGCTCTACGTCCAGTCGATGGACGAGAAGTTCCCCGAAAGCAAGCTGGCGAAGATCACAGAGGCGCAAGGGGACGTGGACAAGGCCAAGGAGAGCCTCGACAAGGCCAAGGAGGGCGTCAGCGCCAAGGTCGGCGAGGACGCCGCCACCTGGCTCAAAAAACAGGACCTGGAAAAGGCCACGCTGGAAGCCGCCTTTCAGGACAAAATGGCCACTTATAACTCGGTGGTCAGCCTGTACAACATCGCCGTGGACGACCGCGACACCGCTCCCACCGGTTCGCACAAGGAGAAGCTCGCCAAGGAAGCGGACGACCTCAAGAAACAAATTGCCGGCATGGACAAGGAAGTCCAGGACATCCAGACCCGGCTCAGCGAAAACGAAAAGAAAACCGCCGATGCGCTGTCCGATCAGAAGAAGGCCGAGGACGACCTGTCGAACGCCCAGGATACGCTCAAGAAACTGACCGACGACTTCGACCGGACCGCCAAGCTCGCCGCCCAGAAGCGCTGGAAGATGGGCGACTGGTTCCGCTCCCTGCCGATTCTGGACGGCTTCGCCTCGGCCTACAAGATCCAACAGATCACGCTCGAAGACCTGACCATCGAATACGGCAGCTTCAAGAATGTGCCGCGGTACGACCGCTGCACCACCTGCCACATGGCCATCGACCGTGCCGCCTTCGACAAGGTCACCCTGCGCGGGCTGGCCCTCACCGACGACCAGCGCCGCGATGAATTGAACAAACGCCATGCCGCCGCCCTCCAGTTCCTCGACGATCGCGTGAAGCGCAAGGAAAACCTGGGTTTCGATCCGAGCGACCTCGGCAAGAGCGTGCCGTCGATCAAGCTCACCGATGCCCAGGTGACGCAGTACTGCGCCCATCCGCGGCTGGACCTGTTTGTCGATGCGAATAGCGCGCACCCGATGGAGAAGTTCGGCTGCACCATCTGCCATAATGGACAGGGGAGTGCCACTGATTTCACCCTGGCGGTCCACACGCCGGACAATGCCGATCAGAAAAAGGCCTGGCAGAAGAACAACGGCTGGGAGCCGTTCCACGACTGGGAATACCCGATGCTCCCGCCCCGCTTCGTCGAATCGAGTTGCCTCAAATGCCACCACCAGGTGACCGACCTGGTCCGCTACGGCAGCAAGGAAGAGGCACCGAAGCTGCTGAAAGGGTACAACCTGATTCGCGAGAACGGCTGCTTCGGCTGCCACGAAATCAGCGGAATCAAGAGCGGCAAGGCCGTCGGGCCCGACCTGCGCCTGGAGCCGTCCCCGTCGATGGACGAATTGACTCCGGCCGAGCGGGCCAAGCTGCTGTCCGACCCGACCAATCCGCCGGGCACCCTGCGCAAGATCGGCCCGTCGCTCCGCCGCATCAGCGAGAAGGTGACCGAGCCGTGGATGGTCAAGTGGATCAATCGGCCGCGCGGCTTCCGGCCCGATACCAAGATGCCCCACTTCTACAACCTCAGCAACAACATCCCCGAGGCTCTGCCCGACGAGCCGGGCAATCGGCAGAAGGAGTTCCCCGCCGCCGAGATCAGCTCGATGGCCCGCTACCTCTTCGCCGAGAGCACGAAATACGTCAACCACACCGATACCTATCTGACGTTGCTCCTGAAGCGAGAAGCAGAGTTGAAGGAGATGGCGGCCAACAACACGATCAGCGCCAAGCAGCGCGACGAGTTGATCGAGGTCCAGCGGCGCATCGAGCTGGCGGGCGATCCACGCCTGAAGAAACGCTCGCGCGTGGCCGATCAAATCCTGGCTCCGGACGGCACGCCGGTCGCCAAGAAGGACGTGGATGAGGCGCTGGCGCCCGCCACCGACAAGGATCGCGACGCGGGACGGAAATTGTTCACCGAGCGCGGCTGCCTGGGCTGCCACACGCACGCCGGCACCCAAGCGGCCGGCATCACGGTGGACGGCGTTCCGGTGGCCCCGGTCACAGGGAGCGAACACTTCGGCCCCACGCTGACGCGCACCGCCGCCAAGATCAACGGCGACAAGGGGCGCCGCTGGCTGGTCCAGTGGCTCACCAACCCCACCTTCCACAACCCGCGCACTCGCATGCCCATCATGCACCTGACCACCCGCGAGGCCGGGCAAATCGCCGACTGGCTCGTCAGCCAGCCGGTGGACAAGGACAAGGCGTATCAGGAATGGGATGAAGGCGTCACGCCGCCGACGAAGGAGACGCTCATCGACCTGGCGCGCGTCTACCTGAAGAAGGCGCCGAACATCAACCCGCTGGAAGTGGAAGGGGTGCTGGCCAACGGCTTCACCAAGGAGCGGGCCCAGCCGCCGCTGATGGCCGCCGACGCCGACGAGCACGCCCTGCTCGGGCCGATCACCGAAGACAAGCTGCAGCTCTACATCGGCAAAAAGGCCATCACCCGGCAGGGGTGCTTCGGCTGCCACGACATCCCCGGCTTCGAGTTCTCCAAGCCGGTCGGCACGCCGCTCAACGACTGGGGCAAAAAGGACCCGGCCCGCCTGGCGTTCGAGAACATTGACGCCTTTGTCGAGGAGCATTACACCATCGTCGAGCGCCGGGACGATCCGAAGGACCCGTCGAAGCCGTCGACCGAGTGGACGAAAGCGGTTATTGAGGGGAAGAAGCCGCCCGTGGAGAAGTTCTTCGCGGATGCCCTGGAACACCGCCAACGCGACGGCTACTTGCACCAGAAGCTGAACGAACCGCGCAGCTATGACTATGACCGCGACGTGAAGTGGGACGACCGCCTACGCATGCCGCAGTTCAAGTTCGCCCATCCCACGAAAAACGAGGGCGAAAGCGACGACGAGTTCCGCGCCCGCACCGACCAGGCCGAGGCCGAGGCCCGCGAGGCGGTGATGACCTTCATCCTGGGCCTGGTGGCCGAGCCGATCGCCGGCCGTTACCTCAACAACCCCAACCCCGATCGCCTGGCCGAGGTCAAGGGACGGCAGGTGATCGACAAGTTCAACTGCACCGGCTGCCACCAGGTGCGCCCCGGCATCTACCAGTTCAAGGGGAACGACGACACGCGCAAGCTGCTCGGCTTCACGGCCGACACGCTGGCCAACAAGCTGACCACCGATTTCGGCGCTCAGCGGCTGTTCGCCGCCCACAACGCCTGGGGCAACCCGACCCCGGCCTCAATGGATCGCCTGGTCCTTCACGCCGTCCGTCCCGTGCCCCGCAAGCCGACCGGCCGAGAACAGGACAAGCTCGAGCTGAACCCAGATAGCGACCTGCTCTCCATGCGGCTGACTCAGGCCGTGTCGTTCGTCGATCCGTCCGGGCGGACCCGCGTGATCCCGGCCAGCGAGGACGTGCCGGTGTTCAAGGACCAACTCGTGTCGGGGTCGCCGGCCTATGGCGGCACCGTCGCGGAGCTGCTGGTCCCGTATCTCGGAGCCCGCGGAGGCGATTACGAGCTAAAGAACAACGACAGCAACGTCGCCCGCCGCGACCTGCCGCCGCCGCTGGCCCGCGAGGGCGAAAAGGTGCAGCCGGACTGGCTGTACGACTTCCTGCGCAAGCCGACACCGATCCGCCCCCAGGTCATCTTGCGGATGCCGAAATTCAACATGAGCGAGGATGATGCCCGCGCCCTGGTCAACTACTTCGGTGCCGCCGACCGGACGGGCAACCCCGGCATCGGCCTCACCTATCCCTACATGACCGTGCCCCAGCGCGAGGATGTTTACTGGAAGGACAAGGCCCAGGGGTACTGGCAGCGGACCAACCAGGGGCAGGGGCTGGCGGACCGCCTGAAGAAGCTGCAAGACACGGACCTGATCGCCGCCAAAAAGAAACTGGACGAGGCCAAGGGCGAAGCGGAGCAGAAGGATGCTAAACGGCTGGTCGCCGTCGTCAACGCCCAGATCGACGCCTTGCAGCAACTGGCCGGCAAGCCCGAGACGGCGGCCGAGTCGCTCTACTGGCACGATGCCTACAAGCTCATCGCCACGCCGGGCAAGAGCATCTGCCTGGACTGCCATCGCGTTGGCGCCGTGACGGTGCCCAAGGAGCAGGGCCCGCCGCTGGAGCTGTCCTACAAGCGGCTGCGGCCCGGCTGGACCGAATACTGGAGCGCCTACCCGGATCGTCTGTTGACGTACCCCTCGGTGATGCCGCAGAATTTCCAGAACGGCGTTGCGGTGTTCCAGGACCTGATGCCCGCCGACTCGCTCTACCAGGTCGGCGCCATTCGCGATGTTTTGATGAACCTTCCCCGGGTGGCCGACACGCCGTTGAACCGGTCCTACCGAGCGGCCATTACAGGAGCCAAGTGATGCGATCCGATCTTTTCGCGACCATTTTTGCGGCCGGCCTGGCTGCTGTCGCCGGCCTGGGTTGCAGCGACGGCAATGCCGTGGCTATCTCACCGCCGAACACCCAGTCGCAGACGGCGGCGCCTGCGGTCGTGACGCAGAAGACAGGCGCCGCGGCCGAGAAGGCAGCCGAGCCCTGGGGCACGGTCAAGGGGCGGGTCACCTGGGGCGGCAAGGCGCCGCCCCCCGTCGAAAAAATCGAGGTCACCAAGGACCAGGAGCACTGCCTGTCCAAGGGCGACCTCTTCAAGGAAGAATTCGTCGTCGGCAAGAACGGCGGCGTCAAGAACGTCTTCGTCTGGCTGCAAAACGTCAACCAGAACCCCAAGAAGCCGATGATCGCCCTGCCCATCCACCCCTCCCTGGCCAAGCCCAAGGTGAAGGAAGTGATCATCGACCAGCCGTGCTGCAAGTTCGAGCCGCGCTGCGTGGCCCTGCGCGAAGGGCAAATCCTCATCGGCAAGAACAGCTCGCCGATTGCCCACAACATGAAGTGGTCCGGCGAGCCGGATGTGAACGACGGCGACAACAAGCTGATCCCGGCCGGCGCCAAGATCGCGATCGACCTGAAGGCTTCGCTCAAACCGGTGATCGTCGAGTGCAACATCCACCCGTGGATGCGCGGCTGGGTGCGGGTCTTCAACCATCCTTATTTCGCCGTGACCGATGCCGACGGCAAGTTCGAGATGAAGCACGCGCCGGCCGGCAAGTACAACCTGGTCATGTGGCACGAGGGCGTGGGCTGGGTGAACGGCGGCAAGACGGGGAAGACCATCGATATCCCCACCGACAAGACCATCGAGGTTGACGAGAAGCTGAAACCCGAGGAGAAGTAAGGGGCCGTTCCCACCCCCCCTCGACTTCCAACCACAAAGGACACAAAGAACACGAAGAATGTGTCAATCGGTCCTTCTTCGTGTCCTTTGTGTCCTTTGTGGTTCTCCTGAGCCAACGGAATAAACCGCCCGATTTGGGATCATAAGAGGGACTGAGTTCTCTGTCCGCTCTTGAAGGGACATCATTCACCAGGAGGCTGTGCAATGCGACGTGTGACACTGTGGGCGACGGCAGCGGTGCTGCCCGCCCTTCTGGTCAGCGCCCTGACCATCGGCTGCAGCGGCAATACCTCGACGAGCCCAGCGTCAGTCTCCACCGGCCCGGCTCCACCCCCCAAGGGCAAGTTGACCGCGGTGGAATCGACCGGCAAGGGGACCCTGAAGGGCAAGATCACCCTGGCCGGCGGCAAGCCGAATATGGCCCAGGAAGATGCGGCCCTGCTGAAACAGATGAACGAAAAGGATCCCGCCCACTGTGTCTCGAACGCCAAGCCGGAGCAACTCGAGCAGCAGCACTGGCGCGTCGCGGCGGACGGCGGCCTGGGGAACGTCTTTGTCTGGGTCGCCCCGCCGGCAGGCAAGTTCTTCAAAATCGAGGAAAAGGACCTGCCGGGGGACATCAAGAAGCCGGTCATTCTCAACCAGCCCCGGTGCGCCTTCGAGCCGCACGCCTTCGTCCTGTTCCCATCTTATCGCGACCCGGCCAATCCCAAGGACATGAAGAAAACGGGCCAGGCGCTCATCATCAAGAACAGCAACACGACCGCGCACAATACCGACCTGGAGGGCGGCAATGACAACGCGGAATTCACCGGCAATAACGCCGTCCCCGAAGGAACGGCACTCGCTCCCAAGGTGCTGAACCCGTCTTCAACGGAAATCGAATTCAAGTGTACCATTCACCCCTGGATGCGGGGCTATGCCCGCGTTTTCGACCATCCCTACGCCAAGGTCACCAACGCCGACGGCACGTATGAAATCAAGGACGTGCCCGCCGGCGCCGAGGTGCAGATCATCACCTGGCACGAAGTGGCCGGCTACGGCGAGGGCGGCAAGAAGGGCAAGACGAGGACGCTCAAGCCCGAAGTGAACCCGTATGATTACGAAGTGAAAAAGCCGTAATCGGCACCTGAGCTGACTCGAGGGCGGCCCGCGGTGCGACCACCGTGGGCCGCTTTCGTTTGCACCAGATCACTTCCCCACCGAATTCTTCTTGTACCGCGGCTGATACAGCAAGACCTTGATGGCCCCCGGCATCTCGAAGCGCGTCACCAGGCCGAAGCCCTGATCGGTCACCGGTTCCAAGAAGTGAACGCCCCGCCCCTTCAGTTGCGCCACCGTCGCCTCGATGTCGTCGCAATAGAACGAGATGTCATGCGTCCCCGATGGGGCCCCCTTGGCGGGCTCGGCCGGATGGCAGCCCATCTCGGCCTCGGGTAGATCGAAGATGAGCCAGCCCTGGCCCACATCTGTGAACGGCAGCTCCAGTTTGTCGCGCAGGAACGCCCGCAGTGCGTCGGGCTCCGACGTGTAGAACATGGTGTGAACGCCGGTAATCATGGGTGCTCTCCCGGGTGGTGAAAGGGGCATTCTAGCCCCGGCGTCACCGCTCAGCTACACTGGACCTCGCTCACACTGCTCGTCTCCCACCGAAAGGACGCCGGCCATGAACTGGTTCTGCCCGCTGCTTGTGACCACGGCCCTGGTCGCACCCGCCGCCGACCGGCCGAAGATGCCGGAGATCACGAAACCTGTAATGTTCAACACCCCCGAGGCCGACAAGATCCTGGCCGCCCTGCAGGTGTTTCCGCCGGATAACCCGTGGAACGAGGACATCTCGAAGCTACCGGTGCTGCCCAATTCGCAGAAGATGATTGCCGGCATCGGCGCCAACAAGCGGCTGGCCTACAACCGCGACATGGGCTTCATCCTGGTGCCGCCCGGCCAGAAGAAGGTGGCCGTCAAGCTGGTCGCCTACCCCGACGAGTCAGACAAGGGGCCGTACCCTATCCCCGACAATGCCCCCATCGAGGGCTGGCCGCTTGATGATCGGCGCTGTCTCGAGGAATCGCAGAAAGCCAAGGAGCAAGGGGATCGCCATGTCCTGGTCGTCGATCCGGTCAACGGGATGCTCTACGAATTCTACCAGGGCCGCCGCACCGACAACAGCTGGCAGGCGGCGTGCGAGGCCACCTTCGACCTGAAGTCGAACAAGCTGCGTCCGGACACCTGGACCTCGTCCGACGCCGCCGGCCTGCCGGTCTTTCCTGCCGTGGTGCGCTTCGACGAATGCGAGCGTGGCCTGGTGACCCACGCCATGCGCTTCACCGTGCAGCGGACGCGCAAGGCCTATGTCTACCCGGCCACGCACCAGGCCAGCCGGCTCACCGACGAAAACCTGCCGCGCATGGGCGAACGCTTCCGGCTGCGGCAGGATTTCGACGTGGCCGGCTTCTCGCCGCACGCGCAGGCGATCCTGAAGGGGCTCAAGAAGTACGGCATGTTCGTGGCCGACAACGGCGGCGACTGGCGGCTGTCGGTCGCCCCGGACAGCCGGCTCAAGGGGCTGGACGACCTGCGCAAGCTGAAGGGATCGGACTTCGAAGTAGTGCAGCCGACCGGGCCGGAGGAGGGGCCGCGGAAGAAGGATTGAGCGCGGCGAGTTGCACATGACAGCCGGCACCAGGGCAGCCCGAAGCGCCAGCGAGGGACTCCCTCGCTGGCGCTTCGGGCTGCCACACCGGCGGCGGACGTTGGAAACATTCAACCACCCGCCTCCCCCTCCCGCACAAACCAATCCCCCAGTCCCAGCAGCAGCAGATACTGACACAGATAGAAATAGTTCAGAAAGGCCTGGCTGAAGAACAGGCAGAAGATCAGGAGGGACGTGGCCATCCAGGGCGCCGGCGAGGTCCGCCGCGTCGGCGTCCGCCAGGCGACCAACCCTATCAGCCCCAGGGCCGACGAAAACAGCAACCAGCGGGGGATTTCCGTGTGGAACCGGTTCAGTGCCGCGGCCTGAAGCGTGACGCCGTCGTCGCGAATCTTTTGCTCCAAATGGTGATGTACCACGCGATGGGCAAAGGCGGACGGGTCCGCGAGGTAGAAGGGCAAGAGCACGGCGACGGCCGCCGCCGCGATCCCAAGCAGCAAGGCCAGGCGGCGGCCGCGCCAGGCCTTCCACAACGCGGGCAGCATCACGACGACGTACTGTTTGCCCGTGAAGGCCAGGCCGAGCACGAAGTATCCCAGCGCGCAGCCGCGGGCGACGAGTAGGACGCCCACCCCGAGTCCGGCGGCGAGCATCGGCTCGTACCAGGCCAGCTCCATGATGAGGGGGACGCGCGGGAAGTGCAAATATGCGGCCGCCAGGAGGCCGCCCAGTAGCCGCTGCTTCCCGGCTCCGGCGCCCGCGAAGAGGGCCAGGGCCGCGAGCAGGTCGCAGGCCGCGTTGCCCAGGCGCACGTCCCAGCCGGCGGCTCGCCAGGGGGCGCCCACGAGGAACGGCAGCGGCGGATAGAAGGGGGCTCCCGGGTCGGGGTAGTCGGCGGCGTAGGGATTGCGGCCGCTCAGCAGGTGGTCGGCCGCTGCCTCCTGCGCGTGCAGCACGTCGATGCCGGGGTCCGGCGCCCCCACGATCGGTGCGATCCGCAGCACCGCCCCCGCCGCGAACAGCAGCGCAATCTGGACCCCAAACACCCGGCGCCAGCGGACGGCCGGGTCGCCCAGGTGGACCAGTAACGAAGCCGTCAGCGCGAAACCAGCGGCCGTGGCGACGGCGATGGCCGTCACGCATCCCGCGCGACAGGGTGGGTTCACGTCGCGTGCAAAGACGGCCTCGCCGCTCAGGAAGAGGGCCAGCCCTGCCAGTGCGCCGAGCCCGAATGAGGCCGGCGCCCGCCACGTCCAGCTCGCCCACAAGGCCAGGCCCAGGCTCGCCAGGGCGAACGTGGCATGCTGCCAGGCCGGGGATTCCTCGGCCGGTTCCAGCAGCCGGCAACTCGCTCGCCCCGCCAGGAACAGGCAGGCCCCGACGATCGCCGCCCGGCCGGCCACGGCGGGAAACACCCACGACCGCGCCGGCAGTGTACACGCCGCCAACGCGAACAGCCCCGCCGCCACCGCCTCCGTCACCGTCAGAGGAGTGTACCCGCACACAAACCCCTGGGGCGTCGTCGATATCATGGCCAACGCGAGCAGCACAACCGCCAGCACACCCAAGCTGGGGCGGAGGGGCACGACCACGGCACCGGTCGGCACCTGGCGGACCAGACCTTGCTTCGCCTCAAGGGACACCGCGCCTCCGATCGGTTGGCGGAGAGTTCGCGGCTAACCTACGGAGTTGACCCGGCCGTGTAAAATGAGGCAGCGAGGGTTCAAGCCAAGGATAACCGGGACACACCACGATGCGTTACCTTGTCACCGCCCGCGTCAAGCCTGGACGAGAGGCCGATTTAATGCACGCCATCGAACAGGGCACGCTCGGCGAGGGGTCGGTCGCCGGCACTGAATACCTGCGCAACATGACCGAGGCCCGCCTGCGGAGCGACGGCGCCGCGCGCTGGGTCGAGGTCTGCTTCTGCGACACGCCGCTGGCCGAGGAACGCCCGTACTGGGAGGAGTATTTCGAGCTGATGCGCGTGCAGGACGCCCATGCCCGGCACCGCTGCCGCGACCTCAACGGCAGCGAACCGTGGGCCTGCTGCGAATGCGACTGCACGGCGAAGCTGGAGGCGAGGTTGGCGGGGCAGGGAGAGGCGTTTCTTGATGTGCTGCGCCAGCTAGTCACGTCCCAGGCTCCAGCGTACAACCCAGAGTAATGTCTTGCGACCGCCCTCCTCTCTCGAAGGAGTGTCCGCCGTGCGCACGATTCTCTCCGGGCTGATCCTGGCAGTGTTGATTCCCGCCGCCCCGCTCCGTGCCGCCGACTGGCAGCCGGCCAAGGGGCCCCTGATGACGAGGTGGGCCAAGGACGTCACACCCGACAAGGTCCATCCCGAATATCCGCGGCCGCAGATGGTCCGCAAGGAATGGCAGAACCTCAACGGCCTCTGGCAGTTCGCAGCTGCCCAGCGAGGCGTGAAGAACGAAGCGCCGCCATCGGCAAGAAGCTGGACGGGCAAATCCTGGTGCCGTTCCCGGTCGAGTCGGCGCTGTCCGGCGTGATGAAGCCGGCCGAGCGCGTCTGGTATCGCCGCACCTTCGACGTGAAGAAGGAGTGGACCGACAAGCGCCTGCTCCTGCACTTCGGCGCCGTCGACTGGGAGGCGACCGTCTGGGTCAACGGCAAGAAGTTCGGCACCCATCGCGGCGGCTACGACGGCTTCTCGTTCGACATCACCGACGCCCTCAAGAAGGACGGGCCGCAGGAACTCGTCGTCGGCGTCTGGAACCCGACCGACGCCGGCACGCAGCCGCGCGGCAAGCAGGTCAAGAAGCCGGGCGGCATCTTCTACACGGCCGAGTACCGGCATCTGGCAGACGGTCTGGCTGGAGCCGGTCTTCCGCCGGCTGGATTGAAGGGCGTGACGATCAAGACTGATATCGACCGGAACGAGCTGACGGTCGCCGCCCGATTGAGCAAGACGCTCGGCAACTCCTTTTACCGCATGGAAGTCCTGGAAGGCGACAAGGTGATCGCGGAGGCGAGCGGGCTGGACAACTCGCACACGATCAAGGTCCCCGACGCGAAGCTGTGGTCGCCCGAAACCCCGCACCTTTACGACCTGCGAGTGAGCGTCTCCGGAATGCTCCGCTCGAGCGGCTCAGATCACGTCGAGAGCTACTTCGGCATGCGCAAGATCGCGGTCGGCAAGGACGACAAGGGCGTCACCCGCATGCTCCTCAACGGCAAGCCCTTCTTCCAGGTCGGCCCGCTCGATCAGGGCTTCTGGCCCGACGGCCTCTACACCGCCCCGACCGACGAGGCCCTGAAGTACGACATCGAGATCACCAAGAAGCTCGGCTTCAACATGACCCGCAAGCACGTCAAGGTCGAGCCGGAGCGCTGGTACTACTGGTGCGACAAGCTCGGCCTGCTGGTCTGGCAGGACATGCCCAGCGGCGACGCCAGCGTCGCGCCCGGCAAGGGCGAGATCAAGCGCTCCGCGGAATCGGCCAAGCAGTACGAGCTGGAGCTGAAGCGCATGATCGACGGCCGCGGCAATCATCCGTGCATCGTCATGTGGGTGGTCTTCAACGAAGGCTGGGGCCAGTTCGACACCGGCCGCATCGTCGAATGCGTCAAGAAGCACGACCCGATCGCGGCTGGTCGATTGCGCCAGCGGCTGGAACGATTGACCACGTCGGCGACGTCCACGACATCCACGTCTACCCCGGCCCCGGCTCTCCCGAGCCGGAGCAGCGGCGGGCGGCGGTGCTCGGCGAGTTCGGCGGCCTGGGCCTCGGCGTCGACGGCCACACCTGGGAGAACAAGACCTGGGGCTACCAGGGAACCAAGGACAGTGCCGACCTGACCCGCAAGTATGAAAGGCTGCTGCAAGGCGTCTATCGCCTCAAGGACGAAGCCGGGCCTGAGCGCGGCCGTCTACACGCAGATCACCGACGTCGAGACCGAGGCCAACGGCCTGCTGACCTACGACCGCGCCGTGGTCAAAGTCGATGTGCGCCCGCGTGGCGGCCGCCAACCGCGGCGACTTCTCGAAGCTGCCGGACCTGAAGGTGCTGGTGCCGACCTCCAAGAGAAGACGGACAGACGTGGCGCTACACCCTGGACAAGCCGCCAGCCGGCTGGTCAGAAAGCCGGACTTCGACGACAGCGGAATGGAAGGAAGGCCCCGGCGGCTTCGGCACGCAGGGAACGCCGGGCGCCGTCGTCCGCACCGAATGGAAGAGCGACGACATCTGGCTACGCCGCGAATTCACCTTGCCGGAGGGCCAACACGGCGATTTGCTTCTCTTGGCTGCACCACGACGAGGACGCGGAGGTGTACATCAACGGCGTGCTGGCGATGAAGGCGCCCGGGTACATCACCGATTACGAGGAATTCCCGATCAGCGAGGCGGCGTTGAAGGCGTTGAAGCCGGGCAAGAACGTTTTCGCGGTCCATTGCCACAGACGACCGGCGGGCAGTACATCGACGTAGGGATGCTGGAAGTGAAGGAGAAGGGCCGCTGAGGTTGTTTAGCCGCCGCCCTGCGGGCGGCGGCAAAACGGTTCGATCACTCACCAGTTGACCCGTTCGGCCGCGGCGCCGACGCCGAGCCGATAGCACAGTTGCTCGAAGGCGTTGACATGCCGCGGGTCGGTGCTGTGCAGGTGCTCGCCCTCGGTGATCAATTTCATCTGATCGTCTCGGTGAAGACCGATCTGCCGCAGGATGCGCTCAAACGGCTCCAGGTCGCGGGCATAGACGACCAGCAGCTTGTGCTCGTCGAACTGCACTTCCATGGCTTCGCCGCGCGAGATGACGGCGACGCCTGTGCAGCCGTCGTGAGTCAACAAGTCTTCGTGGTCGCAAAAATGGCTCATGAGCACGGGCAGATCGACGTGCTCGCGATACAGGTCCTGGTGCTGGTTGCCGTCGCTCTGATGGCTCGTTTCAAGGACCACGTCCACAACGGGGCCCAGCGGCTCCAGCAGGGAGAGGAAACAATCGAACAGGCGTTCGGCGGAGATCGCCGCTGCCAGAACGGGGACGGCGAGGTTGGCCTGCGGGTCGCGATAGGTCTCGATGCGGAACCCCTCGCGCGGAACGACCTGCAGGTCCAGCGACGGGCGCACGGCGTCCGTCAGGCGGAAAGTGCCGTAGCAAGCGGTGCGAAGATGCCTGGCCAACTTCTCTGCACTCACATCATCACCTGGCGCTGTCGGTAGGGGGAGCGGACCGAGTGAGTCTGCGTTGTTCCGGAGGGGGGACAAGGGTGCCTGACCAAGTATAGGTCGCGATTGAGCCCCAGGCGTCCCCGCTGATCGAATTCTAGGCCCCGGCAAGGGCCCGGCGTGAAAGTCATTGGGAAGGGAGGGCTTATGCTGCCTGGACGCTTTGGGGCAGGGGAAAGAGGTTGCATGGCCGCGCGGTGTGCAATTCCCGCGCTGCCAGCGCGACCCCGGCTCGTGGCGCGGCCCCGATCCGCTCATCTGCGGTTGGCTCCGGCGGCGGGGCGGGTATGATTGCAGCAGCTACAAGATTGGCTCGCACGTCCAACGCCAGTGGGGCAGCCCAAAGCGCCAGCGAGGATGAAGAACTCCCTCGCTGGCGCTTCGGGCTGCCCAGGCCCGGGGCTAGCGATAGGCGAACGAAACAGTGTCGATTGTTACCGAGTTCATCCCAGGAGACGACGATGCGGAAGTACGGTCCAGGCGTATTCGGGCTCCTGATCCTTGTGGTCCCTGCCGTCGCGGCGGATCAGCCTCAGGGAAAGGTCGTCGAGGATGTCTGGGAGGTCGCCCACCTGGGCGGCTACCGCATCGGCCATTTTCACACCGTCACCCGCGAAATCGAGACGCGCGGCGGCAAGGTGCTGCGGACTTCCACGCAGATGGAGCTGTCCCTCAAACGCTCCGGCGCCATGCAGGTGCTCAAGGTGGAGTCCGGGACGGATGAATCGTCGGACGGCAAAGTCGTGGGCACTTCGTTCAAAATGGACCGCACCCTTCATGTCGGCACGGTGGAGGAAAAAGGACTGCACCTCAAGGTCAATGGCGGCGAAGTCGACAAGTTCGTCACCTGGGACGATGAGGTGTTGGGCCTGTACAAGCAGGATCATCTCTTCAAGGAGAGCAAGGTCAAGCCCGGGGATAAGCTGGTCTTCAAGAGTTACGAGCCCAGCATCACCTATGTCGTCACCGTGCGGGCCCGCATCGGGGAGCTGGAAGAGGTCAAGACCCTGCAGGGGAAGAAGAAGTTGCTGCGGGTCGATGTTGTGCCCGATGCGGTCGTTGGCAAGACCAGCGCCGGTGAGTCGGTCAAGTTCCAGTTGCCGAAGATGATCCTCTGGCTGGACAAGGATTTGACGCCCGTGCGGCGTCAGACGGATGCGCCGGGCCTGGGCACCATCGTTACCCACCGCACAACCCGCGCGGCCGCCACCGCCCCCGTCGAGGTCGTTCCGGACCTCCTGGAAAACACCACGCTGCTGCTCGATCGGGCCATTGCCAACCCGCACGCCACCCGCAGTGTCGTCTTCCGGGTCACGGTGAAGGACGACGACGATCCGACCACGGCCCTGGCGCAGGACGCACGTCAGGAAATCAAGAATGCGAAGGGGAACTCATTCGAGCTGCACGTAAAGGCCGTGCGGGCGCCGGCTCGTGTGGCCAAGCCGGATGCCCCGGCCCGTGAAGAATACTTGAAGAGTTGCTACTACCTCAACTGCGACGATGCCCGCGTCAAGGAGTTGACAGAACGGGCCATCGGCGATGAAAGCGACCCGCTGAGAAAAGCTCGGCTCATCGAGCGCTGGGTGTGCGCGAACATGACCAACGACAACAAGGCCAGCTTTGCCCCGGCGGGCGAGGTGGCGCGTTCGTTGTCGGGCGATTGCCGGCAGCATGCCCTGCTGGCGGCGGCCATGTGCCGAGCCGCGGAGGTGCCCTCCCGCACCGCCATTGGGCTGGTGTATGCCACGGACCGGCGCGGCCGGCCGGCCCTGATGTACCACATGTGGACGGAGGTCTGGATTCGCGGCCAGTGGCTGGCCATCGACGCCACCCTGGGGCAGGGATCGATCGGAGCAGCCCACGTCAAGATTGCCGACCAGTCCTGGTACGATACCCAGTCGCTAACGCCGCTGCTGGCTGTGGCCCGCGTGCTGGACAAGCTCAAGTTCGAGGTGCTGAGCGTGAACGAGACGCCCTAGGATGATAATCTCCCCTCGCCCCCGTACTCGGGGGAGAGGGGTTGGGGTGAGGGGCCCGACTCTACGCGGACCAGAACCCCTCACCCCCGACCCCTCTCCCCGGAGTACCGGGGCGAGGGGAGGGCCGCCAGGGCCCCGCCCGCGAAATCATTGTTACGCTGCATTTTGATGGCTTGGCGGCCTGAAACCGTCTATACTACGGCGGGTTGAAGGCCAGCACGCCCGGCCCCGGACCGTCTGCGGCGCCCGCCCCACGGAGGCGCGGGCGGACGGATGCTATAGTGTGCTGAGGACCGGTTTTGTCGTCCCGACGGTCGCGTCGAACTTTTCTGACGGCTATCCCTATCGGCACAACCCCCGGCAGCCCCGCGTCGTCTGATGAGAATAGGGTGAAATATCCGGTTTTTCAGGCGACCGAGCGGTAGGAAAGGGCCATAATGGCAGCACGGCCTGGCGTGTCGCGCCGCCGGACTGGGCCGCCCGGGGTCGGGTCCCCGGCCGGGCGTCGGCGGGATGAGCCCGGAGAACGGAGTGCAGCTGAGGATCCTCGATGACTGAACGGGAACGGCACGCCTCAGGAGGGGTGTCCGATGTGCCGGAGCAGGAGGTCCGGGGGTCGGTCCGGTCCGGGAGCAGCGCGGGCAGCGGCGCGCCCACGCTTCCGCCCTGGGACCAGGTCTTCCGCTCGGCCTCGCCCGAACAGCAGCAGGAATTGCTGGCCCTGGCACGCCGTCAAGGTCTGCTTTACGCCCATCAACTCCCTCCGCTCCGCAACGGCACTCATCCGCCCACCGAAGGCGCTCGCCCGATCGTCACCCGCCTCCTGGCGGGTCGCACCGAGGGCCTAGTCCCGCTGCGCGTGCCGCCGGCACTCGCCGGAGAGCTACCGCTCGATGATCTCCAGCGCGAAGCAGTTGCTCGGGCTCTGGAAACTCCCGACCTGTGCCTGATCCAGGGGTGGCCCGGGACCGGGAAGTCCTCGGTCATCGCCGAGGTGATCACGCGGGCGGCCAGCCGCGGCGAGCGTGTGCTGCTGCTCGCCCCGCTGTCCGCCGCCATCGACCGTGTGCTGGAGATGGTCGGCGGGCGGGACATGGTCTGCGCCATCCGCTGTCTGGGCCGCGACGAGCGGCCCGAGACCCTGTCGCCGGTGGTCCGCGCCCTGACCTTCGCCGAGCGAGCGCGGTCCTTCCAGGAACACTCGCTGGAGTGCGCCAGCCGCGAGGTGCAAAAAGCGGAGGAGCGGCTGGGGCGGCGCCGGCCTGAGGAAGCCGTCTGGCCACGGCTGACGGAGTTGGTCGAGCGGCTGGCGCAGCTGGCGACCGACCTGGAAACTTGCCACCATCGCCGCAGCGCGGTGCCCGCTGCCGTCGAGGCTGAGGCGGACGCGGCCCTGGCTTCAGCCCGGCACCAGCGCGATCAGAAACTGGCACTGCTCGACACGCGCCTGGCGGATTTCCGCCGGCATATCGAGGCGAAACGGCACGAAAAGGACGCCCTGGCCGATCAACTCAGCGAACTGCGGCCCCTGGTCCAGGCCAAGCAGCAGAAACGCTGGTGGACGGGGAGCTGGTGGTGGGCCACCATTCAGGGCAATGTCCTGACCAGGGCGGCCGAACTCGAAGGCCAACACGAACATGCCGGCAAGACGCTCCGCGACCTGGACGGCGCTGCCGAGCAACTGGCGGTCGAGCAGCAGCAGGCCCGCGAGAGCTACCATGCGGAACGGCAGCGCTGGGTGGAGACCGAATGCGTTCGCCGCCAGGGAGAAGTTGACGATCAGGCGGCCGCCCTTGGACAGGAAACTCGCCTGATGCAGGCCAAGTGGCAGGCAACCTGCCAGGAGCTGGCCGCGGACAGCGATGGTCCCGCCAGCCCCGACCTCGCCGTGCTGTCGGCAGCCCGCGAGCGCTGGCAACGGAACTTGCAAGGGGAAGAAGAGCGGCTGGCCTTTGCCCGCCAGTGGGTCGATTGCCTGCGCGAGACGGTTGACACACTGCCCCGGCGGCTGCTGGCTTATGTCAACCTGGTGGCCGCCACGACCACGGGTCTCGAAGCGGACGAGCATTTCGGGGATGCCGCGGCCGATACTTTCCCGTTCGATCTACTCATCGTCGATCGGGCCCACGAAGTTACGGAATCGGAGTTTTACCAGGCGGCTCGCCGGGCCCGCCGCTGGGTCCTGGTCGGCGAGCCGGCGCCCACTCCGGAGACGGCTGAGCGAGCGGCACGCTCGCCGGAGCGGGGACCGGCCTCCCGGCGCGGCACGGCTCCTGCCGCTCTCCGGGTCCCGCCGTTTTTCGAGCGCCTTTGGACGCAGCTGCACTGCGATCCTCGTCGTTTGCCGTACCGCTGGAGGCACGAGGAGGCCCGGCTGGCGTGCCAGTTGCGGCCGCTCAGCGACGGGCAGCGGCTATTCCTCACCAGCGAGCGCGTGGCCGACCGCCCGGAGATCGAGCTGCGCATTGCCGCACCGCCCGGCCGCGATCCGTTCCTGGCCGAGGTGATCTTTCCGCCCACCATGTCGGTGGCCGAGGCCAAGGCGTTCATCTTCCATGAGGTCTCCGAGCTCCCGGCCAGCGCGTCGGGGCACGGCTTCCGCTGGGTCGAGGATGCCGACCGCGTGCTGTTGCGTTTCGGCGATTTCCCAGCCGTCAATCCGGTGACCGTGACACTGACCAAAGGCGTCAGCGAACGGGTCGCCGAGGACCGGGCCTGCTCGACCTGCTGCATCGAGTTCGATCGGCACGCCGGCTGGTCGCTGGCACGAGCCGAGACCTGGGCCCAGCAGCACCTGGGCGTGCGCGACTGGGGACGCACCGTCCGGCTGGTGACGTCGCATCGCATGCAGCCGGCCCTGGCCGCCGTTGTCGGCGATGTGCTGTTCCGGGGGGACGCCACGACAGTGCCGGCCTGGTCGGGTCCCGCTGGCCGGGCGGTCGTCTTCGTCGCGGTCCCGCCGTTCCCCCTCGACCAGCGCCCGGGCCGGAGCGACCCGGGCCCGCGGGCCGGCTCCATCCGAGGCGGCGCCGGCCTGGAAACCGACCTAGCCGACGTGGCGCACGGCGACCGCTTGCCCGGCGAGTTCCGCGCCGCGCTCCCGCGCTGCGGCACTGTGAATTACATGGAGGCGCTGGCGATCGTCCGTGCCCTGGAGCGTTTCGCCACGGCCCGCAAGAACGGCCAGCCGGCCCCCACCCTGGCGGTGCTCGCCCTTTACGCGGCCCAGGCCGAGCTGCTGCGACTTTTGGTCTCCCGCTCCCCGCTGCTAACGGGTTGTCCTGCCATCCGCGTCGATGTTCCCACCGCCGTCGCCGAACAGGAATTCGATACCGTTCTGGTTTCGCTGACGCGCAGCCATGCTCACCGTGCGGTTGCCTTCGGCGAAGCCCCGGACTTGCTAAGCCTGGCCCTGACGCGGGCTCGCGGGCGCCTGATCCTGTTTGGAGACGTGGGCACGTTGGCGCGGCGCGGTCAGGCGGCCGGGCCGGTGGAGCACCGCGACGAGGCGACGGCTGCTCACGAACGGGACGTCGTGATGCGCCTGCTGGAGTACCTTCACGGCCACGGTCCGCACCGAGAGGCCTTCGCCGTCGGCGAAAGCAGCGCACCATGAGGGCGGCCCCGCCACTGGTCTTCCCAAGTAGCCGCGTCCTGGCCGGATGGTGGCCGCAACTCGCGCCCTGGGCCCCCCCCAGCCTCGCCGTCGCTCACCTCCTGCTCCATCATGTCGAAGCCCTCGTCCGCTGCGACGGCCCGCCGCCGCTGGATCGCCTGACGCTGCTGGTCCTCCGCGCGCTGGCGCTGACCTCGCCGAGCCGGCTGGCCGAGCTGGAAGAACGCCTCCACCTGGGACGACAGGTGCTGATCCGTGTCCTGGAGGACCTCGTCGCGCGCGGCCTAGGGGAAGTGGCTGGCCTGGACCAGTGGCGAGACACGCCGGCGGGCACGGCACTGGTCGCTGCCGGAGGCACGCCCTTGTTGGCCTCCCAGCGCCGGGCCTTTCACTTCCGGGACGCTCCGCAGCCCACCTTCCTGCCGCTCGAAGCGACTCTGGGGGAACCGGTATCTCCGCCCGCGGGCTGGCGGTTCGATCCCGCGGTGCTGAGCCGGTGCGTCGGCGAGTCCGACGCCTGGAAGCGATCCCGCGGATTCCCGCAAGACGTGTACGAGGTGCTGACTCCCGACTGGCCGGCTGAGCCACCGGCGGCCTGGCAGCGCCTGATCGTGGACCAGGCCGAACACCTGGTGCTAGTCCTTGCCGTGGGAGAAACCCAGTTGCACGGCTTCACCGTGGACCCCCGGAGCTGGCAGTTGAGCGCCGTCCGTCCGGCACTGACCCTGGGACCCAGCTGGCGCGAAGCCTTCCCCGAGTTGGGTCAGCCGCCAGCCCTTGAAACCTGGCAGAGCGCCTGGCGGGCGTGCTGTCAGCTGCGGGGGGTGCCGTCGGCCGAGGCGGAAGCATGCCGGCTGAGTTTGGACGGGGTGTTGCTTCGGGTAGCGGCGCCGCGCGAGCTTCTGGCCCGCTGGGGCCGCGAGGACGTGTGGCTGCTGGCCGGCGAAGGGATGATGCGAACGGCCGCACGGGTCGAGGTGAGCCTCTAGCCGCTTGCGGCTTCGCACGGGACTTCATGCAAAGCCGCAAGCGGCTCCATCACACAACCTTGTTCCCCTCCGCATCGGTCGCCACCATGTCGTGGTCCGGCACGTCGGCCGAGCGGGGATCGAACCACGATTCCTGGAACTCGATGCGCTTGCGCTGCCGCATGGCCAGGTTCGAGGTCAGGGCGATGATGGCGTCGGCCATCGCCACCTTGCCGTGGCAGCGGGGCGTCAGCCGCCATTCCTCCTGCTTGACCTTGTCGTTAGCCTTCTCCGCCTTTTGGAACATGCGGATGCAGTAGGCGAAGTGCTCCATTTCCTCGGTGTAACCGCGGCTGACCGGCCCGGCGGCGGCGGTCCCGGGCACGGCCACGGGCGGCGCCGATCCGGTACTGCCGCTCGACTCGACGGCCGGCTTGCCGCCGCCGGCCGCCGACACCGCGACGCCCGTCGGCTTGTCGCTGGCCTTCGGGTTGGGATTCCGCTCCGGGAAGAGCATGATGGTCTCTTCCTTCTCGACCACCAGCGTGCCGTGGCTGCCCATGACACATTCGCCATACGGTTCGTGGCTGTTGGTGTTCACCGACGAGTAGGTGACCACGACGATGTCGTCCTTGTCCTTGACTTCGCGCGTGGGGTCGCCCTTCTTGTCCTTCTTGTAGTAATTCGGGCCGGGGAACTCGAAGGTGACGAAGACGGCGTCGTCGGCCTCGCGGCTAGGCTCGAAGCGGTCTCCTTTTTCATCGTCGTTGTAGTAGAACTTGCCGCCCACGCCCTGGACGGCGAGCGGATGGACCTTGCTGAGGAAGATGCTGCAGGCGTCGAGCTGATGGCTGCCGAGTTCCGCCATCAGTCCGCCGCCGGTGCGGTTGAAGAGCCGCCAGCGGACCAGTTCCTGCATCGTCTTGTAGCCGTATTTCTTGATGTCGGCCGCCAGCCTCTCGAAGTCCATCTCGAGGATCGGCGGGAACCAGCCGTCGCGGAGGCGCGGCTGCGGCACGCCGGCCGCCAGCTTCTTCCCGCGCGGACCGGTGGTGGACAGGTTGGGCCAGGAGTTGTTGCGATGCCACAGGGCGCGGATGTGGCGGATGTCGCCGATCAGCCGATCCGCGTCCTTCGCGTCGCGGTCCGCCTGCAACAGCTCGACGGCGTGGGCATACAGCATGCTGTAATGGCGCTGATGGCCGATGGTCAGGATGCGGTCCTCCTGCTCGGCCACCTTGATCATTTCCTTGCACTGGCTGACATTCCACCCCATCAGCTTTTCGCACAGGACGTGCTTCTTCTTCCGCATCGCCTCGATGGCCACGGGTGCGTGCAGGTGCAGCGGCAGAGCGATGACCACGGCCTCGATGTTCGGATCGTCCAGCAGCTGGCGATAGTCCTGGTACAGCTTGATCTTCGACGCGGAGTCCTTGCCGTAGATGGCGTTGAACCCCTTGCGAGGCCCGGTGGGCTCGCCCTGGAAGATGCGTTCCTGGTTGAACGGGCGGATGTCGCTGTAGGCGACGAATTCGAGAAAGGCGGGGTTGTGATTGCCGACCAGGACGCCCCCTTCGTCGCCGGCGCCGATGAGGCCGGTCTTGACGGCGTTCCCCTCCAGCGCCTTGTAGCCGAAGTAGGCGGCCGGCGTGACGATGGCGGCGGCCCCGGCCGCGGCCAGGAACCCCTTCATGAAGCTGCGCCGATTCACCACGGCGTCGGCGTAGTTCTTCTGCCCGGCCTCTTTCTGCTCGGGGCTCGTGTAAAGCGACATGGCGGAGGTCTCTTGGGTGGGGGTGAGGGCTTCAATAGGCGGCGGCCCGGCCCGGCTCGCGGCGGGCCCCGTAACTCCACGGGTTGAGAAACTGCAACAGGCCGTCCAGGCCGAACCAGCGGCCGCTGCGCGTCGTCCCCAGCGCCAAGAGCGCCACGGCCATGATGAGGTTCTTGTTCACGAACAGGTAATGCCCCTCCGTCCGCAGGTTCTCCGGGCTCCAGGGGAAGGGCGGGATCGCCAAGTACAGCATAACCAGGAACAGGGCACCCGCCAGGCAGTTGAGCCGGGTGAACAGACCCAGCAACAGGCAGGCGCCGACCACGAACAACCCGTAGGTCACCACCCGATCGGTCCAGACCAGAACGCTTGGCGGGGGCGGCGGCTCCAGGGCCGGCAACTGCTTCTGCTCCACGGTCAGCACGCTCTCCAGCGACTTGTGCAGCGGCGCCTCCAGGTCGGCGAGTAGCCCGGTCCGCATCTTGGCAGCATCAGCCTTCAGGGCGCGGAGCTTGGCCTTGTACACATCGTCGCCGAAGGCCGGGTTAGCCTCTTCCTGGGCCTGGCGGTACTCTTCGACCTTGGCCCGGAACGCGGCAATGCGCTCGGCCGGCGTCTTCCGCGGCGTGAAGCTCGCCGTGGGGAAGGCGGTGTTCTTGTCGAGTTCCGTCTCGGTGGTGCTGTCGTCGATCCAGGCGGCGGCCTTGGCGAGGTTCTCGTCGAGCTTCTTCCGGGCGTCGGCTCGCTGGACATCGTCGAGCTTGTAGTGGTCTGCGAAGCGGTCGACGTACTGCGTCCAGTCGCGTTTCAGGGCGGGAGAGACGCCGTCGGCCGTGGTGCTCAGCCGTTCCAGGGCGAGGTCGTCGGCATGACCGCCGGCCTGCCAGTAGAAGAACGGACTGAGCGGACCGGAAGCCTGCTGCAAGTAGCCAGCGCTCGAGAAGGGCTTGCTGGCCGTCGTCGGCCCCAGGTGGACCGACTGCACCTTTTCGTAGCCCTCAACAAGGAAAAGCCAGCCGATGGCCAGGCGCAGGAGGATCAGGAGGAAGCGGGTCAGGTTATTCATGGATGTCTGTCGTTTGACTCCGGCGAGCGGGGTGGCGTAAGCCCCCCGGTTCGGACACCGGGGGGCTTACGCCGCCCCGCTCGCCAGCTCTTCGGCCCTACCGATCACCACGGGCGCCGCCGCACCCTCCGCCAGGAGGATCGCCCCGACATCCGGCCGCCCATCGCAATAGGCCCGAGTCCAGTCCACGCCTTGGATGAAGAACGCCGTCGCCAGCGCATCGGCCTCAGCGGCGGTGGGGGCCACGGCACTGGCCAGGGCCGTGCCTTCGGCCGGCCAGCCGGTCCGTGGGTCGAGGACGTGCCCCAGTTTGAGGCCCTGGTGTTCCAGGTGCCGAAAGGTGGCCGCCGACGTCCCCAGGGCCTGGTCGCGCAGCCGTAACAGTGCGATCCGGCGGCCGGGCTCCCAGGGGTGGCTGATGCCGACGGCCCAGCCGCGTTCCTCTCCCGGTTCGGAGCCTATAGCGTACACGCTGCTATGCCCGCCGTGCAACAAGGCTCCCGGCAAATTTTCGCGCCGGCGCAACAGGGCCGCTGCCCGGTCCAGGGCGTACCCCTTGCCGATCGACCCGAGGTTGATCTCCAGGCCGGGGCGAAGAAAGCGGACCGTGTGCTGCCCGGCATCCAGGACGACATGCCGCATGCCGACGCACTGGAGCGCCGCCGCGCGTTCCGCCTCGGACGGGACTCTTCGCGGACCCCGATAGAATCCCCAGGCCTTGATGAGAGCGCCGGCTGTCACATCGAACGCCCCGCAACTCTCCCGGCTGAGCCGTGCCGCCGTTTTCAAGAGTCCGAACAGGTTTTCCTCGACCGGGATGGCCGCGTAAGCCGCGGCGCTATTGAGTCGGCACACCTCGCTGCTGTCGCGATAGACGCTCAGCTGGGCTTCCAGACGGTCGATCTCGTCCAGCGCCTCCTCGGCAGCGGGTAGGGCATCAGCAGTTCCGAATGGGATCAGCACCTCGAAGGTGGTGGCCATCGCGCGACGCGAGAAGCGCAGTAGGGCAAAATCCGCTGGCGGGGTTGGGACCGGAACTGGGTGCAAGGTGGCCGAACGCACTTCCTTGGCGGCGGCCAGGAGCTGGCCGGCGCCGGCGGCGAGGTGATCGGGGGAGAGGAAATCGCGGCGGTCCATGAGCGGAAACGTGACCGTTTAGCCGCCGCCCGTTGGGCGGCGGCTAAACACTTATTCGCTGTCTCCGTGAATCATCGGCTCGAGCTGCTTCGTGTTGCGCTCGACGGCCAGCACGATCGTGCGTTCCTCGATTCCATCCGGCGAGGTGGCGATGGCGGGGATAATCTGGCGACTGTCGGGCAGGCTGAAGCGCATGGTGAAGGTGCCGTCCGGCCGCAGCTTGACCGGCTCGCCTTGCAGGCTGACGCGGGCATTGGGTTCCGTGGCACCGTAGACGATCAGCTCAGCGTCGAGCTGGAACCAGAACTTCCGGCTCCGGCCGAAACCGAACCCGCCCGAGCCGAAGCTGGATACGGCCGGCGATCCAAGGGGCCGGCGCAGCCGTTCCTCGAACAGCTGCTTGAGCTCGAGGCTGCTGGCCGTCGGATCGAAGCCGGCCGACATCGCATAGATGCGGTCCGCCTTGGACGAGTCGATGTCCGACCAGTTCTCGTCGATGACATCGCTGATGCCGGCGCGGGGGGTGCTCACCACATTGGAGCGGGCCAGGACGTAGAAACGGCCGCTGCGGGCCAGGTAGCCGATATCCACCCGGTAGGAGCGCGGCGGGTCGTTGACGTTGATGTACCAGTTGTTGCAGCCGCCGTGGATTTCGATATCGCGGAGGCTCGATTCGACCGTGCTGGTCGTTTCGTGACTGCTGACATCGAGCAAGCGCAGAATGGGGCGAGCGCTGTGCCATTCCTGGCCGAGGGCCGCTTCGGCCCGCTGGACGGCCTGCCGGGTCAACTCCCAGTAGGCGTGCAGCCAGTACGGGTCGCGCACCATGACGACAATGCGGTCCTTGCCGTAGCCGGCCGGCAGATCCTTCGGGATCTTGGCCGAAAGGTCGCGCGTGGGGACACCCACATCGAATTTGCTGCGTTCGACCTGTTCCTCGCCGGAGGCGGAGGTATCGCGGGCCGCTGCCCGCTGAGGCCGAACCGCAACCCGCTTGTTCCGGCCACTGCTGTCGAGCAGGGCGTCGATCAATTCCTGTTTGTGCATTCCATGCCAGCCCGCGATCCCTTTCTTGCGGGCCATTTCCGCCAAATCCTTTTTCGTGCACGCCTGCAATTTGTCGCTGGTCATGCGAAACGACTCCCGCACCTGCGGCGGCCTGGCCCAGGCGCGCTGAATAGAAGGTTCCAGGGGGAACGTCCGTGTCGGTGGCTGTGGGCTCCCGGGAGGTCCGTTTCCGGGGAGGGAGATCTCTACCGGAGCAGGCCCGGCAAGGAAGGATGCCCCGCTCACTGAGGGGGGCCACCGGGCACGAAGGCAAGCTATCTCGGCCGGATCAGGCGGGAGGGCGAACAAAAAAAGGCAAGCCTTTCCACAGGGGGAAGGATTGCCTGCTACTCTGTCAGCGGAATGGAGGACCGCAACGCACGTCGTGCCACAGTCGCGCCCCCCTGTCGTCTCGAAGTGGAAGGATCAGAACTCTCGTCGTCCCAACCACTTCGCCGTTGAGTATGCTACAGCAATCCTATGCCATTGTCAACCTTAAATCCGCGCGAGCCGACCGTTTGCCTTTGGACCCTGGACCCTGGCGCGGTGCTGTCAACTAAGGCGACCGGCAGGAGTTAGGTGCCCTCGGCAGCGCATCTCCGACCGCCCGCCGGCACCGCACGCGCTGCCAGGTTGAACTGAAGTGACCGGGACTTCTGTTCAACCTGCGCGGACACCGCAAGCCATTGGTAAATAACGACATGTGCCTTCGCAATTCAGCAAAAATCGCCAGGTTGAACTGAAGTCCGATGTGTGCGGGAGCGCTACGCCGGGCCCCTTCGCCGCAGGGCGAGGGATCGTCGCCCCAGTCCCCCGTACTCGGTCGGAGCACCGGGGCGAGGGGAGATTATCTCCTGCCGTTCGCCTAACGCCAGCGGCGTGGCACCGGCTCCGAGGAGCGAGTACCACGCCGCTGGGGATCGCTTTTTACTTTTCGAGCCGTTCGGTCAGCGCCTTCAGATGCTTTTCGTTTTGCTCGGTCTTGAAGGGATTGGCCGGAGCTTGCGCTCCGCCGCCGCCGCGCCCGCCGCGCCCTCCGCCGCCGCCACCGCGCCCGCCGCCGCCTTCGCCGGGCCAGCGGTAGCCGGCGGCTTCCAGGGTGCCGGTCTGGTCCTTCAGCAGATCGTGCAGTTTCTCCATCTTGGCTTTGGCGTCGTCGTCGGACAGCTCTTCGCCATCCAGCCCCTTGAGCTGAGCGGTCACTTCCTTGCGCTGGTCGTCGCTGAGCTTGATCTGGAGCGGCTTTTCGGTGAGGACGTCAAGCTTGCTGACGAGGCTGGCCAGTTGAGCCTTGTAGTTGGGCTGACCGCCGCCGAATCCTCCTCCTCCACCGCCGCGGCCCCCGCCGCCGCCCCGCCCCCCGCCCCCGCCGCGGCCACCGCCGCCACCAGGCGGCATCATGCCGGGCACCGGCATTCCGCCACCGCGACCCCCGCCCATGTCGGGTCCTTGCGCCTGCCCCTCGCCCGCCGGGGCCGGGGGTTCCTTGGGCTGGTACCCCATCGTGCCCATGAGGATCACGCCGCCTGCCAACCCCAGGCCCAGCCCCCCCACGATGCTCAGGGCAATGCCTGGCACCTTGAGCGCCCGGCCGGGCACGGCGTACAGCGCCACCGACAGCACCAGCACCACCGCCCCGACCCCCCCCAGGTAGTAGTAATTGACCATCTCTTTCCAGTCCAGCAAATCGGCAAACATGCGATGACCCCCCTTGGATGAGTTCAGACCGGCCCGGTGCGAATCGGCGAGTCGAGGCCGGTCCGGCGAGATTATGCACCCGAAGGAGAGGCCGGGGCAAGGAAAAAACGCAGAAGTGTGAGACTAACAGTCCAGCATCCGCTGTCGTCGGCCAGCGTCGCACCGCCTAGAATAGCGGAACTGGTTGAGCGGAGAATCACGATGGCGCGAGCGAAGGCACATACCAACGGCCGACTCGAAGAGGCGCTGACGACGCTGCTTCAGAATCAGGCCACCCTGGTGCAGACCCAGGCGTCGTTCGTGGCTCAGTCGGCTGAGACGAACCGGCAATTGGCGGAAACGAAACGCGAACTGGCCGAACTCGAACGGGTCGCCACGGAGCGCTTTGCACGCATCGAGGCCATCCTGCTGGAGCACAATCGCATCCTGCAGGCGCTGCCCGACACGATCCGGGACAAGATCGGCTTCAAGCCGCCCGAACGGGCTTGAAAAGGCGCATTTCCCCTCACCGCCGTGCCCCTGGGTGCCGCTCCACCTGCTCCTTCATGAACTCCTGATAGCGCAGCTCCAGCCGTTCCACCTCGATCCCAAACGCGGCCGAGAAATCGACATCGCGGCGATCGTGGGTCCGCCGCGGATAACTCAGCTCCAGAAACTTCCGTAACTGCCCTGGCCGTTCCTCCATCAGCATCTTGAAAAGGGCCCAGCTCTGGCCGTAAGCCAAAAGGGCCATTTTCGTGTCCTTCATGTGGTCGTCGCGCTCCAGCAGGTCGCGCAGCTTGATGAAGGGTGCCTGGCCGCGTACCGCCGCTCCCAGAGCCATGATCCGCTCCGGATTGGTCTCGCCGATGCCCTGCCAGGCGCCGTTGTCGGTCGCCTCGCAATAAGTGGCCAGCCCCTCGGCCAGCCAGAAGGGTACGTCGCCGTCGCGATTGAGCAGGCCGCAGTTAAATGACAGTTGATGGGCCACCTCGTGCATCACCGTGCCGATGTTGGCCTCGGTGCGAAACTCGGAGGCGCGGCGATTGGCGGTTTCGATGAAGCGGCGGCGGTCCAGGTCCGAGCCGATCCGCCGTGCCTCCTCGCGGACCTGGCGCTTGCTGTCGGCAAAGGCGCGGTTGGTGCCGTAGTCGTAGACCACCAGCCGGTTGGTCTTGATGTGATAGAGGCCGGTGACGGCCGTGGGCATGTGCTGACCGACGTAGGCCTCGAAGCCAGCCTGCGAATCGAAAATGGCCACCATCATCTTCCAGACCGGCTCGTGGACCGTGAACCCATGCTTGCGGAAGTGCTCAAAGAACAGGTCGTAGATCAACTCGCAGTTGTTGAGGCGCATCTCGGCGAATTCGTCGTCGGCGTTGCTGTAGGCGAGGAAGTGCCGGCTATCGAAGCGGACGGCGGGGCCCAGCTTGTTCTCGGCCGTCAGGTGGCGCATGAACAGGCCGAACTCGCGGCCGTCGAACTCGTCGGCCGGGATAAACCGGAAGCCGCCACACACCAGGAAGCAGTCGCGGCGCTTGTCGTCGTCGATCAGGGCCAGCCGCAGCGACTGCCCGGCATAGTCGCGCACGTCCCAGACGTATTCGCGGGGCCGGCCGTTCTCGCCGGTCAGGAGATGGGCCACCGTTTGCCATTCGCCCCCCTTGCGCACCTGCTTGGGGATGACCCGCTTGCCGGCGGCCAGGAGCACCACATCGAGATTTTCGTTGGCGAGGCACTTCTTGCCGCGGACCGGCTGGGCCAGGCAGCGCAGAACGCCGGCATGGGACGGAATGACAATCGTGCGATGAAGGATCGCCTTCTTCCCCTGGGGCCCGCCATCAGAGCTGCACACCGCGCTGGCCAGGGTCGGACCCAGCCGGGCGACGGGGGCGATGGCAAACCCCTCGCCCTCCCAGCCGGCCAGCGTGCCGGCATGGAAATCGAGGTTGTCGTTGGCGGCGGTCTGGGCAGGCAAGCTCGCCGCCAGGTAAAGAGCCAGGGCCAGGTGCATGGGTGGGTTTCCGGTACGGACGGGGAGAGGGCGATCGCGGGGGACCTTGCCGCAAGTATGGGATACTCCGGGCGGGGAGTCCAGGCAGGAGAAGCTGAAACGAATAGCATGTCGCAAGTTCATGGTAATCCATGACTTGTGACGATTCGTTTCAGCACCCCCTCGGACACCCCCCTACCGGAAGCCACTGGCCCACGCGGCCGAAACCAGGGCACGCCAAATCGGCACCGAGTGGACAGCGCGGTGAACAGTTACCCTTTTTCGTTGCCTTCCGGGTCCGTTCCGGTGACAATCGGTCAGCTAACGGTCCAGCTTCGTTCCACGGATCCGCTCGCCATGTCCCTCGCACCGGAAAAGCTGCTGACGCCCGAGGAGGAGGGACTCCAGCACAAGCAGGCGACCCTCGCCGGCCTGGAGGCGCAGCTGGCGGACCGGGAGCTGGAACTGGCCGCCTTCGTGGCCGATCTGGTCCACTTCGAGAAGCGCTACCTGCAAACGGTCGCCCGCCGCCACGCGCTGCTCGACGAGCTGAAGGCCCGGATCGCCGAGGCCCGCGCCCAGGGGTCGGCGCGGGCGGCCGGCGAGGAAAACGCCGGGGCGCCGACGACACTTGAGGGGAGGCTTCGCAAACTCGCACGGGTTCAGAGGCGTTTGCGGTCCAGCCGCGTGCTTGTTAAGATAACCCCATGCATACGCTGGAATTACGCCGCGAGATCAAGAAGGCCATTGACCGCCTTCCGGCGGAAGAATTGCAGTCGCTGGCCGATTACGTTCACTTTCTAGCCCGTCCCACATTGGCCCGGCGACTGCAGGAGGCCGAGAAGGCCCTGGCGTCCGGCCAGGGGCTCAACTGGCCCGAGGTCCGCTCGGATGTTTGAGGTCGTCCTCTCGCCCGGAGGTTAGTCGCGCCTCCACAGCTTGAAGGGATAGCTTACCATGGTCGTGATTACTTTCCCTGACGACGAAACCCAAAAAAAGCACTCGGATTTCTCCTGGGGCGATTCTCCGGCAAGGTGCTGAAGAACGGCGAACATATCGTCCCCGAGGCCGCCCTGGCGGCGCTCGCCGACCGGGGTATCTCGTTCACCGTTCATGGAAAGGCATCGTATGAAAAGCAAGTCGCGGCGCTACGAAGTGCTGCTACCGGTGCGGTTCAATGACGGCCAGGACGTACCCGAGAACCTGCTCGGCGAAGCTGTCAACGAAATCGTTGCCCAGTTCAACGCCGTGGCATTCTACAAGAACGCTGTCGAGAGGCAGTGGCGGCACGAGGAAACGCTGTTTCGCGACGACCTGGCCCTCATCGTGGTCGACGTTCCGGATACGCTGAAGAATCGCAAATGGATGAAAGCGTACAAGTCAAGGTGGAAATCGCGACTTGAACAACTGGAAATCTGGATGGTGAGCTACCCGATTGACATTGAATGATCTGGTTCGCGGCAGACTCACAACCTGCCAGTTGCTTGCCCACGGATCTTGTCGCCATGTCGCTCGCACCGGAAAAGCTGCTGACTCCCGAGGAGGAGGAACTCCAGCGCAAGCAGGCGACCCTCGCCGGCCTGGAGGCTCAGCTAGCGGACCGCGAGCTGGAACTGGCCGCCTTCCTGGCCGAGTTGGTCCACTTCGAGAAGCGGTATCTGCAAACGGTCGGCCGCCGTTACGCGCTGCTCGACGAACTGAAGGCCCGGATCGCCGAGGCCCTCGCCTGCCAGAATCCGCACCGGCCGGAGACCCGCAACCAGGCCAAGGAGGCACGGGCACGGGCCCAGGAGTCGGCGCGGGCGGCCGCGCGCACAACGCCGAGGCCCCTTCCCCGGTGACACAGATCATACGAATTAACTAATCTTATGATTTGAGCAGCGACCCTTTCTGACTCGCGAGCCGGGAATCGCGGTTTTCCCCAGGTTTCTGGCCCGGCCGGCCGAGGCGGCCAGATAAACGCAACGGCATGATCCCGACCTCTTGTCTCGACGGAATTCTGAACATCCGTTCTGGCTCGAAAAACCGACCGCCGGTTGCTTGACGGCGGCTGAGCGGCGCGGGACGATATGCGGCCGGACGATGCTTGTCAGCTACCAACTCGGAGCCTTAAATCGTCATGCGCGTTTGCTTCGCATATTCTCTGCTGGTGCTCATGGTCGGGCCATTCGGATCGAGGGCGGAGACGGCCGATCCGGCAAAAAGCAATTACCTCGTCTTTCCAGCCAAGAAGCCAGCAGAGCTTACCGAGCTACAACGCATAATCTGTCCTCAAGGGAAGGATGCTCCGAACTGCAACGTCATCATCAACGCCAGCGCAGTGGTGCGAGAAGACAACAGCCTGGACGCGAAGGCGATTGACTGGAAGCGCCTGGGCGAGGAGATCAGGGCGATGACTGGTCTCCGTCTTCAAGGAGAGAGATTCCGAATCACCATCACCGCAGCCTATTATGGTCGTCAGCCGGAGGAGGAAGGCCGGCAGATGCTCCGCTGGGCGCTCATCGGGCTAGCGCAGGAATGCGATTATGACAAGATTGACGTGTCGGCTTCCATCGCAGACAAGGCGGATGGCTGGGCCGAGGATATCAAGATGAAAAAGGCATACGACCTGATCGGGAAGAAGCAGGACTGTTTTGCCCCAGTCGAACCTGGAAAATCGCTCCGTTCGGGTTAGTCTTACCTGAACGGATGTTCCATCATGACCCGACAGCGCCGTCACTTTTCCGGGCCTGAGAAGGTCGCCGCCCTCAAACGCCACCCCGTCGAGAAGGTGCCCGTCTCCGATCTCTGCGATGAACTCGGCATCGCTCCCAACCTCTTCTACCGCTTGCAGAAGGAGTTCTTCGAGAACGGCCATGCCGCCTTCGACAACGGCCGTAAGGCCAAGGCCGTCGAGGACGCCAAGGACAAGAAGATCGAACAACTCGAAGCCAAACTCCAACGCAAGAACGAGGTCCTCGGCGAACTCATGGAGGAGCACGTCCAGCTAAAAAAAGAACTTGGGGAACCCTGACCCGCTGCTGGGTTCCCCACGATACCCGCGACCAGATCGTCGACTTCGTCCGCTCCTGGGCCGACAAGACCGACATCCCCGCCGGCCGCTTCCTCCCCTGGATCGGCATCGGCGCCAGCAAGTTCCACGACTGGAAGCACCGCTTCGGCAAGGTCAACGAACACAACGCCTGGATCCCACGCGACCACTGGCTCACCGACCAGGAGAAGGAGGCCATCCGTGCCTTCGCCCGTGCCAACCCCCTGGAGGGCTATCGCCGACTGACCTTCATGATGCTCGACGCCGACGTCGTCGCCTGCAGCCCGGCCAGTGTCTACCGCGTTCTCAAGACCGCGGGATTGCTGGCCGGGCACTCGCCCACGCCCACCAAGAAAGGCACCGGCTTTGTCCAGCCGCTGGCGCCCCACGAGCACTGGCATGTCGATGTCAGTTACCTCAACATCGCCGGCACCTTTTACTTCCTCTGCTCCGTCCTCGACGGCTGCAGCCGCTTCATCGTGCACTGGGAAATCCGCGAGAAAATGGAGGAAAGCGACGTGGAAACCATCATCCAACGCGCCCGCGAACAGTTCCCCGGCACCACGCCACGCATCATCAGCGACAACGGCCCCCAGTTCCTTGCCAAGGACTTCAAGGAGTTCATCCGCGTCTGCGGCATGACCCACGTCAAAACGTCTCCCTATTATCCCCAAAGCAACGGCAAGATCGAACGCTGGCACAAGACCCTCAAGGGCGACTGCATCCGCGTGCTCACCCCGCTGTCGCTCGATGACGCCCGCCGCCTCGTGGCCGATTACGTCGTCCACTACAACACCGTCCGCCTGCACAGTGCCATCGGCTATGTCACGCCCCAGAACAAGCTCAACGGCCGCGAGGCGGAGATCTTCGCCGCCCGCGATCGCAAGCTGGCCGAGGCCCGCGAACGCCGCCGACAGCAGCGTCAGGCCGCCCGCACGGAGCCGCCGCCCACTCCCCGACCGGCCATCGACTTCGCCGCCGTGCGGACCCTGGTCACCATGGCGGCCGTGCTCAACCTGCTCGGCTTCCAGCCAGGCAGCCGTCACGGGGCCCAACAGCGGGGACCGTGCCCGTTGCACGGCTCAACGTCGGGCACCAGCCGCTGCTTCTCGGTCAACCTGGAGGACCAGACGTTCCACTGCTTCAAGTGCGGCCGGTCGGGCAACGCCTTGGACCTGTGGGCTCAGGCCACACAGCAAAGCGTGTATGATGCGGCCCTCGATCTGTGTTCGCGCCTGGGCATCCCGCTGCCCCTGTTGGCGCCGCCACCGCCCCGGAACAGAGAAGAGGAAACCGTAGCGACTGGAGGAGCAAACGATACAATCACCTGAGCGCCACGGCAATCGTCAACCAGACCCGCTAACTCGGACGGGGCGATCTTCCAGATCACGCTGAACCAAGACATCCCAGGAGGCACTGCCGGCCAGCCCCTCGGAGGCGCACCGGCCACTAGCGCAGTACCAACCCAAAGATATCGGGTACGAGCCGGAAGCGTTAGCGACGGTTAGAGTTGGCAATCCGTCGCTAACGCTTCCGGCTCGTACACAAGATCGTCGAGTTGACGCTGCACTAGCGCCGCCGCGACCGCTCGTTCTCGTAATTCAGGAACTGCACCTCGTTGTTGTTGTTGTCGTAGCAGACGAACTCCAGCGTTTCCGGCGGCGCACCCAGCGCGCCCCTGAATCTGGACCTGGATGTTGCCCGCCTCCTCCAGCCGCGCGATCTCCTTGCGCTTCTTGTTCTGCAAGTAGTGGGCCACGTCGTCGGCCACCTTCACGCTGATGCGGGCCACGGTGTCCTTGTGGGCGGCCAGTTGCAGCATGCGCATCACCTCGATGCTCATGCTTTCGCACGTCTTGACCTGGCCGGTGCCCTGGCAGTGCGGCACAGTCCTGGTAGACGCTGCGTTTCAGCGACGGCCGGATGCGCTGGCGGGTCATCTCGATGATGCCGAACTGCGAGATGTCGCAGGATCTTGGTGCGGGCCCGATCGCGCTTGATGGCGTCGCGCAGGGCCTTCTCGACGCCGCGGCGGTGCTTCTCGTCGCGCATGTCGATGAAGTCGTTGACGATGACGCCGCCCAGGTCGCGCAGCCGCAGCTGCCGGGCGATCTCCTTGGCCGCGTGCAGGTTCATCTGGTAGGCGGTTTCCTCGGCGTTGTTGTCCGCGCGGAAGTTGCCGCTGTTGACGTCGATGGCCACCAGCGCCTCGGTCTGGTCGATGACGATCGAGCCGCCGTGGGGCAGCGGCACGTGCCGCTTCTGGATGCGGGCGATCTCGTCCTCGATGCCGTACTTGTGGAACAGCGGCTCCGGCCCGTCGTAGAGCTTGATGCGGTTGGCGTAGCGCGGCATGACGATCTGCAGGAACTCCTGGGCATGCTCGTAGGCGTTGGGCTCGTCCACCCAGATGGTGTCGATGTCGCTGGTGAAGGTGTCGCGGATGGTCCGCGTGATCATGTCGCTTTCCTGGTAGATCTCCGCCGGCGCCTTGAGCTTTTTGATGCGGCGGACCACCACCTGCCAGAGGCGCGACAGGTAGGCCAGGTCGCTCTGCAGCTCCTTCTTGTTCTTCGTCCATGGCCGGCGGTGCGGATGATGAAGCCGAGGCCCTTGGGCGGCTTCAGCTCGTTGAGGATCTCGCGCAGGCGGCGGCGCTGCTCGTCGTCCTGCGATCTTGCGCGACACGCCGATGCGGTTCAGGCCGGGCATCAGCACCAGGTAGCGGCCGGCGATGCTGATGTAGGTGCTCAGGGTCGGGCCCTTGGTGCCGATGCCTTCCTTGATGACCTGGACGAGCACTTCCTGGCCGCGTTTGAAGATGTCCTGGATGAGCGGCTTGGGCCGGCCGGCGCCGGGTCGCCCGAAGCCGCCGCGGCGCGGGCCGCCACGCCGATCGCCGCTCCGCCCGCCGTCGCGCCCACCACGCCGATCGCGATCGCCGCGGCGACCCTCCTCGCGCGCCCCGCGGCGGACCGTCGTCGAATTCATCGACGTCGAACTCGTCCATGCGTTCCTCAGCGATGTCCTCGACGAGATCCTCGTCCTCGGCGCCGCGCTCCTCACGCGCTGGCTCCGCGGGTGGAACATCGTCGGGCTCGAAGAATCCCGCATCCTCGGCCACGGGGACGGGCCGCGGTTCGGCACGCACCGGGGCGCTCTCCTCGGTCTCGGAGCCGCGCGGAAAAACAGGTCGTCGTCCTCGTCCAGGAGAGGCGCGGCGCCGCCTTCCCTTCGCCCGATTCCTCGTCGTTCTCGTCGGTGCGTCGTTCGGCCGATTCCATCAGGCGGGGTCCATCGTCCGGCGGCGGCTGGTCGGCAGCTTGGCCCGACTCGGGCGCGGGCGACTCGGCCTGCGTTTCTTCAGCAGGGCGACGACGGCGCGAGCCACCGCGTGACCGGCGGCCGCGCGGCGACGTAGCCTCCGGCGCCTCGCTGAGGACGGACTCCGCCTCCGCACGCGGCTGCTCGGTTGACGCGGGCGCCGAGAACAGGTCCTGCTCCGGGAGCGGGCCCGCTGGGGCATCATCCCGGCCGAAGGTCACGTCGGCCAGGTCGTCCGCCTCGGCAGGGGGCGATGCAAACTCGGGCGGCGGCTCGCGGCGGCCGCGGTCCTCGCCCCGAGGCGGACCATAGCCCCGCCCCCGGTCGCGATCGCGCCCTCGATCTCGGTCGCGGCCCGAGCCGCGGCGTTCGCCACGCCCCTCGCTGCGCCGTTGTTCCAGGTGCTTGTAGTAGGCCGGCTCGACGTCGGAGACGTGCAAGAAGCCGTTGCGCCCGACGCCGAAATCGACAAAAGCCGCCTGAATGCTCGGCTCGATGTTGACCACCCGGCCCTTGTAGATGTTGCCGACGTAGCTTTCGTGGCTGGTTCGTTCCACGTACAGCTCTTCGAGTACGCCATCTTCCAGGATGGCGATGCGGCACTCCTCGGGCTGCAACACGTTGATCAGCATTTCCTTTTTCATGCGCTCAGTTACCTTCGTGAATGGGCCGTAATGTCGTTGTCGGCGAGCGGCGCGGTCTAAGCCCGCCGGTGCTCACCGGCGGGCTTACGCCGCGCCGCTCGCCGGGTTTGGTGTTTCGTCTTCTAATTCCAGCCGGGTGCGCTCGATCACAGCCCCGGCTTCCAGCACGTCCTTCAGTCCCAGGAGGCTCAGCACCTCGTCGGGCCGGGCCGTGCCGGTAGGCTTGACCCACAGGTCCATTTCCAGAGCGCCGGGCATCCAGCGCAACTGGTCGATATACGCTCGCAAATCGATCTGTTTGGGTTGGGGCCGGATGCGCTCGAACAGGCAAGCGGCCGACCCAAGAACTATCGCGATCCGTTCCGCCAGGCCCGCTTCCTGTTCCGGCAGCAAGGGGATGCGGTACGTCATGCGCCGGACCTGGGCGGCCCGGCGCGATTCCACCCGCCGGACCGACAGGATCTCCAGGCCCGGCAGGTGCGGGCACTCAGGCGAGCCTTGACTTCCTCCGGGGCGACGGCCTCGTCCAGCTCCAGCTCGACGACCTCTTCGCAGCCGACGATCCCCAGGGGCAGCGACAGGGCAAAGACGAAGCGGGCCTTGGGATGGAAGCCTTCACTGGAGTGGAAGGGGAGGGCGGCGCGGCGGAGCATGCGCTCGAATGTCCGCATCAGATCGTGATGGCTGACCAGACGCAGGTCGCCTCCCTTGCGGAAGCGGACGCGAACTTTCTCGCGGACAGGCGCAGGGGGCCCCGCGAGGAGCGACGGCAGAGCAGCTTGGGCCGGATCAGGGGCCATGAGTCCCACATACCGGGCGACGCGGTTGGACAACCGCAGCGCCGCAACCATCGATGGCGGCAGACAGAGGGGGACCCGGCCGTGGCAGATGGAAGGTCGTGAGCCGGCACGCCGAATCAGGGAAACAGAGGAAGGTCCTCCGCCCGGCGGCCGGGGCACGGCGATCGGTCTGCGGGCCGGAGTTGTGTTGCCTCTCTCCCCCAGTACGGGGGCGGGGGCGAACAGCCCGGCTCAGTTCACCGCTTCCGGGAGGATCCGACGGGTCTGATCCCGCAGGTAATTATTCACATCACGCGCCGTTTCCAGGCGCATGGCCTCGTGGGCGACCTGCGTGGCTTCTTCCAGGGTCACAGAACGGATGATCTTCTTGATCTCCGGAATGTTGTGCGGCGTAACGCTGAGCTGCCGCAGCCCCAGGCCCAGCAGCAACATCGTGTAAATCGGATCGCCGCTCATCTCCCCGCAGACATTCACCTGAACGTCGTGGTTCCTGGCCGCCTGCACCACCATCTCGATCAGCCGCAGCACGGCGGGATCGCCGGGGTTGTAAAGGACGGCCACGGTTTCATTCGTCCGGTCGGCAGCAAGGGTGTATTGCGTCAGGTCGTTGGTGCCGATGGAGAAGAAATCGACCTCTCGTGCCAT
The DNA here is from genome assembly GCA_963827935.1 of uncultured Planctomycetota bacterium. Lineage (GTDB taxonomy): Bacteria > Planctomycetota > Planctomycetia > Gemmatales > Gemmataceae > DATFNV01. The sequence continues at coordinate 577,768 of CAWHCN010000011.1, read as the reverse complement.
TTGCTCCGCCATCAACGCCGCCGAGGGGACCTCAATCATCGTCCCCACCGGCAAATCGCGGTTGAAGGCGATGCCTTCGTCTTCCAGGTCCTCTTTGACCTCGGCCAGGATCATCTTGCACTGGCGCAGCTCCAGCAGCGTGCCGATCATGGGGAACATGATGCGGACGTCGCCGAGGGCACTGGCCCTTAGGATCGCACGCATCTGGGTTTTGAACAAGGTCAAATTCCGCAGGCACAGGCGAACGCTGCGCAGCCCGAGGGACGGATTGCGTTCGTGGACCGCCGACTCGGCCGGGAGCGCGAACTTGTCGGCCCCCACGTCTAGGGTCCGAATCACCACCGGCTTGCCCGGGCCCAGGGCTTTCAGGACGGCCAGGTAGGCCTCGAGGTGTTCCTCCTCGGTGGGGTCGCGATCCTTGCCCAGGTAGAGGAACTCGGTGCGGTACAGGCCGACGCCGGCCGGCGCCGCGCTCCAGGCAGTGGGTGGCCTCGGTCGGGAATTCGATGTTGCCCAGGAGCTGGATGCGGTGGCCGTCGCGGGTTTCGGCCGGCAGGTCGCGCAGGCCGACGAGGGCACTCTCGTGACGTTCGAAAGGTGGTGCGGGCCGTCTCGTACCGGGCCAGGGTCTCGGCATCGGGGTCGAGGATCAGGATGCCGCGGTTGCCGTCGACGATGACCGGATCGCCGCCGGAGACATCGGTGACGAACTTGCCCAGGCCGACGACGGCGGGGATCTCCATGCCGGCCGGCCATGATGGCCGTATGGCTGGCCCGCCCGCCCGCCTCGGTGACGAAGGCGTGGACCATGGCCCGATCCAGCGTCGCCGTCTCGCTCGGCGTCAGGTCGTGAGCCAGGATGACCACCGGCTGATGCAGGTTGCGCAGGGCCTCGCGGCGCTGGCCGAGCAGGTGTTCCAGCACGTTGCGTTCGATGTCGAACAGGTCGGCGGCCCGCGTGCTCAGATGGCCGCGCTCGATACTCTCCAGCGCCTTGGCATAGCGGCGAATGACGCGGCTGATGGCATACTCGGCAGCGAAGCGCTGCTCCTTGATGAGCGTCTCGATCTCCCGGATCAGGCTGGGATCCTCGATGAGGAAGGCATGGGCACCAAAGACGGCGCCGTACTGCTTGCCCAGGCGATCGGTGATGGTCGCTTGCTGTTCGCGGGCGGCCGCAGCGGCGGCGGCGAGGGCCTGACGCAGGCGGCGCAGCTCTTCGGGCACCGCTTCCAGCGCCACGGTGCGCTGCGGAATGCGGAACCAATCGGTGTCCAGCACCAGCGCCGGGCCAATGGCCACGCCCGGCGAGACGGGGATGCCACGCTTTATTTCCATAGTGCCCAGTGGCTAGTGGCCAGTGGCTAGAAAAGACAGGTGGCGTTTTCTAGCCACTAGACCCTGGCCACTAGCCACTGTTTTACCCTTTCGGCGGCAGCGGCACCTCGGGAGCGTCTGCCGTATTCGATTTCTCAATCAGTTCCACCAGGGCGGCGACCGCCTCGCGCGCGTCCATACCGGTCGCTTGCACCAACAGTTCGCCCCCCTGGGGGGTCAACATGCTGCCCAGCAACTCGAATATGCTCTTGCCGTCCACCGTGCGGTCGTCGCGCGACACGCGGATGTCGCACTGGAAGCCACGAGCCAGCTCCACAAACTCCTTCATCGGGCGCATGTGGAACCCGTTGGGGTTGGTGATCCGCACAGTCTGCTGAAAGGAGTTGCCACTCATGGCATCCGGGCCCTCAGGCAGGGAAGCGCTCGCGCCTGTCGCCCTACCCGCACCAGGGAAACCGGCCTGCGGGGGACAGGTGCCAGTTGGCTTGCCGGTCATACGGTCACCAAGTCCGTTCGGTGGTCATCAGCCCACGCCGCCCGGGGTCCAAACAGTCGTTAACTGTGGTCGGCTTCTTCGAGCAGGGCCCAAATGGCCTCGCGGGTGGCTGCCCCGCGCAACGACCGCACAAAGACATCGTCGCGCAGGCTGCGGGAGACGTTCTCCAGCGCGCGCAGATGGTCCCCGGGACGGTCCTGGGGCGAGATCAGCAGCACGAACACGTGAACCGGCTCGCCGTCCAGGCTGTCGAAAGCCACGCCGCCCCGCGACAGCGCCACGGTGCCTACGAGCTTGTCCACGCTGGCATGCTTGGTGTGGGGAATGGCCACGCCCCGGCCGATCCCCGTGGAGCCGAGCAACTCCCGGCGCAGGACGGCCCGCACGATGTCCTCGGGGTCGGCCCCCTTGAACTGCCCCGCCCCGCGCAACCCCTCGACCATCTCGCGGATAACCCCGTCCTTGGTGGTCGCCTTCAGGTCGGGGAGGATCGCGTCACGGACCACGAAATCAGACATGTGCATTCGGGATCTCCCTCCAAGGCTGTTCCATAAGCTCCCCTCGCCCCGGTACTCCAGGGAGAGGGGATGAGGGGCTCCTCGTAGCTGAACTCGCCAGAGTTCAGCTACGAAGTTCAACGCCCATCAGCCCCAACCCCTCTCCCCCAGTACGGAGGCGAGAGGCTTGTGGGGCCACCCCTCACTGCTCGCCGGTTTCCGCTGCGGGGGGTGTCCGGGCAACGTCCCCGGCCGATGGGGTCCGTCGGCGGTCCTGGAGCTTCTCCTTGTGGCGGCGCACCTGCATCTCCAGCTTGCTCAGCGCCAGGTCCACCGCCGCCAGCAGATCGGCGTGGCTCTCGTGGGCGACGAAATCGTGCTTGTGCTCCGACTTCACCAGGAACTCGACCCACGCCTGGCCCTCGGTCTTCAGATCGACCGTCACTTCAATGATCGTCAGCCGCTCGAAGAGGCGCGTCAGTTTTTCCGCCTTGTCCCGGATGAACTGCTGGGTCGCCTCGCTTAAATGACCGTGTCGCGCGGAGATCTTGATTTGCACCGGGTGCACTCCTTCTCCTGCAGCCGATCAATAGGGATCGGCCGCAGGCTGTAGCATCTTGTCTCAACACGCCTTCCGTCGGTCGGGCTGGAGCCTCGTGGTCCTGGGGGGTCCAGGCCGGCCGTTCCTCAAGCCGCACCATTGTAGCATCCCGCGCAACCGTTCTTCAATATAGGCACCGGCGGGTGCGATGGCGGGGGTGCCGGGAGCGGGAGTGGGAGCCTCCACGGATTGGGCAGGGACTCAAAGGGTGGCCGCGCCTCCCTCGGCCGCGGGCGCGGGCTGTGCCTGGCGGTGGGGCTGCGTGGGCTGATTGAGCACGCGAAGACTCCGGGTTTTGCTGGACCGCCACGCCAGTCAGTCTAAAATGGCAGGGCGCAGCGCGGCAAGTACATTCGGTCCGCCGGGTGCCCAACCGACGACCAGTCAACCAGGGGAGGTTGGTCGATGGCAACAACGAAACAGATTTCCGTCTTCCTGGAGAACAAGCCCGGCCGCCTGGCCAACGTCCTGTCGGCCCTGGCCCGCGAGAAGATCAACATCACCGCGCTCACCGTCATGGACAGCCACGAGCACAGCGTCCTGCGGGTGGTGGTCAACGACGTGCCCCACACCGAGCAGGTGCTGAACGCCCTGAACATCCCGCATGCCCAGAGCGACGTGCTGGTCGTGGAGCTGCGCAACCAGCCCGGAGCGCTGGCCCACGTCTGCGAGTTGCTCGGTGCCGAGCGCATCAACATCGAATACGCCTATTGCAGCAGCGGCGGACGCAACGGCCGAACCGTCGGCATCTTCAAGGTGTCGAATACCGACAAGGCGATGAAGGTCCTTGGCGGCCCGCTGGACGTGAACGGCCGCCGCCGCCTCGAAACCCGCCCCCTCCGCGACAAGCGGACCTACACCAAGCCGGGGTCCAATTCGCGGTGAACGATTCATCGTTTCGCGCTCGCCGCGCTACGCCGCGAGCGCGAAACGATGAATCGGTCAACTCCCCTCCGGGCATTCCGCCGCGATCTTGTGATAGGCCTCGATCGCCTTGCGGAACGTCCTGTCCGCCTCGGCGCGCTCCGCCTCGGCGATGTTCTTCTGCCGCACCACCCAGAGCTGCTCGATGGTGGCAGCACACCACAGGGCGCTGCTTGCGCGAGGCCCGGATCGGCTTGCCGCCCACGATGACGTTGACCGGGTTGGTGTGCATCTGCGGGAAGTGCCGCAAGGCCACCCAGCTGCTGCGGGCGATGTCCACATCAAACGTGATGTCGTGCGGCTTGTCGTCGGCGGCGACTTCTTTTGAGGCGACGGCCACGCCGTTGACGATCAACTCGACCTTCCGCATCGGTCCCCCCGGGAGCTGGCCGCCGTTGGAGGTGCCTAGCGGCATGTCGGCAGCGAAAGCCACCCGGGCCTTGACCGCCACCGATCCCGGCTTGTCCAGTGCCACCTCGCCGCCTGCCGGCTTGCCGGCGACCGTGAACTGCAAGGCGTGGGCGTAGCCGTCGGAGACGTAGGACTGACCCTTGGCAATCCCCTCGCACCAGGCGCCGAAGTCCACCTTGTCGACCTTGCCCAGCTGAACGTAGACGCGGCCCTGGCCGACCCGGCTGCCGCTGATGCACGGGAAATCGGTTTCGCCGCTGGCCTTGAGCGGGAAGCCGGCAGTTCATGATGTGATACCAGCAATTCCACTCCGGTACGCGGGCCGTGTCCATCGCACTGATGAAATCGCAGAGGTCCTGCTGCGCGGTGACGCAGATTTCCTGGGCCCCGATGCCGTCCATCGGTGGCACGATCAGGTTGGGCAGCTTCTCGCGGGTGCGAGTGACGCTGTCGGCCAGTTCCTTCGCGGTGAGGAAGCCGTCGCCATCCTTGTCGATGGCGGCGAACGGCTCGGGCAAGACCGCCTTCTTGGCCTCGTCCTGGCTCAGCCGGCCGTCGCCGTTGGTGTCGTACAGCGACAGGAGTTGCCGGGCGCAGCTGGCCGAGTCATGGAGCACCAGCCCGCTGGCCGAGTGCGCGTAGCCGGTGACGGCCCCCTGCGCCTTCGCCCATTTCATCACCGGCGTGGTCCAGGTCGGCCAACCCTTGGTTGCCGTGCCGTCCGAGCCGGGGTAGGTCTGGTCGCGCAGGTTGAGCAGACAGACGTGGCCGAGCGCCTGCGAGCCGAAGCCGGTCACCTCGATGTCGTACTTGATAACCGTCATCGGCTCGCTGATCTTGTTGATGGTCGGTTCGAAAAACTGGCGCTGGAAGTCGTAGCACGGTCCCCAGGTCAGGTTGCAGCCGACGTTGAGCCCTTCGCCCTTGACGTGCAGGAACATGTCCCGGGCAAAGACGCCCTCGGTTGGGTTGGTGTAATGGGCGCAGCCGGCGGCATGGATGTGATGGTCGCCGCAATACCAGCCATAATCCATCGCATTGACCCAGCGCTCCAGCTTCACCGCCACCTTGGCTTCGCCCTGCTCGGGCACGGTGATCTCGCGCTGGAGCTGCCGGTACTCGGGTCCGCGGCCGTAGGTCATGGTCAAAGCGCCAGGCGGCAACAGGACGGTGCCGCCGTCGTGTCGATACACCTGGTCTTGGAAGAAGAAGTCCGGCGCCAGACGCTTGGCCCGCGATGGGAAGACGTGCCCCGCCTTGTCGCGGAAGGTGAACCGGCCGGTGGTGGGGGTGCCGTCGAAATCGCGGATCGACAGCTGGACGGCAATCGCCGGCCGGATGTCGAACAGGATCGGCACCTCGCCGCGGAAGCCCAGGTCCTGTGTCCCCTGTCCCACGTCAAAGCCCAGCGTGACTTCGTGTTTGCCGGCCTCGTTGCTGTAGATCAGGCCGAGGACGTACTCGACCTTGAGGCCGCTCAGCGTCGCGGTCATCGGCGGACTGCGGTATAGGTCCACGTCGAGGAAGCGATCCTTGTCGGCCTTGATCTTGTCTCCGGCGAAACCTCCCGACACGATCGGGCCGGCCTGCGGACTGGTGATGTTCAGCTTGCTCTTGACGCCCCCTTCGTTGACGACCTTGAAGATCGCGGGGACGTAGCCATGTTGCTGGAGTTTCGCCGCCGCCGGTCCGCGCAGTACCTTGACGCGCGACTCCGGATTGATGGTCACCTGTACCAGGACGTGCGGGTCGAGCAGTTCCTGGAGCTTCGCGGCGTCGCGCTCCTTGGCAGCCGCCTTGACGGCGTCGGCGGTTTCCTTCGGCAATGGGGCGCCGAGGAAGTCGAGCGCGTCGAGCAGGCGCTTGGCGTTTTCGCCAAGCGGTTGACCTTCGACCGTCTTGACTTCGAGCTTGCCCGCGGCGGCGAGTGGCCCGGACAACAGCAGCGCCACGGCGATGGCCGCGACGCAGCGATGAGAGGTTCGCATGGGTGTGACTCCTTCTGAGCCGCGCACGCAGCGGAGCGGAGTAAGCGGCTGCCAGGCGCCGCTTACTCCGCTCCGCTGCGTGCGCGGCTCAGCTTTGGTTAGCTCCGGCACAGCGGGTGTTTCAACGACAGCCAGTGTCCGTTGTCCTTCGAGCTGGCGACGCACTTCTCGACGAAGTTCATGCCGTCCACCCCGTCGCTGACGTTGGGGTAGAGGCTGTGCGCGGTGTCGAACTTCTGGCCGGCGGCTCGTTTAGCCATGTCATCATAAGCGGCGATGTAGATGTTCGCGAACGCTTCCAGGTACCCCTCCGGGTGGCCGCTGGGGATGCGGGTCGAGCGGGCCGCCGTCTCGCCGAGGTACGGGCCGCCAGCGCGGGTGTAGATCGCGTGCGGCTTGCCGTTCTGGCGGACGATCATCTTGTTCGGCTCCTCCTGGTGCCACTCCAGGGACCCCTTGGTGCCGTCGATCTCGATCCACAGGTCGTTTTCGCGGCCGTGAGAGATCTGCGAAGCGGTCACGGTGCCGAGAGCGCCGTTGGCAAAGCGGATGGCGGCCGTGCCATAATCATCGAGCTGCCGGCCGGGCTCGAAGGTCTTGAGCAAGCAGGACACCTGCTCCGGCAGCAGGCCGGTGATGAATCGGCCCAGGTTGTAGGCATGAGTGCCGATGTCGCCGAAGGAGCCGGCTGCCCCGGAGCGCTTCGGATCGGTCCGCCAGCTCGCCTGCTTCTGGCCGCCCTGTTCCAGCCGCGTGCGCAGCCAGCCCTGAATGTAAAAGGCCCGCACGGCGTTGATCTCGCCCAGTTCGCCGGCCTTGACCATGTCGCGTGCCTGCCGCACCAGCGGATTGCCGGTGTAGTTGTGCGTCACGCCGAAGACGACGCCGGTCTTCTGGACGATGCGGGCCAGCTCCTCGGCCTGGGCCAGGTCGAAGGTCATCGGCTTGTCGCACATGACGTTGAAACCGGCCTCCGCCGCCGCCCTGGCGATCTCGAAGTGCGTGTGGTTCGGCGTGGCCACCGAGACGAAGTCGATCCGCTCGCTCTCCGGCAGCTTCTTTTCCTTCTCGACCAGCTCCTGGTACGACCCGTAGGCTCGCTCCGGCTTGATGTCGTAGTCCGGAGCCGACGCCTTGGACTTGGCGGGGTCGGAGGAGAGGGCGCCGGCGACGAGGGACGCACGGTTATCGAGAATGGCCGCAATGCAGTGGACGCGGCCTATGAAGGCCCCCTGCCCCCCGCCCACCAGGGCCATGCGAAGCTTGCGGTTGAGTGGTGCATTGACCCCCATTGCGGTGTGTTCCTTTCGTCCCAGGTGGTGTGCATGGAGTCAGCCCGCGTGCGCGGCGGGCCTGGCCGCAAGGTAACGCAGGTAGGACCGGAAGGGAAGAGGCTATCCGGGGATTCTTTGTTGGCTGCCATGTCTTGGGACCCGGCCCGGGCTTGACCGGCACGGGGCCGACGCTATGCTGCCGCCGCGCAGCGGTCCGAAACAGGGAGCAGGCCATGAGAAAACTCGGCGCCGCCGCGGCCCTGGTGGCGGTGTTCTTGGCCGCCGGCTGCGGGACGATGGCCAACCTGCTCGACCTCGAAGGTCGCGGCCGGGAACCCTACGGCGGCATCGCCCGGGACAGGAAGCTGCTGGACGAACCGACTCCGGCATTAAATCCTACTGGCCTTCACGCGGGCGCCTCGGGCAAGGCGGCGATTGCTCTCCTCGTCCTCTACCCGGCCGTGCTGCTCGTGGGCGCCGGCCTGGTGGCCACGGAACTTTCGCTGACCCTGGTGGGCGATACCTGCACCTGCCCGCTGGTCCCGGTACTGAACCAAGTCGATGCCGCCTTGGCCATGCCGGGGATTGTGCCCGAGAGCCTCCGCTCCCGCGGCTCGGACTGCCTCCTGGAACCCGGCTGGCTGCTCGACCGCCGGCGTCCCGACTGGACGATCCAAAAGACCCCGCTGCCCGTCAAGACAACTGCATCGGACTCGGCGCCTCCCGAAGGCGCAGGACGCGGAGCTGGACACAATCGACGATCTGCCGCCTCTGCCGACCCCCGAGCCGATGCCGTCCCCATGATAGGGGGGCACTTATTCCGGCAACTGCCACAGCCGCACCGTGCCGTCGTGCCCCGCGGACAGCGCCCTGGCCGCCCGGCAAGAAGGTCAGCTGCTTGACCGGGCCAAGGTGCCCCTGGAATTGGTCGATTTCACGGCACGAGGCCACGTCCCACAGGCGCAGCAGCCCTGCCTGGTTGCAGGACAGCAGACGCCGCCCATCCGTGGAGAAGGCCACGCGATCGATTGGCGCGTCCAGCTGCGCGGCATAACGGCCCAGCTTCTTGCCGTTCAACCCATCCCAGATGCGGATGAACTGACCCTCGCCGCAGGTGGCCGCTGACCGGCCATCGGGGGCAAAGGCACCGCCCTGGGCCAGGCTGCCTTCCACGATCCAGCAAATCTCCTTGCCGCGTTCCAGGTCCAGCAGCCGGATCGTCCGGTCCTCGCCGCTGGAGATGGCCCGCTGGCCATCTGCCGAGAAGGCGACAATCCAGGCCGGCGTGGTCGTGTCCGCATGAAAGCGCTGGGATTGCACCTCCCGCCCGGCCACCATGTCCCAGCGGTGAATCACCTTGTCCCGCGTGGCGAACAGCAGTTGCCTTCGGAATCCGATGGGCCGCAGTACATAGCCGATCCCAGCAGGGAAATCGTAGCGGTGCAATTCCTTGCCGCTGGCGGCGTCCAGGTAGCGCAGGGTCCGATCGGCACTGCCCGAGACAATCGTGAGATCGTCCGGAAGGAAAGTCACACACTCAACGCAGTCGGTATGTCCGTCAAAGCGCCAAAGTTCCTGGCCGGAGTTCAGGTCCCAGAGGCGGACGGTTTTGTCCAGCCCGCCGGAAACCGCCCGGCGGCCGTCAGACGAAACGGCCAGGCTCACCACCTCGGAGGTATGGCCGACGAAGGTGCGAGTCTCTCCGGCGGGAGCCGCCAGGACCGGCCCGCCCGCCCCCGGCATTGGGCCGCCCCCGGCCGCGGCGGCCAGGTAAAAGGCGCCCAGACCGGCCACGAAGATGACGCCAACCACCAACACGCCCCCGCCGACCAGCAGAATCCAGAGCAGGGAGTTGCCGCCCGAGCGCGGTTGCTCGAACTCGTCATCGTCCGGATGATCCGGATACCGTTCTCGCGGCGTTCTCGACATGGCGTTCCTCACTCCAAAGATTCGCGGCCCGCCAAGCGGCTGGTGCGCCGTCAACAGTAAGATCTTGGGTAGCTGAAGTCGCCAGACTTCAGAAAACCCGAACTCTGGCGAGTTCGGCTACCCGGAGTCCAAGCCTTTTCGACGCATTGGTCAGCGGACAGTATAACCGAAGCCGATCCCGGTGTAGCATTTTGCGGCACAACTCGGTCGGGCACTCCGGCCCAGGCTCAATTCAACGCCCGTGGTGTCTCATTTTGCGCGGCGGCCATCGTCGGGCGTGCAAAATCGAGCAGATCGCGTTTGACTCGGGCCAACTGGGACCTAAGCTGTAGTGATCGCCTTTCATCCTCGACAACGACACGCTCGCCAGCACTGGGCGTGTCACCCGGCGGCCCTTGACCCCTCTATCCGCCGGGCGGTTGCCAGGATGAGCGAGCTTGTCTCTGACTCCCTCCCCACTATTCGCCCTGCGGACCGAGAAGAGAAGGTCCAGTCGGCCTTAACATGGCAGCCGGCGCCGGCCTGTAAGCCGTCGCCCTGCCGTTCCAGGGTTGCCGCCGGGAAACGGGCCCCGGCTGCAGTGCACCATTTCGTCTGGCGTTCATTGCCAAAGGGGACGAGAAGATGAGCAAGATCGGTCACTTCGTGCGGGAGTTCCTGAAGTCGGAAGACGGCCCGACGGCCGTCGAGTACGCGGTCATGCTGGCCCTCATCATCGTGGTCTGCATCGCGGCCATCAGCGCGCTGGGTTCCAACGCCGAAGGCACGTTCAACCTGGTCGGCTCGACCATCAACACGGCCGGGAGCTGATTCACGGTCTCGCGCCGGCGAGAGTGCCGGTGCGGCCATCACCAGCAAGGGCCGGGGCGATCCGATCGCGGGTCGCCCGGGCCTTTGGCCATTGGTACGAGCGCTCGGAAACCTTGAGGGCGAGCCTGCGGCGCCAGCCAAGGGCGGGCCGACTCGCCCTTGGCTGGCGCCACGGGCTTAAGCAAAAAGGCCCGCGGGGGCGACCCGCGGGCCTGTTCGTTGTTACGTTGCTCCGCTCCGATCACGGCGTCGGGAAGCCGGGGATGATCGGGTTGCGGATCAGGGCCGATTGCAGGTGCGTCCCGGTGACGACATTGAAGCTCGGTGCCAGCGAGAAGCGGACGTAGCGGCGGTCGGCGGAGATCACCGCCTGCACCGTGGCGTCGATGCTGTTGGTGGCGAACGGAGCCACGCGCGTCTGGTAGGCCAGCTCATCGCGCGGGCTGGGCTCGGGAATCTTGCCCTCCGCCACCACGCCCAGTCCGTCGGCGCCAAACGAGGACTCCGTGCCGGCGTAGCCGGTCGGATCGGCCAGCCGCTGGAGCTGGCTAATGGCGTCGGCGCTGGTCGGGGGCGCGGTGCTGCTGGCCAGGCGTTCGGCAGCCGCCGGCGGCGGCACGTCCGCCATCTGGGTGCGACGACCGCCCTCCAGGCTCACCAGGATCGGCTTGTCGGATTTGAGATCGACCGTCACTAACTCCTCCCGTTCCGCGGGCGTTCCCTTGTGACGGACAATGCGCAGCTGCACCTTGTCGCCCAGCGGATGGCCCCAGACGCGATCGACATTCACCTTGTAGGTGCCGGGGTAGGCCTCGGCGACCACGTAGGTTTCCTTGCGGGTGCCGATTTCGCCGCCGAGCAGCAGTCCGCCGCCGACCGTCTGGCGGTTGCGCCACGAGCAGAAGCTGCCGGTCGGCTCTTCGATGCGCAGATCCAGGTCGGCGGAGTCCTGCCAGACCAGGGTGATCTCCAGGTCGCGCCGCCGGCTTTGTTGCAGGCGGGCGAGCAGTTTTTCGCCGGCGTCCTTGCGCCGGTGTCGGCCAGCTTGCCGGCCAGGGCCGTGATGCGTTCGGTGGCACTGGAGTGGAGCTTGTCGTTGTCAGCCGGCCAGTCCCGGACCAGCAGATGGCTGGCGGCCCAGTCCATGCCGTCCGTATCCTTCAGTTTCTCGGCATAGGCCAGGGCATCGCGATAGGGGGCGGCCACGTTGGGCTGGAGCAGGGCCGCCTGGCGGCAGAAGGCCAGCGCCGCCTCGGGATGCTCCTGGTGCAGCGCCTTGGCCGCCTTGAGGAAGCCCTGGGCATCGAGCGGCTCGAGGTCGGCGGCCGACACTTCGGCCCGCTCGATCTCCTCCGCCGACGCCTTCGTCTCCCGCAGGGCCACGGCCAGCGCCTCGTACACCCACGGCCGCACGATGATCCCCAGCCGCAGGTTTGCCTTGAGCAGCTCCACCGCGTGGTCCCACTTCTTCATCAGGGCCAAGAAGTCGGAGCAGGCGACGATCAGGCCGGGATCTTCAATGCCCTTGGCGATGGCCTCCTGCCAGATGACCTTCGGGTCGGCATCGGCGAGCGGGAACTTCTTGTTGACGCGGTCGGGGCGATCCCCACCGGCGCCGGCAACGCGTACCTTCGGGTTGCGCGGCCCGTCGAGGGCGCCCATGTCCGCAGCGCCGAACTTGAAGTTCGGCGGCGACGACCGGGTCTGGATGCGCGACGAACCCTTCACCACCAGCGCCAGCGCCGGCGGATAGAACGCCAGAGCATTGCGATACGGCTTCTTTTCGAGATCATCGGGATCGCCGCCGGGCTGCTTGGGGATGCCGATGGTTTGTAGCGGACTGAGGGGAGCCCACTCGTCGGGTTCGCCGACGAGCTGGGTAATCATGGTGACGAGGAGGGGGGCCTGAGTACCGCCGGCGGCCCCCAGGCCGACGTTGGCCCCGCCGCCGCCCATGCCGGCGAGTCCCTGGAAGCCACCGATGCCGGCCACGCCGGCGATGCCGCCGCCGCCGATGCCGGCCCCGCCCAAACCGGCGCCGCCCAAACCGGCGCCGCCCAGACCCAGAGCACCGCCGATGCCGGCACCGCCCAGACCCAGAGCACCACCCAGACCCAGAGCACCGCCGATGCCGGCACCGCCCAGACCCAGAGCACCACCCAGACCAAGAGCGCCGCCCAGACCGGCGCCGCCCAGACCCAGCGCGCCCCCGACGCCCAAGAGCCCGCCCAGGCCGGCCACGCCCGCAAGGGCTCCGTAGCCGCCCTGGAACCCGAACAGCTGCCCGGGCTGCAGCACGCTGTTCTGCTGCTGGCTGTTGGTGATCGGAATGGCCAGGTCGGCGATCGGGTAGGCGACAATGGCTTTCTCAGAGGCGGCATAACGGCCCGTGGTAATCTCGATCTCGCCGTTGCGAATCAGCCAGGTCGTACCCGAGGGAGCGTTGACGCGCTCCAGCACTTTCCGCACCACGGTGGACAGGGCCACATTCCTCATCTTCGGGATGGCCTTACCGACGGCCTTGTCGCGGATCTCGAACATCTCGTCCTTGAAGGCCTGTTCGTTGAAGGTGATGCTGATCTGGTAGGCCCGTTCCAGGTAGCTGATGGCATCGTCGATCTTGGTCTCTGGGTCGTCAATGCCGCCGAACGTGACCGGCGCGTTCATGCGCTTGAGGAGGTCTTCGGAGATTTTCGACTGCCCGCCGATCAGGCGGCTCGATTCGTACTTGTCCTTGCGCAGGTCGGTGAGGGCCTTCCAGGTGGGCGTGGGCGGGAACTGGATGGGCGGCTCGTCGGGGAACGGCACGTGCGAGCGTTCCACGCCAAGCTGGGCCAACAGCAGCCGTTCCTCGCGAACCCGGCGCAGCTCGCGGATTTCACGCAGATTGTAGCCAACCTTCCCGATCAGGTACCCCGACGACACCGCCTCGGGTACCGGGGCACCCTGGTTGATGAGGTCCTGGCGGATGTCCTGGGCCTGGTGATAGGCTTCGTCCTCGCGGGCCTGCATCATCAAGTTGTGGAAGACGCGCATGCGCTCGGCGACGCGGTCCTCCATCGCTTGGGTGGCGCCGGCCATGCGTTTCTTTTCCTCGGCCAGGGCGATTTGCTGGAGGCGGGTGGACTGGTCGCGCTTGATCCGTTCGCCGCGGATTTCCGCATCGGCCAGGTTGGCTTCGAGGCGGCGGCTCAGCTTCTCGCGCGTCACCGCGCTCAGGTTCTGATCGGTGCGGATCGCTTCCAGGGTGCGTTTCAGGTAGTCGCGCGAGGCGTCCGGGTCGCGGGGCAGGTTCCGCATCGCCGAGCGCATCACGTCGTCGACCAGGGCGCTGGCCTTCTGGTCCTCGACGGCCTGGCGGCGGCGGGCTTCTTGCAGGATATCGTCGCCACCGACGGCCGGAGCCACCGGGCCGGGCTGGTCATCCGCCTCGACGAAGGCCGCCAGGTGGATGTCGTCGTTCCGCTCCGCCTTGCCGACGCCCGGCTGCTTCTTCTTGGGCAGCAGGTCGCGCAGCTGCTCGCGGGTGATCTTGCCGTCACGCAGCTTCTCGACCAGATCGACCATGGCCTTGGCCTCGACGCTGGTCGGGTCGAGATCGCGGGCCTGGCCGAACAGGGCGGCGGCAATGTCGTAGCGATTCTCTTGCAAGGCCCACTGCCCCTGGGCCAGCAGGTCGGCCCGCGTCAGCTGGTTCTGCTCCAGGGCGAAGGCCAGGGCCCGGTCGGCGCGGATCAGGGCCGGCTGCTCCTTGGCGGTCTGCCACTGGTGCACGATGCCGGCCAGGAAAAAGTTGTCCAGCTCCGGGGCCGGCACCTTCAGGTCGCCCGGGAGCGTTTCTTGCCGTCCGTCCAGGGTCCCCTTGAGCGTGTACGCCAGCCGGTCCAGCGATTTGGCATGGCCGACAACCAGCGTCGGCGCGTCGCCGCGGAGCGGCGGCAACACGGTGGGATAATGATCGGTGATCTCGGCCGGCAGCTCGATGCTGGCCCCGTAGAGCACCGGCGCGGCCAGGCTGTCGAGCAGGTTCCCGGCGATGGTGGCCATTTCGCCCTTGGCCGTTAGGCGGACCGCGATGCCGCCGGTGCGGGCGGCCAGACCGTGCAGCGTCGTCGGCTCCAGGCGCGGACCAACCGGCACGGGGAAGAAGGTCAGGTGGTCCTGGAGCATGCGCTCGCCCAGGGCCGCCACGTCGCCGGCGCCCAGCGGGTTGCGGATGCTCATGCCGTCGCCCAGATAGATGATGCTCTGCTGACGGCCGGCGTCGGGCTTGAAGGAGTTGATGGCTTCGGTGAGGGCGGTCTTGAAGTCGGCGGCCCCCATCGGCAATTCGTTGCGGAGGGCGGCCAGGGCACCGTCGAGCGTCCGCGGCGGCAGGAAACCGTGGCTCAGGTCGGCACTCTTGATGTTCACCGTGCGGAGCGAAACGCGGTCGTCGTCGCCAAGCTTGGCGACCAGCGCCTCGACCAGCTTCGTGGCCGCCGTCAGGTGACCCCCGGCCTGGCTGGCCGTCGTGTCGACCAGGATGACCAGGTCGCGCGGCCGGGCCGGCGGGGCCAGCAAGGTGGGCTGGAGCTGCAACGCGAAGAGCAGGGCGCCGTCCTTCGTCTTGTAGGTCACCACGGGCTTATCGGCGAACTGGGAGCCGGTCAGGTCGTCGCCCAGGAAGGCGCTATCCTTCAGACCCTCCTTGTCGTCGGCTCGGGGACGGTCAGCGCGGGGCCGCGCGGGCTCGCCAAGGACATAGGCGCAGGTGAAAACCGCTGCGAGCATCACGGCGCCGCCCACGGCGATCAGCCGGCGGGATGTGAACATTGGCCAGACCCCTTCACGAATAATCTGAGTGATCCTGCCGCGGAGCGCTCAGCCTGTTGGTCGGGTTCAAAAAAGGGTCAGGCCCCTTTTGCCGGAACGGCCCTCCGGGTGCTTCGCACAAAAGGGGCCTGACCCCTTTTTGAACCCGATGGTGCCTATTGTAAAGCCAGACGCCTCGTCCTTGCCATGAAAAACTCGCCAACCGTCAGCCTTCCCCGAAACTTCCCCGCCGCGTGTCCCGCAGTGCCGGCGTCTTCGGCACGTTCGGTACATTCGCGGGGACACTACCACGGTTACTGAATGCTGGCCCGCTACCGGCTTGCGCCGCTTGTTGCGAGTTTTGTCGTACCGGGCGGTCGGGGCGAGGTGGCGTGGCTTTGCGGTCGCCACGCAGGCTTCCTAGCAAGATCAACACAGTCTACCCGGTCGGCGTTGGTCTGTTGAGAGGAAATGACGGGGCGGAGGCGCCGGACCACCCATCGGCCCAGTAAGCAATCGCTCCTCGGGGCCCACACGATTCTTTACCGCCAACCCCCCCCTTGGCGGTAAAGGATGGCGGTATAGCAACACCAACGGGCACAAGGAGTTATTTCTTTACCGCCATACCGCCAACCGCTGCGCCCCTATAAAGGTGCGCCGCCAGCAATGGCTGGCGAACCGGCAGCGTGAGCTGCCGGGTTTGGGCGTGCTACCCGGCAACTCACGCTGCCGGTTCGCCCCAGCGGACACAGGAAAATTAGAAATTCGGGCTAACCGAGCCAAGGATTCAAGCGCTCTTCTAGTTCACTTTTCGACAGCCCGCGGATGAGGAACTTCTTGGCGCGGCCGGTTGCACCACTCAGCAATTCTACCTGCGAGCGCTTCAAGTCGAGCAGGTCGCGGAGGGCCTCGATCAGCGCCTTGTTGGCGCGACCGTCTTCCGGCGGCGCCGTCACTGCTACTTTGAGCGCGCCGCCCTGCTCGCCCAGGATCGCCGTCTTTCGCGCCCCGGCTGGGCCCGGACTGGTAGGACGCAGCCCTCAGTGTGGTCGGCGATGGCGATCATGCGTCTAGTCCCTCGAACAGCACGGTCCCCAGCCGCACCAGCGTGGCTCCTTCCGCGATGGCCACCTCGAAATCGTTGGTCATGCCCATCGACAGGTGGTCGAGAGGATGGGCCGGGTTGAGCTTGGTGCGTAGCCGATCGCGCAGCTCCCGCACCAGAGCAAACGTGGGCCGGCTTTTTTCAGGGTCCGGATCATAAGCGGCCATCGTCATCAGGCCCCGGACACGGATAGTGTGGAGCCCGTCGATCTCAGGAGGCAGCGCCGGGATCTCCTCGGGGGCGAAGCCGTGCTTGTTCGCCTCCCGGCTGGCGTTGACCTCCAGGAGCACATCGAGGCGGCGACCGAGCTTGCCGGCCTCGGCCTCGAGGGCGGAAAGCAGGCGCGGACTGTCGACGGAATGGATCATCTGCACCAGGGGCAGCGTTTGCGCGACCTTGTTGCGTTGCAGGTGGCCGATCAGGTGCCAGGTCGCGGTGGGCAGCGCCGCGGCCTTGCGCCACAACTCCTGGGGCCGGCTTTCGCCCAGGTCGCGGACGCCCAGCGCCGGCATCAAGGCGGCAATCTCGATGGGGACGGTCTTGGTTACCGCGATCAGCGTCACCTCGTCCGGCGACCGTCCGGCGCGGGCGCAGGCGGCGGCGATGCGTTCCCGCACTGTCCGTACGCGATCCGATAACAGACTTAAAATGTCCGTATTCATGTAACATCGCGCCGCCCGCAGGGCGACGGCTAAACATGCTGTGCGGCCCACTCCCTCACGGCTAAGATAGCGACCGCCCCCACCCGCACAAGGACTCCCCGTCATGGCCGACATCCGCGCTTCCGCGCCTTCCGCTACGACCTGGGCCGCGTCGGCACCCTCAGCGATGTCATCGCTCCGCCCTACGATGTGATCGACCCGGCCTTGCAGCAGGCGCTCTACGAGCGCAGTCCCTACAACGTGATCCGCCTGGAACTTAACCAGGAAACGCCGCAGGACTCACCGGCCAACAATCGCTACACCCGCGCCGCCCGCTGCCTGCGCGACTGGCAGGCCGAGGGCATCCTGGCCCAGGACTCGGCCCGGGGCCTGTACGTCTATCACCAGGATTTCGAGGTCGAAGGGAAACGCTTCACGCGCAAGGGTTTCCTGGCCCGCGTCCGCCTGGAGCCGTTCGGCCAGGGGCGCATCTACGCCCACGAGGAAACGATGGCCGGCCCCAAGGCGGATCGCTTGAAGCTGTTTCACGCGACCCACATGAACCTGAGCCCAATCTTCGGCCTCTTCCCCGACGACGAGGGCCAGGTGCAGCGGACGCTGGACGACGTGGCCCACCGGGCCCTGCCCCTGGAGGCGACCGATCACCTGGGCGTTGTCAGCCGCCTGTGGCCGGTGAGCGACCAGCGCATCGTGAGTGCGGTCACCGGGCTGATGGGGCCCAAACCGGTGTTCATCGCCGACGGCCACCATCGCTACGAGACGGGCCTGCACTACCTGGAAGAGCGGCGCGGCGCCGGCGAGGTCCACGACACCGAGGCGGCCGCCAACTTCATCCTGATGATGCTTGTCGGCATGAGCGACCCCGGCCTGACGATTCTGCCGACCCATCGCCTCGTCTCCGGCCTGCCCGGGCTGACCGCCGATCGCTTGCGCACCCTGCTGGGCCAGCACTTCGAGGTCGAGATCGCCGGCAAGGGCAGTGACGGGGCCCAGGCGGCGTGGGAATTGATCGAGGCGGACGGCGGCCAGGACCTGCTCGGCTTCGGCACCGTGGCCGACGGCGTCTGGCAAACGGCTCGCCTGCGCGGCCCGGCGCTGATGGCTCAGCTGGCGGCAGAGCACAGCCCGGGCTGGCGCGGACTGGCGGTAAGCATCCTGCACGTCCTGGTCCTAAATGAGCTACTGGCCAAGGGGCTGAAGACGGCACCGCAGTGCCGCTATGTCCATCTGCTGCGGGAAGTAACCGAGGCGATGGCCGGGAAGCAGTGCGACCTGGCGACCCTGATCCCGCCGGCGACGATGGGCCACGTCGAGCAGATCGCCGGCAACCTGGAGAAGATGCCGCCGAAATCGACGTATTTTTATCCGAAATTGCTGAGCGGGTTGGTGTTCAATTCGTTGAAGGGGAATTAGCGAACGCTGACACTTAATGTCGCATAAGACGTTTTTGCAGCCAGTAGACGACAGCCTGGCAATACGGCCGAAGATCATTCGCGTGGGACCGCCCATCCCAGTCGTCCAGCAATCGTTCAATAGTTATTCGTTCGAGCGTGCCTCGCTTCTGCAACGTCGCCTGGAATGCATCGAGCACCGCCTTGCGATTATTCTTCAAGAAACTGGCATTCAAATTCAACACTACGTTGATCTCGCAGTCAAACTCGCGACCGCGGGACTCAATAGTCCCATCACCCAAGAACCGAACGAAGGCATCAACCCGACAAGAGCCATCGGCGGGATTCTTCGAGAGGTTCTGGTTGCCCTTGCGGGTATCACAATGCTGTTGTTGCCATGACGCGCTCGGGTTCCCCAGACATGCCCCAAGCATGTTGCCGTAGTCCAGCTGTTCGGTAGGGTAATGGTCCTGACAATGCCAGTGCTCGATTTTCATGGCAATGCTTGAGGGACGGATTCTGCCCAGACAATAGCAGCAAAGTCCCCTTTGCTCAGAGACGAGGGCTTGCCTGAGAGCATCCTTATCGGCGTAGTTGTCATAATCCGCGTGAGCAGCGCAACGGTGCTCTGTGAGACTCGCCGGCTCAGCGCCCTTGGTGATGGTCCTCATGGCGTACTTTCCAGAAAAGACATTAAGCTACGTGCGCGCGTAACCTCTGGGTCGTCTGGACCTAGCTCTGCCTCAACCTGCGAAAGCACGACTTGGGCCTCATCGAAATGTTCCTGATCAATCAGACGAAACATCAGGCGCAGGCGGTCATCCACGGCGGGGTCCCGAGCCTTGGATTCCATGACCTCCTCCAGGATTCGGCTGGAGTCGATGCCGAATGACCGCTGTGGCACGTGCGTGCCTTCATTTCCAAGCAGCCTTATCTCATCGGGCAGAAGCTGCCCGATCACCTGCGGCGAATGCGAAGTGCAAACGAACTGCATGCTTGGAAAGGTTTGCTTCAAGTCCGACGCCACGCGCCGCTGCCAGCGCGGATGCAGATGTACGTCGAGTTCGTCGATCAGAATCACGCCGGGTGTCTCGCGAAGGACTCGCGGAGTGGGTTCGCTGAAAGCAGTGGCGAGGGCGCTGGGGTTTACCAAGAAACTGTTTTGAGTTACCGCCTTTATCGCGATGTCCGCTACCAGCGAAAGCATCATGCGCTGCCCCGCGCTAAGGTTGCTGAATGGCTGAGCCTCACCATTTGTCGAAAGTACGATCTCTTTGCGGTCGCCGTCATACCAAATGTCGTCAGCTCCTGGAACGCAATGCACCACGGCCCATCGCACGTGATCAAAGCCTAGGCGGTAACCGCCCTGGTGCCCTTTGGCAATCGCCTCCCCCTGAAACCAATCGGTCAAGTCCGCCATACGGATACGCTCGTTTAGACAATCGTAGAATGCCGCCCAGCGACGGGCAGGACCACTGGTCCTCGCCTTCGCCTTGACACGTCGGTTGTGCGGAAGCCAGGCTCGCCCTGCTCCATAATAGGCGATCACCGGCAGCAGCGCACGTTCACCACGTTGGGCACTTGCGTAGGCTTTCTGCACGATCTCGAGAGCTTTTTTCGCTCCCAGGTAGCTTGGTGTTCTTTTCCCCGCGGGAATACGCGCTTCCCAGACTGTTCCCTCATGGTCTAAAATAGCGCCGGTAGCTCGGACTGAAACGTCGCCCCTAGCCTCCTGGAAGAGCGTGCGGTCACCTGTGCGTACCAGCTCCAGTCGCTTTTCCGAGATGGTGATTGGCCGTCGACTGTTAGCCAGCAAGGAATCGGGCACGCGAACCAGCCACACTCCCAATGCCACTGAAAGCGCGTCCAGAACGCTTGTCTTGCCGGATCCATTCTCACCAACGAGCAACGTAAAGTGGTCATTCAGCGAGAATGTCTGCTCTGCGAATTTCTTGAAGTTCTTCACTTCCAGCCGATCAATGCGCATCGCTCAGTCCTCCAGAGGCGATTGACCCGTCACTGCCGCCGCAATCAACGCCGGGAGCATTCCTCCCCATTATAGCGTCGGCCCAATACTCCACGGCGCGAACTCCTCATCCCCCACCCCGTTGATCTCACTCTTCGTCTTCTTCCCGCTCGCCACTGCCAGCACCTCCTCGAAGACCTGCCGCCCCACCTCTTCCACCGGCACCCCATCCAGGATCACGCCGGCGTTGATGTCCATGTCGTCGATCATGTGTTCATACAACGGCGTATTGGTCGCCACCTTGATCGACGGGGCCGGCTTGCAGCCGAATACGGAGCCGCGGCCGGTCGTGAAGACGCACACATTCGCCCCGCCGGCCACGATGCCCGTCATGCTCACCGGGTCGTACCCGGGCGTGTCCATCACCACGAAGCCCTTGGCCTTCACCGGCTCGGCGTACTGGACCACGTCCACCAGGGCGGTGCTGCCCCCCTTGGCGATGGCGCCCAGCGATTTCTCGTAGATCGTCGTCAGCCCGCCTTCCTTGTTGCCGACCGACGGGTTGTTGTTGATCTCGGCGCCGAACAGGCCGGCGTACCACTCCCACCACTTGATGCGCTCGACCAGCTTCTCGCCGACGGCCCGGCTGACGGCGCGGCGGGTCAGCAGATGTTCCGCCCCGTAAATCTCGCTGGTTTCGCCGATGATGCTGGTGCCCCCCTGGGCGATGAGCAGGTCGGAGGCGACGCCGACGGCGGGATTGGCGGTGACGCCGCTGTTGCCGTCCGACCCGCCGCAGTTGGTGCCCAGCATCAACTTGTCGGCCGTCAGCGTGGTCCGCCGAATGTCGTTGACCCGCGGCAGCATTTCGGCCACCGTGCGGACGCCGGCCTCAACCGTCTTCGCGATGCCGCCGCACTCCTGGATCGTCAGCACCAGCGGCTTCTTCCTCGAACCGTTCAGTTGAAGGAGTCCCTCCCCCTCGATGAGGTGCGTGGCCTGTCCGGTTTCGCAGCCGAGGCCAATGAGGATGTAGGCCCCCACGTTGGGGTGCTTGGCGAAGCCGGCGAGGGTGCGGTCGAGCTGGCGGTGATCAGGGCCGTCGTACTGCATGGCGCAACCGGCCTTGTGCGTGATCGGCACCACGCCATCGACGTTGGGAAACTGCTTCAGGATGCCGCTCGCCGCAGCCGCTCGACGATGTACTTGTTGGTGCTGGCGGAGCAGTTGACGGTGCTGATGATGGCGATGTAATTCCGGCTGCCGTAGCGCAGATGCTCCGCCCGGTCCGGACCGCGATCGTACCCCTGCCAGCTGCGCACGGCTGGCGAGCCCGGTGCGTCCGTGCCGGGAGGAAGCGGCGGCGGCGGACACTCCTGGCAGAAAGCGTAATCGCGCTCGAAGGCATCGGCCTTGACGTTATGGACATGCACATGAACACCCGGCGCGATGTCCTGGCCGGCGAAGCCGATGACCTGCCCGTACTTGAGTATCGCCTCGCCTTGCTTGATAGCACGCAGGGCGACTTTGTGCCCCAGGCCAATGCGACGATCGACGGTGATGGTGCGGCCATTGACCTGGATTTCCAGCCCTGCGGCCAGCGGACGGGCGGCGACGGCGACATTATCCTCCGGACGCAGCTGGACGGCGACCTGCGACAGCGGCACGGCGGGCATTGGCGGGACTCCTGCTGGGGAAGCGCGGCGAGGAATCCCGTCACGATACCGCCCGCACAGCTCGCGGAGAAGGGGAGAGGGCCGGCCGGAAATGAAATGTCCCGCTGGTGCTTCTCCGGTGTCGCCCAATCACCGAGGCCGCTCCCAGCGGGACATCTTCAACTCTATGGGGAGTTGGGGCCTGGTGCAAGGAAAAAACCGGAATTGTGAGGCAACGACTCCTGCCGCCGGCAATCGCTCCCCATCGCGTTGCCGGCCGTCCGAGCCCTGGGTAGGATCATCCGTGTTCAACTCGGTTCACCCCCACGAGGAGCCTTCATGTTCAAGCCACTCTCCACCGCGGTGCTGGTCCTGTTGAGTGCCGCCGCCCTAGCCGCGGACAAGACGGACACCGCGACGCGGGTCCGCGAGCTGCCCAAGCCCGATGCCGACGGCTTCCGGACCATCTTCAACGGCAAGAACCTCGACGGCTGGGAGGGACTGGAAGACTACTGGTCGGTCAAGGACGGCGTCATCAGCGGCCACGAGACCAAGGACAAGTCGAAGCAGACCTTCCTGGTCTGGGCCGCCTCGCCGGTGAGCGACTTCGAGCTGCGGATCAAGTACAAGTTCGCATCCCCGGACGGCAGCTCGGCCAAGCCGGAAGGGAACTCCGGCATTCAGTTCCGCTCCAAGGTGCTCGATCCGAAGACCTTCCGCGCGGGCGGCTACCAGGCCGACTTCGACGCCGGCGCCGGCTACGACGGCTCCATCTACGACGAGGCCGGCGTGGCCGGCGGCCGAGGGACCATGAGCAACCGCGGCGAGAAGACCACCTGGGATGCCGACACCAAACGCCACAACGAAAAGCTCGACAAGGACGGCAAGGACCTCAAGGAGTACATCAAGGTCGGCGATTGGAACGATGTCGTCCTGGTGGCCAAGGGGAACCACATCACTTACAAGATCAACGGCCACTTGATGACCGACCTGACCGACGACAGCCCCAAGGCCCTGAAGGAAGGGGTGCTGGCCTTGCAGCTCCACGCTGGCTACACGATGGACATCCAGTTCAAGGACATCAAGATTAAGCTCTTGAAGGAGAAGAAGCCGGAGTAGGAGCGCTCGGGCAGTTCGAGGGCAGCCCGAAGCGCCAGCGAGGGATGAGAACCTCCTCGCTGGCACTTCGGGCTGCCCGGTTCCAGGCCGTGCGAGGGGTAGCCACTAGCCCCCAGGCGTTGTCTCAAAACGCCATGTAGATAAACGGCTCGAGCGGCAGCCCCATGCGATACAGGACATAATGGAACAGCACGCCGACAGCGCACCCTAGCAGGAACGAGAGCAGACGGCGAACCAGTCTCATTGGCAGGACCCCTCAGTTCGTGTAACCCAATTGCTCCGCCAGGGCCCGGATGCGCGGGGCGACAGTGTCAGCCAGCTTGGCCCCGCCGGATTCGACCAGGTGTTGCAGATCGCCGAAATCGTCCGCCTCCAGCCCCGGCCCAACCTCCTGGGCCGAATAGCCGAACCGCTGGAGATGCCTCACGGTCAGCCGGCTGACCGCCGAGAAGCGTTCCCGCTCCTCCCGGCTGAGCAGGTCCAGGTAATGAGGGCTGAACCACACGACCAGCAAGAGCATGCGCTGCCGTAGCACGGGTGGAACGGTCGTCCGGGCCGCGGTGTCGAAATTGGTCCAGGCTTGTGCCGAGTCGTTTTCAACCCAGCGCTGGTCAGAATCGAGGGTACAGGCTTCTCCGACGCCTCGGAGTTGCCTTGCCACGTCGGCCCGGTAGTCGTCGGTGTCATCGCTGTAACGCTTTCCAGGGGTGGGGGACCCGCTGTCGGGGTCGGCATAGCGCCTCCTTGGCCGGGAGAACGAGCCCAGCGTCATGGGAGTCCAGATGGTGGCAAAGCGGGTGTAGGCCAGGTGGTTCCACAGGTCGTTGAAATAGAGGACGCTGTCGAGTCGCATCTCGGTCTGGAGTGCGTGGCGCGGGAGTTGCGACCATCCGGCCGGGGACCGGGACGGTGCCGCTGGACCGCCCGTGTCCTCGCGCTCGGCGCGGGCCAGCTCGTCCAGGCGGGCGTTGCGTTCCGGGTTGGGGAGCAGCAGGCCCTTGTAATAGGCGTCCCAGTAGAAGTGCTTGAACATCAAGCCGTCGGGCTCCGCATGGAGCGCCAGGGGGTGCAGATCGCCGACGAAGATCAAGCGCGGGAAGTCGCGGGCCAGGAACTCGGCCGCCACGGCCCCAAACTCCATTGTCCGCCCCGCGCGGAGGGCCAGGTTGATCACCTGGTACTCCTCACCGAGCTGGGCCTGTAGCTTCCTGGTCCATAAGCCGTCAGGACTCTGACAGGTGCCGTGCAGGACCGAGGTGCCGCCCACGACCACCACGATCTTGTTGGGATCGAGCGTGCTACGGCCGAGGGCCCGCACCTGGCTGGCGGTCGGATAGTACTGGCTCTCCTGGGCGATCAGTTGATGGAACCGCTGGAAGTGGTGGAACGAGTTGTGCCGGCTGGACCAGTAACCGGCGGCACAGCAGGCCAAAAAGGAAAAGGCGATCCCCAGGAACAGCGCACCGGGGGAAAGCAGCCGTTCGAATCGGGAGGCAGCGGATCGGACTTCGCTCATTCTCAGTGCCTCACAAAGAGGAGGTGAATGATCCGTGCGGCCTGGGGCAGCGGGTAGAAGAAGAAGAGCCAGCCGACATGGACGAAGAGCATGGTCAGTCCCCAGCCGAACAGCCGCTCCAGGCGGGGCCAGCGGGGCAACGGGCTGCCGACCTTGCCCCGCAGCGTTTGCCAGCCGGAGGCCAGGGCCAGGCCAGCGCCGTGGTAAAGGCCCCAGAAGAGGAAATTCCAGGCGGCTCCATGCCAGAGCCCGCAGATGGCAAAGGCCAGCAGGCCGTTGCCCACTTTCCAGACAGGCCCGCGACGGCTGCCGCCCAGCGGGATATAGATGTAATCGCGGATCCAGGAACTCAGCGATACATGCCAGCGCCGCCAGAAATCGGTCAGGCTGGTGGACAGGTAGGGCCAATTGAAGTTGCGGGGCAGTTGCACACCCAGCATCCGCGCGAAGCCGATGGCCATGTCGCTGTAGCCGCTGAAATCCCACAGGATGCGCAGGCCGATAGCCAGAAAAATCACCCGGCGCTGCCGCAGGGGCAACCATTCCAGGTGTGGCACGTGGAAGGCGAGGTAAGCCGTCAGGTTGTCGGCCGCGAGCTTCTTCACCAGCCCCAGGGCGACCAGTAGGATCCCCACCGCCACGTCGCGCTGGCGCACGTTGACCGCCCCCTGGCGCAGGGCCGGGATGAACTGGTCGTAGCGCTTGACTGGCCCGGCCACGATGGACGGCCAGAATAGGGCGAACAGCGAAAAATCGACCGGCGACCGGAGCGGCGGGGCCCCCCGGGACACCTCGAATAGGTAGTGGACGAATTCGAACACGAAGAAGCTGATCGCCAGCGGCGGCTGGGATGGGAGCCAGGAGCCGACCGTGGCATAGGCCGCGATGCCCGCTCCCGGCCAGAGCGAGCCGAGCGCCTCCAGGCAGAGAAAGCGTGTGTACTTGTAGAACAGCAGCCCCGCGACGCAGGCCAGCATGGCCGCCACGCACAGCGACCGCCGGCGGCTGAGCCCCGCCAGGTAGGTCAGGATAGCCAGGGCGATGATGGGCAGCACGCCGGCGGGACCGGCAAAGTGCGTGTGAAAAACGATGCAGCACAACAGCAGCAGCGTACGCCGCGCCGGCGGCCAGCGCACCAGCCAGTAGCACGGAAAGACGGCACAGCCAAAGAGAACAAACCAGTAGGTCAGAAAGAGCATGCCCGGGCGCCTCGACGGTTCCGTTTGGTTCCTTCTGACCGTGCGGTCTGAGCGGTTCCGCACGCCCCGTTCAGCAGCGGAAGAGGCCCAGCCGGTAGAGGTAGTGATAGACCAGGTGCCGCCGCAAATAGGGGAAGCTGGCCTGGGCGATCTCCTGCTGCAAAACGGGCCGACCGTGAGAGCGTTCCTGGAGGCGGCGCGTTTCGGGGAAGTACAGGTCGGTCACGCGGGCCGACGTCTTCTGCTCGGCATGGACGCGGAAGGCCCCCAGGAAGCGCGGCAGTCGCCTGAAGCGGGCGCCCACCTGCTGAAAGCGCAGCAGCAGGTCCCAATCCAAGGCGAACTGGAAGCTCTCGTCGAAACGGCCGCCGACCTTCTCCCAGATGCGGCGGCGCCAGAATAGCGTCTCCTGCGGGATGTAATCCTTCCAGCGCAGGATCTCCTCGTTGTGCGGCGGCAACACCCAGCGGCCAATCTCGCGGTCGTCCGGATCGATCACGATCCGGTGGCCATAGACCACGTCCACTTCCGGATGGGCGGAGAAGTAGGTCGCCACATAGGCTAGCGTGCCGGGCAGCAGCAGGTCGTCCGAGTTCAGATACGCCAGGATTTCCCCATGAGCGTGGCGGAACCCCAGGTTGAGGGCGTTGGCCTGGCCGCAGTCTGCTGCCGACTCCCAGTGGGCCAGTTGTGGCCCATAGCGCTGCAGCAGATCGACCGTGCCATCCCGCGACCCGCCGTCCTGCACGAGGTACTCCAGGTGCGGGTACTGCTGCCCCAGCACGCTTTGCAGGGTCCGCTCCAGGAAGGGTGCCTGGTTAAACGATGGGGTCACCAGGGAAATGAGCGGGGCTGGATCAGACGCGGTCGTCTGGGCGTAGCGGCTTGGGATCACCAGGGGACGGGGTGTGTACTGGTGCAGCCGCCCCAGCCGAGGACCGACCCTGGCCATGATCCGCCGGCGGACCTGCGTGCCCCAATCGGTCACCTGGGATCGCAAGAGGCGGCTCATCAGCCTGCGACCTATCCAGGCAACACGCGAGAGGGGCGGGCGGGCTGCGGCCAGGCGGCGACACGCCTCCCAAAGACGGCGGGCACTCTCGTGCCGGTCGCATCCTCCGCCCACGACAAAGACATCGCGGCAGCGGGTCAGCGGGTGATCCTGAATAGCATGCCGGTCATTCTCGGAAAGGGCAGCGATGGCCCCAGCCGCGCCAAGGACCGGGCGATAGGCCCAGCGCCGCTCGTCCTGCGCCTGCTGGTTAAACGACTCCGGTGCCGACTCATGTAGCAGATCGGGGACCACCACGACCTGGCGTGCCAGGGGCATGCTGAGCGTGTCCTTTCGCGGCCTGCTGCGGATAAGCACGTCCAACCGGCGCCGTGCGACCTTGCGATCCAGCCGGTGGAAGAACCGCTCCGGGGTCAGGACCACCCGTTCCACATGGGGCGGCAGTTCCGGGAGCAGACCGACGCTTCGGGATGTGCAGAAGAGCGTAAATCTCTCCTCGGGATGGTCGGCGAACAGGGCCCCCAGGATGTCCGGGAGGAACGCGGCCACATCAGCGTCGGCCGGCGAGAACAGACCCAGTTCGATACCGATCCGCATGGATGATTCTGCTCCTTATTGCCTGCGTTTAGAGCAGCCGGAAACAATGACGGCCAGCCCGACGCGCTAGCAAGCGTAGGGTGCGTCAAGCGTACTCGCGCCGACGCACCGTGGGGCGGGAACGGTGCGTCGGCGCGAGTACGCTTGACGCACCCTACAACTGGATCAGGCGTACTCCCGCGTCCGGCTTAGCGATTCGGCCCCGCCGGCAGGTGTCAGCGCCTCCAGCCGAAAGCCCAACAGCCGGAAATCGCCGTCGCCCAGGTAATCGTGAGGAATGACGACGGGCCGACTCCGGACGGTCAGCTCGTGCTGTCCGAGGGCATATCCGTCCAGGCTCGCCCGGATCAGGAATTCGCCGCCCCGGTCCAGCCGATTACATGGCAGGAGAGCGCCATCCAGTTCGAGGCGGATTTCGTCCGGCGCCGGCAGGCCCGACCGAGGCGCTTTTCCACGCAGGTGCAACTCGCGCTGACCGGCGATGAGGAGCAGCGTTGTCCGGAATGTGGGGCCGACGGCTCCGTCCGCGTGCTGGCCGGTGAAGTCGTCCCAGACGCGGGTGAGCGGCGACTTGACGGGCGATTGCCGATTGCGCAGGCCCAGGCGCCGCAACCAGCGTTTCAGGGCCGGCCAGGCATGCGAGCGAAGCGGGACCCGCAGCCGCGACAGGCTTAACCGCCAGTACTGTCCGCCCAGCGGCGAGCCCCAGTAGCGCCGGCTGACCCCGATCGACCGCTGCAACACCTCCTGCGAACGCGAGCTGCACGTCTTGGAGTCGCGGTGGAGCCGGTAAGTGGCGAGGACCTGGTCGATGGCGTGGAAGCGATAAGGGCGGCTGAGACGGCACATGAAGTCGTAATCGAAGACGAGGTTTTCTTCGTCGTCCACCGGACCGCACTGCCGCCAGGCTTCCGCGGTCCAGAACGTGGCCGGCTGGGGGATGCAGTTCCCCTTCCACGGCTCCAGCACGCGCCGCCGGGTGATGACCGGCTTCCAGTCATGCTCCATGCCCAGTGATCTGCCGTACTCGTCGGTGAACAGGCAGCGGCCCACCACCACGTGCCGGCCTCGCGCGGGATCGATCTCCAGGGCAACGCGGTGCAGTGCCCCGGGCAGAAACGTGTCATCGGAATTGAGGAAGCAAAGGATTTCGCCCCGGGCGGCCCGGAACCCCTTGTTGATGGCGTCGGCCTGCCCCCGGTCGGGCTCGCGGATCACGATCAGGTGTGGATAACGGGCCAGGACTGCCGGCGTCTCGTCGGTGGACATGCCGTCCACCACGATGTGCTCCAGGTTCGGGTAACCCTGGGCCAGCACGCTGTCGATCGTCTGGGCGACGAATCGGCCCTGATTGAATGAGGGGGTGACGACCGAGATTCGCGGTAGCGGCGCCATGTCGATCGCTCCGAGCGCTCCGGTGGCGGGCGCCGTCCGGCAAGCGCCTTACCGGGCCGGGCGTATATAGGCCGGTGCGGTCCCCGGCACAAGGGCAAGTCGTGGTGACCTGGGAGGGGTGGGTTGTGGAGCGAACCCCACTTTCTGCTATGCTGGACAGCGGCCCCGCCACCCTGTGGACGACCCATGCCTGCGCTCAGTTTTGAGTACGATGTCGTCGTTGTCGGTGCCGGCCATGCCGGCGTCGAGGCGGCCCTGGCGTCGGCCCGCCTGGGACTGCGCACCATCCTTCTGACCATGAACGCCGACAGCGTTGCTCAGATGAGCTGCAACCCGGCCATCGGCGGCGTGGCCAAGGGCCAGATCGTCCGCGAGATCGATGCCCTCGGCGGCGAAATGGGCCGGTGTATCGATGCCAGCGCCATCCAGTTTCGCATGCTCAACCGCACCAAGGGCCCGGCCATGCACTCGCCGCGCGCCGAAGCGGACAAGAAGCTCTACCAGTTCACGATGAAGCGCGTGGTCGAGGAGCAGGAGAACCTGACTCTCAGGCAGGAGATCGTTGAGGGACTGGTGCTCGAGGACGTGGCGAGCGGGGGGCGTCAGCCCCCCGGTGAGGATGTCGTCACCGGGGGGCTAACGTCCCCCGCTCGCCGTGTGCTCGGGGTCATGGCTCGCGGCGATACCCTGTACTGCGCCTGGGCCGTCGTCCTCACCACGGGGACCTTCCTCAAGGTGCTCATGCATACCGGCGAGGCGCAGACGCGTGGCGGACGGGCCGGCGACCAGTCCGCGGAATCGCTCAGCGACAGCCTGACCGGCGCCGGATTCGAGCTGGCCCGTTTCAAGACCGGCACCCCCTGTCGTCTCAACGGCCGCACCATCGACTTCACGAAATGTGAGCCGCAGCCCGGCGACGCCGATCCGCGCCCCTTCAGCTTCAGCACCGCGGCCGTCACGCAGCCGCAGATGATGTGTCACATCACCTACACCACACCGGAGGCCCACGACCTCATCCGCGCCAACCTGCATCGGGCCCCCATGTACTCCGGCCAAATCCAGAGCCGCGGACCGCGCTACTGTCCCTCCATCGAGGACAAGGTCGTCCGCTTCGCCGACCGGGATCGCCACCAGATTTTCCTGGAGCCGGAGGGACGCAACACGCTCGAGTATTACTGCAACGGCATCAGCACCAGCCTGCCCAAGGACGTGCAACACCGGATGATCCAGCTGATCCCGGGACTGGAGCGCGCCGAGGTGCTGCGCTGGGGCTATGCCGTGGAGTACGACTACGCCCCGCCAACCCAGCTCCGGCCGACGCTGGAAACGAAACCCGTTGCCGGCCTGTTCTTCGCGGGGCAGATCAACGGCACGACGGGTTACGAAGAGGCCGCTGCCCAGGGTCTGATGGCCGGCATCAACGCCGCCTTGCAGATCAAGGGCGAGCCGCCGCTGATCCTCGACCGCAGCCAGGCGTACATCGGCGTGCTCATCGACGACCTGGTCACCCGCGGCGTCGATGAGCCGTACCGCATGTTCACCTCGCGGGCAGAGTATCGTCTGCTGTTGCGGCACGACAACGCCGATCGCCGCCTGACGCCGCTGGGTCGCCGCGTCGGCCTGGTGCGGGAGGAGGCCTGGGAACGGCTGCAGCGCAAGGAACAGGCCATCGCCGTTCTAACGGATTATCTGCGCAGCCATCGCCAGGGACAGATTCCTCTGGATCAAATCCTGCGTCGGCCGGAGATCGACTGGCCGGCCCTGTGTGAGATCGACCGCGGGCTTGGCGAGATTAGCCGGGACGTGCCGACGGACGCCATCGAACAGGTGGTGCTAGAGACGAAGTACGCCGGCTACGTTGACCGCCAGGCCGCAGCCATCGAGCGCTTTCAGCGGATGGAGTCGAAGACAATTCCGACCCACTTCGATTACGCGGCCGTGCCGCAGCTTCGGGTGGAAGCGAAGGAGAAGCTATCGCGGGTTCGGCCAGCCAGCCTGGGCCAGGCGAGTCGCATCAGCGGCATCACGCCGGCCGACCTGGCGGTGGTACTGTTCTACCTGGGGTAAAGGGGACCCATCCGCCGGTCGATGGCGCTTGTCATTAACCATTTGTTTGCGTCCGCGCGGCGTTCGCCTGCCGGATTCTTCTTGCTCTGTCTGGACCAGGCGGTATACTTCTCAGCTAAATACGCCAGCGGGTCACCGAACGCCTGGCGCTAGCGGCCAGGGCTTGCTGCCGTGCGGCCACGGACCTCAACCTGGGAGTATTCAGCATGCGCTCGATCTGGCTCGTTATCGCCCTGGGGGCCGTCCCGTTCCTGATGGCAGCGGACGCACCCAAGGGCCCGCCCGAGGGCTGGAAGGAATACACGCCCAGCGACAAGTCGTTCACCGTCTGGCTGCCGGAGGGCGGCCGGCGAAGCGAACGCACCCGGGACTTCATCGTCCAGGGGCACCGCGGCCGCGTTAACGCGGTGCACCTCCAGGCCAACGACGGACCCACGTACAGTGCCGCCACGCTGCGCATCAGCTCCACCGCCTTCATGCGCGTGCGCATGAATGAGCGTGTCGAGATGATGCGCGACTTCTTCCTTGACGAGTTCAAGGGCAAGGTCACCAAGGAAAGCGATCTCAAACAAGGGCGTGTTCCCGGGAAGGATTACCTGATCGAGACCGAAAAGAAGGGGCTGATCCGGCTTCACGTCTACGTGGCGGGGGCCATCATTTACGAAGCGCACGTCCAGGGAACGAAGGAACAGCTCGAGAGCAAGGACGCTAAAACGTTTCTCGACTCGTACCGGCTGCCGGAGCGGGCGACCAACCCGATGGCCGACAAGCCGGCAGACACCGTGCCGGACACGACGCCGTCGCGCAAGCCCGCGGGGAACAAGACCCCGTTGACAAAGGCGGAGTGGACCCGGCTGCAGGCGGACGTCAACTCGGCCGACCCCACCCGACGCACCGCGGTTTACCGGCGCCTCGCTGAGGCCGCCCCGGACGACGACCGCCGGGCCGGCGTGGTGGCCCTGCAGGAGAAGGGGCTGAGCGACCTCTGGCCGGACGCACGGCAGGCGGCCGCCCGGGGCCTAGCCCTATGGCAAGGCGCCAAGGCGATCCCGACCCTCGTCAAGACTCTGGACGGCCTCGACCCCCTGCTCCATGGTGTCATTCTTGACGCCCTGGCCGCGATGCAGGATGATGAAGCGGCGAAGGCGATTGCCAAGCGAATCCTGGACATTCACGACCGCGCCAAAGCGACCACAGCCCTGAAGAAGCTGGAGCCGGCGAGGGCGGAGAAGGCCCTGCTGCCGCTCCTGGACAGTGCGGATGTCTTCAACAAGAAGGAGATCGCGAAGCTCCTGGGGGCGGTCGGCGGCAAGGACAGCATGGGACCGCTGGAGAAGTTGGCCGGGGAAAATAATCAGTTTTACTCGGGGGCAGCGAAGGAGGCGCTGGCGGCTGTCAAGGAACGGGTGGCAGGCGGCAAGAAATGAGCGGAAAAGAACAAACTGGTGTCCGTTCATTTTTCGCCTCCTTTCGCCAGCGAAAAATGAACGGACACCATTTTTCCCATTTTCTGAACTGACACTTTTTTTCAGACGACCATCGAAAAAGCCGCGATCACGCCCTCACCGCGGCCACCCACGTTATCGACGGCCGCCTGGCCAGCGATCCCCAGAACGAAGGTGAATCCCGCCCTAGCGGACGCCGTGTCCTCCTTGTCCCGCCGCTCGGTGTTGCCTTCAAGGTCGATTTGCAAGCCCATAAGGCGAACGGCAGGAGATAATCTCCCTTCGCCCCGGTGCTCCGACCGAGTACGGGGGACTGGGGCGACGATCCCTCGCCCTGCGGCGAAGGGGCCCGTCCTAACGCTCCCGCACACATCGGACTTCAGTTCAACCTGGCGATTTTTGCTGAATTGCGAAGGCACATGTCGTTATTTACCGATGGCTTGCGGTGTCCGCGCCAGGTTGAACAGAATTCCCGGTCACTTCAGTTCAACCTGGCAGCGCGTGCGGTGCCGGCGGGCGGTCGGAGATGCGCTGCCGAGGGCTACTAACTCCTGCCGGTCGCCTAAAGTTAAAGTGGGTCTTCGCGTTTTTTGGTGGGTACTTTTCACAGTTTTGGGAGCATGCAGGTCAGGATTTTCAGCCGGAGGTACTCCTCATCCCGGAAGCCGTACGCCCGCCTCTGGATGGCACGGATCTTGTTGTTGATGCCTTCCACGAAACCCAACGGCACCTTGTTCTCCGCGCGGCAATAGGCCTCGATCCCGTCCCAGTGCGCTGCCACCATGCGGGCGAAGCGCTCGAAGGGCTCCAGACGTTGCCAGCGCAACGCGGCACGCCACTGGTCGAAGAAACGCCGGGCCCAGCCGGGGCTCCAGTAGTCCCAGAGCTGATCGAAGGACTCCTTGAGGAGGTACGCCTTGTTCAGCCGGCGGTTGGCCTTGAACAACAGTGTCAGGGCTTCCCGCCCCGTGGCGTTGAGGTTTTCCCAGTGAGACAAAAGCGTGTACCTCTGCCCTTTGATGAAGCGCCGATCCTGGCCCGACACACGCGCGTATTCCCGCCTGCGCACCTGGTCCATCGCCTCGGCCAGGTGCATCAGGATGTGGAACTTGTCGTACACGATCGTGGCCTGGGGGGCGTTTCCCTCCTTGAGGGTGGAGTTGCGGAACGCCTGCCACATGTCCATGACTGCCACGCGGATTTTGCC
Organism: uncultured Planctomycetota bacterium; assembly: GCA_963827935.1. Lineage (GTDB taxonomy): Bacteria > Planctomycetota > Planctomycetia > Gemmatales > Gemmataceae > DATFNV01. The sequence continues at coordinate 544,370 of CAWHCN010000011.1, read as the reverse complement.
GCATTTTTCTGGGCCCAGCCAGGCAAAGAACTCGTCCAGGCTGGCCTCGGAACGGTCCACGCCGCCAAACCAGATGGGACGACCACGCTCCAGGTCGCTGACGACGATGCGGTACTGGTGCCCCCTGGCGACGGCGATTTCATCGATGCCAATAACCCGGGGCGCCGGGGTGCCGACCCGGCGAAGCTGCTCGCGCATGTACTGCTTGTCCAACTCCTTGACGGCGTGCCAATCGAGGAAGAGTTCCTCGGCCACCTCCTTGATGGGCGTCTGGCGACAGCGACGGCCCACGAAGAAGGCGAACCGCTTGGTGTAGAGCGGGTTGTCGGCCAGCCAGTCGAGGCCCTCGTTCTTCACGCCGCCACACCGTGAGCACTGGACGCGGCGGAGGCGGAAGGTGAGGTAGACGCGTTTGTCGCCGCAGGAGAGATCGCGGACGCGTCGGGTCCGTTTGTCGTAGTGGCTGTAATACTCCTGGCCGCAGACGCCGCAGCGCGTTTTTTTCGGCAGCGCCGCAGGGTGATAACGACGGCGTGGGGGTCCCCGAAGAGGCCCCGGACCTGGGCCAGAGGGACGAAGCCAGGAAACCGGTAGAGGTCATGGAGCAGCTTGAAGATGGCCATCGTGTCAGCATGGCAGCTTTTTGCTCCGCGGGGAAGGCGGTTTTCCTCGGGGAAAGCAGGGGATTTGTCCCTTCCTGGGCCGAAAGTTACCCACTAAAAAACGCGAAGAGCCGTTAAAGTTATCGTCCTGCAAGCGTGGTCCATCCGTCCGCCTCGGCCGCGGCCTTGACAACGATCCACCCCTGTGGGGCTTCATGAACTCTCACCGGAGAAAGGGTCCCGACACGTTTTCGGCTTACCTTTCTTCTTGTCTTACCAAGCCCAGCGTCTCCAGCTAAAATCGACGAAGGAACACGCCGATCAGCACTGTGGGCCAACGTGATGAAAACCGATCAGCTCGCGTCCGACCTGGCCGGCTGGAAGTCGGCTAGCCAGCTGATTGACAACGGGGCGCCGCGCTCGGCGGACGCCAACGGCCCCGACGCCCCAGCGATCACCGCCGCGCAGCGGGCCGGTTGGGAGCCGGTCATCCGACGACTGACCGAATGGCAACAGAATCCAGCCGTCTTGGACGATGACGGCCTCGATCCTCCGTCTGCGGAACTGCTGGGCCGCGCCCTCAACTTTGCGCGGGCCGCCCAGCTGGCCGGGTATCCTGCGCCACAAGCCTTGTGCCGGACCCCAATGGCGGGATCGTCTTCCTGCGCTCCCTGGACCAGCATTCCGAGGAGTACCACTTCTGGGATGACGGCACGATCGATTACTGCCGCTTCGAGGGGACGCGCCTGGTGGAACGCCGGGACATCGCCTGATGGGCCGCACTTCCGATGAGGTCAGGACGTGGACGATGGCACCGAGCCCGTCGCGGATGTCGAACTTCTCTATCGGCGGATTACGGTGCTTTCGGGATGGTACTCTCCCGAGACCGGCCTGAACCCGGCCGCCTTCGCACCCCACAAGACGGCGGACGAAACCGGACTGTCTATCTGGCGGGCCAAGTACAAGAGCACTGAGGAAGCCGCGCGCGGTCGGTCAGGGAAGTCCTATTACGTGGCGGTGTTGCTCGCGGGCGATGTGCGGCGGCAAGGTATCGAACCCATCCCCCGGCCCTTCCCCAACGATCCGGGCCACGCCGAACTGCCTGACCTGAATTCCGCGAATCGAAAGACGGAACGAACGCGAGAGTTGCAGCGGATTCTCGTCCAGCTTTGTCGCTCGGTGGAGGGACCTTTTGCAGTCCTATAGAAGGTGAATCCCGGCCTCGTGGACGCCGTGTCCTCCCGGTCCCGCCGCTCGGTGTTGGCTTCAGGGTCGATCTGCAAGCATCCCGGGGGAGGAACGAGCCGGGGCCTCTTTTCTGTTGACAAGTCTTGACATCGTCGCGACGATGACCTCATGGCCACTGTGAGGGTAACGCCGGCCGCGCTAAAGGAACTGGCCAGGCTGCCGCGCGTGATCCGCGAACGGATCGGCAAACTCTTCCAGCGACTGGAAGCCTGGCCAGATGTCAGCGGAGCCAAGCCTCTCACCGGGAACCTGGCCGGGTGGTATCGCCTGCGGACCGGCGACTACCGCATCCGTTTCCGCATCGAAGGCGAAACCGTCATCGTGGCCAAGATCGGCCATCGGAGCGAGTTTTATGAAGACTGAACCCCTGGAGCGGACCAAAGAACCCTTTGCTGCCCGCCGCGTGCGGGTCAAGGGCCAGCGCAAGGTGATTCTCGACGAAGCGGTCTACGAAGCGCTCTTGCGCAAAGCGGACCTGTGGGAGCCGGACCTGCCTGCCGCGGACGCCGATGGCAACTACCCGGCCCTTGAAGCGCTGGCCGTCCTCCAGGCCCGCGACATCCTCCGCGCCCGCCGCGAGCTGGGGCTATCGCAAGCCGAGCTGGCCCGCCGCGCAGGCATCCGCCCTGAGACCCTGAACCGCATCGAACACGGCCGGAACAAGCCCAGCGTGCCGACCATGGCCAAGATCGATCGGGCGCTGAAAGCGGCGGAGGGGGACGACCGACAGCGCTGAGGCGTGGCAACGGCTAGAGCGCAAGGACCAGGCGATCAGGGCCCCAGGGCAAACGCATCTAAACGCCTGTGCATTATTGGCTGTTCAGTAGTCTGGGACAAGGGACTCGCGAATGATTCTCCTCGAAGTCGCCCGTCTCACGGAGGAGAATCGGCATGTCGCAGTCCCGCGCCGGTACCTTGCTTTCCCCCTTCGCCACCTTGACGGACCCGCGGGTGAACCGCACCAAACGTCACGACCTGCTGGACATCCTTTTCATCGCCCTGTGTGCCGTCGTCAGCGGCGCCAACGATTGCGTCGCCATGGCCAAGTTCGGCACCAGCAAGCGGGCCTGGTTGGAGAAATACCTGGACTTGCCCAATGGCACGCCGTCGCACGATACGTTCACGCGGGTGTTTGCCGCCCTGGATGGCAAGGCCTTTGTTGCCTGTTTCCTGGAGTGGGTGGCGGCCCTGCAGGAGAGCACCGACGGCCAGTTGGTGGCCATTGACGGCAAGACGGTGCGCGCCACTCTGGACAAGGCCAAGGGCCAGAACCCACTGCACGTCGTCAGCGCCTGGGCAACGGCGAATCACTTGCTGCTGGGCCAAGAGGTTGTGGCCACCAAGTCCAATGAGATTACCGCTATTCCCAAGCTGTTGGAGGTGTTGGAATTGACCGGGGCCATCGTGACCATCGACGCCATGGGGTGCCAGAAGGAGATCGCGGCCAAGATTCGCGACAAAGGGGCGGATTACGTGCTGGCGGTGAAAGGAAATCAGGACCATTTGGAAGAGGACATCGTCGCAGCGTTCGAGGCCGTGGACGACGGTCAGGGATCGGCCACGGTGCGGACGCACACGGCGTACGACAAGGGCCACGGTCGCCAGGAGACGCGCCGCACGCAAACCATGGCGGTGCCGGAGACGCTGCGCAACCTAGAGGCGTGGCGCGACCTGAAGAGCATCGCTCGCTGTACCCGGACCTACCAGGAAGGGGGCGTGGAGAAGTCGGAGGTGCGCTACTTCATCAGCAGTCTGTCGCCTCAGGCGAAGAAGTTGGCCGTGGCGATTCGTGGCCATTGGGGAATTGAAAACGGGCTCCACTGGGTGCTGGACATGTATTTCGCAGAGGATCGCAACCGAGCGCGTACCGGCAATGCCGCGGCCAACCTCGCCTTGCTGCGTCGCTGGGTAGTCTCCCTGTTGCGGCGCGACGAATCAAGCACGGGCGGCATCGAGAAGAAACGCTTGCAAGCGGGATGGAACGACGAGATCCGCGAGGCGATTCTTGGCCTTCTTATGGGGAATTAGATGCGTTTGCCCTGATCAGGGCCCTGACAGGCCGTGTCCTCCTGGTCCCGCCGCTCGGTGTTGCCTTCAAGGTCGATTGGCAAGCCCATAAAGTGATCGTCCGGCAAGCGTGGTCCATCCGTCCGCCTCGGCCGCGGCCTTGACAACGATCCACCCCTGCGGGGCTTCATGAACTCTCAGCGGAGGAAGGGTCCCGAAACCTTTGCCGGCTCCAGGCGTTCATCTTGGAATGATGTTGATCGCCTCGATCCGGCGCCGGAACCTCTTGAAGAGATAGTCGACGAAATCCCCTAGGATACGGTTTGGTCGGCCCGCTCCTCGATTGACGATTCGGCAGAGAAGGATGCTCGTGGCGGCGTCCCATTCGATGTTTAACGCACCCTGGCCACCGGGTTCGGTGCTCAGGATCTTTGCCCAACCGTGGGCGCGTCCGGGCTGCAGTTTCTTTTGCGCCTTCAGCCCGAACTGCCGGAGCTTTGCATCGTTGACAATCGCCTCACGAAGGCTTGTACCCTTCGAGCAGACCACCTGGAGGATTGTTTGCATCGATTCCTCGGTCAGCAAGAAGCACTGTAAGGCTGCCTTCTACTCTTAGTTCGCGCGCGTTCGCGGTCGGCGCTCGTACCCTTTCCTGACTTTGTTACGGATTCGCCCGGCTTCGTAATCGCGAGCAGCGTCCGCTGACGCAAACCGTCGGGTCTTCGACTGCAGGGTTCCGACTGGCGTCACCCTGCGGTGCCGCAACGTCGCGGCACCCCAGAACATCGTCACCGATCGGCCAGTCCTTTCGATTTTCCATATCTTCCAACTGACGCCGCTCTTATTCGCAGAATTACGACCCATGTAGTAGAAGATCTTCACGTCGAACTCTTTGTCTGGCGAACGTCAATGGTAACCCATCCGGCACGGCAGCAAGTGACGTTGACCTGGCACCGAAGCCTGACCACCATGCGGCCTGTCGGGTGCATCCGCTGGTCAGCCGTCGCTACTCTTGATCGTCGGCTTCCTCCTGCGATTCGTGAGCGTCTTGAACAGCGACCAAGAGATAGGTCTTGTCCAACGAGTCGTCGAACCAAAAGTCCAACTCGTCCTCGGAGTAGTCGAAACGAAGATCGCTTGTCACCTCATTTTCGAGTTGCCGCAATTCTTCGGTCGTTAGCTCGCACCAGTTAGTGCGAGAGATCCAGAAACGGTGATACCCGACCACTTCGTAATCTAACCATGGGTTGCCGTACAAGTCCGCCAGGTCAAGAGTCTGCACTTTGGCTTCGACCAGCACCCGCCCGAAAGCCTTCCAGAGATCAAACGTGAACGCGTAGCGTGCATAAGTGGAATCGCCTGGGTTGTACGGCTGCTTATCGAGGAACCGGTCGAATTGCTCATCATCTCCATGATCCAGAGCGTAATAGTGTGAGCAAGCTCGCACCACATGGATGGTTCCTTCCAGCAGCAGCTCAGGCGAGTCGGGTAGTTCTAGTCGCCGCAGATTATCGCGCAGAATGGCGTGCTTATCAGCCTTCGCCGCAGCCCGAAACTCTCGCTCCCATCGATCTATTGCACGTTGCGACATGGGTTCTCCTCATCGTCAGCAGGAATTCCAAGACCCCAAGGACGAAAAGAGCACGCAGGCACGCAGCTCGCTTTCCCAAGCGAGCCGCGTCAATTCTTCCGCATGCGCCCAGTCACGCCGTAGGTGGCGGTCCACTCATCAGATCAAAGCGCGTGACGAACACGATGGGCTGCTGCTGGTGAACGGCGTAGGTCACGGCGAGAGGCAAGATGGCCGCCAGCCGTACCTCCAGCCCCAATTGCCGCAAGGGGAAGCACGGCTCACCCAAGAGACCCGCTTCCGCCCGGAGCCGCTCATCAATCGCCCGGGCTGCGGCGAGCGCGCGTCTTCCGAACTCCGGGTCCTGCCGCACTGCGTCCTCAAGGAGTCGCTTGAGGTTGGCCCGAACGGCGCCGGAATAGACGACACGGTAGGGAGGAGTCACTTCGCCGCCCCCGACCCGCCCTGGTGAACGATTGCTTCCAACTCTTGCTCGAACTGGTCGAACGTCAGGCAATCGTCCGGGTCGGGGATGATGACGTCTTCCGGCCGGATTCGCTTGACGAGTTCCCGCTCCAGAGCTTTCCGGTAGACCTCGCGTTCCGCTTCGAGGCGTCTGGCGGTTTCCCGTAGTTGCTCGACTTCCAGCCGCAACTCGTCCGGCGTGCCGTTCGTCGGGGGTGCCGAGTTCGGGGTCGTTGGCTTGATAGATTCGCTGCTCATAGCCGTCTCCTTGTCCACGCGCCATGATAGCGGGCCGACCGACACCGGCGGAAGTGAAAGTTGAAAAACAGTGGGGAGGGAATGGGGAAAAGGTGGCGAGACCGTTTGCTCCCGCCATCCCTCCCCACCACCTGCCCGATTCAGGCGACGGCCGACACGGGATCGATCAGGCGCGATCCCTGGGGGGGCGCGAGTCCCTTGACGCGTACCAGGACAACGGGCGTGCCGGTGCAGCCGCTGCCGGCCGTCGGCCAGGCACGCCCCGCTTCGTCTCCTACTCAAAGCTGCGATCCAATTCGCGCACAGCTTTCGCCTCGCCGTGTACCACGTACTCCAAGGGCGAAACCGCCCAAAGGCCGAATCCGTGCAGCCGAAGGCCAACACGATCGTCCGGGCGAGCATCGCCTGGCTGACGCCGGCCTTGCGCAGCTCCTTCAGCGAGAGTTCGCGATGCGGCCGCCTAGGCGCTGGACGGCCTCCGTCATTTCGCGGGAGGCCGGAACGGCAGGAGATAGTCTCCCCTCGGCCCGGTGCTCCGACCGAGTACGGGAGGCTGGGGCGACGATCCCTCGCCCTGCGGCGAAGGGGCCCGTCGTAGCGCTCCCGCACACATCGGACTTCAGTTCAACCTGGCGATTTTTGCTGAGTTGCGAAGGCACATGTCGTTATTTACCAATGGCTTGCGGTGTCCGCGCCAGGTTGAACAGAATTCCCGGTCACTTCAGTTCAACCTGGCAGCGCGTGCGGTGCCGGCGGGCGGGCGGAGATGCGCTGCCGAGGGCTACTGTCTCCTGCCGGTCGCCTAACGGCAAAGAAGCTGCCTGCCGGGCTGGCAGGCAGGTGGGGGGCGGATGGCAGGCAGCCTTACCAACTCGCCGCGCCGCTTCCCTTCGCCTTGACCCTGGCCCCGCCCTATCGCTATAACTACCTGTCCGCCAAGGTTCTGCGCTGGTAGTCTGCGCCGGCGCGTCAGCCTGGGGGAAACGGGACGGAGAAGGTCGTTACCAGAGGAGTCCGGCTCATGCGGCGAATTCTGCTTCGGGTGCTCGGTATCGCGCTGCTGGCGGGGGGAGGGGCCGTGGCCCTGGCCGCCAATCCCAACGAGCGCGATGTCAAGCCGGAGGCCAACGTTCAGGACACCGACGACATCCAGAAGGAAGACAGCAAGATCTGGGTGCTGCACTTCCGCTTCAAGGATCCGCGCCTCATCACCGTGGACATCCCCGGCCGGGGTCGTAAGCTGTGCTGGTACATGTGGTACCAGGTGATCAATTACACCAAGGAGCCGCACACCTTCATCCCCGACTTCGAGTTGGTCACCCAGGACAAGGACACCGTCCACCGCGACCAGGTGCTGCCCACGGTGCAGGAGGCCATCCGCAAGGTCGAGGACCCGACCGATTACCTGAAGATCAAGAACTCGGTGACCATTGCCACCGATCCGATTCCACCGTCGAAGAAGGATGCCGCGCCGCGGACGGTGACCGGCGTGGCCATCTGGGACGATAAGGAGATCGCCGAATCGAACCGCTACTCGATTTTCGTGAGCGGGCTGTCCAATGGCTGGGCGCAGACCGATCCGGTGGAGCCGGGCGGCAAGCCGGTGATCCGGCGCAAGACGCTGCGGCTGGATTTCAAGCGGATTGGCGATCAATACTACCAGGATGCCCGTGAGATCCATTTCATGCCGCCCGCGACCTGGATCTATCGAGCCGCCCAGCTGAAATCGGTCAAGGACGACAAGAAAGAAGAGAAACCCGCGCCGAAGAACCCCTGAGTTTAGCCGCGGATCGTCGATCCGCGTGTGAGGTCACGATGGCTCATAAGAAAGGTCAAGGCTCCTCCCGCAACGGTCGCGACTCGAACGCGCAGCGGCTGGGCATCAAGGTTTACGGAGGACAGTCGATCCGGGCCGGCGGCATCATCGTCCGCCAGCGCGGCACGCGCTATCACCCCGGTCGCAACGTCGGCATCGGTCGCGACGATACGCTGTTTGCCCTGGCCGACGGCGTGGTGATGTTCGACCGTGAGGGCCGCCGCATCAACGTGGTTCCCGAGCCGGCGGGGACTTAAGGCGACCGGCAGGAGATAGTAGCCCTCGGCAGCGCATCTCCGACCGACCGCCCGCCGGCAGCGCACGCGCTGCCAGGTTGAACTGAAGTGACCGGGAATTCTGTTCAACCTGGCGCGGACACCGCAAGCCATTGGTAAATAACGACATGTGCCTTCGTAATTCAGCAAAAATCGCCAGGTTGAACTGAAGTCCGATGTGTGCGGGAGCGTTAGGACGGGCCCCTTCGCCGCAGGGCGAGGGATCGTCGCCCCAGTCCCCCGTACTCGGTCGGAGCACCGGGGCGAGGGGAGATTATCTCCTGCCGTTCGCCTAAGCGCTTATTGAGAGAGTGGCGAGCGGGCGCGGCGTCAACCCGCCGGTAACTTTGAGCACCGGCGGGCTGACGCCGCGCCGCTCGCCAAAATGCACCATGTTGCCGGAGCCCCTCGCCGAGGCTGTCGCCGCCTACCGCCGTTCGCCCTCCCACCTGGGATTGCACGACCTTCTGCGCCCCTTCCTTGCCGCCTGTTACGAGATCGCTCGTGCCCACAATCGGGGCACCGCACACCTCGGCTTGACGCCCCGGCTTATCGTGTTGCGCGAACTGGGTGAAACCGCTGTCGTCGGCTGGGATGCCCAGGGTGCCGAGCCCGACGCCTTCGCCACGGCGTTCCTGGCTCCCGAACAGGTGAGTGCTTCGCCAGAGAAGGTCGGTCCCGCCAGCGACGTGTATGCCCTGGGCGCCGTTCTCTATTTTCTGCTGACCGGCCAGCCCCCCTACATGGGCGTCACAGCGGATGACGTGCGGCTGCGGGTGCGCGAGGGGCTGGCCTGGCAGCCGCGCATGGTTGCCGGCGGCATTCCACCGGCGCTCGAGGGCGTGTGCCTGACGGCCATGGAGCCCGTGCCTGCGGAGCGCTATGCTTCCGCAGCCGACCTGGCGCGGGAGGTCGAGCGCTGGCTGGCCGGCGGCCGGGTCCTAACCAACTACGTCGAGCCGAAAAGCGCGCGACTGGTCCGCTGGGCGCGCACCCGCACTGGGCTACTGACGCTGACCGCGTTGAGTCTGCTTGGCCTGGCGGCGCTGGCGGCCCTCGGAGTCAGCAGCTACGTGATCCGGGTGGAGCGCGCCCAGCTCGACCCAACCCGGGAAGCCAATCGCCACCAGCAGCAACTGCTCGACGAGGCGACGGTGGCGTTGCACCAGAGCAAGGAGTACGTCGATCGGGTCAATCGCCAGCGGGCGGCCGCCAGTGAGGAAGTGGCGGCCAGCACCGCCGCCCTGCAGGCCCTGGCCGCGCAGGCGCAGCCCCGGCATGACGACGGGCCGATTCGTTCCGCCCACAAGGCCGAAGTTCTGAAGCTGATCCTGGGCGCCGCCCGTCAGATGGCGCTGCGGGCCGACTTGTCTGGCGGCAACGACCTGGCCGCAGCCCAGGACCGCACCCACCTGGGGGAACTCTTCCGGGCGCTGGGACAGGCCGAGGAGGCCCGGCGCCACCTGGAGCGCGCCGTGGCCATCACCCGGGCTGCCGTCAAGACCGCGCCGGATAACCTGATGGCCCAGCGCGAGTTGGCCCTCGCCGCACGCGGGCTGGGGCAGGTCTGTCTCCGCGAGACGCAGCCTTCCCTGGCACGCAACCTGGCGCGAGAAGCCCACGCCGCTGCCGAGGTCTGGGCGAAGGGAGAACCGGCCAACCTGACGGCCAAGCGCGAGTCCGCCATTTGCCTGGGCCTGCTGGTCGATGCCTGCCTGGCGCTGCACGACCTGCCAGCGGCCCGCGAAGCGTTCGACCAGATGATCGGCACGGTGGAAAGCTATAGCCGGTCCGAGTCCGTCCTCGTTGGAGGGCGGATGGACCTGGCGAACACCTACCTCGCCCGGGGCCGGATGGAGCACGGCGATCACCGCTATGAAGAGGCCCTGCGGTGGTACGAACGGGGGCTGGCGATCCTACGGCCGTTGAAAAGCGAGGGCCGTCTGAAGTCGTTCCCGCAGGAAGCAGCTCGCCTGGACGAGGCCGAGAAGACGGCCGCCGAGTGCCGCTTGACCCTGGACACGGTGGCCGACATCACCGTGGCTCTCCGCGAGCCGCCGGAAACAGCGCTCTCGTCTGCTGATCGGCCGGGTCGTGGTGCTGGTGCGGCGGGGGCGCCCCGCGGAGGCGGCGGCTACGGCGGAGAAGATGCGCGAATTGCAACCGCGAGACGGCAGCAACCTCTACAACATTGCCTGCTGCTACGCCCTCTGCATCCCCGCCGTCGCGGCCGACTCGGCAGCCCGAACCAGCTATGCGGCCCAGGCCGTGAAGGACCTGCGGGCCGCCGCGGATCACGGCTTCCGCGATCTCACCAAGATCGAAGCCGATCCTGACCTCGACGCCCTGCGCTCCGACGCCGCTTACAAGCGGTTCATCATCGAGCAGAAGGCGATTCGCAGCGCACTCACATTCCCAGTGCTGCCTTGAGGGCCCGCACGTCGTCCCGGACCGCCGCCAGCTCGGTTTGCAGGGCGGCCACGGTCTGCTCGAGCGCCTCGATCTCGCCTGTGGCCGGTTCAGGTCTGGCCGCCGGGAGGGTGCGTGGCTCGTCGTCTAGCGCCGCCCCGGCATGCCGCGCCCGGAGCCGGTCCAGCTCGTCGGCTGCATGAAACCCGTGGGTCAAGACGGTGCCGCGCCGGCCTTCCGGCGTCAAGTAAACGACCAGCTTGCGCTCGGCGAGTGGCCGAAGGCAGCCCCGCAAGGCATCGAGATCCTCAATGGGCTCCATGCGGCTGGCCCGGGCACGCAGCTCCCCTTCGCTTTGCGGACCGCGTAGCAACAGCTCAGCCAGCAGCGCCGCCTCGACCTTGCCCACCTTCCAGGCTTCGTAAACCGCATGCCGCCAACGCTCCACGCGCCCCGAGCCGGTCACGCGGAAGGTCAGTCCCAGCTTCTGCACGCTGACCAGCGCTTCCTCGACATCGAGATCGGAGAGTTCGAGGATCGGATCGCGATTCGACTTCTGATTGCACCCCGTGACGAGGGCGTTGATGCTCATCGGGTAGGTATCGGGCGTGGTCTTGGACTTCTCGATGAGCACGCCAAGGACGCGGCGCTGGTTCAGATTGAGGGCGGGCCAGGCGATTGCGGCGGGGAGTTCGGACATCCGTTCCTCCTGTGGGGGTCGGGGGAATCGTAGCCGGAAGTGGGGGGAGGGGAAAGGGCGATCGAAGCCCATCACTCCCCAGCCCCATCCAGCACCGCCGGCTTCAGCGTCCACGCCTCGCGCTTCGCCAGTTCCATCATCGCCGGCGCCCGGAACCCCTTCGGGAAGATGATCCAGCCCCACAGTTTTTGCGGATCGTCGTCGGCGACGTAGTTGGCGGCGGCGAACCGGGCCGGCTTGATTTCCACCTTCGCCGGCAGCGGTTTGCCGTCCGCCAGCAACGGCACTGCCTCGGCCAGGGCCCGCAAGTAGGACTCCGGCCGCACCGGCGTGCTGCCCAGCCATACCGAGGTCGGCACGCGGCCCTGCTTCTTCACATAGTCCGCCACGTCGGCCGCCGTCCGCGCGAACTGGCTGGCATCGGTCGTCACGGCATCGGTCAGCGGCGTCACCGGGTTGGACGGCCCATGCGGCGTCCCCTTCAGCTCGAGGCTGGTGACTTCCAAGCCCCGCGACTTCGCTGCCACATACTCGTTGAGCAGGGCGAAGACCTCGCTGGCCGACAGGGTGTAACTGTCGCGCTTCTGGAAGCTGATATCGTCGCCGACAGCAGCGGCCAGGCTCTTCAGGTCGGCTTCGGTGAACTTGCGCCCTGGGCCTTGTCGCGGTATAGCCGGGCTGCCTCGGTCGCGGTGATGAAGCGGACATCGTCGAACCGCTTCATGAAGCGAACGTAGCTCTCGAAAATCTCATAGCCGGTGCGCGTCTCCTCCTTGGTTTTCTGCGGCGGCTTCTTCCATTCCTCGCGCGGTGGATTGGCGCCATTCTTGAAGTTGACGGCGTCCCAGAACTCCTTGTGGACCCACTCGCACGGATGGTAATAGATGCTGATGATGCCGCCCCCCTCGGCCTGGAGCTTCTTGCGGGCCGACAGGAAGCGGTCCTCGGCGGCGGGCAGGTCGGCCGGCTTGTTGAGGTCAGCCCGCATCGACTGGTAGGCCAGCTTGTACAGTGTCAGCACGCCGCCGTAGTAATGCGGCTTGCCGTCCAGGCCGACGTGGTTGCCGGCGTCGAGGTAGACGGGCATGCCCCACTGCTTCATCGCGCCGTAGACCTGCGGCCCCCAGGACGAGCCGGGCTGGCCGTAGCAGCTTGGCGACTGACCGAAGACACGCTTCACATCGTCGTAGCCAGGGCGCTCACGCCGGTCGAACTCGGCCACCCCCTCGTCCCAGCCGAGGTTGGAAAGGTACATCGCCGGCGAGGGCTGGACGCTGTGGTAATTGGAGTGATAGCCGATCTCGTGCTTCTTCAGGGCGGCGATCACATCCTTGCGTTCGCGCCGCTCCAGCGTCCGAGCCTTTTCTCCAACCACCTTGAATGTGGCTCGCACGCCTTCCTTCGTCAGGAAATCGGCCAGGTGCAGGGCCGCATCGTCGCTGGCCGGCAGCAGGTAGTCCTCAGTGTCGAACCAGAGGATGACGTAAACGCGCGCCTTCTCAGAGCCCGAAGCGTAAGCGAGGGGACTGGAAAACAGCAGGACGGCGACGAGGAGCAGACGGCAGCGCGAGAGAGCTGGCACGGGAAACCTCCTTGGCAGGATCGCGGATAATGGGGTGATTGTGCCACAGCGCCGCCACGGAGACAAGGAGGAGGCGGCTGAGCATCTCGCGCATGCCCGGCCCGCCGACCGGACCCTCGCCGCGGATCACGACGACATCAAGGCTTGGCGCTCATGCCGCCCTCGATTACTATGCGCGAGGGATCGCGAGAGGAGGATCGGCAGCCGGGGTCCGAGGGGAGGCCGCAATGTGGCGGGTCGTCATTCGGGTTTCGTACTTTCACGACCACCAGTCCCGCTTGAGAAACCACATCGCCGGATTGTTCGCCGCGATGGGGCTCCAGAACACAAAGACGGGCACCTGGGAATCAGCCGCCGCCTCCCTTCCACAGACCACGACTCAACTGTCCAAGGTTCTGCAGGCGCTAGCCGATCCCCAGGCCGTCCCCGGGGTGGACCGCCAGGCAGCCCTCAACCATTTGTGGGTGTACATTGACCGTGCGTAAGGAGACCGACATGAACCCGAATGCTTACAGCATTATCAGCGAAACGACCGAAGATCGCTTCGATGAGGTAGCCAGCCTGGAAGAGGCCATTCTCATCGCCCGCTCCCTGGCGTGCGAAAGCCATTCTGGCGAGCCAATCTCCATCGAGCATCGAGGCCGGGTCATTCGGCAACTCGTCGCCAGGGGGGATGGGAAGGTGACGGAGGAGGAGATTCGCTGATTCGATGGGGCGAATTCCTCCTTCGACGAGGCAGTAAGGCCAAATCAAGAACTGACACCATTCCTCAGTTGCAGTTGTATGGTGCGTCAAGCGTACTCGCGCCGACGCACCGTTCGGCCCCCCCGTGCGTCGGCGCGAGTACGCTTGACGCACCCTACGCTTGCTACACTTGCTCTTCATCTGTGCCATCTGTGGATAACTCTCTCACGCCGTCACCGCCCCCTCCGACGCCGACCGCACCGTCCGCGCATATTTCGCCAGCACCCCGCGCTTCACCCGCGGCTCCGGCTTCACCCAGCCGGCCCGACGTTTCGCCAATTCTGCATCGGGAATGTCCAGCGAGAGCCGTTTCTGCCCAGCGTCGATCGTGATGGCATCGCCCTCCTTGACAAAGGCAATCGGTCCGCCGACCCAGGCTTCGGGTGCCACATGGCCCACAACCAGGCCGTGTGTGCCGCCGGAGAAACGGCCGTCGGTCACCAGGCCGATGCTCTCACCGAGCCCCTGCCCGGACAGGGCCGCCGTCACCGACAGCATCTCGCGCATGCCCGGCCCGCCGACCGGACCCTCGCCGCGAATCACCACCACATCGCCCGGCTTGATCTCGCGCTTCTGGATGGCGGCGAAGCAGGCCTCCTCGCCGTCGAACACCCGGGCCGGGCCAGTGATGGTGGTCTTCTTCAGCCCGGCCACCTTGCACACCGCCCCGTCGGGGGCCAGGTTGCCGTGCAGGATGACGAGGTGCCCCGAAGCGTGCAGCGGGTCGTTCAGCGGCTTGACCACGTTCTGCTTGCGCTTGTAGATGCTCGGCACCTTGTCCAGGTTCTGGGCGATGGTGCCGCCGGTCACCGTCAGGCAGTCACCGTGCAGGAAACCCGCTTCGAGCAGCGCTTTCATCAGCGCTGGCGTTCCGCCGGCCCGGTACAGGTCGTTCATCACATAGCGTCCGCCCGGTTTCAGGTCGGCCAGGTGTGGCACCTTGCCGCCGATGCGGTCGAAGTCGGCCAGCGTCCATTCGACCTCCGCCTCGCGGGCAATCGCCATCAGGTGCAGCACCGCGTTGGTGGAGCCGCCCAGTGCCAGCACCACGGTGTAGGCGTTTTCCAACGACTGGCGGGTGATGATGTCGCGCGGCTTCACGTCGCGCTCGATCAGGCGGATCAGCGCCTGCCCGGCCAGGAACGTCTCGCGCTCTTTGGCGGCCGACACGGCGGGGTAGACGGCATCGTAGGGGAGCGACATCCCCATCGCCTCGATGGCGCTGGACATGGTGTTGGCGGTGTACATGCCGCCGCACGAGCCGGCCCCGGGGCAGGCCTCGCACTCGATCCGGCGGACCCCCTCGGCATCGAGCTTGCCGGCCTGGTACTGCCCAACCGCCTCGAAGATGCTGACGATGTCGATGTCGCCGCCGTCGGGTCCAGTGCCGGCCAGGATGCTGCCGCCGTAGACGAAGAGGCCCGGGATGTTCATGCGGGCCATCGCCATGACGCAGCCGGGCATGTTCTTGTCGCAGCCGCCGACGGCGATGAGGCCGTCGTGGTTCATGCCGGCCGCCACCACCTCCAAGCTGTCGGCGATCACCTCGCGCGACACCAGGCTGTAGCGCATCCCCTGGTGCCCCATCATGATGCCGTCGGACGCCGTGGGGGCGCCGAAGATTTGCGGCACGCCGCCGCCGGCCCGGACCCCTTCATAGGCCTTCCGCGCCAACCGGTCGAGGTGGGCGTTGCAGGGGGTGATGTCGCTGAACAGCGACGCCACGCCGACCATCGGGCGGGAGAAATCGTTATCCAGGAAGCCGACCGCGCGCAACATGGCGCGGTTCGGCGCCCGGCCCATGCCTTCGGTGGTGAGTCTACTGTGACGCTTGGGGTCGGACGGCATGGTGGGTTCCTCGGCGGGCGGAGTGCGGCATTGGCGTGTGGGGCTACTCTAGGCGGCCGGACGACTCCCGATTAGGCGAGCGGCTTGTATAAATCTCCCCGTGCGGGAGAGCTGAAACGAAACGCATCTCCGAACTTATTAAAGAGAAACGACTTGTGATCATTCGTTTCAGCACCCCTCGGACACCCCCCCCCTTCGGAAACGAACGCCTGCCGGGGCCCGATCGGCCAAAACGGCTTGACATCGCCCGGGGACCGGCTACAATCGTGTTGAGACTGATTCTCAGTATCGACATCTGGGCCGCGCTCATGGATAGCTCCAGCCGCTCCGACACCTGCCGAGCCGATTGCTCTCTCCGCTACGTCTGCCGCTGCCTTCAGGTGACGGAAGACATTCTGGCCACGGCCTTTGCCTCCGGCGACATCCGCACCCTGCGCGATATCCGCCGTCACACCGGCGCCGGCGACGGCTGCATGGCCTGCCACCGCCGACTGGCCTCTTACCTCGAACGGTATCCGGCTCCGGAAATGCTAACCGCCGCGGTGGCCTGACCTGTCAGTCCCCGTCCTCGTCCTCTCCCATCTGCTCGCTCAGGTAATTCTGCAAGCCGACGCTGTCGATGAGGTGCAGCTGCGTCTCCAGCCAGTCGACGTGTTCCTCCGACTCGGTCAGGATCGGCTCGATCAGCTCGCGGGTGCCGTTGTCCTTGAGGCGGATGCACAGGTCCACGGCGGCGTTGTAGCTCTGCACGCCGCCCAGCTCCAGCTTCAGGTCGTTCTCGAACTGTTCGCGCACGTCGGCCCCGACGCGGATCACGTCGTAGCGCGCAATCTCCGGCACCCCTTCGAGGAACAGGATGCGTTCGATGAGCTTTTCGGCATGCTTCATCTCGCCCATCGATTCGTGGTAGTGCTTGTGGTACAGCTTCAGGAAGCCCCAGTTCTGGCACATTTTGGCCTGGCAAAAGTACTGATTGATCGCCGTCAGCTCGATGGTGAGAGCGCGGTTGAGGACGTCGATGATCTGCGGATCGCCTTTCATGCGCGGCGGCTCCTTTGGAGGACGCGGGGAGACGCGGGAGGTCGTCAGAGGGGAAGATAGGAAGGAGCCTTACGATTCGCAAGACGATGGGCGGGCAGCCCGACGCGCCAGCGACGGATTCTCTTCCCTCGCTGGCGCTTCGGGCTGCCCGGCGGGCGAAAAAATGCTGCTAATGGCGGATTACCCAGGCGAGCACGATGAAGGCGACGAACGGCAACAGGGCAAGGATCACGGCGGCATAAGCCTTGCGCGCCAGCGGGGGTGAGGTCTCCTTCCACGAACGCCAGACGAACGATCAGGTAGAGGGCGTACAGATGCAGCACCCCGCAGGTGAAGTAGCCGAAGAGTGCCGCCCGAAAGGCCCGGGCCGCGATGTCGTCCGGTGTCCAGGTCAAGGGGCGCTCGTCGCGGTCTTCCTCTTCCTCCGGGAAATGAGACGCCAGCTCGCTCTCGGTCTCCGCCCCGTTTCCCGACGGCGCCGGCGGCACGGGGTTGGACTCCGTCCGCAGCGGCGACTGGATCGCTGGTCGTATGTCCGTGGCATCCGTTGCGGACAAGTCGGCGGGCTGGATCGCGGTGTCGGGTTCCTCTTCCCGCTCCCAATTCTCGCGCGCCTCCTGCGCCACATCGCTCTCCTCGGCGAGAAGTTCGGTGGCCCGTTCGTAGTCGGCCTCCGGCACGAGGAGTTGCACGTTGGACATGCCGACGCCCAGCCCCGCGAAAACATCCCCACTGGTGGCGCCCATCACGCAGGCGCGAATGCCCTGGCCCTGCAGTTCCGCGCGCGCCAACTCCGCCTCGATGGGGTTGCCGTAGATTGCCAGCAGGACCATCTTGTCGGACATGGCGGGTTCCCGGGGCAGGGGGTATGGCTCGTTTAGCCGCCGCCCGCAGGGCGGCGGCTAAACCGCGGGGCCTTCTTACTTCCCTTCCGCCGGCTCCTTCAGCCCCGGCTTGTAGTAATTGGGGAAGGCCGGTCGCTGGAACTTGGGCGGCGGGTTCTTCTTCAGTTCGGCCAGGGCGACTTCCACGGCCTTCTCCAGCTGCGGGTCCTTCCCTTCGCGCACGGCCTGCGGGTCGAATTCCACCTCGACATCCGGGGCCACGCCGCGGTTTTCCACGTCCCAGCGGCCGGGCGGGAACCAGATGCCCATGCGCGGGGCGGTGACCATGCCGCCGTCGATCAAGGTCGGATAGCCGCCGATGCCCACCAGCCCACCCCAGGTCCGCTTGCCGACCAGCGGGCCCAGCTTCGCCTGGCGGAAGGTGTAGGGCAGATAGTCGCCGCCCGACCCGGCCCGCTCGTTGACGATCATGACCTTCGGCCCGTAAATCGCGCCGCGCGGGAAGGGCGTGTCGTCCCCCTCGCCGGCCCGGCCGGTAATGTAATTCCGCAGCGGCTGGCGCAGGTAATCGATGATATGATCGGCCAGCGCCCCGCCGCCGTTGAAGCGCTCGTCGATGATGGCCGCCTGCTTGTCGGTTTGCGTGAAAAAGTAGCGGTTAAATCGGGTAAAGCCTTCGACCGAAGTATCCGGGACGTAGATATAGGCGACCTTGCCCCCCGTCATGGCCTCCACCTTTTTACGGTTGCCGTCCACCCAAGCGAGGTTGCGGAGCTGCCTCTCGCTTGGCACGGGGACCACGGTCACATCGCGGGCGCCCTTGCCGTCGGCCTTGGGGCCGACGCGGAGCACCGTCTGCTTGCCGGCCGTCCCCTCGAAGAGGCGATGGACGTTGTCCTCGCCCCGCAATTCCTTGCCGTTGACCGCCAGCAGATATTCGCCCTCCTTGACGCCGGCACCTGGCTGCAGGAGCGGTGACCGCAGGTCGGGGTTCCAGGCCTCGCCGCGGTAGATGTGGGCGAAGCGGTAGCGGCCGTTCTCCACGGTGTAATCCGCTCCGAGAAGGCCGGTTTTCAGATCGGTTGGTTTCGGCATGTCGCCGCCGGCGATGTAGACGTGCCC
This sequence comes from uncultured Planctomycetota bacterium, assembly GCA_963827935.1. GTDB lineage: Bacteria > Planctomycetota > Planctomycetia > Gemmatales > Gemmataceae > DATFNV01. Next base: position 525,838 of record CAWHCN010000011.1, on the reverse strand, counting down.
CAGGCACAATTCGCCGAGCATTTCCTCCATGAGGAGACTCAAGTCGGACCGGCTGCCGAGGCCGGGCAGATAGGCCTCAAACTTCTTTTCGGCAGCCGCCAGGTCGAGTCCGTGGGCATTCGGGTCGTACAGGAAATCGCGCTCGATCCGCCAGGTTTCGCGGTAAATCTGCTGCCACTCGGCCCGCGGATCGACCCGTGCTTCCAGTTCGTCCAGGTGGAGGGCCCCCTCGCCCGGCTTGGGCGGCGCCGCCGTCGGCACCAGGAACCACTTCTCCGGCCCGGCCCGGTAGAGCATCTTCTCGCCGTTGTGTGAGACGACCACCTCGCTGGCCCCTTCCAGCACCTTCTCCAGCTTCCGCTTGGCAAGATCGAATTTCTGGACGGTGGAGCCGGCTAGCGGCCCTCGGCCCAGGTTGACCGACGCGCCTTCGAGGAGAAAGACCATGCCCGCCTTGCCGGCCAGCAGGCCGGTGTAGTTGCGGCTTGGCACCGGCAGGGCCAGGATACGTTGGTCAATGTTCTCCAGGTCGATATGGACCTTCGGGAGGTCTTTTTCTCCTTGTCCTTGTCCTTGTCCGTCGGCTTGTCGGCGGTCTTCTCCGCCGGCTTGGCCGGCGTTTCCTTCTCGTCGTCGCTTTCCGGCAACAGCGGCGAGGGATCGTCCTTGTTCAGCACCACAACGTAGGCGCTGCTCGTCATGGCCCGGTTCATCGACGCCATGCTGCCGAACTGGAGCAGGCCGTCGTCTGTGCTGGCGAGGAAGTAGAGATACTTGCCCCCCTTGTCGAACTCCACCGCGTGGGCGTCGCTCATGCCGTCGGTCAGCTGATGCGACTTGCCGGTTGTTACGGAATAGAGGAAGACGGCGCTGATGGCGGACTTCAGGGAGCGTGTATAGGCGATCCATACGCCATCGGGCGACCAGGCGGCGGTCGGCGGCGAGCCGAGCGCCTCGCGGTCGCTAGCCACCTTGATCGACTTCCCGGTCTCCAGCGTGAGGAGCCAGAGGTTCTTGCGCTTGTCGCCATAGGCAATATGCTTGCCGTCCGGCGACCAGCGCGGGGAATAGTAATAGGACGGTGCGTCGTCGAGCTTGAACTTTTTGGCCTCGCCGAGACCGTTTTGCGGCTTCACGTACAGCTCGTACTCGCCGGAAGCATCGGAGAAGTAGGCCACCGACTTGCCGTCGGGCGACCAGGCGGGGTCGCGTTCGGCCGTGCCGGGGGTGCGCGTCAGGTTGCGGATGTCCCCCTTCTCGGCCGGCACGGTGAAGATTTCGCCGCGGGCCTCGAACACGGCCCGGGCCCCGGTCGGCGACAGGCCGGCATGCTGAATCTGCTTGGCCACCTTCTCGACCCGCGGGCGGACGCCAGGCAGGTCGCCGCGGACCTTCACATCGAGCTTCGTCGCCTTTTCCGCGCGGGTGTCGAACAGGTAAACCCCGTCGATCTTGTCGAAGGCGATGCTCTCGCCGTTCGCCGAAGCAGACTTGATGTCGGCCCCGTTGGGCGGCAACACGCACTTGACCTCCTTGGAGCGGGTGTCATAGGCGAACAGCGTGGTGGCGCCGTCGCGGTCGGAGAGGAAGTAGACCTTCGAGCCGAGCCACATCGGGTTGAAGTCATTGGAATCGACGTGCGGCACCTTCTCGATCGCCGAATTCTGGAGATTGGCGATCCAGATAAACGGAGCACTGCCGCCGCGGTACTTCTTCCAGGCGATGTAGCCTCCCGGGAAGGCGCGGGTGTTGGTGAAGGGGACATAGGCCAGCTTGTCGCCGTCGGGCGAGTAGCTGGCTTCTTCTGCCACAGGCAGGGGCACCTCGGTGGGCAGGCCGCCGGCCAGCGCGACCGTGTAGAGGCGCGTGAAGCGGCCGTAGCTGGCCCGCGTGGAACGGAACAGGACCGACTTGCCGTCGGGCGTCCAGGCAACCGGCAGATCGGGGTCGGGGTGATAGGTCAACCGCCGCGGCACGCCGCTCTCGACCGGGACGACGTAGACATCGAGATTGCCGTCATACTGGCCGGCGAAGGCAATCTGGGAGCCGTCGGGTGAGAAGACCGGGTTGGTTTCGAGGCCGGCGCCGCTGGTGAGACGGCGGGCTTCACCGCCGGCGCGATCCACGACCCATAGGTCGCCGGCATAGCCGAAAGCGACATGCTTGGCGCTCAGGGCCGGGTGATTCAGGATGAGGGGTGCGTCGGCGGCTCGAGACGAGCCGCTGACTAGCAGGAACAGCAAGAGCACGGCAGGAAGGCGTCGCATGGTGATCCTCCGAGATGGTACTTGTAATGATATGATTACGCCGGCGAGCGGGGGGCGTCAGCCCCCCGGTGAGTGCACACCGGGGGGCTGACGCCCCCCGCTCGCCGGGGAGACTGCGCACCGGGCGATCAATAGCCCTCGGCAACCCAGATCACCAGCGGGTACTGCTGATTTCTCACATACTGGATCGCGTATCGGATTGCTTGCTCGTCGCGCAACTTCCTCTTCGACCCCGACTCGGTCCACCAAGTGTCGCTCACCGGTTTGCCCAAACGGCGGTTGAGCGCCCGACTCCCGTAGCTCTTGAAGTCGCCCAGCACGTCGGATGGGTCCGGATCGCCGGGGACGCCGACGACGATGTGAATGTGATTGGCCATGATGCCGACGGCCAGGAGCAGCCAGTTGCGGTAGCGGGCGGTTTCCTGGAACTGTGTGAGAAGGGCGGGGGCGTGATCGAGGGTGAGGTGGATCGGCGGACCTTTCATCGCGCCGCGGGCGTAGGCTTCGAGGGTAGGAAGGTCGGAATCGACCGGAGTGCCGGGGAGGTTATGGACTTGCTTGACACCGGCCTCGTCGCGGGTGTCGCCAACGAAGCCACGCTCGTCGCCCGGGAGCCAGGTGCCGTAGGTGGTCGAGGTCAATAACCAGTAGCGGTCCATGACGGTCCTCCGCGATGGTAACGATCACTCACCGGGGGGCTAACGCCCCCCGCTCGCCGGGATGACGATCACTCACCGGGGGCTAACGCCCCCCGCTCGCCTCGGGCAGCCGCAGGATGTATACGGTGCCACTGGCGTTGGCCGTGGCCAGGTGGCGGCTGTCGCCGGCGTTGGCCAGGCCCAGGACCGCGCCGGGCAGCTGCGTGTGCCACAGCGGCTTCTCGGTCGCCGCGTTCCAAAGGGTAATCCGGCCGTCCTGCCCGGACGCGGCGAATGTCTTGCCGTCCGGCGCGTAGGCCACACAAGTGATAGCCCCCTTCGGGCTTCCCTCCAGGACGCGCCCTTCCTTCTTGTCCTCCTGCAGGTCCCACAGCCGCACGGTCGCATCGCTGCTGCCCGAAAGAATGCGGTGGCCGTCCGGCGCGTAGGCCACACCGGTGACCGCACCGGCGTGTCCGGAGAGGGACCGGATCTCCTTCCCGGTGGTCACGTCCCACAGCCGGACGATCCCCAGTCCGCCGCCGGAGACGGCCTGCTTACCGTTGGGCGAAAATACCACGCGGTAAGTCTCTTGATTCTCTCCCCCGAAAGCCCGCACTTCGGCCAAATTTTCCACGTCCCACAGGTGCAGCGCGTGCCCACTGCTCCCTGCGGAAAGGGCAAAGCGGCCATCCGGCGAAAACGCCACACCGACACTGGTCGTGTTCACGGGATATGGTTGAAACATGGCTGCGATATTTCGCGGCGATTCGATCTGCCAAAAGCACACCGCAGAGCCGGAGCCTTTGCTGCCGAAAAGGGCGTATCGGCCGTCGGGCGAGATGGCGATGCTGGAAACCGAATTAGTGGGTTTGAATTCGCCTACGGGTTTCTTGCTCTCCAGACTCCACAGAGTCGAGTGCGCTTCATTGCCGAAGGAGATCAGGTATCGGCCATCTGGAGAAAAAGCCATGCTTGCCACGGCGCTCTGGTGGCCTTCGGGGCGTCGAACTTCTTTCCCTTCTTCCAGGTTCCACAGCCGGAGAGTGGTGCCGCCGAAGTGCAGGCCGTAGACGACGGCGTGGCGATTGTCCGGAGAAAGAGCCAGGCCAGTCGGCAGGTTAGGCGGCGGAATGTACGTATCCTTGATTACGTCCAGCTTTTGTTCGTTCCTGTACCAGACCAACCTGGTGGCTCCGCTTGGGTTGCTCAAGGCAAGTGCGATCCGTTTGCCGTCTGGGGAGAATGCCAAGCCGTAGGCGGAGTCGGCTCCACCCTGTCCCACGGGTTGGCACAGTTCCTTGCCACTTTCGACGTCCCATAGCCGTACACTGTTGCTTCCGCCGCCGGCGGTAACGGCTCGGGATCCGTCGGGGGAAAAGGCCACTTGGCCGATCGGTGCGGTGAGTCCCCTGAACCGGCGTACCTCCCCGCCCTTCTCGACGTCCCAGAGGCGCAGCGTACTGTCCTCGTGGCCGGAGAGGACGTGCCGGCCGTTTGGCGACAGCGCCATACAACTGATGCCCGGTGCGAGTTGGATCTGTCGCTGCTGACCTGTCGCCAGGTCCCACTGGCGAACGATCTGCCCCGATCCGGCTGAGAGGAGCCACTTGCCGTCCGTGCTGAACGTAAGGAGCGTGACCGCGTGCCCATGTTCCGCCAGCTTGGTGTTCGTTTTCGTTTCCAGGTCCCAGAGCCACACGCGATCGCCCTCGGCGGAGGCCAGCTTCTTGCCGTCAGCGGAGAACGCGAGGGCGTTCGCGAGTCCCTTGAGGATTCCGCGCGCTCCAGGGTCTTGCCGTCCCAGAGCCGGATTAGGCCGTCGTTGCCGCCGCTGGCAGCGAGGCTGCCGTCAGGGCGGTAGGCTGCGCAGAGCACGGATGCCCAGTGCCGGCCCCACAGGTCGCCGAGACAGCCCACGACTTCCGGCGGCAGCGGCTCCTGATACTTCTCGTAGGGCAGCGGATCGCGCTTCATCCCCGCAATCCACCGACCGTCAAAGCTCGGCGCTTGACCGGGCTTGCCCTCCGCCTGGTTGCCGCTGTCCGGCGGAGAACCCTGGCTCCCGTCATCGCTGCGATGGCTGCCGGCCCAAACGATCAGCCACACGAGCAAGACGGCGACAGCGACACCCGCGTCGGCCATGAGCCACGGCCGACGACGAGCGCTCTTGAGCCAATCCCTCGACGACGGTTTGGCCGCCGCCAGTGCCACCGTCGCCACGGGGACCGCCACCGGTTTGGCACGGGCAACGGTCACGCCTTCCGTCTGCGTGTGCTGATGAGACTGTTCTTCCGGCGTGTAAGCGACGGTCGCGCCGACCGAGATCGCCACCGGCACTTGATTCTCGCAAAACGGCCCCAGGGCCACGACAAGTTCCGCCGGCGTCCGGTAGCGTTCAGCCGGCTTCTTTGCCATGAGCTTGTACAGGACCGCTGAAAACGCCAATGGCACCTCTGGCCGCAGTGTCTCGACGCGCGGTATCGGTTCCAGCTGATGCTTCAATAACTTCTCCGTCAGGGTGCCGCCGGGGTAGGGGACCTTGCCGGTGAGCAGCTGGAACAGGGTGCAGCCCAGGCTGTAGAGGTCCGCCCGGATGTCCGCGCTGTGCGAATCGGTCGCCTGTTCAGGGGCCATGTAGTCCGGCGTCCCCATGACGGTGCCTTCGCGGGTCACCTCGTCAACGGTTACGCCGGTTTCTGCCACGCCCTCCAGCCGCGCCAGTCCGAGGTCGAGTACCTTGACGACACCCTTCGTGGTCAGCATCAGGTTGGCCGGCTTGATGTCGCGATGCACCAAGCCCTGCTCGTGGGCATGCTGGAGACCGAGTGCCGCCTGCCGGATGTAGTCGCACGCCTCGCGCACCGGCAGCGGCCCCTGCTTGCGCACGAGTTTCGCCAGGTCGGTCCCCTCGACATATTCCATCGCGAAGAAGTGGGTGCCGCCCACCTCGTCTGCGTCATAGACCGTGACGAGGTTGGGGTGCGTCAGGCGGGCGGCGGCGCGGGCCTCGCGCTGGAAGCGCTGCACGGCATCGCGGCCGGCGAGGCGTTCCTTGCGAATGAGCTTCAGGGCGACGATACGCTCCAGGCGCTGGTGGCGGGCCTTGAGCACCTGGCCCATGCCGCCTTCGCCGATCCGCTCCAGAAGGACGTATTGCCCCAGGACAAGGTTACAGCCATTGCCGGCGACCAGCTGGTTGATCTGGTACGGGGTGAGCCAGCCGCGCTGGAGCAACTCTTTCGCCAGAGAACGGGCATCGGCGAAGCGTGGCTGTAGCCCGAGAAGCTCTTCCGCATGAGGAGGGGCGAGCAGGCCGAATCGGCGAACCGCATCGACAAGGCCAACGGCGGAAGTGATCGGCATCGGTCACTCCAGGAAAGCGAAGCACAACGGGGGGAGGTTGCACTGGCGGGATTCTAGCGGCCGCAGCGCCGGCACGCCAGCGCCAAACTGGCGAGCCGGCGAGCGGGGGCGTTAGCCCGCCGGTTATGACCATCACGATCACCGGGGGGCTAACGCCCCCCGCTCGCCGTATACTGGCATCATCCCTAGGAGACCCGCCATGTCGTCCACCATTGGCCAGCCGCTTCAGACGCTCGACTCGCCGCAGCTGGTGCTCGATCTCGATGTCATCGACCGGAATGTGCAGCAATTGCTGAAGGGGCTTGTGGACCGACCCATCGACGTGCGTGTTCACTTCAAGTCGCTCAAGTGCAGCGGATTGGCACGCTACCTCGGCCGGCATGGGCTGACACGGTTCCTGGCGGCCAAGCTCAACGAGGCGGAAGTGCTGGTGGACGCGGGCATCACCGATGTCTTTGTCGCCAACCAGATCGTCGGGCCAATCAAGCTGCGCCGGCTGGCGGAGTTGGCGCGGCGCGGCTCGATCCGTGTCTGCGTCGATAACCCGGACAACGTCCGGGCCCTATCCGCAGCGGCGCAAGCGGCCGGTGCCACGCTGGGTGTCCTCGTCGAGGTGGATACCGGCATGGCCCGCTGTGGTGTCGAACCGGGCGAGCCGGCCCTGGCGCTAGCCCGCATAATCAGCGCCAGCCCGGGTCTGCAATTCCTGGGTTTGCAAGGGTACGATGGTCACCTTCAGCTGTTACCCGATCCAGCGGAACGGCGGGCCAAGTCGCATGCCGCTTCGGAGAAACTGGTCGGCACCCGCCGGCTCATCGAGTCGGCTGGGATCCCGCTCGCGGTCGTCACCGGCGGGGGCACCGGCACCTGGGAGTTTGTCGCCGAGTATCCGGGCATCACGGAGATTCAGCCCGGCTCGTTCCTCCTGATGGATGCCGCCTATCACGCGGTTCGGCCGGAATTCGCCTGTTCCCTCTCAGTGATGGCGACGGTCGTGAGCCGGCGGCCGGGCTGGTACGTCCTCGACGCGGGCAGCAAGGCGATCTCGAAGGACTTCGGCATGCCGGTCATCAAGGGGCGGCCCGGGCATCGCGTGGACAAGCTCTCCGAGGAGCACACGCGCGTGCTGACGGACGAAGCGGCGGTGAAGGTCGGCGATCGGTTCGAGGTGATCCCCGCCCACTGCTGCGCCACCATGAACCTGCACCGGTCGTGCGTGGCGGTGCGGCAAGGACGGGTCGAGGCAGCCTGGCCGATTGAAGCGAGCGGCCGATACGATTAAGAAATCACCACGAAACACACGAAAAACACGAAAGAAGGCAAAGGGAGGAGAGATGGGAACAGGTCCCTTCTCTCCTCCTTTTTGTTTCTTGCCTTTTTTCGTGTCTTTCGTGTGTTTCGTGGTGATTTACCCAAGCAGCAGCGATGGCTCCCAGCCCACGCGTTCGGCCGAGGCGCGGAGTTTTTCCAGCGCCCGGTTCTGAATCTGGCGGACCCGTTCCTTGCTGATCCGCAGCAGGTGGCCGATCTGCCGCAGGCTGTGTGTGCCGTTGCCGGTCAGGCCGAAACGCAGGTCGAGGACCTTGCGTTCGCGTGGCCGGAGGTTCTCCATCAGGAACGACAGGGCCTCCTGGCGCTCGGCGATGGTGCGATTCGCCGTGCTTTCGTTGTCGGGCATCGCCTCGGTCAGCTTGAAGTCGCTGTCGTCGTCGAGGACCGCGTTGAGCGAGACCGGGGTGCGCGTGGCGGTTTGCAGGTGGGTCAGGTGTTCGAGGCTGCTGCCGGTGCGCGAGGCCAGTTCCTGCGGGCTGGGCAGGTGCTTGCCGCCGTGGGCCAGCGCCTCGGATTCTTGCTGCAACTGACCCAGTTCCTGGAGGTGGTGTGGCGACAGGCTGACCAGGTGGCTCTGGCGAGCCACGGCGATCTGCAAGGTCTGCCGAATCCACCAGGTGGCGTAGGTCGCCAGGCGGGTGCCGTGGCTAACATCGAAGCGGTCGATCGCCTGCATCAGGCCGCAGACAGCTTCCTGCAACAGATCTTGGTAGCTGAGGGCGTGGTGGCGGAAGCGCTTGGCCACGTGGGCCGCCAGGCGAATGTTGGCCGACGCCAGGCGGTGCTTGAAGTGGACGTAGCGGTCGTGCAACCGGCGGACGGCGACCACTTCGCGGGTTTCCTCGGTGCACTGATCGCGGATGAACTGGGCCATCGGCCAGGGTTCGTGGGGCGGCTTGTGCTGCCGCAACCGCGGGAAATGGCGGATCAGGTGCTTGACGAGGTCGGTCTTCACGTCCCAAAACGCGGCGAGCAGTTCGCGCTCTTCCTCGGGCGTCAGCAGGTCGGAGGAGAAAATCGTGGGGAGGGAGGATTCTTCGAGGACAATAGTGCTCCCCTGCGCCGGTTGGCGCTTGTGATGTCGAGGCTTCATGGCCGTCTTTCCCTAAAATGTCGTGAGGATTCTCGAGCCCACGCAGCTACGGCGAGTTCTGTGCTGCCCGCCCTGCCCCAAGGCCGCAGCACCACCGTGAGGAAGGAGACAGGTCCCGAGGAGCACAGCGCTGGCTCGTTCGGTCGCGCCTGTCCAGACCGTCACGGGTGCGGAATTCTCCGCGCTCCGGTGAGAAGAACACGCGATGCGTCAGCCACCGGGTCAATCACCGCCCTCCTGGCTGGCTCGGCCTCATCCTTGGCCATGAAACTTCTCTGTGCATGCTGGGTCGATCCCCGGTGCGAATGCATTGTAAAGGGCGTTCCTCTGGGTATCAAGTTTATTGTGGAAAAGTCTTCATTGATTTTTCTCCTTGTCCGCATTGAGGTTACGGCCGACACCGCGCTCAAAACGCGGTTGGGCGGCCGGTGCGCTCCCAAAGACACGAAGACGCAGTGTGCAGAAGTTCACTAGAAAATAGGGCCAGAGCGGCGTCTTTTGACTTGAGCAGGCCGGTGTTCATTTGGCCCGGTCCCGCGGTTTTTCCCCGGCCGTTTACTTCCAGACATTTGGCTTTTCACCGACCGTGAGCTATAAGAACCTAAAGGCCCCGGAGAGTGGCATAATCGCTTTCCTTGCCCCAGATTTCCCCTGGCGGATGCGGTAGGTGCCAGGAGTATCCCCTTGCGCTCAGCGAAATGCTCTCTGCTGCTGGTGGATGACGAAGCGTACCTTCTGCCGGCGCTGGCCAACCTGCTGGACACCGACTTCGAGGTGGTCACCGCCGCCAGCGCGCACGCCGCCCAGCAGATCATGTCGGCTCGACCCATCGACATCATTCTGGCCGATCAAAAGATGCCGCGGCTGACGGGAGTTCAGCTGCTGGAGTGGGTTCGGCACCAGTCCCCCCGCACCATCCGCCTACTCATGACGGGCTATGCCGAGCACGAGGATGCCGTGGAGGCGATCAACCGGGGGCAGGTCTACTACTACCTGCTGAAGCCCTGGCGCACCGAAGAGCTGCTCCAGATTCTGCGCAATGCGGCGGAGCGGTTTCAACTCGAACGCCGCCAGGAAGACCTACTCGAGGAACTGCGCGAGCACAAGTTGAAGCTCGAGCAGCGCGTGGCGGAACGCACCCGGGAGCTGGAGGCGGCCAACGTTCAACTGCAACGGGCCCTGGCCGAGATGGAGCGGCTGGCGCTGTCGGACCCGCTGACCGGCCTGCTCAACCGCCGCGCCATCGAGGACGTGGCTGTCGCCGAGCTGCGCCGCCATTCCCGCTACCGCGGCCACATGGCGATGGGCATTCTCGACGTTGATCGCTTCAAGCAGATCAACGACAGCTATCTCTACCCGGGCGGCGACTATGTGCTGGTGCAGTTGACGCGCGTCCTGAGCGGCCTGTTGCGCACCGTGGACAGCATCGGCCGCATCGGCGGCGAGGAATTCCTGGTGGTCGCCCCGGAGACGACGCTCGAAGGCGCTAGCGTGCTGGCCGAACGAATTCGCAGCACGGTGGCCAATACGCCGTTTCTCTACGACGGAACGCCGATCCCGGTGACCGTGAGCGTGGGCTTTGCGATCGCCGAGCCGGATTCGCGGGCGGACTATCCGCGGATGAAGCTGCTGGCCTCCGCCACCGTCCACGAGGCCAAGGCCGCCGGGCGCAATCATGCCGTCGTGCGCGCCCTGGAACCGCAGTGCGTGGCGAGCAGTTAAACGTCCGCCGTCCAGGGCAGGGTCAGCGTCAGTAGTTCGCCCAGGGCGAGGGCCAGCTGCCGGCTGGCCAGCCGTGTCTGGCGAGCCAGGCGCCAGAGTTGCGGCACCAGGCGCGGAGCGGCGGCTGTGGCTGCCAGCACGCGCAGCGGGGCCACCCGGCCCCCGCTCAGGCAACTCACCAGCCGCGGCGATAACGGCGTCTGACAGTCATCCGACACCACCCGCACGCAGCCGAAGCGCACGCCGGCCTTCGCGCAGGCTTCGGCCACCATCGCCGATTCCATGTCCACGATGCCCGCGTCGTATTGCCGGGCCAGCGCCTGCTTCTCCGCGACTTCGCCGACCAGGCGGGGCAAACAGAGCAAGCGAGCGCGGTGCAGGGGCGGCTGCCATTCGCCGCTGGCCAGTTCGCCCGGCCAGGGGGCCGGCCAACGCCGGCCGTCGCCGGCAACCACCTCGTCCGCCAGCACCACATCGCCGGCCCGGTACTCGGCTTCCAGGGCGCCGCAGAAGCCGGCGGCGATCACCACTTTCGGTCGATAGGGAACGTTGTCCAGGCGGGGTACGGCGAGGAGCCAGTCGAGGGCCCGGCGCGAGCAGTCCGGCCCGACGCCCGTTTCCAGCACCAGGACCGAGAGCCAGGATGGGCCGCAGAATCGCGCCCGGCAAGGGGCGCCGGGGAACCGCTGCTGAACCGGAAACAGACGAACGAACGGCGCCGACTCGCGGCGCAAAGCGAACAGGACGCAAGGATCGTCGAACTGGATGGGATCGGAGGTCATACGGTCCCCGTTTAGCCGCGAGCGTCCCGCGAGCGCCTGAGCGCTCGCGGGACGCTCGCGGCTAAACGCTGTCACGAGAGCTGCCACATCAGCATCTTCAGGCTGTCCCCGAGTTTCTTGTTGACCCCCAGGGCCGCCGACGGCTCGTAGCCGCAGTGAACCATGCAGTGCTCGCAGCGCGGGTCCTTGCCGTAACCGTACTCCTCCCAGGGGGTGTTGTCCATCAGGTCGCGGAAGGTTGCATGGTGCTCGTCGGTGATCAGGTAGCACGGCCCCTTCCACCCCTTGACGTTGCGCGTCGGGTTGCCCCAGGCGGTGCAGGTCAGCTCGCGTTCGCCGCTGAGGAATTCGAGGTAGATCGGCGACGACATCATCCGGTACTTCTTCAGGAGACCTTGGGCCTCCTGGAACTTGGCCCGGATGTCCTCCCGGGTCATGAAGATCTCGGCGGCACCGTTCGGATTGGTTTCCTTCACCGCCGCGTAGCCATAGGCCGGCGACAGCAGGAAGCCGTCCACGCCGAGCTTCGTCAGGTAGGCGAACAGGCGGTCGATCTCGCCCAGGTTGGTTTCCTTGTAGATGGTGGTGTTGGTGCAGACGAGGAATCCCTTCTTCTTGGCGGCCACGATCCCCTCGACGGCGGCCTTGAAGACGCCGCGGCGCTCGACGGCGATGTCGTGCGTCTCTTCCAGCCCATCCAGATGGACGTTGAAGAAGAAGCGCGGCGTGGGCCGAAACTCGTGCAGCCGCTTCTGGATGAACATGCCGTTAGTACACAGGTAGATGTGCTTGCGGCGCTTGAGGATCCCCTTCACCAGCAGGCCGATGTCCGGATAGATGAGCGGCTCGCCGCCGCAGATGCTGACGATCGGCGCGCCCGCCTCATCGACCGAGGCGAGGCATTCCTCGACGGTCAGGCGGTCTTTAATGCTGGTCGAGTATTCGCGAATGCGGCCGCAGCCGGTACAGGTGAGGTTGCAGGCGTGCAGCGGCTCGAGCATGAGGACCAGCGGGAAGCGCTTGGTGCGCTTGAGCGCGTGGCCGGCCATGTAGCCGACCATCGTGGTGGTCAAGGTCAGGGGGAAACGCATGGGATACTCCGTTAGGACAAGCCCGGAGCGCAAGCGACGGGCGTTTGGCTCGGCCCGTCGCTCGCGCTCCGGGCTTGTTATCGTGTTAATCCCTGTCCTCCGCAACCAAGCGGAAGGCCTCCACCCGCGGGCCGTGGGCCTCGGCCCCGACGGCCCGGGCATAGCGGGCCAGGGCCATGAGCGGGAAGTAAAGGCTATACAGGTGATATTTCAGGTAAAAAACCTTGGGAAATCCGGTGCCGGTGAATTCTTCTTCGTGCCAGTTGCCGTCCGCCTGTTGCGTGGCCAGCAGGTAGTCGATGCCGGCGGCCACGGTATCGCTCGGGGCCTCGCCGGCCGCCAGCAGGGCCAGCAAGGCCCAGGCGGTCTGCGAGGCCGTCGTCGTACCGACGCCCGCATAGGCGGGGTCGTCGTAACTGCGGCACGACTCGCCCCAGCCGCCGCTAGCCTGCTGCACGCTCTGCAGCCAGGCCACGGCCCGGCGGACCATCGGGCGGCCCGGGTCGTAGCCGATGCTCCCCAGGCCCGCCAGCACCTGCCAGGTGCCGTACAGGTAATTGACGCCCCAGCGCCCCGGCCAGCCACCCGCCGGTTCCTGGGTGCGCTCCAGGAAAGCCAGTGCCCGCTGGACCTGCGGATGGTCGGGTCCATAACCGTGATGTCCGAGCGCCTCCAGCACGCGGGCTGTGATGTCGGGACAGCTGGGATCGAGCATGGCGTTATGGTCGGCAAAGGGCACGCGCGTCAGCAGGTCGCGATTGATCTCGCGGTCGAAGGCCGCCCAGCCGCCGTCGCGGTTCTGCATCCCCAGCAGCCAGCGCAGGCCGCGCTCCGCGGCGGGCCGGCCCTCGGGACGCGTCGCATAACCTGTCTTGGCCAGGGCCATCAGCACCATCGCCGTATCGTCGGTATCCGGATAAAAGCCGTTGTGATACTCGAAAAACCAGCCGCCCGGCTCCAGCGCCGGGTTGGCCAGGCTCCAGTCCCCGGGCCGACGGCATTCCTTGGAGAGCAACCAGCGTGCCCCCTGCTGCATTGCAGATTGCAGATCGCAGATTGCAGATTTCTGGCCGTCAATCCGCAATCTGCAATCTGCAATCTGCAATTCAGCAGTGTCCGCCAGCGCGTTCAGGGTCAGCGCCGTATCCCAGACCGGGGAGAAGCACGGCTGCAAACGCAGGGTGTCGCCCTCCTCGATCATGAGGGCGTCGAGCTGCGAAAGCGCCCAGCGCATCTCCGGCGAATCGTCGGCGTGGCCCAGGCAACGCAGGCAGACGACGGTATAGATCATCGGCGGATAGATCGCCCCCAGGCCGTCGCTGTCGGCGAGGTGCTCGCGCATCCAGGCCTCGGCGCGGCGGAGGGCCGCCGACCGGATCGGTCCCAGCCAGTTCTCGCAGCGCTTCAGGAGTTGATCGGCAGCAAGGAAGAAGTTGGTCCAGGTCAGCAGACGGCGGGTCGGGGGGTGCGGCCAGAGCGGCGTCTCAGGGGCATCCAAAAACAACTCGCCGATGCCGAGTTCCGCAGGCAGCCGGCGGACCGGCTTGTGGGCGTAGAAGAGGCTCAGCGGCACGACGATCGTTCGCGTCCAGCTCGACATGGCATAAATGTTGACATACGCCCAGCGGGGTAGAAGCATCAACTCAGGCGGCACCGCCGGACAGTTGGCATACGGGAACTGCCCGAGCAGGGCGAGATAGAATTTGGTAAAGCTATTGCACCGGGCCGCCCCCCCCAGGGACCGGATCACGTCGCGGGCCCGTCTCATGGAAGGGGCGTCGGCGTGGTACCCCGCCAGCTTCAACGCGAAATACGCCTTGACCGAGACGCTCAACTCCGCGGGTCCGCCCGGGTAGTTGCTCCAGCCGCCGTCGGCCTGCTGCTGGGCGAGGATGTACCGCGCGGCCTTGCGGCACGCGCTCGTCGTCTTCGCGGCCCAGAAAGGCCATGAGCAGCACCCACTCCGACTCCAGGATGGTGTCGCCTTGCAGTTCGCCGACCCAGTGCCCATCGGGGCGCTGCTGGGCCAGCAGGCATTCGGCCGACCGTTCCACCGCGGCGCGCAGTGGAGAAAAGGGGAGGCGGCTGGTCCGGTAATCACCCGGGAGACGCAGTCCGTGTGTCGAGATGCTCTGTGCTCCGGCCACGGGACTCCTTTCCACATACCTTCGCGGGCGCTGATCCCCAGGCGGGGAAGGTTCGACACATCCAGGTCGAGGCGGTGGGATACTTTACCCGCTCCCCGCAAATTGCCGCAAGACCAGCTCTGGCTGGCGCGTGACATTCCCCTCCCCCATCTACATCATAGCGCTGTGGTCGCAAGTGATTGCCAGGCAAGGCGTAGCGCACCTTGCCCAGGTCGAGATAGGCCGGCCGGGTGCCTTCGATCAGCGCCCGCCGGTCTGCGGGGTGCGCACTTTCGCCAACCGCGCCGCCACCCGTGCCGCCTCGATCAGGCTGGTCGGGTCCGCGACGCCCTGGCCGGCGATGTCGTAGGCCGTGCCGTGGGCCACGCTGGTCCGCACGATCGGCAGGCCGGCGCTGATGTTCACGGCGCGGAAGCCGCCGAGCAGCTTCAGGGCGATGTGGCCCTGGTCGTGATACATGGCCACCACACCGTCGAAGCTGCCGTTGCGGGCGCGGACAAACAGGGTATCGCTCGGCCAGGGGCCGCTGACGTCGATCCCCGCGGCCTGGGCCGCCTCGACGGCGGGCCGGATGATCGTGGCCTCCTCGTCGCCGAAGAGTCCCCCGTCGCTGGCGTGCGGATTGAGGGCGGCAACGCCGAGCCGCGGCGAGCGCCCAGTAGTCGCTGTAGCAAGCCGTCGAGCAAGCGGGCCTTGTCGAGGATTGCCGCCGAGGACAGATGCTGGAAGACCTCGCGCAGCGCCATGTGGAGCGTGACGTGGGCGACCGCCAGCCCTTCCTGGTAAAGCACCATCGCGAAGTCGCGGACGCCGCAGCGCTCGGCCAGGATTTCCGTATGGCCGGGATGGCGAATCCCCGCGGCGTGCAAACCCTCCTTGTGTAGGGGAGCCGTCACGATGCCGTCCGCCTCGCCGGCCAGGGTGCGGTCGATGGCGGCGCAGAGGAAGTCGTAAGCCGCCTTGCCGCCGGCCGCCGTCGCCTGCCCCACCGGCACGCCGCTCAGGTCGGTCGCGGTTGCCACAAGACAGGGCACCAGAGTGTCGGTGGCCGCGACCTCGTCCACCTGGCGGACCGGTACGATGTCGAGAGCTGCCCTCATCGTGTGCGCGGCCCGACGGAGCCAGCCCGGATCGCCGACCACCACGGGCCGGCAATGGGCTTGCAACTGCGACCAGCCGGCCACGATGATCTCGGGGCCGACGCCCGCCACGTCGCCTTGCGTGATGAGCAACAGAGGCAATGACTGCGATTCGGGAGGTGTCATCTAGGATTTCCGGGCCAGGCGGACGACCAGACGTTGCAGCAGCAGCTCCTTGGGGAGCTGGCTGCCGCCTTTCATGCCAAGGTCCACTTCGAGCAGCCAGTCGTAGAGCCGGGCCAGGCGCCGGCGGCCCAGGTGGCGCATCAGTGCCTCGTTTTCCCGGGCTTTCCAGGCCTGGGCCCCGGCCTCGGCCAGGGCCGCCGCAGGTGACTTGCCCTGCGCCAGCAGCCGGCCCGCCCGCGCCAAGGGCCGAATCTGGTAGCTGAAGGCTCCAAGGAGCGCTTCCGGCGGATTGCCCTGGTCGAACAGGCGATCCAGCAGGGCCAGCGCGTCGCCGGTTCGGGCGGCGGCGATCAGGTCGAAAATCTTCCATACGTCGCCGGTCCGGCCCTGGCCAACCAGGCGGTCCACGTCGTCCGTCTGGATGATGTTGGCCTCGCCGACAAAGACGGCCAGCTTGGCCAACTCCTGGTCGAGCAGTCCCATTTCGTCGCCGATCAGTTCCACCAGCAGCTGGGCCGCCTCCCGCGCCAGTTGCTTCCCCTGGTGGGCCTGGCACCAGCGCACGCACCAGGCCGGCAACTGGCCGACCTTCAGCGCGTTGCAGGTGATGGTGCCATTGGCATCGATCAGTTTCGCCAGCCGCGTGTTGGCCGGCCAGGTCTTCACGTCGAGGACCAGCACGCCGGTGGCCGACGGGGCTTGCACATAGCGTTCCAGGGCCGGCCGATGCTCGGTGACGAACGGATCGGCCGCATCGATCAGCACCAGCCGGCGGCCGCCGAGGAACGGCAGCGTTTGCAGCTCGTCGTGGACACTGGCCCAAACGGCGCTTTCGCCGGCATAGGTGCTGAACCCGAAGCTTTCGTCGTCCTCCCCGAACAGCCAGCGGCGCAGGGCCAGCACGACCTGCCGCTTCAGGAACGGCTCGTCGCCGGCCAACACATACACCGGCTGCGGCTTGCCCTTGCCGGACCGGTCGAGGAAGGTGGTGCTGTCCATGAGGGTTGAGGTCTAGGGGGGGGATCCGGAGATTATTGTAACGGACTTCGCAGTTCGGCGGATATCTTCCCACAGCGGCGGTTTGGGTTTCCTTCATTCTGCCCAAGCATCGCGTTCTTTTCTCAGAATTCATCGATTTCATGCCGAAGAAAACGCTGGACCACGCGAAGGCCACGAAACGCGCTATCCCGAAACTCATCTCCGTCTTTCTCCATATTGAATGTGTACGCTGTCTCTAATATCTGCTCGAGGCGCGCTGGGTCAATGGGGAATTGATCGCAGAGCATTCGGATGTCTTCGCGATCTGTCGCCGAGAAACGTCGCAGCTTCGACGCAATCATGTCGTAAGGGTCGAGATGATAGACACGTAGGACGTTCCAGGGGCCACTTACCTGCTTCGCTCGCGTCTTGTACTGCTGGGGAATCGGTGGGAACGCGTCGTAGACCGCTTCCAGGTAGAGTCCGTGTTTGCTCGCCTTGGGCTTGCCCCTACCGAACAACTGAAGTGCCAATGCAACCAAGTCTTCGCTCTCTTTCGGATGTATAAAATCGAAGTCCTCCGTTGTTGCGATATAGTCGTACTGCCACACCAGCGCCGAGCGCCCGATGTTGTAAAGTGTCAGCACTCGACCATTTGCAACCTGTGACAGGGCGCGGTCTACATCCGCGAGGAACGCTTCGATTTGGTCCTTCACTTTAGCGGCTCCTCTTGCTTTCGGATTGCACGTACGCGCGTTGCACCTCCAGGGTCCTGTCTAGAAACGTTGAGAGACCGGCTGCATAGGTGATTTTCCATCGGGTCCAGAGGCGCGGCCACGGCCCTTCACCGGGGTGTCCTAGACTGTCAGGCTCCGTCGCTGGTCGGCCTGCCCGCACAAAACGGGCTAGTTGTGCCTGTGACTTCACTTGAATAGGGAATGTACTTCGCTTGCTCAATGCTTGTGTGATACCGCTGAGCCACGCGAGTCGCGTTCCTACACGGGGATCATAGGTATTTGCGAAGGCCAGAGTCAGTGGGACGTTTAGCTTCCTGCGTGCGAGGACGGAAGGGATGGCCGCCACCACCCGTGGCTCGGGTTGGTTACCTTTCAACGCCAAGGCGATGATCTGCTCGGGTCGGCGGAACGCACCGGGAACTTGGGCGCCCGATATCCGTAAGTCCCGAATCCCGAGCCGGTATAATTCGAATGCAATCCCCTTCAGGTCAGTCGAAGCACGCAGATCACCGGTGATCAGTCGTTGCAGGGGGGCCTTCAGCACCTGAGCTACTCGCAGGGCCTCGTCGAGATGGAGGATGAATTGCCCCTGTTCCGCTCTGACAATCCGGAGACGCGGGATCCCTGCTGCTGAGGCCAGGGACAGCTGGCTGATACCGGCTTCTAACCGCGTTTTTCTCAGGTACGCTCCGAACACGCTGGCTGTATTTGTGTCCACGAGCACGGTCCCCATAGCAGTTCAATCGTGAACATGCTGTTCCTCTATTGAACAGTTTGTTCGATCATGAACATCCTGTTCACCATTGAACACCACACTCGAAGGCGAGTCAAGAGGGCGCAACGTGGGGACTCAGGGATAGCATAATACTCATAACCATCTGATAATCAAGTAGTTGCGACGATGTGGCAACCCGGGCGCTGCCCAAGGTGGTCGGCTTCATCCTGCGCCTCACGGCCCCACCGGCAGCGCCTCGATCCCGTTCACCTGCGCCTTCGGCTGATTCAGGTCCACCTTGATGCGATCGAGGGTGTCCGCCTTGCCGACGTTGCCGGCCTTGTCACGGGCCTCGACGCGGACGAAGAATTGAAACGGCACGGCGGCTTCCATCTTCCAGCTATAGAAGCCGTCGTTGGGTAGGTCCTTGGCGAACACAGTCCACAAGCCTTTCACGTCCTCCGCGTAGGAAAGCGTGATGCACTTGTCGGCTCGGTCCATGTTCTTGTCGTCGGCGGACCAGGAGACCATGAGCTTGCCGTCGTCCGCGCCGCGGCCGACCTCGACGGCCGACAGCCGTACCACCGGCGGCGTGGCGTCGTACTCGATCCAGATCTGGGCATCGTCGCCGGTTTGCGGGCCCGGGGCGCCGCGGCCGACGCCGCTCCGCGGAATCAGCGTGAAACCGTACAGCCCTTCGCGGTCAAACGTCAGCGGGATGGCCAGCGGCTTGTCCAGTTCCTTGGGGATGTCCTTCCACGGCTTGAGCAACTGCCAGGAGCGGCCGTCGGTCGTGTTCCAGACCTCGATGACCGACACGCCCGATTTGCCCACGTCCTGCAAGCTGTATTTCAGGTTCACGCGCTTGTTGTTGGTGAACTGGCGCTTGGGGGCGCCGGTCAGCGGGTTCGTCCCCGAGCCGTTGCCGCCGCCGCTGACAGCACTGCCCAGGGTGGCGGCACCTGGGGTCACCTGGGCGGTCACCTCCCCCACGTTGCCGGCATCGTCGTAGGCCCGGAGATGAACCTCGAGCGGCCCGGCCGCGGCGACGGTCCAGAGGGCCTGGCCGACGGCCTTCGGGTCGGCAGTCACCGGGGTCCAGGTCAGGTCCCGGCCGGCCACACGATACTCCAGCACCAGCGTGCCGCTCTTGCCCTGCTTCAGATTATTGAGATTCTCGTCCTGCACAATCCAGCTGACGCCGGCCTGGCCCGCGGGGGCGGCGATCGGCTGGACGGTCACCCGCGGCGCTGTTGTATCGACGCACACCTTCAGGCTGGGCGTGGTCAACGAGTCGATCCGGGCCGGGTTGGTCTGGCGGGCGCTGTCCTCGGTCTGCACGGCGAACCAGTACCAGCCGTCGCGCTCGGCCCGGAACTCGAAGTACTTGTGCCCCTGGGCCGGCGTGGCTGTGGTCTTGAAAACCCAGCTGCGACCCAGATCCGCGGAGACGTAGAGGTGGACGCGGGCAATCCGCGGATCGGCGGCGTTGAACGGAATCTGGAATTCCTTCCAGCGGCAGTACTCGGTGCGGACCGGATCGGCGGGCTGGGCCCAGGCCGGGCCAACGGCGAGGAGGAAGGCGACCAGGCCAGGGAGAAGCCTCCCGGCCCGGTTGCACCAGATTGCGCTTGCCCGCCGCCGCTCCATGGCCGCGCCCTCGCCGCTGAAGTCCCAGATTGGGACATCCTCTTATCCCCATCGACCTGGGAGGCTGCGCGGCTTGAGGAAAAGTGGACGACTGCGACGAAGGGTCAGGTTAAAGGGTGTGCCGTAAGCCTGGCAGGCAGAGCCTGCCCTACGGCCGTTCGTAGGGCAGGCTCTGCCTGCCGACCACCAAACGGAATCACCCACGCACCCCCACCGCCCCGGCGGGCTGCGGGGCCGCGGCACCAGCGGGTAGCAAGGCCGGAAGGCGCTCCGTCAGGCCCAGCAGCTGACGCACCGTCTCGCTCGGAATGAAGGAGACCAACAACGCCAGCATCATCAGGCTAAAGCCGACCAGGCCCATGCTGAGGGCAATGCCGGTGTGCAGGAGCACCGCACCGATGACCATCACCCAGCGCAGCTTCCGGTTCCAGATCAGGAAGGGCAGACTGATCTCCACGGCCAGGGTGTAGGCGGTGCCGCCGGTCATGCAGAATTCCCAGAGCGCTCGATGGGCGGCCAGCCAGCTAAGCATCTTGAAATAATATGGATTGTGCAGAGGATTAAACTCCGGATTGGCGGAAACGCCCCAGATGGCCCAGCCGTTCCACCAGGCCGAGCCCATCAGTTTCGTCAGGCCCGAGGCCAGGTAGATCAGGCAGAAGTGCATCTGCATGAGGCGAACGGCGAAGGTGGCCGACGACGACAGGGTGCTGCCGGCAGCCGGGCCATAGACCATGTTGAGGCCCATCTGCCGGGCATTGCGGAAGCGCCAGAGCAGCCGATCCAGCGACAGCGCCGCGGTGCCCGGCCGGGCGAACAGGTGGGCCAGCGTCAGGTAGATCACCAGCACGTTCATGATGGTGTCCATGCCGAAGAACGTCGTCGTGGCCCGGTTGACGTAGCTCAGCATGCCCAGCCAGGTCACGATCCCGGTGGCCGGCGTCCACAGCCCCAGGGCGAACAGCAGCATGCACACCAGGATGCCGACATGGACGACCGCGATCCAGGTCGGATCGGTGACGTGGAACCAGACCGACCAGACGTACTGCCCGCGGACATAGATCTTATTGAGGTCGAAGTTGGGGTCGGCATTGAGCCATTTCGCCCGGAAGGCCTCCTCTTGCGCTACCTTGTCGGGGCTGGGCGGCGGCCCTTTCGGCGCCGCCTCCAGTTGGGCCGCGTAGGAGATCTGGTTCTGGTAGCGCTCCAGGTCCTCGCGGCCCAGCAGCTTTTTCAGCTCCTGGTTGAAATAGCGGCGCCCCTGGATTTCCCTGTCGATCAACGGCCTGAGCTTGTAGGTGATCGCCTCCGGCACGCGCGCTCGATTCATGGAGTTGAGGGAGGCGTCGGTGACCTTGAACCACTCATCCTGCGGCCAGCTGGTCTCGGGCGTGACGATCGGAGACTGAGTGCGAATGTCGTGGATCAGGTCCGCGCTGATCCAGGCGTCCTTGCCGAACAGCTGATAAAGCTGGTAGCTGTACATGGCGTGGACGTACAGGATCAAAAAGCCGGCGCAGATGCGGATCAGGCCCAGGGTGGCCGTGTCGCTGGGCTGGAAGAAGAAGCGGTTGATGCTGCCCCAAACTCCCCACAGGCCCCGCTCCGCAGGCAGACTGTCGCACGTCGTCCTCATGATCCCACTCCTTACGCGAGCGGCAGGCGATTTTCTCCCCTCGCCCCGGTACTCCGGGGAGAGGGGTCGGGGGTGAGTGGCCTGATTCTCTCCAGACCTGAACCCCTCACCCCCTACCCCTCTCCCCGAAGTACCGGGGCGAGGGGAGGAGCATTCTTGCCGATCACTCTACTTGTCCACGATGACCGACGCCGGATCGCCGGCGTGGACCGCCACATAATCCTTGATGATGAAATTCCCCTTGCCGTCCGGTACGCGCAGGATCGGCACCACCCAGTAGAGGAGCGGGTCATCCGGGTCCAGCAGGTTGCCGTCGGCGTCGTATTCGCCCATGTAGACCGGCAGGTAGGTGGACGGCTCCTCCGGGCTGGTCCCCTTGGCCATCTCGGCGGGGGTCAGGAAATTGTGGTGCACGCGGTAGACCTTGACGCTGCGGTACGGGGCATCCCCCGCGTCGCGCTCGCGAAACTGGGGGTCGGTGAACACGTGCCGGGCATAGGAGGCGATGTATTTTTTAGCAGTCATCTCGTTCGGCTCGCGATATTGCGACAGGTCGGGCCAGGCATTGCTGCGCTTGTCGGCCTGCAGGTCCGGCGCATACGGGATTTTGTCGCGCAGCTCCCAGCGGCGGAGCAGGCGGGCGTCGATGTCACGCGGGTAGCCGAAGCGGTTTTGCTGCGTGCTGTCGCCCATCGCCAGGTACGCGCTGGTAGGAGAGGCGGCTGGCGTAGTCGTCGCGACGCGGGAAGCGGACCCAGTGGGCGGGGCGGTTCGGATCGCGGTAGCTAATGCGGAACCACAGCTGCACCGCCGGGCCCGGCTCGGGGGAGTAGAAATGGTAGGCGTTGTTGAGGTACATGAACTGCAAGTACGGCCTGTAGACCGTGGTCCAGACGCCCCGGCCACCCACGAGCCGACGCCGTTGGGAGGCGGCACCGAGAAGACGGCCGTCAGGATGCCGACGAAGTGGAACACCACCAGGCCGACAATCAGCATCCGGCGAAGCAGCAGCGGCACCAGCACCAGCACCGCCCCCGCCAGCCCGACGAACACAAAGACCCCCAAAACGAGGCGGAATGTGTCCCATTCCTCGCTGCTGGCCAGGTAGCCGATCAGGACGGCGAAGGCGCTGAGGGCCAGGTACACGACGGTGGTGGCCCGGTCCTCCAGCGGCTCGCCGAAGGTCCGCAGCCGGCGATTGACGCCGGCCAGGATCAGGATCAGCCCGGCCAGGATCAGCACGACCCGCAGCGGCACCAGCGCGTCGGGGAGGCTCTTCGCCAGGAGCACGGCCAGCCCATTTACTCCCGCCCCGGTCAGGATCAGGTTGCGCGGGGTCAGCCAGGAGGTCTCGGCGCGAACCGCGGAGCCGAGCAGGTTCCAGATCATGCTATCTCTCCATGACAGGAGCAGCCAGAGCGGTGGTGCGATCGTCCAACCCGGCAGCTTACGCAGCCGGTTCGCCGGGAAGTCGTGTGCTTCCTCCCAGAATAACCGATGTGGGCCTGCAAGCGTTAGGCGAATTGTGATGGGGCTGCGGTCGGGGTGGCACGCCCTGAGGTACTCCGAAGGGCGTGCTGCACTGACTGCACGCCCTTCGGAGTACCTCAGGGCGTGCCACCCAACGCCAATAACAATTCCGTCAGGCTGCTGTGCGTTCCAGTCGTGAAATCAGGGCTTTTTGCGCGGCCGTCAGCTTGAGCAATCGCGGCGGCTTCGGCGCTTTGTGCGGCTTGCGCCGCGACCACTCGCGCACCGACTTCGCGCTGCTCCGCTCACGACGTTCGCGCACGGCCTGACCTAAACGCTCCGCGTATTTCCCCGCTCGCCCTCGCAACAGAACAGACAACTCCTGCCGGATCGCCAACAGCACCTTGCGCGGACTGCACACCGGCTGCACTGCTCCCGCACCACCTCGCGGCGACACCGCCAGCACGCCTTGTGCCAGCATCAGTTGCAACGCCAGCAGCGACCCCTCGGCCTCCCGATGCACCAGACGCACCGTCCGGCTGGTCAACTTCATCTTGCCCAACGTGCGCTTGTACGCCCGGAATTGCCCCTCGCTTTCCCAACGCCAACGATAAAACTGCGCCGCGTTGGCCAGCGACAAACGCTGGCGGTCCAGCACGTTGGTCAACAGCCACACGTCCTGCTTGCCCTTCTTGGACCGCACCCGCAGCAAACGCAGACGTAAAGGCGCTGCCTGGCCCTGACGCTTTGGAGGGAAGAAATAAACCAAGCCGTCGTCGGTGTGCGACCAGGAGTCTGGGTCGTCCACCTGCAACGTCACGTTGGCGCACATCCGCAACAGAAACGGCACACGCTGCTGCACCAGCTGTTGGATCAACGCGAAGCCGCAGAAGCCGGCGTCGGCGACCAGCAAGGCGGCGGCGGGCAACAGCGGCAGCAGCTGGAGCAGGTGCAACCGTTCGCTGGCCGTGCTCAGGCCGAGCCGCCACGCCCACGGCACACCCAGACGCAGATGCACCAGGGCCGTGACGTACAAGCTCGGCGCCGTCGCCGCCGCCCCCGCCTTGTTGGCTGTCCCCAGGCGTTGCTCCAACTCCGCCGTCCGAGGGCATTCCAGGCGTGAGCCGTCGCAACCGATGGGGATGAAGCCCTGCGTCAACCAGTAGTCGGCCAGACGCGTCGCCAGGACCTGGCGGATGCCGGCCGCCACCGTCCGCAGCACGCGGCTGGGCAGACGGGCCAGGGCCTTCTGAAAGCCGGCCACGGTCCTCCCCGGCCGGCGACGCCTGGGGAGCAGAGCCACGCAGCAGGCCCTGGCGGTCTCGAAGCGTTCGGCCTGCGAGTCGCCACAGGTCCAGGTCATCAAGAGGAGTACGAGCAGCAGGGGCTGAGTACTCCAGCGCGAGGAGCGCTTCTGGCCCTGGCGTTGCTGGTGGGCTTGCTTGTACAGAGCGGGTGTGAGAAACTCGCGGAGGCAGTGAACGAAGGAGCGGGCCTGCGGTCGCAGGCGTCGCGCTGTCGAGTTGCCGTACATGAGCCGTTCCTCCCCTTGGACGTTTGGCAACATCCAATGTGGCGGGGAACGGCTCATTCAGCTGCGCCAGTTTGGCGCGACCACAGAACAGCTGATGCAAGAATTCGGCGAAAGCCATAATACTTCAACAACTTACAGCAAAAACAGACCTGGTTCCGTTACTGGCGTTGCGTGCCACCCTACGCTGGGAGCGGAGGCTGGGCAATATAGTGGCCGTTGTGCGGAATATAACGCCGGCAGGGTTTCGCCAGTCGCGATATTCCCGCCATCCTTCCCAATTTGTTGTTGACTCTTCTTTTCCCCATCTTTACTATTCACTCGACTTGCGAGAATTGTCGCGGTTGGGGTAGGTGGCCTTGAGTCATCGGACCGCGGCAAGGAACAAGAAACGGCGTGCTCCCCGGCACGGATGGTCTCCGGTCGAAGCGCGGCATCGCTGCCTCGCTTCCCCCTGCCGCAGCTCGCACTATCTGATGTAGCTTACCTACGACCGACAGAACGACGTTGCGACTCCGGCTCCAGGCGTGAGTTTTTTTCCTAGCGCGTGGGTTGGTCCCCTATTTCCTCTTGCAGGAGGTGTACGGAATGTACAGTGTTGTGTTGCTCATGGCGCTCAGTGGCGGCGCCGAGGCCCCCGACTGCCACAAGAGCTCGTGCTCTTGTACCTGCAGCGGCGGCTACGTTGTGACGACGTGCCACGGCTACACCAGCTGCTCATGCAGCGGTAGCTGCCACGGTGGCCGTCGCCTGTTCGGCCACAAGTCCTGCCACGGCTGCACCGGCTACACCAGCTGCTGCGGCGACTACGTCGTTCCCGCTTGCTGCGGCGGCGTGGCTCCCCTCCCGATCGTCCCCATGAAGCCGCCCGAAAAGGTGGCTCCTCCGAAGCCGAAGACCGAGGAAACCGCCGCCCCGGCGACCATCGTTCTGGCTGTCCCCACTGATGCCCAGGTCAGTATCGACGGCGTTGCCACCACGTCTGCCTCGGCGACGCGCACCTTCGTCACTCCGGATCTCGATCCGGCGCAGGCCTTCGTCTATACCCTGAGCGCCAAGATCGTCCGCAAAGGTCAGACCCTGACCGTCAGCGAGCAGGTGTCCGTTCGGGCGGGCGAACAGACCCGCGTCAATTTCGGGACCGAGAAGTTCACGACTCTCACGGTCGCGGCCAAGTAGTCGCGCCGGCGCCGGCTGAGGAGATTGGCCTGGAGTCTCACGGTCGGCACCGACCACGCGGCCAACTGGCTCGCATCGCTACGCATCGGGGCAAGGGGAGAACCGCAAGGTTCTCCCCATTTCATTTTCCTGAGTAGGCGTTTGCCTCACCCTGAGCAGTGTCCTACGCGACAGAGCCCCTTCCGCAGCCGGAAACACGGCAAATCCTCTGCGGTCGGCCTGCGGCACGCAGTTTGCCCAAGCTTCCCAGGATTTCGGCGGAGCTTCCGATCTCGCAAATTGTCGGTCGTGTTGGCGACACGCGTTTCTGTTCTCTAGAGGAGGGTTTCCGAATGTACAGTGTGGTCCTGATGATGGCGCTGAGTGGTGGCGGCGATGGATCGACGGCGGATGCCGCCCGGGTCGAACCCGTTGCGAAATACGGGGACCACGGTCATAAACAAGCTCGCCTGTTCGGCCGCCGCCGCTGCCACGGCTGCTGCGGCGGGGGCTATGTCAGCTGCTGCGGCGGGGGCGGCTACGGTTGCTGCGGTGGAGGCCACTACGGCAGCTACGGCGGCGGCGGGTACTACGGCTCCATGCCGTATGTCACCGACTACTACGGCTCGACCTTCTATTCGGCCCTCGGCTTCTTCAGCACCGTGCCATCTACCCCCAGCTACACCTACGGCACCCCGCTGGACAACACCGAACGGGTCGGCCCGCCGCTCGCCGGTAGTCCGTCGGACGTGGCGGCGCCCGCCACCCTTACCGTCCGTCTGCCCGCCGATGCCAAGCTGAGCATCCAGGGCGCGCCGACGACCTCCACCAAGAACGTTCGTACCTTCATCTCGCCGCCCCTCCAGCCCGGCAAGGCCTACGAGTACACGCTGCGGGCCACGGTCACCCGCGATGGCAAACCCGTGGAGCGGACCCGCACCGTTAAGGTCCGTGCGGGCCAGCAAAATGAGGTCATCATCGACCTGCCGGCGGCCCCTCCGCCCAAGTAAGCCCCCAGGGTCCCGGACTCCATCTGATGCAAGGGCGACCCCTGTCCCACGGCTGGTGTCGCCCTTGCTGTTTGCGCGGAGTGCCTGCCCTGCCCGGGGCGCAGAAAAGCGAAAGCAAGAGCAAACCGCAGGCGCCTCCCGCTCTAGTGTTGACCCGCCCTGGGAGTCGGGTTCGTCAGGGAATCCGCATTGTGAGGGCAGTGCAGCAGACTTATAATCGGGACAGGTATGAAGAACGTTGCTTTCCGCACGCGAGCTGGGCAGTCATGAATGTGTACCTGACGCGGCCGCGGGTCAGCGACCTGGTGTTCCAGGTTTACGGCCGGCCGCTGCACCCGGAACTATTCGACATCCTCGCCACCCGCAAGGTGCAGCGTGAGGACTACGAACTGACCGTGTGGATCACGCGCACGGGGCACGTCATCTCCTGGAACAATGCCACCGTTCACCTGAGCGAGATCGCCGCCGCCGGCGACCAGCCGCTCCCCGAGAAACGCCGCCTGCTCAGCTGGCGGCTGCGCGGCGAACGCAGCGACGCCGTCACCTGCGCCCATCGCATCACCTATCAAACGACGTTTCAGGTCGAGGTGCTGCCCCCGGAGCAGTTCCTGCACGTCCACGACGAAATCGTCAGCGACGGCGGCAAACGAGGCCTCCTGCACAACTTCCATCCCCATCACCGGCTGGCCCTGTCGCCGCTCGGGCTGGTCACGGTCGAAACCCGCGCTGGCTGCCTCTTCGTCGGCACCTTCCACACCTTCCCCGACGAACACACCGTCGTCAAAACCCAGTCCTTGATCGAGAAACGTTGAGAGGCACGTTCGTTTAGCCGCCGCTCGCAGAGCGGCGCTCGCCCGCGCCGCTCTGCGAGCGGCGGCTAAACAATCGCTTGATTGACTTCTCCCAGCGGGCGTCTAAAACGCCCCCCATGAGCAAAGAAGACCAGTTGCGTCGTGTCCTCGATGGCGGCATCGTCGCCATTGTGCGCTCCCCCGATAGCCGGCAACTGGTCGAAGTCTGCCGGGCGTTGGCGGACGGCGGCGTCACCGTCGTTGAAATCACGATGACCGTGCCGGACGCCCTTGACGTGTTGCGGCGCGTGCGCGAGGCTCTGGGCGACCGCGTGTTGCTCGGGGCGGGGACGATCCTCGATCCGGAGACCGCCCGTGCGGCCCTGCTCGCCGGGGCCGAATACATCGTGGCGCCCAACCTCAACCTGGAGGTGATCCGGATCTGCCAGCGCTATAGCAAGCTGGTGATGCCCGGGGCCTTCACGCCGACGGAGATCGTGACGGCGTGGGAGGCCGGGGCGGACGTGGTCAAGGTTTTTCCGGCGGATGTGCTGAGTCCGGCGTTTTTCAAGGCGGTGCGGGTCCCCCTGCCGCAGGTCCGCCTGATGCCGACCGGCGGCGTCGATCTGACCACCGCCGCCGAGTTCCTCAAGGCCGGGGCATGCTGCCTGGGCGTGGGCGGCCAGCTGGTCGAGGCCAAGACCGTGGCCCAGGGCAACTTCGACCGCATCCGCGACCTGGCCCGGCAGTATGTCGCCATCGTGCAACAAACCCGCAAGACAATGTCAGAGCCCGGAGCGTGAGCGACGGGGGTTTTCAACCCGTTGCTCACGCTCCGGGCTCTGACGGAGGCTCCGATCCGATGCCCTTCGACGTCGTCACCTTCGGCGAGGCGATGATCCGCCTGGCGCCGCCCAACTTCCGCCGGCTGGAGCAGGCGCAAACGCTGGAACTCCAGGTCGGCGGGGCCGAGTTGAACACGGCCGTGGGGATCGCCCGACTGGGACGGGCGGCGGCCTGGGTGTCACGTCTCACCCAGAACCCGCTGGGCCGGCTGCTGGCCAACAAGGCCCGCGAAGCCGGCGTCAACACCGATCACATCGTCTGGACCGACGACGACCGCGTCGGCGTTTACTTCCTTGAGTTCGGGGCCGCCCCCCGAGCCAGCAGCGTGCTGTACGACCGCCAGGGGTCGGCCATCGCGGCGATTCGGCCGGGGATGGTGCCCTGGTCCCACGTGTTGGCCGGGGCCAAGTGGTTCCACGTGACCGGCATCACGCCCGCCCTGGGGACGGGAGCCGCCGAGGCCACCCGCGAAGCCCTTCAGGCGGCCCGGGCGGCGGGATTGAAAACCAGCATCGACCTCAACCATCGCGTCAAGCTGTGGAGCAATGCCGAGGCCGGCCGCTGGATGACCGAGTTCATGCAGTGGTGCGATGTTCTGGTCACCACCGAGGAGGACACCGACCGTGTCTTCGGCATCAAGGGGAAGGACTTCGAGGACGTGGCCGCCCAGCTGGCCCGCCGGTTTCCGCTGGACACGGTGGCCATCACTCTCCGCGACAACCCGCTGGTGTGGAAGAATCGCTGGACCGCCATCGCTGTTCGCGCTGGGACGGTCTACCGAACGCGCACTTACGAGGTCGAAATCGTGGACCGCCTGGGGGCCGGCGATTCATTCGCCGCGGGGCTGATCCACGGCCTGCTCGACGGCGACGTGCAGAAGGGGCTCGACTGGGGCGTGGCGATGAGTGCCGTCAAGCACACCTTGCCGGGCGACTTCGCCTGGGTCACCCGCGACGAGGTCGAGGCCGTCGTCAAGGGCGGCGGGCTGCGCATTAGCCGTTAGCCACTTGCGGCGTAGCGTTCGCCTCATCAGGGATTCCGTCATGATGCTCAGCCGCGACCAGGTCCGGGCCATCGATCACCGGGCCATCGACGAATTCGGCGTCCCCGGCGTGGTCCTGATGGAAAACGCCGGCCGTGGCGCGGCCGAGGTCCTGTTGTCCCTGGGCGTTCGCGGCCCCGTGATCGTCTGCTGCGGCAAGGGGAACAACGGCGGCGACGGCTTCGTCATCGCCCGCCACCTCGACCTTCACGGCATCACCGTTCGCATCCTGCTCTTTGCCGCTCCCGAACAGCTCACCGGCGACGCGGCCATCAATTACCAGATCGTCAAGCGAGCGGGCCTTCCGCTGGAAGTGCACGGCGATGCCGGCGGGCTGGGGCCGGGGCTGGCCGCCGCGGACTGGATCGTCGATGCCCTCTTCGGCACCGGGTTGGCCGGAGGGGTGCGTCCGCCGTTTGACCAGGTCATCGACGCGATCAACGCCAGCGGCGTCAAGGTGCTGGCTGTGGACATCCCTTCCGGCCTCGACTGCGACACCGGCGCGCCACTCGGGGCCACGATCAAGGCGCAACACGCGGTGACGTTTGTGGCGGAAAAGAAAGGATTCGCGAACCCGGCCTCAAGGGAATGGACTGGGGCTGTTCACGTGGTCGGTATCGGTGCGCCGCGGGCGGCGCTACAGTAGTGCAGTGATTTCGGGTACGAGCCGGAAGCGTAAGCGACGGATTGTCAAGCCGAACCGTCGCTTACGCTTCCGGCTCGTCAAAGTTTCGGTTTGCTGAGCTGCGACTCCACCATTGCCCAGGCATCGGCAATGACCTTCTGGGCGGACGCCCGGACCAATCCTTGCGGGGCCAGCTTCAGCAGACCGCCCAGCTCCGTGACCTGCACCTGCCAGTGGACGCGGGTGCCGCCATTGTGCGGTGCCAGTGCGAGCAGCACCTCGGCGACACTGGAACTGCCGATCCCTTTGCTGTGGAGGAGAAGTTTGACCGACTTCTCGGGCTCAGCCTCGGCCACCCGCGCGGTAATGTCCAGGGTCCCGCGGATGAAGGAGAAGCCGGGCCGAATCGTGAAGACGGTCTCGCCGGGCTCCGCTCGGGCCACCGATTCGACCCCGGGGACGCAGGTCACCAGGAAGCGTGCATCGCTGAGGCGGCCCCAAACCAGGGCCGGCGGATGGGCAAAGTCCCGATCGCCCTCGAATTGAATCATGGCGTGCTTGCCCTTCAGTGGCTCACGGAGCCGATGAGTCCCGAGGGTTGTTGAACACCGACTCGTCGTGCGGCTCCGGTGTACCTGTACACCCAATATAGGTGAAGGCCAGGAAGAGAACGACAAGTATCCAAATCACGAGCCGCGTCATTAGGCGACCGGCAGGAGTTAGTAGCCCTCGGCAGCGCATCTCCGACCGCCCGCCGGCACCGCACGCGTTGCCAGGTTGAACTGAAGTGACCGGGAATTCTGTTCAACCTGGCGCGGACACCGCAAGCCATTGGTAAATAACGACATGTGCCTTCGCAACTCAGCAAAAATCGCCAGGTTGAACTGAAGTCCGATGTGTGCGGGAGCGCTACGACGGGCCCCTTCGCCGCAGGGCGAGGGATCGTCGCCCCAGCCCCCCGTACTCGGTCGGAGCACCGGGCCGAGGGGAGATTATCTCCTGCCGTTCGCCTTACGCCTCCTCAGTGAGTACCGCGCAAAGGGAGCTCACAGGAAGCGCACGAGGTGTCCGGAGCGAACGAGGCCGGCTCCGGACACCTCATGGCGGTTGCACTATCGATCGATCAGAACGGGGGCGGGGTCTGGTAGCGGGCTCCGGCCTGGCCCGGGCGGCGTTCCTCGGCGAGTTGCTGCGGCGGCGCGCACACTGAGTGGCGGCGCGAACCATCATCTCCTCAACCGCCGACCCCACCGCCGGGATCGACCGTCTGACCACGTCGCTGACGACGCCGGCAATCGTGGTGATGGCCAGGTCCTGGGCCTTGTCGAGTTCTTCGCCCAGCTGGTGG
The DNA here is from genome assembly GCA_963827935.1 of uncultured Planctomycetota bacterium. Classification (GTDB taxonomy): domain Bacteria; phylum Planctomycetota; class Planctomycetia; order Gemmatales; family Gemmataceae; genus DATFNV01. The sequence goes on along the minus strand of CAWHCN010000011.1, from coordinate 494,598 downwards.
CCCAGCTTGTCGAGGAAGCCAGGCCGAGCGCCCTGATCGTGGCTAAGCCGCGACCAGGCCGTGGCGGGTGCCGCTCCTGCGCGGTCCATTGGCGGGGCGGCGGCCTCGGCCATCCGCCGCGCGACAGAGTTGGCGGGCCGCAGCCGCGGGCCAAGTAGGGCGCCCACAGCCACGCCGGAGACCAGGGACAGGCCCAGCATGGCCCAGGGATGTTGGTCCACCTGGTACTCCACATCGAAGGTGCGTTTCACCGTTTCCCTGGCGCTTTGGACCGTCTCTTTGACGCTGCTGATGGTGTCGTGAACGGTCTCCCGGGCGGTTTGCACGGTCCCCTTCACCTCGGCCTCCAGCGTTTCGAGCTTTTCGGTCAGGGAGGAGCGCGTCTGGTCGATCTGTTGGCGGATCATCTCTGGTTGCGGATCCATTGCACGTTCTCCCTCAGGGTTTCGGCGGTTTGGGGCGGGACGACATGGATGCGCGCGGCCTGACTGCGTCCGACCACGAGCAGCACCGCGCCGGCCGCGGCCAGGACGCCGCCGACGATCAGAGTCGAGGCCCACCAGGGCAGGCCGGCCCCCTCGTGCAGGGCGCTAACCACGGTCAGGCACAGCAGGATGCCGCCCAGCCCCAGCAAGGCCGCCCCGACCGCCATCGCGCCGGCCGCGGTCTTGGCCTTGTCCCACTCCCGCAGCATCTCGGTCTTCGCCAGCGCGATCTCCTGATGGATGAGCGTCTGGATGTCGCTGACGATGCCGCCGAGCAGGGACGTCACGCTCGGCGCGGTGTCGGTCGGAATGCGGTCCGCCATTGCTCACCTCCGGGCGAGCATGCCGATAAGGATGCCGACGCCGAAGGCCAGTCCCAGGGCCGGCAGCGGGTGCCGTCGGACGGTGCTGGCCACGTCGTCGGTGATTTCACTGACGCCATGCTCCTGGAGGTAGCGGCCGCTGTTTTCGAGGCGTTCGGCGACGGCGCCGGCCGCGGAGCCGACCACCCCGCTCCGCGGAGCCGCCTGCCTGATCGAACCGCCCATCGAGGTGATGCGCTGCCCCATCGAGGCGAGGGCATCGTCGGCGCGATCCTCGGCCTTGCGGGCGAGATCGCCGGTCCGCTGGGAGAGGTTCGACGCCTTCTCCCGGGCCTTGTCCGCCAGGTTGGCGGCCGTCTCCTGAGCCTTCTGCCCCAGCCCGGAAGCCGCCGCGGAGGCCGCCTGCCGAGCCTCGTTGCCCGCTTGCTGGAGATGCCCCATCGCCTCGTCCGCCTGCTGTCGAGCCTGGCCCATCGGTGCGTCGCCCCGGTTGCTCGTATTCGCCATGATCGCACTCCTTCGTAGAGGGGGTCGTGCGCGACCCCGACATGAGCGGCCCCGCTCGTGGGGCCTGGAAATCCCGGGATGGAACGGGCAGAACCGTTGCCACCCGCCCTTGATGAAAGTGCAACCGGCGTGCCAACCGGGGGAGTTCGTGATGCATGCATGCGTGCCGGAGTGTCAGACACACCGGCGGAGCGGAGAAGTGACGCCCAAGATTTGCGTGGAATCACCGAGCCAATGAGCACGCCGCCGCGACTGAGCAATCGAATACCCAGTGCGTGCGAGTGATTTGCGCAGGTATCTCGACAGGAGTTCCGCGAGCGTCGGGTGGCACGCTCTGAGGTACTCCTAAGGGCGTGCTGCACTAACTGCACGCCCTTCGGAGTACCTCAGAGCGTGCCACCCATCTTTGATTTGAGGGCCCTTACGGGAAGCTGCCGCTGATGATGCCCTCGGGCGAAAGCGTGAGTCCGCCTACCTGCAAGGGAGGGGGCATCACAGGCTGTGACGGCGCAGTAGATGGGCAAACCCGGCATCGTCAGGCCCGGATCGCTGGCAAAGTTTGTCACCACGGGCAGGCCCGGCGTGGTCAATCCTGGATCGACGCCGCTGATCGTGATTGGGGTCGGCTGGTCGAATAAGCCCAGGCTGATGTGCTGGGGCACGATGGAAACGGAGCTCGTGACGACGTTGGCCGGGTTGACGATGGTGTGGATATCCGCTGGTGTGCCCGTCCCGCGCGTGGCCGGCACGATGGGATGAATCTGCGGCGCAGGCAGCAGGACGATCCGGCGATAGCCGCTCAGAAGGAACCGGTCTTCCAGCAATTCAAGTTGCGGACGGTACTGACGGTTCCCATTGGCGTTCATGCGTTAAGCCTCCCCGGGCGCGGACGGAGTGGCTGCCGGGAGTTCCGGCAAGCCGTGTCGATCGTTCCATCGGCTCGGGGGACCCTGGGAATTGAGGCGCGGCTTTTTGCTCAAGTCGAGACAGGACACGGGCGCATGAAAAAACCCCGCTGAACTCCGTGCAAGCACGTCGAACAGCGGGGCCGGAACAGAGAAGAGGCCGTTGAGATAGGGCGATGGTAATGTCTCGGGGGGGAATGTCAAGGAAAAAATCGGGAAAAAATCGGGGGAGTGGGTGAGCGGGAGGATGGATCGTAGTAACCTGAACCTGAACCTGGACTTGCGTCGCCGCCGAAATGCAGGGTGGCACGCCCTGAGGTACTCCGAAGGGCGTGTTCATGAGGCAGCACGCCCTGAGGTACTCCGAAGGGCGTGTTCATGAGGCAGCACGCCCTTCGGAGTACCTCAGGGCGTGCCACCCCAATGACAGCTGCCGCCTCAGCGCCCGCCACCAGCCGTTTGCCCTGGATGAAGTCCTCCATGATCCGCAGGACCTCGTCGTTCATGTAGTTGTGCTTGAACTTGAAGGTAGCATCGCCTGACGGAGCCTCGGGCGGGGCCAGATCGTTGATCTTCTGCTCCAGCTTGTCGGCATCGTCCTTCTTGGTCTGCTCGCGCAGCTCCTTCTCATTGAGCGGCAGCTTCTTCTTCGCCTTGCGTGCCTTGAAGATGCTCGATGTCCTTGGCCAGTTTGGTAAAATCGGCGGAGTCCTTGACGCGCTTGGCGGAACGCTCCTTGAGGACCGCCTTCAGGTCGGCCGGCACCAGCCCCAACTCCTCGTGCTCCACCGGGTTGACCTTGTCGAAGGCCAGGGCAAACTCCTGCTCCTTCTCGCCGCTGGTGATGTACTCGGTCAGCGACGGCAGGACGACGTCGGACAGCACGCCGCGATCCTGCGTGCTGTCGCCGTTGAGGCGATAGAACTGCTGGATGGTGAGCTTCAGGGCGCCCAGCTTGGCGCGGGTTCTGGTCCGAAGCCTCGATGCCCAGGTCGATGATCGTCTGCACCGTCCCCTTGCCGTAGGTGGTGCTAGTCGCCGACGATCAGGGCCCGGCCGTAGTCCTGCAAGCGCGCCGGCCAGGATTTCCGACGCGCTGGCGCTGAATCGGCTGACTAGCACCACGAGCGGCCCGCCGTAGACGATCCCCTTGTCCGGGTCGTCCTGATGGTGCGACCCGGCCCTGCGGCGTCTCTTCACCTGGACGACCGGCCCCTGGTCGATGAACAGCCCGGTCAGGGCGCAGGGCTTCGTCAGCAAGCCGCCGCCGTTGCGGCGCAGGTCGAGCACCACGCCGTCCACGCCCCCCTTGGCATCGAACTCCTTGAGGATCTTGCGGACGTCCTCGGTGGCGCTCTTGGCGTCCGGCTTGCCGTCGCCGCCGGGGTCGATTTCGGCGTAGAAGGACGGCAGGTCGATGACGCCGATCCGGTACGGCTTGCCGTCGGCTTTCTTGCCCTGCTCGACGATCTCGCCGCGGGCCTCCTGCGACTTCAGCTCGATCTTCTGGCGGGTCAGGTCGTAGACGACGCGGTCGACCTTGCCTGGCCGGGACGACCTTCAATTGCACCTTGGTGCCGCGCGGCCCGCGAATCAGCTTGACCACGTCGCGCAGCCTCATGTCGATCACGTCGACAAACTTGTCGTCGCCCTGGGCCACGCCGACGATCTTGTCCTTGGGCTTGAGCCGGCCGTCCTTGGCCGCCGCGCCGCCGGGCACGACTTCCACGATGATGGTCTGGCCGTTCTCCTGCCGCAGCACCGCCCCGATGCCGTCCAGGTTCAGGCGCATGGCGATCTCGAAATCGTCCAGCGTGGTCGGCGACATGTAGGTCGAATGCGGATCGACGCTGGTGGCCAGGTCGGCGAGATAGAGTTCCAGGAGATCGGAGTTGTCCACCTGCTTCCAGCGCTTGAGGACGCTCTGGTAGCGGGTCAGGATCTTCTTCTTGGCCTCGGCCTCGGGCATCGGCTTCTCGGCCATGCGCTGCACCAGCAGGTCGAACTTGATCCGCTTCCGCCAGCGCTCGTGGACCTCGGCCTCGTTGCTCGGCGTAGTCGCATCGCGTCGTGATTCGGTGTCCAGGCTTTCCTTCGACGGTGAAATCGTGCTTGGCCTCGACCAGTTCCTCGATCAGCTTCTGGCGTTCGGCGACGCGCGTCGATGAAACGCTCGTAAACCTTGTAGGCGAAGCTGAGTCGCCGGCCTGAGGAGCTGATCGTCGAGGTCGGTTTCGTGCTTCTTGAACTCGTCGATGTCGCTCTTGGGAAATAGAGCTTGGTGGGATCGAGGCCCTTGAGGAAGCGGCGGAAGAGGCGTTTGGACATCTCGTCGCCGATTTCCGGGCGGTTGAGGTGGCCCGCCGTGGAGGAACTCGCAGACCAGCTTGGCGACGGCAGGGTCCTGCTTGCCGATGTGTGGTTCGGCCGGCGTGGGTGCCGGCATCAGAAACAGGCCGGCCAGGCCGACCAGGAGGAGCGACAGTGATTTGACGGGAAGCGTGCGTTCGCGGCATGGTCCAGAAGCCTCGCATTCCTCGGGGAAAGGATGCCGGGCCAGGGCCGACTGCCCCGCGCCCGGTCGGGTGTTCACTGGTTGATGTTACCGTAGGAGCGATTATGCCACAACCACAAGGTACTGCCGGGCGGGGTTCGGTTACATTCACGGACGGCACTGCAATTGCCCCACCAGCGGCCGGTCCGGGCAGCCTGACGCGCCAGCGAGGGTTTGGCCGGAATCCCTCGCTGGCGCGTCGGGCTGCCCGATTTGGCTCTGGCGACGGCTGAATCGCGAACCGGGGGGGATAGCCGAAGACGCTCGCAAGGCACAGGCCGCGGCGATATAATCACGATGACTCGCGCAGGTGCTCGCTTGTCGGAGAAATCGCATGGAACTTCCCTACCGCTTCCCGAACGAGGCCGAGGTGATTCGCCGGGATGCCGAGGCGTTTCGGCGGTTGTCGTCGCGGGAACGATTCCTGAGGCTGTTGGACCTGATTGGATCTGGCGTGAAGTTGCTGGAGCATTCACCGCAGCGCGAGGCCGGTCGCAAGCTGCGGCTTCTGCAGGAGGCCGAGTGGCAGCGAATCCAGAAGGAGTTGTTTGCGCGTCATGGAACCTGAAACTGTTGAGTTCCCGGAATACCTGCTCGACGGCGTGCGGCAACTGACGGAAGCGCTGGATGCGCGACGGATCAAGTATGCCCTGATCGGCGGGTTAGCCGCGGCCTATCGTGGCCGACCCCGGTTTACCGAGGATGTGGACCTATTGCTCCAGGTTCCGCAGATCACCTTGCCGGGGCTGCTGGATGAGTTGCGCGCCCGCGGTTTTGCATTTGAGACGGATGTCGCCATCCGCGAATGGACCCGCGAGAGCATGACGGTGATGTCGTTCCACGGTGTCCGGATCGATTGGCTCAAGCCGGCGCTACTCGCGTATCAACACGTGCTTGACCAGGCATTTCTTGAGGACTGGTTCGGTCACCCGGTCCTCGTCGCTACCGCGGAAGGGCTCATCCTTATGAAACTGCTGGCCTTTCGCCTTCAAGATCAGGTGGACATCGAGAACCTGCTGGCCGGCAACCAGGGCCAACTGGACCTCGATCCGGTCCGAACCGAATGGCAGACGGTGGCGGCTTTGGACGACCCACGCATGGTGTGGTTTGAGGAGCGAGTCGGTCGCTTTTACCTGGGCAACAATCCCACGAGTCAGAGCCCGTAGCGTCAGCGAGGGTTTCGGCGGAGCGCCCTCGCTGACGCCACGGGCTCCGCGCTGGAGTTGCCTCCACGCCATGGCGGATGATCCACCCCAATACCCTGTGGTCCGTCTTGCCGGCCTATACGCAGGGCTCGCCTGTCTCTGGGAAGTGACTGCGCGGAAGCCGGGAAACGTCCACCGCTATCGCGATTTTGACGACGCATGCTTTCTCGATTTCCAGACCAGCGCTGCAACCTTGCAAGCGGTCTTTCAGGAGGCGGAACTACTTGGAGGGCGGCGTACGCGCGTGAGCCGGTTGGTGCTTGATGTCGTCTTCTTGAGAGGATGCTACGTCAACACGAACACCAACCTGGGCATTGCCCTGTTGCTCGCCCCACTCGCGAAAGCCCCCGACGGAATGCCGCTGCGGGATGGAATCGAGTGCGTCCTGGCAAGCCTCGATCAGAAAGATGCGGAGTACGTTTATCAGGCGATCCGCTATGCCGGGCCGGCTGGCCTAGGCCAGGTCGAAAACCAAGACATCTCCGCCGAACCCACCCTCCCTCTCCGCGAAGTCATGGCCCTGGCCGCCGACCGCGACCTGGTCGCCCGGCAGTACGCCAACGGGTTCCGCGAGGTGTTCGACGAGGGCGTCCCTGCACTCCTCCGCGGCCTGGAGGTCACCGGCTGCCTGGAAGGTGCCATCATCACGTGCCATCTGTCACTCATGGCGACCCACCCCGACAGCCTGATCGCCCGCAAGCGCGGTTTGGCCGAGGCGGAGGAAGCGAGCCGCCGGGCTCGTGCCCTGCGGGACGCCGGCTGGCCCCGCGCCGACTCTTCCATCCTGTTCCGCGAGTTCGACGCCTGGTTGCGGGCCGAGGGGCACGGCCGTAACCCCGGCACGACCGCGGACTTAGTAACAGCCAGCATTTTCGTCGCACTGCGCGAGGGCCACCTGACTTTGCCCCCTTCCCATCCCTGGACTCTGCCGGAGCGGCTTCATATCTAAGACCTAACTCTCCCGCCGGGTGGCCGAAGGTCAGAGCGGTATCGGCACGCCGGTGCTTCCTCATCCTACCGCCGACATCGGCCGAGGGCTTGCGGCCCCTGGACGCGCCGTATCCCTCAGGAGACTAACCAGAAATGGGTCAGAACGTCCGCCAGCGGGCCATTGCCGAGATCACCGGCGCATGCCACCACCTGAACCGCGTCAACTTCAAGGAAACGCACATCGCCGAGCTGTTCGGCCACAACGTCTTCAACGAAGAAGTGCAGCGGCAGCGGTTGCCGAAGCCCATTTTCAAGGCGCTGCAAAAGACGATCAAGCAGGGGGCGACCCTCGACCCCGCCATTGCCGACACCGTCGCCAGTGCCATGAAGGACTGGGCGATGGAGCGCGGGGCGACCCACTACACGCACATTTTCCAGCCGATGACCGGCCTGACCGCCGAGAAGCACGATAGCTTCGTCGTTCCCGTCTCCGATGGCAAGGCGATCACCGAGTTCAGCGGCAAGGAGTTGGTCCGCGGCGAGCCGGACGCCTCGTCGTTCCCGTCGGGCGGCATCCGGGCGACCTTCGAGGCCCGCGGCTATACCGCCTGGGACCCCACCAGTCCCGCCTACCTGCGCGAGGGGGCCAACGGTGCCACGCTGGTCATCCCGACCGCCTTCCTGAGCTGGACCGGCGAGGCGCTCGACAAGAAGACGCCGCTGCTGCGCTCGATGGAGGCCCTGTCAAACCAGGCCCTGCGCATCCTGCGGCTGTTCGGCAACCACGAGGCCAAGAAGGTCTTCACCACCGTCGGCCCGGAGCAGGAATACTTCCTGATCGACAAGCATTTCTACTACCTGCGGCCCGACCTGATCAACGCGGGGCGGACCCTGTTCGGCGCCAAGCCGCCCAAGGGGCAGGAGCTGGAAGACCAGTACTTCGGCGCCATCCCGGAGCGCGTGCTGGCGTGCATGGCCGAGGCGGAGTTCGAGCTGTTCAAGCTCGGCGTGCCGGTCAAGACGCGGCACAACGAGGTGGCCCCCAGCCAGTACGAGCTGGCGCCGATCTTCGAGAACTCGAACCTCGCGACCGACCACCAGATGCTGACCATGGAGATCCTGCAACGGACCGCCCAGAAGTACGGCCTGGCCTGCCTGCTGCACGAGAAGCCGTTTGCCGGCATCAACGGCTCGGGCAAGCACAACAACTGGTCGATGTCCACGGACGCGGGCGAGAACCTGCTCAACCCCGGCGACACGCCGCACGACAACGCCCAGTTCCTGGTCTTCTGCGTGGCCGTCATCCGGGCCGTCGCCCAGCTACCCCGAGCTGCTGCGCGTCTCCGTCTGCGGGGCGGCCAACGATCACCGGCTCGGCGCCAACGAGGCGCCGCCGGCCATCATCTCCGTCTTCCTGGGCGATCAGCTCCAGGACGTGATGGACCAGCTAGAGAAGGGGCCCGCCAAGAGCACCAAGCAGGGCGGCTTCATGGAGATCGGCGTCTCGGTGCTGCCCAGGCTGCCGCGCGACGCCGGCGACCGCAACCGCACCAGCCCGTTCGCCTTCACCGGCAACAAGTTCGAGTTCCGGGCCGTCGGGGGCTCGCAGTCGATCAGCGGCCCCAACACCGTGCTCAATACGATCGTGGCCGAGTCGCTGGATTACGTGGCGACCTACCTCGAGAACGCAGTCAAGACGCAGGGCAAGGATCTGAACAAGGCGGTGCAGGAGTTGCTGCCGGCGATGCTCAAGGAAAGCAAGAAGGTCATCTTCAATGGTGACAATTACACGGAGGAGTGGCACAAAGAGGCGGAACGCCGCGGCCTGCCCAACCTGAAGAACACCGTCGAGTGCCTGCCGGTCATCATCCGCAAGGATTCGATCGACCTGTTCGCGAAGTACAAAGTCTACACCGAGCGCGAACTGCAAAGCCGGCTGACGATCCTGGGCGAAAACTACGTCAAGACGGTCAACATCGAAGGGCAACTCACCAGCCTGATGGCGCGGACGCAGATCCTGCCGGCCTGCCTGCGTTACCAGGCCGAGGTGGCGCAGGCGGTCAACGCCACCAAGGCGGCCGGCGTCGACAACAGCGCCCAGGTCGATCTGCTGAAGAGCCTGACGAAAACGATCAGCGATTTCCAGGCCGCGACGGCCACGCTGGACAAGGCGCTGGGCCATCACGGCGACGGCGATGCGTTCGCTCACGCCAAGGCGATGCGCGACAACGTCCTGCCGGCGATGACCGCGGTGCGGACCGGCGGCGACAAGCTGGAAACGATGGTGGCCGACGACCACTGGCCGCTGCCGACGTATCGGGAGATGCTGTTCATCAAGTAAGAAATGGCGAGCCGGGGGCGTAATCGCCCTGATTGTTCAATCGGGGGGCTTACGCCCCCCGCTCGCCAGGGCTTTTGGATTACTTCAGAAACGTCCAGTGCTGGTAGAAAATGGCATTGAACGGGGCCATCGCCAGGCGGACCGCGGCCAGGAGGGCGCTCAGCACGCCCGGAATCAGGCTGGGCCGGAGGATGTCCACGAACAGGCAATAACGCAATTCGTCGGACTGGTTGCACGACTGGTGCTGCAACGTATCGTCGAAAATGAACAGCTTGTTCGTCCGCCAGTAATTGACCACGTTGCCGACCTTGATGTACACCTGCTCGCTGTCGATGTCGTTGATGTTGTAAAGCACGCGCAAGGTAAGCCGCAGCGGGCCAAAATGCTTCGTGGTCGACTGCTTGGTGTTGAAGATCGATAGGCCGATGGTGCGGATGTACCGATACCGCTGATGGTACTCGGGGATGTCCACGCTGGTCTGCACGTTCTTGCCGTACCACTTGAAGAAGATCATCCCGCGTTTTTTCCCGCCCATGCGCGCTTGCAGCTTGCCGACCAGGTCGTTGCGCCCGGCCGCTTCCACGACCGCGTTGATCTCCTGCCGGTAGGGGACAGGTAGATCGGTGAGTTTGTAGACCTTCTTGTTCTGGTAAGGCAGCGTCAGCACATCCGCCAGCAGATTGAAGGGTGCCAGCAGCCAGGTGAAGAAGCCGTTGCCGGCGAAGTAGCGATCGAGGGTGCTCAACGTCCGGTGCTGGTTCCGCAACACGTCGAGCAGGCCCACGGCGACATAAAAGGCCAGCACATAAGGCACGAACACGATCCCAAGCACCAGGGGGATGACCCGCTTCCCGGCCTTCTTGCAGAAGCGAAACGACGGGGAGTACCTGACGCCGCGGACTAGAACCATTGCGTTCATTGGCTGGGTGTGCCTCCGGGTCAAGATGGGCCGAGAGTATCGACTCTTCTGTCCATCGGCACGCGGCGGCGCGAACTTTATTCGAGTTTCTCTAAAGAGCTCTTGCCGCAGGCGGTGGCCAAGACTGGCGAAATGGCCAATCCGGGTAACGCGATCCGGTCACCCCCCATTCGACCTCTTCACCCTGGATTCGTAAGATAGACCCCGTGAGTTGCGAAACCGTCATCCCGACCCAGCTTCCCATGTCCGAGCGCTTCAAGGTCCGAGTCACGAAGGACCACCTGGTGTTCTGTAGCGGGCACTTCATCAGCTATGAGGGCGACCGTTGCGAACGGCTGCACGGCCACAACTACCGCGCCGCGGTCGAGATTGAGGGTCCCCTCGACAAAAACCAGTACGTCTTCGACTTCATCGCCCTCAAGCACCGCACCAAGGCCATCACCGATGAGCTGGACCATCGCATGATGCTGGCCACTCGCAATCCGCACATCGTCCTGGAGGAAGGTGCGCGCGGCGTCAGCGTTCGCTATCGCGACCGGCAGTGGCTCTTTCCGCGGGACGATTGCGTCCTGCTGCCCATCGAGAACACCACCGCCGAGTTGTTGGCCCGCTACATCGCCCAGCGGCTGCTGGAGGACCTGCGCAAGCACCATCAGTTCGTTCCCGAGGTGCTGCGCGTTGAAGTGGAAGAGAATATCGGGCAATCAGCGACCGTCGAGTGGCGGCCATAGCTGATCCAGGTCGGAGCGTGTTAGCCCCTCACCTCGTTCCCAAACTCCGTTTGGGAACGCACCCCGCGAAACTCCGTTTCGCGTTTGCGAGGCTTCCCATGACCCGCACTCGCTACCGATTTTACGAGAACGAATACCCCTACTTCTTGACCTGTACGATCGTCGGCTGGCTCGCTGTATTCACGCGGCCTGAAGCCGTTCAAATCGTGTTCGACTCGTGGAACTTCTTGAGGAAGGAAAAGGACTTTCGCCTGTATGGCTACGTCATCCTCGAGAATCATCTGCACCTTATCGCATCGGCGCCGGACATCTCGAGCGTCATCAAGAGCTTCAAGATGTACACCGCGCGTCAGATCGTCGATCTGCTGGAGGCTCGTGGGGCCACGGTTCTTCTGAAGCAACTTCGCGCGCTCAAGCTACGGCACAAGACAAACAGTGATTACCAGGTCTGGGAGGAGGGCAGCAAACCCAAGCAGATCAAGGACGACGAGATGATGATCCAGAAACTGGAATATGCTCATTATAACCCGGTAAAGCGCGGATATGTTGACGATCCCGTGCATTGGCGCTGTTCCAGCGCGCAATTATGCAGGCGTTCTGGGCCTGATCGATGTGATCACGGACTGGCGCTGACGTAAGCGGCTCCAATCTGCGGACGCGAAACAGAGTTTCGCTCCGGCGTTCCCAAACGGAGTTTGGGAACGAGATTGGGCAATCAGCGACCGTCGAGTGGCGGCCGTAGCTGATCCAGGTCGGAGCGTGTTAGCGAGCCATCGTGCAAGGCCGACGCCACCAGGGCGGCGCAAACGCCGCAGGCCTGCAGCCGCCGCAGATCGTCCAGCCCCCGAATGCCTCCACCGGCGACCAGCTCCACACCGCCATGTCGCGCGGCCAGGGCGGCGCACAACTCCTCGGTCCCGGTCCCTTGCCGTTCGCCCACCCGGGCCAGGTCGAGCACCAGGATTCGCCGGACGCCGAGGTCGATGGCCTCAGCGGCGATGCCGAGAACGTCTGAACTCTCCCAGAAGCAGGGAGCGCCTAGGGGCCGGCCCTCTTTCAAGTCGAGCGAGAAGACGAGCCGCTCGCCCAGTTCGCAAGAACAGAGGGCCAGTTCCTGGGGGCCGAGAATGGTCTCCAGGCCGACCACGATCCGCTGCACGCCGGTCGCTGCCACCTGGGGCAGTTCGGTGCAGTAGCGGATTCCGGCGTCCACCCAGAGGACGGTCCCCGCGGCAACCAGCTCCGCATACAGCGCCGTGGCCGGCCGGGCCCCGGCGATCGCGTCGAGGTCGGCGAGGTAGAGTTCGACCAGGCCCAGGTGATCGCGGAAGGCGCGGGCCACGGCCATTGGGTCGGGTGAGGACGTGAGCCGGCTGACGACGGGCCGATACTCGTCTCAACGTCCCCCCACACCGCGTACTACGACGCCGTTCTTGAGGTCGAGCACCGGAATGATACGCATGTTCACGCCTGCTGGATCGGAGTTGCCCGGGCAGCCCGAAGAATCGGCACATTCCTCGCTTCCCTCACATTCGTGAACTATAGTAGAGACGGCACCAAAGGCACGGTTGTCGCGACAGGACGTTGCCGCCCATTCTCCCCATTTCGCCCGGGCTCTCCCCGATGCGCTTCGCGAACCCCGAGGCCTTCCTGCTGCTGCCCCTGGTGCCTTTGGCCCTGTGGTGGTCGCTCCGTCCCGGGCGGCGCGGTGCGGCGCGATTCTCGGCACTCGGGTTGGCGGGTCGGCTGCCTGCGGGTTGGGCGCACTGGGGCCCTCTGATTATGGCTGCCCTGCGGGCGGGCGTGCTGGCGCTCGTAATCGTCGCCCTGGCCCGACCGCAGACAAGTAACGCATTGGAACAAACGCATGCGGACGGCATCGCTATCCAGCTGGTCATTGACAACAGCTACAGCATGCGCAACCGCGATTACGACCTTGGTGACGAGTCGATCTCGCGGCTGGATGCGGTCAAACACGCCGTGCGCTTGTTCGTCGCCGGCGGCGAGCACGGCCTGGCGGGACGGCCCAACGACAAGGTCGGCGTCATTACCTTTGCCCGCGATCCCGATGTCGTCTGCCCCCTCACGCTCGATCACCAGGCGGTGCTCGACGCCGTCAACGACATCAAGCTCGCCCCGCCGGTCGGCACCAACATCGGCGACGCCCTGGCCTGGGCCCTGGACCGTCTGCGGGACGATCCGACCCGGCAAAAGGTGGTCGTCCTGTTGACCGACGGCGGACACAACGTCAAGGAAGGCATGCCGCCTGTGGAAGCGGCCCAGCTCGCGGCGGACCTGAAGATCAAGGTCTACACCATCGGCGCCGTGGGCAACCGCTTCGGCAAGCCGGCCCAGACGCTGGCCGACATGCTGCGCCAGGCCCAGGGGTTGCGGCTGGCGGGCGACTCGGTGGACGAGCCGCTGATGCAGCAAATGGCCGCCCGCGCCGGCGGACAGTATTACCGGGCCACGGATACCAACGGCCTGGCGGACATTTACCAGGAAATCGACCGCCTGGAAACGACACACATGGAACGGACGGTGCGTGTCACCCACGGCGAGTGGTTCCTGGCCGCACTGCTGCCGGCCGTCGTTCTCTTGCTTGTGGAACAGACGCTGGCCGCCGGCCGGCTGCTACGAATCCCGTGAGGCAGGTTTTTTTCGGAACGCGGAGAGAGGGCTTCCCAATGCAGACCAGAATCCCAACCACGGCGGAGGATCGCTCCTGTCCCCTGGCCTTCTTGGTGATTGCTGTGTTCGCCAGCAGCCTTGTGTGGCTGTACATGCTGGTCGGGCATGTGGCCGGACGCTGAGCTGATTCATCGTTTCGCGCGGAACGATGTGGCGGCGTGATCGGTGGAACGATGCACTACGCCTATCCCCTCCTGACCCCGGCGAGTGTTCTCGTCGTGGGCGCGATGGCCGGCCTGCTGGCCCTGGCCTGGCTGCGCCGCCGCCGCGCGCTGCGCCGATTGGCAGACGAGCCTACCACCAAACCACTGCTCCTGGTTAGTCGGCCGCGGCGCCTGGCCAAGGCCGGGCTGCTCCTCGCAGCGGCGGGACTGGCGGCCTTCGCCCTCCTCGGCCCGCAGTGGGGCCAGATTGCCGAAGAGCCATCCGAGCCATCGACCCAGGGCCGGGACGTCATGATCGTCCTGGACGTGAGCCGCAGCATGCTCGCCGAGGACGTGGCCCCCAGCCGCCTGGCCCGTGCCAAGGCCGACATCCGCGACCTGGCCGCCAGCCTCGAACGGCAGGGCGGCTATCGCATCGGACTGGTCGCCTTTGCCGATCGTGCTTCCCTCCTTTGCCCGCTTACCACCGATTTTCGCTGTTTCGAGGAAGAGCTAGCCCGGGCCTCCGTGGACACGCTGCGCCGGCGTGGCGATAACGGCGGCGAAGGCGGCACCGAGATCGGCCTGGCCCTGCACCGGGCAGCCCAGGCCATCCCGCGGCAGGTGGCTCCTTACACCGACGTCCTGCTGATTTCCGACGGCGGCGACATGGAAGAGGATACGCTGACCGCCGCGGACGAGCTGAAGGACCTCGGAGTGCCCGTCCACGCCATCGGCCTGGGCGGTCCGTCGCCCGGCGTCTTCATCCCGGTGGTCGGTCGCGACGGCCGACGGGGCCACCTCGAATTTCAGGGCCAACCGGTCCGCACTTACCTGGAAGAGGATGTCCTGCGCCGCATCGCCCAGCGGACCGGGGGCGAATACCTGAGCGTCGGCACCGGATTTGTCGAGCTGGATCGCTGGTTGGAAGAGCTGATGGCCTCGAAAACGCAGCGGAAGCTGGAGGCCGACAGCCACGGTCCACGCTTCAAGCAGCGCTACCAGCTCTTCCTGCTACCCGCGCTGGCGCTGCTTCTGTTAGAATTCCTGCTGCGCGATGCTCGCACTGGTAACCAGGCGCCCCGGGGTACGGGGTACTTCACCTGGTTGGGACGCCGCCGGAAGGCTTCTCCTCTCGCGCAGGAATATCGGGGCGAGAGTTCGGCGTGAAGGAGATGGATGGCATTGCATCGTTGCACCGTTGCAGCCATCCCATCAGCCCTGCATTGCACTGCAATGCATGCATTGCAGTGCAATTCATGCAATGCATGCAACGATGCAACGAATCAGCTGCACCGTTGCATCGTTGCAAGCTTGCACTGCAAGGATGCAACGAATCAGCTGCGCCGTTGCACCGTCGCAAGCTGCTAAGAGGAAAGGAACGCGGTCGTGAAACGCATCTTGATCGGATTAGTGATCGGGCTGGTGCTCCTGGAAGCGGGTCGGCGGCTTGACCGGCCGGCGGATACCGCGTCAGCGGCGGGCCTGGCCGCTTACAATGCCGGCGACTTCGCCCGCGCCGAGGCCCGCTTCCGCCAGGCGGAGCCGAGCGCGCGGACCACTCCCAGGCAGCCGCCAACCGAGCGGCGGCGATCTATCGCCAGGCTCGCTTCGACGACGCCGACCGTGGCTATCGGCGCTCGGCCGACGACCAACCCGCCCATGCCGCCCGCGCCGCCTACGACCGGGGCAACTGTGCCTTCGCTCAGGGGTGCGCGGAGGAGGGGACGGCCGATCCGGCACTGCTGGAGCAGGCGGTTGCCCGCTACGAGACTTGCCTGGCGCTGGAGGATCAGGTCCCGCCCGCCGGTCCGCTCTTCGACGATGCCCGGCATAACCTGGAGCTGGCCAAGCTCATCCTCGCGGAGTTTGCCCAGCTCGCACCGGCAAGCCCCGACAGCGACAAACCCGATGCGGACAAGCCGGCACCTGCCGCGGACGACCCCTTCTCGCCCGCCAATGCCGCACATCCTCCTGAAAAGAACGGCCAGCCGAAGACTGCCGATGCCGAGAAGAAGTCGGACAAGGCGGAGCAGAAGGACCAGCAAGCCAAGGAGTGCAAGCGGGGCGGCTGCCCGAAGTGCAAGAAGAACCCCGGCAAGGGACCGGGACCTTCTCCATCGAACCAGGGCGACGGCCCCAAACCGAACCCGGGGCAGGCGGACAACGGGCAAGCACGCGGCCAGGGGAAAAGTCCGCAGGAGGCCAAGCATCCCGATCCAGGTTCCGGGCCTGGTAAGCCCGGCCAGGGCGGCAAGCCCAACCCCGGCCAAAAGAACGGCGTCGGCGACGCTAAGGATCCGGGCACCGGCCCCGTGGACGAGAACGCCCGGGCCGACAAGAAAAGTACAGCCGAAGGCACGAAGCCGGGCAGCGACGGCAGCACCAAGGATCAGCAGACCAGCTCGTCGCGCGATGGGCAGTCTGGCGGCGGCCAGGGGGCGAAGAACGATCCGCAACCTCCGCAACCCGGCGGCAAGGACGGCACACGCCCCGGGGCTCCCGGCGATGCGGGTCAACAAGTCAATAACCAGGAACCACCTTCGCCTGCCGAGGTTGACAAACTCTTCAAGCCGGGAACGCTGCGGCCCAACGACCGGACCGGGCAGGGCCCGGGAGGTGCGATCGCGGGGCAGGGCCGCAGCGGCCCGGGTCAGTTCGGCGCAGCTCCGGACGCTGACCTGGTTGACGGCAGCGGCGATCCCGTGGAGCGAGCGGCGGCGCGGCGCTGCGCCAGGCGGTGCAGCGCATCCAGCTCGGCCGCGACAGCCGCCGTCTTCCGGAAGCCGGAAAGCACGACGATCCAGGCTCGGGCCTCAAGCGGGATTGGTGAATGCACTTTATTGAGGAGTGCGTGACCAATGCGCTGACGTTTAGCGAGGGTGGCACGCCCTGAGGTAATCCGAAGGGCGTGCAGTCAGTGTAGCACGCCCTTCGGATTACCTCAGGGCGTGCCACCCGGAAGCCTTGACTGCGCAGTCGCAGTAGACGAGGACCCCATGATCGGCCACCGTTCTCCCCTCAGTCGCTCGACCATCGTCCTGCTTGCGCTGCTTTGGGTGGTTGCGCCGGCCTTGGCCGCACCACCGCGGGTGACGGTGCAGGCCGATCGCAAGGAGGCTCAGGTCGGTCAACCGGTGTTGCTGACTGTCCGCGTGCGTGGTGCCGAGGAGGCGCCCACGGTGAAGCCACCGGTGGTTGCCGGCGTGCCGCTGACCGCCGTGGGTCCGCCGGCCGTGGTACCAACCCTGGCGGCCGACCTGGAAGCCCAGGGCGTCTTCCACGCCGGGCGGGGGCAACACCTCGTCAATGCCCTGCGCGGCCTGGGGCAAATGCCCGACCCGGCCAAGCTCGATCCCGATCTGGCCCAGCTGCTCGGGGACCCGAGTCTGCTGCGCGGTCAGATGCAGGCGGCCCAGGCCATCGCCGGACTGACCACCAACGATTACTCCTTCACCTATCTGGTGACTCCCCAGCGCCCGGGACCGCTCGCGATCCCGGCCTTCACCGTCACGACGCGTGGCCAGGCGCTTACCACCCAGCCGCTGTCGATCACGGTGACCGAGGCGCGGGCCCAACCGTGGGTTCGCGTCGGGCTGTCGCTGTCCAACGCGACGCCGCAGGTGGGTGAGGAAGTCAAGTTGTACCTCGATCTGCTGATCGAGCGCGGCCAGGTGGTCTATGGCGGCAAGACCTATCCCTACCTGCCGCTCAGCAAGATGTCGCTGACGCTGCCGGCGCTGGACGGCTTGCCGCAGCTCGAGCTGGCACAACCGCTGGAGCAGTTCGTCCAGGCGAACGCCATCGAGCCGGGCAAGCACGGGTTCCGGGTGAACGGTTTCGCCGGGGAGGTGAAGCTGGAGCACGAGCCGGCCGGCGCGGCGGACCTCGACCCAGCCCGCTACCGCCGCCGCCTGGCTATCCCGCTGCGCCTCCGTGAGGGAGGCGAGGTGACCCTTGGTCCGGCCCACGCCGCCGGCGAGGTGTACGTGGCCCTGGACGCCAGGAAGGGGCGGTGGCAGCCGTTTGTCGCGGCCAGTGCGCCTTTGACGTTCTCCGTGCTGGACCTGCGCCGCCAGGCCGGCAGGCCGGCCGATTTCACCGGGGTGGTCGGCAACGTCCGCGTCACGGCCCAGGCCAGCGCCACCGAGATGGCCGCCGGAACGCCGTTCACGCTGACGGTTCGCCTGGAGGGCAATGGGTCGGTGATTGCGGCGGGCGGCCCGGACCTGGCGGCGCGGCCCGAGTTTGCCCAGCGCTTCCGCGTCCGCGCTGGCGAAGCGCACTCGGCCGGCGAGAAGGCCCGCGAGTTCACCTACACCCTGCGGCCGCTCAACGAGCAGGTGACCGAAATCCCGCCCGTGCCGGTCAGCTACTTCGATCCGCAGGCCAAGCACTTCGCCACCACGCGGAGCGAACCGATCCCCCTGCGGGTGACCCCGGCCCCCAATCTGACGCCTGCCACACCGCCGCCGGCGCCGGCCCCCGCTGCCGCCGCGCCGCCTCCGCCGCCTATCGAGGAGGCGATCCCGGAGTCCGACTCCGGGTCCGCCGGCGTGATGCTGTGGGTAGAACTGGCGATGGCCGCGGTCCTGATGACCTGTGCGATGCTCTGGGTCGCGGGCCGATGGCGCCGATCGCGCCGCCCACCCATCGCGCCTCCTGAGCCGCTGCCCGTGGCGATCCCTGTGGTCCGTCCGGGGCCGCTGCCCCCGCCGCCGACTTATGCCCGCGTGCGCCAGTCGCTTCAGGACTTTCTGCGGCGCCACTTTCTGACGACAACCGGCGAGGTGACCTCGCGCGATGCCGAGGCCGCACTGCGCCAGGGCGGCGTGGCTTCTGGACTGGCACGCTCCCTTGCGGCCTTACTCGACACCTGCGAAACCGCCGAGTTCGCCCCCGGCCTGGTCACCGCGGCTCCCGCCGAGCTGGACGCCTATGCCCGACAGCTCATGGGCCAGATCATTGCCAGCCTGCCCGTGGCCGTGGCCTGAATTGCGCCTCAGGCGATCCCTTGACTTCCGATTTGCGCGGCTGCTACACTCCGTCGCGCCCCTCATGTCACTGCTCAAGCGATCCCAAAAGCTCGGCTAGGCGCCACGCTGTCCGGCACCCGCGCGGAAGACATTCCGCAAGCGAAGCATTGAGCGCGGGGAATGCGATTGTTACTGTGATTGAGAGGTGGGCATCCGCCTTGTGAGGGAACGGGCGTGCCATACTGGAGCATTTATTGCCTCTGGTGTAACGGGTATCTTGCGGACGCGCTGCTGGAATGCGTGCCGGCCCAGCGAAGGGCCGATCCCGGCTATGTTCTGCTTGTGCTGCAACGGGCGGGCGCGGCTCTGGCCTGTCCTTATTGCGGGGGCCTGATCGGCTTCGATGATAAGGGGCAGGTTCAGGTCCCGGAATCCGGCTGGCCGGTTTTTCGATATGGCCGAGCTGAGTTAGAGACAAAACGAGACGCGGACGGTGAGCCCGCGACGACTTCACTACCGGATTGGGCCTTGCGCTACCGTTTCCTGCGCCCGGCACCTATCTGCCCCTGGGGAACTACACTTATGCTGAG
This sequence comes from uncultured Planctomycetota bacterium, assembly GCA_963827935.1. Taxonomy (GTDB): domain Bacteria; phylum Planctomycetota; class Planctomycetia; order Gemmatales; family Gemmataceae; genus DATFNV01. Next base: position 475,298 of record CAWHCN010000011.1, on the reverse strand, counting down.
CAAGCCTCCCCTCATGAGACTGTCCCCTGAGGAAGACAATTTCCTCCGCCACTGGATGTACGACGAGATGCACTACCGGGAGGGTACAGGTCCGGCGAAGCGATTGCAAAGAGACCATCAGGTTGTCGCCGGCCACTTGGCTGTCCTTATTGCAGCAGCGATTCCCGATGTGGCAGAGCAATGGGCCGCCGGCGCCGGACCACCGCCGGCCCATCCGCCGACCTGGCCGTGGTCGAACGCCGCCTTTGCGGCGCGCGTTGCGGAGGCCGGCACTATTCTGCAATCGGTCAGACCCCCGACTCCTGTCGAATCCCCAGCGCCTCCAGCCGGGTTCGCAGAGTGCCGCGATTGATGCCCAGCACCTTCGCCGCCGCCGTCAGGTTGCCGCTGGTGTGCGCCAACACTTCCACGAACAGGTGGCGCTCGGTCAGAGCGGCGTACTCCTCGTAGAGGTTTGTGGACCCGGCTGCCAGGTGCTCGCGGACAAAGCGCGTCAGATCCCCTTCTGCCAGGACCGGACCAGCCGATGGGATGCCGGGCGGCAATGGGGCCGCAGGCAGCGGCGGTCCGTCCTTGCGGACCACTGCCGGCAAGAACTCGGGCGCCAGCACCGAGCCGGTCGCCTGAAGCAGGGCCTGCTTGAGCACGCTTTGCAGCTCGCGGACATTCCCGGGCCACGGATACTGTTCGAGCAGCGCCATGGCCTCTGGGGCCGTCCGCCGCACCTCCCGCCCCAGGTCCTGATTGAAGCGTTTGAGGTAGTAGCCGACCAGGAGCGGCAGGTCCTCGCCGCGCTCGCGCAACGGCGGCAGGGGGATGGTGTAGACGTTGAGGCGATAATACAGGTCGTTGCGGAAGCTGCCGGCGGCGACCATCGCTTCCAGGTCGCGGTTGGTGGCCGCGATGAGACGCACGTCGGTTTGGATCACCTCGTTGCCGCCGACGCGCTGGAACTGCTGGTCTTGGAGCACGCGCAGGACCTTGACCTGGGTCATCGGCGTCATGTCGCCGATTTCGTCAAGGAACAGGGTGCCGCCGTGGCACTGCTCGAACTTGCCGATGCGCCGCTGGTCGGCGCCGGTGAAGGACCCTTTCTCGTGGCCGAACAGGTCGCTTTCCAGCAGCGCCTCCGGGATGGCGGCGCAGTTGATAGCCAGGAACGGCTTGTCGGCCCGGCGGCTGTAGTGATAGATGGCGCGGGCCACCAGTTCCTTGCCGGTGCCGCTCTCGCCGCGCAGCAGGACGGTTACGTCCTGGGGCGCCACGCGGCCCACCGATTTGTACACTTCTTGCATCGCCGTGCCGCTGCCAATGAGCAGGTCGGACCGCTCCTCCTCCGTGCCCGATTCCGGCACGACCGCCGGCACCGACATCAGGCGGCTGATGCCAAAGGCCCGGTGGACTACCTCGCGCAGATGGTCCAGGTCGAGCGGCTTGAGGAGGTACTCGTAAGCTCCGAGGCGCATGGCCTCGATGGCGGTTTCCGCGGTGCCGCGGCCGGTGATGAAGATCACCGGTACACGCGGATCGTGCTCGTGGATGCGCCGGAAGGTCTCCAGCCCGGAGCGATCGGGGAGCTGGATGTCGAGGATGACGGCATCGGGCCGGACCCGGGACAGCTGGCCCAGCCCGTCTTCCGCGGAGGCCGCCGTCAGCAGGGTCACCTCGCCCCCGCCGAACACCGCGCGGAAGCACAGGAGCACATCGGGTTCGTCGTCGATCACTAGAAGAGTCGGCATGCGGTCAGTTTCCCGTTTCAAGGGAGCCGTTTCAAGTCTAAAGTGGCTAGAGGCGAGCGGGGGGCGTCAGCCCCCCGGTGAGATCACCGGGGGGCTGACGCCCCCCGCTCGCCGAGAGTGTGCGCGGAGAATCCATGTCTCACGATGCCTTGGAAGCGCGGTGGGCCATGCTGCGGCGCATCGGCGGCGATCGGCTCATCCGCGACCTGATCGACCTGTTGCTGGACACAGCGCCGGGCAAGCTGGCGGCGGCCCAAGCCGCCCTGGCCAACGGGGATGCGGAGCCGATCGCGCGGATTGCGCACGCCTTAGCTTCCAGCGCGGGGAACCTCGGCGCCGGCCAGATGCAGGAGGCGGCCTACGCCCTGGAACGAGAGGCGGCCGGCGGGGCGGCGGACCTGGCCGCACAGCTCGACGACCTGGAACAATCCTGGCAGCAAGCACGCCAACTCCTCAGCGACCGCAAACAGGGGCTCAATCCATGAAAACCATCGCCGTCGTCGAAGACAATGCTGACAACCGCCTGCTCCTCAGCGCCATCCTGGCCGACACCTATCGGATCGTCGAATACGATGCCGGCGCCGAGGCCCTGGCAGGGATGAGGCTCGCTCCTCCGGACCTGGTCTTGCTCGACATCTCCCTGCCGGGCATGGACGGGACCGAACTGCTGCGGCATATTCGCTCCGAGCCCGCCTTCCGCGGTCTGCCCGTCATCGCCCTCACGGCCCACGCCATGACCGGCGACCGCGAACGCTACCTGGCCCAGGGGTTCGATCACTATGTCTCCAAGCCGATCCTCGACGAGAATGAGCTACTAGAGGCGATCGAGGGGCTGTTGGGTCATAGTACGTAGAAGCAACCGGCGAGCGGGGGGCGTTAGCCCCCCGGTTTTTCGCGTCACCGGGGGGCTTACGCCTCCCCGCTCGCCGCTGAGGGATATTCGCCATGTGGAAAATCAACCTGGGGTTCGTGCTGGCACTGGCCGTCCTGGGGCTGAGCGGGCTGGGGTCCTACGAAAGCGTCGAGCAGCTTCTGGACGACGGGCAGGGAGCGCAGGTGGCTCACCAGGCACGCCTGGCAGGCCTCAAGGCCCGGGTCAGTCAGCGCGAGCCGGAGCCGACCCTGACGCAGATGCGTGATTGGATCGAGGCGGCGATGCAGGACGAGGAGCGCGCTTCCTCGGACCAGTCGGCCCAGGCCCATGCCAGCGCCGATCGGGCCAACACCGTCATCGTGCTGGCCTGCCTGCTGTCCCTGATCATCACCGGGCTGTCGCTGATGTTCATCAACCGCGACGTGCGCGGCCGGCAGGAGGCGGAGATCGAACTGGCCCTGGCCCACGACAACCTCGAAGCCCGTGTGCGTGAGCGCACTGCCGACCTGGCCCGAGCCAACGAGGAGCTGCTCAGGACCCGGGCCGAGCTGGAGCTGCGCGTCCGCGAGCGGACCGCCGACCTGGCCCGGGCCAACGAGGAGCTGCGCGAGACCAGTACCCTACAACGGGCCATCCTGGACAGCGCCAATTATTCCATCGTGGCCACCGATGCCGACGGCCTGATTCAGACCTTCAACGCCGCGGCCCAGCGCTGGCTCGGCTACGCCCCCTGGGAAGTCCTGGGGCGCGAGTCCACCGTGCGGTTCCACGACCCGCAGGAGCTGGCCGCCCGCCAGGCCGAGCTGGGCGAAGAGCTGGGCCTGCCCATCGAAGACGGCTTCGAGGTGCTGGTCACCCGCGCCCGCTACGGCGAGCCGGAAGAGCGCGAATGGAGCTATCTCCGCAAAGACGGCACGCGCTTCCCGGTGCTGCTGTCGGTCACGGCCCTGCAGGACGAGGCCGGGCGGGTGTCCGGCTTCCTGGCCATCGGCAGCGACATCACCGAACGCAAGCGGACCGAGGAACAGCTCCGGCGCGTCACCGCCACCGCCGAGGCCGCCAACCGTGCCAAGAGCGAGTTCCTGGCCAACATGAGCCACGAGCTGCGCACGCCCCTCAACTCGGTGATCGGCTTTACCAACATCCTCCTCAAGAACAAGGGCCGCAACCTGCGCGAGCAGGACCTGACCTTCCTGGAGCGGGTGCTCGACAACGGCAAACATCTGCTGAAACTGATCAACGAGGTGCTCGACCTGGCCAAGGTGGAGGCCGGCCGCATGCAGCTCGAACTGGGCACGGTCGCCCTGGCCGACCTGGTGCGCGCCACCCTGGCCGGCCTCGAAGGCCAGGTGAAGGACAAGGGGGTGACGCTAGTGGCCGAGCTGCCGCCACGCATCGCTCCGTTCGAGTCGGACCCGGGCAAGCTCAAGCAGGTCGTCATCAACCTGGTCGGCAACGCCATCAAGTTCACGGAGCGCGGCAACATCACGGTCCGCGTGGAGACCGACCCAGTCGACGACCGACCCCTGGCCCTCGACGTGATCGACACCGGCATCGGCATCCCGGCGGACAAGCTGCACTCGATCTTCGAGGCCTTTCACCAGAGCGACGCGACCACCACGCGAAAGTACGGCGGTACCGGCCTGGGACTGACCATCGCCCGCTCGCTCTGCCGCCTCATGGGCTACGGCATCGAGGTCCACAGCCGGGTCGGCTACGGCTCGATGTTCCGCGTGGTCATGGGCGAGCCGGGGGAACCGGCCCAGCGCAAGACCCAGCGCCCGCTCACTTCCGAGATCGTGCTGCGGGCGGAGAAGGCGGCCGTGGGGTTCGACATGCGCGGCAAGCGCGTCTTGGTCATCGACGATGACAGCGATTCGCGCATCCTGTTGACGCAGTACATCGAGGAGTGCGGCTGCCGGGTGCTCGCCGTTCACTGCGGCGAACAGGGGCTGATGCTGGCCCAGCAGTTCGCCCCGGACCTGATCGTCCTGGACCTGATGATGCCCGGCATGAACGGCTGGGACGTGCTCAAGGCCATCAAGGCGCACCCGACGCTGTCCGGCGTGCCCGTGGTGGTGGTCAGCATCGTGGCCCGCGAAAACCAGGGGACCATCCTGGGGGCCGTTGACCTGCTCGACAAGCCGGTATCGCGCGAGGCCTTGCAGGAACTGCTGCGGCGCAATCTGACCTCGCCCCGCGGCCGCGTCCTGGTGGTGGACGACAATGCCGATGCTCGACGGATCGTCTCCGACTATCTCGCGGACGAAGGCTTCGAGGCCTGCGAGGCCGTCAACGGTGCCGATGCGTTGGAGCGATTGCAGCGCTTCGATGCCGACCTGATCATCCTCGACCTGATGATGCCGGTGATGGACGGCCTGACGTTCCTCGATGCCCTGCGGCGGGATGCCCGACACGTCCATGTACCAGTGGTCGTGGTCACGGCCAAGGACCTGACGCCGCGCGAGGCCGAGCGCCTGGGCGTGGACGGATCGGTCGTGGTCCGCAAGGGGGACGAGCTGGCCCGCGGGTTGAAGCGGGTGGTCGGCGATGTGCTGGGGCGTGCCGCGGTAGCGGAAACGCGCTGACAGTTTGCGGCGAACTCTTCACCGGGCGACGGATTCCCCACCGCCCATCCCGGCCGACTGTGGCGATCTTACAAGCAGGCTCCACGGAGCGTGCGCAACCGACCGGGAACATCTCTTTTCCTATCTCCTTGTGAAATGAAGGCTTACGGCTCATCTTAAGCCGCAGGCGCGGCTTTGGCACGCCAGGTGCGATACCCACCCCGCATTCGCATCGTAGGACGGAGGGCGTCTGGAAGGCGGGTTCATCTGGGGGGCGGCTCGCTCCGTCGGCTCCGGATTTATTCCCCCCGCATCCAGCCGCCCCCGCTGATGCGATCTTGGGTTGGTCCCCTGAGCCCACCATCCCTGTTACGGATCCCCACGCATGGACACGCCGCTGCTGTTTGCAGCCCCGCCCGGCCTGCGCCGGGGCGTCGGCTGCGTTCGCGCCCCGCGAAGTGGAAGTGCTCCCGCCCGGCGACCTCGCAGCCGCCGTCGCGGAGTGTCGGCGCCGGGCGCCGGCGGCCGCGGTCCTGCCGCTGCCCGCCGGGGCCGGCGTGGAGCCCCTGCTGGCCTTCCTGCGGGAGCGGGGCCGCCGCATCGCCGTCTACCTCTACGCCGACTCGGGGGCCGTTCCGGAGGCAGTCCGACAACGGGCGCTGGCTGCCGGGGCCCGCGGATTCCTCGCCACTGGCCCAAGGCGCGGCGATACCCTCTGTCACCAGGTGGCCGAGCTGGGGCGAGCGCTGCGCCGCCGGCTGCGCGAGGACCAGGCCCGGGCCGGCCTGTTCCGACCCTACAACCTGGTCGGCGCCAGCGCGGCCATGCACAACGTCTTCCGCCGCGCCGTCCGCGCCAACCGCTTCCACGACTTGCCGGTGCTCATCGAGGGCGAAGCGGGGACGCCGCGGCGACGGCTGGCCTCGGCCATCCTTTACCTCGACCCGACCGCCATCCGCATGCCCTATTTCGCCCTGGATTGCCGTGCCATGAAGCGGATCCTAAGCCCCGGTCCGCAAACGGACCGCTGGCAGGATCTCCTGCGGGCGGCCAGCGGCGGGACACTCTTTCTGGACCACATCGCCAGCCTGGACACACCGCTGCAAGCCATCTTGCAGCGGACGGCACAACGGCGGCCGCCGGAGGTGCGCATCCTGGCGGCGACCGAGGGCGCCCTGCGCCAGCAGGTCCTGGATGGGGTGTTCGATCCGGACCTGGCCGCCTGCCTGGGCCTGTTCCGCATCCCGCTGCCCTCGCTGCGCGGCCGGCCGGAAGACATCGCCCGGCAGGCCCAGCATGTCCTCGACACCCTGCAGACCGGCCGTTACCGGCCGGCGCGGCCATTCGAGCCCGGCGTGGTAGAGGCCTTGCAACGGCAGCCCTGGGAGGGCAATACCCGCCAACTGGAGGCCGTCTTGCGACAGGCCCTGGGTGCAGCGGACGCTGGCTCGACGCTGCGGCTGGACGACTTGCCCCCGTGGCTTCGCCAGGCGACCGACGCCATATCTCCCGAGCCAAGCCCCCATCCCGGCGACCTGATCGAGACCCCGCTGGGCGAGGCCTCGCATCCCTGGGACCAGGCGATCGACCCTTGCGATCGCCGGTTGCTGGCGACATTGCTAAAGCGTCAGGGGGCTGGCACGCCCTGAGGTACTCCGAAAGGAGTGCTGACGGTCCAACAATCTGGGTGGCACACCCTGAGGTACTCCGAAGGGCGTGCTATCAGTGCAGCACGCCCTTCGGAGTACCTCAGGGCGTGCCACCCTGCCTCTTCCTCTGAAGGCGGAGCTGAAACGAATCGCATGTCCCAAGTTAATGCTGCGCCATGACTTGTGATCATTCGTTTCAGCACCCCTCGGACACCCCCTCTCCGGAAACGAACGCCCGTCCACTGGGGTGGCAGGCAACTCGCCGTCGAACCCGGAGCTGCGGCGAATTTTTCGCCGCGCGATCAGTTTTTCGCCGATGCAGCTGGAGCCAACCCGGATCTGAGGGGACAGTGCGTAACGACGGAAATGATAGGCTCGCCCGCATATCTATAGCACATTTCGCAACTTGCGGCATTGACTCTTGAAACAATTGTAACGCCGGTAAGTCTTGCGCGCTAATTGCGATTCACTCTTCCATCACGGTTACCTGAAACCCAGGTTAACGCGGGGCCGGAACTCAGACCTCCTGCGAGGTCGTTGCACTCCTGGGTCGAGGGCAGCAGTGGTGCATTCGTCGGCATACGGGCCGACGCTTGCCGCCCGGGTCACGACGCATCGGAACGGTGTGGGGCGGCACGGTAGGCCGATGGACTGCGGCCTAGAGAAGAGGACTGGTCCTGGGACGCGAGCCAGGCGGACCGGCTCGCGCTCAACCCATGTGCAGCGGCGCAGCGTTATCCGCAGTCCCTGCGAGGGCCCTCTATGGCCGCCCCTTATCCGCAGACCTACCCCACCGCCGCCACCCTGGCGGCCGACAACATCCGCCTCGCGTTCCACATCGCAAAGTTCTACACTCGCCGGGCGCGGGCCCTGGGCCTGACCCGCGAGGATCTGCATCAGGAAGCGGTCGTTGGCCTGTTGCGGGCCAGTCACGGCTTCAACCCCAGCCTGGGCACACAATTCAGCAGTTTCGCGTGCATCGCGGTCCGCCACCACCTGCAAAACGTGCTTACCGCCCGGCGTTTCCGCATGCTCCGCGGCCTGCCCGTCAGTCCCCAGGGGACGGTATTCGATTCCGAGGACGGCCACACCCAGTCGCCGGACGCCGCGGCCATGCTTTCGGAAGGCAAGGAGCGCGTCACCCGGCTGCTGCGGTTGCTCCAGGCTCGCGAGCGGGCCATCTTCCAAATGTATTTCTGGCGCGACATGTCCTTCGCCCAGATCGGCGAGCATGTCGGCCTGAGCGGCGAGCGCGTCCGGCAGATTTTTGACCGGGCGATGGGCCGCCTGCGCCGGGCCACCCACGCCTCGGGCACCATTCCGGTGACCCGCAACCCATCGCCACGTCAGTCCCTCAATGCCGTTGGGTAAAGCCCCCGTTCGTTTAGCCGCCGCCCGGAGGGCGGCGCAGTTTGCCACGCCGCCCGCGGGGCGGAGGCTAAACGATCCCCGCAATCGCAAATCGTCAGCCGCTCCGCTCAATAATGCAAGAGGTCGCGCCTCCCGGCGAATTACGTCTGGGAAACAGCGCCGGCCTGGTCGCCGGGCAGCCCAAAGCGCCAGCGAGGGATCCAGCCCAGACCCTCGCTGGCGCTTCGGGCTGCCAGATCCTCACCGCGACGGTTTGCGATGCGATTTGTCTGCCCCGCACGGCACAGGCCGCACGCGCCGCGTCCGCGGTGCGGCTTTGCCGCTTCGGCACTTGGGGAAAGGTGTTGACGCCATGCCCCTGGGCGCCCATCATGGGGCTCACCAGTCTCGTCAACAACCGCCTCCGCGCCCCAAGTCCTGTCCCCGGAGGGAGGGTAAGGTCATGGACCTCGGTGTCTTGTACTACGTGTTCCTGGTCTGCTTCCTGATCGGCGGCACGCTCATGGTGTGCCAGTTCGTGCTCGGCATCCTAGGCCTGGGCGGGCAGCACGAGTTCGGCGGCGGCGACCACGAGATCGGTGGGGCGGAGTTGCACGACCTGGGAGGCCATGAAGCCGGCGGCCATGACGCCGGGGGGCACGAGGCACACGACCAGTCGCACCCCGCGCAGCATCCCGGTCCGGCCAACTGGCTGGTCGGTGTCATCACATTCCGCACCGTCGTCGCCGCCCTGACCTTCTTCGGCCTGGCTGGGCTGGCGGCCTCGCAGACCACGGGCAATCCCTGGCTCGTCCTGGCCGTGGCCCTGGCGATCGGCGCAGGGGCCATGTTCATCGTCGCCTGGATCATGCGTTCCCTGGCCCGCCTCAACGCCGAGGGGACTGCCCGCATCGAGCGGGCCCTCGGCAAGAGCGGCACCGTGTACTTGACCGTGCCGGGCAACAAGGCCGGCGTCGGCAAGGTCCAGCTCAACCTGCAAAACCGCACCGTCGAGTGCCAGGCCGTCACCGCGCACCCGACCCTGCCCAACGGGACCAAGGTCGTCGTCACCGCCGTCATCGGCCGCGATACGGTGGAAGTCGCACCTGCTCCCGAAACGGAGAAAGTGACCCATGCTTAGCCCTCTCTTCGCCGATCTGCCGTCAGGTCTCGAGTGGTTGGTGGTGCTGATTGTCTTTGCCGTCATCTTCGCCTTCAGCATGTTCATGCTGGTGGTGAACCGCTACAAGCGTTGCCGGAGCGACCAGGTGCTGGTCATCTTCGGCAAGGTGGCCGGCGGCAATACGTCCCACTGCATCCACGGCGGCGCCGCGTTCGTCTGGCCGCTCATCCAGGACCACGCTTACCTCAGCCTCGAGCCGATCCAGATCGAAATCCCCCTCAAGGGAGCCCTGTCGGCGGAGAACATCCGCGTCAACGTGCCGAGCGTCTTCACCGTGGCCATCGGCACCGACCTGGAGACGATGAACAACGCGGCCATCCGCCTGCTTCGCCTCCGCACCGATGAGGTCAAGCAACAAGCAGGCGACGTCATCTTCGGTCAGCTCCGCCAGATGATCGCCTCGATGCACATCGAGGAGATCAACCGCGATCGTGACAAGTTCCTGCAGAACATCCAGATGTCGCTGGAGCCGGAGCTGAAGAAGTTCGGCCTGGTGCTGATCAACGTGAACATCACCGACATCACGGATGAATCGGGCTATATCGAGGCCATCGGCCGCAAGGCCGCCTCCCAGGCCATCCAGCAGGCCAAGATCGCCGTGGCCGAGCAGGAGAAGCTGGGCAACATCGGCATCGCCGAGGCGGAAAAGGAAAAACAGATCAGCGTCGCCAACGCCACCAAGCTCCGCGAGATCGGCACCCGCGAGGCAGTCCGCGAGCAGGCGGTGCGCGTCGCCGAGCTGGACAAGGAGCAGAAAGTCGGCGAACAGAAGGCCGGCTTCGAGCGCGAGGCCCAGGTGAAGGATGCCGAGCGGGCCATGCGCATCGCCCTGGCCGACGCCAACGCCAAGGCGATCGCCGGCGAGGCCGAGGCCCAGGCCCGGGTCGCTGGCGCCCAGGCTGGCTTGCAGGTCAAGCAGGCCGAGGCGTATCAGCTGGGCGAGACGCGCAAGCGCGAGGCCGAGGCCGCCGTGCAGGAGGCGCAGAACCGGGCCATGGCCAAGGCCGCCCTGGCCCAGGCCGAGCGCGTGGAGGCCGAACGCCGCGCCGCCGTCGAGGCGCCGGCCAAGGCCGAGAAGGCACGCATCATCGTCGAGGCCGAGGCCGAGGCCGAAAAGCGCCGCGTCGAGGCCGAGGGCCAGGCGTCGGCCATCTTCGCCAAGCTCCAGGCCGAGGCCCGCGGCCAGTACGAAATCCTGGCCAAGAAGGGCGAGGGTTTGCGAATGATTATCGACGCCTGCGGCGGCGCCCAGCAGGCCTTCCAGCTCCTGATGCTGGAGCACATCGACACCCTGGCCCAGGCCTCCGCCCAGGCCATCTCGAACATCAAGTTCGACAAGGTGGTGGTCTGGGAAAACGGCAACGGCCACGCCAACGGCAGCACCAACACGGCCAACTTCCTGCACAACCTGGCCCGGGTGATGCCGCCGATGATGCAGGTGATGAAGGACATCGGCGGCGTGGAGATGCCGGAGTACGTGGCGCGGTTCTCGCCGGAGACGCCGGGGAACGGGACGCGGGCGACGGAGGGGGCGGGGGCTCCGCCGCCGAAGGGATAGGCCGCGTCGCGCCCTATTTCTCGCCGATAAACTCCAAACGCCCCTTGACCCCGGGCGGGAAAAGGCCGATAGTGATACAGGCACTTACGGGCAGGTGCCGGGGCTGCAAGGCCATCCGGCTGATAACTATGAATTGACCTGTTTCGGACAGGGTTCGGGTAACTCCGGGCTTTGTGCTGATTGAATTCGGCTGGGCGGGATGGCCGAGGTGCTATCCCGCCCTTCCTCGTTCATGGGATGCGCGTAATCCCCAAGTCCCGAGCAGCGATGATGTTGTAGCACGTGGCATCACCGTTGAGGAAATCCCCCACGGCACCACAGATCATGTCAGCTAGTGCCGCATCTCTCAAGCATCATTGCATAAGGCAGCGGCTTCCGCCAGTCGCTGGATTTTCCCCAGTTTGAGGCGGCGGTGCGGTGCGACGAAGCTCGCGCGGCGTTGCTTCTGCACCGGCTTGCCGGTGTAAGTCCAGGCGAAGGGGTGGGCCATCGTAGCGTTGTAGTAGTCCATGAATTCTCGCAACTGCGCTTCCAGGTCCGTCACCGACGTGAAGTTTCCGCACCGCAGCAGCTTCCGGTGGATGATCCCGAACACGATCTCGATCTGGTTAAGCCACGAACTGTGCTTCGGGAGGTAGACGAAGCGGATCCGGTGGGCGGCGTCCGACAGGAACTCCTTCCGCGTAGCCATCGATGCGAGGATGCCGCTGTCGTTTTTTTTCCCAGCTCTTCGGGCAGGCCGCAGCGTTCGGCGACGAACTTCACCAGGCTTTCCGACATGTGCGTGTTGAGGCAGTCGACCACGAAGAGCCATTCGGCGGCGGGGTCGGTGTCCACGGTGCGGGTGATGTGCGCGACGAACTCCGCTTCGGTACGGGTCGCCTCCAGCGTTGGGCAGACGATCATCCCCGTCACCACGTCCAGACCGGCGGTCAGCGTCGTCGTCCCGTGCCGGGTGTATTCGAATTCCTGCTTCGGTACGCTGTTGGGTTGGGCCGGCTTGTCGGGGGCGTTCCGCTCGATGGCCTGCAGCGAGGTCGCCTCGTCCACGCTCACCGTGTGCGTGCCAGCGCCCGCCTTCGCCGGCGCCTCGAGGTAGGTTCGGCAAACATTTTCGACCTCGGCCTGGAACTTCTGGGGGTCCTTCTCCGTGGTGTTGAGCCACATTTTCTTGCGGTGCGGCTGCACGGCGGCCTGCTGCAGGAAGCGGCCAACCTGAGACACGGAAATATCCTCCACGATCTGCCGCGTGATCGCCTCGTCACGCAGTTCCCGGAGCGTCCAGTGGTCGATCGGCCGGCCCGACAACTTCGGCGGTTCGCACGCCAAGGCCACGATCTGGGACACCTGAAAGGCGGTAAACGTCGCCGGGGCACCCGGTCGCGGGGCGTCGGAGAGGACGTTGACGATCGCCTCACGCAGACGGTGCGGTTCGGTACATTCCCACACGCACAGCGAATCCCACGCGTCCCGCCAGCGCTGCCGCCAGAGGCCCACCTGCAGTCGGTTGAGGCCGACCCGCGAGGCGATCTCCTCGTTCAGCAGGCCGGCGAATCCCAGCAAAATGATCGTCGCCCGCTGCACCACGCACTTGGCGACCGTACGCGACTTGCTGAATTCCTGCAGCAGAACCTGCTGCCTTTCGCTGACGATGATCTTCGCGGCCTTCCCTGGCATAGGTCGATCTCCCGCCTCACAATCGAGGGACCAGGCAAGATACGCCATGTCCAGTTTTCGTGCTACGCCGTTTCCGCGGTGTGGCACTAGCTGGATCAGCTCTTCAGGTCCAGAACCGCGGAATTTCACTTTACCCACCAGGGGCGAACCTGCCCGTACCCCGGAACCAAGTTGGCGGAACTTGCACTTGATAACCGCAAGGAAGTCACGGTCTTGGTTGTCATCCACCACGACCAGTTCGTTCAGCGGGCGATCGCCGCCACCCTCGGCAGCTCGGCGTGTCTCTTCTTTCAGATAACAGTCACGCAGGCTAACCGCCAGGGAGACGGCACAGGCCCAGTGAAGGACCGACCCACCCGCCTCTTGCCATTCGGGGTGTTGCTTGTCCACCGAGGCGACGGCGAATTGAAACGGGTGCGCCATCGCGGCTTGGAAGTAGGCAACACGTCGCGCCGGTGAGAGGGATTTGCTCGACTTGAACTCGTACCCTTGAAGGCCGATCTGCTGCTGAAAATGCCGGATGCCCGCTCGGTAAGCCTCAACCGCCGCTTGCGTGGGCAGCCAAACCGCGGCCAGGCGGAAATAAGGGGACACTCGGCCCGTTTCACCCGACTCGTCAATGAACGTAGGCATCCCTGGACCCAAACGCCGATCACGGGGACTGCGTAGACGTAATCTCCCCTTTTTCGGTCAAAGCTGAACTAGCCGGCAATCTACGCGCGCTCCATCTTTTCCCCAAGCCATGAATTCCCATTCGCTCCCGCTGCTCGCTTGCTCCGCCCATTCACCTGGATTACAGTACGACGAGGCCGGCGAGCTAATCGCCATGACTCGACACTACCCACGCGCAAGGGGTGTTACTGATGAAAAGGTCCCAGGATTCGGCAACTGACTACGCCAGGTTCCTCAGCCAAGCCGACCTCGTCGCCCGATGCGCGGGACGGATCGTTCTGTTGCACCAGAGACGAGTTCTCGGCAGCGGCGACGATTATCCGGCCGCGCTGGCGGATGCGCAACGCCAGGCGGAAGTGGAGAAGCGATCCCTGCCGCCGCACGATGAAGTCCTGGTGATGAGCGTCGTGGCTCCCGTCGGCTTCGACCCGGAATTCTTCGGCAACACGCCCGCGCGGCGGCCGGAGGAGCGGGGCGTTTAGCGACCCGGCGTTTGGTGTGAGGGTTCCAGGTATTCTGCGGGGATTGGTTCAAGACCATGGCTTGTCTGCGCCGCCGTGCCTGGTTTCGGGCCTCCCTGCTCGCCGTGGAGGACACCTGGAGCGGCGGCCCCGGGTTGGGATCGCCCGTGGTTCGCTTCGGACTCTTCACGCGTCTGCTGACCCCGGATCTGGCGTCTATCCTTGCCCCGGCGCTGTCCTCGCCGTCGTAACCCCCGAGTTGCCTTACTCGGTCATCCCTCGATCGATTCAGCTGCAGTACAGCCTGACACCGGGGCCGGCGCCTCTGGGATGGCAAGGCCGCCCGGTGCCGCGCTGGCGCGGGGTGGTTTGCAAGGTCGGCACCGCGACAGTATGGGTTATGAACCGCCTGCGCCCATCAGGCTATGCAGCGTTTCCCTTCGTCGCGCTCTTCCCACAATCGGACCCGGGCGGCCCGCGACCGACATCGGTGCTCCTCGGCCAGCAGTTCTTGACCCAATACGGTTGGCGAGTTTTCCTCGATCATTCCGCGATCCAGTACACCGTTGACCCGTCCACGCAAAGGCGGCAGCTGGCGCCGGCGTACGTCTGCGGTCGCATCGAATTGATCTGATGCCGGGTTGGCGCCGTTGCCGCCGAAGGGATCAGCAGCGATTGGAGCGAGCGGAGTGGCATTAGCCCCCGCTGATGATGATGTCATCACCGGGGGGCTAACGCCACCCCGCTCGCCTTTTCGTTACCGAATGATCTGCGTCAAATCTTGCAGCACCTGGTCGCTCACCGTGATCGTGCGAGCGTTCACCTCGTAGCCGCGCTGGGCGATGATGAGCTGCGTCATCTCCTGGGCCACATCCACGTTCGACTGTTCCAGGACTCCCTGTTGGACGCTGCCGCGCCCGCGCTCTGGCCGGCGCCGACCAAGGGTTGGCCCGACTGCGTGGTGGCACTGAAGAGGTTGTTCCCCTGACGGGACAGGCCGGCCGCGTTGGCAAACTGGGCCACGGCCAGCTGGGCCAACGGCGTGGTCTTTCCGTTGGTGAAGACGCCGTCGATGGTCCCATCCACGCCGATGCTCACGGTGTTTAACGTGCCGGAGGCGAACCCGTCCTGATTGATGGCCGCGGCCGTGGAGTTGCCCCCGAACTCGGTCAGTCCGGTGAACCCCTTGACTACCCCCTCGCTGAAATTGATGACCTGGTTGGACGAAGCTCCGCTATTGCTGAAGTCGAAGGTCAGGCTGGTAGACCCTGTGGAGGCCAATGAGCCGTCGGTGTTGAACGTGATGGACCCAGGGTGCCGCTGATCGTCCCCTCGCTGGCCGGGATCGAAGCGGCAATGCTCCACGATTCAGGAATCGGTGGGTTGGCGTTCGGGTTGGCGGCGGTTTTGGTGAAGGTGAGGGTGAGAGTATGGCCTGTCCCCTTGGAGTCGAAGATCTGAATGGCCGCGGGGACGGTGGCACCGGCCACGGCCGCTGTACCGTCCTGACTGGTCGCGGCCGCCGTTGAGACGGAATTGGCCTCCGACAGCCCGGACAGGCTGAGCGTGACGGGCTGGCTGCTGGAGGCGCCGCTCGGGCTGAAATCCAGGGTTAGGGACGCCGTGCCCGACTGCGGAGTTACGAGGGCACCAGTGTTGGGATCGAACTTGAGCGTCACCGGCGTGCCGGCGGAGACGGAACCTTCCGTGGCGGGCACCGAGGTGGCCAGCGACCATTCGTCGTCGTTCGTTTGGGCATCCACACCGACTTTGGTAAACGTCGCGCTGAGGGTGTGAGGCGCCCCCAACGAGTCGTAGATCTGGATTGTGCCATTCACCGTGGTTCCGTTGGAGGCCGCCGAGTCGAGCGTGCCGGCCAGCGTGACATTGGCCGTGGCCTGGCCGCTGGCGGCGCCGGCCGCGGCGGCGTCGAGGTTGCCCTGCAGCGTGACGTTCTGGGTGATGTTTCCCGGAATGCTGCTGCCGTACGGAATCTGGATGCGGTCGTCGCCGGGCACCTGGAAGCCCGGCCCGGCGGCAGTCGGCTCGCCGACGTTGCCGAAACGGAGGACGTTGAAGCCCGTCGCCGGGTCCTGCAGGTAGCCCTCACTATCGACCGCAAACGAGCCGTGCGCGTGTAGTACGTGTTGGTCCCGTCGCTCTCTTCGAAAAAGCCGGACCCCTGGATGCCCATGTCCAGATCGTTTCCAGTGGGCGTCAACGTGCCCTGTGACATGTCATTGTCGATGCTGGCCACCTTGGTGCCGAATCCGACCTGAATGGGATCGATGCCGCCGACGTTCAGTGTCGAGGGCGTCGCCGGTTGGAGCGTTTGGTAGAAGAGGTCCTCGAAACTTACCGATTGCCCCTTGAAAGCGGTCGTATTCGAGTTGGCCAGATTATTGCCAATGATGTCCAGCATCTGCTGGTTCGCGTTGAGGCCGGTCACGCCGGCCAGGATCGAGCCGAAGCCTGCCATTGCTGCATCCCCTGTTGAATGGATCTAGGAAGCGTCATCATGGGAGTTAAACCACCTTGGGGACCTGCCTGGTCCCGTTCCGGAGAGGCCGGCGTTGATACCGGCCTCCTCCGGTCCCTGGCCCGAGGATGGGCCTATTGAATGCTGACGACCTGAGTCAACGGTACGCTGGACGAGCCGATGGTCAGCTGGGCCTGACCGTTCAGCATGCTTACGGCGCTGACCGTCCCCGACTGCGTACTACCGCCGCTCGCCGGCTGGTAAGTCACGGTCTGGCCGATCAGGGCGGCGGCCTGTGTCAGTTGCTGCGACGACAGCAGCTGACTCACATTCTGATTGAGTTGGGTGATCCCCTGCACCTCCGAAAACTCCGCGGTTTGCGTCAGGAAGTCGTTGCTGTCGGTCGGATTGAGCGGGTCCTGGTTTTGGAGCTGCGTGATGAACAGGTTGAGGAAATCCGCGGTGCTGATGCCGGCGAGGCCGGTGCTCGTCGTGCTCGCCTGGGCGGTCGTGCTAGTGCTCGGCGGTACCGCTGCTATGGCCACGGCTCGGACTCCTTTATGCCAGTGGGATGGTAGGGCGTCGTCTCCTTGACGCCTCCGGCTTCTCCGGACGATCGGGCTCCCTGGTCGCGCTCAGGCCATCACGTCAACCCGGCCGGTGGCCACCGGGGTCGCCACAGGCAGAGTTAGCCTTGGGGGCGCTGGTCCCGCGCCCGCGCTGAGGTCGGGGAAGGCCAGCAGAGGTTGCTGTCGCTGGCCGCCTCGCCCGCCCCCGCCGCTCACGTCAATGTGACCCAGCCCCAGGCCGGTCTCTTGCAGGCGCTGTCGCAGTGTGTCCATCTGGTTCTGGATCAACTGCCGGGTCGCGCGATCCTGGGCCACCAGCCGCGCCGTCAGGGTCTGCTCGGACAGCGTCAGCTGCACGCGCACGGTTCCCAACTCGGGCGGATCGAGGCGCAGATGGAAGTCGATCCGGCCCTGGTCCGGCGTGCTTTCCAGGTTTGCCTGCACCGCGCTGCTGATCTGCTCGGCCACCGAGGGGGCGGCCGGGCTAACGTCGCTCGTTGCCAGGCCCTGCGGCGGGGTCGCGGCGTAAGCGCCAGCCGGCAGAGAGTCACCCGTCGTGGAGACAGCCTGGGTCCCGGCGGTCTCGCCACGCCTGGGCGCCGCGCTGCCCAGGTTCCCGACCGCGACCTGGGCCACGCTTACGCCCGCTGCCGGGCCGTTGATGGCGGCCGATTCAACGCGAGTGAGCAGCGGCTGAAAGACGGCCGCCGAGTCTGACGCGTTGTCCGTGCTGGGGGTGCCGATCAAGGTGGATGTCGAGCTGGTATCGGCAGCATTGCTGACCGGCGCCGCGCCGCCGGGCCGGTTAGTCGGAGCGGCCGATCCGGCGGACGGCGGGGTGGCCAGACGGGCCGACGGCAGAGCCGACGAGGCTGTAGTCGGCCGCGCGGTGGTCGGAATATGAATGGGAACCGTTACCGCCGGTGATTTCGGCAACAGCGGGAACGTCGGCGCCGGCGCGACCGGTACCGGCGGCAAGGTCCTGGCCTCCGGGAGGGCGGCCCCCGGCAGCGGCGGGACGTTTGGATTAGCCCCGGCGTTGGAGGCCGCCGCTGGGAGTGGCGCGGGGGTAGTGGCAGTCAGCGCAGCCGGAGCGGCCGAAGAGTCCGTCTTTGCGGCGCTGAAGCCAAGCTTGGCCTGGGTCTTGGGTGTCGCGGCGGAGGCCGGTGTCCCTGCCTGAGCTGTGCTGCCCCCGCCCTGAGCCGCCGACGTGGCGGCAGCAGGCTCGTCACTCGCTTGTTGGGAGTATATTGCGGCGTTGACTTGGGTGTCGGGACTGGACGTGACGCTGTCCCCACTGGCTTCGAGCGGCGGGGGCGGTGCGCTGGCGGTGACCTGAGTGCTGCCCGCCAGCGCGATGTCCAGCTCGTCCACGAAGTCGTCGGGGCGGCGCTGGCTTGGCGACGCGGGCGCGGATTCGTTCGGGGCGCCGGTGGGGTCGGCAGGCGCGGACGCCTGGCCCAGGGGCACGGCCGGGGAGAAGGCCGGGGGGAGCATTATGCCGGGTCCTGAAGCACGGATTGTGACGCAAAGATGCAGGGACCATAGCACACAATCCGCAGTGTCAAGTCGGTAGGGTGCAAAAATCCGGGGAATTGCGGGAGAGCTGGCCCGCGCCTGCGCCGCCGCCGCAGAATTGTCGCCGGACCCGAACTGACACGGGCCTGTCAACCCCGCTCGCGGGCGGTGGCTTCGCCCATTGAAGAGGGATTGGTGCGCCGAGCGGTGCATGACCTATGCTTGAATCGAGTCCGCCCGGCTCAGGGTCTCTACCGACGTTCGTCACCGTCACTGACTACGGGAAGCGACCGGCCATGCACCTACCCGAATGGATGCGCCGCCACAAAGAGCCACCCCCCGCGGAGGCGCGGCCTGTTTTGGAGACATTGAAGAGGACGGTCGGCAACCTGAACCGACTGCCGACGCTGCCGGATGCGGCCACCAAGGCGATGGCTGTCGCCAAGGATCCCAACAGCTCGCTGGCCAAGCTGTCGGGGGTCATCGAGCGCGATCCGGCCCTGGCCGCAGGCATCCTCAAGCTGGCCAACAGTGCGCTGTACCGGACCACCTACAGCGTCGGCAGCCTGCACCAGGCCGTCGTCCGCCTGGGCGTGCGCGAGTGCCAGAACCTTGTTCTCGCCGTCGGCATGCGCAGCCTGTTCCGCAACGTCCCGCGCGTCCGGCAAGTGCGGTTCGAGGGGCTGTGGCGCCACTCGTTCATGACCGGCTGCTTGTGCCGCCGCCTCAACAAGGGCCTGGGCCTGGGCTTCGAAGGCGAGGAATTCACCTGCGGGTTGTCGCACGACATCGGCCGCGTGCTCATTGGACTTGGCGCACCGGACCAGGCCGAGGCCGCCGACCCAATGGAGTTCATCGAAGGCCCGGACCTTCTCCTTCACGAACAGGAGGTGCTCGGGACCGATCACTGCTATTTTGGGGCCTGGTTTGCCAACCTGAATAACCTGCCGGGCTCGCTGGTTAGCGCGGTACAGTTCCATCACGCCCCGGACGCCGCCGAGGAACACCGGCCGCTGGTGGCCCTTGTTGCGCTGGCCGACCACATGGCCAACTATTTCCACCGCGAAAAGAGGACAGACGGGTACGACGCCGCGAGCAACCCGGCCTGGCCCCTGCTTGAGCCGCTGGTCCCAGGGGAGAGGAGCTTTCTCGAGCAAGCGGAGGAGATACTAGCGGAAACGGCGCAGGAAGTGGAGGACGTTGGCGTTGCGGCGTGACGCATTCGCTCCGGCGGATGTAGCGCCACCTGGCAGACAATGGCGAAACGCACCGGCTCTCTCACGCGAAGCCATAGGCCCGCCGCATCTTCCGGCCGCGACTCATCGTTTCGACTTGGGGCGCCAGGCGGGCCTGCCGGGCAGCCGCCTCGGCCTCGGCAGCCGCCAGGCTGCGCGCAGACGTTCCAGCAACTGCATCACCTCTTCCAGGACGGTCCGCAAGTCGGCTCCCGGCCGGCCGCCCCTGGCGACCCAGTGCTCCTTGCTTGTCCGAATCCCCGCCTCGATCGCCGCGATGTCGGCCAACAGCGCCATGACTCGGCTGAGGTGGTCGGCATGCGCCTCGCCGCCCTTCTGAAGCAGCGCTGGCAGCTCCTCGCCCAGGGCTACCGCCTGGCGGTAGCGGGCGGCCTGTTCGCGATAGGCGGCACACAGGGCAGTCTCGGCCGCGGGATCGGTACGGATCATGGCTTGCCTTCCAGTCCTTTGCGGCGCTGACGCAGGGAGGCGAGTTGGGTCTCGACGTCCTTCCGCCAGGTCAGGGTTTCCAGCTGCCAGCGGGCGCAGTCGGCGAGGAAGGGATCGTCCTTGATGCCCACCACCTCGCGATAGACCTGGGCCGCCTCCTCGTGCTTGCCGAGCTTGCGCAGGCAGGTGGCGATCATGTATTGCACCGGCGCTCGCTCCTCGGCCAGCGCGCCCCGCGTCGGCACGCGGCGGTATGCCTCGAGAGCTGCCTCGAAATCGCTCGCGCGGAAGTAATTCTGCGCCACGGCGACCGGATCGATGACGCCGTTGTGGCTAGTGATCTCGGTGGATGCCGCGGGGGATACGGAGGGCTGCAATGGTCGCAGCGGCGGGTCCGAGACCTCCGGACGGCTGACCGGTCCGTGTGCGGCCAGCTCCTTCATACGCTTGCGCAGGCGGGCGATCTCGGCCTCGTTGCCGGTGATCGGACCCGCGCCAGGGCTATCGCGATCCGGGGTGGCCCGCTCGTTGCGTAGGGCCTCGCGCTCGCGCGAAGCTGGTGTAGCAGACGCGACAGCTCGGTCCCATCGCCATCGGGTCCCCCTGGTCCCAGGGCTCCGGGCCCGGGCAAATCGGGGAAAGTGGCCGGGGCGCTGGGGTCCTTCCTCGGTTGCGGCAGATCGTCGGCGCCGGGGGCAGCCACGCCGAGGACGGCCACGCCGAGGAGGGGCAGAAGCCAGACAACATGAACGGAGTAGCGCATGATAGACCTACTATCGTCGGGGTCGTGCGGGTCGCATCAATTTTCTTGGGCTTGACGGCCGCACCGTTTTTTCCGATGATCGGGGGTAGCCGAATCCCCTCCCCGCAGCGTTTCCGCAAACTACCCTTCTCCCCTCTGCGCAGGAGTCCTCCATGAGCAACCGCCGCTCCGATTACCGCCATCACTTTGCGCCCGACGACCAACTCCGCGTCGAACTGGTCTGGCCGGCAGGCCGGCGGGCGATCGGCCAGATCAGGGACATGTCGGTGGGCGGCATCGGTGTCACCCTGGACGACCCATCCTGCCGCTTCCCTCCCACCGACCCCGTTTCCGCCCATTTCGGCATCCCGCATGGGCTGCGTCGTTTCGCGCTGGCCTCGACGGTCGTGCACCGAAGCGTCGACGGCGAGAGCAGGCAGTTTGGCCTGCGCTTCCTGCCCCTGGACGATATCGAGGCCCAGGAAGCACGCGACAAGGCTCTGTGGGTCTTCTTGCTGGACGAACAACGCCGCGAGCGCCGCCTGCGACTAACGGGAGCTTAGCTCGCACTGGCCCGCGGTGCGTGGGTGAGAAGGCGGAGCCGAACGGGTGGGAGGTGATCCGATGGACACCGATCTCGACGTCACCACGCCCGTGACCCAGGCAGCCGACGGGGCGCGGCTGCTGCCGCTGCTGACCGTTTTGCAGCAGGGCCTGGGCCACGAATTGCCCAACCAGCTGATTGCCGTCGAAGGACTCGCCCGCCTCCTGGCTCTGGAGGAGGGGGAGCGGCTGGGCGCGGATGGGCGGGACTATCTGAGGCGGCTGACGGCCGCCGCGGAGAAAGCGCACGCCCTGGTGGCCTCGCTGGCTGAGGTGGCCCGCCTGGGTCGGCCGCCCGAGCCCATCGAGACGGTGGACTTCGACGAAGTCGCCACCGAGGCCATCGCCCTGGCGAAACAGTTGGCAGCAGGCAGGCCGGCCGAGTATCATGGCCCGGATCGCACACTCCTCCTGGCCGCACCCCGTACCACCCTTCGCAAAGCCCTCGTCCACCTGCTCCAGTGGGCGGCGACCACCGGCACGGACGAGCGCCCTGTCCGGATCGTCTTGAGCCTCCGCCCCGCCGCGACCGCTGCCGAAATCTGTGTGGCCGCGGAGGGGCAGACCTTCCCCTGCGAGCGGCTATTCGAGCCCGTCGCCGGCGGCGAGGACCGGGGGCTCGACTTGTTCCTCGTGCGCCAACTCGCGGAACGCTGGGGCGGCACGGCTCGCCTGCAAGCCCGACCCGGCCGGGGCGCCACGATTCTCCTCACATGTCCGCTCGCCGGTGCGACGCGAGTCCTGACCGGCGATGGGGTCCGAGGATCCGCGTCATGACGACCGAGAAGCCTGCGTCTGTTCGTGGTCGAAGACGACGACGATATCGCCCTGCTGGTACGCAAGAGCCTGGAGCGGGCCGGGCACCAGGTGACGCGTTGCCGAACCGGCGCCGACGCCCTGACGGTGCTGGGGCACACGACGTTCGACCTGGTGCTGCTCGATCAGAAGCTGCCCGATCTGTCCGGCGTCGAGCTGCTGCAAGCACTGCGCGCGAGAACATCCTCGTGCCGGCCCTGATGGTGACGGCGCACGGCGATGAGCACCTGGCCAGCCAGGTCTTGCGCGCCGGTGCCCTTGACTATGTCGTCAAGGACCGAGCCCTGGCCTTCCTGGCCGAATTGCCCAAGCGCGTGAGTGAATCGGTCACGCGCCATCACCTGCTGCAGAGCAATCGCCTGCTGGTGGCCGCCCTGGAGTCGGCCGGCGACGGCGTCATGGTCACCGACTTGCAAGGCACCATCATCCATGTCAACCGGGCGCTTGAGCTGCTCACCGGCTTTAGCCGCCAGGAGCTGGTCGGCCAGAAACCAAGCCTCCTCAAGAGTGGATTGCACCCCACCGAGGTCTACAAGAAGCTCTGGGATACCGTGCTGGCCCGCGGCTCCTGGCAAGGCGAGCTGACCAATCGGCGCAAGGACGGCCGGCTGGTCGAGGTCTCGCTCACCGTCTCGCCGGTGCTCGACGCCCAGGGTCAATTGACGCATCTGACGGGGATCCTGCGCGATGTCAGCGAACGCAAGCATCTGGAACGCCAGTTGCTCCAGGCGCAGAAGATGCAGGGCGTTGGCACGCTGGCGGCCGGCGTGGCGCATGAATTCAACAACCTGCTGGCCGGCATCAGTGGCTACGCCTCCCTGGCCCTGCGCGAGCTGGACCTGGGGGCCACCGCTACGGAGTTCGTGGGCCATGTTGTCACCCTATCGGAACGGGCGGCCCATCTAACCCGGCAGCTGCTGATCTACGCTCGCAAACCGGACCTGATTCGGCACCCGACGGCGGTTGTCGAGATGGTAGCGGCCACCCTCGACCTGATCCGCCAGACCCTGGGCCTGCGCGTCGAGCTGGAGGCTCCCGCTCGTGAAGGGCCCGTGCTCATTGCCGCCGATGTCAACCAGCTGCAGCAGGCCCTGGTCAACCTGGCCCTGAATGCCCGCGACGCCATCGCGCCCGGCGGGCGCTCGGTTGAGGGACATCCGGACCCGGGCACCATCACCTTCCGTGTTCGGCCGCTGCTGCTGAACGCCGAGCTGAAGGCCTTTCCCCAGAACGTGCCGCCCGGCGACTATGTCATAGTCGAGGTGCAGGATCGGGGCTGCGGCATGACGGCGCCGGTGCTGGCCCAGGCCATCGATCCCTTCTTTACCACCAAAGAAGTCGGGCAGGGAACGGGCCTGGGTCTGCCGATGGTCTTCGGCATCGTGCAGGGGCACCAGGGGTATCTGACCATCGACAGCACGCCGGGACAGGGGACGTGCGTGGGCATGTATCTGCCGCGACTGGACAAGGCTGCGACCGACCCAGCCTGGCGGCCGGACTTTGAGGCCGGACAGGTCGTCGAGCCCGAGGCCACACCGGGCCGGACCATCCTGGTGGTGGATGACGAGGAGGCGATCCTCGACGTGGTGGGCCGTTTTCTGGAGATTGCCGGGCATCACATCGTGGCCGTTACCAACGGCCACGATGCGCTGGAACAGGTGCGAAAGGGCGCGACATCGATCTGGTGATTCTCGACCTAATGATGCCGCGCGAGGACGGCCTGGCCACGCTGCAGCGGCTGCGGCAGGCGCGCCCGCAGTTGCCCGTCCTGCTCTGCACCGGCCTGCCGCCGGCAGCACTCCTGGCCGACCCGGCGGCGCGCGAAGCCGCCGGCGTACTGCGCAAGCCGTTCAAGATGAACGAGCTCTGGTTTGCCGTGCGGCAGGCGCTGGCCGGGGTTTAGCTGCCACCCGCAGGGGGGCGGTTCTATGGGCCCGGGTCACTGCGCCGCCGGCGGCGGCATGAGCTCGATCTGGGCCCGCGGCCGCATTGCTGCAATCACGGCATCGCGAAGGCGGAACCCGTAGACTTCCTTCACGTCGTTCTTGACGTCCTCGAACTTCACATCCCGTCCCGCCTTGCGGTCGGTGACCAGGATCAGGTGGTAGCCGTATTTCGTCTGAACCACGTCGCTGATCTGGTAAGGTTCCAGGGAAAAAGCGGCCCGGGCAAACGGCTCGGCCCGGCCGGCACTGCGCTCGAACCAACCCACATCGCCTCCGGCCGACTTGCTGGGACAAATCGAATTGCTCCGGGCAAAGTCCGCGAACGTCGACTCAACCCCTTCGTTGAACATCTGCTTCTTCGTGAACGCGTCGGCATTGGCCGGCAGCTTGGCCACGGCCGTGGCACCGGCCGCCTCCACATCCTTCTTCATCTGCTGCAAGCGGGCCACCACGCCCTCAGCGGCTTTCGCATCCGGCGTTGTTGCCGCAATCTGGATATGCCGCGCCCGCACCTGAGCCCCATTGAACGTCTCGCGATTGGACTCGAAATACTTCGTCAGTTTCTCGTCCGTCGCCTGGTCGTTGACGAACTTCTCCCAGCGCAAATCGGCCTCGACATGGGCCCGGAATTCCGCCGCGGTATACATCAGCTCCTTCAACACGTCCTCGAACTTCTCGTTGTGCTGGCTGATCTCGGCCGCGATCTTGTCCAGGCGAGCCTCGACCTCCTTCTTGTCAACCGCCACCTTGAGCTGAACCAGGTATTGATCGACCAGCGCGCTGTCGATCAGGAGCTGGATGACTCCGGCCCGAGCGCTGGCCTGGTTTTCGCGGGTCACGTGTTGAACCCGAAAGGCGCGGCGAACCGCTGTCTCGGTGATGACCTCGCCATTGACCTTGGCCACCGGGTCGTTCGAGAGTTTGTCCTCGGTCGCAGCCAGCGGCGGCAGCCCGGCGGCACCGGATTGCGCCAGCGCCGAGGTGGCCGCCAGGCCCAGGGCCAGCAGGGAAACCAGCGACATCCGTATCGACATGAAGGGACTCCTCGCTTCGGAAGATGGGTCGGCCGCGGGGTCGGCGCAAGCGAACCGTCCGCCCCGGCGCGCGGACTATAGCCGCCCAGGCGACCGGCGCCGAGAGGAACTTTGGGAGCCCGCAAGCCGGCATGATTCAGGAGCCGCCCTTGACCGCCAGCACCGCGTCGAGTGGGGCGCTGGTCCGTCGCCCCTCCACCCGGGCGAAGCCGGCCTCGCGCAGCAGAGCTTCGTATTCGCCGAAGGTGGCGCTCCTTCCCCTCGGTACACACCAGCATGTTCAAGGACTGGAACAGGGCTACGGACGGACCGGTGCGATCGTCATCGAGCAGCTTCTCTGCCACTAGCAGTGCGCTGCGCGGCGGCAGGCTGTCGTACACCGTGCGCAACAACTGCCGGACCTTGTCCTCCGACCAATCGTGCAGGATGCGGCCCAGGGCGAAGAGGTCGGCCCCGGGGAGCGGGTCCGCGAAGAAATCGCCGCTGACGATGTCGATCCGGCCGCCCATTCCTGCCTCAGTCGTCAGTTCGCGGGCCAGCGGCAAGACGCCGGGCAGGTCCAGGACCACGGCCCGCAGGTTTGGGTAACGCCGGCAGGCGGCGACGGCCAGGTGGCCCGTCGCTCCCCCCAGGTCCGCCAGGCAGCGGTACGCCGACAGGTCGAACGCTGCCACCACCGCCGGCGAGCTGATCTGGCCCAGGCCGTGCATCCCCATCAGGAACTCGCGGCGATCGGTGTCGTTGCGGAAGAAGTGGTCGAAGATCGGCCCTTCCAGGCCAAAGCCCTGCTTCCAGCGGTGGGTCCCCTCGCGCACGGCATCGGCCAGGTGAGCCCAGAGCTGCCAGAGGACGGCGTCGGAATAGCGGGCATAGCCCGTCAGCCGCAGCGGACTGGACGTGGTGAGATAGGCCGCCGCCGCCGGGGTGTTGGCGTAGCCATCCGCTTGCCGCGCCAGCAGACCCAGGCCGACGCAGGCATCCAGCAGCCGGCCCAGGGCACCGGCGTCGGCGTGCAGATGCTGCGCGAGGGCCGACAGTGAGAGCCCGCCGCCCGCCAGTTGATCGAACACCCCCAGGTCAAGGGCGGCGAACATCGCCTTGGAGCGGCGGAATGCTTCGAGCAGGTCCAGCACCGGGGTGGGATCAGGCGGCGAAGCGGCGGATGACATGATGGTCTTCCCCTGTTGGACAGCGTTCGCAAATAATGACGCCGCGCTCGCATACGTATGGATGGTTGCTGGCCTGGCCTACCCCGGGAGTCGATATAAGGAAGGGTCCAGGCCCGTCAGTCCAGGGTGCCACCACCACTCTTGGACACCCCGTGGCACCATTATGGCACCCTGATGGCACCATCGTGGCACCCTGATGGCACCCTCTGGCACCATCGTGGCACCGTGGCGGCACCATCGTGGCAGGGTGGTGGCACCATCGTGGCACTGTCGTGGCACCGTCATAGCACCCACTCTTCCGGACATCTGAATTCCAGCGGAGGCAACATCATGGACCCGTTCAGCGATCTGCAGCTGCCGCCCGCCAACCGCAGCGGCTCGCGTCAGCCGGTGGCCTGCCCGGATGGCTTCTGGTCCGCCGACCTGGGTGTGGCCGGGCATCGGGCTGGCTCCGCCCGCTGAGGCAGGCCGACCGGTCCGGCCACGACTAGCGTAGCCACCGGGCCGCGTCGCAGGCATGGTAAGTCAGGATCAGGTCGGCCCCGGCCCGCTTGATGCTGGTGAGGATCTCCATTGTGATGCGGCGTTCGTCGATCCAGCCCTTGGCGGCGGCGGCCTTGACCATGGCGAACTCGCCGCTCACGTTGTACGCCGCCAGCGGCACGCCGAAACGCTCCTTGACCCGGCGAATGATGTCCAGGTAGGCCAGGGCCGGCTTCACCATGACCAGGTCCGCGCCTTCGCCGAGGTCGAGGGCCACCTCGCGCAGCGCCTCGTCGCCGTTGGCAGGATCCATCTGATAGCCGCCGCGGTCGCCGAACTGTGGCGGGGACTCGGCCGCGTCGCGGAACGGGCCATAGAAACCACTGGCGTACTTGGCGGCGTAGCTCAGGATCGGCAGCCAGCCGAAGCCCGCCGCGTCCAGGCCGCGGCGAATGGCGCCGACCATGCCGTCGAGCATGCCGCTCGGAGCCACCATGTCGGCGCCCGCCTTCGCATGACTGACGCACTGGGCGGCGAGGTTGGGCAAGGTGGCGTCGTTGTCCACGTCGCGCCGCCGGCCGTACTCCGACAGCACGCCGCAGTGGCCGTGCTCGGTGTACTCGCAGAAGCATTCGTCGGTAATGAGCACCACGTCGTCCTTGTAAGCCGTCCGCAACGCCCGCAGCGCCTGCTGGACGATCCCCTCGTCCTCCCAAGCAACCGCGCCGGTGGCGTCCTTGTGGGCGGGGACGCCGAACAGCATGAACGCGCGGATACCCAGGTCGGCCGCGCTACCGACCTCATCGACAAGGGTATCGACGCTGAGCTGGTAGTTGCCCGGCATCGAGGCGATCTCGTTGCGAACGCCCCGGCCGGGGCGCACGAATAGCGGCAGGATGAAATCGTCGGGTGCCAGGGCCGTCTCGCGGACCATCTGGCGAACGAGGGGATTGTGTCGGAGGCGGCGCAGGCGGCTATCAGGAAATGCGGGAGCAGTCATGGCAGCTGCCTCATGGTTCGGACAGGCTCGATACAAAGAAGGGTATGCAGGTGGGCCAGAAACAGGTCCACATCGTCCCGATTCTTCCCACCATCAAAGCGCTGCATAACGCACGCACTGAGCACCCGCAGTTCGCGCGGATAGACTCTGATCGTGAACCGCTGTCCCCAGGTTCGCCAGTTGATTGGAACTCGCGCCAGGATCGTGCCAGGCCGCGCCTCAGTCCATTTCCAGCGCAGGCACGTGAGGACAAACTTCGCGGCTGCGCGAAGATCCTCTTCGCAGGCGTCATCGTAGCAGACGCGGACCTCGTGGTGCGCAGGCTCAGTCGGGATCAAGGCACGCAGCCAGGCCCGCCATCGGCGCCGCCACGCCGCCATTCGCGCCGACCAGAGGAGGGCATGGACGATCATCGGTCGTCTTCTTCCTCCAGGATGTCGTCGACGCTATCGAGGAACCGCTGCACATTCTGACGGTTCTTGCCCCAATCGACGAGCTGGTTGCGGACCCTGCAATGACTCAGCACCACCAGCTCCTCATCGTAGACCTCCACGACCAGCCATTCGCCCCAGGAGGAGAAAGTGCGTGGCACATAGGCCACGATGCGCCAGCTCCCGTCCATCTCCCAGCGCCATCCCAGCTCGTCGAGTGCGTCCTTGCAGAGGCGTTTCAGCTCTTTGGCGAAGACCTTGCGGAAGCGGACTTCCTCGCGGTGTTGCAACATGAGGGCGGCCCTCTGTCGCCGAAGTCACAAGCCCCGAGCGCGAGCGAGGGGAGTGGGCCCCCCTCGCTCGCGCTCGGGGCTTGTGTCACCTTTCTGCGTAGACCCTGTTGGCCGCCGCCACGCCCGCCCCGGCCGTCACCTTCACCCCCTGGGCGACCAGGCATTGTTCCAGCGCCGCCAGGAAGAGGAGCACATTGGCCGGCCGGCTGGCGTGTCCCATCAAGCCCACGCGCCAGACCTTCCCCTTGAAATCGCCCAGTCCGCCGCCGATCTCGATGCCGAACTCGGCCAGCAGGCGCTTGCGTGTCGTCAGGTCGTCGGCCCCCGGCGGGATGCGGACGGCGTTGAGCTGCGGTAGCTGGTGCCCTTCCGCCGCGGCATAGGTGATCCCCAGCGCCGCCAGTCCGGCCTTCAACGCCTGATGATTCCGCCGGTGCCGGGCAAACCGCGCTTCCAGCCCCTCCTCCAGGACCAGCCGCAGCGCCTCGCGCAGGGCATAGATCATCGTGATCGGGGCCGTGTGGTGGTAGAAGCGCTCCTCGCCCCAGTAGCGCTGGACCATCGTCATGTCCAAGTACCACGATTGCACCTTGGTCTTGCGGCGGTTGATCGTCTCGACGGCCCGCGGGCTGAACGACACCGGAGCCAGGCCGGGCGGGCAGCTCAGACACTTTTGCGTTCCGCTATAGACGGCATCCACGTCCCAGGCGTCGATCTCCACCGGCACCCCGGCCAGCGAGGTGACGGTGTCGAGGAGCAGCAGCGTGTCGAATTCGTGGCACAGCTGACCCAGGCCTTCGAGCGGCTGCCAGGCGCCGGTGGAGGTCTCGGCATGGACGATGCCGAGCACCTTGGGCCGCACCTTCTGCAGCATCGCACGGATCCCGTCCAGGTCGAAGACCTCGCCCCAGGGCCGTTCGAGGGTGGTGACGGCGGCCCCGGCCCGCTGGGCCACGTCGGTCATGCGCTGGCCGAACACGCCGTTGACGCAGACCACCATCCGGTCGCCCGGCTCGATCAGGTTGACGACGCAGGTCTCCATGCCGGCCGACCCGGTGCCGCTCACCGGGAACGTCAGGCGGTTCTGCGTGCGGAAGCCCTGGCGCAGCATCTCCTGCGTTTCATTCATCAGGACCAGGAATTCCGGGTCGAGATGGCCGACCAGCGGCGTGGCCATCGCGGTCAACACGCGGCGGATGGACATCGCTGGGGCCCGGGCCGAGCAGGACACGCGGCGAAGGATTGAGCTGACCGGGGAGTGGCATGGTGGGTTTCCTTGGGCCGCTTGCGGCTTCGCGTGAACACCATCCCTCGATGCCCCGAACGCTAAGCCGCAAGCGGCCGCTACTGTTGTATCCCCTTCGCCCGCTCCTGGATCAGGGCGCTGATCGCCTTGAACTGCGGATGGTTTGAGCCGCCGATCCACTCGAACGCGCACGTCTCAACCGTCGTCAAGATCGCCCCGGCCTGTTCCAGCCGGCGCAGCGCGAACTCGCGGTCGATCAGATACCGGCTGGCCACGGCGTCAGCGGCGATGTACACGCGAAACTGCCGGGCCAGGAGATCAAGCGCCGTATTCAGCACGCAGACGTGGGCCTCGATCCCCGCCAGCACAATCTTCGGCCGGGCCGCTCTATGGAATGCTTCGACTATGCGCGGGATGGCACAGCAACTGAAGCCAGTCTTGTCGGGACGGTTCGGCAGCCGGCGGGCCAGTTCGGCAACGGTCGGGCCCAGCCCCTTCGGATACTGCTCGGTCGCCTGCACCGGCATGTCGAGCAGGCGGGCGACATCGACGAGGAAGCCGATGTCGCGTACCAGGGCCGACGCCTGGGGGATCTTGACCATCAGCTTCTCCTGCACGTCAATCACGAGCAGGCCGGTGTCGGCGGCGGACATCTGGGTGGGATGGGGCATGCGGTGACTGCCTGGTGACGGGCGATCCAAGAACCGTGCCGCATTATAGGGCGTGCAGGCGGGGGATGCCACGGGGTGGGGAGGAAGCCTCACTCCTCAACCCCACCCCGGCGTCCCGCCTTCGTCCCTGCCCGTCGCTTCTTCTCTCGCAGCCGCGCTTCCTGGGAGCCGCGGGTCGGCTTGGTCTTGCGGCGTTTCTTGGGCCGGGCCGCGGCGCCGGCGATCATGGCCCGTAGCTTGTCGAGGCAGTCCTGCCGGTTGCGCTCCTGGTCGCGGAAGCGTTGCGAGGTGAGCACCAGCTCGCCGTCGGCGGTGATGCGGTTGGCCTCGCGGGCGCGCAGGCGGGCCTTCACGTCGGGCGGCAGGCTCGGGCTGGCCGACAGGCCCCAGCGCAGCACCGCCTTGGACGCCACCTTGTTCACGTTTTGCCCGCCCGGCCCACTCGAACGGACGTACGTCCAGGTGAACTCGTCGTCGGGGATGCGCAGGGAGGCGTTGATTTCGAGCATGGCGATCACCCCTTTGGGAGCTGCGGCCCGGACCGATTCAAACCACAAACAGCATTGTAGAAGACACCCCGCCGGGCGCGAGGGCGAGGGTTGTTCGGCAAATCTTCTTGTATTTTCTTTGACGCGGTCCGGGATCGTCTGTTAGACTTCCCTGTGCCGTTCGTCCTCTCTTTTCACTTCACGGAGGCCGGCAAATGTTGACCAGCTACTGGGTAACCTGTCCGCGCATCGGCTGCCACTGGTCCGGTGATCTCCTCGCACGAGACGACCGCCATGTCTGGGACGCGGCTGTGCCGACGAAGCGGGTGGTTACGTTCCTGTGTCCCCGGTGTCAGTGTGACTTCCATGCCCGTGTTCGCGGCGACGATGTTGTGCCGCTCCAGCCGGAAGAGGAACTGGCCCTACCTGTGGCGTAAGAACTGCTGACCGCGGCGGGTGGCACGCCCTGAGGTACTCCGAAGCGCGTGCATGCACTGCAACACGCCCTTCGGCGGGTGGCACGCCCTGAGGTACTCCGAAGGGCGTGCATGTTAGCCCGACGCGCCAGCGAGGGAACGACTCGCCCACCCTCGCTAGCGCGTCGGGCTAACAAGCAAGCCTGCCAGTAAAGCACGCCCTTCGGAGTACCTCAGGGCGTGCCACCCAGCCGTGGTGGTTTTCCCTTCTGGCGGGCCGAGAAGGCCGGCCCCGCTTCCCCGGGTTGACTTCCCACCGCCGTCCTCCATGCTCTACCATGAGAGGGACCGCACCGCCCTCCGCCCGGGGCGGACGACCGGGAGTCATCACATGCCCCTGACCGCCGCACAGGTCGCCCAGCAGCAGAAACAGGCCGAGGAAATTCTGGGGGCCACGCCCGAGCAACTCGGGTTCGCCAAGGCGCTGTTCTTTGGCCACTTCAACGGCCCCCTGCTCTTCCCTTACCCCGAGATCAAGGCCGGCGAGCGCGACCGGGTCAGCCAGGCGGTGGCCGAGGTGCAGCGCTTCCTCGACGAGCAGGTGGATGCTGCCGCCATCGACCGCCAGGCCGACATTCCACCCGAGGTGATCGCGGGCCTGGCCCGGCTGGGCGTGCTGGGCATGACGGCGCCCACGGAGTACGGCGGACGCGGTTTCTCGCAGCTCGGCTACCTCAAGATCATGGAGCTGATCGGCGGGCACGATGCCGGCGTGTCGGTGTTCGTCAATGCCCACCACTCGATCGGCATCCGGGCCCTGCTGCTGTTCGGCACGGCGGAGCAGAAGGCGCGCTGGCTGCCGGACTTGGTCAGCGGTAGGAAGCTCGGCGCCTTCGCCCTCACCGAGCCCGCCGCCGGCTCCGACGCCGCCAATGTTCAGACCACGGCCACACCCACGCCCGACGGCAACGCCTACATTCTCAACGGCGAGAAGCGCTACATCACCAACGGCGCCATTGCCGGCGTGCTGACCGTCATGGCTCGCACACCGGTGGAAGCGAGCCCCGGGCGTCAGCCCGGGGAGTCCAAAGTCACCGCCTTCCTGGTCACCCCGGACATGCCCGGTTTCGAGGTAGTCGAGGCCCGCATGCCGAAGTGCGGCATCCGCGGGACCGCCACCGCCCGCCTCGCGTTCCGCAACATGCGCGTGCCGAAGGAGAATGTCCTGGGCCCGATCGGTAAAGGACTGCGCGTGGCCTTGACGGTGCTCGACTTCGGCCGCACCACGTTCGGCGCCAGTTGCACCGGGGCCGCCAAGACCTGCCTGCGCCTGGCGGTGCGGCACGCCAAGCGTCGCCAGCAGTTTGGCCAGCCGATCGCCGAGTTCGAGCTGGTCAAGAAGAAGATCGCCACCATGGCCGCCTGTGCCTTCGCGATGGAGGCGACCACGGCCGAGTGCGCCTCGTTCATCGACCGCGGCATCGACGACTTCATGCTCGAAACGGCCATGCTCAAGGTCTGGTCGACCGACGCGCTTTGGCAAATCGTCAACGACGCCTTGCAGATTTACGGTGGGCAGGGGTACTTCACCACCGACCCGCTGGAGCGCATGATGCGCGACGCACGCATCAACACCATCGGCGAGGGGGCCAACGACGTCCTGCGGGCCTTCATCAGCGTGGTCGGCTCGCGGGCCGTCGGCGAAGGGCTGCTGGCGGTGATGCACGCGGTGAAGAGCCCGCTGAAGGAAGCAGGCCGGCTGTGGCGCTTCGGCAAGGAGCAACTGGCCGCCCGCCTTTCCTCGCCGGACGTGCCGGTGCAGAGCACCGCCCTCCGTGCGGAGGCCAGCCGTCTGGGCCACCGTGTCCGCGACTTCGGCCTGGCCGTCCAGTGGGTCCTGCGGCACTGCGGTTCGGTCGAGCGGTTCCTGCCCAGCGAGTACCTCCACGAGCGGATCGCGGATGCGGCCTGCGAACTCTATGCGTCGAGTTGCACCCTGGCGCGGCTGGACCATCTGCTGACCGTGGGAAACGGCAACCCCGTGGAACTGGGCCGCGACGTGCAGGCCGGCCGCTATTTCCTCACCCTCTCCGATCGCCGTATCCGCCAGGC
Organism: uncultured Planctomycetota bacterium; assembly: GCA_963827935.1. Taxonomy (GTDB): domain Bacteria; phylum Planctomycetota; class Planctomycetia; order Gemmatales; family Gemmataceae; genus DATFNV01. The sequence continues at coordinate 441,867 of CAWHCN010000011.1, read as the reverse complement.
CCTGGCCGCCTTGACGGACAACGACGACACCGAAACGAGCCGGACCGCCGACGCGGCGCTGGAGCGGTTGTAGGCGATCCACCTCAGGGCATCGCCTTCCGGCCAGGACTGCCCAGGTGGCGCTCGAGGAATTCCGCGGTCGCCGTCAAGCAGCGCAGCCACGCCTCGTGCGTCAGGAAGCCGTGGGCTTCCTCCGGGAAGATCAACTGCTCCACCTCCACCTTCTGCTTCCGCAGGTCTTCCACCAGGTGTACGCTCTCGGAAAAGGGCACGTCGGGATCGTGCTCACCGTGGATGACCAGGACCGGGGACCGCCACGACTTGATCGAGGCGGCCGGCGATGACTCGAAGGCCAGGCGGGCCGTTTCGCGGCGGGCCAGGGGATCGTAGCCGGGCTCGAAGTTGCGGATGACCACGTTCCAGTCGTAGACACCGTGGATGTCGACACCGGCGGCAAACACGTCGGAGGCGCGAGACAGGCCGAGCCCGGTCAGATAGCCGCCGTAGGACCCACCCCAGAGACCGATTCGGCCGGCATCCACGTCCGGGCGGTCCTTGAGGTAACGGGCGGCACCGAGCAGGTCGTTGAACTCGCTGGCCCCGTGGGCGCCGTAACCAGGCGCCTCGCGGAAATCGAGGCCATAGCCGATGCCGCTGCGGTAGTTGAGCGACAGCACGACGAAGCCGTGCAGGGCCAGGTACTGGTTGAGGGCATAGTGATTGGTGTAGCCGGCCATCATGTGCCAGCCCAGGAGCATTTGGCGGCGCGACCCGCCGTGCGTGTAAAGGATGGCGGGGCGGCGTTCGCCGGGCTTCAAGCCGGGCGGCAGAAAGAGTTGCCCCGGCGCCTTCTTCCCGTCCACGGCCGTGATCGTCACCCGCGACGGAATCACCAGCTGGTCGGCGGGGAAGTCCGACGGAATCGCGGCCAGGTCGCGGACGGCCGCCGTCCCAACGCGGATGGCCGGCCGGGCCGGGCGGCGGGCATCGGAACGGAGAAAGGCGATCGCCTTGCCGTCGCTGGTCATCACGGGCGACCACTCGATGCCGACGCTTTTCATCAGCGGCTCCGGCTCGCCGTCGCGGACGGGGACAGTCCAGATGTGTCGGCGATCGATGTCGCCCTGGTTGGAGCTGTAAACAAGGCGGCGGCGATCCGGGCTCAGGCTTACCGCTTCCACCTCGAACTTGCCGGGGGTGAGCAGGGTCGCCTTGCCGCCCGTCGCGGCAACCGCGTAGAGGTGGGTCCAGCCGTCGGCCTCCCAGGGGAAGACGAGGCGGTCGTCGGCCCCCCAGAAGATCTGGTTGGTCGCCTCGACGCCGCGAAAGGCGCTGCCGACTCCGGGATCGGCTTTCCAGACTTGCTGGCCCTTGCCGTCGGCGACCGCCGCCACGCGGAGGGACCACGGCTCGGCCGTCGGCTGCGGGCCAAAGGTGAACGGCTCGCGCGAGGTCGGCCTGCGCAGGAAGGCGATCTGCCGACCGTCGGGCGACCAGGCCGGCTCGCTGTCGCGGTCCACGCTCGGATCGAGCCAAAGGATAGGCTGCTCCGATCCCCGATAGACGCCAATGAAGCTGTGATCGCCACGGTCAGAGACAAACGCCAGGGTTGTGCCGTCGGGCGACCAGCGGAGCTGCTGAACCTGCCCGTGGACCTGGAAGAGCTGCGCCGCCTCGGCTCGCCCGCCGACCGGGGCGGCCCAGACCTGGCCCTTGTGCAGCCAGGCGACGCGATCGCCCCGGGGCGCGGCGGCTGGGGCGTGTCCAGCGCCGAGCCGGCGCGGCGCACCGCCGGAGCGGGCGACGATCCAGACCGCCTGCTCCGGTGTGCGCGGGCGGCTGCGCGGATTGAACGGGTCGCCATCGTGGCCCAGACTCCCCCGGACATAACAGACACTCTGGCCGTCCGCTGTCCAGGCGAGATCGGCCAGGTCCTGTCCGTCGTCCTTGGTATAGCTGGTGAGGGCGCGACTTCTGTAGTCGGGTGCCTCCGCCACCCAGACGTTCCGCCGACCACGGTCGTTGGCCACCCAGGCGACATGGCCTCCCGCGGGTGACGCCGTCAGGGCCGTGGGAAACGGCGCTCCGAGAAGGTGTTCCAGGGTCGCGCCATCCCGCGGGGCCGCGCCGGCCAGGCCGGGCAGCAGGAAGCACAGGGTCAGGGACAAGGAAGAGGTGCATCGCATGGCAGGTGCCGCTCGCAATCCGATGGGTTACGATGGAAAGCCCCCATGAACCATCCACAGGGTCAGGGAGGGCGGTTCTGTTCAAGCGTCTTTCTTACCGAGCCGGGCCTGAGTTGTCGTCATTTCGCGCGCGTTGGTCCACGCGTGGCAGGGTGGTCAGGTGGCAGGAGATGACAGGGTTTGCGGCCCCGTGAGACGGGCTGAGAGGAAAGAGGCCCTTCCCGGATGCGAACCGGGGATGGCGGATTTGCAATCCGAATTGTCCCCTATGCAACACATGCCGATGTTATGCGTCCGGATGCGACAACCTCTGTTACGGCAATGGGTTGCGACCCACAAAACACACGACACATTACGACTCAATCCGACACATTCCGGTCATCGCGGTGTAGCGCTGGGGGTGGCGCTGGGCCGTTAACGCTACACAAACACTCCGTTATAGTCCAACCTTCTCGACAAGGTCCATAGACGCCGCCGGCCGGCACTCAAAAGATCGCTGCTGTCCGCCTAGTCCCCTCAACTCTCCGTCCTTCGCCGGTTAGACTTGGGTGCGTCGTGATACGCCGCAAGCCGACACAGGCATCCTCGCCCAGAACAAACCGAGGCAGGCCATGCTCGCCGCACCGAAAACCGCCGTAGCTCCGCGTCAAGGACGGATCGACAAGCTCCTCTCGATGGCTGACGTTTGCGAACTGGTTCAGCTCACCCGCCGTACTATCGAACGCGCCGTGTCCGCGGGGCGGTTCCCGGGGCCGCTTAAGCTGAGCCCTGGCCGGCGCGGCACGATCCGCTTCAGGGCCTGGGAAATCGAGGACTGGCTCAATGGCAAGAAGTAACGCCGCCGACCTCGACTAACGTCGCCCGCGGTCGATCAGGTCACTTTGCCGCCCCGCTCAGCCCCAGGCTGGGGCGCAGCCCATACATCCCCCGGAGCATCGTCAAGGAACTGGCGCGGCACTGCATGGCCAACGGCCCCGCAAAAGAACCCTCGCGGGATTGTACCTCACCGGACCACGCGTTCCCCCGACCGCTCTGGGGAGAAATGTCAATGACGCCTCATCGTACCTCACCCAGCAACGGCCTTCCTCGACACCTCGGCCATCGCGCCGCCCCTCCGCCAACCGTTACATGACAAGGGCGGGACATGGGAAGGCATCGTCCGCGACCTTCTCGCACGCCTCACCGACACCGCTGGGCTCACGGGAACCAAGAAGCTCCCGCAGGGCTGGCCTGCCAACCCCCGCCTACTCGCCGGAATGCTTCGCCGCCTCGCGAACCGGTTCGAGGAGACGGAAGGCGCTGCCGGTTCCCTGGAAATTGCCATGTCGTACTGAATTCGCCGGGAATTATATGCGACCTGGCGCGCGAGTCGCAATCCCTTGTCAAATCAGGACATGCGCCTTCACATTTCAGCGCCAGGCGCCAGGTCGCATATAATTCCGCGCGTGCAGACACGCGCTGGCGATAAAGGATCAGTTTGAGCAAAGCGTGCTGGCCGCTCAGGCTGAACCACTGTCCGAAGGTCCCGCTGCACGCATTGGCCGGAGAAACCAAAAAAATCGGGTAGTGGGCGATTAGTGTGTTGACGCCGCACTGGCCGCCGCCTGGAGCAGCTCCACTAAGGTCCAGGGATGATCGGTCAACCCGGCAGCCATCGCCGGGGTCGTCTTCCGCCGATCCTCTGCGTCATGCGTAAGTGTACCGTGCGGCCGGACGTAATTGTACACGGCGAAGTACAGGCCAAGCGCGGCCTCATGGTTCTGCCACTTCTTGCTGAACGCGTTCGTCAACCGGGTCAGGCGCCGGTTCTGCATCCGCATCGACAGGTTATGCCGTTCGACGTGGCGCGTGCAAATCTTTGCCGGGTCGGGGTTGCCACAGCAAACCCCCTTGATAGTCTCAATGACTTCACCAGGCGAATAGCGGTGCTCATCCGCCTTCGTCGCGTACTCCTTGACCAACGTGCCGTGGTCAACCTCCCATTCCGAGAAGGCCAGTTGAACGGCCGACGGGTAGCACTTCAAGCCGTCCGTGCTCAACTGAACCCGACCGCGCGTGGAGCGCTCCACGTCCTCAAGGAATATCCGCGTGCTGCCCTGATCCCGCTTGCCGAGATACCACGCGAGAACCAGTTTCGTCGTCCGTTCGATGGCGACGAAACAATACGCATCGCCAATGTCCGATGTCTCCAGCGCCTTCCGGGTCTTCGTCTTCTCCTTCATGCCGATGAATCCCCAGATTTCATCGAGCTGCACGTCCCGTGCGGGAACGCCCCGCAAGCTCTCCCGCAGCAACGCCTCGCCCTTCTCCCCGACCGCGACCAGAAGGGCAATCACGGTGTCTTTCGCCACGCCGCTGATCCGCACCGTGGCCCGGATGCTGTTGCCTTCTGTCAGGAGCTGGAGGCAGGGCAGTGCCTTGTCGAGCGGCAGGCGCATTTCGCCCAGGGGCCGGACCGGGCGGTCAGAGAACGTCTTGCGGCACGCCTGGCACTGGTAGCGCTGGTTGCCGGCTCGGTCGCGGCCGAACTTGCGGGCTTCGTTCTGGCAGGTCGGGCATTGCATCTGAGTTGCTCCCGGTAACGATCAACACCACATACTTATTATACGTGACCGCTCACGCATGGCAAGAACAATTCGCTGGATTTTTTCGTAGAAAGCCGGAGAATGCGCACGGTGATCGCCGCTAGGAGACGTGACCGCTCTGAACCTTTAGACGTTTCGGGCCGTCTAACCGATTGAGGAGCACCGCCATGATTTTCCGCATCGACACGCGAAAGGCGATTGAAGCAGCGGCAACACTGTTGCGGCTCGCCCCCCATCGAATCATGGGCCGGAAACGGCTATTGGCCCTTCTTTACATTGCGGACCGCGAAAGTCTCAAGAGGAGGGGTCGGCCAATTGTCGGCGGTCGCTTGTGCGCGATGGACTACGGTCCAATTCACAGCGAGGTATACGATCTCATAAAGGGCTTCTCACTCGGACCAAGCTGAATGGTCCCGCCATTTCCAGAATGAAGACTATCTCATTAGTCTTGTTACTGACCTCAGCCCTTCCGCCCTATCCCGCCAGGAAGTCAGCTTGCTGAACGAGGTGTCGGCCGCGCGTCTTGGACAAGACGACTTTGACATCGCTCGGGAAACTCACTTCGAGGAATGGGAGAAAAACTACCATAAAGGTACGTCAACTGCCATTCCCTTTGAGCATCTGATTGAGGCGGTTGGCCGATTGAAGGACAAAGACGCCATTCTTCAAGATGCTCAAGAAAAAGCCTATTTTGACAAGCTATTTGCAAGGAAGAAATGAACCCTGGCGACACATTTATTGATGGCATGTACCATCATCTGTGGATCATCATATCTGAAACGAATATAGATTCAGATAATGTCGTTATCGTAAATTTTACGACACACACGGTTGGCGACAAGGCAGGTTGTATTGTAGAAAAGGGCGAGCACCCTTTCGTTGGCCATAAGACATATGTGCCATACGAGCGAGCAAGAGTTACATCCTTGGCCGCTCTCGAAACTCTACGCAAAGCGAAGCTGCTGAAGCCTCATAAGCCATGCTCTGCCACTTTACTGAAGAAGCTCCGCGTCGGGGCTTTGCAGAATAGTCACCGACTACCCGAAGAATGTCGAAAAGTGCTCGATGAGCAAGACCTGATCTAGTGAGTTCATTCGGCTTTGCCCCAACGGGCCGCCGCAGCCTTCTTGGCCGCCTCGCGGAGTTTCTTCTTGCCGAGCTTTTTCGCCCTGGCCGGCCCACCCTTCAACCCGCCCTTGCGCCCCAGGGCGACGGCGGCAGGGTCCTTGCCGACATCCGCCGGCGGGGCCGGGGGCTCGGCCGGCGTGTCGCCCGTAGCCTCGATGACGTGCTGGAGCACGCCGAATGCGAAGGATGCCGGGTCAGGGGTCTTCGGCTTGCGGGGTTTCTTGGCCATGCTGGGTATTATCCTTCGCCGCGCGTAGAATAGCAAGAGCGGTCACGCATCACCCCGACATCACTCAACGAGGAGTCGTCATGCGAGGCAGACAGAAGGGTCGGCCTACCAAGTACGTGAAGGCGAGCATCCAGGAACCAATCTGGCTCGGGAGGGCCGGGATTCAATTTGATGTCTGGGACAAATGGGAAAGAAAGAGCGCAAGCTCGGCACCATGATCGTCAGCGTCGGCGGGATACGCTGGTGGCCAAACAACGGCAAACTGTCCAGGCGAATGAGCTGGGCGGAACTGGCGGGCTTGTTCATCAAGGACGAACCGGATCAGGGCTAGATGACCGTTTCGTAAATCCATGAGCAGCTTCGGACGTTACAGGCCAACGACTTACGGCTGAAAAGCTGCTCAGGAACTTGTGAAATGGCCATCTAGGTCTGCCACCCAGGAGCGGCCACGCATGAACAGGGAGCTTTGACATGAACGCCGAACAGAACATTCGTCGGCTAGAACTGATCCTTGCGGCCCCTTTCTGGCAAGGCGACACCGGCCGATGCGTCATGGAGAAGATGACTCTCGAAGTTACGGGCAGCAACGGGGCTTATCGCTGGCGGATGGACGACGCCGACGATGGCACCTATGCGAACTCGAACGGGTCTTTTGTTTCTCCTCGCGCAGCGAAGGCTGATCTGTTCCTTGCCCTCGAAGAGGGGCTTCGCCGCCATCGCGAGCGATCCGCGTCAACACACTAATCGCCCACTACCCAAACTCCTGATGTTCGATGCAGCCAGGCCGCGCGCGCCGGATCGGCTGCCGCTCCAGAATCTGCAGGTTGGGCATCTCATCGACGCAAACGCCCCAGAGCCCACGCGCGGCCAAACGCTCGGCATTTCCGTAGCACCACAGCACCCGTTCGGCCCGTTCCTTGAACTCCGCGTCGAGGCGACTCGTCTTCCAGTATCGGGTGCGGTGTGGCTGCAGATCGACGCCATGCAAGATCTGTCGCACCGCACGCGGACTGACGGTCTTGACGATGCCATCGCTGATGGCTTGTCGCGCCAAGTCGGCGCTGCTCCAGTGCGTGACGTTCCAACCCTTTGGCGATGGGTTGCAGACAAGCCAACTGCACGATCTGAGCGCGTTGCAGGGGGGAAAGCTGCGGCGGGCGACCCGGCCGGGGGGCCTCCCACAGCACGACATCGAGGCCGTGCTGTTCGTAGCCACGGCAGACCCGCCAGACCGTGGCCGCGTCGCATTGCAACTCGCTGGCCAGGGTCTTGACGCGCCTGCCAGCGGCGATCCCCAGGAGGATGCGAGCATGTTGAATCTGGAACCAAGGTTGCGAGCGGCAGCGCGCAAGCCACTGGAGGATAGCGACATCATCGGAATCGAGCGTCAAAGGGCGAGGCCTTCGACCACGCATGGGCAGCCTCCTACACCTGATGGGCCTCCATTCCCAGGGTAGCAGCTGCAGCTGGAATTTCTTGCATTATTTCGTGCCAAGGCCACTAGCTGGCTGCCTGCTGTTTACACGCTCTGGTGTAGCGCTTCGGGCCGCCCAACTGCTGCTTGTTGCAGGCGCACTGGGTTTGGTGTTAGAGGGAATACTCGCGGCTCTCGCTACCCGAGCGGAGTACCAGCATCCGTCGGGATCAACAGGTGGATTGATCATTTTGGTCACGGGGCCAGTGTTTATTATGGCAGTGGTATGGACTGTTGTCGTGCTGATCACTGCCGTCAGGTTGGGGCGACACTTTGAACATGCATAGCATGGTTGTCTTACCCCGCGACATGGCGAACGCGCCGAGCCAGGCGCTGCAGCCGACCGGCCACGCGAATGAAGGTTAGTCGAGACATTGCGTCTCTTCCCGCGTGAGCCGGCTGCTGAGCCGGGTCGTTCGATACCATGTAGGCAGCGCGGTATCGGAGGTGGTACAAGTCTCCATCAGGTAGGACACCCTTAACCTGATTACGGAGACCGATTCATGACTACTACCACGACGCTGTATGTCGCCCTCGAACTGGGCCAGGACAAGTGGCTGCTGGGCTTCGCGACCGAAGCCGCCGAGAAGCCGCGCATCCGCTCGATGCCGGCGCACAGCCTGGCCAAACTGCAGGAGGAGATCGCCAAGGCCAAGGCCCGCTTCGGACTGCCCGCCGAGGCCCCGGTGTGTACCTGCTACGAGGCCGGCCGCGTGGATGGTCCGCGCCGGCCGGGACGAAGTGGAAAAGATGCCTGTTGGGGCTTGACTGTCAACTTCATAGACGGCGGAGGAGGTTAGGCGTGCGACTGGGATTGGTTACCGATGTTCACAGCCACCCGGCCGAGTTGGCCCGCGCTCTTTCCCTTTTCCGTCAGCGCCGCGTTGATCGTGTTGTCACAATCGGTGATACCGTCGATGCGTTTGCCCGGTCTGAAGGAGCTGCGGAAGTCGCGGCGCTGCTGCTCGACGCCAATGCGGTCGGTGTTTGGGGCAACCACGACTTCAGCCTTCGCGGTGAGGTTTCCGACACGGCGCGGAGGCGGTTTCCCGCCGGAGTTTTTGCGTTGATGGCTCGGACGCAACCGCGACTGGTAGTAGCGGATTGCCACTTTAGCCACAAAGAAGCTTCTGTCGATCCTAACGACGTGGCCCAACTTTGGGACGTGAGTGACTGTCCGCTGGATCTTGTCACGAGGGCGTCGCTCGGTTTTCAAGCCGTGACCCAGCAATGGCAGTTTGTTGGACACTACCACCGCTGGTGGGCTGCGACGCCAGCAGGGCAGGTGGATTGGGACGGTGGCGAGCCGCTGGTGTTCAAGCCCGCGGCGCGGTATTTTGTGATCGTCGCTGCGACCTGTGAGGGCTGGTGCGCCGTCCTGGACCTTGAGGAATCGATGTTGGAGCCGCTGTGGTGCGGCGCCGCCGAACCAGGAAGCTACACCTGACCGCGTCGGCGTCGAGCGTTTTCGGGGTTCGAGGCCTCACCAGCCGCCGCGGCAGGTGAGCCTGGTGTTCGGCGGATTTGAGGCGGAACTGCTGAGCATGACCGGGAGAATGCTATGACAGTGAAACCCGATAGCAGGAAACGTACGCCGGAGGCCCAGCTCCGGGCCTATATCGACAAGCTTGATCCGAAGAATCAGAAGCTCTTTCGAGCGGTCCGGGCTGCCGTGCGCAAGCGATTCCCGACCGCCAACGAGTTGGCGTACGACTACAGTCACGCCCTAGTCATCGGCTATTCGCCGGCGGACCGAGGGATCGATTCCATCGTGGCGATCCGCGCATGTGCCACCGGTGTGTCGCTGTACTTCAGTCAGGGACCTCAGCTGCCCGACCCGAAGCGGCTTCTACGGGGATCGGGAAAGCAGACTCGCTTCATCCAGGTGGAGGCGGCCAGCCAATTGGCACATCCCGACGTGGAAGCGCTGATCGCCGCTACGATTGATCAGGCGCGGATTCCGTTGCCATCCAAGGGGAAGGGCAGCCTCATCATCAAGTCGGCTGGTGCGAAGAAGCCGCCACGCCGGAGGCCGTCGAAGTGACGGCGGGATTTGCTGAGGCAACGTGTCCCAGACGGGCATGGCTGGGGATCTCGTCCACGTGCCCGCCGGAACGCAAATCGGGACAGCGTACTTTTCGCCTTGGAGCCTGTGGCAGAATTGACACAACCGGGAGGGCGAGGCTCCTGCCGAGCCGCAGACGGCCGAAAAACCGGCTCGGCAGGAGCCTCGCCCTCCCGGATCCGTCAATGTTGCAACAGGCTCTTAAGCATTTTTCAGTTGCGCGGGTCAATTGCCAGCCCACCGCGCCCGCACCTTCGGATTTCCCCTCACTTCTTGCCGGGGCGCATGCCGATAGTTCTTTCAGGAGCCGCGCTGCGCGGCGACCTCACGATCCCCGCCGACCCGGCAGGAAGCGAACCATGAAGCACTGGGCAGCGGCGGTCGTGGTGGTCCTGGCGGCGATGGCCGGCCGGGCGACGGCGCAGTCTCCGGACGCCAGCACGCTTCCAGCCCCGCAGCCGGTGCCGGCCCAGCCCGCGGTGGTCGGCCTGCCGGCCCTGGCCCACGAGGTCGGCCAGTCGATGGGCGGCGCGCCCGAGTACGCCGGCCTGGCCACCGCTGCTCCCACCCCGTCCTTCGATGACGACGAAATGCACCGCCTCTCGCTGCGGGGCGAGTACCTCTTCTGGTGGGTGCGCCGGGCTCCAGTCGCCCTGCCGTTGGCCGTTAACGATCTACCGATCGGCGGGGAGCCACTGACCTTCGGATCGGAGGTCGGGCAGTTCGACGGCACCTCGGGCGGCCGGCTAGGCCTGGGCTACTGGTTCAATCCCGAGCGGACCTGGGGCATCGATGTTTCCGGGTTCTTCCTGCCCTCGCAATCGCGGACCTCTGCCATCCAGTCCGACGCGCTGGGCAACCCGCCGCTCGATCGCCCGGGCATTGTCGCCGGCCAACCGACCCTGGTGCCAATCAGCCTTCCCAACAGTCTGGCCGGGGGGCTGATCACCCGGGCTGCGCTGCGGCTGAGCGGCGTGCAGACCAACCTCGTCTGGGAGGCGCTGAGCAGCGAGCACGCCCGCGTGGAGCTGCTGGCCGGCTACCGGCACCTCGACCTGCGCGAGTCGTTGACCGTCGACCAGGCCGGCCAGGCCCTGGCACCATTCGATACGGACCTGTTCGGTCCGCTGAACGCCGGAGACGACGTTCTGGCTCAGGATCAAATCGCAACGGAGAACCACTTCAATGGCGGTCAGGTGGGAGTGCGGGCCGAATGGGCCTGTTCCTCGTGCTATCTGCGATTGACGGGCGAAGTGGGCCTGGGGGCCGACTCGCAGGAACTGCAAGCCTCCGGCTTCACGAACCTCGTGACGGGGCTAGGGTCGGGTGGCACGCCCGGCGCTCTCGTCGCGCCCGGCGGCGCCTACGTCGGACCCGCCAGCCCGCTGCGGATCGACCGCGATCGAACCTCCGTGATGGGGGAGGTGGGGATCGAGGCCGGCGTTCGTCTGACCACCTGCGTCCGCCTATTCGTCAGCTACTCGCTCCTGGTTTGGGGAGGCGTCGCACGTCCGGGGGACCAACTTGGCGGCCTGGGCGGAGCATCGCCGGCGCTGCAGACCTCCAGCTTCTGGGCCCAGGGCGTTGGTGCAGGGCTGGAGTGGCGCTTCTGAAGCGGGCCGTTTAGCCGCCGCCCAACGGGCGTCGTTCTCTTCATGCCGCCCGCAGGGGGCGTTCCTGAGGGCCGCGGGTCTGCGACCCGCGGCAAAACGAGCTCTCAAATCCCGCGTTTCTTGACCGCCAGACGGCCCTCGTCGATGAGGCCTTCCAGCTCGTCGCGGGTCAGGGTTTTCGACGGCACGCCCTTTTCGGGCACTTCCAGCTTCGAGACCCACGCAACTGCGTTGAGCAACAGGGTGCGGAAATTATCATCAGCCAGGTTGGCATGCTTGTGCAGCCCGGTGAAGCCGAAGCCGCGGCCCTTGTCCGGGCGTTCGTAGGCCCAGGCCATCACCTGCGCCTTGCCGGCCGACACCTCCTCCCACACCGCCGGGTTGCCGCCGTGATCGCTCGACTTCTTCCCCTGGTCCGCGATGGTGCTTTTCGGCGGCACGGCCGACAGGATCGGCGTCACTCCCTTCATGTCCGGGACGAAGCGCATGTGATAATACCACTCGTCATTGATGGTGAATGGCTTGACGCCGCGCGTCACCTCGTGGCGGGGCAATTCCTTGAAATCGGGCGTCCACCAGGGATTGACAGACCAGAACGTCTCGAAATAGCCGCCCAGCCATTTCAGGTAGCTGTCGCCCTGGTCGCCCTTGTTGACCTCGACGCCGTAGTGGATGGCCATGAAGCCAGCGCCGCGTGCGGTGGCTTCCTTGACGGCTGCGTTGACCGCCGACCCGCCGTGGTTGAGCAGCACGATGATCGTGTCGGCGTGCTTGAGGTCCTTGGGCCATTTGTCCTTGGTGTACACCACGCAGTAGGCGCCGGGATAGTTGGCGTTGATGGTGCGGGCGAGATAGATCGCCGCGGCCAGGAACTCATGGTTGCCCTTCTCGCCGTGCGGCGCGGTATCGGCGACAAAGACGATCTTCTTGACGTTGCTTGCTGCTTTCTGGGCGACGTAATCGAAGATGTCGCGGTCCTTCTTGGTGTCAGCCGCGGCGGCCGGGCCGACACCGATAACCAGGCCGACCAGCAAGAGAATCAGGCAGGAGAGTCGTGCGCACATCGGAATGCCTTCCCGAAAAGAGGTCGAACGTCCAGGGTAGCAGGGTCTGGCGTCATGCTAAGGCCGCCGGGCGCCGCCGTCAATTGGCGGCCGGCGCCGAAATTGCGGTACAATGGCGGACCGAACGCCCGGAGCGATGAGGAGGCAGACATGACTCGGATTCCAACCAGCGCCCTTGTGGCCGCACTGGCGACCGCCCTAGCTGCCGGTTGCACGCAGGGGACGGGCACCACGAAGATGGCCCGCGGCCGGTCCGGCACAACCGTCAAAGCGCCGGCGGCTCCGACGCCGCCGGCCGGCGAGGCCCCGCTGCCCGCCCCGCCGGCGGGGGATGTCCGCGTCGGCCAACTCGCTCCGGATTTCGAGGTCACCACCACGGACGGCAAGATGTTCAAGCTCAGCGAGCAGCGCGGCAAGGTGGTCTTGGTCAACTTTTTCGCCACCTGGTGTCCGCCGTGCAAGACCGAGATGCCGCACCTGCAACAGGACGTCTTCGAGAAGATCAAGAGCGATCGCTTCGTCATGATTGCCCTGGGGCGCGAGCACGACAATGCCACGGTGGCCCGCTACAAGGCGGAGCGCCGGCTCGGCTTCCCGATGGCCGGCGATCCCGGGCGGGCCGTTTTCAGCCTGTATGCCGAGAAAGGAATCCCACGGACCCTGCTTATCGATCGCGACGGCCGGGTCATCTTCGAGACGGCGGGTTATTCGGACAGCGAATTCAAGGAGATGCTGGCGCTGATCCGGGCGCGGCTCGCGGGCGCGGGCGGTAGCGGCTTGTTGAGGATGGGGGAATCGGTTATCTTAATTGCCGCTTGCGGCTTCGCATGGCCATGCGAAGCCGCAAGCGGCTGGAGGTCTTCGGTCGTGTCACAGCCACTCGTGATCGAATACCATCTGGTCTGGACGGCCTACGGTTGGTGGCTCCCCAATGATCCGCGCGGCAGCGGTTCCAAAACAATTCAGAGCCATGTGATCGCCCAACTGGGTGAACTCCACTTCGGACGAAAGCGCCTTCAACCGGTGGGCCGGGAGATCCGGCGCTTCTATGAACAGGCCGCCGAGATCCTGAAATATCCCCTCGCAACCTTCGATGCCGCCTCACGGCAGGAGATTGCCAGCTCGTTCGGGCGCGTTATCGATAGGGAGCGCTTGACCTGCTACGCCTGCGCGATCATGCCCGATCACGTCCACATGCTGATTCGCAAGCACAAACATCAGGCAGAAGACATGATTGAATTGCTGCGCAGCAGTAGCAAGGATGCCGTGAGGAGAGCCTTCCCGAGTTTCACCGGCCATCCGGTCTGGAACAGCGGAAGTGGCTGGAAGGTGTTCCTTGACCACCCTGAGGAGATTCGGCGAACGATCGCCTACATCGAAAAGAACCCGAACCCGCTTGGGCTCCCACGGCAATACTGGCCATTTGTAGTACCTTATGATGGTTGGCCGCTCCATCCCGGCCACAGTCCGAACTCCCCCTACGCACGTCGACTGCGCGAACTAGGTCGGTATCCCTGACCGATGCCGCCGCTTGCGGCTTTGCCTGGCCATGCGAAGCCGCAAGCGGTGTGCGTCTCACCCGACCAGCGCCTTCACCACCTTGCCATGCACATCCGTCAGCCGGATAATCGCGTCCCTGGAACTTGAACGTCAGCCGCGTGTGCTCGATGCCCAGCAGGTGCAGCATCGTGGCGTTCAGGTCGTACACTTCCACCGGATCGCGGACGATGTTGTACGAGAAATCGTCCGTCTCGCCGTAGGTGAAGCCGGGCTTGATGCCGCCGCCGGCCAACCAGACGGTGAAGCAACGCGGATGATGATCGCGGCCGTAGTTGTCGGCCGTTAGCTCCCCCTGCGAATAGATGGTCCGGCCGAACTCGCCGCCCCAGATGACGAGCGTGTCGTCCAGCAGGCCGCGCTGTTTCAGGTCGTCGATCAGGGCCGCCGAGGGCTGATCGGTGTCGCGGCACTGGTTGCGAATTTGCTTGGGCAGGTTGCCGTGGTGGTCCCAGCCCATGTGATAGAGCTGGATGAAACGTACGCCGCGCTCCGCCAGGCGGCGGGCCAGCAGGCAGTTGGCGGCATAGCTGCCCGGCTTGCGCACGTCGGGGCCATACATGTCCAAGAACGTGGGCCGGCTCGCGCGACAGGTCGGTCAGTTCCGGCACGGACGATCTGCATGCGGTAAGCCAGCTCGTACTGGGCGATGCGGGTGAGGATTTCCGGGTCGCCCGGCCTCCGCGTGGTGGAGGCGGTTGAGATCGCCGAGGTCGTCGAGCATGTTGTCGCCGCATTTGCGGCGAGCAGCCGGCCGGGTTGGCCAGGTACAGGACCGGGTCCTTGCCGCCGCGCAGCTTGACGCCCTGGTAGCGGGTCGGCAGGAACCCGCTGCCCCACAGGCGGTCGTAGAGCGGCTGATCGGTTCCGCCGCGCGACAGCAGGACGACGAAGGCCGGCAGATCCTGGTTCTCGCTGCCCAGGCCGTAGGCGACCCAGGCGCCCATGCTCGGCCGACCCGCCAGCTGCGAACCGGTCTGGACGAAGGTGATCGCCGGGTCGTGGTTGATCGCCTCCGTCTGCATCGACCGGACGATGCACAGGTCGTCCACGATGCGGGCGGTGTGCGGCAACAGCTCGCTGAGCCAGGCGCCGTTCTGGCCGTGCTGGGCAAAACTGGAAGATGGACGGGGCGACTGGCAGGCTCTTCTGGCCGGAGGTCATCGTGGTGATACGCTGTCCCATACGGACGCTGAGTCGGGCAGCTCGATGCCGCGCTTCTCCTTCAGCGCGGGCTTGTAGTCGAACAGGTCGATCTGCGAAGGGGCGCCGGACTGGAAGAGGTAGATAACCCGCTTGGCCTCGGGCGGGGAAGTGCTGCGAGCGGCCCGGGGCCCCGCTTGCGGCTTCGCACGCGCGCCGAGCGCCATCGCTCCAAGGCTGACGCCGGAGCGCGCCAGGAAGTGCCGGCGATTGAGATGCTGGGCCAGGTGCAATGCGTCAAGGTTCATCGGGCTCACTCCCGCGTAATCGTCTCGTCGAGGTTCAGGATAACGCCGGCCGTCGCCGTGTAGGCGGCCAGCTCCGCCGGGTCGAGCCGCTCATCGAGCCGGCTCTCGCCGTGCCGCAACAAACGCAGGGCCGCCTCCTTATCGCCGGCAAACCTCTGCCGGTAGCGCTCCAGGCTCGCGCAGCAGAACTTGCAGCTCCTTCGCGTCCGGCATTCGAGCGGTCGCCCGGCGAAAGGCGAAGCCGATGCGGCTCGCCGGCGTGGGGCCGCCCGCCGTCAGCATGAGCTGAGCCAGCGCGTCGGGCTGCCTCGACATAGGTCACGTCGTTGAGCAGCTCCAGCGCCTGGAGCGGGGTATTGGTGCGTGGCCGTTTCACCTGGCAGACCTCGCGGCTGGGGGCGTCGAAGGTCGTCAATGCCGGATGCGGCACGGTGCGCTTGCGGTAGATGTACAGGCTGCGGCGGTACAGGTCCGGCCCCTTATCCTGTACGTAGGGTCCCTCGCCGGCGCCGCCCGCCAGCTGCTCCCACAATCCGGCTGGCTGATAGGGCTTGATTGACGGCCCGCCGACCCTTTCCACCAGCAGCCCGCTGATGGCCAGGGCGTTGTCGCGCACGACCTCGGCCGCCAGGCGGAAACGCGGTCCCCGTGCCAGCAGACGGTTCTCCGGATCGCGCTGCAAGAGCGGGGCGGTCACTTTCGAGGCTTGTCGGTACGTGGCGCTGGTGACGATGAGTCGTTCCAGGGCTTGCAGATCCCAGGTACTGCGGACGAACTCGGTCGCCAGCCAGTCGAGCAGCTCGGGGTGCGACGGCAGTTCACCCTGGAGACCGAAATTCTCCGCGGTCTTCACCAGGCCGATGCCGAATGAGTGCTGCCAGACCCGATTGACGGCGACGCGGGCGGTCAGCGGGTTGTCCGGTGCCGTCAGCCAGCGAGCCAGGCCGACGCGGTTCGATGGTGCGCCGGCGGGCAGTGGGGTCAGGCAGGCCGGCACGCCGGGTGCCACCTTCTGAGCCAGATCGGGCTGATCGTAACGGCCGCGCTTCAGGACATAGGTTGGTCGCGGATTTTTCAGGTCTTCCATCACCATGACCGTCGGGATGCGCTTGTCGAACTCGGTCCGCTCTTTGCGCAACTTAGCGGCCTTCTCCTTGAGCAGACGCAGCTCGGCTTCGAGCAGCGGACGGCCGGCACCGGCCGCCTCCAGCTGCTGCGCGGCCCGGTCCGCGGCGGCGATGGCCTCATCCATCTGCCGAGTGCGCTGCCCATCCAGCACGCTCGGGACCGCCACCAGGGGCGGCACGTTGCCGCGCTGCTCGGTGTACACTCCCTTCTCGTTGAGGCTGCCGAAATAGGCCAGGAACTGGTAAAACTCCTTTTGAGAGATCGGATCGAACTTGTGGTCGTGACAGCGGCAGCAGCCCATCGTCAGCCCCAGGAAGACCGTGGTCGTCGTCTCCACCCGATCGACGGCATTCTCGATGCGCCATTCCTCGTCGATCGACCCGGCTTCAGTGACCGTGCGATTGTTGCGATTGAAACCGGTGGCGATCCGCTGGGCCAGCGTGGCCCCAGGCAGCAGATCGCCCGCCAGCTGCTCGACGACAAAGCGGTCGAACGGCAGGTTGCGGTTAAAGGCGTCGATGACCCAGTCGCGCCAGGGCCACATCGTGCGGGCGAAATCGTTCTGGTAGCCGTTGGTGTCGGCATAGCGGGCCTCGTCCAGCCACTCCAGCGCGAGGCGTTCGCTCCGGCGCGGCGAGGCCAGCAGCCGGTCCACCACTTTTTCGTAGGCGTCCGGCGATCGATCGCCGACGAAGGCATCCACCTCGGCTGGCGTGGGCGGCAAACCGGTCAGATCGAGCGTTACACGGCGGATGAGCGTCTCCCTCGGCGCCTCCGGGGAGGGTGCCAACCCTTCGCGTTCCAAGCGGGCCAGGATGAACAGATCAATCGCATTGCGGGCCCACATCTGGTCCTTGACTCGCGGCAACGGCGGCCGCACCGGAGTCTCGTAGGCCCAGTGCTTGCCCCAGGGGGCGCCCTGACGGACCCAGCGTGCCAGCAGGTCCTTCTGGGCCGCCGTCAGCTTTCGGTTGGTGCGGGCCGGAGGCATGCGGCCGTCGTCCGGGGTGGCGTTGATCCGCCGAACCAGCTCGCTGTCGCCGCCGGGACGGAGTGCCAGCACCCGCTCCGCCCCCTCGCGGACGTCAAGCCGCAGTTTCGCCTTGCGCGCCTTCTCATCGGGACCGTGGCACTGGAAGCAGTTCGCGGAAAGGATGGGGAGAATGTCGCGGCTGAAACGGATTGGGGCGGGTCCTTCAGCGGCACGCAGTCCGCTCGAAACGATCAGAAAAATGATGGCGGATAGCAGCGGTGCAGATTTCACGGTTATCGCTCTCCAACATCGGCCGGGCCCACGCCTCCTATTAGCAATACGAACCCAGGCCCCGGCGGGGAGGAGACCTCCCCTTGAACCGGCGGCCCGGACGCACGATGATGTACACTAGCCGTGTCGGGTCTCAACCCGGTTGCAGTCCGCCGCCTACGCCGGCCCACGATTTTAGAGGTGCGACGGGATGGCCACCAAGACCTTGTTCGACGTCGAACGGGAAGGCGACATCGTGATCGTCATCCCCACCGCCGACCTGCGCGAGAGCTATTACCAGGACATCGAGGCAGCGGGCGGCACCCTGCTGCAGCGCCTCGAGAAAAGCGACGTCAAGGGGTTGGTACTCGACTTCAGCCGGACCGATTACTACGGCTCCACCGCCCTGGGGTTCTTCCTGCGCCTGTGGAAACGGATCAGCAGCCACGGTGGGCGGATGGCCCTGTGCAACCTGTCCGACCACGAACGTGAAGTGCTCACCGTCACCCGGCTGGAAACGCTATGGCCGATCTACAAGACCCGGGCCGAGGCGGTTCAGGCGGTGTCCGCTCCCCGGGGCGAGCCGGGAGCGTAAGGCGAGCCGCTCTTCTTGACTCGCCCCCAATCCCTGGTAGTGTGGAGACATTGTCTCCCGGCGTGGTTGCGGCTCGCCCACCCTCCTGGCCCGCCTTGCCGGTGCGAACCCGCCTCCGGCTCGCCACACCGTTCCCGCCAGCAAGGTGACCATGGCCGTCAAACCTCCCGCCGCTCCGAATCCCAAGCTCGATGACGCCGACCTGCAGGCCGCCGAACGCCTGGCCCAGGTCTATGGCCGGATGACCGAGCAACTCGGCCGGGTCATCATCGGTCAGAACGAGGTCCTCAAGCAGGTGCTCATCGCCCTCTTTTGCCAGGGCCATTGTATCCTGGAGGGCGTGCCCGGTCTGGCCAAGACCCTCATGATCGCCAGCATCGCCCAGCTGTTATCGCTGAACTTCCGCCGCATTCAGTTCACGCCCGACCTGATGCCGTCCGACATCACCGGCACCGAAATCCTTGACGAGGAGGAAGGGACCGGCCGGCGGCGCATGCGCTTCGTCAAGGGACCGGTCTTCGGCAACATCCTGCTCGGCGATGAAATCAACCGCACGCCCCCCAAGACGCAGGCTGCCCTCTTGCAGGCAATGCAGGAATACAAGGTCACCGTCGCCGGCGTCGATTATCCGCTCGAAAAGCCGTTCCTGGTGCTCGGCACCCAGAATCCCATCGAGCAGGAAGGGACCTATCCCCTGCCCGAGGCCCAGCTCGACCGCTTCATGTTCAAGATTTTCGTCGATTACCCCAGCTTCGACGAGGAACTGGCCATCGCCGAGAGCACCACGTCCGGCGATGTGGCCACGCTCGAACCGCTGCTGGACCGGGCGGGCATCCTGGAGCTGCAACGGATCGTGCGCAAGGTGCTGATCGCGCACTCGGTGGCTGGTTATGCGGTGAAGCTGGCCCGCGCGACCCGCCCCGCTTCGGACGAAGCCCCGGACTTCGTCAAGAAGTACCTGAGCTGGGGGGCCGGGCCCCGCGCTTGCCAGGCGATGCTGCTGGGCGCCAAGGCCAACGCTCTGCTCGACGGCCGGGTGCATGTATCGACAGAAGACATCCGCTATGTCGCCGTTCCCGTCCTGCGCCACCGCCTGGCGGCGAGCTTCCGCGCCGAAAGCGACGGCGTGTCGTCGGACAATGTCGTGGAAAAACTGTTCGAGGTGGTGCGCGAGTAGCCGCTTGCGGCTTCGCAGGTGATCGATGTCCAACCGTTACTTCGACCCCGAAGGCCTCGCCCGCATTGGCCACATGGAGCTGGTCGCGCGCCAGGTCGTGGAAGGATTTCTCACCGGCCGGCACCAGAGCCCGTACCACGGCTTCTCCGTCGAGTACCTCGACCACCGTGCCTACGCCCCCGGCGACGAAATCGACAGCATCGACTGGAAACTCCTCGCCCGCACCGACAAGTACTACGTCAAGCTGTTCCAGGACGAAACGAACCTCCGCGCCACGATCCTGCTCGACTGCTCGAAGTCGATGGCGTTCCAGAGCGGCGGCATCAGCAAGCTGGCCTATGGCAGCTACCTGGCCGCGGCCCTGGCCTACCTGATGCTGCACCAGAACGACGCCGTCGGCCTAACACTCTTCGATAACGAAGTCCGGCAGAGCCTATCACCGCGGGCCCGGCCGACGCAGTTCCGCCGCGTCCTGGAACTGCTCGAAGAGTGCCCGACCCGGCCCGACACCGACGTCGGCACCGTCCTGCACCGCGTCGCCGAGCGCATCAAGCGTCGCGGCCTCGTCATCGTCATCAGCGACCTGATCGACGACGTTGACGCCATAGCCTCGGGCCTGGGACACTTCCGCCACGATCGCCACGAGGTGATCGTCTTCCACGTGGTCGATGACGCCGAGCTGACCTTCCCGTACGATCGGCTGACCCGCTTCAAGGACATAGAGGGCGTCGGCCGGGTGGTGGCGAACCCAAAGAGCTTGCGCGGCCGTTACCTGGCCCGCATCAACACCTGGCTGGACGGCGTCAAGACCGCCTGCTTCGAACGCGGCGTCAGCTACAACCTGGCCAATACCAAGGAGCCATACGACCAGTTCCTGGCGGCGTACCTGGAGAAACGGGCCCGGCTCGGCTGATCACCCACCATGAGCTTCCTGCATCCCGCCCTTCTCTGGTTGATCCCGCTGGCAGCGATTCCGCTGCTGTTGCACCTGCTCACCCTGCATCGGCTCAAGACGGTTGAACTGAGCACATACCGGTTCCTTTTTGACAGTTACGTCCAGCAACGGCGGCGGATGCAGTTCCTGGAAGTGCTGCTGGCCATGCTGCGGGCCCTGTTCCTCATCGCCCTGGTCCTGGTCGTCTGCCGGCCGGTCCTGAAGAAATGGAACACCTTGTTCAAGACCGGGTCCGGGCGCGAGGTGATCCTGCTCATCGACAGCTCGGCTAGCATGAACGCGGCCACCGCGGGCCAGACTTCGTTTGAACGGGCCCGGACCGCAGCGCTGGCCGTGGCCGAGCGCCTCAATCCGGAAGATCGCGTCACCCTGGTTCGCGTCACCAATCGGCCCGAGGAAATCTTCAGCCGCTTCACCGCCGATACGCAGACGATTCGCGACAAGATCGAGAATCTGAAGCCGAGTCCCGCCCGCGCCAACCTGTTCGCGACGCTGACGTACCTGTTCGGCCCGGACGCGCCAAAACGGACCGCCCCGGTCGTCTATCTCTTCACCGACTGCCAGGCGAGCGGCTGGCGCGAGGCGAAAGCGCAGGGACTGGACAAGCTCGTGCCGGCAGAGACCGAGTTTGTCGTCGTCAATGTGGCCTCCAACGAGCCGATGCCGAACTTTGCCGCCGTCGGCACCGCGCCGGTGGGGCGGGCCATCGTCGGCCTGCCGCTGGTGCTGACGCCGCGCGTGGCCAACTACTCCAAGGAGCCGGCCGATGTGACGGTGAGCGTCCTCCTCGACGGCAAGGAAGTGGCCAGCCAGGCACTGACGTTGAAGGCGGGCGAAACGGGGACGCGGCGCATCATCTACACCCCGACCGAGCCAGGCGTTCACCGGGGCCGCTACGCGATCAGCACCAAGGCGACGGATCGCTTCCGCGAGGACGACCAGTTCCTGTTTGCGCTGACGGTGGCCCCGCGCGTCAAGCTGCTGCTGGTTAACGGCAACCCGACCGCCGATCCCTACGAGAGTGAGACGCTCTACTTGAAGGCCGCCCTCAGCGCGACCGACAAGGACCCGGCGAGCGGGGGGCGTAAGCCCCCCGGTGAGGACAAACCGGGGAGCTTACGCCCCCCGCTCGCCGACAAGGAGTTCCTCCGCTCCCTCGACGTGCAGGAGATCGCGGAGCCGGCGATCAACGACCAGGCACTGAGCGACGCGAGCGTGGTGATCCTGGCCAACTGCGGGGCCTTGCAGCCCGCCCACTTCGAAGCGCTGCGCAAATTCGTAACCGCGGGGGGTGGACTACTCGTCTTCCCCGGCGATCGCGTCAATCCCGATATCTACAACAAGCAGTTCTTCCCGGTCCCGGGCCCGCAGGGCGATCGCCTGACCACGGCGACGCTCGCTCCGCCGCAGGGCGATCCGGAGAAGGCCGAGACGTTCGAGCGGTTCGCGGTCCTGGACTTCGCCCACCCGGTCCTGTCGGTGTTCGACGATCCCGAGGGCAAATATCTCCGCGGGGTCCGCTTCTACCGCCGCTTTCCGCTGACGCTGCCGAAGCTGGAAGATGGGAAGGAGACGAAGGCCGGCGACTGGCCCCTGGCCAATTTCGCGAACGGGGCGCCCGCGCTGGTCGAAAGCCGCTTCGGCGAGGGCCGCGTGATCCTGGCGGCCTTCCCGGCCAACAGCAAGTGGACCAACTTGCCCCTGAAGCCGGAGTTCGTCCCGCTGCTCCTGCGCCTGGTCAGCCACGTGGAGCACCGAGCCGAGGTCGAGGCCCCGGCCGCCGTGCCGCCCGGGGGCGTCGCCGAGATCGCCGTCAGCGGCGCCTGGGCCGGCGGACCGGGGAAGGTGTCGGGCAAGGTGACCGACGGCGCCGGCCGCAGCACAACCCTCGATTTCCAGCGCTCCGCCACCCGCTACATCGCCGCTTATGAGACGACGGCCGAACCGGGCTACTACACCGTCGAGGTGCGCGGCGACCCCGCGGCTCCGGACAAGGTCGTCACCACCGCATTCGCTGTCAATCTCGCCCCCGAGGAGTCCGATTTCACGACGCTGGACGAACAACAGTTCCGCGATCTCTTGCCCTCCGCCAAGGTGACCTTTGTCGACGCCTCGGCCGAGGCCCAGCAGGTGCAGGGCGTCATCGGCAGCGAGCAGGAGGTCTGGCGGCCGCTGATCGCCATCATGTTTGTGGTGATCGGCGTCGAGTTCCTGCTGGCGACCCTGCGCGGCCAGCGCAAGGAGGGGGACGACCGCGGCATGGGCCGCCGCATCCTGGACTTGGCGCCCGGCACCTGGGTTGGCGCATGACCGGCGCCGGCGGCAAGGCCGAATGAACCCCGTTTAGCCGCGGATCGAAGATCCGCGCGTTCGCCGACTGATTGACAACCCGCCCCCCATAAGGTCCAATAGGAGCGATATCTCCCAGAGCCTCCCCCGCCCTGGACCTGCGCCCTCCCGCCTCGCCCACTGCATCCGAGTATGGAGACGCCGACGATGTCCACCCCCGTGTCACAGCCTGCGCACCCCGATCCGGCTCCCCTGTTCCGCCTCGTCCGCCGGACACGGACCCTGTTGAGGTCGAGCTGGCTGGTCACCGGGGCGGCCCTGACGGCGGGGCTGATGCTTTCGACCCTGTTCGTGGTCATCGCGGCCGACTTGCTGATCCCGCTGCCCGTCGCCCTCCGTCTCACTGCCCTCCTGCTGGTGGTTATCCCGGCGGCCTGGGCGTTCATCGCGGGCGTGGTGCGCCCGGCCCTGCGGCGTCTGCCGCCCGTCGCCGTCGCCCGCCGCATCGAGTCGCACATCCCCGGCATGCACAGCCGCCTGGTCAGCAGCATCGACCTGGCCGGCCAGTTCTCGAAGTCGAGTTCGTCCCCCGTCTTCTTCCGCCGGCTGGTGACAGAGGCCGTGGCCCGCGTCCGCGGCTTCCGCTCCCGCCGCGTGGTCGATTTCCTCAGCCTGCGACGCGCTGTCGGCTTCGGCGTCCTCGGCGCCTGGCGTTCGGCCTGCTCTGCTTCGTCTTCTCCGAACGCGTGCCGACCGCCCTGGCTCGCATCATCCGGCCATTTGACGATATTCCGCCCAAGACCGGCGTCGACTACACCGTCAGCCCCGGCACCGCGTCGGTGCTCCGCGGCGAAGACATTGTCCTCGCCGCTCATGTCGAAAAAGGCGAACCGGAGAAGCTCTGGGTCGAGCTGTACAGCGACAGCGGGGCCGCCACCCTCAAGCACGATCTGCAAAAGGGCAAAACTGCCGACTGGAAGCTGACCCTCTCCGGCCCGCTGCCGGCAGGCTTCGAGGACGGCTTCACCTACCGCGTCTATGGCGGCGGCACCTGGAGTAAGAAGCATCGCATCACCCTGGTCGAACGGCCCCGCATCGTCGGCCAGCACACCGTGCTGCACTTCCCGGAGTACATGGCCCTGCCGCCGCGCGTCGATCCGCCGCAGGCCACCGAGGTCACCGGGCCCGAGGGCGGCGAGGTCGAGGTGATCGTCCAGTCCGAGGGACAGGTCGCTGAGGGCGAAATCCAGATTCTCGAGCCGCGCCGCCGTAACCCCGCGATCAAGGAACGCCCTGATCGCGTCTGGTTCGACGACCATCTGCCGCCCGGCGCCCAGACGGACGGCACCTGGCAGTGGGACGGCGAGCAGCACGGCCGGATGACGCACACCGAACCCGTCGCTCTCGGCACGCACGGCCACTGGTTCCAGGACACGCCCACCGGCTTCCAGGTGGGCAAGGGAGAGATACTATTCACCTACGTGTATCTGGTATCGGAGCAGAAATCCGAGGCACTCATGGTCCAGTGGCACGACGGCACCGGCTGGGAGCATCGCGCCTACTGGGGTGCCGACGTGCTGAAGATCGGCAAGGCCAACACGCCGGGCTGCCGGGCGATGGGCCCGCTGCCCGTCGCCGGCGAATGGGTTCGCCTGGAGGTGCCCGCCGACCTGGTCGACCTGGGCGGCAAGAACCTGCACGGCATGTCGTTCACCCTGGCCGGCGGCCAGGCTTATTGGCACTCGGCCGGCGTCGAGGAGCTGGAGCTGGGGCCGGCCAAGACCTTCGCCATGAAGCAGACCGGCGACAATGAATGGTCCGGCCGCTTCCCGCTCACCGGCACCGGCCTGTTCCGCCCCGAGCTGCGCAATTCCCTGGGCCACGCCAACCAGACGAAGAAGGAAGCCAAGTACCTGGCCCTGCCGGACCATCCGCCGCAGATCGTGCTGGAACGGCCGACGGCCGACATCGTGCGTAGCGAGCCGGGTGTGGTGCCGCTGGTCCTGGCCGCCTTCGACGACTACGGCCTGGCCGGAATCGACCTCCTCCTCCGTCGCGGCGATGGCACGGACGCGGAGCGCCATGCCATCCGCAAGTATGAAACACCTATCCGGAGCGATAATATCGCCCATGCGCTCGACCTGGTCGCGCTCAAGGTCAAGACCGGCGACACGATTCACTATCGCCTGGAGGCCCGCGACCGCAAGGGGCAGAAGGCGCTGACGCCGGAGCTGGCCGTCCGCATCGCCCCCGATCCGAATGCCGACGACAAGCAGCTGGACGCCTTCGAGAAGACGCAGGACCCCTTCCGCGAGAAGCTGGCCAACCTGATCGCTGAGCAGGCCAAGGTCCGGGAGGCGGTGGAGAAGCTGGAAGCGAAATACACCCCTCTGACGGAGAAAATCGAGGCCGCCCGCGCCGAGGCCCAGAGCGCCCGGAGGGGTCGGCCAAGGTCGCCCCCGCCAAGCCGGCCCCCGGCGCCAACCCGCTGAAGCTCGATGCCGACAGCCAGAAGGCGCTGGTCGAATTGCAGAAGGAACTCGGCCAGCTGGCGGCCAAAGAGCAGCAGAACACGGCCCTGGCCCAGCAGATCGCCAACGACCTCGACAAGAGCGCCAGCAGGCGGCCGGTCTGCAGATGATCCCCAAGCCGGTGCTGGAGCAGATGCAGGCGTTGCAGAAACTCTTCCAGCAATCCGGCTTGCAGCCGTTGCGGGACCTGGCGAACCAGATGAACCGCGGCGCCGACCCGAAGGCCGGCCCGCCGGACCTGAAGGGGCTGAAGTCGCAGGGCGACCGCGTGCAGAAGGAGCTGGAGGCCCTGCGCCGCCGCCTGGAAGCCCTGGCCGCCGCCCGCAAGGGGCTGCGCGACAACCTTGACGAGGCCATCAAGAAGCTCATGGACGAGATGGACAAACAGACCGCCGGCCTGACCGCACGCGAGCTGGAGGAGCTGAAAAAGCACCTCGAAGCCCTGATGGCCGAGCTGAACAAGGCCCAGGGCAAGGAGAAGGACCTGGCCGACGAAACCAGCAAGGCCGGCGACGACAAGCTGCCCGACCTGGAAAAGAAGCAGCTCGACCTGGAGAAGCTGCTGGCCGACCTCTTCAAGAAGACCAAGGACCTGCAGGCCAGCAACAAGATGAAGCGCATGAAGCGCCGCCCCGACCTGCCGGACCAGCCCTACGACCCCGAGGCCCAGGGCGAGAAGACGGTCCGCCCCAAGGAAGAAGACCCCGACGAGCCGGACAAGAAAAACGCCAAGGCCGACCCGTCCAAGCCCGGCACCGAGCCGAAGAAGGACAAGGACGACGACGACGACGAGAAGTTCTTCATGCCCGCGTTGAACGGTCCCAAGGAGAAGATCGACCCGCGCGACGCCAAGAAGCTGCGGCCGATCGCCAAGAAACCGAAGGAAGGCGGCAGCCCGCAGGAGCAACGCCAGGACCTGCAAGCCCGGCAGGAGCAGCAGATGCAGAACGCCAACGCCGCCCAGAAGAGCCTGCAATCCGATGCCGACGCCCTGGAGCAGATGCTACAGCAGTTGCAGCGGGCGCTGAACGGCGAGCAGGGCGACTTGTCGCAGATGATGCAGTCGGACCTGATGCGGCAAGCGCTGGCGATGGCCCAGCGCGCCCGCCAGCAGGGGCGCAGCCAGGGTCAGAAACCCGGCCAGCCCCCAGGCCCGCCGATGCCCTCGACCCAGCCGACCGGCAACCTGAGCGGCGGCGTCCAACCCGGCACCCCCGGCGACGCCGAGCTGGCCAAGCTCGACCCGGCGACCCGCACCGTCATCCTGAAGATGCCGCCGCGCGTCCGCGAGGAGTTGCTGCAAGGGATGAAGGAGGAGGGGCCCGAGGGGTATCGGAAGTTTATTCAGGAGTATTTCAAGAAGTTGACGGAGGTGAAGGGGAAGTAGGCGAAGCGCGATTGGGGTACAATGCGGGTGAAGGGAGGTGAATCAACGTGGCCACAGCAACAATTTCGCTCGAAGTGGACGCCGACAGTGCCCGTGCATTCGCCGCGGCTTCTAACGAAGACCGGCGCAAGTTGCAGCTCCTGCTCGGCCTACGCCTTCGCGAGTTGACCGCTCACCCCGCACGCCCTCTGGAGGAGATAATGGACGAAATCGGCCGCTACGCCGAGGCGCAAGGCCTGACCCAGGAACTCCTCGAATCGCTGCTGCGCGATGAGTGAGCTGCGGACCGTCATTGACACTGGGGTTGCCGTCAGTGCTGTGCTGCTTCCCCGATCCCTGCCGCGCCAGGCGTTCGATGCCGCGGCCGCCTGTGGCAGACTGCTGGTATCCCGGGCAACAGTGGCTGAGCTGGATGAAGTGTTGCGACGGCCGAAGTTCGACAGATACATCCCGGAGGAAAAGCGCCTGGAGTTCCTCGCGGCCCTGGTGCAGCAGGCAGAACAGGTGGACGTGACCGAGGTCATCACCGCCTGCCGCGATCCGAAGGATAACAAGTTCCTGGAGTTGGCGGTCAGCGGCCGGGCCAGCCAGATCATCACAGGGGACGGGGATCTGCTGGTGCTTCATCCATTCCGGGGCATTCCTGTGGTGACGCCGCAGGCGTTCCTTGCGGGCCTGGGACTTCCTAGAGTTAGGTACGAGTCAAGCGATGAGCCATAGGAATGGCAAGCGAATGCCGCTCGGACAGCACCTGAGTGCGTTGGCGATGGCGTTTCGAGGTACCAAGGACGAGCCGGAACGTGCGCAGCTTCGCGGAGGAATACGCGAAGGTTGTTACCCAGCTGATCGAAAGCGGCCGATGGAGGCTAGTTCCGGCGTTTGAGGATCTGCTACCGGATGAGCGGATGCCCAGGGCGTTTTATGAATACTGGTCCTTGCCATCAGGCAACGGCCGGCCTCGCGGTGGAAAGGAATAACGGAGGGTCACTCCATGCCACTGCACGATTGGACGGACGAACGGGGCTGGGACAGCGTCCATCCGTTTTGGCTGGTGTACCTTGCCGAGTGGATTCGGCCCCGCTTGCCGGAGGGATACAAGGCGTTCCTCGGCAGCGTCCCGGATCTGACGGTGGGCTCGATTAATGGTAAATCCGATGTCAGCGTTCGACAATTGGGACCGAACCCACCTGCGAAGGAGTTGGCGACCGAAACTGCCGTTCTCGAGCCGGACCTGGAGGTGAACGCCTTCATCCGCCTCGACCCGCATCGAGCGGTTCACATCGACTTCCACGGCCAGCTCATCGCCGCTATCGAGATCGTTTCGCCTCGTAACAAGGATCGCGCGGACGCGAAGGAGACGTACACCAACCGCTACCTGAGCTACCTCCGCCTGGGCGCCCACCTGATGCTGGTCGATGTGCTGCCGCGGCCGAGGGGTTTCTCGTTCTCGGACGCAATCACAGCCGCCCTGGGCATCAAAGTGCCGCCGCTGCCGCCGCCCTTCGCCGCGACCTACCGCGTCGGCGAAGTCATCCCGGTCGGCGACGACATGGGCAGCCTCGTGGGGCTCTGGCGCCGCCCACTCCAGGTCGGCCAGCCTCTGCCGACGCTCCCTTTGCCGCTAAGCGTCCACCAGGCCATTCCGATTGACTTGGAGGAGACGTACCACCGGGCAGCGAAGGGGGCGTATCTGGATTGAGGCGAGGGCCTATCCACTTGTTGTGGCACGGTCTCCTGACCGTGCCACTCGGTCCGACCGCAGGTCTCCATGCTGAAAGGGAGACCTTCGGTCGTGGTTGGTGCGGGCGGGGCCATCTGAGGTGCATCTATATCCTGTGAGTCTCTCGTGGCCCCGCCGCTGAGTTATGTCGTTCCGCCAAGGGATCAAGAATGAATCCATACACCAAAGTCGATGTCTCGGAGCAACAACTCGAGGACCTTGTCCGCCGCAATGCCGGATTGCTTGAAGAGGGACTCGTGTATGTAGACCACCAGAAGGTAACCGCCGGAGGGCGGCTTGACGTCCTTATGGTGGACAGCGGCAAGTCACTGGTCGTCGCGGAACTCAAGGTTGTGCCAGACGATGGCATGCTTATGCAAGGAGTCGATTATTACGATTACGTTTGTAACCACGTCGAGGCCTTTGCTCGACTGTACAAAGACCACAGCATTGATCCGAACCAGCAAGTTCGCCTACTCCTCATTGCTC
Organism: uncultured Planctomycetota bacterium; assembly: GCA_963827935.1. GTDB lineage: Bacteria > Planctomycetota > Planctomycetia > Gemmatales > Gemmataceae > DATFNV01. The sequence continues at coordinate 413,001 of CAWHCN010000011.1, read as the reverse complement.
CTTCGTTCTCGCAGACCTTGGTCAATAGGTGCAAGTGGATTGAGATTCCGATATCTCTTTTCACATTTCACTGCCTGAAGTTCGAGCGTGACGAGGATCTTGTTCCAATCTTCGCCGAGTACCTAATTCCCGAGCCTCCAATAGCCCCGGAGGTCACAAGTATCGTTGACCATCTGGGGTATATCACGGACACAACAGTCCGAGCCAAAGTCAGCTCGCTCCTAGACGAAATCAAGAACTGGAAAACCGGGAACATCTCGATAGACGCAACCAAGAATGCGATCTCGATGAGGGCCAACGGCCGCGTCTTTGCCGCCCTGTACCCGCCAAGGCAGCACTACGTTATTGACACTCTCGATGACGATGCCAAATTCAAGTCGTATCCCGTCAAGAGCGACGACGATCTGGTAAACGTGAAAACCATAATGAAAAAAGCAATGGAAAGACGGATGAAATGAGGGTCAGCAAGAGGGGTGAGTAAGAGGGGACATCGTAGATACTGAAGCGGGCGTGGAGTCCCGCATGCTCCCGCCAACGCGAGGGCATCTACAATAAGGGGGGACTCTGTCCCACACTGATGGAATGGAAATGGAGGATCATCATGGCCGCCACGAAACGCCGTCATAGCAAGGAAGAGTTCGCCCGCCGCGGCGACGCGATTTACGAGCGAGAAGTTCGCCCCCAGCTCAAGTCCGGCGACGAGGATAAATTTGCAGCGATCGACATTGAGAGCGGAGAGTTCGCCATTGATGCCGACGAGCTGAAGGCAGGGAACAAGCTGCGCAGGCGCATTGCGGATGCACAGATTTGGATGGTGCGGATTGGCCATCGCTCGGTCCATCGCATCGGCGGCCGGCTACGGCGGGAAACTCCATGATTACCGGAGTGGTCAAGTCCGACGAAGGCCGTATTCGCCTGAAGGTGAAAGGGCTTCGGGGGCGAGAACAGGAAGTGGAGGCGGTGATCGATACCGGGTATACCGCGTCGCTGACACTGCCTTCCGCCCTGGTCAACACACTGGGTCTGCGCTGGCGAAGCGTTGACCGTTTCACACTGGCCGATGGCAGCGAATGCGTTTTCGATGTCTACGAGGCGAAGGTGGTGTGGGACGGCAAGGTGCGGCAAATCCTTGTAGATGAAGCCGACGCGGACCCACTGGTCGGGATGAGGCTCTTGAGAGGTCACGAATTGAAAATGCAAGTCCGCTACCGCGGCAAGGTAACCATCAAGCGGTTGGCACGCAGGTAGGGCGGATGGAGACCTTTGGTCATAGGCAGTGGCACGGTTCGGAGACCGGGCCACAACAAGGGATGAGGGGCGGTCTGTAGATGCTCGAATGGCTCCTCAAGAAGATCGGCATCGGCGATGAGTTCGTCGATCACCTCGGCGATACGGCCGTGGCGGTGCAGCATCCGTTGGTACTGATCGTCGGCCTGGCGCTCCTGGTGCCGGTCGGGGTCTTCATCTACCTGCGGCAGCGGCAGAACCTGCCGAGCGTGCCGTTCGGCCTGCGTGCCGCCCTCACCGCCACGCGCATCTTCGTCCTCGCCATGCTGATCCTGGTCCTCGCGGGGCCGTTCCTCAAGTTCGATCACAGGAGCGAGAAGAAGCCGATCCTCGCCCTGCTCTTCGACCACTCCGAAAGCATGCAGCTCCCTGCCGGGCCGTTCGAGAGCGATGGCGAGTTGGATCGCATCGCCCAGGCGGCGGGGTACCAGACCAAACAGGGGTCGATCGATACCGAGGCCCGCAAGGCGCTCAACCGCATTAGCCGGGCCAAGCTGGCCCAGAGCGTCGTGCAGAACGGGGCCCGGGACTTCCTCGGCCCCTTGGCGAAGAAATACGATCTGCAATATTACTCATTCAGCCGCGAGACGGCGCCCATCGGCGTCGATCCGGCGAAGCCGGAGTTTCCGGAGCCGCCCAATCCCGGCGGGCCGGCCACGCACATCGGCGATGCGGTCGGCAAGGTGCTGGACGAGTCGGGCGGCCAGCAGATCGCGGGCATCGTCGTCTTCTCGGACGGGCAGAACACCGGCGGACGGGCGCCGTCGGAGGTGGCCCACGCGGCCCGGGCGGCCGGGACGCCGATCTTCGCCGTGGCGGCTGGCTCCTCGACCCGCCTGCGCGACGTGGCCATCGTCGATGTCTTCACCTCCGGCCTGGTGTCGGTCGGCGACACGGTCAAGGTGTCGGTCACGCTCGAATCGCAGGGGTTCGACAAGCGGCCGGTGAAGGTCGAATTGCGCGACGGCGACAAGCTGCTCGACACGAAGGAAATCGTGCTGAACTCGGCCGAGCAGCAGCAGGTGGAACTGACGTTCGAGGCCAAGGACCCGGGGGCCCGCTACCTTACGGTGCAGGTGCCGCCGCAGCCGGAGGAGCCGGACTACCTGCGCGGTAACAACACCGACACGGCCTTCGTTCGCGTCAGCGAGGAGAAGCTGCGCGTCTTGTACCTGGAAGGGCTACCGCGCTGGGACTTCCGCTTCCTGAAGAACGCCATGCGCCGCGATCACGGCCTGACCGGGCGGGTGTCGAAGGAGCCGGAGATCGTGCTGGAGGCGGAATGGCGGCGCCGGCCGCCGGCCCAGCAGGCCGCCGCCCTGCCCGCGTCGGTCAAGGAGTTGGCGGAGTATCATACGATTATTCTCGGCGATGTGTCGCCGAAGCTGCTGACGCCGAAATTCGTGGCCATGCTGGCCGAGGCGGTGCGCGAGCAGGGCGTCGGCCTGGTCGTCGAGGCGGGTCCCCTGAACATGCCGCACCAGTTCGACGAGCGCTTGCAGGACCTGCTGCCGGTGCGGCTGCGTCCGCAGGCGGCCGGGGTCGAGGCGCCGGTCTACAAGCCATTCCGCCTGGAATTGACGCCGGACGGCTCGCTGCAAGAGGCGATGCGCTTCCACGACGACCCGGGCCGCAACGGCAATGCCTGGAGCCAGATGCCGCCCTACTACTGGAGTGCCGCCGCCGACCGGGCCGCAGCAGGGGCCACCGTGCTGGCCTGGAACCCAAGCGTGCAGGGAAAGAACGGCAAGCAGCCGTTGATCGCTTACCACCATGCCGGAGCCGGCAAGGTGCTGTTTGTCGGCACCGATTCAACCTGGCTGTGGCGGCAGAACGTGGGCGACCGCTTCTTCTACAAGTTCTGGGGCCAGGCCGTGCGCTTCGTCGGCCGCAGAGATCAAAATAGTGCGAAAAAGAGCTGGATCGAGGTCCGCCCCGTCCGCGCCCAGCCAGGCGAGACGGCCCAGGTGGAACTGACGGCCTTCAACGCCGACGGCTCGCCCCGGACCGAGGCGACCTTGCCCGTGCGTGTGGTCGGCGGCGGCTCGGCGACGACGCTGGAGCTGAACGCCGATGCGGCGGCGAAGGGCCGCTACACCGGCCGCTTCCCGCTGCCGACGGCCGGCGAGTACCGCGTCACCTACGAGGCCGCCGCCGAGCCGGTGGAGGCTAAGGTGCGCGTTCTGGTCTCGCCCGAGGAACTGCGGCATCCAAACGTCAATCGCCCGGCGCTGGACCTCTTGGCCAGCGCGTCCGGCGGCCGATTGGTCGAATTGCCCGACCTGGCCTCCATCGCGGATAAGCTAAGGGGTGAAACGAAGTTCGCCGAACGCCACCGCGAGGCGACACTGTGGGACAACTGGCTGACACTGGCGGTGCTGATGTTCGTTTATTCCCTCGATGTGGGGCTGCGCCGATTGGCGGGGTTGTCGTAATGCGAAAGTCCATGATGCTCGCTGGAGTGGTTCTCGTCATCGGCGCCCTCGTCGCGCTCTGGCCGGCCGTGCCGGCGCAGGAGGTCAAGCCGGCGCCAAAGCCAGTGGCCGTGAACGAGCCGCTCACCGAGATGAAGATCGTCCAGCGCGTCCAGGCCGCCACCGACAAGGCGCTGGCGTATCTCGCCTCGAAGCAGAACGCGGACGGCAGTTGGTCCACCACCAACGATGCGCCCAACGCCCTGGCTCTGCTGGCCTTCCTGGGCCGCGGCCATGTCCCCGGTCGCGGGCCGTATCGGGATGTGATCGAGAAGGCCAAGAAGTACATCGTCGCTACGGCGCAGCCGACTGGCCTCCTGTCGCTGGGGGCCCGGGCGATGTACGAGCACGGCCTGGCGACGCTCGCCCTTGCCGAACTGTACGGCATGGACCCCGATCCGCTGCTGGAAGACCGGCTCCGCAAGGCGGTCGATCTAATCGTCAAGACGCAGTCGCCGGCCGGCGGTTGGCGCTACAGCCCGGCGCCGGTCGATCAGGACCTGAGCGTCAGTGTCATGCAGATCGTGGCCCTGCGGGCGGCCAACAACGCGGACATCCCGCTGCCGGCCCAGACCATCGAAAAGGCGATCAAGTATGTCCGTTCCTGTGGTGCCCCGACCGGCGGCTACGGCTATACCGGACCGGGGGCCGGGCCGCAGACCTCGGCGGCCGGCGTGCTGTCGCTGCAACTGCTCGGCAAGCACGATGACCCGAACATCCCGAAATCGCTGACATATCTCTCCAGCATTCCGATCGTCTGGGGCGCCGGCGGGGTGCAGTACTTCTATTATTTCCACTACTACGCCGTGCAGGCCTTCTACCAGGCCGGCGGCAAGGAGTGGAACGAATGGCATCCGAAAATTCGCGAATTGCTGCTGCAAAAGCAGAACGCTGACGGCAGCTTTGACGTGCCCCCCGGAACCGCCGAGGCCGGCATCGATCCGAAGAAGATCTATTCCACCGCGATGGCGTGCCTGGTGCTGGATATCTATCAGCACTTCCTGCCCGCCTACCAGCGCTGAGGAGGATGCGATGAGTCGAGTCCTGGTCGCTGCGGTCTTGATCGGGTGGGCTGCTCCGTGCATTGCCGCGGAGAACGGATCGATCACCGGCGCCATCGACAAGGCGGACAAAGTCACGGCCATCAACGCCATCGATCGCAGCAACGACAAGAAGTTCCCGGCGAAAGTCGATGCGAAAACGGGGAAATTCACGATCGCCGGCCTGCCGCTCGGCAGCTACGACCTGCTGATCGATTTTGGCAAGGCCCGGCTCGAAGGTGTCAACCTGACGGTGCCGCGGTCGGATTACGAGATCGAGCAGCCGCTCTCCAAGGACGACGAGAAGTCGCTCAAGGAGAAGGTGCAGGAGCTCAACCAATTCGAGGATGAGATCGACGTTCTCGCCATCAAGGGGAACATCCAGCACGCGGCCGTGGTGCTCAACAAGCGGCGGACCAAGGCGTTTTACGAATCGAAACCGGGGGAGATCATCTGGCGGCTGGAGTTGTGGCGCTTCGAGAAGCCGGATGAAACCTGGATCAAGGTCCAGGATGATCTGTTCCTGGTGCTTTATCGCGAGCGGCTTCAGAAGGCCGATTACGACAAGAAATCGCTGACGCTGGACGGAACCCTCGGCGGGTTGAAGGTGACCAAGGACAGGACGGCGCTGGATGTGGGAGCGATCAAGTTACCCGCCGGTGAGGCGGGGGTGCGGATTCGCAAATAGCTCGCTTGCGGCTTCGCGCTCGGAGTATCAGGGATGACGCGTAATCCACGATACTCCGAGCGCGAAACCGCAAGCGGCTGGGAGGACCAGACCATGAAACGCCTGCTGCAACTGAGCGGGACGGGGCTTCTGCTCGCGGAATTGCTCCTGATCCTGACCGGCGCCATCGCCACGGGGCAGGACAAGGCGGACCGCAAGCTTGGCACCTGCGGGCCGCCGCCGCGCAAAAACCCGGAACGGCAGACGTCGGCCGAGGGGATGCCGCCGTTGCCTCTGCCGGCCGTGCCGCTGCGGCGCAGCGAACCCAAGGCCGAGCCGGCGCCGCCGCTCATGGTCGCCAAGATGGAATACGGCACCTTCCAGGACTGGAATACCGATCCCGGCGACGTTGATAACCTGATGCGCTATTTCCGCAGCCAGCTGAACCTTTGGTACGGCTGGAAGCACATCAATGTCAACGAGGTCGTCGCCGCCCACAAGGCCGATAAACCGACCAACGTGCCAGTGCTGTACATGAGCGGGCACGAGGCGTTTCAGTTCACCGATGCCCAGCGCGCCGCCCTCAAGCAGTACGTGCTGGACGGCGGCACGCTGCTGGGCGACGCCTGCTGCGGCCGGCCCGAGTTCGCCGACTCGTTCCGCCGCGAAGTCAAAACTATGTTCCCCGACCGGTCTTTCGACCTGCTGGAGATGGACCACCCAATCTATCGCGCCTATTACAAGTACACGAAGGTGCATTATCTCATTTGGGACAATGGGACGAAGAAGGAGTTCCAGGGTCCGCCGCAACTATTGGGCATGAACGTCGGCTGCCGCACGGCCGTCATCCTGACGCCCTTCGACATGAGCTGCGGCTGGGACGGCCACACTCACGAGCGCGGCTCGCGCCTCATCCCGGAAGACGCGGTGCGCCTGGGCATCAACATCGTCAGCTACGCGGCGGCGGAGCGGCAACTCGGCGAGGCCCAGGCGATCACCCGCGAAATCCAGTCGCCGGTCGCGCGTCCGCGGCAGCAGTTCACGTTCGCCCAGCTCCGCCACCAGGGGGACTGGAACCCCGACCCGAACAGTGTCTACCAGTGGCTGCGGCACGTGGCGGCCGACTCCAGCCTGTCGGTTGGTTTCGACCTGAAATACGTCGATGCCGATGACAAACAGCTGGCTTCGTATCCCTTCCTCTACATGACCGGCCACCGCGACCCGAAGCTGAGTGACAGGGAAGTGTCGGCTCTGCGCAAGCACCTGGAGGCGGGCGGCTTCCTGTTCGTCAACAACTGCTGCGGCCGCAGCGCCTTCGACCAACACTTCCGCGCCCTGGCCGCCCGGCTCTTCCCCGATCAGAAGCTGGTGAAGATCCCCGCGGATAGTCGACTGTACAAGTCGTTTTTCACGATCAGCGATGCCCGGGACCGGCAGACCGGCGAGCCGCGGCCGTTGGAGCTGGAAGGACTCACGATCAAGAATCGCCTGGTGCTGGTTTATTCCAAGAACGATACGGTAACCCAGCTGAAGCAGGTGAGCGACCCGTACGGCAACGGCTACGACGCGGAGACTTGCCGCAAGCTGGCGGTGAACGTCGTGGCGTATGCGTTGCAGAATTGAAAGTGGTTAGCCGCGACGCGCCAGCGGAGCGCTCCGCTGGCGCGTCGCGGCTAAACGAAGATGGGGATGATCACATGACCGTGTCCACGAAACCGAACCCGCTCAAGACAGCGCCGTCGGCGAGCGCGAGCGACCTCGAGGCGATCCAGAAGCTCGGCAGCTCGCGCAAGAAGCTCAAGGAGGAAATCGCCAAGGTCATCGTCGGCCAGGAGCATGTTGTCGATGACCTGCTGACGGCGCTGTTCGCGCGCGGGCACTGCCTGATGATCGGCGTGCCGGGGCTGGCCAAGACGCTCATGGTCCGCACCATCGCCCGGGCCATCGACCTGGAGTTCAACCGCGTCCAGTTCACTCCGGACCTGATGCCGTCGGACATCACCGGCACCGAGATCATCGAGGAGGACCGGTCCACCGGCGGGCGCACGTTCCGTTTCGTGAAGGGCCCGGTGTTCGCCAACATCCTGCTAGCCGACGAGATCAACCGCACGCCGCCGAAAACGCAGGCCGCCCTCTTGCAAGCCATGCAGGAATTGCAGGTGACGGTCGGCGGCCGCACCTACGACCTGCCCCGGCCGTTCTTCGTGCTGGCCACGCAGAATCCGATCGAGCAGGAGGGGACCTATCCGTTGCCCGAGGCCCAACTCGACCGCTTCATGTTCGACATCCGCATCAGCTACCCCAAGCCGCACGAGGAGTTGGAGATTGCCAAGTCCACAACCTCGGATGTGGAGGTGATCGTCTCCAAGGCGCTGACGGGGCCCGAGATCATCCACCTCCAGCAGATCGTGCGGCGGCTGCCGGTGAGCGACCACGTCGGCATGTACGCTGTCAACCTGGCCCGATCGACGCGGCCGGAGGACGAGATTGCGCCGGGCTTCACCAAGGAGTACGTCAACTGGGGCGCTGGTACGCGGGCGGTGCAGTACCTGGTGCTGGGCGCCAAGGCGCGGGCGGCCATTGCCGGCGAGTACAACGTGACCTGCCAGCACATCCGCGAGGTGGCGCCGCTGGTGCTGCGGCACCGGGTCATGACCAACTTCCACGCCGAGGCGGAGGGCATCACGCCGGACAAACTCGTGACCATGCTGCTCAAGGAAGTGCAGGAGCCGGGGCCGAAGGATTATCAGTAACCACGAGGGTAGAAACATGGCCACTGCGGGAGAGTCGACGACATTCATGGGGCGACTCAAGGAGCTGGATATGTTCTTCCAGGGGAAGGATCCGGTGCACAAGACAATGCGCCGAATCGTCAAGCGACTGGAGAAGGCGAAAATCCCGTATGTCATAGTGGGTGGCATGGCCGTCTTTGCGCACGAACACCGTCGGGCGACGAACGATGTCGACGTCCTGCTTACCCAACAAGGGTTCGACGAATTCTGCCGACGCTATGTCCCCAAGAACTACGAGCAATCGCCGAAGGGTAGACGCCGCTACATTGATAAGACCAGCACAATCAGTGTGGATTTCGTGTTAACGGGTCTTTACCCGGGCAGAGGCCAGCCAGGGCCGATTGCATTCCCCGATCCATCCTCCGTCCGCGAACTGGTCGACGAGGTTTACGTCTTGGACCTGCCCACCCTCGTCCAGCTCAAGCTGGCTGCCCGCCGGTGGCAGGACTTCGCCGATGTCGTGGCCCTCATCCGGGAGAATAACCTCGACGAGTCCTTCCAGGACCAGCTGCATCCCTCAGTCCGCGGCGATTACATCGAGTGCCTTGAGGAGAAGCGGCGCGAGGATGAATACGAAAACCAGCCGTGAAGGCGCACCATGACCACCGCCCCGCAGTACAAGTACCTAGACCCGGCCGCCCTCGGCCGGCTTAAGAACCTCACCCTGGCCGCGCGCCTGGTCGTCGAGGGGTTCTTCTCCGGCATGCACAAGAGCCCGCATAAGGGGTTCTCCGTCGAGTTTGCCGAGCACCGCGAGTACACGCCCGGCGTCGATCCCAAGCACATCGACTGGCGCGTCTACGGCCGGCGCGACAAGCTGTATGTCAAGCAATACGAGGAAGAGACCAGCCTGCGCTGCTATTTGCTCCTCGACAAGTCCGCGTCGATGGGCTACCGCTCGGACGGCAGCAAGCTGACCAAGCTGGAATATAGCAGCTACCTCGCCGCGAGCCTGGCCTACCTGATGGCGTTCCAGCACGACACCGTCGGCCTGATCACGTACGACGCCGGCGTGCGCGATCGCATCCCGCCGCGCCAGGGACCGGGGCACCTGCGCGTCTTGATGGAGAAGTTGGAAGAGACCAATCCGGGCGGCGAAACCAGCCTCAGCGACACTTTCCACCAGCTCGCCGAAACGATCAAACGGCGGGCCCTCGTTGTGGTCATCTCCGACCTGTTCGACGATCCGGAGAAGCTGGTCGGGGCCCTGAAGCACTTCCGCCACAAGAAGCACGAGGTCGTCGTGCTGCACACGCTCGACCCGGCGGAGGTGACGTTCCCATTCGACGATGTGACGCAGATCGAGGACATGGAGACGAACCGGCAGGTGGTCAGCGATCCGCGGGCGTTCCGCAAGGCCTACCTGGAGGAGTTGGCGAAGTTCCTCGACCTGGTGCGTGGCGGCTGCACGACCGCGCAGATCGACTACGCCCAGGCGCAGACCGACCAGCGTTTTGACCTGTTCCTGGGGACCTACCTGGCCCGGCGGCAGATGATGAGCGTGTGACGATGTCGTGGTGACGCACACAAGCCTGAAGCGCCAGCGAAGGGCTTTGAGAATCCTTCGCTGGCGCTTCAGGCTTGTGTCAAGGGATCGAAATGATGAGCGTATGACGATATGTTGACCTTCCTCAGCCCGCTCTTCCTGGTTGGCCTGCTGGCCGCGGCGATTCCGCTCATTATCCATTTGAGCCGGTCGCGGCGGACCAAGAAGATGCGCTTCTCGACCACGCGTTTCTTCACCGACCAGTTCCTACGCTCGTACCGCATGAGCCGGCTGAAGGAATTGCTGCTCCTGGCCTGCCGCATGGCCCTGTGCGGCCTTCTGGCCGCCGCCCTGGCCCGGCCGCTCTTCCTGCCAAAGGGGCAATCGTTCCTGGTGGGCGGCGGGCGGGCAGTGGTGCTGGTCATCGACAACTCGGCCAGCATGGGCTACGCCGAGGACGGCACCACGATGCTCGAACGGGCGAAGACGGCGGCCCGCGAGGTCGTCGAGGGGCTGCGCCCCGGCGACGACGCGGTGTCGATCGTGCTGGCCGGACGGCGTGGCGGCGGACCCGAGGTCATCTTCCCGCAGCCGACCGCGGACATCACCGACGTGCTCGGGGCCATCAACGCCATCCAGGTGGCGCCCCTGGGCACCGATCTGCACGGCGCCGTGGAGCGGGCCGAGGCGATCGCGCTGGCGACGACGGCGCCGAGTAAAGAGGTCTACATTCTCAGCGACCTTCAGGACTCCGGCTGGGAGATGGGCGACGAGCCGACGGCCGCGGCCGGTAGCTCCGACGTGCTCTTCTTCTTCGTCGGCGTGCGTCCGAAGAACGTGACCAACCTGGCGGTGACCGCGGTGCAGTACCAGGCGGCCCGGCCGATGGTCGGGGTGCCGTTCGCAATCCGGCCGTACATTGCAGGCCAGGGCGACGAGGGGCGTTCCTGCGACGTGCGCCTCTACGTCGATGGCCAGAAGGTCGGCGAGCGCCATCTGGAGAAACTGGCCAACGGCCGGTGGGGCGTGCCGCGCTTCTACCACACGTTCACCACGGGCGGCTGGCATTCCGGCCACGTCGAGATCAGCGACGATGCCCTGCCGCTCGACAATCGCCGCTACTTCGCCTTCGAGGTGCTGGATTCGGTGAAGGTGCTGGCGGTCAACGGCGCCCCGTCGCAGGTGCCGCGCCTCGACGAGCTGTTCTTCCTGCGCACAGCCCTCACCGCCGGGGAGGAACAAAGCCCGGTCCAGCTCGACGTGATCGGCCCGCCGGCCTTGGGTGGAACGGATCTGGTCAAGTATCCGCTCGTGATTCTCGCCAATGTGGAGTCGCTGACTCCGGATGCCGTGGAGAAGCTGGAGCAGTACGCCGACGGCGGCGGCAGCGTGCTCTGGTTCCTGGGCGACAAGGTCAACGCAGGTTTCTACAACCAGGCGCTGGCCGCCGCCACGCACATCCACGGCGGTCTGCTCCCCGGTCGCTTGACCGACATCCAGGGCAACGCCGGTGCCGGCAAGCCGGACGAGAGCTTCGGCACCGTCTCGGCGGTCGATTACGACCACCCGGCGCTGGCCGCCTTCGGCGATTCCCAGTTCGCCACGCTCGGCGGCGTGACCTTCAAGGCGCTCTGGGGCGTCGAGCCGGGCGATGCCGCCGTGCTGATGAAAGCGAGCAACGGTTCACCCCTGCTGGTCGAGAAAGCATTCGGAAAGGGGCGGGTGATGCTTTTCTCCAGCACCTGCGATCGCGATTGGACGAATTTCCCGGTTCGGCCGGCCTATCTCCCCTGGACGCACCGACTGGTCAGCTACCTGGCCCAGGAGCCGATGGGCAGGCAAGGCTTCTTCGCCACCGGCGACGCCATCCCGCTGCCCGTGTCGGTCGCCGAGCGCACGCCGCAACTCCTGGTGAAGAAGCCGGACGGCACGGTCGGCAACGCGACAGCCACCGACGACCCGGCCCGCCCGCTCGTTTTCAGCGACACCATGCAGCCAGGCGTCTATGCCCTCCTTTCCCCGGAGAAGAAGGAGGCGAATCAGCTCTTTGCCGTCAACCTCGACGGCTATGAGTCGGACCTGACCTATCTCGACGACGTGTTTGCCGAGCGTGAGGGGACCGACACCCGGACGGCGAAAGTGGAAGCCGGGCTGAAGGAATTGATGCCCGGCCGGCCGCTCATCACCTATATCGAGGACCCGGCTCGCACCACCGACGCCTCGCAGAGCGTGCGCCGCGGCTTCAAGCTGTGGGACATGTTCCTGGCAATCGTGCTGGTGATCGCGCTCTTCGAGCCGTGGCTGGCCAACCGCATCAGCCTGCGGCACTACGCGAAGCCGCGCGACGATTTGTCGGAAGGTCCACGGGCTTCCAATCGTGGGTTCGACCCCTCACCCAAGATGGAGGGCGCGACGCCATGACATCGTTTGCCGCCTTGACCCTTGAAAACGTCGATCACCCCTGGCTGTGGGCGCTCCTCGCCGTCGTGGGCTTGGGCATCCTCGTCCTGACCTACCGCGGCATCTTCCAGCGCCTCGAGCGCCGGCTGACCTGGGCGCTGATGGCGCTGCGTGGAGTCGGCCTCCTGTGCCTGTTCCTGGCGCTGGCCAAGCCGACCTGGACGCGCGAGAACGAGATCGTCGATCCGCCGCGACTCGCCGTTGTTGTGGACAACTCGCTGTCCATGTCGCTCGCCGACCCGGCCGGTAACTCGCGCTACGCCCTGGCGAAGGACGCGGTGGAGCGCCTGCGCCGCAAACTGGACGCCGACCGCTCCGGGCCGCGCCTCACCGTGGAACTGTTCGACATCAACGGAGCGCCGCTCAGCGAGTTGCCGGCCCAGCCGACCGTCGAACGCACCGATTTGGCCCGGGCGGTCCGCGAGCCGGTCGCCAAGCTGCGCTCGAAGCCGCTGGTCGGCGTGGTCCTGATTAGCGACGGCATGGACAACACGGGCCGGCAGGACTTCCGCGAACTGGGCAACCTGCCGGTGCCGGTTTACGGCGGCGGCTTCCAGCCCGACCCGAACGCCAGCGACCTGGACTTTGCCGTGAAGCCGGTGAAAGCGCCTGCGCGGGTGCTGGTCAACAACGAGATCAAGGTCGAGGTGCCGATCAGCAAAAAGGGCGGCGCCGCGGCCGGCGCCACGGTGACGATCAAACGCGGCCGGGATTCCTTTGCCACCCAGAAAGTCGCTTTTGGCCCCGGCGACGGCGAGCAGCTGGTGGGCCTGACCATTAAGCCGACCGAGCCGGGCGACTTCACCTTCACTGCGGCGGTCGAGGCTGAGACGGGCGAGCGGCTGCTGGCCAACAACGCCGTGCATTTCCCGCTGCATGTGGACAAGGAGCGCATCCGCGTCCTCTATGTCGAGGGGTTCCTGCGCTACGAGTACAAATTCCTCAAGGCCCGCCTGGAAGAGGATCCGGACGTGCGCCTCGTTCCGGTGGTCCGCCAGGCCAATCCCGAGCGCAGCGACGCCCACCCCGGCAAGGACCTGCTGACGCCGGAGGGACTCAAGAATTTCGACATCGTTATTCTCGGCGATATCGAAGGATCCTATCTGAGCGGTCCGGAGTACCAGGCGCTGGTGAAGTGGCTGGACGAGAAGGGGCACGCACTGCTGGTGCTGGGCGGCTACCGCTCGTTCGGGCCGGAGGGGTTCCGCACCACGCCGCTGGCCGATGCCCTGCCGGTCGTCTTCGCGGACCATCCGCCGTATCAGAGCGAAGTGCCGTTCGTCATGCAGCTCACCGAGGAAGGTCGGCGGCATCCGATCTTCGAGCTGTCCAGCGATCGCGTGCAGGATGCGGCCACCTGGGACAGCGCCCCGCCCCTGCTCGGTGTGAGCCTGGTGCAGCGGGCCAAGCCGGGGGCCGAGGTGCTGGCGGTCGATCCGAACGTCCAGGTCGAGGACAAGCCGGCCGTCGTGGCTGCCATCCAGCGCTCCGGCGGCGGCGGGCACGTGATGGTCCTTCTGGCGGATACCACCTGGCGCTGGAGCCGGCTGCCGCGCGCGTTCGGCCAGGCCGATACCCGCCACGCCCGATTCTGGAGTCAGACGATCCGCTATCTCGCCGGCCGCGGCCTGGACGACAAGCGGCCGCAACTCGTCGTTAGCACCGATCGCCCGGCCTACGAGGTCGGCAAGGCGGCGACCGTAACGGTCCGCCGCCAGGCCCGACCCGGCGACGACCTGTCGGCCGCGGAGGTCGGCGTCGAGGTGACGGCCGCCGGCGGCAAGTCGCTGGCGGTCCCGGTCCAGGCCGGCTCGGCCGATCCGGACGTGTTCACCGGCACATTCTCGCCGCCGGCCGGCGGCCAGTACGAGGTCGCCGCCAGTCTGACGATGCAGGGCAAGCCGGTGGAGAACCAGGCGACCGAGTTCCGCGTCTACGGCGGCGACCTGGAACTGGCCGACCCCGGCACCAACCGCGACAACCTGAAGGCGATGGCGTCGGCCACCGGCGGCGTGTACGTTGATGTGCAGGACGTGGAGCGACTGGCGGAAAAGATGGGCAAGAAGGAGCCGCGGCGGATAACGCGCGTGCAGCGGACGGAGTTCTGGAACTCGCCGTGGTTGTTCCTGGCGTTCGTGGGGGCGGTGACGATGGAGTGGCTGGTGAGGCGGAGGAATCATTTGGTGTAGCAGTCGAAGCGTCTTATATGCCCGTAGCGCCTTGGATATCGAGCGCCTGATCGCGAAGGGCGTTCACAGGTGCTTCGCCAGGTGAAAAGTCCATGCGAATCTTGAACGATGCACGGAACGCCATCGCCAAGTATGATGCGACTTGTCTGCATTACAACTTGATTGCTGAAGGCGTTTACAGTGCGAGGATGCGTTTTGCAGGTCCTTTTGACCCGGGCTTCACCCCTTATATCGTGGCTGGCTTACTGGGTTTTGATATGCGGCACATGATGGGCAAGGATCCATACCTGTTGGAGGCAGTCAGTTTTGCGACGAAACTCCGCGAAGCGCTATCGTTGATTGGGCCGATGATTCAGGACTTTGTGGGCGATGCGCTAGATGCTTGCGACTTCCTGTCCCACTCTGCGGAACTGCAGACCGCCTATGACTACCTCCTCAAGGTGGGGCCGGACCAAAAGAACTTCCACGTGGGTGCCACCAAAATCCTTCACTGGATCGCCCCAGAGTTGTTCATCATGCTCGACAGCAATGTCGCCCAGAGCTTTCACCTTGCATGCGGGGTGGCATTCAAGAAGGGAACTGCCCCCGGCTACTCAGCCGGTAAATACCTGGCATGCCTTAGAATCGCCCAGGCGGAGGTGAAAGAGTTCGGTCCGACGAACTTCCAGAGTCTACAAAGAAAAACACCACTCGCCCGGCTATTCGACAAAGTGGCTTTCATCGGTGTCTCCGAGGAACGCCAATCAAGTCAGAATGGTGCATGAACATGAGTACATTGGCACGACCGCTGAACGCCAACGACTTACTGCGGAGGCTCCGAGCCGAGGGCCATGTACGCCTCCCCAAAGTTAGCTGGGAGGCATACAGGGCACTGATCGATTCGATGGGTGAGCAACCCCTCGCCCACGCTTACGACCGGGGGACGCTGGAACTCATGACCCGATCGCTTGAGCATGAAATCTACAAGTGCCTGCTCGGCCGTTTGATCGACGTATGGGCCGACGAAACCCTGACGCCCATCGCCTATGGCGCTGAAATGACCCTGCAGCGCGAGGATGTGGAGCGTGGCGTTGAGGGTGACGAGATTTTCTGGGTCGGGAAGCTGGAGCGGCTCGCCGATCCGCTCCATATTGACCTGTCGCGCGATCCGCCGCCTGATCTCGTAATCGAGAGTGAGGTCAGCGCGACCGTCGTGGATCGGCTTGGCGTCTATGCGGCCCTCGGTGTTCCGGAAGTCTGGCGGGCCAGCGCCGGCGGCATCCGCGTGGGTCGCCTCCAGCCCGAGGGCCAGTATCAGTGGGGCGATGAGAGCAAGGTGTTCCCGTCGCTGCCGCTGGCCGAGGTTTCGCACTTTCTGCAGCAGGCCGCAACAACGTCGGATCACCGGCGCATTGCGCGGGAGTTTCGGGAGTGGGTTCGTCAGAACCTGGGGCGATGATTAAAGGGCGCGATAAATCCGAGGTGACCGATGCAAAGCATTGCCGACCAACTACCTCCTGAAATCGCTCGGCAAATCCATCCGGATTGGCGCGGGAACGAGGCGGCGTACTGGACTGTACGCGACCAACTCCTCGGTCAATACGCGGGCCAATGGATCGGCTTTGCCGACGGGGCCGTGATCGCGTCCGGCACCAGCCCGGTTGCCGTCTTTCACGCGGCCGAGGAGTCGGGCCGGAATCCCTTCGTCACCTGTGTCGGGCGCGAGGATGAACCATGTCGCATGCGTCGAGCCAGTTTTACTTATGACACTGCCTATCCCGGTGAACCGCTGCCGATCATCGCGCTTGACTTCCGCCAGGTGAGTGGAGTGCCCGGAGTGATCCTGGATCGGGTCATTGCCGATACGGGAGCAGACGCCAGCGCCTTGCCGTGGGTGGATTGTCAACAACTGCAACTCAATCCTTCGCACGGCAGGCCGGGCTGGATGGGCGGCGTCGCCGGCGGAGCGCGCGAACGCTCTTCTTTCGCGTCTGGGTGTGCATTGACGGTCAGGAACATCCCTGCCGGTTGCAGGCGGACTTTGTCGGCCACGAACGCATCCTGGGCCGTGACGTTCTGAACCGCCTGGAGATGCTGTTCCGCGGCCCCGCCGGTGAAGTCGTCGTCAATCCGTGATGGCGGGCTCATGCCGTGAGGGCACCGATGAGAAATCGACCTGGGAGAAAATCATGACGACCTCCGAAGCGTATCCCCGCCTACTGGGCAGCCTCGACGATCTGCGTCGCCGGTGGCGGATGCGGGCGATCCTCGAAGGCGTCCTGCTCACCGCCGGCGGGGTCCTGGCCGTGCTGCTCATCACGGTCCTCGTCGATAACTTCGTCCAGCCGGAAGCGCTCGGCCGGGCCCTGCTCGCCCTGGTCCTCTGGGGTTCGCTGGCGGCGGGGGTCGTCACCCTGATCGCGCGGCGGGTGCTGGAGGATCGGCGTGACGACTATTTCGCGGCCCTGGTGGAGCGGAAACATCCGGAGTTGCACAATCGGCTCATCAACGCCCTACAACTCGGACGCGGCAACCAGAATGGATTCTCGCCGGGACTGATCGCGGCGATCGTCGGCGATGCGGCGACGGCGACCGCGGATATCGACATGGCGGGCAGCCTCGACAGTAAACCGCTCAAGCGTGCGGCCATTTTCGCCGGGGTGGCCTTGCTGCTCCTGGGCGGCTATGCGGCGGCGCGGGGGCCGTGGTTTGCCAATGGGCTGGCCCGCGTCGCCTGGCCCTTCAGCGACACCGCACCTTACACCGAGACGCAGATCGTTGAGGAGTCGATCGAGCCCGCCGACAAGAATAACCGCTACCCCGAAGGGGCGAAGATCGATGTCAAGGTGCGCGTGGCCGGTGTGATTCCCGCGACGGCGCAGCTCGTCCGGCACACTGCCGACGGCCACACGCAGACGACGTCCATGCAGTCCGAGAAGGACGGCGGCGATACTTACCGCTGCACGCTCCTCCAGGTGGCCGAGTCGTTCGATTTCCACATCTTGGCCGGCGATGGCCGGTCGCGCAAGCACCAGGTCGAGGTCGTCAAACGGCCGCAGGTCGAGAACCTGGCAGTTACCTACACGCTGCCGGCGTACACCGCCCTGCCGGAGAAGCAAATCGCCGATAGCAGCGGCGAAATTGCCGCTTTACCCGGCACGACCGTCGGCGTCCAGCTCCGGGCGACCAAGGCGCTAAAGGAGGCGTCGTTCGTCACCGAGGCCGGCGAGGTCGTGGCCCTGGAGCGCGGCATCGACGACCGCACCTGGCGCGGCTCGTTCGTCCTCTGGGCCCGGGGCGTCAAGCCGGCGGTCAACGTGCAGGGCCGACTGGTTCTGGCGCCTGCCCGCTACCAGATCAAGCTCGTTGATACAGAAGGTTACCCCAATTCCGATCCGCTCTGGCGCTCGATCACCCTGACGCGCGACCAGGCTCCCAGCGTGGCCATCACCGCCCCGGGCCGCGATCTTCAGGCGAAGCCCGACGCGGCGGTTTCCCTGGCAGTCGAATCGCGCGACGACTACGGCATCGCCGAGGTACGGCTACGCTACCGCGTCAACGAGGAGGCTCAGGTCCGCGAATTGACCGGCTTCCCCCACGTCGGCCCACCGGAGCAGCAGACGAGCGACAGGTATGACTGGGCGCTATCGGCCGGCCGGTTCAAGGCGGGCGATCGGCTCGAGTACTGGGCCGAGGTGACGGACCGCAACGACCTGACCGGCCCGGGCCGCGGCGAATCGCGGCACTTCACGCTCTTCGTCCTCACGCCGGAGCTGGCTGCCGCCAAGCTCGATCTCAAAACGTGGGATTACGCCCAACTCCTCGAAAAGCTGCTCCTGATGCAGAAGGAGAACCGCGCCTGGACCGCGTCGGGCGTGGTGTTCGACAACCTCGTCAAACGGCAGGCCGACATCCGCGGCAAAACGCGTCAAATTGCCCGGTTGATGGAGAAGGACCCGCTGCCGGTGACCACGATCGTCAAGGCGCTCGACGACCTGGCGGCGGGGCCGATGGCCGACGTGGTTCGGCTGCTCGAAGCCGGCCGGGACGCCAAGGACGCTGCGAAGGCGGCCGACTTGCGCAATCAGTCGCTACCAATCCAGGACAAGATCATTGCCGAACTGGAGGCGATCCTGGCCCGGCTGCAGCGCAACGAACAGGCCCGCGAGGCACTCCGCAAGATCGAGAAAAAAGACCAGCCGGCGCACAAGACCCTCACCACTGCGCTTAACGAGTTGCTCAAGGACCTCGACAAGCTGCTCAAGGACCAGAGCGAGCTGGCCGGCAAATTCGAGCGCCTGCCCAAGAAGCCGAACGAGGACCCCAAGGATGACGCCATGAAGCCGACCAAGGACCTGGAGGAGTTCCAGAAGAAGTGGGAGAAATGGGCCAAGGGCTCGGTCAACGAATTGACGAAATTGCCGGACCGGCTTTGTCGATGATTTCAAGCTGCGCAAGGACATCAACAAGATCTTCGAGGAGATCGAGAAGGCGGCCCAGCGGGGCAAGGCCGACAAGCTGGAGGTCTCGCTGGAAGACCTCGGCGCTGGCCTGGCCACCAAGATGAAGGAAGACCTGGAAATGTGGCTGGCCGACTCGCCCGACGCCCTCAAGTGGGTGCTGGAGGAGCCGCTCAACAAGAAGCCGATGAAGATCCCGGAGATGCCGCTGCCCAAGGCGCTGGAGGACCTGATCGGCGACCTGTTGCAGAAGGCGGACGAGTTCGACAAGGACGCGGACGACGTGACCTCGGCCTGGGGCGACAACCTGGACCAGGCCGGCTGGGGCGTGTCGGACGGCCCAATCAGCAGCTTCTCGGCCAAGGGGAAGACCGGCAACGACCTGCCGAACAACAACGAGGTTTCGGGGCGTTCGGGTGACGGCCGGCGTGGCAAGTCGTCGGGGCAGATGGTCGGCGATACGGCCAAGGGACTGAAAGGGCGCAAGACGCCGGCCCGCGTCAACAACGAGAAGTACGAGCCGGGTCAGCTCAAGAACGAGGGCTCGGAAGATCCCAACGGGGCCACGGGCGGCGGCAAGAAGGCCAGCGCCGGCCGCAAGGGGCTCCAGGGCGGTACGCCGCCGGACATGGTCAAGGACATCGGCCGCCTCAGCGCCAAGCAGGCCGGCGTTCGCGAAAAAGCCGAGCAAATCGCCAAGAAGCTCGACGCGATGGGCATCACCAGCCGGCGTCTGAACCAGAGCATCGAGCTGATGAAATCGGTCGAACAGGACATCCAGGACCAGCGTTACGACGACGCGGCTCGCCGGCGGCGCGTGGCCCTAAGCGAGCTGAAGGCGGGCCTCGGTGACCTGGACCAATCGACGGCGTCGCAACTCAACCGGGCCCGCGACCTGCCGCCACAGTTGCGCGACGAGCTGCGTCAGGCGGCCGATGAGGCGTATCCGGCGGGATATGAGTCGCTGTTGAAGAGTTACTTCAAGGCGCTGTCGCAGTCGGAGAAGTGACACCAGCTTCCCTGCGCTCGTGTTCCGCGGTATCCTGGCGGATGAGTTGTCGCCCACCACGAGGGAGCCATGTCGCCGACGCTGCAAGAACTGGGGATTGACCGAATGAGTCCCGAGGAGCGCCTGCGCCTCATCGGAGAGATCTGGGACAGCCTGACCCCTCCCGAGCAAGGCGAAATCCCAGAGAGTCACCGTGAAGAGCTGGATCGCAGGCTGGCTGAGGCCGACGCCAATCCCGGGGCTGGCTCGCCCTGGGAGGATGTCAAGGCACGGCTGTGGGGTGGCCGATGAGCCTGCCGCTTATCGTTCGTCCCAGGGCGGAGTGGGACCTGGAGGATGCCCGGGACTGGTACGAGGGGCAGAAATCGGGCCTGGGCCTGGACTTCAAAGCGGCCGTCGATGATGCCTTTGTGCGGATTGGTGACTTCCCCGAGATGTATCCGGCCGAATATCGGGGTGTGCGCCGCGCCGGTTTGCATCGGTTCCCCTACGTCGTTTACTATCGAATCATGGGTAATGCCGTAGAGGTGTTGGCAGTGCTGCATGGCAGCCGCATGCCGGGCGTGTGGAGGTCTCGGGCCTGAGCAAGGCGCTGTCGCAATCGGAGAAGTGAGGCGCTTGTTCGCCAACAGAGAGGCGGTATGTGGTATGTCGCAGTGGTGATGATGGCCCAACCGAACCAACCAGGGCGGCGGCGCTACCTGTGTGAGACGTGCAACGTGTTGCTCAGCGCCCCTGACGCCGGCAAGGCGTACCGGAAGGCTGTGGCTTGGGGCACGAACTACGAGTCCGAGTCGATCTACGGGCTGAAACTGCTTGGGATTTCGGTCCTGCACGAGATCGGGGAGACCATCGGAGACGGGGTTGACATCAGTGGGCGTAACTTCCAAAAGCTCGATGTCTGGGACCACCGCGCCAAGGTCATCCCGCCGCCGGAAGAACTTCAGGCCATCCGGATCGCACAGAACATGAACACGCCGTTGGGTGAGTTGATGACCCCGTATCAGATTCAATTGATGCGTAAGGGCACAAAACACCGCCAAGGAGAGGGCCGCTTGTGAGCCGCCATTTGTTCCTTTCGGCTGGTCTCGTCCTCCTTGCCACTGCCGGTGTCCCCGCCGCCGACCCCTGGCACCTCCCCAATTGGCCCGCTCGCGCCATCGTCGAGATTCCCAAGCCCCTCAGCGATCCCGCCGTCGATACCGCCGCCGTCCGCGTCCTCTGCCAGGGTCTCGCCAAACCCGACGGCAGTGACTATCGCGTCCTCGACGCCGGGGGCAAGCCGGTGCCGTTTCAGCTCATGTTCCACGATGCCGCCCGCTACTCGCTCCTCAGCTTCCGGGCCCCGGAAGGTAAGGGGCGGTACTTCGTCTACTTCGGCAACCCCAAAGCGGAGCGGGCGAAGGAACAGGTCGTCGTCGATCCGAAGCCCGGTGCGGGTCCGCCGAAGGGCGAATGGGTGCCGCATTACGGCCTCGTGCTGGAGACGATCGAGCGGCCGGAGGGGAAGAATCCGGAGACGGTCGAGGACATGGCGAAGCTCCTTGCCGGCAGCAAGGCCAAGCACGGGGCCCGCTACCAGCGGCGCATCAGTGACGGTTACAATCCGTTCGGATCGTCCGATTATTACATGAGCATCTATCGCGGCTGGCTCGACATTCCCCGAGCCGGCAAATACGAATTCTGCACGGCCTCGAATGAGGCGTCGTTCTCGTTCCTGGACGGCAAGGAGCTAGTGCACTGGCCGGGCCGGCACACCGCGGAGCGCGGCCTGCACGGGGAGAAGAATGCCGCTGTTGAGCTGACCGCCGGTCTGCACTACGTCGAGTACTACCACGAGGAGGTCGTGCTCGATCAGATGGCCTTCCTCGGCTGGCGGCCGCCGCGGGCGAATTTCTTCGGCGGCATCCCGGAGTCGATTTACACCGCGCCGCACCAGGCCGTCGTCACGGCCTACGAGACGCCGAAGGGGCCGCTCCTCCGTTTTGAGCCGGTCATCAGCGATTCAGCCTGGCCGACGGAGCGGCACGAGGGGCAGTACACGCGTTGCCGCTTCGCCGCCGGCAAGTCCCCGCCACGGCCCGACGGCACCACCTACCGTTGGGACTTCGGCGACGGACAAACTGCGGCCGGCGCCGAGGTCGAGCATGTCTACCTGGCACTGGGCCATTACGCGGTCAGCTTGACGGCGCAGGGCCCGCAGGGGAAGGCGGCCGCGAAATGGCCGCTGACCATCTTCGACATCGAACACGTCACCGATGAGTACCGCGAGGGCCGACCGAAGGATTACGCGAAGATCGCGGGGACCTACGATCGCAGCAAGCTCGATGCGGATTCGCTCAAGGAACTGGCATACCTCTTCGCGGAAAGTGAAGAGCCGGCCAAGGCGCTCGGGATTGGCAAGGAATTCCTCGGCGCCTCCCCACGGCCAAGCCCGAAACCCTGTACCGGGTCCGTCGGCTGAACGCCGAGTGCGCCCTGCGCCTCGGTAAGGAAGGCCTCGACGAGGCGGTCAAGAGCTATCAGGATTCGATTACCAAGGACACCCCGCCGGTCGAGCGGCTGGACGTGCTGGCGCGACTGATCCGCCTGATCGGCATCGAGCGCAATCAGCCGGAGAAGGCGGCGGCGGTCATCGCGCAGGTCGAGGAGGCGTGGAAGGCGGCCAAGGCGGACGAGGATTCGCAGGCCGCCTATCGCCGGGCCGTCATCGCCTCAGGCGACGTGCTCCTCTGGAACGGCAAGCTCGACGGTGCGGCGGGTTCTACAAGCGGGCCGAGGCGTTGGGCGCCTTCATTCCATCGCAAGTCCGCAATGCCCGCATTGGTGCCTATCCGAACTCCATCAAGGAGTTTATCGTCGCCGGCAACCTGGGCGCCGCCCTGGATGTCGTCAATCAGTGGGACGAGACATTCCCGACCGACAAGCCGAACGGTCACACCTTCTTCTGGCGCGGCAAGCTGCTGGAGCTGCGCGGCCAGCCGCAGGAGGCGGCGCGATCCGGCGCGAGGCGTTTCGTTGACGGTCGGGGCGGCGTTCGAATCCGAGGCGCGCTGGCTGCTGGCCCTCGCCCTGGAACAGATTGGTGCACGGAGGACGCGAAGAAGGAACTGGCGAAGCTGGTGGCGTCGGGGATCAGCGACGAGTACACGAAAAAGGCGAAAGAGAAACTGCAGAAGGCGCTCGATAAGTAGGTTAGCCGCGACGCGGAGCTTAGCGCTGGGGCCGAGCGATCCGCTCCGCTCCGCTCCGCGTCGCGGCCAACCGAAGGGGAGATCATCGCCATGTCGCGCCTGATGATTGTCATCGCGCTCGTCCTTCCCGCCGTCGCCCTGGCCGCCCCGCCCGACAAGAAACCCATCGAGGTCAAGGGCGCCAGGAATCTCGTCCCCAACGGCGATTTCGAGGAGGGGACCGACACGCCCAAGGGCTGGCAGACCATCGACGGCCTCAGCACCTTCTGGGTCAAGGACGCCGACCCGAAACGGGGCAAGGTCATCAAGTTCGATACCGACATCCTCCAGTCGCAAGGGTACGACTGGTGGGTGAAGATCGCTACCAAGAAGGGCAAGGCGAAGGACGCGCCGAAGAAGGAGAAGACCACCGAGCCGAAGTACGACACCCTGGCCGGCAACGACGGCGTCTGGTTCTTCAGCGACGCGTTCCCCATCGAACAGGGCAAGGCGTACTGGCTGACCCTCGACGCCAAGGGGCCGGGGCTGCTCGTCTGGCTGCTCGGCTACCCCGAGAAGCCCGATACCTCGTTCGGGGCCGACGAAGGGGCGTTCCTGGAGGTGCTCAAGGAGAAGGTCACCGGCAAGCCGGTGGCGAAGGGTCGCGACCACGAATCGTTCATCCACAAGTACGTCTGGAAAGGTCAACTGGCGGCGGGTGGGTCCGACGAATGGAAGACCTACGCGCGGCGCAGCATGCCGTTCCGTCCGAAAAACGTGGCGAAGCCCACGGTGCCCGTCAAGTGGGGCCGCATCCTGATCCTGCCGACCTGGCCGCCGGGCGAATACTTCGTCGATAACGTCCGCCTGGTCGAGGTGGTGGACGAGAGCGGGAAGTGAACGACGGACGCTTTTCCGAAGAATAGAACGCGGATGACACGGACGGGACGGATTCTCACGGATCTGATCTGTGCAAATCCGTCCCGTCCGTGTCATCCGTGTTCTATTGCTGTGCGAGGAGGAAGGACGCCAACCTGACCGTCTGCTCCGGGAGCGGTGGCAGGCACAGCCTGCCCTACGAAAAGCGGGGTGTAGGTGTAGGGCAGGCTCCGCCTGCCGCGCTATCGAAAACGCGAACGCGAGACGCTCTGCCAGGAGCGTCCCGCGCGCTGGGCGGGCTTCACTGGCGGGCGAAATCCACCTGGATCGCCGCATTGGCGCTCACATCCACGCGGCGCGTACGGCTCACCTCCTTGCCATTTTGATCGCGCCACTGAACCTTGATGTCGTAGGTGTACTGCTGGCCGGGCGTCAGTGGCGGCGACTCGAAGTTGCGCACCGTGCCGCTCTGCTGCGTCGGCTTGCCATCGAACCAGACCTTGGCGTCCGAGGGGACCATCAGGCGGAGGCGAGCCTCGTTGTTCTGGGCGGGCGTGTAGGTTCCGTAGCTGTAGTTCTGCGTGAGCACGGGCTGGCCGGCGTAGAGAGGCTGGTAGTAGCCAGCCGCCGAGTAGTAGTACGGACCCATGCCCTGGTTGGCGTACGACTCCGGGTAGAGCGCGGCGCGGCGGAAATTGAAGTTGACCACGCCGAACGGGTTCATGCCCCCGTTCCAGCCGAAATCCTCATCCCAGGTCAGTCCGCTGGCGGGATCGTAGCCATTGGGATAGTCCTTCGCCTGGGCCACTCCGGTCCCGAGCCAGACCGCCAGCGCCGCCAGGGCGGCCGGGACGACCAGGCCTTTCGCCATAGGAATCCTCATCGTTCGTCTCCCTTCACACGTGGATGGGCGGAGAGGTAATGCGAGTTGGGCTCCACGTCAGGTGAAGCTCAGCCTCACGAAAGATTTGCCGTATCCTCATCAATAATTCATGCAAGCCGCGTGCCGGTTGTAGCAGGGGTCCGGCAGGCGTTCGAGCGCCTGCCATCCCCCTGTCGGGCGTCCCCGTGGGACGGGCGTTCGTTTCCGAAGGGGGTGTCCGAGGGGGTGCTGAAACGAATGATCACAAGTCCAATCCCAGTATGAAGTTCGGCGACGAGATTCGTTTCAGCACCCAAAAGACGCAGACGCGGGGAGGAATCGCTCGCGATGGGCAGGGTGCGCCCGTCGAAAAAGCCGAAAACCGGCGCCAACCCGGTGATTTGGCCCCGGCACGTCACTTGCAATCGGGTTCCAGCGACTCCAACCTGGGGATTCCAATGCAGCGAACAGGGCAGGTGGCGCGAATGGCGCTTGGGGGTGCAGTCTGTGGTGGGCTCCTGGGGATTCCGCTAGGGGCGGCGGTGGGCCTGATCATCGGGCTTCTGCTGCGGCCAGCTTTCCTGGGGCCTGGATGGAGCCGTCGCCGGCATCCTGGGGCTGAGCGTCCTCGGCATGCTGGTCGGCGGCTTCCTGGGAATCACCGCGGACGAGCAAACGCTGGGCCTGAGGAACGACTCGGCCCCTCGTGCCCTTGAGGAACTGAAAACGCCGGTGCGGCGGCGGTGATTTTTTCGTCCCGTGGAGCAGGAGCGCACCGTCAGCGCCCCTGTTTCGGAGAGGAACCAGCGCCTATGTGGTTGATCAAGGCCTCGCTCAAGAATCCCTACATGGTGGCCGCGCTGGTCTTCATGATCCTCGTGCTCGGCGTGCTGGCCATCGTCTCCATCCCCATGGATATCCTGCCGGTCTTCAAGGCGCCGGCGGTGCAGATCCTCACCTATTACCCGGGCATGCCCGCGGAGTCGGTCGAGAAGACGATCACCAACCGCATCGAGCGCTGGGTCAACCAGGCTCCGGGCGCGGCCCGGATCGAGTCGAAGTCGGTGCTCGGGGCCAGCGTCGTCCGCCTCTACTTCCGCGACGACATCGACCCGAACGCGGCCCTGACCATGACCAACCAGCTGGCCCAGAGCACGCTGCCGACCCTGCCGCCCAACACCTTGCCGCCCGTCGTGCCTGCCCTTCGACCCGACCGGGACCATGCCGCTGGGCATGCTCACCGTCAGCAATCCACACTTGGACGAGGCCCGCGTCAAGGACCTGGCCCGCATCGACGTGCGCAACATGCTCGGGGCGGTGCCCGGCTGCGTGGCCCCCGTGGTGGTCGGCGGCAAGGACCGCACGATCCTGATTTATCTGCGGCCCAAGGACCTGCAAGCCCGCCACCTGTCGCCGCTGGACGTGGTGGCCGCCCTGCGCAAGGGCAACCTGATGGTCACGCCCGGCACGGCCTACTTCGGCACACATGCAGGTGCTGCTCGACAGCAACATCATGGTCAAGAAGGTGCAAGAGCTGAATGACTTTCCCATCCGCAGCAAGCCGGGCGATGCCGTCTATCTGCGCGACGTCGGCGACGCGGAGGATTCCTACGCCATCCAGACCTCGCGGGTGCGCATCGACGGCCGCGACCAGGTTTATGTCCCCGTCTACCGCCAGCAGGGCGCCAGCAGCCTCGCCGTGGCCGACGGCGTCAAGGATCACATCGCCTACATGGAATCGCGCCTGCCGGAAGGGACCAAGCTCGAATTCGTCATGGACCAGTCGCTCTACGTCAAGGAAGCATCCACAGCCTGATCGAGGAAGGGATCATGGGTGCCTGCCTGGTGTCCGTCATGATCCTCATCTTCCTGGGCAACTGGCGCATGACCGTGATCGCCAGCATGTCGATCCCGCTGGCCATCCTCGGTGCCATCATCGGTCTGTACGTCACCGGCAACACCATCAACGCCATGACGCTGGGCGGCCTGGCGTTGGCCATCGGCCCGCTGGTGGACGACGCCATCGTCGAGCTGGAGAACAACCACCGCAACTACCACCTGGGCAAGTCGCGTATTCGGGCCGCCCTGGACGGCTGCGCCGAGGTGATGATCCCGGTGCTGGTCGCCACCTGCACCACGAACATCGTGCTGGCCCCCATTGCCCTGATGCCGGGCATGGGCGGGTTCCTGTTCCGGCCGCTGGCCCTGGCCGTCGCCTTCGCCATGGTCGACCTCCTTCGTGCTGTCGCGGACCTTCGTGCCGATGATGTGCGCCAAGTTCCTGCCCGACGTGCATGGACGAGCCGGAAGCGTGGGCGACGGCAGGAGAAGCGTCGCTCACGCTTCCGGCTCGTCGCACGACGACCACGACCTGGAGCCGGCGCGGAGCGCGCTCTTGTTCCAGCTGGGCGTCTGGCTCGGCAACCTGGGCGGCATTGCCGCCGGTGCCCTGGTCGGCCACCTGCTCGGCGGCCCGGGGGGGACCAGCTGGGGCATCGTGGCCGGCTCCCTGCTGGGCAGCCTGACGCCGCTCTTCGTCCTGTGGCACGCCGAGCGCCTGGTCCCGCGTCTCTTTTTCGTGCTGGCGAACATCCTGTTCACGGCCGCCCTCTCGGGGTCCGTCGCCAACCTGTTGTCGGACATGCCGCCGAGCTATGGGGTGCAGTTCGCGACCGCCCTCAAGTATGCGGCCCTGGCGGGTCTGGTTACTGTCCTGGCCCTCTGGGCGGGCCGGTTCATCGTCGGCCGGTCGCATCGGACGGAACACTATATCAATCGCGGCACCCGATTCTACGAGCGGCTGCTGGCCCTGGCCCTGCGCCACCGCCGCCTGGTGCTCGCTGGCGTGCTCGGGCTCTTCCTGGCCGCGCTCCTGCTGACGTTCGGCATCGGCCGCGAGTTCTTTCCGCAGGTGGACGCCGGCCAGATCACCATCTTCATGCGCTGTCCCTCGGACACGCGCCTGGACGCGGCCGAGAAGCGGGTGGCCGACGTCGAGCGCTTCATCGCGGAGCACATCCCGGCGGCGGAACGTGATGTGGTCGTCTCGGAAATGGGCCTCGATCCCGATTGGTCGACCGCCTACACGGCCAACGCGGGGCAAGAGGATGCGGTCATCCGCCTGCAGCTCAGCGACAAGCGTCGGGCCAGTGCCCAGGACTACGCCATCAAGCTGCGGCACCTGTTCGCCGCGGAGCCGCGCTTTGCCGATCTGCGCTTCAATTTCGATACCGGCGGCATGGTCTCGACGGCGCTCAACCTCGGCGCGTCCTCGCCGATCGACATTCAGGTGGAGGGGGGCAAGGGTGAGGCGCCGTTCGAGCTGGCCAAGGCCATCCGCAACCGCATCGCCGACGTGCCCGGCGCCGCCGACGTGCGCGTCAAGCAGCGGCTGGACGCCCCTTACAAGATCATCGACGTTGATCGCAAAAAGGCTGCCGATATGGGTCTGCCGGCCGACGACGTGCTCTTGCAGGTGGTCGCCGCCATGAACTCCAGCGTCTCGATCAACCGCAACTTCTGGATCGACACCGCCACCAACAACCAGTACTTCCTGGCGGTGCAGTATCCCGAAGACCCCAATCTCACGCTGGACGACGTCCTCAACGTCCCGGTGACCGGCAGCCAGCAAGATACCGGCGTCACGCTCCGCAGCCTGGTCACCATCCACGACGACACCGGGGCGGTCGTGGTCAACCACTTTAGTCTCTACCGCACCTTTGACATCCTGGTGAACACCGAGGGGCGGGACATCGGCGGCGTGGCGGCCGACATCAACCATCGCTTGGTCGGCCTCAAGGTCGGCGACGGCGTCATCGCCCCGGGCAACAGCACCGGCGAATACGAGGTTCCCGGCGGCATTCATCTGCACATGAAAGGCGAGTACCAGCAGATGAATCGCTCCTTCCGCGATCTGGCGCTGGGCCTGGCCTGGCGGCGCTGCTGGTGTACCTGCTCCAAGTAGCGCTGTTCCGCTCGTGGGTCGGCCCGTTCATCATCATGCTGACGGTGCCGTTGGGCCTGATCGGCGTGCTGGCGATGCTGTTCGTGACGCGGACCACGCTGAATGTGCAGTCGGCGATGGGCGTGATCTTCCTGGTGGGCATTGCGGTGAACAACGGTGTGCTGCTGGTGGAGTTCGCCAACAAGCAGCGCAAGCTCGGGGCCCCGGTCAGCAAGGCGATCACCACGGCGGCGGCCATCCGCTTTCGCCCGATCCTCATGACGTTCCTGGCGACCTTCCTCGACCTGATCCCGATGGCCTTCCCGAGCCTGTTCGGCACCCGGGGCGGCGAGTCGAACATTCCGCTGGCGCGGGCGGTGGTGGGCGGGCTATTGACCTCCACCTGCCTGACGCTGTTCGTGGTGCCGATCATGTACACGCTGCTGATGCGCGACCCACTGCCGCCGGAGCTGGACCTGGAGGCGGAACTGGCGGATCGGGAGGAAACATTGGCGGCCGTGCCCAGCGACAATGGGGAGGCGGCGGTTCCTGTGGGTGTTTAGCCGCTTGCGGCTTCGCAGGGCGATGCGAAGCCGCAAGCGGCTACGTCGCCGCGGGGTATTTGACAACCAGGGCCGGGCAGGGGCAGCGGCGAATGATTTGCTCGGCGATGCTGCCCATGAGCAGGTGGTCCAGCCCGGTGCGGCCGTGGGTGCCCAGGACGACAAGGTCGCAATGCTCTTCGCGAACGACCTGCTCGATGACCGCTGCCGCGTCGCCCTCGCGGAGCAACCGGCGCAGGTCGAGGCCGGGCTCGGACGGCGCGAACTGCTGGAGCTGCCGCCGCAGATCCTCGATGTGACCCTCGGGCTGCAGACGGGTTTCCGCCTCGCGGATGGCGAGCCGTTCCGGCCCCAGGGTGTCGGCAACGTGCAGGACAATAAGAGCTGCCTGGTTCTGACGCGCCAGGTCCCTGGCAATACGGAGCGCAGCTGTGGAATTCCTCGAAAAGTCGGTCGGGCACAGGATGACGCGGGGCTGGAACATGGCTCGGTTCTCCGCCGCAGGCGACAGGACGGGGGGAAGACCCGGGAAAAGTCCGGGTAACTCAACCGTGGCTAGTGCACAGGGCGCGCCAACCGGGCGCGCTCCTCAAAAAAGGAGTTCACGACGATGACATTCTTGCGCAAGAAATCGCTTTTGGGTCTGGGCCTTGGCGCGGGGGTTATCGTGCTGGCGGCCCTGGCCATCGGGTTGGCGGCGGCCCTCCACGGCGGCCCCGGGTCCCTCGTGCCGGCCGCCCGAGCGGCTGCCGAGGCCGGCGACGGCGAGGCCAGCGCGATCTCGGTCAAGACCGTTCGCCCCCGCCTTGACCCATCCTTCAACATCAGCATCGAGCAGCCGGCCTTTGTCGAGGGCTACTACCAGGCCGAGCTGAAGGCCCGCGTCGCCGGCCCGATCAAGCCCAACGGCATCCTGGTCGACATTGGCGACCGCGTAAAGGCCGGAGATGTGCTGGTGCAGATTGACGTGCCCGACCTGGACCAGGAGGTACAGCAAAAGGATGCCGTCATCCAGCAGCGCCAATCGGGGTTGGACCTGGCCCGGACGGATGTCAAGGTGGCCCTGTCGGCGGAAAAGGCGGCCGGGGAATGGATCAAGTTCAAGAAGGAGGAAATCGGCCGGGCCGAGGCCAGCGAGCGCTTCCGCAAGAAGGAGCTGGATCGCTTCACGCGGCTGGCAGGGGGCCCCAACCCCGCGGTCACGCCCGACATCATCGACGAGGCGACTGAGCAGTACGAGGCCGCCAAGGCCGGCAGCGCCGCTGCCCGCGCCGCGGTAAAAGACGCAGAAGCGGAATTGGAGAAGGCTCGGGCAAAGTCGGAAGCCGCGGCTGCCGATGTAAAGGTAGCAGAATCGCTCGTTGGCGTGGCCCGCAAGGACTGGGATAAGGCGAAAGCTTTGCTGAGCTTCGCGACAATCTCGGCCCCCTTCGATGGCGTCATCACGCGCCGCAAGGTGGACCCCGGCGATTTTGTGCAGAATGCCACCACGGCCACTAGCGAACCGCTGCTCGCCGTGGTCCGCGACGATATCGTGACCGTTTACATGAAGGTGCCCGATCGCTTCGCCGCCCAGGTCAAGCCGGGCACCGAGGCCATCATCCAGATGGATACGCTGCCGGGCCTGGTCATTGAGGGCAAGGTGACCCGGTACGCGCCTTCGCTGGACAACCCGGAACACGACCGTACCATGAGGGTCGAGGTCGATCTCTATAACGGCAGCGCCGCGGAATACCAGGCGTTCCTGGCCAGGGAAAAGGCGACCGGCAACGCCGATTTGAAAAGCAAGACGCTCCCGGTATTCCCCAAGGTTGACGGTAAGGATGTGAAAGACCAGCCGCTCCGCCTGATCCCAGGGCAGTTCGGCACCATGCGCCTGGTCTTGCGCAGCTTCGATAAAGCCTTGCTCCTGCCCCGCACGGCGGTCGTTAGCCAGGGCGGCACATCCTACGTCTTCGTGGTCAAGGACGGTAAGGCGCTCAAGAGGCCGGTCGAGGTCCAGGCCGACAACGGTCAGGAAGTCAAGGTGGTCCTGATAGAGAAGGTCAAAGGCCAGAAGGTGCAGCGCGAATTGACCGGAAATGAGGAAATCGTGTTCAGCAACCAGGGCGAACTGGACAGCGGCCAGGCGGTGAAAACGACCCGCGTGGAGTGGTAGTTTAGCCGCCGCCCCCCGGGCGGCGCAAACCCAGTGCGACACGGCAAGGAGGCGAACATGACGCGGGGCCGAACGCGGGAGTTGCGTCCCTGGCGTGCCGCCTTGCTGGCGCTCGGTTGCGGCTTGGGCACCGCAACCGCCCCGGCGCAGGCCCCGCCTCCCGCGCGTGTCGGCTATGCCGATCCCGGCGGCTTGGTGACGCCCACCACGCCATACCCTGCCGGCAAATCGAGCGATGCACCGGACCAGACGCTGCCCGCTCCGAAACCGCTGTCCGCGGTCGCCAACCCCGACGCCACCAAGCCACTGCCCATCGATCTGCCTTATGCTCTGCGCATGGTTAACGCCAGCAACCCTACCATTGCCCTGGCCCGGGTTCGGGTCCAGGAAGCGTACGCTCATCTCGGCCAGGCGCGGGTGGGCTGGCTGCCCAACCTGTGGGCGGGCGGCAACCCGGACAACCTGACATTCATGCCGATGTACTATGTTCACAGCGGCCTCATTCAGAACTCACGCGGCCAGATGTTCGAGGTGCAGAAGTTCAGCACGGCGTTTCCCCTGGGAGCGGGCCTGAACTTCTCAATTGCCGATGCCATTTTCGCGCCGCGCATCGCCCGCGACCTGGTGACGGCCGAGCAGGCCCGCTCACGGGTCGTGACCTACAACGTCCAGCTCGATGTGGCCCTGACCTATCTCGATCTGCTGCGGGTCTATGGCGCGCTCGCCATCAATCGCGAAACGCTGTCGATGGCCGAGTACATCGCGGAGTCGGCCTCGTCGTACGAGCGTCAGGGCTTGGGAAAGACTACGGCGGACGCCAACCGGGCCCGCACCGAAGTGGAGATTCGCCGGCAGGAACGGATCGATCTGGAAGCTGAGGCGGCCACCGTTTCGGCGCGTCTGGCGCAGTTGCTCTTGCTGGACCCGACGGCGGATCTGGTGCCAGCCGAGGCCCAGATTCTGCCCATCGAGTTGGTCCCGGCCGAGACCCCACTCGACGAACTCATTGGCATCGGCCTCATGAACCGGCCGGAGCTGGCGGAAAGTCGCGCCCTGGTGGCCGCTGCGCTGCGCCGCTGGCGCGAAGAGCGCCTCCGCCCGCTGATTCCCAGCGTCCAGGCCGCCTACTACGGAGCTTCCTTCGGCGGGGGCAGCGGCGGCGTGGACGCCTTCGGCCCGCGCGACGATTTCATGGTCCAGGCCAGCTGGGAACTACGCAACCTGGGCCTGGGCAATCTGTTCGCGGCCCGAGCTAGCCGGGCTCAATTCGGTGAGGCGAACTTGCACGTCAGCGAGGTCGAGGCCGAGGTGGCCGCGGAGGTAGCGGCGGCCGGCAAGATCGTCCGTGCTCGCCAGCGCCAGCTGGCCAATGCTCAGGAAGCAGTCCGGCAGGCCGAGACCATGTGGCAGAAGTTAAAGAGGGCGGCTTTCGGCGTCGTTGTCCCCTTCGGCAAGGGGCCGCGCCAGTTCGACCCCATCGAGCCCATCCTGGCCGAACAGGCACTGCACGAGGCCCGCATGCGCTATCTGGCCGCCGTCATCGACTACAACCGCACCCAGTTCCGCCTGTTCTGGGCGATGGGCCAGCCGCCCGAGTGTGCCCTGCCGAGGGCGAATGCACTGCCGATTGAAACGCCGGTCCTGCCCAGCGCCAGCCAGCAAGCGAAGCCACACTGAGCCGGCTCGCTCTTTCGTCCTGGCGGCGCAACCGGCGCGATCGATCTAGCCGGCCAGGCCGATCCTGACGCCGCTGCGGTTTGATCGCACCATTCGGCCCCCGTCCAGGTGCGAGATCATTTCAACGACCCCATGATTGGGAACGGCCACCCTGTTCCTGTCGATAACCGCCGGGATGCCGACCCGAGGGATTGGGAGGCCCCTCCTTCCCGCCGCGTGCCGACCGGACTGCATGGAGGCGCGCCGATCAAGGATGATCGACGATGCATGATGCCAAGAAACCGCGACGCATCGCTGCGTTCGCCATCGTCTGCTGCGCTCTGGCTTCGGTGATCGCCGCGCCATCCCCTGGATTGGCACAACCGGAAATGGCGGAGCTGACAGCGCTCAAACGCCAACTCACAGAGCAGCAGCAACAGATCGATCAGCAGCGTCAGCGGCTGGAAGCCTTCAAGAAGCAGCTGGGCCAGGCCGGCATGGAGAACATCGGCCGAACGGCCGAGGCGGAATTGCCCGCCCCGCCCCCAGCGGACCCCGAGGCCGTCCGCGCCCTGGTGGCCGACGAGCTGATGCGGCGCGATGAGGCAAGCCGGGCTCAGGCGATCGCCGTTGCCGATCAAGGCTACCGGGTCGGCAGCGACCTGGGCATGAGCGTTCACTGGAACGTCCTGAACGGCGTGACCTTCGAGACCCCCAACCGCGACTTCTGGTCGCACCTGGGCTTCTGGTTCGAGTACGACACCGTCGCCTTCACGCAGAGCCCGCGTCTCAATAGCCCGTCGCAGATCGGCGATCTCCAGGACGGCAGTTTCTTCCGGCGCATCCGGCCCGAGTGGGAAGGCGGGGCCTGGGAAGTCGTGGAATGGGACGTCATCCTGGCCCTGGAGCAGATCAGCAACGACGTGCCGCAGCTCAACTCGGTCTGGGCTGGCCTCACCCAGCTTCCCGTGATCGGCAGCCTGCGGGTCGGCAAGGTGCGTCTGCCGCAAGGTTTTGAGGCTGGAACCTATACCGGCAATCGCTCCGCCACCTTCCTGGAGGTTTCCGCCTCGGGCCAGGCGTTCTATCAGTCTCTCGCACCCGGGATCTGGGCCAGCAACAGCATTCTCGATCAGCGCGTGACCTGGGAAGCGATGCTCCATCGCCAGGATAACGTCGCGGGCGGCAGCGACTCCGGGCAAAACGGTGTCAGCTTCGGCGATGGGAAGTACGGCCTGGCCGGTCGCCTGACGGCCCTGCCGTTCTACGAAAACGACGGCCGTTGCCTGCTCCACCTGGGCCTTTCGGCCGGCTGGCGCAAGGCCGAGGATGTGCCGGCCTCTTCCGGGCAGGGCGGCACTGTGGGTCCAACCTTCGTCGACTACCGCAGCCGGCCCCTGCTCCGCGACGGCATCGGCGATTACGGCACCGACGCCGCCAGCGGCCCCGGCGCCGGGCTACCCGGTAATCAGAAACAGTTTGTCGACACCGGCCTCATCACCGCCGCGTCCAGCAGCATCCTCGGCACCGAGTTGCTGTACCTCCGCGGCCCGTTTTCCGTGCAGGCCGAGTATACGCTAGCCTCGGCCAACGATGCCTACTTCCCCAATACCGCGGGGCACTTGACGCACATCGCGACTCCCTGGTTCGACGGTGGCTATGTGCAGCTTTCCTACTTCCTGACCGGCGAGAATCGGCGCGATGACCGGCGCTACGGCCGCCTGTCCCGCAACACCATTGGCAGCCCGTATGTGCCGTTCTGGTTTACCGAGGGAGAGGACGGACGCTGGCTTCTGGGCCGCGGCGCCTGGGAATTGGCCGCCCGCTACAATCACCTCGACCTCAATAGCGGCCCCATCCTGGGCGGGCAGACCGATGCCTACGAACTGGGCGTGAACTGGTATCTGAACGCCAACTTCAAGATCATGTTCGAGTACCTGCACCAGGTCCGCTACGGCAAGGGGACCAGCTCCGGCGGGACCCTGCCGGGAGACATCGACGGGTTGGGGATTCGGACGCAGTTGATGTTTTGAGTTTAGCGGCGGGTCGCAGACCCGCGCGGGTCCGCGATCCCGCCGCCAAACCGACTTTCCCCTTGCGTGCGCATTGGCCGCTGACTACCATGTCGAATCACGACATCGGAGTCAGACATCATGGCCGACGACCCTGTGACACGGCATTTCTTCAACGGCTTCATCCGCCTGCACATCCTCTATCACGCCGCCAAGGAGCCGACCTACGGCGCGGAAATCACCGAGGAGCTGATTCGTCACGGCTATCGGCTTAGCCAGGGGACGCTGTATCCCACCCTGCACCAGTTGCAGCAGCTCGGCTACCTGCGCAGCCACACCAGGGTGGTGGACGGCCGGCAGCGGCGCTACTACCGGGCAACGCCCGCCGGCCGCAAGGTCCTGGTGGAAGCACGCCAGAAGCTCACCGAACTCGTCGTCGAGGTCATTGAGGATCAGGATCAGCCGTTTCAGACCATCCAGGAAAAAAACCGAACGCGGCGGCCGCCCGGCGCCAGGAAAACGCGGTAGGAGCAGTTCCCCCCCTCTCCCCGGTACTTCGGGGAGAGGGGAGCCAGAACGCTGGCCTCGGCGTGGAGTGTCCTCATGAACCCGATCGTCTTCGCTCTGCGGCACCCCTACACGGTGATGGTGGCGGTCCTCGCCCTCGTCCTGGGCAGCGGTCTGGCCGTGTGCGCGGATGAAGATCGACATCTTCCCCAGCCTCAACCTGCCGGTCATCTACGTGGCCCAGCCCTACGGCGGCCTCGACCCCGCCCAGATGGAAGGCCTGATCACCAACTACTACGAGTACCACTTCCTCTACATCAGCGGCATCCACCACGTCGAGTCGAAGAACGTCCAGGGCGTCGCCCTGATGAAGCTGTACTTCCACCCCGGCACCAACATGGCCCAGGCCATGGCCGAGACGGTGCAGTACGTCAACCGGTCGCGGGCCTTCATGCCGCCCGGCACGGTGGGGCCGTTCGTCATGCGCTTCGACACCGGCAGCGTGCCGGTCGGCTACCTGGTGCTGTCGAGCAAGACCAAGACGCATCGGCGAAATCCAGGACCAGGCCCTGTTCAAGGTCCGGCCGATGTTCGCCAGCCTGCCGGGCGTCTCGGCGCCGCCGCCGTTCGGCGGCAACCAGCGCACCATCGTCGTCAACGTCGATCCCGAACCGTCTGCGGGCCTACAACGTCTCGCCCGAGGACGTGGTCGACGGCCCTGAACCAGCGGCAACACCATCAGCCCCTCCGGGCAACGCCCGCATCAAGGACCAGATGCCCATCGTGCCCGTCAACGCCATGGTCAAGGACCCCAAGGAACTGGGCAGCATCCCGCTCCGGCCCGGCGGAGAACGTCTACCTGCGCGACCTGGCCACCATCGAGGACAGCACCGACATCCCCACCGGCTACGCCCTGGTCAACGGCAAGCGGGCCGTCTACATCCTGGTCACCAAGCGGGCCGACGCCTCCACCCTCGGCGTCGTCAACGAGGTCCGCAAGCAACCTGCCGACGATGCAAGGCGGTCTTGCCCGACGGACATCGACGTCGAGCTTCGAGTTCGACCAGTCGCCCTACGTCACCCGGCGCCATGTGGGGCGTCGGCATCGAAGGGCTTGCTCTGCGCTGCCCTCACCGGGCTGATGGTGCTGCTTGTTCCTGCACGACTTGCGCAGCGTGATCGTGGTCGTGCTCAACATCCCCTTCGCCCTGCTGGGCGTCGGTGGTCGGCCCTGTGGCTGAGCGGGCAGACGCATCAACCTGATGACGCTGGGCGGGCTGGCCCTGGCCATCGGCATCCTGGTGGACGAGGCCACGGTCGAGGTCGAGAACATCCACACGCAGTACGAGCACACGCCGCAACATCGCCCGGGCCGTGCGGCTGGGCAACGCCG
Source organism: uncultured Planctomycetota bacterium (assembly GCA_963827935.1). GTDB lineage: Bacteria > Planctomycetota > Planctomycetia > Gemmatales > Gemmataceae > DATFNV01. Next base: position 376,012 of record CAWHCN010000011.1, on the reverse strand, counting down.
CAGACCGCCGTGCCGCGCCTCCTGGCCATGCTCTGCGTCCTGGCGGTGTTCATCCCGTCGTTCTTCATGGAGGGGGCGGCCCGGGAACTGTTCGTGCCGCTGTCGCTGGCGGTCGGCTTCGCCATGGTCGACGTCCTATCTCCTGTCCAGCACCTTCGTGCCGGTGCTGTCGGTCTGGCTGCTGCGGCATTATCATCCGCCGACCCTGGCCGCTGCCGGTCGCTCCGCATTCGCCCGGTTTCGGGCCGGCTATGCCCGCGCCGCTGCGAGCCGTCGTGCCGCTGCCGCTGGGCCGCTGGTCGCCAGCTTACGTCGGCCGCGGTCGGGCTGGTGATCTGGCTGGTGGGCGGGCAGCTGGGCACGGAGATCTTCCCCACCGTGGACGCCGGCCAGTTCCAGCTCCGGCTCCGCGCGCCCGACGGCACGCGCATCGAACGCACCGAGGAAATCGCCAAGCAAGCACTGGAGATCATCAAGGAAGAGGCCGGGCAGGACAACGATGGACAGGACAGCATCTCGCTCGGCTACGTGGGCCTGATCGGTTCGAGCTACCCGATCAACAACATCTTCCTCTGGACGCGCGGGCCGGAGGAGGCGGTGCTGCGCGTGGCCCTGAAGCCGGGCAGCGGCGTCCGCGTCGAGGACCTGAAGCACCGCCTGCGCGACGAGCTGCCGCGCCGCCTGGGCGACTGGCTGGCCCAGAAGCTGCGGGCCGAGGGGCTCGCCGACGGACAAGGTGGCCGAGCGCGTGCCGGGCCTTGCAGTTCTCGTTCGAGCCGGCCGACATCGTCAACGAGGTCATGAGCTTCGGCTCGCCGACGCCGGTCGAGGTCGCCGTCAGCGGCGCCGAACTTCGCCGAGAACCGCGCCTATGCCGAGAAGGTTCAGGCGGAATTGGCGCGCGATCCCCTCGCTTGCGCGACTTGCAGTTCGTGCAGTCGCTCGACTATCCGGCCGTGACCGTGGAGCTGGACCGCGAGCGGGCCGGCCAGAGCGGCGTGACGGCGACCGACGTGGCCCGCTCGCTGGTGGCGGCCACCTCGTCGAGCCGCTTCGTGGTGCCGATCTTCTGGGCCGACCCGAAAAGCGGCATCGGCTACCAGGTGCAGGTGGAGGTGCCGCCCTATCAGATGAATTCGCCTGGAGACGATCGGCATGGTCCCGGTCAAGGGCACTGGGCCGAGCAAGACGCTGTTGCTGCGCGACGTGGCCCGGGTCCAGCGGGCAGAAGCTGCCTGGGGAGTACGACCGCTACAACATGAGGCGGCTGGTGAGCATGACCGCCAACATCGAGGGAGAGGACCTGGGCCGGGTGACGGCCCACATCGATGAGGCGATCCGGCGGGCCGGCGACCCGCCCCGCGGCGCCACCGTCGATGTCCGCGGCCAGGTGCTGCCCATGCAGCAGATGTTCGGCGCTGCTGGCCGGCGGCAGCTGGTAGGAGGGGATGACGATCGGCCTGGTCTTGGCGGTGGTCGTCATCTTCCTGCTGCTGACCGCCTATTTCCAGTCGGTGCGGCTGGCCGTTGTCTGCGTTTCGGCGGTGCCGGCGGTGCTCGCCGGCGTCGCCCTGGCCCTGTTGGCTCACCGGCACGACGCTGAACATCCAGTCGTTCATGGGGGCGATCATGGCCATCGGCGTGGCGGCGGCCAACGCCATCCTGCTGGTCACCTTCGCCGAGCGCATCCGCCGCGAGGGCAAGGGCGGCCGCGGCAGCGGCCGCAGTGGACGGCGGCCCAGCGCCGGCTGCGGCCCCATGCTCATGACCAGCTGTCGCCATGATCGCCGGCATGGTGCCGATGGCCCTGGGACTGGGCGAGGGCGGCGAGCAGACGGCGCCGCTGGGCCGGGCCGTCATCGGCGGCCTGCTGGCGGCCACGCTGGCCACGCTCTTCGTGCTGCCGCTCGTCTTCGCCGTCGTGCATGGGCCGCAGCAGCACCGCCTCCGCCTCGCTCGACCCGGACGACCCGGCCAGCCGTTATTTCACCGCGCCAAACAGCGCGACGCCCGCGGAGCGGCAGCTTGTCAGCGGGCGTGGCACGCCCTGAGGTACTCCGAAGGGCGTGCTTGTTAGCCCGACGCGCCAGCGAGGGGACTGCTCGGCCTCGCTGGCGCGTCGGGCTAACAAGCACCGCTGACAGTCAAGCACGCCCTTCGGAGTACCTCAGGGCGTGCCACCCTGATGCGGTGATTGAGCATTTGTCAAGCACACCGGTGGCCACTGAGGCAATCGTCATGCTATTTCTCCTTATGCGATCGCGTTTCGGACTCGTGCTCTCCCTGGCGCCGCTGCTGGCGGTCTGCGGGTGCGGGCCCGCGGCCCTGCCGCCGCCGGCAGCCTCCGATACCCCCGCCGTCACCGTCGCCGTCGTCCAGCCGGAGCGGAAAACGCTGCACCTGGCGGTCCGCCAGCCGGGCTCGATCGAGGCCTTCGAGCAAACGCCCATGTTCTCCAAGCTGGCCGGCTATGTTGAAGCCTTCCACTTCGACATCGGCGCGCATGTCCGCAAGGGAGACGTGCTGGCCGACCTGTGGGTCCCGGAAATGGTCGTGCAGCTTCGGCAGAAGGAGGCGCTGGTGCAGCAGGCCGAGGCGGATGTGCTCCAGGCTCGCGAAAGCGCCACCGCCGCCGCCGCCAGCGTGAAGAGCAGCGCGGCCCGCGTGAAAGAGGCCGAAGCGGGCCGCCTTCGCGCCGAGGCGGAACTCAAGCGATTCAAGAGCCAGCACGAACGGCTAACCCGGGTCGGACAGACGGGTGTCCTGGACCGAGATGCGGTGGAGGAAACACGCTACGCCCTGGACGCCGCGCTGGCCGGCGTGGACGAAGTCGAGGCCCGCGTCAAGTCGGCCGAAGCCATGCGCGATGAGACGACCGCCAAGCTGAGCAAGGCCCGCACCGACATCGTCGTGGCCGAGGCCCACCTGCAAGTGGCCCGCGCGGACCGCGACGAGGTGAAAACCCTGTTGCAATACACCCACCTGACGGCCCCGTTCGACGGCGTGGTCACGCGGCGTACCGTGGACACACGGCACTTCGTCCAGCCGGCCACCGGCCCGCGGGCCGAGCCGCTGTTCGTCGTCGAGCGCCGCGACAAGATGCGCATCTTCGTTGATGTCCCGGAGAGCGACGCCGCCTGGGTCGCAAAGGACGCCAAGGCCCGGCTGCTGGTGCCGGCCCTCCAGGGACGGGAATTCACCGGCGAGGTGGCCCGCACCTCCTATGCCCTCGACCGCACCGCGCGGACCCTGGTGGCCGAGATCGACCTGCTCAACCCGGACGACCAGTTGCGGCCCGGCATGTACGTGACCGCCACCATCACCGCGGAAACACCCGCCGTGCTCGCCCTGCCGGCCAGCGCCATCGCCACCCAGGGGGACGTGACGCAGGGATATCAGACATTCTGTTTCCTGGTGGAAGGAGGCCACGCAGTGCGCACCCTGGTGCAGGCCGGCCGGAGCGACGGGCAGTTCACGGAGGTGCTCAGGCGACAAAAGCCAGGTTCGCCGCCGATTTGGCTGGAGTTCACGACCGACGACCCGGTAGCGCTGAAGGCGGCGGGGCTCACGGATGGGCAGAAGGTTCAGGTGGCGGAGGGGAATTAGGCTATATTTCTCAGCACATAGGTCATGCACCGCCACTTGCCTCACCGCCGGTGCGGAGCCGCCAGTTCGGACCGGCCGGTGGCCTCGTTGTGGCGGGGTCTCCTGACCGTGCCACTTGGGCGGACCGAAGGTCTCCACGCTACTTTCGCGGATGGGGAGACCTTCGGTCAGGCCGGGTGGCACGGTCAGGAGACCGTGCCACAACATGGGGCGCTTCGGGCTGGCCGTCATTCTTTCCCAACGCTCTTGGCCAGCGCCTGGCGGGCCCTGGCATGGGCGGGGTTTCGCTCCAGGGCCAGCTTCAACCAGCGGACTCCCTCGGCCTCCTCGCCGTTGCGCAGGAACAGGATCCCCAGCTCATAACGCAGGTCGGCATCATAGGGGTGCTTCAGCGCCCGTTGTGAGAGTTCGTCCATGCGCTTCAGATCGGCGTCGAGCTGATCGAGGGTCTGGCGGCAAACGCGCTCTTCTTCATCGCGGCCGGCCAGTCTGAGACAATTGAGAAGTGTTGTGGCGGCGACCCGGTCGCGCGGCGTCTCGGCGTTGGCCTGGCGCAGCCAGGTGATGGCTTCCTGGGTCTGCCCCTCGGCCGCAGCCACCCGGCCCATTTCGGTGCGGGCACCAGGGAAGTGGGATTGGCGCGCGAGCAGGTCCGTCAGCAGGCGGCGGGCTTCGTCCAACCGGCCACCTTCGCGTCGGCACCGCGCCAGGCCGAGCTGGTCGGCGGGATTGTCCGACCCCTGCTGGAGCAGCCGTTCGTATTCCGCCGCTGCCTCGTCCGGCGTGCCGCGATGCGTCAGGAGCAGCTCCGCGAAACGGCGGCGGCCCTCCAGGTGGGCCGGGTCCAGGGCCAGGGCTTGCCGATAATCGCGCTCCGCTTCGTCCCAGGAAAAGAACCGCTCCCACACAAACGCTCGCCCCAGCAGCACCGCCACGTCATCCGGCCTATGCTCCAGGTACTGATTCATGGCCCCAAGGGCATCGGCCAGGCAGTAATTGTGCAGGTAATGATCGATGAGCACTTCGAGGATGAGCAGCGTATCGGGATGCCCTTGGTCGACGCGTTCGCGGAGGTAGGGTTCGAGATCGGGCTCGCCCTGGCGGACCTTGATGAGCACCCGTTCCAGATCGACGTCGTCGGGCCGGTAGCGCAGTCGGCGGCAGGTGTCGAGATGAGCCTCGGCCTCGGTCAGCCGGCCGGCGCGACGTTCGCTCCGCGCCGCCAGGAAATGGGCCGGCCCACTCTCGGGATAGGCCGCCAGGTACGGCTGCAAGTCCACGAGAGCGGTCTGAAAGTCCCGGCGCTCCTGGGCCTCTTCAGCGGCCCGGAAGTGGTGCTGAAGCCATAGCGCCCGCCCGCCGTAGGCCGCACCCGCCGTCAGTCCCCCAAGGATCAGGATCGACACGGCGGATCGCCGCCGGCTCGCCCAGGGGACCATCGCCAACCGCCGGAGAAGAGCGAACACCGGATCAAGCCTCATACAAGGAGTATCAACGACAGGCTATCCGGACGGAGCACCGCTCCGTCCTACAACTCGCGGGAATGGGGTAGGGCGGAGCGGTGCTCCGTCCCCCCAAAGGTATCAGCGCCGGCGGCGCGGGCGGGGTTCCGCCACAGGGTCACGCTCGCTCACGCGGAAATCGAGCTGTCGCCGCTGCACATCCACGCGAACTACTCGCACCGCAACCTTGTCGCCCAGCCGATAGGTGCGACCCGTCCGCCGACCCGTCAGGCTGTGCGTCGCCTCATCATGGTAATAGTAATCGTCCGTCAGCGTGCTGACGTGGACCAGTCCCTCGATCGGCAACTGCTCCCCCTGGCCGAAGAAACCATAGTCCGCAACGCCGGTGATGATGACCTGCATCTCCAGGCCCAACCGCTCTTCCAGGTAGGTCAGTAGCTTGACCTTGATGAGTTCGCGTTCCGCCAGGTCGGCACGGCGTTCGGTCTTGCTGCAATGCTGGCCCAGGGCCTGCAACTCCGCCTCGTCGCCGCCCGCCTTCCCTGTGCGCAGCCACTGGCCTAGCAAGCGGTGTACGGTCAGGTCGGGATAACGACGAATCGGCGAGGTAAAGTGGCAATAGTTCTCGCTGGCCAGCGCGTAGTGCCCCTCCGGTACGGGACTGTAGACAGCCTGCTTCAGCGAGCGCAACAGGGAGTAATGCACGGCGTGCATGTCCGGCCGGCCGGCCGACTGCTCCAGGATACGCTGCAACGTGAACCGATCGACGTTCTTGTCCATTTTGTAGCCGAGGCTGCGGGCGAAATCGCGGAAGGCTTCGAGCTTGATCGGATCGGGCGGCGGATGGACGCGGCGCAGGAAGGGGATGCCCAAGTCGGCCAGTTGCTCCGCCACTGCCTCGTTGGCCGCCAGCATGAACTCCTCGATGAGCTGATGACTCACATCGTGCCTGGCGAAGTGGGCCCCGCTGAGTCGGCCCTGATCGTCGTACTCCAGTTCGACCTCGGGCATGTTCAACTCCAGCGCCCGCGCTTGCGCCGCCGTTGCCGCAGGATCAGGGCCAGGTCGCGCATGCGCAGCAGCAGGGCGACGAGGTCCTCGCCAACCTCGGGCGTCACCGCCCGTTTGGCTCCGTGGGCGTCGGCGGTTTCCAGGACCTGGCTCACCTGGTCGTAAGTGAACCGCTTGCGGGCCCGGATGACGCCTTCGTGGAAGCTCGTCTTTGCACGTTGTCCCGTCGGCGTGAAGTCGATGAGGGCGCTCTTGACATAGCGGTTGCGCCCTTGCTGCAGCGAGGCGAGGCTGTTGGAAATGATCTCGGGGAACATCGGCAGCACGCGCTGTGGCAGGTAAACGCTGGTGCCGCGTTTCCGCGCCTCCCGGTCGAGGGCGCCGCCGGGTGGGCAGAAGTGGGCCACGTCGGCGATGTGCACCGCCAGTTGCCAGTGCTTGCTACGCGGGTCGATCGCCAGGGAGACGGCATCGTCGAAATCGCGGGCGTCGGCCGGGTCGATGGTGATGACCAGGTCCTGGGTGAAGTCGGTCCGGCCGGTGCGGTCGTCCTCGTCGAAGGCAGCGGCCGCGGCCCGGGCCTCTTCGAGCACGTCTTCCGGAAACCGGTCGGGCAGATCGTATTCGCGGATGATCGACAGGGTGTCCACGCCGGGCCGGCCGCGCGGGCCAAGCACCTCGACGATGACCCCCTCGCCGCGGTAATCCTCCTGCGATGGGAAGCGCAGCATCTCGATTACGACCTTGTCGTCGGGCCGGGCGCCTTTCGCTGCGGGATCACCGACCGCGATGCTGTGGCTGAAGACGGTGCCATCCACGCGGACATGGCCCTGACCGTCGCGCTCGAAGTAGGTGCCGACGAACTGGCGGGTGGCGCGAGCCAGGATTTGCAGTATTTCGCCGCGTGGCCCTAGTTCGCCGCGCCCCTTGCTGACGACCTTGACCAGTACCTCGTCGCCGGTGGCCGCGTCGAGAGCATCGTCCTCGCGGACGGCAATGTCGGCACCGGCCTTGCCCTCGACGACGTGCGGCCGCACGAAACCGAGTCCGGTGGAGGTACGGCGATAGCTGCCGACGACGGTGCCGTGCTGGCCGGCAGGCCGGACGGCGTGGTTCTTGCCGAACTGGACACGCCCCTGGCGGACGAGGTCGCGCAGGGCGCTGCGGAAGGCGCCGTACTGCTTTTGCGGCACGCCAATCTTGCGGGCCAGCGCCTTAGGCTTGAGCGGCTCGTAGGACTTGCGGCCGACGGCGGCGAGGATTTGTTCGGTGAGGTCGGGCATGGAGGGGGTACCGTTTCGGGTTTGTGTTTAGCCGCCGCCCGGAGGGCGGCGGCTAAACGCCACCCACCAAGCATTCTACGGCCAAATCCCCCGCTCCAGAGCCACATTCGCTACCCGCTCGATTGCCACCACCAGCGCCGACGTGCGCAAATCGACCGGGTCATGGGGGAACTGGCGGTTCAGGGCGGCCTGCTTGTCCAGGACGGCATCGCTGGCCCGTTCCATTTTGGCCCGCAGCTTGGCGTTGACGCCGTCCACGTCCCATTGTTCGTTCTCGTTGTTCTGGACCCACTCGAAATAGCTGACACAGACGCCGCCGGAGTTGGCCAGGATGTCGGGCAGGACCGGGATGCCGCGCTCGTAGAGCATGCGGTCGGCAGCGGGCGTCGTCGGCCCGTTGGCCGCCTCGACTACCAGCTTGGCCCGAACGGCCACGGCGTTGTCGCAGCGGAGCTGGTTGCCCAGGGCGGCCGGGATCAGGATGTCGCAGTCGGTGGCCAGCAACTCGTCGTTGCTGATGGTCCGGGTGCCGGCGGCGCCGACCACGCTGCCGGTCTTCTTCTTGTGGGCGGCCACGGCGGCTGGGTCGAGCCCCGCCTCGCTGGTCACTCCGCCGCGCGAATCGCTGACGGCGATGATCCGGGCGCCGGCCTCGGCAAAGAGCTGGGCGGCGATGCCGCCGGCATTGCCGAACCCCTGGATAGCCATCCGCGCCCCAGTCAGCTGCTTCAGGCCGCGGACCACGCCGCGTTCCAGGGCCCGGCGGGCGGCGAACACACAGCCGCGGGCTGTTGCCTCGTGCCGGCCATGCGAGCCGCCGATATCCAGCGGCTTGCCGGTCACGGCCGGCAGGTTGTTCCGTCCCGGGTGCATCATGGCATAGGTGTCGTAGACCCAAGCCATCGTCCGCGCGTTGGTATATATGTCCGGGGCCGGGATATCGGTGTGCGGCCCGATCAGGTCGCCGAGATCGACGACGTAGCGGCGCGTAATCTTGCGCAGGTCGGTCTCGCTCAGTTCCTTGGGGTTACAGGCCACGCCCCCCTTGGCGCCGCCGAAGGGTACGTCGATCAGAGCACATTTCCACGTCATCCAGGCGGCCAGGGCCCGCACCTCGTCCTTGTTGACGTCTGGATGGTAGCGAATGCCCCCCTTGCCCGGCCCGCGGATCGCATTGTGCAGCACGCGGTAGCCGGTGAAGAAGCGCACCGAGCCGTCGTTCAGCTCAATGGGGAAGACGAGGGTGACCGTCCGCGCCGGCCGCTTCAGGAAGTCGATCAGCCCCTTCTTGAGGTGCGGCATGTAGGACGCGGCACGGTCGAACTGCTGCGTGGCAATGTGGGCGGGATTGAGGTCCTCGGCCGAATTGCTCATGGGAGAGGTCCTTGCTTGCAGTCAGAGGACAGAGGTCAGAGGTTCGGGAACTGCACTTTGGTCGCTGGCCTCTGACCTCTGATCTCTGACCTCTATTGCGGGCGGCATTGCCAGGTGCATGCGTTTATAGACAGCATATCCGAGCAGCCCATAGACCCACATGACAACGCGCTGGACGAGCGATCCCAGGACACCGCTGGCCTGGGACTTGCCCAGCCAGCGGTACAAGATGCCGAACCCATATTCTCCAATACCGGCGCCGCCCGGGAACAGCGGCATCGCCTGGATGACCAGGCCGATTGGCACGATCAGGAAGTGCTGCATCAGGTCCGGCACCTGCTGCCTCGAACCGGGGTCCCACAGGCTCAGCATCGAATAATAAAAGAGGAACACGAACCCGACAAATCCCGCCAGCGACAGCAGCATGACGCCGTAGACCGTGAGCGGTCGGCACCGGTAAATCCAGACAGCTCGCCACAGCTCCGCCACGGGCCCGCCGACGCGCGGCAGGCGCCCAACCGCTCCGCGAACTGGTCGGCACGGCGATGGGGGAGCAGGCCCAGCAAACACCACACGAGCGTCGAAGCGCCGACGATCACCCAGGCAATCACCACGATCTGGCGGCACTGCTCGGCCCCCTGGCCGACGAGCCGGCCGCCCAGCCAGAAGGCGGCTCCCAGCAGGGCCACGAACCACACCAGTGCCCACAACGCAATGGCCCGGTCCATGATGACCGTGGCCACGGCCAGGGTGCGACGGCTGTGCTCCTTGATGAGGAACCAGGCCTTGATGGCATCGCCGCCCACGGACCCCGGTAGAAATGTGTTGAAAAACAGCCCGATGAAGCCCAGGCGCATCGAGTCGGCCAGGCTAAACTTCAGCCCCACCGCCCGCACCAGCACGTACCAGCGGAAGAACGTGCTGATGATGGACACGAAACCGATCAGGAATGCCAGCGTGAAGTACCCCCAGTGAACCGGCACGTGCTCGACGGCATGGCGCTGCCACACATAGGCCAGGCCGCGCGAGATGGACTCGGCCGTGACCGTGTCCCCCGGACGGATCGCCTGCCCTTGCGGCAGCGGTTCATCCCCGGGACCCACGATCGTGGTCTTGCCATTGGCCTTGAGCGCCAGGGGGATCTCCTGGCCGTCCTGCTCTCGAATGGTAATGGAGTCGTTGGCGGCGTAGGTCACTACCTCGCCGCTGACGTCGCCGTCGGGCTTCGCCTCGCCCACGGTGATCTTCCCCACCGTGCCGCGTGGATCGCCCCAGTTGGACCAGACGACATAGACCATCAAGCCAACGGCAAGGGCATACTTGAGGAGGTTAACAACGATGCGCTTGTACACATGCAGTTCCTGAAGGCGGGAAAATCGGGATTCCTCCCCGAGCATAGGCCAGAAGCGGTTCGCGCGGCGGACCTGGGCGCGGCTCCGCGAAGGCAGCAGGCATTCTGCCGAGGACAAGCGAGCCTGTCCAGCGGAGATTCGGTCGCGCGGGTTGAAGGGCGTCGCACCGCGTTCACGTCCCTTCGCCCGGTGCCGCCGGCCCCGCTCCCGCGTACAGGCGCACGTCCACCCGCTGCGCTTTGGACAGGTCGATTCCCTCGTGAGCCAGGTCGAACTCCAGGCGTGGCTCCTCGCTCAGTTGCAGGGGGAGTCGGACCGTAAACGTACTCCCCCGGCCCAGCTCGCTTTGCAGTGTCACCTCGCCGCCCAACAGCTTCGACAGCTCGCGCACGATCGAGAGACCCAGCCCGGTGCCGGCGTGCTCGCGCGTCAGCGGGTTGCCCGATTGGCGGAACTTCTCGAAGACCAACTCCTGTTCCTCCGGAGCGATACCGACGCCCGTGTCGGTGACGGTCAAGACAATATGAAGCGGATCGGCCTCGGCCAGCAACAGCACCCGCCCTCCCTCGGGCGTGAACTTGATGGCGTTGGACAGCAGGTTGGACAGGATTTGCTGCAGTTTGACCACGTCCTGGCGTAGCTGCGGGATCCCCTGTTCCAGCCGGCTGCGCAACTCGATGTTCTTCTTTTCGGCCAGGGGACGGAACATCGCGATCAACCCCTCGCACACATCGTAGGCACTGAGGTCCGCCAGCCGCACCTGCATCTTGCCGGCTTCAATCTTGGCCAGGTCGAGGATGTCGTTGATCAGGCTCAGGAGGCGTTCGCCCGACGACTGGATGTTGCGCGACCAGCGCTGCTGCTTGTCGCTCAACCCCTCGCTGGAGACGAGCACCTCGCTGAAGCCCAGGATGCTGTTGAGCGGCGTGCGAAGCTCGTGGCTCATGGTGGCCAGGAAATCGCCCTTGAGGCGGTTGGATTCGTACAGGGCCATGTTGGCCTGGGCCAACTCGTCCACCTTGCGATCGAGGTCGGCATTCACCTTGCGCAGCCGATCCTGCATGCTGACCAGGTTGCGCAGCATGCGGTTGAAGGCATGGCTCAGGTCCTCGAACTCGTCGCCGGTCTGAATTTCGCTGCGGACATTCAGCTCGCCGGCGGCGATGGCGTCGCTTACCTCCTTGAGGTGCTTGACCGGCTTGACGATGACGTAGCGGACGATGACATAGCTGCCGCCCATGATGAGCAGGGCCGTCACCAGGCCGGTGGTGAGGAGGAGAGCGCGGTTGCGATGGACGGCGGCCTCGATGTCGCCGGTCCCCATTTCGATCTTCAGGACCGCCAGCAAGTCGCCCGGGGCTACCGGCTCGCCCTTCGCGTTGGTGGCGTGGTAATGACAGTCGATGCACGACTGGCTGGCGCGGATGGCCGCGTAGTAATAATTCTTCCCCTGCGAGAGCTGCTGCTCGTTGTATTCGTAGGCATTGGGGTCGCTCTGGAACTCGTGCAGGCGGTCGTTGCCGGCGATGTCCTGCGGCCTTTTCTCCGGGTCGTCCGGCTTGAGGAAGCTGCGGCTGTAATAGCCCTTCTGCCGCCGTCGTTCTTCCTCCGTTTTGTCGGCCGCGCCGGCGTCTTTGTCGCGCGGCCAAAGGCGGTCGTCCCAGCGGACGCGCAGGTCGGCCATCGCCTTGTCGATGGCCGCGGCCTGCTCTTCCTTCGCCTCCGCATGATGCTGCTCCGCCACCAGCGAGGGGACCAGCAGCCGCGAGCTGGCTTCCAACTGGCGATAGGCCAACGACTCGGTCTGCCGCGAGTAGAGCAGGAAGCTCAGGACGATCAGCACCAGGATGAAGACAGTGAACAGGAAGCGACACTTGCGCTCCAGGCTGGTCTCGCCGAGCAGACGCTTGAAGGCACGGTAGGACATGGTGACCCGCCAAATCGTTTAGCCGCCGTCCGGAGGGCGGCTGCTAAACGGAATCAGGCTGACAGCGCGGACAGTAATGCGTTGACCGTCCGGCCAAGCGCAGACACTCGATCGGCGTGCGACAGCGCCGGCACGGCAGGCCGGTGCGCTTGTACGCCCGGAACTCGTCCTGGTAGCCGCCGCGCAGGCCGGAGCCTCCAACGTAGTCGCGGATCGACGACCCGCGGTATGCGATGGCTTGCGCCAGGACCTTGCCAACGGCCTTCCGCAGCCGCTCCGCCTCGGCGGCACTCAGGCCGCTGGCGATCCGTGCCGGATGCAGCCGCGCCTCGAACAGCGATTCGTCCGCGTAGATGTTGCCCACCCCGGCCAGGACGCGCTGATCGAGCAACACGGCCTTCAGCACGCGCTCGGTGCGGCCCAGGGTAGCCTTCCAGCTTGCGGCCTCCAGGTCGAACGGCTCGGGGCCGAGGCCCGATTCGGTGAAAAACCGCTGCAATTCCGGATCGGTAAAAAGTCTCGCACTGCCGAACCGGCGAATGTCGCGAAACCGCAGTTGCTGCCGGCCCGGGCCCAGCGCGGGGCTTGGGCGGCCCGAAGCGCCAGCGAGGGAGTTCTTCTTCCTCGCTGGCGCTTCGGGCTGCCCGAGAGCCAGCAGGTCGATCATCAGGTGCGTGTGGTCCGGCGGCGGTTGGGCGGCCGGCACCACGGTTAACTGCCCGCTCATGCCCAGGTGAAAGACAAGGCACAGCGACCGGTCCAGAGAAAGGACGATCCACTTGCCGCGCCGGCCGACCACCTCGACGCGACGCCCGGCCAGACTAAGGTCCCACTCTTTCGACCACGGGTGGCGCAGCGCCTGACCACTGCTTTGAACGGCTCCCAGGCGTCGCCCGGTCAGCAGCGGGCGAAGGTCGCGCACCACGGTTTCCACTTCCGGCAGCTCGGGCACGGGTCCCTTACCTTGATCGCCTCGACGGTCTCGACGACGCGGTCGTGATTATAAGTCTCCGCGCCCGGGCACACCACACCGGTTGCCGAGGCCGCGGTGCGGAGTTGACCTGGAGCCACCGGGAGACGGGGCCGCGCATTGCACGAAGCACGCCCGGTGTGCCACGCGGGCCTTCGACCCGCGGCTAAACGGACTATTACTGGATAATCTCCAGCTTCGGCAGCGCCTTCTTGAGGTCCTGCACGCCGGTCTTGCTGCTGCCGGTCTGGCTGAGGTACAGGTGCCGTAGGTTCTTGAGGCCCGTGAGTTGGACCAGGCCCCGGTCGGTGATGTGCGAGCCGCTCAGGGTCAGGTCATGCAAGTTGGCCAGGCCCTTCAGGGAGACCAGGCCCGCGTCGGTCACGCGGGTGTGATACAGGCTGACCTCCCGAAGCTGCGTCAGCCGTGCCAGGTATTGCAGGCCGGCGTCACTCACGCGCGTTTCGCTGAGCAGCAGGACCTGCAGCAGGCCCAGGTCGGCGAGCGACTTGAGCCCCGCGTCGGTGATGGCCGTGCCGCCGAGGTTCAGGGTCCGCAGTTGGCCCAGGCTGTGCAGCGCTTCCAGGTCGGCATCGGTCACGCCGGTATGGTGCAAGTCGATGGTCAGGATGGGGTGCGTCGACCCGGCCGGGTCCACTGTGACCGTGCCGCCTATGCCCTTGATGACGGCGGTGATTTGCTCCGGCGTCGGCGTGCCCCTGCTCGCCAGGACGGCCAGGCTGGGCGGGGCCACGGCGGGCTGCACCGCGGCCAGCACTCCCTCCGCACGCCACTTCACTGTTGCTTGTCCCGGCTGACCCGGCTCGGCATGCGAGTTCAGCACGCGGAAGGCGGTGGCCTCCTGCTGGAGGAAGACGAAATCGCTCTTGGCGAAGGGCTTGTCCTTGAACCACGATTCGCGGAATTCGACGATGACCAGACGTGGCGGCGCCGCGAAGGCTTTCTTGTAGCGGACCGCGGTTTCGGCACCATCCGCCAGGGTCACTTCCCCTTCCTGCACCACCGTCCGCCCTTCCGGCTGACGGAACGACGGCACGGCCACAGGGCCCGGCAGGTCCTGGCACGAAGCTCCCGCCACCAGCGTGCCCAGCAGGCCCAACACGTCGAGGATGCGCCTGCCCAGTTTCCCGCCCCGTCGCATCATAGGTCCCAGACTCCCTCGAGAAGGAAGCGATGGGCTCATACTCGGCCTGACGGGCGCGGGCAAGGGCAATTTGGAAGGTTAGGCCACCAGATCCGTCGTGGCAGACAACATCTCCGACGCGGTTTGCACGACATGACCGTTAGCCACAAACCACTCCTGAGAAATCAACAGGTTGGCCAACTCGGTCGTCGGATCGACATTGGACCCCTCCAGGAACCCCTGCCGCAGCAATCCGGTGCCGGACTGGCCGGGGGTATTGGTCACGGGGCTGCCCGACGCGGACGTGGCAGCGTAGAGGTTGTTCCCCACGCTGTTCAGCCCCGGTGGATTGGCAAAGCGGACCAGCGTGAGGTTGCCGACCACCTGCGACGTGTTAGGCGCCGACGATGTCACCACCGATACCGTGCCGTTGGCAGCGATAGTAACCGTCGTGGTGTTGGATGGCACCGTGATGGGCGGCTGCACCAGGGACCCGTCGGAGGTCACCAGCCGGCCTTGTGAGTCGAGCTGGAACGACCCGCCGCGAGTGTAGAGCACCGACCCGTTCGCCGCCTTCACCTGGAAGAAGCCGTTGCCGTCGATGGCGACGTTGAGCGACTGGCCGGTGTTTTGCAACGGTCCCTGCGCAAACGTTTTATCCGTACTGGCCAGGCCGACGCCCTGGCCGATCTGTGTCCCCACCGGCGGCGAATTCGGGCCGGCCCCGCCGGGCAACGTCAGGTTGGTGTACACCAGATCCTGGAAGGTCGTTTGGTTGGCCTTGAAGCCGGTGGTGCTCAGGTTGGCCAGGTTGTTCCCGGTCGTGTTAAGCTGCGACTGGCTCGCGTTCAGGCCGGTATTGCTGGTGGCAATCGCTTCAATCATGGGGTCAACGCCGGTAGGAGCAAGGGGACCTGAAGAGGGAATCGGAAAGGGGAGGGGATGTGGGTGAGGCGGGAGTGGCGGGTTTACTGAGAGAGATACAGTAAGGGCAGGATTAGGATTAGGATTAGGATTAGGATTAGGAAATGGATTAGGAGGAGGAGGTCGCCCGGAACGTGCGGTAGCCCGAAGTGCTCCTCCTGCTACTCTTCCTAATCATAATCCTAATCCTAATCGCGCTCTTGCTCCTTTCCCTCCAGAGGGATCAACCACTATCTCCGCCCAAGGGCCTGCAACAGGGGTTGCAGGTGAGCCTCATAATGCCGCCAGCGGCCGACGGAGCTGCGGTACATCGGCCGCCGGACTTGCAAGGCGCTGGCCGTCTGCACGGCCCGGGCGGTCTCGTTGAAACGCAGGCAGCGCTCGACCCACTCCAGTCCGCAAAACGCCAGCAGGCGGCGGCTCACCCCCTCCTGATCGGCCGTCAACTCCTCGTAGGACAGCTCGAAGATCGGCAGCGGCAGGACCCGCACCCAGTGCGCCATCAGCCGCTCGTAGTCGCCGTAGTAGTGCCCCAGGTGGGCCAGGTCCAACTTGAACGGCAACGGATCGCCGAAGTTCTGGAAATAGCACGAAAGGCAGGTATCGACCGGATCGCGGTGGCAGTGGACGATCCGGGCCCGCGGGAACAGCGTGGCGATCAGCCCCAGGTACAGGAAGTTGGTCGGAAACTTGTCCACGACGCGGACGGCCGAGCCGCCCAGTTGCCGCAGCCTCTGGAGATATTCGTCGGCCAGGGCCCGGGCCGTGGCCGGGTCGAGCCGGGCCAGGCAGTAGGGGTATTCGTCAACCCCGCCCAGCCGCTGTCCCAGGGTGACAACCAGGTGTCCGATGTCGCGCAGCTCGCCGGCACCGTGGGCCAGGGGATGGCTGGCAATGATCTGCTCGGCCAGCGTCGTCCCGGAGCGGAGCATCCCGACGACAAAGATCGGCACGTCGCTGTCCGATCCAAACGACCGCAGCTGGTCGAAGTAGGCTTGGGTGAAGAAAGCCATCTGCCGATCGGCGAAGAGACTCTGGGCGGCCGGGTCGTGGATGTTGCCGCAGCGCCGGTCGATCTCTTGCCGCAGGGCGTTGGCCTGGCGACAGTGGGCGAACGCCTGGTCGTAGGCGCCGGAGCGGTCCAGGAGCTGGGCCAGGGCGAAATGCAGCCGGCAGCGATCGTCGATGGGCAAATCCGGTTGGGCCGCCAGCGCCGCCAGCCGCCGCATCTCCTCGTCTGGAAAACAATACGCCCCGGCCGCCGCCAGCTCGCTCAGAAAATAGAGGGCCTGCGAATCGTTAGGGGCCAGGCGCACGGCATCGAGCAGTTCGGCCCGCGCCTCATCAGTGTTACCCAGCGATTTGAGCGCATAGCCCAGGAGAGTGTGGGCCGGCGCATGGGCAGGGTTTGCCCGCAGGGCCGACCGGTAGCAGCGGACCGCCTCGTCGGCCTGGCCCAGTTGCTGCCGGGCGGTGCCGAGGCTGGTCCAGGCTTCGACAAAGTCGGACCGCAAGTGGAGCGCTTCTTCCAGGTGCTGAGCCGCCGGCCCCGGCTGGCCGGCGGCCAGCAGCATCAGGCCCAGGTCGTAGCGGAGCTGCGGGTTGGCTGGAGCGAGGCGGACCCGCTCTTTCAGGCGGGCCAGCAGCACGGCCAGCTGGGGTGGCAGCGGCGGCGCCGAGGCGACTTCCCGCAAGTGGCGCCCGGCCTCGACGTGATGCGGCCGAAGGCGCAGGGCCTCGCGCAGGGCCTGCATGGCCTCGACGGGCAAACCCTTGCGGCGCAGAGTGATGCCGAGGTTACACCAGGCATCGGGAAGATGGGGATTGAGGCGCAGCGCCTCGCGGCAGTGAGCTTCGGCCTCGACCAGCCGGCCGAGGGCCAGGGTGACGGCCGCCAGGTTGCTGTGGAGGTTCGGCTCGGGCCCCTGGGCCGCCAGCGCCTGCTGCATCAGGTCCAGTGCTTCGTGGTGCCGGCCGGCCTGGTGCAGGCGCACGCCCAGCAGGTGTAGCGCCTGCGGCTGCTGCGGCTCATCCTGCAGGATGCCGCGGTACAACTCCTCGGCCTGGTCGAGGCGCCCGGCCTCATGGTGCTGCACCGCCAACGCCAGCCGCTGGGGGATCGTGAGCATGACGGCCGATCTCGCGGCAATGATTGCTCCCCTCGCCCCGGTACTCCGGGGAGAGGGGGCAAGCACTCCCCTCTCCCCGGAGTACCGGGGCGAGGGGGGAAATTCGCGCCCTCACCAGCGCAACTGGGCCTGGATCGACAGGATCGGCGCCGATCCCACATCCACCCGGTTGAAGCTGCGATCGTTCGAGTTCTGCCCCTCGAAGAAGAAGCGATCGAAGTCGTAGCCGGTCGAGACGTCGAACAAGTATGTCCGTCCGAGGTTCATCTGGGCTCCGACCGCAACTCGATCCTCATAGTAGAACAGGCGATCCTCGGTGTCGATGCGGCCGACCCGATACCAGCTTTCATTGGACGTATCAAACCCGATGTAAACCCGCACCGGCTTGGTGATGCGGTAGGTCGCCCGGGCATGGATCGTCGTTAGCAGCATGTACGAGGCCTCCAGGGTCACATCCTCCGTGGGCCGGTACATGATCATGAAGGGCAGGCCGATGTTCATGCGCAACTGGTCGTTGGGCACCCAGACGAAGGCCACGCCGGGGACGGGGAAGTTCAATTCCCCCGTCGGCGAGTAGCTCAGCGAGAAGAGCCAGGCATTGTGGTCTCCCTGCGGGACGCGCAGGAAGGCGTTCATGCCGCCCGTGATTTCGTGGATGCTGTGGAACGGCTCGTCGCTGGCCGACCCGATGCTGAAGCCGCCGCCGGCGATCCAGCCGTTCTCGAACAGATGCCGGTAGCTGGCCCCCGCGCGAATATCCCACAACTGATCGGGGAACGCCTGGTTGGTGCTGGGCAGGATGGCGTTGGTGTTGACCCACAGCGCCTGCACGCGGATATTGCCGGACACCTCGTCGGTGTCGGTCTGCCAGAGGGGAAAGCGCACGGACAGGTCGTTGCGGAGCATGCCCAGGTGGGCGTTTTGGCCGCCGACCGATTCATCGGGCAGCCAGTTGCCGCGATAGCTGGCCGCGTAGGGGACGTGCCCGACCGCGGGGCTGGCCCAGGGCGCCCCGCTGAACGGCGATTGCATCGGCCCATCCACCAGCGGAGCGGCGGGCGGCGGGGCCGGTGGTGTCAACTGGCTGGGCGGCGGCGCCTCGGTCGAGAACGCACTCTGCGGCAGCACTTCGTCCGGACTGTGCGGCTGCGCCGGCGGAAACGGCGACTCCGGCCCCCCACCCTGGGCCGCGGCCAATGCCGGCAGCCCGAGCAGCAACACCGCCGCGACAGCGAACCTACGAACGAATGCGCAGGGCATGATGATCCACCCTCAGGCGCCCCCGGGCAGGTACCCCACATCGGTCCGACGATTGGCGACTCCGCGAGCGCGGGAAGATGGCGGCTCATATCGGCGGCCGTTGCTGAAGGCAAGCCCGAGTGGTGGAACCAGCCCGCTGCCGGCACTGGCGGCGGATTCGTGCAAATTCCCACTTTGTACTAAATTCGCCGGGAATTATATGCGACTTGGCGCACGAGTCGCAATCCCTTGTCAAATAACGACATGCGCCTTCACATTTCGGCGCCAGGCGCCAGGTCGCATATAATTCCGTGTATGCGGACAGGCGCTGCCGGCAAAGGACCAGCTTGAGGGCTGATGCCAGTCCCTGGCACACGTTCCGCTATGAACCTGACAGGCCATCGGCTTTCCGTTCGCACTGCGCTTCTCTAGCTCTTCTTTGTGGCGGCGGAGCGCGGTGGCCGCGTTTGATCTGGTGCCTCTGAGCCCGTGCTTGAGCTTGGCCCTTGGGTCGGCTTCACTTTCCTTGGTGCCGCGAGCCCGCTTGAAAGTCTCGTCCTTCGTTCGACCCATCCTCCGCCGACATTTTCTTCGCCCGTCCCTCACCGTCGTTGGAGGTCCTCATGCCTCGGAAGAAGACACGCCAGCCCATCCCGCCGCCCCGCATCGTCCGGCCCTGTGCCGCCGCCATCGACGTCGGCAGCGCCAGCCACGTCGTCGCCGTCGACCCCGCTTGCGATCCGCAGCCCGTGCGTAGCTTCGGCGTCTATACCGCCGACCTACAGACGCTGGCCGAGTGGTTACGCCACTGCGGCGTCACGAGCGTCGTGCTCGAATCGACCGGCGTCTACTGGATGTGCTTATGCGACTTCCTGGAAAGCCAGGGCTTCGAAGTGGTGGTGGTCGATCCACGCAGCCTGGCCCGCAACCTCAAGAAGAAGACCGACGTTTGCGATGCGGTCTGGCTGCAGCAGATGCACGCCTGTGGCCAGCTCAAGAGCTGTTTTCGACCCGCGCACGAGGTGCTGGCGTTGCGGACGCTGTGGCGGCATCGCGAGCATCTGATCACCGAGGCAGCCAAGCTCTTGCAGATGATGCTCAAAGTGCTGGTCCAGATGAATGTTCATTTGGACCTGGCCGTGTCGAGCATCGCCGGCGTCACCGGCATGCGCATCCTGCGTGCCATCGCCCAGGGGCAGCGTGACCCCCAGACGCTGGCGGCGATGCGCGATCCCAGCTGCAAGAAGAGCCGCGAGGAGATTGCCAAGGCCCTGGAAGGGACCTGGGACGCGGCCCACCTGTTCGAGCTGAAACAACTGCTCAAGGCCTGGGACTTCTACCAGAATCAGCTCCATGTCTGTGACCGGGAGTACGCCAAGGCGGCCGGGCCGATGCCGGACAAGACCCAGGGGCGTCCGTTGCCCGAGTCCCAGAAGGCCGCGCCCAAGAGTCGCAACCGCCCGACGGAGTTCGACGCCGACGCCTTGATCTTCCAGTTGACGGGCGTGCGTGTCACGGAAGTGGACGGTCTGGGCGCCAGCACGGTGCTGACGGTCTTGTCGGAGACAGGCCCGGACCTGGCGGCACGTTTCCCGACGGACAAGCACTTCGCGGCCTGGACGACGCTGGCGCCGCAAGCACCAATCGGGCAAGCGGATCCGCTATCCCGCCCAGACGGCCAGCCGGGTGGCCAGGGCGTTTCGGCTGGCGGCGCGGTCCTTGCTCAGAAGTAAGAGCGTGCTGGGTAATTTCCTGCGCCGCCTGCGGGCCCGGCTGGGGATAGGCAGCGCCATCAGGGCGACAGCCCACAAGCTGGCGAAGCTCTTCTATCGCCTCATCACGCGTGGGGAAGCGTATCGCCGTGAGAGCACGGCAGCCGAAGAAGTCAAGCAGCAGGAGCGTCAGGTCAAAGCGCTGCAGCGCAAAGCGCGGGAGTTAGGGCTGCAAGTGGTGCCGATCTGAGCAGGGTCGG
The DNA here is from genome assembly GCA_963827935.1 of uncultured Planctomycetota bacterium. Taxonomy (GTDB): domain Bacteria; phylum Planctomycetota; class Planctomycetia; order Gemmatales; family Gemmataceae; genus DATFNV01. Next base: position 355,618 of record CAWHCN010000011.1, on the reverse strand, counting down.
CGGGGCAACAGACGACGTCGGGGAAGTAGGCGAGGTCGATCTCAAGCCGAGCCGCTTGGGGCGGTGGCGTCGAAAATACGCGCACACCGTAAGATCGCTGCCCGAGCACGACACCTCTCGCCCGGGTAGCGGGGCCTTGTTCATTGAAAGCAAAGCGAGCTGTCCACTTAGCCGGGAACCACTGTGCGAAGGTCCCACGGCACGCATTTGCCGGATGATCTCTCATTCTGCCACAACCGTTCTGAAGCCAAGCGCTTACGCTGGCATACCCTGCTGCCGACCCGCCACCCGTTATCAGCCCCCGCAAGAAAATTGCGACCGGCCTGTGAATAACCATTCGCCACGCCCGTGTAAGCATTGTGAGGAGAGTCGGTGGGATTGCCCCCTGCGCAGAAGACTTGCCGGCGCACCCGCAAGCCAGTATCGACTCTGTGAGAGGACAGTGTCGTCCCCGAGACTCCTCCTCCCACTGTCGCGAGGATACGCATGCGTGATTCCTGGCTTCACAACTTTACCCAGCGCGTTTTCGGGACTTCCCGGTTTCGCAACGGGACCGTCACGCGCCGCAAGCCCGATCGGCAGCCCGCCTTCGATTTCGTTCCCGCTGATCCCGCCAGGATCCCCCTCCTCACGGCTTGCACGGGGCCATCCCGTCGGCCACAAAACGCTCTCGACACCAGTTCGTCACCGGATCGACACTCGAGTCCCGGGCTGGGTCGCGGGCAATCCCGCCTTCTCACAAAAACTCGCGTGATGCGATCTCGCGGAAACGACACCCGACGCCTGTTGCGATGTCTGCCCCCGGGATCGATCCCGGGGCCGGAGTGATGGACGAGGCCGGGCCGCCCCGTTGCGGCGCCGTGGTACGCAGGTGGAGAACAACATAGCCATGCAACGTGTCCCTGTGCGACAGAAGCCGCATCCGATCAGGGAGGACGGTCGCGAGCAGTTCAGTGTGCCAGCCGCCCCCGCCAGCCCGACAGAGGATCCGGGGCCATTGCGGGCCGCGCATACGCCGAATTTCCCTGCCCTGTTGCGGCAGTTGGGCGCGTCGTTGCTGGTCACCACCTACCAGGCCGGCAAGCTCGTGATGGTCCGCGACGAGGGGGACCATCTCAACACCCACTTCCGCGCCTTCCAGGCCCCGATGGGCCTGGCCCTGGCCGATGGCGGCGCCCGGCTGGCCATCGGCACCACCCTCCAGGTCTGGGAGTTCCGCGACGTGCCCGATGTTGCCCGCCGCCTGGAGCCGGCCGGCACGCACGACGCTTGCTTCCTGCCGCGCTCCAGCCACTTCACCGGCAATGTGCAGATCCACGAGATGGCCTATGGCACCGGCGGTCAGCTCTGGTTCGCCAACACCCGCTTCTCCTGCCTGGCCACGCTTGACCCCGAGTCGAGCTTCGTGCCGCGCTGGCGGCCGCCGTTCGTCACCGAGCTGGAGCCGTCGGACCGCTGCCACCTCAACGGCCTGGCGATGGTGGACGGCCAGCCGAAGTACGTCACCGCCCTGGGCGAAACCAACGCGATGGGCGGCTGGCGGCCCAACAAGGCCAAAGGCGGCATCCTGATGGATGTGGACTCCGGCGACATCCTGTGCCGGGGCCTGTCGATGCCCCACTCGCCGCGCTGGTATGGCGGCCGATTATGGGTTTGCGAGTCGGGCTCGGGGACGCTCGGCATCGTGGACCTGAACACCGGGCGGTACGAGGCGGTCGCCGCCCTGCCGGGGTTCACGCGCGGCCTCGACTTCGCCGGGAATCTCGCCTTTGTCGGCCTGTCGCAGGTCCGCGAGTCGGCCGTCTTCAGCGGCATCCCGATCACCGAGCGGCTCGCCCCCGAGGAGCGGACCTGCGGCGTCTGCGTCGTGGACCTGTACCGCGGCGCGACGGTCGCCCTGCTCAAGTTTGAGAGCGGGGTACAAGAAGTTTTCGCCGTGGCCGTGCTGCCGCGGCGCTTCCCCGACCTGATCAACGACGACGAGACGCTGCTGGAGAGTTCCTTCGTGGTCCCCACCGAGTGTCTCGGTGAAGTCGCCGCGACTGTCCGCGCCTCGGGACCTGCTTGACACTGTTGTCTCCTTGCCTCCTTCCGCCGACGGGGCGGTCGGTTCTGCGTCCTGCCTGGGAGTTTGCCATGACGATGCGATCCGCGGACCTATTCCCCGCTGGCGACCAGGCAGGCCCGGTAAACGCGGTCGGTGAGATGAAACCCGCAGGCGCGGAGTTGGTCCAATTCCGGTTTCAGGGCGGCGATCAGGCCCCGCTGCTTGGCCTGCATCAGCACCCCAACCGTGCCGATGAACGCGATCCCTCGTCCGGCGAGCACGCGGCGGCCGGCCGATTCGTCCATGACGACGAGGTCGGCGTGCAGTTCGTCCGCCAGGACGATCGCCTCGCTCTCTCCGCTATCCAGATGGGTCAGGAGGCTGGTTACCTTGGCCGGGTCGCTGACCGCCTGCCGATCAACCCAAGCAGCCCCGGCCGTCTCGGCGGCGCCCGGGCGCCCGGCTCCCTGGATCACAACTTCATCGTAGACGGCGCAGGGGATGACGATCCTCCCCTACAGGACGCCCAGCAGGTCAAACTTGCCGATGGCGGCCAGGTAAATCAGCGGCGTCGCATCCGCAATGACGGTCGTCACTGGCCGACCCCGAACCGCTGGGCCGTCTGCCATTCCTCGGCCAACTCCTCCTCCGCGGGGTCATACAGGGGAATCCCTTCCCGGCTGAGCAGGTCGAGGAAGTCCCGGCGCGACCAGCCAAGAATGTGGGCGGCCTTGCCCGAGGAAATCAACCCCTGGCGAAAGCGCTTCAGGACCAGGAGAACAGGCACTTCCCGGCGGAGTTCCTCGTCGCTGTACCCGAGTTCGCGGAATGCAACCGAGATCTGCACTTGCACCGTGATCTGGCTCATGCGTCACCCCTTTTCCCGGATTATAACACGGCACCCGGGAGTCGAACGCCCGTTTCGCAGTGGGGACCCCAGGGGGAACGACTCACACGGCAGGCGGCGACGGCCTTTCCAGGACCTCGCGCCAGAACGCCGGCAGACCGCGATAGGCAGCCTGGTAGGTCGGCTCCAGCGGCACGTTCACATAGCGGTCCGGACGCAGGAACAACGGCATCTCGGGCAGCACGGCCCCGACGGCGACGTGCTCCAGGTAAATCTCCACCCCCGGTCCGGCGGCGTAACTCGCCAACGTCAGCGGCTCGCCGTCAGGCAGTTGGTAAGGTTCGTCCGAGTCCTCCAGCTGCCGCAGAAGGATACCGTGCAGACCATCGGGGTCGCGGGGGCCGGGCGGGAACAGGTCCACCAGCAGCACATGGACGCCCATGTCCAGGGCGGACAGGACCTTGTTGGTGAACTCCTCGACGTGGCGGGCGCGATCCTTGTTCGCCGGGGACACGATCTCCAACAAAGCCACCAGGCGATGCCCGCTGACGTGGCGAATGGCCAGCGAGCGGCGGCGGCGCAAGAAAGCCGGTTCCACGGACTGCTTGCGGCGCGTCCGGGGAGGCGCCTCGGCCACGGCCAGCCCGCCCGTGTCCGGGGCCGGCGGCAGGGGCAGGGTCAGAGGCCCGCGGGGAGCCACACTGGCGTGCAGGGTCAGCACGTCGCCAATGGTCTTTCCCGCGTGCTGCTCGGCCAGGGCGTAATAGCCTCCCGGTCAGCAAACCATCGTTAAGTGTATTCTGCAGCGCGGCCACCCACGCCGTGTGAAAGTCGTGGAAGATGCCGGCATCAACGCGGATCCAATCGTGTACGGGCATGGTTGCTTCCCCTGTCAGGCGTTCCCGCGCTTATTGTACCGGGGCCGAATCGCTCCACCAAGCTGCTGCTCGGGCGTGATAACCGGCGTCCAGGAAGTCTTCGCCGTGGCCGTGCTGCCGCGGCGCTTCCCCGACCTGATCAACGACGACGAGACGTTGCTGGAGAGTTCCTTCGTGGTCCCCGCCGAGTGTCTCGGTGAGGTCGCGGCGACGGTCCGCGCCTCGGGACCTGCGTGACACTGTTGTCTCCTTGCCTCCTTCCGCCGACGGGGCGGTCGGTTCTGCGTCCTGCCTGGGAGTTTGCCATGACGATGCGATCCTGGATCCGCAGCTTGTTCACTCGCCCCGTCACGCACACGGTTCGCAGGGCCGCCCGGCGGGCTCGCCCGGCCCTGCCCCTCCCGGCCGTGGAGATGCTGGAGGAACGCTGGCTGCCGTCCACGTTCATGGTGACGGACACCAGCGACAGCGCCGCGGATACCGGTTCGTTGCGCTATGCAATCAATAACCTCGCCGCGGGGTCGAGCGCCAGCACCAACACCATCAATTTTAGCCTGCCCGCGGACAGCGTCATCACTCTGAGTAACGGGGCACTGACCATCGCCCAGGGCGTGACCATCAACGGCCCGGCGGCGGGCGTGACGGTCAGCGGCGGCGGCGCCAGCCGGGTGTTCCAGGTCGATGCGAGTGTCGCGGCGTCCATCTCGGGAGTGACGATCACCGACGGCAACGTGAGCGGCAACGGCGGCGGCCTGTACGACCTTGGGACGACCACGCTGGCCAACTGCACCATCAGCGGCAATACCGCCAGCGCCAGCGGCGGCGGCGCGTACAGCCAGGGCAGCTCGGTCATGCTGACGCTGACCAATTGCACCATCAGCGGCAACACGGCCCACAACGGCGGTGGCCTGTACAACACCAGGAACGCCACGCTGACGCTGACCGACTGCACCATCAGCGGCAACAACGCCGCCTTCAACGGCGGCCTCGTCAACGGCAACAGCGGCAGTCTCAGCCTCGCCGGCACGGCCACCCTGACGGACTGCACCATCAGCGGCAACACGGCTACCGGCAACGGCGGCGGCATGGGCAACACCGGCGCGGCCACGCTGACCAACTGCACCATCAGCGGCAACTCCGCCGGCTCCGGCCACAACGGCGGCGGCATTTACGACACCGGCGAACCCTCATCCACGCTGACGCTGACCAACTGCACTGTCAGCGACAATTCCGCCGCCGGCGGTAGCGGCGGCGGGCTGTACACGGACGACACGGTCACGCTGAACAACACGATCGACGCCGGCAACACGGCCGGCACGGATCCCGACGTCGATGGTCGCGACAGTTACGATTTCAACGGCAGTTACAACCTCATCGGCACCGGCACCGGCATCGCCGGCAGCATCAGCAACGGTGTCAACGGCAATCAAGTCGGCACCGGCGGCAGCCCGATCAACCCCGACCTTACCGCGCTGGGCTACTACGGCGGGCCCACGCAGACGATGGCTCTCGCTGCCCGGCAGCCCCGCCATCGGTGCCGGCACGTCCTCCGGCGCACCGACCACCGACCAGCGCGGCTTCGGCCTCGACAGTCCCGTGGACATCGGCGCTTTCCAGACGCAGAGTTCGCCGTTCCTCGTCAACACCAGCGACGACGGCACGGGCTCCGGCTCCGAGCCCGCGGGAGACCTGTCGCTGCGCGACGCCATCAACCTGACTAACGCTGTCGGCGGCGGCACCATTACCTTCGACGCAAGCTTGGACGGCGGCACCATTACGCTCGCCGGCACGGCGCTGCCGGCGTTCACGGCCAACGTGGACGTGGACGGACTCGGCGCGAACGAGCTGACCGTCAGCGGCAACAATCAGTCCTGGATGTTCAGCCTCGACACCAACGTCACCGTGGCCATCTCCGGCCTGAGCCTCATCGACGGCATCGGCACCTACGGCGGGGCCATCTACAGCCAGGGGACGCTCACGGTCACCGACTGCAATTTCACGGACAACTCCGCATCCCAGATCGGTGGCGCCCTGTACAACAAGTTCAACGTCATGACGCTCGTAGGCGACACGTTCAGCGACAATTCGGCCATCTGGAGCGGCGCTGTCGATAACTTCGCGGGCGGCACCGTCGTTGTCACCAACGATACGTTTGTCGGGAACTCGTCCCAGGACGGCGGCGCCATCAAGAACGAGTCGGGCACGGTCGAGGTGACCGACTCCACCTTCTCCGGCAACACAGTGACATCCGGCGGCCCCGGCGGCGCAATCGACAATGATTCGACACTGATCCTCGGCAACTCGATTGTCGCCGGCAACACCGCGAGCATCGGCCCAGATATTTCTGGGTCGATCAACACCGACAACGGCTACAACCTGATCGGCAAGACCGACGGCAGCTCCGGCTCGGTCGCCTCCGACCTGAAGGGCACCATCGCCTCCCCGCTCAACCCCCTGCTGGCCTCACTGGGCAACTACGGCGGCCCGACGCAGACGATGGCCCTGCTGCCCGGCAGTCCGGCCATCGACGCGGGCAGTAACGCCCTCATTCCCGGCGGCGTCACCAGCGACCAGCGCGGCGCCATGCGCATCGACAACGGCACCGTGGACATTGGCGCCTATGAAGTCCAGACGCTTTCCTGGGACCCCAATCAGAGCAATGGCACGAACCTAGGCGGCAGCGGCACCTGGGACACGAGCAGCAACGACTGGTTCAACGGGACCAGCGACGTGGCCTGGAGCAATGCGTACGATCCCGTGGCCGTCTTCGCCGGCAGTGCCGGGACGGTCACCCTGGGCACGGGCATCACGGCCAGCTCGCTGAACTTCAACACCAGCGGCTATACCGTGACGGGCAACACGCTGACCCTGGCGGTGTCGGGGACTGTCAGCGTGGCCCCAGGCGACTCCGATACCATCAGCTCCGTGGTCGCCGGCAGCACCGGACTGACGCTGACCGGGGGTGGCACGCTGACACTCAGCGGCAGCAACACCTACACGGGCGGTACGACGCTGAGCCAGGGCACGCTGGTTCACGCCAGCAACAACGCCACCGGCGCCGTGACCGCGCCCATCACCATCGGCGACGCCAACACCGGCAGCGCCAACACCACGCTTGAATTCACGGCCGGCCTCATCAATAACGCCGGCGGCACCACCTACAAGCCGATCACCGTCAACAACGTCGGCGGCACCACGACCTTCGTGTTCGACCAGGGCGGGGCCTTCGCCGACATCAATATCGCCACCAGCAAGGCCATCACGTTGACCACCGACGCCAGCGGCGGCCAGGACGGTATGATGGGCACCATCTCGGGGACCGGGGCCGGGGCCGGAAACACCACCGTCACCTTCAGCGACAGTGGCGGCGGCATCTTGGCCTACACGGCCGGTTACTCGGGCAGCGACATCGTGCAAAACTCCTTTGCCGGCAACGTCGTCATCGCCGCCGGCAACGTCCAACTACAGAACCTCACGTACATCAACTCCGCCTACGTCAACGGGGACATCCCAAACACCTCCAGCGTAACCATCAATAGCGGCGCCACCTGGTTGCAGGTGTGGGGGGCCCAGTCGATCGATGGCCTGAATGGTTCGGGGACCCTCGACATCAGCGACCCCGCCACCGGGACCAGCAACATCACCGTCGGCGCCTCGGGCGGCAGCGGCACCTTCTCCGGCATCATCAACGGCAGCGCGTCATTGACCAAGACCGGCACGGGCACGGAAACTCTCTCGGGCGCCAACACCTACAGCGGCGGCACCACCATCAACGCCGGCACGCTCCAGGTCGGCAACGGCGGCACGACCGGGAGCCTGGGCTCCGGCGCGGTCACCGACAATGCCACACTGTTCTACGACTTCAGCAGCAGCATCTCCCTCGCGCATGCTATCGGCGGTTCCGGTACGCTGGAGGTGACCAGCACCGGCGGTTCCATAGCGCAGAGCGCCGCGATCACCGTTGCTACCGTGGCGTCCAGCAGCAGTACCGGCACCACCCTGACCAACGCCGGCAATACCATCAGCAGTTTCTCGGCCGCCAACAGCACCAGCGGCAACATCAGCCTGACCAACGATCCCGCCACCTTGACCATCACCGGCATCACCCAGAGTGGCAGCGGGACGGTGACGGTCACCAATAGCGGCGGCATCGACGTGACCGGGACGGGGATCTCGGCCCAGGCGGGCGCCATCAGCCTGACCGACACTACCGGGACCATCACCTTCGACGCTACGGCCAGCAACGGGGCCGGCGGCATCACCGTGAGCGCGGACGTCAACGTCACCCTCGGCAATGGCAGCCTCACCTCGACCGGCAACGTCACCTTGACGGCCACCACCGGCGCCATCAGCGAGTCGGGAAGTAGCATCATTAGCGGCGCTCTGCTGACGACGCAAGCGGCCAGCGGCACCACCCTGGGCAACAGCAACACCGTCACCAGCTTCCACGCGAGCGACAGCACCAGCGGGGCCATCAGTCTGACCAACACGGCCAGCACGTTGACGGTGACGGCCATCACCCAAAGCGGCACGGCTGCGGGATCCGACGTGACGATCGCCCAAACCGGCGCCCTGACCGTCAGCGGCGCCATCTCGACGACCGCCGCCGCCAATGGCAACATCAGCCTGACATCCACCGGAGGCATGACGGTCAGCGCGGCGGTGACGGCACCCGGCTCGAGCGCCCTGAGCTTGACGGCCAACGCGGCTGGCACGGCCGCGGGCAACTTCATCGGCATCAACATCAACGGCGTCACGGTCCAGAGCGGCACAGGCGCCGTGCAACTCGACGGCACCGGCGGCAATACTGGCAACGTCAACTACGGCGTCGAGATTCACTCGGGTGGTGTCGTCGAGACCTCCGGCGGCAGCGGCACCGTCACCGTCATGGGAACCGGCGGCAACAGCAGCGGCAACAACAACTACGGCGTCTACGTGATCGGCAGCGGCTCGCAAGTGACCTCCAGCGGCGGCAACGTCTCGGTCACTGGTCAGGGTGGCGGCAGCGGCAGCTCAAATACCGACCTTGGCATGAGGATCGAGACCGGGGCCACGGTGCAGGCCGGGGGCAGCGGCACGGTCACCGTGCAGGGCACCGGCGGGGCCACGACCGGCGGCACCAACTACGGGGTTCAGGTTTTCGGGACCGGCGCAGATCACCTCCGGTGGCGGCAATGTGCAGGTGACTGGCACCGGCGGCGGCACCGGAGCGGGCGGCTCCAACCTGGGTGTTAGTGTCCAGTCCGCGGCCGAGGTGACGGCGGGCGGCAGCGGCACGGTTACCATCACCGGTATCGGCGCTGACTCAATTCCACCGGGAACAGCAACTACGGCGTCTGGCTGACGAATAGCACCTCGACGATTACATCCGCGGGCGGCAACGTGAGTGTCACCGGCACCGGCGGCGGGAGCAGCACCGCGAGCACCAATATCGGCGTCGAAATCGAGAGCGGGACCACGCTCAGCGCCGGCGGCAGCGGCACGGTCACGGTCAGCGGCACCGGCGGGGCCAGCTCCGGAGGCAACGATTGGGGGGTTCAGGTCACCGGGTCCAGCGCGCAGTCACTTCCGGCTCCGGCGGCGGCAACGTCAGCGTCACCGGCCAGGGCGGCGGCTCGGCGCCGGCAGCAACAACTATGGCGTCTACGTCAATACGGGCGCCCAGGTCACGGCCGGCGGCAGCGGCACGGTCACGGTCATGGGCACCGGCGGCAACACCACCGGGAACAGCAACTATGGCGTCCGGCTGGCGAGCAGCACCTCGACGATTGCATCCGCGGGTGGCAATGTCAGTGTCACGGGCACAGGCGGTGGCAGCAGCACCAGCAGCACCGATATCGGCGTCGAAATCGAGGGCGGGACCACGCTCACGGCCCGCGGCAGCGGCACGGTCACGGTCAGCGGCACCGGCGGGGCCACCTCCGGAGGCAACGACTTCGGGGTTCAGGTCACCGGGTCCAACGCGTTGATCACTTCCGGCTCCGGCGGCGGCAACGTCAGCGTCACCGGCCAGGGCGGCGGCTCGGCGCCGGCGGCAACACCAACTTTGGCGTCTACGTCAATACGGGCGGCGAGGTGACGGCCGGCGGCAGCGGCGCGGTCACGGTCATGGGCACCGGCGGCAACACCACCGGTAGCAATGACTTTGGCGTCTACGTGAACACCAGCGGCTTGCAAGTCACCTCCAGCGGCGGCAACCTGTCGGTCACCGGCCAGGGCGGCGGTAGCTCCACCGTCGGCGTCGAAGTTGGCAGCGGCGCCACCGTGGCCGGCACCGGCACGATCACCGGCAACGTCACTAACAGCGGTACCGTGAACCCCGGCCCGGTAGGCAGTGCAGGCATCCTGAGCATCACCGGCACTTACACGCAGACGAGCGGCGCGACCCTCGCGATTGACGTTGGCGGCAGCAGTCCGGGCAGCGGCGGCTACAGTCAGCTCGCGGTCAGCGGCACCGCGACGCTGGCAGGCACGGTCCATGTCACGCTGATCAATAGCTTCATGCTGAGTGGCGGGACGAACGACCAGATCCTGACTTTCAGCACCCGCAACAGTACCAGCTTCACCAGCGCCACGGGTCTGCCGGCCGGCTTCATCGCCCAGTTCAACGACAGCGCGGGCCCGGCGAACCTGAGCCTGATCCCCGGCCAGAACGCCTTCACCGTCAACAATCCGACCGACACGCCAATGGGCGGCGAGACCGACCTGCGGCAGGCGATTGCCCTGGCCAATGCAACCATCGGGGCCAACACGATCACCTTCGACCCCACCGTATTCGCCACGATGCAGACGATCACCCTGGGCGGCACTGCGCTCACGCTGGCCAATCCGAGCGGGACGCAGACGATCACGGGCCCGGCGGCGGGCGTGACGATCAGCGGCGGCGGGCTGAGCACGGTGTTCGTGGTCAACTCGAGTGTCACGGCGTCAATCTCCGGACTGACGATCACCGATGGCCACGCCACCGACGGCGGCGGACTGGACAACAGCGGCACGACCACCCTGACCGACTGCACCGTTAGCGGTAGCTCTGACAGCAATCGCGGCGGCGGGGTATACTCCGTGGGCCATCTCCACGTTGACCAACTGCACGATCAGCGGCAACTCATCCCCTAGCAACTCGGGCGGCGGCGTGGGCGTGTTTGGCGGCACGGCGACGCTGACCGACTGCACGCTGAGCGGCAATTCCACCGGCAGCCGGGGCGGCGGCCTCAACAATTTCGGCGGCACGGCGACGCTGACCAACTGCACCATCAGCGGCAACACCGCCGTGGTGAACGGCGGCGGCATAGGCAACTACTCGAGCACTACCACGGTGACCGACTGCACCATCAGCGGCAACAACTGCACCGGCGGCAACGGCGGAGGCATTAGCAATCGGAACAGCGGCACGCTGACGGTGACCAACTGCACCGTCAGCGGCAACACCGCTTCAGGCACTGGCGGCGGCCTGTACAACGCCATCAGCGCCACGATGACGATGACCAACTGTACCGTCAGCGGCAACTCCGCCTCGGGCACGAGCGGTGGCGGCGTCTACAACAGCGGGACCACGTTAAGCATCGTCAACTCCATTGTGGCGGGGAACACGAACGCCAACGATCCCGATGTCAAAGGAACTTTTGCCTCTGCGGGCTACAATCTGATCGGCAAAACCAACGGCGGCTCCGGCTGGGTCGGATCGGATTTGACCGGCACCATTGCGTCGCCGCTCAACCCTCTGCTGACCTCGCTGGGCTATTATGGCGGCCTGACTCAGACATTCGCTCTTGAAGCCGGCAGTCCCGCTCTCGGCGCCGGCAATCCCAGCGGCCTGCCGACGACGGATGAGCGCGGCTTCGCGCGCACCGTCTCCGGTTCGGTTGATATTGGCGCCTTCCAGACGCAGGCCGCGCCGTTCCTCGTCAACACCAGCGACGACGGCACCGGGACCGGCTCCGAGCCCGCGGGGGAGCTGTCGCTCCGCGATGCCATCAACCTGGGCAATGCCCTGGCCGGCGGCACCATCTCATTCAACATTCCCGGCACCGCCCCGTTCACGATCACGCCGCTCGCCGCGCTGCCGACCATCACGGCGTCATTGACGATTGACGGCACCACCCAGCCGGGCTACAGCGGCACGCCGCTGATCGAGCTGGATGGGGCCGGCGCCGGGCCCGGTGTCAACGGTCTGACCATCACCGGCGGGAGCAGCACCGTCAAAGGGCTGGACATTGGCGGTTTTTCAGGCGACGGCATCGATCTGACGACCAACGGCGGCGACACCGTCAGCGGCGACTGGATCGGCGTCGGGGTTGACGGCATCAGCGCAGACGGCAACGGCGGCGACGGTGTCTATGTGACTTCGGCAAACAACACCATCGGCGGCCTGACCAGCACGCCCGGCACCGGTGCCGGCAACGTCATCAGCGGGAACGACAATTTCGGGGTCGTCCTCCAGGCCGATCACAATACCGTCCTGGGCAACCTGGTCGGCACGGACGCTTCTGGGACGGTGGCCGTAGGCAATGCCTACGGCGGCGTTCTCGTCGCGGCCGGCAACTACAACATCATCGGCGGCACCAGCGCAAGCGCGGAACGTCCTCTCTGCCACCCGCCTCCTTGATGGCGCGGACTATGAGCTCGATGCCGGCGTCTCCATCTGGAACTACGCTCTTGTGTCCCCTTCCTACAACGTCGTCGAAGGGAACTATATCGGCACCGATATCACCGGCACGGTTTCCTTGAGCAATTCGTTTGCCGGCGTGTCGGTGATAGGCGGCGGCGTCGGCAACGTGATCGGCGGCTCCACCGCGGGCGCCGGCAACCTGATCTCAGGTAACGACGGCCCCAACGTCTGGGGCGGCATCTTTATCACCAGCTCACAGGACGTGACGATCCAGGGTAACCGCATCGGCACCACCGCCGATGGCAGCGCCGCCCTGCCGAATGCCGTCGGCATCGTCGTTTATCAAGGCTCCAGCAATATCACCATCGGTGGGACCAGCTCCATAAGCGGCGGCCAGTTGACCGGAGCGGGCAATTTGATCTCAGGCAACGCGGGCTACGGTGTGGACACGGACTTCGGTGGTGCGCAGAACCCTGGCGGAATTGCACTATACGGCAACTGGATCGGAACCGACATCACCGGCAACGCCGCACTTCCCAATGGCCTTGGCGGCGTCGACCTCGGCACAGAGAACACGGTCGGCAGCACGCTTGCAGGGCAGGGCAATGTGATCAGCGGCAACACGAACGCCGGCGTGCGCATCGACGGCCCGGGCAACGTGGTCCAGGGGAACTACATCGGCACCAACGCTGCGGGGACCGGCGCCCTGGGCAACGGGGAGCGCGGCGTGGACATCGAGTCGGCACCCGGCACCGAGGTCAGCGGCAACGTCATCTCCGCCAATGGCGACGCCGGCGTCTATGTCGGATCGGCCGACAACACGCTCATCGAGAACAACGACATCGGCACCGACTCCACCGGCAACGTTGGCCTGGGAAACACGGGCCGAGGCATCTATGTCCAGGGAACCAACTTGTTCACCGTCACCGGGACGGTCCTCAGCGGCAACCTGGTCTCGGATAACGGCACCGGTGTGTCTGCGCTCAGCGGTATCCGCCTGGAAGACGATATGGGGACGGTGGTGCAAGGGAACATGATCGGCACCAACGCGGCCGGCACGGCGGCCCTGGGCAACGGCCTGTACGGTCTCCGCCTGGTCGGCTCGACGGACGACCAGATCGGCGGCGCCGGCGCCGGCCAGGGCAACGTCATCTCGGGCAACGGCAGCGATGGCATCCACCTCGACACCGGCAGCTCGGGGAATCTGATCGAGGGAAATGACGTTGGCACCAACGCGGCCGGTACCGTTGCGCTGGCCAATGGCAGCAACGGTATTCAGATCGCCAGCGGGTCGACGGGCAACACCATCGGCGGCACGGCGGCTGGGGCGGCCAACCTCATCAGCGGCAACGCTGCTTACGGCCTCCAGGTCGATGGTTCCACGACCACCGGCGACACGCTCAGCAGCAACTACGTCGGCACCGGCGCCGGCGGCAGCGGCAGCGTGCCGAACAGCAGCGGCGCCCTGGAAATCACCAACAGCGCCTCCGTTACCGTGACCGGCACGTTAACTGGCAGCGGTGTGACCAGCATTTCCTCCGGAACGCTCCAGGTCGGCAACGGCGGCACGACGGGCGCCCTGCCGACGGGCAGCATCACGGACAACGGCGCCCTGGTCTTCGACTTCTCCAACACCATCGCTGTCAGCAACGCCATCAGCGGCACCGGGACCGTGACCCTGACCAGCACCGGCGCCGCCATCACCCAGAGCGCCGCCATCACCGCGGCCACCCTGGTTGCGAACGCCAGCACCGGCATCACGCTGACCAACGCCGCCAACGCCGTCAGCAGCTTCACCGCCAGCAACAGCACCAGCGGCAACATCAGCCTGATCAACGCGGCGGCGCTGAGCGTCACCGGCATCACGCAGTCCGGCAGCGGCAGCGTGAGCGTGTCGGCCACGGGGAGCAATACGGCGCTGACGGTGAACGGAAATGTCACCGGCGCCGGCGGCAGCATCGCCTTGCAGGCCACCGGCAACCTGACTGTGGCCACCAATCAAACGATCAACAGCGGCACGGGCGCTCTGACCTTGTTCGCCGACTCCGGCGCCGTCGGCGTCGGCACGCTGTCGATCAACGGTACCGCCCAGGTGTATGGGGCCAACATCACCCTGCGCGGCGCCGCCGAGAACATCGCCACGACGGCGACGGTGGGCAATGGAGTCAATCCGTCGCTCGGCACTACACCCAGCGCAACCCTCACCGGGCTGAATGGACCTCATGACTTGGCCTTTGACGCTAGCGGGAACCTGTTCGTCAGCAACGAAGCCGCGAACACGGTGAGCAAGTTCCCCCCGGCGCCGCGACGCCCAGCGTCACCCTCACCGGGCTGAACGTGCCCTTTGGCCTGGCCTTCGACGCCAGCGGAAACCTGTTCGTCAGCAACGCAGGCGGGACCACGGTGAGCAAGTTCGCCCCCGGCGCCACCACGCCCAGCGCCACTCTTACCGGAGTGAATGGCCCCTATGGCATGGCCTTCGACTCCAGCGGCAACCTCTACGTCGCGAGCTACAGCAGCAACACGGTGAGCAAGTTCGCGCCAGGCACCACCACCCCCAGCGCCACCCTCACCGGGCTGAATGGACCTCATACCTGGCCTTTGACGCTAGCGGTAACCTGTTCGTCTCCAACTTGGGCAACTTCAACGGCACCACGGTGAGCGAGTTCGCGCCAGGCGCC
Organism: uncultured Planctomycetota bacterium; assembly: GCA_963827935.1. Lineage (GTDB taxonomy): Bacteria > Planctomycetota > Planctomycetia > Gemmatales > Gemmataceae > DATFNV01. The sequence goes on along the minus strand of CAWHCN010000011.1, from coordinate 340,557 downwards.
ACGACGCCCAGCGCCACCCTCACCGGCCTGAACGGTCCCGCTGGTCTGGCCTTCGACGCCAGCGGCAACCTCTACGTCGCCAACTACGGCAACGGCAACGGCACCACGGTGAGCAAGTTCGCCCCCGGCGCCACCACGCCCAGCGCCACTCTCACCGGAGTGAATGTCCCCTATGGCATGGCCTTCGACTCCAGCGGCAACCTCTACGTCGCGAGCTACAACGGCAACACCGTGAGCGAGTTCGCCCCGGCGCCACCACGGCCAGCGCCACCCTCACCGGGCTGAACGATCCCGCTGGTCTGGCCTTCGACGCCAGCGGCAACCTCTTCGTCGCCAACTTCGGCGTTGACAGCGGCACCACGGTGAGCGAGTTCTCCCCGACGAGCAATCCGGCGACGACGGCGGTGACCATTCAATCCTCGGTCGAATCGCGGCCGATGCTGATCGGCGGCGCGAACAGCAACCCGGTCGCGGGTATCAACCTGACCAGCGCCGAATTGGCCCGCATCTTCACCACGTCCACCGGCACGATCACGATCGGCGACCCGAGCCAGACCGGAAACATTACCCTCTCGACCGCGACCCCGGCCACCACCGCCGGCGCGTCCACCGCGGTCGTGCAGTCCAGCAGCGGCGCTGGCCAGATCATCCTCGACGACAACTCCGGCAGCGGCACGGCCCTCAACGGCAACGGCGGCGCCGTCAGCCTGACCGCCGGCACCGGCGGCATCGTCGAGCAGGGCACCAACACCACGGGCATCGCCGACATCGGCGGCAGCGCCAGCTCTGTAACGCTGACCAGCGCCGGCGCCATCGGCACCAGCAGCCAGCCGATTCAATTCAACGCAACGAATCTGAGCGCCAACAGCTCGGCCAACAACAGCAATCAGTTCTTGAGAGCGCTCAGCCCGGTGACCGTGAGCAGTCTAAACGCCGGCAGCGGCACTATCACCCTGCAAGGCGGCACTTTCCAGCTCGGCGCCGCGAACGCCATCAGCTCCAGCTCCGCGGTGTCCCTGGCCAACGTCGCCGGCGTCACCCTCGATTTACACGGCTTCAACGACACGATCTATTCCCTGGCCGGCGGCGGCACGAGCGGCGGTAACGTCGCCCTGGGAAGCGGCACCCTGACCATCGGCGGCAGTGCCACGACCACTTACAGCGGTATCATCAGTGGCACGGGCAGTCTCGCGGTCCAGGGCGGCGACACCCTCACGCTCGGAGGCACCAACACCTTCGCGGGCGGCACCACCATCCACGGCGCCACGCTTCTCATCAGCAGCGACAGCAACCTCGGCACCGCCCCGGCCACGCCCACGACCAACATCACCCTCAACGGCGGCACCCTGGAATCGACCGGCAACAGCGTCTCCCTCAACGCCAACCGCAATATCAGCTTGACGGGAGGCGGCACACTCGACTCGAACACCGCCGGCCAAACGCTGACAATAGGCGGCACCGCGGATGGGCGCAGACGCTCACGCTGGCGGGCAGCGGCATAATCGCGCTGGGCGGAACGGTGAACGTGGGCAACCTGACCGTGACGGCCCAGAGCAGCTTCAGCACGCTGTCGGTGAGCAGCATCACGGACGTTAATACCGACCTGATCAGCAGCACTGGCGCAAACCTACACCGGTCCCGTTTTTCTCATGGCGCCGACGACGATGTTCACCTCCACCGGCTCCGGCAACGCCGGCAACATCACGTTTGACAGCACCGTCGATGGGCCGACTTCGCTGGCGGTCAACACGGCCGGGACGACGACCTTTGCGGGCGCGGTCGGCGGCGGCTCGCCCCTGGCCAGTCTGACCACCGACCAGCCGGGGCTAACCGTCCTCGGCGCCGCGGTGACCACCACCGGCAACCTCACGATCAACGATCCGCTGGAGCTGTCCGCGAACGTCACGCTCATTGACGCCGCCGCCAGCGGGGCCGGCATCACGCTGAGCACGGTGAACAGCGACTCCACCAACCAGCGCGTCCTGACGACCCAGACCAGCCTGAACGTCGCCACCGGGACGATCGGCGCTCACGTCACCTACAATCCGGAGACGCTTACGGGGCTGACCATCACCGTGACCCCCGCCATCAACAGCGTCAACGTCGCCAACGTCACCGTACCGGTCACCGTGACCACCACGACGAACACCGCCTTCCAGAATGTCATCGTGACCGGCCCGCCGGTACCGCAGGCGAGCGGAACGCTGGTCGTCCAGACACCGATGGCCTCCTCCGCCACGACGTTGGTGAATCTGTCGAACACCACCACACCTGTGATGGTGACGGTCGCGCCCAATGCCGGCAACGTGGTCGTGACCGGCAACCCGGTCGATAACACGTTCACCATGACCGGCACCCAGGGCAACAACGTGACCTTCGACGGCGGCAGCGGCATCAACCTATTCGTGCCCGCGCCGTCCGGGAACTACAACGTCACGCTCGTCGATCCGGCGGGCAGCACCAACACGATCGATGTCTCCCAGGCGGAAGTGCCGTTCATTTCCAGTAAAACGAACACGGACCCGGACCTGGGCGTCCAACTCGACCTGAACCTGAACGACGGCCAACCCCAGGAGGTCTACCAGTCCCAGCTCACCGACCCGGACATTGGCACCTTCATCGATCCCAGCCTCCTGACGAGCACCTCCGATGCCTCACTGTCCCTGGTAGGCACCTTCCAGACGGTGATTGTGGGCAGCGGCGCCCAGATCATCGCCGCGCCCTCCGGCTACAATCCCATCACCGGCGCCGCCGTGCTCGGCACCAACGTCGTCCTGATGGGTACGAATAACACGGTGTACGGCGCCCCGGGGGCGACGATCACCTCGACGAGCAACAACAACACCATTATTCAGAATTTCAGCGAGTCGCAGACGAACGCTTATCTTGGCAGTGTTCTCGCCGGCAACCCGGCGTCGTTGGCGAGCTTGCTGACCGCGAACCCGTCGGGCTTCGGCAGCCTGCTGGCGACCAACCCGTCCGCTTTCGGCAGTCTGCTGTCCTCGAACCCGTCGGCGCTGGGCAGCTTGCTGTCCTCGAACCCGTCCGGCTTCGGCAGCCTGCTGGCGACCAATCCCTCGGCGCTGGGCAGCCTGCTGGCGACCGATCCCTCGGCGCTGGGCAGTCTGCTTTCCTCAAACCCGTCGGGGTTGGGCAGCCTGCTGTCGTCCAACCCGTCGGCGTTTGGCAGCCTCTTGTCGTCCGATCCCTCGGCATTCGGCAGCCTGCTCTCCTCCAACCCATCGGGCTTTGGCAGCCTGCTCGCGACCGATCCCTCGGCCTTCGGCAGTTTGCTGTCCTCCGATCCATCGGGCCTGGGCAGTCTGCTGTCCTCGAACCCGTCGGCGCTGGGCAGCTTGCTGTCCTCCAACCCGTCGGGCTTCGGCAGTCTGCTGGCGACCGATCCATCGGCGTTCGGCAGCATCCTGTCGTCCAATCCGTCGGCGTTCGGTAGCCTCTTGTCCTCCAACCCCTCGGGCCTGGGAAGTTTGCTCGGGACGAATCCGTCGGCGTTTGGCAGTCTTTTGTCGTCCGATCCGTCGGCGTTCGGCAGCCTTCTGTCCTCCAACCCGTCGGGCCTGGGGAGTCTGCTCTCCTCCAACCCGTCGGGTTTCGGCAGCCTGCTGGCGACCGACCCGTCGGCCTTCGGCAGCCTGCTGACTACCGATCCCTCACAGAACGCCAACCTGCTGACGAGCAATCCCTCGGGCGTGGCCAGCCTGCTGACCAACAATCCCTCGGCCTTCGGCAGTCTGCTCGCTTCCAACCCCTCGGCTTTGGGTAGCCTGCTGGGCTCCAATCCGTCCGGGTTCGGCAGCCTCTTGGCCTCGAATCCCTCGGCGTTTGGCAGCTTGCTGACGACCGACCCTTCGGCGTTTGGTAGTCTCCTGTCCTCCAACCCGTCGGGCTTCGGCAGCTTGTTGGCGTCGGACCCCTCGGCCTTCGGGAGCCTGTTGGCGTCGAGCCCCTCTGGCCTGGGGAGCCTGCTGGGCTCCAATCCCTCGGCCTTCGGAAGCCTGCTGGGTTCCAATCCCTCGGCCTTTGGGAGCCTGTTGGCGTCCAACCCGTCGGCGTTCGGCAGCCTGCTGTCTTCCAACCCGTCCGCTTTCGGCAGCCTGCTGGGCTCGAATCCATCAGCTTTTGGGAGTCTGTTAGCTTCGGACCCGTCGGCGTTTGGCAGCCTCTTGACCTCGAACCCGTCGGCGCTCGGCAGCCTGCTGGGCTCGAATCCGTCGGCGTTTGGCAGCTTGCTGGCCTCGGACCCGTCGGCGTTCGGCAGCCTCTTGACCTCGAACCCATCGGCGTTCGGCAGCCTCTTGTCCTCGAACCCGTCGGCGTTCGGCAGCCTCCTCGCTTCTAACCCGTCGGCGTTCGGCAGCTTGCTGTCCGCCGGTCCGTCGGCGTTTGGCAGCCTCTTGACCTCGAACCCGTCGGCGTTCGGGAGCCTGCTGGCCACGAACCCGTCGGCCCTCGGCAACCTCCTATCCTCTAACCCGTCGGGGCTGGGCAGCCTGCTGGCCTCGAATCCCTCGGGGCTGGGCAGCCTGCTAGCGTCCAACCCATCGGGGTTCGCGAGTTTGCTGGCCTCCAACCCATCGGGCCTGGGGAGCCTGCTGGCCTCCAACCCATCGGGCCTGGGGAGCCTGCTGGCGTCGGACCCATCGGGGCTGGGCAGCCTGCTGGCCTCAAACCCGTCGGCGTTCGGCAGCCTGCTGGCGTCCGACCCGTCCGGGTTGGGCAGCCTGCTGTCTTCCAATCCGTCGGGCTTTGGCAGCCTGCTGGCGACGAATCCCTCGGCATTCGGCAGCCTGCTTTCGTCCAACCCGTCGGCTTTCGGCAGCCTGCTCTCCTCCAACCCATCGGGCTATGGCAGCCTGCTCGCGACCGATCCTTCGGCCTTCGGCAGCATCCTGTCGTCCAACCCCTCGGGCCTGGGCAGCTTGCTGTCCTCCAACCCGTCGGGCCTGGGGAGTCTGCTCGGGACGAATCCCTCGGCGTTCGGCAGTCTGCTGGCCTCGGACCCGTCGGGCCTCGGCAGTCTGCTGTCCTCCAACCCGTCGGGTTTTGGCAGCCTGTTGGCGAACAATCCATCGGCGTTCGGCAGCATCCTGTCGTCCAACCCGTCGGCGTTCGGTAGTCTCTTGTCCTCCAACCCCTCGGGCCTGGGAAGTTTGCTCGGGACGAATCCGTCGGCGTTTGGCAGTCTCCTGTCGTCCGACCCGTCGGCGTTCGGGAGCCTCTTGTCCTCGGACCCCTCCGGCCTGGGGAGTCTGCTTTCGTCCAACCCGTCTGGCTTCGGCAGCCTGCTGGCGACCGACCCGTCGGCCTTTGGCAGCCTGCTCACCACCGATCCCTCACAGAACGCCAGCCTGCTGACGAGTAACCCCTCGGGCGTCGCCAGCCTGCTGACCAACAATCCCTCGGCCTTCGGCAGTCTGCTGGCCAACAACCCCTCGGCGTTGGGCAGCCTGCTGGGCTCCAATCCGTCGGGCTTCGGCAGCCTCTTGGCCTCCAACCCCTCGGCGTTTGGCAGCTTGCTGACGACCGACCCCTCGGCGTTTGGGAGTCTCCTGTCCTCCGACCCGTCGGGCTTGGGCAGCTTGTTGGCGTCGGACCCCTCGGCCTTTGGGAGCCTGTTGGCGTCGAATCCCTCCGGCCTGGGGAGCCTGCTGGGCTCCAATCCCTCGGCCTTCGGCAGCCTGTTGGCATCCGACCCATCGGCCTTCGGCAGCCTGCTGTCCTCGAACCCGTCGGCGCTGGGCAGCCTGCTGGGCTCCAATCCCTCGGCCTTTGGGAGCTTGTTGGCGTCCAACCCGTCCGCATTCGGCAGCCTGCTGTCCTCCGACCCGTCCGCTTTCGGCAGCCTGCTGTCCTCCAACTCGTCGGGCCTGGGCAGCCTGCTGGGCTCGAACCCGTCGGCGTTCGGCAGCCTGTTGGCCTCGAACTCGTCGGCGTTCGGCAGCCTGTTGTCTTCGAATCCGTCGGCGTTCGGTAGCCTGCTGACCTCGAACCCGTCGGGCTTCGGCAGCCTCCTCGCTTCCAGCCCCTCGGCGTTCGGGAGCTTCTTGGCCACGAGTCCGTCGGCGCTCGGCAGCCTCCTGTCCTCCAACCCGTCGGCCTTCAGCAGCTTGCTGACTTCGAGCCCGTCGGCCCTCGGCAGCCTGCTCGCGTCCAATCCGTCGGCGTTCGGTAGCCTGCTGGCGTCGAGCCCGTCGGCCTTCGGCAGTATTCTCGCGTCCAACCCCTCGGGCCTGGGCAGCCTGCTCGCGTCCAACCCCTCGGGCCTGGGCAGTTTGCTGGGGTCGAACCCGTCGGGGTTGGGCAGCCTGCTATCGTCCAACCCGTCGGGGTTGGGGAGCCTGCTGGGGTCCAACCCATCGGGGTTGGGGAGTCTGCTGTCCTCCAATCCGTCGGGATTGGGGAGCCTGTTGTCTTCCGATCCGTCGGGCCTGGGCAGCTTACTGGGCTCGAACCCCTCGGGATTGGGCAGTCTGCTGTCCTCCAATCCGTCGGGATTGGGCAGTCTGCTGTCCTCCAACCCGTCGGGCCTGGGCAGCTTACTGGGCTCGAATCCCTCGGGACTGGGAAGCCTGCTTTCCTCCAATCCGTCGGGCCTGGGGAGTCTGCTGTCGTACAACTCGTCGGGATTGGGCAGCCTGCTGTCGTCCGACCCGTCGGGGTTTGGCAGCCTGCTGTCGTCCAACCCCTCGGGCTTCGGTAGCCTGCTAACGTTCAGCCCGTCCGCGTTGGGGAGCCTGCTGTCGTCCAACCCATCGGGTTTCGGTAGCCTGCTCGCCATCAACCCGTCGGCCTTCGGCAGCCTCTTAGGCGTCCAGCTGACCTCCGATCCGTCCGCCAACGCCAGCCTGCTGACGAGTAACCCCTCGTCCGTCGCCAACCTCCTGGCGGCGAACCCGTCTGCCTTCGCTAGTTTGCTCGGGACCAACCCGTCGGCGTTGGGCAGCCTGCTGGCATCGAATCCGTCCGGCTTCGGCAGCCTGCTGGGCTCCAACCCCTCGGGCCTGGGCAGCCTGCTGGCGTCCAACCCGTCGGCGTTGGGCAGCCTGCTGGCGTCGGATCCCTCGGGCCTGGGCAGCCTGCTGGCGTCGGATCCCTCGGGCCTGGGCAGCCTGCTGGCCTCCAACCCGTCGGGCCTGGGCAGCTTGCTGGCGTCGGACCCGTCGGGTCTGGGCAGCTTGCTGGCCTCCAACCCGTCGGGCCTGGGCAGCCTGCTCGCCTCCAACCCGTCGGGTCTGGGCAGCTTGCTGGCGTCCAATCCGTCGGGTCTGGGCACGCTGCTGGCGTCCAATCCGTCGGGTCTGGGCACGCTGCTGGCGTCCGACCCGTCGGGCCTGGGCAGCCTGCTGGGCTCCAACCCCTCGGGCCTGGGCAGCCTGCTGGCGTCCAACCCGTCGGCGTTGGGCAGCCTGCTGGCCTCCAATCCGTCGGGCCTGGGCAATCTGCTGTCGTCCAACCCCTCGGGCCTGGGCAGCCTGCTGACCTCCGATCTGGGGAGCCTGCTGGCCACCAACCCCTCGGGCCTAGGTACCCTGCTGGCTTCCAACCCATCGGGCCTGAGCAGCCTGCTGGCGTCCAACCCATCGGGTCTGGGCAGTCTGCTGGCGTCCGATCCGTCCCTGATCGAGTCGATCTTTGCCGATCCGGCGAATTCGGGGCTGCTGACTCAATTCCTCAGCAGCAATCCGAGTATCATCACCACGTTCCTCCTGGACCTGACACGCCTGAACGTGAACCTGGCCGGCACCAGCGGCAACCAGGTGACCGGCGGCCTGCTGGCGTCCTACAACATCGGCACCGGCAGCGTCTTTACCGAGAACATCACCGCCGGCCAGCTGGCCCTGGTGAGCCAGGGGCTCGCCGAAGGCGTCCCGGCCAGCACCTATGCCCTGAACGTCACCGCCGACGGCGGCAACAACACTCTGGTCGGCGGGTTGATGGGCAATTTCATCGCCAACGGCGGCGGCAACAACGACTTCGTCATCGAGGCCCCCAGCTTCCTGGGGGTCGCGCCGGGGACGACACTCCCGGCCCAAATCGCCAGCTCCGGCGGCACCTTCACCGGCAGCGGCGGCAACGACACCTTCTATTTCGTCGGCGGCATCTCGGGCAACAACTTCGGCAACGTGACCCTCGGCGAGTCCGCGGCGACGGGTGCGGATACTCTCGACTTCTCCAACTATCTGGGCGGCGGAGTCAATCTTGATCTCACCAAGACGGGCGTTTCTCAGGTCGTCACATCACAAATGCTGGCCCTCACGCTTCCCAGCAGCCCCGGCATCAGCAACGTCGTCGGCAGCCCCGCGTCCGACACCATCATCGGCAACGGCCAGAGCAACCAACAAATCCAGGGCTCGGCGGTCAATTCGTCCGACCCCTACGCGCTGCCGGCTGTTCTGCCGCAGCAGCAGACCCAGTATGTGTACCTCGACTTCACGGGTGACCCCACGCCGCCGACCAAGGAGCCGGCCGTGACCTTCCAGGCCGGCACCGGCGCGGACTCGGGCGTCAATCTCACCACCAACACCATCACCGCTTCGCAAAACTCCCTCGTCGGTTCCGCGGTCACGGGGCTGGAGACGGGGCAGACCGTGATTTACAACGACCAGGGCAACACGCCCATCGACACAACCAACGGCCCCCTGGTGAACGGTCAAACGTATTACGTGATCGCGGTGACGCCGACTGAGATTGCCCTGGCGAGCAGCTATGAAAATGCGGAAGGCTTGTCGGCGCCGCCCGTGACCTTCGACGCGAGCACTGCCGCCGCGGGCACGAACACAATCACCGTTTCGTCGACAGCCGGCCTGCAGACGGGACAGATCGTGGTCTACGACAGCCAGGGCACCACGCCCATCGGCGGCCTGGTCAGCGGCGATACGTACTTCGTGATTGCAAACGCGCAGAACCCCACGCAGCTGCAGCTGGCGACCCCCGAGGATCCTTCAGTCCCCATCACCTTCACCGCGGTGGGATCGGGCACGCAGAGCCTGGACGTCTACACGCCGATCACCCTCACCTCAGCGGGATCGGGCACCCAGAGCCTGGACGTCGCGGTGGTGGAGCCGCTGCACCAGCACGCGCCCGTGACCTTCGACGCGAGTACCGCCGCCGTGGACACGACCACGATCACCGTGCCTGCGACATCCGGCCTGCTGACGGGGCAGGCCGTGACTTACGACACTCAGGGCAACACGAGCATCGGCGGGCTGATGAACGGTACGACGTACTACGTTATCGCGGTGTCCGCCACGCAGGTGCAATTGGCAAGCACGTTGGCCAATGCGGAGGCCGCGATCCCCATCCCCAGCAGCTTCACCGCGGTGGGAGCGGGCACACAGAGCCTGGACATCGCCGCCGGGTCGTACACCCTGAGCGAGCAGAACGAGATCCTGGCCGATCTGAATGCGGACTATGCCCCGTTCTACACCATGGTGAACGGGACCAAAATCAATCTCGTCGACTTTGTGACCAGCCTCAGCCAGATACCTGCCAACACGCCCTATGAGACCGTCGACTTCGACAAGACGCTGGTCTTCGATGGCCAGCCCACCCCAGGCGGCTATTCCGACGAGATCGACTTCCGCAATCTGGACCTGAACACCACCATGCAGGTGGACGTCAACGGCGTCCTGGGCAACGGGGCCGGCGAGGTCCCGGATACCGAGTCGGATTTCATCGACCTGACCGTCAACGTCACGGCCCACGAGATCGGGCACACGCTGGGCTTGCAGCACATGGACGCCTTCGCCCCCATCGAATTCGGCATCTCGAACCCGCCCGGCACCGGCGTCTACTACCCGGCTTTCCCCGGACAGGTTGGCGCCTTCGCGACCCAGAGCGATATCATGTCGTCCCCGGCGGCCGTGGGCACCACGCTGGTACAGGTCGCCTCCATTCAGGAGAACTTCGACGAGCGCGATGCGGTCAACCTCGCGTTCGTCAACGGCGGCACCGTGGTGGACGGGACCAATAACAGTCCCGCCACGGTAGTAAGCGCGGCTTCTGGCGACAGCTATACGGTGACCTTCCAGTACCCAGATTCCCAGCCGACTCTAACCGCCGATGGCACGGGCCTCACCGGGGGTAATGTGGCGGTGACTGTCACCACGCCCGGCGGCAACCAGACCAATCAGGTTGACACGATCATCTTCAGCGGTTCGATCACGGGCGGCAGCTTCACTCTCTCCTTCGATGGGTACACCACGGCGCCAATCACCTGGAGCTCGAACCTGACCGCCGCGACCCAGGCGGCGCTGAATTCGCTGCCTTACACCAACGACGGGCCTTACACGGTGTCTGCCGCTGCTCCGGTGTCCGTCTCGCCGGACGTGGTCACCGAGGCACAGCTGATTGCGGCCGGTACGCCGGCCGCCCCGGCCCAGACGCTGACGGAACCTGCGCAGGTGGTGTCAGCGCAACCCGTCAGTCTCTACACCCTGAGCATCCCCAATCCGATCACGACGGGCTTCGACGCCGGCAAGACGTTCGACGTGGCTGCTGTCGATGTGCTCGGCACCCTAACGGGGAGCCACCCGGACTTTTACACGTTCCAGGGCCAGGCCGGCGATCTGATGAACTTCGAGACCTGGTCCAAGGTGCTCACGCGGATCAGCAACCCCGCCGACACCGTCCTGTACGTCTACGGCCCCAACGGCAACCTGCTGGGCTGGGACGACGATCAGTTCGAGTCTTCGGATTCGTCGGTCCTGGACCTGACGCTGCCGGCGACCGGCACGTATACCGTGGAGGTGGATTCGTACGGGGACGCGTCGAGTACGGCCACCACGAATAACCGCAGCGCGGCGGGCACCTCCGGCGACTACGAACTCTTCATGTACCGTTTTGACGCGTACAATACCAGCTCGGGCAACGACCAGATCTACAGCGCTGCGCCAGTGCTGACCCTCACCGCCAAACCCCCGAGCTACAGCAACACCACGTCCGCCACGTTCGCCTACAGTGTCAGCTATGTGAGCCAGAACAGCGGAACCCTGGATCTCAAATACCTGCTCGACGGTAACCCTGTCAGTCTCACCCCGACCAACACGAACTTGAGTGACAGCCAAGGCACGGTCACCTTGACCGGCCTCGCCCAGGGCCCGCACACCTTCGAGGTAGAGGCCCTTGATAGCAGCGGCGACGTCCTGACGAGCGCTTCTTCCGCCTGGACCATCGAGACCACCTCGCCGACGGTGATCATTACCGCGGAGCCGCCGACCACCACGGCGAGCACCACGGCCAGCTTCACCTTCGCGGGGAGCGATGACATCACCGCCGCGAGCAATCTGGTGTTCCAGGTAAGCCTGGACGGCTCGGCCTTCACCCCGGCCGCCAGTCCCGTCATGTATTCGGGCCTGTCCACCGGCCCGCACACGTTCTTGGTCGAGGACGTCGATCAGGCGGGGAACGTCAGCCAGGTCGCTTCGTACCCCTGGACCGTGACCAACGGCTCCGTTGCGTTGACCGCCTTGACCATTACGGCCACTACCGAGTCCAAGACTTACGAAGGCACCACCGTCGCCACCGCTGTGCCCACCGTCAGCGGCCTGTTGCCGGGCGACACCATCACCGCCACCGAAGCCTTCACCTCGAAGAACGTCCTGGGAAGCGATAGCAGCACGCTGGTGATCACCGGCTACACGATCACCAACGCCAGCGGCGCCGATGACAGCGCCAACTACGCGGTAACAACCGTGAGCACCCTGGGGACCATCACGCCGGCGACGTTGACGATCTCCGCGACCAGCGACAGCAAGGCCTACGACGGCACCACGACTTCGTCGCAAACGCCAACCTTCCAGGTGGCTAGCCTGGGGGCCAACAGCCTGTACGCCGGCGACACGCTCGGCAACCTGACCCAGGCTTTCGCCTCCGCGCATGCCCTGGGCACCGGCGACAGCACACTCGCCGTCACGGGCTACACGCTCAACGACGGCAACGGCGGCCAGGACTACACGGTCACGCTCAACACGACCAGCGGCACGATCAACCCCGACGCCTTCACCTACGTCGTCGGCAGCGATAACCAGTTTTACGGCAGCGCGGCCAACCTCGCCGCCAACCTGCCCGCCACCATCGCCACCGGCGTCAACGGCGAGAACCTGGCCATCACCTATAGCAGCCAGGGCGACACGGCCACGGAGCCGGTCGGCAACTACCCCATTACCGCCACACTGGCCAACGCCACCAACGGCACCGGCCAGGCGTCTGACTACAGCGTGACCTTGGATAATGGCATCCTGAGTGTGGTCCCGCCCCTCTTGACCATCACCGCCGTCAATCAGACGATGGTCTACGGCGGCACCCTCCCGACTCTGACCGCGAGTTACAGCGGCTTCGTCAACGGAGACACGCCGGCGAGCTTGACGACGCAAGCGACGCTGACGACCACGGCGACGGCGAGCAGCAACGTCGGCAGCTACCCCATCACGGTAAGCGGTGCCGTGGACGGCAGTTATGCAATCTCCTACGTCGCCGGCACGCTCACCATCACCCCGGCCCCGCTGACAATCATCGTCCAACCCGAGACGGTGGTCTACGGCTCAACGCCTGCCACGCCGACCCTCACCATCAGCGGGTTCGTCAACGGCCAATCGGCGAGCAGCGCCTTCCTCACGACGCCGGTAGTGACGACGACCTCGTTCAAGTCCAAGAGTGCCGCCGGCAGTGCTTTTGTCCCCACGGTCACCGCCACGGCCCCCAACTACGCGATCACCTACCAGTACGGCGCGGTGACGGTCGCGCCGGCCACCCCCACCGTGAGCGTGACGGATGCGGGCGGCACCTACAGCGGCAGCGCCTTCCCGATCACCGCCGCCACGGTCACCGGCGTGGCCGGCGATGGCACTCTGGCCAGCCTGGCCAGCCCGACCATCGATGCCGGAACGCTGTCGTTCACCTACTACGCCGTTGGCGCCAACAACAGCCTGACGCTGCTGAGCGGGGCCCCGGTGGACGCCGGCAGCTACGAGGCGGTCGCCAACTATGCCAGTACCAACAGCAACTACACCAATACCAGCGGCAGTGTGTCGTTCACCATCACGCCGTATGCCTTCAGCTACACGATCCAGAGCGACACCCACGTGTACGGCACCACCGACAGCTTCTCGACCCTGGCGGCGACCATCGCCACCGGCGTCAACAGCGAATACCTCGACATCGCCTACAGCAGCGTCGGCAACACGGTCACGGCCCATGTCGGCAGCAGCTCGCCCATCACCGGCACCCTGTCCAACGGCACCGGCCTGACCAGCGACTACACCGTGAACTTGACCGACGGCGCCCTGACGGTGACGCCGGCCACGGTCAACTACACCATCGCCAACGACAGCCACGTCTACGGCACCACCGACAGCTTCTCGACCCTGGCGGCGACCATCGCCACCGGCGTCAACAGCGAATACCTCGACATCGCCTACAGCAGCGTCGGCAACACGGTCACGGCCCATGTCGGCAGCAGCTCGCCCATCACCGGCACCCTGTCCAACGGCACCGGCCTGACCAGCGACTACACCGTGAACTTGACCGACGGCGCCCTGACGGTGACGCCGGCCACGGTCAACTACACCATCGCCAACGACAGCCACGTCTACGGCACCACCGACAGCTTCTCGACCCTGGCGGCGACCATCGCCACCGGCGTCAACAGCGAATACCTCGACATCGCCTACAGCAGCTTCGGCAACACGGTCACGGCCCATGTCGGCAGCAGCTCGCCCATCACCGGCACCCTGTCCAACGGCACCGGCCTGACCAGCGACTACACCGTGAACTTGACCGACGGCGCCCTGACGGTGACGCCGGCCACGGTCAACTACACCATCGCCAACGACAGCCACGTCTACGGCACCACCGACAGCTTCTCGACCCTGGCGGCGACCATCGCCACCGGCGTCAACAGCGAATACCTCGACATCGCCTACAGCAGCGTCGGCAACACGGTCACGGCCCATGTCGGCAGCAGCTCGCCCATCACCGGCACCCTGTCCAACGGCACCGGCCTGACCAGCGACTACACCGTGAACTTGACCGACGGCGCGCCTGACGGTGACGCCGGCCACGGTCAACTACACCATCGCCAACGACAGCCACGTCTACGGCACCACCGACAGCTTCTCGACCCTGGCGGCGACCATCGCCACCGGCGTCAACAGCGAATACCTCGACATCGCCTACAGCAGCTTCGGCAACACGGTCACGGCCCATGTCGGCAGCAGCTCGCCCATCACCGGCACCCTGTCCAACGGCACCGGCCTGACCAGCGACTACACCGTGAACTTGACCGACGGCGCCCTGACGGTGACGCCGGCCACGGTCAACTACACCATCGCCAACGACAGCCACGTCTACGGCACCACCGACAGCTTCTCGACCCTGGCGGCGACCATCGCCACCGGCGTCAACAGCGAATACCTCGACATCGCCTACAGCAGCGTCGGCAACACGGTCACGGCCCATGTCGGCAGCAGCTCGCCCATCACCGGCACCCTGTCCAACGGCACCGGCCTGACCAGCGACTACACCGTGAACTTGACCGACGGCCCCTGACGGTGACGCCGGCCACGGTCAACTACACCATCGCCAACGACAGCCAGACCTACGGCAGCCCGGTCAACCTCGCCACCGACCTGGGCACGACCATCACCACCGGCGTCAACGGCGAGAACCTGGACATCGCCTACAGCAGCAGCGGGGATACCGCCACGGCCGCCATCGGCACCTACTCTATCACCGGCACGCTGTCCAATAGCAGCACCGGCCTAGTGTCTAACTACAGCGTCACGCTAATCCCCGGCACGCTCACCGTCTCCACGGTCGCAGGCTCCATCTATGTTCTCGACCCCGCGGCCAATGGAGCCCTCACTATTTCCGGCAACGCGAGCATCAATCCTCCCGGTGAACTGGTCGTCGATTCCAGTTCGGCCAGCGCCGTCCTCGCCAGCGGCAATGCCTCGCTCAAGGCCACCGGCGGCCTGTACGTGCAAGGGAGCGTCAGCAAGAGCGGCAACGCTTCCGTGCAAACGGCTCTCCACCCGGCGCCGCTCGGCGATCCGCTTGGCGGTCTCGCCCTGCCGGCCGTGCCCACTGGGGCACCCTACAACACGGCGGTCGCGGAGAACCTGGGCGGCAACTCCACGGCCACGATCAGCCAGGGCTCCTACAGCACCATTAGCGTCTCCGGCAACGCCAACCTGACGCTCAATGCGGGCGTTTACCTGATCGGGACCGGCGGCGTCATCGTGAGCGGCAACGGCGTCCTCAAGGCGTCCGGCGTCACATTCATCATCAAGGGCGGCGGCTTTACGGTTTCCGGCAACGCCAGCATCAGCGGTACCAACGTGTTCATCTTCAATGGAGGCAGCAGCTACAACGGTTCGACCGACGGCGGCACTTATGGCAGCATCAACCTGAGCGGCAACGGCACTTTGAGCCTCAGTGCCAACACCAGTGGGACGTATGCCGGCATCCTCATCTTCCAGGACCGCAGCAACCCGCAAGGGCTGGCCTTCAGCGGCAACGCCATGCCGGGCATGGGCGGCACCATCTACGCCAAGGATGCCCAGCTGACCCTGAGCGGCAACGCCAGCATCGCGGACGAGCTAGTTGTCGATACCCTGAACATCAGCGGCAACGCCACCGCCAACGCGCTGGGCGCTCCGCCTGCGGGCTCGGTCGCTTACACGCCGGCCCAGATCCGCACGGCCTACGGCGTCAACAATCTCACCGAGGACGGCACGGGCCAGACCATCGCGGTCGTCGAGGCTTACGACGACCCGAACATCCTCCAGGCGGTGGACGCCTTCGACAACCAGTTCGGCCTGACAGCGGATGGGCCGACGCTATTCGACCAGTATGGCGCGGCCTCGACGTTTGTGAGCGTGCTCGGCCAGGACGGCACGGCCGCCGACCTGCCGGCCGTTGACCCGACCGGCGGCTGGGAGCTGGAGGAAGAATTGGACGTGGAGTGGGCGCACGCCCTGGCCCCGGGGGCGCAGATCGTCGTCGTCGAAGCCAACAGCGAGTCGCTGGCCGACCTGATGGCGAGCGTCGTCACCGCGGCCAACCAACCCGGCGTCTCGGTGGTGAACATGAGCTGGGGCTTCCCCGAAGGCCAGGCCGTCCTCGCCCAGGACGAGGCGACCTACGACGCCGATTTCACCACGCCGGCCGGCCACACGCCCGTCACTTTCGTGGCCAGCACGGGCGACTACGGCACGGCCGACCCTGAATACCCCGCATTCTCGCCCAACGTGGTGGCGGTCGGCGGCACCAGCCTCACTCTCAATGCGGACAACTCGTACAACAGCGAGACGGGTTGGGGTTATTACTCAAGCCAGGTTGGCGCATTTATTGGCAGTGGCGGCGGCGTCAGCCAGTACGAACCGGAGCCGGGCTACCAGGCCGGCGTCCAGTCCACCGGCAACCGCATAACACCCGACGTATCCTTCGTGGCCGATCCGGCCACCGGGGCGTGGATCGCCGACCCGTACAACCTCGGCTCGGACAACCCGTGGGAGGTAGTCGGCGGCACCAGCCTGTCGGCGCCGTCCTGGGCCGCCCTGATCGCCTTGGCGGATCAGGGGCAGGCTGGCGGCCGGCGCGACGACGCTGGGCAGTAACGGCGGGGTCGAGACCCAGCAGGCCCTCTACAGCCTTTCCGCGGCCGATTTCAATTCCATCACCAGCGGCACGAACGGCGCCTACACTGCGACGGCCGGCTACAACATGGTGACCGGCCTGGGAACGCCCGTCGCCAACCTCCTCGTGCCCGACCTAATTGCCTACCAGGGTACGTCGCCGACTAATGCCACGGCCAGCGCCGGCGGCGGCTCCGGGACCGGCCAAGGCTTGTCCAACGTGTTCAACGTGTTCAACGTGGTACGTGGGGGCAGCGGTGGGATGGGCGACCTGCCGACCGCCGTGATGGAAGCGCCGGCGCCAGCCGGGGCGGCCCCGGGGGCGATGCACGCGGCCGGCCGCAACGTGTCGCTGCCCCAGGGGCCGGACGCGCCGGCGCCCCTCCTGGCCGAGGCGCTCTTCCACGGCTATTCGCAGGGCACTGCCAGCACGGCCGATGGGACCGCGCCGCCTCTGCCCGTCGCGAACGGCCCGTTGTTCCAGGCCCCGGCCGCACCCGTCGCGACCTGGTCGCCTGTACTCATCGATTCGTCGTCGGCTCTAGGTTCCCGGGCGGCCCCAGTGGGCAGCTGGCTGCGCCCGGACATGCCGGCCGACGGCAGCGACGACCTGATGGTGGGCGGGGCGGGCGACCTTGTGCCCGACGGCGGCGACGGCCCCGATCTGCTGGGCGGTGTGTTCGCCGGGCCCCCGGTCGCTGCCGGCTCCGCGGACAATCCCGCTGCGGCAACCCCGTCCCTCTTGGAACAGGGCCGCACAGCCGCGGTAATTGACGCTCTCTTCGCCGACAGCACGGTGGCTAGCAGTGCGAGTTCCATCGACTGGCTGTTCAGCGGCAGCGATGACCCCGGGGACGCGGGAGAATGAGCCGGGCGGTCCGACAAATGGAATGCCTTGCAGCTTTGCCTCAGGAACAACTGGGCTATTTTACTGATCCGATGATCAGTATAATGCCCCAGTCGGCCTGACGGGGTCAGTCCAGGGTGTCACCAGACCGTTGGACACCCCGTGACACCCTGGTGACACCCTGGTGACACCCTGACACCCACCCTTCAGGACACCGGAATTCCAGTGGAGATAACCTCATGGACCGGTGTCTCAAGCTACAGCTGCCACCCGCCAACAGCCCGCGGCCTGGCCCGATAGCATCTGGTCGGCCCACCTGTCCGCCGCTACGCCGCTGGCTCAGCAGTTGCGTGCGATCTTGCTACACCCCATTCGACTGAGTGGCTGCTGACCCGCGCCTCCCGGCCTGTTCTTTCTCCCCCCCATCCGTTAGGCTCTGGTGATCTCCACCCGTCCGGCTCCCCGTGGTGTCGTTGCATGCAGCCCACCCTCGCCACCGTCGTCTCCCGCTACGGCGCCGACGCCAAGGCCAAGCTCGCCAATCCCGCCGCCAGCGGCGAGCCGGAGGACCAGCTCCGCACCCCGCTGGAGCGGCTGTTCCATGACCTGACCGAACTGTGCGGCCTGCCCCGGACGGCCCTGGCTGCGGTCGGTGAATCGTCGATCGCCAGCCTCAAGACCCGGCCGGATTACGCCGTCACCCTCCACAATGCCCTCGTCGGCTTCGCCGAGGTCAAGGCGCCCGGCAAGGGGGCCGATCCGCGTGATAGGCTAAAAGACTTCGTCCGCCAGACCATCGAGGAGCTTCTGGCCAGCCTGTCTCCTGAGGAGCGGCTCAAGGGGCTATCCCGCAAGGAGCGGCTTGTAGGGCTATCCGCCGAAGACCTTTCCAAGGCGCGGAGGCGCGGAGGCCCTGGAGGCGGCCCGGCGGCTCAAGACTAACGGGCCGACCTCGAACTAGCGAGGAGGGTGGGACCTTATTCGTTGCAGGGTTCCTGGACACGTTTGTGTTGCCGGGTGTCGCCGTCCCTTCTACCTACGGATTGCAAGAAGCAGGTGACCTTGCTAACCTTATCTGGCACATCTGATCGGCTGCTGGGATGCCTCCGACTAGCCTAAACGGCTGCCCATCTTCGCTGTGCTCTGGAGCCAGGAACCATGTCCTTGCCACGTCTCTGCCTTGCGACGATATTGTTGGCCGCGACCCCTTTCCCTCCGCTCCGGGCCCAGCGGACTGGCGGCGATACCACCTCGGAGCCAAAGGATGTGGCGGCGTTCTGTCAGCGAGCCGATGGGCTATACTGTAAGGGTCAATACGACAAGGCTATCGCAGACTATGACCAGGCCATCCGCCTCGACCCGAAGTCTGGGCCAGCCTACGCCGGTCGCGGTTTTGCCTGGTGTGGCAAAGGCGATTGGGCCAAGGCCATCAAGGACTTTGACGAGGCTGAGCACCTTGGCCACAGGCCTAGGGCACTCTTTTCCGGGCGGGGGAGTTGCTGGCTCATCAAGGGCGATTATGAGAAGGCTATCTTTCACTACGACGTAGCGGTCGGTCTCGACCAACGCGCCGTCGACCATATACTCCCGAGGACTTGCCTGGGAAGGGAAGCGAAAATACGACCAGCCACTAGGGACTTTGGTGAGTCGATTCGCCTCAACCCTAAAGACGCTTTGGCGCTTGAACATCGAGCTATCTGCTGGGCATACAAGGAGGACTATGCCAGGGCCATCCAGGATCTGGACGAGGCGATTCAGCTTGACCCGAAGAATGCTCGGCTGCGCTACACTCGCGGTCATAGTTGGGATGCCAGAGCGGATATCGAGAAGGCGATAAACGATTACAGCGAGGCGATCCGCCTGGATCCTGGCTATGCCCTGGCTTGGTCTGCACGCGGGCTTCTCTGGTATTCCAAGCGCGACTACGACAGAGCGTATTTGATTAGCGCGTAGCATCAGCGGGTGGGCAATGGCAAACGCTTCTGTCGAGTTGCGTGGGTTGGCGCCAGAGGCTCACGGGGGCAGGGCGAGGGCCACCGGCGTGCCGCGAAGGAGGTGACTGAGGAAATCCAAGGCGGAACGCTCCTGCTGCCAGCACGTCCGCCACACCGACATCAGCACCGACTGCGCCCTGCGCACCGACCCAGGTCCGGCTGCCACCCCACACCTTCCGCAGGATGACGCCAAAGCGGATCGCTAACTCAGCACGCCAGTTGGTTGCGTCCAGGCCTGGCTGACGCAGGAATGTGAACAACTCGTCGCGATGAGCCCACAAGTGCTTGGCCAGGACCTCGTTGGCCGCGTTCGTTTTGGGCGGGAAGACCACGTCGGCCAGTTGGTTCTCCAGGCGGCCGCGGGCCACGGCCAGGCCGTGCGTGCTGATCGCTCCCGCCGCGTGACGGTCGCGCAGGTCGAGGCCGGCCCGCAGCAACTCGGCCACGCGCCGGGGAAACACACCGCCCCGCGGGTCGCGGCCGCCTCCATCTCGTCAGCGCGCCGCAGCAGATGGCGCAGGCACTGCTGATGGCTGGCCTGGTGGAAGCGGTCGTAGGGCGACCAGCCGTCGTGGATCATGGTGCCGGCGTAATCGAACCCCAGGATGTCCGCAGCCACATCGCCGCTGCGTGTCGGGTCGATGACGTAGGCCGTGGCCTCCGGGCCGACCAGCGTATGCAGCCAGGCGGGGTGGCCGCCCACGCGCCAACCGGTCTCGTCGGGCACGACCCAAGCGGCTTGGGCAACGGACTGGCGGATCGTCTCGTAGACCGGCTCACAGCGTGCGGCGGCACGCAGCACGGTGTGGACGCTGCCGCCCCGGCTGAGGGAGATGCCGAAGAGGTGGTCCAGGCACTGGGTGACCTTGCCGTGGGAAAGCCCGGCCTGCTTGTTGAGTTCGACGACGGCGGCCTGGGCATCGGCCCCGAGTTGGGCGGCGGCAGCCCCGAGGGCGTCGGAGGTTTGCAAGGGATGGCGGCCCTGCACTCGCCGGCGGCACTGCCGGCACTGGCCGACGTGGATGTTGAACTGCCGATGAATGGGCTTACGCGGGATTTCGACCTGGAATTGCTGGGCGATGTGGGTTTCGTCGAGAGGGCCGCCGCAATCGGGGCAAACGTTGGGCAAGGGCGCTTCGTGGACCTCGTCGATCTGTTCGGGGCGAGGCGGTTGGCGATGCGCCTTGGGGCCGTAGTCCTTGCCGGGCTTGCGCCCGGGTTTCTTGGGCTGGGCGCTGGGTTGGCCCTTGGCGAACGGCGCGGCTTGTCGCTTGCCGGCACGGAGAGCCTCGTCGAGTTGGCCGCGGAGGCGCAGGTTCTCGGCTTGGAGGTCGCGGACACGTTGCTGAAGGGCTTGGCAGCCAGCACACCGGAGAGGTTCCATACCGCCATTATAGGCAGTGCGCAGCTGACGGGAGCCAGAATCGCAGCTGACACCGGATCAGCTTGAGATCCGAGGCGCTAATCAAATACGACAGAGCCTTATTCGATTTCCACTGGGCAATTCTTCTAAGCCCGAATGACGCGCAGAATCACTACTATCGCGGCGCGCCTTCATTAAGAAGCACGACTACGACAGGGCTATCGACGACTTTGGTAAGGCAATTCGGCTCCGGTCGGCATATGAGGAAGCCATTGTCGCACGTGGAGCCTCATGGTTTGCCAAGTGCGAATATGATAAGGCCATGAATGATGTGAATGAGGCCATCCGGCTGAACCCTAAGGAAGCGACGGCGTATTTCACGCGCGGCCTGATCTGGCAGGCAAAGCTGTCCAATGACGAGGCCAGCAAGGACTTCAAGGAAGCAGCACGCCTTGATCCACCGTACTACGAACGGGTAAAGGCGGCGATTCTAATCCGGCCCAGGTAAGGGTAGCTACGCGCCCTCGCTCCGTCACTGTATGATGGCCTTGGCGGCGAGGCGGTTGTTTTCGCGGCGATTTGTGCCGCCCAGACCACACGAGGTCAGCCGATGAATGGGCCAACGCAAACCGATCCGGTCCAGGCCGGCGAGAAGCCAGCCCTGGGGCCGTTGGCGCTCGCGGCGTTCCGCCGCGACCTGCCGCGCTTGATGGAGGAGCGGCCGGGCCAGTGGGTCGCCTATCACGGCGACCAGTTCGTCGGATTCGCGAATACCCAGCTGGAACTCGTTCAGCAATGCAACTGCCGCGGCTACCGCGGGCGGGACTACATCGTCGGTTGCATCGAGCCGGAACTCCCGGACATCGTTGATAGTCCGTACCCGTTCGAGTGACCCGGCTGCCTAGCCTCGATTTCCACGGTACCAATTCGGTTAACAAAAGCGACATGTGAGGTCAGGAAAAGCGGATGACCAGGCGCTTTTTACCGAACCACGGCATGGGGGTCGGTTCGTCCGCCAACCCCGACGCGACGAGGTACGGATTGTGGGCCTGCTTGTCCATTGCAATGACCACCTCGTGGTCCTGGATCTTGACGGTCGCCGACACGTCCAGCAGGTTGCGAAAAATCTTCTTGGCCTTCGCCTGCTGGTACTCCCGGCCTACCGGTCGGCCATCAGCCGGTACAGGGCACTGGCCATGAGCGTGATCTGCAGGTCGAAGTCCACCTTCATCCCGACCATCGACGACAGGGCATCGAGGTGAAAGAACTGGATGGCCTCGGAGATGCCGTTCTCGATCAGCATGCGGTGCGCGTAGCGGGTCACCAGGGCCGGGCAGCCGGACGGAAGTTGTTGGTCAAGAGGACGGTCGGTTCCTCGTGGCCCAGTTCGATGACGTGACTTGCCGCACCTGGCCCGTATAGCCGGGGAGCGAGATGGGTTCATCCAAGACTCGGGGCGTGCGGTAGGCGCGGGTCAGGGAGGACAGCGTGATCCGCCGCCAGGCCGACGCCGGGTGGCTCCAGATTTGGCCGAGCATCGAGCGGTGCGGCGTCGGAGGGTCATGAAACCGATACCGCGCGGTTCAACTGGTCCAGTTGTTGGTAGGTGGTCAGTTGCGAATCGAACACCAGTTCGCGGGGTGAACTGCCAGTGCGGCCTTGCCAGAAGTCGACGAAACGGAAGACCTTCGGTTGCCTTCTGGTCTTTGGGGATCCCAGCGTTGGCGTAGCAGAGGACCCGGGCGGCGGCGTCGCGGGCCAGGAAAACCAGGACGCCTTTCTGGGTGCGGCTGCGGCTGGAAATGTAGTGCTTCTCCAACGGCTCCTCCTGGGTGTTGGCGGGTACGGTGTGGAAGTCGAGGTCGAAGGAATCGCCCCGCGGCAGCCCGGCCCGGGGGATCTCGTCGAACCAGGCTTCCATGAGGCGGACTTGGCCCGGTGATCGACGCGCGAGCTATAGCTGGCCAGGTAGGAGCGTTTGGGGACGACGTTGAGGCCGGCGAACAGGGCGAAGCCCGGTCACAGACCAGGTCCATGACGTGACTCTTGCGCTCGTTGCCGACGAGCTTGAGGGCCAGCAGACTGCGCAGGGCCTGCTCGGCGGGAATCATCTGGGAACCGGGGAGATCAGCCTGACGCAGCACATCCGTCAGCCGGATGTCTTTCAGGAGCGGCACGAAGAAGAAGAAGCCGCCGAGGCGCGTGCGGAAGGAGCGCGGTTCCAGGCTCAACGGCGCGCACGTCGGCCGCGGCCTCGGTTGCCGGTCGAGTCGCCGCGGGCCGTTCGTCATCGAGACGGCGCGGGAATCGCGCGAAGCCTTCCTCGCGCAACAGGACGGCGAGGGCATTAATGCAGATGGGGTGTCCGGCCTGGGCCAGTTCACGCTGGATGTCGTAGACGGAGAGGTTGCGCTTGCGCATGGCCACGACGAGTTCGCGGACCCGGTCACGGGCTGGGGCATAGCGTGGCCCATGCTGGACCGTCTGGAAGAAGCGGAGTTGTTTGTCGGGGTCATGGCGGAACTCGTGGCAGAGGACGCGGAACGAGCCGGGCGAGTAGCCGAAGCGGCGTGCGACCTCGTGGGAAGGGCTGCCCTCGACGAAGTAGGCGCGGAAGGCCTCGTATTGTCGGTGGAGGGAGTTTTCGGGAGCGAGGAAGAAGTAGGCGATCGGCGTTAAGTCATTCCGAGTAGTAGTGTTCATACCCAGCACATGCTACGCCTGGCACGCGCAGCTGGCAAGCAGCTGCGCGTGCCAGGCGGAATTCCGGGAAATCGTGGGATAATTCGCTCAAGGCGAGAATCCCTCGGAGGAGGTGACGAATGTACAACGAGGATTTAAGTCATCGCAACGGTTAACGAAGACGGCGAAAAACAGCCGGTTTTGCTGAATTTGCATGCGTTCAGAGGGGAAAAATCCCCTCCGTGGAAATCGAGGCTAGTCCCGAGCGAGTGATCGTCCCCCGTGCCACTCTTCATTGATCGTTTGCCCCTTCAGTCACGGGAGGTTCTCAGCGCTGGCCGGCGCTGGCGGGCCTGGTCCGCGTTGCTCCCTGCCATCCTGACCGAATGGGACTTGTCCGAGCCTCCCCGGGGTGCCCCTCCCCGGTGGTGGAAGTTCGACACGGCGTGCGCGCCGGACGCTTCGGCCTGGCGGTTCCATGTCGAAAGTGCCGGACTGGATCCGACGGCCGCCGACCTTTTGTACCCGCAACCGATGACCATCCGCACGGCCAACGATGCCGTCGAATCGCTACCGACCCGAAGCGCCTCGGTCTGGTTGGTCAGCAACATCCCCGCGCTGGTGAGGCGCCCTATCAACTCGCCCTGTGGCCGGGCCTGCCGTTCTACGAGCGCTCCCCGCGCCGAACGACGGACCTTTTCCCGCTGCTCGGCATGCGCGCCTTCCGCCGGGCTCGGCTCAAGGTGAAGATCGACTTCGACGGCGGCACCATCTCCCGTGTGGACGCCCGGCCCACGGTACAAAGCCGTTGCCCAGTTCTTTCGGCGGCTGCCGGGCGGCTTCGCCACGATCCCGCCCGAGCAGGTTTGTGCCGCCTGGTAGGAGGCGTCTCACGGCTCGTCAAACCCCTCCTTCGCTCAGGACGACGCCGGTCCCGAGCACGGCGTCTCCCCGAGGTCCCGTCGCAATCGTTCCAGGGCCCGCACATCCCGAAGGAGGGGGCCATCCCCGCCACGCCGGAGGCCATGCCGGATGAGATCGTCTACAACGCGGGGCTGCGGGGCTTGCAGATCGGCAGCGGCTTCATCGACAATATGCCGCCGGAGGTCTGGAACTACGAGGTCTCCGGCAAGCGGGTGCTGACGCAATGGTTCAGCTATCGCAAGCGGCACCGGGAGCGGCCGATCATCGGCGACCGCCGCCCGCCCTCGAAACTCGGCGACATTCAGCCCGATCACTGGCCGGCGGAATACACGACCGAGCTGCTGAATGTGCTGCAAGTGCTCGGAGGGCAAGTCGAACTGGAACCGGCCCAGGCGGACCTCCTGGAGCAGATTTGCCGCGGGCCGCTGATTACCGCCGCGGAACTGCACAGCGCCGGGGCCCTTCAGGTGCCGGCGGGCTGGCGGAAGACGCTGACGGTGTCGGCTGGCTGGTCGTTCGAGGGGGCGGAGCCATAGTACATGAAACTAGCGCCGCCGCAGCCGTTCCGGGGCGGGCGCCGCCAGCTTGCGGACCCGTCGCACCACGGCGGACAGCGATGTCGGGGGCATGAGGTCAAGTCCTTGGGCGATGGGCAGCACTTGTCGTCCCGTATCCACCGATGTTGCGTGGGGGGGGTGTGGCGAGTTTGCCCAGCAATTTGCCCAGAAACGCCTTCCCCCCCCGAGGGTAGGCTATCTCCTGCCGCTCGCCTTGTCGGGGGGCGGCACCACCATGATATTACCCCGGCACGGAAGTAGGTCAGGCTTTCCAGCCGGACGGTGCTGTATCGTCAGGCTGGAAAGCCTGACCTACGTGAGAATCTGTCGTGCCGGCCAATAGTGGGCGCCGACGGGCCGTCAGGTCTGGATTTTTTGTCCCCAGGGCCATCACCCCTGCCGGCGCCGGCAGGGCGCGCAAAACCGGAAATCAGCATTGAAGCCGCAGGAGCTGCTTCCCTGCCGGACGATCTCCAGTCCTGCCCTTGTGAACGGCGACAGGACATTTCCTCCTTGTTGAGTCGTTTAATTTGGCGGGCAAGGGCTATGTCCATATCGCGTTAAATGACTCGCGTTCCGGCGCAAGTGCCTAAATCGCAACGACTTGGGGAGCACAAAGTCGTTTAATGCTCAATTAAACGACCGGCTTGTTGCTGCCGTTCGCCGGCACCCGGCATTTCCTGTCATCCAGGGGGGGTGGGCTCACGCGGGCGTGACATGAAATCTCATTGATGTATCTAACCTGTGTTCTGACAAGGAGTTCGGGTGCGCAGTTTCCTGTCACGGGGGGTTGACAGGAAACGGGACAGCAAACGCCGCGGCGAGCCCCGCTGACCGACTCGGGCGGTGGCAGTAGTGCGTCGTCAAGGCTTGGACTTGGGGTAGCCGAACTCGCCAGAGTTCGGATTTTCTGAAGTCTGGCGACTTCAGCTACCCAGGATCTTATTGTTGACGACGCACTAGCCAACCGCCTTCGCCGTCATGTCGTAGATGCGCACCGCTCCGTCGAAGAACGGTACGGCCAATCGCCGGCCGTCGGCGTGCAGGTCGAGGTCGCGGGCGTTG
Source organism: uncultured Planctomycetota bacterium (assembly GCA_963827935.1). Classification (GTDB taxonomy): domain Bacteria; phylum Planctomycetota; class Planctomycetia; order Gemmatales; family Gemmataceae; genus DATFNV01. The sequence continues at coordinate 314,467 of CAWHCN010000011.1, read as the reverse complement.
TTCGGCAGGGCCAGGGTGTGGAACGCCTGCGGCGCGTCCGGCTTCCAGAACCACAGCACGCCGCCGTTGCCGCCGCCCGCCCCGGCGAAGAAGCCGTCCGGATGGACGATCACGCCCCAGCCGGTCCCCTGGAACTCGGTCTTCGGCCGCAGAAGCTGCTTGCTCTGCCCGTGGCCAGTCGAACAGGACCACCAGCGGCTTGCCGATGCCGGCGAAGGCGTTGCTCACGTCGGTGATGCCGGCGCAGGCGAGCAGCGTGCCGTCAGGGCTGAAGGCCATGCCGCGCACGCCGCCGTGATCGGCCAGAACGTCGGCGTCGTACTTGTGCAGGATGCTGCGCGTCCAGGTCGCGGATCAGCGTGCCCTTCGCCACAGTCCCATTCTTGACGACGCCCTTCAGGTCGGCCGAGACCAGCGACTTGCCGTCGGGATGAAGGCGATGTTGTAGACGTGGGACAGGTGCCCCGCGAACTGGCCGACGGGCTTGCCATCCGGCGACCGACCAGAGCTTGACCAGGTGTCGTTGCCGCACGTGGCCAGCATCTTGCCGTCGGGGCTGACCGCCAGGGCCCGCACCCAGCCTTTGTGCGCGTCGATGCTCCGGATCGGGGTCGGTGCAGTCGGACTCGCTGGGCCAGGCCAGGATGCGGCCGGCCCAGTCGCCGCTGAAGAGCAGCTTCTCCCTGGCGGCGAACGCGAAGGCGCGAATCCAGCTCTTGTGGCCCGACCAGCGCCGTCTTCTTGCCGGTCGCCAGGTGCCAGCGCTGGATGGTGTTGTCCTGGGCCCCGGCGAAGACAAACTGCCCCGCGGGGTCGAAGCGGCAGCCGACCAGCGGGCTGGTGTGCTTCAGCTCCTGGCGTCGATCTTCACCTGAGTCGGATCGATTTTGGCGGCGTTCATGCCAGCACCTCCGTGATGGCGTCGGCCTTGGGGTCGGCCATCGGGATCGGCCGGCCCTGGTCGATGTAGTGGTTCTTCTTCGGGTCGAGGCCCAGGGCGCGGAAGTAGGTGTGGAACAGATGGCCGCCGTTGACCTGGCGGTCGGTGACGGCGGTGCCGTTGGCGTTGGTCTTGCCGACGACCGCGCCGCCCTTGATGCCGCAGCCGGCCAGGGCCACCGACCAGGCGTGGCCCCAGTGGTCGCGGCCATAGTTGCGGTTGATCGTCGGCGTCCGGCCGAACTCCGACATGACGATGACCAGCGTCGTGTCCAGCAGGCCGCGCTCGTGCAGGTCGTCGAGCAGGGTGGCGAAGGTCCGGTCGAACTCGCCGAGCTGCTCGATGTGGAAGTCGAAGTTCTCGTGGTGCGTGTCGTAGTTGGTGTGCGTCACCTTGACGAAGGTGACGCCCTCCTTCGAGCAGCCGGCGGGCCAGCAGGCAGTGCCGGCCGAAGTCGTGCGTGCCGTAGCGGTCGCGCAGCCGCATCGGCTCGCGCGCTGATGTCGAACAGGTCGCGCTGCTGCATCAGCTGGGCGGCCTGGTCGTAGGAGTGCGTGTAGGCCTCGGTCTCGGCGGTGCGGCGGCTCCGGAGGAAACGGTCGTTGCGCGTGCTGGCGGACATCGTTCCGCTGCCGGTCGAGCGGCGGCGCTGAGGTCGGCGGGCGGCATCAAGTTGGCGGGCGGCTTGCCGTCGCCCAGCGCGACGCGAGGCATACTGCGGGCCGAGGAAGGCGGCGTCCTGCGTTGATACCGCCGCTGGCCCGGGGCGTGACGTGGATGTAGCCCGGCAGCGGATTGTCCTCGGTGCCCAGCAGCTTGGCCATGACCGACCCGAGGTGCGGGTATTCACTGCGCCGGCTCGGGTCGCCGGCCGGTGTGCATGATGATGGTGCCCTTGCCGTGATCGTCCTCGGCGGTGTTGATGCCGCGGACCAGGGCCATGTGGTGCATCTGCCTGGCGGTGTACGGCAGCAATTCGCAGATGTGGACGCCGGGCACCGAGGTGCGCGATGGCCTGGAAGGGCCCGCCGGTGTCGGTGCCGGGCTTGGGGTCCCAGGTTTCGAGCTGGCTGGACCCGCCGGACAGCCAGACGAGCAGCACGCGCTTGTGGGCCTTCTCCAGTTGGCGGGCGGCAGCTGGCTGGACCATCGCGCCGAACCCGAGCGCTCCGGCGGCGACGCCGCCGAGGAAGCCACGCCGCGAGAGGTGGTGCTCCGCGGAGCCGCAGGCGTAGGAACAACGCATGGGATGCCCCCCTCATTGAGCCGCGACCGTGAGGGAGCGGTAAGCCCCGCTCCCTCACGGTCGCGGCTCAACGGGTCAATGATTGAACCGAAACTCCGCCGACGTCAGCAGCGCCCAGGTCAATTCTTGCAGCGCCGCGGAGCAGTCGGTCGTGCGACCCTTCAGGAATTCGGCGACCTCCTTGCGTTCCTCCGCCGCCGGCGGGCGTGTTAGCACGCTCAGATACAGCTCGTCCGCGATGGCATCCGGCTCTTTGAGCTGGCTCAGGCGATCGCTGAGGTTGCCCGGCCGCGGGGCCAGCCAGCCGCGCACCAGCTTGCCATTCGCCAGGAACAGCGCCTGATCGAGTGTAGCCTCAAAGCTGCTCTGGCCCTGGCCCGGCTGACCGCCGAAGGTGGCCACGAACGGCGCCACATTGGCTGCCAGGCGCGCGTACAGAGCCGCTTCGGTCGTCCCCTTGCCCAGGGCCCTGCGTTCGGCATCGGTCAACCCCGTCGCCTGCATCAACGCCCAGGCCAGTTGCTCGGGCGACAGCGGCTTGAGGTGGGCGGCTGCAAGGCTCTTGACCGACACCTCCTTGACGCCAGCCGGCAACTCGCTGGAGCGCTGGTAGGTCTTGCTCAGGGCCATCTCGCGCAGGAAGTCGCGGATGTCGAACTTCGTGGTCCCAATCTCGTCGGCCAGCAGCGTCAGCAACTCGGGATGCGACGGCGGGTTGGCCGGATGATCCAGGTCGAGCGGATGCACCAGGCCGCGGCCGATCATGAGGGCCCACAGGCGGTTGGCGATGTTGCGGCGGAACTGCATGTCGTCCTTGGTCGCTACCTGGGCCGCGAGCTGGGCCCGGCGGCTGAACTTCGGCACCGGCCGTACACCGTTCGCCGGGCGCCACCACGTACTCCTTCCCCTTGTCGAGCATCGGTTCCTTGATCGCCATGCCGAACGGCACCGTCGGCAGCGTTTTCTTCGTCACCTTCTTGGGGTCGAACACCGACTGGTAGGTCACCTCGCCCTCGGCCTTCTCGGCGAGCACTGTCAGGTTCTTGGCCTTGTCCGTGAAGAGAGAGGTGCGATTGAGGAAGGCGAAGATGCCGTAGTAGTGGTCCTGCTTGTAATCCTCGACGAGGGGATGATCGTGGCACTGGGCACACTGCAGGTTCATGCCGAGGAACAGCCGGCTGATGTCGCGGGTGATCAGGTTGGGCTCGCCGTCGCGGTCGAGGAGGAACTTGGCGGCCGGCCTCGTCTTCGGGTCGGTGCCGTCGGCCGACAGCATCTCGCGGACCAGCTCATCCCACGGCTTGTTCTGGGCGAAGGACGAACGCAGATAGTCCTGCCAGGCGGCCCGGGGTACGTACTTGTCGGGTCGGCGTTCCATTAGCATCACGTCGAAGACGTGCTGCATATGCCGGGCGTACTCGGGGCTGGCGAGCAGACGATCGATCAGCTTACGCGCTTGTCCGCCGCCATGTCCTTGAGGAAGGCGCGGGCCTCGTCGGCGGTCGGGATGGTGCCGGTCAGGTCGAGCGTGATGCGGCGGAGGAACTCGGCATCGGACGCCGCGGGGGCCGCGCTGCGGTCCAGGTCCTTCTCCGCGAGGGCCGCGGCACGGTCGGTGCGCTCGTGGAGCGGCTGGGCGAGGGCAGGGGGGACCAGCGCGGTGAGCACAAGGGCGGCGAGGGAGAGTCGGGGCATGGCGTGTCGTCCGGTGCGGCGGGGGGGGCGAGGAGGCCAGGCGGGTAGGTGGGACGCCATCTCTCCCTAGTGGAGTCGGGTGGGGCCGGGGAGTCAAGGACAATTTTCGCCTAGTCCGGAGACGCGGGCGTCGGACGGGAAGGAGCGTCGATGCCCGGGCCGTGGCGGCCCTAGAGCGCCCGCACACTGGCGGCCCGGTCGAGCGGCCGTTTGGGGCCCAGCAGGTGAGCCGGCGCCACCCGGGCCTGCCGCCGGCCGACGATTGCCTCGACATCGCCCCAGCGCACCACGGAGGCGGCCCAGGTCAGTCCGCCGCCAAAGCTCGCCAGCAGGAAGTCGTCGCCCGGCCGGGCTGCCCCGCTGGCGACGTGCTCCGACAGCACCAGCGGCACCGAGGCGGCCCCCGTGTTGCCATAGCGGTCGAGATTGATCACGAACTTCTCCCAGGGCAGTCCCAGCGCGGCCTGGGTGGACTGCAAGATGCGGACATTCGCCTGGTGTGCCAGGACGGCGCGGACATCGCCCACGCCGAGCCCCGCCTTCGCCAGCGCGTCAATGGCCGCCTGAGTCATGGCCCGCACGGCCAGCTTGAAGATGTTGCTGCCACGCATCGTGATGAAGTGCTCGCCCCGCGCCAGCGACTGGACGGTGGGAGGCCGGGCCGAGCCGCTCGCCTCGATCGCCAGCAGGTGGTCCGCGTCGCCGGCACTGCCCAGGACGGTGCTCAGCACGCCGCATTCCTGGTCGGTCGCTTCCAGAACGACAGCCCCCGCCCCGTCGCCGAAGAGGACGCAGGTGTTGCGGTCGTCCCAGTTGGTGAATCGGCTCAGGGTTTCACCGGCCACCACCAGCACGCGGTCGAGGGCACCGGTGGCAATAAACTGGGCACCAACGGCCAAACCGTAGAGGAAGCTGGTGCAGGCGGCGTTGAGGTCAAAAGCCCCGGCCCGCGTGGCCCCCAGGGCCTGCTGGATGAGCGAGCCGGTGTTGGGCAGCAGATGGTCGGGTGTGGTGGTGGCCGAGATCACCAGGTCGAGTTCGCTGGCCGGCAGCCGGGCACAGGCCAGGGCCCGGCGGGCGGCGATGGTGGACAGCGAGGGACGTCGTTTCATCCGGCCCGGCGATCCGCCGCTCGCGGATGCCGGTTCGCGTCCAGATCCAGTCGTCACTGGTGGCGATGCGGGCCTCGAGGTCCTTGTTGGTCACCACGCGATCCGGTACGCAGTGCCCCCACCCCGTTATCACCGCATGCCGCAACATGACCCCACCTCGAACCCATTGGTGTTCAACGCGCTTTCCTGGCACGCAGACCCCCACCGCACCCCGCAACCGCCCCACCCCCCGAGGCGCAGGCTCCCCGGTATGCGTTTTACGCAGCGGATGGAGGAGGAGCCAGGTGAATAGCAGGACGGCGGAAAAAAGCAAGAGCGCTCTGCGCCTCGCGGGCGAGTTCTGTGCCAGGCGAGAGGGTTCTGTGCCAACGATGGCACAGAACTTTTCCGACGCTATCCCGGATCGCGATTGATGTTGCGCCGCGGATCAGAGTTCTGTGCCACGATTTTGAGGGGTATGGGGTATGGGGTTAGCAGTCGAGGCAGGAATGCGGGCGACGGGAGCTGTCTGCGAGCCCGCGGTGCCAGCCAAGGGCGGGACGCTGCATGTTGCACAACCGTTACACAGCCGGCCAGCTACCAGGGTAGAATGCAGGCGTACCCACCTTCGCCTCTTCCTCACCCACCCTGGAGGCGTCATGTTGCTGCGTTCCCACCTGTCGCTGGCCGTCGTGCTGTTCGCCGGGAGCCTGGCCGCCGCGGACGATCTGAAATCCGGTCCCCAGGTCGGGGCCGAGAACAATCGCCGCGGTTTCCGTCCGCAGTTTGTAACTGGGCCGAGTGCCGGGAAGTCGCTCTGCCCGGTCTGAAACAGCAAGTTTGACCTGGCCGCTCTGATCTTCGTGCGCGAGACAAGCGGCTCCTTGACCGGTCTGGTCAAGCGGATCGATGAACGGCTGGACGCGGTGCCGGAGAAGCCGGGCCGGAAGCCGGGCGTCTTCATCATCTTCGAGAGCAAGGCCGATGGGCTGGAGCAGCGACTGCGGTGCATCGCCGAGACAGCCGGGTTGAAGCACGTGTCGCTCTGCATCGGAGCGGCGCCGGCCGACTACGCGGTGGCCGGGGCCGCCGACCTGACCGCGGTGATTTACACCCTCCACCGGCGTCCCGAGCAAAAGGTGACAGCGAATGTGGCCCTACGCAAGGGGGAATTGACCGCCGCCAAGGCCGATGCCATCGTGAAGGCGCTGGGCCAGGTGCTGCCCGGTCAGTAGTGTCGGGCAGCCCGAAGCGTCAGCGAGGATGGGCCGTGCGTCTTCGCTGACGCTTCGGGCTGCCACACGGGCGGGCGGTTGGTGAGCTGCTACTCGCTCCCCTGGCCCTGGATTTTGCCCAGGGCCAGGGCGGCGGTCTTGCGGACGTCGGCGTCGTCGTCCTTGAGCAGGGCAGTCAGCGCCTCGAGGGCCGCTTTGGCGCCGGGGCCAATCTCCCCCAGGGCGTGGGCCGCGCCGCCGCGGACCTCCACCTCCTTGCTCTTGAGCGCCGCGGTCAGGGCTTCGACGGCCTCGCGGGCATCGGGGCCGATCTCGCCCAGCGACAGGGCGGCGGTCGCCTGAACACCAGCGTCGGCATCCTTCAGCGCCTCGGCCAGGGCGGTCACCGCGCCCTTGGCGGCCGTGCCCATCTCGCCAGCGCCCGGGCCACCGCCCGACGGACATCGGCATCCTTGTCTTTCTTCAGGGCGGCGGCCATCGCCGGCACCGCCTCCTTGGCGAGGGGGCCGAGTTCGCCCAGCACATAGGCCGTGGTGCCACGCACCTCGGCATCGGTGCTCTCCAGGGCCTCGGTCAGCGCCTTGACATGCGGCCCGGCATCCTCTTCGAGAACGGCTAGGGCACAGCGTGCATAGGCTTGCACCTGCTTGTCGTCCTCTTTGACCGCGTCGCGTAGGGCCGGCAGTGCGGATTTGGCATCCTTGCCAATGCGGGACAGGCTGAGTGCCGCGGCCCCGCGGACTTCCTTGTCCTTGTCCTTGAGGGCGGCGGCCAGGGCCTCGGTGGCGCCGGCCGCGTCCCTGCCGATGCGTCCCAGGGCCAGGGCCGCTGCCCCGCGCACATCGGTCTCGCTGTCCTTGAGGGCGCCGGCCAGGGCGGGGACAGCCTCCTTGGCCTCTTTGCCGATGCGGCCCAGCGACACCGCAGCGCTCTTGCGCACCTCGCCGTCCTTGTCCTTGAGCGCCTCGATCAGCCCCTTGACGGCGGTAGACGATGCCTGGGCCTGGTCGTCGGCGCGGGCGGAACTGATCGCTTCCGGTGCCAGCCTCGGCGCGATGGCCAGGAGGGCACCGGCAAGGACGAGAATCGGCAGGGCGGCGAGCAGGGTACGCCAGTTACCTCTCATCATCGACCTCGCGGAGAGAAACAGGATGAGATCGGGCAGACCGCCGGCAATCCCCGACGGCCTGCCCCGGTAGTGGTGTTGCAATCGGCTACCAGTGGCGTCCATAAGATGCCCAATCCTCGTAACTGCGGCCGCCCCAGGGGCTGAAACCCTGGAAGCGCGACCCGCCACCCCAGCCGCCGAAACCCGGCCCCGGCCGACCACCCCGAGGCGGACCGCCGGGACCCGGACGACTGCGCGGACCGAAGACCGAAATTAGCCTGGCGTCCGCCGAAGCCTGGACCACGGTGCGGACCAAAATGGCCCAGCCCGCGGGGTCCGTAATAACCGGCAAAGCCGCGCGGTGGGCCGAACCGCGCCGGCCAGCAAAGCCGTGCCGCGAACCGGGACCGCGGCCGCCGAAGCCGTGTTGCTGGCCCTGTCCGCGACCGCCGGCGAACCGGTGCTGGGGACTCCCGACCGGGACCGAAACCGTGCTGCGGGCCACGCCTGCCGCCGAACCCGGCAAAGCCGTGCTGCGGCCCACGCCCACCGCCGAAGCCATCAAAGCGCCCGCGTTGCGGACCGCGTGCGAAGCGGCCGCCGAACTGCGGTCCAGGCCGGTGCTGGGGCGGGCCGCCGAAGCGCCCGAAGGCCGACCCACCCGAGCCTTGCCGGTTCCCGGAGTCACGCCAGTTACCGGGCCGCCCTTGCTGCCGCCAGTCGGGTCCAGGCCCGCCCTGCCGAGCGCCGGAAACCCCGCCGCTTCCACGGGCAGGCATCGGGCGCATTCCTTCTCGCGGCATCTGGGCAGCATTGCCGCCATCGCGCCAGGAAGGCCCGCCGGGACCCTGCGGACGCCCCTGCCCCGCGCAGCCCCACCAAAGCCAGGGCGCCCCCGGCCGCCGGGACCCATATTACCGGGACCGCCGCCGCCCGGTCCTCTACCGCCAGAACCCCGCCGCCTGGGCTGCCGGCACCGGGACGGATATTGCCGGGACCGCCGCCGCCGGGGCCAACATTACCAGCGCCGCCGCCGGCCCCCCTGCTTCCTGGGCCTCCACCGCCTGGACCGACGTTACCAGGACCAGGTCCGCCGGACGGGCCGCCTGGCCCCTGACGCCGATCGCCGGCGGGGGAATTGGGTCCGCGGCCCATCCCACCCGGACCGAATCCGCCACGACCGGGTCCACCGCGACCCGGGCCACCGGGGCCGAAACCGCCCGGCCCCATGCCCCCGCGACCGATCCCGCCGGGCCCCGGACCGCCGGGACCGAACCCGCCCGGGCCGAAGCCACCACCAGGCCCGCCGCGGCCCGGCCCGCGCTGGTTGTCCGCCGGCCCGTCGCCACCGGGCACTGGGCCGCCGCGGCCAAAGCCGCCGGGACCGTTGGGGCGACCGCCTCCGGGGCCACCTCGGCCCGGGGGCCCGCGGCGATTATCGCCCTGCGGGTCGCTCCCTTGCGCCTGGTCGTCGGCCACCGGCCGGCGCGAGCGGTCATAGCTCCCGGATCGGCTGTCCCAGTCGGGGAACCCGAAGAACCCCCGCGATCGATCCGCCTGGGCCAGCAACGTTTGGCCCTTACCGTCGCGGCCAGCGGCATCGGCCGCCCTGGCCGGCGCGGCGTGCAGGAGCGCAACGCCGCACAGCAGGCACGCCCCTACTATCCTTTTCATGGTTTTCCCCTTGGTCCTGGCGTGCGCCAACTGTCCGAATCATTGCGGACCGCGTTCGCGCACACCTTCTGCCTGAAGAGTCGCAGCCGGCCCCGCAACACTGCCGCTGCGGGCCCGGTGCAAAAGCAGCCGCCGAGCGCGAGGATAATCTCTCGCCCATGAGAAGGCGATGAACCAGGCATGAAAAGGGGAAAGATGGGCCGGCACGTGTGCACTACTGAACTCGGGTAGGTCGGTGGCACGCTCTGAGGTACTCCGAAGGGCGTGCAGTCGGTGCAGCACGCCCTTCGGAGTACCTCAGAGCGTGCCACCCAACAGTTTCCGCATTCCTTTCACGGACAATGCTCTACTTCTTCTCCTTCGCCATCTCCGGCGGGTACGCCAATTGCCGAGTCCTCGCCGGCTCTGCCGGCTGCACGTCAGGGTCTATGGTGGGGTAGCCGACCTCATTCGCAAGGCGGGAACCGACCTTGACCCCCCGTGGGGGCCGGGGTACATCCACACCGGCCAGTCCGGCCGGAAGGATGCCCCATGACTATTCCCGCGCCAACCTGGACGCTGCTGGCCGTGGTCGTCGCCCTGTCCGGCTGCGCGACCGAGCGGCGCTACCCGCCCCCCAGCTTGCCGGAGTCCGCCCGCCTTGTCGAGATCGGTACCGACGCGGCGCAGGAACCGGCGATCCGGCAGGCCTCCGCCGTCGAGGCAACGGCCCGGCCGAAGGACATCCTCGTCCTCTCCGGCGGCGGCATGTACGGCGCCTACACCGCTGGCGTCCTCAAGGGCTGGGTCGCGTCGGGCCGTCGGCCCCGGTTCGACGTGGTGACCGGCGTCAGCACCGGCGTGCTGATCGCCGTCTTTGCCTTCCTGGGCCCCGAATTTGACGACGTGCTGGAGCGCGGCTACACATCCGAGACCGCCCGCGACCTGTTTAGCATCCGCCTGCCGCCGGCCCTGTTCTGGTCCGATTCCCTGGTCGATGCCCAGCCGCTCCGCAAGCGCGTCAAGGCCGAGATCACCCCGGACGTGATTGATCGAGTGGCGCGGGCCCATGCCGAGGGGCGGCGGCTGTACGTCGGCACCACCGACCTCGACACCAAGCGCCTGGTGATCTGGGACATGGGGGCGATCGCCGCGAGCACCGCGCCGAGAAAAGCGAAGCTGTTCCGCGACGTGCTACTGGCCTCATGTGCCATCCCGGGGCTGTTGCCGCCGGTGTCGATCACCATCGAAGTGGACGGCCAGCGGCGGACCGAGCTGCACGTGGATGGCGGCGTCAGCGCCTCGCTCTTCCTGCCGCCGTCGGTCCTGGCCGCGAAGCCCGACGCAGCTTCCCAGCCGGGACTGCCCGCCGACCGTGTGGCCGTGATCGTGGCGGGCAAACTTCAGATGGCCAGCAAACCGGTCGAACGTCGCCTGACGCGCGTTTCGGAAGAGGCCCTCAGCATGCTCCTGCAGTCGCGCATGGACAGCGACCTGCTGCGCGTCTACTCGCTGACTCAGCATGCCGGGGCACGCTTCCGCCTGACCGCCGTTCCCGACGATTTGCCCGTGGATGACAACTGGATGGCCCTGGACGTGCCGGCCCTGAAGCGGATCTATGCGGCCGGCTACCTGAGCGGGGGCGACGAGAAAACCTGGCGCACCGCCCCCCCCGCACTGCAACCGGGCGACCAGGCGCCGCCACGACGCGGCGTCCGCTTCGTGGTGACGCAGTAGCCCGGCAGCGCAGCCCGCCGTAAGACAAAAGGAGGCGAGGAGTCCATTCGCGAAGGCAGCGGCCGGCAAGGCCGGCCCCACGCCGGACGCCTCGGTTTCTGCTCCGTGTTCAGCAGCGGCCATGACCATGAACCCGATCGACAGCGTCTTCGCACGACTGCGGGCCGAAAAGCGCACCGCGCTCATCCCCTTCCTCGGCGCCGGCGATCCGGACCTGGGGACGACGGCGGCCCTGGTTCGCGAGCTGGCTCACCGCGGCGCCAGCCTCATCGAGATCGGCTTCCCCTACAGCGATCCCATCGCCGATGGCCCCGTGATCCAGGCGTCCTACACCCGCGCCCTGAAACAGGGCACCAGCGCGGGCGACATCTTCCGGTATGTCCGCGACCTGGGCTCCCTCGGCGTGCCGCTGGTGGCGATGGTGTCGTATGCCATCGTCTATCGCCGCGGCCCGGAGGCGTTTTTGCAGCAGGCGCAGGAGGCCGGCTTCAGCGGCGCGATCATCCCCGACCTGCCCATCGAGGAGGCGGAGGCCCTGGCCGGCCTGGCCGCCGCCCGCGATTTCAAGCTGATTCAGCCTGGTGACGCCCACGACGCCACGCGACCGCACGGTACAGATCGCCCGCCTCTCGACCGGCTTTGTGTATGTGGTGAGCACGACGGGGATCACCGGCGAGCGCGACCAGTTGCCGGAGGCGCTGGTCGGCCACCTGGCCTGGTTGCGACAGCAGACGGCCCTGCCCCTGTGCGTCGGCTTTGGCATCAGCACCCCCGGCCAGGCCAGCCTCTTGCGCGGCGCCGCGGACGGCGTCATCGTGGGCAGCGCCTTCGTGCGGCGGATCGAACAGGGCGGGAGTCGGCCGCCAGCGGAGGTTGTGGCCGAGGTCGGGAGCCTGGCGGAATCGCTGCTGAAGGCACTCAATCCGTGAGAAAAGCTGGTTAGGACCCTGTTCCGTAAGGCGGCGGCAAGAAGCGGTCCAGCACCACCAATCCGTAGAAGGCCACGCACAGCAGGCTCAGCAGGATACCGAACACCGCATTATCGCCGCCCTGGCGCGTCCGCTTCTCACCGCGGCGGTCCATCAACCCGGCCTCCATTTTCGGCAAGTCGGACCGTGCCATCGTCCAGGCGGCGATGCCGAGCGGGAGACCGATCAGGCCGGCCACGCCGCCGCAAATGGCCAGCACCCCCAGAACGAGGCTGGCCACGCCCAGGAAACGGACCAGGTCCGCCCGGTGCGGCTCGCAGTCGAGCCGCATGCGGCCAGGCCGCTGCCAGGGAAGTTCCTTGTGCTCGTCGGACCGCACAGTCATTGGCTTCACCTGTTCACTCCCGCCGCCTTGAAAACGGCCGCGCAGTTCAGCTCGAACCCGGGCAGCAGTTTGGTCGTGACCACCTCCGGCGGCCGCACCAGACGCTCTGTCCACTTCTCGCCGCAACGTCTCAGTACCAGCACCTCTCCCTTCTCCGCATCGACAATCCAGTATTCACGCACTCCGAACAGGAGATATTCTTCTCGCTTCTCGACGTAGTCACGCTGCTCTGATCCCGGAGAGACAATCTCTATCACGAGATCGGGAATCCAGGTGGCCCAGACATCGTCGTCGGGAGGCGGCGTCTTGTAGACGGCGACATCGGGGTGACGCTCGGATTCCTCCTCGCCTATCAAGATTTTGCATTCGCCCCCTCCCGCGATTGCGTGCATGAGGCCGGGGTGCAGGAGGTCGCATCTGGCCAGCTGGCGCCGGATCTCGAGGAGTTGTTCCAGGTGGGGTGGACTCGGCACATCGGACACGACGATGACCCCCTTGTTCAGCTCGTAGAGGTAGCCTTCCTGCCCCTGGGCCTTGTCGAACTCGGCCAGCGACATTCGCCGACCCGCATCCGCTGGTCCCACTTTGACGACTGTTCCGAGCATGGTTGCCTCCGCGGTCTCTTACACAGGGATGTTAGTGGCGCATCACCATCCAGAAGCTTCCCCAGAACATCAAGCACAGCAGACTCAGGGCGATTCCAATCAGTCCATGATAAAGTCCTCGGAGAGTTTTCGCTTCCCCGCTCGGGTCCATCACTCCCGTGTCCATCCTGGCCAGATCGGACCAGGCCAGCCAGACCGCGGCGATGCCTGCCGGCAGGGCGATGAGACCCCCGAGGCCTGAGCAGAGAGCACTGACGCCAAACGCAAGGCTAATGCCGCCCAGCAAAAGAACAAACTCCCCGCGATGCGGCTCGCAGTCGCGCCTTACCTGACCGGGCTTTTCCCAGGGCTCCCTGGGGTCGTCCAGGCCGGTATTGAGTCGCCACGGCATTTCACCGGCCTCCAGCCACACCAGGTTCGTTCCGTGATTCCATTCCTCAGTGATTGTCGTAGTACGCCGCCAAGCATCGCCAGAGCACGAGTAGACCGTAGAGGATCACGCCCAGCAGACCAAACATGATGCCGATGATACCATCGTTGAGACCTTGTTGAGTCTTCCCCTCGCCGCCCCGGTCCATCAGCCCCTTTCGCATCTTTGCCAGGTCCGCGCGCGCCATCAGCCAGGCGGCGATGCCCGTCGGCACTGCAAGCAGCCCTGTGATAGCGCAGCAGCAGGCAAGGATTCCAAACGCCAGGCTGAGACTGCCGAGGAAGCGAACGAATTTGCCCCGATGCGGCTCGCAGTCAAGCCGCATCGCACCTTCTTGTTCCCAAGGGCGATCTTGGTCAGACCCAGACATGGCGCTGGTCCATCACCTCACCTTACCCCCCGGCAGATTCCCGAGGTTCTCGAACAGGTGTGCCAGCGACGCCATCAGCTTGAACCAGTCTCCCTGGTGCAGGCTTTCGTTGGGGGCGTGGGCGTTGCTGCGCGGGTCCTCGATGCCCATCAGCAGGGCCGGGGCGCCGCCGAGGAGGTCGGCCAGCGGGCCGACGAAGCCGATGGTGCCGCCGCAGCCGATGCCGACCGGCTCCTTCTTGAAGCCGGCTTTCATCGCCGACATCGCCGCCTCGAATGCCGGACCGGTCGGGTCGGTCATCCACCACTTCACGTCACCCTGCGACTTGACCGTCACCTTGACGCCCCACGGCGGGTCTTTCGTCAAGACCGCCTTCAGGGCCTTGTAGACCTGGTCCGGGTCCTGGTCCGGCACGATGCGGCAACTGACGATGGCCGAGGCCCGCGGCAGCACCTGGTTGGACGCCTGTTTGATCGACGAGGCCTCCTGGGCGATTACCGTTACTGCCGGCTTGCGCCAGGTCTGCTCGTAGACCGACGTGCCTTTCTCGGTCGCCAGGGCCACGCCGGGCAGGATGCCGGTGTCCTTGCGGAGCTTCCCTTCGTCATAGGGGATGGCATCGAAGGTGCGTCGTTCGGCGGGCGTCACCTTCCGCACGCCGTCGTACAGACCGGGCACCGGCAGCTTGCCGTTTTTCCAGTAGAGGCGTGAGAGGATGACATTCAGCGCCACCGCCGAATCGGCGAGGGCGCCGCCGGCCATCCCACTGTGGACCGGCCCCTTGGCACTTTCGACCTCCACGATCATCGCCACGATGCCGCGCAGCGAATAGGTGATGCTCGGCAGGCCGGTTTCGACGTTTTCGGTGTCGCAGACGACGATCACATCGGAGTCGATGCGTTGCCGGTACTGCTTGAAGAAGCCCATGAGATTGCTGGAGCCGACCTCTTCCTCGCCCTCGACCAGCATCTTGATGTTGACCGGCAGCGCGCCGCGCGTCTTGAGGAAGGCGCTGACGGCGGCGAGCTGGGCGGTGATGGCCCCCTTGTCATCGGCGGAGCCGCGGCCGTAAAGCCGGCCGCCGCGCGCGGTCAGCTCCCAGGGGGGCGATTGCCAGCGCCCCTTGTCCAGGTCGTCCTGGTGGACCGGCTGCACGTCGTGATGGGCGTAGAGGAACACGGTGGGCTTGCCGGGGGCGCCCAGCCATTCGCCGTAGGCGTAGGGATTGGCATCGCCGCAGGGCAGGATGGCCACGTTCTTCAGGCCGGCCCGTCGCATCTGCTCGCAGGTCAAGGCGGCCGAGTCGGCTACTTCCTTTTGGTGCTCGCCGTCAGTGCTGACGCTGCGGATGGCCACCAGCTCGGCCAGGTCGTGGACGAAGGCGCCGTGGTTCTTGTTGAGCCAATCGTGGATCGGTTTCATGCGAAAATCCGGGGGTGCGGGGAGAATGGGGGGCAGGCCCCGCGCTTTCGCTCGGGGCTCGTGTGATTGTATGAGGTGAGGCCGATCAGTAGCCGAGCAGGGGGGCGAGCTGGCGCCCAAAGATGATGAGGCCAATAACCACGCTGACCAGGCTGGCCAGCAGTACGGCACCGGCGGCGATGTCCAGGCAGGGCCAAACGCGCTCCTTGGTAGACTCGTCCAGCCCGCGGAACAGGGTTTCGACGGCGCTGTTGAACAGCTCGGCCGTCATCACCAGTCCGATGCAGCCCAGCAGGACGCACCACTCGAGGAGATCGCAGCGCAACACCAGGGCGGCCACCACCACCAGCGTCGCGAAGAAGAAGTGAACGTAAAAGCTGCTGTGTCCGCGCACGCCGAGCTTGATGCCGCGGAAGGCGCAACCGAACTTGAAGATCCAGGAGCGGCGTGGCCGGTGCAGGACCGTTTCGGTCTCGTCGATTTGGCGGTCTGGCGCACTGAGCACGGGCATGGCATTCTCTCTGGCAGACGACGCTCCGGTCCGATCAGTCAGCCGGTTGCAGAAGATTACCGTCTACCGGCAGGGCCGTCGAGAGCAGCCTCGGGTCCGTCATTCCGTGCGGTGCTTGCACATGGTGATGCAGTTGCCGCGCTCATTGTGCTCCATCCAGGTCATGTACTTGCGGATGAGGAACAGTCCGCGGCCGGAGGGCGCTCCAGGTTTTCCGGGGCCAATGGATCGGGCACGCCGGCGGGATCAAAACCCAGCCCGTCGTCCTCGACTTGCAAGAGCACCAGTTCGTTGTTACCAAAGTAGCGCAGCCGCGCCTCCTTCGCCGGGTCGCCCCGATTGCCGTGCTTGACCGCATTGACCAGGGCCTCTTCCAGGGCCAGGCGGATGGCGAACACGTCCTTCCTGGAAAAGTCCAGCTCGTCAATGGCGGCGACGAGGTCGTCGAGCAGAGCCGGCACGTGCTCGGCGGTGTGATAGGTCCAGCGGTGCCATTCATTGGGGTGCAGATCGAGCTGGGCCGCCTCCTGCCTGCCCCAGCCCTGCCCACTGGAGAACATGTGCGACCTCCCTCTCTACCGTTGCGTCGCGGGCGGTTTGGGACTGCGGTGCGATGGAGTTCCTTCCGATAGGGCGATCCGGGAGGGCGTAGTGGGGCCGTGCTGCTGACTCATGCACAATGCATGCCGTCTCCTGGGCTGACAGCCTGGCGCGGACGTGCTAGACTGCTCGGAGTGGCGCTACTTTCAGCTTAACACAGGACAATGCCGGCGCCCCACACAAATCCCTTGTGCCGCCGCGCTTTCCGCGCGGTCCCCATGCGAGAGCCGATTCATGCAGAGCGAACCGAACACGGCGCAAGCGCCTTTTCACATCGACGTGGCCGATCGCGTCAAGCGCCTGCCCCCTTATCTTTTCGGCAAAATCAACGCGCTGAAACACCAGAAGCGACGCGCCGGCGTCGACGTCATCGACCTCGGCATGGGCAACCCCACGGACGTACCCGACCCCATCGTTCTGGAAAAGCTCTGCGAGGCGGTCAACGACGAGCGGAACCACCGCTATTCGGTGAGCAACGGCCTGCACAATCTCCGCCGTGAAGTTTCCCTGCGCTACGCAAAACGCCACGATGTGCAGCTGGACCCGGAAACCGAAGTCATCGCCGGCCTCGGCTCTAAGGAACTCTTCAGCCACATGTGCCTCGCCCTCCTGGGCCCGGGCGACACCGCCATTGTGCCGGCCCCGTCGTTCCCCATCCACGTCTATGCCGTGGCCCTGGCCTCCGGCAACGTTATCAGCCTCGACTGCACGCAGCCGGCGCGCTTCCTCACCAACGTGGCCGCGATGGCCGAGCACCTGTACCCGAAGCCCAAGGTGGTCATCCTCAACTACCCGCACAACCCGACCACAACAGTCATCGAGCGCGAGTTCTTCGTCGATGTCGTCGCCCTGGCCAAGAAGCACGGCTTCATGGTGATCCACGATTTCGCCTACGGCGACGTCTGCTTCG
This sequence comes from uncultured Planctomycetota bacterium, assembly GCA_963827935.1. Lineage (GTDB taxonomy): Bacteria > Planctomycetota > Planctomycetia > Gemmatales > Gemmataceae > DATFNV01. The sequence continues at coordinate 297,600 of CAWHCN010000011.1, read as the reverse complement.
ACGGTTACCGGGCGCCGAGCTTTCTCAGCGTACCGGGGGCCAAGGACGTGGGCGTGGAAACGACCACGATGAGCAAGGGCTACAACATGGCTGGCTGGCGCGTCGGTTTCTGCGCCGGCAACGCCGAGATGATCCGCGCCCTGGCCACGATCAAAGGGTACTACGACTACGGCATCTTCCAGGCGGTGCAGATTGCCGCCATCATCGCCCTGCGCCACTGCGACGACCTGGTGGAGCGGCAGTCAATGGAGTATCAGAAACGCCGGGACGTGCTGGTGGACGGCCTGCGCCGCCTCGACTGGGGCATGACTGTGCCGAAGGCCGGCATGTTTGTGTGGGCGCGCTATCCGGAGGAATGGCGCCAGCGCCTCGGCTCGATCGACTTCTCCATGAAGTTGCTAGAGGAAGCCGAAGTCGCCGTGAGCCCCGGCCGCGGCTTCGGCGAATTGGGCGAGGGATACTTGCGGCTGGCGCTGGTGGAGAACGAGCATCGGCTACGGCAGGCGGTAAGGCAGATTGGGCGATGTTTGCGCGGGGAGAGGGTGGCGGGGTAACGGGAGGCCTTGCAAATTCGGGCGGAATTCCCACTTCGACCTAATTGGACAGCGCCACTTTCTGTCATGGTTGACACGTAAGTGCAGCTAACACAGGAAGTTGGGGTTGCGTGATAGAGTAAAGAAAGACGATCCTCCGTGTTCGCTAATTCCTGGAAGGAATACCACGGAGGATCGTCAGGATGACGCTGAAGCAGATTGCCAGTCTCGGCAAGGAGTTGGCCAAGTTTCTGAGGCTGTTCGTCGGCCGGTTTCGCAGCCGCCCCGGTTTCGCCCTGTTGGCCGTGTATGTCCAGGGGCTCCTGTCGAACCTACAACGCAAAAACATCGAGGCCATGGCCTTGGAGCTGGGTACGGCACCGCGGACTCTACAACGTTTCGTGGAATCGATCAAGTGGGATGAGACCGGCGTGCGCGATGACTGCCAGCGTTTGGTGGCCCGCGAACATGCTCATGCGGAGGCGATCGGTTGCCTCGACGAATCGGGAACGGCCAAGAGCGGTAGCCATACGGCGGGTGCCGCACGGCAGTGGCTGGGCAGTTGTGGCAAAGTCGACAACGGTGTCGTCGGCGTGCATCTGAGCTACAGCAGCCCCGGCTTTCAGTGCTGTCTGCTCGACAGCGCGGTCTACCTGCCCCGGGATTGGGCCGACGATCCGGAGCGTCGAAAAAAAATTACATCCCCAAAGAGGTCGTGTTCCGTACCAAGCCGCAAATCGCCCTGGAGTTGATCGACCGCGCCTTGGCCAACGGTGTGCGCGTCCAGGCCTGGACGTTTGACGAAGGCTACGGCCGCGACACGGCCTTTCTGGACGGTCTGGAACAGCGTGGACAGGTATTCGTGGGCGAAGTGCCGGCGAACTTCCGCGGCTGGCTGAAAAAGCCCCAGGTGCTTCGGAGCGGTCGGTCGCGGCGGCGCGGCCGCAAAAGGACCTATCCGCGGCTGGCGGCGCGAAGCCGGCGCGGCAGCGAAGTGCGAAACCTGGCACGCTATTCGCCCGTCTTTCGCCAGCAGAAGTGGCAGCGCTACCGCATCAAGGACACCCAGCACGGCCCCGAAGTCTGGGAGGTGAAATGGGCGAAGCTCTGGCGCAAGGGACTCGATGGCCTGCCGGGGCGTCGGCACTGCTTGCTCGTAGCACGCAACGTTTTGACCAATGAGGTGAAATACTTCCTATCCAATCGTGTGCCCGGGGAGCGTGGCATCTCGCTACGGCGGTTACTGCGTGTGGCCTTTGGGCGTTGGTCGGTGGAAAGCTGCTTTCGCCAGGCCAAAGAGGAACTGGGCTTGGACCATTACGAAGTTCGCGGCTGGCGTTGCTTGCACCGGCACTGTTACCTGACGCAACTGACCCACCTGTTTTGCGCCCGCATGCGTCAGCAGTTCGACGCCGCAACGACGCACGACGACCCGCTGGAACACCTGACGACAGAACAAGTGCGACGAGCCATGAACACCTGGTTAGAGACAGCACAGGGGCGACTGACAAAAGCGGCACGCTTCCAACGAGAGTTAGCCAAGCAGCAGTATTACCAGCGTCGCAATGCGCAGGCCCAGCGCTCTCACGTGAAAACGCGCATGGCTCAACTGCGATCCTTGGGCATCGATGTCGATCGGATCAAATCGTGCATCCCCCAATCGCCGACCTGATCGGCTATACTGTTCTCAATGTTGGACTTCCGCCATTGCAACAAGGAAAGTGGCGCTGTCCAACTAATTGGACAGCGCCACTTTCTGTCATGGTTGACACGTAAGTGCAGCGGGTGCAGTACGTGCTTTGCTTTAGGCGGTGGGGCGGTAGCGGTTTTGCCCAGTCTCGCTAGCTTCCCTACGCTTCCAGTAGGCTTCCATGACCGCGCCGTCGCTGAGGTAGTCCGCCCGCAACTGCAACAGTTCCTCGGCACCGTCTTCATTCCAGAACTTCTCTGACCCTTTGACTCGCTGGTTGATCTGCTTCACCGCACTCTCCGCGTAACTCGACGTGATCGGCAAACCCTGGCGACGGTACTCCTGATAACGCATCCGGTCCTTGTTGTTCTGCAAATAAGTCAGGGCCCGTGCGACCACGGCGCGCGGACTCCCCTCGGCCTCGTCCTTGGCCGGCATCCCCAACTCGGCCTGGCGGACTGCCAACGCCGCGATCACCTGGGCCACGTCGCCGGACCAGACCCATTGAATCCAGCGCTCGTATACCGTCCAGCCCTCTTTGAAGTGGCGACCCGCCATGGCGGACGCAAACACATAGGACAACGCATGGATGAAATCCAGGATCGGCACGAACGACGAAAACAACTGGCGATGCATGCTCCAGTTATTCTCGGCGCCGTCGGCCACGAAAGCCTTGCGCGGCGCTGCGAAAAAGCCCAAGGCCCACGCCGCCGCGGCCACCATCGGCCCAAACTGGTCCCACGGACACCGCGTCGCCACCACCTGCCTGGCCTGCACGTCCGGGGGTTGCCAGCGCTCTTGTTCGTCACGCAACGCCTCCACGCCGGCCTCGGGATCGTCCGTCTCCTGGACGGCTTCCTCCTGCGGCGGCGCCCGCTTCTTCAACTCACGCACCAGTCGGAGCATGCGGGCCGGGTGTAGAAACGTCTTGGGAATGTGCGGACACGGATCGTGGGCCGACTCCTGGCTCTGCATCGTCAACAGCAGGCCAATCTTGTCTTAACGCCAGAAGCGGCCGCGACGCTCCACGTCTTCCTCCTCGGCTGCCGGCGCCGCCACGGCGGGAGACAACGGCGTGTCGCCCGCTGCCTTTGGCGCCGGGTCGGGCCCCGGCGGCGCGAGGACGGCCGGGCTCGCCTCGGCCGCTGCCGTGACGACATCAGGGGAGGGCATGGCTACGGCCGCTGGCGCTGGCGCCGCCGCGGCACGCGGCGGCCGCTCGAAGATCTGCACGCGGCCGCCGTCGACGCTGACCGTGGCCACCGCCAGCGGCACAACGCCCGCCGGGGCCGACTTCCGCTCGACCAGCGGCAACGCCTGATACGCGGCCACGGCGGCATCACGCTCGTCAACACGCTCGTCACCGATCCGCTTGCACAGACGCCGCACCTGCTTGTCGGACACGTCCAGTTCCGCGAGTTGCTCGAGGTCGGCTTGGGCCTGCTGGTAAGACGTGTTGTTGCTGCCCGCGTAGATGATCTTGGCCAGGACGGCACGGCTGTAGTGCGAGCGATCAAGGCCGAGACTCTTGGACTGAGGGGAAAAAAGCCTGCCGGCACTTGCGGCAGTAATGTTTGGGTTCTTGCCAGACGGCCTCCCCGCCACGCGTTTCTAGCACACGTGGCTCGGTCGGCTCATCGGGATCGGGAGGAATGACCAGGCCACACCCAGAGCAGTGCTGGCAGGCAGGTGGACGCTCGTCCACCGGCGTGGCGGCCTGGCGTTCCAGGCCGCATTGCAGCATCTTCTCGGAGAGAACGTCGCGAATGGCGACGACGAGGTCCTCGAGTTCGGTGAACTGGGTGCCCCACTTGGGGCCGCTGGGTCCCCAGAGCTTGTCGGCCAGGTTTTTGGCGACGCCCTCGACGTAGGGACGTACTTCTTCGACTTCCGGACTCCTCTTTTTGCTGCGTGCCATCCCTGGCTCCTGCTTGAAGTTGCGGTGAACTTGGGAACGAACTTGTCCAGGGAGTGTACCAGAGCGGACAGCTGCCATGCAAACCAGGTACTGCACCCCGGGCGGCCGGGCGCACGACCTGGTTTGCAATCACGCTGCCCGCCGGTAGGGACGCTGCCCCGAGGTCTGGTCTTGCCGGCGTTCCCAGAAGGCCTTCAGCGGCTCGTTCTCGCTCAGGTAATCGCCGCGTAACTGGAGTATCGCCTCTGCGCCTTCCTCTCCCCAGAACTTCTCCGTTCCCTTCGCCCGCTGGTTGAACTGCTTGACCGCGCTTTCCACGTAGCTGGAAGTTATCGGCAAGCCCTCGCGGCGGTAAACGTCGTAACGCATCCGGCGCTTGTTGTTCTCCAAGTAGGTCAACGCCTTGGCCACGACCTGGCGCGGATGCGTCTCCTTGTCTTCCTCTTGCGGCTCGCCCAACTCCGCCTGACGTGCCCGCAAGGCCTCGAGCACGCGATCCACACGCCCTTCCCAGACCCAGGCGATCCACACGCGGTAACGCAGCCAGCCCGCCGTCTTCGTGCCGCCGGCGTGCGCCGCCGCATACACGTACGACAGGGCATGGATGAAATCCAGGATCGGCACGAACGACGAGAAGTAATCACGCCATACCGTCCAGTTGTTCTCCGCCCCATCGCCGATGAAGGCCTGGCGGGCCGACCCGAACAAGCCCATCGCCCAGGCCGCCGCCGCCACCATGGGCCCGAACGCGGCCCAGCTTTGCCGCAGAGCCGACCAGCCGTTTCTCCGCCACGGCCGGCGGTTTCCAGACGGCGGGCCGACTTTCATAGGCGTCCGCTGCGGCGGCCGGGTCCCGGGCCTCGTCAGCGGCTTCCTCCGCCACGGGGACCCCCTTACGCAAGTCGCGCACCAGTTGGCCCATACGCGTGGGATCGAGAAAACCCTCGGGAATTTGCGGACAAGGATCGCTCGCCGAGACGGTGCTCGTCATGCCCATCAGCAGGCCGATCTTGTCTTCACGCCAGTGGCGGCCCCCACGCTCCGCCGTGGCTGCCGACGGCGCTGGACGCGCGTTGGCGGCCACAGGCGTCGCGGCAGCGGGCGCGACGGCCAGCACCGGGATGGCCACGGGCGTCACGCTCACGGGTTCGCTGGCCACGGCTGTCACGGCCACGGGCGACGCTTCGGCCGACGGCACCTTCGCCGCGGCGGCCGCGGCACGATCCAGGATTTGGATCCGACCGCCGTCCGTGCCGACCACGCCCACCGCCGGCGGCGTCACCCCGTCGGGGACGCCTTTGCGTTGCACCAACGGCAGGGCCTGGTAGCTGGCGACGCCCTCGTCACGTTCCACGCAGCGTTCCAGACCGATGCCTTTGGTGACACGCTCGATCTGCTTGGCGGCAACTTCCACATCCCCCACCACGCGCAGGTTGTCGCTGGCGTTGGCAAAGGAGGTGTTGTTGACGCCCGCGTAAACGATCTTGTCTTGCAGAGCGGGGCTGTAGTGACTGCGATCAATGCCCAGGCTCTTGGACTGAGGGGAAAAAAGCCTGCCGACAGGTGCGGCAGTAAGCCTGGGGCTCAAGCCATTCGGCCTCTCCCGCTCGCGTCTGCACCAAGCGGGGTTCCGTGTCGTCGCAGACGAGGGGGCGCTGGCATTCCGGACAGCAGCCGAAATCCCTGGGCCGCCGCGGGTGGTCCGCCGCCTGGCGTTCCAGGGCCACGTCCAGCATCTTTTCCGCGAGAACGGCGCGAATGCCCAGGCAGAACGTCTTCCAGTTCGGTCAGAGTAGTGCCCCACGGCAGTCCGGCGGGGCCGTACAGCTTGTCGACGAGGTTTTTGGCAACGCCCTCCACGTAGGGTCGCACTTCGTCAACCTTGGCAGTGGATTTTTCAGTTCCTGCCATCCTTGGCTCCTGCAAAGAGTTACGTCAACAAGACGACTGAATCCCTACGAGCTAGTGTAGGACTTCGGTACGTCAGCTGAAAACCGTGTCGTGCGCCACCCAGAGAGTGCGGCTTCTTGCGCTCTTGCCCATCCTGGGCTGTTGTGCTACATGATGGTGTTCGCCCGCAGGGAAGCAATCATGCAGGTACGCCGCTTGGGACAAACCGGGCTGAAGGTCACCGAGGTCTGCCTCGGGACCATGACCTTTGGCCACCAGGCCGACGAAGCCACGGCGGCCGCCATTCTGGACAGGGCGGCGGGCGCCGGCGTCAACTTCATCGACACCGCTGATGTGTATCCCGTGCCGCCCGACCCGTCCACGGCCGGCCTCACCGAGCAGATCATCGGCCGCTGGCTCAAGGGTCGGCGAGAACATTTCGTGCTGGCGACCAAGTGCCGCATCCGCGTCGGCACCGGACCCAACGACGAAGGATTGTCGCGCCGCCACGTTCTGCGGGCGGCGGAAGACAGCCTCAGGCGACTGGCGACCGATCACATCGACCTGTACCAAGCCCATGCCCCCGATCCAGAGACGCCACTGGAAGAAACGCTGCGGGCGTTCGAGGACCTGGTGCGCTCGGGCAAGGTGCGCTACATCGGCTGCTCGAACTATCCGGCGTGGCAGGTGGCCCTGGGCCTGGGGATCAGCGGCCGGCACGACTGGGCCCGCTTCGACTGCGTGCAGCCCCGCTACAATCTCCTGTTCCGCGACATCGAGGCCGAGTTGCTGCCCCTGTGCCGGCACGCTGGGGTCGGCGTCATTGCCTACAACCCGCTGGCCGGCGGATTCCTCTCCGGGAAATACCGCTCCTTGGATCCGCCCCCCGCGGGGACTCGATTCAACCTGGGCAAGACTGGCGAGCTGTATCGGGCCCGCTACTGGCACCAGGCGCAGCTTGAGGCTGTCGAGGGGTTGCGGCGAGTGTTCGAGCCGCGGAAGAAGTCGCTCATTTCCGTCGCTGTCGCCTGGGTGCTGCAGCAGCCAGGGATCACGTCGGCCATTGTCGGCGCCAGCCGGGCCGAGCAGCTGGACGAAAGCCTGGCAGCTGTCGATATTCGACTGGACGACGAGGAGCGGGCGGCCTGCGAGGCGGCCTGGTATTCCTTGCCGCGCTCGCCCAGTCCCCCCACGTAAGCGAACGAGTACAGGGCCATCGCACCCGTTCCGGCAAGATGGTGTCCCTGTGCCGAACCGTCACGGGCTGCGGGTCGGGAGAGTCCTGTCAAGGGTAGCAATTGAAGCGGTCGGCGAGGCCAAAAACGCCCGGGCGAGTCCCTGATCGTTGTGGGAAGGATTGTGCGGGAGCGGTAGACTCCAACCGCCCGGCGCCCCTGCTTCGGAGGGCTGCATCAGGATGAGAAGCCGCCGCCAATCGCTTGCCGTCTTCAGCGCGGAAGACTTCCTCAGGAGGCTCCGCGCCAGCGGCGTGTTGCCGCCCCAGACCGTCGCCGCCCTTGCCTGCGACGACGCCAGCGACCCCCGTGCCTGGGCATCCGAACTGGTGGAGCGGGGCCTACTCACCGGGTATCAGGCCGAACAACTCCTCGCAGGTAACGAGCGCTGGCTGCGGCTGGGGCAGTACCGCATCCTCGACGCCCTCGGCAGCGGCGGTATGGGTCGCGTTTACAAGGCCGAACACATCCTGATGCGACGCCTGGTCGCGCTGAAGGTGGTGGGCGCGACGGACGACGATGCCGATGCCGAGCGGCAGGCAGCCTTCCAGCGGGAGATCGAAGCAGCCGCCCAGCTCTCCCATCCCAACGTGGTGGCGGCTCTACGATGCCGGGGAAGCCAACGGCCTGCGCTTCCTGGTCATGGAATACGTGGACGGCGTCGATCTGGACCGTCTGGTGCGCGAGGTCGGCCCGCTGGCGCCGCGCCGCGCCGCGGACTATGCTCGCCAGACGGCGTTGGCCCTGCAATACGCCTTCGAACGCGGTGTGCTCCATCGCGACATAAAGCCGGCCAACCTCCTCGTCGTACACGGCGACGGCCCGCGCGCTACCGCATGCGTCAAAGTGCTTGACCTCGGGCTGGCCCGGAATCTGCGCACCCGGGACGAGCGGGAGACGGACTCGGCCAGTCGGCTCTCCGGCACGCCGGACTTCATCGCCCCCGAAGTGGCGCACGATGCCGCCTGCCGCGATATTCGTAGCGACCTCTACAGCCTGGGCTGCACGTTGTATTACCTGCTCACCGGCCGCGTCCCCTTCCCGGGGGGGACCTGGACGGAGAAGCTGTTGCGGCATCAGTACGACGCGCCGAGCGCGGTATGCGATCTGGCCCCGGCGGTGCCCCACGCCCTGGCCGCGATCATGGAGCGCCTGATGGCCAAGCGGCCCGAGGACCGCTACGACACACCGGCCGCTGCCGCCCGGGCCCTGGACAGCTGGCTTGCCCAGGGCGATGATCCACCCGCCCTGCAAGCCGCCACTCTGAACGGTGGGGCGACCGCGGTGGAACAGGCAATTCCCCTGTCCGCCTGGCAAGCGCGGGAGCCCTCGTCGCTGGCCGCTCTCAACGCCGGGCCGGCGTCCGCCTGGGACCTGCTCGCCGCCGCGATCGAGTCGCCGGCAGGCGCTGGGCCGCAGCGACCGCGCCCGCTGCCCTGGTTCGTCGTGATTGCCGCTGCCATAACGCTGGGTCTCGGCGCAGCCTGGCTGACCCGCGGACGCATGGCGGCTCAGGAAGTCGCCGCCACGCCGCCACCCCCGACGCCCGGCTACCTTGTGCAATCCACCGGGAAAGCCTACCCGACGCTCGCTGCTGCCGTTGCCGCGGCCGGCGATGTCGACACCGTCGTGGTGCGGATCGACGGCCTCCACCCAACCGACCCCGTAACCGTGAAGGGCAAGGCGTTGACGCTCCGCGCGGCCCCGGGGTGCCGTCCGGCACTCCAGCTGGCTACCCCGCCGCCCGCATGGCAGGCGCTGCTGGCCAGCGATCGGTCGCTGACTCTGGTAGGGATCGAACTGCGCGAGCAGCGCGGCAAGGAGCCCGCTCATCTGATTTGTGTGACGGGAGGATCGCTGCGCCTCAGCCACTGCTGGGTTTCGGCCCCAGGCTGCTCGAGTCCCATCGTGGCACGCCAGGCCACGCGCGTGGAACTGGATGGGTGCCAGGTGCAGGCCGGGGAGTTAGCCGTGTGTGCGGAACTGGCCGCGCCTGAGGGGGGCGAGGTCGTCCTGCGCGGCAGCCGGATCGAGGTGGACGACGCCGGCGCAGCGGCGCTGTCGGTCTGGTCCGGCGGCCGGCCGAGCCAGCCGGCTCGTATCGTCCTCGAAGACAACGACCTGCACGCCGCGCGGATCTTGTCGCTGAGCGCGTTGACGGCCGGAGTTGCCGTCGCATCGCAGCGGAACTACTTTGATTTTCCCGAAACGCTCCTCTGCCTCAATGGCTGCGACGGGCCGGCAGGGTGGCGGCACACAGTGGCCTGGCACGGCCAGGAGAATCACTATCGCGGCCCGGGCGACTGGCTGCAGATCAATGGCCGGCCCGCCGGCGTGAACGGCCTGTCGGCCTGGCAGGCGACCTGGGCCGACGAGGCCGCTTCCCTCGACGAGCCCACGCCACTCCACACCTTGGCCGAGCGCCGCTGAATCACCGTTCCTCGGCCGGCCAGTCGGCACCCAGGGCGTCCCGCTGGCTGCGTGTGATAGCGTCGATGCCCAGGCGTCCGAGGTCGAGCAGGCGTTCCAGCTGATCGCGCCGAAAAGTGGCCTCCTCGCCGCCGGCCTGCACCTCGATGATGTCGCCGGCGCCGGTCATCACCAGATTGAGATCGACATCGGCGTCCTTGTCCTCGACATAATCGAGGTCGAGCCATTCGGCGCCGTTGCAGAGGCCGACGCTGACCGCCGCCACGCTGCCCCGAATGATTCCCGCGGCGGGGCCGAGCAGATCGCGGTTCGCGTTGAGAGCATCGATCAGGGCGACGTAAGCGCCGTTGATGGAAGCTGTTCTCGTGCCGCCATCCGCCTCCAGCACATCGCAGTCGAGCCAGACGGTGCGCTCACCGAGCTTGGTAAGGTCGGTGACGGCACGGAGGCAGCGGCCGATCAGGCGCTGGATTTCGACGCTGCGGCCATCGATCTTGCCGGCCCGGTCGCGGGGCTTACGCGTGCTGGTGCTGCCGGGGAGCATGCTGTATTCAACCGTCAGCCACCCCTTGCCGCGGCCAACCAGGAACGGCGGCACCTCGGCGGTGATGCAGCAGGTACACAATACCGTGGTGCGGCCCATGCGGACCAGCACACTGCCCGGGGCGCTGCCCGTATAGCGGCGCTGGAACGTCAGGGGGCGGAGCTGGTCGGGGCGGCGGGCGTCGTGGCGCATGGTGCGTCCCCGAATTCGAGAGTCAGGGCGGGATCGAAACCGCATACGCGGCCGACGAGTGCGCGTCCGGCGAATCCGGTCGCCGTCTCACGCAACACACCGTCGTCATAGAAACCGACGACTGGTGTCTGAATGACCGGCTCTATACCTGGGATGCACTTCTCGAACTCAGATTGGCTGAGGCAATCGAGCGTACTGAAGATCTCGACCCGGAGGGGCGTGGCTTGGTCCTGCTGCATGATCTGCCGACTCAGCGCCACCTCAACGAGATCCAGCATCCGCATCTCGTAGCGTGAGTACGTCGCGGCTCCGATGACCAGCCGACGACGAACTGGGGGCGGATTGTTAGACCACCAGACCATGGGAGTTTGCGCGACTGCCGCGGGGAACTCGCGAGCTATGGCCTGTTGCTGTTCGCCGGGACTGAGTTCTCGGTGGCTTCAGAACAGTGTCATGAACCGATTCATGGCTTCGTGTACCTGAGCTGCTTGTCGTGAGTCCACACGCCGCCACGTTTCAGGATACGATGAACCTCACTCGTTTGCACGCCCGGTCCGCGGTATGTCACGATATCAATCGGAACGGATTCGGTCAGGACTTCATCGCAACAAGCGTCCGGCAAGGGCAAGCGCGTGTTGTCGGCGATCGAGTAATCGTCTCCCTTGGCAATCATTTGCGCGAAGGTCAGCCCTCCCTGGCTCGACCGATACCCAGGGTCCAAAACGACCCAGCGGCCTTGCTGGTTCGGCACCCCGGGAACTTCTCCTTCCCCGCCAAGATTCACACGATAGAGCGACATGAGCACCTCACGTCATCAGCCACTTCAGCAGCGCCTTCTGCGCGTGCAACCGATTCCCTGCCTGCTGGAACACCACGCTCTGTGTGCCATCCATCACGCCGTCTGTCACCTCCTCGCCGCGATGGGCCGGCAAGCAGTGCATCACCCGGGCATGGGCTGGTGCCAGCGTCAGCAGGGCTTCGTTCACCTGGTAGGGTGCAAAATGGCCGTGGCGCTCTTCGCGTTCCTCCTCCTGTCCCATGCTTGTCCACACGTCGGTGTAGATGATGTCGGCGCTACCCACGGCATGGCGAGCATCGCCGTTCTGGATCAACTCGCCGTTGGCCACTTTCATCCGATACGCCTGCACGAATGGCTCGTCGAAGTGGTAGCCGTTCGGGGCCGCCAGGACGAAGCGGGCCCCCAGCTTGCCGCAGCCGACCGCCAGGGAGCGGGCGACATTGTTGCCGTCACCCACAAAAACGATGGTGCGTCCGGCGACGTTCCCGAACAGCTCGCGAACCGTCAGCAGGTCGCCCAGGGCCTGGCAAGGATGGCAGTAATCCGACAGGCCGTTGATGACGGGGCAGGTCGAGTACCGGGCAAACTCCTCGACCGTGGCATGCTTGTAGACGCGCAAGACGACGGCATCGACGTACTGGCTCATGACGCGTGCGAAGTCGGGGATACTTTCACGCTGGCCCATGCCGCAGTCCTTGCCGCCCTGGAAGACGCTGACGCCGCCCAGTTGCGCCATGGCCGTCTCGAAGCTGACGCGGGTGCGCAGCGACGGTTTCTCGAAGATCATGCCGAGGACGCGTCCCGGTAGGATCGGCGTGTGCTCGCCGCGCTGCCGTTGTGCCTTCAGCCGGCCGGCATCTTCCAGCAGGGCGTTGATTTCATCGGCGCTCAGGTCGAGAAGATCGATCAGGTGACACATGGGATTAACCGGGTAGGATGTATCGGTTTCATGCGAGATCGTTTGGCCGCCGCCCCGAAGGCGGCGGCTAAACAGTCATGGCGCTTTATGGCCGAGTAACACTTCTTCCAGGATGCCGCACCCTTCATCCAGCTCGGCGTCGGTCAGAGTCAGGGCCGGCAGCAGGCGCAGGACCGTGCCGTGCGTGCAGTTGATGAGCAGGCGCCGCTGGAGGCAGGCGTTGACGATCGGCACGCCGTCGGTCGCCAGCTCGATGCCGATCATGGCTCCGCGGGCGCGAACATCGACAATGAGGGGGCAGCGTGCCCGCAGCGTTTCGAACCGCTTGTGGAAGGCCTCGCCAATCCGAAAGCCCCGGTCCAGGAGATCGTCGGCCTCGATGGTTTCGATGGTGGCCAGGGCAGCGCGGCAGGCGATTGGGTTGCCGCCGAACGTGGCGGCATGGGTGCCGGGCCGGAGTTTCTCGGCAAAATCCGGCCGAGCAACCAGGGCACCTATTGCCAGTCCGCCGGCCAGCGCCTTGGCCAGGGTCATGGCGTCGGGCTGAACCGGCCAGTGCTGATGCCCGAACCACTTGCCCGTGCGCCCATCCCGGCCTGCACCTCATCAAAAACGAGGAGCAGCTTGTGCCGGTCGGCCAACTCGCGCAGCCCTTCGAGGTAGCCGTCCGGCGGCAAGTTGATCCCGCCTTCGCCCTGGATCGGCTCCAGCAAGATCGCGCAGGTCTCGCCGTCGATCAGCTTGGCGGCGGCATCGAGGTCACCGAACGGGGCATAGCTGAAGCCGGCCAGCAACGGCTCCAGGCCTTGATGGTACTTCGGCTGTCCCGTGGCGCTGAGGGCACCGAGGGTCCGGCCGTGGAAGCTATTGAGCATGGTGACGATCTTGTAACGGCCTGGCTTGCCGACCAGCCGGGCCAGCTTGATCGCCGCCTCCACTGCTTCGGTGCCGCTGTTGCAGAAGAAGCACTGCCCATCGATGCCGCTGCGCTGGCTCAGGGCCTGTGCCAGCAGGCCCTGAGCCTGGGTGTACCAGGTATTCGGAACGTGGATCAGTTGGCCGACCTGCTCGCGCACGGCCTCGACAACGCGCGGCGGACAATGCCCCAGGATGTCGCAGCCCCATCCGGGGAAGAGGTCGAGATAGCGGTTCCCCTCCGCATCCCAGACGTGCGACCCCTCGCCGCGCACCAGGCAGACGGGGTAGCGCGTGTAGTTGGCGATGACGTATGTCTTGAAAAGGTCGATCGTCTCTTGAGAAGTCATGGGAGCATCCTGGGCCCACGCCCATGCCCCTGTCCGTGGCCGCCCCGAAAAGATCGGGAACGGGCTCTGACGAAGGCACGGGCACGGGGATCAGTTACCGAGTACGATTTCTGTCCCCACGCCGTGGTCGGTGTAGATTTCGAGGAGCAGCGAGTGCCTGAGTCGGCCGTCGATCATGTGCGTCTTCTTGACCCCGGCCCGCAGGCTGTCGAGGCAGGCCTCTACCTTGGGGATCATGCCCGCATCGATAATGCCACGGGCCATGAGATCGCGGCAGCCGGTTGCATCGAGGCTGCGCACCAGGGATGTCTCGTCGCGGCGGTCACGTAGGATACCGGGGATATCGGAGAGGAAGACGAGCTTTTCGGCTTGCAACTGCGCTGACACCGCGGCAGCGGCCGTATCGGCGTTCACGTTGAGCCAGGCCCCTGCAGCATCCTGCGCCACCGACGGGATCACCGGAACCACGCCGGCCTTGCAGAAGTCCTCGATTAACGGGCAGTCCACCCGGGTTACGGTGCCGACGTGGCCCAGGTCAATGGACCGGCCGTCGCCCCCTTCGAGCAGGAGTTTTTCGCCGAACAGGCATTGCAGCGGGCCCGTGTGCAGGCCGACGGCCCGGCCGCCCAGCTCCCGGAGGCCGCGGACGATGCCGGCACTGATCTCGTCCCGCAGGACGCGGATGACGATGTCCAGAGTGGCCGCATCGGTATAGCGGCGGCCCAGGACCTTGCGCGGCTCCAGCCCCGAGGCCGCCATCGCCCGATCGATCGGCTTGCCGCCGCCGTGCACCAGGACCGGACGCAGACCAACCGTCGCCATGAATGCCACGTCTTGCAGGGTGGCTCGCAGGGCGTCGGCGTCCTCCATGGCGCTTCCGCCCAGCTTGATGACCGTCAGCTTGTCGCGGAAGGTGCGGATGTAGCTGAGGGCTTCGATCAGGACGTTGGCTTTGCGAATGGCGTCGTTCATCGGGCCCGGCCAACCCTGGGCGCTGCGGTTGGGGTAGAAGGACGAAAACTTGATTGTAGGCAGGGCGCCGCATGCGTCAATGGCACCTGAACTGCTCTCGCCCCGCAAATTGGCGCCGCTCGGAATTACCCTGTTGCTTGCTCCCCGGCCGCCTATTATACTCCCCTCTGACGTTATCCTCGGCTCGTTAGCCGGGGAGGACCGGTTCGAATCACAAGGGAGGCTGCACAATGAGAGCTGCTCTGTCGATGCTGCTCGGGTTCGCCGTCGTCTGCGCCCTGACGCTGACTGTCACGGCCGCGGAGAAGGAAAAGGCCAAGGAAGTCACCATCGTCGGCACGATTACCTGTGCCAAGTGCGACCTGAAGCTCGAAAAGTCCTGCATGACCGTCATCAAGGGCAAGATCAAGGACAAGGACGGCGACAAGGAAGCGGTCTACTACTTCGACACGAAGACCGGCAAGGACAACCACAAGAAGATCTGCACCGAGGCCAAGGAAGGGACCGTCACCGGCACCGTCGCGGAGAAGGACGGCAAGAAGATCATCACCGTGACCAAGGTCGAGTTCAAGTAAGCCGTGCCTGGCTCACTCAGCTGACGAACAACGCCACCCCGGAAGGGTGGCGTTGTTCGTTTCCTGGCCAGAGTGGTGGGCTGACGCCCCCCGCTCACCCGACCTGTTCACGTTGGCCCAGCGGCGGACCCTCGCTAGGATAACCCCATCTTCCCCTGGAGGTGCGTGTGAAGATCATCCTGGCGAACCCGCGTGGTTTCTGCGCTGGCGTCAACATGGCGATCGAGAGCCTGGAGCGGGCCCTGCAGCTGTATGGCACGCCGCTCTACGTCTATCACGAAATCGTACACAACCGACCGGTCGTTGATCGCTTCCGCAAGCGCGGCGTCGTCTTCGTGGACGGCATCGACGAGATCCCCGAGGGGGCGACAGTCCTGTACAGCGCCCACGGCGTGGCGCCAGCCATCCGGGCTGCCTCCTCCGAGCGCCGTCTCCGCGCCATCGACGCCACCTGTCCGCTGGTCACCAAGGTCCACATCGAGGCCGTTCGCTTCGCGCGGGAAGGATACACCATCCTGCTGATCGGCCACGAGGGTCACGACGAGGTGCTTGGCACCATGGGCGAGGCCCCGTGCAATATCCTGCTGGTGCAGGACGCCGACGACGTCGAACGCCTGGACCTGCCGGCCGACGCCAAGGTAGCCTACCTGACGCAAACGACGTTGAGCGTGGACGATGCCAATATCATCATCTCCGCCCTGAAACACCGCTTCCCGGACATTGTCGGCCCGTCGCGGGATGATATCTGTTACGCGACCCAGAATCGCCAGGAAGCGGTCAAGGACCTGGTGCCCGAGGTCGATGCCGTACTGGTGCTGGGCAGTCAGAATAGCTCGAATAGCAAGCGTCTGGAAGAGATCGCGCGAGCTCTTGGCAAGCCGGCGTACCTGATCGATGGCGTCCGGGACCTGCGCGAGGGCTGGTTTACGGGCAGCGAGACGGTGCTTGTGACGGCCGGCGCCAGCGCCCCGGAGGATGTCGTGGAGGAGTGCATTCAGTATCTGCGGACGCGGTACGGGGCGGTCGTGGAAAGCCGCACGGTGCGGGAGGAGCACGTTAGCTTCCCGCTGCCGCGGGAGTTGCGGGTGATTGCGGGATAAGACTCAGGGCTGAAGGGAACGACCGGCCGTCTCTCGCCGCCCTCCGGTACAGGGCGCCGTGAAGCGGCTTCGGTGCATCCACCGCAAAATGTCATTTGCCCTTTTCAAGCGTCTCTGCCCTCTCAGGGCGGTTCCTGGCCGTGGCGCTTGAACTTGCGGGCCAGGTACGCATCGCCAAGCCGGCCGGCGGAGAGCTGGTCCAGAGCGATCAGCGGCCGCACGAACGCGGGCAACAGGGCCTCGGCGCGGCGGCCCACAATCAGCTCCACGATCCGCTTGACGCATTCCCCGACCGGCCAGACGCGGAACGGCGGCGGCGGCGGCTTCTCCCACGGTCGGCCGTCCGGACCCAGCACATGGTCCCGCAGAGGCGTATCCACAAAGCCAGGCGAGACGATGCCCACGTGGACCCCATCCGGTGCCAGTTCGCGCCGCAACGCCTCGTACAGGCCCTGCACGGCGAATTTGCTGGCTCCGTAGGCCGCGTACGACGGCGTGCCGCACTTCCCCGTCAGGCTGCTGATGGCCACCAGCGAACCCCGCGTCGCTTTGACGTGTGGCACGGCAAACCAGGTGATGGCCATCGTCCCCAGGAAGTTGACGCGCACCACCCGCTCCATCACCGCCAGATCGGCGTCGGCAAACGGGGCCCGCATCGACAGGCCGGCGGAACAAATGACGATGTCGAGTTGTCCGAAACGAGCGACCGTGTCGGCGACCGCCCGGCGGCACTGCTCGCGGTCGGTGACATCGGTCGGCACGGTGGCGACCGACCCGGCCGGTGCCTCCCGGGCCACCGACTCCAGGGCAGCGGCGTCGCGCGCGGCCACCATCACCCGTGCACCCACCCCGGCGAGGTGGAGTGCCGTGGCGCGGCCGATGCCGGACGACCCGCCGGTTACCAGCGCGACCTTTCCCTGGAGCGCATGCATGGTACGGAAGAGCCTACCGGGAGCGGTGCGCAACGGCCAGATTCGCCATCGGGTCATATCGTACCCGTGCCGCCGCCCTGGAGGAACCCGCCGCATGCCGCACCGTCCCCTGGTCGTCGTCACCGACGCCGTTGCCGAACCGGGCGCCGAAACTAAAGTGCTCGACGACGTGGCCGACCTGAAGCTGCTGCACACCAACGAGGAGGGCGTTGTCGCTCAGGGGGCGTTGGATGCCGATGTTCTGCTCGTTTTCCACACGATCCGCATCAGCGAGCCCACCATCGCACGGCTGACGCGTTGCCGGGGCATCATCCGCTGCGGCGTCGGCTACGATAACGTGGACATCAAGGCCGCCGGCGCCCGCGGCATCGTCGTTTGCAATGTGCCCGACTATGGGGCCGAGGAGGTGGCCGATCACGCCCTGATGCTGCTCCTGGCCACGGCCCGGCGACTGCTGCCCGCCCACCAGGCCATCCGCGACGGCACCTGGGACACAACCCTCGTCTTCGGAGCCCCACGCTTCCGCGGACGGACCCTGGGCCTGATCGGCTGCGGACGCATCGGCACCGCCCTGGCCCTGCGAGCCAAGGCCCTGGGGATGCGCGTCGTCGCGTTCGATCCCTACCGACCTGACGGCCTCGACAAGGCGCTGGGTATCGAGCGAGCCCACACCCTGGAGCAACTGCTGCCCCAGGCCGATTTCCTCAGCCTGCACTGCCCCTTGACGCGCGAGACACGCCATATCCTGAACGATCGGACGCTGGCGCTGTTGCCGCACGGGGCCTATGTGGTGAACACCGCCCGCGGCCCCTGCGTGGACCTGCCCTCCCTGGCCCGGGCCCTGGACAGCGGCCAGGTGGCCGCCGCCGGCCTGGACGTGTTCGAGCACGAGCCGCTGGACGACGACGCCATCCGCCGCCACCCCCGCGTGGTGTTGACGCCGCACGCCGCCTTCTATTCGGCGGAAGGCTGGATCGAAATGCGGACGAAGGGCGCCCAGGAAGCCCGCCGGCTGGTGCTCGGGCGAACCGGTGCGAAACCCGGTCAACTTGCACTGCCTGGTGGAGCCGCGGGCGGTGATTCCGCGATTGTCGCCGCCGGAGGCGTGAAGCGGCGCGCGTCTTGCCGGCTCTACGCCAAGCTGATCTTCCAAATCTGATCTAATGTTCAGTATAATGACCTGTCGGCCAAGTGCTCAGCCCAGGGTGCCACCACCACCCTCGGACACCCCGTGGCACCCTGATGGCACCCTGATGGCACCCTTGGCACCATCGTGGCACCGTCGCGGCAGGGTGGTGGCACCATCATGGCACCGTGGCGGCACCATCGTGGCACCGTGCCTCCACGACATCCTGTCCCTACGGGAGATGGCCTCATGGACCCGTCCCCCGACGTGCAGCTGCCGCCCGCCAACCGCAGCGGCTCACGCCAACCCATGGCCTGCGCCATGCCTTCTGGTACGCCGACCTCCGCGCCGGCGGCCCGCACGACGTGCCCTGGCCGTGGCAACGCCGGGCGCTCGCCCCTCACCGGGCTCGCCGCGGTGGACGCCGGGTTCGTAACCGGACGACGGATACTTAGCCCCCGGAGGGGGCGGCGGCGTGTAGGCTCCGGGTGGAGCGCAGCCCGCGGAGCGGGCGCAGCGCAACCCGGGGTTAACGGGCGCAGAACAGATTGGAAACCCGCGGAGCGGGTGACGGAGCCTGCGTGGGTGCTCTGGCTCCGCCGCCCCCTCCGGGGGCTGAATGGTCCTTCTCACCTCTTGAACCCCGGCTTCCGCTCCGCCCGCTTCGCGGGCACCGCTCCACCCGGGGCACCATTCCTCCGCCTCCTGCGGGGGCTAAGACGGGCCAAGAATGTTGGGAAACAATGAGTGCGAGCACGCGGCGCCAGGCAAGGGCAAATCGGGCCGCCCTTGGCTGGCGCCGCAGGCTCGCAGAGCTGCCGTCATTGTTTCCGAACGATCTTAGCTGAACAATTCCTTGATCGGCTCGCCGGTGGTGATGGGGCGTGGGACAACCCCATCCCGCGCCAGCCGGGTATCGAGCGGCACATCGAGGGCCTGGAAGATCGTGGCACCCAGGTCCTGCGGGCGCACGGGTTTGTCTTTCACATAGGCCCCAATCTTGTCGGAGGTGCCGTAAACGGCACCACCGTGGATACCGGCACCGGCCAGGATCGCCGGGAAGCAGTCGGGCCAGTGAACCCGGCCGGGCGCCCCCTGGGTGGCGATCTTGGGGGAGCGGCCGAACTCGCCGATCACCACCACCAGGGTCCGCTCCAAAAGACCGCGCTCGTGCAAGTCGGTGATCAGCGCGGACAGCGCCTGATCGAGGACCGGCAAGCACCAGCCCATGCCGTAGGTGCCCTTGCCGAAGGCGTTGCCCATGCCCATGTGCCCGCCGTGCATGTCCCAGCTCGAAATGCCGGAGGCGCCGCCGTCACCCTCGGGCGAGGGGCCGGTCCAGCCGCTGACGGTCACGCAACTCGCTCCCGCCTCGACCAACCGGCGGGCCAGCAGCAGGTTTTGCCCCATCGGGTTCCGGCCGTACCGGTCGCGGACTTTCACAGGCTCGCGCTGCAACTCGAAGACCTGGCGTCCGCCGGGCCCGGTGGCCAGCTCGAACGCCCGGCGCTGCAGCTCGCCCCAGTCCTCCTTGCGGCGGTTGCGGTCGCTGCCGGCGCCGGCGTCGTCCAGCCGGGTCAGCAACTGCCGGCGATCTTCCATGCGAGTGGGATCGGCCGGACCGAAGAGTTCCTCGGGACCGCGATAATCCGGCATGGCCGGATGGTTATTGGGGGAACCGACGAACAGCGGGCCGTTCCGGGCGCCGAGGTAGCCGCCCGTCCCGATGTATTCGGAGATAAAGACGCTGGCACGTCCGGGATACATCAGCCAGAAATAGCTGGCGATGTTGTGCTTGCTGGGGCGGACGTGCGACAGGATCGACCCGAAATACGGAGCGTCCGGAGGCGCGGCCGCCTGGCCGGCCAGGCAGTGGTGCATGGCGTCGAAGTGGTTGCTGATGTTGCCCACGTGCTTCATCGTGCGGATGACGGCGATGTGCTTCGTCAGCGGCGCCAGGCGCGTGTGCAGCTCCGAGAGGTGCAGGCCCGGAACGGCCGTGGCGATCGGCTTGTAGGGGCCGCGGATGCCATCGGGGGCATCGGGCTTGAGGTCCCACGAATCGAGGTGACTGGGCCCACCGCACAGCCAGAGGAAGATGCACGATTTGTCCGCCGCCTCGCGGCCGAGCGGACGCTTGGGATCTACCTGGGCGGCCACCGCTCCCGGAATGGTTGCGAAATTCAGGCCGGCCAGGGCACCGGCTTGCAGCATCTGCCGCCGCGAAACCACATTCTCGATCATGCTGGCAACTCCCCCAGGTCTTCAGGCCATTGGGCATGCTTCCGCCATGATCCGTCGGCTCTCACTGCCTGTCTAGTGCCGCACCGCGGAAACGGCGTAGCACGAAAACTGGACATGGCGTATCTTGCCTGGTCCCTCGATTGTGAGGCGGGAGATCGACCTATGCCAGGGAAGGCCGCGAAGATCATCGTCAGCGAAAGGCAGCAGGTTCTGCTGCAGGAATTCAGCAAGTCGCGTACGGTCGCCAAGTGCGTGGTGCAGCGGGCGACGATCATTTTGCTGGGATTCGCCGGCCTGCTGAACGAGGAGATCGCCTCGCGGGTCGGCCTCAACCGACTGCAGGTGGGCCTCTGGCGGCAGCGCTGGCGGGACGCGTGGGATTCGCTGTGCGTGTGGGAATGTACCGAACCGCACCGTCTGCGCGAGGCGATCGTCGACATCCTCTCCGACGCCCCGCGACCGGGTGCCCCGGCGACGTTCACCGCCTTTCAGGTGTCCCAGATCGTGGCGTTAGCGTGCGAGCCGCCGAAGTTGTCGGGCCGGCCGATCGACCACTGGACGCTCCGGGAACTGCGCGACGAGGCGATCGCGCGGCAGATCGTGGAGGCTATTTCCGTGTCTCAGGTTGGCCGCTTCCTGCAGCAGGCCGCCGTGCAGCCGCACCGCAAGAAAATGTGGCTCAACACCACGGAGAAGGACCCCCAGAAGTTCCTGGCCGAGGTCGAAAACGTTTGCCGAACCTACCTCGAGGCGCCGATGAAAGCGGCGGACGGCACGCACACGGTGAGCGTGGACGAGGCGACCTCGCTGCAGGCCATCGAGCGGAACGCCCCCGACAAGCCGGCCCAACCCAACAGCGTGCCGAAGCAGGAATTCGAATACACCCGGCACGGGACGACGACGCTGACCGCCGGTCTGGACGTGGTGACGGGGATGATCGTCTGCCCAACGCTGGAGGCGACCCGTACCGAAGCGGAGTTCGTCGCGCACATCACCCGGACCGTGGACACCGACCCCACCGCCGAATGGCTCTTCGTGGTCGACTGCCTCAACACGCACATGTCGGAAAGCCTGGTGAAGTTCGTCGCCCAACGCTGCGGCGTGCCCGATGAACTGGGGAAAAAAACGACAGCGGCATCCTCGAATCGATGGCCACGCGGAAGGAGTTCCTGTCGGACGCCGCCCACCGGATCCGCTTCGTCTACCTCCCGAAGCACAGTTCGTGGCTTAACCAGATCGAGATCGTGTTCGGGATCATCCACCGGAAGCTGCTGCGGTGCGGAAACTTCACGTCGGTGACGGACCTGGAAGTGCAGTTGCGGGAATTCATGGACTACTACAACGCTACGATGGCCCACCCCTTCGCCTGGACTTACACCGGCAAGCCGGTGCAGAAGCAACGCCTGCGCGAGCTTCGTCGCACCGCACCGCCGCCTCAAACTGGGGAAAATCCAGCGACTGGCGGAAGCCGCTGCCTTATGCAATGATGCTTGAGAGAATGCGGCACTAGCTGAATCGTCCGCTCGATGCGCGACGTGTGAGCAGCTGAAAAGTTGGTGGAATCCTTGTTCAGCAGCCCCGTTCACAGACCGTCTCGTTATCTACACAGGGCATAGAGATTGGGGAAGGCCCGCGGCGCTTGCGCTTGGCGAGCGCTGGCCCGCCTGTGCCCGGACTGCCAGGAGATTGTGCGTCAGCACCAGCGCGCCTGCCTCCGACTTGACTCGGTCGAGGCCGCGACCATGAAAACGCCGCAGGCCTCGATGTTCCTTCAGGTCGGCGAAATTCAGTTCGACCGTGCGGCTGCGCTGTTTGTACAGCGCCCGGGCCTCGGGGGTTTGCATCCGCTGCCGCAGGGCGTCGAGTAGCTCTTCGTTCTCCATGCGGCTGACCGTCCGCCCCTTCTCCGGGGTGCGCGTGCAGGCCGACTGACGCGGGCAGGCCTGACAATGCTGCGGCGGACACGTGTACAGCGCGAGCGTGATCTTGTGGTCTGCCCGCTGTTGCGTTTGCGTCTTGGTGAACTCCAGCCGATGACCCTGCGGGCACTGATAGGTTTGCTCCTCGGCCAGCCAGGTGAAAGCTGCTCTTGGGCAACTCGGTGTGCTGATTGCTCTGCGCTTTCTTGTCGTTGGCCGAACTGTAATCGTTCTCCTGGCACGGACCGTACAGCGTCATCCCCGCCAGTTCGCAGAATTCCAGGTGCCGGACCGACACGTAGCCTGAATCCACGAGTACGTCCTTGGGTTTAACGCCCACGTTATCCACCAGGCGCTCGAGCAATGGCTGCAAGACGCCGTTGTCGTTGTTCTGCGCGAACACGTCGTAAGCGAAGATCAGCGGCGACTCGAGGTCGCGCAGCAACTGCACCGTGTACAGCGGTCGAAACACGCCCTCCTTGTCGCGTGCCAGTGCGGCCTCGGGGTCGGCCGGACTGACGAGCACCTTGTCGGCAGGCTGGCGCTTCGACGACCGTCGTTGGGCGTTGGCCTCTTGCCTTTGCCGCAGGACTTCGGCGGCGTGGGCGTAGCGTTGTTTCTGCTCGTGCAGTCCCGCTTTGGTTGTCGCCAACCACCCCGGCTTCTCGGCCAGCGCTTCACCGCCTTGGGCGCTGCACAGCTGCTCGTCGATCACCCGCTGCCGTTTGTGCAACCGCTCCTCGTTGAGCAACCGTCGTCGCGAAGCATTCGCCGCCACGCTCGAACTGTCCAAGGACATGCGTGCCGCCGACGTCATCTCCGCCGTCAACGCCTGTTGCAGCACCTGAGCATTCCAGTCGTCCAAAAAGGGCGTCAAGCGCTCGCGAAAGTCGTATAAGCGGGCCCGCGACGGCTCCAAGCCGAACAGCAGCCAACGGACCGGCTCGCTTTCGCGAACGTCCTTGGTCCACTGCGCCGGCGATGGTCGTTTGCTGTGCATCTCGTAGAGGACCACCTTGAGCAGCAGGTCCGGAGGCAAGGCTCTTTTGCCGACACCCAGGTACGAATCCCACAACGGGCCCAGGTCCAAGCGTTCGACCGCCTGAGCGATCCGCCTGGCCAAATGATCAGCTGGCAGATGCCGATCGATGGCTTGCCATTCTTCCGATTCGGTGGTCCAGGGCGGGGTGACGAAGTGGTCGCGCTTGTCGGCACCGGCAATTCCCTTTACCATTGGCCCGGCCTCCTTGCTTGGGCGGTTGCAGAGTTGGTAGCGGTACCGCTACTCTGCCCAAAACCCGCCAACGCAGGGAGGCCATTTTGTTACCGAGTCATCCAGGACTACTCAAATAACGAGACGGTCTGTGAACGGGGCTGCTGAACAAAGATCCCACCAACTTTTCAGCGGCTCACATGAAGTGGACAACTCGCCTTGACCCCCGCCGCGTGATTCTTCAATAATCCCCCTCGCGGCGGAGTGCCGATTCACTCTTCCCAGTGGAGGGGATCAGCGTTGGATAGCGTGATGACATTCATGGATCAGGTAGACAATGGGTCGGCCCTGGAGCAGCTCCTGGAGCGCCTCGCCGCCGACCCCGCCGAACGTACGCGTCTGCTCCATCGCCTTCTCGGCGAGCCGGCTTGCCGTCAAATCGGCATCTATCCCGTTCCGCCCGGATTCAAGCTATCGGTGGTCATCCCGGTCTATAACGAGGAGCAATGGATCCGCGAGCTGTTGCGGCGGGTCCAGGCGGTGCCGATCCCCAAGGAAATCATCGTCGTCGACGATTGCAGCAAGGACGGCACTCGCGCCATCCTGAAGGAGCTGGCCGGCGACGAAATCCGGGTCTTCTATCAGGAGGTGAACCAGGGGAAAGGGGCCGCCCTGCGCGCCGGCTTCAAGCACTGCACCGGCGACGTGGTCATCGTGCAGGATGCCGACCTGGAATACGACCCCGCCGAATACCCGCGCCTCATCCAGCCGATCCTCGACAACCGCGCCGACGTGGTGTTCGGATCGCGCTTTGTCGGCGAGACGCACCGGGTGCTGTACTACTGGCATTCCGTGGCCAATTCGGCGCTGACGACGCTGTCGAACATGTTCACCAATCTGAACCTCACCGACATGGAGACCTGCTACAAGGTCTTCCGCCGCCAGGTCCTGGACGGCCTCAACCTCAAGTCCAACCGCTTCGGCTTCGAGCCGGAGATTACCGCCAAGATCGCGAAGAAGAGAAATCCATCGTGGCGGATTTACGAAGTCCCCATCAGCTATTCCGGCCGCACCTACGAAGAGGGGAAAAAGATCGGGCTGAAGGATGCCTTCACCGCCCTGTATTGCATCCTGCGGTACTGGAAGTTCGATTGATCTAGCGAGCGGCGCGGCGTTAGCCCGCCGGTGACCGACCGGCGGTCTAACGCCGCGCCGCTCGCCTCGCTCCAATCCTCACGGAATAGAGGACCCCTCTCATGCGACCGTTTTTCCCGGCGCTGGCGCTCTGCGCCGCGCTTGTGCCGTCCGCCCCAGCCGGCGACCTGCCGCACTTCGACGACGCCCCCTTGCAGGCCATTCAGTTCATCCGCGAGCCGGATGGCAGCGTCCGTGAAGGCTGGGCGGTCGGCGATGAAGGGGTGGTCTGGCACACGCGCGATGGCGGCGAGGCCTGGGAACGCCAGCCGACCGCCGTCCGCGCCTCGCTCCGCAGCGTGCAGTTCCTCACGCCGTACATCGGCTGGATCGCCGGCCGCGAGGAGCTGCCCAACGGCGGCGGCAGCATCGGCGTGCTCCTCTATACACGCGATGGCGGCGTCAAGTGGCAGCGCGTCACCCTCAACGCCCTTCCCGGCCTTAACCGCGTGCGCTTCCTGGCCGACGGTAAAACCGGCTTCATCGTCGGCGACTGCACCGACCAGTACCCGAGCGGCGTGTTCCGCACCACCGACGCCGGACGCAGCTGGCAACCGGTGGCCGGGAAGCGCGGCACCACCTGGCTGGCCGCCGACTTCGCCGACGCCCAAACCGGCGCGCTCGCCGGCGCCTGGGACAGCCTGGCCATGTTTCGCCGCGATACCGTTAGCTTCGCCGATGACGACCGCCTCCGCGGCCAGGGACGGGCGGTGCGGGACCTTCAACTCGCGGACAAGATGGGCGTCGCCGTGGGACAGGGGCGCTCGTCCTCATCAACGAGGATGTTGGCAAACGCGACTGGGCCCTGGCCGACCTGAACCTGCCCATGGAGGTGCGCGCCGGCTGGGATTTCCACGGCGTCGGCGTGACGGGCGATCATATCTGGGTCGTCGGCCGGCCGGGATCGGTGATGCTCCACAGCGGCAATCGCGGTGCCGCCTGGGAGACGGTGAAAACCCGGCAGCCGTTGCCGCTCAACGGCGTCACCTTCGTTGACGCCCGCCAGGGGTGGGCGGTCGGCGAGCTGGGAGCCATCCTGGCCACCAACGACGGCGGCAAGACGTGGACGGTCCAGCACCGCGGCGGGGAACGGGCGGCCATCCTCTGCATCCATGCCCGCGCGACCGGCGTGCCGCTGGAATCGCTGGCGGCGCTGGGTGCCGACGAAGGCTATCTGGCGACCGGCGTCCGTGTCATCGCCGCCGACCCGGCCAGCGCCGCCCCCGGCCGGGCCACCGAATCGCTCCGACTGACGGCCGCCCTCCGGCAAGCCGGCGGCGCCGCGGGGGAGACGCTCTGGCAATTTCCCTTGCCGCAGCACCTGGCCCGCAGCGAGCGGACCGACCTGATCAAGAACTGGGACCGGCGCCACGGCAACGCGGCGGCCGAGGAAGTCTTGCGTCAGCTCGTCCTGGCCCTGCGCGTGTGGCGGCCCAACGTCGTCATCACCGACGGGGCTGACGAGACCTTCGCCGGCGACGCCCTGGTCCAGGAGGCGGTGCGCGAAGCGTTCAAGCGGGCGGCCGATCCGCAGGCCTTCCCCGAGCAGATCGAAGGACTCGGGCTACAAGCGTGGAAGGTGACCAAGCTCTATGCCCGCTCCGAGGACTCCGGGAAGTCGAACATCACGATGGAGAGCACGGAACCGTCGGACCGTCTCCAGGCCAGTGCGCGCGATTTTGCTGCCGGTGGCGCCGCATTGCTCGGCGACCCGCCGTTGCCGCTACCCACCCGGCGATCATATGCGCTACTGGAAAGCCGCCTCGAACCGGGGACGCGGAATAGCCAGTTGATGGACGGCATCGTCCTCGCCCCCGGCGGTGAGGCGCGGCGCAAGCTGCCGGAGGTTACGCCGCTCTCCGACAGCCTGAAGAAGGCCATCCAGGAACGCCGCAACCTGCAAGCGCTGGCCGAGGTGCCCAACGGGCTGGCCACCGCGGACAAGCTGCTGGCACAGATTGGGCCGATGCTGAAAGACCTGCCGGATGACCAAGGGGCCCCGGCGGCGTTTGCAGTTGCCAGCCTCTATGCCCGCCAGGGAGAGTGGGCCCTGGCCCGCGAGGTGTACCTCCTGCTGGTGGACCGCTATCCGGCCCATCCGCTGGCGGGGGACGCCCTTCGCTGGCTCATCCGCCATGCCGCCAGCAGCGAGGCCCGGCACCGGCAGGAACTCGGGCAGTTCATCGTGCAGGAGCATGCCGATTTTCAGGGGGGCGTCAACGCCATCACCAATCCGCGTGGCCGTATGCCCCGCGACGAGGGCGACCGCAAGGCACCTGGCGCCCCGCCTGCACCCGACGTGCATCGCCAGGCCGTGCCCATCACCCAGAGCCAGGTGGAGCCCACGTTCGTTCCCGGCGAGGTCGGGTCGAAGCAGATCTTCGATCAGCTCGTCGGCAGCATGCGCTCGGGCAACAAGAAATCCGAGGCACGGCAGTGGTACGAAAACGTCGTGGCCTTCCAGTCGCGGCTGGCGGCGTTCGGCCCGGTCTATGCCAACGATCCGCCCATGCAGTTCTGCCTCAACGCCGCCCGCCGGAACCTGGGTGATGTGGAAACCGCTCGCAATTGGTACGCCCAGTTTTCCCAGCGTCAACCGGAGGGCCCGTGGCGCGATGCCGCCCTGGCCGAGCTGTGGCTGCTCAACCGCAGTGGCTCGCCGCCCAAGCCGATCCTCGAGTGCCGGCAGACCGACACCCGCCCGTTCCTCGACGGCAAGCTGGACGACAAGTGCTGGCAAGGGGTCAAGCCGCTGGTCCTGCGCGGTGCCGATCCGCGCGATCGCGAAGGGGACCCGAAGAAGCCCACCTGGACCGACGACTATCGCACCGAGGTCTATCTCACTTACGATCGCGAATATCTCTACCTGGGCCTGGTCTGCCGGCAGCCGAAGGAAAAGTACGTGGCCCCCGTCAAGCCGCGTCCGCGGGATGCCGACGTTCGCCCCTTCGATCGGGTCAGCCTGCTGCTGGACGTGGACCGCGATTACTCAACCGCTTACCACCTGCAGATCGACCAGCGCGGCTGTACCTGCGAGGACTGCTGGGGCGACCTGAGTTGGAACCCAAAGTGGTTCGTGGCCGTCAAGAGCGAGCCGGGGCTGTGGCAGATCGAGGCAGCGATCCCGCTGGCCGAGTTGACCAGCGACCCGGTGTCGCTGGGCAAGACCTGGGCCTGCAACGTGGTTCGCGTGGTGCCGGGGCAGGGCGTGCAGGCCTTTTCACTGCCGGCCGATGTGGAGCCCCGGCCCGAGGGGATGGGCCTGCTGACATTCGTCCCCGATCGCCGTCAGGCCGCGGCACCAACTCCGCCGGCCATGCGACGCGAGTGATCAACAATCACCACGAAATACACGAAAAAAGGCAGAAAACAAGGGAGGGCATCGGGCACGCGGGCTGGTAGCCGCATGACTTCCCAGCGCCTTCTTTCGTGTGTTTCGTGTGTTTCGTGGTGCCTTTTCTGCTGGCATTCTCCCCAGAGTGGTCATACCGTATCCTTTGGGTCGGTTGCGCGCGGCCGGCCCTTCTGAGCGATATCCACAAAGGGGAGGTGGCCAGTGAATCGTCGTGATTTTACACGCCTGGCGGCGGCGGCCCTGGGCGGCGCGATGGCGGGCGCGAGCCTCGCCGCGGCTGAGGACAAGGAAAAGGACAAGCCGAAGAAGAAGGACGTCGCCAAGCCGCTGCTGCTCCAGGAGCCGCACGTCTGCCGCGGCCTGAACACCTGCAAGACGAAGGGCAAGGGCGGCAAGAACGACTGCGCCGGCCAGGGTCAGTGCGCCACCGCCAAGGCCCACACCTGCGGCGGCGAAAACGACTGCGCCGGCCTGGGCGGCTGCGGCGCCAAGCCGGGCGAAAATACCTGCAAAGAGAAGGGCGAATGCCACGTGCCGCTCACCAAGGATACCTGGGCCAAGGCGCGCAAAGCCTACGAGGCGGCAATGAAGAAGGCCGAGAAGAAGTTCGGCGACGCGCCCAAGGCGGCGAAGTAACCAGCCGCCGCTTGCGGCTTTGCACTCTTGCGAAGCCGCAAGCGGCCCTCTTGAGAGTCGCCATGTCAACCCCGCGCCTCGGACACCCGAACCTCGGCCTCGGCGTCGGTCTGCGCACCGTCCACTTTCCGTACATCCTCAAGCACCACCCGGCCGTTGACTGGTTCGAGATCATCTCCGAGAACTTCATGGACTCGGGTGGCCGGCCCCGGCACATCCTGGAACAGATCGCCGAGCGCTACTCGGTGGTGATGCACGGCGTGTCGCTCTCCATCGGCAGCACCGATCCGCTCAACTTCGACTACCTGACCCGGCTCGAGCGCCTGGCGCGGGAGGTCAACGCCCGCTGGGTTTCCGACCACCTGTGCTGGACCGGCGTGGCCGGGCTGAATGCCCATGACCTCCTGCCCATCCCGCTCAATGAGGCCACGCTCCGGCATGTGGCCGACCGGGTCCGCACCGTGCAGGAGTTCCTGGAGCGGCCGCTCGTGCTCGAAAATCCGAGCACCTATGTCACCTTTGCCGACTCCACCATGAGCGAATGGGAGTTCCTGACACGCCTGGCCGAGGACGCCGACTGCGGCTTGTTGCTGGATGTGAACAACGTCTACGTCTCCAGCGTCAATCACGATTTCGACCCGGCCGAATACATCCGCTCGGTGCCGGCCCGGCGCGTGGTCCAGTTCCACATCGCCGGGCACACGCACTGCGGCACCCACATCATCGACACCCATGACGACCACGTGATCGATCCGGTCTGGGACCTGTATCGGCTGGCCCATCGCCTCACGGGGGGAGCGGCCACGCTCCTGGAATGGGACGCGAAGATCCCCGAATTCCCCGTGGTCCACGCCGAGGTGCTCAAGGCGAAGCAATACATGGCGGCATCGGAGCCGGAAGCGTCAGCGAGGGCTTCGGCTCCTCCCGTCGCTCACGCTCCGGGCTCGCCAGCCCTGCGTCCCATGACAGTCCCCCATCCCCTGTCGTTCATTGTCCCGGACGTGGCGTGACCATGCACGATCTCGATCAAATCCAGCGCTGGATGCAGGCGGTCCTCATGCACCCTGCCGGCGTGGAGGAAGGCATCACCTCCGAAGCGGCCCGGCAAGCCATCGACGTGCCGGCCGCGGAGGCGGAACGCCTGGTGACACGCTCGCGGGCGCAGAGCGCCCTGGAACGCCTGGCCATCTACAACCGCGCCTACTACGCCCGCCTGCTCGACTGCTCGAGCGAATCGTATCCGGTCCTGTGCCAGGCGGTCGGCGAGGAGGCCTTCGGCGGATTTGGCCTGGACTACCTCCAGAAGTACCCCTCGCGCAGCTACACCCTCAACGACCTGGGGGCCAACTTCCCATGCTACCTGCGGGAGACCCGCCCCGGCGACGAGCCCACCCCGAGCTGGCCGGATTTCCTCATCGACCTGGCCACGCTGGAGTGGACCTACAACGACGTCTTCGACGGGCCAGGCGTGGAAGGGAAACGGCTGCTCAGCGCCGAACGCTTGCGTCAGATTCCGCCGGAGCGCTGGCCCGAGTCCCGGCTCATCCCGGTGCCCTGCCTGCGCTTGCTTCACCTGAGCTACCCGGCCCATCTCTACTACACTGCGGTCCGCCGCAAGAAGGAGGCGGCCTTCCCCGAGGCGGCCGAGACGTTCCTGGCCATCACGCGGCGGCGGTATGTCATCCGGCGTTTCGAACTCTCTCAGGGGCAGCACGTGCTCCTGGAGGCGCTGTTGCGAGGGGAGAGTGTCGGGCAAGCGATTGCCGGGGTGGATGGCGACGAAGCGGAGCTGGCATCATTGCTGACGACGTGGTTCCGGGACTGGACGGCGGAGGGGTTCTTTCGAGGGGTGGAACTGCCGAAGAATCCCGTTTAGCCGCCGCCCTGCGGGCGGCGGCTAAATGCTCATCACGCCTTCTCCCGCGCCATCAACTCCAGCACCGTCGGATGCCGCGGCGGGCTATCGTGCCAGAAGTACCCCTCCACCGTCGTCGCCTGCTCGCGGTACTCCTCCGTCTCCTGCAAGAGATTGTGCAACTGGATCAAGCGATAGTGCGGGACCATCGGGAAGAGGTGGTGCGGCAGGTGGTAGTCCATGCCCAGCGGGAAAACGCCAAAGCGGATCAGCCGGCTGACCAGGAAGATGCGCGTGTTGGTAAAGCGCTCCCCCCCGCGTTGCCATGCTGCACGATCTGCCGCAGCAACATGCAGAACGAGAACGATGTGCCCAGCGGCACCAGCCACAGCACGATGTAGTAGAGCGCCCACGGCCGGCCGGTCAGGTGGGTCAGCCAGGCCAGGGACGAGAAAACGGCCGTCAGGTAGCTGATGCGGAACAGGGTCGTCCACCGCCCGGAAATGTCCGGCCGAACGATGCTCTTGCGGTAGTACTCGTCGGGGACAGCGGCGTAGAAGCCCAGCACGGCCGCTAGCATCCCCGCCGGCACCAGCCCGAGCAGCCAGGGGTTACCCAGGAAGGTCAGATAGGTGAGCGTCCCCCCCAGCGTCGCCAGGTAAAGCAGGCCGATCACGATCAGCATCCGCGACTTGCGTCCGCCGGTGGTCTCATAGGGCCCGGTGCCACCCCCCGTCGAGGCGTACCGGGCCCGCATCCGGGTGTAGCGGATCAGGCCGGGGAACCACAGGATCTGCTTGATGACGCACACCCAGACGAAACGGCGCGGCGACATCGGGAAGTGATAGCGGTGCCCGCTCCCCTCCATCTGGGCCACGTCCGGGTCGCGGTCCGGGTCGTTGGGGAACTGGTGGTGGGCCATGTGTTGCAAGCGGTAGTGGTGCGTCGTGCTCCAGACGGCAAACATGCACAGGAAGTCGGAGGCCAGCTCGTTGAGCTTCCGATTGTGGAAGAGCATGTAATGGCTGGCCTCGTGGCCCAGCGTGGTCAGCCGGTGTTGTCCGGCGCCGATCAGGGTGACGGCCAGGAGGCTAACCGGAATGTCCCAGAACCAGGCAAGGCCCCAGGCCTCGCGCTGCATAAAGAAGAGGATGGCCAAGCCGACGACGCTGCCGAGGAACAGGTACTCGCGCACCATGTAGAACCAGTTCGTCCAGTTGTCGGTCTGCCGCAGAGCATTGACGCGCCGGATCAGTGTGGGGCTATTCAGCCGCAGGGCCGGGCGCTCCGAAGTCAGGTTGGACATGGCCGCAGGTTTCCCTCAGAATCCGTATTCAATCGGACAGCTCGGCCGCCATCGTTACATTTGCCATGCAACGATGCGGCGTTCCCGATGTGATTGATAGTGAAGCACTTGCGATCTCGAAACCGCATCGTTGCATCGGACACGGACACACCACCCCCTCATCATGATCGCAACGATGCGCGGGCTGATGGCATCGAGGTAGTTTATCCATTTCGCCCGATCTCTGCCAGTCTGCAGCTCCGGTCGCTCGTTCCCTCATCGCGGGGACCTGCCGGAAGGCACCGCTTGCGCCGTAAGTGCCGATTGTACCAGGGAAACGGGCCCGCCGGCGCATCCGGACGACGATTTCTTTCAGATAACCTTCAGGCTTTGTGAACGGTTTGGTAGATTGGGTCGTCTGGCCAGGATGCATAAACAGGGAATCGTGACGGACCTTCTGACATGGTAAGGGATTTACACGCCCGGCGAATCGTGATAACTGGTAGTTCTGGGGGCATTGGCCGGTGCCTGGCGGAAGGGGCAGCCCAGCGCGGGCGCGGGTTATCCTGGCCGCCCGCTCGGCCGACAAGCTCCACGAGCTGGCCGAGCGCCTCACCGCGATCGGGGCCGAGGTCGTGGCTGTGCCGGCCGACGTCACTGTCGACGCCGATCGCCGCCGGGTCATCCAGACCGCCGTCGAGCGCTTCGGCGGGCTGGACGTGCTGATCAACAACGCCGGCGTCGGCAGCTTCGGCCACTTCATCGACTCCACCGAGGCGGTGCTGCGGCAGGTGATGGAGGTGAACTTCTTTGCACCGGCCGAACTCATCCGCCTCGCCCTCCCGGTCCTGGCCAAAGGCGTCCAGCCGGCCATCGTCAACGTGGCGTCGATGTGTGGCCGGCGCGGCTTGCCCGCCTGGCCGGAGTACTCGGCCAGCAAGTTCGCCCTCTGCGGCCTGACCGAGGCCCTCCGGGCCGAGCTGGTCCGGTTCGACATCGACACGTTGCTCATCGTCCCCGGGTTGACTCGCAGCGATTACTTCAGGCACCTGCTGCGGAACGAGGGGCGGATGAAGATCGAGATGCACAAGGGGCTGTCGCCGCAACAGATGGCCGCGGGCATCCTTAGCGCCATCGAGAAGAACCGTTCGGAAACCGTGCTCGGCTGGGAGGCCCGCTGGATGCTGCGCGTCAACCGCTTCCTGCCGCGGCTGGTCGATCGGCTGATCGCCCGGCGGGTGCGGCGGTTGTATGCGGATGAATTGGCCGGCAAACCGGGAACGCTGGGTGGCACGCCCTGAGGTACTCCGAAGGGCGTGCTTGAACGTCAGCACGCCCTTCGGAGTACCTCAGGGCGTGCCACCCGGCGCGGGGCATGGCGGTTATCCGGATTCCGGCTGCCACAGGGCCGGCGAACCCGTATCCTGACTATTGCTTTTAACTTCTGGCGAGGATGTACGGAATGTGCGGGATCGCGGGGATGGTCGATCTGGCGGGGCAGCGACCGGTGGCGCCGGACATCCTCCGCGCCATGGCCGACGCCATCGTCCACCGCGGACCGGATGAGGACGGCTTCCTGGAGGTGCCCGGTATCGGCCTGGCCAACCGCCGGCTCAGCATCGTCGGTCTCGCCGACGGCCGACAACCCATCTTCAACGAAGATCGGAGCATCGGCGTCGTCTACAACGGCGAACTCTTCGACTACCCCGAGCAAAAGAAGCTCCTCGAAGGCCGCGGCCACCACTTCCGCACCCATTGCGACACCGAACTCTTGCCTCACCTGTGGGAGGACCACGGCGAGGCGATGTTCGAGAAGCTGC
The DNA here is from genome assembly GCA_963827935.1 of uncultured Planctomycetota bacterium. Taxonomy (GTDB): domain Bacteria; phylum Planctomycetota; class Planctomycetia; order Gemmatales; family Gemmataceae; genus DATFNV01. Next base: position 263,959 of record CAWHCN010000011.1, on the reverse strand, counting down.
GCGGGCAGTTTGCCGTCGCCCTGTGGGACGGCCGGCAACAGCGGCTGGTCCTCGGCCGCGACCGCTTCGGCATCTGCCCCATCTACTGGACCCGGCAGGGCGATTGGTTGCTGTTTGCTTCGGAGATCAAGGCGCTGCTTGGCCTCCGGAATGGTGGATGCCCGTCCCGACCTGCGCGGCATCCACCACCTGTTCACCTTCTTCGCCCTGCCTGGCCCGGTGACCTGCTTCGAGGGGATCCAGCTCCTGCCGCCGGGCCATTTCCTCCGCATCCAGAGGAACGGCAACGGCCAGTCGGCGCAGGTCAGCGAGCACACCTACTGGGAGATCGACTTCCCCGACCAGGGGCATGAGGATCCCTGCAACGACGAGAAACGCCTGGTCGACGGCTTCGAGCAGGTCCTGGTCGGCGCGGTGGAGCGGCGCTTGCGGGCCGATGTGCCGGTGGTCGCCTACCTCTCCGGCGGCGTCGATTCCAGCATGGTGGTGGCCCTGGCCACGCACGTCCGCAAATCGCCGATCCCGACGTTCACCATTAGCGTCCAGGACCCGAAACTCAACGAAGAAAGCGAAGCCCTGGTGGTGGCCCGGCACATCGGGGCCGACCCGGTCATTGTGCCGTTCGGAGCCCGCGAGGCGTTGAACACCTATCCGGAGTTGATCCGGGCCGCCGAGGGACCGGTGGTGGACACCTCGTGTGCGGCCCTGTTGCTCTTGGCCCGCGAGGTCCATGCCCGGGGCTACAAGGTGACGCTGACCGGCGAAGGGGCCGACGAATGGCTGGCCGGCTACCCCTGGTACAAGGTGGACCGCGTCCTGGGCTGCCTCGACGTGTTCGGCCTGCCGCTCTCTCAGTGGCTGCGCCGTGGCTTCCTCAAGGCAACCGGCGCGCCCACGTCTCGTGGGATGTGCTCAAGAGGATTCAGGACTCCGTGGGCGGGCACAATGCCTGGCTAGACATCTACGGCCTGATGAGCCTTTCAAAGCTGCGCTTCTTCAGCCGGCAAACGCTCGAAGCCCTGGGCGATCACGTGCCGCATGCCGACCTGGCGCCGAACCTGGACCGCATGCGCAAATGGCACCCGTTCCACCGCGCCCTCTGGCTGGGCATTCGCTGCCACCTGGCCGGGCTGCTGCTCAACGCCAAGGGCGATCGCGTGGCGATGAACTCGTCCGTCGAGGCCCGCTATCCGTTCCTCGACGAGGCCGTGTTCGATTACCTGGCTCCGATCCACCCGCGCTGGAAGCTGCGCGGCTTGACGGAGAAATATCTGCTGCGGCAGTTGGCAGAGCGCTGGCTGCCGCGCGAGATCGCCCAACGGCGCAAGGCGATGTTCCGCGCCCCCTTCGACAGCTTCCACGACGACAACGCACCCGCGTTCGTGGAGCAACTGTTGAGCGAGGAAGCCCTGACGCGGACCGGCTACTTCGACGTCCAGGCCGTGCGGACCTGGCGGCAGCGCTTCAAGACGATGCGGGCGGGCTCAATGCAGCGCATCTCCATCGAGATGGGCCTGGTCGGCGTCCTGGCCACGCAACTGTGGCATCAGACGTTCATTGATGGCAGCTTGGCGGATGTGCCGGGGCCGAAATCCGAAATGCGAAATAGGAAACACGAAGCAATCTGCTGGGGCGAACCGGCAGCGTAAGCTGCCGGGTTACGGCCTAAAACCCGGCAGCTTACGCAGCCGGTTCGCCAGGAACCCGGCAGCTTACGCAGCCGGTTCGCCAGGAACCCGGCAGCTTACGCAGCCGGTTCGCCGGGATTGGCTACTGAGGAAGACAATGTCCTACTCCCTGACCACCCTGTGGTATGAACGCAACCGCTTCATGCCGGGCATCCTGGCGGTGGCGTTCAGCGCTCTGCTCATTGCCCTGCAATGCGGACTGTTGCTCGGGCTGTTCTCGATTACGTCGATCCCGATCGATCACACCCCCGCCGACATCTGGGTCAGCGCCTCCGGAAGTCCTCAGCGTTGACCTGGGCCGGCCGATCGACGAATCGAGCACCGTCGCCAAGGTCGCGGTCCAGCCCGAGGTGGCCCGGGTGGAAATCTACATGCAGGGGTTCGCTTACTGGTCCAAGCCGCGCGGCGGCGGCAACGAGCTGTGCATGGTGGTCGGCTCGCGCCTGGGCGACAACTACCTCGGCAGCCTCGATGTGTTGACCCCCGACCTCAGGGCCAAACTGACCGAGCACGGCGCCATCGTGGTCGATGAATCCGAGCTGGGCCGACTGGGCATCACCGGGATCAACGACTTCGCCGAAATCTCCGGCAAGCGCGTCCGCGTCGTCGGCCTGACCAAGGGGATCAAGAGCCTGGCCGGCCCCTACGTCTTCTGCTCGCTGTACACGGCGCAGGAGTTCCTGCGTCTGAGCGGGACTGAGATGACGACCTATGTGCTGGCCAAGTGCCACGACCCGTCGCAGACGGCCCAGGTGGTCCAGCGGCTGCGCGAGTCGGACAAGCTGACGGCCTTCAGCGCCTCGGAATTCTCGTTCCGCTCGCGGATGCACTGGCTGACCAAGACCAAGGCCGGCATTGCCCTGGGCTATGCCGCGGCCCTGGGGCTCCTGGTCGGGGCGGTGGTGACCAGCCAGACGCTGTACGCGGCGGTGGCGGCCCAGCTTCGCGAGTATGCCGTCCTGCGGGCCCTCGGCATCCCGCGCTGGCGCATGGCGCTGAGCGTGCTGGCGCAGTCGTTCTGGGTGGGGTTGATCGGCGTCTTCCTGGCCTTGCCGGCGGCCTTCGCCCTGGCAGAGGTCGCCGACCAGCTGGGTGTTCGCGTGATGTTGCCGCCCGACCTGTTGCTGGCGGCCTTCGCCATCACGATGGTGATGGCCATGATGTCCGGCCTGGCCGCCCTGCGCTCGCTCCGCCTGGTCGAGCCGGCCATGCTGCTGCGGTAGTGGATCGCCGAAGGTCCTGATTTGTAGGGTGGGTCGAGTCTTCGAGACCCACCGCTGGCTCTCGGTGGGTCTCGAAGACTCGACCCACCCTACGTTTCTCGTCCCTCGCCCGGACGGCGAATCGGTCCAAGGAGGTCCTCAATGATCGAGGAAACCGTGCTCGCCCTGCCCACCCTCCGGGGAAGGCACCTGAGCCGTACCTTCGGCGAAGGCGACACCGAGACGACCGCCCTGTTCGACGTGTCGCTCGACCTGTACCCCGGGCAGATCGCCCTGCTGATGGGTCCGTCGGGCAGCGGCAAATCGACGCTGCTGGCCGTCCTGTCCGGGCTGTTGCACCCCACGGGCGGCCAGGTTCAGGCGCTGAATGAGGACCTGTGGAAGATGAGCGAGCGCCAGCGCGAGCGCTTCCGCCTCAAGCACGTGGGCTTCATTTTCCAGGGCTACAACCTGTTCCCCGCCCTGACCGCGCCGAGCAGCTGGAAATGGTGGTGCGCTGGGGCGAGGGGGCCTCCAGCCGCGACGCCCGCCGCCGCGCCGACGAAATGCTGGGCCTGTTGGGACTGGGGAAGAAGACTCGCTTGCGGCCGGCCGAGATGTCCGGCGGCGAGAAGCAGCGCGTGGCCATCGGCCGCGCCCTCATCAAGAACCCGCATTTCCTGTTCGCCGACGAGCCGACCAGCGCCCTGGACTGGCACCACGGCGAGCAGGTGGTGGAACAGTTGCGGAACGCCGCCCACGAACGGGGAAGCCACCATCCTGGTGGTGGCCCACGATAGCCGCATCATCCCTCATGTGGATCGCGTGTATTACCTGGAAGACGGCAGCCTGCGCGATTCGGATATGGCGCCCCTCAGCCCGCCGCACGTCGAAGCACCAGCCGGCTGCCGGGTGTGTATTAGTTTAGCCGCGGGTCGTAGACCCGCGTGAGACGGCCAGTTGATCGAGGACCAAAACGATGACCCAAATCGCTTCTCATAACGGTGCGTCGCGGCGGCGCTGGCTGTCGCTGGTCTGCCTGCTGGGCGTCGCCCTGCTGGCCGTCAGCATGCTCGGCTCCGGCTGGATGATGCACTCCAACGCGGGGTCGCCGAATGCCAGCCCGGTCGTCCCCGCGGGGCCGGCCGCCGCCCTGTACTGCATCGGCACCTGCGATGTCCCTAACGGCGTCAGCTATCCCTATCCCACCGCCCCGGGCCGGGTAATCGAGGTCAAGGTGCGCGAAGGGCAGGCGGTCAAGGCGGGCGACCTGCTATTCCGCTTGGATGACCGCGCACAGCAGAACGATGTGGCCGCCGCCGCCAATGCCGTCCAGCTGGCGGGCCTGGGCGTCACCAAGGCGAAAAACGATCAGACTGAGCTGACCAAGGCCCTGGCGGTCCAAACGCAAGCCATCGCGGTCGCCCGGGCCAATCTGGACGCGGCCCAGTTTGCCGCCAAGCGCAAGCGCGACGCCGCCAAGAAGGGCGGGTTGGTCGAGGCCGAGGCGGATGCTGCGGACTTGCTCGCCAAGACGGCCGAGGCCACGGTCAAGGTCGAGGAAGCCAAGCTGGAGGCGCTCCAGGCCAGGGCCGACAACCTCACGCTGGCCAAGACCAAGGCGGACGCCGAGGTGGTCCAGGCCCAGCTGCTCCTCGACAAGGCCAAACTCGCCCTGGACGAATGTGCGGTCAAGGCCCCGGCCGACGGCACGGTGCTGCGGCTGAGCGTCCAGGCCGGCGATCTGCTGAGTCGGGAGCCGAAGACGCCGGCCCTGATCTTCTGCCCCGCCGGACCCCGCATCGTCCGCGCCGAGGTCGAGCAGGAGTGGGCCAGCCGGGTCCAGGAGGGTCAGATCGCCTCGATTCAGGACGACACCGGCAACGGCAGCGGCCCGGCCTGGACCGGCAGGGTGGTCCACGTCGGCGACTGGATGGCCCACCGCCGCTCGATCCTGCCCGACCCGTCGCAACTACACAACGTCCGGACGCTGGAGTGCATGATCGAAATCGACCCGAACCAAACGCCGCTGCGGATTGGGCAGCGGGTGCGGGTGGCGCTGAGTAATCCGTGAGGCGCCGATACGGCAGCGGCGGGAGGAAATCATGCCTACTGAAACGATCGAAGAACTCCGCAATTTCCACCGTTTCCTCAGCGAGAAGCTCAGCGCTGAGGGAATTGAATTATCTCCAGAAGAAGCCCTTGATGAATGGCGGCGGCAGTATCCACAGACGCAAGCCACGGAGGAGGACGTCGCCGCGGTTCAGGAAGCGCTGGACGATATGGCGAAGGGCGACCGCGGTATGGCGTTTGAGGAATTCGATCGCGACTTTAGGAAACGGCACGGGTTGCCGGCGTAGGCCATGAGCCGACCTCTGCGGATCGTCGAACGCGCCAGGTCCGATGTGGACAGCATTTTCGCGCAGCTTGGAAAACGCTCGGTGCGAGGCGCTGTCTCCTGGTACCTGGCCTTCCGCCACGCCATCGACGGAATAGCGTCCTCGCCAGAAACCTTCGCTGAGGCCGCGGAAACCCAACGCCTGGGGTGCCCGCTCCGAGAAGCTCTCTTCAGGACCCGCCGTGGCCGAATGTATCGCGTCGTGTTCCAGCTCTCCGAGACAGAGATTGTTGCCCTGCGAGTTCGCGGCCCTGGTCAATGCCCGTTGCGCCCGCGAGACCTGGCGGACCAATGACGGGACTGCGCGAGGGTCTGGACACGCGTCGCTGATGACTGGCACGGTGCGAAGACCGTGCCACAACACCGCGACATCCGTGTCATTCTTTCCGAACCCTATCACGGCCCGCAGTTCGATCCATCCCCACAGCCGGCGTGGCCTGTCGCGCGGCCCCGGCCGCCAATCAGTACCGCAACTCCACGCCGAAATTCACGCCGTGGGCCCAGAAATCCGAGCGGTTGAACAGGGGCCGTGGGAACATCGTCTGGGCGCCGCCGCCCACGAAGCCCGGATTGGTCACGTTCTGGGCGTTATCCACGATCAAGTCCACCTGCTTGCCGGGACGGACCACCTGGCTCCAGTAGAGGAAATCGTAGCCGACGAACAGGCGCAGCCAACTGGTGGCCTGGTACCCGAGGTTGAGCTGGGCCTCGGGAATGACGGCGAAATCGTCATGGGTACGCCGGCCGATGTTGCTGGGACCCGCGAACTGGCCGGTTGGTACCGTGATGCTACCGCCGCCGGCGGGGAACAGGCTTGATAGGCCGGCGATGTTGACGGACTCGTGACTGTCGCCCAGGGCCACCTTGCCCGTGGCGGTAAGGGAGAAGTTGCCCCGCGTATAGCTGCCCCGCAAGCCGACCTGGCCGCCATAGAACTGATTGTGGGTCTGAAAAGAATCGAGGGTGGCGATGCCGCTGGGAGGTCCAAACGAGGCCCCCTCGAACAGGACGGCCGAGCTATCGATCGCCGTCGATTGCAGTTGCAGCGAAAGCGATTCCTGCAGGTCAACATAGCGGAAGCCGGCCAGAGCCTGGAACCCGAGGTTACCGCTGCCCGCGCGGCCCAGCACGCCGTTGATCTCGGCGCCCCACAGGCGCAGTTGCGACTGGACGGCCAGGCTGCCGGCCAGGGCCGGCACGCCGTTGGTGTTGCCGGGCGGGATCGAGGCCTGGAAGGCATCTTCGTTCGGCGGGGCTCCACCGACCGGCGGGTCCAGGTAACGGAAGGCGAGCACGGGGTTGCCGTTCGAGCCCGAGCTGGCGGCGGCAACCTTGGACTGCTGCGGCAGCAGGAACCCGCTGCCTTCGAGGCCGATGGTGCTTTCGGCATTGAGCCAACCACCCAGCGTCACGCGCATTCCGGAGAGAGCGCCGAAGTTAACGCCCTGACCGGTCAGGGTGGGCACGCCGCCGGCATTGAGCGCGCCGGGGTTGGCGGTCGTCGGGTCGCCGGTGGTGACCAGGGGGTACGGCAACGGCCCGTCCTTGACCCACCACAGCAGATACTCGGTGCTGGCCCAGAAGCGGGGCTTGCCATCGTCGGCGCGGCCCAGCCAGCCCCATGCGGGGTTGGGCGCGTCAGCGGGGCTCCAGGCCGGCATGGGTCGGATGTCGGCGATGGGGCCGCCGGGCAGCGGGGTCTGAGCGCCGGCCCAGCCCGCGCCGGCGCAAAGCGTCACAATCGCTGCAAAGACTCCCTTGCGCATACTCCCTCCGGTTGATGAATCATGGGTGAGGACACGGGTGAGGACGGGTATGGCCTTGTCGCTGGACTCGGCGAGGAAACGCCGCAAGGCATGTGCGATACCTCCACAAGGCTTATCGGCCGGAGACGGCCGGCAGCCGCGCGGAATGCGGGCCGAGAGGTGAGCAATCCGGAGCCGAGGAGTGGCAAAAACAGCGTCCCCGCCACACCTTCGCGCGGTCGGGCCGTCGCGCCGTCCCGGGGAGAGCGGCTAGGCAGAGAGGTGCCGGGCGATCCGGGCCGCCAGCGTGGCGTTGGCCACCAGCATCGCCCGGTACGCCTGGAGCGTTTTGCCGCCGGTGACCCGGGCCAGGCGGGAGGTCAGGAACGGAGTCAGGTCCTTGCTGTGGACCTTGGCCGCCTCGCGTTCGAGTTCGAGCAGGTTCTGGCCGTAGAGGTCGGTGTCCAGGGCCATGTCGGCGGGCGCCGGCTGCGCCAGCAGCACGCCGGCACCATCCAGGGCCCAGTGCGCCGTTAGCAGCTGCGCCGCCTCTTCGGGGGTATTGACCCGGACCGATACAGGAAGGCTTGTGTCGCGCACGTAAAACGCCGGGAGGGAATCGGTGGCGTAACCGACAACGGGTACGCCGAAGCTGCCCAGGATTTCGGCGGTACGCGGCAGGGCGAGTACCCCCTTGGCGCCGGCGGAGACGACCCCAACGGGAATGCGCGACAGGGCGACCAGGTCATCGGAGATGTCCAGGCAATCGCTGCCGGCCCGGCCGAGGCTGCCGACGCCGCCGGTAACCACCAGGCGAATGCCTGCGCCGTGGGCCAGGCACAGGTTGGCGCTGAGTGTGGTCGCGGCGGTGCGGCCGTGGACTATGGCCGCCGCCAGGTCCCGCCGCCCCGCGCGGAAGGCACTCATGCCCCGGGCCAGCCCTTCCAGCTCCTGGGCGTTGATGCCGATGGTCGGCTTGCCCAGCCAGACGGCCAGGGTCGCGGGCACGGCCCCCTCGCGCCGTACCGCCGCCTCCGCCTCCCGCGCGGCCTCCAGGTTGATCGGCCAGGGGAGGCTATGCGCCATGGGGGCAGAGCTCAGCGCCACGACCGGCCGGCCCTCGCGCACGGCCGCCGCCACCTCCGGACGCACATCGAGGATCGTGCAGGGTTGCATCGGTGGACACCGCCAGAAAGGAAGCTGATCCGGCTCGGGCGATCGGCGCGGATCCTCTGCGTGATTCATAGCCGCTCTCGCAGGGAAAGTCCAGGCATGAGCGCCTGGTCGCGCGGCAGCCAGGGTGGCCGCTGCGCGACCAGGGACCGTCGCGTTCCCGCCGGGTGAATATGTCAAAAAGCGGCGATTTTCGGCCTGCGGCGCTGCCGGGGGACGTGGCACGGTCGTTGCATAAGGGCGGTAGTTTCCAGCTGGTGCCGGACGGATTCGCGCCGCACTCCCCACGGTGACCGCCATGCCTCCCGGTGCAAACCGCGCCACAATCCTGGTCGTGGATGACGATGCCGCGGTGCGTCAGGTGCTGCGGCGCGTGCTGGCGCAGAACGGGCACACCGTGCTGGAGGCCGGCGATAGCGTCCGGGCCCTCCAGCTGGCCGAGGCCCACTGGCCCCAGCTCGCTCTTGTGGACCTGTGCCTGGGCGACCACCACGGCGCGGAGCTGGCCGGGCAACTGCGCCAGCGGCAGCCCAATCTACCGCTGATCCTCATCACCGGCTATCCGCTCCGCTTGCACCAGGATCCCGCGCTGGGGGTGCCGTTCCGCCAGATACTGACCAAGCCCGTTGACATCCAGGATTTGCGCCGCGCCGTAGACGCGGCCCTCAGCGAGGGTGCCATGAAACAGTCTGACCCGTCCCCCTCCGCGTTGGTGCCTGGGCCGGCTCTGCCGCCGCCCCACGACCCGCTCTCGGCGCCCACGGTTCGCGCGTCGGCCACGGTCCAGGCGGCAGGCCTGCCGGTGCAGGAGTCGCGCCGCGAGAAGCTGCGCTCGACTATTGTGGTTGTGGCTGCCCTGGCCGTGCTCACGGGGTTCGTGGCCTACGTCATGGGCGTCATCCCGGGTATGACCCCAGCTCAGGAGCCGGTGACGCCGAAGGAGGGCGGGCCGCGCATCGAGCTGGTCCCCGGCCAGTTGCACACCGTCAGCATTCCCGAGGATGTCCGCACCGCCCTGGGCATCCGCAAGGGCGGCGTCGATCAGCTGGCGACCGCTATCATACCTGCGCAAGCCCGCCCCCTGGTTTTGTCGGGCTCGACCGCGCTGGACAGCTCGCGCCTGTTCCGCTTCCGAGTCCGCTTCACGCCCGCGGAATGCACCGAGATCGGGCAGACGGACGAACTCGGGGCCGGCCCCACCCAGCTGCGCGACCTGCGCAGCGGCGACGTCGTCCACAAAGGGCAACGCCTGGCCGTGTTCTACAGCGTCGATGTCGGCAACATGAAGAACAACCTGATCGATGCCCTGGTGCAGCTGAAGCTCGATCAGAAGATCCTCAGCGGTTCCAAGGAGGCCTACGACAAGGGGGCGCTGCCGTACCTCGACTACATGGCCGCCTACCGCGCCGTCGAAGGGGACTACAGCACGATCGGCCGTACCGAGAACACGCTCCGCGCCTGGGCGATCCCCGAGGAGGACATCCAGGCCGTGCGCAAGGAAGCTGAGGTGATCGCCAAGCAAGGAGCGGAGCGCGACCGCAGCGCCGAGCACCTGAAGGAGCAGTTGCACCGCTGGGCACGCGTCGAGCTGCGCGTTCCCGACGAGGCCGACGGCGGTACCATCATCGAACGCAACCTGTCGGTGCGCGACGTGGTCGTGGACAACACCCTCAACCTCTTCCAGATCGCCCTGGTGGACCGTCTGGCGGTCTTCGTCAATGCCCCCGAAGACGAGCTGCCGCGCCTTCAGCAACTGGACGAGGCCCACCGCCGCTGGACGGTGCGCACGGCGGGGGCGGAAAACGGCATCGACGCCCCCATCGACGACATCGGTTACATCATCGACCCGGCACAGCACAACGCCGTTGTGCGAGGGCACATCCCCAACCCGGGCGGCCGGCTGCGCGGCGGGCAATACGTGACGGCGACCGTCAAGCTGCCGCCACCCAAGGATGTGGTCGAAATTCCCAACGATGCGTTGGCCGACGATGGCAAGCAGGCGGCCGTCTTCGTCGAGGAGAAGCCAGGCGTCTACGTCATGCGACGTGTCGAGGTCACGCAGCGGTTCGACACGACGGCCTTTGTTCGCAGCGGCTTTGCCGACGGCCAGGACGTGCAGCCGCTCACGCCGGAGGAAAAGAACGACAACCTGCTGCCGCGGCAGGCGCTCCACCGGGCCGAGAAGGTCCTCATCGCCGGCGTCCTGGAGCTGAAGAAGGAACTGGAGGACCGCGAGGCCTCCGTGGCCAACCAGTAATGCCAAGCTGGCCCCGTCTAGCCGCCGCCCTGCGGGCGGCGCTGCGCCAGCGCCGCCCGCAGGGCGGCGGCTAAACGGACCGGAGGCTGCAATCATGGTCCGCTTGCTCATCCGCTGGGCGCTCAATAACCCGCTCGTAGTCATCCTGTTGTCGTGCGCCCTGGTGGCCTGCGGGGTCTACTCCTTCCTGCACGTCAATGTCGAGGCTTACCCCGACCCGGCCCCGCCGCTGGTCGAGGTCATCGCCCAGTTCCCCGGCGGGTCGGCCGAGGAGGTCGAACGCCAAGTCACGGTGCCCCTGGAGGTGACCCTGGCCGGCATGCCCGGGCTAAGCGTGACGCGCAGCAAGTCGCTATTCGGCCTTTCGGACATCAATTGCCAGTTCGACTACGGTACCGATTACCTGGCCGCTCGCCAGGAGGTCATCAACCGCTTGCAGTTCACGCAATCGCTACCCCCCGGCGTGCAGCCGGTGCTGTCCCCCGAGTCGCCGACCGGAGAAATCTACCGTTACACTCTCAATTGTCCCAAGGACGCGGCCGGGCAGGACATCTACACGCTCAACGATCTCAAGGCCCTGCAGGACTGGGTGCTGGAGCGCGAGTTCCGCCGCGTGCCGCGCATCGTGGACCTCACCAGCTTCGGCGGCACCGTCAAGCGCTACGAAATCAACCCCGACCCCGACAAGATGAGGCAACTCGGCATCACGCTGGGGCAGATCCAGCAGGCCCTGACCAGTGCCAATCAAAACGTGGGCGGCGACTACGTCATCCAGGGGCCGGTGGCCCAGACGGTGCGCAGCATCGGGCTGATCGGTGCCGGCCAGGACCCGGTCACCAAGGTACTGGGCTTGAAGGACCCCGATCCAGAGAAAGCCGCCGAGCTGGAGAAGGCCCTGAAGGAGAACAGTCTCGATCGCTTTCGGCTGAAGGAAGAGCAGCGCGTCCGCCTGGCGACAAAGGCGGCGCGGATGTTGCGCGAGGAGGAAGCCAGCCGCATCCGCGAAATTCGCGACATCGTCATCACCTCCATCAATAACCGCGACATCCGCATCGACGATGTGGTCGAAGGCCCGCGCTTGCAGGCGCCCTGGTACGGGCTACCGCGAAAGTCGCTGGACGCCCTGCGCACGGCCGCCCAGTTGCCCGACCCGCTCTTCAACCGGCTGGAGCAAGCCTTCCAGGACCGCGCTTTCGATACGCCCGAGAACTTCACCCGGGCACTGGATCACCTCCTGAACCCGACCGAGCAAGAGCAGTACGGGAAGTTGATCCTGAGCCACGCCCTCCAGCCGGGCGAACAGGCGGGCCAGCGCGGTGTGGTCGTGGGCAATCAAACCCGCCTCGGCCGCGTCAGCCAGGGCAAACCCCTCGAAGTCCACAAACCCGACGGCATCTACCGGGTTGTGGACGACAACGGCCTGCAGGTGTGGCGCGACGACAAGGACAAGGTCCAGTGCATTGTGCTGCTCCGCAAGGGCGAGGACTCGCTGCCGGCACTCAAGGACGTGGAAAAGAAGGTGGCCCAGCTGAACGACCCCGCCTCGGGCAAGCTCCTGCCCGGCGTCTTCATCGAGCCCTACTACGACCGCACCGACTTGATCAACGTCACCACGGAAACGGTGCAGGAAAACCTGCTGGCCGGCATCACCCTGGTCGTGCTCATCCTGTTCATGTTCATCAGCAATGTGCGTGCGGCCTTCATCGTCGCCTTGAACATTCCGCTGGCCTTGATGGTCGCTTTTTCGGTGCTGTTCCTGCGGGGCAAGTCAGCGAACCTGTTGTCGATCGGCGCCGTGGACTTCGGCATCATCGTGGATTCTTCGGTCATCATGGTGGAGAATATCTACCGCCATGTCAGCTCCGGCGAGTACCGCGAATTGCCGCTCAAGGAGCGCATTCTGCGTGCCTGTCACGAGGTGGAAAAGCCGCTCCTGTTCTCGACCCTGATCATGGTTTGCGCCTTCATCCCGCTTTTCACCATGACCGGTCCCGAAGGGGCGTTATTCGGCCCGATGGCCCAGACCTACGGATTCGCCCTGGGCGGGGCCCTGTTCCTGGCCTTGACGCTGGCCCCGGTGCTCTGCCTGTTGTTCTTCAAGCACCTGAAGCCGGTGCCGGACAACTTCCTGGTACACTGGCTGAAAAGCAGCTACCTGCGCAGCTGGACTGGGTGATCCGGCACCGCTGGATCGCGCTGGCCTTTTTCCTGTCGTTGATCGGCTTCACCGCCATTTATGCGGTGCCGCGCGTGGGGCACGAGTTCATGCCGGAGCTGGAGGAGGGAAATCTGTGGGTCCGCGGCACGTTCCCGCTCAACAGCTCGCTGGAGCGGGTCACCAAGAATGCCGACGTGGTGCGGCACATCCTCACCGCCTACGACGAGGTGGAAACCGCGGTGGTGCAGATCGGCCGGCCCGACGACGGCACCGATTCGTCCGGCTTCTACAACATCGAGTTATTTGTCCCCTTGCGCCGGACAAGCAGTGGCCCCGGGTGATCGAGGAGACGGGCTGGCGCCGCTGGCTTCACGGACCCAAACGAGCACGCACCAAGCCGGAGCTGGTCCAGGAGATGAACGACGAGTTGTCGCGCCAGGTGCCCGGCGTCGACTTCAATTTCTCGCAGAATATTCGCGATAACGTGATGGAGGCGCTCTCGGGCATCAAGGGCGACAACTCGGTCAAGATCCTGGGACCCGACCTCGAGAAGCTGGATGAGATCGCAGAGAAGGTCCGGGATCGCCTGCGCCTGGTCCCGGGCATCGAGAGCGTTGGCATCTTTGCCATCAAGGGGCAGACTAACCTGGAATTCTATGTCGATAAGGCCAAGTGCAAGAAATTCGGCGTCAGCGCCAACGACGTGAACACGGTCATCCAGACGGCGCTGGGTGGCAAGGCCTATTCGACGATGATCGAAGGCGAGAAACAGTTCGACATCACGGTGCGCTGGCCGAAATGGCGGCGGGCCAGCGAGGCGTCGATCCTCGAAATTCCCGTCGACATCGTCAACAACCAGCTGGTGTTGGCCTCGGGTCCGACTGTGACCCCGTCGGCCTATGGGACGGGGTATACGCCGCCGGCGAAGGTCGGCAGCCAGATCGACACGAGCAACCCGCTCACCAACACCCCAAGGCTGCGTCTGGGCGACCTGGTGACCCCGCTGGGCAAGGACCACAAGCCCGATCCCAAGGGCAGCTTCGTTCGTTCCGGCGCCTCAACGATCTACCGCGAGCAGGGGGAGCGGCTGATCGCCGTAAAGTTCAGCGTCCGCAACCGCGACCTGGGCAGTGCCGTGGCCGAGGCCCGTGAGCAGACCGAGAAGATTGAGGAACTCCAGCCGCCCTACCGCGCCGAATGGAGCGGCGAGTTCCAGGAGATGGAGCAGGCCGAAGGAAAGTTGCTGTGGATTATTCCCTTGTCGCTGACGCTGATCTTCATGCTGCTCTTTTTCGCCTTCCGCTCGCTCATCGATGCCCTGGCCGTGCTGGCCAACGTGGCGGCGGTGTCCCTGGGCGGCATCTGGGCCCTGCTACTGACGCACACCAACTTCAGCATTTCGGCCGCCGTCGGCTTCATATCGATCATGGGCGTGGCGATCATGGACGGCCTGCTGCTGCTCTCGTTCTTCAATCAGCAACGCGCGGTGGGTGTACCGTTGCGGGAATCCATCCTGATCGGCGGCGCCAAGCGCGTGCGGGCCATGATGATGACGGACTTGACGGCCATCTTCGGCTTGCTGCCTGCCGCCTTCTCGACCCGCATCGGGGCCCAGACGCAGCGGCCCCTGGCCATCGTGGTGGTCGGCGGCATGATTACCACCCTCCTCCTGGCCCGCTACCTGATGCCCTTGCTCTATTCCTTCTACGGCCACCGTGAGCCGCCGGAAGGCTCGGGCGACATGGCGCACTGATGACGGCGGGCTCCGCGCGGGGAACCGGCGTTACGTCGGCGGCGGTTGCAGCACGTCGCGCCAGAACGAGGGCACGGCCTCCCACGCGGCTTGGTAGGTAATTTCTAAAGGCACCGGAATGTAGACGTCCAGATCGAGAAAGAGCGGCATCTCGGGCAATGCAGCGCCGACGGCCGTCGGCTCGACGAACGCCTCCGGCCATTTATCGGCCACGTACGCAGCGAGGGTCAGCGGCTTGTCCGGCGGCAGGGCAAACTCGTTATCGATGAACTCGTCCCAGATAGCCCTGTGGATGCCCTGTTGGTCGCGCGGGCTGGGCGGGAATAGGTCGAGAATGAGCAGGTGAATTCCGCCGCGAAGCAGTTCGACCGCCTTGTCCACGAAGGCACGAAGCCCGTTGCGGCTGTTCTTGTTCCCCGGTGAGACAATCTCCACGATCGCGACGACCCGATGGTTGCTCGTGTGGCGGATCGTCACCGCCTTGGCCTTCGCCGCGTAGAGATCGGGCTCGGCCCGCGCCCGATACTGAACCCGGGGCGGCCGGGTAGCCAGGGCGATACCCCCTCGCGGTTCCGTGCTGGAAGGCGTGCCATTCGTCGGCCTTTGCAACGTCAGCGCATCCGGACCAAGCCCGCCCGCGATCTGTTCGGCGAGGGCGTAATGGTCCGGGGGCAACAGGCCGTGATTGAGGACACGTGCGATCTCCTCAATCCAGCCGTGATGGAAGTGGTGAAAGATCCCCGCATCGACGCGCGTCCAATCGTGAACCGGCATGGCTTCTGTCTCCACAGCCCCCGATTGACCGCCTCCTATTGTATCTGATCGGCTCACGGATTAGCAGCCGCTCCTGCCAGCACCCGGCCCGAAAAACAAAGCGGGCCCGCGACTCCGGGGAGTGCGGGCCCGCATCGGCATCGAAAGAATCGAGGTGGTGACTCCCAGCGCGAGGCAGCCACTCACCGCGAGCGCTACCCAGTCACCACCTCGATTGGATTGCTGTGGAGGGAATCCACAACAATCCAAGGTTAGCCGACACTCCTGGCCCTCGCAAGGAAATCGAGGAGAGCGCCGCAGCACGGAGCCCGCCGGCCGAACGGCTGTAGCGTCTCTGCCGGTGGTAGGTCCCTGCTTATCGCCCCGCCTTCTGCACTGCCATCAGGTAGGCGACGACGGCCGGCTCCTGCTCCGGAGGGATTGGGGCGCCGTACACGGCGACCATCTTGTGGACGATCTCGCCCCACTTCTTCTCCGAGAAGGGCGGCTGGGTCAGGGCCAGGCGCGGCGAATGGCACAACCGGCAATAGGCCTGAAACTGCGGACGGTTTGGTCCCTCCGGGAGCACCGGCGGGTCGTCGGGCAACTCGAAGGCGTACACCGGTCCGCGCAGCAGGGGACATTCCTCGGGGGCCAGGGCAGCGGCCGGACTCGGCGGGGTCGGCAACAGGGCGCCCAGCAGCGCCAGCACCAGCGTCAGCGCCGTCACCGCTCGCCACGGGCCCCAGCCGGAACGAGCCCTCAGCCCCTGTGGTGTCTGCTTCATGCCACGTCCACCTGCAGCTCTTCCACCACGTTGCGCATGTAGCCGGACCGATTCCAGCCCGGCTCTGCGGGCTGCGTTTCACCGCTGCCGCTGACGGCCCGCACCCGCAGGCGCTGTGGTCCGACCGCGACAGGCCGCCACGGCAGATGCCAGCGGCGAAAGGAATAGCGGCCCAGATCGGCTCCCAGATCGGCCTTCTGCCAGCTAACGCCTCCGTCCGTCGAGGCCTCGACCCGCTCGATCCCGGAGCCGCCGTCGAACGCCACGCCTTCCAGGGTTCTTGGCTCGCCCCGGACCAGGCGGCTACCGGCGGCGGGCGTCGCGAAGAACGAGCGCACGTTCATCCGGTTGATCGGCACCGTCTGCGCGGCCAGGTGGTCCGGAACCTCCACGGCGTTGGCAGTCGTCGGAATCCGGTACGCCTTGCTCATCCAGAAGCCGTCGAAGCGCTGCGGCAGCACGGCGATGTCGCTCAGCGCCTTGACCCAGTACGTCGCGTACCAGCCCGGCACGACCAGCCTGACCGGGAAGCCGTTGAGAAACGGCAGCGGCTCGCCGTTCATCTCGTAGGCGACCAGGATGCCCGGGTCTGCCGCCCGGTCGACGGGCAGCGCCTTGACGAAGTCGGGGACGGTGCGATAGCCGCCGCGGTCCAGGCCGGCAAAGGTGACATCGACGGCCCCGGCGCGTGGCCCGGCCCGTCGCAACAGATCGGCCAGCGGCACGCCGACCCAGCGGGCGTTGCCCATGGCCCCGTTGCCCCACTGCGCCCCCGGCAAATGCGGCTCGAACAGCCCACGCGAGTTGCCGGAGCATTGATTGACGGCGACCACCGACGCCGCGGGCCAGCGGCGCAGCTCGTCCAGGTCCAGCTCCAGCGGCCGTTCGACATGGCCCCCCAGGCGGAGCCGCCAGGTCCGCAGATCGACCGTGGTCGGCACGAACTGCAAGTGCCAGCGGACGTAGAAGGCGTCATTCGGCGTGAGGTCGTGCCGGTAGAAGGCCCAGGGCGTTTCCAGGCAGGGCGGACTGTCGTTCAGCGCCCGCATCGGCACCTTGCCGGGGAAGCGAAGGGGCGCGTCGGCACCCAGGTCCGGGGTCGGGGCCGGCGCGATATGACGGGCACATCCGACCGGCAAAGCGAGCCCCAGCGCCGCCGCCCGCCGCAGCCATTGGCGGCGATCGAGAAACGGTTGCGAGGCTCGGGGGATGCTGCTCATGGAGTGTCTTCCGCAAGGCCGGCGTGCGGGGCATTCTATGAGTGTGCGCAAGAAGCTGCCGCCGTTTCCCCGCCTTTAGCCGCCCCCTGGCCTGTATAACGATAGGAGCCCGCCCCGTGAGTTTCCCCCATGAAGTACGCCATCGTCATCCCGGACGGCTGTGCCGACGAGCCGCAGGACGTGCTGGGCGGCAAGACGCCGTTGCAGGCGGCCGACAAGCCGTACATGGACCGCATTGCCCAGACGGGCGTAGTTGGGCGGTCCAACAACGTGCCGGTGTCGCTCACCCCCGCCAGCGACGTGGCCACGCTGAGCCTGTTCGGCTACGACCCGCTGGAGGTCTACACCGGCCGGGCCCCGCTCGAAACGGCCGCGATGGGCATTCCGCTGGGGCCCAACGACTGGGCCATCCGCTGCAACCTGGTCACCGTGGAACGCGAGGAGATGCGCGACTTCACGGCGGGGCACATCCCCAGCGAGGAGGGCCGGCCGCTTGTCGAGGCAGTCCAGCAGGCGCTGGGCGGGCCGGTCGAGGCCGGGATGCCGGGGCACGGCAGCGGGCGCCTCGAGTTTCACCCCGGCGTCAGCTATCGCAACATCCTCGTCTATCGCAGCACTGCGCCGGCTCCATTCACGGCGGAGACGCGGACCCAGCCGCCGCACGACGTGCCCGACCGGCCCATTGCCGACCATCTGCCGCGGGGCCCGGGCAGCGAACTGCTGCGCTCGCTCATGGAGAAAAGCCGGGCGATCCTGGCCGATCACTCGGTGAACCGGGCGCGGCTGGCCGCCGGGAAGAGGGCGGCCACGCAGGTCTGGCTCTGGGGACAGGGCAAGGCGCCAACCTTGCAGCCCTTTCGGGAGCGCTACGGCCCGCGCGGCGCCATCATCAGTGCCGTCGATCTGGTCCGCGGCGTCGGCGTGCTGCTGGGCTGGCAGCGGATCGACGTGCCGACGGCGACCGGCTACCTCGACACCGACTACGCCGCCAAGGGGCGCCGCCGGCGTCGCCGCCCTGCGCGATCACGACCTGGTCTGCGTCCACATCGAGGCCCCGGACGAGGCCTCCCACGAAGGCAAACCGCTCGAGAAGGTCAAGGCGCTGGAGCAGATCGACCGGCACATTGTCGGGCCGTTCTTTGAGGCACTGCCGGCGTATGGCGACTGGCGCATCCTGGTCTCGCCGGACCACCGCACCACGCTGCGGACCCGGGCCCATGCCCACGGCCCCGTGGCCTTCGCCCTGGCCGGGACGCGGATTGCGCCGCGGGGGCAACGGTCCTACGACGAAATGGTGGCAGCAGCGAGCGATCTCACCTTCGAGCGCGGGCATGAATTGATGAGACTGCTGCTGGCGTAGGAGCGGCCGGAGAGAATGAGCGCTCGCCCGCGGCGCCAGCCGCTGTTGTGGCACGGGCTCCTGACCGTGCCACCCGGCCTGACCGAAGGTCTCCCGGAATCCGCGATGGATGCGTGGAGACCTTTGGGCCGCCCAGGTGGCACGGTCAGGAGACCGTGCCACAACGAGGTCAGGAGACCGTGCCACAACGATTCTGGCTCACTGTTTCCGAACGCTCTTACCGAGCAACACCGCCCAGCGCGTTGGCTACAATCTGCCGCGCCTCCGCCACGATGGCGTCGAGGTGGGCCGGGTCCTTGAAGCTTTCCGCGTAAATCTTGTAGATGTTCTCGGTCCCCGATGGTCGGGCCGCGAACCAGCCGTTGGCGGTGACCACCTTCAGGCCGCCGATCGGCGCGTTGTTGCCCGGAGCCCGCGTCAGCTTGGCCGTGATCGGCTCGCCGGCCAACTCCGCCTCCTTGACCGCCTCCGGCGACAGCTTCGCCAGTTGCGCTTTCTGCTCCGGCGTGGCGGGAGCGTCGATCCGCGTGTAATAGGGAGTCCCGAGGCGGGCGGTCAGCGCCTGGTAGTGCTCGCCGGGGTCCTGGCCGGTGCGGGCCGTGATTTCCGCGGCCAGCAGATCCATGATCGGACCGTCCTTGTCGGTCGTCCACACGGTGCCGTCGCGGCGCAGGAAACTGGCCCCCGCACTCTCCTCGCCGCCAAAGCAGATCGAGCCGTCGAACAGTCCGGGCGCAAACCACTTGAACCCGACCGGCACCTCCTGCACGCGGCGTCCCAGGTCGCGCACGGCTCGATCGATCAGGCTGCTGCTGACCAGCGTCTTGCCGACGGCCGACCCCGCCGGCCAACCGGGACGGTTGCCCAGCAGGTAGCGGATCGCCACCGCCAGGTAGGCGTTGGGATTCAACAGACCCATCGACGGCGTCACGATACCGTGCCGGTCGGCGTCGGGGTCGTTGCCGAAGGCCACGCGGAAGTGATCCTTCAATTTCACCAGGCTGGCCATTGCGTATGGGCTGGAGCAGTCCATGCGAATCTTGCCGTCGTGATCGACCGTCATGAACGAGAAGGTCGGATCGACGTTGGGATTCACGACAGCCAGATCGAGCTTGTAGATGTCGCGGATCGGCTCCCAGTAGTGGACGGAGGCGCCGCCAAGCGGATCGACGCCCAGCTTGAGGCCGGCGGCGCGGATGGCGTCCATGTCGATGACGTTCTTCAGGTCGTTGACATAGGGGAGGATGAGGTCCTGCTGATGCGTTGTGGCGGCGCGGAGGGCCTCGGAATAAGGCAGACGCTTGACGCCGGCGTTGTTGGCACGGAGCAGGGCGTTGGCACGATCCTGAATGGCGGTGGTGACGTCGGTGTCGGCGGGTCCGCCGTTGGGCGGGTTGTACTTGAAGCCGCCGTCTTCCGGTGGGTTGTGCGACGGCGTGATGACGATGCCGTCCGCCAGATGATCCCGCCGGCCGCGGTTGTGGACCAGGATGGCGTAGGAGATGACCGGCGTCGGCGTCACGCCGTGGTCGCTCTGGATGATGGTTTCGACGCCGTTGGCGGCCAGCACGTCCAGGGCGGTCCGCTGGGCCGCTTCCGAAATGGCGTGCGTGTCCTTGCCCATGAAAAGCGGGCCGTCGATGCCCTGGGCCTGCCGATACTCGCAGATGGCCTGGGTGATGGCCAGGATGTGCGCCTCGGTGAAGGTGCCGCGCAACGGCGTACCGCGATGACCGCTGGTGCCGAACGCCACCTGCTGCTCGGGGTCGGCCAGGTCGGGCTGGCGCTCGTGGTAGTCCTGATCGAGCCGGGCCACGTCGATTAACAGGTCCTTCGGAGCCGGCTTGCCGGCCAGGGGAGAAAGGGGCATGTCATCCTCCTTGGCGAGCGGCGCGACGTCAGCCCGCCGGTGAGGCGAGCGGCGCGGCGTCAGCCCGCCGGTACTCACCGGCGGGCTGACGCCGCGCCGCTCGCCATGTCAGTCAACGGGGCACGGCTGCACGTGCCAGATATCGGCGGCATATTCGGCAATACTGCGGTCGCTGGAAAACTTGCCGGAACCGGCCACATTGAGGATCGCCTTCTTCACCCAGGCCTCCGGATCGGCGTGCAGCGCCGCGACGCATTCGTGGGTCCTGGCGTAAGCCGTCAGGTCCGCCAGGTGCATGTAAAAGTCGCCCCGGGTCAGCAACGTGTCCCAGATGGGCCGGAAGATGCCGGGCTCGCCGGGATTGAAATGGTCCGCGGCGATCAGGTCGAGGGCAGCGCGGGTTTCCGGTTCGTTGTCGTAGTGCCAGCGGGGACTATAGGAAGCACGGCCGTTTTGCACTTGTTCGGCGGTCAGGCCAAAGAGAAAGAAATTGTCCTCGCCGGCCTCGGCGGCCATCTCGATGGTGGCGCCGTTGCGCGTGCCGACGGTGAGGGCGCCGTTCATCATGAACTTCATGTTGCTGGTGCCGCTCGCTTCGTAGCCGGCCGTCGAAATCTGCTCCGACACGTCGCTGGCCGGAATCAGCCGCTCCGCCAGGCTGACGTTGTAATCGGGGAGAAACAGGACCTTCAGCTTCCCGTGCGCCGCCGGCTCGGCATCGACAACGGCGGCAACGCTGTTGATGAGCTTGATGATCAGCTTGGCCAGCACATACGCCGGCGCGGCTTTGCCCGCGAAAAAGAACGTCCGCGGCGGCAGGTCCCGCTTCGGATCGGCCCGCAGGCGGTTGTACAGGATGATGATGTGCAACACATTCAACAGCTGCCGCTTGTACTCGTGGATCCGCTTGACCTGGCTGTCGAAGATCGAATCGGGATCGACCACCTGCCCGGTCGTCGCTTTGACCCAGTCGGCGAAGCGGGCCTTGGCATCGTGGGTGGCCTTGCGGAAACCGGCGCGGAAGCCGGCGTCGTCGGCCAACGGGACGAGTCGGCGCAGCTGGGAGAGGTCGGTGATCCAGCCGTCGCCGATGGCGCCGGTGATGATGCTGGCCAGCTCCGGGTTGGCCAGCAACAGCCAGCGGCGCGGCGTGACGCCGTTGGTCTTGTTGCTGAACCGCTCCGGGAACATTTCGCTGAAGTCCTTCAGGGTCCGCGCGCGCAGGAGTTCGGTGTGGATAGCCGCCACCCCGTTGGTGCTGTGCGTGCCAACCACGGCCAGGTGAGCCATTGCGCACCTGCTTTTCCGGGCCTTCCTCGATCAGGCTCATGCCGCCCTCGGCGACCGTCGTCGCCGGGATAGCGGGCCACGACATCGTCGAGGAAACGACGATTGATCTCGTAGATGATCTCCAGATGGCGCGGTATCAGCAGCTGGAACAGGCGCACTGGCCAGCGTTCCAGCGCCTCGGGCAGCAAGGTGTGATTGGTGTAGGCCAGCGTGCGGACGGTAAGGTCCCAGGCCGTGTTCCAGTCGAGGCCGGCCTGGTCGAGCAAGATGCGCATCAATTCGGCCACCGCCATCGACGGATGGGTGTCGTTGAGCTGGATGGCCACCTTGTCGGGCAGGGATTGCCAGGCGTCATTCTTGCGGCGGAAGCGGGTGATGATGTCCGACAGCGAGCAGGCGACCAGGAAGAATTCTTGCACGAAGCGCAGGCCCCGACCGGCGGTGGTGGAATCATCCGGGTACAGGACGCGCGTGAGGTTCTCGGCCATGACCTTGTCGTGGACGGCGCCGACGAAATCGCCTTGACTGAACTCGCCAAAGTCGAAGAAGTCGGGCGAGGCCGCCGCCCAGAGCCGGAGTGTGTTGATGGTCTTGCCGCCCCAGCCGATGACCGGCCGATCGTAGGGGATGCCCTGCAGCACAGTCGGGCGGTTGGGAATCAGCCGAGGTCCCTCGCCGTCGGTCTGTATCGCGGCATTGAGAGTGACGGTGACAGTATCGGCGTAGCGGACGGCCTCCCAGGGGTCGGGGCGGCGTAGCCAGTTGTCCGGCGCTTCGACTTGATAGCCGTTGCGGATTTCCTGGCGAAAAATGCCGTATTCGTAGCGGAGCCCGTAGCCGTGCGCGGGAATGTGCTGGGTGGCCAGCGAGTCGATGTAACAGGCCGCCAGCCGGCCGAGGCCGCCGTTGCCCAGGCCGGCATCCGGCTCGGCCTGCGCCAGGTCCTCCAGCTTCAGCCCCTCACGCTCCATGATGCCCTGGATCACCGGATCAATGCGCAGGTTGGCGATGTTGTTGGCCAGGGATCGACCGATCAAAAACTCCATCGACAGGTAATAGACGCGCTTCGGATTGGCTTCGTGGTACGTCTGCTTGGTCTTGAGCCAGCGCTGGGCCAGCAGGTCGCGGATAGCCCTGGCGATCGCCTGGAACCGCTGCCGAGTGCTGGCCCGGGCGGGGTCCACCATGTGGTCGAAGACCAGATGGCGCTCGTAGGCGGCCGTGGGGTGAGTGGACAACGGCACGGGGCCGCATTCATACTGCTTCAGGATGTCCCGCGTATCGTCCGGTTTCCTTGGGGCATTGTCCGCCGCTGGGGCGGCAGCGGCCCGGCGTTGTGGCTTCGCCTGGTCCGCTGGCGCGGCCGGTTTGGCGCTGGGCCCCTTCTTCTTCGCGGCGGTTGCCGGCTTGCTGCCATCGCGCTGCGGTGACTCGGCGGCGGCCGGCTTCTCGCCGGACCCTCGCGGTTTCTTGGCCATCGCTGTGGTCTCCCAGGCTGGAGCAAATGTGCGCGGATCAACGACCCGCCGCCCAATGAAGGATTACCGGCCCGCGAAACAATAACTTGGCCAATGACAGGTCGATGTCAACTATTGCGTGGCACGCCCTGAGGTACTCCGAAGGGCGTGCTTGACTGTCACCACGCCCTTCGGAGTACCTCAGGGCGTGCCACCCAGATACCAGGAACTTGCCCAAGTTATTCTTTCGCGAGCCCTTAGCCGCCCCCCTTCGGGTTGACCCATCCCCCGGGCGGCGAGATGGTCTCTTCCATCGCGGCAGGTCCCCAACTGTTGCCATCATATTCCAGCAGCGGCGTCACGTCGCCAAGCACCGGGCCGACAATCCGCCAGGCCTCCTCGACGTAGTCCTCGCGCGAACAGGGTGGGGTCGCCCTTCATCGCGTCGCAAAGCAGACGCTCGTAGGGATCCACCTTCTCGGCGGCCGAGGCGCTGGCCGGCCAGCAACTCGACCGGCTCGCCGGTCATGGTATCGCCGGAAGACATGACCATCGTGCCCAGGGCGATGGCCACATCGGGGCTAATGCGGAACCGCAGGTAGTTGTGCGGCGGAGGCTGCGAGCCATAGATGGCCGGCGGCTGGCGCAGCCGGGCGGTCACTTCGGTCGCGGTCACGGGCAAGCACTTGCCGGCCCGGATGAAAAACGGCACCCCCTGCCAGCGCCACGAGTTGATCTGCAGCCGCACCGCGGCGAACGTCTCCACGTGCGAGTCGGGTGCTACCCCCTTCTCCTGGCGATAACCGCGGAACTGGCCGCGGACCACGTTAGCCGGGGCCAGCGCCGGGATGGCCCGCAGCACCTTGACCTTCTCGTCGCGCACCGCTTCGCTGTCCGAGCCGGCGGGCGGCTCCATCGCCAGGTTGCACAGGATCTGAAAGAGATGGTTCTGGACCACGTCGCGAATGGCGCCGGCCTCCTCGTAGAACACCCCCCGGCCCTGCACGCCGAAGTTCTCCGCCATTGTCAGCTGCACGCTCTCGATATAGCGCCGATTCCAGATCGGCTCCAAAAACGAGTTGCTGAAGCGGAAATAGAGGATGTTCTGGACCGGCGTCTTGCCCAGGTAATGGTCGATCCGGAAGATGGCCGACTCGTCAAAGTTGCCGAGGAGGATGCGGTTCAGGGCGCGGCGCCGACTCGAGGTCGCGGCCAAACGGCTTCTCGAGAATAACGCGCGCTCCGCCGGAGCACTTCGACTTGCCGAGCTGCTCCACGACAAGTCCGAATAGGACCGGTGGGATGGCGAGATAGTGAACGGGGTGTTTCGCCGAACCCAGCTGGCGGCGTAGCTCCTGAAAGGTTGCGGCGTCCTCGTAGGCCCCGTCCACGTAGCGGAGCAGGACCCGCAGCCGCTCGAAGGCCGCTGCATCGACGCCGCCGTACTGTTCGCAGCTGTCGCGGGCCCGGGCCACGAACTGATCGAGTGTCCAGCCCGCCTTGGCGACGCCGATAACCGGCACGTCCAGCTGGGCATGGCGCACCATCGACTGCAGGGCGGGGAAGATCTTCTTGTGGGCCAGGTCGCCGGTCGCTCCGAAGAACACCAGCGCGTCAGCGTGGGGAGCGGTCATGGGGTTGGCTTCTCCTCGTGCCCGCCGAACTCATACCGCAGCGCGGAGAGCAGCTTGTCGGCGAAGTCGGCCTCGCCGCGGGAACAGAAGCGATCGAACAGGGCGGCGTAAGGACCGGGACGGGGACGCCCTCGTCGATGGCGGCCTTGATGGTCCAGCGCCCTTCGCCGGAGTCGGCGACGCGGCCGGCAAAGTGGGCCAACTCGGGGTCGCGCAGCAGGGCGGCCGCCGTCAAATCGAGCAGCCACGAGGAGATCACGCTCCCCCGCCGCCAGACCTCGGCCACGTCCCGCAAGTTGATCTCGTAGCGGTACTGCTCGGGCTGGCGGAGCGGCGTCGTCTCGGCATCGGCGGCGGTCGCATGGCTGCCGACGTTGGCGTGGCGCAGCACGTTGAACCCCTCGGCGTAAGCCGCCATCACGCCATATTCGATGCCGTTGTGTACCATCTTGACGAAGTGGCCGGCCCCCGCCGGGCCGCAGTGTAGATAGCCGTGCTCCGCTGTGCCGGCGATTTTCTCGCGTCCCGGCAGGCGTGGCGCCGTGTCGATGGGCGGGGCCAAGGCGGCGAAGATCGGGTCCAGCCGCCGCACCACTTCCGCCTCGCCGCCGATCATCTGGCAGAAGCCGCGCTCCAGGCCCCAGACCCCGCCGCTGGTGCCAACATCGACATAATGGAGATTTTTCATCTTCAGATCGGCGGCGCGACGGATGTCGTCGATGTAATACGAATTGCCGCCGTCGATGACCGCGTCGCCCGCCGCCAGGCGCGGCGTCAGGTCCTGCAAGGTCCGATCCACCAGCCCCGCGGGGATCATCAGCCAGACGGTGCGGGGTTTGGTCAGTTTCTGGACGAATTCGTCTAGCGTGGCCGCCCCGGTGGCCCCCTCCGCCGCCAGGGCCTGGATCGCCTTGGCGTTCACGTCATGGACAACACAGGCATGGCCGGCACGCAGCAACCGCCGCACCATGTTGGCCCCCATGCGGCCCAGGCCAATCATCCCGAGTTGCATGGCTGTCTCCCTGCGAAGGAACAATCCCTCCCTTTCCCATGATATGCGCAGCGAGCGGCGCGGCGTCAGCCTGCCGGTACTTATGTGTACCGGCGGGCTGACGCCGCGCCGCTCGCCAGTTGGTCAGCGCGAGGCGCCGCTGGTGGGTTCCGTCGTAGCGATGCCGATGCCGGCGGCGGCCCGGCTGCGGCGCACGGTGTGGAAGACCCAGTCCCACAGCGGGCTGGTTACCCCGTAGCAGCGGGTCTGGTCGGCGTAGTGATGGTGCAGGTGATGGCTCGCCAGCGGCTTCAGCACACGCCGCACCGCCGGCACCACGTGGATTGAATAGTGGATGATCTCGTAGGACAGATACCCCACGATAATCCCCACCTGGATCAGCCCCGCCAGGCGCACGCTCCACAGGGCCAGGCTGAAGACGGCGAACAGGACCGCGGCAACCGGCAGCGAGAATGCCAGCCGCACCACAATGTGGTTCGGGTCGTTCGGCGCCTCGTGGTGCTCGGTGTGCGACAGGCTCAGCCAGTGGTAGCGCGGCGGCGGATCGTGAAAGAACTGGGAATGGAGCACGTATTCCAGCAGGCTCCAGAACAGCAGCCCGCTCAGCGGCAGCACAATCCAGGCCCAGACCGGCGTACGCTCGGCAAACAGGTTCCAGAGGATGAACGCCAGGCCCGCCGTGCTGTAGACGCCGACCGGGAGCCAGGGACTGGACGGCTCGCGGAAAATCGGAGCGAGTATGGTGGCGCCCGCCGCGCGCAACCCAACCAGCAGTCGTTGGTGCAGATTCATGGCCTCGACTCCATACCGGGGGGCTCGATGGGCCTCCCGGAAGTTCCCCACTACCATTGTACCTCCGATCCCGCCGTTGGTGTGGCTGATGGACGCTATTCGCGCCGGTGCTCAATTCGCTAGCAGGCATCCGGCCGCTGCTGCTCAGTTCGCGCGATCTTCATCCGGGGCCGATTTCCGTGAAAAAATGGGTTTGCGGCGCTCTTGAGCCTGGCAATCCGGCGCCGGCGCCACTATGATGGCAATTCACCGTTGAAATGAATTCACGATCTCCCACCCGAGATCGCCCGATGGCCATTGATACCGTTCCCCAGTTGTTCCAGGGCCTTCGCGCCGCGTCGCTTTTGACCAACGCCCAGGTCGACGTCGTGGCCAAGGAACTGCTGCCCCGCACCACGAGCGCCCGCGCTGGCCCGCGAACTCCTGAAGCGCAACTGGGTGACGCCCTACCAGATCAATCAGGTCTTCCTCGAACGCGGGCAGGATTTGAACCTCGGCCCCTATGTCCTCCTCGAGCGTGTGGGGGAGGGCGGCATGGGCCAGGTGTTCAAGGCCCGGCATCGCAAGCTCAATCGGCACGTGGCCCTCAAGGTGATGCGCCGCGACAAGCTGGGCAACGCCGACGCCATCCAGCGCTTCTACCGTGAGGTGCGGGCCGCCGCCGTCCTGGACCACCCCAACATCGTGACCGCCTTCGACGCCGACGAGGTCCATGGCGTCTGCTTCTTCGCGATGGAATTCGTCGAGGGGACCACGCTGTCCAACCTTGTCAAGCAGGGTGGACCGTTAGCTGTCCCCGTGGCTTGCGAATACATGCGCCAGGTGACGCAGGGCTTGCAGCACGCCTACGAAAAGGGGCTGGTCCACCGCGACATCAAGCCATCGAACATCGTGGTGCAGAAGTGCGGGTCGCGGTCGGAAGGGATGCCCCTGGTCAAGATTCTCGACATGGGCCTGGCCCGGATCATGCAGACCGAGGGGACCGAGGCCAGTGCCGACCTGACGCAGGCGCATGCGGTGCTTGGCACGCCTGATTTTATCGCGCCGGAACAGGCCCGCGATGCCCGGGTTGCCGATGCCCGCTCGGACCTGTACAGCCTGGGCTGCACGTTCCACTTCATCCTGACCGGTGAGGTGCCGTTCCCGGCGAACTCGGCGATGGAGAAACTGCTCAAGCATTACCTGGAAGAACCGCCGCGCGTTGAAGCGTTGCGGCCGGAGGTGCCGGCCACGCTGGGTCAGATCGTCCGCAAGCTGATGGCCAAGGCTCCCGAGCAGCGGTTCCAGACGCCGGCGCAGCTGGGGCGGGAGTTAGCGGCCTTGCTCGACATTCGCGCGCGTGTGCCGGCTGCGATCCCGCTGGCCCTGCCCCTCGACCCTTGCGATGCCCTGCCGCCCACCCTTCCCGAGTTGCCGCCGGCTGCCCTCCCCGCTGACGACACGGTGCCCGACGTGAGCCTCGAGTTCGAGACCTCCGATTCGATTCAGACGGCATACACCAGGACGAAGGTTAAGCCACGGCGGCGCGCGGCCGCCCTGTATGCTGTCGCCGGGGTGGCGATTGGCCTGCTGGCGGCGATTATCGCCGTGCTGCTCCGCTTGCTGGTGCAGTAACAACATTCGCCGTTTGGCGAGCGGGGGGCGTAAGCCCCCCGGTTATTTATCACCGGGGGGCTTACGCCCCCCGCTCGCAGCCCGCTCGCCCCGCCGCTCGCCCCTGTTAGACCTAAGGACCCCAGACGGCCATGCAACGTACCCTGATCCTGCTCAAGCCGGATTGCGTCCACCGCCGCCTGGTCGGCTCGATCCTGCAACGGTTCGAGCAGAAGGGACTGCGCCTGGTCGCTCTGAAGTTCGTGCAGGCCAGCCGAGACCTTGCCGAGAAGCACTACGCGGTCCACAAGGGGAAGCCGTTTTACGAATCGCTGCTGTCGTTCTTGACGGCGGGCCCGACGGTGGCGGTCGTCTTCGAGGGGCGCGAGGCGGTGGCAGCGGCCCGCAACCTGATGGGAGCCACCGACGGCGTCAAGGCCCCGCCAGGCACCATCCGCGGCGACTTCGCCATCAGCGTGCAGAACAACCTGGTCCACGGCAGCGACAGCCCCGAGAACGCGGCCGTCGAGATCGCCCTCTGGTTTCGTCCCGAAGAACTGGTCGCCTTTCAGCCGGTCGACGGCCCCTGGGTGTCGGGAAACTGACGCAGCCGCTTGCGGCTGCGCACGGCCCCGTCCAGCTGCAAGCGGTGCACTCTCTCATGTCCGCTCCCTCCGAACCGCGCAACCCGCTGTACCTGCTGCTCCTGCTGGTCAGCCTGGCCTTTGTGGCGACGGCGCTGGCCTATGCGCTGATCCCCGTGCTGGAGCAGAAGGCCGCCGAGGCCGGCAACCCAGCCCCGCCGTCTCCCTTTCGCGAGGGGTTGCGCGAACACGGCGGCACCTGGCTGCTCGTCGAATTGGTCGTCATGGTGGTCCTGGCCTTCCTCAGCATGGGCCTGGACCGGCTGCGGGCCTTGAAAAAGGCGCGGGTGGCGAACACAATGCCTCCGCCTGAGGATTCACGCGGGTCTTCGACCCGCGGCTAAACGGCCTCCCCGGTGGTGCCCCATGCCGACAATCGCACAGCGCGTGGCCGAGTTGCGCGGCCGGATCGACCACCACAACACCCTCTACTATGTCGAGGCCCAGCCCGAAATCTCCGATCGCGAGTTCGACCGTCTGCTCAAAGAGCTGACGGACCTCGAAACCGCCCATCCCGAGTTGATCACGCCCGACAGCCCGACGCAGCGTGTCGGCGGACAGCCGATCGAGGGCTTCCGCACCGCGCGCCATCGCCTGCCGATGCTGTCGATCGACAACACCTACAACGCCGACGAGCTGCGCGAGTTCGACAAACGCGTCCGCAAGACACTGGCGGCCAGCCGGGGGCGTCAGCCCTCGGAAACCGTCACCTACGTCGTCGAGCCGAAGATCGACGGCGTGGCCATGTCGATGACGTACGAAAACGGCCTCTTCACCGTGGGGGCCACCCGCGGCAACGGCGAGGAAGGAGACGACGTCAGCCACAACCTGCGCACGATCAACGGCTTGCCGTTGCGCCTTCGGACCAGCAAGCCGCCGGCCCTGTTCGAGGCCCGCGGCGAGGTCTACATGACGCGGGAGGAATTGGGCCGGCTCAACCGTCACCGCGCCGAGAAGGGGCTAAAGCTCTACGACAATCCACGCAACCTCACCGCCGGCACGCTCAAGCTGCTCGACCCGCGCCAGGCTGCGGAACGGCACCTGCGCGTCTTCGCCTACGGGCAGGGAGCCGTGGAAGGGGTGGAACTCACCAGCCAGCGGCAACTGCTCGATCTGCTGCGCGAGTACGGCTTCCCGGTTAACACGCACATCGCCTCCTTCGAAGACATGGACCGGGTGATCGGCTACGTCAATAAATGGGCCACGAAGCGGAACGAACTGCCCTACGAGACCGACGGCCTGGTCATCAAGGTCGATGATTTCGACCAGCGGCGCCGGCTGGGAGCGACGACCAAGGTGCCGCGCTGGGTAGTCGCCTTCAAGTTCGCCGCCGAGCAGGCGCTGACCCGCGTCCGGTCGATCGACCTGTCGGTCGGCAAGAACGGCACGCTAACGCCGACGGCCAACCTCGACCCGGTTCGCCTGGCCGGCACCACCGTCAGCCGGGCCACCCTGCACAACGCCGACTTCATGGCCACCAAGGACGTCCGCGTCGGCGACATGGTCGTCGTCGAGAAGGCCGGCGAGATCATCCCCTACATCGTCCGCTCCGAACACGGCGCCCGCACCGGCGCGGAAAAACCGTTCGTCTGGCCGGCGACCTGCCCCGTTTGCGGCTCGCCGGTGACGCGCAGCGATCGGGGCAAGGGGGTCTTCTACCGCTGCACCAGCACCAACTGCGTCGGCCGGCTCAAGAAGGTGCTCACCGAGTTTGGCAAGCGGCGGGCGATGGACATCGAGGGGCTGGGCGAGGAGATCGTCAACCAACTTGTCGATTCGGGCCTGGTGCGTTCGGTGCCGGACCTGTACCGCCTGACGAGCGATCAGCTCGTCGAGCTGGAGCGCATGGGCGAAAAATCGGCCCAGAACCTGCTGGACGGGATCGAGGCCAGCAAGGGGCGCGGACTGGCCCGGGTGCTGACGGGGCTGGCGATTCCCGGCGTCGGCGACACGGTGGCCGACCTGATCGCCGACCACCTGCCCAGTGCCGATGAGTTGCTGCGCCTCGGCGGAGCGACTGAACGAGATTCGCGGCATTGGCCCGGTGCTGGCCGCCAGCGTCCACGACTACACCCATAGCCCCGCCGGCCGCAAGACCTTCGAGCAACTGAAGGAGCTGGGCGTCAAGCTGACGCAGGACGCCGGGCCAAATCGCCGGCTGCCACCCCGCTGGCCGGCAAGACGCTTGTCGTCACCGGCACGCTGGAGAAGTATGGCCGCGAGGAAATCGAGGACCTCATCAAGTCGCTGGGCGGCAAGGCCTCGGCCAGCGTGTCGAAGAAGACCGACTACGTGGTGGCCGGCGACAAGGCCGGCAGCAAGCTGGACAAGGCGAAGGAGCTGGGCGTGCCGGTGTTGACCGAGGCGGAGTTCGATAAGTTGATCGGGAAGGTTTAACCACAAAGAACACAAAGGAGAACACGCATGAAGACCACTGGCGGCACGTCGGCTCGTCCGTTCCTCACGCTTGTTCTCCTTTGTGTTCTTTGTGTTCTTTGTGGTTCGATCTCTTCGGCCGCCGAGCCGGTGCGCGGCCTCGGCATCACCTTCATCGACACCGAGGGCGGTGGGGCGACGCTGATCGTCACTCCCGCCGGCGAATCGGTCCTGATCGATTGCGGCAACCCCGGGCCGCGCGATGCCGCCCGCATCCACAAGGCCGCCGAACAGGCCGGCCTCAAGGCCATCGACCACCTCGCCATCACCCACTGGCACACCGATCATTACGGCAGTGCCGAGAAACTCTCCACGCTGATCCCGATCCACCATTTCTACGACCGCGGCATCCCGGACAAGCTCGAAGAGGACCCCAAGAACTTCCCCACGCTCATTCAGGCCTGGAAGACCGCCTCCCAGGGCAAATCGAAGACCATGCACCCCGGCGATGAGATCGTGCTGAAGCAAACGGAAGGTGCTCCGGCCGTGAAGCTGCTCTGCCTGTGCGCCGCCGGCCAGATGCTCCCCGACAAGCCCGGCGCACGGAGAATCCCGTGGCCAAGGACCACAAGCCGCAGCCGGAAGACAAGAGCGATAACGCCAAGAGCCTGGGCTTCCTGCTCAGCTACGGCGGTTTCCGCTTCCTCGACCTGGGCGACCTGACCTGGAACATGGAGTACAAGCTGGTCCATCCGTCCGACAAAATCGGCCTGGTAGATGTCTACCAGAGCACGCATCACGGCCTGGACATCAGCAACAATCCTGTGGTGATCAACACGGTCCGGCCGCGCGTGGCGGTGTTCAACAACGGCCCGGAGAAGGGTTGCATGCCCGCCGTCACCGCTGCCCTGCGCCGGTCCCCCGAAATCCAGGCGATCTACCAGCTCCATCGCAACCTCAAGGTCGGCGCTCAGGAAAATACCGATCCGGAATATATCGCCAATGCCGACGAAAAGTGCCAGGGCGAGTCGATCAAATTGTCGGTGGCCGCCGACAGCAAGACGTACACGGTGACGGTCGGCAGCAAGGGAAAGCCGAAGACCTACGAGACGCGGAAGTGAGCAAAGGAACCATGACAGCCTCGACAGTGAGCCAGGCGCCGGGACTCCTGATCGAACGGGAAGGTCCGGTACGTCATCTGATCCTGAATCGGCCCGAGCGGCGAAACGCCCTGTCGCGGTCCCTGCTCCTGGAGCTGGAGCAAGCCCAGGCGGCGATCGGCGTTGATCCATCGATCCAGGTCGTGGTCCTCGCTGCGCGGGGCCCCGCTTTCTGCGCCGGCCACGACCTCGGTGAGATGGTGGGCCGGCCGGAAGAGGAATATCGCGAGCTATTTGCCCTCTGTGCTCGGGTGATGCTGGGGTTCCGCCGGCTGCCGCAGCCGGTGATCGCGCGCGTCCACGGCGTGGCGACGGCGGCCGGGTGCCAGCTGGTCGCGGCCTGCGACCTGGCGGCGGCGACGGAGAACGCCACCTTCGCCACACCCGGCGTGAAAATCGGCCTCTTCTGCACCACCCCGATGGTCCCCCTTGTCCGCGCAGTCCCCGCTAAGGCCGCCCTGGAGATGCTGCTGACGGGACAGCCGATCTCGGCCCGGCGTGCGCTGGAACTGGGACTGGTCAACCGCGTGGTGACCGACGACAAGCTGGACACCGCCGTGCAGGAACTCGTCAATGCGATCCTGGCAGCGAGCCCGGCCATTGTTCGCCTGGGCAAGCGGGCCTTCTACGAGCAGATCGACCTGTCCGAGGAGGAGGCTTACGAACAGGCAGTGGCGGTGATGACCGACAACGCGGTGCTGGCGGACGCGCAGGAGGGGATGCGGGCGTTTCTGGAGAAGCGGCGGCCGAGATGGGGAGGGGCCTGAAATCCGTCGTCCAGCCGTTGCGACGATCCTCCTCGATGTCCTCACGCACCGGGCGCAATGCAACCCATCCGCAGGCACTCCGCCCTTGGCATCAAAGGGCGTGCGCGCGCAGGCGCAGTGCAACCCATCCTGAAGCGCCCCTCCGCTCCTTGACAGCCCGGCCTGCTTCACGTCACACTGGATGCCGCCCAATCACGCGAGTTGACTCATGTCTCCCGCGCCCGACAAGCCGCCGCCACCCTCGCCGGAGACGGTTGAGCTGTCCCCCGGTGTCGAGGGTGCGCCGCCCGAGCCGCGCAAAGCGCCGACGGTCACTCGGGCCTTCGGCGACTACGAATTGCTGGGCGAGATCGAACGCGGCGGCATGGGTGTGGTCTTTCAGGCGCGGGAGAGGTCGTCCGGCCGGCTGGTCGCGCTGAAGATGATGCTCGACCAGAGTGCGTCGTCTCAGGCGGACCTGTCGCGTTTTGCCCTGGAGGCGCAGGCCGCCGGCGAGCTGCACCATCCGGGCATCGTCGCCATTCATGCCTGGGGCGTCCACGAGGGGCACCCGTTCTACACCATGGACTTTGTACCTGGCCGGCCACTGCACAAGGTGCTGGCAGAGGGTCCGTTGCCGCTCGACCGGGCCGTCCGTTACTGGCTGGGGACGGCCCGGGCGCTGGCGGCGGCGCACGCCCTGGGCATCGTGCACCGCGACCTGAAGCCGAGCAACATCATGATCGACTCGGCCGATCAGCCGCGCGTCCTCGATTTCGGCCTGGCCAAGCGGCGCCGGGCCGAACCGTCAAGCTCCCCGGAGGACGAGATCCTGGACGTGATCCCCTTGGATGTCCCGCCCAGCGAGGCCCGCTCGACGCCACAGGTGAGTGCTCCAGTGACCGAGAAGGGGGCCATCCTGGGAACGCCGTCCTACATGGCTCCCGAGCAGGTGCGGGCCGATCATCAGCGCGTCGGCCCTCCCGCCGACGTCCATGCCCTGGGAGCCATCTTCTACGGAATGGTAGCTGGGCGTCCCCCGTTCCTGGCCGACAGCACCTATGGCACGTTGATGCAGGTGCTCAAGGAGGAGCCGACGCCGCTGCGGAGCGTCAAGCCGGAGGTGCCGTCCCTGGTGGAGAGTGTCTGTCTCCGTTGCCTGGCCAAGAGCCCGCGCGATCGCTACCCGGACGCCGGGGCCCTGGCCGACGACCTGGAGCGGCGCTGGCAGCAGGCGCGGCATGGGACGCGCTTCACCCGCCTGGCGCTGCTGGCGGCCCTGGCGCTGGTGCTGCTGCAAGTCGTCCAGCCGATGCTGATTGGCCCGCGCTCGTCCGAACCGGGCAGCCTGACCCGGCTGATGTTGACTAGCCTGCCGCGTCTTGGTGCGCCGCACGTCGCCGCCGCCTTGCTGGACCGTCTGCTGCACGGTCTGCTTGTGTTCGGCGGCCCGCTCTTGGCGGGGCTGGGGCTCCTGGTGTGGGCCAGCGCCTGGGTCTGGTACGCGCCCCGGCGGGGCCGCATCGTCCTGGGCTGGGTGCTTGCCGCACTCGCCGGGCTGCTGGCTTGGCTGCTGGCGTCGGGGGTGCCGGAGGTTGGGACAGCGTTCCTGCCGTGGGTGCTGCTGGCCAATGCGGTCACGGTCGTCGTGGTGGCCGTGTTTCGCACCTCTTCACTCCCAGAAAGCGGTACGGCTCCGGCGGCCGAGGGCGATTCTTACCTGCAGAGGCTGTTCGCCGTGCGCCCCGCCCCGCGGGCCAAGCAGTCCACCACTGCGGCCACGAACACTGTGGAGCTGGCGGACTTCGAGATGGGCAAGCGGCTGCACATCTGGGACGGCGGCGCCGTCCACTGGGCACGACAGCGGTCGCTGGCGCGCCCGGTCCTCGTCTGGCGCGACAGCAACCCTTCACCGGCAGGGACGGTGCCCGGTGTGGTGGTGCGGCATCCCGCGGTGCTGGGCCTGCATGCGGTGTGTGCCGCCCCGGATGGCCGACTGCTGGTCACCGAGCTGGTGGCTGCCAGTCCGCTGGCCGAAGTGTTGAACCAAAGGCCGTTGATCCCGCGCGAGGCGGTGCGGCTGACCATCCGCCTGGCCGACGCGCTACAGGCCTTCCACGATCAGGGGGCCGCGCACGGGCGGCTGAGTCCCGACTGGATTCTGGTCAACGGCGATCTGGAACCGGCGCTGTGTCCGTGCGGTGTTCCCAGCCAGGCGGCGGATGACCGCGCCGCCGACCTGCGGGCCCTGGGCCGGTTGCTCGAATCCTGGCTGCCGCGGCGGCCGTTTGGCTGGCGCTTCGAGGCCCTGGCCGCCGTCCACCGCGCCTGCGACGCCGCCCGCGACGGCGAGTATGACCGCCCCGCCGACCTGGCCGCCGACCTCGACCGCGCCGAGCAGGCCGGCCGGGTCCGCTGGCGCGAACGCTGGGGCAATGTGCTCATCGGCGGGCTCTTGCTGGTGCCGTGGCTGCTGGTCCCCCTGCGCTGGCTGTTCGACACCGGGGCCGCCGCCACGGCCACGGATTGGCCGGGACTGTTGCCGACTGCCCTGGCCTTCCTGTGCCCCGCGGCCGTATTCGCGGGGTATGCCCAGGCCCGGTCGCTGGTGCAGTTGTTGCGGCTGCGGCGAGCGGGGCGGGATCGCATCCTGTCGGGCGGCACCGCGCCCCGGGTTCTCCAGGCCGTGGCCTTTGCCGCCCTGGGCGCATCTCTGCTGGCCGCCGGCGTGCTCGACGACGGCGGGTCACTTCTAGGATCGCTGCCGGTCCTGCTCCTGGTGCTCACCGGGTTCTGGGCCACCGGCGGCGGCCTGGCGGGCATCATCACGTTCGGCGAACTGCTGGCCCGCAGCCTTCGCCGGCTGACCACTCCAGTCCCGGGACCCGCCCCATGAGGCGAACGCTCGCCCCGCTGGCCGACGGCCTCTTCGATCTGCTCATCCTGGGCGGGGGCATCACCGGAGCCGGCGTGGCGCTCGATGCCGCCCTGCGCGGTCTGCGCGTGGCCCTGATCGACCAAGGCGACTTTGCCTCCGGCACCAGCAGCGCTTCGTCCAAGCTGGTCCACGGCGGACTGCGCTACCTCGAACAGGGACAGTTCCGCCTGGTTTACGAAGCGCTGCACGAACGCCGGCGCCTGCTGCACAACTGCGCCGCACCTGGTCCGGCCGCTGCGCTTCGTCCTGCCCTTCTATCGACGGACGCGAGTGCCGCCCTGGAAGTGGCGCACCGGGCTGTGGCTTTACGACCTGCTGGCCGGCCGTGACAACCAGCGCCCGAGCCGAGCCCTCCCCCTCCCGCGGCTGCGGCGCGAGTTCCCCGGGTTGCACCGCGACGGGCTCCTGGGCGGTGCCGGCTATTACGATGCCCAGATGGACGACACCCGCCTGTGCATCGAGGTCGTGAAGACCGCGGTCGCGGCGGGCGCCTGCGCCGCCAACTACGTCGCTGCTACCGGGTTTGAGATAAACCAGGGCCGAATTGCCGGCGTGCATGGGCACGATCAGGTCACCGGTGCCGACTTCCTCATCCGGGCGCGGGTGGTGCTGAACGCCACCGGACCGTGGGTCGATCGCGTCTGCCGCCTGGCCGGCGACGCTACCGGCCCGCACCTACGGCCAACGAAGGGCGTCCACCTGGTGGTGCCCGACCGGGGTCTGCGGGCCGCCTTCCTGCTCCTGCACCCCGACGACGGCCGCGTCTTCTTCGTCATCCCCTGGCTGGGCAAGACGCTGATTGGCACGACGGACACCGACTGCCAGGCCGCGCCGGAGGAACTGATCGTCACCGCGGTGGAGGTGGACTATCTCCTGCGCGGGCATAACCATTATCTCGACCCACCGCTTGGGGCGGAAGAAGTCATCAGCAGCTTCGCCGGCCTGCGCCCTTGCTGCGGTCGCGGCCGGGAGAGCCGTCGTCGCTATCGCGCGAGTATCGCGTCTTCTGGTCGCCGTCGGGCTTGCTAACCGCGGCGGGGGGCAAGTACACGACCTACCGGCATATGGCCGAGGTCATCACCGACGCCATCGTGTCGCGGCTGGGTCGGCGGGCGCGGTGCCGCACCGCGAATCATCCGCTCGACGGCGCCCCGCCGGTCCCCTGGGCGGAGTTTGCCGCCACGGAGACGCGAGCCCTGGCCCGGCGGCATGGGCTGGCCGAGGCAGCGGCCCGGCACCTGGTCGATCGCTACGGCCGCCGGGCCGCGGACGTGGCAGCACTTCTGGCAGACGACCCGAACCTGGCCCGGCCCGTGGTCGCCGGCGAGCCGGACCTGGCGGTAGAATTTGATTATCAGCGCGCGGAGGAAATGGCGCTGCGCGATGCGGATTGCCTGCTCAGGCGGACGCGACTGGGCCTGTTCCGGCCGGAGCTACTGCGGGGCCGGTGACTCGAATGGACGATTCCCACAGAAATGGCCACTTGGACCGTAATTCCCCGGGAATTATGGTCCAAGTGGGTCGGCGGTCGCAATCCATTACTCGCTAACAGGTTGCGCAAGCCCATCTCGCCGAAAGGCGCCACTTGGACCATAATTCGCGGGTGTGCGGGCGGGCCCGGGAAAAAAACATCGCCATTCCGATCAACAGGGCCGCCCCACGGGTCGGAGTGAGCTGGGGGGGGGTGGCCGGCAGCTCCTTTGCCGCCCGATTCCGGAACACACGCCTGATTTGACACGGCAGCCCCACCTATCTGGAAAACCCTTACCGCTTCTCGCCGAATCATCTCACCCATGTTGTGGCACGGTCTCCTGACCGTGCCGCTCAGCTAGACCGAAGGTCTCCCATAGCCGGTCGCCTGACAGCATTCTGGGGAGACCTGCGGTCGGCGGCAGTGGCACGGTCAGGAGACCGTGCCACAACGCGGTGGCACGGTCAGGAGACCGTGCCACAACGCGGACCTGCGGTCGGCGGCAGTGGCACGGTCAGGAGACCGTGCCACAACGCGGACACAGCAGCCCCACCCATCCGGAAAACCCATACCGCTTCTGACCGAATCATCTCACCCTGGTCAAGACGGGGGGCCCGGGGGAAGCTCCTTTGGTTGCAAAACCAGCGCGGAACCGGAGGCAGAACCCGAAGAGTCCGCCGGTCCGGGGGGAGTGGATAAGCCCATTCTGGCGGTGGGGGTCAATTGGCGGGTGTGCGCGGATCGATAAGAGGTGCTGCATAGGGAACGAGAGGCTGCGCAAGGTACGCTGGTCTGGAGCGACCGCGGTGCGCCGCCGTCTCGGGGCAAGGAGGCCGATCGATGCCGGGTCGCCGTACCATCACCGGGCCGGTCCACGCCAGCGGCGTGCCGACAGGAAGTCCGCCCAAGCGTGGTGTGCCTGGCCCAAGTCGCCGCCGCGTCCTTGTCCCCCCCAGCGACTGCACCCCCAGTTCGCCGCGCAACTCCGTGCCGGCCGCCGCGCGTGCGGCCGGCGGGGACAGCGGCCGCGGTGTCTCCTCGTGCGGCGGTCGTCCAGGGGCCCCGCCACAACCATTCTCCAGGTGCAACATGCGGACCCAGATGCTCGGTGGAATGGCGCTCGTGCTTGGCGCCGTGGCGTTTCTGGGCAGCGGCGCTGGCGCCCGCGCCGAGGTGTGGGCGGGGAATGCCGCGACGTATCCCCAGGGGTACTCGGGCTCCCCGTCGGCGGCGGCCTACGGCTATTCCGGTTACGGCCAGGGAGTGCGGCCCGCGGGCTACGGGCAATACTACCAGGGGTACGGCTACCCGAACTACGCCTATTACTATCCCAATTACTACTACAATTATCCGCGCACCGCCACGCCGTACCAGTATCCCCAGCAGGCGACCAGCGCGCCGCCGCGCCGGCGGCGGTGCCGGCCCCGGCCCCGGCCGAGGTGATGCTGCCGCTCCTGGATGGGTGCGAGCACCCCGGCGACGACGGCCCGGCCATCCTGGACCACGGGCCGGGCGAGCCGATTGTCCGCGATCACGTGTGGATCGATGCCGGCTACGACGCCGGCTTCATCAAGGCCTGGTCCGGCAATGTCCCCCTGGTGACCCAGGGTTCTGTCAACGACGTTCACCAGGGCGCGCTGGGGCAACCCGGCACCAGCACCTTGCTCACCAGCCGCGAGGATTTCGGCCTGTTCAACGGCATCCGCCTGGATGTGGGCCTCTACCTGGATGACGACGAACGTCTCTCCCTCGAGTGGGCCGGTCGCTATCTGCTGCCCAACAATGCGCACTTTGCGGTTTCGTCGGACCCGTTCGGCAACCCGTTGCTGGGCCGGCCGATCTTCGATGTGCTGGGCGCGCATGAATCGGCCGCCGTCGCCTCCTTCCCGGATATTTCCTCGGGGGCGATCAGCGTGGACGCCCGCTCCGAGTTTCTGGGCGGCGAATTCAACGCGGCCTGCCATTTTCGGCCCAGCGACTGCGTCCGCATCGATGCCCTGGTCGGTTTCCGCTTCCTGCGCCTGGCGGAAAGCCTGACCATCCACGACCAGATTCAGCCGCTGCAAGACGGCGTCTTTACCTTCCAGGGCAGTCCGATCCTGGCCGTGGACTCGCTGGCGGATGTGGACAGCTTCCGCACCGTCAACCGCTTCTACGGCCTGCAAGTGGGCTCGCACGTGACCTGGGAAGGGAAATGGCTGTTCGCCAGCCTGTTTGGCAAGTTCGGCGTCGGCGTGAACGACGAGGAAGTGGACATCAACGGCTCCACGGCCCTGTTCACGCCCACCGGCAGCGAGGTGGCCGGCGGGGCCGTGCTGGCCCAGGCCTCGAACATCGGCGTCCACACCCGCACCGACATCGGCCTGGTGCCCGAAGGCGGCGTCAACGTGGGGGTCAAGATCACGCCGCACCTGCGGTTGACGGCGGGCTATTCGTTCCTCTACTGGAATTCGGTTGTACGGCCTGCCAACGAGATCGATCGCAATGTGAACCTGAGCCAGGCCCCAACGGCGTCGTCGCTGGTGTTCGGCCAGGCCAGCCCGCCGGGGCCGCTCGTGCCGGGCTTCAACTTCGGCACTGAGAACTTCTGGGTCCACTCCTTCAACGTGGGGTTTGACCTCCACTTCTAATGTGGGCCCAGCAAGGTTGTCCGTTTAGCCGCGACCTGGAGGGGAGCGCTGGTGAACGGCGCTCCCCTCCGGGTCGCGGCTAAACGCGTTCCCCGAGCGCCTCGATCAGCGGCTGCAAGTGGGCGGCGTAACGCTTCCAGCGCCCGACGGCGCTGCGATACATCGGCTGACGCACCTGCAAGGTGCTGGCCGTCCGCACCGGCCGTGCCGTTTCGTTGAACCGCAGGCAGCGCTCGTCCCAGTCCAGCCCGCAGAACGCAATCAGGCGCCGGCTGACGTCTTCCTGGTCCGCCGTCAATTCCTCATAGGACAGGTCAAACACCGGCACCGGCAGCACCCGTGCCCAGTGAGCCATCAGCCGTTCGTATTCGCGGTAGAACTGTCCCAGGTGCGCCAGGTCCAGCGTGAAGCCGTGTGGCTCGCCGAAGTTCTGGATGTAGCACGACAGGCAGGTATCGATGGGGTCGCGGCGACAGTGGATGATCCGTGCCCTGGGGAAGAGCGTGGCAATGAGGCCCAGGTAATGGAAGTTGAAGGGCATCTTGTCGACGACCCGCTCGGCTGCACCGCCGAGCTGCCGTAGGTGTTGCAGGTAACGTTCACCGGTGGCGTTTACGACTGTTGCGCCCACGCGGGACATGCATTCCGGGTACTCCCCGCCGCCGAGCAACTGCGGCAGGCTGGCGGTGATGTCGTTGAAGTCCGGCAGCTCGCCGGCCCCGAACACGCGCGGATGGCTGGCCAGGATTTGCTCCGCCAGGCTGGTCCCGGAGCGCATCATGCCGACGATGAAGATCGGCAGCTCGGTGTCCAGGCCGAACGACGCCACCCGCGCGAAGGTGTCCGCTGTGAACGCCGCGATCAGGCGATCCACGCGGCGGTGCTGGTCGGCGGGGTCGAACGCTGTCCCGCGACGGCGGACGTATTCCTTGCGCAGCTCGTTCCCATGGCGGTAGTGGGCGAACGCCTCGTCATAGCTCCCGGCCCGATCGGCCACGCGAGCCAGGGCAAAGTGCAACCGGCCGAGATCGTCCACCGGAATGCCGCCGCGAGCCACCAGGACGCGGATGCGCTGTAGCTGCTCGTCGGTGAATTCGTAATGCCCATTGCTGGCCAGGCCGCTGAGGCTGGCCAGGGCGCGGGGGTTGCCGGGATCGAGCCGAAGCGCTTCGAGGAACTGGGCCCGGGCCTCGTCGATCTTCCCCTGGTACTCCAGCGTGTAGCCCAGGTTGTTATGGGCTCCGGCATAGTTCGGATTGAGGCGCAGCGACTCGCGGAAGCACTGCATCGCCTCGTCGATCCGCCCCAGCTCGCGAAAGGCCAGCCCCAGGTTGCTGTGGGCCTCTGCAAAACTGGGACGAAGACGGACCGCCTGCCGCAGGTGCCGGATCGCCGCCTCGACCTGGTTGCAGGCCAAAAGCGCTCCACCAAGGTCGTTTTGCGCCTGGGCATGTCCGGGAGCCTGGCGGACCGTCTCCTGCAACAGCGTGACCGCTTCGGGGAGCCGGCCCTGCCGGTGGAGGAGAGCGCCAAGATTGCAGCGGGCATCCAGGTGGCCCGGGTTGAGGCGAAGGGCCGTTTGCAGGGCCTGTTCTGCCTCGGCATCCTGACCGCGCCGCCGCAGCGCCGCCCCCAGGTTGGCCCAGGCATCGGGCAAGTTGGCATCGAGCCGCAGGGCCTCGCGGCAGTGCGCTTCGGCTTCGAGCAGGAGGCCCAGAGACAAGTAGACCGCGGCGAGGTTGCTGTGGAAGACCGGGTGCGGGCCGTGGATGAGCAGCGCCTGGTTGATGAGTTCCACCGCCTCCTTCGGCCGCCCGGACTGGTGGGCGAGGACACCCAGCAGGTGCAGGGCGTGGGGATGCTCGGGCGCCTCCTGCAGGATGCTGCGATAGAGGGCTTCGGCGTCGGCCAGGCGGCCGGCCTGGTGATACTGCATCGCCGTGGCGAGGCGCTGGGCCGTGGTGGACATGATTGTTTAGCCGCCGCCCTGCGGGCGGCGTTTGAGCGCGAATTGACTGAATCACCGCCCCGCCGGCCGCACGTCCAGCTTGGCCTCGGCCACCACCGGCTCGCCCTTGCGCATCAGGGTGGCGCGGATGACGACAGGCATGTTGTACGGTCCGCGGGCATCGGCGGCGAAGCGCACGGACAGCAACGCCTTCGACTGCCCCGCCGGCACCTCGACCGCGGCGGCCGTGATGAAACTCATGTGCCCCGGCACGATCAACTCGACCCGGACCGGTCCCTCCAGTCCGCGGGCGCGGGAGACGCTGATGCCGACTTCGACCGCATTCCCCGGCACGGCGGTGATCGAGCCGCGCTCCGGCTCCACGTCCAGCGGATCGGGCTCGATGACGGCGATGAGCTGCTCATTTGGCTGGATGGACGTGAAACTGACGGGATGCTCGCCGTCCTGGTCCTTCAGCAGAGCCACACCCATGACGCAGGTGCGCCGAGGTCCGCCCCATTTCCATCCAGGGCGGGAGTGTTGCTGGATACTCGAATTCGGTTGCGCCGGCGGGCACGGTGATGGTCGGTCCGCTGACACCTTGCAGGTGGCGTGCCTGGTGGTCGGCCAGCATGACCTCGATGGGGCCGTCGTAACCGTGGCGCTCGATGCGGTACTTGCGGTGGTGGACCGTGCCGCGGGCGGCCCAGCGCATGTCGTATTCGCCGACAATCTGGAACGGCGTGGGCAGGGTCACGGCGAGGAGCAGACTATCGACGCCCGGCTCGCCGCGATGGAGGTAGTGGGGACTATTGGGAGGGCCGTGCCAGAGGGCGGTCCGCGTCACGATCTGCTCGCCGATCTTCGCCGATCCCCGAATCGTCAGCCGGCTCGCCTGAATCCTGGCCGTCTTGTCAATGGTCACGGCGAAATCGCCGGCGGCCTGCCCCGCGGCGATGGTCACCGGCTTCGCAGTCACCCCGGGCGGCAGCCCCTCGACGGTCAGAGTGATCGGCTCGTTGAAGCCGCCCAGCCGTTCGGCCGTCACCTTCCAGACTGCCTTCCCCCCGCGGTCGACGGAAACCACGTCGGTCATGAGCGTGAGTCGAAAGTCGCGCCTGGCGCTGGGCGGCGCGACGCGCAGCCGATATGCGAAGTCCAGCCCGCCGCGATGGCGAAAACGCTCTTCGACGCGTATCCGATAGGTGCCGTCCGCGGGGGGCGTGAAGCGGAGTGACGGGTCAACCTGGCCGGCGCCCACAGCGTCCGCGCGCGCCAACTCCTTGCTGGCGGCGTCGAGCACGATCAGCACCCCGCGCAACGGCGAGCCAAGGCGGCCGGCCCGCAGCTCGATATCCACCGCCTCGCCCTTCTTCAGGATGAGGTCCCAGGTTCCCACATCCCCGGGCTTCGCAATGCGGCCATTCAGGATGGCGGGCGCCGCCACCGGCAACTTCGTCTGCCCTTCGAGGTACTCCGGCAGGTCGTCGAGATCGAGCACCACGGGATTGGTCAACTTGCCGCCCGCGTTCAGGCGGACGGCGTAATCCAGCGGAGCGTCCGCGGGCAAAGCCAGCTCGATCGGTGCGGCGGGCAGAGCTTGCCCGAAGGTCTCGAACTTGGTGCGGCTGCCGCGGTTACCGCCCAGCGGATAAACGCGATCCACATAGGGATCGGCGGTGATGGTCAGGCGGTAGACATAGGCCTGGCCGCCGTGGGCGTTCACGTCCTGGATGCGGACCGCATAGTGCCCGTCGGCCGGCGCGGTGAAGCGCAGCACCGGATCGCCGCCGTCGGCCAGCTTCTCCGCCAGGCGCCGGC
The DNA here is from genome assembly GCA_963827935.1 of uncultured Planctomycetota bacterium. Classification (GTDB taxonomy): domain Bacteria; phylum Planctomycetota; class Planctomycetia; order Gemmatales; family Gemmataceae; genus DATFNV01. The sequence goes on along the minus strand of CAWHCN010000011.1, from coordinate 220,083 downwards.
CGTCGGGGCCCTGGACCTCCAGGCGGGCTTCCAACGGCGAGCCGAGGCGAGCGGCGGTCACTGCGCAAGTGTAAGTTTGCCCCTTGGCGGCGGCGAACGTCCACACGTCCACGTCTTCGCGTGGGAAGATACGGCCATTGATGGTGACCGGCGGTTTGACCTCGACCGGCACCGGGTCGCCGTCGATTTCCTGCTCCACCACCTCGGGAAGATCGCCGACAACAAACTTCTGAGCGGAGGTGGCTCCCTGGGCGGTCCAGACCCGCCAGTAGCGCAAACCGAGCGGGGCGTCGGCCGCCACGGTGACGCGGCCGGCCATGTCCTTGGGGTAGTCTTCCTGCTGCTGCGAATCGGGCAGCGGCAGCACGGGACCCTCAAACCAGAGGGTTTTTATGCGCGATAAGGTGCGCTCGGCGGTGACACCGAGGCCGAGCATCTCGAAGCCGCACGACTTGTAGAGACTCAGCCCGCCGACAATGACCGGGACCGTTGTGCCGCGGCGGGCGCCGGCGGGGAAGATGTACGAGGCGGTGGGCGGGTCGGCGGAAACGATAGTGGCGCTGCACAACAGCAGCGCCAGCGCAAATGCGTGACGGATCATTGATGCATCCTTGTTTAGCCGCCGACCGCAGGTCGGCGCGGGAGTCGCCGACCTGCGGTCGGCGGCTAAACGGTTACAGCAACTCCTGAATCACCCGCCCGTTGTTGACGATCTTCACCGGCCGGCCTTCCGGCGTGTAGAACTCGTCCTCCGGATCGATGCCGAGCAGGCGGTACATCGTGGCGCACAGGTCTTCCGGGCCGTACGGATCGCTGGCCGGCTTTTCGGCACGGGCGTCGCTCTTGCCAACGACGCGACCCCCCTGGATGCCGCCGCCGCCGAGCACGACGGTGAAGGCCGGGCCCCAGTGGTCGCGGCCGGCGTTCTTGTTGATTCGCGGCGTGCGCGCCGAACTCGCCGGTGACCAGGACCAGGGTCCGCTCCAGCAGCCCGCGGTCCGCCAGGTCGCGGAACAGCGTGGACAGAGCCGCGTCGAGCCCCGGCAGCAGGTCCCGCTTGAGGGTCTTGAAGTTGTTGTCGTGCGTGTCCCAGTTGCTGTGGTCGATGGTGACGCAGCGGACGCCGGCCTCGATCAGCCGCCGGGCCATCAGGCACGATTGCCCCAGGGAATGCCGGCCGTACTCGTCGCGCATCTTCTCCGGCTCCGCCTTGATGTCGAACGCCTTCTTGGCCTCCGGCGACGTCATCAGCGAAAACGCCTTCTCCTGAAAGGTGCCGACCGCGCCGGCGGCGGCGTTGGCCCGCACCTCGGCCGACTTCTGGAAGCGGTCCACCGCCGCCAGCAGGTTCTTGCGCGATTGCAGACGGTCGGCGGACAGAGTGACTGGCGGCACCAGGTCGGGCACGGCAAAATTGGGAGCGTTCGGATCGGCATCGATCACGAAGGGGGCGGCACCGGCGCCGAGGTAGGCGGGGCCGGCGCTGGGGTGCATCTTGGGCAGGCAGACATAGGCCGGCACGCTGCCGCGCGGCCCGAGCTTCTTCGCGATGATCGACCCGTGCGCCGGCCGCTGGTTATTGGGGTTCAGGTTCGGATTGAAGCCGGCGCCGGGGAAGTAGCCGGTGTAGATGTAATGGTCCGCCGGCCCGTGATCGGAGTTATGGTGTCGGAACGACCGAATCAGCGAGAACTTGTCCATCTGCCGGCCGATGCGCGGCACCAGTTCACCGATGCGGATGCCCGGGACCTTGGTAGCAGCGGGCTTGAACTCCCCGCGGAACTCTACCGGCGCGTCCGGCTTCAGGTCCCAGGTATCGATGGTGCTGAGCCCGCCGTGCAGGAACAGGAAGATCAAGGAAACGTCCTTTGGCGACTGCCCCTTTTCGGCGGCGCGGGCCTGCCGTTCGAGAAGGGCTGGCAGGCTCAGGCCGAACAGGCCAGCCGTGCCGACGCGAAGGAAATCGCGGCGGGCGAGGCCGTCGCAGAATGGAGTATTGCGGTGCATGGACGTTTTCCTCTTGGCCAGCTATGGCATTTTCACACGCTACTCAAACGCAGGCCATCTTATTTCTGTCTTCACCAATCCGGATCACCGATAGGTAGTTCCCAGTTACAGATTTCAACGCCATCGGGCCTCAAGGCATAGATGAGCGGCCTTCCCGTCTGCGGATCGAGTGTCGTCGGGTCGTATCGAATGGTCCCGCCCCAGGGGTCGTTGACATCCTCTGCGGCCAGAAATGACGATGTCCACCTAACCGGAATGACCAGTTGCTTGAGGGACGCCGGGTAGCTGCCTTGTCTAGCGTTGAAATCGATGACCGCCTTATCGACCTTCGCGACGCCAAGGAGAGCCTTAGCTTCTCGCCGATCATCTTGGTCGGGATGGAGATACGCATAGATCACGGGCCAGATCACCACAACGCCGCACATGCAGCCGCCGACAAACAAGGCAATCGTGTGTTTTCGGGACATGATGGCGCTCCTTCCCCGCCCTCCATCAACGCAGTGTTCAGTCTTCCAGGCCGAGTTCCTTGAGGGATTTCGCGTCCAGGATGGCGTCGGCCAGTTCTTCCAGGCGCTCCGCGGGCACGGAAGTCAGCCGCTTGCGAAGTTCGCTGTTGAGGGGGCCAAAACGCTTCTGGAGCAGCCGTTCCAGGATTCGCCGCTCACCCTCTTCCCGCCCCCGTTCGTGCCAAGGGGTTGTCATTGTTTTCACTCCCCGGTAGGGCTCGGTTTCCAGCAGTCGCTCGAATTCACGCTGCTGCACAGGGTCCAGTTTCAGGCGCCTTTCGACGAACCCAGCCAGCAGGTGCTTCCTCGCTTCATTTTCGCCGCTCCCATGGATGCGCCGCAAGGCCTGTCCCTTCAATTCCACGCGCCGCTCGTCCGGCACCCGCATCATCGCCGCCAGAACAACTCCCACCATGCTGTCGCGGTTGGCGTACTCCTCGGCGCTCAGTGCCGGTAGCCCGACGTACGGGTACTCGAACAGTAACACCCTCCGGTCCCACAAGAATTCCTCATACTTATCCCAGCCCACGCCATCCAACCCGACGTGCAGGTAGAGTGCGAGGGACCACACGGGCAAGTGGTAGCGATCGCGCAACCCCTTGTAGTAGTCGTGCATCCGCGGCCGAAGGCGGGTCAGCCGGTCGTCGGCCTCGATCTCAATGTGGATGAGGACGATCCAGCTCTCCGACTCCCCCGGGCGCTGCGAGGCCACCATCTGCTTGACCCGGACCCGTGCCACCAGGTCCAAGTTGCGCGTTTCCCCTCGCGGCGGATCGAGAAAGACCTCCTTGTCCAACCACACGATGTCGCCGAAATCGAAGCGCTCGTACCACTCGGGGAAGAACAGCCGAATAAACTCCTGCAGAAAGTCGTGGATCAGCGTCTTGAATTCCTGATCGTGCTCTTCCCGCGGCATTGCCGAACCCTTTCGGTCAATGATTAAACACGAACTCCAGCGAGTTCATCAAGCTCCACGCCAGGTCCTCCGTCGCCTCGCGCCTCTTGTCGCCATTCTTCTTCAGATACTCCACCGCCACCTTCGTCTCCTTCTCCGAGGGATAACGGCTGTAGAACGTCAGGTAGAGTTCTTCCGCCAGCGCCGCGTCGTCTGCCTTCTTCACCAGCCGCGCGACGGTCCCGCCATCGTGCCCCAGCTTGGCATGGATCTCCGGCGAGTTGAGGAAGTGCAGTACCTGGGCGACGCCGGGCTCGTGGATGCGCTCGCATTCGCAGGCGCTGATGCGCACCGGCCGGCCGAAGAGCTTCAGAAAGTAGTGCCGCACCTGGCTGTCCCACAGCTGGATCGCCCGGGAGCCGGAAGGCACGCCGGCAAACTTCTCCGGCACGCCTGTCGTCTGGCACACCATGTCCAGCAGCACCTCGGCATCGATCCGCTTGAACAGGGCACGCGAGGCGTTTTGCTCGTCGCGCTCATTCGTCGCATTGGGCTTTGAGGAGAGCTGATAGGTGCGCGAGGCCGTGATGGTGCGGATGAGCTGTTTCACGTCGTACTTGCTCTCGACCAGCGCTTTCGCCAGGGCATCGAGCAATTCGGGGTTGGTCGGCGGGTTGGTGGCGCGCACGTCATCGACCGGCTCGACCAGTCCGCGGCCGACGAAGTGGGCCCACAGGCGGTTCGCCAGGTTTCGCGCGAAAAAGGGGTTGTCGGCGGCCGTCATCCAGTCGGCCAGGGTGGGGCGCGGGTCACCTTTGGCCCCCTCCTTCGGCGGCTGTACGGCCAGGGCGTGGGCCAGGCTCAGCTCGCCGGTACGCGGGTTGCGGGCTTCCGCTGAGCCGTTCGCGAGCAGCACTTCGTCGCGCGGGCCGCCGCGGACGGCAATCGGGGCGAAGAAGGCGGTCATGCCGTAATAGTCGGCCTGGCTCCAACGGTCGAACGGGTGGTGGTGGCACTCGGCGCAGGCGATGCGCACGCCCAGGAAGACCTGCGACAGCGTGCTGGCCGCCTCGCCCGGGTTGGTGACCGCCTTGTAGAAGGCGGCCGGGCCGACCTCGCTCAGGGGCCCCTCGGCCGTCACGATCTCCCGGGCGAAGCGGTCGTAACGTTTGTTCTCGGCCAGGCTGTCGCGAACCCACTTGTAGTAGCCGTACGCTCGCTTGTGCCCCAAAACCTGGCGTTCGATCCGCAGGAGATCGGCCCATTTGAGGGCCCAATAGTCGGCATACTCAGGCCGGTCCAGCAGTTCATTGACCAGGCGGACGCGCCGGTCGGGCCGCGTGTCTGCCAGGAACCGCCGGGCCTCGTCGGCCGTCGGCAACGTCCCGATCACATCGAGATAGACGCGGCGCAGGTAGTCGGCGTCGTCGCAGGTCTCCGAGGGCAGCACGTTGAGCTTGCGCAGCTTTTTGTGGACCAGGCCGTCGATAAAGTTGTTCTCGGGCAGGTCCGGCCATTTCGCGATACTCTCGGCCCGCGGCACGACGGCCCGGAAGACATCCACGGCATTCATGTAGCTGGCCATGATGGCCGCGTCGCCGGGCAGGTCCGCCGCACTGACCAGGCCGGTCGCGCTGACTGAGGCCAGACCGTCGTTATTCGACTGAAAGCGAGCGTGGGCGGTGACATCGACCTCGCGGCCATCGGAGTACCGGGCCAGGACGCGCAGTTGCTGCGAGCCGTGCATGGCCAATTGCCGCTCCGCTGGTTGGACGCGCACGCCGGTCACCTTCGGATCGTCGGCCCGGCCGAATGGCAGGCCGCCGGCGATCCACTCGCGGATGGTCTCGTAATCGGGGCTGCTGCGTGGGATGCGGACGCCGCCGCCGTGCGGGATGCCGCCGGACACCTTGGCCAGCAGCAGGCTGGCGTCGGGAGCGGCCGGGAACACGCGCCGGCCACGGCCCTCCTTGACCAGGGCCGCATAATCCGCGGCCGGGTCGAACCCGAAGACCGAGAGCTTGAACCCATTCTGGCCCTCGGCCTTGCCGTGGCAACCGGAGGAATTGCAGCCAAAGCGGCCGAACAGCGGGATGACGTCGTTCTCGAAGTTGATCGCCCGCGGCTGGGCCGACCCCTTGACCGACACCGCAACGCTCACCTTCCGGCCTGCTGCTTCGATCTCCACGATCGTCGCGCCGTCGGCCACCGCGCGGATCACACCGCTATCGTTGACCGCGGCAATACGGGAATCGACCGAGCGATAGCGAGCGGCAAGGGTGAGATCGACGAGCCGGCCGTCCGGCGTTTTGCCGTGAATCAGCAGGGAATAGACGGCCCGGGGACCGGTAAGCGTCACCGCAGTGGGGTCGGCCTGAATGGCGCCGATATGGTCCTCGGCGCGCACTGAGAGGGCGCCGAACAGGCCAACGAGCAAGGCAAGGACCGTCGTCCCGAATCGCATGGCTGGCGGGGCCTCCGCGGGCGGAGGGAGGGGCATGGCAGGGGGGCGGGGTGGCAGGCAACAGTATTCGTACCACAAGGGGGCGGGGTGGGGCAAACCCGTTTCGACGGTTTAGCCGCCGCCCTTCGGGCGGCGCGCTCGGGTCTCTCCCTCATGAAGGTCCCAGTACCGATTGCATTCCAGCCCGTCCCACGACTGCGTGGCGCCCCAGGACCACTTGGCCGTCACTCGGCTGACGTGCGTCGCGGCACCCAGGCCGACCAGGATGCGCGGGTCGCCGGCCGACAGGTAGCTGCCGCCACCCTTGGTGAAGCGTGTCAGACGGCGACCGTCCGCCTCAACGATGACCGTGCTCCCCACGACGTCGCGATGCCCACGCCCCACGAGGCGAAGGCCGAGCCAGTTGGCCGGCGTGTCGAGACCAGCCTCGTTGCGCAGCAGGGTCGCCGGGCCGTTGGTGTGGCTAACGACCAGGTCGGGCCAGCCGTCGTTGTCGAGGTCGCCGACGGCCAGGCCGCGCCCGATGGCGGATGTCTGAAAGAAGGGGCCGGCTTGGCGGCTCTTGTCCGTGAAGAAGCGCCGGCCGCGGCGTTCCTCGTTGCGGAGGAGCACCGGCCGTTGGGCCATCGGAATGCCCCACAGCGGCCGGCGCATCACATGGCCGTTGATGATGACCAGGTCTTCCCAGCCGTCGTTGTCCACGTCCACAAAGCCGGTGCCGAAGCCGACGAAGGTCTGGCCCAGGGCGGCGATGCCGGCGGCGCGGGACTGGTGGGTGAACGTCTCGCGGCCCAGGTTGCGGTACAGGCCGTGCGACTCGGTCTGGAAATTGGTGACCCAGAGGGAAGGCCGGCCGCTGCCGTCGTAGTCGCCGACATCGACGCCCATGCTGCCGTTGGCGGCACCGTTTTCGCCGACGGCGACCCCCGCCGTCCGACCCACCTCTTCGAGTTTCCAGCCGCCGCGATTGAGGTAAAGGAACTTGGGCGTAACGTCGTTGGCGACGTAGATATCGGGTCGGCCATCGTCATTGAGGTCGGCCAGGACCACCCCGAGGCCGCAGCCCAGCGCCTGGAACCCTTGCTCGGCCGCGACATTGCGGAACGATTTCCCCTGTTCGTTGCGAAACAGGGCATGAACCAGCGGCCGAAACCGGGCCGGGGGACAGACATCGCGGGCCACGCCGCTGACGTAGCCGGCACAGGCTGGGTCGTTCTCCCACGACCAGTCGACGTAATGGCAGACGTACAGATCGGGGAAGCCGTCGCCGTCGAGGTCGGCCCAGCCCGCGCTGGTGGACCAGGAGTCATCGTGCAGGCCGACCTTTTTGGTGACATCCACGAAGTGCCGCCCGCCGTGGCCGTCGGGTTCGTTGTGGAAGAGGGCCAGCCCGCCGTAACCGGTGACCAGCAGATCGGGCCAGCCGTCGCGATCGTAGTCGGCGACGGCGGCCCCGTGGGTGTAGAACCAGGGTCCGTCCAGACCGGCCTCGTGCGTCACGTCGCGGAATTTCCAGCCGCCCAGGTTCTTGAACAGCTTGCAGGGTCGCCCCACGATCTTCTTGTGGTCGGGGCCCTCGAAGGTGCCGCCGCCGGTGAGGAAGATATCGAGCAGGCCGTCGCCGTCGTAGTCGATCAGGGCCACGCCGCCACCCAGCGACTCCAGGATCGTGAAGCGATCCGCCTCTTCCCCGTTGCGGTAGACGAATTGCAAACCCGATGCCTCCGTCATGTCGCGAAACCAGGGAGGCCCGGCGGGTGGGTCGGCTGGTGCGGAGGAAGACGGTGCGACCGGTGCCGGAGCGGCGTCCTGGCGTGGCTGCTTCGTCCAGTACAGCGCTCCGCCAGCAAGGGCAACGAGGACAACGCCGACAGTGATCCAGACGCCGATGCGACGCCGGGCTCCTTCCTTTCCTGGTGCGTGCGTGTCGGTGTCCATCGGTGGCTATTTCTTCTTGGCCCGCTCGGCCGTCCGGATGGACCGCCCCTCGTACCCCTTGGCTTCGTCGGTCCGGCCCATGATCTTGAGGCAGCGGCTGAGCGCATAATTGGTTTCCGGGTCAGCGGGCTGCCGGGCCAGGGCGCGGCAGCAACCAGGTCTCGGCCTCCTCGGCTCGTTGCGCGTCCAGGGCCAGCTCGCCGCGGGCCAGTAGCGCGGAGGCCTGGTCGGGGTGCGAGGCGACCAGTCGATCCAGCAGTTCCCTGGCCTCGTCCAGCTGCCCCAGGCTGCGTCGCACAGCGGCCAGCGAGAGCAAGACGCGGGGATCCTCCGGGTCGCGCTGCCGCAGGATTTCGAGCTGCTCAGCCGCCGCCGTCGGCTCGAGCTGCTCCAGAGCCAGGGCCAGGCGATAACGGGCCTCGAAATGCTCCGGCGCGATTGTCAGCGCTTCGCGGAGATCGGCCAGGCCGCCGAGGCCGTCACCGCGGATCAGGAGCAAGCGGGCGTGCCAGACGAGGCCCTGGACCTGGCTGGCGGGGTCGGCCTCGGTCCGCAGCCACAACTCCACGGCAGCTTGTCCGGCGTCCAGGTACTCCGGCGGCGGAGTCTGCGCGTGGGCGGCACTGGCGGCGTCGAGCCCCGCCTGGCAGCCGTCGATCACCGCCTCCAGAATCCACGGCGTTTCCACAGCCTCCGGATGCTGCTCGCAGGACGATAGCAAGTTCGCCACCGGATCGAGCGTGCCCTGCTGCACGTCCCAGAGTTTCTGCTCCAGGGCCAGCATCTCCGCCGGCCCGCCCTGTTCGCGATAGACGGCCAGATGGCGGCGGGCCTCGGCATAGGCCCCCTGGCGGCGGGCCAGCCGTGCCGCGAGCAGGCGAGCCTTCAGATCGTCCGGCGCGAAGTCGAGGCATTTCTGCACGCGCCGTTCGGCCTCGGCAAAGTCCCGCCGCCGCACGGCTTCCTCGGCCGCCCGGTACAGCCAGGCGCCCCACAGGGCCATCCCGCCCCAGTAGGCACCGAGCCCTCCGAGGAGGATCAGGAGCACAATCAGAACGATCCGCAGCCTGAGGCCGCCGGGGCGCATGAGACGAGACCTGAGTGAAAATGACTTCGACGGGTCTTGTTCCCTGGCCATGGTAAGGCGTGCCGGCACCGCGGGCAAGCAGATTGAAGCGCTGATCGACTCCGCCACCGACGTGACGGCCCTCCCCGTGTTCACCGCCCGATAGTTCATCCTGCCGATGCCGCTCAACGCCTCGCCGATCCGGCACGACCCGACCGACCTCGAAGTTCGCTCCGGACTGCTGCGATTTCAGATCGACGGGATTGACCAGACCGAATACGTCGTGTCGTGCTTCTTCCTGGGTAACCCTGCCGTGCCGCCGAACCCAGCCATGCCGGCGTTCCTGCCGCGTGTACTCCTCCAGCCGCTCCCACTCCTCGACCACCTCAAGTTCACGATGGAGAATGATCCGGCGTCCCTCGGGGCGTCGCACGGCGAGGTGGATCATCGAGAAGAGATAGGGGCTGATGGCGAGGGGAGAAAGGGGGAAGAACATGGGATAGCGTCAATAAGCCCACAACGGCCTGTGGAAACGTACGCTGTCCCATTTTTTGCTCCCGGTGAGCGGTGTTGCGGCGAAATCGGAATGGCTAACAGACGAGGGCCACCTTGAATTTCTAGGCAAAATCCACACTGGCCCCTTAACCGGCGCTGACCCCTTAACCGGCGCTGGCTCCTTATCCGGCTCGCTCCTTATCAGGCTCGGCCCGTTGTCGGGCTCCCGAGAGCAAGGTCGATGACGAGGCCGGTTGGTAACAGCACGGCAGCCAGTGGCTCACGCGCATGATTGTACAGACCAAATCGCGGTCAGGAATGATTTCACGGCCGGATTTCCCGTTGTGCCTCCTTCCCGCGCGATGAGACGCTGCTGTACAATGAAGAAAGTGCGGCCAATGGCCAGGACCGCGGCCCTCTCAGCTGAGCTACCCAGGGCAACCGAACCAAGCTATACTCTCGCGGCTCGTCTAGTGGAAGGGGGCCAGACGTGCTACTGAAAAAGCCACCTCTTGTCGAAGTCTGGATGTCCTTTCGGTTTGAGCCAGCTGCCGTTGCGCCCCCTTGGAATCGGGAACGGTATAAGACGTTTCTCGACGCCGTGGTCGAGACGCATCCGAATGTCGAAGAGATGCTCCGCCGGGCAGTTCACGTCGGGGCGTCGAGGCGAGGGGGGAAGCCGCACCTCAAGGGGTTGGTCGAGGAAGTTTTGGCCGTCCGCGCCTTCACGGAAGATCGCCTGCGGGCCGTGCAGCTGACCCCAGACGAACTTGTGGTCAATTACCTCCGGGCCGGAACGGACCCTTATCCGGGCTTCCCCGCCTTACTCGACGAGGCGCTGATCCGCTGCCGTCAGTACGCCGACCTCTATCAACCAAATGGCGTGCTCGAAGCGGCTCTGCACTACGTCGATATAGTGAATCTTCCGATCCCCGAAAGCCGTATTATGAGGACTGAGGAGTATCTTACGCTGGACTTCCAGTTCCCTGAAGCGGTGTTCGGTGCGATCTCGGCGTTCGAGATGAAAGCGATTGTCCGTCCTCCGGAAGGGCCGGAGCCAGTGCAACTGATCTTCGCGACAATGCCAACCACTGCGGAGAGTTCACACCGGCGATTCCGACTCGAATGGCACACTCCGGTGAAAGGTAGCCGCATAATGGGCGAGGATGAGTTACGTGCCAACGTGCTTGCGGCCAATGACCGTTTGGAAAGGTGTTTCTTCAACGCGTTCACGCGAAAGGGATGGGCGCTTTTCGAGCCCGAAGAGTCATGATCCTCCTCACCCTCGCCGCCAGTGCGGCTCCGCCGCCAGTGCGGCTTTCTTGGGATGTGCCGCCAGCGGCAATCGTCTCGGGTTCTGAGGCTTGGTTGCGCGCTCTCGGCGCCGAATCGAGGAATTCCGGGACGAACGGGGGCACCCGTTTTCCCTGCGGCAAGAACTGTGGGTAGCCGTCTATCCGCCTCGGGATGAGGCCAAGTGGCGTGTCGAGACGGATGCGGTAGCGCTCGGAGTGGTCGGGCGTGGGCCGACGTTCCGACAGCGCCATGCACGACTGGCGGAAGCGGTTCCAGACTATGGTTCAAAGGTTTCTCGAAATGCGCCCTTTCGAGATGACGGATGAGGACAGAGAAGCTTGGATGCAGCTCCAGAGTGTAATCGATGTGCCACGTTACAGGGCTACGAAACCGATGGTCCTACGACAAGTCGGGAAGGTTGCTAAGTCACGACCGGGGCTAACCGTGGTTCGGTGGGAGGACGGCACGCGCGAGAAGGTGGACCTCCTGGTGTTCGACGAAGCATTTGCCCACTTCCGTGTTGGGCAGCCATTCGAGGCCGTGGTCACTCGCAATCCCGTGAGTTTTCGCATTATCCGCGCCGCGGCAGTAAGAAAGCTGCCCAACCAAGATCTGTCCGAGGAGTGGTCGAAAGCGACCTGGGATTCTGCCGCGATTGGGGAAGCGGTGCGCAAAGCTGCCGACCAAGCCGAAGAGATAAACGAAGGGTTCTGGCTCCAACCCCCACCTCGGTGAGACCCGTGGACATAGTATTCGTTGATGTAGGGTTTGGGACCTGCAATTTGATTCTGGCGGGTTCGGGTGAGGCCATCGTCATCGATGCCGGCGAGCGGACAAAAGAGCCGCTTGCTGTTCTGCATCATTTCGGAGTAAGTCGCATACGCCATCTGATCGTCTCGCACTGGCACGAGGACCATGTAGGCGGGGCAACTGGCCTCCTCAGGGCATACTCAAACAACATCAATACGATTTGGTTTCCTGGCGACGATGCCTTCCGAAAGACTGAATTCTGGCGTGCCTTGGTTGACGAGACACGTGCGGGGAGAATCAAGGACGAACAGATCAAGCAACTGACCCTTGCTGGGACGGCCGCTCGTCAAATCTGGTCATCGGGAGTACATGACGCGGACCTGAAGCTGGTTTCGCCGTGCTTCATGGAGGCCAGTCGAGGTGTTGCGGCCGGCGATTCAAATGCAACATGTGGTATTCTTGTGTTCCGCGCGGGCGGTCGGTTTGTCGTGTTTGCTGGTGACGCAACACTCGCGCAGTGGCAGGAGGTCCAGAAGCGGATGACCGTCCCGATCCTGGCCGAAGTTCTCGCAGTTCCACACCATGCAGGGATCATGTGGCCAGGCCACTGGAGCGCGGCACAAATCCGGACGGCATTGGACAATCTGTATGCTAGAATCGTCCGGCCGCGTGTTGCGATTATCTCTGCTGGCACAAGGCCCGGGGAGAAGCACCCTCGGGAAGACGTCGTCGGGGCGCTCGCGCGGGCAAAGTGTACGGTCATGTGTACGCAGATGACCGGGCGATGTACCTCCGGGCTTGAGGCTGCCCGTAAGCTTCAAACCTCCCTGCCCGTACCAGCCCCCCGTCGCTCTTCGACAACACCGTTGAAGACCCAATCGGGGAAGTCAAACCACGTGGCTTGCGCCGGGTCGATTGTCGTGGAGTTTCTCCCAACGGGAGCAACAATTCACCAGCTGAGCGCCCACCAAAAGTTCGTAAACAGCCTGCCAAACAAACAGGGAGCATTGCCGCTCTGTCGCCGGTGACTACCGAGCGAAGTTGAGTAGAGTCGGGGAGGACATAAGGTGTCAGGACCCTTTTCCCCCGGTAGAAATTGCTTCTGACACTTTCTTCTGTTTGGGTGTGCTGGCTCAGCTGACCAGTTCCCTGATCTGAGCCACGAGCGCGGCGTGCTTCGCTTCCGGGACGGGGGTCAGGTCAAACCAGAAGACGGCCTTGCCGCGGGCGCCCGCGGACACGGGCATGGCGGTCTCGTTGGTGGATCGCGTTTAGGCGAGCGCCGCATCTCCCATTTCGACTTCTGTCCCCGCCTCTTCCGCAACCTGGCGGAGTTCGCGGTACACGATGCCGGGGACGGTCTTGGGATCGATCTCTTCGGTCCACAGTTTGGCAGTGAACAGGTGGACGAGCTTGATGCGTCCATCCTGGATCTCGATCCGGAAGCCCGGCGTGCGCTGGAGGACACCGCGGAGGAACTTAGACACCCCCTTGATGAGCGAGCCGACGATCTCGTCGGTTTCCTGGCTGCGGTAGACGGTGACCAGAGTGTCGACGCGCTCGGCGTAAAAGCTGTGCGGTGCGGCGATGAACTCGATGCAATCGCCGTCGGCGTCATAGACGGCGGTGGGCAAAAACCGCTGATCGGCAGGCACCTGGCTCAAGACCTCCAGGGCAAATTCTTCGTTGGTCATAAGAGGCGCTCCTCAAACCGGTGAGCGAAATCCAGCGGCAGCCGCAGGTCGTCGGGGTCGGCCTTGTCCCAGCGCCAGTTGTAGATGATGCGGTCGTCGTCGAGGAAAACGAGAAAGAGCTGCCCAAGCCAGGGCCGCACGCGCTCGCCCGTCTTGTAATTGTAGGCGTCAGGAGGCTCGCCCACGTAGCAGAGCCATTGGCTCTCTCCCACCTCCCGCACGCCACGAAAGATCGCCGTGGGGTTTTGCAAGACCCAGGGCACGCTGTAGGCGAGTTCCTTGGCGGCCCCCATGCCCCGCTTGGCGGTGGCGGTGATCTTGCTCTGCCGGAGGAAGACATCCCAGCGCCTGCCGTCCGCAGGCTTGATCGCTTCAACAGCCGCACACCCGGGCGGCGGCTTGTCCCCAGCAGGCATGGGCAACTCCTTTACGTGCCTCCATCATAAGATCAACTTGCAGCGCGTCAATCCGAACGGCACGCCGATAAGGGGACAGCGTGTTTTGACTCTCAAGTCGGACAAGGGAACCGGTGAGGTCGTCTGCGAACCGCGTCTTATTGGAACGGCGGCACAGCCACGGGCAGGCCAACGCGCAGTAAGAAACGGGCGAAGGCCTGTGACAGGTGTTCCCTGTCGGGGTGGGCAGCCAGAGCGGACGCGGGCCGGTGGTGAGCGCCCGGCGCCGCGCGCCTTGTGGAAGCAGTCACCACCCCCCACCAACTCGTTCGCGCTTGAGCACCAGCACCACAGTCCCGTACAACTCGCCGCTCACGGCATGCAGGTCGTGTTCGATGTCCTCGCGCAGGCCCAGCTTGCTGGTCCAGCGGCCGTCCCGAAGTTGGCGGGCAGCGTGCGTCGGCACGCCGTCGCGGGCGAACAGGGCGACCTTTTCAAACCCTGGCTCGGGCCCCTCGCGGGAGCACGGGGCATATCCCAGGGTCGCGAAGGCCGCGGCGAACGCGGGTAGCGTCTCCTCAAGCGGAACGCTGGGAGGCCAGAAGATGGCGTCGTTGTCCGGATCAATGTCCGGCCACCACCAGTGAGCGGTATCGCCCGCGGCCCAGGCGATGCAGTTGTAGTCGCGGGTGACCGGGCTGCTCACACGGTACGAGGTTCCAACCAAACCGGGGAAGCGATCCTGGATCGGCACTACCATCAGTACCCATTCTCCCTGGCCCAGCGCAGCCAGGCGTCGGCAACCTTGCGGACCTGGCCGCGATCCTCGGCAGGCACAGGTCGGGCAGCGGTGATGGCGGCCAGCGCGCGGGACAGGTGACCATCGCGAGTCTGCTCCAGGTCGCGGAACAGGAAGGGCAACGCCGGTGGCCCGAGCGCGATCAAGTCCTGGTAGGCCGGATGCCCCGTGAGATCGCTGCTCGACGAGACGTAGGCCGTCTCGTCCCGCCAGCGCGCCAGGAGGGCCGCGACACGCTGCCCAACACTCTCGGCCGCCGGCGTTGCAGGAATGGGACTCATGACGCAGCCTCCCGGGGCGATGGCGCAGGTATTCTACCTGAAGCCAGGGCCGGAGCCCAATGGCAAGGCGAGGTGGGTCAACGCGGATAAGGGATATGGGGACAGCGTGGTCTTCCAGCGGGAAGTCACGCTCTCTCCTTGTCTATCGAGGCACTACCGGTCGGCCTTGGCCTCCGCCAGCAAGGCCTGCCAGCTCGCCACCGTCCCAATCCGTTCGATCAGGGCTTCCAGCCGGCCCAGGCCAGGAATCTTCTCCAACGCCGCCTGCGTTCGCGCACTGGGCCGGCCCAGCGGTTTGCTCCCCAGGCGCACGAGCAGTTTGCGGGCCTCCTTGATTGCTCCCTGGGCCAGCCCTTCTTGCCGTCCTTCTTGCCGTCCTTCTTGCACGATGGCCTGATAGGTCGATGATTCTTTCATGGATCGGACTCCTTGCAACAACGCCTGTGCCAGGGCCGGCGAATGCCGCAGCCCCAGGAGCAGGTACGTCGCTGCCTGAGGCGCCGCTCCATTCGTTCGATGATACCAGGCAGGTCGCCCGCCGTCACGGCACTGGTGGGCGCCAGCGGTGGCGTCCCAGGCCGCCCGTCAACAACTGGTTCGGGGGGAGTTGCCAGACCCGAATCACCCGGTAGCCGAAGACATTGTACGGCTCTTCGTCGGGGAAGCCGCGTTCCCGCACCCCCGTCAGGGCCGGCGAGTTGGCCGAGGGCCGCAGGAGCACGACAACGGTCCGCACCAGTTGTAGGGTGCGTCAAGCGTACTCGCGCCGACGCACCGTTCCTGCCCCCCGGTGCGTCGGCGCGAGTACGCTTGACGCACCCTACGCTTGCTGGCTCCAGGTGCAGGAGGTAGGGCGGTTTCGCCCGCGGCTTCCTCCAGCGTGAGCCGGTAATCGCCGGGAGGCACCGCAGATCATTTCTTTTCTTTCCGCAAACGCCCCGCGCCCTAAGATAGCTGGACCTCAGCCAGCCCCGGTCGGCGCTGCGTGGCCGGCCTCCGGTTGTGGTACAGCGATTGCAGCACTCAGCGGAACGATCCGGGCGGCGGGTTGGGGTGGGACGGAGCACCCCGCGCGCGGCCGCAGGCCGGAGGCAGTGATGCCCCAGATCTTCCATCGCCGTACCGATCCCATCGTTCGGGTGGTCCTGTTCGGGTCGCTGCTGGGCCCGGCGGCCTTGCTGTGGGTCGGCTTGCTCTATACCCGCTCGTCCTACGGCACCGAAGCCGGCCTCACGCGCGTGCAGCCGGTGCCGTTCAGCCACGAACACCACGTCGGCATCCTGGGCATCGACTGCCGGTATTGCCACACGACGGTCGAAACGTCGTCGTTCGCCGGCTTTCCCGCGACCGAGATTTGCATGAACTGCCATTCCCAGATGTGGGTGGGCAGCGACATGCTGGAGCCGGTCCGCCGCAGCCATCGCACCGGCGAGCCGTTGCAGTGGCAGCGCGTCTACAACCTGCCGGGCTTCGTCTATTTCGATCACAGCATTCATGTGCAGAAGGGGGTCGGTTGCTCGTCATGCCACGGGCGGATCGACCAGATGCCGTTCACCTACCAGGTGCCTTCGCTGCTCATGGAGTGGTGTCTCGATTGCCACCGCGGTCCGGAGAAGCATCTGCGGCCTCGGGCAGAGATTTTCGACATCAAGTACGTGGAGCCGCCCGATCAGCTCGACCTGGGGACCCGGCTCAAGCAAGAAAATAACATTCGGGATACCCATTATCTCACAACCTGCTCGGTGTGCCATCGATGAACACGCGCAAGGACCTGGCGCCGGAGCTTGCCGAGCTGGCCGCGGGGCGGGGCAAGCAGTACTGGCGGACTCTGGACGAGCTGGCCGACTCCGAGGCGTTCCAGGAGTTGATGCGCTTGGAGTTCCCCGAGCAGGCCGACACCTGGCCTGAGTCGCTCAACCGGCGCCGGTTCCTGACGTTGATGGGCGCCTCGCTGGCCCTGGCCGGGCTGAGCGGCTGCTCCCCTAGGCCGGCGCCCTCCTTCACGGTCCGCCCCTATGTCCGGCAGCCGGAGGAGATGGTGCCGGGCCGGCCGTTGTACTTCGCCACCGCCATGACCCTGGGCGGCAGCGGCGTCGGCCTGCTGGTGGAAAGCCACATGGGCCGGCCCACCAAGATCGAGGGGAATCCCGAGCACCCCGCCAGCCTCGGTGCGACCGACCTGTTCCACCAGGCGTCAATCCTGACCTTTTACGATCCGGATCGTTCGCAGACCGTGACGCTGCTGGGGCAGACCAGCACGTGGGATGCAGCCCTGGGCCAGGTCGCGGTCAACGGCGTGGCTTCGGTGCGCCAGGCCGCCGCCGAGCAGTGCGCACCGCCGTGGGGCCGGCCTGCGCTTGCTGACCGAAACCATCGTGTCGCCCACGCTACACCACCAAATCCAGGAGCTGCTGCGGGCCTTTCCCGAAGCGCGCTGGCACCAGTACGAGCCGCTCAGCCCGGATGCCGCACGCCGCGCCACCCAGACGGCGTATGGCGAGCCCGTCAACACGCTGTACGACTTCAAGAAGGCCGACGTGGTCGTGTCGCTCGACGCCGATTTCCTGAGCAGCGGGCCGGGACATCTCCGGTACGTCGCCGATTTCATGTCGCGCCGGCGAGTGCGGACTGGCGAGGCCGATGCCGCGGCCGCGACGATGAATCGGCTCTACGCGGTCGAACCGTGTGTCACCTCGACGGGAGCCAAGGCGGATCACCGGCTGGCCCTGAAAGCGCAGGAGGTGGAAGACTTCGCCCGGGCACTGGCGGCCCGGCCGGGGGTGATCCCCGCGGGTCTGGCCCGTGCGGCCGACCACCCCGCGATGGACCGCTGGCTGGACGCCGTCGCCGCGGACCTGGGCAAGCACCGAGGCCGCTCAATCATCTTGGCGGGTCCGCGTGAGCCCTCTACCGTCCACCTGCTGGCCCACGCCCTCAACGAGCAGCTCGGCAACGTGGGCCAGACCGTTTTCCACACCGCCCCGGTCGAGGCGGAGCCGGTCGATCAGGTCCAATCGCTGCGCGAGCTGGCCGACGACATGGAGCAGGGCAAGGTCGAGATGCTGGTCATCGTCGGCGGCAATCCAGTCTTCACCGCCCCGGCCGATTTCCACTTCGCGGAGCGGATGCAGAAGGTCAAGCTGCGCGTGCATCTGAGTCTCTACCAGGACGAAACCTCCCGGCTGTGCCACTGGCACTTACCGGAGGCTCATTATCTGGAATCGTGGAGCGACACGCGGGCTTACGACGGGACCGCCACCATCGTGCAGCCACTGATCCAGCCGCTCTACCAGGGGCGCTCGGCCCACGAATTGCTTTCGGCCCTGACCACCGAGGTGCCGACGCCGGCCTACGAAACAGTCCGCAGTTTCTGGCGAAAACGCTGGGAAGGCCAGGGCCAGTCCGGCCATTTCGAGGATTTCTGGGAGACCGCGGTTCACGACGGCGTGGTGCCGGGCACGGCGCTGCCACACAAGACATTTGCGCTCCGCAAGGACTGGCAGAATCAGCTCAAGGCGCCTGAGGCGCCCGCACCGGCCGGCGACTTCGAGATCGTCTTCCAGCCCGACCCGACGCTCTACGACGGCCGCTTCGCCAACAACGGCTGGCTGCAGGAGTGCCCCAAGCCGATCACCACGCTGACGTGGGATAATGCCGTGCTGATGAGCCCGGCCACCGCCAGAAAGCTGGGCGTTACCCTGGGCCATTATGCCCACGGCGGCGAGCACGGCGGGTTCCGGATGCCGGTGGTCCAGTTGCAGCTCGGCGATAGCACCGTCGAAGGTCCGGCCTGGATCGTTCCTGGGCAGGCCGACGACTGCGTGACAGTCTACCTGGGCCACGGTCGCCGAGACGCCGGCCGCGTCGGCGGCGACCAGGAGCACCAGGTCGGTTTCGATGCTTATCCGCTGCGCACCTCCGCCAATCCCGGGTTCGCCCACGGCCTGGCCATCCGCAAGACCGCCAAGGACTATCCACTCGCCTGCACGCAGCAGAGCCAGTTGATGCAGAACCGCGACGTGGTCCGCGCCGCCCGCCTCGACGAATACCACCGCGATGCACACTTCGCCGCGAAGAAGGACGAAGATGTGACGCGCGAGGAACAGAAGCGGGGGCAAAAGCCGCTGACGCTCTATCCGCCCAGCCCGGCCCAGCAGGCGAAACACAAATGGGGCATGGCCATCGACCTGACGACCTGCATCGGCTGCAAGGCGTGCGTGGTCGCTTGCCAGGCGGAGAACAACAGCCCTGTGGTCGGCAAGGACCAGGTCAGCCGCGGCCGGGAAATGCACTGGCTGCGCGTCGATCTCTACCACGCCAGCGGCTCGGTAACGCCCGACCAGCCGACCGAGTTTCATTTCCAGCCGGTGCCCTGCATGCACTGCGAAAACGCCCCGTGCGAATATGTCTGCCCGGTCGAGGCCACCGTCCACAGCGCCGACGGCCTGAACGACATGATCTATCAGCGCTGCGTCGGCACACGCTTCTGCTCCAACAACTGCCCATACAAGGTCCGCCGTTTCAACTTCCTCTTCTACGCCGATTACGCCACCCCCAGCCGGCGCCTGCAATACAACCCCGACGTGACGGTGCGGTCGCGCGGCGTGATGGAGAAGTGCAGCTACTGCGTGCAGCGCATCCGCCATGCCGAAATTGAATCCCAGAAGGAGGGGCGAGACATCAAGGACGGCGAAATCCTGACCGCCTGCCAGGCGGCCTGTCCCGCCGGGGCCATCGTCTTTGGCGACATCAACGATCCGGCCAGTCAGGTGAAGCAATGGAAGGATTCGCCGCTGAACTACGGCTTGCTGAGCGAGCTGAACACGCTGCCGCGGACGACGTACCTGGCGGCGTTGCGTAACCCTAACCCGGAGCTGGAGCGGTAGCATGGCGTCGGACGTGACCCAGCCGCCGGCCGAAAGCCACGACACGCCACAGACGGCGGAGCCGTCGAAGTACGTCGCGCCTGGGCTGACGTTGGCCTCCGTCACCGAGAAGATCAGCGCCATCGCCCTGTCGCCGCGGACGCCGCTGGGCTGGCTGGCGCTCTTTGGCCTCGGTGGCGGGCTGCTCACGGTCCTGACCGTGGCCGTCGTCTATCTGCTCGTTGAGGGAGTCGGCATCTGGGGAATCGACATCCCGGTGGCCTGGGGTTTCGCCATCACCAATTTCGTGTGGTGGATCGGCATCGGGCACGCCGGCACGCTGATCTCGGCCATCCTGCTGCTCCTGCACCAGAAATGGCGGACCTCGATCAACCGGCTGGCCGAGGCGATGACCATTTTCGCCGTCATGTGTGCCGGCTTGTTTCCGCTCTTGCACCTGGGCCGGCCGTGGTTCTTTTACTGGCTATTGCCGTACCCCAACACCATGTCGCTCTGGCCGCAGTTCCGCAGCGCCCTGGTCTGGGACGTGTTCGCGGTCAGCACCTACTTCACCGTGTCGCTGCTGTTCTGGTACATGGGCATGATCCCCGACCTGGCGACGCTGCGCGACCGGGCGTCGGGGCGGATTACCCGCCTGGTTTACGGCCTGTTCGCGATGGGCTGGTGCGGATCGGCGCGGCACTGGCAGCGGTATGACACCGCCTATCTCCTCTTGGCCGGCCTGGCGACGCCGCTGGTCGTTTCGGTCCACTCGGTGGTCAGCTCCGACTTTGCCATGGCCAACGTCCCCGGCTGGCACGAGACTGTCTTTCCACCCTATTTCGTGGCCGGGGCCATCTTCTCCGGCTTTGCCATGGTGCTGATCCTGGCCATCCTGGTACGGGCCTTCTACCGGTTGCACGAATTCATTACCGACCATCACCTGGAGGTGATGGGCAAAATCCTGCTCGCCACCAGCTTGCTGACTTCTTACGGCTACCTGAGCGAGCAGTTCGTCTCCTGGTACGGCGGCGAGGAGCCGGACCATTATGTCTACGTCAACCGCCTGATCGGCTTTGGGCAGTACGCATTCATCACCTGGACGGTTTTTTTCTGCAACACCGTGGCGCCGCAGATTCTCTGGATCGCCCCGCTGCGGCGCAAGCCGTGGGTGCTGTTCGTAGTGTCGCTGATCGTGCTGAACGGCATGTGGTTCGAGCGGTTCATGATCATCACGAGCAGCCTGAGCCGGGACTATTTGCCGTCGTCGTGGGGCATGTTCTTGCCCACGCTGTGGGACTTCCTGACCTATTTCGGGTCGATGGGTGTATTCATCACGATGTTCCTCTTATTTATCCGTTACATGCCGATGATTTCGATGTCGGAGATGCGCGGCCTGCTGCCGGGCTCGCGCGCTCCCGAGGAGGGACGCTGATGCCGGCGGCGGGCGTGCATGGCATGCTGGCCGAGTTTGCGACGCCGGACGCGATCCTGGCGGCGGTGCGCCGGGCCCGCGCCGCCGGCTACCGCGACCTGGAGGCCTATACCCCCTACCCCATCGAGGGCCTAGCGGCCGAACTGGGCCTGAAACAGACACGCGTGCCCTTCGTGGTCCTGGTGGCGGCCCTGGTCGGGGCGGGCGTCGGCTTCTTCATGCAGTACTGGAGCATGGGGGTCGATTATCCATTCGACGTGGGCGGGCGGCCGGGAAATAGCTGGCCGGCGTTCATCCCCATCACCTTCGAGGTGATGGTGCTGGTCGCTGCCCTGTCGGCGCTGTTCGGCATGCTGTTCCTCAATGGCCTGCCGAAGCTTTATCGGCCAGTGTTCAACGTGCCGGCCTTTGACCGGGCCACGCAGGATCGCTTCTTCCTTTGCATCGAGGCGACCGACCCGCGCTTTGACCTGGAAGGGACACGGCAGTTTTTGGCCGGACTCAATCCGGCTGAGGTGGTGGAGGTGCCGCTGTGATGCCGCTTGCGGCTTCGCAGGGGGAGTGCGAAGCCGCAAGCGGCTTGATGGAATCCAACGTATGAAACGGATTCTGCCGTTGCTAATCGTCCTGATCTTGCTTGCCGGCTGCCAGCAGAAGATGGCGGACCAGCCGAGTTACAAGATCTACGATCCCGATCCGTTCTTCGCGGACGGGCAGTCGGCCCGGCCGCTGGTCCCCGGCACGGTGGCCCGCGGGCACCTGCGCACCGACCTGGCCCTGTTCACCGGGCTGACCTCGCGGGAGACGCGCGACTGGGTCCGCCCGGCGGCCCTGGTCGGTGCCGCGTCATCAGGACCGCTCAACCTGGTTGCTCTGCTGGGCGCCGAGCAGAGCAGCTACATCACCACGTTTCCGTTCCCCATGACCCGCGAGGTGCTCCAGCACGGGCAGGACCGCTTCATGATCTACTGCGTCGTCTGCCACGATCCGCTGGGGACCGGTCACGGCAAGGTTGTCCAGCGCGGCTACACGCCGCCGCCCTCGTACCACATTGACCGCCTGCGTCAGGCGCCGGTCGGCCACTTCTTCGACGTGATGACGCGGGGCTACGGCTCGATGCCCTCCTATGGCCGGCAGATTCCGCCGCGCGACCGCTGGGCGATTGCCGGCTACATCCGCGCCCTGCAACTGAGCCAGCATTTCCCGGAAAAGGAGTTGACGGAGGAGATGCGTCGGAAATTAGCGAACTCGGCGGAGGGCCCGCAGCCATGAGCACGCTCTCCCTGGACGAGCGGGCGGACCTGGCCCGGGCTCGCTGGTGGTCGCTGTTGATCGGCGCTGCCGCCTTTGCCATTTGCGGCATCGGCGCCCCGTTCAGCCCGGCGCAGTTCTTCCGCTCTTACCTGGCGTCTTACCTGTTCTACCAGGGGATCGGGCTGGGGTGTTTGGCGATCCTGATGATCTACTATTTGACCGGCGGCGCCTGGGGGTTCCTGATCCGGCGCCTGCTGGAAGCGGGCACGCGGACGCTGCCGCTCTTGGCTGTGCTGCTGATCCCGGTCGGTTGCGGCCTGGCCCACTTGTTCCCCTGGGCGCGGCCCGACGAGGTGGCGTCCGACCCGAATCTCCGGTGGAAGCAGGTTTATCTCAACGTGCCGTTCTGGTGGGGGCGGGCCATTCTCTTCTTCGGCATGTGGATCGTTCTGGCGTATTTCCTGAACCTCTGGTCGCGGCGGCAGGAGGAAACCGGCGATCCACGCTACGCCCGCCGGCTGGAATGGTTGAGCGGACCGGGGTTGGTGGCCTACGGCATCGCCATGCACTTCGCGGCGGTCGACTGGATCATGTCGCTCCAGCCGGCGTTTCGTTCCAGCATCTTTGGCCCGATCGTCGCCTCCGGCCACATGCTCAGCGCCCTGGCGCTGGTGCTGCTCATCCTGGCCTGGCTGGCGGTTCGGCCGCCGCTCGGCAATGCCGTGTCGCTGGGGGCCCTCAACGATCTCGGCAACCTCCTGCTGACGTTCCTGGTCATCTGGGCCTACCTGTCCTTCTTCCAGTTCCTCTTGATCTGGATCGCCAATATCCCTCTTGAGGTGCTCTGGTACCTGGACCGTTCGCGGGACGGCTGGCAGTGGGTGGCCTGGGCCCTGTTCCTGTTCCACTTTGCCGTGCCGTTCTTTCTGTTGCTGATGCGCACGGTCAAGCGAAATCCCGCGCGGCTGGCCGTGGTGGCGGGGCTTCTCCTGTTCATGCAGCTCGTATTCATGGACTGGCAGATCCTGCCGGCCTTTGCCGGAACCAGCCTGGCCCAGCACTGGATGGACCTGTTCATGCCCATAGGGATTGGCGGGCTTTGGCTCGCATATTACCTCTGGCAGCTCGAGCGCCGGCCCGTGTTGCCCGAGCGCGATCCGAATCGTAACCACGCCCTGCACCTGCGCACGGCGGACCTGGAAATAGCCGCCCGGGAGGCCGCGATCAATCATGGTTGATGAAAACCGCAATCCTGAACCACTCGTTCCCCCGCCGCTGACACCCGGACTGCCCGTGCATCCCACGGTGCAGTACGAGCCGAGCGACGCCAGCTTCCGCTGGATTGTCGGGCTCATTCTCGGCGCCCTGATTTTTGGGGCCGTGGTGCACTTCGCGGTCCAGCGCTTCTTTCGCTCTTACGAGGCGTACCAGGCCGAGATCAAGGCCTCGCGCTATCCGCTGGCGGCGGGGCCAGGGCTGCGCAAACCGCCCGAGCCGCGCCTGGAGCAAGTGGACCGGATGGCGGGAATCGAGAGCGGCAATGTCGCCCTCCGTTACGAGGCCAAGGAGTCGGTCCTCAAGAGCTACGGGCCCGCCGGCGAGGGCTATGTCCACATCCCCATCGACCGGGCGATCGACATGCTCGCGGACAAGCTGCCGGCGCGGGCCAACGGTCCCGGAGAGGAGCAGGCGAAACGTCAAAATGGCCTGGTCGACGACGGAGAATCCAACTCCGGGCGCTTATTGCGAGGAGGGACGCCGTGATGCGGAGCTGTCACTCGGACTGTTGGTTGATCGTGCTTGCCGCGGCCGTAGCAGCCGCGCAGCCGAGGCCCAGCTTCCCCGGTCGCTGGAAGGTGTTGGCTTCGATCAGCGGCTCGACCAGCCGGTGCCGCTCGATGCGGAGTTTCGGGACGAAACCGGTCAGCCGATTCGACTCGGCGATTGCTTCAATGACCGGCCGGTGATTCTGGTGCTGGCGTACTACCGCTGCCCCATGCTCTGCACCGAGGTCCTGAACGGGCTGGTCCGCGCTCTCCTGGACGTGCCGCTGGAGATGGGTAAGGATTTCAATGTGGTGACCGTGAGCTTCGATCCGCGCGAGACGCCGGAGCTGGCGGCGGCCAAAAAGAAATCGTACCTGGAGCGCTACGGCCGGCCCGGAGCGGAGGCCGGCTGGCACTTCCTCACCGGTGAGCAGGACGCGATCACGCGCCTTACCGAGGCGGTCGGCTTCCACTACCGCTACGACGCCAAGGACGATCAGTTTGCCCACGCCAGCGGTATTCTGATCCTGACGCCGCGCGGCCGGATCGCCCGCTACTTTTACGACATCCGCTATTCCCCGCGCGATTTGCGGCTGGGGCTGGTCGAGGCCTCGGACAACAAGATCGGCACGCCGGTCGACCAGGTGCTGCTCTACTGCTTCCATTACGACCCCGCGGAGGGGAAATATGGGGCCACGGTGATGAACTTTGTGCGGCTGGGCGGGGTGCTGACGGTCCTGGGCATTGGCGGGCTGGTGATCGTGCTGCGGCGGCAGGGACGGCGCTCTGCCAGAGCGCTCGCGGGACGCTCGCGGCTAAACAAGGACTGACGCATGTTCGCCGACAGCAACATCATCTGGTTTCCACGCGACGCCTCGACCACCGCCGGGGAAGTCGATCGGTTCCTCTATTTCTTGCTCGCGGTCTGCGGGTCGGTCGGCCTCCTTGTCGCGGTGCTGCTGATCTATTTTTCGGTACGCTATCGTCGCCGGCCCGGCACGGTGGGCCCGCCGGCGCCAACGCCGCGCAACCTGCCGCTCGAGATCTTCTGGACAGTGACGCCACTGGCGATCTTCATGATCTTCTTTGTCTGGGGAGCGACTATCTACTTCGGCGCGTATCGCGCCCCGACGATGCCACCGTCATCTACGGTCAGGGCAAGCAGTGGATGTGGAAGTTCCAGCATCCCGAGGGGCAGCGCGAGATCAACGAGCTGCACGTGCCGTCCGGCCGGCCCATCAAGGTCGTGCTGACCTCGGAAGACGTGATCCACAGCTTCTTTGTGCCTGATTTCCGCGTCCACATGGACGTGCTGCCGCAGCGCTATACCTCGGTCTGGTTCCAGGCGACCGAGCCAGGCGATTACCATCTCTTTTGTTCGCAGTATTGCGGCACTAATCACGCCGGGATGATCGGCACTGTTCACGTGCTGAAGCCGGCCGATTACCAGGAATGGGTCAACAGCCATGCCGAGGGATCGCTGGCGCTGGAAGGGCGCAAGGTCTTCCTCAAGTATCGCTGCCTGAGCTGTCACAGTGCCGACGAGCAGGCCCGGGCCCCGGTGCTGGAAGAGTTGTTCCAATCGCGCGTCCGCCTGAGCAACGGTCCGCCGTTGATTGCCGACGAGGCGTACCTGCGCGATTCGATTTACGATCCGGGCAAGCAGGTCGTCGAGGGGTGGCAGAACATCATGCCCACCTTCAAGGGACAGGTGAGCGAGGAGGAAGTGGTGGAGCTGATCGCGTTCATCAAGAGTTTGAAGCGGGGGGAAACGCCGCGGAGGGTGGAGAGTTATCCGCCGCCGGTGACGACGCCCCCGATCAACCCGCGTGAGGAGAAGCCGTGAGCATCGCGACCGTGGAGCCGCCGGCCCTGCCGACGCCGCCCGAAGAGCCGCCGGCCAGCTACCTCAACGCCAGCCGCGGCGTGCTGTCCTGGCTGCTCACCAAGGACCACAAGCGCATCGCGCTCTTGTACCTGATCACGGTCACGGCGATGTTCTTCATCGGCGGGCTGGCCATCACCATTGTGCGCCTCAACCTGATGACGCCGCGCGGCGGGCTGGTTGATGCCGACACCTACAATCGGCTGTTCACGCTGCACGGCGTCATCATGGTTTTCTTCTTCCTGGTACCGGTCGTGCCGACGGTGCTGGGCAACTTCTTCCTGCCGATGATGATCGGCGCCAAGGATTTGGCCTTCCCCCGGATCAATTTGTTGAGCTGGTATCTTTTCGTCATTGGTGGGAGTTGGACCCTGTTCGCCATGCTGGCCGGTGGCGTGGATACCGGCTGGACCTTCTACACGCCCTATAGCTCGCAGGCCACGCACTACAACGTCATCCCGACGCTGATCGGACTCGTGTTCAACGGCTTCTCCTCGATCTTCACCGGTCTGAATTTCATCGTGACGACGCACAAGCTGCGCGCCCCGGGACTGACCTGGTGGCGCCTGCCGATCTTCGTCTGGACCATTTACGCCACCAGCTTCATCTTCCTGCTGGCCACGCCGGTCCTGGCCATGGCGTTGATCCTGGTGATCCTGGAGCGCTGGCTGCACATCGGCGTGTTTGACCCGGCCTATGGCGGCGACCCGCTGTTGTTCCAGCACCTGTTCTGGTTCTATTCGCACCCGGCCGTCTACATCATGATCCTGCCCGGCATGGGCATCGTCAGCGAGGTCATTCCCTGCTTTGCCCGCAAGCAGATTTTCGGCTACTCGGCAATGGCCCTGGCCAGTTTCGGCATCGCCGCCCTGGCCTTCCTGGTCTGGGCGCATCACATGTTTGTGGCCGGCATCTCCCTCTATGCGGCCATGATCTTCTCGATCCTGAGCTACCTGGTGGCGGTGCCGTCGGCGATCAAGGTCTTTAACTGGACGGCCACGCTCTACAAGGGATCGATCACGTTCGAGGCCCCGATGCTGTTCGCGCTGGGCTTCGTGGCCCTGTTCACGGCGGGCGGGTTGACCGGCCTGTTCCTGGCCTCGCTGGGCATGGACATGCACGTTCACGACACCTACTTCGTCATCGCCCATTTCCACTTCATCATGGTCGGCGGCATGGTGATGGGCTACATGTCCGGGCTGCACTTCTGGTGGCCGAAGATCACCGGCCGGATGTACTCGGACTTCTGGTCCAAGCTCAGTGCCCTGATCATTTTCGTCGGTTTTTTCCTGACCTTCCTGCCGCAGTTCATCCTGGGCTATGCCGGCATGCCGCGCCGCTATCACCGCTACCCCGATGAGTACCACGTCTGGAACGTGATGTCGTCGGCCGGGGCGTCGATCCTGGCGGTCGGCTACGTTCTGCCGTTGTGCTATCTCCTTTATTCGCTGAAGTACGGCCCTCGGGCCGGGCCCAATCCCTGGCGGGCGACCGGCCTGGAATGGCAAACCCCCTCGCCGCCGCCCAAGGAGAACTTCCCCGAAACCCCTGTCGTGGTCCGCGGGCCCTACGAATATCACCTGGAGAAGGCCCAGAATGAGCCCTGAAACCCCCATCCTGAGCCGCCGAGGAGCGCGAGTTCCTCGATCAGTCGGCCCTGGGGCACCAGCTGCTCGAGGAGCCGTACCGCGACCTGGAGCACCAACATGAGACCGCGTCGCTGGGGATGTGGGTGTTCCTGGCGACCGAGGTGATGTTCTTCGGCACCCTGTTCCTGGGGCTGGGCATTTACCGCTACCTGTACGCGGAGGAGTTCGAGGCTGCCGGCGGGCATCTCAACTGGATCGTCGGCGGCATCAACACCGTGGTCCTGCTGGTTAGCAGCCTGTTCATGGTGCTGGCGGTACACCACGCCCGGCATGGCGAACGCCGGGGACTGCTCCGGTGCCTACTTCTCACCGCGCTTCTGGGCTTTCTGTTCCTGGGGCTGAAGGGGTACGAGTATTACACCGACTACCAGGACGACCTTATCCCGATCCCGGGCTGGCGGTTCGACGATGCCGAGTGGGTGACGCGGGACCACCTCAAGCCCGAGCAGGTGCCGCACGTCAAGCTGTTCCTGATGTTCTACTGGATCATGACCGGGACCCACGGCGTACACGTGACGCTGGGCATCGCCGCGGTGCTGGGAGTGTACGTGCTGGCCCGGCGCGGCCGCTTTTCGCCGGCCTACTATGCGCCGGTGGATGTCACGGCCCTCTACTGGCACTTTGTGGACACGGTCTGGATTTTTTTGCTGCCGATGTTGTACCTGATTGGCAGCCATCACGGTTAGCCGCGACCCGGAGGGGAGCGCTCGGCCGAGCGCTCCCCTCCCGGGTCGCGGCTAACCAAGGAGGGTACCCATGCCACAGCGAACCATTGCCGCCAGGACATACGTCCTCGTCTGTATCGTGCTGGTGCTCCTGACGTTCCTGACGGTGGGGCTGTCGTTCTGGCGGGTGTCGCCGGCCTGGCACGTGGTCATCGGGCTGGGCATCGCCCTGTGCAAGGCCAGCCTGGTGGTGCTGTATTTCATGCACGCACTGGTCAGCCCGCGGTTGGTGTGGATCGTCATTGCCGTCGTCATGTTCTGGCTGGGCATCCTGTTCGTGCTGACGTTCGACGATTACCTCACGCGCCAGCTGGTGCCGTTCATGTTTGGCCATTGAGGGGGGCATCGCCATGAGTCCGCTGCCTGCCACGCAGACCCCGCCGGTGGCCCTGGGGCTGCTCTCGCTGGTGCTGGGCACCATCGGCCTGCTCTTGTTCTTCCTGCCGATCCTGGGGGTGCCCATCAGCGCGTTCGGCCTGTTGTTCGGCGTTCTCGGCACCTTTGTGGCGTTGGTCCCGGGTGGGCTGCGCCTGCGGTGGAGCTTGCTGGGGAGTGCCCTGTCGGCGCTGGCCCTGGCGACCAGCCTGGCGATCTTCTACGCCCCGGGCGGCTACCTGCCCGACCCGGCCGTGCCGCCGCCGTGGCAACCGGTGCCCGACCGGCCTCAGGTTCCGCCCCCGGCTCCAGCGCGACCTGGCTAGCAGAATTGGGAACGGATGTACATGCAGTTCGAGGTTTCGCCAGCTGCCCCACGTCGGTGATGTGATACACCTGTCCACCTCGATCACCAAGCTTAGGCCGGGCCAAGAGTTATCGCGCCAAAGCGTCGCCCGTGCCCCTTCGCGCCAGGGGTTAAGTTACGCCCCCCATCTAATGCCTGGCCGGAAAATTCCCGGTTTTTCGCAACACACTGGGCAAGAGCATCGGTATACTGACAGAGGAGAGAAGGGGCCTGCTCTCCGGGGAGAGACGATCGTCCGACTCTCCCTCGGCTCTGTCGTTGGGCCATCACACGTTGCACCTGGGCGCGCTCTCGCGTCTTGGCGGCTTTTGGGGTGGCTTGCGACCAGGGTTCCCCCAGGGCTCGAGTCCGGGTTCGCTCAACCGGGTCCCGAAGGTGGTTTTCTTCCTCAGGAGAGTGCCATGCGTAGCAAACGCTTGACCGTACAGCAGAAAAAGGAAATCTTTCAGGCGCTTGTGGCAGCGCAGGATACGGGTTTGATGACGGTGGCCCAATCGCAGGAGCAGGTGGCGCAGGAGTTCGACATTACCGATGCCCAGCTGCGCCAGATCATTGAGGAAGGGCTGGAAAAAGAGTGGCCGCCCCTCAATGAAGCCGTGCAGGAAGTGGGTTGAGGAACGCTTCTGATCCAGCGGGGGATGTCCGCCGTCCGGTGACGGTTTCGCCGGCAGCGGACATCCCCCGCTTCTTTGCGCGCCTATCGCTTCACAACTCGCCTTCGGCATATCGCCACGCCACGGGGCCTTGGGTTGACATCTTCTTCCGGTATTACTAAGTAATCCCTGGAGCCCCAGCCCCGAGGTCGCTTATGAACCCCATCATTTTCTGGCTGGCCGTTTACTGCGCAGCCATCTTGCTCTTTGCCCTGCTCGGTGGGTCGGTCCCCTTCCTGGGGCGGGTGACGCACGGGCGCTTGCAGCTGTACCTGAGCCTTTCGGCCGGCGTCATGCTAGGCGCCAGCTTCTTCCATGTCATGCCGGACGCCATGGAGTTTGCCGGCGAAAAGGTGTTCGGCTGGTCGATTGCCCTGGGCGTGGTCGGGCTCCTTTGCGTCGAGCGCTTCATCGCTCCCCACTCTCACGAGGTCTCCAGCAAACTGCAGCAGGAGCACAAGCACGAGCCGGGCTGCGAGCACGATCATGAGCATCATGCGGCGCCGGCGGTGGCCGGGTGGACGGCGGTGTTCGGACTGACCATCCACACTTTCATCAATGGCGTCGGCCTGGCGGGGGCGGTCAAAGCGGACATCGACAAGCCATCCGCCGGCCTGGCGGCGCTGCCCGGACTGGCCCTCTTCCTGGCCATCGTGCTGCACAAGCCGGCCGATGCCCTGGCGATTACCACGGTCCTGTCGCGCAAGGGTGTCAGCCGGGGAAAGATCGGCCTGGTGCTGCTCGGGTTCGCGGCGACAGTCCCCATCGGGGCCTTTGCCTTCCTGGCGGCCGAGAAGAGCCTTGGCCCGGCCCTAAGAACCCAACTGACCGGCGCCGCCCTGGCCTTCTCCGCGGGCGCGTTCCTGTTCGTCGCCCTCTCGGACCTGCTGCCGGAAATCCAGTTCCACCGGCACGACCGCGTCCCGCTGGCCTCGGCCCTGATCCTGGGCGTCGTTTTCATGGGCCTCATCGCCTACCTTGAGCCGCACGAAGAGAAAGCAGGCCCGACCGAGACGACGCAGCAGAACGACGGTGGCCATCCCCCGGACAAGAACTGATCGGAACGAGCCGGCTCATCCCAAGCGTTTATGGCACACAAGAAACAGCCGGCGCACACCGACTTACTCCCCCTCCTGGGCGACCGCTTGCAGCCGCCCTTCGGGATCATCCTCGGCGCGCCGGGCGAGGCGGCCCGCCTGGCCGGTGCCCTCGACTCCGACCAGGTCGTCGGCTATCAGATGGACCTGCACTCCGCCGAACGGCTGAGCGAGGCACTCGGCGAGCTGGGAGCCCGTGCCCGGGTCGAGACGGCCGCCGACCTCTGGGATCTGCCGGCCGAGTTCCAGACGCTCTTCTATCCGGCCGCGCGCGGGGGCGAACGCGAGCTGAAGATCGACCTGATCGAGCAGGCCTATCACGTCCTGCGCCCGGCGGCATCCTGGCCGTGCTGTCGCCCTATCGGAAGGACGACTTCTTCCCTCCTCTATTGAAGAAAATCTTCGGCCGGGTCCACGCCCCGTCGGGGCCGGCCGGTACGCTGTTCTGGTGTCGTCGGGAGGGGGACCGGCCGCGCCGCCGCCATGAGGTCACCTTCCAGGTGCGCCTGGATGACGAGCACTCCGCCCGGTTCCTGTCGCGGCCGGGCACCTTCGCCTACGGCCGGTTCGACGACGGTGCCCGCGCCCTGGTCGCCGAGATGGAAATCCGTCCCGGCGACCGCATCGTGGACGTGGGCTGCGGCTGCGGCAGCAACGGCGTCATCGCCGGACTGCGCAGCGGACCAACCGGGCACGTCGCCTTTGTGGATAGCAACCTCCGCGCCGTCGCCCTGGCCCGGCACAATGCGGAACAAAACGGCCTGGCGTCGTTCGAGGCGGTGGCGTCGAGCCGGGTCGAGGGGTTGCCGGAAAAGGCGTTCGACGTGGCCCTGGCCAATCCGCCGTATTTCGCGCAGGCCACCGTGGCCGGACTCTTCACGGTGCGCTCGCGCTCGCTCCTGAAACCCGGCGGACGCTTCTATCTGGTCACCCGGCAGCCGCACGAGGTGGCGGAGATCGTGACGGACGTGTTTGGACGGTGCGAGGTGGTGGTGCGGGGCGGCTACACGATTTTTAGGGCGACCCTTCCCGGTTCAGCTCGACGATGACTCCGCCGAGGCCCAGGCGGGCGTGGAGGCGGGAGAAGAACAGCTCGCGCTGCCAGCGCAGGCCGCATTCGCCGCACACTTGCTTCAATTCCGAGCGCCGATAGGTGCGACAGTGCCACAGCCGGCCGCACCAGCGCCCGGTGAAGGTGTCTTCGGTCGTCAGGAGCAAGAGTTTCCCACCGGGTCGGAGCACCCGTGCCAGCTCGCGCAGCCCCAGGCGCGGGTCGGGTAGATGTTCCAGCACCCAGCCGCAGACGGCGGCGTCGAACGCGCCGTCGGCATAGGGCAACCGCGTCAAGTCGGCTACGGCCAGGGTGACCCGGTCGCTGCCCAGGCGGCGCCGGGCCCGCGTCAGCATGTTCGGAGACAGGTCGAAGGCGGTGATTTGGGCGTCGGGGTCCGCGTGCCGCAAGAGGAAGCGGGAGTAGCGTCCGTTGCCGCAGGCGGCGTCAAGGATGTGCCGGCAGCCGCGGACATCAAAGCCGTCTGG
This sequence comes from uncultured Planctomycetota bacterium, assembly GCA_963827935.1. Classification (GTDB taxonomy): domain Bacteria; phylum Planctomycetota; class Planctomycetia; order Gemmatales; family Gemmataceae; genus DATFNV01. Next base: position 187,887 of record CAWHCN010000011.1, on the reverse strand, counting down.
GCGAATCAGCCGTCCGGCCAGCGCCTCATGCCCCGTGAGCCAGCCGGTGACGGCCGTCAGCGCGCCGGCCGGGCCGTCATAGTGCCCCTGGATGAAACGGCGGTAGTCGAGGAACGACCGTGTGGTCATGGCTGTCGTTTAGCCGCGGATCGAAGATCCGCGTTTCTGTTAGATGTACACCCGCCTGTTGTAGATGTACCACTCCAGCAGCAACAACCCCAGCGCCCCTAGCGTCACCCATTTCCAGGTGTCCCGCGGCGTCCCGCGCGTGGCACCGGCCTTGATGCTGTCCTGGCCGATCTGGATTTCGGCGCACGGCTGGATGTTGCTCTCGTCCACGTCCAGCAGGTTGACCGCGAAGTTGCGCTGCAGCTTGCCGTCCCAATTCACTCCGTAGATGCCGACCTGTTCGGTGTTGCCGAACGAAAAGTCGGGCCGGGTGCCGCGTTTCAGGGTTTCTGGCTTGGAGTCCTTGCCGGGGCCGGTCACCTCGAGTTCCTTGATCGCCATGTCCGGGCGCAGGGTCTTGGGCTGGCCGGGCTGCACCGTCTCCTCGCTGGCGGCATCGCTGACATTTCCCAGCACGTAAGTCACATTTCGCAGGAACAGGGGGAAGCTGGCCAGGAGCGGCCAGTTGGTGTTGAAGCGGCCGTCGTCGGCCATGATGGCAAAGGTCTGCACCATGTCGGTGTACGACTGGCGGTTGAGGGTGAAGAGCAGGGCCGTGTCGCGATCGCTTTCCAGCAGGCGCGGCGTTCGCGGCGGCACGGCCGGATCCTTCAGGTCGAAACGGAACGCGCTGTCGATGCCGATCTCGTGCAGGGCCGTCAGGTAGCGCAGGAGCGGGCTCTTCTCGGCCCAGCCCTTGACGGGCGGAGCTGTCAGCTTGGGCATCTTGTCCTTCTTCCACGGCGGCGGCAGTTCGTCGATGAACCAGGTGTTGGCGGCCGGCAGATCGTCCTCCTTCTCCACCGTGCAGCGATCGAAAATGACCAGGTCCCACGCCCCCTCTCGCGCCGGCTGGAGGTACTTCTGCATGTCCTTCAGATTGGCCGGATCGAGATAGGTGACGGATGCCACGCGCTGCGTGGCCGGGTGATCGAAGAAAGCCGACAGCGGCTTGTTCTCCGGTCCGACGATGAGGACGCGCGCCTTGCGGATGACGCCGACCGCCAGCCAGGCCTCGTCGTCGAGCGGGAACTTGTCCTTGTTGTCCTTCAGCCGGGCGTGGAGCACGACGTTGGCTCGCTCGTCCAGGTCGTTGATGTGAAAGTTGAACGCGGCGTAGCCGATCAGCTCCTTCTTGGGCCCATTCTCGTTCCCCTCCTCAATGGGCACGAGCTTGCGTCCCGGAACGGTGCGTGGCCCATCGTCGGTTCCCTCCTTGTTGTCGAGTCGCTGCGGCCGGTAGATATCGTGCACCACATCGTTGACACGCACTTCCAGCTCAACCTGGACGTGCGCCTCCGCGGCGCGGTAGTTGGCGACCTTGGCGAAGACAGTCAGGCGGGCCGGATCGCGTTCATCGCGGGCGGCATTGAGAGTCACCAGACCCACATTGTCCACCACGTCGGCTCCCGGCTCGCCGATGGCGTGGTAATCCATGTTGAGGTTGCCGAGGTTGAAGTCGGAGACATCGGGGAAGCGGCCGTCGGAAAAGAGGAAGACCTCCGTCGGCTGCCCCTCACCGGCCACATAGGTCCGGGCCTTGGCCGGATCCTCAGCATCGGGGCGTGAGGCGGCATCGTCGGTCGAACGGGTGGGGTTGGCCAGGCTGTCGGCCAGCGACAGCGCTTCCTCCAGCCGGGTGGGCCGCTGCGTCGGCTTGATGCTCTCCACCGCCCGCCGCAGCAGACTGCGATCGTGCGTGTACGATTGCAGGATTTCCGCGCTGGAATTGAACACCAGCACCATGCCGGTGTCGTTCTCGGTGTGGGCGTCGATCTCGTTCTGGGCTTCCTTCTTGGCCGCCTCCAGCCGGTTGGGCGACACGTCGGTAGCGTTCATGCTGGCCGAGTTGTCGATCATGATGATGTAGTGCCGCCCCTCGACCATATTGCCGTGGAACTGGAACGACATCAGGGCGTAGATCAGCACCAGCACCGTCAGGATTTGCAAGAGGAGGAGGACGTTCTCGCGCAGCCACTGAAAGAGGCTGTTGACGTGCAGGTCCTCGATGCTCTTCTTCCAGAGGAACGTGCTCGGCACGTGCAACGGCTTCCGCTTCAACTTCAGGAAGTAGAGCAGCAGGATCAACAGCGGCACTAGCAGCAGGATGATGCCGGTCCAGCCGGGGATGGCGAAGTGATAGCTGAGGCGCCAATGGTCTTGTAGCCACGTGTTGACCGAGCTTTCCATGCCCAGCAGGTGCAGGATGAACAGGACCACGCCGGGGATAGCCAGGAGCAACAGGGCCAGGAGCGCCATCGGGAACCAGATGCGAGAGATGCCGGCGGTGAGGGCGGAAGCTCGTACGTTCATGACCGATTCTCGATGTTTAGCCGCCGCCCAGCGGGCGGCGCGCATCGTGTATACCGCACTGCCATCACCAACCGGTCGAATGGCACCTGGCCGTCACGGCGTGTCGAGGAGGTCTTGCCAGTTCGGGGCGTCGAGACAGCGCTGGAAGATCCTGTCCAGGCGCTCCAGGTCCGTGATGCCGGCGAGCCTCGCCGAAGCGGTTTCCTCCAGCCGCCGAACCGCTTCCTCCCCAGGAAGACGATGTCCTTCTTGATCTGCTCCTCCTTACCCTCATCGATAATCGCCATGTATGTATCAGAATCTCGCATCGCTCTGACTCCTCGGAAGACTTGCCGGGCCGTGTCGCGCCGGACGCACAATCCCGTCAATAAGAATGCGGCTGTAAGCACTTTACGCACGCGCTCGGCATCGCTTGAGCGGTCATGGCGTGTCGAGGAGGTCCTGCCAGTTCGTCGCATCAAGGAGGCGGTCTACGAGGCGATCCAGTCGCGGGAGGTCTGAGACGGCTTCGAGCTTCGCCTTGGTCGCATCGTCGGCCAGCCCGAATCTCTTCTGTCCCAGCCGCAGGATGTCTTTTTTCGCCCGGATCTCTTCGCCTTCATCGATAATCGCCATGTATGTATCAGAATCTCGCATCGCTCGCACTCCTCGAAAGACTTGCCGAGCCGTATCGCGTCGGACGCGCAGCCCAGTCAACAAGAATGCCGCCGTCAGCAGCTTCCGCGCCCGCTCCGGTGCTGCCTCACGCTCCAGACGCTCGATCAGCTGTTGAGCCACCGCACTCAGCGCATCCGGCAGCGATATCCCTTCCGGCAGCGCCGCCAACATGGCCAGCGGCGTCGTGCCCAGGGGCCCGGCGAGCAGGTCCGCGGCCGGCCGCTCCCACACGCAGACGACCTGGTAAGTGAAGATCATGCTACCGCGCCCCGACCGCGCGGCATAGCTCACCGAGCCGTTGAGATTGGAGTGCGCCGCCTGCGGCCGCAACAGGAGGACGATGCTGTGGACCGGGACGTGATAGGCGGCATGGGTCAGGGCGTTATACACCAGAACGTCGGCGTGCTTCCACGCCGCGGCGCTGGACTGGAAGTCGAAATGGATCACCTCCGCCAGCGGGTCGCCAAGCCCGACGAGGAAGTCGGCCGCGGTCGTGACCGTGGACAGATCGACGTTGAGCAGCCGGAGGGGAACATTCGGCGCCTGGTCGAACTCGGTCAGAAAGTCCGCGGGCACGTCGCGGCCGAGATCCTTGAGGGTGGCATCGAACGGCATCGACATGGCGCGAAACCTTCGGAACCACGTGGAACTGATCCGGAGCGCAACGCACGCGAACACATCTAGCGCACCAACCCGCGCTGCCGCAGATACGTCATCACCAACCGATCGAACGGCACCTGGTTGCTCGTGAAGAGGTAGGTGACCCCGCGGCGCGAGCAGAACTCGTGGATGCCCGTCCGATACGCCGCCAGGTTCTGCTTGTAGCGTTTCAGCAGGGGACCGCTGACGGTGATCTCGGCCACGTCGCCGTCCTCGATGTCGGTCAGCTTCAGGTCGCCGACCACGTCGGGTTCGATTTCCTCATGCGAGAGAATCTGGATCACGTAAATGTCCATTTGCCGGGCGACCAGGTAGCGCAGGGCTTCCTCGTAGCCGCCCTTGTCCATCAGATCGCTGATGAGGACGACGATGCCCTTGCCGCTCGATTTGAGGCTAAAGGTGCGAAGGGCGGTTTTGAGGTCGCTGGGCCCGGCCGGCTCGATCTTCCCGAGGAAATCGAGCAGGCGCCGCAGGCTGCGCCGGCCGCGCACCGCCGGCATGGTCTGCGTCAACCGGTCGTTGAACGCCTCGATGACCACGCGGTCGAGGTTCACCAGGCCGATGAAGCCGAGCGCGGCCGCGATCTGCTTGGCGTAGTGCAGCTTGCTGGGCGTGCCGAAGTCCATCGACAGGCTGTTGTCGATCAGCACGTAGAAGTGCAGGTCTTCTTCCTCCATGAACAGGCGGAGGAAGAGGCGATCGAGGCGGGCGTACAGGTTCCAGTCGAGGAAGCGCAGGTCGTCGCCGATGACATAGTTGCGGTAGTCGGCAAACTCGACGCTTTGCCCTTTCTTCTTGCTGCGGCGCTCGCCCTTCATGCGGCCCAGAAAGATCTTGCGCGACACCAGCTCGAGCTGTTCGAGCCGGGCCAGGAACTCGGGATCCAGCAGCGGTTTTTCTTTGGTTTCGGTCATGATGATTACGCCCGTCCCGCCGTCACGGCCAATTCCGGTCCCTTTTCCTTGACCTCGTCCATGATCCGTTCCAGCACCTGGTCCGCCGGAATGTTCTCCGCCTGCGCTTCAAAGTTGAGCAGCACGCGGTGGCGCATGGCCGGCAGGTAGACGCGGCGGATGTCGTCGAACCCTACGTTATAGCGGCCTTCCAGGAGGGCCCGCACCTTGGCGGCCAGCACGATGGCCTGGGCGCCGCGCGGACTGGCGCCGACTCGCAGGAACTTGCCGGTTTCCGCCGCCGCGAACTCGCCGCCCGGATGCGTGGCCAGCACCAGGCGGATGGCGAAATCCTGGACCGGCGGCGCCACCAGCACCTCGCGCACCAGCTGCTGCCATTGCTGGATTTCGGTGCCGTCCATGATCTTTCCAGGACGGGGGAACTCACCGCGCGTTGTGCGATCCAGAATGACCGACATTTCCTCGCGCCCGCTGTAATTGACGATCAGCTTGAAGAAGAAGCGGTCGAGCTGCGCCTCGGGCAGCGGATAGGTCCCTTCTTGCTCGATCGGGTTCTGCGTCGCCATCACGAAGAACGGCTCTTGCAGCTTGTGGATGGTGCCGCCGATGGTGACGCTGTGCTCCTGCATCGCTTCCAGCAGGGCCGACTGGGTCTTGGGGGTGGCGCGGTTGATCTCGTCGGCCAGCACGATCTGGGCGAACAGCGGTCCCTTCTGGAAGCTGAAAACGCGCTGACCGTGCTCGTCCTCGTTGATGATGTTGGTGCCCATGATGTCGGAGGGCATCAGGTCGGGCGTGAACTGGATGCGGTTGAAGTTCAGTTCAAGGACCTGGGCCAGCGTTCGCACCAGCAGGGTCTTGCCCAGGCCGGGGACCCCTTCGAGGAGGGCGTGCCCGCCGACGAACAGGCAGGTGAGCACGCCGTCCACGATATCGCTGTGGCCGACGATGACCTTGCCGATCTCCTTCTTGACGCGGGCGTACGCCTGGCGGAAGTCGGCGGCCCGTTGCTGCATCGATGCTGCGGAGGACATGGATGGGGTGACCCCTGCGTTTGTGAATAATCCTCGATCGTGGCGAGCGGCGCGGCGTAAGCCCGCCGGTGAAAACCGGCGGGCTTACGCCGCGCCGCTCGCCCACTCCTACTCCTCGTTCGGATCCTTATCGCGATCTTCCATGGCGCGTTTCTTGGCCTTTTTGAGGCGGCTCAGGTAATCGCCCGCCTCCTTGCCGGCCTCGGTCAGCGGGCGCGGGGCGGGGCGGCGCGGGGCGGCCTCGGGGCGCGGGGCGGCCTCGTCGGCCCCGGGCGGCGGCGGTGCGGCCGGAGCGTCGCCCCCCTCGAACCGCCGCCCCGCCTTCTTCCCCTGCCCGATCGCTTCGCCCACCTGGGCCTTGCGCGCCCTGAGGCGGTCGATGTACTCCGGCACGCGGTCGGCGGCGGCGTTGCGGCCACGCAGACGGTCCCACGTCGCCACCACGGCGGCCACCACCACGCCGAATTCCAGCGCGATGCGGCGCGAGGCGACGTCGAACAGCAGCAGCACCCCGGTCAGGAACAGCAGCCATTGCCAGACCGGTTGCAGGTTGTTGGAGAAGGCGGGGGCCTTGCGGAACACGCCGTCCGACCCGCTGGCCGCGGCCGCCTCCAGCGCCTCCGCGCTGTCCTCGTAGGTCTGGCCGTCGGTGATGGCCCGCAGTTTCTCCAGTAGCGCCGTGTTCGTTTCCAGGTCCGAATACTCGGGAGAGTAGGGCACGGTGATGCCGGTGCGCACGCCGTCCTTCGCTTCCATGAGCGGCTTGCCGTCCTTGCCCAGGATGGGCTTGCCGTCCTTCCCCTTGACCTCGCCCCAGGACTGAACGTTGATGAAGTAGGAGCCGGTCTCGTCGGCCTTGAATTCCGCCTCGTAAACGCCGGCGTTGGTCTGCTTGAAATCCAGGTCCACCTTGCTCTGCTGCTCGGCCTTGCCGGAGGGCGTCGTCACCTTGCCGCGCAGCTCCATGCCCTTCTCGATCGGTTTGTTGTTATCGTCGCGGGCATCGAGGATCACCTTGACCTTGCCGTCGCGCAGCTCGCTGGTCAGGGTGAAGCTCTTGCTTTCGGTGGGCCGCAGTGCCCAGGTGATGACCTGCTCCCAAAACTTGTCGTACATGTCCGAATCGGCCCATTCGCGATCCCAGAAGCGCTTACCGGGCTGGCTGCGGGCGTCGCTGGTGAAAGCGACCGACTTGCCCAGGCCATACTGCCAGTACGCCAGGATTGGGAACACCTGCCCGTTGAATTCCGGCGATTCGATCGGAACGCCGACCAGGGGCGATTGCTTGGGCGTGGTGCGGACGAAACCGTAGAGCGGGGGCACGGCACCGAGGCTCTCGGTCGGCCCGCCGGGTAGCGGCATGGCCTTGGGCTGGAACTTCTTTTCGTAGACGAACGACTGGCTGACCAGGCGCGTTTCCTTGATGTAGATGGCGGGGAGCAGATTGGGGTTGGTGACCTTGTGATAGCGGCCGCCGGTCTTGCGGGCGATCTGGGCCATCTGCTGATCCTGCGGGGCGCCGTGCGTGGCCACGCCCACCGTGCTGACGGTGATCTTGGCCGCCCTCATCTGGTTCAGGATGTTTGGATCGGTCTGGCCCGGGTCGCCGTCGCTGATGATGATGACGTGCTTGGTCGTCAACTCGTGAGCTGGGTCGTTCAAGGCGGCGAGGGCCATCTTCAGACCGGGATCAAAATCGGGCATGTCGCCGGGGACGAGCTTGTCCACCTGCCGGTTCAGAAAGTCGCGCTTGTCGCCGATCTCCATCAGGGGAATGTGCCACTTCATCGCACCCCAGTCGTAGTGCAGGACGCCGACCTCGTCGATGTTGGAGAGTTTTTCAATGGCGAGCTTGGCGATCTTTTTTTGCCAGAAGTTGCCGTCGGCCATTTCCGAAGCGTGCATGATCATCACCAGCCCACCCTTGCCCTGGACCTTGAGCGCCTTGATTTCGGCATCGACGGGGAGGGCTTTTTCGATGGCGAGTGTTCTGCCAGCCGCCGGCGCCGTAGCTATCGGGTCCGCCAATGACCACCAGGCCACACCCCTGCTCGTGGGTGTTGCTGCGGAGGATTTCCTGCTGCTCCTCGCTCAGGGCGGCTTCCGGCGGCTTGTCGTCCACCGAGTCGGCGGGGACATTGGCCAGGATGACGCAGTCGAAATTGCTCAACAGGACGGCCAGCCGGTCCTTGTCCTTGGGCAGCTGCTCGACAAGGAGGGTGGTCATGTCGATGCGGCGGCGCTGCATTTCCTCGACGAAGTAGGCATGTTCCCCGCGCCGGGCCTCGATGAGCAGGACCCGGCGGCGGCCGCGGGCCACCACGTGGGTGGTGGCCTTGTTGTTCTGCACGCGGTCGCCGATTAGGGGCTCCACGATCCCCTTCTCGGCGTTGACGAGGACGCCTTCGGGGACAAATTCCGCCTCGTAAGTGTACGATTCGGCCTTGTTGACTGTCAGCGGCTGCTTGAAGGTGAACGAGGTGAGGCCCGGGGCGAGCTTGACCTTCTTGGGCGGCTCGATGGGCCGTCCCACGCCTTCCACGATTTGCCGCACCGTCAGCTCGCCGATCACCGGGTTGGGGTTGTGGTTGCGCAGCAGCACGCGGATCGGCAGCCGGGCCCCCTGCTCGGCCACGGGGGGCGCCTCGACGCGCTCGACCAGCACCTCGTTCTCGTTGCGCTGGCCGGCCCCCAGCGGCACCACGTCGATCTGCACGCCGTTTTGCTTGGCGATCCGCGCTTGCTCCTCGGCATTGCCGATGTTCTCATTCCCGTCGCTGAGGAGGACGATGCGTTTGCCGCTCCCTTCGGGAAAGGAGGCCAGGGCCAGCTTGATGGCGGCGGCGATGTCGGTGTAGTTGCCGTCCACCACGCTGGCGAATTCCTGGAACTTGAAACGCGGGGCATCGCTGGGGGGCAATTCCAGGCGTGGCCGCTTGCCGAAGACGATCAGGCCGGCCTTGTCGCGCTCGTGTCCGCTGCCGCGTTTCTCGACTGCTTCGTTGATGAACTTCTTCTCGCGCAGCCAGCGCAGGTCGATGGTTTTGTCCTCCGGGGCCGGCTCCTCGGGGACGCTCAGGCTGCGGTCAACGAGGAAAAGGACGGTTACCGTATCGTTTTTATGCTTGATGCGCAGCTCGGCGAGGGCCAGGGCGACCAGGGCGATGAGCAGGCAGCGCAGGCCCAGGGCCACCCAGCGACGGACTGGCCCGAGGCCAGCCAGGCTGCGGTAGCTGAACCAGAAGACAAGCGGTACCAGCAACAGCAGCAGCAACCACCACGGCTGGGCCGGCTCCAGGCTGGTTAGTGCCCGGCCGGCCACCCTCAACCCTTCCCCCGCCGCCAGGCTCACAAGGCCGCCGATGCCGATGGCGAAGAGCGCACCGACGGCGTAGGCCAGCGGTCGGACCCAGCCATTGGTCAGGATCAGGACGAGGAACATCACGAAGAAGACGGCCACGGCTGCGACGGCGATCCAGGCGCCCCATTCCGGTTCCAGCGCCAGACCGCCGATGCCGACCAGGGCCAGCGCCGCGGCGGTCAGCAGCCAGCCGAGCGTCAGAGTGCGGCGGAGCTGGCTGCGCAGGGCGAGCGCACCGGGGACCAGGGCGATCAGCAGCAGCAGGACGGCGAACCAGTGCGCCGTGAGGTACCCGAGAAACGGGGTCATCGAGGAAATCCGTCCGTTGCCGATCCTCGTTTAGCCGTCAGAAGCCCGGAGCGTAAGCGACAGGTCAAAGGAACCCGTCGCTTACGCTCCGGGCTCCGACGGCGAGATTCGTCAAAACTCAATCCGCTGCACACGATGGTTCTCGCTATCGATGACGTGGACGCGCCCTTTGCTGTCCACGGCCAGTGCCCAGGGGCTGTGCAGCTGTCCCGGCGCCAGTCCTGGTCCGCCCCAGCAGCCGAGCGACCGGCCGTCCGGCGTGAACTTCTGCACCCGATGGTTGCCGTACTCCACCACGTAGAGCACATCGCCGGCGGGACTGAACGCCAGGTCGTAGGGGTAGGCCAGCTGGCCCGGCTGCTCGCCCGCCTCGCCCCAGATGCGCACCAGGGCCCCGTCCCGCGTGAACACCTGGATGCGATGATTGCAGGCGTCGGCACAGTAGAGCAGGTGCTCGGGATCGTTGGGTCGAAAAGTCAGCGCCCGCACCCGCGAGAACTCGGCAGGCCCCGTCCCCGGCGCGCCCCAGCACTTGACGAACCGGCCGTCGGCGTCGAACTTGCTGATCCGCTGGTTCTCGCCGAACTCGGCGATGTAGTAAAAACCGTCCTCGTCCTGGACGGCGTCGCTGACATAGCCGAGTTGTCCCGGATCGGTGCCGGCCTGGCCGCCGAGGGTCCGCAGCTCGCGCGGCGGCTGGCCGGGCTTCATGTCCGGGATCGAGTAGACCCGCAGCATGTGGTAGTGGGAATCGCTGACCAGCAGGTTGCCGTCGCGGTCGATGCTCAGCCCGCTGGGCCGGCCGTTGCGGTAGTCGGGCGTGGTCCAGGTCGGGCCGAGGTAATGCCCGTCGCAGTCGTAGACCTGGATGCGGGCGGTGAAATCGACGATGTAGAGGCGATCCTGGCGATCGATGGCGACGGCGCGCGGCTTGACGAAATCGCCGTCCTGCACGCCCTTGCGGCCCCAGACGAGTTCCGGCTCGGCATGTGATCCGCCACAGCCCGCGGCGAGGCAGACGCACAGCAGAACCAGTCGGCGTCCGGGGAGCGCGGTCATCAGGTGTTGGCCTTCGGCGGACTCCTCGCCGGCGGCGAGGACAGCAGCGACCGGCACGTCAGAAAGGGGCTGCGAAACCCGGCTGACCTGGTCGTGTTGTTAATCCGTATCAGGCTAGCATGTTGCCGCGGCGATTGCCAGTGGGGAGGAATTAAAACATTCTGTCTGAAATATGCGGACAGGGACGAGCGCTGAGAGGCCGCCTAAAAAGGGGTCCGGGCCCTCCCTCAAGCGGTTGCGCGTCTCCAGCGGCGGCGAATCACGAGCACCACACCGGCCACGCCGCAACCGAAGAGCAGAATCGACGATGGCTCGGGAACAGTAGGCGGAACACCGCCGCCACCGCCGCCGCCGTCGCCACCACCGCCACCGCCGCCACCGCCACCGCCACCGCCGCCGCCGCCACCACCACCGCCTCCACCGCCACCACCGGTCGGCTCACCACCCGGTACCTTGTCGCTGCCACCGTCATTGAAGCCCCGGAAGCGGGCGACGAAGGATTCATCGCCCATGCCGTCCCCGGGCCCTATGGAAAGCGTGTCCAGAAAGCTGTTCGCAGTCAGCGTATCCAGGGCCTGCCCGGTCAGGTCGAAGGTAAAGGTTTCGGTGAGCCCCACGCCGATGCCCGGCGATGGGTTGCCTCCACCCTCGAACGATCCTCCGGTGCTGGCCCCGAGATCGAACTGGCCGAACGGCGCACCGTTGACGCCATGCCCGCTGAAGGTCGGCCCGCCGAGAAGACCGAAATTGGCGCCAAAGGGCGCCCCCGCGGCCACGTTCGTAATGCTGTTGGCGGGGTTGTTCAGCACGAAGGCGGTGAGGAACCCCCCATTGGCCGCCGGGCTGGTGTTGGTGAGCGCCAGGCTGAGCACGGCACTGGTGGAACTGGAGTCGGTGTAGGTGAGCGAAGCCTGGAAGTCACCGAGGTTGCTCGTCGAGTTCGCCGTATTGCCCGCGAATGTGATGGTGTCGGCTCGGGCCGGGGAGCGGCCATTCAGGATGCCCGTCGCCACCAGGGCCAGGGCGAGAAGCTTGTACCTCCACGAGGCCAGTCGTCCGCAGGTCTTGCGGCAAGAGTGCTGCTGCATGGTTGTCTCCTCGGTTTCGAACGAACGTAACTGGTGACCTGGGGAGATCAGGCAGGTGCTCGTAGCTGACTCGCGGAGTTGAGGAGCAGGCCTGGGGGAGGCCCCGGGGATGGCCGGTTTCGTGGTGCCGCAAACTTCGTGGCGTTATCTATCTCATGGATGCGCCGGCCATTGGCCGGTCCGGTGCTCTCAACGCGCGGCGTGGGCACGCTCAGCACGACGAGGGCTTGAGGGCAGGTGGAGGGCAACAAGGGGAGGTGGTTAGGTAGCGGCCACCGACGGTCTTTTCGCCCAGGCTTCACGCCTGCCGGGCTGCGGGGACAACCGTGGAGTGGTAAGTTGCTCAGTGTAATGATAGCACGCAGGCAGCGCCAGTCAAACCGGCGCAACGCCCGCGACGAAAAAATGAGAATGTCCACAAGAACCGCCCGGCGCCATTCCCGAAGTTCGCTTTTACGCCGCTCGCGGCGTGGCCGGCTGCGCCAACGGCGGTAGGCCGCAGGCCTGGCGATACACGCCCAGCGTCGCGCAGGCGCAATTCTCCCAGGTGTAGTGCCGCACCGCCTGGACCGACCCGCGCCGCAACCCGCGCCACCAGTCCTCATCGAGCAGCGCCCGGAGCAAAGCGTTGCGCCAGGCGTCGTCGTCGAGCGGGTCAATCAGGTGAGCGGCGGCGCCGGCAGTTTCGGCCACCGCGTCGGCCGTCGAGGCCAGCACCGCGCCGCCGCACGCCAGCATCTCCAGCGGCGGCAGGCCGAAGCCTTCATAAAGCGACGGATAGACCAGCGCCCGGGCGCCGTTGTACAGCACCGGCAAGTCCGCGTCGGGGACATAGCCCAGGTGGAGCACGCCGCGGTGACGCCCCTCGCGGTGCAGGTACTCGGCCACCTCGCCCGTATTCCAGCCCCAACCGCCGACCAGCAGCAACGGCCAGCGCGAACGCACGGCCTGCGGCAATGAACAGTAGACACGGAGCAGCAGCAACAGGTTTTTCCTCGGCTCGATGGTCCCGAGATAGAGCAGATAGCGCGGCGGCAGCCCGAGGGCCTTCAGCCGCCTGCCGACCTCGTCAGCCGGCAGCGGGCGCAGCTCGGGACGAAGGCCCAGGTGTACCCGCGTGACCCGCTCTGGAGGCAGCCCCAGGACCTGGATGATCTCGCTGCGAATGCAATCGGAATCAGCCAGAACGTGAGCACACTGGGCCAGCCCCTCGCGAAAACGGCGATCGTACAGGGCCACCCGGTCCGCGGGGTGCCACTCGGGGTGCAGCAGGGGCGACAGGTCGTGGACGGTTGCCACCGTCGGCAGATCGCTGGGGAGCGGAATGAAGTTCGGCTCGTGATAGAGGTCCGGCCGCTGGCGGCGGCAGGCGGCGCGAAAGCGGTGGTGCAGCGCCGCCTCCCCCAGACGACGAGCCCCGCCCGCTACTCGCTGCCGCCAGGACGATCCGTGGGACGCGGTCGTGGAGCCGGACGGTCCGGACGCCGACCAGGCGCGGACCTTCCGGGCCCACCCCGCCAGGCTCAGCAGCCAGCGTGACGGGAACTCCTGGACCGCGACCCCCGGCAGGGCATGCAGGGCGCGGGTCAGCCCCACGGCATAGCCGCCGACGCCAGTGGGGCGTCCCGCTGTCACCTGGATGTTGATGATCACACGCACACGCCGCTCCTTCTGTCCGGCCCGTCACGCCGCCTGCCGGCAGCCGGCTTGCTCCGGCGCCCCGGTCCCCAGCACTTTGCGATAGACGGCCAGGGTGCCGGCCTGCGCAGCGCTCCCACGTGAAGCGCTGGCGGATCGTACAAGCGTCTCTCCGCAGGGCCCGCCACCAGTCGTCGTCGGTGCAGACCCGGGTCAGCGACTGACGCCAGCCCTCTTCATCGTGGGGATCGAGGAGCGGCACCGCGCCGCCGAGAGTTTCGACCACGGCACCGGCTGTCGAGGCCAACACGGCGCCGCCGCACGCCAGCATTTCCAGCGGCGGCAGGCCGAACCCCTCATAGAAGGTGGGAAACGCCAGGGCGCGGGCTCCGTTGTAGAGGGCGGCCCTGTGCCGGTCGGCGACGTAGCCCAGATGACGCACACCGTCCCGCTGGCCCCGGGCATCAAGGTGGTCCGCGATTTCGTCAGCCCGCCAACCCCAGCCGCCGACCAGGAGCAACGGAAACCGCTCGCGGACCGGGGCGTGCAGACGGCCATAAGCGCGCAGCAGGGTCAGCAGGTTCTTGCGCGGCTCCAGCGTGCCGACGTGAAGCAGATACTCGGGCGGCAGACCCAGGCGGCGGAGTGTCGCCTGCACCTCAGCGGCCGGCAGCGGACCTAACTCCGGCTGGAGGCCGATCGGCACGCACGTCACCCGTTCCGGTTCCAGGCCCAGCTCACGCAGGACTTCCTGACGCACGAACTCGGTGTCGGTCAGGATGTGAGTGCTGCGCTCGACACCCGCGCGGAATTCGCGGGTGAACGCCGCCACGCGGTCGGCCGGGTGCCACTCGGGGTGGAGCAGCGCGGACAGGTCGTGAACCGTGGTGATGGTCGGGCCGTCCCAGGGCAACGGCAGGTGGTTCGGCTCGTGATAGAGGTCGTACCGGTGCAACCGGCAGCAGGCGCGGAAGTAACGCCCCAGCAACCGGCGGTCCCAGCGGGGTTTCGTGGTTTCGGGCGGTGGGGTTGGCGAGCTACGGGCCGGGCGCGCGTTGGTCACCCGGCGGCCACGCAGAGCGAAACTGAGGAGCCACGAGATCGCGTTATTGGGGAAAGGATGAAGGCTGCCCGCGGGCGCCTGCTGCCGGAGGGCGCGGACAAGCTCAGCGGCGTAGTGACCGACCCCGGTCCGCCGGCCCAGGGCCGACATCCGATTGACGATAACGCGCATGAATGCGCTGGCTCCTTCTCTGTTCCCCCGCGTCGCGGCCCCGGTTCCGTCGGGACCTCGACCAGAAGACTGGCGAGCGGGGGGCGTTAGCCCCCCGGTTACTCACCGGGGGGCTAACGCCCCCCGCCCGCCCATTCAGTCGGGTGGCACGCCCTGAGGTACTCCGAAGGGCGTGCTGCACTAACCGCACGCCCTTCGGAGTACCTCAGGGCGTGCCACCCACCACCCACCCGAAATCGTTGGCTTGGCGCACCACCTACGGCAGCGTCGCCAACAGCAGGGCCAGGGATGGCTTGGGTCTGCATTGGGTTCCGGGCAGCGATGCTGGAAGCAACCAGGTCTGCCCCAGGCGCAGCTCCTCGCCGCCGTGCCATCGGCCTTGCCCGGCCAGCACGATGACGACCTGGAGCCGTCCGGCTCCGCCCACCGAGAATGGCCGATTCTCTTGCAGATAGTCCAGGTGGAAATAGCGGCATTCCACCAGCGTCTGCCGCCGGGCCGTGCTGGGGCGACCGGCGCGGACATCGGCGTAACCGGCAGCGTGGACCGGCGACACCGGACCGCGCGACCAGTGGATGCTGGCCAGAGACTCCTCGATGTGCAGCGGACGCGACTGGCCGTGACTATCCCGCCGATTCCAGTCGAACAGGCGGAAGGTGGCATCGCTGGTCTGCTGCACCTCGGCCATCAGCACGCCCCCGCCGACCGCATGGACCGTGCCTGCCGGCAGGAAGACGCAATCGCCGGGGCGCGGCTCGAAGGAGTGCAGGCACCGCGTCACCGTGCCGGCCTCCAGGGCCGACCGCAGCTTTGCTTCGTCGGTCCCCGGCTGGAGGCCGGCGAAGATACGGCTGCCCGGGGCGGCATCGAGGATGAACCACGCCTCGGTCTTGCTCCCTTCCCCCGGCAGCAGCCGGCGGACCGCTTGTTCGTCGGGGTGGACCTGCACTGACAGCCAGTCGTCGGCATCGAGGAACTTCACCAGCCAGGGAAAGACCTCGGCCGGGGCGCGTCCCAGGAGGGCGTCGGCGTGCTGCTCCATGAGCGAGCGCAGCGTCTGCCCGGCCTTGGGTCCCGTGGCGAGCACGCTGTGGTGCAGCGGATGGTCGCTCAGCTCCCACGATTCGCCGTAGGGCTCCGAGGTGGGCAGGGTCTTGCCGAGGAGATCGGCCAGTCGCCGGCCGCCCCAGACCATCGGCCTCAGATAGGGAACAAAGCGGAGAGGCGAGTTCAACAATCGGCCTCCCGGGGAAGCGCCGCCCGCAGGGCGGCGGCTAAACGACATCCATCATACCACTCACGCGGCGGCCACCGCCTTGCTGCTGACCGCTTCCTTGTAGGCGGTCACCACCTCGCCGACTGGACCGTCCATGCGGACTGCCCCGTGGTGCATCCAGAGGCCGCGGCGGCAGAAGGTCCGCAACGATTCCAGATCGTGGCTGACCATCACAATGAGCTGCGCCTTGGCTATCATGTCGCGCATCCGTTGCTTGGCCTTGGCCTGGAACGCCATGTCGCCGACGGAGAGCACCTCGTCGATGAGCAGCACCTCCGGCTCGACGGCGGTGGCGATGGCGAAGGCCAGCCGCACCAGCATGCCCGCCGAATAGTAACGGACCGGCATGTTGAGGAAGTCGCCCAGCTCGCTGAACTCCGCAATCCCCTGCACTTTCGTGCTGATGCCGCGCGGCGTTTCCCCTTGCAGATAGCCGCGGTAGGCGATGTTCTCCCAGCCGGTGCCTTCCATTCTCGAAGCCCAGCGCGATGTCGAAGACCGAGGAGATCTGGCCGCGCACGTCGCGCCGCCCGTGGGTGGGCGGATAGACGCCGGCGAGCAGCTTCAGCAGGGTACTCTTGCCGGCGCCGTTGTGGCCGACGATGCCGACGCGCTCGCCGGGGCCGATGCTGAGGGTCACGTCGCGCAGGGCCTGGACGGTCATCGTCGGCTGCAGGCGCGCACGCCGCAGCAGATGGTTGATGAGGTATTCCTTGAACGTCAGGCGCCCTTGCTGGCGCTTGACGTGAAAGGTCAGGCTGACATGATCCAGATCGATGTGCGCCATAGGCCTTCTCGTCCCGGATGTGGAGCCCCCTCACCCCCGACCCCTCTCCCCCGAGGGGCGAGGGGAGATGGGATCGCGCCCGCGTTACAGGTGAAAGATGAGCTGCCGCTGCGCCCGGTTGCACACCAGCATGGCCAGAGAGCCGGTGATGAGCACGGTTACGGCTGCTTGGAGGTAGGTCATCGGGCCCGGCACGTGCGCGTGAACAATCGGTTCGCGGACCATGTCGAAAAAAGGAATGAGCGGATTACAACGCAGCAGGGCCGCCAGCCGTCCCGGACCGAGCCGTTCGAGCGGGTAGATGATCGGGGTGGCGTAGAACAGGATCTGGAAGCCCACATCCGCCAGGTGCTGGGTATCCTGAAAGTAGACATTGGCCACGCCGGCCACCAGCGCCATCGACCAGGCGAGCAGGAAGAGCAAGGCCAGGGCCGGCACCAGGCAGACCAGCACGCCCAGGTTGGCAAACCCGTTGAACGACCACACCAGGGCCAACACCACGCACAGCGCCAACAAGAAATGAACCGTCTCGCCCAGGGCGGTGCGCAACGGATAGATGGCGATTGGGGCGGGATGCTGGCGAATGTATTGCTCGCCCATGAAGAAGCACTGACACCCCTGTTTCGTGGCGATCTGAATGTAATCCCAAACCACCAGACCGCCGAGCATCAGGGGGGCGGCCTCTTTCAGGTCCATGGGGAAGATACGCCGGAACACCAGGCACAGGATCGTGGTCATCAGGATGGGCCGCAACAGCGACCAGCCCAGGCCGATCACCGAGCGCCGATAGCGCGTGCGCAGATCGATCTTGACCAGCGACAGCCAGAAGTAGCGACAGCGCCACATTGCGCCGACATAGCTGATCACAAGCGCCCTCCTGCCCCTGTTCCGCAACCAGTTAGCCCGACGCGCCAGCGAGGAGTTTTCGGCAGCCCCTCGCTGGCGCGTCGGGCTAACCAACCGTCGTCGGCATTCCGTCTCACGCGGCCCGCCGCTGGCCCAGGCGCATCCGCTGAGCCAGTTCCGCCAGGTCGCTGTCCACCATCATGGTGACCAGCTCCGGGAAGTTCACCACCGGTGCCCAGCCGAGCACCCGCCGCGCCTTGGACGGGTCGCCCAGCAGCAGATCGACCTCGGCCGGCCGATAGAACTGCGGGTCCACCACCACGAACTGCCGCCAGTCGAGGCCGACATGGGCAAAGGCCAGGCGAACAAATTCCGCAACCGTGTGCGTTTCGCCGGTGCTCACCACGTAGTCGTCCGGCTGGTCCTGCTGAAGCATCTGCCACATGGCCTTAACGTAATCGCCGGCAAAGCCCCAGTCGCGCTTGGCCTCCAGGTTCCCCAGGCGCAGCTCGCGGGCCAGGCCGAGCTTGATCCTGCGCCACGCCGTCGCTGATCTTGCGGGTGACGAACTCGTGGCCGCGCCGCGGCGACTCGTGGTTGAACAGGATGCCGGAGCAGGCAAAGAGCCCGTAGCTCTCGCGGTAATTAACTGTGATGTGGTGCCCGTATACCTTGGCGACCCCATAGGGGCTACGCGGGTGGAAGGGGGTTGTCTCTCTTTGGGGCGTTTCGATGACCTTGCCGAACATTCTCGCTGGACGAGGCCTGGTAGAAGCGGGCCCGCGGACAGGCGTGGCGCATCGCTTCCAGCATGCGGGTTACCCCGGCGGCGGTGAACTCGGCGGTGAGGACCGGTTGCGTCCAGCTGGTGGGGACAAACGACATGGCCGCCAGGTTGTAGATCTCGTCCGGCTGGACCTGGGCCATTACGCTGGCAATGGAGGTCTGGTCAAGCAGGTCGGCCTGGTAAAGCTCCACCCGGTCGCGCAAGTGTTCGATGCGCTGGCAGTTTTCGGTGCTGGACCGGCGAACCATGCCGCACACGCGGTAGCCCTTGTCGAGCAGGAGGTCGGCCAGGTAGCTGCCGTCCTGGCCGGTGATGCCGCTGATGAGTGCGGTTCGCGTCGTCATGGGTCTCCTCGCAGGGCGCACGGCCTCGGTCGGCCGAGCGTCAGGGTGTCGCCGTCCGGCAGGGGGATCGTCTGGAGCGCGGCGAGGAGGACAATCAGGGAGAAGGCCCCGGAAGGGCCACACGATGCCGTGCGAACGGAGGTATAGCAGAACCGCGAACAGGGGGTCAAGATGGACCAAGCCGGCAAGCCCTGAGACTGTTCGGAACCAAGGACGGCAGTTCTGCGAGCCCGCGGCGCCAGCCAAGGGCGGCCCGACTCGCCCTTGGCTGGCGCCGCGGGTTCGTGCAGCTGGCGCCCGGGTAATGCCAGCTGTGCGCCGGCCGCTTGTTCGCCGGGTCGGGAGGGCATGGTGCCACGATGGTGCCACCACCCTGCCACGATGGTGCCACCACCCTGCCACGATGGTGCCACCACCCTGCCACGATGGTGCCAGACGGTGCCACCACGGTGCCGCGATGGTGCCACCACGGTGCCACCACGGTGCCGCGATGGTGCCACCACGGTGCCACGGGGTGTCCGAGGGTGGTGGTGGCACCGTGGGCGAGCTTGATGTCACGCATTCCAAATGCTCTAATGGCACCCGCGTCGCCGCTCCTTGGCGGGCAGGATTTCCAGGCACGTTGTCCACCAGCCGGTCAGCACCGTCTCGACAAACTCTTCCGGCAACCGTTCGGCCCGCATTTCCGCAGCCAGGCGGCGGTGATCGTACTCCACCGGCACGAATTCGACATGAAACTCCGGCCGGGCCTCCAGGACGGCGAACCAGACGTTGGTCTTGCCGTCGTTTTCCGGCCGGCCCAGAACGCCGACATTGACAAAGTGCCGGTCTCCCGCCAGGCGCCTGTGCCACTTGATGCCGGTGTGCGTGGCCAGGATCACATCGGCCTGGTGGCTGCTCGCCAGGTGTTCCAGGAAGTGGGTCGGGGTGGTCGATTCCCAGAGGAATTCGTTCATCTTGCGCGGGCTGCCGTGGCACATCAGCAGGCGATGGTGGGCCAACATGACTGCGCCGCTCAAGCGGCAACTCCCGCATCCAGGCCCGGTTCGCGGGGCTGGTGTTCTTGAAGGTGTATTCGTAGCTGAGACGGGCAAAATGGTTGTCGCGCGGATCGGTGTAGCCGCACTGGCAATCCGCCAGCCCATTGCCGATGGAGTTATCGTAATTCCCCTGGATGCACAGCACGCCGTGGTTGCGGAGGAGCGGAAACACGCGGTCGGGATGGGGCCCGAAGGCACCAAGGTCGCCCAGGCAGAAAACGGCATCGACGCCCCGCGCCTGGACACCGGTCAGGGCCACTTCCAGGGCCAGGTAATTGTTGTAGATGCCGCCCAGGACGGCGATGCGCGTCAGGTCAGGCATCGCGGTCTCCGCTGGACGGATTCGCGCACAGCGCCCCATATTGGTAGCAGGTAGTGCAGGCGCGGTGACGCAGGGCGTAAGGCCGTAGCGAATCCTGAAGCGTGTCGCCGCGGCGAGCGTCCGGTGCCTCGATCAGGATGGGGCAAACGAAGATGCCGCGGTCGGTGACCACACGGCTGTGGTGGCAGATGAGCTGCCCGACATCAAATCCCTCCATCATTTCCCTGGTAACGCGCTCATCGTCCCGATAGCCGCGCTGCCGCTGTTCCTCGGCTCCGAGGCGCAGCGTCGGCAACACCTTGATGCGGGGCCGGTCGTAGCCGTTGTCGCGCAGCAGGCGGACGAAGCCGCGGAACAGCTCGCCGTTGTCCTGGTCGTCGCTGGTCCGGGTTACGGTGAGGATCGGCAGGAAGCCGTGGGCCAAAAGTTGCCGCACACCGTGCAAGGTCCGATCAAAGGTGCCGGGACCGCGCACCGGGTCGTTCATGGCGGCGGTGAAACCGTCCAGCGAGACGCGAAACTCCATGCTATATGGTGAGTCTGCTTCGGCTTTCGCCAGCCGCTCCAGCCATTCCTCCTTGAAGATGGTGCCGTTGGTCAGCACCGTCGCCGGGCCGTAGCCAAGGGTCAGCTCCAGGATGGCAACCATGTCGCGATTGAGGAACGGCTCGCCGCCGGTGAAGTAATACTCCTTGACGCCGAGGCGCACCGACTCGTCCAGGCTACGGCGGACCGTGTCGAGATCGAGGAAGCCGAAGCTGTGGTTGTGCGGACTGCAACTGATGAAGCAATGGCGACATTCGAGATTGCAGAGGGTGCCGCCGACCTGGAACCAGAGGTGATCGAGGTGGGCGAGGGAGACTTCGGGACCTGACGGCAAGCCCGCGTCTTCGACCAGCAACGGTAGTGGAACGCTCATGAGACTCTCCCAGCACGCCATCAGCTTTATATTACCCCGCCGCGATAGTCACTCATCATCGGCTGGGACGGCCAGGCAGAGCCTCCGGCTGTCTTCTCCAGCGACGCCGGCCCCGCTAAGATGACGGCGCCTATGCTCCGAGAACTCTTCGTCCAAAACCTGGCCCTGATCGAGGATGTGCGCGTTGAGCTGCGCCCGGGCTTCTGCGCCTGGACCGGGCAGACCGGGGCCGGCAAGACGCTGCTGCTGGAAGCTCTCGGCCTGCTCCTGGGCGAGCGCGGTTCGGCCGAATTGCTGCGCCGGCGCCGATGAGCTGCGCATCACCGGCCGGTTCGAACTGGCCGGGCCCGAGCTGCGGACCGAGGTCGAGCGCATCCTCGACACGCCGCTGGAGGACGGCGAGCTGATCCTGACACGACGGCTGAGCCGGTCCGGCCGGTCTTACGCCTACGTCAACGACCAGCCGGTGGCCGTCGGTACCTTGCGCCAGCTTGGTGCCGTGCTGGTGGACATCCACGACCAGCGCGAGAGCCAGTCGCTCCTGCAACCCGCGTACCAGCTCCAGTTGCTTGATGCCTACGGCCACCTTGAAGAACAGCGTAGCCGCTATGTCGGGCTTGCGGAGCAGGTGCGCGAGCTGCGCCGCCGACACGCCGCCCTGACCGCCGAGCGGCAGCAGCGGCAGCGCGAGCTGGCCCTGGTCCGCTTCGAGCGCGAGGAGCTGGATAATGCCGCCCTTCGGCAAGGCGAATTGGCGGCTTTGGTCCAGGAACGCGAGCGCCTGGTGCACGCCCAGGCGCTCCTGGAGTTTGGAGTCGCCGGCTGTGCGCGCCTGCACGATGACGAAGGCTTGGTGGTGGACCAGCTTGGCAAGTTGCAACACGAGGCCCAGGGCTGGGCGGCCCACGACGCGGCCCTGACCGAGACGGCCGACCGCCTGGCCGGCCTGGTTTCCGAGGTGCAGGACCTGGCGCAGACGCTGCGTACCCTCCAGGAGCGCTGGGAAACCGATCCCGCCCGGCTGGACGAGGTTGAGAAACGCATCCAGTTACTCCGGCGGCTGGAAAAGAAGTACGGCCGGCCCACCGACGAGCTGATCGCCTACCGGGCCACGCTCGACGATCAGGAACAGAAGCTCCGCGCGCAGGAAGACGATCTCGCCTCCCTGTCCGAGGAGCTGGGGCAGACTTATTCCGAATTGAAAGCGTCGGCCATTGATCTCAGCAAGGGTCGGCAGCGTGTGGCCAAACGCCTGGTGACCGAGACGCACAAGCAGCTGGCCGAGCTGGACATGGCCGACGCCCGCCTGAGCGCCATCTGGAGCCGTCGTCCCTGGGCGACGATCCCGTGACGGCCGAGGTCCCCGCCTGGGGTGCCGAAACCCTGGAGCTGACCTTGGCGGCGAACAAAGGGGAACCGGCCTGGCCGTTGCGCAAGGTGGCCTCCGGCGGCGAGCTGTCGCGCACGATGCTGGCCCTCAAAACCGTGCTGGCCGCCCACGACCACCGCGTCACGCTGGTCTTTGACGAGATCGACGCCAACGTGGGCGGCCGACTGGGCGATGTGCTGGGCCACAAGCTGGCCGCCCTGGGCCAGACCCACCAGATCATCTGCGTGACGCACCTGCCGCAGGTGGCCAGCTACGCCGCCCATCACTGGACCATCCGCAAGGTCCGCCGCGGCAACCGCACGGTCACCACAATCGACTACCTCGACGAGCCGGAGCGCCTGGAAGAACTGGCCAGCATGATGCGCGGCGAGGCACGCGGCGAGACGACGCGCCAGGAAGCGGCGGCGATGCTCGCTGCGGCCCGGCGTAGCTGGTAAGGCGAACGGCAGGAGGTAAGCTCCCCTCGCCCGGTGCCGCATGGGACCGTCTGAGCGTTCCCGGGCACATCTGAATTCTGTTCAACCTGGCGCTTCGTGCTGAATCGTGAAGGCGGATGTCGGTATTTCGCAAGGTCTTGCGGCGTGCGTGCCAGGTTGAACAGAAGTCGCGGCGACTTCTGTTCAACCTGGCACACGTGCGGCTGGAGCGAGCGGGCTACTATCTCCTGCCGGTCGCCTAAACGCTTACGTCTGCGAACGCTACCATAAGGTCGGCGCACAAACACGGAGAGTTCACCCATGCCGACGCGCACGCGCATCGTCGCCACCCTGGGCCCATCGACGGATCGCCCCGGGGTCCTGACGGCCATGCTTCAGGCCGGGATGGACGTGGCACGGATCAACTTCTCTCACGGCACAGCGGATGAGCATCGGCGGCGGATCGCGGGCTTTCGCGCGGCCGCGCGGGACGCCGCCATCACCGCCGCCATCCTCGCCGACCTGCCCGGCCCCAAGCTGCGCGTCCTCATCCCCGCGGCGCTGACGCTGACGTGCGGTCAGGAACTCCGCTTCGCCACCACTCTGGGCGCGGCCGCGGATATCGAGCCGACCGAACCGGAATATCTGCGTCACGTCCAGCCGGGGCACCGTATTCTGCTCGACGACGGCCGGCTGCTGCTGCGGGCCGAGCGGCACGAGGGGGCCACCCTGATTGCCACCGTCCTGGCCGGTGGCCTCTTGCAGCCAAGGAAGGGGATCAACCTGCCCGACACCGACCTGCCCATTGCCGCACTCACGCAGCGCGACCGGGTGGCCCTGGTGGTGGCGGCGGCCGCGGGCGTTGACTGGCTTGCGCTGTCGTTCGTTTCCCGCCCGGAGGCGGCCGACGAGGTGCGCCAGGCCGCGAACACGGTGGGTCTGGACGTACCGGTGCTGGCCAAGATCGAACGGCCTCAGGCCGTGGAGCGCGCGGCGGCCATCCTCGCCGCGTTCGACGGCATCATGGTCGCCCGTGGCGATCTGGGTGTGGAAATCCCGCTGGAGCAGGTGCCGGCGGTGCAGAAGCGGCTGATCGCCCAGGCGCGGGCGGCGGGCAAGCCGGTGGTCACTGCTACCGAGATGCTCGAATCGATGCGGACCAACCCGCGGCCCACGCGGGCCGAAACCAGCGACGTGGCCAACGCCATCTACGACGGCACCGATGCCGTCATGCTCTCCGGCGAGACGGCCGTCGGCGACTACCCCGTCGAGGCGGTCGCCTGCATGGATCGGATCGCCCGCGCCGCCGAGGTCGATGTGCGCGAGGACGGTTGGGACGTCCTTGTGCCGCACGGCCCAATCGACGACCAGATCACGCACCTCACCTGCACGCTGGCGCGTGACCTGGGGGCCGACGCCATCGTGGTGCCGACGTTGTCAGGGCGGACAGCGCGGCTGGTGGCACGGCACCGACCCCGGGCCGCCGTGGTGGCGGCGGCGCCGAGCGACGAGGTCTTGCGCCAGCTGGCCATGGTCTGGGGCCTGCTGTTGGTCCCCTTGCCGCCTTATCTTCGGGCCGGCGATGATCGCATCGAGGCCGCCGTGCGTGCGGCCTGCGCACACGGGGCGCTCCAGCAAGGGCAACTCGTGGTGGTCCACGCGGGACATCCAATCGAGGGAGGCGACCGTTTCCCGACGATCCGCGTGGTCCGCGTCGGCGAAGGCGGCCGATCGCTAGCACCGTGACAGGACACCGCGTGCGGCTTCGCGCTGGCATGATGTACCGCCAGCGCGAAGCCGCACGCGGCCATTGAGAGGAATTAGCCATGTTCGACGTGCAGTCCCTGCGCCGACAGTTTCCGGCACTCCAGCTATCCCGCGACGGGATCGTTCCGGTCTTCCTCGACGGCCCCGGCGGAACGCAGGTGCCGCAGCGAGTCATCCACGCCGTCACCCACTACCTGACGACCTGCAACGCCAACCACGGCGGCGCCTTCGCGACCAGTGTCGAATCCGACGCGATCCTGCACAAGGCCCGCGAGGCCGTCGCCGACCTGCTCAGTGCCTCATCGGCCGACGAAATTGTCTTCGGCCAGAACATGACATCGCTCACATTTCATCTCAGCCGCGCCATCGCCAGGAGCATGCTGCGGCCGGGCACCGAGGTGCTGGTCACCCGCCTCGACCACGATGCCAACGTCAGCCCTTGGGTGCTGGCTGCCCGCGACGCCGGCGCCACCGTCCAGTTCGTGGACATTCATCCCGAGGATTGCACGCTGGACCTGGCGGACCTCGAACGTAAGCTGTCCGAACACACCCGGCTGGTCGCGGTTGGTGTTGCCTCCAACGCGGTCGGCACCATCAACGATGTGCGCGGCATCGCGGAGCGGGCTCACCGGGTCGGGGCCCTGGTTTTCGTGGACGCGGTCCATTACGCTCCGCACGGGCCGATCGATGTGCAAGCGTGGGACTGCGATTTCCTGGCGTGCTCGGCCTACAAGTTCTTCGGCCCGCATGTCGGCATCCTGTGGGTGCGCCGCCACCTTCTGGAAAGCCTGCCGACTTACAAGGTCCGCCCCGCAACGGACCGTCCGCCCGACCGCTGGATGACGGGCACGCAGAACCACGAAGGCATTGCCGGTGTCGCCGCCGCGGTCGATTATCTGGCGGAGATCGGCCAGCGGCATTCCGAGTATCGGATCCGGTTCCCGGGTCTCAGTGGGCGGCGACTCGATCTCCACGCCGGCATGGCGGCCATAGCGGAGTATGAGACGGGATTGACCCGACAACTGCTGGCGGCGCTTGGGGACCGCAGGCGGTTTCGCGTCTGGGGGATTACCGACCCGGCGCGACTGGGGGAACGGGTGCCGACGGTTTCGCTCGCTTCGGCCGGCCGATCGGCCGAGGATCTGGCCCGATACCTCGCGGCACGGCAGATCTATGCCTGGAGCGGGAACTTCTATGCCCTGGAGCTGACGGAGCGGCTGGGACTCGAGCAGCAAGGCGGGCTGCTGCGCCTGGGGATGGTCCACTATAACACAGCCGACGAGATCGACCGGCTGATGCAGGCGCTGGATGCCTTCCGGTGACAGTGAACGCCGTTCGATGCTTGAAGGGCGGCGGCGAAACCGACCTGCCGGCATAGAATAATCGGCCGACGCATTCCTGCACTGGAGATGTTCCATGAAACTGCACGTGCTGCCGTTGATTGCCCTTTCCTTCGTCTTCTGCGGGCGAATGTCCCAAGCCGCCGACTGGCCTGGCTTCCGGGGGCCGCACAGCTCCGGCGTCAGCGACGAGAAGGACCTGCCCACGAAATGGAGCGACACCGAGAACCTGGTCTGGAAACTCGATCTGCCCGGGCCCGGCGCTTCCAGCCCCATTGTCTGGGGCGACAGGGTGTTCGTGACCTGCTACACCGGCTATGGTTTGACCTCGGGAAACCCCGGCGATCAGGAAGACCTGCGTCGCCACCTTCTGTGCGTGGACCGCAAGGAAGGGAAAGTGCTGTGGGACAAGGAGGTCAAGGCGCGGCTGCCGGAGACGCGCTTCGGCGGCTTCATGGCCCAGCACGGCTATGCCTCCAGCACGCCGGCCACTGACGGCGAACGGGTCTATGTCTTCTACGGCAAGACGGGTGTATTGGCCTACGACTTTGAGGGCAAGCAGCTCTGGCAGGCTGAAGTCGGCGACCGGATCGCCAGCCAGGGGTGGGGGACTGGCACCAGCCCCATGCTTTACAAGGATTTGGTCGTTGTCAATGCCGACGTGGAAAGTAGCGCCCTGATCGCGCTCAATCGGAAGACAGGCGAGGAAGTATGGAAAACGGCCGGGCTCAGCGGCTGCTGGGGGTCGCCGGTGCTGGTCGATGTGCCCAACCGCAAGCCGGAAATCGTCTTGAGCTTCCCCAACACCATGTGCGCGTTCGACCCGGATACAGGCAAGGAACTCTGGAAGTGTACCGGCATCCGCGAGGGTTACCTCTGCCCGACCGTGGTTTCCAGCGACGGCATCGTCTACACGATCGGCGCCCGGGCCAAAAAAGCCATTGCGGTCAAGGCGGGCGGCACCGGCGATGTGAGCAGCACCAACCTCCTTTGGACCAAGCCTGTCGGCAGCAATGTCGTCTCACCCGCCGTCTATGATGGGCATCTCTACTGGGTGACCGAGGACGGCATGGCCTATTGCCTGAACGCCAAGGACGGCGAGCAGGTTTACGCGAAGCGTCTCAAGGGCGGGGCCTACGCCTCGGTGACGATCGGCGACGGCAAGATTTACGCAGTCACTCAGAAGGGCGGCACCTTCGTCCTGGCCGCCAGCCCCAAGTTCGCAGAGCTGGCTCACAACACCGTGTCGGATGACAGCACCTTCAACGCCAGCCCAGCCGTCAGCCAGGGGCAACTCTTTCTGCGCTCGGACAAGCGACTTTACTGTATCGGGAAGAAGTGAGAGGGTGACTTCCGTTTCCAGGATCCGCCTGCCCCCCCACCCTCTCAGTAACCTGGCGCCCTATCGGAACAAAAGTGTGAATCTTGTTCGCGGTTCGTGTAACTGCTTGTTAGGAAGCAGCTTCGGCGGCCGAGATCAATGTCCCCGCCACGGGCCAGTTTGAACCTTGGCCAAGCCGGGCCGGGCGGCCTCAGTCTGATCCCTATGCCACCGCCCAGAGCCCTCCTATAATACAATCTCTCTCCCGAGACGGCCGCCGGCCGCAGCTCCGAGGATGCTTACGCCTACGGATGGAGCGAATGCTTAACGTCAAGCTCAAGAAGCGCAACGACCTGCGCAACGTGGCCATTATTGCCCACGTCGATCACGGCAAGACCACGCTCGTCGATCAGATGATGCGTCAGTCCGGCCTGTTCCGCGCCAGCGAGCTGGACAAGCTCATGGGCGGGCAGCACGGCCTGATCCTCGACTCCAACGACCTGGAACGCGAGCGCGGCATCACGATCCTGGCCAAGAACATCGCGTTACAGGTCGGTGGCACCAAGGTCAACATCATCGACACGCCGGGCCACGCCGATTTCGGCGGTGAGGTCGAGCGCGTTCTCAAGATGGCCGACGGCGCCCTGCTGCTGGTCGATGCCGCCGAGGGGCCCCTGCCGCAGACACGGTTCGTGCTGCGCAAAGCCTTCGAGTGCGGGCTGAAACCCATTGTCGTCATCAACAAGATCGACCGGCCCGACGCCCGGCCGGTGGACGTGCTCAACGCCGTCTTCGACCTGTTCGTGGAGCTGGACGCCGACGATGCGACGCTGGACTTTCCGACGATCTACGCCTCCGGGCCGCGACGGCATCGCCACGACCGACCTGAGCGTGCCGGCCAAGGACCTGCACCCGCTGTTCGACATGATCCTGGCCAAGGTGCCGCCGCCCGAGGTGGACCTGGACGCCCCGCTGCAGATGCTGGTCGTCAGCCTGGAGTGGAGCGACTATGTCGGCCGCATCGGCGTCGGCCGCGTCGTCGCCGGCAAGATCAAGAAGGGCCAGCGCGTCGCCCTGCTCAAGCACGACGGACAAGCCGCATCGACGATCAGGTCGCAGCAACTTTACACCTTCGACCGCCTTGGCCGCAAGGAGACCGACGAGGTCACCGCCGGCGACATCTGCGCCGTGGTCGGCATCGATGACGTTCATATCGGCGACACCATCGCCGACTTCGAGAACGCCGTCGCCCTGCCGCCGATCACCGTGGACGAGCCGACGCTGGAGATGATCTTCCGCATCAACGATTCGCCCTTCGCCGGGCAGGAGGGGCAGTACGTCACCAGCCGCCAACTCCGCGATCGCCTGATGAAGGAGCTGGAGTCGAACGTCGCCCTGCGCGTCCGCGAGGACGAGGTGAAACGCGACGAGTTCCACGTGGCCGGCCGCGGCATCTTGCACCTGGGCATCCTGCTGGAAAACATGCGCCGCGAGGGGTACGAGCTGTCGGTCGGCAAGCCGCAGGTGCTCACCAAGGAGGTCAACGGCAAGACGCACGAGCCGATCGAGTACCTGGTGGTCGATGTGCCGTCCACGTCGATCGGCCCGGTGATGGAGCTGGTGGGCAACCGCCGCGGCGAGTGCCTGAAGATGGAGACGCGCAACGAGCTGACGCACGTGGAGTTCACCATCCCGGCCCGCGGCCTGATCGGCCTGCGCACGCGGCTGATGAACTCGACCAGCGGCCAGGCGATCATGCACCACACCTTCTACGACTACCAGCCGGTGCGCGGTAGCATCCCGGCGCGCCTCAACGGCGTCATGATCTCGACCGAGACAGGGCGGGCGACGCCGTTCGCGATGGACAACTTGCAGGAGCGCGGCATCCTGTTCATTCCCGCGGGCGAACAGGTCTACGAGGGGCAGATCGTGGCCGAGCACTGCCGCGATAACGACCTGCCGGTGAACATCTGCCGCGAGAAGAAGCTGACCAACTTCCGCGCGGCCGGCGCCGACAAGGCGGTCATCCTCAAGCCGCCCCGCCAATTCACCCTGGAGCTGGCGCTGGAGTACATCGAAGACGACGAGCTGGTCGAGGTGACGCCCAAGCGCCATCCGGCTGCGGAAGATGTACCTCAAGGAGAACGACCGCAAACGCTCGGCGCGGCAGGCACAGTGAATGGAGAATCCCGTGTCGCCATCGCGGTTCGTCGTCGGCATCGACCTGGGCACCACCAACAGCGCCCTCGCCTACGTCGATACCGGTGCCGGCAGCGGCGCCGATACCGTCGTCCATCACCTGCCCATCCCGCAAGTAGTCCGCCCCGGCGCCGTCGAAGATCGCGCACTGCTGCCGTCATTCCTCTACCTGCCGGGCCCGAACGAATTGCCGGCCGGCAGCCTGCGCCTGCCGTGGGCACCGGACCGCGACTTCGCCGTCGGCGAATTCGCCCGCAACTACGGCAGCCAGGTGCCGACGCGGCTGGTCGCGTCCGCCAAATCGTGGCTGTGCCATCCCGGCGTCGATCGGCGCGGCCAATTCTGCCCTGGAAGGCCCCGGACGACTCGCGCCGCGTTTCGCCGCTGGAAGCCAGCACCTTCTACCTCAAGCACCTGTGCGAAGCCTGGAACGCGAAGGTCGCCAGGCGGCGTGGCCGACAACCGCCTCGAAGCCCAGGACATCATCCTGACGGTGCCGGCGTCGTTCGATGCGGTGGCCCGCGAGCTGACGGTGGAAGCGGCGCGGGCAGCGGGGCTGGAGCACGTCACCCTGCTGGAAGAGCCGCAGGCCGCCTTCTACGCCTGGCTCGACGCCAGCGGCGAGGACTGGCGCAAGCAGGTCGAGATCGGCGACGTGATCCTGGTCTGCGACGTGGGCGGCGGCACCACCGACTTCACGCTGATCGCCGTCAGCGAGGAGGCCGGCAACCTGGCCCTGACCCGCGTGGCCGTCGGCGACCACATCCTGCTGGGCGGCGACAACATGGACCTGGCCCTGGCCCACGCCGCCGCCGCCGGCTTCGCCGCCAAGGGGACCAAGCTCGACGCCGGCCAGATGCTGATGCTCTGGCACAGCGCCCGCGCCGCCAAGGAACTCCTCTTTACCGATCCGTCACTGACCAGTGCCCCGGTGACGGTGCTGGGCCGCGGCAGCCGGGTCATCGGCGGCACGCTCAAGGGGGAGCTGGCCCGTGCCGACGCTGAACGCCTCCTGATCGACGGCTTCTTTCCGGATTGTCCGCCGGACGACGAGCCGCGCCGCCAAAAGGCGGTCGGCTTGCAGGAGCTGGGCCTGCCCTATGCCAGCGACCCGGCCATCACCAAGCACCTGGCCGCCTTCCTTCACCGCCAGGCCGAGGTGCTGGCACAGCACGCACCGCCCCGCAAGCGCCGGCGAGCGGGGGGCGTCAGCCCCCCGGTTAAGGCGGGCCCGACGGCCCTCCTATTCAACGGCGGCGTCTTCAAGGCGGAGCCCCTGCGCGAGCGCGTGGCCACGGTCCTGAACACATGGGCCAAGACGACCGGGCGGCCCCGCGGTCAAGGTGCTGCCCGGCGGCGATCTCGACCTGGCGGTGGCGCGGGGCGCCGCCTACTACGGCCTGGTCCGCCGCGGCCAGGGCATCCGCATCCGCGGCGGCACCGCCCGGGCATACTATGTCGGCATCGAGTCGTCGTTGCCCGCCGTCCCCGGCGCCTCGCCGCCGCTCAAGGCGCTGTGCGTTGTCCCCTTCGGCATGGAGGAAGGGACCGAGGCCGACGTGCCGGGCCAGGAGTTCGGCCTGGTGGTCGGCACCGAGGCCGAGTTCCGCTTCCTCGGCTCCACCGTCCGCCGTACCGATGCGGTCGGCACGCTGGTCGAGGAGTGGGAAGGGCAGATCGAGGAGATGAGCCCGATGACGGCCACGCTTGGAGGCGGCGGGGCAGACCGGCCAGACGGTGCCGGTGCACCTGCACAGCAAGGTGACCGAGGTCGGGCACACTGGAATTGTGGTGCCTGAGCCGGGACAGCAAGCAGCGGTGGAAGCTGGAGTTTAGCGTGCGGGAGCGGGAGGAGTGACACGCCACGGCAAAGCGTTGTTGGTAAGATGCGGGGAAGGAGGCTTCAATGATCGAACTTACCGAACAGCAGCGGCAGGCATTGCCCGTCAACGGGGATGCGGCCCGCGTGCTCGATCCCGCCACCGGCACGGAGTACGTCCTGGTGCGGGCGGATGTCTATGCCAGCCTGCGCCCGCTCCTTGAGCAGGCCGAAGACGAGGCCGAACAAGAAGCGTGGGCCGACGCGGTAGAAGAAGCCCGTTCGGAGATGGCGAACGAATGATCCAGCCCGGCGAAATCTACATGGCCGACGTGCCACCGGGGCAGCAGCACCGGGTGGTCATCGTCTCGCGTGAAGATCTCAACCGGGGCAAGTACGTTATCGCCGCACTGATTACCTCCCAGAAGTTCGCCATCCGATCGAGGCTTGCCAACTGCGTCCCGGTGAGGGCAGGGCAGTTCGGGTTGACGCAGGACAGCGTGGTGCAAGGGGAAAGTGCGGGACCGATTCGTGTTGCTCGGATTGACCTTTCCGCTGGCCCTCTGGACAAGCTGGACGACATGACGTTCCGGGAAGTGATCAAGGCCATCGGCTACGTGATCGATTCCGACTGCGAGCCAAACTGAATCTGAAAGCTTGAAAACGGGGCACGGCAGATTGATTTTGCCCGCAACCCGTAGGAATAGTGGCGTGTTTCCGTCCGGACGTCAACGCCCCGCTGGACGATTTCAGGGAGTACATGGAGTGACGTTGCTCCTCGACCCGCGGGGGCCAACCCATGAGCACACCGTCACAATTTCCGCCCCCACCCCTTGGCTGGTTTGCCCACCTCCGCGCCATCCTGGTCATCCTGCACCTGATCGCCATCACCTGGCTCGCCCTCCCATCCCCCGGCGAGGGTCTGAGCCGTTGGGCCTGGCAGGACCCCACGGTGCAGGAAGAACTGGCCGACTGGACTGGCCGGCTCAATCGCTGGGGCTACCCCATCACGCAGGCGGAATTCGAGGACGATCTCTATAACGTGGCGTCGGCCTATGAATCCGTCCGCAGCCGGCCCATCGGCCTGTTCGGTCGCTACTACGGCATGTGCGGCACCTTTCAGTCGTGGCGGATGTTCGCCGGGCCCCACCGCTATCCGTCGCAGTTGCTCATCGACGTGGAAGAAGACAGCGCCTGGCGGCCGGTCTATGTGCAGCGCGATCCGGAGCATGCCTGGCTGTCCACGCAGCTCGACCATTACCGGATGCGACCGTTTCTCTATCGGCTCAGCTGGTATCGCTACGTGGCCGAGTTCGACGACTTCGGCCAGTTAGCCCGCTGGATCGCGCGGCAGGCGGCGCACGACTTCCCGCAGGCTGGCCGGATTCGCGTACGCTTCTTCAAGTTTCACACGCCAGCGCCGGCCGAGGCCCGAGCCGGCCTTCCGGTAACCGGCGAATTCGTCCCCGAAATGGTGCTGAACCTGGAGGCAGCACGATGACGACCGACGCCGTCCCGCTCCGCCGCGGTTTCTGGGGCCGCTGGGCGGCCCTACTGGCGGAGCGCGAGACCGGCACATCCCTGGCCCTGTTCCGGATCGGCTGCGGGCTCTGCATCCTTTACGCCATCGGCAGCGTGGTGCTTGCCGGCATGGTCCCGGTCATCTGGCTGGGACCGGCCGATGGGGGCCTGGCGACCGAAATCAACGGGTCGCGCCTGTTCCAGTGGCTCGGCGGGGTTCATCCGGGAACGGTCTGGGTGGTGGTGGCGGCTACACTACTACTTGGGCTACTACTGGCACTGGGGGCCGGCGGCCGAGTGACAGCGTTCCTGGCCCTGCAAGGGACCATGGCCCTCACCGGGCTGAATGGCAACGCCACCGGCGCCTACGACTGGCTACTGACTAACGCCCTCTGGCTGCTGGTGCTGGCCGGGGCAACGGCCACACTGTCGTTGGATTGCCGTCTGCGCACCGGCCGCTGGGTCAGCGCAGTGCCGGTGTCCGCCTGGCCGCGTTACCTGGCCATTTATCAGATCGTGCTTGTCTACTGGTCCACGGGGATGCACAAGCTCAGTCGCTCCTGGACCCCCGCGGACGGCTTCTCGGCGCTGTACTACATCCTCCAGGAGCCAACCTGGCAGCGCTGGGACATGACCTGGCTGGCCCATGTCTATCCGCTGACGCAAGTTGCGACGGCGACCACCTGGATCTGGGAATGTACCGCTCCGTTATTGCTGGTCGTGCTCTGGTATCGCCGGACTCGTGAGCGGCCCGGCCGGCTCCGGGCCCTGTGCAACCGATTGCCGTTGCGCGGCCTCTGGATGATGACCGGCGTGGCGATGCACCTGGGCATCCTGGTGCTGATGGACGTGGGACCGTTCTCGCTGGTGGCGCTGGCGTATTATCCGTGTCTGCTGCGCCCGGAGGAGTGGCGGCGAGCAGCTGCGCGGGGGCAGGAGCTGTTCCGCGGGCGTTCCAAGCCAGCGGTTTGACGGGTGCTGCGGCGGTCACTTCTTTTTGCGGCGTTTCGGGCGCTTGGTTGTCGGACTGCGGGCGTATTTTCGCACCCAGGCGCGAACCCGGCGCTCCAAGGTCTCGTCATCCAGCGCGACGACTTCGTGCAGCAGTGCGGCCACGTCGGCCACGGGAAGGGCAGGGAAAGTAGGACTGGCGGCGGCACGGTCGTAGCCGTCGGTGGCGCAGTTCAGCACGAGCACCTCGAAGGACTCTCCATCGAAACGCCACACCTCGGGGATGCCCAGGGCCGCGTAAATCCCCAGACGATCCAGGGAGCTGCTGTGAATGTCGATCTCGATCGCCAGGTCGGGCGGCGGATCGTGGCGCAGGTCGATGTCCAGCTTGCCGAGCACCGCGGCCAGGTGCTGAATGTAGAAGCAGCGGTCCGGCTCGAGGCCCCGTTCGAGGTCCTGGCGCCGGAAGGTGGTGGACCAGGCGCTCTTCACCCGAACTTTCGCCAGCGCAGCCAGGGCCGTCACCAGCTCGCCGAGGACGCCCGCGTAGCTCTCGTGCCGGAACTGGGGGGCCATGATTTCCAGGTTCCCACGATCATAGGTAAGACGGGTGTGATGATTGCTGAGATCGTCAAGAAGGGCCTCGTAGGTCTGCCAGCGAACTCCGGCCAGGACCATCGGACCATTCCCCGCCATGCGTCGAGAATGCGAAAAAGCGGCCCGGCGGACAGTCGGCATCGCGATCGCGGCCATTGGAATCCCCGGTAGCGATGGGAACGACTCAGAGGGCACGTGAGGAAATTCTAACGAGATCGTTGCCAGTTCGACTACTGAGCTTGCATTTCGCTCCGCATCGGATATACTCACAAACGTACACTTCGCCCGCCCTCACAAGCCATGATCCGCGAACCCGGGGCTGGCGAGGGCTCCGCCGGTTGCGGTATAAGGAGTGCTCATGCAGCCGGTCAATCGCATCCCGACCTCTAGCCAGCGAGGAGCAGACATGCCGGACCCGACGCGCGACCGCGAGCTGAAGAATGCCCTGGCCCAGATCGAAAGCCAGTTCGGCAAGGGCGCGATCATGCAACTGGGCGATTCGACACACCTGGACATCCAGGGCATCCCCACCGGGGCCCTGAGTCTCGACATCGCGCTGGGCGGCAAGGGGTTGCCGCGGGGCCGCATCATCGAGATCTTCGGTCCCGAGTCGAGCGGCAAGACGACCGTGGCCCTACACGCCTTGGCCCGCGCCCAGAAGCTGGGCGGTGTCGCCGCCTTCATCGATGCCGAACACGCCCTCGATCCCTCCTGGGCGAAACGTATCGGCGTGGACCTCGAAGCCCTGCTCGTCAGCCAGCCGGCCAACGGCGAGGAGGCGCTGAAGATCGCCGAGATGCTCGTCCGGTCGAATGCCGTAGACATCATCGTCATCGACTCAGTGGCCGCCCTGGTGCCCAAGGCCGAGCTGGAAGGCGAAATCGGCGATGCCCACGTCGGCATGCAGGCCCGACTGATGAGCCAGGCGCTGCGCATGCTCAACCCCTCGGTGGCCAAGACCAAGACCTGCGTCGTCTTCATCAACCAGATTCGCCAGAGGATCGGCGTGATGTTCGGCAACCCGGAGACGACTTCCGGCGGGTTGGCGCTCAAGTTCTTCAGCTCCTGCCGGATCGAGGTGCGCAAGGTCACCACGGTCAAGGACGGCGAGGAGACGGTTGGCTCGCGGGTGCGGGCGAAGGTGGTCAAAAACAAGATTGCCCCGCCGTTCAAGCAGGCCGAGTTCGACCTGATGCACTCCAACGGCATCAGCCGCGAAGGGGACCTGATCGACCTGGCGCTGGAGGACAAGATCATCACCAAGAGCGGTTCGCATCACAGCTACGGCGAGCTGAAGCTGGGGAATGGCCGCGAAAACGCCAAGCAATACCTGCGCGACAACCCGGCCCTGGTGGACGAGATTGAGAAGAAGGTGCTGGAGAAACGCGGGCTTGTTGGCTCGGCCCCGACGGGTCAGCCGGAAGAGAACGGCCATACGGACGAGGTTCCGGCTCCGCGCGGCCGACGCCAGACGGCGGCAGCCGACGAATGACCGAGCAGCCCGTTTAGCCGCCGCCCTCCGGGCGGCGGCGAAACTCCGGTAACTATCAACTGGAAAACCCCCCGGCGCCGCGGTACAACGTATAGGATGTTGCACCAGGTTTCGACCCCGGGGGGCTCCTCCATGTTCCGTACCGCCGTGGCCGGCGGCCTATTGGCGCTGCTGGCCGCCTCGGTTCCCGCCGCCGACAAGCCGTTGCCCGACGACATCCTCGCCGCCATCGAGGACGCGAATGTCGCCGCCATCAAGCGGGCCTCGCCGTCCGTGGTCTGCATCCTGGTGTCGAGGAGTGAGGCGTACAAGCAGTTCGGACCTTTACCGTCCGCCGAGTGGCCGGGCCGGCTGGGGGCCTTCGACGGCGACGGTCTCCGCAAGGAAGCCGACAAGGGCAAGAACCGCACGCAGCTGGCCCTCATCAACCGCCTCGACCTGGCCAACGGCGCCCACATCCCCGAATCCTTCGGCAGCGGAATCGTGATCGATCCGTCCGGGTTGATCCTGACGAACTACCACGTCGTGCGGGAAGCCACTAAGGTTTACGTCCGGGTACCGGGCCTGAAGGGGAGTTATGCCGACATCCACGCCGCCGACCCGCGCAGCGACCTGGCCGTGCTAAAGCTGCTCAATCCTCCCAGGGAATTGAAGGCCCTGCCGCTGGGAGCCGGCGAGAAGGCGCGCCCGGGCCAGTATGTGCTGGCGCTGAACGAACAGCTTCGTGGCCGGCTTCAAGGACACCGGTCCCAGCGCCAGCTGGGGCATCATCAGCAAGATGCCTCAGCGGCAAGAGCCGCCTGGGGGCGCTTTCGACCCGGAATACGGGCAGAAACTGTACCACTTCTACGGCAGCCTGATCCAGACCGACGCACGGCTCAACTCGGGATGCAGCGGCGGGGCGCTGCTGAACATTCGGGGAGAGTTGATCGGCATCACCAGCGCGTTGGCC
Source organism: uncultured Planctomycetota bacterium (assembly GCA_963827935.1). Lineage (GTDB taxonomy): Bacteria > Planctomycetota > Planctomycetia > Gemmatales > Gemmataceae > DATFNV01. The sequence continues at coordinate 151,366 of CAWHCN010000011.1, read as the reverse complement.
GCCACCGCCGGTGGGGATGGGCCGGGCGGATTTGCCGTACCGACCACCGCCGCCATGCGGCGCATCATTGAGACGCTCAAAGCGGGCCGAGAAGTGGAATATGGCTTCCTCGGCGTGCGCTTCGGACCCGCCAATGAAGGCGGCAGCACACATTTCACCGAGGTCACCCCCGGCTTGCCGGCGGCCCAGGCAGGCATCGCACCCAATCAGTACCTGGTGCGGGTGGACGGCCTGCCGACGCGCAATCGGGACGATCTGTACCTGGCCATCGGCGCCGCCTTGGCCGGACGACCCATCAAGATCGAGGTCGCCCCCACGCTCAAGGACACGCCGCGCGAGTATACCGTGAGGCTGGTCAAGTTCCACATCCCGGGGACGTTCATCGCATCAGAGCGTCCCCCCGCAATGGGAGGCTTGCGCGTCGATTACACCAGCACGCTGATCCGAGCCGGCGACTTCAATGCCCGCGTCCTTCCCGGGGTGGTGGTGCGCGAGGTCGCCCCTAACAGTCCCGCGGCCCGGGCCAACATTCCCGTGGACCGCGTCATCGTCAGAGTCAACGGTCGAAGCGTCTCCAATCCCACCGAATACTACGACCAGGTCCGCAAGAGCACCGGCCCGTTGGAACTGACCTTCAGCAACCAAGAAACGGTGAAACTGGAGCGAAAATAGCCCCTGGGGTGTCCCGATGCCGTTCCGCTACGCCATTTGCAATGAGACCTTCGAGGGGTGGGACCACGGCCGGGTTTGCCGGTTTGTCGCCGGTCTGGGCTACACCGGGCTCGAGATCGCCCCCTTCACTCTGGCGCCGCGCATCACCGACGTTTCCGCCGCCCGCCGCCGCGAACTCCGCCGCCAGGCCGAGGAGTGCGGACTCACGATCCTGGGCCTGCACTGGCTGCTGGCCAAGACCGAAGGCCTGCAGCTCACGAGCCCCGACGAGGCCACCCAGCGGCGCACGGCCGATTACCTCGTCGAGCTGGCCCGCTGCTGCCGCGACCTGGGGGGCGACATCCTGGTCTTTGGCTCGCCGGGGCAGCGCCGCATCCCGGCCGGGGAAACGCGCGAACAGGCCGCAGAGCACGCCGTTGACACCTTCCGCCGGGCTGCCCCCGGCTTGGCCGCCGCGGGCGTGCGGCTGTGCCTGGAGCCGCTGTCGCCGCCCGAGGCCGACTTCCTCAACGCCGCCGCCGAGGCCATTGAGCTGCTCGAACGCCTCGACCATCCCAGTTTTCAACTCCATCTTGACGTAAAGGCGATGAGCACGGACGGGCCGGCACCCGAGCTGATCCGTCGGCACGCCAGGCGCACGGGTCACTTCCACGCCAACGACGTGAACCGGCGTGGTCCCGGCTTCGGCACCACCGATTTCGTCCCCATCTTCCAGGCCTTGAAGGATACCGCCTATAGCGGATGGGTTTCGGTGGAAGTCTTCGACTACAGCCCGGACGCGGAGACGATTGCACGTGAGAGCCTGCGCTACATGGAAGAGTGTGCCGGCGCAGCTTAGCCGCCGCCCGCCGGGCGGCGGCTAAACAGGAGATCGGATCATGACGACACGCTGCCTCGCAGTCGTTGCCGCACTGGCGATGTCCGGTGCCGCGGCTCGGTCGGCGGACTTGAAGGCCGGCTTCGCCCAGGTCGATATCACGCCCACGGTCGGTAGCAAGATTCCCGTTTTCATGGCGGGCTTCGGCCACAATCGCATCGCCACTGGCGTCCACGACCCGCTGTTCGCCCGCGCCGTGGTGCTGGAGCACGAGGACCGGAAGGTAGCCCTCGTCTCTGTCGATCTTGTCGGCTTCTTTCATGCCAATGTCCTTCGGGTGCGCGAGGCCCTACCCGGCTTCACCTACGTCCTTGTCTCCAGCACGCACAACCACGAAGGGCCGGACACGCTGGGCCTGTGGGGCGCCAGCCCGTTTCAGAGCGGCATCGATAAGGACTATGTGCGAGGCGTTGAGGAGAAGATCGTCAAGCTCGTCCAGGCCGCCGCCACCGCTGCCCAGCCCGTTAGTGCGGTGCTGGGCACGGCGAAAGCCCCCGACTTGCTGCACGACGCGCGCGAACCGTACGTCAAGCACGATGAACTGACGACAATCCGCTTCCAGCGCCGCCGACCGCAAGCCCGCCGGTATCATCGTGCAATGGAACTGCCATCCCGAAACCCTGGGCAGCAAGAACACGCAACTGAGCGCCGATTTCGTCGGTTTCACCGTCAAGCACCTGAGCGACAAGCACGGCTGCCCCATCGTTTACCTCACTGGCACTGTCGGCGGGCTGATGACCTCGATGCACCTCGAAATCAAGGACCCAAAGGGCAAGGTCTTACCCAAGGACTCGTTCGAGATCACCGAGCGCTACGGCCACCTGGTCGGCGAGCTGGCCGACCGGGCGCTGGCGGCCGCGAAGCCGGTGACACTGACGCCGATCGAGGCCCGGACCCGCGCCGTGTTTCTCCCTATGGACAACAAGGCCTATCTTCTCGGTCGCAAGATCGGCGTTCTGGACCGGCAAGGATTCCTCTGGACGGGCGATCCCTACAAGGCGGAGCCGGCCGACGCCAAGGAGACGAAGAAGCCGCTGTGCCTGAAAACCGAGGTCGGCTGGTTGCGGCTGGGTGACCTCGAGGCAGCGGCCATTCCCGGCGAAATCTATCCCGAGCTGGTGCTCGACAAGGTGCAGGACCCGGTCGATCTCGGCGCCGATTTCCCCGAGGCCCCCATCGAGCCGGCTATCTACAAGCAGATGCACGGGCCACATCGGATGATGATCGGCCTGGCCAATGATGAGGTCGGCTACATCATCCCCAAGCGGCAGTGGGACGTGAAGCCGCCGTTCTGTTATGGCCGTCAAAAGGCCCAGTACGGCGAAGAAAATAGCGTGGGGCCCGAGACGGCGCCGATCCTGTGCGGGGCGTTCAAGGAGTTGCTCGAGGCAAAGAAGTAAGGTTAGCCGCGACCCGGAGGGGAGCGCTGGCGACCAGCGCTCCCCTCCGGGTCGCGGCTAGCCTCACTCTAATCCCTCGCCGCGCAGTTTGCTCTTCGCGTTTTTCGCCAATTTCGACTTGGGCGAGCGCTTGATCGTCAAGCGTAACATCTCGCCGCCGAAGTGCTTCTCGGCCCGGTCCTTTTCCGCAAAGTGAAACCCCAGATAGAACAGGTCCTCCGGCTCCAGCCATTTCGCTTTCTGGACATACTCGAGAGTTTCTGCCTCGTGGCTGCCGATCAGACGAGCGAACTGCCCCAGGCTTGGGTCGGCGGCGCGGGCCTCGACCGAGAAATCGTGGGCCGAGGCCTTCAAGGCGCAGGCAGCGGCCTCGAGCCGGATGGAGGCGCCGCAGGCCGGGTCGCGCGCGAGCAGCCGCAGGTAGATGAGGGCCGTGTCGTAGTGCTTCTTCTTACGCAGGGCCAGAGCTCGCTCCTCCAGGCGATCGCGCAGACCCGGGGCATCGGCCGCCCGCAGCAGGTGCAGCAGGGCATCGGCGCGGCGGTCAGCGGCCTCCAAGTAGGTGCAGACCTGGTTGAAAAGGCGACGCTGGTGCGCGGCATCGTAGCCGGCAACGAACGGCTCCTGGATCCGCGCCAGCGCCCATGCCACATCGGGGGTGTCGGCATTCAGAAGCGCCTCGGCCAGGGCCGCGCGACCGGTACTCAGCTGAGCCAGTCGGCCCAGAGCCTCTTCGCGCAGGGGCCGGTCGGGGTGGCGCAACTGCCGCAACAGCGCCGCTGCCACTGCCTCCGTGTCGCGGTCGCCCAGTTTCTCCAGAACCAAGCGGCGAACCGCCACGTCGGGAGCGTCGAATAGCGTAAGCCAGTCGGGGAGCTGGCGCTCGGAGACAGTGAAGCCGCGCAGGATCATCAGGGCCGGGGCGGCCACACGGAAATCAGGATCGGCGGCGCAGACGAGCAACCGCTTGAGGTGGTCCTTGCCGGGCGGGGCGGCCTTGCTCAACCCCTGGAGGGCGGCGCCGCGCACCTCGACCGGGTGCCCCGGCTGAATGCGCTCCCAGAACCAGGCCTCGGCCCGCGGATCGGCCAGTGCCGCCAGCAGGCGGACGACGGCCGACTCGGATGCCGGCAGAAGTGTTCCCTTCTTCGACCGCGTCAAAACTTCGAGCAAGTGATCGGCCAGCGCCAGCCGCTGGCTGGGACTCAGGGTGGGAATGGCGGTGCTGAGGACGCGGGCGGCCGCATCGACCACGCCGGGGTCGTGATCGAGGAGGGCCTCCATGGCCGCGTTTTCGGCGCTGGCCGTGCCCGCCGCCGCCAGCGCCCCGGCGATGCGCCGCCGCAGGCCCGGGGCGACCTTGTGCATGAGGTCCTGGAGCGCTTTGTCGCCTTGGCGCCGAGCTTGGCCGCCGCCAGCGCCGCCCGTTCCGATTCGTCGCCGCCTTCCTCAATCTTCTTGAGGAGCTGCGGCAGGGCACTCTCGATGCGGAGTTGTCCCGCAGCCGTAAGTAACCGGACGCGGACCGCCGCCTCCGGATCGGCCAGGCCGTCGCACACCGCGCGTGCGACTTCTGAGTCACGCAGGCCCAGTTCACCGAGGACGGCGGCCGCGGCGCAGCGGAGTTCCAAGGCACGGTCGGATTCGAGAAGGCGGAGCAGCTTCTTGCCGGTGGCATCGAGCATGGGATTCGTCCCACGGGGAGCCGGTAATCGGTACTGAGTACTGAGTACGGACTCCCCGCTGCTCTGTCTGCGAATCACGGCTGATAGGGCATGCGCTGCGCCTCGTTGGTGATCGTTGGGCGCGGTGCTGGGAAGAGCGGAGGTGGCGCCGACTGTGGCGGCAGCCCAAATGTGGGCGGCGCCTCGAAGGACCCCGGATCGGCGATCACTGGCCCCTCGATCGGTGTCCCGACCACCTCGGTCGACGACCGATCGTGCCGGAAGAAACCTGTGAGGCGCGACATCAGCGAGCAGTTGCCGGAGCAAGGCGACATGCTCGAGCAGCCCGAGGCGAGCCCCAGGGCAGCCACCAGGGCCACGCGGGCCAAACGTGCGCGGACCATGACCACGTTCCTTTATCCTTGCAGACTCGAAGGAGGTTTAGACAGGCGCACGCCACAACACGCGGGGAGGCGCCGGATGGGATCGGCCCCGCACACACGCCCGTGCCCTAATCATGCGCCAGGAAACTTGAGGCGGCAACCGACCCCGACCGACGAAAAAAGGCCCACGGGGTCGATCCCGTGGGCCTGTAGGGACTGTGCGGCTTGGGGCCAAATCGCTTGCGGCGTCGGGAACCGGGGTTACCCGGCTTTCTTGGGAGCTTCTGCCTTCTTCGCAATCTTGACCTGCTCGCGCAGGTAGTCCAGGGCCGCATCGAGTTGCTTGTCCTTGAAGCCTTCCTTCGCTGTATCGGTGCTCAGAGAGTCCGCCGAGCGAATGATCTCCGCAGTGCGGAGGTGTTCCTGGAGTTCGAACCGCTCCGCCGGCTCCAGAGGAATCACCCTGTCGGGAAGCACGCCCCACTCGTCCTCGGGCCGGCCCTGGGTGCTGCGCTTGTTCAGGTTCTTGCCGCTGGGCCGCCAGAACGACGCATTGGTTACCTTGATCTTGCTCAGGACCTTCTTGGAGTCGCTGGGGTCCTTTTCGAGGTTGAAGATCTGCTGCACGCTGCCCTTGCCGTAGCTGCGTTCGCCCATGATGAGCGCCCGCCCGTGGTCCTGCAGCGCGGCCGACACGATCTCGCTGGCACTGGCGCTGAGGCCGTTGACCAGTACAACCATGGGAAACTCGGTGTAGCTGGGCAGGGCCTTTTCCTCCACGTCATCGCGGCCTGGCAACTCGTGGCGGTAGGATCCCAGCTTGCTGCCGCGCATCACCAGGGCCGCTCCCTTGCGCGGGCGGATTTCCACGATCACGCCGTCGTCGATGAACAGGTCGGTGACATCCCGGCCCACATCCAGGTAGCCGCCGGGGTTGAAGCGCAGGTCGAGCACCAGCCCGCGAATGCCCCGGTCCTTCAGCTTGGCCATCGTCTCGGCCAGGTCGTGGGTCGTGTTGCGCTGGAACTGGAAAAGGCGGACATAGGCGATCTTCTTGTCGGCATCCAACCAATAGTCCCAGCTGGCATCGTCCCGGCGGCGCACGCCGAAGACCGATTCGGTGGTCACCGGTTGCCGCCAGCAGCTCCACCTCGATCGGCTTGTCGGCCCCCTTGCGCTGGACCGTCAGCTTCACCTTGGTCCCCGGCAAGCCCAGAATCTTTTTTACAGCGTCATTGACATTCAGGCCCTTGGTCGGGATGACCTCCGGCTTCCCCAGTGGGTCGCCCTTGTCGTCCACCAGACGGGTGATGGCCACAATCAGGTCGCCCGCCTGGATGCCTGCCTTGAAGGCCGGGCTCCCGTAGATCGGCGTGATGACCTGGAGCTGGTCGGCGTCGCTGTCTTTCCGAATCTGAATGCCAACGCCGATGAATTCGCCCGACACGTCCGATTCGGCGTGCCTGAGCTCGTCCGGCGTGTAGAAGGTGGTGTAGGGGTCCAGGTGGCGCAGCATCCGCAAGAGGGTGTCGTCGATGTCCTTGTGGTTAGCCAGGTCCTCCCGCTTGCCAAGGCGCTCGCGCACGTCGGTCAGCAAGGGCAGCAACTCGCGGTCCTTCATGGTCCGGACGTCGCCGAGCTTCCGGGCGATGTCCTCGGGAATCTTCTCGTCCAGCGAGCGGTACAGTCCGCGAATGGCCCACTCGACCAGCTGGCCCTTGGTGACATCCTTCACGTATTTGTCTTTGACGAGATCGACCGCGTCGAGGACTGTCTTGGCGAAATCGCGAGCGGTCGTGTGATCGAGCTTCATGTCGGCCAGGAGCTTCGTGCGATTGGTCGAGGAACTTGTCGACCGGCTCCTTGCCGTCGGTCAGGGCCTGGTACTCCTTGCGGAGGTCGCGTTGCAGCTCGAGCTTGGGCATGCGATTGAGCAGGGCCTTGCCTTCCTGCACGATTTCGCGCGTGAGCTTGTTGTCGCCCTTGGCCAGGGCGGCGAATTTGTCCAGGCGCTGCTTGACGCCGGCCTCGACCGCGGGATTGTGGGTCAAGACGAATGTGGGCATCTTCGCCAAAATAGACCGCATAGCTCGGGCGTTGCTTCTCGTTGGCGACGCGCTTGCGGACCAGGGGGGGCAGTTCGGTTTTGATGTACTCGGCCAGCTCGTCGGCGGTGACCACGCCGTCGGGCTCGTACCCCTCCTTATCGGCCTTGCCCTTGAGGCCGTCGAGGAGGACCTGGGTGAAGGTGCCGTGCTTGTCGCCGTCGGGCGACAGGTAGCGGCCGTTGCCGCTGGCCAAGAAGAGGGCCCGGCCGGGGCGCCGAGGTCTTCCTCGCCGCTGTCCTTGCCCAGGAACTCCTTGAACAGGTTGCCTGACGACAGGTTCGGATCGGCCGGAGAGCCCTTGGCGGGCCTGTACCCCTTGAAGAACACATCCACGAACATGCAGACGCGGTGGCTCTTGCAGCTTGTCCAGGTCGTCGCCCAGGGAAGTGGCCAGGACCGCCGTCTTGACCGGGTCTTTCACGTCCGAGTCGGTCGCGAAATAGGCCATGCGGTCGGCGTGTTCGCCCAGGGCCGCCCCCTGGCCGATCAACGTGAAAACGACCAGGTCGTCCCGCTTCGCCTCCTTGGCCAACCATTTCGCGGCCTGCAGGATGTTCTCCTTGGTGGCTTCCTGACTGCTTCGCTTCTCGTCCTTGGCACCGCCCAGGAGCAGCTTGATGTGGTCCTTCGGCATGCCCAGGTAGGCCTTGTCGGTAAAGACATCGTAAAGCGCCTGGACATCGTCCTCGGCATGCGGTCGGCTCTGAATGGCGGCGTCGCTGTATTTGCCCACGCCGATCAGCACCACGTAGGCACTGGGCTTCCCAACGTCCTCCGCGGCACGCAGCGGCAGGGCCAGCACCAGCCATATCGTCATTCCCCCGAGCAGACCCCTGAGCGTTGCCTTCGTCATTGCCTTCGGTCCTTTCGGTCGTGGAGAGACTCCAAGGGCCGACACCCGAAACCTTATTCATTGTGACTTTCCGCGCCGGCCAGTCAACCCTGACTGCCGCGGGCGTTACGATACGGATGGATACATCGGCCGCTGGCGGTTTCGCAAGTCTTGTGAAGCCGCCGAGCGGCCTCAACGCCGTGCCAGCCGATTGAGGATCTCTACCCCCCGATCGATGGTGGCATCCGAGGCCGCGTAGCTGATGCGGAAATGCGTGTCCTGCTGGCTGAAAACACTGCCTGGGATGATCAGAGCGACTGTGCGAATTGCCTCGGCGACGAACTCGCTGCCGCTGCCCCACGGGGCCTTCGGAAAGACGTAAAAGGCCCCCCCCGGTCGGACGATCTCGAAGCGATCCTGCAAACCCGCACAGATGCGATCGCGTTTCCGGCGATAGTCGGCGACGTGACCGGACACATCGGTGTCCCAGGCAGTGACGCCGGCCCACTGCACGATGCTGGGAGCACAGACGAACGTGAATTGCTGCAGCTTGATCATCTCCGTCGATCACCCGGCGCGGGCCGTGCGCGAAGCCGAGCCGCCAGCCGGTCATGCCGTGCGACTTGCTGAAGCCGTCGAACACCAGCACGTCCTCGTTGACCTCCGCGGGGCTGGAAAACGGCTCGTCGAAGCAGAAGGCGCGGTAGATTTCGTCGCTGATGAGGAGCACGTTCTTCTGCCGAGCGAGCTGGGCCAGGTCGCGCAGGTGGCCGCGGGCCGCAGCTGACCCCGGTTGGATTGGCCGGGCTGTTGACGAGGATCGCCTTGGTGCGCGGCGTCAGCGCCGCGCGGACGCGGTCCACATCGATCTGGAAATCCGGGTAGGTGCTGACGTACTTCGTCGTCCCGCCGGCCAGGGCGACCAGGTGCGGGATACATGACGAAATAGGGATCGAAGACGATGACCTCGTCGCCGGGATTGACGGTGCACAGCAGGGCCAGGACAAGCCCGCCGCTGGTGCCGCTGGTGATGACGACTTCACGGTCGGGATGGCCGTAGCGGCGGCGCACGTCGTGGGCGACCTTCGCTCGCAGCTCGGCGATGCCCTGCGTCACCGTGTAGGCGTTGTGGCCGCGGTCGATGGCCTCCTTGGCGGCCGCCTTGATCGGCTCCGGCACGTCGAAATGCGGCTGCCCGATGCTGAGGTTGACCGGGTCCTTGAGGCTCCGGGCCAGCTCGAACACCTTGCGGATGCCGGACGATTCGATGTGACTCATGCGTTCGGCGATCCAGCGGTCGGCAGGGGACGGCATCGGGTCTCTCCGCGGAGCGAACGGGACATTCTATTGTACGCGCCGGCCGGCCCTTCTCGCGGGACCCGTGCGAAAAAACGGGTTCCAGGGAATCGTATGCAGCAGTCCGCGAAGGCTGGATCGCGGGTGCTTCGCTAGCCGGGTCGAGGCGACGGAAGGCGGTGCGGGCTCGCCCAGAATTCCCACTTCGAGCTAAATTCGTCGAGAATTATATGCGACCTGGCGCACGAGTCGCAATCCCTTGTCAAATCATGACATGCGCCTTCACATTTCAGCGCCAGGCGCCAGGTCGATATAATTCCGTGTGTGCGGACCCGCCCCGCCGACCAAGGATCAGCTTGAGGGCTGATGCCAGTCCCTGGCACACGTTCCGCTATGAACCTGACAGGCCATCGGCTTTCCGTTCGCACTGCGCTTCTCTAGCTCTTCTTTGTGGCGGCGGAGCGCGGTGGCCGCGTTTGATCTGGTGCCTCTAAGCCCGTGCTTGAGCTTGGCCCTTGGGTCGGCTTCACTTTCCTTGGTGCCGCGAGCCCGCTTGAAAGTCTCGTCCTTCGTTCGACCCATCCTCCGCCGACATTTTCTTCGCCCGTCCCTCACCGTCGTTGGAGGTCCTCATGCCTCGGAAGAAGACACGCCAGCCCATCCCGCCGCCCCGCATCGTCCGGCCCTGTGCCGCCGCCATCGACGTCGGCAGCGCCAGCCACGTCGTCGCCGTCGACCCCGCTTGCGATCCGCAGCCCGTTCGTACCTTCGGCGTCTATACCGCCGACCTACAGACGCTGGCCGAGTGGTTACGCCACTGCGGCGTCACGAGCGTCGTGCTCGAATCGACCGGCGTCTACTGGATGTGCTTATGCGACTTCCTGGAAAGCCAGGGCTTCGAAGTGGTGGTGGTCGATCCACGCAGCCTGGCCCGCAACCTCAAGAAGAAGACCGACGTTTGCGATGCGGTCTGGCTGCAGCAGATGCACGCCTGTGGCCAGCTCAAGAGCTGTTTTCGACCCGCGCACGAGGTGCTGGCGTTGCGGACGCTGTGGCGGCATCGCGAGCATCTGATCACCGAGGCAGCCAAGCTCTTGCAGATGATGCTCAAAGTGCTGGTCCAGATGAATGTTCATTTGGACCTGGCCGTGTCGAGCATCGCCGGCGTCACCGGCATGCGCATCCTGCGTGCCATCGCCCAGGGGCAGCGTGACCCCCAGACGCTGGCGGCGATGCGCGATCCCGAGCTGCAAGAAGAGCCGCGAGGAGATTGCCAAGGCCCTGGAAGGGACCTGGGACACGGCCCACCTGTTCGAGCTGAAACAACTGCTCAAGGCCTGGGACTTCTACCAGAATCAGCTCCATGTCTGTGACCGGGAGTACGCCAAGGCGGCCGGGCCGATGCCGGACAAGACCCAGGGGCGTCCGTTGCCCGAGTCCCAGAAGGCCGCGCCCAAGAGTCGCAACCGCCCGACGGAGTTCGACGCCGACGCCTTGATCTTCCAGTTGACGGGCGTGCGTGTCACGGAAGTGGACGGTCTGGGCGCCAGCACGGTGCTGACGGTCTTGTCGGAGACAGGCCCGGACCTGGCGGCACGTTTCCCGACGGACAAGCACTTCGCGGCCTGGACGACGCTGGCGCCGCAAGCACCAATCGGGCAAGCGGATCCGCTATCCCGCCCAGACGGCCAGCCGGGTGGCCAGGGCGTTTCGGCTGGCGGCGCGGTCCTTGCTCAGAAGTAAGAGCGTGCTGGGTAATTTCCTGCGCCGCCTGCGGGCCCGGCTGGGGATAGGCAGCGCCATCAGGGCGACAGCCCACAAGCTGGCGAAGCTCTTCTATCGCCTCATCACGCGTGGGGAAGCGTATCGCCGTGAGAGCACGGCAGCCGAAGAAGTCAAGCAGCAGGAGCGTCAGGTCGAAGCGCGTGCAGCGCGAAGCGCGGGAGTTAGGGCTGCAAGTGGTGCCGATCTGAGCAGGGTCGGCGGGGCAACAGACGACGTCGGGGAAGTAGGCGAGGTCGATCTCAAGCCGAGCCGCTTGGGGCGGTGGCGTCGAAAATACGCGCACACCGTAAGATCGCTGCCCGAGCACGACACCTCTCGCCCGGGTAGCGGGGCCTTGTTCATTGAAAGGGCTGATGCCAGTCCCTGGCACACGTTCCGCTATGAACCTGACAGGCCATCGGCTTTCCGTTCGCACTGCGCTTCTCTAGCTCTTCTTTGTGGCGGCGGAGCGCGGTGGCCGCGTTTGATCTGGTGCCTCTGAGCCCGTGCTTGAGCTTGGCCCTTGGGTCGGCTTCACTTTCCTTGGTGCCGCGAGCCCGCTTGAAAGTCTCGTCCTTCGTTCGACCCATCCTCCGCCGACATTTTCTTCGCCCGTCCCTCACCGTCGTTGGAGGTCCTCATGCCTCGGAAGAAGACACGCCAGCCCATCCCGCCGCCCCGCATCGTCCGGCCCTGTGCCGCCGCCATCGAACGTCGGCAGCGCCAGCCACGTCGTCGCCGTCGACCCCGCTTGCGATCCGCAGCCCGTTCGTACCTTCGGCGTCTATACCGCCGACCTACAGACGCTGGCCGAGTGGTTACGCCACTGCGGCGTCACGAGCGTCGTGCTCGAATCGACCGGCGTCTACTGGATGTGCTTATGCGACTTCCTGGAAAGCCAGGGCTTCGAAGTGGTGGTGGTCGATCCACGCAGCCTGGCCCGCAACCTCAAGAAGAAGACCGACGTTTGCGATGCGGTCTGGCTGCAGCAGATGCACGCCTGTGGCCAGCTCAAGAGCTGTTTTCGACCCGCGCACGAGGTGCTGGCGTTGCGGACGCTGTGGCGGCATCGCGAGCATCTGATCACCGAGGCAGCCAAGCTCTTGCAGATGATGCTCAAAGTGCTGGTCCAGATGAATGTTCATTTGGACCTGGCCGTGTCGAGCATCGCCGGCGTCACCGGCATGCGCATCCTGCGTGCCATCGCCCAGGGGCAGCGTGACCCCCAGACGCTGGCGGCGATGCGCGATCCCGAGCTGCAAGAAGAGCCGCGAGGAGATTGCCAAGGCCCTGGAAGGGACCTGGGACACGGCCCACCTGTTCGAGCTGAAACAACTGCTCAAGGCCTGGGACTTCTACCAGAATCAGCTCCATGTCTGTGACCGGGAGTACGCCAAGGCGGCCGGGCCGATGCCGGACAAGACCCAGGGGCGTCCGTTGCCCGAGTCCCAGAAGGCCGCGCCCAAGAGTCGCAACCGCCCGACGGAGTTCGACGCCGACGCCTTGATCTTCCAGTTGACGGGCGTGCGTGTCACGGAAGTGGACGGTCTGGGCGCCAGCACGGTGCTGACGGTCTTGTCGGAGACAGGCCCGGACCTGGCGGCACGTTTCCCGACGGACAAGCACTTCGCGGCCTGGACGACGCTGGCGCCGCGCAAGCACCAATCGGGCAAGCGGATCCGCTATCCCGCCCAGACGGCCAGCCGGGTGGCCAGGGCGTTTCGGCTGGCGGCGCGGTCCTTGCTCAGAAGTAAGAGCGTGCTGGGTAATTTCCTGCGCCGCCTGCGGGCCCGGCTGGGGATAGGCAGCGCCATCAGGGCGACAGCCCACAAGCTGGCGAAGCTCTTCTATCGCCTCATCACGCGTGGGGAAGCGTATCGCCGTGAGAGCACGGCAGCCGAAGAAGTCAAGCAGCAGGAGCGTCAGGTCAAAGCGCTGCAGCGCAAAGCGCGGGAGTTAGGGCTGCAAGTGGTGCCGATCTGAGCAGGGTCGGCGGGGCAACAGACGACGTCGGGGAAGTAGGCGAGGTCGATCTCAAGCCGAGCCGCTTGGGGCGGTGGCGTCGAAAATACGCGCGCACCGTAAGATCGCTGCCCGAGCACGACACCTCTCGCCCGGGTAGCGGGGCCTTGTTCATTGAAAGCAAAGCGAGCTTCCGCTCAGGCGGAACCACTCTGCGAAGGTCCCACCCGCCCCGTTTCCCTTTGCCTTTTCTCCCTTTGCCTTTTCTGATTGACAAGTCTTGACATGGCCACGACGATGACCTCGTGGCCACCGTGAGGGTTACGCCGGCCGCGCTAAAGGAACTGGCCATGTTGCCGCGCGTGATCCGCGAACGCATCGGCAAGCTCTTCCAGCGACTGGAAGCCTGGCCGGCTGTCAGCGGAGCCAAGCCTCTCACCGGCAACCTGGCCGGCTGGTATCGCCTGCGGACCGGCCACTACCGCATCCGTTTCCGCATCGAAGGCGAAACCGTCATCGTGGCCAAGATCGGCCATGCTTCCGCAATCCCTTCGCCGCCGTCTGGGGCACCGTGGACCGCGACGGCATCCTTTGGCTGACCGGCGAGCACTACGTCCGCCGCAAGCCGATTACCTACCATGCCGCCCGCCTGCCGCGCGGCGTGATGTGGTACTGCGACCCCGCCGGGGCCCAGGAACGCTGCGACCTGATCCGCCTGGGCCTGAAGGTGCGCAAGGGGAACAACTCGCTGGAATCGGGCATCGCCGCCGTCACCGCCCGCCTGGCCGACGGCACCCTTAAGGTGCTGGACCGGGCCTGCCCCAACCTGCTCCGCGAAGCCGCCCTGTACCGCTGGGACAACGACGCCGACGGTTCGGAGACGCCCCTCTCCGAAACCAACCACGCCCTCGACGCCCTGCGCTACCTGGTGACCCGCCTGGACCAGTACCGCCCCGCCGACCGCGAAGTGGCCAACCTGCCGTCCGATGACGAGGCCAGCCAGGAAGCCGACTTGCAGCCCCCGCCCCGGCCGCTATCTCGCCCCTACCAGGACCTCCGCGACGACCCCGCCGTCTGGACGATCCTTTGAGGGATCGAGGGTGGGTGGCACGCTCTGAGGTACTCCGAAGGGCGTGCAGTCAGTGCAGCACGCCCTTCGGAGTACCTCAGAGCGTGCCACCCACCCTCGATCCTCTGATGCGTGCCTTTTTTCGTGTCTTTCGTGTGTTTCGTGGTGATTCCCCTTCCCCCAGGTGCCTCATGTCCAACCCCATCCGCAATCGCATCAAGGCCCATCGCCGCGTCCGTGCCGGCGACCTGGTGCCGCACGAATTCAACTTCCGCACCCATCCGGAACTCCAGCGTTCCGCCCTGGCAGCCCTGTACCGCGAGGTTGGTTTCGCCCGCAGCCTGCTGGCCTACGAACTGCCCGATGGCCGCCTGAAACTGATCGACGGCCACCTGCGCCGCGACCTCGACCCGGACATGGAAGTGGACGTGGAAGTGCTGGACGTGACCGATGAGGAAGCCCGTACCCTGCTCCTCAGCATCGACCCGCTGGCCGCCCTGGCCGAGGAGCAGGAGCAGTTGCGCGAACGCCTCCTGACGCTGGCCCCGCCCGTGCCCCCCGAACTGGAAGCCGCCTGGCAGGCCGCCGCCGAGGGATGCCTGGACGTGCCGGAGGAGAAGCCGCTCCGCGAGCTGGACCTGAAGGAACAGTGGTACGTCCTGGTGGAGTGTCGGGACGAGAAGCAGCAGGTGGAGCTGCTGGGGCGGTTCAAGGTGGAGGGGTTGAAGTGTCGGGCGGTGGTGGGGTGAGAGAGCCACCCCCGGCTGGCCTGCCAGCCCCTTCCTGCGCCTGAGGGAAAGTGAACGGGCGCCCCGCAGGCGCACACACCCAGCGACGCGTCGTGTCGACAAGGGACAAGAACGTTCTTGACAAGGTCAACGGTGCTGGGTGCAATGGGTGGGGAAAAGCTGCTGGCATCGCCTGCAAGCGCCGGCGCGGCCAATAAAGTGCCGGCGCCCCGCGATAATGCGCCGGTGCCGATGCTAATGTGCCGGCGCCCCGTGATAATGCGCCGGCACGGGCACTGAATGTGCCGGCGCCGGTTGCAATACTCAGCAGTTCGAGCAGCGCAATTGCGTCTTGCGGCGGTCTGCGGTTCTGGTACGCTGCCGTGCATCGGTCCAGCGGTTCCGCGCCGGGCGCATTGCCGTCGCGCGGCTGCGGGCCGGCGCCTGATACGTCGGCGATGCCTATGCCGCCCGGTCCAGGAGTCGCCCTGCCTATGTTGTCGCCGAGCCGCTGCAATTGGACGGGCATTGCGCCTCCCCAGAGGGTCGCAATAAGGGAGCAGCAATGATTAGCACCGACCTGTTGTTACGCTATATGAAAACATTTTACGGATATGGCAGCGATAGAGTGCCGTATTGGTTTATCGGGATTGAAGAACGCGACCATGACAAAACAGACTTTAGTATCAACAGGCGTCTTGAAGTCTGGGACAATTGGACGCCCTCGAATCCAGAACTTGTCGGCTTGCGCGACTTTTATTGTGCTCGCAAGGGTACCGACAAACCTTTTTTCTCGGATCCGGTCGAGGAGGTGGTACCCTTCTGGAAGGCGATTGTTGACGTGCTCCTAGCGCTCAAAGGAAACGATAGGCCAACAGCCAAGGATGAAAGTGACTACCAGAGGACTGAGTTAGGAAAGGCCGACGGAGAGAACTGCTTGTTGGATTTGTTCCCCTTGCCCTGTCGCTCTACCGCTAAAGATGATTGGCTCTATGGGACTTGGGAGTACACAGCGCCGATATCGTACTTGCAAGGCCAACGACGAGATTACACAAAGAAGGTAAAGCCTTGTAGAATAAGCTTTCTCCATGACAAGATCCTCGCGTGTCGCCCCAAGCTTGTTGTGTTCTGTGGCTCTAAGCAGGGTGCCTGGGAACGAATCGCTGGTCGGAAAGTTCGCCCGAACGACATCATTCAGTGTGGTCCCACAACCTTCGCATGTATGTATCAACCCGCCGCAAAGAGCCGTGGATATACGACGGATTATGTGGACTTTGGGAAACAGTTAAGAGAACGGCTCAAGCTCGAACCAGTGGCTTCAGCAGACCCGCCACGCGACTCAGGCTACCTACATTATGCGCCTTCCTCCGCGTGAGCGGGCTGCTGAGCCTTGTCGTTCGATACCATGTAGGCAGTACGGTATCTGGGGTGGTACAAGTCTCCGTCAGGTAGGACACCCTTAACCTGATTACGGAGACCGAACCATGGCTACAACCAAGACCCTGTATGTCGCCTTCGAACTGGGCCAGGACAAGTGGCTGCTGGCCTTCGCCACGCAAGCGGCTGAGAAACCCCGCATTCGCTCGATGCCGGCCCGCAGCCTGGCCAAGCTGCAGGAAGAGATCGCCAAGGCCAAGGCCCGCTTCGGACTGCCCGACGACGCCCCGGTCTGCACCTGCTACGAGGCCGGCCGCGATGGTTTCTGGCTGCACCGCGCGTTGACGAGTTCCGGGATCGTCAATGTCGTCGTCGACTCCAGTTCCATCGAGGTGAACCGGCGCAGCAAGCAGCTCAAGAACGACCCGGTGGACGCGGCCAAGCTGGTCAACCTGCTGTGTCGCTACCACGGCGGCGAGCGTAAGGTGTGGCGGGTGGTGCAGGTGCCCGGGGTGGGCGACGAGGACGGCCGGCAACTGCACCGCGGGCTGAAGGACCTGCAGCGGCAGCAGACCCAGTGCAGCAATCGCATCCTGGGCCTACTGGCGTCGCAGGGTCTAGTGGCGGCCGTGGATGCCAACCTCCGCACGACGCTGGCGGCGCTACGTGACTGGGCCGATCAGCCGGTGCCGGCGGGTTTGCAGCAGCGGATTGTGCAGGAGTTCGCGGTGTGGGAGGCGTTGCACCGGCAGGTGCGCGACGCGGCCAACGAGCAAGAGCGACGTTTGCGCGAGGACAAGGCGCCATACCTGGACCAGGTGCGTCGGCTGATGGGTCTGAAGGCGGTTGGCGTGCGCAGTGCCTGGATCTTGGTGATGGAGCTGTTCAGGCTGGCGGGGCATCCGGAACGGCAAGGAACTGGGGGCGCTGGTGGGTCTGGTGCCGATGCCGTACAACAGCGGCCAAAGCGAGCGTGAGCAGGGGATCAGCAAGGCGGGCAACAAGCACGTGCGGGCGTTGATCGTGGAGCTGGCCTGGCTGTGGTTGCGTTGGCAGCCGGGGAGTGCGCTGAGTCAGTGGTACGCGCGGCGTTTCGGCGGGGGAAACAAGCGAGCGCGGAAGGTGGGGATTGTGGCCCTGGCGCGGAAGCTGCTGATCGCCTTGTGGCGATACCTGGAGCACGGGGAGCTGCCGGCCGGAGCGGTGGAGAAGGACTGGCGTCTGCTAGTGGATTCGACGGCGCGGCGTCATGCGAAGGAGGCGGCAGCGGTGGTGGTGGTGTGAGGTGTGGTGCGCTGGTGTGAGCGACAAGAGCGATCCGATGAGGATCTGATGGCGCGGCAACAGCCGTCGCTGGGGTAGGGGCTGAGGGGTCGGAGAGAGCCGCCGTTGTGCCGCCGGGTGATCCTGCGAAGGCACCGTTCGTTCGATGGGCGGGCTCTTGCTTGTGGCGTGCCGGACGCCAGTGGGCGTATACGGTAGCAGGTGCCTGGGACCGTGGCCGGTCCCACACGGATAGACGGTAGTCCGGGCGTTCGTGCCTGGACCGAGACACGCCAGCCGACCGGAGTATGTGGCCCGTGCCGCGGTGGTGGTTCCGCGTGTGAGGAAGCATTCTTTCTCCGCCGCCGCTCTCCCCCCGCTCTCGTGAGGGGAGAGCGGCGGCGGAGAAAGAATGCTGGGGCAGAGAGCGGCGTGGAGACGATCAGCGAACGGCAGGAGGCCGGCGGCGTGGAAGGTCCGCGCCGGCCGGGACAAAGTGAAAAAGATGCCTGATGGGGCTTGACTGTCAACCTCATAGAGGGCAGCCAATCCCAAATGTATCGAGGATGACTATGAGGCCCCGAACACTAAACTCAGCAGCGAAAGCTGGCGACCTCGACGCAGTCAAGTATCACATTGCTAATGGGGCCAGGATCAACGGCAGAACGGCTGGCGGGACATTTCCCGTTGGGAGGTGCCGTACTTAATGGTCACGCTAACGTCGTTCGCTTCCTCGTCCAATCGGGCCGCAAGGTAAACCTGAGAAGTAAATTCGGCTGGACGCCGCTTTATATGGCTGCATGGAAAGGTCACACAAGCATCGCAGCCGAGTTGCTCGCTTACGGAGCCAAGCTTCACCCACGCACCAAAAAATTTGGTTACAACAGTCCCGACGGCTGGACTCCGCTTCATGTTGCAGCGGAGCAAGGCCACATGGGCGTCGTTCGCCTGCTTGTCAAGGCGGGCGCGAGATTGAACGCCAAAGACGGGGAAGGCCGCACACCTTCGGACTTGGCAGTCATCTCCGGCTTTCACGATGTTGCCCGTTTTCTGAGAAGACGCCAAGGATCGTTGGAAAGGAGACATCCATGAAAGAGTTCGTGTGCGATGCCTGTCGTCAGAGAAAGCAAACGGCATCCGGGGGCTTTGAGTGCTCCAAGTGCAAGACGACTCTCTGCCAGAACTGCAAGGGAGCCGCCTACAAGTGCAAGGACTCGCCAAAGGGCAAGGCGGGTTGCGACGGCACCTGGCAGAGACTCACCTAACGGCGGGAAGGCGGCCCGGCGGACGACCAATAACTGGAGTGCCTCTCATGATTCAGTGCTCATGTCCCAAATGCGGCTACTACTACAAGGTTGCCGAGGACCTGGCCGGCAACAGCGTCCTTTGCCCAGAGTGCAAGATGCGATTCACGGTCAAGGGCAAACCGCAACGGCCGAAGCACCGTGACGAAGACGACCGCGACGAGGACAATGACAGCCCCAGACGGCGAGAGGAAGAAGACCAGGACGAGCAGCCAAGCAAAGCCGGTGGCATCCCCGCCTGGGTTTGGATCGTCGGCGCGGCTGCTGTCCTGCTGCTACTGTGTGGGGGATCGGTCGTGGGGATCATAGCCCTTGCGTCCGTGGGCATGGCCTCGGTCGCGCAGAACACGCCGCCACCCGCGCAGAACGGACCGGCGCCAGGGCAGCAACTCCCACCGGGCGGGGACAACCAGAAGAACCAGCCCGTACCCGACGTGAAACCGACCTGGGAAACCGTTGGCAACTCCGGCAAGATAGGCGACGTAACCGTCCAATGCCGGCGGGTCGTAACCTACTCGTTTCAGGCAAAATTCTTCGGGGAATGGAAGAATTGTGGCCCCCTGCTAATCATCGAGTTGATGCTGACCAACTCGTCGCCCAACAGGATCGTGCAGCTTGAGGGTTGGCAGGACGCCTCAACCGATGTCGAAGATGAGCACGGCAACAGGTATGGCCTGAGCGACTTCGGTCTCGGATTCGACGGATTCGGTGATGGCATCTGGAGCGAGTGGAACCAGAATAATCAGGTCGATGCGAGTAAGATCATCGCCTACAATCTCAGCCTGCACCCCGGCAAGACCTATGTAACCTATCTGTTTTGTGCCAAGCCGGCGGATGTCTCCAAGGAGGTCCGAATCATGCTGCAAAGCAACAAGCTGCGTGGTGGGAAAGGAACGCTGCGGCTAAAGGCACCCCTGACAAGGTAGGGACAGTGAACCGGGACTTCCGGCAAGGTCCCAAGCTGCGGGAATTGGGAGGGCAAGCAATGCAACCGGTTCAGGAGTTCGCGTTTCGAGGCGACCCCTACAAGGTCAAGTTTCACCGGGCGTCCGGCAGGCTGATGTACAAGAGGGTCAAGGACCGGACCGCGGCAGGATGGCAGGACGCCTGGGAGGCTGTCAAGAACACGAATTACGACCGGGAGTTCCGAGAGCTCCTCAAGGCTGCGACCGAGGCGATGCCCAGGGAAGAAGCGCCGCGAGTGGGCCGGCGTCCCTCGCCCAAATCCCGGGCCAAGGGCCGACCTGTTGCCCGCCATCGTGCCTCAGTGGGAATCAACAAGGCAAAGCCCAGGAACATGGAGGACGACGGCGAGCGTTTGCATGATGAAACTGCCCAGATTACTGAAGAAGAGGACGAGCGGATCCAAGATGAAGCAGCAGAAATGACCAAAGAGGAACTGGGTCTTCGCGTTTTTTGGTGGGTACTTTTCACAGTTTTGGGAGCATGCAGGTCAGGATTTTCAGCCGGAGGTACTCCTCATCCCGGAAGCCGTACGCCCGCCTCTGGATGGCACGGATCTTGTTGTTGATGCCTTCCACGAAACCCAACGGCACCTTGTTCTCCGCGCGGCAATAGGCCTCGATCCCGTCCCAGTGCGCTGCCACCATGCGGGCGAAGCGCTCGAAGGGCTCCAGACGTTGCCAGCGCAACGCGGCACGCCACTGGTCGAAGAAACGCCGGGCCCAGCCGGGGCTCCAGTAGTCCCAGAGCTGATCGAAGGACTCCTTGAGGAGGTACGCCTTGTTCAGCCGGCGGTTGGCCTTGAACAACAGCGTCAGGGCTTCCCGCCCCGTGGCGTTGAGGTTTTCCCAGTGAGACAAAAGCGTGTACCTCTGCCCTTTGATGAAGCGCCGGTCCTTGCCCGACACGCGGGCGTATTCCCGCCTGCGCACCTGGTCCATCGCCTCGGCCAGGTGCATCAGGATGTGGAACTTGTCGTACACGATCGTGGCCTGGGGAGCGTTCCCCTCCTTGAGGGTGGAGTTACGGAACGCCTGCCACATGTCCATGACCGCCACGCGGATTTTGCCGCATTTTTCTGGGCCCAGCCAGGCAAAGAACTCGTCCAGGCTGGCCTCGGAACGGTCCACGCCGCCAAACCAGATGGGACGACCACGCTCCAGGTCGCTGACGACGATGCGGTACTGGTGCCCCCTGGCGACGGCGATTTCGTCGATGCCGATGACCCGGGCGCCGGGGTGCCGACCCGGCGAAGCTGCTCGCGCATGTACTGCTTGTCCAACTCCTTGACGGCGTGCCAATCGAGGAAGAGTTCTTCGGCCACCTCCTTGATGGGCGTCTGGCGACAGCGGCGGCCCACGAAGAAGGCGAACCGCTTGGTGTAGAGCGGGTTGTCGGCCAGCCAGTCGAGGCCCTCGTTCTTCACGCCGCCACACCGTGAGCACTGGACGCGGCGGAGGCGGAAGGTGAGGTAGACGCGTTTGTCGCCGCAGGAGAGATCGCGGACGCGTCGGGTCCGTTTGTCGTAGTGGCTGTAATACTCCTGGCCGCAGACGCCGCAGCGCGTTTTTTTCGGCAGCGCCGCAGGGTGATAACGACGGCGTGGGGGTCCCCGAAGAGGCCCCGGACCTGGGCCAGAGGGACGAAGCCAGGAAACCGGTAGAGGTCATGGAGCAGCTTGAAGATGGCCATCGTGTCAGCATGGCAGCTTTTTGCTCCGCGGGGAAGGCGGTTTTCCTCGGGGAAAGCAGGGGATTTGTCCCTTCCTGGGCCGAAAGTTACCCACTAAAAAACGCGAAGAGCCGAGGAACTAAAGGCTCTCATGGATAGCTTCACGCCCGAGGAGCGTGAAGAGATCAATAAGGTGGTTGCTGAGGACCTCAAGAAATACGACGCCTACCTGGAAGAGTGGGCTGCCGCGCTTCGAGCCCACATACGCGATAAGCGTCCTACCAAGGTCAAGAAACGCCCTAAGCCGCGCCATCCCCGAAGGAAATGAGCCAGCAGCCCTTGACCTAAAGACATCCGCAAAGCATCGGACCGACGGAAACGAGGCCCTCGACGCGATCAAGACAACACAGTAGGTCATCGCGCCTCCGAAGCGACTCCTGGGAGTAACCCTGAGGGCAAGACGGGCCGCATCGGCGAGTGGGATACGTCGGGCTCAGGACCGCCGCTAAGAGTAGTACACCCATCCGGTATATCCTATAGTTACCGGCAGAACCAACGGAGGAGCCCACACCCCTGACGAGGTGCAAAGGATCGGCTCGCGGCTTGCGGGTGTAGTCGCTCCTGCACCGCGAATTATGCGGCAATACCATAAGCTTGCTCGTCGTCTGCCCGGTGACTTGCCTCTTGGGCGGGGCGGCACGCGGCAGCAAGTGGTACGGGCAGTTCGCGGGCTCCCAGGTCGGCGGCGAAGGCTTGGTCCCACATGCCGCTCAGGTGGATCGTACGCAAATCCAGAATCACCTGGCCGGACGCGCCCTGCCAACGCATCCCCGAACGTTTGAAGCGTTGCGTGAACACCGTCTTGCACGCCGCTTCCGTCACGCCGCTGCCGAGCGGCAGGCCGCGACGGCGATAACCGGGGTAGTCCATCAGACGCCGATGGTGACGCAGGTAACGATACGCTTTCCAGAACTCCGCCTTCTGCACCTTGGTCATCGGCCGTCGCTCCAGGTGCTGCATGGCTGACCGCAACACGTGGGCCGCTCCCTGCGGCCGGTCACGCAGCCAGCGCCGCATCCGGGCGAACCACCGCGCTGCCGCCGCCGTTTGCGGACCAAACAGCGCGTCCGCCATCTTGCCGATGTAACCGCACACATGATAGAAATCGAGCACCCATTCCCAGGTCAACGCCTGCCCGTCACGCGGATGCTTCATCTTCTTCAGCACCTGCCGATAGTATTCGTCCGGCGCCGAGCCCTTGTCGGTGATGTAGGCCAGGCGTGGCACGGGCCCCTGCCAGGCCGTCAGCGTGGCCCGCAGCAAGGCCGTCAAGGCGCGCGTCAGCGTCACTTGCTTGGCCTCCGGCATCTGGCCCAGGTAGATGGTGCCCAACCGCCGACGCCGACGGTCGTAGACGCTCACCGTGGCGGTGCTGGCCTCCTGGTAGCCGCCCGCACGCATGGGCATCATGATGCCGTCCCGCCCCGCCGCCAGCACCGGACGATGGCGGCCCCGCGACTGCTGGGCCTGTTGCAGCCACAGCAGCAGACGCGCTTGTTGCAACGCCGCCACGAACGGCAGCAGCGCCTGGCGAAAGCCGGCCAACGCCGCCCGCAGCCGATCGTTCGACCACTTCAGGCCATGTTCACGCAGCAACCAGTCGCGCACCTCGGCCTGCGTCTGGTCCACCGACAGCCGCGCCACACGTTCCAAAAGCGCCGGCGTGGCCGCACCCGCACCGATACCCAGACGCACCCACAACGGATGCAAGCCCGGTTCGCCGTCCTCGGCGTTCAGGTAGTAGAACGAACGCAGGGTGATCGTGCCAAAGCGGCTGGCGATGCGGGCCGGTGTCTTCTTGTTGACGCGATACGTCTCCTTGCGATAGCGGATCTTAGCTGGCACCTCACGCCGATCGTTGCCTTCCAGGCGGTTCGCCTCATGTTCGACGACGCCCCGGCAGAACTCCTGGGTGGCGTCGTGCAGGCTGTTCTCAAGCTCCATGAAGCGTTGCGCCGTCACGGGACCCTCCCGGAAGCGTTCGACGATCTCGTCCAGGCACTTGCGGAGGGCGTCGGCCGGTTCGTCCACCGCCGCCGGAACTGCACTTGTCGCTGCCACGGGCCGCTGCGTAATCTTGACGACCATGAGGATTCCTTTCCTCGGGAGTGGTTGTTGTACCTCCCATTAGAGGAAAGGATCCTCATTTCTTCAACGACCAGTCACGCGGCTTATGCTGCGGGGACGGTGCGTTTCCTCGCGAATTCTCGATGCTGGGGCGACTGCACCCCGGCTCGCGGCTCGCCGCGTATTCCCGTTCCTCGTCCCGCCCAATCGGGACGGGACAAAGCAAGGGACAACTCGGCGATTATAACCTCTCGGCCCTAGACGTTAAACGTCCGTTCGGCTAGCGTGGTTGTATGCCAAAGAACCCCGTAACCGTGACCATTAAGCGCTGGCAGGAGATAGACAAGGCTCTCCGGGGCTGGGGGCCATATCACTTCGGACTAAACGTCCGAGAGTTCGCCCGGCAAATGGGGGTGACTGAGAAGACCATTACGCGAGACCTCAAGGACTTCGAGGACATGGGGCAAAAGATCGAGCGCCACTGGGACGAGGACTGGGAAGCCTACTTCTGGCTCTACGGACCGACGACACGCCCGTTGTTCATCAGCAACATGCCGTCCTGGGTCCGAGATGTTGCGTTCTGCCGTCGGTGCCAGGCCTTCCATGCCCGCGGACACCGGAACTAAAGGGACGCTTAACGTCCGCCCTTGCCTTTCTGGTAATACACCATCGAGATAACTCCAGAGAACGGTTGGTACTAGGCACGTTTCGCACCGCGTCGGCCGTCCATCCCTGCGGAAGCGAACGAGGCTCGTGCCATAGCCTCCCCCCCCCCCGGAAAACCGCCGACGCAGTGCGAAACGTTAGTAGGCCCCCCCCTTCCCGTAAACAGCCGACACGGTGCGAAAGCCTAGTAGGTCGGCCGGTCCGGGATGAGGGACGTGTATACCACGTCGCCGTTTTCCATTTCCTCGATTTCGAGGATGCCCCTCTCCTGGGCCGTGCGGAGCCCCCTGTCGTACCAAGATTCTCCCGTCGGCGATGGCTTCTTGAGCGCACGCATGATTGCGTGGCGGCTGACCCCGAAGCACCGCGCCACCTCCGGGATTGGGTTCCACCATCGGAAGCGGCCCCAGCCGTCGATGATCAGGCAGTCGAGGTACTCCACGATCTCCACCATCATTTCTTCGCTGATCGTCCTGGGCCTGCCGCATTTGCCAGTTCGGCGGGTGGCAAGGCTGCGCCGCTGTTTCTCGGAAAGCAGCGGATCGGCGAGCGTGGCACAGACGACATCGAACGTCCTTTTATGGAACTCGGCAAACTCCTCCCTTCGTGGCCACGCTTCGAGGTTCGTGGAATGGTCGAACTCCTCGGCCCGTAGTAAACGGGACAGATCGCCGGCCGTCAGGATGCAATCGGGTTCATCCGGCAATCGCGTGTAGTGGTCCTTGAAAAGGTGGACAGGGCTTCCTTTCATGGAGTTACGCCAACAAGCTCCCTGAAGAGGAAGACACATGTCCACCAGCCTACTGTATCACGCCTTCGGCATCGTCGGCTACCACTATGTCAGCCAGCAATTCCAGGAGGGGCAGGTGACGTTCCGTATCCGCCAACCCCGGGAACGCCTCCGCTGTCCGCAATGCGACTGCGACGATGTCTGGGTTCACGGCCATGAGGAACGCACCTTCCGCATGGTGCCCATCGGCAGCAAACCGACCTTCGTGACCCTCGATGTCGCCCGCGTCTGGTGCCCCGTCTGTGACCGCGTCCGCCAGGTCAAGATCGGCTTTGCCGACCCCAAGAAGCGCTACACCCGGTCCTTCGAGCGCTATGCCCTGGAGCTGTCCCGGCGCATGACTATCAAGGACGTGGCCGATCACCTGCAGGTCGGTTGGGACACCATCAAAGACATCCAGGCCAAGAACCTCCAACGCCGCTTCGGCAAGCCCAAGCTGCACAAGTTCGGCAAATCGCCATCGACGAAATTGCCATCGGCAAGGGGCATCACTACGTGACCGTGGTGCTCAACCTGCTCAGTGGCGCCGTGGTGTTCGTCGGCGACGGCAAGGGCGTTGACGCCCTGAAACCCTTCTGGAAACGGTTGCGTCGGGCCCGGGCCAAGGTCCAGGCCGTGGCCACCGACATGTCGGCCGCCTACATCCGGGCCGTACGCGACAACCTGCCTGCGGCGGTGCATGTCTTCGATCACTTCCACGTGATCAAGCTGTTCAACGAGAAGCTCAGTGCCTTGCGGCGGCAGCTCTATCACCAGGCCAGCAGTGAGCAGGAACGCAGGCTCCTCAAGGGTACGCGCTGGCTGCTGCTCAAGAATCCGGAGAACCTCGATGAGGACCGCAACGAACAGCAGCGGCTGGAGGATGCCTTACGCTTGAACAAGCCGTTGGCCATCGCCTACTACCTCAAGGAAGATCTGCGGCAGATCTGGTCGCAGCCTGACAAGCGGACGGCGCGGCGGGTGCTGCGTGACTGGCTGGCGCGGGCTCGTGCTTCGGGCGTTCGCATCCTAATCCAGTTTGCCAACACCCTCGAGAAACACCAGGAGGGAGTCTTGAACTACTACGATTATCCGATCTCGACCGGCCTCTTGGAGGGCACCAACAACAAGATCCAACTGATGAAGCGCCAAGCCTATGGCTTCCGCGATCAGGCATTCTTCAAACTGAAGATCCTCGCCATCCACCAAACAAAGCACGCGTTAGTCGGATGAACCTGCAATCGTGCCGCTTCGCATACCTGGCCGCCTCGATGGGCTTCCGCGAGAGCTTCGAGAGCTTGCCTTCGCCGACCCATTCGACGACGAGTTGTATTCTGCCGGGGGCCAGCTTTTCGACCGCATCCTGCACCGCCTTCGTTTTCGCCTGCAAATCCACCTTCCCCTTGCCGGCCTGGTCCCATGATGAGACACGGTTGCACAGGACAAGGCCGCAGTTTGGGTAGAGCTTCAGGGCCTCGGGCAGCCACAGGATGCCGCCGGCGTTCCGTTTCGACCCGGCCGAATCGGGTAAAATACGTTTCGTAACCATTCTTGCCCTCCGAACCCCCGCGGCCCGCACTCGGCCAAGAGCAACTGGCCCGGGGTTTCGACTTGCCGCTGCCGTCTGCCCGTTACACCACGGGCAGCGGCGAGCGGCGATTCTCAAAGACGATCGTTCCCCTCCCCCAGAACGGGCGAACCCTGAGCAATCCGACTTCGGGCGGCTACACTAGCCGCTGGCCGAAGCGCACACCGGGGAGGCAGCGTATGCGTTCGCACACCGAGTACCTGACCATGAATGTGCCGTCTAAGATGGCATTTGTGAACATTACGCCCCAGGTCGCCGAGGCAGTCCGAAAGAGCGGGGTGGCCGAAGGCATCGCACTCATCAACACGATGCACATAACGAGTTCGGTGTTCGTCAACGACGACGAACGCGGCCTGCATCACGACTTCGGCGTCTGGCTGGAAAAGCTGGCCCCGTTCAACCCGGACCCGAACGTCTACCACCACAACCGGACCGGGGAGGACAACGCGGACGCCCACCTCAAGCGGCAGATCATGGGCCGGGAAGTCGTCGTGGCGATCACGAAGGGAAAGCTGGACTTCGGGCCGTGGGAGCAAATCTTCTATGGGGAGTTCGACGGTCATCGGAATAAGCGGGTCCTGATTAATTGGACAGCGCCACTTTCCTTGTTGCAATGGCGGAAGTCCAACATTGAGAACAGTATAGCCGATCAGGTCGGCGATTGGGGGATGCACGATTTGATCCGATCGACATCGATGCCCAAGGATCGCAGTTAAGCCATGCGCAGTTTTCACGTGGAGAGCATGGGCCTGCGCATTGCGACGCTGGTAATACTGCTGCTTGGCTAACTCTCGTTGGAAGCGTGCCGCTTTTGTCAGTCGCCCCTGTGCTGTCTCTAACCAGGTGTTCATGGCTCGTCGCACTTGTTCTGTCGTCAGGTGTTCCAGCGGGTCGTCGTGCGTCGTTGCGGCGTCGAACTGCTGACGCATGCGGGCGCAAAACAGGTGGGTCAGTTGCGTCAGGTAACAGTGCCGGTGCAAGCAACGCCAGCCGCGAACTTCGTAATGGTCCAAGCCCAGTTCCTCTTTGGCCTGGCGAAAGCAGCTTTCCACCGACCAACGCCCAAAGGCCACACGCAGTAACCGCCGTAGCGAAATGCCACGCTCCCCGGGCACACGATTGGATAGGAAGTATTTCACCTCATTGGTCAAAACGTTGCGTGCTACGAGCAAGCAGTGCCGACGCCCCGGCAGGCCATCGAGTCCCTTGCGCAGAGCTTCGCCCATTTCACCTCCCAGACTTCGGGGCCGTGCTGGGTGTCCTTGATGCGGTAGCACTGCCACTTCTGCTGGCGAAAGACGGGCGAATAGCGTGCCAGGTTTCGCACTTCGCTGCCGCGCCGGCTTCGCGCCGCCAGCCGCGGATAGGTCCTTTTGCGGCCGCGCCGCCGCGACCGACCGCTCCGAAGCACCTGGGGCTTTTTCAGCCAGCCGCGGAAGTTCGCCGGCACTTCGCCCACGAATACCTGTCCACGCTGTTCCAGACCGTCCAGAAAGGCCGTGTCGCGGCCGTAGCCTTCGTCAAACGTCCAGGCCTGGACGCGCACACCGTTGGCCAAGGCGCGGTCGATCAACTCCAGGGCGATTTGCGGCTTGGTACGGAACACGACCTCTTTGGGGATGTAATTTTTTTTCGACGCTCCGGATCGTCGGCCCAATCCCGGGGCAGGTAGACCGCGCTGTCGAGCAGACACTGAAAGCCGGGGCTGCTGTAGCTCAGATGCACGCCGACGACACCGTTGTCGACTTTGCCACAACTGCCCAGCCACTGCCGTGCGGCACCCGCCGTATGGCTACCGCTCTTGGCCGTTCCCGATTCGTCGAGGCAACCGATCGCCTCCGCATGAGCATGTTCGCGGGCCACCAAACGCTGGCAGTCATCGCGCACGCCGGTCTCATCCCACTTGATCGATTCCACGAAACGTTGTAGAGTCCGCGGTGCCGTACCCAGCTCCAAGGCCATGGCCTCGATGTTTTTGCGTTGTAGGTTCGACAGGAGCCCCTGGACATACACGGCCAACAGGGCGAAACCGGGGCGGCTGCGAAACCGGCCGACGAACAGCCTCAGAAACTTGGCCAACTCCTTGCCGAGACTGGCAATCTGCTTCAGCGTCATCCTGACGATCCTCCGTGGTATTCCTTCCAGGAATTAGCGAACACGGAGGATCGTCTTTCTTTACTCTATCACGCAACCCCAACTTCCTGTGTTAGCTGCACTTACGTGTCAACCATGACAGAAAGTGGCGCATGTCCAATTAAGATCATCGGGGAGTAGGTCATTGCTCCCGGCCGTAGGAGCGGAGGAGGGTCACGATCTGTTGGGGATGTCGCCAGGGTTTGCCGGTCCGGGTCCGGAAGCCAAGGCGGTTGAGTTCGCGGCAAACCTGCCGGTGGGTCATTCCTTGCCGGCGGAGTTGGCGGGCGGTTGCTGCGGCCCGAGCGTAGTCAGCCTAGAGCCTCGGGTGGGATTGCCGGTCGGCTCCCGACGAGTGTGCCGTCCAGGATAAACGGGGGCTCGTAATGCGGCGTGCTTTGCGAACACCATGCACATCACCAGTTCGGTGTTCATCAACGACGACGAGCGCGGCCTGCACCACGACTTCGGTGTCTGGCTGGAGCAACTGGCCCCGTTCAACCCCGATCCCAACCACTACCACCACAACCGCACCGGCGAGGACAACGCCGACGCCCACTTGAAGCGGCAGATCATGGGGCGCGAGGTCGTCGTGGCGATCACCAGAGGGAAGCTCGATTTCGGACCGTGGGAGCAGATTTTCTACGGCGAGTTCGATGGGAATCGGAACAAGCGGGTGCTGGTGAAGATTATTGGGGAGTGACAGGCATCGACAGCACGTCGAAACAGGCGGTAGAATTCAGTCATCAATCGTGTCCCCGACGTGAGGAGGATGTCATGACGAAGATCCTGGTCGATGCCGCTACACAGGCGAAACTGAGCGCGCCGACGGCATGCTCGAAGTCTGCGACACTTCTGGAGCGACGCTGGGCTACTTCCTGCCGGTCGAAACGAACGGGAGCGCACCAGCGCCTCGGTCGCCGTTCACGCGCGAACAACTCGAGGAGCACCGCAAACAGCGCGTCGGCAAGCCGTTGTCGGAAATCCTGAAGCGCCTGGAGCAGCAGGCATGAAATACATGGTTCGCTGGACGCTCGGGGCGGAGCAGGATTTGGCCGAGGTATGGATCAACGCCGCCGATCGAGTTGCCGTTACCAGGGCCTCTCACGCCATCGAGCAGATGCTTGCGTGGAATCCGGCGACCCAGAGGCCTAATCCGCTTTGATTCCGTTCGCATGTTGGCGGTTCCGCCGCTCGGCGTGGACTTTGAAGTCGTCGATCCCGATTGTACCGTTTGGGTGCTTTCCGCGTGGGATACGACAAAGCAGGCGCCGTGACTTGATGGGCACCGGAACAAGCGGGCGCTGGTTCGGGGAGTGATGGGGAGGTAGAGGATGAGGTCAGCACAAGTCACCCGCCGTTCGTATGAGGAGTCGTGCAGGTTGCTCCAGCGACTTGGCTACCCTGATGCTGGAGCCGAAGGGGTGATCCCGGCCCTCCCTGACCACCGCCCTCAATTCGATGATGAAGCACCGCTTGGTGTCATGTTCTTCCGCACAAGGGTAGGTGCAGGCGAACATGATCTCGAAAACCTCACTCTGCCTCGCACTTACTTCGCCAGGTCGGAGGTCGGGCCGCTTTCTTTCAGGAACACGGACCTATCGGGGTCTACGCTTTGCTGGAATGACTTCAACGAAGTCAACTTCACCGACGCCGACCTTTCCGGATGCGATCTCCGAGCATCGATTTTCAGCGAAGTCGATTTTGGATGCACGAAACTGCGAAACGCCGACCTTCGCCGCTCCAGCTTTGACGCGTGCGATTTCACGGATGCGGACATGCAAGGGGCGAAACTGACCCAGGAACAGGGCGCGGCAATCGATCTCTCCGAACAGCAGCAACAGCAGATCGACTGGCAAGACAGCGATGGGGATGAACCTCCAGGTGGCTGACGGCGACGAGGGGTGAGGTCACCCGGTGCGACCGAACGACCGCAGCAGCTTGACGATCTGCTGCAGGTGACGCCAGCACTTGCCGGTCTGTGCGCAGTCGCCGAGCGCCGCCGCTTCGGTTACATTTGCACAGGAGTCGGGCGGTGTGTCCGCGCACCGCCCGACGATACGTGCCCTCCCGCCCCACCCCGCCAGGAAACCCACCACATGCTCCAGATCCAGCAAGGCCCCGCCGCCCACAATTGCCAGGGGATTTCGCGGCGCACGGCCCTCAAGGCCGGGTTCCTCGGGATCGCGGGACTCACCCTGCCGGACCTGCTGCGTCTGCGCGCCGAAGGGTCGGCCGAGAAGAAGGACACGGCCGTCATCCTCCTCTGGCTCGACGGCGGGCCGTCGCCAGCTGGAAACCTACGATCCCAAGCCCGATGCACCCGCCGACTATCGCGGGCCGTACAAGGCGATCAGGACCAAGGTACCCGGCATCCAGGTTAGCGAACTGCTGACCAACCACGCCCGGCACATGGACAAGATGGTGCTGGTCCGCTCGCTGCACCACGACAACGGCGACCATTTTGCCGGTGCCCACTGGATGCTCACCGGCCGCTTCGGGTCCACCGCCGTCAGCCTGCCGCAGAAGTATCCGTCGGTCGGATCCTACGCGGCCCGGGTTCGCGGCGCCAACGCCCCCGGCCTGCCGGCTTACGTCGGCCTGCCGGCGGCGCAGAGCGTCTACCTGTTCCCCGGCTACATGGGCTCGGCGTACCTCGGCCCGTCGTACAACCCGTTCGATGTGGACCGCGAGTCGAAGTACCTGGCCGCCAACTCGACGATCAAGATCGGCCGGCCGAAGATCCTCGACAACTTCACCCAGGCCCGGCCCGGCAACCTCGAAAGCCGCCGCGATCTACTCACCAGCTTCGACAAGGTCCGCCGCGACCTCGACCAGAGCGGCACGATGGAGGCGCTGGATCGCTATCAGCAGGAAGCGCTCGACCATGATCCTCGGCGGCAAGGCCCGGCACGCCTTCGACCTGACCAAGGAAGCCGTATCGCCTGCGCGACCGCTACGGCCAGGGCCCCTGGGGCCAGTACACGCTGATGGCCCGACGCCTGGTGGAGGCGGGCGTGACCTTCGTCACCGTGGACATGCCGCAACTGGGACGATCACTCGAACATCAAGGACGGGCACGGCTACAAGCTGCCGCCGGTGGACATGGCCGTCGGCGCGCCTCCTGGACGACCTGACCGAGCGGGGTATGCTGGATCGGGTGCTGGTCGTGGTCATGGGCGAGTTCGGGCGAACGCCGAAGATCAACAACGGCCAGCCGGGCATCCCGATCCCGGGCCGCGACCACTGGGGCAACGCCATCAGTGCCATGCTGGCCGGCGGCGGGCTTAAGGGCGGTCAGGTCGTCGGCAAGACGAACGCCAAGGCCGAATACCCCGTCGAACGGGCCCTGAAACCCGGCGATCTGCTGGCCACCGTTTACCATGTTTTCGGCATCGATCCCGCGCTGTCGTTCAAGGACCACACCGGCCGGCCGGTGCCGATCCTCGACGAGGGGAAGGCGATTGACGAGGTGATTTGATTGGAATGGCGAGCGGCGCGGCGTCAGCCCGCCGGTGAATTACCGGCGGGCTGACGCCGCGCCGCTCGCCTTGCCGATCCGCCTTGAATTCCCCGCCGTCCGTGCTCTACATTGAATCCATCGTCTACTTCCCATCGCCAGCGGGTGATCCATGAGTGGCTGGCTGCGTCGAGGCCTGTGGCCGGCGGTCCTTGTCGCTGCCCTGGCGGCGGGCTGCCGGCAGAAGATCGCGCCGCCCTCGGCCGCTCCGCCGGTGCCGCCCTCCGATCTCGACGAGCAGGTGCGGCTGGGTTGCATCCATTGCCACGCCTTTCCCCCGCCGGACAGTTTCCCCCGCTGGGCCTGGAAGGAGGAAGTGGAGCAGGCGTATCGGTTTGCCGCTGTCAGCAACATGACGCGGGTGCTGCCGCCCATCGACAGCGTCGTCACCTGGTTCGAGCAGCGTGCCGCGGAGCAGTTGCCGCCCGCCCAGTATGCGAAGTCCGACACGCCGCTGCCGGTACGCTTCCAGCGGACGGCCTGCCCCACGCTTTCGCTGGAAGGCGGCGTGGCGATCTCCAACGTCAACCTCGTCCACCTTTCCGATCCGAAAAAGCTGGACGTGCTGGCCTGCGGAATGCGCACCGGCCGGGTCCTGCTCTACAAGCCGTATGAGCCCCAGCCGGCCTGGCGAGTCATCGCCCAGCAACCGCATCCTGCCCACGCCGAGGTCGTGGACCTCGACGGCGACGGCATCCAGGACATCCTGGTGGCCAACCTCGGCAGCTTCGAGCCGACGGACCTGCGCGTCGGCAGCGTGGTCTGGCTGCGCGGCAAGAAAGACGGCACCTTCACGCCAATCACTCTGTTCGACGGCGTGGGCCGGGTGGCCGATGTGCAAGCCGCCGACTTCAATGGCGACGGCAAGCTCGACCTGATCGTGGCCGCCTTCGGCTGGCACGAAACCGGCGAGATCATCTACCTCGAAAACCAGACTACCGACTGGGACCACCCGAAGTTCGTGCGCCACAACCTGGACCTGCGGCACGGGGCCATCCATGTCCCGGTCGTGGACCTCAACGGCGACGGCAAGCCCGATTTCGTGGCCCTCATCAGCCAGGAGCACGAAACCGTGGTCGCCTTCCTCAACGACGGCGCCGGCCATTTCACCAAGAAGACCATTTATGAGGCTCCGCATCCGGGTTACGGCAGCAGCGGCATCCAGCTCGTGGACATGAACGGCGACGGAAATGTCGACATCCTCTACACCAACGGCGACGTGCTCGACAAGCCGTACATCCTCAAGCCGTATCACAGCATCCAGTGGCTGGAGAATCCCGGGCCCGGGCGGTTTCCGTGGATCCATCATCCTGTAACGCCGCTCTACGGCGTTCACCGGGCGGTGGCCGCGGACCTGTTCGGCCACGGGCGCAAGGATATTGTCGGTGTCAGCTTCCTGCCCCAGAGCGCTTCCCGCAACGCGCGGAACTGAAACCCGATTCGATCATCGTGCTGGAACAGACCGAGAAAGGCGAGTTCGTGCGGCGCACCCTGGAGACGGCGGACTGCGACTACGTGACCTGCGCGCTGGGGGATCTCTATGGCACCGGGAGGCAAGACCTGGTTGTCGGACACTTCGACTCGGCCAAGGGAGAGCTGGTGTCGATCTGGAAAAACCTGGGTCGGGCGGCGGCGAAGTGAAGCGAGCCTCCCGCGTAAGCGGGGGGAGGCCCGCTACGGCAGATGGATGTCGTGCTCCTGCGGCCCGCTGGTGACCGTATAGTCTACGCCCGACGAGTCCGGATCCTTATAGGTTTCGGGAATGGGGACGTATTTCTGGCCCTGGGGCCGGCTCGAACCGTAAATCTTGCTCGGATCGGCGCCT
Source organism: uncultured Planctomycetota bacterium (assembly GCA_963827935.1). GTDB lineage: Bacteria > Planctomycetota > Planctomycetia > Gemmatales > Gemmataceae > DATFNV01. The sequence goes on along the minus strand of CAWHCN010000011.1, from coordinate 117,405 downwards.
TCCGGGATCTGGTCGGGCGGTGGGCCTTGGGCCATTCTCGGCTTGCTGCCCGGGGCGCCGGGACCTGGGCCGCCGCTGGGCTTGGCCGAGGCGGTTTCAACGCCGATCTTGGCCAGGCCGCTGGGCATGCGCTCCAGCGTGTAGCTGCCGTCCGCCTGGATGGTGGCAACCTGGCTCCCCTTGCCGTCGGCATTGGTGAAGGTCAGCGTCCCGCCACCCAGGAGCTGATCGCGATAGTACACCTTGCCCGAGACGGTTCCCTTGCCGCCGCCGCAGCCGGAAGCAAAGCAGACGAGGGCCAGCACCAGTCCCGCAACGGCCGGGCGGGAAAGCCGCAGCACAGCTGAGCACATCGGCAGAAGCCTCCGGGGTTACCAGTCCGGCCCATTCGGTTCGCCGCCGGCCGGGGTCAGCGCGAACCACCAGGTATTGGGGTTGATGCTCTGCCCAATCAGGCGGACACTGCCGTCGCCGAGCGCCACGTTGATGCCCGTGGCATGCGGGGAGGTGGCGCGGTAGGTGGCGGCACCGCCGGGGTACGGACAGGCCGAGCCCGGCGGCTTGATCTGGAAGATGGAGGCCGGACCGATCGGTTGGGGCCAGGCGGAATCGGCGATCGACGGGCCCCAGTCCGGCCAGAAGCCGGTGCAGGCCGCCATCTGCTCGGTGAAGAAGATCGTGTTGGACGTGCCGTCGGGGATGCTCGCCGGGTAGCGATTGTACCCCTCCCAGTAGACCGGCATGACCTGGCCATTGTAAGCGTAGCTGCTCAGGCCCGAATTCCATCCTCCCTGGCCGACGTTGCTCGGGTCGGACGGGCAGATATAGGTCTTGATGTTGGCGTTGAGGACGTTCCAGAAGGGAGAAAAGGTCTGGAAGCCGCCGTTGTTGCCGTGCGGATCGTTCGGTTGGAGCGTTCCATTGTAGGCGTTTTCCTGCTCCATGTAGGGCAGGATGTGGAAGAAGACACTGGCGTACGAGCCGCGATCTCCGGGGAAAGTGTTGGGGTACAGGCCGTCGCCCGGAGGCATGAGGCCGCTGTTGGTGTCGGAGCAATTGATGTCGGCCAGGACGATGTTCTTGAGGTTGTTGCCGCACTTGAGGCGGGCCGCCGCCTCGCGGACCTTCTGGACGGCCGGCACGAGCAGACCGATCAGGATCGCAATGATGGCGATCACCACCAGCAATTCAATCAGCGTGAATCCACGCCAGCGGCGAAGCATGCGAAGGATCGGCATCGGCACACCTGCTCACGGATGAGGGCGATCTGGAGAGTGCCCGTAGCGACGCGCGGAGACCGGTGGAGCCTTCGCGTGGTATTCAGGGCTCAATCATAGGCCCGCACGAGGCACATCGTCAAGGAGGCGGCGGGCCCCGGCTTTGCAACACAATTGCTGGGCAAAATGCGGGGCAAATCGGCCACCCCCCCCCGCGCATGCTGGTTGAATCTGTAACGTCAACCGATATAAGAGGTTGCGGCCCACACAAAAACTACGCAAACTGCCCAGCAACCGGATTCGACGACCGTTTTCGACCGAAACCCGAGTTGCGTTGCAAAGCCCGGGCCCCATCTTATTACTGCCGGCTACGGTTTTTTCTCTGGACGCGCGTCGGGGTCAGGAGCCCGAGGCGCCGTGGGCCTGAGCCCGGTGGGTGGCCGCCTTGTCCGGGTCGCGCTGGTGACGCTCATAGAAATCGGCCAGGGCCGCGTGGGCCGGCAGGTAATCCGGATCCTCGTGCAGGGCGCTGTACATCCATTTCTCGGCCATGTCAGGATAGCCCAGCAGGTCAAGCAGCTCGCCCATCTCGCAATGGAGCAGCGGGCTGTGCGGCTTGACAGGCATCTGGCGGGTGCGCAATTCGGCCAGCCGTTCGCTCCGGGATTTCAGCAACTCGGCCACGGCTTGCACCTCGGCGGCCTCGGACTGTTTGTCCGCCTGCCGCAGGCACTGGGCGAGGGCGTACTGGGCCCGGTAGTCGCAGGGCAGGACCCGCACGGCCTCGCGCAGCCATTTCTCCGCCTCGGGCAGTTCTCCCGCGGTCAGCTCCAGCTGCCCCCGGATGCGGAGGGCGTAACCGGCGTCCGGATTCTCGGCTAGAACGTCATCGAGCAGGGCGCGAGCTTCCGGCGTCCGGCCGACGCGATCGAGCGAATGGGCCAGGCGGGGCCCCAGGTCGTGGTCCGGCCAGCCGCGGGTCCGCAGCTCTTCGAGCAACGGCAGCGCCTCGTGGAACTGGCCGGCCTCTTGAAGCTCCACCGCCAACCACCAGCGGGCCTCGTCATTGTCCGGGTCCAGCTCCAGGGCGCGGCGGTAATCGGGAATCGACTGGCTGGCCGCACCCTGGCGGTGCACGTTGCCGCGCAGGAAATGCGCTCGCGGGTTGTCCGGGTCGGCCTTGAGCCAGCGGTCGAGCAGCTCCAGGGCCGTCCGCGCCCGGTACATGCGTGTGTTCCCCTCGGCCAGGGCTTCCCAGACCAGCGGGGCGATCGCCGGGTCCCTCAGGACATGGGTCCGCAGGAACTCGTCGGAATCCAGCAGGTTCCCTTCTGAAGCGTTGAGCAGGGCCGATTCCAGCACCAACTCGGGGGACGGCTTGCCGTCCGGCCGGGGACAATCGCGGAGGTAGTGTTCGGCGGCATCATAGTCGCCGGCCCGGCGGGCGGCCCGGGCGGCCAGGATGTGAGCGGTCGCATGCTCAGGCCAGACCTGGAGGCATGCGTCCAGGTGCCGGCGGGCCTCGGCGCTGTGATACCGCTCGACAGCGGCACGGCCGGCCCGGAGATGGTAGGCGGCATAGGCCTGCCGCGCGAGCGCCGCTCCACCACCCCCAAGGATCAGGAGCACGGCCGACCAGAGCCACGGGCGCCGGAGCAGTCCGGCCAGCGGAAGCCTCATCGAAAGCGGTCCTCTTGTGGCCAGCGGCAGGTAAGACCTCCCCTCGCCCCGGTACTCCGGGGAGAGGGGTCGGGGGTGAGGGGTTCTGGCTATGCGGATGGTCCTGATCTTAAGCCCCTCACCCCCGACCCCTCTCCCCGGAGTACCGGGGCGAGGGGAGAACTCCTGCCATTCCTCTTACTCCTTCGGTGCTTCCCCCCCGCCTCGCGGGCCAGGCGGCGGTGCTCCGCCGCCTGGGCGGTGCTCCCCATTTTCTCGTACAGCGCCGCCAACGCTTCGTGGGCCTTGACATGCCGGGGGTTCAGCCGGACGGCCTTCTGCAAGCGGCGCAGCCCCTCGGAGAAGGACCCCAGCCGCACCAGCACCTGGCCGGCTTCGTACTGCGGCTCGGGATTGCGCGGATCGCGCGCGATCCCCTGCATGACTATCCTTTCGAGACGTTCCTGGTCCTCGCGGGCCCGCTTCACCTGGGCATCAAGCTTCCGTGCTTCGGCGACCTGGCCGGACTGCTCCAGGCACAGCTGGAGTTGCTCGATCAGGGCGGCATCCCAGGGAGCGGCGGCGCTGGCCCGGCGCAGCCAGCCCTCCGCCTCGGCCAGATTCCCCGCCCGTAAGGCCAGCTTGCCTCGCTCCGCCAGGGCGGACGGGAAGTTCGGATGTTGACGCAGCACCTCGTCCAGCAGGCGGGTTGCCTCCTCCTGCTGGCCGAGCAGATCGCGGCAGCGCGCCAGGCGGACGGTCAGGCCGGGGTCGTTGGGTTTGATCCGGCACAGGTAGGCCAGGTGCTTCTGCGCGTCGTCGGGCTGGTTGATTTCCATCAGGACGGCGGACAGCCGATCGCGGGCCTCGTCCAGTTCGGGGTCGAGTTCCAGCGCCCGGCGAAAGGCAGCGATGGCGGCGGTATCGGCGTAGCTGTCGTGGGCTAGCCGCCCGCGCAGCAACAGCGCCATCGGATCGTCCGGGTTGCGCTCCTGCCAGGTGCGCACGGCGCAGTCGGCCTCGGCCAGCCGACTGTCGCGGAGCAGGCCACGAGCCAGGGCTTCCAGGATCAGCGGCGAGTCCGGGTCCCCGGCGTCCACCTTCGCCTTGCAGAACTTGAACACGTCGTCCACGTCGCCATTCTCGGCGGCGAGGAGGGCCCGTTCGAGCGTGAGGGCGTCGTCGCGGCCATGGCGCTCCTGGTAGCGGTTGAGGAACTCTTCGGCGTCGTCGTAGAGGCCGGCACGTCGCGCGGCGCGGGCCGCCAGCAGCAGCACCGCCGGATCGTTCGGCCAGACGCGCAGGCAGGCTTGCAGATGCTCGCCGGCCTCGGCGGTGTGATACCGGGCCACGGCCTGACGAGCCGCGTGGAGATGGTAGGCGGCCCACCCTTGCAAGCCGGCCAATCCCAGGCCGACGGCGATCAGGGCCAGCAGTGCCAGGGCCGCCAGGGCGCGGCCGGGGCGGCGCCGGAAGCTGTGCAGAACCGCTGCCAGTCGGCGGCGCACTGCCGTCACCCGCTGCGGCGAGCCAGGACTCGGCGGCGCAGGCGCCGCGCCGGCGGCTGCCATCGGGGTCATCGCCTCCCTCTCCCCAGAATCAATCGTGCAGATCGAGGTCGTGCGTCTGGTTGCCCGGCTCCACGGTGTACGTCAGCCCGGACGTATCCAGCTCTTCATAATGGGGCGGGATCGCGACAAAGCGCTTGGCGTTCGCGGTAGGATCATGGCCCCGCTGTATAGGTTGGCCTTCCTGGTCGGCGGGCGGGTTGACGAGTTTGTAGGGATGCTTGCTGGCCGGGGCCTTGTCATTGGGCCTCAAAAACGCGGTCTTGACGGCGATCTGCACCGGGCCGGGGTGGATATTCCGGATGGTGTACTTGCCGTCTTCGCCGATGGTCGCGGAGACCGTGGTGCCATCCTCGTTAACAAAGAGGACGGTTCCGCCTTTGAGCGGAGCGCCCTTGAAGTTGATCGTGCCCGACACCGTGGCGGTGGATCGGCTGCAACCGGCTGTTGCCAGGGCTACCATCACGACCAGCAACAGGACGGGCCGTGCGGGCCCCATCCAGGGAGAGCTGCGCATGGAACCTCGCTGTCGGAAACCCTTCCCTCGCCCCCCGGGGGGAGAGGGGTTGGGGGTGAGGGGGATGAAACTCCCAGGACCAGAACCCCTCACCCCCGACCCGTCTCCCCGGAGTACCGGGGCGAGGGGAGGAAAAGTCCTCCCGCTCACCTTACCAGTCCGGCCCGAGCACCTCGTTGCCTTGCGGGGTCATGGCCGACCACCAGGTGGTCCCACTGATCCCCTGGCTCACGAACCGAACGCTGCCGTCGCCCAGGGCGGCGTTGATGCCGCCCGTGTGCGGCGAGCTGGCCCGCCAGTCATCGGCCTGAGCGACCCCGTTGATGAGCGGCGGCCTGATCTGCGGAACCTGAACGGGACCCAGGGGATCGCCATGATCGGCCGAGGCGATGATTGGGCCCCAGTCGGGCCAGTCATTGCTGCTATAGGGATCGCCGTTCGTCGACAGGGTGAACATCATCTTTTCGGTGTAGAAGATCGTGTTCGAGGTCCCGTCGGTGATGCTCGCTGGGAAGTGCAGCGTGTCCCGGGCCCAGTATCCTTCGGTGAAGATCTGCCCGTTGATGCCGTAGCTGGAAAACGCCAGGTCCGAGGTGTTGTTGGTCGGGTCCGACGGGCAGACATAGGTCTTGACCCGCGCCCCCGGGTTGCCCCACTGGATCAGCCACTGCGAATAGGTCGGCACCGCGCCGTTGCGGTTATCGTTGTTGTCGCCGTTCGGGAACAGGCTCGACTTGTACAGGTTTTCCTGCTCGATGTAGGGCAGGATGTGCAGGAAGGTGCCGCCGTCGCTGTTATAGGGGATCCCGTAGAAGTTGGGGTACAGCCCGATCGACGGGGGAATCTTCCCTTCGTTGGTATCGCAGCAATTGATGGTGCCCAGCGTGATCTGCTTGAGGTTGTTGGCGCACGAGATCCGTCCCGCGGCCTCGCGCACCTTCTGCACAGCCGGCACCAGCAAGCCGATCAGAATGGCGATAATCGCGATGACCACCAGCAACTCGATCAGCGTAAACGCCCGCCAGGCCCGCAGGGCTCGAAGGAGAGGCATGGGAGAATCCTCAACGAGAATGGTAGTCCCAGCAGGAATGAAACTTGGGCCAATCGAGCGTCGCCGGCAGAAAGGCCGAGAACCCCCAGGCGATGGGCTAGGGCGACCGCGGTGCGATGGGCGGGGGCAAGTGCGAGTCCTCAAACCTAAACGTATCTGCCTGGTGGACCGTTGTCAACGAAAAACCCAACGCCGTAAGAGCGTAAACGCTGCCGGAAGCCATCACGGCGAGCCCGCAGCGCCAAGCAAAGGCCGCCGTTGTGGCACGGTCGTCCGTTGTGGCACGGTCTCCTGACCGTGCCACCGCGCTGACCGAAGGTCTCCCGGCATCCGCGAGGGATGCGTGGAAACCTTCGGTCAGCGCGGGTGGCACGGTCAGGAGACCGTGCCACAACTATCGCCAGCTGCGCGACCATCGTAGCACCCGCCGGGATACTCGAAGAACGCCGGCTACCGCGGGGCCACCCCCAGGGCGCCCGCGCGGGCTGGTCGAGCAGGTGCATCACCAGGGTCTGTTCCATCTCGCCGACATTGAAACCGAACGGTCCCCGGCCGCCCTTGTAGATCACGCGCCCCGCCGCGTCCAGCACGTAGAGGCGGTCCGGCATGCCGCTGTACAGATGGCCGACGCGGTCGCTCATGTCGTCCACGACCATCGGCATGGTGATGCCCAGGGCGGTGCAGCAGGTGCTGGCCACCGCGGTGCGCTCCTTCGCGGTCGTCGGCTGCTTGATCTTGATATCGCTCTTGTCGTTGGACGGGCTCCGCCAGCCATTGGTCGGATGGGCCTCACGGACATAGACGGCCAGGAAGTGGACGCGATCGCCATAGCGCTTGTAGGCCGCTTCAAGGGTCCCAAACTGGGCCCGGTAGGGGCCTCAGGTGAAGCTGCCGAAGACGAGCACCACCGGCTTGCCGCGCAGGTCGGCCAGGGCGATCTCACGCTTGCCGTCATACGTCTTGAGTCGAAAGACCGGGGCCAGCTGGCCCAGTTGCGGTCCAACGAACGGCGAGCCAAGGTCGCCCTCCAGCAACCCCTTGAGCAGGACGGCCGGCGTCGGATCAGCCGGTGGCGGACCGATTTGCTTTTCCGGCGGCGGGAACATCCGCGCCCGCAGGTCCTCCGGTATGATGAAACCCTTGCCCTTGGACAGCCGCTCGAACATCTTGTCCCAGTCCTCGCGGGTGATCTTGCCGCCGTTGTCGCCACCCAGGGTGCGCAGTGCCTGGTTGGCCATCATGAGCTGGCGGAAGTAGAGCGAACGCTCGGACCAGTCGAAGTCGGCCGGCGTGATGCTCCCCTTGCCTTCGCGATCCAGACGCTGCAACAGCTTGTAGGCCGCGGGCGACTTTTCCTCGTCGGGGAATTCATCGGCGGTGATCTTGCCGTCGCGATTGGCGTCGTAGCGGGCGGCCAGCCACTTCCAGTCGTAGCGCTTCTGGGACGGGTGGAACCAGCCGTCGCCCGGTCCCATGTCCGCGCCCTTCGTCAGGATGGTGGACACCATCTCGACGAACTCGACTCTTTGCACCCGGGCGACGCCCTGATGGAGCAGGCCGGTGTAGAACTCCGGCTCGACCAGGTGGGGGGAAAACGGCCCGCGCGGCTCGGCCGCCGGGCCGGGTGGGGCGGCGGCGGCCAAGACCAGCAGGGCCGCGGGGAACAAGCGCACCAACGACATGGGATGCCATCCTCGGGTCTGGATTGGAAGGGGACGCCGCCACGACGGTCGCCCGATACGGATATCACCGCCCCTCGCCGCCGTATTCGGGGGAGAGGGGTCGGCGGGGAGCGCAGGACGGAGCACCGCTCCGTCCTACTCGACTGACTGTAGGACGGAGCGGTGCTCCGTCCTCCGAAAGAGCCCTCACGCCAGCCCCTCTCCCCTGTGTACCGGAGAGAGGGGCGAGTCGTGGTATCGTACCCGCCAACGAGCCGGGACACAACCGGCGGCGCCCGATTGCCGCGCTTCTCCTTCCCTCGATCCATTTGGCGAGATTTCAGCTGCATTGCGACCTGCCGGCTTTCCTGGGCGATCTGCCTTGGCTGCTCGACGCCGGACTATTGCTCGAGGCGCTGCGGCTTCCGAGTCTGAGCAGTTGCCGTGTGAGCGTCTTGTTAGTTGGTAGAGCGGATGTCGAGTGAAGCCGCTTGAGCCCCGTTCACGGACCGTCTCGTTATCTACACAGGGCATAGAGATTGGGGAAGGCCCGCGGCGCTTGCACTTGGCGAGCGATGGCCCGCCTGTGCCCGGACTGCCAGGAGATTGTGCGTCAGCACCAGCGCGCCTGCCTCCGACTTGACTCGGTCGAGGCCGCGACAATGAAAACGCCGCAGGCCTCGATGTTCCTTCAGGTCGGCGAAATTCAGTTCGACCGTGCGGCTGCGCTGTTTGTACAGCGCCCGGGCCTCGGGGGTTTGCATCCGCTGCCGCAGGGCGTCGAGTAGCTCTTCGTTCTCCATGCGGCTGACCGTCCGCCCCTTCTCCGGGGTGCGCGTGCAGGCCGACTGACGCGGGCAGGCCTGACAATGCTCCGGCGGACACGTGGACAGCGCGAGCGTGATCTTGTGGTCCGCACGCTGTTGCGTTTGCGTCTTGGTGAACTCCAGTCGATGACCCTGCGGGCACTGGTAGGTTTGCTCCTCGGCCAGCCAGGTGAAAGCGCTCTTGGGCAACTCGGTGTGCTGATTGCTCTGCGCTTTCTTGTCGTTGGCCGAACTGTAATCGTTCTCCTGGCACGGACCGTACAGCGTCATCCCCGCCAGTTCGCAGAATTCCAGGTGCCGGACCGACACGTAGCCTGAATCCACAAGTACGTCCTTGGGTTTAACGCCCACGTTATCCACCAGGCGCTCGAGCAATGGCTGCAAGACGCCGTTGTCGTTGTTCTGCGCCAACACGTCGTACGCGAAGATCAGCGGCGACTCGAGGTCGCGCAGCAACTGCACCGTGTACAGCGGTCGAAACACGCCCTCCTTATCGCGTGCCAGTGCGGCCTCAGGGTCGGCCGGACTGACAAGTACCTTGTCGGCGGGCTGGCGCTTCGACGACCGTCGTTGGGCGTTGGCCTCTTGCCTTTGCCGCAGGACTTCGGCGGCGTGGGCGTAGCGTTGTTTCTGCTCGTGCAGTCCCGCTTTGGTTGTCGCCAACCACCCCGGCTTCTCGGCCAGCGCTTCGCCGCCTTGGGCGCTGCACAGCTGCTCGTCGATCACCTGCTGCCGTTTGTGCAACCGCTCCTCGTTGAGCAACCGTCGTCGCGAAGCATTCGCCGCCACGCTCGAACTGTCCAAGGACGCACGCGACGCCGACGTCATCTCCGCCGTCAACGCCTGTTGCAGCACCTGAGCATTCCAGTCGTCCAAAAAGGGCGTCAAGCGCTCGCGAAAGTCGTATAAGCGGGCCCGCGACGGCTCCAAGCCGAACAGCAGCCAACGGACCGGCTCGCTTTCGCGAACGTCCTTGGTCCACTGCGCCGGCGATGGTCGTTTGCTGTGCATCTCGTAGAGCACCACCTTGAGCAGCAGGTCCGGAGGCAAGGCTCTGTTGCCGACACCCAGGTACGAATCCCACAACGGGCCCAGGTCCAAGCGTTCGACCGCCTGAGCGATCCGCCTGGCCAAATGATCAGCTGGCAGATGCCGATCGATGGCTTGCCATTCTTCCGATGCGGTCGTCCAGGGCGGGGTGGCGAAGCGGTCACGCTTGTCGGCACCGGCAATTCCCTTTACCATTGGCCCGGCCTCCTTGCTTGGGCGGTTGCAGGGTTGGTAGCGGTACCGCTACTCTGCCCAAAACCCGCCAACGCAGGGAGGCCATTTTGTTACCGAGTCATCCAGGACTACTCAAATAACGAGACAGTCTGTGAACGGGGCTCCAAGAGAGAGGATTTTCGTGGTCCGCTCACCCGCCGTCAACGGCGGGCCGAAGACCCGCTGCGCGGGAAAGCCCCGTGAACGGGGCTGCTGAACAAAGATTTCACCAAATTGTCAGCTGCTCACACAGCGACCGGCGAGCGGCTCTTCTTCGCTTGACTCCGGACCCGCCTCATGCTCCTCGGCTACAATACCAATGGCTTCGCCCATCACCGCCTGGAGGATGCCCTCGACATCTTCGCCGGCCTGGGCTACCAGAGCGTGGCCATCACGCTCGATTTCCATGTCCTCAATCCGTTCGACCCCGATCTGCCCGGCCAGGTCGCGGTGGTGCGGAAGCAACTCGACCGGCTTGGGCTGCACTCCGTGCTGGAAACGGGTGCCCGTTTCCTGCTCGATATTCGCCGCAAACACCAGCCGACACTGATCAGCGGCCCGGCCGATCGGCGCGCGACCCGCCTCGACTTTCTGCTCCGGGCCATTGATATGGCGGCGGAACTGGGCTCCGATGCGGTCAGCTTCTGGTCCGGCAAGGCGGACGATAACGCTCCCGCCGAGGAGCTGATGTCCCGGCTGGCCGACGGCTGCCGGCAGCTGTGCGACCATGCCGCCCAGCGCCGGGTCCGTCTCGCCTTCGAGCCGGAGCCGGGGATGTTCATCGACACCATGACCCGCTTCGACGAGCTGAGCCGGCGGGTCGATCATCCGTCGTTCGGCCTGACCATCGACATCGGCCATTTGCATTGCCAGGGGGAGGTGCCGATCGCCGACCAGTTGCGAAAGTGGCGTCACCGCCTCTGGAATATCCACATCGAGGACATGCGGCGCGGGGTTCACGATCACCTGGTGTTCGGCGAAGGGGAGATCGACTTTGCCCCGGTGCTGCGGGCGCTGGAGGACATCGGCTACCCGGGCGGCGTTCATGTCGAGCTAAGCCGGCACAGCCACGATGCGGTGGAGACGGCGCGCGCAGGCGCTGGCGTTCCTGCGGGCGATCAGATGACCCGGCTACCCGGCCGCCGACCCGGGCGGTATACTGATCGGCGACCGCCGTAGCCGTGCCTACCTTGCCCGCCCCACCCCGTGCCGAGGCCGCCATGCGTATCTCCGGACTGCTGTTTGCCATCCTGTCCCTGGCTGCCACGGCCGCCGGCGGCGATAACTGGCCCCAGTTCCGCGGACCACGCTGCGACGGCCACTCCAACGCTACCAAACTGCCCGTCACCTGGAGCGAAACCGAAAACGTCGTCTGGAAGACGGCGATCCACGACCGCGGCTGGTCGTCGCCGGTCGTCTGGGGCGACCAGGTCTGGCTGACGACGGCCACGGCCACGGGCCACGAGATGTACGCTGTCTGCCTCGATCGCGCCACGGGGAAGGTCGTCTACGATCTTAAAGTGTTCGACGTGGCCGAGCCGGTCCCGCTCAAGAACCCCACGAACACTTACGCCACGCCGACGCCGGCCATCGAGGAGGGACGGGTCTACGTCCACTTCGGCAGCTACGGCACCGCCTGCCTCGACACCAAGACCGGCAAGACGCTGTGGACGCGGCGCGACCTGAAATGCGACCACTGGCGCGGGCCCGGCTCCTCGCCGATCCTCTACCGCGGCCTGCTCATCCTCACCTTTGACGGCTACGACCTGCAATACCTGGCCGCCCTCGACAAGGCCACCGGCAAAACAGTCTGGAAGAAGGACCGCGACCTCGATTACTCCTCGATTCGCAACAACGGCGACATGAAGAAGGCGTACAGCACGCCGGCGATCATCACGGTCAACGGCAAGCCGCAACTCGTGAGCGCGTCGGCCGTGGGCAGCGCGGCCTACGACCCGCTCACCGGCAACGAACTCTGGAAGGTGTACCACGGCGGCATGAACGCGGCGGCGACACCCCTGTACGGCCAGGGGAAAGTGTTCCTGTGCACGTCCGACGGCGGCCTGCAATTGGTCGCCGTCCGCCCCGACGGCAGCGGCGATGTCACCGAGACGCACATCGCCTGGACCCTTAAGGACAACGTGCCCAACCGCTCCTCGCCGCTGCTGGTGGATGACCGGCTCTACATGGCGAACGGGAAAGGGATCCTGTCGTGCGTGGACATCAAGACGGGGAAGGTGGTGTGGGACGCGCGCGTGGGCGGGGCCTACTGGGCGTCGCCCGTCTACGCCGCCGGCCGCCTCTATCTCTTCGACGACAACGGCAAGAGCACCGTCGGCCAGGTCGGCGCATCGTGGAAGAAGCTGGCCGAGAACAGGCTCGACGACGGCTGCATGGCCTCGCCCGCCGTGGCCGGCCAGGCCCTGTTCATCAGGACCAAAACACACCTGTATCGGATCGAAGAGAAGAAGTGACGCCTCCACAAAGCCCGCGGCGCCAGCCAAGGGCGACTCGGGCCGCCCTTGGCTGGCGCCGCGGGCTCGCGGAACTGCCGTCATTGTTGCACCACGCCTCGAACACGGGCCGCACCTGCTGACGCGAAGTTTGCAGGAATGTATTTGACTGACGGTAGCATCTCGCATAGATTCGGTGACCGTACGCTTTCCCCCTGCACGTGCAACGGACTCCGAGGACTGGCTGGAGCCGGTTGTCGGACTTCCTGCGCCCAGCCTCTGACCCGTCCGTCATCCCATTTGCAGGGGAGAAGCTCATGTCGTTAATACACTGGCGTTGGCTGGTCTGGAATGAGATGCACATGTCTAGCTGGAATATCCTCCGCTGGCTCCAGCCCCGTGCCGCCGGCGTCTTCTACCGCTGGCGGCCACAACGCCGATACACCGTGCGCCTGCGCCTGGAGCAGTTGGAGGACAGGCTCACCCCCTCCCCCGTCACGGTCACCAGCAGCGGCGACTCCGGCCCCGGCACCCTGCGGACGGTGCTGGCCGCCGCCATCTCCGGCGAGGTCATCGACTTCGCCGCTAATGTCCGAACCATCGACCTGACCAGCGCCGGCCTGACCGTCGGCACAAGCGTGACCATCCAGAACGACCTGGGCACAGGTCCGGTGACCATCGACGGCGCCAACCAGTTCACGGTCTTCACGGTCAACAGCGGTGTGACGGCCACGCTGTCCGGCCTGACCATCCAGAACGGGAACAGCGGCGCCAATGGCGGAGGCGGCGTCTTCATCAACAGCGGTACGTTGACGGTCAACGACAGCACCTTCTCCGGCAACTCCGCCGCCTATGGCGGCGGCATCGAAAACGACAACGGCGCGCTGACGGTCAACAACAGCACCTTCTCCGGCAACTCCGCCAGCGTCTCCGGCGGCGGCATCTTCAACAACGGCGGCACGCTGTCGACGGTCAGCGATAGCACCTTCTCCGACAACTCCGCCAGCGGGTTCGGCGGCGGCATCGAGAACGACGCCGGCACGCTGACGGTCAGCGACAGCACCTTCTCCGGCAACTCCGCTGCCTACTACGGCGGCGGCATCTACGAAGTCGGTATACTGACGATCGAGGACAGCACCTTCTCCGACAACTCCGCCGCACACAGCGGCAGCGCCGGCGGCGGCATCTACATGGCCGACCAAGATGCGATCCTGAAGGGCGACATCGTCGCCGGCAACACCAACAGCAGCACCAATGGGGCCGACGACATCGCCGGCGACCCCCTCGACCAAGTCTCTTCCAGCTACAACGTGGTGGGCGTGGACGACACTGGCAGCCTCACGAACGGCGTGAAGGGCAACCAGGTCGGCGTTACGCCGGCCCAGGTCGCGCTCGCGCCTTTGGCCAATAACGGCGGCCCCACGCAGACGTTCGCGCTGATGCCAGGCAGCTTCGCCATCGGCAAAGGCCAGCCCGATCCGGAGACGGGCGTGTTAGCAACCGACCAGCGCGGCGTCCTCCGACCCACCACGGGCCAGAGCGATGTCGGCGCCTTCCAGGTCGTCGCCACGTCGACCACTACCGTCAGCACCAACTCTCTGGACCTGGGCACCACCATCGCGGGCACCGCCGGCAGCACGCAGTCCTACACGGTCAGCGGCACGAACCTGACGGCGGCCATCGTCGTCACCGCGCCCACCGGTATCGAGGTGTCCAAGGACAACGGCAGCACGTTCCACAGCTCGGTCAGCCTGTCGCCCAACGGCAACGGCGCGGTTGGTACGACGACCATCGACGTGCGCATCAGCAAGACGGCCGCGGTCGGGCCCATCAGCGGCGTCATGATCACCGATACCAGCACGGGGGCGACGCAGCAGGACGTGGCCTTGACCGGCGATGTGGACCCCGTCCCGGTGCCGCTGGTGGTCACCACCGCCGACGACGAGAACGACGGCGGCACGGTGGACACCCAGGCCGGACCCGACGGGCTCCTCTCCCTGCGCGAGGCCATCGAGCTGGCCGAGCTACGCGGCGGCAATCAGACCATCACCTTCAACATTCCCGGGGCGGATTCGCACACCATCACCGTCGGCTCGACCGGCCTGGGCGCCCTGCCGGCCATCACCAACGCCAATGGCCTGGTGCTGACCATCCAGGGGCCGGGGCAAAACCTGCTCACGGTCAGCGGCGCCAATGATCACCAGGTTTTTGATGTCGCCGAAGGCGCCAATGCCACGATCACGGGCCTGACCATCGCCAACGGCAAGTCGTCCGGCGACGGCGGCGGCATCGATAACGAAGGCACGCTCACGCTCACCAATGCCACCCTCAGCGGCAATACAACGGGCCGCGATGGCGGCGGGCTCTTCAATGACAATACCGCCACCGTCACCAACTGCACCTTCACCGGCAATCTCGGCCTGGACGGCGCCGACGGCGCCGGCATCTACAACGAAGATTCGCTGACTGTGACCGGGAGCACCATCAGCGGCAACATGGCCCAGAGTGGCGGCGACGGTGCCGGCATCTACAACGAAGATTCGCTGACTGTGACCGGGAGCACCATCAGCGGCAACATGGCCCAGAGTGGCGGCGACGGCGGCGGCATCTACAACGAAGATTCGCTGACTGTGACCGGAAGCACCATCAGCGGCAACATGGCCCAGAGTGGCGGCGACGGTGCCGGCATCTATAGCGAGGATCTCCTGACGCTCATCAACACCACCATCGCCGGCAACACCGCGAACGGCGACGGCGGCGCCATCTACAACGAGGACACGCTGACCGCCATCAACGCCACCATCACCGACAACAGCGCCAGGCTCACTGGCGGCGGTATCTTCAACGAAAATGTGATTCATCTCAACAACACCATCGTGGCCAGGAATGATGCCGATGGCGGACCGGACGTTGAGAATGAGAATGTGGAGGGTACCACCTCGAATAATAGCCTGATTGGCAACACGTCCGATTCGGGCGTCAGCAGCGGCAATGGCAACGTCCTCAACCCCACCACCCTGGGGCTCGGCACTCTGGGCACCAATGGCGGGCCGACCCAGACCATCGCTCTGCTGCTCGGCAGCCCGGCCATCGATGCCGGCAGCAACGCCCTGGCGGTCGATGCTCAGGGCCATGCGCTGACGACGGACCAGCGCGGCACGGGCTTCCCGCGCATTGTCAACGGCACCGTGGACATCGGCGCCTACGAGCTCCAGGCCAGCGGCAACCTGGCGGTGAGCATCAAGCACACCAACACCAGCCCCACCGTGCCGGGGCAGACCGTCACCTACACAATCGTGGTCAGCAACGCCGGCCCCAGCGCGGTTCGCGGGGCGACGTTGTCCGTCATCCTGCCCGCCAGTCTGGTCAACGCGACCTGGAGCGTGGTGCAAACGAGCACCGGCTCCAGCGCGACCCTTCAGCGCGGCAGCGGCAACCTGTCTGACACCGTCAACCTGGCGGTGAACGGCAAGATCACCTTCTCGCTGACGGCGACCGTTGTGGCCTCGACACGCGGCCAGGTGCAGAACACCGTAACCATCACGCCGCCGGCGAACTTTACCGATCTGAATGCGACCCGGTCCGCGACCGACACCGACCCGCTTACGACACCGGTGGTGAAGTTCTCCCCCTGGCTACCCGACCTGCTGTTGTTCCCAAGCGGCCTGCCGGTGAAGAATCGGCCCTGAGCGCTCAGCCCAGCGGCGGTCGCTGCTGCACGCCCAGGGCCGTGGACAGCCGGGCCGCCAGGTGCGCCGGCAGCGGCGCCGCCGGCAACTGCCGCGTCAACTGGATCACGGTGGTGTAGCTCTCGAAATAGGCCAGGCAGGAAGGGCAGCGGTGCAGGTGCTGTTGGATGTGATCGCGGCGTTCGGTGGGCAGATCGTCCGAGACGTAGTCGCCCAAACACGCCACCAGCTCGCGGCAGGAGATCATGCCGATACCTCCTCGAAATGGGGGGCCAGGGCGTCGCGGAGCTTCTGGCGGGCCCGGTGCAGCCGGCTCTTGACCGCCGCCAGGCCCAGCCCCAGCATCTCGCCGATCGCAGCATTGGGCAGCCCCTCGACATCGGACAAGAGGATGATGTCGCGATACTCCTCGGGCAAGGCGGCGATGGCTCGTTCGATCACTTCCTGCGTCTCGCGGTCCAGGGCGGCCTCTTCCGGATCAACCGACCAGCGCCGCACCGGCCCGTGGGGCGGCTCCTCCTCCAGGACCATGTCGAGGGTGCGCGTCGTATCCCGGTGCTTCTGCTGGACGGCCCGGCGCTGGCGTTGAGCGAGGGCGGCATTGACGGTGATGCGGTGCAGCCAGGTCGTGAAGGCCGAATCGCCGCGGAAGCTCGACAGCTTGCGGACCACCTGCAAGAGCACGTCCTGCGTGACATCTTCGGCATCGGTGTCGCTGTCTAGCATGCGCCTTGCCAGGTTGTAGACACGCCCGGCATAGAGGTGAAACACTTCCTCCGCGGAGCGCGGCACGGCTGCCGGTGGTCGCGCGGCCAGGGCGGTCCCGCTCGCCAATGGATCGGGCGGTGCCTCCGTCGGATTGTTCTTCGGTTCGTCCATGGCCATCCGCCCGGCAAGTCCCCGTGATTTGGCGCGATGCCATTATACGCAATCGTTTAGCCGCGGGTCGAAGACCCGCGTGGACTACAACCGCCTTCGACTCAGGCGCAGAGCGTTCCCCACAACAGAGAGCGAACTCAGACTCATCGCCACGCTCGCCCAGACCGGTGTGATGATTCCCAGCGCCGCCAATGGCACGGCCAGGGTGTTGTAGACGAACGCCAAGACCAGGTTCTGGCGGATGCCGCGGACGGTGGCCCGGCTGAGCTGCCGCGCCCGGGCCACGGCGCAGGTCGCCGCGGACAAGGGTCACGCCAGCGCTCTCCATCGCCACATCGGTGCCGGTGCCCATCGCCAGGCCGACGTTGGCCCGGGCCAGGGCCGGCGCGTCGTTGATGCCGTCGCCCGCCATCGCCACCACATGCCCCGCAGCCTGGAGGCGCTCGACAATCGCCGCCTTCTCCTCGGGCCGGACCTCGGCGTGGATGGCATCGATCCCCAGCCGCCGACCCACCGCCTCCGCGGTCGCCCGACTGTCGCCGGACACCATCACGATCCGCAGGCCGTCGTCATGCAACAGGCGGATGGCCTCCGGCGTGGTCGGACGGATGGGATCGGCAACGGCGATCAGCCCGGCCGGGCGCCCGTCGAGGGCGGCCAGCAGGACGGTCTCACCCGCCGCTCGCCGTGCTTCCGCTTGCGTCCGCAGCGCCTCGATGGCGATCCCCTTCCCGGCGAGCAGCGCCTCGTTTCCCAGAATCAAGGCGCGGCCATCCACCCGACCGACGACCCCCAGGCCGGTGAGCGACCGGAACTCCTCGGCCCGGCGGGGGACCAGGCCGCGCTCGCGGGCGCCGCGCAGCACAGCTCCGGCCAGCGGATGCTCGCTGGCCAACTCCAGACCGGCGGCCAGGCGCAGCAACTCGTCGGCAGTGAATCCCTCGGCCGGCTCGACGGCCGCCAGGCTGGGCCGTCCCTCGGTCAAGGTGCCGGTCTTGTCCACGATCAGGATGTCGGCGCGGTGCAGCACCTCCAGGGCGGCCGCATCGCGGAACAGCACGCCCTCCCGCGCCCCGCGGCCGATGCCCACGATGATTGCCATCGGTGTTGCCAGCCCCAGGGCACATGGGCAGGCGATAATCAGCACTGCCGCTGCGTTGATGACGGCGTGACTCAGCCGCTCCGGCCGCGGGTCGAGCAGCAGCCAGAGGACGAACGTGAGGACGCTGACGCCGAGGACGGCGGGGACGAAGGTGCCGGCCACCCGATCGACCAACCGCTGCACCGGCGCCCGGCTGCGCTGCGCCTCGCCGACCAGGCGCACGATCTGCGCCAGCAGCGTGTCGGCACCGACCCGCTCGGCCCGCAAGAGCAGGCTGCCGGTGCCGTTCAGCGTGCCACCGATTAGCGGCGTTTCTGGCTCTTTCTCCACCGGGATCGACTCGCCGGTGATCATCGACTCATCGACGGAGCTATGCCCTTCCATCACGACGCCATCCACCGGGACCTTCTCCCCCGGGCGGACGCGGAGGACATCGCCGACGCGGACTTGGTCGAGCGGCACGTCCTCTTCGGTGCCGTCGGGCCGGACGAGTCGGGCCGTCTTCGGCGTCAGGCCGAGCAGCCGCTTGATCGCGTCGCTGGTCCGGCCGCGGGCCCGGATTTCCAGCACCTGCCCGAGCAACACCAGCACGGTGATCGCCGCCGCCGACTCGAAGTACTGCTGATGCTGGATGCCTTCCGGGAACAGCCACGGCATGACCGTGGCCAGGAGGCTGTAGCCGTAAGCGGCGGCGACTCCCAGCGCGATCAACGTGAACATGTTGGGGCTGCGCGCCACCACCGAGGCGGCCGCCCGGCGCCAGAAGGGCCAGCCGCACCAGAAGACCACCGGCGTGGCCAGCAGCATCTGCACCCAGTTGGCGGCCGCCATCCATTGGTGCGGCGGTTGCCGGGCCTCCGGCAGCAGGTGGCTCATGGCCAGGGCGAACAGCGGCAGGCTCAGGACCAGGCCCACCCAGAAACGCCGGCTCATATCGAGCAATTCGGGGTTGGGCCGCTCGTCGAGGCTGACGGTCCGCGGCTCCAGTGCCATGCCGCACTTCGGACAACTGCCAGGATGATCGCTGACCACCTCGGGGTCCATCGGACAGAAATACTCGACCGGGCCAGCCGGCGCCGAAGTGCCGCAGACATCGGCTGCGCAGGCGGCAGTCGCCGCCGCACCACCCAGATAGGCCTGAGGATTGGCCTGGAACTTGGCCAGACAATGGGGGCAGCAGAAATAGTAAGTCTGCCCCTCGAACGTGGTTGAAGCGGGAGCGTGGGCCGGGTCCACCGTCATGCCGCACACCGGATCGATGGCCGTGGCCGGATCGGCCGCCAGCAACGGCAGGGCCAGGCCCAGCGAGCGGCGCGGACCCAGCGGTGGGGAAGGCGGATGATCCATGAAACCGTCACTTGGGGCGGAAGCACCGCGGCACGCCGAGCCGGTCCCGGCGACCAGCACGCTGCCTACCACATTGTACGGGGCAGTTCGAGCCGGGTAACGCTGGCAGAGCGGGACAGGCGGCGACCACACCCGGGTGCCGGAAAAACCATGAAGCAGGTGCTTGACCCGCTTCCCCGCTTCTGGTCAGATGGCGTCGGTTCAGGAGCGCCCCACCGGCCACCGGGGCGTCGCCCGATTTGGGACACATGCCGATGTTCAAGAGCATTCGAAATTGGGTGCGCCGCTTGCGATATCGGGAAGGGAGGACACTTTCGGGGTTTATTGCCTGCGACATCCGGAGGGACATTCTGATCGTTTCCTCTGCGAGAGTTGATGAGGGGATGATCATCGGCCGCGTCCGAACTACGAACGTGCTCTATCTATCTGGCGGCCTTATTCCTGAGCCTGAATTCGAGCCTCGCGAGAACTCCGTATCGATGAGATGTGGCACTGGACCGGGAAAAGTTGGGGCGGCCTGCCGGACGGGACGTCAATCGTTGATCGGGTCGCCGCCCAGGCCGCAGACGCCGAATAAGGGGCCCCAGCAGACGACGGCCGCGATTCTGGTTGCTCGTGACGAGGATAAAGGGCCCCATTTCGGAGGAGTTGAGTCCCGCCTCGGCTTCCGGATGGATCGAATGCTCGGATGCCTGACTTTCGTGATGTCGATCCTCGGGAACTTCGTGTTCCGCCTTCGCGCCGTCAAGGAGCTGATCCGGCCAAGCTTGCTCGGCAAATATCGCTGTTCGGTCGATCCGCGGTGGGAATGCCGCCTCCCTGGGCGTATGAAGGAACGGACGGCGTTCTGGTACTGTACAATGGGGTCACCCGAGCCACTGCGCATTGCGAAGCTGGCACCCGGCACGCTGATCCGAGTTGAAGTGATCGGCACACTGCCCAAGGCATTTGCCGCGGAACCAAAGATCGGAGGCCTACTCCCATGACCAACGAACAGCGGGAAGCACTGGCTGTTCTCTCTGAACTCTGGCAATTGTCAGCGGACGTTCGCCTCGGCCAGCTATTCGCTCATCTGGGATTTCTGGGGGAGGTTCACGTCGGACGCGGACTCGGCTATATCGAGGACGACGAACTCATAGCCGTCATGTGCCGCCACCGATCCGAGTTGTTGGCCCGGGCTCAAGGAGTGCCGAACGACTCGCTTCAGCCGCCCGGGTCCGCTGTCTCGGTATCTGGTAGCTCAACCCAATCGGTGGCCCCGGCCGCCCAGCGGTAGCGTTCGCCGGCGAAGTGCGAGGGGAACTTGTCCATGATTATAGCACAGCGTCAGGAAATCCTGCGCCTTCTGGCGCGGCTCAGCGAGCTGACCCCGGATGTGCGGTTCGGGCAGCTAATTGCGAACCTGTCGTACCTCGCCGTGGCAACCACGAACGAGGCCATCTGGGATATGGAAGATGAGCAACTCGTCGCCGCCATCCGCAAGCATATAGCGGACCTGTCGGACCGGGCCGTGAACGTCGCGTGACGGGGTGGAGGCCCACGGGCAAAGTCTGGTATGCTTCCGCCAGTGCTCTGTGCGAGTGTGCCGGGGCCGTCGGTAAGGAGCGATCGGAATGGTGCAACGAACCCATGCAGCCACTGCTGCCTTGTACGAGGTCGATGAGACGGCCTGGCTGGAAATAACCGCCGAACTGATCCGCAGCGGGCGGCTTACGGAGGTCGATCTCAACACCTTGGCGGAGTATCTGACGGACATGGCCAGACGCGACCGCCGCGAGGTATTCAGCCGACTGGTGGTGCTATTGTCCCACCTCTTGAAGTGGGAGTATCAGCCGGTTCACCGCCCGGGGTCGTGGCGAGGCACCAGCCTGGAGAAACAGCGGGAGCTGCGGCAACTCCTGGAGAGCGGCAGCCTACGGAACCACGCCACCGCGGTATTCGCTGACGCCTACGCTGACGCCCGCAAGCAAGCAGCGGCGGAAACGGGGCTGGCGCGGAAGGCCTTTCCCGAGGAGTGTAGGTGGGACTTGGACAGCGCACTCGCCGAAGGGGACGAAGAGGCGGAACAGCAATAAGAGGTCAGGCCACCGCCCCATCCAGAGCAGCGACGGTCGCCGTCAACCGGCGACGCCTCAGAAACTTTCTCTGTGCCGACGGACCGGTCAAGCAAGACCGCGAACTCGATCCACCGCGTCGTGTAACGGGTTTTTGCCAGCCGACCCATGACAACCACGGGACTCCTCGTTTCCCCGGAACGTCTCCTGGACATTCTGGATCGCCAAGGGAGTTGGACCGAAGAGGAATACCTGTCGTTGACCGACCACACCACCCGTTTAGTTGAGTTCACGGACGGTTTCCTGGAACTCCTTCCCATACCGACCGACTATCATCAAGCGATTGTGCAGTTCCTGCTATACGCATTCGACGGCTTCCTCAAGCCGCTTGGGGGGAAGGTGCGCATCGCTCCTTTGCGATTGCGAGTCCGGAAGGGCGGATTCCGCGAACGCGGCGGACCGGAGGTGCCGCGAGCCGCCGAGGGTGTCCCGGCGGCCCGCACGCTTCTTACCTCCATTGCACCGGTCCGTCACTTGCAGAACGGGCAGCCCGGGTTCCCCATCGCCGCCGCCGGTGCGTAGCCCGGGGGCACCGGCGCCTGCGGCGGGCCGGGCAGGCAGGGTTCGCCGAAGAAGGCCCGACACGAGCCAAAGACGAAGGTGGCTTCGGATTTCCAGCTGCTGCACCCGTAATAGTTGTGATGCGACCAGCAGCCCACACCCTGCTTGTGCATGCAGTCGTGGAACCAATCGCGCACGGGCCCCTTGCGGGGGAAGGGTGGAACCTCATCACTCAGGGCCGGGGGCGGGGGCGGGGGAGCGCCGCCACCGTAGTCGATGACCGCCCACGGCTCGGTGTTGACCGCCGGTGGCGGGGCTGGTTGCTGGGCGGGTTGCTGGGCACGGGCCAGGCCAATCGTCATGCCCAGGCCGACGAGGGCGGCCAGGGCGGCGCGGATGAATGGTCGCTGCGTCATGCGCGTCCCTCCGGGAAAGAGCCGTGTGAACTTCTCCTCACATCGGCCAATCCGGCGCCGCCGCTGCAATGCCTATGATCCGATCCGGGCGTCTGTCCGCGGACGAGCCGCGCGGGCAGGCGAGTGCGCTTTCTTCGGCAGGTCCGATCCCATCGTTGTCCCCGTCAGAACCGCGCTGGGTGCTGCGTTGTTCCGTTGTGCCGGCCACGGGTCGCCGAAAACGCCGATTGCGTCAGAAGTTTCGGCTGCCCCACGGCGCACGCCGGCCTCTCCCCGGCGCCAGCACAACCGGCACGACCTTTGCAAGCAGAAAGGGACGCTCAAACGGAAACGCTTGCGGTTTCCTGGGGGGCGAGACGAGGGCCGGGAACAGGGATTGTGCTGCGACCGGCCCTCGTTTCCTTTCGCCGTTGCACTACCGGGATTCGAAGCCGGGTGTCACCGTGGCGGTACGTGAGCCGCGCGGGGCGGGCCGCCCGGCACTGCCGGGACGGGCTGCTGGCCCGGCACAGGGGTACAGGCACGGGGCCTGCTACTTCGCCCGCGGGTTGCGTTTCTCAGCAAGAAGGAGAGCATCATGGTGTACCGAGTGCTGCCGTTCGTCCTCCTGGCCCTGGCCGTTGCCCTGTTCGTCACAGCGCCGGCGCTGGCTGACAACTCCGACACGGCCACCAGTCATACTGGCACCGTCGTCAGTTTCGACGGCAAGACGCTGGTCATGAAGGACAAGAACGACAAGGAGCACACCCACGCCATCAGCGACGCCACTATCCTCATGCTGGATGGCAAGAAAGCCAATGTGGACACCTTCAAGGGCCTCAAGGCCGGCACCAAGATCCGCGTCTGGCTCGACAAGACCGACAACAAGAAGGTGCTGAAGATCGAGGCCCTTGACAAGAACACCGAGTTCACCAAGGGCACCGATAAGTAACCGCGACCGCCTGCGCCGGGCGCCGCGGGACGGCGCCCGGCGTTCTCATGCGCCGGGTGCAGGCGGGACATACAGTTTCTTCTCCGCAATGTAGCATTCGACGGCCCGCGGCACCTGATAGCGCAGGCTGCGGCCCAGGGCGGCGCGGTGGCGCAGGTCGCGGCTGGCGATCTCGATCCGCGGCGCTCGACCACTTCCACCGCCACCCCTACCCCCACCGGCAGACGCAGCGCGATGCCGAGTTCCTCGGCCGAGGGGAGGCGCTCGTCGCCGCGCACCATCACCAGCAGACCGGCCCGCCGCACGATCCCCGCCGGGTCGTGCCACTCTGCCAGCTCGACCAGCGTGTCGGAGCCGATGAGCAGGAACCATTCCGCCTCGGGCTGGGCTTGCCGCAACTCCTCCAGCGTATCCACGGTATAGCTGGGGCCAGGACGCCGGTTCTCGCGCTCATCAACGCGAAAGGCCGGATGGCCGGCAATGGCCAGGTGCAGCATTTCCGCGCGCTGGGCGAATGGGGTGATGGGTTGCTGTTGCTTGTGCGGCGGCCGCGCCGACGGCACGAACAGCACTTGGTCCAGCCGCCCCTGCTCGCGGCACTGCTCCGCCAGGATCAGGTGCCCGAGATGCACCGGATCGAATGTGCCGCCAAAGACGCCGATACGCATGGTTGGCTCTCGTTTGACCGGAGCGGGCCTGTCCGCCTCCGAGCCGACCTATCCCGCCCCGAAGCAGTGGTATCGTATGCCCTATGCCGATTGACGCGCATACGTCCTTGGGCGAACGGCAGGAGATAATCTCCCCTCGCCCCGGTGCTCCGACCGAGTACGGGGGACTGGGGCGACGATCCCTCGCCCTCCGGCGAAGGGGCCCGTCGTAGCGCTCCCGCACACATCGGACTTCAGTTCAACCTGGCGATTCTTGCTGAATTGCGAAGGCACATGTCGTTATTTACCAATGGCTTGCGGTGTCCGCGCCAGGTTGAACAGAAGTCCCGGCCACTTCAGTTCAACCTGGCAGCGCGTGCGGTGCCGGCGGGCGGTAGGAGATGCGTGCCGAGGGCACCTATCTCCTGCCGGTCGCCTTGGCGCCTCCCCGGTTCGCCTTGTACAAATGGAGGGGAGGGAAGCATGATCCAAACCGTTGAAGCGACCATTGATGAGCAGGGACAGGTCCATCTCCTCGAACCGATCCACCTGCCCACCCCACGCCGGGCGCTCGTGACCATTCTCGAGGACGCACCCGCGGAAACGGCGCATGAGACCGCGCTGCTGGGTGAACCCGCGCTCGCAGAGGATTGGAACCGACCGGAGGAGGATGCGGCGTGGTCATACCTGCAATCGGGGAAGTAGTCATCGTCCCATTCCTCTTCTCTGATCTGCAGCATTCCAAGATTCGTCCTGCCGTTGTCCTGGCCGATGTCGGGCGCGGCGATTGGGTCCTCTGCCAGATCACCAGCAATCGCTATACGATCCCAGCGCGATCGGTCTCGGGCCAGCTGACTTCGCGGCAGGCGGTCTGCACGTCGCCAGCTACGCCCGGCCCGGCAAGCTCTTCACCGCCAACAACAAGCTCTTCATCCGTGCGGTTGGCAAGTTGCATCACGCCCCCTTCGCGCACTTGCTCGACTCCGTTGTAAACCTCCTCCGGCCGCCTGCTCCTCCTGGCGCTGGAAGCCTCGCGAGTGGATCGTAGGGGTTCAGAACTTGGCGACCCCCTTCCTTCGCGGCTTGCAGATCTTTATCGAGATCGCCCGAACCCCATTCCGCGTCCGACCCCTATTTGACAACACCCGGTTCCTGTCCGATGTTGAGGAAGATCGCCCTTGTCCGCCGTCCGCCGGGAGCACCATGACACTGCAATTGCTTGAGCGTCCCCCCGTGGCGGTCCCTCGCCTCGAGCGCCGGCGGGCGCCGCGGCGCCGGCCGGCGCACAATACCGTTTGCCGCCTCATCGACAGCGACGGCGAAGAGATCGGCTGCGGCCTGGTCTGGAACCTTTCCGCCAGCGGGGTCAGCATGCTCCTCAATGTGATGCTGGAGCCGGGGGACGACGTTGCCGCCACCTTGATCAATGCCGCCGGGGCCAGGGTCGATCTTCGGCTGACGGTCGTCCACCTCAGCCCGCTGCGAACGGGCGATTTTGTCCTGGGCGGACAGTTCGATCGCACGCTCGACGAGGCGGAGCTGTTCCCGTTCGTGCTTTGACAGAACGCGTTGGTCCGCTCGGGGGCCTACTCCAACCCCACACCGCTGTTGTGGCACGGTCTCCTGACCGTGCCACCCGGCCTGACCGAAGGTCTCCCGGAATCCGCGAAAGTAGCGTGGAGACCTTTGGTCCGCCCAAGTGACACGGTCAGGAGACCGTGCCACAACGATTCGATGCAGGAGTCCTGTCCCCTTTTTTCCGGCCACAGCTCACTCCAACCCGACGCCGATATTCAGGTCCAGAGGCACCGATAAGGCCTCCGTTTTGTCGAAGTAGATCACCTTCACCGACACCGTGTCCATTTTCTTGGGCAGGGTACACACCAGGCCATAGTTCGACTTTCCCGGGGCCGCGAAGAAGTTCTGGCGATAGGGGGAGAAGAGGAGCTTGATGGCGTCGCCCTTGGCATCGTAGAACTCGGCCCCCTTGATGTTCGGCTTCTCCGACACGACAGCGATCTGCGGCGTGGAGAACATCGTCGAACCGTCGTTGGTCACCTGAAGGGTGAAGGCACCAACTTTCTCCTTCTTGTCCTTCTTGATGGTAATTTCCTTCTTGTCCGACTCCTTCGCGTCGGCACCGCAGGTCAGCACCACGGTCGCCTTGATCTGAACCTTGGCCGCCCCTTTGACCGGCGGCAACGGCGCGTTGAGGTGGACCGTACACACATCCGCCTCCGGCGAGATGATCGGGAACTCGCTCAGCCAGCCGAAGCCCGGGCGCTCCGCGTCGAACAGCTTCGTCCCCTTGTCGTCGCTGAACTTCTCCAGCTTGCTCGCCTTGGTATCGATGGCCACGATGAACTTGCCGGGAGCCGACAGCGCGACTTCCACCCCGGTGGAGCCGGGATCCACGAAGGTGAAGGCCTCTTTCTTCTTCGGGGGCAGGGGCTTGCGGATCATCAGGCCGGTCACCTGCGCCGTGACATCGCTCTTGGTGTCGGCGGCGAACAGGCCGGCCGTTGCGCCGAGCAGGACGACGATCGATAGCCAACGCCTCATGGTGCATTCTCCCTGGTGCGGAAAAAGGGTCGGTGGGCCCTCACGGCGTCCATTGTATGATTCGGCCTGTGAGGAAGGATAGGCACCGACCTGAGCGCCAGCGTGGGGTCCGCCGCCTCACTTTCTCAACGTCACCCGGTAGTGCAGGCCCGTCGTCTCCAGCGGTTCCCGCGGGATGCGGCTGGTCAGAGTGGCCGTCGGGCCATCGCTGACGTACTCGAACGGCTTCCCGGTGCCGGGATCGTTCGGGACCGGCACCACCGCCACCTGGTCGAGCTTGTCGGGGAACTGGCCGGTCTGGGCCGCGTGCATGCGGAGGGCTTCGATGAGGCGCAGGGCGGCCAGCCGGCGTTCGAGCCGGACCTCGGCCAGGCGCACGCGGGTGATGGCCGGCAGGAAGGTCTTGACCACGCGCCCGGCCTCAGTGTCCGGAACGGTCTTCAGCCTCTCGCTTTCGGCCACGCTGATGGGCCAGGCCTGGGGGAAGGACAGGTAGGTACCCTTGAAGACATCGTCGCGCACTTCGTGATAGTAATTGGACAGGTAATAGAGGAGAAGCTGCGCTGGCGGCATGGCCTCGACCGCGGCCGGCTTCATCCCGACCACCTCGGTCAGGTACTTGCGGGCGGTGGGGAGGTCGGGGGACTTGGCGGCCGGGTCGGCCGAGGTCGTGCCGGGCCGCGGCTGCGGAGTCTTGTTGGGCCCTTCGGCCGGGATCCCGGCGATCCGCTCCAGTTCCTTGCGCACGCGGACCAGGGCGGCATCCCATTCGGCTGGGGCGCGAGTACGGCCCAGGTCCGCCAGGTCGGGGCATTGCATCTCCAGCACCGCCTGCTCGAACTCGTTGGCTTTGCGCAGGTCGATGAGCGGCCGCGGCAAGACGGCTAGCGCCCAGTAGAGGTTCGGCGCGCCGGGGCGTTCGACCAGATCGAGGGCACAGTCCGCCATGTGGGCGGCGATGGCAAGGGCGACCAGGCTGCCGATCAGGAAGGGCCCTTCGCCGACGTGTTGGCTGAAGGCGAAGCCCGTCTCCAGCGTGCGGACGGCGTCGGCGTAGCGCCCGTCTCTCATTTCCACGCGGGCCTTGAGGACCAGCAGCGGGGCCTGCATGCGCATTTCTTGCATGTCGGGCAGAAGGAGTCCGATGATGTCGGGGTCATCGAGGGTGTAGTTCCAGTCGGCCGTCTTCCGCCGGGCCCCCAGCTCCAGCTGGTTCAGGTCGTACCTCAGCCGATGCTCGTTGAGGAATGCCTTGACCTCGGCCAGCGGAAACTTATCCAGCGGCAGCTTGTTCCATGCCTCGGGCTTTTCGCGCAGCTCCTTCTTGCGGGCATCGCTGCGCTCATGGGCAAAGCGCAGGTAGATCGGCACCGCATTGCCGTCCCGGCGTTCGGTGGCTGGCGGGAAGAGACGATATTTGAGGGCCGGCACCGGTGCGGCGGCGGGGGCGACGGTCAGCGTGCGATCGAACAGCCAGCGTTCGGCGGGGTTCGGGTCCGGCTTCTTGCCCGCGGGCGGCTGGGCCGGGCCCGGTTGGGCGGCCAACAAACCGGCCAGCAGGACCAGGGCGGCCAGGGCGGAGCCTCGGCGCAAGCGTTTCATCGGCGCAATCTCCTTGGAATCGGGCGACACGGATTCTCCTCCCCTCGCCCCGGTACTCCGGGGAGAGGGGTCGGGGGTGAGGGGTTCTCGTCCGCGGAAATTCGGGCCCCTCACCCCCAACCCCTCTCCCTGGAGCACCGGGGCGAGGGGAGAATGTTAATCATGGGGCAGGGGGATCGAGAATCGCGTTACAGATCGGGCAAGCTGTCGGGCCGGCCGACGCGGAAGACCGACGGCTCTGCGGATGGCGGGCCGGGCTCATTGGTGCCGGTGGCCGGCGGCTCCGGCCAGCCATCCAGCCCTCGTTGGAGCAACTGGTGGATAGCGAACGGGCTTGAGGCAGGCACTTGATCGGCCGTGGGTGGTTGGTCCGCCGGCGGAACCGATGGCGTCGGGCGGGATTCGTTCAACTGTCGAATCTGTTGGGCCAGCTCCAGCCGTTCCCGTCGTTCGGCCGCCAGCCAAACGCCCAGGACGATGGAGAGCGCCGCCAAAAGGCCCGCCAGCGACGCCCAGGCGAGGCGGCCGGCCCCAGGTCGGACAGAGGCCCGGCCGGCGGCGAATAGCACGGCATCGGCGTCGAGACCGGCGCTGGCGGGTGCACAGGCGGCCAGACGCTGCTCCAGGTTTCTCAGGTCGTCGGGGTCGGTGTCCATCGGCCTTCGAGCCTCTCGCGCAGGTGAGCCAGTCCGGTGTGATAGCGACGATGGGCCGTCGGCAGCGAACAGCCGACCAGGACAGCCACCGCCTCGAATGTCAATCCGCCCCACAGCCGCGCGACGATCACCTCACGCAGATCGAGCGGCAGGTCAGCCAGGCAGCGGGCCGCCTGTTCGGCATCCAGCACATCGTCGGCGGCGCTGAACCAGGCCTCTGGGTTGCCGGCACGCTCCTCGCGGTGTCGTCGGCGCGTGGCACTGCGGTGGGCGCTCCGGGCCTCGTTGCGCACCACGGTGTATAGCCAGGGCAGAATCTGCTCCGGCGGTGGGGCCTGCTGGGCCAGGCGGACGAAGGCGTTCTGCACCAGGTCCTCGCCGCCGCCGCCCCATTGCCGGGCGTACAGCCGCAGCGCCGGCGCGTGCTGCCGGTAGAATTGTCCCAGGACCATCGGTTCCAGCGCCCGCATGCAGGGTCCTCGTCGGCCCGTCTTCCCTCATGATGCCGCCGCGGCGCGGTTTTCTCGCGCGTCCGGGCCACCCGGAGGGCGGCGGCCAAACGGCGAATCATGGCACGGGGGTTGCATTGGATGGGGTGTCCCCTTTGCGGGGGACCACACCGGGCTGTTTCCCGCGGCCCGTCCTCATGTCCCCATTCACGTCGAGCGACCTATCATTTGTGCCGGCGGAGCGAACAGCGCCGCCGGCGCCTTTTTTTCACTCGCGCGAAGCGAGGGTGCGGCCCCCGTCGACCGGAAGGCAGGCCCCCGTGATGAAGTCGTTCTCCACCAGTGCCAGGACGGCCTGGGCAATGTTCCGCGGACTCCCCTCGTGCTTGACCAGCGTACCTGCGACTGCCTCGCGTCGCTCCGCCGGCGACAGGGTGGCAGGGAGCATGACGGGACCGGGCAGGACGCAATTGACGCGCACCAGGGGATTCCGGCTGGCCAGCTCAACCGCGAGGGTCCGAGTCAGCGTCGTGACGGCTCCCTTGGACGGGAAGTAGGCTGCATAGTTCAGGTAGGGGCGGACCTCCGCCCAGTCGCCGATGTTGACGATGCAGCCGCCCGCCGTCTGCTTGACCATCGCCAGGCCGGCCTGCTGGCAGCAGAGGAACGTGGCCACGGTGTTGATCTCGAGGTGCAGGCGGAGATCGGTAGCGGTGACGTCCTCCAGCCGCTTGCTCTGCCAGAGGGCGGCACAGTTGACCAGCACGTCGATCCGCCCGAAGCGCTCCAGCACGCCGGCCACAAGATCGCGAACGGCGTGCTCATCGGTCAAGTCGGCCTGGAAGGCAGCGACCTCGACGCCGTGCTGCGCCAGGGCCGCCGTCGTCTCCGCCGCCTCAGTGGCCGATGAGCGGTAGTGGACGGCGATGGCATACCCCCGGGCGGCCAGGGCGTCGGCGACGTGCCAGCCGACGCGGCGCTTGCCACTGCCTGTCACCAGGGCCACGGGGCGGGTGCTCATGGGAGACTCCTGGTGGATTGCCTAATCTGGCTGATGCGGCTTCGGGCTGCGATCATCGACCTCCCGTCGCGGCCAGCTCAGGAATCGCGTCGTAGGCGTCCCAGTTCGCCTCTTCAGGCTTGATGGCCGACGGGTCTACCCGCCACCCATGCGCCTCCGCGAACTGAACAAATAGACGGGGCAATCGGAGGTGGTAGATGGCCACGTAGTAGGGAAGCACTCCGGGCCAAACCCACGTCCCGTCCGTGAGCACCAGGCTGGGTTGTAGCATCAAACCCTTCAGACGCGAATCGCTGGCGAATGCTCCGTCGAGACGGCGTCCCGGTTGCAGGAACGTTGAGCAGGAGCCCCGGATCGTTGTAGATTCCGCAGACGATGCCCTGGCGGAGGTAAGACAGCAGCGCGGACTCCTCCGGAGCCGGAGCGGCCGCGACCAAATCGCGGAGGCTCGGGAGTTGTTGCCGCAATTGCGCCGGGCGGGCGGCAGCTCCCTGACGAGGATCACCGGCTCCAGAGCAGTCATCACGCTGTCCTCACGACAAGGGCAAGCCAACATCCTTTGCGGTTCCGACGCGAGGCTTCACCTTGGGCATACCGTCACGGCTGGTGCAGGATCCAGCTTCCCTGGCCTGGATCGGTCACGTTCGGCGTCATCCCTCCCGCCGGATCGGGAGACCATTCCACAAGGTCAATACCGATTCCACCCCGCCGAATCCGCAACAGCCCGTCGGGACCCATCACGGACCCACCCCACGCTGTAGCAAGCTGCTGAGCCGCAGTCGATCCGATTGCAGGCGCTTCACCCGCGTGGCAGGTGAGTAGGCGTAAGGGCGTACCCCGCGAGACGCCAGCCGACTCGATCAACAGAGCAACCAGCGGAGCCGGAATTTCGCAGCTGCCAGCAAGTTTCTCAATGAATCGCCCGGGAAGCCCGTGAATCACAACGTCCACGGCATCGGGACCGGGTGCAACCAGGGTAGGCGTTGCTAGAAGCGCCGCGTCCGTGTGATCCCCAATGATGATGGTCCTGCCGCCATGCTGGACCTCGACCCTGTAAGGTTTTCCGGGGCCGAAATCCGTAGCACCTAGCTGTGGGTAAGGGGCTTCGCTGAACGGTCCGCCCATCGCGACGCTCTCCGACCTCACCAACAGTGGCAGCGGCCGGCTCCTACCCCTTCAAATCAATCCGCGCCACATACAACCGCGCCCGGTCTCCGCGCTGGTAGAAGTCCTCCATTAGCGTCTCCAGGCTGGGTTTGATCTTCACGCCGTTGAGCTTGATCGTGTAGTTCACGCGGACAATGACCGGCTTGTCGAA
Source organism: uncultured Planctomycetota bacterium (assembly GCA_963827935.1). GTDB lineage: Bacteria > Planctomycetota > Planctomycetia > Gemmatales > Gemmataceae > DATFNV01. The sequence continues at coordinate 85,955 of CAWHCN010000011.1, read as the reverse complement.
GTCGATCATGCCGCGGGCCAGCCAGACGGTCACCTGGCGCACTCCGTCGCCGTAGACGCCGATCTGGTTGCCGTCGGCGATCTTGGCGGAGATGGTGGCGAACTTGGCGTTGCCGTTCCAGTTGCGGGCCTCGGTGACGCGCCGGTCCGCCAGTCCGAAGCTCAGCCAGTAGAACCGGTTATCGCCGGCGCGCATGGTGCGCTGGTAGGCGGCAAACTCGCCGGCGTCCGTGTCCTTGAAGCCGACCTTGGCCGAGGGGTTTTGGCGGCGTTTCTGCGACATCCACTCGAAGATGTCCGGGACCTCGCCGGCAAACCACTCCAGCCCGCGCCCCTTGTACTGGACGCCGATGGCCGGGAAGCCGCTTGGGATCCAGTGCTCCTTGAACATGTTGTAGTTGACCAGGTTGCCGTTGCTCTTCTTGTCAATGCCGGGCCCGCCGATGTACTCGCCCCAGACGCAATAGAAGGGCAGCACCATGGCGTTGGGCCAGTAGTTGCGGGCATGAAAGCGCGGCTGGCCGGAAATGGGCACCACACCGGCAAACAGGTCCGGGTGCGCCAGGCCCACGTCCCAGGCCATGTTGCCCCCTTCGCCGTAGCCGAGCAGGAAGATGCGGTCGGCATCGACGTTGAAGTGCAGCCGCAGGTCGCGCAGGGTATCGAGGACGGCGGCATGTTCCTCGGCCGAGTAGGTGTACTGGCCGTCCGTTCCGCGGTCCCAGTCCGGCGCCGCCAGGATGTACCCATGCTTGCCGGCATGATCCGCCAAACGCTGCATCATGTCCTTGCCCGCCTCGTCGGCCCCGTGCAGGGCGATCAGCACCGGATAGGCGCGCCCTGGGTGATACTCGGGCGGCAGCCTGAGGGTGTAAGTGGTCCCCTTGCCGACATCGACTGCGGGCGCCTTCATCTCGACGGCTGCCGCATTGATTTTCTCCGGCGGATTGGGCGGCGGCAGCGAGGCGATCACCTGGGCCATTTCGGCGACGCTGAGCGCCTGCGGGTGTCGTAAGCCTTCAGCAGGGCGGCGCGGGCGGCCGGGTCGGTCGTCTTCTGATACTGCGCGCGAACTCCCGGGCGCGCCAAACACGCCGGGCCGCTTCCGGCTTTGTCTCCGCCGACGCACTGCCCATCACCCAGCTGGTGACGGCCAGCGACAGCAATTCGTAGGGCTGCAAGTGCGGCAGCTTCTGCTTGGCGAACCGCTCCGATTGATCGGCCTGGATCAGGAAACGCTCCAGTCGCCCCTCCTCGTTCTCCGCCTTTTTCAGGAAATGATCGAGGTTCAGCTCGGCAAGGATGGCGGCGCAGGCATCGGCAAAGAGCTTGCTGTCCTCGGCGCTCACCTGCGTCGGCAACTCGGTGAGTAAGGCCCGGGTCCGCTTCAGGGCGGTGCCGGCCAGGTCGTAGCGGACCTTGAGGGAGCGGACCTCGGCCTGCGTCTGCTCGTCGGCGTTGTCGGTAGGGAAGGCGGCGAGCAGCTTCTGCGCGGTCTCGTGCCGGCCGGCGGAATGGGCCAGCCGGATTTCGTCCCAGCGGTCCAGGGCCACGAGCTTCTTGATCCCCTCGGCGGCCAGCTGGATATCGTCCTTTTTCTGTGGGAAGTCACGCTTGATCCGCTCCAGCCGCTTTTCCGCCTCGCCCATGAAGCCGGCCTGGACCATGAAATTGAAAATCTTGAACCGCCGCTTCGACAACTCATCGTCCTTCAGCCCCTTCTCTTCCCGCAGGTCCTTGTGCAGCGATAGGAGCGTGTAGACCATGTCCGGCCCCAGCTCGCTGGTCCGGTAGTACGAGGTCCAGGGGTAGAGGTTGTCCTTCCGGGTGTTCGGGTCGATGCAGTTGGCATCGACGCGGGCGTAGTGCGCGGTCAGCACCGACATGTGTTGCGACAGCTTGACCGTGCCGCCGGGCCGGCGAAACTGGTAGGGGCGGTCCCAGTCGAGGTTCCAGTTGCCCACCTCCAGCACCTCGCGGATGGGGGGCAGCGACTTGGCCTCGGGGAAGCTCTTCGAGCGCGGGAACTCCAGCAGGCCCACCAGCGGCGTGAAGTCGCCCTTCTCCGCCCGGTCCACGTAGGCATGGCTGAAAAAGAAGCGGCGGCACAAATCGTCCAGCAAGAAGATCCCATTGTGGATCGTGATACTCTCCTTGCTGACCGGGTCGATGAAGGTCTCGGTCGGCTGCATCACAAAGCCGCGGAGGACGTGGCCGTCCTTGAGGTGGATGATGCCGGCGTGGGCGTCGTTCGGCCCGGCCGTGACGGCCGCGGGGCCAAGGAGCAGGACGGCGACGCAGGCCAGGCACCCGGCGCGGCGTGACGTGACATGAGATGGCTCCTGTCGGTAAGGGGCGGCAACCCCCCTCGCCCCGGTACTCCGGGGAGAGGGATTGGGGGTGAGGGGCGGACTCCCTCAAGCCCAGAACCCCTCATCCCCAACCCCTCTCCCCGGAGTACCGGGGCGAGGGCAGCGTAACCGCCCATCTTCCCCCCGTCCATTGTCCACGTCGGCACCAGCCCGTCAAGTAATGGTTGAACCCGGCGCGGAAACACGCAACAATAGCAAGGTCCCCCACTGCTGCTCCGGTTCATTCTCCGGGAGGCGCGGCGGGCGGCCTAGCGGGAACGTCGATCCATGCCAATACGCTTTCGATGTGCCTACTGCAACCAGCTCCTGGGCATCGCGCGGCGAAAGTCGGGTACCGTGGTGCGTTGCCCCACCTGTGCCGGGCAGGTGGTCGTGCCGGCCGGCGAAGGGAGCGAGGAACAGGAGCAGGCCCCGGCCAATCAGCCGCTGTTCGAGCGCAGCGATTTTGACGAGCTGTTCAACAATGGGCCGGCCGCGGAGGGCGGCAACCCGCGGACGGCGCGGGCTCCGCAGGGCGGAGGCCGTGGCACGGCGGCCCCGCCGCAGCCGGCCCCGCCTCCCGAGGAAGTCTGGGGCACCCATGCCGACCCGGACGTGGAGGTCGAGCCGATCGGCATTCCCCGCGGCGGCGCGGTGCCGAGCTTCGAGCCGCCGCGACCGCACGGCATTGTCCTTAGCCCGGCCAAAGCAACCATCCTGACCGTGGCCATCGTGATTGGGCTGGCGGTGGCGTTCGCTGCAGGGTTGGTGGTCGGGATGTACCTGCGCGGCGGTTCGTGACCTGCGCCGTGAGCCGCTGGACGGAGGTCCCCCCGCCATTCGCGCCTTCCTGATCTTGCTGCCGGTCACATCGTTGGCGGCTGCCGGCTGGGTCTTCTGGCTGATGCGGTCCGCCCGCTCGCGCGTCCTGCCGCCGCTGCGACGCCGCTTCGTCCCCTGGCAGGGCATGCAGATCCTGGGCTTGCTCGTCGCGGTGATGATCCTGTGGCCGGGGGTGATGGCCTGGCTGCTCAATGCGACTTCGCTCCTCTCGTGGGTCTACGGCCCCGGCTTCAACGAGGCGCTGGAACGCCGGGAGGAGCTGGCCGTCGCGCGCCTCAATGTCTGGGCCGCGGTGCTCTCGTGCCCGCTGTCGCTGGCAACCATTTTGGCGATGGTCAAGGCCAGCGGCGGACACCCCTACCAGGTGGGCCTGACCGGATCGCGCATCGGGAGCGATGTGATCGTGGGCTTCGTGATGTTCCTGGCTGTTACGCCGTTTATCCAGGTCGCCAACGGAATCATCACGTTGCTGTGGCGCGATTGGGTGGGGGTTCCGCCCCCTCACGCCCTGGAGCGGATCGGCGAAGCGCAGCCGCCGCTGTTCGACTGGGTGCTGATCGGCGTCTCGGCGATGGTCGCCGCTCCGACTGTTGAGGAGTTGCTTTATCGTGGCGTCCTGCAACCCTGGTTCACCAGCCGCCGCGAAGGCGGCGACATCGCCGTCGTGGGGGCCCTGGTCATTACGGTGCTGGCGATCTGGGGGCACCTGTTCGCGGCCGCGGACTACCCCGAGGCGCTGATCGCCCTGGCTCCCCTGTTCTTCGCCCTGGCGATGGTCCCCGTCTATCTGATCCTGCGGCAGACCTTCCGCTCCACGGCAGTAAATGGCCTGTTTGGCACCGCGCTCTTATTCGGCATGGCTTATTCGACCGTGTGGCCGACGCCGATCTCGCTATTTCTGTTGGGGCTGGCGCTCGGTCTGCTGTACCACCGCACGCAGCGGGTTGTGCCTGCGATGGTGGCGCATGGCCTGTTCAACGCTGTGTCCTTCGGCATGTTGCTATCGTCAGCCTTGCGGCCCGACAAGGGGCAATGACGCGACCACGGCAGGTCGCCGTCCGTCGCCCATCTCCGCCTCCAGCACCGTCCCCGGATCGCCGCTGCCGCGCCGGATGTATGCCAGCACAGTGACCGACTCCAGCGACGGCGAAAAAACCGACGAGGTAATTTGCCCCGCCTCCTTGCCGTCGCGCCAGAGTTTCGCACCCGGCGCCGGCGGATCGGCCCCCTCGACGCGCACCCCGGTCAGCACGCGGTTGACGTGGCCCAGGTCGCGCAGGCGGACGATCGGCTCCTGCCCAAGATAGCACCCCTTGCTGTAGCTGATGGCCTGCGGCGTGCGTCCGACTTCCGGGGCCAGGTTGTTTTCGGAGATGTCCACGCCGTAAACTGGCGTCCCCGTCTCGACGCGCAGGATGTCCTCCGCCGCCAGGCCCGCTGGCTTGGCGCCGGCCCCCAGCCAGTGGCTCCAGTGCCATGCCGCACGGGCCGCGGGGCAAATGATGTCGAAACCAGGGACACCAAGGCGGTCGTTGCGGCGAATCTGCTCGGTGTCCGGCCCCCAGCCGTTCTGGATCAACTCGCGCGGGTCCAGGGCCGTGATGCCGTCTTGTTCCAGCAACCTGGCGGCCTCGGGACCGGCCAGGTGCAGATGGGCGAACGACGCCGTGCGGTCGGCGATCTCCGCCCGTTCACTAATCAGGTGTCGATCGAGGTGCTGGGCCACCTTGCCACCCAAGCCGGGGTCCACGTCGAGCCAGAAGGCGTCGTGACTGCTCAGGAAGGCCGAATCGTCGAAGATCTTCAGGCGATAGACCAGGGCATAGGCCAGCACCTTGGCCTGCACATTGCACAGGAACGCTTCGCAGCCGTGGCTATAGGGAAGGCTCTTGATGTCGTTGGTGAGCAGGTTGTGCAGGAAGACGGCCGCCTCGGGTCCGACGAGTTCGATCCTGCCGCGATGCGACAGGTCGAAGAGCGCCGCGGCGGCTCGCGCCTGGCGGTACTCGGCCAACGGATCGCCGTAGTGGCGCGGCATCGTCCAGCCGGCGGCTTCGGCGAAGACCGCCCCAGAGTGGCCGGTGATGTCGTGAAGTACAGAGCGCTCGACTCATTAGCCCGATCCTTCCGCCGCTGGTTCACTTGTCGCGCTTGTAGCTGACAAGGAACTGCTGGGTGTCCTTCACCGTCTTGAACTCCGTCGGCCGCTTCTTGCCCGACAGATCGTAGCAAATCCGCAGCGTGTCGCCCTTCAACTCGTAGATGGCAGGAAACATTTTTCCCTTGTTCGGCCCCTCGGTGCCGGTGATGTCCATGGCCCTGGGCTCCGCGGCCGGGTCGAGCTTGACGGTGCCCTTGTCCACCTGCTCGCCAGCCTTGACGGTGTATTTGCCGTCGCTCACGGTGAGCCTCAGCGTCTTGAGGACCTCATCGGGAAACTTCTGGCCGCCCAGTTCGGCTTCCACGGGGATCCAGGTGCCGTCCATCTTCTTGCTATCCTCCTTTTGATCGGCGCACCAGGCACTCGCGGGCAGCCCTAGTACGCACGCCAGCAGAACCGGCAGGATTTGCCTCATCGACCAATCTCCCATCAAAGGTACGAATCCGCCGCCGCTAATGGTCGGCTGACTACCGCATTGTATTCCCCCTCGCCCCGCTGGTACGATGCTCCCGGTCAATTTCCCGCCCAGAGCCGGAGCTGAAGATGCCCCAGCCGAAGAAGGTCGCAGCCGTCGTCACCGAGTATCGCCTCTGGTCGCATGCCGATGTCATCATCGGCAAGATCCTGGACGGGTATCAGCACGATGGCGGATCTGGGCCCAACCTCCGCCTCGTCTCGATGTACGTGGACCAGTTCCCCGCCAAGGACATGGCCCGCGACCAGGCCAAGAAGCACGGCTTCACCATCCACGACAGCATCGCCAAGGCCCTGACCCTGGGCGGCAAGACGCTGGCGGTGGATGGCGTCATCTGCGTCGGCGAGCACGGCCATTATCCCAGCAATGCCCGTGGGCAGGTCCTCTATCCGCGCCGCCGCTTCTTCGAGGAGGTCTGCAAGGTCTTCGAGGCGTCGAAGAAGTCGGTGCCGGTCTTTAACGACAAGCACCTGGCCGCCGAGTGGAAGGATGCGAAGTGGATGTATGACCGGGCCCGCGAGCTGTTCATCCCCTTCCTGGCCGGCTCGTCGATCCCGGTCACCTGGCGCCGGCCCGAGCTGAAGCTGCCGAAGGAGTGCGAGCTGACCGAGGCGGTGCAGATCAGCTACGGGGGGATCGAGGCTTACGGCTTCCACGCCCTGGAAGGTCTCCAGTGCATGGCCGAGCGGCGCAAGGGGGGCGAGACTGGCGTCAAGGCGGTGCAATGCCTCCAGGGCGAGGCCATGTGGAAGGCCCTGGACGAGGGCCGCTGGTCGAAGAAGCTGCTGGAAGCCGCCGTCGCCCTGGTGCCGGCCCACGCCAAGGAAGACTATCGCGAGCTGACGGCCAAGAACAAGGACAACGGCCTGTTCCTGGTCGAGTATCGCGACGGCTTCCAGGGCGCGGTGATTGTCATGAACGGCTGGATGCACGAGGGCGAAGGCGGCGGCTTCACCTTCGCCGGGCAGCTCAAGGGGCAGGACAAACCGGCGGCCACGCAGTTCTATACGCAAGGCGTGGACCCCTTCGGCCACTTTATCTATCTGGTGAAGGCCATTGATTCGATGATGCAGACCGGCCACGCCCCCTATCCGGTGGAGCGAACCCTGCTAACGACCGGCATCCTCGATGCCGTGATGACCAGCGCGGCGGAGAGGAACCGGCGCGTCGAGACGCCGCACCTGGAGAAGATCGCCTACAAGCCGACGGATTATCCGTTTGCCACGGATGCGGTGCCGAAGGAGATCAAACGGTAGTTTGTATGCGGTTTAGCGGTCGATCGAAGATCGACGCGGCCCCCTTCTTCCCCGCTGACGAACCCCGCCCGCCATGCTACCTTATCTGAATCCCGACCCGCCCGCGAAGTGAGGCACGCCATCGATGGACCCGACCGGTGAAGCACCGCTGAAAGACCCCCACATGCCGCGTCTGCACCGCGTGGGCGACCTGATCGCCCCCCGGCGCCGCAGGACATCGCGTCGGCCGACCTGGAAGAGGGAGCCCTGATCGACCTGGCCGTCAAGCTGGTCTACACCGTGGCCCGGTTCACCAACGTCTGGGTTGCCCAGCAGCTCCAGCTCTCGCTGCCGTTGGTGCGCGAGCTGCTGACGCAACTGGCAACCGATGGGCTGATCGAGGAGCTGTGGCAAACCGGGCAGACCAGCTCGCACTACAAGATCACGCAGCGTGGCCGGGAGCTGGCCGGACGGTTGCTGGAGGTGGCGGGATACATCGGCCCCGCGCCGGTGCGGCTGGAGACCTATGCGGCGATGCTGCGCTGGCAGTTTCTCAATTCGCCGGAGGTCAAGCCGGAGCACGTCTCTGCCGCCCTGGCCGGGCTGGTGATTTCGCCGAAAGCGGCGCAACTGGCGGGCCTGGCCGTCTCGTCCGGGCGCAGCCTCTTCGTCTTCGGCCCATCCGGGAACGGCAAGAGCAGCCTCGGCCGGATGATTCAGACCGCTCTGCAGGGCGATGTCTGGACCCCACACGCCATTGGCGTGGGCAAGAACGTCATCCGCGTTTTCGACGAGCAAAGCCATCAGCGGGTTGAGATTCCCGCGGAAAAGGCAGCGACCATCGATCAGCGCTGGGTCCGCATCAAACGGCCGATGGTCGTGGTCGGCGGCGAACTCTCGCTGGAACTGCTCGACCTGATTTACAGCCCGACGCTGCGCTATTACGAAGCTCCGCCGCACCTCAAGGCCAACGGCGGCGTCTTCCTGGTCGATGACTTTGGCCGCGAGCGGCATTTCCCCGGAACAGTTGCTCAACCGCTTCATCACGCCGATGGAGCACCAGATCGACTATTTCACGCTGATTACAGGTCAAAAGATCCAGGTGCCGCTACGGCACGTGCTCATCATCGCCACCAACCTGAGCCCGGAGAAAGTGACGGACCCGGCGTTCTTGCGCCGCATGGGCTATCGCTGCTACATGGGCTCCCCCACGCCGGAGCAGTATACGAAGATTTTCAACATGTATGCCCAGAAGGTCGGGGCCACGGTGGCTCCCGAGATGATCGAGCGGATTCTGGAGCGTTACAAGGAGCAGAACCGGGAGCTGCGGGCCTGCGAGCCGCGCGACCTGGTCGAACGCTCCCGCGACATCTGCCGCTTCCAGAACCGCCCCCTGGAGTTGACCACCAAGGTCCTCGACCTGGCGTGGCTCGGCTACTTCGGCAATCAGTAAGTGCGTCTTATTCTGATGCCCCTCGCCCCGGTACTCCGGGGAGAGGGGTTGGGGGAGAGGGGTTGGGGGTGAGGGGTTGGGGGTGAGGGGGTTGGCTTCTCCAAGAAGACCCCCCAACCCCTCTCCCCGGAGTATCGGGGCGAGGGGAGTAACGAAACAGAGCAAGGGCGCATGGCCCGGTGGAGGTTCCCCATGAGCGCGCCCACCGTCCAGGAGCAGGCAGCGCCGCCGCGGCGTCGCTGGCTGCGCCGCCTGCTGATCGGCGGGGCCGTTGTCGTGGCGGTTGTCGCCGGCGTGATCATCAGCATCGATTACTCCTGGGATCGGGAGCTGCGCGAGGCCTGTGCCGAGGCGGACCGGCTTGACCCCGGCTGGCGCTTCGACGACCTGGAGCGGGCGCGTCCCCCGGTGCCCGAGAACGAGAACGGTGCGTTGCTCGTCCAGGCGGCACGAGCCAAGATTCCGCCCAACTGGCTGACGGCCGCTCCGGCGGGCGCTCGGGCCGTGGGCGACCGCCTCGACGCCTTGGCGCCTCCGGAGCGTCCGGCCCCGGCCGACCTGGAGCAGGTGCGGGCCGAGCTGGCCCGGGCCGCCGGCGGGCTCGACACAGCCAGAGGACTCGCCGATCAACCCAGCGGTCGCTACGACGTGGCCTGGACCGACGACCTGATCGGCACGCTGATGCCGCACGCGCAAGAGACCCGCACGGTGTCCCAGTTGCTTTGCCTGGACGCCTTCGTGCAAGCCTGCGACGGCAAAAGCGCGGCGGCCCTGCGTTCCTGCCGGGCCGCCCTCAACACCGGCCGGTCGGTCGGCGATGAGCCGGCGACCATCTCCACAGCTCAGTCGGGTGGCCTGCGTCCGCCAGGCGCTGCGGGCCCTGGAGCAGGTGCTGGTCCTGGGCGAACCGCCCGCTCAGGACCTGGAGGAACTGCAACGCCAGCTTTTGGCCGAGGCCGACGAGCCGCTCCAGCTCATCGCCGCCCGCGCCGATCGCGTTATGTTCTACCAGTCTCTGGACGCGATGCGGACGGGCAAGTTCCGGCAGGCGGCTTACGGTGTGCAGCCCTCGGCCTTCGGCTCCACCGGCGACGACCTGCTCAACCGGGGCCGGGCCCGCGCCGCCGAGGTGACCTATCTCCATTACCACAATCAGCTGGTCGAGATTGCCAAGCTCCCGCCCCACGAACAGCGCGAGCGCCTGCAGGCCCTGCACCGCCCGACCACGCAGCTCCCAAAACTGCTGGAAGCCCTGAGCCGCGACGGCAACCCGACGAGGATCATCGATTCGTTCCACCGTTACAGGGCCGAGCTGCGCTGCGCCGCCGTGGCCCTGGCCGCCGAGCGCTACCGCCGCACCGCCGGGCACTGGCCCGAGCACCTGGACGACCTGGTGCCGCAGTGCCTGGCCGCGGTGCCTGCCGACCCGTTCGACGGCCAACCGCTGCGCGTCCGCCGCCTGCCGGACGGCCTGGTCGTCTACAGTCTAGGGCCGGACCGGCAGGACGACGGCGGTAAGCTGGATCGAACTCGTCCCGGTGCGGCGGGGACCGACGTGGGGTTTCAGCTGTGGGACGTGGCAGGGCGCGGCAAGAGTCAGCCGCGGAAGTAGGAGGGTCCCACCCATGAGCCAGTCGGCCAGGATCATCGTCATCACCGGGGTCACGCGCGGCCTGGGGCGGGCGCTGGCGCTGCGCTTCGAGGAAATGGGGCACACGGTGCTGGGTTGCGGCCGCAATCACGAGCAGATCGGCGAGCTGGTCCGCGCCTTTGGGCATCCGCACGATTTCGCGGCCGTTGATGTTGCCAGCGACGCGGAGGTCCGGGCCTGGGCCGAGCGACTGCTCAAGGCGCAACGGCGCCGGACCTACTGCTCAACAATGCCGCCCTCATCAACCGCAATGCCCCCCTGTGGGACGTGCCGGCGGCGGACTTCGACACGGTCATCGATGTCAACATCAAGGGCGTCGCCAACGTGATTCGTCACTTTGTGCCGGCGATGATCGGGCGGGGGCGGGGGGTGGTCGTCAATTTCAGCTCCGGCTGGGGCCGCAGCACCGCGCCGGAAGTGGCCCCCTATTGTGCCACCAAGTGGGCCATCGAGGGGCTGACGCGGGCGCTGGCGCAGGAGCTGCCGGATGGCTTGGCCGCGGTCGCCTTGAACCCGGGCATCATCGACACCGACATGCTGCGAAGCACCTTTGCCGGCGATGCCGGCAGCTACCCGGCCCCCGACGCCTGGAGCAAGACCGCGGCACCATTCCTGCTGGCCCTGGGGGCGAAGGACAACGGCAAGGCGCTGACGGCACCATGAGGCCATCAGGCGGATTCGATCAGCGCGGGTCGCCTGAGACTACCCTCGTTCCGCACGGCATTCCGATAGCGGGCCAGGTCCTGCGCCGAAGAGAGGCGCCACCCAGGAGGAACAGGAAGAGCAAGCCGAGCACAATGAGGGACCAGGCCACCCGCAGCCGCCGGCTGCTTGGCGTGAGGTAAAGCACGGCCAGGATCGTGGCATCGAGCAACAGCGGGCCCATGCCGACAACGTACCAGTAGTTCGAGAACCAGCGAGAGATGTCGATCAGAATGTTCGTCGTAGAGGACATCTGCATCCCGGCTTCCTGGTACATCCTGGTCATCTTGGGCACGAAATAAAGCATCTCCGCGGCGACGGCGAACCAGAGGGCGGCATGGATGATCGCCATCACCACAAACGTGCCCAGGGAGGAGGAGCGTGGCTGGTCGGTCATCGGCGTCGGTCGGCCTCTGGGCGATCGGGCCCATTACAACAGTTCGTCGATCACCTTGCCCTGCACGGCGATGCCAAGGGTCTGGGCCTGTTCGCTGGTGATGCCGACGCAGTGGTGGATGGTGGCGGCCACGTCGGCTGGGGTCACGGGGCGTTCGTGGGGATGCTCGCCGCGGGCGTCGCTGGCGCCGATGACCCGCCCGCCGCGCACGCCGCCGCCCGCCACCAGGGCACTGTAGCAGTGTTCCCAGTGATCGCGGCCGGCCATGGCGTTGATCTTCGGCGAGCGGCCAAATTCTCCCACCACTACCACCAACGTCTTCGCCAGCAGGCCCCGCTCCTTCAGGTCGGTCACCAGAGCTGCGTAGGCCTGGTCCAGCCAGGGGGCATGGCGATCCTGCATGATCTGGAAATTGCGGTAGTGATGGTCCCAGCCGCCGTCGCCGGCGTCCTCCTCCGCCTCGACGTGGTCGGACCAGTTGACTTGCACAAAGGGGACGCCGTTCTCGATCAGGCGACGGGCCAGGAGACACGACTGGCCGAACCGCGTCAGGCCGTAGCGCTCCTGCATCCGCCGCGGCTCGTCGCTCAGGTCGAACATCTTGCGGGCCGCCGGCGAGGTGAGCAGGGCGAAGGCCTGGGCCCGGTAATCGTCGAGGGCCGGGCCGGCACCAAGGTGACCGGTCCGGCGTTCGGCCTCATCGAAGGCCCGCACCAGCGCCGGCGGTCCCACAGGCGCTCGGGCGTCAGGTCGGGCTCCAGTTGCAGGGCGGGGACCCGGGTACCCTTCACGGGGTCATATTCGAGACGAAATGGATCGTAGAGGGCCCCGAGCGGTCCGCCCCCCTCGCCGGCGATGGCCTTCTTGCCCTGGTGCAGCCGGCCGCCGATGACCAGGAACGGAGGCAGCTTCGACTGGAAGCCGCGCACCCGGGCTACCACCGAGCCGGTGGCCGCCCGGGTCCCGCCGGCGTTCGCCGCGCCGCCCAGGTTGACGGCCCCCCGATCGCTGCCGGTCAGCCCGATGGTGCCGGCCACGCCGTGGTCGTTGGAGGCGGTGTGCAGCGAGCGGACGATGCTGAACTGGTCGGCCACGTCGGCAATCTGCGGGAAAAGTTCGGCAATGCGGACGCCGGGCACACGGCTCGCAATGGGCGTGAAGGGACCGCGGTATTCGAGGGGGGCGGCCGGCTTTGGGTCCCAGGTATCGAGATGGGCGGGACCGCCCCACAGCCAGAGGAGCAGGACCGACTTCGCCGACCCCGCCGTGCCGGCACTTCCCTGGGCCCGCAGGCGCAGCAGATCGGCCAGCGACAGCCCGAGCACGGTGCTGCCGCCCACTTGCAGGAAGGCCCGCCGCGTCAGGCCGCCGCAGGTCCGCTGCCGTTGCTGCCCGAGAAGAAGCATGGCGGCATCCTTCGTGAACGCCTCAGCTCAGCCGCCGGGACCGCCTGCTGAGACGACTACCCTGCACAGCCGCAAGGCCCCGTCTGCTGCAATGACTGGATACTCATCATGGCCTCTGTTCATCGGGTATGCTGGAAGTTACCACACACCCGGCGCACCTTCTTACTGGGAGACCATGATGAGATTTTACGCGCAACAACACCGCTCCACCGCCGGGGTCGATGTGCACGCCCGCTCCCTGCACCTCTGCGTCCTCGACCACCAAGGCCAGGTCGTCTTCGACCGCAACCTGCAGATCCTCAACGCTCAGTATAACCTCGCCCCCTTCCCGAAGAAACTGTCTTTCGCCGCCAACCGCGCCGAGATGGACGTCGCCGGGCGTTTCAGCGACCCCAGCGTGCAGAAGAGCGCCGCCATCAACCTGGCCCTGATCGATCAACTCGACGTGCACATCGTCGAGCTTGAATTATACCTGACACGGACCGCCAAGGTGGATGATCTGCAGACGTTCAACCGCCTGCGCTCGATGTGGGATCGGCATTGTGAACCTTGCTCGGAGGCTGCCCTCGCGTCGAGCTGGTTACGAACGGGCCCGCTTTACGAAGCGTGAGCTGTGTGTTTTGAAGGGCCGGCGTGAGGCACGCGTGAGTTTCTGAGGCGTCGGGCGTAAGGCCCGGCAGCCGTTGGGCCCAGGCGTTGGGCCTGGCGGCTTCTGAACTCGAAGAGCTGTTTGGTGCAGCCTTCGCGCTGCAACCGTGCAAGAGAAACCAGGCGGTGCAGTCGAAAGGCGACGGTCAGGCAGTGCCGGTTGAAACGACGAGAGCGAAGAGAAAAATCTTCGGCCCGGAGGCTCCGTGCCTTGACTTCAGAGGCCATAGAGCGGTTCGGCCCTCTTTGTATTAATTCTACTCCCGACCCCTTTTGTCTCAATCGCTGGTTCAGCGCGGGTCGCTACTTCTTTGGCCGCACCACCTTGACGGTGATTTCATTGCTGGAGACAGTCGTCTTTGGGACGTTTGCCAGCAGCTTCACCACGTTCTCGTTCGTGGTGCCGGTGTTCAGCATCTCCAAAACGCTGCCGTGCGCATCCCCGACCCAGAACTTGGGGTCCGCCTTATCCGTCGAGTAGACAAAGCGGATCCGGTACTCGCCCGCTGCTGGGAATGTTGCCGGAGTGATCAGAGACGTGCCGAAAAATCCGTGATCGTCGATCTTCTGATAGGGGTTGAACTTGCCGCCGCGCGGCACCTTGACAAAGTCCTTCTCCCGAATCGCGTTCATGTTCCCACAATCGCGGAAGAGTCGCTGCTGGACGAGCTTGCCGTCCGGCCCGATCACCTCGAAATAACAGAACGGGTAGCGCAACTTGGTGTCCGACCCATCAAGGCTGCCGATCAGGTAGATTTCGCCCCCCGTCCAGTTGGCGATCTCGACCGAAATCGTGGGCACCTGGCCCAATTCACAAGTGGGCTCACTGCGGATCGTGCAGGTGAGGGGTGGGGCCTTTGGCGCTTGTGGCCTCTCCTCCGAGCGGGCAAGGGCACAGGCGCAGGAGGCCACGAGGAGACACAGAGCTAATCTGAACGGAGTACTCATGGTTTGCTCCTTGAATGGCTGCTTTAGTCGGAGCCGGACGCATGGCCCTGACTGGTGTGCAGCAAGCTCACCAATACGACGATGCGGCACACGATTTGGATTGTTTCGCTCGTCGCCGAACGATCAGGCTAAGCTGCCGGGGCCGCCCCGGAAGTCGTGGAACCGGGAGGAGCAGAATGGCGGCCCCGGTCAGCTTCAGCCGGTGGTTCGGCCCGCTTGGCTATCGGCACAAGTCGATCGCCTAGGGCGGCCTGCCGCCTCCGAATGTCGGCGAAGAACGCATCGATGTCATAGTTGTACTGGGCCGCCAGTTTCTCGCGGGTTCGATGGATCTCCGCAACGATGGGGTCTTCCCACATGGCTCTAAGCTCCCATGAGTTCTTCGGGCGTGCACACCATCGGCATCTTGTGGCCCAACCTCTCGCAGACTACTGCTATTCTCCGCGAAATTTGGGCATTTGCCAAGTGCCTGCAGTTCCAGGTCAGCAGGTAGTCAACGGCGTGAGCGGCGGACACCGCGATATGGGCGGCGTCAGGAAACGCGTGGGGTGGAAGAATGCCCGCAGCCATGATCGCCTTCGTCAGGTCCTGAGCGTGTGCCGTGACCTCAAGGGTTGGGATACCGCCAAGGATCGCCAGCCTCTTTTGCACTTCCGAGGGATCACCCACCGCGGCCTCGTCGATGACGACCTGGGATACTTTGCAGGCAAACCCACTCCGCCGATTCTCCCACCAATCTTGAGTGGTCTGTTGGTGCCCCGCGACAATCACGTCACGACTCGGGCGAGCGACGAGGTAGCTGATGAACGACGTTTCCAGGTACACAGTTTCCATACAATTCCACATTCGAAATGAGCTGCGTCCCCTTTACGCTACTGCTGCGCCGGTTCACCTCGATGGAGCTAGAGTCGACGACGACATTGACGATCCCGGAACTCGTCAACGCACGGTGCAGCCAGAAACCATCGCGGCCGGCCTCGTAGCAGGTGCAGACCGGGGCGTCGTCGGGCAGTCCGAAGCGGGCCTTGGCCTTGGCGATCTCCTCCTGCAGCTTGACCAGGCTGCGGGCTGGCATCGAACGGATGCGTGGCTTCTCCGCGGCTTGCGTGGCGAAGGCCAGCAGCCACTTGTCCTGTCCCAGTTCGAGGGCGACATACAGCGTCTTTTGGGTCGTCATGGTTCGGTCTCCGTAATCAGGTTAAGGGTGTCCTACCTGATGGAGACTTGTACCACCTCCGATACCGCGCTGCCTACATGGTATCGAACGACCAAGCTCAGCAGCCGGCTCACGCGGGCGCGGCGCTGAAGCACGACAAACCGTCATACGCGTGGCCGGTCTGCTGGAGCCGATGGTTCGGCGCGGCACGGCGGCTGCGGCCCTTGCTTCGCCACGCGCCGTTCGAGGATGTACCACAGGGCCATGGCCACCGGCTCGAACAAACAGACGGCATACGCTTCCCGGAGTGACTCCCGCGGGACCCCTTGGGGCCAGAACCAGTCCAAGGTGAGCAAGGCCGATAAGCTGCTGCCGCAGATCGACAGCACCAGCAGCTGGTACGCCGGGTGAGGCGCCATCCGGTCGCGCCGCCGCCACAGCCACGTCCCAAGGCCGTTCGCCACGGCGAAGCACAGCAGCCAGACGGCGGCGACCCCAGGGGCCCACGGAGCCATCCCGGCGGCGCCCAACAGGATCCAGGTCGTACTACCGACTTGCACGCCAAACCACATCCAGCCGTTCCATTGGGAGACGCCGGAACCAACCATCGGCTGTTTGGCCGCCATCGCAGACCTCCTACATACTGCTTTTCTGGCGTCTATGAGGTTGACAGTCAAGCCCCATCAGGCATCTTTTTCACTTTGTCCCGGCCGGCGCGCTCCGTCCACGCCGCCGGCCTCCTGCCGTTCGCTGATCGTCTCCACGCCGCTCTCTGCCCCAGCATTCTTTCTCCGCCGCCGCTCTCCCCTCACGAGAGCGGGGGGAGAGCGGCGGCGGAGAAAGAATGCTTCCTCACACGCGGAACCACCACCGCGGCACGGGCCACATACTCCGGTCGGCTGGCGTGTCTCGGTCCAGGCACGAACGCCCGGACTACCGTCTATCCGTGTGGGACCGGCCACGGTCCCAGGCACCTGCTACCGTATACGCCCACTGGCGTCCGGCACGCCACAAGCAAGAGCCCACCCATCGAACGAACGGTGCCTTCGCAGGATCACCCGGCGGCACAACGGCGGCTCTCTCCGACCCCTCAGCCCCTACCCCAGCGACGGCTGTTGCCGTGCTATCAGATCCTCATCGGATCGCTCTTGTCGCTCACACCAGCGCACCACACCTCACCTCACACCACCACCGCTGCCGCCTCCTTCGCATGACGCCGCGCCGTCGAATCCACTAGCAGACGCCAGTCCTTCTCCACCGCTCCCGCCGGCAGCTCCCCGTGCTCCAGGTATCGCCACAAGGCGATCAGCAGCTTCCGCGCCAGGGCCACAATCCCCACCTTCCGCGCTCGCTTGTTTCCCCCGCCGAAACGCCGCGCGTACCACTGACTCAGGGCACTGTCCGGCTGCCAACGCAACCACAGCCAGGCCAGCTCCACGATCAACGCCCGCACGTGCTTGTTGCCCGCCTTGCTGATCCCCTGCTCACGCTCGCTTTGGCCGCTGTTGTACGGCATCGGCACCAGACCCACCAGCGCCCCCAGTTCCTTGCCGTTCCGGATGCCCCGCCAGCTGAACAGCTCCATCACCAAGATCCAGGCACTGCGCACGCCAACCGCCTTCAGACCCATGAGCCGACGCACCTGGTCCAGGTACGGCGCCTTGTCCTCGCGCAAACGTCGCTCTTGCTCGTTGGCCGCGTCGCGCACCTGCCGGTGCAACGCCTCCCACACCGCGAACTCCTGCACAATCCGCTGCTGCAAACCCGCCGGCACCGGCTGATCGGCCCAGTCACGCAACGCCGCCAGCGTCGTGCGGAAGTTGACATCCACGGCCGCCACTAGACCCTGCGACGCCAGCAGGCCCAGGATGCGGTTGCTGCACTGGGTCTGCTGCCGCTGCAGGTCCTTCAGTCCCCGGTGCAGTTGCCGGCCGTCCTCGTCGCCCACAGCCGGCACCTGCACCACCCGCCACACCTTATGCTCGCCGCCGTGGTAGCGACACAGCAGGTTGAGCAGCTTGGCCGCGTCCACCGGATCGTTCTTGATCCGCTTGCTGCGCCGGTCCACCTCGATGGAGCTGGAGTCCACGATGACATTGTCGATGCCGCGAGCCGTCAGGGCCCGGTGCAGCCAGAAGCCGTCGCGGCCCGCCTCGTAGCAGGTGCGGACCGGAGCGTCCCCGGGCAGTCCAAAGCGGGCCTTGGCCTTGGCGATCTCCTCCTGCAGTTTGGCCAGGCTGCGTGCCGGCATCGAGCGGATGCGCGGCTTCTCGGCAGCCTCGGTCGCGAAGCCCAGCAGCCACTTGTCCTGGCCCAGCTCGAAGGCGACATACAGGGTCTTTGTCGTAGCCATTCTTCGGTCTCCGTGATCAGGTTAAGGGTGTCCTACCTGACGGAGACTTGTACCACCTCCGATACCCCGTTGCCTACATGGTATCGAACGATAAAGCTCAAGCTCAGCGGCCGGCTTGCGGAAGCGGCCCGGTAGTGAGCTTGCGAACGGGTCGCGTGATGCTACCCGTCCAACTGCACGCCAAACTCCGTCAGTTTGATGCCGAAATATGGCCGAAGGATGTACTCCTCGAACAGCGCGAGTCCGTCATCAGGCACTTCAACAAACGTCGAGTTGTGGTTTGGGGCCCACCACTTGTCAATCCCGTCGTATTTCTTGTGAGAGACCGACGGGCGGATGAAGCGGAACGGCCGATCTAACCAGCCGCCTCCCCAGGATGAGAACAGGTTCGCCGGTCCCGAGAACTGGCCGAGGAGGATGACGCCTTCGTTGCCGTGTGTCAGGTAGAAGTAATCACCGACCGGGGCAGTGGCGAAGAGATACCCCTGCGTCTCGGTCGATTTTCCTTGTGGGGGCGTGTCCTTGTGAACGTAAACGAGCCCACGTGTGATGGAGTCGAGTATGTCCTGGTAAGCGATGTCGTCGCCGCCTTGGGACAGTTTCCAAAATCGTGGCTTCACGGGGGTTCCCGAAATGAAGAGAGGCGTCGAACCCGACGCCGCTCCCTAGAACCCCTGCAACAGGGCGCACGAAACAGCGCCCGGCCGACGCCCCTTTCGGGCGCGGTCGGAACGCTGCCTTCGTGGAATACAAGAGTGGGTTTCCCGACTCAGGGTTGCAGATTACTAGAGAAGCAGCTTTCGACTCACGCGAGTCTCGGGTTGTTCGTGGCCCCACAGTCAGGCCACGGCATTTTCGACTTCCTCGGTTTCGTGTACGTGGCCTCGGCACACTGCCGAAGCCCATCAACTGACGATGGTAAGCGACGGCGGGGCCGCTGTCCAGCAAGAAAGCGGGTCGGAGCATGACGCTCGCGCTAAGGCAGGGGTGAGGGCAGGGTGCGCCATGTCCGGCCTGCTTCCTGGCACGGTACGGGCGTATACGATACGGACGTATAGGTAGTAGCGATAACTCTAGCTCTGCCGCGTAGGATTGCGCAGGACGGCCCCGGTTGCAACGTCGGCCGGTTCCTAGCCTCGACGCTTCCGAGCCCGTCCTGCGCAAGCGGCGCAACGGCAATCGGCACCCCTGCCCGACCCGATTCCGTGCGGTCCGGGGGTCGCCCCGGGGAAACCCTTCTAGCCAGTAAAACTACCCTTTACGGGCGTTAACGCTTCCTATATAATAGTAGTAGGATCGCAGAAGTGGTCGAAGGCCGGCCGCACGCGGTCCCGGACAGAAGAGGCTAGAGGAGCAACGCGATGGCGAAGAACAAGCAGCTGGCGGAAGAGACCCGGGAAGAGGAACCCCAGGTCGAGGGGAACACCGATGCTGAAGACACGGAAGAGGAGCCGGAACGCATCAACCGTGCGGTAGCCGCGGCCCGAGCCCTCAAGGAAATGGGCGAGGAAGCGACGGTTGATGGACTTGCAGA
Source organism: uncultured Planctomycetota bacterium (assembly GCA_963827935.1). Lineage (GTDB taxonomy): Bacteria > Planctomycetota > Planctomycetia > Gemmatales > Gemmataceae > DATFNV01. The sequence goes on along the minus strand of CAWHCN010000011.1, from coordinate 66,643 downwards.
GCGGGCGGACGAGCTGTTCGTGGAGGGCGGCGGGAAGTCCAACGTCTCTTCGCAGATCGGCTGGGTTTGGGCCGCGTTGGAAACGGCGGAAGAACTTGGGATCGTGGAGACGGTCTCGGTCGTGAAGCGAGTCCACGGCAAGAAGTAGTCACATTCCCCGGCAGGGTGCTCGCCCCACCCTGCCCCCTTCGTCCGCTTCCTCAGACCCTTTCTTCGGAGACCAACATGATCGCTTACTATCGCGTCAGCACCGAACGCCAGGGACGTTCCGGCCTGGGCTTGGAGGCACAGCAAGCCGCGGTGGAGAGCTACTCCCGGCAAGCCGGCGACGTGATCCGGGCCAGCTTTACCGAGGTGGAAACCGGCAAACGGTCCGACCGCCCTGAGCTGCTCAAGGCCCTGGGGGCTGCCCGGCGTGGCAAGGAACGCCTCGTGGTCGCCAAGCTGGACCGTCTGGCCCGCAACGCTCGCTTCCTGCTCACTGTACTGGAGAGCGGGGCCGACGTGGTGTTTTGCGACCTGCCCCACGTCCCCCCTGGCCCGACCGGCAAGATGCTCATTTCGCAGATGGCAGCAATCGCCGAGTGGGAGGCTGGCATCATCGCACAACGGACCCGTGAGGCCCTGGCAGCCAGCAAGGCGCGGGGCAAGAAGCTGGGCGCCGCACGGGAAGGCTTCTGGACGCCTGAGCGGTCCGCTCGCCGGGCTCAGGGGCTGGTAGCCGCAACAGCGGCCTCTAGCAAGGCGCGACGCAAGGCAGCCATTGACGCCTATGCGGACCTGTTGCCGTTGATGGTGCAGCTGCGCGGGGAGGAGTTATCCCTGGCCAAGATCGCGGAACGGCTCAACGCCGAGGGGCACATGACCCGTCGGGGCAAGCTCTGGCACGCAATGCAGGTCAAGAACGTACTGGATCGAGGAGTTAACCCATGAAACCGGATCAGATACGGCTCGACGAGCAGCGGGAGTGGCAGGAGGAGGCCGAGCGCCTCAAGGTCCTTCCCCCTGAGCGGCAGCGGGAAGTGATCGCCCTGGTAAGGGCGCCCTCCCTGGACAAGCGGGTTCCCAAAGCCGACAGGGACCGAGCCCGCCGACGTGCCGAGGCCCTTGAACGACACCTCGGCCTCCGGCCCCAAAAACGGTCGTGATTGGTATTGCACCACGCGAGGAAAGTTGGATAGCCTTGGCCCCCCCGGCCTGGGCATCCCCTCGCTGGTCCGTGGAGCGGACGGAACCCCCCACTAAACAGACATGATCGGGCGGCACCGTGAGGGAGTCATTACCCTTGCGGGGCCAGCTAATGCCGGGACCCGGCTTGGCCACGTCGCCCGTCTCTTTCTCTCAGGGGTTCGGTGGAAGGTGGGAATCATGTCGAGCAAGTCTTCCCCGGCGAAGCCAATCCGTTTCGCCGCGTTCATCCGCGTGAGCACTGAAAAGCAAGAAAGGCAAGGCGAGTCCCTGCGCACCCAGAAGAGGCAGATTGAAACGGCTGTTGCCTCCCTGGGCGGCAAGATCACCTCGTGGTACGGGGGGCAAGAGCACGCAACGGTCGGCTGGGAGCGTGAGCAGCGGGACAAGATGCTTGCCGGCGCGGAGAAGCCCAACCGCACATTCGACGCCGTGATCGTACAGCATGAGGACCGATGGAGCAGGGATGATACGAGCAGCGGGGCGGACCTGGACCGGCTGAAGAAAGCGGGTGTCCGGTACTTCGTCCTCACCATCGAGCAAGACCTGTACAACCCGACTACCCGGATGTACCTGGGCATGTCGGCGTTGATCGGCGCCTATCACGCCCGCACTCAGACGAAGAAGTCGATGGAAAACCGGATTGGCCGGGCCAAGCGTAATCTGCCGGCCTGTGGCAAGCTGCCGTTTGGCCGCACATTCGACAAGGCGACGGAACAGTGGGACATCGACCCGAAGAAGCAAGAAATGATCGCCGACGTGGCCGACCGAGCCCTTGCGGGAGAGTCGTTGAAGAGGCTGGCCCGGGAGTACGGCGTGAACCATAGCAACATGGTGAAAATCCTCCGGGAGCGCTGTGGCGACGAGTGGCCGCAAAAGTTCGATGCTCCCGAAATGGGCATCCGTGAGACGGTGATAACCAAGGTTCCCCGGCTGCTCCCGGAAAAGACAATCAAGGCGCTCCGCGAATTGCTGGAGGCGAATCGCACCTATTTGCACAAGCCTCCCATTCTCGATACACCAGTACCTGCTGCGGGGCCGGGTCTTCTGTGCGGCGTGCGGGTACAGCATGACCGGCGAGTGGATTAGTGGTCATGGCTACTACTCGCACCCCCGGACAGGCTATCGGGTACGTGAATGCTCGCTGGGCTTCTGCCCGAGTGTCCGGACCGACGCGCTGGAAAAGGCCGTGATTAAGGATCTGTTTATCATGCAGGGGAATCCCGCTGCCATCGAGCGGGCGATCAAGCAGGCCATGCCGGATTGCGACAAGGCCCTTGACCAGCAGCGGCACCTCGAAGAGGAACTGGCGAAGAACGACAAGGCCCGCAACCGTGTGCTGGATCTTATCGCCAAGGACGCCCTGACGGATGCGCAAGCCGAGACCAAGCTCCGCGAACTCAAGGAGCGGGATGAGCAGTTGCGGGCTGAACTCGACAAGGTGAAAGAAACGCTGGCCGATCTGCCGTACTACCTCGATGCGCCTCAGCTACCCCTACATGTGTACCGCTGGGACGAGTGCATTATTGTGGAGGACGCTGAGGGAGGCCAGTGGGAGGGTGGCAACGACATAGGCACCTGGGTGAATATGAGGCCCGCTGATCGGCAGAAACTCCTCGACCAGGCGTTTGCTGGGCGCCTCTCAGACGGTCGGCCGGCTGGTGTCTACCTGACTCCGACGGGTGGGGCTCGGTTCGGTCCGAAGAGCTTTAGCTACCAGATACGGGGCCGGTTGGTGACGGGTGAGGGGCGCGTAAAGCCGCGTGCATCGTGTTGACCAGCACCAGTCCTTCCTGTACGCCGCTCTGACGCACCGCCTCCGCAACCTGAGGCGTAATGTTCACAAAGGCCATCTTGGATGGCACATTCATCGTCAGGTATTCGGTGTGGGATTTCACGAGTTGCCTCCAGTTCGGTTTAGTTGCGGCTCAGGCGTTATAGCCGGACGGCGCTAACGCCACCTGGTCCAGGGGCCAATTGCCGCAGGGGTGGCGCAAGCTGCGAATTGCTCTTGCCCCATCCGGCCCCACTTGTGTACAACTGGCCGCACAATCTCAAACGCTGCGCCGTCCGTTCTCGATGACTAGCCGGCCTGCGCGAGAGATTTGCGGGAGGGAGTTGCTCAACGGCGAGTGACCAACTCCTCCCTCCGGTTCCTCTGCTACCCTGCACAGGAGTCAGCCATGCTGGTCCACCCTCGCCGTTTCCATCGCGCCAGCCTTCGCTCCATTCTCTTGTTCCCCCCTCACGCCCTGGTTGCCACAAGGCCGCTTTGCCCGGTGCGGGCCGGCTAGGACGTTCGGCTCACCCTCCCCTGGCGGCCTCGCGCTCTGCTTGACTTTGCACCCATGAGGTTCTTCCCAATGCCCGGCCCCCCAAGACCACTGCCCGACCCGGACCGTGGGCCGCTCGCGTCGCAGCGGAGCAGGTGGGGACGCCGCGTGCTGATTGTCGAGGACAATGGCGATGCAGCGGATAGCTTGCGCATGCTTTTGCAGTTCTTCGGACACGAGGTGTGGGTGGCGAACACAGGCTGCGAGGGGGTCCAGCTAGCGCGGAGTTGCCGGCCGGAACGTCGTCCTGTGCGACATCGGCTTGCCCGGCCTGGACGGGTTCGGCGTGGCCGCCGCGCTACGCCGGGACCCCGCGACAGCAGCCGCCTACCTGGTTGCCATCACCGGCTACGGCTCCGACCAGACAAGATGCCGCTGCCGCGAGGTCGGCTTCGATCGCTACTACACCAAGCCGGTCGATCCGGAACTCCTGGTGGAGTTGCTGGCGGCGGCGCCGCTGGTGTAGGCGCTTGCGGCTTCGCAGTCGCGCAACCTGGGCAACGGTTGCGAAGCCGCAAGCGGTGTCGTCTACGGTAGTACCCGCACCGTCACCTTCGACGCCAGTTCGCGCGATCGGTAGACCCGCTGCGTCGCCTTCTGGAAGTCCGATTCCTTGGCCGAATAGATGTCCACGAATTTCTGCGGATTGCGGTCGGCCAGCGGGAACCAGCTCGACTGGACCTGCACCATCATGCGGTGGCCCGGCCGAAACGTGTGATACACATCCTGCAAGCGGAACTGCACACGGGTCGGCTGCCCCGGCTCGAAGGGCTCCGGCTTCGCGTAGCTGTTGCGGAACTTGCCGCGCATCACGTCGCCGCGCACCAGTTGCTGGTAGCCGCCCATGCGCACGCCGGTCGGGTTCGGATTTGGATCGGGATAATCGTCCGGATAAACGTCGATGACCTTGACGACCCAGTCCGAATCGGTGCCGGTGGTCGAGACGTTCAGGTCCACGTCGATGGGGCCGGCGAGGGTGACGTCGTCGTCCAGGACCGGCGTCTGATAGACCAGCACATCGGTGCGGCGGGAGGCAAAGCGCTGGTCGGCGGTCATGTAGTCAGCGGACATGCCGATGTCGATCTTGTCCTGGAACGGGACCGGCTTGGCGGGGTCGCTGATGTATTCATCGCTGCTTTCGTCGGACTTTCCGGCAGGTGGGAGCACCGGTGCCAGCCGGCCGCCGGCCTGGAAAAAGAACGCCTGCGATTTGGCTGCCTTGGGCGGCCAGGCGTCGTGCTTTCGCCACTGGTTGGTGCCGGTCTCAAACACCCAGGCCTCGGGGTGCTTGTTCTCGCCCTTCCCCTTGAGGTGGAACTCGAAGAAGGGCAATTCGATGTGCTCGCGGTAGAAATCGGATGTCTTGGAGTTGAAATGGACGTTGCCGAGCGAGCTGCCGTCGCCACCGCTCCAGCCGCCGTGCCGCCACGGGCCCATGACCAACGTGTTGGTGATGCCGGGGCTGTTCGCCTCGACGTGGCGGTACGTTTCCAGGGCGCCGAAGAGGTTTTCGGCATCGAACCAGCCACCGACGGTCATGACGGCAGGCTTGATGTTCTTCAGGTGCGGCCTCAGGTTGCGGGTCTGCCAGAATTCATCGTACGTCCCGTGAGCCATCATCTCGTTCCAGAAGGCCACGTCCCCCTTGAAATACTTCTTGTCGGCATTGCTGAGCGGCCCGAGCCGCAAAAAGAAGTCGTAGCCGTCCGGGGTGTCGTGTTCGAAGCGTGGCGGGCCCTTGCGGGTCGGCTCGGGGCGTGGCCGGCCAAAGTTGGCGATGAAATTAAAACAGTGCGGCAGCCACAGCGTACCATTGCGGTGAAAATCGTCGCCCACGAACCAGTCCACGATCGGTGCCTGCGGCGAAGCCGCCTTCAACGCCGGGTGGGCGTCGATCATGCCGCAATCGGTGTAGAAGCCGGGGTAGGAAATGCCGGTCAGCCCCACCTTGCCGTTGTGGTTGGCCACGTGCTTGACCAGCCAGTCGATGGTGTCGTAGGTATCGCTGGTTTCGTCCACGTCCTGCGGCCCTTTCTTGTCCGCGATGTAGGGCCGCATGTTAACGAATGTCCCCTCCGACATCCACCGGCCACGCACATCCTGGTAGGCGAAGATGTACCCTTCCTTGGCGAACAGGGGCGACGGGCCGAGGCTGGCCTTGTAGTTGTCGATGCCGTAGGGCCCGACGCTATAGGGCGTGCGCGTCAGCAGGATGGGATACTTCTGAGAGGTATCTTTGGGTGCATAGACGGCGGTGAAGAGTCTCTTGCCGTCGCGCATCGGAATGCGGTATTCGTACTTGGTATAGCCGGCCTTGACCGCCTCCAGGCCCTGGGCGGAAGCCGCCAGAGGGCATGCGGCCAGGATCAAGAAGGCCATGAGGGTCGAACGCCAACGGCTGGGTCTCATCAGAGGCTCCACAACTGGGGGTGCCGGGCGAGTCTTGCCGAGGCATTGTGGCTGACCGGCGGGCTTGCCGCAACCCGCAAAACTCCCCTCGCCCCGGTACTCCGGGGAGAGGGGTTGGGGGTGAGGGGCTCTGGTTTCGCGAGCAAGACCCCTCACCCCCAACCCCTCTCCCCGGAGTACCGGGGCGAGGGGAGAGCGGAACAACCCCTCATTGTCACTCCGGCCCGCGCTCGCTAAACTCCTTCCACGCCCTCAACCCTTGTGAGGACTGCGATGGTCAACCGCATCATCTCTCTCGGCCTTCTGATCGGCTTCCTGGGAACCGCCGCCGTCCGTGCCGACGATTGGCCGCAGTGGCGCGGGCCGGACCGGACCGGCCTGTCGAAGGAGAAGGGCCTCCTCAAGGAATGGCCCAAGGACGGACCGAAACTGCTGTGGGAGGTCAAGGACATCGGCGGCGGCTTTTCGACGCCGGCCATCGTCGGCGACCATATCTACCTGATGGCCGACCGCGACGGCGAGGAGTTCGCCCTCGCCCTGAAGGTCGCCGACGGCAAGGAGGTCTGGGCCGCCAAGGTCGGCAAGGTCGGCAAGAACATCGCCTTTGCACAGTATCCCGGCACCCGCTCCACCCCCACGGTGGACGGCGACCGCATCTATGCGCTCGGCTCGGACGGCGACCTGGCCTGCCTGGAACGCGGCACCGGCAAGATCGTCTGGGCCAAGAGCCTCCGCAAGGACTTCGCCGGCGAACCAGGCATGTGGGCCTACTCCGAATCGCCGCTGATCGACGGCGACTTCCTCATTTGCACGCCGGGCGGCAAGAAGGCGACGATGGCGGCTCTGCGCAAGAAGGACGGGTCCGAGGTCTGGACCTGCGCCGTCAAGGAAGGGGACCCGGCCGCCTACGCCTCGGCCATCGTCGTCACCGTCGGCGGGGTCAAGCAGTACGTGCAGTTCGTGCAAGGTGGCGTCATCGCTGCCGACGCGAAAACGGGCCGGTTCCTGTGGCGCTACGATGAAACCAAGGACCAGGCCGCCAACATTCCGACTCCGGTGTTCCACGACGACTGCGTCTTTACCTCGACCTCGCGTAACGGCAGCGGGCTGAACCGGATCAAGGTCCGCTCGGACGAGGTCAGCAGCGAGCAGGTCTACTTCAACAAGACCGCTCTGAATAGTATTGGCGGCGTGGTGCTGGTGGGGGATTACGTTTATGGCACCAATGGCCGGGGGGAGTTGGTCTGCATGGACTTCAAGACCGGCAAGGTGAAATGGCAAGAGCGCTCAGTCGGGGCGGCCGCCCTCTGCTACGCGGATGGAATGCTGTACGTTCGCGGCCAGGGCGGCACGGGCCTCGTCCCGGAGACGGTGAAATCGAAGGTGGCCCTGGTGGAGGCGACGCCAGACGGCTACCGCGAGAAGGGCCGGTTCGAGCAGCCCAGCCACGGCATGCGCCCCGCCTGGCCGCACCCCGTGGTGGCCAACGGCCGACTCTACCTGCGCGACCTGGGTGTGCTGTTGTGCTACGACGTCAAGGCGGCGAAGTAAGCGCTCGTCCAGGATTGACTTCGTAGGGTGGGTCGAGTCTTCGAGACCCACCGGGCCCGGAATGGTGGGTCTCGAAGACTCGACCCACCCTACGAGCTGCTGTGCTACGACGTCAAGGCGGCGAAGTAAGCGCCGCGTGCGCTCCGTCGACTGGCCGCTGCCCGAGGTAGCAATCGTAGCGCCGCGCCCCGCCCCAGGCTGCCGCCGCGAAGTGCTGGACAACCGGCCAAGCGCCGGCCTGGGGCGGTCCCCACAAGGCCAACGTCGGTTCGTCATCCTGCGCTGCGCCGGCCAGCTCCGGTCGTACCAGCGGCTGGCCGTGCTCGTAGAGGATGACCCGGACATCCGGCCGGCCGTGTTGGCTCAGGTGCCACTGGAAGTGGACGCCTTCATTCTGGTCCAGCGCGCCCGCCTCGGGATTGCCGGCCATCCAGGCGACACGGGCGTTGGCCGGCGCGTCCCGGGCCACATAATCGAGGGCGTCCCAGAGCAGCCGCGCTCGGGCCGCAAACTTCTGCTGCTTGCCCACGCTGGCCACCATCACGCAGACAAGTCCCAACCCCAATGCCGCCCAGGCGGTTCGTGTCCAGTGCGTCGGCCGCAGGGCAAGGAGGCCGGTTAATAGCACGCCCACCGCAAGATCGAGACCCCAAACCGCCGGCATCGCGTAGCGGCCGGACACCGCGCCGATCGGGAGGTACAGGACAACGCCGCCCAGCAGCAGCAGGACGCCGGCACCGAGAGCCGCACGGTGCGAGCCGGCCAATGAGGTCAGCCACGTCCTCCGTTCGGAACGCGCCGATCCTACGAGCTGCGCCAGTAGGGCAAGCGCCAGCCCCAGGCCGACGAAGTCCAGGCTCAGGGCGCCGATCAGCCCGGACGCAATCCGCCGCAGTTGAGCCAAACTTGCGCCGTCGGTGGTGTACTGCCCGGGATGCCAGTGGAGCTTGAAGTAGATCATGTGGACAACTGGCATGATGAGTGTCAGGCTCAGGAGCAGGGCTCGGCGACCATGTTGCCGCCAGCCATCGCGCAACGGCAGGAGGTCCGGGGCCAGGCGCAGGAACATCTGCGCCGGTATGAGAGCGGCAAAGGTGTTCTTGCAGCCCAGCGCCGCCAGGACGCAGCACACGCCGAGCAGGTCCCAGATCCACGGCCGGCGACCGCGCACGGCCCGGCAGGGACAGATCAGGGCCAGCAGGGCGTAGGGCATCGCCACCCCTTCCGCCAGGGAAAGGCTGGTCCAGATTTCGTTGCGATAGGGGTTCCACATGGCGACGGCGCCGGCGACCAGGGCCGCCAGGGGCGCGATGCGCAACTCCGCCATCAGCCAGAGCAGCATCAGCGCCGCCAGGGCGCACCAGCACAGGCGTAACGTCCGCCAGCCCAGTTCGCTCCCCTGCAACAGGTCGGCGGCTGTCTCCCAATGGACCCAGAGCACGGGACGGAAGGGGCCGAGGTCCTCGTAGTTGGCCACGATCTTGCGCCATACCACCGTCGCCCGCTGATCCAGCGGCATTGGGCGCGTCGGATAAACCAGATTGCCGTCGTCGATGAAATCGAAGCGGGTGGAAAGCGTCGGCAGATAGATCAGGGCCAGCAGGATCGCCCCGGCCGGAATCCACCAGCGGCGCGGCTTCGAGTCCACCGATGGCCTCAGCGAGAGCGGAAGGGTAGGGGCCATGAGTGCCTCCATGCACGGGGGGACCAGCCTAGGAGGTGTCCAATCCCACTGTGTCCGGTGGGGGAACCGGCAGCGTAAGCTGCCGGGTGGCCGCCCCAAACCCGGCAGCTTACGCTGCCGGTTCGCCGGGCTTTCGTTTCATCTGACACAGTGCAGCTAAGCATCAACCCCGTACTTCGCCACGGCCTCCGGGTGCATCTCCAGCCCCAGTCCAGGTCGCGGCGGTGGCACGATCTTGCCTTCGACGAGCCGCGGCGGTTCGGCGAAGGCAGCGAACAGCCACGGCATCCATTCCACGGCCACCACGTTGGGCAGCCCGCACGCCAGGTGGACCGCGACCTCCGGCAGCAGATGCGGCGCCACCGGCCGATGGTAGGTCTCTGCCAGGGCCAAGACTTTCAGGGTCGCCGTCAGTCCGCCCAGCCGGGTGACATCCGGTTGCAGCACGCCGGCAGCCCCGGCGTCGAGATAGCGGCGGAACTCCTCGCCACCGAACAGCGTTTCGCCGACCGCGATGGGCGTTTCCAGTCGCTGGGCCAGCCGGGCATGGCCGTCCACGTCCTCGCAGGACAACGGCTCCTCAAACCAGTCGGGGCGGATTTCCTCGTCGAGAAACCGGCCGACGAGCAGCGCCTTGCTATAATCGTAGCGCTGATTCGCGTCAACCGCGAACCACACCTCGTCCCCTAGGCTATCGAAGACCCGCTGCAACCGCCGGGCGTCGTCTTCCGGATCGGGGTGCCCGATCTTCATCTTGATGCCCATGACCCCCTGATCGAGATAACGCCGCGCCTCGGCCGCGATGTCGTCCGGGCTCATCCAGAGCCAGCCGATGTCGGAGCCGTACACCGGCGCCGATTCGCGGGCCCCGCCCAGGAGCTTGTAGAGCGGCAGTCCCGCCGCCTTCCCCTTGAGGTCCCACAGGGCCAGGTCGATGGCCGAATACGCCTGCATCACCAGCCCCAGCCGCCCCACGCTTTGCAGCCGCCAGTAGACCTTGGCCGCCAGCCGTTCGTGGTCCAGCGGATCCTCGCCGACGATCAGCGGGGCAAGGTCGTCATCGGCGATGACCTTGAGGGCCCGCCCGCCACCTTGCAGAGTGTACGCAAACCCGAGGCCGCGCAGGCCGGTGTCGGTGTCGAGGTGGACGAAGAGGGCGACGACATGATCGACGGCCGCGCCGGCCAGGGACGTGACGGGACGCTCCAGGGGGAGGCGAAGCAGGTGAGTTTGAAGTTGGGTGATGCGCATGGGGGTGGCAATGAGGATGCGAGGATCAAAGGGTCTGGACTTCCACGGGGACGCCTCCCCCTGCGCCGCGCTGTTCGCGCGAGAGGTAGTTGAGGCGCTCGAAGCCGATGACTCGGCCGCCCTCGTCCTTCACGAGCACGGTATCGTCGTCGATCTCCTCGCAGATGTGTTCTTTCTTCGGATCGTCGAACCAGACGCTGAGGGTGTTGCCGGTCCGGTCGAAGTAGACTCTCACCTTGTCCACAGTTCATCGCCTTTCTTGATGGTTTTCGTGAAGTAGGCGGTCACGACGTAGCGCTCGGTTGGATCGTCGCAGCCTACCACGACACAAACGTAACCGCGCTCGCCGGGCACGTAGTACATGTGGACCTCGGGATCCTTGGCGCTGGCCAGAATCACTTCCGGCTTCTCGACACACTGCCGGATCACGTCCTCATGCCCGGCGAGTGCGGGGTGCTTGAACCGCACGATCTCGCGCCAGCGATTGCGCGTCAGGACGACACGGTAGCCGAGGGGCGTGACGACGGAAAACACGGTTCGCTGGGCCATCCAGCCAACTCCTGCGGATTTGCCCTGTGGCAATGGTGGTATTCTAGGGAATGTCCGAGCCGAGGCCCTAGGCCGTTTCTCGTCTCGCCAACTCTCGCCCAATGGCACTGTGACGCCGGCCGTAAAAGGCGTAGATGACCAGGCCCAGCACGAGCCAGCCCACCAGGCGATACCAAGTGTCCTCCGGCAGGAACAGCATCATCAGCAGGTTGACGAAGATGCCTAGCGGGGCCACGACGTACAGGGCCGGTGTGCGGAACGGGCGTGGCGCCTCAGGCCGGCGGATGCGCAGGATGAGCACCGCTGCACAGACGATCGTGAAGGCCAGCAGCGTGCCGATGTTGACCATTTCGAACAGCACATCGATCGGTGTGAAGGCGGTAACCACGCACAGAAGCGTGCCGACCAGGATCGTCGATCGGTGGGGCGTGCGGAAGCGGGGGTGGACCGCACCGAAGATCGAGTTCGGCAGCAGGCCGTCTCGGGCGATGGCCAGGAAGATGCGTGCCTGGCTGAGGAAGGTAATCAGGATCACGCTCGTGATGCCCGCCAGGGCGCCCCCGGCGATCAGCCCGGCCGACACCTTGAGCGCCGGACTGCTCTCATTCTCCGCCAGTTTCTTGAACGCGACCGCCACCCCCGCTTTCGGGTCGATCTCGTAATAGGGCTGCATGCCGGTGAGCACCGCGGACACCGCCAGGTAAAGCACGGTGCAGATGACCAGCGAGGCGATGATGCCGAACGGCACGTCGCGCTGTGGCTTCTTCGCCTCCTCCGAGTGCGTCGAGATGGCGTCGAAGCCGATGTAGGCGAAGAAGACGAGCGCGGCGCCGACCATGATCCCCGACAGACCGTAGGGCATAAACGGACTGCGGGCACGGTCGTCGAGGGGTTCGAGTTGGTGGTGCAGCCCCAGGGCGCTGATCAGGCCCCACTTTTGGGCCTCACTCTTCATCCCCTTGATCTCTTTCAATTTCTCCGGTGTGACCATCTGCTCGATGTCAGGGTGTTCTTCGAGCAGAGTCTCGCCGTCGGGAACGGGGTGATTTTCCCAGCCCGGAAAGAGCGCGGCGATGTCCGGCCGTTGCCGCAGCAACTCCCCTGTGTCGGAAGTCTTGCGCTCCGATGCCGGAATGCCGGTCCAGTTGGAAGTGTGGACGTACGCGCAGCCGACGCCGATCACGAAGAGGACCACACCCAGCTTGATCCCGACCAGGATGGCGTTGGTGGTGACGCTCTCGCGAATGCCGATGACGAGGACAACGGTACACAGCGCCATGACGACGATGGCCGGCAGGTTCAACCAGCCGTGGGTCCCCGGGCCAAACGGGACATTGGAGAGGTAGTCCGGAACGCGCCACTCCTTCCCGAAGCAGATTTCGAGCAACTCGTTGAAGTAGCTGGTCCAGTCGGCGGCGAGGGTGGCGCAGCTCATGGCGTATTCGAGCACCAGGTCCCAGCCGATGATCCAGGCGAGAAGCTCGCCGAGGGTGGCATAGGCGTAGGTGTAAGCGCTGCCGGCCACCGGCGCCATGGCCGCGAATTCGGCGTAGCACAGAGCGGCCAGGGCACAGCCGAGTCCCGCGACCATGAAGGAGATCAGGACCGCTGGACCGGCACGAGTGGCCGCCGCGTCGCCGGTGGTGACGAAGATGCCGGCGCCGATGATGGCGCCGATACCCAGCGAGGTCAGGCCGACGGGGCCGAGGATGCGGCGCAGGCGGTTCTCGCCCAGCATCTCCTTGTGGAGTTGCTCGAGTGATTTCGTGGCCCACAGCTGTTTCCAGAACATCGGGTGGGTCTCAAAAGTTTAGCCGCGAGCTTCCGCGAGCGTTTTTGGTAAAACGCTCGCAGAAGCTCGCGGCTAAACGGGGTCATCAGGCGCCGCCGGTGTCGTCCTTCAACATGCCGGCGGGGGAGACGCCGTGCTTGCTGATCTCGCCGCGCAATTCCTTGCCGAGAAGACTGTGGTGCCGGCCGTAAAGGAAGTAAATGCACAGTCCCAGTGCCAGCCAGCCGAACAGCCGCCACCAGTTGGCCGCCGGCAGTGACAGCATCAGCAGCAGGCAGAAGGCAATCCCCAGGATCGGCACCACCGGTACCAGGGGACAGCGGAAAGGGCGCGGCGCCTCGGGGTTGGTCCGTCGCATGATGAGGACCGCGGTGCAGACGATCACGAACGCGAACAGCGTGCCGATATTCGTCAGGTGCAGCAGGGCATCGATAGGGAGCAAGCCGGTCATGCAAGCTACGAAGATGCCGATGGCGATGGTGCTCTTCCACGGCGTGCGGAAACGCGGGTGGACGTCGGCGAAGAACCCTTTCGGCACCAGCCCGTCGCGGGCCATCGCCAGGAAGACGCGCGGGCGCTGAGCATCATCACCAGCAACACGGACGTGATGCCGGCCACGCCGGCCAGGGCGATGATAACCTGTGCCCAACCCAGGCCGGCATCCTTGAAAGCGTCGGACACGCCGGCGTCCTTGCTCAGCTGGCGGTAATCGACCATGCCGGTCAGCACGGCCACCACGGCGATGTAAAGGATCGTGCAAACGATGAGCGAGGTGATGATGCCGATGGGTACATCGCGTTTCGGGTTCTTGGCCTCCTCGGCGTGTGTGGAGACCGAGTCGAAGCCGATGTAGGCGAAGAAGATGATCGCCGCCCCGGCGAGCACGCCGACCGGGTCCCCCTCGGCGTTGGTCTTCCCAAAGACGGGGATGCCAAAGAAGCTGACCCCGGTCCAGCCATTGGGCGCGAAGTCCCGGGTCCAGTTGTCCGGATTGATATAAAACGCACCGACGACAATGACAAACAGCACCGCGGCCACCTTGATGCCGACCATCACGGCATTGGCGCCGGCACTCTCGCTGATCCCTTTGACCAGGATGATGGTGACGAGGGCCACCACGAGGATGGCAGGCAGGTTGATGACAGCCCGCTGGAGGTTCGTAATCTTGGCTTCGACACCGGCGTCACCCACCGGCCCCACCACCACGGTCGTGTCGCCTTTCTTCTTAGTGAGGACCCAGAAGGTCCCCTCGGCGGGCTTGGTATCCCCGTTGGCCCAGGTGGCATCCTTCGAATCCATCACTTTCTGCGTCACCTGAAGCGGCTTCCCTTCTTCCTCCTTCTTGTCACCCTTCGTCACCTCGCTGACCAGGAACGGCGTCACCTCGGCACGGGGATACTCGGCCACGAGGTTCGGCAGCAGGTGGCCCTGGTCGTACTTGTGCGGCGCACCCGACACGACCATCGGGACGGCGATCCCGATCTTGAGCAGCACGCTCTGGAAGTAGCCCGACCAGCCGTTGGCCACGGTTGCAGCGCCGACCGCGTATTCCAGCACCAGGTCCCAGCCGATGATCCAGGCGAACAATTCGCCGAGCGTCGTGTAGGCGTAGGTGTAGGCGCTCCCGGCGACCGGGGCCATCGAGGCGAACTCGGCATAGCACAGGGCGGCAAAAATGCAGGTCACGCCGGCCACGACATAGGACAGCATCAGCGCCGGGCCCGCCACGTCCCGCGCCGCCGCCCCCGTGGCCACGAAGATGCCGGCGCCGATCACCGCGCCGATGCCCAGCGCCGTCAGCGTCACCGGCCCCAACACCCGCTTGAGCCGATGCTCCCCCGCCATCTCGTCCAGTAACACCTTCAACGACTTCGTGGCAAAGAGCTGATCTTTCAACGACATGACAGGGTCTCATCCTTCTGGAGAGGAAGCCCGACTCGTGTATGACGCCAGAACTTGTGAGGCGCGGGCGACTCGTTGGAGCGATGTCCCTCTTCCTCTTCCATCAGCACCATGTCGATCGGAATGCTCGTGTTTCTCGGTATCCGGGCGCGCCCGCACACACCGATTTATATGCGACCTGGCGCTTCTTGGCGGAATGTGCTTGCGCAACCTCTTGTCTAGTCAGGGATTGCGACAGCCCATCCATGTCGCATGTAATTCCCCGCGAATTATATTCGACTTGGCGCCTTTTGAGGAAATCGTCCTCCCTGCCGACGGCGGAGACGATACGACATCACATCCGGCGTCATCGACTCGACGCGCAGCCGGCGACTTCGCAAGCGGCTACGCTTTGCTATCGACAATCAACGTCACCGGCCCGTCGTTCACCAGTTCTACCTGCATCATCGCCCCGAATCGCCCCGTCGCCGCCGGCACGCCCAGTGCCTTGATGCCGTTGATGAATGCCTCGTACAGCGGAATGGCGACCTCGGGCCGGGCGGCGTCGAGGAAGCTCGGGCGGCGGCCCTTCTGGCAATCGCCGTACAGCGTGAACTGGCTGACCACCAGGACGCCGCCGCCCACATCGGCCACGCTGTGGTTCATCTTGCCGTCGGCGTCGTTGAAGAGGCGCAGGCCCACCACCTTGTCCGCCAGCCAGGCCGCCGTCGCTGGCGTGTCGGTGTGGGTCACCCCCAGCAGGACGAGCAGCCCAGGGCCGATCTCGCCGACAGTTTCCTCGTCGATCCGGACGCTGGCCCGGGAAACGCGTTGAACCACGGCACGCATGAAGCAGTCACCGGAGAGGCCTGTAGTCCGCTTGGGTGCAGATTATAGCAGCGATGCGCCGATTCGGCTTGCATCGAATTGCCGGGAACGTCAAATTGACGCCGGGACACTGTAGCTCGCGGCTTCGCCCGGGAGACTCGTCATGGCTGGTCAGGATTACTCGCCCCATCAGCAGAAGATCATCAAGCGCTATTACAACAACCAGGACACGCTCATGGCCCAGCGCCTGGCGGAGCTGGTGGGGGAATTGTACCTGAGTCAGGGGAAGAAAAGGCAGAAAGCGTGGGCCAGCGCGGCAACGGCGATGCAGAAGCTCGGTATTCCGCAGGCGCGGATCGATCACCTGGTCAAGCAAGACAACCCCGCCCTGGTCGCGGAAGTGGTCAAGGAAGTGGAAGCGAAGAAGTAGCCGCGGCCAGTTGGTCAGCTTGGCGAGCCGGGCAGCCCGACGCGGGGCAGCCCGATGCGCCGGCAAGGGCGAAAGGCCATACGCCCTTGCTGGCGCGTCGGGCTCGATGTCACTGTTTCCGAACGCTCTAAGCAAGTTGCCTCCGGGGTTCATTTCTCAGCCCGGGGGTCAGCGTATGCTCCCCACCAGGGCCGCCGCCAGCAGCAGCATCTTCAAGAAGGGGTTCCCCTCGGCGGTCGGGGCGAAGGCGAGGCGCAGTCCGTCGGTCGTCGTCACCACGGTCATCAGCTCATTGCCATCGGCGTCGCGGACCCGGCCACTCTTGGCGGCCGCCTCGGTCAGGGCGAGCGCCCGGCCGAAGCGATCCTTGATAGCGCGCCATGGAGGGTGCCCAGGACGTTACCGTCCGCGTCGCGCACCTCCCAGCGGGCCGACAGCCCCCAGAGTGCATGGATGGTGCACAGCAGGGGGGCATCATCGCCTTCGTGGACGGCGAGCACCGGCCGCGTCCACCAGCGGCGCCACCAGCCAAGGCCGCGCTGCTGCCAACCCGCAAACCCCAACAGTGCGCCGCTAAGCGGATCCAGGACTACCTGGGCCGGCTCGAGGGCTGCCGCCAGGCCATTGGCGCCCGACAGAGCAGCCTCCGTCCGCAGCAGGAGCGAGTTATTCTCCAGCATACGATCCTTTGAGTAGGACATTCGCGAAGCGGGTCGGCGCGGCGGCCCGTACCTGGTCCATCTTATCGCCGACACGGTCCGACTCGAACGGATTCGCGGCTGTTGCCCGGCCAGGGATCGTGGGTTAGAGTTACAGCACGGAACAGAACCGAGGTTTCCCGTCCCACGGAACTCCACGTGCATGCTAGCGTTTTCGACGGTCGCCGCCCTGGCGGGGGTGGCGGCGTGCCTGGTCTGGCAGGCCTGGGTCGAGGTGCGCCGGTTGCGGCAACGGCAGCTGCGCCGCCGCGTCGCCTTCCTCCTCTGGAGGACGGCCCTCGACGACGGCCCTTGTGTCCCCAGGAGAACGGATGACGAGGCTAAAGACGATTAACGGTCGATTAACGCGCTTTTGCCACGCCGGATTTGACCGAGGATCGAACCTGGGGTATGGTTGATCTAGAAACGGCAACACCTCCCCGCCCCACTCCCCCCTTGCGATAGACTCCCCCCGCGACCTGATTTATCGTGATGCTTCCGGCCCGGTGATCCGGTAGCCGGCCGGACCTGGCCCCCCTGGGGGGCGGCATCCTCCACCGAGACAGAGGTTCCTGCGCGAGCTTGCTGCGCGTGGGGCCTCTGTTTTTTTGCGCGCGGCCAGGCTGGTCGCGGCCTTGGGAGCCGTCCAGGATTAACTTCCAGGGGTGGGACCGGCGTCCCGCCGGTCCGGACCGGCGGGACGCCGGTCCCACTGGAGTCATTCCTGGACGAGTCCTCGCCTCCGGTTGCCGCCAACCCTCGGACCCGGTATGCTCCCGCTGTCGAATTCCCGGCCAGCGGCGAGGTGGTGCGCGTGAACCGCGAAGAAGCCGAACGAGCGCTCTCCGTCATTCGCAAGGTGATTCAGAACACCCGCGAGGACCTGGTGGCCCACAACTGGGGCCTCATCTGGATGGTCCACGCCTTCACCAACCTGTCGGCCTGCCTCGGCGGCTGGTACATCGCCGAGCAGGATCCGCCCTGGCCGGTGCTCTGGTACCTGGTGCCGTTCGCCGTGGGCGGCGCGCTGAACCTGGTCATCGTGCAACTGTTGCGCAGCCGCGATCAGGGCGTGCGCAGTTATGTCGAGTGGCAATTGCACGGAATATGGACCTCGTTCGTCGTCTTCACGGCCGCCGGCGCCCTGGCCCTCTCCTTCAGCAATCCCCAGTCGAAACAGTTCGCCTCGCTCTTTGCCCTAACCACCGGCTTCAGCTTCGCGATGATGGGCGTGGTCTTCTCAAGGCAATGGGTGTTCGCGATTCTGTTTCTGATTGTGGCCGCCATCGGCCCGCTCTTGCCCGGCGGGGCGCAATGGGGGCTGATTGGAGCGGCCTGGTGGGGGGCGATGTTCATCCCCGGCCTGTCCATGCACCTGGAAAAGCAGCGGCGAGCACGCGATGGCAGCACCAGCGAAATCCTCTGAACCCGGCGACCAGCTGAGCGAGGCCGGCCTGGCGGTGTTGATGGCCTGCCACCACCGCGGTCCGCTCACCGCCGCCGAGCTAACGCAGCTGGTGTCGGCCGATGCCGGCCAGGAGGCTCTCCTCACGAGCCTGGCCGCCCAGGGGCTGCTGGAGCGGACGGCGGCTCGCTATGCCGTCACGCACCAGGGCCGGGCCCTGCTGGATCGCGTCCTGGAGGGAATCGAAAGCCAGCTCACGCCGGACGATCCGAACTATGTCCGGCGTTACCGCCGGGCCACGCCGACCCTGCCGTTCGACGCCAACACCATCTGGGCCGAGGCGATCGCGGTCAACTATCACATCGAACCGTCGGCGCTGCGGCCGCTGGTCCCCTCGGTCTTCGACCTCGACCTGTACGGCGGCAAGGCGTTCGTCTCGCTCACCGCCTCGCGGCTCAAGGACTTTGGCGTCGGCTGGATTCCGGCGGCGTTGCGGATGAATTTCTACCAGGCCACCTACCGGGCCCATGTGACCTACACCGATTTTCGCGGACGACGGATGCGCGGTTGCTATTTCGTGCGCAGTGAGACCAACTCGCGCCTGATGAGCCTGTCGGCCAACATGCTGCCGGAGTTCCGCGCCCACCACTGCAAGACGTATCCCATTTTCATGGCCCGGCACGAGGATCAACTGGTCCTCTCGGTCGATTCGGGGGCCGACGCCGCGGGCAAGGTGGTGCTGGTGCTCGACGCCGCCCACCCGCTGGAGGGGATGCCGCCCACCTCCGTGTTTCCCTCCGTGAAGGCTGCCTACGATTTCCTCGTCGATTTCTACGACGCCTTCGCCTTTGCTCCGGAAACGAACGAGGTGCTGCTGCTGGAGATCGAGCGCGGCCCGTGGCAGATTCAGGTGGTGCAGCCGGTGGACTACTATTTCGGCTACTTCAGCGACGGAGCCTTTCCGCCGGGCAGCGCCGAGCTGGACAGTGTCTTTTACTTCCGCAATGTGCCGTACCGCTGGCTGCCGCTGCTGCGGGAGAAGGTGGTACACCGGCCGGCGTGAGAGGCGACGTGAGCCAGAAACGTTGTGGCACGGTCTCCTGACCGTGCCACTTCAGCTGACCGAAGGTCTCCACGCATCCATCGCGGATTACGGGAGACCTCGTTGTGGCACGGTCTCCTGACCGTGCCACTTCAGTTGACCGAAGGTCTCCACGCATCCCTCGCGGATTACGGGAGACCTCGTTGTGGCACGGTCTCCTGACCGTGCCACTTCAGTTGACCGAAGGTCTCCACGCATCCCTCGCGGATTACGGGAGACCTTCGGTCAGGCCGGGTGACACGGTCAGGAGACCGTGCCACAACGGGCGGCTTCGGTCAGGCCGGGTGGCACGGTCAGGAGACCGTGCCACAACGGGGGAGACCGTGCCACAACGGCGCGAGCATCGGTGTCATTGTTTCCGGCCGCTCTTACCGTTCGGACCGCTTCGCAAAGCACGCCGGATCGATGGTCAGCGCTGCCCTGGCGAACCGGGCCGCCTCCTTCTTCTGGCCGGCGGCACAGGCCTCGTCATAGGCCGTGAGCAATTCGGCCACGACCTTGGCCTGGCGCGACGGGGCGGCCACGGTCGGCGGCTCACATTCCTCTGTGCATTCGCGTCGAATTCCTGTCTGCCGGGGTTCTTCCTCCTCCGGGACGACGATGCGCGGCGTCACCAGCACGTAGACCATCTGCGTCTCGCGGCCGTAGCCGACGTTCTTGAACAGGCGATTGACGTAGGGCACCCTGCTGAGGACCGGCGTGTCATCCTCGTGCCGGACCTCGATTTCCTTCTTCAGGCCGCCAATCAGCATCGTGCCGCCGTCCGGAATGGTCACCGTATTCTCGATGCGCACGGTGTTCACCTTCGGCTGCTGGAGGTACTGGGTGAACGGGGCCGGCTTGCCCTGGTCGTCCTTGATCTGCACCGTGACGGGGCAGAGCGGCACCACAGCCGACGCCAGGTCCATCTTGTTGATGTCCAGCTTGACCTCCACGAAGCGCCGGTCGGCGGAAACCTTCGGGCACGCCGATATGCGGAAGCCGGTGACGACGTCTTCCGTCTTCGGGACGATCAGCGCTTGCCCGTCCCGCTGGATCACCTCGCAGCCGGTAACGAACGGTTGTTTCTCCGTGCAATCGACATGGGCCATCTGGCCGTCGAGAGTCGTAATCTTCGGCGCCTGCATGACATTCGCGCGCTGCTCGCCCTGCACCCCCTCCAGGAAAAGGACCACCTGAGAGTCGTTCAGGAACGCCATCCCGGACTTCGAGTCAGTTATGGGTTTGAAGAGAGCGGTGCATGCCGGCGCTGGCGTCATGCCGGGGAGGAAGTGGTCCGGGGCGAAGTCGTTGATGAACCCCGTCGGCATATTCTGGAGCGAGGTAACCGTCGGCGCAGTTCTGGGTCCCTTTTTGGTGATCGACCTTGGCGTTGAAGTCCACGCCGATGCGCTCGAAGAAACCACCGGGGACGGTCACAAGACGCACTTCCAGGACAACCTGGGTGTCCTGTCCCCGCACCATCCTCGTCAGCAGGCCGGCGATCATTTCCTGCACATCGGGCGTCTGATTGACAACCAGAGTCATGGTCATCGGGTAGTAATCCATGGTGCCGCGGCCGCCGTGCGACGCCCAGCTCTTCGGCGCGATCGTCTCCTGGATGGTCTTGATGAGATCGGCTTCGCGTGTTTTCGATCCGGCGCCGACGGTCTCAACCAGTTCGGTCACCTGGTACGGGATAAGCAGAAGCTTGTCCTCTGCGGAAGTCTCAACCGGGCACCGCGTCGCCGGCGGCGTCTGGGCCGGTGCCAGTCCGGCGACGGTGGCCAGCCAACCGGCCGCCAGTAGTGCCGACGTGCCAAGGAAGCGATTGAACATGCCGTGGGTCCTCCAGGGGGGAAGTGCGGGCGGCGGGAAAAAAACCAAACCCGCGGCCGAGCGTATACCGTCGTGGTCCCAGCGGGGCAAGCCGAAGCCGGCGGGCGACGCAAGCCTCCATCGGCGAACTGGTTGGAGCGCCGGGGCCATGTTGCGGGTCGCGGTCAGACAATGGGCAGCGCAGCTGCGCGCTCCAGAGCCTCAACTACTTACTTTCCCCGCGCCGCCTCGGCCGCTACAATGCAGTTCTGTCCACGATGCCGACGCCGGGATGGCCCACCCGGAGGTCGCAACCATAGAGGACTGCGCAACCAAAGCATCGGGGTGGCACGCCCTGAGGTACTCCGAAGGGCGTGCTTGACTGTCAGCACGCCCTTCGGAATACCTCAGGGCGTGCCACCCTCCGGAGGGTGGCACGCCCTGAGGTATTCCGAAGGGCGTGCCACCCTCCGAGGTTGACGCATTGGCTGTTCAGTCCTCAATTACAACGATTCTGGGAACCAAGGAGTAGCCCGATATGCCTAGTCCGTTTCCTGGAATGGACCCGTACCTGGAAGACGAAAAGATCTGGCCGGAATTCCATCACGCCCTGGTGGCCACGCTCTACCAGGGGCTGCTGCCCAACCTGGTGGACCGCTACCGGGCCCGCGTCGGCCAGCGGCACTACACCACCGAACAGGCCCTGTTCACCTCGATCATCCGCGACGAGCACCACGAGGAGTTCGTCGAGGTGCGGCAGCGGAGCGACGGGCGGCTGGTGACGCTGCTCGACCTGGTCAGCCCAGCCAACAAAACGCTGTCGGCCGCCCGCACCGCCTACCTGGACAAGCGGCAGGAAGCGAAAGGGGCCGGCGCCAGCATCGTCGAGATCGACCTGGTCCTGCAAGGCAAGCCGACGCTGGAATACTCGCGCGACGGCCTGCCGGACTGGGACTACGCCGTCACCGTGACGCGCTGCACGCAGCCGGAACGGTTCGAGATCTACACGGCGACGTTGCAGAAGAAGCTGCCGCGGTTCCGCCTGCCACTGGCCGCCGACGATCGCGATGCCGTCCTCGACCTGCAAACGAACTTCGCGCGCTGCTTCGACCAGGGGAATTTCGCCGCCAAGATCGACTATGGCCGCGACCCGGTCACGACCCTGGCCGACGAGGACCGCAAGTGGTTGGGGGAGTGGCTCAAGCAGCAGAAGGTGCGCTAACTGTTTAGCCGCGACCCAGCGGGCGGCGTTTCGTTGGGCGGGTTGGGTGGCACGCTCTGAGGTACTCCGAAGGGCGTGCGGTCAGTCAAGCACGCCCTTCGGAGTACCTCAGAGCGTGCCACCCGACGCTCCCCCGAGGGTCGCGGCTAAACAAGATGATTACATGGCCGATCTGCGTCCTCCTGGTCCCGTGCTCCTGGTCGTCGCCGCCTTTTCCCGCCATGCCGCGGCGCTCGATTGGGGCCGCGAGCGCCTGGAACGGGTCTACGGGCCGGTGGCCCTCGCGGGCGAGCCGTTCGACTTCCAGCACACCGCCTACTACGAGCCGGCGATGGGGTCCGGGCTGCGGAAGTGCCTGTTCGCCTTCCGCGACTTGGTGCCGGCCGACTTCCTGCCCGCGGTCAAACGGCACACCAACGCTCTTGAGGAGGAGTTGGCGGCCAGTGGGACCTATTCCGAGCCCCGCCCCCTGAATCTGGACCCCGGCGTCTTGTCGCTGGGCAAGTTCCTCCTGGCCACCACCAAGGACCAGGCCCACCGCATCTACCTGCGCGACGGCATCTTTGCCGAGGTGACCCTGCGCTTCGAGGCCGGGGCGTTCGAGCCGTGGCCGTGGACCTACGCCGACTATCGCGAGCCGGCCGTGCGCGACTTCCTCCGCACGGCCCGCGACCTCTATCGCGAACGACTGCGCCTCCCCACGGGGCAGCCCGAAGCGCAAGCGAGGGACGAGGCATGTGGCCGCTGATCCGCTCGCTCCTGTTCGTCCTGGACGCGGAACGGGCCCACCAGCTGTCGATGCGTCTTTTCAGCGGTGCCATGCGACTCGCACCGCTGCACCAACTAACGACTCGCTGCTATCGCATCGATGATCCCCGGCTGCGCGTCAGGCGCTTCGGCATCGACTTTCCGTCCCCGGTGGGAATGGCCGCGGGGTTCGACAAGAATGCGGACTATTTCGAGGCACTGAGTGCGCTGGGGTTCGGCTTCATTGAGGTCGGCACGCTGACAGGGCAGCCGCAGGCCGGCAATCCGCGGCCGCGGCTGTTTCGCCTGCCGGCCGACCGGGCCCTGCTCAACCGCATGGGCTTCAACAACAAGGGGT
This sequence comes from uncultured Planctomycetota bacterium, assembly GCA_963827935.1. Lineage (GTDB taxonomy): Bacteria > Planctomycetota > Planctomycetia > Gemmatales > Gemmataceae > DATFNV01. Next base: position 43,418 of record CAWHCN010000011.1, on the reverse strand, counting down.
CCGCCGCCGCGGCCCTGGCCCTGACCCGCAAAAAAGAGCTGCGCCCCCTTCTAGGCATCAACATCGGCAAGTCGAAGGTCGTGCCCAATGACCAGGCGGCCGGCGATTACGTCATCAGCTTCGAACGCCTCTTCCCATTCGGGCGTTACTTCGTCGTCAATGTCTCGTCGCCGAACACGCCGGGATTGCGCGCGCTGCAGGAGCGCGGGCCGTTGACCGTCCTGTTACGCGCCCTCGGCGAGAAGAACCAGGAGCTGGCCGCGCGCCACGGGGTGGCGCCGAAACCGATCCTGCTGAAGATCGCGCCCGACCTGGAAGACGCCCAGCTCGCGGCCATAGCGGAGCTGACGCGCGAGGTGCCGGTCGCCGGCCTGGTGGCGACGAACACCACGATTAAACGGGAGGAGCTGCGGACCTCAGCGGCACGCCTGACGGCGCTCGGCGCCGGCGGCGTGTCGGGAGCGCCGCTGACCCTGCCGAGCCGGCAGCTGGTGGCCGAGCTTTACCGGCACACCGGGGGCCGGCTGCCCATCGTCGGCGTCGGCGGCATCATGAACGGCGAGGACGCCTGGCAAATGATCCGCGCCGGCGCCTCGCTCGTGCAGGTCTATACCGGCTTCGTCTACGGCGGACCGGCCTTCGTCCGGTCGATTCACCGGCATCTGCTCCGCCGGCTGAACGAAGCAGGTAAGCAGTCGCTGGATGAGGTAGTTGGGGAGGCGGCAGGGGAAGGACCCCTGCGGTCGGACAGTTCACTTTGCTTTCAATGAACAAGGCCCCGCTACCCGGGCGAGAGGTGTCGTGCTCGGGCAGCGATCTTACGGTGCGCGCGTATCTTCGACGCCACCGCCCCAAGCGGCTCGGCTTGAGATCGACCTCGCCTACTTCCCCGACGTCGTCTGTTGCCCCGCCGACCCTGCTCAGATCGGCACCACTTGCAGCCCTAACTCCCGCGCTTTGCGCTGCAGCGCTTTGACCTGACGCTCCTGCTGCTTGACTTCTTCGGCTGCCGTGCTCTCACGGCGATACGCTTCCCCACGCGTGATGAGGCGATAGAAGAGCTTCGCCAGCTTGTGGGCTGTCGCCCTGATGGCGCTGCCTATCCCCAGCCGGGCCCGCAGGCGGCGCAGGAAATTACCCAGCACGCTCTTACTTCTGAGCAAGGACCGCGCCGCCAGCCGAAACGCCCTGGCCACCCGGCTGGCCGTCTGGGCGGGATAGCGGATCCGCTTGCCCGATTGGTGCTTGCGCGGCGCCAGCGTCGTCCAGGCCGCGAAGTGCTTGTCCGTCGGGAAACGTGCCGCCAGGTCCGGGCCTGTCTCCGACAAGACCGTCAGCACCGTGCTGGCGCCCAGACCGTCCACTTCCGTGACACGCACGCCCGTCAACTGGAAGATCAAGGCGTCGGCGTCGAACTCCGTCGGGCGGTTGCGACTCTTGCGGCGCGGCCTTCTGGGACTCGGGCAACGGACGCCCCTGGGTCTTGTCCGGCATCGGCCCGGCCGCCTTGGCGTACTCCCGGTCACAGACATGGAGCTGATTCTGGTAGAAGTCCCAGGCCTTGAGCAGTTGTTTCAGCTCGAACAGGTGGGCCGCGTCCCAGGTCCCTTCCAGGGCCTTGGCAATCTCCTCGCGGCTCTTCTTGCAGCTGGGATCGCGCATCGCCGCCAGCGTCTGGGGGTCACGCTGCCCCTGGGCGATGGCACGCAGGATGCGCATGCCGGTGACGCCGGCGATGCTCGACACGGCCAGGTCCAAATGAACATTCATCTGGACCAGCACTTTGAGCATCATCTGCAAGAGCTTGGCTGCCTCGGTGATCAGATGCTCGCGATGCCGCCACAGCGTCCGCAACGCCAGCACCTCGTGCGCGGGTCGAAAACAGCTCTTGAGCTGGCCACAGGCGTGCATCTGCTGCAGCCAGACCGCATCGCAAACGTCGGTCTTCTTCTTGAGGTTGCGGGCCAGGCTGCGTGGATCGACCACCACCACTTCGAAGCCCTGGCTTTCCAGGAAGTCGCATAAGCACATCCAGTAGACGCCGGTCGATTCGAGCACGACGCTCGTGACGCCGCAGTGGCGTAACCACTCGGCCAGCGTCTGTAGGTCGGCGGTATAGACGCCGAAGGTACGAACGGGCTGCGGATCGCAAGCGGGGTCGACGGCGACGACGTGGCTGGCGCTGCCGACGTCGATGGCGGCGGCACAGGGCCGGACGATGCGGGGCGGCGGGATGGGCTGGCGTGTCTTCTTCCGAGGCATGAGGACCTCCAACGACGGTGAGGGACGGGCGAAGAAAATGTCGGCGGAGGATGGTCGAACGAAGGACGAGACTTTCAAGCGGGCTCGCGGCACCAAGGAAAGTGAAGCCGACCCAAGGGCCAAGCTCAAGCACGGGCTCAGAGGCACCAGATCAAACGCGGCCACCGCGCTCCGCCGCCACAAAGAAGAGCTAGAGAAGCGCAGTGCGAACGGAAAGCCGATGGCCTGTCAGGTTCATAGCGGAACGTGTGCCAGGGACTGGCATCAGCCCTTTCAATGAACAAGGCCCCGCTACCCGGGCGAGAGGTGTCGTGCTCGGGCAGCGATCTTACGGTGCGCGCGTATCTTCGACGCCACCGCCCCAAGCGGCTCGGCTTGAGATCGACCTCGCCTACTTCCCCAACGTCGTCTGTTGCCCCGCCGACCCTGCTCAGATCGGCACCACTTGCAGCCCTAACTCCCGCGCTTTGCGCTGCGGCGCTTTGACCTGACGCTCCTGCTGCTTGACTTCTTCGGCTGCCGTGCTCTCACGGCGATACGCTTCCCCACGCGTGATGAGGCGATAGAAGAGCTTCGCCAGCTTGTGGGCTGTCGCCCTGATGGCGCTGCCTATCCCCAGCCGGGCCCGCAGGCGGCGCAGGAAATTACCCAGCACGCTCTTACTTCTGAGCAAGGACCGCGCCGCCAGCCGAAACGCCCTGGCCACCCGGCTGGCCGTCTGGGCGGGATAGCGGATCCGCTTGCCCGATTGGTGCTTGCACGGCGCCAGCGTCGTCCAGGCCGCGAAGTGCTTGTCCGTCGGGAAACGTGCCGCCAGGTCCGGGCCTGTCTCCGACAAGACCGTCAGCACCGTGCTGGCGCCCAGACCGTCCACTTCCGTGACACGCACGCCCGTCAACTGGAAGATCAAGGCGTCGGCGTCGAACTCCGTCGGGCGGTTGCGACTCTTGGGCGCGGCCTTCTGGGACTCGGGCAACGGACGCCCCTGGGTCTTGTCCGGCATCGGCCCGGCCGCCTTGGCGTACTCCCGGTCACAGACATGGAGCTGATTCTGGTAGAAGTCCCAGGCCTTGAGCAGTTGTTTCAGCTCGAACAGGTGGGCCGTGTCCCAGGTCCCTTCCAGGGCCTTGGCAATCTCCTCGCGGCTCTTCTTGCAGCTGGGATCGCGCATCGCCGCCAGCGTCTGGGGGTCACGCTGCCCCTGGGCGATGGCACGCAGGATGCGCATGCCGGTGACGCCGGCGATGCTCGACACGGCCAGGTCCAAATGAACATTCATCTGGACCAGCACTTTGAGCATCATCTGCAAGAGCTTGGCTGCCTCGGTGATCAGATGCTCGCGATGCCGCCACAGCGTCCGCAACGCCAGCACCTCGTGCGCGGGTCGAAAACAGCTCTTGAGCTGGCCACAGGCGTGCATCTGCTGCAGCCAGACCGCATCGCAAACGTCGGTCTTCTTCTTGAGGTTGCGGGCCAGGCTGCGTGGATCGACCACCACCACTTCGAAGCCCTGGCTTTCCAGGAAGTCGCATAAGCACATCCAGTAGACGCCGGTCGATTCGAGCACGACGCTCGTGACGCCGCAGTGGCGTAACCACTCGGCCAGCGTCTGTAGGTCGGCGGTATAGACGCCGAAGGTACGAACGGGCTGCGGATCGCAAGCGGGGTCGACGGCGACGACGTGGCTGGCGCTGCCGACGTCGATGGCGGCGGCACAGGGCCGGACGATGCGGGGCGGCGGGATGGGCTGGCGTGTCTTCTTCCGAGGCATGAGGACCTCCAACGACGGTGAGGGACGGGCGAAGAAAATGTCGGCGGAGGATGGGTCGAACGAAGGACGAGACTTTCAAGCGGGCTCGCGGCACCAAGGAAAGTGAAGCCGACCCAAGGGCCAAGCTCAAGCACGGGCTCAGAGGCACCAGATCAAACGCGGCCACCGCGCTCCGCCGCCACAAAGAAGAGCTAGAGAAGCGCAGTGCGAACGGAAAGCCGATGGCCTGTCAGGTTCATAGCGGAACGTGTGCCAGGGACTGGCATCAGCCCTCAAGCTGATCCTTAGTCGGCAGGGCGGGTCCGCACACATCGGAATTATGTTCAACCTGGCGCCTGGCGCGGAAATGTGAAGGCGCATGTCGTTATTTGCCAAGAGATTGCGGCGCGGGCGCCAGGTTGAACATAATTCCCGGCGAATTCAGTACAAGATGGCAAATTGGAAGGAGGGGGCCCGCACCGCCTTCCTGACGCGCCAGCGAGGACGGACGGCTCATCCTCGCTGGCGCGTCGGGCTGCCAGGGCTGTGGTCCGGGTGAGATTGCTCTTTACGCTGCGCCGCCATCGCTATCGTCCGCGCCCCTTTGATGCCGCTGTTTGACCCCGGGGTGCGCCATGAGTCGATGTGCTGGCCTGCTGGCCGTTTCGCTGGTTGTTGCCGCGGGCGGTTGCGCTCCGGGCAGCAGCTCGTCGCTGTGGCCCGATGCGCCCCTGGGCACCGTCACGGACACCCATGCGCTGGCTCCGACGCCGACCGTGCCCGCGCCGGACCTCAAGAGCTTCAAGAGCGCCCGGCGACGGAGGCAGCGGCCCGACGGGTGAACGACGTGGCCCAACGCCTGCTGGCGGCCAACGCCGACCTGCCGATTCGGCCCCTGTTCATGGCCATCGGCAGTGCCGACCCGGAGGTCTTTCATCGTGACACCACCGTGGTATTCATCAGCGAAGGGTTGGTGAACAAGTGTGCGTCCGAGGCCCAGCTGGCCGCCGTTCTGAGCAACGAACTGGGGAAGGTGGTCTCGACGCGGGAAGCGCTGCTGGCGCTGAAGTCGCGTCAGCCGGAGCGTGACCCGCCGGTGGACCTGCCCATCGGTCATGAGGGCGGCACGTTCGGCCCGCCCGACGGCACGCGGCTGGCGGAGCTGGGCAAGTTCGAGCAGTCCACCGGCCAGGGCCCGGCGGGCGCTCATCCCACCGCCCCGCCTGACCCGCAAGGACTGGCGCGAACCTATCTCAAACGGGCCGGCTTCACCTCAGCCGACCTCGCGGCCGTGCTTCCCCTTCTCGCCGAGGCCCAGAAGCACAGCGACCTGGAGTTGCAGATCAACGGCAGCCCGATCCGTCCCTACGTGGGACCGTGAGCGAGCGGACCGCTTGGCAGCCGCGGCGCCGAGTCATAAACCTAATCGAACGCAAGCGCTAAATCCGCAGCCCTGTCTCGCACCGTCGGCGCGTGTGGCGGCCGGCGCCCACGGGGCTGGCGATGACGCCCTTGCGTCGAGGGACTCTGCGATGCCACGGTTCATTCTCTCCGCAGTGCTGCTGGCAGCAGCGCTGGGCGCTGTCGTGCCTGTTGGGTGCTCGGGCAGCAATTCGGGCCAGGGGGGGCCAGGCCAGAAGCGCACGGTGCAGCCCGGTGATCGCCTCATTATCCTGACCAACGGCGAATCCCCCTTCTGGGACGCCGGTCGCCAGGGCATGGAGGCGGCCGCCAAGGACCTCGAACTGGACAGGCACAAACTGAAAATCGACTTCCAGGTCAACGACCGGGAAGAAGAGGGGCAGCTCGATCGGCTGCGCCAGTTCGTCAGCCAGTCGGACATTGCCGCGGTCGGCATCTCCGTCACTAAGGAGAACAACGCGGCCATTGCCGAGCAGATGCGTTTCCTGCGCAACAAAGGCGTGCATGTCATCACGCTCGACTCCGACATTAGCCGTGCGAAGTTCCGCGAGACCCGCGAGGCCTACGTGGGGACCGACAACGCCCTGGCCGGCCGCGAACTGGGACGTTGTGCCCGGCTGCTCAGACCCGAAGGCGGTGAGTATGTGACCTTCGTCGGCTTCACCGACGCCCAGAATGCCATCGAGCGCGTCGACGGGTTCGCGGAAGGGGCCGGCGACAAATTCATCCGCAAGGACAACATGGCCGACCAGATCAAGCGCGACCAGGCCAAGGAGAACGTCCGCACCGCGCTCATCAACCATCCGAAGCTCAATACCCTGGTCGGCATCTGGTCGTACAACGCGCCGGCCATCGTGGGCGTGCTGGAAGACAACGCCGAGCAGAAGCAGAAGCGCACCTACACCGTCGTCACCTTCGACGCCGAGCCCATAGCCATCAAGAAAATGGCCGAAGGGTGGATCGACGCGATGGCGGTCCAGAACCCCTACGACATGGGCTACCAGGCGACGCGGCTGATGAAGGCGCTGGTCCAGGAAGACCAGAAGACGATCAATCAGATGCTGCCCAAGTTCGGGCACGAGGGCGGCGACATCTACGACACGGGCCTCAAGATCGTCGTGCCCGATGCCGGCTCCCCGCTCAAGCCCGAGACGTTTGACAACAAGGAAAAGAACATCAAGGGTTACCGCCTGAGCGACTTCCAGAACTGGATGAAGCAGTACAACCTGACCGGCTCATGAGCATCCCCTCTGCACCTTCGCCGGCCGGCGTCCCTGGGGCATCGCTGCCGCTGGGCCGCCGGCTGCGCCTGTTGTTCGCCCGGGCCGAATGGGGCCTGCTGACGGCCATCGTCGTCGTCCTCGTGCTGACCACGCTCCTGGACGCCCAGCACAACTACTGGCTCAACCCCCACACCAGTGCCATCAATATCCTGCGGCAAACCGCGTTCCTGGGGATTTTCTCCCTGGGGGCGGCCGTCGTCATCATCGCCGGCGGGATCGACCTGTCCAGCGGGTCGGTGATCGCCTTCAGCGGCGCGGTCTGCGCCATGCTGATGGCCCTGCTGGCACCCGAGGACGTGCGCGAATCGCGCGAGATCGCCGCCGGGGTCATCGCCCTGGCCGTGCTGGGCACGCTGGCCGTCGGCCTGCTCATCGGCAGCTTCCATGCCTGGCTGATCACCGTGGTCCGCCTGCCGCCTTTCGTCGCCACCCTCGCAACCCTGGTCGGCCTGCGCAGCCTGGCCCGCATCCTGATGGAGAGCGTCACCCGCGCTGTCTGGGACAGTCCCAAGACGCAGATCGACATCGCTGCGGACCACTTCAAGGCCCTGACCCGCGAGTTCCGCATCCCGCTGCCCGGGGTCGGGACGGTGTGGACCACGGCACCCTGGGTGCCGTTGTTCCTCTTCGCGCTGCTGGCGGTGCTGGCCTGGGGGCTGATGAGCCGCACCGTCGTCGGGCGCCATCTGCACTGCGCTGGGCGGCAACGAGCAGGCAGCCCGGCTCAGCGGCATTCAGACCGACCGCCTCAAGTGGCTGGCTTATTGCATCAGCGCCGTGCTCGCCTCGATGGCCGGCATCCTCTACGTCAGCGACACAACGACGGCCAACCCGCAGAACCTGGGTCGCGGCTACGAACTCAATGCCATCGCGGCGGCGGTGGTCGGCGGGTGCAGCCTCTCCGGCGGGGTCGGCACCATCCCCGGCACCGTGCTGGGCGTCCTGTTCCTGCGCGCCGTGATCGACGGCGTGGCCAAGATCATCAAGAGCAACGCCGAGGTCTACGAGGGGCTGATCGTCGGCGGCGTGGTGGTGATCGCGGTGGCCCTGACGCAGTTCCGGCAGGCGGCACGCCGGGGACAGCGGTTCTTTGCGGGAGCCCTGGGCTGGGTCACCGTCTTCAATCTCGCCCTGCTGGCCGCCGTGCTGGGCCTGGTGATGACTCCCGCGAAATCCTTCGACAATCCCAATCCGCCCAGTCCGCTGGCGGTGGCCGCGAGCGTCGGAGGCACGGCCCTCCTGGTCCTGCTCCTGGCGCGTTTCCTCGAAGCGCGGCGTAGCCGGGGAGCGAAGCCCTCATGACGCCGCTCATCTCGACCCGATCGGTCACCAAGCGTTTCGCGGGGGTCGTCGCCCTCCAGGACATCTCCCTCGACATCCAGACCGGCGAACTGCACGCCATCGTTGGCGAGAACGGTGCGGGCAAATCGACGTTAATGAAGGTGCTTTCCGGCGTCATCACCGACTACGAGGGGCAATTCCTCCTCCGCGGCGCGCCGGTCCGCTTCGGCAGCACGCGCGACGCCGAGGCGGCCGGCATCGGCATCATCCACCAGGAGTTGAACCTGGTCGAGGACCTGTCGGCCGCAGCGAATATCTTCCTCGGCCGGGAAAAGCGGACGCGGCTGGGGTTCCTCGACGACCGGGCGATGGAGCGTGCCGCGGCCGACCTGCTGATCCAGCTCGAATGCACCGTTCCGCCGGGGCAGCCGGTCCGCGAGTTGCGTGTCGGCGACCAGCAGCTCGTCGAAATCGCCAAGGCGCTGTCGCTGGAGACCGACATCCTCATCATGGACGAGCCGACCAGCGCCCTGACCGAGTCCGAAGTGGCCCGGCTGTTCCGCGTCATCGAGCGGCTGCGGCAGCGCGGCGTGACGATCCTGTACATCTCGCACAAGATGGACGAGGTATTCCGCCTGGCCGACCGCATCACGGTGCTGCGCGACGGCCGCCTGATCCGCACGCTGGCCCGCGCCGACACCGGGCCGCGCGAGGTGACGCACCTGATGGTCGGCCGCGAGATCGAGGCTGTCCACCTGGGCACCGGCCGCCAGCCCGGCGCGATCATTCTGGAGGTAGCCGGCCTGTCGCTGCCGTGGACCGGCCACGCCCGCGCCTGGCGCCTCAAGGACATTTCCTTCACGCTGCGGCGGGGAGAAATCCTGGGCATCGCCGGCCTGATGGGAGCCGGGCGGACGGAACTGCTCGAATGCCTGTTCGGCTCCAGCGCCGAGCCGCCGCGCGGCACGATCCGCCTCGAAGGCCGCCCGGTCCGCTTCGATCATCCCGCCGAGGCGACCCGGGCCGGCATCGCACTTGTGACCGAGGACCGCAAGCGGCTGGGGTTGTTCGCCAACCTCGACGTGGGGGAGAACATCACGCTGTGCACGCTGCGCCAGGCCGCGGCGGGCGGCGTGGTGAGTTGGAGCCGCCAGCAGCAGATGGCGGCGACCGTGGTCCGCGATCTGAGCGTGAAGACGGCTGCCACCACGGCGGCGATCACCAGCCTGAGCGGCGGCAACCAGCAGAAAGCCATCATCGGCCGCTGGCTGCTGACCAAGCCGAAGGTGCTGCTCCTGGACGACCCCACACGCGGCGTGGATGTCGGCGCCAAGGCGGAGCTGTACCGCCTGATGGATCGCCTGTGCCGCGACGGCCTGGGCATCATCGTCACGTCGAGTGAGCTGCCGGAGTTGTTGACCCTGTGCGACCGGATTCTGGTGCTGTGCGAGGGGCGGATGACGGGGGAATTTGCCAGGGCGGAAGCCACGGAACAGCGTATCATGGAGGCGGCGACGCAGCGGGGTGGGTGATCGCCTTGTTCCTCGCGTTGCTCACACGTCCGTCTCTGATATGTCGTAGGGCTTCGTCCTGCCACAGTCCAGACGCAATGCCGTCCAAGTCTGGAAACACGGTTCGACGGTTCACGCCGAGCCGTTGAAGAATCCGGATGATCTCTAATTTGGAGGCGGCAGGTACAATGAGTCGTCCACCTTTCCTTATGTCGCAGTCTTTGCTCTGTAGTTCTACTGTGCCCCTTTTTCATATGTCTGGCGCGCCGAGACGGTGGGAATTCTCCGGTCGCATCTACCCAATGGTAGATGTGCGCTCTTCCGTCCGGCGCAGCACGGTGTTGACTTCGGCGAGAATCCCTGCCAACGTCGTCGGCCGACGCTCCAGCACCCAGGCGAAGATTACCCGCAGTTGCGGCACGGTGATCCACACCGTTTTTTTTTGAGGACCGACTTCTCCAGATTCAGAAACCACAAGGCCAACAGCGACAGCGTCATGTGGTGATACCAGCCGACCCAACTGCGCACTTCGTAGTCGGCCAACCCCACCTCACCCTTGCCCATCTGCAACGCCTGTTCGATCCGCGGCCGCTCACACTTGACACGCACCAACTCCGCCAACGCTACCCCCGACAAGGCGTTGCTCAACGCATAGGTCACGTCGCCGGCGCGATCCACCGGACGCACGATCACCGACTCGTTCCGGCCTGCCGACGCCGCCGTCGGCATCCTTGGTTTGCACCAACCGCGTCAGGGCACGCACCACCAAGGGGCCTTTCTCACCCGCCCGCACCGTCAGGCGCTGCCACGCCGACGCCGGCTGACGCACCGCCCAGGCCTGGACCTGCTCGAAGGGCGGCAACCGTCGCCGTCCCGCGGCCCTATCTCCCGCTCGGCTTCCAGGTCGCGGATCAGCGTGTTGCACGGCACATCCACCACATAACGCTCGCCGCCACGTCGCAAGGCTTGCCGAAACTCCGTCACCCGGCCAAACTCGTCGTCGGCCGCCACCCAGCCGTGCGGCAACGCTCGGCAACGCTCCCATTGGCCCAAGGCCAGACGCCATTTCTCCTGAAACGTCGTCTCGGTGGGCACGTAACATTTCGCCCGCCGCTTGCGATCGTCCACCCACTCTTGCGGCAAATACAAATCCGCGGCCAGCAACGTCTCGCCCTGAGCACAGGCATAGGCCGTGAACACGCCCACCTGACAGTTCTCGACCTTGCCCAGGCGGCCGCACCACTGCCGGGCCACGCCACAGGAGTCGTCGCCTTTCTTGGCGAAGCCGCTGCCGTCAAAGATCAGCACCGCGTCGTCGTCGCGCCACGCTGCGGCCACGTGCCGGTGCAACTCGTCCAACACGGCGCTATCGGACCATTTGCCGGCGCCGACGAACTTTTGCACCGGCTTGCGTGCCGCGCCAGCCTTGCCGAGCGATCGGCTCGTTGGTCTTGCGCTCCAGGTTGCTGAGGCGGCCTTCGAGAACGACCTCGGCCCAGTGCCGTTGTTCCGTGCGATAGAACAGGGGCTGATAGCGTTCGATGAACCCCGCCAAGCGGCGGACGCCGCCCTGCACGGCTGCCAGCGGCACCTTCACATCGGCGAGCAAGGCGAGGCTTCCGGGGATTCCAAGAGGGACATCCGTGTTCCTCCATACTGATCTTCCATGATGGGCCGAGTTCCGGCATACTATACGAACTATCCCAAAAAGGGGCACGTAGAAGTAGTGCCTCTTGTTCAAGTGAACCAAGTCCTTCCACGGGGCTTGATGGATCGTGAAAACGCCTTGCTGAACAGTTATTCGCGGAGTCGGATTGAACGGGAAGATCATCCGCACACCTTTGATCTTTAACGGCTTTTGGGGTGGTTATCGAATACGTCCATGTAACTGTGGTTGTCAAAATTCTTCTTCCGCAAATGAAGTACCATATCGCCCCATCATCAGACGCAGCCGATTCGTCCAAGCAAGCGTAGTACATGGCTACCAAGGGATTTGAAGTCCAATCAAGCAAGAGGACTGGAAGTCCGTGGTGACGTGCCAGGAACAGCGATTCCCATTCGCTGATGAACGCGACCGCGGTGCTCGTATGTGTGGCGGCGAAAGCGATGGAGCAATAACCGTTCTTGATAAGTTGTCCATGGAGGCGGCTTCGACCCCGCAGATTGAAAACTGTTCGTCCGTGCAATTGTCGGCAGCAATCCCCATTTGGCACTACCCTGCCCGCGAAAGTACCTCGCCGCGATAGGCGATGTATACGGGATGAGGTCTTCTATATTTGTGATCCGAGGGTCGTTCTTCCTCGTTCGAAAGAGGCGTTTCACCATTGACTCCATGTCCTTCTCGCAATGTCGCCGCCGTAATGCGCATGCTCAATACAACTCATACACATGCTCCCCTCCATGCGCCGGATTTCCGATCAGCTTACGGCCTGCGCATGTCCACCACAAAATCCAGGTGTTCCAGCGGCAGTTGACCGACCAGTACGGGGACAGTATCGGGCACCTCCATCACGTCCATGGTGCACGTGCGGCCCTGGATCGTCAGCCGGACCGCATCGTACATGGCGGCTTCCGTCAGCCCGGTGCTGCTGGTCACGCGCTTGGAGGAAGCCTTGCTCAGACCCATTTGCTGGATGAGGCGCGTCGGCAAGGAAAGCAAGGTCGCACCCGTATCGACAAGTGCGTCGGCGACCACTATCCGCCGCGCCTGCTCCGGGGGTAGCAGCCCGCGCTTGACGGCCCAGAGGTCCTCGAGGTTTTCGATGGTCGCTTCCGTCTGGACGCGGCCCATGGTTTCCGTCTCCATTGTGTGGACTCCGGCTTGCCTCACTCAAACAACTTACTCACCGACTCATCGCAATGGATCCGCTTGATGGCATCCGCCAGCAGCCGCGACACGCTGAGCACCTTGATGTTCGTCAGTTGCTTGCTCGGCGGCAGGGGGATGCTATCGGTGACCACGATCTGCTTGATCGGTGCGCCGCGTAGCCGTTCGATGGCCAGGCCGCACAGGACGCCGTGGGTGGCACAGGCGTAAACGTCGCGGGCACCGTTCCTCTTGGCGACGTTGGCGGCGTTGACCACGCTGCCGGCCGTCGAGATCATGTCGTCGAAGATGACCGCCACTTTCCCGTCCAGCGAGGCGCCGATCAGGTTGGCCGCCTCGGTCTTGGTGGCACTGCTGCGGCGTTTGTCGATGATGGCGATCGACCCGCCGACCTTCTTCTGGTGCAAGAGCGCCCGCTTGATACTCCCTTCGTCCGGGCTGAGCACGACCAGGTCTTGCGTCGCGATCTCCAGGCTGCGGACGTAGTCGTTGATGACCGGGCCGGCGTGCAGGTGGTCCACCGGGATGTCGAAGAAGCCCTGGATCTGAGCGGCGTGCAGGTCGAGGGCCAGGACCCGATTGGCCCCGGAGCGCGTCAACAGGTCGGCGACCAGCTTGGCGGTGATCGGCACGCGGCCCTGGTCCTTGCGGTCCTGCCGGGCGTAGCCGTAGTACGGCAGGACCGCCGTGATGCGGGCGGCACTGGCCCGCTTGAAGCTGTCGATCATGATGAGCAGCTCCATCAGGCTGTCGTTGACCGGCGGGCAGGTCGGCTGGACGATGAACACATCCCGGCCGCGCACGTCCTCCTCGATGCGGACGGAAACTTCGCCGTCGGGGAAATTGTCGAGGGTGATCTTGCCCAGGGCATCGTCGAGGTGACGGGCGATCTTCTCAGCCAGCGGGATGTTAGCGCGGCCGCTGAAGACCTTCATCTTGTCCGTGGCGTTCATCGCACAGGCCCCGCTGCGGAAAACAAGGGTGAAACTGTATTATGAACGGTGGGTGAAGGTGCGTCCAGCGTTGGCGGCCCATTTAGCCGCGACCCGGAGGGGAGCGCTCGGGGAAAACGCTCCGCTCTGCGTCGCGGCTAAACGGGAGGGGACTCACCGCACCAGCCAGGCGGCCACCTTGTCCGCTTCGAGCTGGTCGCCCGAGGTGTGCAGGTGATCGATCGCGCCGGCAGCGCCGTAGGCCGCCTTGACCCACTGGCCGATGCCGGTGGCGCGATTGTTGTGGACGGAGAGTTCGCCCGGGGCCGCCAGGGCGGCAAAAGCCGGCAGGCCGCCGTATTTGACGGCGCCAGGCAGCATCATTTCGTCAGAGATGGCGGCCACCTTCTCGAAGCGGAAGCCGTTGACGTCGGCCGCCGTCCGCGCCACCGCATCGCCGCACAACCCACGGGCCAGGAGCACCCAGGGGCCGGCCTTATTCCAGCCGACGAGGTCAACCGTCTTCGTCTTTTCGTGCGCCTTGACCATGGCCACGGCTGTCAGGATGTCGTGAACCCGGTTGGCCAGCAGCGGGCGATTGTAGCCGAAGGTGTAGCCCGCGTAATTCTTGTTGATCGACATTGGTTCCGCGTTGCCGAACTCGCCGGTCAGGAACACATCCGGCGCAAAATGGCGGCCTTGCGATCGATAATCTCCTGCGCGGCCGGCACCAGCTTCCCATTCTTGAAGAGACTTGACTTCCCCTGCGGATGAATCCACACGACCACGGTGCCGTCGAACTCCTTGCCCTTGAGGCCAAGGGCCGGGATCTGTTCAGCGGCGCCCTTGCGGCCGATCAGGTAGCGCCGCCACACCAGGTCGCCGCGCTCGACCTTAACCCCGACCTCCTTCACCTCCACTTCGTCCGCTTTGGGCAGCTCATCGTGAATCATGACGCTCAGCGCGGTGCCGACGACCCGGTGGAACTCCTCGAGCGAAGCCGCGTCCTTGGGCCGTAGCGCCGCGATCTGCTTGTCCGACGCCTCGGCCATATACTGCCGCAGCCGGTCCGCCGTGGCTGCATCCTTCGGCCGCGGATGCTCCTCATCGTAAACGGACAGCTCCTTCGGCGGCACCGGAACGAACGGCTTCTCGACCACCGGCTCGGTCGCGCCGAGCTTCAGGTGCTTGTTGAACCAGTTGTACATCAGCTCGCGGCTGACCTGGTTATAGTTGTGGCCGAACTGCAAGTACGCCTTCGCCATCACCCGGTCTTCTACCCCGTAGAGCTTGTAAAGCGCTTTCAGCTGGGGCAGGCCCTTGGTTTCGATTTCCTTGGTCCAGTCGTCCGCTCCGCTCATGCCAAGCGGCTTGGCGCAAAGACGGCGGCCAGATCGACGTTGCCGAGACCCTGGCGGAGGTACGAGGCATTCTCGCAGACGCAGCCACCCTGCATGCCGGTCGAGACCATGACGGCGGGGAAAGCAACGGCTGGCCGATCGTCGATGGCACCGAGTAGGAATGTCTGCGTGCCGCCGCCGCTGGCCCCAGTGACGCCGATGCGTTTCGGGTCCACCTCGGGCAGGCTGAGCAGGAAGTCGAGGGCGCGGATGCTGTTCCAGGTTTGTAAGCCCATCGCACTCTGGAGGCGCAGCTCGGCGGCGACATCGGCGAAGCCCGAAGCATGGGCGATCGGCTGGCTGTCGGCGACGCCGACCATGTCGTAGTGGAAAACGATGCAGCCCAGGCGGGCCAGCATCGCGCAGCTGCGCTTGCAGCGGGAAGCGGGCTCCCTCCATCGTTGTCTCGGCTTTCTGCGCGATCTGGGCCCGGGCCACCGCCTCGCCGGCATCGTAGAACCGGCCGTCCTTCCAGTGGCCGTGCGGACAGAGGACGCCGGGGACCGTGCCACCGAGGGACTCACGTCCCCCGTTCGCCTTCTTGGGCCGATACAGGTTGCCGCTGACGTAGTGCCCGGGGTAGCTGGCGAAGAACACCTTCTCGATGGTGTAGGCGTCGCGATCGATCTTGCCGTGGATAACGGCGTTGAGCGGCGTCTTCGGCGGCAAGGGCCACAGACCCGTGGCGACCAGCGCTTGGTCGCGGATATGCTCGCGCCGGGCGTCCCAGGCCTCCTTGCTCTGGGGCACAGTCATGGGGAAGTAGCCGTTCAGGTCGCGCGGCTTGGCCAGACGGCTGTCCTGCGGGGCCTGGCCGGCCGGTAGGACGCGGAGGTCGGTATCATCGGCAGCCTTGGCGAGCGGGGTGCGTAGTCCCCCCGAAGACATCATGAGCACGAGGACGAGACCGAGAAGACGTTTCATGGGTGGAGATCCTTGTCCGGGGTGAACGATCAATGTCGGCCAGCGTAAGCCCGCGCGGAGGGCGCGTCAACGGGTTAGAATGTCAGGCGAAGCCGCAAGCGGCGCTCTGGGCTGCAATTGACACGATGGAACCTCCCGCTACAATCCGTGTCCTCACCTGGGACGCCTCTTCTTTGCCCGTTCTTTCACGAGAAAGCCACAGCCGTGCCCGCACCACCTGATGAATTTGAGCTGAGCCGCGCCGACAAGCTGCGCCGGATCGAGGCGCTGGGTCTCGATCCCTGGGGCGGGCGTTTCGACAACCACCAGCCCATCGCCACGATCCGCGCCCTGCCGACCGACCGGCCCGACGACCAGCGGCCGCGGGTGCGCGCCGCAGGCCGCATCAAGCTCCGCCGCACCATGGGCAAGGTCCACTTCCTCACCCTCTGGGACTGGACCGGTGAAGTGCAGGTGATGCTCGGCCAGAAGCAGATCGGCGAGGTCGGCTGGAAGCTGGCCCTGGAGCTGGACCTCGGCGACCTGGTCGGCGTGGACGGCGGCTTCGGGCAGACGAAGACCGGTGAGCCGACCATCTTCGCCACGGCTCTGCATTTCCTCGGCAAGTCGTTGCAGCCGCACCCGGACAAGCACAGCGGCATGCAGGAGATGGAGTTTCGCCTGCGGCACCGCTATCTCGACCTGATCTACACTCCGGAAACGCTCGATCGCGCCCGCAAGCGCATCAAGATGATCCAGACGATTCGCCGCCATCTCGACGACCAGGGCTTCTGCGAGGTGGAGACGCCGACCTTGCACGCCATCGCCGGTGGGGCGGCGGCCCGGCCGTTCGTCACGCACCACAACGCCCTGGACCTCGACCTGTTCCTGCGCATCGCCCTGGAATTGGCCCTCAAACGCCTGCTGGTCGGCGGCATCGAGAAGGTGTACGAGATTGGCCGTGTCTTCCGCAACGAGGGGATCGACGCCCGGCACAATCCGGAATTCACCATGCTGGAGCTGTACCAGGCGTACGGCGACTACCACAGCATGATGGACCTGACCGAGGGGCTGATCGTCGCCTGCGTGGATGCCCTGAGCAGCGGCCGGCAGCTGCCGTATGGCGAGGCGACGTTGGATTTCACGCCGCCGTGGCAGCGCAAGACCTATGCCGAGTTGTTCGAAGAGCACGTCGGTACGCCGATGTCCGACACAGTCGCCGTCCGCGCCCGCGCCGAGGCCACCGGCTTCCCCGCCGCCAACAAGCACCCCGATGTGGTCATCCAGCACCTGTTCGACGAGTTCGTCGAGGAGAAGCTGACCGGCCCCGTTTTCGTTTACGACTATCCCGCCTCGCTTTGTCCGCTAACGAAGCGGAAGCGCGGCCGGCCGGAGATTGCCGAGCGCTTCGAGCTGTTCGTGCAGGGGATGGAGCTGGCCAACGCCTACACGGAGCTGAACGACCCGGTGATGCAGGAGCAGACGTTTCGCCAGCAGCTGGCCGGCCTGCCCCAGGACGAGTCGATGGCCAAGATGGACGAGGATTTCGTGCGCGCCCTGCGTCACGGTATGCCGCCGGCCGGCGGCCTCGGCATCGGCATCGACCGCCTGGCGATGCTGCTGACGAATACACAGACGATCCGCGATGTGATTTTGTTTCCGTTGCTACGACCCATCGTTTAGCGGTGGATCGAAGATCCGCGCGGGTCTTCGATCCGCCGCTAAACGACGAGGGATTCCACATGTACAAGCTCCTTCTTTGCTGGCGCTACCTGCTCACCCGCTACCTGGCGCTGGTGTGCATCATCAGCGTCATGCTCGGCGTGGCGACGCTCATCGTCGTCAACAGCGTCATGGCCGGGTTCAGCACCAAGCTGAAGGACCGTCTGCACGGCCTGCTCTCCGACATCGACATCGAGGCCTATGCCTTCAACGGCATGGACCGCCCCGACGACAAGATGGACCGCATCAAAAGCGATTCATTCCTGAATGAACGAATTGCGGACATGACGATGACGATGGAAGTCTTCGCCATGCTGCAATTCGAGATCGGTGGGGAAACCGTCCTCAAGCCGGTACGGCTGATCGGCGTCGATCCGAAGGCCCGCGCCCGGCTTGGCGGCTTTGCCGAGTATCTCGTCAACCCGGCCAATCGTGCGGATCCGTCGTTCGAGCTCAAGGGCGAGGCGCTCAAGTTCTGGCAGCGAAATCAGGAGCGCGAGCGCCTGCTGAATCCGCCCGAACCGTTCGGCTTCCAGCGCCGCGACGATGGCTTGCCGCCCATCGCTCCGCCGGAGCCCACCGAGTTCAAGCCCAAGGGGATCATGGTCGGCAACGCCATCGCCCATATTCGCATCCCCAAGGTGGACGAAACCGGCAAGCCCGACATGAAGGACGGCAAGCAGGTCATCGAGGAATACGAGGTGCTGCCGCCTGGCACGGAAGTGACCCTGACCACCGTCAGCGGCCAGCGCTTGGAGCCGGTGGCGTTCCGCGGCGCCGTCGTCGATCACATCAAAACCGAAATGAGTGAGTACGACGGGAACTACGTCTACATGGCCCTCGAAGACTTGCAGCAGTTGCGGGGCATGGGCCATCGGGCGAGCGGCATCCAGCTCAAGCTGAAGGACTACGATCACGACAAGGACGCCGTCAAGAAGCACTTGCGCGAGATGTTCCCGAGCTATCAGGTCTCCACCTGGGAAGACAAGCAGGGCCCGCTGCTGGCGGCCATTTCCATCGAAAAGGGGATCCTCAATATCTTGCTTTTCATGATCATCGGCGTGGCGGGCTTCGGCATTCTGGCCATCTTCTCGATGATCGTCGTCGAAAAGACCCGCGACATCGGCATCCTCAAGGCGCTCGGGGCGTCCAACGGCGGGATCATGAAAATCTTCCTGGGCTATGGGTTACTGCTGGGAAGCGTCGGAGCTCTGATCGGCACCGGGCTTGGGGTTGCCTTCACCTTCTATATCAATGAGATCGAGCAGAAGCTGACGAAGTGGACCGGGCAGCAGATCTTCGACCGCACGGTGTATTATTTCAAGGACATCCCGACCGACATTCAGCCGATCAGCGTGGCCCTGATTGTGCTCGGCGCCGTGGTGATCGCGGTGGTATTCAGCATCCTGCCGGCGCTGCGGGCGGCCATGCTGCATCCGGTGCGGGCGCTGCGGTATGAATAATCCGGCCGCTTGCGGCATCGCAGATTCCGAAGCCGCAAGCGGCGCTTGAGGAGATAACCCATGCACGATTCGCCGCCGCTCTTGCGGGCCGTCAATCTGCACAAGACGTATCGCAAAAATGCCGTGGTTGTCCCCGTGCTCGGCGGGCTGGATCTCACCGTGGAGCACGGCGAGTTCCTCAGCATCGTCGGTGCCTCCGGCTCCGGCAAGAGCACGCTCTTGCACCTGCTGGGCACCCTCGACCAGCCCGACGAAGGGCGGGTCTACCTCGAAAGCCGGCGGATCGACAACGTTCCGGCCAAACAGCGCGACGAGCTGCGTAATCAGACTTTTGGCTTGATCTTCCAGTTCTACCATCTACTGCCGGAGCTGACCGCCCTGGAAAACGTGCTGATGCCGCAGATGATCCAGCAATCGGTGTTCGGCTGGTGGGGGCGGCGGCGCGAGCTGATGAAGCAGGCCGCCGAACTGCTGGAGCGCGTTGGGCTGGGGCATCGCCTCAAGCACAAGCCGCGCGAGCTCTCCGGCGGCGAGATGCAGCGGACGGCCATCGCCCGGGCCCTGGTCAACCGCCCGCGCGTCCTGCTGGCGGACGAGCCGACCGGCAACCTCGATGCCGACACCGGCGCCGATATCATCCGCCTCCTCCGCGACTTGAACCGCCAGGACGGGCTGACTATCGTAATGGTGACGCACAACCTGGAACTGGTCGCCGAAAGCGATCGCGTAGTGCGTCTCGTTTCGGGACGTGTGGAAGAGACCATGCCCTCGTCGGCCGTCCCCGCCGGCGCCGGCTGAAGCAAGGCGGGCGATCCGATGGGCCCAAAAATCTACATCAACGGCAAGTTCTTCGACAAGGCCGACGCCAAGATCAGCGTCTACGACCACGGCCTGCTCTACGGCGACGGCGTCTTCGAGGGGATCCGCGTCTACGGCGGCAAGGTCTTCCGCCTCAAGCAACACATCGAGCGCCTCTACGAAAGCGCCCGCGCGATCTATCTCGAAATCCCACTCACGCCCCGGCAGATGACCGAGGCTGTCGAATCGACGGTGCGCGCCAACGCCAAGAAGGAAGGGTACATTCGCCTGATCGTGACCCGCGGCGCCGGCACGCTTGGCCTCGATCCCCGTAAAACAAGCGATCCGCAGGTCATCATCATTGTTGACGACATCGTCATGTATCCGCCGGAGCTGTACGAGAACGGCATGGAGATCGTGACGGCGTCCACCATCCGCAACCATCCCAATGCGCTCAATCCGCGGATCAAATCGCTCAATTATCTCAATAACATCATGGCCAAGGTGGAGGGCATTCGCGCCGGCTGCCACGAGGCGCTGATGCTCAACATCCAGGGCGAGGTCGCCGAGTGTACCGGCGACAACGTCTTCGTGGCGAAGGGCGGCATGCTGAACACACCACCCCTGGAAGCGGGCATCCTGGCAGGAGTGACCCGCGACGCGGTACTGGAACTGGCTCGCGATGCCGGCATGCCCGCACTGGAGGCGGTGTTGACGCGCCATGATATCTACACGGCGGATGAATGCTTCCTGACCGGCACGGCAGCCGAGGTGATTCCCATTGTCAAGGTGGACGGCCGGACGATCGGCACCGGCAAACCGGGCCCGATCACCCGGCAATTACGCGAGGCGTTCCAGCAACTGACGCGCCGCTAGGTTAGCCGCGACCCGGGAGGGAAGCGCTGCACACCATGATCGACCTCCATCGCATCCTGGTACCGACCGACTTCAGCAAGCACTCGCGCAACGCGCTGACCTACGCGGCGGCGTTCGCCGAGAAGTTCGACGCGGAGCTGTACCTGTTGCACGTCGTGCAGGACCTAGCCCTGTTCATCCCCGAGGCGGTTAGCGTGGCGCCGCCGATCGCGCCCTCCATCGAGCAGATGACAGCCGCGGTCCGGGAGGCCCTGACCCGGGTCGTCAGCGAGAACAACCTGGGGCGCTTCAAGGTCCACTGCGAGGTGCGCGAGGGGACGCCGTTCTACGAGATCATCCAGTTCGCCAGGGACACGAACATCGACCTGATCATCATGGGCACGCACGGCCATTCTGCCCTGGTCCACGTGCTGCTGGGCAGCGTCACCGAAAAGGTGGTGCGTAAAGCCCCCTGCCCCGTCTTAACGGTGCGCGATCCGGAGCACGAGTTCATACATCCGTGATCCACCCGAAAAGACTGCCATGTAGGAATTGGGCCAGCCGATGCAGACGGAGTTTCCACGGGCCGCTGGGCGAGCGGCTTTTTAAGGAGTCAAGGGATACCGTAAGTGGGTCAACGAGCCATCCTCTCTCGTCGCTGGCGGTCACCGTCTCGCCATACTGGTACATAAGGGGAGTGACCCCACACTGCCGTATCAGGCGTTGGTGACCCGAGAGAGCGCCAGGCTTTTCTAAGGCTTTGCGCCTTGGGGACGATAGGCGTTCTCGGCTCGCGAACCCGCACACGGTTAGCTGGGGTCAGGCTCCCCTGACGCCGTCGATTGTACCCCGCCGACGCCCAGCCGGGCCAGCACAAGCGGCCGGATGTCGGCCAGCAGTTGCGGCCCGCGGCGCCGCCCCTGCTCGATCTTCGCCAACTCCTCGGCGAGCGGCACCGCCTCGCAGGGCAAACGCATCTAAACGCCTGTGCATTATTGGCTGTTCAGTAGTCTGGGACAAGGGACTCGCGAATGATTCTCCTCGAAGTCGCCCGTCTCACGGAGGAGAATCGGCATGTCGCAGTCCCGCGCCGGTACCTTGCTTTCCCCCTTCGCCACCTTGACGGACCCGCGGGTGAACCGCACCAAACGTCACGACCTGCTGGACATCCTTTTCATCGCCCTGTGTGCCGTCGTCAGCGGCGCCAACGATTGCGTCGCCATGGCCAAGTTCGGCACCAGCAAGCGGGCCTGGTTGGAGAAATACCTGGACTTGCCCAATGGCACGCCGTCGCACGATACGTTCACGCGGGTGTTTGCCGCCCTGGATGGCAAGGCCTTTGTTGCCTGTTTCCTGGAGTGGGTGGCGGCCCTGCAGGAGAGCACCGACGGCCAGTTGGTGGCCATTGACGGCAAGACGGCGCGCGCCACTCTGGACAAGGCCAAGGGCCAGAACCCACTGCACGTCGTCAGCGCCTGGGCAACGGCGAATCACTTGCTGCTGGGCCAAGAGGTTGTGGCCACCAAGTCCAATGAGATTACCGCTATTCCCAAGCTGTTGGAGGTGTTGGAATTGACCGGGGCCATCGTGACCATCGACGCCATGGGGTGCCAGAAGGAGATCGCGGCCAAGATTCGCGACAAAGGGGCGGATTACGTGCTGGCGGTGAAAGGAAATCAGGACCATTTGGAAGAGGACATCGTCGCAGCGTTCGAGGCCGTGGACGACGGTCAGGGATCGGCCACGGTGCGGACGCACACGGCGTACGACAAGGGCCACGGTCGCCAGGAGACGCGCCGCACGCAAACCATGGCGGTGCCGGAGACGCTGCGCAACCTAGAGGCGTGGCGCGACCTGAAGAGCATCGCTCGCTGTACCCGGACCTACCAGGAAGGGGGCGTGGAGAAGTCGGAGGTGCGCTACTTCATCAGCAGTCTGTCGCCTCAGGCGAAGAAGTTGGCCGTGGCGATTCGTGGCCATTGGGGAATTGAAAACGGGCTCCACTGGGTGCTGGACATGTATTTCGCAGAGGATCGCAACCGAGCGCGTACCGGCAATGCCGCGGCCAACCTCGCCTTGCTGCGTCGCTGGGTAGTCTCCCTGTTGCGGCGCGACGAATCAAGCACGGGCGGCATCGAGAAGAAACGCTTGCAAGCGGGATGGAACGACGAGATCCGCGAGGCGATTCTTGGCCTTCTTATGGGGAATTAGATGCGTTTGCCCTGCACCGCCTCGGCCGGGTGCTCGCGGGGGCACTTGGCCCAGGGCGGCTTGGAGGTCGCGTTGCTGCTGTGCGACGCCGGTGTCGTGGTCGCGGTGGAAGGCGACCAGTTTGTGCAAGACGTAGTGGCGGCCCTGCAGGCACGGGTGTCGGAACACCTGGCGGCCGGCGACGATCTGGAAGGCGATGCGGCAGAAGCGCATGGCGACCTTGACGCGTGTGTGTCGTGGGTCCTTGCCCTGGGCCTTCCAGGCATGGCCCAGGACGTTGAAGTGGTGGTTGCACAGGATGAGGTTGTCGGCGATGCGCAGGATGGCGGCGCGGAGTTTGCGGTTGCAGCAACGCACCAGGGGGCCATTGGCTTTGTCTACTTGGTCGCTCTGGTAACGTGATGGTCTTAGGCCGGCGCGGCCGGTGATGTTGCGTGGGTTGGCATAGTGCTCGATGGGCCCCATCTCGGCGGCGAAGTCGGCGGTGCTGACGACGTTGACGCCGGGGAAGGAGAGAAGGAGGACATAGGGGGTCTGGCATAGGTATGACGCGCTGTCGCGTTCCAGGGCCTGGATTTCGCGGCGTTTTTGGCGGCGGTCGTCGTCGAGGGTCAGGGCGCAGCGGTGGTGCAGGGCGGCGCCGAGGTCGGGGGACGCGGCCTGGGCGGCCCAGGCGAGGACGGTGTCGAGGGTGGGGCTCTGGAAGCGGACGCCGGCGGCGTCGAGGCTGTGGCGCAAGCCGTCGCGGCCGGCGGCGAGGATGCCGGCTGGGGTGGCGAAGTGTCGGGCGAGGTACAAGGCACAATCGCTGTCCCAGAAGTTGGCGAAGCAGGCGGCGAAGCCGGGGAGGGCGGCGTCGAGGTGCTCGCGGATCTGGGTGTGGAGTGCGGCGGCCTTCTCGACGAGGTCGCGTCTGTGCCTAATGAGGAGGCGGAAGGTCGTCCATTGTTCGTCGAGGGTTTGCTCGGCGAGGGCGAAGCCGTTGACGGCGGCGCGATGGATGGCGGCCAGGTCGGTGTCGTCGGTCTTGTTGCCGGGGTCGGCGGGTTGGCGGAGTTGCTTGGTGGCGAAGGGGTGGACGATGCGGGTTTCGAAGCCGGCGTCGGCGAAGGCGCGGCGCGGGCGCGGTGGTAACGTCCGGTGCGTTCGATGGCGACGATGAGATCCTTGAGGTCATGTTCGTGGATGGCCTGGCGGAGGCGTGCGATGGCCTCGTCGAAGGCGGGCCGGTGGTGTGCGACGACGGTTGGGGGGATGAGGATGCGGCCGTAGAAGTCGGTGAGCATCCATTTGGAGCGGGCCTTGGCGCAATCAACGGCGACGATGCCGAAGTGCTCGGGTCCGGCGGCCTGGACGCGCGGATGGAAGCTGCCGCGGGGCTTGTGGACGGCGTCGGGGCGGCGGCTGCGGGGCGCTTGCGGGTGCGGGAAGTGGACATGGGGACTGCCTCCGGGAAAAAGGGGTGAAGCATACCCCAATTCTCTCATGTGGCAGTCTGGAGGCTTCTCTTTTATTCTTTCGGAATAAAGCCTACATACCAGGGACGAGGCGACCCCCTGGCGGGAGGCCGCCTCGCGGCGCCGTCGGCAGCCGACAGCATGAGTTGGAAGCCCTCTATCCAATATGGCGAACGGCAGGAGATAATCTCCCCTCGCCCCGGTGCTCCGACCGAGTACGGGGGACTGGGGCGACGATCCCTCGCCCTGCGGCGAAGGGGCCCGTCGTAGCGCTCCCGCACACATCGGACTTCAGTTCAACCTGGCGATTTTTGCTGAATTGCGAAGGCACATGTCGTTATTTACCAATGGCTTGCGGTGTCCGCGCCATGTTGAACGGAAGTCCCGGTCACTTCAGTTCAACCTGGCAGCGCGTGCGGTGCCGGCGGGCGGTCGGAGATGCGCTGCCGAGGGCTACTATCTCCTGCCGGTCGCCTAAGGCCGGCCAACGCAGCGATTAGGCAAGATGTTCGGCCCTGGTGCGTCGTCAACAATATGATCGTGGGTAGCTGAAGTCGCCAGACTTCAGAAAAACCGAACTCTGGCGAGTTCGGCTACCCCAAGTCCAAGCCTTGACGACGCGCGAGCCCGTCTCCCCATTCCCGAGGCAAGGGGACCCTCGCGCGTGAAACGGGCTTCGTTGCGGACCAGCCGCTACAATAAGGACGGCGACGGCCTCTTCGGCCGTCCAAATCTTGGTCTCGTCGAAAGCCGTTCCATGTCGTCGGATGTGCTCTGCTGTCCCTACTGCAACTCACCCGCCGCGGTGCCGCCGGGGGTTCAGGCGGGTCAGCGCATCCCTTGTGCCCGCTGCGGCGAATCGTTCCCTTATCGGCTCCCCGAAGAGGTCATCGTTGCCGGGCCGCAGCCGGCTCAGTTCCTGCCTTCTCCCGAGCCGGTCGCCCGCCGCCGTTTCACCAACGCCCATATCGCCCTGGCTGTGCTGGGTGTCATGGCGGTGATGGCCGTGCTGGGGCTGGCCTACGCCCTCAGTACGCAGGCGCTTCGCCGGACTTACGACGTCACTTTGCCCAAGACACGCTCCCTCGACGTGCCCCTGGTGGCCCGCATCGCCCTGGGGCTTTACGTCGTTGGCCTGGTTGGGGCCATTGTCTGGGGTTGGAACCGCAGCGAGCGCGCCGCCCCCGGTCGGCGCCGTTCGTGGATCGAACGCCTGAGCGTACCGGGATTGGCGGCGCTGGCGCTGATCGGCATCGGGCTGGCGCTGCTGGCGATCCAGGCCCGGCCGGTGCGACCGCCGCTCGAACCGCCCCGGCCGAAGGTTACTCCGACGGCTCCCGCCGACCTGGCGGCCCTCGGCTTTCTGCCCGACGATACCGACCTGATCGCTGCCGTTCACATGGCCGAGGTGCTCGACGATCCGACCGGGCGCGATCTTTTGCAACGCATCGGCCTGGGAGCGCCGGGCGGAGTGGACCTGGAAAAGTGGACCGGGCTCAGGCTGGACGACATTGACCACGCTGCCCTGGGCCTGAGGCTCGACGGCGACCTGTTCACCCGCTTCACCCTGGTGGTCCGGGCCCGCCTTCCCATTGACCAGCAGCACGTCCGCGACGTGCTCAAGACGACAGCCCGCCAGGACATCGATGGCCGGCCGGTCTATCCCTTCGTCCTGGAAACCGGACTGCCGGTGCTTGCCAAGGTGGGAGCGTCCGCCTGGTTTGCCGACGAGACGACTCTCGTCATCGCCAAGTCATTCGACCGCATTCCTTTGACTCCGAAGACGGGGATCGATCACCTGCGTCCAGAGCTTGCGCCAGGTGATCCGGGAGCGCATGGGTCCATCGGCCCAGCTCTGGCTAGCGGGCCACATCGACAGCTGGGATGGGCTCAATTTCTTCGTCCGGCAACTGCTCAACGACCGCCTTGATCGGGGGGCAGACACCTTCAAGAAGGTCCGCACCCTGGCCCTGTGGCTGACAACCGGCGAGGGCGTCACGCTGCGCGGGGCCTTTGACTGCGCCGACGAGACCGCCGCCCAGGCGCTGGCTTCCTACCTGGAACCAACGAATCGCAAGGGATTGCGGGCCCTGTTCGACGGACCCGATGAGGGACCGGTCGCCCGCCAGCTCATCGACTCCCTGAAAACAACGCAGCAGGGGACGTGGGTCGATCTCCAGGCGAAGGCCAGTGCCGACGCCCTTCGTGGAGGCAAATAGTCCAAATTATGGTCCGCGCGAGCGCAGCCGTCCGGCGAGAAATCCGGGCCCGCCGCCAGTACCTCCGCTGGCTGGATCACGGGCTGGTGTGCCATTACGTCACGCCGTTCCTCATCCTGGGCGGCACCGCGACGGGGCTCCTGGGCCTGAGCTTGACGCTGGCTGCCCGGATTTTCTCCTGGGAGGAGGCCCTCGATGGTGCCGCCTTCTGTTTCCGCGCGTCCGGCCTGTGCCTGTTCCTTTCCGCCCTGCTGGCCGTCCCCACGTCGTTCTGCGGCCTGCTCGGCCGTCCGATGAGTGTGACGCTCCTGGTTGGCCTGGGCTTGCTGGGACCGGGATTTCTCGTGGCGGCTGCACTCGTGATCTTCCCGGAATTTGGACCGCTTTTATTCTTTGTCAGCCTGACGTTCCTGGTGGTTGCCTGGGTCTGCTGGATGATGTACCTGCGCGAGCTGGCGCCGGTGCTGGAGCGGCCGGAAGTGGCGGCGGGGGCTATCCACACCCTTTGGGGAGGGCTCGAGGCGCTGGCGATTGCCCTGCCCGTCGGCTTCCTGGTTCTTCTGGTCATCGTGGCGATGCTGAAGCGCCCGGTCCTGCTCTTCTTCGTCCCCGTCGGCACGCTGGGCTCGCTGGTGACGCTGGTCTACCTGGTCGGCAGCTTTGACTCTGTCACCGGTTTCGTATTGGCCCCGACCGGGCTGCCGGTGGCCCTGGAGTATCTGAATTTCATCAGCGGGTTGCGGGTGCTGATCCAGCGGCGCTGCTGAGAACGGGAAAACTTCTGCCGCCCCTCCTGCGTAATATG
The DNA here is from genome assembly GCA_963827935.1 of uncultured Planctomycetota bacterium. Taxonomy (GTDB): domain Bacteria; phylum Planctomycetota; class Planctomycetia; order Gemmatales; family Gemmataceae; genus DATFNV01. Next base: position 16,317 of record CAWHCN010000011.1, on the reverse strand, counting down.
GGAATAGAGGAGAGAGCCCAGCGACCATCCGCCCTGGGTGGTTACTTGCGCCCCCCAACTTGCCGCGGAACAGGCGAGCGCCGCCGCTGTTGTCGGCGCCCTTCTCCGCGTCGAGCCCATCCATTGCACGGGCCATTCCGGCCCATTTCCTACAGGAGGTTGTTCTCCCATGAAGCGTTGGCCCATTGCGCTTGTTCTTCTGCTCGCCGGCCTGGTGGTCGGCGGTATCACCGGACACTCGCTCTTGAAAGGGCAGCCGCCCGCCGCTCCGCCCATTCCCAAGGAGCTGACCAGTTACCGCGACGTGGTTAAGCGCGTCCTGCCCGCGGTGGTCAGCATCGAGGGGAAGTCGCCGGCCACGACCGTCAAGGACAAGGAGTCGCCGCGGCGCGTGCCTTCCAACAATCAGCAAGTCCCCGAGGAATTCCGCCATTTCTTCGACGAATTCGGCCAGTCGCCGTTTGGCTCCGATGCCGAGCCGACGCCGCACCTGGGCTTCGGGTCGGGCTTCCTCGTCGATCCCAAGGGGATCATCCTGACCAATAACCACGTGGTGGACGGTGCCAGCCAGGTCGTCGTGACCCTGCAGGACGGGCGCAAGTTCACCTCCAAGGACATCAAGACCGACCAGATGTCCGACCTGGCCATTGTCCGCCTGGATACCAAGGAAGACCTGCCGTTCCTCCGGCTGGGCGACAGCAATGCGATGGAGATCGGCGACCGCGTGCTGGCGGTCGGCGCTCCGTTCCGGCTGCAAGGGACGGTGACGGCGGGCATCATCAGTTCCAAGGGCCGCAACCTCGGCATGAACACCTACGAGGATTTCCTGCAGACCGATGCGGCCATCAACCCCGGCAACAGCGGCGGACCGCTGGTGAACCTGCAAGGCAACGTCATCGGCATCAATGCCGCCATCAAGAGCCATAGCGGCGGCTGGCAGGGGATCGGCCTGGCCGTCTCCAGCAACCTGGCCAAGAACGTCATGGAGCAGCTGGAAACCAACGGCGTCGTTCGCCGTGGCTTCCTGGGCGTACACATCAAGGACATTGCTCGATCGCGATCTGGCGGCTCGACCTGGGTGTCCCCGCGGATGGCGGCGTCCTGGTGGCCCAGGTCGAGAGCAAGGGCCCGGCCGCCAAGGCCGGCGTCAAGGATGGCGACGTCATCACCGCCCTGGCCGGAAAACCGGTGCACAGCATGCACGACCTGCTTCATGACGGTCGCCACGATGGCCCCGGGCAAGGCGGTCGAGTTGCAGGTGGTCCGCGACGGCAAGCCGCATGACCCTGCAAGCGACGATCGAGGAGCAGCCGAAGGACTTCGGCCAGCGCGAGCCCCCCTCGCGGTCCCGGCCCCGGGAGCGAGCGCAGAAGTCGCTGTCACTGGACAAGCTCGGCTTGCAGGTGACCGACCTGACGCGGGATCAGGCCGACCGGCTCGGTTTCCACGAGACGGCCGGCGCCCTGGTGACCCGGGTGGACAATGACGGCATCGCCGCCTCGGCGGGACTGGCCGAGGGGATGCTCATCACCAAGGTGGACCGCCAGCCGGTAAAGAGCCGCGGCCGCGTTCAAGGAGGCAGCTGAGAAAGCGTCGCTGGAGAAGGGAATCCTGCTCCAGGTGGATGCTCCCAACGGCGGGGTGAGTTTCTACCTGCTGAAGGGGGCGGTGTCGGCGGCGAAGTGACGGCGCCGCGGGGCGAGCGGCGCGGCGTCAGCCCGCCGGTATTCATGAGTACCGGCGGGCTGACGCCGCGCCGCTCGCCAGTTCGTGATAAACTCGCCGCACCAGCTCCAGTTTGTCCTCCCAGCGAAACTCATGCGGCAATCGCGCCCATCCCGCCTGCCCCAGTTGTCCCCGCAACGGGGCATCCCTCGCCAGCTGCTGTAACGCCTCTGCCAGTCCTGCTACATCACCCGAGCGCAACAGCAGACCATCCTGCCCATCGCGGATCACACCGGGCACACCGCCGGAGCGATAGGCCAGGCACGGCAGCCGGTTCGCCCACGCCTCCAGAAAGACCAGTCCGAAAGAGTCGGATCGGCTCGGCATGGCGAAGACGTCCAGGCCGGCGAAGAAGTCGCGCTTGGCGGAGTCGTCCAGAACACCGAGGCGAACCACTCGATCGCGGGCGCCAAAGCGCGGCCAGAAGGCGCGGAAGTTCGACATCTCGGGACCGGCCAGGACCAGGCGAAAACGATGTCCGCCGGCCCAGGCGGACTCGGCGGTGCGCAGCAAATCGACCGTCCCCTTCTCGACGCTATTATTCGCCAGGTGTCCGATGACGACTTCTTGGGTGCCAATGCCCCAGGCGGCACGGGCCCGGGACCGGTCGCCGCCGGTCCATTCAGCGGGGTCCACGCCTAGACCCTGCAGGACGAGCTTCTTCGCGGGTACACCCTGTTCCAGCAGAGCGTCACGCTCCAGGTTGGTTTGGACGAGGATGCGATCGGCGTCGGCCAGGATCGAGCAGAGGGCCGGGGAGAGGTAGGCGCGGCGGCCACGGTCGCGCGGATTGTCCGGGTCCCCCAGGTGCAGAAACGGGGTCACCACGAACGGCACCCCGAGACGTTGCGCCAGCCGCCGCGCACTGGCCAGGATCCAGCCATAGGGGAAGGCGGTCGCATGGACCAGGTCGAATGGCGAGTCCAGATGTCCGGCATCGTGCCACATGCCGACGGCGAGGGGATTGCAGGGCATCGTCAGAAGTTGCCAGGGTCGCAACGGCGGTAAGCTGAGCGCCTTGAGCACGAACCGCCGGCCACGGAAGCGCCAGCGCGGCGCGTAGCGGCGCACCTCGATACCATCCTCGATGGTGACCCCTGGCCCAAGGGAACGGGCCCGGGGAGACCAGAAGGCTTCGAGATCAATGGCGGTGGTGGTGAAGACCGTGATGCTGTCGCCGACACTGGCGAGATAGCGGCTCAGGCGCGAGAACCAGGCCTCGGACCCGCCGAGGGCCGGTGGGTAGCGCTGCACGAAATGGGCCACGCGCATGGCGATCCATCACTCCCGGAGTTTCTCTCCCTTGCCCCGACCCCTTTAGATACAATACACGCCGACCCGGTGCCAGCCCGCATGGACTGGCGAGCGGCGCGGCGTCAGCCGGTGTTAACCGGCGGGCTGACACCGCGCCGCTCGCCTTGCACTCAAGGATACGCTGCGATGCCGATGCCGATCTCTCGTATGGCTGCGGCCGTGCAACCGTCCGCCACGCTGGCCGCCGGCGCCAAGGCCCGGCAATTGAAGGCCGAGGGCATTCACGTTTTCGATTTCAGCCTCGGCGAGCCGGACTTCCCGACGCCCGAGCACATCTGCCAGGCCGCCGCCAAGGCGATGCAGGCCGGGCACACGCACTACACGCCCGCCGCCGGCATCGCCGAGCTGCGCGCGGCCATCGCCCGGTTCTATCAAAAGACCTACGGCATCCGCTATTCGCCGGAGCAGGTCATCGTCTCCAACGGCGCCAAGCATTCGCTGCACAACGTCCTGGCCGCCACCGTCGGCCCGGGCGACGAGGTCATCATCCCGACCCCGTACTGGGTCAGCTATAGCGACCTGGTGCAGATGACCGGCGCCTGGCTACGTGCTGGTGCCGACGACCGCACGAGAGCGGCTTCAAGATGACGCCGGCGCAGCTTCGCGCCGCCATCACCGCCGCGCAGCAAGCTGGTCATGCTCAACTCGCCGTCCAACCCGACCGGCACGCGTCTACACGCGGCAGGAGCTGGAGGCGCTGGCCGACGTGATCCTCGACTCGCCGACTGGCCGTCCTCAGCGACGAGATTTACGAACGGCTGGTATTCGGCGACGCCCGAGCGACCTGCTTCGCGTCGCTGCGGCCGGAACTGGCTGAGCGGACCATCACCGTCAGCGGCGTCAGCAAGAGCTACGCCATGACCGGCTGGCGCATGGGCTGGACGGCTGGGGCCGGCGCCGTCATCAAGGCCATGGGCAACGTGCAGAGCCAGCAGACGGGCTGCCCGTGCAGTGTCAGCCAGTATGCGGCCCTGGCGGCCCTGGAGGGCGACCAGGAGTGCGTCGAGAAGATGCGCCGCGAGTTCGAGGCCCGGCGCGACCTGGTGTGCCGGCGGCTGGCGGCGATGCCGGGCATCCAGCTGTCCGACTCCCGGACGGCGCGTTTTATGCCTTCTTCAACGTGGCCGGCCATTTCGGCCGCACGCTGGCCGGCCGGAAGGTGACCGATTCGGCCAGCTTTCTGCCAGGCGGCACTGGAATCGGCCCACGTCAACCTCGTGCCCGGCTCGGCCTTCGGTGCCGAGGGCTACGTCCGCCTGTCGTTTGCCACCAGCCGCGAGCAGATTAATGGCGGGCTCGACCGGTTGGAGCAACTGTTGAGATAGTCCGTAGTCCGTAGTAAACCATCGGCGGACTACGGACTACGGACTACGGACTATTGACGAGGGAACCCATGCCCTTCCTTCTGCTTAGCGAAGACGAAGTCCGCCAGGTCCTGACGATGGACATGGCCCTGGAGGCGGTCGAGGCGGGGCTGCGCAAACTGGCGCTGGACGAGGCTCAGAACATCCCGCGCAGCCGCTGCCAGACCGACCACGCCATGATGCACGTGCTGGCCGCCTCGGCCAAGACGCTGGGCGTGATGGGCTACAAGGCCTACGCCACCAGCCGCAAGGGGCGCAGTTTCCACGTCGGCCTGTTCGACGGCAAGACCGGGGCGCTGGTGTCGCTGATGCAGGCCGATTACCTGGGCCAGATGCGCACCGGGGCGGCCAGCGGCGTCGCCACGCAGTACATGGCCCGGCCCGAGGCCAGCGAGGTCGGCCTGTTCGGCAGCGGCAAGCAGGCGCGCACGCAGCTGCTGGCCGTTTGCAAGGTCCGCAGGATCAGCCGCGTGCAGGTCTACAGCCCCAACGAGGAGCATCGCCGCCAGTTTGCCGACCGACATGAGTCCAGCTGTGCGACGTCGATGTCGCAGCCGGTGCCGCGCCCGGAACTGGCCGCCGAGGACAAGGACATCGTCATCACCGCCACCACCAGCCGCGAGCCGGTGCTCAACGGCCACTGGCTGGCCGAGGGAACGCACATCAACGCCGTCGGCTCGAACTTCCTGGGCAAGGCCGAGCTGGACGCGGTGGCCGTGCGCCGCTGCGAGTCGATCGTGGTGGACAGCAAGGACCAGGCCCGGCTGGAGGCGGGCGACTTCGTGCAGGCGCTGGAAGACGGCTCGATCCACTGGTCCGACATTCACGAACTTGGCCAGGTGATCGTCGGCCGCTACACCGGCCGGGCCCACCCGCAGGACGTGACGCTGTTCAAGTCGCTCGGCATCGCCATCGAGGACGTGGCGGTGGCGGCCAAGGTCTATGCCAGGGCGCAGGCGGCGGGGATTGGGCGGGTGGTGGAGTGGTGAGGGGGCAAAAGAAAGGCAGGCAGAGCCTGCCCTACGCACTCCGTAGGGCAGGCTCCGCCCGCCGATCTCTCTCACACGTACATCTGCACATTCTCCCCCGGCAGGGGCACCTGGAAGCAGCAGCCGGTCAGCCACAGGTCGCGGAACGATGGGCAGGCCAGGGCGTGCCTCACCTCCGCCCAGGCCAGGAGGACGCCTGGCCGGCCGCGATGCCGCATCTCCACCGCCAGCCGTGACCCAAGGGCGAACTCCGCGTCCACCACCAGGCAGGTGCCCCCTGTCGAGAGGTTGAAGGCCCCAGCGTCGGCCTCGGCCTGGTCGAGAAGATTGATCACCCGGCAGGTCGTCTCGGAGCTGCACGCATAACGCCGAGCCCTCCGCCGTTCTTTGAGACCCATGAAGCGATTGCGTGGTATCTGCATACGTTCACCTGGTGTCACTTTCTGCCGATGGCCAGCCTGGGGGCGAGGGAGAATTGGACCGACCCGTCAGTCTTGCGGCGTTGCCTGGATGCGGACCTGTACCCGCAGGTTCGTCGGCAGTTCGCTGCCGGCGTCCAGGTCGATCAGCACTTCGCGGAAGTAGAGGTCCTTCATTCTCGTTGGGGGCGTCGCTCTGCGGGGCACGCTTGCCCATGCGGGGCAAGATGAGGCCCACTTTGCCGGTGAAGCTCTTCCCGGGCAGGCCATCCGCGGTCACCACCGCCGGTTGCCCCAGTTGTACGCGGTCCACGTCCAGCTCCTCGATAAAGGCCCGCACCCGGCGGCGGGACAGGTCGGCGACGATCAGGATCGGCTGGGCACTGTTGGGCGTGGCCAGCTCGCCCGGTTCGGCAAAGACCTGAAGCACCTGGCCGCCGTTGGGGACCGTCAGTCGTGTCTTGGCCAACTCGGCCTCGGCGGCGCGGAGCTTGGCCTGGGCGACCTGGACCTGGGCCGCCGCGGCATCCTTGTCCTCCTGGCGTGTCCCTTCCAGCAGCATGTCCAGCTCGGACTTGGCCTTGTCCCAGTCGCTCTGGGCCACGGCGTAGCGGGATCGGCAGGCGTCTACTTCGCCGGCTCCGACCCCGCCGCGCGCATCGAGCGCCCGGTCATAGTCGGCCCGGGCCAGGCGGAGGGTCTCGGCACGAGCCTTCACGTCATTCCGGGCCTTAACAACCACCCCGTTCCGCTCACCGGCCAACAGCTTGTTGAGCTGGGCCTGGGCGGCGGCCAACTCGGCGCGGGCCAGGGCGACCTGCGCTTCTGCGTCTCGTTGGACAGCTCGACCACCACCTGCCCGGGCCGCACGGTGTCGTTTTCGCGGGCATGGATGGCGGTCACGATGCCGGCGACCTCGGGGCGGACGCTGACCTCCGGCCGCAGTCCCTCGACGGTGCCGTTGGCCGCCACAACCTCGTTGGGCGCGGCCGTGATCGCAGGCGTCGCCGTCGGCCCGGCGGTGCCGCGCAGGGCCAGCTTGCCCCCGATGCCGCCCAGCACGCCAACGATTAGAGCGACGACGATTGTCTTCTTCATGCCACGTGCTCCTTGAGGAACCGCAAGCGACCGGGGTGCAGGCTGGGAGGCGGCTCGGACGAGTCGATCGCCTCGGTCGGCACCCATTCATTAGCCATGCAGCCGTCTTCCAGGCGCAGGATGCGGTCGGCGTAGGGGAAAATCCGATTGTCGTGGGTCACCACCACCAGGGTGGCGTCCCGTTCGCGGACCAGGCGGCTGAGCAGTTTCATCACGGCCTGGCCGTTCTCGGCATCGAGGGAAGCGGTCGGCTTGTCGGCGAAGACGACGGCGGGGTCGCCGGCCAGCGCGCGGGCGACGGCCACGCGCTGACACTCCCCGCCGCTCATCTTCGCTGGCCGCGCTGGCGCCGATGCCACAGGCCCACCTGGTTGAGCAGCTCCTCGGCCCGCCGGTTGGCTCGGCCCAACGGCACGCCACGCATCGTCATCGACAGTGCGATGTTGTCCTGCGCCGACAACGTCGGGAACAGGTTGAAGGTCTGAAAGATGAAGCCCAGCTTCTCGCAGCGGAGAGCGGTCAGTTCGGCGGGCGTCATCTTCGCCACGTCCCGCCCCATGATCTCGACACTCCCGTGGTCCGCCTTCAGGATGCAGCCCAGGATCGACAGGAACGTCGTCTTCCCGCTGCCGGAGGGCCCGACCAGGAAGATCGTCTCGCCCTGGGAAGCCGCCAGGCTGACGCCGCGGAGGACCGGCGACAAGTGCGGCCCGCTGCCGAAGCACTTGTGTACATCGCGGGCCACCACGGTGCGCTGGGGATGGTTCATAAGAGTCAAGTCCGCCAGGGTCACTTCGTTTTCAGCCGTTATTCCGTTACCAGTGTCCGCTCTTGGCAGCCCGAAGCGCCAGCGATGGAGTCCCTCGCTGGCGCTTCGGGCTGCCCGGCTTCGGGCTACCAGGACCGGCCATCTACTAGCTCCGCAGCACGCTCGCCGGATCGATGTTCCGCACCCGCCAGTAAGGCAGCCAGGCGGCCACGAGGCACACCACCCCCGTGAGGGCCACGCTGATGACCGCCACCTCCCAGCTCAGGACCGCGGGCGCCCGATCTGTGCTCACCGCATCGGCCAGGAAGAGTGAGGCCAGCAGCCCAACGGCCCCGCCGACGATCGCGTTGCCCAGCGCCTGCGAGACGATGAAGCGGGCGATGCAGCCATCGGTGGCACCCATCGCCTTGAGGGCGCCGAATTCCTTCACCCGCTCGGTGACCGAGGCGTAAAGCGTCTGGGCCACGACCGCCAGTCCCACGAGCAGCCCGAGGAACGCCGCCAGGCCGAAGCTGATGCCCACGCCCGTCCGCGTGAGCCAGTACTCCATGCACTTGAGGCTGTAGGTGCGGCGGTCGTAGACATCGACCTCCGGAACGCGCGCCCGAATCCGCTCGCACAGCTCCGTCACGTCGGTACCGGGCCGGGCCTTGACCAGGAAGTAGGAGCACTGGTCGTGCGGGACGCCGTAGGCATACTTGGTGCGGGCCCGTTCCAGCGTGGTGAAGACGTAGGGGTTGGTCGTGAAGCCCACGATGCCCCGGGTCATGCCGACGATCTTCGCCCGATGCCCGTTGATCTCGCGGGTGTCGCCGATCTGGCAGTTGCCGAGGCGTTCGGCATCGCAGGCGTCCACCAGCACGCCGTCGGGATGGCGCACGCTGCGCGGGTCGCCCTGGGCCATCACCCAGGCGTTGCCCAGCAGGCTGGAGGGTTCGGAGCCGACTACGGCCACGTTCTCGAAGTGGCCATCGGGCATTGTGGCCTGGCTGTACATGACGATGTACGGCTCGGCCCGCTCGACCCCTTCGATGCTGCGGATGCGCAGGACCCAGCGTTCGGGGATGAAGGTGCCGATGTCCACGGAGTTCATGTGCCGGTGGCCGACCCAGATGTCGGCCTGTCCATAGTCCACCAGGAGGCTGGCCTTCTGAATCAGCCCGCGGAGCAGGCCGGCCTGCAAGTTGATGAGCACCACGGAGAAGGCGACCCCGAGCAACGAGGTCAGCAGCTTGCCGCGGTCGGCCACCATCGCCTTGAGCGCCAGCCACCACATGCGCCATCCTCCCCAAGCAACTCAGACCGCACCGCAGCAGCTTGTGCCTACCAGCGCCGCGGACTGCCGTTCTCGTCAACGTGGTTGAGGATGTCCTGGACTTCCGCCAGATGGGTCTGGCTCGAGTTGCTGCCGAACTGGCGGACCAGGTGGGCCGGGATGGGCGCGGGACGCAGCAGGGCGTAAGGCATCGTCTCGCCGGTGATCTCCGCGTGCATCTTCGGCGCATTCACTTTCATCTGCGGCAAGGTCACGACATAGGCCTCGGCCGGAGCGTCCTGCACCGAGGGATAGGCCCGGCACGGGCCCAGCGACTCGAAGCCGATCACCTTCGAGTAGAAATTGCGATGCCGCGGATTGACGCTGATCACGCAGGTGTCGCCACCATGCTCGACGTGGTACTGCACCATCAGTTTGATAAGCGTGATAAACACTTGCAGGAATTCGCGTACCCCCAGGCCGGTATCCGCCAAACTGGTCACCTCGCCCAGGCGATGACCCGAATGCCGCAGGGACTGAATCTCCGGGCCGTAGATGCACTCCATCGGCAAGCCCAAGAGCGTGTTGTCCACAACCAGCGACAGGGTGGCGACCACGTGACCAGCATGGCGAGCGATGAACGTCGTCGTGTCCGGGAGAGCGTGGAACGGGGTGAAGCGCAGGCCGCGCGAATCGGCCGGTTCATAACCGCGATTGCGGTAGTTCTGGGCTACCAGCTGATAGGCCTCTTCCCACTCGGCCCGCTGCGAGGCGATTTTCACTTCGATGGGCCGGGGGACCCCCGGGACGGGGACGGCCAGCGGTAACAGGTCGAGCGTGGTGGGCCGCTTGGCGGCGGCCAGCTCCACCAGCGTCGGCCGTTGCGACGCGGGCATCCAGGCCGGGGCCAGGTCGGCTGTGCGAATCGAGGGCGAGAGGGCCTCGCGGGCCAAGGTCGCGAGCGTGGTCATCCAGGTCGAGCCTCCAGGGGTGCCTCTCGTGAGCACATCGGTGTACGGACGTTGAGCGCGGGACTACTCCGAGCCCAAGGGTTTCGGTCAGGGGTTATGTCAGCAGTGGGGCAACAGCGAGGCGGCCGTTCGCGGCCGGCGACTATTCCCCGTCGCCAGGGGCCTCTCCGCACCTGCTCCTTCAATCGGTTCCGAAACGACTGCGCTGTGGGCCTGTTGGCCACACTCACCCAACTTGGTTGTCGCCGACCCGGGGTCGAACCACCTGGGCCAATCGGCGAAACAATGGGCGTCCTGAGGGGGTAGGGTCGGTCTGCGGGAAGCGTCGCCTATAGCGACGGTTCGACCCGGCGTCAAGATGACGGGGGGTGGGAACGGGAACGTAGAGTCGAACAGACAACTCTAAGTCCCCCGGACGCCCCTGTCAACCCGGGCGGAACATTCACGCACCCTCACAAGCTCGACGCCGTCAACGCCGCCCCCTCATCCACGAAAAAATCAGCGGTCTTCTCGGTGGGCACGATGACCGCCTCCGACAGCCCGAGCACGCGCACGACCACGTAGGGCGTGGCTCCGTCGGTCGTGGTGGCCACCACCTCGCCCTCCAGGCTCAGGTGGTGGAATAACTCCGTCAGCACCTGGACGGGACGTGGGTGTACCACGTCGGCGACCTGGAAGCGAACAGTTCGTGGCGGCAATTCATCCACGATCCAGTCTCCTCACGGTTATCGGGTCAGAAGGAAAGTTCGATGCCGCAGCAAAAGCACGCAGCGTGCCATCCGCCGGCAGGAACGTTCCCCACACGGTCACCTTCTGGTCCGGCAGAACGGGCCGAGCCGCGGTTCTCCTTGTCCTGTCAGGCCTTGCGCCTGTCGGACTTTTTCCCCTCGAATGGCCTGGCCGACCCGGCGGAGGGATGGCGGCTTCATGGAAGCGCGGGATGGCTCGGAAGGATCATTCCGGGTGCCGCGGGCGCTGCGAAGTGTACTGCCGGCAAACCGCTTCACGGTGCGCTAACCCGAGTTTACTACTTTCAGGTCGAGTTGCCTTGATAAATAAGGACTTGCGTCGCCGTTTTGCACTACAAACGGGCCGGGTCGGTGCCCAGGTCGGGTGGCAGGTAGGGCTCGGGGATCGGCCAGGCCAGGGTGTCCAGGATGGCTTGCTGCTCGGCCGAGGGCACCGACGCACGCTCGAAACGCAGCAACTCTCCCTGGGTGGTGCGGAACGATAGCTCCGCCAGTTGTACTCGGGCCAACTTCTCCAGCAGCGCCGCCGTCGTCAGCTCCCCACCCTGCCGACGATGACGCAACTGGATGGTCACCGACAGGGCGTAGGCCAAGACCGCGAACAGGACGTGGGCGTCGGCGCGCGCTTCCTTGTGATGAAAGATCGGCCGCAGACACAGGTCGGTTTTCAGGTTTCGGAAGGCGGCCTCAACGCGCGTGAGCAACATGTAGGTGTGCCACAACGCCACCAGCGTCAACTCGGTGTCGGTGGTGCGCAACAAATAGACTCCTTGCAGATCGCGTGTGTCCGCGATGGCCGCGGCGTTTTCCGTGACCCGCAGTTGCCGCTGGCCGCCCCGGCGTTGCACTGTCCAGGTGAAGATGCCGCGCAGGTCGTGCGTGCGACCCACGGCCTGCTTGGCTTTGCGATGGATCACCTCGGCGCGGGTGAAGGTGCCGGCGGCCACTTGGGCTTGCAGACGGGCCAAGCGTTCGCGGGCCTTGAGCAGGCGGGCCTCGAACATCTGCCGCTCCTTGAGCTGGCAACCGTCGCTGCGGCACAACAACCAGCGTTCGCGGACACCGTCGTGCTCCTGGTCGGGCAGTGCCTGCACGACGATGTCCGGCCCGCCCTGGTGCTCGGCGTGGACGCGTTGCCAGGGTCCTTGACGTATGGTGGATAGATATTGTCGCGTAACGGCCCGCCGCACGGCGCAGAGGTAGTGACGTTGCGTCTGCCGCCAGTGCCGCAGGTTGGCCTCGGTGGCCATGCCGCGATCGAAGCAGACCAGACGACGCGTGCCGCCACAGCGTTCTTCCAGGGCCTGGATCAACGGTGTCAGGGTGGCGGCGTCGCGGGCGTTGCCGGGCAGGGATTCATAGCCGAGCGGAAAGCCGTCGCTATTGACGACCAGGCCGATGCACAATTGCTTGCAATCGGGACGGTGATCGCGGGAATAGCCGCGTTGGGCCTTGGGGTTGCCGGCCAGTCGGCCTTCGAAGTAGTTGGACAGCGCCACTTTCTGTCATGGTTGACACGTAAGTGCAGCTAACACAGGAAGTTGGGGTTGCGTGATAGAGTAAAGAAAGACGATCCTCCGTGTTCGCTAATTCCTGGAAGGAATACCACGGAGGATCGTCAGGATGACGCTGAAGCAGATTGCCAGTCTCGGCAAGGAGTTGGCCAAGTTTCTGAGGCTGTTCGTCGGCCGGTTTCGCAGCCGCCCCGGTTTCGCCCTGTTGGCCGTGTATGTCCAGGGGCTCCTGTCGAACCTACAACGCAAAAACATCGAGGCCATGGCCTTGGAGCTGGGTACGGCACCGCGGACTCTACAACGTTTCGTGGAATCGATCAAGTGGGATGAGACCGGCGTGCGCGATGACTGCCAGCGCTTGGTGGCCCGCGAACATGCTCATGCGGAGGCGATCGGTTGCCTCGACGAATCGGGAACGGCCAAGAGCGGTAGCCATACGGCGGGTGCCGCACGGCAGTGGCTGGGCAGTTGTGGCAAAGTCGACAACGGTGTCGTCGGCGTGCATCTGAGCTACAGCAGCCCCGGCTTTCAGTGTCTGCTCGACAGCGCGGTCTACCTGCCCCGGGATTGGGCCGACGATCCGGAGCGTCGAAAAAAAATTACATCCCCAAAGAGGTCGTGTTCCGTACCAAGCCGCAAATCGCCCTGGAGTTGATCGACCGCGCCTTGGCCAACGGTGTGCGCGTCCAGGCCTGGACGTTTGACGAAGGCTACGGCCGCGACACGGCCTTTCTGGACGGTCTGGAACAGCGTGGACAGGTATTCGTGGGCGAAGTGCCGGCGAACTTCCGCGGCTGGCTGAAAAAGCCCCAGGTGCTTCGGAGCGGTCGGTCGCGGCGGCGCGGCCGCAAAAGGACCTATCCGCGGCTGGCGGCGCGAAGCCGGCGCGGCAGCGAAGTGCGAAACCTGGCACGCTATTCGCCCGTCTTTCGCCAGCAGAAGTGGCAGCGCTACCGCATCAAGGACACCCAGCACGGCCCCGAAGTCTGGGAGGTGAAATGGGCGAAGCTCTGGCGCAAGGGACTCGATGGCCTGCCGGGGCGTCGGCACTGCTTGCTCGTAGCACGCAACGTTTTGACCAATGAGGTGAAATACTTCCTATCCAATCGTGTGCCCGGGGAGCGTGGCATCTCGCTACGGCGGTTACTGCGTGTGGCCTTTGGGCGTTGGTCGGTGGAAAGCTGCTTTCGCCAGGCCAAAGAGGAACTGGGCTTGGACCATTACGAAGTTCGCGGCTGGCGTTGCTTGCACCGGCACTGTTACCTGACGCAACTGACCCACCTGTTTTGCGCCCGCATGCGTCAGCAGTTCGACGCCGCAACGACGCACGACGACCCGCTGGAACACCTGACGACAGAACAAGTGCGACGAGCCATGAACACCTGGTTAGAGACAGCACAGGGGCGACTGACAAAAGCGGCACGCTTCCAACGAGAGTTAGCCAAGCAGCAGTATTACCAGCGTCGCAATGCGCAGGCCCAGCGCTCTCACGTGAAAACGCGCATGGCTCAACTGCGATCCTTGGGCATCGATGTCGATCGGATCAAATCGTGCATCCCCCAATCGCCGACCTGATCGGCTATACTGTTCTCAATGTTGGACTTCCGCCATTGCAACAAGGAAAGTGGCGCTGTCCAAGTAGGTGCTGGTCAGGTCGTAAAGGAGCAGGTCGTTGCGGAAGTCGAAGAGGTCGCGTCCGTGGCGGACCAGGTGGGCTTCGAGGGCGGCCTTGTGCGGGACGACGTCGCTGAGGCAACGATAGAGAAGGTTGAGGCCAAGCCGGCTGCGCGGCACGCCGAGTAACTCGGGCAAGGCGGTGTCGGGCAGCCAGTGAAAGATGCCGAGTTCGCTGCGGGGATCGACGAGGCGATTGACGGCGATCATGGCGGCGACGGTCGGTAGGGGGACGCGGCTGCGGCTGCGGCCGAGGAGGCGTTGCAGGAGTTGGTCCAGGCCGAGCAGTTGCCAGGCGCGGAGGCCGACATAGACGTCGCCGAGGCGGCGGGGATTGCGCCAGGCAATGGAGTGGGGATCGAGACAGACGCCCTGGATGGGTCCGCCCGGCACGTCGGGCGGCACATAGCCGACTTCCTGCATGAGGCGTGGCAGCCAGGCAGGGTCGGGGAGCCGTTCGGCGATGCGCAGCCAGTCGGGTGGGCGGAGGTTATCGAGACGGCCGAGGTAGCAAATGGTGCGTTGGCGGACGCGGCCGCCGGGAGCGCGCACGGTTTCGGTGAGGGCGAAATAGGTATAGGTTTGGCCGTGACGCTGTTGCCTGATTTTGCGAAGGAACATGGATGCCCCCCGGCGTCGGTGCTGTCTGGGGGCAGTGTAGGCCGAGGCGGGGGAGCAAAGCAAGGGCTGAATGCTATTTTCTACACTACAGTGCCTTTTTGGGAAAGCGGGCGTTGGCAAATAAGGACTTGCGTCAAAAACAGGGCCGATTTAGCCCGGTTTTTGGGGGCAAAGTAGTAAACTCGGGTTAGCCCTGAGAATGGCAATTCGCGAGGCGGCGAGCGCGGCCCTGGAAAAGATCGAAAAACCGCGGTGACCGCAGAGTCTTTTACGACTGGAATGCACCGACGACGGGAGGCCCTTCGGATGATCCGCTTCGCGTGCCCGCGCTGCGCTTCGGTCCTCAAAGCGCCGGACGGAGCGGGCGGCAAGAAGCTTCCCTGTCCCCGCTGCGGGCAGCGCCTGCAAGTGCCGTCGCCCAGTCCTATCGCTTCCGCTGCGGTAGCGGCAGTTGTCCGGCCCGTGGCGCAGCCGGCGTGTACGGTTGACCTGCCACCCGTTAGGCCAATCCGTCGGCGTGTCCCGTGGTGGGGCCTCATGCTCGGCGCGACCGGCCTGCTCATTGGGCTAACCGTTTCGCTTCTCTTGCTGTGGCACCCTTGGAGCCGCCCGTCGGAAAAGATCGAAGGGCTGAAGTGGTCGCATACAGAGTTGGCCGAACATCTGCACCGTAGCGGCCTACACTTCACCACCGCCTTCGCGCAAGCAAACCCGCCAGGAATGTATTTCTATTTTGGCACCGAGCCGCAAGAGGGGATCATCCCGCCCACACTCAAATGGTGGACGCTCGATTTCAGAAAGGGAATCCCCGAGAACCTTGCACTGATGCTTGGCGATAACGTCCTGGTCGTCATCGGGAAGTCAGACCAGCAAGTGAAGGACGAAATGGGGACGCTCGGCGACTTCGGGTTCGCGTGGGGCCGCTTCGCGTTCATCGGGAAGCCCGAGTATCTGGCGCCGATCAAGAAATCGCTCTATTAGACACCTCAGTTATACCTGATAGCCAAAATCCGTCGTCTATCAGGTGTGCCCAGTTCATCTCCCCGGCCCTGGAGCTGGCGCCACACGCCGGGCAACCGGCGTGCGCGAAGAAATGCGGGAGGTCGTAGCGCAGCGGCCGCTCATCCGACGAGCAGCCCGGGGCAAGTTTCCACTCGCTCAGGGGCGGCGTCTTGTGCATCGGATACTGTAGTTCTACTGTACCCCTTTTGCGGAAACCGGCCAAAAAGGCTGACACTTGAGCGATGGCTGTAGCAGATGTGCAGACCTATACAAATATCACTACGAATTATTCCTGCCAGGGAAAAACCTGCGAATTCCGCCCCGACCCTCGTCGTTGACACCGGGTTGTCACAAACCTATGCAGGAACGCGAGTTAGAAAAAGGGGACAGTAGAAGTAGGCCGCAGCGCAAGCAGACGGCCTCCCAGCCTTCGCACTTGTCCGCCTCGTCCAGACGGACGAGCACCAGCTGCCGCATCACGTCTTCGGTCAGACATTCCGGTATCCGAGATCGGCCCCGGAACACGTCGCGGAGCCAGCGCCATAGCACACTATGCTGGTTCTCCAACGCCACGACCACCCGATCCTCAAGGTCCGTCGGCAAGACTTCGCAGAAACGGCGCAGCGTATCGTCCCAACGGCACAGTTCGCTCGCCTCTTGAGCCTCCGCTTGGCGTCGGCGGTCTTGCCGTTCCTTGCTCCGGTTTTCAAGGCGATCAAGCGATCTGGCGATGCGATTGCGTGCGGGCACAGGTCAGTCCCCCGATAAGGCTTCCTCTGCTGCCTCCAGTGCGGCAATCCGCGATTCCAGCTCGACGGACTCCCGCAACTTCGTCCCCAGCTCCAGAAGCGCC
>CAWHCN010000010.1:0-262540 GCA_963827935.1 uncultured Planctomycetota bacterium | reverse complement strand
ACAAGGGATTGCGGCACCGCGCCAGGTCGCATATAATTCTCGACGAATTTATCTCGAACTGGGAATTCTGGGCGAGCCCGCACCGCCGTCCGTCTCTTCGACCCGGCTCGCGATGCGACTGCGATACGGAGCCTTCGCGGACTGCTGCACGCGCTTCCCAGATGACCCGATCGTTCGGCAGGGAAGCCGGCGTTGTTGCGCCTGTAGCCCATCTCAAAGTAACGGTTGCGCAACCCAGGCAGGCTGCGCGTCAACTCGCAAGCGGCGAAATATATTTGACGCCCGCGTCCCCTTCCCCCACAATGGGACGCATGATGAACGCCCGGCCGACGCCGGGAGGACAGTTCATCGCGGGACTCCCGGCCGGCGCCTCCCCCCATTCCTGCCGGCTGATGAGGGTTCTGTGCCGCGATGAGGCGTGCCAGGGAGGGAGCCGTTCCCCACACTGCCGCGTTCGGGCGGGGGTGCCTTTGCCAACCGCCGGTGCTCCAACGCCGTCTGGTTATGGGGAAGCATCCCCTCTCGCCCCCGACGCCCCCAACCCGTCCTCACACCCCCGCCAGGAGGTTTACCGGATGTCGGCCATCAACTCTCAAAGGACAAAGGACAAAGGACGAAGGACGAAAGTTCTGGCGGTGCTGTTCCTCCTTTGTCCTTTGTCCTTGGTTCTATGTCCTTCACGGAGCGTGGCCCAGGTCGCCGCGGACCAGGCGGCCGACATGCTGCTCACCAGCGCCCGCCGGGCTTACAATGAGAAGAACTTCCCCTTCGCCGCCCAGCGGTTCAAGGAATTCATCGACAAATACGGCAACCACAAGGAGGCGCCGTCGGCCCGGTATGGCCTGGCCCTGGCGCTGCTCGAGGGCCCCGAGCGCGACTATCAGCGCCGCCCTGGAAGCCCTCCAACCCCTGGCGGGCATGAAGGAGTTCGCCGACTATCCGTCCGTTCTCTACTACCTGGGCATGGCCCAGCGGGGCCTGGGGGTGCGGGAGCTGGCGCAGGGGGAGGCCAAGCCCCAGGAGATGCCGCAGCGCCGGGCCGCCGCCAAGCAGCGGTTCGACGAGGCGTCCAAGCAGTTCGCCGCCGCCGTCCCGGTCTTCACCGCCCGCGTCAAGGATCCGGTGGCGGCGGATGCCAAGGAGCTGCCGCTCGATTTGGAATGGGCCGCCCGCGCCCGCTGCGATCAGGCCGAAATGCAGTTGCGGACCGCGAAGCTGAAGGAAGCCCAGGCGACCGCGGCCCCTTTCGAGAAGGACGACGTGCTCAAGAAGAGCCGCTATCGGTCGCTGGGGCTTTACTACCACGGCACAGCCAGTTTCCTGCTCAAAGAGTACCAGGTCGCCGGCCGTTCGCTGAATGTGAACACTGTTCTCGGCGATGCCGTGTTCGGCACCCACGCCCGCTACCTGGTGGCTCGCATCCATCATGTCGCCGAGGAAGGGGCCGAGGCCAGCGCCGGCTACGATGCGGTGCTGGCCGATTACGCCAAGCAGAAGGCCGCCGCCGTCGAGGCCCTCAAGCAGCCGGACAAGTTCAAGAACGATCCCGAGGAGAAGGCCCGCCTGGAAGCCCTGGTCCGCGGTCCGGCACCGGACCACATCAACCGGGCGACGCTCTATCTGGGCGAATTGCTATACGAAGCGGGCAGGTTCGCGGATGCCCAGGCCCGTTTCGCCGCCTTCGTCCAGGCCAACCCCGGGACGCCCTTGACCGCGGAGGCCAACCTGCGGCTCGGTTTCTGCCAGGTACAGTTGAAGGCGTTCCCGGATGCCATCAAGAGCTTGCAACCGCTGGCCGAGAAGGAACCGAAGCTGGCCGACCAGGCTCTGCTCTGGATTGGAAAGGCGCAGGTCGGCGCTGCTGACCCGGCCAAGCCGCAGGAGCACGACAACGCGCTCAAGGCCGCCATCGAGACCTTCCGCCGGGCCGCCGAGAAGGCCCAGGGGCTGACCAACAGCGATCCGGAGGCCAAGGGGCGCCGAGCCGAGATGCTCCTGGAGATGGCCGACACACAGCAGCTCGCCCGCCAGTTCCGCGAGGCGGCCAACACCTACAACCAACTCCTCAACGACAAAGCCCTGCCGGATCGCGAAGAGGAGATCGCGCAGCGCCAGGCGGTGGCGCTGCACCTGGCCGGCGACTACGTCGAATCGGACAAGATCTGCGTGGCCTTCCAGCAGAAGTATCCGAGAAGCCCGCTGCTGCCCGAGGTCCTCTTCCGCCACGCGGAGAACGCCTATTTCACATCGCTGGTCGCGGAAAAGAACCCGAACCTGCCTGACCGCGCCAACGCCCTGCCGAAGATCTACGACGAGGTCATCAAGCGCTACAGCGTCGTCATCGACAAGTACCCCGAATTCCCGCATGTAAGCCTGGCCCGCTACGGGGTGGCGATGGGGCACTACCGCAAAGGGGACCTCGACAAGGCGATCGAGGTGCTCAAGACCATCCCCGACGGCGACCGCAACGGCGACCTAGCCCTGGTGCCTTATCTCCAGGCCGACTGCCTCATCCGAACCGCCCCGGTCCGCGCCGATGATGCCCTCGCTGCCGGCAAGCTCCAGGACCTGCTCAAGGAGGCGATCGCGCTGCTCGAAACCTTCACCAACGCCCAGGGAACCAGTCCCCAGGCGCCGGATGGGCTCATCAAGCTCGGCTATTGTCACCAGCGGACCGCCGCCATCCTCGACGACAAGCAGGAGAAGGCGAAGTCGCTGGCGAGTGCCCGTGCCGCCTATGAGAAGCTGGCCCAACAGTTCCCCAAGCACCAGCTGTACGCCACGGCCATCTTGGAACGGGCGAAGGTGCTCGCGGCCGCCGACATGAACGGCGCCATCAATGAATTGCGCCGCTTCCAGAACGATGGCATGCTGAAGGTGGCCCCGGTGGCGCCGATGGCCCTGTTGCAACTGGCGACCTACCTGCGCGGGCAGAACAAGGCGCAGGAGGCGGCCGACGTGCTGGCCAAGTGCCGGCAGGAGAACGAGGGGAAGCTGGCGGCCGACCCGGCCCGCGCCGCCTGGGTGCCGCTGTTGCAGTATCACCACGGCCTGGCCCTGAAAGAGGCCGGTAAGCGGACCGAGGCCCGGGCGGTGCTCGACGGCGTCATCAAGGGATCGCCCAATCGACCCGAGGCGGCCGAGGCGGCCCTGCGCTTCGGCCAGAGCCTGCGCGACGACGGGCTGGTCAAGATCGAGGAGGCCCACAAGAAGCTGGCGGTGCCGAACCTCAAGCCCGAGGAGAAGACGGCTGCCGAGAAACACCTTGAGGATGGCTACAAGGACGTGAGCGACGCGGTGGCGTACCTGGAAACGCAGGCGGAAGGGTTGAAGAACCGCCAGCCGCCGGCGGAAGCCCGCGCGCGGATGCTGTACGAGGCGGCCTGGGGCAGTCGCACCGTGGCCGACGCCGAGGTGGCCGCCGTGCGGGCCAAGTTGCAGCAAGAGCGCTGGCAGAAGCTCAAGGACGAGATGGCCAAGAAGACACCGGCCGGCCGTACGCCTCCAACAGTCCCGATGCCCGACGTACCGCTGGCCGATGTCCCGCTGCAGCCGTTCGAGCAAAAGGCTCGCGGCGATTACGCGGGACTGATCGGCTCGTTCGCCGACCTGCCGCTAGCCGGCGACGCCCGCTTCGAGCTGGCCGAACTCTATGCCGATCGCAACGATCAGGACACGGCCATCAAGATGCTGCGCGAGGCCCTGGACAAGGAGCCGCTGGCGGAGCTGACGGACAAGATCCGCATCCGCCTGGGCACCTGCCTGGCCGCCAAGGGCGACAACAAGGCGGCCCTGGGGCAGTTCTCCGCCGTCTACGGCAACGCCAAGAGCCCCTACGCCGGCCAGGCCTACTATCGCGCCGGTGAAGCCCAAATCGCCCTGGGCGATCACGCCGAGGCCGTCAAGCTGCTGGCGGTCTTCCGCGACAAGGGCGAGTTCCAGAACCTGCCGGGCGTCACCGACAAGGCCCTGTTGCGACTTGGGTCATGCCCTGGCCCAGCTCAAGCAGTGGGAGCCAAGCCGGCAAGCCCACGAGCAGGCCGCCAACCGCTTCCCGCAGGGCCCCTGGGTCCACGAGGCCCATTACGGCATGGCCTGGTCGCTGCAAAACCAGAAACGTTTCGACGAGGCGGTCAACTTCTATCAGCAGGTGGCCGCCGGCACCGCGACCGAGATCGGCGCCAAGGCCCAGCTGCAAATCGGCCTGTGCCGGATGGAGCAGAAGCGCTACCCCGAGGCGGCCACGGCCCTTCTGGTGGTGCCCTTTACCTACGACTACCCCGAATGGAATGC
This sequence comes from uncultured Planctomycetota bacterium, assembly GCA_963827935.1. GTDB lineage: Bacteria > Planctomycetota > Planctomycetia > Gemmatales > Gemmataceae > DATFNV01. The sequence continues at coordinate 258,247 of CAWHCN010000010.1, read as the reverse complement.
TGTCGCGCTGGTCGAGGCGGCCCGCACCTTCGGCGAACTGAAGCAGAATGAGCAGGCCGTCCGGTTGCTGGAGCGCGTGGTTCGCGATTACCCCGATAGCAAGTGGGCGGAGGTCGCGAAGGAACGGCTGGAGGCGATCAAGAAGGGCTAATTGGTTAGCCGCGACGCGAAGCGGAGCGCTCTTGCCTAGCGCTCCCCTCCGGGTCGCGGCTAAACCACCGGGGGACTCATGACTATGTCACGACGTTTTCTATTCGGCATCCCGCTCTGCTGCGCCGCCCTGCTCATCGCCATCCCGGCACCGCCGGCCTACGCCTATGTCGAGGCCGCCCATAGCCTCGGCCAGGTGATCACCCTCTCCACCAACATCGTGGTCATGCAGGTAGAGAAGGTGGACAAAGAAAAGAACATGATCATCTACCGCAAGCTATACGACCTCAAGGGGAAGCATCCGACCGATGTGATCAAGCACAACATCGGCCGGGGCGGTTTCCACCCGCGCGAGTGGCAATACCCCATGGACTGGGTCGAGGTCGGCAAGAAGGCGGTCTTCTTCCACAACGGCGGCGCCAGCGAAACGTGCATCGGCACCTACTGGTACCAGTGCTACGCCCAGGGCGAATGGTGGGGCATGAGCCACGGCGAGCCGTTCCTGCTCCGCACCTTTGCCGGCGATGTCAACAAACTGGCCAACGCCGTCAAGGACATCCTCGACAACAAGGAAGTCATCGTCCCGTGCATGGTGGACGGCAACAAGGACGATCTGCACCTGAGGCGAGCGAAGATCGAACGGCTTCGGGCCAGCCTCAAGCTGGCCAACTACAACGAGAAGCGGGATTTCGTGGGCTGGGGCGGCGAGGATTTCCGCCGCCTGGGCGGCATGCCCGCCTTCTCACACTATGCCGCTCTCAATCGGGTCGATCCCGAGGCCCAGGCCGTCGCCTGCGTGGACGTGGATGGCGACGGCAAACCGGATGTCTGCCTCGTCGGTGCCGGCAAGATGACACTCATGCAGAACGGCGGCGAATCGCTGAACGAGCTAAGCCTGCCGGGGTTCACGGGCGGCTGCCGGGCCGCCGTCTGGGCCGACTACAACGGCGACGGCCTGCCCGACCTGCTTCTCGCCACCGCTCAGGGGCCGCGGCTGTACACCAACCTCGGCAAAGGTCAGTTCCGCGATGACAGCCATTTGCTGCCTTTGGAAGAGGGCTACGACCTGACCTGCGCCGCCTGGATCGACTACGACGGCGACGGCAAGCCGGACATCCTGCTCGGCAACGGCTTCCACGGCCTGCGTCTGTATCGCAACAAGGGCAAGGCCGAGCCGCTGCCGGCACCCGCCAAGCCTGTTCCTGGCAAGCCTGCCCGGCCATCGGTCATCAACGCGGCCCAGCGCTGGTTTGAGGATGTCTCCGCTTCGGTGGGTCTCGGCCCTGACGGGATCGGCGGAATGGCCCGTGGCGACACGCTGACCGTTTGCGACGTCGATGGCGACGGCCGGCCCGATTTCCTCTACGGAGCCGGCCAGGGCCTGCTGGTCCTGAACACAGCGAAAGGTTTCGTCGAGGCGAAGGACTCCGGCATTTCCTACAAGACAGGCAAGGTCGGTCCGGTCTTTGGCGACTTCGACGGCGACGGCCATCCCGACCTGTTCATCCCCCAGGCCGGCGGCTGCAAGCTCCTCAGGAACGACGGCAAGGGGCACTTCACCGACGTGACCGACAAGACCGGCGACCTCGGCAAATTCACCGGCCATGCGACCTGTGCCGCCTGGGGCGACCTCGATAACGACGGGCACCTCGATCTGGTGGTCGGCTGCTTGAAGGGTTGCAACCGCTTCTTCCGTAACAAGGGCGACGGCACCTTCGAGGATGCCACCGAGGCCGTTGGCCTGCACCAGCGCATCTTCAATACCCAGGCGGTGGCCCTGGTCGATCTGAACGGCGACGGCATGCTCGACGTGGTCTTCAACAACGAAGGGCAGGAATCGTGCGTGCTGTTGGGCAACCGCGAGTTCCTGGCCGCCAAGCGGGCCCCGGTGACGCTGAACATTGCGGGCAAGGACGGCGTTGTCGGCAGCCGGGTCAGCGTGGTGGACAAGGACGGCAAGCTGCTAGCGGCCCAGCTCATCTCCGGCGGCGACGGCCGCGGCGGTCAAACCTCTCCGCAAGCTCGCTTTGTCCTCGACCCCGGCAATTACCGCGTCGAGGTCCGCTACAGCTCCGGCGTCCGCCGCATGAAGGAGATCACCGTCGCCGGCAGCCCGGTGCGTGGCACCATCGACGAACGGACACCGAAACTGGAATGACCCGTTTAGCCGCGGGTCGCCGACCCGCGCGGGTCGCCGACCCGCGGCTAAACCCATGAGGAGTACACCGGTGGCAAAACTGATCGCGGCATTCGCGTTCGTTGTTATTGTCGGGCCCACCCAAGCCGCCGAGCCTTGGACGACCTATCGCGGCAACTCGGAGCGCACCGCCTGCACCGACGGCAAGGCGGGGCCGGCGACGCCGAAGGTCCTGTGGGCCTTCAAGTCGCAGGACCATTTCATCGCCACCCCGGTGCCGTTCGGCGATCGCCTTTATGTCTCCGGCCTGGGGGCCCTCAACGTCTCGATGTTCCGCGCCCTGGTGACCGATCCGAAGGCCGCAGAGCGGACCGCCTGGAGCAAGACCACGCCGTTTCTGAAGCAGCAAACCGTCAGCTCGCCTGCCGTGGTCGATGGCAAGCTGATCTTCGGCGACGGCATGCACCAGACCGACGGTGCCTTCCTCTACTGCGTGCGTGCCGACAAGGGGACGCCGCTCTGGCAATATCCGGTGCCGGGGACGCTGGTTCACCTCGAAGGCTCGCCGACCGTGGAGAAGGGGCGCGTCTACCTGGGCGGCGGAGCCGCGGGCGTCTTCTGCATCGATATGAACCGCGTCACCCTGGACGGCAAGGAGATGGACCTGGCCGCCATTCAGAAGTTGCTCGACGCCAAATGGGCGGAATTGCAGAAGAAGTACAGGGAAGACGTCAAGAAGGACCCCGACTTCGCCGTCAAGCCGACCGAAGACCAGCTGCCCAAGCCCAGTCCCGGTGAAGGTGTGGGAGCAGGGCAAGGACAAATGGCACGTCGACGCCCCCGTGGCGCTGGCCGGCGACCTGGTGCTGGCTGCGTCGGCCTATCTCGATCACGAAAAGGTCGGCGACCGGGCCCTGTTCGGCCTGGATGCGAAGACCGGCGCGATCAAGTGGCGCACCCCGCTGACGCTCAATCCCTGGGGCGGGCCCACAGTAGCGGGGGACACCATCGTAATCGGCGGCAGCAACATCCGTTACGACCCGAAGGACCTGGGCAAGGCCCGCGGCGACATCGCGGCCTACAACCTGGCCGACGGCAAGGAGAAGTGGCACAAGGAGCTGAAGGGGGGCGTGCTGTCGTGTGCCGCCGTGGCTGACGGGCTGGCCGTCGTCACCGCGACCGACGGCAAGGTCCGGGCCTTTGACCTGAAGAGCGGCGAGCTGCGCTGGCACTACGATGCCAAGGCCCCGTTCTTCGCGGCCCCCGCCCTGGCCGGTGGCGTCGTTTATGCCGGCGACCTGAAGGGCGTGATCCACGCCGTGGGACTGGCTGACGGCTCCCCCAAGTGGACGCTCGATCTCGGCAAGGACCCGGCGGTTGGGGCTCCCGGCATGATCTACGGCGGGCCGGTGGTCCACGGCGGGCGGCTGTATGTTGCCACCTGCAACCTGGATGGGCCGAACGCGGGCAAGCCAACCGCCGTCGTGTGTATCGGAGAGAAGTAAATACCACGTTTAGCCGCCGCCCTGCGGGCGGTGCACCGGTGGCAGGAGGATGTATCATGCGACAATTCCTATCTGCGGTAGTTGTGCTGGCCCTCGCCGTGCTCGCGCTGGCTGACGACAAGACCCCCGGCCTGGTCGTGGACAAGGAGAAGCGCACCATCACCATCGACGCCAAGGTGGCGCCGCGCAAGATCGAGCACCCCGCTTACAAGGGCGAAATCTATCCCATCGAGGTCATCGCCTGCTGGCCGTTCCTCGGCGAGCCCGGCAAGGGGGGCGAGAAGGCGCATGAGACGGTGGTGACCATCGACGTCAAGCTCAAACCGAGTTCGGTCCACAAGGCCCTTGAGGAGCTGGGCCTCAAGCCGGGCCAGCCGGTCGCGGTGGAAGGCAAGGAGCCGAAGGGACCGAAGATCAACGTCTACATCGAAATCACCGGGTCCGACGGCGAGCGGAAACGCCTGTCGATGGACAAGGTGCTCCTCGATCCCAAGACCAAGAAACCGTTCCCCAAGTCGATCGAGTTTCGCTTCACCGGCTCGGCGATGATCCAGCTCGACCCGGAGAAGCCGGACAAGACCTACGGCGCCGACCAGAGCGGCACCTTGATCGCCGTCTACCCGGTGACCGAGAAGACCGTGTGCCAGACCAGCCTGACGCTAAAGGAAGAGAAGTACCTGAAGCTGGAGACAAACAAGGACGTGCTGCCGAAGGTAGGCACGCCGGTGAAGCTGATCCTCGAAGTACCGGGCAAGTGACGGTGGCCCAGATAGCGAGAAGCACCATGCGACTGATCCGTATTCGCGCTGCCGCTTTCCTCCTGTCGAGTGCCCTGCTGGTTCCCGTCGCCGGGTGCGGGCAACCGTCGGTGCCGGCCGCCGCGCAAGCCGTGTCGATGGTCCCGCGACACTGGTCCGTGCCCAGGCCGACGATGCGTCGCGAGAACAGGAAGGCGGAGGGCGAGAAAAACGACGGGGGCGAAGGCTTCCGCTTCCCGGAGGACAAGGGCGGCCAACTGCTGGCGAAGGAGCTGCCGCCGGCCGACCGGGGCCTGGCGGCTAACGAGAATGTGGCCCGGGCGCCGAAACGGCTGCCCGGTGTGCCGGCCCTGGAGCATCCCACCGTGCCTTTGCAGCCCAATCAGGGCCAGGTGCCGCGCCTGCCCGCAGGCCGCAAGGGTCCGCCGCTCCGCCCGCGCTCCCTGCCCGATGCCCTGCCGCTGAGCGGGGCCCGGCCCGAGCCGCCCCAGGAGCCGCGGTTCCACGCCGGCGATCGCGTTCGCCAGCCGGGACCTGATCCGAACCAGCCGGTGCCGCTGCCCGTGCTGGCCACGCCGGCGCGGGACCGCACCACCAGCGACGATCCGACCGCGGATTTCTCGTCGGCCGCCGTCCAGGCTGCCCCAATGCCGTCGCGTGGGTCGCCGGCGCCGGCCGTAAAGCTCAGCCTGCCCGATCCGTTCGAGAACCGCAACACGGTTCGCCTGCGCGAACCCCCGCCGGAGAAGGGCGAGCCCGTGAGCGGTCCGCCCCGGTTGCCGGGTAAGTAACGCTTCGGCCTCAATTTGGTGGCGGCACGTTTCTAACGTGCCGGTGTTTCTTCGCCACGTTAGAATCGTGCCGCCACCAAACTGAGACAGTACCCGAATTGCCACTTTGTGCTAAATTCGCCGGTAATTATATGCGACCTGTGCGCAACGCCGCAATCCCTTGTCAAATAACGATATGCGCCTTCACATTTCGGCGCCAAGCGCCAGGTCGCATATAATTCCGTGTGTGCGGACACGCGCTGGCGACAATGGATCAGCTTGAGGGCTGATGCCAGTCCCTGGCACACGTTCCGCTATGAACCTGACAGGCCATCGGCTTTCCGTTCGCACTGCGCTTCTCTAGCTCTTCTTTGTGGCGGCGGAGTCGCGGTGGCCGCGTTTGATCTGGTGCCTCTGAGCCCGTGCTTGAGCTTGGCCCTTGGGTCGGCTTCACTTTCCTTGGTGCCGCGAGCCCGCTTGAAAGTCTCGTCCTTCGTTCGACCCATCCTCCGCCGACATTTTCTTCGCCCGTCCCTCACCGTCGTTGGAGGTCCTCATGCCTCGGAAGAAGACACGCCAGCCCATCCCGCCGCCCCGCATCGTCCGGCCCTGTGCCGCCGCCATCGACGTCGGCAGCGCCAGCCACGTCGTCGCCGTCGACCCCGCTTGCGATCCGCAGCCCGTGCGTAGCTTCGGCGTCTATACCGCCGACCTGCAGACGCTGGCCGAGTGGTTACGCCACTGCGGCGTCACGAGCGTCGTGCTCGAATCGACCGGCGTCTACTGGATGTGCTTATGCGACTTCCTGGAAAGCCAGGGCTTCGAAGTGGTGGTGGTCGATCCACGCAGCCTGGCCCGCAACCTCAAGAAGAAGACCGACGTTTGCGATGCGGTCTGGCTGCAGCAGATGCACGCCTGTGGCCAGCTCAAGAGCTGTTTTCGACCCGCGCACGAGGTGCTGGCGTTGCGGACGCTGTGGCGGCATCGCGAGCATCTGATCACCGAGGCAGCCAAGCTCTTGCAGATGATGCTCAAAGTGCTGGTCCAGATGAATGTTCATTTGGACCTGGCCGTGTCGAGCATCGCCGGCGTCACCGGCATGCGCATCCTGCGTGCCATCGCCCAGGGGCAGCGTGACCCCCAGACGCTGGCGGCGATGCGCGATCCCAGCTGCAAGAAGAGCCGCGAGGAGATTGCCAAGGCCCTGGAAGGGACCTGGGACACGGCCCACCTGTTCGAGCTGAAACAACTGCTCAAGGCCTGGGACTTCTACCAGAATCAGCTCCATGTCTGTGACCGGGAGTACGCCAAGGCGGCCGGGCCGATGCCGGACAAGACCCAGGGGCGTCCGTTGCCCGAGTCCCAGAAGGCCGCGCCCAAGAGTCGCAACCGCCCGACGGAGTTCGACGCCGACGCCTTGATCTTCCAGTTGACGGGCGTGCGTGTCACGGAAGTGGACGGTCTGGGCGCCAGCACGGTGCTGACGGTCTTGTCGGAGACAGGCCCGGACCTGGCGGCACGTTTCCCGACGGACAAGCACTTCGCGGCCTGGACGACGCTGGCGCCGCGCAAGCACCAATCGGGCAAGCGGATCCGCTATCCCGCCCAGACGGCCAGCCGGGTGGCCAAGGCGTTTCGGCTGGCGGCGCGGTCCTTGCTCAGAAGTAAAAGCGTGCTGGGTAATTTCCTGCGCCGCCTGCGGGCCCGGCTGGGGATAGGCAGCGCCATCAGGGCGACAGCCCACAAGCTGGCGAAGCTCTTCTATCGCCTCATCACGCGTGGGGAAGCGTATCGCCGTGAGAGCACGGCAGCCGAAGAAGTCAAGCAGCAGGAGCGTCAGGTCAAAGCGCTGCAGCGCAAAGCGCGGGAGTTAGGGCTGCAAGTGGTGCCGATCTGAGCAGGGTCGGCGGGGCAACAGACGACGTCGGGGAAGTAGGCGAGGTCGATCTCAAGCCGAGCCGCTTGGGGCGGTGGCGTAGAGGATACGCGCGCACGGTAAGATCGCTGCCCGAGCACGACACCTCTCGCCCGGGTAGCGGGGCCTTGTTCATTGAAAGCAAAGCGAGCTGTCCGCTTCAGGATCAACGACTGCGCGAAGGTCTCACTGCATGCGGTCGCTGGATGAACTAATCTTATGATGAGGACGCTGACGCCATCCCCGGCAGCAGATCAAGGAACAACCGGGCGGCGATCGGCAGCGCCCGGCGGCGATCCCAGACTGCGTAGAACTGACGGGTCAGGGCCAGTCCATTGACCTGAAGGGTGTGCAGCTTGCCGGCCTCGACCTCCGACCGGACAGCCCGGGTGGACAGGACGGCGACGCCCAGCCCACGCAGGACTGCCTCCTTGATGGCCTCGTTGCTGCCCAGCTCCAGGACCACGCGCAGGTCGCCGAGCGACTTGCCCGTTTCCGCCAGCGCCCGCTCCAGGCACCAGCGCGAGCCGGAACCCGGCTCGCGCAGGATGATTGGCTGATCCGCCAGTTGACCCAGGCTGACCCGGCGGCGACTCCGCCAGGCATGACCGGCCGGCACCACCAGTGCCAGCCGGTCGCTGGCAAAGGGCCGGAATTCCAGGTCGGGCTGATCCAGCTTGCCGCCGACCAGGCCGACATGCGCCTCCCCCTCCTGCACCTGGGCCAGCACGGCGCGGGTATCGGTGACGGTAGCGCGCACGCGGACGTGCGGCTGGCGGCGCTGGAAGGCGGCCAGCAGATCGGACAGCAGATGCTCGCCGGGAATCGAGCTGGCCGCCAGAGCCAGCTCCCCGCCGAGGGGCGGCTTGTGCCCCGTCACCTCCGCCAGCGCCTCGCGATGGAGCGCCAGAATCTTCTCGGCAAACGGATAGAGGATTTGTCCGGCGTCGGTGAGGGTGACCCGCCCGGCGCGACGGCGGAAGAGCGACAGCCCCACCGCCCCTTCGAGGGCCTGGATGCGCTGGCTGATGGCCGCCTGGGTGAGTCCAAGCGCCCGCGCCGCCGCCGTGAAGCTCGACAGCTCGGCTGCCTTGGCGAAGGTGTCCAGGTAGGGCAGCTGGTCCGGGGGCATGGTGCAACACGCCGGGGAATGGGGGAGATCGCTGGTATGATACCCGGCCGGGCGCGGTGAGACTATGATTCCTCTAGTCGGGACAGCAGTCCGATCGGCCGGTGCAGCCCAAAGCGCCAGCGAGGATTCGCCGTTCGTCCTCGCTGGCGCAGTCGGGCTGCCCGGCCCGGCCAGTGCGACGGCCTGAGCTTATCCCGGTACTGGCACGGACGCCATCCCTTTTTTACCCTGCCGCGCAATTGCACATCAGCCGCTTCTGTATACGCGAGCAACGATGGACAAACCTGTCGCTCCATGCACCGAAATGATACACTCATTCGTAGTCGCTACCGCCTCCCACCCGCCAGCGCCCGCTTGCCGTCCGAGCACAAGGAGCCAGCCATGAGCCGTGCGTCACGCGGACAGTTCTGCGGCTCGCCGATTCACGCCGTCAGCCGCCGTGCTTTCCTGGGCACAGCCGCCGGCGCCGTCGTCGGTGGCGCCGCGGGGCTGAGCATCCTTGGCACGCCCGCCGTCGCCGCGGACCTGAGGCAAGAGCAGAAGCACGCCATCCTGGTCTTCCTGGGCGGCGGGGCCAGCCAGTTCGAGACTTGGGACCCCAAGCCCGGCCGGCCGACCGGCGGACCGTTCCTGTCGATTCCGACCTCGATTCCCGGCTACCGCGTCTCGGAATGGCTGCCGGAAATGGCCCGGCGCCTGGTCCGGCACACGGCCGTCATCCGCTCCATCGACACCGGCAATGTCGATCACGCCGCCGGCGCCCGTGTGGTCCTGCGCGGGTCGCGGCCGGAGAACGGGGCCGTCAAGTATCCGACCCTCGGCTCCATGCTGGCCCACGAGCTGGCGCTGCGCGACAGCACCGTGCCCGACCACGTCGCTCTGTGGACGGCTACCGTCGGCTTCCCCGGCATGTCCAACGACAGCCCGGATTCGGCCGGCTACCTCGGCTCACGCTGGGACGCCATCAACATCCTGCGGGCGCTGTCGCCGGAGGGGAACAAGCTGCCCGCCTCGCTGGCCGACCTCGACCACAAGGAGCGCGGCGAGCTGCGCGACCTGCTCAGCCGGCAATTCAGCCGGGGCCGCGAGCGCGATGCCACGCTGGCCAGCCATAACGATGCCTATTCCCGCGTGCGCGGCCTGATGGCGAGTGATCGCCTCTTCGATATCTCTAAAGAGCCGCAGCAGGTGCGCGATCGCTATGGACCCACGCTGTTCGGCCAGCAGGCGCTGGTTGCCCGGCGGCTGATCGAGGCCGGCGTGCCCTTCGTTCGCCTCAACCGTGGCTGGTGGGACAGCCACGGCGAAAACTTCGACATCCACCAGGAGCTGGTCCCCGAGCTGGACCATGTGCTGGCGGCACTGCTGGACGACCTGGAACAGCGCGGCCTGCTGGAGCGAACGCTAGTCATCACGTTTTCAGAAATGGGCCGCACGCCGGAGATCAACAACCTGCGTGGCCGCGACCATTTTCCGCGCATGAGCGCCACGCTGTCCGGCTGCGGTGTCAAGCCCGGGGTGGTGTACGGCAAGACCGATGCCGACGGCAAGGACATCGCCGAGGGGCGCGTGAAGGTGCCGCAGTTCTTCGCCACCGTCTTCCAGGCGCTTGGGATCGACCACCAGAAGGAATACCCCGCCCACGACGGCCGCCCGGTGCCGCTGACCGATTACAAGACCGAGCCGGTCGCCGAAGTGCTGGCGCAAAACTGACTCTCGGGGCGACGGAGCACCGCTCCGTCCTACCCGACGCACCGGAAATGTTGGACGGAGCGGTGCTCCGTCCTGCCCCTCTCCCCCCGGGGGCGAGGGGAGAAGAAATGCCAGGTTGCTACCGGAAAGCGAGTTGCCATGCCTTCCAATCCCAACAACGCCCGTCCGGTGAAGAAACTGTCCCTGGCCGGCGACTTGCTCAGCGTCGCCCGGGGGCCGGAGAGCGGGTCGCTCTTCGTCGGCGGCTACGACGGCAAGATTTATTCCATCGACCTGGCCGCCGAGAAGCCGAAGACGACTTCTTGGAGCGCTCATGTCAGCTATGTGAGCGGCCTCGTCCCAGCCGGGAAGACCCTGATCTCGGCCGGATCGGACCGCAAGCTTGCCTGGTGGGATGCCGCCACGCAGAAGCCGGTGCGGGCGCTGGAAAATGCCCACGCTGGCTGGATTCGGCAACTGGCGCGGTCGCCCGACGGCCAGAGCCTGGCTAGCGTTGGCGACGACATGGTCTGCCGGCTCTGGGATGCGGCCAGTGGCAAGACGATCCACGCCCTGCGCGGCCATCCGGAGAAGACACGGCATCATTTCCGCTCGAAATTGTATGCCTGTGCTTTCGCGCCTGACGGCAAACTGCTGGCGACGGCCGACCAGGAAGGGCGCATCGTGATCTGGGAAACCGCGACGGGCAAGCAGGTGGCGGTGTGCCTGGCCCCGGGCTTCTATGAATGGGACCGCAGCGCCGAAGCCGGCAACGGCCATTCCTTCGGCGGCGTCCGTTCCCTGGCCTTTTCGCCGGATGGCCTGGCGCTGGCGGCAGGCGGCATCGACAACCACGATGCCGCCATCGTCTCCGGCACGGCGATGGTCCAGGTCTTCGACTGGCGGACGGGGCAGAAGACACACGATTTCAAGGCGGGCGGCAACGGCGTCGTCGAGCACCTGGCCTTCCATCCACGCGGCGAATGGCTCGTGGGCGCCCTGGGGGCGGGGGCGGCGGGGAAGCTGATGTTCTACGATCTCGGACAGAAAAAGGTGCTGAAAGAGGTCGCGGCGCCGATGAATATCTTCGGCATGGCGCTGAGTGAGGGCGGCGATGTGATCGATACGGTGGGGCGCGGCCAGGTTGTGCGCTGGAGCGTTTAGCGGCGGATCGAAGATCCGCGCGTTATTCAACGCGCGGATCTTCGATCCGCCGCTAAACGGGGAGGAAAACGCCATGATTCGCATCCTCGTCCTCGCCACCCTGCTCGCCCTCTCGTCCACCGCCGCGGCCAACGACCTTTTGCCGCCGGACCGCCCCATCCCCGACGTCATCGACCATTACATCGCCCTCAAGGTGAAGCAGGCCGGCGTCGCCCCCGCGCCTCAGGCCGACGATGCCGCGCTGCTCCGCCGCCTCACTCTCGACCTGGCCGGCCGTATTCCCAGCGCCGCCGAGGCGCGTACTTTCATCGAGTCGAAGGACCACGATAAGCGGGCCACGCTGACCGACCGCCTGCTGGCTTCGCCGGATTTCGTCCGCCATTCGGCCACCGAGTTCGACACCCTGCTCCAGAACGGCAGCGGCCATGCCCCCAGCCTCCGGCCCTACCTGCTGACGGCCCTGCGCGAGAATCGGCCCTGGGACCGCATGTTCCGGGAATTGCTCGGCGTCGTGCCCGACCCAACCCGGCCCGATCAGTTCGTCCTGAAGCGCCTGGGCGATCTCGATGTGCTGACGCGCGATGTCACCTCCGTCTTCTTCGGCGTCAACGTCATGTGCGCCCAGTGCCACAGGCATCCGTATGTCACTTCGATCACGCAGGACTACTACTACGGCATGAAGGGCTTCTTCGCCCGCAGCATCGAGTTTCAAGGCGAACTCCGCGAACGGCAGTACGCCCTGGTGCAGTACAAGTCCCGTACCGGCGAGGTGCGCACGCCGAAGCTGATGTTCCTGAGCGGCGCGGTCATCGACGAGCCGAAACCGGACGGGCCGGACATCAACAAGCTGATCCAGGAAGAGTCAAAACGGATCGAGGAACTGCGCAAAACCTTCGCCCAGGCCAGGAAATATCCGGACAAGCCCAACTTCAGTTATCGCGAGCAGCTGGCCGAGATCGCCTTGCGGCCGGCGGAGCGGGACCGGCTGGCCCGCTCGATCGTCAATCGGCTCTGGTATCGCTTCCACGGCTGTGGGCTGGTAATGCGGCTCGATCAGATGCACGCAAAGAATCCGCCCAACCATCCGGAATTGCTGGACTGGCTGGCCCGCGACCTAATTGCGCACAATTACGATCTGCGCCGGCTGGTTCGCGGCCTGGTCGCCAGCCTGACCTATTCGCGGAGCAGCCGCTGGGACAGGGGCGAGGCTCCGAGCCCCGACCTGTTCGCCGTCGCCAATCTGCGGCCGCTGACCCCGATGCAGTTTGGCCTGTCCGCTCTTTTGGCGAGCAACCCGGACGCTCTGGCTGCCACGCTGGCCCCAGAAGCGCGCGACCGCGAGATTGAGCGCCTGGAAGGCGAGGCGCGGCGGACATTCGGCTCCCTGATCGAGCAGCCGCAGGATGGGCTGCAAATCAATGTCAGCGAGGCGCTCCGGCTGAGTAACGACGAGGCCGTGCTGCGGCTGCTGGGGGACAGGCTGGTCGCCCAGCTGGTCAAGAGCGGCGATCGCCGCCGGCAGGTGGAAACGGCGGTCTGGACTGTCCTGTCCCGGCCGCCGACGGATGGCGAGGTCCAGGTGCTGGGCGACTACGTGGCCCGGCACACCGCTGGGGACGCGGAGCGGGCGCGGCTGGCACGAGAGGGGCGGGATCGGCGGGAGGCCATTGAACGCGCCCGCCTGCGCACTGCCCAGATCGAGAAGGACAGCGCGGATGTGGTCAACCGTCATCGCGACGCGGCCATGAAGTCCGCCCTGGCACAGACTGAGCAATATCTGGCCACGGCGGCGGAGAAGACGGGGAACGCAGAGGCGGTGGCCGCGCGCGGGGACTGGATGCGAACATCTTGCGGCATTGGCAGGCCTATCTCGGGCGGCCCGTCGGCACGCACGGCATCCCGGCGCCCCAGGCCGCCGAGGCGATTCGGAAGAGTCTCTACACCGCGAAGGTTAACGGCTTCGGCGGGCACAAAGCGGTCAACGGCTGGGGCAGCGAGGCAACACCCTGGTTCGTCGCCAACCCGGGGCGGGAATCGATTCGCGTGAGCAGCCTCACCCTGCCGCCGCGCAGCATCTCGACGCATCCGTCGCAGGAACTGGCGGCCGCTGTCGCCTGGCGCAGCCCCATCGCCGGCACCGTCCGTATCTCAGGCCTCGTGGCCGACATCGACCCCAACTGCGGCAACGGCGTCGGCTGGTCGGTCGAACTGCTCCACGAGGGCACGAAGCGGATTTTGGCGAGCGGAATCATCGACAATGGCAAGGCTGTCTCCCTCGACCCGGCCAAGCTGCTCGGATTGGCGGCCGTCAACGTCAAGGCCGGGGACTTCCTGTCCCTGGTTGTCGATCCGCGCGACCGCGATCATTCGTGCGATTCGACTCATCTGGAGTTCGTCATCGCGCAGACGGGCGAGAAGGGAAGGAAGTGGGACCTGACGGCCGACGTGGTGGACAGCATCCAGGCCGGCAATCCGCACGCCGATGGTCAGGGTAACGCCGCGGTGTGGCATTTCTATGCCATCGCCGGCGGCCCGGCTCCGCAGGCTCCGGCAACCATCCCCGCCGGGTCGCCGCTGGCAGGCTGGGCGAAGGCCGGACCCGAGGAGCGCGGCCAGATCGCCGCCCGCGTTCAGAAGCTGCTTGTCGGAATGACTCCGCCGCCGAAGGACGAGGCTGATGCGAAGCTCTTCCGCGAGCTGACCGCGCCGAGCGGACCGCTTTTCGCCGGGGTCGATTTTTCGGCGACATTGGACGCCCAGGCCAAGGCCCAGCTGCTCCGGTGGAAGGAAGAGCTGGCCGACGCCCGGCGGGTCGCGGCCCAGCCTCTGCCGCTCGCTATCCCCGAAGATCCGGCCCAGAGTGCCCTGCGGCAGATGGTGTGGGCCCTGTTCACGGGGGCGGAGTTTCGCTTCAACTACTGATCGTGTTGGGTGGCACGCCCTGAGGTACTCCGAAGGGCGTGCTTGACTGTCAGCACGCCCTTCGGAGTACCTCAGGGCGTGCCACCCTAAAGCTGGGCCTGACACTGCACCCGCATCATTCCCGCTTGGCCCGCGTCTGAGTTCGTGGCATGCTGGAATGATCGAGTGACCGGCGCAATGTGATCCAGGAGCTGAGTAAGCACCATGCTTTCTATCCTCGACCGCGGCACCCGCCTGTGTGACGGCATCACCCGCCGCGAGACCCTGCGCGTCGGCGGACTGGGCTTCACCGGCCTGGCCTGGTCCGATTGGCTGCGGTCCCGCGCCATGGCCGCGCCGGCTGGGAAAGCCGCGGGCGGCCGGTCCGGGAAGGCGAAAGCCTGCATCCTGATCTTTAATTACGGCGGGCCGTCCCACCTCGATATCCTGGACCTGAAACCCGACGCCCCGCGCGAGGTTCGCGGCGAATTCAAGCCCATCGCCACGCGCGTCCCCGGCATCGCCATCAGCGAACACCTGCCGCGCCTGGCCACCCTCGCCGACCGCTATGCCATCGTTCGCTCGGTCACGCATCGCGACAACGATCACGCCATCGGGGCCTATCTGGCGCTCACCGGCCATTCGCATCCCAAGAACGCCATCCTGGGGATCGAGCCGCCAGCGACGCCGCAGGACCTGCCGTCCGTCGGGTCGTTGGTGAGCAAGCTGCGCCCCGCCATTCAGCCCGTCTTTTCCTATGTGACGCTCGGCGACCTGCGCCATTTCGGCAACCACGACAGTCTCGGCCAGAATGCCGGCTGCCTGGGGCATGCTTTCGATCCGTTCACGCTCCCCTTCGTGCGCACGATGGACGGCTTCCTCCCCCCTAAGGACGGCAGCCTGGATATGTCGAGGATCACGTCGGTGACGGCGGCGGTAGATGCGTCGCGGATGGCCGATCGGCGGCAGCTCCGCGAGTTGGTGGCGAAGGCTGGGCCGGGGCTGGAGGAGACGGCGGCCACGCGCAACCTCGACGGCTTCACGCGCCGGGGGTTCGACTTGCTCGCTTCCTCCGCCACGCGCGACGCCTTTGACCTGGACCGCGAGCCGCAGAAGGTCCGCGATCGCTACGGCCCGACGCCGTTTGCCCAAAACTGTCTGCTGGCCCGGCGACTGGTCGGCGCCGGCGTTCCGCTAGTCACGCTCTATTCGTTTGGGAACCGCGACTGGGACACGCACGGTGCCAATTTCGCGAACCTGAAGAACACCCTGTTGCCGCCGACCGACCGCGGCCTGTCCGTGCTCCTCGAAGACCTGGGCAGCCGGGGCATGCTGGACGAAACGCTGGTGTTGTGGATGGGCGACATGGGGCGGACGCCGCGCATCAACGGCGGCGCCGGCCGCGACCACTGGTCGTTCTGTTACTCGATCCTGCTGGCCGGCGGCGGCGTGCGCGGCGGCCAGGTCTATGGCGCGTCCGATCGCCATGCCGCCTACCCGTCGGTCAATCCGGTCGGCCCAGGCGACATCGCCGGCACCATCTTCCATTGCCTGGGGATCGATCCGCGCAGCCATGTCACGGACCAGGAGGGGCGGCCGCTGGTCATCAATGGCGGCAACCCCGTTCACGCCCTGCTGGGATAGACATCCAATGGATTGGCCGACCTATGCCGACGTGCTGGCTGCTGCCGAGGTGGTGCGGCGCCACCTGCGGCCGACGCCGCTGTACGAATGGCCGGCCCTGTCGCGCCTGCTCGGCTGCCGCTATTTCCTCAAGCACGAAAACCATACGCCGACCACCGCCTTCAAGGTGCGCGGCGGCATCAACCTGGTGTCCCGGCTGCCGGACGCGCACCGGCAGCGCGGCATCATCGCCTGCTCGACCGGCAACCACGGCCAATCGCTGGCCTATGCTTGCCGGCTGTTCGGTGTCCGCTGCGTCATCGTCGTGCCGGCCCGCAACAACCCGGACAAGATCGCGGCCATCCGGGTGCTGGGAGCGGAGGTGATCGAGCACGGCCAGGACTACGACGAGGCCCGCGTCCACTGCGAACGCATCTACCAGGAGCAGGGCCTGCGCTACGTCCACTCCGCCAACGAGCCGGACCTGATCGCCGGCGTCGGCACCTATGCCCTGGAGATCTTCGACGACTTGCCCGATCCTGACGTGATCCTGGTGCCGGTCGGCCTGGGCAGCGGCATCTGCGGCACCGCCCTGGTGGCCGCCGCGCGCCGTCCGCAAACCCAGGTGATCGGCGTGCAGTCCGAACTGGCGCCGGCCGTGACCCGCTCCTGGCGAGAGGGCCGCCCCATCGAAACCGGACCGCCGGAAACCTTCGCCGAGGGGATGGCGACGCGCATGCCAGCCGCCCTGACCCTGGACATGATGCGCCGCTACGTCCACGACATGGTCCTGGTCAGCGACGAGGAGCTGCGGGCGACGATCCGCCTGCTGCTGCGGCTGACGCACAACCTGGCCGAAGGGGCCGGGGCAGCGGCGACGGCCGCGGCGCTGCAGATGCGCGAACGACTGGCGGGGAAGACGGTGGTGGGGATTTTGTCTGGGGGGAACCTTGATGTGCGCGAGTTGGGGCGGATTGTTGGGGAGGGGGAGGAGTAGGGCGTACGGCCCGACGGCGCGCGGCGATTCTCCGTCGCTGCGGCTTTCGCCGGCCTGGGCACAGGCGGGCGGTGCAAATAACGTCATAAAGCCCTGCGCACAAATGATTAACGCAGATCGTCACCGTCTTTGCATTGAGAGAACATCAGAGTAACAACGTCTTAGTGTCTCTGAACCGTCATAAGTGAGCATGTCATGCAGAAAGCGGTCACTCTGGAGAGTCTTATAGTAATGGAAGAAGGCGACAGGCTTCTCATGCACAAGACGCGGAAAGCCCAAGCTTCACATTATACCGTTCTGCCGGCCCTTGTTCTCCTTTGTGCGTTCCTGCTCTGGGCATTTATCGAGCGGGCTGTACAGGTTGGCCTAGATATGTTTACAATCATTATCGGAGTATCTCTACCGTTAAATGCCCTTCTGATTCTGCTCATGATTATCAGCCTATGTTTGTTCCCGCCCGGAAAAGACCTTTGGATATTCGACCGCTCCGAAAACCTCTTGACGCGCGAGGGAAAGCCGGTTCGCTCATTAAACGATATCACACATGTGGCGATCATCAGGGTTAACCTGTCGTCGTTCAATGCGGTCGCGAACTGGGTCTATGATGTCCGCCTCATCCCCTTAGTAGCTCAACGAGGATGGAAGAGGCTTTTCATGGGGCCTAGAGTCGATGGATTGCCGCTTTTCCACAATGAATCGTCCTCCGAACAACTTGCTGCCATGATCGGGAACTTTCTTGGCATCTCTATCGTACGGGGCAATGATTAAGAGCCGTTTGGCGGCGTCCGGCGTCATCTCCCCCCACCCCCCTACGACACCACCCGCTCCGCCTCCACCGCCAGCGGTAGCCGCACCACAAATGTCGTCCCCTGCCCCACGCGGCTGCTGGCCCGCACGCTGCCCTTCATGGCCTGGGCCAGGTGCTTGACGATCGCCAATCCCAGCCCGGTCCCGCCCATCTCCCGCGAACGGGCCTTGTCCACCCGATAAAAGCGCTCGAAAATGCGCGGCAAATCGGCCTCGGGGATGCCCTGGCCGGTGTCGGCGACCTCCAGTTCGACCTGGTCGCCGTCGATCCGCCAGCGCACGGTGATGCGGCTCTCCTCCGGCGTGTACTTCACCGCGTTTTCGACGAGGTTATCGAGAATTTGACCCAGGGCCTCCTCGTCCACCCAGGCGGCCAGGCTATTAGCGTCGGCGGGTGCTTCGGCCGCCAGCTGCTGGCGCTTGGCCTCGGCGCGGGCCCGGTGGCGTTCCAGACAATCGGCCACCGCCGGCTGCAAGAGGACCGCACGCATCTCGAAGGCCTCCTCGCCCGATTCGATCCGGGCCAGGCTCAGCAGATCGAGGATCAGGGCGTTGAGGCGGTCGGCCTGGTCGCTGATGCGTTCGAGGAACGTTCCGCGGTGCTCGGGATCCTCGGCAGCGCCATCCTGCAAGGTCTCGGCGCACGCCTTGATGACTGACAGCGGCGTCTTCAGCTCGTGAGAGACGTTGGCCACAAAGTCCTGGCGCAGCGCGCTCCAGGCGTCGCAGCTCGGTCGTATCGTGCAAGACCAGCACGGCCCCGCCGGCACTGGCCAGGCGGGCGGCGTGCACGGTCAGGCTACGCAACGAGGGACTGTTCCAGCGCAGCTCTTCCTGGTGGGGATCGGGGTCGCCCAGGGCCCGGCGGACGAGATCCTGCAAGGGGCGGATGCGGACCACCTCCCACAGGCGCCGGCCAACCGCTGCCGGCGCGTGGAACTCGAGCAAGCGGGCCGCCCGGTCATTCACGAAAAGGATGCGGCTCGTCTGCCCCCAGTGCGATCACCCCCTCCACCATGCCGCTCAGGATGGCCCGCAGCTGCTGGCGATCCTCCTCGAGCTGGGCAAACTGCTCGGCCAGGCATCGGCTCATGTGGTTGAAGCTCCGCGCCAGCGTCGCTGTCTCGTCGCGGCCCGAGGCGTAGACAGTTCGGCCGAAGTCCCCGGCGGCGAGCTGCTGGGCAACCTCGGTCAGTTCGGTTAGCGGCCGCACCGTCCGGCGGGCCAGCCAGAAGGCCAAGGCCACCGCCGCCAGTCCCACGACCACGATGGCGGTCCAGATAATCCGGTTCAGGCTACGGATTTGCTCCTGAATGGTATTGAGGGGGACGGCCGTGCGTACAAAGGCCACGTGCGGCCCCAGATCATCCGCGCGCACCGCCACATAGAGCATGGCCTGCCCAAGCGTAGGGCTCAGGCGCTCTGCCGTTCCGACGCCTTGCTCGCGTGCCTGTATTATTTCGGGGCGTTCAGCGTGATCCTCTATCGTCGCCGGGTCTTCCGCCGAGTCGGCCTGCACACGGCCATCAGCCGCGAGCAGGGTGACGCGGGCGCCGGCATCGTCCGCCAGCTGGCGGGCCTGTTCCTGGAGTTTCCCCGCGTTGTCCGTGCGACCTCGCAGCGCTTCCCGCACCAATAGGGCGCAGACGCGCACGCTGGCAGCGATTCGCTCACGTTCGTACCGGTCCATCTGGCCTGCCACCACGAACCCGACCAGGCCGATCGGCAGCAGAGACAGAGCAACCAGGGTCAGGAACAGCCGCCAGAAGGTCCATGATCGGAGCATGGCTTGCGGTCCCACCCACTAGAAGAGCGAATCAGGAACGAGATGACATCTTCTTTTGTTGTCGGCGCTGGCCCGGCGTTTGTCAATCGAGCGGCGCACCAGCCGGCGCGGCGCCGGGGGTCATCCCCCCACCTCTTTACGCACCTGCCGCACTCCATCCGCCATGTTCGTCAGCTTGCGCACAGCAATGAAGCGGGCGGTCTGCGAGAAGCCGCAATCGGGGGTGACATGCACTCGCTCCGGTTCGATGTGCTCCAGCACTTTGCGCAGCCGCTCGGCCACCAATTCCGGCGGCTCGGCCCAGGTGTTCTTCACATCCGCCAGGCCGACCGCCAGACCCATCGGCGGGCGGATGTCGCGGATCAATTCGATCTCCGCCATTTCGCGGCTGGCAAATTCCAGCGCCAGTTGACTGACCTTCGCCCGGGCCAGGTGCGGAAACAGCGGCCGATAGCTGCGCCGGCCGACCGCTCGTCCCCGGTAATTGCCGAAGCACATGTGCAGACTTACCGGAATTGTGATCCCCTCGACCGTCCGGGCGATCAGGTCCAGGAACTCGTCGGGGCGGTCGGGATGGCACGCGAAACTGGGCTCGTCGAGCTGCAGGAAGCCGGCGCCCTCCGCGACCAGGGCGTGCAGCTCGCGGTTGACGATGGGGAGCAGGGCCTGGGCGACGGCGACGCGGTCGCGATAGACCTCCCCGCCCTGGATGCAGCCCGCCAGCGTATACGGACCCGGGACCGGCACCTTCACCGCGGCCGATGTGAGAGAACGCAGACGGCGGTACTCCGTGACCAGCCCCAAGCCGTTCGGAGCGGCGAGCGGAGCGGTGGCGAGGTAACGGCTGCGCTGGTCGTGGGCCGGTGGCCCCCAGCGCCGCGCCGGCGGCAACGGTTGCAAGCCGGCCAGATAGTCGTAAAAGCCCAGGTTGAAATCGACCCGTTGCATCTCGCCATCGGTGATCAGGTCGGCACCGGCGCGGAGTTGATCGTCCACCGCCAGGCGGACCGCATCGCGCAGGGCCTCCTCGCGGTCGTCGGCGCCGAAGAGGTCCGGATGCTGGGCAGCATCCTCACAGAACTTGGCATACCAACCGGGAAACGACCAGCTGCCGATAACGGTGGCCGGGAGGAGCGGGAGCATGGTGCGCAGTCTATCCTGCTCCCCTGCGGGAGACCAGCTTGCCGTGACAGTGTGAAGTGAAGCATGGAACGCGGATGACGCGGATCGGGCGGATTCTCACGGATCTGATCCGTGAGAATCCGCCCGATCCGCGTCATCCGCGTTCTATTTCGGACTCAGGGGAGAGGATTTGGCCGAGGTGGGACTCGAACCCACACGTCCTTACGGACACATGATTTTGAGTCATGCATGTCTGCCATTCCATCACTCGGCCTGGCATGCAGGATACAGGAGGGGCAGAGGGAGGGCAAGCGGCGCAAAAAAGCACCCGCGGCGCCAGACAGATGTGCCTATGGCGCCGCGGGCCAGTGTCAACGAACGCGTTCGTTACAGTCCACCCGTATTGGAGCCCAAACTTCTGCCGCGGGCAGGGGTTCGGGTCGTCCCGGGGGGTGAGGTTGCCACCGCCGGGACCGGGGCAGACAGGAAGAGCAAACACCGGAAGCCGGAGGCTCGGTCGGATCGGTGCTTACCTAGAAAGGTGCTCCGGGGTCGGCGTCGTCACGAACCGGACCCACCGGAGGCCGTATGAGCCGAAATCCAACCGGGCGACGGGCTCCGCCTCATTCCGTTTGGAGTTTCGACAGTGACACCTCCTTTGTTACGAGTCAAAGGGGGTCATCGGCACGGCCGAATCGGTCAGGTACTTATCAGGTTTCTCGGGCGGGATGCCCGGTGGCATCGTCCGGTCCCGAGCCCGTAGCAGCCGAACTCCGGCCGTCAGATGGCCCCCGCGTACCAGTCCCGTTGCGTCGGGCCGTTCACTTCCTAGTTCCGATCGTCAGATCGGCAGCCGTTCGGGTCGTGCGGTTGTTGCCGCTCGGTCGCCGCGGCCACCACGTTGTCGGCCCGCCGCCGTGGCTGGTACTGACGGAACGCATCTAAAATCCCTTATACACCCGCCTTGGGGCACTGTCAAGGATTTTCCCTTTTTCTCTCTGACAAAAAGGGTCTTCAGCAGAATTCGTGGGTGATTCTCAGCGCTGAAATCTGGGGGGCGGGAACCAGAGCCCCCAGGTTCCCGCCCCCCCACCCTCCTTCCCTCTTCCCTGTTCCGCTGGGAAAAACAGGGGTTCTTCGCTCTGCGGGGGGGACGAGGGCCTGCCTGGACCACGGGGTTGCCCCTTCGTCCCAGTAGGTTGCAGGGGGCAAAACTCGCCCGGCTTTCCGGCCATTGGAATCACGGTAGGTTTTTCGGTAGTACAAACGCCTCGATTCACGGCTGAAACTCGCTTTCTCCCTTGAAATCGACCCACGAATTCTGCTGGGGAGGCAAACCTCGACGCCTGCGGGCCGTTGTTCCAGGCCCTGGGCATCGACCTGACGCAAATCGAAGGCATCGACGTGGGCACGGCCCTGGTCATCCTGGCCGAGATTGGCGGCGCTGTCAGCCGCTTCTCAACGGAAAAGCACTTCGCCGCTTGGCTGGGCGTCTGTCCGCGTCAGCACGAGAGCAACAAGACGCAGACGAAGCGCAGCCCGCGCAAGGGCAAGAACCGGGTGGCCATCGCGCTGCGGATGGCGGCCCAGGCGCTGGGGAGAATGCAATCATCGCTGGGCGTGTTCTACCGGCGGATCAAGAGCCGGATCGGCGGCAAAGGCGCCGTGACGGCCACGGCGCACAAGCTGGCCTGTCTGGTCTATCGGATGCTCAAGTGCGGCACGGAATACGTCAAGCAAGCCATGGAGGAGTACGAACAGAAGGTACGCCGGCAGATGGAGCGCCCTTTGCAACGCAAGGCGGCGGCGCTGGGCTATCAGTTAGGCGACCGGCAGGAGATAGGTGCCCTCGGCAGCGCATCTCCGACCGCCCGCCGGCACCGCACGCGCTGCCAGGTTGAACTGAAGTGACCGGGACTTCTGTTCAACCTGGCGCGGACACCGCAAGCCATTGGTAAATAACGACATGTGCCTTCGCAACTCAGCAAAAATCGCCAGGTTGAACTGAAGTCCGATGTGTGCGGGAGCGCTACGACGGGCCCCTTCGCCGCAGGGCGAGGGATCGTCGCCCCAGTCCCCCGTACTCGGTCGGAGCACCGGGGCGAGGGGAGATTATCTCCTGCCGTTCGCCTTAGTCACGGTTCCCGTCCCGGCGTAGGCGATGGACTGCGGCCGCGGCCCGGCGGCAGGGTTGTAGACGGCGGCAATCCTGGCCAGCGACAACCACGGCCTCGACGGCTGGGGGTTGGGGGTCTTGTCGAGGGAAGCGAGCTATGACTCAACAAACGCAGATGCGTTTATCAGTGCTGAGAGCAGCAGTTCATGGGGAGCTGTTCGGCACGCCGCCGAGGCTGACGCTGACCCACAATCGCTTACGGATGGTCCCGACGTTGGTCGGGACCATCCGTCCGGCGCCCTGTTTTCATCTTTGCGGAGCCTTCGACTCCGCCAATACGGTCCGCGCCCCCATTTCACGGCATGGACGCCGCTAGGGCCATATAGCGGTTCGGCGCTCCTCTAGGGGCTGGGCCACAACCACCCCAACACGAACACGGCCACCACCAGGTCGAACCCGGCGCAGGCCGGGGGGAACCACCGGGCGACGGCCGACGGCACGACCCGGGCGTGGTGCAGCCAGTCCCAGCCGCCGTGGGCCGCGTACCCGACCGCCAGCCATACCGGGGACACCGCCAGACCGAGGACGGCGCACCCGAACACGGCCGCTCCTACCGCGAGCTCGGCGGCCTGTACCGGCCTGCCTTGCGGGCCGGCCAGGAGCGCGCCCAGGTACACGGAGGCGCAGAAAACCAGGGACAGCCCCAGCACCAGCTGCGATTGGGCGGGGAACGGCAGGTGGATGCCGGCCGCAAACACCGCCGCCGCGACCGCTCCGAGCAGCGCCATCCGCCACGCCATCCCCGCTGCCCTCCTTCACCGAACGTTCAGGATCAGTTGCCGGACCGGCTGCAAGGACTTCAAGCCATGCAGAACCAGGATGCCGGCCCAGTCGACTGCATCCGGTGGATGGGCATTAACTATCTACCATGTCCCCTTTTCCTGTTCCGCTCTTCTTCCTCAATGTAGATCCGTGGCACTATTTCCAGAACCAACCAGCGATTCTTCTTCCTGGTCGCTTCGGGACGATGCTGTACCCGGAGCAATAACGTGCCGCCATCAGGGATGGTCCGAGGGATTGAAAAAGTCGCCTCTTTGACGCACGCGATTTCGGCGGCGGTCTCTGTTCCACTCGAATCCAGCATTACCGGCACCCGGTCAATGCCCTCGATCTCGCGGCTTTTCTCGGTGAGTTGCAGACGCACGAAGCGCGCGTCCGCGGTCACTTGCACATGAGTGTCCAGCACGAGGCCAACACTGACCTTTTGTGGCTCAGTCTGGCCAGTACGGCGCTGCATGGGACTCGGCAAGCATTGGATCTCGTCGGTCAGAGAAAGTAGCGTCGCTTCCTTGCCATCATCGATCTTGATTTCCTCCGCCGGCCGCAACGGCTTTTCCTTTGCAACCAACTCGAATAATGACTCCTCGGCCTTTTGCTTCTCGGACCCATCGAGGGATATCTGTTCAAATTTTGCCCACTCGTCCATCGACACCCACTTTTGCTCCGCAACTTTGCTGTAAAGGGCTTCATCGACCTCGAAAAGCTGGGCCGTGAGAATGACCGATGGGTGGTTGATCTTGACCGGCCCGCGTTCGGCGTTGTCGAGGCGCTCGATGCCAATCCGCGCCCAGTCTCTCACTTCGGCGGAGGGATGATTGGAGAGCGCTTGCAGGACAGCCAGACCGTCGCGGTCGCCATCGAGCAGGCCTGGCCACTGCGGCTGCGGGAGCAGGCCCCCGAGCCAGCGCGGGGAGGCGGGGCGGCGGACATAGGTCTGGATTCGCAGCCAGTCCGGGTCCGTGGAGGTCCAACACTCAATCTCAGCGGCCCAGTAAGACGCTGGCCGACCACGGTAGAATGGCTCGCCCTCCAACCAGCCCCGTCCGACGTGCGTGAGCGCTTCAAACACGATGGCGCACACGATAGCCAGGAGTGCGGCAGCTACCAGGGTTCGGCGGCGCCAGCGGCTCATAGATGTCCCCAAACGCGAAAGTCAGCGGACGACGATACGCTCAGTCGCACCAGGCCGAACGCTTTTTTGACAGGCGCCAGTGCGCCCCATCTGATTGCAGCGCCGGCGCGCACCCCATCGCGGTGGTCGCGGCTGGCGCGGCCCTCACCAGAACAGAAGCGGTTGCGGCTGTCAAGCGGCTGCTGACGGGTTTCTGTTCTTTACTCGTCCTGGCCTCCGAGTGTCCCCCGTACCCGGCCCAGCTGGCTAAAGACCTCCTGCTCCATTCGCGCAAGCCTGTCGTGCAGTTCGTCGAACTGCTCCGCCGTCACCTTGGTTCGAAGCTGGAAGAGGGCCCCCCGGGCGAAGGGCGTGGCGGCTTCGACCTCGAAGAGCTGTTTGGTGCAGCCTTCGCGCTGCAACCGTGCGAGAGAAACCAGGCGGTGCGGTCAAAGGACCAAGGTCAGGCAGTGCCGGTTGTAACGACGAGAGCGAAGAGAAAAATCTTCGGCGCGGAGGCTCCGTGCCTTGGCTTCAGAGGCCATAGAGCGGTTCGGCCTGAAATCTGGAATGTCCCTTTGGCCTTCCGACGAAAGATCACTCCAAGTACACCCGTCTGGCCGCCTCGTGGTACGTCGATTCGAGGTCGATGACGACCGCCTGATCCTGGTCCAGCGCCAGGGGCAATTCCGGCAACGGCTGACCGGCCCCAAGGAGGCGACGCCAGAGTTCGATTCGCGTGCCCATCTTCTCATCGCGGGGCACGGGGCCGCCGACGCGATAACTGATCGCGTGGGGAGGAGCAGTGGCCGGTTCGCCCAGGCCCAAGTCATCGGAGATGGCGTCGGCAAAGGAGAATCCCGCTGGCTGCGCAAACACGTCGATCAGCATCAGGTGGACGCCCTGCCGCAAATACCCGAGGTAGCGGCGGGTGTAGCGTGCCTTGGAGTCCTGGGGGTCCTTGTTACGCGGCGAGACGACCTCAACGGCCGCTATCAATTGCCCGTGCCAATCGACGTGGATTGCTCGTTGGGGATCGAGGGTGAACGTGGCCACGGTTTCGCGATCCGGGGCGAGCGCAGCCGAACTCTTCGGGGCGGCATCGCTCGGCGGAGTTCGCCAACCGCGCAGGGTGACGTCGGGCTTGCCGTTGCCGGCCTCCAAGGTGAGGGCCGGCACGGATCCGACATAGGCCCGAAAGCCGGGCGGCAGGCGCGGCTGAATCCAGTCGAGCAGTTGCGCCAACCACAGCAGGTGAACGCCGTCCCAGCCCCGTTCGTCCTTCCAATCGTGCAGCGGCATAGCCTGGATCCCTCACGGCAGCGCGGCCCGTCGGCATGGACGTTACCGCGCCCCGTCCTCCACCGCAAGGGTCGGAAGAGCGACGATCTACCGTTTTGATCGTTACCTCGGCAGCGACTGGTTCGGCTTTGTCACCTTCCAACAGATCACCCAAGGCACCACTGCCCATCGGCAGCTGCGACGCGCGGAACTCCCGCCCGCTGCACGGCTTGCCATCCGACTTTGCACAGCTCGGTAGCCTCCGGCGGTGGGTCGCCAGCCGCGAACCCGCCGAACACCGAACCCAACTCGACCGGCTCGCCGTAAACCAAGGCAATTTCACGAAAATCTACGACGGACAGAATACCATCGGCGTACTCGACCCCGGCACGCTGCGGCCCGACCCAAACCACCCGATCACCGGCACACACCCGCCACAAGCTCGGCCCCTCCATCGGTGCATCAGGGTTGTACCCGCCCGCCAACTTCCGCTGCATCCAACGCACCAACCGACCAGTAACCTCCAGCGGATGGAGATCGAATCCCGCCGTCAGGTCTACCGTTCGATTGGTGAGAGTCACGAAGTTGCCGTCCCGCAACTCCCAGAGGTCCGCCATCGTATAGCCATTGCCCTGGAACCGCGCCCAACAGACGTAGTCACCGGCACGACAGGCCCAGCGCAAAGTCATATCCGATGGTGAACCGAATCGCGATGCTTCCGCATGTCTGGGCCCGAACGATAAGGATAAGCTGCCGGGGCCGCCTGCCAGACCTTCATGCCGCGCGAAACCAGGATGCCGGCCCAGTCGACTGCATCTGGTGGTTGGGCATTAACTATCTACCATGTCCCCTTTTCCTGTTCCCTATTTTCAGCCCCGTTCACGGGGCTTGCCGCGGAGCGGTGTAGGCCCGCCGTTGACGGCGGGTTTTCGTGCCGGGACAATCCCCGGGAGCCCCGTTCACGGGGCTTCTCGTAGTTCGGCTTTAGCCTTTACCCGGCACCGGAGACTGCCCCCTGGATTGGCAAGCCGGCGACGGCGTCGTAAGCTTCGGCACGCGTGACCTGGAGTGGGTACGGGACTACATTCGCAACCAACGCGACCGCCATGCGCGCGGGAGAGTCGAAGATCGGCTCGAATGGAGTGCCGACCACGAGGCTGAAGCCAAGCCGCGAGAAGCCCCGTGAACGGGGCTCACGGAGATTGTCCCGGCCCAATAACCCGCCGTCAACGGCGGGCCTACACCGCTCCGCGGCAAGCCCCGTGAACGGGGCTGAAGGGAGAGAGCTGAATAGCATCAGAGCGATTCCCTGGCCGGCGACGGAGTGGCCCTGGGGTCCGTTGAGCGGCGACGACACGCTGTGGCTGCGCTCGGGCTGATCGGCGGAAGGTGGCGACGGGACCGGGGCACGCAGTCGCGAGAGGACGCGGCTCGTAAACACACACTGTATTCACGAGCCGCATCGCCTTTTTTGCCTTTTCTGTTTTCAGAAGAACCGTATGCCGGCCCGGTCAACTGAATCCGCTGGTTCGCCAGGCCAGATCACGCATCGACCTCGCCACGCTGGATTCTCTCGGCGCATTTGGAAAGATACATCCGCATGTCCTGCGCGGCCATTTCGAGCAACGGTGCCAGATGCGGCGAACCTATACGATGCAAACACCACAACACCATCATCCGCGCATAGTCCTGGTTCTCGTCGGCCCGTTGCCACTCTGCCAGGGCCAACTTCTCAACTGCTGGAGATCCGAGCCGAGCAAGTGACTTCAATGACCGACGCCGGACGTACTCCTCTTCATCGCAGGCTAAGGTGACAAGTATGGGCTCCGCCTGGCCGCCGCCATGAGCGAGTTGGCCAAGTTGTTCGGCCAACTGCCACTTGGCATCGCGCTCTCCACTTTCCACAGCGGCTTGAGCAAGAGCGACGAGCGTATCCGGCTGGCGGGAGCAGATTTCGCTGGCCAAGTGCTCCATCTCGTTGTCGCGGGCCACCGCAAACAGCACCGCTGCCACCTCGTCGGTGGACCAATTGGCGAAGGGCACGGCGTCTACGAATCCCAGGACCGCGGAATAGAGTTCACTCCACCAGGGGTAGTCACACTCCCACTCACCACGGCGACGTTCGGGTGGCGTCGTAGTTGCCCATTCGTGAAACCGTGCGACTTCGGACATCAGATCGGCCACCGCCCGACACCTCTTTGCACATCGCGAACGTTTCATTGGGAGGCGCTGCGCGCCCCATCACGTCAAGGCGGTCGCGGTTGGCGCCGCCCACAACTAATCAGAGGCGGTAGCGGCTGTCAAGCGGCTTTCGACTCTCCGCCGACCGATGACTCCTCAACTAAATGCCCCCGCGATGTAATCCTGGGTGTGCTTCTCCTGCGGGTTTTCGAAAATCTCCTTCGTCGGTCCGAATTCCACCAGGTAGCCGGTGCGACCGCCCTGGCTGGTGTCCACGTAGAGGAACGCCGTCCGGTCGGCGACGCGCTTGGCCTGTTGCAGGTTGTGCGTCACAATGGCGAAGGTGTATCTCTTCTTGAGCTGGTTCATCAGCTCCTCGATCTTCAAGGTGGCTATCGGATCGAGAGCGGAGCAGGGCTCGTCCATGAGCAGGACTTCCGGCTCAGTGGCGATGGCACGGGCGATGCAGAGGCGTTGCTGCTGGCCTCCGGAAAGGGCCAGGCCACTTTTCTTGAGCTTGTCCTTGACCTCGTCCCAGAGGGCGGCGCCGCGCAGGGCCTGTTCGACCTTATCGTCAATGTTGCCGCGGAAACCGTTGAGGCGCAGGCCAAAGGCCACGTTGCGGTAGATGCTCATCGCGAACGGGTTGGGCTGCTGGAAGACCATGCCGATGTAGCGGCGGACGGCCACCGGATCGACGCCGGGAGCGTAGACATCCTTCCCCCGGAAGCGGATCGCGCCTTCGAAGCGGAAGCCGCGTACCAGGTCGTTCATGCGGTTGATGCTGCGCAGCACGGTGCTCTTGCCGCAGCCGGAGGGCCCGATGAACGCCGTCACGGTGTTTTTCTGGATGGTCAAGCGTGTGTCGCGGACCGCCTTGAACTCGCCGTAATACAGCGAGTGCAGGTCCACATCGACGACGTGATCGTGGCCATTGTGGGCGGCGTGGCCGTTGGTTGCATTGCTCATGATCTGTGCCGTGCTCATGGGGAAGACCTATCTCTTGGAGGAGCGTGCGGTCCACAACTGGGCAGCCACGTTGGCAACCAGGACCAGGACCACCAGGACCAGCGAGGCCGCCCAGGCGATCTCGATCTGGTTCTTGAACGGAGAACTGGAGAAGTCGTAGATCAGGACCGCCAGCGACGCAGTCGGCTCCATCGGATTGCGCGTCAGCCAGTAGTCGCTGAACAGGGCGGTGAAGAGGAGTGGGGCCGTCTCGCCGGCGGCACGGGCGACGGCCAGCATCACCCCGGTGAGGATGCCGGGCAACGCGGTCGGCAGGACGATGTGCCAGACGACCTGCGTTTGGGTGCAGCCCATGCCGATGGCCGCCTCACGCATGCGTTGGGGCACCATCTTGATGGCCTGTTCGGCCGTCAGCAGGATGGTCGGCAGCATGAGGAGGGCCAGGGCGATGCCGCCGGCCGGCGCGGAATAGCGGCCCGTCAGGATGACCACCGCAGCGTAGGCGAACAGGCCGGCCAGCACCGACGGCAAGCCCGACAGCACCTTGGCGGTGAAGCGCACCGCCGCGGCCGTCTTGCTGCGCGGGCCGAACTCAGCCAGGAAGACCGCGGCCATGATGCCGAACGGTACGGCCAGCAGCGTGGCGATGCCGACCATGAGCAGCGTGCCGAGCAGGGCGTTGCCGATACCGCCGCCCCCCATGCCGGCCGCCGGGGGAAGCTCCGTGAACAGGGCCAGGCTAATCCGCTGGCCACCCCGCCAGATCAACATCGCCAGCACTGACACCAGCGGTACCATCGCGATAAGCGACATGATGCCGGCAATGACACTCATGCCGGCGCTGAACGAGGTGCGCGGCTTGCGGAGGCGTCGCTCCAGCTCGGGGGGCGGGGCCAGCGGTTGCGGCACGTCAAGCAGCTCGGTCGGCTCCGACAGGACTATCCCACCGGCTACGCCCAGAACCTGTCCCAGCCCCGGGCGCAACTCCGGCGGCGGTTCAGCCACCTGTTCGGGCGGTTTCCTTAGCAGGTTGAGCGTCTGCGAGGCCAGGGCCGACGTGTCCTCGGGTTCCGGCGGCGCCGGCACGCCGCCGGCGGTGCTCATGGCGTCGCCCAGACCCTTTGGCGGGCCCGCAGTCTTCTCTTCCGGAGCCGGTTTCTTCGGTTCGCTCATCGCTGCGCCTCTCCCATGCTGACGGTTCGTTGCAGGATCAGCGTGCCGATGATGTTGATCGCCAGGGTGATCCCCAGCAGCACCAGCCCGGCATACATGAGTGCCCCCTTCTCGATCTGGCCCGATTCCGGCCACTGGTTGGCCATCAGCGCCGCCAGCGTGTTGCCCGGCGAGAATAGCGACCATTCGAACTTGTTGGTGTTGCCCAGGAGCATCGCCAGCGCCATCGTCTCGCCGACGGCCCGGCCGAACGCCAGGATGATCGAGCCGTAAATGCCGCGCGACGCCGTTGGCAGAATGATCGCCAGGATCGTCTCCCAGCGTGTGGCCCCCAGGCCGAAGGCCGCCTCGCGCAGTTTCGGCGGCACACTCACGATGGCGTCGCGCGAGATCGCCGTGACCGTCGGCAGCACCATGATCGCCAGCACCAGGGCCGCGGGGAACAGGCCCGGCCCGGCCAGGCGCGACCCAAAAATCGGCAGGCCCCCCATCGCGTCGTGCAGCCAGTTGCAGGCGGGCCGGATGACAGGGATGACCACGAAAATGCCCCACAGGCCATAGACAACGCTGGGGATGGCCGCCAGTAATTCGATGACATTCTTGATGGCGACTTCCAGCCGGGGCGGCAGGAAGTCCTGCGTTATGAAGATGGCCACCGCAATGCCGAACAGCGAGCCCATGGCGACGCCGAGGATCGAGCTGTACAGGGTGCCGCCGATTTGCGGCAGGATGCCGAACTTCTCCGCCTTGGCGTTCCACTCGCTCGTGGTAAGGAATGCGGTGCCGTGCTTCTGAATGGCGGGGCGCGCGGTCCAGGCGATCTGGAAGACGATCAGGAAGACCAGGCCGATGGCCAGCCACGCCAGGCCGCGTGCCATGCCGCGAAAGACGCGGTCAGCGGCCAGCTCGAACGGCGTCGGCGGGCGCGACAGGGTGGGCGAGGTCGGTTCGCTGCTCATCGGCGGGCCCTCATTCGGCGTTGATTTGCGCGGTTGCCTGCCGCGACATCTCCGCAATTTCCTTCGGGAGCGGGATGTATCCCAACTGCTCGCTCAGGGCCTGCCCTGTCCCTTCGTCACCTTGCAAACAGTAGCGCAAGACATGCTTGAGGTCTTCGCCGAGGCGCTTGTTGGCATAGTGCTTGCGGCAGATCACCCAAGTGAAGCTGACGATGGGGTACGCCGTCTGGCCCACGGGATCGGGCACCTCCGCGGCGAGGACGTCGTTAAACTTGGCCTCTGCCAGCGCCGCGCGGCAGGCAGCGCTGGCCGGCTGGACGAAGTACCCGGCCCGGTTCTCGAGCTTCGCCATGGGCAGCCCCACGAGTTCGGCATAACCGGTTTCCAGGTAGCCAAAGGCGCCTGGTGTCTGCTGAATGAGGGCGGCCACGCCGGAATTGCCCTTGCCGCCGATGCCGACCGGCCATTGCGGGCTCTTGTTGGCACCCAGCCCCTTGCCTTTCTTCCAACGCTCGTCCACGGCACTGAGGTGGTTGGTCAGCACGTACGTCGTACCCCCGGCATCGGCCCGGCGAACGAAGGTGATCGGTAGGTTGGGCAGGCTCGCCTGTGGGTTGGCGGCTTTGATCGCGTCGTCGTCCCAAAGTTTGATCTCGCCCAGCACGATGCCGAGGTAAACTTTTCGCGGCAATTCAAGGACGGGATTGCCGGGCAGGTTGTAGCAGAGCGCGAGGCTACCGGCGGTGAGCGGCAATTGAATGAGCCCGCCCTTGCCGAGGCCAAGCTTCTCCGCAATCTCGTCGAGCTTTTCCTTCTTGAGGGGCTCGTCCGACGCGGCGAAGTGAGGCAGGCCTTCTTGAAGCTGGCTCACGCCGGCGCCGCTGCCGATGGGCTGATAGTTAACGCGCACGTCCCGGTGCGCGGTGTAGTATTCGAAAAACCAGCGCTTGTAGAGCGGGGCCGGGAAGGTGGCACCGCACCCCTGGATGGTGACGCTGTCGGACGACCCGCACGCCAGCGGCAGGAAAGCCAGAAGCGCCGCCAGCGGGTACAGGGCAGGGTGCAGTTTCATGGTCGTGTGGTGCCATGGCGCGAGGGTCCCCAGGCGCCGTTATAATGGCCTGGCAGCGGCCCGTCATGCAGCGGGCACGGCGATTGGCCACTCTTCGCGCCTTCCACTTGAATCCTTCACCGCGCTCAACGGATTGGCGGATCCGAAGGGTTCGCAGCGCAGCTGGACCCGGCTATGCCGCCTCCGGGGCCCGAGCCCGCGGCGCCAGCCAAGGGCGAGTCCGGCTGCCCTTGCCTGGCGCCGCGGGCTGGCGGAACTGCCCCATCGTTCCCGAGCGCGTGCTTTTTGCTTGATCCCTCGCCCCAAGGCAACCGAGAATAGGGAGAATGGCGACGGTGGAGTACGCTGGTCCCGGCCCCGGAGACGCCATAGAACGATCCGGCATAGGCTTAGCCATGACCATCACGATCCTCATCCCGGCAGCCCTACGCGCCACTTGCGAGGGCGCTGCGGAGTTCCCGCTCTCGGCGACCAGCGTGCGGGCGGCCCTAGAGCAGATCGAGGCGAGCCGCCCCGCGCTCTACCGCAGCGTCTGCGACGAGACCGGGGCCGTCCGCCGTCATGTGAACCTGTTCGTCAATTCCTTGCACATCAGCGATCGGGACGGGCTCGATACGCTGCTGGCGCCGGGCGACGTCCTCACCATCTTACCTGCGGTTTCCGGAGGTTGACCCATGTCGAAGCGAGTCCTTCTGTCGATCGGGACCAAGAAGGGGCTGTTCGTCGCCGAGGCGTCGAAGAGCCGGAACAAGTTCGCGCTGCGGGGTCCCTTCGGCCCTGGCGTGGCCGTCTACAGCACCCTGATCGACACGCGGAGCAGCCCGCGCCTCTATGCCTCCAGCTGCAACGCCTTCTTCGGCATGAAGATGCTGGTATCGACCGACCTGGGCCACAAGTTCAAGGAGACCAAGTCGGCCCCGGCGTTCCCCAAGGAGGATGGACGGGCGCTGGCGAACATCTGGTCACTCGAACCGGGCGACGGCAAGAAGGACCTGTGGTGCGGCGTGGAGCCGGCGGCCCTCTTCCGCAGCCGGGATGGCGGCGATACCTGGGAGATGGTCGGCGGCATCAGCAATCACGAGCACGCCCGACAGTGGCACCCCGGCAACGGCGGGCTCTGCATGCACACCATCCTGCGCGAAGGTAAGCGCGTCCACCTCGGCATCTCAACCGGCGGGCACTACCTCAGCGAGGACGGCGGCGAAACCTTCGCGGCGGCCAACAAGGGCGTCGGCGCCGGCTTCGTCCCCGATCCCTATCCGGAATTCGGCCAGTGCGTCCACAAGATGGTTCAGCACCCCGACGCGCCCGGCCGGCTCTACATGCAAAACCACGGCGGCTGGCCCGACCGCCCGGGCATCGGCGTCCTGCGCAGCGACGACCACGGCCACACCTGGCGCTCCATCGCCGACGGGCTCCCCTCCGACTTCGGTTTCCCCATTGTCGTGCATCCGCAGGATGCCGACACCCTGTACGTAGTGCCCCTCGAATCCCCGACCCGCACCTGTCCGGGCGCGGCGCCGGCGGTCTGGCGCAGCGAGAACGGCGGCAATTCCTGGAAGCGGCTCGGCCGCGGCCTGCCCAGGAAGCAGACCTTTTTCACCGTCCTGCGCGACGGCATGGACATCGACGACCTCAAGTCCCCGGCCCTCTATTTCGGGACCACGACCGGGCAACTCTGGATGGGTCAGGAGGGTGGAGAGGAGTGGACCTGCCTGTTCGATTCGCTGCCGCCGATCCACTGTGTGAAGGTGGCAGTGGTGTGAGCGGCGAGCCCGCTTTGACGGAGAGAACGAACCTTCAAGGCAGATTCTCGGGGGTGCAAAAGCACGAGGGTATGGCTTTCTGTATACTCTCCAACCACGCTTGGCGTTGACCCCCGGGGTCCTCTGCCTCGCTCGCCAATGCGTTCCACTCAGCATACCAAACAGAGGCAATGAAGTTCATGTGTTCAGGTGGGATGTCTTCTATCAGCTTCTGCCCAGCCACAGAACTCCGCAGAACACCGGCGGCACCTTCGAGCAGATTATTGCGAAATTCGCCATCGCTTGCTAAAGGATGCGCCGAATAGCGCAGCATCAGTTCGAGCAACAGTTCCGCCTCGAAGAGGCCAGAGAAGGCTAGACACTTCTTGGCGACGGACACAGGAGACTCCTCACTATGGTGTGAAACTTCCTCATGATCGGCGGCCGGTTCCAGCCACGTTGAAGATCGGTTGCCTGGAAATGATCAACTCGGCCTCCAACGCCTTGCGGACTCGGGCGGTGATCCCTGGCGAGAGCACATGGTATTCGACATGGAGGTCCGTGACGCCATGCTGCCAGAGCCAGTGTGCGAGCCCTTTGTTGTCCGAATGGTCCAAATGTTTGCCAATGCGCTTCCGTAGGTTTTGGCATTCCCCCACATAGAGTACCCCGCTTGGCTCGATGAACAAGTAGAGGCCCGGACGGGACGGGATTTGCTCCTGCTTCAAGTCCACGACCGCACTGCTTACCACCTGCTCTGGAGGAACCACTTTGCCGAGCAGTTCTGGGCGTAGTCGCTTCCTCTTTCGAAGATTGAGCGCGGCCCACCGGTATTGGAAGGGGGTAAACCCGGGCGCCAATCCTGCGGCGATACCGTCGAATTCCGCGGCTCGTATCGGATCGCACAGGATCTGATCGAGACTAACTTGATCCCTTCTTTCCAAGAAACGAACCGTGATCTCACTGGCAAAGCGATAGTCCTCCCGATTTCCGAGGGACACACGTCTGGATTTGATGCCTTGCAGATCGCCGCTTTTCCGCAGATTGAGCAAGCACTGGTTCAAGGCGGCTGGTGGGTGCGAAAGGCCCCGCGACTGGCATTCGCGCAGGAACCGCTCGTTCAAATCTGGGTCGGCAACCACCACGTCGGGCGAGCGCTCGCCCCGCACGGCAAGGAATGCCTCGCGAACAGTGCTTCTCAACGGGCGGCAAACTCTGAGTAATTGCCCACCGGAGTCCAATGTGCTATCCACCGTGATTGGTTACCCTTCAAGGACGCAGTGGGAAGGGTGGAGTAACGCACGTCGAGATCCTGCTGGTCCGTGCCCCAGAAGTCGAAGTGGGGCTTCTCTAATTGCAACTGAAAGCGCTGCTGAAGATTAGAGGCCTGACCCACATACAACTTCTGATCGGGACTCTGGAGCCAGTATAGACCGGGCCTTGAGGCACTGAATCCCAGTCCAGTGTTGGCAGAAACTCCCGACGCCTCGGTAACGGCTGGAAATAATCGAGCTTACGTCCCGCTTTTTGGAAGTCGGTTGCTCGCTTGCGGATTGATAATGCCATCCAGCGGATCTTAAATGAAGTAACATTTTCGGAAATCATTGATTGAACGTAACGATCGAAATTCGCGGCCGCCATTGGCTCACACAACACCTGGTCGAGCGTACGTCCCTCCTTGACCAGATTCTGCAGACCGATTTCGCACGCATAGCCGTAGCGGTCGATTTCTTCGGGCGTCAGGCTGCTCCTTCGGGAGCTTGGCAGCCCCGTGAACAGGCCCGCTTTGCGAAGATTTATTAGGCGCCAGTTCCACTCTCGTGGCTCTCCCGCAAGACCCAATCGGCGACAGGCCTCCAAGAAGCGCTGATTCAACTCCGGGTCCGTGATAACTCGATCTGCCGAATAGCCATCACGAGCGATGAAAAAGGCCTCTGCTATTCCACGCTTGATCTCTGCGGGCTCGGAACGAACGGAGGAGGTTATTGGCGGATCGAGGGGCTCATTGCGTCTCTTTCCGTTAGCCGTGGACGGTGCGCTTACTCGAGGATCTTCCGCCCCCTCCAGCGGTTGGCCTTCTTGAGCGGCATCGAGCCGTGCCTGCGTCTTGGCCGCATAGTTGGGCGACAACTCAAACCCTAGCCAGCGCCGGCCGAGTTTCTTGGCTACGACCAGCGTTGTCCCGCTGCCGGCGAAGGGGTCAAGCACGACGTCGTCGGACTTGGAGCAGGCTAGGATGATGCGGCCCAGGAGACGTTCCGGCATCTGGCAGCCGTGCCAGCCGGCGCGTTCCTTGAAGGTGCCGCAGACGCGGCTGAAGTACCAGGTGTCCTCGTCGGGCTGGAACCCTTCTGGCAAATCCTGCGGGCGAAGGATCCAGGTGTCATCGGGGAGCCGCCCACGGGAATCGGCGCGGCCATCGGCGTAGACCAACTGGCGAGCGGAAGGCACGCGAATGGCCGTGTTGTCAAAGGTATAGTGCTTCCGATCCTTGACGAAATGGAAAAGGTGCGTGTGACTGCGGCTGAACTTCTTGGTGCAGTTGACCCCAAACGTGTAGTACCAAATGACCCAGCTTCGGCAAGTGAAGCCCAACTCCTTCTGGAAGATGAGTTTCATTTCCGCCGCGTAGTCGTCGCCGATGGCGAGCCAGAACGTTCCCGTCGGTTTCAGGACTCGCTGAACGGCTTGGCCCCAGAGTCGCGTCCACTCGAGGTAGCGCTCGCCGTCCCGGCGATCATCATAAACATCGTATTCGTACCCGATGTTAAACGGCGGATCGGCGAAGGCCAGGTCCACTGTGCCTGGCTCCAGCCGGGCCAGGCCTTCGACGCAATCGGCGTTAAGAAGCTGATTCCACTCCACGCTTGTAATCCTTGTCGCTTGAGGAGCCAGCATCGACCGCTTTCCGAACCCTCCGAGAGTTCGGCAGGCTACGTCTATTATGTACACTTGTTAAGCGGCCGTGGCCAGCCCATCCGAAGCGCGGCCTGATCCTGGCCGCTGTTCATTTACCCTTTCCCGCGCCGGCACCACCAGGATGGGAATGTTGAGCCGGTGCAGCACCGGCGAGACCGTCTGGCCCAAGGCCATGTCGGCCAGTAGCCGATGGCCGTGGGCGCCCATGACCAGCAGGTCGAACCCGCGGGCCCGGGCAATGCGCGTCAGCTCTTCCGGCGGCGAGCCATAACCCAGCTCGCCCTGGGCCGACAGGCCTTCGCGGCACAAGTAGTCGGTCAGCTCGGCCAGGCGGCGGCGGTCGTCGCGGCTTTCCTGGTCATCGACGGCCGATCCGTAGAGCTGTGCGCCCGGCCCCTCGACGACGTGAACGACGATCAGCTCGGCGTGCTGCGCGGGCCAGGGCGGCGGCCTGGGCGAGCACCTCGTCGTCGCCGCCGGCCAGCTCGACGGCCACGCCGATGCGGCCATAGCGGACGGGCCCCAAGGCCGGCGCCGGCGCCGCCGCCGGAGCTTCCGCCCGCCGCACCAGGCGCGGGTAGAGCGTCAGCCAGGCCAGGAACGCGCCCAGCACCAGCGCCGCCGGCCCGACCGTGCCGTAAATCCACCACGGGTTGCCGCCCGACTTGGCCACGTCGTCCGCCCACAGGTTCATTTGCTGCACGATCAGGACAGCGTTCAGCCCGACGACGATGCCGGCACACGCCCAGGCGAGCAGCCTGAGCCAGGTCGGGCTGGCGTGCCGTCCCATGCGCCGCTCGTCGCCGGTGAACCACACGAGCGGCACGATGGCGAAAGGGAGCTGGAAGCTCAGCACCACCTGGCTGAACACCAGCAGTTGCAGCAGGCGGTCGTCCGCGTAGGCCGTCGCGCTCCCGCCCTGGCTCTGGGCCTCTTGCCCGGCCAGGGCGATGACCACCAGGGCCGGCACGATGGCCAGGAGGCGCGTCACCAGCCGCCGTGCCCACGGACGAACCCGTAGGCGGACAAAGCCCTCCATCACCACCTGCCCGGCCAGGGTGCCGGTCAGCGTGGAGCTCTGCCCGGAGGCCAGGAGCGCCACGGCGAACAAGATACTCGCCCCCGCTCGCACCCCAGACCCCCTTCAACAGGTCGTGGGCCTGCGTCAGGCTCTTGACCGGCCCCTCGAATCGCGTCGCGGCGAGGAGCAGGATAGCGACGTTGACGAAAAAGGCCCCGTTGAGCGCCACCAGCGAGTCGATGAGGTTGTACTTGAGCGCCTGCCGTTTGCCGGCGTCGGTCTGCGGGAAAGCCCGTGTCTGCACCAGGGCCGAATGCAGGTACAGGTTGTGCGGCATGACCGTGGCGCCGAGCATGCCGATGGCTATGTACAGGCTGCCGCTCAGGGCTTCCCGACTGCTGGTGTCCAGTCCCGGCAGGAAGCCGCGCAGCACCGCTGCCCAGTCGGGCCGGGCCAGCCCGATCTCGACGACGAAGCTGACGGCGATGACTGCGATGAGCAGCAGCGTCAGTGCTTCGAGGAGGCGCACGCCCCGCCGCTGGGCGGCCAGCAATATGAAGGTATCGCAGGCCGCTACCACGAGTCCCCAAAGGTAAGGGAGGCCGAAGAGGAGGTTCAGGGCGATGACGATGCCGATGACCTCGGCCAGGTCGCAGGCGGCGATGGCGATTTCAGCCAGGATCCACAGCGCCCAGGAGGCCCGGCGGGGGTAGCTCTCGCGGCAGGCCTGCGCCAGGTCGCGGCCGGTGACGACGCCCAGCCGGGCGGCCAGGGTCTGGAGGAGCACCGCCATCAGGTTGGACATCAGGAGGACCCAAAGCAACAGATGGCGGTGCTTTGAGCCGGCCTCGATGTCGGTGCCCCAGTTGCCCGGGTCCATGTAGCCGACGCTGATCAGGAACGCCGGCCCGGCGAACGCCAGCAGGCGCCGCCAGCCCGCCTTCGGAATCGGTACCGAGGCATGTACCTCCTCCAGCGACAGACTCGATTTCGTGGCCGGACCAGCCGCGGCCATCGCGCCGATCTCCTGAGTATGAGGGCAGGCAGCGAAGATAGGATAGACTAAGTCGAAGAATTAGTCGAGACGAAATCGAGAGAGCCGTGGACGCGCGGATGGGCTGCTTATCTTGGGACGGTGAATCGATTGAGAGCAAGAGGAGAAGTTCAGAGGGTGAGCCGCTCGCCGGCCCGGACCTGGCGGACCTTGGTGCAAATCTCGTCTCCTCCACCGGTGTAAACGAACTCTCCCAGGCGGTGAAGCATGTCCGTATCGATCTCGAGATTGTGCTTCACCATGCGTGTGAAGTCGTGTGCGTCTTGAAACTTTGCATCATCTGGCCGATTGGGGCTAATCATTGCAGCGAATTTCATGGCTAGGGCCATTTCCAGGGAGGGAATCCGATAATCCAGCTCGCCCTCGGAAACAGCATGCGTGTGCTTGAACGTCTCGCGATAGAGGGAGCGCGGTTTCATCAGATCGACCAGCACCTCGCCGGACTTACGGTCTCGCAAGCGCACGACGACTTCCTCGTCGTGCGCCTCCAAATTCGGAAATGCGGCTAGCAGGGTCCGTGTCGCTTTCTTGACCTGGCGATCCGCCACGACAACGTCCACGTCCTCGGTCGCGCGTGGCTTACCCATCCATCCAGCGACACCATAGGCGCCGACGAGCACAAAATGAATCCGCTCGCGATTCAGAACTGTCATGATTTCCTGGGGCGTCACGATGTTCCTGATGTAGTAGGCAGATAGTCGCGTTGCGATGCGCAGGCTATCGGCCTGGGTCATGCGCGGATATTCCAGCGGCAAACGCGAGGTAGCCTGTGACATGACCCCATTGTACCGCGCCGCCCCTCACCCCCACCAGCGCGATCAGGCCGCCACACGGTTGCGCCCTTCGCGCTTGGCCTGGAATAGGCGCTCGTCCGCCAGGCGCAGCAGATCGGACGGCGTCAGGGCCTGCTCGCCGGTGGTGGT
The DNA here is from genome assembly GCA_963827935.1 of uncultured Planctomycetota bacterium. GTDB lineage: Bacteria > Planctomycetota > Planctomycetia > Gemmatales > Gemmataceae > DATFNV01. Next base: position 218,424 of record CAWHCN010000010.1, on the reverse strand, counting down.
GGCCACGCCGATGCTCACCGTCAGGGGGTAGTTGCAGTTCTCATAAGCGAAGGGGCGGGCCTCCACCAGGCCGCGGATGCGCTCGGCAATCTGCACGGCGCCTTTCCGCGTCGTTTCCGGCAGGACGACGGCAAACTCCTCGCCGCCGTAGCGGGCGAATAGCTCCTCCTTGCGGATGCCCGCCTTGACCCGCAGGGCCAGCTCGCGCAGGGTGAAGTCGCCGCCCAGATGCCCCATTTGATCGTTGATGTTCTTGAAGTGGTCGATGTCGAACAGCAAGAGGGCCAGCGGCCGGTGGTAACGCTCCGACCGGGCCAGCTCGCGATCGAGGAACTCCATCAGGTAGCGCTTGTTGTGGATCTCGGTCAGGCCGTCCACGATGGTCAGGCGATAGATTTCCTCGTGGTAGTCGGCCTCGACGTTGCCGCCATCCAGGAAGCGGTAGATGCAGTTGCCGACGCGCAGGTAATCGCCGTCGCTGAGCTTGTACATCGAGGCGGGAGTGTTGTTGACGAAGGTGCCGTTGGTGCTTTGCAGGTCGATGGCATAGTAGCCGTCCGCTCCCGGCTGAATGCGGGCATGGCGGCGCGAGACGGAATTGTCGGGGATGCGGATGTCCGAATCGTTTCCCCGGCCGACAACCAGCGGCGTATCGCCCAGGGGATAGCGGCTGCCCATGCCAGGGCCGGTGGGGTAGATATGGACCAGGCACGCCTCCCGGCCGCCAACCGCCTGCATGCGCCCCGGCACGGTGATCCAGGTTTCGTTCCCCGAGTCCATGCTCGCTCCCGTGGGCACTTCAGGGGTGTGACTGGAGTTTAGGTCATAATTGGCAGCCCGGCCAACCGCCCCGGCGTGGGCAGGCGAAGCGCCGGTCCGGTCTGCTTCTGTAGCTGGTGGGCAGGCTTTGCCTGCCAATCCTTGTTCCCCCGAATCGGCCCAGGGCGCACTTTTCGGATTGAGGCGAGGTGGGAAAGCGGGCTATAATCTCTCCATCACGGTTTCGCCATAGCTCCCTCGCACACAAACGGGGGCCTCGCACCATGGTCGCGGAAAGTGTCGACGTCCTTTGCATGAAGGCGCGCGAGGCCATCAGCCAGCGCAACCCGGAGCGGGCTCGCGCCATCTACTTGCAGGCCCTGGGGCTGCGCGCCGACGTGCCCGATGTCCATTACGGCCTGGCCACCGTTTGCTTTCAGCTCAAGGACCTGCACAGCGCCGCCCACCACTTCAAGGAGGTGACCCGCCTGGATCCCCTCCGGGCTGGGGCCTTCATCAACCTGGGCGCGGTCTATAACCTGCTCGATCAGCTTGACGACGCCATTCCGATGCTGCGCCGCGGCATTCAGCTCGATTCGCACCGGGCCGAGGGGTATTACAACCTGGCCCTGGTCTACCGCCGCAAGGGCCAGATCGACATGGCGATTCAGGCCTACCGTGAGGCGCTGCGAGTCAATCCGCAAATGGCCGACGCCCACTACAACCTCGGCAACGTCTTCGTGGAGAAGGGCCAGCACGCGATGGCCTCCACCCACTACAAGCACGCCCTTCAGTTGCGGCCCAACTGGGACAAGGCCCAGACCGGGCTGGCCGAGGTCGAGGCCATGCTCCTCCAGGCCCGCGCCCCCGCCCCGGCCGCCGAGGAAGAGGCCCCCGACGAAGCCGTCGCCCCGCAACGCCAGATCGACATGGACCGCACCGTCGATCCCAATACCCAGGGCGATCTCCTGATCGTGGTCCACAAGGCGACGATCGAATCGGAAGACCTCGGCCGGCAATTCCTGCAGGTGCTGGAAAACGAGATCGAACCGGCGATCAAGGAACTCTCGTCGGCCCTCCTCTATCCCGACACGTCTGCCGGTGAGCTGGACGGGTGCGTGACCAAGTTCGAGACCGCCATGTCGCGCATGCGCAGCATCCAGAAGACCCTCGTCCTGAGCGTCGAGCGCGTCCACACGCTGGGCGACAAGCTGTTCGAATGAGAGAGGCGAGCGGCGCGGCGTCAGCCCGCCGGTACTCACCGGAACCGGCGGGCTGACGCCGCGCCGCTCGCCTTTCTACCAGTCCGCCCCCGGCTGGTCGCCGCTGGCCGGGGTCACGGCGGCCCAGTAGGTGGCACCGGACATCCCGGCCGCCAGCAGCCGCACGCTGCCGTCCGCCAACGTCACCTGCATGCCGCCCACGTGGCCGGTGGACGGGCGCGACGCATCGCAACTCCCCGCCGCCGGCCGCACCTGAAAATCCGATCCCGGACCGATATTGTCGCCGTTGGATGTCATCAAGGCGAAGAACGGATAGTAATCGTGCCCCGGGATCACGCCCGATTGTTCCCACCAGGCCCACAGGCAGGCACGCTGTAGCGCGATCGCGTTCGACACGCACACCGCATAGCGCTCGGCAAACAGGATCGTGTTGGACGTGCCGTCCGGGAACGAGGCGGGCATGCGGCTGGTGCCCTGATAGCCCAGCACGTTGAAGAACTGGTCGGTCTGCCCAAACACCAGGAAATTGCCGGCATAGGAGCTGGTGGCCCATTGCAGCCCGAACAGGACATCCGTGTACGGCTGGCCCGTGGCACTCGGATCGGACGGGCAGAGGTATCCCGAGAGCGAGGTCAGGCCAATGAAGTTGGGTGTGCCGACACCAGTGGCGTCGCTGTAATAGGGCAGGTTCGGCACCGGGACTTCCCCCAGCGGATTGGGCCCGGTGGTGGCGGCGCTCTTGTAGAGGTTCTCTTGCTCCAGATAGGGCAACAGGTGGAAAAAGGTGCTACCCCAGCCTGCGCCGCCGGCTGGCTGGATGCCCGGGTACCAGCCCTGGGCGGGAGGTAGGCAGCCTTCGGTGTCGTGCGCATGATGGGCGGCGATGCCGAGCTGGTGCATGCGGTTGCCGCACTGCGCCCGGGCCGCCGCCTCGCGCACCTTCTGCACCGCCGGCACCAACAGTCCAATCAGGACCGCGATGATCGCAATCACCACCAGCAGCTCGATGAGCGTGAAGCCGCTGCGTGGCCGGATGCGCGCCATGACTCCACCTTTAAGAGTGCCGGGCAAGCGGGTTCACCGGGGCTCCGGTGTCGTCAGGAGATAGACGGCGAACGAGGCCAGCCAGTGCTCACCGGCGTAATCGCCGCTGGTCACGTGCTCCAGGGCGGCGACGGCGTGGCGGTGGGCCGATTCAGTCAGTACCCGCCGGGCCGCGCTGTCCCGGGGCAGGGCGCCTGCGATGCTCCGCATGCACCACGCTCGGCTCAGGTTCAGGCCGTCCAGGTGAACCAGCTGCGGATCGGTGCGGTCGCTGACCACGGCGGGTGCCAGGAGTGACTTCGGCTCGCCGCGGGACAATTCCGGCAGGAAGCGCCCCAGCCAGACGGGAAAGTCCGCCGCCGGCAACACCCGCCGCATCAGGTCGGCCTCCATCAGGCTGGGCGAGAAGAAGTCGGTGCCATCCGGCTCCCAGGCCGCGGGGATGCCGGCATCCTTGCCATAATAGGCCCGGCTGCGCTCCTCCACCAGCTTCGCCAGCTCCTTGTGGCCGACCGCCCGCGCGTAGTCCAGCGCGAAGGCCAGCCCGAACGCGGTGTTCGGGTGCACGCCGGTGCGGATCGGATAGGTCTGCTTGGGCAGGAAGGCGATGTAGGCCGCGACGATCACATCCGCCAGCGGCTGCAAATGGCGCGACCAGGCCCGCGCGTCCGGATCGTCCCAGCCGTGCACCTCTTCCGCTAGTTTCAGCAGCCAGGCCCAGCCATAGGTCCGCTCGAACGACTTGTGATTGGGCTGACTGAAATAGTCAGCTTCCACCTGGAGATTCTTGGCAGTCAGATTCTCGTTGAGCGCGGTGCGGATGGCCTTGGCCTCGGGCAGAGCGGGGAATTGGCGCAGCAGCCGCACCAGCATCCAGTGCCCATGGACCGACGAGTGCCAGTCAAACGACCCGTAAAAGGCCGGGTGCGTCAACCGCGGCGACTTGACATCGGCCGCGCCGTTCAGCACATCGCCCGGCTTGTTGGGGTATTCCTTCTGGATGCCCTTGAGGGCCAGGCGGGCGAAGGCGGCGGCCTGTTCCGGCTTCATTCGCGGGCCCTCCGCGCCGGCCGGCCGGCCGATGCTGCACGCCAGGAGCACTGGCAGCGCCAGGGCAAACAAGATGGCGAGTGGCGTTCGCTTCATGAGGCGGATCTCCCCGGGCGACTATGGGCCCCGTCAGGTACGCTTCCGGTCGCTCTCCGGACCCTTCCAGACCCGTCTCAGGCCGCTTCCGGACCCACTGCAACCCGCCAGGCGTTTCGTCGCCGGCCGGTTCTTCACCGCCAAGCTCACCGCCATTGGCGGTGAGCTTGGCGGTGAAGCTACTCCTTGGCATATCAAGACTTATGTGCAGATTGCTCTTTACCGCCAACCGGCTGCGCGCGTAGGGAGTTCCCATCTCGCAGATCCGGTCGCCAGTCCGGCGATAGTATCCCAGACTGTCGATTCTACCCTGGCCCGTCGTAGGTCGGGGAGACCACTTGTCCGTTCCCGTTGTTGCGCCGCCAGATTTTCGCCTCGCGGGGGAAGCCCCGGAGGGGCGGCCGTCGTTAGCCAGGGGCTTCAGCCCCTGGACAAGGGCGTTTTTGTGGGATGGGTAGCCCCGGAGGGGCGGCCGTGCCCTACGGCCGCCCCTCCGGGCTACGGAAGATTTATTTTGGCCGGCTTCCCAGGGGCTGAAGCCCCTGGCTAACAACGGCCGCCCCTCCGGGGCTACAAATCCTTGGTCGCACACCAATGCCGGAATTGGACCCGGAGACCACCTGAGCCACGGTCCTCATCCCCCCGTTTCCCTTGGCCCGCCAAACCCGGGCCCGCCCGCGGCCACGTAACCCTGGCTGGCTCCCGACTTGTCCGGACTGACCCAGAAGGCGTAGATGCGCCCATCCTTCAGGTTGAAGCGGAACTTCACCGTCTGGCCGGCCAGCTTCGCCAGGTCGCCCTTCTTCCAGGTGATCGCCTGCCGCGTCTTGTCGCTCCGCACCGGCAGGCAGTCGGTCCGGGCGAAGCCGTCCAGGACCTGGTCGCGTTCGTCCAGCACTTCTGCCGTCAATTCCCCTTTGGCCACGTCGGCATTGACGAAGAGATGTTTGCCCTTGAAAGTGATGGGCCGGGTGGTGAGCGTGCCTCCGGCCGTCTCGGCATCGAGGGAGGCGAAGCCGTCGCGGCGCAGGGTGGCCAGGCCGGTGCTGCCGCCGGTGTCGCGGGTTGCCCCGGTGCCCGGCGAGCCGGCCCGGCCGCTGTGGTAGAAGCGCAGCTCGTCGCCAACCACCAGGCAGCACCCGCCCGCCGACTGCACGTTGCCCCAGTTCCAGTCGCCCTTGGTTTCGGAGACGGCGAGAAATGGCTTGCGCTCGGGCCGGTGCCAGTGCCAGCCGTCGCGGCTGAAGCCGACGCAGACCTCGTTGGGCTTGGGTCGGCCCGCCGGGATGTTCTTGTCGCCGCGCCAGATGCTGAACAATCCCAGCAGCACGCTCTCGTAGGCCACGCAGTCGAGATTGTAAAGTTCGCAGACGGTTTTCAGGTCGTCGCGCTGCGGATCGAGGCGATCGGAGCCGCACCAGAGCGGCGGCTCGTCGATCTTCTCCCACTGCGGACCCTTGAGGATGTCCTTGACTTCCCAGTAGCGGCGCATGCGCGGCTGGCCCCAGCCGTGCCGCAGGCTGTAGACCCAGACCTTGCGGAACGGGTTCCAGAAGGCGGTGGTGCGGTCGCCGCAGGAGCCGGTCCGCAGCACGCGGTCGCCCCAGTGCAGGCCGTCGGCCGAGAAGTAGACCGACAGACCGAAGCGGCCGGCCTCGCTGTGCGAGCGCAGAAACTTGTAACGCCGTTGCGGGTCTTTTTCCTCCAGATCGAGCCAGACGGTGGCTGAGTCGCGGAAATCCGCCTGGACGATGTTGGTCCCCTTCTTGATGTCCAGCTCCGGTTTCTCCCACTTGAGGCCGTCCTCGGAGCGGGCGTAGCAGGTGCCGGAGCCGCCGCCGGCGAGATACCACATCTTGAACAGCCGATCCTTCGGGTCGTACCAGACGCCGTCGCTGAAGACCATCGCCATGCCGCCCCGGCCGCCCTTCTGCTCCCACGGTTTGTCGGGGCGGACCAGCGGGTTGTCGGGGTGCTCGCGCGGGCTGTGGAAGGTGCGCTGGAGGGTTGTCGTCTCGACGAGGAAGTCATCCACGAACAGCTGCCGGCCCACGTCGATGGGGATGACGGCGGGTGGGTCCTTGAGGTAGGGTGGCGTCAGCGGGTCGCTGGGAAGAGCGCTGAGGCGGGGCGGCCAGGGCGAGGGGAGGCGGATGCCGTTGTAGAGCGGTTCGGCGGGTTCAGCGGCCAGCAGGGCGGTCCCCGCGGCGGCCCCGGCGGCGGCGAGGAAGGTGCGGCGGTCCATGAGGGGTCTCCAGCGGATGCGGACGCGTGGCCGAGATGTCCAGGCCGGCGTCGGAGAGTCTCCGTCTCGGTACTATAGCGAGTGTCAGGCCCCTGGACTGTAAGTTATGCCGCCGTGCCTGCTGGTCGTGTCTTCGGAGAATCTCAACCAAGCGCTCTCGACTCGTTCGCGGACCGGCGGTCTAATGCATTACAAGCACGGAGGCTTCGTTATGGCGCGGCAGCGGTACGACCTGAGCAGCAAGTGGCTGCTGCACAACCAGGCCCGAGGCGCCCTGCTGGTGGGTGGCCTCAAGGACGTCCGCCGCATTGAACCTGGGCCAGGCGAGATCGCACAGAGCCGCAAGTACCCGGACGGGCTTCTCCGCGTGTACCTCAGGGGCGAGCGGACGCCGCATTACGTCCTGATCGAGGTCGCGACCTACGCGGAGGCACGGGTGCTGAAGCAGGCCCTGGACGACCTGACCCTGGCCTATTCTGCATTGGGTCATCTGCCGGAATTGCTGATCCTGGTGTTATGTGCCAGAGGGACTCTTCGGGTCGGGGGCCATCACGAGGTGAGCAGCAAGCTGGGCCTGTCGCGCCTGCAGGCTGAGTGGAGGCCGGTCGAGTTGTGGACGCTGCAAGCGGAGGAATTCCTGGCTCAGGGCGATGTCGGCGTGGTGCCGTGGGTGCCGCTCATGCATTCCGACGGGCCGGCCGAGAGCCTGCTGGAGCGCTGCGCCGAACGGATCGAGCGTGAGGCACCGCCGCGGGACCGGGGCACGCTGCTGGGCGTAACGCAGGTGCTGGGCACGCTCAGGTTTCCGGAAGCACTGTTGGCGGAGTTCCTGGGAGGAGAACAAATCATGCTCGAGCTACCAGTGATGCAGAGGATGCGAGCGAAAACCCTTCAGAAGGGTATCCTCGCGGTCCTGACGGCGCGATTCGAGACCGTCCCGCGTGACGTTACCAGACACCTCGGGAAGATCCTTGACGAGAATAGGTTAACGGACCTCCTCGTTCGTGCCGGGCAGTGCCAAGACCTGGACGCATTCCGCATGGCACTCCGCGCGTGAACCGCCCCATTCGGCCTTTTGATTGTCCAGTGAATCCTTCGGCGTCTGCCACGACATCATGTTACCTACGCAAGACGTGACACCACCTGTTCCAGAGGAATCGAACGGGCAAAACCCCGCCCTGATCGGTCGCTACCATATCCTGGGGTGTCTCGGTGCCGGCGGCATGGGCACGGTCTACAAAGCCCATGACCCACAGCTTAACCGAATCGTGGCCTTGAAGGTGCCCCGGTTCGACGGCCCTAGCGAGGGCCTTGCCCTGCGCGTACAGCGGTTTCAGCGTGAGGCGCGTGCAGCGGCTTGCCTTCGTCATCCCCATGTCTGCCCAATCTACAACGTCGGTGAGCAGGATGGGCGCCCCTACGTCGTCATGGCGTACCTCGAAGGGGAGTCGCTGGCCAAACAGCTGGCGAGACTGGGTCGTTACGAAGATTCTCGCCAAGCGGTACACGTCATCCGCGAGGTGCTTGAGGCGCTGGAGGCAGTTCACGGCCACGGCATCATCCACCGTGACCTGAAGCCCGGCAACGTCGTGTTTGACGCCGTGGGCCGGGCGATTTTGACCGACTTTGGCCTGGCACGCCCCGTGGACGATACTGAAGGGTTGACATCCGAAGGAGTCGTGGTTGGTAGCCCGGCCTACATGGCCCCCGAACAGGCAGCCGGCCAGATCGACCGCGTTGGCCCCTGGACCGACCTCTACAGCCTGGGGGTAATCCTTTACCAGATGCTCACGGGCCAAGTGCCCTTTGAGGGTCCCGCTCTGAAGGTCATGGCTCAGATTCTCCACGATTCGCCGCCCCTTCCTTCCAGTCTACGGCCGGACCTCGATCCGGCGCTGGAGGCCATCATCGTGAAGGCGATGGCCCGGGAACCCCAAGACCGATTCCAGAGTGCCCACGAGTTCCAAGAGACTTTGCGCGCTGGCCCGCAGGTGCGTCTCCGAGTCTGATGCTCGCGGCACTCCCGCCTGGCGATGCCCAGCGGTTACCACCGTCAGCGATACAGCCAGAATCCCGGACTCCAGAACTGAGCCTTGCAATGAGGCCAAGGCGACGCCGGGTGAAGGACGCTGGCCGCCGTGATGATCTTCGCTGCGCTGGTGGGCGGGGGTATGACGCTCTACAAGCTCGGGCAGGCTAACAGCCCACCTGCCAAGAACCAGGATTCTGTCGTCACCACGGAGAAATCTGTCGTCACCAGGGAGAACTTCTTCAAGATCAAAGAAGGTATGCCTTATTTGGACGTGATTTACATTCTGGGAAAAGGGACGGTTGTGCAAACTACATCCCAGGGTGGTATAACGGTCGGTGAAGTGCTGCAGTGGAGTTCCAGCTCCGATGGTAAGGCAATAATCATTACGTTCCATCACGGCAAGGTCTGGTCCAAGGACCAACGAGGTCTGTATCCGTAGTAAATCGGACCGACTCTATCGTCTCGAAGCCGGACCAGAAGCGGGACGCATCTCAAAACCCCAAACACGGCGTGCAACACGGTGATAAAATACGAGAAAATGCTACCGGAGCGCGAACGGCAAGAAAGGTCGGGAATCCACCAGCAAGGAGTTTGTGCCATGAACCCTGATAGCTTTTCCGTTCTCAAGAAAAACTGGTCGGCGGCGGAACTGCGGAAACTGCCGGCGGACCAGCGCGATGCCATCCTGGAAGCGGCGGCCGCGCTCGCGGAAGAGATTTACCGCCATGATCCATCCCTAACCGATTTCGAGGCGTTTGGTGAGGAGGATTTGTATGGGGAAAGCACGGCCGCCCCAGAGGGGTGACATCTGGATGGTCCAGTTTGGCCCCTCGGTGGGGGCGGAGATTCGCAAGATCAGACCGGCGACGAGCACTCAATAAAGCGTCGACGCGCGTAATCCTTCCGCTGCGTCGCCGCCGCGGTCACCATTTCGTAAGTCCGCCCGTTGCCGCTGCCGGAGCGATTGCGCAGCGCCAGCTGGAACAGGCGCTCGCCGGTCTCGGTCGGATAGTGGCGCGTCAGGCAGGCGCGGCAGAGCTGGCTTTCGGGCAGGCCGATGCAGCGGGAAATGGCGTCCAGCGGCAAATAGAAGAGCGTGTCGGCGCCGAGGTCGCCGGCCATCGCCATCTGTTCCGCGACCGTTGGTCGCTCCCCCTTCAGATAGCGCGGCGCGAACAGCTCGCGCACCGTGCTCATGTCGATCCCATAAAAACAAGGGGCCACGATCGGCGGGCAGGCGACGCGGACGTGGATTTCCTTCGCCCCGCCCCGCTCGCGCAGGTCGCGCAACAGCGCCTTCATGGTCGTGCTGCGGACGATGGTGTCCTCGACCAGCAAGACCCGCTTGCCGGCCAGCACCTCCCGCAGCGGGGTGTACTTCAGCTGGACACGCTCGACGCGGTGCTGTCCCTCGATGAAGGTGCGGCCAATATAGCGGTTGCGGATTAGCCCCTCGACCGACGGCAGCCCCAGCTCGAAGGCCATGGCGTCGGCGGCCGCCTTGCCCGTGTCCGGCACGGGCACCACGATGGTGTCGCGGTCGAGCGGCACGCGGCCCAGGGCCCGCTCCTGCCGGGCTAGCTCCTTGCCCAGGGCCGCCCGCGCCAGGTAAACGCTGCGCTCGTCGAGCACGCTGGCCACGTTGGCGAAGTAAATCCACTCGAAGAAGCAGTGCGCGCGCTGGGCCGGTTCGGCATAGCGCTGGATACTGAGTTCATTATCCTGAATCAGGATCATCTCACCCGGCTCCAGCGATTGCACATCGCGGAAGCCAAGGTTCAACAACGGCACGCTTTCGCTGGCGGCGGCAAAGAGCGGACCGTCCTGGGCGTAGCAGAGCGGCCGGAATCCCTTCGGATCGCGCACGATGGCCATGTCGCCCATCGCGTTCATGAACACGATGTTGTAAGCCCCGTCGAAGCAGCGGCTCAGGTTGCGGAACACCTCGACCAGGTCGGGCCGTTCTTCTCCCCTCAGCTCGTGGCTGAGGTAGTGCATGATGATTTCGGTATCGGTATCGCGCGTGAGGTGATAGTCGGTCAGCCGGAGTAGCTCCTCGCGCAACCTGACGAAGTTGGCCAGCTGCCCGTTGAAGGCGAAGCTAAACCACTTCCACTTGCAGCCATGCTGCCGCTCGAAGGGCTGGGCGTAGTTGCGGTCGGCGGCGCCGCAAGTGGCGTAGCGGACATGGCCGATGGCGGCCCGGCCCGCGTATTCCCGCATGACACTTTCCGACTTGGCGTGGTGATTGAGCCGGAACGCTTCAATCACGCCACCGATCTGCTTGTAGGTGTCGAGTAGCTTGTCGCGGCGCGGGTTGTAGGTGGTGAAGCCGGCGGCCAGCTGGCCGCGATTCTGCAGGTCCAGCAGCACACGGGGCATCAAGCGCGAGACTTCGTCCTGGCCCCCGGCGATGGGCGCCAACCGCGACGGCGTCGGGCTCTCGAGGTGGTAGATCGCCGCGACCCCGCATTCATGATGGAGTTCAGCCATGCAACGAAACTCGTTGGGGTAGGGGATCGTCACGCGAGTCGACGGCCCGGGCTCCGCGGGGTTACAAAAACATTATAGAGAGAAGCGGGTGGCTCGTCCGCAATCAGAGCGGCGCCAGACATCAGAGCCCGGAGCGTGAGCGACGGGGCCCGTCGCTCACGCTCCGGGCTCTGATGTCGGCCATTTGGCTGTCCTCAGGCGGCGGGGGGCGGCGCGACCAGCAGGCTGACCACCGCCGCCGACACGTCGGGCTGGACCTCGAACGGCGTCGGCCGCAGGCCGCTCGCGTCGATAAAGCGCATGATCGACAGCACCTCGGCCACCATCTCGCACAACCCGCACAACACCACGCGCCCGTTCCGCGCCTTGACGCGCTGGTGTACCCCCAGCAGGGCGCGCACCCCGGTGCTGGTGATGTAGGTGACCGCCGTCATATCCAGGACCACCTTGCCGGCCTGGGTGCGATCGATCTCGGCCGCGAAGGTTTTCTCCAGCGTGCAGGTCACCTCGTCCCCGCGCACCTGGCTGGCATTGACGGTGAACAGGAGGACGATGTCGCAGGTGACTGGACTGGCGATGCTGTCGGACATGGCACCCTGGGGGTTAGCTGGGGGTGGCAGAGCGGCTTCTTGCCTGCCGTGAGTTTACCGCATCAGGGAGGCGAGACAAAGGGGAAGCAGGAACCGGACCGTTGCTTGCCGGACCGCCGCCGGTTATCATGCGGGTCGTTGCCCAGGCTGGTGGTGGGACTCCCTGTCCCGCCCGGACTGGCTTGGCCTCACCCACCGAGACCTGGCGATGCGTTCGTTGGAGCAGAAAGACAACACCGGCAAGGCGGTGGTGCTCATCGTCGGCTCCGTGGTTGGCCTGCTGTTGCTGCTGGTGCTGGCGTGCGGCGGGGTGGGCTTTATCGTCTTTCACCGCCTGGGTGCGGCCATGGCGCCGGCCCTGCAGAACGCAGTGCCATTTGAGGTACAGCAGGCCGATGGCGCCGCCCAGATGTTCCTCAACGACATGGCCGCCGGCCAACTCGACGCGGCCTACAACAGCGCCACCCCGGCCTTTCGAGCCCGCCAACCGCTGGCCCAGTTCAAGACGTTCGTCACACAGCATCCGCTGCTGACCAAGTACACCGACGTGCAGCTGAATCCCGCCAACCCCGCCGCTCCGGGGGCGCAGCGCCTGTCGCTGCAATACACGCTTACGGGCGATGGGATGATCTCGGCCACCTTCCAGCTCGTCAACCAGGGCGGGCAGTGGGTCGTGGATGGGCTGACGGTGCCGTAGTCGAACGTCCGAGCCGCGCACGCAGCGGAGCGGAGTAAGCGGCTGATGGCCGCTTACTCCGCTCCGTTGCGTGCGCGGCTCGGATCCGCGGCTAAACAAGAATTACTTGTTCAATCCCTCAAACGTCAGGTTCTGGATCGCGTACTTGCCCCAGTCCTTGTAATCGAAATGCCACCATTCCGCCTCATAGACGCGGAAGCCCTCGGCTTCCATCGCCCGGCGGAGCTGGTCGCGGTACCAGCGCTGGTGCGACGTACCGCCGGGGTAATCGGGATACGCGCGGTCGGTCATCTCGTCGTAGCCGCTGACCATGTCGATCAGCCGGCCGGTCTTGCGGTCGTACAGCGTCAGGTCCACGGCACAGCCGCGGTTGTGGCGCGAGCCCTTCGCCGGATCGGCGACGAAGATGCGCTGCTGTTGAGGTGTCGCCTCCCAGAACATCTTCGTCACGTACCAGGGGCGATAAGCATCGAAGATCGCCAGGCCATACCCCTCGGCGATCAGCTTCTTGTGGACCCGCACCAGCGCCTCGGCCGCCGGACGCTGCATGAACGCCTTGGCGGATGTGTATAGGGGCACACCCATGAAGTTGTTGGCGGTGGCGTAACGGATGTCGAGCTTGATCGTTTCATCCAGCTTAGCCAGGTCAACCAATTCGGGCTTGCGGAAGGCCCCGAGTTCCGCCGGCGGCTTCGATTTCAGCGCCTCGGCACGCAACTCCGCGACCGGGTGCAACGGCCTGATCTTGAACGTCGAGCCGTCCTCGCCGTCGATGTGCCGCCGCTCGAAGCCGATGCCGGCCGCCTCGGCCACGGTCGCCCGGCCCTTCCGGTCGCGCGTGAAGACGATCTTCTCGCCGTGGTACATCCCCGTTGCTTCCAGGAACTTGAAGACGTTCTCGCTGACTTCCTCGAGCGGGTCGAACTCGGTCCACTCGATGAGCGCCCAGAGCTTGCCGTCTTTCTCGAAGATGTACAGCGTGTTGTGGTCCCAGCCGAATTCGCCGATCAGGCCGAGCCACTTCGCAGAAGCGGGCTTCGGTTTATCAGTTTCGACGCGCTTGAACGTGTCCTTGCCGATGGTAACGGTGTCGTCCTTGACTGTCAGCCTGGGGCCGTAAGCCAGGGGTGAGTCGATCACCAGCTCCTTGCCGACGGACCGTAGCTCCGCCTGCGGGCCGCCCTTGAACGACAGGGCGTAGAGACGGCCGCCACGCTCGCTCAGCTCCAGGCCCTTGCCGTCCGCGCCGGCATAGCGCCCCGCCAGCCGGTGCGCCTCACCCTCGCCGATCGGCTGCGTTTCCTCGACCTTCGGCAATTCCTTCTGCTCCCGCAGCGCCAGCATCTGCTTCGAGCGCCTCACTGGCGATGTGCCGCGTCACGCCGTTGCTGACATCGCGCGAGGCAACGACCACCACGCCGAGCTTGTCGGCCGGCAGGGCTGCCAGCTCGGTGGAGAACCCATAAATGGCCCCGCCGTGGCCGATCCGCTTGTGCCCGTCCAGCTCCGCGATGTTGAAGCCGATGCCGAAGCCGGTTTTCTCACCCTCTTTGGCGAACTGCGGCGTCCACATCTGCTCCAAGGTTTTGGCTTCGAGGATGCGTCCACCGGGTCCCTTGCCGCCGGCGAACAGGGCGCTCAGGAAACGGCCCAGGTCGTTGACGGTCGAATACATGCTGCCGGCCGGCGACATGCCCAACTCGAACGTGGGGGCCGGGAATTCGCGGCCGTGGTAGGTCCACATCAGGGCGGCCGCCAGGTCGCGGTTTACCTCTACCGACGGCTCAAACGCACTGTGCGTCATCCCCAGCGGATCGAGGACGCGGTTGTACAAATGACGGGCGAACCGCTGCTGCTGCGTCACTTCGATCACCCGGCCGACGACGGCGATGCCGGCGTTGGAATACTTGGTCCGCGTCCCCGGCTCGTAGACCAGTTCCGTCTGATTGAGGCTGCGCACCGTGCGGTCCAGGGCCGTCACCGACGGATCGAAATAGTTGCCGACTGGCGGCTCGCGGACCAACCCCGAGCGGTGCGACATCAGCATCCGCAGCGTGATCGGTTTGTCGAACTTGCTGATCGGCTTGAAATCGTCCAGGTACTTGGTGACCGGGTCGTCGAGATCGAGCTTCCCCTGCTCCACCAGCTGCATGACGGCGATGTCGGTGAAGAGTTTCGATACGCTGCCGACGCGGTAGACGGTCTCGGCCGTGGCGGGCTTCTTCTTCGCCAGGTCGGCAAAGCCATAGCCGCGGGCCCAGACGAGCTTCTGATCGTCCACCAGGGCGATGGACAGGGCCGGCAGGCGCTTGTCGGCGACTTCGCGCGCAATGAACGGATCGAGCGCCGCGACGACGGCCGCATATTCGGCAGCCGGAGCGGTCTTCGCCTGCGCGCGCAGGACGGCGGGAACCACCAACAGGAGCGCCAGGGCGACGCAGGAGCGCGGCATGCGACGGTCCTCCGAGGACGGTGCGGAGCAAAGGGGGCGCCAGTGCAATGTCAATGCAAGTATTTAGGATTCAGTTGGGTGGCACGCCCTGAGGTACTCCGAAGGGCGTGCTTGACTGTCATCACGCCCTTCGGAGTACCTCAGGGCGTGCCACCCTAAATCCTCTGCTGGGCGCTGCACTAAAGGATAAACTTGCTGAGGTCCTCTTTTTGCAGGATTTCGGTCAGCCGGCCGCGGACGTAGTTGCCGTCGATGATCACGCGCTTCTCCGCCAGGTCTGGCCCCTCGAAGCTGATGTCTTCAACGACGCGCTCCAGGATGGTGTGCAGCCGGCGGGCGCCGATGTTTTGCGCGGTGCGGTTGACCTCGAAGGCGATGTCCGCCAGCGCCTCGACGCCGTCCGGCGTGAACTCCAGGCGCAGCCCCTCGGTGGCCAGCAGCTCGGCGTATTGCTTGGTCAGCGCGTGCTTGGGCTCGGTCAGGATGCGCAGGAAATCGTCGCGTTTCAGGTCGGTCAACTCGACGCGGATGGGAAAGCGCCCTTGCAGCTCCGGCATCAGGTCCGACGGCTTGGACTGGTGGAACGCCCCGGCCGCGATGAACAGGACATGATCGGTGTGCAACGGGCCATAGCGCGTGTTCACCGTCGTCCCCTCGACCACCGGCAACAGGTCGCGCTGCACGCCCTGGCGCGACACGTCCGGGCCATGTCCCGACGACGGCCCGCAGACCTTGTCCAGCTCGTCGATGAAGATGATGCCGCTGTTTTCGGCCAGGTCGATGGCCCGCTCGTTGACGGTTTGGCGGTCGATGAGCGCCTCGGTCTCCTGCTCCAGGAGGATGCGGCGGGCTTCGCGCACGGTCAGCACGCGGGCCTGCTGCGAGCGGGGGATCATTCGCTCCAGCATCCCCTGCAGGTCCATTTCCATGTTTTCCAGGCCGGCGCTGCCGAGGATCTGCACCGGCGGCTGCTTGGACTCGACGGTTAATTCGATTTTGCGATCCTCAAAGTCGCCGGCTTCGAGGCGGGCCTTCATCTTGTCGCGGGCGCGCTGACGGCGTTCGTTCTCCTCGTTCTCTTCCAGCTCGGGACCCGACGTGGGCAGGAGCAGGTCGAGGAGGCGTTCGGTGACTCGTTCGCGGGCGCGAGCCTCGACCGACTTGCGTTCTTCCTGCTTGACCATACCGACGGCGGCCTCGGCCAGGTCGCGGACCATGCTTTCGACATCGCGGCCGACGTAGCCGACCTCGGTGTACTTGGTGGCCTCGACCTTGATGATCGGTGCCCCGACCAGCTGGGCCAGGCGGCGGGCGATCTCCGTTTTGCCGACGCCGGTGGGCCCGATCAGGATGATGTTCTTGGGCGTGACGTCCTTGCGGAGGTCGGGCAGCCAGCTGCTGGCGGCGCCAGCGGTTGCGGATGGCGACGGCCACGGCACGTTTCGCCGCATCCTGGCCGACGATGTATTTGTCCAGCTCACGCACGATCTGGCGGGGAGTCAGGTCGGCCACGTGTCATTCCCTCCGTTTAGCCGCCGCCCACAGGGCGGCGGCTAAACAATTACACTTCCTCAACCTCAATGTTCCGATTGGTGTAGATGCACAGGTCGCCGGCGATCTCCAGGGCGGCGCGGACGATCTCGGCGGCGCTCATCTCCGAATGCGCCAAAAGTGCCCGGGCTGCCGCCAGGGCGTAGCTGCCGCCCGAGCCGATGGCCACGGCTCCGTCGGTCGGTTGGATCACGTCGCCCGTGCCGCTGACCACCAGCAGGTTGTCGCGATCGACGGCGATCATCATCGCCTCCAGGCGGCGCAGGGCGCGATCGGTCCGCCAGTCCTTGGCCAGCTCAGTGGCGGCCCGCGGCACGCTCCCCTGGTGATCCTTCAGCTTGGCCTCGAAGCGTTCCAGCAGGGCGAAGGCATCGGCGCTGGCACCGGCAAAGCCGACCAGCACCTTGCCGCCGTGCAGCCGGCGGATTTTGCGTGCGTCGCTCTTCATCACCACGTTGCCCAGCGTCACCTGTCCATCGCCGCCCAGGGCCACCTTGTCGTGGCGGCGGACGGCGAGGATCGTTGTCGCACGGATTCTCGGCACAGCACCCTCCTCGTCGGCGTGGACCAGCGGCCCGCGGACGGCACGCCGCTTGCTCCCTGGTAACAGGACAGCGGCGCGGCCGATCCTCGGTCCCCGCACCTGGGATCATCATATGCCCTGTCGCGGCCGTGCCGCAACCGTGCCTTTCGCCGGAGGCCATTGAAGCCTGGCTAGGCAGACCACTGGCCCGTATCGGCCTTGGCCCGGCCGCGGACCAACGTCTTTCCGCCCAGCAGCAGGACGCCGACGGCCAACAGGGACAGCGCGGAGAGGCTGATCCACTGGCCATACCGGTACGAAGCCGGTGCAAAGACGAAGCTGACCTCGTGCCGGCCCGGCGGCACGCGCGTGGCCCGGAACAGGTAGTCGGCCCGGTACAGCGATACCGGCTGACCGTCCAGGCGGCACTCCCAGCCGGGGTACCACACGTCCGCCAGCACCAGTGTGCCGCCGTCCCCATCCACCGCGACCGTCACCCGGTTGGGGCGATAATCGGTCACCTCGGCCGTCCGCACACCGCTTGCCGTGGCCCCCCCCTCCTCGGCGGCGATCCCTTCGAGCAGCACGGTCTGCCTCAGGTCGGTCGTTTTCAGGGCGGCCAGAGGCGAGCGTTGGGTCGGGAAGGGCAAGGCATGAGGGACGACGAAGGCACGCGGGAAGGCGTTCCTGTTCTCGTAGACCGTGTAGGAAGGGAAGTCCACCACGCCCCCGGCCGTGAAGCTGAAAGCACGGGGATGCTCATCCGTCTCAACCGCCTGCCAGCCGGGGCCGTCCGGTGGTGGCCCGCTCGGTTGCAGCAGGTAGCGCACTCCCAAAAGATCCAGCAGCTCTCGGTTCTTGATCGGCACGTCTCCGACCAGGTTGGCGGCCTGGACCGCCTGGTCATCGTCGGCGATGAAGTGCAGGTACTCCTTGTAGCGATAGACATCGAGCGGGTTGTAGCCCCGCACCGCCTCGATGTCGAATAGCAAGGGCAAGCCGTGGCCAAGCGGCGAGTCGGCCCGTTTGGGGTCCACATCGCGATCGAGGACACGGCCGTGCCCGCTTGGCCCCATCACGAAGCGGACGCAGGCTGACGGGGCCAGCACGTCCTGCTCGACGCAAGTATCCACCGCCGGCCAGCCGAGCGCCCAGAGTTCGGCCACCAGGCAGACGACCCACGCGCTCTTCCAGACAGGGCCGGGCGCCGCGGGCCGGTGCCGCATCAGCCACAGGATGCCGCCCACGGCGACGGGGAGCAAGGACCAGTAGAGGTGGAAGCGCGGCCGCTCGCTGTCATGGATCGCTGCAAATGCGACCTGCCCCGCCAGCAGCGCCAGCCCGATCCCGAGCAAGGTCCAGGCGAGGCGGGGCAAACGCTGCCTCCCGTCGGCCTTCGGGGCCGCGCGGAAGACGGCGTCGGTGGCGATGCCCGCCAGCAGGGCCAGCGGCAGGGCCGCAAAGGTGACCATCCGCGTCGGGATGCGAACGAAGCGGAAGACCGGCAGGCCGTCCACCACGATCCAGCCGCCGAGGGCGAACGCGATCAGCAGCAGGCCGACCAGGGCGCGGAACCGGGTCAGCGGTCGGCCGCGGGAGACCGCCAGCCCCGCAACCAAAAGCCAGGCCACGCCCAGGCCCCCCTGATGTTCCCAGCCGAACTCCGCGGGTGGCGGGCCGACCAGGCGGAGCAACGACCAGAGCGTCGCAAGCGCCGAGGTGACGGCAACGGCCGCGTGGCCGCGGCCGGTCTCTCGCGTCGCCTCCAGCGTCGGCAGGAGCTGGACCGCGGCCAGGACCCCGGCGATGGCCGCGGTCGCCAACCCGCACAGGGCCCAGCGGCCCAGCGCCCCGGCCGTCCGCCGCCACGAGCGTGGCCCGGTGCCTCCCATGCCGCCGGCCTTCTCCAGCGCCGGCCCAAGCGTCCACACCGCCGTGAACAGGCCGGCATAGAAGGTGAACTGCGGATGCGTGCCCAGCGCAATCAGGGCGAAGACGGCGCCGGCCCCGAGCACCGGCAGCAAGCCACCGCGGCGGATCGCCCGCTCCAGACCGAGGAGAACCAGCGGGAGCCAGGCCAGCGGCGTCAGGTTGGAGTGGCCGGCCGCGAGCAGGTGCAGCAGCCATTTGCCCGCAAACATGTACCCGGCCGCCGCCACCAGCGAGCCGCCCTGACCGAGCCCGTCGGCCCGGGCGTAAGCATACATGCACCAGCCCGCCAGGATGACGTGCAGGACGATCAGCCAGCTCATGGCGCAGCCGACCCACGCCTCCGGCAGCCAGTAGAGCGGAAGATGGGGCGGGTAGAAGGCGCACACTTGCACGTCGTGGACGAACGGCAGACCGGAGTAGTGACAGGGACACCACAGCGGCAACTCGCCGGTCTCCTGCCAGGAACGCACCAGGAAGTGCTTGACCGGCACGTACTGCGCCAGGAAGTCGGTGTGCGGTGCATACAGCGTCTGCGTCGGATGCCGCACCAGTTGGGCGAAGAAACCCAGGCCGAGGACGGCCAGGATCGTCGGGGGGAGATAGCGCGGCAGCATCACGAACGCTCTTTCGGGCTGGAGGCGGTCACACTCTCCGCGGATTCGGGAGTGGAAGGTGGGGCGGTAGCCGCACGCTGGGTCTGGACCTGGCCCACGATGTAGGGCGGCCTGCCCTTCGACTCGATGAAGATGCGGCGGATGTACTCGCCAATGATTCCGAGGCTGAGCAACTGGATGGCGGACATGAACAGCACCACGACAACCGTGCTGGCCCAGCCGCGCGGGGCCGTGTGATAAACGAGCGCATCGCCCAGCACCCACAGCGCCAGCACCAGCGCCACGGCCACGGATAGGAAACCGCAATAGGTCACCAGCCGCAGCGGGTAACTGCTGAAGCTGACCAGGCCGTCG
Organism: uncultured Planctomycetota bacterium; assembly: GCA_963827935.1. GTDB lineage: Bacteria > Planctomycetota > Planctomycetia > Gemmatales > Gemmataceae > DATFNV01. The sequence goes on along the minus strand of CAWHCN010000010.1, from coordinate 198,769 downwards.
GTGGCCAGCCCCGCCAGGGTTCGGAACGTGTATTTCGGGTCGCCAGCGTGGCGGGCGCCGCGGTCGTAGCAAAGGCCTACCTGGCGGAAGCCGACAAACGTCCGCAGGCCGCGGACGAACCGCAGCCGCTCGGGCAGGTGCCTGAGCACGTCCACCACCTTGCGATCCATCAGGCAGAAGTCGCCGCTGTCAAGGGGGATGTCGAGGTCGCTGATCGCCCGCAGCAGGCGATAGAACGTCCAGTAGCCGGCCCGCTTGAACACGTTCTCCTTGCGATTCTGCCGGACGGCGTACACCACATCGTTCCCCTCGCGCCACTTGGCGATGAACGCTCCCAGGACCTCGGGTGGGTCCTGCAAGTCGCCGTCCATCACCACGACTCCCTGGCCGCGGGCATGCTCCAGCCCGGCACAAACGGCGGCCTGGTGGCCGAAATTGCGGCTGAGGCAAATCACGGTCACCCGCGGGTCCTGGGCGTGCAGCCCGTTGAGCAGCTCGTCCGTCCTGTCCCGGCTGCCGTCGTTGACGAAGACCAGTTCGTAGTCGCGCAGGAGCTTCCCCAGCGACTCCGAGAGACGGCGGTGGAGTTCGGGAATGTTCGCTTCTTCGTTGTACAGCGGCACAACGACGCTGAGCTGGGGGGCGGGGGTTTGCATCGATGCCCTCAAACTCCAACGAGCAGGCCGTTCCACGCCGGGATCGTCTTCCTTGGCCAGTAATAATACCGCGCACCCGGTCTCCGGCGCCTGCCGGTGCGTCGTGACGTGTGAGCAGCTGTGAAGTTGGTGGAATTTTTGTTCATCAGCCCCGTTCACGGGGCTTCCCCGCGCAGCGGGTCTTCGGCCCGCCGTTCACGGCGGGTGAATGGCCCGCGAATTGCCCCTCCTGCAGCCCCGTTCACGGGGCTTCCCGGCTTCTGGCTTCAGCCTTGACTGGCCGAGCGAGGCATGGGCAGCGAGAAGCCCCGTGGACGGGGCTCAGGTCGGGTAGGAGGGCTTTTCGTGACCCGGCCCAAGGGCCGGGCCTAACACCGCTGCGCGGAAAGCCCCGTGAACGGGGCTCAGACAGCAATTCCCGGCGAATTTAGTGCAAAGTGGCAAACCTTGCCGATTGAATGGCCGCTCCCAGCGCCCTATAGTGGGGAAAGCGCCGGAATTTCCCCTGCCCGAAACCAGTCGGAGTCCTGCCTGATGGGCCAGCCCCTCTCGCGGCTGCACGTGCCGGCCCTGGACGGGGTTCGCGGCCTGGCGATCCTTCTGGTCCTCGCCGCCCACGGCTCGAACGCCGCTCTGCCGGGCCGGGCCGGGCTGCCCAGTTCGTGGCATCACTGGTTGCAGCAGGGCAGTTACGGCGTGGACCTGTTCTTCGTCCTGTCGGGCTATCTCATCACCGGCATCCTGCTGGATACCCGCGACGGAGCTGGCTATTTCCGCACTTTCTACTGGCGGCGGGCGCTGCGGATCTTCCCGGCCTACTACATGTACCTGGCCTTCGTCTTTGGCGGCATGCGCCCGTTCCTCCGGCTCAGCGGTGACGATCCCTGGGCCGGCGTGCAGCTCTGGCCATTCTTTCTGTACGTGCAGAACTGGATGCCGGGCGCGGCCTGGCCAGCTTGCTGAGCCACCTCTGGAGCCTGGCCATCGAGGAGCAGTTCTATCTGGTCTGGCCAACGGTCGTCTACCTGATGCCGCGGCGCGGACTGGGGCCGCTCTGTGTCGTGCTGGCCGTTGGAGCACTCGGTCTACGCTGCCTGCTGGCCACCTGGGGCTGCGACGTTGAGGATGCCCACCGCCTCACGCCGGCACGCCTGGACACCTTGCTGCTGGGTGCGCTCTTGGCGCTGGCCATCCGCAACGATGGTTGGCGGACCTGGTGTCAGCGCTGGATGCCGCGCCTCGGCTGGTCGGCAGTGGCTGGTGTCGTCGTCCTGGCTCCATTCACGCACGGCTTCGACCACCGCGAGCCGGTGGTCTACACGGTGGGCTGGTCGCTCACGGCCCTCATCGCCTGTGCCCTGGTCTGGGCTGCTGCCACGGCAGAACGCGGGGTGCTGCACCGGGCCTTCGGCTGGGGCTGGCTCCGGGCCTATGGCCGGTACAGCTACGGCATCTACCTCTGGCAGTCGCTGCTTGCCGAAACCCTCCCCGGTCCGTGGCTCAAAGCGCTGCTCAACCGGTCCGAGACGGCCTATCGGGTCGGTGTTTTCACGTTCCCGCTGGTCCTGGCGCTGGCCGTCATCCCTGTCGTCTGGCTCTCCTGGAACTGCCTGGAGCAACCCTGTTTGCGCCTCAAGGACCGGTTCCGGTACGCAGGGCGTTAGACTGGGCGGAGATAGAGCCGCGCACGCAGTAAGCGGTTTGATAAACCGCTTACTGCGTGCGCGGCTCCTCGCTCGCGGCTCCTCGTCGTCCTGGGCAGCTCGGCCTTCTATGGCCGGGCGGCAATCGCGGCCCGCGCGGTCAGCGTCTGGTTGAAGAAGAGTGGATCGACGGCCGAATAGAGCTGGCCGGCGGCTTGCAGCGGGGCCAGGCTCCGGGTTGTCCCGATCTGGCCCAGAATCCGCGCGGCTTCGTTGCGAACCAACCCGTCCGGCGATTGCAGCAAGGGGATGACCGCCTCCTCGGCCGGCGGACCGATGGCGATCAGGGCCGCCGTCACGCGCTGGACCACGCGCGGGTCGCGTGCCCACCCCAGCGGCTGGAAGTTCCCGAAGATCCGGGTCAACGTGGGGGCGTTGATTGGGGCGGCCCAGGTCTGCACGGCATGCAGGGCGTCCTCTCGAATGCCCTGGTCCGGATCGAGCAGTAAGGCGTTTAGGGCGGCGGCCACCTGCGTGCGGCAGGCGTCGTCGGGCCGCAGGGCGGCGAGCTGTTGCAGCGCGGCCCGGCTGGCGCACCTTGCTGGGACTGGCGACATCGGCCAGCAACTGGGCGACTTCCCGATCCTCCGGGATGTTCAGCAAGCGAGCCAGGCTCCGTGCTTCCTTGCTCACATTGGGGTCCGGGTGATCCAGGTAAGGCAGGATCGCGGCGGTGGCCGCCGGACCCAGCTTCAAGAGCGCCTGCGAAGCCTTGGACCGCAGGGCGGGATCCTTCAGCCGCAAGGCAATGGCCTGGGCTGCCGCGTCGTCGTTGAAGTTTGACAGTACATCGATCCAGGCCTGGTTGTTGGCGAGATTGCTCTTCCCCGGACCGGCCTTTTCCTGCCGGCGGGCGTAATCGACAAGTTGCGGCACCACCTCCGGGGTCGCCCACAGTTTCAGCGCACTGAGGGCCACCGCATTGGCATGAGGAGCGAGATCCCCCAGGAGTCCGGCCAGTAGCTTGGCCGCCATCACGCGGTGCGTGGAGCCGACCTCCGGGGCATTGTCGGCCAGCCAGGCGGCGGCCGTTTCGTGGGCCACCGGATCATTCGACTGCAACCGGAGGATGGCCTCGCCTTCCAGCGCCATGGGCGGCGTACCGAACGACGCCAGCACCTCGTCGGCCCGCTGGCGCGTGCCCGGGTCGCCGTCAAAGCGATAGGGGATTACGGCATCGGCCGCGTCGGATCCCAGCAGCTTCAGATCGGCCACGGCCTCGTCGTGCAAATCCGGATCGGGCAGCTTATCGGCGAGGACCGTCGCCGCCCGCGGATCGTGGAGCTGACCCAAGACCTCCATGGCTCGCCCCGTCTTCTCAGGTTTCCAGTCCGGCACCGTCGGATGATCCACCAGACGGACCAGGGTGGGGATGTTGTTCTGATCGGCCCAGTGCAGATAGACGCGGAGCACCAGGTCGGGGTCGAGCTGGCGGCGAACGTCACCCTGCAAGAGGATCGGTTCCAGCGCCGCGGTGACCGCACCGCGGTGGTCATCCTTGGGGGTGGCCTCGGCCAGCCAGACCAGGGCTTTGGCGCAGGCGCCCGGATCGTCGCCCTTCAGATTGGCGAGCGCCTGATTGACATCGAGGGGCCGGAATGCGAAGTAGGCGAAGACGGCCACGGCCACCAGGACCAGCAGCCCGGTAGTCAGGCCGGCTCCGAGGAGCCAGCGCCGCCGCTCGGTGACCACCGGACCGGAGGGTGCGGCTTCGGGCCCCGGGATCGGCATGACCTTGCCGCACTCCGGGCAGCGGCACGCTTTGCCCGCCGCATCGGGCAGGGCCTTCAGCTTGTGGCCGCAATGAACGCAGACAAACTTGGTGGACATGAGCGGTCCCTCCGTTGGTTGGGCCAATGGCCCGCAGGCCGCGATGAATCCCCCATTCACCGCCGAGCCTCTTGGCGCAAGAACGCGAGCAAGGGCGGCTCTTGCGCCCACGATACCCCACCGGCGAATGTCCTACAATGAGGCTGTCGTCGCCCGCTCGATTCAGGGACATCGCTGGCAGCCCCTCGCCCGGGTACTCCGGGGAGAGGGGTTGGGGTGAGGGGGCTAAACGTCCGCGAGCCAGAACCCCTCACCCCCGACCCCTCTCCCCGGAGTACCGGGGCGAGGGGAGCCAATGGAACACACTCTCAGGGACATTGCGATGAAGTTCCGTCTGCTTACCCCTGGCCCAACGCCCGTTCCGGAAGAGACGCTCCTGGAGATGGCCAAGCCGGTCCCGTATCACCGCACGTCGGAGATGCAGCAACTCCTCATTGATGTTACGCAAGACCTGCAATACGTCTTCCAGACGAAGCATCCGGTCCTGACACTGACCAGCTCGGGGACCGGAGGAATGGAGGCGGCCGTCGTCAACTGCGTGCCGCCGGGCGGGAAGGTCCTCTGCCTCATCGCCGGCCGATTTGGTGAGCGGTGGCGCAATCTCGCCAAGGTGTACGCGGCCGAACCGGTCAGCATCACGGTGCCGCAGGGGCAGGCGGTGCAGCCCGAGCAGCTCGCCCAGGCCCTGGCACAGCACCCCGATGCCGTCGCCGTCTGCTGTACCCTCAGCGAGACATCCACGGGCGTTGGCCACGACGTGGCTTCCTTTGGCCAGCTGGTGGCAAGGACGCCGGCCGTCCTGCTGGTGGACGCCATCAGCTCGCTCGGCGTGATGGAGTGCCGTACCGACGACTGGCACATCGATCTCTGCGTGACCGGATCGCAGAAGGCGCTGATGCTGCCCCCGGGCCTGGCGTTTGTCTCCGTCAGCCCCAAGGCGTGGGACCTGATCGACAGGAATCCAACCCGCCGGACGTTCTACTTTGACCTGAAGAAGGCAAAGACGAACCTGGAAACCGGCGAGACGCCCTACACCCCGGCGCACACGCTCCTGAAGGCGCTGAAGCTGAGCCTGAAGAAGATTCGTGCCGAGGGGATCGAGAACATCTGGAGAACGCAGGCGCGGAACGCCGCGGCCGCACGGGCCGGCTTCCAGGCGATGGGGCTGGAAATCTTCGCCGCCCGGCCGGCCGACGGTCTGACCGTGGCCAAGGTGCCCGACGGCATCGATGGTTCGGCACTTCTGTCGAAGCTGGAGAAGCAATACGGCCTGAAGCTAGCGGGTGGACAGGACAACCTGAAAGGCAAGATCATCCGCCTGGCTCACATGGGCTACGTCGATCAATTCGATGTGTTGGCGGCCCTGGCGGGGGTGGAGCTGGTGCTGAAGGAGATGGGGTATGCGGTGGAGGTTGGGAGGGGGGTGGCGGCGGCGCAGAAGGTATGGGCGCAAGTGGTCTCGCTTGTGCTATAATCCGGCCGTGTCGCCCCGAGGAGCTATACCATGATTACCCTGCGAGCTGATCAGGTTTGGCCCGACCTTCTCGGCGCCCTAACGGAGTCCGTTGAGATCGTCGCTGCTGACGGAGCAGTGCTGGGCCGATTCACACCCGATCCTGAAAACGTCAAAAGGTTCTACGGGCGATCGGACCATCTACCCGATGCTGCCGATATCGAGCGCCAACTGTCAGCGGTCGGCCCGAGTTGCACCACGCGCCAGGTCTTTGAACACCTCTTGACCCTGACGAGGGATCCGGTCGAGCGGGCTCACCTGGAAGAACTCATCAAGCAGAGGGCGACGGAGGATGATGGATGCCCTTCACAGTAAGGTGGCTGCCCGGCCCGCTCGCGGCGCTTGCCCAAATCTGGGTGCGCGTCTCCAACCGGCAAGCCGTCGCGGACGCCGCCGACGAAATTGATCGTCGCCTACATCGACTTTCCGTGCCCGCCAGCGCCATCAGTGGTGCTGCGTACCGACTTCGCGTCGCCCCACTGGAGGTGGTGTATAGCGTTTCGCTCGCCGACCAGCGCGTGGAAGTTTCGTTTGTGTTCTTCCGCCCTTGAAGGTCCGGCATGCCCCGCGTCCTCATCAGCGACAAACTCGAAACCCCTGGCCTCGACCTGCTGCGTCAGGCCGGCATCGAGATCGACGACCGCAACGGGCTCAAGGGGGACGACCTCAAGGAAGCCATCCGCGCCGCCGACGGCCTCATCGTCCGCAGCGGGACGCAGGTGACGGCCGACCTGCTCGCCGACCCGGGCAAACTCCGCGCCGTGGTCCGCGCCGGTGTCGGCGTCGATAACATCGACGTGGCCGCCGCTACACGCAAGGGCATCGTCGTCATGAACACGCCCGGCGGCAACACCGTCAGCACCGCCGAGCACACCATGACGCTGCTCACCGCTCTGGCACGGCACGTCCCGGCGGCCGACGCCAGCCTCCACGGCGGCAAGTGGGAGCGCACCAGGTTCGTCGGCTCCCAGCTTGCGGGCAAGACGCTCGGCATCCTCGGCCTGGGCCGCATTGGCCGTGAGGTTGCCCGTCGCGCCCTGGCCTTCGACATGAAGGTGATCGGCACCGATCCGTTCCTCGCTCCGGACCGGGCCGCCCAGCTCGGCATCGAAAGCGTTCCGGATCTCGACTCGCTGCTGCCGCGCTGCGACTTCCTGACGGTCCACGTGCCCGGCGGTCCGGAGACGCGCGACCTAATTGGAGCCGCCCAGCTAGCTCGGTTGCCCAGGGGGGCGCGCGTCATCAACTGTGCCCGCGGCGGCATCTACAACGAGGACGCCCTGGCGGAGGCGCTGCGGTCGGGTCACCTCGCCGGCGCGGCCCTCGATGTCTTCGTCCAGGAGCCGCCGCCCGCCGATCATCCACTGCTAAAGCTGCCCAATGTCGTGGTCACGCCGCACCTGGGCGCGTCCACCGTTGAAGCGCAGACTTCCGTGGCCCGCGAGGCGGCGCAGCTTCTGATTGATTTCCTGCTCCGCGGCGTCGTCGGTTTTGCCGTCAACATGACGGCCGTCGACCGCACCGAACTGGAAGAGCTGAGACTCTATGTGGACATCGCCCGCCGCCTGGGGCTGCTCCACGCCCAGATGGCGCAGGGGGCCATCACGCGGGCGGCCCTCACCTTCCGCGGCGAGGCGGCCCGACGCAGCACCAAGCTCATCACCGCCGCCTTCACCGCCGGGCTGCTCGAATACCGCCTCGACCAGACGGTGAACATCGTCAACGCCGAACTGCTGGCCCGCGAACGCGGCATCGAGCTGACTGAGCAGATGAACCCCAAAAAAGGGGACTTCAGCACTCTCATTCAGGCCGATGTTGTTACCGACCGCAAAACCTACACGGCGGCGGCCACGCTGTTCGGCAACCACCTGCTGCGCCTGGTCCAGCTCGGGCCGTATCATCTCGACACATTCATGGACGGCGTGATGCTGATCTTCACCCACCGCGACTTGCCTGGGTTGATCGGGCACATCGGCACGATCTTCGGCAAGCACCAGGTGAACATCGCGCAGATGACGGTCGGCCGGCAATTGCCCGGGGGGGAGGCGATCGCCGTTCTGAACCTGGACACGCTGCCGCCGGAGACCGCGCTGGCCGAGGTCCGGGCTCATCCGCAAATCAGCGGCCTCAGCGTCGTGAAGCTGCCCCCGGCTGGCCAGATGCCAGCCTGGTTCGGATGAGAGCGCCCGGAAACAATGACGGCCAGCCCGACACGCCAGCAAGCGTAGGGTGCGTCAAGCGTACTCGCGCCGACGCACCGGGGGCCACGAACGGTGCGTCGGCGCGAGTACGCTTGACGCACCCTACAACTACAACTGTCGGCCAATCGTGGCTCATTCTTTCCGAATGCTCTAAGCCAGCAACCCCATCAACGATTGACGTTCATCGCTCCCAGATACTTCCAAACATATTTCGCCAGCACGTCGGTCTCCAAGTTTACGGATGAGCCGGATCCCTTGAATCCCAGCGTGGTTTGCGCCAGGGTGTGTGGGATAAGGGCCACGCTAAAGCTGTCGGCGGTCACGTCCACCACGGTCAGGCTGACGCCATCGACCGTGATCGAGCCCTTGGTCACCATCTGGGCCGCCAGCTCGGCCGGGCAGGCGAACCACACCACTTCCCAGTCGCCCTGGCGTTGGCGCGAGGCGATGCGGCCCAGTCCATCGACGTGACCCTGGACGAGGTGTCCGCCCAGGCGGTCGCCGACGCGGAGGCTGCGTTCCAGGTTGACGCGGTCGCCGGCTCGCAGCTCGCCCAGGTTGGAACGCTGAAGGGTCTCAGGTCCGGCTTGGAAACGGCAGGTGGTGGCATCGCGGGCCACCACGGTCAGGCAGGCCCCGTTGACCGCTACACTTTCACCCACAACCAGCCCGGCCGCGAAGGGAGCGGCGATGACGAGGGCGCGAGCCGTCGCCTTCGACCACGACACGGTCCACGAGTCCCAGGGCTTCAACGAGTCCGGTAAACATGGGCGTCAACCGCCTGTGGCCTGGCGCGGTCCCGGTTCGTCAGCGGGTGGAGACGGCGGTCCGGTGGTCGCGACGTCGGGGGGGGGCTGCCTTTGCTGGGCCAGGATGATCAGGTGCCGCACCGCGAAGGTCAGAGCGTAACCCCAGAAAACAATCAGTAGCGCCAGTTGCAGCGCCAGCGCCAGGACAAAGACAACCAGGATAATGCGGAGCAGGTAAGTATAGTGCCGCCGCCCGCGCAGCACCTGCTTGGTCAAGTGCGGATAGGAAACGCGCGAGACCATCAGCAGAGCAACGGCCAGGCCGCCAAGCGGCGCCGAATAGGTGACGACCTGCCGCATCAGCGCCGGCGACAGGGCCGCCCAGTTGTGCGGCGGCAGGCTGCGCAGGATGGCCAGCGACACGATGCAGCCGGCCCCGGCCGGCGATGGTAAGCCCTTGAACCGACGATGGCTGGCTGGGTCCGGCGTGTTCTCGACATTGAACCGTGCCAGCCGCAGGATCACGCACACCATGAACAGCATGGCGATGACCACGGTGGCGTTGTAGACCAGGTCGGAGCGGTCGCGCCAGTCCTGGCTGAGGCGCAGGATCAGGAAGGCCGGCGCCACCCCGAAGCTGACCGCATCGCAGAGACTGTCGAGCTGCCCGCCGAACTCGCTGGCCGTCTTGGAAATACGTGCCACGAAACCGTCGAGCACGTCGAACAGCATGGCGGCGACGATGAGCCAGGCGCTGTACGCGAAATAGTCCTCCTTGGTCGGGTCGCCGTCGATCCAGCTGGCCACGATGATGGCGGAGAAGCCGCAGACGGCGTTGCCCAGGGTCAGCAACGTGGGGAGAATGGCGATCTTCTTCATGGGGCGTCCCCCTTCGAGGATGCGCGGGCCGGTGCGCGTCCCCTCGGTGCAGTCTATCATACGGGCATGAAGGATGGAGGCGGCCTCAAACGGGCTGACCCGGCGCCGGCAGGCGTGGGGCCAGCGCCACGAAGGCGCGAACGAACTCCGGCTGGAAGTGGCTGCCCGCCGCTGCCTGAAGTGTCTCCAGGGCCTGGCCCGCGGACAACGGCGCGCGATAGGCGCGAGCACTGGTTAGCGCATCGAAGCTGTCCACCACGGCAATGACCCGGGCCAGCAACGGAATCTGCGAGCCTTTCAAGCCATCGGGGTAGCCGGTGCCGTCAAGGCGTTCGTGGTGCCCGCGGATCCCCGCAAGCACGGCCCGACTGCGGACAATCGATGCCAGGATGCGTTCCGCAATGATTGGATGCTCGCGGATGAGCAGGTGCTCGGCCAGAGTCAGCGCGGCGGGCTTGTTGAGGATTGCCTCCGGCACGCCGACCTTGCCGATGTCGTGCAGCTTGGCGGCCAGGCTGAGCTGACGCGCCTGGCGGTCGTCCAGCCCCAGGGCCTGACCCAGGAGAAGCGCATAGCTGCGGACCCGGCGCGAATGGCCGGCGGTGTAGGAATCCCGCTCCTCGATCGTCCGCACCAGGCTGTCGATGGCCGACAGGAACGTCCGCCGCACACGCTGCGTCTGGCGGTGGACGGCTTTTTCGAGGCGACGGCGGTACAAGGCCTCGGCCTGCTTTTGCTGATAACCCAGGCGCGTCCGCTCCAGGGCGTGATGAAATTCGTCGAGCTTGACCGGCTTGACAAAGTAGAGATCGGCCCCGGCCTCGAGGCACTGGCGGGCGGCATCGTGGTCCTGTCCCGCGGTCAGCACGATGATGGAGACTTCGGGCCAGCGCCGCCTCACCTCGCGCACCAGCCAGACCCCGCCCTGGCCCGGCATGCGCAGATCGGTCACCACTATGGGGGTCAGGCGTCGTTCCAGCAACTCGAGGGCCTGCTCGGCGTTGCCGGCGGCCTGGCAGTCGTAGTGCCACGACCGGGCCGCACGCACCAGCACGTCCTGCACGACGGGCTCGTCGTCCACCACGGTGACGGTCATTACCGACCAATCGTCAGTGACTGGCATGCTCGTTCCCAGCCCGTTGTGATGGGGCCTTGCCGGGTCAAGGTTCGTATGGGATTGGCGATGGCCAATCACAACGGGGTTTGCCCCTGAGGAGGTGGCCTAAATGATCCGCCGTCGCGGGCGCGCTTCCACACCAGGCACGTCCAGGAAGCAACCGCAGCTCTCGCACTAATGCCTGAGCACTATACCGGGCGGTTGGGTTCTCAGCAAGGCGACGCGCGGAAAAATGGCCGGGCGCAAACCCCGGCCCACGCCGGCGGACCGCTGAGCATGCCGGGGGGCATCTCCGCGGCTGAGGCCGTCTACTTCTTCTTTTTGCTGCTTTTCTTGTTGTTGCCTTCCTCCCCGGCACCGGGTTGGTCCTTGGTCTCTTTTTCGTCCTTCTTGTCCTTTTTCTTGCCAAAGATCGCTTCATATCCTTCCGCGAAGTGTTTGGTTTCGGCAAGGCCCACGCGAATGATGCTCACCGGACGTACCTCCCCATGGCCAGAATCGCCCCGGGCACGGCACCGGGGCCAGCTTGTGCGACCGATCCTCAGAGCGACTCCCGTGCTGGCGATGCTACCAGTGTAAGGCGGTCGGCGGCGGTTGTCGAGAGCCGGGCCTCCACTCTTCGCCTGATTGACGCCCCCTCCCCCGGCCTCATAAGATGCCTTGCGCGGCCGGCATGCACCTTCATGCGTTCCCCTGTCGCCTCTGTCCAACGCCATACGCGAGTGGGGGACTGCCGCTGGGGTGGGGAGTCCCCGGGCTCCCCGTTCTGCGGCGCTGGCGGGGCCTCTCTGACGGACCCTCCCGGCTCCCGGGCGAGGCGGGTAAGCGGCATACGATGAGCACGATCCAGGAGTTCTTCACCGGTAAGACCGTGCTCGTCACCGGCGCCACCGGCTTTCTGGGCAAGGCGCTGGTCGAGAAGATCCTGCGCAGCCTCCCCGGCATCCGCCGCCTTTATCTTCTGGTGCGCCCGAAGGAACGGGCTAACCGGACCCTCACCGCCGACGAACGCTTCTGGACCGAGGTCCTCAAGTCCAGCATCTTCGACCGCCTCAAGCGAGACCTGGGCGTTGGCTTCGACGCCTTCGTCGAGCAGCGGGTGGCCGTCATCAACGGCGATCTTACCGACGAGCGGCTCGGCGCCAGCGCCGACGACTACCGCCGGCTCTGCGACGAGGTCGAGGTCGTCATCAATTCGGCCGCCGTCGTCGTTTTCGACGAACGCCTCGATCTGTCGCTGAACCTGAACACCCTGGGCGCCCGCCGGATGATGGACGTGGCGCGCGATTGCCGGCGCCTGCATGCCGTCGTTCACATCTCCACCTGTTACGTCAGCGGGACCCGCAAGGGATGGGTGCCGGAGGAGGCGGCCGAGCCCACTTTTGACGTCGAGGCCGAGGCCAAACGACTGGAACAGGAATGCCTTGCCATCAAGACCCGTTGCGGCTCCGACCGCGAGCTGGCCAAGAAGGAGCTGGTCGCTCTCGGATTGAAACGGGCGCGCGAGCGGGGCTGGCACGACACCTACACCTTCACCAAGTGGATGGGCGAGCAGCTCACGGTCAAGTACCGCGGCGATTTGCCCACGGTGATTCTGCGGCCGGCGATTATCGAATCGACCTTTGCCGAGCCGAAGCCGGGGTGGATCGACGGCTTCCGCATGGGCGACCCCCTCTTCGTCGGTTACGGCAAGGGCCATTTGCAAGACTTTCCCGCGCGCAGTATACGATCTGCGACCTGATCCCCTGCGATCACGTCGTCAACGCCATCCTGGCTTGCGCGCCGAAGTGTGCCGAGGAGCGCGGCTTCAAGGTTTACCAGGTAGCGACGGGCGAGCTGAATCCGGTTCACTTCCGCACCATCTTCGAGGTCGGCCGCGAGTACTTCACCAAGAACCCGATGTACGAGCGCGACGGCACGCGCATCGCCACGCCGGAGTGGACCTACCCCACAGTGGCGGCTTACCGGCGCAAACTGGTCTGGCAGTACTTCATGCCGTTGTCGGTCGGGGCCGCGCTCTTGCGTCCGCTGTCCTTCGTTCGCAAGCTCGATCGGGTCCGTCGCCGTTTCAAGGCTCGCGCCGCCCAGCTCGATCTGCTGCTCTACTACGTCGATATCTACAGCCCTTACACCAATATCGAGTCGCGCTACCACACGACCAACACGCAGGCCCTGTGGCGATCGTTGTCGCCGGACGATCAGCAGGAGTTCGCCTTCGATCCGCGCGGCATCGACTGGCGCGACTATATCGGCAATATCCACATTCCGGGTCTCAAGCGGAATGTCCTGAATCTGGCCGACGAGGAGCTGGACCAGAGCGGCGGCGTGCCGGTGCGGACGATCCCGGACCTACTGGCCCGTTCCGCGGACCGGGCCCCGGAGGCCGTCGCCTTGCAGATGAAGCGGCAGGGGGTCTGGGTTCGCCTCAGCTACGACGAACTGCAGCGCCGGGTGCAGGAGGCAGCGGCCCGGATGCACAGCACGGCGATCCACAAGGGCGATCGGGTGCTGCTCTTCGCCGACAATCAGCCGGAGTGGGGCGTGGCCTACCTGGCCGCCGTCTCGCTCGGCGCCGTCGTGGTTCCTGGTGATCGACAGCTCCGTGAATGCGATGTGCTGAGCATGGCCCGCTATGTCGGCGCCCGGGCCATCCTGACGAGCGAAAGTGCCAAGGCGACGTTTTCGGAGGCGACGCGCCAAGCCGAGGGGGCGCCGCTGTTCCTCAACATCAGCGCCGGCTGTGCACCATTCTCGGAGCCGGAAGCGTCAGCGACGGGCACAGGCGATTCCTCGCTCTTGCTCGGGGCTCCGCTCCATCACTCGTCCCTGGTCGGCCCCGATGATCTGGCCTCGATCATTTTCACCACGGGGGTCAACAGTGCCGATCCGCGGGCGGTGATGTTGACGCACCGGAATTTTGTGTCGAATGTGATGGGGGTGGTGCAGCTTCTGCCGCCGCGCGCCAACGACAATTTCATTTCCGTTCTGCCGTTGCACCATACGCTGGAGTTTACCGGCGGCTTTCTGGTGCCGCTTTATGTAGGCGCCACGGTCACCTATTGCGACACCATGCGCAGCCGGGTGATTCTGGACACGATGCGCGAGACCCAGGCGACCACGCTGATCGGCGTGCCGCGCGTCTTCCAGATCCTGCACGATGCGATCCGCCGGCAGGTGGCGCATGGGGGCCGATGGGCCCGGTTCTGGTTCGACTTCAAGAAGGTGCTGAGCCGCCTGGTCCTGGCGGTCTCGGGGCGGTTCGTCGGCCGGCGGCTGTTTGCCGGCGTCCACGCGGAGCTGGGCGGCCAGCTGAGGGCGTTCGTCTGCGGCGGTGCCGCCCTGGCGCCTCAGATCTTCGACCAATTCGTGGCCCTGGGTTTCGAGTTGTGCGAGGGCTACGGGTTGACGGAATGCGGCCCCATTGCCACGGCGAACCCGCTGGGGGCAGCCCGCAAGGGCTCCGTCGGCATTCCCGTGCCGGGCGTTGAGGTGGAGACCGTCAATCGTGACGAGCGCGGCGTCGGCGAGGTCGTCGTGCGCGGACCCAACGTCACTCCGGGCTATTTCAACAATCCGGAGGCCAGCCGCGCGCCTGCGCGATGGCTGGTTGCACACCGGCGACGTCGGCTATCTCGACACCCGCGAGCGTTACCTGTACATCACCGGCCGCATCAAGGACATCATCGTCACCGCGGCCGGAAAGAATGTCTACCCAGAGGAGGTCGAAACTCTCTACGCCGGCCTGCCCCAGGTCAGTCAGCTCTGCGTCGTCGGCATCTGGGACGAGGAGGTGCTGGGCGAGACGATTCACGGTATCGTGGTGCCGGACCGCGCGGGATTGCACTCGCCCGCCTTCGAGGAGCGAGTCCGCCAGGCCATCCAGCACCGGTCGCGCACGCTGCCCACCTATCAGCGGTTGCAGCGCATTCACGTCGTCATGGACGAGTTTCCCCGGACCGCCTTGGGGGTGGTGGATCGGCCTCGCGTCAAGGCCGAGCTGGTGCACCGGCTGCGTTCCTCGCGCCCAGCGGCAATCGGGACGCCCAATCCTCCGGCCCTGCCGACGCCGCATCCCGCCGGACAGAACGGCACAACCCACGGGCCCCAGCCCGCGCTGGAAGAGGGGATGCGTTCCCTGGTGGCGCGTCTGGCACGAGTGCCCCGGGCCCAGGTGGGGCCGGGCAGCGATCTCGAAGCCGACCTGCGGCTCGACTCCTTGTCCAAGGTCGAACTGCTCCTGGCTCTGGAGACACACTACCGGGTGCCGCTGCCGGAGTCGCTTGGCCAGTCCCTGCACACCTTCGGCGACGTGGTGGAGGCGGTGCGCCAGCGGGTGGACGGCGATGAGGTGGCCGTCGTCGAGCGGCCCGACCTGGTGCCGCAGTGGGGCAAGGTGCTGGCGCCCAAGGGCGTCTTCGATGACGCCCCTTGGCTCAAGGCGGGCCTGGGCAAACGCGCCGTGCGCGGGGTGACGCGAGCCCTGATGCGCCTTTACGCCTGGAGCTGGTTCGGGTTCGAGGTCCGCGGCGTCGAGAATCTGCCGGCCGGCGGCTTCATCGTGGCCGCCAACCATTGCTCGCACATCGACACCGGCGCCGTCGTGACCGCATTTGGCCGCCGCGGTCACGCGTTATTCGTTATGGGCGCCCGCGATTACTTCTTCAACCGCCGCCTCAAGGGTTGGTTCTTCCATACCTTCCTGAAGGTTATCCCGTTCGATCGCACCGAGAAGGTGATCGAGGGGCTGCGGCTGGCCCGTGCCGTCCTGGTGTCCGGACACCCGGTCCTTATCTATCCGGAAGGGAAGCGGAGCGTGGGCGGCGAATTGCAGCCGTTCAAGCCCGGCATCGGCCTCCTGGGCGTGGAACTGGGTGTCCCAATCGTTCCGTGCCTGATCGAGGGGACGTTTGCCGCCATGCCGAAAGGCAAGGCGATCCCGCGACGAACGAAGATTCGCGTGACCTTCGCCCCGCCGATCACGATGGAACAGTACCGCGCTCAACACGACGACACCGACCGGGTTGGGCTCTATCGCCGCATCGCCGACGACGTGCGCCGGGTGGTCGTGGGACTGAAGACGGGAAAGGGCGTGCCATGATCGTACCGATTCAACCGTTGCCGGGCACAACGATCGATCCCAGGTTTCCCGACGAGGACGGACGACCGATGGGCGATACCGGCTTCCACTATGCGGCCATTTACTGGCTCTACGAAACACTTCAGGATTACCTGATCGGCCCGCCGGGCTGGTTCATTGCCTCGAACCTGATCCTCTACTGGGATTTCAACGACCCGACGAAACGCCGCGATCCGGACATCTTGGTGGCTCGCGGCGTTGCCGACCACCCCCGGCGCTCGTTCCGCGTATGGGAAGAAGGCACGCTGCCCTGCGTCCTGTTCGAGGTCGCCTCAAGGAAGACCTGGCGGAACGACGTGGGGCCCAAGGTGGACCTGTACGCGTCGATCGGCATACCCGAGTATTTCATCTTCGACCCCGAGAACCGGTATGTGCGCCCGCCGTTGCGGGGATACCGCCTGGTCAAGCCGGGCCGCTATGTCCCTCTCCGCCCGGCCCGCGACGGCAGCCTGACAAGCACGGAACTGGGCCTGCGGATGGTGCCGGATGGTGGCATGCTCCGCCTAATCGAACTGGCGAGCGGCGAGTTGCTGCCGACTCGGCAGGAACGGGCTGCCCGCGAACGGCAGCGGGCCGAGGAATTGGCGGCGGAAGTGAAGCGGCTCCGGGCCGAATTGAAGCGGCGCCGGCGTGCTGCGGAATGATTACGGCGGGAGAAAGGATCGCGACCGTGCCCACCCCAGTCACCGCCTTCTTCGACGTGGACGGCACGTTGACGCGCACCACCGTGCTCAATCCGCTGATGTGGTATCAGCGCGCGCACCTCAGCCGATCGCGCTATGCCCTGTGGCACCTGCGCCTGATGCTCGACGTGCCGCGCCTTGTCTGGATCGATCGTCGCAGCCGCAGCCGGGTCAACGTCGTCTTCTTCCGCCGCTACGCGGGACTGCGGCTGGACGATCTGCGGGCCTGGCATCAGCGGACGTTCGCCGTCAACCTGCGGCAGCGCCTCTTCCCCGCCGCCCTGAAATGCGTGGCCGAGCATCGCCGCCAGGGACATCGCCTCGTCCTGGTGACGGGCGGCCTGGAGTTCGTGATGCGCCCTCTGGCGGAGCATCTGGGGGCCGACGAGGTGATCGCAACCCACCTTGTCGAACGCGACGGCATCCTGACCGGCGAGCTGGCGGGTCCACCGATTGCCGACGAACGGAAGGGCGAATTGATCCGCGCCTACGCCCTCAAGCATGGGCTGGACCTGGCCCAGTGCCTGGCCTACACCGATAGCCACGGCGACCTGTCGATGCTGGATTGTGTGGGCCATCCGACCGCGGTCAATCCGGATCGCCGGCTGCGGCGACTGGCGGCCCAGCGCGGCTGGCGGGTCGAGCAATGGCAGCTGGCGCCGTCCTGAGGACTATCTCCTTGCTCGCTCTCCAGTGCGTGAAAAGCGTCCCCGCCTGGCTTCTGCTCAAGGCGCTCGGCCAGCGCTTACCGAGCCTGGCCACCGGTTCGTTCGCCCTGCTCCGCCTGTGTGAAGTCCAACCGCCGCGCTTGCCGAACTCGCACTGGGTGCGGATTCGCCCGATCCTGAGCGGCATCTGCGGCAGCGACCTGGCCTCCATCACCGCCGAGGGAAGTCCATTCTTCGCGCCGCTCACCTCGTTCCCGTTCACCTTTGGCCACGAGGTAGTCGGCATCGTCGAGGAGGTTGGTGCCGAGGCACGGGGCGTGCAAGTCGGCGACCGTGTGGTGATCGAGCCGGCCCTGCACTGCGGCGTCCGGGGCATCGCTCCGCCGTGTCCGGCCTGCGAAGCTGGTCAGTACGGCAATTGCGTCAACGTCACCGGGGGCGACATCAGTGCCGGTGTCCAGACTGGCTATTGCCGCGACACCGGCGGCGGCTGGTCCGCCTCCCTGGTGGCGCACGAGACACAGTTGCACCGAGTGCCCGACGGACTCGCCGATGAGGCCGCGGTGATGCTCGAGCCGTTCAGTTGTGCACTGCATGGCGTCCTGCGCATGTTCAGAGCCGGAAGCGTCAGCGACGGGTTCGACTCGACCCGTCGCTGACGCTCCGGGCTTCTGACCAAATGGTCCTCGTCCTCGGTTGTGGCACGATGGGACTGCTCACCATCGCCGCGCTGCGGGCCATCGACGCCTCGTGTCGCATCGTCGCCCTGGCCAAGCACCCGCATCAGCAGGAGCTGGCGAAGGTGCTGGGTGCCGATGAAATCCTTCCCGCCGGCTGCGGCCAGGACGAGGCCCTGTGCCGGCAGACGGGGGCGACGCTGCACCAGCCGGAGATCGGTCGGCCCACGGTGCTCGGCGGCTTCGACCTGGTCCTCGATTGCGTCGGGTCATCGCGATCCCTCGATGACGCGCTGCGCTTTACCCGGCGCGCGGCCGGACCGTCCTCGTCGGCATGCCCGCAATCCCTAAAACGGTCGATTGGACCACGATCTGGTTCAAGGAGTTGAACGTCATGGGCGTGTACGCCTATGGCATCGAGGAGGTCCGCGGCGAGCGCCTTCGCACCTTCGAGTTGGCCCTGCGTCTGATGCAGCAGGGGCGAGTCGATTTGCGTCCCCTGGTCACGCACCGCTTCGCCCTGGCGGACTACAAGCGCGCCGTCCAGACGGCGCTGGCCACGGGGCCGAACCGTTCCGTCAAGACGGTGTTCGACCTGGCCCTCTAGCTCCGCGGCTGGGCATGGAGACTGGACATGACCGCGACTCTCCCGCAGCTCGACCGCTCCAGCTGCATCCACATCGTCGAGCGCGACGGCGAGCCGTTCCTGTTCCATTCCGGCGAGCAGTTCGTCTGGGAAGGTCTTCCCGCCGGCACGCGGATTCTCTATCCGCCGCCGCCCCTGCCCGGCCTGGAGGACGTGGACGGCGCCATCGAGAACGCCCTGGAGAACCCGCTCGGCTCTGATCCGCTCTCCGCCCAGTTGCGAGCGGGAATGAAGCTGACGATCGCTTTCGACGACATCTCGCTCCCCCTGCCGCCGATGCGCACTCCCGACATCCGGCAGCGCATCATCGAGAAGGTCCTCGACAAATGTGCGGCCCGGGGCGTTGAAGATATTCACCTGATCTGCGCCATCGCCCTGCATCGCAAGCTGACCGGGCCGGAGCTGCGCGAAATCCTCGGCGCTCGCATCTTCGACGCCTTCTTTCCGAAAGGCCATCTCACCAACCACGATGCCGAAGATCCCGACGGCGTGGTGCTTCTGGGCAAGACAGAGCAGGACGAAGAGGTCTGGATTAACAGGCGCGTCGCGGAGAGCGACCTTCTGATTTACGTGAACATCAACCTGGTCACGATGGACGGCGGGCACAAGTCGATCAACACGGGCCTTACGACCTATCGCACCATCCGCCACCACCACAACGTCCATACCTTGATGAACTGCAAGAGCTACATGGACCCCGCGGCGTCGATGCTGCAGAGGACATGCGAGCGCATGGGTCGGGTGGTGGCTCCGCGGGTCAAGTGCTTTCACATCGAAACCACGCTCAACAGTAACACCTTCCCGCCGCTCTTTCGCAACTTGCAGAAGCCGGAGCGCACCTGGAACGCCTGGGACGCGGTCAACTTTCACGCCAACCGGCTTGGCCTCAAGGTTCTGCCTTACGAAATGCGGCGGCGGATTTGGATGAGCCAGCACGCCCCCTATGCCCTGACCGGCATCCACGCGGGGAATGTCGATCTCGTCCATGAACAGACGGTGGCCAACGTGCTGCGGCAGCAGGCGGTCAAGGTCAAGGGGCCTAGCGACGTCGTCGTCATGGGGCTGCCCTACCTGTGCCCGTACAACGTCAACTCGATCATGAACCCGATCCTGCAATGGGTGACGACCGTGGGCTATGGATTCAATCTCTATCGCGGGCAGCCGCTGGTAAAAAAGGGGGGCGTACTGATCTTCACGCACCCGCTCTACAACCGCTGGAACACCGAGCATCATCCCAGCTATGTGGAGTTTTTCGACCGTGTGCTCTCACAGACGCGCGACCCGGCGGTGATGGAGTCTCAGTTCGAGGCGGAGTTTGCTCACAACGAGAAGTACATCAAGATGTACCGCGAGGGGCACGCCTACCACGGCGTGCATCCGTTCTACATGTGGTACTGGGGGATTTACGGAGCGGCATGGTGCGGAAAGGTGATTGCGGTTGGTGGCGACGCCTTCGTGGCGGGTCGGCTGGGCTTCGGCACCGCCCCGACCATCCGCGAGGCTATCGAGCAGGCGAAATCGCTGGTGGGTCCCAGCCCGTCGGTGACGTGCTATCACTGGCCGCCGATCTTCCTGTGCGACGTGGAATGATGAGCCGCATGCGGCAAACCTATCTATCACTGCCCGACCCCGCCCTTGACGCGCTCGGGCTGCGGAGCACCGATCTCCTTTTTCACGTCCCGAATCCAGTCTTCTTCGCGGAGCATCGGCTGCAAGAGGATATTCGGCGCCGCGGCATTGCGCAGCTTGGCGAACTCGGCGGGAATCTGCATCTGTGCCTTCTTCCTGAGGATTTCCTTTTCCCACTCGGCGCGTTCCGCCGCCGCCTTGGCCGGATCGTCGGTCGGCCTGTCCGCGGGAGTCTTGCGGATCAGTCGGGCCACGACGTAGCCCTGAGGGGTCTCGATCACCGGCGTCAGCTCGCCTGCACGCAGTGCGAACACTTCCCGCTCCAGGTCGTCGTTGCCCGTGCTGTACCGGCTGAAGGCGGGGATGCGCCCCGCCGCGGCGGCCAGGCGCGGACTGGACTGCATCCGGGCGGCGCGGTCGAATTCCTCCGGTTTCTTGCGGAACAGTTCGTATTGCTTGATGGCGATCTCATGTTCCTGGGGCGTCCGCGGCCACATGATGATCTGGCATTCGGCCTTTTCGCCGTGGTAGGCCTCGGCCGCCTTGCGCAGGTCCTCGGCCTCCACCTTCACCTGGGCGCGGGCCAGCTTGGTCAACAGCAGCTTGGGACGCAACAGATCCTCGCGGTAACCATAAAGGTTCGTCTGGTTGACGTGCAGGTACTCCTCGATGAATTTCTTCTTGGTGCCGGCCTTGGCAGCCTCGATGTCCTCGGCCAGGGCGGCCTCGATCTCCGCCTCGGTCACGGTGAGGCCCCGCTCCGCGCACGCCCGGTCCACGATCATCTTGTTGACCATCAACTCCAGCCGCTCAGCGCCGTAGCGTTTGATCAGATATTCCCCGAGTTGTTCGCGTGTCACCGCCGTTGTGCCGTAGATGAAAGCCACGGGCTGTTGCGCCGGCGGCACGCCGTCGCTGGCCGGTGCCTCGACCCGGTCCATCTTGCGATCCCAGTCGTCGTCGGGGAGGATCGGTTTCAGGCAGATCTTTGGCGCGGCCGCCTTCTGCAACACCGGCATCTCCTGAAAGATCGCCGCCCGCACCTTGCTGTCGATGATTTCCTTTTCCAGGGCGGGCCGCACGTCCTCCATTTTTTTCGTCGCGTTGGCCGGCAAACGTTGCATCAGTTTCATGACCACGACGGTGTAGGGATCGGTGTCCTTGGCGGTGGACGGCGACCGCAGCAGCTTGGTGATCTCGCCTTCCTTCAGCTTGAAGACTTCCTGTTCGATTGCATCGTCGCCGAAACCATAGCGGCCGAACGGCTCCATCATGCCGAAGGTGCCCGCCAGCCCCGAACTCTGTAGCTTGGCCTGGCGCTCGAACTCCTCGGCGCTGTCGCGGATGGCCGGGTAGAGCTTCAGCGCTTCCTCGGCCTTTTCCCGCGGCCAGATGATGGCCTGGCACTGGACCTTCTCGCCGTAGTACGATTCGTAGGCCTTGCGGACATCGTCCTCTTCCACGCGGACCTGGTTTTGCAGCATCTTGGTCATGAGCAGCTTCGGCCGCAGCACGTCTTCCTTCCACTCGTACAGCGATTTGTGGTATTCGCGCAGCAGCTTGTCGATGAACTCACGGCGGTTGATGCGCAGCGAGGCGATGTCCTCGGCCAGGGCCAGGTCCACCTCGGTGTCGGTGACGATGATGCCGCGATCCCGGCAGGTCCGTTCGATGATGAGCCGGTTGACCAGGTTGAGCACCTTGTCGGGTCCCAGGCGAGCGATGAGGTACTCGCCCAGCTGTTCGCGCGTGACGATGGTGTTGCCGAAAACGTAGGCCACCACGCGGTGGCTGTAGTCGGCCGAATCCGCCGCGACGGACGGCGGCGGGACGGGGCTGGCCGCCGGAGTCTCAGGCGCCGGCGGCACCTGCGCGGCCTCGGCCTGTCCGCCCGAGACCGACCGCCCCAGCCAGACGGCTCCCGCCACTGCTCCCACGCCGAGCGCTCCAATGAGCAGACGACGCCAGGTCACTTTTGGACGCTTGAACTGAAGGGTCCCCATCGCTTCGCCTCCCTCTGCCTGGTGGCTGTCGGGGCGGCCTATAGCGACTGGCGACGGGGGGAGCAAGAGGGATGTGCGACCAAGCCCCTTCACGGTTGCCGTTTCATGCCGGTCAGGCGCTGGTAGGCAGGTCGCAACCAAGGCGGCATGCACCGATCGATCACCGCCTGCCGCGTCTGTCCGACGTAGACCTGGTCGAACGGTTGCAGGCGGACGTTGGTGCTGTCGTCTTTCTTCAGGGTGATGGCCTGCAGGTCGATGTGGAACATTTCTGGATCGTGGCCATCGGCGACGTGAGAACGGATGACGTAGATGTCGCCCGGCGCGGCCCCCGCCGTGACCCCGCCGACCCGCTGGAGTAGGTCGAGGACGGTCTCCGGCCCCTGGTAAGGCACCGCCCGATGCAGCCCGAAGACCTCGCCGAACAGGTAGATTTGCTGGCTGCTGTAGGCGACGACGCGCACATGGACCGCCTCGGGATCGACCCCGACAGCCGTGGCCACCGTCTGGGTCACCTCCTGCGCCGTTTGTCCCTCCACCCGCGGCCGGCCCAGTCGCTCCAGCCCCAGGCGCCCATCGAGGCCAATCGCCGCCTCGCCCGCCAGGTCGGGATGATCGTCAACGCGGATGCCCACCACGTCCGGCGCGGACTGTGTAGAGGGAGGAAACGGTTTCACTTTCGCCGGCCCGCCGCGGTCCGTTTTCACCGCCTGGGCCACGTGAGATCGCGTGCCGGCACAGCCGCTGAGGAGGCAGAGCGTAACTCCCAGCCAGCGCCACGCGGGCGCAGCCGGCCGCCGCCGCCAGGGGCCGTTTTCGCCGAAACGCATACCTTGCTCGGAGGAGCTACCTCTCCCCCTCCCCTCGGGGGAGAGGGGTCGGGGGTGAGGGGGTTCAGCTTGCCACTCTCACCACAAAGGACACAAAGAACACAAAGAACGGGAAATCGCAAGGCATTGCGGCCTCCGGAGCCTACCTGGTGTCTCGCCACACCGTGGACTCTGTCCCGGCTCATGCTCCTCGGCCTTCTCTTCTTTGTGTTCTTTGTGTCCTTTGTGGTGAGAATTGTAGACTCAGCCCCCTCACCCCCAACCCCTCTCCCCCGAGGGCAGAGGGGGGACGAGCGGGCGGTTCCGAAAGAGAACCGCGCATCGCTATCATCGGCGAACGACCTTGCCGACCTTGAGGGTTATTCCCCACGGGCAACGGAGGCAAATACGGTGACCCAGGCCAGTGGGCTGATCGTGAGCGTCTCGGGGATCCGCGGGATCGTCGGCGAGGGGCTGACGCCGGCGGCCGCGACGGCGTTTGCCGAGGCGTTGGGCACCTCGACTCGCGGCGGCCGCATCGTCCTGAGCCGCGATGGCCGGCCCAGCGGCGACCTGGTCCGCCACGCCGTCCTGGCTGGCCTGATGGCCACCGGCTGCGAGGTCCACGACCTGGCGGTCGCCGCCACCCCGACCGTCGGCCTGGCGGTCCGCCGCCTCGAAGCCCGCGGCGGCATCCAGATCACCGCCTCGCACAACCCCGCCCCCTGGAACGGCCTGAAGCTGTTCGGTCCCGACGGCGCCGTCCTCAGTGCCGACGCCGGCCGGCAGATTCAGGCCCTCTTCGAGGCCGGCACCTTCCACCGCGTGCCCTGGAACCAGGTCGGCACCTTGACCGAGTGCCGCCAGGCCGACGACTGGCACCGCCAGCGCGTCCTGGAGCTGGTGGACGTGCCCAAGATTCGGGCCCGGCAACTGCGGACCTTCCTCGACGCCAACGGCGGCGCCGGCGGACCGCTCGGACGGCGGCTGCTGGAGTCGTTCCAGGCCCGCCCGGTCTGCCGCGGCTGCGACGCCGACGGCCATTTTGACCACGAGCCGGAGCCGACGGAAGCCAACCTGCGCGAACTCTGCCCCCAGGTCGCCGCCGAGGGGTGCGATCTCGGCCTGGTCCTCGATCCCGATGCCGACCGCCTGGCCCTGATCGACGAGACCGGCCGCTATATCGGCGAGGAATTGACGCTGGCCCTGGCCGTCTGGCAACGGCTGCTGCGAGCCGCCCCGGACGAACGCGGACCGGTGGTCATCAACATGAGCACCTCGCGCCTGGTCGAGGACCTGGCCGCCCGCTTCGGCGTGGCCTGCCATCGTTCCGCCGTCGGCGAGGCCAACGTCGGCGACATGATGCGGGCCGTCGGCGCCCTGATCGGCGGCGAGGGGAACGGCGGCGTCATTGACCCCCGCGTCGGCTATGTCCGCGATCCATTCATCGGCCTCGGCCTGGTCCTCAACCTGCTGGCCGACCGCGGCCGACGCCTGAGCGAGCTGGTCGCCGAGCTGCCCGCCTATGCCATCGTGAAAGACAAGTACCAGGTGGACCGCGACCGCCTGCCGGCCCTGTTTGCCACGTTGACGCAGCGCTGGCCCGATGCCCGGGCCAACCACCTGGACGGCCTCCGCCTCGACTGGCCCGACCGCTGGCTGCACATCCGCCCCAGCAACACCGAGCCGATCGTCCGCGTCATCGCCGAGGCCCCGCAAGCGGATGAAGCGGAGCGGCTGTGTCGGGAGGTGGGCGGGTTGTTGGGAGGGTAGCTGCGTTCGGAAGGCATGAGGCCCCGAACCCTGCGC
Source organism: uncultured Planctomycetota bacterium (assembly GCA_963827935.1). Lineage (GTDB taxonomy): Bacteria > Planctomycetota > Planctomycetia > Gemmatales > Gemmataceae > DATFNV01. The sequence continues at coordinate 174,060 of CAWHCN010000010.1, read as the reverse complement.
CGAGCATGTCAGCCCAGGGTGCCACCACACCTTCGGACAGCCCGTGGCACCCTGATGGCACCGTGCTGGCACCCTCGTGGCACCCTTGGCACCCTCGTGGCAGGGTCGTGGCAGCGTGCTGGCACCCTGATGGCACCGTGCTGGCACCCTCGTGGCACCGTGCCTTGCGGACCCCAGCAAACAGGACCAGCGGGCAGCCGGCGTGGACATCGGGTGCCAGCTGCGCGACGATGGGTGTCACGCCCCTCGACTCGCGTTTCCTGTCAACCCCCCGAGACAGGAAACGGAGCACCATAACCTCTTGGCACCACGGATCATAGATACATCAATGGAATTTCATGTCATGGCTCACGGAGCCCACCCCCCTGTGCCAACCGCGGCCAACCTGGGACAAGGGGGAAAGGGGGTCAAGGACGGAGAGGCACACACCGTTAACGGCCCGTGAGCCGGCGACGGTGGACTGAAACGCGAGCCGGGCGAGAAGTGGTCGGCCCATTTGCTCCTCCGCGAGGCTGGGCGACGGACGGGGCTACTTGGACCAATCTTGGATGCACAGGCCCGGAACGCGCTTGAAATCCCTCACATTTCTGGTCACAAGGGTTGCATCCCGCTCAAGTACGGTCGCCGCGATTTGCAGGTCCATCTTGCGGACATTGAGCCGGCGCCGCTTCAGCGCGTCATAGCGTGCTATGGCGGAAACATCATATTCTAGAATCCGCATCCGCGACAGGAACCGAACCGAATCCGCCAGCCGACCATAGGCCCAGGCGAGCCGGTCCGAATCTTTGGCCTGGCGAACCTGTGCGTACCAGCCCGACAGCTGCTCCTCAAAAGTGACCACTGAGATTGCGATCTGCACCGGGTCGTACTGTTCCACCCGAGCCAGGACAGTCTCAGATCCCCGCTCGAACAGCGTCAGGATATCGGTGTCCAGGACGTAGAGGTCCATTCTTTCGGCTCATCGATTGGGGTCATCCTCGATCTGCTGCCGGTACTCCGCCATGGACCGCACCCAGTCGTCGATCAATGGATCGTCCTTGAACATCCCCGCGAACTCTAGCCAGGGATTGGCCTGGGGGCCGACTTCGAGCCCTACCAGTTCCGTCCCCTTTTCGAGCCGCTTCTGGATCTTGCGCGCAGCTTGGCCAGTGCCTCCTCGCGACTCGCCCCCCGGGCACTGACGGCGAACGGCTCCGTGCCCCGGGCACGGAAGCCATTGCCCTTGACACGTTCGACGAGCACTGGGATTTGCATGAGGCCTCCGGGTTAGCACGGGCTGGAGCAGTCAGGCAAACTTTATGCTATCGCGCCCCGCTCGGGCCGTGTAGCCACGAGGCCGTCGAGATTGGAGTGCGCCGCTCGCGGCCGAAGTACACGGAAGGCAAGCGACGGGAAAGGGGCCGGACACGGTCCTGTCCCGATGCTGTCCCCCTCTATCGCACGGGTGGCTCGGGTGGCACGCCCTGAGGTACTCTGAAGGGCGTGCCGAACTGCCACTCGCTCCTTGCAGCAGATGCGACGAGAGCGTATCCTCTTCCGCATGAGATTGGTCGATCCCACGACTGGCAGAACCTACATCGAAAAACGCCGCGTTCGTTACAACGAGCCCGGCGAGCCGCGCGAGCTGACGTTTTCCTGCTACCGCCATTTTGCATTCCTCGACCGCGACCGAACGCGTGAGTGGTTCTGCGAGGCACTCGACGAAGCACGGACGAAATTCGCTTTTCAACTCTGGGCCTACGTGGTGATGCCGGAGCATGTCCACCTGCTTATCTACCCCGGAGACGGACCGGAACGGATGGCTGCTTTTCTCCAAGCGGTGAAGGAGCCAGTCGCCCGCAAAGCAATCCGGTATCTGAAAAGCCACGCACCGCAATGGCTGGCGCGGGTGACGGTGCGCGAGGGCGCCGGTTGAGGCACCGCTTCTGGCAGCCGGGCGGCGGTTACGACCTGGACCATCACCAGCACCGAAGCGCTGCGGGCCATGATCGAGTACATTCATGCCAACCCGGTGCGCCGCGGCCTGGTGGCCCGAGCGGAAGACTGGGAATGGTCCAGTGCGCGCTGGTACGCGGGAATGCGGCCGGTGAGGCTGGAAATGGACCCCGGCGTGCTGGCGGAACTCGCACGGGGATGAGGTGGCGGAGGCTTTCGCACGCCCTTCGGAGTACCTCAGGGCGCCGGCCGGGTGGCCTGAGTGGCACGCCCTGAGGTACTCCGAAGGGCGTGGTTGACGGTTATGCACGCGGCCGGGTGGCACGCCCTGAGGTACTCCGAAGGGCGTGGTTGACGGTTATGCACGCGGCCGGGTGGCACGCCCTGAGGTACTCCGAAGGGCGTGGTTGACGGTTATGCACGCCCTTCGGAGTACCTCAGGGCGTGCCACCCGCCGCCGACCAGCCGGCGGGCATAGACCAGGCACGCCTGGACGTCTTCCTTTTCCAGCCAGGGGTATAGCCCTGCAACAGGATTTCCGGAGCGTCTCCCGCTGCGAGCATCCCCAGCACATGTTCGACCGCCAGCCGGCCACCGCGAATGATGGGCTTGCCGCCAAGGATGTTCGGATTCACGGTAATGCGTTCGAGGAGTTTCGCTTCGTCTATTGGTTGGCCCTTTGCTCGGCGGTAGATGGGCAATTGGAGAAATGCGGACAGGGTCAACGGTGGCGCGATGGAGATGCGACAGGTACGCTCCCCCCTTTTGCTCCTCCCCTCTTGCTCCTTAGCCGTTGCCGATGATCGACTCGAATATGTGATCGAGCAAGAGCTCGAGTTTCGAACAATCGTAGTCAGTTCGCAGGGCCGGCATTTGGAGGAATCGCTTGGTGTATTCCTCCTTGCCAATCAGTTCACCCTGATAGCACTCAACGTTCTGGTTGTAAGAAGTCCATCGTACGCGAGCACATTCCTCCCCGCGTAGGTCAAGAAACAATTCGGTTGAAACGGCGCGTCCATTGATGTCTTGTTCCACGCACCCATTGGGACCGACCGCCAAGAACCGTTCGCATTCGGCGAGATTCGGTAACCGGACTACCTTCATGTTCTCGGGGAGGATAAGTTGCTTGACCTTGTTCTCTGCTTCTCGCCCGGCCGCGTCATTGTCGAAGATGACGACAACTCTGTTCTGAATCTTGATGCGCGCCAGTCCTTGGCAGAAACGGAACAGATTACCCGCGCCGGTGAACGGGTAGTTTTCCGACATGTCAACGAAGTTGAAGAAATCGGCGATGTCCGGGCGAAGGAGCCTCATCGCGACTCGGAGGATCGATCCGTCCGAACTTCCCTCAGTGACAATCAAGTAGCGGTCCCGGTCGCCCACGCCTTCGTAGATCGTTTCGTCGTCAGCCCATCCGCCCTCTACGATGTCCGCGAATCGCCACTCAACCGCGCCGTCAAGGTTCGCAGGGTTCTCTGCGAGTAAGCGTAAAACAACATATGGATCCAAGTTCTCGAAGAACTGTCCGTCGAATCGTGTCAGCGTAGACAAACTCTCGGCGTGCTTCGCGAATTCGGGATCGCGCAAAATTGAGCGGGCAGCGAAGTCGCCCAAGGAATGATCGGCGAACCAAGGATCCAATTCGACGGCATGAACGTCAACCGAAGCTAAAGCGCGCGCAAATAACTCGAAGCTCATCTCGGGGGGATCGTAGTCGTCCGGCACAGCCGGTTCCTCAAAACAACGCCTCGCTTCCGACAGCGTATATCCGAGCAATTCGATCCTACGTTTTACGCTCCGTAATGAGCGGGAAAAGCCCGGCTTGAGGTCCTCGATCGGCTCTTGAGTCTCTTCATCGACGTAGTGGTGAGATATGGGCTTTCGGTCAGTGGGCAAGAACAACTTAGAGTGGTTCGTGTAGCTGTTGTTCTTACCCCAATCGACTTCGAGCCGACCAATCCCCAATGTTACGATGGAGCCCATAGGCTGATCTCCGGCTAAAGAATCCATGCAAACCGTGGGGGGCGTGGTAGCTTGAAAGTCACCACGCAATCACACCCCACTACCGCTGGCGCCACGTTGGGGGGCAGTGCGGCGCCCCGTCACGGCGGGGGCATAACGACCACGTTTACTTGCCGGGCCGACGGCAAGGAACTTGATGTCAACGACTTCGACCAAATACCGCACGATGCTCGGCCCCTAGGCATCCACCATCACGTAGTCTCGCTTCTTCTCGTTCCAGAGGAAGCGGCAACCGTGAACTGCCGACCCTTCGTCACCGAACGCCGAGAACAATTCGATCAGGCTGCTTAGCTCGAACTCATACGCGCAGGTGTGCCGCTTATAATCGGAGAAGACGAGGATCGACGTAAACCTGCTCCTCTCCGAAGCCGTGGACAACCAGTAGTAGTGAATTAGCTGGTTGCACACGTCCAAGATGGAGAGTTGAACGTCTTCTGGTGAAGATAGGTCGAACCGTTCATCAGGCCAACCGCTGCCGACCACAGTGAAGGGCTTGTCACCGACTTTCGGATACTTGACGGCTTGGAGCTTCAGCGCCCTCACCCGGTCATTCACCTTCGGTCGCTCAAGCAGTGCCCTGATCTGAAACGCGACGAGCATCAGCTTTCGCTCATAGAGCACCAGGTGCTTTTCGGACCATCGCTTGAACCGCTGCTTCGCCCGAAGCCAGCGGATATCGGTCCTGAGTTCCTCACGCCAGTAACTTGATTCGATCACCGTTCACACTCCGGCAGGGCGCAGGACTGCAACTGGGCAGCGTGCGGCGGATTGTGCCGACCATGTAGCGACCCAGAAAGCAGACAAAGCCGCACATCCCAAGGTTCGCAAGGGGCACGGGTGGCCGAACGTCTTATTGTAGCGGCGATGCGCCGCCCTATCCCATTCAGCGCGCCGGTGCGCCGCCCACGCCGGACCTGGGGGTACGGCCCCGTGCCCAAACAACCACAAGCCCCGACGGCTGTCAAGCACCTGCTGACGAGTTTCTGTTTTTCTCGCCTCCGCTTGCCACAGAAAAAAGGCGCCGGAATTCGTTGCCGCGAACCACTTCACGCGCTTCAGAAAAACACCTCCCGCCCCCGTCTCACGTCAACCGCGTCCAAAGCTCCTCATTGCCCCACCGCTTGCGCCAATCCTGCTTGGGCGCCGGCGCATCGGACGCCGCTGCGCCATCCGCCGTCGCCGCCGGTCGCCGGTCCTTCGCCATCCGCCGCTGGTCCAGGCGGGTGATCAGGTAGCGCAGGGCGTCCAGGGCGTGGTTGCTCTCGGCCAGGGGGGGGTTCCGAGCCGCGGCCGTTGGTCGCGTCGTCGTAGCGGTACAGGCCGGCCTCGTAGAGCAGGTTGGGACAGGCGCCGTCCACGACGCGGAGGCGGCCGGTTTCGGCGGGTGGCACGCCCTGAGGTACTCCGAAGGGCGTGCTTGACCGTGAGCACGCCCTTCGGAGTACCTCAGGGCGTGCCACCCTGCCCCCGCCGCATGTCAACCGCGTCCAAAGCTCCTCATTGCCCCACCGCTTGCGCCAATCCTGCTTGGGCGCCGGCGCCTCGGGCGGAGCGGCGCCATCAGCCGTCGCCGTCGGCCGCCGGTCCTTCGCCATGCGGCGCTGGTCCAGGCGGGTGATCAGGTAGCGCAGGGCGTCCAGGGCGTGGTTGCTTTCGGACAGGGGGGTCTCCGAGCCGCGGCCGTTGGTGGCGTCGTCGTAGCGGTACAGGCCGGCCTCGTAGAGCAGGTTGGGACAGGCGCCGTCCACGACGCGGAGGCGGCCGGTTTCGGCGGGTGGCACGCCCTGAGGTACTCCGAAGGGCGTGCTTGACCGTGAGCACGCCCTTCGGAGTACCTCAGGGCGTGCCACCCTGCCCCCGCCGCACGTCAACCGCGTCCAAAGCTCCTCATTGCCCCACCGCTTGCGCCAATCCTGCTCGGGCGCCGGCGCATCGGACGCCGCTGCGCCATCCGCCGTCGCCGCCGGTCGCCGGTCCTTCGCCATCCGCCGCTGGTCCAGGCGGGTGATCAGGTAGCGCAGGGCGTCCAGGGCGTGGTTGCTCTCGGCCAGGGGGGGGTTCCGAGCCGCGGCCGTTGGTCGCGTCGTCGTAGCGGTACAGGCCGGCCTCGTAGAGCAGGTTGGGACAGGCGCCGTCCACGACGCGGAGGCGGCCGGTTTCGGCGGGTGGCACGCCCTGAGGTACTCCGAAGGGCGTGCTTGACCGTGAGCACGCCCTTCGGAGTACCTCAGGGCGTGCCACCCTGCCCCCGCCGCATGTCAACCGCGTCCAAAGCTCCTCATTGCCCCACCGCTTGCGCCAATCCTGCTTGGGCGCCGGCGCCTCGGGCGGAGCGGCGCCATCAGCCGTCGCCGTCGGCCGCCGGTCCTTCGCCATGCGGCGCTGGTCCAGGCGGGTGATCAGGTAGCGCAGGGCGTCCAGGGCGTGGTTGCTTTCGGACAGGGGGGTCTCCGAGCCGCGGCCGTTGGTGGCGTCGTCGTAGCGGTACAGGCCGGCCTCGTAGAGCAGGTTGGGACAGGCGCCGTCCACGACGCGGAGGCGGCCGGTTTCGGCGGGTGGCACGCCCTGAGGTACTCCGAAGGGCGTGCTTGACCGTGAGCACGCCCTTCGGAGTACCTCAGGGCGTGCCACCCTGCCCCCGCCGCATGTCAACCGCGTCCAAAGCTCCTCATTGCCCCACCGCTTGCGCAATCCTGCTTGGGCGCCGGCGCCTCGGGCGGAGCGGCGCCATCAGCCGTCGCCGTCGGCCGCCGGTCCTTCGCCATGCGGCGCTGGTCCAGGCGCGTGATCGAGTAGCGCAGGGCGTCCAGGGCGTGGTTGCTCTCGGCCAGCGGCGTCTCCGAGCCGCGGCCGTTGGTGGCGTCGTCGTAGCGGTACAGGCCGGCTTCGTAGAGCAGGTTGGGACAGGCGCCGTCCACGACGCGCAGACGGCTGGTCTCAATGCGGCTGCGGACGGCCATGATGCCGAGGCGGAGGTCGTTGATGCCGGGGCGGACCTTGCGGCCGGCGGCGGTCAGCTCGATGCGCTCGCGGGCCCCGGCCGGGTCGCAGTACCACATCACCTCGCGCGGCATGTGCTGCTTGTGGAAATCGAGGGTGTGGTTGCGGCAGTAGTGCTCGCCGGTCAGCCAGAGGATGTCGTCGCGGTCGAGGACGCCCCAGACGGCGGCGAAGGGGTTGCGGACGCCGAAGTCGAGGCCGCCGACCGGGGTGCCGGCCGGGGCCGGGCCGGGGACCACCACGCGGGCGAAATCGGGGTAGACCAGCCCCTCCAGGGCTTCGAACGAACAGCCGTACTCCTGGCGGACGTAGGAGTCGCCGTGCTGGCGGCGCTCCTCGTCGAGGAAGGTGGGCTTGATGCGGCTGATGCGTTCGGCGGGGATTTCGATGCGTTGCCAATCGTCGCCGCCGTTGGCCCAGGCCTGGTAGAAGAAGCCGCGGCGGCCATAAGGGGTGGACAGGCAGATGAGCCGGCCGTTGGAGACGGCCAGCATCGGCCGGACCGCCCGGTATAGGTCGTCCGGGACGCGGGCGGCCTGGAGTGTTGCAAAATGCTACAGTCGTGACTTGCCCACAAATGGGTGAGCAAGTGAGCAAGTCACTCCGGCGCTGGCGCAAGTCCTTGTGGCAGAGGCGATTGACGCAGAGGAGTGACTTGATCGCCGACTTGCCCAGTGAGCAAGTCACTCATCTGCCTCTGTTTTCAACGACCGCACGCCATTGGCGGATGATCCGAATTTTACCGCCGGCGGCGAGAGCGCGGCGGGTGGGCAGGTGGTCGGCGGTTGCCGCCTGAAGACACCTCTCCCGAGGGACGCGACCCCGCCTTGGTCCTCTGGGGCTGGGGTGCAGCTTTCGGCGATCGCGCGGCGTCTCGCCCCTGGGGGCTTCGGCCTGCCTTGCCCGTCTGGCCCGACACCGACTGGGAATAATCGAAGTCCGGCAGCGTCACCCGCGGCAGCCGCTGCCCGATGTGCCGCTCGATCTGCGCCAGCGCCTTCTCCTCGGCGGGCGAGACCAGCACGAAGGCGTCCCCCTCCGCCTCGGCCCGGCCCGTGCGGCCGATGCGGTGGACATAGTCCTCCGGCACCGGCGGCACGTCCACACTGATGACGTGCGTGATGTGCTCCACGTCCAGCCCCCGCGTGCCGCGATGTTCGTCGCCACCAGCACCTGGAAGTCTCCCCGCCGGAACCCTTCCATCGCCCGGTTCCGCTGCGGCTGCGTCAGGTTGCTGTGCAGCTCCGTCACCGAGAAGCCGTCGGCGCTGATGGCCCGCGCCAGGCGACGGGCCGACACCTTCGTGCGCGTGAACACCAGGACCGAGGGCATCTCCGTGTTCCGCAGCAGGTGGCGCAGCAGCGACGCCTTGAGGTGCTCGGGGACGGGGTAGGCCGCCTGCGTGATGCCCACCGCCGGGGCGCTGCGCCGGCCGACCTGGACCGTCAGCGGGTCGCGGAGGATTTCGCGGGCCAGCTTGGCGATCACCGGGGGCATGGTGGCGGAGAAAAGCAGCGTCTGCTGCGCGCGGGCAGGCGGGCGACGATCCGCCGAATGTCCGGCAGGAAGCCCATGTCGAGCATGCGGTCGGCCTCGTCGAGGACCAGGGTGCGCAGCTGGTCGAAGCGTGCCTGATTGTGCCGCATGTGGTCCAGCAACCGGCCGGGCGTGGCGACCAGCAGCTCCGCGCCGCCGCGCAGCGCCTTCTCCTGGCGGGCCATCCCTGTCCCCCCCACCAGCAGGCCGACTTGCAACGGCGTGTGGTACGCCAGCCCCAGGCAGACGTCGTCGATCTGCTGGGCCAACTCGCGGGTGGGCGTGATGACGAGGGCCCGGGTCGTGCCGCGGGGGAGGGCCAGCAATTGATGCAGGATGGGGAGCAGGAAGGCCGCCGTCTTGCCGGTGCCGGTCTGGGCGGTGGCGATAAGGTCGCGGCCGGCGAGGACGGCGGGGATGGCCTCCGCCTGGACAGGGGTCGGCTCGGTGTAGCGCATCTCGCGGGTGGCCTGCACGAGCGCGGGGTGCAGGCCCATTGCCTTGAACGGCATACGAAACTCCCGAGGTGGCCGACGACGAACCCGCAGCGAGAGTGCCGGGTGCCGGTAGGCAGATGGTGCGCCCCTCGTCCCAGAGGGCGCCGGAACTGACGTCCCCGCCCCTGGTCCCTCAGAGCGCGCCACGCAACTGCCCCGTGACCTCGGACACCCTCGCCGGATGGCCGGGTTAATAGCGCCGGCCACCGCCGCCGCCGTAACCGCCGCCGCCGCCAGAGCCGCCACGACCCCCGCCCCCGCCCCCACGGCCGCCGCGGTCCTCACGCGGCTTGGCCTCGTTGACTGTAAGGCTGCGGCCGCCGGACATCTGGCCGTTGAGGCCGGCGATGGCCGCCTGCGCCTCCTGATCGGTCTTCATCTCCACGAACCCGAAGCCCTTCGAGCGGCCGGTGTCCCGGTCCATGATGACCTGGGCCGACTCGACCGTGCCGAACTGCGCAACATCTGCTCCAGCGCCTGTCTGTCACGTCGTAGCTGAGGTTCCCGACGTACAACTTCCTACCCATGGAGGGCCTCCACAGAGACTGGCGCGACCCGCACCCAGCGGCGCGGCTTCACGCCTGGATGGAAAAACGCACTTACGAGGGGGAGAAGAAAGGGTGAGAGGAAGCTGACGCGACCGCAGAACCGTTCACTCGACCCAAGTACCTCAGCATTGTATGGCGCCGCCCGCGGAAATGATAGCTCGCGCGCCCAAGGGTATTCAGACACCGTTACGCCGGTATCGGCGGGGTTACGGTCGGTCAGGTTGCAGGTGGCGGAGATAACGAGCCGCGTGACCTTCCTGCCGCCGGCGAAGATGCCGCCCTCGCTGCCCTTTCGCCTCAAATTGCCCTGGCCTGGCGCCGAACGTAGAATGGCCCGGCTGCGGCTCGGACGCGAGCCGCCTTGTCGCCCGGCTTTTCAGGAGACGCTTCTTTGCCACGATTCCCACAGCCGTTCGTCCGCGACCGCGCCCCGGCCCCTCTTCATCGCATCAACGAGCAGATCCGACTCAGCCCGATTCGCCTCATCGGCCCCGCCGGCGAGCAGCACGGCGTCGTGCCGACCGCGCAGGCGCTGGAGATGGCCCGGGAGGCCGGTCTCGACCTGGTCGAGGTGGCGGCCCAGGAGCGGCCGCCGGTCTGCAAGATCATGGACTACGGCAAGTTCAAGTTCGAGCTGGGACGCAAGAAGCAGAAGAGCAGTGCCCCGCAGCAGAAGCTCAAGGAGATCCGCGTCCGCCCCAAGACGGGCGAACACGACGTGGACACCAAGGTCAGCCAGGCGCGCAAGTTCCTGGAGCACAAGGACCGGGTGCAGGTGTACGTGATCTTCCGCGGCCGGGAGCTTCAGCACATGGCCGAGGGCCGGCGCGTGCTGGACATGGTGCTGGAGAAGCTGGCCGACGTCGGCAAGGTGGAGCGGCCACCGCTGATGGAGGGCAAGCGGATGGTTGCCATGCTCGCCCCCAAGTAGGGCGGGGGTGGCCTCGGGACGCCCCCGATGATTATTGATGACCAGGCCGCGGCACGCACCGCCGCGGCCCTTCGCGTTCCCGGCCCCAACCGTCTGACGGGCAGGTCAGCGTCCCGCCGGTTGCCGGCCTCTTTCTGTCTGGGCCCCTAGGCGGTCATGTCTTGAATTCTGTTTACCCCCTCCCACGCCAGTGATACAAGAGAAGGACTGCCGCGGAACGAACGCACTCATCACTGGGACACGCGGAAGGGGGATTTCGTGGGGCGACTTCTTCTTCTGGCGGGGGCTGCGCTGGCGCTAGCGGTGGTGTGGGCAACGCCCACGTCGCCGGCCGAGGAGCCGGCCAATGACGCTGGCACCAGCCGCGCCCTGATCCTCGTCGGTCTGCCGGGCGACGCCGAGCACGAGAAGTTCTTCGGCAGCATCGCACAGCAATGGCGCGACTGGCTGGTCGACGGCCTGGCCTTCCGACCGGACGACGTCCACGTCCTGTTCGGCCGCGACGGCAAAGAGGGTCTGGCGAAGGAACCCGCGACGCGCAAGGCGATCGAGCGGGAGGTGGCCGGCCTCAAGGATGCGCTCAAGCCACCCGATCGGCTCTGGGTCTTCTTCCTGGGCCACGGCGATTACGACGGGGAACGCGCCTCCTTCCACCTCCCCGGCGCCGATCTTCACGGCGACGAGTTGGGCAAGCTGTTCGCCGGTGTCAAGTGCCGGGAGCAGGTCTTCTGGATGACCACGTCCGCCTCGGGGTGGTTTGTGCGGCCGCTGTCCGCCAAGGGCCGCATCGTCATCGCGGCCACCGCCGCCGATGCCGAGTACAACGAGACGGAGTTCCCGCTTGCCCTGGCCGATGTCTCGAAGCTGCCCCTGGAGAAGTTGGACGAAAACAAGGACGGCAAGATCTCAGTGCTGGAGGTGTACCGGCGCACGGTCAGGGAGGTCGAGGCCCGTTTCGCCAAGGACAAGCGCGTGCCGACGGAGCACGCCCAGCTCGACGACAATGGCGACGGCGTCGGCACCGAAGAACCTGTTGTCGAGGCCGGCGCGGGGAAGAAGCCGACCGCCGACGGTGCCCTGGCCGCCAAGACGTTTTTGCGGTAATTTGCGGAGAATCTCACGCAAAGCCGCCAAGACGCAAAGATCCGAGGCCTTTCTTTGCGTCTTGGCGGCTTTGCGTGAGACTCTGCCCCCGCGGGATCAATCATGAAAGAATCGCCCAGTCCAGACCGGGAAGACGCCGCTGCGGTGGCCCGCCTGGGGCAGGCCCGCGACAAGATCCGGGCGGAGATCGCCAAGGTCGTCGTGGGCCAGGACGCTGTGCTGGACGCGATCCTGACGGCGCTGTTGTGCCGCGGCCACGTCCTCATGCTGGGCGTGCCCGGCCTGGGCAAGACGCTCATGGCCCGCACCGTCGCCCGCGCCCTCGACATGGATTACCGGCGGCTCCAGTTCACCCCCGACCTGATGCCGTCGGACATCATCGGCACCGACATCATCGAGGAAGACCCCGAGACCGGCCGCCGCAAGTTGGAGTTCTTTTCCGGTCCCCTGTTCACCAACTTCCTCCTGGCCGACGAGATCAACCGCGCCCCCCCCAAGACCCAGGCCGCCCTGCTCCAGGCCATGCAGGAACTGGAAGTGTCGGTCGGCCGGCGCACCTACCAGCTGGAGCCGCCCTTCTTCGTCGTCGCCACGCAGAACCCGATCGAGCAGGAGGGGACCTATCCGTTGCCCGAGGCCCAGCTCGACCGGTTCATGTTCAACGTGCCGGTGACCTACCCCAGCCCCGATGAGGAGGTGGCCATCGTCAAGGGCACGACGACCAACGTACAGGGCGAGGTTAAGCCGGTCTTGAGTGCCGCCGAGGTGCTACGGCTGCAGGAGCTGGTGCGCGGCGTGCCGGTGGCCGACGCGGTGGTCCGCTACGCCGTCAACCTGGTGGGCGCGTCGCGGCCGGGCTACGGGACGAAGAACGACGCCGTTCACCGCTTCGTCCGCTACGGTGCCAGCCCCCGGGCCGCCCAGTACCTGATCCTGGGGGCGAAGGCCCGGGCCATCCTGCGCGGGCATTTCCACGTCGATTTCGCCGACGTGCGGGCGGTGGCCGTGCCGGTCCTGCGGCACCGGCTGGTCCTGAATTTCCACGCCCGGGCGGAAGGCATCGACGCCGACGGCCTGGTCCAGCGGCTTCTCATGGCGGTGCCCGAGAAATGAGCGCCGGCTTCGATCGTGCCGCCCGCGAGCTGATCGACCCCCAGTTCTTCGCGACGCTGGAGGACCTGGAGTTGATCGCGCGCACGGCCGTGGAGGGGTTCCTGCAGGGGTTGCACCGCAGCCCGTATGTCGGCTTTTCGGTAGAGTTCGCCTCGCACCGCGAGTACCTCCCCGGCGACGACCTGCGCCACCTCAACTGGAAGCTTTACGGCCGGCAGGACCGCCTCTACGTCAAGCAGTACGACGCCGAGACCAACCTCGACCTGCACCTGCTGCTCGACTGGAGCGGGTCGATGACCACCCGCAGCGCGGGCCCCGGCAAACAGCGTTACGCGGCATCACTGGCGGCGGCGCTGGCCCACCTGGCGCTGCGGCAGCGCGATGCCGTCGGCCTGACGTTGTTCGCGGACGGCATCCTGGACCACCTCAAGCCGCGGGCCAGGGCCAACCAGTTCGACGAGGTGCTGGACTGCCTGACGCGCACGCCGCTCCGGCCGCGCAGCGAGTCGGCCGGCGTGATCCACGAGGTCGCCGAGTTGATGCCGCGGCGCGGACTCGTGGTCGTCATCAGCGACCTCTTCTACGAGCCCGAAGAGGTGTTTGCGGGGCTCGACCACTTCCGCTTCTTGGGTCACGACGTGCTGGTCTTCCACGTCCTCGATCCGCTGGAGCGACGACTGCCGCTGCAAGGGGCGGTCCGCTTCCACGACCTGGAGACGGGACGCGAGGTGGTGGCGCAGGCCCAGGAAGTGCGGCCGGCCTACGAGGCTGCGGTGGCGCGGTGGCTGCACGAACTGGAAGAGGGGTGTCGGACGCGGGACGTGGAACTGGTGCCGCTGACGAGCGACGAGCCGCTGGACCGGGCGCTGTACGATTACCTGGCGCGGCGGGGGCGGCATTTCTGAGCGTGTATGATTTATCGTTTCGCGAAACGTGAACACTCATGCCCGGACTCGGCCTGATTCACCTGGGTTTTCTGGCGGCGGCCGCCGCGGTGGCCGTCCCGATCCTCGTCCACCTGTTGCTACGGCCACGGGCCCGGCGCGTGGACATTGGCACGGTCCGCTTCCTCACCCTGGCGCTGAAGGAAAGCACCCGCCGCCGCAAGCTGCGCCGCTGGCTGCTGCTCGCTCTCCGCTGTGCCGCCGTCCTGCTGCTGGCGCTGCTGTTTGCCCGGCCGTACCTGAGCCGCGCCGGGACCGAGGGTCGCGACCGGGAGGCGATCCTGCTGATCGACCAGTCGGCCAGCATGGGCGCCGTCCAGTCGGGGCAGACGCTCTTCGCCCGCGCCCAGGATGCCGCCGACAAGGTCCTGAAAGAACTGCCGGAACAGACTGTCGTCCACCTGGCCTACTTCGACTCCCACGGCATCGAGCCGGCTGCGGAAGCCCGCATCGACGGCACGCGCCGGGCGGGCTACGGTGCCACCGGCTACGACCAGGCGCTGCGCTGGGCCCGCGACCAGGTCGTGCTATCGCCGCGGCCGCAGCGCACGGTCTATCTCTTCACCGACCTGCAGCGCTCCGGGCTGCACGGCTCCCCCGTCGAGAAGCCTGCCGCCGAACGTGGCCGTCGAGGTCATCGAGGTCGGCCGGCCGCTGATCCGCAATTTGGCCGTCGTCGCCGCCGAGGCCAGTGAGACCACCCTCCGCGACAAGCAACCGGTTGGCGTGACCGCACAGGTTCGCAACGCCGGCCCATTTCCCGCCCGGGACATACGTGTTCGGCTGGTGCTCGAAGGCGCCGGCAAGGCGGAGCAGACGCAAATTGTCTCGGTCGCGGCGGTCTCGATGCAGGCGGTTCGGTTCTCGGTGCCGATCGAGCGGCCGGGCCTCTACACCGGCTTCGTGGAGGTGGCGGACGCGGACGACTTCCCGCTGGACAACCGGCGCTGGCTGGCGTTCGAGGCCCGGCCGCCCGACCCCCTGCTGCTGGTGGACGGCGAGCCGGGGCGGACCGTCTACGCCAACGAAACCTATTACCTGGAAGCGGCCCTGCGCCTGCGCCAGCCGGGGAAGGGGGCCCCGCTGACGCCCTACGAGCCGGAGCGCCTAGCCTGGGGCGACGGCGTGAGGCTGCCCGCACTGGACCGCTTCCGCGTCGTGGTCCTGTGCAATGTGGACCGCCTCGCCGAGGCCAACGTCAAGATCCTGGCCGCGTTCGTCTCCGGAGGCGGCCGCCTCCTGGTCTTCACCGGCGGCCGGGTGCAGCCCGCGGAGTACGAGCCCTTGCGGCGCTCCGGGCTATTGCCGGCGGCCGTCGAGGGACCGGCCGGGCCCGACGCCTTTCGCTTCGGCACCTGGGACACAGAGCATCCCATTTTCCGCCCACTGTCCGACCCGCAAGAAGGCGACCTGCGGCGGATCACCTTCCACCACATCACCCGGCTGAAGCCGGCCCCCAAGGCGAAGGTCCTGGCCAGTACGCCGGACGGCGCGCCGCTGCTGGTGGAAGGCCGGCTGGGAGAGGGCACCGTCCTACTCTTTGCCTCGGCCGCCGACCGCGACTGGAGCGACTGGCCGCAGACTCGCCTTTACGTGCCGCTGATCCACCAGATGGTGGGCTACTTGACCGAGCGCCTGCCCGAGACGGAGCGCATGCGCGCCGCAACGACCGGGCCTGGACGCGAGAACCCGCCGGGCGTCACGCCGGACGGCCGGACCGACGTTGTGCGCAATATCGACCCAGCCGAGTCGGAAATCGAGCGGCTGTCGCCGGATGAGTTCCGCACGGCGTATCACCTTCCTGCGGCGGAGGGGACGGACGCGCAGACTCGGGCCGCCGCAGCGGTGCCGGGACTCCCTGGGGCACAGCGCACGGGCGAGTTGTGGGTGTACGTGGTGTGGGTATTGCTGATGGTGTTGGCGATCGAATTGGTGATCGCGAACCGGACGCATGCGTGATACACTGTGCAGAAGCGGTGGCTTCCCCGCGCAGCACAACCCGGCCCTTTCAGCCAAACAGGCTTGCCTGGACTGTCGCAACGTTCTATATTGATCGCTATGGCCAGAAAGGGAAAAACCAGGACAAGCCGGACAAGCTCAGCCCTTGGCGGTGGCCGAAAGAAAGTTCTGGTGGTGCTTTTCGTCCCCAGTGTCGAGCGCGACGGCGCCACACCGATTGACCAGGACTCATGGGTGAACGCTGCTCTCGAATTGCTTGGGAGGATTTTCGGCGGCGCAACGGCGTACCCGAAAGCCCGTGGCATCTGGCGTGATGACGAACGAGCCGGTGCCCTCGTTAAGGACGAGCCGGTTTTGATTCACTGCTACACAACTCCGGAAGACATTCAAGACGAGGCCAACCTGGTTGAGCTGGGCCGATTCTGTCGCCGCCTGGGACGTGAGGCGAAGCAGGGAGAGGTCGGATTGGTGGTGGGTGACGAGTATTTTGCCATCCGCCAATTTGAGGAGGTGTGAAGCATGCGACGGGGCCTGGACATGGACAAGATCGCCAGGGCACTTGGTGCCACCCGCCAGGGTAAGGTCGCTGCCACGGGAGGCTATTTCGGGGCCGTGCAACTCCTGGCCGACATCGAAGCCCGTTTCCGCGTGCCTTCGGGAGGCGGCCGCGCCACGGACCCAAATTGGACCGAGCGTCGTCTGGTTCCGCTAGCACCGCGGACACTCGCGCACTTGGAGGAGTTGGCGGCAAAGATTCGCGAACACAGTCAGGTCGCGATCGAGCCGATGCAGCTGGCCGGGCTGCTGTTGGAGAAGACGACGGAACAGGTCAGTGACTCGGAAGCTGAGAACCTTCTCCAGCCAACGACCGCGAAGCGCTAACTGTAGTGCGACGCGGCGGATGCCGCCGCGAAGCTCCCCCTGATCGCGGAAAAGTGCCAGGAACCGGAAAGTCAGCTTGTCTTTCCGGTTCCTGGCACCTTTTTTCTGCCGAAGCGCGTGCACGCCGCACCAACAGGACCCGGACGCGAGAACCCGCCGGGTGTTCCGCCGGGCGACGGACTGTTGTCGTGCGCAATATTGACCCGGCCGAGTCCGAAATCGAGCGGCTATCGCCCGAGGACTTCCGCACGGCGTATCACCTACCCGCGGCGGAGGGGACGGACTCGCAGACTCGGGCCGTCGCAGCGGTGCCGGCATCGCCGGGGCACAACGCGCGGGCGAACTGTGGGTGTACGTGGTGTGGGTGTTGCTGATGGTGTTGGCGATCGAATTGGTGATCGCGAACCGGACGCATGCGTGACATGGTGCCTGGTTGGGGTTGTCCGATCCGGCTGGATGGGAGGACTCCGGACCGACCATATCATCACCGCCCGGGTTCAGGTTGCGCCGCGGGAGGTCCGCCTCTCCGGACACCGTGAGTTGCCCCTGCCGGATTTGCCCGGTCCCAACATGCGCACTCGCTAGCGCGTTCGCAGGCCTCGCTGAAATGCGTCGATGTCTGCACAACGGACCGCCAGGCGCAGCAACCGGCGCAGCTTGTCCTGATTCGTCACATGCTGCACGGCGTCGCGACACGAGGCGGCTGCTGAGGTGCCGAGCCGTTCTTTCAGGACGGTCAACACAGCCGCCTGGGCGGTCTCGACCCGGGCCTCGTCCCCGATTTCCGCGTAAATGGCCGATTCTTTCATGTGCTCTCTCCCGATCAGTCCCATGACGTCGAGTTGCTTGTAGGCCAGCTTACCAAAGATCGCCAGTGTAGTCAGCAGGTCGGCGCGGATAATCGTGTCCACGGTCGCTGCCGTGATGGCCCCGGCGGCGTGGGCCACGGCTTGGCTGGCCGTCCGTCCGTGTCGGCACAGCGGGTAAAGTGCCATCAGCCCCGGCACTTCCTCCCACCAGGGCTGCGGTTCCACCTCCCACAGGCAGATTTCCTTCAAACGCAAGAACTGGGATGTTTCGCCCTGGACCTCCAGTTGAAACCGGCCCTGCTGGGGCTTGTATCCCCGTGGTCGGAGCACGTAAACCAGACAGAGCGTTGGCAATCGCTCCCGTTCGGAAAGGAGTCCCGACTTGGCCAGCAGATTCCAGGGTGCCTCTTTACGCCAGTGCGTGTAGGCCTCGAGGTAGACAACAAACCACTCGCTTCCCCGGCGGGCGAGGAAGGCACGATCCGCGAAGCGCTCGGCAGTCTGGACCTCGCTGACGACCGGTAGCCACTCGTCCACCGGGCTCATGGCAACATCGGCTAGCTGCCGGCCCGAGGTGCAAGCCGCGATCTTGAAGCCCGAATCATAGGCCGGCATGGATCTTCTCAGGAGACTGCTGGAGGTCAGAAGCCGCCGCAGCGCGTTTCTAATCGTCCTGGCGATCGAATTGGTGATCGCGAACCGGACGCACGCATGATACACTGTCGGGGTAGTGTTGCCCGATCCGGCACGCTTCGGGGGAGGGTTTGCTGATGCAGGGCCAAGCAACGGAAGACGGCGTCCAAGTGATTGAGGGGCGCGCACCGCGGGCCCGTGCCGCGGGCCTGATCGAACGACTGGAATCGACCCGCGCGAAGATGCGTTCTTTCCACCGGGTTCGGTCTCTGCTGCGCACGGCGGTCGTGGGGTTGGCCATGGCCGGGCTGCTCGCCGCCATCGACTGGATTTGGGTTCTGAGGGTCCCAACCCGCGGCTTCGGGCTACTGCTCCTTGCCGCTGTAATTGGCGCCCTGCTCGGCTACGGGCTGATCGCCGCGTCGCGGCGGTTCGGCCGCCGCGACGCCGCGGCCGAAGTCGAAACCGCGTACCCGCAGCTCGGCCAGCGGGTCCGCACGACGCTGGACTATGCCGACCCGGATGAGAACACCATGCCGGCCGCGCCGGGACTGGTGCAGGCCCTCGCCAACGACACCGACCAGCGCACGCGCCCCTCGACTTCCGCAGTTTGATTCCCTGGCGCTGCGCTGCGCTGGGTGGCGGCCGGGCTGATCGGCCTTGTGCTGCTGTTCGGTTCGCTGCTCGCCGTTAGCCCGGAAGCGCGGATAGCCGCCCTGCGTCTGTTCCTGGTGCCCGTCGGCTACACCCGGCTGGAGGTTAGCCCCGGCGACCAGCGGCTCAAGGTCGGTAGCGATCTGACGGTGCAGGCGATATTGACTGGCCGGCCAGTATGCCGGGTCGACCTGTTGTACCGCCCGGCGGGTAGCATGGAAGGCTGGGCGGTGCGCTCGTTCATTCCGCCGGGTAAGGAGCCGGTCGAGTCGCGTGACCTATTGGGTACGTTTGAGACGACGCTAACGGAGAGCGGCGATGACGTGGAGTACCGCGTCATGGCCGGCCCTGTCATCAGCCCCGTCTATCACGTCACCGTCCTTCACCCGCTCGTGCTAAAGGGAATCGAGGCCGAAGTACAGCCCCCCGCTTACACGCGCCGGCCGCCTACGGTGGTCAAGGAAGGGAATTTCAAGGTCATCGCCGGGTCGCGCGTCCGCTTCCACGTCACGCTGGACCGCGAGCCGAGCATGGCCCGCCTCGTGCTGTTCCCGTCCGGCACCCCGCCCGTGGCCCTGGTGGCCGACGGCAACGTCCTGACCGGCGAGCTGCCGTCCGTTGAGAAGCCCGTGGAATACGAGGTCGATGCCGTGGCTGCCGACGGCATGCGGCTGGAGAACGCCACGCGGTTCCGCATCGACATCGTGCCCGATCGCAAGCCGACGGTCCGCTTCCTCAAGCCGAAGGAGCAGATCGAGGTAACGCCGACCACCGAGGTCCAGATGAAGGTCGAGGCCGGCGACGATTTCGGCCTGTCCGCGGTCGGTATTGTCTTTCAAGTCGGCAAGGGCCCCTGGAAGACGCTCTTCCTGCAGCGGGACCCGGCCCAGCCGTCGTCGCTCAAGGCCGAGGCGATCCTGGCGCTGGAGGAGCAGGAGGTCACGCCGCAGGACGCGGTGAGCTATTACGCCTTCGCCGAGGACAATCACCCCAACCCGCCGCAGCGCACGACGACCGAGCTGCGGTTCATCGACATCCGGCCCTATAAACGCACTTACCAGCTCCTGGAAACCGGAGGCTCCTGAAGGGGCTGTTCGACAACTCTGGAAGAGTTGATTGCCCGTCAGCGTGAGAATCTGAGCCGTACCTTTGTGCAGTCGGAAGAAGCAGTGCCCGATGCCGGCGTCGTGAAGCGCCTGGCCCGGACCGAGCGCGAGTTGGTCGCGGCGACCGCGGAATTCACCACCGGCATTAAGGAACGCGCCGGGCCGGTGCCCTGCCTGCACGAGGCACAGGTGGCGATGGAAGCGGCGGCGGCGGCCCTGGAAAAACAGCAGGTCAAGCCGGCCGGCGGATTGGAAGAGGCCGCCCTCGCTGGGTTGATCAAGGCCCGCCAAAACCTGCGGCAGTTCCTCAGTCCGAATAGCGAATGCACCAGCGCCTGCCGCAAGTTCGACAACAAACAGGAGCAGAAGCTACGCAAGCCACCGCAAAAGGACAAAAAGGCCGAACTCGCCAAGCTGCAGGAAGAGATCGAAAAACTGGCCAGGGAGGAGAAGAAATTCTCCGAAGAGATCGCGGCCAAGAATGGCGGGGCCAAGCTGGAGAAAAACGACAGCGGATCGAAACCGGGCAGCAAGCCCTCGAAGAAGCCCGGGCGGGTCGTCCGGCGGCGAGGGGGGAAAGTCGTCGGAATGGCAGGGCAGCCCCGCCGAGCGGCAGGAGAAGGCAGCGGCCAAGGCGGCCGAGCTACAGAAGATGGCCCGCGAGGACGAGGCCCTGACCGACCTGGCCCGCGCACGGATGGATGCGGCCGCCGACAGTGTTCAGGCCAGCGCGAAGGCCGCGAAAGACGGCCGCGAGCGCGACGCCGGGGAGAAGGCCGCTGAGGCGGCGGCGCAGCTGGAGCGGCTGGCCCGGCAGGTGGCCGGCCTCAAGGCCGCGGAACTCGGCACCCGGCTGGCGCAGAGCGAGGGCCTGGCCCGTGAACTGGCACGCCGGCAGCAAGGGCTCGGCAAGGAATTGCGGGAGAAAGGCCAACCAGGCGGAGACAAGCCGGGGTCGGGGCCCGGCCGCGCCGACGAGGAGCGCCGCTTGACCGAGGAGGCCAGGACGCTGGCCGACCTGCTGAAGCGGCTGCAGGAGGACGCGGACGGCAAGAAACCGGACCTGGCCCGCCAGCTCCGCGAGGCCGGCGAGGCCCACCCGCCACAGAAAGCGGCCGAGCAGATGGGCCGAGCCGCTGAGGCCCTCAAGGCCGGCAAGGTCGAGCAAGCCCGGCGCGATGTTGATGAGTCCGGGCGCATGCTCGATGGCCTGGGGCGGCAGCTCGAAGCGGCGCGGCACGGCCTGGGCCAGATGCAACTCAAGCGACTCCTGGCCCTCGAGAAGCAGGCGGCCGAGGCGCAAAAAGCCCTCGAAGGCGTGAACGGTAACCCGCAGAAGGCGGAGGCCGAGAGGAAGGTCACCGAGCTGCGTGAAGCGCTCGACGGGCTTCAGCCGGCCGACCCGAAGGTGACCGAAGCCGCGGCCGGATTACGCCCCGGCCCCGGCACCTGGCAGCGGCGCCCGGAACCCCACGACCCGCGCTGGGCGCCTATGTGCCGCCGCAGGAATACACGGAGGGCGTGCCGAAAGTCGTCCAGGTCCTGCAGGCGAAGATTCAGGAAGTCATCCTCAAGGACGCCCTGCTCGACAAGGACGAGGCGGTGCCACCGCGGTACAAGGCGCTGGTGGAGGAGTACTACCGCCTGCTGTCGGAAGACCTGCGCTGAGCATAGCGTCGTCCGAAGCCGCGCAGCGCAGCGGAGCGGAGTAAGCGGCCGGTCCGGCCGCTTACTCCGCTCCGCTGCGTGCGCAGGCTCGGATCGTGAACCGATCGGTGGCCGCCATGACCGTGCACGAATGGTCGCCCCTATACGCCGCGTGGGTCTACGTCGCGCTGGCGGCGGCGGCGGTCGCCTTCCTGCTCTTGGCCCGCCGCTTCGCCGGCGCTCCGGCCGCCCGCCAGCTGGCTCCTGCTCCTCCTTCGGGCCGGCGTTCTCGCCTTGCTGGCGGCCATCCTGCTCAACCTGGTTGGCGTGGCCCAGACGCGCCTCCCGCCGCGTACCCCGGAGGTCGTCTACCTGGTCGATTGCTCGCGGAGCATGGCCCTCGACCGACCCACAAGCCGCCTGGACCAGGTCAAACAGGTCATCGCCAGCGCCGAGCGGCAGACGACCGTCCAGCCGCGCACCAGCCTGTACCGGTTTGGCGACCACCTAACGGCCGCCGCCGGCCCCAATGAATTCTCCCCCAGCGACGACGCGACGTTGCTTCGCGACGCGCTGGAGCGGTTGCCGTCGCACTTCGCCGACGGGCTGCCGGCCGGGGTGGTGATCTTCTCCGACGGCCGAACCACGGAGACGACAGGCTTCGAGGAAGTCGCGGCCGGCTACCGGCGCCTGGGCGTTCCCATCCATGTTTACCCCGTCGGCAACCCGGTGGCCGGCGACGTGGCCGTGCAGGATGTCATCGCGCGCCGGGACGCGCCCGCCGGCACGCGCCTGCCGGTGCGCGTCGTGGTGCGCAGCCGGGGCTACGCCGGCAAGCGGGCCGAGGTCCGCATCCGCTCCCTCGCCGAGCCGGACCGCAAGCCACTGGCCACGCTGCCCATCACCCTGGCCGACGGCCAGCAGACGTGCGAACTGCTCATCGACCACGGCGCCTCCGCCGCCCAACTCGTGGCCGAGGTGCCGCCCCTGGATGGCGAGGCCATCCTGCAGAACAACCGGGTCCCCTTCCAGATCGGCGCCCGCAAATCGAAGATTCGCGTTATCTACATGGAAGGCACCCTCAGCAACGAGTACCACTGGGTGCGCGACGCCCTCGTGGAGGACCCCAACATCGAGTGTCTGGCGATGGAGGTCAACAACCAGTACGCCGCCAAGCCGATCCTGTACCGGGTCAACGACCGCAACCGCGGCTACCCCACCACCCGCGAGGAATTGTTCGGCTACGACGTGGTCATCTGCAGCGACATCAACCGCTCCGCGTTCACTCAGGAACAGCTCGACTGGACGGTGGAGCTGGTCAACAAGCGCGGCGGCGGCTTCGCGATGGTCGGCGGCAACACCAGTTTCGGGGCTGGCTTCTGGGACAAGACGGCCTGGGACGGCCTCATCCCCGTCGACATGGGCGGCACACCACAGGCCCCAGGCCGCGGCACGGTTTGGGGCCTGAATTTCAAGGTCACGGTCCCCAGGGAGGTCGAACGCCACCCGATCTGGCGGATCGTGGACGACCCCGTGAAAAACCGCCAGGTCCTGGACCGCATGCCGCCGTTCACCGGGACTAACCTGGTCGAGCGCCTCAAGCCGGCAGCCACGGCCCTGGGACTGAGCGATAAGCCGCTGGGCAACGTGGGCATCATGCCGGTCTTCTCCTGCCAGCCGTACGGCAAGGGCCGCACCTTCGCGATGGCCAGCGACACTACGGTCGACTGGGGTGTGTACTTCGAGCGCGACTGGGGCGAGGCTGGCGACAACCGTTACTTTCGCAAGTTCTGGCGCAACGTCGTCCAGTGGCTGGCCGAGAACGCGTCGGGCTCCAACCACCGCCTGCGATTTGAGACCGACAAGGTGATCTATCGCCCGGGCGAGCCGATCAAGGTGAGTGCCCGCGCTTACGACGACAAGCTCGAGGAGACGCACGGCTACCGGCTCGTCCTGCGCCTGCGGCGGGCTGCCGCGCCCGCCGTCCTCCAGGAATTGACGCTGGATCAGCCAGCCAGGGACGCCCCGTACCAGGGCGTGCTGACTGCCCCTGCAGCGCAGCAACTGGCTGGCCCCGCGGGCAATCCACTCGCGTCGCTGAACGCCGCGGCACTGGAACTGGTTGCCTACGACAAGGAACGACTTGTCGGCCAGGCGACGCTCGACGTGCAGGTGCTTGACGATCCCGTCGAGCTCCAGGACCCGCAGCCGGACGCCGCCCGTCTGGAGCGGATCGCACGCGACTCGGGGGGCAGGGTGCTCCACAGTGCGGAAGAACTGGCCCAGCTCCGTGGCACCTGGAGCAGCACGCCGGGCGAGGTCGTGGTTCAGAAGGCGCCGGCATGGGATCACGCGGGCCTGTGGCTGCTGCTGCTCGCTCTCTTGACGGCGGACTGGCTCCTTCGCCGCTGGTGGGGGCTGGCCTGAGGCCGGCCCGGCAAACGCAGGAGATATCACCGCTGCGAAATCATGTCCTTCAAGTTCACCTTGAACCCCTTCCCTGGCGGCGATGACTTGCCAGCCGGTCCTTTGCAACGACGAACGGGAACAGGTCGGCGTTCGGGCTCAGCCCGGTCAAGAACTGGCCGGAGGCGATCCAATCCGCTTGTCGTCCTGCAGCGGCCGAGGCTCCCGAAACGAAGGGACCTTCGAGCCACACACTCGCCCAGGATAAACAACAATTCCCTTGATTACTTCAACGATAAACAATTATTCCCTTCACCTCCAGGCGGGTTATCGTGGCCGTTGAGGCTGGTTCCTGTCCCCGATGGAGGAGCGATCATGAGACGTGTTCTGGTGGCGGTCATCGGCGTGGTGGTCCTGGCCGGGACGGTACGGGCGAGCGACCCGGTCGGCATCTATGCCCTGGTTCAGAAAGTTGTGCTGGAGCCCAAGGACGACAAGCCGGAGCGAGCCCAGGTCTGGGGCGTGTTCCGGTTCGCGATCAAGAACGTCGGGGACGGGGTCTACTACGCGCCCCCGGTCTACGGCCGCCTCGACTACGGCCTCGCCCCCGGCAAGGCCGACGACACAAGGCGCGAGTGGGCCGACTTCAAGAAGATCGCCGGCACCGGCCAGGTCGTCGCCTTCGCCAGCCGCTACGGACCCAAGGGGACGCTCCACAAAGCGTCTGAAAAGGTGGACAAGCTCGATCCATACCCCATCGACAACGGCCTGAACAAGTTGGAGTTGGACGGAGCGATCGCCAAGGAACTATGCTCGCTGCCGATGCCCGACCGGCCGGAGGATGGCCGCGACGTGCCGGAGGGGAAGGTGACTCTCCGCGCCCACGGCATCGCCGACAAGGACCGGAAGGAGGTGAGGTACGTCTTCGAGATCACCAACTCCGCCGGCGACAAGGAGACGAGCAAACCGGTGGAGGCCGGCGAGCGGGCGCAGGTCGCCTCCTGGGCCCCGAAGATGGAGATCAAGAGCGGCAAGCAGTACACCTGGCGCGTGTGGGCCGTCGCCGGCGACTGGAAGGGGCCGGCCATCACCGCCACCTTTAAGGGGAAGTCGGGCGGATGAGCGCGGCCTCCGTTATCCCTGAAAGGCGGGGCGCCCTGCGCCGCTCGCGCTGGGACGCCCTGCCGGTCGCCCTGGCGGCCCTGCACGGCGGCCTGCTGCTCGCCGTGCCGGCCGCCCCCGTTATCGCCGTCGGTCTGTGGTGGGGCTCGAACACGGTGGCGCACTACTTCCTGCATCGCCCGTTCTTCCGCTACCGGGCTCTCAACGTCGCCTTCGCCCTGTACCTGAGCGTCCTGCTCGGGGTGCCGCAAACGCTGTGGCGCGACCGCCACCCTGGCGCACCACGCCGGCCGGCCGTGGCGACTGCATCTGAGCCGGTCGCTTTGCGTTGAGTCGGCCCTGGTGCTGGCGCTGTGGGTCCTGCTGCTCACCAGGGCCTCGGCGTTCTTCCTGTCGGCCTACTTGCCTGGCTACCTGATCGGCCTGGGGTTGTGCTGGCTGCACGGCCACTACGAGCACTCCGGCGGCGGCACCATCAGCTACCGCGGGGCGCTTTACAACTTCCTCTTCCTCAACGACGGCTATCACGTGGAACACCATATCCACCCCGGCGAACACTGGACCCGGCTGCCGGCTCACGCCGCTCCCACGACGCGGCTCAGTGCCTGGCCGGCGGTGCTGCGCTGGCTGGAAACGCCGTGGCTCGAAGTGCTCGAGCGCGCGGTGCTGCGCTCGCCCCGGCTACAGCGCTTCCTGCTTGACCGCCACGAGCGGGCCTTCGCCGCCCTGCTGCCGCGCCTCCCCGCGGTGCGCCGCGTCGGCATCGTCGGGGGCGGATTGTGGCCGCGCACCGCGCTGGTGCTGCGCCGGCTGCTGCCGGCCGCCCGGCTGGTCGTCATCGACCGCAGCGCCGAGAACCTGGCCGCGGCCCGACCGTTCCTCCCCACGGACGTGGAGGTCATCAACGACTTGTACGACCCGAAGTGTATGAAGGACTTCGAGGTGATCGTGATCCCGCTGGCCCTCGTCGGCGACCGCGAGGCGCTGTACCGCGACCCGCCCGCACCGGCCTTGCTCGTTCACGACTGGGTGTGGCGCCGGCGGGGCGAGGGGGCCGTCGTCTCCTGGCTGCTCCTGAAGCGCCTCAACCTGGTGACGCCATGCGCGCGCTGAGCCTGTTTCTGGTGTTCGTCACGGCGAAGCTCCTCGTCCTGGCCGGGCGTGAGGTGCCGCCGTCGCCGTGGGCGCCGCTGGCCTACTTCTGGCAGGACGCGCTTGTGGCCCTGGCGTTCGCCGGGGCCGACCATTTGCTGCGCCGCCGGCCGCGGATCGCGTGGGTGGTTTACGCACTGCTCGCAGGGTACGCCGCTCTGAACGTTCCGCTGGCCTGTCTGCTCTCGACTCCGCTAACCTGGCCGCTCCTGCGCGCCACCGGCGGCACCATCGCGGACTCGATCGGCCATCACGTCACGGCGGCCAACCTTCTTCGGATCGGCATTGTGCTCGCCGCTGCGGCGCTGCTGCCCCGCCTCGTCGCGCGCCTGTCCGTGCGTCTGCAGGTGACTGCCGCCATGGCGGTCGTGTTATTGCTGCCGCTCGGTCCGGTGGCGGTTTCGCGCGTGGCGACAAACGGGCTGCACCGCAATGCGCTGGCCGCCCTGGTGACGTCGGCCCTGCCGCGCGTGCCGGCCGCTGACGTTGCCGGCGACTGGACGGTCAGCCCGCTGGGCGGCGCGCAGCCGACGACCTGACCCGCCTGCGCGGCCGGGCCGCTGGACGGAACGTGGTCGTCGTCCACCTCGAGTCGACCGGCGCGGGTTACCTGAAGCCATACGGCGCGGCTGACGACCCGATGCCCCGCTTGACTACGCTGAGTTCACACGCGCTTCTCTTCGAGAACGCCTACACGACCTATCCCGAAACCATCCGCAGCTTCTTCGCCACCCAGTGTGCCATCTTCCCCGCGATCGACACCCGGGCGGAGGACTATGAGCCGGCTCACGCTCCCGCCCTGGCAAGCATCCTGGCGGAGCACGGCTACAGGACCGGGCTGTTCCATCCCGGCCGCTTCCGCTACCTCGGCATGGAAGAGGCGCTGCGCAACCGCGGCTACCACACGCGCGAGGACGCCGGCGACATCGGCGGCGAGCGCGAGTCGAGCTTTGGCATTGACGAGGCGTCAGCGGTCCGGCGCATGCTGGCGTGGATCGACGAGCGGCCCGGCAAGCCGTTCCTGCTGACGTACCTGCCGATCGCCGGCCACCACCCTTACGACGCCCCCAGCCCCCGCCCCTTTCCCGGCGACTCCAACGTCAACCGCTACCGCAACGCCCTGCACTACGCCGACACTTCCCTGGCCACCCTGCTCGACGGACTGCGCGAGCGCGGGCTGGAGGACCGGACGCTCCTGGTCATTTGCGGCGACCACGGCGAGGCGTTCGGGCAGCACGCGGGCAACTACGGACACACGCTGTTCCTGTACGAGGAGAACGTGCGCGTGCCGCTGCTGATCGCCGCACCGGGGCTGATCGAACCGGCACGCATCGGCCGGGTCGCCACCCTGGCGGATCTGGCTCCTACGGTGCTCGACCTCCTCGGGCTGCCGATCCCAATCGAGTACCAGGGGCGCTCGCTGCTGAGCGCCGAGCCGCGCATGGCCCTCTTCTGCACGGATTACTCCCTGGGGCTGATTGGGCTGCGCGACGGTCGCTGGAAGATGATTCACGAGCTGGATTCGGGACGATCCCAACTGTTCGACCTGGGCGCTGACCCGGGGGAAGTGCGCGACCTGTCGGAAGAACTGCCCGAACGGACGGCGGTGTATCGCGACCACCTGCTGCGCTGGGCGGCGGCACAGAAGTTCCGCGTGCGTCGCAGACAGTAGGCGCGAACGGCGTGGCGCCGGTAGCCGGGTTACGACACTCGTTGCCGAGGGCTCACTCCTTGCCGAGCATCGCCCGGCCCTAGGCTTCCAGGTCATCGAACCGGTGCTGCCAGGTGGTGTACATGAAACCGCTCACCTTCGGTTCACCCTTCGCCCGGCGCGCTGGCGCCGCCCTCCGCGAGGAACGTGAGCGCGCGCCCGCCGGCCCCCACGGGTCGCACCGCAATCGGCTCGCGAGCCTGCCAGCGCCACAAGTCCTCCGCTAGCGCCGCCGCGCTCGAGTATCGCTGCCCTGTCAGCAGACGCTCATCCGCGTTTCGCCGACTTCCGTGAGGAATGACCTCACCTCCGTGCTCGCCACCTCGGCCACATCAAGCAGCGGGTCAAGCGTAATGGATAGGACTGCAGCTTCCTGGCGGGCAGTATCGTTTAGGCTCTTTCCCCTGAACTTCTATGCCACTTGCGGAGAAGTTTCGGGGTCATAAAATGAACTTCTGCAAAGGCCCGCAATGGGCCACTGTTTCCCAGTTTTTCTGGGAAAACCTCACTCTATCAAGTGAGCCAGCAAGGCAGGGACTGGAACGTCGCTGGTTCGCAATAAGAGGTCCTGTATCGAAAAACCCTCCTGCCGGGCACAGAGATACTCTGCGCATTTCGGGGCGGTGGGCGAAGCCCACGTTAGGCGAACGGCAGGAGATAATCTCCCCTCGCCCCGGTGCTCCGACCGAGTACAGGGGACTGGGGCGACGATCCCTCGCCCTGCGGCGAAGGGGCCCGTGGTAGCGCTCCCGCACACATCGGACTTCAGTTCAACCTGGCGATTCTTGCTGAATTGCGAAGGCACATGTCGTTATTTACCAATGGCTTGCGGTGTCCGCGCCAGGTTGAACAGAAGTCCCGGCCACTTCAGTTCAACCTGGCAGCGCGTGCGGTTCCGGCGGGGGGTCGGAGATGCTCTGCCGAGGGCACTTATCTCCTGCCGGTCGCCTTATGAAACAATCGCCTTCGCGCGCTTCGCGGCAGACTGGCTGACTGGCGCCGAGGCCAAGCAGCCGAAGCCGATTCCGGCACGCGACAAGCCGGACGCGAAATCGGAGCAGGCGGAGCTGGTTTTCTCCGTGAAGACCTGGGAAGGCGAATACTCTTCGAAGGACGCTCCCGGCGGCGTTGAATCCACGCCCGTCATTGGAGCCATCTACGCCATGAAGGCGGACGGCACGGCCCTCCGGAAAGTAGTCGCGCTTAGAGCCTGTTGCAAATTGACGGACCCGGGAGGGCGAGGCTCCTGCCGAGCCGGTTTCTCTGCGGTCTGCGGCTCGGCAGGAGCCTCGCCCTCCCAATTTTGCAACAGGCTCTTAAACCCTGGGCGACGAACCGGGGTCCGTGCCAGCGGCGGGCGGGCGGTCGTGAATTTCCGGAAAATCGGCAGCGGGATTACCAGCAGAGGATTGCAGAGCGTGAGATTCATCGCTAAGCTCTACTCACCGACTTTGCACGAGCACCCGCGAGGCCCTTGCACCATGCTTGCTACCTTGCCGTTTTTGGCCCTGTGTCTGGCTCCCGGCCAGGCAGATGGGCTGGCCCTCACCAACGCCCGCGTCACCTATGGCGCCCTGGGACCCACCCGCGAGAACCTCAAGTATCTCCCGGGCGATCTCCTCTTCGTCAGCTTCGACATCCAGGGCATCAGTGTCGACCCGGGCGGCAAAGTCCTCTACGGGATCGCCACCGAGGTGACCGATGGCAGCGGCAAGAGCTGGTTCAAGTCGCCGGCCCAGGAGCGCGAGGCCATCATGGCCCTGGGCGGCAATCAGCTGCCGGCCATGGCGCAGGTGTCCATCGGCCTGCAGCAACCCGCCGGCAACTACACGCTGAAGATCACGGTAACCGATCGAACGACCAGCAAGAGTCAGGCGCTGACGCAGAAGTTCGAGGTGCTCAAGCCCGAATTCGGTCTGGTCCGCCTGGGGGCCTCGGCCGACTCCGACGGCCAGGTGCCGGCCGGCGTCTCGCTGGTGGGGCACTCGCTCTGGATCACCGGGGCGGTGGTCGGGTTCAAGCGGGGCGGCGGCGGGCAGCCCGATGTCGCCGTCGAACTGAAAATCACCGATGCCGACGGCAAGCCGACCATGGCCAAGCCGTTCGGCGGGTCGATCAACAAAAACGTCCCGGCCAAGGACATGTCGCTGCCGATCCAGTTCCACGTGGCCCTCAACCGGGCGGGCAAATTCACCCTGGAGCTGAAGGCTACCGATCAAATCGCCGGCAAGACCGTAACCCAGTCGTTCCCGATCACGGTTCAGGCGGTGAAGTAACTGCCGGCGGCCACCGGTCCCCCTGTGAGGGTCTCATGAGCGTATTTTTCCCTCTTCCTGGCCGGCGCCTGCTGACCAGCCTGGTCCTGTCCCTGCTCGTCCTTGGCCCGGCCCGCGCTGCGGACAAGCCCGCGGCTGAGCCGCGCGTGCCGGCCGGACTTATGGTGACCGATACGGCGTCGCTCCTGCGGCGCGAGGGCCCCGGCAAACCCTGGCAGATCGTCAAGGAAAACGAGAGACTGCTGACGGGCGATTCGTTCCTGGGCGGCGGGTCCGGAGCCCTCGACTCGGCCAACGGAGCCGTCCGCTTGATCACCGTGGGCGACGTGGACGGCCAGTCGCCCCTGCCAATCCATGAAACCGCCTTCCTCCTGCACCAGGCCAAGGACGTGGACCTCGACCTGACACTGGAGCGCGGCCGCATCCGGCTTGTCAACCTGAAGAAAGCTGGACCCGCTCGTGTCCGGGTCCGCGTCGGCGAGAAGAATGGCGGCGAGGTCACCTTGACAGAGCCGGGTACCACGCTGAGCGTCGAGCTGTACGGTCGCTGGCCGCGCGGCGTGCCGTTCCGCAAGGTGCCCAAGGCCGGCGAGGCACCTACCCTGCTCTTCACCTTGCTGGCCATCAAGGGCGAGGTGGACCTGAAAGGTCCGCGACACCAGCTGGAGCTCAAGGCCCCTCCGGGGCCGGCCTTGCTGGTGGGCGATACCCTTCAGGACACCGACCCGATGGCGGAGTTCCTGCGCACCCTGCCCGCCTGGGCCCCGGAGCACCTTGCCGACATGGGAAGCACCGCCCAGGGCAAGAAAGCCCTGGCGGTCAAGGCCCGTTTCCGCCAGCAGGCCGTAGAGAAAGGGCTGGCCAAGGCCGTCGAGAGCCTGCTCGCCTCCGACGATGCCCTGGAGCGCCGCTTCGGTGTCCTCGTCCTGGTTGCCACCGACGACCTCGACAAAATGAGCGACCTGCTCAAGACGACGACGCACCAGGACATCTGGGACGCGGCGATCCTGGCGATGCGAAACTGGATCGGCCGCGGGCCGGGCCAGGATCAGAAACTTTACCAGCGCCTGGTGGAGCAGCGCAAGTATCCGGCCAGCGAGGCCGAGGGCGTTTTGCAATTGCTGCACAGTTTCGGCGAGGCCGAGTTGGCGCAGCCCGAAACCTTGCAGGCCCTGGTCAGTTACCTGGGCAGCGACCGCACCTCGCTGCGCGAGTTGGCCTACTGGCACCTGGTCCGGCTGCTGCCGGCCGGCAAGAGCATTGGCTACGAACCGCTGGCACCCAAGGAAAAACGCGACGCCGCCGTCAAGGAATGGCGCAAGCTCGTTGTCCCCGCCCGTCCGCCGTCAGGCAGCCCCTGACCCGCGGCCACGACCGGAATCCTCGCCCTGGAGACCTTCCCCGATGCGCATCACCCTCGGCCGCCTGGCGGCCTGTTTTGTCCTGGCCACGGTCCTCGGCTTCCCCGCGGCGGCGTGGGCCCAATTCCGCTACTCCCCCGGCACCGGGGCCGGCTATGCCTACGACCAAACGCAGGCCATCGCCGGCTGCCGGGACGATCGCGACGCGTTTCGTTACTCTCCCTACGCGGCCGGCTACGGGCCCTACGTCCGCCAGGATCCGGTCAACGGTTTCCTGACCGGCGCTGCCGACGTGATGAACGCTTCCGGACAGTACGAGATCGATCACCAGCAGGCCAATCTCACCCGGGAGCAGGTGAAATCCGCCCACCTCGACAACCGCCGCAAGACCTTCGACGAGCTGCGCTACGAAAAGGCCAACACGCCCACGCAGTGGGAGAACGCGGCCTCCGACCGCTATGAGCTTCTGCAGCAAGCACGCAACAGCCCCCAGCAGACGGAAATCTGGGAAGGAACTATCCTCAACGCCCTCCTCGACGACGTCCGGCACATCCAGACCGCCACGGGGCTGCATCGCGCGATCGTTCCGCTCGATCCCGACACGGTCAAGCATTTGAGCCTCAGCGTGGGGAAGACCAACGCCAGCTCGACCATGCTGGCCAACGGCGCCAAGCTCAAATGGCCCCCGGAGCTGGAAGATGAGCGCTTCGACCCCACCCGCAAGGAAATCGACAAGCTCTTCCAGAAAGCGACGGAGCAGGCAGGCAGCTCGGACGGCTTGACCGGTCCGACGATGCGGGCCCTGACCAAGGCCATCGACACGCTCCAGGACTCCATTGACGGGGCGATCAACGACATGACGCCGTCGGACAATATCCGGGCCAAGGTGTACGCCAACAAGGTGGCCGCCACGGCCAAGCTGTTGCGCGATCCGAACGTGGCCAAGCAACTCAACGGCGACTGGGCTCCACGCGGCGCCACCGTGGCCGAGCTGATCGACAACATGAACCGCAACGGGCAGATGTTCGCCCCCGCCGGCCCCGATGCCCGGCCCTATTACTCGTCGTTCTACCTGTCGATGCTGGAGTACGACCTGAGCCTGGCCCAGCTGGTAGGCCCCCTGCCGATCCCGCGCAACCTGTCGCTGCCCGGACCCGCGCCCTCGCCCGGCCTCAGGCCGTAAGGCGTCTGCCCGCGAGTGAAGGAGCCGTCATGCCGATGTCTGTTGACGATCTCCAGGCCGCCCAGAGCCGCTGGTGGCTCTTCCTGCTCCTGGGCGGGCTGCTGATCGCGCTGGGGCTGCTGGCCATTGGCGCGATGGCCTTCTTCACCGAGGTCGTGGTCCTCTATTTCGGCATCGTTTTTCTCATCGGCGGGGTGACCCACGTCGTCTCCGCCTTCGGGACGCGGATCGGACAAGGCTTTTTCTTTTACCTGCTGGCGGGGTTCCTGGATGCCGTCGTCGGCCTGCTGATCGTCGCGCGACCCGCCGAGGCGGCCCTTGTGCTGACGGCGCTGCTGGCAGTCCTCTTCCTGGTCGGCGGACTGTTTCGGGCCGCCATCGCCGTCTCGTTGCAACCCCCGCGCTGGGGACTGCTCCTGGTGAGCGGCGTGCTCGGCGTCGTTCTTGGGATCGTCATCCTGATCGACTTCCGGGAAAGCTCGGTCATCGTGATCGGCCTGTTCGTCGGCCTCGATTTGCTGGCGCGAGGCATCACCTGGATTGGCACCGCGGTGGCCTTGCGCCAGCTCCCAGCGGGATTCACGAGGCAACCCTGACGCGCCGACGACGATGGGATGCGGCCTGAATCAAAGGAATCGGTCACCCGCCACTTCTCGGCTTGCCTCATGGACTAGACTTGTCCAGCCTCCCCACCCGCCCGATCTCGCGCCCGGAGCGCCGCGCCGACCCTCACCCGCCCGGCTTCGAGGTCGAGAGGCTTCCGACAAGCCGCGTTCCACCAGGCCTGGAGGTGGCCCCATGCAGCCGCGCAAGCCGCTGTCGAGTGTCTCGCTGGACCTCGCTAACAAGTGGGCGTATCTGAAAACGCACGGCGACACCGGCTGGGACTCGTTCCCGACCTACCTGCCGCTGGTGGTGCCGCGGATACTGCGCTTGCTGAACGAGCGCGGGCTGAAGGTGACCTTCTTCATCGTCGGCCAGGATGCGGCCCTGCACGAAAATCGCGATGCCCTGGCGTCGATCGCGGCGGCGGGGCACGAGATCGGCAATCACTCCTTCCGGTACGAGCCCTGGCTGCACCTCTTTACGGAAGCCCAGATCGAGGCCGATCTGGCCCTGGCCGAGGAGACGATCCTGAAGGCGACGGGGCGCAAGCCGATCGGCTTTCGCGGTCCGGGCTTGAGCCTGTCGCCGGCAACGCTTCAGGTCCTGGCGCGGCGCGGCTACCTGTACGATGCCTCGACCTTTCCAACCTGCCTCGGTCCGCTGGCCCGGGCCTACTATTTCATGACGGCCCAGCTCACGCCCGACGAGAAGCGGCGCCGGGCCCTGCTGTTCGGGTCGTGGGGTGAAGGATTCCGTCCGCTCCGCCCCTACCTGTGGCAGACGATGGCCGGCCCGCTGGTCGAGCTGCCGGTCACCACCCTGCCGTTCCTGCGGCTGCCCATCCACGTCAGCTATCTGCTGTACCTGGCATCCTATTCCTCGGCGCTGGCCCGCCTCTACTTTCACGCGGCCCTGCTCACGTGCCGGCTGGCGGGCGTGAGGCCGTCGTTGCTTCTGCACCCGCTCGACTTCCTCGGCGCCGAGGACGAGCCGGCCCTGTCATTCTTCCCGGCCATGAAGATGCCCGCGGCTCGCAAGGTCCAGCTGGTCGGCCAGGTCCTGGACCTGCTGTCCCGGGACCATGCCATCGTTACCCTGCGCGAGCATGTGCTGGCATCGGGGATGCTGTCAGTCCAGCCGCCGCGGGCGGTCATGCCGCTGGCGGCCGCTGGGCGCCTGGCCCTCCCCAGTGCCCACACAGCCTAACCGGCGGAGATACAATGGGGCACGACGCCCGCCCCGGGCAGCACGGAGGAGCTGATGCCAACCGAGATCGACTTTATTCGCGCCATCAACGCCGATCCGGACGACGACTCGCCGCGCCTGATCTTCGCCGACTGGCTCGACGAACAGGGGGAATGCGAGCGGGCGGAGTTCATTCGGGTGCAGATTGCGCTGGCACGGATGGGGGAGGAGGATGAGAGGCGGGCGGGGCTGGAGGTGCGGGAGCGGGAGTTGCTGGCACGTGTCGATGAACGCCGCGAGGAACAAAGGGCCACATGGCCAACGGCGCTTCGGGGCGACGACGTGTTGATGGTGGAATTCCGGCGGGGGATGGTTGACAAGCTCATCATTCCGGCGCCACTGTTCGTCAGGCACAGCGAGCACGTCCTCAAGCACCTGCCGGCTTGCCGGGCCGAGTTCAGCAGGGCTTCGGAATGTTGTGGGCAAATGGCCGGCTGTGCGGCGTTGGAACAGTTTATTGAGATCGACCTCGCTCAGAACGATCTTTGCGCCGACGATATCGACGCCCTGGCGGCATCGCCGCATCTGGCCAGCCTGAGGGCCCTCGATCTCCGGTCGAACAAGATTGGCCCGAATGGGGCCCGCTACCTGGCGGCGTCGGCAGGTTTGACGCGGCTGACGGAGCTGTCCCTTGCCGACAATGACATCGGGCCCACGGGAGTTGAGGCGCTGGCGGCATCGGCGCACCTGGCGGGGCTCACCACCCTCGACCTCGACTGGGTGGCGATCGGGAACGTTGGGCTGACTGCGCTCGCCGCCGCCCGCCAATTCCCACACCTCCGCTGTCTCCGATTGTGCCGCGGCAAGTTCACGCCCGTTGGGCTTGGGGTTTTCGTCCGCTCCGCAAACCATCCAGGCCTTGAGGAACTCGATCTCGCAGACAACGGCCTCGGAAGCGCGGTCGCTGAGGTGCTGGCCGTAGCGCCAATGCTGGAGCAAATCACCAACCTGAACCTCATGTCCAATCGAATCGGCCCCGGGGGACTGCGCGGGTTCTGCCGCTCATCACGCATCCACAAACTCCGGCGGCTGAGACTCGACGGGAATCCGATCGGGTCGGAAGCGTTGATGGCTCTGACTGATGCTCCCTGGCCGAGCCGGGTCACCGAACTGGGCCTAGGAACATGCGAACTCGACACGGAAGGAGCCGAGCGCCTCGGCGGCGCAAGTCACCTCTGTGGCTTGACCGAACTGTGCCTGAACAACAATCGCGTCGGGGACTGGGGCGTCAAGGCGTTGGCCAGCTCTCCTCACCTGGGGTGGCTCCGGATCCTGGGTCTCGGGAACAACGAGATCGGCGACGCGGGTTTGGAGGCCCTGGCGGCCTTTCCGCACCTGGCGAGCCTGTCCAGCTTGGAACTCGCTGATAATCGATTTGGTGACGAGGGCTTGCGGGCCTTGACGCGTTCCGCGCACCTGAGGCGCCTCACCCAGCTTCACCTCGCTGGGAATCAGATCACAGATTCCGGCGCGGTTGCGCTCGCAGCGTCCCCGCTTCTCAGTGGACTGAGAACCCTCGACCTGAGTGGGAACGAGATCGGGGCCACCGGCGCCGTCGCGTTGACCACCTCGCCCCATGCCAAACGCCTGGCCTTGCTTGACCTGAGACAGAACAGAATTGAGGAGAGCGAATGTGCGCAACTTCAGGCGTTGATGGGGGCGAGGGTTTGCCTCTGAATCCGGCGGCGCTATGGGTGTTCTCCCGCCAGGCGGAGCACGTCGGCGCGGAGCTTGGGTGAGATGAAGAAGCCCAGAGTGTTCTGCAGGCTGTCCATGAGTGGCCTGACCTGTGCAACCAAACCTTGTGTCTTTGCTTCCAGGAGCACACCGAGTGTTCCCGTGAGGGCTAAGCCAAGGTGTTGGATCACGCGACGGGCCGTAGCTTCATCCACGACGAGAGTTGCAGCCGGAACCTCGAACGCGAGGGCGACCGCTTCCGATTCCCCGGGATCTAGTCGCTGCCTGCGCAGCGCCTGGACACGGCCGAGATCCTGAGGGGCCTGAATCTGCATGTACGGATGCTGTGATACGTCGATGACCGCATGGCCACCGACCGGGTTCAGCAGTTCGTGTTGCACCGCGGGGGGAATGAGAACCTGCCCGTATAGCTGCCTCAAGAGATCGAGAAGCCCAAGGTGAGCGAGCGCTTGGATCGGCGAAGTGTCACTGATTACGACGGGCACGCTCGGCCTCTAGGTACTTGAGGTCCTGCTGAAAGTGCTCGTCAGTGTAGCGATAAATCGGCAGCTTCGCTCGAGCAATTCCCCTTCCATCTCGGAGCGGCTGAGACCGGCAAGTTGCGCGGCCGGCCAGAGCGCCAACTTCTCCGCGTCAAACAGCCGGCACGCAATCTCGATCAGCATCTCGCGCTCCGACAAGCCGACTTGCTTGAGAAATTCATCCGAAATCACCACAGGCATGGCACACCTCCCGGGCTCATGCTAGCAGCTTCTTCACCACCTCACCATGCACGTCCGTCAGGCGGAAATCGCGGCCCTGGAAGCGGAATGTCAGCCGGGTGTGCTCCAATCCCAGCAAGTGCAGGATCGTCGCCTGCAGGTCGTGGACGTGGACCTTGTCCTCGACGGGGGCGAAGCCGAAGTCGTCGGTGACGCCGAGGTTCATCCCGGGGCGGACGCCGCCGCCGGCGAGCCAGACGGTGAAGGCGTCGATGTGGTGGTTGCGGCCGATGTCGTGGCCGCCGACATCGCGGATTTCTCCCATCGGCGTGCGGCCAAATTCGCCGCCCCAAACAACCAGCGTGTCGTCGAGCAGGCCGCGGCGCTTCAGGTCGCGGATGAGGGCCGCGCAGGGACGGTCGATTTCGCCGCACACCTGATCGAGGCTGTCGCGCAGGTTGGCCCCCTGCCCGCCGTGATGGTCCCAGTCGGTGTGGTAGAGCTGCACGAAGCGGACGCCGCGTTCCACCAGGCGCCGGGCCAGCAGGCAGTTGTTGGCGAAGGAGACCTTGCCGGGCTGGGCGCCGTACAGTTCGAGCGTCTGCCGGGTCTCGCCGCCCAGGTCGATCAGCTCCGGGGCGCTGGTCTGCATCCGATAGGCCATTTCATAGGACGCAATGCGCGTGGCGATCTCGGGATCGCCGGTGTCGGCCAGGCGCTCGGCGTTCAGGTCGCCGACGGCGTCGAGCACGTCCTTCTGGCGGTCGGCGGTGATGCCCTTCGGCGTGCTGAGGTTGAGGATCGGGTCGCCGCCGCTGCGGAACGGCACGCCCTGGAAGCTGGTCGGCAGGAACCCGCTGCCCCAGAGGGCGCGCCGCCACGCGGGCCGCGCGGACCGGATTGAAGGACAACAAACCCCGGCAAACTCTGCGATTCGCTGCCCAGGCCGTAAGTGACCCAGGCACCCATGCTGGGCCGGCCGGTCTGGGCCGAGCCGGTGTTCATGAAGAACTTGGCCGGGGCGTGATTGAAGACGTTGGTTTGCAGCGACCGCACCACCGCCAGGTCGTCCACCACGCCCGCCAGGTGCGGCAGGCATTCCGAAACGTAGGTGCCGGCCTGACCATGCCGCGCAAACTTGCGCCGCGTGCCCAGCGCTTTGGGGTGCTCCTTCGTGAAGGTGTCCATGAACGCGAAACGCTTGCCCTTGACGAACTCGTCCGGCATCGGCTTGCCGTCGTACTCGACCAGGCGCGGTTTGTAGTCGAACATCTCCAGTTGGCTGGGTCCGCCGGCCATGAAGAGGTAGATGACAGCCTTGGCACGGGAAGCGAAGTGCGCCTGCCGCGGCGCCAGGGGGTTGAGAAACTGGGGTGTGGTTGCAGCCCTTCCCTCGTTCAGCAACGACGCCAGGGCCATCGAGCCCAAGCCGAGGGCGCAGTCGTTGAAGAAGTGGCGGCGCGTTCGCAGGAGGATGGGATCGTCCATCGTTGGTGGGTCCTATGTTTGTCAGAGCCCGGAGCGTGAGCGACGGGTCCACCCGTCGCTCACGCTCCGGGCTCTGACCTTTACTCCCTCGTAATAAACTCATCCAGGTTCAGCAACACTCGCGCCACCGTCACCCACGCCTCGGGTCCTCGACCTTCGCGGGCCAGAAGCTCCGCCAGGCGCTGCTGCTCGCGTTCGTTCGGTGCCCGCGCCAGGCAGAGGCGGAAGGCGTGGCGCAAGCGTTCGCGGTCGTCACTGCCTCCCTCGCGCAGCGCGCGCGCCGCCAGCGCCTGGGCGAATTCGATCTGCCCTTGGTCGTTGAGCAGGGTCAGCGCCTGCAACGGGGTATTGGAGCGGTTGCGGCGCGTGCAGGCACTGCTGGCATCGGGGGCATCGAACACGGCGAGGCTGGGATAGGCGGCTGAACGCCAGAAGAAGGTGTACAGTCCGCGACGATAACGGTCCGGCCCGAGGCTCGGCTTCCAGTTCTTGTCGAGCTGGGTAAAGCGATAAAGCCCCTCTGGCTGGGGCGGGAAGACGCTGGGACCACCGACGTGGCGCGACAGCAACCCGCTCGCTTCCAGGGCAACATCGCGCACGAATTCTGCCTCCAGGCGCAGACGCACCTGCCGGGCCAGCAGGCGGTTGCGGGCGTCCACGGTCATCAGGTCCGGGCGGGCGTGGCTCGACTGGCGATAGGTCGCGGAGGTCACGATCAGCCGGTGCACGGCCTTGAGCGACCAGGTCTCCCCGGGCTTACGCCCGGGGCTGGCCACGCGCCTGGGGCTCGCCATGAATTCGCACGCCAGCCAGTCGAGCAGCTCCGGGTGCGAGGGCGGTGCGCCCTGCGTGCCGAAATCGTTGTCCGTTTCCACCAGGCCCAGGCCGAAGTAATGCTGCCAGAGACGATTGACGATCACGCGCGCGGTCAACGGGTTTTTCGGATCGACCAGCCAGCGGGCGAGGTCGAGGCGTGACGGAGCCCGTAGCGTGAGCGAGGGGTCTGACCTCCCCTCGCTCACGCTTCGGGCTCTGACGGCTTGCAGGGGAGGAAGGACCGCGGGCACGCCGGGCCCAACCTGCGCGCCCTTGCGTGTGAAGTCGCCGCCGAGCAGGACCTGCGTCGTCCGCGGTGTCTTGCGTTCCTGGAGCACCATCGTTGTCGGTCCCGCCGGTGCCGTCGCCTTGAGCGCGGTCACCTGCTGATCCAGGTCCGTACGCCGGAGCCCGAGATAGACATTGGCTGCCTTCCCCAGCGGCGAGCCGATGCCGAAGGTCGCCAGCACATGCCGGGCCCGGTCGGTCTTGCGGTAAGCCGCGGACAGCTTCTCC
The DNA here is from genome assembly GCA_963827935.1 of uncultured Planctomycetota bacterium. Classification (GTDB taxonomy): domain Bacteria; phylum Planctomycetota; class Planctomycetia; order Gemmatales; family Gemmataceae; genus DATFNV01. Next base: position 134,459 of record CAWHCN010000010.1, on the reverse strand, counting down.
TTCTGCTGCGGCGTGCGGCCATTTTCCACCACCTTGAGGATTGCCTGGATGTCTGCCGGCAGCAGCTTGCGGAGGTCGGTGGTCAGGTTGCTTTCCCAGCGGACCTCGCCGGCTGCGCTGGTCGGGTCGAGCGGCTTGAGCTGCTTTTGCAGGGCCCCAATGCGGGCGCGGGCGGCCTTGCGCTGCTCGATCTCCACAGGGTTGCCCAGCTCCAGCGTAGGCTCGTCGGCGTTATTGAGAAAGGCAAATAGCTCGTAGTACTCGCGCTGGGTGATCGGGTCGAACTTGTGGTCGTGGCACTGGCAGCAGCCGATGGTCAGCCCCAGCCAGACGGCTCCCGTGGTGTTGACCCGGTCGATGATCGACTCGACGCGGAACTGCTCGAGGTCGATGCCGCCTTCCTGGTTGATCTGCGTATTGCGATGGAAGCCGGTGGCGACCTTCTGTTCCTGGGTCGCGCCGGGCAGCAGATCGCCCGCCAGTTGTTCAATCGTGAACTGATCGAACGGCAGGTCGCGGTTGAGGGCGGCAATGACCCAGTCGCGGTACGGCCAGATGGAGCGGGCCGCATCGATGCTGTAGCCGTTCGAGTCGGCATAGCGGGCCTGGTCGAGCCACCAGCGGCCGGCACGCTCGCCGTAGTGTGGCGAAGCGAGCAAACGGTCCACGAGCTGGTCGTAGGCATCAGGCGCCTTGTCGTTGACGAAGTCGTCCACCTCGCGCGGCTTAGGCGGCAGACCGGTCAGGTCGAGTGATAGGCGGCGGATCAGCGTGACGCGGTCCGCTTCCGGCGACGGTGCGATGCCCTCTTTTTCCAGCCGGGCCAGAATGAACCGATCGATCGGATTGCGAACCCAGGCCGGATTCTTGACCACCGGCACCGCGGTCCGGACCGGCGGCTGATACGACCAGTGATCGCTCCTTCGCGTGCTGGCCGGTGTCGGCTCGTCCTGGGGAGCACGGGCGCCGGCGTCGATCCAGGCGCGGAGGGACGTCACTTGGGCCGGCGTCAGGCGTGCCCCTCGGGGCGGCATCGCCTTGACTCCCTCGGCCCCGGTGACCGCCTGGACGATGCGGCTCGCGCCACTCTTGCCCGGGACGGCCGCGGGACCCGAGTTACCACCGCGAAGGAGCGCGGCGGCCGTGTCCAGCCGCAGGCCCGAGCGCTGCTTGTCGGCCCCGTGGCAGACGTAACAGTTCTTCGCCAGCAGCGGCTTCACGTCGCCCAGATAATCCACCGGCTCGGCGGCTGCGGCCGAACCAAGCAGCAACGGCAGCAGAGTGAGGAACTTGAGGACTTTCATGGTTGACGGGCGGTGGGTGGCGGCGGGCAGGCGAACTCGGTGTACTCTTCAACGATACCCGAAACGCTGCCCGGGGCAAGCGGATTCGTAGCCGCTGGTCCGTCGGCTTGACGACTTGGAGAGCCTGAGCCGGATCGCCATAGGCCGTTGCCGGGGGGCTGACGTCCCGCTATCCCAGCCTCTGTCCATCGCCGGCGAACCCGGCGGCCGGGCCGCCCGCTTTCCGTCCCCCATCACGGAGTACCCTCTCATGCGCCTGGCGACCATTCCGACCGGTGACGGACCCCGCGCGGCGGTCCTGTTCGGCATGCACTACGTCGATCTGCAGGCCACTGATCCGCGGCAGCCGGCCAGCCTGCGTCGCTTGCTGGAGGGCGGCCCCGCGGCACTGGAGCAGGCGCAGCAGGTGGCCCGCCGACCCGATGCCGTCAAATACGAGGCCAGCCGGGTCCGCTTTCTGCCGCCCATCCCCGATCCGCGCAAGATCGTGTGCATCGGCCTCAACTATCGCGACCATGCCGCCGAATCGGGGGCCGCCATCCCGCGCGATCCGGTCCTGTTCAGCAAGTACGCTACCGCCCTGGTTGGGCATGAAAGCGCCATTGTCTTGCCGGCGGCCAGCAGCGAGGTCGATTTTGAGGCGGAGCTGGTTGTGGTCATCGGCCAGGGCGGGCGGCACCTAAGCCCGGAGAAGGCGAAAGGGCACATCGCCGGCTACACCATCGGCCATGATGTATCGGCCCGCGACTGGCAGCTCAAGAAGGACGGCAAACAGTGGATGGTGGGCAAGACTTTCGATACCTTCGCCCCTTGCGGTCCGATACTGGTGACCGCCGACGAGGTGCGCGACCCGCACAACCTGGGCATCCGCCTGCGCCTCAACGGGCAGACCATGCAGGATAGCAACACCAAGCAGATGATCTTCCCGGTCTGGGAGATCGTCAGTTACCTGTCGCAGGTGTTCACGCTGGAGCCGGGCGACCTGATCTACACCGGCACGCCGCCGGGCGTCGGCATGGCCCGCAAGCCGCCCCTGTTCCTGAAGGCGGGCGACGTCTGCGAGGTCGAGATCGACGGCCTCGGCGTGCTGCGCAATCCGGTGGTGCAGGAGTAGGGACCGAGAAGAAGTAGGGTGGGTCGAGCGGAGCGAGACCCACCACGACTCTGGTGGGTCTCGCTCCGCTCGACCCACCCTACTCGGAATACCGATATAATCGCTCCGCAATTCGCTCCGCTCCGCCTTTTTCCGCCGGCGGGCGCTGCCAGTGCCAGCGGCGGTCGGCCGGCCAGAGGTCCTCGCCGAGGGGCCATTCGCGGAAGGGGTTGTACCCCAGGGCCGCGATCAGCTTGCTGCTGCACAGGCTGACGTTGCCGGCGCGCGGCGGCACGGGGCCAGCCTCGATCCGGGGACATCCTTTCAGGAGCGCGGGATCGTAGCCGCCGGCACGGTTGACTACCTGGGCGATCTGATAAAGCGTGATGGGGCGCGGGCCGCTGGCATGGAACAGGCCTGCTTCGTCGCCGGCCAGGAAACGCTCGAAGACGCGATTCAGGTCGTCGGTGTAGGTGCAGGATCGTACCTCGTCGAAGTAGAGCGTGGCGGGCCGGCCGGCGGGAAGCGCGATTGAATCCAGTCGATAGCACCCGCATGGCCGTTGAAGCTCACCCCCATCGGCAACGAAATCCGCAGCACCGCTGCCGACGGAACTTCCGCACGCAGCAGCGCCTCGGCCTCGACCATCGTGCGCCCATAGACCGTGACCGGATCGACCGGATCGGTTTCCACGTACTGGCCCGATCCCTGGCCCGAAAAGACCAGGTCCGACGACAGATGAACGAGACGGGCCCCGCTGGCCCGCACGTTGGCCGCCACGCTGGCGGCGCTGGCGACGTTGACCGTCCGGGCCATGGCCGGGTCCAGCTCGCACGATTTCAGGGCGCAGTTGCCCACGGCGTTCAGCACGCTCTGGAAGCGATACGCCTGGAAGAGGTTCCGCAGACCGGCGCTGTCCTCCGCATCCACGGCGACGATCCCGGGCCCGGTCAACCGCCAGGTTTGTCGCGGACGGGTGCCGATGACCTGGCCGGGGTAACGGCGGCTGAAGTACGCCAGCGCGTTATATCCTGCCACGCCGGTGATGCCGGTGATCAGGAGCGGCAAGCGCGGAACGAAGGAAAGCGCTGACGGTAACGGCATGGGTACAATGATAGGGAACGATGGCCGGCCCGGGGAACTCGAAGAGGAAACGACGATGCTCGATCGGCAAACGGACCTGGCCCACCGGGTGAGGGAGGCGCTGGCCCGCAACCCGGGGATAATGACGCTGCAACTGGCCCGCGAACTGGGAGCGCCGGAGGCCGAGATTGTCCGCGCCCTGCCGGACGGGCGGGCGCTGGAACTCGATGCGGGCCGCTGGGAGGAACTCCTTCGTGCGTTTGAGACGCTCGGGCAACTCCACGTGATCGTCTCGAACGGGGCGGCCACGATCGAGGCGGTGGGCCAGTTCGGCGGTTTCAGCACCTGGGGCGAGTACTTCAACGTGCAGACCAAAACGCTCGACATGCACATCCGCTGGCCCCAACTCGGCTCGGTCTTCGCCGTCGAGAAACGCAGCCACATGAACGACGAGGTGACGACCCTGAGCGTGCAGCTCTTCGACCGGGCGGGTCAGGCGGCGTTCAAGGTGTTCTTGAACTTCGGGGGCAAGCCGACGGCGGAGCGACGGGGGCAGTTTGCGGAGTTGCGGGGGAGGTTTGGAAAGGGCCAGGCCGCGGCCTCATTAGCCGAACCAAACGGCTATTAGGATGTACCAGGTACCGGTTCTCCCGGAAACGCCTCGTCCCAGATCTCGGCCCACTCGGAAGCCAGGCCAAGTTGAGTCACCCATTTCAACAGGTACGGCACATCGAGTGTGGCGCGATTCGCGCAGGAGCGCTGCACCGTCTGCCCGGTCGATAATCCGTCCGGCGTTCATCTTCAGGATCAGGATATCTTCACAGCTCAAGGTGTAGAGGTCGATATTCAAGTCGGAGAGCCGGGCCAGGCTTCGGCGCGCCAGGGCTTCCCGATGGAAGGCTGATTCCGCGAGAAGCATATCGATCGGGACGTTGAGGAAGGCGTCCTTGGGCTGGTAGAGCAGTTGAATGATCCGGACCGACCCGAGATCGAGGACGGGGGGGTCGTGCCTTGTACGAATCCCTGCTAGTTGCAAGACTTCGAGAACTGCCTCAACGCTCGTGCCCTCCAAACTGATCAACAAATCGACGTCCCGCGTCGTCCGGACGTGCTTCCACAATGGCAGAGACAGCCCGCCCATGAGTGCGCGCGGGCAGTTCGTCGGCTTCAGGGCGACCCAGACGTGACTCAGTGCGGCCAGCACAGCCTTAGTGGCCATGACGCACCCCGCGCCGGTAAAGGTTTTCGGCCATGCGGCGCAGGTCGCGGTCGTGGTCCTCCGTCTGCCGCGCCCACCAGCGCCGATAAGCTTCTCGAACGTCGCCCTCGGGTCCGACCTCGCGTCTGAGCCCCGCAAGCAAGAAAGCCTCACACGTGTCCATCAAGTCCACCCAGACCGCGAGCCGCTGATCGGGCGTGAGATGGTCGGGAATCGAGGGCTCCATCCCCGGAGGCGGAATCAGTTGGTTCGCCATGATAGTCTCCGGCGTGGCGTGCCTGGGTCTCCAATCCTCATCATATCCACCGTCGCACCGCGGATCAGGGCCGTTCCCCGCCCACTTCCAGCGCGGCGGCCCCTGCCGGCTCCTGCCGCCGCCGGCCCACATCCCACAAGCGGAAGCCGATGTCCTTGCCGGTCTTGCTCTGATCCGGCAGGCCCAGGATGTCTCCGTCGTCGTCGTTGCCGTCGGGCCCCACGGAATAGACCACGAGTCCATCGGGACGGTGGCCCAGTGCGAGTGGAGCACCGTAAAAGGGATCGGCAGGGACCTGCGGTAAAAAGTCGGGCGTCAACTCGTCCAGCCGCTCCGGCCAGTGCTGGTGGCGGCGGCGGAAGCGTTCGGCCGCCAGGGCAACGAGCGCACAACGCAGCTCCGCTCGCCCCCGGCGAAAACGAGCGAGACCTTGGCGCCGTGAATGCTCAGTTGTCGCGCCAGCACCGGCATGTCGTCGGCCTCCGCATCCAGGCGTGCGAAGGCAGCGCCTTGCTCCGCGCAAGGGAGCCGCGCGGCTTCGATGAGCGCCGCGTGATAGCAGAGCAACCGGGCGCGACTCTCCTTCTCGGCTCCCGGTGTCAGCGAGAACAGGATCGTGTCTGTCGCGTAGCGCCCGCTGTGGTCTTCGGTGGCGGCGAACCAGTTCACGTTTTGCCAGGCCAGCTGGCCCGACTGGATCAGCGCCATCACCCCATCCATGCAGGCCCGCTCGCCGCGCAGGCCGATCGCCAGGCCGGGATGGGCTTCTTCCTCCGCCAGGCGCTGCTGCAGGTCGGCGAGGGCCTCCGGCGAGGGCTCGCCCTGGGCCAGCACGCGCTCTGCGCCGCGCACCGCATTGCAGGCGTCATTGTTCCGAACCGACTGCGAAACCAGCAGGGGTTCATCGCCGATCGACCGGCCCAGGTGGAGCAGGCGGCGGCAGTCAAGCAGGGCCCCGTCCGGATCGCCTCGGTCGGCGCGCAGCATCAGGTCGTACCACAGCAGCCGGCGCAGCGAGTGCTGGGCATCGATGTGCGGCAGCAACGTGCCCATGAAGTTGCGCGACCAGGCGATGTCGTAGCGGCCGCAGGGCCGATCCGCCAGCGGCGCGACCTGGGCGAGTCGCGGTTGCACCGTCTTCAGGTCGTTGGTGATGCCGTGCACCTGCGCATGGCTAAGGCGGATCGGCGGCGCCAGCTCGTCGAGTTGCTGCGCGAGGTTCTGAGTCGGCCACACCTTCGCCGCCGGCATCAGACGCCAAACGCCGAGAATCAGAGTGATGCTGTTCTGATCGTCGGGAACCGGAGTTCGTGCCGCCTCAATGTCCGCGAGTTGCCAGCTGGGATCGGTCTGGAGCGTGGCTTCCAGGGCTTGGTTCAGGTGTTGATCGGCCGAGACGCCGCGGAAAACGCCCCAGGCCACGATGGCCACGGTAAGCGCCAGGAGACCCGCAATCGCGAACCGCGGGCGGCGGCGCGGCGGGGGACGGAATGCCTCTCCTTCCAGAAGCGGGACGACAGCGGACTCTTGCCCCACAACCGGCCGTGGGATGGGAACACGCCCCGTTAGCACGCGGAAGCGCCGGGCTGCCAGACGCCAGAGGAGATAGCCCGCCACGCTCCAGAGCACCAGCCCGCCGATCAAGCAGCCCAGGGCCGCCACCGGGTCTTCCGCCGACGAGCCGAATACGCCGCCGCCGACATCGGCACCACGGAAGGCGAGCCAGCCCAGCGCAATGGGCGGCGTCAGGCCGTACATCTGGAAGCGCACGGCCCAGGTCAGGGTCGCATCCTGAAGCCGAAGGGGGAGGCAGAACACCAGCCAAAGATACCAGTGCCCGAAGCCCAGCGCGGCCGCGGCGAACAGGGTGAGGACCGTCGGCGCAGGGTGGTGCGGCAGGTCATCGAGAACCAGAGCCCCAAAACGGCCAGAAAACCCGCGTAGACCATCCAGGCCAGGAACAGCCACGGAATCGCCGGCCCGTCCAGGCCGCCGGTGATTCCGCCCAGCACCCACACCAGCACCAACCAGAGCCAGGTACGACGGACGCTGAGGATGCTGCCGACCCACTTGGCGAACAGCAGACTATTGCTCTCCACTGGGGCGGTGAGCATGCTGTCGAACGTCTGGCGGTCGTGTTCGCCGCGAATGCTGCTGGCCGCGCGCACGGCCACGCCCAGCAGCGTGAGGCAGCTGACCAGGGTGCCGACAATGCGGACCCAGCGATTGGTGTCGCGGGCCAGCTCGACGGTGCTAAAAGCAACCAGGCCATTTCTCACTCCGGAGAGGAGGAAATCGCCAATCAGCCAGAGGGCCGGCACCAGGCTGGCCAGCACAATCAGCAGGAGGATGGCCTTGCCGAACCCGTTGACGACCAGGCCCGGCTCGGCCCAGATTTCCTTCCACAAGAGCGCTCTGCGGCCAGGCGGCATGCGCCAGGACCAGCGGCGACGCCCCGCCCCAGCCGCCGGCTTCGTCTTGACGGGGCCATTCGCCAGCGCCAGGTCCCGAAAACGCCCTACGGCCCAGCCGGTGAGGATCAGCGTGACCAGGAGTTGAAAGACGAGATAAGGTCCCACACGGGCGGCCAGCGCGGCAGGTAGCGTGCTGCCGGAGCGGAGGTCGTCGCGCAACCCGAGGCAAAGAATCCCCGTGTTGCCGGCCGTGACAAGCGCGATGGCGTCCTTGACCGTGGAGGGCGTCGCACCTGACGTTAGCGGCCAGCCGACGATGCGCGGAAAGAGGTTCAGCAGGTGGACCAGCACCGAGGCGCCCACGTAGCCGGCCACGATCAAGTAGGCGAGCACGACGGCCTCGCGCGCCGTGCGGGCGTGGACCGAGGCGAGGATGCTGACGGCGGCCAGGCTCAGCAGCGTCACCCCGGTCAGGGCGAAGGCGGTGAGGAGAACGCCAAAATCGACGCCGCCCCAGAGTTGCGTCAGGCTGAGGATCGGCAACCCGGTCAAGAGCAAGAGGACCAGGTTCAAGGCGTGCGCCGCCATCTTGCCCAGGATGATCTCCCGATCGCGCAGGTCGGTGGCCAGCAAGAATTCGAGGGTTTTGCGCTCCTTTTCCTCAGCCACCGCACCGGCGACATAAGCCGGCGTCAGGGCGACGACGGCAATGAACTGCGCCGCCAGAAATGAGTAACAAAACAGCTCGGCAAAGCGCGACAGGCTGCCGGCACCCACTAGCCAGGGATTCCGCTCCAGAGACGCTTGGGCCCGATACAGGGCGAGGATGAACAGGAACAGGGCCACGGCGTAGACGCAGCGGAGCACGGCATAGCGACCGCGGCGCGAGGTGCGGATCAGGTCGTAACCGAAGATGGGGCCAACAAGCGGCAGCCAGCCGGCGCGAACGACGAGCAGCAAGCCCAGCAGAAGAGCGGCCCAGAGGACGCCTTGCTGGGCCAATGTGAGTCGGTTCGCTCCCAGCCAGAGGGCCGCCCCGGCGGCGACGAAGGCCAGCCCGAGCCCGCGCTCGCGCCACACCGGCCAGGCCGCCTGAACGCGCGGCGACGGGCCGGGCCTGTCCGGGACCGACGGAAATGACATGGCGGCGCTCCACGCAACGGCAACGCCGCTCATTGTATCAGCACATCCAGCCGCGTGGACCTGTCCACCGCCACCGGGCCAGGGCAATCAGGCCCAGCCCCAGCAGAGCCAGCGTCGAAGGCTCCGGCACCACCGTGAAGGTCCCATCCACGGCCTTGGGGATGATCCCATCGAGATTCGCATCCGTAATCAGCGTGTCAGAGGTGACGACGTCGATGGTTCCGCTCCCCGGAGGCGCGTCGGCGTCCACCGAGAACAGCACGTGGGCTAGTCCAACCGTCTGCCCCGATGTGATGGTATCGAAGAAGGGGGAGGCGAATTCCGCGTCTGAGGCGATGAAGTCGGTGTTCGGAAATGTGGAGAACGAGAGCGGAGGCCCGCTGCTCACCTGGAAGATGTACGGCGTGGCCGTGTTGATTGTCGCATCAGTGAAGTGGATGCCCGGCGGACCAGCCAGGGACAGTTCCAGGTTGAAGGCGGCTGCATCAAAACTGCTTGGGCCGGTGTTCGTCAGCAGCACATCGAAAGAGCCCGTTGTCCCGGGCGAGGCCAGGACGTTGGGCACTTCAACGATCAGATCGGCGCGGCAGGGCGGGGTGCATGCGGCCAGAACTGCCAGCACCAGGGCCGAAAGAAACGGTCGGGCGTAGCTCAGCTGAGCCTCGCGTTTCGAGATCGTAGGCATGATCGCGATCCTTTCACTCCGTTCGGATTGAGTCTGGCCCGGGCCGTCAGGGTAGCTTGCTGCCCATGAAGCGGCGAACGAAGTTGTAGTCGTTGATGTCCACAGTGCCGTCGCCGTTCAGGTCCCCCCAGATGTCCACGGGGGAAAGGCCCATCATCTCGTTGCGGATCCCCACCAGGTCGCGGCTATCGACCACACCGTCGCCATTGAAGTCGCCCGGCAGGACGCTGAAGTGGAAGACGAAGTTGCCGCCCTGGAGGTAGTTGCCGTTCGAGTCGTGGACCCCGGAGGGGGACACCCCGTTGAGGGTAAGCGTGAGCTGATCGGCTCCCAGCGGGGAGGCCAGGGTCCAGGTGGCCGTCCTGGTAGCCGCGTTGTAGCCGAAACCGGCGATGGCGTAGGTGGGGACGTTGACCCCCGTCAGGGCCAGGTCGGCCTGGGTGACCACGACATTGGCCGTGAAGACGAGCTGAATCGCGCTGATATTCACCCAGGGCAGATCGCGGGTGATATTGGTCAGCGGCACCGTCTTGCTGCCGTACTGGACCAGCACGGCGGCGACGCTGGGGGCCGCAACAGCGACGTTGAGCCCAACCGTGGTCGTGGGGACTTGATCGACCAGGGCCAGGCCCGATAGCGCGGCGGTGGAGCTGGTCCCCACGAGAGAAACCTGGTTGTTCGCCAGGTTGATACGGTACAGCTGGCCGGTGCTCGAGCCGGCGTAGAGCATCCCGTCGGGGCCGAACGCCAGGCTTCCCCCGGCGAAGCCGGTCGACAGGATCGGCGTGGCAGCGCCGGTGGCCAGGTTGATGGTGAACAGGTTTTGCGACGTGGCCATACCGCCTTCCAGGCCGTACAGGACGCCGGTGGCGGCGTCGTAGGCCAGCCCGGCCATCGGACCGTTGACCCCCGTCATGCCGATCAACGTCGACTGGCCGGTCATCGGGTTGAGGGTGCGTAGGTCCGATGGGGCCGTAGGCATGTTCGTGGCAATACCGGAAGCGAAAAGGATGCTGCCATCGAAGGTCGTGCCGGTAAACGTCTCAGCAGGCGTATTGGGGATGGCGTTGCCGATGGCCGCCGCGTTGGTGATGTTGAATTGCTGCCCTTCGAACACCGTGCCGCCGTATTGCAGCCAGGCGAGTTGCCTGAAGTTGTCGTAGGCGATTTCGGTGACTTGTTGCTGGCTGGTTCCCGGCAGCGTGCCGACGGGCGTGGCGGCGCCGTTGGTCAGGTTCAGGGTGAACAGGTGCCGGCTCGTGTCGCTGCCATACAGGATGCCGCCGGTTACGTCGTTGTCGCTCAGCGACACGCTGACCGGCTCGGTGCCGGCGGTCGAATAGGTATGCGGCACGCTGAACGAGGTGGTCCCGGCAGCCAGGTTCACGGTCTGCGGCGCAGAGCCATCGCCCCAGTTGACCACCAAGGTGAACGGGTCCTGGGCGCTGGGGGCGGCGATAGTACCCGTCAGCGTTGCAAGCATGCCGGCGACCACACCGGGGTTGAACTGAACGTTGGTCAGGGTGGGCGGGGCATCCGGCACCGGCGTTGGAGCGTTGAGCAGCATGCGGTCTTCCAGGCATTCCAGCTGCGGGCGACCAGAACGCCGGCTGGTGCGCTTCACCGATGTTGGCCGTCGAAAGAAGGACATGACACTCGCCTCCCGGGGAATGGAATTCGTTAGTCGCGCCTTCTGGGGATCGCCCGCGAGTCAGGCCGACCAACCGCTATATACAAAGAGATATAACGGCGGTCAAGAAGCTCAGCCGCTTTTTCACTGGCGAGATCGATCGTTACAGCGTTCGGAAAGAATGACTGCGAGCCCGCGGCGCAAGCCAAGGGCGGGCTGGGCGCCCTTGGCTTGCGTCGCGGGCTCGTAAAGGTGCCGTCATTGTTTCCGGCCGCTCTTAGCGACGCGATGAGCGCGTGCGGACGGGGAGCAGTCCGCAGCGCCGGAAGCGGTAAGCCGCCGGACGCGAGCTGAGGAAATCGAGCAGCGCCTGGGCCGGCTCGGCCAGGCGGGAATGGGCCAGGATCGCCGCCTCGTAGCGCACGACGGCCGAGGGATGGCGGACCCGGAACAGCAGCCGACAGCCGTCGGCGCGGGCGGCATCGCTGGCGTAGACGAGACCGACGTCAGCCTGGCCGGCCCGCAGCGCCGCCACGACGGCACCCGAGTTATCCAGGGCGAGGGATCGCGCCAGGACGTCCCCGAGTCCAGCGGCATCGAGCCAGGCGCGGCGCAGGCCCCCAGCGGGCAGGTAGTTGCAGCCAGGGCGAGACGCTCCACGCCAGGCCCCGTCAGATCCGCTGGCCTGCGCACCACCACCGGCTTGCCGGCAGGAGCCAGAGCGGCCAGGGCATTCTCCGCCAGGCAGACACGCGACCCGGGCTTCAGTAGGGACGCCGCTTCCAGGCGATCGAGCGGGCTGGGGTCGGCGCTCAGAAACAGGTCGCCGGGCGCGCCGGCAAGGAGGTGGTACGCCAGCTCGTCGGACGCACCGTAGACGGCGCGGACGCGGACGGCGGGCTGCCGCAGTGCATAATCGGCCAGCAGCTGGCCGAGCGACTCTTGCAGGCTGATCGCCGCGGCGATATGCAGGGTCTCCGCCTCGGGAGCAACGACGAGCTGCGGCAGCAGGCCCGCCGCGGTCTGGTGCAGCTGCTCCTGCAGTTCGCGGAAGACGGCCGTGGCGAGCCGGCCGCGCGGTGTCAGGCGAGCCCCGCCGCCGTGATGTCCTCCCGTGGCCGCCTCCACCAAGGGCTCGCCGGCTGCCTCGTTCACGCTCTGCACCAGCAGCCAGGCCCGGCGATACGACATGCCAATCTGCCGGGCCGCGGCGCTGATGCTGTGCCAGCGATCAATCGCTTCCAGCAGCTCGTGTCGCCCCTTTCCGAGGATGACGTGCCCATCGCGCTCGACCCAGGCGCGCAGGCCCACGCTCCAGTCGCCGGCCCAGGACTCGATTTCGGCGGACACCGGCTTATCCTCGCGGCACGGGAGTGTTGTCGCCCCTGGTAATATACACACGGGGGTTCGACGCGCCGCCGGCGAGCGGCGCCATGACTCTCGATCCGCCTGGCACGCTCAGGCGCATTTTGGTAAGCAAGGACGCCGCCCTTGCATGAAGCGACCCTTGACCAGGATGGTCGGATGGACACCCCTTCTCCCACAAGTCTGACGCGCCGCGATCTCCTGTTGCTGGCGACGTTTTGCCTCCTCTTCTTCGGCACATTTCTCTGCAATCCGCAGACGGCCAACGTCCATGAGACGGTGACGCGCCAGAACACGCGCGAGATGCTGAACGACGGCGACTGGATCGTCCCCCACCTGGGCGGCCGTCCCTGGCTGGAACGTCCGCCGCTGCCCTTCTGGATCACCGCCGGCTTTGTGGCCCTGCTGGGCGATCGCGACTGGGTTTATCCGCTGCCGCCGATTCTGTTGAGCACGGGGATCATCCTGCTGGTGGCCTGGATGGCATCGGTCTGGTTTGGGCGGAATGTTGCCGTCATGGCCGCGTTGATCCTGGCCACCTCGCACGAGTTTTACTGCTACGCCGCCGGGACCGAGTCCGACATCTTTCTCTGTTTCTTGGTGACCGCGGCGCTGGCGCTGTTCGTCCGGCTCGAGTTCGTTGCGGCCCCGGAGCAGCCCGAGGGCGGCTTCCTTGGCCGGCGCTCTGTGGCGCTATTGGCCTTCTTCATGACTTTGGGGCTGACCAACCTGGCCAAGGGGCTTGCCTTCGGCACGGTGCTGACCTTGCTACCGGTGGCCGGCTTCGCGCTGCTGGTTCGGCGGCGGTCGATCCGGCGCTATTGCTGGTTGTGGGGCTGGCTGGCGTTCGCGGTCGTCGCCCTGCCGTGGCCAATCCTTGTGTATCGGCGCTATCCGGACGTGATCGATTTCTGGAGTGCGGATTATGTCGATCGCAGCCTGACTGAGGTAGCCGAAGCACCGTGGTACTACCTGGTCAATCTGCCGTGGATGCTGATCCCGTGGACCGTGCCCGCCGCGGTCGGCCTGTGGCTGATGCGGCCGCGATTCACCGCCGGCGCCAACAGTCTTGCCCCCCTCGCCCCGGTACACCGGGGAGAGGGGTTGGGGGTGAGGGCGTGTATCGCCGCAAACCAGAACCCCTCACCCCCAACCGCTCTCCCCGGTGTACCGGGGCGAGGGGGGGAGAACACCCCTCTCCCCGGTGTACCGGGGCGAGGGGAGGAGAACACCCCTCTCCCCGGAGTACCGGGGCGAGGGGGGGAGAACATCCCTCTCCCCGGTGTACCGGGGCGAGGGGAGATGACTTCCTGGCGCTCTGCCAATCACGGACGCTGGTTTCTGTTCCTCTGGGCCGCCCTGCCCCTGGCCCTGCTGTCGTGCGCGCGCCACAAGCATCATCACTACCTGTTGCACGCCCTGGTCCCATGGGCCGTCTATGGGGCCGTCGGCGCGCAGGACCTGTGGCGGCGATTGCAGCAGGCGCCGCGCTGGGTGAGCCTCTTTTCCTGGCGGCGCAGAGCCACGGTGTTCGCGGTCCTTATTGCGTTGGTCTGCGGCGTGCGCCTGGCCCTGGGGCTGGGCGAAGCGTTGTTCCTCGATCACTATCGGGAGGATCGGGTGTTTCTGGGCCAGGCCTGTCAAATCGTGCCAGCCGAGCGGCCTATCCTCGTTAACGGCGACGACGGCATCTCTGTGCCTCCTGGTGGCTGTACTATGGTCGCGGTCGGACCTGCCTGCTGCACAACCTTACCTTCCTCCGCGACGACCGCCTCGATCCGACCGAGGTGTACCTGATCGCCCGGCGATCTTTCGCCTCGGAGTTATCCGAATATGGTAGGGCCGAGATCATCTCCGAGAGCAATCATTCCAAGCACGAGATTGTCCCGGGCGATCGCTACACGCTGTTTCGGCTGCGCTTTTATCCGGACCTGGTGCGTCGTTCGGGACAGGTCCGCATTTCGCCACTGCAAGCGACGCTTCGAGTGCGGGGGCCGTATTTGGATTAGGAGGCGCAATGCGGGTGAGGGGCCATCCCCGTTATTGCGCCGCCGTCCATGGTTGCGGGGCTGGTAGCCCGCGGAGCGGGCGGCAGATTGTAGCCCCGGGTGGAGCGGAAGCCGCGCAGCGGGTGGAGCGGAACCCGGGGATGAGTGGAGCGTGCCGGATCGAACCCGCGGAGCGGGTGACGGAACGAGAATCGTTTCGGGCTCCGTCACCCGCTCCGCGGGTTCTCAACGCGCCGTACGTCCCTCTCCCCGGGTTGCGCTTCAGCCGCTCCGCGGCTTCCGCTCCACCCGGGGCTACAATCTGCCGCCCGCTCCGCGGGCTACCCGGCCCGCGCCCACGGACGGCGCCGCAATAGAGACTGGGGCACAGACTAACCCAACATGGAAAACGCTGGGCGTTTATGCGGCGGCGCTAGATCATCGACCGCGCCTCACCGCAAAGCCTGTCCCGGCGGATGAGAGAGCAAGCCTGTAGCGGGGTTCGGAACGAATCCAAGTGCCGCGGGCTGGCCGCACATCCCGCGTCGTGTAGAATCAACGGACCCCCGGGGACCGTGCATGAAGTCTTCACGACGCTGGTTAAGCTTGCTGGTCATTCTGTCATCAACATCCTTCGTTCCCGCGGCCCATCCGCCGCCCTTGCCCGACTCCGCCGCCGTTGACGCTACCGTCCACGAGGCCCTCAAGGCCTGGGGTGTCCCGGGCGTTGCGGTGGCCGTCGTCCGCGACGATCGCGTCGTCTACCTCAAGGGGCATGGCCTGTGTGCCCTCGGCAGCGATCGGCCGGTCACGCCGGATACCGTGTTTCCGCTGGCCTCGTGCAGCAAGAGTTTCACCACCACCGTCCTGGCCATGCTGGTGGACGAAGGGACAATCCGCTGGGACGACCCAGTCCAGAAGCATCTGCCCTGGTTTCACCTCGCCGACCCGCTGGCCGATCGCGAGGTGACGATTCGCGACCTGGTGACGCACCGCACGGGGCTGCGCGGGCACGACTTGCTCTGGTATCGGTCGCCGTTCAAGCCCGAGGAACTGGTGCGGCGTGCCGGCCTGCTGCCGTTGGACAAGCCGTTCCGCACCGCCTTTCAGTACCAGAGCACCATGTTCACGGCGGCCGGCCTGGTCGCCGAGGCAGCGACCCACGCCCCCTGGGCCGACCTGGTCCGCAAGCGGATTTTCGATCCGTTGGCGATGACCGGCTCGAGCCTGACCACCCTGGACGTCGAGAAGGTGGCCGATCGGGCCATGCCCCATCGGCGGGGCGCGACGGCAAGGCGGAGACGATCGCGTGGTATCCGCAGGAGACGCCGGATGCCGCCGGCTCGATCAACAGCACTGCCCGCGACCTGACCGCCTGGCTGCGCTTCGAGCTGGCTGAGGGGAGCTTCGAGGGCCGACGCCTGGTCAAGGCCGAGACCTTGCGCGAGACACACACCCCGCAGATGGCGCTGGCCATCAACGGCGTCAACCGCGCTCTCAATCCTGAAACGAACCTCATGAGCTATGGCATGGGCTGGCTGATTCAGGACTACCGCGGCCAACTGCTGCTGTCGCATGCCGGCGCCATCGACGGCTTCCGGGCCCAGTTCATGCTGTTGCCCCGGCAGAAGCTCGGCATCGCGCTCTTGATGAACCTGCACCAATCGCGCATCAACCTGGCCCTGGGAAATAGCCTGGTCGATCTGTTCCTGGGCTTGCCCGCCCGTGACTGGAACGCCGAGTTCCTGGCCGTGGTGAAAAAAGAGGAGGGCGAGCGGCGGCGGCGGGTCGAGGAACGGTTGAAGCAGCGGCAACCCAACACCAAGCCCACGCTCGCCCTGCCGGCCTACGCCGGCACCTACGAACATCCCGCCTACGGCAAGGCCCGCGTCGCCGTCGAGAACGGCGTTCTGATCCTGCGCTGGAGCAACTTCCGCTGCGACCTGGAACATTTCCATCACGACACGTTTCTGTTCAAGCAGGACGTGCTCGATGGCACCACGGTGACGTTCGTGCTCAGCGACGGCGGCAGCGTGACGGCGATGGACGTGGCTCTGCCGCTGGGCGTTCGATTCAAGCGGAAGTGATGATGATTTAGGGGCGAGCGGCGCGGCGTCAGCCCGCCGGTTCTCACGAGAACCGGCGGGCTGACGCCGCGCCGCTCGCCACTTAAATCAAATCGCCGCGCCCGTGCCGATCCCTCATTCGGTTCACTGCACGCATGTTACGACTCTCCCATTTTCCGCGCATAATCCGAACCTGCTCCGTGCCGATTCCGAGCATTCCCCCTGTGGGAGCGATTGTCGCCCGCACCCAGGCGGTATTCTTTTCTCGGAGTCCCATCGCACTCTAGTTCCGCCATCCCCATCGAAGAGGCCGCCATGAACCAAACCCGTTCTTTCGTCACAGTCGGCGCGTTCGCGCTGGCCGGTGCCTTGCTCCTGCCGTCTCTCAGTCATGCCCAGCGCCCCCTCTGGGGGCAGGATGCCTCGCGTTACAGTCAGCCCGGCGTCACCATCCCCTACGGCGGCCTGGGCCCGGCGGAACGATACGGCTATCCCGATCCGGAGCTGTTCCTGTGGGGGAACTATGCCCACGCCTTCTGGACCAGCTACGAGATCGACCGCCAGGAGCGCTACGAAAAGTTCGGGACCCGCTACACGCCGGACCATCCGCCGATCCTCAACCGCCTGCTGCGGCGTTATCCGCAGTGGTAACGCGGGGGGCCGCCGCGGTTTTCGCTGGGGGCCGGTTTCGCTATGGTGATCGGTGTTGCTTTTCAACCGACCCGAAGCGCCCGGCCCGCCGTCCTCTCCCTGGCGAAGGCACCGCGACCCCTCTCGGTTGCCCGGTGAAGGACAGGTGACCTGATGAAGCGAATCGGCATCCTGACGGCGGGCGGCGATACGCCGGCCCTGAACGCCACCCTCTACGGCGCCGTGACCCGCGCCAACCTGCGCCGCCTCGAAGTCGTCGGCTTCATCAAGGGGTTCAGCGGACTCATCAACCCGCGGGTCCCGCACGTCCACCTCAATCCGCTCTATGCCACGATTCCGGAGCTGGACCCGGCCTACGGCGGCACCATCATCGGTGCTTCCCGCGATTACCTCGACGCGGACGATGCCGCCACCTGCAACGCCATTGCCGATCGCCTCGGCCGGCTGGGCATCGAGGGGCTGGTGTGCATCGGCGGCGACGGCACCCTCAACGGCATGCAACCGCTCGCCACCCGCCTGCCGACCGTCCTCGCTCCCAAGACGATCGACAACGACCTGGGGCTGAACTACCGCGGCGAGCCGGACGAGTTCACGCGAGAGGTCACGGCCGACCCACCGGGCTTCCGCTATGCCCGGCTGCGGGCGCGGACGCAGTTCGACCTGCACCAGATGATCAACTACGCCACGCCCGGCTACGCGACGGCGGTTTCCGTCTCTGCCGCCGGCGTGCAGCGCATCCGGACCACGGCCGAGAGCCATCGCCGCATTGCCATCATCGAGGTCATGGGCCGGCACTCCGGCTACATCGCCCTGGGCAGCGCCTACGGCCAGCCCGATGTCCTGCTCTTGCCCGAGCATCCGCTCAACGTGGATCGGCTGGTGGAACGCACTGCAGGAGATTTACGATCTCCAAAAGCACGTGGTCATCTGCTGCGCCGAAGGCGTGGTCAACGCCAACGGGGAAGAGCTGGGCGCTGAGGTCGATTCCACCGACCCGGCCGGCAACAAGATCCTCAGCGGCGCCGGCGAGGCGCTGCCGCTCGATCCTGATCAAGCGGCTGGGCGACAGCTACTTCACCAGCAAGCGACGCAACGAATCGGCCCGGGCGGCCATTTTTACTCGAAAAGTCGGGCACACCCAGCGCGGCGGCCGGCCGATCCTCTTCGACCGCTACTATGCCGCCCAGCTCGGCGGACAGGCGGTCGATCTGCTCCTCGAAGGGCGGAGCAACGCAGTTTCGATCTTGCAGTACGACAAGGAGCGCGGCTTCCACCTGGACGGCATCGACGGCAACGAGTTCCGCGACCGCTGGGGCCTGATCCACGCCCGGGCGATGCACCCCGGCTTCTACGATCCGGAGCGGATGATGCCGTCGCGCCTGGGCATCGACTACCTGATGCCGATCTTCAGCAACGCCCTGGGCCAGGACGACATGGAGGCGCAGCGGCAAAGCCTGTTCAACAGCGGCAACCTCACCCGGCCGTTCCACTCAGTCAACACCGACATCAACAAACGCATCCGGTATCTGGAATAGTTTAGCCGCCGCCCTCCGGGCGGCGGCTAAACTATTCATCATGGACCCATTCTTCGCGACCTGTGCCCGCGGCCTTGAGGACATCCTCGCCGACGAGTTGCGCGCTCTCGGTGCCCAGGACGTATCTCCCGGCCGCGGCGGCACCGCCTTTGCCGGCGACCAGGCCCTGCTGTACCGCGCAACCTCTGGCTCCGCACCGCCGTCCGCGTTCTGAAACCCATCCTCGAAGCCGATGTCGCCTCGCCGGATGAACTCTACGCGGCGGTCCAGACACTTGACTGGTCGCAGTACCTGACGCCGGACCACACGCTGGCCGTCGACTGCAACGTCCGCGACTCGCATCTGACCCACTCGCACTACGCCGCCCTGCGGGTCAAGGACGCCATCTGCGACCAGTTCGTCGAGCGCATGGGCCGGCGGCCGAGTGTGAACGTCGATGAGCCGATGGTGGGCCTGAACCTGCATGTTTACCGCGATCATGCCATACTCAGCCTGGACAGCTCGGGCGAATCGCTGCACAAGCGCGGCTACCGGCCCGTGCTGACGAAAGCTCCCCTCAACGAGGCCCTGGCCGCGGCGATCGTGCTCTTGACCGGGTGGAGTGGCGACGTGCCCTTCATCGATCCGTTGTGCGGCTCGGGCGTGCTGCCGATCGAGGCGGCCTGGCTGGCGCTGCAGACGGCCGCCGGGCCTGACCAGGCGTCGCTTTGGTTTTCAGGGGTGGCTGGACTATGACGTGCGCCTCTGGACGGCGCTGCGCGACGAGGCGCGGCGTGGCGTACTCAAGCAGTTGCCCGCCCCGGTCGCCGGCTCCGATATCCGCCGCGATGCGATTGCCTTCGCCCAGGGCAACGCCCGCGCCGCCGGCATCGGCCACCTGTTGCGCTTCGAGGTCAAGGACGTGGGCGACTTCCGCGCACCGCAAGGGCCGCCCGGCGTGATCGTGTGCAATCCCCCTTATGGAGAGCGCATCGGAGAGGAAAAGGACTTGAAGCCGCTCTACCGCACCCTGGGCGAGGTGCTGTATCAGCGCTGCGCCGGCTGGCGGGCCTTTGTGTTCACCGGGAATGCGCGGCTGGCACGGGACCTGGACATGAAGCCGGCCAGGACGGTGCCGCTGATGAATGGGAAGATTGCGTGCGAGTTGCTGGAGTTTGACCTGCGATAACATCGTTGCAGCAGCCACTTGGCCGATGCCCCTCGCCCTTGTGAGAACATCGGTTGCCGCGATACGATGGGCCGGTTGCTCCGCTCACGAATTGGAGGAGGTTATGAAAGCCATACCCCGCCGCAGAGTGATTCGCAAACTTCCAGAGTTGCACAGCGGCGACCATCTTACCCAGAAAGAGTTCCACCGACGTTACGAGGCTTACCCCGAAGATGTCGTCTTTGAACTCATCGGAGGTGTCGTGTACATGTCCCCCGCCCTCAAGCGCGATCACGGGACATACCACCCTGAACTGAGCCTCGTCCTTAGCCTGTACAAGGCCATGACGCCCGGCGTCGAAGTTGCCGACAACATGACGACCATCCTCGGCGAGGAAAGTGAGCCCCAGCCCGACCTGATCCTTCGCCTCCTCACCGAACACGGCGGACAGTCTCACTACAACAAGGACAATTATCTGCTTGGTGCCCCCGAGTTGGTCGCGGAAGTCGCCCACAGCACTGTCGCTATCGACATGAAGCGCAAGCGCCTCGATTATCTCGAAGCCGGCGTGCTGGAATACATCGTCCTGTGCGTTGAGGAGCAGGAACTGTTCTGGTTCCACTTTCCGTCGAAGCAGAAGTTAAAGCCGGATCGCAAGGGGGTCTGGAAATCGCGCGTCTTCCCCGGCCTGTGGCTGGATGGGCCGGCGCTGCTGGCGCGGGATTCCGCCCGCCTGATTGCCACGGGCCAGCGGGGGTTGGCCACCGCGGACCACGCCGCCTTTGTGCAACAGCTCCAGGCCCGCCGGCGTTCGCAGGACTGATGCTTGGACTCGACCCCCTTTCCCCGTATCGTGATCCTCAGGGCCCGAAGCAGGCGCCCGGACCACGGAGAATGAATATGGCCTCGATCAAGTGCAGCGACGTGCGTAAGGGCATGGTCATCGTCGGCGAAGCCGGACAGCTCTTCGCCGTCATCGATCGCGAACTCAAGACGCCCGGCAACCTCCCCTCCAAGCTCACCCTCAAGTTGAAAAACCTCAAGACCGGCTTTGTCAACGACACCCGCGTCCACCCCGACGACAAGGTCGAGCAGGCGTTCCTCGAGCGCCGCGAGATGCAGTACATCTACAAGGACGGCGGCGATTACGTCTTCATGGATAGCGAAACGTTCGATCAGTTTCCGCTCCCCGCGGACATGGTCGCGGAGGTGATGCAGTACCTGAAGGAGGGGAACAAGGCGATGGTCCTGTTCCACGAGGGGAAGGCCCTCAGCCTGGACCTGCCGCCCACCGTGGAGCTGCAGATCACCGACACCGAGCCAAGCCTGAAGGGTGCCACGGCCAACGTGCTCTACAAGCCCGCAATCCTCGAAACCGGGCTGAGAACGACGGTGCCGCCCTTCATCAATGTGGGCGAGACGATCGTCGTGGACACGCGCACCGGCGAATACGTCAGCCGGGTGAAGGGATAGCTGCGCGACGGAGTCTCTTCGCCATGACCCTGCTTTACTCTGACCCCATCTTCCTACAGCACCAGACCGGCTCCCACCCCGAGCGGCCAGAGCGGCTCCGCTCGATCGTGGCCAGGCTCCGGCAAACCGGCCTGAGCGCACGCTGCACGCCGGCCCCCTGCACGCCGCTGGACGAAAACGTCGTCAAGGAAGTCCACGCGCCCGACGTGGTGGAACGAGCGAAGCAGGTTTCGGAGGACGGCGGCGGCTGGCTCGATGCGGATACCCGCCTCAGTGCGGAGTCGTACCAGGTCGCGCTGACAGCGGCGGGGGCCTGCGTATCGGCGGTGGACGCCGTGCTTTCCGGAGCCGGCCGCACAGCGCTTTGCCTGGTCCGCCCACCCGGGCATCATGCCACGCCCACCAGGAGCTTGGGCTTCTGCCTGTTCAATAACGTGGCCCTGGCCGCGCACCACGCCCTCCAGGTTCACCACTTGAACCGAATTTTGATCGTCGATTGGGACGTACACCACGGCAACGGCACGCAGGACATCTTTTACAGCGATCCCCGAGTGCTTTTCTACAGTATCCATCGCTTCGGACAGGGTTTCTACCCGGGCACCGGCGCCGCCGACGAGACAGGGCAGGGTCGGGGACTGGGGCTGACGCGCAATGAGCCGGTGCGTTTTGGCACCCCAAGGGAAGACTATCACGCCCGGTTCCGCAATGCCTTGCAAGAGTCGGCGGATCGCATCAGGCCGGAGCTGGTCCTGGTCAGCGCCGGGTTCGACGCCCACCGGGACGATCCCATCGGCTCGCTTGGCCTGGAGACCGAAGACTTCGGCATCTTGACGCGAGAGGTACTCGACGTGGCCCAGGTTCATGCCGGTGGGCGCGTCGTGAGCTGCCTGGAAGGCGGCTACAATGTGGATGCCCTGGCCGCATCCGTCGAAGTCCATCTGGCGCAATTGCTGGCGGGGTAGAGCTGAGGTCGCCATGCGCGAATTCGAAATCTACGTGCCGCTGCACTACAACGACGGTTCGCCCATCGAGACGGAAAAACTGGACGACCTGCGCGTGCGTCTCTTCGAGTTCTTCGGCGGCCTGACCGATACGCGCCAGCGCAACGCCGGCGCCTGGAAGGTCGGCAACGTTGACTTTCACGACGACATCGTGATCTACCGCGTTCTCGCCGTCAAGCAACACCCCGCGCGGCGCTTTCTCATGGATTTGAAGCAGGAGCTGGAACGATCGCTGCGGCAGCAGGAAATCCTTATTGTCGAGCGCAAGATCGAGGTATTGTAAAGTCAGCGATTCGCCGCACGTTGGAGTCACCCATGAAACTCATCCTCGCCATCATTCAGCCCTCGAAGCTCGAAGCCGTCAAGGAAGCACTTAACAAGGTCGAGGTTTTCCGCCTGACCATTGTCGATGTGCAGGGATTCGGACGGCAAAAGGGACATTCCGAGGTTTACCGCGGCCATGAGCTGACGGTCAACCTGTTGCGCAAGGTGCAGTTGCAAATCGCGGTCAATGAGGACTTTGTCGAGCCGACGGTCAACGCCATCATGGAGGCCGGGCGGACGGGGCCGCAGGGTCGCATCGGCGACGGCAAAATCTTCATCTTGCCGCTGGAGGATTGCATCCGCATCCGCACCGGCGAGCGCGGGCCGGAGGCCATCTGATGACAGCGCCGGGGCTGCTGCTCTCCGACGACCTGATCTTCACCAGCCGCATCACCGGCGTGGCCCGCGATCTGGGCCTGACGGTCAGGGCCGCCAATGGCCTGGGCGCGCTGCTGGCCCTGGCATCCGAAGAGTCACCCGCCTGCATCATTCTCGATCTGGCGTTTCCCGGCCTGGACGTTGTTGACTTGACCGGCCTCCTGCGGTCGGCCTGCCGAACCAGGCCGCGCCTGGTGGCGTATGGGCCTCATGTGGATGCTGACAGGCTGCGTGCCGCGCGTCAGGCGGGGTGTGATGTGGTCTTGCCGCGGAGCGCATTTCGTCGAGCAGTTGCCGTCTCAACTGCCCGTATGGCTCGCCGAGCCGCATGCGGCAAGCGACCAGTGAACAGATGGCGTCAGTGAAGTGGCAGGCGCTTCAGGACCACCAGAGTATTCCCATCTCCTTCCGCGGTCCAGAAGCCTTCCGGCCGCGGGCGATTCGGCGGTGCAACGCAGTAGGTCAGCGTGTCGCCCTTCAGGTCATAAATCGCTTCGGTGTGCAGGCGGTCGGGTTTGTCGGTGAACGCGGTCGCCAGGTGGAGTTGGCGCGGCTGGCCTGCCGTCACTGTAAACGTCGATGTCCGCCGGTGAGCCTCACGAGGCTCGCTCAGCATGAGCGTTCAGGAGAATGCCGCCAGTGCGGTGTCCCTGGCCTGCTGGGCATCGGCCGAGGCCGGGCTGGGGCCGAAGACCACGGAGTCGCCGGCAAAGGTCACGAAGCCGCCAACCTGCAATTCATCCGATTCTCCGCTGCGTGAGACCGAAACGATTTGCCAGGTTCCCTGGAGGCGGTCCTGCTCCGTGGGAGTGGCGTGCCCCAATCCCCTGGTTGCCCAGGTCATGGCGGTGAGCATGAACAGCAGCGCGGTCAATCCGGCTCGGGTCATGGTGGCCTCCGGATTCGTTGGAGACGGTTTCGCGGCGACCCTCGGATTTTAGCTGTTTCCGCGGCTTCAAGCGTAACCGTTTGGTAACGAGCGGCTTGCGAGCCACGACGAGGGTGACCGGGTCAGCCTTGCGGAGCGGGGCCAATTAAGGCAGCCAGCTCGACCTCGGTCTGGCGTTCCGGGTTGAAGGTCTGCAGGCCTTCCCGACGAGCGGCCCGGAGCAAGCTTCGGTTGGTGGTTAACAGCACCAGGTCATTGCCAGCGATGCGCAGCGCTGCGGCGATACCCAGTGCGGTTTGCAAAACTACCCCGTCGATTGCCCCAAGTCGATGCAGCCGGATCAGAGGAAAAGCGGCCTCGATAGCCGGATTTGCGACTGCAAGTTTCTGGAAGCGTGGTTCCTCGAGAACTTGCCAACCGAACTGACGGATCACGCCCTCACGGAGGCCATCGGCCAGGTGAAGAAACTTCCGGGGACGCGACAGCTCCGCGAGGACGTCGGCAGCACTCAGCATGAGACAGGACAAGCGGCTTCGCACAGGCTCAGCGAAGAGCGCGTCCGTCACGAAAGTGCCCGGCCCGAGCAAGAAACGCTGGAGTAAGGCCCCAGAGTCCAGCAGGAAGGAGTTCATCCGCAACTCACTCTCGTGCCGGCTGGACCCGTCACCCGGCTTGCTTGTGATCTTTCGCGCGTACCTTCTTTTGAGCGGCCTTGCGGCGCTCCTCCGTGGCCATCGCTCGCAACTCCGCCATGCTCGGAGGTTTGTCTGTAATTCCCATTCTCCTTGAACAGACGTGTAAAGTGGGCAGCGATACGCGGCTGGTCGGCTTCGGCTTCACGCAGGATCCGCGCCCTGCTCGGCCGGCGTCTCGTCCACCCGCGGCCCGTCCACCTTCTGCCGCAACCGCCCCATCTCCTCCTCAAGGAGCTTGAGGCGGGCCTCCAGTTCCTTCAACGTCAGCGACATATTGCCTCCCATCACTCCTCAGCAGCCTCATCCCCACGTCAGCAGCCCTGGCTCGAACGGATTGCCCAGGTCCGCGTGCTTCGGCAGGACGCGGACGGCATAGCCGTGTTGCCCGCTGGAACGGCAGGGGATGGTGCCATGGAAGGCCCAGGGGCCGCCGCCGTCGGGCTTGCCGTTGTGGCTCATGGCAACCGTTCGCGGATTGGGGATGTCGCCGAAGGAATCGACCACGCCGTGAAAGAGCTGCACCTCCACGTCCTCCGGCGACAGGCCGCCCAGGTGAACGCGGGCGGCGACCTCGAGCTGGCCGCCAACGGTCATTGGGTCGCCGTCCTGCGCCCGCACCGCCTCGACCCGGACCGCCGACCAGGCCTGGCCCAGGCGGCGGCGCCATTGGGCCAGCTCGGCCGCCTTCTTCAGTCCATCCGCCGACAACATCGCGAAGCGTTGTGCCGATGGCCAGTAGCACTTCTCCACATACTCCTGCACCATGCGGTTGGTGTTGAAGTAAGGACAAATGCTGCTGATGGAGCGTTTCATCATGCGCAGCCAGCCGCGCGGCAGGCCGTCCGAGGTGCGAGTCCAGAACAGCGGGACGATCTCCTGCTCCAGCAGGTCGTAAATGGCCCGCGACTCGACGTCGTCCTGGTAGGTCAGGTCGGTGTACTCCTCGCCGGCACCGATGGCCCAGCCGTTGTCCTGGGCATAGGCCTCGACCCACCAGCCGTCGAGGATGCTCAGGTTGAGCCCGCCGTTGGCAGCACACTTTCATGCCGCTGGTTCCCGAGGCTTCCAGGGGACGGCGCGGGTTGTTGAGCCAGACATCCACGCCCTGCACCATGACGCGGGCCATGTTGATGTCGTAGTCTTCGAGGAAGACGATGCGGCGGCGGAACTCGGGGCGCCGGGCCGTGTGCAGGATTTCGGCGATCAGCTCCTTGCCGCCGTGGTCGCGCGGGTGGGCCTTGCCGGCGAAGATGAACTGCACCGGCCGGTCCTTGTTGTTCAGGATGGCGGTCAGCCGTTCGATGTTGCGGAAGATCAGCGTGCCGCGCTTGTAGGTGGCGAAGCGGCGAGCGAAACCGATGGTCAGGGCGTCGGGGTCGAGCACCTCGTCGGCTCGGGCCACCTCGGCGGGCGGGGCTCCGCGGTTCTTGAGCTGCGTCTTCAGGCGGCGGCGCAAAGGCGACCAGGCGTTCGCGGCGACGTTCGTGGGTCCGCCACAGCTCGGCATCGGGGATGCTGTCGGCGCGGCGCCAGATGGCATGATCAGCCGGCCGTTCCATCCACGAAACCCCCAGGTACCGTTCATAGAGCTGCAGCACGTCGGCCGACACCCAGCTGGGCGTATGGATGCCGTTGGTGATCGACGTGATCGGGATCTCGGCATCGGGCAGCTCCGGCCAGATGCTCTTCCACATCTTGCGCGAGACGCTGCCGTGCAGCTTGCTCACGCCGTTGGTGACATTGGCCAGGCGGATGGCCAGCACGGTCATGCAGAAGGGCTCGCTCTGGTCATGCGGGTTTTGCCGGCCCAGGCCGAGGAACTCCTGCTTGTCGACGCGTAGCCGGCCGATCATGTCGCCGAAGTAGTGTTCGATGAGCTGCGGCGCGAAGACATCGTTGCCGGCCGGCACCGGCGTGTGCGTGGTGAAGGCCGTGCCAGCGGCGACAGCCTCGCGGGCCGCGGAGAAATCGAGCTTCGACTCCTCCATCAGCCGGCGAATCCGTTCCAGGCCGCAAAAGGCCGAATGGCCCTCGTTCATATGGCAGACGGTCGGCGTCTTGCCCAGCGCGATCAGCGCCCGCAGGCCGCCGATGCCGAGCACCATCTCCTGCCGCACCCGCATTCTCGTGATCGCCACCGTACAGCCGGGCCGTGATGGTGCGGTCGTCGGCGTTGTTCTGCGGGATGTTGGTGTCGAGCAGGTAGAGTGGAATGCGGCCGACCTGGATCCGCCACACCCGCATGAAGACTTCGCGCCCGGGAAGGGAACGCCCACGAGCAGCGGCGAGCCGTCGGGCTTCGCTTCGGGGATGAGCGGCAGGTTGAAGAAATCGTTCTCGGGGTAGCGTTCCTGCTGCCAGCCATCCACGTTGAGATACTGGCGGAAGTACCCTTCGCGATACATCAGGCCGACGCCATTGAGCGGAATGCCCAGGTCGCTGGCCGACTTGAGGTGATCGCCGGCCAGAACGCCCAGGCCGCCCGAGTAGATCGGCACCGATTCATGCAGACCGAACTCCGCGGAAAAGTAGGCAATGCGGCAAGCGGTCTGGGTGCCATACGTCTCCTGGTACCAGGTGGTCGCCCCGAGATAGGTTTCGAGGACCTCCTCAACCCGGTCCATGTGCGCCAGGAAGCCGTCATCGTGCAGCAGCTGCTCCATGCGCGACTGTTCGAGATGCCCAGGAGCTTGACAGGGCTGTGCTCGACGGCCTCGAAGAGGTCGGCATCGAGGCGGCGGAACAGGGCGATGGCCTCGTGGTTCCAGCACCACCACATGTTGTAGGCGAGCTTCTGAAGGGCTTGCAGCCGGGGCGGCAGATGTGGCAGCACGGTAAAAGTACGGATGGCGCGCGAGCCCATGTCTTGCTTACCTCGTCCGGGGAGATGAACGGCGTCGGAGCCCTTCGCTGGCCCGCGGAGGCCGGAAGGAGGAGAAGGGGCCGTCCTGGCGACTCCCGTGGTTTTCCTTGATATAACGGCCACGTGCAGAGCTAGCATAGCGGGCCGAGCCCGATTTTCAACCGCAGAGGACGCAGCCTACCACAGCGATCACCCCGTTCGCCCTTCCGGATCGGACCAGCCGTTAGAGCCGGCGATGCTGTCGCCGTTCGCGGGACCGGGGTGGCAGGCTCAGCCGGCGAGAATCCTCCGCCGAGATGTCCGTTCTAATTGCTGGGAGGCATCTGTACACCTTAATGTCGTCGGAAGAATCGGTGTGCCCGGCACGACCGGTCTGTATTGACCCCCTTCCCCCCGCTTCCTTAGACTGACCTTTGGGGGAGCAGGTCCGATTCATCCGGACCCATCGACACGGAGTTCTGCCGGGGAGGCATCAGGCACGATGGCCACTGACACGTCCGCAACGTCGACGACGATGGAGCAGGTCTGGGAACGCATTGGCGACGGCCTGCTGGCCGCCTCCGACGGCATCTCCGTCTTCCTGACCCGCCTGTTCGGGGCCAGCAACGAGCGCTATGTCCGCAAGCTCGGCTATATTCCTTCGCGCAATCGCGCCACGCCGCCCACGGTCACCCCCGGCAGCATCCTGGCCCAGGTGAACGAGTTGGAGCCACGGACCGCGGCCCTGTCCAACGACGAGCTGCGGCAGACCACGCCGCGGCTGCGCGAGAAGCTCAGCCAGGGGGCCAGCCTCGACGACTTGCTGCCCGAGGCATTCGCGGCCTGTCGCGAGGCCGGCCGGCGCAGCAAGAATATGCGGCACTTCGACGTGCAGATCCTCGGCGGTGTCGTGCTGCACCGCGGCAACATCGCCGAAATGGTCACCGGCGAAGGCAAGACCCTGGTCGCCACCCTGCCGGCCTTCCTCAACGGACTGGAGCAGAAGGGCGTCCACATCGTCACCGTCAATGATTACCTGGCTCGCCGCGACTGCGAGTGGATGCTCCCCATCTTCCGTGCCGTGGGCATGGAGGCCGGCTTCATCCAGAGCGACCAGGACCCGGTCGAGCAGCGCAAGGCTTACGACTGCGACATCACCTATGGCACCAACAGCGAGTACGGCTTCGACTACCTGCGCGACAACATGAAGCCGGCCCGCTGGAACGACCCGAACTACCCACCCTGGATGCACCAGTGCCAGCGCACGCCGCTCAACTTCGCCATCATCGACGAAGTGGACAACATCCTGGTCGATGAGGCCCGCACGCCGCTCATCATCAGCGGCCCGGCCTTCAGTGATGTGCGCCGCTACACCAAGGCCAACGAAATCGCCGTTCAACTTACGGAGGTGGAGAAGACCGCCCGCGGCACCAGCGACCTGACCAAGCCGCTCCGCAAGGGAGGCGACGACAAACGCGAGGGCATCTACTTCGAAATCAAGGAGAAGGAACACACCTGCCACCTGACCGACGAAGGCATCCGCATGGCCGAGGAGCTGGCCGGCGTCGAGAGCTTCTACACGGCCGGCAACATGGAATGGCCGCACCTGATCGACAACGCCCTCAAGGCGCACCACCTCTACCACAAGGACAAGCGCTATGCCGTCATGCGCCACCCCGAAACCAACGACATGAGCATCGTCATCATTGACGAGTTCACCGGCCGACTGATGCTGGGTCGGCAGTGGTCCGACGGCCTGCACCAGGCCGTCGAAGCCAAGCACGCGCGCGAAGGGGTCAAGATCAAAGAGGAGACGCAGACCCTGGCGACCGTAACCATCCAGAACTTCTTCAAGCTCTACAAGAAGCTGGCCGGCATGACCGGAACCGCCATGACGGAAGCCAACGAGTTCTGGAAGATCTACAACCTCGAAGTCATCGCCATTCCGACCAACAAGCCGCTCATCCGCAAGAACCACCAGGACGTCATCTTCCGCACCGAGAAGGAGAAGTGGAAAGCGGTGATCGAGGAGGTGGCCGAGGTCAACAAGACGGGCCGGCCCATCTTGATCGGCACCGTGGACGTGGACAAGTCGCTGAAGCTGAGCGAAATGCTCAAACGCCGCGGCATCAAGCACGAGCTGCTCAACGCGCTGCCGGAACACGCTGCACGCGAGGCCGAAATCGTGGCCCAGGCCGGGCGCCTGCATGCCGTGACCATCTCGACCAACATGGCCGGCCGCGGCACCGACATCATCCTGGGCGGCAACCCGGAAACCCTCGCCTGGGCCCAGCTCAAGAGCAAGTACCCGACCCGTCTCGATGTACCGGAAGACGAATGGAAGACCGTGGTCGAGCGGATTGCCGCCGAGACGCGCGATGTCCGCGAGATTGGCTGGCGCGGCAACATGCGCGAGGAAGGGCGCAAGGTCGCCGACATGGGCGGCATGCACATTGTCGGCACCGAACGCCACGAGGCCCGGCGCATCGACAACCAGCTTCGCGGCCGCGCCGGCCGACAGGGCGACCCCGGCTCCTCGCGCTTCTACCTGTCGCTGCAAGACGACCTGATGCGCATCTTCGCCGGCGAGTGGGTCGCCAACATGCTCACCCGCCTGGGCATGGAGGAAGACCAGGCCATCGAAAGCGGCATGGTCTCCCGCCGCGTCGAGGCGGCCCAGAAGAAGGTCGAAGAACGCAACTTCGACATCCGCAAGAACCTGCTGGAATACGACGAGGTCATGGACCAGCAGCGCAAGAGCGTCTATGGCTTCCGCCAAGAGATCCTCGACGGCGCCAATTGCAAGGTCCGCATTCTGGACATGATTGACGGGCAGATCGACCTGGCCGTCGAGCGCTTCACGGACGACGACTACGGCCCGGCGTCGTTCGCCGAGTTCGCGGCCAATCGGTTGGGCGTGGAATTTGACGCAGCGGCATTCGTGCGCAGCAGTTTCGACGAGGCCGACAAGAGCGCCCATGACAAGACCCTGCGCCAGGTCCAGACGCAGGTCCTGGAGATGATCGACGAGAACCTCGGCGCCGATGATCCCAAGGAGTGGAACTGGAAAGCGCTCTCCGACGCGGTCAACAAGCGTTGGGGGCTGAAGACGACGGACCGCCAGTTCCGGCAGATGGGCAAGGACAACCTATCGACCTACATCATTGCCGAGGCGGAGAAGTCGGTGGCGGCCGTCGATCTGTCGGCAGGGGAGGAGTTCCTCGACCAGCGTTGGGGCTTGAAGTCGCTGTGTGACTGGGCGCGGGCCAAGTTCGGCCTGAAGCTCGACCCGACGGAGCTGGCCGGCAAGAACCCCGCCGCCCTGCAGGCGCTCTTGCACGAGCAGGTGATGGCCCTGTACCGGCAGAAGGAGATCGAGTTCCCGGTCAAGGTCGGCATGGCCCGCTTCATGGCGGAGCGGGCCGGCACGCCGGGCGGCGGCCAGCGCTACGACCGCGAGGGGCTATACAACTGGTCGCGGCAGCGCTTCCCCCTCACCCCCAACCCCTCTCCCCCGGGGGGAGAGGGGCGAAGGGGTGAGGGGGCCAACCTCCTCACCGAGGAGCTATTCCGCACCGAATCGCGGGCTCGCCTGCAACAACTCTTGCTCGATGCGAGCCGCGGTGTCTATCCCCAGGCCAACGAGGAGACCATCGACGACCAGATCGAGGAGGCCTTCAGCGGCACCAAGGTGTCCGAAGCCGAGGATGCCAAGGAGATGGCCGACTGGGCCCGGACCACGCTGGGCGTCGAGGTCACCGAGGCGGAGCTGACTGGCGTGACCAAGGACCGCGCCCGCTCCATCCTGTGGAACGCCTTCGACACTCGCTATCGGCCCGAGATGCGCACGATGGAGCGGAGCCTGCTCCTCTCGCAGCTCGATCAATCGTGGAAGAACCACCTGTACACGATGGATCACCTGCGGGCCTCGATCGGCCTGCGCGGCATGGGGCAGATGGACCCGAAGATTGAGTACAAGCGCGAGGGCATGCAGGAATTCAAGAGCATGTGGGGCGGTGTCCACGACAAGGTGACCGATAGCATCTTCCGCATGGAAGAGGCCGACGATTTCCAGGAGTCGGCGGTCTGGACGATCTCGGCGGCCCGGCAGGAGGCCGCGCCGCGGGCCATGGTCGAGGCCCAGAACAGCATCACCACCAACGCCGGCGGCGCGGACAAGAAGCCGGAGCCGATCCGCAATCGCCGCGACAAGATCGGCCGCAACGACCCGTGCCCGTGCGGCAGCGGCAAGAAGTACAAGAACTGCTGCATGCGGGCGACGGCCTGAGCCAAGAAATGGAACACGGATGACACGGATTGGACGGATCAGCACTATTGACGACTGCGCGACCAATGCAGCAGGCTTGAGCCAGGGTGGCACGCCCTGAGGTACTCCGAAGGGCGTGCTGACCGTCAGCACGCCCTTCGGAGTACCTCAGGGCGTGCCACCCCGATGCATTGGTCGCGCAGCTGTCAATAATCTGATCCGCGCCAATCCGTCTAATCCGTGTCATCCGTGTTCTATTCTGGAACGGATACCCAACCGGGGACGGATTCCGATGCCCTTGTTTCTGAACGTGGTGTACTTAGCGCTTCTCTTCTTGCTTGCACCCTGGTTCATCTACAAGGCGCTGACCACTGGCAAGTATCGTCGCGGCCTGTGGCGCAAGTTCACGGGCGCTACCTGTGATCGCCAGGGGGATGCCACGTGCGTCTGGTTTCACGGCGTCAGTGTCGGCGAGGTGCATCTCTTGCGGCAGCTGATCGCCGCTTTCCGCCGACGCCATCCCGACTGGCAATGCGTCGTTTCGACCACTACCGACACCGGCTTCGATGAGGCCCGCCGGTGCTTCCCCGACCTGGAGGTCTTCTACTGGCCGTTCGACTTCTCCTGGGCGGTGCGGCGGGCGCTGCGGCGGGTGCGGCCGTCGCTGGTCGTGCTGGCTGAAAGTCAAATCTGGCCGAATTTCCTGGCCGCGGCCCGCGCCTGCCCGGTGCCGGTGGCCGTGGTGAACGCCCGGATGAGTCCGCGCAGCTTCGCCCGCTTCCACCGGCTGGGCCCCCTGGCCCGCCGACTGCTGGCCGGCGTCGATCTGTTTGCCGCCCAGACGCCGGAGTACGCGGACCACCTGCGCCAGCTCGGCGTGCCGGCGGGCCGTATTCACGTTACCGGATCGGTCAAGTACGATGGCACCAGTGGCGACCGCGACAATGCTCGCACCGAGGCCTTGCGCCGCCTGCTGGCCGTGGCCCCGGATGACCTCGTCTTCATTGCTGGGAGCACGCAGGCCCCGGAAGAGGAACTCGCCCTGGGGATTTACCTGAGATTGCGTGCCGATTTCCCGCGTTTGCGCCTGTTCCTTGTCCCCCGCCAGAAAGACCGTTTTGGCGAAGTGGCCAGCCTCGCGCAGCGCAGCGGGGAGCCGTGCCTGCGCCGTTCGGAGCTGACCGGACCAAGCAGCGCTCATCAATCAGCTATCGTGGTGATAGACACGATCGGCGAGTTGAGCGCCCTGTGGGGCCTGGCGGATGTTGCCTTCGTCGGCGGCAGCCTGGATGGCCGGCGGGGTGGGCAGAACATGATCGAGCCGGCGGCCTATGGCGCGGCCGTGGTGTTCGGCCCGCACGTGTGGAACTTCCGCGACGCGGCTCAGCGACTCACCGCGATCGGTGGCGCCGTGCAGGTGCCGGATGCGGCGGCACTGGAGGCCGAGGTACGCCGACTGCTGGGCGACGCGCCGGAACGGACGCGGATGGGGGCCACGGCCCGGCAATTTGTCAAGGACCAGCAGGGGGCGACGGAGTCGACGCTGGAGCTGCTGGACGGCCTGCTCAAGCAGCCGCGGACGAGCGGCAAGGCGGCCTGATGCTAAAGCAGCGGCGCCGAGTCTCGCTCAGTGCAGATCGCTCGGCTCGACTCGCGCCGCCTGGTGCGTGAATCCTGCCGCCAATCATGCTAGAATCCAAATGACTCAAGGACCTGCCCGCATTGATGCGATGCCCCACACGCTGAGGAGAGATCAGTCATGAGTAGCGAAGCCGTTGCCGCCGTAATGACTGCGGATGAATTCTTCTCGCTGCCGGACGACGGCCTTGATCGCCAACTCATTCGCGGTGAATTGAGGGAAAAACCGATGACGAGGCGCAATCGCAAGCACAGCCGGGCCGAAGGGAAGCTGGCACATTTCCTCCACCAATGGCTGGCCGCGCAGCCGGAGCCGCGGGGGGAGATCCTCGACGGCGAGGCCGGGTTCCAGATCCGCCGCGACCCGGTCACCGGCGTCGGCATCGACCTGGCCTACATCTCCGCCGACTTGTCGGCCGCCACCCCCGAGGACGCCGTGTACGTCGATGGCCCGCCCGTCCTGGCGGTGGAGATTCTCTCCCCGTCGGACACGCAGGAGGATGTGGTGGACAAGGTGAAGGAATATCTGGCCGCCGGGGTGGCCCAGGTCTGGCTGGTCGAGCCGGTGTTCCACACGGTCACCGTTTACAGGGCGGGGACGGAGCCTCAGTTCTTCAATGCGAGTGAGGAGCTGTCCGGCGATCCCGAGCTACCCGGCCTGCGGATCAAGGTAGCCGACATTTTCAGCAAGTAAGCCGCTCCCGAGCCCTGACCGCCTGCGACCATCTCCCACGGCCCAGCAGGCCTGGCCCGCGGGACGCGACCCACCCCTCACCGCGCCAGAAACCCCCCATCCACCACCATCGTCGTCCCCGTGATGTAGCTGCCCGCGTCGCTCGCCAGCAGCAGAACCGGACCCATCAGCTCCTTTGGCTCGCCCCATCGCAGCAGACCGGTGCGCTCCGCGAAGGTCTTCTTCTCCGCCTCGGAGAGGATGCTCATCGGCAGGTCGGTCAGGAACGGTCCCGGAGCGATGCAGTTCACCGTGATGCCGAACGGCCCCAGGTCGAGGGCACTGGCGCGGGCCAGGCCCATCAAGGCGCTTTTCGTCGCCGAGTAGCTGTTCCGCCCCTCCTTGGACACGGTGCCCAAAACCGAGGTGATGTGGATGACGCGGCCCCAGCGGCGTTCCTTCATCTGCGGGACCAGGGCCCGGGTCAGGGCCATCACCGACGACAGGTTGATTTCCAGGACGGCGTCCCAGTCGGCATCGGCGATGGCGTCGATCGGCTGCGGCCGGTTGGTCCCCGCGTTGTTCACCAGGATGTCCACCCGTCCCATCTGCTCCAGGGCAGTCCGTGCCAGGCGCTTGACATCGTCGCGCTTGGCCATGTCGGCGACGACAGAATGTCCCTTGCGGCCGGTGCCGTCGAGGATCTCCTTCAGGGCAGCCTGTAGCTCGTTCTCATGCCGGCTACAGATGATGATGTCGGCCCCTGCCTCGGCCAGGGCGCGGGCCATCGCCTTACCGAGGCCCTTGCTGCCCCCGGTGACCAGGGCCACCCGGCCCGCCAGGTTGAACAGGTTGTGTGCCATGTCGCGTTGTCTCCTAAGTCTTGCTCGCTGGTTCCCTCGTTAGGATAGCGACCTCGTTGTGGCACGGTCTCCTGACCGTGCCACTTGGGCTGACCGAAGGTCTCC
This sequence comes from uncultured Planctomycetota bacterium, assembly GCA_963827935.1. Lineage (GTDB taxonomy): Bacteria > Planctomycetota > Planctomycetia > Gemmatales > Gemmataceae > DATFNV01. Next base: position 99,732 of record CAWHCN010000010.1, on the reverse strand, counting down.
ACGCATCCATCGCAGATTACGGGAGACCTTCGGTCAAGCTGGGTGGCACGGTCAGGAGACCGTGCCACAACGGGTGGCTGGCGCCGCGGGCTCGCTGCCATTGCTTCGGATTCCTCTTACTCAGGATAGCAACCGCCCTTCGACTTGACACGCCGCGCGCCGCCGCTATCGTCCCGCACCCTTAACCCTGTACTGGAGTAAGCTGGCCCGGACAAGGATGTCGTGCCATGCGGCAACGGCTGATGCTCGTGCTGGCCCTGGGCGTGGCGTGCGCCCTGGGCTGCACACCGATCGACAAGGTGTCGAGCACGTCCTGGCTCCCGCACCGGCATCCGTTCCAGGGGCCGACCGGACCCGACGTGGTGGAGATCCGGGTGGCGCTGCTCGAAGTTCGGCCGGGCGAGGCCGAGTGGAAATACGTCAACGACGACCTGTGGCAACTGGCCGACGAGAGCCTGATCGACGAGGACCGCCGCCTGGTGATGGACGAGAGCGGGTTCCGCGTGGCCAAGGTGGGCACCCAGCCGCCGGCGCAACTCCTGGCACTGCTGACTTCCCGGCGGTTCAACGGTAGCCCGCGTGACATGACCTTCCGCACCGGCGATCCGAAAACCCTGGCGGCGGGACCGGCCCTGGCCCATTGCCGCTATCGCATCAACCGCGACAGCGAGCCGCTGGAGCTGGACCAGGTCGATTGCAAACTGCTGGTGGCAGCTTCGCGGTCCCAACGGCCGAACCACCCTGCACGTCACCCCCCAGGTCATTCACGGCGACCCTCTGACCGTCTACCGTGCCGACACCCAGGCCGGCACGATTGTCTCGATGGCGGAGCGGCCGACGGAGACCTATACCGGCATGGGTTGGGACGCTGAGCTGGCCTTGAACGAATACCTCATCATTGGCGGCAACTACTATCGGACCGAGACGCTGGGCCATCAATTCTTCGTCCGGCCCGACGAGGCCCAGCCGGTGCAACGGGTGTTGGTGATTCAGATGGGAGCGACCCCGCCGGAGATGCCCCCGGCCGGGGCCCAGACCGGCACCACCTCGCGCTCGGTCCCCCTGGCCTACCAGACCGCCTGGCCCGCCGCCCGCGGCGCGGCACCGTGATCCGGCTGACACTGGGGACCAGTGGGTCGTCAAGCTTTGGACTTGGGGTAGCCGAACTCGCCAGAGTTCGGGTTTTCTGAAGTCTGGCGACTTCAGCTACCCAAGTTCTCGCCGAGGAGTACAGCTGCCCGGCATGCGATTCAGTCCGCGCAGCGGGCGCCGGTCTTAGCCCCCGGAGGGGGCGGCGGACTGTAGCCCCGGGTGGAGCGGAACCCGCGGAGCGGGTGCAGCGCAACCCGGGGATCACGCGGCGACACAGCGCGGAGAAGCCGCGGAGCGGGTGACGGAGCCAGAGCAATGACGCTGGCTCCGTCACCCGGTCCGCGGGTTCCAACACCACGCGGCCCCCGATGTCCCCGGGTTGCACTGCACCCGCTCCGCGGGTTGCGCTCCACCCGGGGCTACAATCCGCCGCCCGCTCCGCGGGCTATGCCGGCGTGAGGCCGGAGTTGTCGGAGGGCAGAGTGCAAATCAGTCCTGGCAGAAGACGACCCGGCAACCCGCATTGAAGCCACGGTAGGATGGCGCGCTCCAGCCACGGTAGGCGGCGCGGCAATACGAGGGATCGCGGTTCCAGGAACCACCCCGCAGCACGCGATATTCAGACTCCTTCACTCCTATATAGTCCGATACATCGCTGGTCGGATAGGGGCCGTGCCAGTCCCGGCACCATTCCCAGACGTTGCCGTGGACGTTGTACAGGCCCCAGGGATTGGGGCCAAGTTTTCCCACCGCTTTAGTCTGTTTGTCGCTGTTGCCGGCGTACCAGCCGACTTTCTTCAGGGCCGCTTCATCGCTCCCGCTCCAGTAATCGCTGGTTGTACCCGCGCGGCAAGCGTACTCCCATTCCACCTCGGTCGGCAAACGGACCGCCTTGCCCACCTGCTTGGCCAGGCGCTCGCAAAAGTCCTGGCAATCGTCCCAGGTGACGGTTTCTACCGGCCGGTCAGCGCCCTGGAAGTGGCTTGGGTTGGACCCCATGACGGCCTCCCACTGGGCCTGCGTGACCGGATGCACGCCCATGAAGCAGCCCTTACTTAGCGTCACGCGATGGACGGGTTTTTCGTCATCGTGCTGATCGCCACCCATGCGGAACGTACCCGGCGGAATCCAGGCGAACTTCATGCCCAGCTTGTCTGTGATGATCTCACCGGCCTTGGGTGCCACGACAACGGGGTGATCGTGCTCCCATTGCTTGCGGACTTCCTGGAAGAGGCGCGGGCCTCGTCGTTGGAAACATGATGCCGCCGGCAGTGGTCGGCCACAGCGGCGTTGTCTTCCTTGGTGATTTTTCCTTGCCCGCGGTCCAGTGCCTCGCGGAGCAGCTGCCGCAAGTTCGTCAGTCCGTCGCTGCGCAGGGCCGCCAGCTTCGGTTGCTCCCGCTCCACGGGCGGGGCCAGCGGTCCAGTTCGGCCCTGGAGCATCTGGTCCAGGCTGTTGAGCAGCCGATCCATGTCGCGGTGAAAATCGGGATCGCGGCGCACCGCGATCCCGTTGCGGAAGGCAAGGGCTTGCAAAGGCAGCGGCAGTTGTTCGTGACCCGGCATCACGGCCTCATTGACGAGCACCGGGATGATGGGAATGCCGCGCCCGAGCGCCGCCTCGATCTCCAGGCGCACGAAGTCGCGCGGGTCGTCAAGCCGGGGCCTTCCCGCCGAGCTGGCGGCGAGCAGCCATTGCGGGCCGATGACCGCAAGGAGTACCCGGCAGCGGCCCACGGCCGCACTGATGACATCGCGGAAATCGACACCCAGCGGGATATTGTCCACGTCCTTGAAGACGTTGGCGCGCCCGTATTTCCCGACAAGGCGGTCGTCGATCCGGCCGGTCACGTCGGCGCTGTCATCCCGGCGGTAGGAGATGAAGACTTGGCTCGATCGGCGCAAACTGGAACAAGCGCAGCGAAACCGATGGCGGCCAATCGCGCCCGACGCGATCGCGCTCGGCGGGATTACGCGAACGATTATACCCACCGGAATGGATACACAGCAAGGGAGCGTCGGCCATCGTCCTTGCCGGCTCGGCAGGCCCCTGCGGCAGCGCCTGGCTATGGTCGATGAAGTGCTGTGCGGCGAAGGCGGTGACGCCATCGGCGGCCTCGCCGATCACTCCACGCGGCGCGACGACGCCAACCGCATCGGCGGCCCCTCCAATCACCTGGCGCAGCGCGTAGGCAGCGAGCTTGCTGATTAGTTGCATGAGCGGAGCGTCCGCCGGCCCAGCCGAGCGGGAGCGGGGCCGGCGCCGTTCATCACAGCGGATTGCATTACGCCTGCGTAGCCGCCCCCTCCCCCGGCCAGCGAGCTTCCACCGCTACGGGAATTGAGCAGTCGCTTTCCCCGGTTACCACGGGTATACTGGCGCCAGGAGGATCACCGCTGTGCTGACCTTTCCACTCCAGAACGCCGCGCAATCGCTCAAGGGCAAGCCTCCCGGGGAGTTGCCCCACGGGCTTATCACACCACCTGCTATCGTCCTTGAGATCGTCGAGCGGGAGCGGGCGAAGCACTCCCCGGAGACCTTCGCGCGGGACGGGGTGCGGATCTTGAATCTCGAGACGATCGGCTGGTTCTTCGACGGCCTGCACCAGGAGGTGCTTTACCGCGAAACCCCGCAGGGTCCGGAAGTGCTGGCGGTCGGGTACGACGAAGTGCTGGCTCTTCGTCGGGTGATGCCGCCCGAGGAGCAGCGGGGACTCAAGAGCTATCTGGGGTACTGAAGTCGAGGCTTGCGATCCCCGTCAGTTCCCAGATGCTCTACGCCACGGGCGACGTTCAAGCTCTGGGTCAACGTCATTGTCGCCCTTCGGGACGGAGCCGGCAACTTCGTCAACCACACCTTCGGCGTCGATAGCGGCACCGAGGTCACCACCTTCCCAGCTTACGACGCCAAGCAACTGGGCATCTACGTCCCGGCGAACCCCGCACCCGTTCGCCATGAACAGACGGGCCTTGAGGTCCGTTCGGGTCTCCTCGTCTTTCGCATCGATGGCATGGACCAGACGCTCTATGCCGTTTCTTGTCTCCTGCTGGGCGACCCGAACGTGCGGCCGAGCCCGAATGCCCCCGGGGGCACACTACCCCGGAACCTTCTCCAGCCGTTTGCGCTTCTCGAAAAGCTCAATTTCTCCACGCAGAAGAATCCAGGTGGGCCAGCTTACGGAGAGCTGATCATCGAGAAAAAGTAGACCTTGCCGGGCTTCGCGCGGGAGGGAAACGTTTCCCTGGCCGCAAGCGCCGACGTTGCCACAAGCTTAGGTGGTGGCGGCGGCCGGACTGGACCTGTGGGAGTTGCGCCGCAAGGTGCTGGCCGAGAACAACTGGAGCCTGCGCGACCTGTACCGGACGCTCGACTTCCCCGGCAAAAACCGCCTGCGCGACGCCCAGCAGCGGCTCGACGCCGCCGTCCGTGCCGCGTACGGCATGAAGGCCAGCGAAGACCCGCTTGCCTTCCTCCTCGCCCTCAACAAGAGTGTCGCCGCCCAGGAGGCGGAGGGCCGACCGGTGACCGCCCCCGGCGTCCCGCCGTGCGTGACGGAGGCGGCGCCGTTCATCGCGGCGGATTGCATTACGCCTGGGTAGTCCGAGAGGCAGTGCTGAAGCTCGGCCAAAGCCGGGCAGCCCGAAGCGCCAGCGAGGTTTCGCCGTTCGTCCTCGCTGGCGCTTCGGGCTGCCCCGCTGGCGGGGATCGCACGCCCGTCGCGGCTTGGGACGGTCCGGACGCTCCCGCCTAACCCGTCAAACATTGCAGCGTTGCATCGTTGCAGTGCAACGCTGCAACGCTGCAATCATTGCATCGTTGCAACCGTTGCATGCATTGCAGTGCAATGCAGGGGTTTTGGCATAGCTGCAATCGTGCAACGATGCAACGAAGAAGCGACAGCACCTTCCCATTCGTTCCCGCACACGCGCGAATTCTATGCCACCTGGCGCTGTTCGCCGACATTGGCAGGCGCAACCTCTTGTCCTGTCAACGATTGCGCTCGCCGGTCCAAGTAGCATAGAATTGCCCGCGAATTCTATGCTAGATGACCGTTTCGCCTGGTGAGTGCTGGCGTCCTCAGCGCCGGCGACCACCTTCCCCCTGCCCCGCCCTGCCCGTTCCATACGCTATCTGCACGCCCCACCGACTTCCCATGCCGCCGTCCCCGCACCCCATCGGAGCACTCGCTGATGAACCGCATTCATTATCTGCTGACGGCTGTCTTCCTGGTCGCCAGCGCTGGTCCCGGCCTGGCGGCCGACCAGAAGTTGGCGGAACGCGTTGCCGCCATCGACGGGCGGATCGACGCCGAACTCCAGAACCTGCTGACGCTGTACAAGACCATCCACCGTAATCCCGAGCTGTCGTTGCAGGAGGAGCAGACGTCGGCCCGGCTGGCGAAGGAACTCAGGGCCCTGGGCTTCGAAGTGACCGAGAAGGTCGGCGGCTATGGCGTGGTCGGCCTGCTCAAAAACGGGCCGGGGCCGACCGTGCTGGTCCGCACCGACATGGATGCCCTGCCGGTGACGGAAGCGACCGGGCTGCCCTATGCCAGCAAGCTGCGCGTCCGCGACAAGAACGGCAACGAGGTCGGCGTCATGCACGCCTGCGGGCACGACATGCACATGACCGTGCTGGACCGGCACGGCACGGATTCTGGCGGCGATGAAGGACAAATGGTCCGGCACGCTGATGTTCATCGGCCAGCCGGCCGAGGAGATCGGCGCCGGGGCCCGCCTGATGCTCGAGGCCGGCCTGTTCAAGAAGTTCCCCAAGCCCGACTACTGCCTGGCCCTGCACTGCGACCCGCGACACCAACATGGCCACATCGCTTTCACCGAGGGGCTGGCTCTGGCCAACGTCGATTCCGTGGACATCCTGGTTAAGGGGCAAGGGCGGCCACGGCTCGGCGCCGCAGACGACCATCGATCCGATCGTGCTGGCGGCCCGCATCATCCTCGACCTGCAAACCATCGTCAGCCGCGAGACCAACCCGACCGACCCGGTGGTGGTGACGGTCGGCTCGATCCACGGCGGCACCAAGCACAACATCATCCCCAACGAGGTGAAGCTGCAACTCACCGTCCGCACCACCAAGGATGCTACACGCAAGCACACGCTGGAGGCGATCAAGCGGATCGCCAAGGCGGCAGCCGCCGGGCGCAGCGCCGGAGCCGGAGGTCAAGGTGGACCCGGGCGAATTCACCCCCGCCATGGTGAACGACACGGCCCTGACGCGCAAGACGGTGGCGTTGTTCAAGGAGGTGCTGGGGGCGGAGCGGGTCCACGAGCGGGGGCCGGTCATGGGCGGCGAGGACTTCAGCCGCTATGGCCGGGAAGGCGTGCCGATCTTCATGTACTGGCTGGGGACGATGCCGCCGGAGCGCATCGCCGAGGCCTTGAAGGAGAACGGCACGCCGCTGCCGTCCTTGCATTCGGACCTGTATTTCCCGGTGCCGGAACCGAGCCTCAGGACCGGCATGAAGACGATGAGCCTGGCGGTGCTGAACCTGATGGGGAAGTGATGGCGGCCAGGTCGGCGGGGAAGGCGGTATCGCGGGCGCCGTTCGTGCCGGGCCGCGGGGCAGCGGCCGCAGGGCGCGGGTCACCGAGCAGGGCGGCCAGCACGCCCAGGTCGGCGGGCTTGACCAAGTGATGGTCGAAGCCGGCCTCCAGAGCCAGGCGCTGGTCTTCCTGCTGGCCGTAGCCAGTCAGGGCGACCAGCAGGAGGCCGTTAGCACCGGGGAGCGCTCGCAACCGACGGGCCACTTCGTAGCCGTTCATCCCCGGCAGGCCGATGTCCAGCAGCACGGCCTCGGGGCAGAACTCGGCCGCCGTCCCCAGCGCCGACGGGCCGTCGTGGCAGACGCGGACCTGGTGCCCGCCCACCTCCAGCAGCAGGGCCAGGCTTTCGGCCGCGTCCCGGTTATCGTCCACTACCAGAATCCGCCGGGAAGCACAGGGGAGCAGAGGCGACGAACCAGCCGACGCCGGTCCTTCGTCCCTGGTCCGTGGTTCTTCGTCCTTCAAGAGCGGCAGGCGGACGACGAATTCGCTGCCCCGGCCGGCGCCGGCGCTGTGGACCTCGACCGTGCCCGCGTGCATCTCGACCAGTCGGCGCACCAGGGTCAGGCCGATGCCCAGGCCGCCCTGCGAACGATCCAGCGTGCGATCCGCCTGGGTAAAGAGGTCGAAGACCGAACCCAGCAGTTCCGGCGGAATGCCCATGCCGCTGTCGCGGACGCGGATGACAGCCTGCTCCCCCTCGCGGGCCACGGTAACGCCGATTTGCCCGACCTCCTCGGTGAACTTGGCGGCGTTGTGCAGCAGGTTGCCGACGACCTGGGCCAGGCGCACCGCGTCGCCGCTGACGCGCACGGAGGGTGCGGTCACGGTGAGCCGGTGGCGGCGCGATTCGATCAGCGGGGCGCACGTCTCGACGGCGCGGTGGACCACCACCGCCAGGTCGACGCGTTCGGTTTTCAGGTTGATCTTGCCGCGGGTAATGCGCGAGATGTCGAGCAGGTCGTCGACCAGGCGGACCAGATGCTGCACCTGGCGTTCGAGCATGTCGCGGATATTCCGAATCTGCGGCTCGACGTTGCCCAGGGTGTTGAGGATGTGCAGGCCGTTGCGGATGGGGGCCAGCGGGTTGCGCAGCTCGTGGGCCAGCATGGAAAGGAATTCATTCTTGCGGCGGTCGGCCTCTTGCACCTCGCGGTAGAGACGGGCATTGTCGAGGGCGATGGCGGCGCGGGCGGCAAAATCGCGGACCAGGGCCATGTCGTACGCCGGCGCGGCCCGACCGGGGTTGCTGTGGGCCAGCGTCAGGGTGCCGCGCGTGTGCCCGCGAGCCGTCAGCGGCAGGATCACGGCCGCCCGTAGCGGCGGGCCCGCGGACGGTCCCTCCCCCGGCAGGGGCGGGTACGGCACGGCGAGGCCGCTGAGCACCACCGGCTCGCCTTCCGCCAGGACGCGCTCGATGGCGGCGCGCAGCTCGTCTTGCGGTGCCTCGCTCCCCTGAATGGTGGCGGTTTGCACCCGCGTCCCCGGCGCGAACCCAGGCCAGCTCCGTCAGCCACAGCTGTTCGTGCTCGCCCACCAGCGTGACGGCTCCCAGGTCGGCCAGGAAGGGAACCGTGAGCCGTGCCAGCGCTTGCAGCGTCGCCTCCAGGTCGAGCGACCCGGACAGGACCTTGCTCGCCTCGGCCAGGAAGTTCCAGCGGCGGGTGGTCACCTCGGCGGCGGCGCGGGCGGCCTGCTCCTTGGCCAGGGCCACGCGCTCGTCGGCCTGCCGCCGCACCTGCTGCGCCATCAGGTGCAGCTCGACGAAGACGCGCACCTTGGTCCGCAGCACCTCCGGGATCACCGGCGACAGCACGTAATCGACCGCTCCCAGCGCGTACCCCTGGGCGGTGTTCATCTCGTCGGCATAGGCGGTGATGAAGATGATCGGCGTGTGGGCCGAGCGCTTGCGGGCTCGGATCAGCGCGGCCGTCTCGTAGCCGCCCATGTCCGGCATGTTCACGTCGAGCAGGATGACGGCAAAATCGTGATCCAGCACGCGGCGCAGCGCCTCCGTGCCGGACCGGGCCGTAACCACGTTCTGCCCCAGCCCCTCGAGGACCGACCCCATCACGAGCAGATTGTCGGGGAGGTCGTCCACGACGAGGATATTGGCCTTGTCGCTCATAGTGCGCCGTTTTGTCAGAAGCCCGGAGCGTAAGCGACGGGTGAGTTGCCCCGTCGCTTACGCTCTGGGCTCTGACTGCCGAGGATCTACCGGTGCAACCACGCCCGCAGCACGGCGAGCAGTTGCTCGGTATCGACCGGCTTGGACAGGTAGTCCCAGGCGCCGGCCTCGATGCATTTCTCGCGGTCTCCCTTCATGGCCTTGGCAGTGACCGCGATGATCGGCAGCTTCTTCAGCTGCTGAATCTTACGGATTTCGCGCATGGTATCGATGCCATCCATTTCCGGCATCATGATGTCCATGAGGACGATGTCCACGTCGGCCTGCGTTTGGAGGATGCGGATGGCGTCGCGGCCGTTGTCCGCGGAGACGATGACCATGTCGTGGTCTTCCAGGACGCTGGACAGGGCAAAGATGTTGCGCATGTCGTCGTCGACGATGAGCACCTTCTTGCCTGGCAGGACGCGGGCGGAAGAGTGCAGTCCCTCCAGCATCTGCCGCTGGGCGGCGGGCAACTTGCCGACATCGCGGTGCAGGACCAGGGCGGCCTGGTCGAGCAGGCGTTCCGGGGAATGGACGGTGCGGACGGTGCAACCGGCTGCCAGCTTGGCCCAGCCGCCGTCCTCCGGCTCCTGGCTGTCGCCGAAGACAATCACCGGCAGGCGGTTGACGACGCCGTCGCCGCGGGTGTCGTCGGCCGTCGCCAGCGATTCGATGTCCGGCACCGACGCCCGCAGGATCACGCAGTCGACGCGCTGCTCGCGCAGGACCTGGACGGCGGCCGCACCGTCGGCCACGCAGGTCGTCTGCACATCCTCGCCTAGGCAGGCCATGATCCGGTCGCGCTGCGCCGCTTCCGGCTCGACGATCAGCACGCTTTTGTCGGGCCGGGTGACGTAGCTGCGCAGCCATTCGAGCAGGTCGTCCACGATCTGCCGCGTCTTGATCGGCTTGGGGACGAAAGCCAGGGCACCGGCATCCAGGGCCCGTTCCCGCGCCTCTTCGGTCGAGATGACACACACCGGGATGTGCCGGGTCGTCATGTCGTTCTTGATCCGATCGAGGACGCGCCAGCCTTCGATGTCGGGGAGGAAGATGTCGAGGGTGATGATGGCTGGCTGGTACTCGCGCGTCATGGCCAGGGCGGCGGCCCCAAGCGACGTGACCAGCCCCTTGAACCCCTTCTCGCGGGCCGCGTCCAGCAGGAAGCGGGCAAAGCCGAGGTCGTTCTCGACGATCAGCACCACGCGGTCGCCGGGTTGAATCTGGTCGCGGTCGTCGCCGGCCTCGTTGATGAGGGCGACGGCTCCCGGCTCCGGGGCCAGCACATCGCGACGCACATCGGCGGCCCCGTTGCGGCGCTCGCCATCCGTGGCCAGGGGAAGCGTCGGAGCCAAGGCAACCGTGCGTGAAGCCGCTTGGGGCTCTGCCTCGACCTTGCGGCTCTTATCCGCCTCGGAGCCGCGTCGGCTGCCGCGCGGCGGCGTATAAATCTGCGGCAGGTACAGCGTGAACTTGCTGCCGTGCCCCGGGCTGCTGGACAGGCGGATTTCGCCGCCCAGGAGCCGCGACAGCTCGCGGCTGATGGCCAGGCCCAGGCCGGTGCCGCCATACTTGCGGCTGGTGCTGCCGTCCGCCTGCTGGAACGCCTCGAAGATGATCTGCTGCTTGTCCGGCGCGATGCCGATGCCGGTGTCCGACACCGAAAACGCCAGCACGGTCGGCGCCTTGTTCAGCTCCTCGTTGTCGGTGTCCCAGCCCATCCGGGCCGCCTCCACGCGTCAGCGTCACCTGCCCCTGGTGCGTGAACTTGAAGGCGTTGGACAGCAGGTTCTTGACGATCTGCTGCAGGCGCTTGGCGTCGGTGAACATCGAGCGCGGCAGGTCCGCCCCCACGCGGATGTCGAAGCCGACCCCCTTCTGCTCGGCGACGTGGCGGAAGGTCCGCTCCACGTAGTGGTTCATATCCTCCAGCCGCAGCTCGCCGACATCGACCACCACCGTGCCCGATTCGATCTTCGACAGATCGAGGATGTCGTTGATGAGCATCAGCAGGTCGTTGCCGGCCGAGTGAATCGTCTTGGCGAACTCCTTCTGCTTGGGCAGCAGGTTCCCCTCCGGGTTCTTCGAGAGCTGATCGGAGAGGATGAGCAGGCTATTGAGCGGCGTGCGCAGCTCGTGGCTCATGTTCGCCAGGAACTCCGACTTGTACTTGCTGGTGAGCGCCAGCTGCTTGGCCTTGTCTTCCAGGGCCTGGCGGGCCTGTTCCACTTCGCGGTTCTTGCGTTCGACTTCCTGGTTCTGGTGGGCCAGCAGGCCGGCCTTTTCCTGCAGTTCCTGATTGGTCTGCTGCAATTCCTCCTGCCGGCTCTGGAGCTGCTGGGCCAGCGACTGCGATTGCTTGAGCAGGCCTTCCGTCCGCATGTTGGCCTCGATGGTATTGAGCACAATACCGATCGACTCGGTGAGCTGGTCGAGGAAGGCCTCGTGGGTGGGGTTGAAGTGCTCGAACGAGGCCAGTTCGAGGACGCCCTTGACCTGGCCCTCGAAGATGACCGGCAGCACGATGATGCTGCGCGGCGGGGCGGCCCCCAGGCCGGAGGTGATGCGGATGTAGTCCGGCGGGGCGCTGGTCATGTGGTTTTTGCGCTTCTCGATGGCACACTGCCCGACCAGTCCCTCCCCCAGTCCCAATCGCTGGCCGACCGCCCCCTGGCCGCGGTCGGCGTAGCTGGCCAGCAGCGCCAGGCTCTGGGCATGTTCTTCCTTGCCTTCCAGGACGTAAAAGACCGCCTGCTGGGCGCTGACCACGGGGGCCAATTCGGAAAGGATGAGCCGGCCGACGGTGTTCAGGTCCTTCTGCCCCTGGAGCATGCGGCTGAACTTGGCCAGGTTGGTCTTCAGCCAGTCCTGCTCGGTGTTGATGCGGGTGGTCTCGCGTAGGTTGCGGATCATCTCGTTGATGTTGTCCTTGAGGGCGGCCACCTCGCCGGCGGCTTCCACCGTGATCGACCGGGTCAGGTCGCCCTTGGTGACGGCGGTGGCCACCTCGGCGATGGCCCGCACCTGCGTGGTCAGTGTCGCGGCCAGCTGGTTCAGGTTGTCGGTCAGGCCCTTCCAGGTGCCGGCGGCCCCGGGCACCTTGGCCTGCCCGCCCAGCTTGCCCTCGACGCCGACCTCGCGGGCCACGGTGGTCACCTGGTCGGCGAAGGTGGCCAGCGTGTCGATCATGCCGTTGATGGTGTCGGCCAGGGCCGCGATCTCGCCCTTGGCCTCGACCGTCAGCTTCTGCTTCAGGTCGCCGTTGGCGACGGCGGTCACCACCTTGGCGATGCCGCGGACCTGGCTAGTCAGGTTGCCGGCCATCGAGTTGACCGAGTCGGTCAGGTCCTTCCAGGTGCCGGAGACCCCCTTCACCTGAGCCTGCCCGCCGAGCTTCCCTTCGCTGCCAACCTCGCGGGCCACGCGGGTCACTTCCGAGGCGAACGAGGAGAGCTGGTCCACCATGATGTTCACGGTGTTCTTTAGCTCCAGGATTTCGCCCTTCACGTCGACCGTGATCTTCTTGGAGAGGTCGCCGTTGGCGACGGCGGTGGTGACGGCGGCGATATTGCGCACCTGGCGTGGTCAGGTTACTGGCCATGAAGTTGACGGAGTCGGTGAGGTCCTTCCACGTGCCGGCCACGCCCTTCACGTCGGCCTGGCCACCGAGGCGTCCCTCGGTGCCGACCTCGCGGGCCACGCGGGTCACCTCGGCGGCGAACGAACGGAGCTGGTCCACCATGATGTTCACGGTGTTCTTCAGCTCCAGGATTTCGCCCTTGACGTCGACGGTGATCTTCTTGGACAGGTCGCCGTTGGCGACGGCGGTGGTCACGTCGGCGATGTTGCGCACCTGGGCGGTCAGGTTGCCGGCCATGAAGTTGACGGAGTCGGTGAGGTCCTTCCACGTGCCGGCCACGCCCTTCACGTCGGCCTGGCCGCCCAGCTTCCCTTCGCTGCCGACCTCGCGGGCCACGCGGGTCACCTCGGCGGCGAACGAACGCAGCTGATCCACCATCGTGTTGATGGTGTCCTTCAGCTCCAGGATTTCGCCCTTGACGTCGACCGTGATCTTCTTGGACAGGTCGCCGTTGGCGACCGACTTGGTCACGTCGGCGATGTTGCGCACCTGGCTGGTCAGGTTGCCGGCCATGAAGTTGACGGAGTCGGTGAGGTCCTTCCAGGTGCCGGCCACGCCCTTCACATCGGCCTGCCCGCCCAGCTTGCCCTCGGTGCCGACCTCGCGGGCCACGCGCGTCACCTCGGCGGCGAACGAGGAGAGCTGATCGACCATTGTGTTGATGGTGTTCTTCAGCTCGAGGATTTCGCCCTTCACATCGACCGTGATCTTCTTGGAGAGGTCGCCGTTGGCGACCGACTTGGTCACGTCGGCGATGTTGCGCACCTGGCCGGTCAGGTTGCCGGCCATGAAATTGACGGAATCGGTAAGGTCCTTCCAGGTGCCGGCCACGCCCTTGACATCGGCCTGGCCGCCCAGCCGCCCTTCGGTGCCGACTTCGCGGGCCACACGGGTCACCTCGGCGGCGAACGAGGAGAGCTGGTCCACCATCGTATTGATGACGTTCTTGATCTGCAAAATCTCGCCGCGGACATCGACCGTGATCTTCTGCGTCAGGTCGCCGGAGGCGATGGCCGACGACGACCTTGGACACGTCGCGGAGCTGCACGGTCAGGTTGCCGGCCATCGAGTTGACGGAATCGGTAAGGTCCTTCCAGGTGCCGGCCACGCCCTTGACATCGGCCTGGCCACCGAGGCGTCCCTCGGTGCCGACCTCGCGGGCCACGCGCGTCACTTCCGACGGCGAACGAGGACGAGCTGGTCCACCATCGTGTTGATGGTGTCCTTCAGCTCCAGAATCTCGCCCTTGACGTCGACGGTGATCTTCTTGGACAGGTCGCCGGTGGCGACAGCGGTGGTGACGGCCGCGATGTTGCGCACCTGGGCGGTGAGGTTGCCGGCCATGAAGTTGACGGAGTCGGTCAGATCCTTCCAGGTGCCGGCCACGCCCTTCACATCGGCCTGGCCGCCCAGCCGACCCTCGGTGCCGACCTCGCGGGCCACACGCGTCACCTCGGCGGCGAACGAACGTAACTGATCGACCATCGTGTTGACGGTGTTTTTCAGCTCGAGGATTTCGCCCTTCACATCGACGGTGATCTTCTTGGACAGGTCGCCCGTGGCGACAGCGGTGGTTACCTCGGCGATGTTGCGGACCTGGCTGGTCAGGTTGCTGGCCATGAAGTTGACGGAGTCGGTCAGGTCCTTCCAGACGCCGCCAACGTCCTTGACGACGGCCTGGCCGCCCAGGATGCCCTCGGTGCCGACCTCGCGGGCCACGCGCGTCACCTCGGCGGCGAACGACGAAAGCTGGTCCACCATGATGTTCACGGTGTTCTTCAGCTCCAGAATCTCGCCCTTGACGTCGACGGTGATCTTCTTGGACAGGTCGCCGTTGGCGACGGCGGTGGTGACGGCGGCGATGTTGCGCACCTGCGTCGTCAGGTTGCCGGCCATGAAATTGACGTTGTCCGTCAGGTCCTTCCAGACGCCGCCGACGCCTTCCACACGAGCTTGCCCGCCGAGCTTCCCTTCGGTGCCGACCTCGCGGGCCACACGCGTCACTTCTGAGGCAAAGGAGCGGAGCTGGTCTACCATCGTGTTGATGGTCCCTTTGAGTTCCAGGAACTCGCCTTTGACGTCGACAGTGATCTTCTTGGACAGGTCGCCGTTGGCGACGGCGGTGGTCACGTCGGCGATATTCCGCACCTGGGCCGTCAGGTTGCCGGCCATCGAGTTGACGGAATCGGTCAGGTCCTTCCAGGTGCCGGCCACGCCCTTGACCTTGGCCTGCCCGCCAAGCTTGCCCTCGGTGCCGACCTCGCGGGCCACGCGGGTCACTTCCGACGCGAATGAGCCGAGCTGATCGACCATCTTGTTGATGGTCTTGGCGGTGCGGAGGAACTCGCCCTGGAGCGGCCGCTCGTCGATTTCCAGGGCCATGGTCTGCGACAGGTCCCCTTGCGCGACGGCACCGATGACGCGGGCCGTTTCGCTTGTCGGATGCACAAGGTCGTCAATAAGGGTATTGACCGAGTCGATGGCATCGGCCCAGGCCCCGCTGACATCACCCAGGCTAGCCCGCTGGGTCAGCTTCCCCTCCTTGCCGACGACGCGACTCATGCGCTCCAGCTCCTTGGCCATGCGTTCGTTGCGGTCGATGACCTCGTTGAAGGCATCCGCCACCTTGCCGGCGACGCCCACCCAGTCGGCCGGCAGCCGGTAGCTGAAGTTCCCTTTTTTCAGGTTGGTAAGGGCCGACAGGATGGCGATGGCGTCGATGGCGTGGGATGAAGGAGCCTCTTGCAGCGCGGGCATGGATTCACTCCTGCAATAGATCGCCAGGGGACCAGGATGAAAAGAGGAACCAGGACCGAGGGATTGTCGAGGGGGGCGGGGAGGAGCCTCCTTGCCAGCAAAAAAAATAGCCCCCAGCGCACACGCTCTGGTGCGCTGGGGGCTAATCATCGCCCCGCTTCGGATCGTTCGATACGGTGTTGAGTATACCTCAGACGGACAGCATAGCAAGATCGGAGAGGAAGAATCTGCGGAGGCGGAGGGTGGGACGGGCGGCGCAGACGGACCGGCAGCCGGGTAGCAAACTCTTACGGCTCTCTGGTGGGTCTCGCTCCGCTCGACCCACCCTACTTCTTCTGCCCCGTCTTGGGATCGACCTCCAGCCCCAGCTTTTCCGCCGCATCCAGGTAGAAAAAGAAGCCGTACATCATCTCCTGCTGGGTCTGCGGCCCGTAGCGAACCGTCGCCATCGGGTCGGGATTGTAGACGTTGAAGGCCGAATTGTCGAAATGGGCGACGCAATCCAGGCGCGTCCCCTTCGGAAAGCGCTTCTTGCCCGGCTCCCAGCGGTAGGGCAACTGCCAGGAGAAGCTGTAATTCGGGATCACCAGCAGGGTCTCGGTCTTGCCGTCCGGCAGGTGCGCAGTGAAGGTCATGTCCTTGCCGCGTAGGTGCATGTGCGAGAACAGGCCGACGCCGACGACATCGCGGTCGAGGACCCGGCTGGCGGCTGACCCTGTGGGCCGGGGCGCCCGGCGGAATCGAAAACGCAGTGATCCGTCAACTGGATGTGCCGCAACTGCTGCTGCACCTTGGCCCGCGGGAAGCGCAGCCCCACGGAAACCTTGCACTTCTCCGGCTTGCCCGTGGCGACGAAGTGCATTTGCAGACCCAGGAACGAGCCCTTGGGAATGCGGAAGGCGATGCCGTCGTCCAGGTCCATCGTCTCGCTGCCCGGCACCAGCCCGGTGATGAAATTCTCTTCGTTGAAGCCGGTGGCCAGGCTGCCGAAGGCCAGGTTGCAGTGGTGCAGGGCGCGGGGGTTGTCCGGCACAATCTGCACGCTCTGAATCCAGGTGTCCTGGGTGAAAAGATGCGGCAGGAGGGCGTTTTTGTACGGGATGTCGCCGCTGGCCGGCAACTCGTAGACGCCGGTTTCGAGGACCAAGTCCGGCTCGCCCCGGGGCCATTTGCCCTTGGGCGCACGGCGACGGTGCGGGGGCCTTGGCGAGATCGCCCGGGGCGGCACCGGAGCGGACCCAATCGAGCAGCGTGGTGCGTTCCTCGTCCGACAGGCCGCGGCGATTGACGAACGGTCCGAACTCCTGGCTGGCGAACCAGGGCGGCATGCGTCCCTGGGCCACCACCTCGGCCAGCGCCTCCGCCCGGGACGACGCCTGCTTGTAGGTGGTCAGCGAAAACGGACCCGAGCCGCCGGGGCGATGGCATTGCCAGCAGTTTTTCTTCAGGATGGGGGCGACCTGTTCGGCGAAGGTCACCTCGCGCGGCTTGCGCGGCGCGGGAAGGTGATCGGGCAGCCGTCCACCTCGGTTTCGGGGACGGTGACCTCCCGGCCGGCGAGAACGGCATCGAGCGCCGCCTTCAGCTCATGGCTGCCCGCCGCTGCCCGTGAGCCGCTCAGGCGGTACTGGTCGTCGATCCGTCCGCGATAACGCAGCCGCCGTTCGCCATCCAGGACGACGACTTCCGGAGTCCGCCGTACCCCCAGGGCCCTGGCGCACGAGCCGCCGAAGTCCTTGGCGAACGGAAACTCCACCTCGTGCTGGACCGCCTGGGTGGCCATGGCGATGATCGAGTCCTCCTCGGCCGCGTCCAGGGCGAGGAACTGCACATCCTTGTAGTCCCGGGACAGCGCTTCCAGCACCGGCAGATAACGCTTGGCCAGGGGACAGCTGGCGTTCGTGAAGACCAACACGAACGCCTTGCGTGGTCCGAAATCGTCCAGCGTGCGTGGCAAATAACGAATGTCGATGAATTTGAGCATCCCGATGCGAGCGCCGATCTTGACCGGATCATCGGCCCGAGTGAGGCCGGAGGCGATCGGGAGGAATAGCAGGGCCAGGACCAGGCGTGACAAGGGCATGCAGTGACTCCTTGGGGCGTGAGCAACCCCCTCGCGGGCTAACGGGCTGCCCGTATCTTACCAAACCGGGTCCGTCGCCTCCAAGCGAGTCGAGCGGCAGAGCAGCAGAGAGTGGCGCCACCCGGTCTGGTCCCGACCTCGCCATATAGTGAACGTATGTATACAATAGGCTCAGGCCCACAGCGTTTCTGGGCAAGTTGCGGGGCAAATCGATCACACCCCCCCCCCGAGGCCCCCATGACCATCGAGCCACCCCCCGTTCCCACCGAACCGCTGACGCTTCACCCGCTACGGCCCAGCGAGCTGAGCTGCGCCGCGCTGTCTCGCCTCGCCTGGCTCTGGGATGGCTACCTGGCACCGGGCAAGATCACTGCCCTTATCAGCCCGCCGAAATCGGGCAAAACGACACTGCTGTCCCACCTGCTGGCCCGCCTGGTCCAGGGCGGACGGCTGGCGGACCGGGCGGTGGTGCCGGCCCGCGCCCTGGTGGTTTCCGAGGAAGCCGCGGCCGACTGGGACGCACGGTGCCGCCACCTGACGCTGGGGCAGAACGTCCAGTTCCTCTGCCGACCCTTCCAGGGCGCTCGCCCCAGCGACGCCCAGTGGTCCGCCCTGGTCGCCGGCATCGAAGCGCTGCATCGCCAGCAGCCTCTCGACCTGGTGGTGCTCGACGCCCTGGCCGCCTTGCTTCCCGGCTATGCCGAAAGCTGTGCCCCGAAGCTGCTCGACTGCCTGTTGCCGCTCCAGGCCCTGGCGGAGCGCGGCCCGGCCCTGTGGCTGCTGCACCATCCCGCCAAGGGCAGACGCCCCGACGGCCAGACCTCGCGCGGCTCCGGTGCCCTGGCCGGCTTCGCCGACATCCTCATGGAAATGAACTGCTGCCGCCGTCTCCGCAGCCGCGACCGTCGCCGCCGCATCTGTGCCTACTCCCGCTACTCCGAAACGCCGCGCCACCTGATCGTCGAGCTCAACGCCGCCGGCACCGACTACCTCGTCCGCACCAACGCCGCCGGCTCCCCCCTCGTCGAACTCCGGCCCGAGATGCACTACCTTTTGGCCAGCACATACCACACGCTCACCCAGCAGGAGCTGCTCGAACACTGGCCCGTCGAGGGCGACGCGCCCGACCGCAGGACGATGGCGCGCTGGTTGAAACGCGCCACCCACCAGGGCCTGATCTGCTGCTCCGGCAGCGGCTACCGCGGCGACCCCTTCCGCTACTGGCTCCCCGGCCGGGAACCCCTCCTCTGGCCCGGCAACCGCGCCAGCGAAGAGGAAAAGCAAGCCTGGCGCGAACGCACCTCGCTCCATGCTCGCGGTTTGTGGGTGCAGCCGGCGGCGACGGGTGGCACGCCCTGAGGTCCTCCGCAGAGCGCGCCGAAGCGTCCCTGGCTCCTTGCAGCAAACGGGACGAGAGCGTACCCGGCTCTGCATGAGATTGGTTTATCCCACCTTTCATGTACCCTGGCTTATGGTAAACTGAGTGCAGGGCAAGGGGCCCGATTCCAGCGGAAGATCGCCCCAGGCCGCGGCGGCCCTGGACCCGATGGAGGTCAACTCATGGCCAGCGCACCGACCACACCAACGCCGGCCGCCCAGCCAGCGGAAACGCTGGAAGAGCGTTTCTGCCGCCTGGCAGCCCGCTGGTGCGCCGATACGGCCTACGTCTCCTCCAGCAGTGAGCTGGTGGCCCATCCCGCTTTCCAGGAAATCGTCAGCATGGGTGCGCCGGTCATCCCGCTGCTGCTCCGCGAGCTGAACAAACGCAGCGGCCAATGGCACCGGGCCCTGCGACGCATCACGGGAGCCGACCCGGTGCCGCCCGACGATCGAGGCAACATCGACAAGGCCGCCGAAGCCTGGTTGCGCTGGGGCAAGGAGCAGGGGTACCGATGGTAGAGCCGAGCCCGGAAGACCACCCGCGGGATTGTTGCTGCACCGCATTCGGACTAAAGTGAACCTGGTCGAGCTAGAGGGGGAAACCGGAGGTCGAGAACATATGAAGACGCTGACTTTACAAATTCCTGACGAGGTTTACGAACGCGTGCAGCAGTTGGCAGCCACACGCGGTGCGACCGTGGCTCAGCAACTTGTTAATCTGCTCGACGACGTCACCGCCAAGCCGGAAGAGGACCGCCTTGCGACCGCCCGGGCACGTATGAGCGAACTCTTTGGCACCGTGAAAGGATTTCGCCTGGCCCCCGCCATTCCGCGTGAGGAACTCCATGAACGCGGAAGTCTTCGTTGATACGAACATCTTCTTGTACGCCATCGACGAAGACCCTGCCTCCGCCGCCAAGCGCGAGCGAGCGCGGACGCTCCTTCTCACCGAGCGCCGGGGCTGGTCCGTGCAAGTCACGGCGGAATTCTACGTGAATGCGACCTCGCCAAAGCGTCCGTTTCGGCTCTCCAACGCGGATGCCGCAGCCCTGGTGGAAACCTGGCTCGCCTATCCTACCGTGCCGGTCACTCCCGATCTTGTTCGCGACGCGATGAAGATCCATGAACGATTTCAAGTGAGCTACTGGGACGCGGCCATTCTCGCCGCCGCCAAGCGCCTCGGCTGTCATACCCTGTACAGCGAGGACTTGAATCATGGCCAGGATTACGACGGCGTCCGGGTCGCCAATCCATTCCTTACCCTCACAACCACGCCAGCGACGGGTGGCAAGCCCTGAGGTCCTCCGAAGGGCGTGGTTGACGGTTGTGCACGCCCTTCGGAGGACCTTAGGGCGTGCCACCCGCCGCAATCGCCATCTTGGGTAAAAGCGAGAGCAGTGCGATGATTTCGCGCCCTGGAAAAAAAGCATGTCCATTTCTCGCTGCCATTCTCGATTAGCCTTTGGGGAGGCGGCCGGCACGCTCCCCTGTCCATGCCGGCACGACGTTAGGCGGCTTACGGACTGTGCACACCAGGAGCCCAGAAATCGCCATGAAACACGCCGACGCCCCAGAACGCCTTGACGAAGGACATGCCCCTTCGGGCCCGCATCTCGTCCTCCCGCCCGCCGGTCTGCGCCACTTGCTGGAGGCGTACGACAGCGCGCGACCTCCAGGCGGAGCCGTGGCAATTCGCCCTGGAGATCCGCTCCCTGGAGCGGGCGGGATTGACCGGGACCCATCTGCGCTGGCTGCTCTGCCAGGGCTACGTTGCCCAGCAGGTCGAACAGAGCCGCCCGCGAGACCGGCAGCGGCGTTTCCGGCCGGTGGCCAACCTGACGCTGCCGGAGTCTGCCTGCTTTGTGCTCACGGAGCCGGGAGCCGTGTTCGCGCGGGCTTGCCTGGCAGAGAAAGCCTGGCCGGTCGGCGACGACAGCAAGCTGGTGCCCTCCTATGACGATGCCCGCCGCGAGCTGCGCGTCGGCGTTACCGTGGTCAAGCGCTTCGAGCAGCCGGCCCCCGATCAGGAGGGCGTCCTCCGCGCATTCGAGGAGGAGCAGTGGCCGCCGCGCATCTACGACCCCCTGAGCCCTCGGCCCGGCCAGGACACCAAGCGCCGGCTGCACACCACCATCTGCAACCTCAACCGAGGTCAGGCCCCTCGCCTGATTCACTTCGACGGCGGCGGCGACGGCCAAAGCGTCCTCTGCGCCTGCTCGCGGAGATGCAGAGGGGCGATGGCAGAGCGATGACAGAGAGAGGGTAGTAATTGTGGGTGGGGGGTTGATAATAGCCTCGACCTGACTGACGGGCCCGAGTTGACGCCCTCTGCGTCGGCACCCCCGTGATGGCGTTCGTGAAGGCTTGAGCCGGATGCGTGGGAAACCCGACCGGCGTCGTCCTACGGAGCACAAACATGAAGGGGTGTTGATAAGGAGCACGATATGAAGCGAACCTGGTTGAGTGCAAGATTGGGTGTGGGGATGGTGGCGGCTGCCGCGCTGTTGGTGGCGATCTCTGGCAGGAATAACAATATCCTTGGCCAAGAGCAAGCCCCAAAAGTGGTCGTCAGTACTGGCACCGGCACGGGCTACATTGCAGTCCCCTTACCAGACCCAAAAATCAAAGGCTTCCAGTTCCCCGAAACGGAAGCGACCATTCTCAAGTGGGTTACAAATGACAAGAAGGCGATTAACCTTCACGGTTGGGGACTGTGGGTCGCGCTGACCACGCTTTCCGATCAATCTTACGAGGGACAAAAACTCCGCGTTTTCGAAACCTGGTACGAACCTGGCGACCTGCAAAGTGCGCTGGTCCTTGGCCTCAAATTTCAGGGCTCTTCGCGTTTTTTAGTGGGTAACTTTCGGCCCAGGAAGGGACAAATCCCCTGCTTTCCCCGAGGAAAACCGCCTTCCCCGCGGAGCAAAAAGCTGCCATGCTGACACGATGGCCATCTTCAAGCTGCTCCATGACCTCTACCGGTTTCCTGGCTTCGTCCCTCTGGCCCAGGTCCGGGGCCTCTTCGGGGACCCCCACGCCGTCGTTATCACCCTGCGGCGCTGCCGAAAAAAACGGCGCTGCGGCGTCTGCGGCCAGGAGTATTACAGCCACTACGACAAACGGACCCGACGCGTCCGCGATCTCTCCTGCGGCGACAAACGCGTCTACCTCACCTTCCGCCTCCGCAGGGTCCAGTGCTCACGGTGTGGCGGCGTGAAGAACGAGGGCCTCGACTGGCTGGCCGACAACCCGCTCTACACCAAGCGGTTCGCCTTCTTCGTGGGCCGTCGCTGTCGCCAGACGCCCATCAAGGAGGTGGCCGAGGAACTCTTCCTCGATTGGCACGCCGTCAAGGAGTTGGACAAGCAGTACATGCGCGAGCAGCTTCGCCGGGTCGGCACCCCGGCGCCCCGGGTTATTGGCATCGATGAAATCGCCGTCGCCAGGGGGCACCAGTACCGCATCGTCGTCAGCGACCTGGAGCGTGGTCGTCCCATCTGGTTTGGCGGCGTGGACCGTTCCGAGGCCAGCCTGGACGAGTTCTTTGCCTGGCTGGGCCCAGAAAAATGCGGCAAAATCCGCGTGGCGGTCATGGACATGTGGCAGGCGTTCCGTAACTCCACCCTCAAGGAGGGAAACGCTCCCCAGGCCACGATCGTGTACGACAAGTTCCACATCCTGATGCACCTGGCCGAGGCGATGGACCAGGTGCGCAGGCGGGAATACGCGCGCGTGTCGGGCAAGGACCGGCGCTTCATCAAAGGGCAGAGGTACACGCTTTTGTCTCACTGGGAAAACCTCAACGCCACGGGGCGGGAAGCCCTGACACTGTTGTTCAAGGCCAACCGCCGGCTGAACAAGGCGTACCTCCTCAAGGAGTCCTTCGATCAGCTCTGGGACTACTGGAGCCCCGGCTGGGCCCGGCGTTTCTTCGACCAGTGGCGTGCCGCGTTGCGCTGGCAACGTCTGGAGCCCTTCGAGCGCTTCGCCCGCATGGTGGCAGCGCACTGGGACGGGATCGAGGCCTATTGCCGCGCGGAGAACAAGGTGCCGTTGGGTTTCGTGGAAGGCATCAACAACAAGATCCGTGCCATCCAGAGGCGGGCGTACGGCTTCCGGGATGAGGAGTACCTCCGGCTGAAAATCCCGACCTGCATGCTCCCAAAACTGTGAAAAGTACCCACCAAAAAACGCGAAGACCCAATTTCAGGATGTCCCCCGAAATCCGCGTTTTCTCCACATCCTGCATCAGCTTAACCGTCCGCGGGTGAAGATAGCTGATGGTCAAAGGAATCCGTTTGACCTGGGGAACGTGCTCTATGACCCGGTGGCTGCGAAACACATTCAAGACAACAAGCTGCTATCGACCAAGAACCTAGATGACATGCTCAAGGCTGGAAAGCAGGCGATTCCGAATTTCGACAATAGCTCAATCTCCCTCAAGCCGAACTGGATTGAGCTCCCAGCGAGCGCGCTTGTCGATGGTCGGTATTTCATGCTGCCAGCATGGCCTGGCCCCCCGGACCCGCCTGTTGCGTTTGGTCCCGTAGCTCCTCCTGATTTTCAAGTCAGTAACAGCCCGTGGAAGCAATGGATCTGGATAGATGTCAAGGCCAACGGGCCAGGAACGGGAACCGGAGAAGTGGACAAAGTTGGCAAGGCTGACGGCTCTTCGCGCACGCCGAATACGACTTACGGTGTCGAGCGATTCATCCACTATCGCCTTTCCGCAGCCCAGGCGCGCATTGTGAACGCGCTGCGAGAGGCTCTAAAGGGACCGCAAATCATTCACGGTCGAGGGGGATTTCGTGATTCTGACTGCAATGCATGTGACGACTCGGGAGATCACGCGCTGGACATGGCAGACGTTCTGGTGGTCCCAGGATGCCGATCGCCCCGTTGCGCCAAGTTCGAAGGCAATCGCCGATGATCGACCTGTTGAACTCAAAGATGCCCCAAGGAATTATTACCAAGCCAATGGCTACAGCATGGTCTTTCCGCCCCAGCCAAACACTGGAGGCAGCAATATCGGCGAGTCGGTTTACGCCTATAACCCCTGGTTGGAAGCCGGGTTCGGCCCCGATGATATACCGGCTTCCAAACCGGGGATCCTCGACACCAAACCGGTAAAGAACAACGTCGGCGTGCAGACCAATTGCATGGCCTGTCACGCCCAAGCGTCGTACCCGGTCAAACAAAGGACACCCTCCTTGGGGGAATCGGTTCTATACACTGGCGACCAGTACATCGACCTGAACGGGCCGCAATTCAAGGGTCTCCTGAAGACGGATTTCCTTTGGTCGATCTCGGACAACGCAAGATGAATGCGGACATGAGGTTTCCGCCAGTCAAAAACCCAGCATTGGTTGCTTGGCGGTAACCTGACGCAAGTCAGACTTCAATGGAGAATACAATGGCCGCGAGTCAGCCCCCTACGTGGACTAATGATATTCACCAACTTTTCACAGCGCTGGATGTGGCTCACATGAAACCCCGGGGGTACGATCTCAGTGATTACGACGACGTCAAGGCAAAGAGCGCTGCCATCCTGACGGCAGTGAAAAACAAGGTTATGCCTCCGGGAAATCCTTGGCCCCCAGCCTGGGTGGACCTGTTCCAGGCCTGGATTAACGGTGGATTTCAGAAATAGGCGGCGGGGAACTTGAAAAGAGGAGATTGAGAGGAGGACGCGGCTCTTATCGGGGTGGTGGTCGAGGTGCGAGCGCAACCGCCGGACAATCTGGTGTACCTGACCGGGGCCGCATCATGGTTTCTCGCGGTCGATCGTCTCAACAGCGGCCCCGGCAGGTGAGCTTTGGCGTTCGATACCATGTAGGCAGCGCGGTATCGGAGGTGGTACAAGTCTCCATCAGGTAGGACACCCTTAACCTGATTACGGAGACCGAACCATGACGACCCAAAAGACGCTGTATGTCGCCCTCGAACTGGGACAGGACAAGTGGCTGCTGGCCTTCGCCACGCAAGCCGCGGAGAAGCCACGCATCCGTTCGATGCCAGCCCGCAGCCTGGTCAAGCTGCAGGAGGAGATCGCCAAGGCCAAGGCCCGCTTCGGACTGCCCGACGACGCCCCGGTCTGCACCTGCTACGAGGCCGGCCGCGATGGTTTCTGGCTGCACCGTGCGTTGACGAGTTCCGGGATCGTCAATGTCGTCGTCGACTCTAGCTCCATCGAGGTGAACCGGCGCAGCAAGCAGGTCAAGAACGACCCGGTGGACGCGGCCAAGCTGGTCAACCTGCTGTGTCGCTACCACGGCGGCGAGCATAAGGTGTGGCGGGTGGTGCAGGTGCCGGCGGTGGGCGACGAGGACGGCCGGCAACTGCACCGGGGACTGAAGGACCTGCAGCGGCAGCAGACCCAGTGCAGCAACCGCATCCTGGGCCTGCTGGCGTCGCAGGGTCTAGTGGCGGCCGTGGATGCCAACTTCCGCACGACGCTGGCGGCGTTGCGTGACTGGGCGGGTCAGCCGGTGCCGGCGGGTTTGCAGCAGCGCATTGTGCAGGAGTTCGCGGTGTGGGAGGCGTTGCACCGTCAGGTGCGTGACGCGGCCAACGAGCAAGAGCGACGTTTGCGAGAGGACAAGGCGCCGTACTTGGACCAGGTGCGTCGGCTGATGGGGCTGAAGGCGGTGGGCGTGCGCAGTGCCTGGATCCTGGTGATGGAGCTGTTCAGCTGGCGTGGCATCAAGAACGGCAAGGAGTTGGGTTCGCTGGTGGGCCTGACGCCGATGCCGTACAACAGCGGCCAGAGCGAGCGGGAGCAGGGGATCAGCAAGGCGGGCAACAAGCACGTGCGGTCGTTGATCGTGGAGCTGGCGTGGTTGTGGCTGCGTTGGCAGCCGGACAGTGCCCTGAGTCAGTGGTACGCGCGGCGTTTCGCATCGGGGAATAAGCGGATGCGAAAAGTGGGGATCGTGGCCCTGGCGCGGAAGCTCTTGATCGCCCTGTGGCGTTACCTGGAGCACGGGGAGTTGCCAGCGGGTGCGGTGGAGAAGGACTGGCGTCTGCGCGTGGATTCGACGGCGCGGCGTCATGCCAAGGAGGCCGCGGCGGCAGCTCTGGCATGAGAGGGGTTTGCTGTGAGCGACACTAGCGATCCGAGGAGGAGGTAATGACGCGGCAGCTGCCGCTGCTGTGGCGGATGAGGGGTTGGAGAGAGCCGCCGTTGTGCCGCCGGGTGAACCTGTGAAGGCACCGTTCGTTCGATGGGTGGGCTCTTGCTTGTGGCGTGCCAGACGCCCTGGGGCGTATACGGTAGCAGGTGCTTGGGACCGTGGCCGGTCCCACACGGATAGACGGTAGTCCGGGCGCCGTGCCTGGACCGAGGCCACGCCAGCCGACCGATGTTGATCGCCCATGCCGCAGCGATGGGGTCCGCGTGTGAGAAGAGCATTCTTTCTCCGCCGCCGCTCTCCCGCAGCACGGGGTGAGGGGAGAGCGGCGGCGGAGAAAGAATGCTGGGGCAGAGAGCGGCGGGGAGGCGGTCAGCGAACGGCAGGAGGCCGGCGGCGTGGACGGAGCGCGCCGGCCGGGACAAAGTGAAAAAGATGCCTGATGGGGCTTGACTGTCAACCTCATAGACGGACGGCGGCTATTGGTGATCTGGGACGGGTCGATGATCCACCGGCGGGCGGCGGAGTTCCTGGGTAGCAAGGGCGGACGCGGCATTCATGGCGGGTGGCAGCACCTCAAGCATATGGAACTGCACAACGATCAGTGGTGGGCATCATCAAAGGACGCAAGCCGAGTCGTGATCAATTGACTTCTACATGAGAAGACTCCAAAAGGGGGAGATACTCAAATGAGCCAAGACTGGTGGATGTTTCACGCCAATGAAGAACACACCGGCGACGCGGCAGGCTCCAGTGGCATCATCTCCAACAATGTCAGCGGGATGAGGCTCCACAAGCAAGTCCCCGTGGACTTCAATATCGTCAGCATTCCCACAATCGTGGGGGGAAAGGTATACATCGGCACTACGAGCGCCGGCTCGGGTGGTTCCCTTTACCGCATGGATCTAGCGTCAGGCGCCATAGAAAAGCAGTTCAAGGTGCCATCCGCGGGCGGTGGCAATTGGGGTTCCGGGGTCGGCGGCTTGCCGGCCGTGGTGGAGGACCGTGTCTATTTCGCGTCCCTTGATGGAAAGGTGTACTGTCTGAATGCCACCACCTTCGCGCCTATTTGGACGACGCCTACAGATTTGCGTCAGCCGGATCCCAGCCACAACCAGCCTGTCGACAACAGCCACCCACCGGCTGCCTGTTGGCCGTCGCCGCTGGTCGTGAAAGGCAATGTCTATGTCGGCGTAGGTCTCGGTGAAGACGGTCCGCCACCCGGTGCGACTTTCGGCTTCATCTACTGCCTCGACGCCGCCACGGGCAATGTCAAGTGGCTATTCTGCACAAACAAATTCGGCGACGTGGCCAACAACAGCCCCAATGACATCCCCCACTCGCTGCTCAACTACTTGCCACCGAATACCCCGCCGCCGCCGCCGTTCACGCGGCATGCGAGCGATCCGCCGTCGCGCGGCGCGTCGGTGTGGTCACCCGCGGCCTACGATTCCGTCACCAATTGCGTCATCTTCGGGACAGGCAACCCCTCTCCCGATGGTCCATTGCCTAACGCGCCCTATTCCAGCGGAGCGCTGGCCCTTAATGCCGACACCGGGGCGTTTCACGGGTTCTTCCAGCCCACTGCGGCGGATAGTTACCGACCGACCGACGACGACGTGGACGTGCCTTCCGGCCCGACCGTTTTCTCGCGCGGCCCGGATCGTGTCGTGGGGGTCGGCAGCAAGAACGGTTACTACGTCCTTCTCGATCCGCACACGATGACGCCACGTGGAGGGCGGCAGCTGTTGCCCTACAAGAATGACGATCCCCATCAGCCTTTGCCCGGAGTGGATCCCGGGGCGGCGGGCGGGCCCGGGGAAGACCACTCGGGAATCTACGGGTCGGCGGCCGTCCATTTCGGATTGGGCTATCTCTTCGTGGGCCTGGGCGGCTGGGGCGGCTCCATCGATACCGGCACAACGCCGTTTCTGCGCGCCCTCAAGTGGGACAACTCGCTGGCGGACGCGTGGCAAACGCAAGTCCTCAATGACGGCGTGCGCCGCTATGTGATTCCCAAGCCGCCCATGTACACAACCGCCCAAGAGTTGGTAGCGGGTTCTGCTGCGGTAGTGAACGACGTTGTGTTCGTGCCGACCAACAAGCCGGCGCTTTACGCCTTGGACGCGGCCACGGGCGCTGTCGCTGGTCCGCTCCGGGTCTGCCTGGAGGGCTTCCAGGCAATACCGAGGTCTACATCGTCGGACCGGCGATTTCCGGGGAGTACGTGGCAGTCGGATGCGGGAATGGCGTCTACATTTTCGCCTTGCCAACGCCTGCGGCCGGCACATGGGTCGCCGCGTGGGGCCAAAACCGGCTGGACATCTTCGGCCTGGGCACGGACGGAGCGATGTACCACAAGGCCTGGGATGGGACGGCCTGGAAGCCGTCGCCTACGGGGTGGGAAAGCCTGGGTGGCGTGTTCACCAGCCCGCCCGCGGTGGCCGCCTGGGGCCAAAACCGGCTGGACATCTTCGGCCTGGGCACGGACGGAGCGATGTACCACAAGGCCTGGGATGGGACGGCCTGGAAGCCGTCTCCCACGGGTTGGGAAAGCCTGGGTGGGGTGTTCACCAGCCCGCCGGCGGTGGCCGCCTGGGGCCAGAACCGGCTGGACATCTTCGGCCTGGGCACGGACGGAGCGATGTACCACAAGGCCTGGGATGGGACGGCCTGGAAGCCGTCTCCCACGGGTTGGGAAAGCCTGGGTGGGGTGTTCACCAGCCCGCCGGCGGTGGCCGCCTGGGGCCAGAACCGGCTGGACATCTTCGGCCTGGGCACGGACGGAGCCATGTACCACAAGGCCTGGGACGGGACGGCCTGGAAGCCGTCTCCCACCGGCTGGGAGAGCCTGGGTGGGGTGTTCACCAGCCCGCCGGCGGTGGCCGCATGGGGCCAAAACCGGCTGGACATCTTCGGCCTGGGCACGGACGGAGCGATGTACCACAAGGCCTGGGATGGAACGGCCTGGAAGCCGTCTCCCACCGGCTGGGAGAGCCTGGGTGGGGTGTTCACCAGCCCGCCGGCGGTGGCCGCCTGGGGCCAAAACCGGCTGGACATCTTCGGCCTGGGCACGGACGGAGCGATGTACCACAAGGCCTGGGATGGAACGGCCTGGAGGCCGTCTCCCACGGGTTGGGAAAGCCTGGGTGGGGTATTCACCAGCCCGCCGGCGGTGGCCGCGTGGGGCCAGAACCGGCTGGACATCTTCGGCCTGGGCACGGACGGAGCGATGTACCACAAGGCCTGGGACGGCACGGCGTGGAGGCCGTCGCCCACGGGTTGGGAGAGCCTGGGTGGAGTTTTTGAAGCACCCTAGAGGCCTACACAAGAGTCTTGCGCACTTGCCTTACTTGTGTGGGGCGCGCGAGCGCCATGCTTTCGCGGCCCATCGACGAGGAGGACTCTATGATTGAGGTAATTCTACTCCTCGGCTTCGCGCTGGCGCTTGACAGTTTTGCTGTCTCGGCGAGCGTTGGTGCCGCTGGTTTGAGTCGGTCGCGACATCTCGGGCTGTCGCTGAGTTTCGGCATCTGTGACGGCCTGGCTTCCTTGTTCGGCGCCATGCTAGGGATCGGACCAGAGGACAGCTCGGACCAATGGCTTCACTGGATCGCCCCCGTTGCGGTGGCCGCCTATGCCCTGTATGTACTTCTACTGGCGAAACTGACCCTTTCTGCCGGCAGGAACACGGATGCGCGCTGGTTGGTCTTTGGCCTACCGTTGTGCTTGAGCTTGGACAATTTCTTGTGCGGAGGACGCCTCAACGCCCTGGAACTGCCGGCGCCCGTCACGGCGATGCTTTTTGGTCTCTGTAGCGGCCTGTTTGCCTTCGCTGGTCTCCGGTTGGGGGGGTGGGCGTCGGCTCACTGGCAACGCCAGGCCCGGCGCAGGGCTGCTCGGGCTCTTCCTGCTGGCGGTGGTGGTGGCCGTGATCCAAGAATGAGCGTGATCAGACGGCGCGGTTCTTGAAGGCTTTACGGGACGGTTCATGTATCACTGCCACATTCTGGAACATGAAGATGTGGACATGATGCGGCCCATGGTCGTGGTGCCAGCGATGGTCAAGAATTACATCGCCGAGATGCAAATGATGGCAGGGGATGAGCCGGACCAGCCTGGGATGATGGGCATGCCAGGGATGTGAAACGGGCTCCGTAGCCGTGGCCGGTCAAGCCGAGCCGTGCTCATGCGCAGTTTTCTCTGCCTGCTCATCCTCCATCACCACTCCCCCCATCAGGAGACTCCCCTCATGGCCCGCGCCAAACCCTCTCGCCCCCCACGGCGTCCGCCCGCTCCCGCCACTGCCCCGCCCCCATCCAATGGCCAACCCATCCCCACCGACGGCCCGCAATTCGCCGAGCCGACGCCCACGCCGGACCCGACCAAGTTCAGCGTGCAGCATGGATCGGATACAAAGGCCTACACCATCCTCGACCAGGAAAAGGGGAAGCTGAACCCGCGACCCTTCCCGGTGGTGAAGAAAACCGACGAGCCGGTGGTCCAGCTGGCCGAGGCGCTCGGCGACAAGGGGGCCAGCATTGTCGCGCAGATCGCCCGCGCCGGCGAGATCGTGTTCCACAGCCTCGGCGATACGGGGAGCACCCGAGGGCCCGAGTCGCAGTCGCAGGTCGCGGACAAGATGACGGCGGATTACACCGACCTCAACCCGCAACAGGTGCCGTCGTTCCTCTATCACCTGGGCGACGTCATCTACAGCTTCGGCGAAGCCCAGTACTACTACGATCAGTTCTACGAGCCGTACCGGGACTACCCGGGGCCGATCTTCGCCATTGCGGGGAACCACGACGGCATGGTTTCGCCGCTGGCTCCGGCTCCCACGCTGCAGGCGTTCCTGGAGAATTTCTGCACCGCGGGGCAGCCTCCGCACCGGACCCGCGAGACCGGCGAGCTGTCGCGGACCGCCCAGGTGCAGCCGGGGGTGTACTTCACGCTGGAAGCGCCGTTCGTCCGCATCCTGGGGCTCTACAGCAACTGTCTGGAAGACCCGGGCGTCATCTCGGACCAGGGAGGGACGTTTCCCAACCTGGGGAAAACGCAGGTGAACTTCCTCAAAGCAGGCCTCCAGCGGGTCAAGACGGAGAAGTTCAAGGGTGCGGTGATCGTGGCCGTGCACCATCCCCCTTACGTGGCGCAGACCAAGCCGCCGGGTCAGGCGGCCCACACCGCGGGGAGGCACGGCGGCAGCCCGCTCATGCTGAAGGACATCGACTCGGTGTGCCAGCAGACCGGGGTGTGGCCGCACGCGGTCCTGTCGGGACATGCGCACAACTACCAGCGCTTCACGCGGCACAAGGACGGTCGCGAAACGCCGTTTGTCGTCAGCGGCAACGGCGGCCATGCGCTCACGCGCCTGACCAGGAAAGGGGAGCCCGCGCTGCGCGTGCCCACGGACCAACCCACCTTATCGGATCGCACCGATTCGGTGACATTCGAGAGCTACGACTTCACGGATTACGGCTACCTGCGCATCATCGTCAACGAGAGTCAGCTGCGGATCGAATATCATCCGGCGTCCGACGGCGACGATTCCAAGACGCCGGATGATTTCGTCACCGTTGATCTGGCGACGCGGAAACTCGTCCATTTTCAGGCGACATGAGCGGCCAGGTTCACAGCGCCTCCAGCGCCAACGTATGCCGCCGCAGAAACTCCTCACACTCCCTTTTCGTGAACACTCCGGTGGTAGTCCCAATCGCCCGCACACAGCTCGCCCCCAGCGCACTCGCCACGCGCAGGCAGTCTTCGGTTCCCAGGCCATGCAGGAGGCCGTAGACGTAACCCGCGTCGAAGGCGTCGCCGCCGCCGCTGCCGTCCACGAAGTCTACAGGATAAGCGCCTGCCCGCAGGCGCACCCGGTCGCCGATCACAACGGCCCCTTCGCCCCCCAGGGTGACAATCGCCGTACCTACGCCCATGCGGTGGAAGGTCTCGGCCTGGCGGACCGGGTCGCGCTCGCCGGTAATCAACTCCGCCTCATGGCTGTTCGGCAGGAAGACATCGACGTACGGCAAGAGGCGGTCAAGTTGGTTCAGGTAGTCGGCTGGGCCGGGCGTGACCACGTCAAGCACCGTGCCGGCGCCGGCCTTGCGAGCGGCGGCGAAGACCGGGATCAGCTCGTCCTGGCGCACGCTGGACATCAGGAAGAAGCCGCCCAGGTAGAGCACCTTGCAGCGCTCGACACGGTCCAGCGGGATGTCGGCGGCGCGGAACTCGCCGTTGGCTCCGAAGGCGTGGATGAAACGCCGATCCTGACCGGCCACGTTGACGATGAGCGTCTGGCTGGTGTCCAGTCCCGGGCTATGGCGGACGGCGGACACGTCCAGGCCGTGGTCGCGGAGCATGTCGGTGACGACCCGGCCGACCACGTCGCCGCCGACGCGACCGACGACCGCCGCCGGCACCTCCATCTTGGCCAGGTCGACGGCGACATTGGCCGCACAGCCCCCGATGGTCAGCAGGATGTGGTCGGCCAGCACCACCTCGCCGGCCACCGGCAGGTGCGGGATGGGCGTGCAGACATAGTCCGCCACGATGATGCCGGCGCAGAGGACGTCGGATGGCTGCGGCATGGGAAACGCTCGCAAAAGCTCGCGGCTAAACACCTGGGAAGATGATACCCGACACGGACCTTTCGTCAAAAGCACACTCGTTCGCTACATTGTCCCCGCATTGTGACGGCGAAGGACGGACCCTGGGGGGTGGAAGGAGCAGCCATGCCGGTCGCGTCACTGGTCCGTCGCGCCGCCGACTTCGCCTTTGGCCGCTATGCCCGCCGGCGAGTCGGCACACTCGACCGCCTGGCGGTGGCCGACATTCAGCAGCGGACGTTGCTGCGCCTGGTGCGGCTGGCCAATTCCACGAAGTTCGGCCGCGAGCACGATTTTGGCCGGATCCGCAGCGTGGCCGACTACCAGCGCCGGGTGCCGCTCCGCGACTACGACGCCTTCTGGCAGACCTACTGGCAACCCGCCTATCCGCGTCTGTGCGATGTCACCTGGCCGGGGCTGATACCCTACCTCGCATTGTCGTCGGGCACCACCAGCGGCACCACCAAGTATGTGCCGGTGTCGCGCGACATGCTCGCTTCGAACCGCCGGGCCGCCCTGACGACGCTGGCGCTATTCCTGGCCTCCCACCCACGAACGCCGCTTTTCCAGGGGCGTTTCTTCTTCCTGGGCGGCTGCACCGACCTGGCCGCACCCGCCGACGGCGTCCGCATGGGCGACCTGAGTGCCATCCAGGCGCGCGAAGTGTCGTCCTTCCTGAGACCGTACACCTTCCCCCCGCTCGACCTGGCGCTGCTGCGTGATTGGGATCGGAAGATGCAGTTGCTGGCCGAGCGGAGCGCCCGGCTGCCGATCACGGCCGTCAGCGGCGTGCCCTCCTGGATGCTGCTCCTGTTCGA
This sequence comes from uncultured Planctomycetota bacterium, assembly GCA_963827935.1. Taxonomy (GTDB): domain Bacteria; phylum Planctomycetota; class Planctomycetia; order Gemmatales; family Gemmataceae; genus DATFNV01. Next base: position 66,486 of record CAWHCN010000010.1, on the reverse strand, counting down.
GCGGTTGCGGCAGATCACCGGCAAGGAACGGCTGATCGACATCTGGCCGAGGCTGCGGCTGGTCATCCACGGCGGCACCAAGTTCGATCCCTATCGCCGCCTTTTCCGAGAGGTCATAGGCAGCGACGATGTGCAGCTCCTGGAAGTCTATCCGGCCTCGGAAGGCTTCATCGCCAGCGAGGATCCGCGACACGGCCTCTTGCGGTTGTTGCCGGATCATGGCATTTTCTTCGAGTTCGTACCCGTTGATGAACTGGCCGCGGGGGCGCCGGCCCGGCACACAGTCGCCGAGGTGGTGCTCGGGGTCCAGTACGCGGTGGTGCTGACGACCTGTGCCGGCCTGTGGAGCTACGTCCTGGGCGATACGGTCTGTTTCGAGCAGCGCGACCCGCCGCTGCTGCGGTTCACGGGGCGGACCCGCTACTTCCTGTCGGCCTTCGGCGAGCACGTCATCAGCGAGGAGGTGGAGCGGGCTGTGGCGCGGGCGGCGGAGTCGACCGGGGCCACCGTGGCGGACTTCCATGTGGGCCCGGTCTTTCCGGAAGCACCGACGGCGCCGGGGCGGCATCGCTACCTCGTAGAGTTCGTCCGGGGCCCCGCGGAGATGAAGCAGTTCGCCGCGGCGCTGGACGCGGAGCTGTGCCGGTTGAACGAGGACTACGCGGCCCACCGGGCCGGCGATCTGACGATGCAGCCGCCGGAGGTGGTGCCGATGCCACGCGGCGGCTTTGCCGACTGGCTGCGCTCCCGCGACAAGGTCGGCGGACAGCACAAGGTGCCGCGCATGGATAACACGGGAGTCATCACCGCGGAACTGAGCCGATGGGCCGGCGCCTGGCGAGTCGGCCGGCTCGATCAACGGCGATGCGCGTCTCAATAATCCGGAATCGGCTGACCGTCGTTAATGCTGGCCAGGAGGCCCAGTGTTTTGGGATTGATCGACCGCGGCAAGGGCTGGACGCTGCCGTCGCAGAAACCGAACTGCACCACCGCTGTGTGGTAACTGCCGAACACCGGGCTGAGTTCGGTATTGGTCCGCGCCAGTGGATAGTCGGGGCCGGCGGGGCGGGCGTGGCTCAGGTAGTAGTCGCCGTTGTAGAGCGAATTGTCGAGCGGCCCCTGGCCGAAGGTTCCCTGCGGAACGTGCTTCTCACCGACCAGCAGTGTATTGCTCAAACCATCTGTGATATCGCTGAAGCGAACGCAGCTCCCATTTCCAGACTGGAGGGAGGTCCCGTCGGAACGTCATCAGCATTCACATGAAGGCCGAGCAACCCAGGCAGGCGGCATAGTCGCCCAGGGCTCCCGGCACGTTGGGGCCAAAGTTGTTCCCGCCGAACCAGCGCTGGTCGCCCGAGAGGCTGGCCGGCAGCGTGTTCCTGCCGCGGCGGCTGGGGCAGAAGTAGATCGAATAGGCGGTCGTGCGGGCCACATCGCCTTGATCGTAATAGCTCTGCCCCAGATCCCACTGGCGGTAGAGATTCTCCTGTTCGAGGTAGGGCAGGATCAGTACCGCCCACGTCGCCCCGTTTTCGAGGACACAGCGGGGCGGCAGATGCTCGTTGTCCAGGTGGTAATGGTGCATCGCCAACGTGATCTGCTTGAGATTGTTGGCACAGCTGATCCGGTTGGCGCTTTCGCGCGCCTTCTGGATGGCCGGCAGCAGCAGGCCCACGAGCAGCGCGATGATCGCAATTGCCACCAGCAGCTCAATCAGAGTGAAGCCGCCGCGACGGCGGCGCGGGTCCAGGGAAGACATCAGATACCTCCGGAGGAACGGAACATCCTGCACGGTGCTCAGCGGAAGACGATCATCGATCGTGGAATTTCCATCGGCAGCTGCCCCTCACCACCGACCGCCGAGGCGGGCAGCTCCAGACGCAGGTATTTGATACCGGCGGGCGGCGCCTCGAAGACCAGCACATCGTCGAGGAACTTGCCGGATGGGATCGACCCGGGCAGCGCCCGCCCGCGAATACTCCAGCCCGCCGGCGGGACCTTCTCCGGGCAGACCTTGCCCTGGTTGTCGCGCAGGACGGGCCGGTCGGCGGCCTGGCCGCCCCAGCCGCTGTAGGGGAGCCGCGGGTTGACCCCGGCGTTGGTGATGCGCAGGCCAATGGTGAGGCCGCGCTCGACCGGCGGCTCCCGTCCCGAGATCGGCTCGAAGTTAACGGCACCCACGTTCGCGGAACTCACCCGGAGACGCACGTCGCCATGCAGCAGCGCATCGCGGCTGGCATCGATCCAGGCGGGTGTTTCGGTCGGATCGCGCCGCAGACTGCCGGCGTCGAGCCCGATGGCCGCGTTCGCGCCGCGATCCACGGCTTTCCGCGGTCCCCACAACGGTTGCAGTCCGAGCCAGTCCGGCAGCAAGAGAGGCAGCAACAGGGACGGCAAACACACCCCAAGACCAGCGAAGGCCAGCACCCGACGACTGGAGGCGAGCCAGGCAAACACGAGGCCCAGAAGCCCAAGCAGCAGACCAATGAAGCCGAGCGCCAGCATCAGCAGACCGTGGCTGAGGATCGCCGCAGCCAAAAAGGCGAAGCACCCCAGCAGGAACGACGCCAGCCCCGGCAGATTCGGCGGCGGGCGAGACCCCGGCGGCAGATCTCGCTCACCGGCGGCATCCTGCTGGGAAACGGGTGGGACCTGGATTTGCGGCGCGGAACGTGGTGGCCCCGCCGCAGCCGGTTCGAGCCGCGCAGCCGGCGCGAGCGGTGGGTATTCGATCGCGACAGCACTGGTCGCTGACTGGGAGACCGCGGCGATGGCTTTTGACGGTCCGGCCAGTGCCGACGCCGGGGGACAGATCATCGGTGCCAGCGTGAAACTGTTATGGCAGCGCGGACACTCGGTAACGCTACCGATCCGGTGCTCCGGAACGCCGCGGAGCATGACGTGACAGAAACTGCATTCCGCAATGAATGCCATGTCCGGTCCCTACCGCGAGGAAAGGCTGCCGCTCGCCTATCTGGTCGGTCACGAAGGCGTCATTGTCGGGGGTCAGCAACTGGGATGCAAGCAGAATCGCAGTGAGGCGGTCACTTGCCGTCGAGAGGCACTCTTTAGGCGACCGGCAGGAGTTAGTAGCCCTCGGCAGCGCATCTCCGACCGCCCGCCGGCACCGCACGCGCTGTCAGGTTGAACTGAAGTGACCGGGAATTCTGTTCAACCTGGCGCGGACACCGCAAGCCATTGGTAAATAACGACATGTGCCTTCACAATTCAGCAAGAATCGCCAGGTTGAACTGAAGTCCGATGTGTGCGGGAGCGCTACGACGGGCCCCTTCGCCGCAGGGCGAGGGATCGTCGCCCCAGCCCCCCGTACTCGGTCGGAGCACCGGGCCGAGGGGAGATTATCTCCTGCCGTTCGCCTTAGCGCCCCCACCTCTGCGGCGAACAGGTCGGAAACCTTCGACCCGGCCACCGACAACTCGGCCAGCTTCGGCAGCTTGGCCAGGTGGCCCAGGCCACGCCCGGTCACGGCTGTCTGATTGAGGTCCAGCTTGCGCAGGTTCGGCAAGTCCGCGAGTGCCTGGAGTGCATCGTCGGCGACCTTCCTGCCGCTCAAGCCACAGCCGAGACGGGTTCGATCACCGGATCAATGAGGCGCGAGCCCTGGGGTGGAGCCAGGCCCCTGACCCTGACGCACACCAGGGGCCGGCCTTCGTCGCGCAACTGTTTCTCGGCCAACTCGCGACTGTATCGGTTGAACTCCTCCTCGCCGGCAACCTCGAAGTAGCTGTGTGATTCCGGCGGAAGGGCGTCTTCCGCCTCGGGATGGCCGATCACATATTTCCCGAACTCCGCCGTGAGTTCGAGCTGCTAGGGCGAATTCATGGGGATCGATCATGCCTTGATCTCCTTGAGATACCGCGCGTCACGCGCGCAAGAATGGAACACGGATGACACGGATCGGACGGATTGTCACGGATCACATCCGTGCTGATCCGTCCGATCCGTGTCATCCGTGTTCTATTTTCCACCGGGACCGGAGATGATCTTGCACTTCGGCAGCGCCTTTTGCAGCGCGGCGACGCCGTCCGCGGTCACCTGCGTTCCGGTCAGGTCCAGTTGCGTGAGGTTGCTCAGGCCGGCCAGGTGCTTGAGTCCGGCATCGCTCACTCGTGTGTTCCACAGACTAAGCACCGCGAGTTTCGTCAGCCCCTTGAGGTGGTCCAGCCCGGCGTCACGCACTCGCGTGCCGCCCAGGACAAGCCCCGTGAGGTTAGTGAGCCCCTTGAGGTGGTCCAGCCCGGCGTCGCTTACCTGGGTGCCGCCCAGGTCAAGGTTTGTGAGGTTGGTCAGCCTCTTGAGGTGTTCTAGCCCAGCGTCACTCACCTGGGTGCCAGCCAGGGAGAGGTTTGTGAGGTTAGTGAGCCCCTTGAGGTGATCCAGCCCGGCGTCGCTCACCTGCGTGCCGCCCAGGACAAGCCCCGTGAGGTTAGTGAGCCCCTTGAGGTGGTCCAGCCCGGCGTCGCTCACCTGCGTGCCGCCCAGCACAAGCCCGGTGAGGTTGGTCAGCCCCTTGAGGTGGTCAAGCCCGGCGTCGCTCACCTGCGTACCGTCCAGGTAAAGCCCCGAGAGGTTGGTCAGCCCCTTGAGGTGGTCCAGCCCGGCGTCGCTCACCTGCGTGTTGCTCAAATCAAGCCGCGTGAGGTTGGTCAGACCCTTGAGGTCTTCCAGCCCGGTGTCGCTCACCCGCGTGGTCCAGAGAGTAAGGTTCGTGAGGTTGGTGAGCCCTTTCAGGTGTTTCAGCCCGGCGTTGCTCACCTGCGTACCGCCCAGGGCAAGATCCTTGAGGTTGGTCAGCGCCTTGACGCGGTCCAACCCGGCGTCACTTACCTGCGTGCCGGACAGGTGAAGGTGCGTGAGTTTGGTCAGTCCCTTGAGGTGTTCCAGCCCGGCGTCACTCACCCGTGTCCTATTCAGGTAAAGCTCCGTGAGTTCGGTCAGCCCCTTGAGGCGTACCAGTCCGGCGTCGCTCACTTGCGTGCCGTCCAAGACAAGCTCCGTGAGTTTATTCAGCCCCTTGAGGTGTTCCAGCCCGGCGTCATCGACTTTCCGGTTAGCAGTAAGGTTTACCAAGACCACCTCAAACGAAGCGCCCGGCACCCCTTTTGCGGTTTGGATGTCCCGTTCCTGTCCGTCCTGACGAATCTTGATCGCGCCGCCGATCGACAGCACCCACTCGGCGGCGCGGCGGTCGGGGTTGGAGTTCGCCGGATCGCCCTTACGCTTACCGCTGTCGCCGTCCTGCTTGATCTCTGCCGAACCGCCCTCCGGCACGGTGACGCGGGCCACTTCCTTGCCGTCCTTGTTCTTGATGATGACGACGATCCCCGCCGCCAGCGCCCCAGCCAATACGAGCAGCAGTGCCGCGGCCGTCGCCACGCGCCAACGCCGTCGTGGTGGCGACGCCGGGGCCGGTCGCTCCGCTTCCTCCGTCAAATCGGCCCAGGGGTTCCGCTCCTTCGGCGGGGCTGCAGGGAGGGCACCAGGCTTCGCCAGCGGCAGCGGGCTTGTCGATGTTTCCTGGGTCGCTTCCAGCGCTGCCGCCACCATCGCCGCCGACGCTGGGCGAGCCGACCGGTCCTTCGCCAGCAAGTTCATGATCAGCGCCGACAGCGGCTGCGGCACTTCCGGGTTCACTTCGTCCGGGGCCGGCGGCGTCTCGGTTGCCAGGGCCAGTAGCTTGCCCATCGCCCCTTCACCCTGGAATGGCAGCCGGCCCGTCACTGCCCGATACAACACACAGCCGAGACCGAAGAGGTCGGCCCGCGCGTCGAGCGGCTCGCCGCGGGCTTGTTCCGGCGCCATAAACGCCGGGGTGCCAACCACCGCTCCCGTGCGCGTCAGGGGCTCGGTTCCTTCGGGGTTGGGACGGGTGTCGCGGGCCAGGCCGAAGTCGAGGAGCTTGGCCCGGCCGCCGCCCTCCGGCTCGATCCAGATGTTGGCCGGCTTGATGTCGCGGTGGATCAGCCCGGCCGCATGGGCCGCCGCCAGTCCCTTCGCCACCTGGGCGCCCAGCCGCACCGCCTGGGCTGGCTTCAGCACCTTCATCCGCTTGAGCATTTCATCCAGGCTTTGCCCCTTGAGGAACGGCATCGCCAGCCACGGCACCCCACGCTCCTCCCCGATGTCGTAGATCGGCACAATATGATCGTCCTCGACCTTGGCCGCGGCTCGTGCTTCGCGGAGGAAGCGCTGCCGATGTCGCGGGTCGGCGGCTGTCTCCGGCTTCATGGTCTTGAGGGCGACGGTGCGATGCAGACGCACGTCCTCGGCGAGGAAGACGACGCCCATGCCGCCGGTGCCCAGCATGCGCAGGACGCGGTACGGCCCCAACCGCCCGATCTCGTCCGGCTTCCGCGCCGGGGCCAGGAATGAGTGCGCTACCTGGCTGGCCGGCTCGCCGGGCGACGTGACGGCTTCCGTGATCGTGCCGGTTTGGCTCGCGGGCGGCTTCAAGGCACACAGGCGCTGGAACAGGCCGGACGGCAGCTCGCCCCTTGGCGTCGGCGTGTCGCTCCGGGCCTGGCGCACGGCATCGAGGGCCGTATCGCCGTCGAGCAGGGTGTGGACGGCGGCAGCGCAGCGGTCGCAGCCTTCGAGATGGCCGCTCAAGCGCTCGACCTCCGCCGGCGGCAGTTCGCCGCGCACGAGGCGCTGGTAGTCGGAAAGGACGGGGCAGTCAGCGATGGCGTGCATGGAATCGCTCCCTGGGTTCACGAGAGGTTGCCTGCCGCATGAAGAGTACGCCGGATGGGGCCGATCCTTACGCGGAATTCAGGCGAGCGGCGCGGCGTCAGCCCGCCGGTGCAGACCGGCGGGCCCCGTTGTGGCACGGTCTCCTGAACGTGCCGCCAACCCCCCGTTGTGGCACGGTCTCCTGACCGCGCCGCCACCCCCCGTTGTGGCACGGTCTCCTGACCGTGCCGCCGTCTGTGACCGAAGGTCTCCCCTTTTGGACCGGAGACCTGCGGTCCGCCCTGTGGCACGGTCAGGAGACCGTGCCACAACCGTGGTGCAGACCGGCGGGCTGACGCCGCGCCGCTCGCTGGGGTTGTGCCAATCATTCCAGCAACCCCTGCAAGTAACTCCGCAGCCGGCCCATCACGCGGAACTTCGCGGCGTAAACGCCGCCGACCGTCATCCCCAGCTCGCGGGCCACGTCTTCGGCGCGGCGACCGGCGACGCCGTGCTCCTCGAACGCCTTCCACGTCGCCGGGCGGAATTCCGGCCGCAGCACCTCCAGCGCCTGCACCATCAGCTGACCGCGGTACTCCTCCTCGGTGAAGGACTGCTCCGGCGCGGGTACGTCGGCGAAGTCGCGGCCGTCGAGCCCCGCCGGGTGCCGCGCTCGCTGCCGGCACGTGTCGCGCCACTTGTTCAGCGCGATGGTCCGCAGCCAGGCGCGGAAGTTCTTGCATTCGTCGTAGCGGAACTCGGGAAGCTTCTGGACCAGGACGGCGAACACTTCCTGCGTCAGGTCGGCGGCGTCCGATTCTTGCAGTCCGGCCTTGCGCGCCCAGTAGAACAGGAGCGGCCCGTAGAGACGCACGAACTCGACCCACGCCGCCTGCTCGTCGGGGCGGCGGAGCTGTTCGAGCAGGCTGACGGGCGTGGTATTCATCGCGCCGCGACTCGTGTTCACTGGGTCGAGGAAGTGGATCGGCGTACTGTAACTGCCCGGCCGCGCCCGGTCAATGACCGCGCAGACTGCTCGGAAGGCCTGTCAGGCGAGCGTGGAGCCGCCGGGATTCCCAAAGGTGTGCGCCTCCACCGAGCCTTCCGGCCAATCGAGGCGAAGCAGGCGCTTGAAGTGATAATCGCCGCCGATGTTGTAGCCCCGAATCGGGCCAAGGCTGTTCTCCCGCGCACGGTGCGTGTGGCCACAGAAAACGAACGGAATCCGGTCCTGATACTCCTGGAGCAGTTCCTCCAGGGCCCGGTTACCGCTGAAGGCATCCCAAAGGAGGCCGTCGAGGTGCTGCGGCGACGCGGGGCGGGGAAAGCTGAGGCCGTAAAAGGCGGGATGATGCGTGATGACAATCGCGCGGCTGACCTGTGCCAGCGCGGTCCGCAGGTGATCGCGCAGCGCGGCAACGCACTGCCTGGTGAAGGCCGCGTCATCCACGGCCCAGCGCACGAAATTGGCATCGTTGTGCTGGCCGCGCGTGAAACGCTTCCAACGCAATCGATACTCGTAGTCGGGAAAGTGCTGGCGCAAGGCATCGATCGACCAGGAATAGTCGTACCAGTTCATCGATCCGACCAGGGCCAGATCGACCTGAGGAAGGATCAGCGGGCCGCCATCCAGGTAATGGAAACCGTGCCTGCGACAGAGCGCCGGCAAGTGTTTCTGGTAGACCTCCAGTGAATCGCCACGATCGTCGCCCAGGCGGACCCAGATATCGTGGTTGCCGGGGACAATCGCTTTTTGGGCCGGGAGGCGAGCGAACAACTCGAGGCAAGGGCCGAAGTCCTTTTCGGCGCCGACATCGCCGGCGATAACCAGGAGATCGGGCGGGTCCGCTTCCAGGGAGGAGACGAGCAAGCGCGTCGCCTCGTCGCCGGCGGGGCGAATGCCCCAGTGCAGATCAGCGGTGATGGCCAGGCGGAGGTGAGTGGTCATAAGTGCCATCCAGACGAGCTAACCTGCTCGGTAAGGCTTGCCGGCCCGGTACAGCTCCAGTCGGACCTGATAGTCCGCACGTTCCCCTTCCGGGAGTAATTCGATCGCCTGCTCCATGGTGCGGACGGCGTCGTCAAAGTGGCCACACTCGGCCTGGGCGGCGGCCAGCGTATCGATGAAGCCGGGGCTTTCCCAGCGGGTCAGCTCGCAGGCATGGGTGGCGTGGCCGACGGCGGCAGCGCCATTGCGCAGGCCGTCCTCGGGGCTGGTGGCCAGCAGCCAGGCCAGCGAATTGCAGGCGTTGGCGTCGTCGGGTTCGAGCGTCAGGGCGGCTCGATGATCCGCCACGGCGCCGGCTCGGTCGCCCAGGCCGAAGCGAGCGGCAGCCCGCTGGTTATAGACCGCCCCGCTCGGTTCGTCGAGCCGCAAGACTTCGCCCAGGTCGGCCACCGCGCCGGCAAAGTCGCCCAGGCGATACCGTGTCAGCCCCCGGTTGTAGTAGCTGCGGGAGTCCTCGGGCAGGCGGCGGACTGCCTCGTCAAAGTCGGCCAGGGCCTTGTCGAACTCGCCGCGCCGGGCATGACAGCGACCGCGGTTGTTGTAGATGCGGCCGTCGTCGGGCTCGCGGCGGAGGGCCTCGTCGAAATCGGCCAGGGCCCGGTCGAGCTCGCCGCGCACATCCAGCAGGTTACCTCGGTTGGCGTAGGCCCAGGCGAGCTGCGGGTTCAGCCGGATCACCTCGTCGAAGTCGGCCAGGGCCTGGTCGGTGTCGCCACGGCGAACGGCGGCCAGGGCGGCTGGTGCCGAGCCTCGCTGTCGCCCGGGTTGCGTCGCAACGCTTCGGCAAAATCCGCCTGGGCCCGCTCGTCGTCGTCCCCCTCGGCGAAGGCCTTACCGCGCAGGGCGAAGGCGCCGGAAGGTTGGAGTCGAGGCGCAGGACGGTGGTCAGATCGGTGACCGCGCCTTCGTGATCGCCGCGCTCCAGGCGGGCCTTGGCGCGGTAGAAATAGGCCGGGGCGAACTGCGGCCGCAGCTGAATCGCAGCCGTGAAATCGGCGCTGGCCTGTTCCAGGTCGCCGCCGCTGGCGAGCGCTAGCCCCCGACGCACATAGGGCTCGGCCAGTCGCGGTTCGCGATGGATGGCCTGCGTGAAATCGGCGATGGCCTGCACGAAGTCGCCCAGGTCCCCCTGAGCGCTGCCGCGACTCTGATAACCCAGGACGGCTTCTGGTTCCAGCCGGATGACCTCGTTGAAGTCGGCCACCGCCCGGGCAAACTCGCCGCGCTGGGCGTAGGCGACGCCGCGATTGTGGTGAGCCTCTGCATCGTCGGGGTTCAGGCGCAGGGCGGCGTCGAAGTCGGCGAGCGCACCGTCCAGGTCGCCGATGGCGACCCGACAATTGCCGCGCTGCGCGAAGGCTGCGGCCGTTTCGGGAGCCAGCTCGATGGCCCGGGTGAAATGAAACGCGGCCCGTTCGAACTCCCGCCGCTGGGCGTATGCCAGCCCGCGGCGCAAGTGCTCTGGGGCGTCGGGGGACGGCGGGGTGCCGTTCGATTCGTCGGAAGGTCCGTCGTGCATGCGTGACAGGGTCCTGGATGTGCCTCGACTCATCGCGTTCCGATCCGCTTGAATGTACTCCTTGCCCGAATCAGCGACAATGCTTCATCACCCGCCGCTCCTCTCGAGGGGGCCAGCGATTTCTGAAACACCCACGCCCCGGACCGAGTATCATGGCCGTATCGCCGGGTTCGCGCCCCGCGTCTCCGTGGAGTGCTTCCTCATGCGCCGGTATTGGCTTCTTGGGAGCGGCCTCGTCTGTCTGACCCTGTTCACCACGGCTACCCGCGCCGAAACGCCGCCCGATCCTCTCCGTCTCGTCCCAGAGCAGGCGGACATTTTTGTCGAGGTCAAGCAGCCACGCCGGCTGTTGGAGGCAGGTCTCTCCAACCCGCTCTTCCTGGCGGCCCAGGCCTTGCCGCCTGTCCGGGACCTTTACGACTCCACCACCGCCCGCCGCTTCTATCAGCTCGTCGGCTACTTCGAGAAGGAACTGGGCGCGAAATGGCCCGAGCTGCTCGATAAGCTGGCGGGCGGAGGCATTGTGGTGGCGGTCAAATTTGGCCCCGACCCGGCCCCCGCCTTGCTCGTCGTGCAGGGGACCGACCAGGCCGCGGTGAGCCGGTTCTACAAGACCGGGCTTGACGTGCTCGCCCAGGAATTGGCCCGCCAGGAAGCGAAGGAAAAGATCGAGAAGTCGTCGTACAAGGGAACCGAGACGATCCGGCTGGGCGATGGCCTCCATGCGGCCCAGGCTGGTGCGGCGATCCTCGTCAGCAACAAACAGGACGTGCTGCATCTGGCGCTCGATCGCTGTCGAGGCGGCCAGCACAAGAGTCTCGCGGGCTTGGCCGCAGTCAAGGACTCAGCCCGGCTGCTGCCGCCCCAACCCCTGGCCCGGGTCTGGCTGAATTTGGAGACGATCAAGGCCTATCCGCAGGCCAAGGAAGTCTTCACCTCGCCGCGCAACGACGTCAACCTCACGGTCCTGTTCGGCGGCCAGATTGACGTGGCAACCCGGGCCCCTTACCTCTGTGCCGGGCTGTATGCGGAAAAGGATGGGTACCTGGCGACAGTTCGGCTGCCGGCCGGCCGTGAGGGAGCCAGTGCCGACCTGGGCCTCCACGCCCCGCCCGCGAACGGCCCCGGGCTGCTCCCGCTCCTGGAACCGCGCGGCATCATCTACAGCAGCAGTTTCTTCCTGGACATCAGCAAGGTCTGGACCGACCGGACGAAGCTGTTCAACGAGAATGCAGGCCAAGTCGATCGAGGAGGCGGGCAAGAACCCCGGCCTGCGCCTGGTCGGGCTGTCGCCGGAGAAGGTGCTCACGCAGGCCGGGGCGCGACACCGTATCGTCGTGGTCGATCAGCCGCAGTCGGCTTACAAGGACGCACCGCCGGCCCAGGCCATCCCGGCCTTTGCGTTCATCACCGAAATGCGGGAGCCGGACGAGTTCAGCCGCTCGATGGAGGCAAGTCTACGGGCGGCTGCCCTGTTCGGAGGGGCGCAATTCAAACTCAAAATCGACGAGCAGAAGCACGGCGATTACCAGATCGTCGGCTGGCGCTTCCCGGTGAATGTCAAGTTGGAGGCCGACGCCGGCAACATCCGCTTCAACTTCAGTCCCTGCTTCGTCCGCGTCAAAAACCAGTTCGTCTTCTGCTCGACCCTGGAGTTGTGCCACGAGCTGGTCGATCTGCTCGACAAGGAGAGCAAGTCGCCTACGAGCAAGGGGCGGATGGCGGCGGTGCAGTCCCGGGTCTACGGCAACGGCGGCGCCGCCCTCCTCAAGGGCGCGACGGATGTGCTCGTCACCCAGGCCGTCCTCGACCAGGCGGTGACGCCCGAGGCAGCCCGCAGCAGGTCAAGACGCTGATCGAAATTGTGAGCAAGCTGGGATCGGTGAATACGGAAGAGGTCTACGAGGCGAAGCAGTTCCGCTACGACCTCCGCTGGAAAATGGGGAAATGACACACGTCGAGCCGCGACCGTAAGGGAGCGGTCGAACAGGATTCGCACTCATGGCAGCCTCACTCGATCCGCGCCGCGCCTGGGAGCCGTACCGGCCCTCCGCCGACAACCCCTGGGACCTGAAAAAGGTCGGACATCTCCATCGCCGTGCTGCATTCGGCGCCACCTGGGCGGACCTGGAAGCCGGCCTCAAGGACGGGCCCGAGGAGGCGGTCCAGCGGTTGCTCCAGGGCAGTCCCGAATCGCCCGAGTTCAAGGCGAAAAGTGCCCGCGCCGAATACATCAAGCGAGTCAACAACGGCCAGCAAGCACGGGCGTGGTGGCTGCTCCGGATTCTCGAATCGCCCCATCCCCTGCGCGAAAAGCTAACGCTCTTCTGGCACAACCACTTCGCCACCAGCAACACCAAGGTCAACAACGCCGGCTACATGCTCGGGCAGTACGAGCTGATGTACCGCTACGCCCTGGGCAACTTCCGGTCGCTGCTTCAAGAGATGTCTCGCAACCCGGCCATGATGGTCTGGCTCGACACCAGCCTCAGCAAGAAGGGGATGCCGAACGAGAACTACGCTCGCGAGCTGATGGAGCTATTTAGCCTCGGCATTGGGCATTACACGGAAAAGGACATCCGCGAAGCCGCCCGGGCCTTCACCGGCTGGGAGATCAAGGATGGCCAGGGGGTGTTCAATCCGAAAGAGCACGACGCCACCGAGAAGACCGTCCTGGGCAAGAGCGGCAAGTTCAAGGGCGAGGACATTGTCGCCATCTGCCTGGAGCAAAAATCGGCGCCGCACTTCATCTGCGGCAAGCTCTATCGCTTCCTGGTCAGCGAGACGAATCCGCCGTCAGCGGAGCTGCTCGACCCTTTGGCCGAGCGATTCCGCAAGAGCGATTACGACTTTGGCGCCCTGGTCAAAACGGTGCTGCTCGAACCAGTTCTTCAGCCGCGCGGCCTACCGCAGCCGAATCAAGGCCCCAGTCGATTTCGCGCTGGGGATCGTCCGTGGCCTGGAAGGCAAAACCGGCACGACGGCCCTGGCCGCCGTGCTGGAAGAACTGGGGCAGAATCTGTTCTATCCGCCCTCCGTTAAGGGGTGGGATGGCGGGCCGACCTGGCTCAACGGCCAAACGCTCCTGACGCGGCAAAACCTGACCCTGGCCCTGACCTCGACCGAGGACACCCGCTTCGGCCGGCGCACCGACCCGGCCGCCCTGGCCCGCAAGCACGGCAAGGATGGACCGGAACTGGTAGAATTCTTCCTGAAGCTCTTCCTTCAGGACGACGTGCCCGCCGAATCGCGCACCCGGTTGGAGGACTATCAGAAACACGCCCAGAAGCAGACCTATCCGGTCTACTGGACGAAAGAGGACGCGGCAGACCAACGGGTCCGCTCGCTATGCCGCCTGGTACTGACGTTGCCGGAGTTTCAACTGGATTAGTGGTTAACCGCGAGGCGCCAGCCGAGCGCTCGGCTAGCGCTTCGCGGCTAACCCCACACGGGGGGATTTCCATGACGACCCGACGCGATTTCCTGAAGCATTCGCTCGCCACCGGCAGCCTGGTGTCGCTGGGGCTTACCGTGCCGAACTTCCTAACGCGAACAGCCTTCGCCGCGCCCAACGCCGCCAAGGCCGGCGCGAAGGACACCATCCTTGTCGTGGTGCAGCTCACGGGGGGCAACGACGGCCTGAACACGGTTATCCCCTTCAAGGATGCCGAATACGCCAAGCTCCGACCCACCCTGAAACAACCCGCCGCCCAGGTCAAGAAGCTGAACGACGAGATCGCACTGCACCCGTCGATGGACGGCCTGGCCGGCTTGCTCCAGGACAACGCCCTATGCGTGGTCCAGGGGGTCGGCTACCCGAACCCATCGCAGTCGCACTTCCACTCGATGGACATCTGGCAGGCCGGCAGCACGGCGGAGACGCTCAGCGAAGGCTGGATTGGCCGGGGGCTGCGGCAGATGCACGGCACCGGGGCCTTCCACCTGGCCGGCAGCAACGAGAGTGCCCCGCTGGCGCTGACCGGGGCGCCGGTGCGTGCCCCATCGATCACCTCGCTGGAAGACTTCCAGCTCAAGGTCGCCGCGGCCAGCGGCAGCGACAAGAAGGAGCAGCAGAAGATCATCGAGGGAGCCGCCAAGCCGGCCGGCGACAAGCCAAGTCTCCTCGACTTCGTGCAGCGTACGGCCGCCAACACCTACGCCAGCAGCCAGCGCCTCCAGGAGATCGGCAAGAATTACCAGCCGAAATCGCCCTATCCACAGTCGGCCCTGGCCAATCGCTTGAAGCTGGCAGCGCAGCTCATCGACGCCAACCTCGGCGCCCGCATCTTCTACGTGTCGCTGGAGAACTTCGACACACACGCCAACCAGGCCACGTCGCATGCCCAGTTGCTGACGCAGCTGTCGGCGGCGATGACGGCCTTCTACAAGGACATGGCCGCCCGCGGCTACAAGGACCGCCTCCTCATGATGACCTTCTCCGAGTTCGGCCGCCGTGCGCGAGAGAACGGCAGCAAGGGGACCGACCACGGCTCGGCGGCGCCGATGCTCCTGGTCGGCGGCAAGGTCAAGGCCGGCGTCGTCGGCAAGCACCCGAGCCTGACCCAGCTCGAGATGGGCAACCTGAAGCACCACACCGATTTCCGCCAGGTGTACGCGGCCATCCTCGATCAGTGGCTGGGCGTGTCGAGCAAGGAGGTGCTGGGGCAGAAGTTCGAGCCGGTCGAGATCCTCAAGAGTTGATGTGCAGCCGCTTGCGGCTTCGCACGACTGCGAAGCCGCAAGCGGCGTGTGCCGAGGGCGGGACTCGAACCCGCACCCCTTTCGGGACAGGCTCCTAAGACCTGCGTGTCTGCCAGTTTCACCACCTCGGCATGCTAACGGATCTTACGCCCCATACTTCGCCAACCGCAGCGCATGCGCCATCGCCAGCGGCAGCAGGTACATGGCCTGAAACTGCCCGAGTCCGCCGCGCAGACATTGTGCCTCGCCGAACTCCGTCACCGGATCGGGCCGGCACGTCTTCGCCCACAACACCACCGGCACCGGGTGCCAGCTGTGGCTGCGCAGCTTGCTCGGCGTGCTGTGGTCGCCGGTCACGATCAGCACATCCGGACCCAGCGCCCGCACCTGCGGAATCACCGCGTCGAAGCGCTGGATCATGTCCACCTTGGCCGGGAAGTTGCCGTCCTCGCCGGTGCTGTCGGTGTACTTGTAGTGCAGGAAGAAGAAGTCATAGTCGTTCCAGAGCCGTTCCAGCGTTTTGACCTGGTCGCCGAGAGTAGCGCCGGCGTCGGCCACGTCCATGCCGACCAGGCGGGCCAACCCGCGATACATCGGGTAAACAGCGATGGCCGCCGACTTCAGACCGTAGACCTCCTGCATGGTCTCAATTTTCGGGTAGCGCGCGAAGCCGCGCAGCGTGACGCCGTTGGTCGGTGCGTCGGCCTTGAGCACCTTGGTTGCCTCGGCGGCGAAGCGGTTGACGGCATCGGCCGTCTTTTGCGAGGCAGGGTCGGCCCCCTTGGCCTCCAGTGGCTTGACACCCGTCGCCTGGGGGTCGGTGTCGTTGACCACGTCTCCCAGGCCGTCGCCGCGGAGGACGACCACGAAGCGATGCTCGCGCACCGGCTCGACGAAGACCTCGACACCGGGGACCTTGACCTGCTGCAACTTCTCGCACATGGCCACGCAGCGTTCGGTGGTGGGCCGGCCGGCGCGGCGATCGGTGATGGTGCCGGTCGCATCCAGCGTGCAGAAGTTGCCGCGGGTGGCCACATCGCGGGCGCCGACGGCGAAGTTGATGCCCAGCGCCTCGAGGATGCCCCGGCCGATGCGATGCTTGAGCGGGTCGTAGCCGAACAGCCCCAAGTGCCCGGGGCCGCTGCCCGGCGTGATGCCGGGCAGCACCGGGGTGCTCAGACCGCAGGTGCCGTCGCGAGCCAGGGCATCGAGGTTGGGCGTGTGCGCGGATTCCAGCTCGGTCTTGCCGCCCGGTTCCAGCGGCAACCCGCCCAGACCGTCCGCCACCAGCAGGACGATCTTGCTCTGATTCTCTTCGCGCAGCTCGCGCATGAGTTGATGCATGTCCATGTTGTGGAGTTTACCGCCCGGCCGGGCGCGGATAGGGACTATAGTTGGGCGGGCCGATTTTCGCGCTCGCAGGAGATGACTCGCCATGCAACTGCCCGATGAAGCGGTCAGCTATGACTACCAAGGTCTGATGGCTCCGCCGCGCGAGGAATGGTCCGCTGCTGCCGAGCTGCGGGCCCGCCATTTCCTGGCTCCGGGGCGCCTGAAGGAAATTCAGCCGCGTCTGCTGCAGGTGCGCGGCCAGGTGGCCGCCGAACGCGAAATGCAGCAGGTGCCGCCGGAATTGCAGCCGCTCAATGCCGGCTTCATCGACTGGCCCCAGAAGACGCTCGATGCTTACCGCCGCCTGGGTGAGGCCAGTCCCCTGGGCCACGTCCTCAAGCACGCTCACCGGCTGCGCGAACACGCCGACCGCGTGGCGATTGTCGGCAGCGGCGGATCGTCGCTGGGGGCCCAGGCCCTGTTCGGGGCCCTGTGCAGCAGCCACCACAACGAGCTGCCGACCGAAAAGCGCCTAGGCACCCCGCGGCTCTACTTCACGGGCAACGGCACCGACAACGACGCCCTGCACGATCTGCTCGATCTGCTGGAAAACAGCTGCGTGGATCCCGAATTGCGGGACGAACGCTGGGCTGCCGTGGTTATTAGCAAATCGGGCGAGACGCTGGAGACGCTGGTCGCCCATCGCGCCTTGCGTCGGAGCGCCGCCGAATACTATGGGCCGCGCTCGGATCGCCTCCGTCGCCTGCTGGTGGCGGTGACCGGTCCGTCTGGGAAGCTGCGCGACCTGTGCCGTGCCGAGGGTCATGCCGACGGAGACATCCTGACCATTCCGGACACGATCGGTAGCCGCTATTCTGTTTTTACCCCGGCCGGCCTGGTGCCCGCCGCGCTGATGGGGCTGGATGTGCGCGCCCTGCTCCTGGGCGCCGCCACCATGTCGCGGCGCTTCCTGGAGGAACCCTTCGAGCGCAACCCGGTCCTCCAGTATGCCGCGGTTAACTCCCTGCTGGCCGAGGACCACCTGAAGTCGATCCGCGTCCTCGGTGTCTGGTCGCCCCGGCTGGAGGGCGTCGGCCGCTGGTACGATCATCTCCTGGCCGAGAGCCTCGGCAAGCGCGGCCGGGGTCCGACCCCGATCTCATTCGTCTTGCCGCGCGACTTGCCGGCGCGAGCGCAGCAACTGCTGGAGGGAGCGCGCGACAAGGTCCTCAACAACCTGGTCTTGCGCCGGCCGCCACGCGCCGATCCTCATTGGCATGGCCGACCGCAACGAGGACGACCTGAACACCCTGAACCGCACCGGCCTGCCCGATCTGACCCAGGCCGCCCTGACTGCAATTAAGGAAGCCGCATTTGACAGCGCCCGGCCGACTGCCGACCTGATCGTGCCGACTCTATCGGAACACACGCTGGGTCAGCTTCTGCAAATGCTGATGCTGGCCACGGTGGTTGAGGGGCGGCTGATGGGGGTTAACCCGTATGGTCAGCCGGGGGCGGATGCCTGCCGACGGCGGATGGAGGTCGTGCAAGGCGGATGAGGGAGAGCGGTCCCTGCGACCTCGGAGCGGGGCTGCTGGCAACCTGTTGTTTTAGAGCCGTTGCACAATTGACGGATCCGGGAGGGCGAGGCTCCTGCCGAGCCGGTTTCTCCGCGGTCTGCGGCTCGGCAGGAGCCTCGCCCTCCCAGTTTTGCAACAGGCTTTTAGTTGCTTGAGACGGCCCTGCTGATTCGCTGAACGAACCGTCAGACCGACCCGAACAACACGACACCGTCTGCAAAGACGATCTGGCTTTGCCAGCGGCGTCATTTCTTGGCGGATCGGGCGCTGCCCGTGCCCGTTAACCACCCACGTCCCGCTTCCTGTTCGGAGCGAGATTCGAGGCACCTTGTGCCCACTCGCTGCCGGCCGTGATTTTGCGATCATGCCAGTCGGTAATGAAGCCCTGGCGCTTCAGTGTGCTGAGGTGCTTGGCCAGTTCGTCGCGCAGGTCCTCATCCTCATGGGCGTAAGAAATGAAGACCTCGACGGGACTCCGGGAAGGTCCGGTGTCCGGTAAGGTGGCCGGCGGAGCTTGGGGAGCTGCGGACGCATTCGGGGGGCTGCTGTCCCGCGGGATGAGTAGGTCTGCGACGGCTTGCAACGTCATGGCGTCAGCATCATTCACGCCGATATTCAGCTGCAAGCAAATGCGGCCGCGCAATCTGCGCGGCTTCTCACCTGTCAGACCGGTTCCCCATTCGGCCAGGAGTCGGGCGTATTCGGCCCGGCTTTCGGGCGAGTTGAAGGGGCCGAAGAGGAAGTCTTTGCGGCCGCCGAGGCCATCGGGGAGGGTAACGACAGCCTGGCCGCTCTGCTTGTGGAGACGGTACGCGGGAACGTGATTTCGGCGTGGCATGTGAGGGGAACCCTTTCTTGCGGAAGACTTCCGCAGAATTGAAGGGTTTCTGGCCTCACTTCCAACCGCCGGAAGATACGTGCAAGTGGCACGTTCGGCAGGACTTCTGTTTAGCGAGGGCGACGGGACTCGAACCCGCAACCACCGGATCGACAGCGAGGTGCTTGGGGCGCGTTCGATTCGCCGTAAGGTGTTGCCAGAACTGTGTTTCCAAATAACGAGTAGTGGCCGGGCATCGCCCTGACGCATCATTGTTCTGCCGGGATTTCAAGTGATTACAAGGCGATTCTCGTACATCTCGTACACCATACCTACGCCCTCGCCAGTCGGTCCACCAGCTTTCTGATGGAGGCGCGGGGCCCCTACTTGGGCCAAGTCGAGAGCCTACCTGCCGAGCGCTTCCAGTACGGCGACGGCACGATGTACGTCCCCGCCCTGCTTGATGGCGTGGATGAAGAACTGGACGCGCGCCGACAGCTCCAACACAGCGGTACCGCAAGCAATACGGGTGGGGGAGGCAATCAAGGATGCGATCGAAGAGTTACCGCGACAAAACGAGTTGCTCCCGCTGCCACCTGCAAACTTACGATGTGGGGCGGGCCCATGAAGACGCCGGCCAGCGAGCAAGGCGACGCGGGTAACGCGCCCGAACCCCATTCAGGAAGCCAAGAGTGCAGATTGCTCGGAAAACGCGGCCCTTTCGCAACTTAGCGGTTTTTAACCTTTCGATATTCTACAGTTTTCCGCCTGGTTTTCAAGGTTATCTCTGCCCTTCTCTGCCCTCGGCGCGACCTTCGTACCGCTGGCCGGCGACGGCGACGACGTGACCAATTCCAGCGTGGCGTGGCCGGAGGGCCGCCCGGAGATCCCGTTTGGCACGTTCGCCCTGACAGGGCGCGTGGACGACACTGCGATGGAGAGGCGGAAGATCATCTTCGATCCCATCCCGCGGGTCGAGGGCATCGACACGTCAGGCGACCCGCTCAGCGAGGTGCGCTCGGAGATCTATCTGCTCAGCGGGCGCAGGGGACGGGCCGCGGCCGGAAAGTAAGACCAATATCGTGAGAGGCGGCAAGGCCCACTACCGCGACTGGCTTGTCCTCGGTGTGCGAGTCCGTATACCCGCGCTCGTGAGGAGTCGGACCGCCTCGATAATGCTCTGCCGCAGCGCGAGATTCCGCGGCCGCTACTTCATGCCGTGCGCTTATGACGCGATGAGCGCACCACCGCTTCCACCTCAGCCACAAATCTCATCAGAAGCGGTGACTGATGAGCCTTCCGCCAGATCAAATAGATCGGGACCGGGATGTCGAGGTCGGCAACCGGAAGCAATTTCACCCCGCGCGGGCATTGCCATCGTGTAGTCTCGCTGACAAATGCTACACCGAGTCTGCACGATACCAGGCTGAGGGCAGTAGCATGATCGACGGCGTATTGAACGATGTGCGGCGCACACAAGCCGCCACGAATGCATGCCTGCATGATTTGCTCGTAGAAGAGCGGATTCGCCGACCGATGAAACCAAACAAAGGGCACATCGCGGAGGTCGCGCAGCCGAAGGCGCTTTAGTCGGGTTATGGCGTGGCCTTGGGGCGCAGCGAGCACAACCCTGTGACGCGCGACAAGCAGCTGGGCGAGATCCCCGTCGGGCTCTGCCAGGCTGAAGACGAATCCGGCGTCCAGCCGGCCAGACTGAACGGCTTCGGTTTGCTCGATCGACCGTAAGGGTTGCAGATCCAACTCCACGTCCGGCTGGTGGCGCCGGAACCGGCGAAAGGAGTCTGGAACCACCCCGTGCCACGAAAACACTTCGACAAATCCGATTCGCAGAGTCCCGGCTTTGCCGGTGGCCACGCGCTCGGCGCGCAACTTCGCTTCAACGACGTCTTGCAGAATACGTCGCGCATCGCTCAAGAACCGTTTCCCCGCTGCGCTCAATTTCACGCCGCGCGGCAACCGGTCGAACAGCGCAAACCCGAGTTCCTTCTCCAGGTCCTGAATCTGCCGCGACAACGCGGGCTGGGCGATTCCGAGGCGCTGTGCCGCGCACCGTAATGCTGCTCTTCCCCAACAGCCACGAAATAGCGCAAATGGCGGAGTTCCATTTGATACCCATCAGGCATTGAACCAATCAACAAGATATCTTGGACGCATCGCTGGCTATTCCGCCATAATAGGCGAAAATCCCCGCCTTGGGAGGGCGCAGCCGTGATTACTCTCAATGTTAACGGTCGGGACCACGCGGTGGAGGTTGGCGCCGACACGCCCCTGCTCTGGGTTCTGCGCGAAACGCTGGGCCTCACCGGCACCAAATTCGGCTGCGGCATGGCACTATGTGGTGCCTGCACCGTCCACCTCGACGGCGAGGCCGTTCGTTCGTGCGTCACCCCTGTCCGGCGCGCCGCGGGCAAGAAGGTGGTGACCATCGAGGGCCTGTCCACCGGCCTGCGGCACCCGCTGCAGGTGGCGTGGATCGAGGCGGACGTACCGCAGTGCGGGTACTGCCAGTCTGGCCAGATTATGGCCGCCGCCGTGCTGCTCCGGGAGACCCCGCGGCCGACCGACGCCGACATCGACGACGCCATGTGCGGCAACCTCTGCCGGTGCGGGACCTACGCGCGGATCCGCAAGGCGATCCACGCCGCGGCCGAGTTGGCGGCGAAAGGCGGTGCGAAATGAGCGACGTCGTCAACGTCAGCCGCCGCGATTTCCTCCGTACTGGCTTTCTCGCCGGTGGCGGGCTGGTCCTGGGTCTGCACCTGCCGTCGCTGGCGAAGGGTCAGGAGCCGGCTAAGAAGGGTGGGCCATTCGCACTCAATGCCTTCGTGCGGGTCGGGTCTGACGACTCGGTGTCCGTCGTCGTCAATCACTCGGAGATGGGCCAGGGCATCTACACGAGCATGCCGATGGTAGTGGCCGAGGAGTTGGACGCCGACTGGTCGAAGGTCCGTTTCGAGGCGGCTCCGGTTGCGGCCGTCTATAACCATCCCGTCTATGGCGCTCAGGTGACGGGCGGCAGCAGCAGCACCTGGGTCGAGTGGGAGCGGGTCCGCAAGGCCGGCGCGACGGCGCGAGCGATGCTCATTGCCGCAGCGGCCGCGGAGTGGAACGTCGAGGCGTCAGCGTGCAGCACGGAATCGGGCCATGTCGTCCACGTCGCGTCCGGAAAGCGCCTGAGTTATGGCGAAGCTTGCCGAGAAAGCTGCCGACCTAAAGCCGCCGGCAGACGTGAAGACGAAAGACGCGAAAGATTTCCGGATCGTCGGCAAACCGACCAAACGGCTCGACACGCCGGACAAGGTCAACGGCAAGGCGGTCTTCGGGATCGACGTGAACCTGCCGAGTCTGCTCGTCGCGGTCGTCGCCCGTTCGCCGGTTTTCGGCGGCAAGGTCAAGAGCTTCGACGGCGAAAAGGCGAAAGCAGTCCCTGGCGTGAAACACGTCGTGCAGATTCCGCGCGGCGTCGCGGTCGTTGCCGACGGGTTCTGGCCCGCGAAGAAGGGCCGCGAGGCATTGACGATCGAATGGGACTACGGGCCGCTCGCCGGATTCGACAGCCTCAAGCAACTCGACGAGTACGCCAACCTGGCGAAGAAGCCCGGGGTGACTGCGCGAAAGGACGGCGACACAGCCGAGGCCCTGAGGAAGGCGGCGAAGACGTTCGATGCCGTGTACGACCTGCCGTACCTGGCTCACGCCACGATGGAGCCGATCAATTGCGTTGCCGATGTCCGGGCGGACCGGTGCGAGGTCTGGGTGGGAACGCAGATGCAGACCGCCGACCGCGCCGCCGCTGCGGAGGAATCGGGGTTAAAGCCGGAACAGGTGACGCTGCACACGACATTGTTGGGCGGCGGCTTCGGCCGGCGGGCGGCAATCGACAATCACTTCGTGCGCGAGGCGGTGCAGATTTCCAAGGCAGTCCGGGCACCGGTGAAGGTGATTTGGACGCGCGAGGACGACATGCAGGGCGGGTACTATCGGCCCCGGGCGTATCATTCCGTCCGCGCGGCGCTGGACAACGCAGGGGCGCCGGTTGCGTGGGAGCAGCACATCGTCTGCCAGTCTTTCATCATCGGCACGCCGTACGCCGCGATGATCAAGGACGGCCTCGATGAGTTAGCCGTCGAAGGGGCCAAGGACATCCCTTACGCGATTCCGAACGTTCGCGTGGACTGGCACCCGGCGCCGAACGGCGTCCCAACGTTTCAGTGGCGCTCGGTCGGCCATTCGCACACAGCTTTTGTCGTCGAGACGCTGATCGACGAGTTGGCCCACGCGGCCGGCAAAGATCCGTTTGAATTTCGGCGCGGCCTGCTCGACAAGCACCCGCGGGCAAAGCGGGTGCTGGAGTTCGTCGCCGACAAGGCGGGCTGGGGTAGACCGCCGCCGGAGGGTCAGGGCCGGGGCATCGCGGTCCATGAGTCGTTCGGCAGCTACGCCGCGCACGTCGCAGAGGTCTCGGTATCGGATGCGGGTCAGCTGCGGGTCCACCGCATCGTTGCCGCCATCGATTGTGGCCCGGTGGTGAACCCCGATACGGTCCGGGCTCAACTGGAAGGTGGGATGGTGTTCGCTCTTACGGCGGCGCTGTATGGCGAGATCAGTCTGGAGAAGGGCCGGGTGAAGCAGCGGAACTTCCACGACTACAGGCTGCTGCGAATGAACGAAATGCCGACCGTCGAAACACATATTGTGCCGAGCAAGGAGAAGATGGCGGGGGTCGGCGAACCGGGCGTGCCGAGCGTCGCCCCGGCGGTGGCCAACGCGATCTTCGCGCTCACCGGCAAACGGCTGCGGCGCCTTCCCATCCGGTCAGCCGACTTGAAGAAGGCATAGTTGCCGCTGAGGAGCTTCATCATGACACGTGCCCGGTCCCGCCGTATTCTGCTGTTGCTGGCCGCAGCGTTGGCCGCCGCGGGAACGGAGTCGGTCCGCCCGGACGCGACCGCGGTCGCAGAGCCTGCCGAAAAGGACGACGCCGGAGCCCGCGCGGCCTTCCGCGACGTGTACAAGGTCCTGATGCACCCCCGCTGCATGAATTGCCATCCGTCTGGCGAGTCACCGCTCCAGGGCGATGACAGCCATGTGCACATGCAAAACGTCAAGCGCGGCGAGACGGGAAGGGGAAGTACGCACTGAAATGCGCGAACTGTCACCAGGACACGAACCTTCCGGGCACAAACATGCCGCCGGGTAACCCGAACTGGCACTTGCCGAAAAAAGACATGCCGCTCGTGTTCCAGGGCAAGAGCCCACGCGAGCTGGCCGACCAGCTGAAGGACCCCAAGCGGAACGGGGATAAGACCCTGGAGCAGCTTGTAGAGCACGCCACGAACGACAAGCTTGTCCTATGGGGGTGGGAGCCGGGCGACGGCCGCACGAAGCCTCCGCTCTCGCACGAGGAGTTTGTCAAGAAGTTTCGCGAGTGGGTGGAGAAAGGCGACTGCGTCGCCGAAGTGATCGTGGCGACGAGCCAGGTCTTGATGGTCGCCTCGCCCTCGGCGGCAGCGCGGCAGCTCAGGGTAGCTTGTCGAGAAAGAGATAGACGGCCGCAATCCGGCCGTCCTTGACGATGATGAAATCGGTCCCGGCGCAAGCGCGTGCGTCACCGGGGCGGCCCGATACCCACTTGAATTGTCACACAGATGCTTTCGGCGTGTCCAAGGAGGAGATACTCTTCAACCGTCGAGGGACAGCCGTGTTCAATCCATTTACTGAAGTGATCGACGAATCCGCCGATTTTGACCTGATTTCACAGGCTAAAAACGGCGACCGGGCGGCGCTGGAGAAGCTCGTCCTGCGGCACCAGGCGTGGATCTACAACATCGCTGTCCGCATGGTATTCTCGCCGCACGACGCCGAGGAGGTCGCCCAGGAAGTGCTCATCAAGGTCATCACGAAGCTCAGTACGTTCAAGGGCGAAAGCAAGTTCCGCACCTGGCTCTACCGCATCGCCGCCAATCACGTCCTCAACATGAAACGCCACGGCGCGGAGACACAAACGCTGACGTTCGCCAAGTATGGCGCCGCCATTGACCGCACACCCGATCTCGACTTGCCCGATCCGAAAAGCGTGCCCGTGGAGGTGCCGCTCCTGGTCGAAGAAGCCAAGTCCGGCTGCACGACGGGGATGCTGCTCTGTCTGGACCGCAAGCAGCGGCTGATCTTCACGCTCGGTGAGATCCTCGGCGCCAGCGACACCGTTGGCGGGGAGGTACTGGAGATGACCGCCGACAACTTCCGTCAGTGCCTGGCCCGCGCACGCCGTGATCTCTACAGCTTCATGAACAACCAGTGCGGCCTGGTGAACAAGAATAACCCCTGCCGCTGTCCGAAGAAGACCAAGGGCTTCATCGAGGCGGGCCACGTCGATCCGCATCACCTCTTGTTCGTTCCGCAGCATGTCGAGCGCGTGAAGGACGTTGCTGCCGATACGGTGCGCGAAATCGAGGACGTCGTTGAGGAACAGTACGCGGCCATTTACCGCGATCACCCGTTTCTGCAGCCTTCGGATCAGGTCAGTTGGCTTCGGCGCATGCTGGAGAGCGACGATCTGCGCGGGGCACTGCATCTGAACTGAAAAATCCTCGACGGGTTGTCACGGTCGGTCTCCAAATGTGTCCATGAGGCAGACGGAGCGAAGGCTCCGATTTCCCTCACACGAGGAGACAGCCATGAACAACTCAGCCACCCTGCAAACGCCCGAGACCGCCGAGTTCGCCGGCAAACGAGTCCTGGTCACCGGCGGCACCAAGGGAATCGGCGCGGCCGTCGTCAAGCGGCTGGCCTCCGCAGGCGCGGTGGTGCTTACGACTGCTCGGTCAGTTCCGATTGGCGGCAGGTCCGACCACTTCATCCAAGCAGATGTCAGTACCCGCGCGGGGGCGGACTGTGTCATTGAGGCCACGCTTGGCCAGCTCGGTGGCCTCGACATCCTGATTAACTCGGTCGGCGGCACCTCGGCGCCGGGCGGGGGCGCGCTCGCCCTGACGGACGACCACTGGCAGCAGACGCTCGATTTGAACCTCCTGTCAGCCGTCCGCCTAGATCGCGGCTTCTTGCCGTCGATGCTCAAGCAGGGTCGCGGCGTCATCGTTCACGTGTCGTCGATCCAGCGGACACTGCCGCTCTTCGAGGCGACGCTGGCCTACGCCGCCGCCAAGGCCGCGCTCAGCAACTACAGCAAGGGATTGTCGAAGGAAGTGGCCCCCCGCGGGGTCCGCGTGAACTCCGTGGCCCCTGGCTACACCGAGACCGACGCCGCCGTGAGGTTCGTCGAACGGCTTGCGGCCGACGCTGGAACTGACCAGGCTACCGCGCGAGCGGGGCTCATGAACTCGTTCGGCGGGATACCGCTGGGCCGTCCCGCCCGTCCCGACGAGGTCGCTGAACTCATCGCTTTCCTCGCGTCAGACCGTGCGTCGTCGATCACTGGAAGCGAGTACGTCATTGACGGCGGAACGATTCCGACCGTTTGAACCTTCGGAACGGATGCGTCCATTCAAAGGTGCGCTGACCTCGGCAAACTAACTTGCCGGATCAGGACTTAGCAGAGCCCTGATCGGGGCTGTCACAGTCAAACGAAAGGAGGAAAGCCATGATTGACCATATTTATCTCCCCGTCTCTGACCTGGAACGGTCGAGCGAATTCTACAAGAAGGTGCTTGAGCCGCTTGGCATCGACATGCCTTACGAGGTCGGTCAACCTCCCATCCGCGGTTTCGCCATCAATAACATTCCGGGTTTCTGGCTGAAGAATGGCGAAGTCGCCAAAGACCTTTACGTCGCATTCACCGCCAAGAGCGCGGACGCTGTCAGGGCCAGCTACAAGGCGGCGATAGGCGCGGGAGCTACTTCAATCAAGGAACCGAGCCTTCGGCCCGAATGGCGTGCCGACTACTTCGCGGCAAACATCGGCGACCCGGACGGATACAACATCGAGATTGCATATAAGCCTTGGCTCTACGAATAAAAGGTACGAGCCATCTACCCATCTGAGGCCAGCAGCATCATCAACATCGGCTCGGCGGCTTCACGGCTGCGCCCGCCCGGCTACTCGGACTGCGATAACTACCGAACCCATTACATCCGGGAGGCAATCATGCCTGCATTCTTGGTGTTCATACGCGAAAAGACACTCGACCAGTCGGAGTTGAAAGCCTACTGGGCCAAAATCCGTGCGGCGATGGAAGGGCACCCGATCAAGGTCCTCGCCGCTTACGGAAGGCACGTGACGCTCGAAGGGCCTGACGTTGAAGGCGTGGTCGTTGCCGAGTTTCCTTCGGTCGAAGAGGCCCGCGCCTTTTACGACAGCCCGGCGTATCAAGACGCCGCTCAACACCGGTTTCGCGGGGCCGTTTATCGCGGCGTGATCGTCGAAGGCGTCTAACGAGGTTCGCCTCGGTATCGCGGCAAATCAGGCAAGCTTATCTAGAAAGAGATAAGGCGAACGGCAGGAGATGATCTCCCCTCGCCCCGGTGCTCCGACCGAGTACGGGGGACTGGGGCGACGATCCCTCGCCCGGCGGCGAAGGGGCCCGTCGTAGCGCTCCCGCACACATCGGACTTCAGTTCAACCTGGCGATTCTTGCTGAATTGCGAAGGCACATGTCGTTATTTACCAAAGGCTTGCGGTGTCAGCGCCAGGTTGAACAGAATTCCCGGTCACTTCAGTTCAACCTGGCAGCGCGTGCGATGCCGGCGGGCGGTCGGAGATGCGCTGCCGAGGGCTACTAACTCCTGCCGGTCGCCTAAAGGGCCGCAATCCGGCCGTCCCAGGCAATGATGAAATCAGTCCCGGCGTAAGCGGGTGCCTCACCAGGGCGGCCCGATACCCACTTGATCCGTCCGCCATCGCCCAACTCCTCAGGCCACGCTGGTTGCGCGTCTCGCTTCGGATGGTTGCGATGCCCCGGTCTGGACGCGACCGCGATGGCCTGAGCTCGAGGACCTTGTTCTCGACCTGGAGGACGTCGCCCGGTCGTGTGGGGCTGAGCCAGGTGATTTCTCCGCCGGCGCCACTATGCCGCCGGCGATGGGAAGCCCACCGCCCACCAGCAGTCGCATGGTGATGACGCGCTGGAATGCGGCACCAAGGCCCTCACTCCGACTCGCCCAGCAGTTCCTCGATCTTCTTTTGCATCTTCTCCTGGCCCTTGGCGCCCTTCCAGTCCAGTTCGCCATCCCAGCGGTAGCGAACGTCACCCTTCTTGTCGATCAGGTAGACGCTGGGCCAGTAGTTGTTGCCCCAGGCCTTCCAGGTCTTCGCGTCCTTATCGACGGCTACTGGGAAGGTCAGCTTGTTGTCCTTCATCTTCTCCTTGATCCTGTCCAGCTTCTTCTCGCCCTCCGTTTCCGGCGTGTGGACGCCGAGGATCGTGACCTTCTGCTTGGCGAACCTGTCCTGCCAGTCCCTGTACCAGGGATAATTGTGGACGCAGTTGATTCAGCCGAACGTCCAGAAGTGCAAAACGACGACCCGGCCCTTCAGGTCCGCGAGCTTGAGCGGCTTGGTGTTCAGCCAGTCGCTGATGCCTTCCAGCTCGGGGGCCTTGATGCGCATGCTCGCCGGCTGCTGTGCGTCGCAAGCCCCGATCGCCAGCAGTGCCGCCGCCAAGACCGGGCCGAATAGTCGCTTCATCGCCATCGCCATCCCTCGTACAAGTGAAAGAGGAAGCCCACGGAACGTTATCCTACTAGGCATTTGACGCCCCTGCGCCGCGCGGGACACACCTCGACGCTCTGCCGGCCGACGCCCCAGGACCGAACACGGGCTCCAGCAGCGAACGGAGGGCCTGGCGGGCACGGTGGAGCCGCGTTTTCACCGCGCCCGGCGTGCTGCCGAGCCTTGCGGCAGTCTGGTCGGTGTCGAACTCCTCGATGTCTCGCAAGACGAGGACCGTGCGGTAGGCGTCGGGGAGCCTTTCGATGCAGGCGCGGACTTGGGCGCGGGTTTCGGCGCTCGCCACCTGCTGCTCGGCGTCGGAAACCCATGATGGGGCCCGGCGGCCGAAACCACGGGATTCGTCCAGGGCCGGCCGCAGCTCGTCGAGCGACACCGTCGGCCGACGCTTCCGACTGCGCAACCGCCCCAGGCAGCGGTTGACCACGATGCGGTGCAGCCAGGAGGACAGGGCGGCGTTCCCCTCGAAGGAGTCGATGGCGCGGAACGCGGCCAGGAACGCCTCCTGCACCGCGTCGGCGCTCTCCGCTTCGCAGCGGAGGAAGCGGCGCGCGACCACCAGCAGAGCACCGGTGTGCTCGCGAACAAGGGTTTCGCACGCGCCTTGGTCGCCGGCGCGGATGCGGGCGACGAGTTCGGCGTCCGCCGTCTTCGTGTTGAGCCAGACAGTGGTCATTGGTCCTCCTGTTGCAGCAGCGCTGCGACAAAACCCGAGGCGGCGGCGATCTCGACCCCCTGCCGCATCAACTCGTGCAGCTGGCGCACACCCGCCTGGTCCACGAACGTCACCGACGACAGATCGAGCCGGAGGACGCCGGGTGAGTCGGGCCTCGGCCGTCCGGCGGCCCGGGCCAGCTCCTCAACCCATGCGTCGCGGAGCTTTCCTTCGAGCTTCAGCAACACGCCCGGGCCGCCGTCCACGACTTCAGTGATCCGAAGCATCGCGAGCGTCTCCAAGGACGGGTGGGCGCCATTGCGATCCGCGTGCCGTTCCCTGACGCCGGCACGGATGCTTAGCGCAAATTGATGCGGATTAACGACTTGTGGAAACCGTTCTGGCAGATGCGCCTGGCAGCGGTTGGAGGCGGGTCGGATGGACCACCACGACCGGTCGTTGGGAGCTACGACATTTCGTGGACGGATCGCTCGATGCCGAGCTTCTTCATCCGGCTGCGAAGGGTGTTGGGGTGCAGGCCGAGAATTGTCGCGGCGCCGTTGGGCCCCTCGATGACTCCGTGAGTCTGGGTCAGGATGTCGATGATGTGGCTGCGCTCCATTGCTTGCAAGCTCGGCGATGGAGTGCCGGTTGAGGCTACGGGGGCCCTGGACGCCGGCAGAACGTCCGCGCCGATCTCCAGCGTCGGGCCCTTACTGAGGATGACGGCCCGTTCGAGGACGTTCTCCAGCTCCCGGATGTTGCCCGGCCAGGGATAGGCGAGCAGGCGCTCCATCAGCGCTGCGCTGGCTCCCACCACATGCTTGCCGAGGCGGGCCGCGAGTTTATTGACCAGGAAGTGAACCAGCAGCGGGATGTCTGCCTTGCGGTCGCGCAGCGGGGGGAGCAGGATGGGGAAGACGCTGAGGCGGTAGTAGAGGTCTTCCCGAAAGGTCTTGTCGCGGACGGCCTGGAGCAGATCGCGGTTGGTGGCGGCCAGGACGCGCACATCGGCCGTGATCGGGGCGGTCCCGCCCACGCGGTCGAATTCGCGCTCCTGCAACACGCGCAAGAGTTTGGCCTGCGCTTCGGGCGGCAACTCGCCGATCTCGTCGAGGAAGAGGGTGCCGCCGTCGGCCAGCTCGAAGCGGCCCATGCGCCGCGCAATGGCCCCCGTAAACGCCCCCTTCTCGTGTCCGAACAGCTCGCTCTCCACCAGGCCGCTGGGCAAAGCGGCGCAGTTGATTTTGATGAGCGGCCGGTCCTTGCGCTTGCTGGCCGAGTGCAGGGCCCGGGCGATCAGCTCCTTGCCGGTCCCCGTCTCGCCGGTGATGAGGACGGTTGTGTCGGTGGCGGCGACGCGGCTCACGGCCTCGAGAACGGTCGTCAGGGCCGGCGCGTGGCCGACGATCTCCTCGAAATTGTGGACGGCCTTGATCTCTTCCTGCAGGTACTGGTTCTGCTCCTGTAGCCGGGCCTTCTCCTGTTCGGCCAGCACGCGATCGGTGATGTCTACCATCATGGTTCGCGTGTACTTCCCGTTGGCTTCGGGCCTGGACCACCACTGTACCCAGATGGGGCGGTTATTGTCCTTGCGACGGAGTTCGAGAACGACGCCGCTCCTGTCCGTGCCTCGGCCGATCGATGCCAGAGCTTCGCGCACACGTCGCTGAGCATCGGGCGTGTCGGGGACGAATGACCTCCCAATGGTGCCGGCCACTTCGTCGGGCCTCAGGCCCAGGAGCCTGATCGCAGCCTGGTTGGCGCTGATGAAGCGCGATTCCAGGTCCTCGAGGACGTAGGCGATTGGCGCTTCCTCGTAGAGATCGCGGTGGCGTTGCTCGCTTTCGCGCAGCCCTTGTTCGAAGCGCAGTCGCTCCAGCTCCGCCGCCGCACGGGCCGCGAAGATGCGGAAGGTGTACAACCGCCGCGGCTCCGGCGGCATGGGCCGCTCGTCGAAGACGGCCAGGTGCCCTAGGTGGTTGCCGGCGCTGTCGAGCAAAGGGACGCCGAGGTAGCTTTCGATACCCATCTCGACGGCCGCCTGGTCGCGGGGGAATTGCTCCTTCACGCCAGTGGGGTAGTGACAGAGGCTCCCCTTCACCACGGCCTCGCAGGGCGTGTCGGCCAGGTCGAACTCGATGTTCGGGTGGATGCGGTCGCGGAACCAGTAGGCCAGGGTGCGAACCCGCGTATCGACATCGGCAAACTCAGCGACGAAGGCGTAGTGGACGTCGATGGCCTCACTAAGGTGGCGAACGAGGGATTGGAAAAACTCTTCGCCTGTGTTCCGGGCCGTCCCCTCGACGATGGCCTTCAGGGCGGCGAGTTCCTCGCGGTCCTGCCGGGCGGCCTCGGACGCCAGGGGTTTGCCATCGCCGTCCATCCGTCACCTCCAGGGCTCCATTGGCCCGTCAACCGACCCTGCGGTGAGATAGGGATCCATTGTACCAACTGCGGCCGGAGGACTCGGGCGGCTCACCGGATTTTTCCAGCTCGCTGTAACCGCACGGGCGTCACCGGCATCATAGTTGGACGCGGCGGGGTTGGGCCTGCCGTTCATGCAGACAGAGAGACACAGGAGGCCTCGGAAGACACGATGATCATCATACATTTCCCGCCTTTGGCCTCGGCTCGCTCGCTGGGTCCAGCCGTCCTGCTGACGCTGCTGGTCGGCTGCGGCACTAATGCCACCACTCCCCCGGGGCCGCCGGCGACCTCGCAGGCTCCGCCGACCGGCGGCTCTCCCGTCTCTTCTAAGAAAACCGATGCCCTGGCGGTCGGGGCCCGGGCGCGCACTTTTGCCCTGAAGGACCAGAAGGGCGAGGAGCGAACCCTGGAGGACCTCCTGAAAAAGGGGAAGGTCGCACTGGTGTTCTATCGCTCGGCCCGGTGGTGACCGTTCTGCAAGAAGCAGTTGGTACAACTGCAAGCCGACCACGAACGGATCGAGGCGGCCGGCATCACCCTCGTCGCTATCAGCTATGACGCGCCGGACGCCCTGGACGACTTCGCGCGGCGCAGCAACATCACGTTCCCGCTCCTCTCGGACGTGGGGAGCAAAACGATCGATGCCTACGGAATCCGCGACCCCCAGGGGGACGGCTATCCCCACCCGCAAACCGTTCTCGTGAGGCCCGACGGGATCATTGGCGCGGTGCTGTCCGAGGAGGGATACAAGACGCGCCACACAACGGAGGCACTGATCGAAGCAGCACGCCGCATCAAGTGAACCAGCCGCATCCCGCGACCCCAACAAGGTCCAGGATCGGCGTAGCCGCCCGAGACGACTACTCAAGGAGGTCAGCTAATGCTCGTTCTCAGTCGCAAGGTTGGGGAACGAATCGTGGTGCCCGACGCCCGGGTGGTGGTTACGGTCGTCTCGATCGGTGGCAACCGGGTTCGGCTGGGTGTTAGCGCGCCGGACGAGGTCGGCGTGCATCGCGAAGAGGTCAGGCACCGAAGCGACCAGCCATCGCACCGCCCGCCTGAGAAGGGGTAAACCAACCGGCCCACTACACAGGTCGCAGGTCAGAGTACAACCCGGGCGAACTGTTCGTCCGGGCAGGTCACGAGTCGCACGTCGCCCGATGAGCCGAGGAGAGAGGGCGATGTTCACCAGACCGGCCCGGTTGGGATGCCGGCCCCCGCTCCTCCCGCGCGGCCGTGCCGCGCGAAGGCGGGACGCAATCACACGGTCCCCGTCTCGACCGGCGGGAGGACGGCGTCATGACGATGGGCAGCGTCAGGAGCGTGCAACCTGCGGGAAAGTACAGCGGAGCAGCTTCCCTGTCCTGCCGGCGCCGCACCGGTCCTGTCCGTCCAGTCGTCCGCAGGTTCGATCCCTGCCGGGGACACTGGGGCGGGGCGGCTCGTAGACCGCCCCGCCGTTCCGTTACTCCCTTTTCACAAGGAGTGGTCGAATATGGATCGTCGTGAGTTTCACAAGCTGGCCGCTGCCGCCGTCGGCGGGTTGGTGGCCGGCGCAGAGCCTCGCCGCCGCCGCCGAGGACAAGGACAAGCCGAAGGACCCCAAGAAGCCCCTGCTGCTTCAGGAGCCCCACATCTGTCGCGGCCTCAACCCCACCTGCAAGGGCGAGTACAAGGGGAAGAAGAACGACTGCGCCGGCCAGGCGTTCGGCCCCTCGATCAAGGAGCACGTCTGCAAGACGCACAACGACTGCGCCGGGCTCGGTGGCTGCGGTGAGCACCCCGGTGAGAACAAGTGCAAGGAGATGGGCGAGTGCGCCGTCCCCCTCAAGGACAAGGCCTGGGAGAAGGCGCAAGAACTTCGAGGCGGCCATGAAGAAAGCTGACAAGAAGTTCGGCGACGCCCCCAAGAAGGAGAAGTAACACGTATTGCAGATTGCAGATTGCAGATTGCAGATTGAAAGTCGTAAGTGCGGCTCTTCACAATCTGCAATCTGCAATCTGCAATCTGCAATCTGCAATCTGCAATCTGCAATCTGCAATTACCAGGAGACGGCGATGACCCTGCCCCGCCTCGGAAATGCGAACCTCGGCCTCGGTCTCGGGCTGCGAACCGTCCACTTCCCCTACATCCTCGAGCACACGCCGCCGGTGGACTGGTTCGAGATCATCTCGGAGAACTTCATGGACTCCGGCGGCCGGCCGCGCTACGTCCTGCAACAGATCGCCGAGCGCTACGTCGTTGTCATGCACGGCGTGTCGTTGTCCATCGGCAGCACCGATCCGCTCGATTTCGACTACCTGGCGAAGCTCAAGCGCTTGGCCGGCGCCGTCAAAGCGCGCTGGGTGTCCGACCATCTTTGCTGGACCGGCGTGGCGGGGCTCAACGCCCACGACCTGCTGCCCATGCCGCTCAACGAGCCATCGCTGCGCCACGTTGTCGAACGAGTCCGGACTGTCCAGGACTTCCTCGAACGGCCGCTGGTCCTGGAAAATCCGAGCAGCTACGTCACTTTTGCCGACTCCACCCTGAGCGAGTGGGAGTTCTTGACCCGGTTGGCGGAGGACGCCGACTGCGGACTGCTGCTGGACGTGAACAATGTCTATGTCTCCAGCGTAAACCACGACTTCGACCCGGCCGAGTACATCCGCGCGGTGCCGCATCGGCGCGTCGTGCAGTTCCACCTGGCGGGGCACACCAACTGCAAGACACACCTGATCGACACGCACGACAGCCATGTGATCGACCCGGTCTGGGAGCTGTACCGGCTGGCCCACCGGCTGACGGGCGGGGCCTCGACGCTGCTGGAGTGGGACGCGAAGATCCCCCCGTTTCCAGTCGTCCACGCTGAGGTGCTCAAGGCGAAGCAGTACATGGGTGCAGCGCTGGCGCCGGCCGGCACCGGCGTGCGGCCGGCCGTGGTGCCCGATGCCGGCGCCGTGTCCAACCCGCTGTCATTCATCGTCCCGGACGTGGCGGGCAGCGATGTTGGTGTGGCAGGTGTTTATTGAGAACGCAGCGCCTCGTGGAGGATCGTAATCGAATGGCATCTGTCAAACATATGGTGAGGGACGGGTATCGGGCCGAAATCCGCTATCTGAGTTACCTCCAGCCCGTGTTGCTGATGGCCCTGCGGCTCTATTTCGGCTACGGGTTCATGAAGGCGGGCCTGGGGAAATTGCAGGACCCAGCCACCACGGCCGGCTTCTTCGCCGACTGGGGCGTCCCGCTGCCGACCCTGAACGTTTACCTCGCCGGCACGACCGAGTGCGTCGGCGGGCTGTTGCTCCTGCTGGGCGTGGCATCGCGCGTGGTAACCATCCCCCTCATCTTCACCATGCTCGTCGCCTATGCCACGGCCCACAGGGAGGTGGTTGAAGCCCTCGGGAGCAACCCGAACCTCTTCGTCAAGGCACCGCCATTCCTGTATCTGCTGACAGCGCTGATCGTGCTCCTCTTCGGCCCAGGCCGCATCTCGATCGACGGGCTGATCAAGTGGTGGCTTGAAAGGAAGAGCACGATGGCCGGGGCGAACGGCGTTCCTGGCCACATCCCGCGGGAGAGAGCGGCCGCGGGCTTCCACGGCCATAACTGACCTCACCGGGGCCGCTGTCGGCCCCAATCTTGATCTCACAGGGAGAATTCATGAACGGTCCGAATCTGAATCGCCGCGACATAACTCGTTTGGCCCTGGCCGCCCTGGGCGGGCTCGTGACTGGCGCCCTCGCCGGTTGCAGCGGCAACCCGACGACTGCGGGAAAGGGCCCGCCCGATACCGCCAAGGGCACCGGCGCGGGGAGAAGTTGAGCCGGCTGCTCGAAGACCCCCACGTCTGCCGGGGCATCAACACCTGCAAGAACAAGGGCAAGACGGGCACTACCAACGACTGCGCCGGCCAGGCCCACTGCGCGACCGTCGCCGCCCACGACTGCAACGGCATGAACGACTGCAAGGGCCAGGGCGGCTGCGGCGAGCACCCCGGCGAAAACGACTGCAAGGGCAAGGGCGGCTGTGCCGTTCCCCTGAGCGACAAGACCTGGCCCAAGGCGCGAAGCGCTTCGAGGAGCTGATGACGAAGGCCGGCAAGAAGTTCGGCAACCCGCCCCCGAAGAACGGTTGAAACGCACCCAATTGAGGAGCCGGGAGCGTGAGCGACCGGAGTTCGCGCACAGAACTCCGCTCGCTCATCCTCCAGGCTCGCCTCCGAACCTCGGAGCAACCATGACCACGCCACAAGCCACGCCACGCGACCTCGGACACATCCAGCGCTGGATGCAGGCGGTCCTCATGCACCCCGTGGGCATCGCGGAGGGTATCGCCTCCGCCGAAGCCCGGCAGCACATCGATGTCGAGCCGGGGGAGGCCGAGAACGTGGTGACGCGCTCGCGGGCCCTGACGGCGTTGGAGCGGCTGGGCATTTACAGCTACGCCTACTACGCTCGGCTCCTCGAATGCCTCCGCGAGGAGTACCCGGTGCTGATGCACGCCCTGACCCCGGAGGTCTTCGACGCCTTCGCGGTCGGCTACCTGCAGGCGTACCCCTCGCGGAGTTACACGCTCTTGCAGCTCGGAACCAAATTTCCCCGCTACCTGGCCGAGACGCGTCCCGAGGAGGGCGGGAATGACGGGCTGCCGGCGGACTGGCCGGACTTCCTCATCGACCTGGCCACGCTGGAGCTGACCTTCAACGAGGTCTTCGACGGGCCCGGGGTGGAGGGCGAGCGCCTTCTCGATGCCGAGCAACTGCGGGCCATCCCGGCTGAGCGGCTGCCGGCGGCACGCCTGGCGGGGGTGAGTTGTCTGCGCCTGCTGCCCCTGCGCTATCCCGTCCACCGATACTTCACCGCAGTGCGGCGCCTGCAGGATCCGCGCCGCCCGAACCTGCCGAGACCTACCTGGCTGTGACGCGGCAGCGGTACGTGGTGCGCCACTACGAACTATCAGCGCCCGCCTACCAACTCCTGCGCCGCCTCCTCGTCGGGCAGACGGTGGGCGAGGCTATTGGCCAGGCGGCCGACGCGGCTGGCCCTGACCTCGACCGCTTCGCCGCCAACCTGCGGACGTGGTTCCACGACTGGGCCGCCGAGGGATTCTTCCGCGCCGTGGAACAAGGGTAGTGAGGGTGGTCGCCACTCTCTGCGAATTCGTGTCCCCTCCTCGTCCCATGCGGGGAAGCCGCGCCTCGGAAGCGCGGTGGGGATTGGTCCGTAACCGCCCGGCTTATTAACGCCGCCGGAACATCGGGCGATCCCCGGGACCAATCGCGGACCGCGGGACCGAAACAACGTGATGCTATTGCACCCCTTGCCACTGCACGGCTGCGCCCGACCCGAGAGACCAGGGCCGAACAAAGGGCGGTGCCGGTGCCGGAGGAATCGGGCTGCGGAGCGCATCGGGCCGCCTTGGTGGAAGAGGGTGTTGTTCGCCAGATGGAGACCCTTCTTCAGAGAATTCCCGGTGCCCCGGGAATAGACGGCTGCCCGCCGCGGTAGAGAACACTGAACGCGGCCAGGAGGCGCCCCTCCCTTGCGGGAGGATTGGGCCGGGACGGTGCCACGCTGGGCCGGGCCACGACGCCTTTCGGCCGCCTTCGAGTCAACCCATATTCCCTCACTCCCGATAGGAGGCCAGGCATGCGCTACCAATGCGCGCAGGCAGTTCTGTTGCTAAGTCTCGTCGCCGGCTGTGACACGTCGCCGGGCGGCGGGCCCCCATCCGCGGCGCCGGTGCCCGACGCCACAGAAAGGGCTGCGACTCAGATGACCCAGACGGAAGCCGCTGCGCCGGCCGCGGAAACAACCAAGGTCATCATCGACAACTTCGCCTATTCGCCGGCAACGATCACCGTCGCGCCCGGCACCCGCGTCACCTGGGTCAACCACGACGACGTGCCTCATACTGTGACCAGCTCCGTCAAGCCCAGGGCCTTCGACTCCAAGGCGATGGACACCGACGACACCTTCTCCTTCGTCTTCGCCACGCCCGGCAGCTACGACTACTTCTGCGCCGTGCACCCCCACATGACCGGCAAGGTCATCGTCAAGTAATCGCCCCTAACCGAGGATTGATGCGATGGAAAAAGTGAGCGAACACAACGTGGCCGGCGACGGCATCGACCGCCGCGGCTTCCTCCAGTGCATGGCCTGGGTCGGCACCGGCCTGGCCTGGACCGTGGCCGCCGGCCTGCCTGGTTGCAAACGGATCGGCGAGACGGCCGCCGCCGCGGAGACGGGCGATTTCTCCTTCGCCCAGATCAGCGACAGCCACATCGGCTTCAGCAAAGACCCCAACAAGAACGTGACGGCGACGCTCCAGGTCGCCATCGACAAGATCAATGCCCTCAAGGACAAGCCCGCCTTCCTGCTGCACACCGGCGACCTCACGCACCTGGCCAAGCCGGAGGAGTTCGACACCTGCGCGGAAGTCATGAAGGGCTTCAAGGGCGAGACGTTCTACGTTCCCGGCGAGCACGACCTGTTCACCGACGACGCCAAGAGCTACCTGGAGCGCTATGGCAAGGGGGCCCAGGGCACCGGCTGGCGCAGCTTCGACCACAAGGGCGTGCACTTCGTCGGCCTGGTCAACGTGATGAATCTCAAGGCCGGCAGGTTGGGCGCGCTGGGCCAGGAGCAGCTCGACTGGCTCAAGAAAGACGTGGCCGGCAAGGGCGACAGCACGCCGATCGTCGTCTTCGCCCATGTTCCGCTGTGGACTGTGTACGAGAAGTGGGGCTGGGGGACGGAGGACAGCGCAAGGCGCTGGACCTGCTCAAGCGTTTCGGCTCGGTCACGGTCCTCAACGGGCACATCCACCAGGTCTTGCAGAAGGTGGAAGGGAAGGTGACGTTCCACACGGCGCGTTCGACGGCCTTCCCTCAACCGGAGCCGGGGAAGGCGGAGTCGCCCGGTCCGATCAAGAACGTCGCGGCGGACAAGCTGCGAGGCGTCCTCGGCGTGGCGCAGGTCAGCTACCTCGCAAAGAATCAGTCGCTGGCCACGGTCGATTCAACGCTGGAGTGAGGCGCCGGCGTTCCCGTCCCTTGTGAACCGCGTCCCGCGGGAAGGGGCAACCCTTCTCCGGGCGCGGCCCTCAGACGCTGCCCGGCGTCGCAGCAAGCTGCCGAATCGGCGTTACCCGATCAGCCTGTGAATTCAAAAGCACGGAGAAAGTGCGCCGTCCCAGTGTTTGCGCGAACTGTTCGCTCGGGCTGGTTGTGCGGCGTACTCCCTCCCTGCGAAACAAGGAGATGGAACGATGTATCGCAAACTGTCGACGATGTTCGGAGTGCTGGGATTCGGCACCCTGGGCTTCTTGCTGATGGCCGGTTCCGCCGCGGCCGAGCAGGGCTGGCCGCTGAACCCGCCTGCCTCTGGTGCCCCGGCTGCCGCTCGCACCACCTACACCCGGCGCTACGGATCGTTCAACTACACGCCGTCCTACCCGTTTGGGTCCCCGGCGTTTTCCGCCCCACCCTACTTGGACAGCGCCACTTTCCTTGTTGCAATGGCGGAAGTCCAACATTGAGAACAGTATAGCCGATCAGGTCGGCGATTGGGGGATGCACGATTTGATCCGATCGACATCGATGCCCAAGGATCGCAGTTGAGCCATGCGCGTTTTCACGTGAGAGCGCTGGGCCTGCGCATTGCGACGCTGGTAATACTGCTGCTTGGCTAACTCTCGTTGGAAGCGTGCCGCTTTTGTCAGTCGCCCCTGTGCTGTCTCTAACCAGGTGTTCATGGCTCGTCGCACTTGTTCTGTCGTCAGGTGTTCCAGCGGGTCGTCGTGCGTCGTTGCGGCGTCGAACTGCTGACGCATGCGGGCGCAAAACAGGTGGGTCAGTTGCGTCAGGTAACAGTGCCGGTGCAAGCAACGCCAGCCGCGAACTTCGTAATGGTCCAAGCCCAGTTCCTCTTTGGCCTGGCGAAAGCAGCTTTCCACCGACCAACGCCCAAAGGCCACACGCAGTAACCGCCGTAGCGAGATGCCACGCTCCCCGGGCACACGATTGGATAGGAAGTATTTCACCTCATTGGTCAAAACGTTGCGTGCTACGAGCAAGCAGTGCCGACGCCCCGGCAGGCCATCGAGTCCCTTGCGCAGAGCTTCGCCCATTTCACCTCCCAGACTTCGGGGCCGTGCTGGGTGTCCTTGATGCGGTACGCGCTGCCACTTCTGCTGGCGAAAGACGGGCGAATAGCGTGCCAGGTTTCGCACTTCGCTGCCGCGCCGGCTTCGCGCCGCCAGCCGCGGATAGGTCCTTTTGCGGCCGCGCCGCCGCGACCGACCGCTCCGAAGCACCTGGGGCTTTTTCAGCCAGCCGCGGAAGTTCGCCGGCACTTCGCCCACGAATACCTGTCCACGCTGTTCCAGACCGTCCAGAAAGGCCGTGTCGCGGCCGTAGCCTTCGTCAAACGTCCAGGCCTGGACGCGCACACCGTTGGCCAAGGCGCGGTCGATCAACTCCAGGGCGATTTGCGGCTTGGTACGGAACACGACCTCTTTGGGGATGTAATTTTTTTTCGACGCTCCGGATCGTCGGCCCAATCCCGGGGCAGGTAGACCGCGCTGTCGAGCAGACACTGAAAGCCGGGGCTGCTGTAGCTCAGATGCACGCCGACGACACCGTTGTCGACTTTGCCACAACTGCCCAGCCACTGCCGTGCGGCACCCGCCGTATGGCTACCGCTCTTGGCCGTTCCCGATTCGTCGAGGCAACCGATCGCCTCCGCATGAGCATGTTCGCGGGCCACCGAGCGCTGGCAGTCATCGCGCACGCCGGTCTCATCCCACTTGATCGATTCCACGAAACGTTGTAGAGTCCGCGGTGCCGTACCCAGCTCCAAGGCCATGGCCTCGATGTTTTTGCGTTGTAGGTTCGACAGGAGCCCCTGGACATACACGGCCAACAGGGCGAAACCGGGGCGGCTGCGAAACCGGCCGACGAACAGCCTCAGAAACTTGGCCAACTCCTTGCCGAGACTGGCAATCTGCTTCAGCGTCATCCTGACGATCCTCCGTGGTATTCCTTCCAGGAATTAGCGAACACGGAGGATCGTCTTTCTTTACTCTATCACGCAACCCCAACTTCCTGTGTTAGCTGCACTTACGTGTCAACCATGACAGAAAGTGGCGCTGTCCAACTACTCGTACGAGAGCTTCTCTCCAGGGCAGACGGCGGGCTACTACGGCTCGGCCGCAGAAGAGCGCACCGCGGTGATCGACGTGCGGCTGCCCGCCGATGCCGTTATCCTGTTCAGCGGCCAAAAGACCACCTCCACCGGTCCCGAGCGCCGCTTCATCTCGCCGTCGTTGACGCTCGGCAAGGAGTACGTCTACGAGATCAGCGTCCGCTGGCACCAGGGCGGGCGCGAAGTCACGCATACCCGCAGCCTTCCCGTCCACGCCGGAGAGCGGCTGAATCTGGCATTCGGCATGGACGCCCCGCAATGACCACACGACTGGTGGGGCATCCCCGGCATGGATGCCGGGCCCCGGCCCAACGTTTCCCTGGTCGATCCGGTGGCTGAACCTTGTCGCTAGACGAGATCTTAATTGGAGGAATGCGATGGCAACCGTTCATGCATTGCATCGTTTGGTTCTGCGGCCGCAGCTGCCGAGCACCGTTGCAGGCCGAGGCCCGAGCGTTCCGGGGCCGAGCCTTTCGCTCCTGCAAACACTGGCCCCCGCAGGACGATGGCTGCTGGGCGCGGTGCTCCTGCTCCTGGGCATCGCGATGATGTCCACGCTCCTGCTCCTGCCCATTGGGCTGCCCCTGGCCCTTCTGGCCGTGGCGCTGATCGCGGCGCCTGACAGTCCCTGACCTGCCGAAGCCATCGAAAGGATAATCCGGTGCTCATCGTCGAAACCCTGAACCGCCTGCTGCTCCTCTACCTGGCCTGTGGTCTCGGGTTCGGGGCGGCCTTTGTCACCTGTGGCGTGGCAAGGGTGGATGCCGCGGCGCACGGCGCCTCACTTGGGTTTCGTCTCATCATCCTGCCCGGCGTCGTGGCCCTCTGGCCGGTCCTGGCGCTGCAATGGGTCCGAGCGTTGAGGAAGGGGGAGGGCCGATGACGTACTCACACCGCCGTTGGCATGCGTGGCTGTGGCTATTACTCGGTCCCCTCGTTTGGGCTGGGTTTCTCGCCGGCGCCTTCCTCCAGCCGACGCACGCTCCGGAGGGCGCTGCCCGTTCCGGCGTCCAGGAAAACGCTCGTGCAGGCCATCGGGATCCGGCAAGAAAGGGGCCCTCATGAGCGCTCGATATTCCGCCATCCGCTGGAGCCGAGTCAAGTTCGTCTACGACGGGGTTTTGCTGGCCGGGATCGCACTCTATCTCACGGTGTTCCTGACCGCGGGCAGGTATAACTTGCTGAGCCCCGGGTCAGGCCGAAACCAGGTGCTGCTACTGCGGGCGCTCGGGAGCTGCGCCCTGATCCTGCTCAGCATTGCCCTGTGCATCGGGCCGCTTGCACGCCTAAGCTCGCGGTTTCTGCCGCTACTCTACAACCGCCGGCATCTGGGTGTGGTGACCTTCCTCGTGGCCCTCGCCCATGCTCTTTTGGTCGTCAATCAGCGCTACGGCTTTCGGCGCCGCAGCCCCCTGGTCGCGCTGCTGACGAGCAACACTCATTACGATTCCTGGGCGGATTTTCCGTTTGAAACGCTGGGGCTGGCGGCCCTGGCCGTGCTGTTCCTCATGGCGGCGACCAGCCACAACTTCTGGCAGAAGAACCTCTCTCCGGGTGTGTGGAAGGCGCTGCACATGCTCGTCTACCCCGCCTACGGGCTGTTGGTGATGCACGTGACGCTCGGCGCCGTGCGATCGGCGGACGGCCCTCTGCCGGCCACGCTCCTGGGGGTCGGGTTGGCGGTCGTCACCAGTCTTCACGTAGCGGCCGCCATGCGCGAGCGCCTGCGCGACGCCCACGTGCTTCCAGTCTCGGGGGACGCCAACGCGAGTTGGCTCCACGTCGGTTCCGTCGCCGAGATCCCGAATAACCGGGCCAAGACCGTCTGTCTGGCCGGGCGGGAACGGATCGCCGTGTTCCGCTACGACGGCCAGCTCTCCGCCATGACGAACGTCTGCGCCGATCAGCAGGGCCCGCTGGGGGAAGGCCGGATCGTCGCTGGCTGCATCACCTGTCCCTGGCACGGGTGGGAGTACCGGCCCCAGGACGGCGAGTCGCCCCCTCCTTACACGGAGAAGATCAGCACGTACCGGGTCCGCGTCGAGAACGGGCAGGTCTTCCTCCACCCCGAGCCGCTCCCGCCGGGGACGTTCGTCGAACCGGCTCGCATTGAGGAGGAACCGGCACTCCTGTCATCTCCGAGAAGCCGCCGCGCCGCACTGGGGAGGAATAATGCATGAAGACCAACGGTCTCGCCGTCGTCGCTCGGGCTGCCTCGCCGGCAATCCTGGCGGCCGAGCTTACCAATGTCGCCTACGCCGTCGCACTGCGGCATGGGGTGAGTGGTTGGTGGATCGATCTGCAACTGGACCTATGGGCGATGCTGGCCCAGGCCGTCGAAAGGACCGAATCCCCCTCCGCGGGGTCCCTCGATGAGATCGAGACCTGGCGAGAAGAAGTCCTGGCGGACATCACTGCCGTGGCCTATCGCACCGCCCTGAGACATGGACTGCGGGGACCGTTCCTGGAGGTGGGGCGGGGCCTGCGCCAGGCCATCCGTCCGGTGGTCGCCTACGCCGCAGAGGCGCCCTCGTGACACGTGGTAGAAGCCAAGATGGGGTGCGCACCCGCGTCGAAGCATCCCTTCGGTTCGCCAGGAGAACGGATCATGTTGCTTCTCGTTCGGCCGTGCGCCGCCAGCGCTGACAGGCAACCGTTCCGTACCTACTACGAGGTGCTGGACATCTCCCCCAACGAGCAAGATCCGAAGGTTATCGAGGAGGCGGCCCTCCGTTGTTCGGGTCACGTCCGGGCCTATCAGCTGACGCACGAGTCGGAATGTACCCTGCGGCTGAACGAAATTGCCCGGGCCCTGATCACGCTCCTCGACCCGGTCCGCCGACGGGAGTACGACCTGGGCCTCGGCAAGCCCCTTGGCCCGACGCTGTTGGAGCGCCGGCCACCTGGTCAACGAGACACTCCTGTCTTGCTGGCGGGCACGAGGGCCCTACCCGCCCCGGACGAGGATACCCTCGTGCTTCTCAGCAGCGATGGGGGATCCTGTGATGTCAAACTGCAGTACCGGAGATCTGCCCGGTGCCAGGCCGGCCTGAGCCGGCTGACCGGGCGGAAATCGCCCAGATAACGATCGCCGTCACCACCTTGTTTCAGGAGGTTCTTGCGATGTGCAGCGTGAAACGTTTGACCCTGACAGCCTCCGGCGGCGCCCTTCTGATCCTGGTGCTGGCCGCCGCGCCGGCCCATGCCCAGTACGGTTCGCGCGGCCGGAGCTTCAGCATTCCTGGCGTCGGCAGCACTTTGAACCCGTTCAACTACTACGATCCTTTCGGATCCTCGCGCCAGGCCGCCTTCAACATCGCCCTGTACGGGCGGGCCACGTCCCAGGTGCCGGCCTACGCCCCGGGCTACAATCCCTACTCCCAGCTGGGCGGCACGGGATATGGGTACGGTACGCCGACGAACGCCTACGGAGGGGCTTACGGGGGCAGCGGCGCGTACAACACGGCGGCGTACTCGAGTCCCAGCTACACGAATTCCGCCTACGGAACCGGTTACGGAACCGGGTCGTCCTCCTACACCGACCCGGATAGCGCCTTCCTCCAGGCCGCCGCCAGCGTCATCAACGCCGACGGCCGGTTCCGCATCAACAACCAAGAGGCCAACCTGCAACGCCAGAAGGTACGCTCCGCCCACATCGAGGCCAACCGCAAGGCGTTTGACGAGTTCCTCTACGAGCGCTCCAACACCCCCACCCGGCTGGACGACCTGGAGCGGCAGATGAAGCTGAACCTGCGTTACGCCCTCACCAACGCGTCGGGGACCGAAATCCTGACGGGGAGTTCCCTCAATACGCTGCTCGACAGCCTCAAGCAGATGCAGTCCAAGGGTGTCCAGGGCCCCGACGTGGCTCTCAGTGGGGAGACACTCGACAAGATCAACCTATCCACCGGCTCCGGAGTCAACCCGGCCCTGCTCAAGAGCGAACGGCTCACCTGGCCGCTGGGGCTGACCGGCACCGAGTTCCAGGACGACCGGGTGAACATTGGGCGCAACCTGGCAGCGGCCGTGCGCCGGCCGAGATCGGCCAGGTCGAGCCGAAACAGTTGAAAGGCTTGCTCGACGAAGGGGACAGGATAACCGAAAAGCTCGGCCGGCAGATCGGCGAAATGACGCCGACCCAGTACATCGAAGCCAAGAACTACCTGAAGCTGCTGAACGACGGCATCCGGGCCCTCGGTCGGCCCGACGCCGCCAACTACATCAACGGCAAACACTCCGCCAAGGGCATGACTGTCGCCGACCTCGTCAGGAACATGAG
Source organism: uncultured Planctomycetota bacterium (assembly GCA_963827935.1). Lineage (GTDB taxonomy): Bacteria > Planctomycetota > Planctomycetia > Gemmatales > Gemmataceae > DATFNV01. Next base: position 21,574 of record CAWHCN010000010.1, on the reverse strand, counting down.
CGGCCTACAGTTCGCCCCGGCCACGCCGGGCTCCGAGCGTGCCTACAAGGAGTTGTACGAGCAGCTGGTGGCGTACTACAACCGGGCCCAATCGTCCGCGCACGGCGAATAATGCCCTATCTGTGTCCGTAGACTCAATTATCGCCCGACGGCGAGGGTTTCTTTGCCTGGTGATGGTGTTGTAGGTTCCTCGGATTGTGAGAGTCAGCGCTGGGCCGACCCCTGAAGGGTGCGGGCCCATGTGCGGAGGTCCTCCAGGAAACACTCCGCCGCCGGGCTGTGGTAGCTGTGCCGGTGCCAGACCGCCACGATCGTGCGCCGGGATTCTTCATTGGCCAGGGCCCGGTACACCAACCGGCTGCTGCGATCAGCGCGGCAGGCCATGTCCGGCAACAGCGAGACGCCCTGGCCCAAGGCGATGAGCGCCTGGATGGTGGCAATCTGGGCTCCGGCAGGCAATGGTCGGCTGGCAGTCGTGGGCGTGACAAAGGCTCAACACCTGATCCCCCAGGCAGTGCATCTCGTTCATCAGGATAAACCGCTCTTCACCCAAGTCCCGGATGCAGATCTTCCGCCGCCGCGCCAGCGCGTGTGTGCGCGGCACAGCGGCCAGGAGCGCCTCGGTCAACACCGGCTCCATATGCAACCGCTCGTCCGCGATGGGCAGAGCCACGAGGGCCAGGTCGAGGTCACCCTCCATGACGGCGGCCAGCAGGTTGCGCGTCACGTCCTCCAGCACCGTCAATTCCACCTGGGGACAATGCCGGGCGAAACGTTCCAGCGCCGGCGGCAGCACGTACGGTGCAATCGTCGGAATGGCGCCGATGGCCAGCCGGCCGCCTTGCAACCCGCCTCCATCCGACAGCCGACGTTCCACGTCATCCACCGATGCCAGGATCGCGGTGGCCCGATCCAGGAGGAGCCGGCCGGCGTCGGTGAGAGCGGCCCGGCGCCCAAGCCGGTTCAGCAGCGGTTGCCCCAGGCGGCGCTCCAGCTTCAAGATCTGCTGACTCAGCGACGGCTGCGAGACGTGACAGCGCTGGGCTGCACGGCTGAAATTGCCGGTCTGGGCCACGGCCACGAAGTAGCGGAGCTGGTGCAGTTCCATAGGCGCCACCTATAGATTCCATTGGAACAAAGTCTTTCCCTTATAGCATATCCGCTGGTAAGACAACAGCGACCTTGCCCTGCGGCCGCGGTTCTGCGCTTTTCTTGACGCTGGAAAGGAGACAATTGCGATGCGAACGGTCATGCCCGGAAGGGGTTGGCGCTGGCTCTCGTGGGCCGCTGGATGCGCCATCCTGTTCTACCTGGTCAGTCCCGCACTCTGGTCCCAAGCCCCCCGGGGCGAGGCAGCCGGCGATCGGGACAAGGGACCACCGCCGAGCAGCTACGACCAGATCAGCCCCGTGCTGCTGGGGCAGGAGACCTTCGAGGAGATGATGGCCAAGGACAAGGCCGACAAGGCCGCCGTCATGGCCCGCCAGAAGAAGCTCCTGGAGGAGCGCTACGACCTGGCCGCAAGGCCAGACGATCAAGGTGAAGATGTCGCGCGGCAAGCCGATCCCGGTCGGCCCGACCGCCAAGCTGCCGGAAGGGATGACCTGGGAGCAAGCTGGCCGAGATGTCGCCCGACGAGATCCGCGACAAGGGACTGTTCCCCAAGGGCTTCCTGCCCTTGCCGCACCCCAACACGAGGTGGGCGGCATGGTCTTCCCGCAGATGGAGATCAAGCAGCTTGCCGCGCCTGGAGCGCTTCGACCTCGATTTCGACCTGCCCGAGCACTTCCTGCCCGAGTTCCCGCCGGCCATCTACCTGACCACGCGGCCCGACCTGGGCGACGTGTCGCAGGGCAAGGTGGTGACCGTCGACAACTTCCAGGAGATCTTCGACGGCATCCTCAACGCCAAGGACCTGGAGGGCCTGCGGCTGCTGGTGACGCAGTTCCCGCAGCAGCAGTTCAACGCCACCGCCGACCGCAAGACGGAGAAGCCCGACGGCATGCAGGGCGTGGCCTGCTTCGATTGCCACGTCAACGGCCACACGTCGGCGGCGACCCACCTGGTGGGCGACATCCGGCCGCAGTCGCACCGCCGCCGCATCGACACGCCGAGCCTGCGCGGCGTGAACATCCAGCGGCTGTTCGGCTCGCAGCGGGCGCTGAAGACCGTCGAGGACTTCACCGAGTTCGAGCAGCGGGCGGCCTACTTCGACGGCGACCAGGTGTCGGCGGCGGCCAAGGGGATCAACCCGCTGGAGCGCGGCAGCCAGGTCCACTTCATGGCGGAGTTCCAGGAGCTGCTCGACTTCCCGCCGGCGCCCGGCCTGGGCTTGGACGGCAAGCTCGACCCGCAAGAAGTTCGCGGCCGATTCGCCGGAGATGCGGGGCCAGAAGCTGTTCTTCGGCAAGGCCCAATGCGTCGACCTGCCACCCGGCCCCGTACTACACCGACAACTCGATGCACGACCTGCAAGGTCGAGCGCTTCTACAAGACGCAGACGATCAACGGCCTGGTCGCCACCACGCAGGGGCCGATCAAGACGTTCCCGCTGCGCGGCATCAAGGAATCGCCGCCGTACTTCCACGACGGCCGGCTGCTGACGCTGGAGGACACGGTCGAGTTCTTCAACCTGATCCTGGAACTGAAGCTGAACCCGCAAGAGAAGACCGCCCTGGTCGCCTTCATGCGGCAGCTGTAGTACCCGCGTTTAGCAACGCTTCGGAGTAGCGTTCTGACCGAGACGCTTCTCCGAAGCGTTGCCAAGCATCGGACAACATCATCGCGTGGGCGTCTCACTGCCGCAGCAACTCGGCGAACTCGCGCAGCTCCTCGGCGTTCAAGTCGGACACGACCCAGACCATTCTCTCGTTGTTGACCCAGTGAATCAGGTGATAGCCCTGGCGCTCCAGGTACTCCGGCGCCCGGTCCTTGCCTGCGGCACGCCAGACGAACACGTTGATCAGGTGCTGGTTGCGCAGGTAAACCAGCGCGGCGGTGTTCTGGTGCTCGATGTAATCGAGCCGTCCGCCTTCGAGTGTGAATCCTCGGTCCGACAGGTCCTTGACGTCCGGCGCCACGTCCACTTTGCCGATGAACCACGGCTTGACCACGTGCTGGTTGGTGGACTTCCTGTCCACCAGATGGGTGTCCACGAGGGAGGAACGAACGTGGGCGGCCACGACCTGTTGCGCGAACACGTCGTCGCGGGAGGGTTTCGAAAGGGCGGTGAACGCGCCCCACAGTCCGAAGGCCACCAGGGCTGCCGCAGCCGCAGCCGCACCCACCCACTGCCAGGGAAGCGATGCCAGGCGAGATCTCTCCCCGCTCGCCCGTCGCACCGTGGCCCGCACGCGCCGATGCAAATCCAGTGGCGCCTGGTGGTAAAGCGCCGGGTCGCCCAAGGCGCGGCTCAACGACCGCGTTCGTTCCAGGGCCGCGGTGCAGGCCGGGCACTGCTCTAGGTGTCGCTCGATCTCCACGCCGCGCACCAGGTCCAGCTCGGCGTCGGCATAGGGGGCCAGCAAGCCGCCAGTCTCTTCGCAGGTCACGTTAGGGCTCCTCGGGCCGGCGCTGAGCCAGGCCCTGTTGCAGTCTTTCCCTGGCCCGGGCCAGGCGCGACATTACCGTGCCGATGGGGGCGCCGGTGACGGCGGCAATCTCCTTGTAGGACATCCCTTCCAGCTCGCGCAGGACGATCGCCTCGCGGAACTCCTCCGGCAACTCGGCCAGGGCCTGCCGAAGCAGGTTCTGGTCCTCGCTGGCCATGAGCGAGGCGTCCGGGCTGGCCACGGCTGTTGCCGCGCTGTGTACGGTTTCGTCGAATGTCGTCGTCGGCTCGCGGGACCGGTTCTTCTCCAGCCAGGTGTAGCAGGTATTGCGGACGATGCGGAGCAGCCAGGCCCGGCCGTCGCCGCCGTGAAAGCTGTCGAAGAACTGGTAGGCGCGCAGGTACGCCTCCTGCACGACGTTGTCCGCGTCGTGGTCGTGGCGCGTCAGCCAGCGCCCCAGGTTGTACGCGGCACCCAGGTGAGGCAAGACCGCCTGCTCAAACCGTACGAGTCGCTCGTCCCTCAAGGGCTTGGATTCTCCTGCCGGGAGCGCCTCCCTCTACTCAACCGACGCTGCCGGCAATTCTATTCCCGCGCGCGTCTGAAGTCATCCGAATGGGGCGGACCTCGCGCGGCAACTGGGGCGATACCTCGCCTCTTCCAGCGAGGAGCGGTTGCAGCAGGTGCCGGCCTAACTGACTCCGGCGGCAGTCTACCGAGGCCTTGAGGCCACCAAGGTCGGAGTTCGGGAATAATGCCAGGAACGCTTGGCATCCGCCTTGCGGATCAAAGATCAAGAGCCACTTCGGGCCGAGCGGCTTCGCCATCCTCTGATCCTCCCATTACCAGTGAGCATCGCGTGGCTGAGGGGCCTGCCGGGCTGAGGGGCCTGCCGGACAGCGTTTCCACAGCGCGGCCGCAGGGGATTACTCGCCTCGGTCCGTGGGAAAGGCTGCACGAGCACTCGAATCAGCTGCCGCTCGGCAACATGGACTGGAGTAGTGTCGATGCCGCGGGCTTGAGGCGGATCATTGAGCGGCGAGGTAAAGCCGTACGACATCTTCGACGTGTTCCGCCGGAACCTTGAGCAATGCGACTGATTCATTGGCTGCGCTTCCAGCCATCTCGGCTCGCCTGTGTGCTTGCCTGTGCGGTCTGCGATCTTGCCAGAGCGGATTCTCCATTGTCAAGCGACAACCATTCCTCGCCGTGGTCGCGACGGTATGACCGCTTGCCAAGGCCGTAGCCGCCTTCTCTCACCGCTGCACCTCGCCTCGTCGCTCGATCGCGGCAGCTGCATTCGGCGCCGTGCGCAGGGCGTCGTCTTCACCGTTCTCCTGGGCCTTGCCGCTTTCCTGCATCAGCCGCGCGGCGGTCTCCTCGACGCCCCAGCCCCAATCAATCGCCAGCAGGCAGAAGGTAAAATCCGCCCGGCTGATGTCCGGCCGGTCACTGCCGCGCGCCGGCGGCGCGTTCTCCACGCAGCGGTGATAGCTGGGCCATCCTCTGGCGCTCGGACGCTGACGGGAAATGGGGAGAGCCGCCGGGGCGGATTTCTCCGGGGGCGTGACTACGCCGAGGGCATCCAGTTCGGCCAGCGTCACCACGCGGCCGAAGCTGGCATCGATTGTCTCGACGCGGGGGTAATCGGGCGCGTACTTTTCCTTGCTGTTCAGGCTGCCGCTGATCCGCGAGGCTCCTGATGCAGTCAGGTCGGCTCCAGCACCTTTGCGGAGCCGCCGCGCGAAGTCACTGTCGCCATCGGCCAAGGCGATCCAAACCTGGTAACTTCCGGGGCTGGTGCGAAGAACGAGGAAGGACACCGGCTGCAGTCGCGCCGCTGCGTCCTCGCCGAGGTCGTCGAGCTGGATCAGCGTGGCGCCCGTGGAACGCGGGCGCACAATGACGTTGTGCCGCCGCTCGGTGGCTTCCTGGAGGATGGCGGGCATGGCGGGCCACAGCTGGTCGAGGGGGCGGTTGCCGCGGAAGCCGACCTTCTCGCCGCCGGCGTCAGTGAACGTGACGTCAAACCGCTCCGCCCCCACGCTGGCGAAAGCTTCCAGCATCTCCAACGCGGGCTCGGCACGCCCCCTCCCCGCCCGGCCCGTGTTTCTGGCTCCGGGATCGGCGGTATGCGGTATGCCTGTCATTGAAGGACAGACAGGCGGCTTTCCGGCCGCCACCATACCGGGCGGCCGGCCCCTACATGCCGATGGAAAAGCTCTGCTTCTGCTCCAGCCCCTTTTCCTGGCGGATCATGTTGGCAACCTGGAAGGCCAGTTCCTCGGCCTCTTCGCGGGCCTGACGTGCCGTTGCTGGGTTGATACGCTTATACCAAAGCTGATTCTCGCCGTCGAAGGTGTAGCCGTATTCCCTCTTCATGATCTGACGGACTTCCTCGGACGGTTTTTCATCGAATTTGATGGTCATGCGCCGGTTCCTGTGATCTTCGTTGAGGCGGACGCCTGCCTCGAAGTCTCCCCAGCCGCCGCCGATGCGGGAATTCCATCTGGGCTTGCCGGCTTCCGGCTCTGCGCTGGAACCCGGCGCGTCTGCCGGTGGCGAATCCGCCTGGGGCTGCGTGACATCTCCTGCTTCCTGGGCAGATTCTACCTTTTCTACACGTGCCATGTTTTCCTCCATTGGTTGGCTGTTGGTAGAAATGCTGACATAGCGCCGTTGTTTGATGGTGTCAAAGAGAAAGTGGGTCTTCGCGTTTTTTGGTGGGTACTTTTCACAGTTTTGGGAGCATGCAGGTCAGGATTTTCAGCCGGAGGTACTCCTCATCCCGGAAGCCGTACGCCCGCCTCTGGATGGCACGGATCTTGTTGTTGATGCCTTCCACGAAACCCAACGGCACCTTGTTCTCCGCGCGGCAATAGGCCTCGATCCCGTCCCAGTGCGCTGCCACCATGCGGGCGAAGCGCTCGAAGGGCTCCAGACGTTGCCAGCGCAACGCGGCACGCCACTGGTCGAAGAAACGCCGGGCCCAGCCGGGGCTCCAGTAGTCCCAGAGCTGATCGAAGGACTCCTTGAGGAGGTACGCCTTGTTCAGCCGGCGGTTGGCCTTGAACAACAGCGTCAGGGCTTCCCGCCCCGTGGCGTTGAGGTTTTCCCAGTGAGACAAAAGCGTGTACCTCTGCCCTTTGATGAAGCGCCGGTCCTTGCCCGACACGCGGGCGTATTCCCGCCTGCGCACCTGGTCCATCGCCTCGGCCAGGTGCATCAGGATGTGGAACTTGTCGTACACGATCGTGGCCTGGGGAGCGTTCCCCTCCTTGAGGGTGGAGTTACGGAACGCCTGCCACATGTCCATGACCGCCACGCGGATTTTGCCGCATTTTTCTGGGCCCAGCCAGGCAAAGAACTCGTCCAGGCTGGCCTCGGAACGGTCCACGCCGCCAAACCAGATGGGACGACCACGCTCCAGGTCGCTGACGACGATGCGGTACTGGTGCCCCCTGGCGACGGCGATTTCGTCGATGCCGATGACCCGGGGCGCCGGGGTGCCGACCCGGCGAAGCTGCTCGCGCATGTACTGCTTGTCCAACTCCTTGACGGCGTGCCAATCGAGGAAGAGTTCTTCGGCCACCTCCTTGATGGGCGTCTGGCGACAGCGGCGGCCCACGAAGAAGGCGAACCGCTTGGTGTAGAGCGGGTTGTCGGCCAGCCAGTCGAGGCCCTCGTTCTTCACGCCGCCACACCGTGAGCACTGGACGCGGCGGAGGCGGAAGGTGAGGTAGACGCGTTTGTCGCCGCAGGAGAGATCGCGGACGCGTCGGGTCCGTTTGTCGTAGTGGCTGTAATACTCCTGGCCGCAGACGCCGCAGCGCGTTTTTTTCGGCAGCGCCGCAGGGTGATAACGACGGCGTGGGGGTCCCCGAAGAGGCCCCGGACCTGGGCCAGAGGGACGAAGCCAGGAAACCGGTAGAGGTCATGGAGCAGCTTGAAGATGGCCATCGTGTCAGCATGGCAGCTTTTTGCTCCGCGGGGAAGGCGGTTTTCCTCGGGGAAAGCAGGGGATTTGTCCCTTCCTGGGCCGAAAGTTACCCACTAAAAAACGCGAAGAGCCGAGAAAGTTAAGTGAGAAATGAGGTGGTTGCCTGCATGACGCTTGGGCCAGGAAAGGTTGAAGCTGCTGAGGTCGTGGCGATTTCCGGATAGACACTCCTCGCTTGGCTCGGACAGCATTGCCGAGCTTCCAGCCCCCGGCAGGACTGCCCGATGCCGTCTGTGCAGAAATGCGCTTGCTGACGAGGAAGGAATCTTCCAGTGGCCTCGCCAATCGAAACGCGGGCGGCTGCCGCACCAAGGGCGACGGATGGCCCGACTGCGGCAGCCCACCGATTTGGCCCCTGCCAGGCCAAGGATGGAGTAAAAAGAAAAGCAGAGAGGTGCCGGTGTACGGGATGTTCCTCCCCGGATCGGCCTCTCGACGGGGCGCAGGGACAGTCCGCAAGAAATACGAGTTTAACCGCAGACTGTGGCGCAGCTATAGACAGCGGAGTGCATCTGGAGCGGGTGCGACCTTATGCCTGCGTCTCCGGGTCCTCCGAAGCGAGTTGCCGCAGCTCCCGGCGAATCTCTTCCGCTAATTCGTTTTCTGTCGGCAAGTGGAGCTTGTACCGGCTCGCGAAGATCTGGCGCGTGCCCTCGCCGAGGGTATACCGGACCATGAGATCGTTCTTATCGGCGCAGAGGATCAGCCCAATAGTCGGGTTGTCTCCCGCTGTCAGCTCGGTTTCGTCGTAGTAGTGCGGAGTGCGCAGTGCGCAGTGCGAGAGAGGCGGCATTGCGTTTGATTTCGGGTGGTACGATCCATCGACCGGGCAGTTTATTCATGCCAATCACGGAGTACTCCTACCAACGCCAGGCAAGCCTAACCCGGATAAGATGCAGGTGTATCAGAGTAACCTGAAGGGGTACCTCGCGCCATACCCCAATTTCAACTCAGTCGTGTACTGTGTGGTGTGGGTCGACTGGGATGCTGCCTACTATGGCAAAGTTACGCCGCCGTAAGGTGGGTCAGCGAATTGGCCTGGCCGACATGCGCCAGCAGTTTTCGTTGATCGGCCCCGAACTCTTTTCGGCAGGGACTACAGACAGCGCGGTTGGAGGACTACAATCGGCGATAGCCTCCTTCATTGCTTTGCTCGGAGACGGACAATGATGGGATTGGTCCAATGGCTTGCCCTGTTGGGTGGCTCTCTCTTACAATTGGGCACTTACCCCGGTTGCGGTAGTCCGGTTTCCGTGGCGCACCGACTCGCCCCAGAGAGGCTCATGGTGTCTTGGTTCAGCGTGATCTGGAAGAGCGCCCCGTCCGAGTTAGCGGGTCTGGTTGACGATTGCCGTGGCACTCAGGTGATTGTATCGTTTGCTCCTCCAGTCGCTACGGTTTCCTCTTCTCTGTTCCGCGGCGGTGGCGGCGGCAACAGGGGCAGCGGGATGCCCAGGCGCGAACACAGATCGAGGGCCGCATCATACACGCTTTGCTGTGTGGCCTGAGCCCACAGGTCCAAGGCGTTGCCCGACCGGCCGCACTTGAAGCAGTGGAACGTCTGGTCCTCCAGGTTGACCGAGAAGCAGCGGCTGGTGCCCGACGTTGAGCCGTGCAACGGGCACGGTCCCCGCTGTTGGGCCCCGTGACGGCTGCCTGGCTGGAAGCCGAGCAGGTTGAGCACGGCCGCCATGGTGACCAGGGTCCGCACGGCGGCGAAGTCGATGGCCGGTCGGGGAGTGGGCGGCGGCTCCGTGCGGGCGGCCTGACGCTGCTGTCGGCGGCGTTCGCGGGCCTCGGCGAGTTTGCGATCACGGGCCTTGTGAATCTCCTGGTCGCGGCCAGTGAGTTTGTTCTGGGGCGTGACGTAGCCGATGGCACTGTGCAGGCGGACGGTGTTGTAGTGGACGACGTAATCGGCCACGAGGCGGCGGGCGTCATCGAGCGACAGCGGGGTGAGCACGCGGATGCAGTCGCCCTTGAGGGTCTTGTGCCAGCGTTCGATCTTGCCGTTGCTTTGGGGATAATAGGGAGACGTTTTGACGTGGGTCATGCCGCAGACGCGGATGAACTCCTTGAAGTCCTTGGCAAGGAACTGGGGGCCGTTGTCGCTGATGATGCGTGGCGTGGTGCCGGGGAACTGTTCGCGGGCGCGTTGGATGATGGTTTCCACGTCGCTTTCCTCCATTTTCTCGCGGATTTCCCAGTGCACGATGAAGCGGCTGCAGCCGTCGAGGACGGAGCAGAGGAAGTAAAAGGTGCCGGCGATGTTGAGGTAACTGACATCGACATGCCAGTGCTCGTGGGGCTGGAGCGGCTGGACAAAGCCGGTGCCTTTCTTGGTGGGCGTGGGCGAGTGCCCGGCCAGCAATCCCGCGGTCTTGAGAACGCGGTAGACACTGGCCGGGCTGCAGGCGACGACGTCGGCGTCGAGCATCATGAAGGTCAGTCGGCGGTAGCCCTCCAGGGGGTTGGCACGGGCGAAGGCACGGATGGCCTCCTTCTCCTGGTCGGTGAGCCAGTGGTCGCGTGGGATCCAGGCGTTGTGTTCGTTGACCTTGCCGAAGCGGTGCTTCCAGTCGTGGAACTTGCTGGCGCCGATGCCGATCCAGGGGAGGAAGCGGCCGGCGGGGATGTCGGTCTTGTCGGCCCAGGAGCGGACGAAGTCGACGATCTGGTCGCGGGTATCGTGGGGAACCCAGCAGCGGGTCAGGGTTCCCCAAGTTCTTTTTTTAGCTGGACGTGCTCCTCCATGAGTTCGCCGAGGACCTCGTTTTTGCGTTGGAGTTTGGCTTCGAGTTGTTCGATCTTTTTGTCCTTGGCGTCCTCGACCGCCTTGGCCTTACGGCCGTTGTCGAAGGCGGTGTGTCCGTTCTCGAAGAATTCCTTCTGCCAGCGGTAGAAGAGGTTGGGGGCGATGCCGAGTTCATCGCAGAGATCGGAGACAGGCACCTTCTCGACGAGGTGGCGTTTGAGGGCGGCGACCTTCTCAGGTCCGGAAAAGTGACGACGCTGTCGGGTCATGATGGAACATCCGTTCAGGTAAGACTAACCCGAACGGAGCGATTTTCCAGGTTCGACTGGGGCAAAACAGAAGGGTCGGAAGTCGTCGGCGGCCAGCGCCAGCCGCTTTTGCGATTTCAGGTGTCGGACGAAGGATTGCAGACGATCGCGGTAGCTCTCGAAGGTCCGCGGGGCGCTGTCCTTGCGACAGGCATCGAGGAACTTGTCAAGCAGCTCGGAGACAGTAAGCGCGTCGGGCTGCGGGGCGGTTTCCGGGATGTCGCCCTGGGCGTGCCGGCGCATCAGTTCATGGTACTTCCCGAATGCTTCGTCCTCGTCGGGTCCGAGGTTGAATTGTTTGGGGCCGATCTGGAGATACCAGCGGCCTCGCGAGGCCTTGAAAAACGGTTTCGGATGGTGCGGCATGAAAGCCTCCCCTGGATTATAGGGCGGCCCGCCGTGGGGGAAGTCCCAAACTCGTACACTTTTCTCGTACACCGGCCCGGCCACGAAAACAGGGGCTTGCGGCTATCGCCACAAACCCCTGTATTTCTTGGACTTACTTTAGCGAGGGCGACGGGACTCGAACCCGCAACCACCGGATCGACAGTCCGCTAAACAGGCTATTGAGGACTGTACAAGGTCTACAATCCGGGCCGGTTTTTCCCGAGAGGAGCCGGCCTTTGCTGTTCACCGGGGGAGCCGTTGCGCCGCCCTTGTCGTGGAGGGACTATGGAGGGACGGCGCCGGCGAGGCCGCGCAGGCCTTTTTCGCAGGATTAGCGGCGGCGGGGCGCGGGCGACGCCGGCGCTGGCTTCCCGGTGCGCGAATCGCTATTAACGACACTGGCGGGGGCTACGGTCTGCAGCCGGAAGCCCCGCACCTCACGGGTTGCCCCCGCCTCTTTTCCTTCCGAGGTAGCCGAGCTGAGGAGCCGGCCATGTCCACAGCGCCACAAAGCGCACGACGGGAGACCGTCCGCGGCTGAGATGAAACGCACCAGAAGGAACGCGCGATATTACGGCCAGGGCCAGGACGAGCGGCTCGAATGTTTCGGCCATCGTCGTGCGGTTCAATGTTGCCGGGGACCTGTTTTACAGTCGCCAGCATTCGGGCTGGCCCGCCATCGACGGCCGGCGCCTGGAGTGCGTCGAGGAGCGATTGGGGGCCTACGGAAGGACGGAACACACCTACTTCGCTGACAAGGTTGCGGAGGTCCTAGCTATGCCCCTGGCCGGCCCCTTGAAACCGGGATGGCTGAACGAGTCTGTCTACGTTGACCACGCGGGCATTCGCTGGGTCACACTGCAAGAGGCAAGTCTCACCAATCACCTCCCTACCACAAGCCTGTACCGATGGTCGTGTGAGAAGCGTGGCAAAAGCCGCGGGCCGAAAACCAAGGGATGCCGCTATCTGCCGGAGGGGCGTCCCATCAAACACCAGTGGATCCCCCCGTCGTATCCGCGGAGGGTTGACCAGGTTTTGGTGTTACTGGAGGACGACGTTAAAGCCGCCCAGGTTGCGCGGGACCAGTGCGGGGCCGCCACGCAGAGGGCGACGGCAAGAGGCAAACCTTACAAGGACGACGAGGGCGTGTTCCTGACGCTCAGGGAGTTCGAAGCCTTGTACAAGGAGGCAACCGCGGGGTTTCTGGACTACTGGTCGAAACGACCCTCCAGGCGCGCCCCGGGGCGCAAAGCGCCGTTCGCCAAATCCATCCCAGCTCGCTCCGCACACGGACCAAAGGAGGTCGCCGGCTACTGCAATGCGGACATCGACGCCATCCTCGCCGGCGAGGAGAGCGAGCACATCAACACCGGGGAGCGTGGCAAGCGCCTAAAGAAGCAACTCGCCCGTGAGGCCCGGAAGTTCCTCAAGAGCTATCTGCGGAAGCAAGGCCCGCAGCCGGCGGCAGCGGTAATTGAGCAGGCGCAAATGGAAGGCATCGGAGAAGGGCGACTGTGGCGGGCAAAAAGAGAGCTGAAAGTTAAGGCTACCCGCATTGGCGAAGGGGCATGGTACTGGCACCTTCCCTGTCAGAGGTTGCCAGAGGGCGATGAGCAAAAGGCGATCGCCTTCCTTGAGCAGCAGCTCGACGACGCCGGCGGCCACGTGCCGGTCAAGAAGCTCCGCCGGGATGCCGACAAGGCGGGTATCAAGTTGTACGTGCTGCGGTGCGCCGCCAAGAGGATCGACGTGGAGCCACGACTGAACGGCCGGCGGTGGGAATGGCGCTATCGGCCGGCCAAGAGTGAGGACGACGCCGCGACGAAGTTCTTGAAGGATGCGCTCCGAGAAGGGCCCGTCGCCAGCGCAGCACTACTCGCCTGGGCAGCCGACGCCGGCATCACCCGGCACACACTGCTCAAGGCCAAGGCGGCGCTCGGGATTGAGCATCACCACAAGAAGGACGGGCCGTACTACTGGTGCCTGCCCGGCCAGTGGACGGGACAGCGCCGGCCGTTTCACCTTCCGCGACATCGGCGGCGGCCAGGCCGCCCGAGTCCGCGGCGCAGCCGGCAGACACGCCCCGGCCCAGCCAAGATTCCGAGGGCGATTCCCCACCCGGCCAGCCGTTCATACCGAGCCCATTTCAGCTCCGCATTCTGCAAGCGCTTAAGGGCAAGGCCCTGACGGCGGACAACCTGCAGAAGAAGCTCGTTATCGATCGAAAGGGCCTCTACGATCGTGGCCTACGCGAGCTGATGGCGCAAGGCATGGTGAGGAACAGTAGACGAGTCGGCGGCTATTATCGTCCTGATGCCCCTCCGCCGAAATTCGCCGAATTCTTCGGGAAAAACCCCACTTCTGAAACTGAGACCCCCACTAACGAAACTGAATTGCCCACTGCATTTTCCAGCATCCCCTCTTAGCATTGCTCGCATGAACGCGGCCGGCCGCCCATGCCTGCCCGCCGGAGTGCGAGCGATGAAACGACGCCACGACAACCCGACGGCAACCCCGCCGGCAGCCAACGGCCGGCCGGCCGCCTGGTTCCCGGTCCAACTGGACCCGGCAGTCTTGCGCCCGATCGTCGAGGCCGTGGTGAGCGAGGTACTGGCCCAACTGGACCAGGCCCGCGCCCAGATCCCCGATGGCCGGCTTGCGTGAGCGAGGAAGAGGCGGCGCGGCTGCTGGGGCTGGAGCCGCACGTGCTGCGCGATGAACGCCGGCGCGGTCGGATCAGCGCAGCTCCATCGTCGGCCGGCGGATCAGGTACACGTGCGAGGACCTGCTCAGCTACTTGGAAGGGCGGCGTGTGGGGGAAGCGAAATGACAGGGAAACGCCGGCCGGCGGTGTGATTGAAACGCCAACGGCCGGCCCCGGTGAGAGGACAGCCGTTGACTGGTGAGTACCCGCGCCCCGGACCTTGCCCGGACAGGGGGCCGACCCTCGAAGGAACCCCTTCGATTATGGCCGATTCATCCGCGCAGCAACTGGCGCGTCACCGCGGAGCTTGACCAGGCCACCGCCCGCCGGGCATGATCCCGGGCTACCTTGTCGCCGAGCTAGGGGTAGCGATACCACCCCGCCCGCGTGAGGCTGTCTCGCTACCGCGTCTACGCCGGCCCAAGCAGCAGGACGTTGTGGACCGGCTACGCAGCATCGTCGCCGGCATCGGCGATTTCGTTCGCCGCGGTCGGGGGCTGGTGTTCTACGGATCGGTCGGGACCGGGAAGGATTACCTGCTTTCTCACGCCTTCTACGCGGCGGCGGCGGCTGGGGCCAGTCCGTCACGAGAACTGGAGAGCCTGCTGGCCTTTTCGCAGACCGGGCGCATCGCGGAATACGTGCTGCGCCGGCTTGCCCGCCCGCGCGGCGCTCTACCTCTCCGAGGTGATTCCCGCGGCCGGCTGGCCGTCGCCCTGGGATGTGCGCGACCTGCTCGCGCTCGTTCACGAACGCTATCGAGGCGGCCGGCCGACGCGGGTGACCCTCAACGCCACGTCGCGCCAGGAGGCCGAGGAATACTGTCCGCCCCCGTGTGGAGCCGGTTGCTTCACAACGCGGAGCCATTCGAGTGCATTTGGGCCGATTACCGAACCGTCACGCTAGACGCTGAAAGGATTCCGACATGACCTTGAACGGGGCACGCCAACGGGCACACGAACGGATACGCGAACGGGAGGCCCGCGCCGAAGGCTGCCCCGCGTAAATCGCAGAGCCACAAGCCCGACGCCGCGGAGCTGGAGGAGATGAGCAAGGCCGGCGTTACGCGGCGCTTTACCCTGCCAGCGGCGGCCGACGACGCCCCCCAGTGCGATTCCCCAGCACGCCGCAGGCGTCTGCGCCGTTTCCGCTGCAGACGCTGCCGGGATTGGTCCGTAGCTTTGTCGAGCAGGTTGCCGAGGCCACGAACACACACGTCGATTTCGCGGGCGTTCCCCTCCTCTGTGCCACGGGCGCCGCCGCCGGCAACAGTCGCCGCCTCTGTCTCAAGAAGGGCCATGAGGAAGCCGGGGGCGCTTTACGTGGCCATTGTTGCCGAGCCCGGTCAGTGCAACAGGCGCCTGACTTAACGATCGTCTCCGCACCGTTCTTCCGGACCGATGCCAGGAATCACCGCGAGTACCGAAGCGCCCTGAGGACCTGGGAGGCCAGGCCGCCGGAGAAACGTGGCGACCGCCCAATGATGCGAAGGTGCCAGATGCAGCATGGGACCATCGAGGTCATTGGACGCATTCTCGCCGAAGTCGCCGGTGGGGCGCTGTTCTGCGCCCGAACGAGCTGTCCGGTCTGATCGGCGGGATGAACCAGTACAAGACGGGCGGGAAAGGAAACGACCGGCAAAAGCTTGAGGAGCTGTGGGATGGCTCCCATTGCACCATCGACCGCGTCAAGTTCGAGGAGAGCCCTGGCCCTGTGCTGGCCGTTCCTGGCAATCATGGGGACCATCCAACCAGACAAGCTCAGTTGCTTTAACGCTGGCTTGCGTTTCGGCCAGGTCAACGATGGGTCCCTGGACCGATTCCTTTTCTCCTACCAGGCGGAGCGTCCGGCCGCCGGCTACAGGCTTAAGAGCGAGCTGTCCACCAAGGCCAAGGACGGGTGGCATCGAGTTATAGCAAGCCTCATGGCGCTGAGGATGGCGGGCAAGAAACACCAGCCCTGCCCGCAGTTCGCGCAGTTCACCTCTGACGCCGGTGACCACTTCGAGCGGGTGACCGACACTTACGCCGCCGAGGACGCCGGACTTCCCGCGCCATTTGAGAGGGGCCTGGTCGAAGTTTTCCCCCGGGGCCACCTCGCCCGGCTGGCGGTGCCGATCGTTCAACTCCTGCTCGGGCCTGTGGCGAAACTCGCCGCGTCGGACGTGGAGGCGTGCAGCGTTCAATCCGCTGACGCACTGGTGCGCTACTTCAAGTCACACACCCGGAAGTGTTACCAGGTCATGGCCGCTGACCCGCCCGTGGCCGCGCGGTGAAGATCATGCACTGGCTGGCCCGGGCCGGCGGCGTCCAGGAGTTCAGCCGGCGCGAAGCCTATCCGCCGCTCCGTTCGTCTTTCGACAAACCGGAGGAGCTGGACGCTCCGTTGGCCCTGCTGGTGAACACCGCTACTTGGAGGAGCGCCTGGAAACCGGGCAACGAACGCCCGGTCGACTTGGTCGCACGCCCACGGCACGTTTCAGGGTCAACCCGGCCTGGGACCGCCAGGGCTGCACCAATGACCTGGCACCTCACGCGACATAAGGCTTAAAACGCACAAAACTCCCGCGAACTACTGAACGGCTGAATATTTTTAGAGCCTTTTGAGCCTTTTTGCGCCCCCACGGTACTACGGCCTGCAGGTCTTCATCGTCGCCCACTTCACTGGCCAGGCCGCGGCCCACTGTGCCCACGGCGACGCCGCCAGTGCTGACCGCGTAGCTCCTTCGCCGTCGTTCTCGGCATGCACGCACTCCCTCCCCCGGCCGCGTGGAGCAAACCCCAGCGTAGAATACTATGACAGGCCGACCGGTGCGGGCCCGCGACGCGGACGTTCGGCCAGCGCGGGCGGCGCGTTTGAGTCCGGGCAGGTTATAAGCGTGGAACAGAAATCAATCAATCAAGGGTCGCGGTGCCCGGGGGATAGAAATGAGCAACAACTGGACGGCGCCGACCGACTTCGGGACCGTCTGCCGCCGGGCGGCGGGCCGGCGCCGCTACAACGCAGCGCGAAAACCAGAAGCGCTGGCGGCGGACACAGATCATTCTACGCGTGCCGTGGGAGGCCCGCGGGTTGTACGGGATCCAGGCACGCTCGCCCGCGAGCTGGGCATCAGCCGGGCGACCATTTGCCGCGACTTCAAAGCCATCCGTAACGCCCACCTCGGCGCGACTGGAAATAAGGGGGCCGGGGGACCCCCAAGTGAGACGCCCACGCCCATGACCGTTTATCTGCCCGTTCCTGTCCCCGTCGCCGGCGGGGCCCTCGACGTCACGCCGGCCCGGCCTCCTGGCCGCCTTCCTGGCCGGCCGAGCCCCTCGACGCTGATCGCGTACCAGCGCGACCTCGACGACTTCGCCACCTTCACCGGCGCGGGCTCGGCCGATGCCGCGGCGGCTCCTCTTGGCCCGCGGACACGGATCGGCGAACGAGCTGGCACTCCACTACAAGGCGACCTGCAGGCGCGTGGCCTGGCGGCCGCCACGGTCAACCGCCGGCTGGCCGCGCTGCGATCGCTGGTCAAGCTGGCTCGAATGCTGGCCCTGGTCGGTTGGGCTCGAGGTGGAAGGGTTACGGGGGCAGGCATACCGAGAGACGGCCGGGCCAGGCGTGGGCGGCTTCCGGCAGTTGCTGGCCCGCCTCGACGGCCGCGCTGACCGGAAAGGGGCCCGGGATCGCGCCGTCCTGCGCCTGCTTTTCGACCTGGCGGCGAAAGGAAGTCGTCGGCATCGACGTCGACGACCTCGACCAACTGGCCGGGACAGTCGCCGTGCTCGGCAAGGGCAAAGCGGTCAAGGTCCGGCTCACCCTCCCCTTGCCGACCAGGCTGGCGCTGGCGGCTTGGCTGGCCTTCCGCGGCCCGGGCCCGGGGCCGGTGTTCACAAGCATGGACCGGGCGCAGAAGGGGGACGGCCGGCTCACGGGCGGCGCGGTCTACGCGATCGTCCGCCAGCTCGGCGACGACGCCGGCCTCCGGGCTCGACCGCATGGCCTCCGCCACGCCAGCATTACGGCGGCACTGGACGCCGGTATCGACGTGCCGCCAGGTTCGCCGGTTCAGCCGGCACGCGAAGCTCGACACCTTGCTCCTCTACGACGACAACCGCAAGGACCTGGCCGGCGACGTGGCCCGGCGCGTGGCCGAGCAGGCTGGCGACGGCGGTTGTTGACGGAAAGGGCCATTATCGTCAACAACCCCGGCAAGGCCCCTGGCGGCCGCCCAGGACGGCCCCGCCCCGCTGGCGGGGCCCATGGTCCTGACGCGGCAAACCGGGCCAGCACGACCGCGGCGATCGCCGTGGCCGGCCATGCAGCCGGCGACCGGCCCTCGAATCGCGCCAGCACCGACGGCGGCTGCCGGCTTAAAGGTGGATCGAGGCCGTCGGCCAGCTCGGCATCCGGGCCGCGTCGCCGGCAACCGGGTGGACCCCGCAGCCGGCCGACGCCATCGACCAGCTCGGCAGCGTCGATCGAAGGCAGCCCTTGACCAACTGAATCCCGTCGCCGGCGACGCCCTGGCCGCCAGCGTCGATCGACGGGCCGCCGGCCGGGCCGGGCGGCACCCCGTCGCCGGCGACGCCCTGGCCGGCCGCGGCGATCGCCGCGGCCGGCCAGGCAGTCGACGGCCAGGCCCTCGACCAGTTCGGCAGCGTCGATCGACGGGCCGCCGGCCGGGCCGCGCTGCCGCTCAAAAGCGCACTCTGCAGAGAGCTAGTTCGTCTACCGGTAGTGCAGCGCGGCTCCCGGCGAGGTCCTGGCGCCCGCGGCGGCCGTTGTAAAGTATCAACCCTCCCCGCCCCGGCCGCCCGCTCCCCGCGGTTTCGGGGCCTCCGCCCCGGCCCCGTCGCGTAAGGTTTCGTCTATAGATCGTGTTTTACATTTCAGCTGCCGATGCGTAGGATGAGGTTGCCGCCCACGCCAGGGAGAAAATCGTGAAACACGTCGCCGTCTACGTCCGCGTCAGTGGCACCGCCCAGGACACGCGAAGCCAGGAGCCCGACCTCAAACGCTGGGCCAATGCGCAAGAGACACCGGTGCGATGGTACACGGACAAGGCGACGGGCAAGACGATGGATCGCCCTGGTTGGGCGAAGCTGGAGGCGGCGCTCAAGAAGGGACAGGTTGCGGCCGTCGTCTGCTGGCGCCTCGACCGCCTGGGCCGGACGGCCAAGGGCCTGACAGCGCTCTTTGAGGACTTGCGGCAGGCCGCAAGGTGAACCTCACGTCGATGAAGGAGGGGCTCGACCTCTCGACCCCGGCCGGGCGATTGATGGCCCACGTCCTGGCCAGCGTCGCACAGTACGAGACGGAGCTGCGCGGCGAGCGCGTCAAGGCCGGGCAGGACGCGGCGCGACGACAGGGCAAGCGCTGGGGCGGCAGCAAGCCGGGTGTCAGGAAGCAGGTAGACGAGGTACAGGAGCGGACCGTGCGGAAGATGCGTGCGGAGGGGGAGCGGATCGCCGACATCGCTCGGACCGTGGGGCTTTCGCGGCCGACGATCTACGCCATCCTCGGCGCCAAGGCCACTGCGTAGGAAGCCGCGGCCGCGGCCGATACCGACGGGGCATGCGGTTGCCGAAGTGACGCCCGGGCCCCCCCGACGCTGACATTGTCTTTGGGTTCGGGCTAAGACGCCCTGTTTGCTTGGTTTCAGAGGCAAAAGGCGACCCGGCCCCCGGCTTCGGAAACATGCCGCAGAAGCGCGAACATTTGGGAGATCGTGATGGGCAGTAATTTGGGCGTGCCCGACCGACTTTGACACCGTCTGCCGCCGGGCCGCGGGCCGGCGACGCTACAACGCCTCACGCGCCTTCCGACGCCTCTTGCGACGTTGGAAAGTGTCCCAGTTGGTGTGGAAGTACCTGCGGCAGTACGGTTGGTTTCGCGGCATCAAGGCCCGCGTTGCCCGGGAGCTGGGGGTTCACCCCGGCACTATTACCCGCGACTGGCTGCCTATCATGGCGGACGACGACGAAGAGGACGAGCCGGACGACGACGAAGAGGACGAGCCGGACGACGACGAGGACGACGACGAGGACGACGACGAGCGACGGACGACGAGGACGACGAAGAGGACGACGGCGACACCGCCGGATGACCGCCCTTGCGACCCCAGCGTCCCGGAGGATTTCTCCCATGCCCGCCGACCCCCGAGAAAGAGCAAGAACACCGTGCGGCCGTGCGAACGAACAGGGCACTTCCACGCTGACCTTTGTTGGGGTTTCTCCCATGCCCGCCGACCCGCAGAAAGAGCAAGAACACCATGCGGCCGTGCGAACGAACAGGGCACTGGCACCCTAACCTTTGTTAAGGTTGTGGTGGTATGCCCGAGCCCTTCGATCCCTGGCCCTTCCGCCGTGATGCCGTGGTCCGCCTTGTCCAGGCCCGGGCCGGCGGCGCCACTCTCCGCCAGGCCGCGGCCGCCGCCGGCGTTCACCCGGCGACCGCTTGCCGCTGGCGGCTGCGGAGCCCCGTCGTGGCCGCTGCCCTGCGCCTGGCCGTGGACGCCGCACGCGAACGGCGACGCCTGACCCGAGCGACGCGCCCTGGGTGCGATCGCACCCGAGCTGCCCGGCGTGCGGCGGCGCCGTCGAGGTGCGCAACCCGGTTGGGGACTGGGCTGTGCGGCTGTGGTTATGCAGTAACCGGCCGGCGTGCGCCTGGACAAGCTGGCGGCCCCGGCACCCGGAGGACTGCCCGGCGTGCGGCGGGCCGCGTTTCTGGTCGCACTCCCGCAAGAGCGTCAGTTGCCCGGCGTGTGGCACCCGCGCCCCCGCCGACCTGGCCGACCTGAAGCCAACGCCGAACCCCTTTTCGCCGCCGCGGCAGATCCCCTCGGCCGCGGAGCTGCTGGCCAGGGCCGTGGCCGAAGTGAAACCGCCGGCGCCGCCGCCGCCGGGTTGCATCCCCGATGGCCGGGGCGGCTTCATCCACCTGTTCGGCCGCCGGGGGCGTTTACGGCAGCGCCTTTGATTACGGGGCCAGTGATGCAAGGGCCGGCCGGCCCCGAGCCGCGTGCCGGTCCAACGCCGGACGGGCCCCGTACCGCTGGCGGTCAGTCGCACCGCACCCGCACGCCGGCAACATACCGGATGGCGCTGCTTACTTCGCCGGCGCTGTCGTCTCCCTGGCCAAAGTGCGGCGAAGAAAGGTAGGCAATCCGTGGCGCGATCCGTGCGCGATTCGCCACAACACCCCGGCAGCACGCCGCTTACGCCGGACTCAAATCAGTGCGCTGCCCTACGCATCGCTTGGCTCCGCGGAGGCGCGCCCGGGTGTCGAGCGCGCGGGTAAAGGGCGCGCTGCGGGGAGCAGGCCGCCCCTCACCTCTGCGCGCCCCATTCGCAGTGCCCCCTTATGACCCACACGCCAGGGCGACAACGACGGCCGCACAATGCGGCCCAGCTCGGTACGGTTCTGTGGCTTGCTTATAACGGATGCCTCAAGGGGGCTAAGCCGATCGGCTCCGAACCCATAACGGATGCCTCAAGGCTTGCCCGCACCACGCCGAACGCGCTCAACGCGCGAGTGCGCTGTGTGCCCCCCTCAGAACGGCATGAACACGACGCCGCACCCCGGGCACTTGTCGCCGGCCAGGCCGCGCCCCAGGCAACCGGGCGTCTGGCACTCGCACACCTCGGCCAGCGTCCCGGCCGCGGCGGCGGCCAGGTCCACGCCCGGGCCGTCGCCATCGGCGGCCAGCTCCGCCAGGTCCCATTCCAGCTTCCGCCACGGTGCGTTGCGCGTCCGGCAGGTCGTTCCCGCCGTGCAGCCAGCGGACCCGGGCGGCGGCTGCCTCCGGGCTGGGGTGCTGCTTTCGACGCGGAAGTGGCCTTCGGGGTCATAGAAACCAACGGTCCAGAGGCCGGG
>CAWHCN010000009.1:0-411321 GCA_963827935.1 uncultured Planctomycetota bacterium | reverse complement strand
CGGTAGGCCTACATGCCTTAGACGCACGGCGAGCCTAGACGCTTACACGTGTCGGTCAGCATTCCTGTATTGTAGGGACCTGCAAGGGCGGCATAAGGTTCGCAGACGGGGGTCCCCGAGTCCTCCTTCACTCGCCGTCTATCCGCGATCTTCGTCCGTCCGTTTGACGCGCCTCTTTCCGGGGCTCCGGCTTGAGAAGCCGGGGATCGATGAACGCGGCGACTGCTTCTTTGCCGCAACCTTATCAAGATAATCGGCCCACCATTGCATCATTTTCCGGCGTTCCGGCAGGTATTGCGCATGATTGTAAGCAGCCCGGACGGTGTCCCGTTCGCTGTGGGCAAGCTGACGTTCAATCACATCCGCACGGAAATCGTGCTCATTCAAAATCGTGCTGGCGGTGCTGCGAAATCCATGCCCGGTGGCGCGTGAATGATAGCCCATGCGATACAGAGCATAGAGCATGGTGTTCTCGCTCATAAACGTGGCCGGGTTGTGCTGGTTTGGGAAAATATACTGCCGATTGCCGGAGAGCTTTTCCAATTCCCGAAGAATGGCGATTGCTTGCCTCGACAACGGGACGATATGCAGTTCTTTCATCTTCATGCGTTCAGCAGGAATTCGCCACTCGGCCTTGTCCCAATCAATCTCCGTCCATTGTGCCCCCCGCAATTCTGTTCGTGCGGACGAAGGTAAGCAGCAGGAAGCGGAGGGCCAGCTTGGTTTGCAGGCTGCCGTCATAGGCCTCCAGGTTCTTGAGATAATGGGGCAGGTCACTTGCTTTAAGGAAGGAATGATGTTTGGCGACCGGGGTTTTCAGCGCACCACGCAGATCAGGGACCGGATTTCGTTCGGCCCGTCCGGTGGCGATGGCATACATGAAGATTTGCCCGCATATCTGCATCACGCGCCGTGCGGTTTCCAGTGTACCTCTGGCTTCCACTACGCGAAGCATGGCAAGAACTTCCGGCGCGGTGATGTCGGCAATTGGCCTTGGGCCCAGCTTCGGAAGGATATGCTGTTCGAGACGGGCGAGCATGGTATCGGCGGAACTTGGCGCCCATTCGTGTTTGCGCTTTTCAAACCACTCGCGGGCGACCACTTCAAATGCATTGGCGCTCTTGAAGGTCTCCAGCCGCTTGGCCTCTTTTTTCACCTCCCCAGGATCGTTCCCGGCGGCGAGTACCTTGCGTGCTTGCGCACGCCGCTCGCGGGCGTCGGCCAGAGTGATTTCAGGATACACGCCCAATGCCAGCAGTTTTTCCTTGC
This sequence comes from uncultured Planctomycetota bacterium, assembly GCA_963827935.1. Taxonomy (GTDB): domain Bacteria; phylum Planctomycetota; class Planctomycetia; order Gemmatales; family Gemmataceae; genus DATFNV01. The sequence continues at coordinate 410,052 of CAWHCN010000009.1, read as the reverse complement.
CCGCAAAGAAGTATTTCAGCCGCCAGTATTTGCTGCCGGATGGCATGACTAAGAGGAATAGCCCTTCACCATCAGCGATCTTGTAGGGCTTTGTTCTTGGCTTGGCGTTGCGGGCTTTTGCATCTGAAAGCGACTTGGGCATGGGGTACATTCTTTCATCCGGTGGGGTATCGAATGAGATTTGTACCCCGAAATTAGGCCGAATGTCAACGATTTTCGCCGGACGCTAACGGCGGCCTGATTCGCATGTAGATTGGCTCTCAGTCTCAGTTTTGTCGGATGTTGGCGAACGAAGGCGTCCAAGAGAATGGTGACCCCTACGGTATTCACATTCGTGAAATAAGTAGATTGATTTGTATAGAGAATTGTCGTATGCGAGTAAAAGCATATACCCCGATTTTGTACCCCTAGTGAGACCAATCGCATACGAGTCGTCTCAGCTTGTACTTGTAATCAGTGTGTTTTACAAGGCCACGGTACTAATTGGTCGGCGCTGGATCAGACAGGTTTTTGATTAACGCTCGAATATCTTCAGCCCGCCAAGCCGTGCATCGGGCGGATAACTTGACCGGCTTCGGGAAACGTCCCGATTTCACTCCTTCCCACCAACAGGTTTTGCCGAGGGGAATAACGCTTAACACTTGAGGTCAATCGTAGGAACCCCGTGTCTGGAATGTCGTGCATGTCAAAGTCCATCACTCTCCTAACGTCTCATAATACCATAACTGACCCGCACATGTCTCGGAGAATCGCACTGATAGCCAGTTTCCGCGATTGTTGCATTGCATCAAACCATGCTCGCCAGGCCCGCCGAGGTAGGCGGGGGTTGGACAGGTCGGCCGCTCTCACACTCGAACTCGGATTGCGCTTGTCGCGTGGCCGACGCACGGCGACGGGGACCGGATCCCGCAGGCGATCCGCCGAGGGAACCATCGGCCAAAGCGGCGTTTACTCGGCTTCGTCTTCGTTCGGGTGCGTGAGCTTGTGCTCCGGAACATGCGGCTCCATGTTTTCTGGAAGCCCCTCGATGATTTCTCCGTGGAGAGGCTCGAACTCTGCTTGGGGCCGAGGTTGTTCAGTCGTCGCTGGTGGCTTGGGAGCGGGCGGAGGCAATCTCCTTCGGTACGCGACGCCCCGGAGCGGTTCCTCGGAAACCGTCCCGTCTTCAAGATTTTCTGCGGTTTGCGTAAGCGTGAAGTCTTCGCTGTCAGGCAGCTTCAGCCATGCTACGCGGAAGGCGTCTAGTTCGACTTTGGCACCGCTGTCCATGAACTCGTAAATCAAGCGTTGGATGTCGTCCATGCTCATCTCCAGCGTAATGATCGTGCTTCCCTCTTCGACGCCGGCGACCGCGATCTCGTGCTTGGCCTGCACGATTTGCTTGAGCATGGCCAGGAAGCTGACCAGCGGCTCGGACTCGTCGAACTCCTCGAAGGGAATTTCGAGCGTGAACTGGACCTTGAAACGCCGCTCCTTCTTCGGCGGGTCCGGGGGTTCCGTCCCTATCATCATGGTCGAAACCTCGACGCCGAGCGCCTGGGCGAACTTGCTCAGCGTGTACAGAAAGACGTTTGCTCCGCGTTCGACATTTTCGACCGTCTTCAGGGAACATTTGGCCTTCTTGGCGAGGTCTTCGACGCGCCAGCCCTTCTCGATGCGCAGACGCTGAATGGCCTTGCCATCGGGTGCGACCGTACGATTCTTCACTTGGTCCGCCATCGCACTTCAGCCCCTCTCGGTGCGCAGGCGCTGAACGGCCTCGCCGTCCGGCTCCGCTGTGCGGTTCTTCTGCTTATTGGCCATCGTACTTCGGTTCTTTCTGGCAACTTGCGTGCAGAATGCCTGGAGTGCGCGTAGAGCTTACGGAATCAAGGACTTACGATTGAAGCAGTGAGAGAAAACGCTATCCCGGAGGCCACGATGCTCACCACCAAACCGTTCGCGTTCTTCAAGACCGACCCAAAACAGCCCCGCAAGCAGTTTAGCGAAGCCGACCTGCGGTCGCTAGGGGCGTCCATGAAAAGCCTCGGCCAGCTCCAGCCGGTCGGTGCCAGGCCGGACGGGACGCTGCTGTGGGGGGAGCGCCGCTACCGGGCGGCCCAGCTGGTCGGCCTGCCCGAACTCGAGGTCATCATCACCGACCGGAAGTTGTCCGACTCGGAAATCCGGCTGATCCAGCTCGCCGAGAACATGCACCGGGCCGATCTGACCGGCTACGAGAAGTGGATGGGCTGTGCGGAGCTGATGATGATGAACCCCCACTGGCAGATGAAGAACCTGGCCGAGGACATGCACCTCGATCCCTCGATGGTGACACGGCTGCTGTCGCCCTCGAAGTGCATACCGGCGTGGCAAGAAGCCCTGAAGGCAGGCAAGGTCGGCATCTCGGACTGCTATGCGGCCTCGAAGCTGGATGAGAAGGAGCAGTCCGCGCTGCTGGCCCTCAAGCTGTCCGGTGCCAGCCGGGACACCATCGAGCAGGCCGGGCGGAAGAAGCGCAATGGCACCACCGCCGCGGTGAAGGTTGCCCGGCTCCGCTGTGCCTTGCCGAGCGGCGTTGCGGTGCAGTTCACCGGCGCAGGGATCACCCTCGAACTCGCCATCGACGCCATGAAGGACCTGACCGCCGAGCTGAAGCGGGCGATTGACCAGGGACTCGATTCCAGGACCGTGGTTCGCGTCCTGGCCGACAAGGCGAAGGCGAAGGGCTAAACGCCGGTGTAAACGGGACAGGGCTTGCGGTCCGCAACCGCTTCCATGTGGATGGCGGTGTATCGGTTTCAATCACCTGACGCAATGAAAGGAAAGAGCAATGTACCATCACCTGTTTTTCTATGGCCTCTTGGCCATCGCAGCGGCGACCTACTTCGTCGTCTTCGGCTTCGGTGTGGTCTACGTCGCCTGGGCCTGCATCCGAAGGATGAGCCAAAAGATCGCGGCAAGTCGGAGGCGGAAGGTCGTGGAGGCACATTGCATCCAGGAGAAGCGGATGCAGCAGAAAACAACGCCGAGCCGGAACTAAGGCCCACACCGGCAAGGAACTGAGCATAGCCGAAGTGGTGGAACTGCTGGGGGAGACTTTGAAGGAAGCCCGCAAGGCGGCTGACCGTTACGGCGTACAAGTTTTCCAACTCATGATGAACGACAAAAGGCGAAAGCCGGAGGTAAACATGGCTACCATCGACCGGATGATTGCAGAGATCGAATCGTACCTCGCAACGCCCATGAAGGATGCCGAGGCATTTTGGGAGCAGGAAGAACGGCGCTCGTTGCACGAGTTGCTGGAGCAGTTGAAGGAGAGGAAGAGCAAGGCCGAATAAGTGCCCGCCGTGACGTAGGCGGCCGGTCAAGAAGCGAATATGTGAACGCAACAGGCGTGAACGGTGAGCAAGGTGAATGTGCTGGGGACTAGAGCCCCGCGTGTCCGTGTCAACCAGAAAAAGGAGACAACTCATGAAACTCATCCGATGGATGCTGATTGCGTCCACGCTGCTGGCCGCCTACTGCGTCATCCTGTTCGCCGTTCTGTTCCCGTGGATGTGGGTCGTCCTCGGCATCGGCGTGCTCATCGCCCTGTGCAAGAAGCGATACCATTTCCATGCTTTTGGAACGGCACGGTGGGCCGAGATCAGCGACCTGCGGGGCATGGTGGACGGCGGCGACGGTCTAATCATCGGGCAGATGAAGGATACGACCGGGGTGATTGCGGCCACGCGGGGCCTGTTCGACTCATCGGTTCCCGCCGAAGTCGCCTGCCAGCGGTTTCTCGGCTGCCGCCGGAAGAAACCGCCCAAGCTGGTGAGGCTGAACAACGTCGTTCATACGGCGGTGTTTGCTCCCACAGGTGCGGGAAAAGGAGTGTCCTTCGTTATCCCGTTCTTGCTTACCTGTGAGGATTCATGTGTCGTTGTGGACCTGAAAGGTGAGCTTGCCAGGATTACAGGCAATGCGCGCCGGAAGATGGGGCACCGCGTCGTATTGCTGGACCCATTCCAGACGATGACGGATCACCCGGACACCCTGAATCCCCTGGAATTCATCGATAAGGAGTCGCCCTACGCCATCGACGATTGCCGGGAGACAGCGGCGGCGATGGTGGAACGCAAAGAGGAGAAAGGCGATGGCGTTCACTTTCTCGACAACGCCGAGGGCGGCATCGCCGCAGTCGCGGCGCTGCTGGTGCAGTTCGGCGAGGAGGAGAACAAGTCGTTGCAAGCCCTGTGTGACATCGTCAGCAACCCGCAGAAGTGGGCGAAGGCCACCGAGTTGATGTGCGGATCGGACGCATGGCTGGGGATGTTGGCCAGGATGGGCGGGAACCTGACGCACCTGAAAGAGCGCGAGTTGGCATCGACCATGTCCACTATCGCGAGGTTCCTGCGGTTCCTGTCAACACCGGCCATTGCGGCGTCCACTCGGACCAGCACGTTTAACCCGGCTGACCTTACCCGCCAAAAAATGACCGTATACCTGATTCTCCCTCCGGAAAGGGCATCGGCGCTGTCGCAGCTTCTCAGGCTGTGGATCGGCTCGTTGCTCCGAGGGGTGGTCCGGGGAGGATTGCAGGAAACAAACAAGGTCCATTTCGTGTGCGATGAGGCGAACATTTTCGGCAAGATGGACCAGATTTCTGACGCATTGACCATCGGACGCGGCTTCGGCCTTCGCATGCAGCTGTATTACCAGGACTGCGGCCAGTTGAAAAAATGTTGGCCCGACGGTGCCGACCAGACACTCCTGGCCAACGTGTCTCAGGTCTTCTTCGCGGTCAACGACACCCAGACCGCGAAATACATCGAGGAAAGGCTGGGTAAATCCACCATCATCGTCGAAAGCGGTGGCACCAGTTCGAGTACGTCGCACCAGCGGTCGGAACAGGGGCAGTCGTCCGCGAGCTACTCAAAGAGCATCAACGACAACTGGTCTCAGTCTGGCCGCGAGCTGCTCCAGGCGAGCGAAATCCTGAATTTGCCAGGGCGCATCGCCATCACCTTCACCCCCGGCGTGCCGCCTATCTGGACTACGCTGGTCCGGTATTACGAGGAATCGTTTGCAAGAAGACCCGGCAAGTTCTGGCCTGCGGTGAGGGCGTTCGTTGAGTCGGCGGTCATCCTCGCCGGCATCGGATTGTTCGCCGTCTTCATGACGGTGTTAGTCAGCCGGAAATTGTCCGGCGCGGAGGGCTACTTCCCGGTGGCCGCTGAGCAGTGGCAGGAGAAGCCATGATAAGCGCCACGCCGCATCCGGACAACCATCCATCGCCCGTGTTTCTTGTTTAGGAGTTCGTCATGGCCAATGAAAAGCAGCAACTGTCAGAAATGCTCAAGCAGACCACCCAGCCCGAGCAGTCGAGGGGGCTTATCGAGGCCGCCAAGGAAGGTATGCAGGCCATCGCGCCTGGATTATCCCTCAGCAACATCCTGTCGGATATCGGGTCGGAGCTGGGGCGGCTCGGAGTGCAGGGCCAAATGGAAATGGCCTCGGCCTTGTTCAACGGGAATGGCTTCGTGCCTTACGGGCCTGGGCAGTACACACCGTCGCCGGAGCATGCCCCCGACCACGGCTTGCCCATCGAGGCGATGAAGCAGCCGGAGGTGGAGCAGAGCCGCGGCGGCCTTGGACTGTAGTAATGTCTGTCAACCACAACCTCGCCCTTTTTCAAGGAGTTCGTCATGTTGTTAGCCGAATCGTCTGGGAACTTCGGGTTCCTCATCTTCATGCTCATCATGGTGCTGGGCATCTGGCAGTGGTGCAAGTGGCTCAAGGGCAATGACGCCCTGAGAGGCGCGGCCAAGAAGGGTGGCATTGCCATCCTTCGCAATCTCTTCAAAAAGTAAAGGCGCATCCAATGCTATTCGCAGACACCATCGGCGATCATCTAATCAACCTCTTGATGGTCGGCTGCCTCCTGATGTTCTTCGTGGTCAAGATCGTCGCTGCCGTCGATGACGATGGCGAGATCAAGAAAACCGCGAGCGAGGGTTTGCCGCGTGCATCAAGCGCTTGTTCAAGTAACCAGGTACGCGGGGTGCCCAGCCCAGCCCCTGCGTTTAGGGAAAGTGCCCCAAAGCAGCATGAAGTGGCTGAGCAAGGGGCCAGTGTCAATGGTGTCTCACGTTGGTTTCAACGTAAAGGAGAAGTCACAAGCCATGAAAAGGGATTCTTGGTTTTCGTGTGTTGAGGAAGCAATCATCTCCGCCCTGTCGCCAGGCGATAAGCCCACAGATCGGGTGTACTGGGTCGGCAGGGACACCGACGGTCGCCGCTACATCCTGACCGACACCGGGGGTGGCCGCTGGGTCCTGAAGGTCACCGGCGGCGGCAAGGAGGACCCGTACACGGGCCGTCAGGTCGAGCAAACGGAGGAGTTCATCGAGATCAAGCTCGACACGGGTCACGATGAGGATCGAGCGCGGATCTGCAAGGACAAGCTGCTGTTCGCCGCGAAGGACGCCCCCAGAGGGTGGCTGGAGATGGCCAGGGGGCGGTGGATGCCAGCCTGATTGGTCGCTGGCTGGCTTGAGTTACGTGGACGGCGGGGTGCGCCCAGCCCCGCCGCTCTATCAAGAAAGGATCATGCAAATGTTCATCGTGTTTCTTATCGGTCTGGTGGTGGGTACTGGCCTGACCTTGCTGCATATTTTCTTGAACTACAAGGTGAGAGACAGGGACTGGTGGGAAGAACGGGAGCAAGAGATGGCCGGTCTCAGGTCGGGTCTGCATAAGGAGGTGGCGGAGAATGGCCGGCTGCGGGTGTCGCTCGCCGCTGGCGAGATGACGGAGGACGCCAAGAAAGTGTCCACGATGACGATGGCTGCTCTTGATGCCGACATCGCCACTGCAAAAGAAGACGCGGAACAGGCCGGGTGCGCCTAGCCCAGCCATTTTTCAGAAGGAGAGCATGAAAATGTTAACGACATTGCTGATCGGGGCAGCAATCGGTGCTGGCCTCGCTGTGGCTGCCATTCTCGGCGGCTTCAAGGTGCAGACAAAGGAGTCGTGGCAAGAGGAACAAGCAAGTGGAACGGCGATGCGCACATGCCTTTGGCGGGTGACCGCCGAGAACGCCAAGCTGCGGGTGTCCCTCGCCGCTGGCGAGATGACGGAGGAAGGCAAGAAAGTGGCGACGATGACAATGGCTGCTCTCGATGCCGTCATCGCTGCCGCGAAGAAAGCCGCGTAACCAAGCCGGGTGCGCGCAGCCCCGTCTTTTTTCATGAGGTGGAGAATGACTGTTGAGGAGAGGCTGGACGAACTTCGTTCGATGGTGTTGCAGCTGATAGAACGGCAGACGGTCAAGGACTTCTATGAAGTGGAGGAGTTCGCCAAGCTCGTCGGCAAATCCTGCTTCACTTGCCGGGAATGGTGCCGCCTCGGTCGAATCCGGGCTGAGAAGAAGCTGTCAGGGCGTGGGGCCTATGCCCGCTGGGTAGTAACCCACGTGGAACTTTTGCGGTATCAGCGGGAGGGTCTGTTGCCCCACGGGCGGCCAGCATGAGCAATGGGATTGCGATATGCGAGTTGCTCGCCCGGCCGACCTGTTTCGATGTGTGCGTGGCCGCGAGGAGACTGAAGGAGGCAGCTTGGGGACACGGAATTGTCAAACTTGCAATGTGGCAATGACCGGCATAACTACAGCCCGGTCGCAATCAGGAGAACTGCTATGTCTGAAAAACGTTTTGGCGAGGAATTCAGCAGCGAGTTGGGCAAAGCGTTGGTTGGCAAGGCCGTCATCTGGGGGCCTTCCATCGCCGGTGTGCTGCTGTTGGGTCCGGTGGGGTGGTTGCTGGGATTGGCGGCTTCTATCGCCATCGTCGAGTCGTCGCAGTCCGGCGAAGCCCCGCCCAAGGATTAGGCGGGTCGCGCACTTCCGCTGGAGCCGTGGGCTTTGGCTCCAGCGGGATGTTCCTTCCTACTCGAAGACCCGAGTAATCGCTTCCTGCTGCGTCGAGGGGTACAGGTGCCGGTATCGCTGGCGGGGATCGCCCACCCCGCCACTCTTCAAAAAGAGACCGTGCAAATGTTAATACCGTATGTGATCGGTGCAGGCGTGGGTGCTGGGTTCACCTTGCTGGTCATTTTCACGCACTTCAAGGTGAAAGAGCGTGAGTGGTGGGAGGAACAAAAACGGGAGATGGAAGCTGCCCACACGTGCGCCCAGAAGGTAGTGGCCGAGAACGTCAAGCTGCGGGTGGCTCTCGCAGCCGCTGAGATGACGCAGGAGGCAAAGGAAGCGGCGGCGGTGACAATGGCCGCTTTCGGTACCGGTATCGTTGGCGTGGAGAACGTCGAGTAACCAGGCCGGGCGCGCCCAAGCCCGACTCTTTGAAGAGGGATCACGACATGGAACTTATTGCTCCTTTTCTATTGGGCCTGTTTGTTGGGGCTGGTGCAATTATCAGCGCTATCCTCCGGTTCTTAGATATTCGCAAGTTGGAGAAGGCCGCTGAGGAACAGCTCGGAGAGGAGCTATGGAAAACACTGCTTTTCCTGGCAATGGCGGAGAACGCCCGGCTACGGGTGTCCATTGACGCAGGCGGCCCGACGGAACACGGCAAGAAGGTGGCCGCAATGACGGTGGCTGCCCTCGATGCCGTGCTTGCCCGTAAGAGAGATGAATTACAAGAGCTTCGGGTGAGCCGGGTCGCTTTCCAAGCCATTACGTGCGCCCCGGAGGACAAACCATGAGAGATAAGCACACAAAGTTCGCCGAGCGGTTGTTGTCGATCCGGCCGACCACTTGCAGCCTGGTTACCAGCATGCTGATGGATGCGTGGCTGCGAGGAGACTGAAGGAGGCAGCTTGGGGACACGGAATTGTCAAACTGTCAATGTGGCAAAGCCCGGCGGGCTAAAATGATCCACTGCCTGCTGCAAAACACTTGAACACACCCACACAATCTGCGTATTATGCCTGTTTATAATATTGTATCGTTGACTAAATGAGTGACGTAATGAGTGATATGACTATAATTCAACTGATGGCTGCGCAACGGGAAAGAGACCGGTGTGCCCAGCGTCAGCAGGACAGATTTGCCTGGATTGAGCTACCATTCGTGTGCATCTTTTTTTTGTGCATCTTTTCGTTGGCGTTCGTGGCGGTTATTGCCAATGTGATGGTACGGCCTTGTCGCCACCCTGACGATCAGACGCCTCATAAGACGAGAGGTCATGAATAACGTGAGTACGGTTCTCTGTGAAGCTTGAATACTTCAAAGGTCAACAACCCAACTTTGGCGACGAACTCAATACATGGCTATGGCCCCAACTTTTACCCAACTTTCTCGATAACGATCCACGCGTCCTGTTCCTCGGCATCGGCTCAATCATCGGATCACACTATGATGCTGACGCGAAGAAGATCGTCTTTGGGGCGGGTTACGTCCCGGCGTATCATTCCCAAATTCCGAATGTGCATGGTGGAGATTGGGATATCTTCTTTGTTCGTGGACCGAAAACGGCCCGCGCCCTTGGCCTTCCGGAAAGTCTTGGCATTGGTGACGCAGCCATCCTCTTGCGCACGCTCAACGTCCAGTTTCGACGAGAGCCCCGCCACATCGGCTTCATGCCGCATTGGGAGAGTTTGCCGCAAGGGAACTGGCAGACGACTTGTGACCTAGCGGGCATCCGGTTGATCGACCCGCGCGCACCCGTTGAACAGGTCATCACCGAAATCCTGGGGTGTAAGGTACTGATCACTGAGGCCATGCACGGGGCAATCGTAGCTGACGCACTCCGAGTGCCGTGGGTTCCCGTCCTTCCTATCCAAGCCGCACACCGCGAGAAATGGTTCGATTGGGCGGAAGCACTGAGCCTCGAACTCAGTCCGCATCGCCTGTGGCCCTCAAGCCACTCCGAAGTGCAGACCGCGACGGTCAGGCGGCCTTTCGTTTCGGGCATCGCCGCGGGTATGACCTGGTGGCCGATCTCGTCGCTAACCGAGACATTCATCGTACACGCCGCGGCCCGACGCTTGTCCGCGCTTGCCAAGCGGTCCCCCTGCATGAGTGCCGATGGTGTGATCAAAACCGCCATCGACAAAATGCGAGAAAAGCTCTACCAACTCGAAAAAACCTACAGAAAGTAGGTGATCTGTGCAAACGGTTTCAGTGATATTGCCGTTCTCTAGTCACGATGCTAAAGATGTGATGGAGTCCATTCCCAAAAGAGTGGACACCGCAACTTATAGCACGGTGAAGCTGATTTTGTACTAGAAAAAACTGAGAGAATAAGAACCCTTCTTCCTTCAATTGGGCCAGGAATTAGAGAAGCGATCCTAGCCGTACACACCCTTCAACGCTTGAGTCTTCGTGTTCGGGGCCAGGTGCCGATACCGCTTCTGTTGCTGTTCCGTCTGATGCCCCACGAACTCGTCGATGATCCGCTGATCGACGCCCTTCATGGCGAGGTTCGAGCAAAAGCTGTGGCGGAACACATGACCGCCCCGCATCATCTCCCATTTGGTCCCTGCCAAAACCCGCTTGAAATGATCGTGGTACTCGTTGCGAGTGAGCGGCTGGCCTGAAGCCACATCGGCTCGCTTGTGAACACCGGCCATCCTGCCTTTCTGGGATGACGGGCGTTTCTTTTCGTTCTGGTGGCCGGTAGTTCGGCTTCGCTTCTTGCTGCGGGCAACCGTGCCGCCGTGGCAGAACAGCCACGGTCCGCCGGGGTGAACCGCCAGCCACTGCCGCAGGGCTTCATTCAGCAGCGAGGTCATGGGAACCCGCCGGGTCGTTCTCTGCCCTCTGGAGCGTTTCTTTTCGTGGATAACGATGGTTTCTCCAGCGAAGTCGAGGTCCGAGACCCTGGCCCGCAGGATTTCCGAACGCCTGGCCCCGGTATGGGCGGCAAAGCAGAACAGCGGATAGATGAAGGGGTGGATGGCCCGTTCGCTGACGGCTTTGAGCAGTTCGTCGATTTCGGGCAGGAGAAGATACACGGCCTCCCACAGGACCGCAGGGTCGCCACCGCCGGCGACCTGCCGCTCGATCTCGGCCATCGTCATGAACGGCGGCTTCTCGTCGGCCTTGGGGTAGCGGAGGCCCCGGTTGGGGAACTTGCCCTCGGTCAGGCCCATCGGCTCGCCCCAGTTCCACGCGGCCCGCAGCGTGGCGATCTCCTTGCGAATCGTCACCGGGCTGATCTCGGCCTTGGCCCGCTGGGTGACGTACTCCTGCATTTTGGCGAGTGACAGTTCGCCGAGGGGGAAGCCATCGCCGAGGATGCGGCAGAAGTGGCGGAGGTGCAGCTTGCAGGTGTCGAGGCTGTTGGCCTCGATGGTGCCGTTGCTGTGCGTGGAGATGTAGCGGTCACGCAACAGGCCAACGGTGATGACCTGTCGCGGGGCAGCTGCGAGCGTCGGCCCGGTATCCGGCGGCTGGCCGTCGTGCTGGACGAAGGTCACGATGTCGGTGCCATCGGGCAGGACCAGCAGCCGTTGCTTCAGTCGCATGAGCAGGTAATCGACCTGCCGGGCCTTGTTCTCGGCTTCAGACTCTTCGACGGCACCGACGGTGAACGTGTGCCGCCTGCCGTGGTAGCAGAACTGACAGTAGTACGAATCGCCTTTTTTCTGGAGGGAAGCCATTGGCGTCTCCTGACGCAATGCCAGTGCAACGCCATTCTAACGGGTGCAGAAGAATTGCAGAAGACTTCTTTTCTGCACAGCAGGGCAAGAGGACGGGTTTCGCCGTAACCCCTTGCCCTGCTTGAATGCCGGAGACAGGACTTGAACCTGCACGACCATTACAGTCACCAGGCCCTCAACCTGGCGCGTCTGCCAATTCCGCCACTCCGGCTGCAATCGCTCTGTTACCTTAGAAGGAACCGGCCCGCCAGATCAAGGGCCATTTGCGGGCCGGCCGCGCTTTTCCCCCCAGGGCACGCAAGCTCACGGCACGACTGGTCTTGCGTCGGACCTCAGGACCGGTATAAGCGCCCGGGACCGTAGGGTCGCCTGGTCGTCGCCCGGCGGCGGGTTCTCCGAGTCCGCATCGGCTGCACCCCGGCCGCCGACTGGGTCGAAAAACATTCAAGACCAGCGCCGCCGACTTGCGCCACAGGAGAACGGCCATGCGACCAGCACGGATGCTAATCGGGATCGCCCTGCTGCTTGGCTTCGCCTGGCCCGCTGCCGGCGAAACCATCCTCTACCAGGCGCCGGTCCGTACCGAAGGGGCGGAGGTCCGCTGCAAGCCGGGAGCGGAGCCGGCCGTCTACGTCACCCAGAAACTTCGTCAGGGCGCCATCGTTCAGGTCGTGGACAAGACGGCCGACGGCTGGCTCAAGATCGTGCCGCCGCAAGGGTCGTATAGCTGGATCAACGCACAGGACCTCCATCCGCCGGACGGGACACAGCCGACCTGGACGGTGACAATCGCGGATGGCTCTCTCGCCCCCGTCCTGGTCGGGTCGCCGTATAAGCAAGGGAAGCCGGACGTCGTCGGCAGTCAGCTCCCCCGCGGCACCCAGGTTGTGGCCGTGGGTCTGGTGGAGCCGCCGTCGGAGAAGTTCGACGGCTACTGGCTGCCGATCCTGCCGCCGCCCGGCGAATACCGCTATATCCGCGACAAGGACGTAGGGCCTCCCACGGCTGGCTCGACGACGGGCGCGGTGACCGCGGCCCACTCCGGATCAGCGGGCCCGGGGACCACCGGCGTCCCGGCGTCCGCGCTGCGCCCCGCACGGACAATGGCGACGTTCACGTCGGCGGCGCAGCGCCCCCGGCCGACATCGATCCGCTGCTGCAGCAGGCCGAACAACTGGAACGCACCGGCGATCGCCTCGGCGCTGCCCGGCTCTACGACCAGCTGGGCAACAAATACGCCGATAGCCAGCACGACTTGGCCATCCAGTACTACAATCGGGCGGCCTGGCTTCGCGGCAGCGCCCAAAGGCAGCCGCGCTGCCCGCCAACGAGGCCGATGCCCTCTACGTCCAGGCCCAGCAGTATGAGCGTGCGGGCCAGTGGGCCGACGCCAGTCGTAGCTATTCCCGCCTGGGCGACCTGTACCGCAACAGCGATTACAAGCTGTCCCTTCAGTACTACAACCGTGCCGCCTGGCTGAGCCAGAAAGCACCGGCGCCGGGGACGCCAACAGCGAGCGCCTCCGGCTCCGGCGGCCCCGTCCAGAATCGTCCAGGCCCGAGCGATTTCCGTGCAGAAAGCCGGCCCGGGGCGGCTGGCGCATGCCTCGATCTGGATCGACGGGCGTGCGACCTATGCCCTGGAGTCGCCGCAGGCCCAGGTGCTCGCCTACCTGGTGCCTCAACCCGGCGTCGACCTGGAGGCGCTCGCTCGGTCAGAATGTCGAAGTCATCGGGCCAGCACTGCCGCGGCCGGACTTGCGCGTCCCCTACATCAGCGTGGTCCGCGTCCTGCCGCTTGTCCCCGCTGCTCCGTAATGAGGCGGCAGGGGACCGAGAGCGGGGCGGCACCCCCTCACCTCACGGGTGATTCCGCACAGCTTCGGTCCAGTAGCGAAAGGTCTCGTCGCCGATGGGGAACCGACGGCGGCTGTGAAAACTGGCGAGGCGTTCATAAAGTGCCTGCGCCTCGGCGTCCAGACCGAGCAGCCGCATGCTTCGGAGGATGCGCGTGATCCGCAGCCAGTTGTGGTTCGAGTACGCCCAGATCAACCGTTCACGCTTGGCGAAATTCGGCCCCTCGACAACCTCGCCGTCGGTGGTTTCCGTCAGGCCGAGGAACGGCAGGATGCGCTCGAACGACCGGCGCAGGTTCGCTCGGGTAAGCGGGTCCTGCTGGAAACCGGCGATGTCTTCCGGTGTCAGAAGCGGGGCAGCGGGGTTGAACTGGCTGGGCTCCGGCAGGGGGAAGAGCCACTGGATAAAGTCGTGGACTGCTTCCAGTGAGTCGTCGTCCCACGCCAGAATCTGGTCGAGCTGCCGGCCTTCGGCGTCGGTGCCCTCGCCGCGGTAGAAATCCAGGAGTTGTGACATGGCATCAGGCACCTTTGCCCCTCTCCCCCAACGTCCAGACGCGCCGCACATCGTCGGGGGTGGCAGCCGTACCGATCGCCTTGAGGACGGCGCGGAGCTTGTCCAGTTCGTATACTTCGCGGATTTCCGGCATCAATGCCACGCCCTGATCGCCTAGCTTGACCCGCAGCAGTTCTTCGATTCCTTCCTGCAGTCCTTGCCTGATGCCCACTCGCTCGGGCGTAGTGATGAAAGGCATACGTCGCTCCTCTTGAATTTGGTCTACCTCTTGCCAGAAGACCTTGTCCAGTACCGGGGGAAGCTCCATCAGCCAATCGATCAGTCGGAACAACTCGCGGACATCCTTCGGCGTCCAGCCTCGCCTGTACAGGTTCCGCACCAGTCGAATCTTCCAGGCATGGCGATCCCCCGCGTCGTCGCGCGTCTGGATGGCCTTAAAGTGGGCCAGTACGACCTGCGCGAAGGGATTGTCGCTGGCCTCCAACTCCGCTTCATGCGCCGCGAAATCCAGCAGCTTTGCGACCGGGAACTTCAACCGCCGCTCGCAGCCCCAGGTTTCCTCGACAAAGCTGTCCGGCCGCCAGTCCGGGTCGTCGTGCGCCAGCACCGCGAGGCTGACCACCGGCTGCTCATTATACCGGCTGTCGATGCGGTAGTTGTAGACGTACATGCGCCGCGGGAATCCGGCGTTGCGGGTGGTCTGGATCTCGACGTGAATCAGGACCCACATCTCCCGGCCGTCCTTGCCCCACACCTTCACCAACTTGTCCACGAAGCGCCGGCCGGAGGCGTCGTCCGGGGTCAATTGCTGGAATTCCTTATCCAGCGACTCCCAACCCCGCGACCAGTCGATTCGGTCGTGAACCCGTGGAAACAGGAGCGCCAGAAAAAACGGGAAGTACAGGTCCAGAGCCTCCTTCCACGGGCTGTCGTAATCGGTCGGCATGACGGTGCTCCTTCGATGGCGGAAGTCTATCATGCTCCTGGCCTGCGGACAGCGCGGGTCATTTGCCGAACGGCCAATGCGGATCGCCGCGCGCCGCCTCGGCGCCTAGAACAAACCGGTATCCCGACTCCTCTCCAGGGCAGGTTCCAATCATGCGCACCATGCCATTCGCTTGCCTCCTCAGCCTCTTCCTCGGCGCTTCGGCCGGGGCCGAGACCCCGAAGCCGCTCAGGATCCTCTTCCTCGGCGACAACGGCCATCACCAGCCCGCCCTGCGCTACCGCCAGCTCGCCCCGGTCCTGGCTGGGCGCGGCATCGAGCTGACCTACACCGACAAGGTCGAGGCCCTTAATCCGAAGACCCTGGCGGGCTACGACGGCCTGCTCATCTACGCCAACACCGAGCAGCATCACGGCCGACCAGGAGAAGGCGCTGCTCGACTACGTCGCCGGCGGCAAGGGATTCATCCCGCTGCACTGCGCATCGTACTGCTTCCTCAATTCACCGAAGTACATCGAACTGGTGGGTGCCCAGTTCCAGCGCCACGACACCGGCACCTTCCGCACCATCATTGCCGAGCCCGAACCACCCCATCATGAAGGGGTTCAAGGGTTTCGAGAGCTGGGATGAGACCTACGTCCACACGAAACACAACGAGAAGGACCGCACGGTCCTGGAGTATCGCCAGGAAGGGGACAAGAAGGAGCCGTGGACGTGGGTGCGGACGCAGGGCAAGGGGCGCGTCTTCTACACGGCCTGGGGGCATGACGAGCGCACCTGGGGTCATCCCGGCTTCCAGAACCTGGTCGAACGCGGCATCCGCTGGGCCTGCGGCCAGGACCCGGCCGTGGTGCCCGCCTTCGCCGACCGCGTGGAAATGACCGCGATCAAAAAGGACCTGAAACCCTTCGCCTACAAGGAGGCCAATGTCCCGTTCTATCCGCCGGGGGGCGCGGGGCAGGGCGCGAGAACCTCAAGCAAATGCAATTGCCGCTCGATCCCGCCGAGTCGATGAAGCACATGGTCCACCCCGTCGATCTTCGAGCTGAAGCTGTTCGCCTCGGAGGAGCAACTCGGCGGCGGCAAGCCGATCTGCATGAACTGGGACGAACGCGGCCGCCTCTGGGTCGCCCTGACCATGGATTACCCCAACGAAAAGAAACCGGAAGGCACAGGGCCGCGACCAAATCCTGATCCTCGAAGATACCGACGGCGACGGCAAGGCCGACAAGGTCACCGTCTTTGCGGACAAGCTGAGTATCCCAACCAGCCTGGCCTTCGCCTATGGCGGCGTCATCGTCCATCAGGTGCCGCACACGCTTGTTCCTGAAGGACGACGCACGGCGACGACAAGGCCGACGTCCGCCAGATCCTCTTCACGGGCTGGGGCACCAGCGACACGCACGCCGGGCCGAGCAACCTCCGTTACGGACTCGACAACTGGTATCTACGGCATCGTCGGCTACAGCGGCTTTTTGGGCACGGTGGCCGGCGAGCGGCTCCGCTTCGGCCAGGGCTTCTACCGCTTCAAGGTCGAAATGGACGGCAAGGATGGCGTCAAGGTGACGAAGCTGGAGTTCCTGCGCAGCACCAACAACAACTCCTGGGGCGTCGGCTTCAGCGAAGAGGGGCTGCTGTTCGGCTCGACGGCCAACGGCTGCCCGAGCGTCTATCTGCCGATCCCGAACCGCTACTACGAATCGGTGCGCGGCTGGTCGTCCACCGTCTTGCAAAGCATCGCCGCCAGCAACAAGTTCCAGCCGATCACCGACAAGATTCGCCAGGTCGATTTCCACGGCGGCTTCACCGCGGCCGCCGGCCACGCCCTCTACACCGCCCGCACCTATCCGCCGGAATACTGGAACCGCACCGCCTTCGTCAGCGACCCGACCGGCCACCTGACGGCGACCTTCCAGCTCCAGAAGAACGGCACCGATTTCCAGGCCCGCTACGGCTGGAACCTGCTGGCCAGCGACGACGAATGGTGCCGCCCCGATCGATGGCCGAGGTCGGCCCCGACGGCAACATGTGGATCATCGACTGGTATGACTACATCGTGCAGCACAACCCGACGCCGCCGGGCTTCAAGACCGGCAAGGGCGGGGCGTACGAGACGGAACTGCGCGACAAGAAGCATGGGCGGATTTATCGATTGGTGGCGAAGAACGCCAAGCCGCTTGCGGCTTCGCCGCTCACCAATGCCACGCCGGAGAATCTCGTGGCCGCTCTCAAAAGTGACAATATGCTCTGGCGGCTGCATGCGCAGCGGTTGCTGGTGGAGCGCGGCAAGCAGGATGTCAGCAACGACCTCTTGAAGCTGATCGCAGACCCTTCGGTGGATGGCATCGGCCTGAACACCGCGGCGATTCACGCTCTCTGGACGGTGGATGCGATTGGGTCGGCGGATGCCAGGCAGTATTACGCGATCAGGGCCATGTCTCACAAGTCAGCCGGAGTGCGGCGCACCGCCCTGGCCGTCATCCGGCGCAGCGCCGGTGCCATGAACGCCATCCTCCAAATCGGCATACTGAATGATCCAGATCCCCAGGTTCGGCTGGCAGCGTTCCTCGCGCTTGCGGAAATGCCGCCCGGTCCCGGTCCCGACGTTGGCGCCGCCCTCGCCGCCGCCCTCAACAAGTCGGAGAACATCGAAGACCGCTGGATTCCCCACGCCATCACCAGCGCGGCCGCGGCTCACGATGTCCACTTCCTGAAAGCGCTGGCCGACCTGAAGACGGCACCGCCGAACCGGGCCTTGATCGCCATCGAGATCATCTCCGAGCACTACGCTCGCGGCGGGCCGACTCAGACGGCTGGCTCGCTGGTCGCTGCCCTCGCCGATGCTCCCGCCCCCATCGCCGAGGCCGTCGTCTCCGGTCTGGCCCGCGGCTGGCCCCGCAGCAAGACCGCCGATCTGAACGACGATTCGGAAAAAGCTCTCGCCCGGCTCCTGGCCCGGTTGCCCGCCGGCAGCAAGAGCAGCCTGATTCGCCTGGCCACCACCTGGGGCAGCAAGGGATTCGAGAAGTACGCGGCCGAGACGATGAAATCACTGCTCGACGCCGTCGCCGACGACAAGGCCGCCGACAGCACTCGGGCCGACGCCGCCCGGCAGCTGGTCGAGTTCCGTCCCAACGACGAAGCGGTGGCCCTCAAGATTCTGGCCGCCATCAGTCCGCGAGCCTCGCCCACCCTGTCGGCGGGCCTGCTCGACGCCCTGGGCCAGAGCAACGCGGCCAACCTGGGGCCGACCATCGTCAAGCGCCTGGGCGGCTGGCCGCCGGCCGCCCGCGCCGCCGCCCTGCGGCTCCTCCTGGCCCGCCCCGAGGCCACCCGCGCTCTGCTCGACGCGATGGACAAGGGCACCGTGCCGCCGGGCGAGCTGACCCTCGATCAGAAGCAGGCCCTGGCCGCTCATCCGGACAGGGCCATCGCCGCCCGGGCCAAGACGATCCTGGAACGCGGTGGCGGACTGCCCAATCCGGATCGCCAGAAGGTCATCGATCAGTTGCTGGCAATCACGAAGAAGACCGGCGATCCGGTGGCGGGCAAGGCGGTCTTCACGAAGCACTGTGCCACCTGCCACATGCACAACGGCGAAGGTAACAAGGTCGGCCCCGACCTGACCGGCGTGGCTGTCCATCCCAAGGACCACCTGATCATCGACATCCTCGACCCGAGCCGCAGCGTCGAGGGGAACTTCCGCGTCTACTCGGTCGAGATGAAGGACGGCCGGGTCCTCAACGGCCTGCTCGCCTCGGAGACGAAAACCTCGGTCGAGATCATCGACGCCCAGGCCAAGCAGCTCGTCATCCTGCGCGAGAACATCGACGAGACTCGGGCCTCGCCCAAGTCGCTGATGCCCGAGGGGTTCGAGAAGCAGATGACCGAGGCGGAGCTGACGAACCTGCTGGAGTTCCTGACGCAGCGCGGCAAGTACCTGCCGCTGCCGCTGACGAAGGTGGCCACAGCAGTCAGCACGCGCGGCATGTTCTACGCCGAGGAAAACGACGTGGAACGCCTGATCTTCAGCGACTGGAAGCCAAAAACGTTCGAGGGGGTCCCGTTCATCCTGGTCGATCCTCAGGGGGACAAGGTGCCCAACGTCGTCCTGCTTGCAGAGCCGCAACGGCAAGATTCCGCCGAAGATGCCGCGTTCGGTGACACTTCCCTGCAACAGTGCGGCCAAAGCGATCCACCTGCTGAGCGGCGTCAGCGGCTGGGGTTATCCGTATAGCCAGAAGGGCTCGGTCTCGATGATCGTCCGCCTGCACTACGAGGACGGCAAAACGGAGGACCACGAGCTGAAGAACGGCGAGGAGTTCGCGGACTACATCCAACGAGTGGACGTGCCTGGCTCGAAGTTCGCCTTCGCCCTGCGCCGCCAGCAGATCCGCTACCTGGCGGTGGTGCCGAAACGCGAGGAGAAGATCAAGGAGATCGAGCTGGTCAAGGGGCCCGACGCGACGGCGCCGGTGGTGATGGCGGTGACGGTGGAGACGCGGTGACAATGGCGGCGCTGCGAGTACGAGAAGACCGCTCTGGCGCGAGGCGGTACAATGCCAGGGGAGGTGAGTGCCATGTCGCAAATCGTTTCGGGGATTGTGAAGGACGGGGTTGTGGTGCCGGAGTCGCCTTTGCCAGAAGGTCGGCGCGTTGAGATCGTAGCACCATCGGCCACGCTAGTGGACTCGGACGATCAGGGCCTGATCCATGACCGCGGGCGTGGCCCCGAGATCAAGGGGACACGGATCACAGTCTACGCCGTCCTCGATTACTTGATCGCTGGGTGGCACCACACACACATCGCAGCCTTTTTTCGCATCAGCTCGAAGGAAGTCCTCGCCGCTGCCGCCTACATCGACGAGCACCGGGCCGAGGTGATGGCGAACTATGCGAAGATCCTGGAGTGCGCCGAACGAGGCAACCCGCCGGAACTGCAGGCCAAACTGGAGGCTGGGCACCAACGATTCCAGGCGCTGGTGGCTTAGATTCGCTCGCTCGAGGAGCCTGATCCGGAACGACGCCGGGAGAAGGTTGCCGAACTCATTCGCCGGCACCGCGAGGCGGGCAAGGAGGAAGTCGCTCATGCGGGCGATAATGGCCGACAATGACAGCGGCGGCCCTTTCAAGGCCCTCATGCAAGTGCTGGACTCCGAAGAGTGGCGTCAAACCTGGCGAGATCTCGGACTTCTTGTGGTCAGCTTCAAAGACCTTGAGTTACCGCGCAATGCGCCGGACGCACTGGTCTGGCGTACCTGCCAGGCCAATGAGGTCGTTCTAGTCACGGGCAATCGGAATGATGACGGCCCCGATTCACTTGAAGCAACGCTGCGGGCCCAGAACCTGGAGACGAGCTTGCCGGTGTTTACGCTCGTTCATCCCGATCATGTCCGACCCGGCAGCGCCGAGACCGTCCTCGTCGCAGTGAAGTTGCTGGAACACTTGCTCGACATCGACAGCTACCGCGGCGCCGGCCGTATCTGGCTGCCTTGAACAAGAGGCCCCATGAGCACCCGCGATACCCTCGGCGGCGTCATCCACACCTACCAGAAGTTCGACCCCGTCAACTTCCCCAGCCCCACGGCTCCACCCCCGGACCTGGTGTCGCCGGCGTTCGAGCACCTGCTTTTCTACGGCAACACGCGCCGCCTCACGCCGGAGGAACTGGCCGGGGCCGTTCGTATCGACCCACGGCAGATCAAGGGGCTCGGACCCAGCCTCGAAGCGCTCATGGCCATCCTGCGGGAACGCAAACGCAAAATCCTCGCGACCTATGAAACCGGCCAGGTGCAGACCGAAGCCCACAACAGCTTTCACAATGCCGCCGAGCCGATGAAGCCGCCGGGCAAGATCGCCCAGCGCTTCCGCGAGGCGGTTCGCGACGAGCAACTCCGCGACCTCGAACGGCTTCTGGTACCACGCCGGCGACGAGCGCGGCCCCTTCGCGCGCGACCTGCTCAAGCTCGTTCAGCACCTCGGCAATAAGTACCAGGTCGATGAGCTAGTCGGCAAGTATGAATTCACCGGCCGCACGCCGATGGATATCCCCAAGACGCTCGAGGTCAAGCAGGAGCTGGAGATGATCGACAAGCTCCTGGCGCAGCTCGAAGAGGCGATGAAGAACGCCCAGATTGGCGTCATCGACATGGAGGAGTTGGCCCAGTTCGTCGAGCCGGGCGACCTGGAACAGCTCAGCGCCCTGCAGCAGCAGATCAACGATTACCTGCGCGAGATGGCCGAGCGGCAGGGAATTGAGGAAGGCAAGGCCGGCTTTCAGATGACGCCCAAGGCCTTCCGCCTGTTCCAGTCGCGGCTGCTCACGTCGATCTTCAGCGAGATGCAGGCGTCGCGCTCGGGCCGGCACCAGGGGCCGATCGTCGGTGAAGGCGCCACCGAGATGCAGCAGACCAAGCCCTACGAATTCGGCGATTCCGTGGCCAACATGGACATTCCGGCGTCGATGGTCAACGCCATGCTGCGTTCGGGTCCGGGATTGCCGGTGCGGCTCAAGCCGGACGACATCGAGATTCACAAGACGCGGAACAACCCCAAGTGTGCCACCGCCGTCCTGCTCGACATGAGCGGCTCGATGCGCTACGACGACCAGTACGTCAATGTCAAGCGCATGGGGCTGGCGCTGGACGGCCTCATCAAGACCGAATATCCCGGCGATTTCTTGCAGTTCATCGAGATGTACACCTTCGCGAAGCCGCGGCCCGTCGCGGAGATCGCCCAGTTGATGCCGAAGCCGGTGACACTGTACGACAGCGTGGTGCGTCTCAAGGCGGACATGAGCGATCCGAAGACGAGCGAGGTTCTACTGCCGCCGCACTTCACCAACATCCAGCACGCCTTGCAGCTGGGGCGACAGTTCCTCTCGCTCCAGGACACGCCCAATCGGCAGATGGTCCTCATCACCGACGGCCTGCCGACGGCCCACTTCGAGGGGAAATGGCTGTTCCTGCTCTACCCGCCCGACCCGCGCACGGAGGAGGCGACGCTGCGTGAAGGGATGCTCTGTGCCCGGGAAGGGATCACGATCAATATCTTCCTGCTGCAGAGTTGGAACCAGTCGGAAGAGGACGTGCGCTTTGCCTATCGCCTGGCGGAATCGACGCGGGGTCGGGTGTTTTTCGTGGCGGGGCGCGAGTTGGATCGGTTCGTGGTTTGGGATTACATCAAGAGAAGGAAGCAGATTATCGCCTAGCCGCTTGCGGCTTCGCAGCTGTTGGGAAGCCGCAAGCGGCGATTGCTACCAGTTCACCACCACCCCCAAATACTCTTCTTTCTTCTTCAGCAGCCCTTCGTACGCCGTGCCCAGCTCCTTCGCCGTGATGCGATGGCTGACCAGTCCATCGAGTTTCAGCCTGTTGGCCGCCAGTTCTCCCAGCAGCCAGGTTTGGGCCTTGTTGATGTCCCAGGCGCCGGCGAGGCGAGTGTGCGCCGGCTCGAAGAGCATGTTGCCGTGCGCGCCGGTGACCTCAATGTAGCGGCGGTGCAGGTCGTCATAGAAGTTGACGTTCCTTGGCCTTGCCGCGCGGGCTGCCGACCACCACGACCTGTCCGCCGTCGCAAGCCAGGCTCATCGCCACGGGGACGGCATCGGGGATGCCGGTGGCATCGGCGACGATCTCCGCGCCGCGCGTCCCCAGGCGCGGTTCAGCTGCTCGCAGACATCGCCGGATGTTGGATCGATGACGTGATCGGCCCCCGCGGCGACGGCGGCCTCGCGGCGCATTTTCACGCCGTCAATGCCGACCACCGGATGCGCCCCGGCGGCGAGCAGACAGCGGAGGGCGAACTGACCGATGATGCCAAGTCCCAGGACGGCCGCCGATCGGCCGAGGGTGATGCCGGCGCGAATGCCGGCCCCCATGCCGTATCGGGCGATGCAGGCCAGGGCGGCCCGCGGGGCGTCGAGATTATCCGGCAGGCGCCACAGCCGCCCGCGCTCATGGCCCAGGGTCAGCAATTCGTGCGAGGCGTGGTTGCCAGGGTAACTGACGCGGTCGCCTGGCTTCCAGCCGCTGACCGCCGGGCCGACGGCCACCACTCGGCCCGCAGCACTGTAGCCGGGGCGGAAGGGGAACTTCCAGTCCGGCAGGTTGGGGTCCTTGAGCCACTGGTGCGTGCCGGTCCAGACAGCCAACTCGGTGCCGGCGCTGACGGCGCTGGCCTCGGTTTGCACCAGGATCTGGTGCGCGGCTGGCGCGGGCAAGTCCGCCTCGCGGACCTCGACGCGATAGGGTTCAACGATGACAGCTTGCAGCGCACGCATGGCAGTGAAAGGGCTCCCAGGGGCCTGTGGGCCGGGCGGGGTAGCAGCGCACGACGTTCGGGCCAATATAGAGTGCGGACCGGGTGATGACGACCTTGCGGGGCGAGATGGCGGCCCTGCGGCGTCCCGTTGCTGAGGTCGGGCAGCGCTTTTTGCCCGCCGGCGTGCCACATGGGCTTGAAAATGTCTTGACAGAATCCTACCTTTGTCCCCAACCGACATTGGTCGGTACCTTCCCCCGTGCCTAACGCCCGCCGGAACGGATCGAACAGAGCGGAATCGCGCGAACCCGGGTACGGCATGCGTCGAAGCACGCGGCGGACCGGTCTGCCTCGTTTTGCAGGGCCATTAGCGTAGTGAGGCTGTTCATGGAATTGCCGAGCCGTCCGAAGACTGACCGCTACACGCGACCGGGCGAGTACAGCGAACTGGAGCGGCGGCTCCGCGCCAACCCCGCCTGCGGCGAGTTGCCGGTACTGGTGGCCTACGCCTTCGACTGGCGCACCCGACTCGGGCCCTACCTGTTCGCGGACATGAACCTGCTGACCGGCGGGCCCCGTGCCGTGGCCGGCGCGCTCTGCACAGCGCCGGCTTTACCCAGACTGCGCATCGTGCAGCGGCAATGGAACCGCGAGGTCCGGCCCAGCGAGACCCGCTTCGACGGCCTGCCGCCGCGCTTGCTGCTCGTCTCCAGCATGCAGATCCACAGCGCCAGCGCCTACGAGATGATCGCCGATGCCTACAAGCTGGGCGAGGATCGCCCGCTGATCCTCGCCGGCGGCGCCAAGGCCATTTACGAACCGTGGGACTTCTTCGACTTCGAGCACGAGGGCCGTACCTACAGCGCCGATGTGGTCTGCACCGGCGAGGAATTCGTCCTCCTGGAATTGTTCGACCGCATCATGGAGTCGCGCGCCGCCGGCGAGCACCCGCGCAAGACCTTCCATCGCCTGCGCCGCTCCGGGCTGCTCGACGACATCCCCGGCCTGGTCTTCGGCCGCACGACTGGGAGGAGGCAGGAGGCAGCGAAGAGGGCGGCCCTGATCAACACCGGCATTCAGCGGCTGGTGCAGAACCTGGACGAGCTGCCGCATCCGATCGGCAGCCTGGGTCTGCTCGAGCCGCCGCACAACCGCCGCACGATCATCGCGCCGGCCGATCCCCCTGGATCGCCTGCACCGCCACGCCAGCATGGTCTCGCTGGTGACGACGCACGGCTGCAAGTTCCATTGCCCGTACTGCCCGATCCCGGCCTACAACCAGTTCACCTTCCGCTTCAAGAGTCCCGAGCGCCTGCGCGACGAAATGGAGGTCATCAGCCAACGCGCACCAGCATCGACTACTTCTTCGGCACCGACGACAACTTCTTCAACAACCGCGAGACGGTGGAGGAGATCTTTACCGAGCTGGCCAAGGGCAAATGTCCGCGGGCAGCCCTTCCGCGACAGCATCTTCTTCGGCACCGAGGCGACCGAGTTCGACGTCTTCAAGAACCAGGACCTGCTTCCCCTGTGCCGCGACGGCGGACTGCGGGCCATCTGGTTCGGCATCGAGGACATGACCGCCGAGCTGGTCAAGAAGGGCCAGAGCCCGGAAAAGACCAAGACGCTCTTCAAGGTCCTCAAGGGCATGGGCATCTGCCCGATGTCGATGATGATGCACCACGACGGTCAGCCCCTGGCCAGCCGCGGCAACCTGTACGGCCTGCTCAACCAGGTGCAACTTCCTGCGCAAGAGCCGGATCGGTCAGCGTGCAGGTGACCATCCTGACGCCCTCGGTCGGCAGCAAGGGCTACGAGGAGCCGTACGACAAGGGCATGGTCATCGAGCAGGCCGGCGGACATGAAGCTGGAAGATTACCAGTACGACGGCAACCACTGCATCGCCACCGACGATCCGAATCCGTGGCGGCAAGCAGCTGAACATCTACCTGGCCTATGCCAGCTTCTACAACCCGCTGAACTTCGTGCAAGCCATCACCGAGCTGGAAGGACCCCCTGTGGAGCTTCCGGGTGGCTTACCAGGTGTACGGCATGGCCGGCCTGATGAAGTCGTTCCGGCGCGGCTTCGGCTGGCTGTGGAACCTGTACCGGGGTCCGGTAAAGAAGATGCAGGGGCAGCCGCGGCGGCGGCTGGTGCTGGTGCCGCCGCCCGTGTCGCCGGCCCAGACGGGGCATCTGCTGCAAACGCAGTCGGCATGACGGCCGCACGCGCCGCTCGCGGCTTCGCGGGTCGTGTGAACCCGCCAGCGGCGCTTTTTCCCGTTTCCTCCTTGTCAGACCCCCACATCGGCGGCTATACTTAGCTACGTCCTGTTGGACACCCCCGCAGGGTGCCGTTGCTCCGGCCCCTCCAACGCGATCGCATCCCGCCAGCGCCTCGGCTGCTGAGGCGATTTCTCGCTCGCCAACCGCACCCTTCGGAAAATTGCCCAGCAGGCAATGCTTGCTGACCTAGCGCGGGCAGGCCCAAAGGGATGTCGTATCGCCGCTTCCGGCGTCGCCGAACAAGGAGTCATCCCATGCATCCGCAATTCGCGTTCCTCATGGATCCCTGGCACTGGATCATCATCGGCGTGATCGGCATCCTGATCTTCGGCAAGCGTCTGCCGGAAGTGGGCCGATCGCTCGGCAAAGGGATCATCGAGTTCAAGAAGGGGCTCAAAGGGCTGGAGGACGAGGTGGAAGCCGGATCGTCGGCTCCGGCGCCCCACACGCCGGCTCCCGCCCTGGAACCGCCGCGTCCGCCGCAGCGTGTCGCCGCCACCGCGCCGAAGTTCGAGGACAACGCGGCCAACATCCAGCCGCCGCCGCCCGCCGTCTAAATCCTAAGCCCAAGATAAACTCGAACAATCGCGATGTCGTCCGAGCCGCGCACGCAGCGCAGCGGAGTAAGCGACCGTCAGCCGCTTACTCCGCTGCGCTGCGTGCGCGGCTCGGACCCACCTCGCGCTGGGAGAAGGTGCGGCGATGCGCGATCCCGATCCAACGGCGGACCCCGAAGACATCTTCAAAGACACGCGGATGTCGTTCGGCGACCATATCGAAGAGCTGCGCAGCCACATGCTACGCGCCATCTACGGCTTCGTCATCGGCATGGTGGTGGCCCTGATCTTCGCCAAGTTTGTCTTCGCCATCATCACCAAGCCGGTCGAGGATCAGCTGATGGTCTTCTACAAAAACCGCGTGGCGAAGGTGGCCGAGGAACTGAAGGAAGGCAATAAACGCTACGAAGGCCTCGATGTGCCCAAGGAACTGCCGTACTTCCTAAAACGGAGCGATGCCCAGCTGATGGGCTGGAATGTCGAGCGCATGGAGACGGTGGACGAATTCGTGAAGGTCCCCCTCTGGGTCAAGCCGCTGAGCTCTTCCATCCTGCTAGCCGAGGCCCAGCAGCAGGTTGGCCGGCCGCCGATGCTCTCGACCCTGAACGTCATGGAAGCGTTTATGGTCTATTTCAAGGTGGTGGCGGTCACCGGCCTGGTCATCAGCAGTCCGTGGGTCTTTTACCAGCTGTGGGCGTTCGTGGCGGCCGGGCTTTATCCCCACGAAAAGAAGTACATCCACAAGTACCTGCCGCTCAGCATCGGCCTGTTCCTGGCCGGCGTCGTGCTGTGCCAGGTCATGGTGATCCCCAACGCCATCCGCTCGCTGCTGTGGTTCAACCAGTGGCTTGACCTGGAGCCGGACCTGCGACTCAACGAGTGGCTATCGTTCGCCATCCTGCTGCCGCTCGTCTTCGGCCTCTCGTTCCAGACGCCGCTGGTGATGCTGTTTTTGGGCAAGCTCGGCATCATGGACGCCACGTCGTTCCGCAAGAGGCGCTTCATGGCCTGGTTCGTCCTGTCGATCTTTGCGGGCCTCGTCACGCCGAGTGACCCCCTGAGCATGTTGCTGCTCATGGTCCCCATGTGGGGCCTGTACGAGCTGGGGATCCTCATGGTGCAATATTCGGCCCCGCCGGAGCCGGTGCCCGATCCTGCGGATGAGCTGATCGAGGTGTGACCGGCACTGGAACAGTTGACAGACGGCAGGCTTCGCGATATGTGAACAAGGGGCGGGCAGAGGGCGCCGCTCCGGCCGGGCGCTTAACTCAGCGGCTAGAGTGCTATCCTCACACGGTAGAAGTCACTGGTTCGAATCCGGTCAGCGCCCAATGCCTTATGGCGACGAGTGCTCACCAAAATGCACACTTCGTCGCCCCTCCGGCTTCCCGCGAAGCCTGGCCGGCAAAAAAGCCCCCCCGCGTTGCCGCGGGGGGAAGGGCCACACGAGCACGTAAAAACCACCTCTGGCACTTCGTGTTTCCAAGCTCCTTGAGACTCGGAAGGCATTTCCATACCACGGCAACGGATGACCACCTTCAGCCACGAGAAGATCAAGCTCGTCAAAGGCCGAACGAAGGAGGTGGAGCAACCCGCTCGACCCGGAAAGCCTCAACGTGCTCAGCGTTCGAGCGACGGAGTACGAAAAAACCCTCCGCAGCAGGAACGGTGCCGAAACTGAAACCCTTCAGGCCAGGGAGGGAGCGCGGGCAGGTCCAGGTCAGCCGGATTGTTCCGGCTTGCTTGGGCCGAGGACGACTTCGTGCAGCTTCCCACCGCCGTAAGTCGCGGGACGGACGGGCTCTTCACCGGTCCACCCCTTCGGCAGCGCAGCCACCACAGGAGACTAAGCGGCCCCGTCAAGAAGGGACTCCCTTGGTGCCCCCGGAAAACCGCTGTTTTCACGGGATTTGCAGCGGATTACCGCGGTTTGCTGGGGTTTGCCGAGGGGGTGAGCTGCGGAATCTGAGCCAGACCCCCCGGGGGTCGCGATGGGTCCCGGGGACGCTTATCTACCGCTTCTCGGTTTCAGGTGTTTCCTTTCCGCGGGTCCCGTCCTTTCGCGCAGGCGTGTTCATGGCCGCGGGGCCCTCAACTTGGGTCCCTCGGGCGATGGGTGTCTCAGTCAGAAGTTGAGAGGAAATGAGGCGGGGTACGGCTAGGTCCTGGCCAGACTGGGCAGGCGGACCTGAGAAGGGCAGGGCTCGCACCGGCCCGATCGTCCTGTTGCACTCACGGTGATTGTGCGGTGGGGGTAATCCGGACAAGTCCCAATTCCGTTGACCGGCTGCGGGGCCCCGGCCCTCCCAAGATTGCCTCCGAGAGTGGTGCTTGCAGGAGGTCCCCGGCCAGCTGACGGCCCAGAAATAGCATTGTAACCGTTCATCCCTCCACCGGCAGCAGGGAAGGGATCGGCAGGTTGGCTCGGTGATTATGAACGGCCTCGATCAAGAAGTGAAGGATGTTGCGGTCTTGCAAGCGCAGCGTTTGCGTCACGGTCAGCATGCGCTCGACGGAGCGGCAACCGTCGGCGCTGTGGCAACCAAACGAGATCTTCCGCCACAACACGCCACGACGAAGCACGCGCTCGGCGTGATTGTTCGTCGGCTCGACGCCCTCCGTGATGATAAAACGCCACAGGGCCGGCTCCAAGTCCACCAGGTTGCTGCAAAAGTTAACCACCTTGCTGTCGGCGCAGGCCCGCCCAGCGTCGAGCACCTGACGCAGGTGTCGCGCGCGCGGACCGAGACGCTGTTGCAATTGGGCACGCGACAGCCCCCCGCCACGGAACAGGTGCCACGCCTTGAAGACCCGACGCACCACTCGCAACCCTTCTTCGCCCACAAATGCACCCGCGCCGCCACGATCCACACACTTCTGGAAATCGCGCTTGGAATGGGCCCAGCAGACCTGCCGCTGCAGCACCGGCCAGCAGGCGTACACGCTCCAGCGGTCCGAGCAGAGGATGCCCTGGATGGTGTCGCTCAGCAGAGTAGCCAGGCCCTCCAGGCTGCGCTTGCCATGAATGACGAAGGCCGCGACGGCGGTGGTGGCGGCCACCCACAACCAACGCTTCTTTCCGCCCTCTTTCCAACTGGTCTCATCCACGTTCTTGACGGCCGCTTCCTTGACGGCCGTCAGCGCCTCGACGTGGGCTGGGGCCAAGGCCGTGCTCACCTCCCGCTCCAACGCGGAGATGGTGCCCAAGGCGATGGGGACGGCGAAGACGTCTTCACCGATCTCCTCGGCGGCGCGTTTGGGCAAATGGTGGCGGCCGGTGAGATAAGCGAGGGTGGCCGTGAGCCGTGGGCCGCAACCGTGAGCCCGGAGGTCGGCCGGGATGGCGGCCTGGGTGACTTCGCCACAACAGGCACAGGTCCGGGCGTGCCCTTGATATTCGGTGATCTCGGCTTGGATGGGCGGCAGTTCGGCGACCTGGAAGCGCGTCGGGGCCGGGTCGTGGGGGCCGGGCTCGGCCGGCAGCGGCGCCTGACACTTGCGACAGTGCGTCGGGACGAAGGTGATGAATTCCTTGACCCGTTCGGGCGGCAACAGCTTTTTCAGGTGCGGCGGATGTCCGGGCTGGCCCCCGGGTTTGCGCCGGTGCGTTTCTTCACCACGGGCTTGGGCGCACCGAGGGGGTTGGCCGCGACGGCGGCGTGGACGAGTTCGTGGCGTTGATCCCGAGCCGGGCCATCAGGTCGCGGACGAGGGCTTCCAATTCGGCAACACGGGCTTCCAGCTCGGCAATACGAGCGTCGCGCTCCCGACAACCAGGGCAAGCCGGAACATCCATGTTTGCTAGCCTCGATTTCCACGGAGGGGATTTTTCCCCTCTGAACGCATGCAAATTCAGCAAAACCGGCTGTTTTTCGCCGTCTTCGTTAACCGTTGCGATGACTTAAATCCTCGTTGTACATTCGTCACCTCCTCCGAGGGATTCTCGCCTTGAGCGAATTATCCCACGATTTCCCGGAATTCCGCCTGGCACGCGCAGCTGCTTGCCAGCTGCGCGTGCCAGGCGTAGCATGTGCTGGGTATGAACACCACTACTCGGAATGACTTAACGCCGATCGCCTACTTCTTCCTCGCTCCCGAAAACTCCCTCCACCGACAATACGAGGCCTTCCGCGCCTACTTCGTCGAGGGCAGCCCTTCCCACGAGGTCGCACGCCGCTTCGGCTACTCGCCCGGCTCGTTTCGCGTCCTCTGCCACGAGTTCCGCCATGACCCCGACAAACAACTCCGCTTCTTCCAGACGGTCCAGCATGGGCCACGCTATGCCCCAGCCCGTGACCGGGTCCGCGAACTCGTGGTGGCCATGCGCAAACGCAACCTCTCCGTCTACGACATCCAGCGTGAACTGGCCCAGGCCGGACACACCATCTGCATTAATGCCCTCGCCGTCCTGTTGCGCGAGGAAGGCTTCGCGCGATTGCCGCGCCGTCTCGATGACGAACGGCCCGCGGCGACTCGACCGGCAACCGAGGCCGCGGCCGACGTGCGCGCCGTGAGCCTGGAACCGCGCTCCTTCCGCACGCGCCTCGGCGGCCTCTTCTTCTTCGTGCCGCTCCTGAAAGACATCCGGCTGACGGATGTGCTGCGTCAGGCTGACCTCCCCGGTTCCCAGATGATTCCCGCCGAGCAGGCCCTGCGGAGTCTGCTGGCCCTCAAGCTCGTTGGCACCGAACGCAAGAGTCACGTCATGAACCTGGTTTGCGACCAGGGCCTCGCCCTGTTCGCCGGCCTGAACGTGGTACCCAAACGCTCCTACCTGGCCAGCTATAGCTCGCGCGTCGATCACCGGGCCGTAGTCCGCCTCATGGCTGCCTGGTTCGACGAGGTGCGGCGGGCCGGGCTGCCGCTCGGCGATTCCATCGACCTCGACTTCCACTCCGTACCCGCCAACACTCAGGAAGAGCCGCTGGAAAAACACTACATTTCCAGCCGCAGCCGCGCCGAGCAAGGCGTCCTGGTTTTCCTGGCCCGCGATGCCGCCGCCCGTGTCCTCTGCTACGCCCACGCTGGGATCCCCAAAGACCAGAAGGCGGCCGAGGTCCTCCGCTTCGCCGACTTCTGGCAAGAACGCACTGGCAGTTCACCCCGCGAACTGGTCTTCGATTCGCAACTGACCACCTACCAACACCTGCAGCAGTTGAACCAGCGCGGTATCGGTTTCCTGACGCTCCGACGCCGCACACGCTCGATGCTCGGCCGTATCTGGAGCCTCCCGGCGTCGGCCTGGCGGCGGATCACGCTGTCCTCCCTGACCCGCGCCTTCCGCACGCCCCGTGTCTTGGATGAGCGCGTGTCGCTCCCCGGCTATACGGGCCAGGTGCGGCAAATCATCGTGATCGATCTGGGCCACGAGGAGCCGACCATCCTCCTGACCAACAACTTCCGGTCCGGTTGCGCGACCCTGGTGACTCGCTATGCCCAACGCATGCTGATCGAGAATGGTATCTCCGAGGCCATCCAGTTCTTTCACATCGATGCCCTGTCGTCGATGATCGGGATGAAGGTGGACTTCGACCTGCAGATCACCCTCATGGCCAGCGCCCTGTATCGGCTGCTGGCCAACCGCGTAGGCCGGGAGTACCAGCACGCGACGGCCAAGAAGATCTTCCGCAACCTGCTGAACGTTTCGGCGACCGTCGAGGTGCTGGACCACGAAGTAGTCATTGCCATGGACAAGCGGGCTCACAATCCCTACCTCGTCGCGTCGCAGCTCGCGGACGAACCGACCCCCATGCCCTGGTTCGGTAACAAGCGCCTGGTCATCCGCTTTTCCTGACCTCACATGTCGCTTTTGTTAACCGAACTTGGTACCGTGGAAATCGAGGCTAGGCTAGCAGCTGGCATCGCCGTCAGCTGCGCCGGTTTTCAGGAAAAACGGTGAACGGTTACAACCGAACGTCCTCGGCCACCATCACCATCACCAATGCGACGCCACAACTGTCGGCCAGCAGCCCCAGCTCGGCCGGCGCGGGTGTGGGCGAACTCCTCGGCTCGAGCCATCTCCGAACCGGCACGTTGGGCGTCGCGATCACACTGCCGCAGGGGCCTGAAACGACGGCGGAGGCGGCGGCCATCCGCAACGCGATTGCCAGCCTCAATTCCCAGGTCGCCCCGCTGGGCATCACCCTCGTGGAGGTCTCGGGTGCCGATGCCGCTGAGGCTCCCGTTCACATCACCCTGGCATCGACGAGTTCCATCGGTGGGCTCGACGAGGGAGTGCTGGGTGCTTTCACGGCCGGGGGTGACATTACTCTGGTCAGCGGCTGGAACTGGTATTTGGGCTCGGATCCCGCCGAAATCTCTCAGGACCAGTACGACTTCCAGACCGTCGTCACCCACGAACTGGGCCACGCCCTCGGATTGGGTGAGAATTCCGATCCTGGATCGGTCATGGACCTACACCTGAACCCAGGGCAGGCCAACCGCAACCTGACGGCGAATGATCTGGACGCCATTCGCCAGGAACTACCGGCCAGCCCGGCGCCGCTCCCGGTCAGCGTGGAGCCCGGGGTTTCCAACTCCTTACCGCTGCCGTTGGTAGTCCCGCCAGAGTCCGATGCCGCGGCCGCCGTCCGGCTCGTGAACTCGCAGGTGTCGGTGGAAGACGATACCCAGGAGTCGGCGGCCGGCGGAACGCCTTTCGGCGTGTTCAACGTCACCCTCAGCCAGGCGCTGGGCAATCTGTCGGGCAAAACCTTGCAGACGGTCAGTGAAACGCCGATCGTCCTCATCGACACGCCGTCGGTTGCTTTTGTGCCGGGGGTAGTGACGGGCACCCTGCGGCCGGACATGCCGGCCGACGGCGACAGCGATGTCCTGGTTGGCGGGGCCGGCGGCGACCTGCTGCTCGGCGGTGAGGGCAGCGACTTGTTGGTCGGCGGCTTCGGTGAGAACCGGCAAACGGGGATCGCCAGTGCCCCCATCAGCCCGGAGTTAATAGCGGGCGGCGACCGCATCCAGGCGCCTCGTGCCGTCAGCGCGGTTGCTTCGCCGCTTGTTGATCAGCTCTCTGGCGTGCCCACGGCCAGCGAGGACACGACAGGGCGCCTGGATGACGCGTTCTTTGCCGCTCCGACGGCTAGCACGGGCGGGGGCGAACTGGTCGGGAGCGGGCGTCTGGATTCGATCCTTTACGACAGGCTTGGCGACGGCCTTGCGGCAGACGGCGCCCTGGCCCCGGTCCTGGTGGGCCTGGCCTTCATCGGGTGGTCAGGCCCAAGCCGTGAAAGGTCACGCCACGTGCTGTCCCCGAGGGCCCGACGGCGCGAGTGACCCGGTCAGCTTCGCGAGCCCGACTCAGGGCCGACGGGTCGCCATCGGACTTGGCCCGATTCATGAACGTCCGCCGTTTGACCTCCCCGGGCCCGGTGGCGGCCGTTCTGATTTCGTGAACCTCAAGTGCCTCGCTGCCCATCGCACCGGACTGGGCCTGGCTGACGGATCGCCCGGGCACGCCCTGGTATCCGAGGATGCGCCGTTCCCTCTCTGTCCGGTATCCGCCCGCTAAGTCGCCGTCCACGCAGGGAACTACCAGAATGCGAACACCGCTGCCATCGCCCAGGGTACGCTCCCCAAAGTGAACTGGCTCTGAGGCTGAAGCTGTTCCTCGACTTCGCCCTGGGCATTGACGCCCTCGACGCCGCCGAGCGGGACGCCCTGGCCCGCCGCGGCCGGCCGGTTCTGCAGGACGCAGCCCGGGCGATCCGCCTGTTTCGGTACTGCGGGGCTGTCATCATCAGTTGGACCGATGCCCCGACCCCTCGCCGCGGTGCCGCGCAATCCATCACTGTCGAGGGCGACCGGGGCCTCCTGGTCGAAGACGAAGCTAGCGCGGGCGATCCGGCATGAGTCCGCGGCTGCCGCCATGCATCGGTGAGGCGCCGGCGTCCGGGTCGTCCCGCAGTGGCGGAAGGCTTCTCGCCGTCGGGTGAACCAACAACGAGGGCACGCATCGCCTGATTCAAGGGTCCGCCGAGAAGGGCGCCGAAGCGATCAAGGAGCGGGAGTGGACCGAGCAAGAACGGGAGCAACGACGGCAGACGAATTCCGAGAAGGGCTTGGCGAACAACCTGGTGCTGGGCTACCACGGGCCACGCTGGACGCCGGACGACATCGCCTTGCTCGGGACCGTCCCTGACGAGGAAGTCGCGCGACGCACGGGCCGGACGGTAGGGATCGCCGGCAGCGCTGCCGCGGCTGAGTTGGAGAGCCCGCGGCGCAAACCAAGAACCACCCTGGCCTGCGCCGCGGACTGGCGGAAGTCAAGGATAGATATCGTCGTTGCTGGTGGAAGCGTGGTTCCCCTCGATCACGGTGAGCACGTCGGCGAACGCGCCCAGGTTGTAGACACCGCCGCCCACGCCCAGGCCGTCGGTGCCTCCGGTGCCCTTCGTGCCGCCCTTGGCCCGGTTGGCGTCGATGTTGCTGGTACTGACGGAGGCGGAACTCCCCGCCAGGACCGAGAGGCCGCCGCCCAGACCGTCGCCCCCGTTGGCGCCTGAGCCGCCGGCGCCGCCGATGGCCTGATTGTCAGTGAGGGTGCAGTTGGTGAGAGTCAGAGAAGAACCGTCTGAGCCAGGCCCAAACAGGAGGACGCCGGTGCCGACGTTGATGCCGCCGCCGAAACAATCGCCGGCGTTGGCGCCGGCGCCGCCGGCCCCGCCGATGGCCTCGTTGTTAACGAGGATGGTGTCGCTGACGGTGATGGGCGAGAAGAAGTCCAGGGCCAGGTCGATGCCGCCACTGGCGCCGGGGGCACCCGCCACGCCCGCGTTGCCGGCCCCGCCTTGCGCCACGTTGTCGGAAACCGTGCAGCCGGTCACGAGGCCCGAAGTGACGAGAACCATGGAGATCCCGCCTCCTTCGGCGACCGCCGGCGCCGGCCCCGAGCCGCCGATCGCCTGATTGCCGCTGATCGTACTGTCGGCAATGCTCACCGAGCCGCTGCCGAGGTCGAGGCAGAAGATGCCGCCGCCGGCGACCCCCGTGTTGCTCGTGACGGACTGCGAGGGCTGGACGTTTGCGGCCAGGGCGTGCCCTGGGCCAGGTTGTCGGTCACCTTCGAATTGCTCACGGTCAAGCCCGAGATGCTGTTGATGCCCCCGCCTTGCCCGGAGCCGAAGTTGGTCAGGCCGTCGCCATCGGCGGCACCGAGGGCTGAGTTGTCGCCGATCGTGCAGCCCGTGACGGTCAGAGTCGCACCGACGTCACTGGAATTGCTGATCGCGCCGCCGCCCGCGCTGGCGCCGGGGCTGCCGCCGAGCGCCTGGTTGCCGGTAAAGGTGCTGTTACTGATCGTGGCCGAGCCGGTGTTGGCCTGGTAAACGTCGATCGCGCCGCCCGCGGCGAACACATACTTGGACGACACGACGGGATCGTTGGGACCGACGGCGATGGCCGTGTTGCTGGTGAAGGTGCTGTTGGCGACGGTCAGTGCTCCGGGCGAGGTGTCTTCGATGGCGCCACCGGACCCATCAGGGGCAGTCTGACTGCCAGGCGAACTGCCGAGGGCCTCGTTGTCGGACAGCGTGCAGTTGCTGATGCTGAGCGATGCGCTGCCCCTGAGCAGGATGCCACCGCCCGCGGTCGCCAGACCATCGGTGAGGGTCAGCCCGTCGATGGTCACGCTGGCGCTGCCGCTGATGTCAAAAATCCGGCTAGCGTCGTTGCCGCTGACGGACAGCTTGTTCGCTCCCGGGCCGTCGATCGTCACGCTGTCGCTGATCGGCAGGTCGCCGCTCGTCAGCGTGATGGTGCCGTGCAGCCCGTGAGCGAAGTCGATGGTCGTATCGCCGGAGGCGATGGCCGCCCGCAGCGAGTTCGAGCCGCTGTCGTTGAGGTTCATCACCGTGAAGGTGCTCGGCAGGCTCCGGTCCTCCAGCACTTCCAGGCGGGGCAGGATCGAACGCCGCGTGGGTGTGGGCCTTGGTACTCGGCGCCGCGACCGAGTAGGAGAGCCCGTCGTCAGCCGTCGAAGCCAGGATGCAAACAACATGATGTACGCCTTTCGTGAAGAGGACCGATCCGCGCGAAAAGCCAGCGCTCCCCGGCGTGCGGATCCACCGCCGGAGCTGGTTGCCTCGATCTCATTCAGGGTTCACGAATTGCCGCCGCCTCCCCCGGCGCAGATCGAGCGCCAAGGGTCTTCCGGGCCGGTGATTCAGCTCAGGTCACGGTGACGTTGGCCTCGGCGTTCAGGCCGTCGGCTGAAACCTCCACCTCGAAAGTACCCGTACCCTTCTTCGGGGCCGTGTACAGCCCGGTCTTGCTGATCGTGCCGCCGCTGCTGCTGCTGACTTGCCAGGTGAACGTCGGCGGCGACGCCATCACCTGGCCGAACTGATCCACGGCGGTGGCCGTGAACTGCAGCTTCGCCCCATCGGCGAGCGTCACAGTCCCGGGCGTTACACTGAGGCTGGTAACAGTCTGAACGACGGTCACGGTGACGCTGCTGACGGCGGTCAGGCCCCATTGGTCGGTGATGGTGGCCTGGAAGGTGTAAGTGCCGGCGCGGTAGAAGGTGGCCGTGGCGTTCTGGGCCCCGTTGGTGCCGTTGCTGACCCCGCTGGCGAACGTGAAGGTCGGAGTGGCGGCGCCGGCAGGGGCGCTGGTGACGGCCCAAGTATAAGTGAGCGACGCTGCACCCTCGGCGTCGGTCCCTTCGACGATCAAGTTAGTCGTGCTGGTCGTGACGGGGTTGGCAGAGGAGCTAGCAGCATAGACCACGGTCGGCGGTGTGTTCATCACCGTGACCACAGCGGTTCCGCTGAGATTCGTGCTGGAGTCGGTGGCCCGAACGGTGTCGGAGCCGTTGACGAACGGGGCGGTGTACAGGCCGCTGGTGCTGACGGACCCGCCGGCGCCGCCGGCATCTACCGTCCAGGTGATGGCCGGCTGGGTGGTCATCGCCTGGCCAAACTGGTCCCGAGCGCTGGCGGTGAACTGCCGGCTGGTGCCCCAGTCCATACCGGCGGTCGCGGGGCTGACGCTGATGCTCGTCTCCGTCTGGTTGACGGTCACGGTGACGCTGCTGTCAGCGGTCAGGTGATATGAATCCCTGAGCGTGACCTTAAACGTGTACGACCCGGCATGGTGGAAGCTGACCGTGGTGTTCTTGGATGCGTTGGTGCCGTTGCTGCTGAAGGTGGCGCCGCCAGCGGGTCCGCTGGTGACGGTCCAGGTATAGGTAAGGTCGGACTCGGTGCCGTTGTCGGGGTCGCTGCCAAGAACGCTCAGGCTGGTCGTGGTGCCGGCGACGAGGCCAGGATTCGCGCTGGCCGCAGTGACCACCGTCGGCGGCTGCAGGGACTTGTTAAGAACGGTGTACCCGCCGTTGATGTTTGCCGAGGCTCCGTTCAAACCGGTGCTATCCGTGTTGTTGCGGGTGTTGGCGACGGTGAAGGAATCGAGGTAGACGATGGCCGGGGATTTGATGTCCAGGCCCCCGCCGTACCCAAAGCCGCCGTCGTTGCTGGGTGTGCCGCCCTGGGCGGTATTGGAGGACACGGTGGTATTGGTCACGCTGACGGTGCCGCCATTCGCTTGCAGGGCGCCCCCGTAGCCGCTACCGGCGTAACCGTTCTCGCCGCTGGAGCAGTTGCCGCCCTGAGCGGTGTTGGAGGACAGGGTGACGGTGGCCAAGACGAGAGTGCCGCTGCTCACCTGCAGCGCACCGCCGTTGGCGGTACCGCCGTAGCCGAAGCCGGAGCCGGCCTGAGCGGAGCTGGAGGAGACGATAGCGCTGGTCAGGCTGACCGTGCCGCCGCTTACTTGCAGCGCGCCCCCGTTGCCGGAGCCGCCATAATAGCCGGAGCCGCCCTGAGCGATGTTGGAGGACAGGGTCGCACCGGTCAGGCTGACCAATCCGCCATTCACCTGCAGCGCGCCGCCGTCGCCGAAGCCGCCTTCGGATAAGGCGTAGGAGAAGCCGTCTTCGCCGGAGCCGTAGCCGCCGATGTAGGCGTTGCTCCCGCCCTGAGCGGTGTTGGAGGTCAGGGTAGGATTGGTCAGGCTGACCGTGCCTGAGTTGACCTGCAGTGCGCCGCCGTAGCCGCTGAGGCCCTTGGCGGTGTTGGAGGACAGGGTAGCGCTGGTCAGGCTGACCGTTCCGCCATTCACCTGAAGCGCGCCCCCGAACCCGTCGCCCACGAGAAGGACGCCACTCAGCCCGTAGCCGCCGTCGGCGGTATTGAGCGATAGGGTCGAGCTGTCCACGCCGGCCGTGCCGCCACTGACCTCCAGCCGCCCCCGTACCCGTTGCCGCCGACACCCAAAGGCCCGTCATCCAGCACGTTGCCACCTTGACCGCCCTGAGCGACATTGGCAGAAAGGGTATCGTTGCTGAGTGTGACCGTACCGCCGGTGATCTCCAGGCCGCCCCCGTATCCGTTGCCGCCGGTTCCCCCCGGGTGGGGACTGTCATATCGCGTCGAGCCGCCGACGCCGCCCTGGGCGGTATTGGAGTACAGGGTCGTGTTGTTCAGCACGGCTGTTCCGCCGGCCACGTAGAGCCCGCCCCCGTACGCGTTGCCGCCGGACCCCCCAGTAGAAGAAGATTCTGGAACGCCGGCGATACCGAGGGCCTCGTTGTCCTGCACGGTCACGCCGCTGAGGGTCAGGGCGCCCTGGCTATAAATCGCCCCGCCCTCCGCCGACACCCCCGCACCTGTCGCCAGGCCGCCTTGACAGCGTCAGGTCTTCCAGGGTCAGCGACGCCCCGGCGGCCACGTCGAACAGGCCGGAAGGCCGGCGTTCCTGAAGCCGTGCTCCGCTCGATAGTGTCGCCGTAGCCGGCGATGGTCAGGTTGTCATTCGCGGCAATGAGTGGCAGCCCCGTGGCGCCGTCCGTGGTGTTATCCACGGCGGTCAGGATGTAAGGGGCAGTGGTCGCGGCTGCCAGCGTGATGGTGTTGGCGCCGGGCGTGGCGTTGGCGAGGCTGATGTCCGCGATGAGGTCTGCGGAGGTGTACGCAATGTACATGTTGGCCGACGGCAGCGCCGATCTTCGAGCCGCTCCAGGACCAGGCGTGTAGTCCGGTGTGTCGCCCGCGGCTGAGGACGCTGACTGCGGGAGAGCCCCGATTTCCACGACGCCAGGACGGAATGGGACCACATCGTTAATCTCCTTTCAGGAGCCGGTCTGCGATAGAATGCCGGTGCAGGTTCCCCCGCGCAGACTCGAGCGCCAGGGGCCGACCGGGCCGGTGAGACTTCTGCTTGGCGGCGAGGCTCACCGGCCGATTTTTTCCGTGTCTACCTGATTCCCAAACTCTGTTGGGGAACCCACGCCCCGAAACTCCGTTTCGCGTCGGCACGGCAGCGTCATTCACTTCGCGTCGCCGGCCTTCGTCAGCAATTCCGCCACATCGGCCCAGAGTTTCCGCCACGCCTCCTGCTCGTCGGCCGACAGCTTTTTCAGCGCGTCCGCCTCACGCACACTGGCTAGGTCGGTGTCGCCCTGCCAGTGCTGGAGCTTGGCCCACACGACTTGGCGATCCTCTGGCTTACCGCCCTCCACGCGTTTGCTCCACTGCCCCAGGTCGGCGCGCAGCCAGGCCAACGCCTGTTGGCGCAGCCGGGTTTGTTCCTGGTCGTCCAGTTTGTCGGCGTCCGTCCCCTGACCCGCCGCGGCCAGGGCGGCGAAGCAGGCGGCGTCATAACGATGCTCAGCTTTCAGGTCGTCCGCCATCTTCGGGTCGGCGGCGAAGGCATCGGCGTACAGCCGGGCGCCAGCGACGTGGCGGTGTTGCAGTTCGCACACTTCCAGGAGGCCAAGGCGTTCGCGGTTGTCCGTGGCTGTAGCTTTCCCTGCGAGAACGTCGGCCAACTTCGCCTCCAAGTGCACGAGCCGTTCGGCGTCGGCTACCCATTGCTCCGACTGGTAGTGCCAGTCCTGACGCGTGATGCCTAACGCGTGCCCGCGCTTGAGGTAATTGAGAGCGGCAGATAATTGGCCCTGCGAGCGAAGAATCTGGCCCAGATTACAGTGCGCCTCGGCATAATCCGGTTGAAGATCGATGGCCATTTTGTATTGGGCTATGGCTTCGTCCAACTGGTTTTTGACGCTCAGAGCGCGGCCAAGATTGAAGTGAGCCGCCGCGAATTTGGGGTTGAGTTCGATGGCCTGGCGGAATGCGGCGATGGCCTCGCCCCACTGCTTCTTGACCTTCAACAGTTGGCCGAGGTTGTTGTAGACCTCCGCGTGTTTGAGGCCGAGTACGATAGCCAGCCTGTATTCAGCGATGGCGTCGTCCCACTGCTTCTTGGCCGTCAGCTCGCGGGCGAGGTTATAGTGGGAGTGCACGAGTTTGGGGTTGATTTCGATGGCCTTCTTGTATTCGGCGATGGCTTCGTCTAACAGGTTCTTCTCCGCCAGGACGAAGCCGAGGTTGT
The DNA here is from genome assembly GCA_963827935.1 of uncultured Planctomycetota bacterium. GTDB lineage: Bacteria > Planctomycetota > Planctomycetia > Gemmatales > Gemmataceae > DATFNV01. Next base: position 369,631 of record CAWHCN010000009.1, on the reverse strand, counting down.
TGTGAGCCTCCGCGAATTTGGGGTTGAGTTCGATGGCTTTTCCGTATGCAGCGATGGCTTCGTCCCACTGCTTCTTGTCCTTCAGGCACAAGCCGAGGTTGTAGTAGACAGCGCTGGTCTTCGGACGCAGCGCCAAGGCCGTTGTGTAACAGCCAATCGCTTCCTCGAGTTCCAATTCGGACCGTTCGTCGCTCGCGTTCAGGAACTGGCCTAACACAAAATTGATCCAAAAGTCGCCGGGGTAGCGGACGCGCGCCGTGCGCAGCAAGACCAACATTTCCCCGCGTGCACCAGGGTCACGCAGACTCCAGGCCAGCAGTGTAAGCCTGGAAGGGGGCAGGGACAGCTGGCGTGCCTGGCGGCTCAGGGCCCGCAGCGCCACGCCGTCCTTGTCGCTTACCGCGGCGCGATATTTCTGCCGCCACTCATCGTCATCCACTGCACCGGCCAGCGCCCGCAACTCCTTGGCCAACAGCACCGTGTTCGCACGCGCGGCGGTGTCGCTCCATTCGTCGAGCGCCACGATCAGGGCGTCCCGGATGCCCGTTTCCTCAGCGCGGATGCGCCTCGCCAGTTCCTCCGTTCGTCCCGGTTGAACTTCCAAGTTATAGGCCGCGAACGCGGTGGCGTATTCGGCCGCCGCGCCGGCATAGTCGAATTGGGCTTCGATCAAAACGGATCGCCGTAGACGGGCCTGGTCCAAGTCGCGCAGCAGCTTGGCCTTCCGTTGTGCCTGCGTGCGTTGTCGTTCGCTCTCCTGCTGCGCGTCCAGCACCTGCTGACGCAGATGTTCGCTAGCGGTTCCGGTCTTCAATGCAGCCAGGGCCGGGGCCAGCGCCGCGTCCGCTTGCTGCCACACGACCAGGATTGCGTCCGCCTCTTCGCTCGTCGTCCTCGGCATCTTGCCGGCCTGGTCGCGCAACTTTTCTATCGTGCCCAACGCCACGTATACGGTCCGTTCCGTCTCGGTCTGGCGTGTCGCCTGATCCCACATCGTCCAGCTGACGCCGACGACTGCCAACAGCAACACCAGGGCTGCCGCCACCGCTGTCCGCAGCGCCACCTTGTGCCGCCGGGCGAACTTGCGGAAGCGATACCACGCCGACGGCGGGCAGGCCAACACCGGCTCGTCGTGCAGGTAGCGCTGCACGTCGGCCGCAAAGGCACTGGCCGTCTCGTAGCGCCGGTTGCGGTCCTTGTCCAGCGCCTTCATCACGATCCAGTCCAGCTCGCCGCGCAAGAGCTGGCTCAGCCGCCTCGGATCGCTCTGCCGCTGCGCCGACACGGTCGCCGCTGCCTGGCCCAGCGTGCTCAGACGGGTGCTCGGCCTGGGCGGCTCCTCTTCCCGGATGATCCGCCGCATCTCGTCGTAGCCCGCCTTGCGCAGCCGTTCCTTGTCGAACGGCGTCGTCCCCGTCAACAGCTCGTACAGCAGCACGCCCAGCGAGTAGATGTCGCTGCGCGTGTCGATGTCCAGGCCGCTCAACTGCGCCTGCTCGGGACTCATGTACAGGGGCGTGCCGACCATTTGCGCGAAGCCGGTAACCAGTGTCTTGTCGGTCAGTTGCTGGCCCAGCGCCTTGGCGATGCCGAAGTCGATCACCTTCACCACCGGCACGCTCGTCGTGCAGCGTCACCATGACGTTCGAGGGCTTGATGTCGCGGTGAATGATGCCCTTGTGGTGGGCGTGCTGCACGGCCTGGCAGACGTGCGTGAACAGCTCCAGCCGCTCCCGGGTGGTCAGGCGGTTCTGGTCGCAGTAGTCGGTGATCGGCACGCCCTTGACCAGCTCCATGACGAAGTAGGGGCCGGCCCGAGCCCGTCTCACCGGCATCGAGCACCTTGGCAATGTTCGGATGGTCCATGAGGGCCAGGGCCTGGCGCTCGGCCTCGAAGCGGGCGATCACTTGCCGGGTGTCCATGCCCGGCTTGAGGATCTTGAGGGCCACCTTGCGGCGAACCGGCTGCTGCTGCTCGGCCATGAACACCAGGCCCATGCCGCCTTCGCCGATCTGCTCCAGCAGCTTGTAGGGACCGATGATCGTGCCCGGCCCTTCCCGGATCGGCTCATCGACGGTGGCGACAGGCGACAGGGAGGACGGATTGGCAACTCGTCCCACCGCAGCGGGCGACTCCAGAAAACTGCCCGCAGCCGCGTTGGCCTGGAGAAGGTCCCTGACGCGGCCACGCAGCTCGTCGTCCCCGCCGCAGGCCTCGGCCAGGTAGGCATCCCACTGATCGGGCGCCAGCTTCAAGGCCGCCACAAAAATCTCTTTGGCTTTCCGCGAGGTCGCGTTCATGGCACACCGTTCCTCTTCCTCAGAAGGCAATGCGAGATCGGCGCACGATTTGTCCGGACGCGGGAAAAGAATTTTCAGGGCTAGTGCTGGTCGTGCTGGTGCTGGTCGTCCTTGCCCAGAAGCGCGCAGCGCAGCCAGGCCCGGGCGTAAGCCCAGTGTTCGTAGGCACTTGAGCGCGAGATGCCCATGACCCGAGCCGCTTCCGCGATCGACAGCCCCGCAAAGTAGCGGAGCTTGACGATCTGGGCCGCGTCAGGATCGTCGCTGCCGAGTTTGACGATCAGCTCATCGAGGACCAGCAGTTCATCCGGGGCGGCGGTGGCAGCCAGGTCGATACTTTCCAGGTTCAGCCGCTTCCTATCGTCCGCCCCGCTTCAGGCGTCCTGCTTGCCGCGGGCGTTGTCGATGAGAATGCGGCGCATGGCCTCGGCGGCCGCGGCGAAGAATTGGCCGCGGCTGTTCCACTCGCGGGCCTTGTCCACATCCACCAGCCGCACGTAGGCCTCGTGAACCAGGGCCGTGGCCTGGAGCGTCTGGCCCGGCTTTTCCTGCCCGAGTCGCTGTGCCGCCAGCTTGCGCAGCTCGTCGTAGACCAGCGGCAAAAGCTGCTCGGCGGCGCGCGGGTCGCCCTGCTCGATGGCGGACAGGATGTGGGTGACGTCGCTCATTGGCGTCGAGCATAACCCTGCGACGACGCACCAGCAAGGATAAAGGGTAAGCTAATGGCGTCCGGCGGGAGGGACGAGGATTTTCCTACCCGCCTGCAACTGGACGAGCGGCGCATGGAACCGGATTGCAACCACGACGAGATGGTGTCGTTGCTGATCGGCTGGGGCGCCGAGAGGGCCGACAGGGCGGTTGAGCTCCTACCTGACGATCGAAGAATGGAGCTGCTTTCGGGAAAGCGCTGCGCGGCCGGCCTTCCCTTGGGGGATTGGATCAGACGCACTGCCGTGGCGCGCTCGCTCGCTTACCTGGCTGAGCATGGTCTGATCGCGGCTTCCGCAGTGCCCCCGAAGACGCACGTAGTCGATCCGCCGGCTGAGCCGTCCCGGAATTGGGAGGAACTGGCGAAGTGCGCCGCCTCCCTGGTTGCCTCCAGCGACGCGCGAGCGGATGCGTCCGACACGGGCGCAGCGCCGACCCCTGCGTAATGCGCGAGATAGGTCGGTCGCGGCGCCTCACTTCTTATACAGCCTCAGCGGGTGCCGCGGGCAGCTCATAACCGGGCAGGCCGCCAACTCGGTTTTCTCCCAGCAGCAGCAATCCAGGCACTTCAAGGCGATCAGGCTGCGGATGTCGCCCTTGCGGGCCTTGACGGCGTGGGCCGTGCCGGAATGGCCTGTCCCCCGATGAGGACGAGCGGTTCACCGAGGCGCCGGCATCGCGGAGTACGATGGCGGGATGCCGCGCGGAAGCCGAGCGGCTCGCGGCACAGGAGGCCGCCGACCGCGCCGCCGCGTTGCCCATTCTGAGCTGCGTGGAGTTGGTATGCCGCTATCCCGAGCGCCGTCCGTTCATCATCGACGGCCTGCTACGACAGGGCGAGACGATGAACGTGATCGCCGCGCCCAAGGTCGGCAAGAGTTGGCTGACACTGGGGCTGGCGATCGCCGTGGCCAACGGTCAGCCTTGGCTCGGCAAGTTCCCCACGCGGCAGGGCCGTGTCCTCATCATCGACAACGAGTTGCACCCCGAGACAAGCGCTCACCGGCTGCGCACCATGGCGAACGCCCTCAAGCTGGCGGACGATGCCATCGCCAACATCGATATCGTTAACCTGCGCGGCCACCTCAAAGACCTGTATGGTTTGGGAGCCGGCCTGAAGCTGATAGAGCCTGGCAAGTACGTCTTGGTTGCCATTGACGCCTTTTATCGCACATTGCCCCTCGACACGGACGAGAACGATAACGCCGCCGTGGCCGGGTTGTACAACCATCTGGACTCTTATGCCGACGCGCTGGGCGCCGGCTTCTCGCGGGTCCATCACAGCAGCAAGGGTAACCAGTCCGGCAAAAGCGTCACCGACGTAGGCGCGGGCGCCGGCGCACAGAGCCGCGCGGCCGCTACGCACGTCGTCTTGCGGCCGCACGAAGAGGACAATGCCGTTGTGCTTGACGCCGCAGCACGCTCCTGGCCACCGGTCTCCTCGCTGTGTTGGCGCTGGGACTTCCCGGTATGGTCCCCAACCCCGGAACTGGACCCGGCCTCGTTGCGTTCGGACAGGCCGCGGCGGCCGAAGGTCGAGGGGCAGGAGCCGACAAAACCACTGAGCGTCCCCTGGACAGCGCAGCGCCTCGCCGATGCCGTTGGCACGCTCGACCCGCGGCGTCTCTCTGCCCTCATGGAGCAGGCGGAGGCGCTCGGATTGTCGGAGCGCGGGGCAAAGGAGTTGCTAAAACGCGCAAGTGATAACGGCGACCGGCAGGAGATAGGTGCCCTCGGCAGCGCATCTCCGACCGCCCGCCGGCATCGCACGCGCTGCCAGGTTGAACTGAAGTGACCGGGACTTCTGTTCAACCTGGCGCGGACACCGCAAGCCATTGGTAAATAACGACATGTGCCTTCGCAATTCAGCAAGAATCGCCAGGTTGAACTGAAGTCCGATGTGTGCGGGAGCGCTACGACGGGCCCCTTCGCCGCAGGGCGAGGGATCGTCGCCCCAGTCCCCCGTACTCGGTCGGAGCACCGGGGCGAGGGGAGATTATCTCCTGCCGTTCGCTTAACGGCCCGCTACTCCCGCCGTCGGCTGTACGACCTGGCCGGCGCGATCGAAAAGCTACCCAGCTTCCTGCCAGGCCGATGGGATGCCAGCGAGTCCGCGGCGCTCTGCGCGACCGGCACGGACGGCCCGACGGCGCCTTTCCAGTTGCCCGCCAGTTGCTCACCAGTTGCCCCTCCGACCGCCAGGAAATGCGAGCGATTGGGACTCGGCAAGGGGGCAATGGCCGACAAGGTGAACAGGGCAGGCGACGCAACCCCAACGCGGGACAAGGGGTTGCAAGCGGTGGGGAGCGATTGCGAGCAATTGATGGGAATACGCCCGGCAGGATTCGAACAACACCACGTCACAACAGAACTTAAACGCCGCACCAGAAGGTAGTTGCGCCAACGGCCCGGAGACGGCCGGCGAGGGCGCGCTGCGAAATCCGGTGCGATCCGCCCCGGACGGCCTGCAAGCCGCCGTCTTGGCCGTCCAGCAAGCCCCACTGACCGATGCGGAGAAGGCCCAAGCCATCGCCATGCTCGTGCGCCAGCACATCGGCCGCGGGATAGGATGAACCCCAGCTGGGAACGGGCGGGAGTAGCTCTCCTGCCCGCCGGCCTGGCCGGCGCCGCGGCTCCTCATCCCGCGACTGCCGACCAGCGCCGGCCCGGCGATGATGAGGACACGTCATGGCACGGAAGAGACCTCAGCCGACCGCGCAGAACGCTCCGGCCGCTGATAACACGCCGGACTCGACCCGCAGGCTTCACGACAGGGTCGCCGAACTCGACACCCTCCTGACGCCAGCGCCGTCCGCCGCGCCATCAGACTCCGTGAGTGTTATTCGGGTCCGACTGCGCCAGGAACTCGCCGGGGTGGAGATAGCCGCGATGGCGGATGCCCGCCTCGGTGCCGCACAGTGGGAGAAGCATGCGGGGGAGCTGTGGGCACTCTGGCGCGATGTCTTCCCAGAAGACTGCCTGCCGCCCCCGCCGCATCGCGCTCCCAGGTGGAACAAGGCCGAATACCTCGCCGCTCGCGATACCATCATCCGGGCACTGAACGAGATGCAGGCCGCGACGACACGCAAGAATGAACAGCCCCGCCACGAGACGGCCGCCGAAGTTGCAACGAGTCGGCCCCGATGGGACAGGGCAACGAGGCAGTTATCCCTGGACGACGCGGCGCTACGCCTTTATCGACGGGAGGCGCGAGCACAGTTCGCCATCCTCGACGCCTTCCAGAGTGCAGGCTGGCCGCCCAGCATCCCATGCCCCTCCGAAGTCCTGGGGACAAAGGACGCGGTTGACGGCTTGAACGATGGCCTCGCCGATACGCGCCTCCGATTCCAACCCAGGCGGCAGAACGACGGGCCAGACAGCATCGGCTGGCGCCTCACGCCTGTTTGATGGGCAATTCCGCTAACTCCGCCGCATTCTCCGGTATTTCTCCGCTAACTCCGCTGTAGCGTGGTGTCTATGGACACCGCGACCGCTGACCCTGTAGCGATGGTCGACGCCCTCAACCCCGACGCGATCCGCTCACGGCTAGTCGAGCTGGACCGCCAGTCCAGGGCCCTGCGCGTCCTGTTGCGTGCGGCCGTGGCCCGCGAGCGGGCGCTCGACCACAAGCCGAGCACGGCCGATGCCGCTCTGCGGCAGGAGGTGGCGCGTGCCTCCTGAGCGCATCCTGCCCCTACGCCCCGCCCCGAACGCGGAGCCGGAACCCGCCGCCGGGCTGACCGTGACGCTGGACCTCCGCCCAATCGTCGCGGCCATCGTCGCCCAGGTCGTGGCCCAACTGGGACAGACGGCCACGCCCACCGCCGACGCCGCAGAGGAGCCCGTCTGGCTGAGCAGAGCCGAGGCGGCCAAGAGGTTGGGCGTCTGCGTGAACAGCATTGACAACCTTCGCAGCCGCGGCCGGCTCCAGGCGCTCATGGTCGGACGGTCCCCGCGATTCCTGCGCGAGGACGTGGACCGGCTCGCGGGCGGTTCGAGTCATTGACCGATTCGAAGGGGCCCCGGTTTTTAGGGCGGTTTTGCGGTTTCGCGAATCGCGCCTGCGGACGGCGAGGCATGAGGGAGCGATTGTGACCATCCCGCTCGACCAACAGACGGCCGCCGTCGATGGCGGAACCGAGTCCGTGTCCCGTGCGACCCCCTGCATCATATGCGGCGGGGTTGATGGGTCCGCGGAACGCGAAGTCTCCTGGCACGCCCCCTGTCACGTCTGCGGGGGCACCGAGGGCTGCACCTTCGAGCCACCGCACACGGCGCGATGCGCAACGCTTGACAACGGACTCGGACGCTACGTCATTGCCGAGTCAGGCCGGGACGACGCCTCCCCGTGTTTCAAGTACGACCTGCGCATGTTCCGCCACGTCGCCGGCGCTGCTGCCGCCGTGGCGTTACTCCGACAACGGTTCTTCAATCGGACGGATGTTGTCTGCCACCTTGCCAGGTGGGGTAAACCTTGCCCCGCTCACGGCGGAGACGACATCGACGCGCTCCTCCGGGCGCACTGTTTCGGACGAGCGCGACATACGCGCATTCGCTGGTTTTCCAAGGAACACCCGGACGGAGGCGAGGAATCGGGATGCTTCAAGATCGGCACCTACGCCCCCGCACCCGACGGCTCAACAAAGTGGCTTTGCATTGATTTCGACGGACAGGGCGACCATTCCGCACCACTGGCGGACCCACTGGCCGTCGCCTTGTCTGTTCAGGCGCTGTGCTATCGGATTGGAGTACACGCCCACCTTGAGCGCTCCGGCAGTGCGACAGGTTGGCATGTGTGGGTTTTCTTCGATTCGCCCGTGCCGGCAAAGAAGGCGCGGCAGCTGGGCTGTGCGATCGTTCCTTACGATGCCGACTTGACCGATGGAAACCTAGCCGATCCCAAGAGCGGAAAGGGCATAGAGGTTTTCCCAAAGCGCGACACGATCTCCGCCGACGGCCGCGGGAATCAGGTGTGGTGTCCGTTTTTCTGGCGGTCCAAGCCGGGGGGCGGGTTGTTCTACCGATTCTCGCCCCGGGGTTTCGAGCCCTACGTCCCCCTCGACTTCGACACGGTTGACGAGGCTCGCCTTGACGTGGCACTACGGCGCCTCAACGAGGAGGTGCCGGCGTGACAACTGCTGAGAGAAATGGACATCAGGAGTCGCCGTTTAAGGAGCAGCTCAGGGAATGGCGAAGGAAGGCACTCCAGTCCCTGCCGCTGGACTCGGTTTACGGCGACATCCTGACCCGCAAACAACAGGGGCCTGGGTGGCTTGAAGCGCGCGACCCGTGGTCCCCGACGGGTGACAGGAATCCGTCGGCGGGCGTCGCAGACGGGACGGGGGAGGCGGAGAGGGGGGCTTTCAAGAGTTTTCGGGATGGAGACAGGCCGATCTCGGTTTTCGATTACCTGGTCAAAAGCGGGAAGGCGACCGATTTCCGCGATGCCCGCGCCATCATGGCGCGACTGTCCGGTGTGCCACGGCCAGAGCGCGGCCCACGAGCGACAATGGGGAGCGGCTCCTTCGCGGGCCAGGCCAACGATGCCGCCAGCGACGGAGAAAAGAAGACACCCGGCCGGGCGGCCTACAAGTTTGATGTAATCGACTCCCGAATCTTCGCGCACGCCAACTACCGCATTCATTGGCTGATCCGTTGGCTTATCATCAGTGGCCTACCGGTCCTGATTGGCGGCCCGCGCAAGACGCTCAAAACCAGCATCATCATCGACCTGGTACTCTCGTTGGGAAGTGGGATGCCGTTTCTTGGTTGCGAAGAGTTCCGCGTCTACCGCAAGCTAACCGTCGCGATCCTCTCGGGAGAATCGGGTGGCTTTACGCTACAGGAGACGGCCCGGCGCGTCTGCAAGGCCAAGGGAATCGACCTGGCCGAGGTGTCGGTCTATTGGGGGTTCACGCTGCCGCAGCTCGCCAACCCCATCGACGTGGCGGCGCTCGCGCGGGGGCTGAAGGACAAGAAGATCGAGGTGCTGGTCATCGACCCCGCCTATCTCTGCCTTCTGGCCGGCGTCGAAGGCAAGGACATCAACGCGGCCAATCTCTTCGAGGTCGGCCCGCTGCTCATGTCCGTGGGCAGGGCGTGCCTGGACGCAGGCTGCACACCCATCCTGATTCACCACACGCGCAAGAATCTTCAGGCCCCCTTCGAACCGTTGGAACTGGAAGACCTGGCGTTCGCCGGTTTTCAAGAATGGGCCCGGCAGTGGCTTCTGGTGAACCGTCGGGAGAAATACGAGCCGGGAACTGGCGAGCACAGGCTTTGGTTGACCGCCGGCGGATCGGCTGGGCAGGGGGGGCAGTGGGCTCTGGACATCACCGAGGGGCAGCTCCGCGAGGACTTCGGGGGGCGGGTGTGGGAGGTGTCAGTCAACGGAGCGCGGGAAGTCCGACAGGCGGCCACGACCGAGAAGCAGGCCCGACAGGAAAAGGATGAGGCCAGCCGACTGTTGAAAGCAGTTGACGACCTTGCGGCCAAGGCCGGCGATCGCTTTGCCATCGTGGGGTACACCGAGGCACGCGACCTTGCCCACTTGAGCAGCACAAAAGTGACGCCGTGCCGTGCATCACCTGGAGACCGAAAAACTCCTGGAGCAGGTCGCCCACATCAGGAATGTGGGACCGCGAAACTGTGTGCCGCGGGAGGTGAAGGGGCTTCGCAGGCGCTTTTGCGACGATGAAAAGGCCACTGCCGGGAGTGGCGGGAGTGGCGGGACACAAGCGACGAATCCCGGTATTCGCGAGTACCGGGACGGGACTCTATAAGGAGTCCCGGTACTCGCACGAAGGATGCGAGAAACATCACTCCACCAGGACCGCCAGTCCTGATACTCGGGGAGTGGCGTGACGATGCCTGAGACTCGAAGTCTCTCCGCCCTGGGTCACATGGTTTCGCCGGCGGCGTCGTGAGCGCTGGCGGCTGATCGGCGGCGGCGTCACCCAGGGGGACGCCTGGCGGTTTGGGATGAGCTATCCGACGCCCGGCAGAATATGCGTCCGCCGCGCAGGCCGGGATCCCAACGACGAAGAGAGGCAAGCCCGTGATCGACGACCGCGATAACCTGCCGCCCCGCGTGCAGCGGCTTCTGGGGCCGATGCCGGTCGCGCGGCTCCTTGCCGCCGTGGAGATCCGCGGACTGCGGTTCGAGTTGGTCGATGGCGAGCCGGTCCTTGTCGGCCCGGCCAACGAAATAACGCCCGCTCTGGTCGTCTGCGTGAAGTACCACAAGGAGCGGATTGCAACCATCCTCTCCCAGGAGGCGCCGTGACCCAAAAGTCCGGCGAGCGGTTTGTGGTCGAGCTGGAGGCGCTGCCCGATAGCGTGCCGTCCGCCATCCGCTTGAGGCACTTTCTCAAGGCCGCGCTGCGGTCGTGGGGCTTGCGATGCCGGAGTATCACCGGGGCGCCGACGGCCTGCCAGCAGCAACGGCTCCCGGCGGAAGCCCCTGGCGAATCCTCGCCGGATTCGAACCCTGGCGATACGCCAGGTGGAATTTGACCACGGAGCCTTACAGTGCTGCACCCGGCGCTGCACGGGTCGTCATTTTCACGCCGCCGGCGTAGGCGGCAAGCGACGTTGGCCCCGTCCAGACCTTCGGGGCCGGCAGCGGCGGGGCGTGCCCGCCGCGGCGTCCTGGGCTGGTGTTTGACCGCCCCGGCCCGGCGCCGCTTTTTCAAGGGAGCGAGTTCGATGAGCGAAACGACCGAATTGACCTGGACCCCGGCCCGCGAGAACCTGGGCTTGCACAAGCCCGTTGATGTCGAGATCAGGGGGACCGGTCTGGAGTTGGTCCTGCGCTTCGCCAGCCGGCTCCCCGAGCCACCGGGCGCCCAGCGGGCTCTTGCCCCCGTCGGCGATGGCCGAGCCCCTCCGCCTGGCCATCGTCTTCGCCCTGGGCGATGACCCCACCATCGCCCGGTTCGCCGCGCTGCAGAGCCAGCTGGCCGCCTTCCGTGCCGAGCTGGCCACGGCTGAACGGGAGGCGGCGGTTGTCGAGGGCCAGCGGGCTGAGCTTTTGGCCAACCCCATCCCGGGCGGTGCTCAGCAACTCGCCGCGCTGGACCGGCACCAGGCCCTGACCACATTGACGTACCTGCGTCAGACCCTGACCAAAGCGGAGGCCGCCCTCGACCAGGCCCGCGTCGCGGCGTTGCAGACCGTGCAACGCCTGATAACGACCCGCAAGAGCGAGATGTACCAGAGCCTCAAGGCCCGCCTGGCGCAGACGACGGACGCCATCCTGGCGAAGATTCACGATAGCCTGACTCCGCTTTTGCAGGCGCACCAGGCGACTCGGGCGGTGCTCAGCATGTTCGCGGGTGATGATGACGCGGGCCGCCTGCTCGACGCGGCGATAGCGACGGCCACGCCCGCCACGGCGCCGCCCGCCGCGGAGTCGCCAGCAACGGGAGCGTCTGCCGCGCAGGATGTTCCCGAGTCCGTGACAGCCTAACACCTACTTCATCGCCCGCCAAAGGAGAGAAATCATGGCACAACGACGAACCGCAGAAGCCGTCCTAAGTGACTTGATCCGTGTCGGCCAGGATTTGCAGGACCTGCTCGACGAGGCCCGCGCCCTCGTCGGCGGGCAGGCCAGCCGGCAGGCGCGGCCGGAGGCGGAAATGGTCTCCATGAGCCATCGTGGGGGTGACGCGACCGCGCTGCGGCGCCAGCTGGCCCTCGGTGATGAGCTGGCCGCGATGGCTGGGGTGCCCAGGGCAAACGCATCTAAACGCCTGTGCATTATTGGCTGTTCAGTAGTCTGGGACAAGGGACTCGCGAATGATTCTCCTCGAAGTCGCCCGTCTCACGGAGGAGAATCGGCATGTCGCAGTCCCGCGCCGGTACCTTGCTTTCCCCCTTCGCCACCTTGACGGACCCGCGGGTGAACCGCACCAAACGTCACGACCTGCTGGACATCCTTTTCATCGCCCTGTGTGCCGTCGTCAGCGGCGCCAACGATTGCGTCGCCATGGCCAAGTTCGGCACCAGCAAGCGGGCCTGGTTGGAGAAATACCTGGACTTGCCCAATGGCACGCCGTCGCACGATACGTTCACGCGGGTGTTTGCCGCCCTGGATGGCAAGGCCTTTGTTACCTGTTTCCTGGAGTGGGTGGCGGCCCTGCAGGAGAGCACCGACGGCCAGTTGGTGGCCATTGACGGCAAGACGGTGCGCGCCACTCTGGACAAGGCCAAGGGCCAGAACCCACTGCACGTCGTCAGCGCCTGGGCAACGGCGAATCACTTGCTGCTGGGCCAAGAGGTTGTGGCCACCAAGTCCAATGAGATTACCGCTATTCCCAAGCTGTTGGAGGTGTTGGAATTGACCGGGGCCATCGTGACCATCGACGCCATGGGGTGCCAGAAGGAGATCGCGGCCAAGATTCGCGACAAAGGGGCGGATTACGTGCTGGCGGTGAAAGGAAATCAGGACCATTTGGAAGAGGACATCGTCGCAGCGTTCGAGGCCGTGGACGACGGTCAGGGATCGGCCACGGTGCGGACGCACACGGCGTACGACAAGGGCCACGGTCGCCAGGAGACGCGCCGCACGCAAACCATGGCGGTGCCGGAGACGCTGCGCAACCTAGAGGCGTGGCGCGACCTGAAGAGCATCGCTCGCTGTACCCGGACCTACCAGGAAGGGGGCGTGGAGAAGTCGGAGGTGCGCTACTTCATCAGCAGTCTGTCGCCTCAGGCGAAGAAGTTGGCCGTGGCGATTCGTGGCCATTGGGGAATTGAAAACGGGCTCCACTGGGTGCTGGACATGTATTTCGCAGAGGATCGCAACCGAGCGCGTACCGGCAATGCCGCGGCCAACCTCGCCTTGCTGCGTCGCTGGGTAGTCTCCCTGTTGCGGCGCGACGAATCAAGCACGGGCGGCATCGAGAAGAAACGCTTGCAAGCGGGATGGAACGACGAGATCCGCGAGGCGATTCTTGGCCTTCTTATGGGGAATTAGATGCGTTTGCCCTGCTGGGGCGCCCGTGCGGCGGCGGTAGACGCGGGCTTGACTCGGGTGCGGTATCGCCCCCGCACTTGAGACATGGGAGAGTGTGACATGTTCAGATGTTGGAAGCAAATTCTGGCGCCCGGCCGATTCTGGGTGAGCAATCACGAGACAGGAGAGATTCAGCCCGTCGAATTCAACGCCGACGATTGCCGGCAATTCTGCGATACCGGCAACGCGATGATCCGGCACGGCTATGAGCCGCCCCTGCCGTTGGAACATCAGGCCGATGCTTCTCCACTTTCGGCCGCCGACCACATGGCCCGCTCCGTGTCCCACAACACCGGCAGGGCCACGCGATTCCGAATCGACCCAACCGATGAAAGCCTGTGGGGCAGGTTGGAAGTTCATTGGCTTCCGGACACGCCAACCGAGCAGATCGAGGAAGCGCTGAAGACGCGGGTGCGGTTCGTCTCGCCGGAGTTGCTCCCCCGTGTCACGCTGGGCGACGGCTTGCAGTGGCGGCACGTCATTCGACACATCGCGCTGACTCCCACACCTATCTGGCTGAAACAGAAGCCCTTCGGCCACGACGGCGCGGCGATGAGCCAGGCGGCGAGAGGAGCCCTGTCGTGGAGCGGCGTTCGCCGGCCCGTTCGCCTGTCACTGGCAGACCGGGTTGACGATGAGGAGGCGACCCTTCGCCGCCAGCTGGCCCTCGGTGACGAGTTGGCCCGCCTCGCGGGGGCGGTGCCGAGGCGGCGCTAGCGGTTGGTGCTGGGCCCAGGGGGGGGCCAGGACACCTCCTGAGCGATCCTGGCGCGTTTTCATCGCCCTACCAAGGTAGACGGGGTACAGGGGTCCTACTTGTGCTGGAGAGGCGACAGTGCGAGGCGACGACGACGCGCGGCAGCCGCTGCAAGGCGACGGCCCTGCCCGGAAAGCCGCATTGCGTCTTTCACGATCCCGACCACGCCGAGGCCCGCGCCGCCGGCCGGTCGGCTGGCGGAAAGCGGCGCAGCCAGCCCGCGGTGGTGTTGGACCCGGACACGCCGGACGCACCGCTGACGACGGTCCCCGAGGTCGTGGCGATGCTGGGCCGCACCATCAACGAGATGAGGCGGGGCGACCTTGACGCCAAGGTCGCGAACGGTGTGACCTATGCGTGCAGCGTCCTTGTCAGAGCATTGCAACCCGACGAGACGGCCCGGCAGGTCGAGGAGCTACGGCAGCGGCTTGAGCGGTTGACAGGGGGAGGGAGGCAGCATGGCGACGGCGACGGCAGCCCGGGCGGCAGCCCGGGCTGCACTGCGGGACTTGTCCCGGACGGTGGACCGACTGGAGACGGAGCGGCAGCAGACCCCGCTCTTGACCAGGCTGCGCCAGGACCCGGCGGGGATCTTCCGGGCTGCCCGTCTGACACCGGACTCCTGGCAGACGAAAATCCTGCGCCTCCCGCTCTTCCCGCCAGCTGATGTTGTGTAGTCGCCAGAGCGGCAAGAGCATGACGGCCGCCGCCCTGGCTCTCCGCGAGGCACTGCTCAACTCCCCGGCCCTTGTGCTGCTGCTCTCGCCCACCCAGCGCCAGAGCGGCGAGCTATTCAAGGACAAGGTGAGGCGGTTGTACAACGCCCTGGGGCGGCCCGTGCCGTGCGTGCAAGAAACCGCCCTCTCGATGACGTTTGCCAACGACAGCCGCGTCATCGCGCTGCCCGGGAAAGAGGCGACGGTCCGCTCTTTCTCTGGCGTGCGGCTCCTTGTCATCGACGAGGCGGCCCGCGTGCCCGATGCGCTTTACTACACCGTCCGCCCGATGCTGGCCGTGAGCGCTGGCCTGCTGGTCGCCCTGTCAACGCCGTTCGGCCGGCGCGGATGGTTTTATGAGGAGTGGCGCGGCAGCACGCGAACCCCGTGGGAGCGGGCGAAGATCACGGCCGCGGAGTGCCCGCGCATCACGCCGGGATTTCTGGAGGAAGAGCGCGCCGCCCTGGGGGACCACTGGTACAGCCAGGAATACGAGCTGGAGTTCCGGGACATGATCGACAGCCTGTTCCGCCAGGAGGACATCGACGCGGCCTTGTCCTCCGCCGTCGCACCCCTGGACTTCGGAGTCTGACCATGCCTGCACCCCCACCGCGGCCGGCCTACTTCGCCGGCCTGGACCTCGGGCAGATGAGCGACTACACGGCGTTGGCCGTGCTGGAGCGAACGAAGCACGGCGAGGAGGAAAGGTGCGTGCGGCGCTACGCGGTCCGACATCTGGAGCGCTGGCCGCTGCGGACGCCCTACCCGAACATCGTGGCCGCCGTGGTGAAGCGCTACGGGGCCGGACCCCTGACCGGCTCCGTCCTGACCGTGGACCGCACGGGGGTCGGCGTGGCCGTGTACGACATGCTGCGGGTTGCCAGGCCCGCGGCCCGGATGATCCCCATCACCATCACGGGCGGGGCCCACGCGGCATTCGCCGATGGCTGCTGGTCGGTCCCCAAGCGTGAGTTGGCCGGCGTGCTCCAGGTGTTGCTGGGCACGCGGCGGCTCCAGGTGTCGCCCGCCCTGGAGCTGGCGCAGCCCCTGGCTCGCGACATGGCGACGTTCCGGGTCAAGGTGAACCTCGCCACGGGCAGCGAGAGCTTCGAGGCGTGGAGGGAGCGCGACCACGATGACCTCGTGCTGGCCGTGGCGCTGGCATGTTGGTTCGGCGAGCGCGAGCCCGAGCCATCGGGGATTCCGCCCGTCGTGTACGGTGGTGTGGGTCATGTTCACGGGCGCGGGGTGCCGGGTGCGACGCCGCGGCAGTTGTGAGCGGATGCGTGCGGCCAGCGAGGTCGGTGCAGCGCCCAGTGCAGCGCTCGCGGAGCCGGCGGTTGATTCTCGCTAACCACACGGCAAAAGTTCTAATCTCCCTGGGATGCGAGCGGCGGAACCATGCCAATATCCGGCCGCCGAAGAGAAGGCGTTCATGGGCCATGACTGCCGCCGTCGCAACGTGCCCGCCCTGCAAGCCCCTTCAACCCGTGAACGTCCTGGCGTACCTCGTCGGCGGGGCGACCGTGGATGACGTGAGGCGCGGCAACGCGGTCCTGAGCATCACCGACCTGGCCCGCGGCGAGGAGGCGCCCTACTGGCTCCAGGCCCTGTACGACGGCGGCCGCTGCACCGGGTTCCGGGTCCGCAAGTTTGGCGGGGAGGACGCCCACACTGTCACACGCGACTTGACGGCCTGCACTTGCCCCGATCGCGCCTTCCGCTCGAACCGGCCGGGCGGTTGCCGGCATATCGCCGCGCTGCGGCAGGCGCTGCCCACAGTCGCCAGGGACAACCTTCCGGCCCAGCATGGTGCCGTCCTGGGGCATCCGGGGCGATCATTGGCCACGGGCACTTGAGGAAGTCCCACGCCGCGGAGACGACCCGCGGCTTTAAGGGTTAGCGTCAGCCCAGGGCCAGGCAGTGAGGCAGCCTGTTACCCCGCTCTCGCTTGTGGTGGGAGCAGCCTTCACCGTGGAGGCTCAGGCGTCGTCGTCGTCCTCCGAATCGCTCCAGAGCCAGGCGTTCACCAGCATCCCGCCGCCGATCGGCAGCCAGAGCCAGGAGGACCCCAGGGCCACGCCGACGAAGGCACAGACCGCGGCGAGCGTGAAGCAGATTGATGTGAGGGTCATGGGAGGCTCCTTGCGGGCGAGGACGGGCGGGCGTTGCAGCCACGTCATAATGACGTACATATAGTATACGTCACCTTGACGTGGCCGTCAATATGGCGTATATTTTTCTTGGCGGGCGGCCGCGCTGTGCGGCTCCCGCCGGGCTCAGTAAGATTCCTCCGTCACACGACGGAGGTAGAGATGGGGTTCAATGACATGCTCAAGGAAGCCCGAGAGAAGGCCGGCTTGACGCAAGAGGACCTGGCGGCCAAGACGGGCTTGCCGTTGCGGTCGATCCAGAATTGGGAACAAGGGCACCGCTCGCCGCGGGCCGAAGTGGTCCTGACGCTGGCCAAGGCCGTGGGCGCCTCAGCCGAACAGATGCTGCTTGCGATCGCGATGGGCAAGGCGGAAGAGTCGCCACCGCCGAAGAAGGGCCGCAAGCCGCGGCGGAAGTGAAAGGGAACTCCGACCGCACAGCGCGGTCGATCACTCTAAGCGAGGAGTAAGCGTCATGAAGTTCGTTGGCAGTCTCTCGACGGAGGACGGGCGCCTTGTTTTTCGGCGGGTGGAAGGCGAAATCACGATCACCCCGACGGCGACGGTTGGCGTCGAGTCGTGGAATGGGCACATTGAGTTGACGGGAGAACGCATCCGGTCGGAGCGCTACACCTTGACCCTGGACGATGGCCGTTCCGGATCAATCGAGATTGGACCACACACGATCTCTACCAAGCCGGGCTGCGTAGCCCCCTTTGCGGGAACCTTCGACAGCCGTCCGAAACCGCCTCCAAACCTGCAAACGTTCTAGCGCCCATGAAATGAGTAACGCCGCGCCGCCCCCATCACGGGCCGACGCGGCGTCGGGTTCATGCACCGAGGATTCTACACGACGGAGGGTTCATGGCAAGCATTTCACGCGACAAGGCCGGGCGCTGCAGCGTCCAGTTCTACGGCAGTGACCACAAGCGCCACACCATCCGGCTCGGCCAGCTGTCCAGGAAGGACGCAGAGAAGTTCCGGCACAAGTTCGAGGCCCTACTCGCCGCCCGCATGGCCAACGTGTCCATCGACAACGAGACGGCCGCCTGGGTCAAGGGGCTCGGGGACCGCATGGCCGCGAAGCTGGCGGCCGTGGGGCTGATTGAGGGGCGGGCCACGGTGGAGACTGCGACGCTGGCCGAGTTCCTCGACGGCTACATTGACGAGCGGAAGGGCAGCAAGAAGATGTCCTGGCTCAACCTGGACATGGCCCGGAATCGCATCGTCAAGTTCTTCACCGCCGACACGCGGCTCGGCGACGTGACGCCCGGCGAGGCGGACCAGTTCGTTGACTGGCTCCGCGGCGAAGGCTACTCGCCAGCCACCGTTAGCCGTACCATCGGCTACGCCAAGCAGTTCTTCCGGGCCGCGCAGCGCCGACGGCTCATCCCCGAGAGCCCATTCATCGACCTGAAGTGCGGCAGCCAGGCCAACGCCAAACGCAAATTCTTCGTAACCCGCGAATCGACGGCGAAGCTGCTGGACGCCTGCCCGGACTACGAATGGCGGATCATCGTGGCCCTGGCCCGCTACGGCGGGTTGCGGACCCCTTCCGAGACACTGAAGCTGCAATGGCCCGACGTGCTGTGGGACCAGGGCAAGATGAGGGTGACGGCCCCGAAGACGGAACACCACGCCGGGAAAGGGGAACGATGGGTGCCGATCTTCCCGGAGCTGCGTCCCTTCCTTGAAGAGGCATGGATTGCCGGGGAGGAAGAGGCCAGGGAATTGATGAGGGAGGGCCAGCCCGCCTACGTCATTACCCGGAGCCGGGACGCCAAGGTGAACTGGCGGACAACCCTCTTGAAGATCATCCGCCGGACCGGCCTGACCCCGTGGACCAAGCCTTTCCAGAACATGCGGGCGACCCGGGAAACGGAACTGGCCGACCAGTTCCCGGCGCACGTGGTCAGCGCCTGGATCGGCAATTCCGAGCGGGTAGCGGCCGACCACTACTTGCAGGTGACCGAGGACCACATGCAGTGCGCTGCGAAATGCGCTGCACCAAGCGGCCCCAAGCCCCCCCCGGGCGAGTCCCACCCGAACCCACGCCCGGAGGCGGACGGCACGAAAAGCCCTGTTTTGTGTGGGCCGATGGGTGATGAGGGATATGCGGAGGGGGAATATCAATACGCCCGGCAGGATTCGAACCTGCGACCCTCGGTTTAGGAAACCGATGCTCTATCCCCTGAGCTACGGGCGCAAATGTCTTTTTAGCAAGGATTTATGACATTATTTGCGTTCCTCAGCTTTTCGCTTTACACCCGCTACTACGCCCGATAGAATTAGCAAAGTGGCCGGAGCGTCGTTACCGCCCCGGCCGCGAACACAGTGACACCCGTTGTGAGGAGACGTCACCATGTCCGAAAGCCATCCTACCGCGCCCGCCAAGCCGAACAAGCCCTACCCCGACTTCCCCCTCTTCGCGCACGCCGCTGGCGTTTGGGCCAAGAAGATCAGGGGTAAACTCCACTACTTCGGCTCGTGGTCCGATCCTGACGGCGCCCTCAAGAAGTACCTGGAACAGAAGGACGCCTTGCACGCTGGCCGGAAGCCGCGCCCCGAGGTCGGGGACCTGACCGTCAAGGACGTGGCCAATGGCTTCCTCAATCACAAGCAGGCCCTGCTGGACGCCGGCGAGTTGTCCCCACGGACATGGGCGGAGTACAAGGCGACGGCGGACCTGCTGATCTCACACTTTGGCAAGGGCCGGCTTGTCGCAGACATCGACCCCGACGACTTCGGAGGGCTCCGCGCCAAGATCGCAGCGAGGAGGAGTCCCGTTTGCCTGGGCAACGACATCCAGCGCGTCCGCTCCGTGTTCAAGCACGCATTCGAGGCCGGCCTGATCGACAAACCCGTCCGCTTCGGTCCCGGGTTCAAGCGACCCAGCAAGAAGGTTCTGCGGCTGGAGCGCGCCGGCAAAGGACTGCGCATGTTCGAGGCCGAGGAAATCCGCCGCCTGCTGGCCGCCGCTGGCGTGCAGCTCAAGGCGATGATCCTGCTGGGGGTGAACTGCGGGTACGGCAACGCCGACTGCGGAACGCTGCCCCTGTCCGGGCTTGATCTGGAGCGTGGACAGGCTCGCTATCACCGGCCGAAGACCGGCATCGACCGCCGCTGTCCCCTCTGGCCCGAAACCCTCGCCGCCTTGCAGGACGTGCTGGCGAACCGCCAGGAGCCCAAGGACGAGGCCGATGCCGGGCTGGTGTTCATCACGAAGTACGGAGGCGGCTGGTTCAAGGGGGACACGAATAACCCGCTCAGTGTGGAAATGCGGAAGCTGCTCGACTCGCTCGGCATCAACGGCAACCGGAACTTCTATGCCTTGCGGCATACCTTCGAGACGATCGGCGGTGAGGCGAAAGATCAGGTGGCAGTCGATTTCATCATGGGCCACGCGCGGGACGACATGGCGAGTGTCTACCGGGAACGCATCAGCGACGAGCGGCTGAAGGCCGTCGCCGACCACGTGCGCAAGTGGCTGTTCGCCGAGCCCTCCCCGATGTCGTCCCCGTCAGCCGGCGACAATCCCCCGCGGAAGGACCATGCCCCGACGCCGATAACGGTATAATCGATACGTCGGGTGAGGCCCCCAAGCGGCCGCGCGGGGGCTGAGCGGTCCGGTCGGCGCCTTGACGCACTCACCAAGACGCCGACCGGGCGGCCCGGCTGAGTGAGTGCGTTTTCATGCCCTTCCCTCCATTCGCAGATATTGCGTGGGGCGTTAATGGCCTGTTGCGTCAGCCCGGGGCCCGCCCACACTTCCTACTTCAATGCTTCCAGTATCTGAAGGAGCGGGCGGCGAACCCGGGCCCGGGCTGCGGCCTGCCAATAGACCGCCGCCCATACTCCCTTGCCACGAAGTACGCCCTACTCGCGGCTCTACACACCGCCTTTTGCGAGACGGAAATCCCGATCAATCCAGCACCCTGGCGCGTGCTGTGGGAGCCTTTTCGGGGACTGTACCCACGGACCCCCGCATTCAGACACGTCGGTATGTGGGGTCATCTGCTGACAGCCGCCGGAGCGCCTGACGCCCATGGGGTGTACCGCCTTGAGTGCTGCCAGTTGAGAGCCGCGGATCGCCAGGCTCTGGAGTCATTCCTTGCGGACGTGACCGAGGATCTCCGCAGACACCTGTCGGACAGCCAACGAGACAAGCCACCCGCTGTCCTGGTGGCCGCGCTTGCCACATCGCCGCCGCCCGCCCTTGGCCCGGCCACTGCCGCATCACCTTCCCTAGAAGCGACAACGCCGGCCTATCATGGCTCCCAGCAGCCGGTCGCCAACCGCTTCCAAATTGATGGCTCGGTCTGGCGCGTCCATTTTGAGGAGAACGGTGAGACTGGCACTTTCACGGATCGGTCCGACAGCGTTCTTCGCCACTTGGCCCGGTTGCTAGCCCAGCCGAATCGACGATTCACGATCGAAGAGTTCTACCCGCCTCCCGCCGGCGCCGCCCCGGTCCCCCGTTACGGGCGGGATGAGAGCAGTGACAACCTGGCGCTGAAAGAATACCAGAAGGAGTTGAACGATCTGGCGCAGGAGATCAAGGAAGCTGACGAAGCCCACGACACGGAAACGGCCGCCCAATTGCGAGAACGATTCACGGCATTGACAGATCACCTTGCTACCGAGAAGCGTACCCGTAGACGCGGGCACACGAAAAAGTGTGGAACGCCTTCGCCGGGTGAGAAGGCAGACCAAGCCTTGCGCGTGGGACTAGAGCGACAGAAGAAGCGTTTTCGACGCAAGAGGCTGCCAGCGCTGGCGGACCACCTCGACAAGTACATCGACAACACGGACTTCGCGTGGTGGTACGCCCCGCCCCCCGGAACTTCCCCTTGGCACGTCGTTCGCCCTGACCCATCCACCAAGATTAACGGCAACAGTGAGCCTGGCTCACACTAACCGTTAGGTATCCACGGTAGAAGGCCGATCAGAGCGCCAACTGCCGAGGATACGCCGATGCAAGCAACCACCCCCGAACACATCTCCAAAGCCACCATCGATTGGCCCGGGTGGTGGTTCTTCCGCCTGGAGGCCGCCGTCGAGGCGGGCGACCATCAGGCCGCTGCCGAAGCCCAGCGCGAACTGGCCCGGCTCGGTGTGCGTGTTTCCTACGGCCGGCCGAATGCCAAGCGGCAGGAGGCACGCCGTGACTGACACCGGCCTGCAAGGCTATAGCGTTGCGGACCTCTGCCGTCGGTGGAAGGTCGGCCCGGACAAGATTCACGGCTTCCTCCGCCGAGGTGAACTGGTCGGAGTCAACGTCGCCACCAACCTGTCGGCCCGCCCCCAATGGAGGATCACACCCGAATCGGTGGAACTGTTTGAGCAGCGCCGTAGCAGCGCGCCACTGCCTAAGCCGCCCCGCCGGCGCCCGCGTCGATCCGCGATTGACTACTATCCGGGCTAGAGGGTTCCGGTATGACGACTACCCATCGGTCAGTCACCGGAAAGCAGCCTTGTCCGGTTTGCGGTGGCGACCACAAATGCCGCATCGGCGCCGATGGCTCGATCCAGTGTGGCCGCGTGCCCGAGGGGTTGCGCCCCGGCCAGCAGCACAACGGCCACGTGCTTATGGGTCTATCCCAAAAGGACCCCCAATTCGGGACGTTCCGGGCGGTCGATGACCCAGTGTTGAGCGCGCGTGAAGCAGACCGACGAGAACACCCGCAGCTCGCGAGAGAATCTCGAAATGGCACCGCGCACGCACGGGACATGGCCGCGACAGCGCGACGACTGGCCAACAACTTCACCGAGGCCCATCGCGCCGAGTTGGCCCGGGAGCTGGGCTTACCCGAGTGCGCCTTGGCGATGATGCCGCTGATCGGCTACAGCCAGACCGGGTTCCACAAGGACAACGAGGACCGGCCATGCTACACGTTCCCGGAGATGTCGGCGGGAGGGGCCGTTACCGGCATCACTTGCCGTTATCCCGACGGAGCCAAGAAGGCAATGCCGGGCGGGAATCGGGGGCTTTTCGTCGCCAACGGGTGGCAAGACCGTGAGGGACCCGTGTTCTTGCCGGAGGGCGCTTCGGACACTCTGACAGCGACAGCGCTCGGCCTGGCGGCCGTGGGCAGGCCGAGCAACGCCGGAGGTGTTGACCAACTTGCCGACCTGCTCCAAGTCGTGCCCCCCGACCGCCCCATCGTCGTCGTGGCTGAGTGGGACCCGAAGCCCGACGGTAAGTGGCCCGGCATGGAGGGCGGCACGGCAAACTGCTGCGCGATTATCTGAAGCGATGCGCCGGCCCGTGCTCTGGTCGCTGCCACCGACCCCGGCGAAGGACATTCGCGCCTGGAGCCTCGCACGAAAACTCCCGCCGGACTGCGCAGATTTCTGGTCAGAGGCCGGTGACCATCTGCGCGAACTGCTCATGGCCAAGGCACAGGAGATCAAGCCCGAGCAGGTAGCAGCCGGCTTCCAATGGGGTCCGATCGACTCCGCCACGTTTGCCCAGACGGACTACCGGCCAGCGTGGCTTGTCACGCGCATCATTGTCGCCCGGCAGCCGGCCGTCTTCGGCGGACCGAAGAAAAGCCTCAAGACTAGCCTCTTGATCGACCTGGCGGTGAGCCTGGCCAGCAGCACGCCGTTTCTGGGGAAGTTCCATGTGCCGAGATCAGTGCGCGTGGCGGTGCTCTCAGGCGAGAGCGGTCCGTTCACCTTGCAGGAGACTGCGCGGCGCGTATGCGAGGCACGCAACCTAGCCTTGGCTGACCTCGCGGGAAACCTGGTGTGGCAGTTTACTCTGCCACAGATGGGAAGGCCCCCCGACCTCGCCGCGCTGATGCGTGGTTTGCGCGATGATGGTATCGAAGTTGTGATTGTCGATCCGCTCTACCTCTCGCTGCTCGCGGGGCAGGTACCTGGCGGGGCTCGGGCTGAAAACCTCTACGACATGGGGCCGCTTCTGCTGGCCGTGTCAAAAGCCTGCCTTGATGTTGGCTGCACGCCCATCCTCGCGCACCACGCGCGCAACACGCGCCGCTGGAGCCGATCGATCTAGACGACCTAGCGTTCGCTGGCGTGAGCGAGTTCGCCCGACAGTGGGCTCTCGTGTCCCGTCGTGAGAAGTACGAGACAGGCAGCGGCCTCCACAAGTTGTGGCTCAACATAGGCGGCTCAATTGGTCACGGCGGACTATGGGGGGTAGACGTGTCGGAGGGCAAGCTTGCCGACGACTTCACTGGGCGCAAGTGGGACGTCACCGTCCAGACCTTCGCCGAGGAACGCCAATCTGCTGAGCAGGCGATCAAGGACGCAAGGAAGCGGAAAACCGCCGAGCAGGACGCCGAGGACGACAACGCACTAATGGCCGCCCTCGACCGTCTCGACCCGGAGCACCGCGGCTACGGGTGGAACCTGCTCCAGGGCGAGGCACGGTTGTCAGATGCGCGGATGCAGCGTGCCGTGACTCGCTTGAAGGCGGAAGTGATTGAGGAATTGACCGTGAGCGCAAAGATCGGCAGCGGGGCCAAGCGGCAGGTCAAAGGGCTCCGCCGCAAGCCGGAGTGACCATTTCCCGGCGGCCCGACCATTCTCCGGGAGATGGTGGCGGGAGATGGTGAACACGTGCCAACCATCCATTTCCCGGCGGCCCCCCCCTCTAGGGGGCCGCGGGAGGGAAATGGTTGGTTGTTCACGCCGTTTCACCGGACGGTAGCTCGGCAGGGCTGGGGAAAAGGTGGCCGGGCTGGTCGATGGTCAGCGAGGCACCCACCTGAAGGCGGCGAAGAGAGCAGGACGCTGAGCAAGAAAGCCCGGCTGCCGCGGGGGCGGCAGCCGGGCCAACATCAAACCCAAGGGATTCTATGGACCCGAACCTCTTCGATCCGCCAGCTTCCGTCAGACCTGGGGCAGACGCGGCCGCATTGCTCGCCGCGGCGAACGCCGAACACGAAGCGGGCTGGCGTGCCGAACGCGCCAGCCTGGAGCACTACCGCAAAGCCGGCGAAGTGCTCATCCAGGCGAAGGCCGCCGCGGGGCACGGGAAGTGGCTGGCTTTGCTTGAGGGTCGCAGCACCATCTCCCAGCAGCGAGCCAACGAGTACGTGCGGCTGGCAGCCGGCTGGAGCAAATTACCGCCCGGCGGTGATTTCACCCTCAAGGAAGCCCTGAGACTCATTGAGGGTAAACCCGGGGCGGAGGAAGGCGAGACACTCGACGACCTGATGAAGAGAATCGGCGAGAAGCATGATCTGATTCTCATGGGTGCCGTAAGGTCGCTGCGCTGTCGGCACAGGCTGGGGTTTCTCCTGGCCGAAATGTTCGCCCGAGATGAGAGCGCGACTCGCGCGTTTCTCTCTGAGCAAGGCATGATAGAAGCGGACGCGCGGTGCCTCATCAAGTGGGCCGGACAGCGCGGCGAGGACTGGGAGCCGACCCTAAAGGACGCCGACGAGTACGTTGACGAGGAACTCGACGCTATCCTCACGAGCGCCGGCATCCCGCTGGATGAGGACGACGCCGAATCCTCGGCGATCGAGGCATGAACTGAGTGGGCAGCCCGGAGGCCACCTCGACCCGCCAACGAGCCAAAACCCTTGATTCCTCTGGACGATTTTCAGGAAATCAACCATGCCGGAGAGGAGAGCAATCATGCGGAACGCCATCCTGACCCCCGCCCACCAGTTAGCGGCCCGCCAAGGCCGCAGCGAACGGCAGAACCAGAAGGCGGTGCAGGCGGCCGCGACGGTCGATGCCCTGTTGGCAGACCGTGGGCCGGGGCCAGGCAAGCCGACCCGGGGAAGCTCATTCCGACTTAGCCCCATGCTCCCTCAACCACCGCTCCGCCAGGGCCAACGCCGCCTCCGTCCCCTCGTCAACCTCCTCCTCGTCAGCCTTCGGCACGTCCGGCAGCGCCGCTTGCGTTGCCAGCCACTGCTTCTCCAGCCCCGCCATCTGCGATGTGAACGACTTGAAGTCGTCTTCGAGCAACTTCCGTAGCCGTCTTTGCGCGGGCGTCCTGTCCTTGCTTGCGTCCGTCTGGTACACCCGCCTCATGTCTCGAAGGAGCAACGGCGGCGCCACTCCGTCGTCCGCCTGTTTGGGCTTGCCCCCCGGATTGCCTGACTGCCCTTTCCTGAACTGTGTCCGCCTGCTGCCCTCAGAACCGTCCTCAGCAGGCCTGGCCGAGTCTTGCGGGGTGTCCACAGCATTCTCCTGAAAAGCGTTAATGCTACATTCTACCGGGAAGGGCCAATACGTGTAAAAACCGCCACCGTTCGCCTCAGTTGCCCGCGGGGTGGCCCCGTATTGCGCGTGTTCCAGCAGGCTCGCGCGCGTGCGAGAATGCGGGAGCGTGGCGAGGGCTTATCATGCGCCCCTGCTTGGCTCCGCGTCCATCGGCGCGTCCTGCCGCATTCGGTTACCGCATCTATTGCCGACATCGCGCGACGAGGTGTACGATGGCAGCTGAAAGGAGTTCGCCATGATCGTTGCCGAGGCGCCTGTCCCCGAAGTTGGTTCTGCCCATCCCTCTCCACTCTCGATCGGCCGACGTGCCCTGGCGGCTGCCCGGCGGGCTCTGGAACTCGGCCCGGAGGCCGACCGCCGCCGGAAGGCAGGGCGGAAGGCAACAGGCGGCGCGGGCAAGACCTCCAACCTGGCGGCGGCCGAGCTGGGAGTCTGCCCTCGCACCGTGGACCAGGCCAAGGTGATCGTCCGCCGTGGTACACCGGCGTTGATCGAGGCCGTGGAGCAAGGCGCGGTCAGCGTCGCCGGCGGCGCCCGGCTGGCGAGGCTGGTCCCAAACGCGCAAGCCGAGGCCCTGCGGAGGCTCACCGACGGCGAAACGCTCCCGACCGTTCTGGCCGCGCTTGAAGCGACCCCCAGCGCCATCCGACGATTCGACGACAAGCGCCTGAACAGAGCCATAACCGAGGTACTGCGCCAGATCGACCTGCGGATGTGCGTCCTTGGCAGCCAAGGCGACGGCAACGCCAACCAGGCTCGCACCCTTTGCCAGGAGGTCAACTATTTCGTCCGGCGCTGGCAGCGGGACGGGCCGGCCGAGGCGAGAACCGACGTGCTCGGGCACCCCATCCCCCCGCGTGCCCTCCCTGGCTTCATGACGCTCGCGGAGATTGAGTACACCTGCCGCGACATCAGTACCTTGATCCGCCGCGTGGAGCGCCTGGCCGGACAGCCGGGCGGCCATGCGATCCCTCTGAATGTCGTGGTGGATTTGTTCGCGCACGCGAACGGCACTCTTTCGAGTGCCCGTTGCAATACCCTGTGCGAGTGCTCCCGCCTCGGCCTACCACCCCCTCTTGGCGGCTTTCCCGTCTGTCCCGTCTGTCGAGGATCGGGCTGGGCGCCGCTCCCCGGAACCGTTCTGCCCCGGTAGCCGCACCGCCCTGCGCGAAGCCCCACGGAGTGCGCCCTAAGCATGAGCCTGCGCGCCCCGCCGGGCGCTGATTCTGCCCGCCGGCACACCGTACTCGCTCCATACCCCACAGCGTACTCACCTTACGATGCTTCGGCGTGCCCTGGAATCCTCCAGGGGTTTCCGCGGCAGTCGGTGCGAACGGGACGCGGGCGGACGGGGAGGATAGGCTCGGCCCCCTCTCCCGCGCCCCGCGCACGGCCCTCTCGGGCAGGTTTGCCGGGTTGGCGCACCTCCCTGCGGCCCGGGGTGCCCGCGCGGTGGCATCATTCGCGTCGTCGGCCCGGCGCTCGTAGTGCGTACAATGGTTCGGGGGACCGCCATGCCAGGCACTGTGCGTATTGACCTGCGCATCACGTCGGATGAGAAGGCCGTCTGGTGTGCGGCCGCCGTACGCGATGGCCTGTCGCTCAACCAGTACATCCGGGATCGGGTCAACGAAGGCATCGCTGCCCCGACCGAGCGGCCTGTCCTACCCCCGAGCCCGCTCCCGATTGCCGCCGAGCGGCCGGCCGGGCCTCTCGCCGCCCCGCAGCCGCCCGTCGTTCCAGGCCATCCGCTGGCTGCGTTCTTGCCTGTCTGGCGCAACGGTCTCTGCCCCGACTGCACGCGCCGAGGAAGTCCCTGCTGCGTCCCTTGCCGACTCCGCAACGGCCTCGCCATCTGACACCCTGTCGCCGGGATTTGAAGAGGGATCCTTGCGTTGCAGGGACGATCTGCGAAAATCGTCCCGGTGGCGCTTCCTCCCCCCAGCCGGGTTCCAGCACCGGCGAGCAGCGCCATCTTCTCCGACTCAGGAAGGTCTGACCGATGCTGCCGTCGAGTCGCCAGGATCAGCTACCTCAGCCGGACAACCGAGTCATTCTCGGAGGCTGAGGCGCTTGCAGCCGCCGTTACGTTGTCCGCGTGCCCCCTGCTGGCGAATGGCGGGAATGAAACCGCAACGCTGCCCGCAAGCTCTCCACCCGCCGAGGCCGCAAGGCTGGTCCCGTCGGCCACGCCCGGCATTTCTCGTGAGCACCCCGCAGTTCCGGGCCACGAAATCCTCAGGGAATTGGGGCGCGGTGGAATGGGTGTCGTCTACAAGGCGCGGCAGACGAAGCTCGGCCGCGTGGTGGCGCTGAAGATGATCCTGTCCGGCGCCCACGCCGGCGAGGCCGACCTGGGCCGGTTCCGCACGGAGGCGGAGGCCATCGCCCGCTTGCAGCATCCCAACATCGTCCAGGTCTTCGAGGTCGGCGAGCACGGCGGCTTGCCCTTCTTCTCCCTGGAGTTCTGCCCCGGCGGCAGTCTGGCCCAGAAACTGAACGGTACGCCGCTGCCGGCGCGCGAAGCGGCGGCACTGGTGGAGACGCTGGCGCGGGCGATGCAGGCGGCGCACGAACAGCACGTCATTCATCGCGACCTCAAGCCAGCGAACGTGCTGCTGGCGGAGGATGGCACGCCGAAGATCACCGACTTCGGGTTGGCGAAGAAGCTGGACGAAGCCGGCCAGACGCAATCGGGCGCGATCGTGGGGACGCCGTCCTACATGGCGCCGGAGCAGGCGAGCGGCAAGAGCGGCGCCATCGGTCCGGCTTGCGACGTGTACGCGCTGGGGGCGATCCTGTACGAGTGCCTGACGGGTCGTCCGCCGTTCAAGGCGGCGACGGCGCTGGACACCATCTTGCAGGTGATGTCGGACGAGCCAGTGCCGCCGAGGCAGTTGCAGTCCACGACGCCGCGCGACCTGGAGACGATCTGTCTCAAGTGCCTGCACAAGGAACCGCAGCAGCGCTACCTGACGGCGGAAGCACTGGCCGCCGACCTGCGGCGGTTTCAGGCCGACGAACCGATTGCGGCCCGACCGCGGGGGCGCTGGGAGCGGGCGTGGCGCTGGTGCCGGCGGAACAAGGCGGTGGCGGCAGCCGTCGGGTTCGCCGTCCTGTTCTTAGTCGTGGGAACGGGCGTGTCCATCACGCTGGCGTTCTGGGCGATGGCGAACGCGGCCCGTGCTCAGAACCGGGAGCAGGAAGTGCTCGTGGAGCAGAAGAAGACCCGCGACGCCCTGGCCGCCGAGGCCCGACGGCGGCTGCAGGCCCGCCAGGCCCTGGACACCCTGACCGACGGAGTGATCGGCGACTTGCTGGCCCGGCACCAAGAGCTGGAACCGCAACAGAAGGCGTTCCTCGAGAAAGTGCTGAAACTCCAGCAGGAACTCGCGCAGGACGCCGGCACAGACGTGGAGTCGCTGCGCAGCGCGGCGGAGGGACAGATGCGCGTGGCCGCCATTCAGCACCGGCTGAGCCGGCTGCCCGAGGCCGAGCAGACCTACCGCGCCGCTCTGGAACTTTACGAACGTCTGCAGCGGATGGAGCCCGACGAGCCGATGTACATGGCTCGCCAGGCCAACGCCTGGAACAACCTGGGCAACGTGCTGCGCGAGGCGGGTCAGCCGCAGGAGGCCATCGACGCCCTCCAGCGCTCGCTCCAGTTGACCGGGCAAGCCGGCGGTCTCGACAGGCTCAGGACGCATATGAACCTGGCCCTTATCCGCGAGTTGGTGGACGACCTCCCCGGGGCGGTGGCCGGCTATCGCGAAGTGTTGGCCGGGCTCGCCGACGTGGAGGCTGCGCCGGCCGCCTCTGAGGAGGCGCTGGCGCTGCTGGCCCAGTGCCGCTCCAATCTCGGCTCGGCCCTCAACAGCCGGGGACAGGACCGAGACGCCGCGCAGTACCTCCGCCAGGCGATTGCCACGTTCCGGCTTCTGTGCCGGCGTTTCCCCGACAAGCCCGTGTACCGGAGCGGGTTGGCCAAGGCCCTGCACAACCTGGGCTCGGCCCGCGAAGGACTCGCGGACTTCGCGGAGGCGGAGAGGCTGTTTGGCGAGGCGGCCGAGGTCGAAAAGAAGCTGGTACACGATTACGCGGGCGTGCCGGAATATCGGGCCGACCTGGCCCGGCATCTCGACAAGCTGGCAACCCGGCTGCGCCTGTCCGGGAAGCGACCGCAGGCCGAGTCCCTGTATCGCGAAGCCGTCGCCGCGTCCGCGCAGGCCGCCAAGGAGCGACCCCGCTCGGCCGAGCTGCGCGAGCAGGAAGCCGGGATGCGCGAAAACCTGGCCACCTTGCTCGCCGAGGACGGCCGCTTTGACCAGGCCGAGCCCGCCATGCGGGAGGCCCTGGCCGCCTGGCGTGCCCTGGCCAACGACTTCCCCACGAAGTCGCTTTTCGCTCTGTACGCTGCCGGCCGGCGCGGGAACCTGATTCGGATGCTCCTCGATCAGGACAAGGACAAGGATGCCCTGGCGGAAGCGAACGAGACCATTGGGGCCCTGGAGGAGATCGCCGCGCGGCCGCGGGCGTTGCCAGGGACTTCGAGATACCTGGTCCAGGCCCTGCTGCTCCGCGCGATGGCGTCCGTCCGGCTCCAGCGGTTTGCCGAGGCGCTCACGGACTGCGAGCGCGGCCTGAAGTTCGGCGCGGGTTTCCTGGGCCCCGAGCTGCTGGTTCACCGGGCCATCAGCCTGGCGCACCTTGACCGGGCGACGGAGGCCGCCGCCGGCCTGGACCGCCTGGCCGGCCAGGGCGGCATCCCCGCCGGATTGGCCTTCGCGGCGGCAGGAATTTACGCGCGGGCGTCGGCGGCAGCGAAGGGCGACGCGGCAGGGGCGGAGACATACGCCCGTCAAGCGATGGCGCAGTTGCGCCAGGCTCAGCAAGCCGGTTACTTCAAGGACTCCATCGGGAAGCAAGAATTGCTCCGCGAAGCCGACCTGGATCTCTTGCGCGGCCGGGCCGACTTCAAGAGCCTGGCTGCCGAGGTCGGCAAACCGTGACGCCTCGCCTCGGCACCTTCGGCGCCACGTCGCCGCAGCTCCCCGAGCCGGCCACGGCCCGGTTCCACCCCGTCGCGCCTCCTGCTACACTCCTCGGCAGGAGGGTTCCGCCATGTTCGGGTTCATGATGCTCACGTACATCGTGCTGGGAGTAATCGCTGGTCTTGCCGCGGCAATCCTCCTGGTAGTACTGGCCGTGAGTCTATTCACCCGCCGCCGTCCGCCTGAAGAGCCATAACCGGCCGGCCTGCCACCAGCCCGCCGAATGCGTTCTTATGCCGTCGCGAACCTTCGCTTGCGCCACCGCCGTCACCCGACCGCAATGGCGTCAGCCCTTCTGCCGCTATTCTCGCCCCCTCCCGCGCCGTGGCCCTCTGGCCACCGAGGGCAACCGGCCAGATCGACCTTCAGAGTGAACGCGATGCCAGCGCAGGGACGATGTACCCGAAGGCCTGGGACTCGCCACGGGAGAAGCTCATGCCGTTCCCTGCGCGGTGGAATGCGGGTGTCGCTCTTGTCGAGGCGTTCGCCTGTTCTCTGGCCCCACCGAGCGCGGTCCTGGCCCAGGAAGGGGCGGGCAAGGCTCCGCCGCCGCTCGTCCGGCCTCAATCGCTTCAACAATTGGCGAGGATGAACTGGCCGGACCTGGAGCGGCTGTACCGGGAGTCCGGGCCGGGGACGGTGCCGGTTGGGTACGCCCCCGGTCTGCCCATCTACTGCCCCGAGGCACTGTTGGCAGGGGCCCGATCGAAGGTGACCCATTTCCTCTGGCACGGCAAGCACTTCTCGGCGTGCGACGGCACGC
The DNA here is from genome assembly GCA_963827935.1 of uncultured Planctomycetota bacterium. Taxonomy (GTDB): domain Bacteria; phylum Planctomycetota; class Planctomycetia; order Gemmatales; family Gemmataceae; genus DATFNV01. Next base: position 337,951 of record CAWHCN010000009.1, on the reverse strand, counting down.
TGGTTAACCAGTGGTGTGGCTTCAAGGCCATCCGGGCGCGGGTATGCTACGGCGAGAGCTGGCTGGACGGCTGCCCCGCTGTGGTCATGGACTATGCGGGGACATCACGGGTCTGGGGGGACGTGCGCGACGAGATCCGTGAGGTGTCCCCCGGCCTCTACCTGGGGGCGATGTTCCTGCGCCGCGAGCCGCAACCAAAATTCAAGATGTTCTTTGCGCTGGAGTGTCTGTCGCCCGGGGGCGGCGGCCGGGACCGCTGGACAGCTTTGCATTGAAATCGATTCCCGTAAGAGAATCACCCTGGCTGAAATGAAACCAGCCGGCGTGAAATGAAACGCCTGCCGAGAACTCCGCATGAATCCAGCTGAGAGAGACGCCTAAATGGCGATTGCGCAGCGCAAGCGCGGTCGAGAAAACAGCAGGCACTTGAAAAGCGATTCTAAAATCAATCGACAGCCGTGCCCGGGCGCGGTATGCTCAACAGCGCAGGGAATTGGCGCAGAAGGATACCCCCGGTGGGAATCGGACCCACGCTCCCCCTTTACGAGAAGGGGGCCTACCGGCCTTGCTAGGGGCCAACCAGTAGCGGGGGCGTGCCTTCGTGACGGTTCTTTGCAACCCGGCGAGTGCTCACGGCACTCGCCGGGCGCGAGACAGGACGGCCGCCCTCACGGCGGCGCGGTTCTCGTGAGGCCCCTCAAGGGCCACCCCCTTTCGTTGAGACCTGCTCTGTAGCGGTTCAGTTTGGCGACCAGACGCTACAAGGCGGGCTAGGTGAAAGGGCGATAAGTGGGCGAATCGCCGAGGGCGGATCGCCGAGGGCGGGGGCGGTGAACTCTTCTTCCCGATGGGGACACCGTCCCCGCTACTTTTCTGGCTGCCCGCTCAGCCGCTGACGCTTGTCATTGCTGCTCATCCTTCCTTCAGACTCGCAACGTATGTATGCGCAAGGGTAGAGCACGGCCTGTTGGCTCGACGATCAGGAGCGCCGAAAGCCTAATTGATGTCGTGTTCCGGTAAGACTGCCTAGCTGGCTTTGCAGGAGATTAGCTTGTTGGAGAGCGGCGACCGTGCACGGTTGCGATCTTCCAGTGTCGCTCGTCCTGCTGTTGCCAGGAGCGCATCCATGCACTTGTCCTAACTCAGCTGAAGATAAAGACTTACATATTGCACGTCAAGCCTAAATCCTGCCCATTTTCACCACGTTATGCACCACCTGTCAGCTGGCGTCTCGCTCATGACTTGCGCCCTCTCCGTTCCCTCTGATAACGCTGGCGGGGGACCTCACCCAGTCGGCACCGCCCGGTTCGCAGCGTGTCCCGTAAACGTAGCCGCGAATCCGGCTTTTTTCGCCGGGCTAGGTATAGCCCAGGCTGCTCAGCCGCACCTCGGCGGCCTGGCCCGATACTCCAAAGGTCGTACAGACCTTAGAAACCCGGAAGAATGGCTCAACGCTAGCAGCGACCAGCCGAACCATTGTCGCCGGCATCAGCGCCGCGGAGGCGAAGACATTTGCCTGCCACTCAGGGTCGAGGTAGGCGGGGATGGAACTTCGTCTATGGAGGAGCAGGCCTCCTCGATGCGCAAGGTGACTGCGTATTTGCCGACGGTGCTTGATCCCGTGATACCCCTCATGGAGGATCGTGAATCGGTCGCGGCCATTGCCACGCGCGGCGCCCCGGTACGTGTCCTCGTTGACGATGACTCGGCCGTCCGGCCACGTTTCTCCTTCCACACCGTCCGAGAGCTGTTGCACACCCGTGTCCAGCCCATGGTTCTCGCGCAAGTAATGGTCGAAGAAATCCAGCACCGGGAAGCATCCAGGCTCCTCCAGCAGGTGCGGACAATATCGACCGATCATTTCGGTCGCCTCCGCCTCAATTGCACTTCGCGACATCGGGCTGACCTGGGGTACGTACGCGCTCATCAATCTGCTCCCCCCTCAAGCTTCCGCCGAAGGAGGCGGATTGCTTTCACAGTCTCGTCGTCGAGTTTTCCCTCGTCGCAACGGCGTTCCAGCGCCACGAGCATGCTGGCGATCTCGTCGTCCTTGCCCTCCACGTTGATCTCAATCCGGCGCCGCGAGCGTGCGGCCTGCAACAGGAACTCCGCGAGCCGATGCTCTTGACCCATGAAGGCCAAGAGTTTCTCGATCTTTTCCGTATTCGGCGGGTTCTTTCTGCCCCGCTCGACCTCGCTGACGTAACTGATGCTGCAACCCCAGGCGTCAGCCAGGTCGGCAAGTGAGTGACCCGTCTCGCGCCGAAGCAGGCGCAGGGCCTCGCCGAAGCTGGTGTCTGCCATAGAGTCCTCCAATGTGGGACGGTTTTCAACCACCTGGTTGAATTAAACCGCGCGGTTGAATTGCTGTCAAGCCCGCTTTCCGGAAGGGCACGTCGGAGCGGTGACCTTCAGAAGGGGTGCCGAGGCGGAGCGGGATCCGGGGTAGCCGGCGTAGCGGCGGGGTACACGGGATACGCGCGCTCGCCGTTGCAACATCTCCATCCCCGGAGTCTTCCTAAGCGTCCATCGTCAATGCGTCGAGCTGCCGCAGCGTCTCCGGCGCGTACCCGGCGAAGTGGTTGTTCACGAACGCCAGCACCGGCACGCGCTCGCGGAGCCGACGAATGGCCTCGGCGTCGGCCGCGATCTCGGCGCTGCGATCAATGACAATGTGGTCCAGCGTCGGCGTCAGTTCGTCCACCGCTTCCCGGTCGCCCAGGAGACGCACGTTGGCGAACGGCCCGGTCACCACGTCCAGGTTCTCGACCAGGCCGAGCGGCGACGGCATCCACTTCTGATCGGGCAGCACCCACACGGCCTTGTGCCGGCGCAGGCAGTCGGCCAGGGCCGCTGTCATCCACCCCTTGTTGCGCACCTCCACCGCCACCGGCACGTCGGCCGGCCAGGCAGCTAGGAACGGGTCCAGCCGTTCCAGGAAGGCGTCAAGCGTCGCGAATTTGCTGCGGTTGAAGTAGCCTCAGAACGAAGTAGAGGGGCCGCCTCAGGTGCGTGTCGAGAGCGTTGAGGCAGATCGCGACGTCCGGGGTCTCTCCGATGTCGCGGGTAATGGCGAAGGCGTCGGCCGCGGTTTCCACGAGCCTGGCGCAGAAGGCATCGAGGTCCTCGTCGTCGAGGAAGTTCAGGTACGGGTCCGTGACCCAGGCGAGATGTTTACCGGAGTGATCTTGGCGATTGCGCGGGGGCGGCCCAAGGCAGGCGCCGGCTCTTGGCGCTGCCTATTCACGCTTCCGACCGCAACTCGGTGATCGGATCGGCCGCCGCAAACCAATCGGCCCAGTCGTCCCCCTCTGGTTTTTTCCGACCTTCCCAGTGGACGTACGCTTCGTCATGTTTGACGACGTCCAGGAGGAATTCCCTCACGACTTCCACCCGCGTTGCGACGATCGCCTCCGTTTGCGGCGTCCAGAGGATGTTGACCCCGATCACCCTCGCCTTGTCGGGCGTCCAATCCGCCTTGGAGAAGTGCTCCCTGTTCGTGCGCCAGAGGGCGGACCCGGAAAGGCAATGGGCGTCGGGCCTGGGGATCGGCTTGCCTCCCTCCCGCCACCCCGCGTTCGGGTACTCGATGGCGATGTGGGTGTTCGGGTTGAACAGCGGCCAATCTGTCTTCCCGTCGAACTTGTGAAAGGGCATGGATTTCGAGTGGACCGCGCCTCCGGAATCGGGAGCGACTTGCTCCTCTGCTCGGGGAAGCCGTGGCCGAAGATAAACTCGTCCGGCTTGATCGCCCCGCTCGTGTCGATCAACTCTACGGGGAGCGGCTGAATCTCGGTGCCCATGATGGCCCTCGGGTCGATGGGCACCACGGCAAGGTCGAGCGGCTTGGGCAGCAAGCGGTATGGGTGCGTGATGGCGCGGGGTTGCCCCCGATCTTCGTGGAATGTGCCCACATAGGATACTTATGGCTGAACTCAGCTACGTGGCCGGCCGTGAGCAGATAGGTTCGGCCGCGGATGCGGAGGAAGGTTCCGGTGCCGATCAGTTCGCCTTCGTTCTTGGTGATCACCCCGTAAATGGCCGTCAGACTCGGCCGCCCGAAGTCCCGGACCGCGTTCGCAACGCGCCATCTCTTGCTCTTTCTCAAACGCGTCCATTCCATCGTCCCCCGTTACTGTCTGGTGAGCGCCTACGAACTGCCGGCCGGCAGCGTCCTCGAAAACGTCCCGCGTCACCCCGTCCACAAACGGCAGGCGGCCAAGGACACGGGGGTAGATGCCGTCGTTCATCGCGTGTCCCTCTGCCTCCGGTCCTCGAACGTCGGGATGCCGAGTCGAGTCCGCCTAATCCGCACGGCCTCCACCGTCCGGCCTGTGCGTCGCGCGATTTCCACGTCGGGCAGGGTCCCGAGCAAGGCGATGTCCTCCGGCGTCCAGCGTGGCCCGTGCTAGCCAAGGACCAGGTTATTCGCCAAGCCCTTCTCTGCGTTGGTCTCCCGCCGCTCCTTGCGCTCTTCCGCGGTCCACTCACGCTCCTTGACCCCTTCGGCGCCCTTCTCGGCGGACCCTTGAATCAGGCGATGCGTGCCCTCATTGTCAGTGCGCCCCACGCCGAGGGCCTTCCGCCACTGCGAGACGACCCTCATGCCGACGCCCCACCAGTGCATGACGGCGGCCGCGGACTCATGCCGGATAGCCCGCGCCAGCTCCTCATCGACCATGAGGCCCGGTCCGCCGCGGCGGTGATGGACCGCGCGGCACCGCGGCCAGGGGATCGGGGCATCGGTCCAACTGGTGATGACAACCTCGCAATCCCGAAACAGGCAAGTCGCACGGTCTCCTCGCTTGAGCGGCGGGGCATTGTACGGGCCGAACAGCAGCTTAACGCGGTTGGGGTCCTCGACGCGAACCTGCCTCCCCGGACGCTTCGGCGGCCGTGCGTACCCCTGGCGGTCGAGGGCCAGCAGCACGGCCTGCCGGCTAACGCCGACCCGTCGTGCGATCTCGCGCAACGTCAACCCGTTGTCGCGGAGCCGGCCTATCTTCCGGTCCCGGGCGTTGTTGCGTTGTTTGCCGCTCCCGAGCCCGCCCACGAGTTATCCCTCCGTCGCCAGCTGGCGGTCCGGATCAATCCCACCAGACGGTCACGATGGCCTGACCCTCCTCACCGCCTCCGAGCGCCCGGTCAACATCCTCACCCTCGAACACCTGCGGCTTTTCGCCACCCCAGTCCTCTGCCTCGATGACTTCGACGAGCCGATGGGCGCTGGCCGTGTCAGGCGTCAGGATGAAGAGCTTGTCGGCGTTCCAGATGTTGTCGGACAGGTCACGGAGCTTGATGAGACTGATTGCCGGGAGGCCGCCTGGGCGGTCACGGCCCGATAACCCGAAACGATCCAGGAGAACGGCTTCCCACAGGTCCCTGTGCGCCAGGAGCGATGCGAGGATGCGCGGGCCGTCGAAAGCGTTGAAGCGCGTCCGGCGGATCAGTTCGAGCTGGATATCCTGCACGGTCGCTTCAGCCAGGGTGGCTCGGATGTTGGCGGTGGGGTCGGGCATCGGCGGGCTCCTTGTGGCTCTGGCCCAGGGCCGTGGCCAGCGCGGCGTCTGGCCAGCCGGTATCGTAACTGCTCCCGCACGCGGAGGGCTACCAAAAAGGGCGACTCGGGCCGTCTGCCGATGCACCGCGCAGGTCAGTCTTTTCCGATTTCGGCTAACGACGAAGGATCTCTGGGCCGGTTTTGCATAGATTACGAGTTCGCGGGAATGGAACACTAATCACGCAACGGACTTCCACTTCTCTGGAGTGCCTATGTGGAGACAGACTTTCGCCGCTGCCATTGTCTGGGCCTGTGCAGGCGGCGAGGGAGTTGCCGAGGGACCCGGCAAGATCGACTTTGCCCGCGACGTGCAGCCGCTGCTCAAGGCGCACTGCGTCCAGTGCCATGGGCCCAAGCAGAAGAAGAACGGTTTCCGACTGGACCGCCGCCGTGACGCCATGCGGGGCGGCACCTCCCCCATGATTGCGCCGGGAAACAGCCAAGCAAGCCGGATGTACCTCAAACTCATCGGGACCCAAGAAGGGCCGCAAATGCCGCCCGACGGGACCATAAGTGCGGAAGAGATAAAGGTCATCAAGGCGTGGATCGACCAGGGAGCGAAATGGCCTGACGACGCGGCGGGGGAGGCACCCGCCACGCCGCCGGACCCGAAGGCCGTGCGGATGATGGAGGCGCTGCGCCTGGCGACAAACCGGCGTTCCAGAAGTTGTTGAAGGACGACCCCACGGCCGCCAAACTCAAAGGCCCCGGGGGCTCGACGCCCCTGATGTACGCCGTGCTGTATGGCGAGGCCGCTGCGGTGCGCCAGCTTCTGGAAGCCGGGGCCGACCCCAACGCCCGTAACGAGGCGGGGGCCACCGCCCTGATGTGGGCCGTGGACGACCTTGACAAGACGCGGCTGCTGCTCAAGGCTGGGGCCGACGCAAACGCCCGCTCCGACGACGGCCGCACCCCGCTGCTTCGCGCGACTGGCCGGGTCGGGTGCGCCGACGTGGTGAAACTGCTGCTCGACCACAAGGCCAATCCGTCCGCGACGGCACACAGCTACCGCGGCCCGACGACTCCGCTACGGCAGGCGGCGGACCTGGGCGATGACGCCGTCATGCGGATGCTACTCGATCGTGGAGCCGACCTGAAGGGGGCGGCCTTTCTCGCGGCGATTGCCGCACTCAACGCCAACAGCCCTTCGTGCGTGGACCAGGTCATCAAGTCGGCCGACCCGATGGTGATGAGCGGGGCGCGTCCTGTTCCTCGTCCCGCCGCGCGGCAGCCCCAAGGGTTTCGGGAACGCGGCGTTGGTCAAGAAGGCGATCGCGCACGGCGCCGACGTGAACGCCAGCGATCCGGCGGGCCGCACCGTCCTCATGCTAGCGGTCGGTTCGGAGTCCTTCTCGATCGAGACAATTCGGCTCCTCGTCGAGCGGGGGGCGGACGTGAACGCCAAGTCCGCGAATGGGGAGACGGCGTTGGATTTCGCAAAGCGCGGGGGCCAGTCGCAAGTCGTGGACCTGCTCGTGAAGGCCGGGGCCAAAGGGAGCGGTGCGCCCGCACCGGAGGCGCCGAAGCCGAAGCCGGCCGCCTCAGCTCGGGCCGCGGTGGAGCGGAGCATCCTCTTGCTCCAGAAGTCCGACGCCATCTTCGCCCAGAAGTCGGGCTGTGTCTCCTGCCACAACAACTCGCTCACGGCCATGACCGTCGCGGTCGCCCGGAAGAATGGTTTCGCCGTGAACGAGCCGGCCGCGCGAGCTTCAGTGAAGGCGACCGCATCGTTCGTCGAACTCTGGCGCGAGCGCAGCCTCCAGGCCTGGCCGATCCCCGGAGACGCCGCAACTGTCAGTTATCTGCTGGTGGGATTGGCCGCGGAGAACCATTCGCCCGATCCAGCGACCGACGCCTGGGCGCGCTATTTGAAGAATCGACAGTCCGCGGACGGGAAGTGGTGGGACCCGTCGCACCGGCCGCCCCTCGAAGCGAGCGAGTTTCAGGCCACGGCCACGTCGCTGCGAGCACTTCAAGTGTACGCCCCCAAAGCGCGGCGGACGGAGTACGAGAAGGCAATTCAGCGGGCCATTGTCTGGCTGAAGCAGGCGCGGCCGAAGACGAACGAAGACCGGGCGTTCCAACTCCTCGGGCTCGCCTGGGCCGGTGCGAACGAGGATGCTATGAAAGACGCCGCGCGTGACCTGCTGGCCGAGCAACGGCCCGACGGTGGGTGGAGGCAACACGACTCGCTGACGAGCGATGCCTACGCAACGGGGCAGGCGCTGACGGCGCTGCACGAGGTCGGCGCCCTGGCAGTCACGGACGCGACCTACAAGCGCGGAGTCGCGTTCCTGCTGTCCACGCAGCTCGAAGACGGGTCGTGGTACGTGCAAAGCCGTTCCATCCCGTTCCAGCCGTACTTCGAGAGCGGCTTCCCCCACGGCCACGACCAGTGGATTTCGGCGGCCGCAACCAATTGGGCCGCGATGGCTCTTGTGCCCGCGGCACAGTGATTGATCCGCGCAGGCCTGCCCATCCTTGCCGCCGGCCCGGAGGCCCGCGGTTGGACCCAGCGGCGGAGGCGTTCGAGCCCCGAGCGTCCCGCTTGCAACACCTGCAAGCCCGCGCAGCGCGGGTGCGCAGGCTTGCCAGAACAGATTCCGTCATGCACCCGCTCCGCGTCGGCACTTGCGGCTGGTCGTACAAAGAATGGTCAGGCGTCTTCTACCCCGCCGGCCTGTCGGCTGGCGATTATCTCGCCTACTACGCGGATCGCTACCCGGTCGTCGAGGTCGATAGCACCTTCTACCGCAGCCCGGCCCGCAAGACCGTCGAAGGCTGGCGCGATAGGACGCCAGCAGGCTTCGGCTTCAGCCTCAAGGTGCCGCAGGTCATTACTCATGAAAAGGTTCTGCTCGACTGCCGCGCCGAGGTGGGCACCTTCCTGACCGCGGCGCGATACTTGAGGACAAGCTGCTCTGCTGCACATTGCAGTTCGGCTATTTCAACCGCGGCAAGTTCGCCAACCTGAAGGCCTTCCTCGAACGGCTGAAGCCCTTCTTGGCCGCGTGGCCGGCCGACGTGCCGCTGGCGGTGGAGGTGCGCAACAAGGCGTGGATGACGCCGGCGCTGGGAGACTGCCTGCGCCGGCACAACACCGTCTGGGTGCTGCCGGACCAGGCGTGGATGCCCTCGCCGCTGAGCGTGGTAGAGAAGCTCGACGCGGTGACCGGGCCATTCGCCTACGTCCGCCTGCTGGGGGACCGAGAGGCGGTCGATGCCCTGACGCCGAAGCTCGATCACATCGTCATCGACCGCGGCGACCAGGTGGCGGCCGACGCAGGGCGATCGCGGGGCTGCAAGCGGGTGCCAGTCCTGGCGTTCGTCAACAACCACTTCGCCGGCTACTCCCCGGAGACGGTACGGCAGCTCGTGGCGCTGACCGGGTGAGCGTTGGACCTTCGCGGCTTTTGCAAGAATCTGCACACTTTTGCCGTCGCGCTGGCCGGAAATAGCTTGCTTACTCGTAGACCCCCGAGGGCGCGATTCTTACAACGTTGCCCGCTCTTCTACGCCTGCCGAGGGGCCAAAATCGGACTTGTCCCAATTCGACACTCTCACATGAGTCAGCCTTACCTGATGTGGGGGGCGACCCTTTCACTCTGCCGCCGGCGCAGTCCCCGGCGGCAGAGCGGGCAGCCGGCCAACGGTTCACCCCCACGCACGTGGGGAAGACTGGTGCTGGGCGTCCTCCAGGGCAACCGTCATCGGTTCACCCCCACGCACGTGGGGAAGACGCCCCGATGTACTTCAGAGCGTTGGGCACGGTCGGTTCACCCCCACGCACGTGGGGAAGACTCCGGAGTTCCCTTGGCGGGTGCCGGCGTGTGCGGTTCACCCCCACGCACGTGGGGAAGACTGGTACGCCCTACGGATTATAGATGATGCCACCGGTTCACCCCCACGCACGTGGGGAAGACTACGAAAGCCTGTGGTGGGACGATTACGCCAGCGGTTCACCCCCACGCACGTGGGGAAGACCGCGGTCAGGGCGGAATCGTTCTGCCGCGCGGCGGTTCACCCCCACGCACGTGGGGAAGACCCTTGCATGGCCAGGCCAGCGAACCATTCGCGCGGTTCACCCCCACGCACGTGGGGAAGACGCCGCCCGCAGAACTCCGCCCCGGAGATGCCTGACGGTTCACCCCCACGCACGTGGGGAAGACGGGTTGCCGCCGCGGGCCGCGTAGACCGTCGGCGGTTCACCCCCACGCACGTGGGGAAGACTTCTCTTCCTTGGTCAGATCCATGCGCTGCGTCGGTTCACCCCCACGCACGTGGGGAAGACGCCCTTACGGGCGATATAATCGCCGAGGTTGCGGTTCACCCCCACGCACGTGGGGAAGACCGGATGCCGGTGTGCCGAACTTCGCGGCGCCACGGTTCACCCCCACGCACGTGGGGAAGACGGCGTCGATCAGCTCTTGCAGCTCCTCTTGGCGGTTCACCCCCACGCACGTGGGGAAGACCAGGACATCCCGGCTGGGACGAAGTTTACGATCGGTTCACCCCCACGCACGTGGGGAAGACCGGATGCCGGTGTGCCGAACTTCGCGGCGCCACGGTTCACCCCCACGCACGTGGGGAAGACGACGTGAGGTTCTGGCACGACCGCCAGCAGGCACGGTTCACCCCCACGCACGTGGGGAAGACATGGGTCCCGATAATCGCCGCACCTGCGTCCCCGGTTCACCCCCACGCACGTGGGGAAGACGTCTTCCCCGCGCGTCTCTGCGCCGTCCATTCCGGTTCACCCCCACGCACGTGGGGAAGACTCGATTGCAGCGCGGCGCGTCTTCCTTCCGAATCGGTTCACCCCCACGCACGTGGGGAAGACGGGTCATGGGGACTCCATCACGGGGCCGCCGCGGTTCACCCCCACGCACGTGGGGAAGACTTCGCCTCCCGGGGCGGCAAGGTTGGCGTGAGCGGTTCACCCCCACGCACGTGGGGAAGACGCCCGGCTGGTGTAGTGCAGGGGAACGACGGTCGGTTCACCCCCACGCACGTGGGGAAGACTCCTTGCAGTCCCTTACAAACCGCTCCACCCTCGGTTCACCCCCACGCACGTGGGGAAGACTCGAGCCGGTGGGCGAAGCGGCGTCCGGTTACCGGTTCACCCCCACGCACGTGGGGAAGACGGCAGGCGGGTGTCCTGTCCGCTGCTGGCAGCAGGTTCACCCCCACGCACGTGGGGAAGACATCAGGAGAGAGAGAGGACAGTACAGGTGTCGCGGTTCACCCCCACGCACGTGGGGAAGACGGCTGCAATTCCTTCCATGCCGCCTTCGCCTGCGGTTCACCCCCACGCACGTGGGGAAGACGTGGGGATCGACAGCATGAAGTCGGCCCACGACGGTTCACCCCCACGCACGTGGGGAAGACGCCGACGCCACGGTTACGAGGGGGTGCCCGTTCGGTTCACCCCCACGCACGTGGGGAAGACTACTTCGCCGGCCATTTCTACCCCACGGCGATCGGTTCACCCCCACGCACGTGGGGAAGACCGGATCACCAACGCGGAGGAGCGGTTTGTCGCCGGTTCACCCCCACGCACGTGGGGAAGACTGTGTGGCGTTAGCGATGGATAGCAGCCCCTTCGGTTCACCCCCACGCACGTGGGGAAGACTTGAGGAAGGAGAGGATGCCGGCCTTTGTTTCCGGTTCACCCCCACGCACGTGGGGAAGACGTGCAGCCGAAGGGACACAGATTGACCACGGCAGGTTCACCCCCACGCACGTGGGGAAGACCACTGGCCTGACCGCGGCGGCGATCCGCGACCGGTTCACCCCCACGCACGTGGGGAAGACGATCGACTTCACGACCCGGGCCTGCCCGATAACGGTTCACCCCCACGCACGTGGGGAAGACTCACCTACCTGCCAAGCGAACGGATTACCGTCCGGTTCACCCCCACGCACGTGGGGAAGACTATGCCAGTGCGCGGCTTGCGGCGCTTGCGGGCGGTTCACCCCCACGCACGTGGGGAAGACGCCGAAGCATATGGCCGCTCCGGCTGCATCACCGGTTCACCCCCACGCACGTGGGGAAGACACCGGGTGGAGAATGCTCTCAGTCGGCATCGCCGGTTCACCCCCACGCACGTGGGGAAGACGCGGCCCGCATCTTCGGCGTGCCGAGCTGCTTCGGTTCACCCCCACGCACGTGGGGAAGACGACACTCGGCAGCGGCGAGTACTCTGCCAAGGAGGTTCACCCCCACGCACGTGGGGAAGACTCCATCACACCTCCTCCTGGTGCCCGCACCTCGGTTCACCCCCACGCACGTGGGGAAGACCCGTGCTGTCAATCCTTGACCCGACCTTCGGCAGGTTCACCCCCACGCACGTGGGGAATACCACGGCACCGGCGGCGGGCCGGCCAGGTCGTCGGTTCACCCCCACGCACGTGGGGAAGACATCGCCGGGTAGTCCAGTTCCCTTTCGGCCATCGGTTCACCCCCACGCACGTGGGGAAGACCGGAGCGGCATGAAGATGGTGAATTGTCGGCGCGGTTCACCCCCACGCACGTGGGGAAGACCAGCCATGTACGCATCGGGTCGGGCTTGGCAACGGTTCACCCCCACGCACGTGGGGAAGACGCGGTAGCCGCCGAGTTCGCGTAGTTGCCCTGCGGTTCACCCCCACGCACGTGGGGAAGACGCACGCGGTCGGACTCGGACAGAAACAGGGTCAGGTTCACCCCCACGCACGTGGGGAAGACTTCGCCGTCGCTCAAGACGACCGAATCGTCAGCGGTTCACCCCCACGCACGTGGGGAAGACTGAGGAGGGCTCGTGGCTCTGGGCTACGGCGGCGGTTCACCCCCACGCACGTGGGGAAGACGCCACGATCGACGGCCCGCCCCACTGTCCGGTCGGTTCACCCCCACGCACGTGGGGAAGACGCCGGCTTTTGCTTCTGCTGCGTCATCGTCTCAGGTTCACCCCCACGCACGTGGGGAAGACCTCGCCTGCCCTCTATCGAAGGCGCACAGGGCCGGTTCACCCCCACGCACGTGGGGAAGACGGTCCCCACCTTGAAAAGAGGTCAGTTCATGCCGGTTCACCCCCACGCACGTGGGGAAGACGCCACGTCGTGAAACACGATGAAGCCGCCTTGCGGTTCACCCCCACGCACGTGGGGAAGACCTCTGGTGCCCGTGCGGCTATGGTAACCCGGACGGTTCACCCCCACGCACGTGGGGAAGACCCTGGATTTCAACGCGAATCCGGGTCGGTTTGCGGAAGGCTCCTTCCCATTTTTCTTCGACTTCCGTACAGACCGCACCAATCCCAGCCCCTCGAAATCGACCAGCTCTCGTTTGCTGCTTCCGTACTGGCGGTAGTCGTATCCCTGAGCGTTATTCGCGGTCCAGATCTGCAGGACGTAGCCCAGCGGCGGCCGCTCCGTCACCTTGACCACAATTCATCCCGGACTCTCTGGCTTGGATTCCCCAGGAACGTCCCCGGGCGTACCTCGATCAGCCAGCGAGACAGCGCGCCCCTCAAGCTCCTCGGCAGTTTCTCCAGGATCATTACCAGCATCGAGCACCTCCGGATGTCGGGGATGATGCGGTCCATGAGGCGAGCCGTGTGGAAGGCCTTGCGGCACTCGGTGCGTACCGCCCGCTCCAGCTGCGTGGTGACGGTGCCGGCCAGGCGGAAGGCCACCGGCACGGTCACCTCGGTCTTGTAAAAGTCGGCCACGTCGTAGACGAAGCTAAGCAGTTTGCCGGTGTGAATGAAGCCGATGGCCGCTGAGTAGCCGGCCGAGACGATGGCGGCGTGGCAGATGCCGTAGAGGCAGGCGTTGGCGGCCGACAGGGCCCGATTGGCGGCCGTCGCGTGGAACCAGTTGTCCTGCTCGTAGTTCCGCCCTTCCCAGGCGATGCCGGCCTGGGCGGCCAGTTCCTGGTACGCCTGCCGGACGCGCTGGCCTTCCATGCCGCGCACCTGCTCGATGTTCTTGTCTTTGAGGTCGGCCCCCGGGAAGCGCTTCTGGTACATGCGGTAGACGACGGCCAGGCGCATCGCTTGGGGTCGGAGTAGAGCCGGGCCTGGTTCAGGAGGCGGCGCGAGCTGAAGGTGCCGCCGGTGCTGTGGGCATAGGTGCGGACGCCGTCCTCGCCGACCCAGGCCAGCAGGCAGTTGTTGGCGGCCAGGGCCTTGACCGCCGCGTGCGTCAAGGTGGTGCCCGGCCCGAGCAGGACCAGGCTGAGCTGGTCGATGGGCACGGGCGTGTGCCCGGCCGCGTCGTGGAAAGTCAGGCCGGCCGCCTCCTGATCGACGCGGCCGCGCTCCAGGTACAGGTACGACCAGCGATCGCTGAATTTCGGCAGTTCATGAAGCCTGCGCATGGGTCCTCCGAAACGGGATGTGTGCCCGCCTGCGGGCGGGAGCGATGGCCGACACCCCCACATGCGTGGGGAATGTGTGTTGCTTCACCGAGTTGTCAAAGAACAGCGAGCCACGGCCCGGTGCTCAGCTTTTCGCAGGGGCCACGGACAGGAGCCCGAAGCCGAACGCCTTGCCCGAGCCGACGCCGGCCGCGACGTTGGCACGGAAGGCTTCGGCGTCCGTCACGATCAGCACTCCTTCGAAGCGGACGGCGAGGAAATCGCCCGCGTGGCCGGGTTTGTCGTTGCGGTGCCGCCCTTCGGGAATCACGTCCACGCGGAAATTCGGCAGCTGGATGGGCTGGCCCGTCTCGGGATGACGGGCATCCACCCATTCGCCGGGCACGCGGAATCCACCCGCAGCGCCCTTGCGGACGAGCCAGCGGATTTGATCGGCCTCGGTGACCAGGCCGACGCGCTTGCCGACCATGACGCCGCCAAGCCGTTCGTTTTTCGCAGCCACGCGCTTGGTGGGATTGGCCCGCAGGCGGAAGCGAAGACGCTGGCCCGGTGCCACGACCGGGTCCCAAGGTTTGCACTCGGCGTGGCCGAGCAGGCAGCCGGTGGACAGTGCGGACCAGTCGGGCGCATCGCGGGTTTGCACTAGCACGATGGGCGGTCCCGTGGGTGAGGGTTCGAGGCGGAACAGCAGGTCGCAGCGGTCGTCCACGCGCGGGTAACCATACGCGTTCATCAGGGTGCGGTGCATCTCGTATGGCCGGGCGAGGTCGTGTCGGGCAGCCGAGCTACGCAGGTTCAAGGTCAGCTTGCTGAGGAACATCAGGCGACTCCGGAAACGGTTCGAGGATCGGAGGGATGGGGAAAGGTCGGTCCTTGACGTGCCGGACGCCGAAACGGCGGTCGCGGCTGACGAAAGACAGCGGGACATCCGGCCGAGGCTCTCCCTGCCCATAGCCCACTTCGACGATGCCACGGAGCTGTGCATGGGGCGGCTTTTCGTTGCGGTGCCGCTTGCGCCAGGGCTGCCGCGCCACAACCACAAGCAGGTCGTCCTTATGAAGCCCCTCGGACACAGGAAGGGCGGGCACGAACGATTTGCGGCCCAGGAACAACTGCCAGACCGGACGGCGGAGGGCCGCGTCCAGGGTGCCCAGGAAACCGGGGGCACCTTCAAGGCCGACCAGGAAGTCGGCATCGGCCAGGTAGAACCGCTCGCTGAGCACGGTGTCCTGAGTTCCCTTGGTCGTGTCGGCGCGGCGGACGTTTTGGGCGGTGTGGTAGTCGCGCATCAGATGACCGGGGCGGTCCACGCGCACCGCCATCTTCAGCGGCAGGAAGTCGTCGAGCGGTTGGTCGCGTGGCCGCCCCAGCGCCGCGCAGAGCAGGCCGATCACGCCGGAGCGCGAAGGCTCCAGGCCGGTGTCGCGGTTACTGAACCGGCTGCGCGTGCCCCAGCTCTGCATCGGCCCGGCCAGCCGCATCAGCAGCACGCTCATGCGCCCTCCCTGGCCGGGAACGCGGCCGCGATCACGGTCTCGATGAGCTTCTGGACCGAGCCGGCGTCGTCCTTGAGGTGCTGGAGTTTCACGGCCTCCATGTGGCAGACGGCGGATTTCTTCAGCCCACCGTCGCCGTACATCTTGACCAGTCGCCCGTAGTAGTCGTCCAATGCAGCGATGGACTTCTCGATGAGGCTCTCCTCGCCCCGCGGAGTGACCGGCTTGACGAAAGCGTTGGCCAGCGACACCGGCTGACCATCGCGGACGACGGCAAAGACCAGGGACGGCGAGTTGTGGGCGGCGAAGGTGTTCTGCTTGCCGGTCGGGATGGCGTGGACAAACGCGGCCAGGAAGGCGCGCAACGGTGCGTTTCGTGCAGTTCGTGCGTCGTCGTCCAGGTTCTTGACAAGCTGATCAACGTCTAGGTTGGCGTATCGGTAGAAACAAGACGAGTTGAATTCGACCGTGCCAATCATGTCCGCCCCGGCCGTGTCGTCGGGCTTGAGGTCATCGACCGCGGTGTAGTAATCCATCTCCATGCGGTGGATGCGGTTGGTCGAGAGCGGCATGGGCCACCTGGCAAGCGGCGTCCACGTTTTGCTCGGGAAGATCGGCGAGCATGCGGCCGAACAGGGCCAGGTCGGCAGCCTTCCCGCCATCGAGGAGTGCTTTCACCGCCTTCTCGAACCCTTCAGGGACAGCGGGAGCTTGCCCGGCCTGGTGCGCTCCGCGGCGGCGGCCCCCGCGCCGCGCCGGCGCCTCGGCTTCCGCCGCTTCCGGCGGCGCCGGTGGTGGAACGGCCAGCGCGTCGAAGTGCTCGTTCACCAGTGCCGTGAAGCGCAGGATCTCGTCGTCGCCGAGGAAGAGTAGGTAGGGCGTCTTCACCTCGCCACTGTTGTCTGGGGCCGTCTTGGGCAAGACCGCCGTGATGCCGGCCGTGGCTGCTCGCTCCGCTGCTGCCCGGTCCCTTCCCCTCGTTCCAGCTGGTCGGCCGTTTCCCGCACCAGTCGCTTGGTGCGTTCGGCGCAGTGCTCGGCCGGGATCAACTTGTGTTTCTGGAAGTACACCCGGTCGGCGCGCTTCTGGCATTGGCTGGAAATCCGGCCACGTCGGTAGCCGCCGAACTCGCAGTCCTTGGGACTGCCGGTGTCATCGCGGTTCAGGTTCGACGGGGCGAAGTTCTGCAAGATGTGCATCTCGATACGCATGGGCACTCCAGAATGGGGTTATTGCGAAACCAGTTGCTCAGGGTTGATGTTCTTATCTGTTTCGAGCCACGGCGCCAGAAATCGCGCGCCCAGTCTCTTTGGACCCAGCGGTCGGGGGACTCCCAGTGACCGAGGTGCCTGATCAACTGCACCCAGTCGAGGCCGACGCCGTCCCTGCCAATCAGCGTCATGGCCTGGCGGAGCTTGTAAGGTAGCTCGTCGGCGTCCGTGTCAAGAAGGTCGATGAAGCGCTTCTCGCGCTGCTCCTTTTCCTCCTGGCTGCGCCTGTCCCCGAAGGCGTATCCAAAACTGACGTTGTTCGTCTGCCGGCAGTCGCCCTTGACCCACGCGAACAGCCCGGCGGCGAGGACGGCGTGTTCCAGCGCAGCCTCGGGGACGCGGCGAAACAGCCAGCCGACTCGCCCCAGCGTGTAGTCCAGTGGGGCCTGCACCCCACGACGCAGATGGGCGAGCACCGCGCGGTCGGGATTCTCCGGCCTGGTCAGTGCCGTCAGGCGGTCGATCAATTCCTCCGCCCAATCGCGTTCGTTCACGCGACACCTCTTTCCTCCCGTTCAGGGATGTTGTTGTCCGTGCGGATCTTCTTCAAACGTGAAAAAAGCAATGCACGTCCCACACTCACTGCCTTGAGGTCGCGGCCGCTGTCGATGCGGCCGATGCTCTGATCGAAGGCGTTCCTGGCGGTCAGGTGGAGGTTGTCCCAGTACCACGCGGCAACGCAGGCGCCGCGGTCTGCCTCGTCGGACGCGAGGGCGATCAGGAGTTCACGGAATGGAAGCTCGAGGCGGGACCAGTAGAGCCGTTCGGGCGCGAACGCATCGAGCAGATCACCCACCCGGCCCTTATCCGGATTCATATCGGCGCTGGCGGTAAGCCGGTTGGCCGCCGCCGCCCAAGTTGCCGGACGCAGAGCCTCGGACGCGACGGCTTCGCCCAGGGTCAAGGCCTGCTTCAGTGACTCCACCAACTCGGGCCGGGCCAGGTACGCGAGCGGCAAGGGCAGCGACTCGTGCCGCCAGAAGAACACCTTCGCGCGGTCGGCGGACATTCCTGCGACATCAATTTGGATTTGCTTGCGGCTCAGATGACCATGCTGGCGCAGGTCGTCTACCCAGGAGATCGTGCGGGGCCGTTGGCAGCTCTCTGCCACGGTTTGGAATAATGCGTGACTGTCCCGCCAAAGGTCTTTTCCCACGCGGAACCCCAGAGGCGGCCAAGGATCTTGCTTGCCCTTGGCGTCCTTGGCCCGCAGAAACCCGACCATCGTCTCGTAGTTATAACGCCAATAGTCATCTGGTAGTTGGAAACCCTTCATGCTGACCACCCCCGAAACGCCCAGCAGGTCGCCCTCCGAATTCCGCGCCGGCACCAGCTTGACTCGTCGGCTCTGCCACGTCAGCAGGTCGAGGTACCCATCGTAGCGACGGTCAACGGGCCGTGGCTCGTCATCTCGCTCCCAGGCCGGACGGTCCGCGTCTGCTTTGAACGAGAACGGCATTTCATCGTCGGCACTGTAATGAACCAGGTTCAGCATGAGCGTCTGGAATAGATTCTCGCCTTTGGCCAAGACCACCGCCGATTTGACCAACTGGCCAGCGTCGGCCGAGCCGTCCTGGGCTTTCTTTCCTTCCTCCGTTGTGATCAGGCCGCCCAAAGCAAACCCCTGAAATGCGACCAACCAGCGGGCGGCCTCGTCCGCCGGGCGCGTCTCCCAGTCGTTCTCCGTAAAGTGCGCGAACAGCTTCATGCTGTCCGAGTAGGCGAGTTCATGCGCCAGCTGCCAGATCGGTTTGACGTACTTCGGCCGTCCGGTCTTTTTGTCGATGGGCCCCAGGGGAAGTGATGCCGTCTGATAGAAGGGGTGCCTGTCGTCGAACAGGTCGAGGCGCGAATGGATGGCGGGGGCCTTCAAGTATGCCTCCAGCGTATTCACATTGAATTGGCCCCGACCGTCCTGCCACATGTCCGCCCAAGCCTTGGGGCTCACCGGTCCACCGAAAGCCCGATGGGTCACAGCCAGGAGCATCCGGTGCAACGCCACAGTGACCAGCGGCGACGGATCCCGCACCTCGGCGTATCGGGCGGCGCCGCGAGGGCACTCAGAAGCCCTTCGCACTTCGTTTGGCCCTCGACAGTAACGCAAGGAATCCACCCCTCATCGACCAGATTAAACGTGCCGCTCATTCGTCCTCTCCCTGGTCATTAACGCGAGTGATTGTTAACCCGATTTCGTTGTCGAGGAGCAGATCATACCTGCCCACGCGGGCTTTCCCCTCGGCGAACACGATTAGATGGTGCCGGCATAACAAGCCAGTATCCGCCCATTCTGGCGGCGTGCGCGGCCCGTCGCGCAGTTCATTTATCAGTCCGCGATGTGTGCTCGTCACTTCGGCGAGCATCAGTCGGCCGATATCTTCAAACCCGCCCTGCGAAATCTTCCGGATTGCGAGCGATGATACGGGACCGGCGTTGTGGGTTAGCCGGTAGGCACCGTTGTCAGCGCACGCCAGACAGATGAGGGAAACGGTAGGCCCGGTTAGCCGCGTCATGGCCTGATGGGCGGCATGCAGATCGGGGTTCTCTTCTTCACGCGGTTCCTGGACGAGGCGTGCTAGCGCACCGCGGAATTGCGGTTTCCTGATTCGCCGAGCTTCTGCTTCCGCTTCATCCTTCGCGATCATTTCCGCATTCTTGGTCCGAGTTTGTGCCCAGTAGCCTCGCTTGGCTGCCGAGAGCGCAACAGGTGCCTCCGCGTTGTCGTACACCCTCGCAATAAGCTCATCAATTTCGAGCTGGCAGCAGAAGCTTGTCCCTGCTCACGTCACCATTGGCGCAGAGCGCCAAGAGGGACCGGAAGAGCATGTGTGGCGAGTACACGATGGCACTCGCCCCAAAATCAGGCAGTTCCCCCTTGGGCTCGGGCTCGATGACCCACAACCACGACTGCGCCACCCCAGCGGGGCGTGGCCCCCGCTCGTGGCGCTGTAGCCTCCCGGCCCGTTGCAACACCAGGTCGATTGGTGCCAGGTCCGTTATCATCACGTCGAAGTCGATGTCCAGAGACTGCTCCACGACCTGGGTGGCCACGAGCACCACGCGTTGGCGCCGCTTGCGAAACTGCTCCCCCCTGCTCCCGTACCGCCGAAGCACCCGCCGCTCAATTTGCTGGCGCCGCCCGAACGGGAAGCGCGCGTGAAATAGCTCGACGCGAATGCCGTCTGCCTTCAGGGCATCCCGGAGCGCGAGGTACGTTGCCTGCGCCAGGCCCACGGTGTTGCGGATGACTGCTGCGCATCCCCCCTCGGCCAAGCATTCGCGCAGCTTGTCCGCAAGCCCGCCTTCGCCCAGCCAACCGAGCTGAACGGTCCGCGCCGTGCAGGGTCAGCCTCCACGTGTCTCACATCGGCTGGGCCGCTAACCGCCACGGTGGTCACACGCGGATAGGTCGCCACTGGCGGTTCCGGTATGTCGTCCCCAGCATAGGCGCGCAGCAGTTTCAATCGCTTCTCTGCGGGCAGCGTGGCACTCAGGAGCAGGACCGGGCACCCCAGGGCCGCAAGCCACCGCAACAGTCGCTCCATCAAGGTCGTCATGTACGCGTCGTAGGCGTGGACCTCGTCCAGGATCACGCATTTGCCGGCGAGCCCGAACAGGCGGACAAAGACGTGTTTCGTCTGGAGCACCGCGAGCAGCGCCTGGTCGATGGTGCCCACGCCGTAGGGCGCCAGCAGCCCGTGCTTCTTGTTGGCGGCGAACCATCCCTCGGCCACAACCGCCGACGGCCGCTTCTCGTCGTCGTAAACCTGTGCCGCGTACTTCAGCTTCTCGAACTGCTTGTTCAGCGCGGCCTTGCTGTGCTGCAACATCAGGTTTTTCTTGCCGGCGTCGGCTTCCAGGAACACGCCGACGCGATCGAACATCTGGTTGCTGGTGGCCATCGTCGGCAGGGCGACATAGGTCCCCTGTCCGCCGCGGTGGTCCCAGCACGCGGCCCCGTACCATGCCGCCTCGGTCTTCCCCTCGCCCATCGGTGCCTCGACGATCAGCAAGCGCGGCTCGGTCATTCCGGCGACGATCTCGGCCACTGTCGTCTGGAGTGGTCGCGGTTTGAAGGGGAACAAGTCCGTGAAGGTTACCGGTGCGTTCGTCGCGGTCCGGTCGAGCCAGCCGAGTCTCTTCAGCGCCTCGGCCGCGAAGCCGTCGGCCTGCCGGAAGTAGTCGTCCACGTTCAGCGGGCTATCGAGGAGGGCCTGGTTCCCGACCGGTTTGAAAAACTCCTGGTTCGAGCCGATCCAGTCGGCCACGGAAGTCAGACCCGCCACGTACATCCAGACGGATTGGTCGTCGGAGGGAGCCGGACATGGGGCAGGCAGATCCCGGACGCCGAAGAGCTGGGCCAGCTCAGCGAGCACTTGGCCACGGACCTCCGCCCAGCGCTCGTTTCCCAGCGGGCCGCGGATGCCGTCCCAATTCGTGGGGAAGATGCCGTGGTGGCCGCCGACAGCGACAGCGACATTCTGGGCCACCGCTCTCGAAACGGCGGGCCAACGGTCGCCGGGCGCCTCCAGCAGATCGGCCAGTACCTTCGTGCTGACCTGGCCGTGCGGTGGCGTATCGCCGGTGAACCCGAACCATTCCGGAAGCCTCGTCCTGAGCTCGTTTGTCTTTCCCTGCCCCTGGAAGCCGGGCGTCAGCTTCCCGATGTCGTGCGCCGCCGCCCAGAACGCCAGCCAGGCGCCGGTCGTGGACTGGTCGGCCAGTCCCAGCCGCGTTCCGATCCAGGTGCGAATCTTCGCCCGCAACGCCTGGTTCCACAGCCGGCGCGCCACCTGACCCACGTCGATCAGGTGGCACAGGACCGGATGATACTTCTCGGGCCAGGTCTCGCTACCGAGCTTGGCCCAGAACCACAAGCGGGGATCCACAGGCCACCTCCTACCATCACCGCCCGCTGCGAGTCGGTCAGCGTCTTGTCGAGTGCTCAACGAAGGATGGAGATTAGATCATCTTGTGTGCGGATTACCAGTCTCGTGGCAAAGAATGAGTTGGGATTCGAGCGGCGGCCTCTCGGTGGCGGGTGCGGCTCATTTGCCGATGCCACAGAATTGCCGAGAATTGATGGTGTCTTGCGGCCGCCGCGGCTCCGTACATTCCAGTTGACTGTCAGTGGCTAATCCGTGAACAGCCGGTCTGGTAGGACCGTCCCACGTCAGTGCGCCCACGATTGACGCGGAGGTCGCTGACCCGCACAGGCTTGTAAGAATCTACACCTTCACGCCACCGCATCAGTCGAAGTGAGCTTGCTTACTCGACTACCCCGAGACGCACGATTCTTACAACGCGACGCACCCGGGGACCCGCCCAGCGGTTCGCGCCGGCCGCATGGCCACGGCCACGGCCTCTACCGAGAAGCCCCATCCGCTTCACCGAAATTGGGACATGGCCCAATTCGCGTCCCCGCGCTCCCCAACCGGTCGGGTCTATTCACTTTCACCCCACCATTCATTCTCACCCTGCAACGGGCCGCCCATCACCCTAGGGACCCAAACGGAGGGACCCGTCGGGATGAATCACCTGAAAGCGAGAAGCGGGGGATAAGCGTCCCCGGGACCCATCGCGACCCCCGGGGGGTCTGGCTCAAATTCCGCAGATTCTCCCCCCTGGCAAGCCCCAGCAAACCCCGTCGAAACGCTGAAAACCCCTGAAAACAGGCATTTTCCGGGGTCACCAAGGGAGTCGCTTGACGGCGCAGCGTAGTTAGCCGGGCAATCGGACCGGAGCGAAACGGGATTGAAAGAGGGCGGAAAGGGCGGTGAAACAAGCCGCAAACAGGGGGCAAACAACGGCGCAAGAGCGCCGGCCCCCAACGCGACCGGCCCGCCGAAAGAGCGGTGAAACGGCCGTGAAACAAGGGGCAAACAACGGCGCAAGAGCATGCCGGCCCCACAACGCGGCCGGCCCGATGCGCTAACACCGGGCCGGCCTGAACACGGGAGGTTAGTTCCCATGTCCGATGCAACGCTACTGGACCGCGTGGCGCACGTCAACGGCACGGCCAAGCGGCCGGCCCTGGGGGTCCGCTGGGACGTGCTGCCGCCTGAGGCGCGGACGGCGGCCGCGGTCCTGAGTGAGCGGGAATGGTCCGTGCTCAGCCGGCGGCTCGCCGGGGAGACGCTCACCGCAATCGCGGGCGGGGCGGTGAGCAAGCAAGCTGTGGACCATACGGAGAAACAGGCCATGCGCAAGCTGGCGCGGCTCGCCGGCCGCGCGCTGCCGTGCTCTGTCACCGCCTTCATCCACGCGACGCGCAGGCGCCATCCGGGTCCGATCCGGAGTGCGCCGACGGGCTGCACGGCCACACTGGCGGGGAGATCAAGACCGCGCTCGACAAGCTGGCCGATGCGTTCATTGCGGAGGCGGAGCGCGGCCCGGTGAGCAAGGCGCGGCGGGAATGGTACGACCGGCGGGCGACGGCAACTCGAAAGCGCGGGCAGCTGGCGGGGTGAAGCATTCCAGGGCGCAAGCCGCTTGCTTGCGCCCGTTTCATCCCTCTTTCAACCCTGTTTACCCCCTGTTTGCGAGGGTTCCGCAATGGGAGTGACTCACTTTCAAGTCGAGCTGAGCAACGTGCAGACGGTGCGGCTCGACGGCTATCGCGGCCGCGCCTTCGCTCGCTTCTGGCGAATCGCGGAACGGCGGCTCGGGGTCGGCGCTTCCGGGGAGACTCTGGAAGCGATCGCATCCGGCTTGTCCCGTTTGCTGACGTGCCGCAAGGCGGGCCGGATGATCGGCATGGACCCGCACAGCGCGAAGGGATTGCGCCAGTACAACCTGCGCCGGTACTTCGCGTAATCCATCGGCCCGGGGGACGGTTCCCCGGGCCGGCCCTTGTTTCGCCCCTGTTCTCAGTCTCTTTCGGAGGGTTCAAGCGTGTTGACATTCAAGAGCACAATCGGGCGGGACGGCGTTCGCGTGGCGTTTAGTGAAAAACCGCCCGATGCGATCCGGTCGATTCTCAAGGCGAACGGGTTCCGCTGGCAACCGGCCCTCGCCCCAGCAATCCCCGGCTGCTGGTGGCGCCGTCGGGTGGCGGGCGCTGCCGACTTCCTGACCGCCCTGGAGCGCGACATCGGTCCGCGCCGGCCCGATGGGAAATGCTGGGCCTGCCGGGCACCGGAAGGCTACCTGCGCCCGTGCGGCCCGTTCGCCCCGGTCCATTGCGATGCCTGCCACGCCAAGCATATGGCGCGGACCGACAGCCCCACGGTGCCCATGTCCGCCTCTATCGACCGCCCCGCCCCAATGGGGGGCATTGACGTTGACCTCTTGTATGAGGATGCCTGCCGCGATGCGTGCGGCTTGTGACCGCCGGGCGCGGCCGCGCGTGATGCCGCGGATCGAATCCGCCCGCGCCCCCTGTTCTGGCCCATGTGGGCCATTGGCAAAGTGGGCCGGCGCGCGTGAACGCGCCGGCCCGGTTCAACCCCTTGTAGGGAGGGATCGACCGATGGCAAGTCTATTCGGACAGGCGCCTCTTGTGGAGCGCTACCGCCCGACTTCATGGGCGGAAGTCGTCGGGCAGGAGAAGACCGTCAAGGCCGTGCGCCAGCTCGCCCAGCGCGGCGCACTGGCCGGACGCGCCTTCTTCCTGTCCGGGCAATCCGGCACGGGCAAGACAACCATTGCACGGCTCATCGCCGGGGAAGTCGCGGGACCGTGGGACGTGGAAGAAATGGACGCGGGGGCGCTGACGGAAACCGGCCTGCGCGACCTGGAGCGCGCGCTCTCCCTGCGCGGGATGGATGCCGACAAGGGCGGCCGCGCCATCATCCTCAACGAAGCGCACGGCCTGCGCAAGAACGTCATCCGCGCCCTACTGGTCGCACTGGAGCGCATCCCGCCCCACGTCGTTTGGGTCTTCACGTCCACGGTCGAAGGCACGGATTCCTTGTTCGAGGAATACGACGACGCATCGCCTCTCCTGTCCCGCTGCCTGCGCCTGGACCTGTCGCGCCGCGACTTGGCCAAACTGTTCGCCGTCCGCGCCAAGGAAATCGCGGAGAAGGAAGGGCTCGACGGCCGGCCCCTGGACCAGTACGTCCGGCTCGTGCAAAAGCATCGGCAGAACCTCCGGGCCGTCCTTCAAGAGATTGAGTCCGGCGCCATGGTGAACGACCAGTGAGACGAACAACCGGCCGGCGCCCTCGCGGGCGCCGGCCCTTACCGGAGGGACAAGACCAATGGGTGAATACATCCGCATCGACGGTGAAGAGCTGAAGCTGGGGACGTGCGAGGACCTGTACTACGTCACCTACGACCAGGCGCGGGAGCTGCTCACCAGAGCCGTGCAAGTGCCGGGGAACCTGCCCCCGCGCGAGTACCTGGACCCGAAGCACCAGTGGCGCTATCGCTTCCCCTTCCCCGAGGAAGACGGCCGGGCGGCCGGCTCCTTCGACGACTTCAACAAGGGGCGCGTCTTCTCCTGCCTGCCCGGCGCCCCGTTCGCCCTGTCCCCCGACAACCACGACACGATATGCGTCTCCATCAGCCTGGGCGGCGTGCGTGGCAGCGGTTGCCACAACGTCAATACCCGGGTCGCCTGCCCGGCATCGGGCCGGCTGGACCGGCATAGCCCGATTGACGCCTGGCCGGTCGAAATCGTGCAACAGCGGCTCATGGCCGACGGCGCCTCTGGACCGTCCTGCGCTGCGGCTGGTGCGGGAACAAATACCGCATCGACCGAACCGCTGCCGAGGCCCTGGCCGAGTTCCTGCGCAACTACGAACGCGACGAGAAGAGTCCGAACCGCGCCTACTGGCACACCGTCGCGGATCGCATCCTCGCCGGCTACCCGGACGAGGCGCTGGTCGTGAAGTGAAAGCGTCGATGCACTACCCGCGCCCCCGGCACCGTGCCGGGGGCGCTTTTCGCCCCGGAGGAACGAGACAATGGCTCAAGCAGTGATTTACGCCCGGTTCTCCCCTCGCCCCAACGCCGCGGAGTGCGATTCGGTCGAGAAGCAGACCGAGCGCTGCCGCGCCTACTGCGAAATGCATGGCTACGAAGTGATCGGCAAGAAGCACGACAACGACATGAGCGGTGGCCGGGCCGACAACCGCCCCGGGCTCCAGGCGGCCATCGCCCTGGCGTGCAAGCGCAAGGCCGTGCTGGTCGTGTACAAGCTGGACCGGCTGGCCCGGAACACCCGCGACGCCCTGGACGTGCTGGAGCGGCTCCAGAAGTCGAAGGCCGACCTGGCGTCTCTGGTCGAGCAGATCAACTCGCGCAGCCCGATGGGGCGATTCTTCTTCACGCAGCTCGCCGCGTTCGCGGAGCTGGAGCGCGAGCAGATACGCGAGCGAACCAGCGCGGCCATGCGGACCTACCAGGCAGACGGCCGGCGGATGACGCGGGCGGACCGCTGCCCGTTCGGCCAGCAAGCCGACCCGTCCGACCCCTCGCGCTTGATCGACAACCCCGAGGAGCTGGCCGCCCTGGAGCGCATCAGGACGTTGCGGTCCCAGGGGAAGGGCGCGAAGGCCATCACGGCGGCGCTCAACGCGGAGCGGTTCCCCTGCCGCGGCTGGTGCTGGCACGTGACCACGGTAAAGCGCCTGCTGGCGCGACAGGAAGTGAACGCGCCGACGGCGTGAAGGTCGCGCGGCCGGCGGCTTGATCGGACCCCGGCAAGCCGCCGGCCGCGGCGTGATTGGAGGACGCGGTGTCTACACCCTGCTACACCCGACTACACCCGGACTACACCCGCGAAGAGGTTTTTGCAGGGGCAACTGGTGTAGTAGAAAATGCAAAAACCCCGGGAAATCCGGGGTTTTCTACTATCGGGATACTTTAGGAAACCGATGCTCTATCCCCTGAGCTACGGGCGCAAATACTATTGATTCAATGACCTTATGGCATTCTTCCTATCTCCACGTTTTCCGCTCTCCACCCGCTACAATTAGCAAAGTGGCCGGAGCGTCGTTACCGCCCCAGCCACGAATAGAGTGACACTCGCTGCGAGGAAACGCCACCTTGTCTGAGAGCCATCCTACCGCGCCCGCCAAGCCGAACAAGCCCTACGCCGACTCGAAGCTCAAACGGAGGCGCACTCCGTTTAGCTTGAGGCTCGGGTGAGTGTGGGTCTTGCCCGGTAGCCCTATTCTTCCTTGCCCAGGGGTGCCAGCAACGCCGCCATGCGCTGCGGGTGTATAACCTGCTGGGCGGCCATCCATCGGTCCGCAGCTTCCACCAGCGCCCGGCCTTCCTCGCCCCCCATCACCTTTCCCAGGCGCCGTCGGGCGCTGGCGGCGAACAGACGCATGGCGGCGGTTTCGCAGCATTCGGCGGCATCGCGGAACAACTCGGTCAGGTGTCTCCTTTCGCCGCGGCCCGCGGCCAGCTTGGCAACGATCAGGAAGATCAACACGGCACTGGGGAGCGTTCCGGGCAGCTTCGACCCCTCGCAGGCGACGTTCCGCCGCGACAACGCCGCGCTGCAAAGGCAAATGGAGGTCGCGGTGGCGCAACCCAAGAAGTCGTATCCGAAGGCACGTGCCACGGACGATGCGATCCGCCTTGCGGAAAAGTACGGACTCAGCGTGCCGTAACGAAGGACCCGGACGAGCGTCGCCAACTGCCGCCTTGCTGTGGCACGGTCTCCTGACCGTGCCACTTCGGTTGACCGAAGGTCTCCACGCAATCATTGCGGATTCTGGGAGACTTTCGGTCAGGCCGGGTGGCACGGTCAGGAGACCGTGCCACAACGGGGGATGAGCCGGGCCACGTATGGGTCGCGCGTCGGCGCCGCGGCGATGAAACAAGGAGGAACTTCACCAACTTCCTCCTTATTCCCCCTTGTATTCCAGCAGGTCATGGAAAATGATCTTGTTCCCCGCGCCGACGACTCCTTGAACCTTGATCGTTCCGCGAGGGGCCACGATGGTCCCCTCCAGCACCTTGCCCTTACGAACCAGGGGGACGCTGCGGCCGCCGCTGCTGACGATTACCGCGGGAAAGTCCGTGGTCTCGATCCGGAACTCGTACTTCTTGCCGGCCTTGAGGGTTCGGACCAGGGGAACCTGCTTGAGCACCAACGACGAGCCGGGAGCATCGTACACCTTGACCAGGCCCGGGAAGCCGTCGGCCGCCATCGCCTTGCGGATGGCGGACGGTGTGATGCCCACCTCGAAGAAGTGCGCGGACGCCTCCGGTTGATCGTCGAATTCCTTTTCGGAAATGACCTCGGGGCGGAGTTGCCATTGGGCCTTCTTGGGGAAGTGCGTGAACAGGATGCCCTCCGGCGGTGCCAGGAAGTAGAACTCGCGGAAGGACTTCACGAATTTCTTGTCCTTGAGGACGCCCGCGCCCCAGGTTGCATCGACCAGCTGCCATTCTTCGCCGAGCTTGACGGCGTTCCAGCCGTGGCCCGGGGCCGTGCTGGCTTCGCTTTCGTTGTAGCCGTAACCCTTCGCCTTGCCGCTGACGACCACGACCTCCAGACCGGCCTGCTTGGCCAGGGCCGCGTACAGATTGGCGTACCCCCCACACAGCGCCTTGCGATTTTTCAGCACTGCCTCCGGGGCCGTGTCGGGCCGCTCCCCCGCGAAAAGGGCGTCGGCGTCATAGGCGATGCGATCGGTCACCCAGCGGTAGATAGCCCGCGCCTTCTCCTTGTCGCTGCTCGCCGGCTTGACCAGGTAGGCCGCCAGTTTCTCCACCGATTCCTCCGCATCCATCGGCGCCTTGAGGGCATGGCGGTCGATGGCGGCGTAGGAGTTCGGCTTCGGATCGGCGGCGGCCGGGACGACGGCCACGAACAGAGTCAGTAGTAGTGCCGGACAAAAGAGACGACGCATGGGGCTTTCCATTTGGAGGACTGCGATCCCGACCGCAGGGCAGCGGGGATGATGTCTTGGCCGGAAAGGGTATTCTGCTGGCACGTTCGGGCCGCGTCAACAAGAATGTACTCGGCCGGTGCGGACGATCCTGCGGAAGTCAGGGGAGTAGTGGCTCAGTTTGGCGTAGGTCAGGCTTTCCAGGCTGACAACACACGGCAAACAGTCAGGCTGGAAAGCCTGACCTACACCAAACTGAGCCACTACTTCTACTGTGCCCCTTTTGGGATAGTTCGTATAGTATGCCGGAACTCGCCCCATCATGGAAGATCAGTATGGAGGCACACGGATGTCCCTCTTGGAATCCCCGGAAGCGTCGCCTTGCTCGCCGATGTGAAGGTGCCGCTGGCAGCCGTGCAGGGCGGCGTCCGCCGCTTGGCGGGGTTCATCGAACGCTATCAGCCCCTGTTCTATCGCACGGAACAACGGCACTGGGCCGAGGTCGTTCTCGAAGGCCGCCTCAGCAACCTGGAGCGCAAGACCAACGAGCCGATCGCTCGGCAAGCTGGCGCGGCACGCAAGCCGGTGCAAAAGTTCGTCGGCGCCGGCAAATGGTCCGATAGCGCCGTGTTGGGCGAGTTGCACCGGCACGTGGCCGCAGCGTGGCGCGACGACGACGCGGTGCTGATCTTTGACGGCAGCGGCTTCGCCAAGAAAGGCGACGACTCCTGTGGCGTGGCCCGGCAGTGGTGCGGCCGCCTGGGCAAGGTCGAGAACTGTCAGGTGGGCGTGTTCACGGCCTATGCCTGTGCTCAGGGCGAGACGTTGCTGGCCGCGGATTTGTATTTGCCGCGGGAGTGGGCGGATGATCGCAAGCGGCGGGCGCAATGTTACGTGCCCACCGAGACGACGTTTCAGGAGAAATGGCGTCTGGCCTTGGGCCAATGGGAGCGTTGCCGAGCGTTGCCGCACGGCTGGGTGGCGGCCGACGACGAGTTTGGCCGGGTGACGGAGTTTCGGCAAACCTTGCGGCGTGGCGGTGAGCGTTACGTGGTGGATGTGCCGTGCAACACGCTGATCCGCGACCTGGAAGCCGAGCGGGAGATAGGGCCGTCGGGACGGCGACGGTTGCCGCCCTTCGAGCAGGTCCAGGCCTGGGCGGCGCGTCAGCCGGCGTCGGCGTGGCAGCGCCTGACGGTGCGGGCGGGTGAGAAAGGCCCCTTGGTGGTGCGTGCCCTGACGCGGTTGGTGCAAACCAAGGATGCCGACGGCTGCGTCGGTAGACCGGAACGAGTCGTGATCGTGCGTCCGGTGGATCGGGCCGGCGACGTGACCTATGCGTTGAGCAACGCCTTGTCGGGGGTAGCGTTGGCGGAGTTGGTGCGCGTCAAGGGTGAGCGGCCGCGGATCGAACAGGCATTGCAAATGGGCAAGGGTGAGGTGGGGTTGGCCCAATACGAAGTGCGCAGTTGGGTCGGCTGGTATCACCACATGACGCTGTCGCTGTTGGCCTTGTGGTTTCTGAATCTGGAGAAGTCGGTCCTCAAAAAAAAACGGTGTGGATCACCGTGCCGCAACTGCGGGTAATCTTCGCCTGGGTGCTGGAGCGTCGGCCGACGACGTTGGCAGGGATTCTCGCCGAAGTCAACACCGTGCTGCGCCGGACGGAAGAAGCGCATCTACCATTGGGTAGATGCGACCGGAGAATTCCCACCGTCTCGGCGCGCCAGACATATGAAAAAGGGGCACAGTAGAACTACCGTCAGGGGAATCTCCTTGACATCCGCGCACGACCCGTCAACTGATGGCGACTCCCGGTGTGGGAGCGGTCCTGTCGTCGCAGGTGTTGAGGATGCTACCATGATGCGAACCGTGTTGGGCAAGTCGCCGCGGCCTGGCGTGGCCTGGCTGCTGGCGATGGTGATGTGCGTCGCCGTCCTCGCCGCCGTGCCGGGCGTCCTCGCTGCCGCCGACAAGGAAGAAACCAAGAAGGCGCTGCCCGCCGACCTCGCCCTGGTGCCGCACGAGGCGCTCGGCTTGGTCAGCATCCGCGTCGCCGACCTGTGGAAGGACCAGGGGATCAAGGATTTGCACGCTCAGATCCTGAAGGATGCCCCCGCCCAGGCGCAAGCCATAGCAAAGGAAATCACGGATTGGCTCCCGCAGATCGATCGCCTCACGTTCGTGCTTCTGCCGGTGCCGGGACGGGAGCGGACGCCGCGCATGGCTGCCATTGTTCTAACCACGGAGCCCTACGACCAGAAGAAGATCCTGGCCTACAGGCCCGGCGCCAAGGAGGAGAAGTCCAACGGCAAGACGTACTTCGCCGATGCCGGCGTGGTGGCGTTCTATCCGGTGGATAAGAACACCTTTGTGGTAGGCGAGCCCGACGGGGTCGTGGCCGTCATGGCCCAGGAAGGCAAGGAGGACCACGGGCCACTGGCGCCGGCCCTGGCCGAGGCGGCGACCAAGCATCACGTCGTGATCGGCCTGCGCCCTGCGCCGTTTTTCACCATGGCGGATCTCGACCTGCCGCCGGAGGCCAAACCATTCACCGACCTGATCCAGCCGGAGGTCGCGGTAATCAGCGAAGAGTTCGGCAAGGAGATCAAGTACGAAGTGCGGCTCACCTATGCCAACGCGCAGGAAGCCGAGGATGCGGCAACAGTCGCCCGAGCGGGCGCCGTCCTCGCTCGCCGCGGACTGCCGGTGCTCCGGGCGCAGCTCGACAAGGCCAACATCAAGGAGCCGGCCCTCACGAAGGTGCTGGACGAACTGGGGCCGGCGCTGAAGGCGGCCGCGATCAAGGCCAAGGGCAACGACGTC
Source organism: uncultured Planctomycetota bacterium (assembly GCA_963827935.1). GTDB lineage: Bacteria > Planctomycetota > Planctomycetia > Gemmatales > Gemmataceae > DATFNV01. The sequence goes on along the minus strand of CAWHCN010000009.1, from coordinate 306,641 downwards.
ACGATCGCGCTGACCGTCAAGGTCGATATGCACGCCTTGGGCCTGGCGCTGGCGGAGAGTGTCGTGAAGGTGCGTGAGGCGGCCAGCCGCCTCACCAGCTCCAACAACCTCAAGCAAATGACCCTGGCCACCATCAACATGGCCGACACGAACGGCGGCGTCATGCCGGCCGACGCCATCTACTCCAAGGACGGCAAGCCGCTCCTCAGCTGCGCGTGGCCATCCTCCCGTACATCGAGCAGGACAACCTCTACAAGGAGTTCCACCTCGACGAGCCGTGGGACAGCGAACACAACAAGAAGCTGCTCGCCAGGATGCCGAAGGTCTATCTGAGGCCGGGGGCCGCCCCGGGGGAAACCAAGACGCACTACCGCGTCTTCCACGGGCCGGGAGCGGCTTACGAGGGGACGAAGGGGACCCGTTTCCCAACCGACTTCCCCGATGGCACTTCGCAGACGATCCTGATCGTCGAGGCGGAGGAGGCGGTGCCCTGGACCAAGCCGGACGAGCTGCCCTTCGACGCCAAGAAGGACCTGCCGCCGCTCGGCTTCAAGGGCAACGATTACTTCCAAGTGTCGCTTTGCGACGGGTCGGTGCGGGTGGTGAAGAAGACGATCAGCAAGGAGACCCTCAAGGCGGCTATCACGCGGAACGGCGGCGAGGTGCTCGGCACCGACTGGTAAGGCGAACGGCAGGAGATAATCTCCCCGTCCCGGTCCCCCCGCCCGGCGCCGAGTGGGACGGTCAGAGCGTTCCCGCACAGACGGAATTATATGCGACCTGACGCTTCGCCCTGAAATGTGAAGGCGAAAGTCGTTATTTTATAAGGGCTTGCGGCGTGTGCGCCAGGTCGCATATAATTCCCGGCGAATTTAGTTCGACTTGGCGGCGCTCCCGAAAGCGGCCCTCACGCACTGGGAGCGTGAGAGCCACTATCTCTTGCCGGTCGCCTAACCGCAGGAATTCCGCCGCGATGCCGTCGGAAACGAACGAGCCGGCCCGACCCCTGACGTTCGAGGGGTCGGGCCGGCTTATTGCACGCTGTCGAGGCGGGGATCTGACATGGCCCCGGTATCCCTACGCTTCCTTGCCGAGGGGTGCCAGCAACGCCGCCATGCGCTGCGGGTGTATCACCTGCTGGCCGGCCATCCATCGGTCCGCACCTTCCACCAGCGCCCGCCCTTCCTCGCCTCCCATTGCCTGTCCCAGGCGGCATCGGGCGCTGACGGCGAACAGACGCATGGATGCGGTTTCGCAGCGTTCGGCGGCATCGCGGAGCAACTCGGTCAGATGTCCCCTTTCGCCGCGGCCCGCGGCCACCCCGGCGTAGAGTAGCTGGGCCAAGGCCCGGGCCCAGGGTGCGCCTTCGCGCCACAAGGCCCGCGCGTCACGCTCCGCGGCGCCAACAGCGGTTCCGGGGGCATTCCCTCGGCCGCGGCGGCCAGGGCGGCCCGGCCCCGCAGGTGCAAATACACGTGGCCTAGCCTCGATTTCCACGGTACCAAGTTCGGTTAACAAAAGCGACATGTGAGGTCAGGAAAAGCGGATGACCAGGCGCTTGTTACCGAACCAGGGCATGGGGGTCGGTTCGTCCGCGAGCTGCGACGCGACGAGGTAGGGATTGTGAGCCCGCTTGTCCATGGCAATGACTACTTCGTGGTCCAGCACCTCGACGGTCGCCGAAACGTTCAGCAGGTTGCGGAAGATCTTCTTGGCCGTCGCGTGCTGGTACTCCCGGCCTACGCGGTTGGCCAGCAGCCGATACAGGGCGCTGGCCATGAGGGTGATCTGCAGGTCGAAGTCCACCTTCATCCCGATCATCGACGACAGGGCATCGATGTGAAAGAACTGGATGGCCTCGGAGATACCATTCTCGATCAGCATGCGTTGGGCATAGCGAGTCACCAGGGTCGCGCAACCGGACCGGAAGTTGTTGGTCAGGAGGATGGTCGGCTCCTCGTGGCCCAGATCGATCACGATGATTTGCCGCACCTGGCCCGTATAGCCGGGGAGCGACACGCGCTCATCCAAGACACGGGGCGTGCGGAAGGCGCGGGTCAGGGAGGACAGCGTGATCCGCCGCCAGGCCGACGCCGGGAGGCTCCAGATACGGCCGAGCATCGAGCGTGTGCGGCGTCGGAGCGTCAGGAAACCGATACCGCGCTGGTTCAACTGCTGCAGGTGTTGGTAGGTGGTCAGTTGCGAATCGAAGACCAGTTCGCGGGGTGAACTGCCAGTGCGTTCTTGCCAGAAGTCGGCGAAGCGGAGGACCTCGGCCGCCTTCTGGTCTTTGGGGATCCCAGCGTGGGCGTAGCAGAGGACACGGGCGGCGGCATCGCGGGCCAGGAAAACCAGGACGCCTTGCTGGGCGCGGCTGCGGCTGGAAATGTAGTGTTTTTCCAGCGGCTCTTCCTGAGTGTTGGCGGGTACGGAGTGGAAGTCGAGGTCGATGGAATCGCCGAGCGGCAGCCCGGCCCGCCGCACCTCGTCGAACCAGGCAGCCATGAGGCGGACTACGGCCCGGTGATCGACGCGCGAGCTATAGCTGGCCAGGTAGGAGCGTTTGGGTACCACGTTCAGGCCGGCGAACAGGGCGAGGCCCTGGTCGCAAACCAGGTCCATGACGTGACTCTTGCGTTCGGTGCCAACGAGCTTGAGGGCCAGCAGACTCCGCAGGGCCTGCTCGGCGGGAATCATCTGGGAACCGGGGAGGTCAGCCTGACGCAGCACATCCGTCAGCCGGATGTCTTTCAGGAGCGGCACGAAGAAGAAGAGGCCGCCGAGGCGCGTGCGGAAGGAGCACGGTTCCAGGCTCACGGCACGCACGTCGGCCGCGGCCTCGGTTGCCGGTCGAGTCGCCGCGGGCCGTTCGTCATCGAGACGGCGCGGCAATCGCGCGAAGCCTTCCTCGCGCAACAGGACGGCGAGGGCATTAATGCAGATGGTGTGTCCGGCCTGGGCCAGTTCACGCTGGATGTCGTAGACGGAGAGGTTGCGTTTGCGCATGGCCACCACGAGTTCGCGGACCCGGTCACGGGCTGGGGCATAGCGTGGCCCATGCTGGACCGTCTGGAAGAAGCGGAGTTGTTTGTCGGGGTCATGGCGGAACTCGTGGCAGAGGACGCGAAACGAGCCGGGCGAGTAGCCGAAGCGGCGTGCGACCTCGTGGGAAGGGCTGCCCTCGACGAAGTAGGCGCGGAAGGCCTCGTATTGTCGGTGGAGGGAGTTTTCGGGAGCGAGGAAGAAGTAGGCGATCGGCGTTAAGTCATTCCGAGTAGTGGTGTTCATACCCAGCACATGCTACGCCTGGCACGCGCAGCTGGCAAGCAGCTGCGCGTGCCAGGCGGAATTCCGGGAAATCGTGGGATAATTCGCTCAAGGCGAGAATCCCTCGGAGGAGGTGACGAATGTACAACGAGGATTTAAGTCATCGCAACGGTTAACGAAGACGGCGAAAAACAGCCGGTTTTGCTGAATTTGCATGCGTTCAGAGGGGAAAAATCCCCTCCGTGGAAATCGAGGCTAGTCATGCTGCAATCGTCCAAGCCTGGCGCCTGGGCCATCCGGTCGAGGGCCTAGGCCGTGTCCGCAGGTCATCCTACCGCGCCGGCCCGGCCCAACAAGGCCTACCCCGAAGCCGCCCTCATCGCGCTGGGACCCTCGGGCAGTGCTGATGAACGAGACCGACACACAATTCCGCGGATGGGAGGTTCTTGGAGCGCCCCGTCCGTTACAATGACGCCAACCCAGCCGCAAGTCCCCGGGATGGCTGCTTATGCGCGCGAAGAAAGCGAGCGCCGCTGCTCTTCTGGCCGAGAGCCTGCTCCAGGTCCTCCGCCAACGTCGCCAGGAGGGTCAGGTCGAGTTGCTGACCCTGGGCACGCTGGGCAGGCTTGCCAATCCCGCCGCCGGACCGCGGGCCGTTCTGGCCGTTCTCCACCAGCGCAAGATCTTCGGTCCCCAGATCGTCGCCGCCCGGCGCGACCTGGAGGCCCCGGTCGCCTTGATGGACGACCTGCCGCACCTGGCCGCCAGTCCCCAATTGCTGAACTACGCTGTGCGCTGTCGGCGCACAGCGGGCAATCACGCGGCCTCCCTGGCCGAACTGAAGAGGAAGCTGACCGGCAAGTTACAGGCACCGTTCCAGCAGGCGGTCGAGCAGCAGATGCAGCAGGGGACGCTGCCGCCGGGGGTTGGCTGGCTACTCATCAGGAGCGCGAAGAAGCTCTTCTTGCTGAGCGACGTTCATCAAGGCCGCCCCGGCGCGCTGCCCGCCAGTGCCCCGACAAGTCAGGACGGCACTGGAGAAACGCCGCCCCCGTCCATTTCTGCCTCGCCGCTGCTGGACTTTGCGCGGGCCTTCGACGAGGTCTTTGGGCGGCTCGACCGCCAGGCGGGCGGATACAATTTTGTCAGCCTCGTGGAGTTGCGCCCCGCCGTCCCCTGCGAACGCACGGCGTTCGATGCCGGGCTGCGCGAGCCGCGCCTGGCCGGCCGCTACACCCTCAGCGCCGCCGAGGGGCGCCACGGCCTGACCGCCGACGAACGCCAGGCCGGCATCAACGAGGACGGCACCTTGCTCCTCTTCGTATCGAGAAAAGCGCCATGATGCCTCCCGCCTCGCTTGCTGGTCTGGCTCCCGGCAGCAACGGTGCTCCGCCGAGCGACCTGTTCGCCCACCTGCTCTCGGTGAACCCCTTCACGGACAACCGCGTCAACGGCCCAGCGCCGGAAGTTGCGGACGTGGGCGATATTCACCGGGCGGCCTTCGAGCGCCTGGTTGCCGTGGCGGAAGAAGCCGGCCGGCTGCGCCGCGGCATCGGCGCGGTCCTGTGGGGCGAGCCGGGCATCGGCAAGAGTCATCTGCTGGCTCGGCTGGGCGCTGGGCCGAGGCGCGAGGGCCGGTCCCGTTTGTCTACCTCCATAATCTCCAGTCCAGCCCCGAGGGGCTTCCGCGTTCGGTGCTGCGCGGTCGTCAGCAACCTGACCGCCGGCCGCTCCAACCGGTTCTGCGGGACGCCGTTGTTTCGCCTCGTCGCCTCGTTCGCGCACGAGGCGTTTGCCTACGATCCAGCGGCGCGACCGGACTGGCCGGCGGTGGAACGGGCCTATGGCCGACTCGTTCAGCGCCAGCAGCCCGGCCGGATCGAACGGAATGCCTACGACGTGCTCTTCCGCTTCTTCTACTCCGCTTATCGTACAAACGAAGGATCTGACGATGGCCTGGCGCCCCTGGCGGTGCGCTGGCTGGCTGGCGATTATCTCGATCCGTCGGAGGCCGGCCTGCTGCACCTGCCGCCGGGCCCGGCACGCGACGAACCGGTCGGGTTGGCCGACAACCAACAAGTCAAGCAGGTCCTCGTTGTGCTGGCGCGACTGGCTCAAAGCGCCCGACAGCCGTTGCTCCTGGGTTTTGACCAGGTTGACAACCTCGACGACGGTCAAATGGCGGCCCTGGCCCGCTTCCTGGAAGCGCTGCTCGATACGGCGCCGAACCTGTTGGTGGTGACGGCCGGCGTGCAGGCGACGCTGTTGCACTGGCGGCAAAAGGGGCTAATTCAGGAATCGGCGTGGCACCGACTGGCGCAGTTCGAGGTGCCGCTGCAGCGCGTCTCGCCCGCCGACGCCGAACGCATCGTGGCGGCCCGACTGGCCCAGTTCCTGGCACCGTTCCGCAATCAGCTCGGCTGGCCCCCCGATCCGGTCTTCCCCCTGGGCCGGGCCTGGCTCGCGGAGGTCCTGCACAACCGAATTGACCTGAGACCGCGCGAGGTCATCAACTGGGCCCGCGAAGGCTACGCTCGCCAACAGGAGGCATTGCGGCAGGCGGGCGGTTCCGACTGGTTGGCCAACTGGAGTCAGCTACCCAGTTCCTCCGAGACAACGATCGCTGCCGATCCAGGAGCGATCCAGGGCGCCATTGATCGATGCGTGTTAATCCGACTGGGGGAGCAAAGATCGCAGCGGCTGGCCCACCCCAGGGCGCTGCCGCCTGATGCCGACAACCTGTCGGGACTGGTTGCCGCCCTGCTGGAGCGGTGCCGCGTGGCGGTGGAGCGGTCGGGCTCTCGGTCCGCCTATCAGCTGGTGCTGCGGCGGCGTGCGGCGGATGGCGGGGAGAAAACACGTCTGGTTTTCCTGGTCACGGCGAGCGCCCATTCGACCGCGGCCGCTCTGCGCCAGCTCACCCAGGCGCCGCAGCGCGACGGGCGTACCTTCCTGGTGACCGACCAGCGTCGGCCCCTGAAACTGGGTCAGCGCGGCCAGGAGTATCTCGAAATGCTGCGCGAGGGCGCGGCCGGACAGTTCCAACATGTCGAATTGAGCTTTGCCGACTATGCCAATCTCGATGCTCTCCAGGCCGTCGTCGGCCTCGCCTGCTCCGGCGACCTCGAATTGGAGCAGCCCGGCGCGGTGGTACACCGCGTGACTGAGGCCGAGGCCGTCGCCTCGTTGACCCGGCAGGGGTGCTACCAGTCGGCGCCGCTCCTGCGCGAATTGTTGACCGAACCGCTGCCGGTCGGCACGGCATGACCGGCGCGGATGAAACCGCGAGACCTGATTCTATTGAGGACTGCGCTGCCAATGCACCACCTTAATGCGAGGGTGGCACGCCCTGAGGTACTCCGAAGGGCGTGCTTACAGTCATGCACGCCCTTCGGAGTACCTCAGGGCGTGCCACCCTGAGGCGTTGGTTGCGCTGTTGTCAATAAACCGATTGGACGGATTGGTCGAATCGGATTCCTGTCCCACGGCAAAGGTCATTTCGTCCCTCTCCCTCCAACGGCTTCGATTGGCCCAACCACGGCCGTTCCGCGGACTGGGCCCTACCGGCAAGCGGGGCAAGCGGTGTGCCAGGGCGGCGGCACGCCGCTTGCGGCTGCCTGCCGATGAACTGGGCGGCGGGCGACTCCGTCTTGCGGCGGGGAGCCGGGACGTGGTACAGCCGCGTCGGCAAGTGCCGCACGGAAGCGGCCGCGGCCCGCCCAGGGATGGGTACGATGTCGATTCCGCTCGCCTGCGTACAGCTGAGCTGCCGCCGTTCGACCCGGCCGGCAACCTCGACAAGGCGGACCACGCCATCCGCGAGGCGGCACGCCGGGGGGCGCGGCTCATCGTGCTGCCCGAGTTCCTCACCACCGGCTGCACCTACGATCGCCGCCTCCACGACTTCGCCGAGCCGGTCGGCGGCGGCACCACGCTCTGGCTCCAGCGCCGCAGCCGGCAGACCGGTTGCTGGATCGGCGCCGGCATCATCGAAGTGGCCCGTGACGGCATCTTCGACACGGTCCTGCTGACCGGTCCCGCCGGCGAGGTCTTCGCCTATCGCAAGCAGTACCCCGCATTCTTCGAGATGCTCTACTTCCACCGCGGACGCTCGATCGGCCTGTTCGACACGGGCCTCGGACGCTTCGGCATCATGATTTGCTGGGACATGGTTCACGCCCGGCTGTCGCGCGAAATGGCCGGACGCCTGGACCTGCTCCTGATCTGCTCGGCCTGGCCCGCGGTCGGTCCGGGCAACATCCCGCTCTATGGGATGACCGGCTGGCTGGATCGCCAACCAGCCCACCGCCCGCGCCTGCTGGCGGCCGACCTCGGCGTTCCCGTCGCTTACTGCAATCTGACCGGCGAATTCATCACGGGCGTGCCCTACCTGGGCCTGACTTATCGTTCGCAGTTTGCGGGAGCCTCGTCCATCACCGATGGACAGGGGACAACTCTTGTGGCCGCCGGCCTGGAAGAAACCATCCTGGTGGCCAACGTCCACATGCCGCGCGACCGAACGGGACAGCGGGCGGCGTAGTGGTTCATCAACGCTCACCCCATTCACTTGCCCAGCACATTCAGCACCGCCAGGCTCATCGTCAGCACTCCCGTCTTGATCGTCGGCTCCGGCACCGGGTAGTAGCCGTCGCTGTGTGTCAGGGGCAGGGGGCGGCCGCCGCGACGGGCTTCGGCCACCGCCTCGGGCGGCGCGCTGCCCAGGAAGAAGTAGCAGCCCGGTACCCCGGCGCGGACAAACTGACTGAAGTCCTCGCCCCCCAGGCTCATCGGCCGTTCGTGGACGCGCTCCTCGCCCAGGACCTCCCGGAAGAGCGCTACCGTTTTCCGCGTCAGGGCCGGGTCGTTGATCAGGGCGGGCGTGAAGCGAGCAGCATCGACCTTGACCACCGGCTCGGGCGCCGCCGCCCCTTGCGCTGCCGCCTTGACCACGCGCTCGATCGCCTCGAGCGTCTGCTTGCGGCTCGCCTCGGTCGTGGTCCGCACCGTCAACTGGAGCTTGACCTCGTCGGGGATGATGTTGTGCTTCGTCCCGCCGTGGATCGAGCCGACCGTGACGACGGCGGGCTGGAGCGGGTCCTTCTCGCGACTGACGATGGTTTGCAGATCGAGGACGACGCGGGCAGCAAGCACGATGGGATCGACCGTGGTGTGCGGGGCCGCGCCGTGGCCGCCCTTGCCCTTCACGAGAACGTCCACCGAATCGACGTGGGCCTGCATCTGCCCTTCGCGGTAATTGACGTGGCCGGCCGGGTCGCGGGCGTCGCAGTGCAGGGCGAAGGCCAGGTCGGGCCGGGGGAACTTCTTGAACAGCCCGGCCTCCAGCATCAGCCGGGCGCCGGCGCCGATCTCCTCAGCCGGCTGGCCGATGAAGACAAGCGTGCCCGACCACCGTTCCTTCATCGATGCCAGAAGGCGGGCGGTGCCGACCAGGCAGGTCATGTTGACATCGTGGCCACAGGCGTGCATGACGCCGACCTCACGCCCCTCGCCGTCGCGCACCCGCACCTTGCTGGCATAGGGGAGGCCGGTCTTCTCGATGATGGGCAGGGCGTCCATGTCGGCGCGGACCAGGATGGTCTTCCCCGGGCCGTTCCTAAGCAGCGCGACGACGCCGTGCCCGCCGATGTTCGGCGTTACCTCGAAGCCGGCCTGCGTCAGCTCCTTCGCCAGCCGGGCCGCCGTCTGTTCCTCTTCGAGAGACAGTTCCGGGTGAGAGTGCAGGTGTTTATAAAGGACTTCCAGCGACGGGTATTCCCCGGCGGCCCGTTTCTCGACGCCCGCGGCAGTGGCCTTCAGGGACTCACCCTTCAGTCCCTCGCAGTGAGCCAGACCCGGGATCGCGAGGCAGATCAGAACGGCAAGCGGATAGCGCATGGGACACCTGGCAGGACCGAGTCCAGAAGGGCGAATATCGACATCGTAGCCGATCGGGCGCGGCTTGGTGAAGACGAGGGCCGTGGGTGCGCTCGCGGCCGGGTCCTCCGTTCAAGGACAGGAGCCGCCGAAAAGATGGTTCAAGAGGTCCAAAATCGCCTGCAGCGGTGCATGCCGGGAGAGCTGCGGCGGATCGCCCTCCGCAGCCGTGGTTCCCGCCCGGTCGTGCCGCGCTTCCGGTGGCACACCCTCAGGGCGTGCCGGGTTCCCACCAGCGCCAACCAGGTCAGGATGCGAGCGAGTTGATCGGCGTCGAACCAGATGCCGTGCTCCTTGCAAGAATCGACGATGACCCCGCTGTTATGACCGTAGTTCACCCGGTTCATTGGCTCGCCGCAGACGACACAGGGCCGGTAAAACGAACCACGCCGCGGCAGGTGAGGAGTCTCGGTGCCGGCGACCTCGCGCGCGATGCCGATCGCACTGAGCGGCGGCACGGCGTGCATCTTGGCGCCTCGGCCAACTGCCTGAAGGCCTCCGGTCCCAGCCAGAAGCCGCCACAGGAGCCGCACTCCAGCACGGTCACTTGCTGGGCGCCCAGGCGCCGGCTGTGCAATCGCCGCCCGTCCGGACAGGCCGGACAGCAGAACGCGGTCTCCGCCCCGGCGTCGAGCTCTGGAACCAACCCGCTGCCGCAGTGATGACAGAAGCGGGCCCGGTCGCTGACCCGGGCCAGGCATTGGGGGCAGACCGTGTCCAGATCGCGCTCGTGCAGCGTGAAGTCCGAGTGGCAAAACGGGCAGGAGGCACTGTGTTCCTGGCGGGGCGCGCCACACGACGAACAGCGAACCACGCGGGCGTCGTGCCCCTCAGGCTGCCGGACCTCGACAAGGGCGCCACAGTGGCAGCGGAAGCGGCTACCGATGGGCCGGCGGCTAGCGTCGTACTGGCGCTGGCATTCAGGACAGGCAACGAGCAAGCGCATGGCAGAGCAACTTTCGCGACCACATTGACACGAGGCATCGCAGCAGGCGAGTGTACCACAGCCCGAGCAGCGATCCAACTGGTCGCAAGAGTAGCGGCCGCTGGCGCGGCGCAGCCACGGCTCCCGAGGAATCAGGTGACACATATCGGCAATAGCGTTGCGACTTTATGGTCCCAAAATAACCCGCCGCGGAACCACTGAGCCCCTTGCATCGCCCCATTCCCCTCGCTACCCTCGGCTGCGGATGAGGCCGCGGGCTCGCCCGGGGCCGGGCGGCAGCCGCGGCTGGTGTGTCAGTCGCAGCTGACCGTTCGAGTCCAGCGTGGCCTCGATGGTCTCTTCGATGACACTCATGGCCAGTCCTCCTTCAATCCATCATGGCCAGGATGGCGGGTGTCAGGAATGTTTTCCGGGGACGCAAAGGGGTTAGTGTAGTTTTTGGAGTTCTGGGGTCTGCCACCAAGAAAACCTGACCTGCCCCCTTTCATCCCCCCGCCAGCCGGTCATGTGTCCGTTGGCGTTTTATCCCATTGGTTTCCCGGAGCGTGGCCACAAAGCCAATTCAGCGCAAAGTGGCGCTCCATTGTAATTGAGCGCACTTCCGACCATTGCTCTTCGTTGAGCCTGCGATACGCTTTGCCCTTTGCCGGAAAATCGCCGGCGATTGCCCGTATGCGACCCTCCTCAGCCAGTTTTCGGACAGTGAAGCGAACGATGTCATCGTATGAGTTAAAACCAGCGGCGCGTGTCTGATCGTCTACCGCGAACTCTTGTCCCTCCTCGATCAATTGGCGGGTGCGGCTCCTCCAATGCCACAGTTCTGCGTCGTCGCGGGCCCGATCGATCTCGGATTCTTTGCGCAAACGTGCCGATGATATAAAGGCAGGGATGTTGGCAGACGGAATCGCTTTGAGCAAGTCATGATCGGCCTGAGCGTCATAGGCGGGGAGTTTTGGAATTGACCCGAGGGCCCACATCAGCACCTGTGCCGACTCTACGCGCCAAGTAGCGTCGACCTGTTGCTCAGGCGTCATCGTCACAATCGTAGCGCGGGCCAACTCCCGCTCCGCCGGCGACACCGCCTGCCAAAGCCCCGCTTGGTGCAGTGGCTGCCAAAACTTCCCGCATTCGGCCTCCGCGTCATCGATGAACTTCTTTCGCTCCTTCCCGCTCCAATTTTCAAGTAACTGGCCAAGCATGTCGCGCGGCGGAGCCGTGAGCGCGTAAACAACGACATGCTTCAAAATGACGAGCCGGCGGGCCACGTCTTCATAGGACGGTCGAAGCTGTTGTGTTTTTTTGGGCATGGAACAATCGGAAATTAGGCTGGCGAACTTCTTATTGTAGCGCGCTACGCGCCCCATCTGATTAGAGCGCCGGTACGCGCTCTAACTCGGACGACAGCTGGCCCTCGGCCGTTCCCTTCCGAACCCCATCACCGCGTCGCCGACCGCTGCGCCACGCCTTCCGTCGTGCGGCCCAGGGTCTTCCGCACTCAGATCATGCCTAACCTTATATTGTCCTCCGCTGCGTCGAGACCGGCTTCCTGCGTCTCGAACTCAACGGGTGGTCCTTGCTTCGTTGTCGTCTTGCCGGTCTTTGGGTCTGGCATCTGAAAGTCTGGTTGCCGAATGTAGCGGCCTACAACACCGGGCGAATCGATCCGAGTAATATAGTTGCCATTTGCAAGCTCCTCCGCCACCAGGTCGTAGTTCTGGCCATTGTGCGTGAACTTACGCGACGCCCTTTTGCGGCCCTTGGCTCGGGACCGACTTGTTATGGCCTGTTGATTGGCGGAGCAGCCGATTGACTCCAGCGCATCTTCAGGTATCGCGAATGTTTCGCCATAGTCGTTAATGTGCACTGCGTAGTGCCGGCAACCACTAGGAGCTGGATCGCTCCAGCCCAGAACGATTCCTTGCTTCTGGAGGATGTTCTGGTAAATGCGTGGAGGCTGCGCGAGAACATGAACGATCTCGTGAATCTTAAATTTGGGTAGCCGCTGTTCGCCGTGAGTTATCATGCAACTACTCCATGCCTTGACACATTATAGTAGCCACCGCGCGGCAACTGAACATCCCATTCAAATGGCTCGCCCGGGAAATGGTGTGCTGGTCCCTTCACCCACTCGTTGCCAAATCTGTCCATCCACCCGCCACCTGGCCCTTTGACTGGGTTGCTCGGAGACGATCCCTTCGGCGGAATAAACCTGAACCGCCCGCGCCGGGTCGGCAGTCCAGCCGCTCGGTAGGGATTTGTTGTCGCGGGGGGAGCTTTCTTCACGCAGGCTTTCCCTCACTGTCGTCTGCTCCAATTTGCACTATCCGCTACCGAACGGGGCTCGAAAAGGCCTGAGGTGCCTAACGTCTTTTTGTGGCGCCAATGCGTGTCCCATCTGATCAGGGCGCCGGTGGGCGCCCAATTCGGAGGCCAAATCCCCCCATCCGGTTCCAATCCGTACCCCCCTCACCGCGTCCCCGACCGCTGCGCCACGCCCTCCGCCTCCCGCCCCAGCGCCTTCCGCACCGTGGCGCAAATCCCGCCCACATCCAGCCCCAGCTCCGCCAGCAGCTCGCCGCGTTCTCCGCGTCTTGGTCCCGTGTCCGGCGGGGTCACTCCTTGCGTGTGTCGGCGTCGCGGATTTCTAGGTACTCCTCCAGATGGTCTTTGACATCAAGGGGGTTGTCAGCGAGGTCGCAGGCCACATCGAATGGCTGGGCATGGTAGAACAGCTCCATCTGCTCAACCGGCATACTGTTAACCATTTTTCTCAGACGCGTGGCCTCAGCCAGCGTCGAGGAGGCACAACGGGCGTGGAACCTCCGGATGTATTGACGGACAACGCTCCAGAAATGGTCCTGCTCGTCCTTCGGAATTACGACGTTTAACGATTTCATCCGGCTTCCATCCTACCCCCCTCATCGCACCCCCGGGCCGGCTACAGGGGCAGGGGCCGCCAGAGTTTGGTTCCGACCCGCCAAGTCGGTCGCAAACCGCTCGACGGCGGCCGCGAACTCCTCATCCTCTACGTCCCAAAGGCTGTGCCCCGTCTCGTCTTCGGCGAGCAGGCCAATTGTCGCCACCAGTTGGCCGAAGCGCATCTCAGGGCACAGGCGGCTGACCATCGCGAGGCGCTCCAGAAATGCCGGCGGCGTTACGTTTTGTGTCATACGCGCGTCTCCAACCCGGCGACTTTGGGCTTTCGGTCGTCGCAGCTTGCCGAGAATCTGGACGCGGACCGTGGTGCCCGGCAAGAGCTTGGCCACCCGCGTCGCACGGGTCACCCCGTTCACCAGTTCCAGGACCCCATCCGAACCCTCTTATGCGAGGAGTGGCGGCATCCCAGCGACCGACGTACCGTGCCGAGCGATCTGTCGCTGGAGCTTGTAAGGATCGGCTCCGCCGGATCGGGCGCCGGGCAACCGTAATTCCGCGGGATCGAACGTCTCGGATATCGGCTGCCATGCCGCCAGGATACGCCTTCCAACGAACGGTCTCAAGGGTGAAGAGCCGAGCGTGCCCGCCGAGGCCACCACGAGAAGCTCCTTCACCGCCTCACCACCCCCTGCTCCACCCCCTCCGCCTCGCGCCCGGCGCCTTGCGCACCGCGGCGCAAATCCCATTCACATCCAGCCCCAGGTCGGCCAGCAGCTCGCCGCGTTCGGCGTGCTCCACGAAGCGGTCCGGCAGGCCGAGGCGAAGCACGTGGCGGGTGTCCAGGCCGGCGGCGTTGGCGGCCTCCAGCAGGGCGCTGCCGAAGCCGCCTTCCAGGGTGCCCTCCTCCACGGTCACCACCAGCGGCAGCTCCTCGACGGCTTTCAGCAGGGTCGGGCGGTCGAGCGGCTTGGCGAAGCGGGCGTTGATGATGCCCAGCTCGATCCCCTCGGCCCGCAGCTTCTCGGCGGCCTTCACGCAGGTCGGGAAGAGGGTGCCCAGGACGATCAGCACGCCGTCGGTCGCCCATTCGTAGATTTCGGCCTGGCCCAGCTCCACCGGCGCCACGGCCCGGTCCACCCGTTCCAGGTTCGCCTTGGGGTAGCGCAGCGAGGCCGGTCCGTCGTGGCCCAGGGCGAAGTGCAGCATCGGGGCCAGGTCCAGCTCGTCACCGGGGGCCATCACCACCAGGTTCGGGAACAGCCGCAGGTACGGAATGTCGAAGCAGCCGTGATGCGTCGGTCCGTCCGGCCCGGTCAGCCCGGCGCGATCGAGCATGAAGGTGACCGGCAGGTTTTGCAGGGCCACCTCCTGGAAAATCTGGTCGAAGGCCCGTTGCAGGAAGGTCGAGTAAATATCGACAATGGGCCGGGCGCCGCTCTTGGCCAGGCCGGCGGCGAAGGCGACGGCGTGCGATTCGCAGATGCCGGCGTCGAAGAAGCGCTCCGGGAAGTCGCTGCGGACCTTTTCGAGCTTGTTCCCCTGGCACATGGCCGCCGTGATGACGGCGACGCGACGGTCCGCTGCGATCTCCCTGTAAATCGCGGCGCTGGCGGCGTCGGTGTAGGCCTTCGTGCCGCCCTTCTTGAGCGACAGGATCGTGCGGTCCGGGCCGACCTTCTCGATGACCGGCGGGGTGTGGAAAGTGACCGGGTCGGCACAGGCCTCGGGCACGCCGGCGCCCTTCTTGGTCAGCACGTGCAAGAGGACCGGCCCCTTCTGGTCCTTCACCTGGTCAAGCCAGAAGCGGAGTGTGGGCAGGTCGTGGCCGTCGATGGGGCCGATGTAGCGGAAGCCCATTTCCTCGAAGAGCATGCCGCCGGTGAGCACCGCCTTGAGGCCGTCGCGCACGCCGTCGAGGGCCTGGGTCGCCATGCCGCCGACGAGCGGCAGCTGGGCGAGCAGGGATTGGAGCTGCCGTTTGGAGTCCTGGTAGAGGTTGGTCAGGCGGGCGCGATCCAGGATGCGGGCGACGGCGCCGACGCGCGGGCAGATCGACATCTCGTTGTCGTTGAGGATCACCAGCAGGTTCTTGCCGAGGTAGCCGGCGTTGTTCATCGCCTCGAAGACGATGCCGCTAGGCAGGGCCCCATCGCCGATGACCGCCACGCTGTGCCGTTCCGGCTGGCCGAGCAGCTCGTCGCCGACGCGCAGGCCCAGGGTGCAGGAGATGCTGCAACCGGCGTGGCCGGTCATGAACAGATCGTAGGGCGATTCGTGCGGGTTGGGATAGCCCATCAGCCCGCCGCGGGTGCGGATGGTGTCGAACTGGCCGAAACGGCCGGTGATCAGCTTGTGCGGATAAACCTGGTGCCCGGTATCCCAGATGAGCCGATCCTTGCGGAAGTCGAAGGTGAGGTGCAGGGCCAGGCAGAGTTCGACAACGCCGAGGTTGCTGGCGAAGTGGGCCGGCCGAATGCGGAGGACGCGAAGCAGCTCATCGCGCATCTCCTGGGCGAGCTGCACCAGCTGCTCGTCGTTCAGGCCGTGCAGGTCAGCCGGTGATCCGATCGTCGGCAACAGTTCGCTCATGTCAGATGATCCGTGGTCCGTAGCCCGAGGTCCGTGACATCCGTTGCCAGGGACCGCGAGCTGATTATCGATCACGTGCCATACTTCCTAGCAGGGTGGCACGCCCTGAGGTACTCCGAAGGGCGTGCTTGACTGTCCGCACGCCCTTCGGAGTACCTCAGGGCGTGCCACCCATCAATACTGCACTCTCAGCACGCCCTTCGGAGTACCTCAGGGCGTGCCACCCCGGATGGTTTTGACGAGCAGCGCGTCTTACCGATCCCGTTCCACAACGCTTCGGGCCAGGGCAGCCAGCCGTTCGCCGGCCGATCCCAGGGGGGCGAGGGCGTCCTGGGCCTCGCGGCCGAGGCGCTGGGCCCGCCGGCGACTCTCCGTCGTACCGAGCAGGCCGGGGTAGGTCAGTTTACCACGCGCGGCGTCTTTCCCCACCCGTTTTCCCGTCAATTCCGCGCTGCTCTCCACGTCCAGCAGGTCGTCGGTGATCTGGAAGGCGAGGCCAAAGGCCCGGCCATAGGTGCCGAAGAGGTCCAGCGTTAGGGCGTCGGCCCCCTCCGCGCCCGGGCGGCCAGCACGCCCATTCGCAGGGAAGCACGAAAGAGGGCTCCTGTCTTGCGAGCGTGCAGGAATTCGAGTCCGTCCACGGTGCCGGGCCCCGCCCGAGACTCCATCGCCAGGTCATCGACCTGTCCGCCGACCATGCCGGCTGCCCCGGCTCCCCGGGCCAGCTCGCCGCAGCAGGCGGCTGCGGTCGCCGGTGGATAGCCGTCCACCAGGACCTCGAAGGCCCGGGTCAACAGGGCGTCGCCGGCCAGGATCGCCAGGGCCTCGCCAAACTTCTTGTGGCAGGTGGGGATGCCGCGGCGCAGGTCGTCGTCGTCCATCGCCGGCAGATCGTCGTGAATCAGCGAATAGGTGTGGACCATTTCGACGGCACAGGCGGCGGGCAGGGCGGCGTGGTCGCTGCCGCCGCAGGCCTCGGCAGCCAGGATGGCCAGCAACGGCCGCAACCGTTTGCCCGAGGCCAGCAGGCTGTAACGCATGGCCTCGGTCAGCGACGGCGGACAGCCGGCACCGCTCGGCAGGCACTGCCGCAGCTGCGCTTCCACCAGAGCGCGCTTTTCGTCCAGGTACTGGCTCAGGTCATCCACCGCGGGTCGTGCCTCTTATTTGCTCTTGCGGGGAGTGGCCCGCTTCAGGTCGATGGGGCCGGCTCCGGTCGCGGCGTGCTGGAACGGTTGCAGCAGCGGCTGGCCGTCGTCATCGGTCCCCGTCACCAGGAGGATGCGCTGTTCCGCGGCCCGCAGCTGGGCGTAGCACCCCTTGAGGAGGGCGACGCCGCGCTCGTAGCGGGCCAGGGATTCCTCCAGCCCGATCTGACCGTCTTCCAGGTCGTGAACGACCTGCTCCAGCTCGGCCAGGGCGTCCTCGAAGCGGATGGGGTCCGGGGTCGGTTCGCTCATGGCTCACCAGGAGTAAGAGAGTGCCATGCCCATTCGGCCGTGCGCGGCAGGCGCAGTGCAACCCATCCGCGGGGGGTGCATACCAGCGTGTGCGCGCGCAGGCGCAGTGCAACCCATTTCGATGCCGGTCCTGCTGCCATATCACGCATGCTGATTCAGGTCCAGAAGGCGTCGGCAGGCAGAGCCTGCCCTACGGTAGGGCAGGCTCTGCCTGCCGCCCTCCATCCTCAATCTCCTCCACTCGGCTGATGACGCGTCCCTTGGCTAGAAGGGTCACCAGGCGGTCCCCGGGCCGCACCTGATCGGCCGCCCGGACGACGTTTTGGCCCAACTCCGTGCGAGTTAGGCTATATCCGCGGGCCAGCACGTTCAAGGGGCTCAGGGTCTCCAGCTGGGCGGCCTGGGCTTCCAGTTGCCGCTGCCATTCGCCTAACCGTTGCCGCACGCTCCGCGCTAACCGGTCGGCCCGTTCGTCGAGGCGGCGCTCCAGGTCCTGGATGCGCTCGACCGGCAGGCGGAAGCAGCGCCGCCGGGCCAGGTCGCCAATGCGCTGTTGCGCCTGCTCCAGTTGCTGATGCAACAAAGTGCGCAGGCGCTGTTCGGTCTCCTCGAGCCAGGCCTGGATTTCCAGCCGGTCGGGGACCACCTTGTTGGCCGCGTCGGTCGGCGTCAGGGCGCGGAGGTCGGCCACCATGTCGGAGATGACCAGGTCAGTTTCATGGCCGACGCCGCTGACGACGGGGATGCGGCTGTTGAAGACGGCCTCGGCCACGCACTCCTCGTTGAAGGCCCACAGGTCTTCCAGGCTGCCGCCGCCGCGGCCGATGATCATCACGTCGATGTCCGGCAGGGTATTCAGCGTGCGGATGGCGGCCGCGATGGCGGCCGCGGCTTCGTCGCCCTGCACGGCCGTGGGGTACAGCCAGATTTCGGTGAGCGGCCAGCGCCGGCCGAGCGTCTCCAGCAGGTCGCGGATGGCCGCCCCGCTGGGACTGGTGACCAGGGCCACGCGGCGCGGATAGCGTGGCAACGGCTTGCGGCGGCGCGGATCGAAATACCCCAGCCGCGACAGCCGCTCCTTCAATTGCCGAAATGCCAGCTCCAGCGGGCCCACGCCCTTGGGCTGCAATTCCTCGATCTGCAACTGGTACGAGCCCTGCGGCGGATAGACGGTCAATCGGCCCCGGGCGATGACCTCCATGCCGACCTGAAGATCGAACCGCACCCGCAGATTGGCCCCGCGGAACATCGTGGCCGCCAGCTTCGACTCGCGATCCTTCAGCGTCAGATACCAATGCCCCGAAGCGTGCTTGTTCAGGGTCGAGACCTCACCCGACACCCAGACGCAGGGCGCGAAGGCATCTTCGAGCAGGTCTTTGACGGCCCGCGTCAGTTCGGCGATGCCGTAGACCTTCACGTCGTCGGGCGGAAAGAGGCTGGTCATGGAGCGTTGTCCACCCTTGGGGTGGCACGCCCTGAGGTACTCCGAAGGGCGTGCTTGACTGTCCGCACGCCCTTCGGAGTACCTCAGGGCGTGCCACCCGACTCCGCCGCGGGGAGCCGAAGGAGCACAAGGGGATCGCCCTGCTGATCGTTGAGGCGGAGCAACACCTCCGCCGGCCGATGCGGGTCCCACCCGGTCCACTCATCGCGGGCAACAATACAGTACACAAGTTCAGCAGACGGAGGCAAGTCCTCCGGCCCGCTTAGCCGCCGGACCACGCGCTCCGGCTGCCCATCCGGATGGCAGCGGCCGTAGGAGAACATGATCCCCTCGTCCTTGACGCGGAACAAATAGAGCGGCTGGTCAGCGGGCACCAGGGCGGCGAGTTGCTCGGCCTTGCCGTTGGGATCGCGGATCGGCCGGGCCTCCATGCCGCAGAGTTTCAGCCAGCCGTTGGCCCGGCCATCGCGGATCGGCACCCAGGCCTCGACGAACCCCACCTTCAGCACCAGCCAGGCCGCCAGCAGGGCGACGAAGACCGTGATCGCCCGCGGCCGCCTGGCGGGGCAAGCCAGCCGGCCGGTGAACCAAGCGATCCAGACCAGGATGGCCAGGCCTGTCAGCCCGGGGAAGAGCGGAAAGCTGTGGCGCGGGGCATGTTCGGGGACGAGGCTCCAGAAGAGCAGGTTGGGCCAGGTCCAGCAGTGCAGCGCCTGGAGGAGCCGTCGGCCCGGTGCGTCCCAGCAGCGCGCGAAGCCTGGCCACAGCGCGACCAGGGCGAAAAGCGACCAGGGGAAGGTCGATCCGAGGACGATGAATGGATGCGCCAGTGTTTCGTGCCACGGGTAGGGGCGCTGATGATGCTTGGCCGCGGCGACCGGAATCTCGTGCGGCAACAGCCGTTGCAGGGCTTCCTGGCTGATGGTGTTGCTGAAGACTTCCCAGCCGACCTGTCGAATGGCCAGCGCCGCCCAGGCAAGACAAACACTGGCTCCGATGGCCGCGGCCAGGAGATGATCTCGGCTGAAGAGCAAGCGCAGCCGTCCGCGCCACCAGAGGAGCGGGATCACCGTGAAATAGAAGAACGCGGGAGCGGTCCACTTGGTGAGCACGCCGCCGGCGACACAGAGAAGAGCCGCGATCCACCACCGTCGGGCCACTTGTGGCTTCGCACGCTCCTCCTCCGCCTCCAGGGCCCGCAGGAAGAAGAAGATGCTTCCCGCCACCCAGAAGACCTGGAGCATGTCGATCTCCGCCGCGGTGGCCTTGTCGAGCCACATCAGCGACGCCGGCAGAATGAATCCCGCGACCAGACCTCCGCGCGGCCCGAACACGCGCCGGAAGTACCAGAAGAACAGCAGCACCGTGGCCGTGGCCGCCACCGCCGAGGGCACGCGGGCGCTCCAGTCGCTGACCCCGCCCAGCGGCCAGCTGACCGCGGCGATGGCGGCGTACATGCCGGGCGGCTTGGTCAGCAACGGCTCGCCGTACAGCGTGGGCACTACCCAGTTGCCGCTATTGAGGAACTCCTGCGCCACGATGGCCCGCAGTGCCTCAGTCCGATAGAGCTGGCCGGCATTCAGGCCGTAGAAGAAGAGGAAGCCGCACCAGGGGATCAAGAGAAGAGCGGACCGCGGATGATCGGCCAGGCGCGCGAGGGAGGGGAGGCGCAACGGATGTCGCGGCAAGGCGTCAGATGGGGCAGTGACAATGGACATCGGCAGCCTCCGTGCTGCGGAGCCTGATTTCCTCTCGCGCCGCTCAATCAACCGGATACAACCCTTCCTCAATCAACCCTTCCCGGAGAGCAACCGCCTCGAAATGATTGATTTCGAGCAGAGCGATGGTCGTCCGGCCCATTGAAGTCCGTCCCACCAGTACCGCGCCATCCCAGCGGAAGTGCCGACTCCACCGGTCGCGACGCGGATGGAAGAATCGAACGATCTTCCCCGTGTCAGGATCAATGCTGGCAAGACAAGGACCCTTGGCGTTGTTGCAGTAATAGCACGATAGTGCGAGATTCTCGGCCACGGTTCGGCCACCGTGCTTGATGGCAAAAATGTGGTCGATCTCGAAGGGGAACCAGCATGCGGACTCCGGCAGCCCGCAGTACTCGCATCGGCCCCCCCGCCCGTTCGCGAACCAATCTCTCCAGCGCCGCGTCCATACGTTACCTCAGAACTTCGCTCTTCTTCAGGGCTTGCCGCGCTTTTGATCGTAATTGATCGAGGAAGCGGGCCACCCGGATGAAACTGTCAAGCTCCGCCCTCTCTGCCGGCGTTAGCTCGTCACCTTGGTTCTTTACCAGCAATTCGTGCATCCGATCCTTTTCCGCGTCACGAGGCTTCCAGCTCAGCACTTCGCGGGCAAACTCGGGCGAAAGCTTCTTTCGATCAAGGCTCAGAAACCGCTTTAGCACCACAAGATCGTTCGTCACGACTGTCTCCTTTCTGATCGATCAGGTTCCCGCGACATCATGACCCCACCCCCACACACTCCAGCCCAAACGTCTCGGCCACCGCCTGGTTCGTCACCTTCCCATCCCGAATGTTCACTCCCTGCGCCAGCGCCGGGTTCTCGCGCACCGCCTTGTCCAGCCCCTTCTTCGCCAGTTGCAGCACATATGGCAGCGTCACGTTCGTCAGGGCATAGGTGCTTGTCCGGCCCACGGCCCCCGGCATGTTCGTCACGCAGTAGTGGATCACGCCATCGACGATGTAGGTCGGCTGGCTGTGCGTCGTCGGCTTGGCGGTCTCCACCGAGCCGCCCTGGTCGATGGCCACGTCCACGATCACGGAACCCGGATTCATCCGCCTCAGGTCCTCGCGCTTCACAAGCCGCGGCGCCTTGGCTCCGGGGATCAGCACGGCCCCGATGAGCAGGTCGGCCCGCACGAGGCTGTCCAGCAGGTTGTGCCGATGGTTGAACAGGGTGGTCACGTTCTTAGGCATCACGTCGTCGAGGTAACGGAGGCGGTCGAGATTGATGTCGAGGATGGTGACGTTGGCGCCGAGGCCGGCGGCCACCTTGGCGGCGTTGGCGCCCACCACGCCGCCGCCGAGGATGACGACGTGGGCCGGCAGCACGCCCGGTACGCCGCCCAGCAGGATGCCGCGCCCCTCGAATGGCCGTTCCAGGTACTTCGCCCCCTCCTGAATGCTCATCCGCCCCGCCACCTCGCTCATGGGCGTCAGGAGCGGCAGTTGTCCCTTGGCATCGCGGATCGTCTCGTAGGCCACCGCGGTGATGCCGGACTGCATCACGGCCTTCGTCAGCGCGTCGTCGGCGGCGAAGTGGAAGTAGGTGAAGACGATCTGCCCGCGGCGCAAGAGCGGCCATTCCTCCGGCAACGGCTCTTTCACCTTCACCACCAGGTCGGCCCGCTGCCAGACCTCCTCGGCGCGCGGTACGATGTCGGCGCCGTGGCGGGCATAGTCATCGTCGGCGATGCCGCTCCCCTGGCCGGCCCCGGCTTGCACCACCACCTTGTGCCCGGAACGGGTCAGTTCCTCGACGCCGACGGGGATCATCGCCACGCGATATTCGTCCGTCTTGATTTCCTTCGGCACGCCGACGATCATGTCCACCTCCGGCTCCCAGGGATTGCCGCCCATTGTCCGACGGGACCGCGAAACGAATCAAGGCCAAACGGCGGCGGGCGGCTGATCCAGGGGGGCGCTTGTCACCGCCCCGCGCGTAGGTGATAATAGCGGCACTCCGCCCACCCACCCACCGACCCACCGCCGCCAAAGGGAGGACCAACCCATGCCGCGATTCGTTCCTGCCACCCTGGTGCTGCTGGCCGCCGCCGGCTGGCTCGCCGCCCAGGACAAGGAGAAGCCGCAGCATACCGATGCCGAGAAGGCCGCCATCGCCAAGCTGCAAAAACTCAACGTCCTGGTGCTCGACATCGCCCAGGTCGATTCGCACCTCGACGTCACCTATTTGCAGAAGGACGCGAAGTTCTCCGACGACTATCTGAGCCCGCTCAAGGACCTGAAGGGGAGCCTGGTCTGGCTCAACTTGCGTGGCCAGGACGTGACCGACGCCCAGCTCGCTCACCTGAAAGACCTGACGGGTCTAACCCGGCTGCACCTGGAAAACACTAAGATCACCGACAAGGGTCTTGCCCAGCTCAAGGGGTTGTCCAACCTCGAATACCTCAACCTGTACGGCGATGGCGGCATCACCGATGCCGGCCTGGTCAACCTCGAAGGGCTGACCAAACTCAAGAACCTGTACCTCTGGCAGACAAAGGTGACCGAGCCCGGAGCGGCCAAGCTGAAGAAGGCGTTGCCGAAGTGCGACATCAACCTCGGGCTGGAAGCCGAGAAGCCGGCCGAGAAACCCAAGGCGGAGAAGCCGAAGGACAAGCCGAAAGATAAACCCAAGGAAGAGAAAAAACCGGAACCCAAGAAAGACAAGGCTTAGCGCCCACGGAAGGGACGAATCACTGGGGTGTAGCGCGGCCAGGCAGCGCTAGGCCCCGGTGGTTCGTAGCCCGCACTTCCCACCCCCGGAGACTACTCGCCATGCCGGCCCCTGAACGTCCCGCGCCGCCAACAATCACAACCGAAACCGTCACCCGCCTGGCCGACGAGGTCGTTCGGGTCCCGATCACCGATAAGGATCGCAAGGCGGTCGCCGAGCTGCTGCACAACCTGGCGGCGGACATGGCCGCGATGTCCGCCCTGGACGTCGGCGAGAACGAACCGGCGACCATTTACGATCCCGCGGGGGCCGAAGTATGAAACCCGAGTTGATCGATGGCCTTACACTGGCGGCCGACGTGCAGGCCGGACGCCGATCAGCCCTGGACGTGGTCAAGGAAGCCTTGGCGCGAGCGGAACGTCACCAGGAGAAGTTCCGGGCTTTCATCACGCTGACGCCCGAGTTGGCCCGGCGGCAGGCCGAGGCGGTCGATGCCCGGATCAAGCGCGGCGACAAGCTGCCGCTGGCCGGCGTCCCGTTCGGCGTCAAGGACCTGATCGATGTCAAGGGCGTGCCCACCACCTGCGGGTCAAAGGCGTTCCTCGAGCGCACGGCCCGGGCCGACGCCACCGCCGTCCGCCGGCTCGTCGAGGCCGGTGCTGTGGTGCTGGGCAAGACCAACCTGCACGAGTGCGCCTTCGGCTTCACGGGCGAGAATCCCACCTTTGGCGATTGCAAGAATCCGTGGGACCCGGCGCGGATTGCCGGCGGGTCGAGCAGCGGCTCGGCCGTCGCGGTGGCCCTGGGGCTCTGCCCCTTCGCGCTGGGCTCCGACACCGGCGGCTCGATCCGGCATCCGTCGGCCCTGTGCGGGCTGACGGGCCTCAAGCCCACCTATGGCCGGGTCAGCCGGACTGGCGGGGTGCCGCTGTCCTGGAGCATGGACCACGTCGGATCGCTGACGCGAAGCGCCGCCGAGGCCGCCGTCGTGCTGCGGACCATGGCCGGTCGCGATCCCGCCGATGAGACTTCGAGCCGCCGACCCGTGCCCAATTACGTCGAGGAGCTGAAAGGTCCGATCAAGGGACTGCGCCTGGGGATCCCGCACACCTGGTTCTTCGAGGCACTGGAGAAAGAGGTGGCCGACGCCGTCACGGCCGCCCTCGACCAGCTGGCGACGCTCGGCTGCCAGCGCGTCGATGTCCGCCTGCCGCACCTCGAAGAAGTGGTGGGCGCACATCGTGCGATCATCTTCTCCGAGGCCAGCTCGTACTACCAGCCGTACCTGCGCGACCGCTCCGAGAAGTTCGGGGATGCCATCCGTCCGCTCTTGCAGGGCGGGCTGTTCCTGCCGGCGGTGGACTACCTGAAGGGGTTGCGCGTCCGGCGCGTGGTCCGCCGCGAATGGGCCCGGGTTTTTGCGACGGTGGACGCCCTGGTGACGCCGACCACGCCGGTGACGGCAACGAAGTTCGGCCAGGCCACGGTCCAGCTTCCCGGAGGCGAGAAGCCGCTGCTGCGTGCTTATCTCGACATGACCTTGCCGTTCAATTTCACGGGCCATCCGGCGGTGTCGATCCCGTGCGGGGCATCGCGCGCGGGCTTGCCGATCGGACTACAGTTGGTGGGCCGACCGTTCGGCGAGGCGACCATCCTTCGCCTGGCCCATCACTACCAGCAGGCGACAGACTGGCACAAGCGCGTGCCGCCTGCGGCATAGGTGCGGAAAGGGAAGAAGAAGTCGTGAAGGCGGCCAAGGCAGCGGCGCACCTGTCGAAATACCTCGGGAGGGACCGCCATGAACAGCACATCATCGGGCACAAGTGACGTCATCCGCTGGGACTCCATCGAGCTGGCCCCGGACCTGCCGCTCAGCGTCTTCACGAGCCTGGAGCGGTGGCACGGGGAGCGGATCGGGGCCCTGGCCCTGTATTGCAGCGACGGCCGCTGGGGCGAGGCCTTCGACGACTTCTGCCACAAGCACCTGCAGATCCCGCGCTACGACCGCTGGGCCGTCCCCGGCGGCCCCGCCTGGCTGGCCGCCCCGGAAGGGAGTGCCGAGTCCCCCCAGGCCGCCCGCGAGCAACTCGACTTCCTGGTCCGCGTCCACGAGCTCCAGCGCATCGTCCTGATCACGCATTTCGGCTGCGCGTACTACGGCCATCGCCTGGGAAAGGATGGGAAAGCGTGTCTGCCGGCTCAGGCAGCGGATGTCCACGCAGCCCAGGCGACGTTGCATCGCTGGTATCCGGAGATTCGCACGGAGGCGTACCTGGCGATGCGGCACGGGCATCTGATCTCGTTCCACCGGCTGGATGGGTGAGGAGGGTGGGTTAACGGCGCCGGGCGCCGTTCCGTGCAGAGCTGCTTGACTTTGCGGCACGACGAGGTCGCAGTTGCTCCTCCTGCACGCGAAGGACCTCGGCCGGCAGATGGCGCATCATGTCTTCCAGGAAATCCATCTGTTGAATACCAGGGAGCTGGCTTGCCAGCGCTGCCAGCAGGGCGGAGCGTCTTGCCTCTGAGACTCGCAGTGCTATTTTCCACACGCGCACGGCAATGCGCCGAGCTTCCCCCTGTTGTTTCGCCAACGCTTCACTGCGCGCGATCACGACGGGATCCGTGATCTCATGCCCCCGCTGGATTGGCATGGCTTTCCCAGGACGCGGGGGTTTGTTCGTCATCGCTTAGTCCTCGTCAGAGTACACGATAAATGGTTGTTCGCCTCTCATGGTCTCGCCGCCATCTCGCGCGGAGAACCAAATCTGGGCTGTATAGTAGCCAGGCTCGGGGAACGGGCAGTTGCCAACCTCGACTGGGACGAAAATGGAATCGTTATCCACCTGGAATGTCGCGAGGAATTCCACAAGGCGGACAACTCGATCCTTGCTATCCCACACGATCTTGATCGTGCCCGGATACCTGCCTTTCCGAGCGCTCGACAGGAGCAAGAGCACGTTCAACTCAACCCGGAACGGGAAGGTGGCCGCGTACAGGTCTTGACGGACCCCTTCCAGGCTGAAAACGCCAGCCTCGATTTCGCTGGCAGTGATCTCGTCGCAGATCGTAATCATCCGCACACGCGGTGCCAGCGCTGCATCGGCCATCCTGCGCACTCCCGGCCTGCATCATTCAGGCATGATTCGCTCTCCACGTCCCAGTCTAACCCTGGGAACCAGGATGAACAAGGCGGTCTGGTGCCCCCCCCTTCAATAATCCGCCACCGACCCGTCCGGCAGCGTGATCTGCGGCCAGCGCCAGCGATACTTGGGATCGGCCGCGATCCTCTCCATCTTCGCCACGTCGATCTCGACGCCCAGGCCGGGGCCCTCCGGCAGAGTGGCGTAGCCGGTCTTGTCGTCCGTCTTCCAGGGGCGGTTCATGAACTGCTCGCCCCACTGCAAGGCCCCCGAGGCCGTCTCGTGGATGAGCAGGAAGGGGATGGCCGCCGCCACGCTCAGGCTGGCCGTCGCTCCCAGCGGCGACGTGGTGCAGTGCGGCGCCAGCGGCACCTGGTAGCCTTCGGCGATAATTGCGGTCTTGCGCATCTGCGTAATGCCGCCACAGTGGGCCACGTCCGGTTGCAGCACGTCCAGGCAGCGCTCGTGCAGGTACGGGATGAATTCCCAGATGGTGCGGTCGCGCTCGCCGGCCGCGAACGGGATCGGAATCTGCCGCCTTGAGCCGCTTGAACACCTCGATGTTGCCCGGCACCGCCGGTTCTTCGAGAAAGAGGATGTCGTAAGGCTTAATCATGGAGGCGAACTGGACGAGGGCCGCCGGCGGGATGGCACAGTGGGCATCGAACATGACGGCGCCGTCGGGGCCCACCTGCTTACGCGCCTCCTTGATCATGCGCACCATGGTGTCGAGGTCCGGCGGGTTGGCGGCGTGGCCGAAGACTCCGCCGGGCGGCGCCTTGTGCGCCTTCGAGTTCGGGTAGTAGCGGATCTTGTCCCGCGTCGGACCGCCCAGCAGGCGATAGACGGGCACTCCCCACAGCTTGCCCGTGATGTCCCACAGGGCCATATCCAGGCCGGCGATGGTCTGGCACATGAACGGCCCGCCACGGATATCGCGGTGGGCCCGGTACATCTTCTGCCACAGGTGCTCGATCCGAGTCGGGTTCTCGCCGTCGAGCAGCTCGAACAATGACCTCGCCAGCTCCTCGGCCGCGGAGGGGACCAGGGCGCTGACCTCGCCCCAGCCGGTGATTTTCTGATTGGTCAGCAACTCGACGTAAACTTTGCTCTGAACGCGATGCGTCTTGAGGCCGTTGATGCGGATGGAGGCGGCGGAGTCGGCGACCTGGGCGGCCGGATTGTTCTCCGCGGCGACGGCGTGGTTCACCAGGGCGATGGCGCCGGCGGCAGCGAGGCCGCTGAGAGCATCGCGGCGAGAGGGACTGGGGTCGTGCGGTGCGGTCATGGGAGGATCCTCGGGGAAGGGAAGGAGGGACTGACGGAGGATGATAGGCGCCGGGGCGGGCGGGTACAGGCGTGGTCGGGGTGCCCCACCGCTTCAGATGACTTGCTCACTCGGCCGGTCGGTGAGCAAGTCACTCATGTGACACAACGCACCATCTCGTAGGGACTTGTGACATTGGAAGACTGACTTGCTCACTTGCTCACGCATTTGTGGGCAAGTCACGACTGGTGCATTTTGCAGCACTGCGAGTGTAGCGGAATTGAACACTTTTCGCTTGCCGCCTCTCAACGGACACCGGAATCCTTCCGCTCACATTTCACTGCCCGCGTGGTCGTCTCTGCTCTCCCCTCGCCCCTTGGGGGAGAGGGGTCGGGGGTGAGGGGCATCCCCCGTCGTCGGCCTCGACTTCGGCGTTCGCAACCCCTTCGCCGCCGTCTGGGGCGTCCTCGACCGCGACGACATCCTCTGGCTGACCGGCGAGCACTACTGCCGCAACCAGACCCTCGATTTCCACAAGCAGCACATGCCGCGCGAGGTGATGTGGTACTGCGACCCGGCCGGGGCCCGCGAGCGCATCGAGCTGACCGCCGCCGGCCGCAGGGTCCGCCCCGGCCTCAACGACCTCCGCCTCGGCATCATGGCCGTCCGCAGTCGCCTCGAAACCGGCCGCCTCCGCGTCGTGGACGGCGCCTGTCCCAACCTCCTCTACGAAGCCGGCCTGTACCGCTACGACGACGCGTCCAACGGCCGCGGCTCGGAGGCCCCCCTGTCCGAGAGCAACCACGCCCTGGACGCCCTGCGCTACCTTGTGACGCGTCTGGACCAGCGGCGGATGGCGAAGGACCGGCGGCCGACGCCGCCGGCAGATGGGTCCGCTGCGCCTGAATCGCCGGCGCCGAAGGAAGACTGGCGCAAGCGTTGGGGCAATGAGGATCTGTGGACGCGGCTGACGTGAGGATCGGGCGGTAAGTGCTTTTCGGCGGCGCGTGAAGCGGCTCCCGGCGACGACTCCCGACGCCTTTTTGCTATAGCAAGCGGAAGCGAGAAAAACAGAAACTGGTCAGCGGGTGCTTGACAGCCGTTGGCGCTTGTGGTCTTTTGGGAACGGGGCCGGAAGCCAGCACCGGGATGGGGCGCACACCGGCCGCGCTGAATCGGATGGGCGCGCTTCGGCGCTACAATAACCTGTGCGGCAGCTTGGCCATCGGCGCTTCCCTGCTTCAGAAACGGAGCGACGATGCGACCGGCGAAAACAAGACGAATGTGAGGTGACACGTGACAAGCCCCGACGCCGTAAATCCTGATTGGCCAAAGCGAACACCGGATACAATGGCAGTGCTCGGCCCATCCACTGGCCTTACGGACGACCAAGCCGGCGATGCGTTGCACGTCATGCAACAATACCTTGACCTCCGGCCAGGCCCCCCAGCCGGTAAGACCCCGGAACAAATGATGGCGATCTTGCATCAGCAGCGCGCCAACTGGATCGACACCGAGTTGGGGCCGCTGGTGGAGCAGTACCTTCGGGGTGCGGACTCCGTGAACGACTTCAAATTCAAGATCCAAAGTTTCAACCAGCAACACCACGGCTGGGGCTTTCTTGGTCCCTTCGGCATGATCTTCTTCCACGTTTTGGTGAATACTTCTACTGTGCCCCTTTTTCATATGTCTGTGCGCGCCGAGACGGTGGGAATTCTCCGGTCGCATCTACCCAATGGTAGATGCGCGCTTCTTCCGTCCGGCGCAGCACGGTGTTGACTTCGGCGAGAATCCCTGCCAACGTCGTCGGCCGACGCTCCAGCACCCAGGCGAAGATTACCCGCAGTTGCGGCACGGTGATCCACACCGTTTTTTTTTGAGGACCGACTTCTCCAGATTCAGAAACCACAAGGCCAACAGCGACAGCGTCATGTGGTGATACCAGCCGACCCAACTGCGCACTTCGTAGTGGGCCAACCCCACCTCACCCTTGCCCATCTGCAACGCCTGTTCGATCCGCGGCCGCTCACACTTGACACGCACCAACTCCGCCAACGCTACCCCCGACAAGGCGTTGCTCAACGCATAGGTCACGTCGCCGGCGCGATCCACCGGACGCACGATCACGACTCGTTCCAGCCTGCCGACGCAGCCGTCGGCATCCTTGGTTTGCACCAACCGCGTCAGGGCACGCACCACCAAGGGGCCTTTCTCACCCGCCCGCACCGTCAGGCGCTGCCACGCCGACGCCGGCTGACGCTGCCGCCCAGGCCTGGACCTGCTCGAAGGGCGGCAACCGTCGCCGTCCCGACGGCCCCGCCTCTCGCTCGGCTTCCAGGTCGCGGATCAGCGTGTTGCACGGCACATCCACCACATAACGCTCGCCGCCACGTCGCAAGGCTTGCCGAAACTCCGTCACCCGGCCAAACTCGTCGTCGGCCGCCACCCAGCCGTGCGGCAACGCTCGGCAACGCTCCCACTGGCCCAAGGCGAGACGCCATTTCTCCTGAAACGTCGTCTCGGTGGGCACGTAACATTTCGCCCGCCGCTTGCGATCGTCCACCCACTCTTGCGGCAAATACAAATCCGCGGCCAGCAACGTCTCGCCCTGAGCACAGGCATAGGCCGTGAACACGCCCACCTGACAGTTCTCGACCTTGCCCAGGCGGCCGCACCACTGCCGGGCCACGCCACAGGAGTCGTCGCCTTTCTTGGCGAAGCCGCTGCCGTCAAAGATCAGCACCGCGTCGTCGTCGCGCCACGCTGCGGCCACGTGCCGGTGCAACTCGTCCAACACGGCGCTATCGGACCATTTGCCGGCGCCGACGAACTTTTGCACCGGCTTGCGTGCCGCGCCAGCTTGCCGAGCGATCGGCTTGTTGGTCTTGCGCTCCAGGTTGCTGAGGCGGCCTTCGAGAACGACCTCGGCCCAGTGCCGTTGTTCCGTGCGATAGAACAGGGGCTGATAGCGTTCGATGAACCCCGCCAAGCGGCGGACGCCGCCCTGCACGGCTGCCAGCGGCACCTTCACATCGGCGAGCAAGGCGAGCGCTTCCGGGGATTCCAAGAGGGACATCCGTGTTCCTCCATACTGATCTTCCATGATGGGGCGAGTTCCGGCATACTATACGAACTATCCCAAAAGGGGCACAGTAGAAATACCGCCGAGAAGATGGGTATCCTACCAGAGTGCGACGAAGAGGTTCGCGAGGCCGTGAAAATACCAGCCAACGAGGAAAACGCCCGCAGCCGGTTAGCCAGGTTCGAAGACTTCGTCCACCGTGTCGGCCAGGGGTATCCGAAGGCGGCAGGAAAAAGGCACGGCGGCCCAAGGCCGGTCGGCATCCCGTTTTTCCTTTCCTATTTTTGGCAGATTCAGGACCGGCACGTGTGGCCGATTTATTACACGAACGCTGTCCACTCAATGATTGAACTGGGCCTATGGAAACCGAGTGGCCACATCGGCAAGGACTACATCGCTTTCAAACACTTGTATGAAGAATTGGCGCGGCTTTTCACGACCAAAAGCGGCAAACTGTTTGATTTTTACGGGGTCGAGCACGTTTTTTGGTTCACGGGGGCACATCCCCATGTTTGAAGCAACGCCGAAAGCCGTGACCGAGGAAGTGCAAGATGCTGAATCGTTGGCGGCCGGCGCTCCTTAGCGTGTTGATCGCGTTCCTGGTATGCCGCTGGACCGATCATGGCTGGTTGGCCGCAATCGCAGGTGGTTTGTCGGGTTCGCTCATCGGGACGTCCGTTAAGGGCCGGGGGAATTCGGCAAATGCCGTTAAGCTTGATGACGATCCCTACGTTACGTTCCTCGAAGCCCGCTACGGCAAGGCGACGACTGGCTGTTTGCTTTGGTTCGGTGGCCTCACGTTCTATACCGCCATCGCCGCGCTGACGGCGTGGACGACGCGATTTATCGGCTTGTAGGACAGGGGCGCGGCGTCGCAGTCGGTTCGCGTTGTCTGCGAACAGCCGCCGAACCAGGCGTTGCACTCCTACCGGGGCCGCATTCTTGTTTTGCGCGACACCACGCCGTTGCAGCGGCCCCGGCGGGTGAACTGGTGCGTTCGGCGTAGGAGGTACACAATGGCGGTGGCTTTGTAAGTGGGCGTTCTCCTGCGCGGAAGCGCAAGATGACCGCCGAGGATTTCGTCGCCCAGGTCGTCGATGCATACCTCCGGGCGCATCCCGCTCCGGAAACATCCGAAGGTCCGCAGGAGCGAATCGCGCAGTATTGCCTCGGAGGTGGAAGACCTCCTCGCGTTCTATCTGGCGAGCCGCCTGCCGTCGCTCGATCAGGTCTTCATCAACCAGGCGCTGATCATGGCCGGGCAGCCCAGGTTCAAGCCCGACTTGGTCCTCTGCCGGCGCTCGCAGATCGGCGCCCTGCTCGACGTGAAGATTGACCTGGGCTGGAAGCGGGACCAGTTTGAGTCCACGCTGCGAGACACGGATGCGCGCATGAAGCAGCTCCGGGGGAAGGTCTGCAGCTTCCTGGTCAAGGACGGGGCCGAGAGCGAACGTATGAGGTTGCCTGTCTTCCGGAGCGCGAAGTACTTCTTCGTCGTTCTCTCGGACCGAAACATCACGTCGGCCCTTTGCGGCTCCTTCGAGAAGTGCGCCCTGGCCCTCCGCAACACCAAGCTCTTTGTCCTGACTCGGGGCTTCCACCCCAACCAGCCGCGCTTCTCCAAGGACGCAATCCTGGCACGCATCAAGATTTGTCAGGACGCTTTCGAGCAGATGGAGCAAGAGATTGAAGGGGCGCTCGCCGGCATAGAATAGTGCGCCGGGTGACTCAAGCGGGAGAAGAGTAAGGCCGAAGTGATCGGACAGCAAAAGGGCCACCGTACTTTTCGCATGTCGTCGTCGCACCGCTGACCCTGTCCGCATTTCTCTAATTGACCATCTACCGCCGAGCAAAAGAACAACCAATGCACGAAGCGACACTCCTCGAACTCATTACCGTGAATCCTAACATCTTTGGCGGCAAGCCCATCATTCGCGGCCGCCGGCTGGCGGTCGAACAGGTGCTGGGGATGCTCGCAGCGGGAGACAGTCCGGAAAGCCTGTTGCAGGGCTAAACCTGGCTAGAAAAGGAAGACGTCCAGGCGTGCCTGGTCCATGCCCGCCGGCTAGTCGGGCCTGAGCGCATCGAGCCTCTGAAGATCGAGGCGGCCGCATGAATGGGCTTCTCGACACGTGCGTCAGGGGTGGCGGCGGGTGGCACGCCCTGAGGTACTCCGAAGGGCGTGCATAACCGTCAACCACGCCCTTCGGAGTACCTCAGGGCGTGCCACCCAGGACACCCGGCCGACGCCCTGAGGTACTCCGAAGGGCGTGCATGACCGTCAACCACGCCCTTCGGAGTACCTCAGGGCGTGCCACCCAGCCGCGTGCATAACCGTCAACCACGCCCTTCGGAGTACCTCAGGGCGTGCCACCCAGGCCACCCGGCAGGCGCCCTGAGGTACTCCGAAGGGCGTGCGAAAGCCTCCGCCACCTCATCCCCGTGCGAGTTCCGCCAGCACGCCGGGGTCCATTTCCAACCTCACCGGCCGCATTCCCGCGTACCATCGCGCGCTGGACCATTCCCAGTCTTCCGCTCGGGCCACCAAGCCGCGACGCACCGGGTTGGCATGAATGTACTCGATCATGGCCCGCAGCGCTTCGGCGCTGGTGATGTTCCGGTCGTAACCGCCGCCCGGCTGCCAGAAGCGGTGCCTCAACCGGCGCCCCTCGCGCACCGTCACCCGCGCCAGCCATTGCGGTGCGTGGCTTTTCAGATACCGGATTGCTTTGCGGGCGACCGGTTCCTTCACCGCTTGGAGAAAAGCAGCCATCCGTTCCGGTCCGTCTCCGGGGTAGATAAGCAGGTGGACATGCTCCGGCATCACCACGTAGGCCCAGAGTTGAAAAGCGAATTTCGTCCGTGCTTCGTCGAGTGCCTCGCAGAACCACTCACGCGTTCGGTCGCGGTCGAGGAATGCAAAATGGCGGTAGCAGGAAAACGTCAGCTCGCGCGGCTCGCCGGGCTCGTTGTAACGAACGCGGCGTTTTTCGATGTAGGTTCTGCCAGTGGTGGGATCGACCAATCTCATGCGGAGGAGGATACGCTCTCGTCGCATGTGCTGCAAGGAGCGAGTGGCATTTCAGCACGCCCTTCGGAGTACCTCAGGGCGTGCCACCCGAGGGGACAACCAACGGACCAAGCGAAACTTCTCGAACGCCTCACCGTGAATCCGAACATCTTTGGCGGCAAGCCCATCATTCGCGGTCGCCGATTGGCGGTCGAACATGTGCTGGGGATGCTCGCAGCGGGAGACAGTCCGGAAATCCTGTTGCAGGGCTACCCCTGGCTGGAAAAGGAAGACGTCCAGGCGTGCCTGGTCTCTGCCCGCCGGCTGGTCGGGCCTGAGCGCATCGAGCCTCTGAAGATCGAGGCGGCCGCATGAATGGATCGCCTGGCCGGCGACCGGCTCCTTCACCGCTTGCAGAAAAGCCGGCTCCCCTCTCGACCAGACATTCAGTCCCGATTAGCATAAGAGGGTCAAGGGAGGCTCGATTTCGGGTGCATCCATGAGCAGGAAAGTATCGCTGCAGCAGTTGCAGGACCGGCTCCCCGAGTTACTCGACCAGCTGGTCGAGACCGGGGAAGAGTACGTCGTGCAGCGCAACGGTCAGGACTGTGCGGTGCTGGTCGGTACGCGGCAGTGGCGGCGACGGACTGCCGCACAGCGCCTGGACGACCTCGGCGCCGAGTATCGGCTTTCCGGGGCCGGGCAGGCTCGCGCAGAAGAATTGCTCGAGGCGAAGAAGCAGCGTGCGCTGACTCCGGCCGAGCGGCGCGAGCTGCGGGCGTTACTCCGTGAGAGCGAATCCATGCTGCGCGCTGCGCGGCCGCGCTGGATAAGCTATCGTGAGCCGCCGTCCTTCACCTGGCCAGAGACGCCGGGTGCGGCGTGGCCGTGAAGAAGAACAACTGCCCGCCGCGCTCGCGCCAGGTTGCGACGATCTGCGACAGGCCGTCGGCCGCGGCGTGGTGGGCCTCGTCGATGAAGAGCGCCTTGCCGGACAGGTCGGCGGGCAGGGCGGCGTCGGTCGGGCGGTTCAGGGCGGCGTGGGTGCAGGCCAGGGCGTGGTCCGGGGCCGACTGGCGCAGGTAGGCCAGGAGCCGCTTCACCGAGCCGAGTTCGCTGTGCCGGGCGCCCCAGATGAGTTCCTCGGGCACCGCGACGGCCGGGACGGCCACGCCGGGGCAGTTGGGGAAGGCCACCGTCTGGTAGTCGCGGTGGACGAAGCCGTGCTCGATCTGCTCCTGCGGGGCCGCGATGACGGCGTGCGTGAAGTGCCGGCCCAGGTGCATGGCGACGAGGGTGACGACCGCCAGGGTCTTGCCGGAGCCGGTGGGTTGCTCCACGAGGACATCGCCGCCGGCGCGGGCGACGTCCGTGACGAGTCGCACCTGATAGGGCCGCAATTCTTTTCGCGAGGGGTGCATGAGAACCACCCGGCGGGCGCGAGTCTGTACAGCAGCGAGGCATGGAGCAGAGCGGGGGATAGTTCCGGCTTGCTGGGCCGATCCCGAGTCGCCGCGGCTGCATGTTCCGCTTTCGGACCTACCGAAAGCGCAACTGGTGCGCCCGTCGTCAACGGCCTTTGCCGATGCAGAATAAATGTCGTTCGCCCCGGATGTAGAGGCGGCCATCGGCCACCGCGGGGGTGGCGCGAACCGGTTCGCCCAGCTTGTTGCGGGCGAGAAGCCGAAAGCTCGGCTCGGCGGCAAACACGTAAAAGTCGCCGCCGGTACTCGCGGCATAGACCTTGCCATCGATCAGCAGGGGTGAGGCGTGAAAGCCCGCACTCGCGAGCCGCTCGAACCATACCTGTTTGCCGGTCCGCGCGTGGTAGCAGCCCGCAAGACCCATGTCGTTGACGAAGTAGAAGTGCTCGCCGCGAGCCACGGGACTGGGAACATAGGGAAAGTCCTTGCGGTTCTCCCAGAGGCGCTGGGGCGCATCGGACTTGCCGGGGCCCGGCGAGGCCAGTCCGACGGCGAACCGACCGGCGTCGCCGCCGCTGCACACGCACAAGATGTCGCCGGCCAGCGCCGGCGATGCCACCGTCCGCATGGGAACCTGGACGGCATGTTGCTGCCATCCCTTGGCTTCCCAAAGTTTCGCGCCGGTCTCGACGTTGTAGCCCGTCACCGCCGTGGTGCTCGTGACGACCAGCTCTGGTGTCTTCTGTCCGGGCCGGTGCTAGCAAGAAGGGCGCGGAGTAGCAGGCGCGCTCGGCCACACGCTCCGTCTCCCACACCAGCTGGCCTGTCCGCTTGTCGAGTGCGATCAGCAGGGACGGTCTGACGTTGGGCACCCGGGTGGTGAAATCGTCCTTGTCCATGTCGTTGGCCAGGATGAGCATATCCTCGAACCAGGATCGGCGATGCCCCCGGGCCGTGCTGGCTGTTGAAGTTCCCCAGGTTCCTGCTCCAGAGCTTTTCGCCCTGGAAATCGTAAGCCGACACCAAAATGTCTTTGCCATCCCAAAACGCCACATAAACCGCTTTACCGTCCGTCGTCGGCGTGGAGGAGGCCAGCGAGCTGTCGGCGCGAATCTTGGCCGGTCCAGCGGGGATGCTCTTCTGCCAGCGGGTTTTGCCGTCGGCGGTGTCGATACAAAGGAGGCTGCGCTGCTTGCCGTCGTCGCTGGCCGAATGAAGGAAGAGGTGCTTGCCCCAGACGATCGGGCTGGAATTGCCGGCACCCGGCAACGCCACTTTCCAGAGCAAGTTCTCGTTGGCGCCGAACGTTAACGGCACGTCCTTATCGTCGCTCATGCCGGTGCCGTTGGGACCGCGGAAGCGATCCCAGTAGACGGCGCTGATGGCTTCGCCGGCTCGTCGGCCCAGACGTGAGTCGCACAAAAAGGCAGGGCCAGAGTTACGAGCAGCCCACATCGGACAGCAAGGAATCGCATGAGCAGCACCTGTGCGGGTCGGGGAGTTTGCGTGTCAGTGTAGCCGTCGTGGCTGAGCATGACAATCGAAGGGGCATGGGCGGGTCCATTCTTGTAATTGCCCCGCCGGCTCCTTCGCTACCTGTGCGTTAGCCCGCGGGGTGTATCGGGAACGCTATCGGGGTGCTGTAACTCCCGCGAGCAAATCGGACACGGCGCTTCCCTGTCCGACGCGGCCCTGCTATCCTGCAGCCCATCGCCGTCTTCCCCCAGGAACCCTAACGAGCGAGGATCTGCCGTGGGCCGGATCACCTTCCTGGTTGCCGTTGCCGTCCTGTTGGGGATCATCTCGACGAGCCCCGCGGCGGATGTCGTCAAACATCGCGTCATGTTCGCGGAGTACGGCAAGGGGCCCAATCGCCTTGTCGAGCTGGATGCCGACGGCAAGCTGGTCTGGGAGTACAAGTTCCCCAGCATCGCCGTCATCTTCCAGGTGCTGCCGGAGGGCCACGTCCTGTACGGCTACGGCGGCAACCCCACGGGTGTCGCCGAGGTTGATCGCAACAAGAAGGTCGTCTGGAATTACGTCAGCAAGTGTCCGCAGGTCCTCGGCTGCGAGCGGCTGCGTAACGGCAACACCCTGGTCGCCGAGCAGGGACCGTGCCAGGCCGTCGAGGTCGATCCCAAGGGAAAGGTCGTTCGCGTCACGAAGCTAACCACGACCGAGAAGGGTTACCATCTCCCAGGTGCGCAATGTGCACAAGCTTTCGACCGGCAACATCCTGGCGGGCCACGAGGGCGAGGGGGCCATCCGCGAGGTCGATGCCGACGGCAAGGTGGTGTGGGAGTACACGAGGGTCGAAAACGCTCCGGAAGCCCTGCGGCTGGATAGCGGCAACACGCTGATCGCCTGCGGCACCCAGAAGCGCCTCATCGAGGTCGATCCGAGGGGTAAGGTCGTCTGGGAGTTCGGCGCCAAGGATGCCCCCGAGCTGAATCTGACCTGGATATCCAGCCTTCAGCTCCTCAAGAACGGCCACTACCTGGTCGGGAACTTCTTGCGCGGCCAGGAGGGCAAGGGGGCCCACGCTTTTGAGGTGACGCGCGACAAGAAGGTGGTCTGGACATTCCGGGACCACGAACTGGTCAAGTCGTTGACGACGGTCCGTGTCCTGGACGATCGCTGAGCTTACCCCCCGCCGCGGTGGAGAATGCCAACATGCACCACTCGCTTTGTCGCCTGGCTGTTCCCTGTGGGCTTTGCGCAGCCGTTGCGTTGGCGTTCGCCGAGCCGCCGCGGACAGCCGGTCCGCCGTGGGCCGAGAAACTCCTGGCCGAAGTGAAGCTCACGCCCGACAAGGCGCAGATCGACCCGGGCGCTGGACGGGTGGAGGAGAGTATCGCCTGAACACGTTCCAAAAGCTCTGGGACGACTGGCGCCTGATTGACGGCACGGCCCGCGCGACGGCCGACGATTTCCTCACCGCGGGCGATTCGTTCGAGAAACTCGTGGCTCGTGCGGCTCCGCTTCTGGATGTGACAGTGCCCAACCTCTCCGACATCAAGCCGAAGGACGAGCCCGCCACTGTCGCCTTGCAGCGTGCCATCGCCGAGCTACACGCCGCTCTGGGCAAGCCGCTTTCGAAGGAGCAGTCCAGGGACCTGGAGATGCGAACGAAAACGGTGCCGGAGCCGGTGGCCCGCGCGGCCGCGCTCCTCCTGCGAGCGGTCCCTGACGCCTTGAAGAAGCGCGCGCAGGCATTCGCCAAGCTTGGCGGACCGGACAAGATTCCTGCCGCCTTCCGCGGTGGTGTCGCTCTCGCCCTGAACGCCGACCTCGATGCCGACACGCTGCGCCTTGTGCAGGGGATGGACCTGGCCAGCCTGGTGCAGGGCGGCTTGCTCCTGGCCCGGGCGATGGATCGGGCCGAGGCCGTGCTCAAGGACCGACGGCCGGCAAAGTTCTCCTTCGCCTGGGACACCCCCATCGGGCAGATCGCCCTCAACGGCGACGACAATGATCGGTACGGCAAGGGTCCCTATCTGCTCATCATCGACACGGGCGGTAATGACCACTACGAGTCGGGCGGTGCGGCTGCCTCATCTGCTAGCCCGGTCGGTTTGCTCCTCGACCTGGCCGGCGACGATACCTATGAGTCGAAGAGCGACGGGGCGTTTGGGGCCGGCGTGTTCGGCTACGGCTTCCACCTCGATGCGGCCGGGAACGATACCTACAAGGCACCAGCGATGGCCTGCGGGGCCGGCGTCTTTGGGATCGGCGCCTTGCTCGATCGATCCGGGAAGGATCGTTACGAGATCAACCATTTCGGCGAAGGTGCTGCGTACCACGGCATCGGCGTGCTCAGCGACCTGGCCGGCGACGACACCTACCACTGCTTCCAGATGGCCCAGGGCTTTGGCGGAGTGCGCGGGGTCGGCGTGCTGGTCGATCGGGAAGGGAACGACACTTACGAGGCCAACGACACGAAGATCGACTACCCCTCGCCGCAGACGAAGGAGCACAACACCAGCCTGGCCCAGGGCTGCGCATTCGGACGGCGGGCGCACCCGGGGGACGGCCACTCCCTGGCCGGGGGCGTCGGCCTGCTGGTGGACGGCAAGGGCAACGACCACTACAGGTGCGGCGTCTTCGGCCAAGGAACCAGCTACTGGTACGGGCTAGGAATGCTGGTCGATTGCGGGGGAGATGACGTGTACGAAGGCGTCTGGTACGTGCAGGGCGCGTCGGCCCACTATGGTGTCGCGGCCCTGGTGGACCTGGCGGGCAACGACCAGTATAAGGCCACGGCCACGCAGAGCCAGGGCCACGGCCACGATTACAGCATCGGCTGGCTGCACGACGTGAAAGGGAACGATCGGTACGACTGCCCCAGCAACGCGATGGGTGCGGCCCTCTGGAATGGCCTCGGCATCCTCTGGGACGAGGCGGGTGACGACACCTACAAGACCGGCGATGCCTCCCTGGGCTTCGCGGGGGCCGCGCGGCCCGGTGCCATGTGCCTGGGCATGTTCATCGACGGCGGGGGCAAGAACACGTTCCCGGAGAAGGGACGGGCCCGGCAGGGCGCGACCTGGGTGCAGCCGGCGAACAAGGACCTGCCGCAGTCGATCGGATTGGGGACATCGCGTTAACCGCGGGCAAGGATTTGTGGGGGCCTCATCGGATGATTACCATGATGCGATCGTGGCCCGGCCAGACCTTCAGAAGAGGACTCCAAACCATGCTCGCACGCCTCGCCGCGCTATTGTTGGCCAGCTACCTTCTCGTCGTCACCGGTGCGCCCGGCATGGCTGGCGGCACCTTCTCCTGGCAGGAAGCCTACGCCAAGGTCCTCCCCCACGGCGACATCGCGTGGACCCCCTTGCCCTTCCGCTTTGAAACGGGCGCCTCCCTCCGCTACATCGACTTCGACGCCGGCAATGATGAGAACGACGGCACCACGCGCCAGGCGCCCTGGAAACACCATCCTTGGGACTCCCAGGCGACCGGCAAGGCCACGCTCTGTCGCGGGATCCACACCTACGTCTTCAAAGGCGGCGTCGATTACCGCGGCGAATTGACCGTGCGCGAGGCCGGCAAGCCGGGCGACCCGATCCGCCTCACGCGCGATCCGGCTTGGGGCCAAGGCCCGGCGGTCTTCTGCGGATCGGAACGCATCACCGGCTGGAAGAAGGGTGCGACGCACAAGGACATCCCCGAGCCGGAGAAAGTCTGGTGGGCTGACTTGAACTTCGCGCCTCGCAGCGTGTGGCTCGTCCGCAAGGAAGGCGATTTCCTTCGCATCCCGCTGTGCGCACCCCCAACTGGAAACGGTCCAACCCCGACGACGTGAAAAGCGAATGGTGGGTCTGGGACAACCCGCGCAAGCCCTTCGGCAACACCATCAAGAACCCGGCCGGCCAGGAGATCCACCTCGGCATCGATACCAAACACATCAAGGACAGGCCCGAGGATTACTTCAAGGGGGCGCTGATCTGGCCCGAGTTCGGCTGGGTCATGAGTCAGCCCTACCCGACGCAGGTGGAAGTCGTGGACCTGAAGCAGAACGGCCTGGGCTTCGCCGGCTGGACCGGCGGCGGCACCGGCGGCGTCATCATGCGCAACATGCGCTACTACCTGGAAGACAAACCGCAGTACCTGGACGACCCGGACGGGGAATTCTGGTTCGAGAAGAAGGCGCAGGCGGACGTTTGTACCTCCGCCTCCCGGGGGACGCCGACCCGAACGATGCCCGCGTCGAGGCCGGCAAGCGGCCGTCCCTCGTGAACGGTGAGAAGGTCGAGTACCTCGACATCTCCGGCCTGACCTTCCGCTTCACACCCTCGATGTGGGACTTAACCTCGGCAACGTGGGATTTCAGCACCAAACCGTGGGGCTTTCGCCCCGACTTGCACCCGGGCTGCATCCGGGTTTGGGGCTCGGGGAAGGGCATCCGCATTGCGAACTGCCTCTTCGAGCACGTCTTCTTCCCCATCCGCATTCGGGCGCTCCTGGACGGCCAGCGGGTTGACAACGTGCGCATCGAAGACAACGAGTTCCGCACCACCGACAACGGCATTCTTGCCGTCGAGGACGGTTCCGGCTGGGGTTACGCGAGACTCCGCGGCCGGCTGGGGGACGTGCGCATCTACCGGAACCGGTCGCTCGAGACCGGCATGCGCCCGGCGCGCTACAGCAACGGCACGGGCATCACCGTGGCCGGCGCCCGAACGGTCGAGATCGCGGGCAATGTGATCGAACGATCCTACGCTCAGGGCATCGACGTGCATGGCGCCAAGACCGACGGAATGTGGGGCGATGTGCCCTTCACGCGCATCCTCATCCACCACAACAAGGTCTGGGAATCGATGCTCAACTGCAACGATTACGGCGGCATCGAAACCTGGCAGGGCGGCCCGGCGTATGTGTTCGACAACCTCTCTTACAACGCGCAGGGCTACCGCAACTGGGAACGCTACACCGGCACTGACCCGGGCTTCGGCCACGCCTACTACCTGGACGGCGCCTTCAAGAACTACCACTTCAACAACATCGCCTGGGGCAAATCCAGGGACGCTAACTGCTCCGCCTTCCAGGAAATCATCAGCTACCAGAACACCTTCTTCCAGAACACGGCCTATAACTTTTACGAAGGGTCGCGCCGCCAGGTGCCCGCCGCCGGCCGGAACAAGTACCTCGGCAATATCTGGGACGGGATGGGCAAGTACGTCTTCCGTCACAACGACCCGGCCAGGACGCAGGCAGCGGGCAACGCCGGGGACGCGGGACCACGGCGAAGCCGTTTTGCCCTCGAAACCGACGCCTATGGCCGCAACGTCTTCCACGACTTCGCCGAGATGGGCATCCTGGAGCCTTCGGGCCGCTGGCTGCGGACCTTCGACGACTTCCAAGGCACGTTACAGAAGAACAAGGGCCTGCTCTGCGAGTTGGGCGAAGTTAGCAAGACCTCGCCACTGCGCGACCCCGCCCGGGGCGACTTCCGCCCGGCCCAAGGTGCCGCCGGCATCGGCAAGGGCGTCAAGGTCTTTGTGCCGTGGTCGCTGAGCGGTGTGGTGGGCGAGTGGAACTTCTATCCCGCCGGCGACGACCCAACCCATCTCATCGACGAGCACTGGTACATGACGGACTACCACGTCTCGCGCGATGAGTACTACCAGCGGCCCACGTATCCGCTCAAGGGCGTGAACGTGACGCAGGAGGACTACGTGCAAGGCCCACTGGAGGACTGGATTGCCGGCGCCTTGAGATTCACTCCTGCCAGGAAGCAATACGCC
Organism: uncultured Planctomycetota bacterium; assembly: GCA_963827935.1. Taxonomy (GTDB): domain Bacteria; phylum Planctomycetota; class Planctomycetia; order Gemmatales; family Gemmataceae; genus DATFNV01. Next base: position 264,520 of record CAWHCN010000009.1, on the reverse strand, counting down.
ACGTTGTCGAACACCGAGTTGATGAAACCGTTTTCCTTTCGGGATCTCAAAAAGAGCCGTCACGAGAACGCGAGGCCGGAGCCATGCACGGTCGAAGGCGAGGCGCTCAAGAACCCGCAAATCTATACGTCGAACATGCTCATCGAGGTGTACTTCAAGACCGCGTCCAGGCACACGGGGGGCGTGCTGATGGAGAAGATGAAGGGCAACGGCTACAGTCTCATGGTTAGCGCTGCCGGGAAGCTGTCCTTCAACGTCAAGGGCCCGGGCGCCTCGGCAACCGCAGAGAGCAAGGGGAAGGTGAACGACGGCCAGTGGCATCACGCCATTGTCGAGGCCGACCGGCGCGCGAGGACGTTGACCGTGTACGTGGACGGCAAGAAGGATGGATCGGCAAAGGGTGTGGACGCTTCCGCCTCGCTGGCCAACGAAGGCGACGTTTACGTGGGCGGCACGCCGGAAGGACGGTACTTTGACGGGGCACTGGATTTCCTGCGCATTGCGCAGGGGACGCTGTCCGATGCCGACACGACAATCGAGGAGTTGTACGCCTGGGAGTTCGATGGCCCGCAGATGCGCGACTTCACGGGTCGCAAACCCACCGGCGCTCGCAACGCCGGCGCCATTGAATTCACGCCGTAGTACGCCGTAGTCGATTCGTGCTGGGTCTGGTTCGTGGTACCGAGTGCTGATGGACAGAGGCAAGCTCGGCCAGGTCGAGGAGAAGGTCATCTCCGCGACACCCATTCCGGGAGCCAAGGCCAGGTGTGACTACCGGGTCCTGGAGTTGAAAGTCGATGAAGGCCTCCGAGGGGCCAGGAAGGGAGACGTGCTCCGGCACGGTGTCACGCTGGCGAAAGCGGACCGCGACGGGCCGGGTCCTCCTCCTGGTCCCTCCAAAGGCGTGGTCTACACCACCGGACAGGAATGCCTGTTCTTTCTGCGTAAGCACCACAGCGAATCGTGCTATGTTGTTCTTTACGATGACCCTCCCAGGTCTTCCTCATCCTCGATTCCTCGCGTGATCCAGTCGCAGCAAGGGGCTGCCACCACCATCGCCAGGTTCCGCCCGTTGCGTAACATCTTCCGTGTGAGGCGGTTGTCACGCCGTCGAGTGGGACTGGACCATGACTCTGGCGATGCGCTTGCTCGGAACTACCGGCCTTACCGTGACGCCACTCGGTCTGGGCCTCGCGGCACTTGGCCGGCCCGGCTACATCAACTTGGGGCATGCCGCCGACCTGGCGTTCGACTACGACGTTGCCGCCATGGAAGCACGCGCCCACGCTACGCTCGACGCGGCCTGGGCCGCCGGGGTGCGCTACTTCGACGCCGCCCGCTCATATGGCCGCGCCGAAGAGTTCCTCGGCCGCTGGCTGGCGACGCGGCAGATCCCGCCCGGGGCGGTGACCGTTGGCTCGAAGTGGGGCTACGTCTACACGGCTGGCTGGCAGGTCGTGACCCAAAAGCACGAGGTCAAGGACCATTCCCTGTCGGTCCTGCGACGCCAGTACGCCGAGAGCCGGGCGTTTCTCGGAAAACATCTGGGCCTCTATCGGATTCACTCCGCCACGGCCGAGAGCGGCGTCCTCGACGACCGAGCCGTGCTGGGCGAGTTGGCCCGACTGAAGGCCGATGGCGTTAGCGTCGGCGTGTCGCTGAGCGGGCCGCGGCAAGGCGAGACGCTGCATCGTGCGCTGGCCATTACCATGGATGGCGTGCGGCTTTTCGATTGCGTCCAGGCGACGTGGAACCTGCTGGAGCGGTCCGCCGGTCCGGCGTTGGCGGAGGCACACGCGGCCGGGATGGGCGTTGTTATCAAGGAGGCGCTCGCGAACGGACGCCTGACGGGGCGGAACGAAGACCCGGAGTTCGCCCCGCGGCGGCAAGCCCTTGAGGCCGAGGCGGTGCGGTTGGGTACCACGATGGACGCCCTGGCCTTGGTGGTGGCCCTGGCGCAGCCGTGGGCTGATGTCGTCCTGAGTGGCGCGGTGACGCGTGAACAGGTGGTCTTGAACCTCGGGGCACTGACAGTTGCACTGGACGAGGCGGCGGAAGGGCACTTACGTACCCTTGAGGAGCCGGCAGCGGATTACTGGGCGCGGCGTGGGCAGCTCGCCTGGAATTAATGACGCTGCCGGTCTCCGTGGCGCCGCGGACCATGCAAAGGAAGACCCTTTGAGCCTCAGCTGGGTACGTCAAGCATGTCGGGCCGCGCGAGCGGCCAGCCCCGTTACCGCCTTGCGAATCGTAGATCAGCCGACGAACCGCCGGTCGGCTAGCCGTGTCCTTCAACGCTGGTGCCTAGTGCCTCTCCCTGGAGCCCACCATGAGCAAGGCGACGAATGGCCGCCCCCCTGCGGTGGCTCTGATCAACCCGAAGTACCCGCACAAGGTCGGGGCCGCTCTCCGTGCGTGCTCCTGCTGGGGCATCGGGCAGCTCTGGTGGACCGGCGACCGGGTCGCCCTGAACGTGCCCCGGGGAGAACGGCTGCCCCGTGAGGAGCGAATGAAGGGCTACCGCTCGGTCAAGATGGTCCGGGACGATCACGTGTTCGACCGGTTCGAGCGTGGAATGGTGACCCCGGTGGCGGTCGAGCTGCGTCTCCAAGCCGAGTCGCTGGTGACGTTCGAACACCCGGAGGATGCCTTGTACGTCTTCGGCCCAGAGGATGGGAGCCTGCCGAAGCCGGTTCGCCTTCTGTGCCACCGGTTCGTGGTCATTCCCACCCACCACTGCCTGAACTTGGCGGCGGCGGTCAATGTGGTGCTTTACGACAGGCGCTTCAAGCGACAGATGAACGGCCGGGAGCCGATGGCCCCGATCCGCGAAATGCTCCACGAGCAACGGGGGCCGGTTGCCGGGTTGCGTTGAGCAGATAGCCGGACAGCTTCCATGTCGTCCAGCCGAGGTAACGGCGACTCGATTCTCGATGCCAAGAAGCACGCCACGCATGTCGAGCCACGCGGGCGGCCAGTTCCCCGAACACTTGATTGGGTGCGTCGCGAACGCTCTTTGGCTCGCGAGCGGTTTATAGATGCGTCGGTCGATGTGACCGAAGCCGGGAACACCTTAACGGATGTCGGCTGCCTTGGGCACAGAAACAAGCGCGATACTACGGTCAACTGTACCCGCACGGCAGCCGTACGGGGCTCACAGCGGCGGGGCTGTACCCATCAGGGCTTCCGCCTCGGCGCAGGCCCTGCCCGGGATTATCCTTCCTCCCGGCAGCCGCGCGGTTTGTCTCAGGACTTGTCGCCGCGCCGCAGTAGAAACGGAAAAAGGAACTGGAGCAGGTAGCCGTCCGGGACCGGCCGGCCGTCCGCGAGGCCGTAGGAGGCCGGCCAGCGGCCCGCCGGCAGGTGGTAGGTGCCGAACAGCCAGTCGAGCACCGGGAGGTGGACGGCGAAGTTCTTGTCGATGGCCTCGCGCTCCGCGCCGTGGTGCCAGTGATGGAACTGCGGCGTCGCCAGCAGCCAGCGCAGCGGTCCGAATTCGAAGCGGACGTTGGCGTGGATGAACGTCGCCTGGATGCTGACGAACGCCACGTAGGCGAACAGCGGCGCCTCCGCGAACCCCAGGACGTATACCGGGACGTAAGTGAGTCCGCGGGTCACGGCCACATCGACCAGGTGCAGCCGCGAGCCGGCCAGCCAGTCCATCGACTCGGTCGAGTGGTGGATCGCGTGGCAGCGCCACAGCGCCGGCACCCGGTGGAACATCCGGTGCACCCAGTACTGCGTCAGGTCCGTGAAAAAGAGGATGCCGACGAACTGGAGCGCGAACGGCAGGCCGGCGACCCAGCCCTGCACGGCCGGGGCCGCCGCCCAGTTGAAGAAGACCATCGCCGGCTTCATGGTCAGCAGAGTCGTGACCTGCACCAGCAGCGAGCTGACGAAGAAGTACGTCAGGTCGGTCCGCCAGCCGCGGCGGAAGGTCGGCTGTTCCGGCCGCCGGGCGAACAACCGTTCCAGGGGGATAAACACGGCCGAGTACGCGATCAGGTTGAGCAGAAACCAGTCCAGGCCGAGGAACGGGCCGTCAGTCAACTCACCCTCGATCGGCACGCGCGACCCGCCGAGCAGAGCCGCGACGAGCGTCAGGCCGATGCCGGCCATGCCGAGCACCTTGCTGTGCCGCAGCCAGACGCTGAGGACGCCGAGGAGAAACGCACTCACCAGGACGAGATGAAGCAGGGCGCGGACGTAGAGGATCGGGTACAGCCCGCGCAGCTGCGGCGCCGTGAGCAGCCATGGGTAATGGAAGCAGAGCACCGCCCCGAGGCCGAGCGCCCCGAGCGACGTGGACAGGACGCCGCTGATCCAGCCTGAGCCGAAGTACGTCGGCTCGGCGGCTGCCGCTGTCGTCGGAGGGGACGGATTCTGGTCCATGCGAATCACTCACCTCGGTCGGCCACACACAGGATCTCGCCCTCGGCCACGGCCTCGCGCCGCAGGCCGTCGTCGTCCGGTCGCACCCGCCGCATCGTCTCCTCGGTCACCAGTTCCTTCAGGGAGAAGCCGCGCCGCCAGAAAGCTCGGAACCTCGGCACGGGACAGGCCCCAGCGGAACGGCTCTTCCTTCAGCCGCAGCCAGAGCCGTACAAGCCAGGTTGAGTTGCGGAACGCGGGCCGGCCCCGCACGTCCGGCTCCATGAAGGTGAAGACGAACCGCGCACCCGCCTGCCGCCTGATCACGTCGAACAGAGAGTCGATCTCGTCGGGCGCCAGGTACATGAGGACGCCCTCGCTCAGGAACACGGTTCTCTTTCCGGGGAGGTAATCGGGGCTGGCGGCCAGGAAGTCCTGCAGACTTTGCCGGCCGAAGTCCACGGGGGTCAGCTTCAGGTTTGGCCCCGCCAGCCGCCGACCCTCGACCACGTCGCGCTTGAGCCGCTGCGTGGCCGGGTGATCCAGTTCCAGGAAGTTCACCCCGGGAAAGTCCCCGTGCAGCCGCAGGGCAAGCGTGTCCAGTCCGCCCCCCAGGATCACCACCTGCTCGAACCCTTCCGCCAGGCCGGAGCGGACGACTCGTTCAATGTGGCGCTTGCGCAGCGCCTGGTGCAGCGCCAGCCCCGGGATGGTGAGGCGCTCGTAGAAGCCGAACAGGCACCGAAACCAGCCGGCCCGCGCCCGCCGCAGGAACGAGTCGCCGCGCCGCGAGTACGCCCGGATGAGCAGGGCCGTCAGGTCGGCGGCCTCGGCATCGACCAGAGGAGCGAGTCGCGGCGTGGCGGCGACCAGCGCGACGTTTTTGGCCACGACGATCGCGGTGGCGCTCGGCGTACTGTCCTTCACGGCGGCGACCCTTCTCGCCCGGCAGGCCCCGGAACGTCACACGCCAAACATCGTCTTGTAGTGACGGTACCACTCGCTCTGGAAGCGCTCGTCCGGGTCGTACTTCTTCTTGAGGCGCAGGAACTCGGCGAAGCGCGGGTAGCACGTCTCGACCTGCTTGCGCGTCGCCCAGCGGTGGTATGTCAGGTAGTAGCGGCCGCCGCGCTCGATGGCCCGGTCGATGATGCGGCGGAAGTCCTCCGCCGCCTTTTTCTTACCCTCGTCCGTGTGGCGGACGTGCAGGTTGCAGACGATGCACACCGACGGCTCCCGCGCCCAGGCCAGGAAGCTCTCCTTGTCCTTCTCGATGAAGCGGATGGTGCCGTAGGTCATATCGACCTTGTGCTCCAGGAAGTCCTTGCGCACCTGTAGTCATGAACGGCAAAAACTCGTCGCGGGAGACGTAGACTTCGGTAATCATTTCCGTGCCGCGCTCCTTTTCCACCGCCTCGCGGTAGCCCTCGAAGTTGCCGACCAGCTGGTGCGTGTCGGACCAGTAGACCTGCCCGTTCGTGCTCAGGTAGTACTTGGAGTACTTCTCAAACGCCTTCTTCTTATCGGTGCGCGCGAGCCGGTACAGCTCGGCCCAGTCCTCGGACGAGAGCTGCTTCTGGTCCTTGGGGATGGGGGTGTCGGCGGCCACGGGCTTGTAGCATGAGAAGACCCCCTGGTGCGACTCGGCGCTGGTTTCCAGGTCGGTGGAATACTGACAGTCGCCGTAAACGAAGCCCTGTTGCACGCGCTTGTCCACCCACGGCAGGAGGTCCTTGATGGCGATCACCTCGACGGTGCGCTGCACCTTGGTCCGCGGCGCCAGCCGCAGCGTCACCCGGGCGATGATGCCGAACAGGCCGTAGCCGCCGACGGCCAGCGAGAATAGCTCGGTGTTCTCGCGCCGGCTACAGGTGCTGCGCCTTGCCGGCGGCGTCCACCAGGACGAACGACTCGACGTTGCCGATCAGCGGCGGGAAGCGCAGCCCGCGGCCGTGGATGTTCGACGACAGCGACCCGCCGAGGCTGACGCGGTCCACGCCGGTCTGCTTTTCGCGGATGGCCCAGGGCTCTGCGCTGCCCGGCCTGCTCCTTCCACAGATAGTCGATCAGCTCCGGCCACTCGATACCGCCTTCTACCTCGACGTGGCCCTTCGTCCTGTCGAAGCCCACAACACGGTTGAACTTCTTCATGTCGAGCAGGATCGCGTCAGTGCCGAACTGCTGCCCGCCCATCGCGTGCCGGCCGCCGGCGATGCTGACGGCGCGCCCCTCACTCCTGGCGTCGCGCAAGGCCGCCTGGATGGCGTCGAGAGATTCCGGGGTGACGATGCGGTTGACGCGCGTCCGGTTCAGCTGCGACTGGACGTCGTTGACCTCGACCCCGGCCGGATCCTTCGCCTGGCCGAACAGGCGGCCAGACGGTAGGGCGGCGGCCGCACTCAGCTGCGCAGTCCGCTTGAGAAGCTCACGGCGTGTCAGCATGGACCGACCTCCCTCAGCCCACTCTGTGTGGATTGGTTGTAATGGTGACGTCCCGAGTGTACCCCAAGGCGGCGCGATCGCAACGATTTTTTCTAGCGGACCCCGCCCGCGGCGCGTGCACCGGCCCTGGGCATGTTGTCTGAGCCGATCTTTCCCGGATGAGCACGCCCTGGCCCCTCGGCTGCAACGCCAACGGCCGATACTGCCACCACAGAGGAACGGTTGCGACGATCCTCCCCAAAAAATGCGCCGCCGGTAGCCGCCCCTTCGCAGCCTGAGCCCGACCACCTAGACGCTAAGTGTTGCGCGCTCCGGTCCGACACACCGACGCGCGTTTCCAAACAACAAAAATGGGGACGCTTCATACAAGTCCTTTCCAATCAATGTCTTGCGCCGAAATTGCCCCGGGCCCTCTTCGGTCAACCGCAGCCGACCCCGACCACGGGGCAGTGGACGGCCGGCGCTTGGTCTGCGGGGAACGTCCAGGTGTTGAGAGGCTCGCCCAGGCGCAGGTCAACGGCGGTGGACGACCACAGCGAGGAATCGCCGCGGGGGTCCGGCGTGATGCGCATGGAGCCGCGTTCCAGGGCAGCCTGGATCTCCCGGTCGGACAGAATCACGACGCAGCTCCATTGGCCTCGATCAGGTCGGCAGCACGCACCCAGACTCGATTGCCGCCGGTCGCCGCCTCGTGTGGAAACTCTACCAGGACGACTTGGTTGTCGCGATCGAACGCGACGACGCCAATGGGTAGGTAGGTCTTTTGCCGGCGCTCCGCAAGGAAGCTGTGTTCGACGAGGAACCACTCGCGATGGCCGTGGATGTCCCGTACGCTGACACAGCGTTCGGATTCGCGCATGCCGGGAGCCACTTCCTCACAGAGAATCGCTGGCATTATCGTTCTCCTGGCTGAGCAGGCCAATGTTCACCCTGGCGGCGCTTTGCCATGTTTCACCGGAGATTCCGTAAGGTCCTCAAATGGTACGCCCGCTTTACGGAGCGCCTCCACGTGCTCCCCGGCCACGAGGAATTCATCCTCTGCGACGCTGTGGACGGCGTCACGAACGCCTCGAAATGCGACGAGAGCTCGCTCCTGATCGCTATTGGCGGCAATCCGTATGAGATAAGCATGGCGGCCGTCGCGCATCGCCTCAACTTGAGGCGGCTGCCGGTTGGCGCCACGTTTCTCAGTCCGCCGGTCCATGATGGACCTCCTGGCCGATTCAGAATTCCCGCTTTTCAACAACGTGGATCTTACCAGTTTCACGGATCTGTGGCAGGCCGAGCCTGGAGAGGCTCGGTGAGGGGGACCTGTTTCACACCGTCGATTTCCGGGCAGTGTACGCGATGGTGCTGGAGAAGTGGCTGGGGTGCGATGGGGAGAAGGTGATGGGGCGGAGGTTCAAGGGGATGGAGTTGGTGAAGGGGTGAGCCGCTTGCGGCTTGGCGGCGAACGCTAAGCCGCAAGCGGCTGGGCTCACTGGACAACCACTACATGCCCCCGCTTCTCCACATTCCCCGCCGCATCCTCGGCGTAGGCGGTGATCTTCATCTCCTTCCCCGCGCTCAGCACCGCCTCCCACTCCGCAAAGTTCGGCATTAGCGCCTTCGCCGCCTGCCCGTTTACGGTCACCTTGACCACGGTACCGTTATCGCTCGTCGTCCCACGCACCAGCAGCTTGCCATCGCGCCGCTCCACGCGGGTGATGACCGTCGCCGGCGGCAGGTCGTCGACGGGGTGCAGCGGCTCCGGGAACTTGACATGCGCCGTCCGGGCCACGCGCGATTCGTCGCCGGTCAGCGGCGCGTCGGCGCTGTAGCTCAGGCCGTCCTTGGCGTAGTCCTTGGCCGCGGTGCTCTCGACCTTGGCATCCTGACCGGGGCCGTACCAGTCGTGCAGATAGACCGGTACGCTGGAGGGCGTCTTGGGCGTGGGCCGGGGGCCGCCGCCGCGGTTGACCAGGGCGCGCTTGTTGCCGTCGCGGCGGTCGATTACCTTGACGTTGCGCATGTGTGTCTCGGCGGTGCCGGTCGGGTTGTCGTCGCTCATCTGGATTAGCGGCATGCTGCTGTTGTAATGGCCGGCGAAGGTCAGGCCGTCCACCACCAGCACGCCATACTGCACGCTGTCGTCGTCGTGGCCGCGGTTGAACGGCTCGGCATCGCCGCCGTACGTCCGACTGATGACCAGGTTGCGGTACAGATGCCGGTCGTAATTCGGATGGTAGACCCCGTACTCCGACTGGTGGATCTTCATGTTCTCGACCAGCACGCAGGGCGACATCGGCCGGAAGGCGTAGTGGATTTCCCAGATCTTCATATCGCGGATGATGAAAGGATGTTTCTCGTCCGGCCCGACGCGGTTAACCCCCTCGCCCAGGTTGAAGCCGTACAACCCGTCGCAATGGGCCTCGTTGCCGTCGAAGCGGACGAAGGGGAGGGTGCGGATGTCGGTGGGGCGGCGCTCGCCGTCGGGCCCCTGGACTGGCAGGTGGGTGATGTCGAGGGCGCTGGTCTTGGTGGCCTCGAAACGGTAGCCGTAGCGGTGATTCTCACAGGCGACGTTGCGGGTGAAGGTGTTGAGCGAGTTGGCCCACCAGAAGCCGGCCCCCTCGTTCTGATCGAAGGGCAGCGCCTGCTTGGGCAACGGCTTGCCGCGCAGGGCCTGTACGGCGAGGTTGTGGTCGAGGACGTTGCGGACCTCGGTGCCGTCTTCCAGGAAAAAGCCGTGGCCGATGCTCTGGTAGCCGACGCAATCGCGGACCACCAGGTAGTTGGTGCCGTGGATCGTCAGCCAGCGATTGGCGCTGTCCCAGATAGAGGCACCGACCACGGACGAGCCGCGCATGGTGTCGCCCACCAGGTGGAAGTGCAGGGCGTACTTGCCGAGGATCCCCTGCTTGCCGAGATGACGGAACTCGGTGTAGCTGATCGAGCCGGCGGAACCCTTGTGGTACATCGTGTGGCCGCGGGCCTTCGCCGGATCGGCCGACTCGACGATGACGTTGCGGCTCAGGTTGGCCACCTCGCCGCGGTAATCGCCGCTGCCGAGGTGCTCGCGGGCCAGCGGTTGGTCTAGCGTCAGCTTGGTGCCCTCAACGCTCTTGATCAGGCGCTCCTCCGTGCTGAGCTTCCCGCCGTCCTGGCCGATGTCGTGAGTCAGCTTGGTTGCGGTCACAACGACCCGATCGCCCGGCCGCCAGCCGGTGACGGCGTCGGCGAGTGTCACCGTGCTGTCCCCCGCCTTCGCGGTGGCGCCAAGCTTGGTCCAGGCGTGATTCAGCGGGGCGCCGTGGAAGTCCATGCGGCCGCCGCAACAGATGATGGCGGGACACGTCTCCTTGTCCAGCCCCTCGATGGCGGCAAGGCGGATCAGCGCGGTATGTCTTGCGGCGATGGGCCGATCGGGGGTGCCGACTTCCAGGGCTGGCGCGGACTCGCTGGGTCGGGCGCCTTCAGATGGGCATCGCAGTCGAACCCGTTTTCGGAAGCGTTATCGCCGGCCTGGATCTTGATGAGGCCGACGTTGAGGCGCGTGTCGCGATCCGCGGCAAACGTCAGCGTGCCGGCGACGTGGATCGACCGGAGGGCGGCGTCGGATTGGATGTCATAGACGATGCGATGGCCGGTGCGGACCTGCACGCGGGCTCCTGGGGCGGGGACATGGCCGCCCTCCCAGGTGGCCGCGGCCGACCAGGGGCCGCTCTTCGCGGAACGAATCAGCGGATTCTCGGCGGCCGAGGCGGGCAGGACGCCCAGGAGGAGGGTGAGCAGAGCCAGGGGCAGCGTTCGCATGGCGGGGATCTCCTGTCGTTGGGTGGGAGCGTGGGGGGTGGGAACGCTCGGCGGGGCAGAGTGAGCAAGCGTAGGGTGCGTCAAGCGTACTCGCGCAGACGCACCAGGGGGGCAGGAACGGTGCGTCGGCGCGAGTAGGCTTGACGCACCCTACAACTTCTACCGCATCGCGCCGCAAGCGCTAAGCCAGAATCGCCTTCATCACCCGGCCGCTCACATCCGTCAAACGGAAATCGCGGCCGGCGTACCGATACGTCAGCCGGGTGTGGTCGATGCCCATCAGGTGCAAGATCGTCGCGTGGTAATCGTGGACGTGGCAGGGGTCCTTGACGATGTTCAGTCCGTACTCGTCGGTTTCGCCGTGGGCGATGCCGCCCTTGACGCCGCCGCCCGCCAGGAGCGCGCTGAAAGCCTGGGCGTAATGGTTGCGTCCCTTGGTACCGGGGGCGTCGGTGAACGGCGTCCGGCCAAACTCGGTGCAGATGGCCACGAGCGTCTCGCCCAGCAGACCGCGTTGTTGCAGGTCCTGGATCAGGGCCGCCAGCGGCTGATCGACGCGCTTCGCCTTGGGCCGATGTTCCTCCATGTTGCCGTGAGCGTCCCAGTTGTTGCTGGCGCCGGTGTCGATCAACTCGACAACGCGCACGCCGCGTTCCACCAGGCGGCGGGCCAGCAGGCACTGGGCGGCAAACGACGTGCTGTCGCCGCGCGGCGAACCGTAGAGTTTCAGGGTCGCATCGGTCTCTTTTGAGAGATCGAACGCCTCGGGGGCGACGCGCATCATGCCGCCCGCTGTCTCGAAGCTGCGGCTGCGTGCTTGCAGATTCAGGTCCTCCGGCCGGGCGCCGGCGTGGCGTTCATTCACATCGCGCAGCATCGCGGCTTCCAGCTCGCGCAACGTGGCGGAGCGGGCGGGGGAGCGCAGGTCCGGGATCGGTTCTCCGCCGGGGACGATGCGCACCCCCTGGTGATAGGGCGGCAGAAAGTTATGATCCCAGTTTTGCGCTCCGGCATAGGGGATATGCTCGCAGAGCACGAAATAGGACGGCAGGCTGGCGTTGAGTGTGCCCAGGCCGTAGCTGAGCCAGGCGCCGAGGCTCGGCAGCGGGACCGTCGCCGAACCGGTGTGCATCGCCAATGCCGCCTGGAAATGCTCGACAATATCGGTGTGCAAAGTGCGGATCACACACAACTCGTCGGCGACGCTCCCCAGGTGCGGGAACAATTCGCTGATCGGCAGGCCCGAACGTCCCCGGGGGGAGAACTTGAAAGGCGATCCGAGCAATGGCTTGGCGCTGCTCTCGCGCAGGGTCGCCCCCGGGACCGTCTTGCCGTGGTCGGCGGTCAATTTCGGCTTGGGGTCGAAGGTATCGACGTGGGAAAATCCACCCGTGAGGAAGACGAAGACGAGGTGCTTGGCGCGCGCGGGCGCATGCGCCGGCCGCGGGGCCAGGGGGCCGCCGCCGTCCAGTCCAGTCGCCAGTGCCAGGCTGCCGCGTAAACCGAGTCCGCCGGCCAGGCCCGCGGCACAGGTCTTCAAGAAACGGCGGCGGTCATGTGGGTCGTGCGCGACCATAACTCGTCCTCCTCATTGTTTCTCGTTCCCAAACTCTGTTTGGGAACGCCGGTCCGCGAAACTCTGTTTCGCGCCTTCTGTCTGCGGTCGCGAAACGGAGTTTCGCAGAGGCTGGTTCCCAAACGGAGTTTGGGAACCAGGGAAAAACATCGCGAACCTTCCTCAATCCACATAGATAAATTCGTTCGCACAAAGCAGTACCCGCGCCAGGCTACCCCACGCCTCGGCTTGCTGTTCGCCGGCGCCCGCGCCGAGGCGGGCCAGCTCCTCCTCATAGCGGTGCAGGAACTGCCGGGCGGCCTCGATTTCCTGCGGCGTCGCAGGCCGACTCCAGGCGAGTTCGTATCCCAGGGCGATGCGGGCGCCGTCATCGGTCGTTGCCGCCAGCATCCGCTGGGCCAACCCGCGTGCCTGCTCGTGGACAAAGGCATTGTTCATCAGGAACAACGCCTGCAAGGGAACCGTAGACGATTCGCGATGGTCGGTCGTGGTGTTGGTGTCCGGCCCGTCGTAGAGGGCGAGGAAGGGGTGCCGCTGCAGGCGTTGCGTCATCAGGTAGACGGTGCGGTGGTTCGACGGGTAAACATCCTTGAACGGGTTGTGCTGCGTCCAGCCCCAGGCGGTGATCGGCGGGAATGGATGGGGGCCGGGGCGGGCGGTATCGAGATGGCCGGCCGCTGCCAGCAGAGCGTCGCGCACCGCCTCGGCATCCAGGCGGCGCCGGTCGAAGCGCCAGTACCAGACGTTGGCCGGGTCGCGGGCCGCAGCGTCCGGGTCGTTCGTGCTGGCCAATTGATAGGTTCCAGAGAACACAATGAGCCGATGCATGGCCTTGATCGACCAGCCGCTCTTGACGAACTCGGCCGCCAGCCAGTCGAGCAGTTCGGGGTGGGTCGGTGGTTCGCCGCGCAGGCCGAAGTTCGACGGCGTGGCGACCAGGCCACGGCCAAAGTGATGCTGCCAGAGCCGATTGACCATGACGCGGGCGAACAGCGGATTTTCCGAGGCGGTCAACCAGCGGGCCAGCTCGAGCCGGCCGCTCCCCTGGTGGACGGCGAACGGCTGCTTGCCGGCCAGGAAGCGCGGCGGGCCGCGAGGGGCAATCGGGCCGGGCCGGCCAGGGTCGCCGGCCAGCTGGATCGGCACATCGGTCGGCGTCCCCTCGGCGACGGCATAGGCGCCGGGCAGGTCGGCCGGCAGGTTGGTGCGGCGGAGCACCTGCAATTCGTCGCGATACTCCCGGGGCGGCGGCAGCCGATCTCGACCCGCCCGGGCCACAATCGCTTCCAATTCGTCCAGCCGTTTCTTGCGGGCTTCCGGTCCCCAGGCCGTCTCGGCACCGGGGAGCAGCGGCACGAACGATTCGCGCGGCCGCTTCATGGAGCTGAATTCCTCGGAGCCGGCATAGGGGAAGCGGGTGCTGGCGAAGATGCCGTACAGGGCGTAATAGTCCTCGCGAGTTACGGGATCGAATTTGTGGTCGTGACAGCGGGCGCAGCGCAGGGTCAGGCCGAGGAAGGCCCGGCCGGTGGTGTCGATGGCGTCTTCCAGCGTCAGGTGCCATTGCTCGTAGGGGGCGGTCAGGTCAGCGCCGGGCCAGGCCGAGATACGTCGTCGCCACGGTGCGCTCGGCGAAGCGCCCGGCGGCCCCTGCTTTGCCAGGACGTCGCCGGCCAACTGCTCGCGGACGAACTCGTCGTAGGGCTTGTCGGCGTTGAACGAGTCGATGATGTAATCGCGGTACAGGCGGGCCTCGGGCACCGGGTAGTCGGCATTGTCGCCGGCGGTGTCGGCATAGCGCACCAAATCCATCCAGTAGCGGCCCCAGCGTTCGCCGTAGTGCGGCGAGGCCAGCAGACGCTCCACGACCCGGGCGAAGGCATCGGGCCGAGCGTCGGCCAGGAACGCCGCCAGTTCCGATGGAGTCGGCGGCAGACCGAGCAGGTCGAAGGTGACCCGACGCAGCAGCGTGCGTCGATCCGCGGGACCGACGGGCCGTAGCCCAGCCGCGCAGCGCCGCTGAGCGACGAACCGGTCAATGGGGTTGTACGACCGCCCGTCCAGGTCCGGCGGCGGACTGACGGCTTTGACCGGCTGAAAGGCCCAGTGCTTGCGGGACACGAATGCATCAAACCGCCCGGCCGCCTTCGGCCAGACGGCTCCGGCGTTGATCCAGGTGACGAAGTCGTCGATGACCGCGGGCGGCAACTTCTTGCCGGGCGGCATCTTCAACTTGGAACCCGCCTCGTGCCGTAGGGCCTTCACCAGGATGCTGCGGTCGGCGTGGTTGGGGACGATGGCCGCGCCGCGGTCACCGCCCTTGAGCAGGGCATCGCGCGAATCGACGCGCAGGCCGCCCATGCCACCGACCTCCGTGTCGTCGCCGTGGCATTTGAAGCAGGTGCCGGCCAGCACGGGGCGGATTTTCGTCTCGAAGAAGGCTTCTCGGTCAGACGGAGCTTGCGCGGGTGCCGGCGTATGCAGGAGGCAAACGAGGAGGGCCGCCGCGGCGACGGTCCGCGCCAGGGGAGGGTACTGAAGAGGAATGCGGGCCGGCACGAATCGACTCCTGCGGCGGGTGGGCACAGGCTTTAGTGTGAGAATGCGGCACGGGGCGACGTCAACAAGAAACTCCGGCGGGTCGGTCCGAGAGCCGGACAGCTAGCAGCAGGGGTTGCACACTCGCAACCGACCGCCTAAGCTTTCAGTTGTTCCTGAAAGAGACAAAACTCATGAAAATCGCCAAAATCAAACTCGACGATCGCCTCGCCGAGGTCGAGGATCGCTTCGTCGATCTGTGGCGGACGATGAGTTCGCTCTGGGGCGTCAGCCCGACCATGGCCCAGATTCACGGCCTGCTCTACATCACCGGCCAGGCGCTGTCGATGGACGACATCATGGCTCGGCTGGGGATTTCGCGCGGCAACGTCAGCATGAATCTGAGTAAGCTGGTCGAATGGGGCCTGGTCCGCCGTGTTCACCGGCGCGGTAATCGGCGCGACTACTACGAGTCGCTCGGCGACGTATGGGAGATGTTCACCCTGGTGGCAGCCCAGCGCAAGCGACGGGAAGTCGATCCGATCTTGAACACGCTGCGCCGTTGCCGCGAGGATTTGTCGCCCGAGGTGCTCGGGGCCGCCGCCGAGGAACCGGCGACCCGGGAGCGGGCTCGCCGCATCAACGAGTTGCACTCGTTCCTGGCCCTGATGGACAGCCTGGCGCAGCGCTTTTTCGAGAGCCAGCGCGGGCTGCGTGCCGCCGTGCAACTCCTGGCACAGGAAGAAGGCGTTTAGCCGCGGATCGAAGATCCGCGCGGATCTTCGATCCGCGGCTAAACCTCGTACCCTTTCCGATACGTCCGCCCGAGCATCCTGTTCGCCTCGTCATCGCCCACAATCCTTTCTTCCTTCGCATCGAAGCGCATAGCCCGGCCGAGGCGGTAGGCGATGTTGCCGAGGTGGCACAGCCGCGTGCTCTTGTGGCCCTGCTCAATGTCGGCATTGGGGCGCTTGCCGCTCTTGACGCAGTCGAGGAAGTTGCGGAGGTGCGGCCTCTCAATTTCGGTCGCCTTCTCCGAGGCCTCCACGCCGTCGATGACGTGCCAGCCCTTCCTGTCGTCGAAGACCATAGTCCCCTTCTCGCCGTACAGGGTGATCCAGCCCTCCTCGCTCTTGGTCTTCGACCAGAGGCGGTGCTCCCAGGTCACGCAGGTGCCGGGGAAATCGAAGGTGGCCACCAGGGTGTCGGGTGTCTGCTGATCGTCGTCGTAGAAGTACTTGCCGCCGCCGGCGGTGACGCGTTCGGGGGCGTCGAGGCCCAGCACCATGCGCACCACATCGAGGGCGTGGATGCCGTTGTTGCCCAGCTCACCGGTGCCGTAGTCCCAGTTCCAGTGCCAGTTGTAGTGGAAGCGGTTGGCGTTGAATGGCCGTTCGGCGCGGGGCCCAGCCACAGGTCGTAATCGACGCCGGCCGGCACGGGAGCATCCGCCTTCTTGCCGATACTGGGGCGGTTACCGGCGATCCAGGTGCGGGCAAACGGCACCTTGCCGAGCTTGCCGCTCTGGACGAACTCGGCGGCGGCCTGGAAGCTGGCCCCGCTGCGCCGCTGCGTCCCCAACTGCACGACCCGGTCGTGCTTCCGTGCCGCCGCCACCATGAGCCCGCCCTCGCGCAGGTTGTGCGAGGCCGGCTTTTCGACATAGACGTGCTTGCCCGCCTGGCAGCCCCAGATGGTCGCCGGGGCATGCCAGTGATCCGGAGCCGCAATGGCCAATGCGGTAACGGCCTTGTCCTCGAGGGCCCGGCGGAAATCCTTCTCGACCCTGGGCTCCTTCTTCTGCCGCTTGCCCAGCTCAGTCAGCGCGGTGGGGATGACAGTACTATCTGGATCGCAGATATAGGCGATCTCCACGTCGTCGAAGCCGGCAAACCCGGTGAGCAAGCCCCGCCCCCGGCCATGAACGCCCATGACAGCCAGGACGATCTTCTCATTCGGCCTGTCGCCAGCGGCGGCATAGCTTGCGGCCGACAGAGCGGTCAGGGAGGCGGCCGAGGTGGTCAAAAAATCGCGACGGTGGGGAGAGGACATGCTGAAACCTCTGGGGCGGGGGGATGGGGAGCAATGCTGCGAGTCTAATCGATGCTCCGCGGCTGTCAAGGAGTTGCCGGGACAAGAGGCGTGTCAGGGCCACCAGGCCAGCCAATGAAGCCCAACAATCGCCAGGGCACAAAGTCCAACCATGAGCCAGGCGGCCAGCACCACTACCCGCCAGGCCTGCCGCACCGCAATGGGCTTGAGGGGGATCCGCGGCTCGCCGAGGGTATAGACGCCCGGTTTTTCCAGGCGCACGCCCAGCAGGCCGGCCATGACGGCCATCGGCCGGCCGCCATTGGGACTCGGGGTTTTCGCCCCGTCGCGCCGCCAGCTGCGCCAGCCGCCCCGCACATCGAGGCCCCAGAGCCGCCCGCCAGCAGCAAGAGGAAAGCCGTCAGCCGGGCCGGGATCAGGTTGGCCAGGTCGTCCAGCCGGGCTGCCGTCTTGCCCAGGGCCTCGAATTTCCCCCGGTAGCCGATCATCGCGTCCAGCGTGTTGACCGCCCGATAGCCGACCGCGCCGGGCAACCCGAGCAGGGCATAGTAGAACAGGGGGGCGACAAAGCTGTCCGAGGCGTTCTCCGCCAGCGACTGAATGGTCGCTGCCAGCAGCGCCTCGCCGTCGAGCTGGCTGGGGTCCCGGCTGCAGAGGGAGCGGAGGGCCTCGCGGGCCGCAGGCAGGTTGGCCGTCTCGACGGCACCCCGGACGCGCTCGGCGGCAGCCCCTAGTTCGCGCAGGGCAAACGACGCCTTCAACAGCCAGACCACGGGCAACAGCCCCGCGATTGGCACCAGCCCAGATAGACGCATCACCACCAGCGCCGCCCCAACCCAGAAGCCAACCACGACGGCGACCAGGACGCTCCCATACAGGAACTGGCGCCACCATCCGGAGGCGGGGGCCAGGCGCAGCAGGCCGGCGATCAGCGTCCCCATCGCTACCACCGGATGCGCCCAGCGCGGAAACTCACCCGCGATCAGGTCGAGCAACAGGGCGGCGGCAAGCACGCCGAGGGGGGTGAGCGTGGCCGGGTCCATCACGCCCCCGCGTCGGTGACGCCGGCGGCCTCGAAGGTGGCCATCTCGCCGAGGATGCGCAGGGCCGCGTCCACCAGATTCATCGCCAGGACCGCCCCCGTCCCCTCTCCCAGCCGCAGGTTCAGGTCGAAGAGCGGCCGCAGGCCCAGCTCATCCAGGATGGCCGTGTGTCCCGGCTCGACCGAGCGATGCGAGGCGATCAGGTAGTCGCGTGCGGCGGGGCAGAGTCGGACGGCCGCCAGCGCCGCGGCCCCGGTGATGAATCCGTCCAGCAGCACCGGCACGCGCTGCGCCGCCGCCCCCAGCACTACTCCGGCCAGCCCGGCGATCTCGAACCCGCCGACCCTGGCCAGCACGTCAATGGCATCTGCCGGGTCGGGCCGGTTGACGCGCAGCGCCTTCTCGATGGCATCCACCTTGAGGCGAAGCCGCGCGTCATCGATCCCGGTGCCGCGCCCGGTGACCTGGTGCGGCGGCAGGCCGGTCAGGACCGCCGTGACGGCGCTGGAGGCCGTGGTATTACCGATGCCCATGTCGCCAACGCCAAGCAATCCAATGCCCGCCGAGGCCAGCTCGGCAACCAGGCCGATGCCCAGTTCCAGGGCGCACGCGCCGTTGGACGGCTCATCGCCGGCCCGCGCGTGCAATTGGCTGTACCGGGACCCAGCCGGCAGTCGCGCACCCGGGGCAAGTCTACGGCTTGTTTTGTGCCAAAGTCCGCCACGACGACCCGCGCTCCCCTGCTGTCGCGCAGGACGTTGATGGCCGCCCCGCCGGTGAGGAAGTTCTTGACCATCTGGGCCGTGACTTCCTGCGGATAGGCGCTGACCCCTTCCTCGGCCAGGCCATGATCCGCGGCCAGGACGACGACGGCCTTTGCCGGCAGCGTCGGCTCGGCGGTGCCATAGATGGCCGCCAGGCGACAGGCCAACTCTTCCAGCCGCCCCAGGCTGCCGCGCGGCTTCGTCTTGCCATCCAGACGCGCCTGGGCCCGGGCAGCGGCGGCGGCATCCGCCGGTCGAATCGCAGCGAGCGTCGCCGTCAGCAGCGTCATGTCAGCACCTCCGCGACGGGCACCACGGGCCCCGGCTTGACGCGCAGCATGACGCCCATTACTCCGAAGTACACCTCGTCCGCCTCCGTGGCCAGGCGCTGGTGGGCCAGCCCTGCCACGTCGCGGAAGGTGCGCCCCAGCGGCGTCTCCGGCACCAGGCCGAGCCCCACCTCGTTGGTCACCACTATGGCATGGGCCCGCCCGCGGCGCAGCACCTCCGCCAGCTCCCCGACACGCCGGGCGATTGCCTCGCTCTCCAGGCCGGCGATCAGGAGGTTGGCCAGCCAGAGGGTGAGACAGTCGATGACGACAACATCGTGATCGGACTCTCTGCGCAGAACTTCGGGCAGAGCCAGCGGCTCTTCAAGGGTGCGGAAATCGTCGCCCCGGGTGCGTCGATGCCGTCCGATGCGCTGGCGCATCTCCTCGTCGCCGGCCTGGGCCGTGGCCAGGAACAGGCGTCGCTGGCCCAGGCGGCGGGCCAGCGTGAGGGATAGTTTGCTCTTGCCGGAGCGTGCGCCGCCGCCCACCAAGATCAGGAGAGGGGGTTTGTCGGACATCCGTCGGTACCTGAGGCTTACAGCAGCCGTATCACCCGACCGATTCACTGTACGCGGCGACACCCGCTCCGTTTAGCCGCGACCTTCCGGGAGCACCGATCCGCGCGACGGATCATCGGTCGGGTGGCACGCCCTGAGGTACTCCGAAGGGCGTGCGGACGCTCAGCCACGCCCTTCGGAGTACCTCAGGGCGTGCCACCCTAAATCCTGGGCTTGATGCTGCACTAGCGGGAGCACCGATCCGCGCGGCGGATCATCCCCTGGATCACTCGCCCTGATTGCCGGTTCGCTCCCCCAGGTCGCCGGCGCAGGTGTCGCAGATGCTGAAGTAGCAGCGGGCGCAGGCGCAGTGTGGCCCGTAGCTCCAGTAACGGTCCGCCGCAAGCCGGGCAGCAGAGCGGGTACAGCGGCGGTGTTGTAATCTTGGTGACCGATTCGGTGCTGACTCGTTCTGACGCGACTTGCATCGGCTCATCCCCCCGTTGTCATCATCATCGGATGTGTACTGGTGTATAGTTTAGCCGATCCGCTGCGTCCGATCAATAGCGCAAGGATTTGTTGACCGCCTGTCCTCCACCGGGCACAATAGCTCTGCCCCACCAGGCCTTCCCACCAGCCGCCTCTTCCATCACAAGGGAGTCTGATCGATGCGTTTCCTCAGCCGACGTGATTTCCTGCTCGAATCCGCCCTGGGCACCGCCGGTGTGGCCGGTTTCGCTGCTCTGGGCAATCCGCTCCTGGCTGCTGCCGAGAAGACGGCGCGGAAGGGCGAGGCCAACGACACGCTTCATGTGGCCGTGGTCGGCGTTCACGGCCGCGGCATGTCTCATGTCGGCGGCTACCTCAACAAGAACCTCAACACCGTCATCACCCACGTCTGCGACGCCGACAGCGCCGTCATCGGCAAGGCGATGAGCACGATCGAAAAGGCCCAGGGGATCGCCCCGAAGTACGAACAGGACTTCCGCAAGCTCCTGGACGACAAGTCGATCGACATCATCAGCATCGCCACGCCCAACCACTGGCATGCGCTGATGGCCATCTGGGCGATCCAGGCCGGCAAGCACGTTTATGTCGAAAAGCCGGTCAGCCACAATGTCAGCGAGGGGCGGCGCATCGTCGAGGCGGCCCGCAAGCACCAGCGCATCTGCCAGGCCGGCACCCAGAGCCGCAGCATGACCGGCATGCGCGACGCCATCGACTTCGTCCGCACCGGCGGCATCGGCAAGGTCAGTATCGCGCGCGGCCTCTGCTACAAGCCCCGGCCAAGCATCGGCAAGGTCAGCGGCGCGCAGCCCATCCCCAAGACGGTCGATTACGATCTCTGGTGCGGGCCGGCCGCCAAGCTGCCGCTCGATGCGCAGGAGCCTGCACTACGACTGGCACTGGGTCTGGAACACCGGCAACGGCGACCTGGGCAACCAGGGCATTCATCAGATGGACATCGCCCGCTGGGGCCTGGGCAAGACCGAGCTGGCCCGCTCGGCCATGAGCGTCGGCGGCCGGTTCGGGTACATCGATGACGGCGAAACCGCCAACACACAGGTTTCCGTCTTCGACTACGGCGATGCCGAGCTGATCTTCGAGGTGCGCGGCCTGCTGACCAAGGACCTGCTCGGCGCCAAGATCGGCGTCATCTTCTACGGCAGCAACGGCTACCTCGTCTGTCCCACTTACGACAGCGGCCTGGTCTTCGACAAGGACGGCAACAAGGTCAAGGAGTTCACGACGCCTAAGGAACTGAAGACCGACGGCGTCCACTTCGCCAACTTCGTCAAGGCGATCCGCAGCGGCAAGGCATCCGAGCTGAACGGCGACATCCTCGAAGGGCACCTGTCCAGCGCCCTATGCCACCTGGCCAACATCAGCTATCGCCTGGGCACCGAGCAGCCGTTCAGCAAGAAGAGCAAGGCTTTCGGCGACGACAGGGCCGCTGCCGAGTCGCTGGAGCGAACGGCGGAGCACCTCAAGGACAACCGCGTGCCGCTCGACGAAACCAACTACCGCCTGGGCCGCCGGCTGACCATCGATGTCAAGAAGGAGCGGTTCGTCGGCGACAAGGATGCCGATGCGCTGCTGACGCGCGAGTACCGCAAGCCGTTCGTGGTACCGGAGAAGGTGTGACGCGGGCCGGAATTGGGGGTCGGGAATAACTCCCGACCCCTTGTCGGTCTGATCGCTCCGACGCTACGGGACCGGCCAGTCGTCGAGTGTCAGCCCTGGAATATCTGAGTAGTCCCTTGTATTGTGTGTCACCATCGTCAGGCCGTGGACTAGGGCGGTAGCTCCATTGAGCAAGTCCATCTCTCCCACCGTGATCCCGTTATCCAATAAACCAGCTCGGATTTCTCCAAACCTTTCGGCAATCGACAAGGTGACATCGAGCACGGCGGCACCTTTGAGCATGTCCTGAACGCCCTTCAGCCGATTCGTGGGCGCATGGGCCCGCCACGCCCAGGTCAACAATTCGCCAACCGTAATCACCGAAACATTCAAGCCTCCGTAGTGAAGCATGACCCGACCCACCACGACCGGATCGTTCTTCAAGTAGGCCGAGCAGGTGTCGGTATCGAGCAAGAAACTCATGCGGGCGGCTCCCTTCGATTGAGCTTCCGCTGCTGCCGGTTCCATTCCAGGAATTGGTCGAGGCCTTCCGGATCGTCCGACCAACCGCCAGCGGCCCGCTTCAGCGACTCCAAGGCACTTTCACGCTCCGCTGGTTGGGAGGGGGCTGGTTCCAGCGTAACGGTTACTTGCTGGCCATCCGGCAAACCCGAATCCGCTTCCAGTTGAATGATCTTGCCATGCACCGTCCCTCGTAATCCTGGCCGAATTGTTGACATGTTGCCTTTCCTGTTCGGGAGATGAGAAAGGGATTGACGGTTTATTCTCCGGCTGCCTCTGAAGCCCTGTCAAGCCGAACCTGGCTCTCAAACCCGGGCTGTCCTGCGCCCGCCCCCCGGCACCCGCTCTTGCACTCTTCCCGAATTCGCGTATATACGCCGGCCGGCGTCAAGCCCCGGGCCCTGGGGCGCCTCGAGGCTCCGCTCCCCCGCGGCGGAGAATGGTGATGGCGGCGCGAATCCGGCGTATCTTTCCCGCGTTGGCGGCGTTCTGCTGCCTGCTGCTGCCCGGTTGCTACGGCGTTACCCACAATCCTGCCTATTTCCCCTGGAACCTCAAACCGTTCGGCGACGTTGTCCGCACCCACGGCAAGCCGAGCGGCGAGGGGGAATACGCCAACTTCGACCCCCACGCCGTCCGTGTCGAGGTGCGGCCGCTCGAATCGGTCACCTCGGTCCGCAAGCACTACGTCCTCATCGCCACGGTCTACGACGAGAACGACAAGCCGCGCCGCGATCGCCGGGTCGAATGGATGCTCGAAGGGGCCGGCAACATCATCGAGGTGGACGAGGCCGGCTGCTTCCCGGGACGCGGGGCCAAGATCGATAACCACTACGCGGTCAGCTACACCAGCTACCTGGAACATCACGTCACCCGCGGCAACGCTGACCCTGGCGACGACTTCGTGATCCGCCCCGGGCAGACCTGGTGCGTCATCTCGGCCGCGGTCGAAGGCGATACCCACGTCACCGCCTATTGCCCCGAGATTTTCAACTGGGACCACAACAAGGTCGTGGTCACCACACACTGGGTCGATGCGGCGTGGTCGTTCCCGAAGCCGGTGGCGGCCCGCGGCGGCAGCGAGGCGGTGCTCAATACCAGCGTGGTGCGTGTCACTGATGGGCAGCCGTTGGCCGGCTACAAGGTGCGCTACAAGGTCCTCGACGGGCCGCCCGCTGTCTTCCTGCCGGCCCGGACGGCGGAATACGTGGCCACCAGCGACCTGAGCGGCAACGCCCCGGCGGCCCTGGCCCAGGTCGGACCCGTGGCGGGCGTCAACCGCATCGGCATCGAGATCATCCGCGCCCGATTCCCACCCGCACCAGCGACGCGGGCCTGACGCTCGGCCACGGCGAAACCACCGTCTCCTGGCAGGCGCCGCTCGTCACCCTCGACGTCACCGCACCGCCCACGGTCGTCGTCGGCCAGGACCTGACCTACACCATCACGCTGAACAACGCCGGCCAGGTCGAGGCGCGGGCCATGACCGTGCGTGCGGCCATTCCGGATGGGACACAGTACCTGCGCTCCGATCCGCCGGCCGTGGTCGAGACCAACGGCCTGGTCTGGACGCTGGGCGAATTGACCGGCCGGCAATGGCGCAACCTGTTCGCGACCTTCCGCACCACCCGCGTCGGCCCGGTGACCAACAGGGTGCAGGTGGAGACGGCAGAGGGGTTGCGCGGCGAGAAGACGGCCTCCACCGACGTGACGGCGGAGCCGCGACCGGCCCTCAAGGTCGGCGTCACTGCGCCCGCCGTCGGCGCGGTCGGGGCACCGGTCACGTTCACGATCACCGTCTCCAACCCCGGCACCGGACCGGTAACCGGCGTGGTCCTCAACGCGAAGTTTGACGACGGGCTGGAGCACGCCTCGAAGGAAAACCCCGTCGAAACCAAGGTGGGCACGCTGGCGGCGGGCGAGAGCAAGACGGTGCCGTTGACGCTGACGGCGACGCGAGGCGGAGCACTGGCCAACGTGGTGACGGCACGGGCCGACGACGGGCTAACCGACACCGGCCGGGCGATGCTGTCCGTGAAACAGGCCGCGGTAACCTTACAGAACCTGGGGCCAGCGTGGCGCTACGTCGGTCGACCGGCGGACTGGTCGCTCGAAGTGAAGAACACCGGCGAGCTGCCGCTGGCCAATGTCGTGGTGCGCGATCTATTGCCGCCGGAGCTGACGTTCCAGGGCGCCAGCGACGGCGGCAGCTTGCAGGGCAACCAGGTGAACTGGGCCGTCGGCACGCTGGGTCCCGGCGAGCGGAAAGCCCTGACGGTAACCACCGTGTGCAAGACCCTGGCGCCTCAGGCGACGACGGTGGCCAGCGTGACGGCGGAGCCCGGCATCGACCTCAAAACGCCGCGAGCCCTGGAAATCCGCGGCTTGCCGGCCGTGCGCATCAAGGTTTCCGACCGCGACGATCCCATCGAGGTAGGCCAGCAGAACCAGTACCGCATCGAGGTGACCAACTCGGGCTCGCTGCCGGCCGAGGCGGTGGCGGTGACGCGCCGTCGTGCCGGACGAGATGCGCGTTCTGGGAGCCCAGGGATCGACAACGGCGAAGATCGACAGCCAGCGCGTGACCTTCCCAGCCGTGACCGCGCTGGCGCCGGGACAAACGGTTGTCTTTACGGTGGATGTGCAGGCCCTGAAGGCGGGAACGGTCTACTTCCGTGCCGAGTTGACAACGAGCACGATGACCAAGCCGCTGGTGGAAGAGGAGAGCACAAGCATCCTGGCACCACGGTAGCGATGCAGAAATCCTCTCGCCAAGAGCGCAGAGCGCGCAATGAATTGCCGTTGCGGTCTCTGCGTCCATTGCGAGAGGTTTATTGACTTGAGCGCCCCGTCGTGCCAGCAGCCTGTCAACTCTCGCTCCTGGGACCGTTCCACTGGAGTTCCTGGCGGCGTAGCATAGAATGAAGTAACGTTTTCATAGCGCCGTCTTCGCCGTTCGGGCTTCATCTCCATCGCTTTTTCGCAGCGCCAGAGTGCCGCCCGGTCGGCGCGGAGACGGCCAGAAACATCGATCCCATCCGTCTCCGAGGAACCGACCCATGCGCTGTCCCCATTGCGATCAGCCGACGCTCGGCGAACAGCAAGCGAAGCAGACTGTCGTCATCGACGTTTGCTCCCGCTGCCAGGGCGTCTGGCTCGACCGTGGCGTCATCTACGAATTCAGCGAGCAGCCCGAGGCGCTCGAGAGCGCCCTCAGCCAGGGGCTGCGCGACCGCCGCACCACCGATCATCGCTGTCCGCGCTGCGAGACGGCTTCTGGAGCGCGGCAAGCTGCCGGACCGCGATGCCGAGGTGGAGGAATGCCCATCGTGCGGCGGGCTGTGGATGTCGGCGTCCGAGCTGGAGCATGCCATCGGCGGCCCCGCCGGACTGGAAGCCGAGCCGCCGATCCACACTGAGCCGATCGCCGAGACCGATCTGGCCACCCGCGACCGCGCTCGCAGCCGCCTCCAGGACATCGCTGCCGGCCTCCTTGCCCTGCCCAACCTGTTCATCCGCTCGGTGCTCACGCTGACCTTGCTCTACGGGATGCTGGTGCTGGCGCTGATTGCGGCCGTCGAATTTGGACACCTGAACGAAACCTTCGCGCTGGGAATCGGCCTGGCCTTCGCCGCGTTGCAGTACGGCCTGGGCCCGTGGATTATGGACCTGAGCCTGCGCTGGGTCTACAAG
Organism: uncultured Planctomycetota bacterium; assembly: GCA_963827935.1. Classification (GTDB taxonomy): domain Bacteria; phylum Planctomycetota; class Planctomycetia; order Gemmatales; family Gemmataceae; genus DATFNV01. The sequence continues at coordinate 238,771 of CAWHCN010000009.1, read as the reverse complement.
TTCCGCTGGGTCGAGCCGGGCGAATTGCCGGAGCACCTGGAGGCGTTTGTCGCGCGCGTCTGCAAGGAGGAGGGGATGAAGTTCCCGAGCTTCGGCATCATCGACGACGGCGCGCCGACGGCGTTCACCTACGGCCATGTGCCGGCCAACGCCCGGGTCGTCTTCAGCCGCGGCATTCTGGAGCTGCTCGAGCCGGAAGAGGCCGAAGCGGTGATCGCCCACGAATTGGGTCATGTCCGTAACTGGGACATGGTGCTCATGACGCTGGCCAACCTCGTCCCGCTGGTTCTGTACTACATCTACCGCCTCGGCATCCGCCTGGGCGCGGGCCGCGGCAAGGGGAAGGAGTTCTCCTGGGCGGTCGCGCTGGGCGCCTTCGTCCTCTACATCGTCTCCGAATACATCGTGCTCTGGTTCAGCCGCACGCGCGAATACTTCGCCGACCGCTTCGCCGGCCGCGTGACCGGCAATCCCAATGCCCTGGCCTTGGCGCTGGTCAAGATCGCCTATGGCCTGGCGGCGCAAGGCAAGAAAGAAGATGTAACGGAGCAGAAAAAGGAGAAAAAGAAGAAAAAGGAAAAGGAGCTGGCACCCGCCGGCGCCTTCCGCATGCTGAACATTTTCGATGACCGGGCGGCGGTGAGCCTGGTGATGGCTTCGTCGGTCGGCCGGAAAGCCGACACGAAGGGTCCCGACGTGGAGAACATCAAGAGTGCCATGCAGTGGGACCTGTGGAACCCCTGGGCCCGCTGGTACGAGCTGAACTCGACCCACCCGCTGGTCGCCAAGCGCCTGATGTATCTGACCGACCAGGCGGCGCACCTCGGGCAGGACCCGATGATCGTGTTCGATCGGCGCCAGCCGGAGTCGTACTGGGACGACTTCTTCGTGGACCTGTTCATGATGTTCTTGCCGTGGCTGGGCCTGCTGCTGGGTGCCGGAGCTGGTCTGGCAGCGTGGGCGCTGTGGGGCGCGGCCATGCAGCCGCTCGTCTGGCTGGCGGTTGGCGGTGGTGCCGGCCTGGCCCTGGCTGGGCTGGGCAGCCTGCTGAAGACGAACTTCGTCTACCGCCGCGATTTCTTCCCGCACCTGAGCGTGGCGGCGCTGATGCACAAGGTGAAGGTGTCGGCGGTGCGCCCGGTGCCGGCCACGCTCACCGGTGAGATCATCGGCAAGGGCGTGCCGGGGCTGATCTGGTCGAAGGACTTCGTGCTCCGCGACCAGACCGGCATCCTGTTCATGGACTACCGCCAGCCGCTGGAAATCTGGAACTTCCTGTTCGGCCTGTTGCGGGCGGAGAAGTACCAGGGCAAGAAGGTGCGGATCAGCGGCTGGTTCCGCCGCTCGCCGGTGCCGTTCCTGGAGGTCTATCGCCTGGAGGTGGTCGACGACAGCCTGCAGTCGAAGCGCTGCTACTCGCTGCACGCGCGGCTGTTCGTGGCGGGGCTGCTGATGGCGGCCGGCGCGGCGCTGGCGGCGCTACCGCTGATGCGGTAGGCGAGGTCGGACAAAGGGAATGGGCGGAGGCGGCGCGCTGCGCTGCCTCCGCCTGTGCCATTTCCCGGTGTACTTGACACGAAGGCCGTCCCTGGGACAATCATCGCATGGCCGCCTCCGAAACCAAAACCGCTGCCACCGACCCGCAGGTCCTGGCCGACCTCGACGCGGTTATGGCGCGGATTGCGACCGGGAAACCCCTCGAACCCGAAACATCGCGACGCATCCGCGAGCGCGCCGAGCGCATTACCGAGGAAATCCGGCAAAAACACGGTGTGATCGACATTGCCGTGCAACTCATCCGCGAAACTCGTGACGATGCATGAAGTACGTCCTGGATTCGCCGGTTGCCGTGGTGTGATGTCGTAGGTACACAAATGAAAAAGCTATCCTCATTATCCAAAGCGCCGCGCCATGGCCCGATTCGTCCCCGTACCAAATCCGAACGGAAGGCCGCCATCGAGATGACGTTGGAGAGCCTCGCCGCGATCGCACCGGAAACGCCCAAGGCCACCCGCCTCCTCGCGCTACTCCGGTCGTGGTTGGCCGATGAATCGGGTTACGACGAGCGCACCTGGCCACGGCTGAAGAAGGCTCTCGACGAAGAGCGCGATCGTGTCGAAGCGCAGAGGCTGTTTGATGGCTGATGTCATTTTGCTGGACTCTGGGCCGCTGGGAATGATTTCCCATCCTCGCGCGACCGGTGAGATTGTCGTCTGGGCAGCGACGCTCGTGGCTAGCGGCGTGGAGGTGTTGATCCCGGAAATCGCTGACTATGAAGTGCGTCGAGAACTGCTGCGCCGGGCGAAGGAAAGGGGTCCAGCGCTTGGACGAGCTGAAGGGAACGCTCGGCTTTGTCCCCATCACCTCGGCGGCCATGCTGCAAGCGGCCGCATTCTGGGCGGACGCGCGTCGGCGCGGCCGGCCGACGGCTCGCGACGAATCCCTGGACGCCGATGTCATTCTGGCAGCGCAGGCTATGACGCTGACGGGGAAGAAAGTCGTAGTCGCTTCGAGCAATCCCAGGCACATTTCGAGGTTTGTCCCCGCGGATTATTGGCAGAATATCACCGCATGACATCGAGCATGCTGATGAACTGCCGCAAGAAGCACGTCCGATCATCGGAGCAATCCCGGCAGCGCTGCCGCCAACCGATCTACTTCTTCCACCGTGTTGTAAAAGTGCGTTGAAACCCGGATGAGCGGGCCTTCCGGGCGCTCGACGATCGGTGCCTCAATGCGGTGTTTCTCCCACAGGCCATGCCGAAGCGCCTCGATGTCCACACCTGGCGGAAGACGAAACGCCGTCATCGCCCCGTGCAGCTCGGGATGGACCGGCGTGGCCAGGGTAAGCCCGGCCAACCCGTCGAGCCGTTTCCTGACATAATCCGCCAGTTCGGCGATGCGGCCACGGATGCGGTCCCAGCCCAGCGCGGTCTGAAAGTCGATGGCCGATGGCATCACCAGCCAGGGACACGGATCGCGCGTGCCCTCGAACTCCAGGGCGCGCAGCCGGAATGTCGTGCCCCATTCATCGCGCTGCTCGGGCCGGGAGCGGTCGTGATGCCAGCCCCAACTCACCTGGAGCGGCATCAGCCGATCCTCATTGCCGCGGCCCAGGTACAAAAAGCCGGCACCGCTCGGCGCCAGCAGCCACTTGTGACAGTTGCCGCCGTAGAAATCGGCACGCAGGCTATCGAGGTCGAGCGGAATCATCGCCGGCGCGTGGGCGCCATCCACGACAGTCAGCACGCCGCGCTTCCGCGCTTCGGCGCAGAGTTCCCGTGCCGGCAGCACCAGCCCCGTCGGCGACAGCACCTGGCTGAAAAAGAGCAGCCGCGTCCGCTCGGTGATGGCCTTGCGGGCCGCCTCGACGATCTCGCCCGGGTCCCGGGCCAAAATCGGCAGCGGAAAGGTGCGCAGCGTCAACCCCTGGCGCTGGGCCGCCCGCTCCCAGCACCAGTGCATGGCTCCGTATTCGTGATCGGTCAGCAGGACCTCGCCGGGCCCTGCCAGACGCAGGGCGGCGGCCACGATGTTGACCGAGGCACTGACATTGGCCGTGAACACCAGCCGCCGCGGATCGCCGCCCAGGAAGGTGGCCAATCGTTCGCGGGCCTCCCAGAGGAGCGGCGGCGTCCGCCGCAGCAGGAAGTCCATCGGCTCCGCCGCCAGCTGCCGGCGCAGCTCGGTCGCACGCTCAAAGACGCACTGCGGCAGCGGACCGAAGGAGCCGGTGTTTAGGTTGCTGACCGTGGGATCGAGCAGCATCTGCGAGCGGGCCTGGGACCAGAAGGGGTCGGTCATGGGGTTCCGTCCTTGTGTGCGGTTTGGTTGCAAAGATAGAATACTAACGGCCCGCAGCAATTGAGAAGGGAGGCCTACCTGTGATTGCGAAGACCATCGAAGGGCAGGTGGAGAACGGGCAACTGCACCACACTGACTCGCTGGACGCCTTTGAGGGACAACGGGTGTCGGTCACCGTCCAGGCACAAACGGGCCCGCCTGCCGAGCCTGGGGATGAGGAGGTGCCTGAGGGGATCGACCTGGAGAGAGACATCTCCGTGAAGATGCCCCTCCAACTCACCATCCTCCAGGATGTCGAGGTCATTGTTCGCGGTCCCATGCAACCGTGCATCATCCTTCCCGAGGAACTGCCCGATGCCTGAGGCCTATCCCTGGTATGGGTTGTAGCTGAAGTCGCCAGACTTCAGCAAACCCGAACCCTCGCGAGTTCGGCTACCCCAAGTCCAAGTAGCTGAAGTCGCCAGACTTCAGAAAAACCGAACTCTGGCGAGTTCGGCTACACCAAGTCCAAGCCTTGACGACACACTGGTTGTTTTTCGAGCTTGACATCCGGTCGGGCGGACTGTCTAATGACACCTAAAGATTTAGGCTTTACTTTTTCGGAGAGGGAGAGCCGGATCGTGAGTGAGCAGCCGACCGGGCGAGAGCTGGACATCCTGAAAGTGTTGTGGGCGCAGGGGCCGTGCAGCGTCAAGGGGGTGCATCGCCACCTGGACGAGGACGACCTCGCCTACAACACGGTGCAGACAATGCTGCGCATCATGGAAGACAAGGGGCTGGTCACGCACCACGTGGAGGGGCGGGCCTTCATCTACCGGGCCCACTATAGCCGCGATGACAGCGCCTCCGGGTTCCTCGACCGCGTTTTCGATGGGGCGGCATCGCAGATGGTCCTGAGCTTGCTGCGGGCCGAACGGATTCCGCCGGCTGAACTGGAGCGCATGCGCTCGATGATCGACCATGCACGGCGTGTCAGGGGTAATCGCTAACGGCCCGGGCGAGGGGATGGCGATGAACGGGGCGTGGATGATGGCCGGCGGTTGGCTGCTGCCCGGCGTGCTGGGGGGTGGGTTGACCCTCCTGGTCGCTCGTCTGCTCCTGCGTGCCGGGCGCGACCCGGTACGGCGTCAACGGCTGGGCGAATGGGGCGTTGCCGCCGCGCTGGTGGCCCTGGGCCTCAGCTTTGGTCCGCGCTGGCTGAATGTTCCGCTGCCCCGGCCCGATGCTCCCGAGCCTGCGCCAGCCGCCGTCGTAACCGAGGCGGAGCCCGCTGCGGCAACTCCCGAGCCATCCCGCCCGCCGGCGCCGATCGAGACTCCTGCGCCTGGCGAGGGAGAAATCGGTTTCTGGGTCTCCCCCCCGCCGGAGCAGCCCGCCGAACCGATCGCAGCAATTCCGGAAGCCCAGGCACCGGCGCCAGCGGAAGTCCCGGTGGTCTTGCCGCCGGCCCCGCCTGCTCCGGCGTCCTGGCGCGAGCCATTGCTGGCTGCGCTGGGTTGGCTTGGGGTGATCCATGCTGCCGGGGCGGCGTTCTTGCTGGGCCGCTGGCTGCTGGGCCATGTCGGCGTGTGGTGGCTGCTGCGAACGGGCCGGCCGGTTCCCGCCGCGGTGGCGGAGGTCGCCCGGATGCTGGCAGAGGGCCGACCCTTGCCGCGACTGCTCATGTCCGAACGGCAGCGCGTCGCCATCAGTTGCGGTCTGATTCGCCCCACAATCCTGCTGCCCGCGTCGCTCTGCGACCAACCACAGGCGCCGGCCCTGCGCTGGGTCCTGGCCCACGAGCTGACGCACCTGGAGCGGCGCGACCTGTGGGGTTGCCTGATCTTCGCCCTGGGCGAGGTGGTGTTTTACGCCTGGCCCTGGTTCTGGGGCCTGCGGCGCCAGGCGCGGCTGTGCCGCGAATTCGTGGCCGATGCCGCGGCGGCAGCGCAGGGCAGGTCGGCGGCCGATTACGCCCAGTTCCTTTTGAGTTTGACGGCGGCGCCGGCCGTGCCGGCGGGCGCCATGGGAATCACCGGACACACTTCAGATCTTTATCGGAGGGTTGCCATGTTACTGAATGCACCTGCTCCTGTTCCGACTCGCCCGGCGCGGCTGTGGTCTGTCGGCGTGGCCGCCGGCCTACTGAGCCTGGCGGCCCTGATCGCCGGCGTCGGCTTCCGCGCCGAGGCCACCGTCCGCGCCGACGAACCGGCCAAGAAGGACGACGTGAAGAAGGACGAACCCAAAAAGGAAGAGCCGAAGAAGGAGGAGGCCAAGAAGGACCAACCGAAGAAGGAGCCTGGCATTGATCTCCCCGACTTCGAGCAGATCTTCAAGAACCTGCCCCCGGGCATTGATCCCACCCAGATCCAGCAGATGCGCGAGCAGATGAAGCGCATGATGGAGCAGATGCGGAAGCAGGGAGCTGGGGCTGGTGGTTTCGCCCCTGGCGGCTTCGGCGGCAATTTCCCGCCGGGAGCGCTCCCGCCCGGCGGCGCGCTCGCGCCCGGCGGCTTCGGCGGCGTCCAGTTCAACCCCTTCGGGCGGTCCGCGGACGGCCGACTGGGTGCCCGCATCGACAAGCCCAGCGATGCCCTGGTCGATCAACTTGACCTTCCCAAGCGGCAAGGCGTAGTCATCGAGGAAGTGACGCCCGATTCGGCGGCCGCCAAGGCGGGACTCAAGGCCAATGACATCCTGCTGGAGCTGGATGGCAAGACCGTGCCCAATGAACCGCAGGAAGTCGCCAAAATGATCGACGGCATCAAGGCCAACACGCCGATCGAAGCGGTGGTGATGCGCAAGGGGAAGAAGGAGACGATCAAGGGGCTGTCGCTGCCGGAAGCGAAGAAGGCGGAAGGGCGATTCGGCGGCGGCGTCTTCGCTCCCCCCGGCATTGGCGGGGGCGGCGGCATCGGCGGGTTCGGCGGCTTGCCTGGCGGAGCGGCCCCCCCTGGGGGCTTCGGGGGCGGCGTCGGGGGTATCGGCGGGGTGCCCGGAATCGCGGGCATGCCGGGCCTGGCCGGCGGGGCCGGCGTCCTTACAGCCGTCTTCCGCTACGGTGATCGCTTCACCGCACGCCACCAGGAAGGCTCACTCATCATCACATTGACCGGCACTGTCGCCGACGGCAAGGCCACGACGAAAACAATGGACGTACAGGACGGCGCCAGACATGAGAAGTACGAGAGCGTCGACAAGGTGGCCGAGCAGTACCGCGACAAGGTGAAGAACTTGATCGAAAAGAGTGAAAGGGACGCGGCGAAGGTCGAGATCAAGTGACCTAGCCGTTTAGCCGCGAGCGTCTCGCGAGCGCTCTTGCCAAGTGCTCGCGGGACGCTCGCGGCTAAACGAACTACCACTCGCCAATCAGCATCGCGTGCAATTCCAGAGGCGGCAACTCCACCACCGTCGCCGACCCATCCTTGCGAACCCGCGGCTCCGCACCGCCTGGCTCAACATGGAATCGCTTCGGCACATCCCGCTCAAACCGCACAGCGATCCCGTGAATCGGAATCGTCTCCTCGCGTAAGGGCACATCGGCCGCCGGTAGCCCGTGGTTGGCCGTCGTGTTCACTCCATTGAACAGGTGCAGCACCAGGCGGCGTCCGTCGGCGGTGGTCTGAGTGAAGTACGTCGCTTGTACGCACATGGGTGCCTGGACGGCAATCGGCGGTGTCCCGCCAGCGGCCCAAGTCAGGGCCCGCGTCAACAAGCGGCGCTGGTAGGGATAGGCGTAGCTCCAGAGCGCGGCATCGAGGGCCGCAGCCAGGTAGACGATGCGCCCGGCCCGGAACGGTCGCGCCACGACTGCGGGCAGCGGCGTCCCCTTCACCCCCTCCGGAGCCATGCGGGCAGCCACTGCACTAGACTCCTTCGGCTCGCTGACTCGGACCAGGGGACCGCGAAAGACGACTGATCGGCCCGGCACCAGTTCGCCGAGGCGGCGGTCGCGGACCAGCGGATGATCCGTCCAGGTCAATCGCGCGACGCCGGTACGCTGTTTCCAGTAATTCTCGTCGATGCCGATCGCGAAGTTGGGGTCGAGGTCAGCCCGTTTCTCCGGGGCGGCCGGGCGGCCCTGATAGGAGACGCCGAACAAATCGGCCAGGGCAAAGTCGCGGCGTGGCCGGCCCAATTCGTCGCACAGCGAGGTCTCGCCGGTTGCCACCAGCCCACCGCCAGCCTTGACGTAGTCGCGGAGCGCATCGGCCTGCGCCGCCGACAGGGCCGCGGTGTTGGCCAGAACAACCACGCGGTATTTCGCCAGCGCCTTGGCTTCCAGGTCCCAGTCGTTGATGAGGGTCAGCGGCAGATGTTCCTCGGCTGCAGCGCGGAAGGCGCCGAACAGATGGGGCAAATAGCGATCGGCGATGTCTTTGTAAGCGTAGAACTGCCGGGTCTGCTCGCTGACGACGAGGGCGGCCCAGGGCAGCGGCTGGCAGTGCGTCAGCCAGCGCTCGCGCCGGCCGATCTCACGCAGGGCCTCCGCGGTCGAGTCGCCGACCAGGGGCCAGCCGAACGACTGCGGCGCCAGGCTGCCGTTCGTCAGAGCTAGGAACGTTCGCACCAGCCGTTCGTGCGGCGGGAAGCTGTCGCTGCCGTAGGGGTTGCCGCGCAACATCAGGTACGGTTCGGAGGCGTTGGGCCGGTGGCCGGCGGTGCCAGCGATGTAGGCGGCGCCGAAGGCCGGGGCCACGCTGGCGCCGAAGTTCGTCTCGTCCAGCCACCATTCCTGCATCGGCAGGTCGAACAGCCGGTTCAGTCGGGTCGGCATGGAGCGCGGCGAATCCAGGAAGTGCCCGTAGCGGCCGGCGTTTACTGTCCACGACATCAGGACCGCGTCCGCGTTGATCTTCTTCAGCCGTCCCTGGAGCCGGCGGTAATGCTCCTCCAGCCGCTCTCCGCGCCAGACGAGGTATTCCCGATAGGCGATGACGTCGAGGTTGACCTTCGCCGGCAGATCGCGACCGCCGGCTCGATAGGCCTTCCTGCAGGCCGGGCAGTGGCACAGGCGCGGGTGGTAGTTGCCGTCGAACGAATAGCCGTCCACGCCGTAATCCTGGACCAACTCGGCGCAGACGTCGATGAGATAGTCGCCCCAGGGGCCGAGGTTGCAGCCGAGGCGCGTGCCCAGGTCGTCTTCCTTCGCCGGGCGCTTGTGGGCATTACCGCTGCCGTCGGGATCGACGCGCCAGTCGGGGTGCTCCTTGACCAGGGCAACAGGGGGAAAGGGCGGCAGGCCGAGGACCAGCTTCATGCTCCGCTTGTGGCACCCGTCGACGAGTTCGTGGAGGGCCTTGCTGTCGGCCGGGCTCAGGCCGCCGCCGTCGCGATGCAAGGGGAAGTAAGGCCAGACCAGGTTTGTGTGGACGACCTGGACCCCCGCCTTGCCCGCGCCGGGACTTCTCCTGGGGTGAGGAAGGCCATGCGGGTCACATCGTGCACCCAGGCCGGGATCGCGATCGGCTGGAAGGCGGCGGACTTTGCAGCCTCCGGCGCGGCCCCGACTACCCCGGCCACCGCCAGCGCCCCCGCGGTGCCCAGGAATTCGCGGCGGGTTGCTTCGTGGGCTACTCTAGGTGCGGGAGTCATTTGTCCTTCTTCTCGTCGGCGGGCTTTTTTTCTTCCTCGCGTGGCTTCGATTCCGGCCTCCGCGGTCCGCCGCCGAAGCGTCCGCGCATCAGCTCGAAGAGCTTGGCAAAATCGTCGCGCGTGATTTTGCCTGAGCCGTTGCCGCCGAGTTGGAAGAACGGACGGAACCGTTCCGGGATTTCGTCGGCGGTGATGACATCGTCGCCGTTGACGTCCAGCCGATCGAAGACGAGGTCCGACGGCCGCGGCGGGTTCTTGGCCAGCTCCGCGGCTGTCTCTGGGCGCTCCCAGACATAGCTGACCCAGCCGACCATCATCTCTTCCCACGATTGCAGGCCGAACGTGACGGTCTTGTCTGGATCGGGGTTGAGCAGGTTGTTGGCCGAGTTGTCCCAGTGGGCCACGGCGTGCAGCCTTGCCCCCTTCGGGAACTTGAGCGGCTCCTGTAGGCGGTAGACACTCTGCCAGTTGAAATCCCAGCGCGGCACCGACAGCACGGTCTGCCGCTTGCCATTCGGATAAATGATCTCGTAGAAGTAGTCTTGCCCGCGCCAGTGCATGTGAGGCACGAAGCTGATGATGCGGGCGTCGGCCGGCAGACGCATGGTGGCCTCGGCCCGGTAGTGCGGGTCGCGGGCCGCCACGGCAATCCCCATGTTGGCGAACTCGTTCATGTACAGCTCGTACTTCGGCGGCTTCGGCGCAAAGATGATACCGATGGCGGAGCGGTCCTTGACCGCGGTGCCGTTGGGCGTGTAGTGCATTTCGAGCCTGAGCCGGGCCCCCTTCGGGACCCGCAGGGCCGTGTCCGGCGGACACTTCAATCCCAGGTCGCCCGGCGCCCAGCCGACCAGGACCGACATCGACCCCAGCGCCTCCAAGCGGGTTGCCGCGCCGCCCGCCGCCTTCGCCCAGGATGTAGGCGACGATGTGATGGACCACGCTGGGCGCCCCGGGCCGGCACTCGGCGGCCTGAATCCAGCGGTCTTCGGTGAACTTCGTCTCGATCACCCAGTTCTTGTAGGGGACGACGCCGGTCGCCGGCACCTCGAACGCCTCCGGCATCTCGAAGACCATGTCCGGCTTGCCCATCGTCCAGCCTTCCGGCCAGGCGATCGGCTTGGGCAGGTCCTTGTCGTCCCCCCTGGCCATGCCGCCGTCCACCCAGGCTGCCAGGGTGTCGATCTCCTCGTCAGTCATGCGGCGATCGTTGCGGAAATGGCCGTAGCGCGAATCGGCGTGCCAGGGCGGCATGCGCCGCTGCGTCGTCACTTCCCGGAGCATGGCCCCGTGCTTGGCCGCATCGTTGTAAGTCAAAAGCGAGAACGGGGCCGCCTGGTTGGGGCGGTGGCATGCCTGGCAACGCTTCTGAAGGATGGGAGCCACGTCCTTCGCGTAAGTCAGTTCCTTCTTGCCCGTCTTCTTCCCGCCCCGGTCGAGCAGGCAGCCGTCGGCGTCGGTCTCGGCCACGCTGACCTTCTTGCTCGCCAGCACCTCGTCGAGGGCCGCGGTCAGGTCGTCGCGGCTCGCCTTGTCGCGGCGGGAGGCCACGCCGTAGCGATCGTCGATTCGGCCGCGGTAACGGAGGACGAACTCGCCGTCGAGCAGCACCACCGTCGGCACGCGGATCACGCCCACGGCACCCGCCAGCTTCTGGCCGAAGTCCTTCAGGACAGGGAACGGGATGTCGCGGTCATAAGCATGGCCGGCCACCTGGTCGAGGTCTTCCTGTTCATTGGCGTAGACGGCCAGGAACTGCACTTCCTTGCTCCGGTATTTTTTGTCCAGGGCGACCAGGCCCGGCAGGTACAGATTCGAGATGGGGCAATCGGCGCTGACGAAGGCCAGCACGATCGCCTTGTGCCCCTTGAAATCGTGCAGCGGCCGCTTGTTGCCGCGCAGGTCGCGCAGCGAGCTGCTGTTGGGGACCTTGTCGCCGATGGCAACCGCTTTTGGCGACTCCGCGGCCCCGCCTCGGGCGGTTGCGATCAGCAATGCCGCCAGCAAGAAACCAGCCAACGATGCACGAGGGGTCATGGGCCGCACCTCCACACGAGTAGCACAGGTTGGAGCCGGGAACGCTGCAACGGCGATTGCTGTTTCGACCTTCTATCATACCCGGGATATGGCCGAGTGTTTCGGTCTGTCTCTTCCGCGCGGGTCAGCATCGGGTCGGTCGGTGTTTTAGGAGGGGTCGCTCGGCGACAAGGGCGCGACCCGCCCCTCATTCCCCCGTCGTTGCATCGTTGCAGCATTGCAGCCATGCCACTACCGTTGCATTGCACTGCAATGCATGCATTGCATGCAATGCATGCAATGCATGCAACGACTGCAACGATGCAACGACGAGTGTCGTTGCATCGTTGCACGCATTGCATGCAACGACTGCAACGCTGCAACGACAGCGCATCCTGGGAGCGCGGCGCGGACAGGAACGACGCACACCCATTCCACGAGGCCGCCATGAAGATCACCCGCCTGAGCGCCTATCGCGTCGATCTGCCCCTGCACGAGGGGAGTTACAAGTGGTCCGGCGGCAAAGCGGTTTCGGTCTTCGACAGCACCGTGGTGCAGGTCGATACCGACGCCGGCCTCACAGGGTTCGGCGAGGTCTGCCCGCTGGGGCCGTTCTACCTGCCCGCCTATGCCAACGGCGTCCGCGCCGGCGTGGCCGAGCTGGGGCCGCACCTGCTCGGCGAGGACCCCCGGGAGCTTCAGAAGCTGAACCGGCGCATGGATGCGGCCCTGAAGGGACATCCCTACGTTAAGTCCGGCATCGACATGGCCTGCTGGGACATCCTCGGCCAGGCCACCGGCCTGCCGGTCTGCACCCTGCTGGGCGGGCGCTACGGCGAGGACTTCGGACTCTACCGGGCCATCTCCGCAGGACACGCCGGAAGCGATGGCCGGGCGCGTGGCCGGCTACCGGGCGGAGGGCTATCGCCGTTTCCAGCTCAAGGTCGGCGGCGACCCCGACGTGGACATCGTCCGCATTCACGCCGTGGCCGAAAAGCTCCACCCCGGCGACCGCCTGATCGCCGACGCCAACACCGGCTGGCTGATGCACGAGGCCCTGCGCGTGGTGCGCGCGGTGCGCGATGTCGATGTCTACATCGAGCAGCCGTGCCTGACCTACGAGGAATGCCTGACCGTCCGCCGGCACACCGACCATCCCTTCGTCCTGGACGAGGTGATCGATGGCGTGGATGTATTGCTGCGCGGGCACGCGGACCGGGCGATGGACGTGGTCAACATCAAGATCAGCAAGTTCGGCGGCTTGACGAAGGCGAAGCAAACGCGCGACCTGTGCGTGTCGCTTGGCGTGGCGATGACGCTGGAGGACAGCTGGGGCGGCGACATCGTCACCGCCGCCATCGCCCACCTGGCCCACAGCACGCCGCCGGAGTTCCTGTTCACGGCGACGGACTTCAACAGCTACGTGACGGTGAGCATCGCGGAAGGGGCGCCGCGGCGGGTGAATGGACGGATGGCGGCAGCGACGGGGCCGGGGCTGGGGATCAGGCCGCGAAGGGACGTCCTCGGCCCAGCGGTCGTCGAAGTGTCCTAGGGAAATCCGTCGCCTGCACCGACCCCGGACGTTGACTCACTTCTTCGCCCGCGCCCCCTCCCCCTCCACCATCACCCGAAACTTCTGCCCCGCGTAGTCCGGCTTCTCCAGGATGAACTCGTGCGTGCCGATCGACCAGCCGCTCTTGATGATGCCCCGGCCGCTGCGCTGGATGCGCGGATTGTCGGATGCCGGCGGGTAACTGGGGTCCGTGTCGCTGGTCCGGACATTGTACATCCCCTTGTCGGCGGTGATCTCCCACCAGCAGCTGGCCATGTCGTACAGGCCCCAGGCGTTCGGCTTCTTCGACTTGACCTTCAGGGGTGCCTTGAACCCCTGGCTGCCCGAGCTGTTCTGGTCCCGGTACTTTTCGGCAAAACCCGGGTTGGACGTGCCGACGCGGGCGGCATACTCCCACTCCGCGTCGGTCGGCAGGCGGACCGTCCGTTTGTTCGTCTCCGACAGGATCGCGCAGAACTTGCGGATGTCGGCGAATTTGGGGTTCTGCACCGGCAGCTGCGGGTCCTTGACCGTGCTCGGGTTGGTCCCCATGACCGCCTCGTACATCTCCTGGGTAACGGGGATCTCGGCCAGGTGGAACGCCTTTGTCAGGGTCACCGTGTGGGGATATTCTTCCTGGAAATAGGGCCACATATAGACCGGCGTGCCCATCAGGTACTTGCCGGGGGGAATATAGACACAGTTCAGCGTCAGCTTGTCGCCGACCTTCAGCGCCACCGGGTCTTTGTCGTTCTTGACGAAGGGCCGGTCCGCCGCCAGCATGCGCTCGGGGTACTTCAGGGTGGCCGCTTCGATCTTCGTGGCGGTGATCCACTTTTTGCGATCTTTTTCGATGACGACCCCAGTCACGGCGCTGGCCGTCGCCGGCTGGCAGTAGTGATTCTTCCCCCGGTTCTTGTCCCCCTTCAGAGCCGGGCTGTCCGGGGCGAGATAGAACTTCAGCCGCTCGCTGAACTGGTCCATCAACTTCGCCGCCGCCTCGGCATCAAGGCCCTTCTCCGGGTAATGGTCCTTCACGATCCGCGCCACCTCAGCGCGGATTTCCGGCGTGCCGTCGATCGCGAAGAGCACCATCACGTGATCCTCCTCCCGCGGCTTCGGGATGCAGGCCCCGTTGCAAACCAGGCTCCCCTTCAGGGTGACCTCCGTCCCCTTTGCGGGAGGCTGGTCTTCGGCACGGCACCTAGGTCCCAGCACGGGGAGAATCAAGACGGTCGCCAGAAGGATCAAACCCCGCCAGCGCGTGATCATGGTGTACCTCATTGCAGAACGGACGATCGCTGATCGAAGTCATCACCTACATCTTCCGCGAAACGGGGCGTGCGGCAAGCGCTGATGCCGCTCGTGATCCTAGAGCAAATCGCGCGGCGACCACAAATGGGGAATTGTGGTCGTTTCCTTTCATCGGGATCGCAAGTACAAAGACGCCAATGCGTTGCGATCCTGAGGCAGGCGACCACAATTCATCGGAATTATGGTCGCGCGATGGCGGTGCCTCTCAATCCATCCCCGACGGAGGCCGATCCCCATGTCCCAACCAACCCCCCAGCAGCAAATCGCCCACATGATCACCGGCTACTGGGTCGCCCAGGCCGTTTACGTGGCCGCCAAGCTCGGCCTGGCCGACCGGCTGCGCGACGGGCCGCGAACGGCCGACGAGCTGGCGCAGGCTACCGCCACGCAGCCCCGGCCGCTCTACCGCCTGCTGCGGGCGCTGGCCAGCGTCGGCGTTTTCGCGGAGGACGCCCAGCAGCGCTTCAGCCTGACGCCGCTGGCCGATTGCCTCCGCGGCGATGTGCCGGGATCGCAGCAGGCCCTGGCGATCATGGCCGGCGAGGAGCACTACGCCGCCTATGGCGAGCTGCTTTATAGCATTCAGACCGGAAGGACCGCTTTCGAGAAGATCTACGGCCAGCCGGTGTTCGACTTCCTCTCCGCCCATCCGGATCAGGCTCGGGTGTTCGATCGGGCGATGGTCAGCGTTCACGGGCGCGAAACCGCTGCCGTGCTGGATGCCTACGACTTTTCCGGCCTCGGCGTCGTGGCCGACCTCGGTGGCGGCAACGGCAGCGTGCTGACGGCCATCCTCCAGAAATACCGCACGATGCGGGGCATCCTGTTCGACCTGCCGGGAGTAGTGCAGCGGGCGAAGGCCAACATCGCGGCGGCGGGGCTGGCGGATCGCTGCCAGGTCGTCGGCGGGAGCTTCTTCGACTCGGTTCCCCCCGGTGCCGACGCCTACCTGATGCGGCACATCATCCACGACTGGGACGACGAACGGGCCCTCCGCATCCTGCGCAGCATCCATCGGGCGATGGGCGCTGGCAGCCGGCTGCTGGTGGTGGAAGGAGTGATTCCGCCCGGCAACGAGCCGGCCTTCGGCAAACTGCTCGACCTGACCATGCTGGTCATCCCCGGCGGCCAGGAGCGGACGCGAGAAGAATACGAGGCCCTGTTCCGGGAGGGCGGCTTCCGGTTGACACGCATCGTGCCGACGGCGGCGGAAGTCTGCATCATCGATGGCGTCCGGGCTTGACGGCGTCGCCTGCGGCGTTGCAACGGACCTTTTCGGCGGGCCGGTCGTGTGCAAAACGGCCGGCCGTTCGCCGCCGCGCGCATTACCAGAGCGACGGGGCCGACAGGGCGAGGTGCAGGTGGCGCGACCGGCCGGCGTCGGCCGACTCGTGCAGGCGCCGGTTGGCCTCGCCAACATCTTCCACAAGCCGGGTTTCTCGCAGGTGCTCGTCGCCCTCGAGGGCCACGGCCAGCCGCGCCACCTGAGCGGGCTGACCGTAGACGGTCACCAGGTACTCGCCGGGAGCGACAATTTCGGCGCCGCGGCTCGACGGTGAGGGCTTCGCGCGTGGCTGTGTCGCGTAGGCGTCCGAGGACGTTGTGAAGCAGTTCACTGCGTTTCATGGCCGGTCTCCTTTGTGATCGTTGCACCATGAGTTTTAGGGCCGCCAGGGTTCAGCGGCATCGCCGCGCAGCCCATGAGCATGATTGTCACCGAATGGAGACCCCAGACGCAAGGAAAAAGCGCGGCTTAGCAAGCCGTGCCGGGAACGAGAGTTCACCCGCCCGCGCCTGGTCCCGCCGGCTCCGGCGCGCTATCATCCTCCGTCAGTCCCTCCCTCCCATTCACGAGGTTCCATACCATGACCACTCCGCACGACCCCAGTCCATCCCGGCGTGACGCTCTTGGCAGTCTCGCCGCCGCCGGTGCCATCGCCCTGGTGAACCACGCCGTCGCCGCGGTCGCCACTACCGCTTGTCCAGACCCCACGCGGTCGTGTCTCACACCTTCACAGGCCCGTCGCGGCTCGCCGTCGCCAGCCGCTTGCCGTCCGGACGGAACGACACCGAATAGACCTGGGCCGTGTGGCCGTACAGGGTGAACACCTCTTCGCTGGTGCTGCTGTTCCAGATTTGCACCGTATCATCGTCGCTCGCCGAAACGCAGTGGCGGCCGTCCGGGGTGAAGGCCACGTCCCAAACGCGGCCGCTTCGATCATCAGAGGCTCGATGCGCTCATGCCCGACCAGCCGGCAGGCATAGACCAGGCACGCCTGGACGTCTTCCTTTTCCCGCCAGGGGTAGCCCTGCAACAGGATTTCCGGACTGTCTCCCGCCGCGAGCATCCCCAGCACCTGTTCGACCGCCAGCCGGCGCCCGCGAATGATGGGTTTGCCGCCAAAGATGTTCGGATTCACGGCGATCCGTTCGAGGAGTTTCGCTTCGTCCATTGGTTGTCCGCTTGCTCGGCGGTAGATGGTCAATTGGAGAAATGCGGACAGGGACAACGGTGCCGCGACGACATGCGAAAGGTACGCTGGGCCCTTGGCTCCTCCTTCGGGCTGGTTCCTTCTCGAGTTCGACCCTTCTGAGTTCGGCGCCGCTCGTGCTCTCGATTCCCGGAGAAAACACCGGGCCAATGACCTGGACAGTCTAGGCTTCCGTCTTCAGCTTCGCGAGAGAGGGACTGATAGCTTTCTCCAGCCGGACCATTGCGTCGATCATGGCATCTTGGATGCTCGGCCACTGGGACTCATCGCTTTGCAAGCCTCCAGGCGCCATGTAGACGATTCGGGAGGCTCGTCGATGATCCAACCGCAACCACGACAACTTGCCCCCGAAAGCGGTATCGATCTCGGCCTGGTTGCACTGTAAGTTGTCGTAGATGCGTTTGTTGTCATCCTGTTCTCCCGTGTCGATGTACAGGCTCACCCCGC
The DNA here is from genome assembly GCA_963827935.1 of uncultured Planctomycetota bacterium. Classification (GTDB taxonomy): domain Bacteria; phylum Planctomycetota; class Planctomycetia; order Gemmatales; family Gemmataceae; genus DATFNV01. The sequence continues at coordinate 221,569 of CAWHCN010000009.1, read as the reverse complement.
CCTCATCTCGGTGGAGTTCGTAGGCGAAGAGCACGCCCCGAAGGACCGAATTTGCGACTAGGCCGCCCCTCTCGCTCGGAGATTTGTTGGCATGAAGCGAGGTCTTTCCGGCAGCACGGGTCAGCAGCTCTTGCCAGAACTTTTTCCGTAGGCCACCCCCTTCGGCCCGGCCCTGTCGCCCCTTCTGTTCCTTATTCTTGATTCCAATGACAAACTCCGACGCTTCCGGTAACGGAATCACTTGCTGAACGTCGATCAGTACCCGACCCTTGTCGGAGTACGGCTTGATGCGCACGCACCGGATGTCCAGATCCCGCTTGTTCAGCCACAAGACCGCCGTCGTGAGTTCCGTGGAGAACTCGGCGGACGCCAGCACGATACGCACGTCTTGGGCGAACTGCTCTTCTTGCGGCTCCTCCCAGCGGAGAAACTCCAGAAGGTTCGTGCGGGCGTCCAGATCGCTGCTTATCTTCCGTAGGAAGTCGTTGTAGACTTCGACCACCTTGTCGAAAGTCATGGTGGACACCATCGCCGCATAGCGGATGGCCTGCAACTCCATATGTCCGCCATCCTCCGTGCGTTTCAGTTCAATCACGACGAGTTTGGCATCCCTGTCTACCCCCAGTAGGTCAATGCGGCGTTTCGAGTCTTCCCACTCGCAGAACTCCTCCGCGATAATGAGCGTGTCGGGAGAGATTATCTCGACCTGCTTTCGTAGCAGACGTTGCAAGTCGTCCCGTTCGCGGATACCCACTGCACCGAAGGTAGTTTCCTCGATCGTGCGGATGGTGTCTGCCGTGACCTCGAAAATAGCCATTGGTCTGCCCCTACCGCGTGCATCAGGGAGTGAACACTTCGCGTTGCCTCCGCGCGACCGGACGACGTAGCTCTGCGGCGTTGGGGCCTGGGAGCCGTTGACCCGGCGGGTGGCACGCCCTGAGGTACTCCGAAGGGCGTGCATGACCGTCAACCACGCCCTTCGGAGTACCTCAGGGCGTGCCACCCGGGACGCGGCGCCCTGAGGTACTCCGAAGGGCGTGCGAACGCCATCGCCATGTTATCCGCGTGCCAGTTCTGCCAGGACGTTGGGGTCCATTTCCAGTCTCACCGGCCGCAGTCCCGCGTACCAGCGCGCGCTGGACCATTCCCAATTTTCCGCTCTGGCCACCAAGCCGCGACGCACCGGGTTGGCATGAATGTAGTCAATGACGGCACGCAACGCTTCGATACTGGTGATGTTCCGATCGTAGCCGCCGCCCGGCTGCCAGAAGCGGTGCCTCAGCCGGGAGCCCTCGCGCACCGTCACCCGCGCCAGCCACTCCGGGGCGTGGCTTTTCAGATACCGGATCGCCTTGCGGGCGACCGGCTCCTTCAAGGCCTGCAGAAAAGCAGACATCCGCTCCGGCGCGTCTCCGGGATAGACAAGAACATGGACATGCTCCGGCATCACGACGTAGGCCCAGAGCTGAAAGGCAGATTTCGTGCGTGCTTCGTCGAGTGCCTCGCAGAACCACTCGCGCGTCCGGTCGCGGTCCAGGAATGGATAATGGCGATAACAGGAAAAGGTCAGCTCACGCGGCTGGCCGGGCTCGTTGTAACGCACGCGGCGTTTTTCGAGGTATATTCTGCCGGTGTCGGGATCAGTGATTCTCATGCTGGGGAGGATACGCTCTCGTCCTCGCTGGTGCAAGAAGCAAGTGGCGTTCAGCACGCCCTTCGGAGTACCTCAGGGCGTGCCACCCCGCCCCCCCTCACGCCAACCGCGTCCACAGCTCCTCATTACCCCAGGCGCTTGCGCGAGTCCTCCTTCGGCGCCGGCGAATCGGGCGCCGCGGCGCCCTCGGCCAGCGGCGCCGGTCGCCGGTCCTTCGCCATGCGCCGCTGGTCCAGGCGCGAGATCAGGTAGCGCAAAGCGTCCAGGGCGTGGTTGCTTTCGGACAGGGGGGTCTCCGAGCCGCGGCCGTTGGTGGCGTCGTCGTAGCGGTACAGGACGGCTTCGTAGAGGAGGTTGGGACAGGCGCCGTCCACGACGCGGAGGCGGCTGGTTTCGAGGCGGCTGCGGACGGCCATGATGCCCAGGCGGAGGTCGTTGATGCCGGGGCGGACCTTGCGGCCGGCGGCGGTCAGCTCGATGCGCTCGCGGGCCCCGGCCGGGTCGCAGTACCGCATCACCTCGCGCGGCATGTGCTGCTTGTGGAAGTCGAGGGTCTGGTGGCGGCAGTAGTGCTCGCCGGTGAGCCAGAGGATGTCGTCGCGGTCGAGGACGCCCCAGACGGCGGCGAAGGGGTTGCGGACGCCGAAGTCGAGGCCGCCGACCGGGGGTGCGTGCCGGGGCCGGGCCGGGGACCAGCACGCGGGCAGTGAAATGTGAGCGGAAGGATTCCGGTGTCCGTTGAGAGGCGGCAAGCGAAAAGTGTTCAATTCCGCTACACTCGCAGTGCTGCAAAATGCACCAGTCGTGACTTGCCCACAAATGCGTGAGCAAGTGAGCAAGTCAGTCTTCCAATGTCACAAGTCCTTACGAGATAGTGCGTTGTGTCACATGAGTGACTTGCTCACCAACCTGCCGAGTGGGCAAGTCACTCGCCCCTGCCGGTCACATCGACCGAAGCAACCAGGGAGTGTCTCCATGGGTTGACCGATTTTTCCTCAATCGGCGTTCCTTGCCCGGCCGATGGTTCCCTCTGTGCGGATTGTTCCGGATTTGCCGAAGACGGTCCGTTTGTGCGAAGCCGTGAATGAACTCACAGGATGGGGGGACGACCCATGAGGTGGCGGCCGCGCCGGTTGCGAGGGGTCGTCGTCGCCGCCGCGGTCCTGCTCGGCGGGGGGTGCGTCGCCACCGGGCCGTTGGACTACGTCCGCAACGGCTTCAAGGTCGGGCCCAATTACGGCAAGCCGCCGGCGCCGGTCGCCGGGGAGTGGGTCGAGGCCAACGACCCCCGCGTCGAAAGCCGCCACCTGCAAGATTGGTGGGGGGTCTTCGACGACCCCAAGCTCAATTCCCTCATCGAGAACGCCTACGAGCAGAACCTGAACCTGCGCGTCCTGGGCACCCGCGTCCTCCAGGCCCGGGCGCAGCAAGCGATCGCGGTGGGCAGCATCTTCCCGCAGACGCAGCAAGCGACGGGACAGTACAGCCGCGTCGGCCTCAGCCACACCGCGTTCAACAACCCTGCCGCCTTCACCGCGGCGTCACCGATCGCACCCCCGCCGGGCTTGCCCATCGGCAACTTCTACCCAGACTGGGCGGGCGGCTTCAACGTGAGCTGGGAACTCGATTTCTGGGGCCGCTTCCGCCGGTCGATCGAATCCGCCAACGCCACCCTGGATGCCTCGGTTGAAAACTACGATAGCGCGCTGGTGACGCTGCTGGCCGACGTGGCGACGGATTACGTCCAGTACCGCGTGGCTCAGCAGCGGATCACGATCGCGCGCGACAACCTGCGGACGCAGGAGCGGCTGGTGGCGCTGGCCGAGCAGCAATTCAAGGTCGGCACGGCGACCAGCATTGACGTCCAACAGTTGCGGACGCTGCTGGAACAGACCCGCTCGACCATCCCGGCCCTGCAAATCGCCCTGGGGCAAGCGAACGACGCGCTCTGTGTCCTCCTGGGCCTGCCGCCGCGCGACCTGGCAGCGGAACTCGGCCCGGGGCCGGGGGTAGAGCAGACGCCGATGCCGAACACGCCGGCCCAGGTCGCCGCGGGCATTCCGGCCGACCTGCTGCGCCGGCGCCCCGACATCCGCAGCGCCGAGCGCCAGGTGGCGGCCCAAAGCGCCCAAATCGGCGTCGCCGAGGCCGACCTGTACCCCACGATCTTCATCAACGGCACCATCGGCCTGGAATCCGAGAGCCTGTCCCAGCTGTTCGAGTCGCGCAGCTTCATGGGAACCATCACACCAAACTTCCGGTGGAACATCCTGAATTACGGGCGAATCGTGAACAACGTGCACCTCCAGCAGGCCAAAACCCAGGAGCTGATCACCACCTATCAGAACGACGTGTTGACGGCGGCCCAGCAGGTCCAGACGGCCCTGCGGGGCTTCCTGCGGTCCCAGGAACAGGCCGAGGACCTGGCCCGCAGCGTGAAGGCAGCCACGACGGCCACCAAGGTCCAGGAGAAGAACTTCACCGACCTCAAGGCCGATGTGAACCGGCTCTACACGCTGGAAAACACGCAGCTGCAAGAGCAGGACAACCTGGCGGTCGTCCAGGGCAACGTCGCCCTGAACCTGGTCGCCGTCTACCGGGCTCTTGGTGGGGGCTGGGAAATCCGCACTCAGAACGACAATTCCGTCACGAGAACGATGCCTGCTGGGCCGGTCCCGTCCGGGGCCCCGCCCGCCCCCGCCCCCCCGGCGCCGAAACGTGAGTAGTCCACCTGCGGGCGGAGGAAGGGATTTATGAGATATTCTGTGTGGATTGGAACGCTCGTCGTCGCCCTGGCGGCGGTGGGCCGGGGATCGGGGGCGGAGCCCTCGTGTTGTGCGTCCTCCCCGGAGTGCGGCCTCAAGCAGTGGGGCCCCGCGGGTGGCTGGCACCCGTACGGCGGCGGCCTGCTGCACTGGTGGCCGCAGCATTGTTTTCCCTGCGCCGGCGCCCCGGATGATTACTGCCGCAAGCCGCTCCCCCGCGTGTGCTGGCCCCCCTACCCGCCCTACTACACCTGGGGGCTACAGGAGGTCTCCTGTCCTTCGGGCGATTGCCGGGTGAGAAACGGAGATTCGCGTTAGTGCACACTTCTGGAGGGTGTAGCGGGTTGTCTTGTTGTCAGTTACCTTAGCCGCTACGTCCAGGGGACCGGGCTGGATGTCGACTGACGGCAGTGGCGGGGTCAGAATACCAGACGGACGGCTGAAAAGGGCCGTCCGTCCGGCATTTGGGGGTGGCACACTTGCAGTAACGCACCGCAGCGGCGATAGTGATGGTTCTAGGCCGTGCAGGTAGCCGCGCGGAGATCTGCCATGTCCGAGCCCGTCTCCCAGCCTCTCGACCCGACGCCGGCGACCATTCCGCCGCTGGCGCCCGTGGGGAGTTCGACTCCCGAGACGCTGCCGGAAGGGAACACGCCGCCGCCCGTGCAAACGGGCCGGCCGCCGTTGGCCCTGCCGGTCCACGTTGGGGCATCGTCCGCTCCGGGTGATTCGCCGGCGCCCGGCGCCCTGCCGATCATCCCCGGATATGACCTGCTCCAAGAACTCGGACGTGGCGGCATGGGCGTGGTGTATCGAGCCCAACACCTCGCTCTGAAACGCATCGTGGCCCTGAAGATGATCCTCGGCTTCGGCAGCGACAACGAGGCGCTGCACCGCTTCCGTGCCGAGGCCGAGGCCGTGGCGCGACTGCACCACCCCAACATCGTGCAGATTTACGAGGTTGGCGCTCGCGGGGGCCGGCCATACTGCGCGCTGGAGTATGTGGACGGCGGGACGCTCGCGGCGAAGCTGGCCCAGACTCCGCAGCCGGCCCGCTACGCCGCCGCGGTGATGCAGGCGCTGGCGCGAGCGGTCCACCATGCCCACGAGCAAGGGATCGTCCATCGCGACCTGAAACCAAGCAACGTCCTGCTCACCCGCCAGGGTACGCCGAAGGTCACCGACTTCGGGCTGGCCAAGAAGCTCGACGACGACGCCGGTCGCACCCAGACCGGCGCCGTCCTGGGCACGCCCTCATACATGGCGCCCGAGCAAGCCGAGGGCAAGACCGGCGAAATCGGGCCGCTCGCCGACGTGTACGCGCTGGGGGCGATCCTGTACGAGATGCAGACCGGCCGGCCGCCGTTTCGCGGCGCCAGTGTCATCGACACCCTGGAACAGGTTCGCAACAGCGAGCCGGTGCCGCCGCGCCACTTGAATCCGGCGGTGCCGCGCGATCTGGAGACTATCTGCCTCAAATGTCTGCAAAAGGATCCGAGCAAGCGCTATGGCAGCGCCGACGAGCTGGCCAACGAACTGCGCCGCTTCCTCGGCGGGCAGCCAATCCAGGCGCGGCCGGTGGGGATGGGGGAACGCCTCTGGCGCTGGAGTTGGCGTAACCCGGTCGCGGCGGCCTTCGTACTGAGTCTAGTATTGCTCCTGCCAAGTCTGCTGGTCATTAGTGCGCTGACCACCTGGAAATGGAGGGAATCGGACGCCAACGCCGCCCAGGCAATTACGAATCTGGGGTTAGCCAATCAGGAAACCGCACGAAAGAAGATAGCGGAAGGACGCGCCAGCTGGCGGTCCTACGTGGCCAACCTCAACCTGGCCTCGGACAATTTGCTCGAGGGTCGCCTTAAACGCACCCTGGGACTGCTCAATCAAGAACGTCCCGGGCCCGACCAGGAGGACCTGCGCGACTTCGAGTGGTACGCGCTGTATGACGACTGCCACGGCGAAAGTCGCCTCCTCAAGCAAGATACTTCGCACCTGGCCTATTCGCCCGACGGACGCCTGCTGGCTCTGGCCGGCTGGGATCATGTCATTCGGCTGCTCGACGCCGCCACCTTCCGCCAGCTGGCCGAGCTGCGCGGACATGAGCGTCGCATCATGGGCCTGGCCTTCTCGCCGGACAGCAAGCGGCTCGCGTCCGCCGGTTGGACCTCCTCCGACGATGACTCTGCGCACGTCGAGCTTCCCGGGGAACTCAAGCTGTGGGACGTCGTGACGGGGCAGGAGTGTGTCACTTTTCGTTCCGTCGCCACTCAAACCATGCCGCACTCGCTGGGCCTCTCCTTTCCCCAGGTTCGACGGCGCTGGCCTTTTCCCCCGACGGCAAGGAGATTGCCACCGCCCTCCGCTTTCCCAACGTGGTGCAGCTCTGGGACGCGAGCACGGGCCAGGAAGTCGGAACCCTGACTGGGTCCAATAGCCAGAAGTCTGTCGGTCGCATATGCGCCCGACGGCAAGACGCTGGTCGCGGGGGACTGGAACCACACGGTCTGGGTCTGGGATCGGGCCACGCGTCGGCTGCGTTGGGAGTTGCGCGACGGCGACCTGGATAAGGTCAACTCGCTGGCCATCACCGCGGATAGTCGCATCCTGGCCGCCGCGGCGCCCCTGGGCGTGCAGCTGTGGGACCTGCGCACCGGCCAGCCGCTTCGGTTTCTCAGGACGGGGATAGGGGACCTGGCAATTTCCCCCAACGGCAGGCTCCTGGCGGTTCCCGAGTACCAGTCGCAAATTTTCGGGATTCATCTGTGGGACCTGGAGAGCTTTGTGGAAGTGGCGACGCTGCGGGGACACACCGAGTCTGTGCATTCCCTGGCGTTCGCGCCCGACGGCCACACCCTCGCGTCGGCGGCGGGCGACGGCACCGTTCGGCTGTGGGATGTGGCCGCCTGGCAGGCCCCTGCCCCGCCTGGCCATATCGCTACGATCTTGGCCACCATTTTCTCTCCGGACGGACGGACGATTGCCAGCGCCGGCGCCGATGGCGCGGTCTGGCTCTGGGACGGCGCCACGGGGCAGCCGCGAACGCGCCTGGCCAAGCACACCGCGGGATTTCGGGCCCTCGCCTTCTCACGCGACGGCCAGCGGCTCGCCGGCGGCGATGTGAACGGGAAGCTCTTCATCTGGGATATCGCGAGCGGCCAGGAAGTCGCTGCCTGGGCGGGCACGAGCACAGTGTATGGCCTGGCATTCTTTCCGGACGGCCGCACCCTGGCCGCCACGGAAAACACCACCGTGACCCTCTGGGACGTGGATACCCATAACTTCCTTCTGGGGCTGAAGGCTCAAACCAAGGTCGTTTTCGCCCTGGACATTCGCGCGACGGCCGGCTCCTGGCCTTTGCCGGCACCGAGCATCGCGTCCACCTCTGGGACCTGGAAGCGAAGAAGGACGCGGGCCAGCTGCGGGGCGATGCGGACCTCTATACCGTTGGCTTCGCCCCGGATGGACAGTCGCTGGCCGCCGCCGGCGTCGGCGGGACCGTCATCGTCTGGGACCTGAAAACATTGAAGGAACGCTTGCGCTTCCGGGCCAGTGACACGATGGTCCGGCAACTCGCGTTTTCCCCGGACAGCCAGCTGATCGCTACGGCTGGCAACGAGCCGACCGTCAAGCTCTGGGAAGCGGCCACCGGCCGGACCCGGACGACGCTGTCGGGGCATGCCAACTATGGCAACTGGTCGGTGGCGAGTGTCGCCTTTTCGCCCGACGGCCGCTCCCTGGTCAGCGGCGGCGGTAACGGCTCGATCTTGCTCTGGGACGTGGCCACGGGCAAGGACCGGGCCTACCTCGGACACGATTACCTGCGTGCGCTGGCCTATGCGCCGGATGGCAAGACGCTGGCCCACACCGACTACAAGACCGTCAAGCTGCGCAACCTGGCCACCGGCCAGGAACGGACTGTGCGCGGCGAACATGCCAGCTTTGTTCGCACGCTGGCGTTCTTCTTCGAGACGGCCGACTCGTGGCCAGCGGCGGCGGCTGGGACGGTGGGGCCGCCACGGAGGTCAAGCTCTGGGACGTGGCCAGCGGCGAAGAACGGGCCCATTTCACCGGCCAGACCCCGCAAATCGAGTCGGTGGCCTTCGCGCCTGATGGCCGTACCCTCGCGTCCGCCTCGGGGGGACGTCCGCTGACGAAGGCCAGGTGTGGCTCTGGGACCTGGCCACCGGCAAGGGACGACGCCTGCCCCTCGATAGTCTCAAGGACTTCCTCCCCTGCTATGCGCTGGCCTTCTCGCCGGACGGCAAGACCCTGGCCGCCGGCGCCTGGCACGAGCAATACATCTCCGGGGACCAAGGAGGTCGCATTCTCCTCTGGGATGCGACCGACTGGGACCGGCCTCCGACCGCCCTGCACTGGCACCAGAACAGGGTCACGGCCGTGGCGTTCTCCCCCGATGGCCGCTGGCTCGCTTCCGGCAGCGACGACCAGACCGTGCGCCTCTGGGACATGAGTACCCGGCAGGTCAAGCATGTCCTGGAAGGGCATCGCGGAGTCGTGACCAGCGTGGCCTTCAGCCCAGATGGCAAACGCCTCGCCAGCGGCGGCTTGGACGCCCGGGTCAAGTTCTGGGACCCGGAGCGCGGCGAGGAGCTGGCCACCCTGGCCACCCAGGGCGGCTATGTCACCTGCCTGTCCTTTTCGCCTGACGGCCGCACCCTGGCCGCCGGCGCCGCCGCCAACCATCCCGCCAACAGCCTGCGCTTCTGGCATGCCTTCCCGGAGAAGTCACCTGAACAGTGAAGGCGGCCTGGCACAACGGCGGTCTGTCGATCCCGACAAGGCTCCGCGTCGATGGCCTGGCACCTAACCTAGGTTGCGCAGTTGGGCATTGGCACGAGTGGATTTCCCGAGGGTTTCGCAGGCTGAGGCATCCAGGTCTTCACTACAAAAGGTGGTCGGGACTCAAACGCTCGGGTAGTTCCAGGTTCAGGGCTTCCAGGATGCGTGCCTGCTCGGCTTCGGGTCGGGCCACGCGACGAAGGACCAAGGTTTGGTCGTTGGTGGTCTCCAGGTGGATGTCGCCGATCTGGATCGTGCCAACTCGCGCAGGATCACTTCCGGCGTCATGGGGCGCGGCTTGGGGTCAGCCTGCCTGTCGCCGGGTCGGGTTTGGGATCAGGTCAGCAGCCCGGCACGTTTGGCGAGATGGTCGAGGGTCTTCCATAAAGTGTAGGCCAGTACGCACACGAAGATGTGGGCCTGCGTGCGGCCGGAGTAGTGATGCCAGATGGGACGCAAGAGAGTTCGCTCTTCAGTACGCGGAAGGCCTTCTCCACCACAGTGAGCTGGATGTAGGTTTCCCAGAATTCCTGGGCGGACCAGCCGGCTGGTTGCTGCGCAGCAGATAGGCGCCATCGCGGCCAAGGCTTCCTTGAACTTGTCCACGTGCCAGAACACGCAGACTTCCAGCCGGCCGTCGCGGTTACCTCGATGTCGACGAAGGGGTGGGCCTTGGGATAAGCGCCCTTGAGCCGGCCAATGGCTTCCAGGATCTTGTCGCGCTTCTTCAGGCGACCGGCGGCGACGCGCTCCTGGAGCTTCCTGAGTGCCTTGGCGAAGGCACGACGTTGCCGGCGGCGCATGGCTCGTTCCTTTGGCGGCGTGGTTTGCTGCGGGCCAACAGATAATGAACCTTGCCACGCTGCAGTTGTTGACCTCGACTTCGGAATTGTCCGGCAAACGCTGCCAGTCGCCGCGTGCTCAAGTCGCGTCGTGGAACTTGCTTGAGGTCATGCGGCGCGTGGACAGCACATAGCGCCGCCCGGTTTGCTGAGAAAGGGTGTCCTTGCTGATCATGCCGCGGTCCATGACCCAGACACGCTGGCTATGGCCGAAGCGGTCCTCGATGTCGTCGACGATTTTCTTGACGGTTTGCAGATCCTGAGTGTTGCCGGCCAGGTGCGGTGGGCCAGGGGAAAGCCTTCGCGGGTCAGCACCAGAGCCAGCACGACCTGCTTGCAATCGCTGCGATGGTCGCGTGAGTAGCCGCGTTGGGCCAGGTCGTTGTCCTCGGCCAGACCCTCGAAGTAGGTGCTGGTCAGATCGTACAGCAACAGGTCGTAATCGAGCTGAAAGAGCGTGCCGAGGCGTTCCTTCAAGTCGCTTTCGATGTCGTCCTGGGCCTTGAGCAGTCGATCGAGTGTGCGATAGAGACGGTCCTTGGTGACGGCACCGTCCGGCACGCCCAGCAGGTCTTCCAGGGCTGTGGAGGCATACCAGTGTTCGGCCAGGGCGAACTCGCTGCACGGTTGACAGAGGCGATTGATGACTTCGATGGCCACGATGTCGGCGGGTCGCACGGTTTCCTTGCCTTGCGGGCACATGACGGTTGACGATGTGTCGAGTCAACGAACTGCCACAGCCAGCGTGCCAGCCAGACGTCGCCGAAGCGGCGCGGCGTTGGTCCAGCCGACCGAACTGAGGCGGACGCGGACGACGTCGGGATCGTCGGGCAGAGGAATGTGTTCGTCGTCGGGAAAGAGGCGGAGTTGCTGGGCATCGCCCTGCCGGTTGTAAAAGACGACGGTGCGTTGCCAGCGGCGTTCCTGGTCGTGGTTGAGTTCGCCGAGATGAGCGACGATCTGCTGGCGCGGCCCGGCATCGGTGCGCACGCTCTCGACGAGAGCATAGTAGGTATGCGTCTTGCCGTCCTTGGTCTGCGTGTAGCGGCGGAGAAACATGGCCAGCTCCTTGCTGAGCATGGCCAGACGGGGAATGTCCCGCAAGGGGCTAGGTCTTCACTACAACGGCCGGAAGGCAACGTCGTTCCCACTACGCAAAAACACGGGGCTTTTGCAGGCCCGTCCCGCAAAAGCCCCGGAAAATCGACGATGGAATTTCGGAAGTGCGAGACCTAGGCTAAGTCCGGGCCGTGCTGTTGTTAGGCGAACGGCAGGAGATAATCTCCCCTCGCCCCGGTGCTCCGACCGAGTACGGGGGACTGGGGCGACGATCCCTCGCCCTGCGGCGAAGGGGCCCGTCGTAGCGCTCCCGCACACATCGGACTTCAGTTCAACCTGGCGATTTTTGCTGAATTGCGAAGGCACATGTCGTTATTTACCAATGGGTTGCGGTGTCCGCGCCAGGTTGAACAGAATTCCCGGTCACTTCAGTTCAACCCGGCAGCGCGTGCGGTGCCGGCGGGCGGTCGGAGATGCGCTGCCGAGGGCAACTATCTCCTGCCGGTCGCCTTATTCCTTACTACCGCTTTCCGTCTTCCTTACCCCAGACTTCGTGCCTTGCATGAAGACCGCAATGTCCGCCTTGAGTTTTTTCAGCGACGGCTTGTGCGTGTACATCATGTGCCCCGCCTCATACATCTGCATGGTCACGCGGTCTGCCAGCGTGCGGTCCCCCAGGTGATCCAGCGTGTATTGCGTGGCCGAATACGGCGTGGCCAGGTCGTAGTAACCGCTCGCCACAAACAGGCGAAGCGACGGGTTCTTCGTCATTGCTCCGCGCAGTGCCGGGGCGACGTTCAGGTAGCGGTTCGTGCCGCCCGGCCCATAGGCCCACGGCTGCACACGCCCGGTCAGAATCTCGTAGGGCAGATCGCTCTTGTACTTGAGGTCGTCGCGCACATAGGTGTTCAGCGATTCCGTAAACGGCCCTTGGACGGCTACGTAGCTTGGGTCGTAATCCGGGCGCTCTCCGACGTCATTCTGGTCCTTCCCCTTGAGCCGGCTGTCGAAGCGGCCGACCGTCTGCCCGTCGTCGCGGAGCAGCTCCCGCATGAAGCGTTGCGGCTGGACGCGCAAGTTCGACCGCAGGACGTAGCCCTCGGAGAGACCCGTCAAGCTCGCGAGCTTCCTTGCGACCGCGAGCCGCTCCTCGCCGTTGAGCCGGTTCCCCTTTCGCAGGGCCAGGAGGTATTCTTTGTCGGCAAACGCTGTCGCTTCCTCGAGCACCTTCGGGAGTCTCCCGGCGTGCGGTGGCCCAGCTTCTTGTGATACCACGCGGTGGCGGCATAGCCGGGAAGGAACAGGGAGTAAGGCAGGTCGTTGCCCTCGTCAAATTCGAGAGTCTGGAAATTTAGAACAACCGACACCAGCATCACTCCGTTAAGGCGCATGCCAAGCTGGTCTTGCAGGTAGCCCGACAGGGCGGCGGCGCGGGTCGTTCCATAGCTCTCGCCGGCAAGGTATTTCGGCGAAGCCCAGCGCTCGAAGCGAGTCGTGTAGAGCCGAATGAAGTCGCCGACCGATTGAAGGTCCTCTTGGAATCCGTGGAATGCCTTAGCATCCTTGGGCTCGGCCGCGCGACTGTAGCCGGTGCTGACGGGGTCGATGAAGACAAGGTCAGTCAGGTCCAGGATCGACCACTCGTTCTCGACGAGGCGGGCGGGCGGGGGCAGCGCCTCGCCCTCGTCGGACATAAGCACCCGTTTGGGCCCGAACGCACCCAGGTGCAGCCACACCGAGGAAGAGCCGGGGCCGCCGTTGAAGCAGAATGTCACCGGGCGTCTGCTCGGGTCCTCAGCGCCCTTCCTGGTGTAGGCGACGAAGAACATGCTCGCGGTGCGCTTGCCGCTTTCGTCCTTCAGCGGCAACGTCCCGGCCGTAGCACGGTACTCGATCTTCTTGCCGCCAACGGCGACGGTGCCGTCGGAGAGGGAGAGGGATTCCTTCGTCTCGTCGGCCGGCTTGGCCTGGCCGAGAGCGGGGGCAGTGAGGACACACAAGGTAAGCAGGCAAGCCGGTCTGAGCATCGTCATGGAGGCCCCGTGAGAGCATGGCCCGCAAGCCGGAAGGGGGGAAATGCACGGGAGGCAATACCAGCGAGCAATATAGCCCACGACAGGGAGGCCGACTACTCACAGCTCTAGCGATCGGGAGGAGAAATGGGCTCCTCGGCATGGCTCTTGCCCCTCCCCCCACGGAAGTTCATCCGTATCGAAAGGATCAGCCATGACTGCTACGCGAATCGAAAAGGACGGCCTCGGTCCGGTCAACGTCCCGGCCGATCGGCTCTGGGGCGGCACACGCAGCGGTCGCTGGAGCATTTCGGCATCGGCGACGATCTGATGCCCCGGGAAATGATCCCCGCCTATGCCATCGTCAAGAAGGCGGCCGCACTGGTCAATCACAGGGCCGGCCGGCTCGGCGGCACCCAGAAGGACCTGATCGTCCGTGTCTGCGATGAGATCCTGGCGGGAGAGCACCAGGACCAGTTCCCACTGCACGTCTGGATGACCGGCAGTGGCACCCAGTTCAACATGAACGTGAACGAGGTGATCACCAACCGCTGCGCAGCTCGCCGGCCAACCGCTGGGCGGCCACAAGCCGGTCCACCCCAACGACCACGTCAACATGTCGCAGTCGTCCAACGACTCGTTCCCGACCGCGATGAATCTGGCCGCGGCCCTCGGCGTGACGAAAAGGCTGATACCGGCGGTCTCGGCCCTGCGCGACGCCCTTGACGCCAAGGCCAAAAGCTGGGCGGACATCGTCAAGATCGGACGCACTCACCTCCAGGATGCGACGCCGCTGACGCTGGGCCAGGAGTTCTCCGGCTACGTCGGGATGCTCGATGACGACCTGGAACGGCTGGAGCTGGCGCTGCGCGGCGTCTACCGGCTGGCATTGGGCGGTACGGCCGTCGGCACGGGGATCAACGCACAACCGGGCTTTGATCGAGAGGTCGCCGCCCAGATCGCCGAGCTGACCGGGTTGCCTTTCGTCACGGCGCCGAACAAGTTCACGGCCCAGGGGGCGCACGACGACCTGGTGCAATTGAGCGCCACCCTGAAGACGTTGGCCGTGTCGCTCTTCAAGATCGCCAACGACATCCGGCTGCTGTCCTGCGGCCCGCGGCCGGCTTCGCCGAGCTGAAGCTCCCCACAAACGAGCCCGGTTCGTCGATCATGCCGGGCAAGGTCAACCCGACGCAATGCGAGGCGCTGGCGATGATTGCGGTCCAGGTCATGGCCAACGATATGGCGGCCGCGGTCGGCGGCGCCAGCGGCTACCTGGAGATGAACGTCTACAAGCCGCTCCTGATCTTCAACATCACGAAGTCGATTCGGATCATGACCGACGGCTGCACGAACTTCCGCAAGTTCCTGGTCGAGGGCATGGAGCCGAATCTCAAGCAGATCGGCCATTTCGTGGAGCGCTCCCTGATGCTGGTCACCGCGCTCAGCCCGGTGATTGGTTACGACAAGGCGTCCCAGGTGGCACATTACGCCCTGGATCACGACCTGACGCTCAAGGAGGCCGCGCTAAAGCTCGGCGCCGTCAGCGCTGCGGATTTCGACCGCATCGTTGATCCCCGGAAGATGCTCCAGCCTTACGTCGGGACGGCGAGCCGGGAGCGTCAGCGACCGGAGGACTCCGGTCGCTGACGCTCCCGGCTCGCCAGCAGCCAAAATCCGCTGTGTTACCATTACAGGACGGGGTAGCCGCGCCTATCATAGCGGCGAAGGGCGGGCCGGTCAGCATGCCATCGGACGCTCCCCAGCCGCGCCCTCCGCAGAGCGGCGACCAAAAAGCACCTTCCCATTTCGCCCATCGGAACAAGCTCATGAAATCACTCACCAGGCTGGCCCTGTTCGCCCTGTTCGGTCCTGTGTTCCTGGCGGGTTGCAGCGGCAGCAACAGCGGCCCGGAGGAGAAGGCCGGTCCGGATGAGGCCGCCATCAAGGCCAATCTGGCCAAGCTGCCTCCCGAGGACCAAAAGCTGGCCCAGGCCCAGAAATACTGCGCCATCAACACCGATAATCGGCTCGGCTCGATGGATGTCCCAATCAAGGTGAT
The DNA here is from genome assembly GCA_963827935.1 of uncultured Planctomycetota bacterium. Lineage (GTDB taxonomy): Bacteria > Planctomycetota > Planctomycetia > Gemmatales > Gemmataceae > DATFNV01. The sequence goes on along the minus strand of CAWHCN010000009.1, from coordinate 206,375 downwards.
GGTGAAGGATCAGATGGGGAAGGATCAGCCGGTCTTCCTCTGCTGCGGCGGCTGCAAGAAGAAGGCCTTGGCCGATCCGGACCGGACGCTGGCGACGGTCGAGAAGCTGAAAGCCAAGGCCGCTTCGGAAGGCGCGGCCGACACCGCTCGGTCGGCGCGTTCCACCGAGGTCAGCGTAATGCGGGTCCCGGACCGGGGCCTGCAGCCCCAGGTGGCGGTGGACGACAAGGGCGTCGTCCACATGGTCTATTTCAAGGGCCCGGAGGATGCCGGCGACATTTTCTATGTCCATTCGCTGAAAGACGCCGACGGACTCACCCGGCCGATCCAGGTCAACAGCGGTGCCGGCAGTGCCATCGCGGTGGGCAACATCCGCGGCGCCGACCTGGCTCTGGGCAAGAATGGACGTGTTCATGTCGCCTGGAACGGGTCCGGCAAGGCCGAACCGAAGGCCAGGGGCGGTGCCACCCCGATGCTCTACACTCGCCTGAACGACGCAGAAACGGCCTTCGAGCCACAGCGAAACCTCATCCAGGCAGCCGTCATCCTCGACGGCGGGGGCTCGGTGGCGGCCGACGCGGCGGGGAATGTCTACGTCGCCTGGCATGCCCCGACTCCCGGCGAGCGCGGCGAGGGGAACCGCTGCGTTTGGGTCGCCCATTCCACCGACGAGGGGAAGACCTTCGCCGCAGAGAAGCGGGCCAATGCGGACAACACCGGGGCTTGCGGTTGCTGCGGACTGCGCGCCTTCGCCGATAGCAAGGGCGGGCTGTATGTGCTCTACCGCGGCGCCCGCGAGGAGGTCCACCGCGATATGTTCCTGCTCGCCTCGACCGACCAAGGCGAACATTTCCGTGGGGAGAAGCTCCAGGATTGGGAAGTGAACACCTGCCCGATGAGTTCGGAGACGTTTGCTCAAGGCTCCGGAGGCGTGGTGGGAGCCTGGGAGACGGACGGGCAGGTGTCCTATGCTCGGATCGACCAGGCGACAGGCCAGCGCGTGGCGACGGTGGCTGCCCCGGGCGACGGCCGAGGGCGGAAGCACCCGGCTATCGCCGTCAACCGCCGCGGCGAGATCGCGCTGGCCTGGACCGAGGGCATGGGCTGGAACAAGGGCGGCTCCGTGGCCTGGCAGGTCTTCGATAAGGACGGCAAACCAACCGAGGCGAAGGGGCGGGCGGACAGCGTCCCGACCTGGAGCCTGGTGGCGGTGTACACCCGGCCGGATGGCAACTTCGCGGTAGTCTACTGACCACGCCAGGCGTTCTCGTGCCGGGAGACACTCGCGCCGCCACGACGGCCGGCGCGAGTGCCCCTCCCGCAGACGCAATCGTCACTTGGCGAACTTGATGGCCTTGTTGAGCTGCTCGATGACACCATCGAGGGCCAGGACGGCTTTTTCGCGGTGGCCCTTGTAATCGTGCGAGGCGTTTTTCAGCTCGGCCCGGGCCTCCTTGGCCTCAACCACAGCGTGGCGGATGTGCGGGTGGTTGGCGTAGCCCTTGTAGGTGTCCTTGCCGGGGCTGACGCTCTTGATGTTGTCGCCCACCGCCTTGAGGGCCTTGTCGATCTGGTTGATGGCCTCGTCCAGTGCTTCCAGGGCCTTGGCGCGGTGGCCGCCAAAGTCGTGCTTGGCTTCCTTCAACTCGACACGCGCCTCACGCATCTCGAACAGGGCCGCGTGCAGACGGGGGTGCTCTTCGGCGGTGGCACGGGAGGCACCCAGCGTGAACAGGGACATTCCGGCGAACACGGCGGTCACGAGCAGAGTACGCTTCATGACTGCTTCCTCCGACTTGGGTTAGGGCGAACAGGGCTCCCCGGCTCACCATGAGCGGGGAAGATATTTCATCAGCCTGGGCTTACTGGCGCCGGAGCGACCGGCCTCGCCACCCGGGGGGAGGGAGCCGCGTTCGCCGGAAATAACGAGGGCGCTCACCACGCGACTCCTCTCCCCGGAGGGCGAACGCCGGCAGTCACTCGGCGGCGCTCGCTTCCAGCAAGCGCTGCCGTAACTGTTTTAAACCCCGGTGGAGCAATCCCGCTACGGCGGGGCGAGTGGTTTGCAACAATTCGGCGACCTCCGCGAGCGGCCTTTCGTCAAGATAGTGCAACTCGATCGCTTGCCGCTGCCCGTCCGGCAGCTCGGCCAGGGCGTGCGCCACCTCGATCATCCGTTCCTGGCGAACCGCCTGGCGGCTGGGCGTGGAGCTTGTGCCCGGCAGAAGCCGTTCCAGGCGCGACATCGACTCGGCCATCTCGGCCTGCAAGGAGCGTTCGCGGCCGGCGCCCCGCCGGGCCGTGGTCAGTTTGCGGATTTCGTCGGCCAGGTTGTTGGTGAGGGCCCGCTTCAGCCAGCCCGCCTTCTGGGCCTCGGCAATGCCGGCCAGCTGGTCACCCGCCCGGTGCGCTTCCAGCAGCGTTTGCTGGACAATGCCGGATAGATCAAGTTTGCCTTGCCAGCGGCTGGCACACTGCACGCGGGCCAGCACGAGCAGGAATTCGCGGAAGCGTTCCAGGTCGTTGGCTGCCGGAATCGGGTTCTGGGTCATGGCGGGTCCCTCTAACTTCTCAGCGTGAACGGAGCGAGAACGGAGCGCGCGAATCCGACTTTTTTCGTCGGCTGCGCTATTTGACTGTTGGTAGGGCGGACGGCGTGAATTCCTGCGGATACTTGGCGCGCAGGCGAGGCCAGGCATCGCGCAGCCCGGAGTCCTCCACCGGCTCCAGACCGCCGCTCTGGCCGTCCAGGACCTGGCCGGAGAGAACTTGGGTCAAATGCACAAGATCATCCAGCGGCCTGGCATCCGGCGTCAGGTCCCAGATGGCGCCGGCCCCGCTTCGGGCCCTCAGAACCAGCCGGCCGCCGTCGGGCGCGAGGCTGGCGCTGGCGACCGCATCGCCCTGGGACAGCAGCGGGGTCACTGGTTGGCCGGTCGCCACATCCCAGACGCGAGCGGTATGATCGTCGGCCACGGTGACCAGGCGCCGGCCGTCGGCACTGAAGGCGAGTTGGTGGAGCGGCGGACCGTGCTGTAACGGCGGGGCCGCCGGCCGCGCGGTGGCGATGTCCCACAGGAAGGCCGCGCCATCGGCTGTGGCTGCCGCCAGCCGCTTGCCGTCGGGACTGACGGCGACCGCGGTGACCCGGCCGGCATGCCGAAACGGCCCGGCCCGCAGCTCACGCGAAACGATGTCCCGCAGCTCGACGCTCTCCACGGTCCTCGCCTTCATGGTCACGTCCGCCCGGCCGTCTGGGGTCAGCACCACTCCCCACGCAGGAAGTTTACCCGCCGCCACGTGGCTGGGCTGGAGGGCCCCCGTGGCAGCGTCGAACACATCGAGCCGTTCCCCCGAACCCAGAATCACCGCCCGGCTGCCGTCGGGAGTGAACATCACCCGCTGCACCGGCCCGGTGTGGGACAGGTCCGGTGTGACAGCCTCGCCGCTGACCGCATCCCAGATGCGGGCGCTGGACTCCGCGGCGGCCAGCACCCGGCGACCGTCGGGGGAAAACGCCAGCCCGGTGACAGCGCGAGCCAGCCTCCACGGTCCACGCAGCGGCTTAGCGGTGACGGCATCCCGGACCCAGACCGCACCGGAGCGATCCGTGGCGGCGATCAGGCGCCCGTCCGGGCTGAAGGCCGTTGGGCCGGAACCGGTTGGAGGCGGCAGCGGCTGCATCACCTCGCGCGAGGCCAAATCCCAAACGCGCAGAACGCCATCCTCCCCGGTCGTCAGCAGGCGGCGCCCGTCGCCGCTGAAGGCCGCCCGGTGGGCAGCTCGGCCCTGGCGCAGCGGCGGCGTCAGCGGCTTGCCCGTGACCGCATCCCAGACCCGGACCGTTCGGTCGCGGGCCGCCGTCATCACCTGCCGTCCATCGGGGCTGAACGCCGCCATGACAATCTCGGCCCCGTGAACCAGCGGCGGGCTGATCGGTTTGCCCAGGGCCAGGTCGTACACCTGGGCCGTGAAGCCGTCCAGGCGGATCGTGCGCGTCGGGTCCGTTCCCACCGCGCCGTCGGGTTCCATGCGCACACCGGCGAGGCCAGGGGTGTCCTGACGGCCGCCCGTCAGCGGCCAGTGGTGGGCCATGCGCCGCCCGCCGACGGCGACCACGTGCTCGCCGTCCGCCGTGAGATAGGCCCAGCGGATAACCACGCCGCGCGACAGGATTCGCGCTGTTGGCTTTGCGCCGTCAAATCCCAGACCCGAATCTCGCCCTTATGAGCGTCGGGATCTCCACCGCAGGTGACCAGGTGCTTGCCGTCGCCGCTGAAAGAGGCGAACAGGACCGGCAGATCGTGCTTGAGCGGTCCGATGAGCAGCCGGCCGGTGGCCGCGTCCCAGACGCGGGCTGTCTCGGCGCCCACGGTGGCCAGGCGGGCGCCATCCGGGCTGAACGCCGCCCAGCTCACCACCTTGTCGTGTCGCAGGACGGCGGTGAGCGGCCTGCCGCTGCCGGCGTCCCAGACCCGGGCCGTGCCGTCGGCCGCCGTGGTCACAATACGGCTCCCGGCCGCATTGAAATGGGCGCGGGTGATCTCGGCGGCATGAGTCATCGGCGTGGAGGCCGCCTCGCCGGTCGCCACGTCCCAGAGACGGGCGACATCTCGCTGGATCAGAAGCACGCGGCGGCCGTCCGGGCTGATTGCCGCCGGGGCATCGTCCTTGTTGCCGAACCAGACCTGCACCAGGCGCGGGCACCGCCGCAGCGCCGTGGCGAGGCGAACGCGATGGGCCTCCTCGCGTACCGGGTCGCCCTTGTCCAGGCGCAGTGCCTCGCCGTACCAGACAAGCGAACCGAACGGGTCGCCGGCGTCCAGGGCGCGGGTGCCGTTGGCCACGTAGCCCGAGACAAGAAGGCGATGATTCGCGCGCGTTCGGTCTTCTTAACTTCGTCGCAGCGCGGCAATGGCCTTGTTACGTTCCGCCTCGGCATCGGCGCGGGCCACTCCCGCCCGACTGGCGAGTCGATCCCGCGCCTTCTGGCGTTGTCCCTCGACTCTGGCCGGCATTCGCATTCGCCTGGTCGCGGGCCAGGCCGATGTGCCACGCGGCCACCAGCGAGCCAACCGTCGCCGCCAGCAGCAGCACGCCGACCGTGGCGAGCAGGCTGGCGGCCAGCCGGTTGCGCCGGGCCCAGCGCCAGGCCCGTTCGGTCGGCGTCGGACGGACCAGGGAGACGGGGTCACCCGCTCGCCAGCGCTCCAGCTCCTCGGCCAATTCCTGGGCCGACCCGTAGCGCTTCGCCGGATCTTTGTCCAGGCACTTGAGGCAGACGGCGTCCAGCTCGGGAGGAACGTTGCGGTTCCGCTGCCGCGGCGGCAGCGGCGCTTCCTCAACGACCTTCAGGAGCGTGTCGAAGTAGTTGCCGCCCACGAACGGCGGCTGGCCGGTCAGCAGCTCGTAGAGGATGGCCCCCAGCGAATAGACATCCGCGGACGTGGTCAGCTCGTTCTTGGCCTGCGCCTGTTCCGGCGGCATGTACGACGCGGTGCCGATGACCGTTTGCGACTGCGTCAGGCCGATGTCCTGCTCGACCCGCTTGGCGAGGCCGAAATCGGTGACCATCGGCCGGCCGTCCTGGTCGAGGAGGATGTTGGCCGGCTTGAGGTCGCGGTGGAGGATGCCGCGCTGGTGGGCGTGATGAATGGCCCGCGCCACCGTGGCCATCACCTCGGCGAGGCGCTCCCCCTTCTGCAGGAGCGTGCCGCGGCTGGGACGCGGTTTCTGGTCGGGGCCGGGCAGGCGCAGCTCCTCCAGGCAGCTCGCCAGGCAGCCGCCTTCCACCAGCTTCATGGTGAAGTAGGCCTGGCCGTCGAGTTCGCCGACCTCGTAGATCGGCACGATGTTGGGATGGTCCAGGTGGGCGGCTGCTTCCGCCTCCACGCGAAACCGGCGCAGCGTCCGGGGTGACGCCGCCTGGCCGGGCAGGATCATCTTCAGGGCCACCTCGCGATTGAGGCTGACCTGCCGCACCCGGTAGACCACGCCCATGCCGCCGCGGGCAATCTCGTGCAGGATCTCATAGTCGCCAATCCGACGATCCGACGGAGCGGCCGGCGCGGCTTCGGGCGGAATCTTGACCCGCTTTTCGGCGGAGCCTGCCAGCAAGGCCAGCTGGTCGTGATTGGCGAAGAACTCCTTCAGCTCGTCGGCCAAATCGGGATCGCGGGCCAGGAGAGCAGCGCGATCCGGAGCCCGGCCGGCCTCGAGCGCGTCGAGGTATTCCGCCAGCAAGTCATTCAGCCGACGCTCTCGTTCCGTACTCAGCGACGAAGCACGCGACATGGTCCGCTCCCTCCCCAGCCCGGCGGTCGCCGGAGCCACCTCCCGTAATATAGGATGAGCAGTCGCCGCGGGACGCCGGCGCGGTTGAGGTTATGGCGTGCGGCAGCGGCAGACGGCCTCGGGGAGCGGTATCCTGTCTTCACATCGGGTAGAACGGGCCCCATTCTGAAGAGTCCGGGACAGCCGGTGACATTCCAAGGCGGACGGCGTGCTTCTTTCAGGCAGTTTCTCGGAAACACGGCATTCGCTACTCGCCGCTCCTTCCAGCCTGGAATCACCCACAGGAATTCTAGAAGCCCGTTTTTTTTCAGCAGTGTTCAATGCCGTCACACGTTCAGGACTTCCTTCTCCTGGCAGCCGCGAGATCGTCTCCGGCCTGCCTGGCCATCGGCTTCGCCACGGTAAGCAAGCCGGCCCGGGCCTCAGCCGCGCCGCGCCGGGGTCCACCAGCGTCGCGGCCACGTGGCCACCAGCAACAAACGACGGCAGAGCGCCAGCCGCGCCTCGCGCTGGGCATTGGCCAACAGCCCGTAGTGCCGAATCTTGACGAAGCCTTTGGGCAATACGTGCTGCACGAAACGCCGCAAAAAACTCGTCCGCCTCCAGCGTCATGGTCTTGTGCCGGTGATCGTCGGCGTAATTCTTGTAGGCGAAACGTCACCCGGCCATCGCGCAGCTCCAGCAAGCGAGCATTGCTGATGGCGACGCGGTGGGTGTAGCGGGCCAGGTACTTCAAGACCCGCTCGGGACCGCCGAAGGGCGGCTTGGCATAGACCACCCAGTCCTTGGTGGAGAGCGTTGCCAGCAAGCGACCACGAGCCACCGGGTCGGCCAGTGCCGGCGGCACGATCAACTCTCCCGCGTCGATGGCCTTACGCAACCCGGCCAGGAATTTGCCGCGGAAGACCCGGCTCAGCACTCGCACCGGCAGGAAGAAGCCGGGCCGACACGACACCCAGCGCGGGGACGCATCGATCTTGCCCTTGGCGTCGCACGACAGGCCGCCGCCGCTGACGACGCAATGCACGTGCGGATGATGATGGAGGTTCTGCCCCCAGGTGTGCAGCACCATCAGCACGCCGGGCAAGGCGCCGAGGCGCTTCGGATTGGCAGCGACATCCCGCAGCGTGGCGGCGGCGCTGCGCATGAGCAGGTCATAGAGGACAGCGGGGTTGGCGAGGACGAGTTCGCGCAGCTCGGCCGGCAGGATGAACACCACGTGATGGTATGCCACCGGCAAGAGATGCTTGGCCTCCTGCTCCAGCCAGCGGGCGCGGGTCAGGGCCTGGCACTTGGGACAGTGGCGGTTGCGACACGAGTTGTAGGCCTGGCCCTCCGGCATCGCCCCCGACGACGGGATCGCCCGGGGGCAGCACCAGCAGATCGAGCAAGCTGGGCGTTGCCTGCAGGCGTTGTGTGCTGACGTGCAGGTAACGCGTCGTGGTCTCCAGATGGCGATGCCCCAGCTGCATCTGCACTCTGAACACATCGACGCCGGCTTCCAGCAGGTGCGTGGCGTAGCTGTGCCTCAGCGTGTGCATCGAGCAATGCTTGGTCAGACCAACTCGTTTGACGAGCTGGCCCAAACGCCGCTGCATGTTTGCGGCGCTGATCGGTTGGCCTGGCTTGTCGCCGGGGAACAGCCAGGTCTGCGGCCGGTACATGCGCAGTAAGCGCGCAGTTCTTCGAGCAGCCGACGCGACAGCGGTACCAGCCGGTCCTTGGCTCCCTTGCCGTGGCGAACGTGAATCACCATCCGCACGCTGTCGATGTCGGTCACCCGCAAGTGAATCAACTCGCTCAGGCTCAGCCCGCAGCCGTAGGCGACTTGCACGAAGACCCGATCGCGCGGCGTCGAGGCCGCGTCGATCAGGCGCAGGACCTCCTGGGGCGCCAGCACGCTGGGCAGCACGTGGGGCCGTTTGCCGTAGGGGATCAGCGGCAGTTGCTCGGGCCGCCCCAGCGTGGTGCCGTACAGCAAGCGCAGGGCGCAGACGGCCTGGTTGAAGGTGCTCCAGGACAGCTTGCATTCGAGCAGGTGCAGTTGAAAGGTGCGAACGTCTTCCGGCCCGAGCACCTCCGGGGACTGGCCGAAGTGCCTGGCGAAGGCGACGATCTGGCTCACGTAGGACTCGATGGTGCGCGGCGAGTAGTTGCGCAGGCGGAGGTCGTCGATGAAGCGTTGTCGAAGCGGGGTCATGGTGCATCTCCACGTTGGCAAAAAAGAAAACGCCCAGGGCGAAACCCTGAGCGTACGTGGAGAACGATCATCAATCGACTAGGTGCATCTACCTTTGGCTCTGCACTTTCCCCAGAAAACCCATTAGTGAACAGGTGTCGCGCGCCGAGATTTCGCCACCCCTGGCCAAGTCCAGGGAATTTCGGTTTCCTGTGGCGATCGGGCGGAGAGCCGGGAATTCGAGATCGCAAGTCCTGAGGTGAGCATGGGTTCCGTGTGGCTGCGTCCGACACGACCGGCCGAGGGACCATTGAACGCTCCAGACACGGCTCGCCGGCTACCGCGGCGCCGGCTGCCAGCGCCGAAAAGTCGGCGCTCACCCCGGCTTTCCCAGGTCCCCCAGTTCATAGGTTTTCTGGGGAAAGTGCAGTTTGGCTCCATCCGGGGATTTATTGTATCGCGCCCTTCGCGGCGACGGGAGGCGGCTTGGTGGAGGACGCAGCGGTTGCCGGCGCGGCAGGCCATTTTCGCGGGGTTGTCGAAGGCGGCGTGCTGGGGGTCGGAGAGCGGAGTCATGGCTTCTCCGCCTAGCTAGGCGGATCACTTATCGATGTCGTCACTCGCGATCCGCGGGCAAGAGGATAAAGTGTCTCATGCCTCTCGGTTGGATGGCCCGAAAGTGGCGCTCATCCACGGTGAACACGCGTTGAATCTTGAGACGCTCCGCAGTCACCACCACGCTGGCATCGGCAAGGCCCAGCGCGAGGCCGCGATACTGGAGGACCCATTCCCGGCAACGCGCCAGGTCGTCCGCGGAAAGGCCCACGAGCGTGAAAGCGCCAGTCGCAACACTGTCCAGGAAATCAAGGGCGGCATCGGTGCCAAGACGGGCCGTCAGCAAGTAATCGATTTCCGCCAAGAGGATCACGGGAAGCAACAACGGCCCCGCCTCGTTCTCCACGACGGCTTTGGCGGCCGCGTGATGGGCGTCATCGGCGTCGTACAGGGCGTAGACCGCGCCGGTATCGCAGATCAGGGCCATTGTCCTTCCTTGACCGCATGCCGCAGGATGTCACGCGCCTTCTCGGAAACGTCGCCCTGGCCGCTGTGGTACTTACCTAGGCCTTGGGGGAGGGGCCGAGCCGTTTGCACGTAGGCAGCCAGGGCTTCACGCACAATGTCCGTCTCGCTCCGTTGTTGACTGGAGGCCAAACGCCGGAGCAGGTCGGCCAGGTCATCGTCGATTTGGACTGTGATCGCGGTCACCTTGTTACTCCCGTCCACTCAACGGCAAGGTTGCCGGCAAGACGGTGCGGGAGACGGCACGGCCCCCCAGGATCACCAGTGGAGACTATAGCTGGCCCGCAAGCGGCTGTCACCGCGGCCCTTGCTATTGCCGGCGCGGCAGGCCATCTTCGCGGGGTTGTCGAAGGCGTCGTGCTGGCGGTCGGAGAGGGACATCGGCAGTTCTCACACGGACCAGCACCGTCAAGCCGTTCGTCAAGGCGATGGCCGCGATTTTCGGGTCGAGCGTTCCCACGCCCAAACGCGCGGCACGCAAATGCCGGAATTCGCTTTCGCTGGCGGCGTCGAATGGCACCAGCGGGAACAGGCGAAATAGCTCCTCGGCGGCAACCAGACGAGCGTACGCATCCACATGCTTTGGACCCGAAACGACGCGTCCCAACGGCGCAAGCCGGCCGCGCAGGGTCTCCTCGATGTCGATCGGGCAGATCGCCACGGAATCGGCGGGGTGCTGGGCGAATCGCTGCATCAACGGCGGATGCTTGTGCTGGTATAGCGTCCGGTGGTCGGTGTCGAAGAGGAATTGGAGCATTCCTCGTCCGCCCGCAGCGTTCGTTCGAGATCTTCCCGTTTGATCCGGGCCAATTCCTCCCTGAACTCTTTTTCCGCCGGAGCATTCGGGTCGAGATGCCCGTGGAAACTCCGCAGCGGATTCGGCACGTCGCCGGTCAGCAGATGGATTTCAACGCGCGTCCCTTCCGACAACGGCGAGCTGGGAACGACGACGCCGGTGATGGTGGTGGACATGAATCGCCCCTTCCTACGCTCATTGTAACGAGCCGTTCGCGGCGACGGTAGGCGGCTTCGCGGAGGATGCGAAGGCTGTCGACGCGGCGGGCCATCTTCGCGGGGTTGGCGAGGGCGTCGTGGTGGCGGTCGGGGAGGTCGGGCATTTGTCACGCGGTTTCTGGATAATACTTCGCCAACTCATTTTTTATCGGGGACAGTTGTGCCATGTCATTTAACCCAAGTTTTTTCAAGAGTGGCCGAACTGCGCGCGGCCCGAAAAACACAAGTGCCTCGTATGTGACGACCAGGAAAGGAAGCTTCAGCCTAACTGGACAGCGCCACTTTCTGTCATGGTTGACACGTAAGTGCAGCTGCCACAGGAAGTTGGGGTTGCGTGATAGAGTAAAGAAAGACGATCCTCCGTGTTCGCTAATTCCTGGAAGGAATACCACGGAGGATCGTCAGGATGACGCTGAAGCAGATTGCCAGTCTCGGCAAGGAGTTGGCCAAGTTTCTGAGGCTGTTCGTCGGCCGGTTTCGCAGCCGCCCCGGTTTCGCCCTGTTGGCCGTGTATGTCCAGGGGCTCCTGTCGAACCTACAACGCAAAAACATCGAGGCCATGGCCTTGGAGCTGGGTACGGCACCGCGGACTCTACAACGTTTCGTGGAATCGATCAAGTGGGATGAGACCGGCGTGCGCGATGACTGCCAGCGCTTGGTGGCCCGCGAACATGCTCATGCGGAGGCGATCGGTTGCCTCGACGAATCGGGAACGGCCAAGAGCGGTAGCCATACGGCGGGTGCCGCACGGCAGTGGCTGGGCAGTTGTGGCAAAGTCGACAACGGTGTCGTCAGCGTGCATCTGAGCTACAGCAGCCCCGGCTTTCAGTGTCTGCTCGACAGCGCGGTCTACTTGCCCCGGGACTGGGCCGACGATCCGGAGCGTCGAAAAAAAATCACATCCCCGACGCGGTCGTGTTCCGTACCAAGCCGCAAATCGCCCTGGAGTTGATCGACCGCGCCTTGGCCAACGGTGTGCGCAGTCCAGGCCTGGACGTTTGACGAAGGCTACGGCCGCGACACGGCCTTTCTGGACGGTCTCCAACAGCGCGGACAGGTATTCGTGGCCGAAGTGCCGGCGAACTGCCGCGGCTGGCTGAAAAAGCCCCAGGTGCTTCGGAGCGGTCGGTCGCGGCGGCGGGGCCGCAAGAAAACCTATCCGCGGCTGGCGGCGCGAAGCCGGCGCGGCAGCGAAGTACAAAACCTGGCGCGCTATTCGCCCGTCTTTCGCCAGCAGAAGTGGCAGCGCTACCGCATCAAGGACAGCCAGCGCGGCCCCGAAGTCTGGGAGGTGAAATGGGCGAAGCTCTGGCGCAAGGGACTCGATGGCCTGCCGGGGCGTCGGCATTGCTTGATCGTAGCACGCAACGTTTTGACCAATGAGGTGAAATACTTCCTATCCAATCGTGTGCCCGGAGAGCGTGGCATTTCGCTGCGGCGGTTACTGCGTGTGGCCTTTGGGCGTTGGTCGGTCGAAAGCTGCTTTCGCCAGGCCAAAGAGGAACTGGGCTTGGACCATTACGAAGTTCGCGGCTGGCGTTGCTTGCACCGGCACTTTTACTTGACGCAACTGACCCACCTGTTTTGCGCCCGCATGCGTCAGCAGTTCGACGCCGCAACGACGCACGACGACCCGCTGGAACACCTGACGACAGAACAAGTGCGACGAGCCATGAACACCTGGTTAGAGACAGCACAGGGGCGACTGACAAAAGCGGCACGCTTCCAACGAGAGTTAGCCAAGCAGCAGTATTACCAACGTCGCAATGCGCAGGCCCAGCGCTCTCACGTGAAAACGCGCATGGCTCAACTGCGATCCTTGGGCATCGATGTCGATCGGATCAAATCGTGCATCCCCCAATCGCCGACCTGATCGGCTATACTGTTCTCAATGCTGGACTTCCGCCATTGCAACAAGGAAAGTGGCGCTGTCCAACTAAATTCGCCGGGAATTATATGCATCCTGGCGCGCGTGCCGCAATCCCTTGTCAAATAACGACATGCGCCTTCACATTTCGGCGCCAGCGCCAGGATGCATATAATTCGGTGTGTGCGGACACGCCTTGCCGACACAGGATCAGCTTGAGGGCTGATGCCAGTCCCTGGCACACGTTCCGCTATGAACCTGACAGGCCATCGGCTTTCCGTTCGCACTGCGCTTCTCTAGCTCTTCTTTGTGGCGGCGGAGCGCGGTGGCCGCGTTTGATCTGGTGCCTCTGAGCCCGTGCTTGAGCTTGGCCCTTGGGTCGGCTTCACTTTCCTTGGTGCCGCGAGCCCGCTTGAAAGTCTCGTCCTTCGTTCGACCCATCCTCCGCCGACCTTTTCTTCGCCCGTCCCTCACCGTCGTTGGAGGTCCTCATGCCTCGGAAGAAGACACGCCAGCCCATCCCGCCGCCCCGCATCGTCCGGCCCTGTGCCGCCGCCATCGACGTCGGCAGCGCCAGCCACGTCGTCGCCGTCGACCCCGCTTGCGATCCGCAGCCCGTTCGTACCTTCGGCGTCTATACCGCCGACCTACAGACGCTGGCCGAGTGGTTACGCCACTGCGGCGTCACGAGCGTCGTGCTCGAATCGACCGGCGTCTACTGGATGTGCTTATGCGACTTCCTGGAAAGCCAGGGCTTCGAAGTGGTGGTGGTCGATCCACGCAGCCTGGCCCGCAACCTCAAGAAGAAGACCGACGTTTGCGATGCGGTCTGGCTGCAGCAGATGCACGCCTGTGGCCAGCTCAAGAGCTGTTTTCGACCCGCGCACGAGGTGCTGGCGTTGCGGACGCTGTGGCGGCATCGCGAGCATCTGATCACCGAGGCAGCCAAGCTCTTGCAGATGATGCTCAAAGTGCTGGTCCAGATGAATGTTCATTTGGACCTGGCCGTGTCGAGCATCGCCGGCGTCACCGGCATGCGCATCCTGCGTGCCATCGCCCAGGGGCAGCGTGACCCCCAGACGCTGGCGGCGATGCGCGATCCCAGCTGCAAGAAGAGCCGCGAGGAGATTGCCAAGGCCCTGGAAGGGACCTGGGACGCGGCCCACCTGTTCGAGCTGAAACAACTGCTCAAGGCCTGGGACTTCTACCAGAATCAGCTCCATGTCTGTGACCGGGAGTACGCCAAGGCGGCCGGGCCGATGCCGGACAAGACCCAGGGGCGTCCGTTGCCCGAGTCCCAGAAGGCCGCGCCGAAGAGTCGCAACCGCCCGACGGAGTTCGACGCCGACGCCTTGATCTTCCAGTTGACGGGCGTGCGTGTCACGGAAGTGGACGGTCTGGCGCCAGCACGGTGCTGACGGTCTTGTCGGAGACAGGCCCGGACCTGGCGGCACGTTTCCCGACGGACAAGCACTTCGCGGCCTGGACGACGCTGGCGCCGTGCAAGCACCAATCGGGCAAGCGGATCCGCTATCCCGCCCAGACGGCCAGCCGGGTGGCCAGGGCGTTTCGGCTGGCGGCGCGGTCCTTGCTCAGAAGTAAGAGCGTGCTGGGTAATTTCCTGCGCCGCCTGCGGGCCCGGCTGGGGATAGGCAGCGCCATCAGGGCGACAGCCCACAAGCTGGCGAAGCTCTTCTATCGCCTCATCACGCGTGGGGAAGCGTATCGCCGTGAGAGCACGGCAGCCGAAGAAGTCAAGCAGCAGGAGCGTCAGGTCAAAGCGCTGCAGCGCAAAGCGCGGGAGTTAGGGCTGCAAGTGGTGCCGATCTGAGCAGGGTCGGCGGGGCAACAGACGACGTCGGGGAAGTAGGCGAGGTCGATCTCAAGCCGAGCCGCTTGGGGCGGTGGCGTCGAAAATACGTGCGCACCGTAAGATCGCTGCCCGAGCACGACACCTCTCGCCCGGGTAGCGGGGCCTTGTTCATTGAAAGCAATGCGAGCTGGCCGCTCAGGCTGAACCACTCTGCGAAAGTCCCACTCATGTGTTTGCCGGAGGAACCGCATTTTTCGTGGCCGGTGCCGAGCCGATTTGTGGATCAATCTTATGTGAGCATCTCGTCACGCGCTCCGGCGGGTGATGGGTGCCACGACGCAGCGGAGGGGGGAGGGGACAGTCAAACCCCGCCCAATCTCCTGGCGCCGTCCGTAGGATCCCCGCACACAAGACCTTCGGCCGGCGCCCCGCGTTGAAAGAGGGCTTGCACCTGGTGCAAGTCCTTTTTCTATTGGAGGGTGGGACTTCAATCCTCTGTGGCGAGAAGGTGCTCGATGCAACTGTGCAAGGCGCGACTGCGGAGCGGCGAGGTCCGGGTCGGTGTGGTGGCCGAGGGCCGGGCTTGTTGGCTGGCGACGGATTCGCTGGGCTCCGTCCTCCATGCCGAGGATCCCGCGGCGGCGGTCCGGGACCTTGTCGGCGACGCCCGCCCGGTTCCGCTGAGTGAGGCGACGCTGCTGGCCCCCGTCGAACAGCAAGAGGTCTGGGCCGCCGGCGTCACCTACAAGCGCAGCCGCGAGGCTCGGGAGCGTGAGTCGGTCGGGGCCGCTCGCTTCTACGACCTCGTCTACAATGCGGAACGGCCGGAGCTGTTTTTCAAGGCGACCGCCGCGCGCGTGGTCGGCCCGGGGGCGGCGGTGCGGGTGCGGCGCGATAGCCGCTGGAGCGTGCCGGAACCCGAAGTGGCCCTGGTCATTTCGCCGGCCCTGCGCATCGTCGGCTACACCATCGGCAACGACATGAGCGCCCGCGACATCGAGGGCGAAAACCCGCTCTACCTGCCCCAGGCCAAGGTGTACGATCACTCGTGCTCCCTGGGTCCAGCCATCACCCTGGCGGATGCCATGCCACCTTTGGACCAGGTCGGTATCCGCCTGGCCATCGAGCAGAGGGGCTCGGTCGTGTTCGAGGGCTCGACCTCGCTGGGGGCAATGAAGCGCTCGTTCGAGGACCTCGTGGCCTGGCTCGGGCGCGACAACAGCTTCCCTGGGGGTGCCATCTTGCTGACCGGGACCGGTATCGTTCCGCCAGACGACTTCACATTAGCAGCCGGCGATATCGTACACATCGAAGTCGCCGGCATCGGACGGTTAAGCAACGTCGTGGAAGCGGGCGGCGGGCATTAGGTTCGGTCTGATGAATCGCCGCCAACCGTGGAACGGGTGGAGCTGCACCCATACCCTCCCAAATCTTGGCACGGAACTCGGTCGCGACAGCGCAAGTGAAATAATAGTAAGCGGTAGCGGCGAATAAGTTCTGTGCCATCGGTGGCACAGAACTACCCTGTTTGGCACAGAACTCCGCCCGCCCGCGTTGTGGCACGGTCTCCTGACCGTGCCACTGCCGCCGACCGCAGGTCTCCCCAGAATGCTGGAGCGCGAGCGGCTGTAGGAGACCTTTGGTCGAGCTGAGTGGCACGGTCAGGAGACCGTGCCACAACATGGGCGGCGTGGACGTCGTTCTTTCCGCAAGCTCTAATGCCTCCTCCCTCGCCATCCCCCCTTTGTTAAACCCTGCCGCGTGTGCGGGCTGTTCGGGGTGCGCAGTGTCCGCGCCCTGTGCCGACCGCCCGTCGGGCCCGAACGACTTCGGCCTACCCGCGTCTTGTGCCGAAAGGAGAGTTGGATCGACAAGATGAGCCCACGGACGGGTGCCTAGCCTGACGCGCACGTCGCCGCCTCCCTTCTCGCGCAAGGTGCTCCCCCGTCCCGGCCCATGCCGGGTGCGGCCCCGGCCCCGTCCCGGCCGCCGCGCCCCAGACCAACGGAGGACCGCCTGATGAGACGCCATGTGTGGGGCCACCTGTCGCGGCGTGGTTGGCTGTACGGCCTGGGGATCTCGTTGGGCCTGACAGCCGGCTCAGCATGGGCGGAAGACGTGCAGTGGCATGCGTCGCCCAAAACGGCGTCCGGCACCACAGCGCCGGCAGCCGTGGCTGCGACTCGACTCGTGCCGCTGCCGCCCACGCCGGCCAGCCTTGATTCGGGCCCTGCTGCGACCTTCGGCGCCCCGGTGCCGCTGACGGCGAGTAACTCGCCCCCACCGGATGGCTTTCGCCGGGTTTCTTACAGCGGCAGCGACGCGGATGCACCCGTCGTCTTTCGCGCCAGAAAAGCGATGGGCCGAAGCTGCTGCCGGAAGGGCCCGAGGGGCCGGACGACCCACCGGTGACGAAACCGGCCAACCCCCTGCCCCCGCCCCGCCTGGTGCCGGTGACCAGCCCCACCTGCCTGGGTTGCAACCCATGCTCCTGCGTCCCCTGTGGCCCAGCCAATTGCGACGGAGCCGGAGCCTTCTGCCTCAACGACTGCTGCGGTGCGCCGCAGCATCGCTGGTGGATCAGCGGCGAGTACCTGCTGTGGTGGATGCAGGGCCAGCACGTGCCCGCCCTGGTAACGACCGGGCCGGCGCCGTTGATCATCGACAGCACGCCCGGGCAGATCACCGGGTCGCTGGGGCGGTCCGATACCACGGTGCTGTTCGGCAACAGCAACGTCGGCGGCAGTGACCCCCGGTCCGGGGGGCGGCTCCGCGCGGGCTGGTGGTGCGACGACGAGCATACCTTCGGCATCGACGGTAGCGTCTTTGCGCTGAGCCAGCAGACAACCAACTTCAGCGCGTTCTCCCCCGGCTCGCCGGCGCTGTTCCGCCCGTTCGCCAACCCGGGCTTTCAGTTCAATGCCAACACCGGCACGTTTGTGCCGATCTCCCCGACGGAGGACGCCGAGATCGTCGCCTATCCAGGAGTGGTGGCCGGCGCCGTCAACGTACACATGACCAGTCAGCTGTGGGGGGGCGACGCCAACCTGCGCACCAATCTGGTGAGCGGCTGCTTCCTCGGCTGCGGCGTCAGCGTGGACGGCTACCTGGGCTATCGCTACCTGAGCCTCGACGAGAAGCTGTTCATCTCGGAAAACCTGACGACGGCCGACGGCGGACCGCCCATCAGCTTCGGTGTCGCCGATCAGTTCCGCACGACGAACCAGTTTAACGGCGGGCAGATCGGCTTTGAGACCGAGTTCCGCCACGGGCGCTGGTTCCTCGACCTCGACACCAAGGTGGCCGTCGGCGAGATGCACCAGGTCGTGGACATCGAAGGGAGCACGGCGGTCACCGATTCCACGGGGGCCGTGACTCACTTCAGCGGCGGCTTGCTGGCTCAGCCGACGAACATGGGCGTCCACAGCCGCGACCACTTCGCCTTCGTGCCCGAGAGCAGTCTGCGCCTGGGCTACCAGGTGTGCGAGGGCTTGCGGCTGTTTGCCGGGTACGACTACCTCTATGTCAGCAGCGTGGTGCGCCCGGGGCCGGAAATTGACCGCGTGGTCAACCCGACCCAGATCCCGCCCTTCGGTCCGGTCGTGGGCCCGGCCCGGCCAGCGTTCGCCTTCCAGAGCAGCGCGTTCCACGCCCAGGGCATCACCCTGGGGCTGGAGTTCCGCTGGTAGTCACAGGCCCCAGAGGGCGGCCGTCCCACCGCCCGGCGTTGACAGAGCGGTAAGGAATGTTCTCCCCTCGCCCCCGTACTCGGGGGAGAGGGGTTGGGGGTGAGGGGTTCTGGTCTGGGGAAGAGACCCCCTCACTCCCAACCCCTCTCCCCCGAGTACGGGGGGCGAGGGGAGGAGGATTCGTACCGCTTGTTTTGACCGTCGCCGAGTTCGCAAGAGGACCAAGCCATGAGCGTCTTTTCGTTCCTGGGTCGTCACCGGTGCGCCGCCCGCCCGGCCCCGGCTCGCCCCGCCTTCGAAACCCTCGAAGAGCGGCAACTCCTCAGCGCCGCGACCATCAGCGGCTATGTCTTCAACGACGTCGCCAACGACGGCCTCTACCACGGCAGCGATACGCCCATCGCCGGCAACACCCTCGAGCTGTTCCACGGCACCACGGCCACGGGCAACCCCATCGCCACTGCCGTTACCGATGTCAACGGCTTCTACCAGTTCACCACCGACAACAGCGTCAGCCAGGCGCCGGCGACGATGCCGGTCCTCGTCACCTTCGCCAGCCAGAAAACGGGGTGGACGCAGACCGAGCCCCTGGCACAGTTCGATCCGTCGCTCGGGACGCTCCTGAGCGTGGATATCATCAACACGCCCACCATGCAGACCGAATTCCAGTTCGAGAACCTCGATTCCGAGGCGGGGACCATCAGCGGATCGATCAACGGCAACGTGACGTTGAGCGTCCCCGGGCTCAACCCGCTGGTCGCCCAGGCGAGTGCCAGCGCCTCGTTCAACGCCTCGGCTTTCGACGGCACCATCGACTTCGGCGGCACCAGCGGCTACGACTCGGGCGTGCAGACCGAATCCGGAACCCCAACCTCGATCACCGTCAGCGACCCGACCTTGTTGCAGGAGTTCGAGGGCACCGGCTCGCTGACCCTGTCCGCCCATGCCGGCTCGACCTCCAGCGCGAGCGGTCCGGGCAATCTGCTGGTCCTGCACAGCACCAGCGAGTCGGCCCAGGTCGAGGTCGTCTACCACTACATCCCCAGCAACGCCCTGAAGCCGGGCCCGTACACGATCCTTCAGACCAGCACCCCGCCCGGCTACCTCCCCGGCCTGACGTTCGAGCGGCGGGGCGGTCATTCTCAACAGCGCCGGCTCGCACACCATTGCCGTCAACCTGACCAGCGCGAACTCCACCGAAAACGACTTCGCGGAGCTGCAGCCGGCCGCTGTCTCAGGCTATGTCTATCTCGATGCCAACGATAACGGCATCAAGGACCCGACGGAGACGACCGGCTTCGGCGGCCTCACCCTGACGCTCACCGGCAGCAACGATCTGGGGGCCATCACCGCCCTGACCACCCAGACCGCGGCCGACGGGTCGTACAGCTTCGGCAACTTGCGCCCGGGGACCTACACCGTCACGGAAACGACTCAGCCGGCCGGCTTCCTGACCGGCCTGAAGACGCGCGGCAACGTCGCCTCCATCGCCGGCAGCGCCGCGGGGCCCGAACGTCATTAGCGGCATTACCGTCGGTCCCGGTGCCACCGCGCCGAACAACGACATCGCCAAGCTTCAGCCGTCCAGTCTGTCCGGCTATGTCTACGTGGACCTGAACAACAGCGGCGTTCGGCAGAGCATCGATCCGCCCGTCTCCGGGACAACGGTGACCTTGACCGGCACCAACGACCTGGGGGCCTTGGTCCACGTGGTGGTGCAAACCAGTTCGACCGGCCTGTACCAGTTCGGCAACTTGCGTCCAGGCAGCTACACGATCACCAAGACGCCGCCGGCCAACTTCCTGGAAGGAAAGTACACGCTGGGCACAGTGAACGGGGTGAGCGCGGGCACGAAGGAAAGCAACGACCAGTTCTTCGTGACTTTGGGCCAGGGTTCGGTGGGTTTGGAATACGACTATGGCGAGCTGCTGCCGCCGGTGACGCCGCAAGTGCCGCCGCCGAAGCCGCCTGCGCCGAAGCCACCGCCCCCGCTGAGCAAGGTGCTGTTCCTGGCCTCGACAATTGGCCAGCGGCGCTGAACGGCGGCAGGTGATAATCTCCCCTCGTCCCCGTACTCGGGGGAGAGGGGCTGGGAGTGAGGGGGCTGAATCGCGCGAGACAAGAACCCCCTCACCCCCGACCCCTCTCCCCGGAGTACCGGGGCGAGGGGGAGGAGAAGTCCTGCCCCTCGCCTGAGCGGGGGGACGGCCGTGGTGACAAGGGACGTTCGCACGCCGACGGAGGGTCGAGCCATGAAGGGCAGATGGTTGAGCAGCCTGGGACTGGCGGTGGGGCTTGCCACAACCGGGGCCCGCGCCGCGGACGAGGTGGTATGGCGGGCGGTGGCAGCGGAGCGGCCGGAGCCGGCCGTCACCCTCGGAGCACCGATTGCCCTGGCCGCCCCGCTCGCATCGCCGCCAGCCCCTTCGGTGACCCGCGTGTCGTGGGCTGCGAGCGCAGCGTTGCCGCCGCTGGTGGTGCGGGCCCAGGCCGATGGTATGCCGCCGCCGGCACCGCCGCCCGGGGCGACCGCGCCGCCGGTGGGGCCACCGCCGCTGCCGCCGCCGGGCATCCCCAACAATCCCGGACCGGGCGAGTTGTACAACAACGGCGTCGCGCCGGACGGCGGACCGGGCGCTGCCGCCCCGGGCACCGGCTTCTGGGACAAGACCAAGCAAATCTTCGACCTGCAGACCGGCCCGTTCTGCGGCAACGGCATTCGCAAGCCGCTCCAGAGCGATCACGCCTTCGACGGCTTTATCTCGCCGATGACGAACCCCTTCCTCTTTGAGGACCCGCGTGCCCTGACCGAGTTGCGTCCGATCTTCCTGTATCAAACCATCCCGAACAAGAATCCCGGCTTCCGTGGCGGCGACATCGAATTCGCCGGCGTCCAGGGCCGGCTGGCGCTGACCGACCAATGGTCCATCGTCATTAACAAGCTGGGCGGCATCTGGATCAACCCCAACGGCGGAGCGGTTTCGCCCTATAACGGCGATCGCAGCGGCTTCGCCGAAATCAACCTGGGACCCAAGTGGACCTTCCTCCGCAACGAGCAGAGCGGCACCCTCGGCGCCCTGGGCGTGACCTTCGAGATCCCCACCGGCAGCAAGGAAGTCTTTCAGGACACGGGCACGCTGTCGCTGGTCCCCTACGTGGTCATGGGCCAGAACTTCTTCCGATCGTCCTACGGCAGCTTTAATGTGCTGGGCGAAATCGGCTATAACTTCGGCGTGGATAGCTCCCGCAGCGACTACTTCTTCACCAGCTTGCACCTGGACTATGACGTGGCCAACTTGCACAAGATCTACCCGCTGCTCGAGTTGAACTGGCAGTACTACACCAAGAACGGCAAGGAACAGGACCAGGACTTCGAGGGGGGGGACCTCATCAACTTTGGGGCCACCGACGTGACAGGTCACAACAACGTGACCCTGGCCGTGGGGGTACGCTACAAGTTCAACGAATCGTTCCAGGCCGGTGGGGCGCTGGAGTTTCCCGTCAGCGGCGAGTCGAGCGGCGTGGAGGACTTCCGCCTGACCCTCGATTTCATCGTGCGCGTATCGACCGGCGCGGCCTGCTTGACGCCGCCCGTCCGGTGCCTTAGTCTCACGACCATCGGTTCGACCTGCGCGGCTACCCTGATGTGCACCCCGCATGAGTACCTCGACGGATCCTGTGCCGACGCCTGTGCTCCCGCCGCGCCGCCGGCTCGCCGGCTGGCTGCGGATGGCGGAACTGCTGCTGCTGGGGCTGGTCCTGATCGCCGTGGGGGCTGTCCTCTTCTTCCGCTCCTGGGGGGCGCACACCTACCGGCTGAATATGCTGGTCGATCTCGATCCGAACCGCGCCTTCCTGGCCGAGCGTCTGGCGGACGCCGCCCGGCAGCACGGCCTCGAGGTGGAACGTTCCGCCCAGCCGTATGGTTCGCTGGACGCCATCGAGCTGGTCGATCTGCCCAATCCGATTGATGTGGCCCTGGTGCCGGGCGGGGTGGCCCGCCGCGAATACGCCAACGTGCGCCAGGTGGCGGCGCTATCGCCGGAGCCGTTGCAACTGCTGATGCGGGCCGAGCTGGCCGAGGGCGGCATCGAACACCTCAAGGGGCGACGTGTCGGCCTGGGCCCGGCCACCACCACCTTGCACTTCCTGGCCCGCGATGTCCTGGCCTTTGCCGGCCTGCGCGCGCCCAGAGCGACCGGCCCGGCGACTATGTCCTCGACGAAACCACCCCCGCCCAGTTGCGCCAGCAGCTCGACCACCTCCGCGGCCTGACCGAAGCCGAGCACCAGCGCGCCCTCCGCGACTTGCCCGACGGCATCTTCCTGCTCTCCACCCTGCCCTCCATCCTGGCCCGCGACCTGGTGACCGTGGCCGGCTATCGCCTGGTCCCACTCCCCTTCGCCGACGCCTACTGCCTTGATCGCATCCGTCCGACGGAGACGGGCGAGGTGCGGATCGACCGGGCCAGCTTCACGGCCGTGGACATCCCGCCCTACACCTACAGCGTCGATCCCCCGGTCCCCGAGAAGCCGTGCCGCACCATCGCCACGCCGCTGCTGCTGATCGCCTACGCGCCGACCGATCCCAAGGCGGTGTCCCGGCTGCTGGAAACGGTGTTCGACGGCCCAATGAACGGCCTGATTCGTCCGGCTCCCCTGCGCGGCCAGGTGCCGCAGTTCCCGCTGCACACCGGCACCGAACGCTACATGCGCCGCAACGAGCCGCTCTTGACGCCGGAGCTGCTCTCCGGCCTGGGCAAGGCGTTGGGGGGGATCGGGGCCTTCGTCTCGGGAGTGGTGGCGGTGTACGGCTATTTGCGGCTGCGGCAATTGCGGCGCTTTGAGTCGTATTACCAGGAGATACGGCGGCTGGAGTTGATTGCCCGCGGGCAGGAGGCCGATCCCGCCGCTCCCAGCGACCCGGCCGCCCGGCGGGCGTACCTGGAGGATCGGCTCCTCGACTTGAAGAGCCGGGCCTTACAAGATTTCGCCAACGGCGGCCTGCGCGGCGAAGGGCTGATGTCCGGCATTGTCTCGCTGGTCAACGACACGCGGGCCTCACTGGCTCGGCTGACGCCGCCCGCTCCGTGACTCTGAACGGGTCCAGACAGGTCAGCTGAAGGTGCCACCACATCTTCGGACACCCCTTGGCACCCTAATGGCACCCTCGTGGCACCCTGATGGCACCCTTGGCACCCTCGTGGCACCCTGATGGCACCGTGATGGCACCCTCGTGGCATGGTGCTGGCACCCTCGTGGCACCATTATCATTCTGCCGCCATCCGGACGCACTCATTCACCCATCCGTGCTCGGCCGAGGTGGCTGCCGGCGCCAGCCTCGCGATGGTCGCGTTGGGGGTGAAGCTTCGTGGCGGGGGTCAGGGTGCGTTTGCGCGGGGTAGTCAATCGAGCTGAAACGGGCTGTCGGACTTGTCTTCGTGCCGCACCTCGTCGACCCCCTGGCCGGCGATCCACCCCGTGCGGTGCCACCCCTTGTAAAGCCGATTGGGGCAGTTGAAGACGATCCCCGGATCGGACCCGACGTTCTTGTAGGCGTGGACCACGCCCGGTGGGACGATTACCAGCATCGGCTTGTCGGCACCGACGACATCGCTCTGGGAGGCGCCGTGGCTGGCGGAGCCCTTGCGATTGTCCCAAAGATAGACCTTGAAGTTCGACGGCCCCAGGAAACAGAAGCAATCGCTCTGATCGATGTGTTCGTGCGGCCCGCGGGCCACCCCGGGCTCGGTCATCGAGATGTAGGCCATCACGGGGTGGAACTCGGCGGGCAACTCGTCGTGGCGGAACAGCTCGCACAGCCAACCGCGCGGATCGTGAAACTTCTTCAGGGGGCTCCAGACAACGCCGTCGATGGTCCCAGGACGAAACTCCATGACAAACTCCAAACACGCCAAACCACGAAACACACGAAACACACGAAAAGAGAATCAAATGGAATCCACCGCATTTCCTTTTTCGTGTGTTTCGTGTGTTTCGTGTGTTTCGTGGTGGCTTTCTTCGTTGAGCGCATCAAACAAACCGGGCACCGCTTCGCGTTCCCGTCGTCGTCGCCGGCCCGGGGCCGTGGGCCGTTCGCCCAGGGCCATCGGGTGCGATTCCAGCTCCGCCAGCACTTCCCGGGCTCGCCCGAGGACTTCCTGCGGGACGCCGGCCAGGCGCGCGACGTGAATACCATAGCTCTTGTCGGCGCTGCCGGCCGCTATCTTGTGCAGGAACACGATCTCGTCTTCCCAGTCGCGCACCAGCACATTGTAGTTCCGCAGTCCCGGCAGGCGCTCGGCCAGCTGGGCCAGCTCGTGGTAGTGCGTGGCGAACAGCGCCCGGCAGGCGAGGCGGTCGTGCAGGTACTCGGTGATGGCCCAGGCCAGCGAGACGCCGTCGTAGGTACTTGTCCCCCGGCCGATTTCGTCGAGGATCACCAGGCTGCGCCGGGTCGCGTTGTTCAGGATATTGGCCGCCTCCGTCATCTCCACCATGAACGTGCTCTGGCCGCCCGACAGGTTGTCGCTGGAGCCGACGCGGGTGAAGATGCGATCGGTGACGCCGATGGTCGCCTCCCGGGCCGGCACCAGGCTGCCCATGTGGGCCAATAGCGTCAGGAGCGCCACCTGACGGATGAAGGTCGATTTGCCCGCCATGTTCGGCCCGGTAATCAGCCAAAGCTGGCCGTCGCCCGCCCCCAGGGCCACATCGTTGGGCACAAACGTCCCGGGCGGCAGCACCTGGTCGAGCACCGGATGCCGGCCGTCAGCCACGGTCAGCACCGCGTCGTCGGACAGGGCCGGGCGGCAGTAGCCGCGCGACATGGCCACATCCGCCAACGAGGCCAGTACATCGAGGGTCGCCAGCACCTCGGCCGTCTGCAACAGCCGCTGTGTCTGGGCCGCCACCCGATTGCGCAGCATCACGAACAGGTCGTACTCGCGCTGATGGATTTTCTCCTGGGCCGTCAGCACTTTCTCCTCATACGCCTTCAGGTCCGGCGTGACATAGCGCTCGGCATTCTTCAGCGTCTGTTTGCGCTGATAATCGGAGGGAACCTTCCCGGCGTGGGTATGGGTGATCTCGATGTAGTAGCCGAACACCTGGTTGTAGCCAACCTTCAGGCTGGGGATGCCGGTGCGGGTGATTTCCTCGGCCTGGAAGCGGGCAATCCATTCCTTGCCGTCGCGGGTGATGGCGTGGAGCTCGTCGAGCTCCGCGTCATAGCCGGCGCGGATCAGGCCTCCCTCGCGCGGCAAGGCCGGCGGCTGATCGACCAGGCGCCATCCAGCAACT
This sequence comes from uncultured Planctomycetota bacterium, assembly GCA_963827935.1. Classification (GTDB taxonomy): domain Bacteria; phylum Planctomycetota; class Planctomycetia; order Gemmatales; family Gemmataceae; genus DATFNV01. Next base: position 181,138 of record CAWHCN010000009.1, on the reverse strand, counting down.
CGCGCAGGTCGGGACACAGCTCCAGGTGGGCTTCGAGGTCGCTGAGCAGGCCGGAGCGCCGGGCTGTCACCTTCGCCTTGATGCGGGGGAGCAGGCGCAGGGAGTCGCGGACGCCGGCCAGGTCGCGGGGCGAGGCCCGGCCGGTGCTGGCCCGTGTCGTCAGCCGCTGCAGGTCGGCGACCTCGCCCAGGGCTGACCGCAGTTCGGTCCGCAGTCCCTGTTCGTCGCGCAGCTCTTCGACGGCATCGAGCCGGCCCTCGATGGCGCTGCGCTGGGCCAGCGGGGCCACCACCCATTCCTGCAGCAGCCGGGCACCCATCGCCGTCACGGTGCGGTCGAGGACCGACAGCAACGATCCCTCGCGCTTGCCGTCCCGAAGGGTGCGAGTCAGTTCGAGGCTGCGTCGGGTGACCTCGTCGAGGAAGAGGAAGCGATCCAGCCGGTAGGGCCGCAGCCGGCTGAGGTGGCCGAGGCTCGCCCGCAGGGTCTCCTCGACATAATGCAAGAGCGCCCCGGCGGCCACCAGGCAGGGCTGCTCGTCGTCGAAGCCAAACCCCGCCAGCGTATTGACGCTGAAATGGCGGTGAAGCCCCGCGCGGGCGGTAGTCGGATCGAAGGTCCAGTTGGGCCGAGGGGTGAGGGCCATGGCCGGCGCCGCCTCGCGCAGGCGCTCGCCCAGCGCGACGGGTCCCCCCTCCGGGATCAGGCATTCGGCGGGTCCGAGCCGGCCCAGTTCGTCGGCCAGGCTTGGCCCGGACATGTCGGCGGCCTCAAACTGCCCGGTGCTCAGCTCCACCCAGGCCAGGCCGATCTGCTCCCCCATCGGCCAGATCGCTGCCAGATGGTTGAGGCGGCGCGGATCGAGCAGGTTGTCCTCGGTCAGGGTGCCGGGCGTGACCACGCGCGTCACCTCGCGACGGATCAGCCCCTTGGCCTGGGCGGCGTCCTCGACCTGCTCGCAGATGGCCACGCGCTGACCGGACTGGAGGAGCCGGGCCAGGTAGCGGTCCAGGGCGTGGTGAGGCACACCCGCCATGGGGATGCCCTTGTCGCGCTTGGTCAGGGTGATCCCGAGGAGGCGCGAGCCGAGTTCCGCGTCGTCTTCGAAGAGTTCGTAGAAATCGCCGTTGCGAAAGAACAGGAGCATGCCCGGGTGACGCGCCTTGGCGTCCCGGTACTGCTGCATCATCGGCGTGGTCATTAGTCATCAGCCCGTAGTCCGTAGTCCGTAGTGTTGCTACCACGGACTACCCAGGGTGGCACGCCCTGAGGTACTCCGAAGGGCGTGCAGTCAACCCAGCACGCCCTTCGGAGTACCTCAGGGCGTGCCACCCACCGTAGTGTTCCTACTATGGACCACGGACTAATGACTATTTCTTACCGTTGCGAAGGACTTTGGCCATGCGGACGGAGTTGCCGCGGCCGGCGAAGGTGACCTCGTTCATGTAGTGGCGCATGAGCATGAGGCCGCGGCCGCACGGCCGTTCGATGTTCTCGATCGCGGTGGGGTCGGGAACGTCGCCCGGGTCGAACCCGTTCCCCTCGTCGGTGATGTGGATGTCGATACGTTCGGGCTGGACGACGGAAAGGATGGTCACCTTTTTGGAGCGATCCATCTGGTTGCCGTGCTTGATGGCGTTGACCAGGGCTTCTTCGAGGGCCAGGCGGATGCCGAAGATGTCTTTTTCGCTGGCATCGTGCAGGCGGAGGAGGCGTTCGATCTCATCCTGGACCCGGCGGGCCTCGGCGGGGTCGCTGGGGATCACCACATCCACGGTGGATGAGGAGCCGGACTCGGGAGGAGAGGTCATGAGCGTTCTAGGAGCTAAAGGCACAGGCCAGAGCCTCCGGACCGAGCGGCGTCCGTCGATGAACACCGCGCCCAGGCCCGGACGAATACCCGCCGGGCCGATCGCGCCTCGCCGTCCGCATGGGCAACAATCACCCTGGTGACCCGGGCCGGGACCGCTGGGTGAGAGGGGCTGAGGATGAGCCGGAACGCACCGATGCCGGACCCGAACGATCCGCTCTGGATGTCCGACTCCATTTCCTTCCTTGGCCGGCACCGGTGTCAGGGGGCCGGAACCCGGCCGCCAGCCGGGGATGCCTGGGCGGGCGAATGCCCGCTACGGCAGGGGCCGGCCCCGCCAAGAGGCCGCGCCCCAACGCACACCTCACTAGAACGCCTGCAACGCCGCTTGCTCTTCCTTCTGAATGGTGAAGAACTTGTCGAGACGCGTGATCTCGAACACCTCGTAGATCTCAGGATCGATGTTGCACAGGATGAGACGCCCGCCCACGGCCTGGAGCTTCTTTTGCAGGGCGATCAGCTTCCCGAGGGCGGCACTGGACAGGAACTCGACATTGCCGAAGTTGAGCAGAATCTTGCGGCGCCCAACTTCGTCCACCAGGCTGAAGAGCTGCTCGCCGATCACCTGGATGTTCTGCTCGTCCAGAATGCGCCGGTCGACGAAATTCACCACGGTCACGTCACCGATGTCTTCGACTTCCAGGCGACGGCGACGCTGCGGCTGCGACATGGGACTACACTCCTTCGGCGAAGAAACGCCGCGTTCTGTTTCACTGCCCCATCAGCGCGGCCGCGCGGATGAGGCTGGCTGCAGCAGGTGCCTCAATGTTAGAGGCTCTCTTGCCCTTGTCAAGCAATTTCCGGGACGTTCCGCGGGGTCCGCTGCCTCGGCTCGGCTTGTTAGCCCAACGCGCCAGCGAGGGATTAGCGAGAACCCTCGCTGGCGCGTCGGGCTAACTTCTAGGCAAACCGTCTACTGCGGCACGATGCCCAGCGCGGACAGCGGGATCGGCTCCAGCGCCTTCCCCTTGTCGTCCTTGGCGGCAATGGGGGGCGCACGGGATTGAAGCGCCACACATAACCGGTGGTACTCAGGTCTACCTTGGTCCACTTGTGGGGCAAATTCTTGGGCGAGTCGCGGAGCTTGCCCAGGTACGTCAGAATCATCTTCTCCGTGTCGAGGCTGTCGTGCAGCAGCTTGCTGCCGGTGAGCTTGGTGTCCTTGATGGCCTGCGAAGCGGTGAAGGCGAGCTTGCTCTCCCTGGGGTCGGGCCCCTTGAGGATACGAATGAACTCCTCGGCGTGCCGTTGGCCCGTCTCGTCCTTGTCGCCGAAGAGGAAGCCCATGGGAACTTTGTGTTCCTTGCCGGCCAGGGTGATCCAGCTGCGGAGGGCGCCGGCGACGCCGATCTTGCCGCTCAGGGCCGGCGTGATGCTCAGCCAGATGGCGGCATACTGATCCTTCCCTTCGGGATCCTCGCCGATGCCTCGAATGATGGGCCCCTGTGCCTTGCCAAACGGATAGTTGACCGTCGCTGAGTAGCGACTCCATTCCGAGGCCATCCACATCGCGCCCAGAGCGGCGCCATCTTCAGCGCCAATCAAGATCACCGAATGAGAGTTGCACTCGCCGGCGTCGTTACGATCGTCCAGAAAGATCTTGGCGGCGGCGACGTCGTTGACCAGATAAGGGAGATAACTCGGAGCAAAGTCCTTGTAGTTGATCGACTCCTTCTTCTTGCCGGTCTTGGGATCGAGGATGCTGCCCCGGGTGGCCTTGGCGTTGTAGGCGTAGTCCCAGAACTTCGGATCGACCGCCGTACTGTTGCCGTGGCCGCGGAAGTCGAAGCTCAGGACGGTGTAGCCCTTGTCGTTGAGCTTGTCGGCCAGGCTGTCCCAGCCATCCTTGTGGCTATCGCTGCCGATCTTGTGCAGCAGCAGCACCGCCGGCTCGTCCTTCCCCTTGGGGCTGACGTAGTAGGTGCCCTGGAGGGTGACGCCGTCGCCGGTGTCGAACGTGACCTTGCTTGGCTTCTCCGCCGCACGGACACTGCCCCACGGCAGCAGAACGAGCAGGGCCAGACCCAGCGGCCGGCATAACAGACACGCCCGGTGCATCGTGATTCCTCCGAAAGCGATGTGCACACCAACTGGACTTGATCTTAAGTACCCGGGGCGTGGGAATCAAGCGCCTGGCAGCCGTCTCACCGGACCAGCGGGCCCGGGGCGCGAAGATGCGAGGGCTGAAGGCCGGCACGTTGCGCGTAAATTGCATCGTTCCAAGACAGCCCTTTGGGGTGGCACGCCCTGAGGTACTCCGAAGGGCGTGCTGCACGGACGGCACGCCCTTCGGAGTACCTCAGGGCGTGCCACCCAGCCGTTCCGAAAACTCTGCCGGACTTGTCGTGGGTAGCGGCTGCGGCCGGCTCCTGACCTTGACGGCCGACGCACAAGCGGCATAATCCCGCGCCGCACGGCCCGGCCGCGGCAAGAATTGCTGGACCGGCCCGACCGTCCGGACGATGCTGATAGATGGGACCCGCCCGCAGCCCACGGGTGATGTCGCCCCCAACAGAGGAGGTGTGCCATGAGACGAGTGCTGCTGCTGGCCTGCGCGACCCTCGCGCTGCTGGCGTTCTCCGGTCCGGCCTCGGCCCGCTGGGTCATCGGCATCGGCATCGGCCTGCCGATCTACGGTCCCGGCTACTACCGGCCGTATTACCCCTACTACCCGTACTACTACCCGGGGACCGTGGTGGTGCAGCCGGCCCCGCTGGTTGTGCAGCCTGGCTATCCCGCCCCGGTGACCACGGCGGCCCCGCCGGTTACCGCCGTGGCCCCGCCGGTCGCCACGACGGCCCCCGCGCCAACGGCCCCGGTTGCCTCGGCGACACCTGAACTGGTCCCGGCTCCGATCCTGCGAGCGGCGGGCCCGGACAATCGTTCGGCCGACATCGACCGGCGCATGCAGCACCTGTCGAACCCGAACGCCGAGGCTCGGGCCGACGCGGCCATCGAGTTGGGTCGGATGAAGGCCGACAAGGCCGTTGACGCCCTCACCAGCACCCTGGCCAACGATACGAGCCCGGTGGTGCGGGAAGCCTCGGCGCGGGCGCTGGGACTGATCGGCTCGCCGCGGTCCCTGGCCGCTCTCCAGCGGGCCGCCCAGGCCGATGCCGATCGCGATGTCCGCAACAGCGCCCGCTTCGCCGCGGATGTGATTCAGACGAACCGGTAAAGGCTGGCGAACGGGGGGCGTCAGCCCCCCGGTGATCTGGCGAACGGGGGGCGTCGAGCCCCCCGGTGATCTGGCGAACGGGGGGCGTCAGCCCCCCGGTGATGCGAAGAACCGGGGGGCTGACGCCCCCCGTTCGCCTATTCACTTCTTGTCCGTCCACGCCAATAGCACGATCTGCGGCTTCTCGGGCGGCTTGGCGCCGACTTCCAGCGTGTACTCCGCCGGATGGCCCTCGCGCACGTTGTCCTGCTCGTCGAGGAACTCATCGGCCGTCAGCAGGTCCTCGTACTGCATCTTGATGCCGTAGTGCATCGGCAGGATGGCGTAGCGCGGCTTGATTTGCTCGACGACCTCTTTGGCCTCGCTGCCGTTGAGCGTGTAGATGCCGCCGACCGGAATCATCAGGATGTCCACCTGCCCGATGGCCTTGAGCTGGTTGGCGCTCAGCTTGTGGCCCAGGTCGCCGAGGTGGGCGATGCGGAAGCCGTCCACCTCGATGACCATCACCGAGTTGAGCCCGCGTTTCATCCCCTGCATGTTGTCGTGAAAGGTGCCAACGGAGTAGATGCGGATGCCCTTCACCTTTTCGTCGACGGTGTTCCAGGCGTAGCGTTTCCCCTCCTCCTTGATGCCATTCAGAATCTTAATCTTGTCCTTGTCCTTGTCCCTGTTTTCGATCACGTCGAGGCGGTTGTGGTCGCTGTGCGGATGGCTGATGGTGACGATGTCCGCGGACACCAGCTGGCGGCCGAACGCCTCGATGGCGTGCGGATCGGTGACGATGCGAGTCCCTTCGCTGGAAACGATCTCGAAAAACGACTGGCCATGCCAGCGGATGGTGAGCTTCTTGTCGGCGGCGTGTGTGCCGGCGGCCAGCATCACGACGGCGGCCAGTGCGCTGAGGTAGCGAAACATGGATGCGACTCCCTCGGGACGGTGGGTCCGCCCGGCCGGCGAAACCGACCGAGAATCATCGGGGACGACGCCTTGATGATACTGGAGCCCGTCGCGGCGTGACAAGGAGGGAGTGGCAGAGGGAGGAAAAGAAAAGTGGCGAAGGAGGATCCCCTTGTAGCTCCAAGCTACCCTCCTTCGCCGTGAAATAACGCCTCTCCCCAGGGGCGTTAATCCCAAGTTGTAAGGCCCGGACCACCCTGGGGCGGGCCGAGCAATGGAACTATAGGACACCCGGGCCAGGTGTCAAAATCGTGCCAGGCGGATTTCTCGTTACCTTCCCTGCCCAGTTCAGGGGCGAGGGGAGATTGTCATTCGGCGCTTGCGATTGGGAGTGTGCCTCAGGCGGGCGGCTGCATTTCGAGGCAGGCCACCACCGCCGCCTTGGCGACCGCCTCCGGCAGCCGGGGGGCATCGGCGATGGCCAGTTGCTTGGCGACGGCCGCACCGTCCAGCACGCGCAGGACCTCGCAAAAACACTGGTCGGCATGGACCTGAATCTGCACGTAGCAGCCCAGGGCCGTCAGCCGCTCGACCAGGCGCCGAACGCCCTCCCACGACGTGGAAATGCCGCGTGCGGCCTCCGGGCGCACCAGGCCCAGTACGGTGTGGCCCACCATGTCATCCAGCACGTGCCCCGCCGCCAGGGTGCGCACGGCAGCACTGATGCTGGGCGTGGCGTCGCCGGTCGAACGCCCGACCAGCGAATCCTTCGATGCCAGCGGATGCGGTTGCGGGTGGTGGTGCATGACACTCCTCCGGGCGGACGGCCTAGTTCCGCGACGACCGTGGGGAGGGATCGAGAACGGTTTCGTATCCGGCGAGCATACCACAGCCGTCGCCGCAGAGCTACCCCGGCAGCGCGGCCACGATCGCCTCCGCCATCTGCACGGTCGTGGCCTGGCCGCCCAGGTCCGGCGTGAGGACCTTCCCCTCGGCGAAGACGGCCTCGAGCGCCGCCAGGATGCGCCGGCTCGCCTCGCCCTGACCCAGCGCCTCCAGCAGGTCGAGGGCCGGCAAGAGCAACGGCACCGGATTGGCCTTTCCTTCCGGCACGCGCCGCGCCCGTGAAAGCACTCGTAGACGCGGACCCCGTCGCCGACGTTGATGCCGTGCGTGGCGCTGATGCCGCCGACGATGCCGGCGCCCAGGTCGCTGACGATATCGCCGTACAGGTTGCCCATGGCCAGCACGTCGAATTGCTGCGGCCGAGAAACCAGTTGCATGCAGCAGTTATCGACGATCAACTCGCGCGTTTGCAGCTCGGGGAAGTCCCGCGCCACGGCCCGAAAGGCGTCCAGGGCCAGTCCGTCGGCCAGCTTCATGATGTTGGCCTTGTGGACACAGGCCACCTGCTTGCGACCCAGCTGCCGCGCGTGCTGGAAGGCGAAGCGAAAGAAGCGGCGGCAGGCGGTGTCGGTGACCACCTTGAGGCTCTGCACCACCCCGGGGACGATTTCATGCTCGATGGCCGCGTACAGGTCCTCGGTCAACTCGCGGAGGACGAGGATGTCCACGTTCTGAAAGCGTGCCTTGAGTCCGCGCAGGTTCTTGAGCGGTCGGACCGAGGCGAACAGGCCGAGTTCGTGGCGGAACTGCACATTAAAGTTGCCGCGCGGCGAGCTGGGCGGCGACAGCAGCGTTGTCTTGAGCGCCAGGCCGGTGCCGCGGACCGAGTCGAACAGGGCCTTGGGCAGCGGTTCGCCGCCACGCTCCAGCGAGGCGAGTCCGGCCAGGTGTTCGTCCCACTGGATGATGGACGGCGGCGGCTTCGAGGATGCGCTTGACGGCGGGCACCTGGTCGAAGCCCAGTCCGCCGCCTTGCACCAGCGTGACGTGCAGACCCATGCGTCGTTCCTCCTGGCCTGCCGTCATTGCACGGATGGCGGGGGGAACGGCAAGAGGCCGCGTGGCCGGGGCCAAGCCGCTGATCGACGTTGACACCCCGCCGGCGCTCGCTATAGTGCCGGCCTCGCGATGGTACAGAGTGTGCAGTTAGGGCCCGGGTGGCGGTGCCGGTGAGGTCCGGCACCGGGGGCCCTCGCCCGTGGAGCGCGCCGCCATGCCCGATACCGTCACCACGGTCCAACAACTGCGCGACGCCATGGGCGGCTTTGTCCATGAGCGCGACTGGGAGCAGTTCCACAGCCCGAAGAACCTGGTCATGGGCCTGTCCGTCGAGGCGGCCGAGCTGATGGAGCACTTCCTCTGGATCGAGAACGAGGCGTCGCGCGGCGTGGTCAACGATCACGCCAAGATGGGCGAAATCGCCGACGAAATGGCCGATGTCACCTGTTACCTGCTCGCCCTGTGCAACACGCTCGGCATCGACCTGAGCGAGGCGGTGCGGGCTAAGCTGGTCAAGAACGCCGTCAAGTACCCGGTCGAGAAGTGCCGCGGCAAGTACCGGGTCGAGGACTGACACGGGCAACGGGGGGCGCCGTGCGTAAGAACACTCGGATCATCGTGGGGTCGCTGCTGGCCGGGGCCCTCCTCGCCGGCGGGATCGGCAGCGCGGGGGCCCAGTCGCCAGCCGCGGGCGTCACGCCGGTCCCCGGAGCCTGGACGCCGCGTGTCATCGCCGTTGCTCACCCCGTGACCGATACCTTGCCGCCCAACATCGCGCCGGTGGTGCCGGTGAAACCTTCGGCGCCGGGAGTCCTGCCGATCGCCCGCGCCTCGGACCCGCTGCCCGAGCTGGGACAGCCCACCGGGTCCGGTATGCAGCGCGTGGCCGCCGTGGGGACGATGCCGGCCGCTTGCCTCACGGTGGAAAAGCTGGCGCCGCCAACGGTCACGGCGGGCAAGCCGTTCGTCTACGACCTGGTGGTTCGCAATGTCGGCGCGTCCGAGGCGTTGCGGGTGCGAGTCGAGGAACAGATCCCCGAGGACGCCAGCGTCACCGGCGCCGATCCGCGACCGGATGTCCACGGCAACCTTCTGACCTGGAACCTGGGGAGCATTGCGCCGGGTGGGGAAACGCGGCTTCATGTCGGCCTGCAGCCGGGTGGCGCCGGCGACCTGCTCACCACCGCCGTCGTCACCTGTGCGACCAGCTGCACCCTGCGGACTCGCCTGGCACGGCCGGCCCTCGGGCTCACGGCCACCGGCCCGTTGTCGGCTCGCGCCGGCGAAAGTGTGACGTTCACTCTTCAGCTGACCAATAATACGTCGGCACCGCTCCGGCGCGTGCTGCTGCAAGCCCGCCTGTCGGGCGGGCTCCGCCATCCGGAGGGCGCCCAGGTCGAGGCTCTCTTGCCGCTGCTGGCCCCTGGCGAATCAAAGACGGTGCCGCTAAACGTGACAGCGGCCCAGCTGGGACGTCAGCTCCTCACCGCGTCGGTGACGACCGCCGGAGCTGATCCCGTCACTGCCGAGGCCGCCGTCAATGTCATCGAAGGAACGCCGCCGGCCCCGGTCCCATCGGGGGTGACGGGAAGCCCCGAGGTGCGTCCGGGCTCCGCGCCCGTCGCCCCGGTGACACCCGCAGCCCCGCCGGCCTTGCCGCCGGTGCCGGAACCGGTGCCGGAGGGAAAACCGGCCGGGAACTAGGCTCGAGCCTTGGGAAAAGAAATGAACAACCGTCGATATTTGACTTTTTGCGAAGATTCTGTTTGCCAATCGGGAACGCGGGCAGTAATCTGTGCCGCATCCCATTATCCGCCCCCCGATCACTTGGGCGCTCCCGGCCACGAGGGCCGATGGCTAGGGGAAGGGACTCCCCGCCTTTTGTCGTGCCTTCTGCCGTGGCGTCCGGGGCAGGCGAGTTCGGCCGTCGCCCGCTGGCCTTGACCTCGCTGTTGCTTTGTGGTTTAGCGGCTCGGGCCCGGCTTCGCGGGGAGTCGCCTACCGGCGGGCGTTGGTCTTGAGCCGCGGGGAAGGCATTGCTAAGATTCGGCGGTGATGTGGGAGTCAGCATCCTGATTCGACGGTTCTCGGGCATCCCGCCAGGCCTTTCTGCTGAGTTCGTGCCGATCACAACCGGAACGTGAGCGGAGGCGTGGACCACCCACGGAGGGGGCTTCGCGCGCCGTGAGGGGAGGGAGTCCGTCATGAGGCAGGAAAGCACGGGGCGTACCGAGCAGGGCCTGATGCGCGTCCACATCCGCTGGATGATCCGTCGCGACATGCCCGAGGTGCTCCAGGCCGAACAGTCGAGCTTCGAATTCGCCTGGAGCGAAGAGGACTTTCTGCGCTGCTCGCGCCAGCGCAACTGCATCGGCATGGTGGCCGAGTGCGGCGAAAAGGTCGTCGGCTTCATGATCTACGAGCTGCACAAGACCAAGCTGCACATCCTGAACTTCGCCGTCCACCCCAACTACCGCCGCCAGGGCGTCGGCGTGCAGATGGTGGGCAAGCTGGTCAGCAAGCTCTCCAGCCACCGCCGCACCCGGATCACCCTTGAGGTGCGCGAGACCAACCTGCCGGCGCAGCTCTTCTTCGCGCCGAGGATTTCAAGGCCGTACGCGTGCTGCGCACCTACTATGAAGACAGCGGCGAGGATGCCTTCCTGATGAACTACAAGCTGGCCGGCGACACGAGCGAGGATTGCGATGACGTCGTCAACCGCATTGCCCAGTACGAAGAAAACTGAGGGTCTGAGTTTAGCCGCGAGGCTCCGGCGAGCGCTTGGGAGAGCGCTCGCCGGGGCCTCGCGCCCTATCCCCGCGCGGAAGTCCCCCCTCACCTCCGTTTGCCCCGCCGACCCTGGTTGCTGGCGCCTTGCTGCGGTATCGTCGTGGCGCTTTGTGCCGTTCTTGCGGCCTGGCACGGGCAAAGGCCGCCGGACCCTGCCGGATTTGACTTGCACACCGACCCTGCCTCATCTAATGTCGATAACAACGGCGCCGCCGCGGACAGGGTTGTTACCCCGCCGCCGGTGCCGCCCGGGGTTGACAGGCCGGCGGGCCTGGCCACTTCGCCTGGCCCTGAGAAGCCCGCGGTCACCGATCCCAGCCGGCACCCCGATCTTCCGCCGGCACCCCGGGCCGGAGGCACGCAATCGGGCGAACCGCCGGTGGCTAGTCCCGAGCCGGCGCCGGGGCCAAAGGGTAACGAGTTGCCGCCGTTACCGCCCGCGCCGCCGCCCGCCGGACATTCGCAGTCGCACCGGGACCCGCACCCAGGAGAACGCACCATGGCTTTCCTCAAGACGCTCCGGCTGCCCGTCGCGCTCGCCGCGGTTCTCTCCGCGCACCCCCTGGTTACTGCCGGCGATACGCAGGCGGTCGAAAAGCAGCCCACCCTCGAGCAGACCGCCAAGGATGTCAAGGAGCTAAAGGAAGCTCAGAAGAAGTCCACCGACGCCCTGATGGAGCAGCTCAAGGCCATTCAAGCCAAGCTCGACAACGTTGACCGCGTGCGCCGCGACCTCGAAACCTTGAAGAGCACCGTCGAGTCTCTCAACACCACACTGACCCTCAGCCTGCAAAACGCCAAGGCCAAGGCGACCGAGCTGGCCGAGACCCAGGCGACGCTCAAGCAAGTGCGGGCCGATCTCGATTCGGCCCGAGCCCAGGCGGGGAAGCTCAGGGACCAGGTCACTGACCAGATGGCCCGCTGCGACGGCCTCACCGACCAGATCGCCCAGCTGAACAAGAAGGTGGCCGATGGGTCCCGCCAAGCGGCCCGGCTGACGGAGCCGACGGGGACGATTCGCCTGTTCAACACCTACGGCCTGCCGGTGAGCATCGTTGTCAACGGTCGTTCTTATCACCTCGACCCGTTCGAGACCCGCACCCTGGCCCCGCAGCCGGTAGGACCATTCACCTATGAGGTGCTCGGCCTGGCTCCGCCGACCACGGCGACGCTGACGGCGGATCGGCCTTTTGACGTGGAGGTCTTCGACCTGGCTCGCGGCCCCGTGAAGACAATGCCCAAGCTGCCGCGCTAGTGCCGCCGCCGAGCTTCGGAATAAAACAGGGCGAAACGGTCTCCAGCGAGAGCGTTTCGCCCTGAGCGCGCGCCCGGCCGCTTGCGGCTTCGCAGGCCCGAAGGTCTTACTCCGTGATTGTCACCATCGACGGCCCCGCCGGAGCCGGGAAGAGCAGTGCCGCCCGCACCCTGGCCCAGCGGCTCGGCTTTGAGTTCCTCGATACCGGCGCCATGTACCGCGCCGTGGCCCTGGCGGCCCTGCGCCGGCCTGGACCTGAACGATCCGAAGGCCCTGTCCCTCCTCCTGCCCGCCCTGACCATCGCCATGCCGCCCGGCCGCGTCCTGCTCAACAGCGAGGACGTCACGGTGGCCATCCGCACGGGTGCGGTGACAGCGGCCACCAGTCCGGTGGCCGACAGCCAGGTCGTCCGCCGGCACCTGGCCGCCTTGCAACGAGCCATTGCGGCGGGGCGGAACATGGTTTGCGAGGGGCGCGATCAGGGCACCGTTGTCTTTCCCGACGCCGCCTGTAAGTTCTTCCTGAAAGCCGACCCGGTCGAGCGGGCCCGGCGGCGGCAGCGCGACATGCAAGCCCGGGGCGAGTTGCTCGACCTGGACGCCGTCCTCCGCGCCGAGGACGAGCGCGACCGCCGCGACGCGACCCGCGACCTGGGGCCGATGGTGCCGGCCCCCGACGCCATCCTCATCGACAGTACGCAAATCGAACTGCCGCAGGTCGTGGACCTCATGGAGAGAGAAGTCCGGCGATGCGTGAACCGCTAAGCGGCCTCTGGTACGAATGCTGGCGAGGGCTGATCCTGGGCTATTTCACCCTGGGCAATAGCCTGCGCTTCGATGGCCGGCGCAACATCCCCGCCAAGGGACCGGCGCTGCTCATCGCCAATCACGAGAGCTACATCGACCCGATCTGCATCGGCTGCGTCGTGCCCCGCCACCTGGCCTACCTGGCCCGGGCCAATCTCTTTGGCGGGCTGTTCGGCCGTTTCCTCCGCAGCGTCAACACCTATCCGGTCGATCAGGAGGGCTTCGCGGCGAAGGGCTCAAGGCGATGATCGACCTGCTCGCCGCCGACTGGCCGGTCCTGGTCTTTCCCGAGGGGGAACGCTCCCCGACCGGCGTGATGACGGCCTTTCGCCCAGGCATTCACCTGATTATCAAGAAGACGCACGCGCCGATCGTGCCGTGCGGCATCGCGGGGGCCTTCGAGACGTTGCCGCGCGACCGTCATCTGCCCATCCCAGGCCTCTCTCCCCTCTTCCTGCCCGCCGGACCGAACACCATCGCCGTCACGTTCGGCAAGCCCTTGGACGGAGCCCAGTTCGCCAAGATGCCGCGCGAGGAAGCGCTGACGCGCCTGTTCGACGAGGTAAAAAAGGTGCAGGAACACGCGGAGCATCTGCGGCGGCAGTAAGAGGTTTGTGGCGTGGTTCTGCAGGGGTCCAATTGGGAAGCACGCTCGGCTATCGGCTGGACCGAGTTCTGTGCCAAACGGGGCAGTTCTGTGCCACCCTTGGCACAGAACTTTGTCAACGCTCTCCCTTATGCTGATTGAGGTTGCGGTGCGCGTCCGAGTTCTGTGCCACGATTTCGAGGGGTATGGAGGGCTTTGCTACGCAACTTCGGATCGTCCGTCAGTAGCGTATCAGCCGATCGGGTTGCTTGACAGGACGGCTCACAAGGTAGTCAATATGAAGGAGGCGCCTTGCGGCTCAGGCAGGCGGGACACATGCAATTGGGGTTGCGCAGGTTTTTGTGGCTAAGCCCGTGAATAACCTTGCCATCGAAATCGAATCGAGATAATACGAGATCAAGATAGTTTGTGTCTCCGGCGGCATAGCGCCGATAGACTGCATAGGCGACGTGATCGGCAACTTGAATGCAGCGGGAAGCCTTCGAGTCAACGAAGAGGGGAACATCAACCACATTTCGGATTACATTCCATTGCGTCCCGAGCGTGCGAAACTTCCTGGCCATGTCCTGAAGCGTGGTTTCGTGCGTACTTTCGTCGAGCACAATCATGCCACGTTGATTGTCGCCTGAATCTCGCAATCGCTTCAGGAAAAGATCAAAACGACTGCATAGGTCTTCAAAGGCCAATTCCATCGGATCGCGACCGGGGTAAGAGGCCTTGTGTACTGCACAGGCAAACGCCTTGGCCGTGGCGTAGGAATTGGCAAGAACCTTGAGGACTTCCTTGATGATCGTGCGACGCTCGTCGGCGTTCCTTAGACCATCCCACGGCGGCTCCCTGCCGCCGTTAATCGCTGAGGCGTGAAACTCGACGGAATCTGGGTCAGTCGGGCATATCCGACGAGCGATGCTGTCTAGTTCTTGTGTGAAGTGCCCGACCTGATGCTCAAAAATACAGATGCCGCCGAGGACAAGATAGTCCTCGTTGGCGTTCATCGCCGAGCCGGAATCGTCGAGATAGAGCAGGTACATCCGTACTCAAAAAAAAATGCAGCCGGGTGGGGTGTGAACCCCAACGGACCGCAAATGCAGCCCTCCCAACCGCAAAGGCAGTATAGCCGACGGGTTACCGTTGTCAACAGGTAGACACGAGAAAAAGCGAATGGTTCGGATTGCGGTCCTATTGCGCAACCGATTTTATACCAATCGTTTATGACATCTGCCTATGCAGCCATCGTAGCAGTTCGGCATCAGCGCCTAGGTACATCATGGGACGGCGGAGGTGATTCAGCGGCCTCAGGAGCGCAGGCTTTCGGGACAGAGGAAGTGCCGGCAGTTGAAGAACCGGGGCAGGAGCCGGGACGGCTTCCGGCTTCGCCGTCTCGCCCGGGGAGTGGCGTTCTCTTCTCCCCCTCGCCCTCTGGGTTGGGGGCGAGGGGCTTCAGGAACAGGCGCTGAGACCATTCCGAGAGGGGAGTGATGCCCCATCACCAAACATTGTGATGAGCCGCCGCATCGAGCATGCCCGCAATGCTGCTCCATCCGAAGCGACTTGCAACCGTAGCTGGGCTCACCTTGACGGTGACCGCCACACTCGCGGTGAACGCGCCGGCAGTCGCCTGCACCAGGCCGCTGCCCGCGGAGTTCCCCGCGGTGAACAGGCCGCCGCTGGTGATGCTGCCGCGGCCGCCGGTGACGGACCAGGTCACCTTCGGTTGCGCCGCCAGGGCGTGGCCAAACTGATCCCACGCCGTGGCGCTGTACTGCTGCTTCTGCCCCGGCGCCACCGTCACCGATCCGGGCGTGACCGTGAGACTGGCCATCACTTGGTGTACCGTCACGGTTACCTGGCTGGTCGTGCTCAGGCCCGCCGCATCGGTGATGGTCACCAGGAAGGTGTAGGTGCCAGCGGTGGTAAACGTGGCCGTAATGTTCTTGGCCGCGTTGCTGCCGTTGGCATTGGCGTACACGGTGCCGGGCACCGCACCCAACAGCGACCAGGTGTATTTCAAGCTGGCCTCGCCCGCCGCATCGGCCCCGAGGACGGCGAGATTGACGGTCGTATTCGTCTGGGACACGATGTGCGCCGCGCTGGCCACGGTCGGCGGCGTGGGAGTGTTGCTCGGCGGGGGCGTCGGCTGCGACTGGCTGGTCCCCACCAGGTCGCGGACGACGAGGTTGGCCACAGGGGACCCGCGGCCCGTGGTCAGGTCGAACCCCGGGCCGGCCTGGTAGCCGCCGTTGCTGCCGGAGGTGACATCATGGAAGTCGGCTGACGACAGCTTGTAGATGTCCGGCAGGGTCTGCGTTGCGCCGTCGAGTGATCCCAGGCCGGCCAGCGCTCGCCCCTGGTCGGCGATGGCCATGAGGCCGGCCCACTGGGGTGCCGCGGCACTGGTGCCGCCCACTTGGGCCCAACCGCCCCAGCCGTAAGTCCCGTACACCGCCACGCCCGTGTAAGGATCGGCATCGAAGGCCACGTCGGAGCCGGCCCGGTAGCCGTTGGCGGAAATGATGTTGTTGCCGTTGTGGATGATCAGCCCTTGCTGGTAACCGGGCTGCGACTCCTGGGTACTCAACCCGCCGCCGCTGCCGCTCCAGGCCGTTTCACCGATATAATCGCCGGCCGCATCGACGTTCAGCGACGTTCCCCCTACGCCGATCACGTTCGACGACATGGCCGGCCAGATGCCCGGCGAGCCGCTATCGCCCGACGAGCCGAAGAACGTCACTCCTGCATGACCGGCGGGCGTGGTGAAGAAGCTGTCGTAGTTCTGCTCGCCCGCAAACTCGCTGGCGCCCCAGCTCATGGAGACCGCCACCACCCCCGGCGCATTGCGGGCGTAGTTGATGGCGTTGAGCAGGTCATTGGCCGACGAGCTGTTGGCCTCCACGAGCATGATCTTGGCCCCGGGCGCGATGGCGTGGGCCCACTCCACATCCAGCTCGATCTCGCCAGCCCAGCCGGCGTTGGCCGTAGGGAAGCTCGTGGTCGAGGCCGCGCCGCCGGCATTGATGCCGACCTTGACGAAGCTCGGCGGCGCCGCCAGGCCGAACTCCTGGTCGAACACCGCCAGGTCGTTGGCGATGCTGGGATCGTCATAGGCATCGACGATGGCAATGGTCTCGCCGGCGCCATTGCCCGCAACGGTGCCGTTCTGGAAGGTGATCTGGTCAAAGCCGTAGGCGTGACGGAGCTGGGCCGGCGTCAAACCCCAGGGCGAGCCGAATGTGGTCTGGTTCGACAGCAACGGATTCAGAATGCGGATGTCCGTGGGCGCAAATGTTATGCCCGAGGGCAGCACCAACTCTTCGAGCGATTCGAGGCCGGGACGAAAGCTGGCGCGTTTCCTGGTGTGCGAGGTCCGGAGGGTGGCGGAGCGAGGGGCAAAGAGGCGCTGCCAGGTGCTTCGTTGCATGGTCCCTTTCCCGGGTGGCCGGCCGGTGCTGCACACCGGGTGCCAGCCGCACGCATGGTGGGTGGATCGTAAGCTGCCACGGGATGGCGGGGGACTGGTGAGTCGGAGCCGCGAGGGGACCAGCCGGCTAAAAGGGGGGGACCGCACCACAAGAAGCGTAGGTCGAAGTGGGGGTGTTGTCCAATCAAGGAGCCCCACATTGCTCTGCGAACGGAAGGAGAGTACCGTCGCGCCCGGGACAGGCGCTGGTGAGGAGAAATCCCATGCTCATTCGACCGCAGCTGGGCGAAAGCCTGTGCCGGCTGGCCTGCTGCCTGCCAGAGCTGCCTGCCATGATGGCGGGCAGATTCCTTGCCGTTACTCCTTATTTTGACTGCATTTGTGCCGCCGCCACGAGCTGCCTGCCAGCCAAGGGGTTCACCCCCTTGATATCCCCCAAGGCGGGCGGCAGGAGATAGGCTACCCTCGGAGGGGAAGGCGTTTCGGGGCAAATTGCTGGGCAAACTCGCCACACCCCCCCCCCTCGCTACATCGGTGGATAAGGGAGGACCAGTGCTGCCCGAACCCCAAAGGGATTACGAGCGCGAACGAACCGAATTCGAGGAGGGACTGCGCATGCCATACGTAACGACGTGGGAGCGGCACGGGATGTTTGAACTGATTGAAGACATGGTCCGCGCCAAGTTCGGCGAACAGGGAGCCAAGCTGCTGCCCGACATCTGGGCAATGAACGACGCCGAGAAGTACAAGGCCCTGAATCGGGCCGTTGCCGCCGCAACGACCCTGGATGAGGTGCTCCGAGCATGTGCGGACTTGGCGGGGCCCGCTCCGCGGGGAAAAAAGGGGGGCAACGGCAAGCGCGGGCGGACGAAAGGGTGATGCAGACGAGGATCACGGCGGGGACGGGCGGACAGTGCCGATTTGTAGCTTCTTTCAACGGAGAGGGCGGACTTCGGCCATTGGACGAAGCGATGTCCGCCTGCCTGGGATGTCGCGCCTGGGGGCGGCTCCGCGTTCTGGATGGGGCGGGCGGGGACATATTGTCATAAAATCAGGCTAGCAAGTATGATGCGTACAGAATCACCTTTCTCCTCCCGTTGCTGATCTCGTTCCCTTGCGAGCAGACTGCCATGCCCTCACAGTATCCGTACCAGGTCACGATACGCAACAAGTATCTCGGTGTCAGCAAGGTCATCCGGGCGATGACGGAGGACGAACTGGACTGGCTCGTTGAAGCGCAGCTTGCGAAGTGGCGTGACCAGGAGGGCCGGAAGCGTCAGCAAAAAGAGAAGGAGGCGGAGCGACTGAGCGCAAACGCGAGGCCGAGAGCCTTCAGGCGGAAGCTGAGACACAGTCAGAAGCGGCACAGCGCGAAATCAATGCGTACCGCAGCATCCTCGCCGCCAGCCTTCACGTTAACCTCGCCCTCGAATGGCACCAACTCCTCGACCTTCGGGCCTACCCCGCATTTCGGTTCGCGGCCAAAAAGCCAGACATGGACGCGATTCGCGAGAAGTTGCTTGGCCTGGAGCCGAAAGAACGTTTCGTCCCTCCCCCGGAAGCTGAAGACCCGTCATTTCTGGAATCCCTGCTGCCATTCTTCGGGCGCGGGAGACTTGAGCGAGAGGCCCAAGCCCAGGAGGTTTACGAGCGAGAAAAGAAGCGTGCAAGAGCTGACTACGCGAAGAAACGCAACGCGTTTTGCGCGAGGGAGACGGAAGTTGTTGACGCCTATAATGATGCGGTCCGGGATTATAACAGCCGTCTGACTGAGGCAAAGGAGAAACATGCCAGGGAACAGAAGGAGTTCCTGACGCGGCAAGAGGCCCACAACGGCGCGATCAGGGCGTTCCGCTCGCGTTATCAGGGCGGGTCAGCGGACGCTGTTGAGCGATACGCGCAGATGGTTCTAGAGAGATCGGGCTATCCCGATGGGCTTACTGGTGACCCCGATGTCCAGTTTGACGAACCGAGCAAAACACTTGTCATCAACTTCTGGCTGCCGGCGCCGGCAGGCCTCCCTAACATAATCGCGTATAAATATGTAAAATCACGCAAGGCGATTGATGAGATACCGATGAAGCACAAGGATTCCGAGGCGTTCTACGACGACGTTATTCAACAAATCGCTTTGCGAACAATTCACGAGGTGTTTCGCGCAGACTACGCGGCCTCCGCGCAGGCCGTGGTTTTCAACGGCTGGGTTCGCGGCATCGATGGGAAGAATGGGCAACTCTTTACCTCGTGTATCCTCAGTTGCGAGGCTTCGCGTGATCAATTCCTGGCGTTCGACCTTTCACATGTCACGCCGAAGGAGTGCGTACGTGCCCTGAAAGGTGTGACTGCTGGACCGCTCGCAATGCTTGCTCCTGTCAAACCGATCATGGACATTGACCGTCACGATGACCGGTTCATCGAATCCCGGGCTGTTCTCGGCGAACTCGGGGCCCAGGACAATCTGGCTGCCATGGACTGGGAAGATTTTGAGCACCTGGTCCGGGAGCTCTTTGAGAAGGAGTTTAGCACAACCGGCGCTGAAGTGCGGGTCACGCAGGCGAGTCGTGACCGTGGTGTCGATGCAATTGCATTTGATCCGGACCCGATTCGCGGCGGAAAATTCATTATCCAGGCCAAACGGTATAACGTCGTGGTGCCGGTTTCAGCTGTACGGGACCTCTACGGGACAATGATCGCCGAAGGCGCTACCAAGGGAATTCTGGTTACCACAAGCCATTTTGGACGGGACAGCCGAGAGTTCGCGAAGGATAAGCCGATCACTCTGATAGACGGAGAAAATCTCGTCTATATGTTCCAAAAACATGGGCGGGACGTGCAAATCGCGATTCTTCCCAAGGGGGACCCGCGCCGCGGTTTGGGGTAAAGGCCGTTGCCCACCGCCGCCGCTCGCCTGCCCTGTTCAGCATAGATACGTCCCGGTGCCCGCCGCCTTCAACGCCAATGGTTTAACACAACGTATTCGTTATCCACAGGCACACCAGCGGCCTCCAGGTTGCGCAGCGCCGCCACGATGCCTTTGGGTGTCAGGTCGCGCGTCGGATCGTTCGCGCGGCGCTCGATCACGATTCCGAAGTGATGCCCTTGGGCCTCGGCTACGAGCAGGTGCAATTCCTCAAAGTCTTCGTAGTTTCGCGACAGGCAAGCGCGCTGTTCGTGGATCGCGCAGGTGAGTTGCACGGCATCCGCCTTACCCAGGGTCCCGGTTGCTGTGGGCGTGGAAACATCGTGCCCGGCTTTTTGCAGGTTTGGCCAACAAAGCTGAGTAAGTTCGGAAAAAACGCGAGTTTGCAAACGACGGTTGGCTCGCTGAGCCGCGCACGCAGCGGAGCGAAGTAAGCGGCATGAGCGCCGCTTACTTCGCTCCGCTGCGTGCGCGGCTCAGCGGGCCGATTTGTTTCCGCCCGTTCTAAGGCCAGGTCTTCATCGAGGTAAACCCTCATGGAACGAAAAACGGGACAGCGTACTTTTCCGAGCGTCGATGGGGACGAAGTCCCCCGTCCCCTCCCTCGCCTCCGAGCTATCCCGTCCGCCCAGCCCGCTGGACCGGCGGCTGCAGCGACCAGAATGTAAAGAACTGAGCGGGCATCCACTCATCCGGGAGTTGATCTTCGAGCGCTGGGATCCTCTTCCACTTCTTGCTGTTGATCAGCTGGACAACCGCCTCGGCATACCTCCCCGCAATGGCGGCGCGCTCTCGCTCATCCCTGGTGCCACGAAACTCCCTGGCCAGGACGCAGAGACGCTTCTCCGGACGCACGTTCGACTGCCGGCTGGGTTTCATCGCCCCACCTCGCTAGATGCACTGACCGAATCTGCGGCGCGGATAGCGGCTGGAGGCAGTCATGGCGGCGAACTCGATCATGCTCCCGCTGATGAGCGGTAAGGCCAATCGCTCCAGCCACGTGGCACAATTGCAGTCGCCATCTCCGTCGGGGAAGCCATAGGTGTACTGACTCTGCTTCCGCTCTGCATTCAGTTTTGATTCAAAATCCTGGAAGGCCGGGTCGGGCAAGATGACGTCGAATGTCAGCACCTTGGACCGCTTTTTTCTCGCCGTCGCGAACACCTGTGTGTCGTCGTTGACGATTCCCGGGTAGGCATTCCCGTTTAACAATTCCTGCATCGCCTGCCACAGCGGCGTGTTTCCAATGCTGGGGTTAAACCCCCAAATGACACTCGGCTGGGAGTCAACCGAGACGCCCGTATGCCCAGCATACAACAGGCAGTCCAGAGGCGTTGGGCCAAGCCCTTGGCCATGCCGTTGGTCGTCAAGACGCCTTCCGAATGCTTTGCCCCAATGCCCCGCGGTTCCCACGGAACAAGTGGACGGTCACGACTCGGCACTGCGGGACCGCACTCATCAGCGACTTCCATCCGGCGCGAGTCTGTCAAACGCGCCCCTATCTACGATTGGGCCGGCGGACGAGTTTCGAGAGGTGATCGCCCGGGTACGACGTTCCGTCGTGCCGGTCCGCGGTTCCTGGACCGTCGCTGGGTCAATGCCGGCGCTGGCGCACCGCAATTTCGTTCTAATCTCCAGCGGCGTTTCCCAGGGTTCAGCCTTCCGGTAAGGTTTGCGCCTCAGGAAGTTTCGGAGCCAGCGGAACATGTGGAGCTTTCTCCCGAAGCCACCCGCGATGCTGCCACGCTCGATAGCACTCTGATGCAATCCTATCTGATCGCTCCAGTTCCTCCAAGTGGGCCGAGGTAACCCGACGGGCAGCCTGATCTTGCAGGCCCAATGATCCATTTCCGTGCCAGCGTTGCTGCCGAATCGCCCAGGTATTGGAGGCCGCCCCGCCGCCTCCGGTGTAGAATCACAAGAGCCCACCGTCCCTCCCCGGAAAGCCGACACGCGAATGAGTAAGCAGGCCATGACACCACTACACACCCTCGTCAATCGCCGCTCGTTCCTCGGCCGCGGCCTCGGAGCCGTTGCCCTGGCGTCCCTCCTCGATCCCTCCCTGCTGCGGGCCGGGGATGCCGCCAAGGTGCAGCGCTGGCGTGGCGTCGTCAATCCGCCACACCTGAAGCCGCGGGTCAAGCGCGTCATCTGGCTGTACATGGCCGGCGGTCCCTCTCACCTGGAAACCTTCGATTACAAGCCGACCCTGGCCAAAATGAATGGCCAGCCGATGCCCGAATCGTTCACCAAGGGGCAGCCGATCGCCCAGCTTCAGGGGGCGAAGCTGAACTGCCTGGGTCCGCAGCATCCCTTCAAGAAGTGCGGGCAATCGGGACAGGAAATATCCACCATCTTCCCCCACCTCGCCGGGGTGGCCGACGAGCTGGCGATCATCCGTTCCTTGCACACCGATGCGATCAATCACGACCCGGCTCACACGCTGATGAATACCGGCACCACCATCTCCGGCCGGCCCAGCGCCGGCTCGTGGGTCTGGTACGGCCTGGGCAGCGACAGTGAGGACCTGCCCGGCTTCATCGTGCTGACCTCGACGGGCCGTTCGGGGCAATCGCAGCCGATCGCCCAGCGGCAATGGCACAGCGGCTTCCTGCCCGGCAATTTCCAGGGCGTCCACTTCCTCAGCAAGGGCGATCCGGTCCTCTACGTCAAGAGCCCCGATGGGGTCAGTCCCGACAAGCAACGCGACGTGGTCGATGCCACGCAAACCCTGAACAAGCTGTTCAACGAGGGGGCGGACGATCCGGAGGTCAGCGCCCGCATCAACCAGTACGAAATGGCCTTCCGCATGCAATCGAGCGTGCCGGGCCTGATGGACCTGAGCGGTGAGACGAAGGCGACGCTCGACCTGTACGGCACCAAAGGCGGCGACGGCTCTTTCGCGGCCAATTGTCTGCTGGCGCGGCGGCTGGCCGAACGCGGCGTCCGCTTCATCCAGCTCTACCACCGCGACTGGGACCATCACGGCCGGATCAAGGACGACATCCCGGTGGTCGCCAAGGAAGTGGACCAGCCAATGGCGGCGCTCCTGAAGGACCTGAAGCGGCGCGGCCTGCTCGATTCCACGCTGGTGATCTGGGGCGGCGAGTTCGGGCGGACGCCGATGGCCCAGGGGAACGGCCGCGATCATCACATCAAGGGCTTCTCGATGTGGCTGGCCGGCGGCGGCATCAAGGGCGGCGTTACCCACGGCGCCACCGACGAGTTCGGCTACAACGCCGTCGAAAATCCCGTCCACATCAACGACCTGCACGCCACGATGCTGCACCTGCTGGGCATCGATCATGAGAAGCTGACGTTCTTCGCACAGGGGCGTTACTTCCGGCTGACCGACGTGGCGGGGAAGCTGGTGAAGGGGGTGCTGGCGTGAGGCGATTTATCGTTTCGCGTTCGCGCCTATAAGGTGCGAGCGCGAATCGATAAATCGCAAACCGTCACTCCGCCAAACACTGCTGCACATACCGAATCCCGTGCGCGATGTCCGCGATGCGCTGCTCATGGTTGCCGACCTCGCGTTCGATGCACAGGGGCCCACGGTAGCCGACCTTCTTGAGCGCTTTCACGAATTGCCGGATGTTCACCTGTCCCTCGCCTAGCCGCACTTCCTCGCCCCACTGGCCCGGCACCTTCGGCCGATTGGCGTCCTTGACGTGGACGCTGCGGATGTCTGGGCCCAGGATTTCCACCGCCCGAATCGGATCGCCCTTGTCATAGAGCAGCATGTTGGCCGGGTCGAAGTTCACCTTCAGATTGGGACATTTGAGGTCGTTGAGCGTCAACCGAAGTAAATCCGCCGTCTCCTGCCCGGTCTCGAAGGCGATGGTGATGCCCTTGTCGGCGGCCAGCTGGCTGACCTTCGTCAGGGTGTCGAGGAATGGCTTGCGGTCCACGGCTCCCGGCTCGGGCAGGAAGCCGGCGTGCAGCATCAGGTCGGTCAGGCCCAAAGCCTTCGTCCGATCCAGGGCCCACGCCAACCGCTCCAGGCGCGGGGCCGGGTGGCGGGGTCACCGAAGCCGCCACTCTTCTGAATGGTCTGCGGCGTGGTGTAGTCCTCGCCGGGGAAACCGAGCATGGTGCCGGACAAGCGAAACCCGGCCGTGCGCGCCGCCGCCGGCAGGGCATCGCCCTCGTCCCAGGCCGCATGATGCGGATCGCCGCAGGCGATCTGAACCACATCGCAGCCGAGGCGGTCCATGAGCCGCTTCAACTCCGGCACGCACTTCACTTGCAGCGACCAGCTGCAGACACCGATGGCCAGCGGTTCAATCGCCATCATTACACCTCCAAAGAAGCAAACCACGAAACACACGAAACACACGAAAAAAACACTCTGTCCTTTTTTCGTGTGTTTCGTGTGTTTCGTGGTTTCTTATCATGCCCCCGGCGCCGGCTCGATCTCGCACGCCAGCGGGCCCAGTTCGCGGCCGTCGTCGAGCTTCTGGTGGAAGGTCCGAATCTGCTCCGCCTTCAGCTCGGCCACTTCCTTCGGACTGGTCCAGACGATGGTGCGGCCCGTGCTGTGAGCCTGCATCATCAGCTGGTAGGTGCGCTTGACGTTGTAGCCCAGCGCCTTGCACAGCACGTCGATGACGAATTCCATCGTGTGGTGATCGTCGTTGAGGAGGATGACGTTGTACGGCGGCACACGCCGCGTTTTCGTCGTGTCCTTCGGCTTCGTCTGCACCATCACTTCGGTCAGGGGGGCGGCTTCGCTCATGTCAGTGACCCTCGATCAGGCAGAGCGCCGCCCGGAGGGCGGCGGCTAAACGGACAGGAGATTCTACCCCACTCAGCCGTGCAATTCCACGACATCCCGGTCGTGCAGCACATGGTCGCGCGGCACGCTTTGGCCGTCGAACACTCCCGTACCCCATACGCGAGCCGACTTCAACTTTTCCTCGAACTCGCGGTGGACGTGCGTGGCCAGTTCGATCACCGTGCTTTCCTCGGGCACCGTGAACGGCGACGTCATATCCGCCGGCTTGCCGGGCTTCTTGGTGTAGACGCGGATGACATTGAGGAACTGGTAAATCGCCGTCCGCAACTCCTCCAGCCCCGTCCCGTGCTCAGCGGAGATGGCATGGATGGGGAAGCGCTCGCCGAACATCTCGCGGACGATCTCCAGGCGGTCGGCCGCCCCATCGGCATCGATCTTGTTGGCGACAAGGAGAGTGCGGACATATTCGATCGTCAGGTCGTCCATCGCCTCGGGGTTGCGGCCGACCAGCACCGTCTTCGCCTGGGCCAGGCGCTCCAGGACGGCCTCGGCGGTGAACGGCCCGTCGTCGTCGGCCAGGTCCACCACCAGCAAGGCGGCGTCGGCGGTGCGCACCATGCTCGACAGGTAGCCTTCCAGGAAGTCCGGCGTGATGGGCGGCGTGTCGATAAGCTGCACCTTCACATCTTCCCAGTCCATCATGCCGACGTGCGGTTCGCGGGTGGTGAACGGGTAGGGAGCCACCTCCGGCGTGGCCCGGGTCAGGCGCGTGAGCAGCCGACTCTTGCCGGCGTTGGGCGGCCCCACGACGATGACCTGGCCGGCCCCCTGGTGCGGCACCTTGTAGCTGAGCCCCGCTTTCTTGCCGCCTTTCTGATGGCGTTCCTCGGCCTCTTCGCGAGCGGCGCTGATCTTCTTCTTGAGTTCGGCCTGGAGCTTCTCGCTGGCCTTGTGCTTGGGCACCTCCTGCCACATCTTTTGCAGGCAGGCCAGACGCTCCTCGGCGGTCTGGCGCGCTTGTAAGCGGCCTCGGCCTCGTGATACTGCGGGGTCAGGTTGACGGCCATGATCGTGCGCCCTCCAGGTCCCTCGACGGGTTATCTTGGCAAATCGGGGCCGGGATTGCACGGGGATTTCGCTTCGGAATAGAACACGGTTGACGCGGATTGAACGGATTCTCGCGGATCTGATCCGTGGTAATCCGCCCGATCCGTGTTCATCCGCGTTCTATTCTGGAGAGCATCATGCCCGCCACCGCCTATATCGCCCTGGGCAGCAATCTCGGCGACCGAGGCCAATTCCTCGATCAGGCCCTGCACCTGCTGCGCGAGCATCCCCGGGTCCAGGTGGGCCAGGTCTCCTCCTACCACGAAACCGAACCGGTCGGCGGTCCGCCCGGCCAGGGTGCGTACCTGAACGCCGCCGCCGAGATTGTGACCGACTTGCCAGCGCCGGACTTGTTGCGCCTGCTGCTGGACATCGAACGCCGCCTGGGTCGCGTCCGCCAGGAGCGCTTCGGCCCCCGCACCATCGATCTCGATTTGCTGCTGTGCGGCGATGCGACGATTGCCGAGGACGATTTGAATCTGCCACACCCCCGGCTGCAGGAACGCCTCTTCGTTCTGCGCCCGCTGGTGGAGATCGCGCCGCGTGTCCGGCATCCCGGCCTGGGATTGACAGTGCGTGAACTGCTCCAGCGACTGCGCCGCCGGGGCGTGAGCTGCTGAGTCTACGCGCTTTGGTGACCGGTTCGACGACCGGCATCGGCCGGGCCATCGCCCTGGCGCTGGCGGCAGGCGGGGCCGACGTGATTATACACGGCCGACGCTCGCCGGGCTCAGCCGAGGAGGTGGCCTGCGCAGGTGCGGTCCCTGGGAGCGCGCGCGGCGGCTCTCTTTGCCGACCTGCGCGAGGCCGCCGAATGCCGCCGGCTGGTCGAGAGCGCCTGGGCCGTCTGGGGCGGCCTCGACGTTCTGGGTCAATAACGCCGGGGCCGATACTCTCACCGGGGAGGCCCTGCACTGGCCCTTCGAGCGCAAGCTGGCGGAGCTGCTGGCCGTGGACGTGACGGCCGCGATGCTGCTTTCCCGGGGGGTGGGGGCTCGCATGAAAGCCCGCGGCGAAGGCGTGCTTCTCAACATCGGCTGGGACCAGGCCGAGACCGGCATGGAGGGGGATAGCGGCCAATTGTTCGGCGCGACGAAGGCAGCCGTGATGGCCTTCAGCAAGTCGCTGGCGCTGTCGCTGGCCCCGGAAGTGCGCGTCAACTGCCTGGCCCCCGGCTGGATTCGGACGGCCTGGGGCGAAGCGGCCTCTGTAGGCTGGCAGGAGCGGGTCTTGCACGAGACGCCGCTGCGGCGCTGGGGAACCCCCGACGATGTGGCGGCCGCGGCGTGCTGGCTGGCCTCCCCGGAGGCTGGGTATATCACGGGGCAGGTGATTCGCGTGAATGGCGGCGGCGTCCGGTGACGCCGGGCCGTTTGCCGCGGCCCGACGTTACCGGCCAATCGGTCGGCCCTAGCGCCGCGGCGTCGGGGCGGTATCGGTGGGTGGCGGGGTGGTATTGTTCGGAGCGTACAACGGAGTCGCGCCCGGGGCCAGATTACCCGGAGGCTGCGCTGTCGTGGGCGGGATCGGGACAACGTCCGGTTGCCGCGGCTTGGGCGCTGCAGGCGTGTTGGAGCTGCCGGGCGGTTGCGGAAGCGACGGCCGCAAGTTCGGATCAAGCCGATACGGCGGCGGGTAACCGCCGGGCGGTGCCTTCGGCCGCAGGGCGCGCCGCAGCTCGTCCAGCTCCTTCTGAATGCTGTCCAGCTTCTTCTCCAGGTCCTGCGGCGGCGTCGGGGGTCGCTTGGTGGCCGGCACCACAAGCGGAACGTAGATGGTGTTGTAACCGGGGTGGGCGTCCAACTCCTTCAATTGCGTCCGCAAATTGTGGGTCTTCACTGTCAGGTCCGCCAGTTCTTTATTCTTCTGGGCGATCGTCGCCTCCAGTCTGGCGAGCTCGGCGCGCAGAGCCTGCGTCTTCTCGTCGTTGCGGGCCCCCTCGCGCCGCTTATCCTCCTCCAGCTTTTGCAGGGTTTTCTTCAGGGCCTCGATCTGGGCGTCGCGGTCGGCCCTGGCATCCTGCACCGCGCCGTTGTCCGTCCGCGGCGGCAGGTCCGGCGGGACGTACTGGGCCGGCGGCTGTCCCTGGGCCGGGAAGAGCGGCAGCAGCAGTACCGCCAGGCCCACCACTACTCCCAGGCCCGTCCACGACAGCGAACGGGACGTCGTCCCTTGCATGATCATTGCCAACCTCCGTTTGAGATGCGACATGTGCCCGATGCCGCTGGCCCCCACGGGCAGCGGCAACGGAACCTGTGAGACAAACGCCACGGCCTGCAACAGCGCCCCGGCGTAGGAGCGGGCTTCCCCGCCCGTGGCCCAGACGCCCCAGGCATCGCAGCAGACTTCCTCGGCCTCGTGCAGCTCGCGCCGCGCCCACCAGAGGGCGGGATGCCACCAGTACAGCCCGGTGGCGGCCAACTCGAGCAGGCGCACCCAGTGGTCGCGCCGCCGCACGTGGGCCAGCTCGTGAGCCAGCAGCGCCGCCCGGCCGGTGGCATCGAGGCAGTCGAGCAGGCCCGCGGGGAACAGAAGGCACGGCCGGAAACCCACACCCCAGACCATCGGCGAAACCGCCCCCGGCACCAGCCAGACCTCAGGGCAGCGACTCAGCCCCAGGCGCCGGGCCAGCTCGTCAGCCTGGCGCTGCAACGGCCCCGACGCCCGACCGGCCCGACGGAGGATCCGGCGGAAGCGGACAATATGCCACGCTACCCAGACCAACCACAGGACCAGCCCCGCCAGCCAGACCGCGCCGGCCCAGGCCATCCAGTCCACCGGCGCCACGGGCGGCACAGCGGGGTCGGACTCAGCCTCAGCCACGATTGGGGTCTCTAAAGTCAGCTCTGCATCGACCACCGGCTCTGGCACCGGTTCGACGCCGGCATCAGGCGCGGCCTCGACGATGGCGATGGGAGAGGCGGGGAGCGCTTCAGCGAATCGCGGCGGCGGCTCGTCGGTGGATGCCGGCCACGAGACGGGGATGAAGGGGGGCGTCACCAGCTTCACCAGGACGAGCAGCCAGAGCGTGTGGGTCAGGGCCGGGCGGCGAATGAGGCGAGCGACGGCGGCGGCCACCAGGGCCAGCACGGCGGCCGCCGCGGCATTCCAAATCCCGATCTGAACCAGCAGTGCCATGAGCGGAACCTCGCTACCTGCCCGGCTTTTTCCGTGCTTCCTTCTCGACCAGCTCCAGCAGCTCGCGCAGCTCCGCGGGCGTGAGGCGACGGCTCTTCAACAGGGTGGAAAGCAACGGCTGCAACGACCCGCCGCACAGCCGCGCCACCAGCGTTTCGAGTTGCTGGCCCAGCACCGCGTCTCGGTCCCGCGCCGCCCGGAAGCGAAAGCTCCCTTCGCCTTTGTCGCGGCGGACGTACCCCTTGCCCTCAAGCCGTTCGAGCAGCCGATGGACCGTGGCGTACTCGGAAGGCCCGCCGCCCGGATAGAGGACGTTGGCCGCCTGACGCACCGTCGACGGCCCCCGTTCCCACAGGAATTGCAAGACCGCCAACTCGGCATCCGGCAGGTGCGGCAGGATACGACCCATGAGACCCTCGCATAGACGATCTGTCTACTGAACGGAGTATAGACGGGATGTCTAGGACATGTCAAGACTATTCGCCAAAGATTGGCGAGCGGGGCGGCGTCAGCCCCCCGGTGTCATCACCGGGGGGCTGACGCCGCCCCGCTCGCCTCCTAGTGCGTTCACTTCTTCCGCGCCTTCTCCAGCACCTCGGCGACGCGGACGACCGCCCCCTTTTGGCGTTTGCTTTCGTGGGCAGCTTCCATGAAGGCGAAGAGTTCCAGGGTCTCGGCCGCGGAGACCGGCACGGGCCCGCCCTTGAAGAACTTGGCCATCTCGATGGCGATCCCCTCGTAGCCCATGTACTTGTCGTCGGTGGGGACCACGCCGTTCTTGGGCACGCCGTGGCCGTAGATGCCGGCCATTGACACGCCCTTGTCGCCGAAGACGGTGGCGCTGTACTTGACGGCCCCCTTCTTGATGCCGCGGTAGGTGCCGACCCGGCCATCGTCCCAGGTGCCGGTCACCACCTCGGCGTAGGGGGTCGAGGTGCAGGTCACCGACACGCAGCCGGTGCCCATGATCGTGTACAGGGTCTCGATGCCGTGGACGGCGTGCCAGTAGAGTTCGGCGTGATGCGGCTCGGTGGGGCAGCCGCCGTAGACGTCGCAGCCCAGGACCCGGCCGACCTCCGGGTGGTTGCGCATGCCGCTGAACCCCGGGCTGAAGCGATGTTGCGAGCTGGTCCAGCAGGGGTTTTCGTCTCCTCGGCCAGCCGCATGATGGCGACGGCGTCGGCGAGCGAGGCAGCCAGCGGCCGGCCGATGTACAGCCGCTTGCCCGCTTTCAGGACCGCCGCCGCCTGCTCCCGATGCTTGCGGCCGTCGAGGCTCATGATCATGACCGCGTCGCACCGCTTCAGGAGTTCCTCCACCGAATCGACCAGTTTCACATCAAAGCTGACGATCTGGGTCTTCCATTTCGGTAGGCTCTGGACGCTTTCGGGGATGTCTTCGCTCGCGCTGTCGGGGAAGGCGGCCAGCACTTTGACCCCAGCCAGCGCGCCGGTCGCCTTGGGATTGTTGAAGAGCTGGGCGTAGGCGACCGCCTGGTAATTGTCCAGGCCGAGCACGCCGACGCGCACCGGCCTGGGCTCCGCGGCACGGGCGGCGAGCGGAAACAGGATCGCGGTCATAATAACGGACAAAACAGGAAGACGAACCATGAACGCGGGCCTCCGGGTGAAGGACGAAGAAGTCAACGCGAGCGGGACCGGCTCGATCCCCGACGCCGCCTGGGATCAATCTCTTATCCCGGGGCGGGTGATGGCCGTCAAGTTGTTTCTGGGGGGAGTGACGCGGGGCGACCAGTGGTATGGCGACGAGCCGGAAGCGTGAGCGACGGTTGGGTCCGTCGCTCACGCTTCCGGCTCGTCGTTGAGATGACGCACACTCACCTTCGCCCGCAGCGGAACAGGTAGGCCTGGCCGCTGAAGGTCAGGCGGTGCTCGATCGGCGCGAAGCCGGCGGCGTCGAGCTTGGCGCGAATCGTCGCGGCGGGCAGGTAATGAAAGCGGCCGCGGAGGGCTTCGCGCTTCAGCCACGCTCCATAACGCAGCATCCGCCAGGCATTTTTCACGTACCGGCCGGGCCGGCGGGCCGTGACCCAACCCGGCAGCGCTGACAGGGCAATGCGGTACCAGGACGGATTGGGCACGTTGACCGAAAAGACAAAGCAACCGCCCGGCCGCAGCACGCGGTACACCTCGTGCAGCAGGCCGTCGTAGGCGTCGGTGGTCCAGCCCTGCTTCTCTTCCGAGTAGAGCTCGGCATACTGGATCGCCAGGCCCGAGACGACGCCGTCGAACCAGCCGTCCTCCCACCGCACGAGGCCCTGGCTGAAGTCGCCGTGAACGAATTGCAATTGCCCGGGCGCCGGCGTCGGCTGGACCAGGCCTTCCAGGCGGGCGATGCAGCGGGCATTGCTGGCGGCACAGTCCAGGGCGATCACCTGGGCGACGGTCCCGCCGCTCCGCTCCCACAGGGCCCGCGTCAGCTGGCCCGACCCGCAGCCCAGGTCGAGCCATTTCTCCCCGCACTGCGGCTCCAGCCAGGCGGCCGTGTCGGCCAGAAGCCGGCGATAGGGCGGCAAGTCCTGTTGCCCCCAGAATGCCCGGGCACATTTCGCGTCGGGCCAGTAGTTGCGCACGGGGTCGGCGGTGGTTGGCATGGCGTCCCTTCCTGGCACAGGCCGGCCTAGTGGGTGAGGCAGGGCGAAATGTACCGCGGAGGGCATCGAGCGGGAAAGAGCAGTTTTCGGGGGATCGCACCACTTGAGGGCCGCGCTGCCATTGCGCCAGCTCAAGCGAGGGTGGCACGCTCTGAGGTACTCCGAAGGGCGTGCTGCGCGGACCGCACGCCCTTCGGAGTACCTCAGAGCGTGCCACCCCGACGCAGACAGGAATGTCTGCCCCACCTTGCCACCGGCACGTTACAATGGCCTCAACGCTATCGGCCAAGGGGAGGATCGTGCGATGCGACGCTGGACGCTTCCTGGGGCGCTGGCCCTGTCGATGGCCCTGCCGGCTCTTCTCCCTGTCGGCGCGGCGGAGCCTGCCGGCGACGCGGCGCGGCTGGCGGAGCTGCGCCAGAAGCCGATCACCACCGACCGGGGGGAAATCGGCAAGCTGCTGGCGCAATGGTGGAAGGACGGCACGGCGGCCGGCAACGCCGGCGATTTCTACGACAACCGCGACGGCGGCCACTCCGACCTCGATACCGCCCCCTATCCCCAGCTCCAGCGGATCGTCTACAGCCCCGACGACATCAAGAGCTACCGGCACTGGGCCTTGACCGTGGCCACCCGGCCCCACGTCACCTTCGGCAACTCCTCCACCTCGGCTCCCCCGACGATGGGCGGCAGCAACCCACGCCACGCTTATTGCTCGCCGCGGGGACTGCAACTGCTCGCCGAGCAGTATCGTGGCAATAACATCTACATCTATCCCGAACATCGCGATCACGATCCCGGCCACAACGGGCACGGCGACGGCTTTGGCGATCTCTACCCGACCAACACCCCCTACCTGATCGTCTCGCAGGGCTCGTCCGGCTCGGATCAGCCGTTCATGCACGCCATTCCGTTCACGCTGGCGGCCTTTCGTCCCGAGGTGAAAAAGAAGCTCGTCGAGAGCGGCCTGCTCATGCCCACCTTGCAGATGATCCTGCGCTCCACGAACAAGCAGCTCGGCAACCCGAAGGACTATCTGACGGGCAAGGCCCATCCCACGGTGTTCGAGGGTTCGTGGGTCGATGCCTTGAGAATGGTCAAGCTGGCCCACGACATGACCGCGGAGACCATCCCGCCGCTGGTGCGGCTGAAGGTGCTGGAACAGGACACGCCCGTGAATGGCCGCGACTTCTTCGACCCGCCCGGCATCACGGAGAAGCTGGCGGATACGCCGGCCGTCGTCGCCCGCATCTGGCGCGGCCGGGACGGCCACCGTCGCCTGGTGGTCAGCGCCGCCGACAGCTTCGACCCGAACAAGAAACCGCTCACCTTCACCTGGGTTGTGCTGCGCGGCGACGACAAGCAAATCAAGATCACGCCACGGAACAAGGAAGGCTCCGAGGTCGAGATCGTGGTGCGCTTATCCCGGGCCGGCGCCCGGTCGCGCCCGGCGCGGCCCTGGAGTCCAACCGCATCGATATCGGCGTATTCGTCCATAACGGCGCCTACTACTCGGCCCCGGGCTTCATCACGTTCTATGGCCTCGACAACGAGGGCCGCGCCTACGACGACAAGGGGCGGATATTGGAGATCGGCTATGGGGCTGGCGAGGTAGAGGTGCGCGTGACTAACCATAGACGTGCTATTCGGGCCGGATGACTACAGCGGCAGGGCCTGGCGACCAAGGTGTTCCGGCTGACCGCCGAGCAGACGAAACGCGCTAGGAGAGGTCGGCGCCCAGTATAGTCTTGTACGAACATTTCTGCTGGTCAAAGAGCAGGAAGCAGAGGTCGCCGGAGTCGTTCGGACGAAAGCTACAGATGCGACCTGAAGAATGCGCAAACCCGCCTGCAAAAGGCTCGCAAAGCCCAGGCAGACACTCCGTCGGACCAGACGAAACTCGACCTGGACAAGGCCATCACTGCTGTGGCAGAGGCGGAGACAACTCGCAAGGAAGCGGAGGCCGGCGTTCAAAAGGCACAGCAGGCAGTGGCCCCGATTAAGGAAGAAGCTCGACGAAGACCTGGCAGATTATCGGCCGGACCTCGGCGCCAGCCTCAGCGACTTTGTGAACAACACCCTGCGGCGGGCCTGGCAAGACGCCGCTCTGTTCGACACGTTTCAGAAGGAGTTGGCGGCCGCCCGCGATCAGGGGAGTGCCGAGCACAGGAACGCCGTTGATGCGGCACGCCAGCGGCTGGTTCAATCCGGTCTGGCCGCGGGCGGCAAGGGCGGTGGGCTGGACTGGCACCCGCTTCGTGGCGGCTCCGGCCCCCTGGCGGATCGACTGACTCCGTATGAGCGGTTTCTGGTCCAGCAGTTCAACGCGGCGCTCTTGGCCGAGCTGGTCTTGCCTGGGGCCGTGACCGCCGCGTCGCCGCCCAACTATGTCGATCATCGCCTGTTCTCGCCAAAATCGTGGCGCGACATCTACCACTACGACCCGGCGGGCCAGTTGACCGGCTGGACCCGCCGCAACGGCAGCGACGTCACCGACTTCACCGCCGAGGGTCTCATGGTGCTGGAGAAGGACAGCGAGGGGCGCCCGATCAAGGTACAATCAGTGCGCTACCGGCAGGCTCCCGCGAAGGAATCGTGGCGCCCCAACGCCCTCGAGGCGTCACCCGGCGACGAGATCGTTACCTACGGCTACGAGGGTGGCCAGCGCGTGGAGAAGTCGCGCTCTCGCGCGAACCAGGAGAAGTAGGTGGACCGATTTGCTTTCGTGCCCGGAAAATGCTTGACCTACACGCCCTCGCGCCGGATAAGAGAAGGATCACTGCGACCCATATCGAGGCGGGCGGCAAAACCGGGGCAGCTGTGCGCCTGATTACCGCACCGCGGATCGCGGAGGGACAGATGGAAGTCACATTGATCGTTGAAACAGGCGTACACAAGGGGCGCCATATTCCCGTGACGACGCCCGCATTCCTGATCGGCCGGGCCAAGCATTGCCACCTGCGGCCGCTGCGCCCTGATGTCGGACGGGAACACTGCGCGGTGGTCGTCCGCTCCGACCGCGTTTTCCTGCGGGATTACGGCAGTACCAACGGGACCATCCTGAACAGCCAGGTCATGGTGCAGGGGGAGGTGCCCCTGCGGGACGGCGACGTGTTCGAGGTGGGTCCGCTGCATTTCCGGGTGGCCGTCACCGGCTCCGCGGAGGAGGAAAGCTGTGTCGAAATGAACGACCTGTTCACCGGCCAGCCCGGGGAACCGGAACCCAACCTCGACTCGACGATCCAGGTCAGCGTGCCCCGCCTGGCGCCGACCCGTCCCAAGCCGCCGCCGGATGCGGGTGTGAAGATGGTTTAGTGCAGCTTCAACGCTCATTTCATCGGTTGGCGACCCCTGCCGACTTGCCCGGCACGTGAAGCAGTTCTATGGCTAGAATCCCGTGGTTTTCCAGCGGCGACTCCTGCCGGCTCAGATGTGGTAATCGGGTTCAAGTGGCACGGGAGCTACAGGTCCTCGGCTGGGGGGGTGAGATGACCGGGGGAGCCGCACCGAACATTGGGTGGGAAGTTATTGCGTCGGGCGCCGATGGCCCGGGGCAGAGAAGCCGACATGGCCTCGTGTTCGACCGTAAGGCGAACGCCGCCGTATTGTTCGGTGGTATCGTCTGGAATGCCCCTCAAGGGACCTATCAATCCGACACGTGGGAGCTGCACGGCCGGCAATGGGTCCGGATTGAGACACCGGAAGCGCCGCCCGCGCGACACCGCGGGGCGATGGTCTACCTCGACAACCTTGGGCGATCACTGTTGTTCGGGGGCCAGGCACGAGGCAGCGGCGTTAGTGGAGGCAGGTGGGCGGGGTACTGCGGCGACACCTGGATTTATTCCAGCCGCCGTTGGCGGCAAATGCGGCCAACCGGGCCGACCCCGTCTCCTCGCTGTGGCCATTGCCTGGCCTATGACGACGGGGTCGGCGTCGCGGCCCTCTTTGGCGGGATCGACCCCGACGACCGGCCGCTGGGCGACACCTGGATTTTTGACGGGGGAGAGTGGGAGAAGGTGCCCGGCCGCGCGCCCCGGCTCGCCGCTACGCCGCCTTCGCGTACGACCCCGAGCTGGAGGGGTGTCTCTTGCACGGGGGTGCGGAAGACGACAATGGCCGGCGGACCTTCGGGGACGCCTGGCTGTTCCGGAATGAGCGCTGGAAACAATTGCCCGGCCGCTTCGAGACGACGCCACGCGACGACCACGGTTTGGCGTACCACCGGGTGGCCCAGCGGTTGGTGATGCTCGAAGGGTTGGCCGGCGCGCGTGGCCTCCTCGTCCGCGACGTGACGGGTTGGGATCCCCTGGAGCTCAACCCGCTTCACCCCCGGCACCAATGCTCACCCCTGGCGTGGGACGAGGTGCTCGGGGGGCTCCTCCTGCACGGCGGCGAGGCCCGCCACGGGGGCCCTCAATTCGACACGACACTCTTGCTCCGGCTACCCCCCGGGTCGTGAGGAAGATGGCCCTCACGTCACCCGCCCAGCCGATGGTCCTGGATCAGGTGATCCCTGAGCGCCTCCACCACCCCCTTGAAAGCCATCACCTTGCGGGTTTCCGAGGCGGGGAAGGTGACCGCGACCTGATCGACGATCTCATCGAGGACCTGATGACTGTAACGACCCCTGCCCTTGTGCCGGGTGCCGATGAGGAAGCGAATCTCGCCGGTGCCGCCGAAGAGGGATGTCGTGATATCGATTTTTACGATAGTGGTAAGGTAAATCTTCTCGGGCTTGCGGTCGTCGTCATAACGAACGACGACGTTGGGGCTGCGAATCTTGACGACGGCATCGATGCCGTGGAGCACCGGCACCCGCACGTCCTTTTTCTTCTTCCTGGACCGCGGATCGTCGTCGGGGACCTCCTCCAGGTGGTCCACGGGCGCGGGCAGGACGTCGAGGATGTCCTCTTCGGCGGGTGCGTTGTGCTGCTGGCGTTCGGCCTCCCAAGTGGCGTCCTGCGGCTCCGCGCCCTCGTCCGCGGCCGCCGGAGGCTTCCCGTCTGCCAACGGGTCGGCCCCGTAGTCGGCCGGCAGCAGGGCTTCGGACACGGCGAGCGGCTCCACTTGCTCCGATGGTGGGGGCTGCGGGACCTCGACCCGCTCGCCGCAGCAGCGGCACTTCGAGTTCCGCCCCGCAAACTCCGGCCGGACTGTGTATTCCTGGGCGCAGTGGGGGCAATTGAAAGTAATCATGGGGACCTTACCCAGCGGCGCCGTCTGGCTGAAGCCGACCCCGATCTTTCCCAGAGGGACGCTCCCTGGAGCCTCGGCAGCGACTTCAGGAATTGAGCTTAGCCACCCGAAAGAACGGCTGCAACAATTTCCCCCCAAGAACGCCGCCGGATGCGGGCGTAACGATGGTCTAGTGCGTCGCCAACACTAAGGGCATTCTGAAACAATGACGCCGAGCCCGACGCGCCAGCAAGGCGTATGGCCATTCGCCCTTGCTGGCGCGTCGGGCTCGCCAATCGTGCCTCATTCTTTCCGAAGGCTCTAAGATCTTGGGTAGCTGAAGTCGCCAGACTTCAGAAAACCCGAACTCTGGCGAGTTCGGCTACCCCAAGTCCGAGGCTTGACGACGCACTAGCCCCGAAGGCCATTCGATCCAGCCCCCTCACCCATCATAATTCCCCCTCACAATTGTCTCTCGGATCGCCAGCGAATTGATCTTCCGCGCGGCCTCGCTGTCGTGTGGCACCAGCTTCTTCACGCCTTCCCAGGCGGCAATTGCCCGGTCCAGGTCTTTCTGGCGCTCGTGGACGGCCCCCAGGCGGCGCAGCGGTTCGGGGTCCTTCGGGTCCTGCTTGCAGGCCTGCTCCAGCAGCCAGATTTCCACATAGGGCAGGTGCAGGCCGCGGGCGGCGGCGGCCATGTCCAGGTGGGTGGCCATGTCCTCCGGCGACCGCGCCAGTACCGCTTCCCCCTGGAACAGGACTTTGCGGAAATCGCCGGCGTGCTTGGCGGCCTTCAGGCGGGTTTTGGCGATCAGCACGCGGATGGGGGCCAGCCATTGCCCTAACCCCTGCCGGCGTCGCAGTTCCTCGGCCGCCTGCCGCAGCGCCTGGCGATAGGTGATGTGGGCCGGGTCCAGCTTGCAGCAACTCATGAGCAGCTCATAGGCATATCCCGCCTCCTGATTGTCGCTGGAAAGGACTTGGCGGGCGCGTTCGAACTGGCCGGCAGCTACCTGCCGCTGCTCCGCGCTCACGTCCAGGCCCTGCGCCACCAGCGGCGTCGGCGACGGCGGCGGCGGCGGTGGGGTCAGGGGGCGAGCGCGGCGCGGCGCGGAGGTCTCGCTCGCCGGCGCGGGCCGGCTGCACCAGTAAACCGGAATCGTCCGGCTCGGGGGTGCGGGTGCTGGACGACGAGGCGGCCGAGTTCGGACGCGACAGCGCTTGGATCAGCTCGGCGGGCGTCTGGTAGCGATCGTCGGGGCGCTTGGCCAGCATCCGCCGCAGGATCGCCCACAGACCGTTGGGCACCGCGGGGTTGAACTCGCGCACGTCGGGCGGATCGACCTGCAGGTGTTTGTAGATGCGTTCCCCGAGGCCGCCGTCGGGGAAGGGCGGCTGGCCGGCCAGCATGTGGTACAGCGTGCAGCCCAGGGAGTAAATGTCGCTGCGAATGTCGGCCGCGGCGCTGTCGCGCGCCTGCTCTGGCGCCAGGTAATCGACCGTGCCGACCGTGGTGCCGTCGCGCGTGATGCGGAAATCCTCGTCGCGGATGGCCCGGGCCACCCCCAGGTCGGTCAGCTTGACGCGCAGCCTGCGCCCCTGACGGGCCAGCAGGAAGTTCGACGGCTTGATGTCACGGTGCGTGATCCCCTGATTGAAGGCGTGATCCAGGGCCCGGGCCGCCTGCAGGGTGATGACGGCGGCCTCCTGCGCGTCGAGGTGCCCCTTCGCGTTGATGTGCGCCAGCAGGTCGATCCCCTCGACGAACTCCAGGGCCAGAAACCAGGTTCCGCCGTCCTGGCCCCAGTCGTAAAGGGTGACGATGTTCTTGTGCGTGAGTTGGGCGGCGTTGCGGGCCTCGCGGCGGAAGCGTTCGACCGAGACGGCGTTATCGGCCAAGCGGCCGGGCAGGACCTTCAGGGCCACATCGCGGCCCAGCTGGACATCGCGCGCGCGGTACACCTCCCCCATACCGCCCGTGGCGAGGTGGGCGATCACCTCGTAGCGGCCGACGCGGGTGCCCGGCGTGAGCGGTTCCGATGACATAGCGAGGTCCTTGCCGCCGCTGACTGCTTGGACGTTGTCGTTGAGAGTGCGAAGGAGTCCCGGAGTCCCTCCAGGGTACACCCTGCGGACGGGGTGCGCCAAGGGATTCGGCAGCGGCCCAGCTCTGCTCTCACAGTTCTCTCACGAAAACAGGCCCGCTGGCACGCCCCACCGATCCTGGAACACCAGGGCGGCGAGCGACTGACGTTCCCTCCAACCGACTTCCTCCAGCATGGGCCGTGACCGGAACTCGATGGGATAGCCGACGCACAGGTAGGCGACCAGCCGCACGCCGGCGGGCAGTTGCAGCAACCGCTCGGTGGCCGGTCGATCGAGGATACTGACCCAGCCGATGCCGACGCCTTCGGCGCGCGCCGCCAGCCACAGGTTCTGGATGGCCAGGCAGGTGCTGAACAGGTCGGTCTCCGGCATGGGGCCCCGACCCAGGACGAACGGGGCCGACCGGGCGGAATCGCAGGTGATCGCCAGGTTCAGGGGCGCTTCCAGGATGCCTTCCAGCGTGAGCTGGGTATATAGCTCCTTGCGGGCCGGCTCGGCGATGCTCGCCGCCTCGCGCGTGTTGACCGCGTCGAACATCGCCTTGACCTGCCGGCGCAATTCGACATCGCTAATGAGGATGAAGTTCCACGGCTGCATGAAGCCGACCGACGGTGCCAGATGGGCCATTTCCAGGATGCGGCGCAGCACCTCGTCGGGCACGGGCGTCGGCTGGAAGCGGCGGACATCGCGGCGGCTGCGGATCACCTTGTAGAGCGCGTCGCGCTCCGCCTCGGAGAATTCGGCAGCGGCATTTGCATCGTGGTTAGTCATGTTCATTCCTGAATGCATCGCCGATTGGTCCTGGATAGCGCCCCAGTATCTCCCCGCCCTGCCCGGTCAGGACGACCTCAAGCGTGAGGCCATCGGCAAGCGCAGCTGCAAAGTGCCACGCCTTCCGGCACAGCACCTGGAAAAACTCTCGCGGAAAAAAAGGGGACAGGACTCTTAATTCCGGAGTCCTGTCCCCTTTTTTCCGGCCGCTCCGATCATCTCCGCCACTTCCTGAGCCGTGTTGGCCCGCCTGATCTGCTCGACCAAGGCGTCGCCGGCCCCGGCCGCGCCGGCCGTTTCGGCGAGGAAGGCGAAGTCCTGGCTACTGGCGGTGCTGTGGACCGATTCGTTTCCGGCTGCGAACTTCGCCAGCTTGCCGATCATCGCCGCCAGGATCACCTGCTCGATGCCGGCCCGGGCACAGTGGCGCAGGGCATCGCCGAAAAACGGACCGATCTGCACGAACGCCTCTTCCGGCAGCGGGAACAGGTCGCGGGCCAGGCGCTCGCCGCGTGCCCCCACCGTCAGCACCAGCTGCTTCAATCCTTGTGCCGCGGCCACGTCAATTTCCTGGGTGACGCTAGCGAGCCAGGCGGCGGTCGAGTACGGCACCACGATGCCGGTCGTTCCCAGGATCGAGATGCCGCCGACAATGCCGAGGCGGGGGTTGAACGTCTTCCGCGCCAGTTCCTCGCCGCGCGGCACCGCGATCTCCACGACCACGCCGCGGCCGGCCAGTCCCTTTGCCGCCAGAACCTCCGCGATCGTTTCCGCGATGAACCGCCGCGGCGCCGGGTTGATGGCCGGCTCGCCCGGCGGCACCGGCAGCCCCTTTTTGGTAACCAGCCCCACGCCGATGCCGCGCCGAAACGTCACTCCCGGCTCGGCGGCCCAGGTCACCCGGGCGCAGATTTCGGCCCCGTGCGTTGCATCGGGATCATCGCCGGCGTCCTTGATGACGCTGGCCGCCCCCTCCGTTTCGGCGTGGGTGCAGGTGTGCAGCGCGAAGGTGACGAGCGGGCCGGCG
This sequence comes from uncultured Planctomycetota bacterium, assembly GCA_963827935.1. GTDB lineage: Bacteria > Planctomycetota > Planctomycetia > Gemmatales > Gemmataceae > DATFNV01. The sequence goes on along the minus strand of CAWHCN010000009.1, from coordinate 140,813 downwards.
GGGAGGCGAATCGTCACCTCGGCGACGGGGCGCTGGTCGATCAGAGCGAGCAGGGCCCCCCGGGTCGCGGCGGCGGCACAGGCGCCTGTCGTGTAGCCGGAACGCAGGTTGTCCTTCGGGGGTTTCATGGCTTGGCCGGCTTGCGCAGGGTCCGTGGTCCCACCGACGGGGCGGCGGAGGCTTGCCCGATGACCTGGCGGGGAACCGCTAGGGCGGGGGTTGATAGCCCAGTCCCCAGGTTCGCAACAGATCGCGGCAACCGTCCTGAAAGGGTTGTTGAAAATCGACCTGCTGCAAGCTCGGCAGGACCCAGGACAGCCGCTCCAGGTCACAAGGTTGGTAGAGGACGGGGACGATCCGATCGGCGAAGCGCTTCTGTTGCAGCGCGAACATCAATTCGCGCTTGACCCACATCGAGTCCACGGCGTGGGGCGACAAAATGACCAGGAACCAGTCACAGCGCTTCATCGCCGCGCCGATCTCATCGTGCCACTGTTGAGCGCCCAGGATGTTGGTTTGGCTGTACCAGGCGGGGATCCCGTGGCGGCGCAACGTTTCCGCGAGGCGTGTCGCGAACCGGGCATCCGGGCTGGCGTGCGACAAGAACACCTCGATGGGAAGCGTCATGGAACACGAACTCCGTCGTGGTCAGGCGGCCCCGCGCAACGCCTCGGCAATTTGTCGCAACCCCTTCTCGCGATCCGCCCCGGCGACAGAGATCGGCTTCATGCGCGTCAAAACCCACGGAATCTCTTCGCGCGGGAGCAGATCGGGGGAAGCGGCAATCACCGGGATCAGCCGTCCCTTGTACTGCCGCTGACCCAGTGCATAGCCGATCTCGGAGGTGACATTCGCCGCACGAACAGCGTCGGGCGTCAGCAAGACCACCATCGCGTCCGACTCCTTCAAGGCCTCCGCCAGCTGCTCCCCCCAGTTATCGCCCGGCAAGACCTCCGAGATGTCCCACACCAAAAACCCGGACGATTTCAGGGAATCCGCCACGCCCCGCGCCAATTCCTCGTCCGCAGCCGCGTGGCTGATGAAAACTTTCATTTCGACCACCTTCCTCGGACCTTAGCGAAGCAGACCGACAGGGGTTTCGCAATGCTTACGCTGTGTTCCTGGTTATTTTGCACCCGGCTCGCGCTCTCCGTCAAGTCCCTGGTCGGAGCAGCCCGCGGACGGAGAGGCAAGCAGCGTTTTCTCTCGACACGCCTTCACCGCCTCGGCAAGGGTCCCGACGCCGGGAATGTCCAGCACCTGCGGGCGGCGGATCATCACCACCTCGATCCCCAGTTCACGTGCCGCCAGCACCTTCTCCACCACGCCCCCCTCCCGGCCGGATGCCTTGGTCACCAACACCTCGGCCCGGTACTCGCGCAGGATGGCCCGGTTGAATTCCTGCGAAAACGGCGGGCGCAGGCAGAGCAACCGGTCCGGCGTGAATCTTGCCGCCAGGGCCTGTTGCAACGAGGCGACGCACGGCAGAATGCGGGCGATCAGCGTCAGCCGATCTTGCAAGCAGGCGAAGTGCTTGAGCTGCTTGGCCCCAATCGTCAAGAGCACGCGCCGCCCCAGCGATGGCAGCGCGGACGCGGCCGCCACGAACGAGTCTACCTGGCGCGTTCCGGGCGGCGGCTCCCAGTCCGGCCGTTCATAGCGGATAAACGGGATGCCTAACTGGCCACACACCGCATGGGCCAGGCGCGTGATGCGAACCGCAAACGGATGAGTAGCGTCGAGCACCATGTCGGCCTCGCCCCGGGCCAGGAAATCGCGCAGCCCTTCCTCCGTGAAACCGCGCGCCTCTACCGTCAACGAGCCGGAAGCGTGAGCGACGGGACCGAAGAGGGTGGCGCAGGCTTCGGCACGCGTCACGGTGGCCCGCACCGCAAAGCCGGCCTCCACCAGGGCCCGCGCCAGGGGCGGGCCTTCGGAGGTGCCGCTCAACAGCAGGACGCGCTTCATGGCCGCGCCCCCGAAAAATGTGTCCGTGGCTGCTCTCGTACAGGCGTGAACGGTTCTGCCGCCGGCACACCGCCTCCCCCACCACGATCAGCGTTGTCCGCGATAGCTTGTGTCGTCTTACTTCTTCCACCAGCTGCCCTAGCTCGGTGAGCACGATTTTCTCGTCCGGCCAGGAGACGCGGTAGAGGATCGCCACCGGCGTGTCGGCGGCGTAGGCGGTCGAGAAGATCGGCCTGGACGCGCTCGACCAGGCGGGCGCTCAGGAACAGGCACAACGTCGCCCGGTGCTGCGCCAGGGCCGCCAGCGACTCCCCCTCGGGCATCGGCGTCTCGCCGTCAGCGCGGGTCAAAATGACGGTCTGCACCCGTTCGGGAAGGGTAAACTCGGCCCTGAGTGCAGCGGCGGCCGCCTGGAAGGAGCTGACGCCGGGGATGACCTCGTAGCCGATGCCGGCCTCATCCAGTGCCGTCATTTGCTCCTGGATGGCGCTGTAGAGGCTGGTGTCGCCGGAGTGCAGCCGCACCACGCGCTTGACCTGCACGGGCAGCCGGGATGACGATCGCCATCACGTCTTCCAGAGTCAACGGAGCGGAATTGTGCAGTACGGCCGTCGCGGGGGCGTGCCGCAAGACCTCCTCCGGGACCAGTGAGCCGGCGTAGACCACCACGTCCGCCCGGCCCAGGGCCCGGTGCGCCTTGAGAGTCAGCAGGTCCGGATCGCCGGGGCCCGCTCCGACGAAGAGGACCGGGCTGGGCTCCCCGACTGACCGTTCGCAGGCTGCCGCGCGGGCCAGGGCAAAGGTCATGCGCTGCGGGGCGAGGGCTGACGTGATAACTCGCTTCTCGACGAGCAGCCGACGGGCTCCTGCCGCCAGGAGGGCCGCCGGCTCGGCGACACCCGGCGTGCCGACGCAGCGGGCCACCACTTCCGAGGGGTTCGGCATCTCGGCGACGCCGAGCCAGCTTTTCGGCGCTATAAAAGATCGTCTGCCAGCCGTTCCGCTGGGCCAACTCGCCGATGGCCTCCTCGTCGCGCTTTTACGTCCACGCTGGCCACCGTACCGATGCTGGCGCGGGCGAAGCCCGACTCGGCAAGGAAGCGATTCAACCCATCGTCGAGCGCTTCGGCCGAGACGCCACGCTCACAGCCGACGCCCAGCACCAGGCTCCGCGGACGGAACCACAGTACCCGCCTCGCGTCCGCCGGCCAGGGCGCAGGCGGAACGCGGTCGGTGATCCACAGGATAAAGTCGAAGGTCCGACCTGCCAGTGCCGTCACGTCGCGGACAAAGGTCACGTTGGCCGGCAGGTCGCGCTCGTCCAGCCAATCGCCTATTTCTCCGATCTCCTGAATGATGGCTACGGTGTTGCCGTCGACAAGGGCCAGTGCCGCCTCTTTCAGGCGGTCGCGCGGCTCGGCCGTCCAGCCGAATTCTTCCTCCAACAGGTCGAGGCTCAATCCGCCAATTACGTCCGAGGCGGTGGTGATGACCGGCGTGGCACCCAGGCAGCCGGCGACGGTGCGGGCGAAGGCGTTGGCGCCGCCCTTGTGGCCGGAGAGCAGCGGGATGACGAAACGCCCTGCCTCGTCCATCGCGAGGACGCCGGGATCGGTTTCCTTGGACGCCAGGCACGGAGCGACCAGGCGCGTCACGGCGCCGGCGGCGAGGAAGAAGACCAGCTGTTCGCACCGGGCGAACAATTCCGGACACGTGGTCCGCCAGGGGGCCATCGAAGGGCACTTCCCAGGCATGCTCCGCCGGTCCGTAGCGTTCCGGGCGGTGGACTTCGCCCCGCCGCAGGCGCTGGCGCAGCAGGCGGGCCTGTTCCATGCCGCGGCGGGTGACGGCGATAAGGGCAATCTTGGTTGGCGGATTCATGGTTTCCTGGCGCGCACGATGAAAATCAGGTTATCGGGTTCCAGTGAATGCAGGCGCCCCAGGGGCCGGGAATGGGCGAGTTGCACCGAGGTGGCCTCCGGTTCAAGGCCTTGCTCGCACAATCCGTCCCAGGCCTGCGCCAGGTTCTCCAGGGTGATGCAGTTGAGGGCGATGCGGCCGCCCGGTTTGAGCCGATGGACTGCCGTGGCGATGATCTCGCGCAGCCGGCCGCCGCTGCCGCCGATAAAGACGGCATCGGGATTGGGCAGGTCAACGAGGGCGTCGGGGGCGTCCGCGCGGACGGCCTGCACCCGGCCGGCACCGAGCTGCGCGATGTTCGCCTCCAGCCGGCCAAAGGCACCGGCGTCGCGCTCCACGGCGAAGACGCGCAAACCGCCCGACAGCCGCGCCGCCTCGATGGCGACCGAGCCGCTGCCGGCACCAAGGTCCCAGACCACATCGCCCGGCCGTAACTCCAGGTAGCAGAGCGCCATGCAGCCGGACCTCACGCCGCGTGATCATCCCGCGCGGCCCGGGCCGGTGCAGCAGCGCGGCTTCCGGAATGCCGAGGAGCGGCAACCCATTTCCTCCCCTCGCCCCGGTACTCCGGGGAGAGGGGTCGGGGGTGAGGGGTGTTGGATCGAGCAACAAGACAACGACATTGAGGGGAGAAAATGTCTCGTCCCTCGTGCCGGCTGGCGCGTGTCGGGACACACGCTCGTCGGCACCGCCGAGGTTTTCGCACACCCAGAGGGCGTAATGCTCCGCGGCACCGTGGCAGCGCAGGAATTCAGCCACCGCGGCGGGATGGTTTTTGCCATCGGTCAGCACGGCGATTTTCGCTACACGCTCCTCCACGGCGGGTCGCAGCGCCTCCATCGGCCGGCCGTGCAGGCTGACCACGCGGGCATCGTGCCAGGTCTCCTTGAGGCGAGCGAAGGCCAGTTGCACCGATGTCACCTGCGGTAAGAACACCAAATCGTCGCGCGGGAACGACTGCAGCAGCAGCTGGCCGATGCCGTAGAACAGCGGATCGCCCGAGGCCAGCACCACCGTCTTGTCGGCCGCGTAGCATTCGCGCAATCGGCCGACGACCGCTTCCAGGTCTCCCTCCACAACGACGTTTTCGCCGCCCCATTCGGGGAAGAAAGCCAGGTGGCGCCGTCCTCCAGCCAGGATGCGGGCGGCGGCGACATGAGCGTGTGCCTCGGCCGAGAGCCCCGCCGCGCCGTCGTGGCCGATACCGACTACCACGAGAGGATGGCCCTTCATCGCGGCAATCCCTCCCGTGCCAGGAGCAGCAGGGCGTTGACAGCCGCCGCGGCCATGGCGCTGCCGCCCTTGCGGCCGCGCACCGCCACCACCGGGACGCCCAGCCCCAACGCCTGGTCCTTGCTGGCCGCGACGGCGACAAAACCGACCGGCATGGCCACCACCAGCCGCGGCCGCAATCGACCCTCGCGCACCGCGGAACAGAGCGCCAACAGCGCCGTCGGCGCGTTGCCAATGACGTAGATCGCATCTCCGACCACCCCCATCGCTTTCTCCATCGCGCAATCGCTGCGGGTTGTCCCCTGCGCCTCCGCGAGTTGCCGCACTTCCGGATCGTCAATGAAGCAGTGCAGCGCCACGCCCAGGGCCTCCAGCGACGGCCGATGGATGCCCGCGGCCAGCATGCGGACATCGGTGACGATCGGCGTGCCCTCGCGGAGCGCCGGCCAGCGCGGCGGCGACGGCCCCGTCGCTGAAAACGACATCGCTCACCAAGGACACGTCGCCCGAGGCGTGGATCATCCGGCGGACGACCGGCCACTCGGCGGCGCTGAACCGGTGCGGCCCGACCTCCGCCTCGATGATGCGGAAACTCTCGGCCGCGATCTCATCGGGCCCCATCGCCAGGCCCTCCTGCCGTCGCATAGCCGCGTGGCGTCACTAGCACGGGGCCGAAGCGGCGCGTCTGGGAGTTGCCGACGATGACCGTGGTGAACATATCAACAACCGCCGCGGCCATGTGCCGCACCGTGGTGACCTCAACCCCCTGCCCTGTTCGGCAGGCGTTGCGGACGACGCCGACCGGCGTGTCGGCCGGCCTGTGCTGGGCCAGGATTTCCGCGGCGCGGCCATACTGCCAGTCGCGCCGTTGACTCTTCGGATTGAGCAGGACCAGGACGAAGTCGGCCTCCGCCGCGGCTCGAAGTCGCCGCTCGATGACCTTCCACGGAGTTAGCAGATCGCTCAAGCTGACGACGGCGAAGTCATGGCCCAGCGGCGCCCCCAGCAGGGCGGCGGCGGCATTCACAGCCGACACACCGGGCACAATCACGATGTCATCGAGCAGCGTTTCGTCCACGGCCGCGGCACATTCCAGCACCAGGCTGGCCATCGCATAGACACCGGGATCGCCACTGGAGATGACGCAAACCGTCTGCCCGGCGCGCAGCCGCTCCACCGCCAAACGCGCCCGTTCGGTTTCCTGCGTCAGCGGCAAGGCCAGACACTCCTTGCCCTCGACAAGATCGCCGATGCCGCGGAAATAGCCGTCGTAACCGATGACGACCTCGGCGCGGCGGATGGCCGCCAGCGCTTGCGGGGTCAGCACCTCGCGGGCGCCGGGGCCCAGGCCGACCACAAGGAGTTGGCGTTGCTGGCTCACGTCCTTTCCTCTGACAAACTTCTGCGACAGAATAGGCTCGTCCCAGGTGCAGGCGCCCCGGATGAACGCACGGGCAAGTGAGAGCCGAGATTCTCCCTCAACTTAACCGTGACACACACCCGCGACCAGAGACGCACCTACGGCTCATCGTGAGGACCGTCCCAGGAGAGCAAGTGCTGGAGCAGAACGAGCACCTGGCGTTCGAGGTCTACGCCGCCCCCGTGCAGGAATCGGACGACTACTTCCGGGCCATCCGGCGGGAGTTGGAAGCGGCCCTTTGCGAAGGCGTGATCCTGATCGAGCGGCTGCAGGTGACGTTGATCTAAATCCACCGCATCAGCAGCCACAAGACCAAGGCGGCAGGAGCGGAGAAAAGGCACATTCCCAGGCTCACCTTCGACGCCTCTTTGGCTGCCAGTGCGGAACCGCGTCCCGCTGGATCCATGAGCCCCATCTGCACCTTGGCGACGTCCTTGTTGGCCCAGCGCCACGTGACAATAGGAAGGACCGCGGAAAGGACCATCACGAATGGGCCGAGCGGAAGCCACATCGGAGCGATGAGCGAGACAATGGCGGATGCGAAACACGCATACATGCCGAGGGCACCGCTAGCTACACTGGCGATGCTCAGCGCGGTCAGTACGCTGGCACGATGCGGCTCGCAATCGCGTCGGGTGTTCCCGGCATGCTCCCAGGGTCGCTCATCATCGGGGGTAGCATGAGACATACGCGGCTTTCTTGGGTCTCGTGCGAAAATGGAACACGGATGAACGCGGATCAGACGGATTACCACGGATTTGGTGATCTGTGGTAATCCGTCTGATCCGCGTTCATCCGTGTTCTATTCTCCGCTCTAACCGGGCTCAATCCTCAATCCCGATCTTCAATTCATCCGAATTCCCCTTCAGCTCCGGCGCGTACATGGCGTAGCCCCGCGTGGGCAGGGCGCTGAACTTGCCGGGGATCTCGGCTCGCAGGCGGTAGCTCACGCTGTGCTTGCCGCGGGCCAATGCCCGGACGAAGAACGACACGTGATCGTCGCGCAGCTCCACGTAGGCGCCCATGTCGTTGCCGTTGTAGCCGCTGCGGACCAGCAGCGGCTCGAAGCCGGCGGCCTTCGGGTCCTCGAAGATCAGGTATTCGTAGTCGTTCTTGCTGTCGATCTCCAGCTCGACTTCCACGAGGTCGCCGCTCTTCACCATCGCCAGGTTCTGCAGCTCCGTCCGCACGTACTTCTCCACGCGCTGGCCGACCACCTGGCCCGACGAGCCCTGGACCTTCTCGTCCTTGTCGGCCCGGGTCAGCTTGTAGTACTTGCGGTTCACCTTCACTTCCAGGCCGGCCTTGGTGATGAAATCCTCGAGGGTGAAGTTGGTGAGGTAGGCGTTGAAGTAGACCGGGCCGGTGCCCGTGCGGCGGACTTCCAGGACGTGCTTGCCGCTCTCGACGGCGTCGCCGGTCAGCACCAGCTTGTTGTCGAAGGTGAACAGGTTCGTGGCGTCGATGTGCTGCGTCTTCACTTTCTTGCCGTCCAGCCAGATTTCGACGTCCATGTTCGGCTTGTCCTCGCCGCTGTTCTTCAGGTACTCGGCCATCGCCTCGACACAGATGGCGGTGTCGCGGGTGCTGTTCCAGTAGGTCGAGTTCTTGCGGTTGTTGAGAAGGTACTTCACCAGCCGCGAGGCGTTCTCGCCCTTGGGGCTGGTGCGGGCCAGCAGCTTCAGGTAGTAGCCGTTGGCCTCGACCTCGCTGCCGTACCACATCCACCAGCGGTTGGCGGCCGGCAGACGCAGGTAGGCGGTCTGGTTTTCGTCGTCCTGGACCACGAACTGGTCGATGTTCTTCAGGATCATCGCCAGTTTCTCGCCGTCCCCGCGCTTGAGCAGGGCCAGGCCGAACATGGCCTTGGCGTAGACGGCCAGCTCGATGCGGTCGCGATAGAGGAAGTCGCGCATCTCGGTGTTGGCCTGGCCGGCGTCGGTCAGGACCATGTCCACCAGGGCGTCCACCTCGTCGGCGTGCTCCTTGTAGGGCTTGGTCTTGGAGGGGGCGTTCTTGATGAGCTTGATTTGCTCGGCCTGGTAGCCCTGGAGCCAGGCGACGCCGTGTTCCAGCATGTTGGGCGGCAGGGCCACGTCGTTTTCCTTGGCGATTTGCAGGCCGTGGACGACGACGGCGGTGGTGTGCGGCCAGGAGTGCTCGCCGTGGCCGGAGAACCAGCCCCAACCGCCGTCGCCGAGCTGCATGCCGGCCAGCGCCTGCACGCCGGCCACCGACATGTTCTTGACCTCGCCCTCGTCGAAGACGGGGTTGCGATCGAAGCGCTTCCATCCCTTGGCCCGTTCCTTGTCGTCGCCGATTTCCTGGGCGTTGAGGTTGGTCCGCTTGTCGCGGATAGCCTTCAGGTCCAGGTTCATGCGCTGCAAGGTCCGCTGCACGATGACGGTGGGCAGGAAGCGGTTCAGCGTCTGCTCGGTGCAACCGTAGGGGTACTCGACCAGGTAGGGCAAGGCATCGACCATGGCGCCGGCCAGGGTCGGCGAGTAGCGGACCTCGAGGCGCGAGTCGTTGACGCGCCGCTCGGACGGGACGGTCATGGTCAAGGCGGCCTGCTGCCGGTCGGGGCGGACGACGCCGGAGAACGAGTCGGTCTTGAGCATGCCGTGGACCAGGCAGGGGAAACGCATCTCCATGGCATCCGATTCTTCATCGGTGATCGCCTTGACGCGGACGATGGCCTGCCCCTCGGACTTGACCTGGACGCGCCAGTCGACGCGCTTGTCGCGGCCGGCGGGGATGCTGATCTGCTGCCGCAGCTCGGCCAGGGCGCCCAGCGTGCCGCCGTCCAGCTCCAGGGTCACCTCCACGTTCTTCTGCGTCTTCAGGTAGTTGTGGACATTGGCGGACAGGACAACTTCGTCTTTCTGCACGAAGAAGCGCGGCGCCTGCAAGCGGACAATGAGGTCCTTCTTGGTGACGACCTCGGCCTCGCCCTGGCCGACCTTGGTGCCGTGGCCCATCGACCAGACCTTGACTTTCCAGCCGGTCAGGTTTTCGGGCATGGCGAAGGAAACCTCGGCAGTGCCGTCCTTGTCGGTGGCGACCGAGGAGGACCAGAAGGCGGTATCGGCGAAGTTCTTGCGGATGCTGGGTTGGGGAGCGGGGCCAGGGCCGGGTTCGCCACCGTCCCTCTTCTTGTCGGCGCGGTCGGCCCCTGCGCGGAGCTGTTCGCCGGCAGCCGGGCCAGCCGCGCCCTTGGCGAAACCGTCGGCCATACCCCGGCGCCGAAGCCGCCGCCGCCCATGCCGCCGGGCGCATCGGGGCGGCATCGGCTCCCTCAAATTCAGCGTCCTTCCGCTTGGCCCCATTTTGCTGTTTCTGAGCGGCCACCTCATCCACAACGCCGGCACCGAAAATGCCCAGGTTGGACATGCCGGTCTCGCCGCGGCGGAGCAGGTTCTGGAACGATCTGCGCCACGTTCGTTTCGCTTGACGGGTAATGGTGCCGCCGCCAGTTCCAGAAGAAGGCCTTGATCTCCGGCACGTTCGAGCCGCCGGAGATGTACTCGACGGCCTTGTCGTAGACCGACAGCACCGTCGAGCCGAGGAACGGCTTGCCTTGCAGGTCGGTCAGCTTGACCTTGATGGTGGCCTTCTGCCCCGGCTTGTATTCCGAGGCGGACGGCAGCACCTCGACGTTGACGACGCGCTTTTCGGGCGGCACCACGACCTCGCGCAGCTCGGAGTAGACCTTGCCGCCGTGGACAGTCAGCGCCTCGACATAGAAGTTGGGCATGTCCTTCTGGATAACGGCGATCTCTTCGGTCGTGCTCTTTCCCTTCAGGTGCAGGGTCTTCGGAGCGAGGTAGATACCGTTGGCGGGCCGGGCGAAGAGCAGCACGGCCGAATCGGCCCGGTTGGTGCTGACCAGCAGCTTGACCTTGTCACCCGGGGCGTACTCGCGCTTGTCGGCGACCAACTCGATGTCGTTGAAGCGGAAGTCCTTGCCGTCGAAGCCTGGGCCGGTGACGACAAAGACGTAACCGCCCTCCTCGGTATGGTTCTTGGCATCGGTCAGCTTGAAGGAGAGGCGATACTGCCCCGGCTCGGCCGCTTTCATCTTTTCGTGGGCCTGCCCCTCGGCATTGGCTTCGATCTTCCAGGTCTGCACCGGCTTCTCAACCGGCTCGGCCTTGTCGTTGTAGGTGATGCGGAAGAGGGTCAGCTCGCCCTGGCCGGGCACTGGCTTGTTATCCAGCGTCTGGGCGCGGAAGCTGGCCTCGATGGTGTCGCCCGTGAGGAAATGACCGCGGTTGACCCAGGCGAAAACGCGGAACGGTTTGCGGGCCACCAGCACGTCACCGGTGCCGACGATGGTCCGCCGCGATTCATCGGTCACCTCGGCGCTGATGGTGTACTTGTGGTCCTGGTTGCCGTGCAGCGCCTTTGCAATGGAGGTATCGATCGGCACCTTGAGGATACCGTCGGGGCCGATTTCGACCTCGTTTTCCAGGACGATTTCGGGCTGCTCCCAGCGGGAGGGCCACCAGAAGGGCGCGGACGGGATGTGCCCCATTCGCCCCAGCCGGGGTACCAGGCGTAGTCGGCCGCGAACCACCAGTAGCCGCGGCCATACAGCCAGTCCCACGTGCCGCGCGGGTGCCAGTCACTGCTATGGCTGGTGCGCGTCACCTTGTAGTGGACCTTGGCACGCACCACCGGAGCGCCGAAGTAGTACTTCGCCTGGATGGTGGCGATGGCCTGCTCGCCGAGGCTGATCGGCGCCTTGGGGGCGTCGATGGTCACTTCAAACTCGGGCTTCTTGTACTCCTCGACGCGGAAGCTGCCGCCGCCGAGGAACGTGGCCCCCTGTTTCACCTGGATGCCGTACGTGCCGAGCACCGCTCCCTTGGGCAGGGCCAGCTCGCCGGTCAGGCCGCCGTATTCATCCGCGGCCAGCGACTTCTCCAGCACCTTGTCGCCGCGCGGATTGTGGATCAACACGGTCAGCGACTTGCCGGCGTAGTCCGAGGTGTCGGGCTGGTCGTACTTCGCGTGCTCCACCCAGGCCTTGAAATGCACGGTCTGCAAGGGGCGATAGACGGGGCGATCGGTCATGGTGAAGACATGGGTCTGGTTGTACTCGGCATCGTAGCCCTGGCCGTACCAGAACCATGAGAAGCCGAGGTAGGCGAAGCGGCCCGTGGTGTCCCTTGCTTGCGCGTCGGGCTTGGTACGGGCGGTGACCACCCATTGCCATTCGTTGGATAGCTTGTCCTTGCCGAGGATGATCTGGCCATCGGCGTCGGTCGTGCCATCGAAGGCCGTGGTATCGACGCGGTACTGGTTGGTGTTCGGCTTGACCTGGACCTGCTTCCAGCCGAAGAAGCTCAGGTCGGCCTTGGCGACCGGCTGGCCGCTGTTGGCGTCGGCCACATAGTAGAGCGTCTGGCCGTCCAGGTTCTTGCGGACGATGACCGTGTCGCTGAGCCAGATCATGATGCGGCTGGTGTTGCCGTCGGCCATCTTCGCCGTCAGCAGATAGGCACCCGGCTTGAGGAGCGGGGTGGTAACGCTGACGCGGTCATCGACGTGATCGGCCTTGGGCTTGAGGTCCATGTCCCAGCCGGCGACCTTGGCACCGATGTATTTGCCGTCGCCGCCATCCACCAGGCGCCAGCCGATGTTGGCGATGTTCGTCTTGTTCCCGTCGACGAAATTGCCGGGGTTGCTCTTGAGGTAGGCCTTCACGTCGTCCAGCAGGGTGGGCACATCAACGACGTGGGCCTCGAAGCTGACCTTGTTGCCGTTGCGATGCCGGAAATCGACGGTGGCCTTGGTGCCGGCGGGCTGGTTCTCACCCGGCTCGAACCGACCCCAGTTACCGACGATCTGGTCGAGACGCTGCTTGCGGAAGTTATTCTGGCCGGCACCGTATTCCTCGATGGCTAACCCCCAGGCTGTGGCGGCCTTGTTGTACTGGCGGCGATCCTCGTACTCGTTGGCCAGGGCATCGCGGGCCTGCTCGCCGGAGGGACTCTTCCCGCGGGCAGCGACGTGCTCATAGATCGTGATCCAGTTGAACTCGTCGGGCACCTTGAGGCGCTTGGTGCCGGTGGCCAGACGGGCGATGGTCTCGTCGTCCTTCAGGGTGTGCAGGGCGTAGGTGCCGCTGGTGTTGGCCTTGTCGTCATCGGCACCGCGGAAGCGCCGGCCGTACTGGGCCATCGTCTGCACGCCCAGCTGGCTGCGCATGAAGTTCGCCAGGATGATCTCGGTTTCGCTGAGGCGGGCCGGGTCGATCTCAGCCGCCTGGCTGAGCATCCAGCGCCAGCGCTGGCCGTCGTTCTGGCTGGTCTGGAACGACTTCGGCACCTTGTAATAAACGGGATTCCCGTCGGCATCGACCGGGGCTCCACGGGCGCCGCCGTAGCCGTAGGCATCACCGTAGTCCGGCAGCTGCGCCAGGTCGGTGAGCGATTGCAAGCGCCAGGGTTCGTAGAAACCGGCACCATTCTGGAGAAGATCGGCAAAATGGAGGTGGAAGCTGGCGATGGCTGCCTTGTCCTTGTCCGCCTTGGCGAGCGGCATGGCCAGTTGCATGAGTTGCAGAGCGCGGACGCGGTCGCGCTGGAAGGCGGCCACGTAGCGTCCGCCGCCGCGCCGCCAGCCGCGCGAGAACTTGCCGGCCACGATGAAGCCGTAGTGCTGGACGTCCCTGTACGTCTGGGCCGCCGTCTCCAGGAGACGCCAGTTCCCCTTGTGGACCTCGATCACGCCCTCGCGGAAGTCGTCGATTTCATCGTCGCGGCCCAGGCGCTGGAGGCAGTTGACGGCGTGGGTCAGATCGTTGCCGACTTCTTTCGGATCGTCGGCGGGGTCGAGGGCCAGCTTGCGGAGGCCCTCATAGGCATCCTTGAAGTTGCCCTGCTGCTGGGCCTTGAGCATCGCCTCGCGGCGTTCCTTCTGGCCGGCACCCGGGTCGGCGGCGAGCAGCCACACAGCGGCCACGCCGAGCACCAGCGTGGCGGCCGACACCCGCGCTCTCCATCGTGCGATCATGATTGCGACCTCTGGGGCGGAATAAGCCGGCGGCGGCGCTCCATCGGCGCCGACCGCGTGCAATGGAAACAATAAGCCGGTCTGATGAAAAGACGAAATGGGGACAGAGACGGATTGCGGTAGGGTAGGGGTTCGTCAATCCTAACTTGAGGGGTTCGTTGCACCGTTGCACGATTGCAGCCATGCCAAAACCTCTGCATTGCACTGCAATGCACGCAATGCATGCAACGGTTGCAACGATGCAATGATTGCATCGTTGCATCGTTGCACTGCAACGATGCAACGATGCAACGATGCCGCCTGCCGCGGCGGAACGAAAACGGCCGCGCGCGGCTTGTGAAGCCACGCGCGGCCTGCCCCCCACCCAGCGTCGAGAACGCACTCAGTTCTGGAAATTAGCCTGATTCTGCGGGTGGACCGGCACACCCATGCCCTGCGTTGGCAGTGAGGGCACCGGCGGCAGCGGAGCGGCCTGGTAACCGGCCTGGCCCGGCGGCGTCGGCAGCGGCATATCGGCTGCCGACCGCCCCGAAGGCGGCACCGGCGGCAACGAGTCCCCCACCGGGGCCGGCGACGGCATCGGGGCGGACGTGCCACTCAGCGGCGGCAGCGCCGGCGGCACGCTCATGCTGGTCCCGCCCGTATCCAGCCGCGGGCTCGGCTGAGTCGTCGTTGGCGAGATTGGCGGCAGGCTCGAGTTACCCATGCCCGGACTCGGCGTCGGACCGCCGAAGTTGTTCGTCGAGCTGCCTGCCGGGGCCGTGCTGCGGCCACTAATTGGGCCGCTAATTGGAACGTCAGGGTAGGGTGGCACAGTGTTGGTGCCGCCGGTCGTCCGGATACTGTTGGCACCGCCGGTTGTCGACGTTCCGGTCGTGGCAGCGGTGGAGGCGCCCGTGGTTCCGGTTGCGCCGCTGGGCGTGCTGACCGTGGTGCCGCCCGTCAGCGGCGTGCCGGTCTGGCCCTGGCGCGGCTGGTTCCAGGTGGTGGCGGGCGGCGTGGTGTCCTTCTTGATAGCGTGGTTGTTGTCGGTCTGGCAACCGGCCAGTGCGAAGCTGGCCAGGCACGCGCCGGCCAACCACAGAACAGGCGTCCTGCCCATAGCTTCGTCCCCTTCCCCGCGAAGAGAGAGTGCCGGCCGCACGTTTGACCCCGGCCGTGCGGTCCGTGGCCGGCTGGCGACGCCGTCCGTGGCGTCCGCTCTTGCAGCCGCCTGCCCCAGAGAGGGCGGGACATATAGGCGGAGGATGGGGACAGGTCAAGGCAGGTTTGGCGGCGGGCGGATCTGCGATCCGCCGCTAAACGGCCCGTCTTCGCGCCTCGCTTCCCAGTTGCTACACTCAACCTCGATCACCTTTCCGCGGAGAACCTGCTTTCATGCTCGGAACCACCCTCGACGTTCGCCCTTTTCTGGAACGGGTCGGCCAGGAGTTGCGCCGCATCGATGCCGCGGAGGTTCGGGCCCTGGCCGATGCGGTTTTCGATTGCTACCAGCACGGCCGGATCGTCTTCCTCATCGGCAACGGCGGCAGTGGGTCGAACGCCTCGCACTTCTGCGAGGACCTGGGCAAGGGGACGCTCCGCCGGGCGGATTTCGACAACGACGCCAAGAAACGCCTCCGCGTCCTCAGCCTGACCGACAACACGCCCTACATCCTCGCCTGGGGGAACGACGAGGGGTTCGACCGCGTCTTCGTGGAGCAGCTGAAGAACCTGGCCAGCCCCGGCGACCTGCTGATTGCCATCAGCGGCTCGGGAAACAGCCCGAATATCCTGCGGGCCGTTGAGTGGGCCAACCGGAATGATTTGCGTACATTTGGTTGCACCGGCTTCAACGGCGGCAAGCTCCGCAGCCTGGCGCAGCAGGGCCTGCACGTGCCGCTGGACGACATGGGCATCGTCGAGTCGATCCATTTGACGGCGTTTCACTGGGTTGTGGACGATTTGCACCGGCGCATTGGGATGAATGGCGAGCGGGGCGGCGTCAGCCCCCCGGTTATTGCACCGGGCGGCTGACGCCGGCCCGCTCGCCCGTTTCTTGCGATTTGCCAACAAAAGCGCGCCGGCGCGTGTTTTCTTCTTTGCAACCTGTTGCGCGCGCCGGTTATGATAGAGTCGGTGCGTTCTATCCGGCGATAAGCGTTCGCGCTTCCGACCGCATACCGAGGCGGAGACCCAATCATGGCGACGTCGGTCAGCTTCAAGCAGGCCTGTCCGAGCTGCGAGCATCCCGTGCCGATCCGCGACCCGAAACTGATCGGCGCAAGATCGACTGCCCCAAGTGCAAGTACCGCTTCGTAGTCGCGGAGCCCGGCGCGGCGGACGACGACGAGCCGAAGGGCAAGAAGGGCGACACGGCCGTCACGGGCAAGAAGCCGACCAACGGCAAAGCGGCACCGGGCAAAAAGCCGATGCGCCGCCGCGACGACGACGACGACGACCTGGACGACAAGCCAAAGACCAAAACGGGCGGCATGAGCCCCATGATCCTGGCAGGCATCGGCCTGGCGGGGGTCGCGCTCATCGGCCTGGTCGTGACCGTTGTCATCTGGGCAATGTCCGGCGATCCGGAGCCAACGTCCAAGCCCACGGCGAACAAGACGCCCACGAAAGAGCCCGAAAAAGATGACGGGAAGGGGAACGGCGTCGACCTGGGCGGCGGCGGCACGGGCGGCGACCTCAGCGTGCCCACCAACCTGATCCCCAACGAGAGCGAAATCGTTCGCTACATCGATCTGGATAAGGCCATGCAGACCGACGTGGGCGATGCGGCCTTCGAGCACCACAACGAGACCTTCCGCCCGGAGGAGTTCGAGGCCAAGTTCGGCTTCAAGCTCGACAACATTGCCCGCCACGTCCAGGCCCAGAGCGTCCGGCACGACTGGGTCTTCAACGTCATCCGCACCAAAAACCCGATCGACAAGGAGAAGCTCAAGGCCGGCCTGGGCCTGGTCAAGGGCCCGCGCAGCCCGCTGGAAGGGAAGGAGTATTTCACGGTCAAGGCGGAGCTGGACTCGTTCGGCCGGTTCTGGTTCACCGATCTGTACATGTTCACCACGCCGACGCGGACCAAGCCGCTGGGCGTCTATTACTACGACGATACGACGCTGATCTTGGCGGAGCTAGACCCGCTGGAGAAGTTCCTGCAGAAACCGCCGGAGCGCGTGGAGCAGCCAGCCGCGCCCGCCGGCGGCGGAGCGCAGCAACCGGGCGGCGGCCAGATGCCCCCTGGCGGCGGCCAGGGTCCTCCCGGCGGGATGAAGCCCCCGGGCGGTATGACGCCCCCCGGCGGTGGCCAGACACCTCCCGGCGGCGGCCAGGTGCCTCCCGGCGGCGGGCAGAAGCCGCCCAATGGCGGGCAGACGCCTCCCGGCGGTGGCCAGGGTCCTCCCGGCGGCGGGCAGACGCCCCCCGGCGGCGGCCAGGGTCCTCCTGGGGGTGGCCAGAAGCCGCCCAGTGGAGGACAGATGCCTCCGGGCGGTCAGATGCCACCCGGTGGGATGATGCCTCCGGGCGGACAGATGCCCCCCGGCATGCAACGCCCGGGCACCCAGGCGGCGGCACCGTCCACGTCCTGGATGACCATCAAGCCGAGCCTGAAGCGCGTCCTCGATCGCCTGAACGATCCCAAACCCGCCTTCCTCGGCATCGCCATGGAAGGGGGGAACTTCCTGAGCTTCCTGAGCAGGCTGGATGAGGGGAGCAACCTGGGGCAGGACCTTAGCCAGGCCCCGGAAGCCTCCAAGGGCGTCAAGAGCGTGGCCCTGGGTGTACAGGCGGCGAAACTCGATCGCGGTACGGTCGCCTTCGCCCTTGATTACGATCAGGAAGCCCAGGCCAAGGATCGCGAAACGTACTTCAACAATACCCTGTTCCCGCTCGTCCGAACGCTGTTCCTGGTCGGGTATGGCATGTCCGTCCGCCAGACTAGCGGCATGAGCTTCATGGGCGGCATGCCCGGCGGGTTCCAGGGGGGTGGGTTCCAGGGGATGCAACCGCCCGGGGGCGTCCAGGGCGGCATGCAACCGCCCGGGGGCGTCCAGGGCGGCATGCGGCCGCCGGGTGGAGTCCAGGGCGGCATGCAACCGCCGGGTGGAGTCCAGGGCGGCACGCGGCCGCCGGGCGGAGCCCAGGGCGGCACGCGGCCGCCGGGCAACGGCCAACGTTCGCAGACCTTCCAGGCCGGGGCTCAACCTCCTGGCGGCGGCGGTCTGAAGCCCCCCGGCGGTGGTTTGCAGCCCCCTCCGGGTGGCGGATTGCAGCCTCCCCCCGGCATGCAGCCTCCCGGCGGCGCCGGTGGCATGCAGCCTCCCCCCGGCATGCAGCCTCCGGGCGGCATCGGCGGCGGGATGCCCGGCATGCCGGGCATGCCCGGCGGCGACAACAATGAGTCCAGCTCCACCATCGGCGTTACCCGGCAGGACACTCTCCTGTGCGTGACGCTCGACCTGGCCTGGACCAAGCCGCTGCGCGAGGAAGTGCTCGACACCATCCTCGAATCGATGATAATGGCCAAGGCCGCCACCGAATGGGGGGGAATCGGCCCCGAATCCATCAATTTGCGGCGGCCATCCACGCCTATGTCGAGGATCGCGGCGCGTTCCCCAGGGCGCTACAATCGTCGCCCAGCCGTGGAACGCTTCCAGCGCCCCTGGGCCCCCGATCAGCGCATCAGCTGGATGGCCGAGATCGTGCACTTCCTGCCGCAGTATTCCGGCACTTACGGCAACGATCGCTTGAATTACCCGATGGGCATTGACAACAATGCCTCGTGGAACGACAAGAAGAACCTGCGGGCGGCCCGCATGCTGGTACCGCAGTTCCTGGCCATTGACTCCACGGATAAGGAATGGCACATCCAGTATCCGAAGATTTCGCAGCAGGTGGCTGCCACCCATTTCGTCGGCATCGCGGGCATTGGCCTGGACGCTGCTGAAGAGGTTGCCCCCAATAAGCGCGGCATCTTCAGCTACGACCGCGCCACCCAGAAGGCGGAGATCACCGACGGCCTGGACAAGACCATCGCGGTCTTGCAGGTGCCGCCCGATTACAAGACGCCCTGGCTGGCTGGCGGCGGCAGCACCGTCCGCGGCGTCCCGGAAACGGACAGCATCCGCGGGTTCGTCTGCACCGAGTATCAGAACCGCCCCGGCACCTACGCCATCATGGCCAACGGCGACGTGCGGCTTTATCTACGCGGACATCCCCAACAAAACCTTCCTGGCGATGGTGACCATTGCCGGCGGGGAAGAGATCACGAAGGAAGACCTGGCGAAGTACGCTCCGCTCATCAAACCGCCGGAGGGGTTTGAGCTGAAGACCGGGCCGCTGCCGGTGCCGGCGCCAGCGGGTGGGGGTACCAAGCCGAGCGCACCTCCGGCGCCGCCGCCGCCGGGCGGGAACAAATAGGCGAGGTTCAGGCAATCGATCAAGGGCCGGGAGTCTGTGAAGACTCCCGGCCCCTTCTGCTCCGCGGGCTAGATGCCGACAGAATGAGAATGCTTTGGCGATGCCTGATCCGCCGGGCAGCCTACGGGGCACTCGGCCGGTAAACGATGTCCGCGCTGGCCAGGCGGGCCAAGTCCACCAGTATGCCCTTCAAGTGAAGCTTATTGGCCTGATACGCCCCCCAACTGAGCTCTGGGATGACCGCATGTCCCGGCCGCCCCGCCGGGACGGGCTCGGGCACGACGGTCAGGCCCAGGTTCCGCAGTTCACGCACTGCGACCCTGGCAACTTAGTAGCTCGTCTGCTTGGCCGTTGCGAGTCCTGGCAAGGCGTCTGTCGGCACAGCGAAGCGGGCACGGAGAACCGAAAGGCCCGTCGTGTCATTCTGTGTCGGGCGGAACGCATCACGCTGCACCGGCATGGGCAGGGCGGAATCGAAATATTGCGGATGGATGCGTCGATAAATGAACTCACTGTCGTCAACGGGATCGTTTTCGTCCATGAACGCCCTCGACATGGCGGTCCCGATTGGGTCTCAGTCGGTGGGCAGGTTCCAGTGCCTGGCCGGCCGTCCTGGCTCGATTATCATGACCTCAGCAACAAACGGCTCGACGACCTCCACGTCGGCATAGGTCCCATCCGGCTCCTGCCAGACGAAAGTGACGGCGCCGTCGGGAGTCGGAACAACGCAACCCGGCGGGTGAACGCCGTGCTGGGAGAAGAGATAAGCCAGTCCAACAGCCGACGCCAGTAATGCTTCCGAGGGCGGTTTGGCCCCAAAGCCGTCCCAGTCCTCGCCGAGAGCCTGAAACTCGACGAGCTTGCGGACGGCCGGCTCCCACGGGTCGGCGTCCGGTACGGGTTGCTTGGCCAGACAATCAGGCGACGGCACAGCAACGCCGTTTCGCGAGCCGGCGACATCGGCCCAGTCCTGCTTTGCCACGCGGCAATCGAGCGCGGTCATCGCTTTGTCTCCGAATGTCCTACTGGTTAGTGTACCAGATTAGCAGGCGGGTCCGCCTTCACCCGCTTACCCCTTGATGAAGTAATACACCCCCACGCCAAAGAGCGTCAGCGCAAACACATCGCTGCAGCACACGCCCTTGTTCCAGGCCTGGGCGGACCCTGCCAGGTGATGTGCGAGCGTGCCCAGCAGGATGCACCCGCCCAGAACAACGCCGATCGCACCCATGATGCGATTTCGCGTGAAGTCGAACTTGCGGGGCGGCTGGGCGTAGTGCGGCGTGGGCGACTCCGCTGCCGATTTCCGCGATCGCTTCCGACGCGGCCGATCCTCCTCATCGTCCCTCTCGATCGCCTTGTGGCGGCGGCGCCGGTCGCCTTCCTCCTCATCCTCGACCTCTTCGAGCACGTCGGTCGGCCTGTCGGGATCGTTCTTTTCAGGCAGCGCGTCGGCCAGGATTTCGGCGGCGGCCAGCGATGGCGCCAGGTCGGTGGACTGCACGACCGTCAGCGTGCCGATCGGTTCGGGTTCCGGCTCAGGTTCCGGGGCCGTCGGCAGCGGTAGCGGGTCCAGCTCCATGAGCGGCATGATCGGGCTGGGCTCGGGGGGCATTTCGGGCTCGGGAGGCAGGGGGGATCGGCCGGGGCCACCTCCTCCAGCAGTTCCGGGATCGGTTCCAGCTCGGGATCGTCGATGATCCGAATTTCGTCCGGCAGGCTCGGGGCCTGTGGCAAGCGGCCCACGACCGGAACATCAGCGGGACAACACGGCGGCGGTGCGGCCGAGGGGGCGGCATCCACCGGCCGTGCCACCGCGGGGATGAAGAAGGGCTCGCGGCAATGCGGACAGGCGACGAGCAGGCCCGAATCGGCCTCGTCGAAACCGACCAGCTTCTGGCAGGCGGGGCAGCGGACGGAAATCATGGGTAACGGTACTCCCGCCAATCGTCAGAAGCCCGGAGCGTGAGCGACGGGTCGAGCGGACCCGTCGCTCACGCTCCGGGCTCTGACGCCAAACTCAGAACTGCGGCAGCAGCACCTTGTCGCCGCCCTTCAGGGCCGATTGATGGGCACAGATGCCCACCATCGTCCAGTTGGCCGAGGTCAGTGCGTCGGGGAAGGGCGGCTGGCGGTCAAGGCAGGCCATCAGGAAGTTGTGAGCTAGGTGCGGATGACTGCCGCCATGCCCGCCGCCCTGCACAAAGCTCAGGTGCGTCGCATCGTGGATCGCCCCGGTGAACTTGCGGATCGGGTCCGGCAGGCGGCCGGCGTAGTCCGGCACCTTGACGCGGCGGGGAATCTGCCCCTCGGGCAGTCCCTTGAAATGGATCACCGGGTCCTCTCCTTCGACCTGCTGCCACTCGAAGCTGGCCCGGCTGCCGGTCACGTCGAAGCTCTCGCGGTATTGCCGGGCCACGTCGAACAGGCTGCGCGTCACCTCGGCGGCCACGTCGCTGTCCTTGACCTTGAACGTCGCCGTCTCGACGGCGAAGGGGCTGTTGTATTTCTTGATCAGCTCCTCGCGAATGCGGCCGGAGCCATAGCAACTGACAAATTCGGCCAAGGCCGGCTTCCCCGGCTGGCTCAGGATGGCCAGGCAGGGGCTGACGCAGTGGGTGGCGTACCACATCGGCGGCAGGCCGGGCCAGTAATCGGGCCAGCCGTCCATGTCCTGCTGATGGCTGCCGCGCAGGAACTGAATCCGCCCCAGCACGCCGCGGTCGTACAGCTCCTTGGCGAAGAGGTACTCGCGGCTATAGACGACGGTCTCCATCATGGTGTAGACCTTGCCGCTTTCGCGCTGGGCCTCAACCAGCTGCTGGCACTCCTCGACCGAGGTGCCCATCGGCACGGTGCAGGCGACATGCTTGCCGGCCTTGAGTGCCGCCAGCGACTGGGGGGCATGATCGGGAATGGGGCTGTTGATGTGGACGGCATCGACATTGGGATCGCGCAGCAGTTCCGCAAGCTCGGTGTAGCGGGTCTTGATGCCGAAGCGGTCGCCGCAGGCATCCAGCTCGCGGCGGTTGCGGCGGCAGATGGCGACCATCTCGGCGTCGGGGTGGGCCTGGTAGATGGGGATGAATTCGGCCCCGAAGCCGAGCCCGACGATGGCCACGCGGACCCTCTTGGACGGCATGTGCGCGCTCCTTTCAGGAAGAGAAGTGCGTTGAGAATAGTACGGCGCACGAGGGAAGACAAGGGGCCGCCCTTCCGGGGCGAACCGGCAGCGTGAGCTGCCGGGTGTGGCGTCGCGTGAGCACCCGCCAGCTCACGCTGCCGGTTCGCCCCGCTAATCCGGGCGGAGAGGGACGCAACGATGAATCTTGCTCTTGCTTCCAGCCAAGTCCCTGGGTATCACGCGCGCTTTCCGCAAGGTCTCCGCGTCCTGGTCCGAACGAAGGGGGCGAGCATGCGCCGGCCGTGGGGTTACGTTGGCCTGTTCGTGTTCATGGTGCCGGCGCTGGCGGCGGCTCAGGAGCCGGAGTCGCGAGCCGACCCCGTGGAGCAATTGCGCCAGGCGCTGCGCGTGCCGCTGCGCGAGGCGACGGCGCGCGAGACCCAGGTCCGCGCTGCCATCACCCGCCTACGAAGCCTCGATCAACTCGAGCGGGCGCTGCTACTGAGCGCCTGGCGTGATCGCGACTATGAAGAGCGTGTGGCGGCGGCGGACACCCAGCTGCGGGCCGTCGTCGTCGAGCGCTTCGAACGCAGCCTGCGGGCCGCCCTGCGGCCGGACGATGCCGATGGGCAACTTGAAGCGTTGCGGACCCTTGCCGGGCTGGACCCGTCGCTCCGCGGCGCCGGCGATCTGCCGCTCCGCCGCGACTTCACGGCCGATCTGGCCGTCCTCTTGCGTTCGGGACCGTCCACGGTGCGCGAGCACGCGGCGCGGCGCTGGGCCGGCTCGATCCGGAGCCGGTGACGGCGGCCCGCGCGCTTGAAGCCCTGCTGAACGACCCCGAACCGCGCCTGCGGGTCGCAGCCGCGGAGGCCCTGGTCGATCTGGTCGCCACCGCCATGCACCTGGCCTCATCGGGCGCTACCAGCGGCGGCGATCCGGAGGAGGCCCTTCGCGCCGCCCGTGCCGTCGTGCCGGCGGCGGGCAGCGGCCTGGCCAACGCCGACGCGGCGGCCCGCCGCCCTTGTGCCCAGGCCCTGGGCCTCTGTGCCGAACTGCTCGGCGCTCTGACGGCGGCACCGGTCGCCAGCGACGAGGTGGACGACTGGCCCACCTATCAGCATGAGGTCGATGAGGAGCGGAGCGCCTGGAGCCGTTGCGGTTGGCTCTGAGCGCACAGGCCGGGGGCCTGGTCCGCGCCCTCGGCGACGCCGACGCCCGGGTCCGCCTTGGGGCGCGGCAGACCTTGGAGAACCTGGCGCTGGCGCGGGTGCGCCTGCTGCGGCGGGCCTCCAGCGCCGTGGCCGCACCGTCCCACGCCGAAGTGGACCGCGACGCCGTCGCCCGGGCGGCCCGCTTTCTCCTGGACGATCCGCTGCTGCCGGGGCTGCGCCTGGCGTTGCCGGCGCTGACGGCAGGCGTTGCGGACCCCGACCTGGAAGCCCGCCGGGCCGCCATCGACGCGCTGGAGGCGCTGGGCCGCCAGGCGGACTCCGCCGCACGGGCCCTGGTCGCCGCCCTGGGGGACCAGGACCGCTTCGTGCGCTGGTCGGCCGCACGGGCGCTGGGCAAGATTCGCCCGGCGGAGGTTGCGACGGTCGTCCCGGCCCTGGCTCGCCTGGTGAGCGACGGCGACCGCGACGTGGCCCTGTCGGCCCTGTCGGCCCTGTCGGCGTTCGGTCCCGGAGCCCGTGCGGCCCTGCCGGCGCTGCTCGAAGCAGCGCAGGCTCCTGAGGCTGAGGTGCGCCATGGCGGCCCTGCGGGCGCTGGAGAGCATCGGCGCCGAGGACGCCGCCTCGCTGACCGTGCTCAGCTCGGCCCTTACTGACCCCGACAGCCGGGTGCGCCAGGCGGCGACGCAGGTGCTGGAAAGCGCCGGCCCAGCGCGGCGCGAAACCATCAAGGCGCGTGCTGCGCCCTTCGGTGAAGGAAGGGGATGGACCGGCGAAAGCGGTCGGAAGTGTTCAGCCGCGGTGAAGACCGGAAGGTGAGCGGGCCGGCGTCAGCCGCCCGGTGCTAAATACCGGGGGGCTGACGCCGCCCCGCTCGCCGGCCGAGTTCAGACGGTAGCCGGCCGCTGGCCGGCCTTCCGCATGGCGCTTTGCTTGCGAAGCATGGCCCGCCGGCGCAGCTCGCACGGCTTCTCATAGTGCTTGCGCTTGCGCAGCTCTTTCTGCAATCCACTTCGTTCCAGCAGTTTCTTGAAGCGGCGCAGGGCCGCGGCGATCGGTTCTCGGTCGTGTACACGCATCCGCAAAGGCATAAGCGCTCCTGTCCAGGGATACCATCAATGCCATCGAGCCGCGGGGTTCAATCGGGCCCTCAATCCAGATTGACCGGGCCGGGCTCGACAAAGGATTCCTTGACCACCTGCACGAAGTAGGTGGTGCCATTCTTTCGGATGGCATTCAGCTCGGCGGCGCGTAGGTCCGCCTGGGCGCGTTGGTTGTAGTCAAAGGTTTCGATGAGCTTCATGGCTCCGTCGAAGACGCCCCAGCGGGCACAGATGCGTGCCTGGCCGCGCTGGCCGCCTGCGCCGGCCCGCCGTACCGCGGCTGCCGTCGGCTGGCCGCTCCGCGCGCGGGGTCCGCGTTCTTCCGCCAGCTCCGCCTGCCGGCGCAGCTCCATGCGATTGCGTATTCGCCCGGCCATGTGTCTCCTTTTCTGCCCGGCGCACCCCCTCGCCGGGCCATCAATAGAGCATTAATTATATCAGTCCCTGGATGGCCTGCCAGACCCGATCGCGGCCATTTCGGGGGATCGCGTCCGCGCCCGGCAGCGGCGCGGTAGAATCGGCACATTCCCCGCAGTGTCCCTGGAATGCCGCAGGGAGGCGGCGAGCGGTCTCCCCTCCGGCAGGAGATGGCGATGGATCAATTGTGGGCTCCGTGGCGCCTGTCGTATGTCGCGGCGGCCAAGGCTCCTGCCGACGACGAGTGCTGCTTCCTCTGCCGCGGGGTGCAGGCCGACGACGACCGCGGCAACCTTATCGCCCTGCGCACGCCGCGCAGCGTCGTGGTCCTCAATCGCTTCCCCTACAACAACGGCCATCTGCTGGTCGCCCCCCTGGCCCACAAGGGCCGCCTGGACGAACTGGACGCCGAGGAGCTGCTGGAGGTCATGGATACCCTTCGGCGGATGGTGCGCCTGCTGGAAGGCCTGATGCAGCCCTGATGGGTTCAATATCGGCCTGAACCTGGGCCGGGCCGCCGGCGCCGGATTGCCCGGCCATCTGCACTGGCACATCGTACCGCGCTGGAACGGCGATACGAACTTCATGCCCATCCTCGCCGATGTCAAGGTGATCGTGCAGTCGCTTGATGCCTTCTACGATGCCCTGGTGGCGCGCTTGGCCGTTTAGCCGCGACGCGGAGCGGAGCGCACCGCCCGATCGCTCCCCTCCGGGTCGCGGCTAACCGGGAAGGAATCCCTATGTCATCCCCTCCGGCAACGCCCTTCGAGCCCCTTAACTGGCTCGATCGCGAAGAACGGATGCTGGCGCCCTACGCCATGCACACCCGCCACAGCCGCGGGCGGCGCTATCCGGACCAGCCGCATCCCTTTCGCACCCCCTATCAGCGCGACCGCGACCGCGTCATCCACTCCACCGCCTTTCGCCGCCTCATGTACAAGACGCAGGTGCTGGTGGCCCAGACCAACGACCATCACCGCACCCGCCTGACGCACACTCTCGAGGTCGCGCAGATCAGCCGGACCATCGCCCGCCAACTCGGCCTGAACGAAGACCTGACCGAAACCATCGCCCTGGCCCACGACCTGGGACATCCGCCCTTCGGCCATGCCGGCGAGCAAGCCCTCGACGAGTGCATGCAGGGACACGGCGGCTTCGAGCACAACCGGCACGGCCTGCGCATCGTCGAGGTCCTGGAATATCGCTATGCGGACTTCCCCGGTCTGAACCTGTCGCGCGAGGTGCTGGAGGCGATGGCCCATCACAGCAGACGGCGCGAAGCCCCGGAAGTGGCGGTCTATCTCGACGCCGGCCGCCCGCTGCTCGAAGCCCAGGTGGTCGATGCCGCCGACAGCCTCGCCTACGACACGCACGACGTGGACGACGCCTTTGGGGTCGGGCTGCTGAACGTGGACGACCTGAATGGGGTGGAATTCTGGCGGCAGGCGGTGGAGCGGGTCGAACAACGCCAGGGAAAGCTTGGTCCGCTCCAGTTTGAACCCGCCGTCGTCCGCGAGCTGATCGACTGGCAAGTGAGCGATCTGCTGGAGCAAAGCCGGCTGCGGCTTCGCCAAGCAGGCATCCGCTCGATCGACGACGTGCCGCTCGGCCGCCGAGGTGCTGATCGGGCCGGGGCCGGAAGTCCGGCGCCTGAAGGCGGAGCTGGAGGCGTTCCTGCGCCGCGCGGGTCTATCGGCATTACCGGGTGATGCGGATGGCGGCCAAGGGGCGGCGCATCCTGCACGCCCTGTTCGCGGAGTTCAGTCGCCTGCCGGAGCTGCTGCCCGAGCGCTACCTCCGCCGCGTTCCAGCGGAAGGTCTGCCGCGCGTCGTCTGCGATTATCTGGCCGGCATGACCGATCGGTACGCGCAGGACGAGTACCTGCGCCTGTTCCAGCCGTCCACGCCGGTGTAAGATGGAGGCTTGACCGTTGCTTGGACCGAACCGGTTCGAGGATTTGTGCCAGTCGCACGCTGGTGCCGTTAGCCAGGCCGAGTTGACTCCCCAGCCCGCCTGGGATCGCGGCACCGGGTTGCGACCCCCGCCACGCTTCGTTTGTTTCGCACCGTGCCCCCACCGGGAGAGGCTGCCCATGTCCGATAAAGTTCGCCAAATCGTTAGTCACATCGCCGACTCGCTCAGTGGGCGGACGGAATCGGGCCACGTGCTCCTCTGGATTCTGCGCGGCAGCTTCGGCGCTATCGTCATCAGCCTGGCGATGTTGGGATTTGATTACGTTAACCGGACCTACGACTTCATTTCCGCCTTTGCCGTTTTTGTCGGCGTCTTGGCGGCCGGGTTCAGCGTGGTGATGACCGATGTCATGGTGCGCAGCAAGCAGATCACGACGATCTCGGCCGTCTACTTTGGGCTGCTCCTCGGTTTGCTCCTGGGCTGGCTCTTCTCCGTGGCCCTGGAGCCGTTCGCCAAGGATCCGCTAGGCCCTTTCCTCTTCCAGGGGCTGCGGCTGTTCATCACCGTGGTCTGCTGCTATGTCTCGGTTTCCGTCCTCGTCCAGACCAAGGACGAATTCCGCTTCATCATTCCCTACGTGGAATTTTCCAAACAGGTGAAGGGGGGTAAGCCGCTGGTTCTGGACACCAGCGTCATCATCGACGGGCGGATTGCCGATATCTGTGATACGCGCTTTATCGACACGAAGATGATCGTGCCGCGTTTCGTGCTGCAGGAATTGCAGGCCATTGCCGACAGCTCGGACAAGCTCAAGCGCAACCGCGGCCGCGCGGGTTGGACATGCTCAAGCGCATGCAGAACAACCCCAAGGTTGAGCTGCAAATGCACGAGGGCAACCTCGCCGAACTGCGCGAGGTCCACAAGGTGGACGAGCGGCTGGTCGTCCTGGCCAAGGCCCTCGGCGCGCGGGTGGTGACCAACGACTTCAACCTGAACAAGATCGCCCAGCTTCAGGGAGTCGAGGTCATCAACCTCAACGAGCTATCCAACGCCCTGAAGTCGGTGGCCCTGCCCGGCGAGGCGCTGGCGTTGCGCCTGGTGAAGCAGGGCGACCAGATCGGCCAGGGCGTCGGCTACCTGGACGACGGCACGATGGTGGTCGTGGAACAGGGCCGGGCGTACCTCGGCCAGGACGTGATCATCACCGTGACCAGCGTGCTGCAAACGCCGGCCGGCCGGATGATCTTCGGCCGGATCGACCGCCCCCAGCCCTCGACCGCCACCGTGGCCGCCGGCCATGCCGACAAGCCACGCGACGATGGCTAATGCGATTGATCTCCCTTCGCCCCGGTAGTCCGGGGAGAGGGGTCGGGGGTGAGGGGTTCTGGTCCTGGGAAGTGCAGCCCCTCACCCCCAACCCCTCTCCCCGGAGTACCGGGGCGAGGGGAGAACTATTCGGAGGAGCGAAACCATGACCCTGTCCCGCCGTCCCGTGGGTGCCGTGCTGCTGGCCCTGGTCCTGGCGGTGGCAGTCGGGGCCCAATCCCCGGGCCCCCGGACCGGCTTGGGCAGCAAGGGCAAGGCCACCTCCGACGTGGAACTGGTCGAAAAGGTCATCGCCGCACGCCTCGATTATCGAGTTGCGCTCGAGGCACTGCGTGCCCACTACATCTCAGTCAACGACACCGAGAGGGCCCGCTGGGCCGAGGAGGAACTGAAGGAATTCCACCGCGTCGACAAGCGGGCCTATAACCTCGACCTGGACGTACCGCCCCCCACCCTGAAGGCCGAGAAGAACATCCCCGAGGCCAACGAGTTGTATAAGCGGGGCATGACGTTCAAAGAGAAGGGCTGGGGCACCGACTACCTCGACAACCAGCGCCGGGCAGAATTGCTGTTTCAGCAGATCCTGACCAGCTATCCGGAGAGCGACAAGATCGACGACGCCGCCTATCGCCTCGCCGAGATGTACGAGGGGAAGGCGTACAAGCACTACAAGCGGGCGGCCATTTACTACCAGCGTGTCTTCCAGTGGAACCCGAACACGCAGTTCGACGCCCGCTTGCGGGCTGCCCGCCTGTATGACCGAGTGCTGCTGGACCGCACGAAAGCGGTCGAGCTCTATCAAGATGTGCTGCAGCACGAAACCGATCCGGCCTGGGAGCAGGAGGCGAAGAAGCGGCTCCAGGAGCTGCAGAGCACGCGACCGTAGATGAGGAGCGGGAGTGTGTCTTGGACATTGCGGTGATCGGCGGCGGTCTGTCCGGCCTTCGCGCCGCCCTGTCGCTCGCGCGGGCCGGACGGCGAGTGACTCTCTTCGAGAAAAACCGCCACCTCGGCGGGCGTGTCTTCTCCTTTCCGACTCCCGAATTCGGCGAAGTCGATATCGGCCAGCACATCTGGCTGAAGTGCTGCACCGCACTCGAAGGGGCTGCTGGCCGATTTGGCCGTGCCCAACGAGTGGGTCCATCGCCAGCCGAGCTTCGCGCTTCCTTATCGGCGGCCCGGCGCAGCGCCGTTCGTCTTCGGATCGTCCTGGCTTCCGGGCCTGCTGCACGCACTGCCCGGGTTGTTGCGGTTCCCGGGCCTGGGCTGGCGCGACCTGCTCCGGCTGATGAGCGGCCTGGCCCGGGCCCGGCTGTACTCCGCCCGGCAGCTGGCAGCACTTGACGATCAGTCGTTCGCTGACTGGCTGCGCGAGCAACGGCAGACCCCCGTTGCGGTCGCCAGCCTGTGGGAGCCGATCGTCCTGGGCATTTGCAATGGCCGGCCGCACGAGGTCTCGGCCCGCTATGCCCTGCTCACCTTTCGTGCATCGCTGTTGAAGTCGAAGCACGCTGCCGACTTCTGCCTGTTGCGACGGCCGCTTTCTGCCGTCTTTGACCGGCACGCGCGCACGGTCCTGACGGCGGCCGGCGTCGAGGTGCGGACAGGGACCGCGGTGTCGGCGGTGCTCCCCGGTGCCCTACCCCAGGTGATATGCCGCGCTGAATCGTTGCCGTGCGCACCGCGTGGTCCTCGCCCTGCCGCTTAGGCGGATGCGGTCCCTGCTGGGCGAGCCGTCCCAGCTCCCGGAGCCGCCGCCGGACGGGGCGATCGCCGGCCTGCTCCTGAGGTTTGCACGTCCCGTGATGGACGAATTGTTCTTCGCCGCCCTCGACAGCCCGGTGCAGATCGTGTTCAACAAGACGGCCCTTTGGCACGGGCCGCTGCCGTCCGACGCTCCGCAGATCATTGAGCTGGTGATATCCGGCGCGGCCCGCGAGGTGCGGCTTGGAGTGGAGCAGGTGACCGCAGAGTTGCTGCCGGAGCTGGCCAAGCTGTTGCCGGCCGTTCCAGCCATCCCCCTGCTGGCGTCGCGGCTCCTGGTCCACGGAGCCGCCACTTTCGGCGTGCCGCCGGGCGGCGACCGTCGGCGCCTCGCTCCGGTGCAGGCGGCCTGTCCGGGGATCGTCTTCGCGGGAGATCAGGCGGCGACCGGCTGGCCCTCGACGATGGAATCGGCGGTACGCGCCGGGGCGGCAGCAGCGCACGAAATCGTACGGCTGAGCCGCGCACGCAGCGGAGCGGAGTAAGCGGCGCTCGCCCGCTTACTCCGCTCCGCTGCGTGCGCGGCTCAGCCGTGAGCACATCAATCCTCCGGAATCGTCACATTTTCGGCGCCGTTCCGCGTGATCAACGCTTTGAGCGTATCCTTCTTGATCGTCTTCTTCAGCGTCCGCACCGATCCGTCGGCGAAGGCCACGTTGAACCGTTCGGCATCCTTCAGACCCAGCTTGGGCAGGTCTTTCTTCGGATCGAACGGCAGCTCCTCGGGCTTGGTCCAGGTCACCGGGTCGGTGGCCTCGACGATCAGGATCGTCAGCGACGTACCGTCGGTGATGTCGCCAATCTTGGTTCCCTTGGTTCCCTCGAATGCCGCCCCCTTGCCGTGGAAGACGCGGTAACGCGTGGTCGTCGGCTTTGTCGTCGGCTCCTTCCCCTCCGGCTCGGGCGTGGCAAACAGCGCCGGCATCTGGGCGATCAGCTTCTTGTTGTGCTCGCTATCCCACGGTTCATCGAGTCGAAACTGCTTGTAGAGGTTGTCCTGCTCGATGTAGGGCAGGATGGCCACGCACAGCTCAACAGCGGCTTGCCGTCCTTGTTGGTGATGGCGGCGGGCGGGAAGGAATTGTAAGTGGAGTTGTAGCTGTGCATGGCCAGCACCAATTGCTTGAGGCTGTTGACGCTGCTGACGCGGTTGGCCTCTCCCCTGGCCACGAACAGGGCCTCCAGCGCACCGTTAGTGATGGTGGCGACATCGCTCTTGAGATTCAGACCGACAGCCACATCCTTCCCCTCGGGCTCGATCGTCGCCGTCTTGAGCATGTCGGCGACCTCCTTGAGGATCTTCTTGACCATATCCACCTTCCCCTTGGGGAGTTTGTCAAGTTCTTTTTCGAACTGGGGCAAACCGAGCTTGGCCAGGGCCACCAGGCCCTTGCCGGCGGTCACTGCATCCTTGGCCTCGGATTCGCCCGCACAGAGGAGTCGGCCGGAGACTTTAACCTCCTTGCCGAAGTCGATGGTGCCGTAGGCCGCCGTCGCTTCGAGCAGAGGCTTGAACGGTTCGACCTCCATGGGGATCGAGCCGATGCTGGCCAGCAGGGCGGCCGGGCGCAGGCCGCCGGCCAGGTGATGCTTGCCGGCGGCCGCGGCCACGGCCGGCGCCAGCGGATGATCGCCCTTCTTGCCCGCCTGATCGAGGACCAGCTCGACCGCCTCGGTCGCCCCCATCAGGAAGGTCGTTTCGTGAACCAGGTGAACGGCCACGCCTTCCTGCACGAGCAGCGTCTTGTCCTTGTGCTTCTTCTCCTTGAACTCGGGCACCAACTCGTCGAGCAGTTTCTTCTTGTCATAAGCCTTCTTGGTGGTGACCAGGATGGCGAGCACCGGCCCGCGGTCCTCTTGCTGGCGGCGCGCGGCAGCACCAGGGTGAGACGCTCGATGTCGGCGGGCGCCACGCCGAACCCCTTTTGGATCTGCTGGAACGCATCCGGCTGTTCTTTCTCCAGCCGAGTCCGCGCCGCCTTGGTCCCCTCGCTGGTCCAGAGGTCGGCGACGCGGATGCTGATGAACGCGAACGTCTCCGGAGAGATCAGCGCCAGGTCAGCGGGCAGATCGACCTTCGGCGCCGCCTCGTCCTTGGCGGCGACGCGCAGCTTGTCCCGTGTCGCCAGGAGCAGCATCGCACCTACCAGAACGACAAGCCCCCACGCCAGGCCGCGCCCCAACGGCGGGCCGGCCAACAGTCGTCTCATCATGGCAATTCCCCTTCCGACAACGATGACTCCAAGAAGACAGGAACCGGCCCACGACGGGAGCGCGTGGGTGGACTCCCCCAATTAAGACGCAGTGTCTGAGAATGTCAAGGATATTCCGCCAAGTTTCGCCGCCGCCCTCCGGGCGGCGCGAGTTCCCGCGGCCTTGGGTTGCAACCCGCCGCCAATCCGGCCACAATCAAGCGGTCCCATCCCTCACGAAATGGCTGCTCCCGCCATGAAGATCCGCAAGAGTGTCGGCATCGACCTGGGCACCACCAACAGCGTCATCGCCCTGCTCGACGCCACCGATAGCGTCCTTATCACCGGGCAGGATGAGCACGGGCAGAAGACGATCCCCTCGGTTGTAGGTTGCCAGGGCGATTCGGGCCGGGCCGTGGTCGGCCGCGCCGCGGCTGCCCTCCGCGGCAACCCCGCCGGACCGGTCAGCTCGGTCAAACGGCACATGGGACTGGAGCGGACCATCAGCCTCGGCCCCGAGTCGCTGACCCCGCCGCAGGTGTCGGCGCGGATCCTCGGCAAGCTGCGGGAACTGCTGGCCGCCACCCTCAACGATGCCCGCTATCTGCTCGACTCGGCCATCATCACCATGCCGGCCTACTTCAATCACAATCAGATCGAGGCGACCCGCCAGGCCGGCGAGTTGGCCGGGTTCGACGTCGTGGAATTTTGCACGAGCCGACGGCCGCCGCCATCTACTATTCCTGGCAGGAAGGGCACGGCGACGCCACCTATCTGGTCTACGACCTGGGCGGCGGCACCTTCGATGTCTCCGTCATCCGCAAACGCTTCGGCGACTATGAGGTCCTCAGCGTCAGCGGCGATCCGTTCCTGGGCGGCGACGACTTCGACCGCCTGCTGGCGTCCCACCTCTGGGGGAGCAGGCCGAGCGGGTGGACCCCCGCTCAGCGACCAGCAGTTCGCGCAACTCGTCCATACCGCCGAGACCGTCAAGATCGACCTGACCGCTCACGAGCGCGTCGGAGCGCTTCATTCCCGACGTTTTCCCGGGAGCTGATGGTCGGATGGTATCGCTGACGGTGGACGTGGACCGGGCGACGTTCGACCGCCTCATCAAGGACAAGGTGGCCCGCACGATCGACTGCTGCCACGAGGCCCTGGCGCGGGCCCGCGACCGGGCCGGCCTGCGCCTGGGGGACATCGACTACCTGGTGCTGGTGGGCGGCTCGTCGCGGCTGCCGCTGGTGCGCGACACGGTCCGCGCCGCCTTCTGCAACACCGGCTTGCCCGAGCACGTCCGACACTCGGAGCCGCTCTTGAGCGAGCCGGACCTGTGTGTTGCCTACGGAGCCGCGCTGCGCGCCGCCGGCTATGGCACGCGCTATCTCTTCCCCGACCTGAAGCGTCCGCACAGTTTCCTGCCCGATCTCGATCTGGGCTCCGGCCTGGAGGAACCGGCGCTGGAGCTGGAGGTACACGTAACCAGTCCGGTGAACGTGCAAGATACCGACTACACGTTGGTGGGCTGCGTCCGCGGCCCCGGAGCTGCGGAAGTGCGCCACGGCGGGTCGATGCGGATGCAGGCGGCAGAGGCTGCCGCCATAGAAGCCTTCCTCGATCCCGACGGCGCCTTCTCTCAATCCCTGGCGCTGCGGCCGGACACAAGCAACGTCCTGAGTCTGACCGTGTGTGACAATGTCGGTCAGGAGCTGGTCACCTTCCCGGTGTGCGTGCGCCATGCTCCCGCAGGTCAACCCCTGGGGCAGGGCGTACTGCCCACGCAGCTCATCACCAAGCCGTTGCAGATCGAGGTGCTCAACCGGGCCCGGCAGCGCGTCAAGCAGGTCGTGGCTCCCATTGGGGCCACCCTGCCCGGCACGTTCCGGTGTACCTGCCGCACCGTCGATCAGTCGGGCCGCATTGTTGTACCGATCTTCGAGGAGAACCGGGTCATCAAGCAGATGGTCATCCGCGACCTCGATCCGTGGTTGCCGGTCGGCTCGCCGGTGGAGGTCGAGCTGGCAATCGACGTGAAACATAGTATTCAGGTACGCATCCGGGTCAAGGAAACGGGACGATCGGAGACCGCCACGATCGAGGCCCCGCCGCCGCCGCGCCGCACCAGCCAGGCCGCGATCGACGAGGCGCAGAAGAAAATCGACGAGCTGTTGCCGAACTTCAGCGGCGGCTACCGCTCGCGCGTCCGCACCCGGGTGGCCCAGTTGCGGAAGGACCTGGCCGAGGCGCTGCGCTACGACGACGAGCCCTGGGCCATCCAGCGCATGGCGGAGCTGCGCGACGTGCTGGACGAGCTGGAATCGCGCCAGGGCCAGGAGCTGGACCCGCCCTGGCCTCACTTTCAGGAACTGGTCGCCGAGGCACTCAACCTGGCCGCCGCGGTGGCCGAGGCCACGGGCCGCGAACGCGAAGCCCTGTCGGCCTATGTCCACGAACAGGAACGCTTCGCCCAGCAGGCCCACGATGAACGCAACCAGGCCCTCTACCGCACCTCCTGGGAAAACCTGCAAAGGTATCTGTTCCACCTGGGCGAGCTGGTTCCCGGCACCCCGCCGGAAGGCCCACCGCCCAGCACGCGTTCGGCCGACGAGGAAGCCCGGCTCCTGCTGGAACGCTTTCGCAGCTACCTGGCCGCCGTATGGAAGCGGGTCCGTCTCAAGTCCAGGCCGAAGCTCGACGAGCGCCTGAAAGCCGTCGCGGCACAGGCCCAGGGACTGAACGCCCGCCTGAAAGAGGATGCGCCGGCCGTCCTGCGCGAGTTGCAGCGCCTGATGGCGGAGGTCTACAAGGTCGAGCAGCACCTGAAAGATGGCCGCGATGCCGCTCCGGAAGGCGACCTGGGACTCTTGGAGGGGACGGTCTAGGCCGCTTGCGGCTTCGCACGAAAGGACATCGTCATGGCCAAACCCGAGTCACCCCGTCTCGCCATCCTAGGCGGCGGTCCCATCGGCCTGGAGGCGGCGCTCTACGCTCGCTCCCTGAGCCTGCCGGTGACGGTCTACGAGCGCGGCCGGGTGGGCGAGCACCTGCGCCGCTGGGGCCACGTCCGCCTGTTCAGCCCGTTCGGGCTGAACGTGACCGCGCTGGGCCGGGCGGCTCTGCTGGCCGAGAAGGCGGGCCGCGCCTTTCCCGCCGACACCGACTGCATCACCGGCCGCGAGCACGTCGCCTGTTATCTCGAACCGCTGGCCCAGGCCGCGCCGCTGCGCGATGTGCTGCGGACCGGGGTCCAGGTGGTGCAGGTCGGTCGGCGCGGTCTGCTCAAGGGCGACATGAAGCGCGATGGCACGCCCTTCCGCCTGCTCCTGCGCGACGCCAAGGGCCGCGAGTCGGTCGAGGAGGCCGACATTGTCCTCGATTGCACCGGCACCTACGGCCAGCATCGCTGGCTGGGCGAAGGCGGCATCCCCGCGGTGGGCGAGGGCCCGGCCGAGCCACAGATCACTTATGGCCTCCCCGATGTCCTCGGTGAGAAGAAGGCCGATTACGCCGGCCGCAGCGTCCTGGTCGTCGGCGGCGGCTACTCGGCCGCCACAACCGTCTGCCAGCTCGCCACACTAGCCGACCAGCATGCTTCCATGTGGATCGTCTGGCTGGCTCGCAGCGCCAAGTCGCAACCGATCAAGCGCCTGGCCGGCGACCCGCTGAAAGAGCGCGACCGCCTGGCTGTCCGCGCCAACAGCCTGGCCACGCGCGGCGACGGCAGCGTCGAGTTCCATCCGCAAGCGTCGGTTGAAGCCGTCGAGTCGCTCGGACCCGACAAGGGTTTCAAGGTGACCGCCCGTTGCGGCGGCAAGCCGAGGACCTGGGAGATCGACCGCGTCGTCGGTAACGTCGGCACCACCCCGGATACGGGAATGTATCGCGAGTTGCAGGTCCACGAGTGCTATGCCTCGCTTGGCCCGTTGGCGCTGGCCGCCTCGCTGGCCAAGCACGCCGGCGGCGATTGCCTGACCATCCCGCCGCAGGGGCCCGGCGTGTTGCGGAACCCGGAACCCGGTTTCTTCGTTCTGGGGGCCAAGAGCTATGGGCGGAACTCGAACTTCCTGCTGCGGGCCGGCTTCGAGCAGATCCGCGATGTGTTTACGCTGATTATGGGAAAGGCGGACCTGGATTTGTACCGCAAGCGGTGAGGGACGGATCGCGGCCGGCGGGCTCTACTCAATAGACCGGCGGGCTTCTCGCGCACCAGCATGTTGGCCGTGGCCAGCGATTCCAGCGTTCCCGCGTCGGTCCAGTAGCCTTGCAGCATGCTGTAGCCGAGCCGGCCCTGCTCCAGATAATGGCGGTTGACGTCGGTGATCTCCAGCTCGCCGCGGGCGCTGGGTTTCAAGGTCGTGACAATGCTGAACACGTCCTGCGGGATAGACGTAAATGCCGGCGACGGCGAAGTCGCTTTTCGGCTTCACGGGTTTCTCCTCGATGCCGATGATGCGTTCACCCTGCAACTCGGCGACGCCGTAGCGGGCCGGGTCGTGGACCCGTTTCAGGGCCACCCAGGCCCAGTCGGGCTTTCGGGCAGCGTCGGCCAGCATCGGGCCCAGGGCGTCGTGGAAAATGTTGTCGCCCAGGATGACAGCACAGCGAGCGGCGGCGCAGAACAACTCGTGCCAGTCCCAGCGCCTGGGCGATGCCCCCGGCTTCGTCCTGCACGCGATAGGTGAGTTCGCAGCCGTGGTCGCGGCCCGAGCCGAGCAGCTCGACGAAGTCGCCCATGTGCTCGGTGCCGGAGACGAGCAGGAGGTCCTTGATGCCGGCACCGATCAGCTTCTTGATGGGGTGATAGACCATCGGCACCGGCCCGACGGGCAGCAGGTGCTTGTTGGTGACCTTGGTCAGCTCGCCGAGGCGTGTGCCCTTGCCGCCCGCCAAAACGATGCCGCGAACCGTCATGAATTGATCCTCGCGTTGAGCAGCGACGAGGGCGCGACTCGTAACCGGCCCCCTGCTTGCCGTGTCGTTGCAGCATTGCATCATTGCAGCCATGCCATCACCCCTGCATTGCATGCAATGCATGCAACGATTGCAACGATGAAACGAAACTCATCGTTGCACGCATTGCATGCAACGATTGCAACGATGAAACGACAGCACACCCGCCGCCCGCAGGGCGACAGCCAAACAAAGTCATACCATACGGCCCATTCTCATGGGGGCGGTTCGCGTAGGTGCGATAAGGACAGCAGCAGCACGGTGCCGTCGGTGAGCGGCGCGAAGGCCCGGCCCGGGCCGAACCCCACCGGCGTGGCCGCCGGAGCCACGCTGGCCCGCAACTGGTAGCCGGGGCCGCGGGCCTGGCCCGTCGCCGGGTCGAGGGCCACGAACTGCCCGGTCACATCCGCCACCAGCACCGAGCCGTCCGCCAGCTGCGGCTGGCCAACGATCCCCTCGCCGGGACTCTCGTAAGTCCAGAGCGGCACCGTCCCGGGTCGGATCGATCCAGACGAGGCGGCGTTTCTCGACCACGCAGCCGATCGCCTTGCCGCGGACAAACGGGCCCGCCGTGCTCGACCCCTTGAGGTCCCACTGGCGAACCAGCTTCAGGTCGTCGCCTTCGAACAGGTAGAGTGTCCCCTTCGCGTCGGCCACGCACACTCGGAGGGCCGGGCCGCCATGTGCCAGGACGACGGGAGCGCCGGCGATCAGCTCGGGCAGCACCAGCGTCGGCTTCGATTCGTCGCTACCCTCGGGCAAAGCGTCAAACAGGTCGGGCTGCCGGAAGCGCCAGCGTGTCAGGCCGCGTTGGCCGTTACTCGTAAGGAAATCGTCGCCACCGATCCAGACGGCGTGCCCACGGGCTGTAGGATCGCGGCTCTTCTGCGATCGCCAGTCCGGTCCATGCTCTGACCGGGTCGAATCGAGCAGCGGCAACCGCAGTTGTTGCGTGCCACCGTCGGTCAGCGGCAGCAGAACGCGGTTTTCCCCCACGGCCGGCGTCCCCGCCAATCGCGCGGGCAATTCGAAGACATATTCCAGGGCTTTTGTCTGGCCCTGGTGAGCGACGCGCACGATCAGGCGATTGCCCGGCTCCAAACAGGCGAATTCATAGACCGACTGACCGTCCGGAGCGGGGATCAGGTAAACCGGCCCGGAGACGCCGTCGGGCAGCGGCCCGGCCAGGCCGGCACCGGCACTCTGCCACTGGGCGTCGGGATTGGCCGCATGGCGGGCGGGATCGAAGTAGAACAGCCCGCCGCCCTGGTCGAGGGCCACGACTCCGGCACCAAGCGGCTGCGGGTCGCCGTGGCAGACGAGGCCCAGCTGCCGTTGCCAGCGGATGGTGCCCAGCGTCGCGTCCACGGCGGTCGCCAGGCAGGCCTTCCCATTGGGCGACTGGGTGACCAGGAAGAGCGTGCCGCTGTCCTCATCGAGCTGGCTTTCGTGCAGCGGGGAGCCGAGTTCCAGGGGGTGTTCCCAGCGCGGATCGGGCACCACGCGAGGCCCAGCTTGCTGATCGAGGGCCAGCCAGTAGCGCAGCAGCCGGCCGCGTGCCAGCACCCACAGGTCATTTTCCAGGGCGTAAACCACCTGGGCCCGGCCACGTGCGGTGCCCTGGCCCGGCAGCTCGACGGTGCCGGCCTCGTTTCCCTCGACCCGCACCAGGGGGAAGAGCGGATCGTCCTTGTTGCGTGCCTGGACGATGCCGAAAAGCCCGAGGATGCCGGCATCTGTGACGGTGACGACCTTCTCGGGGTCGCGGTACGGCGGGAACCAGGGCCAGCCGCGCAGCCGCCGTTCCGGCATCGCCACCGGCTCGACGCGCAGCCGGGCCTCCGGGTTGTCCGGCGCCACGCCGGGGTTCGGCGGCAAGAGGCGGAACGTTCGCAGCCGGGTCACATCCAGTCCTTGCGCCTGGCACAGCACCAGGTAGCCGGGGACGGTGGGATCGTCTTCGGAGGGCAGCAGGATCGGCTCGCTGCGGAGGGAGCCGGCCTCGTGGTCGGTGTACAGGATGGCCTGGCAGCGGCGGTTGGCCACGTCCAGGACATAGATGCAGGTGTCGTCGCCGGGGAAGAAAATCTGCTTGCTGTCGCCGAAGCGCGTACCGCCGACCGAGAGGGACTGGCCCAGCTGGTAGCGGCCCAGCAGCTTCCCTTCGGCCAGTTCAATCTCGTAAACGTCGCCGCCAAGGGTTGGCACGTACAGGCGCCGATCAACGATCACCGGCCGGCCCAGGCACGCGGAGCCAAGCCGGCGGGTCCAAAGAGTCGCGCCGGTCGAGGCGTTGACGGCAGTCAGCGACAGCGTATCGGCCGACAGCACCAGGGCCAACTCCGGCGAGTTGGCCGCGCGCGGCACACGCAGCGGCAGGTTCGCCGTGTCGATGCCGACGCGCATCGCCCACAGGATCGCGCCGTCGCTCTGCCGCAAGCCGTAGAGCAGGCCACGCGCCAGGGCGAAGATCACGCGGTCCGCCTTCAGGTTGTCCGTGTTGCCCGGCGCACTGACGATTGGCTGGACCACCAGGCCCGGCCCAAGGTCTTCGGCGGGGCGCCCGCCGGGCACATCAACCGCGTCCTCTGTGAAGCCGGTCGCCTGAAGATGGCGGTCGTAGAGGTCGTTCTCGACCTTGACGATCTCGGGGTCGAGGTGGAACTGCGTCGGCTTGCCGGCCTCCTCGCGCAGGATTTGCTTGACTTCGCGGATGGTGGCCGCCGACGGCTTGGCTGCCAGCTTCTTCAGCCGCTCAATCAGGGCCAGGCGATCCTTCTCCACCTGGAGCTTGCGATCAATGTCACCCTGGACCGTCTCAAATGCGGCGAGTTTTTCAAGCGGCACCCAGCGCTCGTTAAGACTGCGTAGGGTCTTCAGCACCTCCCGGCCGCGCTGGTAGTACGCCTGCACCTCCGCGTTCCGCACATCGGCCAGCGCCTTCTTGCCGGCGTCATCGACCAGCTTGAGGGCGGCGTCGGCAACTTCCTGGCCGTGCTCCGCGAACGCCGGCTCGTTTTTGCGTTGTTCGAGAAAACGGTTGATGACCTCGAAGGCGCTGTCCCGGTTCGACTGCATCGGCAGCGACCGGACCTCGCTCAGGTCGGCCCAGAATTCATAGTCCGGCTTGTGTCCGCTGTCGGGGTATTTCCTGGCCAATTCGGCGTACTTGAGACTGGCCTCGTAGAACAGCCCGTCGGTGTAGAGCTTCTCGGCGGCTTCGCGGTCGCGATCCTCACGCTCGAGCAAGTAGTAGTTCGCTAGGCCGCCGCCGCCGATGAGCACCAGGAGGGCAACAGCGCTGACAGCCAGCATCAGGACCTTGTTGCGGCGGGAGCGCGCCGTCGCAAGGCTGCGGGCGGCTTCCAGTTCGAGTGACGTTTTGGGACGCGCGGCGGATGGCGTACCGTTGGTGCGGCGGACCGGCGGCGGTTCCCAGGTCGCGGGAGGAGGCTGCTGTGCTCCGCCGGCCGGCCGCGGGGCCTTCTCCGCGACGGGGACACGCCGGGGTGGCGGCGTCTGGGTGGTGGCCGTCACGGGCGGAGGCGGAGGCGCGACCCCCTTGGCCACCGGCTCGGGGCTGGGCGGCGAACCACCCGGCACGCGGACCGGAGGGGGCGGCGCCGGCGCCAGTCGGGGGCAGCATCGGCCGGCTTGCTCACGGCGGCGGGCTTGGCCAACTCCGAGCCGACAACCGGGACCATCTGCCCGACATGGCCGCTCTTCTGGCCCGGCGGGGCGGACGGCACCGGAACACCCTGGATCACCGGCTCGGGGCCGGGCGGCGCCTCACGTACCTCGAACACCTGCCGGCAATTCGCACCGGGACAGCGCATCTGCCGCCCGCGCAGCGACGGGTCCACCCGCCACTGGGTATCGCAATGGGGACAGATGGTGAGGATGTGCACGGCTTCGTCCCGCCGAAGGTCGCCGATGGGGCCCGCCCTGGACGTTTTATTGTAATCGGATTCGGACCGCAGCGAAACGGGGGAATGGCGGCCTGCGTTCTGGTTACCCGCGCAGGCCGACCTGCTGCATCAAACGGTCTGTCTGCTCATACGCCTCGCGGACCCATTCCACGATTTTCTCGGGCTGCGGCGAATACTCCAGCTCGATGCTCAGCGCCTCCGTCGATCCCCAGCGCCTTGATCTCGCGCAAGTAGGGGACAAAATCGACGACGCCGCGGCCGGGCGGCAGGTCGCCGTGGACCTGGCCGTCGCAGTCGCTCAGGTGAACGTGAATGGCCCGCCCCTTCAGCCGGCGGAGTTCCTCCGGAGCGGTGTGCGACAGGCACAGGTGCGACACGTCGATGTTGGCCGCCACTGCGGGCTGATTCACCTCGTCCAGGAAGCAACTCATCGTATCCACGTTATTCACCAGCGACAGGCGAAACGGCTCCAGCTCCAGGGCGATTTGCAGGCCCAGGTCGCCAGCGTAGTTCCCCAGTTCTCGGACATTGCGAGCCCCGGTCTGCCATTGCTCCGCGGGGGCGATCACTTGCCGTTCCCAGATGTACTCGCCGATGACCAGCAGGACATTTTTGGCCTCGTATTCGAAGGCCAGGTCGAGATAGGCCCGGCAGCGCTGCAGGTGGAAGCGCTGCACGCTGGGATTGAAGTCGATCAGGCCGACGGCGACACAGGCGATGCTAACGATCGGCAGGCCGGCCCGGTCGCACTCGCGCTTGATCAGCCGGCGCTCCTTGATGTCCAGGTCGAGGGGATCGGCAAAGATGTCGATGGTATCGAAGCCGATCTCCCTCGTCATGCGGATGCCAAAGGCGGTGTCGCGGCCGGACTGGGCCCAGGCGGAGTTGATGAGACCGAGTTTCATGAGAGAACAATCCTCGTGACACGCCGCTTGCGGCTTCGCGGCTTCGCGCGGTTAAACCGATCTTTCCCCCTTGCCGGGTGCCCCTCATAATATCCGGGTTCCGGCGGACCGACCGGCGCGGAGGCTCCCCCAGTGCCCGACCCGAGCGTCTTCTGGTATTGTCTCGGCGCCTTCGTGGCCCTCGTGCTAGGGGGCGTGGGCCTGCCGCCCATCCCGGAAGAAGGGATCGTGGTGGCGGCGGGTGTCTGGGTGGCCCGAGGACCGGAGTACGGGCTGTATCGCTGGATCATCCTGCCGGTGTGCATCGGCGGTATCCTGTGCAGCGACCTGCTGCTGTACTCGATTGGCCGGCACTTCGGGGCCCGGATGATCGAGCACCGCTGGCTGGCGCGGTTCCTTACGCCGGAGAAGCTGGAGAACATCCAGCGCAACTTCCACCGCTACGGCATCAAGGTGCTGCTGTTTGTCCGCTGGATTCCGGGCATCCGCAGTCCGTTGTTCCTGACGGCCGGCACGATGCGGCTGCCGGTGGCGCGGTTCGTAATGGCCGACGCCATCGCCGCCGCCGCCGGGCATACCCTCCTGTTCTTTCTGTCCTACTGGTTCACCGATTCCTTTACGGAACTCTTCGAGCGGGTTGAGGGGGACGTTCACCGCCTGCGGCTGCTGTGGATCCTGGTCCCGATTCTGATCGTCGGCCTCTACCTGCTGATCCACTTCCTGCGCAAGCCGGTTCCGACGGCGGACCCGAAGGAGCTGCCCATCATCGGCAGCCAGGTGGCAGCGAAGATCGAGAGCGTGCACGTGCCCCTGGACGCGCCGAAGGAGGCGCCTTCGCCGTCGCCGGACGGGCAGCCGGCGGATCAGAGGGCGGTGCGCGAGACGCCGGGGTGATCGAGATGACCTGGGGAAGAATGCCGTGCCATCCGCCTCTTTGCTGCGCTGGCAGAACGACCGGATGCCTCGCTTGCAGCAGGTTGACCTCCAGTGCGCGGGGTGTCTGGCCGCCGCGCCGCCGAATGTTCACCTGATTGAGGAAAACCTGCGCGGCTATGTCGTGCTGCTCAGTGCCCATTTCCAGGGCTTCTGCCGCAACCTTTACTCGGAGGCCACCTTGGTCATCGCGTCCAAGGTGCGCCCTGCGCTTCGGCGAATGATCCAGGAACAGTTCAGCGCCCATCGGAAACTGGATCACGGTAACCCGAGCCTTCAGCATCTGAAGGAGGACTTCGAGCGATTCGGCTTCACGCTCGATTTGGCGGCGGATCCCGCGAACCTACCCTGCCTGACCGACCTCTCATCAATGAACAAATGGCGCAACGTCGCGGCTCATCAGGGAACCACGCCCCCGGCGGGCATCCCGCTGAACCTGCCTTCGTTGCAAGCATGGCGAGGCTCTTGTGACGGTCTGGCGACTTCGCTGGACGGCATCCTGTACAATGAGTTGCGGAAGATTCTCAGACGAGCCCCGTGGTAGCGCGGGAACGGAGGGCGTGACGATGGCTGTAAAGAAGCATTCTCAGCTGCTCAAGGTCGGGGATCGCGTGAAAATTCGTTACTCCGATTGGACCGCTCGAATCGTCGAGGAACTGGGCGCGCTAGGACCGGGGGGAATGCTCGCCTACCGCGTTCGTATCCCGCGCAAGCCGAAGCCGGTCTACGTCGATATGACGGAAGATCAGCTAATCGCTATCCCGGCGACGCCGAATGGGGAGCCCGCCCCATCCACAAGGCGGCGTACCGAGGGAAAGCCGAAGGGCGAATGACATCCGGTAGGAATGGCGCGTACCTTTCCGCGGCTCGGCACGCCGTCGGCGGCGCGATAGGGCGGAACTCTCCAGGCTGTCGAGCCGATCTGCACGCTTATTTCGCCCGCAG
Source organism: uncultured Planctomycetota bacterium (assembly GCA_963827935.1). GTDB lineage: Bacteria > Planctomycetota > Planctomycetia > Gemmatales > Gemmataceae > DATFNV01. Next base: position 97,165 of record CAWHCN010000009.1, on the reverse strand, counting down.
CAACTCCTTCACCTCATACACCTGCACCTCCCCTGTCCCCCGACCCCGCGGCCTTTCGCTCAGCGCCTTCGGATCGACCGCCGCCACATACAACCGCCCGGCCTTGCCGTCGCAAACCATCGCATACCCCACCCCAGCGAGCTTGTATGTCCCCAGGGCCCGGAAGTCGGGATAGCCGTACACGCGCAAAGCCCCATCCGGCGACAGGGTGAACAGCATCCCCAGTTCCGGTGCCGCAGCAGCAGCCACGAAGGGTTCCACCGTCCCCGCCTGCTTGAGGTCGTCGTCGCGCGTCGCTGACAGCCGCAGCACCGTGCCGGACTTGCATAGCAGATATTTGCTGTCCGGGCTGATGACGAAGTCGCCGCCCAGCGGGTGTTTGCCGACTTCCGGCGAGGCGTAGGCGGCGGGACGTTCGTCGAACTTCTTCGGCAGCAGCAGTCCTTCCACCTTGCCCGGCGAGATGCCCTGCGAGGAGTAGTAAAGGCGTGTGCCGTCGGGCGTTAGCTTGACGAACGAGCGGCTCCAGACGCCGCCCCAGCGGGCCGCCACCGACTGCTTGCGGGCATCCACCACGGTGATCTCGGTCCAGTCGCCGGCCGCCCCGCTCAGGTACAACAGCCCGTTGTCGCCCGCAACGCCGTCGTAGGGATCGGCACTGACAGCGAAGGTTCGAGTTAGCTCCATCTTGACGGCATCGATCACCTGCACCCGCGCCTGCTTGTCGACGGCGGTCAGCCCATAGAGCCACTTGCCGTCGCGGGCCAAGAGCAGCAGATCCGTGGCATCGGCCAGGCGCAGCTCGGGACCGCGTTTCAACGACGCCGCGTCGAGCCGCCCCGCCCGGCCGGCGGAGACGTTCAGGTAGTACAGGGTGCTGCCGCCCGGCGACAGGCTCAGCGAAGCCAGTGTCCCGCCGAGCGAAGCCACCGCGACGGGCTTCAGCGTCGCCGAGGCGGCAGGACCCGGTTTTGGCGGCCCGTCGGGCCTTGGCGGCGGGGACGGGGACGGCGATACTTTGACCAGGTTCCACACCTTGATCGCGGCATCTCGGCTGCCGGAGAGGGTGGCCGTTTCCCCCGGGGCGAATACCGCGGCGATCACCGTGTCGGTGTGTTTGGTGAATTTGCGCAGCTCCTGGCCGGTCGCCGTGTCCCAGAGGCGGACGGTGCCGTCAGCCCCGGCCGAGAGGACCTGTTTGCCGTCGGCGGAGAAGGCCACGTCCTTGACGTAGCTGGTGTGGCCGCTGAACGCCTTCAGCTCGCGGTGCGTGGCCACATCCCAGAGGCGAACGGTGCGGTCGTCGCTGCACGACAGGAGGCGCTGGCCGTCCGGCGAGAAGGCGGCGGCGATCACCGAGTTGGTGTGTCCGTCAAAGCGACCCAGGGCAGCGCCCGTCTCTAGATCCCACAGGCGCAGGCTCCGCTCGGCAGCGATGAGCGCCCGCCGGCCGTCCGGCGAGAAGCTGACGTGATTGACATACGGTGCCTTCCCCGGCCAGTCGCGCAGCGACCGGCCGGCCTCCAGGTCCCAGAGGATGACGTTGTGATCGTAGCCGCCGGAAAGGGCCTTGCGACCGTCCGGCGAAAAGGCCACGGTCGTCACCAGCGCCTCGTGCCCGGCCAGGCGCTTGATCTCGCGCCCCGTCTCCACGTCCCACAGCCGGACCGAGGCGTCGGCGCTGCCGGAGAGGGCCCGCTTGCCGTCCGGTGAAAAAGCGACGGCCCAGACCGAGGCCGTGTGCCCGATGAACCGCCGGATGTCGCGCCCGGCGTCGATGTCGTGCAGCCGCACTGTCTTGTCGGAGCCGGCCAGGAGCGCGTAACGCCCGTCGGGAGAAAAGGCGATGGCGTTGGCGGCACTCGACTGCGCTTCCAGCGGGTCGATCTCGCCGGTGTTGTCGGGCAGGCTCTGCGCCACGGTGTTCGGGTCGAACGGCGTGCCCAGGCGGAAGTCGCGCACCGCTTCGGCAAACGACTGCACAAAGACCTGCCGCGAGATGGTGCCGCCCGGCACTTTCAGCGGACCCAGGTTGCGTGCCCCCTGTTCGGTGCCGCCAATGCGCTGGCGTAATCCCTCTGGGGTGAGTCCCAGCTCCGACGCGGCCGTCGGTAGGTCCACATCTCCCTCGTACCGCAGGGTCAGCGTCATCACCGGCTCGAAGGCGCTGACCTTGTTGCCGGTCTTCTCCAGCGCCTTGCGGAAGCGCTCGGCATCCTCGTCCATCAGGGCCCGCATCTTCTTGGCCGGAACGTACAGCGCCCGGATCAACTCCGCATCGCTCTTGGAGAAGGCCTTCGGGTTCTTATCCACGTGGTCGCGGATCTGGTCGTCCTTGGGGTTGATGCCGCGGTAGTGACACGACATGCACGAAACGCCGGTTTCCACCGCTTTGTCAGGCCGTTTGGCGTCGCTGACGATGGCGGTGGATGCCTTGTCGAGCCGCTGGTTGTTGGCGTTGACGATCATGAACCCTTGCAGGCCGTTGGGCAGGTTGAAGATGACCTCGCCGCCGGCGTGCTGGAACAAGTTGTCGGTTGATCCCGGGCCGAGCGGATAGGCAAACAGGTTGCGCCGATCCGGCAGCAGCAGGTTGCGCTCGACCAGGTTTTGCGGCACGGCCTCGAAGTCGTAGGTCCGCCAGTAGGCCCCGTGGACCGCATCGTGCCGCTCCAGGACGCGGTTGTTCTTGGCGATGCCCGAGCCGTTGAAGCCGGCCCGGGCCACGCGCTCTTGCTGAATGTCCACGGCGGCGTTGACGCGCAACTGCGCCTCCAGCTCGGCGAGATTGACCGGCACCTGCAGCAGGTCATGGTAAAGCGGTGGGTGCGAGGCCGTGGCCACGAACCAGTCGGCACGAATGCACGGCAGCTTCGTAGCGGTCGTGACCATGCATGCTTTGGCCACGGCGCTGTCCGGGAAGATGCCGTAGGGATACTCGGCCAGGATGCGGTTCCACAGGTTGGCGTCCCACATGAACTCGCGCAGGTCGATGCGCAGGATCAGTCGATTGGGATCGATGGGCTGCGGCAGGGTGATGCGTGGATGCCATGACAGGCTGTTGACGAGCTTGGCCAGGGCGTTGCGATAGGTTTGCAGTTCGTCTTCGGTGAGCCCGGCGTTGTGGAGATCGACCATGCTGAAGTACCGAGTGAATCGGCGGGCACGGCGATCGAGCTTGTCAAGATCGGCAAGGATCAGGGCGGCGACGTCGTCCTCGGTGACGAATGGTCGTGTCCTGGCCGGGGCGGCGCCGGGGCGCCGGCCTCCACCCACTGCTTGAGGAGAGCGACGGCGGCGGCGCTCGGCCGCGGCTGCTGATCGGGCGGCGGCATCTTCCCCGCCAGCACCTTGCGCATGAGTGGCGACTCATCCGGCTTGCCCGGCACGATCTTGTGGGCGGCGACGAGCTTGTCGCGATCGAGGACGTAATTGAAGCCGCCCTCGACGGCACCGTCCTGCCCGTGGCACCGATAGCAGTTGGCCTTGAGGACCTCCCGAGCCCGGGCGGCGAGTCCCGGCGGCGGATCGGCGAGGGCGGCGCTAACGGCAACGAGCAGGGCGACGAAGGACAGAGCGGCCGGCTTCATGGCGTTCCCCCGGGTCGGGCGTCAGGGCGCATTATCGGGCGCGGCGCGCAATCTCCGCAAGGGCGGAGCAGGAATCCCGAAGGTAAGACGAGGGAGGAGGGGAGGGCGATTGTCACAAGGGGGTAACGAGGCGGATGCCCCTCCGGGCGCCGGCAGCCGGTCTGGTGCGTCCTCGAGGCCAGGATTTGGGGTTCGCCGCCCAGGAGGGACTTGCTCACTGGGCAAGTCGGTGAGCAAGTCACTTCTGGGCGGCAACTCACTGTGCCACAAGCATTTGCGCCTTCCGAAAGGGTGACTTGCTCACTTGCTCACGCATTTGTGGGCAAGTCACGACTGTATCATTTTGCTACAGTCGCGCGGACTCAAGCGGTCGTGAAGCGGGACCTGAAGGCGGCTGACGACGCCCGAGCAGCAGCACCTGCCCCCTTCACCGCCGCCAACCGCGGGAGCTGGCGGGAGCTGAGCAAGAAGATCCTGACGGCGGAGGCTGTCACTGATACGCGAGGGCAGAGGGCGTCGGCGAGACTTGGGGGATCGAAGAAACGGCCGGCCCGGAGAAGGAAAACGGCGTGATCGGCTCGGGGGAAGCAAACGAAGGGCGAATTCTGATGCAAGAGCTTGTGGCGACGCCGGCTCCGTGAAGCGTCCCTCTTTTCCCTCGTGAAGCGTCCCTGGTATGTAGGCTTTATTCCGAAAGAATAAAAAAGAAGCCTCCAGACTGCCACATGAGAGAATTGGGGTATGCTTCACCCCTTTTTCCCGGAGGCAGTACCTATGTCCACTTCCCGCACCCGCAAGCGCCCCGCAGCCGCCGCCCCGATGCCGTCCACAAGCCCCGCGGCACCTTCCATCCGCGCGTCCAGGCCGCCGGACCCGAGCACTTCGGCATCGTCGCCGTTGATTTCGCCAAGGCACGGTCCAAATGGATGCTCACCGACTTCTACGGCCGCATCCTCATCCCCCCAACCGTCGTCGCACACAACCGACCCGCTTTCGACGAGGCCATCGCACGCCTCCGCCTGGCCATCCACGAACATGACCTCAAGGACCTCATCGTCGCCATCGAACGCACCGGACGTTACCATCACCCCCCACGCCGCGCCTTCGCCGACGCCGGCTTCGAAACCCGCATCGTCCACCCCTTCGCCACCAAGCAACTCCGCCAACCCGCCGACCCCGGCAACAAGACCGACGACACCGACCTGGCCGCCATCCACCGCGCCGCCGTCAACGGCTTCGCCCTCGCCGAGCAAACCCTCGACGAACAATGGACGACCTTCCGCCTCCTCATTAGGCACAGACGCGATCTCGTCGAGAAGGCCGCCGCTCTCCATACCCAAATCCGCGAGCACCTCGACGCCGCCCTCCCCGGCTTCGCCGCCTGCTTTGCCAACTTCTGGGACAGCGATTGTGCCTTGTACCTCGCCCGACACTTCGCCACCCCAGCCGACATCCTCGCCGCCGGTCGCGACGGCTTGCGCCACAGCCTCGACGCCGCCGCCGTCCGCTTCCAGAGTCCCACCCTCGACACCGTCCTCGCCTGGGCCGCCCAGGCCGCGCCCCCGACCTCGGCGCCGCCCTGCACCACCGCTTCGCCCTGACCCTCGACGACGACCGCCGCCAAAAACGCCGCGAAATCCAGGCCGTCGAACGCGACAGCGCCGCCTTCCTGTGCCGGACTCCCTATGTCCTGCTTCTCTCCTTCCCCGGCGTCAACGTCGTCAGCACCGCCGACTTCGCCGCCGAGGCGGGGCCCATCGAGCACTATGCCAACCCACGCAACATCACCGGCCGCGCCGGCCTAAGACCATCACGTTACCAGAGCGACCAAGTAGACAAAGCCAATGGCCCCCTGGTGCGTTGCTGCAACCGCAAACTCCGCGCCGCCATCCTGCGCATCGCCGACAACCTCATCCTGTGCAACCACCACTTCAACGTCCTGGCCCGTATCTGGAAGACCCAGGGCAGGGACCCGCGGCACACACGCGTCAAGGTCGCCATGCGCTTCTGCCGCATCGCCTACCAGATCGTCGCCGGCCGCCAGGTGTTCCGCCACCCGTGCCTGCAGGGCCGACACTACGTCTTGCACAAACTGGTCGCCTTCCACCGCGACCACGACACCGGCGTCGCACAGCAGCAACGCGACCTCCTGGCTGCCCTGGGCCAGGTGCCCCAGCGCGAGCATCGCGCCGAGGCGGTGCCGCTCGCCGAGGAGTTGGCGAAGATCGAGCAGGGGCGGCGCCGCGGGCCGCAACTGCTGGCCGACATCCTGCCGATTGTGCTGGCCCGGATGGGCGTCGGCGGGGTACAATCGACGGCGTCAGGGGAGCCTGACCCCAGCTAACCGTAGTCGGGTTTGCCAGCCGAGAACGCCTATCGTTCCCAAGGCGCAAAGCCTTAGAAAAGCCTGGCGCTCTCTCGGGTCACCAACGCCTGATACGGCAGTGTGGGGTCACTCCCCTTATGTACCAGTATGGCGAGACGGTGACCGCCAGCGACGAGAGAGGATGGCTCGTTGACCCACTTACGGTATCCCTTGACTCCTTAAAAAACCGCCCGCCCAGCGGCCCGTGGAAACTCCGTCTGCATCGGCTGGCCCAATTCCTACATGGCAGTCTTTACCCTCGCTATCCCGTGTTCTTCCCCTTTTCTCCCCTCGCCATTGGCCCCTATCTCTTCTCGATGATCACCTCGCCGTGCGACACCCCGATGGACGCCGGGTCCTTCTCCATCGTGAACTTGAGGTGGTCGAGGAGTGCGAGCGGCTGGAGGAGTGCTCGCGGGAGGAGCGCCGGCGTGGCTGGGTTCGGTGGCACGGCAGGGTTGCCCAGGAAGAAGCACGACACGACGTATTCGGTCCTGTCCATCCCGTCGATCTGAAATCGCAGCAGTCCGGAGCGAACTTCGAGCCCGGTCGGATCGTGCCGGATCCGCGAAGGGTTGACCGGCATCGGCAGGTTGAACTGTCGGGCGTTGAACGCGGGGAAGGTCGTTACATCGGTGGCGGAGTCGATTCGGAACGCCCAGTTGATGAAGTTGCCGGCGTTATCCTTGAGGCCGAGAGTCACCTCGACCCGCAGTGTGACGTTGCCCGTGGTGTACAGCGTTTGACCGATCACGGGAATAACGAGTCTGCTCATGCCGGTCAATCTCCCGCGTAATGGCTGAGCTTTCGCTGCTCCTCGACGGGCATCGTCTTGCGGAGCGCGAAGACCTCCTCGAAGCCCACCGCGATCACCTCCGGGCCGTCCGGCGTGCGCCGATAGAGCACCTCCTGGTAGAGATGCTCGAAGTACCAGCCAACCGTCCAATCGTTGAGGAGGGTCTGCTCGTTGGCGGCGAACGTCTCCGGCCGGAGTTTCGAGCGCTCGCGCTCGACAAGCTCCCGCGCCTCGGGCGGAATCGGGAGGACGCCGTGGGGCAACTCGGCGGGGGGTTTGCCCTTGAGGTCGAGGGCGGCGTTGTGCAGCGGGAAGGTGAGCATGGCAGTGGTCCTCCAGGCTCGAAGGAAGGAAAGGGGACGCGGCTCTGTTTACCATTCCCTGATCAGTCCGACCGCCCAGGGGGCGGGGGCCAAACGGGCGAAAAGGGTCTCATTCCGGCTGCTGGGGGTGCGTCGCCAGCAGAGTCCAGATTTCGCGGTATTTATCGCGGACGAACGAGTTCAGTTGTTCCGCCAGGTTCTCCGGTAGCTTGAGAACGCGAATCATGTCCTGCACGTCGCTCAAGTCCCTCATGCGGGTCGGGTTCGTCATGCCCGAGGCGAGCTTCAGTTCCACAACCTTGGGGAGTTGCAAGAACTGGATGCCGTCAATCTCAATTCTGGCCTCTGCGGGATCGGGGAACACGACAGGCTTTGGTTTGCCGTCGCCGGGGTAATCACCAGTCGTGAGGAACTCCACCTTGACCCCGGTATTGGTATCGCGCAGGTGCTTGCTTCCGGTAAAGGGCGGAAGGTAACCGCGACCTACCAGCTTCTCATGCACCTTGCGAAGCCCCTCCCGCGTCACCAAGATGTCAACGTCGTCCGTGAAGCGTCGGTAACCGTGGAAGAACAATGCCATGCCGCCCACCACGGCGTAGGGGACGCCCAGTTCCTCCAGACGCTTTGCGATACGGCGCATGGTCTCATGGACCTGGCTTTCTTTCTCGAAGTGCATACTGCCCTCCCGGAAAGCCCATCGTTTGTCCCGATCCATTTTTTGCTCGTAGGCAATCATGGTTCACCTCCCCATCATTAGACCCGCTCCGGCGCCCCCCGTCAACGCAAGGGCCCCGCGGTGCTTCGAGGGAAGCGCCGCGGGGCCGTCATTGCCAAGCCGCAAGCGGCGTCACGGCCCAATTGCCTGCCCCCCGCGTTCCCCCGTCCGAATGCGCACACAATCCTCCAGCGGCAGCACGAAGATTTTGCCGTCGCCGATCTGCCCGGTGTCGCCGGTCCGCGCCGCGTGGACGATGGCCTCGACCGTGGCCTCGACGAAGGCGTCGTTGACGCCGATTTCCAGTTTCAGTTTGGGGAGCAGGCGGACCTGGAATTCGGTGCCGCGGTAGACTTCGGTGTAGCCGCGCTGCCGGCCGCAGCCGCGCACGTCGCTCACCGTCATCAGGTAGACTTCGCGCTCGTTCAGCGCCGCCTGCACCGCCTCCAGTTTCTCGGGACGGATGATGGCCACGATCAGCTTCATTGGTGGTGGTCCCTCTTGTTTAGCTGCGAGGCGCCAGCCGAGCGCTCTACCGAGGCGCTCGACTGGCGACTCGCGGCTAACCTAATTGCGCGGGGAAGGGTCGTCAACCGTCGACATGGACGACGATCGGCGTGCTCAGGCGGGAATTGAGCAGCAGGCGCAGGTTTTCGCTCAGGGATTTGGGATCGCCGCCGCGGAAGCGGAAGCGGTTACCCTGGAAGGTCGTCATGTAGGGGTAGACGGCCTTGAACTCGGCAGGGGGCGGGGTGGCACTGGTGCCGCACAGGTCGGACCAGGTCTTCGTTAGCTCCGCCGGGTCGGCCCCATCGACCACGACGGTGAAGCGCCTCTGCCCGTTGGGCGGCACCAGCGCGGCCCGCGGCTCATGCGCCGGCGCTTCCGGCACCGACTCGAGGGCCAGGCCCAGGTCGAAGCCCACTTCGCCATGTTCGCTGCGATCCAGGCCCTCGGTTTCTTCCTTCGCTTCGACGGTGAAGCCGACCAGGGCGTCCACCAGCTTCACCAGGAGGATGGTCATGCCAAAGGTGAAGACGACGGAAGCCACCGCCGCCACAAGCTGGATGCCAACTTGCTTGAGGCCGTCGCCCAGGTGCTCGGCGGCAATCAGGCCGTCGGCTCCGCCATCGTTGACAGCGGTAGCGCAGAAGACGCCCGTGAGCACGGCCCCCAGGAAGCCGCCGACGCCGTGGACGCCGAAGGCGTCGAGCGAGTCGTCGTAGCCCAGGCGGGGCTTGAGGCAAACGGAACCGTAGCAGACCACGCCGGCGATCAGCCCGATGGCCAGGCCGCCCCAGGGGAAGACGAAGCCGGAGGCGGGTGTCACGGCGACAAGGCCGGCCACGATGCCGGAGGCCAGGCCCAGGGCGGTCGGCTTGCCCTTGTGCCACCATTCGAGCAGCATCCAGCTAAGGCCGGCCGCTGCGGCCGCCGCCTGGGTGGCGGCGAAGGCGGACCCGGCCAGCGCTCCGCTCTTCAGGCCGCTGCCGCCGTTGAAGCCGAACCACCCAAACCACAGGATACCGGCGCCCAGAAGGGTCAACACCATGCTATTGGGGTGCATGGCATGTTCGGGATAGCCAATGCGCTTGCGCAGCAGAAGGATGGCCGCCAGGCTCGACAGGCCGGCCGCTACGTGGACCACCGTGCCGCCCGCAAAATCCAACGCGCCCATCTTCCCGAGCCAGCCCGCCGGCGAATTCCCCAGTCCCTTGGCCGCATCCAGCGGCACCTGGTTGAAAGCATCGGTGGCCCAGACCCAGTGCGCCAGGGGGCAGTAGACCAAGAGAATCCACAGGACCAGAAAGATGCAGTACGGCTTGAACCGAATACGTTCCGCCACGGCCCCACTGATCAGGGCCGGTGTGATGATGGCGAACATCCCCTGGTAGATCATGTGGACGTAGACAGGGATATCGGTTCCCGGCAAGGTGTCGCCTGGTGCAATGTTCCAGAGGAAGAACAGGTCATTGCTCCAGCCGATGACTCCGCCGTGCGATTGGCCAAACGCCAGGCTGTAGCCGACGGCGATCCAAACGACGCCAACAATGGAGAGCGCGACCATGCTGTGCATCATGGTCGCCAGGACGTTCTTGCGCCGCACCATGCCACCGTAGAAGAGAGCCAGCCCCGGTACCATCAGCATGACAAAGGCACTGGCCACCAGCATCCAGGCAGTGCTACCCGAGTCGGCGGGGCGTTGCATGTGGGGGTGAGGGTCGGCGGCATACGCCGGAGCCACGGCCAACAGGAGCGCCACCGCAGCCCCTGGCATCATCCACCAACGTCGTACCATGTCAGCCTCCATCGGCCCATCAGCCGACCGCGATGTCGAACAGGGAGAGAGGAACCGAATCATCTTCGCTCCTTCGCATGCGGCGCGCCGGGACCCCAGCAATGGTTGAGATTTGCCATAACTTCCTAATTAGATAGGAGTAGCGTCATGGCGACGCCTGTGGTATTGGTCTGGGACTGCCACGGCATCAGGCAGCGATTGCCTGTAGTTGCGGCACGACTTCCGACCTGACGGCATACTTTTTGCAACCTCAGCAGCACGTTCAGTTGGTGGGGCAGAGACTCCCGTCTGCTGAGCCACTATCCGCAAGCGGAATTCATCCTTCGCCCGGCAGGGGGACATCATGTCGGAACCTTGGAAGTCGGTCACCTTGCAGTGCCGCCACTGGATCTCGTTCGCCAGCGGTGAGGAGCCATTCGCGATCCTGTTGGCCGATCGCCGGCTCTATGATGCCTTCTCGTCTTGGCTGCGCGGCCAGGGCCCGCAGGGCTATTCCTTCCCGCACGAGGGGCAGGAAATGTCCATCAACTTCGCTCATGTGCAGCGGATGGAGGTGGAGGTGGTCAAGGACCCAGAAACCGTTGGTGCCCACGGCGACGTGCTCACGCCGCTGACCCTTCGGGAGCCGGCGGGGGTGGTGTAAACGCGACCCGCCTTCTGGGCGAATGGCCCTCACGCCCGGTTGATGTGGGTGACAATGCGGTCGGCAAACTCGGACGACATCGCACCGGCCTCGGCCCCGTAGCCGGCAAACTGCCGGGCGATGTCGTAGGTCACGTAGAGCTTGCCGCCCGGGCCCTTCTTGGCGGTCTCCTCGCTCTCGGCGAAGGTCGCCTCGACGCCGTGGTTGACAAGCTTGGCAGCCTCGTCCCAGCCCATGTGCTCGAGCATGAGAGCGCCGGACAGGAGGACAGCTCCCGGGTTGGCGGCATTCTTGCCGGTGTATTTCGGAGCGGTGCCGTGCGTGGCCTCGAACATGGCAGCCCGGTCGCCGATGTTGGCTCCCGCCGCCAGGCCGAGGCCGCCGGTCAGGGCCGCCGCCGCGTCGCTGATGTAGTCGCCATTCAGGTTCGGCGTCGCCACCACGCTGTACTCGTCGGGCCGAAGCTGAATCTGCTGGAACATGCTGTCGGCGATGCGGTCGTTGATGAGGACTTTACCGGGGGGCTTACGCCCCCCGCTCGCTGTCAATTCGGCCTCGGTGATGACCTTGTCGCGAAATTCCTGCACCGCCACCTCATAGCCCCAGTCCTTGAAGGCCCCCTCGGTGAACTTCATGATGTTGCCCTTGTGCATCAGGGTGACGCTGGGCAGCTTCTTGTCGATAGCATACTTGACGGCCATGCGCACCAGGCGTTTCGTTCCCTCCGGGCTCATCGGCTTGATACCGATCCCGGACGACGGCACAATGTTGTAGCCCAGCTCTTTGAGCAGGGCGAGCACCTTCTTCGCCTTCTCGCTGCCGCTCTTGAACTCGATGCCGCAGTACACGTCCTCGGTGTTCTCGCGGAAGATGACCATGTTGACCTTGTCGGCCCGCTTGTTGGGAGCCTCGACACCGCGGTAGTAGCGCACCGGCCGCACGCAGGCATACAGCTCGAAACGGATGCGGAGGAAGACGTTGATGCTGCGGAAGCCGCCGCCGATCGGCGTGGTGAGCGGCCCCTTGAGGCCCAGGGCGTAGTACTCAAAGGCCTTCAGGGTATCGTCCGGCAGATACAGTTTGCGCTGCTCGTCCTCGCTGAGGCTAAGGATCTGCTCGTCCTTGACGTTGGGGTAATACAGCTCGCGGGCCACGTCGCCGGCATGGACGTCGAACCAGTGGATCGTGCGCCGGCCTCCATAGGCGCGGGCAACGGCGGCGTCGAGGGCGCGGATGGCGCAGGTTGTGATGCCTGGGACGGCCCCCACGTCGCGGCCGATGCCGTCGCCTCGCAGCAGGCAGACGATGGGATCGTCCGGCACGTGCCACTGGCCGCCCGTGACCGTGACCCGGGTGCCTTTCGTGGGAGGGATGAGCTTCTCGTAAGTGGGTGCCGCCATGAGAGGATTTCCTTCGCTCGGCCGGAATTCATTCGCGGGTGGTGCCAGAACCGTAGAGCGTCATAATAGGGCGCCCGACCGCGCCGGCCGGGGCTGTATTGCGACGATCAATTCGGGCGCTGGACGTCGTCGTCGGCTTCGAGAGACGACAGGCAAATGAGCGACTCGGCGGCCACGTATTGCAGCCCACGTTTGGCTTCTTCCACGGCCGCGTCGCCGAGGTCCAGGATTAGATGCCCCAGGACCCGGCGCGTGCGGACAATCTCGTCGTGAGGAGCGCCGACGCGCTCGCAGCGGCGAATCCAGCAGGCGGCACAGTGGATGGCCCAGGGATGCCAGAGGGCGCGGGCCATGCGCTGGAGCCGCCGCGGGGCCTGGTCCTTGCGATCGTGGAACGTCACGTTGAATACCGCCACCGGACTGCGATAGCTGATCGAATGAGCGCCGGCCTCGGCAAGCTGGCGAGGAATCTGCTACAAAATCTCGTCGGGGAGCTTGACGAGTCCGGCGGCCTCGGATTCGAGCAGGACCGTAAGGATTTGCAGGCTCAGGCCGCCATTGAACGACTCCGCTCCCACGCTTGGCGCTTGCCATCCCCCTTCGTTCCGGTCAAACTGCCCAATCAACCAGGCCAACGACTGGTCCAGCAGCTCCTAGCAGGGCCGCGCCGATGTGGTCGTACGACTCGGCCCGCCGCTGCCCGGCGGCCCCGTGGCCGATCTCCTGGTTTCGATAGCGCACCAGCCGATCGAACAGCTCGGAAAAACGAACGGTGGCCCGGGCGCTGGCCTCTCCGTGCAGGGCCTGGGCAGGGCGGCATCGAGCCCGGCGGCCCGTGGAAAGTCGTCGCGCGTGCGGCCAAGGATCGTCTCCCTGAGCGCCCCGACGCCGGCAACGCCGGCCTCGGCCAGGATCGGCAGCAGCGTCCGCACGAAGTCCCACCAGTGCCCCAGCGACGGCCGGGCCAGGCTTTGCAGTTTCTCCGCGATGGCCGGATCGTGCGCGGGCTGGTCCGCGTAGGTGATGATGGCGGCGCAGCCCATCAGCTTCAGGCTGGCTTCCCACAGGTAGAAAGCGGTCAGGTGGCAATCGAGCGGCGTCTTGGCGTTGTGGGCCCGCCGGTACAGCTGGGCCAGCGGCAGCGGCAGACGTTGCACCAGGCTCTCGTCGAAGGGCAGTTCAGGGCGCATCGCTCGTCTCAGATGGGCGATCCGGCGGGTGGAAGGTGCTGCGCCATGCTAGACGAGGCGGTGCAGGGATGCAACCGGGCGAACTCCCCAGACCTGATCCGCTACCAACCTGGCACCAGTAAGCAGCAGTTATTACCGTATAATGATGAACAGCCTGATTCCCCGCACCATGCGGTTCCCGGCCATGACGCAGGCTCCGCAGCACGATCTTTTTGGTCCCATCCAGGCAGCGCCGGCGTCGCGCCGGGCTGTTTGCCGAGGTGGTGTTCAACCGGCCTCTCGATCATCCCTACAGCTACGGTGTGCCGGATGAGTTGCGGTCCCAGGTCGCTATCGGCAAACGCGTGCGCGCCCCCTTTGGCCGCGGCGACAAGCCGACCGTCGGCTATTGCGTGGGGCTGCATGAGACCGCTCCGGAACGGGCCGTTAAGGACCTGCTGCGTGTCGTCGATGATGAGCCGCTGCTGACCGAACACCTCATGCGTCTGACCCGCTGGATGGCGGATTACTACCTGTGCGGCTGGGGCCAGGTGCTCAACGCGGTGGTCCCCGCCGGCGCCCGCGAGCAAGCCGGCACCCGGTCGGCCGCCTACCTGGAAGCCGTGCCGGAAAGTGAGCTACCCGCGGAGGCGCGGAAACTCTCGCCCAAGCAGACGGCGGCCCTCGACCACCTCCGGACCGCCGGCCGAGCTGTCGAGGTCCGGCAGCTGGCGAAGCTGGCGCGGTGTACGGCCGCGCCGCTCGACGGCCTCGTCGAAAAAGGCTATGCCCGGCGCGTCCGGCGCCGCATCGATCACTTTGCCGATACCAGCGCCGAGGGTGAGGTTCCCGACGGCCCCATCACGCTCAACGGCGATCAGGAGGCCGTCTGGTCGCCGGTCGCCGAGGCCTTGACGGCTGGCGGCTTCCGCTCGTTTTTGTTGCACGGGGTGACAGGAAGCGGCAAGACGGAAATCTATCTGCGGGCCATCGAGGAGGTCATCCGGCAGGGGAAGGAGGCGATCGTCCTGGTGCCGGAGATCAGCCTGACGCCGCAGACCATCGCCCGCTTCAAGGGGCGGTGCAGCGAGGTGGCGGTGCTGCACAGCCATCTCGGCGAAGCGGAACGGGGCGGGCACTGGCGGCGCGTCTTCAATGGGCAGGTGCAGGTCATCGTCGGCGCACGCACGCGCCGTCTTCGCTCCGACCCGCAAGCTCGGCCTCATCGTGGTCGATGAGGAGCACGAGCAAACGTTCAAGCAGGAATCGACGCCGCGCTACCACGGCCGCGACGTGGCCGTCATGCGGGCCCGGCTGGAAAACATCCCGATCCTGCTCGGCTCGGCCACGCCGTCGCTGGAGAGCTGGCACAACGCGCAGCGCGGGCAGTACACGCTGCTGAGCCTCCCCTGCCGTGTGCTCGAGCGCCCGCTGCCGCGCGTCGCCTTGATCGACCTGCGGCACGAGCCGCCGGCTCGGTCCCATCGGACCGCGTTGAGCCTGAGCCTGGAACGGGCCATGCGCGAGGCGCTGCAACAGGGCGGACAGGTGATGCTCCTGCTCAACCGCCGCGGCTTCTCCACCCACGTTCACTGTCCGAAATGTGGCTATGTCGAGGCCTGCCGGTTCTGCGACCTGTCGCTGACCTATCACCAGCAGCGCGACGTGATGCTCTGCCACTACTGCGGCTACGAGCAGGCCCCGCCGGAGCTATGCCCCCAGTGCGGTGGGCCGGCGGTGCGTTACCAGGGACTGGGCACCGAAAAGCTGGAGGCCGAAATCCAGGAAACCTTCTCCAGCTACGTGGTCCGCCGCATGGACAGCGACACCATGAAACGTCCCGGCAGCCATGCCCGCGTCCTCAAGGCGTTCCGCGACGGGCAAATCCACATCCTCTTGGGGACGCAGATGATCGCCAAGGGGCTGGATTTCCCGAACGTGACCCTGGTGGGTGTGATCAACGCCGATATGGGGCTGCACATTCCGGACTTCCGCGCCGGTGAGCGCACGTTCCAGCTTCTCTCCCAGGTAGCGGGCCGGACGGGGCGTGGGCCGCGCGGCGGGCAGGTGCTGGTGCAAACGTACAACCCGGAGCAGCCGTGCATTGCCCTGGCCGCACGCCACGATTATCTGCACTTCGCCGAGCTGGAACTGGCCCAGCGGCGGGCGCACCACTATCCGCCTTACCAGCGCCTGGCCCGCGTCATCATCCGCGGCCGTGATCAGACGCAAGCGGGCGCATTCAGTGAAACCGTTGCCGCCGCCTTCACCGCGGCCAAGTCTCGCCAGGGCCGACCCCCGGACACGCCCGATCCGGTCCGCCTGCTAGGCCCCGCGGAAGCGCCGGTCTTTCGCCTGAAGGGGAACTTCCGGTTCCACTTTCAATTGCAATCGGCCAGCCCGGGAGCCCTGCACCAACTCCTGCGGCTGGTGCTGCCGACCCTGCGCCCGCCGGCCGGCGTCGAGGTGACGGTGGATGTCGATCCGTTTAATATGCTGTAGCTCCGCGGGTCTATGGCCCGCCGCTCAACCGCTGGCCACGGAGTGAACGATGAACGTCTTGGTAATCGACGTGGGCGGGACCAACGTCAAGCTGGCTGCGACGGGCGTTGAGGAAACGCGCAAGCTGCCGTCCGGGCCGGAGCTGACGCCGCAGCAGATGGTCCAGAACGTGCAGGAGGCGACGCGAGACTGGGACTACGAGGCCATCTCGATCGGCATCCCGGCTCCGGTAATCCGGGGGAAGATCCTCGCGGAGCCTTTCAATCTGGGCTCGGGTTGGGCCGACTTTGACTTCTCGGCGGCGTTCGGCAAGCCGGTCAAGATCATGAACGACGCGGCCATGCAGGCCCTGGGCAGCTACGAAGGCGGCCGGATGCTCTTCCTCGGCCTGGGCACCGGACTTGGGTCGGCCCTGGTGGTCGATAACGTGGTTGTGCCGCTGGAACTGGCCCATTTGCCCTACCGCAAGAAGCAGACCTACGAAGACTATGTCGGCGAACGGGGGCTGCGGCGGCTCGGCCGGAAACGCTGGCAGAAGTTCGTCGATGACGTGGTCGCCCGTTTGCGGGCGGCCTTTGTCGTCGATCACGTAGTCCTGGGCGGCGGCAACTCCAAGAAGCTCGAAACCATGCCGCCGCACACCCGCGCCGGCGACAACCGCAACGCCTTCACCGGCGGCTTCCGGCTCTGGGAACTCAACGACCCGGGCCAGCCGCAGCGCTTCCGGAATGCCTAGTGCCGCATCTCTCAAGCATCATTGCATAAGGCAGCGGCTTCCGCCAGTCGCTGGATTTTCCCCAGTTTGAGGCGGCGGTGCGGTGCGACGAAGCTCGCGCGGCGTTGCTTCTGCACCGGCTTGCCGGTGTAAGTCCAGGCGAAGGGGTGGGCCATCGTAGCGTTGTAGTAGTCCATGAATTCCCGCAACTGCGCTTCCAGGTCCGTCACCGACGTGAAGTTTCCGCACCGCAGCAGCTTCCGGTGGATGATCCCGAACACGATCTCGATCTGGTTAAGCCACGAACTGTGCTTCGGGAGGTAGACGAAGCGGATCCGGTGGGCGGCGTCCGACAGGAACTCCTTCCGCGTGGCCATCGATTCGAGGATGCCGCTGTCGTTTTTTTCCCCAGTTCATCGGGCACGCCGCAGCGTTGGGCGACGAACTTCACCAGGCTTTCCGACATGTGCGTGTTGAGGCAGTCGACCACGAAGAGCCATTCGGCGGCGGGGTCGGTGTCCACGGTCCGGGTGATGTGCGCGACGAACTCCGCTTCGGTACGGGTCGCCTCCAGCGTTGGGCAGACGATCATCCCCGTCACCACGTCCAGACCGGCGGTCAGCGTCGTCGTCCCGTGCCGGGTGTATTCGAATTCCTGCTTCGGCACGCTGTTGGGTTGGGCCGGCTTGTCGGGGGCGTTCCGCTCGATGGCCTGCAGCGAGGTCGCCTCGTCCACGCTCACCGTGTGCGTGCCGTCCGCCGCTTTCATCGGCGCCTCGAGGTAGGTTCGGCAAACGTTTTCGACCTCGGCCAGGAACTTCTGGGGGTCCTTCTCCGTGGTGTTGAGCCACATTTTCTTGCGGTGCGGCTGCACGGCGGCCTGCTGCAGGAAGCGGCCAACCTGAGACACGGAAATAGCCTCCACGATCTGCCGCGTGATCGCCTCGTCGCGCAGTTCCCGGAGCGTCCAGTGGTCGATCGGCCGGCCCGACAACTTCGGCGGCTCGCACGCTAACGCCACGATCTGGGACACCTGAAAGGCGGTGAACGTCGCCGGGGCACCCGGTCGCGGGGCGTCGGAGAGGATGTCGACGATCGCCTCACGCAGACGGTGCGGTTCGGTACATTCCCACACGCACAGCGAATCCCACGCGTCCCGCCAGCGCTGCCGCCAGAGGCCCACCTGCAGTCGGTTGAGGCCGACCCGCGAGGCGATCTCCTCGTTCAGCAGGCCGGCGAATCCCAGCAAAATGATCGTCGCCCGCTGCACCACGCACTTGGCGACCGTACGCGACTTGCTGAATTCCTGCAGCAGAACCTGCTGCCTTTCGCTGACGATGATCTTCGCGGCCTTCCCTGGCATAGGTCGATCTCCCGCCTCACAATCGAGGGACCAGGCAAGATACGCCATGTCCAGTTTTCGTGCTACGCCGTTTCCGCGGTGCGGCACTAGTGGGATAGGATAGTCGGGCCGTGGTGCGTTGAACCCCGAGCCCGAGTACCGGGGTGAGGTCGCAGTCCCGGGGCGTCAGGGCTTTCGCGTCCGACGCGAGTCGAATCCCACCTGTGGGAGCGCCAACCTCTTTGGGGCCACGCACCACGGTTTGCTGACCCACGTTCCTGGTAGTGGTATCGCCGCAGAGCGGCGTGGAAAGTTTGCTCTCCAGGCGCTGTGCCAAAAACTGAACATCCGCTCATGTTATTGGGCACAGCGCCTGGGGATGGTATCGCGGCGGAGGCCGCGTGTGACGTTCTCCAGGCGCTGTGCCAAAAACTGAACATCCGCTCATGTTATTGGGCACAGCGCCTGGGGATGGTATCGCGGCGGAGGCCGCGTGTGACGTTCTCCAGCGCTGTGCCAAAAACTGAACATCCGCTCATGTTATTGGGCACAGCGCCTGGGGATGGTATCGCGGCGGAGGCCGCGTGTGACGTTTGCTTGGCGCTTTGGGCTGGCCGGTTCGGCCTTACAGGCCGTAAATCCGGTCGCCGTCGTGCTTTTCTTCTGGTTACCAGCGCACACTTCAGGTCGGGTCTGCGTATAATAGATGATAGAATCCTGGCCGATCTTGCACCGACTGGTGCAGACGCGTTTGCACTGCCGGGCGGCCCTCCTCGCGTGTGGGGTAGGCCGGCCGGGTCCGCTGCAGCGCAACAAGGAGATCTGCGATGGCGCACCAACGAATCTTCTCCCTGGCCGTGCCGGTCGTTGCGGCGGCCGCGCTCCTGTTTGCCGCCGGACCGGTCAGCGCCGGCAAGGGCGGGGGCGGCGGCGGCGGACATCCTGGCGGCGGCGGCGGCTACCGCGGTGGCGGCTACGGCGGCTACCGTGGCGGCTACGGCGGCTACGGCTACCGTGGCTACGGCGGCTTCGGCGTTGGCGTCTACCTCGGCGGCTACGGCTACCCCTATTACGGGTACGGCTATGGCGTGCCGTACGGCGGTTACGCCTCCGACTACTACGCTCCCGCTCCTCCCGTCTACGTCACCCCTCCCGCTGCCATGCCCCCGGTTGCCACGCCGGGCTACCAGCTCGGCGGCGACGCGCCGCCGGATAACACCGCTCACATCACGGTGCGTGCCCCCGCCGATGCCGACGTTCGGTTCGGGCAGGGCAAGACGCAGCAGAGCGGGGCCGTTCGCGAATTCGCTTCCCCGCCCCTGAGTCCGGGCAAGGACTACACCTACGAGATCAAGGCCCGCTGGACGGTGGGCGGCAAGGAAGTGGTGCAAACCCGGCAAGTCGATGTCGGCGCCGGCACCTACAAGGTGGTCGATTTCACCAAGCCTGTCGCCGAAGGCGTCGAGGCGCCCAAGCCGAAGTAACGACCTCGTGGCGGCGTGGATCCGGGTGCGATTCACGCCGCCACAGCGTTCTCTTCGCAGGAGGTCCGCCCATGGTGCGGAGCCTTTCCTTCGCCCTCGCATTTCTGCTCCTGACCGGGGCTGTGTTCGGTGCCCCACCGGTTGGTCCCCGTTACGTCAGTCCGCCCGGCGCGAATCATTACCCCTCCAGCCGCGATACCATCTCCCCGCGCGTCGCAGCACGCATGACTATTTCGCCCCGCCGCTCTCGTATTACCTGTCTCCGTATGAATCGGAATTCGATTACCTGCCGTTCTATTCGCTGCGGTTCCCGAGAAACGCCCCGGCTCCCGGTTTGGGCCCGGACTTGCCGCTGTTGCCGCGCGTGCTGCGCGACTCGGAGCCGGAAAAGCTGTCGGCCACCATCGAGGTGCGCGTGCCGGCGGGGGCGGAGGTCTGGTTCAACGGGGTCCGGACGCACCGGGCCGGGACGGTGCGCGTCTTCGAGTCGCCGCCGCTGGAGCCGGGAACGGCCTACGCCTACACCGTCAAGGCTTGCTGGACGCAGGGCGGCAAGGACGTGGAACGAACGCTCCAGGTGCCGGTCAGCGCCGCGCGAAGAACACGGCGGACTTCACGAAGTGACGCAGGGGTTCAAGCTCGACGCCAGGCGAGGGTGCTGTGGCTGCGCAGCTGCGCCTGCGGCGACGCCAGCTGTCCACTGGACGTGTTAGCTAACGGTCCCGATGCGAGGGTGTCATTGCGCCAGGAAGCTCAGGAGAGGAGGAAGGCGATGGAGTAACCATCACGGAAACCTTTCGTAGGAACCCTGTGGGTAACCAATCCCACCCGGCAGGGTCTAGCCAGCCACCGGAAGCGAGTCTTGCGTCGTCGGCACCGTAAGGGCGATGACGAAGCGTAGACAGCCAGGGCCAAGGCCGTGCGATTGAGCCTCGAGAGTCGTACCCGCTGGAGCCTTCGTCGTTGACACAACGGGGGCAACATCGGCACACCGTCACAGGCGAGGTGCGTCCGGTCCGGCCGGGGTCGGAGAACACGGCATAGGTCCACAAGGGTTCCCTGGGAACCTGGGAGCCCCTACGGCTCCATCTCGACAGCAGTTGGCGTGACGGGACCGCCAAACCCGAAGGTCCCTGGCCCCAGGCCGGCGTCGGGCCTGAGTGGAGCGCAGACAGGCGCGCGGGATGGTACGGCCAAGCGAAGCAGTAGCGAAGCGCGGCCGGATGGTCCGTAGGGTGTCGGAGTGCCTCATAGTAGCGTTGGGGGTAGGGGAACCTGTGCGACGGGGACCCTGCCGAGTGAAGGGGGCACCTCGCCGCGGAGTTGTCGGTGGGCAACAGGTCGGGGTCTCTGAACCCCGGGTGCTGTACACGTAACGCCGGCAAGTAGCAGAGCGCATGTGAGCCCGCGACGAGACGAGCCGGATGCCTTAATTGGGCCAGTCCGGATCTGTGGGAGCCTCGGGGGGCAACCCCCGAGGCGACCCGGCCCAGGGTGTCACGGTGTGTCCGAAGGTGTGGTGACACCCTCAGCAGACCTACTTGGGGCTGGGTCCCGGCCATGAAAATCTTCGTCCTGGGCAACGCTCAACGCTCCGGTGTGCCCGAAGAGGCGGACCGTCTGCTGCCGTTCCTCCGCGCTCAGTGCGGCGTCACTGTCTTCGACCTGTTCGGAGAGCAGGACCTCAGCGGCCAGACGGCGGACATCGCCCTTGTCCTGGGCGGCGACGGGGCCATCCTGCGCGCCGCCCGGCAGATGGGGTATCACCAGACGCCGGTCCTGGGCATCAACCTCGGCAAGCTCGGCTTCCTGGCTGACCTTAGCCCCGATCAACTCCGCCAGGCCTGGCCGCTGGTCCTCCAGGGCCAGTACCGCGTCACCCAGCACCTGATGTTCGAGTGCGTCGTCGAGACGCCGCAGCAGAGCGCGACCTACCTCGGCCTCAACGATGTGACCATTCACGCCGGGCCCCCGTTCCACATGATCGACCTGGACCTGCGCGTCGATGGCGAGTTCGTCTCGACGATCAGCGGCGACGGGCTGATCCTGGCGACGCCGGTCGGTTCGACGGCCCACAGCCTGTCGGCGGGCGGGCCCATTGTCGGTCAGGAGTTGGATGCCTTCGCCATCACGCCCATGAATCCCCACACCCTGACGATGCGGGCCGTGGTCGATAGTGCGGACAAGGTGTACAGCATCGTGCCGCGGCGGCTGGCGCCGGGCACCGCGCTGGTGATCGACGGCCAGGACGCCCTGCCGCTGACGCTGGACCACCGCATCACGATCCGCCGGGCGCCGGTGACCTTTGGGCTGGTCAAGGTGCCGGGCCAGAATTACTACCGCACGCTGCGCGACAAGCTCCACTGGGGCACCATGCCGAACTACCGGGTCGAACCGGAACCCGATGAGCAGCGTAGACCCACTAAGGAATCGTCATGATCGTCGGCAAGCGTGTCTGCTACTCCGGCCGGGTGCAGGGGGTCGGTTTCCGCTACACGGCCCAGTATCTGGCCGCGGGCTATTCGGTGGGCGGATACGTCCGCAACCTGCCCGGCGGCGACGTGGAGCTGGTCGTCGAGGGGGAGGCGGAGGCCGTGGATCGGTTCCTGGCGGCCATCGCGGCCCGCATGGCCGAGAACATCGCCCACGCGACCGTCGCCGACGAGCCGCCGGCCGGACGAAAAGGGTTTCAGATACGCCACTGAGGGGCTGTTCCGGAAGCCCCTCGCCCCGGTACTCCGGGGAGAGGGGTCTGGGGTGAGGGGTTCTTCCCTGGGAGAATCAGGCCCCTCACCTCCGACCCCTCTGCCCGGAGTACCGGGGCGAGGGGAGCTTGTGGAACAGCCACTGAGAGTGACTGCCGATGTCTCAGTTCCTGAGCTTTGCCTTGCTGGCGGTGGTGCTCGTACTGATCCAGGCGGTCGCCGCCCTGCCCTGGATCATGGTCCTGGTGCGCCGCCCGGGCGGGAGCTGGCTGAAAGCCACCCTCGCCATCCTCGCGCTCGTCGTTACCCTGGACCTGGTCCGGGGCCTCCTCTCCACCGGCGTGGCAACCATCGAGTCGATGACATTCCTTGGCCGGCTGTACGGCTCGGTGCTGCACCTGCAACTGCTGGCCGACCTGTTCGTCGGCATCTTCGCCCTGCTGCTGACGGTCTGGCCGAAGGGGGGAGCGGTGGCCCTGTCGGCCTTCCGCGAGGGGCTGCGGCAGCCGATGTTCTGGCTTATTCTCCTCTTCGCCGTCGGTCTGATGATCATCATCCCGTTTGTC
Organism: uncultured Planctomycetota bacterium; assembly: GCA_963827935.1. GTDB lineage: Bacteria > Planctomycetota > Planctomycetia > Gemmatales > Gemmataceae > DATFNV01. Next base: position 74,551 of record CAWHCN010000009.1, on the reverse strand, counting down.
CCCTACTTCACCTTCGGGGAAGACCACCTGATGGTGAGGGAGCTGGGCCAGGACGTGATCATGCTGGGGGCCGTCGTCTTCGGGGCGATCCTGGCCAGCACGTCCATTAGCGAGGAGATCGAGGGGCGGACGGCGGTGACGCTGATGAGCAAGCCGGTATCGCGGCGGCAGTTCCTGCTTGGCAAGTACGTCGGCATTCTGCTGGCGACGCTGGTCATCACGCTGATGCTCGGCTGGTTGTTCAACTGGATGATGCTGTTCACGCACTGGTACGAGAAGGTCGATCCGGTGCCGTTCCCTGCCGGCGCCGCCACGTTCATCCACGCGCTGACCCCGGGGACCGAGCGCGAGGCCTTTTTGCAGGGGCTGTCGTGGTGGGGGTTGGATGCGGCCAACGTGGCCCCGGGCCTGGTATTGGGCTTTGGACAGGTGATGGTGCTACTGGCCATCGCGGTTTGCCTGGCCACGCGGCTGCCGGTGGTGGCCAATGTTGTCAGCACCGCCGTCCTGTACGTGGTCAGCCACCTGGCTCCCGTATTGGTTGCGAGCGTCAAGGCCGGCGAGCAGCAGGGTGGGAACCCGACCGTCACCTCGATGTTAAAGTTCGTAGCCCAGCTGTTCGATCGCATTCTGCCGGCCTTGCAACTGTTCAAGCCGACCCAGATCACCGACGCGCCGCCGGCCCTGGGGGACATGGCGTTCTATTCCGGCGAGGTCATGCTGTACGCGCTGCTGTACACGGCCATCGTCTTGTTGTTCGGGCTGGTGCTGTTCGAGGACCGCGACCTGGCCTGATTGTGCGGGATGCGCGGTGCGCTGGCTGGACCCGGAGCCCAAGAGTCCGGTAGACAGGCGGCCGGGTGGTCGGGAGAATAGGGCTAATGGCGTCGGCCTGCGCCGGCGCTGGACCCCTGGCCCCCTGACCCCGAGTTGGCCGTGGCATCCGAAGCCGAACGGGCCGCCTTTGCCAAGGCGTGTGCCTACCTGAACTACAGCCCCGTCGCTCGCTGGCTGGCGGTGGCCTGCGGGGTGGGCATGGCCGTCCTGTACGTGGCCCTGCTCTTCCTCCTCTGGCTGTTCGCCGACCTGATGGTCCATCGCGGCGCGGTGCCCGAATTGGACGAACTTGCCCCGCAGGACGCGCAGCACCTCGCGACCCTATGGTCCGCCATCCCCCAGGACGACCCCACCGAGCCCAATCGGGAGGCTCTGCTGGAAGCGGTCGGCGCGGACGAAGCGCTGGCCGCAGTCGATCCCCTGGCACCCACCACTTCGGCGCACGACCGCCATCTCATCTGGCGGGCTTATGTGCCTTACCTTCTCGATAAACAGGTCGGTCCCGGTGCGGCCCAGCTGGTCCGCCGCCGGTTCGATCAGCCGCTGGACGATGTCGGCATGCTCAGCCTGGTGGTCCGCAGCCAGATGGCGGGGCGGTTCTACGCCCCGATTACCAGCCTGCTGGCCCGCTGGAACCCGTGGACCTGGCATCCGCGGACCGACGCATTCCCAACGGCTTCTTCTACCTGAGCGGCCTGGCCCTGCTCGGCCTGGTGGTGGTGCTGTTGCGGGCAGCCCTGTCGATGGCGATGCGCGAGGCGGGGGCCCGGGCCAGCGTGGAAGCGGCCGGCCGGCTGCGCCGTGCGGTCTACCATCACACCTTCCGGCTGGGCACGCTCGCCTTCCGCGCCCTGGGACCGAGCGAGGCCGTCACCGTCCTGACGCGCCATGTCGAGGCCATCCACGAAGCGCTATATGCCCGGCTGACGGTGTCCTACCGCGAGCCGGTCAAGTTCGCGCTCCTGTTGGCCTTTGCCCTGGTGGTGCACGTTTGGCTGGCGCTGGCATTCCTGCTGTTCGCAGTGCTGGTGTGGCTGGTCGGCGGGCAGGTGGCGACCTACTTCCGGCGCAAGGGCCGGGCTGCCAGCGACCGGGCGGCCGAGCAACTCGCCTTGATCCGCGAGAGTTTGATGCTCATGCGCCTGGTCAAGGTCTACATGATGGAGCTATTCAACCAGGCGCGGGTGGAGCGGTTGCTGGCCCGTCATGGGCGGGCCCAGATGGTGCGCCTGCGCGGCGAGGCGGTCTACCGGCCCCTCCTCTACACCCTGGGGATGGTGGCCGCCGTGGTCTTGTTGTACGTGGCCGGCCTGATTGTGCTCGACGGCCGGCTGGGGGCGGCCAGCACCGTGGCGCTGGCGACCGCCCTGGTCAGCCTGTACTGGCCGGTGCAGAACTGGCTGGGCCATCGCCGCATCCAGCGGCGCGGCCGGGAGGCCTCCATCGCCCTCTTCAAGTTCCTCGAACGCCCCGGCGAGGTGGGACAGGTCGTCGGTGCCGAATTCTTGCCGCCCATGTCCCAGCAACTCGAGTTCGACAGCGTCAGCCTGCGCGAACCGGGCTCGACCCGCATGCTCCTCCACGATGTCTCCCTGGCGGTTCCCGCCGGCCAGCGGATCGGCATCGTCGGGGCCGACGACCTGGAGAAGCACTCGCTCGTCTACCTGATCCCACGACTGCTCGATCCGACGGCCGGCGAAATCCGCATCGACCAGCACAATCTGCGCTGGGTCACGCTCGATTCGTTGCGGAACCAGATCGGGATGGTGCTGCAAAACAACCTGGTGTTCCACGACACGGTGGCGAACAACATCGGCTGCGGCGATCAGCAGTACACGCTGCCGCAGATCATTGACGCGGCCAAGATGGCCCATGCGCATCACTTCATCCAGAAGCTGCCTCAGGGGTACGAGACGGCCATCGGCGAGCTGGGCCACGCCCTCACGGCCAGCCAGCAGTTCCTGATTGCCCTGGCCCGGGCCATCCTGCGCGACCCGGCCATCGTCATCATCGAGGAGCCCGAGCAGGCCCTGGACGAGGACACCAAATCGCTCCTGGACGACACTTTCGCCCGCTTCCTGCCCGGGCGGAGCGCCATTTTTCTGCCGCACCGGATCTCGACGATCCGGAGCTGCGACCGCATTTACCTGCTGCACAACGGCCGCATCGAGGCCGAGGGTCAGCACCGCGAGCTACTGACCGGCAATCCGCTCTATCGTCATCTCCATTACCTGGAGTTCGCCGAGGTCGCGGAGCAGGCGTAGGCGCCGCAAAGGCCTGGACTTCGGGTAACCGAACTCGCCAGAGTTCGGGTTTTCTGGACGACGCACAAGGGCCTAGTGCCGCATCTCTCAAGCATCATTGCATAAGGCAGCGGCTTCCGCCAGTCGCTGGATTTTCCCCAGTTTGAGGCGGCGGTGCGGTGCGACGAAGCTCGCGCGGCGTTGCTTCTGCACCGGCTTGCCGGTGTAAGTCCAGGCGAAGGGGTGGGCCATCGTAGCGTTGTAGTAGTCCATGAATTCTCGCAACTGCGCTTCCAGGTCCGTCACCGACGTGAAGTTTCCGCACCGCAGCAGCTTCCGGTGGATGATCCCGAACACGATCTCGATCTGGTTAAGCCACGAACTGTGCTTCGGGAGGTAGACGAAGCGGATCCGGTGGGCAGCGTCCGACAGGAACTCCTTCCGCGTGGCCATCGATTTCAGGATGCCGCTGTCGTTTTTTTCCCCAGTTCATCGGGCAGGCCGCAGCGTTCGGCGACGAACTTCACCAGGCTTTCCGACATGTGCGTGTTGAGGCAGTCGACCACGAAGAGCCATTCGGCGGCGGGGTCGGTGTCCACGGTGCGGGTGATGTGCGCGACGAACTCCGCTTCGGTACGGGTCGCCTCCAGCGTTGGGCAGACGATCATCCCCGTCACCACGTCCAGACCGGCGGTCAGCGTCGTCGTCCCGTGCCGGGTGTATTCGAATTCCTGCTTCGGTACGCTGTTGGGTTGGGCCGGCTTGTCGGGGGCGTTCCGCTCGATGGCCTGCAGCGAGGTCGCCTCGTCCACGCTCACCGTGTGCGTGCCAGCGCCCGCCTTCGCCGGCGCCTCGAGGTAGGTTCGGCAAACATTTTCGACCTCGGCCTGGAACTTCTGGGGGTCCTTCTCCGTGGTGTTGAGCCACATTTTCTTGCGGTGCGGCTGCACGGCTGCCTGCTGCAGGAAGCGGCCAACCTGAGACACGGAAATATCCTCCACGATCTGCCGCGCGATCGCCTCGTCACGCAGTTCCCGGAGCGTCCAGTGGTCGATCGGCCGGCCCGACAACTTCGGCGGTTCGCACGCCAAGGCCACGATCTGGGACACCTGAAAGGCGGTAAACGTCGCCGGGGCACCCGGTCGCGGGGCGTCGGAGAGGACGTTGACGATCGCCTCACGCAGACGGTGCGGTTCGGTACATTCCCACACGCACAGCGAATCCCACGCGTCCCGCCAGCGCTGCCGCCAGAGGCCCACCTGCAGTCGGTTGAGGCCGACCCGCGAGGCGATCTCCTCGTTCAGCAGGCCGGCGAATCCCAGCAAAATGATCGTCGCCCGCTGCACCACGCACTTGGCGACCGTACGCGACTTGCTGAATTCCTGCAGCAGAACCTGCTGCCTTTCGCTGACGATGATCTTCGCGGCCTTCCCTGGCATAGGTCGATCTCCCGCCTCACAATCGAGGGACCAGGCAAGATACGCCATGTCCAGTTTTCGTGCTACGCCGTTTCGGCGGTGCGGCACTAGGGCCTGTCTGGTGAATCGTGCGTGCAGTTCTGTGCCAAACAGGGCAGTTCTGTGCCAGCGATGGCACAGAACTTATTCGCCGCTACCGCTTACTATTATTTCACTTGCGCTGCGCAACCGAGTTCTGTGCCAGGGCAATCGCATTTAATTCTCGGGGTTTTTGGGGTGTTGGGCCTGGGACGCAGGCAAAAAACACGGTTTTTTTTGGGGGGGGGGGGTCGTTCCGGAAAACCCTCGAAAACGCCGTATTTTTGATGCGATTGCCCTGGTTTCAGTCCCCCAAAGGCGCGGACGCCAGCGAGGGAGTCCCTTGCTGGCGCTTTGGGCTGGCATCAATACATTGGCGAGGTTGCCCATCGCTTGTGCGGAGCAGCCGATGGTTCCCGACGTTCCCGCCGCGGTCGTCTTCGACTGCGACGGCACCCTGGCCGATAGCTATGACGCCATCACCGCCAGCGTCAACCACGTCCGCGCCGCGAACAACCTGCCGGCCGTCACGCGGGACGAAGTCAGGAAGCACGTGGGCCGGGGGTTGGAGAAGCTGCTTGCCGGCCTCCTTCCCGGCACCGACCTCGATCGTAACGCCGCCCTGTACCGGGCCCATCATGGCAGCGTCATCGCGGCTCACACGCGGCTGTTGCCCGGGGCCCGCGAAGCGCTCGAAGCCTTGAAACGGACCGGCCGTCTCCTGGCCGTGTGCAGCAACAAGAATGTGGCCTTCACGCGGCTGCTGCTGGATAGCCTGGGCATCGCCGAGTTCTTCGCTGTCGTCCTTGGTCCGGACGATGTGCCGCACCCCAAGCCGGCGCCCGACATGTTGCTGGAGGCGCTGCGTCGCCTGGGGGTCGGACTGGACGAGGCTCTCTACATCGGCGACATGGACGTGGACATCCAGACCGCGCGGGCCGCCGGTGTTCGGGTCTGGGTGGTGCCAACCGGCTCGGCCGACCGTGCGACCCTGGAAGCGGCCCGGCCGGATCGCCTTCTCGCGAGCCTCGGAGAGCTGGCAGTGGCGCTGTAGCCGCTTGCGGCTTCGCACTCTGCGAAGCCGCAAGCGGCTTGACACCGCGCCGCATTCGCCGATACGGTGACGGGGAGTGCGGAGCGGGATCCGAAAGGAGCGATCGTGCCGCGCCTGATCCTCATCAAGGGTGCCGACGAGGGGAAGCAGTTCGAGCTGACCCAGCCGGTCCACACCGTCGGCCGCGATTCCACCAGCAGCATCCGCCTGATCGACACCGAGGTGTCGCGGCGGCATGCGGAGTTCCGCCTTGTCAACGGCGCCTGGCACCTGATGGACATCGGCAGCGCCAACGGCTGCTTCATTAACGGCCAGGCCGTCAAGGATGCCCCCCTCCAGCCGGGCGACCGGGTGCAGATCGGCCAGTCGGTGCTCCTGTTCAGTCCCGGCCGGGCCGACGGCAAACCGGAAAGCGACCTGGCCGAACGCATCAGCATGATCACCCGCCACGACATGGAGCTGTCGTCGGCCATCGTCAAGACCATCGGCGAGTCGGAAGGCAGCCGCATCCTCGCCCAGCCGGAGCAGGTCAAAGGGCCGTGGCTCAAGGGGCGCTGGCCAATCTCGCCGTCGTTTATGAAACCATTCAGGCCGTCAGCCATATCCTCGACGTCGATCAGCTGCTGTCGCGGATTATGGACCTGATCTTCAAGTCGATCGAGGCCGACCGCGGCTGCATCATGCTGCACAACCAGGACAGCGGCCTGCTCGAACCCAAGGCCGTCCGCTGGCGCAAGGCTGCCGCGCCGCCGGAACCCATGAAAGTGAGCAGCACGGTCATCGACTATGTGCAGCGCGAAAAGAAGGGCCTGCTCGTTTCCGATGCGGCCCATGACGAACGCTTCGCCAGCGGGCAGAGCATCGTCCGCTTCGGCATCCGCGAGGTAATCTGCGTGCCGATGAAGGGCCGCCACGAGACGCTCGGCGTCCTTTACCTGGACACGGTCAGCACGGCGCACGAGGTGGTGGCCCGCGGCAACCCGGCGGGGGGCAAGTTCACCGAGGAGCACCTGGCCCTGGCCATTGCCATCGTCCACCTGGCCGCCCTGGCCGTCGAGGAGACACGCTATCACCAGGCGATGGTGCAGGCCGAGCGCCTCGCTGCCATCGGCCAGACCATCGCCGCCCTGTCCCACCACATCAAGAACATCTTGCAGGGTCTGCGCAGCGGCGGCGAAATCCTCAACATGGGATTCGCTGACAAGGATGAGAACCTCCTCGAAAAGGGCTGGAAGATCGTCCAGAAGAACCAGGGGAAGATCTCGGACCTGGTCATGGACATGCTCAGCTACTCGAAGGAGCGCGAGCCGTTGATCGAGGAGGCCGACCTCAACGTCGTGGTGCGCGAAGTCCTGGAGGTGGTTGAGGGGCGGTCCCGCGAAACCGGGGTGCGGGTCGAGCACAAGCTGGAGACGCTGCCGTCGGCACAAATCGACACCCAGGGGATTCAGCACGCGCTCCTGAACATCGTCAGCAACGCTTTTGATGCCGTCGAGGACCGGTCCGACCCGCGCGTCGGCGTAGCCACCCTCCTTGAAGCGGACGGAGCCTGGGTGCGCATCCTGGTACAGGACAACGGGGCCGGCATCCCGCCGGAAAAGGTGAAGGACATCTTCAAGCCATTCGTCAGCACCAAGGGCTCGAAGGGGACGGGCCTGGGCTTGCCGGTCAGCCGCAAGATCCTGCGCGAGCACGGCGGGGACATCCTGGTGGAGACGAAAGCAGGCAAGGGGAGCCGATTCATCCTCCGGCTGCCGCTCAAGAGCCCGCTGGCCCAGGACCTGAGCGGCGCCACCAATGCCGAGCTGCCGGCGGCGCCGCCGGAGCCGGACTAGATCGCTCCGCCGCCCAGCAACTCCGCGAGCTTCTTCGCCCGGTACTCGAAGACGCGCCCCAGATCGCTTTCAATGCGCGCGGCCGTTACCACCAGGCCGAGCATTCCACCCGGCGGCTCGTACTCGATGTGGTCGCTCACCCGCGTCCCGCCGGCGACGGCCTCGAACCGGTGAGTGTGGTCCCACTTGCGAAACGGCCCCTCGACCTGTGAATCGGTGAAACGGACCGGTGGCTCGAAAACGGTAATCAGGCTGACCACCCGCTGGGAGATGCCCCAGCGGCGGCCCTGCAGGACCACGCGCGAGCCCAGTTCGACCAACTCAGGGCCCTCGATAACACGCAGGTGGAAGTCTGGCGGGGAGATCGCCACGAGGTTGGCTGGCGACCGCAGGAACAGAAAGACCGTGTCGATCGGGTGCGGGTAGAATTCACTGGCCTCGAATATGGGCATGGCAGAGTCCTGCGGGCAGCGGGGGCCGAATCTCTGTTATACCGGCGTGCCTCGGCTTTATGCACTTGAATCCCAGGCATCGTCCGAGATAATGGCGCATGCTGGCGAGGGCGTTGACAACCAAACCGGCTCCCAGGGTCTAACCCAATGGCCAGAGCGAAAAGCGCGGGCAACGGACGGCTGGAAGAAGCCCTGGCGACTTTGACGAAAGAGCAGGCTGCCTTGACGCAGCAACAGGCTGCCTTGACGCAGCAACAGGCTGCCTTGACGCAGCAACAGGCTGCCTCGGCGCAGCAGATGACGTCCTTAATGCAACTTTCGGCCGTCTTGATGCAGAATCAGGCTGCCTTCCTGGCGCGGGCGGTGGAAATCGATGCGCGCGTGGCCGAAATGGATCGCACCAACTCGGCGCGTTTTGCACGTATCGAGGCCCTGCTGATGGAGTACAACCGCATCTTGCAAGCGCTGCCGGACGCGATCCGTGACAAGATCGGTTTCAAGGCGCCAGCATCGTGAGCAATCGACGGATTCCCATATCCGCCACATCTTGATGACTCCCGACATCCTTAACAATGCCCTGATCCTCACCGGCCCGACCGGCTCGGGCAAGTCGGCCCTGGCCGTCGAGTTGGCCGAGCGCCTTGGTGCGGAAATCGTCTCGATGGATTCGATGACGCTCTACCGCGGCCTCGATGTCGGCACCGCCAAGCCGAACGCCGGCGAACGCCGCCGTGTTCCGCACCACCTGATCGATGTCCTCGACCCGTGGGAGTCGGCCAGCGTGGCGTGGTGGCTGGAGAAGGCGGCTGACTGCGTTCGCGACATCGAGAGCCGCGGCCGACAAGCGCTGATTGTCGGCGGCACCCCGCTCTACCTGAAGGCGCTCCTATACGGGCTGTTCGACGGGCCACCCGTCGACCTGGCCCTGCGGCAGCGACTGGCCGAGGAGGCCGAGCGCCTGGGCAGCACTGCCCTGCACGCCCGGCTGGCCGCGGTCGATCCGGCTAGCCGCCGGACGGCTTCATCCCAACGATGCCCGCCGCATTATCCGGGCGTTGGAAGTGTGGGAACTCACCGGACGGCCACTCAGCGCGTGGCAGACGCAGTGGTCCGGCGTGCCCGCGCGGATCTTCGATCCGCGGCTAAACGAGAGGATTGTCTGCCTCGACTTGCCGCGTGAGGAACTATACGCCCGCATCGATGCTCGGGTGGTCCAGATGGTGGCCGGGGGCCTGATCGAGGAGGCGGTAGCGCTGCGCCGGTTGCCGCGACCGCTCAGCCGGCAGGCAGCCCAGGCGGTCGGGTACCGAGAGGCCTTCGCCCACCTCGACGGCCTGATCTCGCGCGAGGAGACGACCCGCCTCATCCAGGTCCGCAGCCGGCAGCTCGCGAAGCGGCAACTCACCTGGTTTCGCCAGTTGCCCCAGTGCCGCACCGTCAGCCGGGAATTGACATTTACGCTGTGGGGCTCGACAATGAACGGTTAAGCCAGGCTGGCCGCCGTTGCGAGCCGCGACGCTGCTGTGCTATAAGACCTGCTGGGGGTGGCCGCACACCGGTCTTGCCCCCTTGCGGAGCCGAACTCCGCACACGTCCCGGGGGTACTTCGATGCCGGCGGTTACCTTTCGGGTGCTCGATGGAATCGACAAAGGGCGTGTCTTTCAGGATTTGCCCACGCCGGTGACGATCGGCCGTGAAGAGGGCAACCTGCTCCGCCTGAACGACGAGCGCGTCAGCCGCTACCACGCCAAGGTGCAGTTCGACAACGGCGAGATCATCCTGACCGACCTGGAAAGCACCAACGGTACGCGGGTGAACAACACGGTGGTGCAGATTCGCCGCCTCAAGCCAGGCGATCGCCTCAGCATCGGCCGCTCGCAACTGCTGTTCGGCTCCGACGACGAAATCCGCTCACGCCACGCTCAGCTGAGCATCCTGACCACACCCAACGCCGACGGGACTTCCCTGCCGGCCACCATCCAGGCCAGCACATTGGCGGCCCAGTTCGATCACGATGCCGAATTCGAGTTGGCCACGCAGGACAAGGTCACGCAGGCGGACGGCACGCTGTTCCTGGGCACGCGGCCGTTGCCGCCGCTCCCCCAGAAAATGAGCCCCGCCCAGGCCGCTCGCCTCGCGGAACTGCTCGATTTCCTGCACCGCCAGCTCACCGCCGCCACAGACAACATCAAGGCCAGCGACGACGGGACCCAGGTCACCCTGACCTACCCCGACTGGCAACGAGTCGTCGCGGTGCAGATGTTGCTGGCCCGCTACGTCCGGGCCATCGCGGAGCCGGATGCGCTCGAAGAATAAGGGCGCGGCCGGTGCCGGCCGAACACCGCGGACAGGTCAAGGATTTCCGGGCCCCGTTGGAAGCCTCGCTGGACCCGCGTGAAGGCTCCGGCTCGCGGGCCGCTTCGCGAACCCAAATTGCCATCTTGTACTGAATTCGCCGTGAATTATGTTCAACCTGGTGCCCGCGCCGCAATCCCTTGGCAAATAACGACATGCGCCTTCACATTTCAGCGCCAAGCGCCAGGTTGAACATAAGTCCGATGTGTGCGGACCCGCGTTGCCGACAAAGGATCAGCTTGAGGGCTGATGCCAGTCCCTGGCACACGTTCCGCTATGAACCTGACAGGCCATCGGCTTTCCGTTCGCACTGCGCTTCTCTAGCTCTTCTTTGTGGCGGCGGAGGCGCGGTGGCCGCGTTTGATCTGGTGCCTCTGAGCCCGTGCTTGAGCTTGGCCCTTGGGTCGGCTTCACTTTCCTTGGTGCCGCGAGCCCGCTTGAAAGTCTCGTCCTTCGTTCGACCCATCCTCCGCCGACATTTTCTTCGCCCGTCCCTCACCGTCGTTGGAGGTCCTCATGCCTCGGAAGAAGACACGCCAGCCCATCCCGCCGCCCCGCATCGTCCGGCCCTGTGCCGCCGCCATCAACGTCGGCAGCGCCAGCCACGTCGTCGCCGTCGACCCCGCTTGCGATCCGCAGCCCGTGCGTAGCTTCGGCGTCTATACCGCCGACCTACAGACGCTGGCCGAGTGGTTACGCCACTGCGGCGTCACGAGCGTCGTGCTCGAATCGACCGGCGTCTACTGGATGTGCTTATGCGACTTCCTGGAAAGCCAGGGCTTCGAAGTGGTGGTGGTCGATCCACGCAGCCTGGCCCGCAACCTCAAGAAGAAGACCGACGTTTGCGATGCGGTCTGGCTGCAGCAGATGCACGCCTGTGGCCAGCTCAAGAGCTGTTTTCGACCCGCGCACGAGGTGCTGGCGTTGCGGACGCTGTGGCGGCATCGCGAGCATCTGATCACCGAGGCAGCCAAGCTCTTGCAGATGATGCTCAAAGTGCTGGTCCAGATGAATGTTCATTTGGACCTGGCCGTGTCGAGCATCGCCGGCGTCACCGGCATGCGCATCCTGCGTGCCATCGCCCAGGGGCAGCGTGACCCCCAGACGCTGGCGGCGATGCGCGATCCCAGCTGCAAGAAGAGCCGCGAGGAGATTGCCAAGGCCCTGGAAGGGACCTGGGACACGGCCCACCTGTTCGAGCTGAAACAACTGCTCAAGGCCTGGGACTTCTACCAGAATCAGCTCCATGTCTGTGACCGGGAGTACGCCAAGGCGGCCGGGCCGATGCCGGACAAGACCCAGGGGCGTCCGTTGCCCGAGTCCCAGAAGGCCGCGCCCAAGAGTCGCAACCGCCCGACGGAGTTCGACGCCGACGCCTTGATCTTCCAGTTGACGGGCGTGCGTGTCACGGAAGTGGACGGTCTGGGCGCCAGCACGGTGCTGACGGTCTTGTCGGAGACAGGCCCGGACCTGGCGGCACGTTTCCCGACGGACAAGCACTTCGCGGCCTGGACGACGCTGGCGCCGCGCAAGCACCAATCGGGCAAGCGGATCCGCTATCCCGCCCAGACGGCCAGCCGGGTGGCCAGGGCGTTTCGGCTGGCGGCGCGGTCCTTGCTCAGAAGTAAGAGCGTGCTGGGTAATTTCCTGCGCCGCCTGCGGGCCCGGCTGGGGATAGGCAGCGCCATCAGGGCGACAGCCCACAAGCTGGCGAAGCTCTTCTATCGCCTCATCACGCGTGGGGAAGCGTATCGCCGTGAGAGCACGGCAGCCGAAGAAGTCAAGCAGCAGGAGCGTCAGGTCGAAAGCGCTGCAGCGCGAAGCGCGGGAGTTAGGGCTGCAAGTGGTGCCGATCTGAGCAGGGTCGGCGGGGCAACAGACGACGTCGGGGAAGTAGGCGAGGTCGATCTCAAGCCGAGCCGCTTGGGGCGGTGGCGTCGAAAATACGCGCACACCGTAAGATCGCTGCCCGAGCACGACACCTCTCGCCCGGGTAGCGGGGCCTTGTTCATTGAAAGCAAAGGCTGGGGACGATGGCGGGTGGGCAGGCCCTGTTTGCGCAGGTGAGGGGCGGGCGCTAGGGCGAAGGCGGACGAGGGAGAGCGGGATTTTGCGGAAATCACGCTGGCCTTTTGTCCGCCTCAGCACTCGCGGGATAGGATGCTGACCAGAGGATCACCGCCATGCAACCGGGCAACGAACCGCCGCGTGACTTGCCCGACCGCGTCGTCCGCCAGGCGCTGTGCCACCCGGCCAACCTGCGCGCCTTCCTGCGCCAGGTGGTGCCCGCCCTTGCCGACGGCTTCGATTGCGACCGCTCGCGCCTGCTCGACCGCGAGTTTCCGCTGGACGACTGGCGCCGCCGCGAGGCCGACCTGCCCTTCGAGGTGCCCTACCGCCTGGGCGAGCAGGAACTGTGGGCGCTGGTCTATGTCCTCCTGGAGCACCAGAGCGCCGAAGACCCAGCCATGCCGCTCCGCCTCCTGTACTTCATCGTGCTCTACTGGGAGCGGCAGTGGAAAGCCTGGGAGCAACGGCCGGCACCGAAGGGACCGCTACGCCTCAGTCCGGTGCTGCCGCTGGTCTTGTACACAGGGGCGGGGCCGTGGCAGAATAATCGTACCCTGCACGACCTGCTGGGCGAGCCGGCCGAGTTCCACGGCTTCGTGCCGCAGTGGAGCCCGCTCTTCTGGGAATTGTCCCAGCACAGCGCCGATGGGTTGCTGGACAGCGGCGACGCCTGGCAGGAAACGCTGGCGGTGCTGCGCGCGGGGGGAACCAGGGCCGGCCTTCGAGCGTGTCTACGTCGAGGCCATGCGCCGCCTGCAAGAACTGGCCGGTCAGGATCACGTGCGCTGGTACGACCTGATGCGGATCATTCTCTCGTGGGGGCTCTGGCGCCGGCCCCGGGAGGAGCGGGCGACGCTCCTGGCCGCAGCCGAAGCGGCACAGGCGGATGTCAATCGTCAGAAGGAGATTGGACTCATGGGACAAACCATCGCGGAATCGATCTGGGAAGAAGGGCGGACCAAGGGGCAAGTGGAAGTTGCCCGGCGGCTATTACGGCAATTGCTGAGCCATCGCTTCGGCACGGTGCCCGAGACGGTCCTCCAGCGCATCGACCATGCCAATGATGTGGAGCGCCTCACAGCGGCAGCGGTTCAGGTGTTGCACATTGCCTCGGCGGAAGACCTGGCCCTATAGAGTAGAAACTCGGGACACTCTTCAATAATCTTCCTGGCACGTTTCCGGCACCCTCTCTCTCCCGGGCGCGAATGATGAATGTCCCTTTTTCCCTTCCTGTCCCTTTTTCCCTTCCTATGATGGGGATTAGAGCCCGAGCCAGAGTTCGCTTCGCCTCTCGGTCGAGGGAGTGCTGATGTTCTTCCCGTCACCCGCCGAGCGCGCCCTGCCGGCCTTCGTCCGTGCCGAGTTCCCCTTCCCGCTGGCGCTGACCTGCGCCCGCCTCGAAGCGCAGATCGAGCGCGACGAGCCGATCGGCGCGGCCTGGGCGCTGCGTGACGCCTTCGAGTGTGCCGTGAAGTTCACCGCCTGCGTCGCCGTCGCCGACTTCCTCCAGGCTCAGCCGCCACAGGACGAGGCGGCGGCGCTGGCCGCGCTACTCCTCAAGCCGCAGGGGTTGTCACTCGGCGATTGGCACACGCTGCTGGGAATGGCCCTCGCGCCGCTGGGGCCGCTGGCCCGCGACGGCCGCCTCGATGCCTCCGGCCGCCGCCTACCCGAATTGTTCGGCGTCTTCTTCCAGGCCGGCGCCCGCAAGAAGCCGAGCCCGACAGCGCTCAACGCCTCTATCGACGGCAGCGACAAGAGCTTCGTCGCCTGGCGCAACCGCGTTTTCGGCCACGGCGTCTTCAAGGAAGAGCGCCGCTACTACGCCGAGGAGACGCTGAAACGCCTGCCCGACCTGGTGCGCTTGTACGAAGCGCTGCGGCCGGTCCTGGCGGGGTGCGCACTGATCGGCCTAACCCCCGGCGGCGAGTGCGTCGATTGGACCGGCTGTGAGGCCCCGCTGACCGCGACAGCCGGCGAGCGGCACGAGCACAAGCCGTGGGGCGAGCCGCTGCCGATGCGCCTGGTGCCGCAGGACCACCCCGGCCGGGCCGAGCTGGACTTCGGGCCGCTGCTGACGGTGCAGCGCTGCGAGGTGTGCGGCGAGCCGGCGGCCTTCTTCTTCGACCGCCACCGCTACGATCGCGAGCGCGACCGGCACCGCACGCACTTCGTGGAGTACCTGCGCGGTCATCCCGGCGATCACAAGGACTGGTCCGAGGCGCGGCGCCTGGCCGGCCTGCTGCCCGCGGGCTTCGAGTGGCAGCGCACGGCCTGGGATGTTGAAGAAGTGGTCGAGGGGGTGCGCTAACTTTCGCCGACTTCGAGACGGAGTACCTGCGCCCCGCCTACCTGCTCGACGCACTGTGGCAGAAGGTGGCGGAAGGGCCGGGCGGCTACGTCCACGTTGCCGGCCCCGCGGGCGTCGGCAAGACGTACCTCGTCTGCGGCCTGGAGAAGGAGTCGGCCGAGCACGGCGTGCCGGTGCTGGCCTACCACATCCTGCCGGGGGCGCGGGCCAACTACCAGACGTTCGTCGGCGAATTGCACGCCACCGCCTGCGAGCGCCTGCCGCGCCCGCACCGTGCAGCCGCAGGTCGCCGTCGGCTCCGTCGCGGAATTGCAGGAGCAGTTCGCCGGCTACCTGACGACGCTGATGAAGGCGAACCGTCTGGACGCGCTGGTGCTCGTGATCGACGCCGTGGACGAGCTGGCCGAGCCGGACGACACCTCGCCGGTGAACGCGGCGACCATCCTCGACCTGCTGCCGGCCGCCGGGAAGCTGCCGGAGGGGTGCTTCGTCGTGCTGACCAGCCGTCCCGAGATGCGCCCCAGCATCCGCGAGCGGCTCGACCGGCTCCGCGCCGTGGCGGGGGAGGATCGCTTCGTCGCGCTTGACGTCCGCCCCGACGCCCCGCCGAACGAGGCGCTGCTGCGGGCGTACCTGGCTGCCCACCTGCCGGAGCCGTTCCGGGCGACCCACCACGTCGAGGAAGTGCTGCGGCGCTCGGGCGGCGTGTTCCTCTACGCCTATCACCTGGCGCGCGCCCTGGCGGCCGGCGCCTTCACCGACACGGCCGCCCTGCCCGAGGGGAAGGAGTTCTATCCCGCCTACCTGGAGCGGCTGCGCGAGCGGGTCGGGGCGGAGTTGTACGAGAGCGTCTACCTGCCGGCGTTGCTGCTGCTGGCGACGGCGCGGGCGCCGGTAACGCTGGAGCAGCTGTGTCAGTGGGGCGTGCCCGGCGACCGGCTGCGCTTCGCGCTGATCGACCTGCGCGATTTCCTGCGCGTGCATCGGGTGCGGCGCTGGCACGAGAGCCTGAACCGCGAGGGGGACAACCGCTACGGAGATGGCCCACGAGGCGTTCGTGCGCTTCGTGGCCGAGAGCGAGGAGTACGGCCGGCGCTACCGGCAGGCGCACGGGGCGATTGCCGATGCCGCCCTAGCTGCGCACGGCGGCCGCTGGGAGGCGATTGACCCGTGGGACGAGGCCGGGCTATATGCCCTGCGCTTCGTGCCGGCACACTTGCACCTCGCAGAACGTCCGGATGAGGAGGACCGGCTCCTGAGCGATGAGCAGTACGCAAAAGGGTGCTGGGGGGCAGCCGACACCGCTAAAAAACAGGCGCGCCATCACCTCGCGGTTGAGCTGTACGGGATAACGGAAGTGATCTTCCGGCGCCTGGTAGAGCGCGAAATGCGCGGAGAATTGCGCAGTCATCTGGCCATCGCTCTGCTGGGCAAAGCGAACGCCATGCAAAGCCTGGGCCACCTGGCGGGCGTTGTAGCAAGCTACGATGAAGTCACCTTCGATCTACGCTACATGGTCGAGGAGGAAGGCCGCCGCGAGTTGGCCCACAACCTGGCCGGCGCTCTTGTCAGTAAAGCGATTGCCATGCAAACGCTGGGTTGGAAGGCAGTCGATGTGCAACCGTGGTGTGACGAGGCCATCGGCATCCTACGTCGCCTGGTTGAGGAAGAAGGCCGCAACGAGTCTGCCGCCGGACTTGCTCGCGCGCTGCTGCTCAGAGCAAGCGTAGTGCAGGAACTGGGGAGGCGCGAGGAGGCAGACGAGGCCGTGAATGAGGCCATTGCCATCATGCGCGAGGCTCGTTGAGGACAATTACCAGCTCGAACTGGCGGATAATCTTGCCGCAGCGCTCGTAACCAAGGCAGATACCATGCTGGGCAGATGGGGGCTAGGAGATACGGCGATAGGCGCCTACGATGAGGCGATTGCGATACGTCGCCGCCTCATACAGCAGAATGGTCGCAATGACTTAATTGACCGCCTCGCGACTGCTCTCGTCAACAAGGGACTTGCGCTGGGGAGATTGGGGCGGTCTGCCGAAGCGGTGAAGGCGTATGATGAAGCCATCTCCGACCTTCGCTACCTTGTTGAGCACGAGGATCGGCGAGAGCTGGCCGACTCCCTCGCCACCGCACTCATGAACAAGGCCATCGCACTTGAGGATTTGGGCGGGCTTGAAGAGGCTTGCGGGTGTCACGCCCAAGGGATCAAGTTGTTAGAGCGACAGGTGAGTGCGGGCATGGCACATCTGGTGTCGCATCTGGTCCACGGGTTGAGGAATCGCTTCCATCTGCTGTTGCGTGTGGGACAGTGGACTGCAGCGGCGGCGGATCTGCGGCGAGCTTTGGAACTCGCGATCCCCTGCTTCCAAAGCGGCATTCCTCCAACACAGCTTGTCAAGAACGTAACGATACTGATCCGCACATTAGACGAACTTTCGCTTGGCGAATTCCAGCACCTCGATGCCGGAGCGCTCTGGCGCAAGTCGAAGACCTACGGTCCTACCTGTAACTGATGCCGCTACCGCGAAAAAACAAAGAAAAACAAAGGGCCGGGTCGCCTCGGGGGTTACCCCCCGAGGCTCCCACAGATCCGGACGTGCCCAACTCAGGCATCCGGCTCGTCCCATCGCGGGCTCACGTGCGCTCTGCTACTTGCCGGCGTTACGTGTACAGCACCCGGGGCTCAGAGTCCCCGACCTGTCGCCCACCGACAATTCCGCGGTGAGGTGCCCCCTTCGCTCGGCAGGGTCCCCGGCGCACAGGTTCCCCTACCCCCAGCGCTACTATGAGGCACTCCGACTCCCTGAGGACCGTCTCGCCGCGCTTCGTTTGTGCTTCGCTTGGCGATACCACCCCGTGCGCCTGTCTTCGTATCTCCGCTCAGGCCCGACGCCGACCTGCGGCCAGGAGCTTTACAACTGGCAGCCCCACGCCAGTGTGTCGAGATGGAGCCTCAGGGCCTCCCAAGTTCCCGGGGAACCCTGCTGTGCCTATGCCATGTTCTTCGACCCCGGCGGGACCGGACACACCAAAAGGCCCCAGTGGTGGCCGGCGCGGCCCCCGGGCTGACAAAACCGAAGGCTCGCCGCGGGTAGGTATCTCGGGGCTCAATAGCACGGCGTCAGCACTGGCTATCTACGCTTCGTCATCGCCCTTACGGTGCCGCCGACGCAAGACTCGCTTCCGGTTGCTGGCCAGGCTCTACCGGGTGGGATTGGTTACCCACAGGGTTCCGATGAAAGGTTTCACAGGCGTATCGCTACATCCGATCCCCCTTTCCCGAGCTTCTTGGCGCAATGTCAGGACCCTTTTGCAAGAGGGTCCCGACGCCTAATGCTCACGGGAATGACAGCGAGGGGCTGAAAAAGCGTCGGGAGGTCGGGCGTCGCTTTACCAGCGTTCCTGCCTCAGACCGCCCGCTTCGTCAATTCGACTTCAACGCCTGTAGAGAGAAACAAAGGTGTCAGGACCCGCAAAGACAGTATGTCTTTGCGCAGTCTGGAGAAACAAAGGTGTCAGGACCCGCAAAGACAGTATGTCTTTGCGCGTCTGAATGATGCCGCTGACCGTTCACCGGGTAGCGACCGAGCTTGCTTCGGCAAGGCGGTCGCTGAACTCGCTGGCGGAGGCCCAGGGCCAGGCCGGCTGGGGAGTCGAGCCGGCGGAGGGAAAATCGGTGACACTCCATCTATCCCATTTGCCACCATCCACTTGCGGCGTAATCATCCCCGCATCAGGCTGGCGCGGCCGACTTCGCCGTCGCGGGCCGCCTTCCCGCAGCTGCTGCCAGCTGGCGCCGAAATAACTCGCCGCCTTCCGTCCAATGCGAGCGACGCGAGGCGTCCTCCTTCAGGTCCACGCCCATCAAGATAGATGGGTCAGTTTCGCGTTCCCGCCTGGCTGCACCAGAGCGTTGGAACAGAATGGTGAACCCGGCGGCCTGATAGTGGCGGTCGTTTGTGAACACGTCCGCCAGGCCCAGGCGGCGCAGGACGGCGAAGGAGATGCAATCGACGATCCCGGCCGACGTGGTGTGGCCCGCACGGTAGTCGGCCCACGCTGTGTCAAGATCATCAGCTGTCGGTTCGAGGAGTCCACCTTTGGCGGTCAACAAAACGCGCAAGTCGTCCACGGCAGTCCGATAGGAACGGCGGGCCGCTGCGTTGCCGCATTCGTATAGCACCAGCGGGGTGGTGACGAGCGGGCGCCGGACGCCACCAGCTGCAGAAAGACCGGGGCGGCAGCGGGATGCCACTGATCGGCCGTGTCCCAGACGGCGAGCAGGCCGACCGTATCCAGGAAGACCGGAGTCATGGCTGGTGTTGGTTGTGACGCTCGGCGGTGTCGTGGTGCCCGCTGTCAAAGCGGCGGGCAAGCACCTCGTAGATCTGGATCAGCCCTTCGTCCGTGCCGGGAGGAACCAGGGCCCGGACGTCGATCGACACGGCGGCCCCAGGCGGCGGCACCGGCTCGATGAGGACCGCCGTCCCCTCCGGCAGGTCCACCGGCACGGTCGGCCGGAAAACGCCGTTCTCATAAATGGCGGGAATCGTGCTCATGGCAAGGCTCGCGCGGCGAGGGTCTGGTGGAGTTCTTCCAGCATTGTATCCAGCCGGTCGCTGAATCAGATAGTCAGCAGAGAGAAAGCAAAGCCGCCAGGAACCTTTGTCGGGCCCCGGGTCACCCCCTTCCAGGTTTCCCCGTCACCCTCCCACCGGATACTCCCGCTCCAGCTCGTCGATCGCTGGCTGAATCGCAGCGGCCTGGGCGGGATGAGCCCGGAGCAGATCGTCAAAGATGGGTCGAGCCCGATCCGGGTGGCCGGCACTCCACAAGCAGGAGGCGGCGCTGACGGCACTGCGCAGAGACAGATCGGGCTGGCCGGCCTGGGCGTAATCGTCGGCGAGAACCAGCTCCCGGTGCGCCGCGGCCAGGAAGTGCTTGGCGGCGGCCTTGCGGTCGCCGCGCATCTCGGCCTGCGTGGCCCGCTGGACCTCCCGCGACTTGACGGTGACGAGCCTATCCCTGACCAGAGGTGGGGCTGCCAACATGATCTGAGGCGCAACGGTCCCTTGGGGGCCGGCCGTTGCTCCCACGTTTTCCACACTCCACCCATCTCGTAGAATGGCCCCTGCTCCAGTCATGACGCCTGCACCAGGGATAGGGGACAAGCGACGATGACAAGGCCGTTCGTTCACCTGCACTGCCACACCCATTACAGCCTGCTCGACGGTGCCAGCCGCGTGCCGGAGCTGGTCCAGCACGTCAAGGGTCTCGGCATGAACGCCGTGGCCATCACCGACCACGGCAACCTGTACGGGGCCATCGAGTTCTATCGCGAATGCACGGACGCCGGGCTGAACCCGATTATCGGCTACGAGGCCTATGTCGCGCCCGGCAAGCGGACCGACCGCGAGGCCCGCAATCGGACCGGCGACAACGACGATGCCATCTACCATCACCTCACGCTGCTGGCCAAGAACCTCACCGGGTTCAAGAACCTGATCAAGATGTCGTCGCTCGCCTTTCTGGAGGGGTACCACTACAAGCCGCGCATCGACAAGGAATTGCTGGAGGCGCACCACGAAGGGATCATCTGCCTGAGCGGCTGTGCGGCCGCGGAATTCAGCGATTACATCCTCAAGGACCGCAGGGACGACGCCCGCCAGGTGGCCGAGTGGTTTGCCCGCGTCTTCGGCAACGACTTCTACATCGAGATTCAGAACAACGGGCTGCCCATTCAGAAGCTGTGCGAGGAAGGGGCCCGGGACATCGCCCAGCAGCTGGGCCTGCCGCTGGTGGCCACCAGCGATGCCCATTACCTGGAGCAGGGCGACAGCCTGGCCCACGACGTGCTCCTGTGCATCAACACCGGCAAGCTCCGTTCCAACCCGAAGCGCTTCAAGTTTGACGGCGACCAGTTCCACGTCCGCGGCCCGGAGGAGATGTATCGCCTCTTCCCGGACCAAGAAGAGGCGGTCAAGCGCACCCAGGAGATCGCCGACTCGATCGACATCCAGCTGGATTTCAAGAAGCGCCACTTCCCCGCCTTTTCGCCGCCGGCCGGTAAAACCGAAGAACAGCACCTGCGCGAACTGTGCGAGGCCGGGCTGCTCGAATGCTACCGGGGCACGCCGTCGCAAACGGCCCGCCAGCGCCTGGAGCACGAACTGGGCGTCATTTGCCGCATGGGGTTCGCCAGTTACTTTCTGATCGTTTGGGATTTCGTGCGGTTTGCTCGTGAAAACGGCATCCCGGCCGGCGCCCGCGGCTCGGCCTGCGGGGCCCTGGTCAGCTACGTCCTGAAATTAAGCCACGTCGATCCTCTGGAATATGACCTGCTCTTCGAGCGCTTCCTCGATCCGAACCGGGCGGAGGCGCCGGATATCGACATCGACTTCTGTCAGGAAGGTCGGGAGCGAGTCATCGCCTACGTCAAGCACAAGTACGGCGAGCAGAGCGTGGCCCAGATCGCCACCTTCGGCACGATGGCCGCCAAGGCGGCGCTGAAGGACGTGGGCCGCGTCCTCGACGTGCCGCTGGATCGTGTCAACCAGCTCACCAGCTGGGTGCCGAAGGGATTGAACGTCAGCATCGACGACGCCCTCAAGCAGAGCACCGAGTTCAGGGATGCCTACGACGGCGACCCGCTGGTCCACGAGATGGTGGACATCGCCAAGCGGCTGGAGGGGACCAACCGGCAGGCCGGGATTCACGCGGCGGGCGTGGTGATTGCCAACGGCCCGATCACCGATTACGTGCCGGTCCACCGGGCCGTGCGCAAGAGTGAGGAAGGCAGCCGCGGCGGCGAGCCGATCGTTGCCACCCAGTGGGTGATGGGCGACCTCGAAAAGGTCGGCCTGCTCAAGATGGATTTCCTGGGCCTGCGGACGCTGACCCTGCTCGACAACTGCGTGAAGACGATCGAGCAAACGCGCCGCCAGAAGATCGACCTCCAAAACCTGCCGCCCGACGACCCAGAGACCTACGCCCTACTCCAGAAGGGAAACGCCAAAGGGCTGTTCCAGCTGGAATCCGAAGGGATCCGCTCCCTGCTGATCCAGATGAAGCCGGACAGCATCCGCGACATTGTCGCCATCATGGCCCTCTACCGCCCCGGCCCGCTGCAAGGCGGCATGGTCGATTCCTACGTCAATTGCAAGCATGGCCGTGAAAAGCCCGTCTATCAGCACCCGGTGATGGAGGAAATCCTGGCCGAAACCCACGGCGTCATGGTCTATCAAGAACAGATCATGCGCATCCTCAATCGGCTGGGCGATATCGAGCTCTCCAGCGCCTACGCCTGCATCAAGGCCATCAGCAAGAAGAAACAGGACGTCATCGATCAGCGCTATGCGGAGTTCGTCAAGGGGTCCCAGGAACGGGGGTTGAGCAAGAGCGTGATTGACGATATCTGGAACAAGATCGTGGTCTTCGCGGGTTACGGTTTCAACAAGTCGCACAGTGCCGCCTACGCGCAGCTTGGCTACCAGACCGCCTACCTGAAGGCCCATTTCACGCCGGAATTCATGGCCGCGCTCCTGTCCAGCGAGATCGAGGACGGCAATAAGCGCGACATCATGGTCGAGCACATCGCCGATGCCCGCAAGCTGGGTGTCTCGGTGCTGCCGCCCGATGTCAATGCCAGCGGCCCCGAATTCACCGTGGTCGGCAACAACATCCTCATCGGGCTGACGGCGATCAAGGGGCTCGGCCGCGGTGCCGCTGACGAGATCGTCCGCGCTCGCAAGGAGGGTGGAGCGTTCAAGAACCTGTTCGACTTTTGCGAACGGATTGACGGGCGGCTGGTACCGAAGGCGGCGCTGGAGAAGCTCGTCAAGGCCGGCGGCCTTGATCGCTTCGGGAAGCGGGCGCCGCTGTTGCACGCCCTGCCGCGGGCCCTGCAAGCGGCCAGCGACCTGCAGCGCGATCGCCGTGTCGGGCAGCTGAGCCTCTTTGGCACCCCGGACGACGGACCGGCGGCCGAGGCCGATGTCGCCTTGCCCGACATTCCCGAATGGTCCGAGACAGAGAAGCTCAAGAACGAGAAGGAAGCTCTCGATTTCTACATTTCCAGCCACCCGCTGGCCCAGTACGAAAGCGTCCTGCGCCGCTTCTCGATGCGCGCGGTCGCCGACCTGCCGACCCTGCCGCCGGGGCAGGAGATCGTGGTCGGCGGCATGCTGTCGCAGGTCCGCTTCCAGCAGACCAAGAACGCCCGCAACGGCCACAGCAAGTATGTCCGCTGCAACCTCGAAGATATGACCGGCTCGATGGAGTGTGTCATGTGGCCCGACGACCTG
Organism: uncultured Planctomycetota bacterium; assembly: GCA_963827935.1. Taxonomy (GTDB): domain Bacteria; phylum Planctomycetota; class Planctomycetia; order Gemmatales; family Gemmataceae; genus DATFNV01. Next base: position 51,591 of record CAWHCN010000009.1, on the reverse strand, counting down.
GCCCGCCAGAAGGACGAGCCGGGCAACGAGCAGGTCTGCTTCGTCAAGGGCGCCATCGACCCGCGGAGCCAGAACGGCAAGCCGTTGCTACTGCTGACCCGCTTTCTCAGCATCGAGCAGGCCCAGCGTGAGCTGACCCGGGTGATGCTGGTGACCGTGCGGATGAATGAACATGGTCCCGAGCACATCGACGCCATCGCCCGGGCGCTGAAGCGCACGCCGGGATCGTGCCCGGTGTTGCTCGACGTGCGCGACCCGGCCGGGCGCTGGGCCCGGCTCAAGCTGTCCGATTCGTTCAGCATCAATCCGCTGACGGTCGCGGCCGCGGAGCTGGAGGAGGTGCTGGGGGCGGGGACGGTGAAGTTTTCGGGTCCGGTGAATGGGCGATAGCCGCTTGCGGCTTCGCAGTGGCGAAGCCGCAAGCGGCTAATCCATCCCGAAAAACGCCGCCACCCCAATCAGCAAGATCATTCCCATCGACCGCACCGCCTCCTTCGGGTTGACCTTCGACGCCCCGGCCCGGCGGTTCTCGAAGATGATGGGCGTTTCGCCGATCTTGCAGCCGGCCTTGCGGCAGCGGTAGAGCACCTCCTGCTGGAATGAGTAGCCCCGCGACCGCAGTCGTTCCAGCTCGAGCCTTGCGCAGCTTGCTGACGCGATAACAGCGGTAGGCGCCGCTGGTGTCGCGGGCCGGGATGCGCATGAGGACGCGGACGAGCCGGCCCAGCGCCTGGCTGATCGAGCCGGCGCGACAGCGGCCAGTTCATCGTCCCGCCCCCCTTGACGTAGCGCGAGCCGATCATCACATCGTAGCGCTTCATCCCCGCCACGATGGCCGGCAGATAACGCGGGTGGTGGCTGAAATCGGCATCCATGTTCAGGACGTAATCGTAATTCTCGTCCATGGCGTAGCGCATGCCCGCCAGGATCGCCGTACCCAGGCCGAGCTTCCCCGCCCGGTGCATCACCCGGACATGCGGATCATCCACGGCGATGCGGTCGGCCAGGTCGCCGGTGCCGTCGGGGGAATTGTCATCGATCACGAGAATGTCGGCGGACGGGACGGCCTGGCGGATTTCCTGCAGCAGCGGCGCGAGGTTGTCGCGCTCGTTGTAAGTGGCCACGGAGATGAGGATGCGCGACACGGAGGGGGGCCTTTCTCTCGATCGTCCGGCGAGCGGCGCGGCGTCAGCCCGCCGGTATTCATGAGTACCGGCGGGCTGACGCCGCGCCGCTCGCTTGGAGAAGACGCTTGCATCGGACCCGGGCGCGCTCCTATCTTACTATAATTCAGTTGACTCCCAGGCGAGCGGCCCGGCTCCGGACTCCAGAGCGCTGTCATGGCCACGACTATTGCGATCTCCTGCCCGAAATGCGAAAACCCGATCAACGCGCCGGCCGACCTGGTCGGCAAGAAAATCCGCTGCAAGGAGTGCAAATCGGTCTTCGTGGTCAAGGCCCCGCCCGAGGCGGAGCGGTCCGGCAGCAAACCCGTGCCTGCCAAGAAACCCCAGGGCGCCAAGCCGGCGGCCAAGACCACGGCCGAACTGGACGAGGAGATGGAGGACGGCAAGAACCCCTACGCCGTCACCAAGGAATCGCTCAAGCCCCGCTGCCCCTTTTGCGCCAAGGAACTGGACGACGACTCCCAGGTCATCTGCCTCAACTGCGGCTACAACCGCCGCACTCGCGAACGCATCGCCACCGAGAAGACGATGGAGCCGACCGGCGGCGAGTGGTTCATCCACCTGCTGCCGGGCATCATCTGCGCCCTGGTGACGCTGTTCATCATTGTGGGCATCCCTCTCGACTTTATCCTGCGCACGCCTGGAGGCGGATCATGCCGAGGACACGATCAATCCCTATGGTCTGGGGGTCACGATCTGGCGCTCGGTGATCTGGCTCTTCGTTGCCTTCTTCTGCGGAAAGTTCGCGGTCAAGCGGCTGATCCTGCACACCCGGCCGCCCGAGCGGGCCATGCAGACGAAGAAGAAGTAGCCGGCCGAGGAGGCACTGGGAAGGTGGTGCCGGTTGTCCGCAACCTGCCATGTCGTACTAAATTCGCCGGGAATTATATGCGACTTGGCACGCGCGTCGCAATCCCTTGTCAAATAATGAGATGCGCCTTCACATTTGAGCGCCAAGCGCCAGGTCGAATAGAATTCGGTGTGTGCGGACCCGCGCTGACCGACAAATGATCAGCTTGAGGGCTGATGCCAGTCCCTGGCACACGTTCCGCTATGAACCTGACAGGCCATCGGCTTTCCGTTCGCACTGCGCTTCTCTAGCTCTTCTTTGTGGCGGCGGAGCGCGGTGGCCGCGTTTGATCTGGTGCCTCTGAGCCCGTGCTTGAGCTTGGCCCTTGGGTCGGCTTCACTTTCCTTGGTGCCGCGAGCCCGCTTGAAAGTCTCGTCCTTCGTTCGACCCATCCTCCGCCGACCTTTTCTTCGCCCGTCCCTCACCGTCGTTGGAGGTCCTCATGCCTCGGAAGAAGACACGCCAGCCCATCCCGCCGCCCCGCATCGTCCGGCCCTGTGCCGCCGCCATCGACGTCGGCAGCGCCAGCCACGTCGTCGCCGTCGACCCCGCTTGCGATCCGCAGCCCGTTCGTACCTTCGGCGTCTATACCGCCGACCTACAGACGCTGGCCGAGTGGTTACGCCACTGCGGCGTCACGAGCGTCGTGCTCGAATCGACCGGCGTCTACTGGATGTGCTTATGCGACTTCCTGGAAAGCCAGGGCTTCGAAGTGGTGGTGGTCGATCCACGCAGCCTGGCCCGCAACCTCAAGAAGAAGACCGACGTTTGCGATGCGGTCTGGCTGCAGCAGATGCACGCCTGTGGCCAGCTCAAGAGCTGTTTTCGACCCGCGCACGAGGTGCTGGCGTTGCGGACGCTGTGGCGGCATCGCGAGCATCTGATCACCGAGGCAGCCAAGCTCTTGCAGATGATGCTCAAAGTGCTGGTCCAGATGAATGTTCATTTGGACCTGGCCGTGTCGAGCATCGCCGGCGTCACCGGCATGCGCATCCTGCGTGCCATCGCCCAGGGGCAGCGTGACCCCCAGACGCTGGCGGCGATGCGCGATCCCAGCTGCAAGAAGAGCCGCGAGGAGATTGCCAAGGCCCTGGAAGGGACCTGGGACACGGCCCACCTGTTCGAGCTGAAACAACTGCTCAAGGCCTGGGACTTCTACCAGAATCAGCTCCATGTCTGTGACCGGGAGTACGCCAAGGCGGCCGGGCCGATGCCGGACAAGACCCAGGGGCGTCCGTTGCCCGAGTCCCAGAAGGCCGCGCCCAAGAGTCGCAACCGCCCGACGGAGTTCGACGCCGACGCCTTGATCTTCCAGTTGACGGGCGTGCGTGTCACGGAAGTGGACGGTCTGGGCGCCAGCACGGTGCTGACGGTCTTGTCGGAGACAGGCCCGGACCTGGCGGCACGTTTCCCGACGGACAAGCACTTCGCGGCCTGGACGACGCTGGCGCCGCGCAAGCACCAATCGGGCAAGCGGATCCGCTATCCCGCCCAGACGGCCAGCCGGGTGGCCAGGGCGTTTCGGCTGGCGGCGCGGTCCTTGCTCAGAAGTAAGAGCGTGCTGGGTAATTTCCTGCGCCGCCTGCGGGCCCGGCTGGGGATAGGCAGCGCCATCAGGGCGACAGCCCACAAGCTGGCGAAGCTCTTCTATCGCCTCATCACGCGTGGGGAAGCGTATCGCCGTGAGAGCACGGCAGCCGAAGAAGTCAAGCAGCAGGAGCGTCAGGTCAAAGCGCTGCAGCGCAAAGCGCGGGAGTTAGGGCTGCAAGTGGTGCCGATCTGAGCAGGGTCGGCGGGGCAACAGACGACGTTGGGGAAGTAAGCGAGATCGATCTCAAGCCAAGCCGCCTGGGGCGGTGGCGTAGAGGATACGTGCGCACGGTAAGATCGCTGCCCGAGCACGACACCTCTCGCCCGGGTAGCGGGGCCTTGTTCATTGAAAGGGCTGATGCCAGTCCCTGGCACACGTTCCGCTATGAACCTGACAGGCCATCGGCTTTCCGTTCGCACTGCGCTTCTCTAGCTCTTCTTTGTGGCGGCGGAGTCGCGGTGGCCGCGTTTGATCTGGTGCCTCTGAGCCCGTGCTTGAGCTTGGCCCTTGGGTCGGCTTCACTTTCCTTGGTGCCGCGAGCCCGCTTGAAAGTCTCGTCCTTCGTTCGACCCATCCTCCGCCGACCTTTTCTTCGCCCGTCCCTCACCGTCGTTGGAGGTCCTCATGCCTCGGAAGAAGACACGCCAGCCCATCCCGCCGCCCCGCATCGTCCGGCCCTGTGCCGCCGCCATCGACGTTGGCAGCGCCAGCCACGTCGTCGCCGTCGACCCCGCTTGCGATCCGCAGCCCGTTCGTACCTTCGGCGTCTATACCGCCGACCTACAGACGCTGGCCGAGTGGTTACGCCACTGCGGCGTCACGAGCGTCGTGCTCGAATCGACCGGCGTCTACTGGATGTGCTTATGCGACTTCCTGGAAAGCCAGGGCTTCGAAGTGGTGGTGGTCGATCCACGCAGCCTGGCCCGCAACCTCAAGAAGAAGACCGACGTTTGCGATGCGGTCTGGCTGCAGCAGATGCACGCCTGTGGCCAGCTCAAGAGCTGTTTTCGACCCGCGCACGAGGTGCTGGCGTTGCGGACGCTGTGGCGGCATCGCGAGCATCTGATCACCGAGGCAGCCAAGCTCTTGCAGATGATGCTCAAAGTGCTGGTCCAGATGAATGTTCATTTGGACCTGGCCGTGTCGAGCATCGCCGGCGTCACCGGCATGCGCATCCTGCGTGCCATCGCCCAGGGGCAGCGTGACCCCCAGACGCTGGCGGCGATGCGCGATCCCAGCTGCAAGAAGAGCCGCGAGGAGATTGCCAAGGCCCTGGAAGGGACCTGGGACACGGCCCACCTGTTCGAGCTGAAACAACTGCTCAAGGCCTGGGACTTCTACCAGAATCAGCTCCATGTCTGTGACCGGGAGTACGCCAAGGCGGCCGGGCCGATGCCGGACAAGACCCAGGGGCGTCCGTTGCCCGAGTCCCAGAAGGCCGCGCCGAAGAGTCGCAACCGCCCGACGGAGTTCGACGCCGACGCCTTGATCTTCCAGTTGACGGGCGTGCGTGTCACGGAAGTGGACGGTCTGGGCGCCAGCACGGTGCTGACGGTCTTGTCGGAGACAGGCCCGGACCTGGCGGCACGTTTCCCGACGGACAAGCACTTCGCGGCCTGGACGACGCTGGCGCCGTGCAAGCACCAATCGGGCAAGCGGATCCGCTATCCCGCCCAGACGGCCAGCCGGGTGGCCAGGGCGTTTCGGCTGGCGGCGCGGTCCTTGCTCAGAAGTAAGAGCGTGCTGGGTAATTTCCTGCGCCGCCTGCGGGCCCGGCTGGGGATAGGCAGCGCCATCAGGGCGACAGCCCACAAGCTGGCGAAGCTCTTCTATCGCCTCATCACGCGTGGGGAAGCGTATCGCCGTGAGAGCACGGCAGCCGAAGAAGTCAAGCAGCAGGAGCGTCAGGTCAAAGCGCTGCAGCGCAAAGCGCGGGAGTTAGGGCTGCAAGTGGTGCCGATCTGAGCAGGGTCGGTGGGGCAACAGACGACGTTGGGGAGGCAGGCGAGATCGATCTCAAGCCAAGCCGCCTGGGGCGGTGGCGTAGAGGATACGCGCGCACCGTAAGATCGCTGCCCGAGCACGACACCTCTCGCCCGGGTAGCGGGGCCTTGTTCATTGAAAGGGCTGATGCCAGTCCCTGGCACACGTTCCGCTATGAACCTGACAGGCCATCGGCTTTCCGTTCGCACTGCGCTTCTCTAGCTCTTCTTTGTGGCGGCGGAGCGCGGTGGCCGCGTTTGATCTGGTGCCTCTGAGCCCGTGCTTGAGCTTGGCCCTTGGGTCGGCTTCACTTTCCTTGGTGCCGCGAGCCCGCTTGAAAGTCTCGTCCTTCGTTCGACCCATCCTCCGCCGACCTTTTCTTCGCCCGTCCCTCACCGTCGTTGGAGGTCCTCATGCCTCGGAAGAAGACACGCCAGCCCATCCCGCCGCCCCGCATCGTCCGGCCCTGTGCCGCCGCCATCGACGTCGGCAGCGCCAGCCACGTCGTCGCCGTCGACCCCGCTTGCGATCCGCAGCCCGTTCGTACCTTCGGCGTCTATACCGCCGACCTACAGACGCTGGCCGAGTGGTTACGCCACTGCGGCGTCACGAGCGTCGTGCTCGAATCGACCGGCGTCTACTGGATGTGCTTATGCGACTTCCTGGAAAGCCAGGGCTTCGAAGTGGTGGTGGTCGATCCACGCAGCCTGGCCCGCAACCTCAAGAAGAAGACCGACGTTTGCGATGCGGTCTGGCTGCAGCAGATGCACGCCTGTGGCCAGCTCAAGAGCTGTTTTCGACCTGCGCACGAGGTGCTGGCGTTGCGGACGCTGTGGCGGCATCGCGAGCATCTGATCACCGAGGCAGCCAAGCTCTTGCAGATGATGCTCAAAGTGCTGGTCCAGATGAATGTTCATTTGGACCTGGCCGTGTCGAGCATCGCCGGCGTCACCGGCATGCGCATCCTGCGTGCCATCGCCCAGGGGCAGCGTGACCCCCAGACGCTGGCGGCGATGCGCGATCCCAGCTGCAAGAAGAGCCGCGAGGAGATTGCCAAGGCCCTGGAAGGGACCTGGGACACGGCCCACCTGTTCGAGCTGAAACAACTGCTCAAGGCCTGGGACTTCTACCAGAATCAGCTCCATGTCTGTGACCGGGAGTACGCCAAGGCGGCCGGGCCGATGCCGGACAAGACCCAGGGGCGTCCGTTGCCCGAGTCCCAGAAGGCCGCGCCCAAGAGTCGCAACCGCCCGACGGAGTTCGACGCCGACGCCTTGATCTTCCAGTTGACGGGCGTGCGTGTCACGGAAGTGGACGGTCTGGGCGCCAGCACGGTGCTGACGGTCTTGTCGGAGACAGGCCCGGACCTGGCGGCACGTTTCCCGACGGACAAGCACTTCGCGGCCTGGACGACGCTGGCGCCGCGCAAGCACCAATCGGGCAAGCGGATCCGCTATCCCGCCCAGACGGCCAGCCGGGTGGCCAGGGCGTTTCGGCTGGCGGCGCGGTCCTTGCTCAGAAGTAAGAGCGTGCTGGGTAATTTCCTGCGCCGCCTGCGGGCCCGGCTGGGGATAGGCAGCGCCATCAGGGCGACAGCCCACAAGCTGGCGAAGCTCTTCTATCGCCTCATCACGCGTGGGGAAGCGTATCGCCGTGAGAGCACGGCAGCCGAAGAAGTCAAGCAGCAGGAGCGTCAGGTCAAATCGCTGCAGCGCAAAGCGCGGGAGTTAGGGCTGCAAGTGGTGCCGATCTGAGCAGGGTCGGTGGGGCAACAGACGACGTTGGGGAGGCAGGCGAGATCGATCTCAAGCCAAGCCGCCTGGGGCGGTGGCGTAGAGGATACGCGCGCACCGTAAGATCGCTGCCCGAGCACGACACCTCTCGCCCGGGTAGCGGGGCCTTGTTCATTGAAAGCAAAGAGAGTTGTCCGCTCAGGCTGAACCACTGAGCGCAGGTCCCGCTCCACGGGTTTGCCGGATGAACCTCACTTCATCAGGTTCTGAATCTCGGCCCGCGTGAGCGCCCGGCTGAAGATGCAGATCTCATCGAGTCCGCCGCTGAAGGACGGATTGCCCCAGCGCCGGTCGTTCTGGATCGCCCAGGCCCGCTCGCAGCCGACCGCGCGCTGGTCGGTGGTGAGCGGGCCGCCGACGGCGATCTTGGTGTCTTGCCCTTGCGAAACCGCGTCGATGAACAGCTCCAGCGTATTGCCCTTGCGGGTGAAGGCGAAGTGGTGCCAGCCGCCGTCGTTTTTCTGCTTGACCCACACGAAGCCCTGTTTGGCGAACACATCGTTATCGTCGCTGAGCATCACGATGAGCCGCCCTTCGCGCAGCAGGAAATCGAGCTGCGGGTAGCCGGCCACCGCCTTGCTGCTGGTCAGCGAAATGATAGTCGCCGACGTTTGCGACGAGGTGAACCAGCCGGCGAACGTGAAATCGGCCTTCTCCCCGAAGTTGAAATCGGGAAGCGAACTGAAGTCGAGGTAGTGGGCGGGCTGATCCTCCAGCCACAGCGCCTGGCCGCGGGCCCCGGGCTCCAGCTTGCCGCCGAACAGCGTGGCGTGGTTGTTATGGCCCGAATGGTCAATGACTTTGCCACCATCGACGGCGTCGAACGACCAGTAGGCCAACAGGTCGGGCATCTGAATGATCTGCGGGTTGCCGCTCCCTGACGTTTTGCCGCTGCCGCCACTCCTGGGATCGCGCACCACGCCCAGGAATAGCAGGACGCCAACCAGCCCGGAGACGAACAGCCCGCCGGTGCTCAGGATGGTCCAGCGCAGGCCGGAACTGATGACGGCCGGCGGCTGCGCGTGCCGCGACATCTCCTCTTCGATATCGGCCCCGCGCCGCCCCTTACCGCGACCCGACTTCCTACGCCGGGCAGACCGCTCTTCGGCTGCGTCCGAGGGCAAAACCCGGACGACGAGAAACGTTAGCAGCGCCCCCAGCCCTCCTCCCAGCAAGGCGCACAGGTAGGTAAGCAGCACCTTCCCCGCCGGCCCGCCGATGAGATGGCCGATCAGCTTGCCCTCAACGCTGGTGCGGACGATCGTCACCCCACCCAGCCCGCCGCCGAATTCGCCGCCGAACCAAAGGAGGACCAGGAGGATAGCAAATAGCATGCCCTTGTACCCCTTGCCCTGGGCCGTGTCGGAGACTTGCTTGCCCAGGAAGTAGAGGCAGAAGATTTCGATCATGGTGACGCTCGGGTCTGGGGCTGGGGGCGTGAGGCTATTCCTAAGAGCGAGCGGAACGAACGACGAGCGGTGATGAAGCCGCTGACCGCGCACGCAGCGGAGCGGAGTAAGCGGCGCTCGGCCGCTTACTCCGCTCCGCTGCGTGCGCGGCTCAGCGTGGCCCCATTCTTTCCAAACGCTCGAAGAGCCTTCCTTATGCGTGCAGCAACATCACCAACGGGTTTTCCAGCATCTCCGCCAGGCGGCGCGTGAAGCGGGCCGCGGCGGCGCCGTCGATCACCCGATGATCGTAGGACAGCGACAGCGGCAGGATCAATCGGGGCGCGATCTGACCGTCGCGCACCACCGGCTCCAGACGCGAGCGCGACAAGCCCAGGATGGCGACCTCCGGCCAGTTGATGATGGGCGTGAAGCCGGTGCCGCCGATGCCGCCCAGGTTGGTGATGGTGAACGTGCCCCCCTGCATGTCGGCTTTCCCCTTGCGGGCCGCCTCCGCCGCCTCGGCCAACTCCTGCGCCAGCTCGGCGATGCTCTTTCTGTCCACATCGCGAATGACGGGGACGAGCAGCCCGCCCTCGGTGTCCACGGCGACGCCGATGTGATAATAGCGCTTCAGAATCAGCTGCCCCGACGCCGAGTCGAGGCTGGCATTGAACGTCGGAAACTCCCCCAGCGCGATCGCTGATGCCTTCAGGGCGAACGCGGTCACCGTCAGCTTGGGTCCGCCGGATCTGCGCCTTGCGAAATGCTTCCAGGTCCGTGACGTTGGCGCGGTCGTGCTGCGTGACGTGCGGGATCAGGCCCCACGCCAGGCTCACCTGCTGGGCGGTCAGCCTGCGGACGCGTGTCAGCGGCTGCGGCTCGATGGGGCCGAACTTCGCGAAGTCCGGGAGTCTGGGTGCCGGCCCACCCGGAGCGACCGTCGGGCGAGATGCCGTTTGGCGGACGAAGGTCTTGACGTTGTCGGGATTGATGCGGCCACCCGGGCCGCTGCCCGGCACTTCGGCCAGCTCGACGCCGAGTTCGCGGGCCAGGTGGCGCGTGGCGGGCCCGGCCAGGGGAAGAGCCCCTGCCTTCGGCGCGGCGGGTCGAGGCGGCGGAGGCTGGGCCGGCTGCCCGTCGGCGTCCGTCTCTTTTTTGACCACGGCGACGGGGACCGGCTTCGGAGCCGGCTTCTTCTCGACGGCCTTCTCCGGTTTCGCCTGCTTGGCCTCCGGTGCCGCCTGGCCGTCCGTTTCCTCGATGACGATGTAGGGCTGTCCAACCTTGACCTCATCGCCAGGCTTCACCAGGATTTTCGCGATCCGGCCGGCCACGGGCGACGCCACGTCCAGCGCCGCCTTGTCGGCCTGGACCTCGAGCAGCGGCTGGTCCTTCGCCACCGTGTCGCCGGGAGCGACCTTGAGGGCGTTGACCTCGACGCTCTCGACGTTCTCCTTGAGCGCCGGGAGGGTGATCTCGCGCGCCATGGATTCTCCTCGCACGCCGCTTGCGGCTTCGCATCCGAGCGCGAAACCGCAAGCGGCCGTTCACGCCCGCATTGGATTGACCTTCTCCGGATCGACACCCAGCTTGGCGATCGCGTCGCGCACCACGATGGGCTTGATCGCTCCGCGCCGCGCGAGTTGCGCCAGGGCGGCGACGGTGATGCACTCGGCGTCCACCTCGAAAAAGCGGCGGAGGGCCTCGCGCGTCTCGCTGCGGCCAAACCCGTCGGTGCCCAGCGGGTACAGGCCGCCGGGGACCCAGCGGGCGATCATCTCCGGCAAGGAGCGCATGAAATCGCTGGCCGCCACGAAGACGCCCTCCTCGGCGGACAGGACGTTTTCGAGATAGCTGTGCCGCGGCGGCTCGGTCGGGTGCAGCATGTTCCAGCGCTCGACTTCCAGGGCCTCGCGGCGCAGCTCCTTGTAGCTGGTGACGCTCCAGACGTCGGCCGCCACGCCGAATTGCTCGCCCAGCATCTCCTGGGCCTTCAGGACGTGCGGCAGAATCGGGCCGCTGCCAAGGAGGTGAACCTTCAACCGAGGGGCTGACGCCCCCCGCTCGCCCGAAATCGCCGCGGGCCGCAGCTTGTACATCCCCTTCAGGATGCCTCCGGCCGAACCCTCCGGCATCGGCGGCATCGGGTAATTGTCGTTATAGAGCGTGATATAGTAGAAAATGTCCTCGGGTTTATCCCCGTACATGCGGCGGATGCCGTCGCGGACGATGATGGCCAGCTCGTAGGCGAAGGCCGGGTCGTAGGCCACCACATTGGGGACGGTCGAGGCGTGGACGTGGCTGTGGCCGTCCTCGTGCTGGAGCCCCTCGCCGTTGAGGGTGGTGCGGCCGGCGGTGGCCCCTAGCAGGAAGCCGCGCGCCCGCGAGTCGGCCGCCGCCCAGATCAGGTCCCCCACGCGCTGGAAGCCGAACATCGAATAGAAGATGTAAAACGGCATCATCGGCAGGCCGTGGATCGCGGACGCCGACCCCGCCGCGATGAACGACGACAGCGATCCTGCTTCGGTGATCCCCTCCTCCAGGATCTGGCCATTTTTCGCCTCGCGGTAGGCCGTGGCCGCATACTGGGCATCCACCGGGTCGTAGAGCTGGCCGACGTTCGAGTAGATCTTGTAGGTCGAAAACAGCGGATCCATGCCGAATGTGCGGGCCTCATCGGGGATGATCGGCACCACCCACTGGCTCAGCTCCTTGTCGCGTAGCAGCCGGCTCAGGATGTCCACGAACACCATCGTGGTGGACGGGGCCTTGTCGCCGCTGCCCTTGGCATAGGCGGCGAGGAAGTCGTCGCCGGGGGTCTTCAACGACGGGGCCGACGGTTGCCGCACCGGCAAGTAGCCGCCCAGCGCCTTGCGCCGCTCCTGCAAGTAGGTCATTTCCCGGGCATCGTCAGGCGGCCGATGGAAGGCGGCGTGCTCGACCTCCTCGTCCGACAGCGGCAGGCCGAAGCGGTTGCGAAACTCGACCAGGTAGCGGGCCTGCATCTTCTTCTGCTGGTGGGCGGTGTTCCGCCCCTCGCCCGCCTCGCCCAGGCCGTAGCCCTTGACCGTGTAGGCCAGGATGACGGTGGGCCGTCCCTGGTGTTCCACGGCGGCCTTGTAGGCAGCGTAGACCTTCTCCGGGTCGTGCCCGCCGCGCTTCAGCTTCTCGAGTTGCTCGTCGCTCAGGTGCTCGACCAGCGTGAGCAGTTCCGGATACTTGCCGAAGAAGTGCTGGCGGATGTAGGCCCCGCCGGCGACGGTGTATTTCTGATATTCGCCATCCACGACGTCGCCCATGCGCTTGACGAGCAGGCCGCTTTTCTCGGCGGCCAGCAGCGGGTCCCAGTCGCTGCCCCAGATGACCTTGATGACGTTCCAGCCGGCGCCCTTGAAGGCGGCCTCCAACTCCTGGATGATCTTGCCGTTCCCGCGCACCGGGCCGTCCAGGCGCTGCAGGTTGCAGTTGACGACGAAGATCAGGTTGTCCAGCCCCTCGCGCGAAGCCAGGGTCAGGGCCCCCAGCGATTCCGGCTCGTCGCACTCGCCGTCGCCGATGAAGCACCAGACCTTCTGCCCGGACTCTTTGCGGAGCCCGCGATGCTCCAGGTAACGGTTGAAGCGGGCCTGGTAAATGGCCATGATCGGCCCCAGGCCCATCGACACTGTCGGGAACTGCCAGAAGTGCGGCATGAGCCAGGGGTGCGGATAGGACGACAGCCCGCCGCCCGGCTGCAACTCGCGGCGGAAGTTCTCCAGCACCTTCTCGCTGAGCCGCCCTTCCAGATAGGCCCGGGCGTACATGCCGGGCGAGGCGTGGCCCTGGAAATAAACGATGTCGGCACCGTCCGGGTGCTCCGGGCCGTGGAAGAAGTGGTTATAGCCGATCTCGTAAAGCGTCGCCGACGAGGCGAAAGTGGCGATGTGTCCGCCGAGGGTGCCGTCGATCTTGTTCGCGCGCACGACCATCGCCGTCGCATTCCAGCGGACCAGGCTCTTGATGCGCCGTTCTAGTTCGCGGTTGCCGGGGAAGACCGGCTGCCGGCTCGACGGGGATGCTGTTAACGTACGGCGTGTTGGCGGTGAACGGGATCTCGACGCCCTCGCTGACCGCCTTGTGCTTCAGCTCCGTGAGCAGAAAGCGGGCGCGGTCCTGCCCTTCGTGTTGCAGCACCGATTCCAGGGAATCGAGCCATTCGCGCGTTTCGGCGGCATCGGCGTCCGGGGCGCCGTTGCCGTTGACCCCTTGCAGTCCCACGTCGGGCATGATGGTTCTCCCACGTTCTCTCCAGAACATCCTACGGCGCCGCTTGCGGCTTCGCAGGGCCGGCGAACCGGCTGCGTAAGCTGCCGGGTTTTCGGTCACCGGGCAGCTTACGCAGCCGGTTCGCAGGGCGTGCGAAGCCGCCAGCGGCCTCAACTCAACTTGCGGGTTTTACGGCGGGCCGCGTACAATCAGCCCGTGTTCCCTGCTCCCCCCCAGGCTGGCCGTCCTCGCCGTGTCGTCGTGCTCGGCTCGACCGGCTCCATCGGCACCAGCACGCTGGACGTCATCAGCCATCTGCCGGATCGCCTGCAAACGGTGGGCCTGAGCGCCCACGGGAGCTGGCCGGCCCTGTTCGCCCAGGCCAACCGGCACCGCCCCCGCCGCGTCGTCGTCACCGACCCCGAGGCCGCTCGCCAGCTCGACCGCACCAAGCTCGATCAGGGCATCGAATTGCTCACCGGCCCGGACGGCATCGCCCGCATGGTGGCCGACCCGGAGGTGGACATCGTCCTCAGCGCCATTGTCGGGGCCGCCGGCCTGGAAGGGACCTGGGCGGCGCTCGAAGCCGGCAAGACCGTCGCGGTGGCCAACAAGGAGACACTGGTGATGGCCGGCCCGCTCGTCATGGAGCTGGCGGCCCGCCGGAATGCCACCATCCTCCCGGTCGATAGCGAGCACAGCGCCGTCTTCCAGGCTTTGCACTCCGGACCCGTCGCTTGCGCTCCGGGCCTGTCGCCGAGGTCGAACGCATCGTCCTGACGGCCAGCGGCGGTCCGTTCCGCGGCAAGAAGGCGGCGGAGCTGGCGAATGTCACTGTGGAGCAGGCGCTGCGACACCCGACCTGGCGCATGGGGCCGAAGATCACCGTCGATTCGGCCACCCTGATGAACAAGGCCCTGGAGGTTATCGAGGCCCGCTGGCTGTTCGGCGTGCCGGCGGAGAAGATCGAGGTGATTATCCATCCGGAATCGATCGTCCATTCGTTCGTGGAATTCGTGGACGGGTCAGTGCTGGCCCAGCTGTCGCCGCCCGACATGCGCTTGCCGATTCAGTATGCCCTGACCTACCCGGATCGCGTGCCGGGGCCGGCCAAGAAGCTGTGCTGGCGCGAATTGTCGGCGCTGCGCTTCGAGCAGCCCGATCACGAGACGTTTCCGGCGATACAATTGGGGTATGAAGTTGCGCGCCGCGGCGGGACGTGCGGGGCGGTGCTGAACGCGGCCAACGAGGCCGCCGTCGGCCGCTTCCTGGCCGGTGGCCTGGCCTTTCTGGACATTCCGCGGGCCTGCCGGGCCGTGCTGGACCACCACGACTTCAGCGCCCGCCCGACGCTGTCCGAACTGGCCGCCCTGGATCGCTGGGCGCGCCAGGAGATAGCCCGCTGGTAATACTCGGTTAGCCGCCGCCCGGAGGGCGACGGTTAAACGTTCCAAGGAGATTGCCGTTGAGTAGCGAGCCAACCCCCGATCACGACGCCGGCAAGATCCCGCCGCCTCCCCGCGACGACAAGGACCAGCCGATCGACGACGCCCAGCTGTCGCTGGGGGCCTGGCTGACGCGGAACGCCACGACGCTCGTCCTGGCGGCTGTCGTCCTGGTCCTCATTTATCGCTGGGGCGGCCTGGAAGGGATCTGGACGATCGCCAAGGTGGCCATTGGCCTCAGCGCCGTCATCTTCATCCACGAGCTCGGCCATTTCCTCGTCGCCAAGTGGTGCGACGTCCACGTGCAGACGTTCAGCATTGGCTTTGGCCCGGCGCTGCCCGGCTGCAGCTACCAGTGGGGCGAAACCACCTACAAGCTCGCCCTCTTTCCCCTGGGCGGCTACGTCAAGATGGTCGGCGAGGGGGGCGAGAATGACGAGGAAGACACCGATCCGCGTTCCTACAAGAACAAGACCGTCGGCCAGCGCATGGCGATCATCTCGGCCGGCGTGATCATGAACATCCTGTTCGGGCTGGTGGCCTTCATCGCGGCCTTCAAGATCGGCGTCCACCAGCATGCACCGGTGGTCGGCATTGTGGAAGCCGGCGGACCGGCCGCGCAAAAGGGCGTTCGCACGGGGGATGTCCTCGAACGGGTCGATGACATTTCGCACCCGTATTTCGAGGACCTCAAGGGCGCGGTGATGCTCACCAAGGAGCATCAAAAGGTCGATTTTGTGTTCAAAACGCCGGTGCCGGGGCGTCCGCCGGAGGATTGGCCGTCCCGGTCGGTGAGCATCGAGCCGCGGAAAACCAAGAGCGAGCCGAACCCGGTCATCGGCATCGGCTGGCCCAGGGAGCTGAAACTCCCCGAGAAGCGGAACGTCGGCGCCAACGGCGGACCGGTGCAGCGGAACAGCGCGGCTGCGGCCGGGAAGGTGCTCAACCTGAAACCCGATGACGAATTCCTGGCTGCCACCGATCCGGCTCACCCGGACGATCCGCCCACGAGCCTGCCGCAACCGAACGACTTCGCGGCGCTGGCCGACCGCGTGCGCGGCCTAGCGGGCAAGGCGATGCAGGTGAAGGTACGCCGTGACGGCCAGGAGCAAACCCTGGCCATCACGGCCGAGGGCTTCCAGTTCGGTGACGCCA
Source organism: uncultured Planctomycetota bacterium (assembly GCA_963827935.1). Taxonomy (GTDB): domain Bacteria; phylum Planctomycetota; class Planctomycetia; order Gemmatales; family Gemmataceae; genus DATFNV01. The sequence continues at coordinate 35,951 of CAWHCN010000009.1, read as the reverse complement.
TCGTGGGCACGACCGATCCGAACGGTTCCAACCCATTCCAGACGGCCGGGCTGCGGCTCGATCCGCGCGATCCGCAGGGGAGGCACCTCGATTACTTCCAGTTCCTCGACCGGATGCGGCAGTTGGCGGACCGGCCGGCCGTCGTCCAGGTGGTTCGCAAGGGGGCCGCGCCGAGCGAGATCGTCGATGTCTTTGTCCCACCCGCTTACCACCAGATAATCCCCGGGCTGCGCATGGAGATGGGGCTGGTCACCGGCCTGCGCGACGGCTCGGACGCGGCGGTGCGCGGGGGGCAGCTTGGCGACACCATCACGGGCGTCAACCTCACCGACGACAACGGCAACACCCAAAAGCTGTCCCTGAACCCGGCGGCCGGCACGGATGAGGGACAGCTGGACCCGTTGCGGCTCCCGTTCGAACTGCGCCGCTGGGCGAAGTCCCACGCTCATGTGAAGGCCACGCTCAAGGTCCGGCGGAAGGTGCTGCACGACGACAATGCGACCGCCGAGGTGACCGATCTGAAATGGGACTCTTCGTGGGACGACGACGCGGAGGTGCCGCTGGGGGCCAACGCCTCGCTGGCCATTCCGGAGCTGGGCATCGCCTACCAGGTGATGGTGCGCGTGGCTCATGTCGATGCCGATTCCTACGCCGCTCAGAAAGGGCTGCGCGACGGGGACTTCATCCTTGGCTGGAGTGTCCAGGTCCCCGCGAAGACGGCCGGCGATCCGGACAAGTGGGAGAAGATCGAGCTGGGCTCGAAGAATAACCCGACCGGTACGGCCGACCCCGGCTGGGCCGGCGTTTTTGCCCGCATGCAACTGCTGGAGTCGCCGCACATCAAGCTGCTCCAGCGTCACGATGACGGCACGGAGGAGGAACACGAGCTGGACCTGCAGGCCGACGGCACCTGGCCGCTGTTCGACCCGCTGAACCCGCGCGGCCTGACGCTGTTCGCCTATCAGGACCGCATCGCCCGGGCCGATACCCTGGGCGAGGCCGTGCAAATGGGCATGCGCGATACCTCGCGCACCATCGTGCAAATCTACATGGGACTGCGCAGCCTCGTGGCGGGGCGCGTGTCGGCAACAGAGAACTTGCAGGGGCCGATCGACATCGCGGTCTATGCCTACGCCACCGCCGAGAGCGACTGGGCCGACTTTATCCTGCTGCTGGGCCTCATCAGCGTGAACCTGGCCGTCGTCAATTTCCTGCCCATTCCGCTCCTGGACGGCGGGCATATGGTTTTCCTAATCTACGAGAAGCTGCGCGGCAAGCCGGCGTCGGAGCATGTTCGCTACGCCTCGAGCTTGCTGGGAATCCTGGTGCTGGCGTCGCTGATGATTTTCGTGATCGGCCTGGGGGTGTATCGCTGGATCTGGCCGCTGATCAAGGGGAGCTGACGGGGGTAATGCCGCGCCAGGCCCCGGCTTTAGGGTGGCACGCCCTGAGGTACTCCGAAGGGCGTGCTGACTGTCAGCACGCCCTTCGGAGTACCTCAGGGCGTGCCACCCAACTCACTCCTAATCCCTTGCATTGAAATTGCAATGAAGGTGGAGGGACTGTCATGGCCCGTTCGGACGGACGACATAATTCGCATGTTCAGGAGTCGCGGCCGGCGTCGGGCTCACGGCCGGCCGTGCCCGCCGAAGCCGACCCGGCGCCGGTACCAGAGCCAGGTCACCGCGGCTGGCGGGTGGCCGGGCTGGTGTGGGCCATCATCTTCCTGTTCCTCTCGGCCCTCCTGGTGTTCGACCTGTTCTCCGGGTTGCTGCGTCTGTAAGAGCCTGTCCCGGAAGGGTAAGCCGGTAGCCGGTAGGGTGGGTCGAGCGGAGCGAGACCCACCGGGGCCGGACTGGTGGGTCTCGCTCCGCTCGACCCACCCTACCGGCTAGCGAGCCCACCCTTGCAGAACAGGCTCGAAAAGACTCAGGGTCATTCATCCTCGCTGGCGCCGGGCAGGCCAGCCATGCGACCGCTCGTCAATCGCCCACGCCGATATCGGTGGTGACGCTCTCCAGGACGAGGCCGGCCTCGTCGTCGCGATGGTGCTTGAGTCCCGCGGCGAATTTCTCGACGCGCCCGCGGAGGGCGCCGAAATCGGGGATGGCGTCCACGGTGGCCGGCCCGGGCAGACTGCCCGGAGCCATCGCCGGCGTCGGCGGTTCGAAAGCGCGGGCGGCATTCTTCACGTCCTGGCGGAGTGCGGTGCCCTGCTGCAGAAACTCGCTGTGTTCCAGGCGGAGGGCGCCGACCTGGCGCACCAGGGTGGGCCGGGTCAGGTCCACCGTGCTGAACATGCCGCCGGCCCCGTCGGTGTCGGCCACGTGGCGGCGCAGAGCCTCGACGACACCGCCGAGGGCGGCTTCCACCGCCCCGGCCCAGTCCCGCTCGCGGCCCGGGGCGGAAGCCGCCAGCACCGCTGCCAGTTGCTCCAGGGGCGGCATGAGCACGTCTTGTCGAGCCATCATGGAAGTTCCCTCATGAGGTTGGCCGAAGGAACGGCGTGCTGCCCCAACGCGAGGCAGGTCGCCGGCGGAGCGAAGAGCTGGAGAGTTCGGATCGGCCGACAGACAGAAACCTGCCATCGAACGTGCAACTGACGTGCCGTGAGGAGAAGGTCGAAGGGACTGATCGGCAGGGCAAACGCATCTAAACGCCTGTGCATTATTGGCTGTTCAGTAGTCTGGGACAAGGGACTCGCGAATGATTCTCCTCGAAGTCGCCCGTCTCACGGAGGAGAATCGGCATGTCGCAGTCCCGCGCCGGTACCTTGCTTTCCCCCTTCGCCACCTTGACGGACCCGCGGGTGAACCGCACCAAACGTCACGACCTGCTGGACATCCTTTTCATCGCCCTGTGTGCCGTCGTCAGCGGCGCCAACGATTGCGTCGCCATGGCCAAGTTCGGCACCAGCAAGCGGGCCTGGTTGGAGAAATACCTGGACTTGCCCAATGGCACGCCGTCGCACGATACGTTCACGCGGGTGTTTGCCGCCCTGGATGGCAAGGCCTTTGTTGCCTGTTTCCTGGAGTGGGTGGCGGCCCTGCAGGAGAGCACCGACGGCCAGTTGGTGGCCATTGACGGCAAGACGGTGCGCGCCACTCTGGACAAGGCCAAGGGCCAGAACCCACTGCACGTCGTCAGCGCCTGGGCAACGGCGAATCACTTGCTGCTGGGCCAAGAGGTTGTGGCCACCAAGTCCAATGAGATTACCGCTATTCCCAAGCTGTTGGAGGTGTTGGAATTGACCGGGGCCATCGTGACCATCGACGCCATGGGGTGCCAGAAGGAGATCGCGGCCAAGATTCGCGACAAAGGGGCGGATTACGTGCTGGCGGTGAAAGGAAATCAGGACCATTTGGAAGAGGACATCGTCGCAGCGTTCGAGGCCGTGGACGACGGTCAGGGATCGGCCACGGTGCGGACGCACACGGCGTACGACAAGGGCCACGGTCGCCAGGAGACGCGCCGCACGCAAACCATGGCGGTGCCGGAGACGCTGCGCAACCTAGAGGCGTGGCGCAACCTGAAGAGCATCGCTCGCTGTACCCGGACCTACCAGGAAGGGGGCGTGGAGAAGTCGGAGGTGCGCTACTTCATCAGCAGTCTGTCGCCTCAGGCGAAGAAGTTGGCCGTGGCGATTCGTGGCCATTGGGGAATTGAAAACGGGCTCCACTGGGTGCTGGACATGTATTTCGCAGAGGATCGCAACCGAGCGCGTACCGGCAATGCCGCGGCCAACCTCGCCTTGCTGCGTCGCTGGGTAGTCTCCCTGTTGCGGCGCGACGAATCAAGCACGGGCGGCATCGAGAAGAAACGCTTGCAAGCGGGATGGAACGACGAGATCCGCGAGGCGATTCTTGGCCTTCTTATGGGGAATTAGATGCGTTTGCCCTGGACTGATCGGTCTCAGCGTCGGGGGCTGGTGCGCAGCGCCCCGTGCTCTTCCAGGATACTCCAGAGCTGATCCCAGACGAGTTCCGGAGTGATTGCCGCCGTTCCGCCGTGGGCCCAGGCCGACGCGGCTGAGCGCAGGCACTCCATGGCGGCTTCGTGTACGGCGGCCTCGGTGCCGGAAGGCAGGGCTGGCTTCGCAGGTTTTGGCCCAGCGCCTGGTCGCCCGGGTCACGGGCCGGGACTCCCCGTCCAGTGCCTCGTTGCACAGCGCATCGGCCCGCTTGTTCTGCTCGCGGCGGATGTGCTGCAAGTTCACCGACGGGAAGTGCGCGACCAACTCGCGGACCTGGTCGTACAGCTCGCGCAACTCCTCGTTCTTGACGCGGTACTCGCCGCGTAGCTGCTTGACCATCAATTCGCTGTCACTGAGGATGTGCAGGCGGTGCTCGGTGCCAAGGCGAGCGGCATGTTCGAGGGCGCGGAGCAGGGCGATGTATTCGGCCTGGTTGTTGGTCAGGCGGCCCAGGCAGCCGGCCTCCTCGATGGCCGGGGCGCCATCCCGCGCTATGACGTAAGCAAAGGCGGCAGGGCCTGGATTGCCGCGGGCCGCTCCGTCCGTGTGAATGGTCAACAGGTCCGATGGGTTCATCGTCGTCCCCGTTCTTCCTGAATGTTTGGAGGAACGGGGATTGTAGGTCGAGGGGCGGCGCGGCGTCAATGGTTAGCCGCCGCGCGGAAATAACTTCGTCAATGACAGTCCGGTGTCAGCAATTGGGTGGCACGCCCTGAGGTACTCCGAAGGGCGTGCTGCACTGCCTGCACGCCCTTCGGAGTACCTCAGGGCGTGCCACCCAGACACCCGAAACTTGACGAAGTTATTCCTGCGCGAGCCCTTAGCCGCCCTCGGGGCGGCGGCTCAACGAACGGATCGTCACTCCCCCGGCCCGTTCAGGCTTGGTCCGCCGTCGACCGAGGGCAGCGGGATCGGTGGCAGTGGGGCGGTCGATGGTTTCGCCGGCACCGGGGTGGGCAGCGGCGGCAAGACCGGGGTCGGCGCTACCGGCAAGGCGGGGCCGGTGGGCAGGGGCCGCGGAGCCAGTGCCGGAGCGGGAGCCGGGCGCGGCATCGGCTCAGCCAACGGCGGCGGCTGCGTCTCCCCCGTGCCCGGACGAACCATTGGCGGCACACTCCCCTTTGGGGCCACGGCCGCGGGCAGGACGACCCCTGTATTCGGCGTGCCCGTGCCGCTCGTCACGGGCTTGCCCTTGTCGGCGGGCTGCTCCTTGACGTTGACAGCGGGAGCGTCCTTCATCTTCGGATCGCTATGGTAGCCCGCCCAGCTATAGCCCATCAACTGGTCGCGCCGCTTTGGTGCGGACCCGCCACGAGGCGTCCTTGTCCCGGGCCTGTTCCAGGGCCCAGCCGGCTTCCTGCGAGACGGGGCGGAGGTTCCCCAGACTCTCGGCGGCCTCGGAGCGCACGCCCGGCTTGGGATCGCTCAACAGCACGTCGATCAGCACCGGCACAATCTCGGCAAAGGCCTTGGGGTCGTACTGCCGCAGTTCCTCCGCGGCCGAGGCGCGTTTGCTTTCGTCCTTGTCGGTCTTGACGATGACGATCAGCTCCGGAACGCGTTCGGCCGGGTTGGGCTTCGTCTTCTTGCCGAAGAGAATCCCCGCGGGGGCCGGCACGGCAAGCAGGCCGACGCTGATCAGGACAAGGGGAATTCGCCAGAATCTCATAAGAAGCCTCCGAGTCGGAATCGTGCGTCTGCGGTCGGCCGCCTGACGCGGGCCTGGTTGAACCGCGGGGTGGCACGCCCTGAGGTACTCCGAAGGGCGTGCAGTTGGTGCAACACGCCCTTCGGAGTACCTCAGGGCGTGCCACCCGGCGCCGGGGCGAAGCGGCTGAGGGTCGCGGGCCGGGTCCTCACAAACTAACGGATCGGTTCCGCCGCCCGCGCTGGTTGCGAGAATCGAGCCAGGACGGGCAAGCGCGGCAGTTCCGCCCGCCGCACGGCCGCTACAGGTTTCCGACAAACCAGGCGTTCGCGGCGAAGGCGGCAAAACCGGCAAGCTGGGAAGAGACCGAACCACTGCGAGCGAGGGACTGAGTTTCATGGTTCAGGCGGCGGCCCTGATTCTGGCTTTCGGCGCCTATCCCCTGGGTCGAGCCTGGTGGGCCTGTCGCCGTACCAGCCTGGTCCACGCCCTGACCTGGGCGTTCCTGGCCTGGGCGGCCTGGCTGGGGGTGGTTCTGGCGGCGGCCTTCGGCGGGGACCAGGGGGTGAGCGGCCGCTATTTGGCCTTGTGCCTCACCGCCTGCGCAGGGAGTGGCCGTCCTCGGGCGCACGCCGGCCGGGCGAGGGGCCCTGGAACCTCGTCGTGGCGGGCTTGCTCGTCGTGCTCCTCCTGCCGCTGGCGGAAGGGTTGGGACGGCTGAATCTCAGCGGTCCGCGGCTCGTCTTCCTCTCGGGAGCCCTGGCGGTGGGGGTCCTGAATTACCTGCCGACGCGGCTCTGCGGAGCTGCCGGCCTGGTAGCCATCGGTTGCGGCCTGATGCTGGCGTCGCTGGCCCGGGGCAGCGGAGGCCCGCCGGCTGGGGCGGGCTGCCTTGCCATTGCCGTCGCCCCGTGGGCCGGCTTCGCCGGCCTGCGCTGGCCTGGCAAGATCCATTCGGCCTTTGACCAAACCTGGCGCCGGTTCCGCGACCGCTTTGGGGGCCTGTGGGCGGAGCGCTTGCGTCAGCAGTTCAACCGGGCTGCGGACAATGCCGGCCTGGCAGCCCACTTGACCTGGAGCGGTCTACGGACGGCGCCGGCTGATGAGACGGCAGTCCTGATCCTGCTCCGGGCTCTGCTGCGGCGGTTCGGGGCAGCGGGAGAGGTTGAGTGAGGGCGGGCGCGCTGGGGCGATTCCCTTCGTGTCACCGGGGGTTATGCCCGTTGATGGTGTATAGGCAAGGACGCACGGGGGGGGTGTGAGCGATTTGCCCAGCATTTTGCCCCGCAACGGCGTTGCCAAGGCAGCGAGCGGGGTCAATGGGGCAGGGAGGGCAAGTCCACGCCTGTCCGGCAAAGCCGATGCGGCCGTGACGCGCGCCCGGAGAGGTACAGTCCGCAACTTCCACACAATCGGAGTGATGCGTCGGCGTGGCACGGTCGATAAACAGTTCCGAGGCGCCTCTCGGGGGGAAGGACCCCGCCGCGGGAGCGGCGCGTGCGTTCCAAGGAGACCTGTGTCATGGTGCGGTCACGATCGATCAAGGCCTTCATGGCGACGCTGGTATCGACGGGTCTGGCCCTGGCCCAGTCGCCGACGCCGTCCGCCCCGCCGGCGGATGACCCCACCGGACGCATCATCACGGTCCACGAGGCCGGCAAGCCGGCACAGAAGTGCCGCATCGTCAAGTGGTGGGTCGATGCCAAGGGGTGCAAGGTCTGGCAGGTCCAGGCGATGGACACCGGCGACATGATGACCATCGTGGCGGAAGGGGCGCCGGTGATGGGGGAAGCACCCCCCGAAGGAAAGCTGCGCTCGCTGCGGACGCAGATTTTCCACTGGAGCCGCGATCGCGTGCCGCCGGCCGGCGCGCCGCTGCCGCCGGTGGCAGTCTGTGATACCGGTTGCCCAACCTGCACACCCTCGACTGGCGGCAACGTCGCCTCCGGCAGGTGGAGTCGCTCGACCAGCGTGCCGTGTGAGAACTGCCAGGGGTCCGGCGGCAGCGCCGTCGCCTCCTCGGGGTGGGGCAGCGGGTCCGGCAACGCGACGGGACCCGCGTGGGGCCCCTCCGGGAACGAGACGCGCTTGCCGGTCATCACCAATGTCCCCCCCTCGACGGCGATGGCCCCGACGCCCGCCACGAACGGACTGCCCACCCTGCCGAGCCCCGTTGGCCCGTCGCCAGCGGTCACCTTGACGCCCGACGTGCCGGGAACGGGTCCTACGCCCGTTGGTCCGGCTCCGTCGGGTATGCAGACGACGCAACTCCCGGCGATCGAGAACCGGCGGCCGGCGACGCTGCCCAGCGCACTGACAACCACGACGACGCCGCTACTGACCGCACCGTTACCGCCCGCGCCGGTGGCGACCGCGCCGATGCCGGCGGTGCCCAAGGACCCGACCACGCCGCCGAAGCCGGCCGAGATCAAGCTGGCCCAGGCCGAGCCGTCGGCCCTGTCCAAGTGGCGCGAATCGTGGGGCAAGGCGGACACGCCCAAGCAAGCGACCGGCGACCCGACCAAGGGTCCGGAGACGAAGAAGCCGGCGGTCGAGGCGAAGACGCCGTCGGCCCTGCCGAAGATCGATTCGCTGCCGCACGCCGATACCAGCAAGCCCGATCCGCTGCTGGGTGACCCAACGCAGTACGCGAAGAAGACAGCGGAGGAGAAGCTGCAAGGGAGGGGGACGCTGCCGCCTGCCGATCCGGTGCCGGTCAGTCCGCCGAGCCCTTCGACCGGCGGGACAGCTCCAGGCGTGGCGGCGACAGCCCCGCTGCCACCGGCGGGCGAGCCGCTGACGGGCGGGTTCAGGTCGATCACCGACGCCGGGTCGGTCCGGGCCGTGCCGGCACCAATCGTGACCTTGCCGCCGGGTGGGATGAGCCGGCCGCCGAGCCCGCGCTGGGACGTGCCGCAGGCGCCGCAACCGATCAACCCCGGCCGCGGCAACGCGCCGGAGGCACTGCAAGGGGGCATCGCTTACAACGCCTTCACGCCGCGCGAGCTGACGCCGCCCGCCCCCGGCACGCCGGCCCAGGGGATGCTGGGCAACGCCTTCTCCTCGGACCTTGATCCGCGTCCGGCGCCACAGCCGATGCCGGTAGGCCCGCCGATGGCTGGCGCCTTCGGCCCGGGGTATCCGTCGTATCCCGCGATGATGGCCCAGGCGGGTCCGCGGATGAATCCGATGCTGCCGGCGGCGCCATACGGCCCGGTGGTCCGTCTACCGGCGCCCCTGGCGCACCCAACCCGACGGGACAGGGCGTGCAGCTCGCCATGCTGCCGCCGGCGCAGGCCCCGGGCGTCATGCAGGCCGGCTATCAGGTCCCGGCGGCCGCACCCACGACCGTGGGGACGCCGTCTCAGCTCACCGCCATGTTGCACGACGCCCTTTATCCCTCGCAGCGCGAATGGGCGGCCGAGCGGCTGGCGGGTCTCGACTGGAGGCAGAATGAGGCCGCGGTTCAGGCCCTCATCCGGGCGGCGAAGGAGGATCCGGCGGCGACAGTGCGAGCGACCTGCGTCCGCACCCTTGGCAAGATGAAGGCCAATACCTATCCCGTCGTCAGCGTGGTGCTGACGGCAAAGAACGATCCAGACGGCCGCGTGCGCGCCGAGGCGGATGAAGCGGGGACGATCCTGGCACCGGGAGCAGCCAGCCCCTCGCCGGCACCCCAGGGCCCGGCGACGATGATCCAGCCGACGGGTGCGGTCCTGCGCCGGCCGTACCGGCCCCGAGCGGACCAAGTCTGCCGGCCCTGCCCATGTTGCCGCCGGCGTCGAGGTAAGGCGAGCGGCGCGGCGTTAGCCCGCCGGTTGTGGAACCGGCGGGCTAACGCCGCGCCGCTCGCCCTCCCGTTTCATCTTGCCCGTCCTGTGCCGTTCTGCTAGACCATACGCGGTTCCGGGCGGACGCCTGTCCACCCGGATTGCGGCAAGTCTTCTCTTCAGGACGAGGCACGTATGATTCCCCTCGATCTGGGCGGCAAGGTGGCCCTGGTCACCGGCGTGGGCGATAACGAAAGCTTCGCCTGGTTCATCGCCAAGGCCTTGCAGGCGGCTGGGGCCCGTCTGGTCCTCGCCGTTCACCCACGCTTCGTTCGCATCGTCGAGGGGTTCCTCACCAGCGACAAGGAGGACGATGTCGCCAGCCGGACGCTCCCGTTCGGGGCTGGCAGCCTGAAGGTGGAAAAGGTCCTGCCCTGTGACGTGAGCTACGACACGTTGGCCGACGTGCCCCAGGAAACGCGGACCGATCGACGCTTCACGCGCATCGAGGAGCAGTACGGTGATTATTCCATCGAAGGGCTGATGCGGGCGGTCGGCAAGCAGTTCGGCGCTGTGGATGCGTTGATCCACAGCGTGGCCTTCAGCGCCGAGATCAAGAACCTGGCCGTCGCCACCAGCCGGGCCGGCTACTTGACCGCGCTGAGCATCAGCGCCTATTCGCTGACGGGCCTGCTGCGGGCGGCGCAACCGCTGATGGAGAACCGGCCGGATGGAGCCGCGGCGGTGGGCCTGACCTACCTGGGGGGCGAGCGCGTCGTCGGGCATTACGGCGGAGGCATGTCCACGGCCAAGGCGGCCTTGCAGATCGACGCCAAGCAGCTCGCCAACAACCTGGGTCCAAAAAACATCCGCGTCAACCTGATCTCCGCGGGTCCCTATGCCTCGCGGGCGGCCCGGGCCATCGGCGATATCCAGCAGATGATCGACTACGCCGCCGCCGTCTCGCCGCTCAAGCGACCCATCACGCCGGAAGAGGTCGCCAATACGACCGCCTTCCTGTGCAGCCCGCTGGCCTCGGGCATCACCGGCGAGGTGCTGTTCGTCGATGCGGGCTACCATATCATGGGCGTTCCGCCGTCGGAGCTGTCGAACCTCAAGAAGTGAGCGGGTCGGACATGATGGCCACTCGCTGTCGGCACTTACGGCAGCAGTAGACGACCCCGGCACGAACCCGCCGCGCTTGCACCGGTCCCAGCACCACGCCGCTGGCACAACCGCAGCGGGCCAGCACGTCCACTCGCCGACGCTCACGCCGCTGGCGGATGGTGTCCGAATCGACGCCGTGGCAGCGCGTCGGGTGCAGGTAGCCGCACAGCGCCATCATTTGCCGCCAGCGCGGCCCGTGCCCCTGCTTGCCGCCAAACCGGCAGTCGGCGATAACGTGACAGGTCTCGTGGATGACCGTTTCGCGGCGCTCCAGGTCCGAAGCCTTGGGCCACAGCGGCCGCGACAGCCGGATCATGCCGATCCCCTCCACCTGGTCCCAGCGGGCATCGCCCATGCGGCTGATGAATCGGCTGCTCCAGAGGACGCGAATGCGGTTTGCCAGGTCCGGGACGCCGCAGGCGCGGCAGGCCTCGGTGATGGCCGGACGGATGGGATCGCTCATGGCAAGAAAAGGTTTGGGACGACTGCCGTGTTTGTACGATTTTTGCTCACGAGTTCATCGGACACGAGATAAGAACCTTCGGCCGTCTTCGTAGATCGTCTTATGACAAACTATCAGGTCCTATTTGACGCCGTCGTTGCCGACCCACGTTACCAGGCGAATCTCGACTGGGGCGAGGCTCGCCCCGGCCACCCGGAAGGCTCCGTCCGCGCTCACATCGCGGAGATTGAAGGAAACCTGGAAGCCCTGAGGCCGAAGCTCTCTGAGACGGACTTCTGGAAGCTGAAGGTGCTGGTCCACACGCACGACAGCTTCAAGAAGGACTCCGAGCGCGGCGTGCCAATCACACACCCGCGGAGCCATGCCTCCCTCGCGCGCACTTTCCTGGCCGAGTTCTGCGACGATGCCGACCTGCTGGCGATCGTACAGTACCACGACGAACCGTTCGCCCTCTGGCGACAGGCTGAGTCCAGGGGGCACTGCAACCAGGAGCGTTTCACGGCCTTGCTCGCGAACATCAAGGACTGGAATCTGTTCCTGGCCTTCAATCTCATCGACGGCTGCACGGAGGGCAAGGGCCGTGAGCCGTTGCGCTGGCTCTTCGAGCAGGTGGCCGGCAAGGTGGACTCCCAGTTTACCGCCCAGGACATCCTGTGAATTGGCACAGTGGCTGTCTTGAGCCCTGGCGTCATGCCGGCGCTACATCACAAGGACCCCCGCCAGCCGAGTCTTCGAGGCATCCGCCACCTCCTGGTGCAGCGAGTGCCCGTGGCTGTCCATCGTCACCACGGCCGGGAAATCCTTGACCTTTAGCTCCCACACCGCCTCGGGACTGCCGAACTGCTTGAGGTAGACATTCTCCACGCTCTGGACACACTGAGCGTAGATCTGGGCGGCTCCGCCGATGGCGTGCAGGTAGACGCAGCCAAAGTCCTGGCACGCCTTCAGCGTCTTGGGTCCCATGCCACCCTTGCCAATGACCGCCTTGATGCCGAAGCGCTCGATCACGTCGGCCTGGTACGGCTCCTCCCGGATCGAGGTGGTGGGGCCGGCGGCAACCACACGGAACTTGCCACCTTCTTCCAGCACGACCGGTCCGCAGTGGTAGATGACGCCGTTGCGGATCGTGCCCAGGTCTCCCCCCTTGTGGAGATACTTGTGGACCTCGTCGCGGCCGGTGAAGACGGTGCCGCTGAGCAACACGATGTCCCCGGCCCGGAGTCGACGCACATCGGCATCCGCCAGCGGCGTGGTCAGAGAAATGGCCGACTTGCCGCCCAGGTCGAGTGCCGGAACGGCGCCCTGGTCGTAAGCGTGATCGAACTCGCCGGGAGACTGGTACAGCCACTCGATCACGTCACCTTCGGCATCAAGGATTACGCCGCGGCGGCGATAGGCCCAGCACATGTAGGCGATGCTGACGAAGTAGGACGCTGGCAGCCGATTCCGTGACCCGATCTTGCAGGCGCCGACCGTGAGCTTGCCGCCGAAGCCCATCGGCCCGATGTCGAGTTGGTTGGACTCGTGCATGATGCGGGCTTCGAGGGCGGCCAGCTTGGCGTCTGGGTTGGTGTCGTCCACCTCGCGCAGGAGCTGTTCCTTGGCGTGCTCGTAGCCGGTGGCCCGGTCGCCGCCGATGCACACGCCGAGGAACCCCGGGCCGCAGCCCTTCCCCTGGGCATTCCAGACGGCGTCCAGGATGGTGCGGCGGACGCCTTCGAGGTCGCGGTCGGCGCGCTGGCCCCCAATGGTGGCCGGCAGCGAATACTGGGCGCTCGATGTTCTCGCACCCGCCGCCCTTGAGGATCAGGCGGATGTCCACGTCGTCACCCTTGTGCTGATGCCAGTGGAACACCGGGCTGCCGGGGCCGAGGTTGTTGCCGGTATTGTGGCCGGTGACGCTATCCACCGAGTTCTGCCGCAGGTATCCCTTTTTCGTGGCCAGGGCGACCGCATCCTTGCAAACATCTTCCAGCTCGAGCTGGTCAAAGCCGACCGGCGTCTTCAGGTAGAAGGTGATAGTCCCCGTGTCCTGGCAGATGGGGGCGCTGAGGCGCCGGGCCAGTCCAATATTCTGGGCGACCAGGCTCAAGGCCAGGTCCGCCTTGGAGCCGGCCTGTTCCAGGGCGCGATGCGCCTCGATCACGCTGGTCACATCCGGTGGCAGATAGGCGGAGGTGCGGCGGATCAATTCCAGGACCTGGGCGTGGAACTTGGCGGCACTCATGGAGGATTCTCCGGGATCACTGGGATTCAGCGTTCATGGTAGGATCGGGTGTGGAGTAGATCAATACCGCGGATTGCTTGGCCAGATTGGGCAGGGTAAGATGGGCGTGTTGCCTGATCTGGACGCAGGAGAGCAAAACATGAGTCACATTACGCTTGACGCCGCAGTTGCCGGCCAACTCAATCAATTCACCGAGTCCGTGGAGTTGCGCGACCCATCGGGCCACGTGCTCGGGCGGTTCATTCCATTGCTCGACATGAACGAGTGGGAACCTCTCTCGCCTGAGATCAGTGAGGAGGAACTCGACCGCCGCGAGAAGTCCGACAAGTGGTACACCACTGAAGAGGTGTTGGCCCACATGAAAAGCCTGGAGAGCAACTGATGTTTCGGCTGCGCTGGGAACAAAAGGCGCTCCAGGAACTGGCCGATTGCTGGAACAAGGCCAGCCCTGCGGATCGGTGCGCAATTACGCCGGCCACTCACGAGGCCGAACAGCGCTGCGCCGCGATCCCCGGCATGAAGGCGAGTCCCGAGCGGTGGGCCGGCGAATTATCTTCGTTCCCCCGCTGGCGGTCATCTACCGCGTCGATGGACAACTCGTATCCATTCTGGGAGTGCGCCGGTATGGCCGGCGTCCGTAATGGCCCTAGCCCCGCCCCTCGTCCTTCCGTCGCAGAAACCACACCGTCAACCCCAGCAACTCCGGTCGCTCACGCTCCCGGCTCGCCTTAGCGAAACGTCGGGATCAACGCCCAGGCTCCAAGGCACCCCAGGATCAGCAGGGCCACCGCCAGCAGGGCGACGAGCACACCCCAGACCCACCGCGACCGCGCTTTCGGCTTGTACGCGATTGTCGGCTCCTGCACCTGCCGCGAGGCCACCAGCTTGTCCATCGCGCCGGGCGGAAGGAGGAGAATGCCGCTGGCCTTGCCCAACTCCTGCAGGCGCAGATACACCTCGATGGCGCCGGCCGGGCGGTCCGCGGGGTTCGGTTTCAGGCACTGATCGAGCAAATCCTGAAGCTGCGGCGAGGCGTCGGGGCAGTACTCCGTCAGCTTCTTGCCGCTGAGGTAGGGCATCTGGCCGGTCAGTGCCTCGTGGATGACCACGGCGATGCTGTACAGGTCCGCCCGGGCGTCAACCGGATTGCCGGCGAGCTGCTCCGGGGCCATGTAGCGCGGTGTGCCCAGGACCGCCCCGGGGCTGGTCAGGGTGGCTGCCTGCGGACCCGGTTCTTCGGCCCGGTAGATGCGCGCGATGCCGAAATCCAGCACGCGGACGTGGAGGCGTACGCCGCTGACGTTGAGCAGGAAGATGTTGTCCGGCTTGATGTCGCGGTGCACGATCCCCTTGTCGTGAGCATGAATCAGCGCCAGCACGAGCTGGGCGCCGAACTGGAGGGTGGCCTTGAGCGGCAACGTGCCCTGTTGTAGCCGCTCGCGCAGCGACTGGCCCTGGAGGAATTCCATCACCAGGAAGGGCCCCAGCGTCGCGTCGATGCCGAAATCATGAACCACGACGATATGCGGATCGTGCAGCTGGCTGGCGATGCGGGCCTCGCGCTGGAAGCGGGCGTCGAACTCCGGCTCCGCCCGCAGTTCGGGGTTGATGAGCTTGACGGCCACCTCGCGTTCGAGCGTAGTATCGATGGCCTTGTAAACTTTGGCCATGCCGCCGCCGCCGCGCAGCTCGGTCAGCCGGTAGCGGTTGCCCACGACCACCGGCAACGGCAGCTCCTGCGTCCGCGCGCGACCCGCTGCGCCGGCCGGAGTCCGCGCGCTGACGGCCTGGGCCGTCTCCGTCAACGGCGTGCCGTCATGCGGGCAAAAGCGAACCGCGTCATCGAGTTCGGCGCGGCATGTCGGGCAACGCTGGGTCACGATGCCATCTCCTCGGACAGCGGTCCGCTACTTCTTCACCTGCCAGAAGTCATCAAACAACCCCGCCGTGACCACATCGGCCTTGAACGGATCGCCCTCCGCCGGCGCGGGCTTGAGCAGCGCATAGTCGCCCAGGCGCGGATAGAGCCGAGCGTTGGTATCCTGGAAGTCGGCTGTGTGGAACGTGTGCCCACTGTTCAGGACCACATAGTGCCGCGGATTCAGCGGACTGGGATAGATCAGTACCGGCACATGATCGGCGGCCGACACGGTTTGTCCTCCCAGCACGATGTGCTCCTTCGTCCATTCCAGGGGCAGGACATCCAGCACCTGGGCGATCAGCGAGTTGGATGCCGGGTCGCCGAACAGGATCAGGTTGCGGCCGGCCATATCTTCGGGCGTCACGTCCGCATCGTCCTTCACCGGCAGGTCGCCACGCAGGTATTTGTTCCACTCCGCCTGGAACCGTTTGAGGCTGTCGTCGGCATACTGCTGCGGGGCCGTATGCCACGGTTTGCCCGTGCCTCGGACGCACAGGAACGAAGTTGTGAACGCATCGTCGATCGGCCCCGTCAGGCCCGGCGACTTGTACGGACGCCGGGCCAGGTCGCTATACAGCTTCTCGGGCAGCGCGGATGACCATTTCCCATCGCGGCGCTGCAAGTAAACGGAACGCGCCCCACTGCTCGTCAGGTACGGCACTGCCTCGACCTTCTGGTCGTCAATGGCGATGACGGCGTTGCCGACGCTCCCCGGCGGCAGCCGCAAGAGCAGCAGGCGCACATTGCTGGTCTTCACGCGAAAGCCGCTCTCGGTCAGCTCCGCTGCGACCGCAGCCCTCTCGTAATGGCGATCCAGAGCCATCAGCGTCACCCAGTCGCAGGTGGAGTATTTCAGCGTGTAGGTCATGAAGCGGACCTTGCGCGGATACTCGTCCCGGCCTTTCACCACGTACTTCGCATATTCGGCCTCGGCCTTTTTCTTCCACTCGGCCGGAAACTCGTGCTTCAGGCCGGGGGCCACCAGGTGGGTCATCGACAGGCCCAGGCTCTTGAGCCGGGCTTCGATGTGATCGGCCGCCGCCTTCTGCTCGTCCTTCTCCCCGGAATAGGCGACGATCGGCACGTCGAAGGCGTTCTCGGCATAATCGACGGCATCGTAGATCCGCAGACACGCTTCCTGGTAGGCCGGTAGCGTCTCCGGCAGGTCGGCGACATAGCCGTGGGTTGTCGTGAAGCCGGCCCCCGGGCCGACCACGCACCACTTGTCGGGCCGGTGCAGCCCCAGGTGCCAGGTCCCGGCCCCGCCCATCGAGAAGCCGCGCAGAACGATGCGGGAGATGTCGAGCAGCTTGTCCCGGCGGGCCACCTGCTCCACGCTGACGAAATGATCGATCGCTTCCAGCACATCCGTTTCGCCGGCCCAGCGATAAGCGTTGTTGCCCCGGCCATAGATGTCGATCTGGACCCAGTTCTGGTCCTTGGGCGCCGGCTTGTCGCCGGCATGCTCGTGCAGGAACTTGACCTCGGTCAGACCGCTGTCGCGCCGATGCAGCACCACCTCGATGGGCCAGGTCCGGGCCTGATCCTTGCCGTAATCGGCCGGCAGAGTCACCGCATAGGGTTGCACCGAGCCGTCCACGCTGGAGCGGTAGGCGCGGGCGACGCTGGCGCCACGCTGGTCCAGCCAGGGAAACTCGCCCTGGGCCGCCATCCGCGTGCGGAGCAAGCCATCATTGAGGACGGCAACGGTCCAGCCCCCGGCCTGGTCCGAGTAGAACTCGTCGTGACGGACGATCCACCGCGCCGCCTTGGCGTAGATCGCCAGGTCGGCCAGCACCGGGTCTCTCAGGCCCCGACGCTCGAGCTGGGCGATCCGCTGGTCGAGCTTCTCGGCCAGCGCGGCGATCTCCTTCTTCGTGGCTTCACTTGGTTCCTTGACGGGGGGCGGAGCATACTTCTGGGCCGAAAGCCAGCCCACCGCCGCAGCCAACACGACCGCGGCCAGGACGATCCGGGGAACATTCATGCCGGCGAGCCTCGCGATGGGGACGGTGCGGGGCGAATTGTCCTGACGATACCGGACCGGGGGGCCGCGAGCAAGGGATCAGACCCCGCAGCCCAGGCGGCCTGCGGTCTCGGCCCACGGTGTCATCACAGCTGCAGACACCTCGTGACCCCTTCCTGACACCCACAGCCGAACTCCAGAAACTGCCGCAAGAGCTGGCATTCGACTAGCGCCACATAGTGTACGCATGTATCATTCGCAAGGTCGAGCAGAGTCTGGACTTTTGTGGAACGGCCTTCGGATGCGTGGTGGAATCCAGCCTGCGCTTGTTCAATAACAAGTTATGCCGCTTGGTCACCGCTGGGAGAACCGATGCCTGCCGAAAACCTGTTCTTGGAACATAACGCGAGCCGCACCATTCGTCGGTGGGGATGCGATCGTCTCAGCTCACCGCTCTCTTCACGAGCCGCCGATCCTTGCCTCTTCGGCGGCAGTCAACTCCTTCAGTGCGAAGGCGGTGGGCCACATGCCGCCTTCGTCGAGGTTCGCCTCGTGCATGAAGCCGAACGTCGCGTACCTGGTTTTGAACTTCGCCGCGCTTTGGAAGAAGCAGACGACCTTGCCGTCCCAGGCATACGCGGGCATCCCGTACCAGGTTTTCGGCGAGAGAGTTGTGCGTTGGCTTTGATGATCGCGTGAAGCCGCTCGCCCAGGAGGCGATCTGGTTCCGGCATCGCGGCGATCGCTGCGAGTACGGCACTTTCCCCGTCTGCCTTGTCCTTCTTCGCGCGGGCCGAGGCGTGCTTCCGCCTTCAGCTCTTGGTGCGCTCCTTCATCGCGAGCCGTTCCTCGTCCGTGAATCCCTCGGACTTCTTGTTGGTCGCGGTGGTGCTCTTGGCGCTTCGGGTACGTTCGGTCATTTTTCGTTCCTTTTCGTAACCCTTGCTGGCGCGTCGGGCTAACAGTAACCCTTGCTTGCGCGTCGGGCTAACAGCGTGGTTCGCTCAGGCGTAGCCGGCCAGTTCGCGGATCTCGATCGTGTGGCCGGGCGGACATTCCCGGGCGATGGCCACCGCGGCATCGTAGTTGTCGGCCTGGACAAGGCCGAAGCTGACGACGACTTCCTTGGCTTCGACGTAGGGCCCGTCGGTCACGATTCCCGCCTTGAGGAGCCGGCCGCTCGGTTTCAAACCATCGCCGCCGGGCAGGATCGACGCGCTGAACTTCTGCATCCAGGCGTACCATTGGCCCCCCAGGGCTTTCATTTCCTCGGGAGACGGCCGGGATCGGGGAGCGGTGGATTCGCGATAGAGGAACAGAAACTTCGCCATGATGGGACTCCAGACGGTTTCGCATGCGCGGGCGGAGGCCCGTCCCCCGCCCTGTCAGCCAGTGCTGCCGCTGCTGCGCCGGATTCGACTATCGGGCCGATGACCTGTTCAGGGCCACAGCGGCGCGGATGAGCGCCTTGAAGGCATCCTCATCGAGTTCATCACCCTCATGGAAATCAATAGCGCGCCGGGTGTTGCCTTCAAGGCTGGAGTTGAAGAGTCCTGAAGGGTCCTGGAGCGACGCGCCCTTGGCGAAGGTCACCTTCACGATGCTCTTGTACGTCTCGCCGGTGCAGATCATGCCATCGTGAGACCAAACCGGTGTTCCGGGGTTCGTGGGTTTCACCCACTTCCACTCCTCGACCACCTCAGGGTCCGCCTGTTTGATGAGAGCGCGGACATGGGAGAGCGTCTTGCCCCGCCAGTCGTCCAGTTCCTTGATCCGCGCGTTGATCAGCCGGGAGGGGGATTCGCCCTTGGTCGTTGGGCTCTTTTTCATGGTGTTTGCCCCTCATTCGGCTGTTCTTCTACGCCATTCAAGTGCCACTCTCCGCTATGGCTGGTGGCATACCCGCGTTTCAACACAAAAGGCCCGCTGTCATCGCCTGACAGCGAGCCTGGCCAATCGGGGCGAGAGGATTTGAACCTCCGACCTTACGGTCCCGAACCGTCAGGCTGTGCGGCCCAAGGTACTACAGATACGCCACTTGTGGAAGGCCCTTCTTCCTGTTGCACCACTGGTTGCACCAGCAACACCGAAAACGCAAACGCCGGCACCGTCGAGGCCCTGGCCGCGGCGCTGCTCGGCTTGTCGGCCGCGGGCCGCGCCCGCCTCGCCGCGATGCTGGTTGTACAGCAACCGGGACAGACCGAAGAGAAGGACAAGAACGGGTAGCATGGAAGGGGCGCCCCGGGGACGCGTCAGGGGGGCTTGGCGGACAGTGCCAAAAACAGCAGACGGCCCGGGCGAGTGACTTGCCCACTGGGCAACTCACCTGGGCAAGTCACTTTTCGTGACAACATACTCTAGTGTAAGGACTTGCGCCTGGAACAGAGTGACTTGCCCACTTGCCCACGCATTTGTGGGCAAGTCACGAGTGTTCGATTATGCTACACCCGGTGGTATGACAAGGTCTAACGGCAGCGCGAGTGCGTACCAGGTGGTGCGGCGGTGTGGGTCCGTAGCACACGCTCCCCCAACGGATTGCGTTGCGTTGCGTCGCGGACACACACGGCGCCCTTTTCGCGACCCCCTCTCGGCTTATGCAAAATGGATTGCACTGTGCGTGCACACACACAGACTGGCGGCACACAGGCACCCAGGGCCTGGCATGTGGGGAGAGTGGCACACGCTGTCGGAAGGCCGGAGACCAGGCAGAGCCGGCCATTCAAGGACATGGACGGCCATTGAAGGACATTGACGGACATACCCCGGCCAGGGACGGACAGCACGCGGCTGGGAGCGAAGCCTGCTCCGGGCCGGTGACAGACAGGCCAAGAACAAGAGCCGCGTCCCGCCTTTTTTTATGGTGAGGTGGGGTGGGCGGCGCATTTCCCAGCGACTATTACATGATGTCCCCTTTCTTCGGCCCCAGGGGCGTGGGCGCGGTGGTCTCGCGGTTGGCTGGCAGGGGTGGCGCGGTTGGGGTGGCACGCCCTGAGGTACTCCGAAGGGCGTGCTGAACGCCACTTGCTTCTTGCACCACCCAGGGCGAAAGCGTATTCTGCCCAGCATGAGAATCACTGATCCCGACACCGGCAGAATCTACCTCGAAAAACGCCGCGTGCGTTACAACGAGCCCGGCCAGCCGCGTGAGCTGACCTTTTCTTGCTACCGCCATTATCCATTCCTGGACCGCGACCGGACGCGCGAGTGGTTCTGCGAGGCACTCGACGAAGCACGCACGAAATCTGCCTTTCAGCTCTGGGCCTACGTCGTGATGCCGGAGCATGTCCATGTTCTGGTCTATCCTGGCAACGCTCCGGAGCGGATGTCAGCTTTTCTGCAGGCGGTCAAGGAGCCGGTCGCCCGCAAGGCGATCCGGTATCTGAAAAGCCACGCCCCGGAGTGGCTGGGAGCGAAGCCTGCTCCGGGCCGGGGACAGACAGGCCAAGAACAAGAGTTGCGTCCCGCCTTTTTTTATGGTGAGGTGGGGTGGGCGGCGCATCTCCGAGCGACTATTTCACGATGTCTCCTTTCTTCGGCCCCCGCTGATCGTCTCCGACGGGTCCTTCTGAACCCTGGCCGTTTTTTCCTTGTGCCGCCTGCGCCGTGCGGCGACAATGTTCGCCACACGGGACGGCCGGCCGATCACCGGCTCGGCCCGCCTGTCGGCGCCAGGAACAGACTCCCCGGGCCGGGCGGGCGGGCCCTGCCCGTGCTGGGGAGTCTGGCTGACGTTGCGCCTCGTTGCCCTCAGCTCCTTCGCCGTCGTTGCCATCATCCTCACCGCCTGCTGCTGCGCTGGCGGCGGCGGCGGGAACCCGGCGCCCGTCATCAACGCAAACGACAAGGCGGGCAACGATCCTGCCGAGGTCAAAAAGGCGGACGACACGCGAATCACCCTGGAAAAGTACAACCAGGTCAAAGCCGGAATGACCTATGACCAGGTCTTCGCGATCCTCAAGGTCCACGGCGAGGAGTTATCCCGCGTATCAATTCCTGGCACCCCGGAGACGGTCCTGTTCGCCTGGAAGAACTGGGACGGAACCAACATGAACGTCACCTTCCAGGGCGGCAAGGTAACGACCAAGGCACAGTTCGGGCTGCGCTGACCGGCTTAACTGACATGTCGGCGCCGGTGCCGGTTGGCGGGAACTCCCGCGAGAGGGACAATTCATGGGTGCCGCGACGACGATTGCGAACTTAGGCTGACTTCGCTTACTCGCAGGGTCCGCCGTGTCTCGTGGCTGCTGCAATCGGTCCGCATCCGTCAAACCGCACGCAAGGCATTCGACCTCACTCATCTGGGCAACGGGTTAGCTGAGAGGGCTGTGCTCCTGCGCCGATTCTCGGAGCTGCGTTCTTTTTCGTCGTAGGCTTGCTGGCCCACTTGGCGAAACTCCCAACCGGCTACGTCATCAGCATTGCCGGAGTGGCGTTTGTTACCGTCATGGCGACAAGCGGCGTACTTGTGCTGTGGCAGTCCGACGCGGGCCTCGAAGAGGATGGGCCGAGGTTGCGAACGGAACTGGCGGACCTGCGATTGGCGGAGTGCGAAGCGAGGGCTGAGTGGGAAGCGGAAAAAGAGTTACGGGCGGCGGATGAAGAGGCACAGGCGGCCGAACGAGCTGCCCGACCTAGGCGCTGTCCGTACTGTAGGGAAGTGGTTAACAGACAGCGTGCTGAAGTGTCGGCATTGCGGCGAAATCTTAGACGAAGAACTCCGCGAAGAACGGGATGCTCACGGCGGCCGCAGGCGCTGGAATCCGGGCGTTGCTGCCGTGTTGAGCTTCTGGTGGCCGGGCCTGGGTCAGATTTACAAGGGCCAGGTTCTCAATGGGTTCGCTTGGATGTTTCTCGTTGCGCGAGGATACTGCTTCTGCTTGGTGCCGGGCTTTTTCCTCCACGTCATTTGCATCTTCGGGCAGCGTCGGGAAGTGATGAATAAGTCCTGCGCGTCCTCCCTTCGATGCGGCGGCGGGTTGGCGTGAGCCCGACATTGAGTCGCGGCCCCTGGAAACGGATATCATGCACTTGTCGGGTAGCCGTTGGCCTGGCCGGGGCGGGCGGCTTCTACGCGGATCGGCAGCGCGGGGGTTCACCTATCCTTCTCCGCGCTGCCGGGCCGGCCCGGCACAAAGGATAGGCACTATGTCCCCTATCGACCTTGAACGCATCCGTTCCTGGCTTGCCGCCAAATTCATCGAACGCCAGGAACATCATCGCATTCGGAGGGTCTACACCGCCGATGGCGGGAACCGACGCCTCAAGAATGTGTATTTGCGTCAATACCTGTCGAGCTACTACACGACAACTCGCTGAGCATCGGCGCCGACCTCACGCGGACACTTGCCGAGTGTGAGAACGCTGGCTGGATTTACCTCGCCAGTCTTCACCAACCGGGGATGACGGCCCGCCGTTACAACATTTCTTCCACGGTCATGAGCCCGCCGCCATCCGTTGCGGTGGGAGCGGCTGACACCGACGCGCCAACACACAGGGCGGGGAGGGGGGAGGCGAAGGGGGCAAGGCCGGCAGCGACCCTCGCGGGGCAGGTGCGGCCGATGACTCGCCTTCGCAGGCTGAGTTGGTGGAGCAACTCCAACCCGCGGTTCGCAAGGCTTATCTCGCCTGGCACTTTGCCGAGTCCAATGTCGAGGGGGAGGCCGGAAAGCAACTCAAAGAGAAGCCTGCCTACGACTTCTTGAGAGAACAGCAGCCTTTCGAGGATGCCGTCGCTCCGCCTGAACTCATTGGATACCGTCTTCCCGAGTTCCTCACGTGGACAAGACAGCTCAGAACGGCTCGCAATGCGTTGGGTGAGCAAAAACATAAGCGCCGCTCCGGGCGCCAGACGGGCAGGAGCATCGTGCGGCAAGACGAAATCGAGCAACCGAACGGCGACGATTGACCGGCGCCGGCCTTGCGGTCAATAGCTCAAGATTTCGCTCGGCTCGATCTTCAGCCGCGCCGCGATTCTCTTGAGCGTATCGCCGTGTGGTGCTTCGGTCTGCCCGCGTTCAATGCGGGTGATCGTCTTTGCCGACACATCACCGAAATCGCTTTGGCGCAGGCCGCGTTGCACGCGGAGGCGGCGCAAGCAGGCGCCGAAGGTCTTGTCTGCCGCGCGCCGCTTCGCCAGCAGGCGGCGGCGGTAATCCGGGTCCGCTTCGTACAGGATCGCATCCGCGGCCGCTTCATACTCGCCGAGCCGAACGGTGTTGCCGCAATCGCCGAACGCCAACCGGAAGGGCTCGGGTTTGTCGCCTGCCCCGCTCCAAAGGAAGATCGACAGGGGGACCGACAGGCGCCGCAAGTCACCCCGCACCAGCGTCAGCGTGTCGTTGTGCGCATCGGCATAGCCGCCGATGAACAAGTCGCCGCACCGTTCGTCCGCCAACACTTCGGCCAGCTCACCAAGCGGCAAGAACCGGAAGTTTCCTGCGCTCCACACAAAGGGATCGAAAAGATCGTCAAGCGGTTGAATACTCTCCGTTCGGGGCGGGTGCAGCGTCAGGAGCCCGCCGAGCCGGGAGGGGCGGCGCGGGGGCAATCGAAGGGCTTCGTGCAGCAGTTCATCCGGCGCGTCGGCGGAAGCCGCTAACCATAAGGCGGACGGCGACGCCTCACTCAGCGCCTTAACGAGCGAACGCCGCCCATGCACTTGCAACGCCGGCAAACCGGAGCGAAGGAGCCTCTTGGCGCCGGAGCCGAGCAGGAACAGCTTCTTAGGCATTGTCGTCTTCATCGCCTGCCTCGTTGCCACTAAGGCGAGCGGCCGGAACGATGATACCAACCCGAAGCGTGAGCGAGGCCTAACCGCCTCCCTCGCTTACGCTTCGGGTTGGTATGGGATGTTCTGCCGCTGGCCTAACAGGGTTGTGCGGATACATTTCATCCCACGCCGCGCAAAGGCGGTCCCAATGCGCCCGCACGAATTCCTGTAAGCTGTTCGGCATGTCCCGCCAGCTGCCGCCGTCCATGAAGCGGCCGTCTCGAAGGCAAAGCCGCCAGGTGTGCGTGCCGCGGATGATGGTGCAGTGCGGGTCTTACACGCTCCTTGTCCCGGATTTTCACCTTCCACCGCATCCGGGCGAGCACCGCCGGCAGTCGCAGGTTGAAAGCCATCGTAGCTCATCCGGTTTGCTCGCTGGCCGTTGGCTCGTTTAGCCAGGAAGCTAAACGTACATACAATTATGTCCCATTTCCCGGTTTGTGACAACGGACATTCACTCAAACCGGACCAAACCGGATTTTTTCGAGAAATCCGGTTTGCGGCCGTTCCGTCGCAAGTGCCTTGCACGTATCGCCTTGTGCACAACCCCCCCCCTCGCACAACATCCTGAAGTCCGGTTCGAGTCCGATTTGGTCCGGTCTGTGGACTATAGCGGGGCGACCTGACGCCAGCAGTGTGCGGCGGCCAGCACCGCATCGCGCTGCCGGGCTTGCCGTTCCCACTGATCCCCCAGTGCGCCGAGCCGGGCGGGGACAGCTCACCGGCTCGCAAAAGGACACTCCATCCGCGCTACTCTGCACAAGGCCAAGGGCCAGAACCCGCTGCACGTCGTCAGCGCCTGGGCAACGGCGAATCACTTGCTGCTGGGCCAAGAGGTTGTGGCCACCAAGTCCAATGAGATTACCGCTGTTCCCAAGCTGTTGGAGGTGTTGGAGTTGACCGGGGCCATCGTGACCATCGACGCCATGGGGTGCCAGAAGGAGATGCGGCCAAGATTCGCGACAAAGGGGCGGATTACGTGCTGGCGGTGAGAGGAGATCAGGACCATTTGGAGAGGACATCGTCGCAGCGTTCGAGGCCGTGGACGACGGTCAGGGATCGGCCACGGTGCGGACGCACACGGCGTACGACAAGGGCCACGGTCGCCAGGAGACGGCCGCACGCAAACCATGGCGGTGCCGGAGACGCTGCGCAACCTAGAGGCGCGGGCGACCTGAAGAGCATCGCTCGCTGTACCCGGACCTACCAGGAAGGGGGCGTGGAGAAGTCAGAGGTGGCGAAACGACAAGCCGACCGGCTCGCAAAAGGACACTCCATCCATGAACGAACGCAAGAACCCGTCAGACATTCTATCTGAGGGCGAACGGAAGGCGTCCGCAATGGATTCCTTGCGCTTGACAAGCGCGTCAATCGACGTAGGATCAGCTTCAATGGCAGCCGTTCTCTTCACCCCGGAGGCTCAAGAGCAAGCGGACGGGTTGCCGCGACCGATTCGCGTTCGGCTCTACCGTCTGGTGCAACGCCTGGAAAAATGGCCGAACGTGAGCGGCGCGAAAGCCCTCACTGGCGCACTCAAGGGTTTCTATCGCATTCGCACCGGCGACTACCGGATGCAGTTTCGGGTTGAGGGGGACGTGGTGCGGGTTGTCAAAGTGGGACACCGCGACGGCTTCTATGAGGACTGACATGCAGACGATTCAGCTGAACGGGAAAGCCTACGTCATCCTGGAGCGGGAGCGCTACGACGAATTGACGACGCGGGCCAAAGCGTGCGACTTGCCGCCCTTGCCGGAAGCGGACGCCGAAGGCAATCGAGCGGCCGCGGAGTTTCTTCGGGTGTCACTGGCCCGCGATACGATCCGCGAACGTGCCGAGCTGGGTTTGACGCAACGGGAGTTGGCGAAGCTGGCCGGTATCCGCGTCGAAACGCTCTGCCGGCTGGAAGCGGCGAAGCACGTCCCGTCGGTGGTGACAATGGAGAAAATCGACCGCGCACTGAAGCACGTCCGCCAAGAGCGTCAGGGCAAGCCGAAGACTCGAAAGGGTAGGTGAACTGTGGGGACCGTCTACAAGCCGACCGTGACCAGGCCGTTACCGCCCTCGCCGCAAAGTCATGCCCCGTCAACACAAAAGGCCCGCTGTCATCGCCTGACAGCGAGCCTGGCCAATCGGGGCGAGAGGATTTGAACCTCCGACCTTACGGTCCCGAACCGTACGCTCTAGCCAAACTGAGCTACGCCCCGGAAGGGTGCGGCAGGCGGCGGGGCCGGCTGCCGACGGCTCCATCCTAGTCGGCGCGGGTAAATTGTCAACGCCACTCAAAGGGACAGCCGCGGGCCCGGCGGGGTTCGCCGCCGCGACGCGGCACGCCGAAGATCCCCCGCTCTTGTCGCGTTTTTCCTACACGGAAATTGTAGCTTCCCCGACAGAGAAACCGGCGCAATCCCCGACGATAATGCGGTGTCCTTCCTCATCGATTTCTCGGATTCGGGAACGGGAGAGCATCTCATGCGAGCGCACCGATGTTTGACTGCGGGGGTGCTGGCGGGCCTGGCCGCCGGCATGATCTCGCTGCTGGCACTCCTGCCGCAGCCTGTGCAGGGCGGGGACGACCCGGCGGCGGGTAAGAAAGACCCGGGAAAGGCCGCGAAGACCGGGGCGGCCGAGGATCCCAAGCCGGCGCCCAGCCCCGAGGATGACCTGATCCCGGCCGCCGAACGCGGCTACAAGGGCTCGGCGGCCTACCGCTGGTTGAACGTGGCCCTGCAGGCTACGGCACGGGAACACGAGCGCAACGCGCCGCGGCCGACGATCGGCTCCCGCAACCTGGGCATGGCCGTCACTGCCATGTTCGACGCCTGGGCCGCCTACGACGCCAAGGCCGTCGGCACCCGCCTGGGGAGCAAGCTGCGCCGCCCCGAGCAGGAGCGCACCGATGCCAACAAGGAAAAGGCCATCGCCACCGCCGTCACGCGCGTCCTGCTGGATATCTATCCCGAGGACGCCGCCTGGATCAAGGAGCGAGTCAAGAAGGAAGGGAGCATCGACCCGAATGAAACCGGCACCGACGTGACCACCCCAGAAGGAATCGGCAATGTCGCGGCGACGGCCCTGCTCGACTATCGCCATCACGATGGGGCCAACCAGCTGGGCGACGAGCCAGGCTCCAACGGCAAGCCCTATTCGGACTGGACCTATTACCAGCCGGTCAACCCGCCGGGCCCGGCCCCGATGGTCGATCCCAACCGCTGGCAGCCGATCCCCTTCGACAACGGCAAGGGCGGCACGGTGACCATCGGCTTCCTGACGCCGCAGTGGTATCGGGTCAAGCCCTTCGCCCTGGAGCGCAGCGACCAGTTCCGCCCGGGTCCGCCCCCCAAGGTCGGCTCGGCGCAGCTCAGGAAGGAAGTGGACGAGTGCATCGCCGTCAACACCAACCTGACGGTCGAGCAGAAGGCGGTGGTTGAGTTCATGCGCGACGGGCCGAAATCGACCGGCCAGTCGGGTCACTGGCTGACCTTGGCCAAGGCCGTGTCGCGCCGCGACAAGAACGGCATCGACCGCGACGTGAAGCTGTTCTTCGCCGTCGGCAATGTCTGCTTCGATGCCTTCATCTCCAACTGGGACACCAAGCGCCATTACGACAGCTCCCGGCCCTGGTCGCTGGTGCGCTACTACTACAAGGGGAAGACGGTGAAGTGCTGGGGCGGCCCCGGCAAGGGGGTGATCGACCTGCCCGCCGAGCAATGGCACCCCTATTCGCCGGCCGTCTTCGTCACCCCGCCGTTCCCCGGCTACACCTCGGGACACGCCACCGTCAGCGGTGCCGGGTCCAAGATGCTCGAGTTGTTCACCGGCAGCGACCGGTTTGGCGAGGTGGAGAAGCGCCATGCCGGCATCCTGACCGAGCCGGGCTTCGAGTGCAAGATCATGATGATGAAGGACGGGAAGCTGCCGGCCGGCCACGAGAAGCTGACCTGCGAAGTGGCCCTGGCCTTGCCAACGTTCAGCGCCACGGCCGAGATGGCGGCCATCTCACGGCTTTGGGGCGGCTATCACATCCGCACCGACAACGAGGTCGGCCTGGTCGTGGGCCGCAAGCTCGCCGAGTATGAATGGCCCAAGTTTAAGGCCTATTTCGATGGGACCGCGCAGGTCACTGCTGTCGCCAGCGTGAAGGCCAGATAGGGACCGCCCCATCATTGGCAGCTTTTTTGGCTCATCCGGCCCGCGCGGGCCGTGGGGCTTTCGCACCGTGGTTCAGCCTGGGCGGCCAGCTCGCATTGCTTTCAATGAACAAGGCCCCGCTACCCGGGCGAGAGGTGTCGTGCTCGGGCAGCGATCTTACGGTGTGCGCGTATTTTCGACGCCACCGCCCCAAGCGGCTCGGCTTGAGATCGACCTCGCCTACTTCCCCGACGTCGTCTGTTGCCCCGCCGACCCTGCTCAGATCGGCACCACTTGCAGCCCTAACTCCCGCGCTTCGCGCTGCAGCGCTTTGACCTGACGCTCCTGCTGCTTGACTTCTTCGGCTGCCGTGCTCTCACGGCGATACGCTTCCCCACGCGTGATGAGGCGATAGAAGAGCTTCGCCAGCTTGTGGGCTGTCGCCCTGATGGCGCTGCCTATCCCCAGCCGGGCCCGCAGGCGGCGCAGGAAATTACCCAGCACGCTCTTACTTCTGAGCAAGGACCGCGCCGCCAGCCGAAACGCCCTGGCCACCCGGCTGGCCGTCTGGGCGGGATAGCGGATCCGCTTGCCCGATTGGTGCTTGCGCGGCGCCAGCGTCGTCCAGGCCGCGAAGTGCTTGTCCGTCGGGAAACGTGCCGCCAGGTCCGGGCCTGTCTCCGACAAGACCGTCAGCACCGTGCTGGCGCCCAGACCGTCCACTTCCGTGACACGCACGCCCGTCAACTGGAAGATCAAGGCGTCGGCGTCGAACTCCGTCGGGCGGTTGCGACTCTTGGGCGCGGCCTTCTGGGACTCGGGCAACGGACGCCCCTGGGTCTTGTCCGGCATCGGCCCGGCCGCCTTGGCGTACTCCCGGTCACAGACATGGAGCTGATTCTGGTAGAAGTCCCAGGCCTTGAGCAGTTGTTTCAGCTCGAACAGGTGGGCCGCGTCCCAGGTCCCTTCCAGGGCCTTGGCAATCTCCTCGCGGCTCTTCTTGCAGCTGGGATCGCGCATCGCCGCCAGCGTCTGGGGGTCACGCTGCCCCTGGGCGATGGCACGCAGGATGCGCATGCCGGTGACGCCGGCGATGCTCGACACGGCCAGGTCCAAATGAACATTCATCTGGACCAGCACTTTGAGCATCATCTGCAAGAGCTTGGCTGCCTCGGTGATCAGATGCTCGCGATGCCGCCACAGCGTCCGCAACGCCAGCACCTCGTGCGCGGGTCGAAAACAGCTCTTGAGCTGGCCACAGGCGTGCATCTGCTGCAGCCAGACCGCATCGCAAACGTCGGTCTTCTTCTTGAGGTTGCGGGCCAGGCTGCGTGGATCGACCACCACCACTTCGAAGCCCTGGCTTTCCAGGAAGTCGCATAAGCACATCCAGTAGACGCCGGTCGATTCGAGCACGACGCTCGTGACGCCGCAGTGGCGTAACCACTCGGCCAGCGTCTGTAGGTCGGCGGTATAGACGCCGAAGGTACGAACGGGCTGCGGATCGCAAGCGGGGTCGACGGCGACGACGTGGCTGGCGCTGCCGACGTTCGATGGCGGCGGCACAGGGCCGGACGATGCGGGGCGGCGGGATGGGCTGGCGTGTCTTCTTCCGAGGCATGAGGACCTCCAACGACGGTGAGGGACGGGCGAAGAAAATGTCGGCGGAGGATGGTCGAACGAAGGACGAGACTTTCAAGCGGGCTCGCGGCACCAAGGAAAGTGAAGCCGACCCAAGGGCCAAGCTCAAGCACGGGCTCAGAGGCACCAGATCAAACGCGGCCACCGCGCTCCGCCGCCACAAAGAAGAGCTAGAGAAGCGCAGTGCGAACGGAAAGCCGATGGCCTGTCAGGTTCATAGCGGAACGTGTGCCAGGGACTGGCATCAGCCCTCAAGCTGATCCTTTGTCGGCAACGCGGGTCTGAACACACGGAATTATATGCGACCTGGCGCTTGGCGCCGAAATGTGAAGGCGCATGTCGTTATTTGACAAGGGATTGCGGCGCGCGCGCAAGTCGAATATAATTCCCGGCGAATTTAGCACAAAGTGGCAATTCGGGTACTGTCTCAGTTTGGTGGCGGCACGTTTCTAACGTGCCGAAGAAACACCGGCACGTTAGAAACGTGCCGCCACCAAATTGAGGCCGAAGCGTTACTTACTCGGCAACCGGGGCGGACCGCTCACGGGCTCGCCCTTCTCCGGCGGGGGTTCGCGCAGGCGAACCGTGTTGCGGTTCTCGAACGGATCGGGCAGGCTGAGCTTTACGGCCGGCGCCGGCGACCCACGCGACGGCATTGGGGCAGCCTGGACGGCGGCCGACGAGAAATCCGCGGTCGGATCGTCGCTGGTGGTGCGGTCCCGCGCCGGCGTGGCCAGCACGGGCAGCGGCACCGGCTGGTTCGGATCAGGTCCCGGCTGGCGAACGCGATCGCCGGCGTGGAACCGCGGCTCCTGGGGCGGCTCGGGCCGGGCCCCGCTCAGCGGCAGGGCATCGGGCAGGGAGCGCGGGCGGAGCGGCGGACCCTTGCGGCCTGCGGGCAGGCGCGGCACCTGGCCCTGATTGGGCTGCAAAGGCACGGTGGGATGCTCCAGGGCCGGCACACCGGGCAGCCGTTTCGGCGCCCGGGCCACATTCTCGTTAGCCGCCAGGCCCCGGTCGGCCGGCGGCAGCTCCTTCGCCAGCAGTTGGCCGCCCTTGTCCTCCGGGAAGCGGAACCCTTCGCCCCTCTCATCCTTCCCGTCCTCCGCCTTCTTGTTCTCGCGCGCTGCATCGTCGGCCTGGGCGCGGACCAGCGTAGGGCCATCGACCGGCTGCGCGGCGGCCGGCACCGACGGTTGCCCACAACCGGCGACGGGAACCATCAGGGCGCTCGACAGGAGGAAAGCGGCAGCGCGAATACGGATCAGTCGCATGGTGCTTCTCGCTATCTGGGCCACCGTCACTTGCCCGGCACTTCGAGGATCAATTTCACCGGCGTGCCTACCTTCGGCAGCACGTCCTTGTTTGTCTCCAGCTTCAGGTACTTCTCTTCCTTCAGCGTCAGGCTGGTCTGGCACACGGTCTTCTCGGTCACCGGGTAGACGGCGATCAAGGTGCCGCTCTGGTCGGCGCCGTAGGTCTTGTCCGGCTTCTCCGGGTCGAGCTGGATCATCGCCGAGCCGGTGAAGCGAAACTCGATCGACTTGGGGAACGGTTTCTTGGTCTTGGGATCGAGGAGCACCTTGTCCATCGACAGGCGTTTCCGCTCGCCGTCGGACCCGGTGATTTCGATGTAGACGTTGATCTTCGGTCCCTTCGGCTCCTTGCCTTCCACCGCGACCGGCTGGCCCGGCTTGAGGCCCAGCTCCTCAAGGGCCTTGTGGACCGAACTCGGTTTGAGCTTGACGTCGATGGTCACCACCGTCTCATGCGCCTTCTCGCCCCCCTTGCCGGGCTCGCCGAGGAACGGCCAGCAGGCGATGACCTCGATGGGATAGATTTCGCCCTTGTAAGCGGGGTGCTCGATCTTGCGCGCGCCACCTTGGCGTCGATGGTGATGGTGCGCTTCTCCTTGTCCACGACCAGGCCGGGGGTCTTGTCGTCAGCCAGCGCGAGCACGGCGAGGGCCAGCACAACTACCGCAGATAGGAATTGTCGCATGATACATCCTCCTGCCACCGGTGCACCGCCCGCAGGGCGGCGGCTAAACGTGGTATTTACTTCTCTCCGATACACACGACGGCGGTTGGCTTGCCCGCGTTGGGCCCATCCAGGTTGCAGGTGGCAACATACAGCCGCCCGCCGTGGACCACCGGCCCGCCGTAGATCATGCCGGGAGCCCCAACCGCCGGGTCCTTGCCGAGATCGAGCGTCCACTTGGGGGAGCCGTCAGCCAGTCCCACGGCGTGGATCACGCCCTTCAGGTCGCCGGCATAAACGACGCCACCGGCCAGGGCGGGGGCCGCGAAGAACGGGGCCTTGGCATCGTAGTGCCAGCGCAGCTCGCCGCTCTTCAGGTCAAAGGCCCGGACCTTGCCGTCGGTCGCGGTGACGACGGCCAGCCCGTCAGCCACGGCGGCACACGACAGCACGCCCCCCTTCAGCTCCTTGTGCCACTTCTCCTTGCCGTCGGCCAGGTTGTAGGCCGCGATGTCGCCGCGGGCCTTGCCCAGGTCCTTGGGGTCGTAACGGATGTTGCTGCCGCCGATTACGATGGTGTCCCCCGCTACTGTGGGCCCGCCCCAGGGATTGAGCGTCAGCGGGGTGCGCCACTTCACCGCGCCGGTCTTCACATCCAGGCCGAACAGGGCCCGGTCGCCGACCTTTTCGTGATCGAGGTAAGCGGACGCAGCCAGCACCAGATCGCCGGCCAGCGCCACGGGGGCGTCGACGTGCCATTTGTCCTTCCCCTGTTCCCACACCTTCACGGGACTCGGCTTGGGCAACTGGTCCTCGGTCGGTTTGACGGCGAAGTCGGGGTCCTTCTTGACATCTTCCATGTACTTCTTCTGCAATTCCGCCCACTTGGCGTCCAGCAACTTCTGGATGGCGGCCAGGTCCATCTCCTTGCCGTCCAGGGTGACGCGGTTCATATCGATGCAGAAGACGCCCGCGGCTCCGCCGCCCAGGTAGACGCGCCCTTCTCGACGGTCGGCGAGCCTTCGAGATGCACCAGCGTCCCCGGCACGGGGTATTGCCAGAGCGGCGTCCCCTTGTCGGCGCGCACGCAGTAGAGGAAGGCGCCGTCCGTCTGGTGCATGCCGTCGCCGAAGATCAGCTTGCCATCGACCACGGCAGGCGAGCTAACGGTTTGCTGTTTCAGAAACGGCGTCGTCTTGCTCCACGCGGTCCGCTCGGCGGCCTTCGGATCGGTCACCAGGGCGCGGAACATCGAGACGTTGAGGGCCCCCAGGCCGGAGACATAGAGGCGATCGCCGAACGGCACCGGGGTGGCGATGAAGTGGTCCTGCGACTTGAAGGCCCACAGGACCTTCGGCGTTGCCGGCCCCGCCTTGCCGTCGGTACAGGCGGTCCGCTCCGAGTTGCCGCGATAGGTCGTCCAAGGCTGGGCGGCTTGGGTGGGCCCGACAATAACAACGAACGCGAATGCCGCGATCAGTTTTGCCACCGGTGTACTCCTCATGGGTTTAGCCGCGGGTCGGCGACCCGCGCGGGTCGGCGACCCGCGGCTAAACGGGTCATTCCAGTTTCGGTGTCCGTTCGTCGATGGTGCCACGCACCGGGCTGCCGGCGACGGTGATCTCCTTCATGCGGCGGACGCCGGAGCTGTAGCGGACCTCGACGCGGTAATTGCCGGGGTCGAGGACAAAGCGAGCTTGCGGAGAGGTTTGACCGCCGCGGCCGTCGCCGCCGGAGATGAGCTGGGCCGCTAGCAGCTTGCCGTCCTTGTCCACCACGCTGACCCGGCTGCCGACAACGCCGTCCTTGCCCGCAATGTTCAGCGTCACCGGGGCCCGCTTGGCGGCCAGGAACTCGCGGTTGCCCAAAAGTACACACGATTCCTGCCCTTCGTTGTTGAAGACCACGTCGAGCATGCCGTCGCCGTTGAGATCGACCAGGGCCACCGCCTGGGTATTGAAGATGCGCTGGTGCAGGCCAACGGCCTCGGTGGCATCCTCGAAGGTGCCGTCGCCCTTGTTACGGAAGAAGCGGTTGCAACCCTTCAAGCAGCCGACCACCAGATCGAGGTGCCCGTCGTTATCGAGGTCGCCCCAGGCGGCACAGGTCGCATGGCCGGTGAATTTGCCGAGGTCGCCGGTCTTGTCGGTCACGTCGGTGAAGTGCCCCTTGCCGTCGTTCCTGAGGAGCTTGCAGCCGCCGGCCTGGGGGATGAACAGGTCCGGATGGCCGTCGCCGTCGAAGTCGCCAAAGACCGGACCGACCTTGCCTGTCTTGTAAGCAATGCCCGAGTCCTTTGCCTCGACGAAACCTTTCGCTGTGTTCAGGACCAGCAGGCCCTGGCCGGCTCCGTAGAGGAAATCGGGCCGGCCGTCGCCATCGACGTTGCAAACGGTCAGCGTGTCGCCACGGGCCATTCCACCGATCCCGTCAGGGCCGAGACCCACCGAAGCGGAGACATCCTCAAACCGGCGCCGGGCCGCGTTGATGACCGATGGCCGGGCAGGCTTGCCAGGAACAGGCTTGGCGGGTGCCGGCAGCGGCTCGGCCTTGCCCTTGTTGCGATACAGACGCAGGCCGTGGAAGCCGTTGCCGAGCAGGATGTCCGGCTTGCCGTCGCCATCGTAGTCGATCCAGGCGGCGCAGGTCAGGTCGTAGCCCTCTTCCAAAGGCAGCAACTGGCTGTCATCGCGGAACTGACCTTTGCCGAGGTTGGTGTACAGCCGCGGCCCCTGAGCGGTGGCGAGAAGCAGGTCGGGCAAGCCGTCGCCATTGTAGTCGGCCCAGACGGCGGCCCGGCAGCCGCCCGTGAACCCCGGCAGGCTTAGCTCGTTCAGCGATTCGCCGCCGTTCTGCATGAGTGTCATCTTGCCGGCACCGACGAGGCAGACATCCGGTTTGCCGTCGCCATCCACGTCCACGCAGGCGACGGCCTGGGCCTCGGGATCGACCCGATTGAGAGCGGCATAGTGTGAGAAGGCGGGCATGCCGCCCAGGCGGCGGAAATCCTCGCCGCCCCAGCCCACGAAATCCCGCTTCTCGTTGTAGTTGGCCAGCTTGAGGCTGGCCCGAAGCCGTTCGATCTTCGCTCGCCTCAGGTGCAGATCGTCCTTGTTGCCGTCCACCATGCACGGGACGATGACTTCCTTGTTGTCGAGGATGTCCTTGACGGCGTTGGCCAGTTTGTTGACATCGCCGGCAAATGTACGGAGCAGAAACGGCTCGCCGTGGCTCATGCCCCACCATTCGCCCTGGGCGTAGCACTGGTACCAGTAGGTGCCGATGCACGTTTCGCTGGCGCCGCCGTTGTGGAAGAAGACCGCCTTCTTGCCGACCTCGACCCAGTCCATGGGGTATTGCCACTCGCGCGGGTGGAAACCGCCCCGGCCGATGTTGTGCTTGATCACATCGGTCGGATGCTTCCCCTTGAGGTCGTATAGCTTGCGGTAGATGATCATGTTCTTTTCTTTGTCCACCTTCTCTACCTGCATGACCACGATGTTGGTGGAGAGGGTGATCACCTGGCCGAGGCTATGGGCGGCCTCGACATAGGCGTAGGCCGGCGGTGCCGGGATGGCGATGAGCAGGGCGGCGCAGCAGAGCGGGATGCCGAATAGAAAACGTCGTGACAGAGCCATGAGCCCCCCGGTGGTTTAGCCGCGACCCGGAGGGGATCGCTAGGCAAAAGCGCTCCGCTTCGCGTCGCGGCTAACCAATTAGCCCTTCTTGATCGCCTCCAGCCGTTCCTTCGCGACCTCCGCCCACTTGCTATCGGGGTAATCGCGAACCACGGCTCCAGCAACCGGACGGCCTGCTCATTCTGCTTCAGTTCGCCGAAGGTGCGGGCCGCCTCGACCACGCGCAGCATCCCATTTGGGGTAGTCGTAGGTAAAGGGCACCACCAGAAGGGCCGTGGCCGCCTTGGGGTAGCGCTTTTGCTCCATCCGGCACAGGCCGATTTGCAGCTGGCCTTGCGCCGATCTCGGTCGCGGTGCCGGCGGGCACCTGCTGATAGAAGTTGACCGCCTCGTCGAAACGTTTCTGGTTTTGCAGCTACGGGGCCATGCCGGAATGGGCCTCGTGCACACCGAGGGGCCCTGCGGGAAGCGGTTGGCGGCCTGCTCGTGGGCTTGCCGGCTTGGCTCCCACTGCCTGAGCTGGGCCAAGGCATGACCCATCAACAGGGCCTTGTCGGTGACGCCCGGCAGGTTCTGGAACTCGCCCTTGTCGCGGAAGACCGACAACAGCTTGACGGCCTCGGCGTGATCGCCCAGGGCGATTTGGGCTTCACCGGCGCG
>CAWHCN010000008.1:0-590881 GCA_963827935.1 uncultured Planctomycetota bacterium | reverse complement strand
CCGTGACAAAGGTTCTCTCGGATGGATCTCAGGGTCTCCGTATCGGCAAGAACGTCCGTGAGTTCGAGCGACAAATAGCGGCGTTGTTCGGCAAACGTCGCGGCGTCATGTGAAATTCTGGCTCTTCCGCTCTGTACCTCGCCGTGGAGCTGTTGGGGCTCCAGCCGGGAGACGAGGTATTACCTCGGCCGTCACGTTTTCCACCGATGTTGCCCCCCTGGTTCGGGCTGGCCTCACGCCCGCCTTCGTGGATGTTGAACGTGACACCTACAACGTCGACGTTGCGGGCATCGAGGAGATGCTCGGTCCACGTACACGGGCGATTCTTGCGCCGAACTTGATCGGCAACGCACCTGATTGGGACGTCATCCGGTCCCTCGCGGACGCCCATGGCCTGCTCGTCATCGAAGACTCGTGTGACGCACTCGGCTCTATCCTCAGGGGATCTCCGACGGGGACCCGCTCGGACATCTCGGTGACGTCCTTCGCACTCAGCCACATCATCACCGCCGCCGGAACTGGCGGCATGGTCTGCATAGACGACGACGATTTGGCCGACCGCTGCCTGCTTCTCCGACGATGGGGTCGCCGGTCCGAGGTGCAGCTGTTCGGTTCCAAGAAGGGGGGCGGGGACCGGTTTTTCTCGTCTCTCGATGATGGATTGGAGTACGACAACCTCTTTATCTTCGACGAGGTGGGGTGGAATTTCGAGCCCTCTGAGCTCTCGGCCGCCTTCGGTCTCGTCCAGCTGGAGAAGCTCGAGACAAACCTCGCAACGCGGAAACGGAATTTCGCACGCCTCCATCAGTACTTCTCTCACCGGCCCGACGTGTTCAGCTTGCCCAGAACCACGCCGGAGTTAGAGACCGCGTGGCACATGTTCCCGTTGTTGATTCGTCCGGATTCTGGTGTGCGCCGATCCGAGTTCCAGCAGCACATGGAGCAGCACGGAGTGGACACGCGGATGGTCTGGACTGGAAATGTCGCCCGCCAGCCGGCCTTCAAAGGCGTCGCGTTCCGTACGCCGGCTGCTGGTTTGCCGAACGCTGATCGGGTGATGGAGTACGGGTTGGTGCTGCCCTCGAACCACGCTCTGACCGACGAGGACATCGACTACATCTGGGCGAGAGCGGAGGAATACGTAAAGTGAACGGACAAACCGCAGATGACCACCTCGTTCTAGTGTCCGCTGATGGACACGCTGGCGGCAATCACGAGCAGTATCGAACGTATCTGGAATCGAAATACCTCGATGAGTTCGACACATGGCGGAATCGTTACAAGAACCCTTTCAAGGATCTGACCGGCGGGACTCGGGACCGGAACTGGGATGACACTCGCCGTCTAGCCGAACTGGAAGCAGACGGCGTCGTCGCCGAGGTGATTTTCCCAAACACGATTCCGCCGTTCTTCCCCACAGGCGCGGTCGTCGCCCGTCCGCCCACTCCGCAGGACTACGAGCTCCGCCTCGCCGGCGTCCGCGCCCACAACCGCTGGCTCGCTGACTGGTGTGGGAACTACCCAGATCGGCGAGCCGGTATCGGCCAGGTATTCCTGAACAACCTCGATGATGCGATTGCCGACGTGCGGTGGTGCCACGAGAACGGGTTGCGTGGGGGAATCCTCGTGCAGCCCGTACCGGACGATATGAAGGACATCAAGCCTCTCTACGCTCCGGATCACGATCCGCTGTGGGCCGTGTGTGAAGAACTTGGGATCGTCGTCAATACGCACTCGGGCGGCGCGGGTATGCCCGACTACGGCCGGTACCTGGCAGCGGGGCTCCTGTGGATCATGGAGACCTCGTTCTTCTCGCGTCGGCCGCTCACCCAAATGATCGTCGGCGGAGCCTTCGAGCGGTTCCCAGGCTTACGGTTCGCCCTCACCGAGCAGGGGGCCTCGTGGATCGGTCCGATGCTGACTCAGCTGGACTCGTATCACGGACAGATGAAGTGTTTCGGAAGGATCGGAGAGATCAAATACGACCCGGAGCAGGTGCTCCCGCTGAAGCCCAGCGAATATTTCAGCCGGAACTGCTGGGTGGGCGTGAGCTTTCCCTCCCCAGGGGAGGCCGCTGCTCGTGAGGACATCGGCGTCGACCGTTTCATGTGGGGCAGCGACTATCCCCACGACGAATCTACCTATCCGAATACCCGCGAGGGTCTGCGACGAGCCTTCGCCGGGACGCGGAAGGACGAGCTGCAGAAGCTCGTCGGCTCGAACGCAGCAGCCCTCTACGGTTTCGACCTGGCAAAACTGCGGACGGTTGCCGACCGGGTTGGACCAACGTTCGCCGAGATTTCCGTCCCCTATGACGGGGTCCCCGAGGGAAATCGATCTCCGGCTTTCACACACGCGTGAACCGACCAGAAGACGGAGGCGACAGGTTCCTGGGTCGACGGGCGCTCGTCACCGGCGCCAGCCGCGGCATCGGTGCGGCGACGGCGAATCGACTTGCGGCCCAAGGAGCGGATGTCGCGATCACCGCACGAACCGCCGACCAGCACCCCACTCTTCCAGGCTCATTGCGCGAGACGGTGCAGCGACTTGAGCGCTTCGGACGCCGTGTGGCGGCCATTACCGCCGACCTCACGGACTCCAACGACAGGGAGGCGATCGTGCCTGCGGCCGCCGAGCGCCTCGGCGGGCCGATAGACATCCTTGTCAACAACGCCGCCGCCGCGATCTACCAGCCGCTCCTCGACTTCCCGTTGAAACGGAGACGTCTCGTCTTCGAGGTGAATGTCCATGCCCCGATGGATCTTGCCCAAGCCGTGCTCCCGTCTATGATCGACCGGGGGCAAGGTTGGATCGTCAACGTCTCGAGCGCAACGGCTCATCTGTGGCGGCCACCGTTCAAACTGGGCTCACTCGGATCGTCGACTGGTGTCTACGGAGCCTCGAAGGCTGCGCTGAACCGACTGACGAACGCACTCGCCGCCGAAGTCGCGGAGAAAGGGGTCTGCATTAACACGGTCGAACCCCGATCCGCGGTGATGAGCGAGGGAGCCGGAGTGCTCGTCGGACACCTCGATCCCGACCAGATCGAATCCATGGAGGAAATGGTCGAAGCTGTGGTCGCTCTGTGTGACTGCCCCCGTGATCGGACAGGGGGCATCCACGTCAGCCTGGACCTCTTGGCCGAACTGGGACTGGTGGTACATGATCTCGACGGGGTGCCAGCGTCGGTCTGAGCTTGGACACCGTCTCACGGCCCGGCCACCTCACGCCTTCGAGCGAGCAGCCTTTCCAACTTGTTGAGGGCTCGGAAGGGAAGATGGTTGCCAGCTCAGCCCGGCAGACGAGCACATGAGTCCGAAGATCGTCGCCAGCGCACGGGGTGTTGGCGTGTCGATGTCGAGGGCCTCCAGAAGCCCGAGACCGAGCTCGGCGCTCCACACGACGCTGACAGCCGTCCGCATATCTGTCGTCGGGGCGACTTCGCTGACGCTGAGCCAGTCCTCGAATCCAGCCTCCCAGAGGTCGAGGTGGCGCACCTGCAGTTCCTCGAGATGTACCCGCACCTCCTCGTCGGACCGTGCGGCGGCGGCACCTTCGACCAGCAGAGCCCGCAACTGGGATCGGTTGTTGAAGGCCTTGAGGTTGAATTCGACGAGGTCGGCGGGTGATCCGGACTCGACGAGTCCTTGCGGCAGCCATTCGAGATCCTGGGCGATGCGCACCTCTATGGCCTCGACGAGAAGTGTGGCCTTGTTCGTGAAATTCCCGTAGATCGATCCCGTCGTCACCCCGGTCGCTCGTGCCAGGTCACGGACGGTGACATTGGCGTAGCCCCGCTCAGCGAAGAGCATGATCGCGGCCTCTATCAGGCGAGATTGTGTCGCAACGGCTTTGGCCGAGTCGCGCAGCACGGGTGACGGGTACAACGCCGTCGACCGATTCACCAGGAGGGCGACGGGTCCGAGAGCGCCATTTCTGAGCCGAGGAGGGTGTCGACACCGTCTTTTGCCCGCCACCATCTTGATCTTGATCGGACATCTCGAGGGAGTCGAGAAACCCGCTCACGAAGTTCGCGATGTCCTCCGGTCGTGCCCTGAGTGCCCCCTGGGCGTCGAGTACGCCCAGCCCCAACTCAACGGACCACAGCGACCGAACGAGAGACGCTGCGTCGATCCTGCGATCGACCCGACTCGTCTTCTGCCAATCCGCGTAGTCTTCGGTCCATCGATCCAGGAGGGAGATCAAGGTAGGGCGAAGTCGTGCTCTCAGATCGGGGTCCGTCCGCGCCGCCGCCGCCGCCTCCAGGATGAGAGCCCACGTCTGGGATCGCCGCCGGAGTCGGAGCATGCCCCGACGAACGTATTCGGGGAGCGGCAATCTCGAACGCGACCCCTCCATCTCCGCGCGGATGCGGAGATCGAGTATCTCCGCCAAGAGGTCTCCCTTGCTGCGGAAGTTGGAGTAGATCACTCCGGTAGTGAGCCCCAGGCGGTTGGCCAGATCGCGGACCGAGACCCGGCTGTAGCCATCCGTCGCGAAGAGATCGGCACCGAGGTCGAGAAGCCGCTCGCGGTTGCTCTCCGACGCTGTGATGGTTGGGTTGGTCATTTCGAGTACATGGTATGTGGCACAAGGTCCAGGAGTGCTATTTCTGCATCCCTCCGCTGACGGAGATCTCGTCACCGGTGACGAACGATGATGCATCACTGGCGAGGTAGACGACCGGACCCACGATCTCGCTCGGATCGGCGATTCTTCGCAGGTAGGTCCCTTCGGCGATCATGGATTTGAAACCAGGTTGCTGACTCTCCGCTCCCTCGACCATCTCACTGGCGAAGGGACCAGGCGCCAGGGCGTTGACACGTACCTTCCACGCAGCCCATTCCTGCGCCATGCTCTTGGTCAGATTCACCAGTGCTGCCTTGGAGGCCCCATACGCACAGATCGGTGCGCCGCCGGAGTAGGCAGCCATCGATGCGATGTTGATGATGCTGCCACCCCCCTGTTCCCTCATGATCGGCGCGACCAACTGGCTCGTCCGGAGGGGCCCCTCGAGGTTGACCGAGAAGACCTTCCGCCAGTACTCGAGTGTCATGTCTCCTGGTCCGATCCGGGTCGGATTGATGCCGGCGTTGTTCACCAGGACGTCGATGTGACCGAGGCGCTCCTTCACGTCGGAGACGAAACGGGCTACCCCGTCCCAATCCCCGACGTGACAGGCGATCCCGATCGCTCGAGATCCCGTCGACTCCTCAACTTCGGCGGCCACTTTCTCGCAAAAGTCCTGCTTGCGGCTGCTCACCACAACGGTGGCTCCAGCGGCGGCGAGGCCTTCCACCATGGCGCGGCCTATCCCCTTGGTGGAGCCGGTGACAATGGCAACGCGCCCGGCAAGATCGAATGTATCGTGACCCTCACTCATCTGGTTGTTTGTCACTCCTCTCACCGCGACGCCGCCGCTCCCATGACCGGATCAGCGGGCCCCAAATCGAGGATTGCCGGGAGTAGTGCTGGCGGCGGCCGGCGCCTCGGAGTATAACAACGTCATTTGAAGTTGGCAATGGAGATCCGCATCGTCGAGCCAGGGAGGAAGTCATGAAGAGCAAGGCCGCGATCTTGTGGGAAACCCACAGCAAGTGGAGCGTGGAGGAGATCGAGCTCGACCCGCCCAAGTCCGGCGAGGTGCTGGTGAAGCTGGCGGCGTCGGGGTTGTGTCACTCCGACGACCATCTGGTCACCGGCGACATGGTGCTGGACCCTCAGCTCGCCGAGGCTTTCGGCTTGCATCAGCTGCCCATCGTCGGTGGGCACGAGGGCGCGGGCGAGGTCGTCGAAGTCGGTCCCAATGTGGAGCATCTGGTTCCCGGAGACCACGTGGTTCTCAGCTTCATTCCGGCCTGCGGGCGCTGTCCGTCGTGTGCCGTCGGCCAGCAGCATCTTTGCGACCTCGGCGCCTTCCTGCTCGCGGGGAAGCAGGTCACCGACTTCACGTCGCGACACCATGCCTCGGACGGTACGGATCTCGGAGTGATGTGCTGCATCGGGACGCTCGAGCCGTTCACCGTCGTCAGTGAGGCCAGCTGCGTAAAGATCGAGCCGCACATACCTCTCGAAAAGGCGGCCCTCGTCGGTTGCGGAGTGACGACGGGATGGGGATCAGCGGTGAACGCGGCAGACGTGCGCTCGGGCGAGACCGTGGTGGTGGTTGGGCTCGGCGGAATCGGCATGAATGCGCTCCAGGGGGCTCGACTGGCCGGGGCCCGACACATCGTCGCGGTGGACCCCCTCGAGAACAAGCGGACGTGGGCGGCGCAGTTCGGCGCAACCCATAGTGCCGCGTCAATGGAAGAGGCCAGTGCGGTGGTCGGCGAGCTCACCAAGGGCGCCATGGCGGACAAGGCGATATTGACGGTCGACGTCGCTCGTGGGGAACTCATCGCCCCACTCATGAACCTCACCAAGAAGGCGGGGAGGGCCGTGGTCACGGCAGTGGCGCCGATGTCGCAGACCGATGTCAAGCTCGATCTGTTCATGTTGGCGATGTCGCGCAAGGAGCTCGTCGGGTGCATCTTCGGGAATGCCAACCCCCGCCGCGACATTCCTCGAATCCTCGATCTCTACATGGACGGCACCCTGCTGCTCGACGAGTTGGTCACAAACACCTATTCACTCGAGGACGTGAACCAGGGGTACGAGGACATGCGCAACGGTACGAACATCCGCGGCGTCGTCACCTTCTAGCGATCCGGGGGCAAGCCTCGCTGTGAGGCAGATTCGGGTTCACCTCCGCCAGCCGGCTGGGCCATCAGCCCTTTTTGGCCGCATGAGCCGCAGGTCTGGTCAGGCGAGCGGGGTTCTGTTAGGATAACAACGCTATTTTTGTGGTAGTGAACACGCACCCCACGCCATGGCGAAGGAGGAATCCATGACCGTTGTCGACGTGGACGCCCATTTCGAGCCGGCTTCAGAGTGGCTCGACTCGTTTCCGGATCTGAAGGCTCGCATGCCGCGCATGCTGCCGGACAACGATCCCCGCTTCGAACCCGACTCCGCGGAGATGTTCGCCTACTTCGTGACCGACGATCTGCTGCGCCAGGTGCCAAAGGACCGGCGTATGCCGATGAGCAGGCTCACAACCCCCGCCATGGAGGCACTGTTCTCCGACGAGCGGGAGTCGTTGGGCTATCCCGGCGCCAACCAACACAAGCCGCTGCTAGACCCTTCGGCCCGAATCCGCTGGATGGACGAACAAGGGATCGCCTGTCAGAACGTGATCTCCGGTGAGGGCTACACCCTGGCCCGGGCCGTAGCGGACCCGGGTCTGGGTCGAGACGTGCTCTACGCCGTCAACACGTGGATGGCGGACGCCACCGAGGGGTTCCACGACCGCCTCTTGCCAGCGGTGTCACTTCGGTACGACGACCTGGACTGGACGGTGCAGGAGATGGCGCGGCTGCGAGCGTGTGGGAGCCGCTACTTCATGATCACCTCCGAGCCGGTCAACGGCATCCCGCCCAATCACCCTGACTTCGACCTTGTCTGGTCGGCCGCCACCGAGTTGGGCATGATCCCGCTCCTGCACATCGGGCTCAGCCCGGCGA
Organism: uncultured Planctomycetota bacterium; assembly: GCA_963827935.1. GTDB lineage: Bacteria > Planctomycetota > Planctomycetia > Gemmatales > Gemmataceae > DATFNV01. The sequence goes on along the minus strand of CAWHCN010000008.1, from coordinate 583,319 downwards.
TGATCCATCCGGGCTGGGCGAACACCGATGACCCGGCGCTGATCCGTTTGCTCTCGGTACTACAGCCGGAGCAGGCGGCCGAGATCTTCCTGACCGCCATGGTGTTCGGTGGCGTGTTCGAGCGGCACCCGACATTGACGATTCTCATCTCGGAGCTCGGGATCGGTTGGTTGGCCGGCCTCGCCGAGCGCATGGATGCAATGGCTGGCCCGATGGCCAGTCCGCTCGTCATCGGCGAGTACAAACTGCCGCTGCAGCCGCTCGAATATGTGCGACGGAACGTCAGGATCTCCCCGCTACCGTCGGCTGAGCAGTCTCCCCGAGAGCTCCTCGAGCGCATGCCGGAAGTTCCCGTGTTTTCGTCCGACTATCCGCACTTCGAGGGGAATCCCGATCCAGTCGGGCACTACAGGTCAGAGTTAGCCGATGTCGATCCGTCCGTCCGATCAGGCTTCTTGTCGGAGAACATCCTTTCTTCATTCGAGATGATGGGCGATCCGTTGCTTGTCGGAGCCGCGGCGTCATCTCGCTGAGGGCCGGGTCAGTCTCTGCGTCTCCTCAGGTGGTGACCGATCCTCCGTTCACCTGGATGGTCTGGCCTGTGACCCAGGCCGCCTCTTCTGAAGCAAGCCACACGCAAGGTGCAGCCACGTCCCCGGGAACGCCGGTCCGGCCCAGGGGAATGGTTCGGGCCAGACGGATCGTCGCTTGGGGATCGGTCATCTCCATGAGTCCTATTGCGACGCTGTTTGCCGTCACGCCTTGACGTGCCACCTCGAGGGCCAAGCTCCGGGTGAACGCGATCGTGCCGCCTTTGCCGGCGCTGTACGGGGCGACGCCGATCGCGACGCCCGCCGTGCCCGCTCCCGACGAGATCGTGATCACCCGGCCCCATCGCCGTTCACACATCCCGGGGACGACGACATGGCAGCAGTGGAGCACGCCGTAGAGGTTGACGCGAATCGGGCCCTCCCACATGGCGGGCTCCATCTCGGTGAATGGACGGACGCGCATGGGGTCCGCCCCACCGTTTCCGGCATTGTTGACCAGAATATCGACCGCTCCCAGACTCCCGACGGCCTCCGTGACCGATGTCAGGTCGGTCACATCGAAGGGGACCGCGCTCGCCGAACCACCTGAGACCTCGATCTCGTGGGCGATCGCACGCGCGCGTTCTGGAATGAGGTCGTTCACCGCCACGGTTGCCCCCTGGCCGGCGAGCGCTCGGGCGATGCCGGCACCGACGTTCTGACCCGCGCCGGTGACCAACGCCACGCGACCACGCAGATCGAACATCGCGCTCACGCCGAGACCGAGCGAGAAGCGCTCGGTCTGATCGGCGCCTCACACTCCGGTTGAGGCTCCCGCGGCAATCCCAGAACGCGCTCAGCGATGATGTTGCGCTGGATCTGGTCGGTGCCACCTCCGATGCGGATCGACCACTGGGACAAGAACTGCCGCTGCCAGAAGCCACCATCGGGAGCCGCCTCGGCGGCCAGCATCCCGGCGGCGCCTTCGAGTTCGAGCAGAAAGTCCGTCGTGGCGGCGACGTGTCCGGACAGTGCCAGCTTCATGACCGAGCTCTCCGGGCCAGGTGGCCGCCCCTGACTGAGCGCCGTCTGGACCCTGAAACCGAGATAGCGCAGCAACTCGAAGCGGGTGAAGGCAGCCGCGACCTCCTGACGGACGCGGGCGCTCTTGGTGCCTCCGGTGTCCGAGACCAAGCCCCGGAGATCCTCGAAGCGGAGCCCTGCGCCGCTTCCCATCGCCGCTCGCTCGCTTTGCAGAGTCGTCCGTGCCACCTTCAATCCCTCGTCCACCGCGCCGACGATTTGGTTGCCCGAGATGCGGACGTCCGTCAGGAACACCTCGTTGAAGTGGGCCACCGCGTCGATCTGGGTGATCGGCCGGACCTCGACGCCCTCGGTTGCCATGTCGAGGAGGAAATAGGTGATCCCGCGGTGCTTGGGCGCTCCACGGTTTGTACGGGCCAGCAGGATCGCCCACTGACTGTGCTGGGCCAGCGACGTCCACACCTTCTGGCCGTTCACGACCCAGCCCTCCCCGTCCGGTTCGGCAAGGCGTGATGAGCCCGGCCAGATCGGATCCCGCCCCGGCTCGCTGAAGAGTTGGCACCATGCCTCGTCGCCGCGGAGCATGCGGTCCAGGTAGCGGTCCTTCTGCGCCTCGGTGCCCCAGGCGATCAAGGTGGGGCCGACCATGCCGAGGCCGACCGTGAGCGCTCCCGTCGAGACCTCGAACCGGGCCTGTTCTTGATTGAAGATGACCTGCTGCATCGGGCTGCCGCCGCGGCCGCCGTATGCGGCGGGCCAGGTGAGACCGGCCCATCCGCCGTCGTAGAGGGTCCGCTGCCAGCTCCGGCACGCTGCGACATGCTGTGCCTGAGCCTCGGGTGATGGGTCGCGCCAATGGCCGCGACCGCCTCCCCGCTGCGAACCCCGACGGGGGGCGTGCTCCTCGAGCCACGCTCGGACCTCGGCCCGGAAGGCAGCTTCCTCGGCTGTGTCGTTGAAGTCCATAGCTCAGCAGCTCCCGAACCCGGCACGTGAATGCATCGATCCAACGTGATCATCGTGGTGGAGCGGTCTTGATCTCATGATGCCGCCGAACGGTCGCGCGGGCGGACGAAGTCACCCAAGACCCTTTCGAGAGTGGCTGCGAGCTCGTGCAACTCGTGCGAGCTCCAACCCATGAAGGTCTCGGCGATGATGTCGTCGGTCGCGACGCGGTAAGCCCGAAAAGCCTCTGCACCGCGCTCGGAGAGACTGACCAAGGCGACCCTGCCGTCAGCGGCATCTCCTCTTCGCTGCGCGAAATCGTCGGCCACCAGCCGGTTCAGCTCCCGGCTGATGAGGGAGGTCTCGAGGTCGGTGTGTCGTGCGACGTCGCCGACTCTCAGCTCGCCGTATCTGGCCAGTGTCGCCATGATGGCGATCCCGGGTCGGGAGACCTGCACGCCGGATCGACGTGAGCGGAGCAATGCCGCATCCTTGCCACTTCCAATTTTCGAGATCCTGGTAATGGCCTGCTCGACTCGTCGCAGGTCCTCGCGTCGCTTCGTCGCTCCCAATGCCGGGGTGTCAGTGCGTTGATGCGGAACCGAGCTCCTGCGGTCTCGGCTCAAACCGGCCGACGTGCGCACTGATCTTGATTTGGGCACACCCCGATTGTAGTGCATACTATACCAAGTTAACTAACTGAGTTAGCTATCGCCGGCAAACATTGGAGAGGAGGGTGGTGGGCGTAGTCGACCTGGAGTACCCCGAGGACGGCGTCGCGCGGATTGTCCTCAGCCGTCCCGAACGGCTGAACGCCATCAACTTCGAGCTGGTGGGCGAGCTCCACGACGCGCTCGACCAGGTGGCGCTCGACGACGCCTGCAAGGTCGTCATCCTCACGGGCCGCGGTCGCGGCTTCTGCAGCGGCCTCGACCTCAAGGACTGGGGCACACTGCCGGCCGTTGGCGAGCACCCCCACCGCCGGGCCGGATCGACCGGTCAGTCATTCATGTCGTCACTGACCACCCACCTGAGGGCAACCCCCAGATCGTCATGGCCTCGGTGAATGGCCTCGCCTATGGCGGCGGCTTGGCGTTGAGCCTTGCGTGCGATCTGCGCTTCGCCGCTCAATCCGCGTCGTTTTGTGCGGCCTTCATCCGCACGGGGTTGACCGGCACCGACATCGGGATCAGCTACTTCCTCCCACGGCTCATTGGGGCATCACGGGCGTTTGACCTGATGGTCACCGGTCGCGCCGTGGAGGCGCAGGAAGCGCTCCAGATGGGCATCGTGTCGCAGGTCTTCAGCGACGAGGACATCGCCGATCAGACACTCGAGGTTGCCCGGCTTGTTGCCGGCTATACGTCAGTGGGCCTGCGCATGACCAAGGAGGCGATGTGGGCCAACCTCGACGCCTCCCCACTGAAGCAATACGTCGTTGTACACGCATGGCCATTCTGGTCAACAATGCCGGAAACGGTGGGGTGGACCCGCGTGCCCGTCCATTCACCGAGATGGAGCCCGCCATGTGGGAGGGCCCATTCGTGTCAACCTCTACGGCGTGCTCCACTGCTGCCATGTCGTCGTCCCCGGGATGTGTGAACGGCGATGGGGCCGGGTGATCACGATCTCGTCGGGAGCGGGCACGGCGGGCGTCGCGATCGGCGTCGCCCCGTACAGCGCCGGCAAAGGCGGCGAAATCGTGTTCACCCGGAGCTTGGCCCTCGAGGAGGCACGTCAAGGCGTGACGGCAAACAGCGTCGCAATAGGACTCATGGAGATGACCGATCCCCAAGCGACGATCCGTCTGGCCCGAACCATTCCCCTGGGCCGGACCGGCGTTCCCGGGGACGTGGCTGCACCTTGCGTGTGGCTTGCTTCAGAAGAGGCGGCCTGGGTCAAGGCCAGACCATCCAGGTGAACGGAGGATCGGTCACCACCTGAGGAGACGCAGAGACTGACCCGGCCCTCAGCGAGATGACGCCGCGGCTCCGACAGGCAACGGATCGCCCATCATCTCGAATGAAGAAAGGATGTTCTCCGACAAGAAGCCTGATCGGACGGACGGATCGACATCGGCTAACTCTGACCTGTAGTGCCCGACTGGATCGGGATTCCCCTCGAAGTGCGGATAGTCGGACGAAAACACGGGAACTTCCGGCATGTGCTCGAGGAGCTCTCGGGGAGACTGCTCAGCCGACGGTAGCGGGGAGATCCTGACGTTCCGTCGCACATATTCGAGCGGCTGCAGCGGCAGTTCGTACTCGCCTATGACGAGCGGACTGGCCATCGGGCCAGCCATTGCATCCATGCGCTCGGCGAGGCCGGCCAACCAACCGATCCCGAGCTCCGAGATGAGAATCGTCAATGTCGGGTGCCGCTCGAACACGCCACCGAACACCATGGCGGTCAGGAAGATCTCGGCCGCCTGCTCCGGCTGTAGTACCGAGAGCAAACGGATCAGCGCCGGGTCATCGGTGTTCGCCCAGCCCGGATGGATCATCGCCGGGCTGAGCCCGATGTGCAGGAGCGGGATCATGCCCAACTCGGTGGCGGCCGACCAGACAAGGTCGAAGTCAGGGTGATTGGGCGGATGCCGTTGACCGGCTCGGAGGTGATCATGAAGTAGCGGCTCCCATGCGCCGTAGCCGCGCCATCTCCTGCACCGTCCAGTCCAGGTCGTCGTACCGAAGTGACACCGCTGGCAAGAGGCGGTCGTGGAACCCCTCGGTGGCGTCCGCCATCCGCGTGTTGACGGCGTAGAGCACGTCTCGACCTAGACCCGGGTCCGCTACGGCCCGGGCCAGGGTGTAGCCCTCACCGGAGATCACGTTCTGACAGGCGATCCCTTGTTCGTCCATCCAGCGGATTCGGGCCGAAGGGTCTAGCAGCGGCTTGTGTTGGTTGGCGCCGGGATAGCCCAACGATCCCGCTCGTCGGAGAACAGTGCCTCCATGGCGGGGGTTGTGAGCCTGCTCATCGGCATACGCCGGTCCTTTGGCACCTGGCGCAGCAGATCGTCGGTCACGAAGTAGGCGAACATCTCCGTGGAGTCGGGTTCGAAGCGGGTATCGTTGTCCGGCAGCATGCGCGGCATGCGAGCCTTCAGATCCGGAAACGAGTCGAGCCACTCTGAAGCCGGCTCGAAATGGGCGTCCACGTCGACAACGGTCATGGATTCCTCCTTCGCCATGGCGTGGGGTGCGTGTTCACTACCACAAAAATAGCGTTGTTATCCTAACAGAACCCCGCTCGCCTGACCAGACCTGCGGCTCATGCGGCCAAAAAGGGCTGATGGCCCAGCCGGCTGGCGGAGGCGAACCCGAATCTGCCTCACAGCGAGGCTTGCCCCCGGATCGCTAGAAGGTGACGACGCCGCGGATGTTCGTACCGTTGCGCATGTCCTCGTACCCCTGGTTCACGTCCTCGAGTGAATAGGTGTTTGTGACCAACTCGTCGAGCAGCAGGGTGCCGTCCATGTAGAGATCGAGGATTCGAGGAATGTCGCGGCGGGGGTTGGCATTCCCGAAGATGCACCCGACGAGCTCCTTGCGCGACATCGCCAACATGAACAGATCGAGCTTGACATCGGTCTGCGACATCGGCGCCACTGCCGTGACCACGGCCCTCCCCGCCTTCTTGGTGAGGTTCATGAGTGGGGCGATGAGTTCCCCACGAGCGACGTCGACCGTCAATATCGCCTTGTCCGCCATGGCGCCCTTGGTGAGCTCGCCGACCACCGCACTGGCCTCTTCCATTGACGCGGCACTATGGGTTGCGCCGAACTGCGCCGCCCACGTCCGCTTGTTCTCGAGGGGGTCCACCGTGACGATGTGTCGGGCCCCGGCGAGTCGAGCCCCCTGGAGCGCATTCATGCCGATTCCGCCGAGCCCAACCACCACCACGGTCTCGCCCGAGCGCACGTCTGCCGCGTTCACCGCTGATCCCCATCCCGTCGTCACTCCGCAACCGACGAGGGCCGCCTTTTCGAGAGGTATGTGCGGCTCGATCTTTACGCAGCTGGCCTCACTGACGACGGTGAACGGCTCGAGCGTCCCGATGCAGCACATCACTCCGAGATCCGTACCGTCCGAGGCATGGGCGAACGCGAAGTCGGTGACCTGCTTCCCCGTGAGCAGGAAGGCGCCGAGGTCGCAAAGATGCTGCTGGCCGACGGCACACGACGGACAGCGCCCGCAGGCCGGAATGAAGCTGAGAACCACGTGGTCTCCGGGAACCAGATGCTCCACATTGGGACCGACTTCGACGACCTCGCCCGCGCCCTCGTGCCCACCGACGATGGGCAGCTGATGCAAGCCGAAAGCCTCGGCGAGCTGAGGGTCCAGCACCATGTCCCGGTGACCAGATGGTCGTCGGAGTGACACAACCCCGACGCCGCCAGCTTCACCAGCACCTCGCCGGACTTGGGCGGGTCGAGCTCGATCTCCTCCACGCTCCACTTGCTGTGGGTTTCCCACAAGATCGCGGCCTTGCTCTTCATGACTTCCTCCCTGGCTCGACGATGCGGATCTCCATTGCCAACTTCAAATGACGTTGTTATACTCCGAGCGCCGGCCGCCGCGAGCACTACTCCCGGCAATCCTCGATTTGGGGCCCGCTGATCCGGTCATGGTAGCGGCGTTGTCGCGGTGAGAGGAGTGAACAACCAGATGAGTGAGGGTCACGATACATTCGATCTTGCCGGGCGCGTTCCGATTGTCACCGGCTCCACCAAGGGGATAGGCCGCGCCATGGTGGCAGGCCTCGCCGCCGCTGGAGCCACCGTTGTGGTGAGCAGCCGCAAGCAGGACTTTTGCGAGAAAGTGGCCGCCGAAGTTGAGGAGTCGACGGGATCTCGAGCGATCGGGATCGCCTGTCACGTCGGGGATTGGGACGGGGTAGCCCGTTCGTCTCCGACGTGAAGGAGCGCCTCGGTCACATCGACGTCCTGGTGAACAACGCCGGCATCAATCCGACCCGGATCGGACGAGGAGACATGACACTCGAGTACTGGCGGAAGGTCTTCTCGGTCAACCTGAGGGGCCCCTCCGGACGAGCCAGTTGCCGCGCCGATCATGAGGGAACAGGGGGGTGGCGGCATCATCAACATCGCATCGATGGCCGCCTACTCCGGCGGCCCACCGATCTGTGCGTATGGGGCCTCCAAGGCAGCACTGGTGAATCTGACCAGAGCATGGCGCAGGAATGGGCTGCGTGGAAGGTACGTGTCAACGCCCTGGCGCCTGGTCCCTTCGCCAGTGAGATGGTCGAGGGAGCGGAGAGTCAGCAACCTGGTTTCAAATCCATGATCGCCGAAGGGACCTACCTGCGAAGAATCGCCGATCCGAGCGAGATCGTGGGTCCGGTCGTCTACCTCGCCAGTGATGCATCATCGTTCGTTACCGGTGACGAGATCTCCGTCAGCGGAGGGATGCAGAAATAGCACTCCTGGACCTTGTGCCACATACCATGTACTCGAAATGACCAACCCAACCATCACAGCGTCGGAGAGCAACCGCGCGCTCTCGACCTCGGTGCCGATCTCTTCGCGACGGATGGCTACAGCCGGGTCTCGGTCCGCGATCTGGCCAACCGCCTGGGGCTCACTACCGGAGTGATCTACTCCAACTTCCGCAGCAAGGGAGACCTCTTGGCGGAGATACTCGATCTCCGTAACCGCCGGAGATGGAGGGGTCGCGTTCGAGATTGCCGCTCCCCGAATATGTTTGTCGGGGCATGCTCCGACTCCGGCGGCGATCCCAGACGTGGGCTCTCATCCTGGAGGCGGCGGCGGCGGCGCGCACGGACCCCGATCTGAGAGCACGACTTCGCCCTACCTTGATCTCCCTCCTGGATCGATGGACCGAAGACTACGCGGATTGGCAGAATACGAGTCGGGTCGATCGCAGGATCGACGCAGCGTCTCTCGTTCGGTCGCTGTGGTCCGTTGAGTTGGGGCTGGGCGTACTCGACGCCCAGGGGGCACTCAGGGCACGACCGGAGGACATCGCTAACTTCGTGAGCGGGTTTTTCGTCTCCCTCGAGATGTCCGATCAAGATCAAGATGGTGGCGGGCAAAAGACGGTGTCGACTATCTCCCTGGTCTGACCCCTTGTCCCGTCGCCCTCCTGGTGAATCGGTCGACGGCGTTGTACCCGTCACCGTGCTGCGCGAGCTCGGCCAAAGCCGTTGCGCACAATCTCGCCTGATAGAGGCCGCGATCATGCTCTTCGCTGAGCGGGGCTACGCCAATGTCACCGTCCGTGACCTGGCACGAGCGACCGGGGTGACGACGGGATCGATCTACGGGAATTTCACGAACAAGGCCACACTTCTCGTCCAGGCCACAGAGGTGCGCATCGCCCAGGATCTCGAATGGCTGCCGCAAGGACTCGTCGAGTCCGGATCACCCGCCGACCTCGTCGAATTGAACCTTAAGGCCTTCAACAACCGATCCCAGTTGCGGGCTCTGCTGGTCGAAGGCGCCGCCGCCGCGTGGTTCGATGAGGAGGTGCGGGTACATCTCGAGGAACTGCAGGTGCGCCACCTCGACCTCTGGGAGGCTGGATTCGAGGACTGGCTCAGCGTCAGCGAAGTCGCCCCGACGACAGATATGCGGACGGCTGTCAGCGTCGTGTGGAGCGCCGAGCTCGGTCTCGGGCTTCTGGAGGCCCTCGACATCGACACGCCAACACCCCGTGCGCTGGCGACGATCTTCGGACTCATGTGCTCGTCTGCCGGGCTGAGCTGGCAACCATCTTCCCTTCCGAGCCCTCAACAAGTTGGAAAGGCTGCTCGCTCGAAGGCGCGAGGTGGCCGGGCCGCGAGACGGTGTCCAAGCTCAGACCGACGCTGGCACCCCGTCGAGATCATGTACCACCAGTCCCAGTTCGGCCAAGAGGTCCAGGTCGACGTGGATGCCCCCTGTCCTATCACGGGGGCAGTCACACAGAGCTACCCAGCTTCGACCATTTCCTCCATGGATTCGATCTGGTCGGGATCGAGGTGTCCGACGAGCACTCCGGCTCCCTCGCTCATCACCGTGGATCGGGGTTCGACCGGGTCACGCAGACCCCTTTCTCCGCGACTTCGGCGGCGAGTGCGTTCGTCAGTCGGTTCAGCGCAGCCTTCGAGGCTCCGTAGACACCAGTCGACGATCCGAGTGAGCCCAGTTTGAACGGTGGCCGCCACAGATGAGCCGTTGCGCTCGAGACGTTGACGATCCAACCTTGCCCCCGGTCGATCATAGACGGGAGCACGGCTCGGGCAAGATCCATCGGGGCATGGACATTCACCTCGAAGACGAGACGTCTCCGTTTCAACGGGAAGTCGAGGAGCGGCTGGTAGATCGCGGGTGCGGCGTTGTTGACAAGGATGTCCATCGGCCCGCCGAGGCGCTCGGCGGCCGCAGGCACGATCGCCTCCCTGTCGTTGGAGTCCGTGAGGTCGGCGGTAATGGCCGCCACACGGCGTCCGAAGCGCTCAAGTCGCTGCACCGTCTCGCGGAATGAGCCTGGAAGAGTGGGGTGCTGGTCGGCGGTTCGTGCGGTGATCGCGCAGACCCGCTCCTTGGGCCGCAAGTCGATTCGCCGTCGCCGCACCGATGCCGCTGCTGGCGCCGGTGACGAGCGCCCGTCGACCCAGGAACCTGTCGCCTCCGTCTTCTGGTCGGTTCACGCGGCTCCCAGCCGGAGATCGATTTCCCTCGGGGACCCCGTCATAGGGGACGGGAGTTCCGGCGAACGTTGGTCCAACCCGGTCGGCAACCGTCCGCAGTTTTGCCAGGTCGAAACCGTAGAGGGCTGCTGCGTTCGAGCCGACGAGCTTCTGCAGCTGTCCTTCCGCGTCCCGGCGAAGGCGGAGTCGTCGCAGACCCTCGTTTGTATTCGGATAGGTAGATTCGTCGTGGGGATAGTCGCTGCCCCACATGAAACGGTCGACGCCGATGTCCTCACGAGCAGCGGCCTCCCCTGGGGAGGGGAGCTCTACGCCCACCCAGCAGTTCCGGCTGAAATATTCGCTGGGTCTTCAAAAGGAGCACCTGCTCCGGGTCGTATTTGATCTCCCCTATCCTTCCGAAACATTTCATCTGTCCGTGATACGAGTCCAGCTGAGTCAGCATCGGACCGAATCCACCAGGCCCCCTGCTCGGTGAGGGCGAACCGTAAGCCTGGGGAACCGCTCGAAGGCTCTTGCCGACGATCATTTGGGTGAGCGGCCGACGCGGAGAAGAACGAGGTCTCCATGATCCACAGGAGCCCCGCTGCCAGGTACCGGCCGTAGTCGGGCATACCCGCGCCGCCCGAGTGCGTATTGACGACGATCCCAAGTTCTTCACACACGGCCCACAGCGGATCGTGATCCGGAGCGTAGAGAGGCTTGATGTCCTTCATATCGTCCGGTACGGGCTGCACGAGGATTCCCCCACGCAACCCGTTCTCGTGGCACCACCGCACGTCGGCAATCGCATCATCGAGGTTGTTCAGGAATACCTGGCCGATACCGTGCCCGCCGATCTGGGTAGTTCCCACACCAGTCAGCGAGCCAGCGGTTGTGGGCGCGGACGCCGGCGAGGCGGAGCTCGTAGTCCTGCGGAGTGGGCGGACGGGCGACGACCGCGCCTGTGGGGAAGAACGGGCGGAATCGTGTTTGGGAAAATCACCTCGGCGACGACGCCGTCTGCTTCCAGTTCGGCTAGACGGCGAGTGTCATCCCAGTTCCGGTCCCGAGTCCCGCCGGTCAGATCCTTGAAAGGGTTCTTGTAACGATTCCGCCATGTGTCGAACTCATCGAGGTATTTCGATTCCAGATACGTTCGATACTGCTCGTGATTGCCGCCAGCGTGTCCATCAGCGGACACTAGAACGAGGTGGTCATCTGCGGTTTGTCCGTTCACTTTACGGATCCTCCGCTCTCGCCCAGATGTAGTCGATGTCCTCGTCGGTCAGAGCGTGGTTCGAGGGCAGCCACCGACCCGGCACCCCATCACCCGATCAGCGTTCGGCAAACGACAGCAGCCGGCGTACGGAACGCTATGCTTTTGAAGGCCGGCTGGCGGGCGACATTTCCAGTCCAGACCATCCGCGTGTCCCCCCCGTGCTGCTCCATGTGCTGCTGGAACTCGGATCGGCGCACACCAGAATCCGGACGAATCAACAACGGGAACATGTGCCACGCGGTCTCTAACTCCGGCGTGGTTCTGGGCAAGCTGAACACGTCGGGCCGGTGGAGAAGAACAACGATGGAGGCGTGCGAATTTCGTTTCCGCGTTCCTCGCGAGGTTTGTCTCGAGCTTCTCCAGCTGGACGAGACCGAAGGCGGCCGAGAGCTCAGAGGGCTCGAAATTCCACCCCACCTCGTCGAAGATAAAGAGGTTGTCGTACTCCAATCCATCATCGAGAGACGAGAAAAACCGGCCAGCCCCCCTTCTTGGAACCGAACAGCTGCACCTCGGACCGGCGACCCCATCGTCGGAGAAGCAGGCAGCGGTCGGCCAAATCGTCGTCGTCGATGCAGACCATGCCGCCAGTTCCGGCGGCGCTTATGATGCGGCCCGAGTGCGAAGGACGTCACCGAGATGTCCGAGCGGGTCCCCGCTGGAGATCCCCTGAGGATAGAGCCGAGTGCGTCACACGAGTCTTCGATGACGAGCAGGCCATGTGCCTCCGCGAGGTACTGGATGACGTCCCAATCAGGTGCGTTGCCGATCAAGTTCGGCGCAAGAATCGCCCGTGTACGTGGACCGAGCATCTCCTCGATGCCCGCAACGTCGACGTTGTAGGTGTCACGTTCAACATCCACGAAGGCGGGCGTGAGGCCAGCCCGAACCAGGGGGCAACATCGGTGGAAAACGTGACGGCCGAGGTGTTCACCTCGTCTCCCGGCTGGAGCCCCAACAGCTCCACGGCGAGGTACAGAGCGGAAGAGCCAGAATTGCACATGACGCCGCGAACGTTTGCCGAACAACGCCGCGATTGTCGCTCGAACTCACGGACGTCTTGCTGATACGGAGACCCTGAGATCCATCCGAGAGAACCTTTGTCACGGCGTTGATTTCCGGAGAAGATGAAAAATGAGTCGAGCAGAGGACATGATTGGAGCTGAACGCGACCGCCATTACCGCTCCCTTGTGTCCGGCCAGCGGTTCGCCCAGTTCCTGGCCGGTGTCCGTGTCCCAGAGGCGCACCGTCCCGTCCTCACCCGCGGAGGCGATCTGCCGGCCGTCGGGCCCGCTCCAGGCGACACTGCGAACCGGACCCTCATGGCCCACGAGTACGCGCGGGGAGAAAACCGCGGGCTGAACCGAGGTGATGACCACCCCGTCCTTCGCGGCCAGCGCCAGCCGCTGACCGTCCGGACTGAACGCGAGGCTCGCGCGAACTCCAGCCGGTCCAACCCGGCTGGAAGCGGAAAGCGTTGCGAGTTCCCATCCAGGTCCCAAAGTAAGGGCCCCTGTTGCCAGTCCGTCGAGGCCAGGTGCTTACCGTCCGGGCTAAAGCAAACGGAGGTGGCCGCCAACTTGCCGTGGCCCGTGAAGGTCAGCGTTGCTTGTCGCCCGACGCGATCCCAAACCCTCACGAGTCGATCCTGGGCACCCGGACCCAGAGGGTTTCCGTCGAGACGGAATGCCAGAGGCTCGACGGTTCGATCGAGAACTTGCAGCTCCCGACCATCGGCGACATCCCAGATCCGCACGGCGGGATCGTCCCCGGCGGAAGCCAGGTGCCGGCCGTCCGGGCTGAAGGCCACGCCACGGATAGCGGCCGTGTGGCGGAGCGGCTTCAGCAGCAATTGCCCCGTCGTTGCGTCCCAAATCTTCACCCGATTGTCCCGGCCGACCGAGGCAATCCGGCTGCCGTCGGGGCTGAAGGCCACGCCGGAGACTGTGGTCGCGTGCTCCATCCTGGACAGAATCACCTGGCCGCCGGCCACGTCCCACAGCCTCACCTTGCCGTCCCAGCTGGAGGAAGCCAGGTGCTGGCCGTCCGGGCTGAAGGCCACGCCGGAGACCGCCAGGGTGTGCCCGCCACGAAGGGGCCGCGTTGCTTCGGGGGGTGAGCGCGTCATATCCCAAATGCGGATCACGTTATCCTTGCCGCCCGAGGCCAGTTGTTTACCGTCGCGGCTGAAGGCCAGGCTGAGGACCGCGTCGCCATGCGGCAAGGTCCAGACGGCCGGGCCGCCGGCGACGTTCCAGATCTTCACCCCCTCCTCGCGGTCATCGCCCGCCGAGGCGAGGTACTTGCCATCGGGGCTATACGCCACGGCGCGGACCGCGCCGCTGGACCCGGTCAGGGTAGCGGACAGCGTGCCGCTTGCCAGGTCCCAGACCTTGACGGTCTTGTCGGCACTGGCTGAGGCCAGCCGCTTGCCGTCGCGGCTAAAGGCGATGCTGGTGATCGTGTCGGCATGCCCCGCCTCGCCGTGTTCGGGCAGAGAGCGCACAACCCGCCCGCCGGCCACGTCCCAGATGTTCACGGTCTGGTCCAGGCCGGCGCAGGCCAGTTGGGTGCCGTCGGGGCTGTAGCCCACGCAGGTGATGCCCCAGCGGTGGGCCTCCAAGGTGGGAAGGCCGGCTTGCGCCAGACGGTCCCAGTAGTACCACTCGAAGCCGCGCAGGTCCGTGCCGTCGGTCTGCTCCGGCCGTTGGCCGTCGAGCAACTCGCGCACGCGGGCGGACTGGTCCTGCTCCCACGACTGCTGGACCAGACGCAAATCCGCCACGTACAGGCGGCGGCGCGCCTCCCGGGCACTCTTGCTGGACTCCACGCCGAACCAGGACGAGATGACGATCCCCGCCACCAGCACCAGCGCCACCGTGGACGTCAGGCCTGCCACCAGCGGGTTGCGCCGGCACCAGCGCCCGAGTTTCTCCACGCGGCCCACCGGACGAGCGAGGATGGGCTCCCCTGCCAGGAAACGGCGGACGTCCTCGCCCAGGGCCTCGGCCGATTCGTACCGCCGGGCCGGATCCTTCTGGAGACATTTCAGACAGATGGTCTCCAGGTCGCGCGGCACCTTGGAATTGAGCTGCGCCGGCGGCACCGGCTCGCCGTGGATCACTTGCAGGACCGTGTCCAGAGGCGTCGCCGCCTTGAACGGCGGTCGGCCGGTCAGCAATTCGTAGAGGATCGCACCAAGGGCGTACGTGTCCGCGGCCGGGCCCACCGCATGCTTCTGCCCGCCGGCCTGCTCGGGGGCCATGTAGCTGGGCGTGCCCATGATCGTCCCGGTCCGCGTCTGGCCGGCGTCCTGATCGAGGCGTTTGGCCAGCCCGAAGTCCGTAATCTTTGGGGTCAGAGACTCCCCGGACTCACGTCCGGGGCTCGCCGGTCCGGGGCTCGCCGGTCCGGGGCTCGCCAGCAGCACGTTGGCCGGCTTCAGGTCGCGATGAATGACCCCGCGCTGGTGGGCCGCGTGGATGGCTCGCGCCAGGGTCTCCAGCAACCGGGCTGCGCGGGGAGCGGGCCAGGGCGTGCCGTCCAGGCGGCCTTCGAGCGTGCCCCCCTCGACGAACTCCAGCGAGATGTAGGGCAGGCCGTCGTGCTCGCCGACATCGTAAATCTGCACGATGTGCGGATGGTGCAACCCGGCGATGGCCTCGGCTTCGGTTCGGAAGTGCGCCAGGTCTTCCTCCCGGGCGTAGGAGCCCGCCAGGATCATCTTGAGGGCGACCAGGCGGTTCAACTTGATGTGTCGGGCCTTGTACACCACTCCCATGCCGCCGCGCCCCAGCTCCCCGAGAAACTCGTAGCCCAGCACGGCGCTGCGACCCGGGCCAGTATCGAGCGGTGCGTGCTCGATCAGCGTCTTGGCCACGGCAGCTGCCCGGTGGCGGTGGGAGAGTTGCCGCCTCGGCAGCGACAGGCGGGGGAATCGTGCGTGATTCAGTGTCCGCGAGCGCGGGCAGGCGGGTTGGGGCTTCGGAGACAGACCGGGGCGTGTGGGAAGGCGGCTGACGCGGTGTCGTCACGGCAGTCTCCCGAAAGAGCGCAGGAGGAAGACCGGACATCATTCTACCGACCCCCGAAGTCCTGTCGCGTTTCGCGTGACGGCCTGGACATCGGGCCGCTGGCAAAATGCTTGACCGGCGGCGCCGGCGCCAGTTAGGATCCCACTGCGTATCCTACCCCTTCGCAATGCCGCGGCGGGGACCAGGCAGATCGATCATCGGGCTGACGCGGGTCTCTAACTACCGCGGGGTATCCCCATGTCGCGGACCTGCAAGCAGTGCCGCCGTGTCAATCCGCGCGAGGCGGCCTATTGCTATCGCGACGGCACGCCCCTCGACGGGCAGGGGGACAGCAGTGCCATCGACGCGGGTAGCCGGCCATTCACCAACCCGTTTGTGTTGCCGTCCGGTCGGAGCTGCCGCAACTTCAACCAGTTGGCCGTCGCCTGTCACGAGGATCCGTCCGGGGCCGTCGGCGTGTTGACGAAAGGGCACCTGGCTACATTTCTGGGGGCCCAGGGTCGGACGGACCTGGCCGACGCGGCCGAGCTAGCCGCACACACCGCCGCCCAGACCCACAACGGCGCCCGGGCCCTGGACGAGTTCCTGAACCGTCTGCCGGCACCGGCGCTGCGGCCAGCGTCCCTGCAGGTCGATCCGACTGCGATCGATCTGGGCACGTTGCAGCCAGGCCAAAGTCGCCGCGTCGAGTTGGTCCTGCACAACCGGGGCATGCGGCTGCTGTACGGGTCGGCTAGCTGCGAGGGATGCACCTGGCTTCTCGCTGGGTGATGGGCCGGAACGCCAGCGCTTCCTCTTTCAATTCTCGGACCGCAGCTTACTTCCGGTGCGGGTCATCGGTCGCCAGTTGCGGGCCTTTCGCGATCCGCAGGAGGCGCAGGTTCTGATCGAGTCCAATGGGGGTCCGGTCACCGTGACCGTACGCGTGTGCGTGCCGGTCCGCCCTTTCCCCGACGGCGTATTGGCCGGCGCCGCCAGCCCGCGCGAGCTGGCCTCGAAGGCAAAGCACGCACCGGCCGAGGCGGCCGTCGTGATCGAGAGCGGCGCCGTGGCCCGCTGGTACGAGAGCAACGGCTGGACCTATCCGGTGGCCGGGCCCACGGCCAAGGGACAGGCCGCGGTGCAGCAGTTGTTCGAGGCCCTGGGTCTGGTCAAGCCGCCGCACGTGGAGCTGGGGGAGGAATCAGTCGAACTGCACGGCATCCCTGGGCAGAAGTTCGAATATGTGCTCGCGGTGGTGACCCAGGAGCCGCGGGCTGTGGTGGCTCACGCGGCCAGCGATCAGCCCTGGCTGCAGATTGGGCCGACCGTGTTTCGCGGCCGTAGTGCGTTCCTGCCACTCAATGTGCCGGCCGTGCCTGCCCGTCCCGGTGAGACGCTCCACGCGCGGGTGGAGGTGACCGCTAACGGCAGCCAGCACTTCAATGTACCGGTGACGCTGGTGATAGGGGGGCAGCCCACCGTCGTGGCGCCGGCCTCCCGGCCGGTTGCGTCCGTGCCGGCCAGATCTGGGGCAGCGGCCGTGCCGGTCGCCCGTCCCGCGGTGCCGCCGCCGTCCTGGGGCAAGACCGCCCCGCAGCGCCGCTGGGTGACGCTCCTCCCGGCCGGCCTTCTCGCCCTATTGCTCGTGTGCCTCGCAGTGCGCGACCTGCTGGCGCCGGCAGTCGCGCCGACGAAGCCACCCCCGCAGTCTGATCCGGTGCCACGTGTCGACATCCGCTTTCACGATAGCCGGCGGGACGACGAACTGGAAAAGCGCTGGCTGACCGACCCGTCGCCGACGATGCGCTTCGGCCTGGTGACGCTGTACAAGGGCAAAGAAGTCGGCAGCGGCGCCAACGTCAACCGCCTGACGTTCGACCCCTGGGGTCGGACGAATAACACCTGCCTCCGCTTCGACGGCACGGATGAACGGCTCTTCGGCAGTGCCCGCGGCCGCTGGGAGGACAGCGAGGCGAAGGGGTGGAAGGACGACCACGGCCAGGCCCACGACGGGACCCGTTCGCTCTGGATCTGCGACGACCTCCACATCGAGGTGACGCAACGGGTCGAGCTGGTGCGCGGCCAGGCCAGCGGGCTGCTCGACACCGCCCAGGTGCACTACGAGATCGAAAACAAGGACATGCGCGACCACACGGTGGGCCTCCGCTTCCTGCTCGACACGTTCATCGGCGGTAACGACGGCGTTCCCTTCACGATCCCCGGCGATAGCGACCTGTGCGACACCCTGAAGGAGCTGAGCGACACCAAGGAGAAGCCGCTCCCCGACTTCCTCCAGGCCCTGGAGACGGCGGACCTGGCTCACCCGGGCACCATCGCTCATCTCCGCCTGCGCCTGGACGACATGGCGGAGATACCGGAACGCGTCACCCTCGGCGCCTGGCCCAACGACAAGTTGCGCGTGCTCGACCGCAAGGCCCTGGGGCCCTCGACTCTGTGGGACGTGCCCTTTCTGTCGATGAAATCGCTGGGTTTGAACGATTCAGCGGTGGCGATGTACTGGAAGGAGCAGCCGCTCAAACCGGGCGCGCGCCGCGAAATCGGCTTCGAGTACGGGTTCTGGAAGCTGGCCAGCGCGGGGAGTGCCCTGGGCGTCACGGTCGATGGCGTCTTCCGCCCGGGCAAGACGCTGACCGTGGTGGCCTACGTCAACTCGGTCGGCCTGACGGGCGACGAGACCGCGACCCTGGTGCTCCCCGACGGGTTCAAGGTGTTGTCCGGCAGTCCGACGCAGCCCGTGCCGAAGGCGGCGGCGGACGTCCGCGGCGGCAATCGCCCCATCACCTGGCGGGTCGAGGCCGGATCCGTTGGACAGTATGAGTTCACGGTAAAGACCAGCACCGGTGTTGCCCAGAGTGTGCCAGTGGAGATCAAGCAGGAGATCTTCCAGTAAGGGCCCGCCCCCCGTGGGAGGAATCCGTTCTCATGTCCTTCCGCCTGTTCGTCTACTGGTGTACGTTGTGTGGCGGCTGGGCCGCGGCAGGCGGCTGGGCCGCGGGGCGCGCCCTCGCCGGCGGCGACCCCCTGGGCAATGCCGGCATCAAAGGGCTATGCCTGGGCACGTTCGTCGCCCTGGCCCTCGGCCTCGTGGACGCGCTCTGGGTCTTTTCGTTTCGCCAGTTCCGCCGCATCCTGCCGCGCGTCCTCGCCTGCGTGGCTATCGGGGCGGTGGGCGGCCTTCTCGGCGGCGTCTTGGGCCAGCTCCTCTTTGACTGGCAGGGACTGGCCCTCCTCCTGATCCTGGGCTGGGCAGTCACCGGCGTCCTGGTCGGCGCGGCGATCGGCGTGTTCGACTTCCTCCGAGCCTGGGTGCGCGAGGAGAGTTTGCGGGGTGTGCAGCGCAAGGTGCTCCGCGGCATTCTCGGCGGCGCTGCCGGAGGACTGCTCGGCGGCTTCCTCTACCGACTCCTGGACAGCGGCTGGAGCGGCCTCCTCCCAGACAAGGCCGACTTGTGGACCCCGAGCGCCAGCGGGTTCGTGGCCCTGGGCTTGTGCATCGGCCTGATGATTGGCGTGGCCCAGGTCGTTCTGAAGGAGGCCTGGATACGGGTGGAACGCGGCTTCCGCCAGGGACGCGAGATGCTTCTGGCCCGCCCCGTCCTGACCATCGGGCGGGCCGAGGCCTGCGACCTGGGGCTGTTCGGCGACCCGGCCATCGAGCGGCTTCACGCTCGCATTCTGCGCCAGGGCGACCAGTACGTTATCACCGACGAAGAAACAGCGGGCGGGACCTATGTCAACGACGTTCGCGTCACCGAGCCAATGCCCCTGCACGCCGGCGATCTTGTGCGGGTTGGCAACGCTTTGATTCGGTTCAACGAACGGGCGAAGCGGTAGGAATGTCCTCTTGCAACCCTCACCCCTCGCTCCCGAGTACCGCAATTGTGTTCGGCATGGTTGTTGCTTTTGGCCGTCTCCCCCTCCGGGGCAGGGCTTCCAAGGTCTCAACCGCGGCGGTCCGCTACCACTTGGTGCGTCGAAACATGGCTGCCATTTTTGTTCACCACCCCGGCCTTCCGCTGAGCAGGGGCCACGCCAGGCCGCTGTGCAGGGTGTGAAACAGGGCGGCGCCGGGGTTCTTCTCGTGGAAGCACTTCGCGGCCTCGGCCCGGTGCCAGGCGAACGCCTGCACAAGGAATGGAACACTGATCCGCGCTAATCTTCGCCAAAAGAAGGAAGGAAACCCACTTTCCGATTAGTGTGGATCAGCGTCGATTAGTGTTTCCCCCTCACCACCCCGGCCGGCCGCTGAGCAGGGGCCACTCCAGGCTGCTGTGCAGGGTGTAGAACAGGGCAGCGCCGGGGTTCTTCTCCGCAAGGAACTTCGCGGCCTCGGCCCGGTGCCAGGCGAACGCCTGCACAAGGAATGGAACACTGATCCGCGCTAATCTTCGCTAAAAGAAGAATGGAAATCCACTTTCCGATTAGTGTGGATCAGCGTCGATTAGTACATGGAACACTGATCCGCGCTAATCTTCGCTAAAAGAAGAATGGAAACGCACTTTCCGATTAGTGTGGATCAGCGTCGATTAGTGTTTCGCTTTCACCACCCCGGCCGGCCGCTGAGCAGGGGCCACTCCAGGCCGCTGTGCAGGGTATGGAACAGGGCGGCGCCGGGGTTCTTCTCTTGCAGGCACTTCGCCGCCTCGGCCCGGTGCCAGGCGAACGCCTGCTCCGCGGTCACGCTGAAGTCCCGCGGATAGCGGATGCGCAGATACTCCCAGTCCTCTTGCATTTCTTGCGGGGACAGGGGCTGGGCGGCACCGAAGCGGTCGAGGCGCTGGCCGGCGAGGAGCTCGGCGAGCCGCACCCAGTCGGCCGCGGGACGATCGTCCAGCGACACATCCCACACCCGCGCCGTGTTGTCGTAACTGGCGGTGACGACGCGGCGGCCGTCCGGGCTGAACGTCGCCTGATCCACTAGGTCTTGATGCGTGAGCGGTGGCGTCAAGGCCTCGCCCGTGGCCGCGTCCCACACCCGTGCCGTCTTGTCCCAGCTGGCGGTGACGACCCGGCGGCCGTCCGGGCTGAACACGGCGAACCACACTTGGTCCTGGTGGAACAAGCACTGCACGAGGGTGGGCCGGGTCGTGTAACGCCAGTGATAGCTGAGCCGGTAGCAGTGTATCTCCTCGTTCGCCGGCGGGGGGGGGTCGCCGTTAGCGGTTGGGCGAACCACAACAGCGCCCCGAATAGGTCGCCGCTGTCCAGCAGCCGCTGGCCGTGGCCGACCTCGAACCGCTCCACCTGTCGCCGCGCTTCCGCCGCGTTCTCAGTGGCCCTGGTGGCGTTGTTCTGAGCCGTGATCGCGTTCTCGCGCGCCTCGGCCGCGTTTTTCCGCGCTTCGGCCGCGTTGGTGTCGGCTTCGCCGCGCAGCTCCCCCTCCCGTAGTCGCCCCTGCCAAGCTTTGCCATGTAATTGAAGGCCGTCAGAAAATGCGGCCGTCTGAAAGAGAACCCGGCCGGGTGTCAGGAAATCCGGACGAGGATGTCATGGCCCAGCTGCTGGAGGCTTCTGCCTATCGAGACCAGCGTCCTTGCCAATGTCCGTGACATTCATCAGAGGTACTGGGAACGGCGGGAGCCCCATGCGTACAGTGGTTGACTGGACGAATTCTCTCCAGTACGGCCATGCTACCATCATACCTGTCGCATGTGCGGCCCTTTCCATGCCTGCCTTGGAGAGGGGCTTGATAAGAGTATATTGCAGATCAAATGTCGCCGTAATCACGAGAGCTGGCTCGGCGCCAGGCGGCATATCGTCATATGTGGAAACGATCTTAAATGCGATCCGCGTGACGAGTTGCTTCCGCTCCTTATCCGCCCCTCCTGAAAGCGTAACTGATTGGGTAGCAGTGGGCGGCAGCTGCCCTGGCTTCAGGCTTCCCAACCTGCACGATGACTCCGCGAGACGAATCCCTTGTAGCCGCATCTTCTTCGCATCGCGTGCGGATTTCAAAAGTTCCTTGCCGGTCACGTTTGGCATGGCATTACCGGATAGGAATCATCGGCCATGTTGACAAAACCTCGACCTGCGGTGAACTTTTGCAGGTTCACCGGATTCCGTCAACGCATTCAGCGCTGACAAGAAGTCGGTACGGGTTGGCAATACCGCCATTTTCTCCGGGTATTTCGTGATTTGGGGAATGCTCGTGGCTTCATGAAGCCATACATCGCCCCAGCCCTCACCCCAGCGTTGTTGAATCTCCCAGGCTGGCGAGAACGTCGCAACGACCTCTTCTGACACTGGAGTTCCGTCGTAAAACTCGATGCGGAGCCTCTTCCCGAGCACTCTTGCGATTCGTCGCAGCAGGTTGAGGGAATGCCCGTCGTAATCAGCATCCTCAATTCGGGAAATGACCGATTGCTGAGTTCCGACGAGTTCGGCGAGCTTCTTTTGCGACAGACCGGCAGCCGTTCTGGCCTCGTAAACTTTCGCGGCAATGTCTGCATTGATGGACTCAAACTCAACCGCTTCAGCGAGTTCAGGGTCAGCTGCAAGCTCCGCGTGGATAATCTTGGTGAAGTCCCTAGTGCGTGCCATCAGACCTCCCATTCTGCCGTGTACCTATCTGGATATTTCTTCACCAGAATCTTGCGTTTTACCGCAAGGTCGATCTCGGCCTCTGGGATCTCGCCCTCCTTCGTAAAGCCGTGGGATAGACAGGCAGTATTCGCTCCCATGAAAAAATAGAGGATTCGATAGTTGACCCTTCCCACCTTGCATCGCAGTTCATGGATTCCATCCCGCAATGTATCCGCGTGAGGGCGGCGCAATTCGCTCCCGAGTTGCGCAAGCAGGAGGATACGCTGAAGACACTTAGCGTAAGCTTTGGTTCAGTCTCCGCCAGTTCCTTGCGCCATTCCACGACGGGGATTGTCCCATCAGCGTCGCGGAACACCCGCAAGATTGTTTGCGGCATACCTCCGTCGCTTTCTCATTATGTGCGCACCCGTAATGAAGGGCAAGCCTGCAAATCGCAGAATTGCGATAATCATGGCTTGCACAGCAGCAGGTAGGAGTCGCAAAAGCAGGCAGGAGTCGCAAAAGGATGCCGCCAAAGGGGAACGGCAGCGACGACCGCCATAGGTCTTGTCGCTGCCGGCTTAGTCTTCAACGACCATTACGCACGGCGTGCGACCAATGCCCTGGTCACCCTCCTGTCCTGCCAGAGGTCCGCATCCGTGCGTTTTGTAACTCAGCTGAACATAAGCACTTACAGCACACCGTCAAGCCAGGTTTCCCCCCATTTCCTCGATGCTGCGCAGCTGCTCTGACCACCACGGTCGCAACCGCCGCCGTCACCACGGCGCGATGGCGCCTGCCCCAACGCGCCAAACGCACTCCCCACGGCTCCCGCCAGGCGCTCACCGGCTCGTCCGCCAGCCAGTGTTCCACGTCCCCCGCCAGCGCCGCCGCCGACTCGTAACGGTCCCCCGGCTGCAACGCCATCGCCTTGCGGCAGATCGCCTCCAGCGCCGGCGCCACCCCCGGCTTCACCTGACTCGGCCGCGGATACTCCCCCATCTGCACCGCCGCCAACAACAGCGCGATGTTCGGATCGGTGAACGGCGCCCGACCCGTCAGCAGCACGTACAGCGTCGCCCCCAGGCTGTAGATGTCGCTGGCCGGGCCGACCTGGTCCAGCCGGCCCGCTGCCTGTTCCGGGGCCATGAACGCCGGCGTGCCCAGCACCGCGCCCTGCTGCGTGTGCTCCACGCCGTCCCTGGACGGCCCCAGGGGCGGCTCGTCCTGCCGCGACGCGCTCTCCGCCTGGCCCATCACCTTGGCCAGGCCCCAGTCCACCAGCAGCGTCTCGCCGAACTTGCCCAGCATCACGTTGGCCGGCTTGATGTCGCGGTGCAGCACGCCGCGCGAGTGGGCGTAGGCCACGGCGTTGCACACGGCGATGAAGCGGCTCAGGAGTTGGCGAAAGGCCAGGGCCCGCTCGCCGGGGTCGCGGCCGGGGCGGTCGGCCTCGTGAAAGCGACGGGCGGCGGCGTCGAGCGTTTCGCCGCGGATGAAGCGCATGGCATAGTAGGGTCGGCCGTCGGCATGGCGGCCCAGGCCATAGACGGGCACGATGCTCGGGTGCTCCAGCCGGCCGTTGACCTCGGCCTCGCGCAGGAAGCGCCCCTGGCTGGCCGGGTCGTCGGCGAACTCGTCCTGGATTTCCTTCAAGGCGACCTCCCGGCCGACCTCGGTATCCAGGGCGACGAAGACCTCGCCAAGTCCGCCGCGGGCATGGGAACGGAGGACGCGGTAGCGGACGCCATCGACCGGTGCGGCGTCGGCGGGAGGGGTGCCGTCGGCGAGCGTCGGTGGCAGGGTGGCATCGACATCGAGCGGCGGCAGGGTGGCCTGGGTGTCGGGCTCGGGAATCGGGTGGACTGGAGTGGAATCGGACACGCGAGGACTCCATGAGATGAGGGCAGCGGAGGTATCGGCGAGTCTACCCGTCGCGGGAGGATCGCACAAAGGGAATCATCGGCCGGCAGCGAGGTGCGTGTGATCCGGGGGGAGTGCCTGCCACCCCCTCGAAGAGGCTGGAATGCGTCTTGCCCCGACAAATTGACGATGGCAAACCGCCTTCGCTTCGCTATGCTGGAACCTCATCCACTCCAGGCACCGCGCGAAAGGCTGAGCCGACCGTATGGCGCCCTGAAGCCGTTCATTGGCACGAGGGGATGTTCCTCCAGCCGCACCATTTCCAGGCGGCCGAGCAGCATGGGCTGCACCTCGCGCACCTCAGCGAAAGCTGGGACCATTCCTATAGCTGGGGCCTGCGCGCCATCGAGATCGACGAGGCCGCCTTGGGGAACCAACACCTGGAAGTGCGCTCCCTGAAGGGCCGGCTGCGCGACGGCAGCCTGGTTTCGGTCCCCGAGAACGGCGTGCTGCCGCGGCTGCCTCTCAAGGCTGCCCTGGAGCACCACGCCACGCTCAACGTCTTCCTTGGGGTGCCCGTGCTGCAAACGGGGCGGCCCAATGCCGCCGTGGATGGCCATGCCGCCGAGGGGATCCGCTATCTCGTCAACTCGCTGGACGTGGAGGACGAAAACCAGGGGACCAACCCCCGGCCCATCGAGATTCGCCGGCTTAATGTCACCCTGCTGTTGTCGCCGGACGAGGCCCCGGCCGAGCACGCCGGCTATGAGTTGTTGCGCATCGCCCGCATCGAGAAGTCGGCCCGTGCCGACGCCGCACCGCAACTTGACACGGCCTATATTCCCCCTGTCCTGGCCTGCGATGCCTGGAAGGGGTTGGCGGCGGACATCCTGCAAAGCGTTTACGACCGCATCGGCCGCAAGAGCGAGCTGCTGCTTACCCAGGTCCGCACGCGCGGCATCGGCTTCGACAGCCAGAGCCAGGGCGAGGCGGCGATGTTCTATCAGCTCCGTCTGCTCAACGAGGCCAGCGCCCTGCTCGGCATTCTGGCGTTCGCCCGCGGCATCCATCCGTTAACGGCGTACCTGGAGCTGTGCCGACTGGTGGGGCAACTGAGCATCCTGGATGCGGCGGTCCTGGTGCCGCCGGCCCTGCCGCAGTACGACCACGACGACCTGGGCGGCTGCTTTGGGCGGGTCAAGCAGTATCTGGACCACCTGCTCGAATGTGTCGAGATTCCAACCTACGAGCAACGGCCGTTCATCGGCGCCGGCCTGCGCCTCCAGGTCGGCCTCGACAAGCCCACCTGGCTGGAGCCCGGCTGGGCCCTGTACATCGGCGTCACCAGCTCGCTGTCGCCCGAGGAGTGCCTGGCCCTGCTGCTGGGCGGCGGGCTGCGCATGAAGGTCGGCAGCGCCAGCCGGGTTGATGAACTTTATGCCCGTGGCATGGCCGGACTGAAGTTCACCCATGCCGTCAATCCGCCCGCCGTCCTGCCGCGCCGCAACGGCCTCGCCTACCTTCAGATCGATCGTGACTCGCAAAAGGAAGAATGGGACCGCGTCCGCGCCGGGCTGACCCTGGCCATCCGCCTCAATGAACAGCAGATCGAGGGGAGCATCGACAAGCAGGAGGTGCTGAAGATCAAGCGTGGCGGGCAGACCACGCCAATGCGCTTCACCCTGTTCGTCGTGGCGCCACAGACGCGCGAGTGGCCGGAGCGGCGAACCGGCTGCGTAAGCTGCCGGGTAGCCCCAAACCCGGCAGCTTACGCTGCCGGGTAGCCCCAAACCCGGCAGCTTACGCTGCCGGTTCGCCGAGCTGAGACAGCACTCCGAGGACTGACATGCGTGCCGAAATCGCCAGGCTGGTCCATCCGGTGATCGCCTATGGGCTGCACCTGAAAGAGCGGCTGCACAAGGGCGAGGAGCTGGACATGGCCACCGAGATGACCGCCCTGCGCGGCTTGCTCCAGAGCGAGGAGCAGGCGAAGCAGTGGCCGGACTTCGGCGGCGACGGCACCGGCCATTTCCTCGGCGTCCGCTACGCCCTGGCCTGCTGGCTGGACGAGAACTTCATCTTCGATTCGCCCTGGGGCGAGGCGTGGAACGACCGCAAGCTAGAAGACGCGCTGTATCACAGCAACGATCGGGCCTGGAAGTTCTGGGAGCAGGCCGAGCGGGCCTCGGACCGGCCCGACGCGCTGGAAGTCTTTTACCTGTGCATGCTGCTCGGCTTCCGCGGTGAATGTGTGGAGAACCCGGCCCGGCTGGCCGAGTATCGCCGAGCCTGGGAGAAGATGTTTCAGCACTTGCAACAGAAGGGGCCGGAATTGCCGCCAGACAGCCGGCCGGCCCTGAGCGTCCGGCCGCTGCACGGCCACGATCGCTTTAACCGGATGATCCTGTTCTGGGCCGTGGCCTTGCTGATTCTGATTCCCGCAGTGACGGCGTTCGCGGTTTATCATGTGGGGAAGTGAATTCAGAGCCCGGAGCGTGAGCGACGGGTTGGCCTGACCCGTCGCTCACGCTCCGGGCTTCTGACAAATTGTTGTAACGCGGGGACGTTCATGCGGGCACTGATCGTTTTGATTTGGAACGGCATCGGCAGCCTGGCGGCACTCATCGTGCCCATCTTCGACAAGGCGGGTGTCTGGCGGCACATCAGCCGCGGGCTGCGCTGGGCCATCCACATCATCCTGGTGATCGGCGCCGTCATCGGCCTGCATTACCTGAATGTGTATCTCAAGCTCGGGCAGCTAATTCCCCGCACGCCGTCCCTCGCCGACAACTGGCTGCCCATCCTCTTCCTGCTCTGCTATGTCTTGGGCTGGCTGGCCTGGGCGCTCTACCGCCTGCTGGTGCCGGAAGACATCGAGTCCGACTTCCCGGACATCGATGCGGCCTGGAACCAGGCCATGGACGCGCTGCACCAGTCGGGGCTTGGGTTGACCGACGCACCGCTCTTCCTGGTGCTCGGCGAGACGGTCGGCGGCGAGGGGGCGTTCTTCAAAGCGGCGTTTCCGTCGGCCCAGCGGCCGTTGCGCGTCCCCGGGGCGCCGGCTGGCAACGCCCCATTGCACGCCTATGCCACGGCCGACGCCATCTGGCTGACCTGCGCCGGCGCCTCGCTGACCGGCGAGCAGGTCCGCCGATTGACGATCACGGGCGAAGGAGGCCCGGGCGTCCTGCCTCAGACAGGGGGCGACGCGGACAGCAGCGGCTACAGCACGATGGCCCCGGGCGGACAACTCCAGGACGTGCAAGTCATCCTGAGCCGGGCCCGCAAGGAGGGACGCGAGCTGACCGAACCGGAACAGGCGCAGGTGCGGCAATTGCTGGGGCAGGAGCAATCCGAGCATGCCGCGGTGGTTCGCAGCAAGCGCCCGCCGCTGCTCCGCGAAACCGCCGTGGTGGACCTGTGTGCTGCCCGCCTGGCTCACCTCTGCCGCCTGATCGTTCGCGACCGCAAGCCGTTCTGCCCGATCAACGGCATCCTTCTGCTGGTTCCCTGGGCCGGCACCGACACCGACGATGATGCGGGCCAGACCGCGGAGGTTCTGCGCACCGACCTGACCGCCGTGCGGGCGCTACCTGAAGGTCCTGTGCCCGGTCTTTGCCCTGGTGTGCGACCTGGAGAACATCCCCGGCTTCCGCGAATTCCTGCAGCACGTGCCGGAGAAGGACCGTCAGCGCCGCGTTGGCCAGCGCTTTCCGCTGGCCCCAGAGGTAGCCGGCGACGGGGCGCTGAAGATGATCGACAGCGGTCTGCAATTCATCTGCGCCGCGATGTTCCCGAGCTGGGTAACACGCTGCTTCCGCCTGGAAGGCCCCGGCCAGGACGACATGGCCACCGTCACCGAGGTGAACACGCGACTGTATCAGGCGATGTTTCAGCTGCTGGAGCGGCAACGGCGACTGAGCCGTATCCTGACGCGCGGCCTGGTTTACCATGAGGGCGAGCCGCTCCTATTTGGCGGCTGCTACCTGGGCGCCACCGGAGCCAACGCTGCCGGCGAACAGGCCTTCGTCCCCGGCGTCCTTCAGCGCCTCATCGAGGAGCAGAACAACGTTTCCTGGACGGCGCTGGCGTGGAGGAAGACCAGAACTACGGCCGCTGGGCCCGGCTGGGCTACGGGGCCCTGGGCGGATTCGCGGCGGTGGTTGTGTTGGTGGGGGTGGCGTTGGTCCTGTGGTGGTAGAATGTTGGACCGTGCATCCCGGGAGGCAGGGATGGACGTACTTCTGCGTGATTCGCAAAGTCAAGAAGGAGCCCGTCGTCCACGACAACAGGTTGCCCCGATGGTCGCCCCTCATGCGAGGATGCCAGTCATGATCCGCATCGCACCCGTCGTACTCCTCACCATCGTGGTTCTGCCTGCCTGGGGTGCCGACAAGCCGCCCGCCAATCCGGCGGCCACCAAGCTGCTGGCCGACGCCCGGGCCGCCCGCGCCCAGTGGGATCACTTCTCCGGCTTTCGAGCCCGGATCGAAATCAACATCGAAGGACAGGTGGCGAAGGGAACCGTCGAGGTGAGCCCCAAGGGGAAGGTGACCGTGCAGGTGGCGGAGGCGGCGCCAGAGGCGGTCAAGTGGGCCAAGGATCAACTGGCCTCGCTGGCGGCGCATCGCCTCGACAACTCGGCCTCGGCCGATACACCCTGCGCCTTCCTTGACGAGAACCCGCACCATCCGCTGGGCCGGGCCATCCGCGTGCTGGACGACGAGTTCCACTCCAGCTACCGGGTGCGCGACCGCCAGATCATCGTGGTCAACCGGCAAATGAAGGAGAGCCGCTTCACCATCACCGTCATGGAGAATCGGCTGAACAAGGAGGACCGCTATTTGCCGGTCAGCTACGTGGTGAACAGCTGGGCCGGCAAGGCGGACGCGCTGAAGAGTTCGGCCAGCTACCATCACACCTGGGTCCGCGTTGGCGCGTTCGATCTGCCGGCGACGGTACTCGTGGTGACGGCCACGCCGGGCGTGGCCTCGGAACGGGCCCCAGACATCGCCCTGCCCGTGGGCGGCCAGACGGCCCGCAGCCTCAAGCTGTCGGGGCACGAGCTGCTGAAGTGAAAAGAGCGGATCACTCGTAACAGGAAAGCGCCGCGTCGCCGGCGGGCGGGGAATCGTCCGTCGGCTCGGGTCCGGCCGGGGCGGATTCCAGATCGTCCTCGTAGGCGTTGCCGCCATTCATGACGCGACGGCCGCCGTCCTTGGCCAGGTTGAGGGGCCAGTCGTCGTGCATCGGTCCGGGCGCTGCTGGGATACTCGCGTCCACCGGGTGGCCTCCTTCATGAAGGGATCATCGGTCCCGCGCCTGCTGGCAATGAGTTTAACTTAGCGATCGCAACGCCGCCAGGCATTCGGGCGCGGCGCCCCCAGGGGAAGCCTCAAAGGCGATGCAACCGGCGCAGATTCAGGCGACGCGGGTCAGATCGATCAGCGCTTTTCACCTGGGTGGCACGCTCTGAGGTACTCCGAAGGGCGTGCTGCACGGTCTGCACGCCCTTCGGAGTACCTCAGAGCGTGCCACCCGAGCAACAAGTTTTTCGCGCCAGGCGGGCCATTTGCTGTCCCAGCAGGAGGCGATTGGCTGCTCTTGAAGACCGAAGGGACCCGCCGATGACCGTGGAGGACGACCTGGGCCCCGAGCCCACGCGGACCGAGGTGGACCGTCTGCAGGGACCGGTGCTGCTGGAGTTTGGGGCGACGTGGTGCGGCTACTGCCAGGCGCTGCGACCGGCCCTGGCGGCGGCGCTGGCACGCTACCCGGGAGTCCGCTATCGCTGGATCGAGGACGGCAAAGGCCAGCCGCTGGGGCGTTCGTTCCGGGTCAAGCTGTGGCCGACCCTGGTGTTCCTGCGCGACGGCGTGGTGGTGCGGCAGGTGGCACGGCCCACGCCGGCCGAAGTGGACGAAGGCTTGCGGGCCATCAGCGCCCCGTGACGGCCTCATGGCCACACAAGAAAATGCACGCGAAATGCCGCATGCGCAGGTCGTACCACCGATAGCACCGGTACGCCCTGCGCCGGTGGCGGATTTTGCGGGACCTGGCGAAGAAAAATGCTTGACGCGGGCCCCGGAGCCCATTACCGTTAAAGTATTGCACTCGCACCGTATCGGATTACGGAGCCTATGAAGCCCGTTCGAGCCAGCAGCCAAGAAGGGCGTGATCTGCTCCCATCGGCCCGTGCCTGTCGCATGCGGGGAACGACCTCCGCGAGAATCCGTCTCAAATCTGCGGCAACGACGCCGTCCGGAATGAGCTTGGAGCTGCTTCTGGAACCGGGTGCTCTCCCCCCTGGAGTGATCGTACCATGTTCGGACATGAACCCTTTGCGGACGGTAGCACAACCCTGCTGTGTCCCCTTCCGCCGCGCCGGATCGATCCGGTGGACCAGGTCGAGCGGGCCCTTCGCAACAGCCCGTACCTGGCCCTGCGGAACGTGGCCTGCGAACGCCGCGACGATGTCTTGATTCTTCGCGGCCTTCTGCCCACTTACTACCTCAAGCAGGTCGCTCAGTCGGTGGCCGTCCAGGTGGACGGCGTCCGCCAGGTGGTCAACGAGATCGAGGTGGCCTGCGCCGGCATGCGCGATGTGCGCCGGCCCTGAACCCTTGCACTTCACGAGCCCGAAAGCGCGAGCGACGGGCCCCCATTCTACAGTTTCCGCCGCCGCGGCAAGTTCCGTTTGCGCCGAGTCGCCGGCTGCTTGCGCAGCCCGGCGCAGGAATGCAGCCAGTTCGGGCGCCTGTCGCAACTGGGCGATGGTCGGGTAGAGCGCCGCCAGCGTTTCGTTGGTGTAGGTCGCGTGGACCATGCCGTGACACTGCGGACAAAGCAACTCGACATCGCCGGTCGTGCCGCCCTTCTGGCGCGGCCGGCAGTGGTGCCGGGTCAGGGCCGACTTGCCAAAGGCCCGGCCACACAGCGAACAGGGAATCGCGCTGGCCTCGGTCATATAATGATCTACCCGGCCCGCCCCGCCGTCAGAATCCGACCTCCAAGGAGCCGCCGATGCTTCCCCTTCTCGCCGTCCTGGCCCTGGCTGCCGACCCCGCCCCCGCCCCCGACTGGAGCAAGGCCGAGAGCCAGTACCTGGCCAACATCCACCAGGTCACACGCGATTTCGTCCGCGCCGGCGAGGGCTATTTCTCCCCCGACGGCAAGACCGTCATCTTCCAGGCCGAGGAGAAGGAGGGTGGCAACCCGTTCTACCAGATCTTCACCCAGGACCTGGCCACGGGCAAAGTGACCCGCGTCAGCCCCGGCATCGGCAAGACCACCTGCTCGTTCTTTCGGCCCGACGGGAAGAAGATCATCTTCGCCAGCAGCCACCTCGACCCGGAGGCCAAGGCCAAGTACGCCGAGGAATACAAGCAGCGCGACGACGACCGCAAGGCCGGCATCCACCGCCGTTACCGCTGGGACTTCGATCCGTCCATGTCGATCTTCGAGGCCGATCCCGACGGCGGGCACCTCAAGCGCCTCACCGACGCCAAGGGGTACAACGCCGAGGGGAGCTATTCGCCGGACGGCAAGCAAATCGTCTTTTGCAGCAACCGCTCCGGGCCGGACAACCTGGAGCTGTACATCATGCAGGCCGACGGCAGCCACGTGCGCCAACTGACGCACACCCCCGGATGCTACAACGGCGGACCGTTCTTCTCGCCCGACGGCCGGAAGGTCATCTTCCGCAGCGACCGGACCAAGAAGGACCACTTGCAGCTTTACGTCATCGACGCCGACGGCAAGAACGAGAAGGCGCTCACCGACGACCTCAACTGGGTCAACTGGGGTCCGTACTGGTACAAGGACGGCAAGCACATCATCTACGCCGGCGCCGATCATGGCAACCCGGCCGTCCGGCCCAATTACGATCTGTATTGGATGAATATCGAAACCGGCAAGAAAGTGCGCATCACCCACGCCCCCGGCGCCGACGTGCTGCCGGTCTTCAGCCCGAACTACAAAAAGCTGATGTGGACGTCGACGCGCGACGGGCGGCAACCCTCGCAGCTCTACCTGGCGGACTTCACGGCTCCGAAGGAGTGATTGTCAGAGCCCGGAGCGTGAGCGACGGGTTAGCAGGACCCGTCGCTCACGCTCCGGGCTCTGCTCGCCGGTATCAGCTGAGCAGCTTGCGAGCTGCATCCGCGATCGACGGTTGTCCTCGTTCCCACTCGCGGCGCACCTGGTTGAGCCCGTAGGCGCACAGCTCGAAGTCTTCGCTCAGCCGGCGCAGCACCGGAGCTTCCTCGCGGTAGGCGTCGTCCTCGAAGGTGCTGGCGATGTAGTAAGAGCGTTTTCCCTGCTCGCAGTAGTCGATGAAGAAATCGCGCGACAGGACGGAGCGCAGCCGGCTGATGGCCTCGGGGTAGACGCCGGTCCAGAACAGGGTGAAATCGCCGATGTGGCGATAGACCTCGCGTCGGGTGCGGCCGGCGGGCGGCATCCCCTCGGCCTCGATGACCATCTCGGCCACTTCTTCCAGCCGCCGGCCCTGGGCACTGCGCAGCCGATAGACCGTATCCAGGTGTACGAACCGGACCAGCAGCCCGGCCAGGTAATCGACCAGGGGCGGGTCGCCCAGCCCCAGGCGATTGATGAACGTCTGCTCGGTGTAGCCGGCGAACAACCGGCGCAGCGGATGGTCCGCGCGCAGAGGTGTCATGAGTGCCCCTCTCTCGTCCGTACCTGCGATGGGCCGCCGTCCGTGGCTGGACCCCATCTGTTCTATTCTAAGCTTTGTGGCCGGGCGGTCAAACCCAACCGCGTCCGGGAAGCGGGGCAAGCCAGGAGAAATGCAAAAGCCGCTGGCGGCTTCGCATGGTGCGAAGCCGCAAGCGGCGTGGGTAAATAGGGGACCGAACTCTTACATCGGCTTGGGCGGCGGCTTCGCCTCGGCCGCCTTGCCCGTGGCTGCCTCTTTCACGCGAGTCGTGTACTCTTCCTCACGCATCACACGGGTTTCGTCCGTTTCATCGGTGGCGCTGTCGTGGGCCACCAGCTTGCCGTCGGGTGTCAGCAGCACAACCTCGGTAGTGGTGCCGACCATCGTGACGTTGCCGCCCACTGCCGGCTTGGCACCGCCTTCCACCGGGGTGCCGTCCTCGTTCTTGGGCACCGGGGCGCCGCCGTGGCGGTAGGTCACCGTGCCCCCCTCGAAGTCCACCAGCAGTGGGGCCCGGTCCGGCTTGACGAGGGTCAGCTCCTCGGTGGGCCGTTTGTCGAGGACGTTCCTGGTCACCGGCCGGCCCGCCAGGATGAAGCCGCTCTGCTCGGGTGCCCAGATCGGCACGTGGGTGGGTGCCTTCTGGCCGAGCAGCTCGCCGCGGTAGACGAACATGCGCTCGCCGACGATCCAGTCGCCCACGCCGTAGAAATCGGTCTTGCTGCCGCGCGTGAATTCGTACATCCCCATCCAGCGATGGATCTGCACCACGGTCTGCCGGGTTGGGTCCGCGGGTTTCTTGCCGAAGTTCATGCCCTCGTAGATGCCGCGCTTCATCTTCTTCAGCCCCGCCAGGGACAGCTCGTAAGCCTGCTCATCCATCGCATAGTAGTGGAGGTCCGCCGGGATCGAGACGCGCAGGACCTGGCCGTCGGGGCCCTTGACGTCGTACCAGTCGGAATCGAGTTCGCGCAGTTTGGACAGAGCTGGGAAGGCGACCTCGCTATCGGGCTTGCCGTAGTTGGGATTCGCCATGCGAATCTGAATGCGGTACTCGTAGGACTGGTTGGGCTGGATGGCCAGGTCGAGGAAGCGGACGACGCAGTAGTTGGCGGGCGTCCACTCCTGGTTGGCGGCCGGCTGCTCGGAATCCGGCGGACCGTCGGCGGGCGGGGCGGCGTCGCCGCCGAAGGGATTGTACCCCTCGTCGAACTTGGAGGAGTGGGCCACGGGCGGCTTGGTTTGCTTGGGGGTCAGCGCCGCCAGCGTGTCGCGGATCTTGGGCAGCCGTTCTTCCAGGGCGGGGTAGGGCTTCCCCTTGTCCTCCGCGGCCTTCTCGTCTTGTGCCTTCAGGGGAATCTGCACGGGTCGGGCCAGGCAAAGCCCCTGGAGGAGGAGCGGCTGCAGCTTCGGGTCTTCCTTGGCCCTCTCATGGCCGACCAGGCGCATCACGTTGATGTAGGGGCTGTCCTTGCTTTCGAAGTCGATGCGCCGCCAGTCGTCGATCATCTTGCCGTCCGCGCCAAAGGTCCGCCGCTCGACGTAGAACCCAAGGAAGCTGAAGGCGGAGCGGGTGATCGGGTTGCCGCGGCGGTCCTTGTCGATGATGGTCTCCTGGACCACGCGGCCGGGGTGATCGACGCGGAGGGCTTTCTGGAACTCGGCGACCTGGGCCGCCAGGGGGAAGCTGCCGGCGACCACGGCCATCGGCAGCGGGTATAGCTCGCGGGCAAAGCTGGAGTCGTTGAATTTTTCGAGTTCATCCTTGGCAACATACTGGACTTCGAGGTTTTTCTTGTCCTCGGTGCCGCCGCCGAAGACGCCGCCGCCGGCGCCAGTGCCGCCGCCCGGCATGCCGGGCATGCCGCCGAAGCCTTCCTTCCGCTTGTAATCGAAGCCGGGAGGCGCGCCGGGGAAATTCCCGCCGCCGCCGGGGCCTTTCAGCCCGCCGCCCATGGCGCCGCCGAACCTGTCAAACGGACTCTGCGACTTGTTGCCCGGCTTGCCCCCCTTGCGAGACGTTCTTAAGGATGCCGATCTTCTCCGTACCGGCCTCGTTCACGATGATGTAGGTGCTGAGCTGGGCGGGCACCACCTCGAACTGGAACTCCTCGGGGCCGAACACGTCGGGATTGTGGCGCTTGCTCGACTGGACGTCACGCGGCGCGAACAGTTCGGCCGTGAGGCGGTAGCCCGTTGGGTCAAGGGCCACGGTGGCCGCTTGCTTCTGAAGCTGAGGATCGACAAAGCGCAGCTTCGCCTCTTCGTCGGCGGTGGGCGTGAGCGTTTGCACCTGCGACGTCTTTTCCTTGGCCTTGCTGAGGAGAACGTTGGTGTTTTCCTTCGGGCTGGCGTTGAACAGGGCCTTGCCCGGCCAAACCAAGCTGCCAAAGATGAACAGGACCGCGAGGCCGCCGGCCGTATAGAGGCCGATCCGCTCGCCGCGGTCCATCAGAAACTGCTTATAGTCGAAATCTTTCAGCGCCATGTGCTGGCTCCTCAAGAGCGGGGCCTTGGGGCGGGCGAGCGATCACGATCTTCGGTTAGCCCCTCTCCCGCATAGGGAGAGTTGGTAGTTGGTAGTAGGCGGCGTGCGGTGGGTCTCGCTCCGCTCGACCCACCCTACAGGCTTACTTCGGCGGCACTCCGTGCGTCGGTGCCGGGGTGGCGCCGCCCGTGCCCTCCGCGGTGGCGGGCGGGCGGGGCGGGTAGCGTTCGTAGAGGGCGGCGATGCCGTAGACGGCCAGCTCGACGAGGTTCGGGTCACTGTCGTCGCCGCTGCCCTGTGCGGAGTTGTTGGCGCCGCCGGGGGGGGTGTTGGCGCCGCTGCCCGGGATGCCTCCCGGCGGCGTGCCGCCGCCCGGGGTGCTGGAGCCGCCACCCGAGACTCGACCGCCGCTTCCTCCTCCGCCCGGGGGGCTGGCGCCGCCGCCCGAGACACCGGGCTTCGAGCCGGGGACGCCCCCGCCGGGCGGGACTCCGGGCGCGGTGGTCCGATCGCCGCCGCCGGGCCCATTGCTGGGCCCCATCGACTTAACGCCGCGGATGCGTTTCCACTGCACCTGGGTGATCTGGATGCGGAGGCGCGAGTTGATGACGGCGGTCAACACGTCCTGCATGTGGGCCTGGTCCACAACCAGCGACAGGGCCACGGGCATGTGCCGCACCTGCTCGGTAACGGAGATGTAGCGGTTGCGGACAAGGCCGTTGGTCGTCTTGCTGGCGTCGTGCCCTCCGCCTCCCGGCGTGCCGCCCCCCAGGGTTCCGCCGGGCGGGACCAGGGCGCCGCCGCCCAGGCCGCCTCCCATGCCGGGGCCGGGCTGCTGGGCCGTGCTGTCCTTGGGCGCCTCGGGCGGCGGGAACTGCGCCGCCGGCTTCAACGCCAGGTTGGCCGTCCGGTGCGAGTTGGTGTACAGGTCGATCGAGTCGATCCGCTTGATCGGGGCGGTATTGTAGGTGAAGACTTCCTCCACCTCAATCTCGGGATGGGTCCGGTCGTGGCCGAAGGTTCCCTGCGGCTTCTTGAAATCGGTGGTTTCTTTCCACGCCAGCCATTCCGCGGGGATCACGATGCGGGCCTTGATGTCGCGCTCGCCCAAGCGGCGGACGGCAAACTGGGCCGTGCTCAGCGACAACGTCCGCTGCGTCGAGTTGATGTTGGTGATCCGGCTCTTGTCGCTGATGGTCCACTGCCCCTTGCCGTCTGTCTCCAGCAGCAGATCGAGTTCCCAGTTGGGGTTCCGGAAGCGCTGGCGGACCGTGCCTTGCGGGAGCGGCGGATCGGCCTTATCGCTGACCAGCACGGCTTCGAGCGGCATGTCGTCGAGGTTGGCAGCGAAGCGGGGCAGCGGCACCGGCTTGGCCAGCGCCAGCGTCCCGCCGAATGGTAGCTGAGCATCGGGCCTGGCCCCCGCGAAGACCAGGGGTACCGGCTTCGGCGGCGTCGCACTCGGCTGCCGGATTTCCAGTTCCAGCCCCGCCACCGGCAGGTTGACGTGGTCGGCGTCGATGTTGGTCAGCCGCGTTTCGGTGGTAGCCGTCAGCTCTTTGGATTTCTCATGGTGCTCCAT
The DNA here is from genome assembly GCA_963827935.1 of uncultured Planctomycetota bacterium. Lineage (GTDB taxonomy): Bacteria > Planctomycetota > Planctomycetia > Gemmatales > Gemmataceae > DATFNV01. The sequence goes on along the minus strand of CAWHCN010000008.1, from coordinate 546,689 downwards.
CACCAGGTCGAGCTGCCAGTGCGGGTTGCGGAAGCGTTGCCGCAGCACGGTGGGCTTCTTGGGTTCTTCCGCCCCAGTGGTTCCGGTAGGCGGCGCGCCGGCCGGAGCCGCGGGCGCCGATAACTTCTCCAGCTCCGTCTTGGGGATGTCCACCCGCTTGAAGTTGACCACGTTCTCGAACCGGGCGGCGGAGACGAGGGCGTCCCGCACCACATCGAGCAGCTCGCTCTGCACCCACAGGTCTTCCTGGGCCAGCCAGATTTCCTCGGTGGTGGGGTCACGCTCCTTGAAGCTGGCGCGGTGGATGAGTTCATCCCAGCTCGACTTCGGTTCAATGGGCCTGAGCCGCTGGGCGACGCCATTTTCACCCGCTACGGGGAGTTGTGCATCGTAAATCCCCGGCTCCTTGAAGTCCGAACGCTCGCCGGCGGGGATCTCTTGCCCGAAATAGCCGCTGGTTTCGAGGAGGCCCCTGCTGCGGAAGCGCGGATTCTCAGGCCAGAACATGAGCCCCGGCCTGCCCGGCGATGCATCCTGACCCTTCCAGGCCTCCTTCCAGACCTTCTTCTTTTCCTTCTCGAGTTCGGCCTTCCGGTCGATGACCGGCTGGGTGAAGCTCTCATTCCTGACATCGCCCAGGGTGTTGAACGCCGCTTTCTTGTCGGCAACCGTCTTGGCATAGGTCTTGAACGTGGTGCCCATGCTGATCCAGGCCACGAGAAGAACGACGAGCCAGATCGGCGCGAAGGCGATCAGGCTGACCCAGAAGCGGTTCTTCAGGAGATATTCTTTATCGATCTTCATCGGAAGCTACCCTTGTTCGTACCAGGGGAGGAACCTTTGGACTTCAGGGGGCCCGTGGGGCCCGGCTCGCGGGTCAATCCACGTTGGATCCGTGGCCGCCGTGGGGCGAACTGCCTCCGCCCGACGCGCCGCCCATGCCGCCACCCATACCCGGACCCCCACCCCCACCCCCACCCTGGCCGCCCGCTTCGGTGCTGATCGGGGTGGTGGGCCGCAGGCTGTCCGAAGGTGTGTTTTCGTGCCAGATGAAGAGGACGACGAAATCGGTGCGAATCAGTTGGGCCATCCCGGGCTTGTCGCCGGTGGTCGGCTTGGTGCCAGTGCCCGCGCCCCCGCCTGGGACGTTGCCAACGGTGGGGGGTGTCGTGAGTCCGCCGCCGCCCGGTGCGCCTCGTCCTCCGGGGGCCGCGCCGCCACTACCCACGGTGCCGGCGGACGACGCGATAAGTGGCGTCCAGCTGGCGCGGCCGGCCTTGGTTGCGCCGCCCGGCGCCCGGCGCCGCCCAGGCCCGCGCCGCCCAGGCCCATGCCCGGACCACCACCGCCCGGGCCGCCGCCGCCCTGCTGTCCCGCCCCTGCCGCTGCTGGCGGGGCCACGGCGGCCAGAGCAGACACATACCCAGTATCCAGCAGACCCTGGCTCATGGTGTTATCGGACTTGTAAAGCACCACGTGGTCGATGTGGCCGACGATCGGATCGCCCGTATCCGTCGGGGCCGGGGGCGTGGCGGCCGGGGGCGCCGGCTTGCCGGGAGCCGCCGGCTTGCCCGGGGCTGCTGGCGCGGCCGGGGCTGCCGCCTCGCGAACGCCGGCGTGGGCCAGGGCATCCACCAGCCCCTCGACCACAAAGGTCTGTCCCCAGCGGTTGTAAGTGTAACCGCGTAGCTCGACGATCCAGCCGTTGTCTTTCTCCTTGGGCCCATTCTCCCATTGCGAGGCGGGGCGCACCTTGTGGCGTTCGTTGTTGGTGAGGTCCTTCTTCACCTGCGCCCAGTACGCCGACAGATCATCGCAGAAGCGGGCATCGACCGACTGGATGTTGAACTGCACGAGATCGGCATCGATGTCGGCCGTGTCCAGCATCTGGCCGGCGCGGGGATGGGTCAGGTGCCATTTGTACTTTTCCGCGGCCTGGATCGCCGCCTGCTGGTAATAATCTTTCTTGGCAAGGGCAGAGAGGTTCGTCCCGTCGGGCCGCGGCATGGCGGCCACGATGAAGCGGTTGAGCGCTTCCCAGTTCAGCTTCTCGTCCTGGCCGGCAATGATGCCCTTGACGGCTTTCTCTTCCTTGTCGGCCTCGTCCTGGGCCTTTTTGAAGGCGGTCTGCTTCCCCTTGACGAGGTTGATGGCCGAATCGGCGTCCGCCAGGGCGCCCTTGAGCGGGTTGGCCTGGATGTTGACGGAGCGCAACTCCAGGGCATAGCTCCAGGCCAGGCCGCCGGTGCCGAGGAGCAGTGCCGCCGCCGCCGCTGCCGCCCACGGCTTCTTGGCCCGCACCAGGCGTTCGGTGCGGATTTCCGGGGGCAGCAGGTTGGTTTGCAGCCGCGTGACCTTCAGCCCCTGGGCCGCCAGGCCGTAGGCCACGGCAAAGCTCAGCACATTTTCGGTGAAGGCCGGCGCACTGATGACCGCCTCGCCGCCGACGCGCTCGAACTTCTGCAGCTTGCGCACATCCAGCTGCAACTTCTCCGCCAGGAACCGCTGCAACCCGGGCAGCCGAAACGCACTCCCCAGGCCGACCATGTACTCGATCGTGGCATCGCGGTGCGTGTTGGTGAAGTAGCCCAGCGAACGCTGCACCTCGCCGGCGAAGTCGTTAAGCACCGGCTTGAGCGAAGTCAGGATCTTCTTCAACTCCGGGCCGGACTTGGTGGCGTTGCGCTTGAGGTGTTCCGCCTTGGCGAAGGTGAGCTTCAGGTCCTTGGTTAGGGCGCGGGTGAAGTGGTTGCCGCCCAGTGGAATGGGCCGCTGCCAGATGATCCGCTGCCCGTCGGTCACGATCAGGTTGGACGAGTCAGCCCCGATGTCGAGGGCGACGACGCATTGCTTCTTGCCGACCGCCTCGCCCGCCTCGGTGGCCGCCCCCACGTTGAGCAGGTCGTAGGCCACGTAGTTGCACAGGCACAGGGGTGCCATCTGCACGATGTGCACCTCGACGTTCACATCCTTGAAATGCTGCAAGTAGCGGTTGACCATGTCGCGCTTCATGGCGAACAGGCCGATTTCCGTCTCCAGGGCGAAGCCGTCCGTCACGATGCCGGAGGAGACTTTCTGGTAGTCCCAGACGACCTCGTCGAGGTTGAACGGAATCTGCTGCTTGGCCTCGAACTTGACGATGTCGCCGATCTTCTTTTCTTCGACGGGGGGCAGCTTGACGAAGCGGGCCAGGCCGCTCTGCCCCGGCACGCTGATGGCGACCACGTCGCCCTTGAGGGTATTGCGCGACAGGAACTTCTCGAGGGCCTCGCGCGTGAGCTGATCGGGATCGGCGTCGGGCTGGCTGAGGATCTTCGGGTGCTCGACATAATCGAAGGCGGTGGCCGCGACCTGCCCGTCCGGCTGCACTTCGAGGCGGAGGGCCTTGAGGGCACACTGTCCCAGGTCAATCCCCCAGACGCCGGGTTGGATAATCATCGGCAGGAATCTCCGGTGGAGGAGCGGCGCCGCGGGTTCGGGCAAGCCGCCTCGCTGGCGCGTCGGGCTAATATCTGGCCATACCGTAACACGGCCCGACCAGCACTGTCAACGGGCGGCCGGCCGGACGTATCCTACCTGAAACAACGCCGCCAGCGAGACATTCGTTGGCGAGCGGATAGGGTTTTCGGGGCGAGGGAGTGGAGGCTCGCGGATGATCATTACTCCGCCAGTCTCCCGCGCCCGCCGAAGCGCCGGGCGAAACGCGACCCCGCCTTACGAAGCCAAACCTGCGCTTCAGGCACACGCCTCCGCAGGCGCTCGCAGGCGGCCATTTCGTTGGCGTCGATCTCGTAGGCGCCCGTTTCGATATCGATGGCCACAAAGTGGTGACGGTCTTCGGTTTTCAGATTGGGTCGGATATCACGTTCATAAATGGTGTCGCCACGGCGGGCGAGTTCTTCCTTGCTGTGTCGGCGTCTTATCGCGGCCATGCTCAACCTCCCGTTCCGGCTTTTGACCTGGGAATCCTACCCTGAGGCCCTCTCTATCGCAATCCTGGCTGCGCTGGCCCCGGACCCCCTTCACTCCCAATCCTTAGCCAGGTCCAGGCTGCCGGTGAACATTCCGAGGTAGCTGGTGTAGCGGGCCAGGCTGAGCTGTCGCCGCCGCACGGCCCGCTTCACGGCACAGCGTTCCTCGTGGGTGTGCGTGCAGTCGGGGAAGGCGCACAGCGGCACCAGGGGCCGCATCTCCGGGAAGAACCCCTCCACCTCCTCCGGGATAATGTCCCACAGCTCGAACTGGCGGATGCCCGGCGTGTCCACCACCCAGCCGCCCAGGCCCAGCTTGATCAATTCGGCGGTCGTGGTGGTATGGCGCCCCTTCTGATTCACCTCGCTGACCTCGCGGACGCGCAGACCCAGGTCGGGCTCGACCGCATTGAGGAGCGACGATTTGCCGACGCCGCTTTGCCCCGCGAAGACCGTTTGCCGCCCGCGCAGCCGGTCGCGCAGCCGGTCGATCCCCAGGCCCATGACCGCACTGGTCAGGAAGGCGGTGATTCCCAGCTGGCTGTAGAGCCCCACCAGCGACTGGAACGGCTCCGTATGGACCAGGTCGGCCTTGTTCAGGCAGACGACCGGCGTGATGCCGCCCTGCTCGGCGCTGGCCAGGTATCGGTCGATCAGATGCTGCTTCAGATCAGGCTCGACCAGTGACATGACGATGACGACCTGATCGACATTGGCCACCAGCACATGCTCCCGGCCGCGCGAGGCCCGGGTCAGGAGACCATGGCGCGGCTCGACCCGCTCGATCACTCCTTCGTTGTTGGGGGACGGAAGAATCCAGACGCGGTCGCCGGTGGCGACGATGCTACGTTCGTCGATGGCCAATGTCCGCAACAGGCGGCGGACAGCACAGCGGTATTCGTGGCCGTCGTCCGTTTCGACCACGCAGACCAGACCGTGAACGCGCAGCACGCGGCCGGGAAGGCACTGACTGGTATCGACGGCGGGACGGTCCGCCGTCGTCCCGGGGGCCGACGCTCCGGGCTGCCCGGCGTCCTCGGTGATGATGGTGCGGCGGCGCGACAGGTCCCCCTTGGCCCGAATGCGGCTCGTCGCCCCGGGTCGCCTCCTCGGCGTAGCCGTGCTCGTGGAAGCCGCGCGTCCACTGCTTGGGCCGCGGCGGCTTGGAGCGGTTCTTCCGCAAATCGACACGGACTTTTTTCTTCTTGGCCATGCGGAACTGTCTCTATGGCGCGTCGCCGTGCGTGCGCGGTGCGGTCATACCGGCACCACCTCTCGCAGGACACGTTCGCCGATTCGCGGCTTGAGCGCATTGCGCGGCACCAGGTCCACTTTGACCCCTAACTGGTCGCTCAAGTAGTTTTCCAGTTCGATGAGGCGTAGGAGGCTGGGAACCGTGGAAAACGAAACCAGCACGTCCAGGTCGCTGTCAGGCCCTTGAGTGCCGTGAAGGTAAGAGCCGAATAGCCCCAGGGACGTGACGTGATACCGTGCGGCCAGGAAGGGCAGCAGATCGCGCAAGAGGCCCTGATAACGACGAACCGCCTCATTCATGGGATGCCTCCCTACCCCTCGGCCTCGACCTGTGCCAGTCTAGCAGACACCTGCGAGCGACGCGACGCCCCCCGGACTGGGCCGCACGACCAAGCACCCGCGGATGCCTGCCCACCCTTCACACACCTCCTGCCGCGCTTTTCGTCAAAGTCCTCCAGCGTGGCCCGCCAGCCCGTTGATCCGAACTCGTTCCCTCCCCATAACTTGCGGCCGCCGGTCTTCCCGGCACATCGTTTGCCTTGATCCTGTCATCCGCGTCCCGGAAGCGCGGCCCCTCTCCACGCTCCTCTCTCCTTCCTCTCCGCGACACTCCGGTTCCGTCCCGACACCCCTTTTCCAAGGAGGCGATCCACATGCTGGGCTATCTCATTGACATGGATGGGGTACTTTATCGCGGCGCGCAGATGATCCCCGGAGCGGACCTGTTTGTCCGCGCCCTGCGCACCGCCGATGTTCCCTTCCTGTTCCTCACCAACAACAGCCAGCGGACACGTCGCGACGTGGCCACCAAGCTGCAGCGTTTGGGGATCGACGCCGGCGAGGAGCACGTTTTCACCTGCGCCATGGCCACCGCCCGCTTCCTGGCCCAGCAGAAGCCGAACGGTACTGCCTTTGTCATCGGCGAGGGCGGCCTGTTGACGGCCCTGCACAACAATGGCTACGCCATCGTGGATAAGGACCCGGACTACGTCGTCGTCGGCGAGGGGCGCACCTTCACCTTCGAGATGGTCGAGGCGGCCCTCAACATGATCCTAGCCGGCGCCAAGCTGGTGGCGACCAACCTCGACCCGAACTGCCCCACGCAGCACGGCACTCGACCCGGGTGCGGGGCGGTGGTGGCCATGCTGGAGGCGGCCAGCGGCATCAAGGCCTTCAGCGTCGGCAAGCCCAGTCCGGTCATGCTCCGCGGCGCCCGCAAGGAACTCGGCCTGGCGACGGCCCAGACCGTGGTCGTCGGCGACACGATGGAGACCGACATCCTCGGCGGGGCACAGCTCGGCTACAAGACGGTGCTGGTCCTCAGCGGCAGCACCCGCCGCGATGAGTGCTTGCGCTACGCCTATCGGCCGGACCTGATCGTCAATTCCATCGCCGACCTGGCTCCGGATTACCTGGCGGAGCGATTCGATCGGCCGACCCCGCCATCCGCTCGCGAGCTGTCAGCGGGTCGCCGGTCGATGGTGGTGGGACTTGGCTGAGGTTGGCGGCCGGCCACTGGTCGGGGCCCGCACATCCCCTGCCGCGCCCTTGGGCACGATTCCAGGGGCGTACCCGGCCGATTGGCCGGTCTCATGGCGTAAGCCACATCCCTGTAGCAGGTTGCGGAACATGGTGCGAGGACGTAGATTCGTGGCACGGTCTTTGCTTGCCTATGTCATGCCCAAGACCTGTCTCTCCTGTGCCGCCTTGGAAACGAAGGCCGAACATGAACGTGCCTGATCGGTCGCAGTTCACTGGGTTCCCTGCCTCGGATGTGGAAGAGATCTCGTTCCTCCTGCCGGGCTGGCAACTGGCCATCCTGGAGAGCGCAGCCCGGGAGCGCGGCCTGACATCGGGCCAGCTGGTGCGGCGCGTGCTGCGCGACTTCATCGACCGGCACGAGGAAGAGGCGGCCGGCAGCGTGGATCGACAAAACGTCTCTTGCCAGTGGTGAATGAATCCAGCGGGGGCGCACGCCATGGCGCTGCCCGCATGCAGTCTCGGTTAGTCCCTTCCCTTGGTCCCGCCCCGCGGTCCGGCCACTGAGTGCGACGGTGGCCGCGACGCGGGCGGGATTCCTTTTTGCGCTCCCCGCCCGCTTCTGCTACCATCTCTCTTCATGAAGACTTCCGATCCGCTCCGCACCCGGGCCAGCCGCATTGTCCGCCTGCTGGCCCAGCTTTACCCGGACGCGCACTGTGCCCTGCACCACGAGAATCCGCTGCAACTGCTGGTGGCGACGATCCTGTCGGCCCAGTGTACCGATGTCCGCGTCAACATGGTGACTCCGGCGCTGTTTGCCCGCTACCCCGACGCGGCTTCGTTCGCTGCCACCGACCCGGGCGAGCTGGAGGAGCTGATTCGCTCCACCGGCTTCTTCCGGAACAAGGCCCGCAGTATTATCGCCTGCTGCCAGGAACTGGTTGCAAAACACGGCGGCCAGGTGCCGGCCACAATGGAGGAGCTGGTGCCGTTGCCGGGCATCGGCCGCAAGACGGCCAACGTGATCCTGGGCACCGCCTTTGACGTGCCCGGCATCCCGGTCGATACCCACGTGGCCCGCCTCAGTCGCCGCATGGGGCTGACCGAGGAAGCCGACCCGGTGAAGATCGAACGCGACCTGATGGAGCTGATTCCGAAGAAGGAATGGACGATGTTCGGCCATCGCATGATTTTCCACGGCCGGCAGGTGTGTTTCGCCCGCAAGCCGCTGTGCGAACAATGCACGCTGGCGGCCGTGTGCCCGCGCATTGGCGTATGATCCTCCCCGTTGATCCCGTTTAGCCGCCGCCCGGAGGGCGGCGCAGCTCGCGCCGCCCTCCGGGCGGCGGCTAAACATCACGACGTGATTATCATGAACACCCTCCTCGATCGCTTTTGTCGCTACGTCCGCATTGACACCCAGGCCGACGAAAAGGCCACCACCTACCCCAGCTCGGTCGGGCAGCTCGAGCTGGGCCGGCTGCTGCTCGAGGAATTGCAGGCGATGGGCCTCGACGATGCAGCCCAGGACGCGCACGGCATCGTTCTGGCCACGGTGCCGGCCACCGTCTCCCGTCCCGCACCGACCATCGCCTGGATCGCCCATGTCGATACGTCCCCGGAAACCAGCGGCCACAACGTCAAGCCCATCGTTCACCGCGACTACGACGGCCAGGACATCGTGCTGCCCGGCGATCCGCGCCAGGTGATCCGCACTGCGGACAATGCCGATCTGGCCGCTCTCAAGGGGAAGACGATCGTCACCACCGACGGCACCACGCTGTTGGGGGCCGACGACAAGGCGGGCGTGGCGGTCATCATGCAAGCAGCCGCCCACCTGGCGGCTCATGCGGAGATTCCGCACGGCCCCATCCGCGTGTGCTTCACCTGCGACGAGGAGATCGGCCACGGCGTCGATCATGTCGAGCTGGCGAAGCTGGGCGCTCGGGTGGCCTACACCCTCGATGGCGGCGGCACCGGGGAAATCGACGGTGAAACCTTCTCCGCCGACCTGGCCGTGGTCACCATCACGGGTATTAACGTCCATCCCGGTCTGGCCCGAGGACGCATGGTGAACGCGGTCCGCCTGGCCGGGCTGCTCCTCGATCGGCTGCCGCGCCAGGTGCTGTCGCCGGAAACGACCGACGAGCGCCAGGGGTTCCTGCATCCGTACCGCATAGAGGGGGGCGTGGCCGAGGTGACGCTGCGCATCCTGCTGCGCAATTTCGAGACGCCGCGCCTGGCCGACAAGGCCGTGGTCCTGCACACCGTGGCCCGTTCCGTGGCGGCGGAGTTCCCGCAAGCGCGGATCGACGTGAAGGTGACTCCGCAATACCGCAACATGGCGGAAGGGCTGAAGAAGGAGCCGCGCGCCCTGGCCCTCGCCGAGGAGGCCATGCGCCGCGTCGGGCTTTCACCGAAATTGACCATCGTCCGCGGCGGCACGGACGGCTCGCGCCTGACCGAAATGGGGCTGCCGACACCCAATCTCTCGTGCGGCGAACACAACCTGCACTCGCCGCTGGAATGGACCTGTTTGGAAGAGATGGAGACGGCGGTGAGGGTGCTGGTGGAGCTGGCGAAGGTATGGGGCGGTGCGTGATGGGGAGGCAGACCCCGCCGTGTTGCCGCGAATGGCTTGTCCCGCTTGAGCCCCGCCAGCTAGAATGCGGCGGAAGGAGAACCGCAATGATCGAGTTGAACCCCGAGCAATCCCGCGCCGTCGAGGAGGGGGGAACCCCCGTGCTGTTTAACCCGAAGACACAGGAAGAATTCGTCCTGGTACGCAAGGCCGTCTTCGACAAGATGCGGAAGGTCCTGGCGCCTCTGAACAAGGGGTGGGATGATCCCGCCCTGGATGTGTACGAGCAGTACCGGAAGGCGCCATGAACAGGGGCGAGGTCGTGCTCGTGGACTGGCAGTACAGTGACCGCACCGGCAGCAAGCTCCGGCCCGCGGTCGTGGTGCAGGCTGACTTCCTCAATGCCCTGATCGATGACACGATCCTGGTGCAGATCACGAGCACGCGGCACGGGATCCCTGGGACCGAGGTAGAACTGGACCCGGCGTTCGAGGCGACGGCAGGCCTCCTCGGTGTGTGCTATGCATCCTGCTTCAATCTCCTGACGGCGGACCCCGACTTCATCGATCAGCGGATCGGCGTGCTATCGGATGCAGCAATCGGGCAAATCGAGGACTGCTTGAAGAGGGTAATGGAACTACCGTAACCGCCGCCGTGTGGCCCTTGCTCAGCAAGACCGCCCTACTCATGCAGGGCATCCTCAGGCGTCTCTTCCTCCTCTTCCTCCTCGAACATACCGGCATGAATCTGGGCAATGCGTCCCATGAGGGCGACGCCGCCGGTGATGGCGGCGAGGCTGACCACGCCGGCCACGCTCCAGACCGCCAGCGCCACCGAGAACAGGTTGTCGGAATGGTTGGCGGCCAGGAAACAGGTCACGGTGCCGGCGGCACACACCGTCACCATCGGCACCAGGGCGGCGGTCCGGCCGGCAAATTTCGAGCGCTCGTCGCTGCGCGGCAGCGTCACGCCCCGCTCCAGGGCCTGCATGTGTTGCTCGTGCAGCAACTCCAGCCCACGCTGGTGGGCGCGCAGCAGTTGCGGTACAAGCACCAGCAGGGCTACCAGGACCATCGCCCCCAGCAGCAGGATCGTCAGCTCGCTGCTGTGTGCTTTCAGGAAGTCGTCCGCGGCCGGGTCATCCGCGAATAAAACGAACATGCTGGCCAGGCCTCAGGGTGCAGGTGCCTCGGCTTTCACTCTACCTGGTTCCTGGCCGGTTGCAATGACAGGATGTTGGGGAGGGCAACGGGGTATGCGGAGACTGTGCGTATTCTGCGGTTCCAGCACGGGCAGAGGCCCGGTGTATCGCAAGGCCGCCAGCCGCCTCGGCGAGCTGCTGGCCGAACGGCGCATCGAACTGGTTTTTGGGGCCGGGCACATCGGTCTCATGGGCGTCCTGGCCGACGCCGTGCTGCAAGGCGGCGGCGTCTCGATCGGCGTCATCCCGCAAGCCCTCGTGGACAAGGAGCTGGCCCACGGCAGCCTCACCCGGCTGCACATTGTCGAAACAATGCACCAGCGCAAGGCGCTGATGGCCGACCTGGCCGACGCGTTCGTCGCCCTGCCCGGCGGCTACGGCACAGCCGACGAGTTCTTCGAGATCCTCACCTGGGCGCAGCTCGGGCTGCACGCCAAGCCGATCGGCCTGCTCAATGTCGCGGGCTTCTTTGACCCGCTGCTGGCGTGGGTGGATCACTGCGTGCGGGAAGGGTTCGTGCGGCCGGAACATCGCGAAACACTGCTGATTTCGGCGAATCCGGAGGAGCTATTGGAGATGCTCCTGCACCGCAAACCGCCGGCTCAAACTCCCAAGTGGATCGACTCGCAGGACCGCTAACTGCACCCGATCCCAGCAGCAATGTCCGGCGCGAACGAACTCCGTAGACTACGCGCAGGCAGCTCTGTTGAGCACTCGGCAAGGAGTTGGTGCGATGAAACGACGCGCGTTTCTTGGTGCGGCCCTGGGCATGGCAGTCGCCTCCCCCGTGTTCGCAGCCCTGCGCGGGAAGCGGTGGGACGACGCCGCCGAAGTGCTGGAGCGGTCCACAGCGGCCAAACAAGTGGACGCCGCCGTGCTGCACGTGGCTCAAGGGGACGAGTCGTTCACGCGCCACTTCGGCAAGGCGGCCTCGGACGACGCCATGTTCCTGCTCGGCTCCATTTCCAAGCCGATCAACGTGACTGCTGTCATGACCCTGTTCGATCAAGGGAAGTTTCAGCTCAACGACCGCGCGAAGAAGTTCTTGCCCGAATTCACGGGCGATGGTCGGGAGGACGTGACCATTGGCCACCTGCTGACACACGTTTCCGGATTGCCCGATCAGCTGGCTAATAACGACGAGCTGCGCAAGCAACACGCGTCGCTGACGGAGTTCGCCAAGCACGCCCTGCGCACCAAGCTCGAGTTCGCCCCGGGGGCCCGGTATCAGTACTCGAGCATGGGTATCCTGCTGGCCACGCGGATTGCGGAAGTGGCTGGCGGGTCGGACATCCTTACGCTCGTTGACCGCACGGTCTTTCAGCCGCTGGGAATGAAGCACTCGGCCCAGGGACTCGGACGGTTCAAACTAGAGGACGTGGTTGCCTGTCAGATGGAAGGTGCCGCGCCCGAATCGGGGGCCGGCGACCCGAAGGCCAAGGAATGGGACTGGAACAGCCCCTACTGGCGGAAGCTGGGCGCCCCTGGGGAGGGACGCACGCTTCCGCGCGGACCTGGGCCGGTTTCTGGGCGAATTCCTGGGGACTCGCGGCAAGGCCGTGAAGCGGGAGACGGCGCGGCTGATGATCAAGAACCACAATCCCAAGGGATTCACGCCGCGCGGCTTGGGATTTGGCGTGGGCAAAGGGGCCGGCAGTGCCGGATGTTCCGAGCAAACCTTCGGCCATACCGGCTCAACGGGCACGCTGTGCTGGGCCGACCCGGCGAGCGACACCATTTGCGTTGTGCTTACATCGCTGCCGGGCCGCGCGGTGAAACCCCATCCGCGCGAACTCGCGGCAGAGCGCGTCGCGGAGGCAGCGCCGCGCGAATCGCCATGAATAACTGCACATTCAAGGAGCAACGAAGAAAAGCGAACTGCGGCCCTGGATTAGTACGTCACCTGGGCCCCGAAGTAGAAGTTGATGCCCGGCTGGAAGACGCCCAGGCCGGTGCGGAGGTCGAGGGCCTCCTGGTACTGCCGGTTGCCCAGGTTTTCGACGCCGCCCGTCAGCATCACGCTCTTGGTGACCCGCCAGAAGGTACGGATGTTGAAGATGGTGAAGCCGGGCGTGGCCTGTTCGCCGAGGCTTTCGGCGATGCGGTTCTGGCCGGACACCATGCGGGCCAGGGCTTCCACGCCCCAGCGCGGGTTCTTACCACGATCGTGGATTCGGAAGCCCAGGTTGGCCTCCAAGGGGGGCATGCCCGGCAGCGGTTCCTGGGCGCTGGCGCTGCCCGGCAACGCGCCGGGAATCGGCGCGCCGTTGGCTGCGAACAGGCCGCGGAAGTTCCGCGTGTAGTCCCGCCCCTCGACGTACTCCATCGTGAAGAACGGCGTCAGCCAGTCGTACAGGTCCCATTCGGTATAGGTCTCGAACCCCGACAGGGTGGCCCGGTTAGTGTTCACAAACTGGATCACGTTGGCCTGGAAGGGAGGCGAGGCCGGCGCCACCTCGGCGAACGTGATGTAGTCGTGAATCCAGGAGTAGAAGCCGCTCAGTCCAAAACGGAACGTTTCGTAGTCGGCGCGGAAGCCCAGGTCCATCTGCTTGGCCTGCTCGGGATTCAGGAGCGGGTTGCCGTTGACGACGTTCAGGCCGTTCTGCACCACGGCTAGCACCGGGCCGACGGCGTAGAGTTCCGTCAAGGCCGGCGGCACCATCGCCGCGCCGGCGCCCGTCAGCATGCTCCAGTGCTCGGTGAGCTTGAACTCGGCACTCAGGTAGGTGGACCAGAGGTCGAAGTCGCGGCCATAGGGGCCGGGGCCCAGCGTGCTGGTGAGATCCTGCAGGGTGCTTGTGTCGAATGCCAGGGAATCGATGTTCGCGAAGGCCCAATCCGCGCGAGCACCTGCCTTTAGGATCAAGCGGTTATCGCACAACGGCAGCGTACCGTCCACGAAGACGCCCGGATCGACCATGTGCGAGCGGGGTACCGGGAAATCAGAAGTAATGCCGAATATCGTGTCGAACTCGTCCAGGCGCTGGGTCAGGTAGCGCAGGTCGAAGCCGGCGGTCAGCTGCGCGTGCTTGTCTTCGCCCCAGGTGACAGCCAGGCGGTACCCGATCGACTCGGTGTTGCCGTCGGTCACGCCCTGGAAGGCCGCATTGGGCGTGAAGAAGAACAACTGCTCCTGCTTGGCCGGCGAAAGATTGTCGCCGTTGAAGCGCACCTGGTTGTACCAAGCGTCCAGGGTCAAGAGATTGAAATACTCCTGGTTGCGCAGGACGAAGCGGCCAGTGAAGGCGTCGGTGGTGCCGGTGCGGATGTCGAAGACCTGCCCGGGCAGTTGCACGTCGTGCTGGTCCTGGCGGATGGCCCGCACTTCGATGCTGCTGTCGGGGCTAAGATCGAAGCCGAAGGCAAAGTCGATGTTCTGCGAGTTGTAACCGGAGGGAAGATGCTGCCCGGCCCCGTCCTCGTAGTCGGCGCCGGCCATCAGGTCGTAGCCCAGGCGAAAGCCCCAGTCGTCGGAGCCGCCCCAGACGCTCTGCCGGCCGTGCCACTGGTCGCCGTTGGTCTTGTACATCAAGCTGGTGCTGCCGTGCGCCTCGAACCCGTCGTCGTAGCGCGGGCTGCCCAGCGTCTCCACGTCGAGGAAGGAGAAGCCCGGCCCATCGCGCACGCTATAGGGTCCCTTGACCACGACGACATCGCGGATGATGGACGAGTCGATCTTGCTGACGATGGTGTCGAGGTCGAGACGGGCGGGAAAGTAAAAAGCGCCGTCGGCGATGGTGGTGAGCTCGCCGACGTGGTAGCCGCGGACACGAACGTCGGTAATGATCGGATCGCGGCGCTGCGTCTCGACCCCGAGGGATGAAAGCGACTTGCCGAGGAGGTCGCCGAGGTCGGAGGTAGCCCGCGTCTGGGCCTCGACGCCGGAGACGGCGCTGGCTGCGGGTGCGGCAATGGCATTGGACTGGGTGCCGGTTACAGCAGCCGCGGTGCCTCCCGCCTCGCCGGAGCCGGCGGTGGCCGACCCAATGGCGGCAGCGGCCGCCGCTCCACCCCCGCCAACGCTCCCGAACGGGTTACCACCCAGACTGCCCAGACCGCTGGGCACCTGGGCGCCGCTGCCCGCGGGGGCCGTCGTTTGCTCGGCGGAGGTGACGGGCGGCTGCTGAACGAGCTGGATCTTGCCGTCCGACCCGGGTGGTGGCAGGGGAGGCAAACCGTCAGGCGGCGCGGGCGGTGGCAATGGGACGGGGTCCGGCAAGGGCGGCAACTCGCTGGGTGGCTTCGGCGCGGACGCCGCCGGCGCCACAGGCGGCGGACCGGCGGCAAAGGCCGGCGGGCTCAGCAGCAAGCCGGCGGCAGCCCCCGGGAGCAGCAATGCCTTCAGCACGGCGCGCAGACCACCCATCTTCCTGCCCTCCTGGCGCGGCCGGCCGCCGCCTCGGCGCGATAACGGCCTTCTTCTGCTACTGATCGGCCCTCCTCAGCCCGCAAATTCGACAAATCCGGTACAGGCGGTAAAGCTTACGGGGACGGTGGGTTCTGCGCCGCCCGCTGGGCGGTGGCTAAACCCTTGGGAGGGGGTATTCGAGAATTGATAATCCTAGCCCCGGCAGTTCCTGCAAGCGCCGCCAGCCGTGCGTCACCCGGGCTTCCTCCTCGGCGACATGGCCCGGGTCCAGCGCCGCCTTGGCGAACGCGCCATCGCAGAGCACCGGCGTAAAGATGGGATCGACGATGAACTGCGACAGGATGGGGTTACAGCGGACATGCCGTTCCGGCAAGCGGTGCAGCATCTCGGGCGGCACCTCGCCCAGCACGTAGCGCAGGTAGAGGTCGGAGTCGGTGATTTCGGCCACTTCCTGGCCGCAGACCTCGCACAGGTAGCCGCGCTCGCACTTGGCCATGAGATGCACCTCGTTTAGCGGCGGATCGTAGATCCGCAGGTACGACCCGCCGCCAAACGATCATGTTACCGCACCACCACCCGACAGGGCAGGACCACCCACACCGGCTCGCCGCGCAAGCGCAGCAGGAGATCGATGCCCCGCAGCGAGCCGGTCAACTCCGGCAGCTCGCGCAGTACATGGCCAAGCGCATCCGCGTCACCGTCACCGCGCGATTCCAGGAGGGAGTCGAGAAACGATCGGCTCTCGGGCAGTTCCAGGATGTCCAGCTTGTCGCCGTCCGGGACGCCGGCCATCTTGCGTGCGGCCAAGACCGCATCGCCCACAGTGCCCAGCTCGTCCACCAGGCCATTGGCTTTCGCTTGCCGGCCGGTCCACACCCGGCCGCCGGCCAGATCGAGAAGCTGGTCGCGAGTCATGGAGCGTCCGGCCCGCTTGCGGCCTTCCAGAGCCTTGGTCACGAAGCCGTCGTAGGTGTCCTTCATCAGCGAGGTCATCGCCTGCCGCTCTGAGTCGGAAAACGGCGTCGTGGTCGAAAGGATGCCGGCGTTGGCGCCGCGGCTGATGATGTCGGTGGTCAGGCCGACCTTCTTCTCCAGCCCGCCGGTGACGATCTTGCCGCCCACGACTCCGATCGACCCGGTCAGCGTGCCCGGCTCGGCGTAGATTTTCCGGGCGGCCATGCTTATATAGTACCCGCCGCTGGCCGCCGTGTCCGACATGCTGGCCACCACCGGCTTCTTGCACTTGACCAGCTCGTTCCACATCAGGTCGCTGGCCAGGGCCGAGCCGCCCGGGCTATCGACGCGCAGCACGATGGCCTTGACCGTCTTGTCCGTTTCGGCCTTGCGAATGGCCTCGATGATGGTCGTGGAGCCGCACGACTCGCTGCCCATGAAGCTGACGCTGCTCTTGCCGGTGGTGATGACGCCCGTGGCATAGATGACAGCGACCTTGGCGTTTTTCGACTCCTTGGCCTTGCCCGGGCTGAGGAGTTTCAGCAGTTCGAACGGATTCGAGAGGTTGACGTCCTTCGCTTTCGCCTTTTCGTAGTCCTTGACGATCTTAAGGTCGTCGTCCTTCAGGATGGGCTTGAACGAGGCCTTGAAATCGTCGGCGTAGGCGACGCGGTCGATGAGGCCGAGCCGAGCCGCCGACTTCGCGCTGTAGGGCCCCTCGTCGATCAGCTTCTTGACCTTGTCGGGGGTGAGCCCCTTGCTGTGGCGGGCGTCGGCCACCGCGGCGATTAGCCCCTTCTCGAAATAGTCGTCGAGGATGCCTTCGATGTTCTTCTTGAACTGAGGGCTCATCTCACTGCGGGTGTACGGTTCGGCGGCGCCCTTGAAGTCGCCCATTTGCAGCATGTCGGCCTTGACGCCGATCTTGTCGAACAGCCCCTTGTAGAAGGAGACTTCCGCGCATGCCGGTCAGCATCAGCCAGGCCGATTCGGGCATGGCCACCTCGTCGCACCCCAGGGCCAGCAGGTAATCCTTGCTTTCGCCCTCTTGCAGATAGGCAAAAACCTTCTTGCCGCCCTTGCGGAAGTCGGCGATGGCCCGGTGCAGCTCGTCGAGCTTGCCCCAGCCGATGCTGACGCCGTCAATTTCGAGGAAGAGCGCCTTGACGGCCTTGTCGTCCTTGGCCTTCTTGATGCGTTCGAGCTTGGTCCGGAGGTTCTCAGCGCCGTGCCCGAAGATCGGATCATCCGCGGCGGGGGCCTCGTCGAGGCTGCCAGCCAGGCGGATGTGGGCCACGACGGCCGTGGGTTCCGTTGCCGAAAGCCGGGGTGTGGACAGGAGGAACACGGCCAGCACGGCCCAGGCGAGGTTGCGACAGATCGGCATGAGCATCTCCCAGTGAGGTTCCAATCGGCGTCCGAGACAGGCACGGGAAGCGATAGCTTGGGGGCAGGCAGAGTCGTACCTGACGACGGCCGCGAGTCTAGGAGAAGCGGTCCGGGGTGTCAAGAAGAGCCGGACAGACCGATTATGACGGTTATGCCGATCGGCGAAGCTCTCCCTTTGCCTGCGGACCATCAACCTAGGGTGACAGGCGGCCCCATCCGGAGCGACAATTCGCAAGGGGCCGTCGCGGCCGCACTTCGATTTCGCGGAGTCTCGTGATGCACCTGCGTGGACACTATGTCGCCTTGATCGTGGTCCTGCTGGCTGAGCTGGGCGCGGCCCTGGGCCTGGGCTCGGCCGCGGCGGAGCCCCAGAAGTCAACCTTCCGCACCGCCCAGATCATCGCCTCCCCGGCTGCCGACCCCTGCCCCCCGCCGGCCTGCATTGTCGCTCCGCCTGTGGAAATGCCGTGGCCCGCCGACCCGCCGACACCGATGGTCTCTATCACCGTGCGCGCACCGGCTGCCAGTCCCGCTGGGCAGGACCTCGAATACCGCATCGCCGTGGACAATCCCACACGCGCCGCGGCGCACCACGTCACCGTCAGAAATCCGCTGCCGGCCCACGCCCGCTTCGTCCGTGCCACCCCGAAGCCGGACCAGATGGAACCCGAACTGCTCTGGCGAATGGGAACGCTTGACGGCGGTGCCCATCGCGAGATCGTGCTGGTGCTGTCGCCGACCGGCAGCGGCGACGTCGACAACTGCGCCCGCGTCCAGTTCGAGCACGGGCAGTGCGTGACCACACGAATCGGCCGGCCACAACTCGTCATTCGCAAGACCGGTCCGACTGAGGCCGCGCTGGGCGAGCCGCTGACCTTCGGCATCACCGTCACCAACAATGGGGCAGCGGAAGCGACCAATGTGGTCCTGGTCGAGAAGTTCCAGCAAGGCTGGCAATACGAGCAGGAGCCGTACGACAAGGACCGGGTGATCGAGCATTCGTGGCGGCTGGGCACCCTCGGTCCGGGGCAGAGCCGGACCGTGGAGTATCGGGCGACGCCCCGCGAAACAGGCCGGCTGTGTACCGCCGCCGAGGCCACCGCGGCGGGCGGGCTAATCTCCGAGCCGGCCCGACACTGCGTTACCGTGGGCAGCCGTCTGTTGACCCTGGCCATCGAGGGGCCGCGCATCGCCTACGCCAAACGACCGGTCAACTTCTTCCTGACGCTCAAGAACGAAGGAACGCTGCCGGCCGCCAGCGTGGTTGTCACCGATCCCTTGCCCGAGGGGCTGGAGTTCGAGCAGGCCAACCAAGGCGGACGCCAAACTGCAGGCCGCGTGGTCTGGACCCTGGGCACTCTGCCGGCGGGCCAGAGCCGGGTGCTGCAACTTCGGCTGCGCCTCTGATGCGGAGCGTGAGGTGCGCCAGGTGCCGCTGGCCACCTACAACCAAGGTCTCAAGGCGAGCAGCGAGCTGGCGACCCGCTTCCTGGGGGCCGCCGGCTTCGACTTCGATGTCACGGCCAGCGATTACGCCGTCGAGGTGGACACGCCGGTTCGCTACACCGTCACGGTCTTCAACCGGGGCACCGGCGCAGACTAGCGTGGATGTCGTCGTCGAATTGCCTCCGCAACTGGAGTTCAAGGAGGCCAAAGGGCCCCCCGGACTGAAGTTCCGCGCGGACAAGGGAATCATCCTCTTCGACCCGCTGGCGACCCTGCCGGCCAACGCCGACGCGACCTTCGAGGTGCTGGCCGTGGCCCGCAAGGTCGGCGACGCCCGCGTGCAGGTCGGCATGCGGGCCGGCGGGACGGAACGCTATACCTACAAGTCCGTGCCGACGCAGATCGGCGAGCGGCAGCCGCCGTGAGAGCGGACCACGCGACCCGGAGAGTCGAGTAGCGCCAACGCGCTGACGAGAAATGCAAGGAGTTTTACCGTTTAGCCGCGGGCCGCAGGCCCGCGCTGTCAGAGCGTCGGCAACAGCGCCAGCAGCACCGCCGCGATATTCCAGGCATCGTCGCCGCCGCGATGGTGTGTTCCCTCCAGCGGCAGCCCCAGCAGCCTCAGCGCCTCGTCCACGCCGACCTCGTGATGCAGGCCGCGACTGAGCGCGAAGAGATTCTTGACATTCAGGTGCGTCGGCCCAAACGGATACTTTACCCCACAGGAGCGGCACTGCCGGTCGAACTGGTTGCGGTCGTAATCGCCCCAGCTGGCGAAGGTGCGCTGATCGCTCTGGTACTTCTGCTGCAAGACGCGGCAAGCCTCGCCAAACGGGATGCCCTGATCGACCTGGTCCTGTGTGAGCGTGGTCAGTTGCGTGCAGAACGGGCTGACCCGCGACCGCTGCGGCCGCACCAGGATCGACTCGCGCTGGTCGCGGCGGCGTTTGCGGACATCGACGGTGCAAACGCCAATCTCGATGATCTCGTTTTCTTGACCCGCGGGCGGAGCGCCTTCCCAGCAGGTCGCTTCCACGTCGATGACGAGGATGTGGTCGAGTCGTTTGGCCATGCGGCTACTCGGTGCGATCGGGAGCCGGTGACCGGCGTTTCTGGCCCGTCGGGTGGGGGAAGCCCCGGAGGGGCGGCCGTCGTTAGCCAGGGGCTTCAGCCCCTGGAATTGCGGTCTACAATGCTCGGAAGCCCCGGAGGGGCGGCCGTCGCCGGGAGCCTCGATCGCCCCTCCGGGGCTTGGGTTTGGATTCATGCGGTCGTCCCAGGGGCTGAAGCCCCTGGCTAACAACGGCCGCCCCTCCGGGGCTACCACAATGCCGTATTGTTTCCGAGCGGCCTCTTACGGCCTACCGCCCCGTTTCCCCAACCGCTCCAGCGCCGCCTTCGCGTCCTGTGTCAGCCCAGCCTCCGGCGTCTCCTTTGCCAGCGATTCCAGCACCTTGCGTGCTTCCGGCGTGCCAAGCCCTTCCAGCACCTCCAGCGCTCGGGCCTCGCGGAGTTGGTCGCCGGAGCGGGCGCCCTCCTCGATCTTGTGCAGGAGTTCGTTCGCTCGCCGCACCACCTCGGCCGACGTCGCGGCCTTGACCGCCTTCCGCAGGGCCGCCTCCGCCCGGCCGCCGAGCTTCGCCAACTCCTGCGACGCCTTCTCGCGCACCGCGAAATCGTCGTCGTCGAGCTGGACAATCAACTGGTCGATTTGCTTCCCATCGACGGCACCGACCGGTTTCAGCCGCTCGCCCACCAGGCTGACCGCGGCCGCCGGGGATTCGCCGAGGCGGACCATCGTGTCGAACGCCCGAGCGGCATCGCTGTCCGCCAGGCTGGCCCAGGCGGCGTCGGGGGCGATCTTGTCGGCGGGAATTGCTTTGTCCAGTTTCAGATGGCTCGTATCCCAGATGATTGCGGTCCCGTCGTCGGCGACCGAGAGCAGCTTGCCATCGGCCGAGAAGCTCAACGCCGTCACCGGGCCGTCGTGTCCTGCGAGGGCGTGCGGCTCGCGGCCAGAGGCCGGGTGCCACAGGCGGACGGCTCCGTTCGCGTCGCCGACGGCCAGCAGGCGGCTGTCGGGCGAGACGGCCACCGCAACCGGCACCTCCCTCTCCGGTTGCCACGAACGGCGGAGGTTGCCCGTCCCCGTCTCCCATAACTCGACCGCCGAACCGCCGCGCGCCAACGCCAGGGCCCGGCCGTCGGGGGCGAAGGCAAAGCTCGGGAAAACATTTCCCATTGCGCCGGGCGCCGGACCTCGCGGCCTGTTGCCGTCTCGTGCAGCACCAGACCCTCCGTGGGGCTCGCCACCGCAAAGGTCCGCACGTCAGGCGCGAAGTGCAGCGCTGCGTGCGGGAGCGGCATTATTGTGCTGTTGTCGTCGATGGGCCAATCGTGCAACAAGGTTCGCAGGCGCCTGCCTGTGGCGGCGTCGTGGAGGACAACTCCCGATCCGGCCACATTCCGGGCCAGAGCCAGACCCTTGGTGTCGGGAGTAAAGGCGAGAAGGGTAATGGCGTTGGCGGGCTCGGCCCAGGCTCCCCCCACCTTGACTACGAAGCGCTTCTTACCGCTGGCCGCCTCCCACACCCCGAAGTCGCCCGCCTGGTTGCAGGCGGCCACGAACCGGCCGTCCCACGACAGGGTCACGGCTGTCACCGGCCCGGCGAACGTCAGAACCCGCGGCAGCGGCTTTCCCGTCGCCGGGTCCCACAGCCGCAGCCCGTCTCCCTTGTGCCCCGTGACCAGCAGCTTGCCGTCAGGGGTGATGGCGGCACAGGCCACCGGGCCGGGTCCCGCGGACGGCGGCAGCGGCTTCCCCGTCGCCGGGTCCCACAGCCGGACCGTGAAGTCCCAACTCGCCGAGGCCAGCACCTTGCCATCACGGCTATAGGCGATCTCGGACACGACGGCCGTGTGGCCCACGCACTGGCGCAACTCCTTGCCGGTCGCAATGTCCCAGATGCGCACGGTCCGGTCGATGCCAGCCGTGGCAACCGTTTTCCCATCCGGGCTGAAGCGGACCGAGGCCGCAGTGTCCACATGGCCGAGCAGCTGCCGCAGCTGCTTACCCGTGGCCACGTCCCAAAGGCATGCCGTGCCCTCATCGCCAGCCGAAGCAAGCAACTTGCCGTCGCGCGAAAAATCCAGGGAGTTAACGTCGGCGATATGACCGGCAAGACGCTGGACCTCCTTGTGCGTAGCGATGTCCAACAGGAGCAGCTTGTGGTCGCGCCCGACCAGGGCGAGGACCTTGCCATCGGGCGAAAACGTCAGGTTGGACGTGCCGTGATCGCTGGCGGCCTCGAAGGCGTGCAGCTCCTTGCCGGTGGCCGCATCCCACAGCCGGGCCGTGCCATCGGTCCCCTTGGTCGCCACGGTCTTGCCGTCCGGGGCAAAGGCGACCGCGTTGACCGAGCCCTTGTGGCCGGTCAATACCAGGCGTTCCTTGCCGCTGGCCACGTCCCAGAGGCGGGCGGTGCCGTCGATGCCGGCGGAGAGGAGCGTCTTGCCGTCGCGGGAGATGGCCAGGCCGTCCACGTTCCCCTTGTGCCCCTCGAAGCGGCGGATGGGCTTGCCGGTGGCCGTTTCCCACAGGCGGATGAAGCCGTCGTTCCCGGCCGAAGCCACCGCCTTGCCGTCGGGCGTGAAGACCACGTTGATCGCCGAGCCGACATGCCGCAGCCGGGTGGACCCGATCCGGGCCAGCGCCCCTCGGGCAGCGGATCGCCGGCGGCATCCAGCCGTGGGGGCGGGGCGGTCCAGCCGAGGGACGGTAGCCACAGGAGCAGGACGAACAGTCCGGGGAACCGGGACATGGATTTCTCCGCGGCAGGAAGGGACTCGCCACGAAGGATAGCGTAATCGGAGATGGGACGGCGAGCCAGAGCGACTGAGTAAGGCGAACGGCAGGAGATAATCCCCCCTCGCTCCGGTGCTCCGACCGAGTACGGGGGACTGGGGCGACGATCCCTCGCCTGGCGCCGACGGGGCCTGTCAGAGCGCGCCCGCACACATCGGACTTCTGTTCAACCTGGCGGTTTTTCCCGACTTGCGAAGGCACATGTCGTTATTTACCAATGGCTTGCGGTGTCAGTGCCAGGTTGAACAGAATTCCCGGTCACTTCAGTTCAACCTGGCAGCGCGTGCGGTGCCGGCGGGCGGTCGGAGATGCGCTGCCGAGGGCACCTATCTCCTGCCGGTCGCCTAACGAGGCTTCCATTCTGGTTGTTGGTCGCGTCGGTCACTCCTCGGCCGTCTCCACCCAGCCGCGCAGCACCTCGGCGACGCTCCAGGCCTGCGCCACGCAGCCGCGGGGGGCGTACGGGGGCTCCGCGTCGAAGATTTCGCTGATCGAGCCCAGGCACGCCTCGTCCTGGTGCTTCTGGAACCCTTCCAGGAACTGGCGGGCCCCGGCCCGATCGTGCGGATGGACCTTGCAGTAAGCGTCCACGAATGGTCCAATCAGCCAGGCCCAGACGGTCCCCTGGTGATAGGCGGCATCGCGCGCGCGGAGGTCGCCGTAATACTTCGCCTTGTAGTCCTGACTGCCGGGGGCCAGGGAGCGCAGGCCCACGGGGGTCAGCAGGCGCTCGCGGACCACGTGCAGGACGGCCGGCCAGCGTTCGCGGTCCAGGATGGGGTGCGCCAGGGCGACGGCGAAGATCTGGTTGGGCCGGCACGAGGCGTCGTCGTCGCCGCCGTCCGTGTCCACCACGTCGTAGAGATAGCCGCCGGGGGCGTACCAGAAGCGGCGGTTGAACGACAGGCGGGCTCGCTCGGCGTGGCCGGCCAGGTCGTTCGCCGAACGCTCGTCCTCCTCGGCACGCAGCCAGCCCTCCAGGCGGCGCAGGGCGTTGTACCACAGGGCGTTGATCTCGACCGCCTTGCCGCGGCGGGGCGTCACCACCCAGTCGCCCACCTTGGCATCCATCCAGGTGAGTTGATAGCCTTCGGCCCCCTGGCGCAGCAGCCCGTCGGCGGGATCGACGCCGATGCCGAAGCGGGTCCCCCGCAGGTGATGTTCGACAGTATCGCGGCAGGTCGGCAGCAGTCGCCGCAAGGTCTCGCGGTCGCCGCTGGCCTGGACGTAGCGGGCCAGCGCCTCGAAGAACCAGAGGGTGGCGTCGGCGGTGTGGTACAGCCCCTCGGTTTGCCCTTCCGGGAAGAGGTTAGGGATGAGGCCGTCGCGGACGTGGCGGGCGAAGGTGCGCAGGATCGAGCCGGCCTCGGCGAATCTGCCCGTGGCCAGGGTCAACCCGGGCAGGCTGATCATGGTGTCGCGGCCCCAGTCGGTGAACCAGTGATAGCCGGCGATGACGGTGCGGACCTCGTCGCCGGCCGCGTGGGCGTGGGCAGCATCCTCGATGCGGCCGGCGGAACGGATCAGGAACTGGTCGGCGGCCAGGACCAGCTCGGCGCCAAAGCCGCTCCGGGCCGGGGGTAAGGCCTGCTCCAGCAGACGCCGGCGGCGTGCCCACTCCGCTTGCCGCGCCGCCTCCGGGCTCAGGGCTCGCACCATGTCCCAGGGCTCCGTCGAGGCCACCAACGTCACCTCCTGGTCGCTGGACAGGTCGGCGCGGAAGGTGCCGGGGCTCCACAGCTCGCCGCGGAAGTCGTAGCCGCGGCTTTCCTCGACGCGGTAGAGGAACTCGGGGAGCTTCTTGCCGTCGAGGGTAAAGGCCGTGCGCGGCCCGTGGATTTGCAGGCGCAGCACCGGCGCCCGCGAATCGCCGCTTGTCAACTCGTAGCGATCCCCCTCGGCCATGAAGCGATAGGACAGGCCCAGCGCGGTGCTGACCGGGGCATCGTGCTCGCGGAAGTGGACGGCGGGCCGCAGTTTGAGGCGGACCACGCCGGGTTCCCCAAGTAAACGGTAGTTGATGAAGGCGGTATTTTGTTCGTGGATCAGAAGCACCCGCTTCTCAAAGCCGAATTGGCCCAGGCGGTAGCGCCAGACCGGCAGGCCGGCCTCCAGGCGAAATTCGGCCAGGTGATCGATGCCGAACAGTTCGAGGGTCCCGCCCGCCCGCTCCTCGCCGCCGATCTGGAAGGTGGTGCCGTCGGGCAAGCGAATCAGCTCGGAGAGGTGGTTGAACATCATCCAGCGGCCGAGCGGCTCGGGCAGGGCCGCCACCAGCAGGCCGTGATAGCGGCGGGTGGCTGCTCCGCAAATGGTGCCCGCGGCGTAGCCGCCCAGGCCGTTGGTCACCAGCCATTCGTGCTCCAGCAGGGCCGCCGTGTTGCCACCGGGGGTCCACTGCATGGTGCGGACCAGGTCTTCAGGCACGGCAGCGTCAGGCATGGGTGGCCTCCGCCGCGACCTGCGAAGCCGCAAGCGGCCCCGCCAGCAGCACGACAGCCGACTCGCCGCGCAGGCGCCAGCCATCGTCGGTCTCGGGCGGCGCGGTGCCGCTGCCGCCGTAGCGCGGATCTTCACTCGACCAGAGCACGGTCCAGCTCTTCTCTTCGGGAGGCGCCAGCAGCGGTTCCGGCGCCGGCACAAGGTGCAGGTCGCGGCCCAGGTTAACCAGGAGAAGGCGGTCGTCGCCGGCGTCGCCGAAGAAACGGAGCACAAAGGCGGCCGGACCCAGCACGGCGCCGTCCAGGCCACGCGGTTGTTGGCGGCGGAACAACGGATCCTGGCGGCGCAGCCGCAAAAGGTCGCGGTGCAGGTCCAGGGCCCAGGCGTGCGTCTGCCGTTCCGACAGGTCGAGCTTGCAGCGCAGGAAGGTCGTTGGGTCGTGCGGGTCGGGCAGTCCGTCCTGGATGGCGGGATCGGCGATGCTGGGGAACTGGGCGAGGAACCCGCGCCGCCCGCGCCGCACCGCTTCGGCCAGGTCGCCGCCATGATCGGCGAAGAACTGGAACGGGCTGGAAGCGGCAAACTCCTCGCCCTGGAAGAGCAGCGGCGTGGCAGGTCCCAGCAGCAGCAGGGCCGTCATTGCTCGAAACCGGCCGGGACTTGTCAGCTGGTGCGGCGCAGGCCGTGGGCCGAGTTGGCGACCTGGTCGTGATTGGAGAGGAAGTGAACGAAGGCCGAGGGCGGCACGGCCAGCGCCGGCGTGCCACGCCCGTGGCCCTGCCACTGGTAGTGCTGCCCCTGGTATAGATAGCCCCACTTCAGGGATGAGATGAACTCCTGCGGCGAGCCAAGGTAGTCGATGTAATAGGCCTCGTTGTGGCCGGTGAGCGCCACCAGGGCCGTGTGGTGGAAGTCATCGTTCCACAGCGCGTCCAGCCCATAGCCGCCGCGATCCGCCGGCTTCACCAGCCGGACCTGCTGCGGTTCGTTCTCCGCCACCAAGTACGTCCGGCGCCCCCGCGCGGCCTGGCGGACCCGGCGGGCGATGGCGGCCAGGATGTGGTCCGCCGAATCGTCGTAGATGTTCTGCGTGGCATCCAGACGCAGCCCGTCGAGGTGGAACTCGTCGATCCAGTAGCCCGCGTTGGCCACGTAGAACTCGCGCACCGGGCCGGACTGCGGGTCGTCGAAGTTGATCGGCTCGCCCCAGTCGGTGGTGTGGCGATCGGTGAAGTAGTGCTCGGAGAACTCGCGGACGTAGTTGCCATCCGGCCCGAAGTGGTTGTAGACCACATCGAGAATGACGCCGAGCCCCAGGGCATGCGCCTGATCGACGAAGCGGCGCATGTCGTCGGGGCTGCCGTAGAGCCGGCACGGGGCGAACAGATTGACGCCGTCGTACCCCCAGCCGAAGCGGCCGGGGAAGTCGGCGACGGGCATTACCTCGATCAAGGTGATACCAACGTCGGCCAGGTCGGGCAACTGGCGAGCGGCGGCTTGCCAGGTGCCTTCCGCGGTGAAGGTGCCCAGGTGCAGCTCATAGATCACCTGCCCCTCCCGGGCTGGGCCGCGCCAGCCGTCGTCGGTCCAGTGGAACGTCGCCGGGTCGATCACCTGGGATGGACCGTGCGGACCCTGCGGCTGGCAGCGCGAAACCGGATCGGGATAGAGCGTCGAGGCGCCGTCCAGCCGAAAGTGATAGAGCGTGCCGGCCTGCGCCACCGCCACTAATCCGGAGAAGTAGCCATCTTCCTCGGTCCGGAGCAGGATGTCCGGCTCTCCCTCGATGACGACGGCCACCCGCTGCCGACGCGGCGCCCAGACGCGGAAATGGGTGCCGCCCTGCGGCAGGACCTCGACCCCCACCGGCAGCCGTCGTGGCACATCCCAGAGCGACATCATCGACTCTCCATCAGGCTGGGCTGGCCCTGCTGGAACCTTGGGTGGCACGCTCTGAGGTACTCCGAAGGGCGTGCTGCACTGACCGCACGCCCTTCGGAGTACCTCAGAGCGTGCCACCCGGGCGGGAATCGGGGTTTCTGCAATCAATCCCAGAGGCTGGGCTGGCCGTGTTGGGTTGCAAACGGCGTTCCAATGCACCCGCCTGCGGCTACAATGGCACCCATGAAGGTCCTCGTCCTCAATACCGGCTCCAGCAGCCTCAAGTACAGCCTGTTCGACGCGGAGGGCGAGCGGCTGCTGGGCGACGGCATCGCCGACTGGTCGCGCCAGCCGCGCGCCTGACCGTGCGCATCCCCGGCCGGCCCGACGAGTCCGCAACGCTGACCCTGGCACACCTCGGCGAGGCAGTCCAGCGGGTGCTGGCCACGTTGACCCGCGGCCCTGCCGCCCCGCTCCGTAACCTAGCGGAGATCGCCGCGGTTGGTCATCGGATCGTCCACGGGGGCAACCACTACACCGAAAGCGTGCGGGTAACCCCCGAAGTCAAGGCGGCCATTCGGGAGCTGGCCGAGCTGGCTCCGCTGCACAACGCGGGCAACCTCGACGGGATCGTCGCCGCCGAGGCCGCCCTCCCGCAGGTGCCGCAGGTCGCCGCCTTCGACACCGCCTTTCACGCCACCATTCCGCCGGCCGCTCACGTCTACCCGCTGCCGTACGCCTGGTACACCGACTGGGGCGTGCGCCGCTACGGGTTCCACGGCCTCAGCCACGCTTACTGCACCGCCCGAGCCGTCCAGATGCTTGGCCCCGCCGCGGCCCGGCGCCTGATCATCTGCCATCTCGGTAACGGCTGCTCGGTGTCCGCCGTCCGCGACGGCCGATGCGCCGACACCTCGATGGGGTTCACGCCCCTGGAGGGTGTCATGATGGGCACCCGCAGCGGCTCGGTCGATCCGGGGTTGCTGCTCTACCTGCTGCGGCAGCGCGGCCTGTCCGCGGACGACCTCGATCGCGTGATGAACCGGGAGTCCGGCCTGCTCGGCGTGTCCGGCGTCTCGTCGGACATGCGGCAGGTGCTGGCGGCCGTTCAGGCGGGCCACGAACGAGCCCGGCTGGCGCTGGACATCTACTGCCATCGCATACGGCAGGCGATCGGCATGATGACGGCGACGCTGAACGGGGTGGATGCCCTGGTGTTCACCGCAGGCATCGGCGAGAACGCGGCCGAGGTGCGCGCCCGCTCCTGCACCGGCCTGGAGGCGCTGGGCCTCGAATTGGACCCTTCGGCCAATGCCGCCGCCCAGCCCGATGCTGATGTGGCCGCGGCCGCTTCGCGCCCGCATCCTGGTCCTGGCTACGCGCGAGGACCTCATGATCGTTCGCGAGGTCGTGCGCGTTCTGGGGCCTGCCTCGGGTAGCTGAAGTCGCCAGACTTCAGAAAACCCGAACTCTGGCAAGTTCGGCTACCCCAGGTCCAAGCCTTGACAACGTGCTAGCCGGAAGACTCGTCAAACAGCCCGCGCTGCACCGGGGCCGCCGCGGCAAACGGTCCCACCGCGGTTATCCCGGCCTGCTGGAACAGCAACATGATGCGTCGGGCGTTCCACGCCGCCCGCGCCTGGCGGCAATTGTTGAACAGCAGCCGCGCTTCCTTGGTCTGCCCGGCCGCACCCGTCACCGCCTCCACCCACTCGCGGAGCGCGGCATCGTCGAAGTCGTAATCGTAGCGGTCCTTGTCCGACAGATACCAGTTGCCCACGTTGCGCGAGTGCAGGCGGACATAGAGACGATCCGTCGAGTGGACCAGTCCGCTGGGATACAGGGCATCGATGGCAGGGGCGTCCACGGAGACGAGGTCGATACGGCGCTCGGCCAGCCAGGGGGCCATGTCCGGGCGGGCCCAGGAGCGATGGCGAAACTCGACGGCCAGGCCATAGTTGCCTATCTCGTTCCCGAGTCCCGCCAGCCAGTCGAGCCGTTTCTTGGTGTAGTGGCTGGACTGCGGCAACTGGACGAGGACTCCCTGCAAGCAGCCACGGCGACGCAACTGCTCGACGCTCTGGCGGAACAGCGGCAGATCGTCCGCTCGCTCTTCATGGCTGATGGTACGCGGCACCTTGACGAGAAACTGAAACCCCGCCGGCACCTGATCGGCCAGCTTCGCCAGCATGTCCGGCGTGGGCACCCGGTAGAACGTGAAGTTCAACTCCACGACGGGAAAGTGCTGGACGTAGTACGCCAGCATGCGCTGGGGGCGGGTCCCTGGCGGGTAGAAGGAGCCAACCCAATCGGGATAGGAATATCCCGAGGTGCCGATCCAGACCTTCATGTGTTCAGGATAATGGACAAAGGTAGCGGGAACCAGGCGAGCCGGGAGCGTGAGCGACCGGAGTTTGCCAGCGAAGAACTCCGGTCGCTTACGCTCCCGGCTCGCTCGGACTACAGAGTTTGGCCGAGGACGCTGGAGTGCCTATCCTACTGGTCCTCCTTGAGCAACTCCTCCACTCGCTGCCAGTCCAAAACGGCAGCTATCGTCGGCCATGCTCGCCTGAAATGGTAGGCACGCGTGATATTGATCCACAACGCTCCGGCGGCGACACCGAGGTAAAACGCAGCCCACCAGGGGGAGATGCCGAAGTATGCGGCCA
The DNA here is from genome assembly GCA_963827935.1 of uncultured Planctomycetota bacterium. Taxonomy (GTDB): domain Bacteria; phylum Planctomycetota; class Planctomycetia; order Gemmatales; family Gemmataceae; genus DATFNV01. The sequence continues at coordinate 517,182 of CAWHCN010000008.1, read as the reverse complement.
CCCCGATCAGAGCGCCCCCCGCCAAATAGCACGCGGATCGCCACCCGAGAAGTTCCAGCCAGCGTGGACCTCCGCGAGATCGAAAACTCTGGTATGCGCAAGACGAGACGGCGGGTTGGTGCAGGCATAGTCGGTCTCCGATGGCGATTCCCGGTCTCATAGGATATATGGCAACCTACGGGTAACTCAATCCTCTTCCATCGGAGCCTGGCGCCATGACCCCCTCCTGGTTGGACTCGCTGCGATCGGCCCGCGTGTACGACCTGGAGCAGCCCCGGTTCCGTGGGATGCCGATTCACCCGACCCACCTGCCCGGCTACTTTTACGCGCTTCATCGTCGCCATCGCGATACCTACAACCCCGAGGCCCACGGACCGCGCAGCGGCGCGTCCGGTGTGCTCACCATGATGGAACACTCGGGGACGCATTCGACGCGCTGTGCCATCAGGCGAACTGTCTGACCCTGTTCGGCGGCATCCCAACCGACGCGGCCGAGACACCAACCGGCTTCAGCCAGCTCGGCGTGGAGACGGTCCCTCCGCTGGTGGGGCGCGGCGTGTTGCTCGACGTGGCGGGCTGGAAGGTTCAGGTGCCACTGCCGCCGGCCTACTCGATCACCGCCGACGACCTGGCAGGCTGTGCCGCAGCCCAGGGCGTCGAGGTGCAACGAGGCGACGTGCTCCTGGTCCGCACCGGTTACGCTACCCTTTGGCACGACGAGGCGGCTTATCTGCGGGCGGCGGGCGTCGGCAAGTCCGGCACCCTCTGGGCGGCCGAGCGCGGCGTGGCCGCCGTCGGGGCCGACAACATGGCCTGGGACGCCCCGGACGACCGCGATCCCGAAACGGGGGCCACCCTGTTTGCCCACCTCTATCTGCTGCCGCAGAAGGGGGTGTACATCATCGAAAACCTGAATCTGGAGGAGCTGGCCCGCGACCAACGCTGGGAGTTTGCCTTCATCGCCGCCCCCCTGAAGTTGCAAGGCGCCACCGGGTCGCCGTTGCGTCCACTGGCGCTCGTCGTTTAAGGCGACCGGCAGGAGATAGTAGCCCTCGGCAGCGCATCTCCGACCGCCCGCCGGCACCGCACGCGCTGCCAGGTTGAACTGAAGTGACCGGGAATTCTGTTCAACCTGGCGCGGACACCGCAAGCCATTGGTAAATAACGACATGTGCCTTCGCAATTCAGCAAAAATCGCCAGGTTGAACTGAAGTCCGATGTGTGCGGGAGCGCTACGACGGGCCCCTTCGCCGCAGGGCGAGGAATCGTCGCCCCAGTCCCCCGTACTCGGTCGCAGCAGCGGGGCGAGGGGAGATTATCTCCTGCCGTTCGCCTAACCGCCGCCTGGTTCCCGAACTGGCCGCCGCGGAACTCCGGGACTAGGATGGGGTTAATCCCTGCTGATGAATCCTGCCCGCTGCGTCTCACACCTTTTTCACTCAGGAGACTCGTATGCTGCGTCGCATCGCTGCCGCGTTCGTGGCCCTGTTGCTCGTGGTTGGCGTCATGCTCGCCACCGAGGTCAAGGGGAAGATCACCAAGATCGAGGAGAAGAACGGAGCCACGCGCGTCACCATCAAGGTGGACGACAAGGACCAGACCTTCCGCGTCGGCACCGACACCAAGATCAAGGACGCCGACGGCAAGGATGTCAACGTCAAGGACGCCGCCACCAAGCTGAAGGTCGATGACCAGGTCACGATCAAGTACGAGGAAAAGGACGTCAACGGCAAGAAGCGCAAGGTGGTCAGCGATATCACAGTCACGAAGAAGTAATGTGCAGGCCGGGATCCAACCGGTGGCTCGCAGCTCCCGGGGAGGCTCGATCGGCGCCGGCCGGTCGAGCCTCTGGCGTTTGCTTCAAATGAAACCAGCCGCCCTCGGCCCGGGTAGTGATGGGGACAACATTCGGCGTCTTGAAATCGAGGAAACGATGCGACGAAGCCTTTCCTGCTGGTCCCGCCTGCTTCTGGTCCTTGGCTCGATCGGCCTGACCCTCGGCGCAGTGCCGCGCCGCCGACAAGCCCAGCAGCGCCAAGCTGGGAACGAAGATCGCCAACGTGACGTTCCATGATGCGGCCGGCAAGCCCGCCACGCTCCACGACCTGGGCGGCAAAAAGGGCCTCGTCGTGGTCTTCCTCAGCTTCGACTGCCCCAACTCGGTCGGCTACTCGTCGATCTTGGCCGACCTGGCTGCCGGCTACAAGGATAAGGGCGTCACCTTCCTGGGGCTTTGCGCCAGCGATGACGATGATGCCGCCACGCTGGCGAAAAAGGCGAACGAGTACAAGCTTGGCTTCCCCGTTTACAGAGATGAAAAAGGCGCTGCCGCGGAAGCCCTCAAGGCCGAGGTCACGCCGCAAGCCTTCGTGCTCGACCACAATTACGTCCTGCGCTACCGCGGCCGGATTGACGACGGTTATTCCGCCCGCCTGAAAAAGAGCCGCAACATCACCAGCCACGACTTGCAAAAAGCGATGGACGAGCTGGTCGCGGGGAAACCGGTCAGTGTGCCGGTCACCAGGGCCGTCGGCTGCCCGGTCATCGCTGATCGCGAGGTCAAGAAAAACGGCAAGGTTACCTTCTACCGCGACGTGCTCCCCATCTTGCAGAACAACTGCCAGACCTGTCATCGCCCTGGCGAGGTTGGGCCTTTCTCGTTGCAGACCTACAAGCAGGCCGTCAACTGGGCCTCCGACATCAAGGACTACACGAAATCCCGGCAGATGCCGCCCTGGAAACTCACCGAGGGCATCGCCTACCACAACGAGCGGAAGATGTCCGACCGCGACATTGCCACCCTGGCTGCCTGGGTGGATGCCGGCACACCCGAGGGGGACCCGAAGGATGCACGCAAGGCGAAGAAGGAATTCGTCGACGGCTGGCAGATCGGCAAGCCCGACCTGGTCTTGCAGCCGAAGGAGGACTTCGTCATCGGCCCAGGCGGACTGGACCTGTTCCGCTGCTACGTGCTGCCGACCGGCCTGACGGACGACAAGTACGTGGTGGCCATCGAGGTCAAACCGGGCAATCCCCGCGTCGTTCACCACACCCTCAACTTCGCCGACACCACCGGCCAGGCCCGCCGCCTTGAAGAACAGGCCCGCGAGAAGGAGAAGGGCAAGACCGACAAGGACTACGACCGCGGGCCCGGCTATTCGATGTCGATGGGTGTTGGCTTCCTGCCGCGGGCCGGCCTGGGCGGCTGGGCGCCGGGCAGATGGCCCACACCATGCCAGACGGCTACGGCTGGCTGCTGCCCAAGGGCTCCGATGTGGTCATCCAGGTCCACTACCATCGCGACGGTCGGGTCGAGAAGGATCGTACCCAGGTCGGCCTCTATTTCGCCAAGAAGAGCGAGGGTATGAAGCCGTTCAAGGGTGGCGTCATCCCGGGCCGTTTCCTGGCGATTCCCGCGAACAATTCGTCCTTCAAGGTGACCGGCAGCGCCACCGTGACCCAGGACTGCACGCTCTACACCATCATGCCGCACATGCACCTGATTGGCCGGCAAATCAAGGTGACGCTCAAACCGGTTTCCGGCGACCCCAAAACGCTCCTGGCCATCCAGGACTGGGATTACAACTGGCAGGAGACCTACTTCCTCAAGGAACCCTTGAAGCTGAAGGTGGGTGACGAGTTACAGGTCGAAGCCGTCTACGACAACAGCGACAGGAATCCGAACAATCCGAACAATCCGCCTCGGCTGGTGATCGTCGGTGAGCAAACCACGAACGAGATGTGCTTTGTCTTCCTGGGCGCCACCTCGGACGGCCCGGGCCGGACGCCCTTCCGCCCGGCCGGCTTCAACCGGCTTCGAGACAAGCCGGTGACGAAGTAGCAGCCCGTGGCTGGCAGCCCATAGCCGGGCAGCCCGACGCGCCAGCGAGGACTCGCCATACTCCCTCGCTGGCGCTTCGGGCTGCCCATTCCGGGCGGACAGGGGCAGCCCAGAGCGCAGCAAGGATTCGCCTTTCGGCCTTGCTGGCGCGTCGGGCTGCCCACTGGCCGGGGCCAGCCCTAGAACAATCCTCCATGCCACCGGAACCGTATCTCCCGCGCCTGACCGCCCGCCTGGGTGACGGCCTGGCCCGCCAGCCCGACGATTTCCGCACTCGTCACGCCGACTTCGTTCGCCGTCGCCAGAACGTCGATGGCGGGTTCTCCGGCCGCGAGGGCGGCTCCGATCTCTATTACACCGGCTTCGCCCTGCGCTCATTGGCCGTGCTCGACGCCTTCACCCCCGCCGTCGTGGACCGCGCCGCCGGCTTCCTGCGCATCGGCCCTGGCCCAGCAGGCCAGCGTCGTCGATTTTTTCTCTCTGCTTTATTCCTGCCTGCTGGTGCAGACGGCCGGCGGGCCGGATGTGCTTGCCGGCAGCCCGGCCGATTGGCCCGACCGCGTGGCGGCCGCCCTGGAGACATTCCGCACCTCCGACGGCGGCTACGCCAAGAACGCCGGCGCCGCCTCCGGCAGCACGTACCACACCTTCCTGGTCGGTCTTGGCTACGAGCTGCTGGGCCGCGCCGTGCCGCGTCCGGACGAGGTGGCCCGCTTCATCGCCGCCCGCCGCCGGGAAGACGGCGGCTACGTCGAGATTGCCCCGATGCGCCGCAGCGGCACCAATCCCACCGCCGCCGCCATCGGCACCCTGCAACTCCTGGGGGTCGAGTTTCCCCATGATCTTCGGACCGGCGTGGCCGGCTTCCTGGCCGAGATGCCCTCGTTGGACGGCGGGCTGCGAGCCAACGGCAGGGCCCCGCTGAGCGACCTGCTCTCCACCTTCACCGGGTCGTGGACGCTGGCGGAACTGGGCGAATTGGCCCGGGTTGATGCCGCGAGCCTCCTGAGCTATGCCCACTCGCTGGAGTTGCCCGACGGCGGCTTTCGCGGCGGGCTCTGGGACGAGGGGACCGATGTTGAATACACTTTCTATGGCCTCGGCGCCGTCGCCCTGCTCACACCCTGACCCCGCCGGCGATGTCCCTCACCGTCTCGCACCTGAGCAAGGATTATCCCACCCGCAGCGGCCCCTTGTCCGTCCTGCGCGACGTGAACCTGCACCTCGAACGCGGAGAAGCCCTGGCCGTCATGGGACCCGTCCGGCTCCGGCAAAAGCACGCTCTTGCACATCCTGGGCACCCTCGACCGTCCCACCGCCGGCGAACTCCGCCTGGACGGCAAGGACCCGTTCGGCCTGTCCGAGCCAGTGCTGGCCGACTTCCGCAACCGGCACATCGGCTTCGTCTTCCAGGACCATTACCTGTTGCCGCAATGCTCGGTGCTTGAAAATGTGCTGATCCCGACGCTCGTCAGCCGCGAGGATTCGGCGCAAGGTGGAAGCCTGGGCCCGGCAACTGCTGGAGCGCGTCGGCCTGGCGCAGCGCCTGGACCATCGGCCCGCGGAGCTGTCCGGCGGCGAGCGGCAGCGCGTGGCCGTGGCCCGGGCCCTGATTCAGCATCCCCTGCTGGTGCTGGCCGACGAGCCGACCGGCAACCTCGACCGCCGCACGGCCCAGTCGGTCGGCCAGCTCCTGCTCGACCTGCACCGCGAACAGAACACCATCCTGGTGGTCGTGACGCACAGCACCGAACTGGCCCGGCAGTTCCCCCGTCAACTGGAGATGGGCGACGGCACCTTGCTGCCGCCCGAGGGGGCTGCGAGGGCTGCCATGAACTTCACTCGTCTTTTACTGCGGAATCTCTTCTATCACTGGCGCGGCAACGGCGCGGTGCTGCTCGGCGTCGCGGTCGGCACGGCGGTGCTGACGGGGGCGCTGCTGGTGGGCGATTCGCTGCGGGGCAGCTTAGGCGATTTGACGGAGGAGCAGCTGGAGGGGGTAACTAACGCACTGGTTGCGCCGCGGTTCTTTCGGGAGGAGTTGTTTGACGGGGACCGCAATTCGGGCGACGAGCTAGTTATCTTGCTTCAGGGCTCCGCTGTCAGCTCACCCGCCGACCAGAACGCATTACCGCGAAGAGTGGGACATATTCAGGTGATCGGTGTCAAATGGAACCGTTGGCCGCTGTCCACTACCCGTGTTCACTCGCTGGATTCCACGGAGAATGAATACTTCAGCGTTCCCCTCCAGAAGAACGAGGTCGCCCTCAACGAGCCGTTGGCACATGAGCTTCGTGTCAATGTCGGCGACCTAGTGGTGCTGCACGTCCAACGCGCCAGTGGCGTTCCTCGTGAAACGCTGCTGGGACGGCGCGACGCCGAACACGTCCTTGCGGGCATCCCGCTCAAGGTCGGAGCGATTATCCCTAATGGCAATCCGGGGAGTCGCTTCAACCTGAATCCTAGCCCGGCTCCGCCTCGCAATGCTTTCGTACTCCTCCCCGACCTGCAATCGGCACTCGGTCTGCAAGATCGCGTCAACACCGTTCTGACAATGAGTAACACCGTTCTGAGAAGCAGAGCGAAGGAAGAACTCCCGAATGGCTCCACAAACACCTGATACTCGACGATTGGGGCCTCGTCCTGCACACGCCGGAGAGCCGCACGGATGCCTGCTTCCGCAAGCTCGACAAGAACCATGACGGCAAGCTCCAGCCGGGCGAGTGGCGCGGCCAGCTGGCGGGGAGCTTTAAGCCACGGCGGTGGCCGACAAGGACGGCGTAATCACCCGCGAGGCGGCCGCGAAGTTTTATCGCGAGCATCGCAATTACCTGAGCCTGGAAAGCCGCCAAATGATCCTGGAACCAGCCGTCGCCGAGGCGGCGCTCAAGGCCGCCCAGGAAACAGGACTGCGGGCCGCGCCGACGCTGGTTTACCTTGCCAATCGGATCGCCGCCAACGGGCTGCGATTCCCTACTCCATCGTCGCCGCTCTCGACCCCGCCGAGAAGCCGTCGCTCGGCCCCTTTCTGCCACCGGGCGTCGAGACGCTGACAGATGACGAGATCATCCTCGCCGACTGGAAGGACTCGCCGCTCAAGGTCAAGCCACGGCGATTCGGTGGCGCTGGACTACTTCGAACCTGTCGAGGCGGGCCAACTCCACGAGTACCTGGCGGGGTTTCGTCTTGCAGGTTTGGTGCCGATGGCCGGGCCTGCTGATGATCCCGATCTGACGCCCGAGTTTCCCGGCATCACCGACAAGCTGAACATCGCCGATTGGGACCCGCCCTTCCCCTACGACAACAAGCGCGTTCATAAGCCTGACGAGAAATACTGGGATGAGCACCGCACCACGCCGAAGGCCTATGTGACCCTGAAACGGGGCCAGGAACTGTGGGGCAGCCGGTTCGGCAAGCTCACTTCGATCCGGCTGGCCCCGGCCGACGAAGGGACGGAGGCCGAGTTCCGCCGCCGTCTTCGGGACCACCTCAATCCGGCCAGCGGCGGCTTTGTCTTCGATCCGGTGCGCGAGCGCGCCCTCCAGGCCAGCGCCGGCGGCAACGACTTCGGCGGGCTGTTCCTCGGCTTCAGCTTCTTCCTCATCATCGCGGCCCTGCTGCTCGTTGGCCTGCTTTTCCGCTTGAATCTCGACCGCCGGGCTCCGGAAATCGGGCTGCTGCTGGCGACTGGCTATCGGCGCCGGACCGTATTCCTGCTGCTGCTTGCCGAAGGAGCCTGGCTGGCCGCCGTCGGCGGGCTGGTCGGCCTGGCGCTGGCCATCCTCTATTCCCGCCTGCTACTCGACTTGCTCCGCACGCTGTGGCCGGGTGGGCTGGAGGCGTCGTTTCTGCGGCCCTTTGTCACATTCCAAAGTCTGGCCATCGGTTTTGTCGCCGCCTTCGCCGTTAGCGTCCTGACCATTGCCTGGGCGATGCGGACGCTGCGCAAGGTGGCACCCACGGCCCTCCTCGCCGGCGAGACGACGCCGGCTGCGGAAGTTACAGCCACGAGCCGCCGCCGTCTCTGGAGCGCCTGGGTCGCGCTTGGCTTCGCTCTACTCAGCCTGGTCCACATACCGATTGGCTATTATCGGCACGGCACCGAGTTCCAGGCGATGACCTTTTTCGGCAGCGGTCTCTTCCTGCTGATCGCCGCGCTGGCCGGCACCTGGGCCTGGATGCGTTCGACGCGGCATGCACCGGTTGCTGGACACGGCCCTGCTGCGCTGGCGAAACTGGGCGTGCGCAATGCCGCCCGCCATCCATTGCGCAGCCTGCTCACCGCGGGGTTGCTCGCTTCGGCGTCGTTTCTCCTGGTCGCCGTCGAATCGTTCCGCCGCCACGCCGATGACGACTTCCTGGCCAAGAACGCCGGCAGCGGCGGCTATGCGCTGGTGGCCGAGTCGGACGTGCCGATCTATCAGGACCTCAATAGTGACCAGGGGCGAGACGAGACTCGGCGACGCCTTGGAGCGGCGTTTCCGCGATAAGGGAAAGGTCGAGAAAACGCAGGCCTTGCTGAAGAGTTGCCAGTTCGAGCAGTTCCGCGTCCGCGCCGGTGACGATGCCAGTTGCCTCAACCTCTATCAGCCGCGCAAGCCGCGGCTGCTGGGTGTGCCGCCGTCCCTGGTGCAGCGCGGCGGCTTCCACTTCGCCGGCTCCCTGGCGAACTGCGCCGAAGCGAAGGCCAACCCCTGGCTGCTGCTGGAGCAACCGCTCGACGACGGGACCATTCCTGTCATTGGCGAGGCCAATACGGTCCAATGGATGCTCAAGAGCGGCCTGGGCGAAGACATCCCGGCGACCGACGAGCGGGGCAACCCGGTGAAGCTCCGCGTGGTCGCCTTGCTGAGCGACAGCGTCTTCCAGAGCGGGTTGCTGATGTCGAACGCCAACTTCAAGAAGTTGTATCCTTCGACCGAGGGGTATAACTTCTTCCTGGTCGAGACACCGCCGGGGCGAGCCGACGAGGTGAAGGCCGACCTGGAGGGGGCGCTGGGCGACCGCGGCCTGGACGTGACGCCATCGGCCCGGCGGCTGGAAGCGTACCTCGCCGTCGAGAACATGTATCTCTCGACTTTTCAAGCGCTGGGCGGCCTGGGCCTGTTGCTGGGGACCTTTGGCTTGGCGGTGGTGCTGTTGCGCAGTATCTGGGAGCGGCGCGGCGAGCTGGCACTCTTGCGGGCGCTGGGCTATCGGCATCGCGCACTCAGTTGGCTGTTGCTCTCGGAGAACGGCTTCTTGTTGCTTCTGGGCCTGGGGATTGGCGCAGCAACGGCTCTGCTGGCGGTGGCCCCGCACCTGGCCGGCGGGCAAGGGGCCATCCCGTGGCCGGAACTCATCGGGATGCTGGCGGTGGTGTTTCTGGTTGGATTACTGACCGCGGCGATCGCGCTGGCGGCCACCCTGCGGGCGCCGCTGGTGCCGGCGCTGCGGCGTGAATGAGGTGTTGGTTCGTCCATTTAGAAGCGCCGCCCGCCGGGCGGCGGCTAAACATTCCACGGAATCCGAGGAGATCGACGCGATGGGCAAATACGAATGGCTGATGTACGTGGCGATGGCGGGACTGGCGTGGGGGACGTATGTGCCAATCATCTTCTATGGCGGCAACGAGTTGAGCGCCAAACCGGGGCCGAGCGGGCGTTTCATGGCCATCCTCTGTGTCGGCGCCGCTTACTTTGTCATTGGCGTGATCCTGCCGCTCTTGATGTTTGGCACCGGCTGGGCCGGCGTGAAGTGGGGGGACGTGAACCTCGCCCCCTCGGGCCTGACCTTCGCCAGCCTGGCCGGCGTGGCGGGGGCGCTGGGGGCCATCGGGGTCATCTTCGCCACCACTTCGGCGATGGGCGCCGCACGCGATGCCGGTTTGCCGCGCGATACCTACAAGGTCTTCATCGCGCCATTGATCTTCGGCCTGGCCCCGGTCATCAATGTGCTGGTCAGCATGGTTTGGCACCCGCAGAAAGGCGAGCCGTGGCACTTCGGCCTCAAGAGCGCCCACCCCGTCCTGTGGGTCGGGATCATCCTTGTGGGTGTGGGTGCTGGACTGGTGCTCTACTCGAAGGAGCTGACCGAGGCGGGTGAGAAGAAGGAGACGACACCTGCCAAGACCGAGGCCGCCGTCCCGCAGCCCGCTCCGGAGCCCCGGCTATGACCCCCGAGCAAGCAATGGAACGGCTGAACGTGGTCATGGCCCACGCGTGGATGGTGCGCAACTTCCTCAAGCACGCCGACGAGGTGCAGGACGACGAACAGATGCTGGAGGTGCACCGGATGATCTTCGATTTCATCCGGGCGACGAAGCCCAGCTACCAGCGCAAGGATGCCAAGGAGTACCTGCACCGCGTCCGCGGCAAGCTGCCGAAGCTGCGCCGCGTGGCGGAGTATTTCGCGGCCAATTGGCGGAATAGCTCGACACACACCAATTTCGAGAATGGCGGCAGCGTCGCTGACGGGGTGCGTGAAGGAGTTTGAGGAGGTGCTGGCGAGGGTGGCGAGGCCGGCGGAGTCGAGCCCCGAGCCCCCGTCCGTTTAGCCGCCGCTCGCAGAGCGGCGCGTTCCGGGCGCAGGTCACCGCCGCCTGATCCATTCCACCCGCGTGTACTTCTCCACCGCCAACTGTCGCATAACCTCCCGTGGCCATTCACTGCTCTCTTCATCCGCTCCCCATGCCTCGGCCAAGCGCCGCTTCAACTCGTTGCCGCTCGCCGGCAGGTTCCGCACAAACGCCTCATGCTCGCGCTGCCTCCGGTACTCCGGCTGCCGCCCCGGCATGCGCAGGTAACGCCCGAGCCGCGGCAGGTCAAATTCGTAGAGCGACGTCCCATGATGAAGCAGGTGGTTCCTCTTGCGCTGCTGTGCATTCCCCGAGAATTTCGAGCCGCCGGCCATCAGGTCGCTGGTTCCCGCCCGTTCGAGGGCCGGCAGCAGACCGCCAAGCGACGCCCGAATACGCTCCAGAATGTAGACGTAAGAAGGAGTGATCTCTCGCAACGCCGGGCCGCGCTCAAAAGCCAGCACCAGGCTGTAGCACAGGCAGCCCGGCCCGAGTAGCACGGTGCCGCCGCCGCTGGTTCGACGCAGGATTGGCACGCCATCGGCCACGCAAGCTTTCTCGTCCACATCGTCGGAGAGGACGCAGCCGGCTCCTAGCACGACCGCATAATGCGGATACTCCCACAGGCGCAGTACCTCGCCGCCGCGGCCGGCTTCCGCTTCCAGCAGCAGGGCCTCGTCCAGCGCCAGGTTTTCCGCCGCGGTCGGCAACGTCAGGTCCAGCAGGTCCATGCCGTCATCATAGAGGAGGCGCGGGCCGGGCGCGAACCAGAGCGGGCTTGATAGAATCATCGTCAGAACCCCAGTCCCCGTGGAACCCGCCATGACCACCGACGCACTCAGCGCCCTTCTCGATACCGATCCCGCCCTGTTCGATGTCCAGACCAGCGCCAGCGGTCCCGCCGGCAGCTTGCCGCTCACCGAGGACTTGCTCCTCAACGCGCCCAGCGGCGACGTGTTCGGGCTGACCCAGGACGCCGGCATGGGCTGGAACCCCGCGGAACTGGGCCGGCCGGAGTTCCTGATTCTCAGCACCCAGGGCGGCATTCGGGCTCCGGACGGCAAGCCCATCGCGCTGGGCTACCACACCGGGCACTGGGAAGTCGGCCTGCTGATGAAGGCGGCTGCCGAGGAACTTAAGGCGGCCGGCGGCGTCCCCTTCGCCGGTTTCGTTACCGATCCGTGCGACGGACGCACCCAGGGCACCACCGGCATGATGGACAGCCTGCCTTATCGCAACGATGCCGCAATCGTGCTGCGCCGGCTGATCCGTTCGCTGCCGACGCGGGCCGGCGTGTTGGGCGTGGCCACCTGCGACAAGGGATTGCCCGCGATGATGATGGCCCTGGCAGGGTCGCGCGATCTGCCGGCGGTCCTGGTCCCCGGTGGCGTGACGCTGCCGCCGACGCAGGGGGAGGACGCCGGTAAGATTCAGTCCATCGGCGCCCGCTTCGCCCATGGGCAGCTCACCCTCCAGGAAGCGGCGGAGCTGGGCTGCCGGGCCTGCGCCAGCCCGGGCGGCGGCTGCCAGTTCCTCGGCACCGCGGCCACCTCGCAGGTGGTCGGCGAGGCACTGGGGCTGTCGCTGCCGCACTCGGCCCTGGCCCCGTCCGGCCAACCCATCTGGCTCGACCTGGCACGGCGATCCGGCCGAGCACTGGCTGTTCTGGCCGCTCGCGGCTTGGCAACGAAACGCATCCTGACCGAGGCCGCCATCCGCAATGCCATGACGGTCCACGCGGCCTTCGGCGGCTCCACGAACCTGCTGCTCCACATCCCCGCCATTGCCCACGCGGCCGGTCTCAAGAGGCCGACCATCGAGGACTGGACCGCGATCAATCGCCAGGTGCCGCGCCTCGTCGATGTCTTGCCCAACGGGCCGACGGGACATCCCACTGTGCGTGTCTTCCTGGCGGGCGGCGTGCCGGAAGTGATGCTGCACCTGCGCCGCCTGGGACAACTGGACGAATCGGTCCTGACCGTCACCGGCGAGCCGTTGGGCCGCATCCTCGATTGGTGGGAACCATCCGAACGCCGCGCGCGGCTTCGCAGCGTCCTCCAGGAAAAGGACGGCATCGACGCCGATGACGTCATCATGAGTCCCCAGCGCCGAAGGAGCGCGGCCTGACCTCGACGGTGACCTTCCCGCGCGGCAACCTGGCTCCCGAAGGTGCCGTCATCAAGAGCACGGCCATCGACCCGAGCGTGGTGGGTGCCGACGGCGTTTATCGCAAGACGGGCCCGGCGCGTGTCTTCACCACCGAGCGGGCCGCCATCCGGGCCATCAAGACCCACGGCCCGGACGCGCTCAAGCCCGGCGACATCCTGGTGCTCATCTGCCGCGGGCCGATGGGCACCGGCATGGAGGAGATTTACCAGATCACATCGGCCCTGAAGCATTTGAGCTTTGGCAAGCAGATCGCCGTGGTAACCGACGCCCGTTTCAGCGGCGTCTCCACGGGGGCGTGCATCGGCCACGTCGGTCCGGAGGCCCTGGCCGGCGGCCCCATCGGCAAAGTGCGCGATGGCGACCGCATCCGCATCGTCATCGACCGCAACCGGCTGGAGGGGAGCGTTGACCTGGTCGGCGAGGGAGAGCGGACGTTCGACCCGGTGGATGGGGCGCGAGTGCTGGCGCAACGGGCGCCACGGCCGGACCTGGCACCGGACCCCAATCTGCCCGCGGACACGCGGCTGTGGGCGGCCCTGCAGGCGGTCAGCGGCGGGACGTGGGGGGGATGCGTGTACGACGTGGAGGCGATTGTCGGGAGGCTAGTGCGTCCTCAAAGCTAATCTCAGGGGTTGGCGAACGGCAGCAACAAGCCGGTCGTTTAATTGAGCATTAAGTGAATTTGCACTCCCGAAGTCATTGCAATTTAGGCACTTGCGCGCGGAACGTGAGTCATTTAACGGGACATGGACACCGCCCTTGCCCGCCAAATTAAACGACCAAACGAGGAGGAAATCCTAGAGTTCGGATTGTCCGAAGTCTGGCGACTTCAGCTACCCAAGATTGAGCCGCCGGCGATCGCCGGCAGGAAGTGGACCTCGCTGTCAGGACCGACGGGCTGCAACAGGCCCAGACGCGCGACTTCGTGATCGACAATCACAGCCAGGCCCGGCCTCAGGGCGTCCCCGTCGCAGAGGCGCCCGCGGACGCCGGGATGAAGCCGGTCCAGTTCGTCGATGATCTGCCGCACTGTGACGCCGGGGACCGTGACGGTTTCCTGGTTCCCGGTCAAGGCTTGCAGGAGCGGTGGAATCCAGACACGCGCCATGTGGAATCCTCCGGCCGTACGCTACACCAGGGCAAGCTTGTTGACACCGTTGAGGGCCGCCACCTTGTACGCCTCGGCCAGCGTGGGAAAGTTGAAGACGTTGTGGACGAAGAAATCGACGGTGCCGCCGAAGGCCATAACCGCCTGGCCGACGTGGATCAGCTCGGTCGCGCCGGTGCCGATGGCGTGAACACCCAGGATTTTGCGGGTTTCCTGGTGAATGAGCAGCTTAAGCATGCCGGTGTCGTCGCCCAGCAACTGGCCGCGGGCGATTTCCTTGTACAGGGCCACGCCCGCCTCGTAGGGGATGCCTTCCTCGGTCAGGGCCTGTTCGGTCTTGCCGACCATCGAGATTTCAGGGACGGAATAGATGCCGTAAGGGAACAATTCCGGCATGGAGTGCGTCTCGAGGCCGAAGGCGTGGCAGGCGGCCAGCCGGCCCTGCTCCATCGCGGTGGACGCCAACGCCGGGAAGCCGATCACATCGCCGACGGCGTAGACGTGTTCCGCCGTCGTCTTGTACTTCGCGTCCACCTTCAGGCGCTCGCGGTCGTCGTAGGTCAGGCCGACGCGGTCGAGCCCCAGGTCGCCGCAGACGCCCTGCCGGCCGACGGCGTAAAGCAGCGTCTGTGCCTTGATCTTCTTGCCCGATTCCAGCGTGGCCTGCACCAGCGTGCCGTCGCCGTTGCCGGAAGTCTGGAGTTCGATGGAGTTCACCTTCTCGCCCAGGCGGAGCGTGATGCCGGCCAGGCGCATGTGGTAATGAAACGCTTCGGTGATTTCCTGATCGAGGAAGCCGAGGACGTGGTTGCGCCCTTCGATGAGGGTGACACGCACGCCGAGGGTCGCCATGATGCAGGCGTATTCGCAGCCGATGACTCCGCCGCCAACCACAACCAGGTTACGCGGCAACGACTCCAGCGACAGGATGTCGTCGGTGCAGAAGACGTGGTGTTTGTCGAAGGGCACGTGGCTGGGCCGGGCCGGGCGGGTGCCGACGGCGATGATGAAGCGGTCGGCGGTGATGCGCTCCGATTCGGCGGGCCGCGTCACCTGGATCATGTTGGGCTCGAGGAACTTCGCCGCCCCCCAGACCAGCTCGATGCCGTTACGATCGAAGGCATCGCGGATGGTATCCAGCTCGTGGTTGATGACCTGGCGGCTGACGGCGATCAGGTCGCTGATGGTGATGTCGCGCTTGACGCGGTAGCACTCGCCGAACAGGCCACGCTTGCCCCGGCCGGTCAGGTGCATGGCCGCCTCGCGCAGCGCCTTGGACGGTATGGTGCCGGTGTTGATCTGGGCACCGCCGACGGTGCTGGACTTCTCGATCACCGCCACGCGCTTGCCGAGCTTGGCGGCCTGGATGGCGGCCTTCTGCCCGGCCGGGCCGGTGCCGATGACGACTGCGTCATAATGGCGCATGATGGGGATCAACCGAAAGACAGCGGGGGTCCGGACGCGATGGGTACGCTACCGCGCCTCGGACCACGGAGCCAAGGCGGTTTCGTGAATTCAGGTAATCTTCACGAAAGGGGGAGGGCCGGGAAATCGGAAGGGTCGTAACGACTGGACCGATTTGGTGAGACGCCTCCCCCCGCTGACGCGGGAGGCTCGCTAGTCGGCGAGGAGGCTCGCTGACGCGAGCGAGCTTCCTCGCCGACTAGCGAGCCTCCCGCGTCAGCGGGGGGAGTACCGATTCCCCGGATGCGACTCCATGACTAGAATCCTCCCCCGCTCTCGTGACCACACTATCAAGGGATTCGGTTGCCGATGACAGACGTAGTAGACAGCCGAATCCAGATCCCGAATCGGCTTGCACGAGCCGCCGTCCGTCCACCAGGTGCCGGAGAGCCGGCGACCGAAGACGCGATTCAGCCTGCGAGCCCCGTAACTTTTCAGGTCCCGGAGCAGCTCTTTCTTCCCCACCTCAGCTGGTGCCTCAACGACAAGGTGGATGTGATTGAACATGATCGCAACGGCATGAAGCGTCCACTGGCGGTAGTCCGCCGTTTCCAGGAACTGAAGGAGCAATTCCTCCGCCTGGGGCAGATCGACACTGACGGCAGGTCCTTTCATCCGTTCCCGCGACGCGCGGTGCAGGCCGGGAATGGCCTGCTCATACTCTTCTCCGGGCTGGGCGTGTTCGATGCGAACTTCCCTGGCCGGATCGCCTGGACGGCGGTCGCGCACATTCGTGACGGATCCGCGCGGGTCGCCGGAAAGCCAGTGGCCGTAGAAGGTGGAGGTGAGAAGCCAGATGGGCATGGAAGGCCTCTGCGCTGGTCAATCGATTCTAAACTCCCCCCGCTGACGCGGGAGGTTCGCTCAGTTACCTACAGCCCCGCCCTCGGCGTGACGGTGAACGCCTTCTCTTTCTTCCCCCGGTTGACGACGACCTTCACCGGCGTCCCCGGCTTGACGAAGCCGGCGGCGGTGTAGAGGTCGGCCAGGCTGTCGGTCCAGCGGCCGTCGAGGGTCAGCAGGCGGTCGCCGGGTTTCAGGCCGGCGGCAGCGGCGGCCCCACCGGGCAGCACCTGCTTCAGCGTGACGCCCGCTTCCTCGTCCTCCTTGTCCTTGTCCGCCACCAGCCCCCACTGCGCCGCCGGGGCCAGCACCGTGGGCCCCGACTTGCCGCCCAGCAGCGCCTCGATGGTCGCCTGCATCTCGGCCAGCACGTCCGGCGGGCGGAAGCCATTGGGCACAAACGTCATCTTCTTCGACTTGTAGTCGATCGTCACCTTGTACCGGGCAAAGAAGGGAAAACCGACGATGCCGTAGAGCTGTCCGATGTCCTTCTCCTTCGACATCAGCTCGACGAGCGGATGGTCCATGATGATGACGGGCACCTTTTCGGCCTTGAAGTCGCCGAGTTCCAGCGTCTTGACCTCGGCGGGCCGGCCTCCCAGGATGCCGCCGCCGACCGGCAGCCCAGCCTCCTTGGCCAGCTTGTTGTTCAGCACCGTCATCGGCGCCCCGGTGTCGAAGAGGACGCGGTAGGGCCCCTTGCCGTTGATCTTCACATCGAAGGTGATGTGCTTGGTCTTGAGCAGGTCGAAGGAGACGACAGCCGGCTTCGCGGCCTTGGGCCGCTCGCTGGGCTTTGGCTCGTCGGCCCCGGCAGGAACGGTCGCCAGGAGCATCAGGAGCGGGGTTAGCGTGTGTCGCTTCATGTTAGAGACCCTCCCCCGCCTTGATGGCAATGTCTTGACGCTTCTCGCCGCGAACGACGGTGAGAGTCACCTCCTTGCCGGCGGTGAGTTGGGCGGCCAGCCGGAGGAGACCGGTGGCATCCTCGACTCTACGGCCATCGACCGAGGCGATGCGGTCGCCGGCCTTGATGCCGGCCTGGTCCGCGGGGCCTTTCTCGGTCACCGCTTTGACAGTGACCCGCCCCTCCTTCTCGGCGACCTCCAGTCCGAGGAAGCCACGGGCGACGATCTCCGGTTTGGCGCGCCGGCCAATGAGGCTGCCCAGCAGTTTCAGGCCGGCGCCCAGGGCGTCCAGTTCCGGCAGTCCGCCCTTGGCCCCGTCCAGCCCCTTGGGAGCCGGCGGGTCGTAATCCAGCTCGGTCCAGGTCATCTTGTCGCGCGTGAAGTCGATCTCCAGGCGATAGCGGGCCAGCAGGTTGTAGCCAATCATGCCGTGTAATTCGGCGCCGGCCAGGCCCAGGCCGTTCATTCCTTCGAGCTGAAAAGGGTCCTCGATGCGGCCCTTGATCTTGGCTACCGGCACGCCGCCCTCGATTTCGAGCTTGTCGAACGCCGCCCAGCCGGCCTTATCCGGCTCCAGGCCGACCTTCTTGGCGACCTTGGTGGCGACGAACAGGGCGGGGGCGCCGGTGTCGAGGATGAAATTGAACGGGCCCTTGCCGTTGATCTTCGCCCGCACCAGGATGTGTTGCGTTTTGGAAAGACGATACGGGACCTGAAATGTCTTCGGCTCGCCAGCCCCCGCGGGAGAGGCGAACGCGAAGGCCAGGCCGGCGCACAACCAGAAGGCACGCATCAAGGGTCTCCCACGGCAAGGGGCCGAGTGTCGAAGCAAACCGCGATGAGAGGATTATACGGCAAGTCTTGGCGAGCCGGGAGCGTGAGGCGAGCCGGGAGCGTGAGCGACCGGAGTTTGCAGCACAGAACTTCGGTCGCTCACGCTCCCGGCTCGCCGAGGGCGCGGTTCTAACTTACTTCTTCTCCGCCATGATCCGGACGAGGGCCTTTAGCGCCGCCTGCCGCTGCGGGTCCTCCTCCGGGTCGTCCAGCGGCAGGGCCTTGGTCGACGAGCCGGGCCGCACCGCCTGCTCGTTCCACCACTCCCTAAGGCGCAGGCTCAATTCGGGGGAGACGCGCGTTTCAAGCTTGGGGTCGGGGCGGACGCCCCAGTCGTCGGTGGGCTTGCTATCGGCAAAGCGGTTGAGGCCCTTGCCGCTGGGGCGGAGGAAAGTGCCGGTTGTCAGTTTGAGTTCGATGCTTTCGACGTGGCCGGCCTCGGTTGCCAGGTTCATGGGTGCCGGCATCTGAATGCTCCCCTTGCCGCGGGTGCGCTGGCCGGCCACCGCGGCACGCTTGTGGTCCTGCAAGGCCGCCGCGATCAGCTCGCCGCCGCCCGTGGTTTCTGCGTTTACCAGCACCACCATCGGGAAGTGGAGGAACTTGTGGGCGGTACTGCCCTGGGCCTGGTAGACCATCTCGCGCTCACTGCGTCCGGTGGTGCGGGCGATAATGCCGCTTTCGAGAAACAGCCCCGCGGCGCCGGTGGCCGAGTCGAGGTAGCCGCCCGGGCACCAGCGCAGGTCGAGGATCAACCCGTGGAGGTCGTCGCCGTCCAGCCGGGTCAGCACGCGCTCCAGTTCGTCGGCCGTGTGCTTGGCCAGCGTCACAATCCGGATATGGGCGATGTGCTTCTTGCGATCCAGCCAGTAATCCCAGGAATTGTCGGCGTGGCGCGTCACGCCTTGCACACTTTCCGGCTCGAAATAGTCGCGGACCACGGTGATCTGCCGCGTTTCCCGGGCGCCGCGACTGCGAATGGCCAGGCGGACCGGAGTCGAAACGGTGTCCGGGCTGGCCGGCGCGCCCGGCGCAGGCAGCGGCGGTGGTAGGCCGTCCGGCCCGGACCCCAGCCGCGCGCCGTTTAGAAGCCGCAGTGCATCGTCCGCTGACAGGCTGCCGGTTTCCTTGTCGTTCACGAGTACAATCTGGTCGCCCGCTTGCAGACCCGCCTGCTGGGCGGGTCCGCCCGGCACCACGGCCTTGATGATGAGCGGCCCGGGCCCGACTTTGTCCACCAGGTCGAGCCCCAGCCCGTAGCGCTGGTCGAAGCCGGTCAGCGTCGCTGCCTCCTCGCCGGTGACGACGGTACAGAACGGGTCGAGGACACGCATCATGGCCCGGCAGCTGGCGATCAGGGCCTTTCGACCGTGCAGGCCTTCCACCAGGCCCAGGCTCTGACGCGTCCGGGTCGCCAGCGCGTCGAACCGGGGGGCGGCCTTCTTGATGTCGGCGCGGAGCGTGTCCGGCACCGGTGCGCCGGCCGCCTCGTACAGCCCGGCCAGGGCCCGTTCCACCAATTCGGCCCGATTCACCGGACGCACATAATTCGACTCAATGAGCTCGAGAATCTGGGTGAGATGTTGTCCGTAATCGCGGGCCGCGGCCTGGAGGCGGGCCTCAGAGATGGGCTTGGCGCCCGGGGATTGGCCGGAGGGGACGGGTGCCGCCAGCAAACCTGCCGGACAAAGCAGCCATGCCATTGCCAACATCGTATGGCGCATGAGGTCCCTCCGTGCGCGCGGGCGAGACGGCGCCATTGTACGACAGAGGGGTAATTCCGCAGAAGACCGATTCTCCGTTTAGCCGCGAGCGCTCTCCCCGCTCGCGGCTAAACGCTTGTCACCGTTTCGGCAGGTACTTGTTGAACCAATCCACCAGCTGAGGCATGTGCTCCTTGACCAGCTCGCCATCGTGCTTGCCCCCCTTCTGGACGATCAGCTCGACGGTGGCGCCGGCCTCCTTCATGGCCTTCTGCATCACCTGGGATTGCTGCAAGGGGACCAGGGCGTCGGCGTCGCCGTGGATCAGGAGCGTCGGCGGGTTCTCCTTGCTGACGTGACTGATCGGCGAAATCTTCTTGCCGATCTCTTCCCGCTTTTTCTCATCGGTAATGAGGACGAAGGAGACAGTCTTGGGGTCGAGCTGCTGGAAGTCGAAGGCACCCTTGACGGGAACGATGGGATGAGCGCCGAGCATGACCTTCCCCTCCTCGCCCCAGTTGAGGAAGTCGGTGGGCGGATAGAAGGAAACGACGGCCTGGACGCGGCTGGACTCGCGGTTGACCGAGTCTAATGCCTTGGGGTCGCCCTCCTTGCCGGCGCACCCCTGCATCAGCGACAGGTGGCCTCCCGCCGACCCGCCGGTGATGCCAAGGCGCTGGGGATCGATCCCGTACTGCTTGGCGCTGTGCCGGATGAAGCGGACCGAGCGGTGCAGGTCTTCGAGGATTTCAGGGATGTTGTATTTCGGTTGGGAGCCGTGGCAGACGGCGAAGACGGTGTAGCCCTTGTCGAGCAGCGGCTGCATGAAGAGAGGGACCAGGGGGGTGATATTGTTGTGGTCGGAGTACCAGCCGCCGCTGATGACGACGATGATGCCGGCGCCGTTGGCGTCTTTCTTCGGCGTGAGCGCATCCAGGGTCAGCGCGCTGCCGTACTTGCGGCCGTAGATCACCTCCTTGCGGGAATAGTTCGGCTCGTCGGCAGCGCGCAGGCTAGGAGCCACGGTAACGATGGCGAGGAAGGCGGCAAGCAGCAGGCGCTTCATGTAGATACTCCAGGGGTCGGGGTGCGGCGAGGGACGGCCAAGAGTCGGCAAGTGTAACCGATGGGCGGCGGGGAGACAATTGCCCAGCCGAATGTTGGCCCTTGACTTTTGTCCGCGGCTGTGCCAACAACAGTTTGTGGAGGGCAAGATGCCTCGAACTCGCGTGGTGTTTTACCGGGACGATAATGGCAGCGTGCCGATAGTGGCGTGGCTTGACGAACAGTCGAGGAAAGCCAGGGTCAAGTGCCGGCACAAGATCGATCGCCTCCGCGAACTCGGTCACGAGCTCCGGCGACCCGAGAGCGATTATCTGCGGGATGGCATCTACGAGCTGCGAGTCCGACTTGAGAGCATCAATTACCGCATTCTCTATTTCTACCACGGGAACACGGCCGCCGTCGTCTCCCATGGCGTCCGAAAAGAGCGCGCCGTCCCGGCCACGGAAATTGATCGGGCTGTACGGTGCAAGGAGCGATTTGAAGAGGACCCGGCAGTGCATACTTACGAGGAGGACACACGATGAGGCGGAAACGCCAACCCACCACAGATGCCGTGGAGATCATGCACCGTCGGTATTTTGAGGGCAAGCCGGACATGCTCGCCATGCTTGAGCAAGTGCGGGGCGAAGCCGAGATCGCCCGGCAGGTATACTCCCTGCGCAACGAGGCCGGCCTGACCCAGCGCCAACTCGCCAAGCGCGTCGGCGTCAAGGCGTCTGAGATCGACGATATCGAGGAGGCCGATTACGAGGGTAACTACCTGGCCATGCTCTATCGCATAGCCGCGGCCCTCAAGAAGCGCGTGGCGATCCGCTTTGTTTCTCTGAAGGACCGGGCCGCAGGAGCGTGATCGCCCCGCCCCCCAGGCGAACGCAACTCGCCTTCTCGCTTACAGCAAATTCTTCCTCTTCCGAATCACCCACTCCAGCGTCAGAAACGCCAGTGCCAGTCCAAAGACCCAAACGCCGTTCCACAGCGGCATCGGCGGGCCGGAGGCGTTCAGCGTGATGCGGGTGCCGGCCGGCAGATCGGCCGGGACCCTGTCGGCGTTGAGCAGGGTGTAGAAGCCGCCGTGCGTCTCCTCGGCGGCATGTTCCATCTCGGCCTGGTTCATGCGCACCACTTCCATCTCGCCGGGCGGGGCCAGCACCTTGCACTCGGCCTTGGGGCGCGGACCCTGCACCGCGGGCGCATTGAGCCAGAAGTGATAGTCCCCCTCCGGCGTGCGTGTCAACAGGGCGTCGTAGTTGGAACGGCTTCCTTCCACCTTGGTCAGGGTTAGGGTCTGCACGTCCACGTCGCCAGGGCCGACCGGGCGGGGTGGATGGCGCTCGACGACCACCTTGACCTCCGTCTCCGGCGGTGGCGGCGGGGCATCGTCGGGGAAGCGGACCGTCACCCGAATCGGTTCGCCGCGGCGATAGGGAGTCTGCTTGTCGAGGCGCAGCTCGATGCGGCCGGTACGGCTGCGGGCCAGGTAGCGCATCGTCTGGATCCAGAAGTTGTTGAAGTGCACCTCGTTGTCGCGCCAGCGCCAGCGCCAGGTTTCGTCGATGCCGAAGAAGAGGCTGCGGCCGCTGCCGACAAACTGCTGCACCACCAGCGGATGACCGTCCAGGCCCGCATTGCCGGGCGTTAGTTTGCCCTTGGGCCCCGCCGCGCGGCGCAGGCGCGGATGCGTCAGCAGCACCTCGGCGGCCCGCTTGGCCTCGTAACCCTCCGACCACCAGTACAGCTCCTTGAGGCTATTCCAGATCTCGTCGTTCTCGCGTTCGTCGCGGCTGTTGAAGGCGAAGATGGGGTGCATCCGGCCGACGGGGGTCAGCTCGGGCCGATAGGGCTCCGTATAGCCGCCGGGCGGCCCGGGCGGCTGGCGGTCGGCCAGCAGGTCGATGGGCAACACGTCCTGCAAGGGGGTCCCCTTGTAGGCGTGCGGCGCATAGCGTTCGCCGGCGATCATCAGCAGGCCGCCGCCGCGCTCCTTCACGAAATCGGCCACGTTTTGCAGGTTCTCGGCCATCTTCGGCCCCTTCCTGGGATCGAAATCTCCCAGGATCACCACGTCGTACTGTTGCAGCTCCTGCTTGTTGGGGAATTCGCCCAGGGCGCTCTTGTCCTGCTCGGCCCACTGCGGATCGGCATCCATGAGGAGGACGCGGAGATCAAAACTCTTGTTCCCCTCTACCCGCCGGCTTTCGCGCTCGAGCAGGGTTTTGACATAGCGAAACTCCCAGCGCGGCTCCCCCTCGACATAGAGGATCTTGATCATCTTCGTCTTGCGTACATGGACGGTGCGCTCGATGACGTTGTTCTCGACGATCGCCTCGCCTTCCTGCACCGGCACGCGCAGCTCGTAAACCTTTTCCCCCTCCTCGGTGGGACGGTGCTTGAGGGTGATCTTCACCGGCTTGCCCGCGGGGTCAACCTTGATCCGCTTGAAGTCGAGGACCTTGTCTTTCCCCTTTTCGCGCAGCTCGACCGGCACTTCCAGGTCTGGGAAGCCGTGGCCGGTCAGGCGGACGTAGAAGACGATGGTGTCGTTGACGTAGGCCGACTCCTCGGATTGCAGGTCGTGCAGGTAGAGGTCCTTAGCCTCGCGCGAGTCGCCGAAGCCGACGAAGAAGAGCGGCACGCCCATCTGGGCGGCGTATTTCGAGACCTTGCCGATGTCCTCGCCGTCGGTGTTGACGCCGTCGGTGAGCATGACGACGGCGGCCAGCGAGGAGCCGCGGAAGTCGTTGATGACCTGCCGGATGCGCCGTGCCCAGCTGCGACGAGTCGTTCTGCGGCTCGGTGGATAGCTTGGCGATGGCGTCGGTCGCGCCCTTGAGATGTTCCTCCTCCGTGATGTCCGCCAAACGAGCCGCCCGCGTCGAGCAGTGGTAGACGTGGACCTTGGCCTTGCGCTTGGTCAACAGCGTGGCCAGCCAGTCGCCCTGCGGCCGGGTCAAGAGCGTCCGCGCCAGGGCCAGGCGGTCGGCCGGGGCCACGCCGGCATCGCGGCCCAGGGCGTCGGCGGCCGCCTGCAGGTCGGCATCCTGGTAATGGTCCACTGTGCTCATGCTCAGCGAATCGTCAATGAGCAAAACCACGTCCGGCAGCCCCTGGCGCTCGAACCACAACCGGGGCTGTCCCGCCACCACTAGCATGAACAGCAGGATGCCGACACGCAGGCCGACCAGGATCAGGCGCAGGGTCCGGCCCATCGTCTTCGCTTCCTGGCGATAGATCAGGGCTACCAGGGCCGTGCCAGCCAGCGCGATCAGGACGACGAGCCAGCGATCCACCTCGGGGTCCCAGAGGTAGGAGTCGAATTCGAGCCGCCAGTGGGTGGCCTCGCCGGGCGCCGGCGCCGAGATGCCAAGCAGCTGCTCCACGCCGCGGCGGAACACGTCGGGCAGGAAGCCGAGGAAGTCGTTGGTCCAGGCGAAGTGGGCCAGAGTGCCGCCGACCACGAGACCGGCCAGAACGATGAGGACGACCGCCAGGCTCGGCAGCCAGCGGCCGGCGGCGGGGACCGGTTCATTGCTGGGCGTGGCCGTGTAGTGCCCGAATTGCCAGGCCATGATGACTTCGATCAGCAGCAGCGCCAGCACCGCCAGCAGCAGGTAGCGCGCGATGCCGGGGCCAAGCGGCACCACTTCCCGGTCTTTCTCCGGATCGGCCGAAGGACCGCCGGTGTGGTTGACGTTGTTCGGATCGGTGACGAGCTGGAAGTCCCACTCGTGGTAGGCATGGCTCAGTTCGTCGCGTGTGGTCCGTTTGAGATCGGATTCGGAGGCTTCATCGGCCAGCGTGGCGGCCGGCACGTTGACCGCGAACAGGTGCTCCTGCGGATGCTGCCCGATCAGGGCGCGGTAGATGCCGCTGACATCGGTGTCGGCCCAGCGCAGGACGTTGACTTCTTCCGACGAGAGAGTCCGGCTGGTTTCGTTGCGGCCGTCGGGCGTGGTCAAGGCCACGTCCATGACACCCGCGCCGGGGGCGAGATATTCCTCAAGGATATCGCCGACGTTGACCGATTGTTCGCGCAGCCGGCCGGAGACGGCAAAGCGCATCAGCTCCTGGGTGAAGGCCAGGAAGCTCGGCGAGGCGGGCCACGAGTTCCAGTCCATGTTGACGGTGGTAGTGACCAGCACGACTCGGCCCCTGGCTCGCGCCCCCGGAGGCCGGTCTTTCGCCGCCGCCGCGTTGTCCCCGGCGAGGGCGGCGGCAGGCGGCTGCCATTCGACCACGGCCGGGTCGCCTACCGGCAGGCCGTCCAGCGACACCGCGGTGGGTCCGGGGATCGTCACCGGCGTGAAGCTCAGCACCTTGCGTGGCCCGCCCTTGTCGGCCAGCACCGCCTTGACGTATTGCCGCACGCGCACCGATTCGAGGCTGGCCCGGTCGTCCTGGATGCCGAAGGCATCGAGCGGCGGGCGGGTATAGTCGGCATCCTTGAACTGAAACCAGGTCCGCTCCTTGGCCGGCTGCTTCTTTTCCAGCCGCGCCGGCAACAGTCCCTGGCCACTGCGGTATAACGCCTCGTTATACGCTCCCAAATCGACCTGATCGCCCATCGCGAAGATGGCCCCGCCGCCGCGGCGCAGGTGCGTCTCCAGGCGGCGCACTTCCATCGGCGACAACCGGGCCACGTCGCAGACGCAGACGCAGTCGTACTCGGTCAGATCGCCGAGGCCGACGTCGGCGAACTGCGATTCGGTCAGCACCTTCGGCCGGAACGGATCGAGGGCGGTCGCCGTCGGGTCCGGGTTGATCGCAAACCGGAGCCATTCGGCCGCGCGATCAAGCGTTTCCGCTTCCGTCGATTTCCCGTCCACCAGCATGATCGGCACGTTGTTCTTAACGGTGACGACGGCGGAGCGTGTGTCGTCCAGTTCCAGCACGTCGTTGTCGATGCGCACCTGGAGCACGTAGTCGCCCGGCGCCGTGAAGCGGTAGGGGAAGGTGATGTTGTTCGGTCCTGGGGCCAGCTTCTCGACGCGCTGGTGGGCGACGTGCAGCTCGTAGGGGGGCTCGTCGCGGCTGGCCCGGGCCTTGCCCACCCACAGCTCAATGCGAACGCCGTCGCGCGCCTCGGTGCCGAAGTTGTGGACGATGGCGGTGACCGGCGTGGTGATGCCGACCGTGGCCAGCGGCTGGCCCAGCGTCAGGCTGGTGACGGCCAGGTTATTAAGCCCATCCTGGCCGACATCCACGAAGATCGTGCGAGCCCTGGCCTGGATCTTCTGCAACACGCCGGCAATCGTGCCGGGCTGTTTGAGGATCCAGGTGGACTTCTGGAGATCGGTGACAAAATAGACCTCGCGTTCCTCAAATTTCTCCGGCGACGTGCGCAGCAGGTTCTCGACCGTGTTGAAGGTGGCAACCAGGTCGGCGTTGCCGTGCGGCAGGCGCAGGGCCTGGATTTCCTTGGCGACTTTGTTGGCATCCTCGGAGGGCTCCGGGACGATGCGGCGCGGCGGGGCGCTGCATGAGGACGACGCTGAAGCCATCGCCGCGGGCCGAATCGCGCACGACCTGCTCGGCCAGAGCGGGCCCGCTCGAAGGCATTGTTGTCGCCGATCTTGGCGGCCATGCTGAACGATCCGTCTACAACAACGATCTTGTGCGTCCGATGTCCGGTCAGGCGGGCGAAGGCCACGTTCTCGGGGAACAGCCAGCGCCAGAGCCGTTCGGCCTGCGGCAGCAAGCTGGCCATCGCCAGCACCAATAATAAGAGCAGAAGGCAACGGACAGCGAGCAGGACGATCTGTTCGAGGCGCATGCGGCGGCTATTCTTGCGCTGGGCGGCGAGCAGGAAGCGCATGGCGGCCCAGGTGACGACCTTGAAGCGGCGGCGGTTGAGCAGATGGATGATAATCGGCACCGACACGGCGCCGATGGCGGCGGCCAGGGCGCCCAGAGGAGAGGCAAACAGGAACGCAAAGAGGGGCACGGCATCTCTCCTCGGTTAGCCGCGACCCGTAGGGGAGCGCTGATGGCCAGCGCTCCCCTACGGGTCGCGGCTAACCGGTCATCGTTTCGAACGCGCCATCCGCGAGGCCAGGTAGCTCGAGATCGCCACCCCGAGGTTGTTGTCCGTCCGCAGCTGCACATAATCAATGTTCTGGCCTCGGCAGCCGCGCTGCATTTCGGTCACGAACGTTGACAACTCTGCCAGGTAGCCTTCGCGCAGCGAACGCGGGTCGGTCAACAGGTCCGGATACGCTTCCAGCCCGCGAAACAGCGTGGCCTCCTGGAACGGAAAATCGACCTCGGCACCATCCAGGATGTTCATGACCGACCACTTCGTGTCGCTTGTGGCGCAGGTGCTTCAGCCCGGCCAGGATGGTGGCCGGCTCGTCGAACATGTCGCTGATGAGCAGCAGGATCGCCCGGCGGTTGATGCGCTCGGCCAAATCGTGAAAGATCGGTGCCAGGCTGGTCTTCTGCTCCCCACACCCCTTGTTCATCAAATGGACGATCTCTTTCAGGTGCGACGGCTGGCTCGACGGCTTGAGGAAGCTGCGCACCTGGTTGTCGAAGGTGACGAAGCCGACGCTGTCGCTCTGATGGATGATGAGGTAGGCCAGCGCCGCCGCCGCCATGCAGGCGTAATCGTACTTGGTGACCGGGCCGGAGCCGTAGCGCATCGACTCGCTGGTGTCGAGCAGAATCCAGCAGAACGAGGTTGGTCTCCTCCTCGTACTGCTTGAGGTAGAAGCGACCGGTGCGGCCGTAGACCTTCCAGTCGATGTGCTTGATGTCGTCGCCGGGAACGTACTCGCGGTGCTGGGCGAATTCGACGGAGAAGCCGTGGTACGGGCTTTTGTGCATCCCGGAGAGGTAGCCCTCGACGATCAGGCGCGCCTTGAGTTCCAGGACGCGCACCTTGGCGAGGACGAGGGGATCGAGATATTTCTGGGGATCGTCCATTGGAATTCGCGAGCCATCCGTTTCATCGTTTCGCGCTCGCATGCAAGGGCGAGCGCGAACCGATGAATCGGGAACGTCTTATCCCACCGCCTTGTCCTGCGGGTCGCGCGGAATCATGTCCGCCAGGCGCTTTACGATCTCATCCGGCTTGATTCCCTCCGCCTCGGCGTTGAAGTTGGTGATGATGCGATGCCGCAGCACCGGCGGGGCCACGGCGCGGATGTCCTCGCAGGACACGTAATAGCGGCCGTGCAGCACGGCCCGGGCCTTGGCGGCCAGGATCAGGAACTGGCTGGCGCGCGGGCCGGCGCCCCAGGTGACGTACTCCTTGATGAAGTCCGGCACCTGGCCCTTCTCCTTGCGCGTCAGCCGGGTGAACTTCATCGCATAGCGGATCACATAAGGCGCCACCGGCACCTTGCGGACGATGTCCTGCATCTCCAGGATGTCGGTGGCCGACAGCACCCGGTCCAGCTTCGGCTGGTGCGTCGTGGTCGTCATCTCGACGATGCGGAATTCCTCCTCCTCGTCGGGGTAATCGACCAAGATGTTGAACATGAAGCGATCCTGCTGCGCCTCGGGCAGCGGATAGGTGCCTTCCTGCTCGATCGGGTTTTGCGTGGCCAGCACGAAGAAGGGGTCGGGCAGCTTGTGGCGGGTGCCGCCGACCGTGACCTGGCGTTCCTGCATCGCTTCCAGCAGGGCGGCCTGGGTCTTGGGGGGCGTGCGGTTGATTTCGTCGGCGAGGACGACGTTGGCGAACAGCGGGCCGTGCAGGAACTTGAACAGGCGCTGCCCGGTCGTCTTGTCTTCCTGCAGCACCTCGGTGCCGGTGATGTCGGACGGCATCAGGTCGGGCGTGAACTGGATGCGGCTGAAGGACAGGATGAGCGATTCGGCCAGGGTGCGGATCATGAGGGTCTTGGCCAGGCCGGGGACGCCGACCAGCAGGCAATGGCCGCGGGCGAAGATGGCGATGAGCAGCTCTTCGAGGACTTGCTCCTGGCCGACGATGGCCTTGCTCATCTCCTTGCGGATGCGGCGATAACCGTCGTTGAGGCGTTCGATGGCGGAGAGGTCGCCCTCGATGCGCAGGCCATTTTTGGCCCGCGCCGGCGACGGCCGGCTCGCCGGCCTCGTCGTCGGCGACCTCGGCCACCGTCGGCACGGCATCGCTGGCGGACAGCCAGGTGCCGCAGCCGCACAGCCGCCGTCCGCCGGCGGGGACCTTCACGGTCAGGCCGCAGTTCTGACACTGGACTGTCACCGGCTCGCTCTGTTCGCCCGTCGTCAGCATGGTGTGAAACCTCGGTGGTTCTTCGATCGGCGCGGATCTTCGATCCGCGGCTAAACTCATCGGTCCCGGCGCAGCGCCACGTCGTCCTGTCCCACCCGACCACCAGGCCGTTGGCCGTCGCCTGGATGACCGGTCCGTCGACCCGGCGCGCTCGGCGAGCAGTCGCGGCCAGGCCGTCAGTTGTTCGCCGGTCGCCAGGCGTTCTTGCGGCTGGGGGGGCGGCGGGACAAAGTTCAGCCGCTGCAGCACCGCGCCGTCCTGCGGGTCGAGCAACAGCACCGGGATGCCGTAACCGGGGCGAGCCTCCGGCGGAAAAGTCACGTCTAATTCTAACGCGGCGGTCAGCCAACGCGAGTGGAACTTTGCCCGGCGTGCCTCCGCGGGCCAGACGAGCAGCAGCGGACCGGACCGGCGCACCTGCCAGGCACCCGCTGGACCCGGCAATGCCTGCTCCCACAACGGATGGCCATCGTCCCTCGCCACCGCCGTGACCATGTTCCGACTGGTGAAATAGACACCGTTTTCGTCTGCGGCGATGCAACTTGGGTTGATCCGGTCGTGCCCCAGGTCGGCTTCTTCCGACCAAAGCGCCTGTCCGCTGCGCGGGTCGAGGCGCTGGAGGCCCCGGCCATAGTTGCGTGGCACCACAACGTAGAGGCCATTCGGGCCGCCGACCAGGAGGGGTAGCTCGCCGGTCAAACTGTCTGGCCGAGGCAGAATGTAGGACCAGGCGACCTGGCCGGCCGACGGATCGGACGGATCGAGGGCGATGATGCGTCGCCGGCCCGTGACCAGGCCCAGCTTCCCGGCACCCAGCGGCAGCGGCGGCCGCTCCCAGAAGATCGGCTCGGTCGGAAACACCCCCTCGATCTTCCCCCGCGCAGGATCGAGCGACCAGGCGCGTCCGGCGAACTGAAGCAGGACTCGGTCGGCGGAGGCGAGGTAGTGCGGGCTGAAACGGCTGCCCGGCACCTCGGCGTTGAGCCGAGCCGCCGGCGACCAGTGCTGCGACAGGACGTGACCCAGGCGGGCGTCGAGGCACAGCAGCCGGCATTCACCCTGCATGCAAAAAAAACGACCGCCGACCAGATGAAAGGCGGACAGACGCGGGTCGAGGAAGGTGGCGGAGCCGGCGCGGGCAGTTCCCAGAGGGGGCTGCCGTCAGACAGGGCGACACCCTGGACCGCCTCCGGGCCGGCCACCACGACGATTGATCCGTCCCGCCCGGCCCAGGTTGGCGACCCGGCCAGCGGCTGGGTCCAACGCTCGGCCCCGGTGGCCCCATCCCGGCAAATCAGGGTTGTCCCGCGAACGAGGAGCACGTTCGTTCCCGGTGCTTCCTCAGTCAGGGGCAGGAGGCGCTCGCCTTTTTCCCAGGCACGCAGCAGCAGCGCGGGGCGGTCAAAGGGTTCGGCAGGGGCGGAGCGTTCGTTCTCTTCCTGCTCGATCCGCAGAGCGGCGTCGGCCGCCGCCCTGGCCTCGTCCTTGTTCGCGGCGTGGCGTTCCAGGCGCCGGTAGGCGTGCTGGGCGGCCCCCCAGCGGCGGGCCTGCTCGTGGAGGCGACCGAGTTGCCCCAGGGCCGTGCCGGCGACCGTTGCGTTCGGATATTCGGCGACGATCCGTTCCAGGGCGGCGGCATCCCCCTTCGCTGCCCCGAGAAGGGCGCCGGCCTTCTGCTCCAGCGGCGCGTAAAGCGCCCGGCCTTGCTGGCGGAGGAGTTCGTCGATCCGTTCGGCTGCGACAAGGGAGGCGCGTTGTGGGCGGTGCTCGGAGTCGCGCAGGGTGCCGCGACGTAACGTCTCGTCGGCCAGAATGCGCTGCCAGACCGCGATGGCTTCGGCTGATTTGCCGGCGGCGGCCAGGGCCAGGGCTTGCTTGGCCAGAGTGTTGAGCGCACCCGCTCCGCCGGCGGGCGGCGGCTCAGCCGTTGCGTGGCTGCGGCGTTCCGGCGGCAGATAGACGCGCAGGGTGGTGGTGTCGGCCACCGCCAGGATGCCGCCGGTGTAGGCCAGGTTACCGGGGGCCAGGTTGTGCAGGGCGAGGGGGCCGGGGATGAGGTCGTCGTCAGGCCGGCCGTCAACCTGGCTCAGCACCTGAACGCCGGCACTGGTCGGCCAGAAGACCTGGTCGCCCGCCAGGAAGCCGCGCCCATAGGCGGGCAGGCCGTCTTGATCTGGCGCGGGCGGCGTTTGCCAGCCGCTGGCGTCGCCGCCGTCGGCTGCCATCACAGCGCGAAGGCCCCGGGGCGTCGTGAAAATCAGCCGCCCGTGCCCCACGCCCAGCAGGTGAACCACCTCGAGGCGCTCGCGCTGCCAGAGGGTCTGCCCGGTATCGAGATCGAGACAGAGCAGGCGATCGCTGTCGGCGGGGGCCACGTAGAGGCGGCCGTCGGCATAGGCCGGGGGGGCCAGGTCGCGGGGCACGACGGCGCCGGCCGGCGTCCGCACCACGCTGTTGGCATAGCGGGCCGTCCAGGCCCGGTGCCCGGTCCGCGCGTCGAGGGCCACCACGGTGCCGGTGTGCGAGGCATAGACGACGTAGCGGCCGGCCAGTGTTACCAGTTGATGGCGGTAGCGCAGCCCCGGGGGCAGGTCGCGCACGGCGGCCACATCGCGCGTCCAGCGGGGCGGGGCATCCGAGTCCGCCCCGTAGCAGCGGATCTCGGTCATCATTTGGTTGCCCTCGAAGCGGGTGGCGGCCACGTAAAGCAGGCCATTGCGGACCGCGGGCGCCCCCTCGAAGATCGCCGGCGATTCCTTGCCCGGAGCTTCAGCAGAGCGTACCCACACCGCCTTCAGTCGAGGACCGGGCTCGGCCAATTCCAGGCAGGCCAGGAAGCTGTCGAACTCGGTGCCGGGCTTGACCAGCGGCGGTCCCGCCGGCAAGCCTTGCACGCCCAGGCGGGCGTAAATGCGGCCGTCGGCCACGGTCAACGTGTAGCGCAGGTCGGCCGGGGCGGGCAACGAGGGGTTCAGCTTCGGCGCCGCGTTATTCGGCCAGGGGTGGTCCTTGCCCAGCTCCCAGGCCTGAACGCTACCGGTTGTGGTGTCGAGGGCGACCACGCCGCGCGCATCGGCAACCAGGAGTTGCTTGCCCAGGAACACCGGATGGAAGGCCAGCTGCCGTGCGCGCTCGGCCGATCCGAGGTGCGGCGCTTCGGGCCGCTGCCTGGCCGCGGGCGGGCGGTCCGGCGATTCGGTGCGCGGATTGGCCTGGGCTTGCAGGGGCCGCGCGTCAATCCGCAGCTGCCAGGCCGGCCCCTCGGCCACCAGGCGGTTCAGGCGATTGGGATCGCGCGGCTCGGCGGGCAGCACGGCGGAGCGCGCCGCATCGCCGCCAAACGTGGGCCAGGCGTCATCGGCCTCGGCCTGGGTGATCGGCCGTTCCGCCACCGCTTGCAGGATGGCGGCGTAGTTCCCGTCGCGGCCGGCGAGGTGCCCTTCGGCCTTCGGGTGCAAGGAACGGAACGCCTCCAGCTCGGCCCTGGCCGCCGCCGACTCGCCGCGGAACAGCAGCGCCAGCACCTGCTTAGCCCGTACCCGGGCGACATCGAGCTGCGGATCGGGATAGAGCAGCTCCAAGGACGACGGAGGAAGGACGAAGCCTTTGGCTCCCCCTTCGTCCTTTGTCCTTTGTCCTTTGTCCTTTGCCTCGGAAGCAGGCCGGGCCAGCTGCCGCCACCAGCGTTCGGCCTCGTGGAACTGCCCCCGCTCAAACGCCTGGTCGCCCAGCAAATCGAGCGCGGCCTCGGCCGGTCGGCTGCAAAAGGCCTCTTCCACCAGGCGCTGCAGCGGACGTGGGTCGTGATCGGCACGCCCCTGGTCCAGCCACTTCTTCGCCTGGGGATCGACCCGTCCACGATAGGGACGGAGGAAGTCGGCGGGCAGGGCGGCCAGGCGGAGCTGGCAGAGACGGCGAGCCGGCAGGCTGAGCCGTTCGCCGGCCGGCACCAGGTCGTCCCCCGCCTCTTCGAGGATGTGGATGTACTCTTCGGCGGCCGCGGCGTATTGCTCACCGGCGGCATACTTGTCGGCCGTTTCCAGGCGTCGGCCGGTGCCGGCGCTTTCGCCGGGCAGCGGTGCGCGGCTGAGCGGCTCCGCGCCGGGCAGTGTGCCGGCCGTCAGCAGCAGCAGCAAGACGGCCGGCCTCGGGCAGCGCGCCATGTGGTCCCTCCCCGCCAGGAAGCGAAGCGCTGGGCATTATAAACGGTTTGGGAGGCGGAGCCTAGCGGTGAGGGGAAGGGACGCACTTCCCGGTAGTATGGTGCGACCGCTGGTGAAATGTCGTCCGGTAGCGCCACGGAATGGCGATCCTCGATCGTTGATCCCTTCCATTTCCCCTAGACCGATCACGGCACCTCGGTCGCGAACCAGCGCCGCAACTCGGCTTCTTTCTCCGGCTTCAAGGCCATCAGCTTGTCAAAGGCCGTGCGAGCCTGCTCCTTCTGCCCCTGTTTGAGCAGGCACACGACTTCCAGTACGCGAATATCCACACTGGCCGAATTGAGGCGCAGGGCGGTCTCGGTTTGCTCCAGGGCCGCCTCGATTTGCTTCCTGCGCAGCAGCAGCAAGGCCAATTGGTGATGAGAGTGCGGCCGCCGCGGACTAAGGCGGATGGCCCGTTCCCAGTAGTCGATGGCCAGGTCGGTGTTGCCCATCTGCCCCGCGATGCCGGCTGCCTCGGTCACCGCCAGCTCGCGCCGGGAACTCGAGCCAGGGCGGCTTCATAGGCCTCCAGGGCTTCGGGCAAGCGGTTACAGAAGCGCCGCGATTGGCCCAGCGCTTCCCACGCGGCCAGATCGTCGGGAGCCGCTGCGGTCGCCCGTTCCAGCAGCGGCAGCGCCAGCCGGCCGACGGAGCTGCGAACTGGACCCGGCGGCGTTTGCGCGGCAAACGACATAAGCCCAATCCCCAGGTCGCGTGCCTGGTCGTCCTCCGCCTCGCGCTCCAGGTCCCCGTGGAAAGGGATCAGCAGCGCCTCGGCCGGTCGAGAGGAAGGCGGCTGCTCACGATCCGGCTCACGCAAGATGCGATGGTCGGTCACCGCCACATGAGCGATGTCGGTGGAGGACGACCGCGGCATGTGACAGGCGACGCAATTGTCGGCCTTCTCCTGCCGCTTTGGCTCATGGAGCGAGCAGTCCTTGCCGTGGCGATGGCACTCCAGGCAGCGCTCGCGGTAATAGGCCGTCCGCCGGGTTTCGGCCGGCAGCTTGTGCGCATCGTGGCAACTGGCGCATCCCAGGGCTCCGCTACTCCCCTGGAAGCAGCGGCTGGCGTGCATCTGTTCCACCTGCCCCACCGCCTGGTGGTCGTGAGCCGCATTCGGAGGGAAAACGAAGACCGACCAGAACAGGTGCAACGGCAGCCCGGGCCGGTAGTCGAAGACCTGGCGGTCGCGGCGCAGCACGTGCGCTTGCCCTTGCAAATGGCACTGCTCACAGATCGCGTCACGCAGCGCCGGCTCCAGGCGGCGCGGATTGACGATGGTGTCGTCTCGTTCGCCGGGTTCGCTTTCCTTGCGGCGCTGCCGCTGGACGTGTAACTCCCCCGGCCCGTGGCAACGCTCGCAGCCGATGGCCTCGCCGCGAAAGAGCGGCAGCTGGTAGCGATTGATGGTGTTGGGAATCGGCTCCACGCGGTTGCAGTGACAGAACAGGCAGGCGGCAATGATGGGCCGGTCGAAGTGGTCGTTCTGCTGGCGATACCCCGGCGACAGGTCCCAGGCCCCTTGCTGCGGATACCAGCTGATGGGCGATTGGAAGACGTAACCATCGCTC
Organism: uncultured Planctomycetota bacterium; assembly: GCA_963827935.1. GTDB lineage: Bacteria > Planctomycetota > Planctomycetia > Gemmatales > Gemmataceae > DATFNV01. The sequence continues at coordinate 482,694 of CAWHCN010000008.1, read as the reverse complement.
TCGATCAGGTAGCCGGCACCGCGCGTGCCGGAGCCGATCACGAACGGCGTTTCGGCCTCCACGGCTGCCAGTTCCTTGCCGCCTGGATCGGCAAGCGTTTCCTTGTGGAACAAGCGGCCGCCACGCTCCTGGACCGCATAGCTCAGTCCAAGGGCCTCAAACGATGCCCGGCCTTTGGAATCCAGGTGCTCCCTGGCCCGCGCTCCGGCGACGGCGGCCAGCGAGCGACCCATCGGATGATGATGGTACGATTCGCTGCGTCCCGTGTGGCAACCGGCGCAGGCCTCGTCGCCGACGTACCCGACCTCCGGCCGGACGTTGAGAAACGTCGTCGGATAGGTCAGCCTTGGGTCATCGGAGCCAATGGCGGCCTCCGCGGGCGGCGGAGTTCGCAGACACCACCAGACCGTCCCCGCCGTCCCCAACGCCAGAACCAAGATCAGTGCGAGAAGCACGATCCGGCGGAGGCGCCGAGGCGGCCAGGCGCCGCGGACGGACGATGCTGGCTCGGAGTTATCCATCGGCTGCCGCCGTTCATCCAGGGCCTCAGGCGGGGCGGCATCATCATACCATCAGGAACTCCCGCTGATTCCCACCTTGCACTGAATTCGCCGGGAATTATATGCGACCTGGCGCATGTGCCGCAATCCATTGTTAAATAACGACATGCGCCTTCACATTTCAGTGCCAGGCGCCAGGTCGAATATAATTCCGCGTGTGCGGACCAGCCTGCGGACAAATGATCAGATTGAGCAAAGCGAGGGCCGTACGCTCAGGAAATGGGAGACGAATTTCCCATCGCGCATGCCTGTTCCCATCGGACGGGCACTCCGAGCTGTCCCCTGGAATGGGTGATGCGCCAGAACTGCTGGTGCAGGCCACCAGGCCCGAAGACCTCCCCGGCCCGCGTCCGGATCAGGCAGTCGCCGCGGAAGCTGGGGAGGTAGACGTGGCGGTAGCCGGTGCGGCCCAGGAACAGCTCCACGGCGTGTCGCACCGGCGGCAGATAGTCGATGTCGTCCACCAGGATTCACGGACAGCCCAGCCGCTCCACCAGCTCCAGGTGGTGCAGGCAGCCGGCGAAGGAATGGTCGCCGTCCACGTGGGCCAGGTCGTACCCCGAACCGTCCGGCGTCTGCTGCCGCGTGTCCAGGGGTGCGTCGATGCGGATGGCGCGGCCGGGGAAGTGCCGGGCCAGCATGGTCCGCGCCCAGCCGACGGCGCCGGGCAGGCCGCCATGCTGGCCGTTCTCGGCATCGACGCCGTGGTAGCTGGCCCGCGGGCAGGCGGCCAGGAAGGCGGCGGCCCCATAGCCGGCGCGGACGCCGATCTCCAGGATGCGCTGCGGTTGCAGCAGCAGGCCGACGGTGTGCTTGAAGGCGTAGCCTGGGGAACAAAGGGCCGTGCCCCGTGCTCACGATTCACTTCCAATCGTCGCTGGTCTTCACTTCCGCTGCTTCGTCTCGACGGCCAAGACCTTCAGCACCTCGTCGCCGTAATGGTTGATGACCTTCACGGCGATCTTGCCCGATGCGGGCGCGGTCGAACGGCCGGCTCACCGTGCTGTAGAGGCTGCTCCAGGCGGCCTCGTCGATGTCGGCGCGCAGGGCCCGCTTCAGCTTGTCGTACGGTTCATCGGCCCCGCGTGAAGTAGGCGTGGCGCACGAAGAAGCTCTCGCCGTTGTAATCGGTGTCGATGAACCAGCAGGCGATGTCGTCGGTCGAGGAGCTGCGAATCGCGCCGGTGGTCGGGTCGTACACGTCCAGCCCCTTGATTTCGACGATGAACTTGCGCCGTCCGAGCGGCGGCTATGCGGGCGGATCTCCACGTCCGGCTCGCCGAAGACCATGAACAGGTTGCCCGCGCCGGTCTTCTTGAGCAGCTCGTCGCCCATCGCCAGGTCGGGGTTCATCTTGGTGGGCAGCACCACCAGCTTGCCGTAGCGCTTCGCCTCCTCGCTCACGGCCGGATCGAAGGCGAAGCCGCAGACGATGAGCACGTCGAAGCCGACCCCCTTGACCGCTTCCTTGGCCGCCTCCTTGATGAGCAGGGCGCCGACCGTCCCGTGCTCCGGCCCGATGCAGACCGCCGCCCGCTTGATCTTGCCTGCTCCCCCCGCTGACGCGGTAGGCTCGCTGAAGGTGCCTTCACCATGAATCCACTCGCCGGCGTACACGTCGAGCGCATCGAATTTCAGCCGTTCCCCTTTGCGATGTGTTCTGCACGCCGGCCTTGCGGAGGTTCTCCAGGATCATGTGGCCGAAGTTGTCCGGCCCGATCACCTTCATCCGCCAGCCGCCCTTGCCCGTTTCCGAAAGCTGCTTCTTTTCCTGAGCACTGATCGTCCGGTGCGGGCTGAGGCTTTCCACCGAGAACGGACCGCACACCCGCACGCGCTTGTTGTCCTCGTAGGGCTGATCGTAGAGCGTCTCGGTGTCGGCGTGCCGGGCGATGGCCGCGTCGATCTGCTGCCGCGTGTCATCCCCTCCCGGATGTCCGGATTGTTGGCGATCGACTTGAGCGTGACGTGCGGCACGCGCTTGTAGACGAAGCCCTTTTTGATGTCGGGCAAGTTGCTGTCCGAGCCGGAAGCGTTAGCGACGGTCCTCGCGCCGCCCGTCGCTAACGCTTCCGGCTCGGACAGCAGCTCGCGCTTCTTTCTTCATCCCTTCCGGCGAGTCGGCCAGCAGGTAGTAGGGATACCTGGCGGCCATCAACCGCGTGCGGGCCAGCGCCAGGGCGACGCGGCTGGTGTCGCACGTGATCCAGCGCCGACCCCACTGCTCGGCGACGTAGGCCGTCGTCCCGCTGCCGCACGTCGGGTCGAGGACCAGGTCGCCGGGGTCGGTGGTCTTTTTCGGAGAACAACGCGTTGTACTTCACATGGTCCTTGTCCCTCGCGTACCAAAGAACGAATTCCAGTGTGCCAGGCACAAGCCGTCCGGTCGTGGTGGTCGTCTTGGTATACGTGATGATCGAGCAAAAGTTCTCACTCCCAAACACCTCATCCATCACGCATCGTACCAGATGCACATTCTCATCCCCAATCTGCACAAACACGCTACCCGTCTCGGTGAGCAGCTCGCGGGCCACGACCAGGCGGTCGCGCAGGTAGGCCAGGTAGGAATGGATGCCGAGCTGCCAGGTGTCGCGGAAGGCGCGGACCTGTTCGGGCTGGCGGGTGGCGTCCTCGGCCTTGCCGTCCTTGACGTCGCGCTTGCGGGTGCTGACCTGCCAGTTGGAGCCGAACTTGATGCCGTAGGGCGGGTCGATGTAGATCGTCTGCACCTTGCCCTTGAGCCCTTCCTTCTCGGCCAGCGAGGTCATGACCAGGAGGGAATCGCCGAGGATCATGCGGTTGGACCAGCGGCCGTCGTGCTTGTAGAAATCGACGCGCTGGTCGAAGTCGGCGGGCAGGCCGTTGAAGTCGGCGAAGAGGTCGAGTTGGTGATCCCCGCCCGAGGACGGGCGGGTTAAGCGGAGGTCGTCGATGATCGCCTGGGGGTGGATCTTCTCCTGGATGTAGATGGGCACGACGGGGACGGCGAGGTCGGCCTGGTCCTGTTCGTCCTTGCCCTTCCAGACGAGTTGCGGATCGAGGGAAGGGTCGCGCGGGTAGAGCCTGGTGCGCGGGGCGTGCTCGTCGTCGGCGACGAAATCGCGCAGTTCCTCGGTGGGGATGTTCTTGCGCTTGTCCTTGTGGCGGAGGGAGGCGACCTTGGTGGGGGCGGGGGGTTTCTTGGCCATGAGAACTCCAGCTTAGCCGCCGCGTCCTCGCGGCGGCTCGACCGAAGCCCGCCCGAGGACGGGCGGGCTAAGCGATATATGGTGTAACAAAATCCCACTGTTGCCGCGGTAATCCGGCCCCCTCGGGGTTTTGTTCCACGTAGGGGATGCGGGGAAGAATCTCCTCCGGCGAGTGCAAGAAGACTTTCCAGCCGCCTTCTTCCCAGGGCGTGGGCAGCCGGCCGTCGGCGTCGGGTTGATTGCCGAAGGGGTGCAGGCCGGCGGACCGCAAGGCGCGCGACCCGGCCCGCTTGAAGTAGCCGATCCACGCCTCGGCCTGCTGGGCCTGGCGGGCGATCACCATGTGAACGTGGTCGGGCATCACCGCGGCGGCGTAGCAAGGCAAATCGTACTTGCGCAGCTCGGAACCGATGGCTTGCGCGATGCACTGGATTTGCGCTTGGTCAAAGCGCACGGCCGGGCGCTGCAGGGCGGCCTTGACGGCGAGCCGCAACTCGCGGTCGTGTGGGGCATTGGCCAGAGACCGCCGCGTGTTGGCGGGCACCGGCGGGCCGAACCGAACCAGGTTCGGGGCCCAAACCGTCTTGGACCAGGACCCGCGCGGATCGTTCGGGAGCCAAAACCCGTAGGCACCGAAGACGATGTGGTAAGCGATGATGGGGGGCATAACTCCTCGCTTAGCCGCCGCGTCCTCGCGGCGGGGGAACGTCACGCTGGAACTTCACCCTGGACTTTACCCGCCAGCACGGGGCGGGGACGGCGGCCCGGCCGAGGACGGCCGGGCTAAGCGGATTGTATTCCGCGCGTCCCACGGGTCGTCAATCTCGATGAACGCCCAGCGTCCGAAGCCGCCGTGATTGTTGATGGCCGGCACCCACAGCGTCCGCGCCGTGGCGACCTTAGCGGCCTTGTCCTTCTTCTGCTGGCCGGTGACTTCCACGATCAGGTTCAGCAGGTTATCGGCGCCGTGGCCGTCGTCGATGCAGGCGATGAAGTCGGGGTTGTAGTTCCTCTGCTCGCCGTTCAGGGTATAAGGGATCGTGAAATTGAGGTTATGGTTCTTGACGTAGCGCACCACCTCGGGCATCTCCTCCAGCGTTTCGGCCATCTTCTGCTCCCAGGAGCCGGTATCGGCAACCACGTGGGAGATGTGGCACTTGTCGGCCTTCGTGGCATAAACGCGCCGGATGGTGTCGAAATCCACGTAACGGGTGGAGCCGACGGTGTCGTAGGGCGCAGGATCGGCTTGAGCGCCGGCGAGCCTCCCGCGTCAGCGGGGGGAGTTTTCGTCGAAGCCACGACGGCCTTGTAGATGCGGTCGGCCGCGTCGTGGGCGAATTCGATCAGCAGCAGCAGTTGCACAAAGGTGTTGTCCTTGAGCGTGACGCATTCGCCCAGCCAGCGCTGGGCGATGTCGAACAATTGCGGGAAGAGCCAGGGCTTGTCGTTGCCGTCGTCGTCGCGGAAATACTTCTCCATCGTGAGCTTGGCCAGCAGGAATGCGACTTCATTGGGCCGGCGGCGCTTGAGTTCGTCGAGGGTGTGGATGCTCGTTTCGCCGACAATGGGATCGAGCTGCACCTTGGTCGGAATGTCGGCGGTGGACAGGGTCAGTTTCGATTCGGCGGTGAAGGTGGCCGTGAGTACCTCGTCGCCCACGTCGTAGCGGTAGCCGAGCAGGCGGGGGAAGGTGATCTCGCAGGCGCTGCGGCTTTCCAGGCGCGGACGCGGGTGGATAGGATTTCTCGTAGTTGCCGTAGAGGCTGAGCAGCGCCCCTTGCAGCTCGACGGGGAGCTTGGGCTGGCCGCCGACCGCCTCGGTCTTGCGGCCTTTCCTGGGCAGGTGCTCGCGGATGCGCAGCCACAGGTCGCGATAAGTGGGCTGCTCGCCGGTCATGGAATCGTCGGCCACCGGCACGCGCGGGACCTTGACGATGCCCGCCTCGATGGCATCGATGAGGGAAAAGTCGGAGACGACCCACGGAAAGAGCGTTCCCTCGGGCCAGCCGGAGCCGCGCAGGAAGAACGGCGTGGCCGACAGATCGTAGACGGCCTTCACGCCGATCTTCGCCTTGACCGCCTCGATGCCGGAAATCCAGATGCGGGCTTCCTCGTCGCGCTGCTTGGCCTCGGCACGCTCGTCGCCGCTGAGCTTTTCGTCCGCGCCGTCCGGTTTGCGGCGGTAGCAGTGATGGGCCTCGTCGTTGAGGACGATGATGTTTCTCTTCGTGTTCAGCTCGCGACAGACGCGGCGCACCATCTGGTCGGGGGTTTCGATGTTCACGCCGGACGCCATCTGCCCCGACAGTTGCTTCGTCAGGCGCGAGCCGTCCGACTTCTCCCGCAGCTGGAAGGCGTGGAAGTTGGTGATGATGATCCGGGCCTGCCCGAGCTGGTCGTGATACTGGACCGGCACGATGTCGCGCTGACGGTAGTAGTTCTCCGGGTCGTTGGGCAGCAGCACGCGCAGGCGGTCGCGGATGGTGATGCCGGGCGTGATGACCAGGAAGGTGTCGGCGAAGCGTGCATCCTGCGGATTGGCGCGCTTGTTGAGCGTGTGCCAGGCGATGAGCATGGCCATGACGACGGTCTTGCCGGCGCCGGTGGCCATCTTGAAGGCCGTGCGCGGCAGGCCGGGGTTGGACGACCAGGAAAAGGGGACATCGTAGATTAAGCGTGTGAAATGTGCGAATTCCCTTTTCGCTTCTGAGGACGGGGCCCCGCCGCGCTGCCGCTTCGCAGCGAGAATGCCCTGGAAGACCCGATCGCGCGGCCAACCCCCCCCCCTCTTCCCAGGCGGCCCGCGCCTGCGACCACCGCCAGCGCTCCTGGGTTGCCGACCCGATGATCCGCACCGCCCCGCCTTCAGCCCACGTCACCTCCCGCTGACCGGGCAACAGGGCCTGCGGATTGGCCATCGCCCCGCGGTCCATCCGCCGGTGCAAGACGGCCTGGTTTTCCAGGTCGATCGCGACCACACGGCCCAAGCCCGCTGGGCCGACGCCGCTGCCGATGCGTGCCGGCTGACAGCTGCCAGCGCGCCTTCTGGAGTTGGGCATCGAACACCTTCGGATCGGCAATGCCAGGGAGCGCAACACGGGGTCCAGCGGGCCATAGGTCATCTTGGTCCAATTCATGACTCGCCTCCACCCGCCCGGCGTCGCGCCTCAATTCTTTTCGGAAGTGCATTCCATCGGTAAGTTAGCTAGAACTCAGGCAGACGCTGCCGGCACTGCACCGCGCTGCTAGGGTCGAGGTGGCACTGAACCCAGAGCGGGCTCCGGACGACTGGGCCAAGCTCCGCAATCAAGTCCGGCAAGCCGTGGAGCGTGAACTCGGCGAGAGGAAGTAATCGCGGGCATTGCAGCCTGTTCTAGGGTTTCCCTTTATGGACCTTCCCCCCTGGCTCGCCCGTGCCTTCACCCTCTCCCTGAACCTGTCCTACTGGCAGCAGCTGGGCCTGGCGTTCTTGCTGGGATCGTTCGCGGTGGCCACCTGGTCGGACCTGAAACGGTTGTCGGCGCAGCGCGAGTTCGTCGAGATCTGGCTGCTCTTCGTGGCCGCCCTGCTGGCGTTCGACATCTACCAGGCCCAGGGGCCGGACGGGGTGCCGTGGCAGGTGCCGGCGCTGAAATGGGGGCTGATTGCGGGCTTCTCGCTCTTCTCCCTCGGAGGGGTGCCGTTGCCATATCGGCTGTTCCGCCTGGCTCCGGCTGACGTGGCCGCCCTGGCCGCGGCCGCCAGCTTGCTCACCCCGGTGCTGATCGTGGCTTTTTACCTGGGGGCCAAGCTGCTCAGCCGCCTGCTGGGACCGCTGCTGATGCGCGGCCGCACCTACCCGTTCATGCCGGTGGTGAGCCTGGCGACCGGCGGCGTGCTGGGCCTCGCCCTGGTCTGGCAGGCGACGCGCGGGCTGCGGCCGCAGAACGTGCTCGCCACGATCTACCACGCCCTGGGCATCGACCCCAAGCTGCAAGTTCCGGATTTCTCCGGCCGTCCCACATCGCGCCTCGACGATGGCGAACCCATCACGGAGTTGATCAGTTGAGCCCGGGAGGAGGACCTACGTGACAAACTGCATTATTTTCCGGGCCGCCCTGGCAAGTAGCTGCCTCGTCCTGTGTGCTGCCGGTAGAGCGGCCGCCGCCGAGGAGCAAGGGCTCTTTGATTTCAAGGACGGCGCCAAAGAGAAAGCCTGGACGCAGTACCTGCCCGAGGATCCGAAGATTCCGGGGGCCAAGGAGCCGGAGGTCAAGATCGAGTTTGCAAAGGACAGTCAAGCCTCGGACCGGCCGTGCCTGAAGATTACCTATGCCGGTGGGAAATACCCAGCCGTTGCGACGCCCGCGCCACTGAAAGACTGGACTCCCTACAAGCAATTCCAGGCCGGAGTCACCGCGAGCCGAACGTGCGTGGTCGCGTTTCGCGCGGTTCGCCTGGACGACAAGGAGCACCGCGGTTGGGTAAAGCTCGCCTTACTCCACAAGGGACACAACGTCGTCACCGACCTCGCGCCCACGCTGAAGGGGCCCACGCAGTTCGAGATCCTGATGTACGCTCCCCACAAGGGGGAAACCCTCATGGTGGATGACATCCGCGTTTCCAGCGACGCTCCCCTGAAGGCGACGCCCTATCTTGGCGAGCATGTGGCGCCAGGCGATAACTTGCGGTTCTACCCCAAACTTGAAAAGATACCCGTGCTCGGGCTCGACGCTCCGGTTGCCAACTGCGCCGAGTTGGCCAAACGTATGGCAGATAAGTGGGTCCGGCCCGAGGACAAGCCCATCGAGGGAGTGGAGGCTGACTTGCTGGCCCTGTACAAGCGCCTGAAGAAGGACCATCCTCGCGCCGTCCTCGCGACCTTCCGCAATGGGCAGAAGGGCTACGTTCCGACCGCGCCTGAGAAGGAGTACGCCGGTTGGGACTGTACCGGCACCAGCGCCCACGGCCCGAATGCCGTTCATCTGGAGGCTCTGCGAAGCCTGGCTGGAGCGGACCGGATGGAGGTGACCTTCCGGGGCCGACCGGCCATGATGCGGGTCGACTTCTCCAGCATTCCCAATGGTAGCGACATCCTGGCGGCCCGGTTGGTGCTGGTGCGTGCCGGGCAGTTAGCGAAAGATTGGGATAGCCGGCGCCCCTACTTCGTTGCGGAGTTCTGCAACCGTCCGTGGAAGGAGGCTGAGGTCAACACCTTCGAGTATGCCAAGGATCGGTTTTGGAAGGAGCTTCACGGAGCCAGCTGGGACGGCGACGATCCGGACTTCTTGCCCATGTTCATCGCCCATGGGCCCAGTCAAGGGACGACCAATGTCTGGGATTTCACCCAGGCAGTCAAGTGGTGGACGGACGGCAAGCATCCCAATCATGGCTTCACGCTCTATAACGCTGTGCGTTCGAATGTGGACTACCTCTGGGTGCATTCTTGCAGGGCAAAAGAAGTTCGTCTGAGGCCGGCGATGGTAGCTATCTACGAGCCCAAGCCGTAACGGATCGGCCTCTTCTTGAGCCTCCTCAGATCAAGCTCGCGGACGGACTGAAGCCGAAGGCCCGTTTGCCGCTGCCCGCTTTCATCCGTTTGCTGCGCCACGGCAAGGAGGTGGCGAGATCGGAGGGCAAGGCGGGGTTCGAGTTCGCCGTGAAGGAAGTTGGCGCCTACCGTCTGGAAGCCTGGCTGGAACTGGACGGGGAAGTGCGCCCTTGGATCTTCACGAACCCGATTTACGTCCGGTGAAACGGAGAACGCAGGTCGCATATGGTTGGTCCGTCTGCCCGATTCCCTGCATGGGCGTTGGAGGACGGACCAACCAAGACAGGAAGCACTTCCTGGCACCGCCTATTCTGCCCTCGCACTCACCAGCACAATGGTTTGAACCTGCCCTGCCTTCGATCCGGACTTCGCGCCTTCGGCCAGAACGATCTGCCCAGCAGGCACCTTCACACGAGTTTCCAGAGTAAACTGGGTGAACTCGACGACGGTGGTGGCCATGCCTTTGTCATCTCCGCCGCCGGCCGCGCCGCCGCCGGCCGCGCGCATTCTTGAATCGTCGATGTGCAAGTCCAGTGTCACCTGCCCGTCCATGCTCACTTCCGGCTTGACCTGGATGCTTGTCCCCACAGTTCGGTACGCGATGCTTCTGGTCGTCATGCCGCCCCCAGCACCTGGAAACCCGCCCGGGCCACCACCGCCGGGAGCGGCACCACCGGGACCGTCACCACCACCGCGACCACCGTCACCTGGGGCGGCACCACCCGGAGCGCCACGACCACCGCTCCTACCACCACCTCCCGGGAAGCTGCCGCCTCGGACACCCCCGCCAAATGGACCAACCATCACCCCTGTCACATACGGTCTGTTCTCGCTCAGTTGGGTACGGCCGCTCTGACTCGCCAGAGTTGTCAGTTCCACCGTCTTGACGCTGCTGATGACCCCCTTCTGTTGCAGGTCGCGGATCTTGGCCTGGACCTCCCGAGCGGTACCGGACCATTCGGCCGGATACAACGGCTTGGCGTCTTTGCCAGCCTCGCCTTCAGCCTTGGCCGCCAGTTCAAGGCAGATGACCTCGACATGCACGCTGCGAGCAGGAACGTCGATTTCACGGAGAACCGCATGCGCCTCGTCCACGATTGCTTTGGGCCCGCTGAGCAGGAGCGTGTTGCTTCCGGCATCGTGCACCACTCGAAACGCTGGTTCGGCCTGGAAATGCAGGCTCAAGGACTTGGCGAGTTCCTTGCCCGCTCCACCACGAACCGCGTAGACCTGGCGGGTGATGGCACCTGGCGTCACAACCTTCTGCGCTGGCGCCTTCTTGAAATCCTGGCCTGGTGCGGCAGGCAAAGCCAGCCCCAGAGCAACGAGCAGGCCGCCCGCGACCTGCCCTGCACGTGACGACGACATCGTAGACCTCCTTCGGTGAAGCAGATGATCCCTTCCCCCAAAGAATCCCCTCGCAATACCTGACGGCAAGCGAAGGAAAGCAGCGTTCGTTCGATCGTGGCGGAGTGCCGAGAATGGGCCGTTGTGCGACGCTACCCGTCGAGGGCGCAGCCGACGCGGTAGGTAATTCCGTGGCATTGTACGCGCCAGCCATGAAAACCGGATGAGAGGTTGAACAGGTTCGCGGGACGGATGAACCGTCGTCCAGCGTCGTGGTGTGGGATAGGCGGGGCGAGCTGCGCATCGCGACTTGCCCGGGAACAGTCTGCCTTCCCACGCGCAGGCCTTGAAGGTAAACTTGCAAACCCAAATCCCCCCCTTGCGTGCATGTGCGAGGAAAGGGGCACGGACGCAACCAGGCGTGGTCCACTGGCTCAACAACGGAGGTGGCAGCCGATGATGACGACGCGGCTAGGGTTAGCGGTGCTCGGATCGATGGCATTGGTAGCCTGTCTGGCGCTATCGCCCCGGTCCGGCGACCGAGCCGCTCAACTCGCCGACCCGCAGAGCGTGCATGCTGCGCCGCCACACCGCTATCGCATTGCCGACTGCCACCTCCACCTCGTCGACTTCCTCCAGACGGGCGACACCCTCCCAGAGCTGCTCCAGGCGATGGACCGCGCCGGCGTGGAGCGGACCATGGTCTGTGGCATGCCGCTCGTCAAGAAGTGGGACGGCGCCGAGGTAATCCGGCCGAATCACTACCGCGACGACGATGCCCGCTGCTACTGGTACTCGGCCACCGATGTAGTGGTGGCCCGCGCTGTCCTGGCATTGCCCGCCGCGGACCAGGCGCGGTTCTTTCCCTTCGTCTGCGGCTTCAACCCCACGGATCGTAACGCCGTGGACCACGTCAAGCGCATGATCGCCTGGTATCCGGGCTTCTGGAAGGGCATCGGCGAAATCATGACCCGGCACGACTCATTGACGCGCCTCACCGAGGGCGAGACCGCCCGAGCCGACCACGTGGCGCTGGACGCGGTCTATGAGCTGGCCGCAAGGCATGATTTGCCGGTACTCCTGCACAGCGACGTCAGCTCAGCCACGAAGCGTGAACCGCTTTACCTGCACGAGTTGGAGAGCGCTCTTCGTCGGCACCCGCGCACGCACTTTCTCTGGGCTCATGCCGGGGTCAGTCGTGCGACCGACGTGCCGACCTTGCCACAGGAAGTACGGCGGCTGCTCGTCGACTATCCGAACTTGACGGTCGATCTGTCGTGGCTCGTCTATGACGTATGCCTCACGAAGGACGGCAAGCCGGTGCGCGTGTGGGTGGACCTGCTCGAGGCGTTTCCCGAGCGTTTCGTGATCGGCAGCGACATCGTGGCCAAGTTCGCCCACTATTCGGAGAAAATTCAGCGCTATTATGTCGTGCTGGACGCGCTGAAGCCCGAGACGGCCCGCAAGGTGGCGCACGACAACTTCGTGGCCCTGATGCCGCACGCGGGGGCCGTGCTGAAAGTGCCGTAATAATCGACCGGTAATGTGGGAGACTGCACACTTAAACCCCTGCGACGGCGCTCAGCTTGAACAGCGACCAGTGCAGGCGGGCGGGTGGCAGAAAGATACCGCGCAGATCGTCGTCCGAATCGTCGTTAGCCAGACCGAACGCTCGGGACCCAACCTGACAGCGATAGATGATTCAGGGGGCGCAGAGCCGCGCCGGAGAGGACAAGCTGGTCCTCGATTTCCTTACGGCGGATGGCCAGTTCCCGAAAGTCGGCCTTCAACGTGTGTCCATCTGCAACGGCGGCGCATCAGGCGGCAAGAGTAACAATCGCTCTTGACGGGCCGATCCGAAGATCGCATTCGCCAGAAGACCTGGAAATGCTTGCCCACCGCACCCTTGTCACGATCGCCGGCAAGCGTCGCGGTAATCGTTTGTGTGCCTGGGTCGTCTTTAATGGTAGGTAGCGGTGCGCTTCCATTGGCACAGAACGCCTGTTTCGCCCTCGGAGGATACAGATGCTTCGTCGCACATTGTGGTTCACTCTGCTGGCCGTCGCTGCTCTCGCAGTGGCCTTGTTCGTCCTGAAGCCGTCGCCCTCGCCCGCTGACCCGGTGAAGGCCGATCCCGCCGGTCAACCCGCGGCTTCAGCTCAGCTGCCGGTGGCCCAAGCGATCCTGTACAGCAGCGGTGTCGGCTACTTCCAGCGTGAAGGCACCGTCGAAGGCAACACGCGCATCGACCTGACGTTCCCAGTCCAGGACGTGAACGACCTCCTCAAGAGCATGGTCCTGCAGGACCTGGGCGGCGGCGTCATCAGCGCCGTCTCCTACGACAGCCAGGCGCCCATCGAGAAGACCCTGCAGTCCTTCGCCGTGAACCTGACCGGTAATCCTGGTTTCGGCGCCGTCCTGGCTCAAGCTCGCGGCGAAAAGGTCGAGGTCACGCTGCAGCAGGGCAACGCCGCTCAGCCTGGCAACGTCACCGGCAGCATCATCGGCGTCGAAAAACAGAAACAGCAGGTCGGCAAGGATGGCATCGTCGAGATCGAACTGCTGAACCTGTGGTGTGCCGAGGGGATGCGCAGCGTGAAGCTGGCCGACGTGCAGCGGATTCGATTCCTCAACCCGGTGCTGGAAGGTGAGTTCCGCCGAGCCCTCGAGACGCTGGCCCTGTCGCACGACACGCAGAAGAAGGCCGTTTCCTTGAACTTCAATGGCGACGGCAAGCGCGAAGTCCGCGTCAGCTACGTCGTCGAGAACCCCATCTGGAAGACGAGCTACCGCCTGGTGCTCTCCACCAAGAAGGACGGCAAGCCGATGCTGCAAGGCTGGGCGATCGTGGACAACTCCAGCGAAGAGGACTGGAAAGACGTGCGCATGGCCCTGGTGAGCGGCCGGCCCATTTCCTTCCAGATGGACCTCTATCAGCCGCTTTATGTGCCCCGCCCCGTGGTGGAACCGGAATTGTTTGCTTCGTTGCGGCCGCCGACTTACCAGGGGGCGATGACCGGCCGGGTGATGAGTGAAAACGGACGCGTCCTGATCAATCAATCCGAAAACCTCGCCGGCATCGACGCGGCGGCGGATTTCTTCGACAAGGCCGCGAAGGCCGGGGGTAAGGTCGCCTCACGGGCGCCGGCGGAGTACCGCAAGGAGGTGGCCGCGCGCCTGGCACGGGACATGGAGCTGACTAAAGGCGTCTCCTCGTCCGCCACCGCAGGCGAGTTGGGCGACTTCTTCCAGTACGTGATCGACCACCCGGTCACGCTGCCCCGGCAGAAGAGCGCCATGCTCCCCATTGTGCAGAAAGACGTCGAGGCAGCCCGCGTCTCGATCTACAACGAGCGTACCCAGGCCAAGCACCCGCTTCTCGGTCTGCGCTTCAAGAACACCACCGGCATGCACCTCATGCAGGGCCCCATCACCGTCTTCGAGGGAAGCAGCTACGCCGGCGACGCGCTCGTTCTCGACATCACGCCGAAGGACGAACGCCTGATCTCGTACGCCATCGACCTGGGCACCGAGGTGGAACCGGTCGCCAAGGCGATCCCCGAACGGCTGACCAAGGTGAAACTGAACAAGGGCATCCTGTACCAGACGACCCGGGTGCGTGAGGAGAAGACCTACAACCTCAAGAACCGCTCCGAGCACGATCGTACCGTCCTGATCGAGCACCCCTACCGCCCTGACTTCAGCCTGGTCAGCAAGGACAAGCCGGCGGAGCGCGCCCGCGATGTCTACCGCTTCGAGGTCAAGCTCCCGGCGGGCCATACCGCGAGCCAGGAAGTCATCGAGGAAAGGGATGTGAACACGAACATCGCCCTGACCAACAGCGACGATCAGACCATGCGCTTCTTCATCAGCCAGCCGATCGTCAGCGAGAAGGTGAAGGCGGCGCTCGGTCAGGCCATCGAGCTGAAGAGCAAACTCTCGGCCACGCAGCGGGAAATCCAGCAGCAGGAGCGGCAGCTTAAGGTGATCGTGGACGACCAGGCACGTCTGCGGGCCAACCTGAAAGAGATGCCGCCGACCGCCGAGGCGTACAAGCGCTACCTGAAAAAGTTCGACGACCAGGAAACGCAGATCGAGGACTACCAGAAGAAGATCAAGACGCTGCAAGATACCGAGTATCAGCAGCGCAAGAGCTTCGAGGAGTACCTGGCCGGTCTTGACGTGGAGTGACAGCGGGGATGGGGCCAGAATGTGACAGGGACGGCTGATGAAGTCGTCCCTGTCATTTCGAAGTCGCAAGCAGGTGACGCGCAACGAGGTCCGTTTCCTTGGCTACCTGCGGGCTGACCACGGCAATGCCGCTCTACTTGACTCCAGGAGCAGGTCGGGTACGATCGAAGTGTTGATCCTGCCTGGGAACCGCACGTTTTCTGTCTCAATCCATCAGGTTCATGGATGTCTCACCTTGTGCGCCGTGATTTTCTGAGGGTCGCTCTCGGGGGTCTTGGGCTTTCGTTGCCCGGCTTTCTCACTGCATCGACCACGCCACAAGCGCGAGCGCGTTCGTGCATCGTGCTGTATTGCTGGGGCGGCATGAGCCATCACGAAACCTGGGACACCAAGCCGGACGCACCAAAGGAATACCGCGGCGAGTTCATCGCGATCGCGACTGCTGTCCCCGGCATCCGCATTGGTGAGCACATGCCGCGACTGGCCCAGGACACCGATAAGCTGGCGATTATCCGCTCGATGCACCATCGCTGCTCGGCGCATGGCAAGGGGATGTACTGGAACATTACCGGCCATCCACCATTGGCGGCGGAGGTTGCCGCCAATCTGCCGCCGTCGCGCACCGATTGGCCGTGCTTGGGCGCGATGGTGTCAAAGTTCCGCCAGGCGCCTGGGTGCCTACCGAGCGCTGTCCAAGTGCCGTATCCCCTGGTTGATAACAACACGTTGCAGGCGGGCGACAATGCGGGCTTTCTCGGCCCAAGCTGCGACCCGGTCATTATCCGGCCCGAAGGTGGCCGACCGTGGGGCGGCGTGTCGCGTGACCTCGGAGCCCTGGTCTTTCGGCCGGCTCATGGCATCGATCCGGCCCGCCTGGTCGCCCGGCAGAATCTTGCGCAAAGCCTCGATCAGCGCTTCAAGCCCCCGACCGGCTCCTTCGATCACTTTCACCAGATGGCGTCCGACCTCCTCTTGAGCCAGTCGGTGCAGACCGCCTTCAATCTCGACCGTGAGCCGCTCAAGCTGCGCGAGGCCTACGGCGATCACCTGTGCGGGCAGAGCCTGTTGCTCGCCCGCCGCCTCACGGAAGTGGGGGTACCGATCGTCACGGTTATTTGCGCTGCCGGCGATCTCAACGGTTCCGCGGGGGATCACTGGGACACCCACGGCAACAACTTCAACCGCCTCAAACGCGACCTGCTGCCGCCGTTCGATCGAGGCTTCAGTGCCTTACTTCGCGATCTTTCCCAGCGAGGCCGGCTTGAGGAAACTCTGATTGTGATGCTGACCGATTTTGGCCGCACGCCGCGCATTAATCGCGGAGCGGGGCGTGATCATTACCCGAATGCGTACTCCATCGTCCTGGCCGGCGGGGGTATCCGCGGCGGCCAGGTCTATGGCAGTTCTGACCGCCTCGGCGCCGAACCGCGCGATCTGCCGACAGGTCCGGCCGACGTGCATGCCACGATCTTCCAGGCGCTGGGCATCCCGCTCGATTCGCACCTGTACGACCATACGGGGCGGCCGTTTCCCCTAACCGATGGCCGCGTCCTGCCGCTCTTCTGAGGCAGAGGTCCGGCCCTGCGCACATCGTCAAAGGCCGAACGAAGATGGCGGAGCAACCTGTTCGACCCGCAAAGCCTCAACGTGTTGACCGTTTCGAGCGACGGAGTACGAAAAAACCCTCCGCAGCAGGAACGGTGCCGAAAACGACACCCTTCAGGCCGCGGAGGGAGCGCGGGCAGGTCCAGGTCAGCCGGATTGCTCCGGCTTGCCCGGATCGTGGACGACCTACGGTGCCAGACTTCCTGTCGCCGTAAGTCGCGGGACGGACGGGCTCTTCACCGGTCCACCCCTTCGGCAGCGCAGCCACCACAGGAGACTAATTCCCCCCAGGTCTGTCGCTTTGCGTCCCCCCCTTTCGGAGGGTTTGCCCTTTCGAGGATGAAAGGCGTTGCGACCCGGGCTCGACGCCGGGCCTGCCCCGGAACCATCACAAGATCTGACAGCTCCGTTCGCATGACAACTGTAGGATACAGTTGCCGCGCGGGCAAACGGCCGGGCTGCCGGCGTCAGGCCGCTTCCGTTCTTGCTCCCTGTCGCTCCAGCAGGTCGCTATACCAGGCCGCCGTCGTTTCGGCTCGACCCGCTAGGGCCGTCGTCCCCCAAACCAGCGACAGCGTGCGTCGCGTTTCCGGCGTCGTCTTTGTGCGCTGCGCGTCCTTGACCGCGTTGGCGCACGGCCCCTCGGCATCGAACAGGCACACCAACCCCGCCAGGTCGATCGTTTGGCCCGAAGTGTTGAACACATACGCGGCTCCTGCCGGCGCGATGTCGGCGTGCAGCGGCCCTCGCGTTCGGTCGAGGTCCACAACGCTGATTGGCAGCCCGCTGTGGAAGGAGACGAGGTTGCACACATCAACGGCCAGGTTGATCGGCGCCAGCAGGCCGTCGCGCACGGCCTTGAGCAGGTACTCCGACGCCGGCTTGCTGCGTCCTGTCGGCTTGAAGCCGCCTTGCCGCAACAGCGTCCGCACCGCCTCGCGCACCGTTTCGTCGCTGTGGAGCGGAGCGGCGGCCCCTTCTGCCAACAGACTCAGGACCTCCGGCGGCGACGGCGACTCCCCCAGCGGACGCGCGAAGGTGGTGACAAAGGCACGCAGGTCGAGCAGGGGGTGGGGAACAATGGTGAGCATGGCCGCGTCCTTCGAGTACCGCGTGGGGCAGCCGTGGGGACGGCCCAGGGATGATAGCGCGCGGGCCGCACGAGGTACAGGGGCAACCGCGGTGCCGGTTACCCCCAAGTTGCCACTTGGTACTAAATTCGCCGGGAATTATATGCATCCTGGCGCCAACGCCGCAATCCCTTGTCAAATTACGACATGCGCCTTCACATTTCAGCGCCAGGCGCCAGCTCGCATATAATTCGGTGTGTGCGGACCTGCCCTGCGGACAAAGGATCAGCTTGAGGGCTGATGCCAGTCCCTGGCACACGTTCCGCTATGAACCTGACAGGCCATCGGCTTTCCGTTCGCACTGCGCTTCTCTAGCCTCGATTTCCACGGTACCAAGTTCGGTTAACAAAAGCGACATGTGAGGTCAGGAAAAGCGGATGACCAGGCGCTTGTTACCGAACCAGGGCATGGGGGTCGGTTCGTCCGCGAGCTGCGACGCGACGAGGTAGGGATTGTGAGCCCGCTTGTCCATGGCAATGACTACTTCGTGGTCCAGCACCTCGACGGTCGCCGAAACGTTCAGCAGGTTGCGGAAGATCTTCTTGGCCGTCGCGTGCTGGTACTCCCGGCCTACGCGGTTGGCCAGCAGCCGATACAGGGCGCTGGCCATGAGGGTGATCTGCAGGTCGAAGTCCACCTTCATCCCGATCATCGACGACAGGGCATCGATGTGAAAGAACTGGATGGCCTCGGAGATACCATTCTCGATCAGCATGCGTTGGGCATAGCGAGTCACCAGGGTCGCGCAACCGGACCGGAAGTTGTTGGTCAGGAGGATGGTCGGCTCCTCGTGGCCCAGATCGATCACGATGATTTGCCGCACCTGGCCCGTATAGCCGGGGAGCGACACGCGCTCATCCAAGACACGGGGCGTGCGGAAGGCGCGGGTCAGGGAGGACAGCGTGATCCGCCGCCAGGCCGACGCCGGGAGGCTCCAGATACGGCCGAGCATCGAGCGTGTGCGGCGTCGGAGCGTCAGGAAACCGATACCGCGCTGGTTCAACTGCTGCAGGTGTTGGTAGGTGGTCAGTTGCGAATCGAAGACCAGTTCGCGGGGTGAACTGCCAGTGCGTTCTTGCCAGAAGTCGGCGAAGCGGAGGACCTCGGCCGCCTTCTGGTCTTTGGGGATCCCAGCGTGGGCGTAGCAGAGGACACGGGCGGCGGCATCGCGGGCCAGGACGCCTTGCTGGGCGCGGCTGCGGCTGGAAATGTAGTGTTTTTCCAGCGGCTCTTCCTGAGTGTTGGCGGGTACGGAGTGGAAGTCGAGGTCGATGGAATCGCCGAGCGGCAGCCCGGCCCGCCGCACCTCGTCGAACCAGGCAGCCATGAGGCGGACTACGGCCCGGTGATCGACGCGCGAGCTATAGCTGGCCAGGTAGGAGCGTTTGGGTACCACGTTCAGGCCGGCGAACAGGGCGAGGCCCTGGTCGCAAACCAGGTCCATGACGTGACTCTTGCGTTCGGTGCCAACGAGCTTGAGGGCCAGCAGACTCCGCAGGGCCTGCTCGGCGGGAATCATCTGGGAACCGGGGAGGTCAGCCTGACGCAGCACATCCGTCAGCCGGATGTCTTTCAGGAGCGGCACGAAGAAGAAGAGGCCGCCGAGGCGCGTGCGGAAGGAGCGCGGTTCCAGGCTCACGGCGCGCACGTCGGCCGCGGCCTCGGTTGCCGGTCGAGTCGCCGCGGGCCGTTCGTCATCGAGACGGCGCGGCAATCGCGCGAAGCCTTCCTCGCGCAACAGGACGGCGAGGGCATTAATGCAGATGGTGTGTCCGGCCTGGGCCAGTTCACGCTGGATGTCGTAGACGGAGAGGTTGCGTTTGCGCATGGCCACCACGAGTTCGCGGACCCGGTCACGGGCTGGGGCATAGCGTGGCCCATGCTGGACCGTCTGGAAGAAGCGGAGTTGTTTGTCGGGGTCATGGCGGAACTCGTGGCAGAGGACGCGAAACGAGCCGGGCGAGTAGCCGAAGCGGCGTGCGACCTCGTGGGAAGGGCTGCCCTCGACGAAGTAGGCGCGGAAGGCCTCGTATTGTCGGTGGAGGGAGTTTTCGGGAGCGAGGAAGAAGTAGGCGATCGGCGTTAAGTCATTCCGAGTAGTGGTGTTCATACCCAGCACATGCTACGCCTGGCACGCGCAGCTGGCAAGCAGCTGCGCGTGCCAGGCGGAATTCCGGGAAATCGTGGGATAATTCGCTCAAGGCGAGAATCCCTCGGAGGAGGTGACGAATGTACAACGAGGATTTAAGTCATCGCAACGGTTAACGAAGACGGCGAAAAACAGCCGGTTTTGCTGAATTTGCATGCGTTCAGAGGGGAAAAATCCCCTCCGTGGAAATCGAGGCTAGCTCTTCTTTGTGGCGGCGGAGCGCCGGTGGCCGCGTTTGATCTGGTGCCTCTGAGCCCGTGCTTGAGCTTGGCCCTTGGGTCGGCTTCACTTTCCTTGGTGCCGCGAGCCCGCTTGAAAGTCTCGTCCTTCGTTCGACCCATCCTCCGCCGACATTTTCTTCGCCCGTCCCTCACCGTCGTTGGAGGTCCTCATGCCTCGGAAGAAGACACGCCAGCCCATCCCGCCGCCCCGCATCGTCCGGCCCTGTGCCGCCGCCATCGACGTCGGCAGCGCCAGCCACGTCGTCGCCGTCGACCCCGCTTGCGATCCGCAGCCCGTTCGTACCTTCGGCGTCTATACCGCCGACCTACAGACGCTGGCCGAGTGGTTACGCCACTGCGGCGTCACGAGCGTCGTGCTCGAATCGACCGGCGTCTACTGGATGTGCTTATGCGACTTCCTGGAAAGCCAGGGCTTCGAAGTGGTGGTGGTCGATCCACGCAGCCTGGCCCGCAACCTCAAGAAGAAGACCGACGTTTGCGATGCGGTCTGGCTGCAGCAGATGCACGCCTGTGGCCAGCTCAAGAGCTGTTTTCGACCCGCGCACGAGGTGCTGGCGTTGCGGACGCTGTGGCGGCATCGCGAGCATCTGATCACCGAGGCAGCCAAGCTCTTGCAGATGATGCTCAAAGTGCTGGTCCAGATGAATGTTCATTTGGACCTGGCCGTGTCGAGCATCGCCGGCGTCACCGGCATGCGCATCCTGCGTGCCATCGCCCAGGGGCAGCGTGACCCCCAGACGCTGGCGGCGATGCGCAATCCCAGCTGCAAGAAGAGCCGCGAGGAGATTGCCAAGGCCCTGGAAGGGACCTGGGACACGGCCCACCTGTTCGAGCTGAAACAACTGCTCAAGGCCTGGGACTTCTACCAGAATCAGCTCCATGTCTGTGACCGGGAGTACGCCAAGGCGGCCGGGCCGATGCCGGACAAGACCCAGGGGCGTCCGTTGCCCGAGTCCCAGAAGGCCGCGCCCAAGAGTCGCAACCGCCCGACGGAGTTCGACGCCGACGCCTTGATCTTCCAGTTGACGGGCGTGCGTGTCACGGAAGTGGACGGTCTGGGCGCCAGCACGGTGCTGACGGTCTTGTCGGAGACAGGCCCGGACCTGGCGGCACGTTTCCCGACGGACAAGCACTTCGCGGCCTGGACGACGCTGGCGCCGCGCAAGCACCAATCGGGCAAGCGGATCCGCTATCCCGCCCAGACGGCCAGCCGGGTGGCCAGGGCGTTTCGGCTGGCGGCGCGGTCCTTGCTCAGAAGTAAGAGCGTGCTGGGTAATTTCCTGCGCCGCCTGCGGGCCCGGCTGGGGATAGGCAGCGCCATCAGGGCGACAGCCCACAAGCTGGCGAAGCTCTTCTATCGCCTCATCACGCGTGGGGAAGCGTATCGCCGTGAGAGCACGGCAGCCGAAGAAGTCAAGCAGCAGGAGCGTCAGGTCAAAGCGCTGCAGCGCGAAGCGCGGGAGTTAGGGCTGCAAGTGGTGCCGATCTGAGCAGGGTCGGCGGGGCAACAGACGACGTCGGGGAAGTAGGCGAGGTCGATCTCAAGCCGAGCCGCTTGGGGCGGTGGCGTCGAAAATACGCGCGCACCGTAAGATCGCTGCCCGAGCACGACACCTCTCGCCCGGGTAGCGGGGCCTTGTTCATTGAAAGCAGGGACAAGACCCGTGGCGAGCCCGCTACTACTCGGCGGCCACTGGCGGTGAGGCGGGGCGACAGCGCTTCGCCTGGCCGATGATGCCCTTTGTCCTGGCCTCCCGCCACGGGTAAACTCGCTGATGTTTCCGCACCGCCGCCTCCCAGGGAGCCGTCCCGTGCCCGAATCCACGCCTACCCTGCCGCCCGAACCCGAGTGCCAGGACACCCTGCCGCTACTGGTGGACTGGGGCCTGGCCAAGGTGATGGGCCAGGCGGAGAGCGCGCCGCGGGCCGACGAGCCGGTGCTGGGGCCGTCCGGCGACGGCGCGGGGCACACGCAGCAGGGACCGCGCCACTCCTCGACGCTACTCCCTCTCCCGGCTACACGGTGCCTCAGGAACTGGGAGGGAGGGCGCGTCGGCCCGGCTGCGCCAGCGGCCGTCGTCCCCGTCACTGGGTCAGCTTGGCGGGGACAAAGGTGCTCACCAGGGTGGAAACGGTCGTCGGCTGGCTGGGCCGGGCCGGCGACGGGCTCAGGATGACCGCTGTCGGATCGACGACCGCCATGGGCTGGATGGAGATGTTCATGTTACTGCCGCTGCCGGTGGCTTCCGAGATGTCGACGCCCGCGAAGCCGATGATCGCGTAAGTGGCGTTCTGCCCGTTCCCGGTGGCGGCCACGTAATTGGGCAGCGGCGAGTTGGGGGTGAACAGGGGTATGAGGTTCGGCAAGCCGATTTGAGACTGGAAGCTCGTGAGCAGGCTCGATTTCAGGCCGGGGCCGCACTTCCAGGGTTCGGGAGCGCTGGGCGACACGGGCAGGAGGCCGTTGTTAAGGAGGTAGGAGATGTCGTTGGGCGTATCGCCGTCGTCGATCCAGGTTTGGAAGGCGGGGACGTTGTTCGCCGGCGGCCCGACGTCGAGGAGGCCGAAGCTGCCAGGGGTGTTGGTCGCGAACGGGTAGACCTGGAGCTGGGGGTTGCCGTTCGGGCCAAGGTGGATGGTGCCGTCGGGCGATTTGCCGGTGGCCAGGAACGTGTTCCAGACGTTGACGTCCAGGGCGACCGGAAGGATGTGGGCGCTGACATTAGGGATGGACTGCAGGCTGGAAACCTCGCCGGCGTAGATAGAGGCACTGGCGGTCGCCGTCAGGTTCATCGAATCGACGCCGAAGATCCGGGAGAAGAACAGGCCGACGGCGCCGTTGGCCGTGCCGTCGCGGCGCACGACCACCGTGATGGTGTTCGGGAACGTGGTCGGGTACTGGGCCGCCACGAACGGATTCGTCCCGTCGTAGTAGCTGAAGGTGATGTCGGAAGTCAAGAGCTGCGGGTGAACGCCTCCCGCCACGTTGGCGGCGCAGATCCGCTGGGCGGTGGGGATCGGGCTGCTGGCGTCGGTGGTGTCGGTCGTGACCTGGTTGAAGACTTGCTGCTCGTTCGTCTGGCCCGGGGCGTAGTACTGAACGTACGGGTTCTGCATCTGCTCAGCGCCCGCCAGCGCGGCGGCGTCGGCCGCGTTTTGCAACTGGCTCTGGACGCTGGCGACGTAACCGAGGTCGATGGCAAAGGCCATCAATCCCAGGAGCGGGATCATAAGGAGCGCGGTCAAGGGGGCAATGGCGCCCCTGCGGCCGCTGGTACGCGTCTTCATGTGATTTTATCCCCAAGAGGTAACATTCGCCCGGGAGCGGGCGCCGCCTCCCCACGAGGCGCAGGCTCCCGTCCGAGTTCATTGCTTCAGCATCACGATCGTGTCGGACTCCAAACTGGAACTGCTCAGGAAGTGGGACGGCACCCAGCTGGTCGAGGACACCGGGATGGCGACCTGAACCGATACGGTGCTCCCCGGGGGGGCGTCGAGGGCATCGCTCAAAGTGGCGCCGCTCGGCGAGGTGACGGTGATGGTAATTGAGCCGATAGACGGCGGGTTGAACGTGGTGGTGCCGAAGCCGTTGTCGCTCATGATGTTGGTCGCGTCGTTGATGATGTCCTGGTTGCCGTACTGGCGGAGGATGCCGGTGCGGCACCCTTTGCGGGCGGCGACGCACAGGGTCTCCTTGACCATCATCGCCCGGCTGAGTTCGAACATGCCCATCATCAGCATGCCCAGGATAGGTACGACGACCGCGAGTTCCACGGCCGCGACGGCGCGGCGAGTGCCTGGCGAATGGTTTCCGCCCCGCGGCTGCCGCCGCCAACCGGATAACTGGCGCATGGTGCTCTCCTACAAGATACCGAGCCACGCCCGCCCGGCGCGAGTGCCGGGCGGCGTGGGGCGGCAATTCGCCGCGCCGGTTCTTACTCGCGGCGCATGGTGCACTGCCCGGACAAGTTGCCGGACAGGAAGTGTCCGCCCGGCACCCAGGTACAACTGCTCACCGGGATGGTGATGATGACAGTGATATCGGTGTAGGCCGGCATGTTGGCGGCCTCCACAGTGTTCACCGGCGCGTTGTTGATGCTGATGCCGGCCGTTTCCCCGTCGATGCCGACACTGTTGAGGTAATCGATGGCCGCCTGGTTGATGGAGGCCGAACTGGTTCCCTCGACCACGCTTAGGCGGCAGGCTCTGCGGGTGCCTTCCGTCAATTGCTCCATCACCATGCAGGCGCGGCCCAACTCGATTATGCCCAGGACGATCAGGAAGAAGATCGGGGCGACGACGGCGAACTCCACGGCCGCCGCCGCCCGCCGCCTGTTCTTGACGATATTCGTGTCCATCACAGTTATTCTCCATTTTCGGGAGCGGGACCATCCGGGGCTCGGCGCCGGGCGGCTCGAGGCAGGTGAGGGACAGCGCGACCAGGACAGCGATGTTGCCGCACCGCCGGCATTCTCTTCTCTTCTGGGGACAATTGGCGACGGAAGGGGTTCTGCATCGCCGGTGCGAATCGGACGGGGTATTTATTACCTAGCTTGCGTTCCGGCCGCAGTCAAATCTCGGCGGCCTGAAAAAGTCGGGGCAGACACGGCGTCGTCTCGCGGCCGACTGGGTGCGGCTCGCCGAGTTCCTCGACGGCCAGCGCCTCGACCGCTCCGGTGCCGCCGTGCCCCTGTCCCCGCAAGAAATGCAAGAGGACTGGGAGTATCTGCGCGCCCGCTCTCCCCGCGACTTCAGCGTGACCGCGGAGCAGGCGTTCGCCTGGCACCGGGCCGAGGCCGCGAAGTGCCTTGCGGAGAAGAACCCCGGCGCCGCCCTGTTCCATACCCTGCACAGCGGCCTGGAGTAGCCCCTGCTCAGCGGCCGGCCGGGGTGGTGATCTCGCTGTCCGCCTCTCACTGCGAGGGCGGCACCCACCCTTCCTCCATGAGGGACTGCCGCAACACGACGCGGAGCGGGTCGTTCATCCCGAGCACCTGCACCGTGACACGCCCAATGGCGGTACGCCCGACAAGGTGCGGGCCCGCCCAGCGAAAATGGGCCGACCACTTGTGGCGGCGTGGGTTAAAGATGCGGACAAGCCTCGTGTGCGACATCACGCGGTCAATTCCGGACAGATTCGATCCCTTTTTCTTGTTGCAGCGCAGGCAGGCATTGGCCAGGTTCCCCAGTGATGTGGGGCCGCCGTGCTGCTTTGCGATGACGTGCTCGATCTCGAAGGGACCGGCGTAGAGCGACTCGGGAAGCCGGCAGTACTCGCACTTGTGGCCCGCGCGCTCGCGAACCTGCTCGGGCAACGTCTCATCCATGATTGCCGGATCCGGGCTTCCTACCAAGCTTCTTCCTGGCCTGTGATTGGAGGAGCGACAGCCAGTCGGCGGCTGTCACGTAATAATCCAGCTCTTCCAGCTCCTCGGGCGTGAGAGTGCCCTCCTGGTTCTTCTCGGCCAACTCGTGCATCCGGGCCCTGTCCTCCTCCGGGAAGCCGAGCCCGAGGATGTGCCGCGCCAGCTGTCGCGTCATTTCGCCGCGCCCCGTTTGGAAAAGCCGAGCCAGGATGGCTGCCGGGCTCTTGGGCGCCGATGTCATAGCTTGCATGGCCCACCTCCAGGCTTCAGTTTAGACCGTCCGGCAGGGTCAAACAAGCCTGTAGCGTGCCTCGCGGCGACACCTCCCTGAAGGATCGCCCCGCGGCCGACTGGGTACGCCTCGCCGAGCTCCTCGCCGGCCAGCGCCTCGACCGCTCCGGTGCCGCCGAACCCCTGTCCCCGCAAGAAATGCAAGAGGATTGGGAGTATCTGCACGCCCGCTATCCGCGGGACTTCAGCGTGAGCGCGGAGCAGGTGTTCGCCTGGCACCGGGCCGAGGCCGCGAAGTGCCTTGCGGAGAAGAACCCCGGCGCCGCCCTGTTCCATACCCTGCACAGCAGCCTGGAGTGGCCCCTGCTCAGCGGCCGGCGGGGGCAATAGTGTTCGGCACGCGTTCCGCAGAGCCCCGTTCACGGGGCTTGCTCCGCGAAGCGGTATCGGCCCGCCATTCATGGCGGGTGACTGGCGAGAATCATTCCAGGAGCCCGGTTCACCGGGCTTCTCGCGGTGGGGCTTGAGCCAGGTCTTCTGGCGGAACTACGCGCTCCAGACGCTCGTGAACCGTTCCGCGCGCGTGATGCTCGCGCTGATTGCGGATGTAGGCATTCACCCACTCCAGGTCCTTCGTCCCGAAGCTCACGACCCCATATCCGGCTTGCCATTCCAGCAGTTTCCCGCCGCGACCAAGCTGCCGATTGGTCTCGTGCGACGACGCTCCCTTCAGCTTCCCGACCAAATCACTCACGAGAATCGTCGGGGCCACGGTGATGGCGGCATGCACGTGGGTTTCGATCCCACCAATCTCGTGAACATATGCACAGGCAGGTTCACCAGGTACTGCCGAAGGAACCGATGCACGTGTGCCTCAACCTGCGGGGTCAAAAGCGGCATGTTCAGCTTGGTGTGCCAAAACACGATGCAGATTGATTTCGCTGTAGTAGTTACGCGACATGGTGACTCTTCGGTGGCGGGAGTTCGGCTGAAGCCACACAGCGAGAAGCCCGGTAAACCGGGCTGGGGGCATTATGTCTGCCCGGCTGACCCGCCGTCAACGGCGGGCCGACACCGCTACGCGGAGCAAGCCCCGTGAACGGGGCTCCGCAGTCTGGTCAACTGGACGAGTTGGCCAGCGCCTCGACCACTCCGGTGCCGCCGAGCCCCTGTCCCCGCAAGAAATGCAAGAGGACTGGGAGTATCTGCGCACCCACTATCCGCGGGACTTCACCGTCACCACGGAGCAAGCATTTGCCTGGCACCGGGCCGAGGCCGCGAAGTGCCTTGCGGAGAAGAACCCCGGCGCCGCTCTGTTCCATACCCTGCGCTGCGATCTGGCGTGGCCCCTGCTCAGCGGCCGGCCGGTGTGGTAAAAAATCTCTCGCAAAGAGCGCAAAGAGCGCAAGGGAAGGGAAAGACAGAACAGGCCACGGTCCTGGCTTTGTGTTCTTTGCGAGAGGCTTGCGGGCAGGTGGCCCACGCAGTCGCGAACCTGCTCGGCTCGCGCCTCATCCGCCGGCCCGGCGTATAGCACCTCCACCGGGTCACGATTACAATGAGGCGGTGCTGCCGGAGGCCACGGCATGCCAGCGGCTCGCCTGGCCGAAACCGGCGATCCACTTGTTCCCACCGGCCCGGCCCGCATCGTGAGACCCACCTGCCGATGAACACCGCGCCCGCCGAGCGACGTCCCGCCGCCTGGGCGCTGGTCCTCGCCTTCAGCCTGGTCTACGTCGTTTGGGGGACGACCTACTTCGCCATCAAGGTCGGCGTCCACACTCTGCCTGCGTGTCTGTTTGGCGGCGTACGCATCGGCTGCGCGGGCCTGGTCCTGTTTGCCATCCTCTGGCTGCGCGGCGAATCGTTGCGCTTGCCCCGGCGTGAACTGCTCATCGCCGCCGTGGTGGGGATGCTCCTGTTCGTCGTCGGCAACGGCCTGGTCACGGTCGCCGAAAAAACCGTCGATTCGGGCGTCACCTCGGTCCTGGTCGCGACCACGCCTCTCTGGATCGCCCTGGCGGAAATGTTCTGGCCGGGCGGCGAACGTCTGACCCTGCGCGGCTGGGTCGGGCTCCTCATGGGTCTCGCCGGCGTACTGGTGCTGCTGGCGCCGCAGCTACACGAACCCCGGACATTCCTGGGTAACCTGGGTCCGCTCCTGGTGCTGGGATCGGCCTCGGCGTGGTCGGTCGGCTCCATCCTCCTGCGCCGCTTTCGCCGGCCGGGGTCCCATTTTGTGTCGGCCGCCTATCAGATGGTGCTGGGCGGCGGTGCCCTGGCGCTCGTGGGGGTGGTGACCGGCGAGCTGCCGGCGCTGACCAGGGACAAATTCACGCCCGACGCGGTGCTGGCCTTCTTCTACCTGCTGATGGTCAGCTCGCTGGTGGCGTTTCTGGCGTACATTTGGCTTTTGCAACACGTCTCGGCCACGCTGGCGGGGACATATGCCTACGTCAACCCGGCCGTCGCCGTGCTGGTCGGCTGGCTGCTCGGCAAGGAGCCAATCACCGGCTGGCTCGTTGGCGGCATGCTGGTGATCCTGGCGGGCGTGGCCCTGGTGCGGGCCGGGGGACGGGTTGGACCGGCGCGGCCGGGCGCCGCGGCATCGAGTCCCGCAGGTGAGAGGAAGGAGAAGGCCGTGTCGGATGCCGTTTAGCATCTGCGAAAGAATAACCTGGTCAATTTCCGAGTCCCGGGTGGCACGCCCTGAGGTACTCCGAAGGGCGTGCATGACTGTCAGCACGCCCTTCGGAGTACCTCAGGGCGTGCCACCCAACAACCGACATGGGCCTATGGTTGACCAAGTTATTGTTTCGCGAGCCCTTACTCGCCGTACTGGGCCATGATGGCCGTGATCTGCCGCAGGGCCCGCTTTTCGCTGATGCCGTAATTGGTGGAAATGTCAGCGGCGGCGGTGCGGACGGCCCGAAACTCGACCACTTCGAGCGGCAGCTTCAGCTGCTCCGCCTCGGCACGCAGCCCCGGACCGCTCAGGACCAGCACCGCGGAATGGATGGCAACGGCTGCCTCCGGCTCCGACACGCCACGCTTGGCCAGCCAGGCATACTGCCGTTGCAGCAGATCCTCGAAATCCCGCGTAAAACCGTCCTGGTCGAGCTCGCCCGACTGATAGCGCTTCAGCTGCGTGTGCAGGCGCTTCGCCAGCCGCGGAAGCACCAACTCGATCAGTTCGTTGTTCATCACGGCCTCAATGGTGCCCGGCAGGATGGACGGTGGCGGCCAACAAACCCAAAAGCATTCTACGCGGTCGGGGCGGAACGGGCAAAAGGCGAACCACGCCGGGGGTCCATTCCCGTTATTGCACTGCCTTCCGTGACCGCTAGGCGAGTAGCCCGCGGAGCGGGCGGCGGATTGTAGCCCCGGGTGGAGCGCAAGCCGCGGAGCGGCTGGAGCGCAACCCGGGGATAACTGGAGTGTCCAGGATCGAACCCGCGGAGCGGGTGGCGGAACGAGAATGGGTTCACGCTCCGTCACCCGCTCCGCGGGTTGCCCGCGGTCCTCCCACCGTGGTCCCCGGGTTCCGCTCCAGCCGCTCCGCGGCTTCCGCTCCACCCGAGGCTACATTCCGCCGCCCCTCCGGGGCTTCGGCGCATGGACCCCCACGCCGGCAAGTCGCCGCGGGGATAACCTCATCTTAGGTCCCTCCGGGGCGCGACGGCAGGCCGAACTTGTCCGACGCACCCCTGTACCGTTGCGGAGGGCAGTCCCAGTCCCCATAATCATCCGCAACGCTGTGGCCGGCGCCCCCGGTCTGACTCTCCCCGTCCCTACCCCGCTGAGAGGTCCCCATGCGCTCCCGACTTTGGCTTTCGCTGCTGCTCCTGCCGCTGGCCGTGCTGCCCGCCGTCCCTGCCGACAAGGGCAAGGGTACGCCGGCTGACCAGATCACCTGGAAAAAGATCGTCGTCGATACCAAATTCCGCTCCGAGGGCGTGGCCATCGCCGACGTCAACAAGGACGGCAAGATGGACGTCGTCACCGGCGAATGGTGGTTCGAGGCCCCCGACTGGAAACCCCACGCCATCCGCAAGGACTCGAAGGAGGATTACACTGAGGGCGAGAAAAACGTCTACTGCCGCAGCTTCTGCTGCTGGATCGAGGATTACAACGGCGACGGTTGGCCCGACCTGCTGTGCGTCGGCTTCCCCGGCCAGCCGTGCCACTGGTACGAAAATCCCCAGGGCGCGACGAGGTATGGAAGGAGCACCTGGTGTGCACCAGCGCTTGCAACGAAACGCCGCAGTACGCCGACCTGTTCGGCACCGGCAAGCGCGTCCTCATCATGGGGTACAACGACAAGGAAATGGTCTGGCTGGCGCCGGGCAAGGACGTGACCCAGCCCTGGGTGCGGCACGCCATCAGCGATCCGTCGAAGCCCGGCGCGGGAGCCGGCCATTTCACCCACGGCCTGGGCGTTGGCGACATCAACGGCGACAAACGCCTGGATGTGCTGGTGGCCGACGGCTGGTACGAGCAGCCTGAAAAGGGGGCCGCGGCCACCGAGCCCTGGACCTTCCACCCGGGCAAGATCAGCGATCCCTGTGCCGACATGTACGCCTACGACATGGACGGCGACGGCAAGGCCGACATCCTCAGCAGCTCGGCGCACGGCTACGGCATCTGGTGGGCTCAGCAGAAGGCCGGCAGCGGCGACAATTCGACCTTCCTGAAGCACGACCTGTTCCCGAAGCTCCTGGCCCAGACGCACGCGCTGAAATTCGTGGACATCAACGGCGACGGCCTGAAGGACCTGGTGACCGGCAAGCGCTGGTCGGCGCACGGCCCCAAGGGCGACGCCGATCCCAATGCGCCGGCCATGCTTTACTGGTTCGAGGCCAAGCGCAGCAAGGACGGTATCACGAGCTTCACGCCGCACGAGATCGACAACGACTCGGGCATCGGCACCCAGTTCACCGTCGCCGACTTCAACGGCGACGGGCTGCCCGATGTCATCGTGTCGAACAAGAAGGGAACGTACATCCTGTTGCAACAGCGTGCGAAGAAGTGATGGCTAGCGCCGCGTCAAGCCAGGACTTAGTTGGACAGCGCCACTTTCTGTCATGGTTGACACGTAAGTGCAGCTAACACAGGAAGTTGGGGTTGCGTGATAGAGTAAAGAAAGACGATCCTCCGTGTTCGCTAATTCCTGGAAGGAATACCACGGAGGATCGTCAGGATGACGCTGAAGCAGATTGCCAGTCTCGGCAAGGAGTTGGCCAAGTTTCTGAGGCTGTTCGTCGGCCGGTTTCGCAGCCGCCCCGGTTTCGCCCTGTTGGCCGTGTATGTCCAGGGGCTCCTGTCGAACCTACAACGCAAAAACATCGAGGCCATGGCCTTGGAGCTGGGTACGGCACCGCGGACTCTACAACGTTTCGTGGAATCGATCAAGTGGGATGAGACCGGCGTGCGCGATGACTGCCAGCGCTTGGTGGCCCGCGAACATGCTCATGCGGAGGCGATCGGTTGCCTCGACGAATCGGGAACGGCCAAGAGCGGTAGCCATACGGCGGGTGCCGCACGGCAGTGGCTGGGCAGTTGTGGCAAAGTCGACAACGGTGTCGTCGGCGTGCATCTGAGCTACAGCAGCCCCGGCTTTCAGTGTCTGCTCGACAGCGCGGTCTACCTGCCCCGGGATTGGGCCGACGATCCGGAGCGTCGAAAAAAAATTACATCCCCAAAGAGGTCGTGTTCCGTACCAAGCCGCAAATCGCCCTGGAGTTGATCGACCGCGCCTTGGCCAACGGTGTGCGCGTCCAGGCCTGGACGTTTGACGAAGGCTACGGCCGCGACACGGCCTTTCTGGACGGTCTGGAACAGCGTGGACAGGTATTCGTGGGCGAAGTGCCGGCGAACTTCCGCGGCTGGCTGAAAAAGCCCCAGGTGCTTCGGAGCGGTCGGTCGCGGCGGCGCGGCCGCAAAAGGACCTATCCGCGGCTGGCGGCGCGAAGCCGGCGCGGCAGCGAAGTGCGAAACCTGGCACGCTATTCGCCCGTCTTTCGCCAGCAGAAGTGGCAGCGCTACCGCATCAAGGACACCCAGCACGGCCCCGAAGTCTGGGAGGTGAAATGGGCGAAGCTCTGGCGCAAGGGACTCGATGGCCTGCCGGGGCGTCGGCACTGCTTGCTCGTAGCACGCAACGTTTTGACCAATGAGGTGAAATACTTCCTATCCAATCGTGTGCCCGGGGAGCGTGGCATCTCGCTACGGCGGTTACTGCGTGTGGCCTTTGGGCGTTGGTCGGTGGAAAGCTGCTTTCGCCAGGCCAAAGAGGAACTGGGCTTGGACCATTACGAAGTTCGCGGCTGGCGTTGCTTGCACCGGCACTGTTACCTGACGCAACTGACCCACCTGTTTTGCGCCCGCATGCGTCAGCAGTTCGACGCCGCAACGACGCACGACGACCCGCTGGAACACCTGACGACAGAACAAGTGCGACGAGCCATGAACACCTGGTTAGAGACAGCACAGGGGCGACTGACAAAAGCGGCACGCTTCCAACGAGAGTTAGCCAAGCAGCAGTATTACCAGCGTCGCAATGCGCAGGCCCAGCGCTCTCACGTGAAAACGCGCATGGCTCAACTGCGATCCTTGGGCATCGATGTCGATCGGATCAAATCGTGCATCCCCCAATCGCCGACCTGATCGGCTATACTGTTCTCAATGTTGGACTTCCGCCATTGCAACAAGGAAAGTGGCGCTGTCCAATTAGGACTCGTCCAGCAATTACTCCGGTGGGACCGGCGTCCCGCCGGTCCGGACCGGCGGGACGCCGGTCCCACCCCTGGAAGTTAATCTTGGACGGCTCCTTAGGGTGGCACGCCCTGAGGTACTCCGAAGGGCGTGCTTGACTGTCCGCACGCCCTTCGGAGTACCTCAGGGCGTGCCACCCGGCGCAGCCCCGGCTTGGTAATGCGCCGCCCCTAGGAGTTCGTCATCGTTCCCGTCGCGGCCAGCCATTCGGCACGCGCAGCGGTTCGCCCGGGCGTGTTCCCAGGGTCCGCAGGAGTTGATCCGGCGGCGCCCCCGCACTGATCGCGCACGCGGCCAGTCCCGCGGCAAACCCTGTGGAGAGACTGCTGGCCGGCGCGGCTCCGTCTCCAACGGCGGGGCTCAGCACCGCGGGTTTTGGCAACAGCTCCAGCCCGAGAGCGGGGCCGACGGCGCTCTTGGGTAATGATTTCCCCGCGGCATCGGCAGCGCCGACGGTGATCGGTTGCCGCGCGTCGGCGGGAGTGCCCAGGGTCCCTTCCGCTGTCGCAAAATCCGCCAGCACAGCTCGCCCCGGGCCGGCCAGGGTCGCGATGAAGAGACGTGGCCGCAGTTCCCAGGTCTTCTCGGCCGCCGGCACCGTGGGCTGGCCCAGGGGCCGAATGCCGTACGGCGCCAAGCCCTCCAGCCGAAGGGCATAGCGGCCGGCCTCGGCGAGCGGCACTTCCAGGGTTTGTTCATACACGGCCGAGCCCGGCTCATTGGCCAGCCGTTGCGGCAGGCCCACGGACTGGGCGACCACCTGGAAATCGTCGCTCGGCTGCTTGGCCCCGGTGGGGTCGATCTGCCGCAGGAGCGTCAGCCGCAGGGGCGCCAGCGGCTCGCGGTAGGCATCCTCGCCGTGGCGCAGGAAGTCGGGATCGTGCGGCTCGCGCCACTGGACGCTCAGCCGCAGCCGGGCTCCCTGGGGAAGGTCGGCTCCGGCCGCGCCAGTCACGGGCTGCCAGGAGAGGAAGGCCAGCGACGGGCTCCAGCGCCCGGCTGGTAAGCGATCGCCGGGCGGCTGGAACTCCATGATGCCGTCGCCGTCGCGATCCCGGAAGAGGCCGGCCCACGCCTGGCCGCGGGTGTCGCCGGCGGCCTGGAACCAGACGGCCTTCTTGAACGGCTCGTCGTCGAAGTACCGGCTCAGCGCCCCGCCGCCGTCCACCGGCTGTCCCTCTTGCCACGACAGTCCGGTCGCCACCACGCGGATGTCGCTCAGGCCACGGAGGTCCGCGTTCAGCGTCAGGTAGCGTGCCATGCGCTCGTCGTAGTCGTGCTGGTCGGCATCGAGCTGGGCCTGGTCCTTTTTGTACGTCTCAAACTCCTCGATGTCCTTGAGGAGGTCTTCCTCGTCGGTGGTCAGCGCCCCTTCTCCTTCTTCTTGAGGAGCACCTTTTTTTGGTTCACATCGGGAGCTTTCTCCATCTGGGTGGCGCGGCGGAGCAGAAGGGCCGTCCGCCGCCGTTCCAGGTCGGCCCGCATCGTGTCCAGGTCGTCGCCGCGCTGGGCCAGGTTGAGCGACCGCGGCGGCTGGCCGCTGAGGGCCCGGGCCACGGTCAGGAGCTGGTAGGGTGCCGCGGGGCCGATGCGGATCAAAAGCAGTTCGGCCTCGGGCGCCGCCACGGCAGCGGCCTGCGCCATCGCCGTGCCGTGCCCGATGCCGGCGCCGGCGGGCGAGGGATCGGGCAGCAAGCGGGGGTTCGTCTCCGCGGTCAGGTCAAGCAGGCGCGTCTTCGCCGGCAGCGTTTTGCCGACCAGCGGCTGCCAGCCGCGGAAGTCGCCGTCGATGACGGCCAGGCGGACGCCCTTTCCCTTGAGCTTGGCCTCATGAAGCCGGGCCAGGCCGCTGACGCGCAGCGCCTGGGCGGCGTCCAGCTTGTCGGCCGGCGCCCCCAGCATCCGCGGCTGCCCCGAACGCGGCAGACGAATGGTGGAGACCGTCGGCACAGCGGCCAGTGCCGGCGCCTGAGCCGGCGCCATCCGAACAGCGATCAGGGGGCCGACCCGGCCCTGGACGATCAGACCCGGGACCGCCTCGGTCAGCTCCTGACGCCAGCTCCGATCGCTGTCGTCCGGGCTGAGCCAGAGGATGACCTCCAGGTGTCGGGCCGTGTCCTTGTCGGCGGCGGCGACGAGATCGCGCACTTCGGGCGTCAGCTTCTCCAGCTCCCGGGCCGGCGGCGGCGGCTCTTTCCAGGCGCGCGGCAGCGGCAAGCCCGGCTGCACCTCGGTCACGCGCACCGGCGAATCGGTCCGCAGCAGCAATGGCAGATCGGCCATGACCGCCGGCGGCAGGCGACGGAGCAACAGCGCCAGCAGCTCCGGCGCGGAGGGACTCGCCAGCACATTGGCCCACAGCGCCTGGAGCACGCCGGTCGATTCGGGGTGGCGGACCAAATTGGCCAGCAGCAGGCCCCGCCGGATGGTTTCGCTCTCGCGTTCCTCGCGCGGCAGCGTCTTGAGGTAGGCGTCGCCGGCCCGGTGCTTGGCCCAGCTGTCGACCAACTTGCCGATCAGGTCCCTGTCCTTTGGATAGACGGCCTTGTCGTCTTTGGCCGCCGCCTCGAACTCCTGCCGTTGCCGCTCGAAATCGGCATCCCAGGCATTGAGGATGCCATCGAGGACCTCCTCGCCGCTGCGGGTGCGGCGCAACCCGGACAGGAGGATGCTGTCGATGGCGGGTTCGGCTTTCAGCTTCCAGGCGGCGGGCTGGCGGCGCAGGTCGTACAGCAGGTCGTCGAGCCGGGCGGGCGAAATGCTGCCCAGGAGCCGGGTGTGGGCCCGGTTGTCGTAGCCGACGCCCTCGCTGAACCCGAGGTTGGCCAGCACGGTCCGCACCTGGAACGCCAGCAAGCGTTGTTGCTGGAGCGACGCGCCGCCCTCCGCTTCCACCTGGCGCGCCGCGGCGGTGGTGTATAGATAACGGCCGGGGACCAGGGGCATGGCGCCGGGCAGTTCGAGCTGGACACGCACCGCCGCATCGGCCGCCGGGAGCATCGCTCTCTCGGGGATCAGGCGCAGGGACCGCACGTGGCGCTCCAGCAGCAGCCGCCGCGCGTTCTCCGCCGCCATCGATCCGTTCATCAGCACATGGCGCGGGTTGTCCGGCTCGTCCTCGGGTGCGTTCTCTTCATCGCGCGTGAACCCGTGCTTCTTGAAGAAGGCGAGCATCTCACGGAACCGCGGCACGCGGTCGTTGCGCGGGGCATCGATCGAGTAGCGGACGGTCACATCGTAGCGGGCCGGCGGCGGCGGGGCGGCCGGCCCGGCGCCGGCGGGGGAGCGGCCACGGCCACCGCCAGAAGGACCAGACCGATCAGCGAAGCAGTCAGCGCGGCAGCGGTTTTCATCGGTGCAGTCTCAAGGAGCAAGCGACGGCCAAGGGGACATGGAGAAACGGCACGGCCATTCGCGCCCTGCCATTGTGACAGGCCAAGCGAGCGTTGACCAGCCTGGCCCGCCGGATCGGCCTTGCACTGCCCCGGGGCTCCGGGGAAAGTGACACGGTCGTGCCGATAGCAGCGGTCCTGACAGGAGTGCCGACGCCATGGGATTTGCGGGCCAGACGGCGGTCATCACCGGAGCGTCAAGCGGCATCGGCTGGGCCCTGGCCAGAACCCTGGCGGCGGAGGGAGCCCGCGTCGGCCTGGTCGCCCGGCGGCGCGTGGCACTCGAACAGCTGGCGGCCCAGATCGCACAGGCCGGAGGAACCGCCGCCGTGGCCGCGGCCGACGTGGGCGATCGGGCGGCCACCGTCGCCGCCGTCCACCAACTCGCCGCCCAGCTCGGGCCGGTCGATCTGCTGGTCGCCAATGCCGGCGTCGGCGCCCCGACCCTGCTGGAGCCGTTCAACGTACCCGAGATTGAGAAGATGTTCCGAGTCAACACGCTGGGGGTGGTCTACGCCATCGAGGCGGTGCTGCCGGAGATGCTGCGGCGCGGGCACGGCCACCTGGCCGCGGTGTCGTCGCTGGGGTCCTACAAGGGGCTGCCGGGCGAGTCGGCTTACTGCGCGAGCAAGGCGGCCGTCAATGTCTTCCTGGAAGGGCTGCGGATTCAGCTTCGCGACAGGGGCATCGCCGTCACCACCATCTGCCCGGGCTTCGTCCGCACGCCGATGACCTCGGTGAACGAGTTCTCGATGCCGTTTGTGCTGGAGGCCGACGAGGCGGCCCGTCGAATCGCCCGGGCACTGGCGCGGCGCGTGAAGGTGTTCAATTTCCCCTGGCAGACCAGCTTGATGATGCGGCTGACCCGCTGGCTGCCGGATTGGGTGATGGCCCGCGCGATGGCCGGCTATAATGAGAACCCGCCGCCGCCCGCGCCGGGGATCTGATGAAACAACTGAGTCGGGAGATCGGCACCATGACACACCCCATGCAGGGCCGGACCATTGCCCTGGCGGAAGGACGGCAAATCGAGGAGCTGGCGCAGCTGCTCGAAGCGGAGGGAGCGACGACGCTGCGCTGCCCGCTGGTGAGCATCCTCGATGCGCCAGATCCCGCCCCGGTGATCGCCTGGCTGCGCGAGCTGGTCTCCGGGCGCTTCGCCTATGTGATCCTGATGACCGGCGAGGGGGTTCGGCGGTTGCTCAGCTTCGCGGAGCGAGTCGGCCTGCGTGATGCGGTCGTCGCGGCCTTGGCCCGCTCTCGCACGGTAACCCGGGGTCC
Organism: uncultured Planctomycetota bacterium; assembly: GCA_963827935.1. Classification (GTDB taxonomy): domain Bacteria; phylum Planctomycetota; class Planctomycetia; order Gemmatales; family Gemmataceae; genus DATFNV01. Next base: position 445,708 of record CAWHCN010000008.1, on the reverse strand, counting down.
AAAGCCAGCCCGGGCGCTGAAGGAAATCGGCCTGGCCCCGCGCGAGGCGGCCCGCACGCCCACCACGGAGGGAATCATCGAGACGCTGCGCCATCACGACCTGGGCGGCCTGGCGATCGGCGTGCAAATGTATAGCGAGGAGAATCCCGCCCTGCTGGAGTTCCTGCGTGCGGCCGGCGCCAATGCCTGGCCGGTTCTCCCTTATGTCTACGCCCCGAAGGCCGACGGCGAACGCGTCGCCGACCTGATCGCCCGCATGGCCCGCGGCGAGATCGATGTGCTGGCAATCACCAGTTCGCCGCAGGTGGATCGGCTCTACGAGGTGGTCGAGGAACGAGGCTTGCAGGCGGAGCTGCGGCAAGGATTGGAGCGGACTCGGGTGGCCGCGGTCGGCCCAGTGGCCGCGGAGAACCTGCGCCGGCATGGGGCGCGGGTGGATGTGTGTCCGGAACAGGGATGGGTGATGAAGAATTTGGTGTTGCAGATCAAGCGGACGATCGGACCGCAATGAGGGGCACAGTGCTGCATTCTCCTTACCGCAGGATGATTTTCGCCCACTTGCTCGTGGTGGGAGCGATGATCGCTGTGGCTGTCGGTTTCTGGCACCGACACAAGGTGGATTCGTTGCGCGAGCAATTCTTCCAGCGACACGGTGAGATCGACATACCGGAAGCCCTGTATTTCGACGGCATGGCTGTGTCGGTGCGCGTTCCAGTTCTTTTGATCTGGTTCGGGCTTCAGGCGACTGCGCCCATTGTCTTCGTGCTGAACCGCCAAGGGGTGGGATACCGGGCCGGGGTGCTCTTTTGGAGCCTGTGGCTGATCTCGTGGGTAGGCGTCGTTGAGTTGACCTGTGCCCCGCTGTTCGGTTGACGCCATTCAGCACCTGCGGAGGGAGCCGAGGCAAAGAACCATGCGCGGCCGGATCCGCGGGCGCTGGGGCGGGTAGCTCCTTGAGGGAAGCGAAGGAGGCGGTAGAATAGGAGTGGTTTTGCGAAGGGAGGTTCTCATGACGGTCGAATTGCAGGCACTTCAGGCACAACTTCAGGACGCCCTGAGTCGGATCGCGCAGTTAGAAGCGCGGTTGGAGAATGGCGAGACGACGCCCTGGCGCTGACCTCATCAGTCGCCCGCATCGATGGCGTCGTCAGCTATCCATCAAAGGGCTCAACATGACGGTGGGGCAGCTCGTGAGCACCGTTTACGCGAACAAGCTGACGCCGGAGCGCGCCAGCGTAGACCTCGATCTGCCTGTTGAGGCGATCCAGGAGGCGCTTGCCTACTACGAGGAGAACAAGGCGCTGATCCAAATGGAGGCGGCCGAAGTGAGGCGCCAATTCGCCGAAGGAGGCTACCCGCTTGAGCCAAAGGATCTACCTCGATGATTGTGCGAACGCCACGGAGTTGGTGGCCTTGCTGCGTGCCGCGGGGCATCACGTCGTCATTCCGGCAGACGTTGGGCTGAAGGGGCGACCCGATCCCGTACACCTTCAGTACGCCGGGACCAACGCCCTGGTCCTCCTGACTAAGAACCCTGGAGACTTCAAGGACTTGCATGAGGCTGGCAATCCGCACGCAGGCATCTTCGTCGTTCACCAGGACAACGACGTGACCCGCGACATGAGCTGCGCGGAGGTCGTAAGGGCAATTGCCAACATTGAGAGCGCGGGCGTCGCCATTACTGGAGAATTGCACAGCCTCAACGCCTGGCGGTATTGACGCCGCGTGTCCGCGTCCACACCGCCAGGATCCCCACCACCACTGCCGCCGACACCACGCACGCCATCCCTTCCACCGCCAGCACCGGGGCCACGCCCCAGGTATCGGCGGCCTTGCCGGCGAGCAGGTTCCCCAGCGGCAGCGCGCCGCAGATGATGATCGACCAGATGCCCATGATGCGGCCGCGATTCTGGTCGGTGCTGCTCGAGCTGCACCATCGACTGACTGGTGGCGTTGAAGAGGACTAGGCCGAAGCCGGCCACCGCGCAGGCGGCCATCGCCGGCATTAAAGCTCCCGCCAGGGCCAACCAAGCCAGTCCGCCCGCGGCGGCCAGGACGGCGCCGACCAGGAACGGCCGCCGCCAGCGGACCGACGACTGCGCGGCCAGCGTGAACGCGGCCAGCAGGGCTCCGCACCCTGTCCCCACCAGCAGTTGGCTGTAACCCGCGCCATCAGTCGGACCGGGATCCAGACCGACCTCGCCCGCCGATCCCCCCGCGGCGTGGTGGGCAAACGCGGGCAGGAGCGCCAGGAACGGCCAGCCGAACAGTGAGATCAGCCCTGTCATGGCCATCAGGCAGGCCAGCGTTGGCCGCTGGATCACGTAACGCCATCCGTCCAGGAGGGCCCGCAAACCGGGTCGCGGCGGGGTCGGCGAGGTGCCGTTCACGTCCATCAGCGCCAGCGCGATGAGCACGGCGACGAAGCTGAGGCCGTTGATAAGGAAACAGTGCGCCGCCCCAAGGTGGGTCAACAACAGCCCGCCAATCGCCGGCCCCACCACCCGCGCCCCATTGAACAGGAGCGAGTTGAGGGCGACGGCGTTGACCAGGTCGTCGCGGCCGACCATGTCCATGACAAATGACAGCCGGGCCGGCAGATCAAGAGCGTTCACCAGGCCGGCGGCCAGGGCGATGGCCAGCAGGTGCCAGGGCGAGACGTGGTCCGCCTGTTCCAGCAGCACCAGGCCCCCCAGCAGCAGGGCCAGGAACAGGAGAGCGGCCTGGGTGCCGAAAATCAGCGCCCGCTTGGAGACGCGGTCGGCCAGGTCCCCGCCCCAGGCTCCCAGCAGGAAGGTGGGCAGGATTTGCGCCGTGGCGATCAGGGCCGGCCATTGCGACCGGTGAGTGAGCTGCCAGGTCAGCCACATCAGCGCCGTGGTCTGCACCCACGACCCGATTTGCGAGATCGCCTGGCCCATGAAATAGAGCCGGTAATTGCGGTGCCGTAGCGCCGGAAGGGCAGTGCCCACCACGGCAGGACCGAGAGGAGAGGAGCGTCGTCGGTCGGAAGGATGACGGTGGAAGCGTCGGTTTGAGTACCTTCAGCGATCATCAGAACAGGCTAGCGTGCTGGCCGGTGGGGTCAAGGCGAGTTCCGCAGGGGGCTGGTACATCGCTCGGCGTGAGCCCGCGGCGCCAGCCAAGGGCGGCCCGACTCGCCCTTGGCTGGCGCCGCGGGCTCACGCTCATTGTTTCCGAGCACACTGACGGTGGGTCTCGCTCGCGCTCGACCCACCCTCCGCCCATCTCGCTTCGGGCCAAGGACCGCCCCGTGTGAGCGTCTTGTTAGTTGGTAGAGCGGATGCCCGGTGAAGCCGCTTGAGCCCCGTTCACGGGGCTTCCCGCGCAGCGGTGTAGGCCCGGCCCTTGGGCCGGGTTCGCGGGCTTCCCGCCGCGGCCATGAGCCTGTGCCGTCGACCAGGCTGAAGCCAGACCCCGACAAGCCCCGTAGACGGGGCTGCTGAACAAAGATTCCACCAACTTTTCAGCTGCTCACACAATTGCGCTCGCTCCGTCGGATTTTCATTGCTATCGCCGCGCCGGTCGCTACGCTGGCCTGAGTCGCACGCCTGACCGCCCTCCCGCCTGACAGGTTCGCCGACACCGCTGCCCGTTGTGGCACGGTCTCCCGACCGTGCCACCCGGCCTGACCGAAGGTCTCCCGGAATCCGTGATGGATGTGTGGAGACCTTCGGTCAGCCGAAGTGGCACGGTCAGGAGACCGTGCCACAACGAGGGGGCACGGTCAGGAGACCGTGCCACAACGAGGTTCACCGACACCAAAGCCTGACGCAGTCGCACCGAGGCGCCGGCCGCTGAGCCGGAGCCCTTACCCCTTGTTCGAGGAGACGTACATGGCATTTCGCATCCGGGGAATCGTGCTGCTGGGGGCGCTATTGTCCCTGGTAGTCCTGGCGCCGGCCCGCGCGGCGGACAAGAAGGAAAACTCGGCGGTCAAGCCGTCGATCAAGGACGAAAATCGGCACAAGGGCTTCCTCGCCATTGCCAAGAAAGGCAACATCGACGTGGTCTTCTTCGGCGATTCGATCACCGACGGCTGGCACGGGAAGGGGAAGGACGTTTGGAAGGACCACTTCGACTCGCTGCACGCCGCCAATTTCGGCATCGGTGGCGACCGCACGCAGCACGTGCTGTGGCGCATGCGGAACGGCGAGCTGGAAGGCTACACCCCGAAGGTGGCCGTCGTCATGATCGGCACCAACAACCTGCACGACAACACCGACGAGGAGATCGCCGACGGCATCAAGGCGGTCGTGGGAGAAATCAAGAAGCAGCAGCCCAAGACCAAGGTCCTGCTGCTGGGCGTCTTCCCGCGCGGCCCCGATGCCACCGACCCGAATCGCGATCGCATCAAGCACATCAACAAGATCATCTCGAAGCTGGACGACGACGGCAAGACGGTGAAGTACCTGGACATCGGCGGCAAGTTCCTGGAGAAGGACGGAACCATGTCCAAGGAAGTCATGGGGGACTTCCTGCACCCATCGCCGAAGGGCTACGAGATCTGGGCCGGCGCCATCGACACGCCGCTGAAAGATTTGATGAAGTAACGATTCCGTTTAGCCGCCGCCCTGCGGGCGGCGGCTAAACGCCTCATTCATTTCTTCTCGCCCTTGAACACGGCCAGCACCACGTTGCCCTCCCCCTTGCTCTCGAACTTGGCCGGCCGTTCCTTGGCGAATAGTTTCACGCACAGCTTCCATTCGTCCTTGTCCACCTCGTAAATCCCCTCCATCGTTGTCCCCTTGTCGTCGCCGCTGGTCAGGGTGACATCCATGATCTTCGGCGTTGTGGACGGATCAATCCTGATCGTGGCCTTCTTGTATTTTTCGACCTCGGTCGAATCGCCCTTGATCGTCATCTTCTCCCCATCGATGACGACGGTCAGGCCCTTGATGATGTCGGCCTCGACCTTGTCGCCGTTGTACTCGATGCTGGCCGGTGCCCAGGTGCCCTGGAGCCGGTCGAGGTCCTTCTTTTTCGCATCCTTGGGATTGTCGGCAGCCAGGAGCAGGCTGGCGGCCAGCACGATGAGGCACCGGGTCTTCATGAAGGTTCTCCTCGGGGAATGAAGGGGTCGGGAGGCTCAGGCCGAGCCGTCGCCGTCGAGCACCTGTTTCAAGGTTCGGCCATTCCAGCGGAGGTACGACCAGGACGAGCGTGCCTCCTCGGGATGGGCCACCAGCCTCGGCTCGTCGGGCAAAGAACTCTGTAGCACGCCGTGGTCTCGCAGCCAGTCGTCATTGTAGACGGTGAGATCGTAGCGATGCCCCTCATCGGGCAAGAGGACGACCACGCGAGCGTCGGGGTGGCGTTGCGCCCACCAGCGGGCCACCAGGTAGGCGGCTCCGCTGGTCGGTCCGCGAAACAGGGCGGTGGACGCGTGCAGCTCGCGGGTCATGCGGAACCCCTCGCCGGCGCTGACCCAGTGGACTTCCTGGAACGCCGCGTGATCGAGGATGCGGGGCATGATGCTGTTCCCCAGTCCCCGCAGCAAGCGGACGCCATCCGGCTGGCCGAACAGGACGCTGCCCAGGGTGTCCACGCCCACGAGGCGGAGGCGGGAGTTGCGGCGGCGCAACTCGCGTCCCATGCCGCAGACCGATCCCCCCGATCCCACCGTGCCCACCAGGCAGTCGATGGGGCCGAGCGTGTCGGCCAGCGCTTGGGCGATAGCGGTGTAGGCATCGAGGTTCCAGGGGTTGTCGTACTGCTGGGGCCAGTAGGCGCCCGGGGATTCGTGGAGGATCGCCCGCACGCGCTGCAAGCGCGCCTCCTGGAGGCCGCCCCGGGCCGCCGGCTGGGTCACCAGTTCGACACGGGCTCCCAGCTCCTCCAGCCGGCGGCGCAGGCGGTCGTCAACCACCGGGTCGCTCACCATCGTCAGCCGGTAGCCGCGTAGCCGGGCGACCATGGCCAGGGCCAGGCCGAAGCTGCCGGACGTCGATTCCACCACCAGCCCGCCGGGGGCGAGGAGCCCCGCGGCGCGAGCCCGCTCCAGGACATGGCAGGCGGGGATGATCTTGTTCAGGAAGAAGTTGACGGCGATCAAGTTCGGCCCGAGCTGAACCAGGTCCGGATTCAGCTCGGCTTCGAGGATCGAAGGAAAGACGGGAGATCGCATAATGATCCTTCAGGGAAGTCGATGGCGGGCAAGAGGAGGTAAGCGAGCAGGCCGGCGGCGGCCAGGACGGCGGCATTGAGCTGGATGGCCGCAATCGGGCCCAGGGTGCTGGCGAGCAGGCCGATTTGCAGGCTGCCGACCGGGTCGGCCACGCCGAAGATCATGCTCCAGACGGCCATGACCCGCCCGCGAAGCGTCTCGGGCGCTGCCAGCTGGACGACGGCATTGCTGGGGGCGGTGACCAGGATTTTGCCGGCGCCGGCCGCCGCCAGGGCCGCGAAGGCCGCCGCCGGCCAACGGACCAGCGACAACGCGAACAGGCCCGCGCACCACATCGTCAGGCCGGCGAAGATCAACGTCCGCCGCTGCACGTCTCCGCCGCGCCACGCCAGGACTAGGGCTCCGCTGATCGCACCGCCGCCGATCGCGGCATTGAGCAAACTGTTCAGGCGGACGCCTCCGCCCAGCACTCGCTCGGTCAGCACTGGCAGGATCACCGGGACGGACCAGCCGAAGATGCCCGCCACCACAACCAGGCCGATCACCAGCCCGATCACCGGCGTCCGGACGGCATAGTGTAGGCCGGCCAGGGCGGAATGCCTCGGGGCATCGGCGGGCTCCGGCTTCTGACCCGGCACGCGCATCCGGGCCAGAACCGCTAGCACGGCGCCATAGGAGGCCGCGTTCAGGAAAAAACAGCCGGAATAGCCCAGCCACGGGATCGTGACCAGGACACTCGCCAGGGCCGGCCCCACCAGAGAGGCTCCCTGGAACAGGGCCGCATTCAACGACACGGCGCTGACCAGCAGCGGCCGATCCACCAGCAGCAAAAGGAAGGCATGGCGCGTCGGCAAATCAATGGCGTTGACGATCCCGAGAGCCAGGGCCACGGCAGCCACGTGCCATACCTGCAGGTCGGGCCGCAGGGCCAGGCAACCCAGGACCAGTGCCAGCAGGGCCGCCGTCCCCTGCGTCCCGAGCAGGACGAGCCGCCGGTCGTGCCGATCCGCGAGCCAGCCGCCCAGCCACGAGAGCAGCAGCAGCGGCAAGTAGCTCATGGCCGCCACCACGCCCAGCATCGTCGCGTCGTGGCTCAGCTCCCAGACCAACCAGCCCTGGACCGCCACCTGCAGCTGCGTCCCGCACGAGGAGACCAGGAGCCCCACGTAATAGGCCCGAAACCTCCGGTCATGCAGCGGGGCGAAGGGGCGCACCGCGGCGGATGGCTCGGCAATGGTCAGGGCTGGGTCCATTCCTGTGTGCTCTCGTCCAGGCAAGTTGGACCCGGCAGGGTGACGGCGCGAAACAGCTCGACCGTACCGTTGGTGTTACCCGTAACCAGCAGGTCCCCGCGACGGTCAAACGCCAGCGAGAGAACTCCCCCCCGGTGGTGGGCGTAAACCGCCACCTCCTCCCGCGTGCTGACGTGCCACAGGGTGACGGTGCCGTCCTGGCTGCCGGCGGCCAGGGTCTCGCCGGTCGGGGAAAAGGCCAGGGTATTCATGGCGGCGCTGTACCCCTGCAGGGTGACGGCGTCGTTCTCGCCGAACTTGCCGGACGACAGGTCCCAGAGGCGAACGGTCCGATCGTTGCTGGCCACGGCGAGCAGGTGGCCGTCGGGGGAGAACTCGGCGGCATTGCAGGCGCCGCGGAAGCCGGTCAGGTACGCCACGCCGCGTGCCGCCGCCACGTCCCACACCCAGACGCCGCGGTCCGAGCTGGCCGAAGCCAGTTGCTTGCCGTCCGGCGAAAAGGCGACCGAACGCACCCAGCCGTTGTGGCCCGTCAAGGTGACGGGGGCCGCGGCAGGGTTGGTCATGTCCCACAGCTTGATCGTGTTGTCGCGGCTGCCGGTCGCCAGCAATCGCCCATCCGGGCTGAAGCGCACGCTGAGGACGGGGCCGGTATGGCCTGTCAGGGTCCGGCTCTGGGTGCGCGTGGTCACATCCCAGAGGATGGCGGTGCCATCGCGACTGCCGCTGGCCAGGGTGTCCCCGCCGGGGGAGTAGGCCACGCCGTCCACGATGTCGTGGTGCCCGGTCAGCACCTGCGGCGGGTCGGTGCCGTCCAAGGGCCAGAGGTAGACCTGGCCGGGCGCCCCCGCCACGGCCGGCGACGACTCGCCACGCCCGGTGGCCAGGGTCCGGCCGTCCGGGGAGAAGGCGACACTGGAGACCGCCCCGTCGAGGTGGATGCGGGCATCGGTGGCTGGCGACGGCGCGTCCCAGATCTTGACCGTCTGATCGGCACCGCCGGATGCCAGGGTATGGCCGTCGGCGGAGAAGGCCGCCGCATACAACATGTCCCGGTGGCCCATCAGCGTGGCCAGCGGGCGCCCGTCGGCGACGCGCCAGAGCTTGATGGTGCAGTTGCTGCCGCCGCTGGCCAGCAGCTGGCCGTCGGCCGAGAAGGCGACGGCGTTGACCAGCCCCTGCTGTGCGTTCAGGCGGCCCGTCACCTTGCGGCCGACCACGTCGTAGAACAGCACTGGCCCATCCCGGCTGCCGACCACCACCGTCTTGCCCTCCGGCGCGAACACCAGCGACATGATGCCGGACACCTGCACCATCGTGTCCAGGACGGGCTGTCCCGTGGTGGTGTCCCAGACCTGCAGATTGCCGTCTCCTGCACCCGCCGCCAGGAGCGATCCGTCGGCGGAGAAGGAAACAGCGTTGACGCCGTTGGTGTGCGCGGGGAGCGTGAAGCGGGGTTCGTAGGAACTGTCCTTGCGGGCCCAGACCCGGACGCTGTCGTCCTCGCTGCCGGAGGCCAGCAGGGCGCCGTCGCGGGAGAAGGCCACGGTGTTGACGGAGCGGGAATGTCCGTGCAGAACGTCCGCCACCTGGCGGCGGGCCACGTCCCAGAGGTAGACGTCGCCGCGTTCGCCGGATTTTCTCCAGTTGCCGGTGGCCGCGGCCAGGGTTTGGCCGTCCGGGGAGAAAGCGACTGCCATCACGCCGGGCCCCGGCACATCCCACCGGGCCAGCGTGCCGCCGGTCGGCCTCGTCGAGCAGCCAGACGGTGGCATCGGCGCCGCCCGAGGCCAGCGTCTTCCCGTCGGGGGCGAAGGCGACGCCGCGGACCTCGTCGTGATGTCCGTGGAACGTAGCCCGGCTTTCGCCGCAGCAGAGCCAGGCCAGGTGACGCCACTCGAAGGCGCGATAGTCCGGTCCGCCCTCCTGGGGCAGATGCTGCTTGAGCAGGAAGATGGTGCGCCCCAGGTTGCCGTCGTCGGCTGCCTGCTGGGCCAGGCGCATGTCGGCGGCGTAGCTGCTTTCCTCGGCCCGCAGCCGCTGACGGTCGGCCTCCTGGCGGTCCTTGTCGGCAACGACCGAGAGTCGCCGCCAGTTGAAGGCCGCCAGGCCCAGCAGCACCACCACCGCCAGCGAGCCCGCCATGTAGATCGCCAGTCGCCGGCGCGTCTGCACCAGCTTGTCGCGCACCCGTTTCTCGCGCTGGGCGGCGTCCACCAGCTCCTGGCGGTGGTGCGTGGAATCCCGGCTGGCCCGCACCGGCTCGATCAGCAGATCGTGGGTGAACTCGACCCGCTGCTGCCCGAAGCGCTCTTCCAGGCGCAACAGCCGGCGGCTGACCAGCAGGTCGATGGCCTCTAGCGAAACGCCCGGCTCGGCCAGGGCTGTTTCCAGGGCCACGCTATCGCGGTAGCCGGAGCGCGTCAGCAGCCGCTCTTCCAGGAAGTGCCTCACCTCCGGGCTGACATCACGGGTGCAGCGGTCGTAGAAATCGGCCAGGATTTCGCGGCGGCTGTCGGCCAGCAGGGCCGTGGTGATCCGCGGCCGGTGCTGCTCCTGCCGCCGATTGTTCAACTCGCGGCAGACCAGGCTCAACAGCGACGGCTCGACTTCGAGGTGGACCAGATGACCGTTCCGCAAATCCATCGCCGGTCCGGGGCCCGGGCAGCCCGAAGCGCCGGGTAGCCCGAAGCGCCAGCGAGGAAGTCCTCCTCCCTCGCTGGCGCTTCGGGCTGCCCTACTGGCGTCGCGCCGGCGTCGGCCGCGGCCGCCGCCACAAAACGCACGATGGCATCGGCCACGCCCGGCTCCAGCAGGGCCTGCCCGGGCCGCTCGACGACCGCGTGGGCCTGGGCTCCGCTCATGCGCGTGATGCGCAGCCGGTTCTGCATGATGCTCCGCATCACGGGCCGCAAGCCCTCGAACTCCGGCAGAAAATCCTCGCGCAAACTGATGATGACCTTGCACCCCGGGCGGGAAAAATCGTAGCGGCCGGCCGCCTCCTCGGTCTTTTCCTGGTCCAGCCGTTGCTTCAACGACTCCGGCGGGCGGTTTTCCACCAGGTCGGCCAGCTCCGTGAGGAACGGCTGCGCGCGAACACGACCCGAAGCCGCCGTGAACAACTCCTCGAACTGGTCGAACACCAGCAGCGGCGTGACCAGCCGATTCCGCGTCGTCCAGAACTCCACGTCGCGGCGATGGAAATACTCCCACAGCGTCTCCTGACCCGGCGGGGCCACCTCAATGCCCTGGCCGCGGACCTCCTCGCCGAGTCGAGCCCAGACCTGCTCGACTAGGGGCGGCGCCGTGGGACCGTGGTCGAGGCGGACATAAACCGGCAGCACATCGGCCTGCCGCAGCCTCGGGAACAGGCCGGCTTGCAGCAGCGAGGTCTTGCCCAGCCCCGACTGGCCAAACAGCACCGTGAGCGTCTCGCGATTGACGAGGCGAAAGAGGGCCTCGGCCTCGTCGTCGCGGCCAAAGAAATAATCGTGGAAGTCTTCGGTGAAGGGGACCAGCCCGGGCCAGGGGTTTTCGGGGTCCATCACCAGCCGATCCCTGGGTGCTGGCGGCGCGCTGCTCATGGCGGTGGGGCTCCGCTTTGGCCGGGTCCGCGGGACGGGATGCACGCCTAGCGCGGGAGAAAACTCATCGCAATTTGGCTGGTCTGCACAGGATCGTAGCGGGCGGATGGGGAGGAAGCAAGGGAAAACGGCGAGCGCCGGACGGCGAAGAATGCGCTGTCGTTCTCGTCTTCGGAGGGACCAGCCCCAAGCGCCGGCTCGCTCCAGCTGGCAATGCAACCGTCTTCTTTTCTACAACTATAATTGATTTGTGGTGATTGTTCCGATTGATATTTCTCATATATCCCACGGTTCGCCATAATTTCGCTTTTACAGCCACAAAAAGCACGAAAATCATCTTGACGAACTATGAACGTTTATATACTATGACCATGCGCCCATCGGAACACGCATCCCGAGATGAACGCCCCTGAGGAGAGCGACTGATGGACAGCTGGCGGAAGGTCTGGCGGGAGGGCGTGACCCCCCTGATCGAGACGGAGGGGCTGGAGGCCTTGCGAGCAGCGCTGGTCACCGACGACGCGCGGCTGTTGCAGGGAGCAACGACCACGCCGCCCCCCTTGCAGTGCGTGCAGGACTGGCCCGTCGAGGGCGCCTGCGCCCTGGGCTACTGCGGCTGGCAGGGCGAGGGGCTGCACAGCGTGGCCGAGGTGGAAGAGTATTTCGCCCGTTTGTGTTTCGAGGCGGACCAGCGCCTGGGCGAGCCGGCCGCCTGCCGCTGGTTCCTCAACTGGTTCGATGAAACCCCGCGCGACGCCATGCGGGCCCTGCTCTTGCCGGAAGTCCACCGCACCCTGGCCCAGCGACAGGCCCGCCTTCAGATCGAGGCGGCCGACGAAGGGCAGGCGGCAGCGGCGTAACCGGGCGAACCGGCGGCTGACGCCGGGTGGGCACCAACACTGGGCACCAACACCCGGCGGCTGACGCCGCCGGTTCGCCAGTCAAGTGAGGTGAATCATGCTCTGTCGGCACTGCAATCGAGTCCGATCGAATCGTCCGCGCGGCCTGTGCTGGGCCTGCTATTACCGGCCGGGCGTGCGCGAGTTGTATCCCTCCACGAGTCGTTTCGCCCGGCGGGGTATTGCCGACCGCATCGGCCGGGTGCCGCTGCCCCGGGCGCCGACCAGTGCGCCGCCCGGCAGCGAGGCGAAGGTGCAGGTGCTGATGGCGCGGGCTCGCCAGCGCCAGGGCCTGTGGCACCCCGCCGACGCGCCAATGGACCTCGAGAGCCGCAAGCTCGGCGTGGCCTGACCGGGCCAGCCGCGGAGCGACCCAGCCGACCGGGCTTGCACGGAAACGGCGCGCTTTCCCAGCCGCCGCGCCGCCGCGGCCCGGCCGGTTTTCTTGTGCCGAAGGTGCTTGCCTCACGACTGACGTTGGCGGAGCGCTTCGATTTCACCTCGCAGCCGCGCTATTTCGGCCTCGGCCAGTTGACGCGCTGTGGCCTCGCGCTGCGCCTCGTCCTCGGCTTGTTGACGCGCGGCGGATTCCCGCTGTGCCTCCCCCTCGGCCTCCTGACGCGCTGCGGTTTCGCGCTCGGCCTCGGCCTCGGCTTGGTGGCGCGCTTCCTCCGGGGTCAGGAGCCACCGCTCAGTCGCCGGATCCCACAACCGCAGCTGCCGCCCAGCCGGCTCCAGGTGCAAGCCAAGCACCCCACTGGGCCGACGCCCGGCCAGTGTCTTGATGGGAACATACTGGCCGCCGCGCAGCCGGAATCCCTGAAGCGGCGGGTCGAGGTAGTCGCCGCGCGGATCGAACAGGAAGTATTCCTTCACCTTCAGCACGTCGCGATACAGGCCAAATTTCTTCAGCTGGTCGTCATGGCGCGTGCTCTTCGAGGTGAACTCGATCACCAGTTGCGGGGCCTGGCCTTCCTCCCAGATGAGGTAGTTGTCGCGGGAATGGTTAGGCACCCCCTGGACCACGAACACGTCGGGGGCAACGTGCTTTCGCTTGTTGCCACGCTCGTAGAACATCAGCATGTTCCCCCCGACGTAGACGAACGGGTGCGACTGGTAGAAATGCCGCAACGTCGGGATGACGGTCAGCATCAGCAACAGATGTACGTCGCTTTCAGCCATCGGCTTGCCGTCCCCCGTTGGATAGTCCACTTCGTGCCGGACCGGTGGTCGGATGATTCGCGACATCTCTTCCCTCCCGAATGAAGCCAGCGCGGACAGGACCATCATGGCCGGCGGGGGCGGCGGGGGCAAGGCTTCCAGGACCAGGCCAGGTGAATCGGGCTCGGCCTCGCATAGAATCTCCCCCGGAGGTATCCGGAGATGCCGTCCCCAAGCGAGCCGCCGCGCGACCTGGCCGACCGCATGATCCGCCAGGCGCTGCGCCACCCGGCCAACCTGTGCGCTTTCCTTCGTCAGGCCGTGCCCACCCTGGCCGATGGCTTCGACTACGACCGCTGCCGCCTGTTGGACCGTGAGTTCCCCCTGGACGACTGGCGCCGCCGCGAGGCCGACTTGCCCTTCGAGGTCCCCTATCGGCTTGGCAATGAGGAACTCTGGGCGCTGGTCTACGTTCTCCTGGAACACCAGAGCGCCGAGGACCCGGCCATGCCGTTGCGCCTGCTCCTGTTCGCGGCCCTGTACTGGGAGCGGCAATGGCGAAGCTGGGCGGCGCGGGCGGCACCGAAGGGACCGCTGCGGTTGAACCCGGTACTGCCCCTGGTCTTGTACACTGGGGACGGGTCGTGGCAAAATAATCGTACGCTGCACGACCTGCTCGATGAGCCGGCGGAGTTCCACGGCCTCGTGCCGGAATGGGGACCGCTGTTCTGGGAACTCGGCCAGCAGAGTGCCGACGAGCTTCTGGCCAGCAACGACGAGTGGCAGCAGGTGCTGGCCGTCCTGCGGGCGCAATCGGAGGCCGCGACGGGCTTCCAGCGCATCTATGTGGAAGCGCTGCGGCGGCTGGAGTCGCTGGCCGGCCGCGACCACGTGCGCTGGTGCGAGTTGATGCGGATCATTCTCTCATGGGGCCAGTCCCGCCGGCCCCGCGATGAGCGCGAGTTATTGCGTGCCGCCAACCAGGCCGCACTGACCGATGCCAGTCGCCAAAAGGAGGTCGCAGACATGGGACAGACCATCGGCGAAGCCATCTGGGAAGAAGGACGCCTCAAGGGACAATCCGAAGGGCGATCCGAAGGGCGATCCGAAGGAGCGCTGCAAGTCTCCCGAGATTTGTTGCGAGAGTTGCTCACGGACCGCTTCGGCACGGTGCCGGAGACTGTCCTTCAGCGCATTGCCAGCGCGACCAACGTCGAACGCCTCACGGCTGCCGTCCGTCAGGTGTTTCGCATCGCGGCCCCGGAAGACGTGCCTCTCTAGCCGCACAAGCCGCCGGCCTGCACTCGTCCACGCTCCCCCCTCTCCCTCTCCCTCTCCTTGGCCGCACCCCCCTCCCCCCGTACAGTGACGAAGCCCGCTCCCTGCTGCGCGTCGTTCCGACAAGGAGAAGCGTCCATGAAGCGCGTCGTCTGGCTGTCCCTGGTATGTTCGTTCCTGGTGGCGCCGCTGGTACGCGGCGAGGATCGACCGAAGCCGCTCGTCAGTGGCGCCAAGAACCTGCGGGCCGCCGTGGTCGGCCCGATGGCCAAGATCTACGTGGCCATCGGCTGCGAGCCGGGACAAAAGGATCCTTGTGACGTCCGAGTCATCCAGGAGGGCAAGGCGATGCCGTTCCTCAAGGGGGAGGACGCTCCAGAGAAGCCGGTGGCCCTCGTGACTTTCCCCTTCGGCCTCTACGTGGCGAATCGCTCCAGCATCTGGCACATCGACTTCGCGGGGCGCCACCGGGTCCGCGCGGCCGCCAGCGCCTTCCCGTCGATGCCGCGGGCGCTGGCCGGCCTGGCCATCGACGAGTTGGGCCAGCTCTATGTCACCGATGCCGGCGACGACAAGAACCCGGGAGCCATCTATCGTGTCGGCCTCAACGGCAAGGTGTCGCTGATCACCGACAGCGCGCGGGCCCCGGCGCTGAAGTCGCCCCGCGCCGTGGTCATGGACGGGCTGTCGTTACTCTTGGTCGTCGATGGCAAGTCGGGCGACCTGCTGCGCATCAAGGTGGCCGACGGCAGCGCGGCCAAGGTGGCCGACGGCTTCGGCACCGGCGATGGGCTGGTGTGGGACTGGTACGGCCGACTCTACATCAGCGATCGCAAAGGAGGCCGGGTGTCCGTGATTGGACGCCCCGGGGAGAAACCGATCCTCGTCTCGGACCGCATCAAATCACCGGCGGGTCTCGCCCTGGCTCCAGACGGGCGATCCATCCTGGTGGCCGATCCCGAGGCAGGCACGCTGACACCGCTGCCCACGGGCGTGCCCGGACAGCCCGTCGACGAAACGCCCCTGCCGGTCGAGACCACCGTCGCCTTTCCCGAGCTGAACTGGACCGGCTGGAAGCCCGAGGTCAATGGCAAGCCCACGCCCTTGCGTCCCCTGGTCCTCACGCACGCCGGCGACAGCAGCAACCGCGTCTTCGTCGCCACCGAACAGGGCGTCATCCACGTCTTTCCCAACGACCAGAAGGCCGAGCGCACCCAGGTCTTTCTCGATATTCAGGATCGCGTTTTCTACGACGACAACCAGAACGAGGAGGGACTCCTGGGGCTGGCCTTTCATCCAAAGTACAAGGACAACGGCGAATTCTACGTCTTTTACACCGTCAAAACGCCGAAATTGACCAACGTGCTGTCGCGCTTCCGCGTCAAGAAGGACGACCCCAACCGGGCCGACCCGGCCTCGGAAGAGGAGCTGCTGCGGATTACCACTCCCTACTGGAACCACGACGGCGGCACCCTCTGCTTCGGACCGGACGGCTACCTCTATGTCGCGGTGGGCGACGGCGGCAATTTCAACGACCCGCACAAACATGGCCAGGACCTGAGCAAGATCTTCGGCAAGATGCTGCGCCTCGATGTTGACCACAAGGGCAAGGACCGGCCCTACGCCATCCCGAAGGACAACCCCTTTGTGGATCGCAAAGGGGCGCGGCCGGAAATCTGGGCCTACGGCCTGCGCAATCCCTGGCGCATGGCCTTCGACCGCAAGACCGGCCAGCTCTGGACCTCCGATGTCGGCCAGAACCTGTACGAGGAGATCGACCTGCTGGTGGCCGGCGGCAACTATGGCTGGAGCATCCGCGAGGGGCTGCACCCCTTCAGCACCGACGGCTCCGCCCAGCGCAAGGACCTGATCGACCCGATCTGGGAATACCACCACGATCTGGGCAAGTCGCTGACCGGCGGGCTGGTTTACCGCGGCAAGCGGTTGCCCGAGTTGGACGGCTACTATCTCTATGCCGACTACGTCACGTCCAAAATCTGGGGTCTGCGCTACGACGAGGCCAAGAAGCGTGTGGTGGCCAATCGCTCGATCCGCGATCCGCACCTGCCGGTCATGTCGTTCGGGGAGGACGAGCAGGGCGAGGCGTATTTCATGACCTATTCGGCCACCGGCAAGGGCCTTTATCGGTTTGTGTGCGCGAAGAAGCAATGAACGTTTAGCCGCCGCCCAGCGGGCGGCGCGTCTCCCGCGCCACCCGCTGGGCGGCGGCTGAACCTTACAGGTCCTCCGCCGCTGGCGGCAGGAACGCCTGGGCCGGCGGTTCCAGTTCGCGGCCGCCGCACAGGCGGAGGATGTCGTGGGCCCCGGCGGCGCGGTCGCCGGCCTTGACACCGACAAGGATGCGGCCGGCCTTCAGCTCGCGCTCATACTGGCGAGCTTCCTCCTCCGGGAATTCGAGGCCGACCAGGGCTCCGACCAGTCCGCCGCCCACGGCCCCACCGACAACGCCGGACCCCACGCTGGCCAGCAAGGTGGCCGAGAGCAGCCCGCCGGCCGCCAGAACCGGGCCGATGCCGGGGATCAGGACGACCACCGCCGCCAGGGCGCCGCCGAGCAACCCGCCGGCCACCACTCCCACCGCCAGCCCCTTCAACTCCTTGGATTCCCCCGTCACCTGGGCGGCCTTGGCGGCGTCGAGATCGGTGATCTGGGTTTTTTCCTGGTTCCGGTGATGCATGACCATGGTGATCTGATGATTGGTGAAGCCGGCCCGGTGCAGGGCCTCGACGGCGTTGTGGGCGCTCTCGTGCGTGTCGAACACTCCAATCAGCGTGGACCGTTGCGTGGCGGTGACCATGACGTGTGCCTCCCGCAGCCGTCGGCCGAATGACTGGACGCCAGGCACGGGACCGACGCCATCGCCCGACGCGGTACCACACAGGCTGCAAATCGGGTGCCAGGGTGGCAACGTGGGAGACAAAGGTGCGTTGGGTGGCACGCCCTGAGGTACTCCGAAGGGCGTGCGGCACAGTCACCACGCCCTTCGGAGTACCTCGGGGCGTGCCACCCGTGGTGCGTGTAGGCAGGCGGAGCCTGCCCTACGTAGGGCAGGCTCCGCCTGCCGTGGCTCCCTGAAATGAAACCGCGATACCCCGCAAGACGCCGTTGAGTCCCTCGAAATCGACGGGCTTGACGAGATGGCAGGTGAACCCGGCGGCCTCGCCGAGGCGGCGGCTTTCGTCGTCGCTCCAGCCGGTCAGCGCCACCAGGCGCAGGCCGCGCAGGTCGGCTTGCTCGCGGAAACGGGTGGCCAACTCGCACCCGGTCATGTCCGGGAGCCCGAGGTCGACAAGGGCCACCTGCGGCCGGCTGGCAGCGACGACGGCCAGGGCGGCCGCGCCGCTGTGCGCTACATCCACCCGGTGCCCCCGACGCCGCAGCAGTGCGGCCAGGCTGAACGCCACCAGTTCGTCATCCTCCACCAGCAGCACGTGCAATGCCGTGGGGTTGGGGCCCATCGAGTCGTCCGTGCTCATGCCTCTTCTCCGGCTGGATGGCTGCACCTGACCGATCCCGACCGGGAGCCAGGTTGAAACGGCGATGGGACGGGCGGAAGCAATATTCGCCTGCAACTTAATTCCTAGGTCACGATTTGAGGCGGGTCAAGAAAAAGTGGTCAGTGGTGCCATCTTCACCGGAATTCCATAGACGGCAACCAGCTCGCAGTGCGAAGGCCGACCCTGGTTCACTCCCCCGGTGCCACGTCCGGAACACAGACGCGCGCCTGCTCAACCCGCTGCGATCGAGCGAAGGAACGAGGCAGATGAGCCGTCAGCCGGCGCAGGGGCTCGGGCACGGCGCCGCGCAGGCTGCCTCGTCCTTGCGGGAAGACGCCTGCCTCGGCCGCTTGCACGTCATCCACCGCATAGAAACAGCGCGGATCGAAGGCTTTGATGATGGCGGTCACCCCGGGCAACTCTTTCCGCGGAATCACCGTGAGCACCACCGTCACCGGTCCGCTGGCTCCCTGCCCATCCAGGCAGGTGACGCCGTAGTGCGCCGCCCGTAGCCGGGCTACCAGGCCGGCCGGCTCACGCGAGGTGATGACCCGGACGACCAGCGTCCCCAGGCCCAGGCGCTTTTCCACCAGGACGCCGAGGAAATTGCCCACCGTGAACCCGGTCGCGAAGCCGAGGTAGCAGCCCAGGTCGCTCAGGTTCTGCATGATCTGGCCGATGGCAAACAGCCAGATGCTGACCTCGAAGAAACCGATGCCGGAGGCCAGCACCTTTTGCCCCCGGCCCAGGCAGATGATGCGCACCGTGCTGAGAGTGACCACGCACAGCTCCGCCGTGAAGACCAGCACCGGCAGGAAGGGGGATGGGGCGGCGAGGGTGTCGGCAAACACGGACACGGCGGCTCCTCTCTGCGCGGTCGACAACGTCAGCGGGATTCCGGGACCGAGGGCGGCCTTCTACCCGGCCCGCCCGGCCGGGGCAAGCCCAAGTCCCTTCGCCCGCCAGGGCAATCGGGAGCTATGTTTGGCAGGGGTCAGACCTCCCCTCGCCCCGGTACTCCGGGGAGAGGGGTTGGGGGTGAGGGGCCCTCGACAGAACCCCTCACCTCCAGCCCCTCTCCCCGGAGTACCGGGGCGAGGGGAGTCAATGGGGAGAAGCCGCACCATGCCGCAGTTACGTCTGACGACGTTCGGAGCTCAGACCGGCGGGCACGGCGGAGAAGTCTTCGCGCTGGCCTTCGCGCCGGATAGCAGCGTTGTCCTGTCCGGGGGCTGGGACGGCTTTCTCCGGCTCTGGGAGGTCAGCAGCGGCGCCCAGGTCATGGCCTTGCCCGCGTCGCCCAAGGCCGTTTCCGCCTGCGCGATCTCTCCGGACGGCAAGCAATGGCTCTCTGCCGCGCTGGACGGCCTGCTGGCCGGCTGGGATCCGGCCACGCATCGGCAGCTCTCCAGCGTCGTTGCCCACCCCCGCCCGGTTTCCGCGCTGCTCTTTTCACCCGATGGGCAGCAGCTGGTGACGGCGTCGTGGGACCGAACCATCGCCATCTGGACCTGGGGCCGCCCGGGCGACAGTCGGACCCTGGTCGGCCACGACGACATCGTGGCCGGCTGCCGTTTCACCCCGGATGGGGCTCACCTCTTCTCCTGGTCTCACGATCGCACGGCCCGGGTCTGGAATCTGGCTCGCAATGAGCTGGCGATCACGCTGGCGGGGCACGCCGATCGCGTGCTCGCCGGAGCCGTCTCGCCGGACGGGCTGTGGGCGGCGACCGGGGCCCGCGATCGGGTGCTCACCCTGTGGGACCTGCGCACCGAGCGCCCGGCCCGCTCGGTCTGCCTGGGCGGCGAGGTCCGCGCCTGCTTCTTCCTGCTCGACGGCGAATCGCTGGTGTCCATCGACCACCAGGGTCGGGTAGTGCTGCACGCCGTGCCCGACCTGGGCGAGCGTCAGGAGTTGCCGACGCGGCAGCGCGTGCAGTGTGCCGAGCTGGCTCCCGACGGCGGCACGATCGCCCTGGGGGGCGAGGACGGCCTGGTGCGGTTCCTGGCGGTGGACGGCCTGGAGACGGCGCCGCTGCTGGTGACGCCGACGCAGACGACGCGCCCCGTCCCGACTGCGCTGGCCGCGCCTGTTCCGCGCCCCGGCCGAGCGCCCCGCCTACGCCTGCACCTGTCCCATCTGCCGCCACGCCTTCGAACTGCCCGATGGGACTCTGGGCCAGCCGGCCTCGTGCCCGTCCTGCCGCCGCTCGTTGCGCCTCAGCCGCGTCGCGCGACACGGCTACGAGCCGGAAGCGTAAGCACGGCTACGAGCCGGAAGCGTAAGCGACGGATTGATTGTCAAAAACCAACCGTCGCTAACGCTTCCGGCTCGTCAAAGCGCTCCCGTAGAACCTGACCCTTGTCATCGTCGCGCGTTCCTCCGAAGAAAGGGGTGCGATCCGAGCAACCCCTTTTTTCGTGGGAGCGCGATGCCTTCAACCTGTCTCATCACCGGCGCCACCGGCTTTGTGGGTAGCCACCTGGCCGAGGCGTGCCGCTCCCGCGGCATGACCGTCCGCACCGTGGCCCGTCCGGGGAGCGACACCGCCCTGCTCGATCGGCTGGGCGTCGAAGTCTGCCGGGGTGACCTCACCGCGCCCGCGTCGGTCCGCCAGGCCGTCGAAGGGGTCGATCTCATCTTTCATTGTGCCGCCAAGGTCGGCGATAGCGGGCCGCTCGAGGAATACCGCGCCGTCAACGTCGAGGCGGTCCGAACTCTGCTCGACGCGGTAAAAGGCCAGCCGCTTCGGCGGTTTGTCCACCTGAGCAGCCTCGGGGTCTACGAGGCGCGGCATCACCACGGCACCGACGAGAGCGAGCCGCTGCCCGCGCAGCACATCGACGGTTACACGCAAACGAAGGTGGAATCGGAACAGTTGGTTCTTCAGTATCATCGCGATTACGGCTTCCCGGTCGTGGCCCTGCGTCCCGGGTTCATCTACGGCCCGCGCGATCGGACCCTGATGCCGGTGGTGGTCCAGCGCTTGCGGGCGGGTCAGGTCCACTACCTGGGCGGCGACGTCCGGCGGATGAACACGATCTACGTCGGCAACCTGGTCGATGCCTTCTTCCTGGCGGCCGAGAGTCCCAAGGCCATCGGCCAGGTTTACAACTTGACGGACGGCGAGGTGGTGACCCGGAAGCGCTTTTTCGATGCCGTCTGCACCGGTCTCGACCTTCCGCCGCCGCACCAGCGTCTGCCGCGCCGGCTGGCGGCTCTAGCGGTCCGCTTCCTGCGCTGGCAGGGGTTGCGGGCGACGCGCCGGGGACGACGCGCCTTCCTGCCCCCCGCCCAGTACAAGTTCCTGCTGCTCGACCTCGATTTCAGCATCGAGAAGGCGAAGCGCGAGCTGGGTTATCGCCCGCGCTTTACGTTCGACCAGGGCATGGCCGAGACGATAGCCGCCTTGAAGGCGAACGCTTAGAATGTCCGCCGAGCCGCTCGCGGCTTCGCAAGCCGTGCGAAGCCGCAAGCGGCTGACCCCAAGGAGACACCCCATGCGTGAACTGGATGGCAAGCGCGCCGCCGTCCTGGTCGAGCAGCAGTACCAGGAAATGGAGGTCTGGTATCCGCTTTACCGCCTCCGCGAGGCCGGCTGCAAGGTGACCCTGGTCGGCCCGGAAGCCGGGCAGACCTATCCGAGCAAGCTGGGCTACCCCGCCAAGAGCGATCGCTCCGCCCGCGATGTCTCGGCCGACGACTTCGACCTGATCGTCATCCCCGGCGGCTTCGCCCCCGATTTCCTGCGCCGCAGCGAGGCCATCCTGAAACTGGTGAGCACGATGGCCGAGCAGGGCAAGATCGTGGCCGCCATCTGCCACGGGCCGTGGGTCCTGTGCTCGACGCAGGCGCTGAAGGGACGCCGGGCCACCTGCTTCTTCGCCATCAAGGACGACGTGAGCAACGCCGGGGCCACCTATGTCGATGCCGAGGTCATCCGCGACGGCACCCTGATCACCAGCCGCAAGCCCGACGACCTGCCGGCTTTCATGCAAGCGATCATCCAGGCGGTGCGCGAGGCGAAGCCGGTGCTGGCGGCGGCCCGCTAACGTCCCGTCGCTCGCGCTCCGGGCTTGTGGTGAAGTACCATGCAACCCCCCGTGCGCATCAAGCTGTACGGACTAATCTCGCTGACGCAGCGGGCCTATTTGAGGTGCGTCGCGATCGGCGCCGGGGGGCTTCTCGTCCTTTTGATCGTGTGGTTCCTGACGCAGTCGCCGGAGACGCCGCTGGAGAAGGCTGCCAAGTATCCGCTGACGCCGTGGTACCTGTGGCGGAACTGGGCGCCCTGGCTGATCGTGGTGGGGTTCCTCCTGGGCGGCCTGGAGGCGTTCATCGTGCTGCGCCGTTTCCGCCAAGCCGAGGCCGAGCAGCAGCGGGCCGCGACAACCGACTCGACACCCAAGGGAAGCTAAAACATCATGCCATCGCACTTCTACGCCCCGACCCGCGACGACCGCTTTGCCTTCGGCATCTGGTGCCTGCAGAACCGCGGCCGCGACCCCTTCGGCGACCAGACCCGTCCGGAATTGAAGGCCGTCGAGGCCATCAAGGGGCTGGCCCAGCGCAACTGCTACGGCTTCGAGTTCCACGACAACGATATGATCCCCTTCGGCGCCTCGGCCTCACTGCGCGACCAGATCGTCCGCGATGTGAAGAAGGTGATGGCTGACACCGGCATCAAGGCCACGATGGCCACCACGAACCTGTTCTATCACCCCGTTTTCAAGGACGGCGCCTTCACCAGCACCGATCCGGCCGTCCGGGCGCTGGCGACGCAGAAGGTGATGCACTGCCTCGACCTGGCCGCCGACCTCGGCACGCACGTCTTCGTCTTCTGGGGCGGTCGCGAGGGGATCGAAGTGGATGCGAGCAAGGACCCCATTGAAACCACCCGCTGGTTCCGCGATTCGCTCAACTTCCTGAGCGAGTATGTCCTGAGCCAGGACTACGACATCAAGTTCGCCCTGGAGCCCAAGCCCAACGAGCCGCGCGGCGACCTCTACCTGCCCACCGTCGGCAGCATGCTGGCCTTCATCGCCACCTTGGATCACCCGGACATGGTGGGCGTCAACCCGGAGACCGCCCACGTCAAGATGGCCGGCCTGAACCCGTATCACGAATTCGCCCAGGCCCTCGACGCCGGCAAGCTCTTCGACATCCACCTGAACGGCCAGAAGCCGCTGCGCTTCGACCAGGACCTGGCCTTCGGCAGCGATGAACTAAAGGAAGCCTTCTTCACCGCCAAGCTGCTCATGGATCACGACTACAAAGGCACCGTCGGCTTTGACGCCCACTCTTACCGCAGCGAGGCCGATCCGTGGGACTTCGTCGAACGGAACATGCGCACCTACAAGATCATGCAGGAGAAGGTACGCCTGTTCAACGACAACAAAGAGATTCAGGACATCCTGAGGGATGTTCACGGCGCCAGCCCGGAGCTGAAGGGGTTCGCGGCCCGCTTCAGCAAGGACCAGGCCGCCAAGCTCAAGAGCATGACCTTCGATGCCGACAAGCTGGCGGCGCGGAAGCTGCCCTACGAACGCCTCGATCAGCTGGTGACGGAGTTGTTGCTGGGGGTGTTGTGATTCGCGTGCTAGGTTAGCCGCGACGCGGAGCGGAGCGCTCGGGAAAAGCGCTCCGCTCCGCGTCGCGGCTAACCGGGGGAGATTCTGCTGTGGCCAAGCACCATTCCGCGCGGTTCCTGCAAATCGTTCAGGACGCCAAGTCCCGCGTCCGCGAGCTGACCGTCGCCGACGTCAAGGCCAAGCTCGACCGCGGCGAGACGTTTGTCCTCGTCGATGTGCGTGAGGAAAGCGAATGGAACCGGGACCACCTGCCCAATGCTGTCCACCTGGGCAAGGGCATCATCGAACGCGATATTGAGGGAAGCATCCCCGATACGGCCGCCGAGATCGTCCTCTACTGCGGCGGCGGGTTTCGCTCGGCCCTGGTGGCGGATAACCTGCAGAAAATGGGGTATACCAACGTCTGGTCGATGGACGGCGGACATCGCGGTTGGAAAGAGCAGGGGCTCCCCCTGGCCCAGGGCTGACCTCCGCCCTGGGCCACGCCTACCGGCTTACTTCGGCTTGGCCGGAATCGGATTGGTGTCGCTGGTCTTGACCGTGGTCTTCTGGGTCTGGGTCAGGGTGACCGCCGTCGTCTGGCCGCCGATGTCGATGTTCAGATCGCCGCTCAGCTCGACGTTCATTTCCGACGAATCGACGCGGCCCTTGTCGGCATCGAACACGATGGTGCCGTTGGCGTTCTTACTGGCCAGGGTGGCGCTCTTGATCTTGAACGGCAGGCCGCCGCTCGCCGCGGTGTCGGACGGCGGCTTGTAGTTCAACGTCGTCTCGACCTTGATCGTGTCCTTCTTGTCCGCGTTCTTCCCATCGTAGGTGTACTTGTAGCTGTTCTCGTACTTGCCGATGGGCCCCATGTCCAGGGTGCTCTTCTTGTCCCAGGTGTCGCCCTTCTTCTTCGTGTCGCCCGGGATGGCGGAGAAGGTCGGGTCGGCCATTTCCTTCAGGGCGTCGTCGCTCAGGATCTGCTTGAGCAGGGCTTCCATCTGGGGATTCTGCCCGGTCAGCTTCTTCAGGAAGTCGTCGCGGCCGGTGATGGTCTGCACCTTGAAGTTCTTGTCAACGGTCAGCGTGAATTCCGAGCCGACCAGTTGCTTGAAGAAATCGCCCAGGGCGGAGCTGGTTTGCCCTTCCTTAGTCGAGTCGTAGTCGATCGGCTGGCCGCCGATCTCGATGTGCATCTTGACGCCTTCGATCTTCTGCTTGATCTGCCAGTTGTCGCCGTTCTGCTTGACCGGCGTCCAGCTGAAGTAGAAGGTCTGGGTCTGGCTCTGCTTGATATCGCTGCCCATGACCTTCATGGTCTGATCGGTTTTGGTGGTCATTTCCTGGTAGAAGGGCTTGTCGGCGGTGAACTTCCATTCGAGCTTGGTGCCGCTGTCCTGGGCGAAGGCGGGGGCAATCAGGGCCAACAGCGTCAAAGCGACGAGCCAACGAACTGTGCGCACGTGCGATCCTCCCGAAAGATTAGAGCGGCCCGGCGGGGCCGGGACGGTCGTGGCCTGGAACCCTCTTTTTACCTGGGTCCCGGTTGGAAACCAAGGGAAAGTAGAAAAATTCAGTTGACCGGGGTGCCGGGTTGCGCTTTCTTTCTACGGAGATGCCGCCCGGACAGTTCACTAATCCCCCCCTCGCCCCGGTACTCCGGGGAGAGGGGTCGGGGGTGAGGGGCGCTGTGCTGTGCCGAACCCCTCACCCCCGACCCCTCTCCCCGGAGTACCGGGGCGAGGGGAGGAAGATAGGAGTCCCCCCATGGACCTCATCACCACCCTGCCCGGTTCGCTGATGGACGGTTTCCTGCCCGCCGGCTGGGACCTCAAGCGGATCGATGCCCTGGCGGCCGCCCCTCCCGCCGACCTGGCGCGCCGCGAATCGTGGTGGCACCACCAGTTCGAGCCGGTCGGCTGTGCTTCGTACGAGGACTTCGATACCTACCTCGGCCACGAGATCGCCCGCGAGATTCAGCGGGCCCGGCAGGCCGGCCAGCCGCTCGCCCTGATCTTGCCCGTGGGGCCGATGGGGATGTACCGCTGGACGGGCTTCTTTCTCAGCGAATGGGGCGTGCCGTGCGACCACGTCCACGGCTTCAACATGGACGAATGGTCCGATGCCCAGGGTAACACCCTGCCGCCGGACAATCCGGGGGCATTCCAATACGCGATGGAGGCGGCCCTGTACGGTCCCCTGGGCAGCCGCACCGTGCCGCCCCGGCAGCGCCACTTCGCGCTGAAAGCCGAGCTGCCGACCTATGCGCAGCAGATCCAGGAGCTGAAGAAGGCCGGGGCCCGGCTGGTGACGGTGTTTGGCATCGGCCGGGTCTGCCACATCGCCTTCTGGGAGCCGCACTTCGCCGCCGAGTTCAAGACCGCGGCCGAGTGGAAAGCCCAGACGCACCGCCTTGGGGCCCGGCTGCACCCGTTGACGGTGGAGCAGAACGCCCTGACCAGCTTCCGCAGCCGTACCACCCTGGTACCGGCCTTCGCCAACACCATCGGCCCGGCCCTGTTCCTGGCGGCCGATCGGATCATCGGCGGCGCGGACGGCGCCTTCAACCGCGGCATGCAGTGGCAAGGCCTCTCCCTGCGCATGACCCTGCACCACGACCCGACGCCGTGGATCCCATCCTCCTACATGCCGACCTTGCCGGGTCGCTTGTTCTACCTGAAGGAATTGGCGGAGCCGCTGGTAGCGGAGTGCCACTGACGGTTAGCCGCGACCCGGAGGGGAGCGTTTGGGCTAAACGCCCTCCAAATGCCGCTCTACCCCCTCGATGTTAATCTCGTTGCCGTCGAACGACATGTCGTACAGAACGCCGAGGCAATCGCGCGGCACGCACTTCTTGCGATCGACGATCAGTTCCAGCGCCCCGGCCTCGAGGATGAGGCGCTCCGCCTTGGCGACGCGCTCCAGGGCGACCACCGCTTGCTCAGGCTTCGGCGGCAGGAAGGTGTACAGCGTGCAGCGCTTGCGGATGGCGGTGTCGAGCTTGTCCGGCTGGGTGGTGGACAGGATGAAGATCGCCTCCTGGTGATCCTCGATGTCCTTGAGCATGGTTTCCTGCGTCTTGGCGCCGGCGCGGTGCGCCTCGTCGATGAAGAAGACGCGCGGGATGTGCGGATGGCTGTGCCCCTTGGCCACGCTGGTCTTGCGGAGGGCATAGTCCATGCGGGCGCGGAGCTTTTCCTGGGTGGCATCCATCTCGAAGTAGTCGGGCCCCTCGCCGTGGGCCATGGCGGCGCGGCAGCCGGCGCATTCCCCGCACGGTTCGCAGGTGTTGTGCTTGTAGTTCCAGCAACTTGAGCGCATGCCGCGGATGCGGGCGGCGGTGGTTTTGCCGCAACCGTAGTCGCCGCAGAAGATCATGCCGCGCGAATAGCGCAGCAACTCTTCCTCGCGGCGCAGGCGGCGGATGGCGGGATAGTCCACCCCCTGCCACATCTGCTCGTAACGCCGGGGCCGGTACTTGGTGCGGAAGTCATCATTGCTGCTGGCCATGGGAGTTGCACTGCGTAGGGGATTGGGGAGAACGGCCCGGGTGCGCGGCACAATGGGCGCAACCGCCCCGTCCGTCAATTCCCCAACAATAGCACGCTTTCCGGCCCGGGACAACCTGCCGCGCGCCTGCCACGCCTGACCTTCCGTTCCCCCCTTGCGTTTTCCCCCAGCAGTCGCTACACCGCGGCCGGGCCGGGCGGACTTCTTCTCCCCTCGCCCCGGTACTCCGGGGAGAGGGGTTGGGGGTGAGGGGTTCTGGTCCAGGGAGACTAAGCCCCCTCACCCCCAACCCCTCTCCCCCGAGTACGGGGGAGAGGGGGGATCATCACCTGCCGGTCGCCTAAACCCCCGGCCCCACCGGCCCGCGATGGGCCTGGGCGATTCCGAGGGGTTGCAATGGGGCAAGCTGGGATACTGGCGCGGGTCTGCGCGGGCTGGTCCGCCTGCGGGTGCTGATCTTTTTCCTCGCCGGCCTGCTGGCCCTCGATCAATTCGTCGGCGCCCATGCCCGACTTTGGCTCACCTATGCTCCGGAGTTCTACCGCAAGCGCCTGGCCGGCTGCCGGGAACGGCCGCACGAACTCGTCATTGTCGGCAGCTCGCCCGCCATGTGCGGCCTCGATCCCGATCTGCTGGTCGGCATGGAATGGCAGGGCCGGCCCGTCGCCAGCGCCTTCAACGCCGGCATCGTGTTGGCTACCAGCTCCGAGGTCTGGGAAGAGGTCGAGCATGGCCTGGCCTCGTCGCCGCCCCGCCTTTTGATCTACGGGATCACCGCCAGCGATCTGAACGAGAGCCGGGTCGAGCCGGAAGGGCCGCGGGCGCTGATGGACGTTCACGACCTGGCCGACTGGCTGCGCCTCCGGCCCAAGGATGCGCCCTGGACGCTGCGGCACTTCGCCGGCGACCGGGTGGGCCGTCTGTGGAACCTTTACTACTATCGCGATGGCATTCGTCTGTGGGCGGCTGACCATCTCGACCGCGTCTGTCCCGGCCTGTGCCCCGAGCTGGCCGCCGACGCCCGCATCCGCGCCGATCATGGCGAGCTGGTCTCCCGCGGCGAGCCGATCTCCGCCGCCCCGGACCGGGCCGGACGGCTGGACTGCCTCAAGGCCGACGGCGCCATCGCCCGCTGGTTCCCCTTCCTGGACAACTACCGCCTGGGCGCCCACCTGGTGCACCTCAACCGCATGCTGGACTGGGCGGCGGCCCGCGGCGTGCCGGTGGTGCTGGTCGATCTGCCGGTGAGTGCCGACCTGGACGAGCAGCTGTGTCCGGAACAATTCGCGACCTATCGCCAGGCCCTGGCCGAACTGGAACGGACGCGCGGCGTGCGGGTCCTCCGCGCCAGCCGTGCAGCAACTGGCATCGGCGACCCGGAGTTTGCCGACTGGGTCCACCTGAACGCCGACGGCATGGCACGACTGACGCGATGGGTACGGCAGGAACTGACTCAGTGAGGCGAGCGGGGGGCGTTAGCCCCCCGGTTCCTCGCTCGGGTGGCATGCCCTGAGGTACTCCGAAGGGCGTGTTTGACTGTCAGCACGCCCTTCGGAGTACCTCAGGGCGTGCCACCCCAAAATCAAGGCTTGACCGTGCACTAGCGAGGAAGAAGGATCGACTCATGGACCTCACGAGCAGGGGCTTCTACCTCATCTTTGCGTTCATCCCGCTCACGCTGCTGGGGTATTACCTGCTGCGGCAGCGGGCGCACAAGTATCGGGCTCTGCTGGCGGCGAGTTGGATTTTCTACATCATCCTGTCGCCCAGCCCGTGGTATCTCGGCGTCATCCTGTTCACCACGATTGTCGATTATTTCTCCGGCCAGCTGATCGAATCGGCCGGCAGTCCAACCGCCAGGCGCCGCTGGTTGTGGCTGAGCATCGCCAGCAACCTCGGCTTCCTGGCCATCTTCAAGTACACCGGCTTCGCCGTCGGCAACAGCCTGTCGCTGGCTCACTGGCTAGGCTTCGACGTGCCCACCTGGGTGCCCCACATCGTGCTGCCGCTGGGCATCAGTTTTCACACGTTCCAGGGCATCAGCTACACGCTGGATGTCTATCGGGGCAAACTCCGGGCCGTACACAGCTTCGTCGATTTTGCCCTCTTCGTCGCCTTCTTCCCGCAGCTGATGGCAGGGCCGATCGTGCGGGCCACCACGTTTCTGCCGCAGATGACCGAGGCGCCCGGGCCAGCAGCCGGCAGATCGTGGAGGGGCTGCACTGGTTCATCGTTGGGCTGATCAAGAAAGCGTTCATCGCCGACTGGTTGACGCAGTTCGTCGACCCCGTTTTCCACAATCCGTCGGCCTATGACAGCATCACCTTGCGCTGGGCGGTGCTGGCCTATGCGGCCCAGGTCTACTGCGATTTTTCCGGCTACAGCGACCTGGCGATCGGCTGTGCCAAGTGGTTCGGCTTCGAGTTGCCGCAGAACTTCAACTTCCCCTACCTGGCCGAGAACATCACCGACTTCTGGCGCCGCTGGCACATCACCCTGGGGAGCTGGCTGCGCGATTACGTCTACATCTCGCTGGGCGGCAATCGCCGCGGCTCGGTGCGGACCTATGTGAACCTGCTGCTGACGCTGACCCTGTGCGGCCTGTGGCACGGAGCCAGTTGGCCCTATGTGGCGTGGGGTCTGTACAACGGCCTGCTGCTGGCGGTACACCGGCTGTACGATCACGCACTGGGTGATCGGCCCTGGCTGGTGCGGCTGCGGACCGTGTGGGCCTTCCGCCTGTTGGCCATCGTCGGCACGTTTTTCCTGGTGGCCGTGGGCTTCATCATGGTGCGCTCCGAGACCTGGAGCCTGTGCTGGTTGGTCGAGAAGGCCTGGCTGGGCGGCGTGGCGACGGGAACGCACTGGCTGCCGACCTGGGTGCCGCCGTTGATCGGCATGGTGGTGCTGGGTCACCTGTTCAGCGGCCTGCGCGAGCCGCCGCTGCGGCCTGCTGGACCTGCCGCCGCTGATCCGGGCGGCCGCCTATGTGACGGCGGTGGTGGCGCTGGTGGCGTTCGGACCCGGGGCGACGAAGGCGTTTGTGTATTTCCAGTTTTGAGAGACGCCTCCACCGTTTAGCCGCCGCCCGCAGGGCGGCGGGGGGCTGCTACGGTTTCGCCGCCATCCCCACCAATTGCGGCGGGGTGCGGAAGCGGCGGATCGTGTAATCCAATCCCACCGAGTAAACGTACTTGCCATCCGACGACATCGCGACGGCGATGACATCGTTGTCGTGCGGTTCGCCCTCGGGCGTAAATGACTTACCGCTCTTGAGGTCCCAGAGAAGCACCGCTCCCGGATGGTTGCCCGTGATCCCTATCAAGCCACTCGGGCTGAAGGCGACAGCGGTAATATCCCCCCCAGCAGTCGTCTGGAAGGTTGTCTCCGGCTTTCCCGACTTAAAGTTAAGGTAATGCAGCATCTGGTCGTCGCCACCGTACAGGACGTGATCGCCGGTAACGGGCGAGAGGGCCACGGCAACCACATACTGGGCCTTCGTCTCGACACTGCCTTGCTCCTTCGCCTCCTCCTTGTCGTCCGTGTCGCCTACTTCCCACCAGCGTACCGCATCGCCCCGGCCACTGGAAACCGCGTGCTTCCCATCCGAGGAGATGAAGACACTGGTCACCTCCCTGGCCTTCTTGTCCGCATGGCCGCTGAACGCCCGGCGGAACGCAGGCGAACCAAGATTGGTCAGGTCCCAGAGATAAACGCGGGCTGCCTTATCTGTTAGGGTGACGTCCTCGCGTCCATCGGTGGTCCCGGCCAGCACGCGGTTGGTGTCGTCGCTCACAGCAAGACAAGCGATTCTCGGGATGCGTGCATTGGCGAAGACGGGGGTATCGCTGGCACTGTTTTGCACGATATGCAGCGCGTTTTCGGAAAGGTAGGCGCCGCGCTCATGAATATCCTTACTTGCGTAGACGGCTGGCCGGCCAGTGGCCGAGATGCCGCTCGCGGTAGGGACGATGGGGCTATTGATGCCCCGCACGGCGTGGCCCCTGCAAATGGCCTTCGAGTTGTCGTCCAGGTTCGTGCAGTAGTCCAGATCGATCTGCCTCGTGCATAGCAGGGCCACGCTGCCGCCTGCGGCAAAGGCGGCACTCGTGAGCCCATTCTCCTTGGGGATGTCCAGGGCGACTCCCGTTGGCTTTGGCTTAACTGCTTTGCCTGTATCCACCGGTCCCGCCTTGCCCGTATCCTTCCCAGCATCCGTCGTTATTTTCCCTGGTTCGGTCGCCTTCTGGGTCGGCGTCGCCGGACCACTCCTCGTATCATCAAGATTCGTCTTGAGGGGTCCCGGTCCCGTCTCCCGCCCCCCGGTGATCCCGCCGTCCGTCGCCCCCCCATGCGGCCAAACCAACGGCCACACCACCACCCCCGCCACCGCCGCCCCAGCCAACAGCAACCCCGCCAGAATCACACACCCCGCCCCGCGTCGCCGTTTCGGGACCGGCTTGGGCAACTCGCCGACGGCCGCAGCTGCTCCCCCCGGGCCGACATAAGGCGGCGGCACATCGGACCAGGCGCCGGCCGAGGCCTTGCCGCGGGGCTCGGCCGGCACCACGGCCAGGTCGTCGCCCGTTTCGCCCATGTCCGGCAACTGCGTCGTGCCGTGCGGCCGGCCGCGGCGCAGCGTCCGCGCCAGGCCCTCCAGGTCTGGCTTCTCCTCGACGGGGGCCAGCGAGGCGGGCAGCACGTCCGGGACCAGCGAGGCCAGCGGGGCCAGGGTGTCGGCCACCTCGGCGGGGGTCTGGTAGCGATCCTCGGGACGTTTCGCCAGCAGGCGGGCCACCACGGCGGCGATGCCGGCCGGGACCTCGGGGCGGCGCACCTCCACCGGGCGCGGGGCAACATATTTGTGCTTGAACACCTTGTCCAGGGCCGTGCCGCCGGGGAAGGGCGGCTCGCCGGTCAGGAGCAGGTACAGCGTGCATCCGAGGCTATAAAGATCGGCGCGGATATCGACGGTGTGCGAATCGCTGGCCTGTTCCGGCGCGATGAAGTCCGGCGTGCCCATGACGGCGCCGGTGTTCGTCATGCCGTCGATGTCGCCGGCGTGCAGCCGGGCCAGGCCGAGGTCGAGGATTTTGACCACCGGAGCCAGGGCGGGGGCCGGGCCGCGGGTCACCAGCAGGTTGTGCGGCTTGATGTCGCGGTGGACCATCCCCTGGGTGTGGGCGTGCTGCAAGCCCAGGGCCGCCTGGCGGACAAACTCGCACGCCACGCCCGGCGGCAGCGGACCGACCTGCTTCACCAGCCGGTTCAAGTCGATCCCTTCCACGTACTCCATCACGAGGAAGTGGGTGGTGCCGACATAGTCGGCGTCGAAGGCGGCGACGATGTTCGGGTGGGAAAGACTGGCCACCGCCTGGATTTCGCGGTGGAAACGCTGGATGGCGCGAGCATCTTGGAGGAGGGCGGGATTGATGACCTTGAGGGCGACGATGCGTTTCATCAGGCGGTGGCGGGCCTTGAAGACCTTGCCCATGCCGCCCTGCCCGAGCAGGGAGAGGATGACATACTGGCCGAGGACGAGATCGCCGCCGCGGCCGGCCAGTAGCTCGCCGGCCTGGTAGGGGGTCAACCAGCCGCGCCGTTCGAGGTCGTGCGCCAGGGCCGCCTGATGGCCGATGCCCGCGGCGATCCCGTCCAGCTGCTCCTGCTGCTCCTCCTCGAGCACTCCGCTCTGGCGCACGGCCGCGAGCAGGTCATCGAGGGATTCGATCTTCATAAGGGCGCTCTCCCCGTCGTCGCAATCAGCCCCCCGATTCTATATCAGCGTGGGTGATTCCGCAGCAGGATCCACACAGGAATGGATTGCATTTCCCCCCCGACACAGGGGGGGGGTGTCCGAGGGGGTGCTGAAACGAATGTTCCCAAGTCATTTATCAGTAATGACTTGGGAGATGCGATTCGTTTCAGCTCCAGGGCAATCGCATTTAATTTTCGGGGTTTTTGGGGTGTTGGGCCTGGGACGCATGCAAAAAACACGGTTTTTGGGGGGGTCGTTCCGGAAAACCCTCGAAAACGCCGTATTTTTGATGCGATTGCCCTGGTTTCAGCTCCGGGACTTTCTCACGAGCAGTGGTGGGGCGCGGACAGTCGCTGGGCGTAGGTCAGGCTTTCCAGCCTGACTTCAGCCGAAAACTGTCCGCCCCGTCAGGCTGGAAAGCCTGACCTACGAGAAAGTCCCTCCGCTCCTCGCCCGAATCCCGCCCAGGTTTAGCCGCCCGGGCGTTGCCAGCCGGGGCGACGGCGCCGAGTCGGCCCCAGCAGGTGCACCGCCAGCAGGGCGGCGGGGATGGCGCCGGCGCCGGCCCGCCAGAAGACGCCGCCCTGGAAAGCCGCGTCATTCGCAGGGCCGCTGCTTTCCTCTGGCGGGGCATCGGACGCTTTCCCAGGTGGCATCGGTGGGGGAGCCGTCGGCGTCTCCACAGGGCGGACCGGGGGGAGCGGCGGCGGGAACGGCACGGTGCCGAAGCTGACATCGGTCTGGCTGGGATGCGAGTCCGAAAGCGGCACTACCTGGGCCCCGTCCTTCCGCGGATAGGTCTGCACCATGAACTGCGGCGGGACCGGGCGGACCTGGTACACCCGATTCAGCGGCAGGCCGTGGAAGACGTACTCGCCCCGCTCGTTGGTTGTCGCCTGGGGATCGTCCTTGTGGAACAGCCCGTCGCCGTGGCGGTCGATGAACACCGTCAGGCCCGCGATGCCCGGATCGCCCGGATCGCGGAGGCCGTTGCCGTTGCGGTCGAGGAAGATCACGCCGCTGATGTCGCCGGGGCCGAGCGGCACGGGCACGTCGGGGTTGTTCGGACCCGGTTCACCAGTCGCCAGGATGTAGAAGGGAACCGACGGCTCCGATTCGACGAACGGGACGAGGCCGGACTCGGCGACGAACTCCGTGCCCCCCAGGGGAGCCGCCTCGACGATGAAGCTCGGCGGCGGGTTCGGCGGAGCGCTCAGGATACCGGCAACCTGGCTCAGATTGCTGGAAACCTGCGGCGCGGAGACGGGGGGCGACGGGGGCGAAGGTACGGTCGCCGGTGACACCGTGGGGGGCGCCGGGGGCGGCAGCGGAATGGGGACCGGCACGTCATCGTCGGTAGCGCTGTTGTTGCCCGGGTCGACGATGATGCCGGGGGGCTGGGTCACGGTCACGGTGTTGCCGAGGCTCCCCGCGGCGGCGGCTGCGATGTCGGCCGTCATCGTGAAGGTGACGCTGGCGTCCGGGAGCAGGCTGATGGTGGTGTCGATGCCGCCGCTGCCGCTCGGATCGCCCACGCTGGCCCCGGCCGAGGCCACGGCGGTCCAGGTGGCACCGCTGACAGCCGCGGGGAGCCGATCGACAACCGAGGCCCCGGTCAGCGCGCTGGGGCCGGCACTTGTCACCACGATCGTGTAGGTCGATGTCGTCCCCGGCACATACAGCGTGGTCCCGTCGGTGTCGGTGATGAGCAGGTTGACGATCGGGTTGGGCGCGTCGGTTTCGGTGGCCTCGTTATCGGACGGATTGAGGTTCGCAACCCCAGAGGGCAGTGCCACGCTGGCGGTGTCCGAGAGGTCGCCCGTCGCCGTGGGGTCGATGGCTGCGACCACCGTGAAGGTGACGCTGGCCCCGGACGGCAGGTCGACCGAAGTGGCGATGGCCCCGCTGCCGCTGACATTGGCGGCGCTGCCGCCATTCGCGCCGACGGCCGTCCAGGTGTCGCTGGTGATGACGGCCGGAAACGTATCCGCGACCGGAGCCGCCACCACAGCGCTGGGGCCGGCATTGCTCACCACGATCGTGTAGGTGATGTCCGTTCCGGCGGTGTAAACGCCAGGCTGGTTGATGAACTGGACAGCCAGGTCCGCCGATAGGCCCGGCTGGTCAGTGTCGGTCGCGGTGTTGTTGCTCAGGTTCGGGTCGGTGATGTCGGCCGGCGGACTGATCGTGGCCGTGGTGACGATGTCGCCGGTCGTACTCGGGTCGTCGGCGAAGGCCAGCAGGAAGAAGGTGACGCTGGCCCCGGGTTGCAAATCGACGGTGGTGTTGATGTTGCTGAACCCGCTGCTGTCCGCGACACTGGCCCCGGCGGATGTTTCCGTGAACCAGAAGGGGTTGGCCAGCGACGGCGGCAGATCGTCCACCACGGCGGCCTCGGTCACCGCACTGGGGCCGTTATTACTCGCGACGATGGTGAAGTTGATGCCGCCGAAAGTCGTGTAGGTTCCCGCCGGGTCGGTGTTGGTGATGGCCAGGTCGGCGACGCTCGGCTGGGTCGGGGCCGGCACATCGATGTCACTGGCAGTGTTGTTATCCGTGAAGGGGTCGGTGACGCCGGCGGGCGGCTCTACCGTGGCCGTGTTGACAATGTTGCCGGTCGTGTTCGGGTCGTCGACGAAGGCCAGCAGGTCGAAAGTGACGCTGGCGCCGGGCTGCAAATCGACGGTGGTATTGATGTTGGGGGTCCCGCTGCTGTCCGCGACGCTGGCCCCAGGGGACGGCACGGCGAACCAGAAGCCGCCGTTGGGGAATGCCGAGGGGAGATTGTCCACGACGGAGGCCCCGGTCACGGCGCTGGGGCCGTTGTTGGTAACGACGATCGTGTACTCGATGCTGCCTCCCACCGTGTAGCTGCCCACTGGGTCCGTATTGGTGATGGCCAGGTCCGCCACGGGGGGGGCGGCGGTCGTGGCAGCGATGTCGGTGCGGACGTCGAACAATTGCGTCGTGACCGGGGCGTTGCCGGCCACAATCCGGTCGGAGAAGTCGAGCTCCACCGTGTACTGCGTATTGCCCACCAGCGTGTTCGCCGGAATGGTGACACTGGTCGTGGTGGACGGGTACGGGAGAACCTGGCTAAACACGACGCCGGGCGGACCAAAGATGGTGAAAAAGGTGGCATCTTCGGCAAGGGTGGACGCCGGGTTGGCAATGAAGGAGTTGAAATTGACCGTGATCGGCTGCGTCGGATCGAACCCCTGAAGGGCATTGAAACTGGCCGGCGTAAAGGCCGGCACGTCTTCGGAATAAACGTCCTGCGTGTACTGAATGCTGGCCGTGGCCGTGGCACCGTTAGCTCCCTGCGCTGCCGTGCCGACGTAGCTGCCAAACGGGAACGCCGCATCCATCTCTGCCTGCGTCGCGAAGGTCTGCCCCAGGCTGAACTGCGTTGCAAGACCGTCCAGGCCATAGGTCAACGGACTGCTTGCCCCCGGATCGGTCAGCATCGCCGTGGCGAACGACTGCGGGACCTGATCGAGGAAGGAATCGAAAAAGGCATCGACAGGAGAGGCTGAGACACCGTTGCTGGTCTGGCTATAAGCCAGATTCTTGTCGATGTCGAAGTTGGTCAGGCCCGGGGGGGGCGGCGGCGGTGCCGGCGGTGCCGGGTTAGTGACCGTGGCTGTGTTGTTCGTGAAATCGGGATCGGTCACGCCGGAGGGCGGGTTGATGGTCGCGGTGTTGACCAGGTCGCCGGTGGCATTCGGGTCGATGGCGGCCGCCAGCTGGAACGAGACGCTGGCCCCGGGTTGCAGATCGACGTTGGCCGCGATGTTGCCGCTGCCGCTCGCCTGATCCACGGCGGCACCGGCGGAAGGCGTGGCCGTCCAGGTGTCGCTCAGGACCGCCGGGGGCAGGTTGTCCGTCACCGCCGCCGTGGTCACCGCACTGGGCCCCTTGTCGGTAACCACGATCGTGTAATTGACCGTTGTGCCCGGCGTGTAGTCGGTGAGGCCGTCGCCGTTGGTGACGGCCAGATCGGCGATCGGGCTGGGCGTGTCGTTGTCGGTGGCGCTGTTGTTGAACGGGTTGGGATCGGTGACGCCGGCGGGTACGGCGACGGTCGCCGTGTTGACCAGCATTCCGGTGGTCTCGGGAGAGACGGCGGCGGCCACGGTGAAAGTCACGCTGGCGCCCGGCAAGAGGCTCACGGTGGTGGCGAGGTTACCGCTGCCGCTCGGGCCTGACGCACTGGCCCCGGCCGAAGCGCTGGCCGTCCAGGTGTCGCCGGTGATCCCCGCGGGGAGGTCGTCCACCACGGGGGCGCCGACCGCCGCGCTGGGGCCGTTGTTGCTGACCACGACGGTGTACGTGATGGTCGTCCCGGCCGTGTAGGTGCCGGTCGGATCGGTATTGGTGATCGCCAGGTCGGCCAAGGGGTTGGGCGTATCGAGGTCGGTAGCGCTGTTACCGCCGGCTTGGGTCAGGCCGCTCGGTGGCGTCACCGTGGCCGTGTTCACGAGATTCCCGGTCGCCGATGGGGAGACATCGGCTCCCAGCACGAACGTGACACCCGCCCCGGGCGCCAGGCTGACCGTGGTGTCGATACTGCCGTTACCGGACGAAGCCGCCACCGTGGCCCCCGGCGACACGATCGTGGTCCAGTGGCTGCTGGTGACGGCCGCGGGGAGATTGTCCACCAGGGCAGCGTTGCTCACCGCCGTCAGGCCCGGGTTGGTGACCGTGATGCTGTAAGTCACCGATTGGCCCGGCACATAGGCAGCGACGCCGTCGGAGTTGGTGATGGCGAGGTCGGTCGGCGTGAACAGCCGGGCCTCCACCCCCGCGGCCACGGCCGGCGTTCCGCTGGACTGGTCCCAGCTCACCACGAACGAACCCGTGGCATTCATCGCCAAAGCCAGATTGCCGGGCGTGGCCGCGTCATTGGGACTGGAAACCTGGATTGGGACCGGCGGCAGGCCGACATCAAACTGGCTGGCCAACACGGCGGTGGTCGTCGGGCCGGTAATGCCCCCGTTCACCGGAGTTGTGGCCTCTTTGTACGCCACGGCGAAATCGCTGGCGGCGTCCACCCCCACCACCGGACTGAAGGCTTGCGTGTCGCTGCCGGTGCCACCGTTCGGCACTGTGGCATTGACCGCCACGGCGATGGCTGCTCCCTGGGGCGTGCCATTGCTCTGAAAAAGCTGGGCCGAGACGCCGTTGCTGTCCGCCCAGGCGACGACAAACGCGCCGCTGGCCGGGTCCATCGCCACGGCGGCGCTGGATGCGCCGGTGGCCACTGCAATCGGCCCACCCAACGCGGGACCCTGGGGATTGTAGACTTCGGCCGTCACGTTCCCCGAACTGTTCCAGACCACCACAAAACTCCCCGCATCGTCCATGGCCAGGGCCGGCTGGACGGCCGGCGAATTCGGGATGGTAGGGAGCGAGATTGGACCCGAGGCAGCGGACGATTGGAGCGCCGTCTCTTGCGTGGTGCGCGGCTGGCCGTTCGGGAAGGTCGTCACCAGGCCGTCCAGGGAGAGCACAGAGCCGCCGCCGGCATCCAGGCCCGCCGCCGGAAACACCGCCAGGATCGACGGCCCGCTCGCAGTGGGTTGGGCCGGGTCGAACAGCCGGAGCGGTGCCCCCAGGGCTCCTCCACCCGGGCTGAACCGCTGTCCGACGAGCCCGAGCGACACACCGCCGGGTGTCGTCTGGCTGGTCGGATAGGCAAGCAAGAAGTCTCCGGCACTGTTCCCCGCCAGGGTCAGCGGCGAGCCGTTGAGGAGCGGATTGCCCGGCACAGCCAGGTAGATCGGACTGCCCCGCGCCGTCTGGCCGACATCGAAACGCTGGGCCGTCACCGTCTCGCCGCTGCTGCCGGGGGTCAGGTACGCCACCACGAAGTTGCCGGCCCCGTCGATGGCCAGCGCCGGACGTTGACCGTTGCTGCTGACCAGGACGGGCCCCGCGCTGGGGAGGCGGCGATCCTCGAGCGGTTCCAGCTCCAGCCGGCGGCGCAATCCGACCACAGCAGGCCGCTTGGCTCGGCCGCCCACCGAAGGTCGGAAGACGGGTTTCATGGGAACCCCTCATCAGACATGTGCCGTGGGGTCCAACCCGCGAAATGTCCTGAACGATCGGTCAGCCGGCGCGTTCGCGCTCCTCGCGACCGCGCCGCCGGCTTCGCCGCTGCCCCAGCTGGTAGGCGGCGAGCAAGGCGAACGGCACCAGGCCCGCCTGCCAGAAGGTGTCGGCGTCGAAGACCGCGTCCCGCGCCGCCTGCGGCGATTGGCCGTTTCGCGCCTGCTCATCCCCCGGACCACCTGGCGTTTCGCCGGACTTGCGCGGCGGAGCCGGCATCGGTGCCGGTGCCTCCTTCTCCGGGTTGGTGACCGGACGGATCGGCTGTGTCAGCGGGCGATACGGCATCGTGCCAAACGTCACATCCGTCTCCGCCGGGTGATCGTCGGACAGCGTCACAATCTGGGCGCCATCCTTTTGCGGATAGGTCTGCAGCATGAACTGCGGGTTTTTGGGCCGCACCTGGTAGGTGCTGTTGAGCGGGAGGCCGTGGAAAACGTATTCGCCCTTGTCGTTGGTCACGGCTTGCGGGTCGTCCTGGTGAAACAGCCCATCGCCGTGGCGGTCGATGAACACGGTGACGCCCGCGATTCCTGTGTCGCCCTGCTCGCGCACGCCGTTGCCGTTGCGGTCCAGGAAGACGACGCCGCTGATGTCGCCCGGCATGGGGGCCAGGCCCGGGGTTATGGTCGTGAAGGTCGGGCCGGGGCTGGGGTTGTACTGCGGCAGAGCATACAGAGGATTGGCCGGGGCCGGGAGCAGGCCAGCGGCGTTGACCTGCGTCAGCAGGCTGAGCGGAATCGTCGCCAGCGTGGCCGCCGGGCTGGGTCCCGCGGGCTGCTGGATCGCGCTGACCACCGTGGCGTTGACCGAAGAGGAGGAGGACGGACTGCTGCTCCCCGAGGTCGGGTTGGACGCCGGCGAAATACTGGGCGGCGTCTGGCCCAGCAGGTCGATGCTGGCCGAGGCCTGCTGGTTTTGCAGGGCGAGGGGCTCGTTGGCAGCACTGACCGTGGCCGTGTTGTCGAGCTGCCCGGTTTCGATGGTGTACCCGCCCGAACTCTGGAACACGTTGGGCGCATCGGCCAGGCTGGTCAGGCCGGTGATGTGTACGGCGAGCGGCTGGAACCCGGCCAGCGAGCCAAACCCGGGGGCCAGTGTCAGCGTCTGGTTGCCAACCGATCCGGTGATCTGGAAGTCGGCGGGCATGCCGGTGCTCGGATCGATCGTCCAGTTGATGTCGTGGCCCGCTCCTCCCGGCAACGGGTCGTTTAGCGTGACCCCGGTCGCCGGAAACGACCCCAGGTTTTCGATCTCGACCGTGAAACCGGCCGTCTGCCCGGGGCTAATGAATGGGTCGTCCGCGGTCTTGAACACCTCCACATCGGGAGGCGGGGGCGAAACATTGCCCAGCACCGTGATGCTGGCCGAGGCCTGCTGGTTCTGGTCTGCCGCCGGCTCGTTGCTCGCGTTCACCGTGGCCGTGTTCACCAGGGTGCCGCTGAATGTGGGCGAAGGGGCATCTGCGAAGGTCGTGACGCCGGTGATGTGAACGTTGAAGGGGTGGCCCACCGCCAGGGTGAGGCCGGGTTTCAAGACCAGCGACTGATTCCCGACACTGCCGGTGATCTGGAAATCCGAGGGCGTGCCGGTCGTGGTGTCGATCTGCCAGTTGATGTCCTTCCCGGCACCGGCCGGCAACGGATCGTTGAGCGTCAGGCCCGTGGCGGTGGCCCCGCCGGTGTTGATGATGTCCAGACTGTAGCCGGCGGTGTCGCCCGCATTGATCGTCGGTTGATCCGCCTCCTTGTCGACGGTGACATCCGCCTGCGGCG
This sequence comes from uncultured Planctomycetota bacterium, assembly GCA_963827935.1. Classification (GTDB taxonomy): domain Bacteria; phylum Planctomycetota; class Planctomycetia; order Gemmatales; family Gemmataceae; genus DATFNV01. The sequence goes on along the minus strand of CAWHCN010000008.1, from coordinate 405,137 downwards.
ACGCGCCAGGTGCTATGGGTGCATGCAGCACCCCGAAGATGCCCTCCGGGACACTGAAGTACTGATCCAGCGCCACCACGAACCAGCCGGCGGCGTTCATGGCCACGGCCGGCGATCCCGGCGAAACGTTCGGGTCGGAAGGCAACCCCAGACCCTGGATCGCCTGGGGAGCACCCCCGGTGTGAGAGTAGTACTGGGCGTCCAGGATCAAGTTGCCGCTCGGCCCCGGCCCGTCATAGGCAACGACGAAGTCGCCCAGGGCATCCATCCCCACCGCCGGCGCCTCGGACGAGCTCGTGGCGACGGTGATCGGACTCGGGAGCGGGCCCTGGGCAGGGACGACTTGAGCCTTGACGGTCCCATTCTGGTCCCAGGCGACGACAAAATCGCCCGCCGCGTCCATGGCCGCTGAAAACTGAATTGTTGAAGCAAATGGCCCCGAGGGCGTAGGTCCTATGTTCGTGACGGTTCCGGCCACGTAGTTGCCGTGAGAGTCCACATTGAAGCGCTGGTACTGCAGCTGTCCGTTGTTGTCAAACACCACCACGACATCGCCCGCGTTATCCATGGCGACGACGGGGGCGGCTGCTTGAATGAAGTTGCTCGCCATGGGGACATTGGTCAAGGTAATGGCCGCCGTCTTCGCATTCCCCTGCGCATCGAAGATCTGCAACTGGCTGAAATCGCCTTCCATGAATCCAGTAGGTGCGTTGGTGTCTGCAAACGTGTCTTCCGCCACCACAAAGGCCCCCGAGGGGTCCATGGCGGCACTGGAGTAGACATTGGCAAAGCTGTTCACCCCCGCCGGAAACTGCAGGGCTGGAGCAAGCAGCGGGATGGCGGCGTGCAGCAGGGTACTGCTGTCCGAGGCGTAGAGCAGGGCGTTCACCCCAATCGAAGCGCCAGCGGCCGTCGAGGTCAGGGTCGGAGACCCCAGGACGAACTCATTGTTGGGCCCGCCGCCTGCCGCGCCCACCTGCGCTGCCGTGACCTGCACACCGGCGGCACTCGGAACCGGGACCTGAATCAACGGGCCGGTCGCCGACAGGCTTGAGTTGAAGCGTTGCGCCAGCAAGCGCTCGGGAGGGTCGGAACTATCGGGCGCCCCAGTCAGGACGAAATCCGGCGTCTGCGTCCCGGTCACGTTGTCAATCGCAACGGCCCCGTTATGCGCGTTCGACAGGATCGCGTAGACGCCGCTCGGCAGGCGGCGCTCTTCCAGGGGCTCCAGCCAGGGGCAATAGCCCAGGGGACGGCGGCGCACCAGCCGAAGCCCGCGTCCCCGTCGGCGCATCATCAGTCGCATGGCAGACTCACCCAGTGGCGAGACAGGCCGATTCGGCCGTCTCCGGGAACGGCCCTCCTGGCCCCAATGCCTTGCCTCCTTCACTGTGCCGGTACAGCGAGCTGGACCCAACCCATCTTGGCCGCCTTAGGAGCGCGCCTTCTCCAGCGCGGGCCGGCAGTAATCCGACAGCCCCAGCTCCCGCAATTCCTCCTCAAGCTTGCCCGGGTCGTTGCTCTCCAGCGAACGGGCGACTTCCGCCATCAACAGCTCGGCGAACTGGTCGCGGGCGTGGCGGACAATCTGACGCACCTCGCCGGCATCGACGGGGCGGCCCAGGCGCGTGCTCAGCTCCGCGGCCAGGGCCTCGGGCTTGAGGTCCGGCCGTTCGCCCCGCAGCCGCCAGGCGGTGTGCAGCGGTTGCCCGGTCTGCACCTGGACGGCGGCCAGCGCTTCCCACGCCTTGGCCAGCAGCTCCTCGCGCCAGCGCGAGGTAAAGTCGCGGTCGAGCGTCGCCAGCTCCTCCGCGGACGGGGCCGACGCCGGTGCCGACTGGACCGGGGCTGGGGCAGCCTTCGCCCGCGACTGAAAATCGACAATCAGGTGATACAGCGCCGTTTTCACGAAGTCGCGGAACCGTCCTCGACCGGGATCGGCCCGCTGGAAGTCGCCGCGGACAAAGCGGAGCGCAAACTTCCTGCGACGCCGCATCGGCCGCATCCGGATCGCGCAGCGCCCCCAGCAGGTAGCGATAAACCGCGCCGCAATAGCGCTGCAACAGGACCTGCTGGGCCGCACTGACCCCCGGCGCCCGGGGTCATGCGCCTGGAAGACAACGGTCCATTGCGTGGAAATCCGACTCAGTCGAGTGTTCAACTCTTGATCGTTCACGGTCTCGGTTCCGGGAGACCGAGCGCGGAAAGAGGCTCCGCCTCGAGTCAGGGGATCGCGTGAGGATAAGGATTGTACCACGACTGCGGGAAATGTCAGCGCAATCTTGGCTAAATGGGGAAAATTCGCGCCCAGAAGAGCGAGCGGGGAGTTGTAGGGTGCGTCAAGCGTACTCGCGCTGACGCACCGTTCCTGCCCCCGGTGCGTCAGCGCGAGTACGCTTGACGCACCCTACGCCTGCTGGCCGGCATTGTTTCCGGCCGCTCTAGGCATCCACCAGCCGCCCGCGCAATTTGCGAATGGCCTTGTACTTCTCGTCGCTGATGCGCTCGGGCGGGGTCCGCAGCTGGGCGGCGATCTCGTTCACGCTCCAGCCCTCGAAGCTCAACTCCACGATGCGTTGCTGCCGTTCGCTCAGGACCTCGGCGGCCGCGCGGGCAACGGCCTCGCGTTCGTCGGCCACGGCTTGGCGGTGCAGGTCGCGGCGGTCGGCCACGCCCTCGGCCGGCTCGGGAACCCAGTGCTTGCCCCGCTGCGTTCGCTTCTTGACCGTGTCGATGGCCCGCAGCAACTCGCGCCGCTCCTCGCAGTCGTCCTTGAGGAGGCGGCCCCAGCCGTCGGGATCGACACGCTCCATCAGGCGGCTAAAGACCTCCTGCGTGCAATCGGTCCAAATATCGGGGTGCAAGCGGGCGTTGCGCCAGCATGTCGTACAGTAGCGGCTGAGGTCGTTGACAGCGCGAAGGGTCGTCTCGGGCGCGGCACTGGCCGGACTGCCGCCCAGCGCCGTCAGCGCCGTGCCCAGCACCATGGCCATCACATAAGGTCGCCGGCGCTGCCGCCGGGTCCGGGGTTCACTGGTCTGCATGGACGCTGTTTACTCCATCGAAACAGGGATGCGCGCTCCGTCTCTTGTGATCGGACAGTTCGCCTGCTGAATCTCGCTCGCCCCGACGGCACGAAAGATGCACCCTCATCACTTTTCAGGGCCACTTTCGGAATGCTACGCCCGGACGCCCGTACTGTAAAGGGAGGTTGGGGCGATGGACAAGGCACCAATGCAACGGATCGCCACGCGCGATGTGAAGATTACTACCGCCGGCGTCGAGTTGGCGGGCACGCTCATTGTGCCGGACGAGGCGCAGGGTGTGATCCTGTTCGCTCACGGCAGCGGCAGCAGCCGGCAGAGCCCGCGCAACCAGTACGTTGCCGCCGTCCTGCGCGAGTCGGGCCTGGCCACGCTGCTCATGGACCTGTTGACCCCGGAGGAGGAGAGCGTCGATCAATACTCACGCCACCTGCGGTTTGACATCGAACTGCTGGCCCAGCGTCTGATCGGCGCCACCGATTGGCTTCGCAGCGAGGCCACGACGCGGGAGTTGCCGATCGGCTATTTCGGGGCCAGCACCGGTGCCGGGGCCGCCCTGCTGGCGGCGGCCGAACGCGGCGGCGTGGTGCGGGCCATCGTTTCCCGCGGCGGACGCCCCGACCTGGCCGGCCCGGCCCTGATGCGCGTCCATGCCCCCACTCTCCTCATCGTCGGCGGAGCCGATGCCCCGGTCATCGACCTGAACGAGCGGGCACTGGAGCTGCTGGAGGCCGAGAAAGAGCTGCATATCGTGCCGCGGGCCACCCATCTGTTCGAGGAGCCCGGCGCCCTGGAAGAAGTGGCCCGCCTGGCCGCGGAGTGGTTTGCACACCACCTCGAGCCGGCACATGCCCTGGCCAGGTAGCGCAGTCAAGGCTTGGAGCCGCGCCACTTTGCATATAATTCGCGCGGAATTATATGCGACCTGGGCCGGCGATCACAAGGCATGACAGTACAGGAGGTTGCGCCTGCCTCTTTCCCGAAAAATGTCCACCTTGCATATAATTCGGACACAGCGGGGGCCCTGCGGCAACCAGAAAACCGCACCATTCCGATCAACATGGATCTGATCGTGATGAGAGAACGGATCATGGGGCCACGGCTGGGGCAAGCCGCGTCAGTGGCCAGGAGATTCCGGACATGCGCCAGTGCGGGTCGCTCTGTACAGTGCTGTTGCTCCTCGCGGGTTGTGGGGCTGGCTCCAGCCAGCCTTTGGACACCCCGGCTTCGGGAGGATCGACCATGACACTGCAAGTCTCGAGCCCGGCCTTCGCGGAGGGAGACCGCATCCCAGTCAAGTACACGGCCGACGGCGACGATGTGTCGCCCGAGTTGCGTTGGTCCGGGGCCCCGCCCAACACGAAGAGCTTCGCCCTGCTCTGCGAAGACCCCGACGCCCCGCGCGGCATCTGGACGCACTGGGTCCTATTCAACCTGCCGGCTGACAAGACGAATCTGTCGGAAGGGGTGCCGGCGGAGAAGGAACTGGCCGGCGGCGCCCGCCAGGGGAAGAACGACTTCGGCAAGATCGGCTACGGCGGACCGTCGCCGCCGAAGGGCACGCCGCACCACTACCATTTCAAGGTGTTTGCGCTGGATACGACGCTGAACCTACCGGCGGGGGCGACGCGGCAGCAGGTGCTGGATGCCATCAAGGGGCACGTGCTGGCGCAGGGGCAGGTGATGGGAGTTTACGGGCGGGGGTGAAATCGCCTGCTGGCGGGTCGCTGCCGAATCCCCCATGCTGCTTTAGAATGGGCTCATGGACGACAGGCCGCGCCGCCGGCACATCGAACGCGAGTTCGGCGTCCCCATCGCCGGCGAAATCCTCGATCCCGGGCGGTGGACCCAGACCGCCCTGAAACATCTCCCCGCCGAGGGCCGCCTCGACTGGCCGGCTCTGTTTGGCCGTCAGGCTCCCGTTGTCCTGGACATTGGCTGCGGCAACGGCCGCTTCCTGCTCCAGAGTGCCGTCTGGCGCCCTGATCTCGACCACGTCGGCATCGACGTATTGCCGGTCGTCATCCGCTATGCGACGCGGCGCGGCAACCAGCGCGGGCTGAGCAACCTCCGCTTTGCCGTTTGCGATGGCCAGCGCTTCCTGGACCAGTTCGTGCCGCCGGGCAGCATCGCGGAAGTGCACTGCTATCATCCCCAGCCATATTACGATCCAGCCCAGGTCCACAAACGCCTCATCACGCCACGATTCCTGAGCCGGGTCCACGCGGCGCTGGAGCCCGGGGGGCAGTTCTTCGTTCAGACGGACAACCCGGGCTACTGGCGCTATATCCGCTCCGTTGTGTCGATGTTCTTCGAGTTGGAAGAGCGCGATCGTCCCTGGCCGGATGCGCCGAAGGGGCGGACCCGGCGCGAGATCATCGCCCTGCGGCGGGGCCTGCCGGTCTTCCGCGGATCGGCGCGGGCCCGTGCCGGCCTCGGAGCTGACGAGGCGCTGCGACTGGCGGAATCGCTGCCGCAGCCCGTCTTCGACGCCGACCGGCGTTTGCGCGAACTGGATGAGGCGGAACGAGAATGAAAGGCGGTGTCACTGCCGGGGGAAGCGCGGGACGCGCCAGTGGCTATAGACGGTGATGGTGGCGGCCGCCAGCATGAGGCCCGCCAGGCCAATCACGGCGTAAACGGCCCGGCTGGGCAGCGACGACGCGCCGCCACAAAGCAAACCGATGAGATTGACCTGGAGACAGCCGATGACCCCCCAGTTGATGGCTCCCAGGATCACCAGCAGCAGGCCGATGACGTGCAACGGCTTGAGCATTGCCGGCTCCCCCGCGCTTCGGGCGACGAAGCAGACGCAGGAGAAAGGGCAAACCGCATGCCGGCCTAGTGCTCGCGGCACAGCCGCGTGATGTGGCGGAGCATGTCGCGAACCGAAATCATGGCGATCGGGTGGCCGTTCTCCAGCACCGGCACGTGGCGATAACCGCCGCAATCCATCTTGTGCAAGACGAAGGCCAACGTGTGGTGCGGTCCTACCGCCTCGGGGTCGCGTGTCATGAATTCGCTGACCGGACGCTCGGCATAGTCGTCCCGAACACCGGCGATCTTGGTGAGCACGTCGCGCTCGCTGAAGATACCGAGCAGGTGGTTGGCGTCATCCACGACTAGCAGGGCTCCGATATTCTTGTCCAGCATGGTGCGGATGGCCTCGCGCACGCTGGTCGCCGGACCGACAGTAACCGGGGGGCGGCTTAAGGCGGGCGATCGGATCCTCGATGAGGCTGCGCTCGACCGGGTCGCCCGGCACGGGGCGGTCCAGCTGCGTCATGTCCTGGCTGCAACGAACGCATTCCTCGTTGCCGGGCAGGTTGTCGTTGCCGCAGTGGGGACAGATCATGGTGAAGTCCGTCGGTTAGCCGCGACCCGGAGGGGAGCGCTGGGTGAACAGCGCTCCGCTTCGCGTCGCGTCGCGGTTAACCGGGTTATTGTACGACCCAGGTATCGTCGCTGGCGAACAGGTCCTCGAGCTTGCCCTTGCCCTTCGCCTTGACCACGTCCTCGATCTGCTTGTTGACGAGGTCGTCGTAGGTTGGCTGCGCCACCGCCCGGAAGATGCCGATGCACTCTGGGAAGTCGCGGGTAAACCATGCGGCTGAGCAAGTAGGCCAGGCTCGGCTCCTCGGCCTGCTCGTCGTGAATGAGCAGGTCATCGACGGTGATGCCGCTGCCGAGTTGAACGACCTCGGGGTCGAGACCGTGCAGGCGAATGCCCTTGTTGCGGTCCTTGCCGAAGATCAGCGGCTTGCCGTGCTCCAAGAAGAGGGTGTTATCGGCCTTGATCGCCCTTGTCGGTGGCGTACTCGAAGACGCCGTCGTTGAAGATCTTGCAGTTCTGGTAGACCTCGATGAAGGCGGAGCCCTTGTGGGCCGCCGCCCGCTGCAGCACCGCCGCGAGGTGATGGATGTCGGTGTCCACGGTACGGGCCACGAAGGTCGCCTCGGCACCGATGGCCAGCGACAGCGGGTGCAGTGGATTGTCGATCGAGCCCAGCGGGACTCGACTTGGTGCGTGTGCCGATGCGTGAGGTCGGCGAGTACTGCCCCTTGGTCAGGCCGTAGATTTCGTTGTTGAACAGGACGATCTTGATGATCGACGTTGCGGCGGATGGCGTGGATCAGGTGGTTGCCGCCGATCGAAAGCCCGTCGCCGTCGCCGGTGATGACCCAGACCGAGAGGTCGGGTCGGCGAAGCCTTCAGGCCGGTGGCGAAGGTCGGCGCCCGGCCGTGGATGGTGTGAAAGCCGTAGGTGTTCATGTAGTACGGGAAGCGGCTGGAGCAGCCGATGCCGGAGATGAACACCATCTTCTCGCGGGGATGCCCAAAGGCGCCATCGCCTTTTTCATCTGGGCCAAAATCGAGTAATCCCCGCAGCCGGGGCACCAGCGGACCTCCTGGTCAGAGGCGAGGTCCTTGGCGGTCAGGGTTTGGAGGGGCGTGGCAGTGGACATCGTTATTTCCTCAAGCGTAGGCAGGAGCTTTTTATGGTCAGTACAGCGTTATCGCTTCCTGGTCGAGCATTTGGTCCCCATACCAAAACTGAATCCAGTACAGTCCAGGTGCAGGAAAATTGCAATCCCGAAGCCGGAACCGCAACCGATAAACAGTCAGCGGGCTGTTTGGGAACGACACAGTTTGGGTCTTGGTACGAGCGATCACGTCCTCCGTTTCGTCCTCCCGAACCTCAAGACGAACTTCGCCCTGCCCCCGACAAGCTGTAAGTAGAACGAGGACACACACTTTCGCATGTCGGTGCGGGTAGGGCGGCTTGTCGTCCGACCGGATCGACCGGAGCACATTGACCAGCTTGTCCCGCTTTGGGTTCGCCGGGTCCACCTCGATGTCCTCACAGACGATCAGGTTCTGGACTATTGGGCTCACGGGGCTAGTCATTGGGCTTGCGGGGCCTGGGCGGCGTCATCCACGAAGTCTCCGATTAGATCACCTTCTACGTAGTCGTTCACAGTCGCGGAACGCTCTCCCTTGTCCGCCAGCATGGCCTCGATCTTTTCCTCGATCTCACTGACCAGGAATGGCCGGCCCTGGACCTTGCTCAGGCTTTCGGCAGGCGCCAGGTACTTCCCCCTCAGAAGCAGACTCAATTGTCCGCCGTTCAGCTCGGGCACGAGGATTCTTCTTGAAGCGTTTCAGCACCGCGGCCGTGTTCTTCGGCATCGGGTTGAGGTAGCGCAGATGCGCCTGGGACACTTTGTGCCCCTTGTGCTGCGCCCGCTCGACCGCTGTCGTGATGCTTCCGTAAGTGCCACCCCAGCCGATCACCAGCAGGTCGCCCTCGCTCGGGCCGTGCACCTTCAGCAGCGGGATGTCGTCGGCAATGTTCTCGATCTTCTTGGCGCGTGTGCGGACCATGTGCTCGTGGTTGAGCGGGTCGTAGTTGATGTTGCCGGTGATGTCCTCCTTCTCGATGCCGCCGATGCGATGCTCCAGCCCCGCGGTGCCGGGGATGGCCCACTCGCGGACCAGGCGAGCGTCGCGCTTGTACGGCAGGAAGCCGGCGCACCATTGCCGTTGCCGTTGCTGTTCGGACCGCGTCGGATGCTTGACCTCGATATGCGGCAGCTTGGCCGGGTTGGGGATGAGCCAGGGCTCCGCCCCGTTGGCCAGGTAGCCGTCGGAGAGCACGAACACGGGGCATCATGAAGCGAATGGCCATGCGCACGGCCTCGAACACCATGTCGAAGCAGTCCGCGGGCGACTGCGGGGCAACGATGGCGACGGGGCACTCGCCGTTGCGGCCGAACATCGCCTGCAACAGGTCGGCCTGTTCGGTCTTGGTCGGCAAGCCGGTGCTCGGCCCGCCGCGCTGCACGTCGATGATGACCAGCGGGCAGTTCGGTCATGACGGCCAGGCCGATGGCCTCGGACTTGAGGCAGATGCCCGGTCCGCTGGTGCCGGTGACGCCCATGGCCCCGCCGAACGAGGCGCCGATGGCCATGCCGATGGCGGCGATCTCGTCCTCGGCCTGCAGGGTGCGAACGCCGAAACGCTTCATCTCGGCCAGGTTGTGCAGGATGTCCGACTGGCCGGCGTGATCGGGTAGCTGGCGTAGACGAGCGGGATGCTCGGCTAGCTGCGGCGGCGGCCACCAGGCCCAGCGCCAGCGCCTCGTTGCCGGTGATCTTGCGATAGCGTGCCCGGCTTGATGTCGGCCTTGGCCACGCGGTAATGGACCGGCAGCGCCTCGACCGTTTCGCCGTAGTTGTAGCCGGCCTTCAGGGTGCGGCTGTTGGCCTCCAGCACGGCCGGGTTCTTGCGCGAACTTGTCGCGAATCCACTTTAAGGTCGGCTCCAGCGACCGCTCGTAGAGCCAATAGACCAGGCCCAGGGCGAAGAAGTTCTTGCAGCGGTCGGCCTCGCGCGGCGACTAGCTTCATCTCCTCGACCGCTTCGCGGTTGAGCTTGGTGATCGGGCACGCGGATCAGCCGATACCCCTTGAGCGAGCCGTCTTCCAGGGGGTTGACCTTGTAGCGGGCTTTCTCCAGGTCGGACGTGCCGAAGCTGTCGCTGTTGACGATGAGGATGCCGCCGGTTTCGAGGTCCCTCAGGTTGGTCTTCAGGGCGGCGGGGTTCATGGCGACGAGGGTGTTGAGCTTTCGCCGGGCGTGTGGATTTCGCGGGATGGAGAAGTGAACCTGGAAGCCGGAGACGCCGGCCAGGGTACCGGCGGGGGCGCGAATCTCGGCGGGGAAATCGGGCAAGGTGCTGATGTCGTTGCCGAGGATGGCGGAAGTGTTGGTGAACTGGGTGCCGGCCAGCTGCATGCCGTCACCGGAGTCGCCGCACAGCCTTATGGTCGCCTCTTCGAGTTCTTGCAGTTGCGCTGCCTTGTTCCCGCGGACGGGTTGTTCCGCCGTCTTGGACGCGGCTCATGGATACCTCTTCCGGGCGGGCGAGCGGCCGGTGTTAACCGGCTGGTTTACCCCGGCCGCTCGCCCTGGTGTTCAGGCCCCTTCGGCCGCTTCGGGCACAACGGCCGGATCGGGGGGTTGGTTGCGGACTGTGGGCGAATAATGCTCCACCAGGTAGTGGACGATACGTTTGACCGAGAGGACACCGACGGGGCGGCCGGCATCGTCCACAACGGGCAGATGACGGTAACCGCCCTCTTCCATGCGGCGGATGACGGCGCCGATTGGCTCCTTGCGGTGGACCTGCACCGGATTGGGCGTCATGACGTTGGCCACGTTTAGGGTCAAGGGCTGACCGGCCGCCAGCACCTTGCGCATCAGGTCGCGCTCGGTGAATATGCCGATCACTCGCTCCTCGCGGCAGACCAGCAGGCAGCCCACGTTCTTCTCGCGCATGAGGATAACAGCGTCCGCAACCGTCTGGCCCGGCTCGACCTGGTAGGGTGGGGTCGGGTTCAGCCGAGAGACGCTGTCGATCTTCAGGTTGCGAGCCAGGTCCATGGAACGGGCTCTTGCCTCGGGTCGGGCGGGGTCGCGGGCAGGGGGGTAGGATACGCTGGGCGTGGGGCCCAGGACCGTCGCGGTCATCAGTGATGTAGGATAGCACTTTCGGCCGAACGCGGCCCGGCGCGGCCGGCAGCCTTTCCCCGGTTGTCCGTTGCACCGTCTTGCCAGCCAAAATCGGGAGGAAAGTCCTCCCAGGGCATCATAGGTAAAATTGTCAGTAAAGGAAGAGTCGCTGACAAGGTCCCCGGTCCCTTGTCCTCGGCCTGGTGCCCGCCGATCCGCCCTTCGCGGACTCTGCCGGATCTGTGGATTATGACGGGGGACGAAGGACAGGGAACAAGGGACGCAGGCCATGCCGGACCCGGACCGTTTACTGCACACGCTGCAGTGCGCCGCGCAGGTATTTCGGGCCACGCCGGGCCGGCGGGGCCGCCTGGTCGTGCCGCCCGCCGCCGACCTTCTGATTGCCGGCGACCTGCACGGCCACCTGGGCAATTTTCGCAAGTTGCTGGCCGCCGCCGACCTGGCCCGCCGGCCTCGCCGCCATTCCGTCTTGCAAGAACTGATCCACGCCCGCGCCGACTGGCCGGGCGGCGACCCGTCGCACCAACTCGTCGACTTGGTGGCCGCTCTGGTCTGTCAGTACCCTGGGCGCGTCCACCTGCTTCTGGGCAATCACGAGCTGGCCCAGATGACCGATCGCCCGATCTTCAAGGGAGACGCCACGCACAACGACCTCTTCTGGGAGGGAGTTTGGTCGTCATATGGGTCGCGGGCCGAGGAGGTTTACGCGGCCTACCTGGAGCTGTTCGCCGTCGCCGCCCTCGCGGTTCGCCTGCCCAACCGAATCTTCCTCAGCCACAGCCTGCCGCCGGCGAAGTGGCTGGCAACGTTTGACCCCGCGGTCCTGGAACGCGAGGTCCACGACCCGGCCGAGTACCAGCCGGGTGGGTCGGTCTATGGGCTGGTGTGGGGACGCGACACGACGGCGGCGCACGTGGCCGCCTTCCTCGCCAAAGTCGATGCCGACCTGCTCGTCACCGGCCATATCCCCTGCGACCGCGGCTTTGACATGCCCAACGATTGCCAGGTGATCCTCGATTGCATGGCCGAGCCGGCGTGCTATGCCCTGGTGCCGGCCGAGCGAACGCTTACGCACGCCGAACTGGTGGCCTGCGTGCATGTGTTGTGAACCTCGTTTACCTGTCGCCCTCTCGGCAGCGCTTAGCCAGAGGACCTGCGCCATGATGAACGAGCCCGGCGTCCACTACCCCCCCGTTGTGGCACGGTCTCCTGACCGTGCCACCCGGCCTGACCGAAGGTCTCCCGGAATCCGCCCCCGTTGTGGCACGGTCTCCTGACCGTGCCACCCGGCCTGACCGAAGGTCTCCCGGAATCCGCTATGGATGCGTGGAGACCTTCGGTCAGCCGAACTGGCACGGTCAGGAGACCGTGCCACAACGCGGGTGGCCTGCGTGCATGTGTTGTGAACCCCGTTTGCCTGTCGCCCTCCCGGCAGCGCTTAGCCAGAGGACCTGCGCCATGATGAACGAGCCCGGCGTCCACTACCCGCACCGCATTCGCCTGCGCGGCCCCTGGAAAAGCCAGGCCCTGGCCGACGGGGTACGCTGGCTGCGTCGGTTCGGCTACCCGGGCCGCATCGATGCCGATGAACGCATCTGGCTGACCTGCGGCGGCTTTCCGGGCCGCGTCGAAGTGCTGCTCAACGGCGAGATGCTCGGCTGCCACGATGATGGCTCCCCGTTCGAGCACGAGGTGACGGGGTTGCTGCGTGCCCGCAACGAGCTGTTCCTGACCGTCGCGAACGACGACGCCGAGTGGGGCGAGGTGGCACTGGAGATACGGCGGACCGCCTATCTGCGCAGGGTCCGCGCTACGGCGAACGCAGCCGAGTTGCGAGTGGCCGGCGAAGTTGTCGGCTGTGCGGAGCGGCCGCTGGAACTGTACATCCTGCTCGACGGACACTCCGTCCACTATGCGACCATCATTCCGACGTCCGAGGGCCAAACGTTCGAGGTGGTCACGGCGCCAACGGGGCACGAAGTGCGCGTCGAACTGGTGGACGGAGGAACGGTCTGGTACGCGGTGGACTTGTCCGGTTAGCCGCGACCCGAAGGGGAGCGCTTGGGTGAACAGCGCTCCCCTCCGCGTCGCGGCTAACCGCTTTACTTCTCCTCCCCCCCCAGGACGCTTTCCAGATCGCGAATGGCGTCTTCCACGCCTTCGAGGTGGGGGTTGATGGCATAGGCGGTGCGGAAGGCTTTCAGCGCCGGCTCGGGCAACCGCAAGCGCAGATAGCAGCGTCCCAGCCCGGAAGCCGCCCCGAAGTGCAGCTTGTTCAACTCCAGCACCTTCTCGCAGTCGGCCTGCGCACTTCTCGTATTCCTGCAGCTGGAAGTAAAGGATGGTGCGCTGGTTATAGGCCTCGGCAAAGTCGCGGCGCCTTGCGGATCAGCGCGTCAGCTGGGCCACCCCCTTTTTGGGATCGGCTTGCTGTAGCGCCGTCTGAAGGGCCTGGTTGTCGGCATCGGCCCCGGCACGGAACCAAAGGGCCCAGAGAGCGTCGGCGGCCATTTGCCGCACCTGTACGTCCTCGTCGCGCAGCCGCCGGGCCACCGCCTCGTTGGACGACATGGTGCCGATCAGGTGCAGTGCCAGCAGGGCCGCCCGCCGCGTTGTCGGCGCGGGCGCCTCGGCGAGACGTTGCAGCGTGCCTTCCGTGTAGCGCTTGCGGACATCGGCCTTGAACCGCGTCAGCCCTGCGTCGAGACGAGTCGCCCAGGCGCGGGCGTTTTCGCCTTTCTTTGGTTCCGGCAAGAGCCGGTAGTACTCCAACAGGAGTGCCGTGGACACATCGACACCTCTCGGCTGAATGCAGAGAGGCAAGCGCCCGTCCGACGCCGGCATCGCGCGCCTGGGGCCGCCCCCATGACGACCGCCAGGCCCGTTAACCAGATGCCTGCCCTGCCTTCCTGACGTTCATCATTACCTCTCCATCAGGCCGATGACAAGCCGTCCGCGCCGGTTCATTTCCCCATCGGCGGCGGTGCCGTGGTGCCCGGCGTCGTCGTGCCGGGCGTCATCGGCGGCCGCACGCCTTCGCCCTGGGCTATTCTGGAATGTGTCTTTTTCCACTCCGCCACGTCCGCGGTGAGCACCTGCACGGCCCGGTCGAGCTGCGCGTCGATCCCCTGGGCCAGCTGGTTGGGATCGGTGTCCACCGTCACGTCGGGGGTGACGCCGATCTTGTCCATGTCCTCGCCGCGGACGTTATAAACGCCAATACGCGGCAGGCGGAAGACGGAGCCGTCGATCAGCCGGCATCTCCACGGTCCCGATGACGTTGGCCCCCGTCGCCTGACCGACGATCTTACCCAGGCCCAGGGTCTTGAAGGCGCTGGGGAAGATCTCGGCATCGCTGTAGGAGCGATTGTTGATGAGCAGGACCAGCGGCTTGGTCCATTTGCGGTCGTAATTGCGCATGACCAGCCCCTCGCCGCCGTAGCGCTGGCGGAACAGGGTGTGCTCGCGGCCGCCCAGGTAGTTGAGGACCTGGTCGTGCGTGAAGCCGCCGCCGTTGAAGCGCACATCCAGCACGATCGCTTCCTTGTCGAAGTTGTCCGAATAGAGGGCGCGGACGAAGCGATCCAGCCCTTCCTTGTCCATGCTGGGAATGTGGATGTAGCCGAGCTTGCCGTGGCTCAGCTCGGCCACGCGTTTGGCGTTGTTTTCGACCCAGCGCTCGTACATCAGATTGCCGATGACGCCGCGGCTGCTGGCCTGCACCTCGACGCGGCGAAACGCCTTGGGATCGCGGGTCGGCATTGGCGTTGGACGTAACCTGGAGCACCACCGTCTCGCCGGCCTTGCCGTTGAGCAGTTTGCTGACATCGCTCTTCTCGGTGATGCGCGTGCCGTCGATGCTGGCGATGAACTCGCCGGGCCGCAGGGTCAGCCCGCGTTTGTCGGCCGGGCCACGCTTGATGACCTCCGCGATCTTCAGACCCGGACCGCGATACGTTTCATCGAAGAGCAACCCCAGGTCCGCGGTCAGTTCGTCGGGTCCCGAACTGAAGCCGTACACTCCCAGGTGCGAGGCGTTCAGCTCGCCAAGCATCAGATAGATCAGGGCATACAGGTCCTCCTTCATGGCGACATGCTTCACCAAAGGACGATAGCTTGCGCGGACGGCGTTCCAGTCGCTGCCGTGGAACTTGGCATCGTAGAAGTTCTCGGCCAGGGCGCGCCAGCTCTGGTCGAACATCTCCTGGAATTCCTCGTCGCGCTTGACGGTCATCTTGACCTGGAAAGAGACGGTGGTGACGATGCCGCCATCCGGCCGGGCCATGTGCAGTTGCCCGCCGCCGTCGCGGAAGTAGACGAGGTTGGGATGCTTTTTCGACCACTGGATCTGCCGGGGGTGCAGGTTGCTGGTGGTCAGGCGATTGATGCTGCCGCGCGGCACGCTGGCGACCCAGAGATCGACCGCGCCGCCCGGCTCGACCGAGCTGTAGGCCACCCGGTTCCCCTCGGGAGAGATGGCGCCCTCCTGGACATCGGCCCGGGCCGGCTGCTCGATGCGCAGGTGGATGTCATCCCAGTCGATGGCCGTGCTGGGGGCGGCCCCGGGAGCGGCCGGCTTCTGCATGGACATCACGTACAGCGACGGCGCGCCGGGCCGCTGGCTCAGGAAGGCCAGCTTGCTGCCGTCCTTGCTCCACGACACGTTGGCATTCGCCGTGGCGTAGCGCGTCACATTCCGTGCTTCGCCGCCCGTGGCCGGCATGACGTAGACCTCGCTGGCAAATGACCCGTCCATGCGGGCATAGGCCAGCCACTTGCCGTCGGTCGTGAACTCGTAGTCGATGACCTCCTTGTCCTTGACCAGCAGCTTCTGGTTGGTGGCGTCGGGGTTCATGGTCCAGAGCTGGCCGCTGCGCAGGAAAGCGACGCGCTTGCCGTCCGGCGTGAAGCTGAGGCCGCTCTCCGGGTCGGCCGTCTCCGTCAGCCGCGTGACCTTGAACTGCAAGGCATCGACCAGCTTGGGGTGCTCCGGGTCGTTCCCTTCCAGGGCGTAGACATCGTCGTGGCCGTCGCGGTCGGAAACGAAGAGGATCTTCTGCCCATCCGGTGCCCAGGCCAGGTCGTGATCGTAGGCGGCGGTGGTGGTGAGGCGCCGGGCCTTGCCGCCGCCGATTGCCATGAGACACAAGCTGCCGTGGACCACGAAGGCCATGTGCTTCTCGTCCGGCGACAGGGCATATTCGGTGCAGCCGGTGGTGAAGGTGCGGGCTTCCTCGACATTGAACTTGTCGTCGGCATAGACTTCGATGGCGATGCGGCGGGGCGGCGCGGCGTTGGCCACGCCGACCTGGACCACGCACAGGTCGCCGCCGCACTCGTAGACGATCCACTGGCTGCCATCCTTGCCGGCTCCGCTGATACGGGCCCGGCGAACCGCCTCGTCCTTGCTAAACGTGATCTGCACGGGCGGCGCTTTGCCGGCCGCGTCCTGCTTGACGATGTTGGCCGGCGTACCGAAATGCTCGCTGACATAGTAGACAAACTGCCCATTCGCACTCCACATCGGCGAGCCGTCCTGGCCGACGAACGTGGTGAGGCGGCGGTTGTTCTTGCCGTCGGCATCGCTGATCCAGATGTCGTCGTTGGAGGTGCCGCGATAGCCCTTGCGATACCAGGTGCCCGGCCCGCGCACATAGGCGATGCGGTCCCCCTTCGGCGAAAAGACGCCGTCGCGCCCCTCGTTGACGCTGACCTGCTGCTGCCGTCCGCCCTCAACCGGGACGGTGTACAGCTCCGCCGAGCGCGGGAAGGCCGTGCTCCGCGTGGAGGTGAACAGGATCGACTTGCCGTCGGGCGACCAGCTGGTGACGTCATCCGTGGCCGAATCGAACGTGAGCCGCCGCGGCTTCCCCCCTGCGCGGCGACCACGAACACGTCGTAGCTGCCGTGCCGGTTGGAGGAAAAGGCGATGGAGCGGCCATCCGGGCTGAACACGGGGTTGGTATCGTGCGCCTGGTGCATGGTGACCGGCCGGGCGACGCCGCCGATCGTCTCGACGACCCAGACGTCGCCCAGGTAGCTGAACGCGACCAGTTTCCCGTCCGGCGAGATGTCGGGTGCGCGGGCGAACTTGATCGGTTCCTGGGCCTGGAGAAGGCTGGCGGTGAGCAGCACTACCACTACGGCGACGAGCGATCGGCCGGTGCGGATCATGGGGTGGGTCCCTGTCAAGGGTTGCGACTCGGAGACTGCCGGAGGCGGAGCCGGCAACATCCGACAACAAGAAGACGAACGAGTCTGTACCATTCTACCCGAAATTGACTGACTCCCCCAGCCTAACAGTCCTTGGGAACGAAGGCAAAGAGACGGCCTCGTCGGGTTCTCACGCCAGCACGGCCTTCACCACGTTGCCGGCCACGTCGGTAAGGCGGAAATCGCGGCCGTTGTAGCGGTAGGTCAACCGCTTGTGGTCCATGCCGAGCAGGTGCAACAGGGAAGCGTGCAGGTCGTTGACGCTGACACGATCGACCTGGGCCCTGAGGCCGACCTCGTCGGTGGCGCCGTGCAGGGTGCCGCCCTTGATGCCGCCGCCGGCCAGCCAGTAGGTCATGGCGTGCGGGTTGTGGTCGCGGCCGGGCGTCGCGCCCTTCTGGGAGACGGGCAGCCGGCCGAACTCCCCGCCCCAGACGACCAGCGTCGAATCGAGCAGCCCGCGCGACGCCAGGTCGCTCAGCAAGCCGGCGATGGGCACATCGGTCTCACGGGCGAAGCCGCGATGATTGCCGGCAATGTCGTTATGGCCGTCCCAGCTGAGCTGATTGTCCATGCCGCCCGAATAAATCTGCACAAACCGCACGCCGCGCTCCACCAGGCGGCGGGCAATGAGGCACTGACGGGCGAAGTGGGTGCATTTCTTGTCGTCCAGGCCGTAAAGCCTCTGGGTGGAGGCGGTTTCCCGGGTAACGTCGATCGCTTCGGGGGCCGCCATCTGCATGCGGTAGGCCAGCTCGAAGGTTTCGATGCGGGCGGACAGCTCCGGCTCGGCCGGTGCCTGCTCCTGGCGCCGCCCATTGAGCTGCGCAGCAGATCAAGCTGGGCCCGTTGCTGCCGGTCGCTCATGTCGCCGCTGCGGGCCAGGTCGTCGATGGGAGGTCCCTGCGGCTTCAGGGCGGTGCCCTGGTAGATGCTGGGCAGGAAACCGGCCCCCCAGTTCTGCGAGTGCCCCTTGGGGATGCCCCGGCCAAGGGTGTCGTACATCACGACGAAGGCCGGCAGGCTCTGCGATTCGCTGCCCAGGCCGTAGGTCACCCAGGAGCCCACGCAGGGAAAGCCCATGCGGCTGAAGCCGGTGTTGATCTTGAACAGGGCCGGCGAGTGATTGTTCGAGTCGGTCCAGCAGGAATACAGGAACGCCATCTTGTCGACGTGCTTGGCCATGTTCGGGAACAGTTCCGACACCCAGGCGCCGCACTGCCCGTGCCGCTGGAACTGGAAGGGCGACTTCATCAGCGGGCCGACCTGGTCGGTGAAGAAGCCGGTGTCCTTGTCGAAGCCTTTCAGCTCCTTGCCGTCGAGTTTTGCCAGTGCGGGCTTGTAATCCCAGGTATCAACGTGGCTGGGTCCGCCGTTCATGAACAGCCAGATCACCGACTTGGCCGGGGTGGGGAAGTGCGGCTCGCGCGGGGCGAGCGGGTTGACCGGCGCTGCGCGGAGTTCCTCCTGCTGAAGCAATCCGCTGAGAGCGAGCAGGCCCAGTCCGCCGCCGGCGCGGGTGAGGAACTCGCGGCGGGAGGCGTAGGTGGGATTGGGCGGGGCGAAGAGCTGCGGGATATTCATCGGCTGCCTTTCATAGCGGATGTAGCGCGATGCCCAACAGCGCGGCGTATCGGGGATGTTCTGCCCCGGCCTGGACAGCGAGTACCTCCCGCGAGTCCTTTCCCAATTCTTTGAGGGTAGCGATCAATGCATTGAGCGTCGCCGCATCCGCAAGGACCTCGCCGCTATCGATGGCGATGAACCGCCCGTTCGGGTAGGTCTGGTCGATGTGCGGCTTCAGCCGTCGGTAAGCTGCCTGGTTCACGGATCGCCGAAACACTGTTTCATCGAAGCCTTCGAGGCCGTGCAGGTCGGTCAGTTCAGCCAATTCTCCTCCCGGCTCGTACAAGTCCTTCGCAGCGAGAGCGGCCGCCTGCAACCGCCGGGCCCGTTCTGCGAGCGTATGGGCGGCCAAGGCGAGGTCTTCGCGGATGAGTTGCGAGGCGATCTCGATGACAGCGAACCGCTCGCGGTTGCTGAGCGAATAAAGCCCTGCGACGATCTCACTCATGTTCATGGCAAGGTTCCCGAGCGCCGTGGATCGGTCGAAGAAGGGCGCACGCTTGGTACTTCCACTTACCTTCCCCTCCTACTTCCTTCACTGGTCGCGCCCCTTTTTCCTCCTCCGTTCCCGGTCGCGCCTCCTCTTCTTTCCGCTCCTCGCTTCGCCGCCTCGTACTCAGCTGCTTGCGACTTCACGAACCCCACCGAATGCGCGAGAGTCACGGCGGCGACCCAGCGGGGCGAATCCAGAACCAATCGGCGTCGCCGCCGTACTCCATGAGGCGGAGAAAAGGCAGTCCGACGAGGCCGGCGAAATCGGGATGGCTCTTGCGCGTGGTAGCCACGCCGAGGTCGCTTGCATGGCCAAGGATGGTTTGATCAAAGCCAATCGCCGGGATCATGACTCGAATGCGGCCGCCTCGCATCCAGCCATATGTCGCTCGGAGTGGGGGCGACGGGATCAACAGAAGCCGGCTGAATCGTGCCGTGCCAATAATCATCAGAAACGGACACCCTGTATCGGCCACCAGATCGACTTCCTCGACATTACCAGTACGGTCCGCGAGTCCAACGCGTATCCAGGGGCGAGCGGGTGCACCCTTGTAGGGGTTTCTCTGCTCTTGGGGCGAGGGACTCATGCTTGGGGCTCGCGTTCGGGCCAGAACGTGGAGCCCAGAATATCCCCGTAGATCTCATCGTCGATCCCAACCTGCACCCCGATGATCTCATGAGGATTCGTTCCCGCCGCCAGGAGGGTCTGGTACAACTCGTCGAACGTGGCGGCATCGGCGATCACGCGGCCATCGGCGACCGCGACAAACTGCCCTTTCGGGTACGTCCGATCGATCATCGGCTTGAGCCGCCGATACGCCGCTTCGTTCTCCTCTAGCCGCTGTTCAGGCGTCATGGCTACCCCCGGTAATTGAATGAACCGGCTCCCCTAATCAACATACACAAACTCATTCAGACACATCAACGTCTGGCAAAAGTCCGTTAGCGCCAGCTCGCGGGCCTGTGGTTTCTTCGCCGTCTCATAATCCGCCGCCTGCGATTTCACGAACCCCAACGAATCGGCCAGCTCCCCTGCCGTCGGGCCCCTCCCCAGCGCAATGACGTAACCCATCCGCACGGCCTCTTCCAGAGGCGTCTTGCCATCCGGTGCGATGCGCCTAGCGAGGCCCCGGGCATACTGGCGAACCTGCGGATTGTTCATCAGGTACAGGGCCTGCGGGGCGATGGTCGTCGTCGGCCGTTCGCCGATGCCGCTCAGGGCCTCCGGCGCATCGAAGACGACCAGCATCGGGATCAGCTTGCTGCGCTTGACGGTGAAGTAGATGCTGCGGCGCTTGCTCGCCTCGTCCAGGGTACCGGGGCCGAGCTGGCGTTCGTCCAGCACACCGCCGACAGCCAGGAGCGAGTCGCGGATGGCCTCGGCCTCCAGGCGGCGGGCGGGACGCCGCCAGCAGCAGCCGATTGTCGCGATCGACGGCCGCCTTCGCCTCGTCCAGGCGCGAGTCCTCCTGATAGACGGCACTGGTTACAATCGCCCGATGAATTGGCTTGAGCTGCCAGCCGTTGGCGATCAGCTCGGCAGCCAACCAGTCGAGCAGTTCGGGATGCGTCGGTCGCTCGCCGCGGCTGCCGAAATCGCTGGGCGTGGCGACCAGCCCGCGGCCCAGGTGATGTTGCCAGAGGCGGTTGACGATCACCCGCGCCAGCAGCCGGCCGGCGCCCTGGTCCACGTCAGTCAGCCATTCGGCCAGGGCGCGACGACGATAGGAGGTGCGCCAGCCCGCGGGCGGCGCCGTCTGCCAACGCTTCTCAGCCCCGGCCGACGGCAGCAACACTTGCAGGAATCCCTGCGTGGCCACGCCATCCTTCGCATTCGGATCGCCCCGGCGGAGGAAATGCGTCTCTGGCAGGAAGTCGCCCCCCTGGGTGTGCAGCCGAACCGCCGGCAACCCCTCGCTGCAAATCAGCGCCTTTACCGGCACCGGCTTGGCACCAGGCCTTGGCGGGGGCGAGCCCGGTAATGGCTTTAGCTCGACCTCCGTGCGCACCGTCGTGGTGAAGGTGGCCAACAGGCGGTAATAGTCGCGCTGCGGGATCGGGTCGAACTTGTGGTCGTGGCAGCGGGCGCAGCCGATGGTCAGCCCGAGCATCGCCGTGCCGACGGTGGCGAGCTGGTCGTCCAGCTCGTCGTAGCGCTGGCGTTCGACCTCGTTCTTGGTGATCTGCGTGCTGTGGACGCCGGCCGCCAGGAAGCCGGTCGCCGTCAGGGCCAGCCGGTCGTCCGGGGCGTACTCGTCACCGGCGATTTGCCACTTCACGAAGCGGTCGTAGGGCATGCCCTCGTTGAAGGCCCGAATGACGAAATCGCGATAGTGATACGCGGTTGGCCGGTCGTAGTCGTGCTCGAACCCGTGGCTTTCGGCAAAGCGGGCCAGGTCGAGCCAGTGGCGGGCCCAGCGTTCGCCGTACTGCGGGCTGGCAAGCAGCCGCTCGACCACCTTCGGATAGGCGTCGGGATCGCGGTCGTTCACGAAGGCCTCGATCTCCTCCGGGCCGGGTGGCAGACCCGTCAGGTCGAAATAGACCCGGCGGATCAGGCGGCGACGGTCCACCGCGGGGTTCGGAGCAACTCCCGCGGTCTCCATCCGGGCCAGCACAAAGCGGTCGATCGGCGTCCGGCACCAGCCGGTGTCCTTGACCGCTGGCGGTACGGAGTGCCTTAGCGGCTGGAACGCCCAGTGTTCCCGGGCGGTAGCCGGGACGACCTTCGTCGTCCACTGCGGCTCCGGCGACGCCCGCGGCACCAGGGGCTCATCGTAGGGAGCCCCATTGTCGATCCACTCCGCGATGCGGGCGACCAGGTCGTCGGGCAGTTTCCTTGGCCTGATGGGGCATGAACGGCTCTTTTTGGTGCGCCACCAGCTTGGTGAGCAGGCTTTCTTTCCCCTTGCCGGGCAGCACGGCCGGCCCCGACTCGCCGCCCTTGAGGAGCCGATCGTGATCGCTGAGGTTGAACCCCGCTTCGGTAGTCTTGCCGCCGTGACACTTGAGGCATTTCTCGGCCAGCACCGTGCGGACCTGGTTCTTGAACAGGTCGAGTCCCTTGACCATTTTCGCAGCATGGTCCTTGTCGATTTCCTTCTGCGCCGGCGTCGGCCCCGCGATCGCGAGGAGTGCCACAACCGAGGTCACAAGCAGCCGGGCTAACGAATGGGACATTCGGCGACGCATCATCGGCAGTACCTGGCGGGAGGAAGGCGTGTGGCAGGCAGAAGGGCCACGTTCAAGATAGGCTGAGCGACGGCGGATGAGCAAGGGAAAACCCAAATCGCTGACGGCTGCGTGTGACAACTTGTCACAGTTCCAGGCTTCCGCCCCTCGGTTTCGGCAGCCGAAGGGGAGCCGGGCTTCAGGCGAGCATGTGCGCAATTCATTAGCCCACTTTGTCTTGCGGCATCGTTGGGGCTGAGGGCTTGTTTTGGCATCCCCCTTGCATTCAGACTGTGGGCCCTCTCCCTGTCACCGCTATCCCCCCGATCGCTGGCCAGCGCATGGCGGGCCGAGGAACTGCTGGAGGACAGATCGTGGACATCAACCGCTTTACCGAAAAAGCCCAGCAAGCCTTCCAGGCCGCCCAGGGCTTGGCCATTCGCCGGGGCCATCAGCAAATCGACGTGGAGCACCTGCTGCTGGCCCTGCTCGAACAGGAGCCGGGACTGGCGGTGTCGATCCTGCGCAAGGCCGATGTGGACGTGAACGCCCTGCGCCAGCGCGTGGAGCGCGAATTGGACAAGATTCCGCGTGTGAGCACCGTCAAGGGAGACGAGGAGCGCGTCTACCTGAGCGGCCGGCTCAACCGCGCCGTCACCCGGGCCGAGGACGAGGCCAAGCAGTTCAAGGACGATTTCATCTCCGTCGAGCACCTGCTCCTGGCCATGATCGAAGATACCGGGCCCGCCGGCCGAACGCTGAAGGAGTTCGGCGTCACCCGCGACCGGCTGATGTCCGCCCTTCAGGAAGTGCGAGGCAACCAGCGCGTGACCACTCAGAACCCCGAAGCCACCTACGAAGCCCTGGAACGCTATGGCCGCGACCTGACCCAGCTCGCCCGCCTGGGGAAGCTCGATCCGGTCATCGGCCGGGATGAGGAGATTCGCCGCGTCATCCAGGTCCTGTCCCGGCGGACCAAGAACAACCCGGTGCTGATCGGCGAGCCGGGCGTCGGCAAGACCGCCATCGTCGAGGGGCTGGCCCAGCGCATCGTCCGCGGCGACGTGCCCGAGGGGCTCAAGAACAAGCGCATTGTCGCCCTCGACATGGGGGCCCTGATCGCCGGGGCCAAGTTCCGCGGCGAATTCGAGGAACGCCTCAAGGCCGTCCTCAAGGAAGTGCAGGAGGCCGAGGGGCAGATCATCCTGTTCATCGACGAACTGCACACGGTCGTCGGGGCCGGCAAGGCGGAAGGGGCGATGGACGCCGGCAACCTGCTCAAGCCGATGCTGGCCCGCGGCGAGCTGCACTGCATCGGCGCCACCACCCTCGACGAATACCGCAAGCACATCGAGAAGGATGCCGCCCTGGAACGCCGCTTCCAGCCGGTGCTGGTCGATCAGCCGACGGTCGAGGACACCATCTCCATCCTGCGCGGGCTGCGCGAACGGTACGAAGTCCATCACGGCGTACGCATCAAGGATGCGGCCCTGGTGGCGGCGGCGGTGCTGTCCAATCGCTACATCACCGATCGCTTTCTGCCCGACAAGGCCATCGACCTGATGGACGAGGCGGCCGCCAAGCTCAAGACCGAGATCGACTCGATGCCCGCCGAGCTCGACGAGGCCAACCGCCGCGTCATGCAGCTCCAGATCGAGGAGACCGCGCTCAAGAAGGAAAAGGACCCGGCCTCCCGGGAGCGGCTCGCCAAGCATTCAGAAGGACCTGGCCGACCTCAAAACGCAAGCACAGACGCTCCAGGCCCAGTGGCAGACCGAGAAGGACGCCGTCCAGCGTCTCCGCAACCTGCGCGAGGCCATCGACCACACCAAGCACGATATCGAGCAGGCCAAACGCAACGGCGATCTCAACAAGGCCTCCGAGCTGCAATACGGCAACCTGTTCGGTCTCGAAAAGAAGCTCAAGGAAGAGGAAGAGAAGCTGGCCCAGAAGCAGGGCCAGTCGCACCTGCTCAAGGAGGAAGTGGACGAGGAGGACATCGCCGAGGTCGTCAGCCGCTGGACCGGCATCCCGGTGTCAAGGCTGCTTGAAGGCGAGGTGCAGAAGCTGCTGCACCTGGAAGAGGAACTGCACCAGCGCGTGATCGGCCAGGACGAGGCGGTGACGGCGGTGGCCGAGGCCGTGGTCCGCGCCCGCAGCGGCCTGAAGGACCCGAACCGGCCCATCGGCTCGTTCATCTTCCTGGGCCCCACCGGCGTCGGCAAGACCGAGCTGGCCCGGGCCCTGGCCGAGTTCCTGTTCGACGACGAACGGGCCATGATCCGCATCGACATGTCCGAGTACCAGGAGAAGCACACGGTCGTCGCGCCTGATCGGCGCCCCGCCCGGCTACATCGGCTTCGAGGAGGGCGGCCAGCTCACCGAGGCCGTGCGCCGCCAGCCCTACTGCGTCATCCTGTTCGACGAGATCGAGAAGGCGCACCACGACGTCTTCAACGTGCTGCTGCAAATCCTCGACGATGGCCGGCTCACCGACGGCCAGGGGCGCACGGTCGATTTCAAGAACACGATCATCATCATGACCTCGAACATCGGCAGCCAGCGCATCCTGCAGTACCGCGGCTCGTACATCGGCGAGGTCTACGACCGCATGAAGGATGCGGTGCTCGACGAGATGCGGCACCACTTCCGGCCGGAGTTCCTCAACCGCGTCGATGAAATCGTGGTCTTCCATTCGCTGAGCGAGGAGCACCTGAAGAAGATCGTCGAGATCCAGCTGGGCCGGCTGCGCCGGCGTTTGGAAGAGCGGCACATCACGCTGGAGTTGACCGACGCGGCCCGCACGCACCTGGTGACGACCGGTTACGACCCGGCCTACGGGGCGCGGCCCTCTGAAGCGGGCGATTCAACGCGAGATCGAAACCCCGCTGGCCCGGATGCTGCTCAAGGGGGAGGTGCGTGACGGGCAGCACGTGGTGGTCGATTACCAGGGTGGCGAGGCGCTGACGTTCGTCGCTGCGGCACCGGCGCCGAAGGAGGCGGCGGTGGGGGCGGGGCGGTGAGTCGCGCCGTACGCGCGTTCCTGCTACAATAACTACATGCCCCTCTCAGGAGACCATCACATGGAGCCGGATGATATGGGACGCGTACTGACGGAGGCCAAGGTCGAGAACCTCAAAGACCTTTGGGACGCCGAGCGCGGCATGATCCCCAAGGAACAGGCTCGACGGCTCGACCTGAAGGACGCTCTTGTGGACACCGGGGCGACAACAGTCGCTCTTCCAGCACGCATGATTCAGCAATTGGGTCTCAAAAAGGTGTACGAGAAGTGCGCCGCTTCTAGCGCGGGAACCCATCAAGTGAACGTGTACGAAACGGTCCGGCTAACTATCCAGGATCGCTTCTGCAGCGTTGACGTGATGGAGGTGCCGGACGATACGCCGGTGCTGATTGGCCAGATCCCGCTGGAGATGCTCGATTTTGTCGTGGACCTGCAGGGCCGGCGGCTGATCGGCAATCCGGCTCACGGCGGGGAACATGTGCTGGAGTTGTACTGATTGCGATCGCCTCTTTTTTCGTGGTTGGGGTAGAGTGACCGGCGAACAGGAGATAACCCATGTCTTCCTCCGAGGCGGTTTCGCGATTGCAAGAGCAAGCTTGCCCACCGTCCGATGAGAACCTGTGCGCGAGATTTAACCGCCTGGCCCGACAGTGGAAGGAAGAACGAGGCCCTACCTCTTCCGCGCGACGAATGGCCGCACATCCGGCCTACAGGGCAATCGTGGCGATGGGCAAGGTCGCCATCCCCTTCTTGCTTATCGAGCTGGAACGGCAGCCCGACCACTGGTTCATCGCACTGCACGAACTCACGGGCGCAGACCCGGTGCCGAAAGAGGCTGGGGGGCGCCTCAACGACATGGCGGCGGCGTGGGTCAAGTGGGGGAAAGAGAATGGCTTCGTCGCATGACGCGAAGATTGAGGGGTGGTTCGCCCGCCTCAAGTCGGACGATTACGAAATAACGAGCCCTGCAGCGGTCGGCTACAACTGTATCTCCTGGGCGGTGGGTCGCTCGGACGCTTAGTGGGAGCCGGTTGCCGGGCCGGGCTATTACTGGCCCGATGACGCGCCCTGGGACGACAGGTTGGAAACCCTGGTGGCCGTTCTGGTGGGGCTTGGATTCGAGATCTGTCAAGACGCCGCTCCCGAACCTGGGTTCGAGAAAATCGCCATTTACGGCGAGGATGGCGCCTACCTGCACGCTGCACGCCAAATTGATGGCGGGGAATGGACGAGCAAGCTGGGCCATTACAAGGACATCACCCATAAAACCCTGGATGTGCTAACAGGACCAGACCCCGCATACGGACAGGTTATGATGTTCATAAGGCGGAAGGTCTTGCACCCACCCTCCGACTCGATTCAGAACCCGCCCCCGTGACATACCACACACGTCCAAACCGCACGCCCCCTCGACCAGGCCATGGGCGCGTTAGCCCGACCGCTGGAGGCCGACCTCGACGCACAGGGGACCAGTCGCTCTGGGGCGTGCTCCTCATCGCCCCGGTTGCACCCCTCCGTTGTGGGGAGTACACTTCCCGTTGTCCGCGCCAGGGTCGCCGCCCCGGTCCCGCGTGGGTGTTGGGCGTGAGGAGACCCGTCAAATGGCCCGTTATTGCACGCGCTGCTTGCTCCCCGAGACGGTCCCCGGCGCGGCGTTCGACTCGGCCGGCATCTGCGCCTTCTGCCGCGAGCACGACCGCACCAACCTCGACCAGCGCGAAATCCTCCGCCGCCAGCGTGAAGCCGACCTCGAAGTGGCCCTGCACGACTGCCGGGGGCAGGGCGAATACGACTGCCTGGTCAACCTCAGCGGCGGCAAGGATAGCTGCTACCTCCTCTATCGGCTGAAGCGCGATTACGGGCTCAACGTCCTGGCCTTCACCACCAACATGAACGTGCCGGACGTTGCCTGGCAGAATATCCACCGCACGGTTGAAAAGCTCGGCGTCGATCACGTCGTCTACACGCCGCGAAAGGGGTTCTACCGGCAGATGTTCCGGCATCTGCTTCAGAACCAGGAATCGCGCGGGGCGGTGCGGACGGTCTGTTACGTCTGTGCCCCGTTGTTTGAGGGCTATGCTCTGCGCGTGGCGGTGGAGAAAAAGATTCCGCTGGTCGTGGCCGGCTACTCGCCCGGCCAGCCCGAGCCGGAGCGGATGGAGTACGAATTCGCGCGCGACATGATCTGTGCCCAGGACTGGACCCCGCCGGAGCTGAGCGAAAGCGGTCTCTTTAGCGAGGCGGACCTGGCCCTGTTCTGGAACCCGCTGAAGTACCCGCCCGGCACCTCGTTTCCGCGCTACCTGGCGCCATTCCATGCCTGGGAATACAGCCAGGCCGACGTGATGCAGAAGGTGGTGGAACTGGGCCTGATCTCAAGCAGCAAGCACGCCAGCCCGGTGCACAGCAATTGCCCGGTCAACTGGCTGCTCATGTATTCCGACCTGCAAAACCTCGGCTACAATCCCTACGCCCCGGAGTTCGCCGCCCTGATTCGCGAGGGGAAGGCCAGCCGCCGTTACTGGCGCGTTCATGATGCCGATCATCAACTTCATCATCCGCAAGAAGATCTTCCTGGGGCGAAACGTGACCCGGTCGCTCGAATGGCTGGGCCTCAAGCCGTCGGACCTGCGCATTACCCATAGCGCGCATCGGCGGACAGCAAGCGCATCTCCCTGCCGGTCGAAGTCACCCACTGAGGCGGCGGGCGCACAGGGGAACGCCGTGGACGCGATGCCGGCCACCATCCCGGAACTGCTGCGGCGCCGGGCAGCCCAGAGCCCGGCGCGGTGGCCTGCTGCCGACGCGCCGGCCCGGGACGCTGGCTGCCCACCCGCTGGCACGATCTTTGGACCGAGGTCTGCCGTGCTGCGGCGGCGCTGCGAGCGATCGGCCTGGATCGCGGGGATCGCCTGGCCATCCTGGCACCCACCAGCCGGGAGTGGTTCGTGGCCGAGATGGCCGGTCTGCTGGCGGGAGCTGCCGTCGTCGGCATCGACCCGCACGCCCCCCCGGATCAAGCACAGCTGGTCCTGGTCCACTCCGGCGCGTGCGGCCTGATCCTCGATCGCGCCGAACGGCTCGGCCAGTTGCCTGATCGTGCCGGATTCCGGTTCAGTCGTGTCCCTCGGCGACAAAACAGAGACGACAGGAGTGCTTTCCTGGAGCGACCTGTTATCTCGGCCGGCAGAGCCCCAATTCAGCGGCCTCGGCCCGTCGGCCGATGACCCCGCCACCCTCATCTACACCGCCGGCACCACCGGCACGCCCAGGGGCATGCTGTACACGCACCGCCAGGTCCTGGTTGCCTGCCAGTCCATTTTCGAGGCGTTTCCGCAGATTCGGGCGGAGGACACCACGCTCTGCTGGCTGCCGATGGCCCATCTCTTTCAACGGATGATGAACCTGGTGGCGGTAGCCGGCGGCGTCGCCATTCACTTCGTCGAGGACCCGCGCCAGGTGATGGACTGCGCCCGCGAGGTCGAGCCGTCCGCCATCGTCGCGGTGCCGCGGTTCTACGAGAAGCTGCACGCGGGGATTCGGGCCCGGTTGGAGGAAGCCCGCGGCTGGCGGCGTCGGCTCGTCGAAGCCGCATTGGCCGCCGGTGCCGAGCGGGCTGCGCTGGAACGGCAAGGCCGTTGCCTATCCTGGCTGGCCCGGCTACGGCATCGGGTGCTCGACCGGCTCGTCCTCGCCCGGATACGCCGGGTGCTGGGCCGGCGCATCAAGTTTCTCATCACCGGGACCGCCCCCACGCCGGCCTGGCTGCTGGAGTTCTTCCACGGCCTGGGCTGGCTTGTCCTGGAGGCGTATGGGCTGAGTGAGAATACTGTGCCGATGGCCGTCAACCGCCCGGATGCCTACCGCTTCGGCTCCGTGGGCCCGCCTTTTCCCATGAACCAGATCGCCTTTGCCGACGATGGCGAAATCCTGGTCAAAGGGCCCGGCGTCTTTTCCGGCTACCTGAACGATCCCGGCGGCAGTTCGCCGTTCACGGCGGATGGGTACTACAAGACCGGTGACTTCGGCCGACTCGACGAGGATGGCTTCCTCTACCTGCTGGGGCGGAAAGCCGAGATCATCAAGACCTCCACCGGCCGCCGCATCGCCCCGGCCCGGGTCGAGGCGGTCTACAAGCAGAGCGCCTGCATCGAGCAGATCGTGATATTCGGCAACGGGCACACGCACCTGGTCGCGCTGGCCGTGCTCAACCCCGATGCCGTTGCCGCCGCCCTGACCCGCGCTGGCGAGGCGATTCCTGCCCGGGAGGAGTTGTTCGCTACGCTGCCGGCAATCCGCGCCCTAATTCACCACGAGTTGGAGCTTCACGGCCGATCCCTAGCCGCTCACGAACGCGTCCGGGCCTTTACCATACTGCCGGCCCCGCTCAGCATTGCTGCCGGCGAGCTGACACCGACGCTGAAGCTCCGCCGCGAGCAAATTGCCCAACGCCATGCCGCACTGATCGAGGCCCTCCACGCCCAGGCCGACGCGGGCGCGGGCTCGATCGCCGAGACGGTCGCCACGGTGGAGGAACGCCGATGAAGTGCGTCCTCCTCACCGGCGCCACGGGAGCTATCGGCAGCGCGCTGGTCCCCCGCCTGCTGCAGGAGCCCGAGACCAGCGTGCGGTTGCTCCTTCGCGCCGCTTCCGAGGAGCACCTGCGCGAACGACTCGGCCGTTTGTTCGCATTCTGGGGAGTCGATCCGGCGGACAGCCTGGCCCGGCGGGTGACAGCGTTGCGCGGCGACGTTTCGGCACCCCTTCTCGGGCTGGGCCAGGGCGACTACCGCGCCCTGGCCGGCCAGGTGACGCACCTGGTCCACGCGGCCGGCAACGTCCGCCTCAACCAGCCTCTTGCGGACGCCCGCCGAGATGCTGTCGAGGCCGCGCGCCACGTGGTGGCCCTGGCCAGGGCCTGCCAGGCCAACGGCACCTTCGCCAAGCTGGAATTCCTGAGCACTGTGGGCGTGGCGGGGCGGACTCGAGGCCTGGTCCCCGAGGAGCCGCTCACCGGCCCCCGCGCCTTCCACAACACCTACGAGGCGGCCAAGGCCGAGGCGGAAGCGTACCTGCTCGATGAAATACGTGCCGGCCTGCCCGCCACCATTCACCGGCCGAGTATGGTCATCGGCGATTCGCGGACCGGGAAGATCGTTCATTTTCAGGTCTTCTACTACCTGGGCGAATTCCTCGCCGGCCGTCGCACCTTCGGCGTCATCCCCGAAACCGGGGGCGTGAAGCTGGACATCATTCCGGTAGACTATGTGGCCGCCGCGATCCAGCATTCGGTCAACCGGCCGGACGCCGCGGGTCGTATCATGCACCTCTGCTCCGGCCCGGAGTCGGCTCCGACCCTGGCCGCATTGACGGAGCAGGTGCGGGTGCTATTCCGCCAGCACGGCCGTGAACTGCCGTCGCTTCGCAAGTGGCCGCGCGGCCTGGTGAAGGCCATTGTGCTCGTTGGCGGGCGCGTCACCATCGGCCGAACGCGAAAGGCCTTGCAAACGCTGCCGTACTTCCTGGCCTATCTTGACGAGGAGCAGGTGTTCGACAATCGGGCCACGCAGGCCTTCTTCCAGAAGGAGGGATTGCAGGTGCCGCCAGTCGAGGAGTACCTGCCGCGTGTGATGGATTACTACCTGGCCGTGAAGAAGGGCGAGTAGAGCATCAGCGGCCCGTCGCTAGTGACGGGTCCTGGGCAGCCCGAAGCGCCAGCGAGGACGAACGGTGAATCCGCGCTGCGCTTCGGGCTGCCCAGACCGGACTGCGGGCAGCCCCAAGCGCCAGCGAGGGCGAACGGCGAATCCTCGCTGGCGCTTCGGGCTGCCCAGGATTGGCCCCGCCAGGCCCATACCAAGGTCGCACGCCGGAGACTCGCATGACCAGTCCCCCTCCGATGGAGCGCCGCCCGCGTTGGACCAGGGCCCCTTTGCCGCCGCCGTTGCTCGCCTGCGCCATGCCGTCGGCGATGCCCACGTCCTGGTCGGCGAGGAGGCGGCCGCACGCTATGCCAGCGACACCATCCCATGGCGCCGCGTTCCCGCCGCCGTCGTCCATCCCGCCAACGCTGCCGAGGTCCAGCAGGTGGTGCGCATTGCCGCCGACTGCCGCATCCCCATCTGGGCCTTCAGCAAGGGGCGCAACTGGGGCTACGGCGCCACCATGGCCTTCGACAACGGCGCCATCATCCTAATGCTCGAACGCCTCAACCGCATCGAGGTCAACGAAGAACTGGCTTACGCCGTCATCGAGCCGGGCGTCACCCAGCGGCAGCTCAACGATCACCTGAAATCCACCGGCAGCCGGCTCTGGGCCGACGTGACCGACTCCACTCCGGAAGGGAGCATCCTGGGCAACGCCCTGGAACGCGGCGTCGGCTACACGGCCTACGGCGACCATTTCGGCCACCTGTGCGGCCTGGAGGTCGTCCTGCCCAACGGCGATCTGGTCCGCACCGGGGCCGGGCCCGCCAACGCCCAGACCTGGCACACCTACAAGTACGGCACCGGACCGTATCTCGAAGGTCTCTTCAGCCAGTCGAGCCTCGGCATCGTGGTTCGGGCCGGCCTGTGGCTCATGCCCGAGCCGGAGGTCATCAACGGCTACTTCTTCCAGATGCGCGATGGCCGCGATCTGCCCGCCGTCATCGACGCCCTGCGCCGCCTGGCCCTCCGCCGCGCGGTGCAGAGCAACCTCCACATGGTCAACGATTTCCTGTTCCTCACCCTGCTGACGCAGTATCCCCACGACCTGCTCCGCCCCGGCGAAACCTGTCTGTCGGACGAAGCGCTGGCCAGCCTCCGGGCAAAGTACGGCATCGCCCCCTGGAACCTGACGGGCGCTTTGTACGGTGGTGCCGCCCAGGTCCGGGCCGGGCGGGCCCTGGTCCGCCTGCGCTGGCCCCCTACGGCACGTTGACCTTCCTCGACGACCGCGGCATCGCGCGTGCCCAGTGGCTCATCAACCTCGTGAAGAGATTCCGAAACACGCCAATCCTGTCGTCCCTGACGCGCTGGCTGATGACGTGCCTGACCTCGTCCGCCCCGGTGGAGACGTTGGAGGTGGTGCCGCACGTCTATCCGATCCTGAAGGGGATTCCCGGCGAATTCATCGTGAGTTGTGCCTATTTCAAGTCGCAAAAGGGGCGTGTGCGGACCGATGTGAACCCCGGCCGCGACGGCTGCGGGCTGATGTGGTTCGCCCCCGTGGTCCCGCTGACCGGCCGCCACGTCAGCGAGGTCCTGGGTCTCTGCCGCCCGCTCTTCCAGAAGCACGGCATCGACTTCTCACTCTCCTTCATCCTGGTCAACCCGCGCTCGGTCGTGATGCTGATGGAGATCTTCTACGACAAGGAGAGCGCCGACGAGGCCGCCCGCGCCTCGGCCCTGTTCGAGGCACTGAGCGACGCGACGATCCGGGCCGGCTACCAGCAGTATCGAACCAGCGTCCACTACATGGACCGCATCCTGGCCGAGGCCCCGGAGTATCGCCGCCTGGCCGAGGCGCTGAAGCGGGCGGTCGATCCGGAGAACATCATGGCGCCGGGGCGGTATGGGGTGGGGATGCGGTGAGGCTCTCAGGATCGTCAAGCGCGATTCGAGAGAGTGGATCGATCTGCTGCCATCACTTCCATATTTCACCTGCGCGGGCGGCACATCGAACGTATCCGACCAAAACGGTGCAGTCGTGCAAAGCATGCCCGCCAGCCGTCTGCGCCGTCTGACTCCCTGCCTGTAGCGGCTTGGAGTGGAGAACTGCTCTTCGGAGAATCGATAAATCCTTGAATCCCCCGCGACCGGCGTGCGCGCCGGCATCAGCACTACCACGAGGCGAAACGCCCATGACGATTTGTCACATCCGCGCAGCGTGCCTTGCCTTGAGCGGAGTTGTCCTTCTCGCTGGCACAGTATGTGCGGCGGACCCGATTCCCGAGGTTCGGAAGCTGAACCTGGAAGAATGCGTACGCACCGCGCTGGAGAACCAACCGGCCATCCAGGCACGTGAGGCGGAACTCGCGGCGGCGCAGGCGCAGAGAAGGTGGCGCGGTCGTACCTGCTGCCCCAGGCGGGCGTGACGACGCGGTTCACGCAGATGGATCGGCACCTGTTCATCGTCAGCCCGGGATTGAGTGGGCCAAGCCTGGACGTGTTCACCGATGCTGCCGCGTTTTTCGACATCGCCCGGTTGGCCGGGCCGGCGGCTGCCAACGCCGCACTCGCCAACCCGAACCAGCCTCCGTTCAGCACGGCCAAGCAAGCAGCGACGGCCGTTGCCCCTACCACCTTCCAGACCGATCTGCTCGGCGAGCGGTTCCTCACGACCGATGTCCTGGTCACGCAGCCGCTGTACACCGGCGGCAAGATCCGCTACCGCAACGAGCAGGCCAAGATCGGGATTGACGCGGCGGAGCGCGATGTCGCTCTGACGAAGGATCAAATCGTCTATCAGGTGACCAGGGCATACTACGGGGTCCTGCTGGCGCGCGAACTGGGAAGGGTGGCCGAGGAGGCCCGCGGTCAGTACCAGGCTACGGAGAGCCTGGCGCAATCGTTGTTGAAGGCCGGCAACGAGCGCGTCACCACGGCCGACCGCAGCCGGGCGACCACCCTGCGCGTGCTGGCGGAGAACCAGAAGATCGAGGCCCGCCGGGCGGCCGAGCAGGCGCTGGCCGGGCTCCGGGCGGCGATGGGATTGCGCCAGGTCACGCCGTTGGAGATTGCCGGCGATCGTCTGGTTTACGCAGCGGCGGCGCTGGATCGAGACGCCTTGCTCGCCCTGGCCCTGGTGCGCCGGCCGGAGATGGCCAAGCGCAACTGCTCGTCGAGGCCGCCGAGCTGGAACGCAAGCTGGCCAAGGCGCAGTGGAAGCCTGACGTTGGCGCCTTTGCGCGGCTGAGCACGCTTCAGCAGAACCGCGACTATCCGAACCCGACGCAGCCCACGCAGTTCGCCGCTGGGGTAGAGGCCTCGCTGCCGCTGGTGGCGGGTGGGCGACGCATCGCGGAACGGCACAAGGCCGACGCCCTGTATGAGGCGGCGACGGCCAATCGGGACCTGGTGCGCAACCAGGTCGAATTGGAGGTGGTACAGGCGTACCTGGAGTGGCAGGAGATGGCCGAACGCCTGCCGCTGGCCCAGAAGGCCAAGGCGAGCGCGGAGGAGGCCCTGAAACTGCTCCGCGACGAACTGGCCCTGATCGAGGACAAGGACTATCCGAGGCATTTCGACAATCGGCTGACGACCCGGCTCTTGCTAACCCAGGCCGAGGTGGCGTATTATCAGCAGGTCTTCGCGTACAACCTCGCACTGGCCAAGCTGCGTCTCGCCACGGGTGCCCCATGACCTCGCGCCGCCTCGTCCTTGCCTGCTGTCTGATCGCCCTGCTCGGATCGCCGGCTGCCGCCCAGAAAAGAAGCGACGGCGGCGTCCTGAAAGCTCGAATCTATGGCAGCCTGCTTCCCGGAGTGAGCAAGGCGGACGCCAAGGGCTTTACGCAGCCGGCCTGCGACTTCCTGGGCCGCCAGGTTGACATACGCATTGAGTGTGATGTTCACGAAGGCACCACGGTGGACGACCTCTTCGAGTTCGGGAAGAAGCTGAACGGCGGCGGCTACCACCTGGGTGCCCTCTGGGGCCTTGAGTACGGCTGGCTCCACGAGAAGTACCCGAAGTTGAAGATCCTTGCGGTGATCTCAAACGGCGAAAAGGACACCCCAATCTGCACGCATTTGCGGGTACGGAAGGACAGCCCGTTCAACAGGCTATCCGACCTGAAGGGAAAGCGGCTAGCTGTATACAAGGACACGCCGCTGATGGACCGACTGTCTCTGCGCGAGATGATCCGAAGCGACAAGCTCTCTGCGAAAGGGTTCCTGGTTGAGAGTGATCCGTTCGGCTCGGCGAGGTCGGCCGCGGCTGCGGTGCGGGACGGCAAGGCCGACTGCGTTCTCATGAACACCACGACCTATGGCCGTCTCAAGGACCTCCAGCCTGGCCTGGCGGATTCGCTCGTCGATTTGAGAACCGGCCCTGTTTACCCACTGGGTGTCGTCGTCGGGTCGCCGGAGGTAGTGGACGGCATGAGGAAACGAAAGGGGTTGTGGGCCGATCTGCGGGAACACATCATCGATTTGCACAACTTCCCGGAGGGGAGGGAGTGCGTCAGCTTCTGGCACGTCCAGGCGTTCATCGCGCCCGACGACGATTTCCCTCGCAAGGCGGAGGAAATGGCGCGCAAACTGCCGGCGAAGGAGGCGCTCACGGCAGAATGAGACCTTCGGGGCCCGAGGCGGAGGCTGCTGGCGTTTTCCCCCCACCACTCCTTCCATTTCCCGAGTTGTTTCGCGGCGCCGCCTCACTCGCTCCTCGCTCGAACGGGGGCGCGGCGGGGACCAGTTGCCCGGCGAGTGTAGCCGCCAGTTCGCGGATCGGGAGCGCGAGCGCAAATCAGCGCTGGCCTCCGCAAGCGTGACCGCCACAACCCTCATCGCCCTTTCGGCGTTCCCGCCCTTGCGGCTCCGCCAGTCGGCGCCGCCGGTCAGCAATTCATCCGCTCGGAACCACATTTCCTTCCCCAGGTCGGGCGGCTTCCGCACGCGCCATTCAAGAAAGGCGCGAGTGACCGCACGGCAATCGTCGTCGTTCCGCGACATGAGGGCCTGCGCCACGGCCACTGCCGGGAAGCTGTAGACCTCGATTGTCATCAGGTCGAATACGAGTTTGACCCGGTTGGGGTCCAAGACTTCACCGAAGGCATTCAGTGCTGCTATGACCAGCTGCCCGTCGGGCTCCTCGCCGCGCCGCTCTAGTTTACCCTGCAAGTAATCCGCGATGCTCCCTACTTCTTGCCCCTCCCGCCGGAGGTAGCCGCCCACTCGCCCCAGGGCCCCGAGTGCCGCGATGCGGAGTAGCGGTCCGTTCTTTGTACTGGCCGCCACCTCTTTGAGGGCGTCGACGCTTTCCGCGTCGTGCAGATTACCCAGGGCCTCGGCCGCGGCCATACGTGCCTGCGGCTGCACCAGCATTCCACGCGATTGTAGGAGTTCGCGAACTGGCTGCAACTCGATTCGCTTCGGCCCGTCGTTGCCGAGGCTACCGACCGCGTTCAGGAGCAACGGCCATACAGACTGGTCTTCCAGTTCCTTGTAATTGGACAGTAGGTTGGCGAGAGTGCTCAGAGCTTCCGGCCAGGCTTTCCCGCTCTTCTGGCGCAGCAGGCGGACGGCATGAAGCAGGTACGGCAGCTCGTCCGAGGTGGGAATGCGGCCGTCCACGCGCTGGCCCGCCAGGATGGCAAGCCGTTCCAGGACATAAGCCTGGAGGGCGTGCAGGCGCGCCGCGCTGGTCCTGTCGGCGTAGGGCATGAGGATGACGCTCGCCGATTCGTCTTGCTCGGGTGCGGTTCCCTGGCCGTCTAGCCCTTTTGTACCCTTCCCCTGGGCGTACACCTGGAATAGCAGATCACAGAGGGTCCCGACTTCGACACGGTTCAGGACCAGGACGCAGGCCGCTTTTACACGATCCTCGACTCCCGGGTCGCGCAGCAATTCTGCGAGTTGCCAGACGGCCTGGGCCCGAACTTCGGTGGTAACGCCGGCCAGATCGAGTCGCCCCAGGCCAACAAGGAGGATGTCGCCCACTTCGGCATCCTTGGCCGCCCGATACTGCGCGGCGACGACATCGAGGGCCGCCGGCAAAGGGATTACCTCCATTAGCAGTCGCAAGGGCTTGGCTCGCTGCTCGCCGGCCCGGTGCTGGGCGAGGGTGGGGAGCAGCTTGGCCAATTCCTCGCGTACCCGCACCGCTTCGGCATTGTCGCCGCGGTAGGCCGACTTCGCCACGGGGGACTCTCGCAGGTAGTCCAGGAACTCCCCATCGAGGGGGCGTGCGGAATCAGCGCGGAGGTAGCCAAGCACGCCCGCAACGATTTCGCCGGGCGTGCCGACCTGGACAAGAGAGGCGAAGGCGGCGCGGTGGATGTCTTGATCGGGGCTGGGGTCGGCCAGGAGCCCTTCCAGCAGGGTAATGAACGAAGTGCGGCCGGAGGGAGGGACCGGACCGGCGTCCACGCGGTCGGCAAGTTTCTTTAGCGCGGGACCGACCAGGGTGGGATCAGGTTCCCCGCAAGCCCAAGTGGATTTGGGCCATCGCTCCCGCGTCGTCGAGGGGGAGGCTTGGGATCGTATTGAGCCGCGTTTCGACGGTAGCTGCGCGGTCGAGGAACACCTCCAAAGGCGTCCGTTCGCGTTCAACGAACACCTCCAAAGGCGGAGGGTACGCGAGGTGTACTACGGCCACGGCGAGGAAGGCTACGGCGACCACCACTGACAGCGCCGCCGCCAGCCGCCGGCTGTGGACCCACAGGGCTCGCCGCAGCATCTGCCGGTCCGCCGTGGTTCGGCCTTCGCGGCGCGTCCACAGCAGGATGCGGCCCACTTCGCTTGGAGATGGGAGCAGTCGGTTATGACGCCCCCGTTCCCAGGCCTCGCGCCGCTCCTGCAGCAGCAACTCGGCCCGACCCCTCCGCGTCTCTTTTTGCTTCCGCGTCAGCCAGTCGCGCAGGGAAGGCACCAGGTAATCGTGCGTTAGCTGATAATACCCTTCCGCTCATCACCACGGGCCAGCACCGGGTCGGTTAGCCCTTCCGGGTCGGTCGGCGTCAGCAGCCGCAGTTCGGTGTCCAGGACGCGCAGCAACTCATCGAGGTCGCGCATCCGGCCGCCGTAGCCCGACGCCGTGACTAACTGCGCCCGCGATTGCATCGTCCCCTTGAGCGTGCTGCCCGGCTGGGGCAGCAGCGCCTGGAGCACGGCCCGCGCCGCCGGCGCGTGCAGCCGGTGGACGGGGTTACTCGCGCGCGGCCAAGGGCCTCTTCCAGGAAGGCGGCGCCGATTCCCGCGGCTCCTCCCACTTCCCGCAGGGACGTGACCGTCCACGGCTTGGCCTTGACCATCTCGGCGAAGAGAGCCAGGCGCACCGAGACCACCCGCCCACCCTCGGCCAGCCCGGCAATGGCCTGGTCGAGGAAGGCGCCTGCTCGGACGTCAGGTGCCCAGGTCGTCGGGCAGGCGGCCGAAGGCTCGGCCGAACTCGGCCAGTACCTTGCGGCCGTGCTGCACGTCAAACAGGTCCACTGTGGCGAAGTTGCGTCCCTGAACAATAGGCACTTCCAACTCGCGCAGGAACCTCGCTGCCGCCATGCCGAAATCATCGCGGACCAGC
Organism: uncultured Planctomycetota bacterium; assembly: GCA_963827935.1. Classification (GTDB taxonomy): domain Bacteria; phylum Planctomycetota; class Planctomycetia; order Gemmatales; family Gemmataceae; genus DATFNV01. The sequence goes on along the minus strand of CAWHCN010000008.1, from coordinate 366,808 downwards.
AACAGGCACTGGACCCGCCCGCCATCGCACTGGCGCAGCGCCTCGGTCAGCTCGTTGGCGGCGCGGGGTGGGCGTTGAGCCATTGCTCGAACTGATCGAAGACGATCACCAGCTTCTTCCCGGGGGAAGACCCGCCCCAAGCCGCACGTGCATCAAGGCCTCCGCCAGCGGAGTCCCACGAGGCAGTCACGGGCAGTGTTTCCCCAGCCCCGCGCCACCCGCGTTTCGGTGTCGGCCGGCGTCGCTTCAACGTAAATAGGGACGACATGTGCCGCCAGCCGGGGAAGGACGCCGGCACGCAGCAACGACGACTTACCGCAGCCGCTGGGGCCAAACAATAGGCCGACGGGGAAGGTCTGTTCCGCGTCCGTTTGCTCCAGCCGCGCCTTCCAGAAAGAAACGCTGTCGGGCAGGTCATCGCGGTCGCGCGGGCCAGGCAGCAGCTTCAGAAAGAAATCGGCGTCGTCGGCGCCGAAGGCCCGTAAGCCTCGCGGCACCACTCGGGCGCTGAACGAGTGGGTGCGGGCACTAGGCGCGGGGGAGAGAAGAGGGACCTCGGCGGGTGTAACGTACACACCCGGCGGGGCCGTGGAACGCGTGCCCGCCGAGGCGGCCAACCAGGCACGCAGGTCTTCCGCCATGTCGCCTGCGGTGCTGTACGCGCTCGGAGGCCCGCGGGGCCATCGCCTTCAGGCAGATGCGATCCAGCTCTCGGGGAACCTCGGCGTTGAGTTGCCGTGGCGGACGTACCTCGTATCGGCGAATTTGCTCCATGATGGCCAGCGCCGTCGTTCCCTCGAACGGCCTTCTGCCGGTCAGAATCTGGAAGAAGACGGCACCCAGGCTGTAAACGTCGCTGCGGGCATCGACGCGGTGACCCTCGCCTCGCGCTTGTTCGGGACTCATGTAGGCCGGAGTGCCGACCACGCCGGGGCCGTGGCCGAACTCCTGTTCGCGCAGGGCCAGGCCGAAGTCGGCCACGAAGGAGTTGCCGCTCTTGTCCAGCAGGATGTTGCTCGGCTTGATGTCGCGGTGGACCAGCCCGTGCGTGTGAGCATGGTGCAGGGCGTCGGCCACGGCGGCGACCAGGGCCACGGCCTCCGGGATGGGCAACCGCCCCTCCTTCAGCCGCGTGGCCAGGTCCGTACCGTCGATGTACTTGGAGACGACAAAGCAAGGAAAGTGTTCGGTATGGCCCACGTCGTAAACCGGCACGATGTGAGGATGGTCCAGGCCGGCGACGGTGCGGGCCTCGCTGAGGTAGGCTTCGGCATCCTCGGCCCGGGCCAGCAGTCTGGGATGCGGCACCTTGATCGCCACCAGCCGTTGCAGCTGTTCGTCATGGGCCAGATAGACCAGGCCGAAGCTGCCCTGCCCCAGCACCCGCTCGACGCGATAGCGGCCGATGTTGCGGAGCGGCATCGGCCGCCTCGGCATCTTGCGCCGGACTCGGTGCGCTCTGGGGACGAGGCCCGGTATCATCGACGGTCTGGAGTTCCGCACCGAGATGCGACTCCAGCTCAGGGAAGCGTGAAGCGTACTCGGCCCCATCGAAGACGGGTCATGGCTCCGCCGCAGCAGGCGCTCCAGCTGCACCAGTCCCAGCAGCAGGTCGCGATCCTCACGCAGCTCCGGGAAGCGGTCCACGTACGTCTCGACACAGACCGTTTCACCCCGCTCGATCCGCCGCTCCAGGTCAATCCGCACCAATCCCAGCAGCAGTTCTTTGCGGTCAGGGTCAGCCTTGGGCGGTAGGAAGTCCTCCAGCCGCGGCGGCTCGGGCTGCTCCCAGGCCTGGTCGAAGGCGTCAAGTTGCCTTTCCAGGCGTGAGGACATGTTGGGGCGCATGGGCTACTCCGCATCGTGTGCCGGGCACTCGACGGTGTCGCCTAAACTACCACTGTTGAACTGGTTCCGCAATGAATTGTCTGGAGGAGACAGGGCCACGGCGAGCCGGGAGCGTGAGCGACCGGAATTCGCTGGCAAATCCCAGCCCCGCGCCTCGCCGACTTGCCATTACTCCAGAGCCCGCTTAAGAACACCTCACATCGCTTACGTTTCGTTGTGGTGTATGTTTCACAGAGCCGTCCCCGGGGGAGTCCACCCATGGCTTGGCCTCACCTGTTTGAGTTCATGGATCAAGACTGGCTCCCGTCCAGCCTGCGCGGCACTCTACGGGAAATCCTGGAGGTCGGCTGCTCGCGCCCATTTCGGCCCTACTACGAGTGGGTCGCCGCTGAGGCGCTGGCGGCGGCGCGTGAAACGGGCTGTCAACGCGTTGTGGAACTGGGGGCCGGACCGGCGCCGGTCACCAAAGTCATGGCGCCCGACCCCGCTTCGGACGGCTTGCAACTGATCGTGAGCGACAGGAATCCGGATCGTCCTGAATACGAGGCCCTGGAGAAGAAGTGGCCTGGCAAAGTCGAGGCTCGCTATGATCCGGTGGATATCTCGGTGCCGCAGAACTGGGAGCCGGGCACGCTCGTATTCCTATCTGCCCTGCTACATCATATCCCGCCGGCAAAGCGCCCCCAGGTTCTGAAATCACTGACCGCCTCGGCCACCGCGTCATGGTGTTCGAGCCGCTCCGACGCACCGTGCTGTTGGTGCTGTTCGTTCTCCCTTCGCTGGTGCCGGCCTTGTTGTTGCCGCTGTGGCTCGTTGGCCGCCCGGGGCGTTTTAGGCGTTTCCTGTGGTGCTGGCTGTTGCCCATTACGCCGGTCATGTTCTGGTGGGAGGGGTTCGTCTCCTGCCTGCGGATGTGGACCGATAGCGAGTGGCGCCGGAATTGTCACCTGGACCCGGCCGCCCTGTGACCGTCCGTAGTTGGACCTTCTGCCAACTCGTTCGCTGGTGACCCCGCCAAAGCACCCTCGGGGACGTGCCCTCCCTCCGGTACGTGGTCCTGAAGACCCAGTCGAAGATCGGAAACGTGATGTTGAAGTTGTAGCGTGTCATCAGCCGCGGGTTGTGGTGCGTCATGTGGTGCTGGCGCAGTTGCCGCATGAATGGGATGCGCAGCAGGAGCGAGTCCTCCGGGGCGTGATAGCAGAAGTGCATCCACTCGTAACTGACGAAATAGCCCAGCGCCGACGCGACCGTGAGGTAGGCCACGTTCGGCGAGACCGCGAAGTAGAGGAGGGCCGCGACCGGGGCCGCGAACAGCCCCAGGAAAAACACGATCAGGTACGGCGGCAGCAAGAGGGCGTGCCAGTCGCGAGGGCTGTCATACGCGAAGGCTTCCTCGGTAAAGAAGCGGTGATGAATGCCGGTGTGCCCATCGAAGATGATGGGGGCGTACCGATTCCGGCGGTGCATCGGTCCGCGGTGCCCGATGTACTCGGCCAGGTTGGCGTACAGCAGCGTGATCGGGATCGTCAGCCACTCCCACCAGCGGAGATCTCGCAGCAGCCAGACGCAGACCGCGATGCCCCCCAGCCCGAACAAGCTGGTAAACAGGAAATGAAGGCGGCCGTTGTAGAGCCGTGGCAACTCGTGGGCGCGGTAGGATTCCCGGACTTGCTGGATGGCGCCCGGCTCGAACGAGAAGGCCACCGGTCTTGTGCTCCCCGCGGCTGGTGGAGGCAGCGTGGACATAGTGCCAATCCTGAGACGGCGATGGGACTTTCCGGCTACTCCCCAGCATAGCCCGGTCTTTTGGCGATGTCGAGGGAAGGCGCGGCGGGTCCAGTCCCGCGGTTGCGCCTACCAGCGCCGCCCTTGAAACGATAGCCCGCGGAGCGGGCGGCGGAATGTAGGGGCGCACGACACGGTTTGCAGCTGACGTACCGAACTCCTACACTAGCTCGTAGGGATTCAGTCGTCTCATTGACATAACTCTTTACAGGAGCCAAGGATGGCAGGAACTGAAAAATCCACTGCCAAGGTTGACGAAGTGCGGCCCTACGTGGAGGGCGTTGCCAAAAACCTCGTCGACAAGCTGTACGGCCCCGCCGGACTGCCGTGGGGCACTACCCTGACCGAACTGGAAGACGTTTGCCTGGGCATTCGCGCCGTTCTCGCGGAAAAGATGCTGGACGTGGCCCTCGATCGCCAGGCGGCGGACCACCCGCAGCGGCCCAGGGATTTCGGCTGTTGTCCGGAATGCCAGCGCCCCCTCGTCTGCGACGACACGGAACCCCGCTTGGTGCAGACGCGAGCGGGAGAGGCCGAATGGCTTGAGCCCCAGGCTTACTGCCGCACCTGTCGGCAGGCTTTTTTTCCCTCAGTCCAAAAGCCTGGGCATTGATCGCAGTCACTACAGCCCCGCTCTGCAACACAAGATCGTTTACGCAGGCGTCAACAACACCTCCTTTGCCAACGCCAGCGACAACCTGCGCGTGGTGGGGGATGTGGAAGTTGCCGCGAAGCAGATCGAGCGTGTCACCAAAGGCATCGGTCTGGAACGCTGCGTGGAACGTGACGAGGGCGTCGCCAGCTACCAGGCCCTGCCGTTGGTGCAACGCAAAGGCGTCCCCGACGGGGTGACGCCGCCGCCAGTGGGCGTGGTCGGCACGGACGGCGGTCGGATCCAAATCCTGGATCGTGCCGCGGCCGCCGCGGCGAAAGTGCCGCCGGCCGAAGCGTCGCCCGTGGCCGTGACAGCCGTGGCCAGCGAACCCGTGAGCGTGACGCCCGTGGCCATCCCGGTGCTGGCCGTCGCGCCCGCTGCCGCGACGCCTGTGGCCGCCAACGCGCGTCCAGCGCCGTCGGCAGCCGCGGCGGAGCGTGGGGGCCGCCACTGGCGTGAAGACAAGATCGGCCTGCTGATGGGCATGACGAGCACCGTGTCGGCGAGCGATCCTTGTCCGCAAATTCCCGAGGGTTTCCTCGATCCCACGCGTATGGGCCAACTGGTGCGTGACTTGCGTAAGGGGGTCCCCGTGGCGGAGGAAGCCGCTGACGAGGTCCGGGACCCGGCCGCCGAAGCGGACGCCTATGAAAGTCGGCCCGCCGTCTGGAAACCGCCGGCCGTGGCGGAGAAACGGCTGGTCGGCTCGCGGCAAAGCTGGGCCGCGTTCGGGCCCATGGTGGCGGCGGCGGCCTGGGCGATGGGCTTGTTCGGGTCGGCCCGCCAGGCCTTCATCGGCGATGGGGCGGAGAACAACTGGACGGTATGGCGTGATTACTTCTCGTCGTTCGTGCCGATCCTGGATTTCATCCATGCCCTGTCGTACGTGTATGCGGCGGCGCACGCTGGCGGCACGAAGACGTCGGGTTGGCTGCGTTACCGCGTGTGGATCGCCTGGGTCTGGGAAGGGCGTGTGGAGCGCGTGCTCGAGGCCTTGCGGGCACGTCAGGCGGAGTTGGGAGAGCCGCAAGAGGAAGACAAGGAGACGCAGCCGCGCAAGGTCGTGGCCAAGGCGTTGACCTACTTGGAGAACAACAAGGGCCGGATGCGTTACGACGTCTACCGCCGCGAGGGCTTGCCGATAACTTCCAGCTACGTGGAAAGCGCGGTCAAGCAGTTCAACCAGCGGGCGAAGGGAACGGAGAAGTTCTGGGGAGAGGAAGGCGCGGAGGCGATACTCCAGTTACGCGGCGATTACCTGAGCGAGAACGAGCCGCTGAAGGCCTTCTGGGAACGCCGGCAAGACTAGACCTCGGGGCAGCGTCCCTACCGGCGGGCAGCGTGATTGCAAACCAGGTCGTGCGCCCTGGCCGACTGTCCGCCTCCTGTCCCCTCACTTCCCCACCCGCAACACCACCGACCCCGCTGCATGTTCCGTCCCCTTGCGCTCGCTCCGCGCCAGCACCACGAACGGATGCACCGCCGGCTCCACCCACGGCTCCGCATAGATGACAATCGTCCGCGTTGTTTCCTTCTCCGTGATAAGGATGCCGTTCAGACCGATGTCCAGCACGCGGACCCCGTGGGGCAGGCCGCGCACGTCCAGGGGGATGCGGCCGGTGAAACCGTGCTGCCGCTCCACCTTCACCGTCAGCCGCGTTTGACTGCCCGGGTGAAGCAGCACTTCGGACTGCTCCGTTGTCGTCACGATGTCGCCGCCGTCGATCACCTTGGGTAGCCCGGCCGTTGCCTCGCGCAGCACCTCCTTGCCATCGATGATGGCACGGGCGACCACCTTCAGCGGCGGGGCGTTCGCGGGCGGATTCGCCGCCGTGGCAGCAGCGGACAGGGCGATCGCGGTGCTGTTGTCCGCGGGGAGGATGTTCGTCGGCGGGGCGCTGAAACCGGGTGGCAGGTTCTCGAGGCGCACGTCGATGCGGCCGTCAAAATCGTCGAGGCGCTCGACGTTGATCGTCACCGGGACGGCCCCGCCCTTCCAGACAGCCGGGGCGGCCGGCGCCAGGCTGACGCGGAAATCGGGGCGCGGCGGGCGAATGGTCAGGCGATAGGCGTAGGCCACACCGCCCTGGCCGCGGGCATCGCTGACGCGGACCTGGTACTGGCCGTCGGCCGGTGCGTCGAACACCAGGCGCGAGTCCTTGCCGAAACCGGGGCCGCCGTCGTCGTTGCGATAGGGCAGGGTGATCACCGGGAAACCGTTGGGCGCAAACGTGGTGCCGGGCGGGTGAAGGGTGACCTTGTACAGCGAGGCGCCCTGGGGATGGTGGGTCGGCGTGGTGCCGAGCCAGCCGAGCCGCTGACCGCCGGCGCTCCAGAACTGGCAATCGTCGTCCGGGTTCTTCGGCAATTCACGGATGCGCAGCAGCTCGCCATCGACATAGAGATAATCGTTGATGCGCAATTCGCTCCAGGTTTCGATGCGGATGCCGCTGCCGGCCGAGTCGTGGTCGCGGAAGACGATGTACGTCTTCGCCTCGGAGTGAAGTACCGCCCGCGGCACCGGCTGGCCCTTGGCGTCGAGAATCTCGATGACCGAATCGAGCGGCGAACCAAGCCGGCGGGCATTGATCTCCAGGACCAGGCGCTGCCCCTTCTTCGCGGGAAACCTCCACGTTTGCATGGCACCCGGCTCGGCGATGCGTCCATTGGCCGTCCCGGGGACCGGTAGCGTTGTGGAGCCCTGCACTTCAAGGAACTCGCCGACCACCACGCTGGGATTGCCCAGCGGCGCCCCGTGTGGCGCCGTCGGGGCCAGCGGGATGCGCGTCCCGGGGGTCGCCTCGGCCGGCACCGTGATCTTCACCGATTTCGTCGCTCCGAGATTCACCCCCGCCAGGGTGATTTCGGTCTCCGTCCCGCGCTGCACGCCGAGCGGAAACACAGAGGTGACCACCGGCAGATCGCCGATGTGCAGTCGATAGGGCCTGTCGGCCCCGCCGCGGTAATCGCGATCACGGATGCCGACGGCATAAGTCCCGGCCCGGGGACAGATAGTGCCCAGGACGCCATTCGTGCTTTCGGCCAGCAACTGGCCCGCGCCATCGGTCAAGAGCAACACCGGCTCCAGCTTGGAGCCGAGCGCGGCAGTCAGCACCTGGACGCCAATCTCCTGACCGGCGCGGGCGTCAAAGCGGAAGTAATCCACATCGCCGGCCCGGGCAATGCTGCCGTGGATGCTGGCCGGCAGCGTCACCTTTTGCCCGGTGGTGGGTGAATCGTTCGGCTCGACCTCGTCCACCTTGGGGAACGGATCGACGGGGACCGCGGCCGGGGCGGGAGCCGGCGCCTTCTTCTTCGGCTGGAGAACCTTGGCCTTGCCGGGGAGCGGCTCGGCCTGCGTCTTGCCCGTGGCTGCATCCAGCAAGACAACGGCCCCGTCGTAACGGCCCAGGGCAATCTGCTTGCCGTCGCCGCGCACCGCCAGGGCCAGCGGCGTGTCCGGCTGCCGAGGGTAGACGATGCGTTCCTCCATCTTCGCGGTGGACCAGGCCTTGGCGGTGCGGTCCTCGCTCAGCGAATAGAGCGTGCCGCCGTCGGCACTGTAGACGAGCCGATTGATCGGCCCGGCGTGTGCAAAGACCGACTGCATCACCTTACCGCCGGAGGCCGACGCCTCCCACACGCGGATGCTTCTATCGACCCCGGCGGCGGCCAGGCGCTTGCCGTCCGGCTGCCAGGCGACGGCGTAGACCCAGTCGGTGGACTCACCCAGAGTGTAGAGGCGCGTCCCTGTGGCCACATCCCACACCTTGACCGCCCGATCGGCCCCGCCGGATGCGAGCAGTTTCCCATCGGGGCTGAAAACGACGGAGTAAACGGAGTCGCTGTGGTCCTTGAGTGTCCGCCGCTCCTTCCCCGTGCTGGCGTCCCAGAGCTTGATGAGCCGATCGTAGCCGCAAGTCGCCAGGGTGTTCCCGTCGGGGCTGAAGGCCAGGCCGAGAACGACGTCCTTGTGGGCGTTGATGACCACTTCCGGCTTGTTGATCGGATTGCCGCTTGGGGGGAAGAAGTAGATGCGCACCACGCCGGCGGAGCCCGGGGTGCCGCTGGCGACGGCCAGGTTGTTGCCGTCGCTACTGAAGGCCAGGGCCGTGACCTTGCCATCCTGCCCGTGCAGCCGGCCGGCGACCTGACCGGTCCCGGGGTCGATGAGCACCACCTCGTTCTGCCCGCCCGCCGCCAGAGGCCGGCTGCCGGGCCGATAGGCCAGCGCCGCAACTGGGGCCGGCCTGGCCTGGTGCGGTTTGATCTCCGGCAGGGCGATGGCGGTGGTGCCCGTGTCGTCCTTCGCCCCGGCCGCAACCCAGGCGCGCAGCACCGTGACTTCCGCGGCCTTCGGCTGCGCCGCGCCGTCTTGGGGGGCATCTTCGGCTCGTCCTTGCCCTCCGCTAGCTTGACCAGCAGACTATCGTCCGGCTTGCCGGCCACGAAGGCGGCACCGTTCTGGCCCCCAGCGATCATGGCCTTGACCGTGGACAGGTCCAGATCCCCGCGCAACTTGTCCGGGTTGTGGCACTCGACGCAGTACCTCGCCAGGAACGGCTTGATTTGCTTGACGTAACTGGGTGTCTGCTGGGCCGGAGCAGCGATGGCGGCGACAAGAAGCCCCACGATGCCGAGGAGCGGGAGACGAGCGTTCATGGCTGATGATCCGATGAGGAGGGAAGCGGCCCGCGGTACGGCTCGGGGAGTATCGCGGACGGGGGGTTCTTCTGGAGACAGGATAGGAGGTAAGAGGTATGGTGGGAACGGCGTAGGAAGCACGAGCCGGAAACGTTAGTGACGGACCGAGGCCGAGCATCAGGTCCGGTCTCGCCAATAACCTGGTGATCGGCTGCCGTGCGGGATGGCAACAACGTAGATGCAAGCCAACTCTACCTGGTACACCACGCCGTAGGGGAAGCGACGCACCAGAGCGAACCGGTGAGCGTCGTCATAGAGCGGAAAGGCTTCAGGATTCTCGCCAATTGCTTCCAGCACGCGCTCCACCTCCGCCTCGAAGCGCGCCGCCGCACGCACGCTGCGGGTTTGATACCAGGCCAGCGCTGCGTCGTATTCGTCTCGAGCTTCAGGGTGGAAGCGAAGGTCAGCCACCGGCCTTCTCCCGGGCCTCCTGCTTGACTTGCGCCCACGGGATTGGCGTGACTCGACCAGAACGCAGTTCCGCGGAGCGGCGACGAATCTCCTCACGCCAGGACGGATCGAAGGGCGGCTGATCGGCAGGCCGCAGGGAAGCAATCAGGGCTTCCGTGAACTCCAGACGGTCCTCGTCAGGCAGCTCCAGCACGGTGGTGAGCAAATGCTCAGAGTGAGTGGTCATCGAACCTCCTTCGACGGGATGCGTATCGCTGCTGACATTCTAACAAGGTTCGGCGGCCCAGGTCAGCCGCGTCGGCATTAACGCACTGAGCAAAAGCCGCGACGCCGGTCAAGCGCCCCCGCCCGGCTCGGTTAGCGCGGTTGACGCCCTGCCATTCGTATCGCATGGTTTCCCTGACGGCGCGCCGTGCCGGTTGCGTTCCCGTCTCCCTGCTTCGGGCCGTCCCCCTCGCGACTCGTGATTCCGATCGCCACCCCGCGGGAGAAGCGCGTGCGGACAGGGTCCGCGCGGCTGTCCCGGCAACCCGAGGATGTTGCACAGATGGCCACGACCGAACTTGGGGCCTGCGAATGGTTCGTGTGGGACCTGCGGCGCAGCAACCTGATCGACCGCGGCCGCCTCGACGGCTTCGTCGGCGAATTCCTCAGCATGCACCCCGGGGCCGAGCCGCCGGCGCTGGCCGAGCACCTCGTCGCCGAGGGCATCCTGACACAATTCCAGGCCGATCGGCTGCTGCAAGGGAAGACGCAAGGGTTCGTCCTGGGGCCCTACACCCTGCTGGATGCGCTGGGATCGGGAAGCATGGGGACGGTCTACAAGGCCATGTCGAAGACCGACAATCGCCTCTACGCCGTCAAGGTCCTGCCGCGGCGGAGCATGTGGAACGTGCGGATCGCCCGCCGCAAGGTGCGGGCTTTCGAGGCCTGCAAGCACCCCGCCCTCGTACCCTTTATGGACGTGGGCACCTCGGGTGGCATGCACTACCTGACCTGGCCGCTCGCCGAAGGGGAGCCGCTGGAAAAGGTGGTCCAGCGCGAGGGGAAACTCGGCGCGGAGCGGGCCGCCCAGGTTGCCCTGCAAGCCGCGCGGGGGCTGGAAGCGTGTCATGCCCAGGGGCTGTTCCACGGCCTGCTCAAGCCGTCGAACCTGATGCTGGGACCCGACGGCCAGGTGCGCATCCTCGACCTAGGCATCGGCAGCCTGCTGGCCGAGACGGAAGGCGAATCGCTGGTAGACACCATGTCGTCGGCCAACTCGATGGCCAGCGGTCTGGATTGCGCCAGCCCCGAGAGCATCATGGATCCGAACAACCTGACGCCCATTGGCGATCAGTACAGTCTGGGCTGCGTGCTCTATTTCTGCCTGGCCGGCCGCTACCCGTTCCCCGAGGGGACCGCGGTGGAAAAGATGATGGCCCACCAGACCAAGGAGCCGGAAGGCATCGCCGACCTGAATCCGGACATGCCGGCCGAGCTGGCCGCGGTGGTCGAGAAGCTGATGCAAAAAACGCCGGAGGCCCGCTACGGCAGCACGCGTGAGGTGATCGAGGCCCTGGAGCCGTTGGCGGGTGATGTACCGGCGCCCCAGCCGTTGCCCCGGGCGGCGGCGGTGGAACGCCGCCCGACCGCGCCGGCTCGCCCGGCAAGCTCGGCACGGCGGCCGGCGGGACCGTCAGAGACGCCCTGGCTCGATCAGCGTGTGGTACCACCCGCGGCGCGAACTGATCCAGCACGCCGGCCGGAACGACCCGCGGCGGGCCCGCCGCAACGGCCGGTGCCGGCGCCGACACCGACGGCGGGGCGGGCGGCGATCCCCAACCCGTCGGCCTTCGATCCGCAGGGGCAACGGACCTGGGAGGACCGCCTCGGGCCGATTGGGATTGCGGCCATCGCGATTGTGGCGTGTGCGGCGGCCTGGCTGGCCACGTGGAAACTGTTTTAAAGCGCCCAAAAGAAAAACCACGGATAGCCTGGCGCGGCCGAGCCGCAACCGTTAACGCGGAAAGGCATTGCTCCTTGGAATAGATTGGGAAGGTCTACACATCCCACTAACCAAGGAGAAATGATGCAGGCCTTTTTACAACGTTTTGGTGCGGTTGTCGCGGGCGTGCTGCAGGGCTTCGACCGCTTGCGCTTTCGGGGCAATAAGCGACAGTTGTGCCATGTGGCCGGCATGATGAGTTGGCTGGGCGCCATGCGCATCCTGCTCAAGGACTACAAGGTCTGGGTGCGCGACACCACCGCCTCCTTGTGTCGCGCCATCGAAGCGCCTGCGGAGGAAGCGGGCCTGTATCACTATCTGAACAGCAGCCAAGACAGCAAAGAAGAAATCGCCCTGGAGCTGGCGGCCCAGCGCGGGCAGACGGAAGGACTGATCGCCGTGCTGGGCTGCGTCGAGCCGTGTCAGGTGATCCAGGTCCGCGGCAATCGGCAGAGCAAGCGGCTGGAGTTGCGTGTCGAGTTGGCCAAGTGCAAGCACTACTACCACTACTACCTGGATGCACAGTACGGCCTGCGTTACACGCGCTTGCAGACCTGGCTGCCGTTCACGATGCACGGATAGCACAGATGGGGGGAACCAAGACGACGAATGCCGGAACATAGCCTCGTTTCGGGTGTGACACCTTCCTCCCATCCGTGTCATCCGTGGTTTTTTTTTGGGCGATCCTAAGTCTCCAGTATGTCCTTGATGACATGCCCGTGCACATCGGTCAGCCGCCGGTTGCTGCCGTTGTGATAAAACGTCAGCCGCTCGTGATCCAGCCCCAGCAGGTGCAGGATGGTCGCGTGCAGGTCGTAGATGGTGGACACCTTTTCGACGGCCTTGTAGCCGAACTCGTCGGTCGCGCCGTAGCTGAAGCCCCGCTTGACGCCAGCGCCGGCCAGCCAGACGGTGAAGCCCTTCGGATTGTGGTCGCGGCCGTTGGCCCCCTTCTGGAAGGTCGGCATGCGGCCGAACTCGGTCACCCAGACCACCAGCGTGTCGTCCAGCAGGCCGCGGGCCTTCAGGTCGCGCAGCAGGGCCGCGGCATGGTTGATCGAGGATCGGGCCGTGGACGTCGTACTGGGCCTTGATGGTGCGGTGCCCGTCCCAGTTGCCGACGCCCTCGCCCATCGCGTAGGCCCCGTTGAAGAGCTGCACGAAGCGCACGCCGCGTTCCAGCAGGCGCCGGGCCAGCAGGCAGTTGCGGGCGAAGCCGGCCTTGATCGGGTTCTTATCCGCAACGCCGTACAGGTCGCGCGTGGCCTTCGACTCCATGGCCAGGTCCGCGACCTCGGCGGCACGAAGCTGCATGCGGGCGGCCAACTCGTAGCTGGCGATGCGGGCCGCCAATTCGGTGTCGCCGGGATGCTTCTCCAGGTGACGGTCGTTGAGGAGCTTCAGAAAATCGCGCGTGGACATCTCCGCGGCTGGGGAGATCTCGCGCGGCCGGGCCAGGTTTGGGATCGGCTTGTCGGCGTTGAACGCGGTCCCCTGGAAGACGGCCGGCAGGAACGCGCGTACCCCAGTTGTTCGGCCCGACCTGCGGCACGCCGCGCGGGTCGGGAATGGCCACGAACGCCGGCAGGTCGGCACACTCGGTCCCCAGCGCGTAGCTGACCCAGGCGCCGGCGCTGGGGAAGCCCTCGAGCGTGAAGCCGGTGGACATCTGGTTCTCGGCCGGCCCGTGCGTGTTGCTCTTCGCCGTCATCGAATGGATGAAGCACATTTCGTCGGCCAATTCGGCCAGATGCGGCAGCAGGTCGCTGACCATCTTGCCGCTCTGCCCGCGTGGCCGAAACGTCCACAGCGGCCGCACCAGATTGCCCTGCGCCCCCTGGAAGGTGACGAGCTTGTCCGCCCCCGGCATCGGTTGCCCGTCGCGCTTTTCCAGCTCGGGCTTGTAGTCGAAGATGTCGACGTGGCTGACGGCGCCTGAGCAGAAGATCAACAGGACACGCTTTGCCTTGGGTACGAACTGTGGCGGGCGTGGGGCCAGGGGGTTGCCGGGCGCTTCGGCTCGTGCCTCGTCGACGAGGAGCGCGGCCAGGGCGATGCCGCTCAGACCGGTGCCGGCGTGGGCGAGGAAGTGGCGGCGATTCAGGAGACGGCGCCCCACGTTAGAGAGGATGGCGTGCGGCATCACGAAGACCCCATCGTTTAGCGGCGGATCGAAGATCCGCGCGTCATTTAACGCGCGGACCTTCGATCCGCCGCTAAACCCCGTTGACGTCAAAACACATACAAAAACTCATTCGCATTCATCAACGCCCGACAAAGCGCCGCCAACCCACGCTCGCGGACCAGCCTCCCGGCGGCTGCCGATTCCTCCGCAGTCGGCTCGCGCCCAAACGCCAATCGGAACCCGCGTCGCACCTGCCCTTCCGGTTCATCGCCCATCTCCACGCTTGAGCCGCTCCGCGAACAGCCCCGCTTGCTGCACCAGGAAACGGCTGTTCATCAAGTTCAGCGCCTGCAAGGGCGTCGTCGAACTGCTTCGCTTGGGCGTAATCTGGCCGCCATCCGGGCAATCGAAGCTGCCGAAGGTATCATCCAGTTGCATGCGCGGCTTGTTCTGGTAGATCATTCTCCGCCATTCTGCTGGCCCAAACTCCTTCTTCGGCGTGTAGACCTTCACGTAGTTGGCGTTCGGTTCGAAGAGATCAAACCCCGGTCCGCCCATCCGCAGGTCGAGCCGGCCACTGACGGCGAGGATGGCGTCGCGCAGCGGCTCGGCCTCCAGGCGTCGCGGCGGATAGCGCCACAGCAGGCGGTCCTGGGCATCGGCGACCCGGCCTTCCGCCGTGGCCGCGCTCGATTGCCGATAGGTCGCGGACAGCACGATCAGGCGATGCAGGTGCTTCATGTCCCAGCCCGAGGCCACGAACTCGGTCGCCAGCCAGTCGAGCAATTCCGGGTGCGACGGTTGGCCGCCGTTGAGGCCGAAATCGCTGGCTGTGGGGACGATCCCCTGGCCGAAATGGTGCTGCCAGAGGCGGTTGACCAGGACGCGGGCGGTCAGCGGATGACGCGGGTCGGTGATCCATTGGGCGAGGGCCAGGCGGCGCTGGGCCTCCGGGGCGTCGGGCGCCAGCTTGAGGCGGCCGCCGAATTCCGCCAGGGCCGCTGGCGTGATGACCTCGCGCGGCTGGGTGGCATCGCCGCGGTTCAAGCGGTGGGTCGGCTCGGGCGCCATGAAGCGGCCGGCGTAGACCTGGGCTGTGCCGGCCAGCCCCGCCAGCCGGCGTTCCAGCTCGGCCCGGCGTACCACCAGCCCGCGGTAGGTCTCGCGCTCGGCCTCGCCCAGGCAGGGTGGCACGGCCGGCGCGGGGCGACCGAAAGGCAGACGATCATCCGACGAGGCAACGACACTCCACGCCCCTGGTGTCAGGGCCACCTCGATGCGGTAGCGCGTGGCCAGGCGATCGGCATAGACCCCCTCACGGTCGCGCGCCCAGACGATGCGGTCGATGAGGGCGGGCTCCTTCAGCTCGATCTGCACCCAGCCGCGGCCGGCTTCATTGGAGATCCAACTTCGGCTATTTCCGTAGCGCCCGTCGTTGATGTGCTCGAGCCGATGGATCGCCGGGGCCGCGCTGTAGTTGCCGGACGACGTGGCCCGTGCCCCGGCGGTCGCCAGGGCGACGTTGCGCGGCGCCGGTCCGCTGGCCAACACTTCCAGTTCGTCGAGGCACGGCTCCAAGTTGTTGGTCGCCTCCACCGTGAAGCGGATGAACTTCGCCTGAACCGCCGTGAATCGCTCCACGTTGCCGCGGGCATTGACCGGCAGCCGCCGGCCGGGCTTGCCGTGCGGCTGGGCCAACGGCTCTAGTGCCTCCAGCTCCGGGACCAGGGCGGCGAGCTGACGGCGCAGCTCGTCGGCCTCCTTGCGGCGCTGATCGGTGTCGGGAGACCGCAGCGGCCGTTCGCCGTGCTGCACGCCGGCGAAGACCGCGACAAGGCCGTAGTAATCCTTCATCGAGATAGGATCGAATTTGTGGTCGTGGCAGCGGGCGCAGCCAACGGTCAGGCCGAGAAAGGTCGAACCGGTGGTGCTGACAATGTCGTGCAGCTCGTCGGCACGCTGCTGGGCGGTCAGGGCGGGGTCGGGGCTTTTCACCTGGTCCCAGGCGCCTGCGACGAGGAAACCGGTGGCCTCATCGGCGCCGAGACGGTCGCCGGCCAGCTGCTCGCGGACGAACCGGTCGTAGGGTTTGTTGTCGTTGAAGGCGCGGATGACGTAATCACGATAGGGCCAGGCATTGGGCCGCGGCTGATTCATCTCGAAGCCGTGGCTCTCGGCGAAGCGAACGACATCCAGCCAGTGCCGGGCCCAGCGCTCGCCGAACTGCGGCGAGGCCAGAGTGCGTTCGACCAGCCGTTCGTAGGCGTCGGCGGCCGGATCGTTCACGAAGGCGTCGATTTCCTCGGGCGTCGGCGGCAGACCCAGCAGGTCGAACTTGAGGCGGCGCAGCAGGGTGGCGCGGTCAGCTGCCGCGGATGGCTGAAGTCCCTTCGCTTGGAGGGCAGCGAGAATGAAGTGATCGATGGCGTTGCGCGGCCAATTGGACGCTGACCGCGGGATCGCCGGCCGCGCAACCGGCTGAAAGGCCCAGTGCTCCGGCGATGCGTCACCGGCTCCGCTGGCCCGCCCTGCCGACGTGGCCACGCAGACGACGAGGAACAACCGCACCAGCGCTGGACATCGCATCGTCATGCCACATCTGTACCAGAGACGACACGCCGTGGTCAAGGAACCAGTTCGGTTTAGCCGCGGATTGTAGATCCGCGCACCGACTAAGTAGGTCGAAAAGCGGAATGTCTAGGTCAGCTCCTTGATCGGCGTGCAATCGTCGAGCAGCGGCTGGGGCCGACCCGTGAAATCGATGAGTGTCGTGGTCGGATCGATGCCCAGGTGACCATAAAGTGTCGCCAGCACATTCTGCGGCGTGTACGGCGTCCCGATCGCCGCCGACCCCCAGGCATCGGTCTTGCCGATCACCTGACCCATCGGCCAGCCGCCGCCCGCCAGCACGGCGAAACTCGAGTCATGCCAGTGATCGCGGCCGCCGCCCGGACGATCCTTCGAGACCTTGGGCGTGCGGCCCATCTCTCCCCAGACCACCACGGCCACGTCCTTGTCCAGCCCCCGGTCATGAAGGTCGCTCACCAGGGCCGACAGACCCTGGTCCAGAGTCGGCAGCAGCGACTGGCGCAGACCTGTGAAGTTGCCGGTATGCGTGTCCCAGTCTTCCTGCCCGGCCGCACGGAAGTTCACGACCGGCACGCCCGCTTCGACCAGGCGGCGTGCCTGGAGCCAGCGCGCGGCCCGAGCCGCATGGGGCCCGCGGATGCCGTACTTCTCCCGCACCGCGCTCCGGTTCTTGACTGATGTCCAGTGCCGTGCGGGTCTTGGCGGAGGTCAGCATTTCAAAGGCCTGCGCTGTGAACCGATCCATGCCGGCCAGCTCGGCCCGGCGTATCCAGGTCGCGGCGCAGCGTGTCGAAGCCGCGAAGCAGCTGTCTTGCGCTCCCCAAGGCGCTCGTGGGTCATGCCGGGCACCAGGCCCAGGTCATCGAAGGCCGTGCCGGTGGGAGTGAACGCGCGATGCGCAGGGCCCGCATAGAGGGCCCCGAACTCGTCGCGGAAGACCGGACCGTCGGCCATGGGTGGGCTGAGCAGCACGTAAGACGGCACCTGCGTGGGACCGCCCATCTCTTTCTCGCGCAGGAAGCTGACGATGGCACCATGCGCGGGCCGTTTCAGTCGGCCATTGTTCTCCGCCCGCCAACCGGTGGTCAGTTGCTCGCCGGAGTGATTGTCGCCGGTGAACTTCATGTTGCGAACGATGGTCAGCTTGTCGGCGAGCCGCGCCTGGCGGGGCATGTGCTCGCAGATGTCGATGCCGGGCACGTTGGTCTTGATCGGCTTGAATTCGCCGCGGATCTCGACCGGCGCGTCCGGCTTCATGTCGTACATGTCGATGTGGCTGGGGCCGCCGATGAGCAGGACCATGATGACCGACTTGGTGCGTGGCGCCTTGTCCTCGGCGCGAAGGCGGAGCAGGTCGCCGAGCATCAAGCCGCCGAGGCCGAGGCCGGCACCACGCAGAAAATGCCGTCGGGAGATATCGTTGCCGGTGGGAAGGGAGTGCATGGCAGGCTTCCTTGACGGGAGGATGGCGATTCTCAGAGGGCCGGACCCGTGATCGGCAAGTGGGGGCGCGTGTTAGCACCGTTCAGTCATCGTACTTGCTCCGCGACCGGCTTGCCACGGCGCAGGTCCGGTTCATGATTGCCGCCAGCGCAGGCCCTAACGCTGGTCAAGGCGAACCAAAAGACCGAGCCCTGTCGAACGGTTGCCGAGGCGGCTCCGTCATTGTCCAGCTTACGGTGACCAAGATCGACGCCCCGTGGCTCAGCTGCTCGCGCGATTGGCCCGGTCCTGCTGGTTGTGGTTCCCTGGGTAGTCGGCATGATGTACCTCAGCAAGGGAACCATCCGCGTTCGCCTTGGCGAGGACGATTCGGTGGTGCTGCTGAACGTTGACGAGCGTTACGTCGCTGCGCTAATAGCGGCCGGAAACAATGACACCGAGCCCGACGCGCCAGCAAGGCGTAGGGTGCGTCAAGCGTACTCGCGCTGACGCACCGGAGGGCAGGAACGGTGCGTCGGCGCGAGTACGCTTGACGCACCCTACGACTGGCGCGTCGGGCTCGCCAATCGTGCCTCATTCTTTCCGAACGCTCCTAGCGCCTTCAGCCTGTCCCGCTCGGACTGGCTTGCTGTTTTCTGCCGCGATCGCCCGCGAATTGGAACCGCAAGAGCATACCCTCCGCGGTCATCAGGTGCGGCGTCGGGGTTGGCGGCCTGCCCCCAGAGGCGGGGAACCAGCCGACCCGTCCGCCGGACGTAGCACTCGTAGTCCTGGCCGAACCTTTCTCCCAGGAGCCGCTCCTCCGAGGCCGCTTGAATGAGAATCCCAATGAGCGATACAGGCCAGAGGAGCCAAAGGCAGATATTCAGGGAGGCAGCACCGCTCCCGAGTAACAGGGCGAGATACCCGGCGTACACGGGGTGGCGAATGAGCCGGTAAGGGCCGTTTCGGATGAGGGCGTGGTCCTCGCGGACGGCCGCCTCATGCATCATAAACCGGCCCAACAGGGCGGCAGACCAGGTCAGCAGCACGGCTCCCGCCAGACCGATTGCCAACCCGACCACTCGCACCGGCAGCCACACCACTTCAATCTCGCCGATTCGCAGGGCCATCAGAATCGGGGGAAGCAGCCATTCGGCCGGCAGCAAGACCGCAGGGACGTACCAGCGCCAAGTCCTGATCCGAGACCGCATCGGTGACGGCTCAAGTCCGCGGCGTAGCAGCGCCATGACCGCGACCACGGGGCCGACCGCGAACAAGGCCAGTGATAACAGCCGGAGCGCTTCAGTCATTGGTTGTAGCAACCACTTCCTCTGCCGCCGAACCCGTTGTTACCCTGATCGGCGCCGGTCAGCATAGCACGGCCGCTGATCGGCCCAGATGGCTTTAGGCCGCGGTTCAGGGGCGCAAGGACAACGACACCGGCATGCCGCTCGTGAAGAAACGCCGTTCGATCTCCGCTGGTTGAGCCCGGTGACAGCGGCGAATCGGCCGTAGCTCTCCCGTCGCGTTTCACGCGTTTTTTACTTTCCTTCCTCAGCAGCATCGGATAACGTGTGGGCCGACGGTGCGGACTTCATCCGTGTCGCTCTCTCCTCCTCTGCACGGAGAACGGGGATGTTACGGCGATCCTTCGGCTGGCTTTGCGCGACTGTCGTTTTGGTCTGCCCTGCTGCCGCTCAGGACAAGAGCGCAAACTTAAGCCCGATGCCATCCCGGGCTACAAAGTCCGCGCCATGGAGGGATTTACCGTCATCCTCAGCGAAGAAACGCTCAAGCAAAACGAGGCCTCGAACCTGGAGCGCAAGCCGCTGGAGGTACTGGAGCAGGAATTGAAGGTCCTCAGCGGACTGATGCCGCCAAAAACGCTGACGGCGCTCCGCAACGTCCCGATCTGGGTGGAATGGGACGAAGAGGTCAAGTTCACAAACGGCCGCGCAGGCAATGCGCTGGCCACCTACTACGGCGGCCACCAAGCGAGCCTGCTAGCCAAAGGCATGAACCCGCTCAAGGCGAAGACCGTCACTGTCCAGCGGATGAAGTCCTTGACCCAGGAGCACCAGCCGAAAATGGACTCGGGTCGTTGCGTCCTGTTGCACGAGATGACCCACGCGGTACAGGACCAAGTGCTCGGCGACGATAACGCTACGATACGAGCCGCCTACAAGCAAGCGATGGAGCGGAAACTCCTTGATAAACAGACCTATGCGGCCACAAATGATCATGAGTTCTTCGCGGAAATGACCTGCGCCTATTTCGACCAGCTCAACTATTATCCACACAACATCGAGGAGTTGAAAAAGTCCGATCCCGCTACCTTCAAGCTCATGGAGTCGACCTGGGGCAAGCGCAAGAGCGGTACCACGGCGAAGGTCAGCCGCGGAAGGGCGGATCCCGACGTGCTCCTGACGAAACTGAAACTCGGCAAGCCCGTGGCCGGACCAACGGTTTCGCTGGATGATCTCAAAGGCCGCCCCGTTCTCGTCGTCTTCTGGAACGCCATCAGTCCGTCGAGCCTCACGTTTTTGGGGAAAGCCGCCGCGTGGCATAACGAGCTGAGTGGCTTCGGCCTGGTCACGATTGGTGCCCACCTGACCGGCACCAAGGAAGCCGACGTAGCCGCCGCGGCGAAATCCCACGGCCTGCCATTCGCCACTACCGATGAGCGCTGGACCAATGGAGGCTACGTCAGCGAAAGCAAGGACTTCCCCGTGGCGCTGGTGTTCGACCGCGACGGGCACTGCGCTTACCGTGGTACCGCATTCGAGGCGGAGGAGGCGGTGCGGATTGTCGTCGGCGAGGCGCTGGTGGCCCGAGCTGGCATTGACAAGCCACCTCAGGGGCTGGTGCCGCTCATCGAGGCGCTTCAGAAAGGGAAAGCTCCCACGACAACGATGCCGCGGCTGGCGATGCTCGCGAAATCACCTGATGCCGACACCTCAGCCGCTGCCAGGACGCTGCTCGACGTACTGACTGAGGGAGGTCGCAAGACGCTGGAGGAGGCGCAGGCGACGGCTGCGGACGATCCCGTCGCCGCCTATCTCAGGGCCGAGCACTTGCCGGCCACGTACAAAGAAACCGCCGTCGCTGCGAAGGCATCGGAGCTGATCGCCAAGCTGAAGATGAACCGGGCGGTCGCAACGGAAGTTCGTGCCCGCCGCAGCCTGGCTTCCATCAAAAAGATTGAGGCGGAACTCAGTAGCCGGCCAGGCAGCTTCGATCCAACCCAGGAACGCTTCCGCCGCGACAATGCGGTCCTGCTGAAGCAGCTGGAAATCGCTGTGGCGCAGCTCAAAAAGTCGTATCCTAAAGCCCTCGCCACGGAGGAAGCACTTCACGTGGCGGACAAGTACGGAATCGGCGTGCCGTGAGCGCCTCCGAACACATGCCATGATCCGCCCATGGGACGTGAGAGCGACAATGCTGCTCATGGTAATTGAGCGGTTCAAGGATCGCGATCCAGCCGGAAGCATTGGGTTTTCCGGGGAAAGTGCAGTTTGTCAGCAACTGGGCGGAAAGCAGGCCCCAGTCTTTCTGGCGCCAATCGGCTGGCGTACCTGGCATTCTTTCTGTCCTTTCCTGCCTTCCGGCTTGTTCCGTCTTCTGGAATCGATATGCGGACCACCACCCCTGGCTGGCCCAGCACGTCACGCCCAGGTGATCGCAAAGCGCGGCCACCTCGTGCGCCGAAACTCCTTCGAGGTGGCAATCATCGCGCACGCCAGCACGATGGTCGCGGCTGGCAAACGCTGCGATTTTCATTGCTCCATCGATGTGGGGACGCCGCCCATACAGTAGGATAGCAGCCAAGCATTCGCCCGGGTTCCACCAAGGACTCGTCCATTCCAAGAAACGACGGGGGGTTTATGTTCAAGCTGCGGATGGTCCTGTTGATCACAGCTTTCGCCTACTCCAACTCGGCGACGGCACAGCCGGTGCGCAAGTACGACGACAAGGGTGCCCCGCCTTTCAAGGTGCTGAAAGAGGGCGAGAATCCCCCGCTCGATGCCTACGACAATTTCGTCATCGGGCCGAAGTACGTGCCCGCGCCGGAACGCAAAAAGGTCGAAGGCGTTCCCGAGGGGAAGGTGGAGCAATTCGTGATCGACTCGAAGGAGACCAAGCTCTTCAACCCCGGCATCGCCCGCAAGGAGTTCGGGAAGGTCGATCCGAAGAACCCGAAGACGCTGATCGTCGAGACGCACACCATCGACTACAAGCGCAAGATCACGGTCTACATTCCCGCGCAATACAAGCCGGGCGACGCGAGCGCCGTTCCAGGTCATTCACGACGGCCCCGGCGGGAAGCCCAACGCCGAGTTGCTGAACATTTTCGACAACCTGATCGCCCAGAAGCGGATTCCGCCGATCATTGTCATCTGGATTGCCAACGGCGGCGGCGACGCCCAGGGACACGAGCGCGGCAAGGAATACGACAACATGAACGGCGACTACGCCGAGTACATCGAGACGGAAGTGCTGCCGCGGGTGGAGAAGAACTACAAGGTGAAGCTGACCAAGGACCCCGATGGCCGCGCGGCGATGGGCAGCAGTTCCGGCGGCTCGGCCGCGCTCATCATGGCCTGGTTCCGCAACGACCTTTACCACCGCGTGCTGACGACCTCGGGCACGTTCGTGAACCAGGCGTGGCCGTTCGATCCCAAGTTTCCCGATGGTGCCTGGGGCTTCCACGAAACGCTCATCCCCAAGAGCGACAAGAAGCCGATCCGCTTTTTTCTGGCCGTCGGCGACAAGGATTTGCTCAACCCCAACGTGATGCGCGACGGCATGCACGACTGGGTGGAAGCCAACCACCGCATGGCCAAGGTGCTGAAGGAGAAGGGTTACGAATATCAGTACCTGTTCTGTCGCGGTGCCGGCCACGGCGTCGGCAACGCCCAGCAGCAGTTCCTCCCGCACGCCATCGAATGGGTGTGGAAGGGATATGCCCCGAAGAAGGACAAGTAGCCGCTGAGGCCTCGAAACGCTCCGCGCGTCGGTCACATCGACCGATCCGCCGAACGGCGCGTCGATAGATCTAGTGGACGACACCAGAGGTTCTGACGAATCGTGTAGGGTGGGTCGAGTCTTCGAGACCCAGCGCTGGCTCGGTGGGTCTCGAAGACTCGACCCACCCTACACGTCGTAATCTCCGGCGTCATCCACTAGGCCGCTCCGTTTAAGGCACCATGGGTGGCCTGCCGATCCCAGGCTCACCCCGGCAAGAAACGCCGAGCCACCGCAACCGCCTCTTCCGGCGAGCCAACAGCCACGACCTTCTCCCCGCCCAGCCGCCGAAAGAACCTCCGCGTCAGCTCGTCGGCGCCCAGCAGGATCACCTGTTTCCGGATGGTAGTTCAGGGGGCGGGCTCACCAGTCGAGCACCGACCCGTCATCCGCATCGTATAGCTCACGGTTCTTCAAGTCGTGATCGATCTTGTCGGCCAGGGCATGCTCGTCCAGCTCGATCCCCAGCCCCGGACCGGTCGGCACATCGAGATAGCCCTTCTGCACCACGAACGGCTTCTTGAGATAGCCCTCTCCGAGACTCGCCTGCTCTTGGCACAAGAAGTTCGGGATGCTCGCGGCCAGTTGAATGCCCGCCGCCAGGGAGATCGGCCCCAGAGGGTTGTGCGGGGCAATGGCCGCATAATACGCTTCAGCCATCCCTGCAATCAGCCGGCACTCGGTGATGCCGCCCACGTGGGACAGATCGGGCTGAAGGATGGTCGCCGCCCGCTTTTCCAGCACTTCGCGGAATCCCCACTTCGTGAAGATGCGCTCTCCGTTAGGCGAACTGCAGGAGATAATCTCCTCTCGCCCCGGTGCTCCGACCGAGTACGGTGGACTGGGGCGACGATCCCTCGCCCTGCGGCGAAGGGGCCCGTCGTAGCGCTCCCGCACACATCGGACTTCAGTTCAACCTGGCGATTTTTGCTGAATTACGAAGGCGCATGTCGTTATTTACCAATGGCTTGCGGTGTCCGCGCCAGGTTGAACAGAATTCCCGGTCACATCAGTTCAACCTGGCAGCGCGTGCGGTGCCGGCGGGCGGTCGGAAATGCGCTGCCGAGGGCTACTATCTCCTGCCCGTCGCCTTAGCGATTGGCAAGTGGGTCCCGCGTGCGATCTCGGCCATGACATCGTGATTTTGGCAGTTGACTGGCTCCTCGATAAACATGGGAAAGTACGGCTCCAGCGCCTTGATCAGCACTTTGGCGAGTGCCGGGCTGATGGCGCCGTGAAAGTCGATAGCCAGGTCCACGTCGTCACCGGCGGCCTTGCGCGGTCGGATTGCTGCGGCATAGACCACCTCCTTCGCTGTCGTGTTGTTAGACCAGATGAGATCCCGCCGGCAAGCCCAGCCCAGGACGATTGTACGTTTTGAGGAGGTGATCATGCCAGAGGGTAGACCGGGCTTCCTTCCGAGCAGTGGTACGCTGGGAACAGTTGCTTGCGGGGCTGCAAACATCCCCGCCCCGCAAATCCGCAAGGGCGTTCGCCAGAAGTTCGCCAGCTCTTGCGTCGGACCCTGCCGCCGGAGATGATGGATCGGTTCGACCCGGCGCCCAGCGCCTGCACCGGTGGGAGTTGTCGCATGTCGCAAGCATCGCACCTGTGGTTACGGCTTGCCTGCATCGCGGTGCTCACCATCGTTGTCATGGCCGGTTTCGTCGCGCTGCTCATCAGCTCGATCATGCCGCATCGGACGGTGCCGAGCAACCCTGCCGCACAGACTACGACCTCGGCACTGGATCGGCCGTCAACCGCTCCCGATTTCGCGAACCAGCAGCGTGCCAGAGAACCGCTGCCGATCGCGCCAGCCGCATTGGACGCGCCGCTGCCCTCGGGTAACCCAACCAGTATTGAGCCGATTACGCCGCCTCCGGCCAGCGCCAAGCCGCCAAGCTCGGAGACGGCGAAAACAGCGCCACTGGACCCGCCGAAGCACTGGAAGGCTGGCGACACCTTCACCCAGGAGGTTGTGGTGACGCGGTTATCGGCGTACCGTATCCTGGGCGCCGACGTGGGCCAGAACGTTCAATACATCTTCGTCTCGCGCTTGACGATCGCGAAGGCGGAGCGCGACGGCAGCATGATCGTGAAGCAAAAGATTCAGGAGGCGCGCTTCAGCAAGGGTGACCCGGCGATGCAGGCGCTACTCAACGACGCCCTGAAAAAGACGAAAGGCGTGGATTTCGAGTTCACCCTCGACAGCAAAGGCCGAGTCACACGCTTCCAGGGACCGAAAGAGCCAAGGAAGCTGTTCGCCGGTAATAATCCCCTGGCGGGGCAGACGTTTTTGCTCTGGTCGTTCCTGGACGACGACGCCTGGAAAGAACTGGCCGAGATCACGTTCTTTCAGCCGGACAAACCGCTGGAGCGGGGCGTGAAGTGGTCCCGCAAGCTGACGCACTCGTGGGGTCCGCTTGGCACCTGGGCCGGGCAGACTGCCTACGTGGCCGCGGGCAAGCAGAAGGGGATGGAGCGCATCAATTACATGCACGAGATGACTTATCAACCGCCTCGTGCTGCTGGTCGTGAGTTGGGGTTCAAGGTCTCGAAGGCCGATTTCCGGCCTCTGGCGGCGGGCGGTGCCATCCTGGTTGACCCCGAGCAGGGAACCGTGTCCGTCGCCGAGGAGACATTTCGCGTGCGCGGGGCTTTGCTTGTCACGTTCGGCGATACCGACGCCGCCGTCGAAATGGACGAGACGCAACACTTCCGACTCCGCATCCTGCCGGCAACACCAGGCCGTTGAATATCTGGACGAACTCGCGGCCGTGTCACTTGGGCGGCCGAGGGACAGGCTCTTTACGTGTCATGACGAGCGATCCTGACCCATTCGCCCCGAGATGAGGCAGCGGGTGATCCAGGCCGGTTGCTGTCCTGATCATCTGCCCACGGAAGAAACGGAGCCTGAGTGCCATCGGAAACAGAATCGCACGCACGAGCCGATTGAACGAGGATTCTGCCGCCACCACCCGCGAAACGAACTCGACCTGACGCACGACGCGTTGATCGACTGGCCACCGGAGCTGGTTGTACTCATGCAGGCGGTTGACACGCACCAGTTCGGCAAAGACCCAGGCATCCTCCAGGCCCAGGTTCATTCCCCGCGCACCAATGGGAGAATGGATGTGGGCTGCGTCCCCGGCGAAGAAGACGCCGCCGGATGCAAGGGTTGCGTTGATCCGATGGGAAATGTGGAATGCTGACTGCCAGATGGGCTTGCCAGCCTGCCCTGCCTGCGTTAAGTAAGATAGCGGATTGGGCCGATTGACGATGACGCGCCAAAAAGCGTCGCCGGCCGGTTTCTGGAGGGACTCGTCAACCACGCGGATTAGAAAGAGGAACGCGCCCCCTTCAAGGAAGAAGACGTGGGCCTGATCAGCGGCCAGGGCCGTTTTCAAGGGAACGTCGGCCAGGTACCACTCCCGGGTGTACGATGTGCCCACGAAGTTGATCCCGAGCTGTTGGCGAGCGACACTGTGAGCACCATCCGCCGCCAGCAGCCACGGACACCGGACTCTTTCCCGAGGACCGCCCGACGACGATTCCAGGGCCACCTCGACCTCATGGTCCAGGTTCCGGCACTCGACCACCTTTACCCCGCGATCAACGTGGCCGCCAGCTGCCTCGAATGCCTGGACAAGCAGTCGCTCGTTGGTGGCCTGGGAGAGCGCCAGCATGAAGGGATAGCGCGGATGGATGCCGGCCAAGGACTGTGTCACAAAGGGTTCATCGTTGCGATACAACCGAAGCTCGTGGATCGGCAGACCCAGTTCCAGCATCCGCCGGGTCACGCCAGTCGGTGCCAGAATGTCCAGCGTGCGGGGGTTGACGGCCAGAGCCCTGGAGTCCGTGGAGGGCTCAGCGCGCATTTCCACCACAGGTGCCACTCGTCCCTGTCGTGCCAGGAACAGCGCGGCCCCGAGACCAACAGGACCGGCGCCGACGATGATTGGTTGATCGATGGGATTCAAGGCAGCCTCCAAGTCGAGTCCGCCGTCTGCGGTGCGTATTGGACTACACAGCTCCGCGTCGATGCGCTCCCGTTCAGTCGACCTGGGCTTTGGTAAATTCTGAAATGCTCGCAAATGGTATACCGCATCTGCTGCGCGTGCTTGCCTGCGTGTGCCCTCACATCCCAGGTGCCAGAACTAACTCGAAAAGAAGCCCCGAGCCGCCACTACCGCCTCTTCCGGCGAATGGCGAACTGACCATGACCACCTTCTCCTCGCCCAGCCGCTGAAAGAATGCTCGCGTCAGCTCATCGGCGCCCCTCAGGTGGCTTAGAGGCCGTCTAAAAAGGGGTCAGGACCCTTTGCTGGAACGGCCCGGAGGGTGCTCCGCACAAAGGGTCCTGACCCTTTTTTGACGACCTCTCAGTCCGCTGCCGACATGCACCGCGTTCAGAAGACGATGGGGCACTGGCCGTTGGCGGTGGCGCAGGATACTGGTTCTACACCGGACATCGCAAGGTCGGCAGGACGATCGCCAGGAGCTCGATGTTGCACTCTAAAACTCTAGGGCGTCAAGCCGCTCCGAGCACTCGCATCCCTGCAGATCAACGGGAGGGATTAGACCGATGGCGAATCCCGAAACATCTTTGATTCAGTACAGCGGCGTCCAGGCCGCGGCCAAGGCGTCCAGCCTGTCAGCGGTGGCCCAGCACATGTTCGCGCTCATGCTGCGGAACATGGCCAGCGCGGGCTTCGTGTTCGCGGACCCGCTCTATCCGGGCACGTTTTCTGTCCCCGGCTGCATCATTGCCTCACCGTCTTACCCTGCGAACCTCGGAACCATCGATCAGGATTATGTGTTCAACTGGACGCGGGATGCTGCAGTCACGGCCATCGAGCTTGTCGTCGCCAACATGCCCGACCCCCAGCCGCTCATCGACTACGTGAACTTCGCCAATCTCTGCCAGAATAGCGGCGCCAGCATCGGATACGGATGCTTTCCCATTGAAGCGCAGAAGCGAACGTCCCCGATTTTCCGAGCAAAACGATGGTCCAGCACTTCAAACCATGGCCATCTTGCAAGCCTGGCCTCAACTCGACTCGGCAACCCAGGCGACAGCCCGGACAGTCATCGCAAATAATCTGGCCTATCTGCTTGGCGCCTATCAGGGCCAGACGACGAACTTGTGGGAAGAGAAGAGTGGCAACTCCTTCTTTGCCCGCTCCGTTCAACTGCGCTGTTTCCAGGCGATCAGCAGTAACACGATCGGTATTTCGGTGCCTGCAGGTACGGCTGCGACGGTTACCTGGCTGACGACCGCGCTCCAAAGCCACTGGAACGGCAGCTACTACGTCTCCATTCTGCCGCAATCCAACGCAGGGCCGGGTTACGATCCGAACATGGATATCGTCATCGCCTGTATCTATGGCGCCATCCCGTGCACCGACACGCAGTTGCTCGCGACCGCCGCCCAGCTCCGCAGCCAATGGGCCGACAGCACGTCCAGCACGTACTATCCGATCAACGGCACAGACCAAGGCCGAGAGATGGGGCCGATGATGGGCCGCTATCCTGGTGATCAGTACGACGGGGATACGAAGGACCCGGTGCCTGGTGGTCATCCGTGGGCGCTGTGCACGTGCAATTTCGCCGAGCTGTACTACAGGCTGGCAAATGCGATCGGCAACACAAAAACTGTCCCCTTCGACAACCTTTCCGCGCCGTTCTTCGCGCAGGTCGGAGTGAGCACCAGTACGTCGTGGGATGAGGCGGTGACGGCCCTGCAAAATGCCGGCGACCGCATGTTGCAAGCGGTGGTCTTTCACAGCGATCACCTGGAGCTGAGCGAGCAATTCGACGGCACATCAGGATACGAAAAGAGCGTATCCGACCTGACCTGGAGCTATGCAGCGTTCTTGTCGGCAGTTCGGGCGAAGACGGGTGTGGCCGTGGAAGGCTGATGGTTTTCAAGTGCCCCGCCAGGACGGGTGGATTCTGATGAGGGGAATAGAAACCTGGCCGGTCACCTGCGTTTCTGCGCACTCAAAAGCCAGAGGAGCCGAATCATGCCTGCGCCACAGTTCCCTGCAGAAACAGTTACGATTCGCCTGGCTGACGATATTCTGTCCGAAAACGCGTCCGATCCCTCCGCGGCAACAGCGGCAACGCGTGCTGCTCGACCTGCACGGATCCGCCTTCCACCGCGGGTGGGCTGGGGGCGCTCATCAAGCTGCACAAGGAATTGGCGTCGCGGGACGGTCACCTTGTCCTGTTCAACGTGCGCCCCTGGACCTACGAGGTCTTCACGCTTATGCACCTAAGCGAGGTGCTTGACGTTAGTGCTGCACGGTGTGGCGGCGGGTAAGCGGCCTACCTACCAGTCCTGCCTGCAACGCCTGCTTGCCGTCTACCCGGATCTCTACGCGAAGCTGGCCGACCTGGAGTCGCCGGCTAGAATTGCACTGCAACAGGGGGCGTTGAGAATCCGCTGGTAAGTCTGTCCAGGAGATGCAATCATGTTCAGATCTCGGGGGCTGCCGACGTTGCTCTGTGTCGTCACGCTGTTCGCCATCCTCGGGTCGTCAGCACCGGCAGCGGACAAGGATACCGCCAAGACCGAAGGCAAGGTCGCTGGTATCATGATCGACAAGAAGGATGACTGGATCACCGTGAAGGCTGATGGCGAAGATGAACCTGTCAAGTATCTCGTCGCCGACTCTCACAAGGATGTGACCAAGGCCATGAAGTCCATCTTCAACGCAAGCCGAGTTCAATTGACCTACAAGAAAGCCGGTGACTCGCGGCAACTGGTCAGCATCAAGAAGCAGATCCTGAAAGCCTCTGGGACAGTGACAGGCAAGGTCGTTAAGGTGTACAACGATTTTTGGGTCGAGGTAAAGCCCAAGGGCGGACTTGCCGACGCTTATGCTCCCGGTGCCAACTACAACGACAAAACCTTTATGGAAAACCTCAGAGGGTTGAAACCACAGGGCAAACGCATCTAATTCCCCATAAGAAGGCCAAGAATCGCCTCGCGGATCTCGTCGTTCCATCCCGCTTGCAAGCGTTTCTTCTCGATGCCGCCCGTGCTTGATTCGTTGCGCCGCAACAGGGAGACTACCCAGCGACGCAGCAAGGCGAGGTTCGCCGCGGCATTGCCGGTACGCGGCTCGGTTGCGATCCTCTGCGAAATACATGTCCAGCACCCAGTGGAGCCCGTTTTCAATTCCCCAATGGCCACGAATCGCCACGGCCAACTTCTTCGCCTGAGGCGACAGACTGCTGATGAAGTAGCGCACCTCCGACTTCTCCACGCCCCCTTCCTGGTAGCTCCGGGTACTGCGAGCGATGCTCGTCGAGGTCGGCCACGCCTCTAGGTTCCGCAGCGTCTCCGGCACCGCCATGGTTTGCGTCGCGGCGCGTCTCCTGGCGACCGTGGCCCTTGTCGTACGCCGTGTGCTTCCGCACCGTGGCCGATCCGTGGCCATCGTCCACAGCCTCGAACGCTGCGATCGATGTCCTCTTCCAAATGGTCCTGATTTCCTTTCACCGCCAGCACGTAATCCGCCTCCTTCGTCGCGAATCTTGGCCGCAATATCCTTCTGGCACCCCATGGCGTCGATGGTCACGATGGCCCCGGTCAATTCCAACACCTCCAACAACTTGGGAATAGCGGTAATCCCCTTGGCCTTGATCGTCGACAACCTCTTGGCCCAGCATCAAGTGATTCGCCGCTGGCCGAGGCGCTGACCATGTGCAGTGGGTTCTGGCCCTTGGCCTTGTCCAGAGTGGCCCGCACCGTCTTGCCGTCAATGGCCACAGGTCCGTCGGTGTCTCCTGGAAGGCCTCCACCCACTGCGGAAACGGGCAACAAAGTCCTTGCCATCCAGGGCGGCGAACACGCGCGTGAAGGTGTCGTGCGACGGAGTGCCATTGCGGCAACGTCCAGGTATTTCTCCAACCAGGCCCGCTTGCTGGTGCCGAACTTCGCCATGGCGACGCAATCGTTGGCGCCGCTGACGACGGCACACAGGGCGATGAAAAGGATGTCCAGCAGGTCGTGCCCTTTGGTGCGGTTCACCCGCGGGTCCGTCAAGGTGGCGAACGGGGGAAAGCAAGGTACCGGACCGGGACTGCGACATGCCGATTCTCCTCCGTGAGACGGGCGACTTCGAGGAGAATCATTCGCGAGTCCCTTGTCCCAGACTACTGAACAGCCAATAATGCACAGGCGTTTAGATGCGTTTGCCCTGGTTGAAACCAGGGGACTCGGTGACGATCAAGTTTACCACGGACGGCGAGCGGCATCGCATCCAGACGCTTCGGAAGAACTGATCCTCGTTTCACGTTTCAAGAGCATTCTTCCCCCGCTTCCTCGTTCTCAGGTTGGCTATAAGTCATCCTTGCGGTGGCGTGAAAGCCGCTGGAAGCCCCGCCACGACCCCACGCCACGCCGGATGTGTTGTTCTCAGCGGCATTCAGAATAACCGAGATCCACGAGGTTTCTAATGGGTATTGTGAGCTGGTTCTCGGCATGGATCGATCGGCCCCGTTTTCGAAAAAAGCACACCCGCACGCCATTTCGTCACGGCTGCGGGAAAAGGAGTTCCTCTGGCTTGTAAATCCTCGACCTCGCATGCGCCTCCCAAAACTCGCCCCTGAAAAGTCATCCCGGACCAAAAACCGCCGGCCAACGGTTGGTTCGGATGGTCGGTGGCCATGTCGGGCAGCGATGTTGTTGTTACCGGCGCAGAGGCGTGGTATACCTCTACAACACGTCCGGCCAATTGCTGCAAAGCTTTCATAATCCGAACAACTTCACGACGGGCGATTTTGGATCTTCGGTCGCGATCTCCGGCAACGAGGTGCTCATCGGAGCGAGTGCTCAGGGCGCCGGTGTCGCGTATCTCTTCAACACTTCGGGGAAATTGCTGCTGACGTTTCGCGACCCTGCATGGAAGATCCCAGGATAATTTTGGCTCGGCTGTGGCGCTGTCGGGAAGCGATGTGCTGATCGGTGCGCGAAACGTCGACGGCGGCACGGATGCGGCGTACTTGTATGACACCGCTGGGAACTTGCTCCAGACCTTCGTGGCACAGGATCAGGCCGGTTTTGCCAACAGCTGGATCGCCCTTTCGGGAAGCGACGTGCTGGTGGGATCCGTGGCGGCGAATGGGCAGACCGGGGTCGCTCAGCTCTACAGCACCTCCGGAAAACTGCTCCATACGTTCACCGATCCCCAGGCAGGGGGCAAGGAGGCCGATTGGTTCGGCGGTTCCGTTTCGATATCGGGCAGCGACGTCTTGATCGGAGCGGAAGATACCAATAACACGGTGGGCGTTGCCTACCTATACAGCACCTCAGGGACCTTGCTCCGGACGTTCCAGGATCCCAAAAGCGGGAACGGCGACTTTTTCGGATCGAGCGTGGTGTTGTCGGGAACCAATGTCCAGGTGGCGGCACTGGATGCAGACGCCAATCCCGGTGTCGTTTACCTCTTCAATACCTCGGGGCAATTGCTGCAGACGTTTTCGAATCCCAGCCCAGAGAAGGGGGACGGGTTCGGCAGTGCCGTGGCGCTGTCAGGATCCCAGGTGTTGGTGGGGGCCTACGGAGCTGGTGGCGAGGGTGGGGCCGCCTACCTTTATGATGTCGCTCCCCCTGCTGTCGCGCCGACCGTTGTCACAAATCCCGTTAGTCAGAAGGTCACCGCCTACCAGTATTTCACTCTATCCGCGACGGCGTCCGGAAACCCGACTCCGGCGGTACAGTGGCAGGTGAGCAGCGACGGTGGCAAGACCTTCACTAACCTTGCAGGAGACAACGAGAACACCATCACTCCCTTGATTGCTTTTCCCGAGATGAATGGATGGGAATTCCGTGCCGTCTTCAGCAACGCTAGCGGCCAGGTCATTACTCGCGCCGCCACCTTGACGGTAACTATCCCCCGGTGGATGACAACTATAGCCTTCGACTTGGTGTTTCTCTACAACGCTTACCTGCCCTACCTGGACGGAGCGCGCCCGCATGGCTTCCAATAACGCTACTCGTATGTGGAGGTCAGCGGTGACACGGCGCTCGCAAACGTCTTTGTGTCGAACCGGCAGGGCCTCGCCGCCCCAGTGCGTTCCCCTCAAGCAGGAACTTCGCCGCGCATATTGCCGCCAGCTGGTGCGGCCATTCGGCGAGAAGGGCGGGCAGGTGACGTAGCCGCCTAGGCCGAAAAATGTGGCCAGTTCCTCGCCGCGCCAAACGTCCCAGGCATTGACCGTTGCCACGCAAACGCCAGAGGGACAGTCCCTTTCGGCCGTCCCTGTGGTGTGGCTTTCTGACTTCACAGTTGCTGTCACTCCACATCGAGACCGGCCAGATAGTCCTCGAAGGTCTTGCGATCTTGGTGCTCGGCGTCCTGCAGCGTCTTGATCCTCTTCTGGAAGTCCTCGATCTGCGTCTCCTGCTCGTCAAACTTCTTCAGGTAGCGCTTGTAGGCCTCGGCGGTCGGCGGCATCTCCTTCAGGTTGGCCCGCAGACGCACCTGATCGTCCACGATCACCTTCAGCTGCCGCTCCTGCTGCTGGATTTCTCGCTGGGTCGCGGTTAGCTTGCTCTTCAGTTCGACGGCCTGGCCGAGCGCCTGCTTCACCTTGTCGCTGACGACCCGCTGGCTGATGAAGAAGCGCATGGTCTGGTCGTCGCTGTTGGTCAGGGCGATGTTCGTGTTCACGTCCCTTTCTTCCACGATTGCCTGGCTCGCGGTTTGGCCGGCTGCGAGGTTGACCTCGAAGCGGTAGACATCGCGGGCTCGTTCCGCTGGCTTGTCCTTGCTGACCAGTGAGAAATCCGGGCGGAAGGGGTGCTCGATCAGCACGGTGCGGTCGTGTTCGGAGCGGTTCTTGAGGGTGTAGACCTTCTCTTCACGCACCTTCGTTGTCTGGTAAAGGATCCCCTTGTTCAGCTTCACCCGTGTGATGCGTTCCCGGACCGCTTTTGCGACCGGTTCCACCTCGATGCCCAGGTCGATGGCATAGGAGATGAGGCGTTCGTCCTTGGGGGTGATGTCGAGGACCCGGGCGTCGCCGGCATAGCTCGATCCCTCAAAGACGGTGATAGGTCCCTGCATGAGGTGCATGCCGGTGGTGTTCTTGAAGCGCAGGCCGAGAAGCGGATGCTTGGCCTGGGTGCGTTCGTTGTAGATTGAGAGGCGGGTAGCGTCGACTTCCTTCTGAACGATGGGAAGCATGGCCGACTTTTGCCGGGGCAGGGTCACCGGGTGGTCGATGACGTACTGGAAGAAGTTGCCCAACTCGCCAGCCGTGGCCGCGGCAGCGCCGCCCCTGGCCAGGTCGAGGTCTTCGGACAGGCGTTCTTTGAGTTGTCGGGCCGGCCGGGCCAATTCTTTATTGGCTTCCGCCATTTTCCGCGACTTCAGTTCTGGCCTGGCCACCTTGGCCGGCGAGCTCTGGGCCGGGGCGTCATCGAAACCATCGTTTGCTCCATTAAGGAACATCCTCTCACCGCCCATCGATCCTTGATACGTTGGCGGACGCAGCGAGGCGAACAGCTCGGGTTCTACCACGGGCCGCGGCACATACAGCGGCTGATACAAGTCCATCTGGAACGAGATCGGCCGGCCGCTCACCAGGGCCATGCGCACGTCCTTCCAGTCCTCTTCCGACGAGTTGTCCACGATGGCCCACCCTTGCAGCATCGGCTTGCCGTCCTTCTTGGTGGACAGCACCAGCCGATAGCTCGTCTTCCAGATCGGATTCTCAACGACGTAGCTGACGCGGACCTCGCGCTTCCCGTCACCATTGAAGGTCAACGAGACGGCCTTCTTTTGTGTGTCATGTGACAGGGCCAGCGTCTCCAGGGCCCGGCGGAATTCGCCTTCCAGTACCGGATTCAGGAACCGGATGCGCTGGACATCGGCCAGCTTCACACTGCGCATCCCCTCGGCGCACGGTGTGTCCTCGTGTGCGTTGATTTTCCCTGGACGATCATGAACCCTTCCGATACCATCCTATCCGTCCGCGAACCATCCGCCCGGTCGGATGCGGCTTACGCACGAGCTGCGGACACTTCTTCGGCAGCCTGTGGGGTCCGCCCCCGCGAGCAACGTCCCCTGTGGCCGGGCGGTCTTGTAGAGCCTGTGGGACATGCTGCGGTTTCTGCCGAGGACTTTCTGAATCTGCTGGACTCGCTCGCCAGGCTCGAAATCGCGGTGCGTGACCTTGTAGAAAAGGGAGCGGCACACGGCTGGACGTTCGGGCCGGATGCACGTCGCAATCTCTGGGACCTTGTTGGGCCATTCTTGAACGAACTAGAACCCATCTGTCAGCGGATGGAGCTGAAATCTGCTCTGTGTCAAATCGGCAGATTGCGAGATCAATTCGGCAACGATCACGATGGTGCAGACATTATTCACTCATCCATGAGGGAGCTTGGTTGTCGGGTCAGGGACGAGTTTAAGTGCCAAGTATTCATGTTTTTATCTGTCAAAGATGCCGCATACTGGACAACAACCAACCCGTTTGGTGGCGATGTCACAGCAAGGCACTCAAACCTTGTTGGTGAATTCGAGGAGGCGAGCCGCTGCATGGCGGTAGGACGGTTTGCGGCAGCAGTATTTCATCTGATGCGAGTCATGGAGCGTGCTGTTCATTACTTCGCTCGCAAGCTCGGCATTAAGAAACTCGTCATTGACGACAAGGATTGGGGCAGGATACTCGGCCTGATTAACGGTGGACTTGATGTGGAGGATGGTCGCTTGAAGGCAGCAATGTCGGCTGCTGGCCCTAAAACGCCAACAACCGCACAAGTCTGGGCACAGATCAAGATGGCCAAGCAAAAACTCACCAGACGACGCGAAACGGCGATTTATCTGCATCATGTCAAGGAAGCATTGAGGAACCCGACCATGCACCCGAAGCGAACATACAACGAAGAAGAAGCTGATTTGATCTTCGCGAGTGTCAGGTCATTCGTTCAATCACTTTTTAGTTTGTAACAGACCATCTAGGCTGGTGCACCAC
The DNA here is from genome assembly GCA_963827935.1 of uncultured Planctomycetota bacterium. Classification (GTDB taxonomy): domain Bacteria; phylum Planctomycetota; class Planctomycetia; order Gemmatales; family Gemmataceae; genus DATFNV01. The sequence goes on along the minus strand of CAWHCN010000008.1, from coordinate 331,258 downwards.
GTCTGTTCCTTTTCCGAATCTCAATCTCCATATATCTTCTGATCGTCACCGATCGTTCGCTGTGCGGCACGGCTTTCGTGAACGCTTCCCAGAGGTCGGGCGGAACCTTGAACGTTTTGAGGATGTACTTCTCCCCTGGCGGCTTACCCGTCCCTTTCGGCCTTCCACGCTGTGCCATGTGAACCTCCTTCGTTGGGCGACCGTCATATTGTAGGCGCCGAATCATTTTCAGTAAACACCAAAAATTCTTGCTGCGGGACCTTGTCGCCCGGATTGGCGGTATACACTGATAATGTCAGCAAAAGAAAACCCCCGAAAACCCGGCAAGGTCTTCGGGGGCAACCACAAGTCAGGCGGTTACGCCAGAATGCGGCTTACGCAAAGGCATTCTAGCGGACCCGCCCCAATGGGAAAGGGTCCGCCATGTTGTGCCCCGTCTTCAGAATGAATCCCGTCGTTTCGGCCGGAACCGGAACGGCACCCAACGCTGGCACTGCGTTTCGTGCAACAGGACGTTCACCGTTCGCGCGGCAGCGACAATCGCCGCGTTCCGGAGGACAAGGCGATCCTCTGCCTCCGAATGCTCCTGGAGGGCAACAGCGTCCGCTCGACGCAGCGCCTGACCGGCGTTCACCGCGACACGATCCTTGAGGCGATGGTCCCGCTGGGCAAGGACTGCAAGCGGTTCCTCGAAAGCAAGATCAGCGGCATCGCCGTTCCAACGTCCAAGCCGATGAATTGTGGTCGTTCGTGGGGCTGAAAGAAAAAGCCCGCCTCATCCGGGACTACCCGGAGGACAGCCTCGGGGATGCCTACTGCTACACCGCCATTGAGCGGACCAGCAAGCTCCTGGTCGCGTGGCACCTGGGGAAGCGGTGCGAGGACGACACCTGGGATTTCGCCCGGAAGCTCCGGTCTGCGACCACGCGAGACTTCCATCTGACGACGGACGGGTTCCACCCCTACCGCACGGCGATCCCCGGCACGTTCGGCCGGAACATGGACTTCGCGGTCCTCATCAAGGACTACCATGCGACCCCGGAAGACGCCCGCCGCTACTCCCCGCCCGAAGTGACCCGGGTAATAGTACGAATCCAAACGGGCAACCCGGACTATAGCCAGATTTGCACGAGCCACGTCGAGCGGCACAACTTGACGATCCGGATGGGGATTCGCCGGTTCACCCGGCTCACGAACGCCTTCTCGAAGAAATGGAGCAATCACGAATCCGCATTCGCATTTTCTTCGCCTACTACAACTTCTTCCGCGTCCACATGACGCTCAAGACCACCCCGGCCGTGGCCGCTGGCCTGACCGATCACGTCTGGAGTGTGGCCGAACTGGTGAGCAAGGCGCGGGAATCGGCTTGACAGGATGCCGCGACAGCTGCCGGTGATATAATGCGAGCGGGACGGCGGGAGTCATGACCCGCTGGCCCGCCCGGCTGCGTTTGGCGTGTACTCCCCAGCGCGCCGGGCGGGCGAATCCCGCAACGAGTACAAACCGATGGCCAAGGTCAAGTGCTCGGACTGCGGATTTCTTGGCTAAAAACTGGATGGCATAGGCCAACTCGTTGCAGTTGACATGACCATCAGAAAAAATCGATGCATACCCACGATGGGTTTTGGAAGAAAGCCTATTTGCTCTCTGAGCGCCTGCGATTTCAGCGCACAGATGAGCGGGACAGACCCGATCTACGTCAAGGATGTAATTCAACGAGAGCGTGATTGCGACAAGTACAATCGTTGGGATTTGGTGTCAACTCCAAAGGAGTACCTGGAAATGTTAGCCCAAGAACAGTTACGTAAACAGGCAGAAGAACGGTTAGATAAAGACAGGCAATTGCAGGAACAACATCTTGAGAAGTACAATCTATTCCTACAAGAATTGCTCTAAAACTATCACCGTCTGCAGTTTTTACAGAAGAGAGAAGAGCAGTAGTTTCAGCAAAAATTGAGAGAATCAGGCGAATCATCGTGACAACATCAAGGATCGCAAGTATAAAGCATGCGGTGTCGTTCTGCTACTTCTAGGAGCATTTGTCACTTTCTCTGTAACCGTCATCAGCAGCAGTTTCCTATTATCACCACCAGCCACGTCTCCGACCCCCGGCAGCCATACGGCGGCAACCGATAAGACTGCTCAAGCATCGCCCTCGACTAATGCCGCCGCCGACACCGCGAGATCAACCAGTCGGCGACTACCACTCCCTAACCTTAACACGCTCTCCCCTGTAATCCCATGCAATCTAACCGTCTTTCTCTCGTCGTCTCCCTGTTCCTCCGTGCCGCCATTGTCTTCTTGTTGTGTCCTGCACCAAAGCGCCTGCAGCTCAGTCTTCTAATATGCACAGCAGCAGTGGAGTACAAGCTGCTCGCCTCCACCACCCAAACACCCTGACAAGCTCCCAAGTGTTCAACGAACTTGCTGCATCTGAGTACAATGCATATCTCCTTACACCGCTATCTCCCCCCAAGAATAGCCCCGCAGTCCGCTTCGCCACCTGATCAACGCAGTCCTAGACACTACGCGCACCCAGAGATTCAGCAGCTCGTTCTCGACGATGCCATCCTTCCCGACTTGCTGCTTCTGCTTCTCGATGCCGATGATGCTGCCGGTGACATTGCCGGGCTGGGCCGCGTTTCCTTGCTGGAGGGTGACTTCGATCTTCTCCCCGCGAGCCTGGCCTAAGACGGCGCCGAAGCCCGGGTTGCCGGTCAGGTTCACGGCAAACGATTGCAGCGTTTTCTCGATGGGGGCCTGGCTGTCGTAGGAGACGGCGCTGATGACGCCGCCGCCCAGGTCTTGCAGCACCATGCTCTTGAGCAGGTCGTTTACGTCCTGGACCGGGAAGGTGAGATCGATGCGCACGTTGCCCTCGACGGTGCCTTCACGCTGGAAGTAGCCGACCCCGCTGCTGTAGAGGATCGCCTGGGCGACCGGTAAAGAGGGCGTTGAGGCAGCGGGTTGACCGGCGGGATCGGCTTTCACCGGGTCAGCAGGAGAAGGCGATGGCTTCAGGACGAACAGGGCCACCGCGAGAGCAGCGACGGCCAGCGGAGTGAACCACAATGTGCGACGAAGCATCTGCATCTCCTCCCGGGGGCGAAACAGGCGTTCTGGGCCAATGGGAGCGCACCGCTACCTATACTTTAGACGAGCCAGACCCCAGAACGATTACCGCGGCGCTTGCCGGCGATCAAGGCAAGGGTGCCGTGGCCAAGCATTTCCCAGGCGTTCCAGCGAATACGACGCGGCCATCGGTGAGAGAACCTCGTGACGTTTGCAGCTTGCCACGCCTCTCGGCCACCGGGCGTGAGGATGGTATAGTGGCACGGCGTGAACTCGACGCCGCCGCGACATTACCACTACCAGCCGCTCGCGCGGCCGGACACATCTGTCGCGTATATGAGGTCCGTTAACTGTCAGCAGCGGTCTAGAATGAGGCCTCATTCGCGATCTCGTCCGCCAGGTTCTGACGAGCCGAGTATTCCAGATGCCGCAGGAGCCGAAAGATCTTCGGCCTGCGGAGGAAGGTCTGCAGGACCTGCCGCCGGCCCGCCCGGTACTCAGGTTCTGGCACCCAGCCGTACTCCTGCCGAATGGCGTCGGCGTAATCCCGGTAGACGGGTTCGCTCGCTCCCAGGATCGCGAGATCGGCATCAATCAGCACCTGGGCGTCAGGATCGCCACCAGCATCGTGCGTTTTCGTTTTCAGTATCAGGGCGGCGACAAGATGGCCATCAGGGATGCATAATCGCACGCACAACCGCTCGGCGTAATCGGCACTCCGTTCCTCGTTGTCGGGGGCCCTGCTGTCGTAGATCACGTCATGGAGCCAGGTCGCCAGCTTAACCGCCTTCAGGTTGCAGGCGTACCAACCGAGGCTGTGCGTGGTTGCGAGCATGCTGCGGACGTGATCGAGGGTGTGGTAGTAGCGGCCTGGCTCGGTGTAATGCCGGCAAATGTCCTCGTCCTTTTCTCTTCTTTTTTTTTTTTTTTTTTTTTTTTTTTTTTTTTTTTTTTTTTTTTTTTTTTTTTTTTTTTTTTTTTTTTTTTTTTTTTTTTTTTTTTTTTTTTTCTCTTTTTTTTTTTTTTTTTTTTTTTTTTTTTTTTTTTTTTTTTTTTTGTTCTTCTTTTTTTTTTTTTTTCTTTTTTTTTTTTTTTTTTTTTTTTTTTTTTTTTTTTTTTTTTTTTTTTTTTTCTTTTTTTTTTTCTTTTTTTTTTTTTTTTTTTTTTCTTTTTTCTCTTTCGTTGTTGCTTTTTTCTTTTTTTTTTTTTTTTTTTTTTTTTTGTTTTTTTTTGTTTTTTTTTTGCGTTTTGTTTTTGTTGTTGTGTTGCGTGTGTTGGTGGTGTTGTGTTATTTTTTTTTTTTTTTGTTTTTTTTTTGTTGTGTGTTTTTTTTTGGTTGTTGTTTTCGCCGTCGTCGTTTCTTCTTGCTTGTTGGGTTTTCTCTTTGCTATGTCTTTCATTGCTTGGTTCATCTCTTCTTCATCTCCCTTATCCTTTGCTGCTGCGTCCACACCTTGCTGCGTGTCTTCTCTCTCTGTGATCCTGTCTACGAGACGATCCGCCATTCCGTTGCTCAATTCGCTTGTGTCGTGTTCGTCGAGATCTGTTCTCGCATTCGGCCATCTCGCCTGGTTGCATACGTTGGTCGGCTCGGAGGTCACGGTTTACGTCATCGATTCGACACGCAGCGGCGATGTGTCTGCGGACATCTTGTGGTTCGATTACGTCGTCATCATGATCCACGTCGTCTGTTCTCTTTACGATCTCTTCCATCAGTCATCCATCATCAGTGTCTGCGTCGTCTGCTACTCGCTTTGTCTAATATAGGCGTTCTCGACTCTCTTCTTTGTATTTCCCCTTCACTTTCCTATTTTCTTCTTTTCTTTCTCTACCTTCACCCGTCTCTCTCTTTATCTATCATCACTCACTCCTTCCTTTCTCTCTCCACCTTAAACCAACTTCCACTTTTCTTCCCTCCCAAAACTACTCTCCAACATCCTTCCAATCACTTTTCTCATCTCACATTTTCACATTCCTACTCACCACCTACCACCACTCTCTATTACATCCCTTCTCACCCCACCCCCCACCACCACCCCACCCCCTACCTCCCCCCCCCACCCCCCCCCCACCCACACCACAACCCACCCCCCACCACAAGGCATCGTCGGCCAATGCAGGGTCCACCGCCCAGGTGCTGAGCAGGTGGTGCCAATTGCGGCGCAGTACATCCTTCATCGCCACCTTCCGCAGTCATGGCTGCCGGCGGAGTCCAAGCGAGCGGAGACATAGGCCGCGGTTCTACGGCGGAGCAGCGTCCTTTCGCTCGCCTGGGTGCATGGTCCGGGCCAGGCGAAAACCGACCACCTTGCTCACGTACGACGGCTTGAGCCAGTTGCGATGGGCAGCCCGCAGGTTGCTCGCGTAGCTGAGAAACGAGCCGCCACGAGACACGCGAGGCGTCTCGGTGATTCCAATCGCATCGCTGGGATTCTCCACGTCGCCGCCGGACGTTTCCTTGTCGAGGGCCGCGGAATTGACGACTTCACCCATCGTCCACTCGTAGGTATTGCCCAGCGTATCGAAAAGCCCCAGGTCGTTGGGCAGACGGGTTCCGACGCGAAACGTCGATTCGTCGTGAGAATTCTTGGTGTAGCAGGCGTAGTTGCCCAGCAGATCGGGGGTTTCGCCGTAGTAGCGGCTGCTCCGGGAACCGGCCCGGCAGGCCAGCTCCCATTCCGCCTCGGTCGGCAAGCGATAACCGTCAAGACTGAGATAATTGGGAGCTGTCTTCATCCCTTCGGCGTACTTGCCGTCGGCATTGGGAAGGTAGCACCGCTGGTTTGGGGGGATCTTCTCCTGCTCGCTCAGCCAGTTGCAGTAGCGGACCGCCTCGTACCAGGGAACGCTGTTGATCGGGCAGTCCGGGTGGGGAGAGAACCCTTTGTCGTACACGTGGTCGCTCTTGAAAAGGAGAAATTGCCCGACGGTCACTTCCTCGGAGGCGATCGAGAAAGTACGGTTGACCTTTTTCAGCTTGATCTTCTCCGTGACCCCGGTAGGCCCCGCTTCTCGGCCAGCCTCGGTCGGCGGCGACCCCATCTCGACGCTTGACGGCCCGGGGACGATCATGAAGGTCTGTTTCTGCCCGTTAACGTACCAGCCGCGCTGGTCCTCGATCTTCCCCGTCGCCAACTTCTGATCGATGGTCGCGATTTGCGGGCCGATAGCCGCGAATCGCTGGTCCTGCTGCCATTTGCGGAGCAGCCATTCGCTGGCGGCATGCAGGCCGGGGTCCGGATCGTCCCGGTACAGTTGCAGCACGCGCGGGATGAGGGCCTGCTGGTCGGCCAGGGGAAGTTGGCTGGGAGTGAAACCGCCGAGGCCGAGGAGCAGAGCCCGGGCCAAGGATTTGTCAGGGTCGAAGAAGAGCATGTCGGCGGGGGACCCCGCTGCCAGGGCCGGCCGGTCCAACGCCACACCGTCGGCTCCTCGGGCGAACAGTCGGTTGGTCACCAGGCTCGGATCGACGTCGAACGGGGCCAGGCGATGGATGAGATAGGCCCGTTCAAGGCCGTCGGGTTTGTGGACCAGGAACTGCCAGGCCTGCGTTGGCCGATTCAGCTTGACGAGGACCGCGGCGGCATTGGCATGACGCTTGGCCTGGCGATCTTTGGCGATATCGGACGCCGTGGCCTCCGCTTGCCGGGCCAACTCCGCAGCGAGTTGAGGGGCGGCGGAATCGACGTTCAATTTCAATTTTGGCCAGAGCAGTCTGAACTGGTCGTCGTCCGCATCGAGCACCAGATCGACCAGGTCGGCGGGTTTGTCCGAAACGTAATCGGCAAGGATGCCGGCCGCGCTGTAAGCCTTCGTCCGGTTGTCCGCTCGGAAGCTGTCCTCTAGCGATGCGAGCAGTTGATCCCTGACTGGCCGTAACGCATTCATCCAGTCCCCTTGGGAATCGGGACCCGCCAGCAAGAGGTCGTCGACAACCGGGCCAACGACGGCGGACCACTGGGCGTCGTCGGGCGCATAGGTCGCCAGGGCGCCGGCCGCCCGCAGGCGTTCGGGTCGCTGCGGCTTGAGATTCGCGGCTTCCCAAAGCTGGCCGACCACCTCTTCCTGGTACCGGGCCAGCGTGTCGCGAATCATGGCGATGTCCTGGGCATTGGCCTTGAGAAGTTGCTCCGTCAGGAATGGCACCTGCGTCCTGTCGTCCTGTGCGAGGGCCAGGCTGGCAAGCAGGTGCTGCCGTGCGTGTTTCGCCTTTTCCGGAGGGGGTGTCTTGTCGTTTGTCTCGGCCTGGACCGCGTCCTTGCACACCTGCTGCAAAAGCGGCTTGGCCTGCTCGCTATTCTCGTGAAGCTTTGCGATTATCCCGGGCACGCGGACGCTGTCCGCATCGAGGAGTTGCTGAACCAGACCGTCCACCATTACTGTATGCTTACTTCGGTTGTGCAGCTCCCAGCCTCCCAGCAAGAGGCCAACCAGCACGAGCAGGACACCGAGCCCGTAAACAACGTGCTTCCCGTGATACCAGTTCGCCGCCCGCATCACCTGTTTCTGCGTCTCGTTCCAGAAACGGCGTTTCGTCAGCTGCCAGATGCTGATCCATTCCCAGAACGACGGCAGCATTCGGCGGTCGTGCCGGGCGGCCTCCCACGCCGCCGCACAGAGGGCCAGTCGGAGTTCCGCTCGTCCGCCCGGCGTCTCACCCTGTTTCCGTCGCAGCCACTGTTCCAGCGAGTGGACCAGGTAATCGTGGGTGAGCTGGTAATAGCGAGCGGTTTTGGGTTGTTCGGCCCGGTCCGCGCCGTCGTCCGCGCCCGCCGGCTGCGTCGGCGTGATGAGCCGCACATCGTTGCTCAGGAGCTTCAGAACGTGGTCGAATTCCGCGGGCCGCTTGGCGTAACCCGACTTTTCCAGCAAGTGCTCATACGATTTCATGCCGACCCGGATGGGCGTGCCGAGCGGCGGCAGCAATTCCCTCAGGATCGCCTGGGCGGCCTCTTGATGGCGGCGCAGCGCGGGACTGGCGGTCGCCGAACAGATCTTCTCCTCCAGGAAGGTCATCCCCACGCCTTCCATGCCGCCGACCGCCTTCCAGGTTGCCGGCGTCCACTCCTTGCTCCTCACCATTTCCGCGAACACCGCGAGGCGGATCGGAATGATCCAGCCATCCTGCGCCAGCTCCTTCACGGCCCGATCCAGGAATAGTTTGTTGTCCGTGCTGAGTTCCGGGCCCAGCCGCTCGGATGCTCGTCCGAAGGCCACCAGCACACGACGTGCGTGCGTCGTGTTGAACAGGTCCACCGTGGCGCGATTGCGGTCTGGTTGCAATTCGACCGGCAGCTGTACCAGGAAGCGCTCAAGCGCCGTCGAGAAATCGTCGCGTACCAAAAGGAGGCACTGGACGTGTTCGCCGTCGCACTGGCGGAGGGCCTGGGCGAGTTTGGAGTCCGCCTGGCCGGCGTTGGCGTGGAGCCACTGCTCGAACTGGTCGAGGACGAAGAAGACCTTCTTGGGGCCCGGGTTCAGTCCCTGGCCTTCAGCCAGGGCCGCGATGGTGCCCGGCAAATCCAGGATGGGGGGCAAATCAGGAACGTTTTTCCGCAGGGCCTTGAGTAGACGGTCCTCCGTGTCCGCGGCGCTGGCCTCGACATGGAATCCCACGACGCGGCCGGCCAATCGCGGTAGCAGACCCGCCTTGACCAGGGACGATTTGCCGCACCCGGATGGCCCGAGCATGACGCCCACCGTGAAGCTGTCTTTGCCTTCGATGCGGTGCTTCCAGAAGTGGATGGGATCGGGCAGCAAATCCTTGTAGCGCGGCCCAGGCAACAGCTCCAGAAAGAAGTCCTTGTCGTCGGCATCGAACGAGCGCAAGCCCTTGAATACGACCGCGTTTTGAGCGGCCGCGGACGTTGGTAGAAGGTCATACAGCGTGGAACGCAGCAACGCGATCACGAGCCTGTCGCGATTCGTGAAACGCAACGAATCCTCGGGATACCGTCCGAGGCGGCGCAAGTGGGCGACGTGGGCCTTTTGCTTGGCGCGTTGGTTGTTCTTTTCGTCCGTGTCAGGCAGCGGGTTGTCCCGCGGGGCCTCGAGCGCCGGCGTGGGGATGAACAGCCTCTTGCCGTGGAATACGGCCAGGAGGGCCTCCCACTGGGTGTAGGTGATGCCGCCGAGCGTGGCGTCATCGAGTTGAAGGGTTTGGCATAACTGGGCATGTCTCGCCCTCAGTGCGGCGAGGCTGGCCAAGTCCGCGGGGCTCCCGGTCTGATCGCCCGCGATGTGGATAACCACGTCGCAGCGGGCGATGTAATCATCCAGCATGAGCAGCGTGGCCACCCCATGCGCGATGAAAGCCTCCTGCGTCTCGACCCGCACGCCAGGCCGGTCGAGGTCGGCAGCAAGTGCTTGCCGGTAGCTTCCGAACTCGTTGGTGACCGCGGAGATAAGTACTTGAAGCATGGCGAAGGCGAGACCTCGCTGTGAGCGGCCAGCTCTTAATCCAGCGTCACCGGGTTCTCCAGCACACGCAACGTCCCTGCGTCGGCATCCAACTCGACCCGGGCTCCGTGCGGCAAGGTGGCGTTGAACCGGCCGTGGCCGACCGGGAAATTGTGGATCGCCGGGATCGAGCGCTTCCCCAGGTAATCGTGCAGGACCTTTTCGACCTCTTTTGCATCCGCCTTGTCGAAAGTCCCGATCACAACGCCGGCCACGGCGTCGAGAACACCCGCCAGCCGAAGCTGCGAGAAGGCCCGGTCGATCTGATAGGGCTTCTCGCCGGTGTCCTCGAGCAGGAGGATGTTGCCGCGCGGCTCGATCGCGTAAGGCGTTCCCAGGGTCGAGCAGATCAGGGTCAGGTTGCCGCCGACGAGCCGGCCGCACGCCTTGCCGCCGACCAGCTTGGCGGGACGCGGCTGATCGGCCGGCAGCTCGACAGTGAACCCCCGGTCGCCCTTGCGGTACTTGTCGGCCCAGAGGACCCGCCGGAAAGCGGTCGCGGAGTAAGCGAAGTCGCCGTCTTCCCGGTACAGGTAGTGCTCGGGCATTGGCGAATGGAAGGTAACGAGGTGCGCCTGGCGGGCTACGGCCAGATGGAGAGCCGTCAGATCGGAAAAGCCCGTGATGATCTTCGGGTCGGCTCGCAGGGCGGCGTAATCGAGCCGATCCAGGATGCGCGTCACGCCATAGCCGCCGCGGCAGGGAAAAATGGCCCGCACCTTGGGATCGCGAATGGCGGCGTTCAGCTCGGCGGCCCGTTCATCGTCCGACCCGGCCAGGAACCGATCGGCCCGGTCCGGGTGCCTGGGCAGGATGACCCGGAAGCCGGCCTCTTCCAATTGCCGGGCGTAGCGGACCACGACGTCCTTCTCGATGGGCGACGCCGGCGCCACGAAGGCGATGGTGTCGCCCGTCCGCAGGGCGTGGGGCCTGATCCATTCCCCGGGGGCGTCGGTCCGGACATCCGAGGGCGCGGCCGCTCCGGCGTTGGCGGTCCGCGCCTTCTCGAAATGCTGGTAATCCTTGGGCGACCGCCAGTTGCCGCCCCATTTCCAGCCGCGCTCGAGGAACGCCTTGACGATGGCATGATCGGCGCTCAGCGTGCCCGGGGCTTTGATGTCGTACTTCGCGCCAGCCGGCTGCGCCGTGCCGCCGCTGATGTACGGATTCTGGAGCGGATTGATGTCGATCGCCCGGCCATAGGCGTGCATGGAGAGCTGCGTCTTGCCGCCCGTGATCGGCCGGTAGTTGAACGCCGACGTGTTGTTGGCCGCCATCGACAGATCGTCGTCCCAGCGCCCATCCTTGCGATATTTCGCGTGAGACATGGGAATGACCGACCCGATGGGAAAACGCGTCTTCAGGATCAGGTCGAAGACCGCGCGGACGTCCTTTTCGAGGTCCCGGTCCACGACCAGTTGCCCCTTGTGGACCTTGTCGTCGAAGCCGTAGTAAAGCAGTTCCACGACCGTTTGTTGTTCGCGGATCGTCCGCGGAGCCTTGGCATCGAGGCCGTCGAACGCCTCCTTTTCGGTCATGCGGCTATCGACGATGGGGTCGTCAACTGTCCCGCGTTCCGCGTCGGCCGCTGCCGAGTTCGCGAGGAGAAACAGGGCGAAACAGGCCGCCAGCACGGTAGGTCTCTCGAAGCGCGCCTGGATCATCATGGTTCATCCTCCGAGGGACGGGCGTGTGGCATCATGGCCGGTCTTCCGACGGTTGAGGATACTGCGGAGGTGGGGTGGATTCAATGACTTTCTGGGCCAGGAGCCGGGAGAGTTGGCGAGCGGATTCGGCTAGTCGGTTAGATCTGCGCTACACCGCTACTCCGGCCGATCCTGTCCTGGTGTCGGACGCCGCCAGCCGATGCCGAAGCAACGCCGTGCCGACGATGATCCGCCCATTCTTGGTCAGCGGACCAAACGGGTGGACCCAAAGAAGCAGTTCTTGCCAGCCGAATGTGAGGATTCCGCGGAAATGCCACGAATTGCCTATAGTGCAGCGGTGACGCGCCTTTCCTCTCGGCCGTCCTGGGTCCATCGCGGACATATCTGTCGAGCTGCGCGAGCGGCTCGGTTTCTCAGGTCACGACTGGCGAACCTTCCACTACACTCGCCTCTCGTCGGCTCACAGCGTCTTCTTCCACCCGCGAGTTCGCCAGCACTTGTGATACCGAGGGTTTCAGATAGCGACGGACCACCGCCAACGTCTTTATGGCCTGCAGAAGGCGCTTCTGCGCCTTCTGGGCTGCCGCCGCTGGGCCACCGTGTGCTCGCCGATGGAGGCACCGTTGAGCGTGGTCGCAACGATGTCGGCCGGCCTCCAGGGTGAATCCTCCTCTCGACAACGACGCCGAAAGTCGTACAGATGCCGGTACGGTCGCCCCGCAACTTCTAGCAATGCAAAGCAGGTCTGACTGTGAGAATCGAAACCCCGGGATTCCAATTGTTGTTGGCCTGTTGTCTCCTTGTCACCGCGGACATTTTACTGCCGGTTGTTCATGCCGAGACCCGCACGGCCGCCAGCTTGACGCCGGAGGCTGTGTGGAAGGCGATCGACGCGGCCAAGGACGGCGACACCGTCCAACTTCCCGCCGGGACGGCCGTGTGGACCAAGGGATGGAACACCGGCCGTGGCGCCAAAATGAAGGCCATCATCATCCAAGGGGCGGGAATGGACAAGACCGTCATCCGCGATCATCGCCCCAGCAAGGGTAGCTTTGTACCTTTCGAGTTGCACGGAGTTGAAGGAAAGCCGTTCCGAGTTACGGGCATTACCTTCGACGGAACCGATTGGGCTGATGCCGGCCTCTGGGGCGGATTCCTGTCGATCAGCGGCACCTGCAAGAATTTCCGCATCGACCACTGCAAGTTCAAGAATGCCCGCGTGATGATGTCCATCAACGCTGGCGGCGACCACGACACCTATGGGCTGATCGACCACTGCTCTTTTGACGACAAGGATTTCGCGGGTGGCCTGGCGCAGCCCATCTGGTATTCCGGGCCCGGCGCCCCAAACTACCGCAAGCCGCTGAGCTTGGGGACCGCCGCGGCGCTGTACCTGGAGGACAACGAGGTCCGCCTCAGTCCGTCGGCGGCGAAGGGTGGCGATTGCCCCTGGATCGCGCCCAACAACGGCGCCCGCGTCGTCATCCGCCACAACAAGATCGTCAACTCGCAGATCGAGGTCTACGGACCGGGCGTTCGGAAGGGCTACTACGGCTGCCAGAGCGCCGAGATCTACGACAATACGTTTTCCGCGACCGGCTTGAAACAAGGGGAACCGCAGGGGTTCATCTTTATCAACGCAGGGGTGGGCATCGTCTTCAACAACACGGTCACCGGCACGACCTACAACTGCGAGGTCATCCAACTGACACACGAAAGATCGTTCCGCGACATGGGCGGCTTTGGGGTGTGTGACGGCAAGAACCCTGTTGATGGCAATCAGATTCCCGCGGGCCAGAAAGGGGCTGGCTATCCCTGCATGGGCCAGCCGGGCCGGGGAACGGACGCCGACGGCGACGGCGTGTTCGAACCATCACCCTGCTACGCCTGGAACAACACGTTCAATGGGGCGAAGCTTAACATGGCACTGCGCCGTTGGGGTCCGAAAGAGACAGAGCTACAGGCAGAGCACGTCAAGGAAGGGCGGGATTTCTTCAACGAGAAGCCCAAGCCCGGTTACTACAAGCCGTACGTCTATCCGCATCCCCTGCAAGGTAAGCCCTGACGCAAACCTGCACCACGACGCTACCTCACCGGCCCGACTCCCTTCCCGGCCCGCCAGCCGTGCTTGTGCTTATTTCGCGGACCTCTTGGCAAAGGCCTCGACATCCGTGGCAGCCTTGGTGGGCGTCCCAGGTTTCCCCAGAAACCCGAGGTCCTTGAACCAGTCGATGTAGCGATCGGTCCAGGTGCCAAACGGAATGCCCCCGCGAGTCGTCAGTCCGCCGCCGTGGCCGCCATTTCCGTAGATGTGCATTTCGAGGTTGGGAACCCCGGCCTTGAGCATGGCGGTGAAGTAATCATTCGCCCAGAGTGCGTGGATTTTGTCGCCGGAACCGGCGGAGGCAATGAAGCTGGGCGGGACCCGGCGTGGAATACGCGTGGCTGGATCCCGGGTGAAGGGCGTGGGACCTGGGTAGATCACGCCGACAAAATCGGGCCGCGCTGAAACCTTGGCCAACGGATCGGCGGCCTCACCGTTGTTGCGCTCAAACTCCTCAAAAAAGAGGGCAGTTGGCGCGGACAGCTCGCCGCCGGCGGAAAAGCCCATGATGCCGATTTTCGCCGGATCGAGCTTCCATTTCTCCGCGTTGGCGCGCACCAGGCGGATGGCCTGGAAGGCGTCGTTGACGGCATCGGTCTTCGGGTCGTAGCCGTCAACGCGCAGTCGATTCCGCAGAACGATGGTCGCCACGCCGTGCTTCTTGAAGAAAGGAACGAAATCGGCCCCCTCGGGACCGACCCACAGGATTTGATGGCCGCCACCCGGCGCGACGATAACGGCCGCGCCCGTGCTGGCCGGCTGATCGCCTGCCAAATGCACTTCGATCGAGGGGTTGTGAATGTTGAGGACGTTCAGCGTCTTGCCCGATTTGTTTTTGAGCGTCGTGTTGTAGCGCTCGGGTTCGTGAATCCGTTCCCGTTTCAAGCGCGGCGAGTCGGATGGATAGAGCGACAACACCACCCCGCCGGGCAAAATGGGCTCCGGGATGAAAGGCTTCGCCGGGGGACCAGCTTGCGCCTGCGCGGCGTGGCACCAGGCAAGGAACAGCGGCAGCATCCCAATGCGGATTTTCATCGTGTGTCCTCCCGGAAGCCAGTGGTCGCAAGGCAGGTTGATGCCCATGAGCCAGAAACGGCTTTCGGTTGTCGAAAACCAGGGGAGCATCTCGTGCGATGCGGCATTTATAGCAATTCGAGCGAGCAAGGACACCACGACCGATCGCAGGCAGGGCCTCGTCCCTCGCCGAACGCCGGATCAGCCCCCGACCGAGGGAGCTTCAGGAGCCGCTGATGCCAGCAGTCGCACTTCCTCCGCGTGAATACTCCATCGGATATGCCGCTCGCACATCGCCAATGGCACTGGCGTTCGACAAGCTCGTCCGCGAGTGGAAGGCCACGCGCGGGCACACCTCATCGGCCGCACGGATGGCCAACAACCCCGCCTATCAACGGATCATTGCCCTGGGCATGGCGGCGGTCCCCCTGATCCTGGCCGAGTTGCGTCAAAGGCCGGATCATTGGTTCGTGGCACTCCACACCATTACCGGCGCCAACCCCGTGCCCCCAGAAAGCCGCACCGTTCAGGAGATGGCAAACGCCTGGCTCGCGTGGGGCCTCGCGGAAGGGTACATCGAGTATCATGCCGATCGACCATAGCGCGTTCCCGAACCTCCGTCACGGCGCCTCCCGGATCACGAGCCCCGCCTCGCTCCAGTACAACTGCCTCGCCTGAAGGGCGAGTGACTTGTCCACTCGCCCAGTGGTGGGCAAGTCACTCCTGCGTGATAACACCCCATGCCATAAGGACTTGCGCCTCCGGCAAAGTAAACGACCGCCGAACCCGTTCTCTGGAGCGACCCGAGCTTTCCTATCGGGAATCTGATCATACAACACAGCTGTCATGGATGGCGTGTTGCTCCCACCTCTGGAGGCGGTGTCCGCAAGCGCGGCTTTGACCGCGCTGGTTGCGCGGCGTTTGGCAGAAGTGGATCAGTTGCGCGCCGAAGTGTCCAGCCTGCGGCGTGAGAATTTGGAGTTGCGGCAACAGGCCGGGTATTGGCGGAGCCGACACGCCGATGCCGTGGAGCGAATCGCGGCGTTGGAACAGGAAAACGAACAGCTCCGCGGCGAGAATCGCAAGCTGCAAGCCGAACGCTTTGGACGCCGCTCCGAGAAGCACTCCGGTAGCGACCGCTCCAACGATCTCGATGACCCCACGCAAGCCAAGCCGAAACGCCAACGCGGTCGCCAACCCGGTCAGCCCGCTCCAAAGTCGCCGCGATTACAGCCACCTGCCCACTCGTGAGCAGTTCATCGACCTGCCCGCAGCGGACCAGAACTGTCCGCAGTGTGGCCTGCCGCTGAAAGCGTGCGGCAGCGAAGATTCGGAACAGCTCGAAATCGAAGTCAGCGTCTATCGCCGCGTGATCCACCGGCGGCGGGGCCAGCGGACTTGTGGCTGTCCGGGGCCGCGCACGGTCACGGCGCCGCCAGCGCCCAAGTTGATCCCTAAGTCGCTGCTGGGCGTATCGGTGTGGGTGGAAATCCTGCTGGACAAGTTCGCCAGTTATCGGCCGACGCAACGGTTGCTCGAGCAATGGCGGTTGTTGGGGCTGGACCTGGCGGCGGGCACCGTCACCGATGGGTTGCAGCGGTTGGAGCCGCTGTTTGCGCCGATCATGGAAGCACTGCGGCAACGCAACCGCCAGTCGCACTATAAGCAGGCCGATGAGACCCGCTGGCTGGTCTTCGTGGAACAGCAAGGCAAGGTGGGCTTTGGTTGGTGGCTGTGGGTCTTCAACAGCGAAGATACCGTGGTGTACCTCCTGGATGACTCGCGTAGTCATCAAGTACCGGAAGATCATTACCCGTCCCAGGCGGGCGGCGTGCTGATGGTGGATCGCTACAGCGCTTATAAAGCCATGCTCCAGGTGAAGAATGGCACGCTGATGTTGGTGTTCTGCTGGGCGCATGTCCGCCGCGACTTTGTGCGTGTGGGCAAGGGCTGGCCCGAGTTGAAGCCCTGGGCCTTGGCATGGCTGCGACGCATTCGCGACCTGTATCGGTGGAATCGACAACGACTGGCCCAGCCGACGGACCTTGCTGGGCAAGCCGGCTTGGAGCAGGCCGTCGCAGCCATGCGGCAACAACTCGACCTCGAATTGGCCGCTCCTGACCTGCGTATGCCCGTAGACAAGGCGTTAACCAGCCTGCAAGAACATTGGTCGGGTTTGACGCAGTTCGTCGCTGACCCACGCATCCCGATGGACAACAACCTTTCGGAACGACGCTTGCGTGGGCCGGCTTTGGGGCGGAAGAACTATTACGGTTCGGGAGCCCTGTGGAGTGGCCGCCTGGCCGCGATGCTCTTTTCGATCTTGGCCACGCTCAAGCTGTGGCAGATCAATCCTCGGCTGTGGCTCAACTGGTATCTGCAAAGTTGCGCCGAGGCCGGGGGCCAGGTGCCCAACGACATCGAACCGTTCTTGCCCTGGAACCTGAACCAAAACCTGCGCGCAAACTGGGCCTGACTTCCCCAGAGCAGAAAATCGACACCAGTTGATCCCAGATCCGCGCCTGCCATCCCACCCGCGGCAAACCCTGCTCTTCCCTCGACGAGCAAACGAGGGCAGTGCGCGCACCCGGAACGGGTTCGGCGGTTGTTTACCCGGCAAAGTGACTTGCTCACTTGCTCACGCATTTGTGGGCAAGTCACCTGTGTACGATTTTGCTACACCCGCTCCCCTGGCCAGACCGAACGGCAGCGCGAGTGCGTGCCAAGTTGCGCGGGGGTGTGGGGGGTCTGGCACGCCCTCTCCAAATGGATTGAACTGCGCCTGCGCGCACACGCTGAACCAACGCGCAGGCACTCGGAGCCTGCCAGGTGAGTCGAATGGCACGCGTGCTACCGGAAGGCCCGGGACCAGGTAGAGGCGACCATTGACGGACATCAAGGGACAGCCCCGGCCAGGGACGGACAGGACACGGCAGGGAGGAACGCCTGCCCCGGGGCCGGGGATACAGACGGGCCAAGGACTGGACCTGCGTCCCGTGAATGTCCGCATTACTTGTTGTACAGGTGGGGCGGGTGGCGCATTTCCGAGCGCTTATTCTACGATGGCCCCTTTATCCCAGACTGGCAACCCCGCGGACTCGCTGCTATCCTCCAGCCATGCGGGCGCGACTCCCGTCTCCCGGTGGACCGAGGACCACGCCCGATGTCGCCAGGACCGGAACATTAGGAACCGCCCCGGTCCGGGCAGCAGGGCGGCGCAGTGTCGCCCTCGACTATCAAGGCTGTTCCATGCCCACGCCAGCCAAACCCCTCTTCCGCCCCGAAGCACTGCGCCCGCGCCTGAAGACCTTCGCCGTCCCACCCCCCGCACTCGCCTCCCGCCCGAGGCTGGGCCATTGGGCCAAGCTGCTCGGGTCGAAGGCCGCGGAAGAGATGAAGGAAACCGAGTTGCTCGCCGACTTCATCCGCGATGTGTTCGGCGACGTGCTTGGTTACACCGGACCGGCCGGCGGCTCCGACCGCTACACCCTCCAGCGTGAGAAGACCATCGAGGTGGACGGCAAGTTCGCCGACGCCGCGCTGGGACGGTTCGCGACCACCGGCGAGAAGCCCGAATGCCTGGCCGCCGTGGAAGGCAAGGGGCCGCGCGACCCGCTGGACCGCCCCTTCGCCGGCCGCAAGCTCTCCGCCGTCGATCAGGCGCTGCGCTACGCCGTCAACCTCGTGTGCGACTGGTACCTGGTCACCAACCTGCGCGAAACGCGCCTCTACCACAAGGGACACGACCAGTTCACATTCGAGCGGTTCGAGACGCAGGCGCTGGCCGACGATGATGCCGCCTTCCGCCGCTTCGTCTTCCTGCTGGGGGCGGACCGTGTGGTGCCGCCGACCGGCGGCTGCCACCTCGACGATCTGCTGTCCGAGTCGCACCGCATCGGCCTGGATCTGACGCGGGCCTACTACCGCGAGTATGCCGAGCTGCGCCGCAAGACGTTCGAGGACCTGTGCCGCCACAACCCGGCCGTGCCACCGGCCGACCTGCTGGCCGCCACGCAGAAGGTGCTCGACCGCGTCCTGTTCATCGCCTTCGCCGAGGACCGCGGGCTGCTGCCCGGCGAAATCATCGCCCGCGCCTACCGCCACGCCGATCCGTTCAACCCGCGGCCCATCTGGGACAACTTCAAGGGACTGTTCCGCGCCGTGGACGCGGGCAACAAGCCCCTCGGCATTGAGCGCTATAACGGCGGCCTGTTTGCCACTGACGCGCTGCTCGACGGGTTGACGGTGCCCGACGACGTGTGCCGCGGCTTCGATCGCCTGGCCGCCTACCACTACGGCCCGCCGTCCGAGGTCAACGGCGAACCGGCTAAGGCGGCGGCCCGGCAGATTGACGTGGAAATCCTGGGGCACATCTTCGAGCAATCCATCAGCGACCTGGAGCGGCTGCGCAACGCCCTGGCGACTGCTCCCCTCGCCCCCGTACTCGGGGGAGAGGGGTCGGGGGTGAGGGGTGCTGTTTCCCCGAGCGCGGACCCCCTCACCCCCGACCCCTCTCCCCCGAGTACGGAGGCGAGGGGAGCAGGCGCCCCATCGCGGCGCAAGCGCGAGGGGGCGTTCTACACACCCTCCTTCATCACCCGCTACATCGTCAGCGCGACGCTCGGGCCGATGATGCGGGAGCGCTTCGAGACCCTGCGGCGAGGCCACCACGCCGAGGCCGCGGCGACCGCGCGCAAGGTGCTGGACGATCCCAGCGCCTACGATCCGGCGGACCTGCGGCCGGCGCAGAAAGCTGCCCTCGAACGCTTTTGGGAGGCGTGGGTCGATGAGCTGGCCACCCTTCGCGTAGTCGATCCCGCCTGTGGGAGTGGGGCGTTCCTGATCGAGGCGTTCGAGCAACTGTTCGCCGCCTACGCGCAGGCCCAGGCCCGGCTGGCGGAGCTGCGCGGCCCGACCCTGTTCGACATCGACCGCCACATCCTGCAAAGCAACCTGTACGGCGTGGACCTCAATGGCGAGGCCGTGGATATTTGCCGCTTGAGTCTCTGGATCAAAACGGCGCAACGCGGGAAAGAGTTGACCAGCCTGGACCATAACATCCGCGTCGGCAACAGCGTGATTGCCGACCCGGCGGCGCACCCGCGGGCGTTCGACTGGCACGCCGGCTTCCCCGAAGTCTTCGCCGCCGGCGGCTTCGATGCCGTCATCGGCAACCCGCCCTATGTCCGCCAGGAATGGATCGCGGAGTTCAAGCCCTACTTGCAGCAGCACTACCGGGCTTACGACGGCACGGCCGACCTGTACGTCTATTTCTACGAGCTGGGTATCAATCTGTTGCGCCTGGGAGGCCGGCTTGGCTTCGTCGTGACGAACAAGTGGATGAAGGCCGGTTACGGCGAGCCGCTGCGCCGGTTCTTCGGCGACTCGGCCTGGGTGGAATCCGTGGTGGATTTCGGGCACGCCAAGCAAATCTTCGAGGACGCCGACGTGTTCCCGTCGATCCTCGTGGTCCGCAAGCCGGCGGCTGAACCGGCGCCGAAAACCGCCCGCGTGTGTGCCATCCCGCGGGAGCAGCTTCGCGTTGACGACCTGACGCGGCAAATCGAGGCGGAAGGATTCGAGGTGCCGCGCGATCGGCTTGGCGCTGATCCCTGGACGATGGAGCCACCGGGGGCGGCGGCACTCATGCAGAAGATTCGCGGGGTTGGCGTGCCGCTGAGCGAGTTCGCCGGTGTCGCTCCCCTGTACGGAGTGAAAACGGGTTGTAACGAGGCGTTCATCGTGGACAGCCTCACTCGGAATCGACTGGTTGCCGAACACCCGAGTAGTGAGGGGGTCTTGAAAAAGTACCTGCGCGGTCAGGACATCGGCCGCTGGTGTTCCGATTGGTCAGGGGACTGGATGATCTTTGCGCGACGAGGAATCAATATCGACCAGTACCCGGCGATTCGACAACACCTGAGTTCCTACCGCACCCAACTCGAACCGAAGCCGAAGGGCTGGTCGGGAGGGCCGTGGGCCGGCCGGAAACCCGGTTCCTACCGATGGTTCGAGCTGCAAGACTCCGTTGATTATTGGCAGGCGTTCGAGAAGCCCAAGATCATGTATCAGGACATCGCCTGGGAGCCGCGTTTCAGTTTCGATGTCTCGGGGATGTTCTCCAACAACACCGTTTACTTCCTTCCGTCAGCGGACTGCTGGCTGTTGGCTGCACTCAACGCCCCCGTCTCCTGGTGGTACGCCTGGAGGAACGCACAGCACGGCAAGGACGAGGCGCTGAGATTCTTCACCTCGTTCATGGAGGGGTTCCCAATCCCGCGGCCGACGGACGAGCAGCGGAAAGACGTCAATTCGCTGGTGCAACGACTGATCGGCATTACCGACGAACTAAATGAGGGTCGTCGGGCCGTGATGGATTGGCTGAAGGTCGAGTTCGGCATCGACAAGCCGAGCCTGAAGTTGCAAGACGTGGCCGCCCTTGACGCGGCGAACCTGGCGGCGGAGGTGAAGAAGGCCCGCGGGAAGAAGAAGCCGCTGAGCGTGGCGCAGGTGAAGGCGCTGAAGGACGAACATGGGCGGAGCATCGTGCCGCTGCAAACGCTGGCCGCGGAGGCGCGGGAGCATGAGCGGCGCATCGCCGACCTGGTGAATGCGGCCTACGGGCTGACGGAGAAGGAGGTGGCGCTGATGTGGCGGACGGCGCCGCCAAGGATGCCGGGGGACAATGCGCTGGGGTAACGGGTGGAGCGCGGACAGCACAGCGTTGACCTGTCTGCACCCGCGATTGGTTCCCGATTCCCGCGTTTAGGGCGACATTTTGCTTGACCGCGATGAGGGAAAAACGATAGAATGGGCGCGTGTTCACCAGCGCTTTCTTGAAAGGGGACGTTTATGCCGAGCACCGTTGAGTTCCTTCTTACCGAAGCGCAAGCGTTCAAGAACGTACTGAAGAGCCAGAGTAATGAGGACAAAAAGAAACACGTGCCGATTCAGACCGCGAAGCAGTTCAATGGCATTCTCGACAAAGCGCAGAAGCAGGTCCCAGACTCTGCTGCACACCTGCCCGAGCCCGTTGAGTGGAACGCTGGCAACTTGCTCACACGGAGTCTCGACGTGACAATGATCACGTACGTTGACCTTGAGATCAAACTGGATACGCTTCTCGGCGTCCTTACCCTTCTGAAGAGTGGACATTAGAAACGCGGGGATCACCATGCCGAGCGCCATCGAGTTCCTAATTGTGGAAGTCCAAGCCTTTAAGAACGTACTCAGTCGCCAGAACGCGCGGGAAAAAGGTAAGAACGTGCCCATCCAAACTGCAGAGCAGTTCAATGCCATTCTCGGAAAGATTAGGGCTGAGGCACCCGACTCCGCTCCCCACCTTCCGGCCCCTATCACCCCTGGGGACCGCCTCTTGGGCCGTGCTGGCCTGACGACAATCAATTACACGGATCTCGAGATCAAAGTCGACACGGTTCTTGGAGTCTTGAACCTACTGAAAGTGGGCCACTAATCGGGGCTGACCGGAATGCCTAGCGCGATTGAATTCTTGCTCGCAGAGTCGCAAGCCTACAAAACTGTGCTGAGCAAACTTAGCGTTCATGAGAAGAGCAAGCCCGTACCCATTCACACAGCGAAGCAATTCAACGCCCTGCTGGAAAGGATTAGGGTGGAGGCGCCCGATTCCGCTACACACCTTCCCTGCCCGATTCTTGGGGGCCAATCCCCGTCTGCTCGTCTCAATCAGCTAACCTCCATCAACTACACCGACTTGGAAATTAGCGTTGAAATAGTTCTTGGCGTATTGGCCCTTCTGAAAGCGGGCCACTAACTGAGAGAGACACAATGTCTAGCGCAATTGAGTTCTTACTTGCTGAAGCCGAGGCTTTTGCAGAAGTTCTGAAGAACAAACCAAGCCACGAAAAGAAAAGCCACGTTCCCATTCAGACGGCGGAGCAATTCAACGCTCTTCTGGAGCGAGCCAGGGCCGACGTTCCAGAGATCTCCTCACGCTTGCCTCCACCGATCACGTGGGACGGGTTCATGGCTGCACGAGACATGGGTATCACCCCCATCAACTACACTGACTTAGAGATCAAAGTGATGACTGTGTTGGCAGTCTTAAGAGTCGCTAAGGCAGGCCACTAGGGATTGCGCCATGGCGGAGTGGATCGAACTCGGAAAGGAAGTCGCCAAGCTCGCTGCGCGACCCCGGGTGTCTTTCGCATTGTGGGTTGGGTCCCTAGTTCTATTGGGGGTCCCTTTGCCTGGCTTCCTTCGACTTGATCAAATACGAGACCACTACGGATGGGTTGCCGGCCTGGTATTCCTGTTTACCTTCTTTCTGTGGGCCGTGGAGATCATATTGCTACCGAAGAACAGGCTCATAGCTTACGCGGACGAACGCGCACAGAATCGGCACAAGTTAAAGCTGCTTGCCTACCTTAATCCTGATGAAGCCAAGGTTCTGTTACGCCACATTGAAGCGCAGAGCCAGACAATCCAAAGCAGAGGTGATTTGGATGAAATAAGCTCGCTGCTTCAGAAAGGCTTGCTTGTCGCCGTCCCGCACGAAGGCGGTTATGGGTTCAAACCGTATACTGTTCCACTTTTTGTCTGGCAGCATATCAACCAGAAGGACGTGGCTACACAACTAAAGAGAATCCAGCAACATAAGGGGCAACAGTAGGCGCACCGTTTGTCCTTATTGCCATCGCTCCGCACAGAAACAGGGACATTCAGGGTTCCTCTTTCAAGCGGTGCCTTTCCTTGGTCTTCGTCGTTCAAGAACCCTGAATGTCCCGGTCCCGTAGCGTGCCGTTCCCGCAGCGGTCAGGTTCCTCATAATCCAACTCGATCCCGATGCCGCCCGCCAGACGTGGCTCCAGGAAGGCCAGAATGACGTGGAACGGGCCGAACGCGAGTAAAGCGACTTCTTGATCTGCCGCGACGCCGCGGGCCGGTGTGCGGACCTCCACGCCTTGCGGACGCCTCACAGGGACCGCGTTCATCGAGCTGTGCATCTTGTGCGACCTGGCCGATAGCCGGACACGCGCCGCTTGACGGCCCCGCTTGTGAGGAGCCTTCACCGCAATTCGTCGGCCGCGGCCGACCCAGCACGGAGCCCATCTCCATGCGAGTGTTCAAGACCACCTACAAGGATCGCAAGGGCCGCACCCGTCAGGCGAAATCGTGGTACGTCGAATTCAAGGACCACCTGGACACCATCCGCCGGCTGCCGGCCATCGCCAGCAAGGCCGCGTCGGAGGAGCTGGGCCGGAACCTGGAGAAGCTGGTCGCCTACCACAAGGCGAGCGGCGGGCAGACTGACCCGGTTCTTGACCGAGCTGCCGGTGCAGACCCGGGAGCGGCTGGTTGCCATCAAGCTGCTGGCGCCGGAGCGCGTCGCCGTCAGCAAGACGGTGGCGGAACACCTGGCCGACTGGACCGCGGCCCTGCACGCCAAGGGGAACAGCGATTTCCACGTCGAGGTCGTCACCGGCCGGGCCCGGAAGCTGTTGGTCGATTGCTGCTGGTTCCGCTTCCACAGCGACATCAGCGCCAGCAAGGTGATGGAGCACCTGCACGCGCTGCGGGCGGGCACCGATCAGAAAATCGGAATCAGCGCCCAGACGTTCAACTTCTATGCCGGGAGGAACTGTCCGAGGCCCTGACCGTCCTGCCGGACCTGTCGGAAACGGCCCGGCAGTCACTCCGCGCTACGGGCACGGACGGCGGTCCTGTCTTGGCGTCCTGCTTGGCGCTTTCGGGTGGGCCAATGGGGACTCCGGGAGGCGCAGGTGGACTGTCGGCGCGGGACCCGGTAGAATCACAAAGCCTTGCCATTCCAGCGGTTTCCGCTGAAACGCAAGGCCCTGGGAGTGTTTGCACATCTGGTGGTGGCCCTGGTCTTCAAAACCAGTGGGGGGTTTGAACAAAGCTCCCTGTGGGTTCGATTCCCATACACTCCCGCTTTTCATCCTGGTCAAAGAACGACGCCGCTTGGTGCTTCGCCGGTTGCGAAGCACCAAGCGGCGTCGGCTTGCGCTCGTCAGCTCCCCGCCGGGTCCTTGCCGTTGGTCCACGGACCCGCCAGGGACTGGTAATCCTCGGCGTGCAGCAGGCTCCCCTTCTTGCCGCTCGCCTTACTGATCCCCACGAAATGTTCCCATGGTCCTTCGTAGTTCTACTGTGCCCCTTTTTCATATGTCTGGCGCGCGCCGAGACGGTGGGAATTCTCCGGTCGCATCTACCCAATGGTAGATGCGCGCTTCTTCCGTCCGGCGCAGCACGGTGTTGACTTCGGCGAGAATCCCTGCCAACGTCGTCGGCCGACGCTCCAGCACCCAGGCGAAGATTACCCGCAGTTGCGGCACGGTGATCCACACCGTTTTTTTTTGAGGACCGACTTCTCCAGATTCAGAAACCACAAGGCCAACAGCGACAGCGTCATGTGGTGATACCAGCCGACCCAACTGCGCACTTCGTATTGGGCCAACCCCACCTCACCCTTGCCCATCTGCAACGCCTGTTCGATCCGCGGCCGCTCACACTTGACACGCACCAACTCCGCCAACGCTACCCCCGACAAGGCGTTGCTCAACGCATAGGTCACGTCGCCGGCGCGATCCACCGGACGCACGATCACGACTCGTTCCGGTCTACCGACGCAGCCGTCGGCATCCTTGGTTTGCACCAACCGCGTCAGGGCACGCACCACCAAGGGGCCTTTCTCACCCGCCCGCACCGTCAGGCGCTGCCACGCCGACGCCGGCTGACGCGCCGCCCAGGCCTGGACCTGCTCGAAGGGCGGCAACCGTCGCCGTCCCGACGGCCCCGCCTCTCGCTCGGCTTCCAGGTCGCGGATCAGCGTGTTGCACGGCACATCCACCACATAACGCTCGCCGCCACGTCGCAAGGCTTGCCGAAACTCCGTCACCCGGCCAAACTCGTCGTCGGCCGCCACCCAGCCGTGCGGCAACGCTCGGCAACGCTCCCATTGGCCCAAGGCCAGACGCCATTTCTCCTGAAACGTCGTCTCGGTGGGCACGTAACATTTCGCCCGCCGCTTGCGATCGTCCACCCACTCTTGCGGCAAATACAAATCCGCGGCCAGCAACGTCTCGCCCTGAGCACAGGCATAGGCCGTGAACACGCCCACCTGACAGTTCTCGACCTTGCCCAGGCGGCCGCACCACTGCCGGGCCACGCCACAGGAGTCGTCGCCTTTCTTGGCGAAGCCGCTGCCGTCAAAGATCAGCACCGCGTCGTCGTCGCGCCACGCTGCGGCCACGTGCCGGTGCAACTCGTCCAACACGGCGCTATCGGACCATTTGCCGGCGCCGACGAACTTTTGCACCGGCTTGCGTGCCGCGCCAGCTTGCCGAGCGATCGGCTCGTTGGTCTTGCGCTCCAGGTTGCTGAGGCGGCCTTCGAGAACGACCTCGGCCCAGTGCCGTTGTTCCGTGCGATAGAACAGGGGCTGATAGCGTTCGATGAACCCCGCCAAGCGGCGGACGCCGCCCTGCACGGCTGCCAGCGGCACCTTCACATCGGCGAGCAAGGCGAGCGCTTCCGGGGATTCCAAGAGGGACATCCGTGTTCCTCCATACTGATCTTCCATGATGGGGCGAGTTCCGGCATACTATACGAACTATCCCAAAAGGGGCACAGTAGAAGTAGGAGCGTTAATCGACGCGGCGGCAGGAGGGGTGGTAGACGTTGATGTTGCCAATGTATCCCGCCTCGTCGTGTGCAGTGATCACGCGCATGATCATCCGTCCAAACCCGAAGCGCTCAATTGAGTCCATGGCCGCCTCGTTCGGAGTGTCGTACACGCCGACGACCTCGTCGAAGCGGATCACCGCGATCTTGCCCAGGTGATCGCGGACCAGCCGCTCACGCTCGCGCTCGAATGCGGCCTCCTCACGCGAGGTGTCCGGCGACGAACCGTCCTCGGCAACGGCGAGCCATTCATCCTTCAACTCTTCGTTCCCCATCGCGACCTCCCCCGATGTCCGGGACATTGAGCCCATCCAAGCATACCACGGCCCCACCTCCACAGGGTAGCTCCAAAGAAACCTCTCGCAAAGGCCACAAACAACGCAAAGCCATTGCCTTCTTCGCGACCTTCGCGCTCTTTGCGAGAGGTTTCTTCCGCCGGCCCACACCGCAATCGGCACAGACCACGGTTCTCACCCGCCGGTCCTGCCGTTGTCCGCCGGGTCCTTCCCATTCGTCCACGGCCCGGCCAGGGCCTGGTAGTCCTCCGCGTGCAGCAGGCTCCCCTTCTCATCGCCCTGCCAGCCGGCGATCTGCATCGGCTTCGCGCGTTTGTGGCTGCGCTCTTCCCAGCGCTTCGCCCAGCTGGCGTCAGCCTCCTTCACCGCGCGCATGCCGTTGTCCCAGAAGAGCGCCTTGCCCTCGCGGTAGCTCCTGACGCCCATCGCCACGGTGGTGAAGGCGGCGGCGCCCAGTTCCGGTGTGCTCCAGGTTTCGCGGTTGCCGGCGCGGACGCATTCCAGGAAGTTCTGCCACAGCTCCGGCGTGGTGTCGTGATCGACGATGACGGCCTGGAGTTCCCCCTTGGCATCGCTGCCGATGGACGGCCGGCCGGGGCCGCTGCCGATCTCCTGGGGCAGCACCTCGTAGCCTTGGTTGTAGATGTCGCGGCCCCGGTCGTCCTTGTCGCCGGTCTTCCGCTTCGAGAAGCGGATCGTCGCCAGGTGGCCGCGGATCACCTCGTCGATCGGGTAGTCGTTGATCATCGTGGCCATGACCACGAGTTGGCATCCCTCGTTGTAGTCGGCCACGATGGTGGAGACGTCTGGCACATCGCGGTCGTCGTATTCCATGTACAGCCCGCCGCCGCCGACCACGCGGGCCGGGAAGCGCACGCCCATCGCCGCGATCATGTGCGTCGTCTGGTGGACGAACAGGTCGGTGAACATGCCGCCGCCGTAGGGCCAGTAGCAGCGCCACTGGGCGAAGACCTCGCGGTCGAACGGCTGCTCCTTGGGGGTCGGGCCGAGCGGTTGGCCGATGCCGTCGATCTTATAACCGTGACCCAGGAAGCGGGCCCAGTCGATGGTGGAGGGGTTCATCTCCTTCCAGAGGCGGTAATAGCGCCACTGGCCGACGTTCGAGTTGCGGTAGTACTGCGTCTGGGCCTGGGCGACGTGGCCGATGTCGCCCCGCTTGATGAGTTCGTGGGCCGCCCGCCAGCGCGGCTCGGCCATCGACTGCACGCCGACCGACATCACCTTGCCGCTCTTCTGGGCCGCTTCAACGACCTTCTGGGCCTCCTCGATGGTCTTGGTCATCGGCTTTTCGCAGTAGACGTGCTTGCCGGCGTGCAGCGCGTCGATGGTGATCTTGGCGTGCCAGTGGTCCGGCGTGGCGATGCAAACCACGTCCACCTCGGGCAGCTCCAGGAGGCGTTCGTATTCCTTGACGACGTGCTTCTTGTCGTGCGGATCAAGGCCGACGAGTTCGGCCGAGGGATAGAGCCCTTGCAGGTAGGTGCGTTCCTTGCCGTCCTTCCCCTTGCCGAGGCTTTTCTTGACGCCGTCCCACAGGTCGCAGACGGCGACGGCGCGGACGTTGTTCTTGTCGGCGGCACGGTTCTTGATGATGCCCAGGTGGGCCTGGCAGCGGCCGCCGACGCCGACGAAGCCGATGCCGATGCGCTCGTTGGCGCCGTAAACGCGGTTGTAGCTGGCGGCGCTCAAGGCCACCGCGGCGGCGCCGGCGGCGCTCGCCTTCAGGAAGTCACGACGATCGAACCCTTGTGCTTCTGGCATGAGAGGATTCCCTGGTTTGGAGGATAAGAGAGCATTCGGCCACCGCCCTCCAGGCGGCGCGGCTGCGGTCATTTCAACTTCTGCTTAAGGAACCAGTCGTACAGGTCCGCGGTGGCGTAGGCCTTGTCCCAGCTGTTGTGGCCGACGCCCGGGTATTCGGTGTAGTTCGGGTGGGCATCGCTATCCCACAGCGCCTTCATCATGCCGCGCGACTGGGCCACGGGCACGGCCGGGTCGGCGTCGCCGTGGAAGCACCAGCAGGGGATGTCCTTGATCTTGGCGGCAATGGCCTTGAAGTCGTCCGCGCTGGGCCGGCGGTCGATGAAGCCGCAGATGGGTGCGATGGCCGCCCAGCGGGTCGGGTGCTTGGCGGCCACGCTCCAGGTGCCGCCGCCGCCCATCGACAGACCGGTCAGGTAGACACGCTTGGCGTCGGTCTTGAATTCCTTCTGGACCTCATCGAGCATGGCCAGGGCCATGTCGGCGTTGGGGCTGCTGGCCTGCCAGCCGAAGGTCTGCGCCTGCGGGAAGATGGTGATGAACGGAAAGGTCTTTTCCTGCTTCTTGATGGCCGGCCCGATGCCGACTTCGACGGGCTGCTTGGTGCCGCCCTTGGTTTCGCCAGCGCCGTGCAGGAAGAGGATCACCGGCCAGGACTTGTCGGCTTTCTTGTCGTAGTCCTTCGGGACGAAGACGACGTATTTCACCTCCTTGCCGTCGGCGTCCTTGTGGACGCGGTCGAGAAACCCGGTCATGGGTTGATCCTCGGCGTGCGCCGGCACGGCGGCCAGCGCCAGCCAGCAAGCCAGCCCCACGGGCAATAGCCTGGGTGCAGACATTCGCGGTCCCCCCGGTGCGAACGGATCGGCGAAGCGGTCGGAATAGACGGTTAACTTATCACAGCGGCACAGCGAGGGCCACAGGTTCGGCGGGAAAATGATGAGAAGGGACCCGCCGGCCGGCCGCACCGCCCTTGCGAACTACCCCAGCTTCCGGTAGCTTTTTCCCCACCACGCTCCTGATCGATCCCGCATGGGGGAGTACCGTCGGATGGCCGCCGAATCGGTTCCGCTGCGCGACTGGCATCGCCTGTTCGGCCTCTTGCTCACCGACTTCTTCAGCGGATCGCCATTCATCGTGGAGATCGAGCGCGATCTGTCCCAGCAGCAGCAGTTTCTGGACGTGGTCATCTTGCGTCGCGGCCGTGGTCGCTTTGTCGGCCGCCTGCCCGATGGGCTCGACGGCCTGGCCTTGCACAACCTGATCACCTTCAAGTCGCACCACGAGGCCCTGGACGCCTGGTCCATGAAGGAGCTGATCGCCCATTACGTCGCCTATCGCAAACTCGTCAGTCCATCGCCCTCGGCGCTCTTGCCGGAAGAACAGTTCCGGCTGTACGCCGTCTGCGCCCGCTTCCCGCACAACCTGGCGGGGCAGACACAGTGGCAGGAACGGCAGGCCGGCGTGTATGATTGCCGCTGGGGCACCGATGTGGTGCGTGTGATCGTGGTAGGAGAGCTGCCCAGGGAGGCGCACAACGCCCCGCTGCACTTATTTAGCGCGGCCCCGGGGTTGGTCGATTTCGCGAGCCATGCCTACCAGCGGCGATCAAAGGATACCAGCAACTTGCTGGGCGAGTTGTTCGAGGGGCTTCGGCACGAGGGCCTTACCATGTCGTACACAATGGTGGATTTCCGGCGTGATTTCTTCAAGAAGCACTTCTTACGGATGACGTCCGAGGAACAGCTGGACATGTTGCAATCACTGCCGGCCGACAAGCAGGAGGAGTTGTTGAAATCCCTCTCGCCGGATCGGCGCCTGGCGGGACTTTCCGCGGAGGAGATCCGGCAGTATCTGGATCAACTGACCGCCGGCCGCCCGAGCCGTTCCCGCAAGCCGCGGCGGAAGAAGTGAGGCCGAGCGTCCCCAGAGATTACCGCGACTTGCCGCATCCGGCCAGCGCAGTTCGATTTGCCTTCCGGAAAAGTGTGACCTACTTTTCTGGTGTCCTCTACTTTGGGGAGAAGGCAGAGGACAACCTGGGCCGTCGGCAGAGAGGGGATTGCCGGCGGCCCTTTTTCTTTTTCCCGCCGCACTTCCTCAGGGTTCAATCCGGGTGCCCAACAGCTTGAGGAAGGCGGCCAGCCAGCGCGGGTGGGCCGGCCAGGCGGGAGCCGTCACCAGGTTGCCGTCCACGTGGGCTTCATCCACCGGCGTCTCGACCCACCTTCCGCCGCAAGCGTTGATCTCCGGCCCCACCGCAGGATAGGTCGAACAGGTCCGGCCCTGAAGCACGCCGGCCGTACACAGGAGCTGAGCCCCGTGGCAGATGGCCGCGATCGGCTTGCGGGCCTGGGCCATGCGGCGAACCAAATCCAGAACGGCCGGGTTCAGACGCAGGTACTCCGGGGCGCGGCCGCCGGGAAGAACCAGCCCATCGTAGCTGTCGGCCTTCACCTCCTCGAAAGTGGCATTGAGCGCGAAGTTGTGCCCCGGCTTCTCGCTGTAGGTCTGGTCCCCCTCGAAGTCGTGCACCGCCGTCCGCACCTTGTCCCCCGCTTTCTTGCCGGGACAGACCACGTGGACGACATGGCCGACCATCAAGAGCGCCTGGAACGGCACCATTACCTCGTAGTCCTCGACGAAATCACCGACGAGCATCAGGATCTTCTTCGTAGCCATGAGAGAGACCTCGCAGGGGGAGACGGGGAGGGTTCGCTGTCATCATAAGGACGAGTCCAGCGAGCGGCAGGGAGAACGCCGCGCCGGATGAGTGCGGTCAAGCACCAGGATTTGCGAGACACCGCCGCGAGAGCTATGGTTGAGCGCGAAGTGTGCGCAGTGCGATGCCGACAGGCGGGTGGCCCAGCCCCGGGCGCCGGCCTGCTCCCCAGGATGCGTTCATGGCGGTTCGACTCGAAAGCAAGGCCGAGCCCATCCCGGGCTACCGGCTGATCGAACGGCTCGGCGGCGGCGGTTTCGGCGAGGTCTGGAAAGCCGAGGCCCCCGGCGGGCTTTTCAAGGCGATCAAGTTCGTTTACGGCGAACTCGATTCCGTCGGCGGGGACTCCGAGCGCGCCGAGCAAGAACTCAAGGCGATCAAACGCGTCCAGAGCGTCCGGCATCCTTATATCCTTTCCCTCGAACGTTACGATATCATCGACGGCCAGCTCATCATCGTCATGGAGCTGGCCGACAGGAATCTGTGGGACCGCTTCAAGGAGTGCCGGGCCCAGGGGCTGACCGGGATTCCGCGCGAGGAGCTGCTCGGCTATCTGACGGAGACGGCCGAGGCGCTGGACCTGATGAACGGCACCTATCAGCTCCAGCACCTCGACATCAAGCCGCAGAATCTGTTCCTGGTTCACAATCACATCAAGGTAGCCGATTTCGGCTTGGTCAAGGACCTGGAAGGGATGGCCGCATCGGTCACCGGCGGCGTCACCCCGGTCTATGCGGCGCCCGAGACCTTCGACGGCTGGGTGAGCCGGTTCAGCGATCAGTATAGCCTCGCCATCGTCTATCAGGAGTTGCTGACCGGCTCGCGGCCGTTCACGGGTAACAACATACGCCAACTCGTCCTGCAGCATCTGCAGGGCACCCCGAACCTAACCTCGTTGCCACCCGCCGATCGGCCGATCATCGCGCGCGGCCTGGCCAAGTCCCCCGACGGACGCTACCCCACCTGTCGGGAGATGCTTCAAGCCCTGGCGGCGTCGGCGCCGGCAGCGGACGTCGCCGCTCCCGAGACGGGCTTGCTGCTGTCGGAAGGGCAAGAGACGCCGCTGGCGTCGTCGTCGTTCCGCAAGGCCCTGGCGTCGCCCCCGACCGGCGATCCCGCGGTTGAGCCGCCCCTGTCCGCGCCGTACACGGGCACCCAGACCGGAGAGCGGGCCACGCGCTGGATGGGTGGCCTGCAGGTGATTCCGGCGGCGCCGACGCCGGGCTCGCGTCCGCCCTCGTCCATCGCCACCGGGGAGGGGACGCTGCTGCCGGCGCTACTGATCGGCCTGGGCGGGACGGGGCTGGCCGTGCTGCGGCAACTGCGCCAGACCCTGAACGCGCTGCTGCCCCAGCCCGGCGCCCTCGGCCATCTGCACTATCTGTTCCTCGACACCGATCCGGACGCGGTCCGGGCGGCCTCGCGCGGCTCGAACCGCACAGCCCTGGGGAACAGCGACGTGCTGCTGACCCGGCTTCACCGTCCCAGCCATTATCTCAAGGCCCGCGACGGGCGGCCCGACATCGACGCCTGGTTCGATGTGCAGATGCTCTACCGCATCCCGCGGACCCAGACGACCGCCGGCTGCCGGGCCCTGGGGCGATTGGCGTTTTGCGATCACTTTCGCGCGATCCTCCAGCGGCTCCGTGCGGAGCTTGAAGCGTGCGGCGATCCGGAGGCGATCAAGCTGGCGGCTCGTCAAACGCGCCTGGGAGTGCGGTCCATGCGCCCCCGCATCTATGTGGTGGCGTCGCTGGCGGGCGGCACGGGCAGCGGTATGTTCCTCGACGTGGCCTACGTCTCCCGCACGGTCCTTCGTGAACTGGGGCAGGGCGACGCTGAAGTGGTCGGCGTCTTCCTGGTGCCGACCGCAGATCGCGCTCCCAGCAATCCCTTGCCGCTGGGCAACGCCTGCGCCGCCCTGAAGGAGCTGGCTCACTTCGCAGCCGGCGTTCCCTTCACGGCCCGCTACCTGGCTCGCGACAGCGCCGTTCAGGAGCACGGCGCGCCCTTCGCCCGATGTCTGTTCTTGCCACTTACCCCGGAGGCGGACGAGACGCCTGGAACACAGCTGGCAATGGCCGCGGAATTCCTCGCGCGCGACCTGTGTACGGGCCTGGGGCCCGCAGCCGACCAGGCGCGGTCCGCCGTCATGGCCCCGGCGGGCGGTCTCACCTGCCAGACCTTTGGCCTCTACAAGCTCGCCTTCCCACGCCGCGACCTCATCGCCCGCGCCGGGCGTGGCCTGTGCCGGCGCCTGGTCGAGCACTGGCTGAGCAAGGATGGCCGACCCGTTCGCGAGGCGGCCCAGGCCTGGATCGGCGAGCGCTGGTCGCGCGACGAGTATGGCCCCGAGGGATTCATTGAACGGCTCCAGGCCGGCTGCGAGGAGGCCCTGGGAGAAGCGCCCGCCGCGCTCTTCGCCCACCTGATCGAACCGGTGTCCGGCCGGGCCGCCCTGGACCCCACCACCATCAACGACGTGCTGACCCGGCTGGACGAGGAGCTGGGCCGGCCCACCGAGGAAACGTTGGCCGACCAGCCGGCGCACGTGCAGCAGATCCTCCGCGACGCCGGCGACAAGATCGTCGAGCAATGGGGAGCGCCGATTCGGCGAGCTGATGGTGCGCCTCATCGAGGCCCCCACTTTTCGCCTGGCCGGCGCGGAGGAGGCGATCCGCCATGTCATCGCCGCCCTGCAAAAGATGCTCGAGCATCAGGAGCCGTTGGTCCGCGAGTTGACGACGCGCTCTGCCGAGACCCACGCGCGCCTTCACAGCCTGATCGTCCGGTTGCAGAAGCCGGCCTCTCCGAAGGACCGCCGGCCCCCGCCTGATATGCAGGAGCTGCTGCGCGGCTATGCCAAGTGGCGCTATCAGAGCCTGGTGCTGCAACAAGTGACGCGCGGCCTTGTTTCGCTGCGTGGCTGTCTCACCGACGAGCTGCGCGAGGTCAACTTCTGTCGCTCGCGCCTCGCCGAGCTGGCCCGCGCCTTCGCCCGGACCACAGACGATGAGGAGCCGGAGGGCTCGTCACCAGGCGAACGGGCTGGCCCTGCCTTTCCGGGCCGAAACCTGTTCCCCGGCGGCTGCACCACGCTGGACGCGGCCGCTGAGCAGATCCTCCAGGCCGTCACTGCGGAACAGATCGCCGAGCTGGACGAGCAGATGGAGGCGATGATCCGCCAGCAGTTCACCGCCCTGGTCCATGTCTGCCTGACGACGGCCAACCTGCTCCGCAACGTGGAGATCGCCATGCAGGAGTTGGCGGAACGGTTGGTCCAGAAGGGCCTGGCGTCCGTCAATGCGGCCGAACTCTTCTTCGCGGAATACCCCGACGAAGAGAAGGCCGGCGAAGCCATCACGTCCGCCTTCGGAGAGGCGGCCCCGAGCCTGCACGCCCGCGGCAGCGAGATCGTCCTCCTGGTGATTCCGTCGGGTCCGGCGGGCGGGCGCTTCCGGGAGCTGGCCCAGCGCGTGCTCGCTGATGTCCCCTTGCTCAGCGTGGCCGGCGGCGACGACATTCTCTTCTACCGCGAAGCAGCCCAGATGGCCTTCGCCGATCTGGAACCGCTCGGCTCCATCGCACGCGAGGCCTACGCTCAACTCACCCGTCGCGCCCACTTCACGCCCCACACTCGCGCGGATATCGTATTCGGCAGTGACTGAACGTTCGCGGCGCGGGCTATTCTCCCCTCGCCCCGGTACTCCGGGGAGAGGGGCAGGACGGAGCGGTGCTCCGTCCTAGAGTCGAGTAGGACGGAGCGGTGCTCCGTCCTCCGAAAGACCCCTCACCCCGGAGTACCGGGGCGATGGGAGATGGATTGAGAGCGCCATCATGGACGACTACCAGGTCGATCTCGATTCCTTCCGCGGCCCCCTCGACCTATTGCTCTACCTCGTCAAGCACAACGAGGTCGACGTCTGCGATATCCCCATTGCCCGCGTTCTGGAGCAATTCCAGGCGTACCTGGACATCATGACCTTTCTCGACGTGGAGCGTGTCGGCGATTTCATCGTGATGGCCGGCACCCTCATGGAGATCAAGAGCAAGATGGTCCTGCCGCGCAGCGTGGCGGAGGCGGCTGAGGAGGATGATGACCCCCGCCTGGAGCTGGTGCGGCAACTGGTCGAGTACAAGAAGTTCAAGGACGCCGCCAACCTGCTGGAGAGGCAGGCGGAGCGACAAAGCCTGCGTTTGCCGCGCCAGGCCGTCGAAGCCCCGTCCGCGCCCGATCCGTCGCGGCAGCCGTTGCAGCAGGTCGAGCTGTGGGACCTGGTGAGCGCCTTCGGCCGACTGATGCGCGAAACGCTGGCCCTGCAGCCGCAGCGGATCGTGCTCGATCACACGCCCATCCATGTATACATGGAGCAAATTGTGCAGCGGCTGGCCGCGGAAGGGCCATTGCCTTTCCGGGCCCTGTTCACCCCGCCGCACACACGGGGCCGCCTGGTCGGCCTGTTCCTGGCCATGCTCGAGCTGACCCGTGGCCGAAGGGTGCTGGCCGAGCAGGGGGAGCCGTTCGGCGAGATCCGGTTGTCGCTGGGCGAGCCGGCCGCGGCGGTTGACGGCCTCTAGCGAGGCCGCCCCAAGCCACCTCGCCGCCCGCGGCCAATTGCATAAAGTGTTTGCAATCCGCCCGCTTGCCGCGGAGGATGAGGTGGTCCGGCTGGGCCGTGTCCCGAGGATCGGGCCGGCTCCAACGCGGGACCACCCGGACTGGCGAGACATGCCAACGGAATGGCGTGCAGACCCCCTGGCTCGGTGCGCACGAGGCGTGCCGGCTGGCTTCGGAGGAGGATGTGACCATGACCGATGTGATCGATCAGACGCCCGCCCCCCAGAGCAGCTCGCCCGGGGCCACCCCGGCGACCCCGGACCTGGCGACGGCGTCTCAGCGTGTACTGGCAGCCAGCGACGAGCCACTTACCGTCTCCAAGCTCCGCGCCCGCCTGCCCGGCGCGCTCCGCACCATCGAATTGAAGGAGTTGACCGACGCCCTGGAGCGCCAGGTCGCAGCCGGCGCGTGTACAAGTACCCCAAGTACCGCAGCCAGCAGGACCGCTACTGGGATCGCGGCATGGTCATCCACATCGCGATGCTGCTTCGGGTGACCCTGGAAGAGGGGCCGCTGGCCTGGTCCGAGCTGCGCCGCAAGCTGCCGGCCTATGCCCAGGGACAGGCTCAGGAGGTCCTCGACCAGCAGCTCGGCCAGGGCCTGTTGCACCGCCATCCGCGCACCAGCAGCCGCAGCGGCGAGCGCTTCGGCGTCCGCCCGCCCGATCCGCGGGATTATCTGCGTCAAGCGCTGCCGGAGCTGTTCGCGACGCTGACGAAGCTCGGCTTCACCCGGCCCAACATCCGCGCCGCGGCCCTGGAGCTGCTCCACGAGGAGGAGTGGGACACCGAGCCCCCGCCGGAAGCGCCGCCCGCCGCCGAGGCTCGGGCCGCCCGCGCCGCTAGCCCAGCTGACGCCGGCCACCGCCGCGACTGCTACGATTCAGCCGCGCCCAGAATAGGGCGAGCGGCGAGATGCCAGTCTTCTGTGGCGAGCGCGTTTACCATCTGCTCAAGCGGGACGTGTAGCTCGCTGCGTCGGCCCCGTTGATGCCGGACCGTGTGTGTCTTGATATTTGGCAGAGCGGATGTCCCCTGAAGTTGCTTGAGCCCCGTTCACGGGGCTTTCCGCGCGGCGGTGTAGGCCCGGCCCTGGGGCCGGGTGCACGGAGCGCTCCCCCGACCCGAGCCCCGTTCACGGGGCTTCTCGTGGCGTTCAAGAGCCTGTGCCGTCGGCCCGGGCTAAAGCAAGACCTGGGAAGCCCCGTGAACGGGGCTGCAGGAGAGGGTTTTCGTGGGCGGCTCACCCGCCGTCAACGGCGGGCCGAAGACCCGCTGCGCGGGGAAGCCCCGTGAACGGGGCTGCCCGCGGCGCCAACGCAAGTCCATCATCCCAGAGCACGCAGGAGAGATTGCTTAACGTTCGGCGGCAGCTGAGGGCAGCAGGGGGTGTATCTGGCTCCGTCAGTTTAGCCCGGACTTCGCGTGTGAACATGAGCAATGGGGGACCGAAAACAATGACTCGTCAACGATTCGGTGCACTCGTTCTCGGAGTGTTCGCGGCGCTGTGGGCGGTTCCTCCCGACTTCGGCGCGCCAGTGCCCGCCCCAACGGAGCGGACCACACCGTTTGTCAAGTGGGCCGTTAGCGAGGACTTCGACTCGAACGACCCCCACGACCCGCTCGTGGTCAAGGACAAGGTTGTCGTCGGTACGGACAAGGGGGAGTTGCGCCTACCTATGTAAGGACGGGAAGTTGGCTTGGACCTACTCGGATGGGGCGCGGATCTTCCACCGCCCGGCCAGCGACGGTGAGCGTGTTTACTTCAGCTCGGCAAAGGGGCTTACGGCCGTGACGGCCGAGAGCGGGGCGAAGGTCTGGACTTTCGCTTTGGCCTGTTGCGACGATGGGCCTACGATTGTCCTCGGTAAGCACGCGATGGTTTACGTGGGCGGCAACGACGGCAAGCTCTACGCCCTCGAAGCCAAGACCGGCAAGCAGGTGTGGATGACCGATTTCCTCACCGACGCCCCGCCGGATCGCCCCGGTTTCCCCGGTCTGCGGGCACGTTTGACGGGCACAAAGGCACGCCCGTCCGCCCTGGCGAGCGACGGCGAGACTCTGTTCCTCAGCGTGTTCGACCAGAGCCGCATCGCCGCGATCAACGCGACAAACGGCAAACAACTTTGGTCCTTCCAGGCAGGCGGCTGGGTTTACGGCTCCGCCGTGGCCACCAACAAATACGTCTTTATCGGCAGCCAGGACAACTCCTTCTACTGCCTGGACAAGCAGGCCGGCAAACAGGTGTGGAAGCACGAGACCAAAAAGCGCATCGAGTCCGGCGGGGCTGTGGATAAGGAGTTCGTCTACTTCGGGTCGTGCGACGGTGGACTCTATTGCCTCCGCCAATCGGACGGTAAGGAGCGGTGGCGGTTCGCTACCGACCAGCGGGATGGCCGCAACAGTGCGATCTACTCCGTCCCCATCCTGCGGGGAGGTGGCGTGGTTTTTACAGCCGGGGAGGGGCAGGCGTACGGGGTCGATCGGGAAACGGGGGCGCTGAAGTGGAAGATTCGCCGGTCCGATGAATCCGACTTATTCTCCTCTCCGGCCACCGACGGGGAGTCTTTCTTCGTGGTGACCCAGACAAACCCGGCCACGGGGCACGGCAAACCCTCGCTCGCGGCGATTGGGCTGAAATGATCCCCCAAACGCGCCAGGGTCGCGGGATTGATCGGGACGGGCAGCGATCACGAATGGTGGGACAACCGGCGGGCGAGCTATGAACTCTGCGTCCCGCAACTCATTCTCGACGAGGCCGGGGCGGGTGACGCGCAAGCTGCAAAGCCAAGGGATTCAAGGCTCCGATCATTTGCACGCCCGAGGAACTCCTGGAGTCCAAGCCGTGAACGGTCCCATCGTCGAAGAGGTCCGCCGGGTACGAGAGGCTCAGGCGGCCCGCTTCAACTACGATCTGGATGCCATTTGGCAGACAGGACTCCAGGGCCCCAGGCCTCCGAGGAGCCGCACGCCACACTCATGCAGACTCCGCGCGGCCCGAGACAGGCACCGCCCTTGGTTCATATCGCAGCTCGATATACAATACATGCATGATTCAGTCCTTTCGCTGCGCCGATACCGAGCGGTTATTCCGGCGGCAGCGTGTGGGACGTTTTGCGTCTTTCGAGGCCGTGGCGAGGCGCAAGCTGGATCAGTTGCATGCGGCAGCGACCTTGGGCTTTCTGCGGGCACCGCCTGGAAATCGGTTGCAAGCCCTGAAAGGGGACCGCCTTGGGCAACACAGCATCCGCGTCAACGATCAGTTCCGCCTGTGCTTTGTCTGGACGGCTCAAGGGCCGAGGGATGTTGAGCTTGTCGATTACCACTGACTGGAAATGTCGATGGCCAAGAGACTAAAACCTATTCATCCGGGTGAACATCTGCGGGAAGACTTCATGAAGCCCTTGGGTCTTTCCAGCAACGCCCTGGCGCGCCGCGCTCGAGGTCACCCCAGCACGCATCAATGAGATCTTGCGCGAGCGGCGCGGCATCAGCGCCGATACGGCGCTGCGGCTAGCGC
This sequence comes from uncultured Planctomycetota bacterium, assembly GCA_963827935.1. Taxonomy (GTDB): domain Bacteria; phylum Planctomycetota; class Planctomycetia; order Gemmatales; family Gemmataceae; genus DATFNV01. The sequence goes on along the minus strand of CAWHCN010000008.1, from coordinate 292,320 downwards.
GTTTTTTCGGCACCGATGCACAGAGTTGGCTGAATCTCCAATCCCATTACGACATCCAGTGCGCGGAAGACGCAGCGGGGCGGGCCATCGAGCGCATTCAGCCCTGTCAAGCAGTTCGTCGAGTCCAGGCCAGGGCCTAGGGGTCCAATCGCCACGACGCTTGTACCGCTAACGCACGTCCATCGCGGCGGGGCACGCAGGAGAGATACCTTGATGATCGGCCCCAGGGTGCCCCATAAAAGGGACCTGGCAGTGAACTGGTCGTTAGCATTCTTGGCACGCCCATGAGGATGGAACCATGCGTTACCTGACTCTGGCCCTTGGCCTCGCCGGCCTCCTGGTCCTGCCGGGGCACGCGGCCGACAACGAAAAGGCCGACAAGGAAATCGCCGCCTTCTTCAACGGCAAGGACCTGACCGGCTGGGAAGGACTGAAACCGTACTGGAGCGTCAAGGACGGTGCGCTGGTCGGCTCCACGCCGAAGGACCCGGGTTTCAACACCTTCCTGTGCAGCCGCAAACCGTACCGCGATTTCGAGCTGAGCTTCCGGATTCGGCTCAAGGGGGGCGTCGGCAACAGCGGCGTGCAGATTCGCAGCGGGGTGTTCGACCTGGAGCACATGGCCGTTCTGGGGCCGCAATGCGATATCGGCCAGCAGTACTGGGGCTGCCTTTACGGCGAGCACTTCGGCGGCATGATGCAAGCGGCGCCGGCCGACCTGGTCAAGAAAGTCCTCAAGCCGGACGATTTCAACGACTACTTGATCCGCTGCGTCGGCCGGCACGTCATCATCAAGCTGAACGGCGAGACGACCGTGGATGGCGAGTTCCCCACCATGCCGGAGCTGGGGCTGATCGGCTGGCAACTCCATTCCGGGTTCGACGGCATGGAGGTGACCTTCAAGGACATCCGCTTCAAGGAACTGAACAAGCCGAAGTGAAAGGCGCTTGCTCTCACGGGCGACCCACCACGGGCGGCGGCGGATAGCAGCAGTGATGGTGAGGCCACCAGTGGCAGCACCCCGCCTGGGCCAGGGTGGCGAGCAGCAGGCCGATGGTACCAATTCGCGCAAGTCGCATGGGCAGGTCCTCCGTGGCCGCTCCCAGGAGCAAGGGCCATGCCGTCGCCCCGGGATTTCCCAGCGACGACCGGAAGTGCTGCTGCCGACAGTGGTAACAGTGAGAACCTTGAGGCGGAAGGCCGGCGGCCGGTTTGTAGAACCGGCCGCGCCAGGGCAGGAGTTACAACGGCAGGGTGAGCGAATTACGGTTCATCCGGCAAACGCATGCCGCGGGACTTTCGCACACTGGGTCAGCCTGAGCGGACAGCTCGTTTTGCTTTCAATGAACAAGGCCCCGCTACCCGGGCGAGAGGTGTCGTGCTCGGGCAGCGATCTTACGGTGCGCGCGTATTTTCGACGCCACCGCCCCAAGCGGCTCGGCTTGAGATCGACCTCGCCTACTTCCCCAACGTCGTCTGTTGCCCCGCCGACCCTGCTCAGATCGGCACCACTTGCAGCCCTAACTCCCGCGCTCTGCGCTGCAGCGCTTTGACCTGACGCTCCTGCTGCTTGACTTCTTCGGCTGCCGTGCTCTCACGGCGATACGCTTCCCCACGCGTGATGAGGCGATAGAAGAGCTTCGCCAGCTTGTGGGCTGTCGCCCTGATGGCGCTGCCTATCCCCAGCCGGGCCCGCAGGCGGCGCAGGAAATTACCCAGCACGCTCTTACTTCTGAGCAAGGACCGCGCCGCCAGCCGAAACGCCCTGGCCACCCGGCTGGCCGTCTGGGCGGGATAGCGGATCCGCTTGCCCGATTGGTGCTTGCGCGGCGCCAGCGTCGTCCAGGCCGCGAAGTGCTTGTCCGTCGGGAAACGTGCCGCCAGGTCCGGGCCTGTCTCCGACAAGACCGTCAGCACCGTGCTGGCGCCCAGACCGTCCACTTCCGTGACACGCACGCCCGTCAACTGGAAGATCAAGGCGTCGGCGTCGAACTCCGTCGGGCGGTTGCGACTCTTGGGCGCGGCCTTCTGGGACTCGGGCAACGGACGCCCCTGGGTCTTGTCCGGCATCGGCCCGGCCGCCTTGGCGTACTCCCGGTCACAGACATGGAGCTGATTCTGGTAGAAGTCCCAGGCCTTGAGCAGTTGTTTCAGCTCGAACAGGTGGGCCGTGTCCCAGGTCCCTTCCAGGGCCTTGGCAATCTCCTCGCGGCTCTTCTTGCAGCTGGGATCGCGCATCGCCGCCAGCGTCTGGGGGTCACGCTGCCCCTGGGCGATGGCACGCAGGATGCGCATGCCGGTGACGCCGGCGATGCTCGACACGGCCAGGTCCAAATGAACATTCATCTGGACCAGCACTTTGAGCATCATCTGCAAGAGCTTGGCTGCCTCGGTGATCAGATGCTCGCGATGCCGCCACAGCGTCCGCAACGCCAGCACCTCGTGCGCGGGTCGAAAACAGCTCTTGAGCTGGCCACAGGCGTGCATCTGCTGCAGCCAGACCGCATCGCAAACGTCGGTCTTCTTCTTGAGGTTGCGGGCCAGGCTGCGTGGATCGACCACCACCACTTCGAAGCCCTGGCTTTCCAGGAAGTCGCATAAGCACATCCAGTAGACGCCGGTCGATTCGAGCACGACGCTCGTGACGCCGCAGTGGCGTAACCACTCGGCCAGCGTCTGTAGGTCGGCGGTATAGACGCCGAAGGTACGAACGGGCTGCGGATCGCAAGCGGGGTCGACGGCGACGACGTGGCTGGCGCTGCCGACGTTCGATGGCGGCGGCACAGGGCCGGACGATGCGGGGCGGCGGGATGGGCTGGCGTGTCTTCTTCCGAGGCATGAGGACCTCCAACGACGGTGAGGGACGGGCGAAGAAAATGTCGGCGGAGGATGGGTCGAACGAAGGACGAGACTTTCAAGCGGGCTCGCGGCACCAAGGAAAGTGAAGCCGACCCAAGGGCCAAGCTCAAGCACGGGCTCAGAGGCACCAGATCAAACGCGGCCACCGCGCTCCGCCGCCACAAAGAAGAGCTAGAGAAGCGCAGTGCGAACGGAAAGCCGATGGCCTGTCAGGTAAACATTCGGTTAATAGGGGTTTTCATCGCAACTGACTTTGCCCCAATGAGTTAGGGCGACAACCCAGATTGCCCATTTTTCGGGCTGTAACTCAAGGTACCGATTGGACTTGCGACCACGACCCCTATTAACCGAATGTTTACCCTGTCAGGTTCATAGCGGAACGTGTGCCAGGGACTGGCATCAGCCCTCAAGCTGATCCTTGGTCGGCGGGGCGGGTCCGCACACACGGAATTATATTCGACCTGGCGCTTGGCGCTGAAATGTGAAGGCGCATGTCATAATTTGACAAGTGGTTGCGACGCGCGCCAGGACGCATATAATTCCCGGCGAATTTAATGCGAAGTGGGAGTTTGCGGGGAATCGGCGCTGCCTTCCGTTGGGGGAAGGGCGTAGCTGTCCGCGCCTCTCATCTATGTCTGAGACGGGATTACTGCGAGCCGTCACTCTCGGCCGCGACCCGCGGGTTGCGGCCGGCGCTGCCAGCGCTGGCCTGCTTCAGACCGACCATCTTTTCTGCCAGCTGGGCCGCCATGGCCTTGTCCTTGAACGCACTGAGCACGCTGGCGGCCCGGCGGTCCTTCATGTTGGCCAGAATCTGGGACGCCGTCGTCAGGTCGCCGGACTCCACCATCCGCTCGAAGATGCTGGCCACGTCGGATGGGTCCGCGGTATCGAAGATGCCGCCGACCTTCTTGGAGTTGCCGGCGCGGATGGTGTCGGCCTCGTAAATCCCCCGCTTGGCGCCCTTGACCAGCTCTTCCGTTTCCAGCTTCTTCTTCTCCAGGTCCAGGGCCCGGCGTTCGACGGCGCTCGATCTCCTCGCCGGCCCCCTTGAGCTGCTCGCTGACCTCCTGGCGCATGCGATCGATCTCGTCGCGTTCGCCGCGGATGTCCTGCTTGATGATCTCCAGGGCCCGGCGGCGGGCGGTCAACTGCTGTTCCTGGCGCGAAACCCCTTCCTGCCGCTCGCGGAGCTTGGACAGCTCCTGCACGAGCTGCTCGTTGTCCGGGCCGGCGCCGGTCCGCGTCCGCGGCTGGGTCTCGACGCCGCGGGCCAAGGGGGGCAGCTCCTTTTCCTTGCCGGTGTCGCCGGCCTTGGCGTCCTTGTGCGCCCCATTCTTCTCGTCCAGGTAGGTGGCCAGGTAGCTGGAAGCTCCCCAGGCGACCCCGAAGAGGACCACGGCCATCACGCCAAGGATGATGATGGTGCGCATTACCCACTCCTCGCCGTTATGAAGGGATCCCCGGGCCCTCGGCCCGCGCCTGCCAGCGGCGCAGGCCCACCTCGTCGAGATGTTCCTGCTGCGCTCTGAGGCGGGCGCGGCGGTGCGCGTGCCACTCCTGCTGCCGGAGGGTCCGCAGCGCCTCGACCTCGGCGGCAATCTGCGTGCGGGCCGCACTCGCCTCCTGGTACTTATGATCGGCCTGGCGGGCTTGCGCCTCCGCCAATTCGAGCAACGGACCCAGGCGCAGCGCTTGCTGATGGCGAGCCAGCCAGGCGGGATCGCGGACTGCGCCGGCCAGGCTGGTTTGCAGGGCGGCGGCGCTCTGGGCGACCTGGTCGTGAAGGGCCGCCACCCGGGAACGGGCGGTATCCAGAGCGGCGCGCGCCTCCATCTGCCGCAGCTCCGCCAGCCACTCGCGCTGCTTCTTCAGCTTCAGCACCCGCTCCAGGCGGAACTCGAAACGCTGCACGGTGAGGTCTCCCGTTTAGCCGCGAGCTTCTGCAAACGCCTCCCCCCGCTTACGCGGGAGGCTCGCAAGCGCTCGCAAAAGCTCGCGGCTAAACGTCAAAAGGGCCACGACGCGGCAATGTGCTCCATCATCGCCCGCGTCTGGGCAAAACCGGTCCGTTCGTCGATCTCCTGCTTCAAGAACGACAGGATCGCGGGCCGCAGCTCGATCGCCCGGTCCACCGGGGGACTGGTCCCCTTGGCATAGGCGCCGATGCGAATCAGGTCCTCCGCCTCCGCGTAGGTCGCCAGGATCTCCCGGAGCTTCCGGGCGATGCGGACGTGGGCGGCATCGGTCACCTCGGGAGCTACGCGGCTGATGCTCTGGCTGATGCTGATCGCCGGGTACTGCCCTCGCTCGGCCAGGCGGCGATCGAGGACGAAATGGCCGTCCACCAGCGAGCGAACGGCATCGGAGATCGGCTCGTCGAGGTCGCCGCCATCCACCAGGACCGACAAGATGCCGGTGATGCTGCCCGTGGCGTCGTTCCCCAGTCGTTCCACGGTGCTGGCCAAGAGCTGGAAGCACGAGGGTGTGTAGCCGCGGGCGCTGGGCGGCTCCCCCAGGGCCAGTCCCAGCTCGCGCTGGGCCATCGCCAGCCGCGTCAGGCTGTCCATCATCAAGAGGACATTGCGGCCGGCGGCCCGGTAATGATCGGCAATGGTGATCGCCACCTGCGAGGCCCGCACGCGCATCAGCGGCGTCTGATCGCAGGTGGCCACCACAACAACGGAGCGGGCCATCCCCTGGGGACCCAGGCAGTCGTCGAGGAAGGGGCGTACTTCGCGGCCACGCTCGCCGATGAGGGCGATGACGTTGACATCGGCCTCGCACCCCTTGGCGATCTCGCCCAGGAGAGTGCTCTTGCCGACGCCGCTACCGGCGAAAATGCCGACGCGCTGGCCGCGACCCAGCGTCAACAGGCCGTCGAGGGCGCGTTGCCCCGTGACAAACGGCTCGCGGACGCGCGCCCGTTGCATGGCGGCGGGGGCCTCCTGCGATACCAGCCGCGGCTCGCAGCCAGTCACCGGGCCCTGGTCATCAAGGGGGCGACCCAGGCCGTCCACGATGCGCCCTAGCAGGCCGTCGCCGACCAGGACCGAGAGTCCACTCCCGCGCCGGACGACGGTCATCCCGGGCGACAGCTCCTCGCCCTGCTCATAGGGGACCAGGTAGGCCAGTCCGTTGTTGAAGCCAATGACCTCAGCCGCGATTTCCCGGCCGCCCGACGTCAGAATGGCGCACTGGTCGCCGACCGCAGCGGGGAGGGTGCAGCTCAGGATCACGCCGGTGGCGCTCTGGAGCCGGCCCACGTTGCGGAAGTGATCGCGCACCCGAACGCGGCGGCACAGTTCCTGGACATCGAGTTTGAGCACGGTGACACCTCGCTAGGCGGTGGCCCTTCGTTCCGGGAAACGCCGCAGGGCCGGCTCGCCCCGGGGCTTGCGGCGTTCGACCTCCGCGGCGGGTAGGGCTTGCAGCAGATCGCGCCGGATGTCGGCGAGGTGGTCTTCGAGGTTGCTGAGCACGCCCATTTCGCCGCTCTCCGCCCGGCAGCCGCCGCGCGCCAGGGTCGGGTCGCCGATCAGGCGCAGCTCCTCGGTATCGAGGGCGAACAGCGGCTCATCAGCCGTGCGCCGTTCCAGCAAGGTCAGGTCTTCGGGATTCAGATAGATGGTGACTGCCTGGCGCGGCTCCAGCCGCTGGACCGCGGCGCGAACCATCTGCTCCACCGGAAACGCGCCGGCTTCAAGTCGGTCGAACAGGAGTTGTCGGGCGACGGCCAAGGCCAGCTCGACCGCGACGCGCTGCATCTCTTCCAGGCGCTCGCGCTGGGTCGCGCACAGCTCGCCGGCCAATTCCAGGACTTGACCCAGCAGGCTTTCCAGGCGATCGCGTTCCTCGCGGTCACCTGGTTCCTCCGTCTCCGGGGTCGCGGAGAGGTGAACGTGGGGCGGGGGGGTCGCCGGCCGGCGGCGGCTGCGCACGGGGTCCAGCGGCGCGGCGGGATCGGCCAACAGCACGCGCACCGGATGGGCACGCAACCGGAGGACAGCTTCAAGTATCACGGGGTGTACCTCGAAGGGTTGGGGAGTCTACTGCGTCATTGCACCATGGTCAGTTCGCCGGCCTGATCGAGCCGCTGGATAACCTCCACGATGGATTTCTGCGCCTGCTGGATCGTCGTGGGCGGCAGGGAGCCTTGCAGGTCCATTTCCTCGGTCAGGGTCTCGCGCGCCCGCTTGGACAGGTTGTTGCGCACCTTGTCGCGGATCGCCTCGGTCGCGCCCTTCAGCGCCGAGGCCAGGCTCTTCGAGTCGACTTCCGCGAGCAGCTTTTGCATCGAGCGATCTTCGATGTTCAGCAGGTCCTCGAAGGCGTACAGGTACTCCTTGATCTGGACGGCCCCCTGCGGATCGTTCTGCTCCAGGGCGGCCAGGATCTCCATGCGGTCGGGCTTGTCGAGGCGGCGCAGCATCTCGGCGACGCGCTTGAAGCGATTGCCGCCGCCCGGCGCCGGCGGCGCCTCCACCAGGGTGCGGCACTTGGAAAGCACGGTACGGACGATGCGAGTGATCAGCTCGGGATGGACGCTGACCTCGCGGCCCAGTTGCAGGGAGACCTGGCGGCGCATTTCGGGGTGCAGGCGGCGCAGGACCTCGCCGCCGCGTTCCGGCTCCATCTGGGCCAGGACCAGGGCGACGGTGCGGGGGTGCTCATCGCTCAGGGCCAGGGCCAGGCGATCGACGTTGCCGGCGGCAGTGGCAGCGGGTCCCGTGCCGGACAGGGCCCGCAGGGCGGCCAGCGGATCGGCGGCGCTGGCGGCCTCGTCGGGCAGTTCGGGAGCATGGGCGGTCCCATTCGCCGAAGCTGCTGCCTGGCTCGCTTCCCCAGTGGGGGCCGGCACGGCAGCCGTCCCATTCGCGCTCAAGCCGGGGATAGCTGGCGGCTGGTGCGATCCGTTGACCTGTTCGCGAAGCAGATGATCGAGGTCGGTCAGGATTTGTTCGTAGACCTCCGGCGACGGCGGTGCCTGCCGGAAGCGCTGCATGTGCACGCGCAGGCGCTCGCTGCGCTCGCGGTCCAGGCGCGCTAGAACGCGGTCCGCCTCAGCAGAAGGCAGCTTCAGTAAAAGCAGGGAAGCCTTTTCTTGGCCGGTCACGATTTTGCATCCATCCGCCGAAGCGCACGCCGGGTGGGCGTACAGGGATTACTGTAAACCACAAACCGGAGCCGTGACGGGAATTCGGCCGCCTGGTACCAACGGCGCCTGGTCACAATCGGTACTCCTCCTCGCAGCACCAAACTTTTCCACAGCCACAGGAATCTGGCGTTCACGGCTGCTCCATCAGGGCGGTCGGTGGCACGCCCTGAGGTACTCCGAAGGGCGTGCATGGCTGTCCACACGCCCTTCGGAGTACCTCAGGGCGTGCCACCTGCGCTTGGAACCGCGGCCGCGTTCACGGCTGCTCCATCAGGGCGGCGATGACTCGGGCCAGGGCGTCAGGGTCTTGGCGGGCCGTCACCGCTAGTCGGTCCGCGGACGCCGTTTCTTTCAATGCGTTGGATTCCAGGGCTGCCGTTGATAGCGAGGGCGCGCGGGCATTCTTCACTAGCAGCCAGGCGATCAGCGCCATCACCAGGGTCAGCAGGACCACGGCAATCGCCAGCGAGGCGTTGCGGACCCACAGGAAGAACTCGGGATCGCGCCAGAAGGCCTTGGTCTCCGGCGTTTCCTCCGCTGGCGGCGGCGCAGCGCTGGCCAGCTTGGCCTCGGTCACTTGCAGGGCGTCGCCGCGCTGCTCGTCGAATCCCACCGCCTGCCTGATCAGCCCCTCAACGTCCTTGGCGGTCAGGGGCGGCTTGCCCCCTTCAGGCGGTGTCAGATCCACCGTGGCCGCCACCGTCAGGCGCTTGATCCCGCCCAGCCGGTCCTCCAGCTCCTGGTGGTTGCGCGAGTACTCGTAGGTCGATTCGCTGTCTTCGTCCTTGGTGGTCGAGGTGGTCCCGCTAGCGGCCGCCCCGCCTCCTTGCCGACCCGCCAGGTTGGCGGTGGCCCCGGCCGTGCCCCGGGCCCCGCCGGCCCCCGAGGAGTTGTTGGTCCGCGATGTGGTCCGTTCGCTTTTCAGCGCCTTCTGCTCGGGCAGGATCGTGTCGTGGACTTCCTTGCGATTCTGGAAGTTGATGTCGGCGGTAATCTTGACCACGGCCCGTCCCGGCCCGAGAGCGGGGATCAGGATCGCTTGGGCCTTCTCAGCCAGGTAACTCTCTACCGCCCGCCGATAATCGAGCTGCGACGAGACCGCTGCCCCTTCTGGCCCACCTGGTTCCGAAAGCTGATTCCCCTTGCCGTCTACCACGGTTACGTTCTCAGGGGTCAGTCCCTCCACGGCCTTGGAGACGAAGGCCACGATGCCGTTGACCTGCGCCCGGGACAGGGTGCCATTGGGCTTGAGCTGCACCATCACGCTGGCCGTGGTCGGTTGCTTCTCGCGGATGAATGGGCTGGGGTCCGGTTTCGCGATCTCCACGGTGGCATTGGCCACCGGCTCGAGCTGCCGTATCGTCTTGGCAATCACCGCCTGCTTGGCCCGCAGCAGGTTCACGTTTTGCTGGAACGGAGTGGTACCGAGCGACGGCTTGTCGAACAGCTCGTACCCCTTGGCCTGCGCCGGCAGTCCCTGGCCGGCCAGGTCAATGCGCACCGAACCGACACGATCCGATGGCACCTCAACGGTGCGGTGATCGAAGCTGACCTTGACCGGGATGCCCTGGGATTGCAGTTTGTCGCGAATGGCCTGGGCATCGTCCTCGGTGAGGTTGGAGTAGAGCACGGCCCACTCGGTCTGGGCGCGATAGTAGAGCGCGCCTCCGACCAGGCCAGCCAGCAGGACGGCGACGGCCACGACGAGTCCGCGCCGCGCGGTACTCATGCCCGCCCACACCTCGCGGAGCTGCTGGGCCACTCGCCGGAAGAAATCCATGTGGCACCTGAACGGGAGTTGGGACGCGATCGCTTCGCCACGCGCCTCGCGGCGTTCCAGGCGCCGCCCGGAGGGCGGCGGTTAAACCTACACCGCCATCCGCAGGATCTCCTGATACGCCTCGGTCACCTTGTTGCGGATTTGCAGGACGGTGCGGAACGTCAGGTCGGCCTTGGTCACGGCCAGCATGACCTCGTGGATGTTCTCGGTCTTGCCGGTAGCCAGGTCGAGGATGGCCTGGTCGGCGGCGACCTGCTTGGCATGCGCTTCGCCCAGGAACTTCGCCACGGCGCGGGCAAACGGACCATCGCTTTCCAGGTTCGGCGACGGCCGGGCCAGAAAATCGAGCGTCGGGCCGACGCCGACGGGACCGACTCCGGAAACGTCCATGGATCAGGCCCTCACCAGAAGGAGCGCCTGCTCGGCCTGCTGGCGAAAGGCCTGCAATACCTTGAGGTTGGCCTCATAGGCGCGGTTGGCGGTGATCAGGTTCACCATCTCGGTCGGAATTTGCACGTTCGGATAAAGCACGAAGCCGCTGGCGTCCGCATCGGGATGGCCGGGGCTGTAGACCCGTTGCAGTTCGGAGGGGTCCTCGATGATGTCTTCGACCCGGACCCCGGCCAGGCGATCCACGTCGGAAATCGGGCCGTGCGGGCCGACCGACGAGAAGCTGAGATGGTCGTCGTAGACGGTTTCAAACACCACGTCCTGGCGGCGGAACGGCCCACCCTGCGGCGTGCGCGTGGAGAAGGCGTTGGCGATGTTGTTGGCCACGACTTCCATCCGCAGCCGTTCCGCCGAGGCGCCGCGGCGCTGATGTTCGTCGATCGGAAGACATCTTCAAAGGCCATGAGAATTCTCCCCATTCCAGGCGAGCGGGAGGGCGTAAGCCCCCCGGTATGGTCACCGGGGGGGCTTACGCCCTCCCGCTCGCCTGCGTCACTGTCCCGTGATGGCGCTGCGCCGCTGCCTCGTGGCTGGCGATAATCTGTGCGAAGGCTCGGTAGAGCAGGGTGTTCTTGTTGAGGCGGGCCATCTCGACGTCGATGTCAACGTTGTTGCCGTCGGCCCGCTCCGGCGCGGTGGTGTTCTCGACGACCGTCGGCTGCACGCGCTTCAGGGCGGCTGGGTCGCCGGAGGCCAGCGCGCGGCAAAGGCACCCTCGAAGTCCACGTCGAGCTGGTGGTAGCCAGGCGTGTTGACGTTGGCCACGTTCTGGGCGATGACTCGATGACGCAGGCTAGCCACGTCCAGCAGTCGAGCCAAAAGCTGGGTTCGGGGAATGTCCATGCCTGTTGTATCGACCGCACCGGTTGCAGCCTTTAAGAGTTACAGGCCGGATCGACCGGGGATGATGAGGAAACCAGGTAGGCGAGCGAGAGGGATCGTCCGATTTATGCGGCCCGCTGCCCTGCGATTTCCGCCCCGGCGCGATTTTTCCTTTGAGCCTGTTGCAAAATTAACGGATCCGGGAGGGCGAGGCTCCTGCCGAGCCGGTTTCTCTGCGGTTTGCGGCTCGGCAGGAGCCTTGCCCTCCCAATTTTGCAACAGGCTCTTAGGCGAACGGCAGGGGATAATGTACCCGATCTGATGGGGAGCGTTTCTGGGCAAGTTGCTGGGCAAATCGCTCACACCCCCCCCATTGCAAGGAAGTCGTGCATCGCTACGAGGCACCGGGTAAGGTTTCACATGCCGCTCGCCTTAACACCGACTGCGCTCGGGAAAGCCAGGCAGAGCAGGCAAGCCGGACGCCGGCGCTTCGATAACGTCTTGCGGAGACGCCGCGCCTGGGGCTTGCCGGAGGAGAGTGCATGGACATTGCGACCCTTGTCGGGATTGTCTTGGGGTTCGGCTGCGTGATGGTGGCCATCACCATGCACGGCAGTCTCAAGGACTTCGTGGACCTGCCCGGCGCCATGGTGGCATTCGGCGGCTCTGGGGCCGCCCTGTTCATCATGTTCCCCATGAAAAAGGTCCTGGGGGCCTTCGGCGTCGCCAAGAACTGCTTCTTCCACAAGCTTTCCGATCCGCGCGACGAAATTACCCGCATGACCCAGCTGGCCACCATCGCGCGGCGCGACGGGCTGCTGGCCCTGGAAAAGCAGATATCTGACGTGAAGGACGCGTTCTTGACCCGCGGCCTGGAAATGGTCATCGACGGCACGCCCAAGGAAAAGCTCGAAGAGGTCCTGACCATCGAGCTGGGCTGCATCCAGGAACGGCACAAGAGCGGCAAGAAAATCTTCGACCAGCTCGGCGCCTCGCTGCCGGCCTTCGGCATGGTCGGCACTCTGATCGGCCTGATCCAGATGCTGGGCAAGCTGGACGATCCCAGCAAGATCGGCGAAGGCATGGCCGTCGCCATGTGTACGACGTTCTACGGTGCCTTCGTCGCCAACATGCTCTACCTGCCGATGGCCGGCAAGCTCGAGACTCGCAGCAAAGAGGAGACATTGTTGCGCGAGTTGATGATCCGGGGGCTGGTGGGGCTGATCGAGGGCGAGGGACCAAGGGCGCTGGAGACCAAGTTGAAGGCGTTCATCACACCGAAGGCGCGGCAGATGGAAACCGCCGCCGCGGCCGCGGCGTGAGGATCCGCGCGGATCTGCGATCCGCCGCTAAACAGCTGCGTGATGGGGGCCATTCATGTCCGAGGAACATGCCGCTGCGGAGCTTGAGCCGGGCCCCCCCGCGCCGCCGGATCACGGTGAACATGCCGAAGGCCACCACGAACATGCTGAAGATCACGGCGGGCACGGCGGGGGCCACGGCGGGCACGGTGGGGGCCACGGCGGACACAAAGGGCACGACGAGGGGCACGGCGGTCATGGCGGCAGCTGGCTCATCACCTACTGCGACATGATTACCCTCCTCATCACCTTCTTCATCTGCATTGTCACCTTCGCCTCCAAGGAAAACGGCAAGCAGCAGCATCCCCGCAAGCGCGATTCGCTACTCTACGGCACCAACGGCACCGGCGTCGCGGGCGGCAAGCAGATCGGCATGAATCGCGATTCGATCATCTGGCGGCAGCTACCCATCAGCGCCCAGCCCGAGCGCCAGGGGAGCGACACGGCACCTCTCTACTCCGATCCGGAGCTGGAGGCCGCTAACTCGGCCCTCACCCTGCTCGAAGGGCCGACGATCGGCACCCTCGCCGACAGCTACGACATGCGCACGCCCCTGAGTTTGTTGTTCACGGCCGACGGCAAGCTCACGCCCTCCGGGGTCGAGCTGTTGACGCAGACTGCCAGCAGCCTGCGCCGGCTCCCCTACGACATCTGCTTGCAAGTGGACGACCCGAAGTACCTACCCGCGCCGTGACGGCCGCCCTGCAACTGGTCAACCACGAGGGATTGGCGCCTTATCGCATCGGCGTTGGCGTGCGGGCCACGACCGAGCCGTGGAATCCGTCGCTATGGTTCCTGTACGCCCAGCGGCCGTAGGTGATCGATTCGCAGGACGAGCCTGGCAGCCCGACGCGCCAGCGAGGAAGTCCAGCTCATCCTCGCTGGCGCTTCGGGCTGCCCAAGGAGACTCTTGATGGCCCACAAAAAGAAAGGTGCCGAGGGTGCCATCAATACGGAAGGCTGGATGATGTCGTATGCCGACATGGCCACCGTTCTATTGGCCATGTTCATCGTGCTGTCCACGCTCGGCAAGGATCAGACCGGCGTCAGCCTGCAGAAGGGACTGGAATCGTGGCGCGATTCGCGGGCCAGCTTTGGCCTCTCGGGCGCCTTTCAGACCTCCTCACACGTATTCCAGCAGGAGGCGATGGCCCCGAACTACGGCCTGGAGCAGGACAAACCAGCGGATAACGGCACCGGCCCCGACGACAAAGAGGGCCAACGCAGCCGCGATGCCGAGCAGGAGGGGCTGCAGCGCTTCCTTCAGGAAATGGACCGCCAGTTCAAGGTCGATAAGCTACCCCGTGTAGTCGGCAGTGCCACGGTCGATTTCTTCGACAAGCTCGGCGACGCCCCCCCGTACCTGACGGCCAAGGAAATTGAGGTGGTCGACCAGACGTTGCCCCTGCTGGATCGTGGGAACTACCGCATCCTGTTGATTGTCTGGGCGACCACGCCCAGCGACACGGCCTGGGCGCGGGCGGGGGACCAGCGCGGCTGGTGGCCGACGACCTGGCCCGGACTCATCAACTGAGCGCTGCCGCCCGGGGGCAACTGGTGCCGCTTGGCCAGCCGTGGCGCTACCCGGGCTACGAGCGCCCGGTCCTGTCCCTTGTGATTGCCCGCACCGAGACGCCCTGACCCGAGACCGGGTCTGCCGAGGTCCCCGCATGAGCAAAAGCCGCGAGCGGCGTGAATTCCCGCGAGTCCCCTTTCAGATGGCGGCCACCATCCGGGGCGACCACGTCACCGTGGTCAGCGGTGACATTCGTGACGTCAGCCTCAAGGGGATGTTCGCCGCTGGTGCGGGACGCCTGCCGGCGGGATGCCGCTGCCAGGTCGAACTGGTCATGGGCGCCCCCGGCCAGGAAATGCGCCTGTCGCTCCGGGGTCGGGTGACCCGGGTGGATAACGCGGGAATGGGAATTGAGTTTCTCGAAATGGGGCTGGATGCGCTGGCCCAGCTCAATCATTCTCGTCCAGTATTGCGGCAGCCAAGCCCCGGCCCCGCCGAGCGGATCGACGCCGACACATCGCTTGCCACCGCTCGCATAAAAGCGGGCGGAAACAATGAGGGCCAGCCCGACGCAGCCCGTTGTGGCACGGTTTCCTGACCGTGCCGCCCCCCCGTTGTGGCACGGTCTCCTGACCGTGCCGCCTCGACTGACCGAAGGTCTCACGCACTCATCGCGGACTCCGGGAGACCTTCGGTCAGGCCCGGTGGCACGGTCAGGAGACCGTGCCACAACGCCGCGGGCTGTACCAACAAGACTGCTTGATCCATTGCAAAGGGCCCGCGCGACCATTACAAACAAGGAATCCATCCCGCAGGTCGCGCCCAGGGCGGTTCACGGTCCGCACACACTATGGCTCTGCTGGTCCGCATCTATTTCAACGCGGTCTTCGGCGCGCTGGGCGGGCTGCTCGGCTGGCTGCTCTTCGGCGTCTTCGGCGACAAGAGTGCTCCGCAGGAACAGCTCACCGCCCAGATGCTCCTGGGCGGCGGACTGATCGGCGGACTCATCGGCTACTTCGTCGTCAGCGTGGAGGCCATCCGCGATCGCAACCCAGTACGCTTCGCCCGCCAGGCCACCTACGGCGCGATCCTGGGAGCTGTTGGCGGGGCCCTGGGGATGTGGCTGGGCGACACGGTAAACTTCCATCTGGTCGGCGCCCTGGGAGCCGGTCGCGAAGGGTCCGGCGCTCTGCACACCCTGGGCACCATGCTGGCCCGCGGCCTGGGTTGGACCTTCCTGGGCGTGGCCGTCGGCTTCAGCGAAGGCGTGGCGGCCCGCTCGCTCGGCAAGCTGAGTTACGGCACGGCCGGCGGAGCCCTGGGCGGTTTCGTCGGCGGCGCCCTCTTCGGCCTGTTCTACCTCAAGACCCTCGACCAAACGGGATCGGCTTCGCTCTGGGGAGCCCTGGGCCTGGTCATCCTGGGGGCGTGCATCGGCTCGCTTTCCGCCCTGGTGCAGGCGGTGCTTCAGCCGGCCTCGGTGCGCGTGCTGCGCGGCTGGCAGGAAGGGCGGCGAATATGCCCTC
Organism: uncultured Planctomycetota bacterium; assembly: GCA_963827935.1. GTDB lineage: Bacteria > Planctomycetota > Planctomycetia > Gemmatales > Gemmataceae > DATFNV01. Next base: position 276,848 of record CAWHCN010000008.1, on the reverse strand, counting down.
GACAAAGTGAACAACTTGCTCGGCCGGGACGAGCATGCCGATATCGCCCTGTTCCGGGATATGAAGGTGGAAAAGAAGCACGCCGCCATCCGCCGCGAGGCGAGTCACTATGTGCTGGTCAATAATGGAGCGCCGGCGGAACAGACCCTGGTGAATGGCCAGGGGGTGCGCGACCGCTGCGAACTGCACGATGGCGACCGCATCCAGCTGGGTAACGTGCTGCTGCGGTTTCAGGCGCGAGCGGCGCAGAAGAGAGTTTAGCCGCCGCCCGGAGGGCGGCGCTCTCGCGCCGCCCTCCGGGCGGCGGCTAAACCAGGAACTATCAATCGATACCGATGCCCCAGAACCTCTGCCCCCGTTGTCAGCGTGCCAACCCCGTGGAGGCGGTTTACTGCCACCACGACGGCATGGCGCTGCACATGCCGGAGGGGGGCCAGCGGATCGGGGCCCTTCCTCACGAATTCGTTTTCTCCTCCGGGCGGCGTTGCCGTACTTACGACGACCTGGTGCAGGGCTGCCATTACGAGTGGGAAGATGCGCGAGTGATGCTGCGCAAGGGCGTCTTCGCGCAGTACATGGCGAGCATCGGCCGGATGGACCTGGTCCGTGCCGCCAAGGAAGCGCAAGGCAGCCCCGACGCTGACATCGCGCTGCACGCCTTTGTTCGGGCCTTGCCGGTCGGCCAGGTGCAGGGGCCCCGCCTGGAACTGAGTCCGCGTCGCCTGGTCCTGGGGAGCCTGCTAGCCGGCGAAAACCGCACGGTGACGTTGACTGTGTCCAACGGCGGCAAGGGGCTCTTGCAGGGGAAGCTGACGGTCAGCGGCGGCGATTGGCTGCGGCTGGCCGAAGGAGGCGACAACGGGACCTACCCCCTCAAGACGGCGCGCGCGCAGCAGGTCCAGCTCCTGGTCGAAACGCGCGGGCTGGTGCCCAAGACCTACGGCGGCAAACTGACGGTCATCACCAACGGCGGCATCGCGGAGGTGCCGGTGCGGCTGGACGTGGGGGCCCTGCCCTTTCCGCGTCCGCCGTTCCAGGGTGCCGGCAGTGCCCGCGCCCTGGCGGAGCGGATGCGGCAACAGCCCAAGCAGGCCGTGCCACTCCTGGAGAACGGCGACATCGCCCGCTGGTTCGCCGCCAACGGCTGGACCTATCCGGTGCAGGGGCCGACCGCCCGGGGGGTGGCGGGGGTACAGCAGTTCTTCGAGGGCATGGGTCTGTCGAAGCCGCCCACGGTGGTGCCGGCCGAGGCGGACTTTCACTTCCTCTGCGTGCCGCCCGAGGTGGCCGGCGGGCAAATCGTGCTGCGGGCCAACGCCAAGAAGTGGGTTTACGCCACGGCCGAAAGCAACCGGCACTGGCTGCGCCTGGGCACGGCCGCCGTCAGCGGACCGCAACAGGCGGCCTTCCCCTTCGAGGTCGATTCCTCCCTGATGGACCAGGGACTCCACGAGGGGACGATCCAGGTTAGCGCCAACGCCGGCCAGCAGATAGCGATCCGGGTCGTGGTCGATGTGCGTCGTCCGCAGGAGCCGTTCACGCGGCGGCTGCTCCGGCCGTTCCTCACCGGCGTCTTCCTGGGCCTGCTCTATCGTCTGTGCCTCGCGGTGCCGGCCGATCTGATGGCGCGGGTGCTGTGGCCGCCCCCTGGGGGCGGCGACGATCCCCCGGGCTCATTGGCGAGCTGGGTGCGCGCCCCCGCCCCGGAGTCGGCCTTTGTCTATCGTTTCGTGCTGGCGACCTGGTGGATCGGCGCGGTGCTGGGAGCGCTGTGGCTCTGGCAGCGCGGCGGTCGCTTCGCCGACGTGCTGTGCGGGGCCGTCGCCGGGGCCATCGCGGGGCTGCTCACAGCCGCCACGCTGGCCTGCCTCTGGCCGATCCTCGATCTGCCGGCCCGGCTGGCCTGGGGAGCGCTGCAGCGGCTTATGCCGGGGGCCGGCTCAGCCTGGGTGTGGACGCCGCTGTGGGTCTTGACCGCCGCCGCCTGCTGGGCTGCCCTGGGAGGGGTGATCGGCCTGGCCCTGCGCTTGACGGGCCGTCCCGGCGCGAGCCTGCTGGCGTGGACGGCGGCGCCATGGGCCTGGCTGCTGAGCGTCTGTGGACTGAAAGGGGCGGCCCAGTGGTTCTGGCAGCCCGAAGCGCCAGCGAGGCCGAACGGCGAATCCTCGCTGGCGCTTCGGGCTGCCAACCCGGCCCCTGGCGCGGAACTTGCGCAACGGCTATCCGGCGGCGGCAAGCCGTAGAGCCTGCGCCGCCGGTGCGACGGCACCTGGCCGGCGGCCACGAAGCGAAAATCGGCCGGGCCGGCTGTTGCTCCCTGCGCGGCAATGTGTTACAAACCGAGGAACCAGGCGCACTCTGCCGCGGCCCCGCAACAGAGACGCCCGGCCTGTTGCACGCCCACACGTCATGGACGACTCGGAGTTGCCGAGCATCAGTCAGCCCAGGCCCTTGCGCCTGGGTTTCCGAACCCGAGCGATCAGCCGCCGTCCCGTCTTCCGAGGAGGTCCGAGTCCGATGTCGGCCAAGATACACATTGAACGCATGATGTACCGGAGCAGCATTTCGGTCTCCGGCGACTCCGCCGCCAGCTATGCCCTGGTCAAGCTCATCCCCGCCGGGGAAGGCGCTGCCACGGCGATGGGCCTCAACCTGGCTCTCGTCCTCGACGTGAGCGGGTCGATGTACGAGGAGGACGGCACCGGCAAGAGCCGCCTGTCGCGCATCCAGGAGGCGGCCCAAGCCGCCATCCAGAAGCTCAAGCCCGACGACACCCTCAGCATCGTCGCCTTTGCCCACGATGCCCAGGTGATCTTGCCGGCCACGCTGCTCTCCGAAAAGGAAAAGATTGAGGAAGTCATCAGCCGGATCGACCGCTTCGAGGTCGATCCCGGCGGCACCTCGATGGACCAGGGGATCGCCCTGGGCATGGGTGAAATCGAGAAGAACACCGGCACCGGCAAGCTGTCGCAGCTGGTGGTGCTGACCGATGGCGAGACCTCCGGCGAGCACATGTGCAAGCAGCTGGCCCAGCAGGCCGCCGCCAAGAAGATTCACTTCACGGTCATGGGCGTCGGCACCGAATGGAACTCGTCGCTGATCAAGGACCTGGCCCGGCTGGCCGAGGGCAAGTGGTACTACATCGACGTCAACCAGGCCGCCGAGGCGGAGCGCATCTTCGTCGAGGAATTCGAGCAGCTGGCGGCGACAGGGTTCCTCAACGTCGAGATGACCATCAAGCCGTTCAAGGACATCAAGATCAAGCGCGTTCGCCAGGTGGTGCCGGAGATCAAGGAACTCAAGGTCACCGAGGCCGACGGCCAGCCGCTGGTCGCCACGCTGGGCACGCTGGAGCGCGACAAGCCGACGCGCTACGTCCTGGACCTGAGCCTGCCCAAGCGGCCCGACGGCAAGTTTGCCATCGCCAGCCTCGAAGTGACTTTCGACCCCGGCACCGGTAAGCGTGAGAGTACCGGTCCGGTGTCGCTGGAGGTGACCTACTCGTCCGGGCAGCAGGGCTATGTCAACGCCGAGGTCGCCAAGCACATTGACGAGGTGCAGCTGTTCGAGCAGAACAAGATGCTGCAACAGGCGATTGCCGAGAACAAGCAGGAGGAAGCGGTGCGCGTGGCCAAGGCGATGGAGCAGAAGGGCCAGTTGATGGGGGCCCGCGCCGCCAAGAAGACCATGCTCGCCCGCCAGGTGCTGCAGGAGATCAACGCCGGCGGCCGCGTCAGCAAGAAGACGCAGCTGGCCATGGACAGCATGGCCAAGGAAGTCGAGGAGGCGCCAGCAAGTTGAAGGTCGTTCGTTTGGCGGCGGATCGCAGATCCGCGCTGATGTGAGCGGAGAACCCAGAGATCATCGTTTCCGAGGTGTATCAGCTATGGTGAAGTGCCCGTTCTGTCACTACGACAACGAAGAAGGCGCCCTGTTCTGCGAGCAGTGCAAATCGGACCTCGCAGGCGTGGAGCCGGCCCTGCAGGCCGAGGTGATCGAGGCGGTGGTGCCGATCGCCGCGGCCGAGATCGTCGAAACCGTGCCGCTGATGGCCATGCCGGAAGGCATGCCCATTATCGAGGCGGCGATGGTAGGCGACTCGGCGGTGGCCGAGGCCGTGCCGATGGTCGAAACCGTGCCGATCGAAGCGGTCGCGCTGGAGGCAGTGGTCGAAAGTGTCCCACTGACGCCGGAGGTCATGGCGATGCCGGTAGCGCCGCCCGAGCCGGCGCCGCCCGTCGCGGCCGTGCCCCCGCCGCCGCCGGCCCCGGCAGCGCCGGCGGCCGCGCCGCCCGCTCCCGCGCCGGCGGCCCCGGCCGCCGCCCTGGCGCCCGACGCGCAGCCTCGCCTTGTCGTCCTCCGCGGCCTGAAGCGGAATGTGGAATATCCGATCTACGAAGGGCACAACTTCATCGGACGCGCCGACGAAAAACCGGTCGATATCGACCTCGACGACCAGGAGCCGCCCGACCGCGTCTGGTCCTCGCGGCAGCACGCCCTGGTCACCTTCGAGGAGGGGAAGCTCTCGGTCGAGGACCTCAATAGCGCCAACGGCACCTTCGTCAATCGCGTACGCATCTACCCCGGGCAGAAGCGCGACCTGGCTGTCGGCGACGTTTTGCAAATCGGCACGGTGCAGATGAAGCTGATCGTGTAACGGAAGGATATCCCCCGTTTAGCGGCGCCGCTTCATCGTTTCGCGCTCGCGCTGTGAGCGCGAAACGATGAATCGGCGCCGCTAAACGAGCCGAGCGTGATCCATGTCCCAGACCTGTATCAAGTGCTCCCGCGTCAATCCCGAGGACGCCGCGTACTGCTACCATGATGGTGCCGCGCTGGCCGGTCATTCGCGCAACGGCGGGCCGGTCGCCGTGGGCTCCCAGCGGTTTGTCAACCCCTTCGTCTTCCCCACGGGCCGCCAGTGCCGCACCTTTGACGAGCTGGCTCTGGCCTGCCAGAACGACTGGCCGGTCGCCCGTGACCTGCTGGTGCAGGGCTTCCTCGAGAGTTTCCTGGGCGGATTGGGCCGGGACGACCTGGCGCAGGCCGCCCGCGAAGCGGCCCGTTTCCCCGATCACGATCGCGGCCTCGATCAGCTGCTCGGCACGCTGCCCAGCCAGGTCGTGGAGGGCCCGCGTCTGTGCGTCTTCCCCCAGGAGGTCAGCCTCGGCACGCTCAAGGTGGGCGACCAGCGCGGCTGCGAGTTGCATCTCGAAAACCGCGGCATGCGGCTGCTCTACGGCTCCGTCACCTGCGACGACTGCGACTGGCTGGCGCTGGGCGAGTTGCCTGGGCGCCGGAGAAGATCTTCCAGTTCGGCGCCGAGATGACCATCCCTCTTCAAATCAAGGGTAACCGCCTCCGCGCGGGCAAGAAGCCGCTCGAAGGCCGGCTGATTGTCGAATCCAACGGCGGCAACCTCACGGTGCAGGTCCGGGCCGAGGTGCCCGTCAAGCCGTTCCCCGACGGTCCCCTCCAGGGGGCGCTGACGCCGCGCAAAGTCGCCGAGAAGGCCAAGGTGGTGCCCAAGGCCGCCGCACCCTACTTCGAGAGCGGGGCCGTCGCCGACTGGTACAAGTCGAACGGCTGGACCTACCCGGTGCAGGGACCGCCCGCGACAGGCCTCGGGGCCGTGCAGCAATTCTTCGAGGCCTTGGGCCTGACCCCGCCGCCCAAGGTGGAGATCAGCGACGAGTCGGTGACGTGGGAGGCCGCCGCCGGTGCCACCCTCCGCCACGCCTTGCAAATCCGGTCCGAGGAGAAGCGGCCGGTCTACGCCCACGCCACCAGCAGTGCGGCCTGGCTCGAAGTCGGCCGACCCAAGCTCAACGGCCGCGTCGCCATCATTCCCATCGTCGTCCCCAACGTCCCCAACCGCGAAGGGGAGACGCTCACCGCCAAGGTGACGGTTCAGGCGAACGGCAACCAGCGCTTCGTGGTGCCGGTGACGCTGGTCATCGGGGGGAATTTCCAGTTTGGGGACCAGGCCGCTGCCGCTCCCGTCGCCGTGGCGGCCGAACCGGTCACCAAGAAGCCCAGCGGGGTGAAGCCCGCTCCGAAGCCGCCGTCCGCGCCCGTCATCGAGGTGGACCGCGTGGCACGCCGCCGGCAAGGCTTCACGCCCGCGCACCTCTTACCGGTGGCGGTGCTCCTCCTGGTGCTGCTCGTTGTGATGGCCGTCGACTGGTTCCGCGGCGGCAGAGCGGGGACGCCTCCGAGTTTTACAGGAGACGTAGGCGCCGCACTCGATGCTCCTTATGCCAACCTGAAAGATACCGACCCGCGCCTGGGCATCGGTTTCGACGACCGCAAGCGATTCGGCATTGTCCTCTTGACCGAGCGCGATCCCGAGAACCCGGACAAATTCAAACGCCTGACCTACGACGACAAGGGGACTCAGAACAATACCTGCGTCAAGGTGGATACGCACGAGTATCTGTTCGGCAACACCCAGGGGTACGGGCGATGGGTCAAAAAAGAGTTCCTTCGTGGCAATAAACGCATCGGCTGGGATAACATCTGGGAGGCCAAGAACGAAAATATCGTCGTCACCCAGAGCGTGGACCTGGTCCCCGGCGACCAGACGAGGTTGCTTGACACGGTCCTCGTGCGGTACACGGTCGAGAGCAAATCCACCCTGCCGCACCGGGTTGGCCTCCGCGTGATGCTGGATACGTTTATCGGCGCCAACGACGGCGTCCCCTTCGCCGTTCCCGGCACCGAGGGGAAGCCGGATCGCCTGGTTGATACGATGGAAGTCTTCGGCCAGAAGGACATCCCGGACTATGTGCAGGCATTGGAGCGGCCGGACCTGAAGGACCCCGGCACCGTGGCCCACCTGGGCCTGAACCTGACCGGCGAGTTCGAACCGCTGGTGGAGATGATCATCTGCCGCTGGCCGGGCAACCGGGAGACCGGTTGGAAGATCGATCCGATCGAGCCGATGCGCGCCAATCCAGAGAAGCCGGATTCTTGCGTGGTGCTCTACTGGGCCTATGAAGAGATGGAGGCCGGCAGCACCCGCAAGATGGCCTTCACCTACGGGCTCAATTCGATCTCCGGCGTGGCAGGCGGGGGCAACGCCGGCGACGGCAAGATCGCCCTGACCACCGGCGGGAGCATGCGGCCCGGCCGCGAATTCACGGTGACGGCCTATGTAAAGGATCCGCAGCCCGGCCAGGTTGTCACGCTGATCCTGCCCGCGGGGTTCAGCTTCGCCAAGGGGAACGACGCCGACAAGAAGATCGAGAAGGCCAGCGGCGGCCTGGCCCAGGTCTCCTGGCGCGTGCGCTCCGGCAAGGAAGGCGAGCACGTTTTGGAGGCGGCATCCGGCAGGGCGCGGGCCACGCTGTCGATCCGTATCCATGAAGAGGGGATTTTCTAGCGTCCGGGCCCGAATGAGCGATAAACGATGTCCTTTCGGCTATTTGTTTACTACTGCGCGGTGTGCGGCGCCTGGGCGGCGTTCGTCGGCTGGTTGGTGGGGCAGATCCTCTCCTCCCCTTTTGCCGAAGGGTCGGCCCACTCCGATGCCTTCCTCCGCACCATCGTGCGCGGCCTCAGCCTGGGTCTGCTGCTGGCCTTCGGCCTGGGGCTGGTGGATGCCTTCTTTGCCTCGCGCGGTATTGTGTCGCTCATCCTGCGAGGCGTGTTCGTGGCCGCCATCGGCCTGGTCGCCGGATTGCTTGGCGCCGCCGTCGGCCAGGGGCTGTATTCCTTGGTCGAAAGCGAGGTGCTCCGCGCCTTCGGCTGGGTGCTGACGGGACTGCTCATCGGCGCCTCGGTCGGCACCTTCGACGTGCTGGCCCGGATCGTGAAGGGCGAGGGGGCCGGCGGCGCCATCCGCAAGGTTATCAACGGCGTCATTGGCGGTGGCGTCGGCGGCCTCATCGGCGGACTGCTCTTCATCGTCATGCTCATGGGCCTGGGGCGACTGTTCCACCGCGACGATCTGCTCTCCAGCACCGCCTGGGGTTTCGTCATCCTCGGCGCCTGCATTGGTCTGTTCATCGGCCTCGCACAGATTATCCTCAAGGAAGCCTGGGTCCGCGTCGAGGCAGGGTTCCGCCCGGGTCGCGAACTGATCCTGAGCAAGGATGAAATCACCATCGGGCGGGCCGAATCGTGTGATATCGGCCTGTTCGGCGGGCAGGGGGTCGAGAAGGTGCATGCCCGCATCCTCAACAAGGGCGGACAGTACTCGCTCCTCGATGACGAAACGCCCGGCGGCACCTTTGTGAACGATGAGAAAGTGGTGGGCCCGAGGGAACTCCGCAACGGCGACGTGATTCGCCTCGGCAACTGCGTCCTGCGCTTCGGCGAGCGGCAACAGAAGTAGACGTTTAGCGGCCGCTCGCAGAGCGGCCTTGAGGGGACTTATGCCTCAGATCATCGGCTGCCCCAAGTGCAGCCAGAAGATGCAGGTGCCCGACGGGTCGGCGGGCAAGCAGGTGAAGTGCCCGGGGTGCAAGACGATCTTCACCGTCGGCGCCGCGGCCCCGTCGGCCCCCGCCCGCCAGCCGGTCGGTGCCGGCGTGGGCGGGTCGGGCGCGACGCCCGCCGTCGCATCGGCGCCGCCCCGTCCAGCGCCGCCGCCCAAACCCGCACCCCCGCCGCCGCCCGCGCCCGCCGTGGCCGGAACGCCCAAGGAGTGCCCCGCCTGCAAATCGCCGCTCCTTGAAGGCGCCATCGCCTGCATGGATTGCGGCTACCTGCTCCAGCCCGACACCTCCGCTTCGGAAAGCGACGGGCCGCCCAACCTGTGCAGCAATCCGGCCTGCGGCGTGGCTAACCCGCCCGGCGAACGCACCTGCCAGCGCTGCGGTAACCCGCTGCCGACTGCCCCCGGCACCGTGTTGCACAACCGCTACAAGATCGAAAAACTCCTGGCGATGGGCGGCTTCGGCGCCGTCTATTTGGCGGCCGACACGAAGAACGGCAGCCGCCAGGTGGCCATCAAGGACATGATCTGTCCCGATCCGCAGGAATTTGCCATCCGCCTCAATTTCTTCCGCCGCGAGGCCGAAATCCTGCGCCTCCCTGGAGAAGCTCCCCGTCGTCCCCCGCGTCCACGACCTGATCGAGCAGGGGCAGGCGGCCCACCTGGTGCTCGAATTCATCCGCGGCCAGGACCTGCTCAAGATCATGGAGGCGAATAACAACAAGCCCTTTGCCGTCGATCAGGTCATCGACTGGACCCGGAGCATCTGCGACGTGCTGACGGTGATGCACGGCATGTCGCCGCCGTTGGTCCACCGCGACCTGAAGCCGGATAACATCATGCTGCTCGAGGATGGCCGGACGATCAAGATGATCGACTTCGGCACGGCTCGGGACCTGGGGCGGACGGCCAAGGACCGGGCCGCGGCCAAGACCAAGGTCTACACGGAAGGGTACGCTCCGCCGGAGCAGATCATCGGCAAGCCGGAGCCGCGCAGCGATCTGTTCGCGCTGGCCGGCACGCTGTTCCACCTGCTGACCGGCAAATCGCCCGAGGGGTTCTACACGGCCCGCGAGTTGGAGACGCAGTTGGCCGATGGCGGCGGACCCTGGCCGCCCGAACACCGCTGGCTGTTTGAGCTGATCAAGATCAACCTCTCCGAGGACGTGAAGGACCGCTATTTCTCGGCGCGGGAGATCAAGGCGGACCTGGAAAAGCGGCAGGTGACGCGCGAGTTGAGCTGCCCCAAGTGCCGCACCAGCAACAAGGTCCGCGAGCCGTACTGCGCCAAGTGTGCCGAGCCGCTGACCGACGCCGCGCCGCCGTGCCACAATTGCGGCAAGACCAACCGCATGGGCAGCCGCTACTGCATCCATTGCGGAAATCACCTGCGTTGATGGGTTTAGCCGCTCCCCAGCGGGGAGCGCGCTCCCCGCTGGGGAGCGGCTAAACGAACGCCCCTGGCAAACCGAGACGCCAATGTCATCGACCCCTCCGCAACCCGACAATCCTCGTTCTGCCGGCCCCGTGGGGTTTCCCAGCTGGCTGCGAGGCATGGTCGAGTCGCTCAAGCCGGCGGAGCCGGAACCGGCGGAGCCAGCAACGGCGGATGAGGACTTGCTGCCCACCTGGGATGCTCCCGGGGCCGCCGAGGCGACCCCCCTACCACCCGCCCTGCCCGTTGAGGCAGCTGATGCGGCGCCGGAGGCGCCGGCAGCAGTCGAGGAAGCATCCGTAGCGATCGCCCCGGTGATCCCGGTGGCCCTGCCGCCCTGCCCGATCTGCGATTCGCCGCGCTCAGCGGGCCGGTCGCACTGCGACAGTTGCGGCTACATTTTTCCGGCCGACGACGGCCGGGCCGCCCCGCCGCCCGTGGCCATCGCGGCGAACACCATATTGCGCGAGCGCTACGAAGTGATGGAGCGCATCGGCGAGCGTTGCGGCGTGGAGCGGTTGCGGGGCATCGACCGCACTTCCGGCTCGCCGATCGTGGTCGTTCGTCAGGCCCTGCCGCCGATGGCCGAGGAGGTGCCCGCGCTGGAGGCCGTTCCGGTGGCCGAGGAGGTGCCGGCCGCCGAACCGTCCACCGACGAGGACATCGTCCTGGGCTTTGACGATGCCATGGCGGTTACCCAGCCGATGACCGGCCCGCCGATGAACGGCCCGGCCTTTCCCAGTCCGGCGTGGGAGGAGCAGGTGCTGAGCGCCGCCAAGCATCCCTTCCTGCCGCAGGTGGTCGATAGCTTTGCCGAAGATGGCCTGGAGTATACGATCGAGGAGCTGCCGGTTGGCCAGTCGCTCTGGGACGCCTGGGACGATCCGGAAACGACGATGGAGCAGCGTTTCGGCTGGCTGAAGCACGTGGCCGAGCAGGTGCGGGCCTTGCACACGGCGGGGGCGATGCCGGAAACGCTGCGGCCGGACAGCGTCATCATCACCTCCGACGGCCGCGGGCGCCTGGCCGACCTGTCGGACTTGCTCCCCATTCCGGTGCCGCCCGACGCGCCGATCCGCGGCTCGCTGTATACGGCTCCCGAGTTGGCGGCCCACAACGGCAAGGCCGACCCGCGCGCCAACCTCTACAGCTTCGGAGCCCTCCTCTATTCCTTGCACGTCGGCCGCGAGCTGACTGAAATGGACTTCGATCGCCCCGGCAACCCCAAGGCCTTCATCCCGCGCTTCCCGGACGTCCACCCGGCCTTCGGCCGGCTGATGATGAAGACCTTTACCCGCGAGGTTTCAGCCCGCTTCCCAACGGACGAGGCGCTCAAGGATGACCCGACCGGATTCACGGAATTGATCCGCACGCTCGAGGTGTGCAGCCGTACCCTCGATAACGTGCGCATGGAGATCGCGGCCTGGACGACGACGGGGATGGTCCGCACCGGCAACGAGGACGCCTTTGCCCTGCTGCACGCCTGTGAATCGCGACAGGACGATGTCGGCGAGTGCGCCCTGTTGCTGCTGGCGGACGGCATGGGCGGGTACGATGCCGGCGAAGTGGCGGCGGCGCTGGCGATCCAGCACCTGCGCCGTATCCTCCTGGCCCAGAAGCCCTTTGCCGCCCTGGCGGGTGCCTCGACCTTCCCCACCGAGGTGCCGCGCGCCGAGGGCAATGCGCCGCTGCCGCTCAGGGTCGAGGAGGCCATGGCGCTGTTGCGGTCGGCCCTGAAAGAGACCAACCGCGCCATCTACCACGCCTCCCGCGGGTCCAACCCGGTCGGCAAGCGCGGCATGGGTTGCACGGCCGAGGCCGTCTATGTCGATGGCAAGAACGTCGTGGTCGGGCACGTCGGCGATAGCCGCACCTACCACCTGCACGAGGGCCGCCTCATCCAGCTGACGCGCGATCAGACCCTGGTCAACCGGCTCGTCGAACTGGGCCAGCTTACCCCCGAGGAAGCCGAGGACCACCCGCGCAAGAACGAGCTGCAACAGGCCATCGGCGGGCAGCCCGACGTGGAGCCCGGCGTTTACCACGGGGTGATGAGGCCGGGCGACTGGGTGATCGTCTGCTCGGACGGCGTGTCGAACCATGTCAAGGATCGCGAGCTGGCCCAGATGTTGCAAGGCGAGGCGATTTCCGCCGAGATGGCCGCGCGCCGCCTGGTAAACCTGGTCAACATCGAAGGCGCGACCGACAACGCCACCATCGTGGTCATTCGCGCCACCTGAGCCCCGGAGCCCGCATGACCGCCATCGGCCCCTATCAGCCGGGTCCGCCGGCCTACCACGAGTACGATCCGCGGGCTCCGCTCGTGGCTCGCCAGGTGGCCGACCTGATCGAGCCGCAGCTACCGGGCGCGGTAATCGACCACATCGGCAGCACGGCGATCGAGGGTTGCGGCGGCAAGGGGATCCTGGACCTTATGCTGGTCTACCCGCCGGGCCAGCTCGTCGCCGCGCGCGACCTGCTCGACTCGCTCGGCTTCCAGCGCCAGCCCAGCCGCGACCCGTTCCCCGAGTCGCGCCCGATGCGCGTCGGCGCTGGTGTACGACGGTGCCACGTTCAACCTTCACGTCCATGTCGTGGCCGCGGACTCGCCGGAGGTGCAGGAACTGCGCGTCTTCCGCGATCAGATCCGTGCCGACCCGGCCCTCCGGACCTCCTATATCGCCGCCAAGAAGGCGATCCTGGCGGCCGGCTGCACCGACGCCATCGACTACAACGTCCGCAAAGGGGCGTTCGTCGACGAGGCCTGGCGGCAATTCGGACCCGGCTACCAGCGTACGACCGGGAACATGCACGAGTCGCCAAAGAAGCCTGTTTGACGGCATTGATAGGCGAGCGGGCGGGCGTTAGCCCCCCGGTGACCGTAGCGGGGGGCTAACGCCCACCCGCTCGCCTTGACCTTGCTCCGCGCCCGCGCTCCCGCTAGAATCTGTCTTTGTCAATCGGTCTAACTTCTCGCCCTTCTGGTGGAGCGCCCGGCCTTGGCTGGACGGCCGTCCGTCAATGGGAAGATCTCGAAACGCCGCGACGTGGCCAGTGGCGCAAGGGGCAGATTGTCGAGGCGGCAGTGGCGGTCATCGCCGAGCAGGGCATCCAGAACCTGTCGCTGTCGGCCATCGAGAAGAAGGCCGGCATGGCCCGCGGCCACCTGACGTATTACTTCCCCGCCAAGGAGGAGATTCTCCTGGCCGTGTTCGACCGCCTGCTGCAACTGATGTACGAGCGCGTCGGCACGCCCGGGGGCAAGGATCCATGCGCAGGGGAGGTCAGCGGCTGGGAATGGGTGCAGCACCTGCTCGGGATGATCCTGCTCCGCCCGCCGGCCTCGCCGGAGTTCCACGCCCTGCAGTACACGTTCCTGTCGCAGATCGGCCACCGCGAGGATTTTCGCAAGCGACTGGCCTTGTTGTACGAAGAATGGCGGGGCAACCTGGCGCAGGGCATGGCCGGCGAGCTGGCGCTCGCGAAGGACCCGCCGCCCGCCGACCCGCGTCTGCTGGGAACACTGGTGCAGGCCCTGCTGCACGGGCTGGCCATGCAGCTGGCAGCCGACCCAAGCGCCTTCGACCGGGACGCCATGTTTCGCCTGTGCCTCGAAGTGCTCGGCGGCTATCTTCACCCGGCCGGGCGCCCTGCGAACTCGCGAGAGAATCATGAACACCAACAATCATCCCGTGTCCGCTCCCGCCCGAGGCGGTGAGGCCCGTGACGGCCGGCCCAACCTGGGCGACCGCGTCCGCTCCCTGCGCCTGGGCGAGCCGTCCAGCGGGAAGAGCGGCGGCGGGGGTAGCCGCACCAGTTTCCTGCCCTGGGCCGCCTGCGTGGTCCTGCTGCTGACGACGCTGGTGTTCGGCTTCAAGGCCTATTACGCGCCGCCGGCCCCCGAGCTGCCCAATGCCGTCAAGGAAGCCGCCGCCACGCTGGCTGCCACTACGGCGCCCGGCCCGGGTTCCGGCGACATGGCGCACGAGGCCACCGGCTACGTCATCGCGGCCCACCAGATCCAGATCAGTCCCCAGGTCGGCGGCGAGATCGTCTGGCTCGATCCCAACTTTCGCGAAGGGGCCATCTACCAGAAAGGTGCCAAGCTGGCCGAGATCGACCCGGTGATCTACGACGCCCAGCTGAAAAGCGCCCGGGCCGCCCTGGCCGTCGCCCAGACCAACCTCCAGCAAGTGGAGACCGGTTCCTCCCTGAAGGACATCGATGCCATGGAGGCCCAGGTGAAAAACCTCGCAGCCAAACTGGAGATGTCGCAGCTCGATGAACGCTACAATCGCGCCGCCGGCCTGGGCGCCTCGCGCTCCGACCTGGACAAATCAATTGTCCAGGTCAAGATCGATCAGCACGCCCTCGAATCGCAACGGCAGACGCTCGGCCGGATGAAAGTGTCGCTGGAAGAGCAGCGCCTGGTCTGCAAGGCGCAGGTACACAAGGCGCAGGCTGACGTGGATCAGGCCGCCAAGCAGTTGAAGAACTGCACCATCGTGGCCCCGACCACCGGCATCGTCCTGAGCAAGAAGGCCGAGCTGGGCGGCTATGTGAACCCACTGGCCTTCGGCGCCGCGGGCTACCTGTGCGAAATGGCCGACCTCCGCGACCTCGAGGTCGACCTGGCCATCCAGGAACGCGACTTCGACAAGGTCCGCGCGGGCCAGGACTGTACCATCATGCCCCGGGCTTACACCGACAGCGACACGTTCAAGAAGGCCCATCCGAAGGGATACCACGGCGTGGTCTCGCGCCTCATGCCGGTGGCCGACCGCTCCAAGGGTGCTGTCTCCGTTCGCGTCGCCATCGACAAGGACCAGATTCCCCCGGAAGAGGCGGGCGTTTTCCTGCGTCCGGACATGAGCGCGGTGGTGTGGTTCAAGAAGACGAAATGATGGCCGCTTGCGGCTTCGCATCGGAGGTACCTCATGGCCGCCGAACCCATTGTCCGCGTCCGCGACGTCCACAAGTTCTTTCGCCGCGGCAGCGAACAGATCGACGTCCTTATGAATCTCAGTCTGGATGTGCCCGAGGGGGAATTCTTCGCGCTCATGGGCCCATCCGGTTCCGGCAAGACGACGCTGCTCAACCTGATCGCCGGATTGGATCGCCCATCCGAGGGGAAAGTCTGGGTCGGCGCGGACCTCATCAGCGGCATGAGCGAGTCGCAACTCGCGAAATGGCGGACCCGCAATGTCGGCTTTGTCTTCCAGTTTTACCACCTGCTGCCGGTGCTGACCGCCTATGAAAACGTCGAATTGCCACTGCTGCTGCTGCCGCTGAGCGGCGCCGATCGGAAAAAGCAGGTGACCACGGCGCTCGACCTGGTCGGCCTGTCCGATCGCATGCGGCACCGGCCCGGCCAGCTCTCCGGCGGGCAGCAGCAGCGCGTCGGCATCGCCCGGGCCATCGTTACCGATCCGACCCTGATCGTGGCCGACGAGCCGACCGGCGACCTGGACGCGAAATCGGCCGACGAGATCATGGCCCTGCTGGCGGAATTGCAGAAGGGCCTGGGCAAGACCATCCTGATGGTGACGCACGACCCGCGCCGCCCGCTGGGCCCAGCGCACGCTGCACCTGGAGAAGGGCCAACTGGTCGAGGAGAACGGCACGGCCGCGGCGGAGGAACACGTCAAGGAGGCCGACGGCCGGGCCGCCCCCGTCGAGCACGTGAGGGAGGCACCGCGCTGATGAATTCCATCCAGCAGTTCGTGCTGTCGCTGGCCACGCACCCGCTCCGCCTGGCAGCCGTGGCGGCCGTACTCGTGACCCTGATGGCCGCCGCCTACTTCCACAAGGCGACGCTCTTCATGCTCAAGAGCCTGGCCCGCAACAAGGTCCGCACCATCCTCACCGGCATGGCCACCGGCCTGTTCGTGCTCCTGGTCACCATGGTCTGGAGCGTCCTCTCCTTCCTGAGCGTGGTGACGGAAGAAAAGTCCAAGGACCTCAAGGCGATTGTCACCGAGCGCTGGCAAATCCCCAGTCAGATGCCATTTTCCTACGCCCAGGACCTGTCCGAGGGAGCCCCACGCAAGGACGGCGACCTTCGTATTGCCCCGGAAAACTCGATGACCTGGCAGTTCTTTGGCGGTACCCTGGAACAGGAGAAGCCGACCCGCGAGAACATGATTTTCTTCTTCTGCATGGAGCCGTCCAAGGTCATGACGATGATGGACGGCATCGACAAGTTCAGCGACCAGGAGCGGGCCCAGGTCGAATCGGCCTTGAAGGCCATGGAGCAGGATCCCCGGAAGGTCGTCATCGGCTCGCAGCGCCTGGAAGCCATGAACAAAAAGGTCGGCGAGCGCATCCGCGTCTATTCCTTCAATTACCAGGACATGGTGCTCGACGACGTTGAGATCATTGCCGCCTTTCCGAAGGGGCAATATGGCCAAAGCGCCGTGATGAACCGCGACCGCCTCAATAACGCCCTGGATGCCTACAAGCAGCAGAACGGCAAGCCGCACCCGATGGCCGACAAGACCCTGAACCTGGTGTGGCTCAAGGTCCCGGACACCAAGGCGTACAACCAGGTGGCCGATCAGATCGAGAATTCGCCGCTCTTCAAGTCGCCGGCCGTCAAGTGCGAGACGGCCTCGTCCGGCGTCGCTTCCTTCCTCGATGCCTACAGGAGCCTGCTCGACATTGTGAACTGGCTGCTGGTGCCGGTGCTGGTCTTCTGCATGGCCCTGGTGATCTGTGCCGCCATCAGTATCAGCGTGCGCGAACGGCGGACCGAGATGGCCGTGCTCAAGGTGCTGGGTTACACGCCGCTGCACATCTTGGCGCTGGTGCTGGGCGAGGCGCTGGTGCTGGGCTGCACGGCTGGCCTGCTGAGCGCGGCCTTTGCCTACATCCTGTTCACCGAGATCATGGGTGGCATCCCCGTGCCTATCGCCTTCTTCCCCGCGTTCAAGGTCCCGCTCGAGGCCCTCGGCTGGGGCCTGGGCCTCGGGGCCTTCACCGCTTTCGCGGGCAGCATCATCCCGGCCGTCATCGCCTGTAACGTCAAGGTGTCCGAGGTATTTGCCAAGGTTACGTAAGGGCCCGCGAAACAATAACCTGGTCAATGACAGGTCGATGTCAACTATTGGGTGGCACGCCCTGAGGTACTCCGAAGGGCGTGCTTGACTGTCAGCACGCCCTTCGGAGTACCTCAGGGCGTGCCACCCAGATAACAGGAATCTGACCAAGTTATTCTTTCGCGAGCCCTAAGTGTGGCCGACTCGCTCCGCGAGTCGGAAACTACCATGCACAACTTCCCCATCTCGCCGCGCCTCATCGGGCTGGCGAGCTTCTTCCTTCTCCTGTTCATCGCTCTGGCCATCCTCGGCAAGGTGCCGCTCAAGTACAACCTGCGCAATCTGGTTGTGCGTTGGCACATCACGGTCCTCACCGCCGCGGTGTTCCTCGTCGTTGCCGTCGTCCTGACCATCATGATGGCCTTCGTCAACGGCATGTACAAGCTGACCGAAGGCAGTGCCCAGCCCGGCAATGTCGTCGTCCTGTCGGACGGGGCCACCGACGAGTTGTTCAGCAACCTGGCCTTCGGCGATGCCAGCGACCTGGAGCGCGACCCGCCCAACATCCTTCGCGACGACCGGGACCGGCCGCTGGCGAGCTGGGAACTCTATTTAGTGGTAAACCAGCCGATCCCCGACTCGTCGCCGGTGCGGGCCTCGGGCCGGCGGCGGCGCTTCTTGCAGCTACGCGGCATCGACGACCCCGGCCTGAGCATGGCCGTCCACGGGCTGAAGCTGCTGCCCGGCGGCACGCCCTGGTCCTCGGCCGCCGTCCGCGACGACCCGGGCGGCGGCACCGTCAAGGTCATCGAGGTGCTGCTGGGGGAAGGGATCGCCCGCGAGCTGGGCGCCGACTTCGGCAAGCCCAGCCTGGCCGTCGGCGACGTCTTCGACCTGGGCCCGCGCCGCTGGGTCGTCAGCGGCATCCTGACCACGGCCGGCACCACCTTCGACTCGGAAATCTGGGCCAAACGCGAGCTGGCCGGCTACGAGTTCGGCAAACCCTCCAGCTACACGACGCTGGTCCTCCGCACCGCAGACCTGGACAAGGCCAAGGAGACCTCTGACTGGGTGACGACCAATTTCAAGAAGTCCGCCGTGATGGCCCAGACCGAGGTCGAGTATTACGACAAGCTCAACGAGACCAACAAGCAATTTCTCTATGTCTTCGTTTTCGTGGCCGTGTTCATGGCCATCGGCGGCGTCTTCGGCGTCATGAACACCATGTTCGCAGCCATTAGCCAGCGCATCAAGGACATCGGCGTCCTGCGCATCCTCGGCTTCGCCCGCTGGCAGGTGCTGCTCTCGTTTTTCCTGGAGACGCTCGTGATCGCGGCCGTCGGCGGCCTGCTCGGCATCGCCATCGGCTCGCTGGCCAACGGCTGGAACATGACCAGCATCGCCGGGGGCAGTGGGGGCGGCGGCAAGAGCGTCGTCTTCAAGCTCACCGTGGACGCCAACATCTGGCTGGGGGTGCTGACATTTTCGATCGGCATGGGGATCCTGGGCGGGCTTTTGCCCGCGCTGTCGGCGCTGCGGCTGCGGGCGCTGGAGTCGTTGCGCTAAGCCGCTCTCCCCCCTCGCCCCGGTACTCCGGGGAGAGGGGTCGGGGGTGAGGGGCTGAACCTTCGCAAATCGGAACCCCTCACCCCCGACCCCTCTCCCCGGAGTACCGGGGCGAGGGGAGTTTGTCATACCGGTTCCCACCGCGCGAACGGTGCCTCGGCGCCCATCTCCTCCTCGATCCGCAGCAGCTGGTTGTACTTCGCCAGCCGCTCCGAGCGCGCCACCGACCCAATCTTGATCTGCGCCGCCCGGGTCGCCACGGCGAGGTCGGCGATGGTGCTATCCTCCGTCTCGCCGCTTCGGGCTGAGATCACCACCCGGTATCCCGCGTGCCGCGCCATCCGAACCACATCGAGCGTCTCGGTCAGCGTGCCGATCTGATTCAGCTTCACCAGTACCGCGTTGCCGACTCGTGTCTCGATGCCACGCCGCAATCGTTCCGAGTTAGTGACGAACAGGTCGTCGCCGATGAGCTGCACGCGCACGCGCAATTCCTTGGTCAGTTCCCGCCAGCCGTCCCAGTCGTCCTCGGCCATGCCGTCCTCGATCGACAGAATGGGGTAGTCATCGACCCAGCGTCGCAAGGTGCTCACCATGTCGTCGGCGGACAGGGCGACGCCGGCGGTGGTCTTCAGACGGTAGCAGCCGGCGTGGTAGAAGTGGGTGCTGGCCACGTCGAGCGCCAGGGCGGCGTCGCGGCCGGGCTGGTAGCCGGCGGCGCGGATCGCCTCGACGCACATCTGGACCGCCTGCTCGTTGCCGTGCAGCTTCGGCCCGAACCCGCCCTCGTCGCCGACCAGGACGCCCTCGAACCCGTGGCGAGTCAGTAAACTGGCCAGGGCGCGGTAGACGTTGACCGCCATCAGCAGCGCCTCGGAATAGGAGCGTGCGCCGATGGGAAGGAGGAGGAAGTCCTGAAAGTCGAGGTTGCCGCCCGCGTGAAGCCCGCCGCTGATAAGGTTCACCATTGGCAGCGGTATGCGCGGCTTACAGTCGCCTTCGAGGTGCATCCACAGTGGCACCCCGCGTACCGCCGCCGCTGCATGGGCACAGGCTAGGGACACGCCGAGGATGGCGTTGGCCCCCAGACGCGCCTTGTTCGGCGTGCCGTCCAGCTCGCACAAGGTGCGATCGATCCGCTCCTGCTCCGCGACCGAGCTGCCGACCAGCCGGGCAGCGATCTCGTCATTCACGTTGGCGACAGCCTTGCGGACGCCCTTGCCGGCGAAGCGAGCTGGGTCCCCGTCGCGCAGTTCGGTCGCCTCGTGCCGGCCGGTGCTGGCGCCAGAAGGGACGATCGCCCGCCCGTGGGCACCGCCCTGACAATGCACCTCCACCTCGACGGTCGGATTGCCGCGACTGTCGAGGACTTCGCGACCCTGTACTCGGCTGATGATGTCGGGTCTCATGGGAACTCCTCATCGCAAACGGACAACACGTCTTCCCACGCACGAAGGCCATCCAGCAGCACGCGCCGCCCGCTTCGCCGCGCCGCCTCGCGTTTCGATTCCTCCTGCAAGTAATCGACCGGACTCGTCCCGTCGATCCGCGCCAGCAGGCACACCGCGAAATGTCCGCAGCCGCGCGCCTCCAGTTCGCCGATGGGACGAAATCGCACCTCCTTCGCATAGCCGCGCCAGAACGTCCGTGTCAGCCCGAAATAGCGCTCCCGCTCATCGCAGAGCTTCAGGGCCTTGAGCATCAGATGACTGAGGAAGAACCCCAGGTCCATGGTCGGGTCGCCGAAATGAGCCGTCTCGTAATCGACCAGCGTGAAGCCGTGCGAATGGGTCAGGATGTTCTTCGGGCTGTAATCGCCGTGGCAGAGCGCCTCCTTCACCGAGAGCAATTGGTCGATGAGCGGGGCGACCGCGGCGGCCAACTCGGGACGGCGTTCTTGCACGCGGCGATAGAACGGATCGACGCGCAGTTGCACGAAGGCGGTGTGATCGCGGAACGGCGCGACCGCTGCCCGATTCGCCGCGGTCGCCTCGTGCATCTTCCCCAGAATCCGTCCGGCATGCTCGCCGATGGCCAGATCCACTTCTCCTGCGAGGAGCGACTCCTTCCACACTTTCGACGCCAACGGCGCGTGGCTGATCGCGAAGACATAATTGGGCCGATCCGCGAACAGCACAACCGGGACGGTCGGCTCGGGCAGGAGCGGGTGCAACAGCTCCATCACCTCCTGTTCGCGATAGACGCGGTCAAGGTCGCTCAGCCACAGGTCGCGCGTACGGAGTTGGGGGCGCGATTGTTTGAGGACGAAGAGCTGCTCCGGCGTTTCGATGCGAAAGACCGCGTTGGAGACGCCCCAGCCAAACGGCGTGACCTGAGCCGGCCCCGCCCCGATCCGGCCGGACTGGCGGAGGTAATCGAGGACATTGTCGGGGGTCAGCTCGATCATGGTTTAGCGCATTCGGACAGAATGAGGCAGGGGCGGACCTTGGTTATCATGTCATTGTTGATCGGCATCGGTATCTTTATCGGGCTTAAGGGCGCTCCGCGTACATCGGACTTCTATTCAACCTGGCGCTTTTGGGCGCGATCTGTCGGCGCAAGCTCATGGTGGCACAAGGATTGCGCCGCCGCGCCAGGTTGAACTGAATTCCCCCCCGACTTCAGTTCAACCCGGATCCTTCGGACGGAACAGTGTCCTCCCAAAACGGGGGATCCGACCGCGCAGGACGTTGGTCTTCCCCCACTCGCTCGGCGGCTCCCGCCACCTCCATTGTTTCCGAACGGTCTTAGTGCAGGAACCGCCCGCCGTTGATGTCGATGACAGCGCCGTTGAGGAAGCTCGATGCATCGCTCGCCAGGAACAGCACCGCTTGGGCAACTTCCTCGGCGGTGCCGTTGCGGCCCAGGGGCGTCTGTTGGCGGTATTCGGCCAGCTTCTGGGGCGTGCTGACCTGTTCGTGGTGCCGGGTTTCGATGACGCCGGGCATGATGGCGTTGGTCCGCACCTGCGGGGCCAACTCGCGGGCCAGGGTGCGCGTGAGGACGTGCAGGGCCCCCTTGGCGGCGGCGTAGGGACCGCTGCCGGCACTGCCGGTTTGCACCGACAGGGTCAGGTTGTTGATGATGCTGCCGCGGCCGCTGGCGTGCAGGTGGGGGATCGCCTGGCGGGTGACGAAGAAGGCGGAGGTCACGTTGACGTTGAAGGCGCGGCGCCACAGGTCGGTCGGGCAATCCTCGATCTTGGCACGCGACAGGGCCGCCCCGGCGTTGTTGAAGAGGATGTCGAGATGTTTGTCTCGCGGACGAGCCCGCCGACGACAGCCACCGCCTCGTCCTCCACGGTCAGGTCGGCGGGCAACAGGAAGCCGTGGCCGCCGGCGGCTTCGATGTCGGCCAGCGTTTTCTCGGCCTCGCGCTGGCTCTGGTGGTAGTGGAGGCCGACGAATGCGCCGGCTCCCGCCAGGGCCAGGGCCGCCGCCCGGCCAATGCCGATCCCCGCGCCGGTGACCAGCGCGACGCGGCCAGTGAGGTCATAGGGGTTCATGTGGAGATTGTAGAAGGTTCGGTGGTCGCTCGCGGCTTCGCAAGTGATGCGAAGCCGCAAGCGGCTATCGGCCGTAGCCGCGCGGGTGGGTGCGGTGCCAGTGCCAGGCGGTTTCCACAATCGGCCGCAGTTCCGCATAGCGGGGCGTCCAGCCCAGCACCTGCCGCGTGCGCTGGGCATCGGCCACCAGGGCCGCGGGATCGCCGGCCCGGCGTGGCCCTTCCCTGACGGCGATGCTCTTGCCTGTCACAGCCTCGGCCGTGCGAATCACCTCGCGCACGCTGTAGCCTCGCCCGATGCCAAGGTTCAGGCACAAGCCCTGCCCCGATTGCAGTTTTTCCAGGGCCAGCAGGTGGGCGTCAGCCAGGTCGTCGACGTGGATGTAATCGCGAATGCAGGTGCCATCGGGCGTAGGGTAGTCGGTGCCGAAGACCTCGATATGCGGCCGCTTACCCAGAGCCACGTCCAGCACCAGCGGAATCAAGTGCGTTTCCGGATCGTGATCCTCGCCGATGGTGCCGTCGGGGCTGGCGCCGGCGGCGTTGAAATAGCGCAGGGCAGCGTAGCCCCAGCCGTAGGCGGCCGCATAATCTGCCAGGGCCCGCTCCACCGCGAGTTTGGCTCGCCCATACGGATTGATCGGCAGTTGTTTCTCGTCCTCGCTGATCGGGACCTGCTCCGGCACGCCATAGGTCGCGCAGGTGCTGGAAAAGACCATGCGAGACACCCCATTCCTGCGCATGCACTCCATCAGGGTCAGGGTGTTGACAAGGTTGTTGCGATAGTACTTGCCCGGGTCGCGCACGGACTCGCCGACGTAGGCGAAGGCGGCAAAGTGAACGACCGCCTCGATCCGATGCAGTACCAGGGCCTGGTCCAGGCGTTGTTCCTCGGCCAGGTCGGCGACGATGAGGCGCTCCGCCGGCACCGCGGCCCGATGGCCGTAGCAAAGGTTATCGTAGATCCAGACATCGTGACCGCGGGCGAGGAACAGGCGCACGGCATGACTGCCAATGTAGCCGGCACCGCCGGTAACGAGAATTCGCATGACAGCGTTCCGTGTAGCCGCGACAACGCAGGGGAGCGCGTTTCACGGCGGAATCTCTTTCGGACTACTTGGACCTCGATTCAGCCGGGTGTTGGATAGCTTTCTCGTACACACCGCCGATGCTCTTGAGCAGACGAAACGCCTCATCGTATCCGGCACCCAGCCGCGTCGCAAACTCCGGTATCTTCGAGTCCGTGGCATACCTCATTGAGGGCGTTGGAAATGATCAGCAGCTCATCGACCGTCAGAAACACGCGGGCCCCACTCTCGTTGATGTCTTCTTGCAGCATTGGAGTGCCTCCTACTTCAGGTTATCAAAATACGCCTCCCCGCCTTTGGGCCTGAAAGCGGTACCCAAATCTGGGCTGCTCGGGTCTCGGATAACGAGAGTCTTTGACTTGTGGTCCCAGAATGCTTTCCTACCCTTCGCAAGGTTCTTCGTCGCCGAGGGGCTTGTCATAACCTTGTCGATGTGGTCCGCAAGTTCTGCCTCGCTTGAGAACTCGGGGAATTCTGCGCCATGCTTCGACCAAGCGTGTCCCTTGGCGATTTGCTGGGCATCGGCGGAAGGCATTTTCTTCTTGCCCGTGGCGCAGTTCGCTAAACTTAGTTGGTAATCCCCTTCGTGATCCCCATGAACACGTCCTCCAGGTCAATTTCCTCCTCGCGGAGCATCTTGACACGGAAGCCGTTACGCACCAGCAACTCGGCGATGAAGCTGCCGTCGGTCACGTCATCATTCAGGGTGACGCGCAGCGCGTCTTCCTCGTCGTTGGCCTCGACCTTGAAGACGTTCGGGTGCCCCTTGAGCTGCTCCATCGCCATGTGGTTGAGGCCGTTGGCCACCTGCACGTCGTAGACGGTGTGCTGGCGGACCTGGCGGATGGCCGATTGCACGTCGCCGTCGAACAGGAGCTTGCCGCGTTCGATGATGCCGATCTTGTTGCAGATGTCGGCCAGCTCGGGGAGGATGTGGCTGGAAACCAGGATGGTCTTGCCCATGTTGCGCAGTTCCTTGAGCAGGCCGCGCATCTCGATGCGGGCACGCGGGTCCAGGCCGCTGGCCGGCTCGTCCAGGAGCAGCACCTGCGGCTCGTGGAGCAGCACGCGGGCCAGGCCCAGCCGCTGCGTCATGCCGCGCGACAGGCTGGTCACCAAGGCGTCGCGCTTGTAGCCGAGATCGACCAGCTCGAGTACCTGTTCGCACTTCTTGCGCCGCTCCGGCCCCTTGATGCGGTAGGCGGCGGCGAAGAATTCGAGATATTCGATCACCTTCATGTCGTCGTAAACGCCGAAGAAATCGGGCATGTAGCCCATCATGCGGCGAATTTCCTTGGCGCCGTTGTAGATGGAGTAGCCGCACACCGACGCCTCGCCCCAGGTGGGGTTGAGCAGGGTGGCGAGGATGCGCATGGTGGTGGTCTTGCCGGCGCCATTGGGGCCGATGAAGCCGTACACGTCGCCGCGCTCCAGCTTGATTGACAGCCGGTTGAGGGCGTACAGGTCGCCGTACATTTTCGTCAGGTCGCGGGTTTCGATCATGAGTAGCTCTCAGCATTCAGCCGTCAGCTATCAGCCATCCCTCATGCCGGCCGCGAAAGGGGCAGGCTGAGGGCTGACGGCTGATAGCTGAGAGCTATTTCACTGGGATGTAAATGCGAACGTAGGTTTCCTGGGACAGGGTGCCGGCAAGCGGGTCGCGCTTGCCGGTGCCGGGCAGCTTGCCCAGCCAAAGCTTGCTGGCCGACAGTCCGCCCTGAGAGACCTCCTCGGCGGGGCCGTTGTTGGTTTTGCCCTGAGGAGGCACCGCGCGGCCAAAGACGACCAGTTCGTTCGAATTGGTATCCTCAATGCGCCATTTCTGGTCGAGGGAGCGCAGGCCGCTATTCCGCGTGCCTGCCTGCTGCACGTTGTTGGCCTGATTGCTGTAAAAGAGGATCGACTTCATGTAGGAACCGACCGGCATGGCCGGGTCCTGGTTGTAATACGGGCTGCTCTTCTTGTTGCCGGCCGGCAGGTTTTGCCCCGCCAGGCCCTGGCTTAGCCACGTCTGCGGATTGCCCTTCTGGCCCATCTTCCCGTCGATTCGCTGGGGGGTGCCCGGAATCAGGTTTTCCAGCGGATAGTAATTGTTCCGATAGAAGAAGACCACGTCGCGCAGCTCGACGGGCAAGTGGCTGGTGATGGTGCCGGACGGCTTGGTGGGATCGTCCTTGGCAGCCGTTATGCGGGCCTCGATCAGCTCGTCTTCCCTGATGACGTGGAACCAGGAAGCGGAAAACGACTTGGTGGACCAGACCTGGATGGGCACGCCGAGAAGCCCGGCCCCGGCGGGTTGGTCCTTGTATTCCTTGGACAGGTCGGGGGCGTAATTGTAAGCGCGGCGGAAAAGCCCCTGGGAGCCGCCCCGGCCGCCGTTCCAGGTATCCTCCGGTCGGCCCATCCAGCCGACCAGCGGTGAGAACTTCTTCGGATCGGTCTCTTCCGGCCCCCAGCCGGTGGCCGGCTCGACGCCGATGGTGTAGTTCTGGATGCGCGGGCTGAAGAGGGTGAACCAGGTGCTGCCATAGACATGCCCGCCGCGCAGATCCACATCGACCACGTCCACCTTGTTGATGCGCAGGTCGTTCCCCTTGAGGTAATAGGCGGCAAAGTAGGCCACCGCGCTGATGACGATGACCACGGCGGGGAAGGTGATCCAAGTCAATTCCAGCCGCTTGACCACCTTCTTGAGGAAGAAGTAATCGAGCGGGCCGACGATGAGGATGTAGATAAGGATGAACAGGGCCACCCAGCCGAAGGAAATGACCGGGACGTCGGGAAAGTTTTCCAGACTCTTGACGAGCTTGCCGGTCAGTTCCGGGCTGTTCTGGTTGAAGCCGCCGCGTCCTCCCCACGGATCATTGTTGGCGGCCTGGTCGAGGTTGGCGGGCTCAACCAGGTCCTTGATCCTGGTCCAGAAGGCCTCGCGGCCGTCGCGCCAGGTGGTAAAGGGCGGTTCGTTAAGGTCAAACGCCGTGACGATGACGCGGCCCAGGCCGCACGGGGCCTGCACGATCACCGGGTAGGCGCCGGGCCCGGCGTTTTCTCGGTCGTAAGCCAGCACCTGCACGCCGGGACCTGGCTTGAGCTTGGCGATCTCGACGATCGGCCCCGGCTGTCCCTTGGGCTGGAGGCCCCTAAACAGCGCGGTGCTGCCGACCCACCGGGTCACGCCCGGCAACGCCGGCAACTGCGCCCGCCCCTCGATCGTCAGGTCGATGATCTTCATCTGCTCCAGGATTTGGTTGACCTCCTGGTGGTTCTGGCTGACCGAGATGATGAGCTTGCCGCCGCGGCGGACCCATTCGGCCAGGGCTTCCCGGCGGACCGCGAACGGATCGTCCTGCTTGCCGGAGTTGAGGTCCGTGGCGAATTGCTGCTTGCTGGTCAGCAGCACGACCGTGTCGGCCGACTGGTAGCCGAACCAGGTGGTCGGCATCTGCGAAACCTGGTCGAGGTGGGCGAAGAAGCGATTGCCGTCCTCCAGATCCTGTCCATCGGCGGGCTGCGGATCGTCAAGGATCTGTCCTCGACCCATGCCGCCGCCGCCCTTTCCCACGCCCTGTTTCTTGTTGAGGGCCCGGTAGAGTGTGGTCGCCCGGTCGCCGATCGCCAGGTAGCCGTAATACTCCGCACCGAGAATGTCGATGTCGGCCTGGCTGATCTTCGTGCTTTTGATGGGCTGCTCCGTGCGGACGTTGACGACGTCCACGACCACTTCCGCGGCATTCCTGGCTAGACGGACGTAGGCCATCAGGGTGGGCGATTCGTTTGCCTCGATCGTGCGCAAAGCGCTTTTCGGTATAGACGTTCTGCATGTCGTCGCTGTCGGTCGTGCGGACGACGAGGGCATAGGTGCCGGCATTCAGGGCGGCGTCGCGAACTTCCAGGTCGACGTAGACAGGTGCCCAGGCACCGGACTTGACGCGGGCCTGACTGGTCCCCCGGGCGCGGTTGATGCTGCCCGGATAGCCGATGCGCACGCCGGTGATTTTGACGCGCGGCTCCTGGGCGGGGCGCGCAGGGGCAGAAGAACGGCGGCTGCCAGGACCAGGCCGGCCAAGCTGAAGGTACGCATACGATGAATCCAATTTGGATTGCCGATTTGCGATTGCAGAGTGCCGATTGGCTGCGATTTCAATCTGCAATCTGCAATCGCAAATCTGGTATCCCCTAGGGTTTTTCCGCGCGATCGCAAACGCAGGGCGTCTCGCCACAGCCGGGGCAACCGCCACCGTACTTAGCCTGGACGGCCCGCTCCAGATCGACACCCGCCACGTTGGCCAGGGTGGCCAGCCAGGCGAGAACGTCGGCAAACTCATGTGCTCGCTCCAGCTCCGTGCCGTTCCGCAAGGCCGCCGACAGTTCGCCGACTTCTTCCATGAACCACATGAAGGTCCCCTCGATGCCGCGCTGACGATCCTTGGCATCGTAGGTTTCGCGGATCAGGGCCTGGAGGTCGGGGAGGGTCATAGTGCGTCCCGTTTAGCGGCGGATCGAAGATCCGCAAGTCGAATAACACGCGGATCTTCGATCCGCCGCTAAACATTCAGTTTTCGACGATGGTCCGGAACTTATCCGCCTCGTCCTTCTTGTTCTGCGCCGCAGCGCTTTCTCGTACAGGTCCTGCGTTTCCTTGTCGCGGAACTCGATCTCCAGGGCCTGGCGGGCGTAGCGCTCCGCCTCGGCGTTCTGGTCCGCCTCCGCCAACATCTTCGCCAGCCGCTTGCGATTATCGAAATCGTCCGCGTCGGTCGGCACCAGGTCCTTCAGCACGGCGATCTGCTTGTCGCGGGCGTTGGTCTGGGCGTAGACCCGGGCCAGCTCGACCAGCCACTGGCGCTCGAACGGCTCGACCTTGCGGCCCAGCTCGGCGGTATCGCCGGCCTTGTCGAACTGGCTCGCATTGTAATACAGCTTGGTCAATTCGCGCAACACTTTCGGCTCGGGATTGTTGCGGTCCAGGCCGGCCTCCAGAAGCCTGATCGCCTCCTCCTTGTCACCCGCTGCCTCGGACAGACGGCCCAGGACGTAGGAGGCCAGCGGGTGGTTCGGCTTGGCGGCGAGCACTTCCTTGGCCAGCTTGCGGGCCTCGGCCTTGTCGCGGCTGTAGTAGGCCTCGGCCAGGCGGGCCTTCAGGTCGGCGTTCTCCGGCTCCTTTTTCACCTCGTCGCGCAGCTTGGTGAACGACAGGGCCTTCTCCGCCGGCTTGCTCTTGATGCCGCGGGCCACCTCGTCGAGGTAAGCGCGGTAGCCTTTCTCGAACGAGGCCTTGTCCACCTTGCAGGCCCTCTCCAGCGCGGCGGCCGGATCGAGTCCATCCCGGAAGGCGGCCAGCAGGGCGCCGACCACCGGGTCGCCAAATTTCGTCTTCAGGTACTCCACATAGAGCTGACTCTGGCAGTAGGCCATATGCCAGTCTTCCGGACTGCGCGGCGGCATGAAGCCCAGGTCGATATTGTCGAGGTTCATCAACTCGCCGGCCGGCACGCGCTTCACCAGCAGCGTGTTCCACGGCTGCGGCCGGGGGAAGCCCTCGTTGATGACGGCCAACCCCTCGGTGTACCAGTGCGGCACCAGGAAATGGGTCTGTTCCAGGTTGAAGATGTGGACCATCTCGTGCCGCAGCACGCGGGCCCAGTTGAACGGGGCCATCTGCTGCCCGCCACGCGTGCCGTAGGGGGAAACCATCGCGAACATGCGGCCGGTGCAGGCGCCGATGGTGTGCAGGTCCGGCAGGGCCACCACCCGGCCGCTGAACATTTCGTGGGTCTTGAACACCTCGATCAGGATCGGCCCCTTCGGGCGGTAGTCGAACTGCCGGGCCAGGTCGGCGTAAATCTCCTCCAGGTAGCCGGCGATGTAGTGGGCGAAGGCGTTGTCGTTCTTCTTGTCGAAACGCAGCTCGAAATGCTCGGTTTTCAGCGTCTCGTACTTGGCCAGGTGGTCGAGAACCTTGCGCGTGTTGGAAACGCGGACGTTGAAGGGGTCCAGCTCGAAGGCCTTGTCGAGGACCTTTCGGGCCTCCTTCTCTTCGCCCATGCGCATGTAGAGGAGGCCCAGGCTGTTGAGCGGCCAGGCGATGTTGTCGCGCAGGGCCACCGCCTTCTTGTAGTAGGTCTCGGCATCCTCGTAATGGCGACGCTCGTCCAGGCGCTGGCCCAGTTCGTGGTAGAAGACGGCGGGGACCGGGTCGTGCTTCGTCACCTCCTTCACCAGCACGTCGAAGTCGGCGTTCTTCTTTTGGAGGAGAAGGCAGGCGGCGACGCGGCCCAGGGTTTCCTCATCGCGCGGGTTGACCCGGCGCGCGGTTTCCAGCTCCTTCATGGCGGCCCCGTACTGGCCGGAGAAGAGGTGGACATCGGCCCGCAACCGCAGGGCCGCCGGGTGGTTGGGATTGGTCTTCAGGGCTCGTTCGGCGAACTCCTCCGCCTCGGTCAGCTCCAGCTTCTCCATCGCCACCATCGCCTTGCCGATGTAGGGCTCCGGCGCATTGGGGTTGATGGTCAGCGCCTTGGCGAAAGCCTTGAGGGCCTCGGGCGTGTTGTACTTTTCGAGCAGCAACAGGCCGGCCTGGGCCTCGGCAGGCCAGAAATCCTTGTCGGCCTTCAGGGCGCTGCCATACAGCTCGTTGATGATGTCTTCGTACTCATCGGCCAGCGCCTTTTTCCAGCGGGCGTATTCGCTAACGGCCAGGCCAATCGCGAGTAGATCATCCGGATCCTTGACCTCGGATTCGTTGTAGAGGCGGGTGAACCAGGGCAGCTCCGGCTTGACCTTGGCCAGCTCGCCGCGGTCGCGCCAGACCTGGACGCGGACCCAGCGGGCACGGGGATTCTGCTTGTCGATGGCGATGGCGGCCTCTGCCGCCTTCTCGGCGTCGTCCCAGCGGCCGCGCAGGTAGAGCAGTTCCGCCCGGCGCGTCAGCAGGTCGAGGCGCTTGGCGTCGGCTTTCAGGGCGTCGTCCACGACGGCCAGGGCCTTGTCGTATTCACCCTGGGCCTCGTAGCAACGGCTGAGGCCCACCACTGCCGCAGCCTTCTGCTTGGGCTCTTTGGCGAATTCCTCGTACTGCCCGATGGCCTCTTCGAGGTTGCCGTGCAGCAGCCGCTGCCGGGCCGACTTGAGCGAGCCCTCGGCGGGCGCGACGGTGGGGATGAGCAGGAACAGGAAGAGGACACAGAGTTGGCGGATCATCACGGCGTCCCCGGATGGCGCGAGGAGTCTCTGGCTGTCTACCTTAGCGGGCGCGGCGGGGAAACGCAACCAGGCAGGCCCGGTTCCGATTCGCTCCTCCGCTCTCGCCTGGAGAGCAGCAGCGCGGGGTTGCCGCCCGAATAATCGGTACAACCCTCAAGTCCAACCCAGATTCCGGTCGATATACCCTTGCGGCGTGACAGGTCTCTCGCACCCGGGGAGGGGGCGCAGTTTCCCATCGGCCCTAGGGCCTGTCTTGTGAATCGTGGGCGGAGTTCTGTGCCAAACAGGGTAGTTCTGTGCCATCGATGGCACAGAACTTATTCGCCGCTACCCCTTACTATTATTTCACTTGCGCCGTGCGGCCGAGTTCTGTGCCAAGATTTGGGGGGTATGGGTGGAGATCCACCCGTTCCCGCGGTTGGCGCCCATTCATCAGACAGAACCTAGCTCCCGCACCGGAGTTGTCGTGCGATGTTCGACTGGAAGAAACCCGCCTCGCCGCCGGGCGCGGGCCGGAAATGGCTCCCGCTGGCGCTGGTCGGCGTGGTGGCGGTCGTGGCCGGCATCCTGCTGCCGCAGATGCTGGGCGGCGTTGCCCCTCCGCCCGAAGCGGCTGCCCCCGCCGCCGATGTGCAGAAGGGCTCCCTCGATTACACCCCGCCGACCTGGCCCGAGGCGCCCGATTCCCGGGCCATGCTGACACGGTTGGGCGTGGGCACCGCCGTGGTGCTGGTCCTGTGCGTCGCAATGCTGATCATTGGCCGCCGCTGGTTGCGGCGGCTGCCCGGACCGACCGGCTTGGCGACTCGCATGGCCCTGGTCGAGACCTTGCCCCTGGGCGGCCAGTGCCGCGTGCAGTTGGTCCGAGTGGGCAAGCAGCAGGTGCTGGTTGGCCTTGATGGCGGCGGACTGAAATCGCTCCTGGCCCTCCCGGAGGCCTTCGACGAAGCGCTGACCGAGGCGGAGAAGGCGCCCAGTGTGGATGGGGAGCCATCCGTCCCGATGGGTCCCAGGCTTGCGGCCCTGTCCGGCCCGACCAAACCGGCGGGGTGGTGAGCGCGGTGGTATCTCCCCTCGCCCCGGTATTCCGGGGAGAGGGGTCGGGGGTGAGGGGTTCTGGACTGCGGAGATTCAAGCCCCCTCACCCCCGACCCCTCTCCCCGGAGTACCGGGGCGAGGGGAGCAGAACCAGGAGGAGGGCGGCCGATGGACCCGATGAAGATCGCGGAGCACATCAGCCAGTCGGACTCGCTGCAGCATCTGTCGCCGCCCATGCAGACCGCCCTGTTCCTCGGGGCGCTGACTCTGCTGCCGGCGGCACTGGTCAGCTTGACGGCCTTCACGCGCATCGTCATCGTCCTGGGTTTTGTCCGCAAGGCGGTGACGACCCAGGAAATCCCGCCCAACCTCGTCATCACCGGCCTGGCCCTGTTTATGACCCTTTTCGTCATGGGGCCGACCCTGGACGACATCGGCACCCAGGCAGTCGATCCGTACATGGACGGCAAGATCGACGGCGTGACCGCGGTGACTCGCGGCGTCGAGTCGCTGCACAAGTTCATGGTGCGGCAGACGCGGCGGAACGACCTGGCGTTGTTCCTGCACCTGGCCAAGGTGCCGCCGCCCGAAGAGCCCAAGGACGTACCGATGCGCGTCCTCATCCCGGCCTTCGTCATCAGCGAGCTGAAAACGGCATTCATCATGGGCTTCTGCATCTACTTGCCGTTCTTGCTGGTCGATCTTGTGGTCGCCAGCGTGCTGACGGCGCTGGGCATCATCACGATGCCGCCGGTCATCATCTCGGCGCCGTTCAAGATTCTGCTGTTTGTGCTGGCCGACGGCTGGCACCTGGTGGTGCGGGCGCTGAGTTTGAGTTTTCAATAAACGCCGCTTGCGGCTTCGCACAACTGCGAAGCCGCAAGCGGTTTCCAGGAGTCTCCCCATGGACATCGGCCAGGCCGTCGAAATCGGCCGCGACCTCTTTTACACCACGCTGCTACTCGCCCTGCCGGCGCTGTTGACCAGCCTGATCGTGGGCCTGATTGTCAGCATTTTGCAGACAATCATGAGCATCCAGGAGCAAACGCTGACCTTCACGCCGCGCCTGATTGGCGTCGGCATGGCGATGGTCTTCTCGATGGCCTGGCTGCTGCAAACGGCGGTGTATTTCACCGTGCGCATGCTGGCGCTGGCCGCGGGAGTCACGCACTGATGCAACACCTGGTGTTGCTGTTCAGCCTTGTGCTCACCCGAGTCGGCGCCTTCGTGGCCGTGCTGCCGTTGTTCGGCAGCATCAATGTGCCACGCACCGTCAAGGCGGGGCTCGCCTTCGCCCTGGCCACGGTCTGGTTCGGCAATGTTGCGGCCGAATTGCCGACGAGCCTGCTGACCGCATCCCCGGAAACGTCCTGGTTTGCCTATGGGTTGGCGGTCGCTCGCGAGGCGGTCATGGGGGCGATGCTCGGCTATGCGTTCGGGCTGTTCCAGGTGCCAGCCCGCGTCTGCGGCGAATTCCTGACAGAGGAACTGGGCCTCTCGTTTGGGGCCTTTATCGATCCGACAACCCAGGGGAACGTGTCGGCGCTGACGCAGATCATCGAAGCGCTGGGCGTGCTGTTGTTTCTGGGCCTGGATGGACATCATCTGTTCCTGACGGCCCTGGATGCAACGTTTGCACGCTATCCGGTCGGCACGGCGATGCCGGCAGTGCCGCTGGAGCCTCTGGTCGGTGGGGCGGCCCTGACGGTGCAGTGGGGCGTGGCGATCGCGATGCCGGTGGTGGTGGGGCTGTTCGTGGTCACCTTCGCGCTGACCTTGATGGCCCGGGCGGCACCGCAGATCAACCTGTTCACCGTCGGCTTCCCGCTTCGCCTGTTGGCAGGGCTGGTGCTGCTCGTGCTGTTGATCCCGAATTTGCTGAACGCCCTGGTGAATGCGCTAGGGCGGTTCGGCGACCTGCTGACGCGATTGATTTGACGCGCCGCCCGCTGGGCGGCGGCTAAACGGGCAGGGTCGCTCATGGCCGAAGAGGACATTGGGCAAGAACGGACCGAGGCCCCAACGCCGCGCCGCCGCGAGGAGGCACGCAAGGCGGGGCAGATTGCGGTCAGCGCCGATCTCAACACCGGCCTGCTGCTGCTCGTCGCGGCCCTCATCGTGACCTTCGGCGCCCATTCGCTTGGCGGGGGCTTGCTGGAGGGCGTGCGTTCCGACCTGGCCCGTCGGTGTCCGTCGGACCTCGATCTGCGGACCGTGCAGGCGATATTCGGCGGGGTATTCTCGCGGACGGCGCGGGCCATCGGAGTGTTCTTTGGGGCGCTGTTTCTGGCCAGCGTGCTGGGAGGGCTGATTCAGAGCGGCTTCGCCTTCTATCCGGACATCCTGGGGGTGCGATGGGAGCGCCTCGATCCCGCCAACGGGCTGATGCGGATGTTCTCACTCGGCTCCGGGACGCGGGCGGTGACCTCGCTCCTGAAGATCGCCGCGCTGACCGTGCTGACTTATGTCGCCCTGAGCACGCGGTTCAACGAGATTGGACGCCTGGGGGAGGGCACGCTCGGCTCGGCCGTGGCGCTCGAGGGGAACATCATCAGCCGCCTGTTCCTCAGTGTGTCCATCGCCCTGGTCGTGATCGGCGTCGGCGATTACCTCATCCAGCGGCTGCGGGTGGAGCGGCAGTTGCGAATGACCCGGCAGGAGGCCAAGCAAGAGCTGAAGCAGGAAGAAGGCGATCCGCAGATCAAGGCCCGTATCCGCAAGCTGCAGCGCGAGGCAGCCCAGCGGCGGATGTTCCAGGACATTCCGAAAGCCACGGTGGTCGTCACCAACCCGACCCACCTGGCCGTCGCCCTGCGCTATGAACGGGGAAAGATGACCGCCCCCAAGGTGGTGGCCCTGGGGGCCGGCTTTGTCGCGGAGCGGATCATCGCGACAGCCCGGCGCCATGCCGTGCTGGTGGTCGAAAACCGGCCGCTGGCCCAGGCGCTGTACCGCGTCGGCAAGCTCGACCGCGAAATCCCGGCGGCGCTCTATCAGGCCGTCGCGGAAACGCTGGCGTTTGTGTATCGCCTGCGGGGTATGGTGGTGACGCGGTGACAGGCTGGCGAGCGGGGAGGCGTCAGCCCCCCGGTGACGAGACGGACCGGGGGGCTGACGCCCCTGTTGTGGCACGGTCTCCTGACCGTGCCACAGCGTGGACCGAAGGTCTCCTGAAGCATCGGAGACCTTCGGTCGAACCGGGTGGCACGGTCAGGAGACCGTGCCACAACAGAGTCCAACGATCTTGGTCCTCCAATTGCCAGAGGAGTACCCTCTCATGGCCCGGGCCGGTTCGAGCAGTCCGCCCCTCCCGAAGTCCAGCCTGTCGCAGCGCAGCGAATTGGTGCTGTCGCTGGCCATGCTCGGCGTGCTGGTCGTGCTGCTGGTGCCGCTGCCCACCATCATGCTCGACCTGCTCCTGGGCTTCAACATCGCGATCACGGTGTTGCTGCTCCTGATCACGCTGAGCGCAACCCGGCCGCTCGATTTCTCCGTCTTTCCGTCGCTGCTCCTGCTGATGACGCTCTTCCGGCTGGCCCTGAACGTGGCGACGACGCGGCTGGTCCTGTTGCACGGTCATCAGGGCGAATATGCGGCCGGCTATATCGTGGATACCTTTGGGCGGTTCGTCGTCGGCGGCAACCTCGTCGTCGGGCTGGTGGTCTTCCTTATCCTCGTCATCATTCAGTTCGTGGTCATCACCAAGGGTGCCGGTCGTATCTCCGAGGTGTCGGCGCGGTTCACGCTCGATTCGTTGCCGGGCAAGCAGATGGCCATCGATGCCGAGTTAAACACCGGCTCCATCGACGACAAGGAAGCCCGAAAACGGCGCGATCTGCTCATGCGTGAGACCGAGTTCTACGGAGCGATGGACGGTGCGTCGAAGTTCGTCCGCGGCGACGCCATTGCGGCCGTCATCATCACCGCCATCAACCTCATCGGCGGCATCGTCATCGCCATGCTGAAGGGGATGCCCATTGCCACGGCCGTCGGACGTTATTCCATCCTGACGGTGGGGGACGGCCTGGTATCGCAGATTCCGGCCCTGATCGTGGCGACGGCGTCCGGCATGCTGGTGACCAAGGCGACGACGCAATCGAGCCTGGGGCAGGAAATCAGCGAGCAGGTGACACTGAGCAGCCGGCCATTGACGATTGGTGCACTAATTGTGCTGGCGCTGGCCGGGGTCCCCGGGTTGCAGCAGGCCTGGTACGCCTTCCTGCCGCTGGCCCTCCTGCTGTTCCTGGCCGGTCGCCGCCTGGCAGCCCGGCAAGCCCAACGCGCCACCGAGGGACAGCCCGGAGCCACCCCGGCCACGACGACGCCGGGCCCGGGCGGGCGGACGGCGGCGGAAATCCCACTCGACGACTTCCTCCTGGTCGATCGCGCCTGCGTCGAGATCGGTGCCCGGCTTATTCCACTGGTAGACCCCAAGCGCGGCACCGGGCTGATCGACCGCATCGGCGGGCTGCGCCGCGACCTGGCACGCAAGAATGGCCTCTGGGTGCCGCCCATCCGCGTCCGTGACAACATCCAACTCGAAGCCGATAGCTACCGCATCCTGGTCGGCGGCCGCGAAGTCGCGCGTGGGCAGCTACGCCCCGATCGCTGGCTCGCCATCGACCCGGGCAACACCCGTGTCCCCGTCGAGGGGGAAGCCACCCGCGAGCCGGCCTTCGGGTTGCCGGCTCGCTGGATCGCCGAGAACGATCGCCAGCGTGCCGAGTTGGGCGGCTTCACCGTCGTCGATGCCCCCAACGTCCTCGTCACCCATCTCGGCGAGGTCGTTCGCCGGCATGCCCACGAATTGCTTAGCCGCGAGGACCTCAAGACGCTCATCGACAAGGCCCGCGAATCGTCCCCCTCCGTGGTGGACGAGCTGATTCCCAATGTGCTGACAATGGGCCAGGTCCACCGCATCCTGACGCTCCTCCTGGAAGAGCGCGTGCCGATCTCGAACCTGACGCGCATCCTCGAGAGCCTGGCCAACCACGCCCCGGTCACCAAGGACCCTATTGACCTGTGCGAACGAGTCCGTGTCGATCTTGGGCGAGCCATCTGCGATCGCTTCCGGGACGAGCAGGGGAAGATTCATGCCCTAGTGCTCGACCCCCGGCTGGAGCTGGAGCTGCGTCGCGCCATCCATGAGAAAGCCTTGGTGCTCGACCCGGCCCGGTTAGAGAAGCTGGTGGTACGGCTGGCGAATGAGTGGCGCAAGGCGACGGCCAAGGGGCAGGAGGTGGGCCTGCTGGCCGACGCCAGCCTGCGGCGGCCTCTGCGCCTGGCGGTGGCCCGCTCGCTGCCGGACCTGGCCGTGGTGGCCTATCAGGAAGTACCCGGCGACCTGATGCTGGAGCCGGCCGCCCTGGTAAAGCCGGAGGACCTGGGATGATGACCTGTCCGGCGAACCGGCAGCGTGAGCTGCCGGGTTGAGCATGCGCGAACGTGAGCTGCCTACTCGGCGAACCGGCAGCGTGAGCTGCCGGGTTGAGCCTGCGCGAGCGTGAGCTGCCTACTCGGCGAACCGGCAGCGTGAGCTGCCGGGTTTATATTGCCTGCGCGCCGGGCCTGCTTAACCCGGCAGCTCACGCTGCCGGTTCGCCGGACGAATCGACGGCGCACGCGGAAAACGTGGGCTATATTACGATGGCCCCGCAGTCTACCACGATTCGCGGCCCGGGCGGGACGCCTGGCCGCCCCCCTGTGTGAGACACCGTGCCAGTCATCACCCAAGCCTATACTCAGGTCGCCGTCCTGACGCGGCGCAACGAGCTGATCGAGTCGCACCTGGGGCTCGTGCGGCACATCCTGGGCAAGCTGGTGGCCCAGCTGCCGCCCGGTGTGGATGTGGAAAACCTCGAATCGGCCGGCACCCTGGGACTGGTCGAGGCGGCCAACAAGTTCGACCCCGAGCGCGGCATCAAGTTTGAAACGTACGCCTACACCCGAATCCGCGGGGCCATCCTCGACGAGCTGCGCCGCAACTGCCCGCTGCCCCAGCACATGCTGGAACGGGTCGCCCGGGTGCGCAAGGCCTACGAAACGCTGACACCGGGCGCGTCGGTGGAGGAGTTGGCGGCGGCGGCGGGCCTGCGGGTCGACGAGGTGGCCGACTGCCTGGCCGCCATGCGCCTGACGCGCATCGCCTCTTGCGAGGAAGGCGACCCGCTCGACGCCCGCGTGGCGGACCGCACCGCACCGCCCGACGCCCTGGCGGAGCGCGAGGAGGAAAAGCAGTTGCTTGCCGACGCCATCGAAGCGCTGGCCGAGCGCGAACGCCTGGTCGTGACCTTGTACTACATGGAAGACCTGCGCCTGAAGGAGATCGGCACCCTGTTGAGTCTGTCGGAATCGCGCGTGTCGCGCGTGCTCAACGCCGCGCTGTTCCGCATGGGGGAATACATGCGGGCGCGGCAAGAGTAAGTCTCCGGTTGGCCGCTAGCGGGCGGCTGACTCATCCCCTGAACACGGAGAGGCTCCCCGATGGAACGCATCCAACGGATTGAGGCCGAACATGGCCCCCGCGGCGTGGTGCCCGGCCGCAAGGTGTTTGTCGAGCAAGGCAGCTCGGGCGTGCTGATCTCGCCGCCCCGCGCCCACGGCCCGGGCGGGAACTGCGCTCCACACATCGAGCTGGTGCGGGAAGGCGACGTTATCCAGGCCATCGACGTCACCTGCACCTGCGGCCAGAAGATCCGCCTGCGCTGTGTCTACGACGAGACCAGCTGAGGATTTCGCGGGGCGGAAACGAATGTGATGCCCTAACCTCTTGCTGCGCAATGACATCTGGACATTCGTTTCCGCACCCCCTCGGACACCCCCCATCCCGTTAGGCGAGCGGCAGGAGATAGCCTACCCTCGGAGGGAAGGGCGTTTCTGGGCAAATTGCTGGGCAAACTCGCCACACCCCCCCCTCGCAATCTCGGTGGATACGGGACGACAAGTGCTGCCCGACGCCTTAGCCACTGGGCCACGCGGCCGAAGCCACGGCACAACAAATTCGCCTCCAGCGGCCAGAGCGGTAAGCGGTTACCCGGTTTCTTCAATGAAACCGCGCTCCTTTGGCCGATGTTAATGCTGATACGCCCCCCCGACTGACACGGGCGGCAAAGTCTTCGGGAGCAGTCCCATGCGGAACCACGGACGGTTTCTTTTGCTGAGCGCCCCGGCCCTCGGGCTGGTGATGTTCGCCAGCGGCTGCGGGTTGCCGGGGACCTTCGGCGTCAGTAGCGAGCCGACGGGCTCCCCGACTCGGAATGGCACGCCGAACCGGCTGACCGGGCCCGCCGCCTCGGCCAATACGGTCGGCACTGTGAGCAGTCCCGGGCCAACTCCCATTCTGCCGCTGAACCTGGCCGGGCCGGAATCGCCGCAGGATGTGATCTCGCTGCAATCGCAGAAGCTGGCCGCGGCCGACGACGATCGCAAGCTCCTGGCCGCCCGCCTCCTCCAGCTGCAGACCGCCCTAAACGAAAAGGAGGACGGCCTGGCCGCCGCCAGCAAGGACATCACCAAGACCGAGGTTGAGATCGACCGAGCCCGTGTCGATATCCGCCGCGTCAAGCAGGAGAACGCCGCTCTGCGGGAGAAGCTGGACAAGACAGAGAAGGAGCTGATTGAGGTGCAGAAGCAGAATATCAAGATGCGCGAAAAGGAACAGGACGCCGAGGCGGTACCGCCGGAGATACCAATGCCGAAGGGGCCGTGAAGCGCGGCAATACGCTCCCCTCGCCCCGGTACTCCGGGGAGAGAGGGGTCGGGGGCGAAGGGTCTTTCGGAGGACGGAGCACCGCTCCGTCCTACAGTGGGACGGAGCGGTGCTCCGTCCTACAGTGGGACGGAGCGGTGCTCCGTCCTGCTCCTTACCCCCGACCCCTCTCCCCGAAGTACCGGGGCGAGTGGCGAACTATCCAGAATCTGCCCTCGCAGCGTCCCGCGGTTGGGGCTATAGTTGGGCTGGACTGGAATTCGGCATCCCCCCGGAAGGATCCCACACACCGCAGATTCCCACCCTTGACCGCTCCCCGGGAGTAGCCCTAGCGATGGCCAAGACCGTTGCCCCGACCGCCGCCGAGGAGTCCGCGCAGAAGCCGAAGAAGAAAAAGCCGTGGATCGTCATGATCTTTATCGGCGTGGTGGCCCTGGGGAGCGGGGCGGCCGTACCGTTTCTGACGCGGATGAATGCCTCCGCCTCGACGCCCGAGGCCGAGGGGGGGAACCCAAAACTCGATCCGAAACGGGCGCTGATCCCGTTCGACTCGGTGGTGGTCAACGTCGCGGATGGGCGGTTCACCCGCTACCTGCGCGTGAAGATTACACTAGTGGTGGACGTGAAGGATGAGGCAACGGTGAAGGAGGCCGTGGAAAGTCAGAAGCCGTTCCTGCAAACGTGGGTGATTGGTTTTCTCCAGGATCGGACGATGGAGCAGCTGCACGGCAGCGCGGGGATGAACCGGGTGCGGCGCGAGGTGCGCGACGAGTTCAATCGGCACCTGTACCCCGAGGGTCCGGAGAGGATCAAGGACATCCTGTTGCCCGAGTACAATTTCCAATGAGTGAGCCGCAGCCGTACAACTTCGCCCAGCCGGGGCGCCTGACCAGCGAGGTGGAGCAGCGCGCCGCCGGCTGGCTGCGGGCGGCGGCCACTCTGGCGGGCAAGAAAGCGGCTCGGCAGCTCCCTTGTGCCCTCGAGATTTCCCTGGGCGGCTTGCAAGTTCAGCATCCCGCCGACGCCCTGGCCCGCTTGCCGGAAGGCTGCGCGGGCTACGGCGTCTCGGTCAACGATACGGCCGTCTGCAGCATGCTGGTCCTGCCCCGCCCGCTCGCCCTGGCCCTGGTCGGCGCCCTGCTCGGCGAGGCCGGCACCGAGATGCCCGAGGACCGGGAGCTGACCGTCGTCGAGCACGACCTGTGCGAGTTCTTCGCCGGCGACGTGGTGGTGGCCACCCTGCAAGACACCTGGCCCGCCGCCGAGCCGATCCCTTTTCAGCTCCGTCGCCGCGAACCCAGTCCGCGCTGGACCGCGCCTCTTTC
Organism: uncultured Planctomycetota bacterium; assembly: GCA_963827935.1. Taxonomy (GTDB): domain Bacteria; phylum Planctomycetota; class Planctomycetia; order Gemmatales; family Gemmataceae; genus DATFNV01. Next base: position 236,504 of record CAWHCN010000008.1, on the reverse strand, counting down.
CACCGGACGACACCATCATCACCTGCACCTTCCGCGTCAAAGGCCCGTTTGGCGAGGGCGAATGGTACTGGCTGGCCTCGCAGAAGCGGCTGCTGGAGCAGCTCGCTCAGACCACGCCGGGCGCGGACCGGACGAAAGGACAGGCCGGCCCGCCCGAGCTGGTTCGCCTGCGCCAGCTGGTCGAGGAGCTGCCCGCGGAGATGACGGTGGTGCTGGGCACGGTGGAGCTGTCGCTGGCCGACCTGTCCCGCCTGAGCGTCGGTGATGTGGTGATCCTGGACCAGCGGGTTTCGGAGCCGTTGACCGCCGAGCTGGCCGGCCAGCAGAAGTGCGCCGGCTGGCCGGGCCGCGTCGGCACCCGCCAGGCTTTCGAGGTCGCGTCTTTCCTGGGAGGCTGAAACGATGGCGGCAACCACTGCGACGGCAACTGGCGAACGGAGTGGAGCCAGCGACGTGGTCGCGCGAGCGGCCGAGTTCGCCGAACTGACCGCCCGCCCCGGCCAGCCGGCCCCCGGCGGCCTGGACGGCTTGCAAGACGTCACCGTCACCGTCTCCGCCGAGCTGGGACGTGTCAGCCTGACCATCGGCGAGGTCCTGAAACTGGGCGTCGGCAGCGTCCTGGAGCTGCACCGCTCCATCAACGAGCCGGTGGACCTGATGGTCCAGGGCGTGCGCCTGGCCCGCGGCGAAGTGGTGGTGGTGGATGATCGGTTCGCGATCCGGATTCGCGAGGTGTCGGAGCCAAAGAAGAGGGGGGAGCGGTGAGGGGTGACTACCTCGAACTCGCTTGCGGCATGGTTTCGATCAGCGCCCGCAGGACGGCATTGACGGACTCTGGGGTCGCGAAAACAGCGGCAACGTCCGGATCGAGGATTACTGCCCGACTCCCCGGCTTGAGCCTCGTTGCGAACCGGTTGGGCCGCGCCTTGCTGTAGTCGAAGCGGTACTCCGGCAGCATGTCTTCTTCGGGCTTCGGCGAGGCACTAGATCCGCGGGTTTTCTTCATAGTCTCGACGCTCCCTTTTGGTCGCCCGGCGGGCGCTGATGATGCGGATTCCCCTGGCACGCTCTCAAGGTGCCGCGGCCAGCACCGCCTGATACTGCGGCGGCACATCCTGCCACGCCGCCATGTAAGTCGCCTCCAGCGGCACCTGCACGTAGTTCTCCCGCGTCAGGAACAACGGCATCGGCGGTAGTGCCTCCTCCACGCCAAAGTGTGCGACAAAAACCTCGACAACGGCCCCGGTTGCGTAGGCCACCGCAGTGAAACGGCGCTCGTCGCCCAGCGCATACTCGGCGGTTCCGATCTCGTTCAGGATAGCCCCGTGAATGCCGTTTGGATCGCGCGGGCCGGGCGGATGAACATCGACGAGCAGCAGGTGAACTCCCCCGTCCAGCGCTGCGACGGCCTTATCCAGGAACGACCGCAGTGCATGCCGGCTCGACTTGTTCCCGGCCGAGAGGACCTCGATCATGGCCACGATGCGGTCATCGCTGCTGTGCCGGATCACAAGGCTGCGCTGCAGGCGGGCGTAGGTATCCCGGGGAATGCTGGTTCGAGCGTGGACGGTAGGAGGTGATTCGGTCAGCGTTGCGGTTCCGGTCAAGGGACCTTCGGACTCCGGGCTCGGGCCGGCCGCCTGGAGCGTCAGAACATCGGGCGCGCCAGGTCGCCGCCCACCTGCTCCGCCATGACGTAATAGCCCTTCGGAAGCAGTCCGCGCATCAAGGCACGCTTGATCTCCAGCACCCACGAGTAGTGGAAATCATGGAAGGTGCCATCGCTGACGCGTGTCCAGTCATGAACGGGCATGGGCTTAATACCTTCGTAAAGAGCATGCGGAACGGACCCACGTCCTCTTTCAACCTTCCCGGGTTTACGACCCACCCCACAGCCAAGAGCGGATTCCGCGCCATAACTTGCCGAATGTGCCGGGGCATGGAGCAGTTTCCGAGGTTTGGCAACTTCCGCCAAGTGCCGTTCCCGCCTTTCGTGGGCGGGCGCTGCGGCCCCTTCCGATCCGAACCATGACCTCTTGGGGGGCGATGAATTCCACCTTGGACTGCCGATACCGCTTGCCGTTATCCATGACAGCTTCGGCAAGGAAGCTGACATTGAAGCCCGGACACGAGTGGCCGTAGATTTCGCCCGAAACCTGGCCGGGCAATTGCCGGATCGTAAGTGCAGCTTCACGGATCTGGGTAGCCGCAAGCCCCGCCTTTCTCCGCTGGTCCTCAAATCTCGCGATGGCGGATAGCACCGCGACACCCGTCGGAGAATGCGGTTCGCTCGTGTCTTGTCCGAGAAGGTTTATCCGCAGTTCGGTCAACGTGCCTACCAGGTATCCGAACAGCAAGTACGAGTTGTAGTCGGAGTAACGACTCACGTAAGTGCCTAGGAAGTTCCCCAACACACCTTTGATGACTCTTCTGGTCGCCATCGCATTTCACCGCCGAAATGGAAATCGGCCCACGCCCTCCATTATCCGACGCCCTGCGCAGGCTCGTCAAGCACCATGCTGCACGACGACCGATCCCGGCCATCAGGACGACAAAACCCACGGCCCGAATCTTCTGGCACCCCTCCCCTTCCCCCGTTATCCTCATCCCCACTGGCCAAACCGCCCTCCCCGAAGGAGCCTCCCGTGTCCCGCGTCGAACTGCGCGATTCCGGGTACATCCCTGGCGACATGCCGGCCCTGCGCAAGCGCCTGCTGCGCTTCTTCCGCAAACAGCAGATGAAAATCGTCGACGAAGAGGAAGGCGAGTTTCATTCGCTGGTTGCCACGCAGGGGTCGCAGCTCTGGACACGGCTTTTGGGCGGCTGGTTTGTGCGGCCGACGACTCTGCCAAAGCAGGCGCGGGTGACCTTCACCGAGACGGGCAAGGGCCTCCGCGTCCGCGCCTCCATCGAGGAAACGATGGGCTTCGGCTTCCTCGACCCAATCCTGGCCCAGAAGTACGAAAAGTTCTTTGAGGAGTGGATGTGCGACCTGGAAGACCTTCTCGCGGAAGAGGGCCCCAGACCGACGAGGGCCGAAGAGGGCATTCGCGATGAGCCGCCGAAGAAACGACGCCCATCCTGACCAGCTCCCGCCCTTTCACGGAGGATTTCATCATGAGGCTCATTCGCGCTGCCCTTATCCTCGCCGCTGTTTTCATCTCTCCGGTAGTCCGCGCCGCCGAGCCGGACTGGGTCGGGCCCATGAAAAAGGTCCACGCGAAGTTCACCGGCACGCGCGGCACCTTCGCCCAGTTCGGCGACTCCATCACGGTGACGATGGCCTTCTGGGCGCCGCTGGCCTATCAGCCGAAGGGGCTGGACGAGGCGGCGGCCAAGGCGCGTCAAGCGCGTCAAGGCGTACCAGCAGGCCGACTGCTGGAACAAATGGAAGGGGCCCGCCTCCGGCAGCGAGGGCGGCATGACCATCCGCTGGGCGCACGACAATGTCGACAACTGGCTCAAGAAGCTCAACCCCGAAGTCGTCGTCATCATGTTCGGCACCAACGACCTGGGGCAGCTCGACGAAAAGGAGTACGTCGGCAAGACGCGCGATGTAGTGCAGCGCTGCCTAGACAACGGCACCATCGTGATCCTGAACACGATCCCGCCGCGCAGCGGCCTGCTGGACAAATCGCGGAAATTCGCCGACGCGGTCAAGGGACTGGGCAAGGAGCTGAAAGTCCCGGTGGTCGATTACTTCGGTGAGGTGCTGAAGCGCCGGCCGGACGACTGGGACGGGGCCTTGCCGAAGTTCAAGGACACGCCGGGTGGCGAATACGAGGTGCCGACGCTGATCGCCCGCGACGGCGTGCATCCGTCCTATCCGAAGAAATACCAGAGTTACGACAACGAGGGCCTCAGCCACAACGGCTACGCTCTGCGCAACTACCTGGTGCTCCGCGGTTACGACGCGGTGATCGGCCAGGTACTCGATGCGGGCGGCGACCTGGCCAAGGCCGTCAGCTTCCGCGCCTCCTTCGACGACACGGTGCGCGGCGACAGCGGCGGCGGCGGGCTGGCTCTGCGCACACGGTTCGGCTTCCCGGACAAGGGGAACATTACCTTCGAGGACGGGTTCAACGACAAGGTGTTCCGCATCGCCAAAGGGAAGGGCATCCGCGGCGGCGCCCTGGAAGTGACTGATGTGCTGCCCAACAGTGGCCGGGTGTTCTTCCCGGTGAAGGGGAACCTGGCTTACAAGAAGGGCGGCTGGGGCGGGGCCGTCTCGGTCTGGTGCAAGACCGATCCGAATTCGCTCTTGAAGACCAAGTTCTGCGATCCGATTCAGATCACCCAGAAGGGGGCAAACAACGGCGGCATCTGGTTCGACTTCAACGATGCCAAGCCGCGCGACCTGCGTCACGGGGCCTTCCCCGCTCTGGCCGCCGGCGAAAAGCCGCAAGGCGAGGACGATCCGAAGGCGCCGATGGTGCGCGTGCCGAAAATCGGCTGGAAGGCGGACGAGTGGCATCACGTCGTCCTGAGCTGGAAGAACTTCGACACAGGCCGCGCCGACGCCGTCTCCGCCCTGTACATCGATGGCCGGCTCATGGGCGAAATCAAGAACCGAGTCATCACCATGGACTGGGACGTGGACAAGGCCGGCATCTACGTCGGGGTCAATTACATCGGTTTGCTCGACGAGTTGACGCTTTTCAACCGGATGCTTTCGGCGGATGAGGTGAAGCGCCTGCACCGGGCCCGCTAGCCCGACGCGCCAGCAAGGGTTGACCCTTGCACTCGTTGTGGCACGGTCTCCTGACCATGCCACTCGTTGTGGCACGGTCTCCTGACCGTGCCACTTCAGCCTCGTTGTGGCACGGTCTCCTGACCGTGCCACTTCAGCTGACCGAAGGTCTCCACGCATCCATCGCGGAGTCCGGGAGACCTTCGGTCAGGCCGGGTGGCACGGTCCGGAGACCGTGCCACAACGGGGCGGCCGGGTGGCACGGTCCGGAGACCGTGCCACAACGGCAGGCCCGTTAGCCCAACGCGCCGGCAAGGGTTTCCCCCTTGCTGGCGCGTCGGGCTAACGCTGTATCCTCGTGATCCGCGTGGACCCTTCCTGCAGCTCGAAGTGATAGCCGTCGTTGAACGCATCAGCAAATTCCTCCTGGTGCGAGACCAAAAGGATGCAGTGGAGCTGGTCGCGCAGGTTGTGCAGCTCCTGGATCATCACCTGCCGGCCGTTGCGATCGAGGCAGCCGAAGCCTTCGTCGATGATGACCGATTCGATCGGCCGGTGCTGGCGGCTGGCGTACTGGCCGATGCCCAAGGCCAGGCTGACGGCCACGCGGAACCGCTGACTGCCCGACAGAAACGCCACGTTGATCGGCTGGGTGCCGGTCGTGCGGTTGTAGGCTTCCAGCTCCAGGGCCTCCTCAAAGCCGGCTTCTCCCTCGGACCCGGAGCAGAGGCGCAGGAACAGCTGACCGCCGGACAGGCGATCCAGCACGGCGTTGGCGTGATCGACGATCTGCCGTTCGGCCTGCCGCACCAGGTAAAGTTGCAGCCGATCGCGGCCCAGAAGCATCGCCAACTGGCCCATGATCTTCAGGTCCCCCTCCACGGCCAGCGCCTTGGCGTGGAGCTGGTCGCGGCGCTCCTTCTGCTGGACCAGGGCGGCGTGGTCGCGTTCGGCCCGCCGGTGGGCCTGGTCGCACTCCTCGTGATGCTGCCGGGCCTGGCGCAACAAGACCTGCACCTCGGCCGAGGGACGGCGGGCTTCGACGGGCACCTGCTCCCCATCCGCTTCCAGGCCGGCGATCTGCTGACGCAGCGCTTCAAGCCCCTGGCGGGTCCGGTCCAGTTCCTGGAAGCGGGCTTCGACGCCGCGGGCTTCGAGTTGTTCTTTCTCGTCGGTGAGGTTATTGAGGTCCGCCAGGCCCACTCGTTCGGCGATGGGCCGCCAGTCCGGGGCCAGCGCCTTCAGGGCGGCCGCCGCCGCCTGTAGGGACGCCTGGCGTGTGGACTCCTCGCCCTTGATCTTTGCCTCGCGGTCGGCCCGCTGCGCCTGGAGTGCTTCCCGTTCCCTGGCCAGGCGTTCGGCGTCGGCGGCGAGGGTGCGCTCCTCAGCCCGGGCGGCCTTCAGGGTGTCGGTCAGCGTGGTCTGTTCGGTGGTGAAGGCCAGGTGCTTGCGGCGGAGCGCGTCCACATCGGGCGGCAGGTCGGCCGCCATTTCCTTCAGGGCGTTGCGTGCGGCGACAGCGCCGGCCTCCAGGAGCCCCCACTGCCGCTGTCGTTCCTGAGCCTCGCCCAGGGCCCGGCGGGCCGCGTCCACGGTCTGCGCCTGACGACGCAGGGCCGTCAGGTCGTCGGCGCCGGCGTATGTGGTCAGCGACCAGTCGGCTGGCGGGGCGGCAGCCACGCGCAGCGTGGAACGGCTCGCCAAGATCGCCCCAGGCCCGGCCGCACTCCTCGCGGCAGCGCTCCGCATCGGTCCGCGCTTGCTGAGCGGTGGACCGGGCGTCGCGGTAGGCCTCGCGTGCGGCTTCCAGACGAGTGGTCAGCTCCTGCAAGGCGCCACGGCACGTCTGATCGGCCTCCCTGGCAGCCTTAAGGCCAGACGCACCATGATCGTGCCGCAATTGCGCCTCGGCCACTCCCTGATCGCGTTTCGCCTTTTCGGCGGCGAAATGGGCCGGCGTGAGCGGTTGGCCACAGGCCCGGCAAAGCCGAGCCCCTTCCAGCTCCGTGAAGGCGGCGTGGTCGTCCTGCACCTGACGGAGCAGGGCCACGGCGGCGGCCAACTCCCTTTCGGCGGTCTCCCGCGCGGCGGTCGCTTCGGTCGTCCGCTTCTGCGTGGCGTCCTGCTCCGCCCGCAACTTCTCGCCCTTCGTCTTGATGGCCTGTTCCTGTTCGGCGGCCGTTTTCTGGGCCGCCAGGGCCTGTCCCAGTCCCTGGCGCTGCGTGTACAGGCGCTCCAGCAGGGGCAGATTCTGTGCAACCGCCGCCGCCTCATCGCACCGTAGCTGCGCTAGCGCGACGGCCTCCGGGATGCCCGCTGGTAGCCGGGCCAGCTCCTCTTCTTGGCGGACCAGCCGTTGTTTCTGGGTTTCGTGCTGCCGGGCTCGCTCCAGCACGGCGGCCAGCTTGGTCAGCTCGGCTCCCACTTGCTGCAACCGTTCGTCGGCCGCCATCGTCCTCTGCGACAGCGCCGCTCGCTTTTGTCCCACGTCCTTCAGCGCTGAACGCGCTCGGCGATCTTGCTCTCCAGGTCCTGGCGGTCGCGACCCAGGCCAAGCAGCCGCGCCTCGACCTGCTGCGCCTGCTGTTGCTGCTTGCAGACGGTCTCGACGTGCGGCAAAGCCTCGCGCAGGGCCTGGAGGCGGCGCATGGCCGTTTCGACGGCTCCGGCCTCGGCCACCAGGGCCTGGGATTGGTCCCACTTCTGCCGAAGCTCGCTTAGTTTTGTCTGCAATTCGCCCCAGCGTTTCGCCTGGAATTCGAGGTCGCGCCACTTCTCGATCTCGGCCACTGCCCGCTGCCTCTCGACCTCGGCCTCGGCGATGCGATTCTCGGCACCCACCAGCTCCAGCGGTCCGACTTCGGGCAGATGCTCGAGCTGATTCTGCAAGCCCTCGAGTTCGCCCTTGAGCGTCTTGCGGCGTCCATCGGCCTTTTCGTGCAGTCGGCGGTAGCGCTCCAGATCGACGATGCCGGCCAGCACCTCGAAGCGCCCCTTGGCCCGGGCATCGAGCAGCTTTTCCGCCTTGCCCTGGAGCAAAAGCACGGAGGAGGTAAACGTCTCGAAATTGAGACCGATGTGCTCGCGAATCCAGTCGTCGAAGGCGGTTCGGCGGCTGGTGTCCTCGATGGGGGCCCAGCGGCCCTCCCCGGCCCCCGGCTGCAATCGCAGCACCTGCTGCGTCCCGCGCGCCCCGCCCTTGCCGTCACGCTGGAGCGTTCGCTTGGCGCGATAGACCTCGCCATCCTGCGTGAAATCGAACTCGACGACGGCGCCGCTGCTCTCCTTGTTGATTAGCTCGTGGGCATGCACGCTGCCGCCGCGATGGTGGCCGAAGAGAGCATAGGTGACGGCATCGAAGACCGACGACTTGCCGCTGCCATTCAGCCCGGACAGCATCCACAACGCCGACCCGTCGAAGCTCACCTCCTGCTCGTCGCGATAGCTCAGGAAGCCGCGCAGATAAACACGTCGGGGAATCATGGGGCTCTCGGCATCGGAAGACGTTCTGCGGGCCGCCCCGCTGGGCGCCCGTGTGCAGGCGTTCATCATAGCACAGGCAGCCGGGATCGAGACCACCCCGGTTACTTCCAGTGGCCGACCAGCCAGGTCAGGAACGATCCACAGATGACACAGATGGCACAGATAGAAGAATCTGTCCTGCATCTGCGCCATCTGTGTCATCTGTGGATCGTTTTCTTCATGGCTATGATAGTGACGGGTCGGATCGATCACCTACCGGGAGTGTGCCATGCGTTTCGCGTTCGGCCTCCTCGCCCTCGCTCTTCTCGCGACCGGCTCCGCCTGGGCCGCCGACGCCCCGGCCGACCGGCTGCTCTTCGATTTCGAGGATGAGGCCGATCTCAAATCGTGGTCGGCCCTCCAGCCCCCCGAGGTGAAGGAGAAGGAGCCACCCGTCAAGCTGGAACTGTCCAACGAGCACGTCACCGCCGGCAAGCACAGCCTCAAGCTGACCTTCGCCGGCGGACACTGGCCGACCATCTCGACGACGCGGGTCCACGACGACTGGGTGCCCTATCAGACCTTTCATGCCGACGTCACCGTCAAGCGGAGCTGCGTCGTCGGCTTCGCGGCCTTTCAGGAGAAGAGCCAGCGCGGCGAAGGGTGGGACGCCCTGGTCAGCCGCTGGACCAGGACCGTCTTCCTGAAACCCGGCACGAACCACGTCGTGGCCGCGATCCCGCAGCCGAATGATTACGGCATCAGCGCCAAGCGGGGCAAGGTCGTGCGGTTCGAGATCTTCATGTACAACCCCCACGAGGGCGAGTCGATCAGCGTGGACAACATCCGCCTGACGTCCCGAAAAGAGGTCCCCGCGCCGGCAACGGTGCGCTTCACCGTGGCCGGGACCGACTGGGTACTCACCGGCTCCCAGAAGGACGTTGCCTCGGCCGACGCCGTGCGGGAACTGGGCAAGAAGTTGAAGGACCGCTGGTCGAAACCCGCGGCCCAGACCGTGGCCCAGCTCGAGGATGAGTTCCGCGTCCAGTATGCCGAGCTGAAGAAGAAGCACCCCCGGGCGGTCCTGGCCAGCCTGCGCGAAAGCGAGAAGGGCTATGACCCGGCCCACCCGGACCGGCAGTACGCCGGCTGGAAGGATGCATACTGGAACAGCCACGGGCCGGATGCGAACTACGCGGATCGAGGTCGCAACCGGGGCAAGTCAGCCACCCATGAGGTCTTCATGCGCCATCGCAGTCCGCTCATGCAGGTGGACCTGGCCAGCATCCCGGCCGGCTCCCAGGTACTGGCGGCACGGCTCCTCATTGTGCGTATCAGTGGCCTCAAGGACCGCGATCCGGTGAAAGAGCCGACGATGTGGGTCGTCGAGCCGTGCAATCGGCCGTGGGAAGAGTACGAGGTGAATGCCTTCGAGTATGCCAAGGACAAGTTCTGGAAGGAGATCGGCGGATTCGACTGGGCAGGCGATGATCCCGACTTCTTGCCCACGTTCCTGGCCTACGGTCCGGGCCAACCTGGCGTGAACTCGTGGGACTTCACGGAGGCGGTCCGTTACTGGACCGACGGCAAGCACGCCAACCACGGGTTCATGCTGCACGGCGACAGCTACGATTACATGATCGCCCACAGCCGCGAGGCCAGTCAGCTCAAGGACCGCCCGGCGGTGCTGGTGATTTACGAGCCGAAGTGAGCGGATGAGGGCCACCGCTTGCGGCGTAGCGCTCGCGCCCAGGGGAAGCGAGCGCTACGCCGTAAGGCGACCGGCAGGAGATAGGTGCCCTCGGCAGCGCATCTCCGACCGCCCGCCGGCACCGCACGCGCTGCCAGGTTGAACTGAAGTGACCGGGAATTCAGTTCAACCTGGCGCGGACACCGCAAGCCATTGGTAAATAACGACATGTGCCTTCGCAATTCAGCAAGAATCGCCAGGTTGAACTGAAGTCCGATGTGTGCGGGAGCGCTACGACGGGCTCCTTCGCCGCAGGGCGAGGGATCGTCGCCCCAGTCCCCCGTACTCGGTCGGAGCACCGGGGCGAGGGGAGATTATCTCCTGCCGTTCGCCGTAAGTGAAGTTACTGACCCAGGTCGCCGTTGAAGCCGCCGAGCTTCCCATTGAAGCCGCCGCCGCCGATGTTGAGGCCTCCGAAGCCGCCGACCCCACCGCCGATGTTGAAGCCGCCAAGCCCGCCGCCGACGTTGAAGCCGCCAAGACCGCCGCCGATGTTGAACCCGCCAAGCCCACCGCCGATGTTGAAGCCACCGACGGCACCACCGCCGATGTTGAACCCCCCGCCGAAGTTGCCGCCGAAATTCGCGCCGCCGAAGTTCCCCCCGAAGTTGCCGCCCCCGAAATTCCCGCCCATGATATTGGCGCCGCCGACGTTGAACCCGCCGCCCCCGAAGTTACCGCCGATATTCCCACCGCCGAAGTTACCGCCCCCGAAGTTGCCGCCGCCCCCGAAGTTGCCGCCGCCCCCGAAGTTGCCGCCGCCCCCGTTATTGAAGGCGCCGCCGCCCGCCGGGCCGTAGCCGCTCGGGATGATCTGCTGGCACTGGATCACGCTTCCGTTCTGGTTGAACTTGGGGAAGTTGAACTGTGCCTCCGACGATTCCGGGTGGCTCAGGGACCAGCCCAGGGCCAGTGCCACGACACCACCACCGACCATGACGCGATGTGCTCCAGTCATTGCTGCCCCTCAGGCGACGAAGTGAAGAAAAGATCACCGATTGGCGATGTGACCTCGACCAGCAGAATGCGCGGGCGGCGAAAACTTGCGCAGGAAATCACGTACTGTTTAGCCACCGGCCTTGGGGTGGCGTGGGGAGACTGAGCGCCGGCCCGAGGGCGGCGGCTTCACGGACCGCTCACCCGCACCGAACCCGCTCGCTGCCGCGTCGGTCCGTTCTGCTGTGTCGGCTTGCCGCACAACGGCTGGGCCCGACACTGATAGACTAGACAAGCAGCGGAAGAGCTGTCGTCCGCCGCCCGCATCAACGGGTACAATCCCGTGGATGCCACGGAATGCGGAACAGGAGGAAGGCATGTTGACTGACGGGAGTTCCGACAGCGGCGGCGGCCCCGCGCCGCGTGCCCCGGGGCGGCTCCTCCACATGACGTGGGCCGAATGGGTGCTGCTCCTCGTCCTGGCGGCCATGCAGTTCACGCACGTCGTCGATTTCGTCATCATGATACCCCTGGGGCCGCAGATCAAGGACGACCTCCGGATCAGCCCCGAGGAGTTCCCCACCAAGTTCAGCTGGATCGTGTCGGCCTACGGCTTCAGCGCCGGGCTGGCGGGACTCCTCGCCGCGTCGCTGTTCGACCGCTTCGACCGCAAGCGGGCCGTGCTGGTCCTGTACAGCGGCTTCACGCTGGGGACCTTTGTCTGTGCCGTCGCTCCCAATTATCCCATGTTGCTGATCGGACGGGCCATCGCGGGCGGGTTTGCCGGCGTCATGGGGGCCTGTGTACTAACCATTGTGAGCGATGTCTTTCCCGAATCGCGTCGGGCGACTGCCCTGGGCGTGGTCATGTCGTCCTTTTCCGTGGCGAACATCGTCGGCATCTATCTTGGGCTGGAACTGGCCCGCTGGTGGGGGGACTGGCGGACGCCGTTCCTCGTGCTCTCCGTGCTCTGCCTGCCGGCCCTGGCGTTGGCCTGGCGCGTTTTACCGCCGCTGCGCCGCCACCTGGAGCACCGCGACACGGCCTCCGTCAACCTGGTCGAAGTGCTGCTGCACCCGACCCATTTGCGGGCCTACGCAGTAACCTCGACGCTGATCCTCGGCTCCTGGAGCATCATCCCGTCGCTGGCCGACTTCCTGGTTAACAATCATGGCTGGGACAAGGCGGACCTGCGTTGGGTCTGGTTATGCGGCGGCCTGGCCACCCTGCTGACCATGACCCCGACCGGCTGGCTCTCGGATCGCCGCGACAAGCTGGCCGTCTTTCGCGTCATCGGCCTGCTCGGCATCGTGCCGGTGCTGATCCTGACGAACATGCCGCCGGCCTCGGCCCTGGTCCTTCTGCTGGTGACGACCGCGTTCATGGTGTTGACCAACCTCCGCTGGGTGCCGGTGATGGCGATGATTACCATCAGCGTCCCGCCGCAGCGGCGTGGGCCGTTCATGAGCGTGAACGCCTCGGTGCAACAACTGGTGATGGCCCTGGCCGCCGTGGTCTCCGGCCAACTCTTGGTCGAGCGCACGGTCATCGGGCCGGATGGGATCGCGCGCCAGGAGCTGCTCGGTTACCCGCTGGTCGGAATCCTCGCGTCGGCATCAATGCTGGCGGCTGTCGTCCTCGGCGGGCGCCTGGGGCGGGCACCGCAGGCAGGCCTCCAGCCCGCGCCGGACGTTCACGGCAAAACGGACGAGATCACCCCCAGTTCCCGCCCGGTTTCCGAAAACGCCTGAATCGCCTGGTCGATCTGTTCCGGCGTGTGCGCCGCCGACACCTGGATGCGGATCCGCGCCTGCCCCTGGGGCACAACGGGAAAGCTGAAACCGATCACGTAAATCCCCTTCTCTAGCAGCCGGTCCGCCATGCGGCTGGCCAGGGCCGCGTCGCCGAGCATGACGGGGATGATCGGATGCCGGCCCGGTTTCAGGCGGAAGCCGGCCTGTTCGAGGCCTGCCCGCAACCGCTGCGCGTTGGCGTGCAGGCGATCGCGCAGCTCGTTGCTGTTGCCCGCCAGCTCCAGGGCCTTGAGGGCGGCGAGGGCGACCATCGGCGGCAGAGTGTTGGAGAAGAGGTAGGGGCGTGAGCGTTGCCGCAGATACTCGACGACCTCGGCCCGGGCCGCCGTGAACCCGCCAACCGCGCCGCCCAGCGCCTTGCCCAGCGTGCTGGTGACGATGTCCACCCGGTCCAGCACGCCCTGGTGCTCCGGCGAGCCGCGGCCAGTCGCCCCGAGGACCCCGGTGGCATGGCTGTCATCGACGGTGACGACGGCGTCGTAGCGTTCCGCCAGGTCGCAGATTTGAGGCAGCGGGGCGATCTCGCCATCCATCGAGAAGACACCGTCGGTCACGATCAGGCGCAGCCGGCAACTCTGACTCTCCTTTAGGCAGCGCTCCAGGTCGGCCATGTCGGCATGCTCGTAGCGGAAGCGCTGGGCCTTGCACAGGCGGATGCCGTCGATGATGCTGGCGTGATTGAGCGCGTCGCTGATGACGGCATCGTCGTCACCCAGCAGCGTCTCGAACAGCCCGCCGTTGGCGTCGAAGCAGCTCGTGTAGAGGATGGCGTCGCCCTTACCGAAGAAGCGGGCCAGGGCGGTTTCAAGCTGCTTGTGCAGGTCCTGTGTGCCGCAGATGAAACGGACCGAGGCCAGGCCATAGCCAAAGCGCCGCAGCCCCTCGTGCGCCGCCTCGACCAGGGCGGGATGATTCGCCAATCCCAGGTAGTTATTGGCGCAGAAATTGACGACCTCGCGGCCGCCGACCGCGATGCCGGCCCCCTGCGGCCCTTGCAGCTGGCGCTGGCGCTTGTACAGACCGCGGGCGCGGAGATCGTCGAGCTGCGACTGGAGCACATGGCCGAGGTGCGTATCGCTCATGAAATGATGTCCTCGCGAGGGGTCCCCCGAGAGGAGTGTAGCGATGCACCGGCAGAGCGTCCGGGCCGGCGGAGCAGCCGCCCTCCTTCAAGCCGTCAGGCGCACCGAGGGCAAGGCATCGGCGGGGGGAATCTCGCCACGGCGTTCCAGCTCGGCGGCTTCCGGGCGAATGGCTTCCAGCCCTTCGCGCAGGGTTCGGAAGACGCGCAAGGCTCCCTCGACATTGCGGAGATCGCCCATGTCAATGGCATGGTTGACGAACTCGTAGAGTCGCAGGAACTGGGTGGCCAGGTCACCACGGCTCGGGTCCACCGCACTGACCAGCCCGGCCAGCACGAGGCGGGCCTGCTCCAGGATCTTGCGAGCCCCGGGCTGATCGTTCGCGACCAGGGCCGTGCGGGCGGCGTCGAGCTTCGCAATGGCGCCGTCGTAGAGGGCCAGCAGCATGTCGATGCGCAGCCAGGACGAATAGGCCTGCTGCTGATACGCCTGGTACGGATTCATGGCCGATCTTCTCTGGTGTCCGTGGTCCGGTGCGGGTTCGCGGTCCTAGGCGCCTGTCGAGGCGCTTGAGGATGGGCCGACCGAGGTCGACGCCGTTGTGAAGCCACTCAGCGTTTGCAAGGCGTTGGTCTGAGCACTGATGAAGTTGCTCGCATTCTTGAGGTTGCTCAGAGTCGTTTCCATGTTGTTGAACTCCGTGGTGAGCGCCGCTTCCTGGGCGTTGTACTGCTGTTGCAGCAAGTTGATCTGAGTCTGATAGGCCGTAATCTGTTCCTGGAAGTTCTTGTCGATGATCTGAATCTGGCCGGTCGTCGGATCGGTCAGGTTGTTCAGGGCAGTTCCCAGTTGTGCCGCCAGACCCTGGGTCACCGTGAGGCTGGCCACGGGGGTGCTGGTCGCGGGACTGATCTGCGACGGCAGCAAGGTGACATTCACCGCCAACCCATCGGTGTTGGCGTTGCCGCTGTTGCCGGTGAGGAGCTGGCCGCTGCCCGTGGCCGCCTCCGCCTGGCCGTTGACCAGGAACGATCCGGCCACGTCTTGCCCCGTGGCAGTCGCCGGGCTGTCGAAGCCAAGGAAGCTTGCCGTGCCGATAGCCGCCGTGGAGCTACTCCCGTAGGTGCCCGTGGTGAAGGTCAGTTCGTTGTTCTGGATCCCAACAACCACATCCTGGCTGCCGATGTTAGAGTCAGCATTGATTGCCGATTGCACGGCCTGCACCAGCGCTTGCTGCGTGTAGCCTGGACCGGAACTCGGTGGCACCGTGAGCGTGTTCGAAGCAATGCCGTTCACAGTGAGGACAAAGCTGTTGTTGCCGGCTGTGATGGCGGTGTTCGGGCCCAGCGCCGAGGTGGCCTGCAGGGTGGCCTGCCGCGCTGCCTGGGTAACGACCACGCCATAGGGGGTCGCCGACGCCTTGGTGGCACTGGTGGCGTTGACAAAGGTGACACCAGCATTCGTGGAGGTTCCGCCGACCGCGAACAGGGTCCGCACATCATTGAGTGTTACCCCGCTCACGTCACCGGACAGGACGTTGTTGAGCGTCGTGCTGTCCACCTGCAACTGCCCGCTGGCGTCGATGGTGATACCAAGCGCCGCAAGATTATTGAGCTTGGGGTTGGCACCGTTGACCGGCTGTAACACGAGGTTCTGCAGTTGATCTTGGATGTTCTGAATGGACGGATCGCCGAGCAGCACGCCCGCCGTGTTGGTTGATGCATCATAGCTCACATCGCTGGCGACGGTGCTGATGACGCTGTTGTAATCGGTTACGAAGTTCTGAATGGCCGTCTGTGCGGTGCTGGTATTGGTGCCCACGGTCAGCTGAACGGGGTTCCCCCCGCTCGGGGCCAAGAGGTTCAATGTCACGCCGGTGATGGCCGTGTTCACCGTGTTGCTGGCGTTGGTGACAGTCAGGGCGCCGCTGCCGGAACCCAACGTGACCGAGGCGTCGGCGGCCTGCTGCACGGTCGCCACGGTGGTTCCCACGGTGAACTGATCGCCGACCGCGAGAGGCCCGGCGCCCACCGCGATCTGCACCCCTTCCGCCACGTTCTGAAACTGGTTCAGGTCGCTGGCGCTGAGGTTCAGCGTGCCGGTCTGGGTGTTGTTGGCGTTGGCGTAGGCCAGCGTGACGGTCCCGCCCTGGCTCAGGTCGCCGCCGCCAGTAACACTCTGGACGGTGAAGGTGAAGGTGTCGTTGGCCGTGCCGGTATAGGTGCCACCCGAGGTGACCGCTGCCGTTCCCTGATTATTGCTGCTGGCGACGGCGGGATTGACACCGAAAGTCGGCTGCACGGCGCCGCTCGTTGGGACGGCGGTACTCAGACCGGTGGTGTCGATCGTGACCGCATTCGCGGTGCCGGTCTGGGTGGCGCTGAGCAGCAGGCGGTAAGGTTGGCTGCCCTGGCCGACGTTGACGACGCTGGCATTCACGCCCACGTTGGCATTGTTGATGGCGGCGGCCAATCCCTGGAGAGTGTTGTTGGTGCTGCCGACAGTAATCGTCGCCGTGTCATTGCCGCTACCGACGACGACCGTTCCCTGGGTGATCTGGCTGCTGGCGCTGGCGAAGCCCTGAGAGGCGATCTCGCTGGCCTGGGCCAACGAGTTGACTGTGAACGAGTAGACGCCGGCCACGGCATTGCTGGCCGCCGCCGCCGTCACCACCGAGGGGCTGCTAGTGGTGGCCGTACGCCCGTCGAAAGGTCCGTTGACCGGGTCGGCGAGCTGAGTGACGTTGGACTGCAAGGTGAGCAGCTGCGCCTGGAGGGCATTGTAAGCCGTCTCCTTCTGGGTGAGGGCACTCTGCTGGGCCTGAACGCTCGTTATCTGCTGCTGCTGGACGGCCAGCTCCGCTTGAATGATCTGGCTGGTGTTCAGGCCGCTGACGAGCCCGCTGATGCTCAGCGCACCCGTCCCGGGCGACGTTCGAGCCGCCCGTCGAGGAGGACGACGGGGGGCGCTGGTCGAGCTGCTCGTCGAGAAGGGCGAGGTGAGGGCGCTGCTCGACCCGCCAATTGACGAAAGCGAACTCATGGGGGAGGCTCCGATTCTCAACCGGTGAGCGGGGGGCGTCGCCCCCCCGCCGGAGGGGGGGAATGAATTCTGAGCGGCGGGCCTTAGACCCGCTGGTCTACGACCCGCCGCTCAACAGCAGATCCCGACGCGGGTTCCCGCCGTTAGGCATTCTTCAGCAGCGTCAGGATTAGCGAGGAGGTGGCGTTGGCGTTGGAGAGCACCGTGGTGCCTGCCTGCACGAGCACCTGATCCTTGGTGTAGTTGGACGTTTCCGCGGCGAAGTCCGTATCGCGAATTACCGACTGCGCGGCCGTGGTATTGGTCAGCAAAGTCTGCAGGTTGCCGGCGGTGGCCTGCAGGGTGTTGGTCTGGAAGGCCCCGAGGTTGCCGCTAAGCGTGCTGATCTGACTGATGGCGGCGTCGATGACGTTCAGGGCGTCGTTGGCCCCCGCCGTCGTGGTCACGTTGATCGCGGCCAGGCTGGTGGTGTTGGGATTGCTCAGCCCTACGACGTTCGTGCCGAGGTTGGAGGAACTCGTGTTCTGGATCGAGAGCGAAGCCGTCTGGTTGGCATTGGCGCCGATCTGGAACTGCAACCCGTCGGCAATGCTGAAGGAGGTCGACGAGCCGCTGGCGGCACTCTGCACGCCGCTGACGCCGTTGCTCGTTCCGGTCGCGGCGAAGTCGACCGACAGGCTGTTGGCCCCGCCGAAGTTGGTGGTGGAAGTGGTGTTGGCGATGACGGTGAGGCCGTCGGTGCCGCCGCCCGTCAGGACGGTGCCCAGGGGGTTGCCGCTGCCGTCGTAGAGCTGCGCCGTGAGGTCCTGGGCCGACTGGGCGAAAGCCTGGCCGTTCGTGATCCCGGTGGTGCCCGTCGAGCTGAAGGTGAAGTTGTTGCCCCCGAACTTGGCTGCCGTCAGCACCAGGTCCGAGCCGGTCGAGGAAGCGTCAACCGCAGTGGTGCCGGCGAACGACTGAAGGGTGTTCACCGCGGCGCCCAGGCTGCCGGCGTTCTGGGCGTTGAGGTTGATTTGCGTGCCGTTGAGGGTGATCGAGGAGTTGCCGGCCACGACTATGGCCCCGGTGGTGCCGGCCGCAACGGTCTGGGTGGCGTTGGCGGTGGCGAGCGTGAAGCTCAGGCCAGTTGCGTTCCCTGTCCCCGCCACGACGCCCGCACCGCTGGCCGTGAGCGACACGGGAGCAGCCAGGCCGCCGCCGCTGAGCTGGACCTGGGCCACCTGGCCAGTCGACCCGGACACGCTGCCGGCGCCGTTGGCGTTGAAGCCGGCACCGTTGGTGCCGGTCTGCCCGGAAACCGCCACGGTGAGCGGACCGGCGTACTGGCTGCTCGTGATGACGACATCGCCGTTCGAGAGGCTGACGGTGCCGGCAGCGCCGAGGGCCGTCTGAATCGTGCCCAGGAGCGTATTCGCGGTGTTGGCGGTGCCGATCGTCGCCGCGTTGGCGTTGGTCAGGTTGACGACGATGGGGTTGGCGATGCCGCCGCCGCTAATCGTCAGGGTCTGCGTGTCGGTGTTGTTGGTCAGGGCTGCCGCCGCGGTCCCCGCGGTGATGCTTGCGTCCTGTCCTTGCTGGGTCACAACAACGTTGTAGGTGCCTGTGTAGGTGCTGTTGGTGGCCGTGGCGCCGGATGCCAGGGCGGCGCCGCTCTGTGCCGTCACGGAGTTGGTGGCAGCCGTGAAGGCGGTACCGAGCAGCTGCGCCTTCTGACCGATCTGCGTGATGGTGGCGCTATAACTCCCGGCCGCGGTGTTGATCCCCGGGGTCACCGACGCCACATTCGACCCGCCAGTATTGATGGTCACCTGAGCCGCCGCCGACCCGTCAAGTAGGCTCTTGGTGCCGAACTGCGTGTTCTTCGAGATGTTATCGATGGTCTGCAGGGCGTTCTGGATCTGCGCCTGGTCGGCAGCGAGGGCGGTGGGGTCGTTGACGGCGGAGTTGGCGGCCGACAGGGCCAGGCCGCGGATCTGCACCAGCAGATTGTTGACCGTGCTCAGGGCGCCTTCGCCCGTCTGCACCAGCGACACCGCCTGATTGGTGTTATTGATGGCCGACTGCAGGCCGGCGATCTGGGCGCCCTGTTCATTGGAGATCACGTAGGCAGCAGGACCATCCGCACCCGTGTTGATCTGCAGGCCCGACGACAGCCGCTGCAGCGACGTGTTCAGGGCGTTGGTCGCGTTGCTGAGGTTCTGCTGCGCGACCAACGAGGCGATGTTGTTCTGGATCGACAATGCCATGAGTGCGTTCCCCTCTCGTCAAGGAATTCGTGTGAGTGGCCCGAAACGGAGGGGCAAACAGCGCCCGAAACTCCGTCGTTGACTCAATTATCGAAGAGGTCGAAGGGAACTTGCGGCAGCTGGAGACGGGTCGCAGAAGGGGAGCGGAATTGCGACCTGGGATGAACAAAGCGGATGTTCAGGCGGCCGCGCCGCCCCGCGCCGCCGGAGAGAGCGCACCCGACGGCAGCGCTAGCCGCTCGCGCCCCACCGGACCGTCCCAGGCGTGGGCTTCCAGACGGTCCAGCACGCGCGTCGCCAGGGCCAGGGCGTCCAGGCCATCCACACCAGCGGCCCGCGGACGCTCCGCGGTCCGGACGCAGTGGACGAAGTCTTGCAGCTCACAAGTCAGCTGGTCGCCGCCCTGGCAATCCAGCTCCACGGTCGGCAAATAGCGGGTGTGCAGCTCGGCCCGCAGTTCGGCCAGACCGGCCGCATCGAGGCGGCGGGGGTCGAGGCGGCGGCCGCGCAGCTCCTCGGACGGCTGCACCAATGTCAAATGTTTCCGCGCGAAGTCCACACAAGCGAATCCCTCCGCGCCCACATCTGCATGCGCCGCACCGCGGCCGCGCTTACCCGACTGACGCTCAGGTTGGCGACGCAGCCGTTCTCGAACAGCAGCCGCGCCTGGGCCACGTCCTCGTGCCCACCCAGGACCGACAGGCCCAGCGCCTCCACCTCGCGGACCGGGCATTGCACCAGCGCCAGCAGCAGGTCGAGGTCGTGGATCATCAGGTCGAGGACGGCGCCGATGTCCGTGGAACGGCCGGTGAATGGGCCGATCCGCTCGCAACTGACGAACCGCGGCCGAAACGGCCGCCGCGTCAATTCCTCGAAGGCCGGATTGAAGCGTTCGATATGGCCGACCTGGAGGACCACCGCCTGGCGCCGTGCCAGCTCCACCAGCTCGGCGGCCTGAGTTACGTCAGCGGCCAGTGGCTTCTCGACCAGGATGGGGATGCCCCGGCGCAGAAAATCCGCGGCCACAGCATGATGCTGAAAGGTCGGCACGACCACCACGGCGGCATCGACCAGCGGCAGCAGCGAGCGGTAGTCGCCGAAGGCTCGAGTGCCACAGCGTTGGGCGACGGTTTCGGCCTGGGCCGCGTTCACGTCGGCCACGCCGACAAGCTCTACCCCGGGCAGCCCGGACAGAATGCGCGCGTGTTCCTTGCCAAGATGACCGACGCCGATGACCGCCAGCCGCAGACGTACCATGACGCCTCTCCGCAATCCGGTCACGCCGCCGCCAGGAGTGGAGTGCGGTCCACCACGGCCAAGTCGCGCCGCAAGGTCCGGACCAGCTGAGCATTGAGGGGATGTCCCGAGCGGTAAGCCACCACGTGGCCGCGCAGGTCGTGCCCAAAGAGGGCCAGGTCGCCGATCAGGTCGAGAACCTTGTGCCGGGCCGGCTCGTTGGCATGGCGCAGCCGATTGCTCAGCGGACCGCGCGGTCCGAACACCAGCAGATCGGCGGTGGTGGTCCGTGCCCCCAGCCCCTGCCGCCGCAGCTCCGCCGCCTCGGCCTCCAGCAGGAAGGTGCGGCTCGAGGCCACCTCGTCAGCAAACCATTCCGGCGTGATGACTTGCGTGAACTGCTGACGACCGATCGGCGAGGGCAAGCCGTAATCGAGGAGATAACTGACGCGAAGCGCGTCCTCCTCGGCCGGGTGCAAGGCCAGGGTCGCCCCGCCCTGTCTGACGACGATGGGTCGCTCCACGGTCAGAACGGCCCGGCGGGCGGGCTGAAGCACGGCACCGCCCGGCGCAGGGCCTCGACGAAGCGCCAGGCCGAGCCATCCAGGCCGGGCGGCTCCGGCGCGTTCAGCTCGACGATGCAATTGTCGATGCGGAGTCCGGCCAGGGCCGCCAGGACGTGCTCGACCAGTTCCACCTGCGCAGGCGCGCCGCCAGCGTGGTCCGCCGCTGCGTTCCGGTGACCTGGTCGATGTCGGCGGGTATCTCGACGGGTGGGCAGAAATCGGTGCGAACAAAAATGATGCCGGTGTCGGGCGGCGCCGGCACAAAGCGCAGGCACACGCTCGCGCCGGTGAGGAAGCCGATGCCCTCGACCTCCGCCGGACAGGCCAGGGTGCGCTGGTAGCGATAGCTGAGCCTTCTCACGTTCCGTCATCCTTGACAGGGGATCGCGTGGCGAGCGGCGCGGCGTTAGCCCGCCGGTCAGCACCGGCGGGCTAACGCCGCGCCGCTCGCCCTTGGGTTAGTGTGTGCCGCTGCCGCCCGCCGGGGCCGAGGCCGGCACCGGATACTTGGCGTTCAGCGAGTTGACGATGTCCTGGCTGATGTCCAGCGAGGGCAGCATGTACATCGGCATGCAGGCCCCCGCCGTCATCTTGCGGGCGATGTTCGTGGCACTGTTCTTGTCGCTCTCCAGCACGGCATCGTTGTAGTGCAGCACCAGCTCGAGGTTGGACTGCCGGGCATAGGTCCGCACGGCCTCATCCAGCTCGCGGTAGACCAGCACGATGGTCTCGCCCTGCTTCTTGTCGAGGGCCACGCGGGCGTCCTCGGTCTTCTCCTGGATTTCGCGCTGCAGGCGTTTGACTTCCTTTTCGAGGGCCTCGCGTTTGTCGGCGAACTGCGGGTCCTGGAGCTGCTTGGTGCGGCCGTCCATGGTGTCCTTGAGCAGCTTGAGCTGCGCATCGTACTGCTTGAACAGCTCGGTGTTCTCGGCCCGGAGCGTGTCCATGCGTTTGTAGTTTTTGATGACGTACTGCAGGTTGACCAGGCGCAGGCGCATGGTCGGTGCAGGCGCCCCGGCGTCGGCCGGCGCACCCGTCTGGGCCGTCAGGCGGCTGCCGACATAGAGGGCCAACCCCAGCGTCACCACCCCCGCCACGATTGCGACCGTCCGCTTCACTGTTCCATCTCCTCGTTCGAGTATGCCGGCGGCCCCTGGCTTGCGCTGGGGGACAGCCGCACGGCGGTGAACGTGCCTCTCGATCCCATCCCCCCGGACATGGAGCGGTGGTTTCTACCGACGACCCTGTTACGGGTCAAGCCGAGTCGCCAGGGCGGTCAGCGGCGGGGAAACCCTGGGAAACCAGGGAATTTCCAAGGAACCAGCCAGCCAAAGCGGCGTTGTCAGCGCGCCGCATCCCGTGCTATGATCCCGCGGCCCGGATGCATTGGCGGGGCCTGGGCTGGCACGGCAGGGGCAAGCATGGCGCGACGACGAGGTGCGGTTCCGCTGATAGTCCCCGCCGCGCTGCTGCTGCTCCTGAGCGGTTGCGGTCAGGACGAGGTCGCGCCGGCCTCGGTACATGGTCGTGTCTTCTACCAGGGCGCCGCGCTGACGGGCGGCACCATCGTCTTCACGCCGGACACCGACAAGGGGGGCAACGGGCCGTTGGCCCGAGGCGAGATTCGGGCCGACGGCAGCTACACCCTGGTCTGTGAAGGCAAGCCCGGCGCGACCCCCGGTTGGCACCGGATCACGATTGTCTCGGTACAGGGTGCGGCCGAGAAACCGGTGGGAACGGCGTTCGCCGATGTCCGCTCGCTGTTGCCGCGCAAGTACGCCGCCCCCGACCTGTCCGGCCTGGAGGCGTTCGTCAAGGCCGGCGAGGACAACGCGATCGACTTTCACCTGGACTGAGCGGGCCGCCGCCGTTTAATCTGCAAGGATGCAATCCTCCCACGGAATCGAGCGGGACGCCGACCCATCGGGTCCAGTGGGCAGCCTGCCCAGTTCAAGGGCCGAGCGCATGACGCCGCCGCTGATTTCGGTTGTTGTCCCGGGACTGAATGAGGCGCTCAACCTGCCGCAGCTCCACCAGGAGCTCTGCCGCGTCTGCGATCCGCTCCCCTACCGCTTTGAGTGGCTCTTCGTGGACGACGGCAGCACCGACTCGACCCCCAACGTGCTGGCCGAGCTGCGCCGGTTGGACCCGCGTGTCCGCTACGTCGTGCTGTCCCGGAATTTCGGCAAGGAGGCTGCCCTCAGCGCCGGACTGGCCTATGCGGCTGGCGATGCCGTCATTTTGATGGACAGCGACTTGCAGCACCCACCCGCCCTCATCCCCCAGATGGTGGAGCAATGGCAAGCGGGTCACGAGATCGTCAACACGGTTCGCCTGGACATCCAGAACCTGTCGGGCCGAAAACGGCTGGCGTCGTGGCTGTTTTACCGGGTGTTCAACTGGCTCGCCGCTGCTCCGATTCCGCCCGGCAGCAATGATTTTCGCCTGCTGGGGCGGGCGGCTGTCAACGTCCTGCGCGACCTGCCGGAGAAGCAGCTCTTCCTGCGCGGCCTGGTCCCCTGGCTGGGATTCTCGCAGACCGCGGTCCCTTTCACCGCCCCGCCGCGGTTCGCGGGGCAGACCAAGTACACCTTCCTGCGCAGCATCCGCCTGGCCCTGGACAGCATCACCTCGTTCAGCTTCTATCCGCTGCGGCGGCTGACTTTCTTTGGCGGACTGGTTTGCCTGGCCAGTCTACTCTGGGCTGCCGTCATCCTGGGTCTTCGTCTGTTCGGCGGAGTTCCGGCGGAGGGGTGGATGGTGGTGCTGGTGTGTGTGCTATTCTTCGGCGGCTGCCAGCTGTTGACCCTCGGGGTGCTGGGCGAATACGTGGGACGGGTCCTGGAGCAGGTGAAGGGGCGGCCGACGTTTATCATCCGTCAGGCCGTAGGTGCTGTTCCAAGGCCGGTCCTCGGCGAGCACCCGAACGGCCTGACCCGCGGCGACCCATCCGCTGACAATGGGCTCCCCGGTTCCACCGCTCAAAAGGCGAATCGAGTGTGCTGACACGCCTGGCGCCCTATCTGCTGCTGACTGCCCTGGCTCTCGTCTTCTTCGCCGGGCTGGTGATCCACCCGGGGCAGATCCTTTATTCCGACCATTCCGATTTCGTGGTGCAGTATTTGCCCGCCAAGCACTTCCTGGTGCGCTCCTGGCAGACCGACGGCGAGCTGCCCCTGTGGTGTCCCGAAGCCCAGGCCGGCCTGCCGTTCGTACACGATCCGCAGGTGGCCGCTTTCTATCCGCCGAACGCCCCGCTCTACTTCCTCCCCGACAGGTGGATTGGTCCCGCCATGAGTTGGCTGCTCGTGGCCCATGTGATTCTCGCCGGCTGCGGCGCCTATGTCTACGCGCGAGCCATGCCCTGGGCATCGCCGGATCGCTGGTGGCGGGGTTGGGCTTCATGTTCGGCGGCAAATGGATGCTACACCTGCTGGGGGCGGGGCACCACACCTTTGCCCCGATCGCCTGGCTGCCGCTGGTGGTGCTATTCCTGGAGCAGGCGCTGCGCCGGGCTGGAAATGGCAAGGTGTTGGCAGCGCTGGTGCGTGCGGCCTGGGCCGGAGCGCTGTTCGGGGTGATGGCACTGGGAGCGCAACCACAGCTCACCTTCTATGCCGGCCTTTTCCTGGCCGTTTGGACGCTCGGGCCAGCTCTTGGCGGGGCCACGACCTGGCGTCAGCGGCGGCGGGCGCTGTTCCGCTGGGCCGGCCTGGGTGGCTGGACCGCCGTCTGGGCCGTTGGCCTGTACGCCGTGCAGTCTGCTGCCGACCCTGGAAGCCGCCCCGTACACCACCCGCGCGGTAACGGGGGCCGTGGAGCCGGGGACGGTGGCGCGGGCCCTGGTCCACCTGATCGGCCCTTCGCTGGCCGGGGCAAGCTGGGATTATCAAGCCGGTCTCGGCCTCCTCTGGGTCGTTACCGCCGTGTTGGCCCCATTCCTCGTCCGGGGCCCGGTGCGCTTCTGGGCCTTGGCCACCGGCGTGCTGGTGCTGTTTGCCCTCGGCGGCGCCGTGCTCGATGGCTTGCCGGGGTTCAAGCTGTTCCGCATTCCGCCACGCATGTTCCTGATCGCGGCCTTTCCCATCAGCCTGCTGGCGGGGACCGCAACGCAGGCCCTGTTCACCGCGAAATCCCATGCTGGGCTGAGCAGTCGCTGCCGTCGCGTCGCCGTCCTGGTGGTTGTCCTCCTATTGCTGACGGTCCTGCTCCAGGCGCTCTTGCTCCTGGCCACGGGGCAGGCGCTCCATTTCCATCCCTACTGGGCGGCCCTGGCTGTCCTGGTGCCGGCGGCGCTCTGGCTGCCCGGGAGGCTTGCGGCCCGACCGACAACCGCCTTGCGCATCGCCTGGGTCGGCCTCTTGCTTCTCGACCTGTGGGCGCTCGGCTGGCCCCTGGTGGCGGTGTGGCCGGAAGAAAAGGTCTACGCTCCGACACAGTCCGTCGACTTCCTGACCCAGCACGCCGGGCACGACCGCGTCCTGGACCGCGATGCCCCGGCCCGGGCGGACCAACCGTCGCTGTTGGATGCCAACCTCGGAAACACCCCGTTGGGGTATGCCCAGCCGTTGCTGCGGCAAATCGAGGCCGTCCGCGGGCTCAATCCCATCGACGTGTATCGCTATAAGCAATACGTGCGGTTCATCAGCGGCAGCGACGAGCCGCTGAAAGCGACCGGCGGCATCGAGAATTTCCCGATCAAGAATCGACCGCTCCTCGACCTGCTGGGGACCCGGTATCTGGTGCAGCCGAGTGCCCTGAAGCCGGAGGGCCCGGGGTGGGAGGCAGTTGCCACGGACTCGCGGCCGGTGGCCTTCGGCAACGTGGTCGGCGGGATGCAGGCGCTGCCGCCGTACACCATCTACCGGAATGCCGCGGCCTTCCCCCGTGCTTTCCTGGTGCCCACGGCCGAATCGTTGCCTGCCGATAGACAGGCCGAGCGGGCTGCCCTCCTGCGCGCCGACCTGCACCGCACCGTCTTCCTCGAAGGAGCCCCACGCGACGCGAACGACTTACCGGGGGCTGACGATTTCGGCGATGCAACGATCGCCGAGTACCGGCCTAACCGTGTGACGATCGAACTGAAGGGCCGAGGGAATGGCTATCTCGTGCTGACGGATGTGTGGTATCCCGGCTGGACGTGCCAGGTAGATGGACAGCCGGCGGAGCTTTACCGGGCTGATTACATCTTCCGGGCGGTGCGGATTCCCGAGGGGCGCACAGGGTCGAATTTCACTTTGATCCGGCATCCTATCGCCGCGGGCGGTGGATTTCCGCTGTGACACTCGGATTGCTGGCGGCGCTGACGCTGGTCGGCGCCGTGCGAACGCGCCGCCTGGCGGGCGGCGGCTAAGGCGAGCGGCAGGAGATAATCTCCCCTCGCCCCGGTACTCCGGGGAGAGGGGTTGGGGGTGAGGGGTTTGGGTCCCCTGAGATTCTGCCCCCTCACCCCCAACCCCTCTCCCCCGAGTACGGGGGAGAGGGGAGAGTATCACTTGCCCGGCGGCTAACCGAGGGCGGCGCTTGCGGTTGACAGCATGCGCGGCCCCGTGTTACTTACCTGACCCTGCCGGACCGCGCTCAGCGCAGGGAAGCCGCATGGGGCACGATACCACCACACCGCACAGGCCAGCCCGACCGTCGCTCCCGGCCCGCCGCGCCTCTTCCCGCCGCGCCAGCGATCTGATCGATGTATCCGTATGCATCGTCAACTGGAATTGTCGCGATCTGCTCCGCGCCTGCCTGGCGTCGCTGGTGGCGCAATCCCCCGGTGTGGCGGTCGAGATCATCGTCATCGACAACGCCTCGACGGACGGGGCGGCCGACATGGTGCGGCAAGAGTTCCCCGAGGTCGTCCTGCTCGTCAATGCGACGAATGTCGGCTTTGCCCGTGCGAACAACCAGGCGGCCGAGCTGGCGCAGGGCCGCTTTCTCTTCTTCCTCAACAACGATACCGTCGTTCCGCCCGACGTGCTGCGCCGGCTGATCGACTACTGCGAGGCCAACCCACGGGTCGGCATGGTGGGTCCCGGCCTGCGCGACGGCACCGGCCGCTGCCAGGATTCGTCGCGGCAACGGCCGACGCTTATGACGTTCTTGCACCGCACGGTGCTGCTCCGCTGGACCGGACTGTTGCGGCGGTCGTACCAGCATTACCGCCGTCTGTCGTACGAGCCGCGGGCGGAGCGCACGGTGGAAGTGCTCATGGGGGCCGCCGTCTTCTTGCCGCGCGAAGTCTTCTTCACCTGCGGGGCCTGGGACGAAGACTTTACCTTCGGCGGCGAGGACCTGGAACTGTCCACCCGCGTCGGCCGCCATTACGAGATTGTCTACCTGCCGGCCGTCGAGATCACCCACTATGGCCGGGTGAGCACGCGGCAGCACGTGGGGTTCGCCTGCACGAACACGCTGATCGGCTTTGCGCAGTACCTTCGCAAAAGCGGCTGTTCCCCCGCCGGCGTGTTCCTCTACAAGCTGATGATGACGCTGGACGCCCCCTTGCAGATGGCCGACAAGGGGGTGCAGTCGCTCTGCCGCCTGCTGCGCGGCCGGCCGGACCGGGCGAAAAAAAGCCTCCTGGTGGTGCGCGGGCTGGGCTGCTTTTTGCTTCGGGGACTCGGAAGATTTTGGCGGGCGTGAGCGCGTTGTGTCCAGCCGGCCCGAGTTCTGTGCCAAACAGAGGGGTTCTGTGCCACCCTTGGCACGGAACTTTTTTGGCGCTACCCCTTATTCTGATGGATGTTGCACCACGCGCCCAAGTTCTGTGCCACGATTTCGAGGGGTATGGGGGCGGGCAACGGGGCACCCACACCGCCCCGACGAGTGTCTCACGGCCAGGCTTCCCAGTCGCCCCAGTTGGCCAGGTACGGGGCCAGGGCGGGGATCTCCGGGACCCGGGCCGTCAGCCAGTCGCGGGCCTCCTGCACCAGCTGGTGCTCCTGCTCCAGGGTGATGTCGCCGTTCAGCACGCGGGTTCGCAGGAAGACGAAATACGTGTCGATGGTATCGCACAGGCAGTAGTCGTTGATCTGCTGGAACTGGCCGGCGCGGTACATTTTGTAGACCTGGTCGCCGGCCACCGCCATCTTGCCGGGTTTGCCGAGCAGCTTGGAGAGGAGGTTGAGCCCTCCCGCCAGGCGGTAGCCGCCGTAGTTAGTCAGCCAGTCCATCAGGTCGAGGTGGTTGCCGTTGAAGCGGTGCCGGCCTGAGTGGAGGAAGTCGCGGGCGGAGCAGCCGTAGCGGAAGGCGGCCAGCTCGAGCAGCGGCAGGTCGAAGCCGCGGCCGTTGAACGTCACCAGCCGGGCCTTGAGGCGCGCCAGCCCCTGCCAGAATTGCCGGGTGATTTCCCCGGGCCGATAGAGCGGCGCGTCCAAACAGGTCACCTTTTGCAGCCGATAGTCAGTCCCCACGCGGACGACGCAAACGGCTACCGGATAATGAAAGGTGACCGGCAAGAAGTCGCTGCCCGCCGACGATTGCTGCCGCGCCTCCGCCTGGGCCCGGTCGATAGCCTCTTCCGGCGTCAGGGTTTCCTCGGCGTATTTGACCCGAGCCAGGAGGCGACCATCCGGCACACTCTCGGTGTCGAGGATCAGGAAGGCGGGAGCCGCGCTGTCGTCGGTGCCAGGCATGGGAGGGTTCCCTATCCTTTGTTTAGCGGCGGATCGAAGATCCGCGCGGATCTCCACGATTTCGGAAGGGTCTCGATGTCTGAGCTGGATACCACGTCGCCGAAAATGTCTCCGCCCGCGCTGGAGGACCAGGCCGAGACCCGTACGCGCCACAAGGCGCTCTTCATCGTCTTCCTGGTCGTAGTCATCGACCTGCTCGGCTTCGGGATCGTGCTACCCCTGCTGCCCCTTTATGCCAACCGTCTTCTCGGACCATTCTACCCAGCCGATTCGCATCGCTTCCTTCACGGCGCCATTCTTGGCACGCTGATGGCCTCGTTCTCGTTCATGCAGTTCCTGTTCGCGCCGATCTACGGCCGCATTTCGGACCGTATCGGACGACGGCCGATCCTTCTGCTCGGCCTGGCCGGGTCGGTCGTATTCTATGGCCTGTTTGCTTACGCCTCGTACATCGGCTTCGCCGGCCAGCCGGGCCTGGCCCTGATTCTGATCCTGGTGGCCCGCATTGGGGCCGGCATCGCCGGGGCCACCATCTCGACGGCCCAGGCCGTGGTTGCCGATTGCACTTCGTTCGCCACACGGGCCCGCGGGATGGCCCTGATTGGGATCGCCTTCGGCATCGGCTTCACCTGCGGCCCGGTCCTGTGCTTCCTGTCGTTCTTGATGCCTTACAAGGCGGCCCCGGGCGTGGCCGCTTCCTTCTTGTCGCTGGTCGCCCTGGTGCTGGCCATCGCCCTGCTCCCCGAGACCTTGCGCACCGGGAACGTGGCCGGACGGCGGCAGTGGTTTCGCTTCGGCGCCACTATCGGCGTCCTGCGGACGCCGGTGGTCGGCGCCCTGGTGGCCACCTTCTTCCTGGCGACGTTCGCCTTCGGCAGCCTGGAATCGACGCTCGCCCTCATGAATCAATTCCTGCTCAGCGCCGGCCAGGTACTGCGCATGGGCGAAATGACCGATGAGCAGCTCGAACACATCATCCGCGAGAGTTCGCTCATTTTCGCCTTCGTGGGGGTTGTCTTGATGCTGGTCCAGGGCGGCATCTACCGCCGTTTGGTCGGCCGCATCGGCGAATTGCGCTTCTTGCGTGTCGGCGTGGCCCTCATGCTGGTTGGACTGTGTGCCGTTATCGGCACCCTGCTCGCGGTCAACGGCGGAATGTTGACCCAGACGGCCGTGGTCGTCCCGATCGCCCTGGTCATCCTCGCCGTCCTGGTCGCCGGGTTCGCCCTCATGACTCCCTCGGTGCAGTCCCTGGTTTCCAAGCGGTCCGACCCAAGCCGCCAGGGTGAAATCCTGGGGGTCAACCAGTCGATGTCGGCCCTGGCGCGCATCCTGGGACCGGCCATCGGACCTTCGTTGTTTTTCGTGGAGCCATCGCACGTGTTGCCTTATGTCGCCGGCGCCCTGCTGATGGCGGTTGTCCAGCTGCTGGCCATGCGATTGCCCCAGGAGTAAGCCGCTTGCGGCTTCGCACGAACTGCGAAACCGCAGGCCGTATCGCGAAAGGATTCGCCACATGACCCGCCTCCCCCTCCGCGACTATCCCGCCCGGCGCATCGCCCTGATCAAGCCGAGCGCCCTGGGCGACATCGTGCAGACGCTGCCGGTGCTGACCGCCCTGCGCCGCCGGTATCCGCAAGCCCACATCACCTGGCTGGTCAACCGGACCTACGAACCGCTCCTCCGCGGCCATCCGGACCTGGATGCCACCTTGCCGTTCGATCGCGGGCTGACACGTTACGGCCTGGTGAAGGCGGCTCTGAGCTTCGCCCGCTGCTTGCGCGAGTTCCGCGCGCGGCAGTTTGACCTGGTCATCGACATGCAGGGTCTGCTGCGGAGCGGCCTGTTCGCGGCGGTGAGTGCCGCCCCGCGCCGCGTCGGCTTCAGCTGTGCCCGCGAAGGATCGACCTGGACCTACACCGACATCGTCCGCGTTCCCGATTTCAGGGCCCTGCACGCGGTCGATCGTTATTGGCTAATGGCCGGCGCCCTGGGCGTGGCGGACGGTCCGATGGAGTTCCGCCTGCCCATCGCCGAGCCCGAACGCCGCTGGGCCGAGGAAATGTTGCACGACTGTCCGCAGCCGTGGCTGGCCTTTGGCATCGGCTCGCGCTGGGTGACGAAGCGCTGGCCGCCGCAGCATTTCGCGGCCCTGGCCCGGCGGGCCCAGGCGGAGTTTGGCGGCACCGTGCTGTTCGTCGGCGGCGCCGATGAGGCGGCGCTGGCCAGCACCGCCGGCGCCCTGCTGGCCGGACCCTGGCGAAACCTGAGTGGCCGAACCACCCTGCCCCAACTCGCCGCGGTCCTGGCGCGGATGGACGTGATGGTCGCCAACGATACCGGGCCCTTGCACCTGGCCGCGGCGCTGGGCCGGCCGATCGTCGCGCCCTATACCTGTACCCGGGTGGCTCGCAATGGACCCTATGGGCAGGCGGCGAACGCCGTCGAAACGCGCGTGCCTTGCGCCGGCAGCTACGTCAAGACCTGCTCGCGCCTCGATTGCATGGCCGAGCTGACTCCCGAGCGCCTCTGGCCCATTCTTCACGCGGTGCTACAGCGATGTCCCGGGCTTTGCCAATCCGCCTGATCCTGGCCAGTGCCTCGCCGGCGCGGCGCGAGCTGCTGACCGAGGCCGGCTACACCTTCGACGTAATCCCCGCCGACATCGACGAGCCGCGCGGCCAGGGCGTCCGTGACATCCGTGCGTTTGTGCAACAGGTGGCGTGGTCCAAGGCTGCCGCCGTGGCGCCGCGCGTTCCCGACGGCATCATCCTCGCCGCCGACACCGTCGCCTGGTGCGACGGCTCCGTCATCGGCAAGCCCGTCGATGCCGCCGACGCTCGCCGCATTCTCCGCCAACTCGGCGGCAAGGAGCACGAGCTGTGGACCGGCGCCTGCCTCTGGCGACGGCCCGACGACGTCCAACTGGCCTGGCAAGAGGTGACCCGCGTCTTGTTCCAGCCGCTCGATGACGCCGCCCTGGAGACCTACCTGGCGACGCGGCAATGGGCCAACAACTCCGGCGCCTACGCCATCGAGGGGCTCGACGATCCGTATGTCCGCATTGTCCAGGGAAGCCTGAGCAACGTCATTGGCCTGCCGATGGAAACAACTCTGACATACCTTCACTGGTTTGCAAATGCACCTCGCCCCGGAGCAACCGGCAGCGTGTGACCTTGCCGACTTGCCGGTGGGTCCAGAAGAATTCGACCCGGGAAACCATCTCGCGCAGCACCTGGCGAAGCAAGGGGTAGTCCTCGGCCCGTAGAGCGTCCTGTCGCGCCCACAGCGCGTTTTCGGCCTCTGATATGCGGTTTTCCAGCTCGTTGACCGCGGCCGCGGCCTCGATGGCGTGTAGCTCTTTCTGTAGCTCCCGCTTCTCCTGTTCCAACTGGCGTAGCTTGACCGCCAGGCCTGGAATGAGGTCTTTCGGAACGATGATAAGCCGCTCGGTCCCCTGGTCGATCTTCCGGCCGATGGCCTCGATCCGCTTCCTCATCCGTTGCAAATGGTCCTCGCTCGTCTGCTCGGCCTGCACGGCGGCCACTTCGGCGCGGAGCTGCTTCAAGTTGTCCGGGTCAAGGAAGGCCTGCTGCAACTGGCGCAGAGCGCGTTGACGGCGGTTTTCTCGGGGATGGAGTTTCGGCGGCAGTAATCCTTCCCGTGGGCTAGATAGCCGCGGCAGACGTAGACGCGGCTCTTGCCGGCCGTGATGCCGACCAGCGTGCTGCCACAATGTCCGCAAACGAGCATCCGGCTCAGGATGAAGTTGCCTCCGTTGGGATGGGGGGTCGTGTTGCCCTGGTTGCCCCGGAGCCGGGCCTGCACGCGCTCGAATGTCTCCCGGTCGATCAGCGGCTCGTGGGCCTCGGGCCGGATGATCCACTCATCGGCGGGGTTGGTTTCTTGCCCGTGCTGTCCGCGGCTCGTGGTGCGCAGACCGTTCTTTGCGTAGCGATGACACTTGCCGGATGCGTGAACGCCCCATGTGAAGTCGCCCACAAAGCGGCGATTCTTGAGAAGGCGCTGAATAACGGAACGGGTCCAGCGCGGTTTGCCAGTGGGACTCGACATCCCGCGGCGGTACAGCTCCTCCGCGATGGCCCAAAGCGTCCAGCCCTGGTCATACTGGCGGAAGATGAAGCGCACGATCTCGGCCCTGTGGCCGTCCGGCACGCGCTTCCTGTTGCCGTCGCTGTCGGTCTCCCAGCAGTAGCCGTAAAGCATCCGGCCGCCGGTGTCGTGGCCGTCGCGGGCTCTGAGAAGCTGCGTTGACAGGACCCGGCGAGAAATGGCCTCCTGCTCCATTCGCTTTGCTTCCTGCATCACCGCATCCGTCACCCGGCCGCCGAAGGATTCCCAATCGCGCCGGCCCTGGGCCACGGTGTTGATGTGAATGCCCTTCCGACGTAGCGGGGCGATGATCTCCCCCATGTCGATGGAGTCGAACCGTCCGAAACGGTCCTTGTCGTCGCAGAGGATCGCCTCGAACTTGCCGGACTGTGCGTCGCGCAGCATGCGCCGCAATCCCTTCCGGCCGGCGATCTCCGAGCCGGTGATGCCAAGGTCTTCATAGACCGCAACGATGTTGTAGCCGTTCTTTTCCGCGTAGGGCTCGACCTGGGATTTCTGCCGGTCGATGCTGTTCTCCTGCCGGTCGTCGCTCATGCGGTAATAGGCGGCGGCGCGAATTGCTGGCATGTTCGTTTCTCCTGTCGTAAACTGCCCTTCGTTCGTTTCTCAGCCGCGTCGGCCTGGCAGGGTCGGCGCGGCGTTTTCCTTCACTTTTCCTTCGACTTGCGGCTGCGGGGCGGGGAACCGATCCCCGCTAGTTCGTCAAGGCTCACGTCCAGGGCCTCGGCGATGCGTGCGGCGGCGTCCAGTAGCGGCGTGCGCCGGCCTTGCTCCCATTGCTGGTAGGACCGCAGCGGCACGCCGCTTGTTATCGCCAGCTCCGATTGACTCATCCCGGCCGCCTCGCGCAGCCGCTTGAACCTGGTGCCCATCTCTATCTCCCGCGCGGTCTTTGCCGTTTGCCTGCCCACGGTTAGCCCCCCTGCCACTCGGCAGGGGGAGTGTACCACGACTTACGTCAAAAGGAGTATACCCGACTTGACGCCCGGCCGTCAAGTGGCGTATACTCTACTTGGCGTATGACAGCCAACCACGTTTGCCCCTCTGGAGTCTCCCCCATGTCCCTGTGCGAACTCGAACTCTGGGCCTGCGTCGATGATGAAGGCCAGTACGAAGTCGGCACCACGCAAGAGGCGGCTGTCGAGCGGTACGAATCGGAGATCGGCGCCCTCAACGAGCGGTCCGGCTTTCGCCTGGTCGCGTTCACGGTCAAGGTCCCCTGCCCGGAGCCGGCCTACGTCAACGTGGAGATTCCCGCCGGAGCCGAGCCGGCCCTGGTCAGCGTGAAGGGGTGATTGCCTGGTTGCACCACGCGGCCCCCGGTGGCGTCCAGCTGCTGGGGGCCTTGTGGTTTCTACGGGCCGCCTGGTGTGCGATGCGGGCGTTCCACCCGCTGGTAAAACTCGTTCTTGGGGGGTTTGAAAAACCCGGAGCCAACTGAGTCCGCCTTTTCTGGCCCTTTCGATTTGCAAAACCTGAGTAGGGCGTAAAGGTCTTCTTTGGCTGCTGCCAGAAGTGCGCGGCACTCGTCGCTCGTTCTTGCCGCCATGACGGCAAGGCGATACGCCTCGATCGCGTACGCTGTGGCCTTGTCGGCCTCCGTACAGGCCGTTTCAATCGCCTTTTCGATCGCGCGTTTCAGGATTCGTGTGGCATCCCACTCTAGTCCTTTGCCCGGCACATGAAGGGTACAGGCTTCCTGAACCGTGGCGGTGATCTTCTTCTCCTGCTCAGCGATCCTTTGTTCGTGCTTACTCAGCGGGCGTGTAGGCGGTCCGATGGGTGTGCCTGCCGGTGCAGGCCCGCCTGGCGATTTCGCGTACGTTGGGGTACTTGCCGCATCGCGCACTACAGCCAGGGCTTCGCAAAACTCTCTGGGTATCTTCTTTGCTGTAGGCGATCTGTTTAGGCTCCTCTAACACGATGCGAATGAGTTGTGCTACAAATGCGATCTTTGCTCCGTGCGTCAGTTCCTTCCGGCCCAGTAGACTCTCGATGTCTTCGGGGACGGTCTCGGCTGGGCTCATGTCGTCGTCCTTTCTGGAAATGCCGCGCCGCCCTAGCCGGTTTCCAGGACGGCCAGAGCGAACGCGGCAAAGGATCACGTCTCATTAGAACTCTGGCCGCACGGGTGGGCAAGCAAGAAATGCACGCGGGCCGCGTCGATCTTCTCCGCGATCTTCTCCCACGGCACCGCCGCGAGTTGCTGGGCACGACTGGATTGCATCGGGGCTATGTCTTCCGGTAACGATCCGTTATCGGAAGAGTTCCGGCCGCGTGGCCGCACGGTATACGCCAGCACTTCCCCGAGCCCGGTGTTTCACGTGGGCGGGGCGTTCTACGGGTCGCCTGGGGCGGAGATCGTCGCTCCTGGGGCATCCTGGTGCGTCATTTTCCGGCGCGGGGCCCGTCGAGGGGGCGCGTGCAGCACAATCGGCGGCGGCGAGTAAACCGACGGCTGCGGTTCCACCAGACGGGGCGGATCGGCGATTCGCGCCCCGGTCGCGGAGAAACAAGATCGCGTCGGCCCGTCGCCATAGCAGCGGGGACAGAGGAAGCGATGGGCAGCGTCGGCGGGCGCTCCGCAGTTGCGGCAGTGGTCCATCGACACCCCCCGGACTAGAAACCGAACGGATCACGGATTGGACCAAAGACAGTGCCCACCGGACCGTCATAACCGTACTGGTTGTCCCCCATTGCTCCAGTCTTTCGGGGCTGCTGGAACGGCTCGGGGCGCCGGGCGGCGAATAGCCCGGGGTCAGGGGCAGTACGTCCGGCAGCGTTTCGATCTGACGCCAGCTCAACCGAGTGAAAGTCAGGCTGGCCGAGTCAATGCAATCATCGTGGGCGCCGAACGGGAACAGCTCCGCCTCGTCCAGGAACAGCTTGTTCCACGGGCCGCGCAGCAGCTTCACCTTGCCCTGCTCGGCCTGTGCGGCGAATGGGAGCGCCCTGTCAACCTTGCTCCCGGTGCTGGGCACGCCGTGGAACTGATAGCCCGCCAGAAGGCGCAGGAAGGTCGAAATAACGAACTTGCCGGCGCTGCCGGGCTCCTGCTCCATCGCGATCGGCACGTGCTGGCCGTCCGCCTTGGCGGTGTCGAGGACCAGCGACTCCACCTGGCCCGGGCTGCCGCGGAGATGGCGCAGGTCCAGAAGGTAGTGCGTCCCTGTCCTGCGCCTTGCCCATCTTGACACCCGCGGTGGCGTCCGGGTCGCGGGCCTTCCCCTCGTCCTTGACTGTGCCGGCGAGGTCCCACCCGCGGGCCAGCGCGAGCAACGGCGGCACCTTGTCCACAATCTCAAACCAGTCCCGTTGGAACAGGACCCCGCCCGCGTCGATGAACCACCGTCGAGCTCTTGCTGGGCGAGCGTTGACGTGTACTGCCGACGGACGGCCCCCTCGAAGGTGGGCGGCAGGAAAGGGTTGTCCGAGGTCTTCGCAAAGAAGATGGCGGTATCCGGCCGGCCCGTGGCGAACGTCTCGAACGTCCAGTGTCCTTTGCCTTTCGGCGTGAACGCCGCGGAGAGCCAACCCTGCTCACCTCCTTCCCTGAGCCGGCCAATACTCACGTTGAAAACATCCCGGATCATAAGGCTGGCCTCGTCCAGTAAGATTCCGGATAGGTTTGGTCCTCTTAGCCGGTCGGGTTTGTCGGCGGACCGGAAGAGTACCTCCGCGCCGGTCGCCAGCTCCACTGAAGGCGGGGCTCCTCGGCGAACGTCCTTCGCGATGCCTAAATTTTCCGCCAATTGCACAAATGTCCTAAACGTGGAGTCGCTAAGTACGGTATAGGTGGGCGCACACCATGTAAGTGCGGTTCGCCTTGGCCCTGCGGATGAGGTCATAGCGCCGGCCCATGATTTCCCCGAGCCGATACCCCCGCAAAAGGCGCGGTAAATCGCGTCACTCTTGAGGAACGCCTGCTGTGCGGGGTGTAGCTTGATTGTCTTGGCCGGTTCCGTTGGTGCTGCTTTCATGGGGTGGGGCCTCTTTGTGCTCGATGGCTGGCGGGGCCTGGGCCTCGATGGTCCGGGGGGCGGTGATGATCTCTTCCTGAATGTTCAGCGTAAGGACGTGGTTACTCAAGCGAACGCTCTGTTTTGGGGGAAAGAGAGAAAGTAACTCCGCCTCGGAGTTAGCCGCGGCCAGGGCGGTTCTGTAATCTCCCGCTGCCATCGCCTTTGTGTAAATATGCTTGCGCTGTGCGATGTGGCGGAAGAGAAGCCGATCTCTGTTATCTTCGCACGCCTTCCGCCATAGCGTGTTGGCCCGCTCGATGAGCCTCCATACGGTCCGGGTACTCAACCCTTTTCCGCCCTCGGTGATGGTCCAGGGCGGCTCCCCCTTGGCCTCCTGCTCGCGGACGTAGGCTTCACAATCCCAAAACCGTGCCCCGTCCAGCCGGATCGCGAGTATCTCCTCAATCCGTTGCTGTTGCATCACTCGGCTGGGGGCGGCTGCCATTTCCCGGGATTGCGTCTCCTGGGTTTCGATTGTCTCTGGCTCTATGCTTCTCGATCTCCGCGTCAATCCAACCCGCATGGAAGTCATACAACCCGGCGTCATTGAACAATGCGAATTGCTCCCAATTGCCGTTGCTGTGCAGGTTGGCCGATCCCTCCAGTGCGAGCCGGACGCCCGACTCGAATGCGAAAGTAATAACCTTGCAGTGATTCCTGCTCGCCGCCGCCCGCTGGCCACGGCTGCGGAATGTGTCAATGGTCTCCGCCCACAGAGCCTTGTCGTGGTCGCGGAAGAACGCGGAGCACAACAGGGTCAACGTCTTCACGGCCCCCGTGTCGAGAAGGCGCACCATTCTCGCCAAGGTTCCTCGGAGAGTAGCCAAGCGTCGCCAGACGAAGGGCGGTTGCCGGACCCAACTTGTCGAGAATCGCCACGGCAAGGGTCAACAGGTCGTATCGGCCGGTCATTATCCGCGTGCAAACTCTCGCCGGGCTGCGGTAACACGTCCAGCACGTCGGCGGCATGGGCGAGCGCCGCCACGCGGCGTGCCTGGGCCTTCGCGGTGTGCCTCGGGGCGCGGCCTGACTCCGTTGGCGACGGGCGACGGCCGAACACAACTTTCGGGCTTCGAATA
Source organism: uncultured Planctomycetota bacterium (assembly GCA_963827935.1). GTDB lineage: Bacteria > Planctomycetota > Planctomycetia > Gemmatales > Gemmataceae > DATFNV01. The sequence continues at coordinate 198,813 of CAWHCN010000008.1, read as the reverse complement.
AACATCAGTCTGGAATCGGCTCGTCGCCCAGGGCAAACGCATCTAAACGCCTGTGCATTATTGGCTGTTCAGTAGTCTGGGACAAGGGACTCGCGAATGATTCTCCTCGAAGTCGCCCGTCTCACGGAGGAGAATCGGCATGTCGCAGTCCCGCGCCGGTACCTTGCTTTCCCCCTTCGCCACCTTGACGGACCCGCGGGTGAACCGCACCAAACGTCACGACCTGCTGGACATCCTTTTCATCGCCCTGTGTGCCGTCGTCAGTGGCGCCAACGATTGCGTCGCCATGGCCAAGTTCGGCACCAGCGAGCGGGCCTGGTTGGAGAAATACCTGGACTTGCCCAATGGCATGCCGTCGCACGATACGTTCACGCGGGTGTTTGCCGCCCTGGATGGCAAGGCCTTTGTTGCCTGTTTCCTGGAGTGGGTGGCGGCCCTGCAGGAGAGCACCGACGGCCAGTTGGTGGCCATCGACGGCAAGATGGCACTGCACCACTCTGGACAAGGCCAAGGGCCAGAACCCACTGCACGTCGTCAGCGCCTGGGCAACGGCGAATCACTTGCTGCTGGGCCAAGAGGTTGTGGCCACCAAGTCCAATGAGATTACCGCTATTCCCAAGCTGTTGGAGGTGTTGGAATTGACCGGGGCCATCGTGACCATCGACGCCATGGGGTGCCAGAAGGAATAGCGGCCAAGATTCGCGACAAAGGGGCGGATTACGTGCTGGCGGTGAAAGGAAATCAGGACCATTTGGAAGAGGACATCGTCGCAGCGTTCGAGGCCGTGGACGACGGTCAGGGATCGGCCACGGTGCGGACGCACACGGCGTACGACAAGGGCCACGGTCGCCAGGAGATGCACCGCACGCAAACCATGGCGGTGCCAGAGACGCTGGCAACCTAGAGGCGTCGCGCGACCTGAAGAGCATCGCTCGCTGTACCCGGACCTACCAGGAAGGGGGCGTGGAGAAGTCGGAGGTGCGCTATCTTCATCAGCAGTCTGTCGCCTCAGGCGAAGAAGTTGGCCGTGGCGATTCGTGGCCATCGGGGAATTAAAACGGGCTCCACTGGGTGCTGGACATGTATTTCGCAGAGGATCGCAACCGAGCGCGTACCGGCAATGCCGCGGCCAACCTCGCCTTGCTGCGTCGCTGGGTAGTCTCCCTGTTGCGGCGCGACGAATCAAGCACGGGCGGCATCGAGAAGAAACGCTTGCAAGCGGGATGGAACGACGAGATCCGCGAGGCGATTCTTGGCCTTCTTATGGGGAATTAGATGCGTTTGCCCTGGCTCGTCGCCGGCCCTCCAGGAACCGTCGCTTCTTGTCGCCGCCCTTGGCGTTCTGGCCGAATGGGCAGTTCAGCCACACCCTTTGCCTTCTTCTTGGCGGCGGGTTTCTTCTTCCCGCTGAAGGTCACCTTCTTTGCCTTTGCTGCCATGTCTCATTTCTCCCTGTGGTTGAAGTCGGGCGGTCACAAAATGAACGGCCTCGCGCCTCGGTTCGGCGGCCTTCTGGGCTGTCGGAGGTGCTCCTCCAGCACGGGGTTTCATGGCCCTGCGCACCCCCTGCCGACGGCACTGCTCAATCAGAGCGTTCGTCGGCGCCCTTGGCGGCTTCCTGAGAGGGCGGGGTCTGCGGATGTTGGACATTCGGACTCTCCTGGGCGACGGTGATGGATCACGGACAAACACCTGCGCTCTGGCGGAACTCCTCAACCACTTCCTTGCGGTGCTCCTCATCCATGTTGGCCCGGGCGCCGGCCATGAAGCCTGCCGCAAGTTCTGCTGGGGTGGGCTCGCGCAGCGTGATGCCTAACAGTTCCTCGACCACCCGGCGGGCGCAGTACGGGCTGACTCGGCCGCCGGGCGGAATCTCCATCGAAAGTGCGATTCCGCCTCCCTCGAATTGTTCGGCACACCACCGCGGATCGCCTCGGCGACGATGGCCCGCTCCGACTCGAAACGGGCGGCGGCATCCAGCCGGTACTGCGGCGGTTGCCGTAGTTGGTCGTGGCACGTCGGACAAGCCGCACCCAAACCGCCCACGCGACCCGGCCCCAAGGATGGCTCGCGTGCATAGATGTCGCTCGCCAGTTCTTCATCCAGACGACGGCACGCTTGCCACTTTGGATTTCCTCAGCCAGCTCGGCGATGGCCCTAGTCGATCCACACGTTCGGTTTCGTCATCGTGGGCTCCTTGGGAAAACACCGGGGCGAGTATGTCACCATTGTAGCATCGTTGGGCCTTCCAACTTTCGGACAGTTGGAATCCAAGATGTCACCCCACTAACGCGGGCGGCTCCGTGCTCGTCATCCACGGCGGCGGAATCAGGCCTGACTTGCCGGCCGGCGGCTTCGGCAGTGCTGGCGGTAATAGGCTTGGGTCGATTCGCCGGCGAGTTTCGGCCCCTCTCATTTGCCCGGCCGAATCTCTCAGGTTCTCGGCCAGGGCCAGCACGTTGAGCAAGGCCACTACATCCGGGGGCAGGGTGATGCTGGGCGTCCTGGGCGATCGACTTCGACGTAGAGGCAGCCCTGGTTCTCGCTGGCGATGCGGTCTGACGCCGAGAGCCAAAGCGTCTCCCGCCTCTTGAACGCTCGTTGCATCGGTGCGAGGCCCTCCTGCAAGAGCGCGAGCGCTGGCGGTCGCGGTCGCGATCCGCCAGCAGCACCGAATAGGCGAAGTCCTCCTGCGCCAGGCCGCCGGCGGCGAAGTTTTCAAGACGGGCCTCCGAATCCGCCAGTGCGCACGCGCATCTGGAGAGCGTTCATGGCGGCGGCAAGTCGCTCCGACGCCTGCCGGAAGGCGGCCAGTTCGTCGACCCCCTCCGCCTCACGAGTGGCGGCGTCAAGGCAATTGGAAAACTTCATCGTCGCATGTCTCGCGAAGGTCGCGGCCGCCTTCATCGCCTGGTAACTGGAACGTCACCGTCACCGAAGCCCGCGCCGGCCGCTCTGCCGCGGATTCGTAAATCCAGTTGCACTCGGTAACCGCGGTCAGACGCCAGTTGTGTGCCGGATGCGGTTCGGAGGTCGAGGAAATGGGCGACCCCTTCCCGGCCTTTGCATCGGCGCAACGCTGGCTTTCGCCGGCCCGGGTTGAGGCGGCCGCCTCGGCGGGCCTGGGCCTGCTGGTCGTCATGGCAAGAGTCCTCCTCAGTCGGTGTCGGCGATCCGCTCCGGGGCAAGCTGGCCGCGGTGTCGCCATGATCTTTCCATGCGGCCGCCGGTCAACTCGCCAGCAAACCGCCCATGTTGATCGAGGGATAGCTCGCCTTCGCACTCGCTCACAACCAATTCAAGCAAGTGGCGGAATCCCGGGCTGCCCTGGTCGTGCTGTTCTGTCACCCATCGGCGGAACAGGTCCACCAGCATTTCCTGGTCAATGTCGGCCGGAATGCCAACGGGACCGAATACCGCCGCATGGAACAGGCGGATAAGCCGGGCACGGTGGCCGTCGTGAGTCATCAGCGGCTCCCGCGTCGTCCAGCCAACGCCTTGTTGGGGCTCTCACCACGCGGCAGGACGCTCATTTCGCAAGTGCCTGCCCTTGGCACTTTGTCAGACGCACCCAGCAAGCGGCCTCGCTATCGTCGCTGCAAATCGGCGTCCACGGGCGTCGTCCCCTCAGTCCCGCACAGCGAAGAGAGCCGACGAAACTGTGTGTCGGATCAATCATGGTGACACCCCCAACGGCAGAACAATTCCCCCATCCTGCCCGTGCAACATGCGGCGAACCGCAGCACGAACGGCACTCTTGCTCCTGCCGGCGGCTACAGCACGATAACCACAACCGCATCGCTCCCAGTCCAGGAAGAGCAACGGCAGAGCGGGCTCCTCAATCGCCACTACCGCCAGCCCGATCCGCTTCAACGCCACGGCGGCCGCCTGTAGTCGTCGGGATCGCCAACATCGCCGGGCAGGGCCTCAACCGTCAATGTGAATCTGTCAACGGGCATGGCCCTTCAACCCCCTTCCGGTTGCTGGCCCGCCGCGGCGGCTGTCGCTTCACCGGGGGCACAGGTGGGTGTCACGTCGCGGACACTCAGGCATCGCAAGCCCCACGTTCTCAGCGCGGCCTTGAGCAAGCCCCTCAACCGGCACGCGGGCAGCACGTCGGATTTCTGGGCCTGAAGGAGCAGCTCGAACCGCTCACCGCCCTTGTGTTCCATCGTCCTGCCTCACTTCACCCGGGCCAGTACCGCACAGATCGTCTTGCGGGACAGGCCGGCCAGTCGGGCGATAACGGCAATCGGCTTGCCTTCGCCGTGGAGTTGCTGCACCAGTGCCTCTTTCTCCACGGTGACGGTTATCCGCGTCCCGGGCCTTCTGCCGCCCCATACCTTGCCCTCGGCCTTCGCCTTGGCGATCCCGGCGAGCTGCCGTTCCTTGCGAACCTCGGTTTCGTACTCGGCGACGGACGCTATCACGTTGAACATCAACCGCCCGGCCGGGGTGTTCAGGTCCATGCCGCCGCGGAGACTCACAAACCCGACCTTGCGGGCAACTCATTCATCCCGCAGCATCACCAGCTCCCGGGAAGTGCGGCCAAGCCTGTCCAGTCGCCAAACGACAATCCGCGTCACCTGCCCCGACAGGACACCCGCCCATAACTTCTGCCATGCCGGCCGATCCATCGTGGTCCCCGTCAACTTGTCGCGGAACCATTGAACCGACTCCCCCGCGGACTCCCTCCCGCCGCCCATGCCCGTAGCTCGGGCTCCTGGAACCGCGTCTCCTGACCGACACTGGACACCCTGACGTAAACGGCCAGCATGACCCGCCCCCTTTGGAAAGTGTTACCTTGAAAGTACACTCCAAAGGATACGCATGGGGACAGGCAGAAGGCAAGGGTAAACCCCGTGTTTCGTGTCCAGTTTGTTCGGGACTCCAAAGGTAACACTCTCAACCCCCTTCTCGGAGGAGCTGTTCAAGGGCCAGTACCCGACCCCGGGCCTGGTCCTGTTCGTCGGGCGTCAACTCGGCATCGTCGGCCCCGACCCGGAAGGCGTCGAGGAACTGCTGGCGAACGTCAGCCGGGAGGGCGGCCAGTCGCATAGCTTCGGCCCGGTGGGCGTCGTCGGCGTTCATGTCATCCCCCTTCCCCGGGAAGGCCCCTGGCGGCCTCTCTGGCGCATCGGCCCGTCGAGGCGGCCAACGTTCCGTCGGCCGTCGCGTTCGTGTGCCTGGCGGCCACGGCGGCGGCCGGGGGTGGGAGAGGTTGCCCTTTCGGCCCTTGGAAGCCACTTAGTGCCACTGTGGCTGCGGGCCAATTTCCTCCCTTGTTCGTGCGCAGGTAGTGAAGGTAGGTGAACCCATTTCCGAACCTCGCTTCAGGACCCCCCTCTGAAGGGGGGTTGGGAAATACCTTCACCTACCTTCACTATCGTCCCCCTCCGGGGTAGCTTGAATCAGCATGATCCCCCGCCAGAAGTAGGCTCCGCCGGTGCCGCCTTGCTCTCGAACCCCATATTCTCCAAGCGTTTGCGGAATGCCGGGGCAGTCATCACTTTGTCGCCGCTCCATGCGAGATAGGCCGCTAGCAGGGCGGACGATTGGGCCTTCGCCTCGGGATGCCGATTGCAGCAGGAGTTGACGAAATCCTGCACGGTGTCTTGTTCGGCCTGGTAGGCTGCGGTGGCCTGTGTCACTTCCTCCGGCTCGGCGAGTCCTTCCCGTTGCCAGTCCAAGCAGCCGCGGATGGCCCATTGCAGGATGCCCGGCAGTTCGGTTTTCAGCTTGTCGGGGAGGTGCTTGTCCTTCTCCGCCTCTGGAATCGTCACCGTCCAGGGCACCAGCTTGATGCGTCGCCAGACGGCGTAGTCGGTGCCGCGAACGACCGGCTTGTGGTTGGCCGCCAGGATGATCTTGTGCGTGGGAAAGAACTCGAAGAAGTCCTTGAACATCTTGCGAGCGCGAATCGGATCGCCCCCGGTGACCTGCTTCATCAACGCCTCGGCGATGCGTTTGCCCTCTTCTGTCTCGATGGTGGCCACAAACCGCTTGCCGAATAAGTCTGCTCTTTCGGTCGGGTGGCTCTCGTTGTGCTTCACCATCAACAGGTCGCTTACTGCCTGCATGGCGTAACCGCCCAGCAGCGCAAGGATGGTGAGAAGGAAGGTTGACTTCCCGTTGGCGCCGAGACCGTAGAAGAACCAGAGCGATTGTTCGGACACGTCGGTTGTCAGGCCGTAGCCGACGACGCGGCTGCAGGTAGCGAATCAGGCCTTGGTTGCCCCTCATCCAACGGTCAAGGCATCGGTCCCACAGCGGGCAGGTAGCGGCTTGGTCGTAGTGGACGGGGGCGATCTTGGTTATCAGTTCCTCGCGGCGGTGGGGCTGTAACTGACCGGTGCGCAGGTTCGCGGTGCCATTGATGACGTTGAACAGGAAGCCGTCCGTGTCGAGCTGCTCGGGCAGGGCAGGGATACCCGGCTCCGACCGGGCCGACTCCAGGGACCGCATGGTGGCCCGCATGTCCTCCCAGCGCAGGACGTGGGCCACGATGCTCTTGACGGCGGGAATCTGCTGCTTGCGGGGGTCCTCGTCGGGCAGCGCGTTCAGGGCCTTGAGTTTCTCGCCGGCCCACTTGTAAAGGGAGTCCTGCGTTTCCTTGACGCGCCGCACTGCCTCCCCGGTCTGGTCCTCCGCCCAGCGTGTCCCATCCCAGACGAGCCAGGATTTCCACGGGTGGACGTAGTGCATATCCCGCCCGTGGCGCTTGACGATCCGCTGGGCGTTGCCCTTGTCGGTGGGGTGGATTTCGCCCTTTGGGGTGGGGTCCTCCGCCTGCTTTGGCTTTCTCTTCTTCGGCGGCGGCTGTGCGGCGTCTGGCGAACCTGGCCCGGCGCTCTGGGTGCGTCAACCTCCTGGGCCTCGGCCTGGGGTTCCGGCTCGGGGGCGACAGATTCGGATAATTCCTCCTCTTCATCTACCGTACCCGACACTTGGCGGGTATCCTCCTTGGCAGGTGCGGTATCCTCAACCGGGGACTCGCCGAACGGGGACAGGGCAGGTGTCGCCTCGATCAGCTCCGACAGTTTCCCCGCGTTGCCGCCGTTGTCGAGCCAGTCCGATACGTCACCCTTCGGGGGCAAGCCGGGCAGTTCAACGATTTTGACGGAGGCGGCGATGCCGCGTAGTGATTGCCAGCATGCTGCGCATGCTGCCGTCCTGGCTCGTCATTGTCGGGCAGGATTACTACGGGGCGGCCGGTGAGGACGGCGTTGTATTCGGATCGCCATTTCCCCGCGCCGCCGGGGCATGTGGTGGCTAGCTGGTCTTCTAGCTCCAGTCGCTGAACGTCCTTTTCCCCTTCGACGACGAAAACGGCCTGGTCCAGCGGGGCGGCGACGATCGCGGGCAGGCGATAGAGTACCCGCTGCACGCCATTCAATTTCCAGCTCCAGCCGTTGCCGTCTGGCGTTCTCTGCCGAAAATCCTTCGGCTCGAACCGCACTACCTGGAATAGCAGTTGGCCCGTTTCGTCCTGGTAGTCGTAGGTCTTGACGATGGTGCCAAGGGTCTTGACGCCATTGCCGCGGGTCGTCCCGGTGTCCGGGAACAGATCCACCATGTTGAGGTCGAGGGATTCGACAACGGCCTTGGTGTTGCAACCGGCATGGCATTTCAGCAGGACGGTCCCGCCGTCGGTAATTGAGACACTCAGACTACGTTTAGCGTCTTCGTGGGCGGGGCACAGTGCTGAGAAGGTGCTGCCGCCGTTCCCGGCGACGACGCCCTTGAGTCGGGACAGAACATCTTGCCGTGGATCGCCGGTCCCGCGGCGAGCCTGGCCGTTGCTGGTGGGGGTCATGTGGCACCCCCCTCGAATCGGCGGCGGACGTGGGCCTCGTACCGCTGGAGGCGTAGCCGAGCCCATGCCAGCACGAGCCCGGCGTCAGGCCAGCGGCCGCCGGCGTAGAGCCGGATGGGGAGGAGCCCGTTCGGGTCGGGGGAGCCGTTGCCGGGCGGCGGAGTGTTCGGGTAGGATGTCCATTAGCAAATCCAGTTCGGTTAGCCGCGGCCGGGTGTCAGCCCGGCCGCCGGCGTTTCATCGACTCGCAATCTCCGCCTTTTCGGTGTCGGGCGGCGGCCTGGTGGCCCGCTGCCGGATCGGCCTGGCGTTCCTCGATTCTGCGCCGGTCGGCCACCGACACCAGCAGCGCGCAGCCAGGCCTGCGGGCACGAAGCCCAGCCGGCGGCCGCCCACCCTGGCGGGACGGTGGTCGGCATGCCGATCTCTGGTTGCGGTGGCGGGGCAGGTTGTCGGCGCAGGGGCTCAGTCGCCACGGTCCGCCCCCTTCCCGGGCTCCAGCTCGCGGGTACTGGTGAGGGAGAGCGCAGCCCCAGTGGTTGCCTGCCCGCGCACCACGGCGCAGGACCCTGCGCAGCACGGCCTGCTCGCGGGCCAGTTCAGCGAGGCGGGCACGAACACAGCTCAGGATTGGGGATCAGGGGAGCGTTGTCGGCGGGGGATGGCACAGCCTGGCCTCTATCGCGGGCGACAGGCCAAGCTTACAAGGGCGTTTCCCGCGAGTTTCCCGCGTCGTCTGGGAAAATCAGTATCGGTGAATGTGTGACTTGCGGAGACTGTACGTCCACGGAAACTTGACGCATTCGAGGGCTTTGGACAGGTCGCTAAGCCTGTTCTGGATGCGTTTGGTTTTGACCAGTTGCCCGTCCCTTATCACATTCTCCAAGCCGTCAGGCGAGCAGGGATAGTCATTTTGAGACAGCAATTGATTGAGGATTCGCCAGAGCTGCGGCGACAATTCTGTCTCGCCATCCCCGCATCGAACGCGGAAGCCGGGCAGCAGGCAGTAGTCGGCCGTGGGCATCGGAGGCCTGCCAGCCTCGGCAGAGCCTGCTTTATGCTCAAGTGCGGACAGGTCCACCCGTGCTTGCTCCGTGAACTGCCGGGCTCGTGCTCGCCATTCCTCATCCGCGCCCGGTCCCGAAAAGATGCCGGAGCTTGCGTTGTCCCGTCCCAGCTCTCGTCGGCGCCGGACGCGGGCGGTACTCCACGATCCCCCAGCACGTCCGCCAGGTCGGCCGTCGCCTTGAGGAGCGGCGTCCTGGCGGCGACATAGTTCTCGGCGTCGGTCCATGCGTCGGGGTGGCGGGCCGCTCGCAGGAAAGCCGCGTAGGCTTTTGCGGCGGTTTGGCACTCCGCCAATAACTCGGGGAGTGTCTGCCGCTTGGCTTCCGTCAGTGTGGCCAGCACCAGCTTGACGTGGGCTTGCTCTGCATGGGGTAGGTTAGGCGTCATGCTGTGTGCCTCATCGTCGCCGGGCCGGCACCGGCCGGCGGCCGTGGGATGAGGCACCACAGCGCACGGCCGGGCCTTCAGCGGGTAGCGATCCCGCTGTTCCCGTTCCTGCGATTTTATGCCGGTTTCTTGCGTCTGGTCAGGCGTTTTGGTAGGAAGGGCTCACCCTTGCCGGCGGCTTCTAGGTCGGCCGCGGTGATGTGTATTACTTGTCCCGATTGGCCTGCCGATGGAGTCGCTGGCACGCTGGCTGCCGGCGCTGGCTAGTCCGAGCCGCGCACGCAGCGGAGCGGAGTAAGCGGCGCTCGGCCGCTTACTCCGCTCCGCTGCGTGCGCGGCTCGGATCGGTTTTTTCCCCAGCAAGGGCAGAAGGCATCGGCCCTCTGGCTCATCCGCTTTCCGCGGCGTTGGCCTCCAGCGCTGTTCCAGTGCGCAGTTGCTTGCCGATTCGCGGCAGCAAGGCCACCAGGGTGAAGGCGGCCAGGCACAAGAGCACGCCGTCAAGCGGCAACCGTGGACCCACCAGGCGGTCGGCATGGCTGAGCACGTAGGGCAAGGGGACCCAGACCACGGCCAGGGCTGCCGGCCCCATCAGGCGGCGCCAGGCCACCGTCCAGCGCCAGCCTCCCAACGCCAGCAACAGGAGCCCGAGCAGCGTGCCGATCAGCAGGGCACGATAGGAGTCGGCCAGCCACGCGGGCGTGTCGCTGGTGGAAGCAACCGGCTGCCAGGGGGACGGATCGCTTAGCCAGTCCCGTCCGAAGACGAAGGCCAGGCCCGCCCAGAGCCGGCGGTTGAGGGTCGCGGCCGGGTCGCGCCGGACCTCGGCCACCACGTCATCCGCCAGCCGGCGGGTGCGTTCCACCCGCGAGATATCCTCCCACGAGCGGCGCAGCGACGTCGGGTCGGGGCCGCCCGTCGCGTTGGGGTTATTGCCCACCCACAGGTGCCACCAGGCGGAATCGACCACCGGCACCACGTCGCCGGTAACCTGATAGTTGCGAAGCGTCCACGGGACCAGGGCATTGGCAAAGCCCAGGAAGGCAAGCAGGGCATACAGCCAGCCGCGCGGCAAGGAGCGACAGCGCCAGAAGAACCAGAGCTCGGCCACGAAGGCGAAGGGGAGCATGGCAGCACGGACCAGGGCCAGGCTGGCCAGGGTCAGGCCGTAGAGCAGACTGGTCGCCGCCCCGCCGTCCCGCCCGGCCCGCGCCCCCAACCAGACCGCCAGCCCGAGCAAGAAAGCGGCCAGCACGCCGTCTTCCAACTCGGCCACGCTCAACACCCAGAAGGGATGCAGGGCACAGAACAGCCCGGCCAGCGTGGCCACCAGCAGGCTACCAAACGCCCGCCGGGCAAAGAGGAAGTAGAAGCCCGCCGTCAGCGCCTCCCAGGGCCACCTGCAGCCAGCGCATCAGGCGTTCGGGCTCGGGCAGCCGTCCCGCCTGGGCCAGCAGCCAGGGATAAGCCGGCGCGATGTGGGCGGTCGGCCCTTCCTCAGAGGCAACAGGACTGAGGCCGCTGAAGGAGCCATGCTCGTGCAGATTGCGGATCAGGGCCTCGCGTTCCGTCGGCGGGGTAGCGTCCTGAACACGGATGGGGCTGTCGGTGCGGCCGCCATCCGCGCACTGGGCCAGGAACCAGCCTCGCGCCCGGCGGCCACAGCCACCAGGAACAGGAGGAGTGCCAGTTCAAGCGGACTAAAACGGCGGGATGCGATCATGGAGCCGACTCGGGTGACGCCTCGGCGAATGGCTATTGCATCATAGCTCGCTGCGTGGGCCGTTGCCACCAGGTCGGGCTTGCCCATCGGACGAATGCGAAGTACTTTCAGCGCCTGGATGCTGCGTCGCGGGTAGCAAGTGATTGGCATAGGAGATCACGCCTATGGCACGGGGACGCATTCAGAACCGCATGGAAAAACGCGCGGAGCACGAAGCCTACGAGCGCCGTCAGGGAGAGGACGAAGAGGAACAAGACGACGACGAGGAAGAAGCCGACGACGAAGGCGATGAGGAGGAGGCCGCCGGCGACGACGAAGCTGGCGACGAGGAAGCCGGCGATGACGAGGAGGCGCCACCGCCACCCAAAAAGAAGAAGGCGGCCAAGCCGGCCAAGGAGCCGAAGAAACCGAAGTCACGCTCTCGCGCCGCCAAGGTTTCGCGCATGAAGATGGTGTGGGGAGTGTTCAACAACTCCAACGTCCGCGTCGCCGCTTACGAATTCCGGCAGAGGAACGAAGCGGAAGAGCATGCCGCCCGGCTGACCACCGACAAGAAGTCCACCCACTTCGTCCAGCCGGTCAAGGAACCGATTGAGGAGAGGAAAGAAGCCTGAGTTGTTTAGCCGCGTGCATCTGCGAGCGCTCTAACAAAAGCGCTCGCAGAAGCTCGCGGCGTAACCGTTCACCGTTTTTCCTGAAAACCGGCGCAGCTGACGGCGATGCCAGCTGCTAGCCTAGTGCCGCATCTCTCAAGCATCATTGCATAAGGCAGCGGCTTCCGCCAGTCGCTGGATTTTCCCCAGTTTGAGGCGGCGGTGCGGTGCGACGAAGCTCGCGCGGCGTTGCTTCTGCACCGGCTTGCCGGTGTAAGTCCAGGCGAAGGGGTGGGCCATCGTAGCGTTGTAGTAGTCCATGAATTCCCGCAACTGCGCTTCCAGGTCCGTCACCGACGTGAAGTTTCCGCACCGCAGCAGCTTCCGGTGGATGATCCCGAACACGATCTCGATCTGGTTAAGCCACGAACTGTGCTTCGGGAGGTAGACGAAGCGGATCCGGTGGGCAGCGTCCGACAGGAACTCCTTCCGCGTGGCCATCGATTCGAGGATGCCGCTGTCGTTTTTTTCCCCAGTTCATCGGGCACGCCGCAGCGTTGGGCGACGAACTTCACCAGGCTTTCCGACATGTGCGTGTTGAGGCAGTCGACCACGAAGAGCCATTCGGCGGTGGGGTCGGTGTCCACGGTCCGGGTGATGTGCGCGACGAACTCCGCTTCGGTACGGGTCGCCTCCAGCGTTGGGCAGACGATCATCCCCGTCACCACGTCCAGACCGGCGGTCAGCGTCGTCGTCCCGTGCCGGGTGTATTCGAATTCCTGCTTCGGCACGCTGTTGGGTTGGGCCGGCTTGTCGGGGGCGTTCCGCTCGATGGCCTGCAGCGAGGTCGCCTCGTCCACGCTCACCGTGTGCGTGCCGTCCGCCGCTTTCATCGGCGCCTCGAGGTAGGTTCGGCAAACGTTTTCGACCTCGGCCAGGAACTTCTGGGGGTCCTTCTCCGTGGTGTTCAGCCACATTTTCTTGCGGTGCGGCTGCACGGCGGCCTGCTGCAGGAAGCGGCCAACCTGAGACACGGAAATAGCCTCCACGATCTGCCGCGCGATCGCCTCGTCGCGCAGTTCCCGGAGCGTCCAGTGGTCGATCGGCCGGCCCGACAACTTCGGCGGCTCGCACGCTAACGCCACGATCTGGGACACCTGAAAGGCGGTGAACGTCGCCGGGGCACCCGGTCGCGGGGCGTCGGAGAGGATGTCGACGATCGCCTCACGCAGACGGTGCGGTTCGGTACATTCCCACACGCACAGCGAATCCCACGCGTCCCGCCAGCGCTGCCGCCAGAGGCCCACCTGCAGTCGGTTGAGGCCGACCCGCGAGGCGATCTCCTCGTTCAGCAGGCCGGCGAATCCCAGCAAAATGATCGTCGCCCGCTGCACCACGCACTTGGCGACCGTACGCGACTTGCTGAATTCCTGCAGCAGAACCTGCTGCCTTTCGCTGACGATGATCTTCGCGGCCTTCCCTGGCATAGGTCGATCTCCCGCCTCACAATCGAGGGACCAGGCAAGATACGCCATGTCCAGTTTTCGTGCTACGCGGGTTCTGCGGTGCGGCACTAGTCGCTCCGCTACGGCGAGTACGCCTCCGCTCCGCTCCTACGCGACCCGCCAAGCGCGCCGCCACATCCATGCAGGCGGCCGCGTTCCGGCATCCATGCCTCCAACGGCGGCGGAGTACCGCCCAGATGGCGGTCCTGTCGGCACCAACACCACCCACCTACCTACCATCCACCCCTTCCTAGTCTAAATCACCACATTCGGTGCCGCCGTCTCGCTCCGGCCGCCCCCCAAATGCGGCGAGTACGCCGCACTTGGGGTCCCGAGCCGGCCTCCGCTCGGGGCGATGGCCGGCGGCGGCGGCTTAGGGTGCGGCTCCGCCGCGGTGCTGGCCGGCATCCCTGCGGGCCCCCGGGTTGTTCCGCCTCTCGCGCTGGCCCCCACCCCTGGCCGTCAGTTCCACAGCACCCCCTGCCGTTCGCCGTCCCGCTCCCCGCTCCTCTCCGCCTCGGCCGCCCGTCGGGCTTCGCTCGCCAGCTGCTCGCTCACCCGCAACGCCGCCGGCCCCGCCCCCGCGTCCTTCGCCAGCCGGTACTCCACTTCCAGCAGCTCCGCCCGCAGCTCTCGGTCGCTCTTGCACATGCTCGCCAGCCCTCAAGTGGCATACATCATAACACAGCTCCTCTTTGTCTGTAAATCGTTTTTCCGCTGTTTTTCAGGCTTTTTCTGCGTTTTCCGCTTGACAAGCCACCCGGGTTTTGTGGTATACCAGGGTTCAGTTAAATGAAATGGGCCGGCGCTGCTGCAAACAGCCCGGCCCGTGACCAACCCTATTGAGGAGGGTCAGCAATGACTCACTGTACTCCCCCTGTCCCCGCGCCGTCCACCCCCACCGCCCCCGAACAACCGCAGACCCGCGTCGCCCGCCTCTGGCTCCGGACCAAAAAGGGGGACATCCTCAATTACGCTCTCCGAGTCACGCGGCGTCCCTCCTTCCAGCGGCGAAGACCCCGAACCCGCCTGGTCGCATTCGGCCAACAGGATCACAATCCCATCCACTTCGCCGCGCAATGGCGAGGCGATTACTGCCCCCCGGCCGGCATGGTATCCAGAAGCACCAGATCCGGCCTGTGGGCCACAAACCACACCGGCTTGCGTCCCCGAATCGCCTCCTCGAGCACCCCGCGAAGGCGTTCAGCCTGGGGGTGATCCGGCCGGAGGCGGAAAACGCCATCTTGGCCCTGAAAGAGGACCAGTCTTGCTTCCGATCCGAGGTCCGAGACCTGTAGTGGCACGCCGTTGTCGGCGCGGAGCACCTCCGTGATGGCGTGTCGCTCGCCGAAGTTCCCGCCGACCGGCTGGCTGCGCTCCCGACTGCGACGTGCCAGCTTCAGGCTTCTTGCGTAGCCGGGGTCCTGGACGACCAGGCGCCCCTCGGTTCCCCCCTCGAAGCGCAGCGCGGCGCCCGTGGCGTCTTCCTCGATGTCCCGAATAACCAGCAGCGTGACGAGACTGGTCAAGGCCTCCGCCATGGCGTCGCTCCTTAATAGGTCTGCATCCCTCAATGGCTCAAGTCCCGGTAATCTTCGAGGGTATCGCGTGCATGCACGTCGGGGCCTTCGGGTGGGTCCGGGCCAGGCCAGTAGCCGGAGCCGCCGCGTGCGGGCAGCGGTGGTTCTCCGGGTGCTGCCAGGACGAGCGTGGGGGTGTCGTGCAGTGCGTCCCACCACTCCGCGACCAGAACGGGCCGGTCGAACAGCAGCGGGTCGAAGACCATTCTCCTGCGGCCCTCCGTCAGGTGCCTGAACGAGTAGGAAGGGCGCCACATGGTACGCCAAGTGAACCCGCCCTTCTGGGTGGCTGGGCGAGTCAATCCAAAGGAGATCGGCGATGCCAGCGGCGAACGCCCACACCTTGCACGGGGCCAAACCCAAACCGAGCAGGTGCTCGACCATCAGATGAGTGCGGGCGTAACAGCCGTCCGCGGGATATCCCAGTGCCAGCTCTTCGTCCCCGGCGAACCCCTGGAAAATGGCTGTGGCCTGGTCGATGTCGAGAGGCGCCGGTGATGGAGGGCCCGTCATGTTCTCGACCCCGGCTTCTGCGCCGTCGATGCACCGTGTTAGTGATTATAGCGATCGCTCCGCGCCTAAGGGAAGTCAGCGCCGCGCCCGGCGACGGCGTATGTTCGACTACCTGGCCATTCTCCGGAAAGAAAAAGGGGGCGGGAGCAATAGTGTCCGGGGGCGGATAAGGGCACAGCGTGTTTTTCCGGCAAATCCCGCTCTCCCCTCGTCTGCCTTCGCCCTACCGCCCGCCCGTCGCCTGCGCCAACAGGGCGTGCCAACCCTTCACCGTTCCAAGCCGTTCGATGAGTGCTTCACGGCTCACCCCCGCCAATAGGAGGGCAGGTTCGGCTTCGTCTCGCGCAGAATCTCCAGGATCGCCTTGCGGTCCGCCGCGGAGAGATGGGCAAAGGCGTCGCTCGTGTCCTTGCCGGTCAGCACGTCGTAGGTCCGCCACAGGACATAATCCTTGACGGCCTCCGGCAGCGCGTCGAACGACGGCGAATAGATGAGATAGCTGCACGGGTACTTGAACAGGCGCTTGTGCAGGTCGAAATCCCGCAACGACCGGCCATCCCGCGTGCGGGGGCCGCGCTTTGCGAACTCCTCGGTGAACCCCGAGGTGCCTTTCACCGTGTCCGTCAGTTTCGGTTCAACGCTGAAGAGCAGATATTTGACGAGCGGGTCGCCGGCGCTCTTGATGCGGCTGGTGGTGCTTTCGGAGCGGTAGTTCGCGGGCCGGCCCAGCGCCCGGTTCAGCCCGGTCTCGTCGTACAGGGCCAAGCGTGTCTGCAAATTGGCCCGGCCCAGCAGGTTGTGCATCTCGGCCTAGTGTTCCAGCACCAAAAGGGCCACGATATCGCTGTGCGGCGACGGGTAACGATCCAGTTGGAAGAACTTGCCCAGATCGGTCAGGTTCCGGTTGGGCGAAGTGTCCATGTCCTCGGGCCGCCGCCGGCCGCGGACGATCAGGTTGCCCAGGTGCTTCTGCTTGCCGCTGGTGCCGGTCACGTACCAGCCGCCCCAGCGATTTTCCATGGGGCTCGTGTGGTCGATGCGATAGGAGCCCGACGCCAGCAGGGGAAGGCCGTCGGCATCCGCAAACACCGAGCGCGCCAGCAGACCCGGGAAGCCCTGGTTCATCGAGCTGGCATGGCAGATCAAGCAGGTGTCGCCCTGGCGCGTGAACACCGGCCGGTCCGTCCGCTCCTGGTCGAGCGAGTAGAAGACGGGTCCAAGCTGGGGATCGATGGCCGCGATCTCCAGAACGACGCCGTTCTGGCAGCAGCCGATGCTAACATCGTCATTGAAGTAGAGGGCCCGCGGTGTCGAGGGTTTGATCCGTTCGCGCTGGAGACTGGTCTTGGAGAAGACCAAGGTTTGCGAGGAGATGGGGACGTTGAGTTCGCGGAGGAGGGAGCGGAGATAGCCGAGCCGGTCCTCGTGCACCAACTTCGCGTGGCCGGCGTCGATGCGCTCCTGTAGGCGTGAGACTGGGTTGTGCGTCGGCGCCGTGGTGTACTGGATGGGCGGCCGCTCCAGGTCCTCGGCGCGCAGGACCGTGGCCAGGCAGACGGCTGCGAAACCGACGGCGAAACGACGAAGCCAGGCCATGGTGCTCTCCTCACGACGGGGTAACCGCCTGCTCGCCCGGTTGCAACCGGCGTACCGGAAGGAACGCTGCGGCTTTTTTCGATCGACCTGCGGCGGAACGCGGCACTTCCAGATGGCTTCGGGCAACACGCCGTCTCGCGAAGCCCGGGCGGTGTGCGGCCTTGCGGCAAGGGGTGTGCGGGCTTGGGGCAGTGCGGCGCTTCAAGCGAGGCGATATCGTCTCCCTTCTCGCTTTAGCTGCCTTTTGAGTTGACGGGACCCCTCGCGGCAGGCAAAGTGATAGCGACACAACCACCGGAGGAACATCCCATGCCGACCGACTTGCCGATCAGCCGTCGCGGTGCCCTGCAAGCCGCTCTCGTCGGCGGCCTCCCTGCGCTTGTCCCCGAGCTTACGCTCGGGGCTGGTAAGGCCGATGACCGCCGCGCCTCGCCGAAACGCTACGACATGAAGAAGTCGATCAACCTCTGGGCCTTTCCGTACCCCCAGCGGATGAACCTCAAGGAATGTCTTCAGCTCTCGAAGGACGCCGGCTTCGACGGCATCGAACTGAATTACGATCTCGACAACGACCTGTCGCCGAAATCCGGCCCGCGTGAATACGCCGCCATCCGCAAGAACGCGGAGGAGATCGGCATTGCGATCAGCGGCGTGTGCTCCTTCCTGTTCTGGCCCTACTCGTTTGCCAACAACGACCCGGCCATCCGCAAGCGCGGCCTGGAACTGGCGGCCCAGATGATCCAGGCCGCCCACGACCTGGGCACCGAAAACCTGCTCGTCGTCCCCGGCGCCGTCCACATCCCCTGGCGGACCGACTACGACCCGGTTCCCAACGATGTCTGCGATTCCCGGGCGCGGGAGGGCGTGGCCCGGCTGCTGCCCCTGGCGGAGAAGCTTGGCGTCTCGCTCAACATCGAGAACATCTTCTTCAACGGCTACCTGATGACGCCGGCCGAGATGAACGCCTTCGTGGACAGCTTCAAGAGCAAGCACGTCCGCGTCCACTTCGACACGGGGAATATCATGGAATTAACGTTGACTAATCTGCACGCATTGTTTAGAGTGCCTCCGTCGCTTCACGGAGGTACTGCAAATGCGAATCGGTTACTCCTACCTTCGCTACTCTTCTGCCCAGCAAGGCGACGGCGACAGCATCCGCCGCCAGACCAAGGGCACCGCCGACTGGTGCAAGCGGCATGACGTGCAGCTTGACACCAGCCGCACCTACCTCGACCGGGGCAAAAGCGCCTACCACGGGCGGCATCGGGCAAAGGGCGGCGCACTGGCCGCATTTCTCGCCGAAGTCGAAAGCGGGCAAATCCCCCGCGGCTCATGCCTCATCATCGAAAACCTCGACCGCTTGTCCCGTGAAAACCCGTGGGACGCCGTGCCCCTCTTGTGCAGTCTAGTCAATGCCGGGGTGTCCGTTGCCACCTTGTCCCCGTCCGAGATGATCTATGAACGCGGCCGCGACCTGACCGCCCTTGTGCTGGCCGTGGTCGAATTCGGGCGGAGTCATTCCGAGAGCGAGTCGAAGGCACAGCGCATGAGCGAGGTATGGGCGGAGAAGCGCCGGGCCGTCCGGGAAGAGGGAGCCCTGATGACGCGCCGCACCGTGGCATGGATCGAGGAGCACGACGGCAAGCTAATGCTGGTGCCCGAGCGCGCCCGCCTTGTCCGCCGCATGTTCGAGCTGGCCATCCGGGGCTATGGCCTGTCCCTGATCGTCCGCGAACTGACAACCGCCGGCGTAGCGTGCTGGGGACGGGGTGGATCATGGAGCAAAACCTACATCCACAAGATCATGGCCGGCCGCGTGGTGCTGGGGGAGTACCAGCCGATCAAGGACGGCAAGCCGGACGGCGACCCGGTCGCGGACTACTACCCCGCCGTTGTCGATGAGGACACCTGGCTCCAGGCCCAGGCAGCACTGGCCCGGCGCAAGAACAAGCCCGGCCCCGTCGGCAAGCAGGTAGCCGCCCTATTCTCTGGCCTGATCCGCGACGCCCGGACTCAAGACCGAATGTTCGTTGCATGGCAGACCAGGGGAGTCAAAGGCAAGACCAGGTGCAGGCGCCGCGTGCTGGTGCCCGCCGCCAGCATGGAAGGCGCCTCCCGGTCCGTCAGCTTCCCCAACGAAGTTTTCGAGGCCGCCATCCTGTCGCTACTCAAGGAAGTGAACCCCGCCGACGTGCTGGGCAAGGAACCGGCAAGCGAGTCGGCGGACCTGATGGGGGAAATCGCCGTTTTGCAACAGCGGATGCGCCAGATCGAAGAGGAGCTGACCGGCGACGCAGGTGACGTGCCCGCCCTAGCCCGCGTCCTCAAGAACCTGGACACAAAGCTACAGGACCTGCAAAGCCGCCGGGCGGCCGCACAGCAGAGGGAATCCAACCCCCGCAGCGGAGCCTGGCTCGAAGCGAAAACCCTTCTGGACGTGGCCACCGACGAGGCCAACCGCCTGCGCCTGCGCGACTTGCTCCGGCAAATCGTAGATGAGATATGGGTACTCATCGTGCCCCGGCGGTCCCATCGGTTCGCCGTGGTGCAACTCTACTTCACTGGTGACGGCCGCCGAAACTTCCTGATTCACTACCAGGGAGCCGGCAACGGCCGCGCGGGAGGATGGGACGCGAAGGCAATGCCCGAAGCCATCGCCTTCGACGATCTCGACCTACGCCGGCCGAAAGACGCCGCGGAACTGGCCGCGGACTTGGAGGCCATCGACCTATCGGCCATACAATGACCAAGCTGGGAACGGCGGGACCGATCATCCCGCCGACGGCCCGGCCGGCAGCCGCGGTACTCCATCCCGCCGTTGCTGGCCGGCGCCGGCCCGGCAAACGATGGAGTAACACGCCATGCCACTTTCCCCGGCCCAGCGGGCCGCCGCCGTCAAGGCGATGAAGGATCTGCAATCGGCCCTGCACACGGGCAGGCATGACGCCATCGCCCAAAAGCAAACTACCGTGATGCAGATACTCTCCCCGTCCGATCCCGGATGGAGAGGAACCCACGGCAACACAGACCTTGTGGACGAGCCGCTTGCGGTCCGTCAGCTCTGGAAACGACTCACCAGGCCCGAATGGGCCAAACTCACCGCCATCGGCGCGGACGACCGAGACGAGTCCATCGAGGCCATCGACAAGGCGGCCGCAACGCTGACAACGGACAACAAAGCGGACAACACCAGGAAAAAACTCCGCGAGATTCCTGAGAATCCGGAGGTAATCCGCTTGGCCAAAGAGATCAAGAAGAAACGGAATGCAAGGCGGTCGAAGGTTGACGTTGCCCGCGGGTTTACCGAAGGAAATGAGAAGGAAGCGAAGAACCTGTTGCGGCAATTGCGCCGCTTCCCATCACTTCTGTCCTGACCGCTGCGGGCTGACTGTCCGAGCGGACACCCCATTTGACGACCCCACCCCATCTATGGCTTAGTGGCACTCGCGTTAACTAACACGCGGGAGCCACCATGCTGACCAAATCCCATTACACGACCGGCGAACTGGCCGTCCTTTTCGGCGTGCCGGGCTGGGCCGTGCGCCGGGCAATCGACGCGCTCGGCGAAGACGTGCCCGCGCAGGTCTCTATCGGCTCGTGCCGCAGAAGTTACTGCCGCGCCTCTTGGCGAAACTGCAAGACCACGGACACCTGGCGAAGGAGGCCGCCCATGCCTAACCCCGTGTTCCTCCCCCACCCTCCGATGCCACCCCCGGCCGACAACCCGCTGGACCGCATCCTAGCCCAGCTCGCCGCTCAGGCCAAAAGCGCCCGCGTTCGCCGTTGGGCGGCCGAGCTACTGGAGCGCGGGGAGTCGGCCAGCGGCACCGTCGGCCACGCGAGAAAACCGGAGTTGTCGAGTCGCTAAATGCGAAACGCCGCGGGTGACGACCGCAGTGCTCGCCGAACACGGATGCTAACGGGATGATAAGCCCGCACAAGTTCAACGGCAAGCCGACTACCATGCGGCCGCTGGCCAACCTGGAGGCGGAACGCGCCGTGCTCGGAAGCATGGTCCGCGACAATACCTGTATCGCGGAGATCGCCAAGCTGCTCGACCATGACGACTTTCATTTCGACGCGAGCCGGCGAATCTTCCTCTCCATCATCGCCGTCGCCATCGACCAGAAACAGCCGGCCGATCTGGTGACTGTCGCCAATGAGTTGCAGCGCCGCGGGTGGATCGACGATGTCGGCGGTTACGGCTACCTGGGGGAGCTGTGGGAGGCGGCGCCGACCGCAGGAAACGCCGGTTATTATGCGGGAATTGTCAGGGACTATTCCAACCGCCGCCGCCTCACCGACCTGGCTCGACGAGCGGACTACGAGGCCCGCTCACCCAGCGGGCCGACCAGTGCAGCTCTCGACTCACTCGCGCGGGAGGCCGAGACAATCGCCCGCTCAGCCGCCACCGGGAGGAAGGTCGAGCCCCAAGGCTTCGACCCCGCCCTCATTACATCGGCCGATTTTGACGCCGGCGATTATGGCCTGTCCTGGCTTGTCCGGGGTGTGCTGGTCAAGGATCAGCCCGGCGCCCTTGGCGGACCGGTGAAGAGCCTCAAGACCCTCATCGGAATCGACATGGCGGTGAGCTTGGCAGGGGCTCGGCCATTCCTCGGCGAGTTCTACGTCCCCAATCCTTGCCGCGTCGCTGTCCTGTCGGGTGAGTCCGGCGAAGCCACCCTGCAGAACGCCGCCCGCCGCATCGCCAGCGCCAAGGGCTTGGGTCTCCGGGACCTCGACATCCTCTGGGGATTCAAGCTCCCTCAGCTTGCCGACGCGATGCAAGTGGCCGCCTTGCAGGAGGCCCTGGACAAGAATGGCGTCAAGGTGCTGATTCTCGATCCGCTTTATCTCGCATTGCTGGCCGGCCAGGGGGCGGAAGGACTCAGCGCCAGCAATCTCTATCAGACCGGCCCGCTGCTGCTGAGCATCGCGCAAGCCTGCCTGTCGGTCGGTTGCACTCCCTTCTTTTTGCATCATTTTCGGGTGACTCGCCGCGGAGCTGACGCCTACGCCGAGCCCCAGCTCTCTGACCTGGCATTCAGCGGCATTCAGGAGTTCGCGCGTCAATGGATTCTGCTCAGTCGCCGCTCGCCATTCGACCCGGAGGACCCAGAGGGTAGACACGAGCTGTGGTTATCGGCCGGCGGCAGCGCGGGCCATAGCCTCTCGCGGGCCGTCAACGTCTTCGAGGGACGGCTCCGCGAAGACTTCGACGGCCGGACGTGGCGAGTCGAGATCATCAAGCCGATGGAGGCCCGGGCGATGGAGAGGGACGAAAAGGATGTGCGGCAGGATCGCAAGAAGGACCGCCAGAAGAAGGACGACGAATCGAAGCTCCTCGCGGCCCTGGACGAGCTGGACCCGGAACGGCAGGGGACTACTCTCACCAGGCTCCGCACCCGGTGCGCAAACGCCAAACCGCCACTGAGCAAGGACCGCACTCCCCAGGCCATCGACCGGCTCGTTGACGAGGGCATTATCGAGGAAGTCCAGGTGAAGACCCGGGCCGGCACGACGACCGGCTATCGTCGGCCGCCTCGTCAGCAGATCGGCGACGAAGCAGGGGAGGCCAGCCCAGAAACGGTTGAGGTACAGGCCATCGGCGACACCGAGGCCATCGTTGACAGCCCGGGAGCGGTTGCAGCAGGCACCACACAAACGGAACTGCCGGCCAGCTCCGACGCGACGCCAGCGGTTCAGCCCGAGCCGGTTCCGGGAGACCCCAAGGAGGTTCCCAGGGGGTGAAGGATGACCACCTGTGCGACCTATGCCGGATAGGTTTTTCGCACAGGTCGCATAGGTGAAGCGTGCCACCTGTGCGACCTATGCGGCGGCCCCTTTAGGGGGCCGCATAGGTGCATAGGTCGGCACCCGGGATTTGCTGGTAAGGGTTGGCGTCAAGTGGCGTCTGGGGCAGCCCCCGCCATCCCCGGCCGCCGCCGTGGCCCGCAGGCACGCGATTCGGGGCCCCGGTGAGTCAGGGGCCGCCTTGGCAGCCGGGCCCGCCAGCGGGGCAGCCGGGGGCCTTCCCGGGCATGGGGGTTGAGACGATGGACGTGGATGCAATCCGGGCAGAAGCTATGCGACTGGCCACGCTGCCGGCAGGCGTTCGCCAGCAGATGTTACTCGCGTTCCGGGTCGGGGCCGACGATCCCGAGTTGACGCCCGACGAACAGGACCAGGCCCGAGGTCGGGTACTGGCCCTTGAACAGCTCCTCCGGGCAGGGGGCTGAGAAGTGTTACCTTTGGAGTCCCGAACAAACTGGACACGAAACACGGGGTTTACCCTTGCCTTCTGCCTGTCCCCATGCGTATCCTTTGGAGTGTACTTTATCGGTAACACTTTCCAAAGGGGGCGGGTCATGCTGGCGGTTTACGTTCGGGTGTCCAGTGTCGGTCAGGACACGCGGTCCCAGGAGCCCGAGCTACGGGCATGGGCGGCGGCGCAGGAGTCTGCGGGGGAGTCGGTTCAATGGTTCCGCGACAAGTTCACCGGGACCACGATGGATCGGCCGGCATGGCAGAAGTTATGGGCGGGTGTCCTGTCGGGGCAGGTGACAAAGATAGTTGTCTGGCGACTGGACAGGCTCGGTCGCACTTCTCGGGAGCTGGTGACGCTGCGGGATGAGCTAGTAGCTCGCAAGGTCGGGTTTGTTTCGCTCAGAGATGGCATGGACCTGAACACCCCGGCCGGGCGGCTTATGTTCAACGTGATAGCGTCCGTCGCCGAGTACGAAACCGAGGTTCGCAAGGAACGGCAGCTCGCCGGGATCGCCAAGGCGAAGGCCGAGGGCAAGACGTGGGGCGGGAGAAAGCCAGGGACCAGGATAACCGTGACGCTGGAGAAAGAGGTACTGGTGAGGCAGCTTCGCGGCGAAGGCAAGCCGATTGCCGTTATCGCCAGACTGGCCGGGCTGAGTCGCAAGACGGTCTATGCGGTACTGGCCCGTGGGGAGTGAGAGGCGAACAATGCAGCACAAGGGCGGTGAGACGTACCAGATTGAGTTGCGGGCCGTTCCGTCCGACGTTCCGCCCAACTGCCGGCTCCGCGGCTTGCTCAAGGCCGCCTTGCGAACGTGGGGCTTGCGGTGCCTGTCGGTCCGCGAAGTGACGCCGCCCTTGCCCCCGTTGACAGACGCCCCGGCAGACGCCCCGGTGCAGGAGACGGGCGAGATTCGATGATCCCGGGATCGGCCGCACGTTCGCGGCCGATCCCCTACTTTCTGGAGGTTGAACGATGCGAGATCGAAAAGCGATGATTTCCGAGCTGGCCCAGCGCGGCATCGACATGAACACCCTACGCGGCGTGACGGACGAGGCCCTGGAGCAC
This sequence comes from uncultured Planctomycetota bacterium, assembly GCA_963827935.1. Lineage (GTDB taxonomy): Bacteria > Planctomycetota > Planctomycetia > Gemmatales > Gemmataceae > DATFNV01. The sequence continues at coordinate 174,696 of CAWHCN010000008.1, read as the reverse complement.
TGGCTCGAATCACTGGAGATGGACAAGGTGCAGAAGTACGCCGCTCGAAACCGCAAGGCATTCGCCGAGGCGGGTGGAGGGGACAGTCAGGAGCTTGTGCGCGCCTTCGCTGCGTTGCAGCGGCGTGACAAGTCCACTTCCGCGGCCAAGTTCCTTGAGCGGGGAGCTGGCGTCAGTATGGGCGGGGTTCCCGACCAGGCCACCCGAGTACCCGCATCCCAGGCCCGCCTGCCCAACCGGGGCGGCAGCGGGGACGTAGACCCGGGGCAGGATGCCGACAAGATCAAGCCCCGGGCCGATCAAACCGCCGGAAGCAAGAGCACGGCGGGGCTCGTCAGCTTCGCGGAGCTGCGCGAGGGCAACGTCATCGCAGCCCACTACCGCCGCTTTTCCGAGACGTTCTCCCGCGTCGGCACCACGGAGGCCGAGTTGCTGGCCGCCTACCGCAGTGCCAGGCGGTGCCGGCCCGCACTAACCGCTGAGGCGTTCCTCGCTGGCCGCTAACCGTCCCCCGTCGCCCAATCCATCCATCGGAGACAGGACATCATGGGCATCCTTGGTTTGTTCACCCCAGGCGTTGTGGACGCCGAGCCGACACCCCAGCCGACACCCCCGCCGCCGGGCTGGAAAGTCGAGTCGGTTTGTCGAGACAATCGCGGCCGGGTTCTCCTCGCCTTGATTCCCCCGCCGGACCTACTGGCCGAAGCTGCCGAGCCGCTCCGGGCAGCGGGTGCCGATGCCGCGGCAGAGCTTCGCCAGACGGAAGCCGCCTCGGCCCTTGTGCGCCAGCGGGGCTTGCTTCTCGACACGCGGGATGCACTGACTCAGGCCCAGGCCGCCGTCGCCCAGGGCAGGGCCGATCGACTGGTTGCGATCGCCGCCGGCAATGACCCCGGACCGGCCGAGGCCATGCTCCGCCAGGCGCTGACCGACGTGGAGCTGTGCCAGGAGCGAATCGGCCTGCTGACGGAGGCGATTGCGAAGCGCGAACAGGAAGTCGATGAGGCATGGAACGCGATGACAACCGCCCTCCTGCAACGGATGGGCCAGCAGGCCCGGGAGCGACTGGCCCAGGCCACCGCGGCACTGGCAGCGGAGATGCCGTCCGCTCTGACCGAGGCCGTCGCCGCCATGCAGTTGGGGCTTGCCGTGCAGCAGAGCTGGGTTAGCGCCGGCGAGTACGTGCCCCATCGCCCTCTTGGAGCCACCCCCCGACCACCCGCTCCGTCGCCGGAACCCAACCCGCTCCTGCCTTCCGTGGAGCGACACGAGCGCGGCGAAATCAGGCCGATCCATTGCCCGAAGTGCATGGGTGGCGTCGGCACGGTCACAGATCACGCGACCGGCATCGTTATTTTGCAGTGCGGCCTTTGCGGGCGTGAGGTTTCCGCAGCCGAGATCCCGCAGGATCATCCGCTGGTCAAGTTCTTGGCCCCGGCCTGAGAGAGCCCACGCGACCGGTTCCTTGTCGCCGGTCAGTGGCGGGACGCGGCGGGCGTCATGTCCCCCGCCGGCCCGGTATCGGCGGGCGGCGCGGCGGGCTTCTCTACCCTCACCGCGCCGCCCCGGGGACAATGATCCACGGCGGCGCCCACTCGGTTCCGGGGCCGTTGTGGGGCGTGGCGATTGTGTTGCCGCGCTGTCGGGCGCGGGGCTGCGGACCATCCGCCCGCACCCCCGCCCCGACTTTTGACGAGTAGGAGAATCCTTCATGGCCGACCGCAACATCACCCTGTCCCTGAACGTCCGCCCCGATATGTCCCCCGCACAGGCTGCCCTGCGCAGCATGGCCGCCGACCTGGGCCGTGCCGCTCAATCCACCGACCATCTCCGCGCCGGCCTGAAGATGCCCGCCGGAACCGTGGCCCCCACGGTAGACCAGGCCCAGGCCGCCGTCGAACAACTGAACGCCGCCTCCGCGGCCCGGCAGCAGACGCTGGCGACCGCCCTGGAGGCCATGGATCCGGCCCGGATCAAGGAACTGACGACGCAGACGCTTGGCCTTGAAGTGGCCCACAAGCGGCTTACCGAGGCCCTGCAAGTCGAGCGGGAAGCCCAGACCGGCTTGTCTGTAGCGCAGGAACAGGTGAACGCCGGCCTTGAAGGGATGCAGCGGTCCATCGACTTGGCCAACGCCGCCTTGGAACCGGACGCGCTCAAACGCCGAATTGCTCTTACCCTGGAATTGCGGAAGGCGCAAGGCGAGTTGGCCGATGCGATTGCCAGGGAGGAAGGCGGCTTCCTTGGTGTGCTGGGGGCCAAGGTGGGGGGCCGGCTTGGTCAGATACTCACCTTGGCCGGCAAGGCAATCAAGGCAGTGTCTGGGCTCGGGGAGGCCACTGCGCCCACCCCGCCGACTGAGACGGCCAAGCCTGTTGAAGTTCTCCCGGCAAGTGCTCCTACGACAGCGGCCGGCGCAGAGGCGTTGCCGGAAGTCTTGCCAGCCGAGTCAGGACTTGAAGGGCTGGCGACGGCAGCCGAATCGGCCGCAGCATCCATTGAGGGCCTGGACGCCGCCGCGAAGGAATCCGAGACGCCGAAAACCAGGGAAGCCTCTGGGCCGCGCGAAAGTCTTCCCAGCCGTCCTGCGCCTAAAGGCGGCGGGTTTGAGGAGCTGACCGGCGGAGGGGAAGCAGAAGCCGGCGGCGGATTGGAAGCTGCGGGCGGTATCGAAGCGGCCGGAGCCGGTGAGGCAGCGGCCGGTCTTGGCGGCCTTGCGGCTGCCACTGGCCCGGCAGCCATCGCCATCATTGCTTTGGGCGTCGGTGCTGCGATTGCCGAGAAGGCTTTCGAGAAAGCTGTCCAACTGGCCAACGTCGCCAACCCGGCATCAGTTGAACAGTTCAACATGGCCCTAGCGGACATTCAGGGAGTCATCGGCCAGCGGCTTGTGCCCGTAGTGGAACTGGCTACGGAAATTGCCCGCGATTGGGGCGACGTGATCGCCAACATGCTGCCATCGACTCAGGACGTGCGCAACCTCTTGGACGAGTTGAGGCCGTCGATCGACGAAGTTAAAGAGGCCATGCTGGAAGCGGCGCCAGTGGTCAAGGAACTGGCCAAGGACGGACTCAAGGCGATGGCCTTGACTCTTAAAACCGTAGTGCAAGGTGCAAGGCCGTTCCTCGATGCTCTCGTGCAAGCTGCGCACGGGTTGCAACTCCTGTTCTTTGGAGAGGATCGCGGACCCGGCACGGCCACGGCACGCGGGGCGGCGGCGGGGCCGGCGAAGATTCAGGGCCTGGAAGACCTGTCCAACGACATCATCACGAGCGCGTTCCGGGTGGGCCGGCCAGAGGCCGAAGACCCGCAGAAGCAGCTGACGGGCGGAATCCTGGCCCTGACCATCGCCGTCGACAACGCTCGCAAGTTCCTCGAAGACACATTCGGCCAGGGCAAGGCCGCCCTCAAGGGTGCCAAGGAGGGTCTTGACGTGGCCGCCGACACCGGCCGGAAGGCCCTCGACTTCTTCAACAACCCCTTTGCCCCCTGGGTCAACGGATTCTAACGCCCCAGACAGGAGCCAACACATGGCCAAGGCCAAGCGACTGACCTTCACCGCCAAGAAACCGAAAGCCAGCAAGGCCAAACCCAAGGGCAAGCCCCGCGGCGGCAGCGGCGGAGGCCGTGGCAACGCCTGGGCCGCCTATGTCGGCAGCGCTCCCATTCCCGACTGAAGGATTGACCGATGGCCCGCTTCTCCGTCCGCCGTGTTCACTTCGGGGACAGTCACCAGGACGACACCGAAGACGACGCCGACGGACTGCCGACCCCGGCCCGCGTCAAACTGGCCACCCGCCGCGCCGCCGGCATAGCGGAGGCGAAAAGCATCCTGGAGTACATGCCCGGCCCCGGCGAAAGTCTACACGCGCTATGTACCGCGCGGATGGACTTGGCCGACGTTATCACCGCCCTCCTGGAGCGGTTCGGCCGATGCGACCGGCTCGCCATTGCCACACTTGGGTACAACGTCCGCAATGTCCGCAGTATGCTGGCGTGGATGGACAACGGGCTCGTGGGGGAGCTGACGCTCCTGGCGTCGATTTTCTTCCGGTCGCATCAGGGCGATTTATGGGAACACACCTTGGAGGAGTTCCGGGATCGGAAGCAACGCGCCGCATGTTGTCATTGCCACGCGAAGGTTGTGGTGACGGAGTTCGCCTCTGGGGAGCGATTCGCCATCGAGGGGAGCGCCAACCTGTGCGGAAACGGATCGGCCAAGGAGCAATTTGCCTTGATTAACGATGCCGGGCTCGCCGCCTGGCATCGGCGGTGGATTACAGAACTGGTGAGCAAGCATGAGCCAGGAACTAACGCAGACCCCGCCCCCAACCCGGGCGATGGCACTCAGCCCGAGTAAGGTAGTGGTGCAACAGCGGGTTGAGGAGATACTCAGCATCCGGCTCGACGGCGCCCAATTTTGGGACGTTGAAAGTTATGTCCGCGAGCAGGAAGCGAAGGGCGAGCCCCCCTGGCAGATTCCCGGGGGGGCAACACCACTCAGCACGCGGACAATATGGCGTTACATCGAGAAGGCCAACACACTTTGGCGGAAGGCGTGCGAGGACAACAGAGATAAACTCCTGTTCCGCCACTTGGCCCAACGGAAACACATCTACACAAAGGCGATGGCAGCGGGAGACTATCGCACGGCACTGGCCGCCGTCCGGGATGAAGCGGAGTTACTCAGTCTGTATCCGAAACCCGCTGTGTCCGTTGGCGCCGCGGTTGTGAATCTGAACATCACGGAGACGGTTATCGAGGCCCCGCGGATCGAGGCCCAGCCCCTACTGATTGAGCACACACCCGAGGCCCCCCATGAAAGCACCAGCAACGGAACCGCCCCGGACGATCAAGCTACACCCTGCCCAGAAGGCGTTTCTTGATTCCCCGGCCCTGTTCCGTGCCTTTTGTGGTGGTATCGGCAGCGGGAAAAGTTGGGCCGGCGCCTATGACACACTCCGCCGGGCCAAGGCGGGCCGTTTGTACATGGTTGTGGCTCCGACTTATTCCATGCTGGCCGACAGCACGTTCCGCTCGTTTGTCCAACTGGCCGAAGAGTTGGGAATTGTGGCGGAGGCCAAGAAAGGCGCCCCGCCGTCCGTCCGACTCAAGACAGGGGCCGAAGTCCTCTTCCGCTCTGCCGACGAACCCGACCGCCTTCGCGGACCGAACCTATCCGGTGTCTGGCTCGATGAAGCGAGCTTGATGATTCAGGAAGTTTTCAACGTCAGCATCGGCCGCTTGCGAGAGGCAGGTGAGCAAGGATGGTTGTCGGCCGCATTCACGCCGAAGGGCAGGGGCCACTGGACATTCGAGACCTTCGCCACGGGCCGGCCGGATACCGCCATTTTCTACGCCCGGACGGCTGATAACCCGTTCCTGCCCGCGCGGTTCGAGAACGCCGTCCGCCGGCAATACACCTCGTTACTGGCCGAACAGGAGCTTGAGGGCAAGTTCGTTGACGCTGGCGGTGTCCTCTTTCAGCGGGCATGGTTCCCCATCGTGGAAGTGGCCCAGGTGCCGCCGATGGTTTCTATGGTTCGCGCGTGGGACCTGGCAGGCACCGTGAAGGATGAGAAGAAGGGCAACGACCCGGATTACACCGCCGGCGTGCTCATGGGCCGCACGGAGGAAGGCGCGTTCTACGTCTTGGACGTGAAGCGGCTTCGAGGCACTCCCCAGCAGGTGCAGGCCCTTGTCCGTCAGACTGCCGAGAGCGACGGGGACGGCGTGCATATCCACATGGAACAGGAGCCCGGCTCGGCCGGCAAGTTTGTTATCAGCACGTTCCTGCGCCAGCTCGCCGGCTACGTCTTCGGAGGCGAGCGCTCCACGGGCAGCAAGGCGGATCGGGCCCTCCCCTTCGCTGCCCAGGCCGAGGGCGGCGCGGTCAAGCTGGTCCGCGGCCCCTGGAATCGGGACTACCTGGACGAGTTGGAACTGTTCCCATTCGGCCGGCACGACGACCAGGTGGACGCGACTTCCGCCGCATTCGCCAAGCTGGTCGATGGGGTGTATCCCTTCCTGCCCGAGACGCACCCCTTGCCCCGTACCATCGTAGCCGCGGGCGCGGCGGCCGGCGTCTGGTCGCCTGACCCGGACGACCGGATCATCAGCCCCTACCTGCCCCACGACGACCCGGACGACCAGGACGGCTTCCGATTCCCCCGGTTTTAGGAGAGGCACCGCCCCCCGGCCGTCCTCTGGCCCGATGCCGAGAGTAGAGTCCGTGGAAGTGCGGCCCGCAGAAGAGGCGGCTATCGTTGCGAGGGCGAAGAAGTGCCGCCTTGCTGCGGAAAAGAACAGTTGGGACGAGGCCGACGCTTACCTTGAACTGGCTGATCGCGGTTGGACAGGGCGCCGAATCGCTCAGGAGTGCGAGACAGAGGAATCGCGGGTGTCGCGGTTTATGGCTTGCGCCAGAAAGTTTGCGGTAACGCAAACTCGCCCTTCCTTTTGGCACGCCTACCGTGAGGTAGACGGTCACACCGGGCCGGTGGCAATGCCTTTGCCGAACGGATCGCCCATTGAGTCGCCGACGCCAGAAGCACAATCGGGTATGTTCGGCGGTGGGGAACAAGATGTGCCGAGTTGCGACGAGCAGGGCAAAACCGCTCACGTCTCGCACAACAGCGGCAATAACGAATGGTACACGCCACCCGAGTACCTAGACGCCGCGCGGGCCGTGCTGGGGAGAATCGACCTGGACCCGGCTTCCCCGGGGTACTGCACTCGCCATGCACGCGACTTGCCTTACAATGGTCAGGCAGGAGGTTCGGACCTATGGCGACGTTCGAAGCCGCTAAAATTGGTAGTCAGGGCGGGCAATTCACGGGGAAGGGAGGGGGAGGGAAGTCGCCACCCAAAGGATCAGCAGCCGTAGAGCAGGCCGCTTCCGCCCGGCCCCAGGCCAACGCCGTGGCACCGAAGCACGAAGAACCGAGCGGAATGTTTGACAGTGAGAAGACGAATCGAGAGATACAGGTATTCAAGCGTGCCCATCCGACGGCTGTTCCTCGGATGATGACGCTGACTGACAAAATGAAAAAGGCTTACCAGGACAAGTACGATTTTTACATCGCGCAAAGAAGTACCGACGCGGAGCGTATCAGGTCCATCGAGGCTAATCTGCCCATGGCGCCTGTGATTGCAAGCGGTGAAGATCGAGACTGGTGGTTGACGGACGGCGATCATCGCATGGCCGTGGCGGCACACATGGGAATGGACAAGGTGCCGGCCTATACCGATTTTTCCGAACCGGGCGGCGGTGTACGGTGACGAGCGCCTGCCCAACGGCGAATCGGGCCTGGCGAAGGGGTGAGACGAGGGAGAAACGCCTGCGCCGAGCTGGCAGGGCCGACACCGATAACGTGCATAATCGTCAACATCATGGAGTACCAGTTCCCCGAGCACTGGGTGCCGCTGCTGGGCAGCCGCATCAAGAACATCCACTTCAAGGAGTGGACCAAGAAGGGGACCGACCACTCGCTGGAGTCGTTCCGCCCGCTCCTGGATGGCACGACCAACTGGCCGGCGGTGATGGAAGCGCTGGACAAGGTCGGCTACCGCGGCACCCTGACCTTCGAGTACTTCCATCCGTTCCCGCACTACCCGGAGGCCCTGATCTATCAAGCGTCCGACGCGCTGGACCGGATGCTGGGAAAGAAGGCGTGATTGTTCCCCACCCCCCGGTACTCCGGGGAGAGGGGTGCCTTTACTCCCCACCCCCCGGTACTCCGGGGAGAGGGGTTGGGGGTGAGGGGCTGAATATCCCAGGGCCAGAACCCCTCACCCCCAACCCCTCTCCCCGGAGTACCGGGGCGAGGGGAGACTATGGCGCAAGGAGCCGGATCGGGCGGCGAATAAGGAGGCGGGAGACCACGCCTCCCGAGTGATTGGTGATTCCCTGCGATGAGGTGATGCCGTGATTCGTTTCACCTGTGCCGGCTGCGGCCGAGTGGTGGAAGTAGGCGATGGCGACGCCGGCCTGAGCATGAGCTGTCCGACCTGCGGGCAGCGCCTGCAGGTGCCGGGGGCTGCCCGGGCGGACGGGGTGTCGGAATCGGCCCGGCCGCGGCTGTCGGCCCAGGCCGAGCCGGACCGGGGCATGGTGGCCATCGAGGACTGCCCGCAGTGCGGCAAGGCGCTGCAAGTGCCGGAGGCGGATGCCGGCCGGCGCGTGGCCTGCCCGCGCTGCAACACCGAGTTCGCCGCCCGCGCGCTGAAAACGCCGCCGCGTGCCGCCGTTCCACCCCCGGACGAGCCACCCCGCGAGCCTGCCGGCAAGGACGAGGACCGCGATCCTCCGCGCCGGGCCCAGCTGGATGTCGATGAGGACGACGAGGACCGTCCCCGCAAGCGGCCCGGCCAGCGCTATTGCACGGCCTGCGGCGCCGCCATTGCCCGCAAGGTCACCTACTGCCCCAAATGCGACGCCCGGCAGCCGGTGGCGCGCGACCCGGCCCTGGCCGACGCGGCCAGCAAGAAACTGGCGGCCGGGCTTTGTGCCATCCTCATCGGCGGTCTGGGCGTCCACAAGTTCATCCTCGGCTTCACCACTGCCGGCGTCATCATGCTGCTGATCTCGTTCCTTACCTGCGGCATCGGCGCCATAGTCATGCACGTCATCAGCATCATCGAGGGAATCACCTACCTGACACGGTCGGATGAGGACTTCTATCAGCTGTATATCGTGGAGAAGAAGGAGTGGTTTTGAGATAGAAAAAGGTGTCAGGACCCTATATTGGAAAAGGGCCCTGACCGCCCCCTTTACAATGCTGTTACGATTCTCCCTCCCGTTCCTGCGTAGCATGGCATAGTGGCCCTTCTGACCCCTCGCGAAGGAGGATGCACAATGACACGTCGCATGCTGCTGTCCGCGGGCCTGTGCTGGCTCGCCCTGTCCACCCTGGCCGTCGCGGAAGGCGACAAGGGGGACGCCAAACCCAAGGACGAACCCGCCCCCGCCTACACCTTCTCCGGCCCGTTCACCCACGACAACCTGACCATCTTTCTCCTCCACGGCAAGGACACCCTGACGGGCAAGCCGCTCCTCACCTTGCAGGAGGCCCTGGAGCAGAAGAAGGCGGTCGTCCACGAAACCGCGCAGGTCAACGAGCTGAGCGTTGAAAATGTGTCGGCCGACATCGAGATTTACATCCAGCCGGGCGACATCGTGAAGGGCGGTCGGCAGGATCGGCTCATCGTCTACGACCTGATCCTGCCGCCCAAGTCGGGCAAGATTCCGGTGGTGTTGTTCTGCGTGGAAGCCGGCCGCTGGTCGCAGCGCGGCGGCGAGGCGGCCACCGTATTCTCGAGCGCCTCCGGCAACGTCGCCAACAGCAAGGACCTCAAGGTCGCCGCCCAGTCCGCCATGCGCAGCCAGGACCTGGTCTGGAAAAAAGGGTTCATCCGACTAATGCGTGTTTTGTTTCGTGGATGCCGAGGATTTTCAGCTTGAAGAACTGCCTGATCGCGGAAGCCATAGGCTTGGCGCTTCATCAGTTGGATCTTGTTGTTGGTGCCCTCCAAGGGGCCGGTCGAGATCGGATAATCGTAGTAGTTCAAGACTCCCTCCTGGTGTTCCTCCAGGGTGTCGGCAAACTGGATCAGGATGCGAACGCCCGAAGCACGAGCCCGCGCCAGCCAGTCGCGCAGCACCCGCCGCGCCGTCCGCTTGTCCGGCTGCGACCAGATCTGCCGCAGGTCTTCCTTGAGGTAGTAGGCGATGGCCAACGGCTTGTTCAAGCGTAAGGCATCCTCCAGCCGCTGCTGTTCGTTGCGGTCCTCATCGAGGTTCTCCGGATTCTTCAGCAGCAGCCAGCGCGTACCCTTGAGGAGCCTGCGTTCCTGCTCACTGCTGGCCTGGTGATACAGCTGCCGCCGCAAGGCGCTGAGCTTCTCGTTGAACAGCTTGATCACGTGGAAGTGATCGAAGACATGCACCGCCGCAGGCAGGTTGTCGCGTACGGCCCGGATGTAGGCGGCCGACATGTCGGTGGCCACGGCCTGGACCTTGGCCCGGGCCCGACGCAACCGTTTCCAGAAGGGTTTCAGGGCGTCAACGCCCTTGCCGTCGCCGACAAACACCACCGCGCCACTGAGCAGGTTGAGCACCACCGTCAGGTAGTGATGCCCCTTGCCGATGGCGATTTCATCGATGGCGATTTGCTGGAGCTTGTGCAGCTTGGGCTTGCCGAAGCGGCGTTGGAGGTTCTTGGCCTGGATGTCTTTGATGGTGTCCCAACCGACCTGCAGGTGATCGGCCACGTCCTTGATGGTCATGTGCCGGGACAGCTCCAGGGCATAGCGCTCGAAGGACCGGGTGTAGTGCTTCTTGGGGTCGGCGAAGCCGATCTTGACCTGGCGGACGCGGTCACAGACGGGGCACCAGACGCGGGCGACATCGAGGGTCACGAAGGTCGGTTTGCTGCCGATGGGCACCATGCGGAAGGTGCGTTCCTCATGGCCGTGAACCCAGACATCGTCGCAGTCGCATTGCGGACAGCGGAGGCGTTCCCGGGGTTGGCGATGCGGAACGTCACCTGCCCCTCCTGGAATTGCTGGCTGACATAGTGGTAGCCGACGATGCCGAAGGCGTGATACAGTAGGCTGGTGGACATGCGTCTTCCTCTTCAGGGAGCTTGTTGGCGTAACTCCATGAAAGGAAGCCCTGTCCACCTTTTCAAGGACCACTACACGCGATTGCCGGATGAACCGAAAAAAGTCCGCGAGGCTCAGCAGAAACTCACCAAGAACGTCGGCAAGGGCGTCGAGAACAAGGCCTCGCCCACCAGCCTGCAACTGACCCTGGAAGACAAGAAGCTGCTGGAAGAGGTGGACCGCTACGTGAAGGAGCTGGCCAAGGCGGTGGAAGGGAAGAAGGACGTGATCGGCTACGCGGTGGCCATCAACGGTCAAGTGGAGGCGGCCGACGTGTACGGCTCGAATGCCCTGTTCCTGAAGCTCTGGCCGAAACTCCTCAACGGCAGCGCCACCGAGGCCCTGTCCGAGAAACAGAAGGACAAGAAGTTCGACGTGCCGACCGCCGACGCCGTCAAGACCTTCCTGGCCGAGGCGGTGAAGGGGAAGCGGACCGAGAAGGACATCAGCAAGCGCATCAAGCAGATTTGCCAGGAGGACGACAAGAACCTGTACCTGGAGGCCCGCGACCGGGCGAACCCGGCGGCGGTGATTCACCGGGGGTATCTGAAGAAGTAGCGCACGGTTGCCTCGAAGTTGCCGGTGGCGGCTCGAAAGGCGTTGGGAGTCGATTCGAATCGACGCCCGGCCCCCAGGGCAAACGCATCTAATTCCCCATAAGAAGGCCAAGAATCGCCTCGCGGATCTCGTCGTTCCATCCCGCTTGCAAGCGTTTCTTCTCGATGCCGCCCGTGCTTGATTCGTCGCGCCGCAACAGGGAGACTACCCAGCGACGCAGCAAGGCGAGGTTGGCCGCGGCATTGCCGGTACGCGCTCGGTTGCGATCCTCTGCGAAATACATGTCCAGCACCCAGTGGAGCCCGTTTTCAATTCCCCAATGGCCACGAATCGCCACGGCCAACTTCTTCGCCTGAGGCGACAGACTGCTGATGAAGTAGCGCACCTCCGACTTCTCCACGCCCCCTTCCTGGTAGGTCCGGGTACAGCGAGCGATGCTCTTCAGGTCGCGCCACGCCTCTAGGTTGCGCAGCGTCTCCGGCACCGCCATGGTTTGCGTGCGGCGCGTCTCCTGGCGACCGTGGCCCTTGTCGTACGCCGTGTGCGTCCGCACCGTGGCCGATCCCTGACCGTCGTCCACGGCCTCGAACGCTGCGACGATGTCCTCTTCCAAATGGTCCTGATTTCCTTTCACCGCCAGCACGTAATCCGCCCCTTTGTCGCGAATCTTGGCCGCGATCTCCTTCTGGCACCCCATGGCGTCGATGGTCACGATGGCCCCGGTCAATTCCAACACCTCCAACAGCTTGGGAATAGCGGTAATCTCATTGGACTTGGTGGCCACAACCTCTTGGCCCAGCAGCAAGTGATTCGCCGTTGCCCAGGCGCTGACGACGTGCAGTGGGTTCTGGCCCTTGGCCTTGTCCAGAGTGGCGCGCGCCGTCTTGCCGTCAATGGCCACCAACTGGCCGTCGGTGCTCTCCTGCAGGGCCGCCACCCACTCCAGGAAACAGGCAACAAAGGCCTTGCCATCCAGGGCGGCAAACACCCGCGTGAACGTATCGTGCGACGGCGTGCCATTGGGCAAGTCCAGGTATTTCTCCAACCAGGCCCGCTTGCTGGTGCCGAACTTGGCCATGGCGACGCAATCGTTGGCGCCGCTGACGACGGCACACAGGGCGATGAAAAGGATGTCCAGCAGGTCGTGACGTTTGGTGCGGTTCACCCGCGGGTCCGTCAAGGTGGCGAAGGGGGAAAGCAAGGTACCGGCGCGGGACTGCGACATGCCGATTCTCCTCCGTGAGACGGGCGACTTCGAGGAGAATCATTCGCGAGTCCCTTGTCCCAGACTACTGAACAGCCAATAATGCACAGGCGTTTAGATGCGTTTGCCCTGTAATCTCATTGGACTTGGTGGCCACAACCTCTTGGCCCAGCAGCAAGTGATTCGCCGTTGCCCAGGCGCTGACGACGTGCAGTGGGTTCTGGCCCTTGGCCTTGTCCAGAGTGGCGTGCGCCGTCTTGCCGTCAATGGCCACCAACTGGCCGTCGGTGCTCTCCTGCAGGGCCGCCACCCACTCCAGGAAACAGGCAACAAAGGCCTTGCCATCCAGGGCGGCAAACACCCGCGTGAACGTATCGTGCGACGGCGTGCCATTGGGCAAGTCCAGGTATTTCTCCAACCAGGCCCGCTTGCTGGTGCCGAACTTGGCCATGGCGACGCAATCGTTGGCGCCGCTGACGACGGCACACAGGGCGATGAAAAGGATGTCCAGCAGGTCGTGACGTTTGGTGCGGTTCACCCGCGGGTCCGTCAAGGTGGCGAAGGGGGAAAGCAAGGTACCGGCGCGGGACTGCGACATGCCGATTCTCCTCCGTGAGACGGGCGACTTCGAGGAGAATCATTCGCGAGTCCCTTGTCCCAGACTACTGAACAGCCAATAATGCACAGGCGTTTAGATGCGTTTGCCCTGGCCCGGCCCCTTTTGCGTCCGCGGTTTCAACTCGGCGTGTCGGCAGGTCCTGGAGCCGCGGGTGGCACCTCCAGCGGCCCCTTGAGCGCCCTGGGGAACACGCCCCAGGTCACCTGATACGACGCTTCCAGGGGGCACGGGACGTAGTGATCCGGCGTGAGGAAGATCGGCATGTCCACAAGCCGGTCGCCGACCGCCACGTTCTCGAAGTAGGCGACTTTCTCGGAACCGGCCGCATACGCCGCGAGGGTCAACGGCTTGTCCGGGGGCAGCTCGAACGGCTCTTCCTTGGACTGGTCCCAGATGGGCTTATGGATGCCGTGCGGGTCGCGGAGCGAGGGCGGAAACAAATCGACGATCAACAGGTGGACGCCGCGGCGAAGGAGTTTCCCGGCCTTGCGCACGAACGTCCGGAACGCGTTCGTCGAGTCCTTGTTCCCCGGCGAAACGATCTCGATGACCGCGATCAACTCGCCCTGCGGCAGGTAAATGGAGAGGCGATCGGCCCGCCGCGCGTTGCCTGCCGTGTTTTCCCCACGGCTTACGACCGGCATGGGCGGCTTGGCCTCGAGGGCGAGCACGTCTGGAATGGGCCCTTTCGCGTCCACCTCGCTCATGGCGAAGTAGCCCTCGGGCAGGCCGCCGGCGTTCAGGGCATCGGCGATGGCGGCGATCCACCGCTGGTGGAAGAAGTGATAAGTCCCGGCAGGAACGCGCGTCCAATCGTGAATGGGCATGATGCACCTCCGCCAGGAATTGTAGCGGATTGGCGTTGCGCTTTCCCGTCCCGGCCTCGATTAGAGGGGACGCCTCTGATTACTGTCCCATAAATAAATGTGTCCCCTTTGTTGCCTCTCCATGTCATCCGACGCGAGCCTGATAACCCACCAGCCGCGGATCAGCGAGAGCAGGCGATTCAGGATCCCACACCAACCGGCGCGTGGTTGTCTTGAGGCTTGGCGCTGCATAAACGAATCTCAGGTCATACTGGCGATAGAGTTGGTCGAAAAACCTTGAGAAGTGAAGTGGACTTCCGTGAGGCGGGAACGTTGTGATCAATTCTCCGGTGTTCGGTGTGTCAGGATTTGCGAGGCACAATGCGACTGACTCATATTTCGTCGTCACATCTCGTACGTCGTCGCGGCCTGCTAGTCGAGTAAGAACTTCTAGGTAACGGACGATGCTTTCGACAATTGCGCCATTCTGTGTCATTGCGACGTTGTTGGCATCCCTGTCCGGGGTTTCGCGATTGCCACGCAAGACGTGTAGGAAACCGTACACGAGGGCCGGATAGGATATATGAAGGTTCGTGCAGTCGCCTACAGCCTCTTCCATGCGATTGGTAAGATTTCGGAACGCGCCGAAAGTTCCCTTCATCGACACCGCGATCACCGGGCCGATACCTTCCCTTACCACGACGACATCAACATCCTTCGTCTTGAGGCCGCCCAGTATCGTTCTCTCACCGCTTCTTCCCAAAGTTGCGTCGTGGTCCAGTAGAACCCGTTCACCCCGTGTGGTCACCTGGAACGGCGGGCGGGGTGTGATATCGTCAGGATGAAATCCACCTTCTACAACGAGGCGGGACGCAACGTACCAATGGAGCGGCTTGATATGTTCCGCTCCTTGATGCCCTGTAAGATTCAGAGCGAACGCATTTAACGCCTCTTGCAGGGTGACCCATTGGCAAAGCGGAGGCCGTCTACGTCTCGCCATAATGCCTCCACTGCCGCATGATTTTGGTTCCTTCGTCGAGGTAGCGGGTAGCCGCGCGACAGGCCTTCTTGTCGTTAGAAAGCACGACGCGAGCTGCTTCGCCCGGTTCGAGCTTTAACATGCCCCCACCAAGGGGATGGCCCTCAATCTCACAACTCAGCGCCGAAAGTGGCGATCGCCATAGCTGCTGGAGGGACTGAATGCAATGGACACCTTTTAACCGAACAACATGCACCGAGTTGGTGGCCACACAACCGGCCTCATTGCGTACAAGTGCCGGCGACTTGCCGCACATATATGCGAGGAAAGCGTCGGGGACTTTAACATCCGGGACTGTATACCACGGATGACGGCTCCGGCATTTGTAGCTTTGCCGCGCGGCGCGCCCATCAGCAGAATCCAGGTAGGCCTGTATACAGCCCGGAGGCTCTTCGCCTTTCGGCACATAGAGCAAGAAGTTCGGCGTGTCGCGTTCCTTCCAACTACGAATGTTCTCCATGGTTATTGCCGTCGAAGTGAGACACCTCGCGTTTCGTATCGTAGCAAGCAGATATCGATCTGGAATGCTGAGTCTTGCTGCAACGGATGGCTTGACGTGAAAGAATTCATTTGCCCCAGTAACGTAGCCAATGCCAACTTTAGCTGCCTCGTGCAGACGAAATGACTTAGGTGACGACGCGATACACTGATAAGCGTCACGCGCATCTCGGCTGAGTACAAACGGCCGCAGACGGAAATTCCACAACGCCCAGCCCGCGAGCGATACAAGTTCACCACTTTGGGGCGGCCGGTTAGCTCTCTCGAAACAGTCCAAAACTGAGAACTTAATGGTAGGGGTACGTCGTCGAAAGCCCTCGCAGTAGAGTAGCCAGCAGTCCTCCGACAACTCGGGAAAGAGCTTCTTGCGAATCGCGACAACTTGGACAAGCCCAAAATGATCCATCAGGTAGCGCAAGAGCGGAATCGCATACGGGGCGTGTCCGATCTCGGCAGGAACGACGAAGGCGAGCCGACCGCCGGGCTTTAACAAGCTCGCGGTAGCGACGAGAAATGGCGCCCAAGAAGAGGTTAATGAGGTGAAGGGGGCTCCGAGCTGCTCGCAAAGTCGCAGGGCTGCTTCGCGAACCGATCCGGTGAACCGCTGATATCGAATGAAGGGCGGGTTGCCAGCCGCACACTCGAAGCGCTCCCTCGTCTCGGCAGCCCAACTAAAGAAGTCGCCCTGATGGATTAATGAGCCAGACGCACGCTCGTGAACGGCAGCTGCGGCGAGCGAATCCTGCTCGACCCCCACGCTGTTCTTGTGAATGATGAGAAATCTGCCGTCGCCGCACGCTGGGTCAAGCATCCGATCACCTCGCTTGCGAACTGCCCAGCGAACGAGCGACTGAACCACCACGTCAGGCGTGTAGTAGGCGCCGAGCTGCTTCTTCATTCTTGCGTCATGCATCGCAGTCCCTCGACTATTCCTTCAAGTCGCTTCAGCCCGAGGTACTGTCGGGCGCGGTCAACAATGCTCGCTGTCCGCAATCGTATTTGTGAACGTGACGTTCGTCCACCACTTTCGTATCCGCTTCCCCTACGCGCTCCGCCCCCTCCCCCCGCCTGATACCCTCGCCGGCGTGCTGTTCAGGGAGCGAAAAGGGGAGGGAGCGAAAAGGGGACAGCGTACTTAACTCTTTAACTCTCTGAAGAGGGGATTATTCACGCTGCTTCGGTGCGGGCGCCTTCGTTTCTCCTTCAATCCCTTTTGACCTCATGCGCTGCAGCTCGCATCACCAATCGCGGTCACCCTCCGCCCCGCCCGCATCCCCTCCGGCAACCACACGGTCCATCGCCGTTCTCGGCCGTCGATGGATACCATGATCTCGCCCTCCGCCGGCGGGTGGTCCGCGGGGTCATCGAGGATGAGGAAGTCCGGCCCCAGCTGGCCGATGGAGAAGGTTCGGCCGTTGACGCGAAGCTGCATCTCAATCTTCGCGGAATGGCCGGTGCTTTTCGGTGTAGGAGCCGACATGAGCAACCGTGAGGAGTTGTTGAGCCGGGCCAGGAAATACACCGAGCGAAGCGGACTGCGCCTCGTCGATGAACTCGGCTACGGTATTCATGGTATCGTCTTTGCCACCGAAGGCCAGCCCGCCGGCGGCGACCAGGCCCTCCGGTCAGCGATCAAGGTCTACCAGCGGGAAGTGGATTATCGGCGCAAGCTGGATGTTTACCGCCGGCTTCAGGAGAACCAGGTCTCCCTGATCCGTGCTTGCCACGTGCCGCAGTTGCTCGGCCATGACGACCGGTCATGGATGATCGAGATGACCGTCGTGAAACCGCCGTTCGTGCTGGACTTCGCCGGGGCCTACCTCGACCGGGCACCCGACTTCTCGGAGGAGGTCCTCGACGACTGGACGGCCGAAAAGCAGGAGCAATTCGGCCCCGCTGGCCCAAGGTGCAGGCCGTCCTTCGCGAACTCGAGGGGTATGGCGTATTTCTGCTCGATGTCAACCCGGGGAACGTCGCCTTGCCGGAGTGAATCTTCGCCGGTTCTCTTGGCTCACGGAAGAGATACGGAGTCAGGGTCCTGCCACCTTTTTTCCGGCAGTTCTGCCGTGGAGCAGCAAAAGGCGATTGCCTCCCGCGGATGCAACCGAGTGAATGAAATGCTGTTGGTGCACAGCTGGGAGCCGCGGGCATGTCCGGCTCACCGCACGGGGGCGATGCTGTCACCGTCGTGGAGGCATGGTGTCATGGCGGTGTCAGGATGGTGTCATTGCGCCAGGAAGCTCAGGAGAGGAGGAAGGCGATGGAGTAACCATCACGGAAACCTTTCGTAGTTCTACTGTGCCCCTTTTGGGATAGTTCGTATAGTATGCCGGAACTCGCCCCATCATGGAAGATCAGTATGGAGGAACACGGATGTCCCTCTTGGAATCCCCGGAAGCGCTCGCCTTGCTCGCCGATGTGAAGGTGCCGCTGGCAGCCGTGCAGGGCGGCGTCCGCCGCTTGGCGGGGTTCATCGAACGCTATCAGCCCCTGTTCTATCGCACGGAACAACGGCACTGGGCCGAGGTCGTTCTCGAAGGCCGCCTCAGCAACCTGGAGCGCAAGACCAACGAGCCGATCGCTCGGCAAGCTGGCGCGGCACGCAAGCCGGTGCAAAAGTTCGTCGGCGCCGGCAAATGGTCCGATAGCGCCGTGTTGGACGAGTTGCACCGGCACGTGGCCGCAGCGTGGCGCGACGACGACGCGGTGCTGATCTTTGACGGCAGCGGCTTCGCCAAGAAAGGCGACGACTCCTGTGGCGTGGCCCGGCAGTGGTGCGGCCGCCTGGGCAAGGTCGAGAACTGTCAGGTGGGCGTGTTCACGGCCTATGCCTGTGCTCAGGGCGAGACGTTGCTGGCCGCGGATTTGTATTTGCCGCAAGAGTGGGTGGACGATCGCAAGCGGCGGGCGAAATGTTACGTGCCCACCGAGACGACGTTTCAGGAGAAATGGCGTCTCGCCTTGGGCCAGTGGGAGCGTTGCCGAGCGTTGCCGCACGGCTGGGTGGCGGCCGACGACGAGTTTGGCCGGGTGACGGAGTTTCGGCAAGCCTTGCGACGTGGCGGCGAGCGTTATGTGGTGGATGTGCCGTGCAACACGCTGATCCGCGACCTGGAAGCCGAGCGAGAGGCGGGGCCGTCGGGACGGCGACGGTTGCCGCCCTTCGAGCAGGTCCAGGCCTGGGCGGCGCGTCAGCCGGCGTCGGCGTGGCAGCGCCTGACGGTGCGGGCGGGTGAGAAAGGCCCCTTGGTGGTGCGTGCCCTGACGCGGTTGGTGCAAACCAAGGATGCCGACGGCTGCGTCGGCAGGCCGGAACGAGTCGTGATCGTGCGTCCGGTGGATCGCGCCGGCGACGTGACCTATGCGTTGAGCAACGCCTTGTCGGGGGTAGCGTTGGCGGAGTTGGTGCGTGTCAAGTGTGAGCGGCCGCGGATCGAACAGGCGTTGCAGAGGGTGTAGTCGCTCCTGCACCGCGAATTATGCGGCAATACCATAAGCTTGCTCGTCGTCTGCCCGGTGACTTGCCTCTTGGGCGGGGCGGCACGCGGCAGCAAGTGGTACGGGCAGTTCGCGGGCTCCCAGGTCGGCGGCGAAGGCTTGGTCCCACATGCCGCTCAGGTGGATCGTACGCAAATCCAGAATCACCTGGCCGGACGCGCCCTGCCAACGCATCCCCGAACGTTTGAAGCGTTGCGTGAACACCGTCTTGCACGCCGCTTCCGTCACGCCGCTGCCGAGCGGCAGGCCGCGACGGCGATAACCGGGGTAGTCCATCAGACGCCGATGGTGACGCAGGTAACGATACGCTTTCCAGAACTCCGCCTTCTGCACCTTGGTCATCGGCCGTCGCTCCAGGTGCTGCATGGCTGACCGCAACACGTGGGCCGCTCCCTGCGGCCGGTCACGCAGCCAGCACCGCATCCGGGCGAACCACCGCGCTGCCGCCGCCGTTTGCGGGCCAAACAGCGCGTCCGCCATCTTGCCGATGTAACCGCACACATGATAGAAATCGAGCACCCATTCCCAGGTCAACGCCTGCCCGTCACGCGGATGCTTCATCTTCTTCAGCACCTGCCGATAGTATTCGTCCGGCGCCGAGCCCTTGTCGGTGATGTAGGCCAGGCGTGGCACGGGCCCCTGCCAGGCCGTCAGCGTGGCCCGCAGCAAGGCCGTCAAGGCGCGCGTCAGCGTCACTTGCTTGGCCTCCGGCATCTGGCCCAGGTAGATGGTGCCCAACCGCCGACGCCGACGGTCGTAGACGCTCACCGTGGCGGTGCTGGCCTCCTGGTAGCCGCCCGCACGCATGGGCATCATGATGCCGTCCCGCCCCGCCGCCAGCACCGGACGATGGCGGCCCCGCGACTGCTGGGCCTGTTGCAGCCACAGCAGCAGACGCACTTGTTGCAACGCCGCCACGAACGGCAGCAGCGCCTGGCGAAAGCCGGCCAACGCCGCCCGCAGCCGATCGTTCGACCACTTCAGGCCATGTTCACGCAGCAACCATCGCGCACCTCGGCCTGCGTCTGGTCCACCGACAGCCGCGCCACACGTTCCAAAAGCGCCGGCGTGGCCGCACCCGCACCGATACCCAGACGCACCCACAACGGATGCAAGCCCGGTTCGCCGTCCTCGGCGTTCAGGTAGTAGAACGAACGCAGGGTGATCGTGCCAAAGCGGCTGGCGATGCGGGCCGGTGTCTTCTTGTTGACGCGATACGTCTCCTTGCGATAGCGGATCTTAGCTGGCACCTCACGCCGATCGTTGCCTTCCAGGCGGTTCGCCTCATGTTCGACGACGCCCCGGCAGAACTCCTGGGTGGCGTCGTGCAGGCTGTTCTCAAGCTCCATGAAGCGTTGCGCCGTCACGGGACCCTCCCGGAAGCGTTCGACGATCTCGTCCAGGCACTTGCGGAGGGCGTCGGCCGGTTCGTCCACCGCCGCCGGAACTGCACTTGTCGCTGCCACGGGCCGCTGCGTAATCTTGACGACCATGAGGATTCCTTTCCTCGGGAGTGGTTGTTGTACCTCCCATTAGAGGAAAGGATCCTCATTTCTTCAACGACCAGTCACGCGGCTTATGCTGCGGGGACGGTGCGTTTCCTCGCGAATTCTCGATGCTGGGGCGACTGCACCCGTTGCAGATGGGCAAGGGTGAGGTGGGGTTGGCCCACTACGAAGTGCGCAGTTGGGTCGGCTGGTATCACCACATGACGCTGTCGCTGTTGGCCTTGTGGTTTCTGAATCTGGAGAAGTCGGTCCTCAAAAAAAAACGGTGTGGATCACCGTGCCGCAACTGCGGGTAATCTTCGCCTGGGTGCTGGAGCGTCGGCCGACGACGTTGGCAGGGATTCTCGCCGAAGTCAACACCGTGCTGCGCCGGACGGAAGAAGCGCGCATCTACCATTGGGTAGATGCGACCGGAGAATTCCCACCGTCTCGGCGCACGCCAGACATATGAAAAAGGGGCACAGTAGAAGTAGGAACCCTGTGGGTAACCAATCCCACCCGGCAGGGCCTAGCCAGCCACCGGAAGCGAGTCTTGCGTCGGCGGCACCGTAAGGGCGATGACGAAGCGTAGACAGCCAGGGCCAAGGCCGTGCGATTGAGCCCCGAGAGTCGTACCCGCTGGAGCCTTCGTCTTTGACACAACGGGGGCAACATCGGCGCACCGTTAGCGGCGAGGTGCGTCCGGTCCGGCCGGGGTCGGAGAACACGGCATAGGCCCACAAGGGTTCCCTGGGAACCTGGGAGACCCTACGGCCATCTCGACAGCAGTTGGCGCGGCGGGACCGCCAATTACGAAGGTCCCTGGCCCCAGGCCGGCGTCGGGCCTGAGTGGAGCGCAGACAGGCGCACGGGATGGTACGGCCAAGCGAAGCAGTAGCGAAGCGCGGCCGGATGGTCCGTAGGGTGTCGGAGCGCCTCATAGTTACCGATGAAGCCGGGGAACTCGACCCGCGGGGACCCGGTGGAGGGAAGGGGGCGCCGGAGCGCGGAATCATCGGGAGGAAACATGGCCGATGCTCAGAAATCGGATCCCGTGTCAACGCAACAACGACGGTTAGCTGAGCTGGCGGCGCGGTCGCCGCAGTTGGGGTTCACCTCCCTCAACCACTACCTGGACCTTCCCTGGATGTTCCAGGCCTGCAATCGCACCCGCGGCGACGGCGCTCCGGGCGTGGACGGACTGACGGGCGCGGACTACGGAGCCGACCTGGTGGGCAACCTCCAGTCGCTCCTGGACCGGGCCAAGTCCGGCACGTACCGGGCCCCGCCCGTGCGGCGTGTGCACATTCCGAAGGGGACGGGTAACGAGACCCGGCCGATCGGGATCCCGACGTTTGAAGACAAGGTGCTTCAACGGGCGGTCGTCATGGCGTTGGAGCCGATCTACGAGCAGGACTTTCTGGACTGTTCGTACGGTTTCCGGCCGGGGCGGTCGGCGCACACGGCGTTGCAGTCCCTGTGGCAGCAGGCGATGGCTTTAGGTGGTTGTTGGGTCGTGGAGGTGGATATCCGGAAGTTCTTCGACACTCTGGATCATGCTCATCTGCGTCAACTGCTTCGTCAGCGGGTGCGTGACGGGGTGCTGCTCCGTCTGATCGACAAGTGGTTGCAGGCGGGCGTCCTCGAGGACGGGGACATCAGCCATCCCGAGGCGGGGACGCCTCAAGGGGGTGTGATTTCACTACTCTTGGCCAACGTGTACCTGCACTACGTGCTGGACGTGTGGTTCGAGCAGGAGGTGAAGCCGCGTCTCAAGGGTCGTGCCTTCCTGGTACGTTACGCGGACGATTTCGTCATGGGCTTTGCCTGTGAGGAAGACGCCCGTCGCGTGCTGGACGTACTGCCGCAGCGGTTCGGCAAGTACGGTCTGACGATCCATCCGGACAAGACCCGTCTGGTGCCGTTTGTGCGTCCAGCGGATCGGCCTGCGCCGGCAGGCTCTGGGACGGTGCCTTCCCCGGGGTCGTTTGACTTCCTGGGGTTCACGCATCTCTGGGGCCGGTCGAAGCAAGGGCGTTGGGTGGTGAAGCGGAAGACGGCCGGCAGTCGGCTCGACTGAGCGCTCAAGAAGATCGCGGAGTGGTGTCGTCTGAACCGTCACCTGCCGTTCGAGGAGCAGTACCGGATACTTTCACAGAAGCTGCGGGGGCATTATGCGTACTATGGCGGTCTGATCGGCAACCTCCGTTGCCTTCAGAACTTCCGTTACGCGGTCGTGCGCCTGTGGCGGACGTGGCTGTCCCGGCGGAAGCGTCGTGGGCGGTATTCCTGGGCGCGGTTCCACGGGCTCTTGAAGCGGTTCAAGTTGCCGTGGCCGTCTGGGTGGGTGTCACCGTGCGCAGCGAGTCCGTGATCTGACGAGCCGGATGCCTTAATTGGGCCAGTCCGGATCTGTGGGAGCCTCGGGGGGCAACCCCCGAGGCGACCCGGCCCACGGTGTCACGATGGTGTCAAGGGTGTCACCAGGGTGCCGCGATGGTGCCATCACGGTGCCGCAGGGTGTCAGGGGTGTGTGGTGACTCCATTATGTCCATCGGTTTCAGTCTAACAGACGGCCCCGCGTCCTGTCATCGAGGAAAAAAGGGGGGAAGGGGTCGGGGGGTCGGGAAAAGGGCGTCCGCCGGTTTCGGCGATGGTTGACCGCGGTTGTCCGAGGATGACGCAGGGGGGTGGGCTCAGGCAGGCGTGGAATGTAATTTCATTGATGTGTTAACTGGTGTCTGCGCAAGGAGTTCGGGTGCGCCGTTTGTAAACGACCGCCGAACCCGTTCTCTGGAGCGACCCGAGCTTTCCTATCGGGAATCTGATCATACAACACAGCTGTCATGGATGGCGTGTTGCTCCCACCTCTGGAGGCGGTGTCCGCAAGCGCGGCTTTGACCGCGCTGGTTGCGCGGCGTTTGGCAGAAGTGGATCAGTTGCGCGCCGAAGTGTCCAGCCTGCGGCGTGAGAATTTGGAGTTGCGGCAACAGGCCGGGTATTGGCGGAGCCGACACGCCGATGCCGTGGAGCGAATCGCGGCGTTGGAACAGGAAAACGAACAGCTCCGCGGCGAGAATCGCAAGCTGCAAGCCGAACGCTTTGGACGCCGCTCCGAGAAGCACTCCGGTAGCGACCGCTCCAACGATCTCGATGACCCCACGCAAGCCAAGCCGAAACGCCAACGCGGTCGCCAACCCGGTCAGCCCGCTCCAAAGCGCCGCGATTACAGCCACCTGCCCACTCGTGAGCAGTTCATCGACCTGCCCGCAGCGGACCAGAACTGTCCGCAGTGTGGCCTGCCGCTGAAAGCGTGCGGCAGCGAAGATTCGGAACAGCTCGAAATCGAAGTCAGCGTCTATCGCCGCGTGATCCACCGGCGGCGGGGCCAGCGGACTTGTGGCTGTCCGGGGCCGCGCACGGTCACGGCGCCGCCAGCGCCCAAGTTGATCCCTAAGTCGCTGCTGGGCGTATCGGTGTGGGTGGAAATCCTGCTGGACAAGTTCGCCAGTTATCGGCCGACGCAACGGTTGCTCGAGCAATGGCGGTTGTTGGGGCTGGACCTGGCGGCGGGCACCGTCACCGATGGGTTGCAGCGGTTGGAGCCGCTGTTTGCGCCGATCATGGAAGCACTGCGGCAACGCAACCGCCAGTCGCACTATAAGCAGGCCGATGAGACCCGCTGGCTGGTCTTCGTGGAACAGCAAGGCAAGGTGGGCTTTGGTTGGTGGCTGTGGGTCTTCAACAGCGAAGATACCGTGGTGTACCTCCTGGATGACTCGCGTAGTCATCAAGTACCGGAAGATCATTACCCGTCCCAGGCGGGCGGCGTGCTGATGGTGGATCGCTACAGCGCTTATAAAGCCATGCTCCAGGTGAAGAATGGCACGCTGATGTTGGTGTTCTGCTGGGCGCATGTCCGCCGCGACTTTGTGCGTGTGGGCAAGGGCTGGCCCGAGTTGAAGCCCTGGGCCTTGGCATGGCTGCGACGCATTCGCGACCTGTATCGGTGGAATCGACAACGACTGGCCCAGCCGACGGACCTTGCTGGGCAAGCCGGCTTGGAGCAGGCCGTCGCAGCCATGCGGCAACAACTCGACCTCGAATTGGCCGCTCCTGACCTGCGTATGCCCGTAGACAAGGCGTTAACCAGCCTGCAAGAACATTGGTCGGGTTTGACGCAGTTCGTCGCTGACCCACGCATCCCGATGGACAACAACCTTTCGGAACGACGCTTGCGTGGGCCGGCTTTGGGGCGGAAGAACTATTACGGTTCGGGAGCCCTGTGGAGTGGCCGCCTGGCCGCGATGCTCTTTTCGATCTTGGCCACGCTCAAGCTGTGGCAGATCAATCCTCGGCTGTGGCTCAACTGGTATCTGCAAAGTTGCGCCGAGGCCGGGGGCCAGGTGCCCAACGACATCGAACCGTTCTTGCCCTGGAACCTGAACCAAAACCTGCGCAAAACTGGGCCTGACTTCCCCAGAGCAGAAAATCGACACCAGTTGATCCCAGATCCGCGCCTGCCATCCCACCCGCGGCAAACCCTGCTCTTCCCTCGACGAGCAAACGAGGGCAGTGCGCAGCCCGGAACGGGTTCGGCGGTTGTTTACCGCCGTTTCCTGTCACGGGGGGTTGACAGGAAACCTGCGGGTGCCACGGGATGACCCTGACGGGATTCGAACCCGTGTCGCAGCCGTGAAAGGGCTGTGTCCTAGACCTCTAGACGACAGGGCCAGGCCGCCTACAGCGGCAGGCGCATGATAGATAGGCCCCTTCCGGGCGTCAAGTTCGGCGCCGGCCCCTGCGATTCGTCACCTCACAGCCGGCCCGCAAACGCCTCCAGGCCCACGGCGTACGTCTGTCGCCAGGCTGGATTGGGGGGCACGGCGTCGCGGAACTTCACCAGGATCGGCACGGCGTCGGCCACGGTGAAGGGAGCCTCAACGCCCTGCTGCCGGCGGCGGGACGACTCCAGCGCGGCCAGGGCCGTCACCGCAGCGCCCAGGGCCGGCCCCTCGAACGACTGCAAGCGCTCCAGCGGCCGGCCCAGGACGGTCGCCAGGATTTCGCACATCAGGTCGCTGCGCACGATGCCGCCCGATACCGTCACGCGCGTGACGGTCTGCCCCGCGGCCTCGTGTTCGCGCACCCCCAGGGCGATCAGGTAGGCCAACGCTTCCAGCGAGGTTCGGAACCGCACGCCCACCTCGGCCGTCTGCGAGGGGAGCCACTGGTATCGAGGCTCCGAGACGCCCCGAGACGGCTCGGGGTGGACAAAGGGCAACACGGCCACGCCATTGCACCCCGCCGGCACCGCCCGCGCCGCCCGTTCCAGGGCGGCCCAATCCGGCTTCGGGCCGACCACACGGTCCAGGAACTGCGCACCATTGTTGTAGCAACGCATCCACAGAAAGGGACCCCAGTTGAGACGCATGGCATCCAGCGAGCCGGCTTGCGGCAGCCGATTCGACGACGAGTTGACGACGGCCGAGTTGCCCAGGATCACGGCTACCTGCCCCGCCTCGACCGCCCCGCCGCCGACCAACCCGGCTTGCTGGTCGTCGGAGGTGGGGAAGAACATCGGCCGGGGCCCATTGCCCAGGCCGGCCTCCAGGGCTATGGATTCGCTGAGCGGACCAATGGGATCGAACTGGTCGATGATGCGGGGCAGAGCGGTCCAGGCCAGGTCGCGATAGTCCGGCCGGGCCAGGGCGTCGAGCATCGGCCGGCACCAGCGGTTGGTGCGCAGGTCCATCAGGCCGCTGGACGCGGCGGCGGACACGCTGGTCACGTCGAAATTCCCCGTCAGGTAACCGGCGGCCAAGGGTCCGTGGGCCAACAGGCGGTCGGTGCGCCGCCAGTCGGGTTCGGGCAGGCACGCCTCGTCTTTCACCAGATGGCTCAGGCCGTAGCGGATGGCCCAGGGGCCGCCGATCAGGTCTCGGACGCGGTCCTGGCCGCCCAGGCGTTCGAGTCCGCGGGTCTGGTAGGCGGCCAGGCTATGATCGTTCCAGCAGATGGCCCGGCGAACCGGGTTGCGATCGCGGTCGATGCGGGCGGCCGTGTGATGGGTGGCCGAGATGCCGCCGCCGACCCAGTGGGCCAACCGGCCCTGCTCGCGCAGCCGGGCGGCGATGGCGCGGGTGCTGGCGCGGGCCTGGCCTTCCAGTTGCATTACGTTGAGTTCGGAAACGCCGCCTTCCGTCCACAGGTCGGTCGGCAGGCGGACTTCGGCCAGGGTTCGGCCGGTCAGGTCGAGGGCCAGGCACTTGACGGCGCCGGTGCTGAAGTCCCAGCCGGTGATGACGCTCTCGGGATCGACGCAGCGGAGAGGCTCGGCCACGGCTGGGGCTCCTGGAGGGCGAAGTCGGCAGCGACTCGCGGTTGTTCTACCGCGCGGCACAATCCGCGGCCCGCCTCACTACAATGACTCGCAGGACATCGCCCGCGGCAAAGGAGCGAACACATGACCGGTAAAGACGCGATCAAGTCGGCCCTCAAATCAACCCAGGATCTGCTGAACTGGTACCTGTCGGACTTCACCGATGCCGACATGCTGGCGCGGCCGGTGCCGGGCGCCAACCACCCGGCCTGGCAACTGGGACACCTGATCGAAGCCGAAGCCATGATGACGGCCGACTATCTGCCGAAGGGCACCTACCCCGAGTTGCCGCCGGGCTTCAAGGACAAGCATACCAAGGCCACGGCTTCCAGCGATGTACCCAGCGCAGTTCCTGAAGAAGGACGAGTACCTCGCCACCTTCAACAAGGTGCGGCAGGCGACCATCACGGCGATCGACAAGCTGTCCGATGCCGACCTCGACCGGCCCACGAAGGGCGACATGTCCAAGTGGGCCCCCACCGTGGGCGTGCTGCTGCTGCTCAACGCCAACCACACGATGATGCACGTGGGGCAGTTCACGCCGCTGCGCCGCAAGCTGGGCAAGCCGGTGCTGTTCTAGGGAGCGGGTTTAGCCACGCGCGTCCTGCGAGCGCCTCCCCCCGCTTACGCGGGAGGCTCGCTCAGCGCTCGCGGGACGCTCGCGGCTAAACAGGATTCAACACCATGAGCGCAACATCTTCGCTGCCCGAATACAACGTCACGGGCCAGGACTACGCCGACCGGCACCATTTCCGCTATGCCGGACCGCCGATCATCGACATCCATGCCCATGTCCTCCTGACGCGGCCAGGCGATCCGCCCAGCGGGCCGCCGCTAGGGACCGGCCCGGGGGCCAGTGCCGATCAGGCGGTGAGCATGCTGGATGCGGCGGCGGAGTTCGGCATCGGGCTAACAGTCGGCATGACGCCCGGCGACGACATCCCCATTCTGCGTGCCCGCCTGGGCGACCGGCTCCGGTTCAACGGCATGATTAACAAGAAGGCCATTGATGAACCGGACGAAGCGGCCTATCGCCAGCTCGATCAGTATCTCGCGGAAGGGGTGGACATCATCAAGTTTTGGGCGGCGCCGCGCGGGCGGAGCGCGGCCTGATCGTCGATGCCCCCTGGCGGATCGAATGTGCCCGCCGGGCGGTGGCGGCCGGCATCCGCATCTTCATGGTCCACGTCGGCGATCCCGACACGTGGTTTCGCACCATGTACGCCGATGCCGCCAAGTACGGCACCAAACCGGACCAGTACGTCGGCCTGGAGCGGCTGCTGCAGATGTTTCCCGAGGCGGCCTGGATCGGCGCCCACATGGGCGGCGACCCGGAGCATCCGGATCACCTCGAAGCGCTGTTCGAGAAGTATCCCCATTTCCACGTCGATACCAGCGCCACCAAATGGCAGGTGCGCGAGGTGTCGCCGCGGGCGGAGGCCATTCGCGCTCTTGTTTGTCGTCATCCCACGCGCTTCCTATTTGGCGTCGATCTGGTGACGCGCCATCACCTGGTTCCGGAGCATTACGTCAGCCGTTACTGGTGCCAGCGGACGCTGTGGGAGAGCGACTGGCAAGGACCAAGCCCCATTGCCGATCCGGATTATACGGCGGAATCGGGACAGCCACCGACGCCGGTCTTGCGGGGTGCGGCGCTGCCGCCGCAGGTGCTGGAGCAGGTGTATCACCACAATGCCCGGCGCTTGCTGGGACGATGAGCCCAGGAGGGCGGTGCGCCAGGGCGGCCCCAGCCGCGGAATTCAATACTGCCACGAGCAGGCCAGATGCCATTGCCCGGTCGTGCCGTAGCGCGTCGGCCCAATCGGGACCAGCATGCCGCCGGAGACCCACCAGCCGTCGCTCAGGCGATAATGGAGCCCGGGCACGACCTCCCAGGAATTGCCGGTCGCGACATCGCGGTCGCCGCAGCGTCCCAGTGCCTCGACGAACAGGAACAAGCCCTTGCTTGGGTCGCCGGCGGGTCCCAGCAGCGGTTGTTGCAAAGCCACGCCGTACTGAGCCCCCTCAATTGTGCCGTCGCGCCAGCTCGAGTTGGCCCGCACGTCCTTGCCGACAAAGGCGTGGAGCGCGGTGCCGTTGCCCAGGTCGTGAAAGATCGCGAGGGACGGGGAGACAAACGAGGGTCCCTCGCTGATGCCGTTGGATTCCAGCCCGGCGGGCCGCACGGCCTGGAAGTTCATGGTGCAGCCGGTGGTGCCGGTGTCGAAGAACTGGTACTGCGTCTGCACCTTGTAATAACCGATGCCGCCGGGGGAGCCGGGCCGCCGAAAATCGAAAAAGGGGTTGTCGTACCCCATCGCCACCTGGAACCGTCCACTGTCGGCGTCAGTGGGATTCGCCGCGTCGGCTGGATCGGGCGAGGCATTGTCGGGGTCAGGATTCAGGCCCAGCGGATCGCCCAGGGACGTGAGCGGGATGCGCGGCAGGCGGATGCGCGGCGTGGGCGACATGGGCGGAGGAGCGTCGGCGGTGGCGGCCCAGAGGGTGATTTCCCGCAGCGCCTGGAGCCGGGCCTCTTCGTCGATAGGGCCGTCGGGTTGGTCGGCCCGGCCGACGGAACAGGTCAATCCCGCCAGGAACACGACCCAGCGGAAGGAACCCAGGCAGCGCGACCGGTAGGCTGGCGAGCGCATGGTCAACGGGATGAAGGCCAGCGTGGCGGCCGACCCAGGGGTTGCTCCACCGCGAAGCTGGGCCGGCAGGGCTCCGCAGTCCGCCCGACCGGGCGCGATCGGTGTCGGCGCTGGATGTATCGTCACCGCAAGCGGAAAACAAGAGGAAGCCCAGGGCGCAATTGGGAAAACTGGGAAATTCCGGCGGATTCCGGGGACAGGGCGGACCGGGATGGCCGGCCTTCTCAGGCCACCACCTCTTCCATCGTGGCCAGTAGCTCTTCCATTGGAATCGGCTTGGAGAAGTAGCCGCGGATGCCCAGCCGAATCAGTTCCGCGTTCTCCTCCGGATCGGTACACCCGGTGCAGACGACCACGGGCAGGTTAGGCTGCAATTCGCGGAACCGAGCACAGAGGTCGATGCCGCTGACATCGGGGAGCTGGATGTCCAGAAGGACAACGTCGATGCCGGACGGGGAAAGGGGGGTTCGCAGAATGGCGACGGCATCGTGTCCAGTGGCTGCTGTTTGCACCAGGTAGCCGGCGCGCACCGAGCGCCTTGCACATGGCGTCTCGCACCAACTCGTCGTCTTCCACCAGGAGGACAGTGGGTTGGCACGACCGATTGATCGTAGAAATCATGGCTCGCACTTCCGGGCGCCGCTGACGTGAACGACCCATCCTGGGTTCGGCCTGGAGGTCCACGCAATTTTTGGGCGTAACTGATATATTTATAAGCACAGGCCGCCCCGGGTAAAGGGGGATCTGACGGAATTCTGTTCGAGTGGGGTTCGCCCCCCCAGTGTCAGGCCACGACCGCGATGCATCCAGCGCGTGATGGTGGGCTGGAAAATGCCCTGAATCGGGCCGCCGAATGGCTTCAGTCGGCGACCCGGGTGGCCGTCCTGACCGGCGCCGGCGTCTCCGCGGAGAGCGGCCTGAGCACCTTCCGTGGCGCTGGCGGCCTTTGGGAGGGACACCGCATCGAAGATGTGGCCACGCCCTCGGCCTTCCAGCGCGACCCGGCCCTGGTCTGGCGCTTCTACAACCTTCGCCGCGCAACCTCGCTCAGGCCCAGCCGAACGCCGGCCATCGGGCGCTGGTCGCGCTGGAGGAGCGCTTCGGCGAGCGGTTCACCCTGGCGACCCAGAATGTCGATGGCCTGCACCAGGCCGCCGGCAGCCGCCGCGTCTTCGAGCTGCACGGCAGCCTGCGCGAGGTTCGCTGCACCGCCTGCGACGGGATTGATGATCGCGGGACCGAGCTGCTGCCCGACCTGCCGCGCTGCGCCGCGTGCGGGGCCCTCCTGCGGCCGGCCGTCGTCTGGTTCGAAGAGGCCCTGCCCGACCGCGAGTGGCAGGCGGCCCAGGAAGCGGTCGAGCGCTGCGACTGTTTCCTGGTCGTCGGCACCAGCGCCATCGTCTTCCCCGCAGCGGGGCTGATCCATCAGGCCCATTACGCCGGCGCGAAGGTGATCGAGATAAACCTGGAGAAGACCGGCGCCAGCGCCGCGGCCGACGCCGGGCTCTATGGCCCCGCCGGCGAGATCTTACCGCAACTGGTGGAGCGATTGAGGTGAGCGCGAAAAAGCGTTCGGATTGACGCCGCTGAGCCGCGCACGCAGCGGAGCGGAGTAAGTGGGGCTCGGCCGCTTACTCCGCTCCGCTGCGTGCGCGGCTCGGCTGCCCACATTAGGAGATCTCCCCATGTCCGCCCGACTGCTCGACGGTAACCGGCTGAAAGACGTGATGGAGGCGGAACTCGCCGTCGAGGTTGAGAAATACGTTCAAGCCACCGGTGTGCGCCCGGCCTGGCCGCCGTCCTGGTCGGCAGCAACGACGCCAGCCAGCGCTATGTCCGCAACAAGCGCAAGGCCTGCCAGCGCGTCGGCATCTCGAGTTGGCTGCACGAACTGCCGTCGGACACTCCGCAGGATAGGCTTCTCGCCCTGATTGCCCGGCTCAATGCCGACCCGGCGGTCCACGGCATCCTGGTGCAGCTGCCCCTGCCGAAGCAGATCAAGGAAGAGGCGATCATCCGCGCCGTGGCTCCGCTGAAGGACGTGGACGGCTTCGGTCCGGAGAGTCTCGGCCTGCTTGCGGCCGGGCATCCGCGCTTCCTGGCCTGCACGCCCTACGGGGTGCAGCAGATGCTGATCCGCAACGGCATCGACCCGGGGGGGAAGCACGTCGTGATCGTCGGCCGGAGCACGATTGTCGGCAAGCCGCTGGCCCTGATCCTGATGCAGAAGGCGCCCGGGTGCAACGCAACCGTCACGGTCTGCCATAGCGGCAGCCGCAATCTCGCTGAATTGACGCGTTCCGCCGACATCGTCGTCGTCGCCATCGGCCAGGCGCACTTCCTCAAGGCCGACATGGTGCGTCCCGGGGCCGTGGTTCTCGACGTGGGCATCAACCGTCGGCCGGACGGCAAGCCGGGCCTGACCGGGGATGTGGATTTCGACACGGTGAAGGAGGTTGCCGGCGCCATCACGCCGGTGCCGGGTGGCGTGGGGCCGATGACGATCACCATGCTCTTGCACAACACACTGCAGGCAGCGCGACTGCAAACGCCGTCCGTTTAGCCGCGAGCTTCTGCGTGCGCTCGGTGTCGACAATTCCCTGAAAGGTTTCCCCGCGGCCGCAGAAGTATCCTCGGAGGGACCGGCATGACCGAGCCACCGCCGACGCGTCCCAGTCTGCTGGTTCGCCTGCGCGATGCGGCCGATGCCGACGCCTGGCGGCAATTCGTCGCCCTGTACGCTCCGCTCGTTTATCGCTACGCCCGCCGCCATCGGCTCCAGGACGCCGACGCCTCCGGCCGCTTACGCTCCCGGCTCGTCCCGGAAACTGCCCAATCCGAAGGAGCTAGCCGCCAAGACCGCGCCGGCCGACGCCCTCAAGCGCGAGGACATTCCGGCCGAGTTGCTGGCCTAGGCTGGCGGCGGGGACGCTGGCAAGGCCCCGCCCGAGATAGTGGCTATCTTGAAGCACGGTGATAAGCAATTGGGAACGGTCGCGTTCAGTCCGGACGGTCGCACGTTGGCGGCCGGCGGCTACGCCAGGACGATCGAGCTGTGGGACGTGGACAGCGGCAAGCCGATACGCATGTTGCAAGGCGCGGCCAGCGTCGTGGACGGCCTGGCCTTCAGCCCGGACGGCAAGGTGCTGGCAGCGGCCGGCCCCAACAGCGCCCTTTGTCTTTGGGACCTGGCGAGCGGCTGGGTGGTCGCGACGCTGGCCGGCCATCAGAAAGACGTGCGCGGCGTGGCCTGGCTGCCGGATGGCGTCACACTGGCCTCGTCCAGCGACGATGGCACCCTCCGGCTGTGGGACCTGGCGACGATGACTGAGAAGCGGCAGCTGACCGGAACGATCACGAAACCGGTAACGGTAGCCTGCCGTGCCGACGGCCGGTTGCTGGCCTCCGACGACTCCGAGGAGGGCACCATCCGGCTGTGGGACCTGAGTGCCGGGATGCCGCGGAGTCGGGAAATCCGCTTCTTCCCGCCCCAGACGTGGTTTCTGCACGGTGTGGCCTTTTCGCCGGAGGGCCGCTACCTGGCCACCGCCAACCCGGATGGCACGGTGTACATTCTGCGATTGGCGAAGCGCGGCGAGGTGTTCGAGGTGCCGGCCGATCAGAAGTGAATCGCATCCGAGCCGGAAGCGTTAGCGACGGATTGTGAAAACCAACCGTCGCTGACGCTTCCGGCTCGGAGTTGACAATGCACTACCCTTCGGGGAGTTCCGTGCGGCTGGCGTCGTCGCCGAGGCGGCGGATGAGGAGCTTGCCTCGGCCGTCGGCTTGCATTTCCATGCCCGTGAGCGGACTGCGCACCCAGCCGCCGACGGCGCGGACCTTGCGATAGCGGCCTTTCCGCAGCAAATAGACCTTGGGCTCCTTCGTGTCGCGGTCGATGATCCACACTTCCCCGACGCCCAAATCCTCGTAGAAGGGGAGCTTGTCGTACGACTCGTCACCGGGGCTACGGAGTTCGACGACGGCATCCACGGCACCCTCGAAGTACTCGTTGTGGTCAGCGGCGAAATTCGGCGGGCTCAGAAGCAGCAAGTCGGGGATGCGATAGTCGTCGGGCCAACCGCCCGGCGGGCTCAGGTTGATCCGGTGGTACACCTTGTTCCCGTTCGGTCGCCCCCAGTGCGAGCGGAGGTAGGCTTCCAACGCTCCTTCCAGATCCTGATGCTCGCGGTTCGGCTCGGGCATGATATGCAGTACTCCGGCCCACATTCTCATCCCTCTGGTCGGCGCCAGTTCGCTTGCGCTGATCGAGGACCCACTCCGGGACCGATGCCATGACACCTTTCATGCAACACCTCCTCTGCCGCCACTGAGGATGCGGTGATCGTATAGGATGTATACCAAACGGCGCAGGCGAGGTGCAAGCCGATAGGTAGCGCGTGGCGATGGCCGAAACCGCGCGGATCTGCGATCCGCCGCTAAACGGGGGGAGTTTCATGGAGACGGCGGACGTCGTCGTCATCGGCGGCGGGCCCGCGGGCAGCACCGTTTCGACCCTGCTCGCCCAGCACGGCTGCCGGGTCAAGCTCTTCGAGCGCGAACGCTTCCCGCGCTTCCACATCGGCGAATCGCTGATCCCCGAGACGTACTGGGTGTTCCAGCGGCTCAAGATGCTCGACAAGATGAAGGCCAGCCCCTTCGTCAAGAAGTACAGCGTGCAGTTCGTCAACGCCAGCGGCAAGCTGTCGGCCCCGTTCTACTTCCACGACAACAAGCCGCACGAGTGCTCGCAGACCTGGCAGGTCATCCGCAGCGAGTTCGACCTGATGATGCTGCGACAACGCCGCGGAACAGGGCGTCGAGGTCCACCAGGCGACCCGCGTGCTGGAGGTGCTCTTCGAGGGCGACCGAGCCGTCGGCGTGCGCATCCAGAAGGAGGACGGCTCGCAGGAAGAGGTCCGGGCCAAGGTGGTCGTCGATGCCAGCGGCCAGAGCACGATGCTGCAGAACCGCTTCAAGCTGCGGCTGTGGGACCCGGTGCTGAACAAGGGGGCCGATCTGGACCTACTGGGAGGGCGCCTACCGCGACACCGGGCCGCGACGAGGGGGCCACCCTCGTCATCCAGACCACCGAACAAGCAAGGCTGGTTGTGGTACATCCCGCAGCACGACAACACCATCAGCGTCGGCGTCGTCGCCCCGTTCGACTATCTCTTCAAGGGCCGCGGCAGCCACGAGCAGACCTACAACGAGGAAGTCGAGGCCTGTCCCGGCAGTCAAGGAGCGCGTGTCGATCGGCACGCGCGTGCGACCGGCTACTTCGCCACCAAGGACTATTCCTATCGCTCCAAGCAGGTGGCCGGCGACGGCTGGGTGCTGATCGGCGACGCCTTCGGCTTCCTCGATCCGCTCTATTCGTCCGGCGTGCTGCTGGCCCTGAAGTCGGGCGAGCTGGCCGCCGACGCCATCGCCGAGGGGCTGGCCAAGGGCGACGTGTCGGCCGCCCAGCTCGGCAAGTGGGGCGCCGATGTTCAACCAAGGCGTCGACCGCATGCGCCGGCTGGTCTGCGAGTACTACGACGGCTTCAGCTTCGGCAAGTTCGTCCGCGACTTTCCCGCATCTCAAGGGCCTGGTCACCGACCTGCTGATCGGCGACCTGTTCACCGATCGCGTGGACGCCGTTTGGGGACCGATGGAGTCGCTTTATCCGCCGGAGAAAAAGTCGATCCCCGCCTGGACGGACCAGGCCCCGCCGGAAGTGGCGACCAACAAGGTGAATGAGCTGTTCCTGCCGGATGGGCAGAAGCGCTGACCGCAAGGGCGAGCCGGGAGCGTGAGCGACCGGAGTTCCGAGCACGAACTCCGGTCGCTCACGCTCCCGGCTCGCTGTTACTCCGGCGCCTCCCGGAAACGGTAGCCCACCCCGCGCACCGTCTCGATCAGGTCGGAGTCGCCCATTTTCTTGCGCAGCGTCTTGATGTGCACATCGATGGTCCGTTCCAGCACGATCTGCCCTTCGCCGATGGCTGCATCCATCAGCTGGTGCCGGGAGAAGGCGCGGCCCGGCTGGCGCAGCAGGCACTCCAGCAGACGAAATTCCGTCGGCGTGAGGCTCAATTCCACGTCGCCGACAAAGGCCCGGTGTCGCAACCGGTCGATCCGCACGCCCAGGTGCTCCACGACCGTCGAGGGGTCGTTGCCCCCTTCGCGGCGGCGCTGGAGGGCCTTGATGCGGGCCATTAGCGCCTTGACGCCGAACGGCTTGTTGACGTAATCGTCGGCACCCAGCGAAAATCCGACCACCTGGTCGGTTTCCTCGGTCTTGGCGGTCAGCATCAGGATGGGAATATCGCGGGTGCGCTCGCCGGCCTTGAGTTCACGGCAGACTTCCAGCCCGCTCATCACGGGCAGCATCAGGTCGAGCAGGATCAGGTCGGGCAAGAGCGTCTGGGCCTTGCGCAGGCCTTCCTGGCCGTCGTGGGCCACGATGGTATCGTATCCTTCGCGCTGTAGATTGTAGGTGAGCACCTCGGTCAGGGCCCGCTCGTCCTCGATCACCAGGACCCGGGAGCGCGGCGTTACCGT
This sequence comes from uncultured Planctomycetota bacterium, assembly GCA_963827935.1. Taxonomy (GTDB): domain Bacteria; phylum Planctomycetota; class Planctomycetia; order Gemmatales; family Gemmataceae; genus DATFNV01. The sequence continues at coordinate 138,739 of CAWHCN010000008.1, read as the reverse complement.
CGTCGGGGCGGCGGAAACGGTCGTCAAGGTTAAGCCTCCCATTCGCTACGAGTCCTCCCCGCGCACGGCGGCCGGGCGATGCCGCACAATGGCGCCTTCCACCAGGTAGATCACGTCTTCGCCGATGTTGGTCGCGTGGTCGGCAATCCGCTCCAGATGCCGGGTAGCGGAAAAGAACGACAGGCCCGGCTCGACCATGTCCGGCGAGCGTTGCATCAGCCGGATCAATTCGTCAATGATGCTTTTGTTGTAGCGGTCCACCTCGTCGTCCAGGCGGCAGACCAGGCGGGCCAGCTTGGCGTCGAGGTTGACAAACGCATCGAGGGCTTGGCGGACCATGCTGCTGGTCAGATCGGTCATGCGTTGCAGGTCGGCGGGAATGGGGATTGCCGGCCAGCGCGCCAGGGCCACGGCGCGCTCGGCGATGTCTTCCGCCAGATCGGCCATGCGTTCCAGGTCGGTGTTGATCAGCAGCACCGACGTGACGCGGCGCAGGTCCACGGCAACCGGCTGGTGCAGCGCCAGCACCTTCAAGCACTCTTCTTCGACGTGGTTCTCCTCCTCGTCGATGTCGTTGTCGCCCTCGATAACTTCGCAAAGCCAGGGCCACGTCACGATCCTGGAGAGCCCGAATCGCCTTGTGGATGGCTTCCTCGACCGAGGCGGCCAGCGCCAGCAGATCCTTCTGAAGCTCGTCCAGGTCGCGTTCGAGAATGCTTGGACATCTGGCCTCTCCGCGTTGAGCCGGACTCGCCGTCTCCGGGCTGGCACTAGGTGCAGCCGGTCGGTGGCGATCTTACCGGCGATTTGTGTAGATTCGATGAATACGCGACGAAGATTGCCCGCCCCGGAACGAGCGGCTCGAACGTGACGATGGTGTCCGTCCGGGGGCAGGCCTCGAAGTCGTCTGAACAGCGTGCCTCCCCCGTTAGGCGAACGGCAGGAGATAAGCTCCCCTCTGCCCGGTGCCGCATGGGACCGTCTGAGCGTTCCCGGGCACATCTGAATTCTGTTCAACCTGGCGCTTCGAGCTGAATCGTGAAGGCGGATGTCGGTATTTCACAAGGTCTTGCGGCGTGCGCGCCAGGTTGAACAGAAGTCGCGGCGACTTCAGTTCAACTTGGCAGGCGTCCGGCTGGAGCGAGCGGGCTACTATCTCCTGCCGTTCGCCTTACAACTATGCCGCGGTCACGGCGTGACAATCCCTTCCACCGTGACGGTGACCGGGGCCGACTGAAGGTCGGTCTTGATTTGCAGCTTGCGCCGGAAGTCGCCGGCATCTTCCTTTTTCAGGCGGAAGGTCAGACGGTGGGTGTCGGACGGCGTGTCGGGCAGGGCGTTGGCCACCGCCAGCCCCTCGCCGCCGCCGTCCACCGACAGGATCCGAAACGGCTTGTTGCCGCGAACCACCACGCTGGCACTGCGTGATTCGTTCACCGCGGCGGTCAGGCGCACGGCGGCCGGGGCCACGGTCAGGGCCGGCTGTACGTTCCCCTCGATCAGCACCGGCAACAGCGGGCTGGCCGGGTCGTTGGTCTTCAGGAACATTTCCCCCTTGAGGACACCCGGCGGCGTGTCGGCCTTCAGGCTCACGCTGATTCGGTACCCCCTCACCCCGGGATCGGTCCGCAGGACATCCACCTTCGCTTCCACCGGTAGGCCGTTGGTGACGACCTGGTTGTCCACCTTCCAGGGGAAGGTGCCGGCATATTCGACGGTGATGTCCTGGGCGGCGCCCTGGCCCTGGGGCACGACGCCGAAATTAACCTGGCCGGGGTTGAAGACGATGTCCGGCCGGCTGTTGGCGCTCACCTTCAGCGTGGCCGTCGAGTAGAATTGTGGATTGCTGAACTGCACAAAGACGCTGACGGTCCGGGCGTTGGTGAACACGCGGCCGTTCATGTTAACGTCGATGCTCCCCCGCTCGTGCGGGCCGACCCGCTGAGTGGATGCTGCTGCCGTGGTGCAGCCGCACGAAATGCGCGTGATGGTCACGTCGAGGGGCACGGCATAGATGTTCTTGAAGGCGAACTTGTGGAACATCTGGGCGCCGTGCGGCACATTGCCGAAGTCGTGTTCGGTCTTGTTGTCGAAGAGCTTCTCGGCCCACGGGGAGTCATCATTGCCGCGCACCGCCCCGGCCCCCGCGACAACGGACAGTATGACAAACAGCGCCTTCCGCATGATTCCCTTCCCGCCTCCTTGGTGTGCTGCCGGGCCAACGGCGGCGATTCTAGCGTGAGTCCCCGTCTTCGTGAAGACGGATTGGCCGTTTCATGATGCGGCAAGCGGTACTAGCCTGCATCTTTCACCACAAAGGACACAAAGAACACAAAGGAGGAGAAATCGCAAGACATTACGGTGAACGGAGCCAGGCTGGCGTCAGGGCACCCGCGGGGACTGGATCCCGGCTTATGGTTCCTGGGCCTGCTCTTCTTTGTGTTCTTTGTGTCCTTTGTGGTTAGATATGCGGGCTAAATGATGGCCGGGGTAACCTGTGCAACCTGGAGAAACTATCATGGCCGACAATGATCTGAGGGCCGGGCTCTGTGGGGCGTTGATCGGTGCCCTGGAGAATCAGCACCAGGCGGTGAAGGCCGCGGCGGGATCGCTTTCCGAGGCCGCCTTCTGGCACAAGCCGCTGGACCCGGGCAATTCCGTCGGGCACCTGGTCCTCCACCTGACCGGCAACCTGAACTACTTTGTCGGGGCCCAGCTCGGCGGGAGTGGCTATGTCCGCGATCGCGAACGGGAATTCACCGAAGCCAATCCGCCGACAAAGGCCGAGGCGCTGGCGGGGCTGGATGCGGCGGTGGCGACCTTTGGCCGCGTCGTGGGGGGCTTGAGTGCTGAGGCGCTCCTGGCGCCGCATCCGGAGGCGCGCTTTGGGACGGTGGTGCAGGCGCTGGTCCACCTGGTGGGGCATTTCGCCCTTCACCGCGGGCAGATCTCGTACATCGTGCGCCTCATTTAGCCGTTTAGCTCCCCTCGCCCCGGTACTCCGGGGAGAGGGGTCGGGGGTGAGGGGTTTTGGTCTGGGGAGATTCGGCCCCCTCACCCCCAACCCCTCTCCCCCGAGGACGGGGGCGAGGGGCGTCCGGAACGGAGGATTAGTGCCCCGCGGCCGCCCACTTCTCCTTCATGAAGCGCAGCCCCTGGGTGTAGACCTCTTCCGCACTGGGGAACAGGTCGCGCCAGACGCGGGTGGCGGCGGCCAGGTCCGGCAGGGCCCGGCCGAACGACTCGATCGTCAGCCAGCCGTCGTACTTCACCTCGCGCAGCGCGCGGAAGGTTTCGTCCCAGTGGACCATGCCGGTGCCTGGCGTGCCGCGGTCGTTCTCGCTGATGTGGACGTGGATGAAGTGCCCCACCAGCCCTTGATGGCCGGGGCCGGCGATTTCTCCTCAATGTTGGCATGAAAGGTGTCGTACATCGTGCGAAAACAGGGATGGTTCACCGCCTGCACCAGCGCCCGGGCGTCGGCCGCGGTCGTCAGGAAGTAGCACTCGAAGCGGTTCAGGTATTCGATGGCGAGCATGACCTTGTGCTGCTGGGCGATCCTCGGCCACCTGGCGCAGCGTGTCGGCGGCGCGGGCCTTCTCGTCGGCCGTCGGCCCCTGCCCCGAGAAGACCGCCAGCGGCGAGTGGTACGGACCCGCCACCAGGCTGCTGCCCAGGATGGCGTTCATCTCGATCACCCACTTCATCCGCTCGACCGCGGCCTGGCGGAGCTTGGCGTCGGGGCTGATCGGGTTGGCGTCCGGCGTGGCGACTGTCACCGTGGTGCAGCCGAGGCCCAGGTTGTCGAGCTGCTTGCGGATCGTCTTGTAGTGGCCGGCATCGCCCTCGAAGATCGGGATTTCCACACCGTCGAAGCCGGTTTTCTTGAGCTTCTCCAGAATGGGGAAATGATCGCTGGTGACGTGGGTCGTCCAGAGGAGCAGATTCATGCCGGTCTTCATGCGATGACTCCTGGTGGGTGGCGGTGAGGACGGTATTGTGCGGCCGATGGCGTGACTTGGCAAGGCTGGGCCGGTGAGGCACAACGATGGAAACGATCAATGCCCGGTCGATCTTCAGCCCAGCGACCGGCTTCATCCAGCGCGGCGGCTTCGACTGGAGCTGTAATCCCTATTTGGGATGCTCTTTCGGCTGTAAATACTGCTACGCGATGTTCCTGCCGCAGAACCGCCGCCCGCGCGAGGAGTGGGGACGGTGGTTTCAGGCCAAGACCAACGCCGTTGCCCTGGCCCGGAAGCAAGCGCCCAAGCTGGCGGGGCAGGCGATCTACTGCTCCAGCGTCACCGATCCGTACCTGCCCGCAGAGCGCTCGCTGCGGCTGACGCGCGGCATCCTGGAGGTGCTGCTGCCGTATCAGCCGCGCCTGCTGATCCAGACACGCGGCCCGCTGGTGGTCCGCGATCTCGATTTGCTACGACAATTCGAGGCGGTGCGCGTTAACCTGTCCATCCCCACCGATAGCGAGGCGGTGCGGCGGGTGTTCGAGCCGAAGGCGCCGCCGCTGGAGAAACGCTGGCAGGCGGCGGAGGCGGTCCGGGCGGCGGGGGTCTCCGTCGGCATCTGCGTCACCCCGATGCTGCCTCTGGAAAATCCCGAGACGTTTGTCGAGCGGCTGGCGGCCTGGCGTCCCAACGTCCTGGTGGTGCAGGAGTTCCACACCAGCCGCGGCGCTTTTGGGGCCGATACCAACGAGGGTGCCCGGCAACTGCTGGCACAAAGGCACTGGACCGCCGACGATTACCGCGTTGCGTCGCCAACCTGCGGCGCCACCTTTCCGTTTACGAAGGCGAGGCAGGCTTCTTCCCTCCCCAGCGTTCCCTGGGTTCCCGCCCACACCATCAAGCGGAGGCATTGGACTTTTCCTGATTCCCGCTGATCGCTATGAGCCCCCGCCGCAAGTCGGCCCAACCCGGCGGGAGAGCCCATCGCATGGCGACGTGTCTGGCCGAGACGACGGCACGACCGGTCCCGATCTCGCACGATTCGATGGCAGTCCACGCGCCCCCCGATCAGGGTAGGCGCTGGCGCTGGCTCCTGATCGCAGCGCTGCTCCTCGGCGCTGGGCTACGGCTAATCTGGGGCGAGGCGATCGAGTACAAGCTGGACGAGGCCTGGGTCTACCAACTCGCGGTCAACTACCGCACGCACGGGGAATGGGCAACCCTGGGGATGCCCTCCAGCCAGGGCGTGCGCGTCCCGGGGCTGGCGACCTGGGTCTTTTATCCCTTCGCTTACATCTTCGGTGTCGACGAGCCGATCGGGCTGGCGCACGGCGTGCAAGTGTGCAGCCTGCTGGCCCTGGTGCTCCTGGTGCTTTTCGCCTGGCGCTGCATTCCGGCCGGCGAGCGCGAGCCTTGGCTTTGGGCGGCGGCCCTCATCGCGCTCAACCCCATCGAGGTGATTTACCAGCGCAAGATTTGGCCGCCATGCACGTTGCCGCTCTTTTGTATCTTCTTTCTGATCGGCTGGTGGCACCGCGAACGGCGCTCGGGCGCCCTGGCCTGGGGCGCGGTTGGAGCGTGCCTGGGGCAAATCCATTCCAGTGGCTTTTTGTACGCGGCCGCCGTCCTCTTCGCGACCTTCCTGGCCGATCGCCGCCGCGTCTTCTGGCGCTACTGGCTGGCTGGCAGCGTGCTCGGAACCCTGCCCATGACGCAGTGGCTGCTCTATTTGCTCCACAATCGCGATCCGGTGCATAACAATTTCTTTGCGCCACATCGCTGGATCGAGGGCAAGTTCTGGGGACACTGGGTGACCGAGGCGATGGGGGTGGGCCTGGGCGGCGTGTTCGGCCCGGAGTACGCGGCCTTTCTGCGCTGGCCCTTGATCGCGGGCCATCCGACCTATGGGGCCGCCGTCCTCCAGGGGTTGGCCGCGGCCCTGGGAGCCATCGTCGTCGTCGCGGCCCTGGCGCGCTGGTGGCGCGACGCGGGACGCCGCGGCAGCCGCTGTCGTCCACCGCCCTGATCCTGCGGGCCAGCCTGATCTGCTACGGCTTGCTGCTGACGCTGGCGGCCGTGCGCTTCTACAGGCACTATCTGCTGATCACGTTCCCGCTGATGGCCGTCTGGCTGGCCCGCCTGGTTTTGCCTCCCGGAGGCCGCGGTCGCGGCCTGGCTCTCGGTCGTCGCCTGCTGCTGGGGCTGTGCGTCGTCAATGCCCTCTGCTCCACAATCACCCTCTATTATCTCCACACACAAGGCGGCGCCGCGCCGATCGCCTTTGGGCCAAGCTACGAGGCCCAGGTCCAGGCTTCGGGCCAGCGCCCGCCGCCCTTCCGCTTGCCGCCCGAGGCGCTTGGCGGGCATGCGGCGGTGAGGCGGTAGCGGAGAGGACTATCTCAGCGTTCCATGACCGGACTTGGCGCTGAGTCGGGAAAGCGGCGATCCAGTTCGGCAAGCACTCGCTCGAAGATGCTTACCAGATCCAGTTTGCCGTCGTTGTGTACTGCGTGGAACGCAGTTTCCAGACCCCGATACGGTTCGGGCGACGAACGAACGCTGCTGGGTTACCCCTGCACCACATTCATCCACTTCCCCTCCTTCGCCGACGCCAGCACCGCATCGCATACCTGCTGGGTCCGCAGGGCATCCTTGAAATCGGGCATGGCCGGCTTCCCCTTCGCCACGCCCTCCAGGAAGTCGGCCACCTGGTGGACGAAGCTCGCCTCGAAGCCGACGGCTAGCCCAGGGACCCACCAGCGATCCATGTACGGATGGTCGCCGCCGTGATCGGTCACGTGGATCGAGCGCCAGCCGCGCAATTTGCCCTCGTCCTTATGGTCGAAGTATTGCAGACGATGCAGGTCGTGCAGATCCCAGAAGATCGAGGCCTTTTCGCCGTTGATCTCGAAGGTGTACAGCGCCTTGTGGCCGCGGGCGTAGCGGGTCGATTCAAACGACGCCAGGCTGCCGTTGGCGAAGCGGCCCATGAAGGTGCAGGCGTCGTCGATGCCGACTTTCTCCACCTTGCCGGTCAGGTTATGTTTGCGCTCCTTGATGAAGGTTTCGGTCATGGCGCTGACGTTGGCGATGGGGCCGTTGAGCCAGAGGGCGGTGTCGATGCAGTGGGCCAGCAGATCGCCGGTAACGCCGCTGCCGGCCGCGGCCGCATCCAGACGCCAGGTGCCCGCCCCGCCCTGCGGCACCTCGGCGCTGATGGTCCAGTCCTGCAGGAACTTGGCCCGGTAATGAAAGACCTTGCCGAGCCGCCCCTCGTCGATCAGTCGCTTGGCGAAGGTGACGGCCGGCACCCGGCGGTAGTTGTACCAGACCATGTTCGGCACCTTCGCATTCTCGACCGCGTCCACCATCTTCTGCCCCTCGGCCGAGTTCATCGACAGCGGCTTCTCGCACAGGATCATCTTGCCGTGCTGGGCGGCGGCGATGGCGATTTCCGCGTGCAGATTGTTCGGCACGCAGATGTCGATCAGGTCGATGTCCTTGCGCCGATCAGCTTCCGCCAATCGGTCTCGACGGACTCATAGCCCCACTGGTCGGCGAACTTCCTGGCGTTATCGGCGCTGCGGCGCAGACGGCCTTGAGGACGGTCTCGTAATCGAGATCGAAAAAGTGGTTGACCTGGGCATAGGCGTTGGAATGGGCCTTGCCCATGAAGCCGTAGCCGATCATGCCGACGTTAAGTGGTTTGGACATTGGAGAGGCTCCTGGGTGAGTCGATTGACGAGCCGGAAGCGTCAGCGACGGGTACTGCTGAACACATCGCTGACGCTTCTGGCTCGTGGAGTCATTTATTCACTGCGTTATCGGGGTCGGGCCGTAGGGTTCGTGTCTCGGTCAGCTTGGTCTTGCCTTCCTCTGCTTGCTTGTAGGTCTCCAGCAGGATCGCCACCTTGATGAGGCTGGCGGTGGGCATGATCTCATCGGCATGGAAGAAATACTGTTCGCCCGTGGCGAGGTGTTTGACGGCGATGGCGACGTGGCCCTTGTGGGATTTGGCGAGGGGAGCGAGGCGGGCTTCGAGCCGATCCTCGGCCGACACGTGAGACACCCAGCAGAGTATCAGCAGGAATGGTAAACGGAAACGGCGCATGACATCCAGACTCCCTAGCAGACACTCGGCGCTATTCGGCGCGATCAAACAGTTCCTTCAGCGACAGGGCAAACCCGGGTAGGATGTCCTGGCCATCGAGTGTTTCTTGCCCCGCAATGCGTCGCTTCTTGATGGGTGAAGTGTAAATCTCCGCGTACTCCTTGAGCGGATGAATGACCCACACGAGCTGAATGCCGGCTAGGAAGTAATCCCGCATCTTCCGCTTGATCTCTGCGGGCGTGTTGCCTGGGCTAAGCACTTCGACAGCCAAATCCGGGACGATGCCGATAAGGGGTCCCCTGGGCGCTTTCGCCCCGGGGCACGTTCGCGGCGAAGAAAAGACACGTCCGGGATCCTGACGAGGCCAGGAAACAGCTTGGTAGCGCCATCTGCGGGGAACACCCAGCCCAGCTTCCGCGGTTCGACGAAGGCCCAGATGATATGAACCAGGAGGCCGCCCAGCAGCGACGCGTCGGCGCTCATATCTTTCTCCACGAGGACGCCATCGACCAACTCGCAGAGGCGTTTGTTGGCTCCGTCGAGGAGTGCAATGAGATCCTTTTCCGTCGCCGTCCCCGGCGCCGGCTTCATGCGAATCCGGCGCAAGGGAACCTTGCCAATTCGCTCGTAGAGTTCCTCGAAGGTTTCCGGTGGCGCCGTCTCGGTCATCGTCGTCATGGTTTGCCTCCTTCCTCGGAGCGGTGGCTGAACGCCATCCCTACTCCCGCCACCCATGCGCATCGCGTACCGCAATCATGGTCGCCAGGATGCTGTTCCAGGTCTCCGGCTTCATCATCGTCTCGTTGGGGAACATGCAGCCGTCCCAGCAGACATGCTTGATCTTCTTCGTCACATTGCCGTAGCCGTCGCGCATCCAGAAGCCGGCGTGGTGGGGCGGGTTCAGCTTGCCGTTGGGGTCGTTCGGCAAGCAATGGTGGCCGGTCTTTTCGTGCGTCCCGGAGCCCTTGACGGTAGCGTCGTTCTGGGCGATGTGGAAGTCGATAGTCCAGGGCCGCAGGGCGGCGGTCAACGTGGTCAGCGCCTCATCGAGTTTCTTGGGGTCCTTCCAGTCCCAGCGTTCCGGCAGGATGCGATCCTCCGGGGCGTTGTAGCCGAGGGTGTACAACAGCGTGTGGGCCATGTCGGCCTGGAAGCCGAGCGTGCCGGGGCGGTCGGTGAGTTCGAGGAGCTGGGTCATGCGTTTCCAGCTGTGCATGCCCCCCCAGCAGATTTCGCCCTCGGCCGCCAGGCGCTCGCCGTAGCCGGCGGCGATGTCGCAGGCCTCCCGGAAGGTCGCCGCAATCTTCTTCTGGTTCCCCTCGGGGTCCTTGAGCCAATCGCTAGGGCCACACGCCGAATCGATCCGGACGATGCCGTGAGGCCGGATGCCGATCTCGCGCAGCCGCCTGGCGATGCGACAGCCTTTGCGGACCTGCTCGACGAATTTCTTGCGCCCGTCGCCCTCGTCCATCGCCGACCCGCCGCCGGTGCCGCCCCATACGGGGGCCACTACCGAGCCGATGACCAGCCCACGCCCGCGCACCTTGTCCGCCAGCCGTTTCAGGTCGTCGTCGTTGGAGTCGATGTCCACGTGCGGGGCGAAGAGAAAGAGATCGACGCCGTCGAACTTGATGCCGTCCACTCTTGCTGTGGCGGTCAGGTCGAGCATGGTGTCCAGGCCGATAAACGGCTCGGCGCCCTCGGAACCCTTGCCGACGACGCCGGGCCAGGCGGCGTTGTGCAATTTCGGATAGTTATTGGTGTGCTTCATGGGAGAGTCCTTGGATGAGTTACTTGTGATCGCCGACCTTCGGCGCATCGGGATTGACCTCGGGCCCGAAGTAGCGCAGGGTCACCAGCGGTTCGGTGCCGGTGTTCTGGTAGCGCACGCCCTGCCGGGCCGCCTCGTCGCTGACGAAGTACTCGTCCTCGGTTAGCTCGCCGAAGTCGATCATGGCCGGCGTTTGCAGCGCGTGCCGGCCGATCCTCCCGGTCCCCTGCACGGCGATCAGCCCGTAGGCCCCGTGATCCTTGATCGTGGCCGTGACGCCGGAGTCGATCGTCAGTTCCTTGGCAGTAAACAGCTGCTCGCCGTCGATCCGGCCGTAGACGACCCAGCGGTCCTGATACCCCTCGCTGGCCGTGTTCGCGACCGGGATCGGTTCCAGATAGTGATCGTCCTTGAAGGTCGGATCGACGTTGCCGTCCCAGTCGAGCTGCTCGACGAGATAGTCGAGGTCCTTGTGCTTCGACTTCGGCACGTCCTTGACAAGGAGTGACCAGGGGACGTAACGCCCCTCAACCATCGACTGGTACATGCCGAAGACGTCGGAGCCCCACTGCGGCTCGAAGGTGACCAGCGAACCCGGGGCGTGCAGGACGCAGGGCGGCACCAGCCAGCCGGTGCCGGGTTGCAGGCGGTACGCCTTGCTGTAGTTGAGGATGCCGTTATCCCCTTCGTTCCAGCGGGCCAGGCAGCGCTTGATGTCGTCCTTCGCGGTTCCCGGTTCCAGGCCAAAGAAGGTATAGGGGAAGTTGTTGCCGATGCTGTTGAGTTGCGGCGGGAAGTAGTACGATTCGGGTTTGCCTTCCTGGCCGACCAGGGCGGCCTGCTTCTTGTTCTGGTGCATGTGATGGGGGATCGGCCCCATGTTGTCGAAGAACTTGCTGTAGACGGGCCACTTCTTGTAACGGCTCCAGATCGCCGGGCCGATGAGGCGTGCCCCTTCGGCCTGGACGGCGTCGGCGAGGGTGAACGCGCGTTTGCCGCCCACAACGACGTAGCTCAGCCCTTCTTCCGGCTCGCGATTTTCGTTGGCGCAGGGCGTGGTCGAGGCGAACCAGCGCTCGTCGATGCCGCCGCGGTGCGCACCGTAGGCATAAATGTCCTTTGGATTCAGCTTGATGCGCCGGCCGGGCGTCAGGAACGAGCGTGGCACCCAGGTCGGCGCCAGCCGCAGAACACCCTCGCCTGCCTCAATGGCCTGGCGTACCCGCATGCTATCCGCTTTCGACTTCGTCTTGTTTTTGGCCACGTGTTTTGCCATAGACAGCAAACTCCCTGAGACGTTGACTCACGGTCTCGGAACGCATCTTGATCGGACGGGCGACAGCCTCCCTGCCAGGCCGGCAAGAGGGCAGGGTTTTTCCAAGGGGTCAGGCCCCGTTTGCGCGAAGCGTCCTGCGGGCCGTTTCGGCAAAGGGGCCTGACCCTTTGTCGAGCCGTGGGGCGAGCGACACAGCGGAATCGGCACGGCGCCTGCGTTCGGAGACATTATCAGCCGCACCGAGCCCTAGGCAAGCAGCTGTCCGTTATTGCCACGCCGGCCTGCACCACGAAACTTTGGTGAGGAATCGATGAACGTAACGAGTTCGTAAAGAATCGCGACTCCGGCCCGAACAAATAGATGGGCTATCTCGTCGTATAGGGGAAGAGTCGAAGAGAAGAGTGCCCGCGGAACAGAACACGCCCAGAAGGAGCAGCCCATGTTCGCACGGTCTCCCGAGGCCGGGCGCCGCCGCCCTTGTGTGATTATCGCCCATTCCGACCCGGTTTACGCCGTCGGCGCCGCCCGCGCCTTCCGGCGACATGGCTGGGTTCCCCTCCTGGCGGCCGATGGTCCCCAGGCCCGCCAACTCGCTGCGGAATGCCCGGGCAGCCTGGTGGTGCTCGAGGCCGATCTGCCGGGCGAAAGCGGCTGGCTGACCTGCGCCAAGCTGAGCCTGGCGCGTCCCCGCTACCGCATCGTGCTGGTGGCGGCGAACCAGGATGAGTGCGACGACAGCTTCGCCGAGTTTGCCGGGGCCGCGCGCCTTGTCATGCAGGATCAGGGGCTTGATCCACTCCTTGAAATGGCGGGCATCGGCCTGCCGCTGACGCAGGCGGTCTAAGCCTACACTGCTCCCTCGCTGGCGCTTCGGGCTGCCCAGTATCCGGACAGCCCGAAGCGCCAGCGAGGATAAAACGCTTCACGTCGCCACCTCGAAAATGCACTCGATTTCGACGGGAATGTTCGCCGGCAGGGCGTTGTGACCGACGGCGCTGTGCGCCCAACGCCCGCGTCTTCGCCAAACACCTCGGCCATCAGCTCCGAGAACCCATTGATGACTTTCGGCTGATCCTCGAAGTTAGCTGGGCAGTTCACCATGCCGAACGTCTTTACCAGGCGTTTGACCTTGTCCAAGCTGCCGAGGGTGCTCCGCACCGTGGCCAGAACGTTGAGCCCCACCGACCGGGCCGCCTCTTTTCCCTGCTCGGTCGTCAGTTCACCGCCGACCTTGCCGACGACCGGCGATTTGGCGTCGATCTTGGCCGGGCCGTGGCCCGAGACATAGAGCATATTGCCGACCAGCACGGCCGTCTTGTACTTGGCGACCGGCTTGGGTGCGGGCGGCAGGGTCAGGTGCAGTTCCTGGAGGCGGGTTTCCGGTTTTGACGGCATGAAACGATCTCCTCTGGCGACGGCTGTTGGGGTCGGAGGTCCCCCTTGTTATCCGCATCGGCGCGGCGCGGTCAAGCAGCATCCCGAGAAATGCGAATCCCGGTGCCGTCTCGATGGTGCCGGGGACCGTGTAGCTCCCGCGATATGGGCAGCTGGCTTACTTCTTTGCACTTTTCTTCATTGCCTGCTGCACGTGCTTGTCGTAGGCCTTTTCCTCGTTGACGAGCTTCTTGTACGCCTCCTGTTCCTTTTTCAGGCCTTCCTCGGCCGCCTTCAATTCGGCGGCCAGCTCGTTGGGGGGCAACTTGCCGCTGTTCTTGTTCACGGTGGCGAGCTTGTGCTCGGCAGTGTTGAGGCGCTTGAGGGCTTGCTCCTGATGCTTCAGCGACACCGCGTAGTCGCGTGCCCAGTTCTCGAACTCGGCCTTGCTAATCTTCCCGTCGCTATTGACATCGAGTTCCACCAGGAGCACGTGATCGGGGTACTTGGAGAGGTCGGGTTTGGCGCTTCCGGTCGTGCTGCCGGCTGCTGGTTTCTCGTAGGGTTTGGCATCGGAACCGCGGAAGGCCTTGGCCAGCTCCTGCTTGTCGAGATAACCGTCGTTGTTCAGGTCCCAGGTGTCGAACAACAGGCGCAGCTGCCCCATGAGGACGGCCGTGCCGGCCGGATCCTTCTTGGGGGCGGCGGTACTGCCCTCGGCCAGGAGCACTGTCAACAGTCCGATTGCGGTCAAAGAACCGAGCGAAGACGTCCAGCCCATGGATGATCTCCTAGGATCGCGCTGTCTTCGGGCGAGGCCTGGAAAACGGCCTCAAGCTTAAGCATGGGGCCGGCCGGATGCAACCAAGTTCTGCGAGGCGAAGTGAAAAAATGTTCGGCCTGGGGACGAGTGCTGGGGCGGTCCCGAAGTCACGCGGGTAACGGAGTTCGGAAGCGCTCCTCGGACGCCGCCCGCCGAGTCAGCTCGGCACACGGGGCAAAGCGCGGCCCCAGGCGGCGGGTGAGGTCGTTCAGGACGCGCTCGCACTCGGCCACGCCGCGGTCGTCGGCGTAGCGCAGCGGGCCGCCGCGATGCGGTGCCCAGCCCGTGCCAAAGACCATCGCGCGGTCGATCAGGTCGGGCACGGCGACCAGTCCCTCCCCGACCGCCGCTGCCGCCTCGTTCACCATCAAGAGCACCATGCGTTCCGTTGCTTCCCGCAGCTGGGCCGGCGGCGGCAGCGAGGCCAGCAGCGAACTCGAATTGGCCGGCGTCCGCCGCACCACGGCCAGGGCGGCGGCGTTGACGCGTTTCTTCTTGCCCGAGTAGCTGTAAAACCCGCCGTTCTTACTCTTCTGCCCCAGCCAGCCGCCCTGCACCAGCGCCTCGAACACGGGATTGGGCGGAAAGCGATCGGCAAAGGCCGGCTGCACGGTGCGGGCGATATGGGCCGCCACGTCCAGGCCGACCTGGTCGATCACCTCCAACGGTCCGGCCAGCATGCCGAACCGCTTCATCGCCTCATCGACCCGCTCCGGAGCCATCCCTTCAGCAACCAGCAGCACCGCTTCATTCAGATAAGGAATCAGGATCCGGTTGACGACGAAGCCGGGGCTGTCCGTCACGATGACGGGCGTCTTGCCCAGCTTGATCGCCCACTGAGTGAGGCTGGCGATCGCCTCGCGGGCGGTGGTCGGGGCGTGGGCCACCTCGACGAGCGGCATCTTGTGGACCGGGTTGAAGAAGTGCAGGGCGGCGACCCGTTCGGGGTGGGCCAAGCCCTGCTGGATGTTGGCCACGCCCAGCGACGACGTATTCGTGGCCAAGAGGGTCTCGGGCCGGGTGTGCGCTTCCAGCTCGCGGAAGACCTTTCGCTTCAATTCGAGATCTTCGATAACGGCTTCAACGACGAGATCGAGGTTGTCGAACCCGTTCCAGGCAGTCGTGCCCTGGACGGCGGCCAGGCGGTGCTGGGCTTCGCCCGGCGTCAGCACGCCACGGCCGACGGCCTGCCGGAACAGGGCGTCCACCTTCAGGGCGCCAGCCGCCAGGGCCATCTCGTTCACCTCGCGGATAACCACTTCGCAGCCGCGAATGGCGGCCAGCTGGGCGATGCCGGCCCCCATTGTCCCCGCACCAACGACGCCGACCCGCTTGATCTCCCGCGCCGGCACCCCCGCCAGCTCCGGCGGCATCTGCTTGGCCGACTCCATCTCGAAGAACAGGGCGACCAGGTTCCGGCAGGCGGGCGTAGTCGCCAGCCGGCCGATGGCCTCGCGCTCGTGCGCCAGTCCCGCCGCCATCCCCTCCGTAACGCCGATGCGAACGGCCTCGAACGCTTCGCGCGGTGCCGGCATGTCGTCCGGCGTCTTGCGCTGCAAGATCGCCTCGGCCCCGCGGAACAGGATCGAACGACCCAGCCCGGTCGATTCGAGCAGCTTCTGCCGCCAGGTGCGCAGCAGCAAGCGGGGTTTCGGCCGCTTTTGGGTCGGCAGCGGCGGCAGGCGAGTCAGCCACGCCTGCGGCCCGCCCTCACTGGCGATCACCGCGTCAACCAGACCCCAGCGGAGAGCGTCTCGCGCCCCGAGCTGATGCTGGGCGAGGATGACGGCCAAGGCGCGTTCCACCCCGATGACCCGCGGCAACCGTTGCGTGCCGCCCCACCCCGGCAGCAGGCCGAGCTTGATCTCCGGCAGCCCGAACTGCGTCCTCGGATGCTCGATCGCCCAGCGATAATCGCACGCCAGCGCCAGTTCCAGCCCACCGCCCAGGCACGGGCCGGACACCAGGGCGATGGATGGGATGGAGAGCGCTTCCAGCTTGTCGAAGAGCTGCTGCCCCAGTGAGGATAGCGTTGTAGCGTCCTGCGGCCCGCTGATGTGGGCGAACTCGTGAACGTCGGCTCCGGCCAGGAAGCCGCTCGGCTTGGCGCTGGTGATGATGAGACGACGCACCGTGGCTTGGGTCGTGATGCGGTCGAGGGCGCCGCCGAGGTCGGCCAGCGCCTGCCGATTGAGGACGTTGATCGACTTGCCTGGCACATTGAGACGGAGAAAAGCGGTGTCGTCCTGAAGCTCGATCCAAAGGTTGTCGGCCTGAAAGAAGGCCATGCGGGGAGACTCCTAGGTGTCATCCTTGAGCGAACTCGCGGATCTACGATCCGCCGCTAAACTTACGGAATCAACCTCACGCCGCCTCCACCAGCATCGCCCCGCCCTGGCCTCCGCCGACGCAGAGCGTCGCCAAGCCGTAGCGTCCCCCCCGCCGCTTCAGCTCCTTCAACAGGGTCAGTACCAGGCGTGTTCCCGTCGCCCCGACCGGGTGGCCCAGCGCGATTGCTCCGCCGTTGACGTTTAGCTTCGCTCGGTCGATCTCGCCCAGCGCCTGCCCCCGGCCGAGCTGTTCCTTCGCGAATTTCTCCGAGGCAAACGCCTTCTCGTTGGCAATGACCTGGGCGGCGAAGGCCTCGTTCAGCTCGATCAGGTCGATGTCGCGCAGGTTGAGGCCTGTTTTTTCGAGGAGCTTGCTGGTGGCGAACGCCGGGCCCAGGCCCATGCGGCGCGGGTCGCAGCCGGCGTAGGCAAAGGCGCGGAGATAGCCCAGCGGCTGACGGCCGGTCGCCCGCACCACCTCGCCCGGCATCACGATCAGGGCCACCGCCCCATCGGTGATCTGGCACGAATTACCCACGGTCACGGTGCCGTTCTCGCGGAAGAACGGCTTCATCTTGGCCAGCGCCTCCAAGCTCTGTCCTTTCCGCGGGCCGACGTCCGCCTTCACGTCGCCGGCCGGCACGATCTCCTCGGCCAGCACGCCGCGTTCCTTGGCCGCCACGGCCCGCTGGTGGCTCAGCAGCGCGAATTCATCCTGGGCCTGGCGGGTGATGCCGAAATCGTCCACCAGCACCTCGGCCGTCTCACCCATGATGAGGCCGGACACCGGATCGGTCAGTCCCAGTTTGATCGCAATGACCGGCTTGAAGTGCCGTGGCCGGAAGCCGAGCATGGCCGCCGTGCGTTGCCAGAACGATTTCGCCCGCCCCAGGCGCATGTACTGCTCGGTCGCCTGGCGGTTGTAGAGCAAGGGGACCTGGCTCATCGACTCGGTGCCGCCGACCAGCAGCGTTTTGGCCTCGCCAAGCTGGAGCAGCCCGGCGGCGGTGCTGATCGCCTCCAAACCGGACGCGCAATTGCGCGTCGAACCGTGTGCGCGATGCGATCTTGAGGAACGCCGGCCCGCAAGGCGATGACACGCGCGATGTTGGCGCAATCCGCCGGCGTGCAAACGTTGCCGAAGATCACCTGATCGACCTCGTCCGGCCGGAGCTCGGCACGCTGCAGGACGGCGGTGGCGGCGATGCGACCCAGCTCCTGGGCCGGCACTTCCGCCAGCGGGCCGAAGGCCTTGGCAAACGGCGTGCGTACGCCTTCGAGAATCGCGATGTCGAGCATTGGCATCCCTCCAAGTGTTTAGCCGCGAGTGTCCCGTGAGCGCTCTGGCAGAGCGCTCACGGGACACTCGCGGCTAAACGAGCGCGGGCCTGTTCATTTTGCCGCGTCCCGCAGCTTCCGCCGCAGCACCTTACCGAGGAAGTTCTTGGGCAGCTCGGGCAGGACCTCGATTTGGCGGGGCTGCTTGTGCTTGCCGAGGTGTTCGCCGCAGAAGCGCTTGAGAGCGGCCACGTCGAGATGGCCGTTGCGGGCCACCACCAGTGCGCGGATCACTTCACCGCGTTCGGCATCCGGGATACCGACGACGGCTGCCTCGGCGACATCGGGGAAGCGCCCGATCACTTCTTCCAGCTCGGCCGGCACCACCAGGAAGCCCGAGGTCTTGATAATGTCCTTTTTCCGATCTACCAGGGTGTAATAGCCGTCGCGGTCGCGTGTTGCCAGGTCGCCGGTGTAGAGCCAACCGCCGCGCAGGGCCTCAGCCGTGGCCTTGACATTGTCGAAATAGCCCTTCATCACCTGCGGGCCGCGCACCACCAGCTCGCCCACCTCGCCGTCCGGCAGCGCGCGCGTTCCGGTGTCCGCATCGACGATTTTCGCCACGGTATCGGGCAGCGGCAGGCCGATGGTGCCGGGCCGATTGCTGGCTCCGACCCGGTTGGTGTGGGTCACCGGGCTCGCCTCGGACAGGCCGTACCCCTCGATCAGGTCGCGGACGCCGTGGCTCTCGAATTCGGACCGCACGGCCGGCAGCAACGCCGATGCCCCGCTGGTGACGGCCCGGACGAACGTGAGGTCGATCGGGTGCTTTTTCAGCTCCGCATTCATGCCGGCGATCATGGCCGGGACCAGGGCCAACAGTTCGATCCGCTCCCGGGCAATAAGGTTCAGGGCCGCCTTGGTGCTGAAGCGCGGCATGAGAATGGACGGTCGCCCCCTTGACCCACGGCCCGAGCAGGCACACGCTCAGACCGTAGGCGTGGAAGAATGGCAACACGCTGAGGACCCCTTCGGTGCCGTCGGCGCCGCCGGTCAATTCCCGCAACTGGAAAGCGTTGGCCACGAGATTGTGATGAGTCAGCATCACCGCCTTGGACGATGCCGTCGTCCCGCCGGTCGGCACCACGACGGCGACATCGTCTTCGGGTCGCACCGGCGGCGATGCGGCCAGCGGGGCGGCATTTAGCAGGTGATCGAAGGTGTGCTTGTGTGCGTCCTCGCGGATGTTGAGCGAATGGTTGCGGCGATAGTGCTCCAGGCGATACAGCCAGCCGCGCAGCAGCGGCACGCGATCGCGCAGCGTGGTGAAGATCACATGCTGCAATCGACCCTTCGCCAACGAGCCCATGACCAATGGCGCTAGCAGGTCCAGGGTGATGACGGTGGTGCAACCGGTCGCCTCCAGCCAGCGGCTCACTTCCTCGGCAACCATCAGCGGACTGAGCTGGAGGAGAGTCGCCCCCGTGAGCCAGACTCCCTGTAGGGCGATTAGGTGCTCCGGCATGTTGGGGAGGAGGACAGCGACGTGACGACCGGGGCCGGCGCCCAGTTCGGTCAGGGACCGCGCCAGCCGGCGGGCTTGCTCCTCCACCCGCGCATAGGAGAGTGATCGGCCAAAAAGCGTGCAGGCAACGCGGCCAGGAAAGCGACGGGCAGCCATCTGCAGCAGGGTAGAGATCGGCACCCGTGGGTAGGGCAGCGACAGCCCCGGCTCGCAGGGACAGGCGGCTTCCCAGCAATGATGCCAGGGAGGCGCTTCCGGCACGGGCGTGGGGAGGGTTGGCAATTCCATGGCACGTCCTCGTCGTTGCGGGGCCAGGCCGCCTCGGTCCCGCGCACAGCGGCAGCGGGACGCGAGAGTTTAGGAATTCCTTGGAAATTAAGGAAGTCCACTCTTCCGGCGGCCGGCCTGGAAACCGGACCTCAGGGGGGACTGGGCGCGAAGGCGGGTCCGTCCCGCGTGGGAACAGGACATGATACGGGGGTGCCAGCCGTCCTGGCGTTCCTCGATTCCATTCCCCTCCGGTCTATTCTACGCTGGGTAAGACATGCCGGACAACAACCTCGGCGCAGCCCTGGGGCAAGGGACCAACTCCCGTTGCCTCCCCTACCCGCTATCCGCTAGAGTCCAGAGCGGCGCCGACCCGGCAGGCGGCGGACGGAACAACCCCGAGCGATAACAGACCACGATGAAAGTCCTCCTGGCGGCGTCGGAGGTCGTCGGCTTCGCCAAGACGGGAGGCCTGGCCGACGTGGCCGGGTCCCTGCCACGCGCCCTGGCCGAATTCGGCCACGACTGTGCTGTCTTTCTTCCGCTCTACCGCTGCGCACGAGCCGCCCAGCCCACCCCGCAGGCGCTCGACCATGTCTTCTCCGTCCTCGTCGGCCCACGCCAGTTTATTGCCCGCCTGTGGCGCAGCATGCTGCCGGGGTCGAGGGTCCCTGTCTATCTCGTCGAGCAGCCAGAGCTGTTCGATCGCGACGACCCGCACCAGGGGCGCGGCCTCTATCAGCTCACCGGGCCGGATGGGCAGAAGGCCGACTATCCGGATAACTGTACGCGGTTCATCTTCTTCTGCCGCGCGGTCCTCGAAGCCTTGCCCCTGGTCGGCTTCTGGCCCGACGTGCTGCACGCCAACGACTGGCAAACCGGGCTGATGCCGGTGCTCCTGCGCGAGTTCTACCGCAAGCAGGGCGGCTTCAGCCTGCGCGAACGCTATGGCCAGATTCGCACGCTCTTCACCATCCACAACATCGCTTACCAGGGCGCTTTCTGGCACTGGGACATGATGTTGACCGGGCTGGACTGGAAGCTGTTCAACTCGCGGCAGCTCGAATTCTACGGCAAGTTGAACTTCCTCAAGGCGGGCATCGTCTTCGCCGATCTCCTCAGCACCGTCAGCCCGACCTACGCCCGGGAGATCCAGACGCCTTACTACGGCGCCGGCCTCCAGGGGGTCCTCATGGAGCGGAATCGCGATCTATTCGGCATAGTCAATGGCGTGGACTACAACGTTTGGGACCCGGCCCACGATCCGCACCTGGCGGCCCGGTACGATGCAGCAAGCCTCAGCGTGGGGAAACCGGTGTGCAAGGCGGCGCTGCAGCGATCTTTCGGCCTGCCGCCGGAGCCGCGCGTACCGCTGCTGGGCATGGTCGCGCGGCTGGCCGGGCAGAAAGGGTTCGAGCTGCTGGCCGCCGCCGGAGACGCCATCCTGGCGCTGGGGCGCAACTAATCGTATTGGGCGAGGGGGATCGCAAGTATTACCTGATGCTGAAGGCACTGGGCGAGCGTCACCCGGTCCAGGTCGCGGTCCACCTGGGCTTCGACGAGCCGCGGGCGCACCAGGTCGAGGCGGGGGCCGACGCCTTCCTAATGCCGTCGCTGTACGAGCCGTCCGGCCTGAATCAGCTGTATAGTATGAAGTACGGGACGCCGCCGGTGGTGCGCGCGACCGGCGGGCTGGCCGACACCGTGACCGATTACACCCCCGAGACGCTGGCATCGGGCCAGGCCACCGGCTTTCGCTTCATCCCCTACTCTGCGGAAGCGCTTCTCGAGGCCGTCCGCCGTGCCCTCGACCTTTACCGCAGCCGACCTGACGACTGGCAGCGCGTGGCCCAGAACGGCATGCGCCAGGACTGGTCGTGGCAACGCAGTGCCAGGGAGTACGTCCAACTGTACGAACGCCTGCAGCGACGCTGAGGCGGGGGGGGGAAGAATCAAACCACAAAGGACACAAAGAGCACAAAGAAGGACAATTGAATTCTTCTCTTTGTGTTCTTTGTGTCCTTTGTGGTTTGAGGCTGCACAGCATCATGGATCAGACCTACAGCTTCTTCGGCGATAGACTGCGGAGCTTGCCGATGCCGGAATTACGCAAGGATCCGATCGTGGGTCGCTGGGTCATCATCGCCACCGACCGGGCCCGCCGCCCGGTGGCTCCTAAATTCGAACCGATGCCGCCCGGCACCACGGTCTGTCCGTTCTGCGAGGGGCACGAGACCGATACCCCGCTGGAAATTCTGGCCTACCGCGACCGCAACACCGGCCGCAACGAAAAGGGCTGGCGCGTCCGCGTGGTGCCCAACAAATTCCCGGCCTTGCAGATCGAGGGGGACCTGCAGAAGCGCGGCGAGGGGATTTACGACCGCATGAACGGCACCGGCGCCCACGAGGTCATCATCGAGTGTCCCTTCCACGAGACCACGATGGCCAACCTTGCCGAGGAGAACATCCGCGAGGTGCTCTGGGTCTACCGCGATCGCCTGGTCGATCTGAAGAAGGATCCGCGGCTGGTGTACGGCATGGTGTTCAAGAACGTGGGGGCCGCCGCGGGAGCCTCGGTCGAGCACACCCACTCCCAGCTCATTGTCACGCCGATTGTGCCGATCAACGTCTGGGAAGAGATGTCCGGGTCGCTGGAATTCTTCAACTATCGCGGCCGCTGCATCTACTGCGACATGATCCACCAGGAGATCGGCACCGAAAAGCGCGTGGTCCTGGACATGCCGAACTTCGTGGCCTTCGCGCCTTACGCCAGCCGGTTCCCCTTCGAGACGTGGATCCTGCCCAAGAACCACAGCAGCCATTACGAGAACATCCAGAAGAATGAGGTCGACGAGCTGGGCACGGTGCTGAAGACGATCCTGATGAAGCTGGAAACCGCCCTTGAAAAACCTGCCTACAACTACATCATCCACACCTCGCCGTTCGACACGCAGCTTTTGCCCCATTATCACTGGCACATCGAGGTTATTCCCCGGCTGACGCGGGTAGCGGGGTTCGAGTGGGGCACCGGCTTCTACATCAACCCGGTGCCACCCGAGCAGGCGGCGGCGTTTCTGCGGGACACGCAGGTCAACCCGTCGGCCACGGGGAAACGGTAGGCACTGGTCCAGGCCCAGGGCTTCCTCCTGGGGGTGAGTTGCGGCGGTGCTTTAGAGCGCGTAAATTAAGGTTCATCCGGGAATCGCGCGTAGTGGGACCTTCGCACAGTGGTTCATTCTGAGCGGGCCGCCCCGGCGGAACCACTGTGCGAAAGTCCGCCGCACGCGTTTGCCGGATGAACCAGAAGAAAGTGCCCAAAGCGGCCATCAGACACCAGGCCGACAACGACAACCCCCTGCTTTGCTACCGAAGTCGCAAGATGCGCCGGACGGCAAACCCCACCTTTTCGCGGAAAGACGACGAGGAGAAAACGAGCCGATATCCTGGAGGGAAGTGCCGCTCAAGAGGCAGTCGCGCGTCGGAGACGCGGATGGGTGCCCCGGGGGCGTTCCGCCAGGAAGCGTAGGAGGCCACGACCAGGGGCGGCTCCCCTCGCCGATCCGGGTCGGTGTGGATCAGGCTCTGTTCGACCTCGATCTCGTCGCACGACAGCCCC
This sequence comes from uncultured Planctomycetota bacterium, assembly GCA_963827935.1. GTDB lineage: Bacteria > Planctomycetota > Planctomycetia > Gemmatales > Gemmataceae > DATFNV01. Next base: position 116,406 of record CAWHCN010000008.1, on the reverse strand, counting down.
AGCTTGGGAAGGACGGAGTCTCGCAGGTACGCGCACAGTTCTTCGCGCTCGTGGAGAGTGGCACAAGCCATGCAATACTGGTAGATCTGCCAGCCGGACGCATGCATGAAGTACGGGTACAGCCGTTCGGGAGGTATCACGGAGCGAACCTCGCCGCTGCGGGCGGTGATGCGGATTACGGGGACCACCGTAGGGGCCCTCTCGGCAAAGGTCGGCATCACACTAAACGGCCAGCTGTTGAGGTGGACCAGGCCCGCAAGAGTCACGCCGATGGCCAGCCCCGCGCCCAGTCAGTGCAGAGGGCGGTTGGACGCCGGAGCGGCGGCCAGGTTCACCGGGCGGGCCCAGTAGCCGGCCCCAGTCGAGTAAGGTGGGGTAGTAGAACAAGAGCGGCCAGAAATTCAGGTCCATGATCAGGGCGATGCCGGCGTGAATGAAAATGCCCAACACGCACAACCACGGCCGGAGGCGACGGAAAGGCAGGGCGAAGACAAACCCCAGTTCATACACCAGGGTGCCCAAGGCGGTGAGGCGGCAGAGGAACGGGTAACGGTCGAGGCGGAAAAACGGCTGGAAGTCACCGCGGTACGCCCATTGCTCCCAGAGCGTGTTGCGTAGGTTGTCGCTGAGGGCCCAGTCCAGTCCACAAAGGGCCACTTTCCAGAAGCCGGCGAAGAAGTAGCCCAGGCCGATCAGCAACCAAAGGTAATGCAACGGCAGCGCGTAGTGGTTGGACTCGGCTCGAGCGTCGTGACGGAACCAGGCCCAGTCCCAACCCCGCCGCCGCAACCAGTCCAAGGAAAGCACATCACCGCAGCGGCTACTGCCCAGGAGCAGCGCCGCATAGGGGATGTGGATGAGTTCGTGGTCGATCTTGATGAAGCAGTACTTCAGGCCGATGAGGTAGACGCTCAGTCAGCAGGCCGGCGACCCACAGGCTCGTCCGGGACCAGAGTCCCAGCGCGCCACAAACGCAGGCCGCAACGGACGCCCACCACAGTGAGCCGACCACGACCGGGTTCGTGGTGGTCAGGTTGACGACCCAGCCGAACCCAGGGGGCGGGAACGGCAGCGTCGTCGGCAGCGTGGTGACGAAGTGGAACGTGGGGGCGTTCGCCAGCAGCAGGACACAGGTGAGGATGCGCAGGAACGCCAGGTTCAGGGCGGACCCTCTCTCCAAGAGGTAGGCTCGAAAAAGGCTGATCAAGTGTCGGTCCCCTGCGGCACACCCCAGCGCGTAGGACCGGGCTGACGCCCGGGCACCATGCGCGAGGTGGGTCGGCGAATTCAGCTCACCTGCCCGACGGTTGCCGGCTCCTCTGCCGCTGTGGGCACATCGCCCTTGCCCGCCAGCAACTTGAAGCTATAGACGAGGGCCGAGCCGGTCGCCTGCGCGAGCGTTCGGCGCAACGTCCACCGGCGGGATTCGTACTGGTACTGGCGGACAGACTCCTTGTAGATCTGTCGGACCTGTTCCGCGGCGTTTGGCCAGTTCCAGGCCTCGGCACGGTCGCGGGCCGCTGCCACCAGGTCGGCGCGGAACGGACCCTCAGCCAGCACCTGGCGGGTGAAGCGCACGGCCTCTTCCAGGCAGCGCGGCTCATAGGCGAACGGCAGGAGGTAAGGTCCCCTCGCCCGGTGGTGCATGGGACCGTCTGAGCGTTCCCGGGCACATCTGAATTCTGTTCAACCTGGCGTTTCGTGCTGAATCGTGAAGGCGGATGTCGTTATTTCGCAAGGTCTTGCGGCGTGCGTGCCAGGTTGAACAGAAGTCGCGGCGACTTCTGTTCAACCTGGCACACGTGCGGCTGGAGCGAGCGGGCTACTATCTCCTGCCGGTCGCCATAGAGCATTCCCGTCTTGCCGTGGTCCACAAGGCCGGGGATGCCGCCCGCCCGGGGCGCGACCACGGGGCAGCCGCAGGCCATCGCCTCCAGGACCACGTTGCCCATCGTTTCCGTCTCCGAGGCGTACACGAAGGCGTCGGCGGAGGCGTAGGCCGCCGCGAGCCGCTCGCCCGTCAGGTAGCCGACGAAGGTGGCGCTCAGGCCGGCGAACTGGCGCGTCCAGCGCCGGGCGGTGCGGCCCGTCACCGACGACGGCCAGGCAGGCGTCGGGGAGTTCGCGGAGGACGCCGGCCAGGAAGCCGATGTTCTTCTCCGGGGCCAGGCGAGACACCGTGACGAGCAGCTTCCGGTCCGGGCGGCCGCCGGAAAGCCGCGCTCTCACCTCGGCGTCCCCGGCCGCGGGATGGAACAGCTGCGCGTCCACGGCGGGGGGCCAAAGCTTGACCCCCGGGAGGCCGCGCCGGGCCAACTCCTCCTGCATCGGCCCCGACACGGTGACGTTGACGTCGGCGCGGCGGTGGTACTCGCTGGTCAGCCACCACAGCAGGCGGGAGAGCGGCCGCAGCAACTTGTACTGCTTGACGAACTCCGCGTACAGGGTGTGGAACGAGAACACGCTCGGCACGCCCAGGCCAGCGCGCTCCAGCACGTCGTAGCAGCGGAAGCCGAACGCGAAGGGGTTGACGTAATGCACCACCTGCGGGGCGAAGTCGCGCAACACCTCGATGACGTCGCGGTCGGGCAGGCCGATGCGGTACTCCGGGTAGAGGCGGAACGGGAAGCTGCGGACGGGCACGACGCGAACCGCGCACTCGTGGCAGCCCGCGCCGTCGGGACACACGACCAGGACCTCGTCGCCGGCCCGGTCCAACTCCCCGATCAGGTTCAGGAGCCGATGCACGACGCCGTCGATCTTGGGCAGGAACACCTCGGTGATGATGGCAATTCTCATCGCTTTCATCCGTGAGAGGGGCTGGCCCCCGCCTGCGCGCGGGGGGGCCGGGGGCCCGATTTTTTCGGCGAGCATTACCTCAATGACGTGGTGGTCCCGCATCGGGAACACGAACCGGTCCAGCAGCCAATGCACCAGGCGGCCGGCCCTGTGGACGCCCCACGACTCGATGAAGGGCGTCAGCCAGCCGCCGCGGTAACAGACCACAAGGAACTCCTCGAAGGCGGCGAAGCGAAACTCCGGGGTGAAGGTGTCCGCCCGGCGGACCACGAAGCCGTGCGCCTCCAGAGTCTGCGCCAGGTGAGCGCGGTCGGCCGGGCTGGAGACGAGTGCGCCGACATCGAGGGATCGGACGCGGAACAACAGCCGGACCAGCGCCGACTGCGTGACCCGGTGCAGGGCCGGAAAGCCCGCCCGCATCCCGCCGACGAAGGACCAGTAGCCGCCCGGCGTCAGCTTCTCCCAGACCATCGGGGCCAGCACGTCGGCGGGGATGTACCCCGCGAGAAAGTGCGTGCAAACCAGGTCGAAGGACTCGGGCGCGAAGTGAGCGTCCAGGTTGCGGGCGTCATCGACGACGGCCACGAGGTCGGGCACGCGCCGCTGGGCCACGGCGAGCATCTTTTCCGATAGGTCCAGGCCCGACGGTTGAAGTGGCCGGTCCAGACGGTTGGCCAGCTTGGTGAGGAACCGCCCCGTGCCCATCCCGAGGTCGAGCACGCGGAGGGCCGCTGTTGGGATTCGCACCTGCGGCTGTTCCCACACCTGGGCCAATGCTCGGTCGAGCGAGTCGCCAATGACCGATTGTGGATCGGCGTCGTAGTGAGGTGCGATCACTTCGTCGTATTGGCGCTGAATGGCGTGGGCGTGCATGATGGCGGCCGTGGCCGGGTAGTGGTTCTGGCGCAAGGCGGCTGCGCCGCTCACAGGAGGACCCCCGCGGTTCAAAGGATTGTAACTCGCCGGGCCGGAAGAAAGTTGAATAAAGCGAGGGAATTTGGCGAACATTCGGCCCACCCGCGTTTCGGTGCAACTGGCAAGGTCGGCGTGAAAGGTTGGTGAATGTCGTCGCCGCCTTCTCGACGCGCAGCGCTCACCGGGCTAGCATACGCCGCAACCTGACCTCCCAGGCGACGCGGGCAAGCGACGATGCCAGCCGATTTTGACGTGGTTGTAATCGGTAGCGGTGCGGGAGGCGGCACGTTCGCCTACCAATGCGCGCGCTCCGGCAAGAGCGTCCTTCTCATCGAGCGAGGAGGCCGCCCCGCAGCCGGGGGGCACGACCACGATGAGCGCGCGACGCTGATCGAGAAGAGACCGTACGACGACCGGACAATCTGTGTCAACGGTGTGCCCCTGCGCCGTATGTCGGCGGCGGGCTCGGCGGCGGGACGGTCCTGTACGGCGCGGCGCTGATGCGGCCCAGCCCCGACGACTTCCACCGGGGCGCTCCTACGGCTCGCGCCTGCCGCGTGCCGCCTGGGACTGGCCGGTCGGGTACGACGCGCTGGAGCCCTATTACACCGAGGCGGAGCGCCTCTACGGCGTGGCGGGCCGCGGCGCCGACGACTTCGGGCCGCTCGGCCGGCCGCGCGACGGCTTCCCCAGCGACGCCCCGCCCCTGCACCCGGTCAACCGCCGGCTGATGGCGGCCAACGCGGCGCGCGGCCTGAAGCCCTTCCGCCTGCCGCTGCCTCGAGCTGCGCCGGCTACGTCTGTCCGACCGGCGCCCGGCGCTCCGCGGCGCAGCTGGTGGATCAGGCCGCCGCCGGCGCCCGCCTGGAGGTGATGACCGGCACCGAGGCGGAGGTCTTCTGCACGAACGGGCGCGGCCAGGTGGACGGCGTGCGCGTGCGCGTGCGCGACCGCGCCACCGGCCGGGCGGGGGTGTACCGCGCCCGGCGCTACGTCCTGGCGGCGGGGGCGGTGGGCTCGCCAACGCTCCTGCTGCGGTCGGGGCTCGGCGGGCCGCTAGTCGGCCGGCACTACATGTTCCACCTGGCGCCGGTCGTCGTCGGCGTGTTTGCCCAGCCGACCGGGGCCGACGCGGCGTTCGCCAAGCAGGTCGGCTTCGCCGACAACTACTTCGGCACCACGCGGCACCGCGACAAGCTCGGGATCATCCAATCCCTGCCCGTGCCGGGGCCACTGATGCTGGGCAAGGTCGGCCGGGCGCGCCTCCCGGCCCGCCTGGTGCAGTACCTCCGCGCGCGGATGCTGCCGCTGATGGGGCTCGTTGAGGACCTGCCGGACTGCGCAACCGTGTCGCGCTGGACCGTGACGGCAACCCCGAGACCCGACACGCCTTCTCGGCCTACGACCGCGAGCGCGGCCGCCGGCTCGCACGGATGATGCGACAGGTCCTGCGGCGGGCGGGCGCTCGTTTCTGCGTGTCGCGGCCGTTCCCCTCCGACGAGCATGTGTCGCACCAGTGCGGTTCGCTGCGCTTTGCGCGCGGCCGGCCGACGCAGTGTGCGACCCGGACGGCCGCCTGTTCGGCTGGCCCAACGTCTTCGTCGTCGATGGCAGCGTTTTCCCCACGTCACTCGGGGTCGGCCCCGCGCTGACCATCATGGCCAACGCGCTGCGAGTGGCCGCCGTGGTGGCCCGGGAGGTTTAGGGATGCTCGGCCGCTCGCTGCGCACGAAGGTCGAGGAGGTTCGGCAGGCGCTGCGCTTCCACGGGGGCGTCGTTAACCTCTGCGGCGCGACTCTGGCGGTCCAGCTGGCCGGCGTCGAGATCCCCTCGCGGCGGCTGCGCCTGCTCGTCTACCGGACGATGTACGGCAAGAAGTACCCCGCCCTGGACGAGAGCGAGCTGGAGCGCCCCCTGTGGGCGTACCGCTCCGTGGGCGCCTTGTTCGCCCGCGGCATCCGACCGGAGCTGCGGCCGATCTCGGCGGCAACGGACCAGTTTCTCTGCCCTTGTGACGGCAAGGTGCAGGAGGTCGGTCGAATCGAAAAAGGGCAAGTGCTGACCGTGAAGGGGGTGGGCTACACCCTCGACGGGCTGCTGCCGGGCCTGGACAGCCGCCGGTTCCACGGGGGGGCACTTCGGCGTCTTCTTCCTGTCGCCGAACGACTGTCACCGCGTTGTCAGTCCGCAGGAGTCGCGGGTGGAAGCGGTCGTCCACGTGCCCGGGTACCGGCTGCTGGTCCACCCGCCGTATCAGCGGGCAGAATACCCGGTGTTCGCGCTGAACGAGCGCGTGGTCCTGAGCCTGGCGACGCCGCTGGGGGCCTGCGCCCTGGGCTGGTGGCGGTCTGGGGCGTCGGCAATATCACGCTGCGCTTCCACCCGGCCTTCCGGCCCCGCTCCCGGCGTGTGACGCGAAAGGTGTACGCTACGCTGACGACCGCGAGGCCGGGGGAGTGGGTCGCGACGTTCGGGTTGGGCTCGACCGTCATCCTGATCACGGAGCCCGCCCGGCGCATGACGACCCACGTTTCGCGGGACGAGAGGGTGAAATATGGCCAGCCTGTCTTTACGTTCGGCCGCTGAAACCGCCGGAGCGAATGCGCCGACGCAGGCGGCCCCGGAGGCGCCGGGGGAATTGCTCCTGATCGCCGGGTTCGGCGACCCCGTGGCCGCCGATTTCGCCGCTTTCGCCGAACGCAGGGGAGTGCGGGCGGTCGTGGTGCCGGCGGGGCACGATTCCCGTTCCGCCCTGTCGGGGGCTCAGCAAGGCCGCCGGGTATCGGGCGCGGTCATCTTTCTCGGGCGCGGCCCGGCGGCCCAGCACGCCGCCCTCGACGAGGTAATGGCCGCCGTCGCCGAAGGCAAGGTCGGGCGGGTGTGCCTGGTCAGCACATTGGGGGTGCATTTCAGGGACCGCGGCGGCGCCGCAGCCGAGACCCGCGTGCTGGACCGCTTGAAAGCTGCTGGCGTCCGTCCGGTGCTGGTCCGAGCCGGCCACGTCCTGAGCCCCGGCTCGCGGGCGAGCGTGGCCCTGCGGGCACTCTGGTTCTGCTACCCGCTCGTGCCGCAGCGGTTCCGGAACTGCTTCGTCGCCGGCGACGAGTTGTTCGCGGCGCTCCTGTTGGAGCTGACCGGACCGGCGACGCGCAATGGCGCGACTTACACCCTGCTCGGCCGCAACCGGGCCTGGCGCGACGTGTTGCGGGAACACGCCGACCGCAGCCCGGTCCGGCGCGGCCTCGCTGCTGCGGCGGCCGCGCTGAGTTGGGTCGGCGTCGGACTGCTGGCGGGCCTGCTTTTCTCCGCCTGCGCCCGGCCGCTGCGGCGGCTCCGCCGCTGGGACTTCGACACGCTGTCGCCCTCGTCGGTCGCCGAATTGCTGGCCCTGCACAACAAGTACAATTATCCTCACGTCAAGATCGTCGGGTACAACAACGGGGCCGTGCATTTCGGACAAAAGCACCCGGGGCGCACCGTCATCACGACCGCCCGCTGTAACGCGCGCCGCCCGCGTCCGGGGACAGGTCGGCGAGTTCGACGCGGGCGTAATCGTCCGCCGGGCGACCGAGGTGCTGGCCGGCGCCGGCAAGGAGCTATGCGTTCTGCCTAACTACTCCTACGTCTGCCTGGGCACGTCGTTCTTCGTGCCGATTCACGGGTCCGCCAGCGACGTTTCCACGCTCGGCGAGACGATCACGAAAGTTCTCCTGTATGACCCCGTCGCGGACCGGTTCGTCCGCGCCCGCCGGGGCGACGCTGCGTTCGCGGACCACGCCTACAACCTGGCGAGCCCGGCCCTGTTGCTGCGGCTGTCGGTCCGCGTCAAGGACAGGTCAGCGTATTTCCTGGAGCGCGCGCGGCTCGAGGCGCCGGCGGGCGGCGAGGTGCTGGCCGTTTTGCAGGACGGCCGGGCCGCCAACGTGGAGGTCCGCAAGATGCGGGCCGCGGACCGCGCCGTTGACGTCTACCGCTACTTCACGCAGACCACGGAGGGCGCCGGGGGCGCGCTGCCCTTCCCGCGCGACTCGATCGGCCGCCTCTGGGACAGGCTGGAGGCCAAGCGCGTTTCGTCGGCCCTGTTCCACTGGTTCGCCCGGCGATTCCTCTACCACGTCGAGCTGTTCGTGCCGCCGGAGGAATTTGCCACCTTCTGGGAGACTCATGCCGCGCTGCCGCTCATGAAAATGCAGTTCCGCTACATCAAGCGGGACGGGCTGCCCCACTCGCCGTTCCTGCGGCACGACTGCGTGTCGGTGGACCTGCTGATGTGGAAGAAGCACAAGCCGACGTTCGACGCCTACGTGAAGGAGAAACTCGGTGCCGTCCAGTTCAACCCCGGTAAGCACAGCATGTGAGCCCGCCGCGGGGCGGCCGTCGCTCGCGGAGACCTTCGGGGAGATGGTGCGCGGGCAGCTGCCGAATTTCTTCCGGCTCTACCTCAACCCGTTCGTCGTCCAAACGTGCTACTGCCTCAGCCGCTACGTCGAAACCACCTGGCCCGCGCGCCCGGCGCCCGGTGCCCGGCCGAGTTTCCTCGCCAACAGCTTCGACGAAGCGCTGGCCGGCGCGATCAAGCTGGCCCGCTTCAGCGGCACCGTCGAGGGGCGGTCACCGGCCGGCCTCGTCCTCGACCCGGGCGCGCGGCTCGGCCCCTTCGCCTCGGTCACGCTGGAGGGCGGTGGCCGCGTCGAATTCGTGCCGGACGTGACCGTCGCCGGGGACGCCTCGGAGATTGACGCCCGACTCCGTTCGGCCCAGCGCTTCGGTTTCGTCATCCTGGTCCCCTCGCCAGGCGACCCGCTCGACCGGCACGCCGAGGCCCTCAGCGGGCTGATCCGGCAGGCGGCGCCGCTGCTAATCACCTGCGTGGACCGGCCGTCCCTGGCCGCTTGCCGCGCGGGAAGCGCGTGGCTAATGCGTGAACTGACCCCCGACGGGGGGCGGTTGTCGGCCGGCCGCCATCGCCCGGCTCGACGCCCTTGCCCAGGCCCTCGAGTACCTCTCCCTGACTACGATTGCCATGCGGAAAGCCGCCCAACTCTGGGCCTCGGCACGGCAGCAGGGCCAGCCGACGGCCGGCGACAACACCATTGACGCCGACATGATTCTCGCGGCCCAAGCCCTGCCCCTCGGCCATCCCCATGTGATCGTCGACACCACAAATGGTCGGCACCTGGCGCGATTCGTGCCAGCCGACCACTGGCAGAACATAGCTCCGTAACGTAAGCCAACGGTTCAGCTTCCTTCCCCCGGTCCCTTCTCGCCAAGTCCCTCGCACCGCAAAAGCTGCTGATTCCCGAGGAGGAGGAACTCCAGCGCAAGCAGGCGACCCTCGCCGGCCTGGAGGCTCAGCTGGCGGACCGAAGGGCGCGGCGGGTTCCCCGAGAGTTGCCATCTCGCACTAAACTCGCCGCGAATTATATGCATCCTGGCGCACTCGCCGCAATTCCTTGTGCAGTAATCACATGCGCCTTCACATTTCAGCGACAAGCGCCAGGATGCATATAATTCGGTGTGTGCGGACCCGCGCTACCGACAAATGATCAGCTTGAGGGCTGATGCCAGTCCCTGGCACACGTTCCGCTATGAACCTGACAGGCCATCGGCTTTCCGTTCGCACTGCGCTTCTCTAGCTCTTCTTTGTGGCGGCGGAGCGCGGTGGCCGCGTTTGATCTGGTGCCTCTGAGCCCGTGCTTGAGCTTGGCCCTTGGGTCGGCTTCACTTTCCTTGGTGCCGCGAGCCCGCTTGAAAGTCTCGTCCTTCGTTCGACCCATCCTCCGCCGACATTTTCTTCGCCCGTCCCTCACCGTCGTTGGAGGTCCTCATGCCTCGGAAGAAGACACGCCAGCCCATCCCGCCGCCCCGCATCGTCCGGCCCTGTGCCGCCGCCATCGAACGTCGGCAGCGCCAGCCACGTCGTCGCCGTCGACCCCGCTTGCGATCCGCAGCCCGTTCGTACCTTCGGCGTCTATACCGCCGACCTACAGACGCTGGCCGAGTGGTTACGCCACTGCGGCGTCACGAGCGTCGTGCTCGAATCGACCGGCGTCTACTGGATGTGCTTATGCGACTTCCTGGAAAGCCAGGGCTTCGAAGTGGTGGTGGTCGATCCACGCAGCCTGGCCCGCAACCTCAAGAAGAAGACCGACGTTTGCGATGCGGTCTGGCTGCAGCAGATGCACGCCTGTGGCCAGCTCAAGAGCTGTTTTCGACCCGCGCACGAGGTGCTGGCGTTGCGGACGCTGTGGCGGCATCGCGAGCATCTGATCACCGAGGCAGCCAAGCTCTTGCAGATGATGCTCAAAGTGCTGGTCCAGATGAATGTTCATTTGGACCTGGCCGTGTCGAGCATCGCCGGCGTCACCGGCATGCGCATCCTGCGTGCCATCGCCCAGGGGCAGCGTGACCCCCAGACGCTGGCGGCGATGCGCGATCCCAGCTGCAAGAAGAGCCGCGAGGAGATTGCCAAGGCCCTGGAAGGGACCTGGGACACGGCCCACCTGTTCGAGCTGAAACAACTGCTCAAGGCCTGGGACTTCTACCAGAATCAGCTCCATGTCTGTGACCGGGAGTACGCCAAGGCGGCCGGGCCGATGCCGGACAAGACCCAGGGGCGTCCGTTGCCCGAGTCCCAGAAGGCCGCGCCCAAGAGTCGCAACCGCCCGACGGAGTTCGACGCCGACGCCTTGATCTTCCAGTTGACGGGCGTGCGTGTCACGGAAGTGGACGGTCTGGGCGCCAGCACGGTGCTGACGGTCTTGTCGGAGACAGGCCCGGACCTGGCGGCACGTTTCCCGACGGACAAGCACTTCGCGGCCTGGACGACGCTGGCGCCGCGCAAGCACCAATCGGGCAAGCGGATCCGCTATCCCGCCCAGACGGCCAGCCGGGTGGCCAGGGCGTTTCGGCTGGCGGCGCGGTCCTTGCTCAGAAGTAAGAGCGTGCTGGGTAATTTCCTGCGCCGCCTGCGGGCCCGGCTGGGGATAGGCAGCGCCATCAGGGCGACAGCCCACAAGCTGGCGAAGCTCTTCTATCGCCTCATCACGCGTGGGGAAGCGTATCGCCGTGAGAGCACGGCAGCCGAAGAAGTCAGAGCAGCAGGAGCGTCAGGTCAAAGCGCTGCAGCGCAAAGCGCGGGAGTTAGGGCTGCAAGTGGTGCCGATCTGAGCAGGGTCGGCGGGGCAACAGACGACGTCGGGGAAGTAGGCGAGGTCGATCTCAAGCCGAGCCGCTTGGGGCGGTGGCGTCGAAAATACGCGCACCGTAAGATCGCTGCCCGAGCACGACACCTCTCGCCCGGGTAGCGGGGCCTTGTTCATTGAAAGCAAAGCGAGCCGCTCAGGCTGAACCACTGTGCGAACTCCCGCTGCACAGCATTCGCCGCATGAACCCTTTTTCGTTGCCTTCCCGGTTCGTTCCGGTGACAATCGGTAAGCCGACGGTTCAGCTTCGGTCCACGGGTGTGCTCGCCATGTCCCTCGCACCGGAAAAGCTGCTGACGCCCGAGGAGGAGGAACTCCAGCGCAAGCAGGCGGCCCTCGCCGGCCTGGAGGCGCAGCTGGCGGACCGCGAGCTGGAACTGGCCGCCTTCCTGGCCGAATTGGTCCCTTTTTCGACCGCCGTAATCAAGCCGCTCCGCAAGAGGCGCACGACTTCAGGCGTTCTTTCGTGTTAGTCGCCGTCCAGTGCGGTAGAATGTCCGCATGCGCGTTTACCTCGACCTGTGCTGCCTTAAGCGGCCGTTCGACGACCAGTCGCAGCCCCGAATTCGCCTGGAAAGCGAAGCCGTGCTGGCTTTGCTCGGCGCTGCTGCGGAGCAAGTTGAATTCCTGCGCGGGGCGGCTCTCGATTTGGAAAACGATCAGAACCCGCTGGCGCAGTGCGCAGCCAGGGTCCGGCTTCTGGCTCGAAGCGTTGCCCCTCAGCGACGCGCCGTCTGCCTCCCTGGCCGACCGGACCAGGGAGTTGATCGCCCTTGGCTTTAAGAGTTTTGATGCACTGCACGTGGCCACGGCCGAGGTGTTGGGCGCCGACGCGCTAGCCACGTGCGACGACCGATTCCTGGCGGCCGCCCGACGCCATGCTGCCATTTTGAAAGTGCGCGTCGTGAATCCGCTCGATCTCGCCCGAGAGATTCTCCCATGAACGCCATTCTGCCGGACCCTGTCGAGCTGCGCCGCCAAGGTTTCGAGGCGCTGGTGAAGGCGCTTGGCTGGGTGAACGCCGTTCGCTTCCTCCAGCAATACGAGACAAGTCGCCTGGACTATACACGTGAGCGCCACCAATTCTTGCCGGAATGGGACGCCGAGACCTTGCTGCAGAAGCTCCGTGAAAAGGCCAAAACGTAGCATATTTTTCTGCAAGACCTTCACCAGCGAAGAGTGACTCCCGTGTCCGTCCTTCCTGACAAGCTGCTGACTCCCGAGGAGGAGGAACTCCGGCGCAAACGGGCGACCCTCGCCGGCCTGGAGGCTCAGCTGGCCGACCGCGAGCTGGAACTGGCCGCCTTCTTGGCCGACCTGGTCCACTTCGAGAAGCGCTACCTGCAAACGGTCGGCCGCCGCCACGCGCTGCTCGACGAGCTGAAGGCCCGGATCGCCGGGGCCCGGGCCGTGGAACGAATCCCCACAAGGCAGGCTCCCCTGCGTCCTGTGCGGTGGGCTCAGGCTCCGGCAGAATGCGAAGCAGCAGCTTCCCTTCGCTAGGAAAATCGTTGCCTCCGGTTTCTTGAGGGGGTAACCTCACCCGCTGGAGTCGAAGCCGAGGCCCAGGCACTATTCTTCGGGGTAGGGCCAGCTCATACGGGGGTCATCAGATGATCCGATTCTTGCACGCCGCCGACCTTCACCTCGGTCTGCGCATCACGCGCTTCGAGGAAAGCGCCTGCAACCGAATCGGCGAAGCCCGCTTCGCGGCTATCGAACAACTCCGAGCCAAGGCCGTGGAACATCAGGTCCAGTTTGTCCTCATCGCCGGCGACGTGTTCGACGATCACAGCGTTTCCAAGACTATCGCCGAGCGCCCTTCACACTGTTTGAAGGCAAAGCAATGCCTTGCCCGGTCTACATTATCCCCGGCAATCACGATCCCCTGACCCCCGGTGGCGTTTGGGATCGCGATCCTTGGACTCGAGAGCAGCCCACGAAAAACACGCACCTGCTCCGGGAGCCAACGCCGGTGGCCGTGCCCGGCGTACCAGTGACCCTGTTCCCCTGCCCGCTACGGCACCGGAACTCAATCGACGACCCAACCGCTTGGATCGATAAGCATCCCCAGACGGACGGCGCTCGGACGATTCGCATCGGCGTCGGCCACGGCAGCCTGAACATCATGCCCAATCTGCCGGAAGACGATCACCTCATCCGCAAGGACGCTGCCGACCACTACGGTTTGGATTACCTGGCGCTGGGTCACTGGCATAAGCCCCTGCGATACAAATCCTCCGGTGGGGTCGAGCGGACGGCCTACAGCGGCACGCACGAACCAATGCGTTTCCCGGGATTGGAGGCGGGCATTTCAACAGGGTGGTCATCCTATGACGCCGACGGCGATGCCGAGCGGTTCCTGGATGAAGGACGAGGAACGGCGCTGCTTGTGAGCATTGACGAAGCGGGAGCGCCGCCGCGTATCGAGACAATCGAAGTCGGCCGGTTGCGGTGGTCGGCGGAGCAACAAGACGTGACATCGCGACCGCTGGGCGAGTTGATTTCCGAATACGCACAGCGCGAAAACCCGGAGCGCATCCTCCTGCGCCTGAACCTGTCCGGCGTTCTCGATCCGCGCGGGCACGCCCGAATTGACGAGGTCCTCCTCAAGATCGTGCGCGACCGCTATCATCCGGGCTCCACCCTAGACGGTGATGCCGTCTTGATCGAACCCAGTGAGGATCAGTTGAGCAGGATCGCCGGTGACGGGGTTCTGGCGCGCGTGCTTGGACGCCTACGGGAGGAATCGCATTCGACCGACGTTGTGACCAAGCGCGTCGCGGACCACGCCCTGAAACTGCTGTACCGTATCGCTTGGGAGGGGCAGCCGACATGATCCTCGAAGGGTTTGAAATCGAGAACTGGTCGTGCATCAAGCGCGTTTCGGTCACCGATCTGCCGCCGACGGGAATCGTCGTGCTCCACGGCCCGAACGGCACGGGAAAGAGCAGTATCATCGAGGCCCTTCGCGCCTGCCTGATGGACAATAAATCGACCTCCAAGGCGCTCGGCCGGGGATTCCCCAAGAATTCAAGTGAAAAGCCCCGCGTGACCGTCACATTCCGCGCGGCCGGAACGTCGTGGCGGATTACGAAACAGTTCAACAGCAAGGAAAGCAAGCTGGAGAGCCGAACGCCGACCGGCCAGTGGAAGCTGGAGACGGCCGATCCATCGGAAGCCCACGAGCGCACGCGCCAGCTCACTGGGGGCAGCGATTCCTCGCTGGGCCTGCATCAACTACTCTGGCTGACCCAGGCGGAGTTCCACCTTCCCGATCCGAAGAAGTTCGACGCCGACGTGCAGTCCCGCCTCCGTGCCGTGCTCGGCGTGCTACAGACGCCACTGGACGACCTGTTCCTGAACCGCGTGAAAGGAGAGTGGTCGCGCTGGTTCGGCGCGCGCAGCAAGGCCGGCGAGAAACCCAAGTTGAAGAAGGACTGTCCGCTAGACAAGGCGCTGGCGGGACTCGAACAGCACAGGGCCGAGCTGACTGAGATTGAAACGGCATACCAGGGCTTTGAGAGGATGATGGAGAAGTCGGGGGGTCTGGAAGTCCTGTCTCGCGATTTGCAGCGCCAACTCGATGAGAAAACGCCCGCCCGCGATCTTCTTCAGGGCGAGTACGAGGGCAGTCTGAAGCGCATCGACGGCCATCGGCTGGCGACCGAGCAGGCGGCAAGGACTAAAAAGGAGTTGGACGATGCGCCAGCGCTTCGGAAGCGGCGCGCTGACGACGAAATGCTCATCCACGACACGGAACAGCTCGCGGGAAGGGCCGGCCAAAATGCAGAGGAGAAGAGTGGCCACCTTCTGGGCGCTGAGATAAGACTCCGCGAACTCCGAGATGGAATTCAAACATTGGGGATCACGGGACGTGAATTGCAGGGTCGCTTCAACGCATTGGGTGAGCGCCGCCAATTGCTGACGCTGATAGAGCAGCTGGAGACTGCGCGGGACAAGTTGAAGGTAGCCGAAGACACGGATGGTGTTCTCGAAGACCTGAAGGCGCAAGCGCGTGCCCGGGCCGCCCCGGACGCCGCTATCCTCAAAAAGCTGGAAGAGAATCGCACGAAGGCGAGCCAGTCGCGCGCCGACTTGGAAGCCGCTGCGATCGCGCTAACCCTCCTTCCCGAACGGGGAGCGGTGGTCCCGCGATTAGCGATCGACGGCGCGGCGGGAGTGGAAGCTGGGCCAGCGACCGATGCGACACCGATTCGCCGCGCGATCCGCCGTCGAGCCGAGATCACCATTCCGGGCTGGGGCTGCGCCGAAATTACCCGGGGATCGGATGCACGCAGCCTCGATCAGATCGAAGACGACCTGAACGACCTTGATCGCAGGTTTGCTGAGGTGCTGGAGCCATTCGGTGTCGCCGCTGCCGATCCCACGGCCCTCGACCGGTTGCGCAACCTGGCGGCTGAGAAGAAAGTGCGCGAGCCTGAACTGAAGCGGAAACAGGACGAGATGGACCGTCTTGCGCCGAAAGGCCTGGGATCCGTTGCGCGAAGAGGTCGCGGAGTTGGAGAAGCGCCACCAGGCGAACGACGTCCGAGGCTGTCCCCCAATCGGGATCCGGCCGGCTTCCCGAGGACGCGGCAGAACTCGAACGGCTGGCTGGGCAGCTGAAGGAAGACATGGAGGAGAACGAGACCAGCATTGAGGCACTTGAGACGCAAGTCAAAGGGCTCGAACGCGAAATCGACGGCGATCCGGAGGCCGAACCCACCGCAACCAAAAAGCGCGCCAAGGCGGACAAGAACCAGACCGCCGTGCCGGGATGGCGGAAAGAGGAAGCGGCCGCGAAGGAATGCTTCACGACGCTCAGCGCAACGGCGGAGGTTCTTCGCCTCAATCTTCAGCGCCTACCGACGGCAGAACAAATTGAGGTAGCCATTCAAGACGCCCAGAACGCGGACGCGGGCGCGCGTAAGGATCTCGAATCGGCGAAGCTGAGCGAGAGCGAGGAAACGATCCGCGAACGTCGGGATGCTGCCAATGACGGGTTGCGAGCCGTCCAGGGACAGCTGACCACGGCGGAGAAAGAGTTGCACCACATTGAGGGCGCCTTGCGCTTGAGTGAAGGCTTGCACCCGAGACGCGCCGCCGCCTCTGCCCGCGTCGAAGAACTGATACGCCAGACTGAGCGCGAGGCACTGGAGAGCCAGGGTTACGACCGGCTTTTCGCACTCTTTGAGGAGTGCCGGGAGAAGCAGTTCGGTACGGTCCTCGCGCCGATCCACGATCGCGTGGTGCGCTGGATGCGCTTGTTGCGCATCGGCGGCTATCAGTCCATCCGCTTTAACGATCAGTTGCTTCCGGAGAAGCTGATTGCCGGTGACGGCGCGATCGATTTACCGCTCGGGGAAGAGTCCACCGGAACGATCGAGCAGATCGCCTTGATGGTGCGTCTTGCTCTCGGCTCGACGCTCTCAACGCCAGCAGAGCCAATGGTCGCCATGTTGGATGATCCCTTGACACACAGCGACGGGGTTCGGTTGGATCGGATGCGCGCCGTTCTGAGAAATGCGGCTGGGGGAGATACCGGCTCAGCGAGGCCGGCCGGACCGCTACAAATCGTCGTCTTCACCTGTCATCCCGAATGGTTCGATATTGACGGTGCAAGAATCATCGATCTCACGAAACCGGATGTGTTGAGCAAATCTTGCTGAATCACTCGCCCAGCACTGCTTGTCGATCAGCTGTTGGCGCTTGGGCCGGAGAAGAGGACGCATCTACTAGACGGCATGTCTTTGCGGGCTGCCTGCACTTTTCTACGTCCCTAATCCGAAGCAAACCATGCCCACCCTGACCATCGAACTGCCCGATTCTCTGAAAGAGAGGATCGAAGCCCTGGCCGCGAAGGAAGGCTACTCGGTCAGCCAGTTCCTCGCCAGCGCCGCCGCGGAGAAGGTGGCGGCCGTGTTGACGGTGGACTACCTGCGCCGCGAAGCCGCCGCCGGGCGCCGCGAGGACTTCGAGAAATACCTGGCGGCCGTGCCGGACGTTGCGCCGCCGTAGGACGACCGTCTCGACTGACGCGGCGTCGCCGGTCATGCGGAGGTTCGCCATCGCCTTACGCAATCAGCACCGTCTCCACCGCATCGTACCAGGCCACGACCTGGTCCAAGACTCGACCGAGGAGTTCGTCAGTCAGGTCGACGCAATGGCCCTTGTCGTGATGGATCAGCTTCGGTCCCCCCTTCGTCAAGACCGGCTCCGCCAACCAGGAGAAGAACGCCTGTTCTTGACGCAGGGCGAAGAAAAACAGGCAGACGGGGTAGGTAAACTTCCTCATTCCCTGGAACTGCCCCATCGTCGGCCCGAGCACCTTGTTGGCGTGTTCGGCAGTTACGCTCGACGACACGCCGCGCAGGAGCACGCCAAAGGTCAAGCGCATGGGCTTGTCTTCGCGTTCGATGGCGACGTGGAGGTCGAGGCCGGTCCCTTGCTTCGTTGCGGTGACCGTCAGGTCGTCACGGCGGGTCAGGATCACCGTGGCCAGGGCGCGGACGCGTTCCGCAAGGAATTGCTCTTTCGCTTCCCTTGTCACGACAACACCTCAATTCAGAAAGGACGACGTTGGCCGCGTCATGTCCCGGCCTCGCCAAAATGCCAGCACCTCGTCCCACAGTCGTTTCAGCGTTTCGCAGGTCAACTCGTGTGCGGTGGTGATGGACGGAATGCTCTCACCCATGGTTCCGTGAACGGAGACGATGAACGCCCGTTCTTCATCCGTATGCACGCCGATGACATAGGTCGGGGCCGGGTAGGCCACCATGCGGCGGACATCGTGCTCCGACACCTCAACACGCAGTCGTGGGGGCCTCTGCGTCCTGGTGAACCGCTTGCGCGTGGTCTTGACCTGCACGAAGAAGAACGGCGTCATTGCCCCCGCATCCACCAGTTCAACCAGGAAATCGAACGTCTCGGCCTTTTCGCCAAGATAGTGCGGCCAGAAGTACGGCAAATCGGTATCGGTCCGGCAGAGTCGAACGAGGCGCGTGAAGGCGATGGCCTCCCCTCTTCCTCCGATGAAGTCTCTGATCTCCATCGATGTCCTCAATCAGCTCCAGGGCTGCATCTGGTGCCTGGGGCCAGTGGTCTGTCACAGAGCCAACAGAGCAACTCCTTGATTATAACGCGAGTCGGCAGCTCCTTCTAGTTCTACTGTGCCCCTTTTTCATATGTCTGGCGCGCGCCGAGACGGTGGGAATTCTCCGGTCGCATCTACCCAATGGTAGATGCGCGTTCTTCCGTCCGGCGCAGCACGGTGTTGACTTCGGCGAGAATCCCTGCCAACGTCGTCGGCCGACGCTCCAGCACCCAGGCGAAGATTACCCGCAGTTGCGGCACGGTGATCCACACCGTTTTTTTTTGAGGACCGACTTCTCCAGATTCAGAAACCACAAGGCCAACAGCGACAGCGTCATGTGGTGATACCAGCCGACCCAACTGCGCACTTCGTAGTGGGCCAACCCCACCTCACCCTTGCCCATCTGCAACGCCTGTTCGATCCGCGGCCGCTCACACTTGACACGCACCAACTCCGCCAACGCTACCCCCGACAAGGCGTTGCTCAACGCATAGGTCACGTCGCCGGCGCGATCCACCGGACGCACGATCACGACTCGTTCCGGCCTGCCGACGCAGCCGTCGGCATCCTTGGTTTGCACCAACCGCGTCAGGGCACGCACCACCAAGGGGCCTTTCTCACCCGCCCGCACCGTCAGGCGCTGCCACGCCGACGCCGGCTGACGCGCCGCCCAGGCCTGGACCTGCTCGAAGGGCGGCAACCGTCGCCGTCCCGACGGCCCCGCCTCTCGCTCGGCTTCCAGGTCGCGGATCAGCGTGTTGCACGGCACATCCACCACATAACGCTCGCCGCCACGTCGCAAGGCTTGCCGAAACTCCGTCACCCGGCCAAACTCGTCGTCGGCCGCCACCCAGCCGTGCGGCAACGCTCGGCAACGCTCCCACTGGCCCAAGGCGAGACGCCATTTCTCCTGAAACGTCGTCTCGGTGGGCACGTAACATTTCGCCCGCCGCTTGCGATCGTCCACCCACTCTTGCGGCAAATACAAATCCGCGGCCAGCAACGTCTCGCCCTGAGCACAGGCATAGGCCGTGAACACGCCCACCTGACAGTTCTCGACCTTGCCCAGGCGGCCGCACCACTGCCGGGCCACGCCACAGGAGTCGTCGCCTTTCTTGGCGAAGCCGCTGCCGTCAAAGATCAGCACCGCGTCGTCGTCGCGCCACGCTGCGGCCACGTGCCGGTGCAACTCGCCCAACACGGCGCTATCGGACCATTTGCCGGCGCCGACGAACTTTTGCACCGGCTTGCGTGCCGCGCCAGCTTGCCGAGCGATCGGCTCGTTGGTCTTGCGCTCCAGGTTGCTGAGGCGGCCTTCGAGAACGACCTCGGCCCAGTGCCGTTGTTCCGTGCGATGGAACAGGGGCTGATAGCGTTCGATGAACCCCGCCAAGCGGCGGACGCCGCCCTGCACGGCTGCCAGCGGCACCTTCACATCGGCGAGCAAGGCGAGCGGTTCCGGGGATTCCAAGAGGGACATCCGTGTTCCTCCATACTGATCTTCCATGATGGGGCGAGTTCCGGCATACTATACGAACTATCCCAAAAGGGGCACAGTAGAACTAGAAAAGGAGGCTCACAGGCGATATCGCACGGCAGAGGCGCTCGCGGACGACCTGCGCCGGTTCCTGAAGGGGGAGTCCACCAAGGCGCGGCCAGTCAGAGCGGGGGAACGATTATGGCGCTGGTGCGGGCGCAACCGGCTAGTCACGGGCTTGTTATCCCTGGTTGGCCTGCTGTCCGTGGCCGCGGGGTTTGTTGGTAGTTATTACGCCGTGGAGGCGGAGGCGCGGCGGGAAGCGATCCAGGAGAGAGAGCGAGCGGACGACAAGGCTGCCGAGGCCGCGAAAAGCGAGGCCGAGGCACAAGGCGCAAAACGCGAGGCAGAACGACAGCGCCTGCGTGCCGAGGGGCTGGTATATGCGAGGCAGATTGCCCTGGCGCAGCGGGAATGGGAAACCGGCAACGTGTGGCTAGCCTGCAATTTGCTGGATTCGTGCCGGTGGGACTTCCGTGGTTGGGAGTATGATTACCTTTATTCTCTCTTCAACAGTAACCAGCGAACCTTTGTGGGGCACACCGGAATTGTCTCCACCGTAGCGTTCAGCCCCGATGGCAAACGCATAGTCAGTGGCAGCATGGATGGGGATGGGACGGTTAAGGTCTGGGACGCAGACACGGGCCAACAGACTCTCTCCATCAAGCCTGAACACGGCATCAACAGCGTAGCCTTTAGCCCCGACGGCAAACGCATCGTCGGGGGTGGTGCCTATCAGATCCCGAAGGTTTGGGATGCGCAAACGGGACAGGAACTCCTCTCTCTCAAGGGGCAAAGAGAGGGTATCAACAGCGTGGCCTTCAGCCCGGACGACAAGTTCATCGTCGGCGGCAGCTCGGACTTTTCCATGAAGGTCTGGGACGCCCGGACGGGCGATCAGACGCTCTCGCTCAAGCAAAGTGGCCAAGTCACAGGCGTGGCGTTCAGTCCCGACGGCAGGCGCATCGTCAGCGGGAGCGGGGATCAGACGGTGAAGGTGTGGGACGCCCAAACGGGCCAGCCGACTCTCTCCGTTACCCTGCAGGGGCATACAGTGCGCGTCTTGAGCGTGGCCTTCAGCCCCGAGGGCAAGCGCATCGTCGGCGGCAGCGGCGATACGTTTTTTCGCAATCCTGGAGAGGTGAAGGTATGGGATGCGCAGACGGGCTAGGAAACCCTCTCGCTCAAGGCGCACCGTGGCGGCGTCACCAGCGTGGCCTTCAGCCCGGACGGTAAACGGATCGTCAGCGGCAGCGCGTACCCGCTAACTGGCGGGAATGTGATAGATAGCAAGCTTGGTGAGGTGGATGTCTGGGACGCGCAGACGGGCCACCAAATCCGTACCTTCCTGGGGCACCGCCGCGGGGTCACGAGCGTGATCTTCAGCCCCGACGGCAAGCGCATCGTCAGCGCCAGCGCGGACCAGACTTTGAAGGCTTGGGCTGCAGAGACGAGCCAAGAGACTCTCACCCTCAACGGGCACCCCCAGGGAGTCATGGGCGTGGATTTCAGCCCCGATGGCAAGCGCATCGTCAGCGGCAGTAACGACATCGACGGGGCAGCAGCAAAGGTGTGGGACGCGCAGACGGGCCAGCCGACTTTGACCATCAAGGGGCACCGCGGCGCGGTTGTCAGCGTGGCCTTCGGCCCGGACGGGAAGCGCGTCGTCGGCGTCAGCAACGATGGGCATAATCCGGACAAGCCTGGTGAAGTGAAGATTTGGGACGCGCTGACGGGCGAGTTGATCCTCGCCCTCAAGGGGCACACTGGGTGGGTCACAAGTGTGGCCTTCAGCCCTGAGGGGAAACACATCTTCGGGGTCGGCTATGATTGGCATGATCCAGGCAAGTCTGGACAAGTGAAGATTTGGGACGCGCAGACGGGCGAGCTGACCCTCGCCCTCAAGGGGCACACTGGGTGGGTCACAAGTGTGGCCTTCAGCCCCGACGATCATCGGCTCGCCAGCGCCAGTTCCGACGGAACGGTGAAGGTTTGGGACGCGACCACTGGTCATGAACTCTTCTCTCTCAGATGCACCAGCGATGTCACGAGCGTGGCCTTCAGCCCCGATGGCAAACTGCTCGCCAGCGCCTGCGGCGACGGAACAGTCCGGCTCTGGGACGCGCAGACGCGCCAAATGGCACTTACTCTCCAAGGGCACAGGGGCCCAGTCCTCAGCGTTGCAATCAGCCCTGACGGCAAACGCATCGCCAGCGGCGGCCATGATGAGACGCTGAAGGTCTGGGATGCGCAGACAGGCCAGGAAACCTTGACCCTCAAGGGGCACGCTGGCTCGGTCACCAGAGTCACCTTCAGCCGTGACGGCAAGCGCATCGCCAGCGGCAGTAACGATGGGACCGTGAAGGTCTGGGACGCGCGTAGTTCCCAGCCCCGATAAGGGGACACAGGGTGAATACAGTGTGATTCTCTGCGAACTCCCGCTCTCCCCTCGTCCGCCTTCGCCTTACCGCCCGCCCCTCGCGTGCGCCGACAGGGCCTGCCAACCCGTCACCGTCCTCAGCGCTTCGATGAGTGCTTCAAGCCGGCCCAGGTCGGCAATCTTCTCCAGCGCCGCTGGCGTTCGCGCCTTCGGCCACCCGAGGACGCTCGCCAGCAGCGGAGCGGGTGCCGACCTATAGCCAGCGGCGCAGCCGGCCCAGCCAACCGGGCGTGTCGCGCAGGGAGTAGCGCCGCGCCGGCCCTGGTAGTTGAACTCGTCCAGTCGCCGCAGCAAGTCGCGTCCGAGCAGGCCGTGGAACTGCGCCAGGTCCGGCGGCATCGCCAGGCGGGCTACCTGGACCAGCTCGAACGGCGTCAGGCCGGCCTCGGGGAAGTCCAACCGCACCCAGAATAACTGCGTGGTTCCGACGCGCAAGGGAGCCGCCACGCGCACGGGGTTGCCGCCCCGCGGGTCCAGGTGGCGAAAGATGCCGGGAATCAATGTTGTCCGTTTTGAGCCCGTGTCGATGAGCAGGCGGATCGGGACAGGGACGGGAACCTGCGTTCCCGCCCGGCGGCGCGACTGCTCATCCCCGACGGGCAGGCGGACGAGTGCCGGCAGGATCAGGTGATCCTCTACTTGTGCGATGTACTTTCCCATAGTCCTTTACGAGAATGTCAGTCGAGCGGCTTGAACGACGGGTGATTGTGTTTTGCCCCAGTCGAACCTGGAAAATCGCTCCGTTCGGGTTAGTCTTACCTGAACGGAGGTTTCATCATGATCCGACAGCGCCGTCACTTTTCCGGGCCTGAGAAGGTCGCCGCCCTCAAACGACACCTCGTCGACAAGGTGCCCGTCTCCGATCTCTGCGATGAACTCGGCATCGCCCCCAACCTCTTCTACCGCTGGCAGAAGGAGTTCTTCGAGAATGGCCACACCGCCTTCGACAACGGACGCAAGGCCAAGGCGGTCGAGGACGCCAAGGACAAGAAGATCGAGCAACTCGAAGCCAAGCTCCAACGCAAAAACGAGGTCCTCGGCGAACTCATGGAGGAGCACGTCCAGCTAAAAAAAGAACTTGGGGAACCCTGACCCGCTGCTGGGTTCCCCACGATACCCGCGACCAGATCGTCGACTTCGTCCGCTCCTGGGCCGACAAGACCGATAACCCCGTCAGCCGCTTCCTCCCCTGGATCGGCATCAGCGCCAGCAAGTTCCACGACTGGAAGCACCGCTTCGGCAAGGTCAACGAACACAACGCCTGGATCCCGCGAGACCATTGGCTCACCGACCAGGAGAAGGAACGCATCTGCGTCTTCGCTCGCGCCAACCCTCTGGAAGGCTATCGCCGACTGACCTTCATGATGCTCGACGCCGACGTCGCCGCTTGCAGCCCGGCCAGCGTCTACCGCGTCCTCAAAGCCGCGGGACTGCTGGCCGGGCACTCGCCCACGCCCACCAAAAAAGGCACCGGCTTTGTCCAGCCGCTGGCGCCCCACGAGCACTGGCATGTCGATGTCAGTTACCTCAACATCGCCGGCACCTTCTACTTCCTCTGCTCCGTCCTCGACGGTTGCAGCCGCTTCATCGTCCACTGGGAAATCCGCGAGAAAATGGAGGAAAGCGACGTGGAAACCATCATCCAACGCGCCCGCGAACAGTTCCCCGGCACCACGCCGCGGATCATCAGCGACAACGGCCCCCAGTTCATCGCCAAGGACTTCAAAGAGTTCATCCGCGTCTGCGGCATGACACACGTCAAAACCTCCCCCTATTATCCCCAAAGCAACGGCAAAATCGAACGCTGGCACAAGACCCTCAAGGGCGACTGCATCCGCGTGCTCACCCCGCTGTCGCTCGATGACGCCCGCCGCCTCGTGGCCGATTACGTCGTCCACTACAACACCGTCCGCCTGCACAGTGCCATCGGCTACGTCACGCCCCAGAACAAACTCACTGGCCGCGACCAGGAGATTCACAAGGCCCGTGATCGCAAACTCGCCGAGGCCCGCGAACGCCGCCGACAGCAGCGTCAGGCCGCCCGCACGGAGCCGCCGCCCACTCCCCGACCGGCCATCGACTTCGCCGCCGTGCGGACCCTGGTCACCATGGCGGCCGTGCTCAACCTGCTCGGCTTCCAGCCAGGCAGCCGTCACGGGGCCCAACAGCGGGGACCGTGCCCGTTGCACGGCTCAACGTCGGGCACCAGCCGCTGCTTCTCCGTCCACCTGGAGGACCAGACGTTCCACTGCTTCAAGTGCGGCCGGTCGGGCAACGCCTTGGACCTGTGGGCTCAGGCCACACAGCAAAGCGTGTATGATGCGGCCCTCGATCTGTGTTCGCGCCTGGGCATCCCGCTGCCCCTGTTGCCGCCGCCACCGCCGCGGAACAGAAGAAGAGGAAACCGTAGCGACTGGAGGAGCAAACGATACAATCACCTGAGTGCCACGGCAATCGTCAACCAGACCCGCTAACTCGGACGGGGCGCTCTTCCAGATCACGCTGAACCAAGACACTCGGAGAGGTCTGGTAAACCGCCGATCCGTGAGCCGCCCGGCGCGTCTCTTGCCCGCCCTGTGGGAGAAGCCTTATCGAGGGCCGCAAGAGGCGGACGATCGCCTCGCACAGTGCGGCGGGCATCCCTCGCCCCGTCCTGCGTCGGCAAGCGTTGATGACATGCGATTTCAACTCACTCACCGCAATGTCGCTCTATTGGAGTGCCGTCAGCTTGTCGTTTCGCGCTCGTGGCCTCCCATATGATTCCGCGAGCGCGAAACGCTAAATCGCTCAAATATCAAAATACAGCGCGAACTCATACGGATGCGGCCGCAGGCGGATCGCGTCGACTTCCTTTTCGCGCTTGTACCAGATCCACGTCGCAGATCACGTCGCTGGTGAAGACGTCGCCTTGCAGCAGGAATTCGTGGTCCTTCTCCAGGTTGTTCCAGGGCCTCGTCCAGCGAGCCGGGCGTCTTCGGCACCTTGGCCAGCTCCTCCGGATCGAGATCGTAGATGTCCTTGTCGAGCGGCTCGCCGGGCTTCATCTTGTTCTTGATGCCGTCGAGCATCGCCATCAGCATGGCGGAGAACGCCAGGTAGGGGTTGCTCGAGCCGTCGGGGCAGCGGAACTCGATCCGCTTGGCCTTGGGGCTCGGCGAGTAGACGGGGATGCGGATGGAGGCGGAGCGGTTGCGGCGGCTGTAGGCGAGGTTCACCGGGGCCTCGTAGCCGGGGACCAGGCGCTTGTAGCTGTTGGTGGTCGGGTTGGTGATGGCGCACAGGGCCGGGGCGTGCCGCAAGAGGCCGCCGATGGCGTACATGGCCATGTCCGACAGGCCGGCGTAGCCCGAGCCGGCGTAGAGGTTCTTGCCGTCCTTCCACAGCGACGAATGGACGTGCATGCCGCTGCCGTTGTCCATGAACAGCGGCTTGGGCATGAAGGTGGCCGTCTTGCCGTGCTTGCGGGCCACGTTCTTGACGATGTACTTGTACTTGAGCACGTTGTCGGCCATCTCGACCAGCGGGGCGTATTTCATGTCGATCTCGCCCTGCCCGCCGGTGGCGACCTCGTGGTGCTGCGCCTCGATCTTCAGGCCGCACTCGATCATGGTGAGCATCATTTCGGAGCGGATGTCGTGCAGAGCGTCGGAGGGCGGCACCGGGAAGTAGCCTTCCTTGTAGCGGAGCTTGTAACCGAGGTTCGGCCCCTCGTCCCGGCCGGTGTTCCAGGCCCCCTCGACGCTATCCAGGTAGTAATAGCCGCAGTTGCTAGGTCTGATCGTAGCGAACGTCGTCGAAGACGAAGAATTCCAGTTCGGGGCCGAAATAGGCCGTATCGGCGATGCCGGTGGACTTCATGTAGTTGACGGCCTTGCGGGCCACGTTGCGCGGGTCGCGCGTGTAGTCTTCCTTGGTCAGCGGGTCCTGGATGTTGCAGATCAGCGTCAGCGTTTTGTCGCTTGCAGAACGGATCGATGAAGGCGGTTTCGGGCTGTGGCAGGACGAGCATGTCGGACTCGTTGATGGCCTGCCAGCCGCGGATGCTGGAGCCGTCGAAGCCGAGCCCCTCCTCGAAGACCGCCTCGTCGAGGGCCTCGGCCGGGATGGTGAAGTGCTGCCACAGGCCGGGAAAGTCCATGAAACGCAGATCGACGGCGCTTGACCTCTTTTTCGCGGATCAGCGCCAGCACTTCTTTGGGTGTCACGACTGGGGTCTCCGGTAAGCTCGGCCCTGCCCCGGAAACACCGCCGCGGTGGGGGCAGAAGGGGGCTCCGCTGAGAAGTATATGCGAAGTTGGGCCGCCAGGACGCTCTCCCCTCGCCCCTTTACTCCGGGGAGAGGGGTCGGGGGTGAGGGGCCGACTCTCGCCAGACCAGAACCCCTCACCCCCAACCCCTCTCCCCGGAGTACCGGGGCGAGGGGAGGTGGATAGCCCTTACTTGCTCTTCCCGTCCTGTTCGCCGAGGGCGGCACCGAGGATGCCGAAGGGGCGCACGGACTCGTCCCATCCCTCGATGGTTTTGATCGTCGCGGCGTCGTTGATCCGGGCGTTATGTCGGGCCAGCGCCTCGCGGGCCAGGGCCTGGGCCAGCGGGTCGTTGCCGAGGCCGTCGAGCACGTTGTCGCCGGCCTGGTCCTTCGCCGCCGCCAGCCGCGCCCGCACCACTTCGAGCTGGGCACGGGCTTTGAGTCCGGGGTCGCGCGCATGGTCGGCCAGGCGCAGGGCGCGATCGGCCGGCACCAGGGGAGCCGCCACCTCCACCAGCGCGTAAACAAGCCACGGCGACAAGGCCTGGGCATCCAACTTTCCCTCCAGGAGCGAGGCCGCGGCGTCCACGTCCGCCAGGTCGTGCGTCACTTGGCCCAGCATCACCAGGGCGACGAACCCGGTCTCGGCGGACGCGATTTGCTGCCCGCGGGCCGCCGGCGCATCGCCTTTCAGCGCCAGGCCGACGACGCGGCCGACGGCCACGGCCTCAGAATCTTCCTTGGCCTTCCCCGGTTTCGGCTCCGGTTTTCCGGTGGCCACACAGAGAGCGACCACCGACGGGCCCAGCGGTGGCTGAGTTTCGGGCTTGGGACCGACGTAACTGGCCGCCGCCTGGTCGGCCAACTTGGCGGCCAACTCCTTGTGGCCCGCGCGGAACAGCTCGATGCCGACGACGGCCAGCGCTTCCTGCGCCTCGTACGGCAGAACGTCGGCCGCGGCAGCGCCGGGTAAGTGCGGCTGCCGGGCAAGCAGGACAGCGTCGTCGGCGTGGCCCCGGGCAATCAGCTTGCGTGTCACCAAACGCAGGGCCTGCAACCGACCCCAGGTGGAGGAGACGAACCGCAGCGTCGGTATCAGCTCCTTGTTCACCACGTCGTCCCACTTCACGCGCAATGCCGCCTTCACTTCCTCGTCGGTGCCGGCCAGGTCCACCTGGGACACCAGCACATCCGCGAGCAGCAGATCGCGCTGGGCACTGGGGCTGCTCTTTTCCAGAAAATCGCGGGCCCGCGTGAAGGCCTGGCGGGCGCGTTCGCCATCCTCCCGCTTGTTGGTGCGCAGGAAGAACTCGCCGGCGGCGCGGTTGGCCTCGGCGGCCGGCTCCCTGCTCTTGGCGGTCTCCTGAACCTTCTGGGCGGCGTCGGCCACCTGCTTGTCCTGCTTGCCCTGGGCAAATGAGCTGTAGCCGACCACACCGCCAACCACAAGGAATAAGAAGGCGAACCCCGCCGCGATGCCCCACCAGATCTTCTGTTTCCTGGTCATCCCCGGCTTCTTCTTCACCTTGACCACGCCCGCTTCGATGAGCGCCTGGCCGCTGACGATCTTGGCCCGCGACGGCTCCCACGCTCCCTCGGGAGCCGGCTCCGTGTCGCGGCGGGCACCGGCCGGCAGATGATCGTCCTTCTTCCGCCAGTCGGCCGGGTATTTCGTCTTCGGCATCGGCACGCGGATGATGCGCTTGCACTCAGGGCAAGGCGCGTTCTTGCCGGCCAGGTCGCGGCTCATCTTGATCGGCTCCAGGCACTGGGGGCACTCGAAGTCGATGGTCTGGGAGGGCGCGGCCTCGGCGGGATCGACCTTCGGCTCAGCCAGGGCGGCCAGCGCCATGGCCTCCAGGTCCTCGGCGGGGGCGGCAGCTGCCGGCTTCGGGATGACCACGATCTTCTTGCACCCCGTGCACGCCGCCTTCTTGCCGGCCAGCGAATCGTCCTTGACGCTCGAGCGCCCTTTTGCAGTGCGGGCAGTTGAACTTGATGGCCATGCGGAACTCGCCCGGGGAGAGAGGATGGGACGCAACCCGAGCGTTCATTATGATGGGGGGATGCGGGCGTGGCAAGGAAAGTGTCTGACCCGCCGGCCGCGACCACCGATCGTGGGGACAAGGTACCTCCCCGCCATTGCGACTACAATGAGAGCCAGGTTGGCGCGGCGACTGGTTTGTCTCCAGGGTGTTCCGAATGAAGCCGACTGTATACCTGGATGCGACGATCCCTTCATTTTGCTATGAGGACCGTCCCGGAACAGTAATGCAGGCCTGGCGCGAGATCACCCAGGAGTTCTGGGAACATGCAGCAGCGTGCTACGAGTTGTTCGTCAGCGATGAAACGCTTCGGGAGTTGCAGGAAACGGGGTATCCCGAGGACAAGCGTCGCAACTGCCTGGCCCTCGTCGCCGCCCTGCCCAGATTGGCCGTGACACCGGAGGTCACTGAGTTGGTGGCCTACTACCTTCGCGAGCGCGTCATGCCTGCCAACGACCTGGGCGATGCCTTCCATCTGGCATTGGCGACGTGGCATCGCATGCAGTACCTGTTGACCTGGAACTGTAAACATCTGGCCAATGCGAACAAGTTTGAACACATTCAGGTCGTCAATGCTCGCCGGAGGCTGCTTTCACCGGCCCTGGTCACACCGGCCCAATTGCTGGAGATCGAACCATGAAAAATGTTCCACTGGTGGAAGAACTGCGAGCGGTCCGCCAGCGCCTGGCCGAGGAGCAAGGCTTGGACGTGGAACGTTACGCAGCTATGCTGCGTGACGTTGCGCGGACCATTCCGGGCACCTACGTTGCCGAGCCACACCTGGGGCCTGTGTCATCTCACAAAGAAGATGTCATCCGGGATGCCGGCTAGCACCGGCTGCGGGTGCGCCCACCACCGGCAACTTCATCCGCCCCCCGTTGTGCGACGCCGCCGGTTTCCCATCCGGATGCTCACTCTCCCAGCGCTCGACTTCCTCCATCAACGCATCGACCATGTCCGCTTCCAGGACGTGCCGGACGATTTCGCCGTTGCGGAAGATGACGCCCTTGCCGTTGCCGGCGGCGATGCCGATGTCGGCCTCGCGCGCCTCGCCGGGGCCGTTGACCACGCAGCCCAGCACGCTGATCTTGACCGGCGTGGTCCGGCCGCCCAGGCGCTGTTCCAGTTGAGCGATGATCGCCTCCAGGTCGATGGCCAGCCGACCGCAGGTAGGGCAGGCAATCAGCTCCGGCTTGCGCACCCGCCGCTGCGTCGCCTGCAGAATGTCAAATGCGGCCGCGATTTCCGGCACCGGGTCGCCCAAAAGGCTGATGCGGATGGTGTCGCCGATGCCGTCGAGCAGAATCGGCGCCAGGCCGCACGCCGACTTGGTCACGGCGTAGGGCGCCTTGCCCGCCTCGGTGATGCCGATGTGCGTCGGGTAGTCGGCGTACTTCGCGTAGAGCCGGTAAGCCTCGACGGCGGTGATGACGTCGCTCGACTTCAGCGACACGATGATGTCGTGATACCCTTCGGACTCGGCAATCTCCAGGTAGCGGAGGGCGCTCTCCACCATGGCGGGCGGGCAAGGGTAGCCGTGCTTCTCGACCAGTTCCCGCTCCAGGCTGCCGGCGTTGACGCCAATGCGCATGGGCACGCCCTTGTCCTTGGCCTTGCGGATGACCTGGCGGTAGCGGTCGTAGCCGCCGATGTTGCCCGGGTTGATGCGGATCTTGTCGACGGGATGGTCCATCGCCGCCAGGGCCATTTTGTAGTCGAAGTGGATATCGCAGATGAGCGGAATCTTGATTTGCCGCTTGATCTCGCCCAGAACGGCGGCATCTTCCGGCTTGGGCACGGTGACGCGGACGATCTCGCAGCCGGCCTCTTCAAGGCGGTGGATTTCGGTGAGCACGGCCTGGAGGTTGTGCGTGTCGGGCGTGGTCATCGACTGGACCCAGACCGGGTTGTCGCCGCCGACGGCGAGCGGTCCGACCTGCACCTCGCGCGTCTTGTGGCGCTTGACCTTGCGCGTCCACGTGCCCGGGGCGGGAAAGTCTCGTTTGGCCGTGACTGTCATGTCGGGGGTTCGTCCAGAGTCATGGGAAGAAACGCGGCCGGCAAGCGACGGCCGGCCCAGGGGTTATACGAGGGCTATGGTAGTTCAGTTGCGGCGCGGGCGTCAAGACGGAGGGGGGGCAGGGCGGTCCTAATGCGGCTTCAATGCTAATTTCAGGGGTTGACGAACGGCAGCAAAGAGCCGGTCGTTTAATTTGGCATTAAATGACTTTGCGCTCCAGAAGTCATTGCAATTTCGGCACTTGCGCGCCTTAGTGAGAGTCACTTAAGGCATGGTTCAAGACGGGCCGTTTTCAGGTAACACTTTCGGGGGGTCCGCAGGGCATGCTTCAAATTGGCGCGTAAAGGGGTCACAGATTTCGGCCCTGCCGGCACGAGTACGTGCCACGAGCGCCTGCCAAGCGTGGCAGGCGCTCAATCTGCCGTTAGTAATTATCCTGCTTGATGTTGCGCTGTGCCGATTGAGCGCCTGCCACATTGTCGGGGGTACTGGGGGGGGCCTGGCACGCGCCCCCTTTGGGAGCCGACTTCCGCCCGGATGCGGTTGTTACCCAATTCTGAACCATGCCTCATTCAACGGGACATGGACACAGCCATTGCCCGCCAAATTAAACGGCTCGACAAAGAGGAAATTGACTGTCGTCGTTCGTTCGCTGCGGAATTCTGGCGAATTCCGCTACGGGGCCACTGGCGAGGAACTTACGAGCCGATCATCGTGCGTTCTCACGGGGCCCGGAACAGCCCGCTGTCGTACACCACGTCCACCGATCCATTCTTGATGAATTCGACCTCGACCGTGGCGGTGCCGTAGTTGTAGACGGCCCGGTCGCGCACATATTCCATGCGCGGCGTGGAGGCGGGCAAGGCCAGGGGAACGGTGACGCAGTGCCCGGTGGCGGGGTGGCGGAAGGTGACTAGTGCCACACCGCGGAAACGGCGTAGCACGAAAACTGGACATGGCGTATCTTGCCTGGTCCCTCGATTGTGAGGCGGGAGATCGACCTATGCCAGGGAAGGCCGCGAAGATCATCGTCAGCGAAAGGCAGCAGGTTCTGCTGCAGGAATTCAGCAAGTCGCGTACGGTCGCCAAGTGCGTGGTGCAGCGGGCGACGATCATTTTGCTGGGATTCGCCGGCCTGCTGAACGAGGAGATCGCCTCGCGGGTCGGCCTCAACCGACTGCAGGTGGGCCTCTGGCGGCAGCGCTGGCGGGACGCGTGGGATTCGCTGTGCGTGTGGGAATGTACCGAACCGCACCGTCTGCGTGAGGCGATCGTCAACGTCCTCTCCGACGCCCCGCGACCGGGTGCCCCGGCGACGTTTACCGCCTTTCAGGTGTCCCAGATCGTGGCCTTGGCGTGCGAACCGCCGAAGTTGTCGGGCCGGCCGATCGACCACTGGACGCTCCGGGAACTGCGTGACGAGGCGATCACGCGGCAGATCGTGGAGGATATTTCCGTGTCTCAGGTTGGCCGCTTCCTGCAGCAGGCCGCCGTGCAGCCGCACCGCAAGAAAATGTGGCTCAACACCACGGAGAAGGACCCCCAGAAGTTCCAGGCCGAGGTCGAAAATGTTTGCCGAACCTACCTCGAGGCGCCGGCGAAGGCGGGCGCTGGCACGCACACGGTGAGCGTGGACGAGGCGACCTCGCTGCAGGCCATCGAGCGGAACGCCCCCGACAAGCCGGCCCAACCCAACAGCGTACCGAAGCAGGAATTCGAATACACCCGGCACGGGACGACGACGCTGACCGCCGGTCTGGACGTGGTGACGGGGATGATCGTCTGCCCAACGCTGGAGGCGACCCGTACCGAAGCGGAGTTCGTCGCGCACATCACCCGCACCGTGGACACCGACCCCGCCGCCGAATGGCTCTTCGTGGTCGACTGCCTCAACACGCACATGTCGGAAAGCCTGGTGAAGTTCGTCGCCGAACGCTGCGGCCTGCCCGAAGAGCTGGGAAAAAAAACGACAGCGGCATCCTCGCATCGATGGCTACGCGGAAGGAGTTCCTGTCGGACGCCGCCCACCGGATCCGCTTCGTCTACCTCCCGAAGCACAGTTCGTGGCTTAACCAGATCGAGATCGTGTTCGGGATCATCCACCGGAAGCTGCTGCGGTGCGGAAACTTCACGTCGGTGACGGACCTGGAAGCGCAGTTGCGAGAATTCATGGACTACTACAACGCTACGATGGCCCACCCCTTCGCCTGGACTTACACCGGCAAGCCGGTGCAGAAGCAACGCCGCGCGAGCTTCGTCGCACCGCACCGCCGCCTCAAACTGGGGAAAATCCAGCGACTGGCGGAAGCCGCTGCCTTATGCAATGATGCTTGAGAAATGCGGCACTAGCTGGGTGGCTCGCGGTGGGGGGCAGTTGTACGACTGCCAGCCGCCGAGGGTCAGGCGCTGGCCGGCCGCGGCTGGGGACAGGGAGCCATTCCCGCCCGGGCAGGGGCTGAAATGATAGCGAATGCGCGCGGCGTCGGCCGGGTGGACCACAGCAACCAGCAGGGCGGCGACGAGCATCAGGCTGGGACGCAACGACATGTGATGGCTTCCAGGAACGGATAAGCCCCTCGTCTCGGCAGTGGGCAACGATGGTCGGCATTATGCCTGCTGAGCCCCGTTCACGGGGCTTTCCCGCGCAGCGGTCCAGGCCCGCGGTTGACGGCGGGTAACGCGGCGGCCACCACACTCCGGAGCCCCGTTCACGGGGCTTCTCGCTGTCCGGGTTCACCCTCTGTCCAGGCTAAAGCCGCACACCGAGAACCCCCGTGAACGGGGGTCAAGCGCCCTGCCTGGCCCCACAACCCGCCCTCAAGGGCGGGCCTGAACCGCTACGCGGCAAAGCCCCATGAACGGGGCTCAGGAGACCCCGGGCCGAACAGCATTGCCGCCTCGGGGCTCGCGGGGGCTGCTCGAACAGATTTTCAATGCAGAATCGGCGGCGCCATCGTCTGCGGCGGCAGGTAGCCGGTCACGTTGCAGCAGTTGCTTTCCGGGCAGCAGGCCGGCTGGCAGCGCAGGGCGCAGGCCGGGCGGAGACACCAGTGGTCGTGGCAACATCCGGACCCGAGCACGATCAACAGCAGCGCGCCCAGGGCGCGAATGGAACGGAACAGCATGGCAAGGTCTCCTCTCTTCCTGGCGGAGATGCGGCGCAATTGTTCAGGGTCGATCGAATGAAGCGGTTGGGGCCTGCGCGGGCAGCCTCCGCTCGTCGGGGGAGCGGCGGCCCGGGCTTGACACGCCGTTCCCCAGACGAGTATGCGCGGGAACAGCGCTTGCAACGGCCAATCGCCACCGCCGCGTGGGAACCGGACAAAATCGCTACGATCTTTGCCTGATGTGAGAGGCGGGAAGTGCGGAACGATCCGCCCCACAAGGCGGAAGGCGCACGGAGGACGGGTTGAATGGGCGCCGGTGCCCTCGGAGTGAGAATCACCACGAAACACACGAAACACACGAAAAAGGGAAGACCGCAGGAATCGCTCTCGTTCTCCGACAGTAGTGTCTTGCGCTTGCAGACCGCCGTCCTGGGATTCCTTTTCGTGTCTTTCGTGTGTTTCGTGGTGAATAGTCCGGCCTAGTGGGCCGGGATGGCGACGACGGGCGGCGCATAGCCGCTTACGCCAATCGGCGGCGCGATGGGGCCGCCCGACGGACAGCACGGAGCGGCGGGAGCCGGGCAGCAGGGCGGGGCACTGGCCACCGCCGTTCTCTTGTGGCAGCACTCACAGCCGGCCGTGAACAACGCGGCTGCCACCAGCAGGCCCGTTCCCACGAAACGTAGGGACATAAGCGTCTCTCCTCTGCCCCCGGGTGGCCGGGCGACGGCTCCCAGGGTGTTCCGAAGGTGTTCGTCACGGCCCAGGCCGCGACCATCATCCACGGTAAAGCCGGCGTGGTTTCGCTTCAACAATTTTCAACGCCGCGCCTCGGTTTTGTGCCCCGGCGCCGGCCGACCTTGCCGCCTGTGCAATCCGCGCAGCTGGCGCCGAACAGGCGGGCCGTTGGGGATAGACAAGAATAGAACACGCTTGGCACGTGGGGTGGCACGCCCTGAGGTACTCCGAAGGGCGTGCTGCACTGACTGCACGCCCTTCGGAGTACCTCAGGGCGTGCCACCCGGCGTGTCCCATTTTTGGAATGCACCGAAGGGGGGAGATACGATGACCCGCCTGGCTCTGGCGACCCTTGTGATCCTGATGACCGGCCTGTGCCTCGCCGCCGACACAAAGCCGACCGCGAAGACCCACGACGTCCATCTCAACGGCCACGCCTTCACCCTCCCCGAGGGCTTCGACATCGAGCTGGTCGCCGGCCCGCCGCTGGTCAACCGCCCCATCGTCGCCGACTTCGACGACGACGGCCGGCTCTACGTCGCCGATTCCTCCGGGTCCAACGAGCCGGTCAAGGTGCAACTCGAGAAGAAACCGCACCGCATCCTCCGCCTCGAAGACACCAAGGGTATTGGGACGTTCGACAAGGCCACCGTCTTCGCCGATCACATGATGTTTCCCGAAGGCGTCCTCTGGTTCGAGGGGTCGGTCTACGTCGGCGCTCCGCCGAGCATCTGGAAGCTGACCGACACCAAGGGGACCGGCACCGCGGACCAGCGCGAGGAGTGGTACAAGGGGAAGACGCTAGGCGGCTGCGCCAACGACATCCACGGCCCCTACGCCGGCCCGGACGGCTGGATCTACTGGTGCAAGGGGGGATTCGAGCCGCAGACCATCGACCTGCCCGGCAAGAAGGGCTTCACCAGCCGGGCCGCCCACGTCATGCGCTGCCGGCCCGACGGCACGGGGCTGGAGGCGCTGATGAGCGGCGGCATGGACAACCCGGTCGGCCTGGTCTGGACCCCCGGCGGCGAGATGATCTTCACCACCACCTTCCTGCAGCACCCCGCGGGCGGCCGGCGCGACGGCCTGATCCACGCGGTCTACGGCGGCGTCTACGGCAAGGACCACGCCGTCCTCGAGGGCCATCCGCGCACCAGCCCGCACCTGATGCCGGTGATGACCCACCTCGGCGCCGCCGCCCCCTGCGGCCTGGTCCGCTACGAATCGGCCGTCTTCGGCAAGGAGTACCAGGACAACCTGTTCGCCTGCCTCTTCAACATGCACAAGGTGACGCGGCACGTGCTGACGCCGGACGGGGCCACGTTCAAGACGGCCGACTCCGATTTCCTGGCCGCCGCCGATTTCGACTTCCACCCCACCGCCGTCCTGGAGGACGCCGACGGCAGCCTGCTCGTCATTGACACCGGCGGCTGGTACAAGCTCTGCTGCCCGACGTCGCAGCTGTACAAGCCGGATGTGCTGGGGGCGATTTATCGGGTTAGGAAGACGGGGGCGGCGAAGATTGACGACCCCAGGGGGAGGAAGATTGGGTGGAGGGGTGAGAGCATCGAGCGACTCGCGAAACTCTTGGAAGACGAACGGCCGGCTGTCCGCCGTAGGGCAATCAGAGCGTTGGGGAAGAGGGAAGAACAAGCAACAATAACGCTGCAGATGGTAGTTGGAAGTGACCGGAGCCTTGAAGCACGGCGGAATGCGGTCTGGACTGGCGCTCGATTCAAGACGCGGCAAGGCCGTAATGTGGTCGATTATGCCTTGGGGGATTCTGACGAAACAGTGCGCCAGGTGGCGATGCATGTGCTGAGCCTGCACCCCGACGACCAGGCCGCAGACGGCCTGGTCACACTTCTGTCCGCAAAATCAGCGCAGAACCGACGTGCCGCCGCTGAAGGGCTTGGCCGACTAGGAGACAAATCAGGCCGGGCCAGCATTACTTGCCGAACTAGCGTTGCTAAGTGCGCTGGGCGAAGATAACGACCCTGTCCTCAACCACTCGCTGACCTACGCTCTCATCGAGATCGGCAACAGGCAAGACACCGCGGTTATTCCCCGCCTCGACAGTTTGCAGGCACGCAACCCCCGCGTCCGCCGCGCTGCCCTGATCGCCCTAGATCAGATGGCCAACGGCAAGCTGACCGCGGACCAGGTGGCCCCGGAACTCTCCTCCTCCGATCCGGCCCTCAAGGAAACCGCCGTCTGGATCGCGAGCCGGCATCCCGAATGGGGCGATGCCCTGGCCGGCACCTTCCGCAAGGAGCTGGCCAAGGACCTGCCGCCAAAGGTGCGGGAGGAGCTGGCCACGCAACTGGCCGGGTTCGCCCGCACTCCGGCCATCCAGCAACTCCTCGCCGAGCCGCTGAACGAGGCGCTGGTCCATCCGCGAAAGGCGATCCTCGCGCTGCACGCCATCGCCCGCTCCGGGTTGAAGGAGATTCCCGAGGTTTGGGTGAACGGCCTGGCGTCGCTGCTGACGAACGGCGACGAGGCATTGATCCGCGAGGACATCGCCGCGCTGCGGGCAGTGCCGCCGCCGAAGGCGCACGCCGCCCGGTTCAGCACTCTCGTGTTGAAGATCGCCGAGGAGGAGAAGACGGCGCCGCGCTCCGCCTGTCGGCCCTCGCCGCCATCCCCGGCGGCCTGACCGATATGACTCAAGCCACCTTCGGTTTCCTCACCGCCCGCCTGGACCGCGATCAGCCGGTGGCCGACCGCGCCCTGGCCGCCGACGTGCTGGCCCGGGCCCGGCTCGGCGACGATCGCCTCATCGCCCTGACCGCCGCCTTCGGCAAGATCGCCCCGACCGACATCAACCGGCTGCTCGACGCCTTCGGCCAATCGACGAGCGACAAGGTCGGCCTGGCCCTGATCGCGGCCCTGAAGGGCTCGTCGGCCCGGGGCAGCCTCGGCGTCGGCACCATCAAGCCGCGGCTGGCGAAGTTCGGCCCCGCGGTCCAGAAGGAGGCCGAGTCGCTGTACGCGATCCTGAACGCCGACGCGGCCAAGCAGAAGGCCCATCTGGAAGAATTGCTCTCCGGCTTGAAGGACGGCGACATCCGCCGCGGGCAGGCGGTCTTCAACAGTACGAAGGTGGCCTGCTCGGCGTGTCACGCCATCGGCTACCTCGGCGGCACCATCGGGCCGGACCTGACGCACATCGGCAAGATCAGGGAACAGCGCGACATCCTGGAGTCGATCGTCTTCCCCAGCTCCAGCTTCGTCCGCAGCTACGAGCCGGTGCAGGTGACCACGAAGAAGGGGAAGGTCTACAACGGCCTGGTCCGCCGCGAGACGGCCGACGAGGTGGTGCTGGCGACCAGCGCCACCGAGGAGGTGCGCATCGCCCGGCAGGAAATCGACGAGGTGCAACCCGGGAAGGTGTCGATCATGCCGGCGGGGTTGGAGCAGCAGTTGACGCGGCAGGAATTGGCGGACTTGGTGGCGTTTCTGAAGGGGTGCAAGTAGGGCGCGACCGATTCATCGTTTCGCGCTCTCACTTCGGACGCGAGCGCGAAACGATGAATCGGTCACGCCTATCCGAATTGACTCCCCGCCGCGTCCCACCCTATCATGGCGCCATGCACTCGCTGGCCGACTTCCCCGAGATCGTCAAACCGAATGAGCGTCTGGCTCCGTACATGCACCTGCGCCTGGGCGGGCCGGCGGAGTTCCTGGTGCAGCCGCGCTCCGTCGAGGAGCTGTCCGCCGTTGTCCGCCGCTGCTTCGAGCAGCGTCTGCCGCTGCGCATCCTGGGCGGCGGCTGCAATGTGCTGGTCCGCGATGAGGGAGTCAAGGGGGTCGTCCTCCGCCTCAGCGAGCCGGCCTTCACGCAGCTGGCGGTGCAGGGGAACGAGGTCTCAGCCGGCACCGGCGCCGCGGTTTCGGCCCTGATCTCGGAAGCGGCCCGGCACGGACTGGGCGGCCTGGAAACGCTGGTCGGCATCCCGGGAACCGTCGGCGGCGCCCTCCGCTGCAATGCCGGCGACCGTGTCGGCGACATTGGCCAATTCGTTCGCCACGTCGATGTCCTCGATAGCCGCGGCCAGGTCCAGGTCCGCGAGCGGGACGAGTTGCGCTTCGGCTATCACTGGAGCAACCTCGACGACCCGGTCATCCTCACCGCTCATTTCCGGCTGGAGTCGGACGCGCCGGACGCCATCGTCAAGCGGATGCGGCGGGCGTGGATTCAGCGGAAGGCAAGCCAGCCGCTGAGCTATCAGCCGACCTGCCGCCCATTCCGCAACCCGCGTGCCCTGAGCGCCGCCGCCCTTATCGACCAGGCCGGGTTGGCACGAACCCGCGTCGGCGGGGCCGAG
Source organism: uncultured Planctomycetota bacterium (assembly GCA_963827935.1). Classification (GTDB taxonomy): domain Bacteria; phylum Planctomycetota; class Planctomycetia; order Gemmatales; family Gemmataceae; genus DATFNV01. The sequence goes on along the minus strand of CAWHCN010000008.1, from coordinate 77,924 downwards.
GTCAGCGAACGCGATAGCAACGCCATTGTCATCCATCCCGATGCCAGCGCCCGCGATGTGCTGCGGCTGATCGACCTGATGCGCAGCCGCGTGCAGGAGCGGTTCCAGGTGGAGCTGGAGCTGGAAGTGGCGATCTGGTGAAGTCACCGGCGAGCCTCCCGCGTAAGCGGGGGGAGGCATATGCGGACACGGATGTTCCACGGTCTGGTGCCGGTCGCCGCCGCGGGGGCGGTGCTGGTCGGGCTGATTGCGCTGGGCCGGCTGGCGCACGACCGGCTGCGGCAGCACGAAAGTTACACCATCTCCCTGGCCGATATCGACTGCCCCGCTCCACCGGGCCTGGAACGGCCTGAGTTCCTGGCCGAGGTGCAGTACCTGGCCCGCCTGCCGGACCGTCTGCCGGCGCTGGACGAGGAGACACCCGACCGGCTGGCGGAAGCGTTTGCGCGGCATCCCTGGGTCGAAAAGGTCGAGGAAGTGCGCATTTTGCCGCCGGATCAGGCGCGAGTGCGGCTGGTCTTCCGCACGCCGGCCCTGGCGGTGCCGCTGGGGAAACAGCTGCGGGTGGTCGATGGCCAGGCGGTCTTGCTCCCTCGCGCGACGACGGCGGATGGGCTGCTCATTCTGCGAAACACCGTGGCGGCGCCGTCTGGTCACGCCGGATCGGCATGGGACGACCCGGCGGTCCATGCTGCGGCTGCTGTGGCTGCCACCTTGCGGCCGTCGCTGGATTCCCTGGGATTGACCGAGTGCGAGGTCAAGGACGGCATCGTGGAGCTGCGCGGCGGCGGGGCCCGGGTGCTCTGGGGCCATGCGCCGGGGAACGAGACCGCGGACGAGGTGTCGGCCGAAGAAAAGTTGCGGCGATTGCTCGACTACTGCGCGGTTCATGGGCGGCTCAGTGCGGCCGAGCCGCCAGTACACGATGTCCGAGCGGCGGCGGGGCCTTGACAATTACTGGCGCCGGGTGGCACGCCCTGAGGTACTCCGAAGGGCGTGCTGCACTGACTGCACGCCCTGAGGTACTCCGAAGGGCGTGCTGCACTGACTGCACGCCCTTCGGAGTACCTCAGAGCGTGCCACCCACGCTAGAACCCTGCCGCCGCCATCCCCGCCATCCCCGCCAGCGTCGCCATCACCAGTGCCGCCGTCTCCACCCGCAGAAGCCGCGGCCCCAGGGTCACCACTCGCCAACCGGCTGCCCGGGCCAGCGCCACCTCCTCGTCGGTCCATCCGCCCTCCGGGCCGATCGCGCACGCCACGTCCTCTCCGCCTCCAGCAGGCAGCGGCCCTCCATCCGGATGCGCAGACCAGCGCCGTGCCGGCAGTCCCGGGCGCCGGGCGTAGTCCGGCCAGTCGGTCAGCTCCGCCACCCGCATCAGCACGTTGCGGCCGCACTGTTTGCTCGCCTCGATCACGTACCGGGTCAGTTTTTCCGTGTCCCGCGGGTGGACGACGCTGCGGGCGGTCCGCAGGGGGATAAAGTCGGTCACGCCCAGCTCGGTCAGTTTCTCGATCAGGAACTGGGCCCGGTCACCCTTGGGGAGAGAGGCCGCCACCTCGAGCCGGAATCCGAGTTCGCGCGGCGGATCTTCGATTGCCTCGACCTCCAGGCGGAGGCTCCGTTTGGCGGCTTCGGTGACGAGGGCGCGGTACTGTCGGCCGTCGCCGTTGAACAGGGTAACCCGGTCGCCGGGGCGGACCCGGCAAACCACGGCGAGGTGGTGAGCCTCGGCACCCGCCAGGCCGACCGGACCCACGGCCAGCGGCTGATCGACGAAGTAGCGTTCGGACATGGGGTTGAGGATACACCGGGGAACCCGCGTTGCAAGCAAGGTGCCAGCGTGGTAGTTTGTGGCGTTGAGCCGCTGCCCGGCGGGCGGCGCGCTGCCCGGCCCAAGGATGGGAAGAGTCATGGCGACTTCCGCGCCACAGCCAACGCGCCAGCAACTGGACGACCTGGACGCCCTGCTCCAGCGCATGCTGGCCCTGCCCGTGGACCCGTCCGACGAGCCGGCTCCCCCCGAACCGCCGCCCGAGCCCGAACCCGCTTATCAGGACACCCTGGCCGCTCCGCCCGGCAACATGATCGTGGCCGACCCGCTGCCAGTGGCGATGCCCTCGCGTCCGGTGCTGCGGCCGGCCCCTCCGGTTCCCTTGCCGGTGCTCAATCCGCTGCCCCCGGCCGAGCGCAGGAGCCCCGTTCTCCCGCCGCCCGATCAGCCGCGCTCGCCGTTGCAAGCGCTGATTGCCTCGCGTCCGCCGCAGCCGCCGCTGGTGTTGCGGCCCATCCTTTGGCTTAACCGCCGGTTCGACGGCCTGGCCTTCGGGCTGGGAACCCCGGGCCGCTGGCTGCGCCGGCCGGTGGGGCGCACCGCCCTCGGCATCCTCGGCCTCCTGCTGCTGGCCGCCGCGGTTGTACTTGCCCTCCGCGACCGGATCGATTGGACCTGGTAAGGCCATCCCGCTAGAATGGGTAAGTGATAGCCAGAGCGGCAAGCGTCGCAGCGCTGGTCCGCCCGCGACTTTCGAGATCGAACCTCATGGCCAGCCCCGCCGACAAGATTCCCCCGCCGGAAAATGGTCCCCAGGCTGCCCTCCTTAGCTACCTTGTGCCGGGCCTGGGACAGATTTACCAGGGTCGCGTGGGCAAGGGGGTCCTGTTCTTCGTGTGCGTCTACACGCTGTTTTTCTACGGGATGTACCTGGGGAGCTGGAAAAACGTTTTCATCATCAGCGAGGGCGGCGATACCCCGGGCTGGACGGACAATGTCCCCTTTGGCCGGGCGCAGATTGTCAAACGGCTGCTGGACCGGCCTCACTTCACCGGGCAGTTCTTCATGGGCGTCGCGGCCTGGCCGGCCATCTATCAGTACTGGGTCTACGATCCTGTCCGAAACGATGATCCGCCGCTGCACGGCTTCATGCGTCAGCCCACCGAGAAGGTACTCCAGGACCTGCAGCGCGACGGCGACAAGACCTGGGACCTGGCCTGGGTTTACACGGTGATCGCCGGCGTGCTGAACGTGATGGTGATTTACGACGCTTTCGCCGGCCCGGCGTTTGTGGTTCGCCCCGGTTCCCGAAGAGAGCAGACGGCAGCGCAGGCCGCGGCTCCTGCTGCAACCGCCCATTGAGGTTCCGATGCTATTCGCGCAAGCCGCCGGCCACCTGCCGTACTACATCCACGTGCCGGTGCTGCTCATCCTGATTAGCCTGGTCTACAGCGCCACGCGCTTCGACGACTGGCCCCTGATCCTGCGCGAGGCCCTACGCTGGGGCCTGCGGCTGCTGCTGTTCCTGGTCATCATCGTCGTGGTGCTGTACGTGCTGGCGACGATCATCATCTGACCAACGGGCGAGCGGGGGGCGTAAGCCCCCCGGTGATGGTGAGAAACCACTCACCGGGGGGCTTACGCCCCCCGCTCGCCAATTCAGGCCCAGCCATGACCCATCTCCGCTGGCGTTCCTGGCTGCCGTTCCAGCGGGCGTCGGAGCCGATCTTCATTCTGAGCCGCCATCGCCGGCTTGTGCTAGTCAACAAGGCGTGGGAGCAGTTGACCGGCGTGCCGCTGGCCGAGGCCCGGCAAATCGCCTGCCGCCGGGCGCGCCGCCCCGGCCCCGACGACGCCTGGGACGACTGGCTGGGCCACGTCCTCCGCCCGCCGGACGAGGTGCTGGAAGGAAAGGCTGGCCACACCCGCCAGCAGGTGCCGCGGCTCGATCCGGCCCGGCGCTGGTGGGACATCGACTTTCTCCCCTTCCGCGACGACAGCGGCCTGCTGTTCATCCTGGGCCGCATCACCGCCGGCAGCGCCCTGGCCTCGGCCAGCCCCGGGGCCTTGCCCGAAGCGGCACTGGCCTTGCGCGAACTGGTGCTGCGCCGTCACGGGATCGAGGCCCTGGCCAGCGATCTCCCCGCCCTGCGCCGCGTCGCCGACCAGGTGCGCCTGGCGGCGACGGTGCGGGCGCCGGCGCTGATCGTCGGCGAGCCCGGCACCGGCAAGGAATGGCTGGCCCGCACCATCCACGCCCTGGGATCCGAACGGCGCCGGCCGTTCGTCCGCCTCGACTGTGCCCGCCTGCCGCCGGCTGCGCTGGCCGGCGTCCTCTTCGTGGAAGGCGAACTGGCCCATGCCGGCGATGTCGGCACCCTCTACCTGCGCGAGCCGGCCTGCCTGCCGCGCAGATGCAGCAACGCCTCGCCGCCCTGCTGGCCCATGCCGAGGGGGGACGTGGGCCGCGGATTGTGGCGGGGCTGCTCGCCGATCCTGATGAGCAGGTTCGCGCCGGCCGGCTGCTGGAAGAATTGGCCTCCGCGCTGGCGACGCTGACCATCCGTCTGCCGCCGCTGCGCGAACGCAAGCCCGATCTGCCGCGCCTGGTCGAACGGCTGCTGGAGCGGGCCGGCCTGGCGGCGGAGCGGACGGTGACCGGCCTAACCCCCGCCGCCTGGGACGTGCTGCGGGCCTATCCTTGGCCGGGGAACCTGGGTGAGCTGTATGGCGTGCTGGTCGGCGCCTGCGGCCGGACCCCCGGCGAGCGGATCGATGCCAGCGATCTGCCGCTCTACCTGCGTCTGAGTCCCCGGCCGGCCGAGGCGGACGCGGTCCGGCTGCCTCTGAAGGAATTGCTGGAAGGGGCGGAGCGGCGGCTGATCGAGCTGGCCCTGCGCCGTGCCGGCGGCAACAAGAGCCGGGCCGCCGAGCTGCTCGCCATCTGGCGGCCGCTCCTGCTCCGCCGCATGGCCGCCCTGGGCATTCCCGACCCGACGCCCAAACGCAAGAAGTCGAGCTGATGCGCTCCCCGCAGATCGTCGTCTACGAAACGGAACGCTGGATCGCGGACCTGTTGCACGGCACCGCCGAGGTCTGGCAATGGCCGCTCCGCGAACTCCGCGATGAACGCGCCCTGCTGCGCGCCCTGGGCAGCGGCACGGCCTCGATCCTGGTGTTCGAGATCGGCGCCGACGTGGAGCGCGACCTCGCCTTGCTCGGCCGGCTCACCTGGCTTTGCCCGGACGCGATGACGGTGGCCGTAAGCAACGTGGCCAATCCCGAAGTGATTGGGTTAGCCTGGGACCTGGGCGCCGACTATGTGGTCGCCCCGCCCCAGCCGCGCGACGTGGTGTTGCACCTGGTCCTGGGCTTGATGGAGACCGCGAAGAAGACATGACGACCGAACTGCCGATCCTGGATGAAACCCGCTGCACCGGCTGCGGCGATTGCGTGGCGGTGTGCCCGACGGCGTGTCTGGAGATGGCTGGACCGTTGCCGTGGCTGCCGCGGCCCGCCGAGTGCGTGCGCTGCGGCTTGTGTGCGGCGGTGTGCGATGCGGGGGCCATCACGATCCCAGGCGGCGAAGTCCGAGCCGGAAGCGTAAGCGACGGCTACTGAGCATCCCCCGTCGCTAACGCTTCCGGCTCGGCATCCCCCGTCGCTTACGCTTCCGGCTCGGAATCCCCCGTCGCTTACGCTTCCAGCTCGGAATCCCCCGTCGCTTACGCTTCCAGCTCGGCATCCCCCGTCGCTTACGCTTCCGGCTCGGAGTCTCCCGTCGCTTACGCTTCCAGCTCGGAATCCCCCGTCGCTTGCGCTTCCAGCTCGGAATCCCCCGTCGCTTACGCTTCCGGCTCGGAGGTTACGTTTGTTTTGCCCCAGTCGAACCTGGAAAATCGCTCCGTTCGGGTTAGTCTTACCTGAACGGAGGTTCCATCATGACCCGACAGCGCCGTCACTTTTCCGGGCCTGAGAAGGTCGCCGCCCTCAAACGCCACCCCGTCGAGAAGGTGCCTGTCTCCGATCTCTGCGATGAACTCGGCATCGCCCCCAACCTCTTCTACCGCTGGCAGAAGGAATTCTTCGAGAACGGACACACCGCCTTCGACAACGGCCGTAAGGCCAAGGCGGTCGAGGACGCCAAGGACAAAAAGATCGAACAACTCGAAGCCAAACTCCAACGCAAGAACGAGGTCCTCGGCGAACTCATGGAGGAGCACGTCCAGCTAAAAAAAGAACTTGGGGAACCCTGACCCGCTGCTGGGTTCCCCACGATACCCGCGACCAGATCGTCGACTTCGTCCGCTCCTGGGCCGACAAGACCGACATCCCCGCCGGCCGCTTCCTCCCCTGGATCGACATCGGCGCCAGCAAGTTCCACGACTGGAAGCACCGCTTCGGCAAGGTCAACGAACACAACGCCTGGATCCCACGCGACCACTGGCTCACCGACCAGGAGAAGGAACGCATCTGCGTCTTCGCTCGCGCCAACCCTCTGGAAGGCTATCGCCGACTGACCTTCATGATGCTCGACGCCGACGTCGTCGCTTGCAGCCCGGCCAGTGTCTACCGCGTTCTCAAGACCGCGGGATTGCTGGCCGGGCAGTCGCCCGTGCCCACCAAAAAAGGCACCGGCTTTGTCCAGCCGCTCCAGCCCCACGAGCACTGGCATGTCGATGTCAGTTACCTCAACATCGCCGGCACCTTTTACTTCCTCTGCTCCGTCCTCGACGGCTGCAGCCGCTTCATCGTGCACTGGGAAATCCGCGAGAAAATGGAGGAAAGCGACGTGGAAACCATCATCCAACGCGCCCGCGAACAGTTCCCCGGCACCACGCCACGCATCATCAGCGACAACGGCCCCCAGTTCCTTGCCAAGGACTTCAAGGAGTTCATCCGCGTCTGCGGCATGACCCACGTCAAAACGTCTCCCTATTATCCCCAAAGCAACGGCAAGATCGAACGCTGGCACAAGACCCTCAAGGGCGACTGCATCCGCGTGCTCACCCCGCTGTCGCTCGATGACGCCCGCCGCCTCGTGGCCGATTACGTCGTCCACTACAACACCGTCCGCCTGCACAGTGCCATCGGCTATGTCACGCCCCAGAACAAGCTCAACGGCCGCGAGGCGGAGATCTTCGCCGCCCGCGATCGCAAGCTGGCCGAGGCCCGCGAACGCCGCCGACAGCAGCGTCAGGCCGCCCGCACGGAGCCGCCGCCCACTCCCCGACCGGCCATCGACTTCGCCGCCGTGCGGACCCTGGTCACCATGGCGGCCGTGCTCAACCTGCTCGGCTTCCAGCCAGGCAGCCGTCACGGGGCCCAACAGCGGGGACCGTGCCCGTTGCACGGCTCAACGTCGGGCACCAGCCGCTGCTTCTCGGTCAACCTGGAGGACCAGACGTTCCACTGCTTCAAGTGCGGCCGGTCGGGCAACGCCTTGGACCTGTGGGCTCAGGCCACACAGCAAAGCGTGTATGATGCGGCCCTCGATCTGTGTTCGCGCCTGGGCATCCCGCTGCCCCTGTTGGCGCCGCCACCGCCCCGGAACAGAGAAGAGGAAACCGTAGCGACTGGAGGAGCAAACGATACAATCACCTGAGCACCACGGCAATCGTCAACCAGACCCGCTAACTCGGACGGGGCGCTCTTCCAGATCACGCTGAACCAAGACACGTTCCGGCCGTCGAACCGCGCCATTGGTTCCCCTTGTTCGTCCAGAACGTAGGCGCTCGTTTCACCAACGGCCGATTCGTTCCATAGGTACCGTGTGCTGCCGTGCTGCGTCCAGCGATCCCTGTCGGTGTCCTCGTTGAATGCTTCGCGCAGACGCCGGCTGGCCCATGCCTTGAAATCGATCATGACTTTCTCCGGCCGCGCCGCCGCGCTGACCACCACGTGGACGTGATTGGTGCGTACGTGGACAGCCCAGATTTTCCACTGGCGGTGCCGCGCAACTTCGAGAATAGTGCGGAGGACAACCTGCCGCCGCGCATCGTCAAGAACGTACTCCGGTTGACGCATCTGCTGCCGCCGCGCACTCTCCTGACCTGCATCCGCCGGCAACCACGGCGTTCCGGGCACATTATGTCCCCGGTCGACCGACCCCGGCGCCCGCCCGTGCAGCCAGGTCCCATAGGTCGAAAACGTGATGAAAAACACAACGGGTTCGGTCATGGCCGCTACTCCGACGTTTGCCGTCGCTAACGCTTCCGGCTCGGAACGTCCTCCGAGCCGGAAGCGTTAGCGACGGCTTCTGACCATCCCCCGTCGCTAACGCTTCCGGCTCGGAACGTCCTCCGAGCCGGAAGCGTTAGCGACGGCTTCTGACCATCCTAACACCCCCTACTTCCCCTCCGGCCACTTCAAATGCTTGTGCAAGAACGAATACGTCCCCTGCGCATGGATCGAATGCGGCCCGTCGAACCACTCGATCGCGCAGCGTCCCGGCAACTTCAACCGCGCCTCATACAGGAATCGCACCTTGCCGAACTCGTAGCCCACCATCTCATCGGTGCCGACGCCGTCGAAATGGCCGCGTTCCACCATGAACGGCCGCGGGGCGATCAGCGCCGCCATCTCCGCGTAGTTGAACGTGCTGCCCAGGTCCCACTCGAAGATCTCGTATTCGCCACTCCAGACGTAGCTGAACGGGGCCCGGGTCGAGGTGTTCTTCGTCACCCATTCGTTGAAGTCGGCCGAGCAGATCGACAGGGCGTAGTCGGTCACCAGGGCCGGGATGCGCATGGCCGACTTGCCGCCGTAGCTGAGGCCGTAGAAGCCGATGCGGCTGCCGTCCACGTTCGGCAGCGTCTTCAGCCAGTTCACGATCTGCTGGTGCTGCGGCACGATGATCGAGAAGAGCGTCTTGCCCAGCGGGTTGGCCTTGCGCTGCAGGGTGCGGAACTTGTCGCCGCCGATGTACAGGTTCTGCGGGGCGAAGGTGATGAAGCCCTGGTTGGCCAGGTCGGCGGCGAAGGCGTGGTAGTAGCCATAGCCCGCCTTGCCGATGGTGTCCTGCGGCCGGCCTTCCAGCCCGTGCTGGCACACGACCACCGGCCGCTTTTCGCCCGCCTTCAGGTCCTTCGGCAAGCAGCAGGATGCCGTAGGCGATCACGTCGGGGAAGACATCGAGGACGACCTCGTAGCCGGTCCACTTCTCGGCCTCATACGCCTTGCGGCTGCGGGCGTTGAAGGGCAGCAGGTCGTAATCGAACTTGCCGACGACCTGCTCCGCGAAGATTTTGCGATACTCCTGGGCGGTCTTTTCGTACTGCTCGACCGGCACCGCCTTGTTGCCGCTGGCCTGCGAGAAGTCGGCGAGCTTGAGCATGAAGTCACGGCGGACGTAGGGCGATTCGGCGAGGACCGCCTGGGTGTGGCGGTCGATCTCGTGCTGCTGGCGGAGCTGGCGGGGGGCGGGGTCGAAGGATTTGCGGAGGTGTTCAGCAACGCCATAGTTACGATCCAAGCTCACACCGACGAACGACCCGTTCTCGAAGAGTTCGGGCAGATCACGAGCCCAAGGGAGCCGCGGGTCCTTGGGCAATCGGGTTGTCGGTGGCAATTGCCTCGATGCCCTTAGCTCCAAGGATCTCGGCACCACGCCTGTTTTCATCACCAACGCTGTCCCAGAGCGGCCCTGCCAGTTGGGCCGGTGCGCCGCCCTCGCTGGGCAGTATCAACTCTGGGACTTCGGAATGCTCAATCAATAACTTCCGCGGCAGCACCATCGTCGCCAGCTCAGCGTCGCCAAACTGTTCCAACAGGCCGAAGACGTTGCGGTCGATCGGCTGCTTCCAGATCGTGTTGCGGTTGCCGTAGTAGCCGCTGACGCAGACGGACTTGATCCTCGTATCCAGCGCCCCGGCATAGAGCGCCAGCATCCCCCCCTCGCTGTAGCCGATGACGCCAATCTTCGCATCCTTCCCCCTCCTTCGCGAACCAGTCCACTGCCGCCAGCACCTTCTGCACCTCGTAGCCGATCAGGTGCCGCCCCACCTCGAACGCCGGGCGGTACAGGAACTCGCGGCTCGTCAGGTTGGCCCGGCCGTTGCGTTTCTCCAGCTTGCGGTCGATCAGCACGGGCACGATCACGCGGCAGCCGCGCTCTGCCAATCGCCGGGCGAACTGCGATGACTTCCGCACGCCCCCCGTCAGGCCGACGATCTGCTCCGGCGTCTGGTCGGCGTCGGGGATGGCGATGACATCGGCGACCTTCTTCTTATCGCCGGTCGGCACCAGCAGCAGCCCCTCGCCGTGGACATCACCGAAGGCCGGCCAGCGTACGGCGAAGATCTCGTAGCCGTCCCCCTTGCCGACGAGGGCCGGCTCCTTCGTGGTTGCGACTAACTCCGGGGCGTCGAACGGCACGCGGGCGTCGCGGATGCCGAGGATGTGGGCCAGCCGTTTGCGGTTCGGCTCGATCGACTTGTTGTAGGCCTCCGGCGAGGAGAAATCGCGCTTCCAGAACTTCGCCCGCCGTTCGACCGACTTGTCGATCTCCTTCAGGAGGAACTTGTCCACCCCTGCGACCAGCTGGGCGGCGATGTCGCCTTGCATGGTCAGCTTCTTGGTGCCGTCGAGCGGCTCGCCGTCCTTGATCGGCTTCGGTTCCTCCTGGGCCCGTCCGAGCGGTGCCAGGAGAAGCAGGGCGGCGAGGACGAGTCCGATTCGCGCGGGGTGCATTGGCGTGGGTCCTTTCGGTAGTAGCGCGGCAGGCAGAGCCTGCCCTACGCAAATCGCGGCTTCTCGTAGGGCAGGCTCTGCCTGCCGACCACTTCCAGCCCGACGCGCCAAGCAAGGGCGTAAGGACATTCGCCCTTGCTTGGCGCGTCGGGCTGGGCTGCGGGATGCGGATCAGCCTACTGCATCGGTGCGGCGACTGCCAGCAGAACTCCACTCCGAGCCGCGCACGGAGCGAGTCTTCGAGCGGAGTAAGCGGCTGAGCATCGCCCGCTTACTCCGCTCGAAGACTCGCTCCGTGCGCGGCTCGGACGTATCCATTGACTCGAAGGTCCTGTGGAATTCTCTGGCAAAGCCATTCGTCCGGGGGTATCGTGACAGTGACAGCCAATAGTCCCGCTTGAGCAACTCCTGGGAGCGCCCAACGCCCGGCGGCCATTCGATGTCCGATAGCATGACACGAATCCGAGAGTCGATGCAGCGCACGCAGGGCGGCGATATCGCCGCGCGCGGGGAGCTGGAGCAGGGGCTGCGCGAGCTGTCGGCCGGCAAATATCGCGATGTACTGGCCCGCTGGCTGGAAGCCCGGCAAGCGGGCCGCAGCCTGTCGCTGGATGAGTTGTGCGGCGGCAGCCCCGCCGATGCACCCACCGTGGCCGAGGTCATCCGCCTGGTCGAGGATGCCGAGGCCTGCCTGACGGCGACCCACCCGTGCCCGGCGGCCCCGGACGGTCCCTTGCCGGTGGTGCCCGGTTACGAGCTGCTCTGCGTGCTGGGGCGGGGCGGCATGGGCATCGTTTACCAGGCCCGGCAACTCGGCTTCAACCGGCTGGTGGCCCTCAAGATGATCCGGGCCAGCGTCGGCAATGGGCCCAACGAGCGGGCCCGCTTTCGCATCGAGGCCGAGGCGGTGGCCCGGCTGCGGCACCCGAACATCGTGCAGGTGTTCGAGATCGGCGAGGCGGACGGCTCCCCGTTTTTCTCGATGGAGTATCTCGAAGGGGGCTCCCTGTCGCAGCCGGCGCGGGCCGAGGTGGTCACGCCGCGCCGGGCCGCCGAGATCGTGGCCGCCGTGGCCCGGGCCATCCAGCACGCCCATGAAGCCAGCGTGATCCACCGCGACCTCAAGCCGTCCAACGTGCTGCTCGATGCGGATGGCACGCCCAAGGTGGCCGATTTCGGCCTGGCCAAGCTGCTCGACAGTGACGCCACGCACACCGCCTCCGAGGCGATCCTCGGCACGGCCTGCTACCTGGCACCGGAACAGGCCACGGCCCACAAGGGCGAAGTCGGCTCGGCCACGGATGTTTACGGGCTGGGAACCATCCTGTACGAGCTGCTGACGGGCCGGCCGCCGGTGGAACGGGGCACCTGGGCGCAGACGCTGGAGCGGGTGCGGACGGCTGATCCGCCCGAGCCATGCCGGCTGCGTCCCGAAGTCAATCGCGACCTCGAAGCGGTTTGCCTGCGCTGCCTGCGGAAAGCGCCGGCCGAGCGCTACCCCTCGGCCCAGGCCCTGGCGGAGGATCTGGAGGCGCTGGCTACGCGGCGAGCCAACGCTGGCCCGCCCGCTGAGTTGGGCCGGCAAGTCGCGGCGCTGGGCGCGGCGGCATCCGGTGCTCGTGATGGCCATCGGTCTCCTGCTGGTTGCCGCGGCGGTTGCCCCGCTGGCCCGGTACGAACTCGATCCGGAGCGCGTGCCCAAGGACAACCTGGCGGAGCTGGAACGCCACCGGCCGGTTATCCTGATTGGCCAAACCGGCGGGCCGCGCTGGTCGCGCTGGCCGGCCGGGGCAGACTTGCCGCTGAAAGCGCCCGAGCGCGACGGCACCTTTACGCTCAACACCCTGGAGTACCGCCTGCTGGAGCTGATGCCGAGACTCCCGGCGAACGGCTATCGGTACAGCGCGGAGATCATGCACCGGGACGGAGTCGGCCTGGGCCAGGTGGGACTCTATTTCGCCGGCAGCTCCCAAAAGAACGACGCCGGCGAGGACGAGTTGACGTGCTGCACCCTCACGTTCGACGACTGGGCCATCCAGCCGATTGGTCCCGAACGGAAGGCGGGGCTCCTGAACCTTCGCGGCCGCCGTTGGAATCCCGCGACGGATTTCTCCGCGGAGACCATCGCCCTGATCCATCACCCGTTCCAGACGGGGGCAGAACGCCGTCCGCGGCCTTACGACTGGCGGCGGCTGGCCATCGAGGTCAGGCCGGATCAGTTCGAGGCGTTCTGGGACGAACAATCGGTGGGCGTTGTGCCTCGGGAGGAGATGGACCGCGAGTTTCAGCGCTTGAACGCCCTGCTGAAACTGAAGCACGGCAAGCCGCCGTTGCATCCGTTGTTCTTACCGGAGCAGGGACTGGGATTGTATCTCATCAACGGAACGGCATCGTTTCGCAATGTGCGTATCGAGCCGCTTTGATACCCAGGCCTCAACGGAGAGATTCCATGCCAAGTTATCTCGGGATCAGCCAACCTTATGCCGACGAGCCGATGGCCACCACGTTCTACGTGTGCGGCGGCTATCAAGGACTGACCAGCATCACCGTGCAGATCATGGAGTACGACAGCACCAAGGGCGACATGACCCAGGTGGGCAACGACATTGCCGCGACCCTGAGCGGGGGCAGCCCGGGCACGTTCAGCACCGCTGCCATCACGTTGAACGCCAACGGCGCCGGTTCGCCGGACTACCTGGTGTTGGCGTCGGGAGACGGGGCGTCGGGAGCGGTGGCCGTCGCTACTGCGGTGCGGTTCACCTGTGTCAGCAGCGGCGGCAACGGGAACGCCTGCTCTAACGCCGCAGGGAAATCTCAGAAGGCCCTTGAGAAGGAAATTGCCCGTCGCGCGGCACGCAAGAAGAAGGTCGCCGCGCTGAGGAAGGCCGCGGGAGGGAAGAAGAAGGCGGCCAAGCCGCGGGGCCGCAAGTAAGCAACCCCATCCCCCCGCCGTCGCGGCCCGCTACAATAGCACGGCTCCCGGTGGAGCGGCCGGGAGCCGTCGCAGAAAGGGGCCGGGACGGTGTCGATCGTCGTCGAAGACTACCACAAGCATTACGGCCAGACCGTCGCGGTCGCCGGCATTACGTTCCGTGTGGAACCTGGCGAAATCCTCGGGCTGGTCGGCCCCAACGGCGCGGGCAAGACCACGACGATGCGGGCCCTGGCCGGCATCCTGACCGCGACGCGCGGCCGGCTGAGCATCGCCGGGCACGACCTGGCCCGCGAGCCGGTCGCCGCCAAGGCGGCCCTGGCTTACGTCCCCGACGATCCCCGCCTGTTCGACCAGCTGACCGTATGGGAACACTTCCGGTTTATGGCCGGTGCCTATCGCCTGGATCACGACTGGCGGGCGCGGGCCGACGATTTGCTGGTGCGCTTCGAGCTGACCGAGAAGCGCGATGCCCTGGCCGGGGACCTGTCGCGCGGCATGCGGCAGAAGCTGGCCATCGCCTGCGGCTACCTGCACCAGCCCCGGGCCATCCTGCTCGACGAGCCGCTGACCGGTCTGGACCCGCGCGGCATCCGCACCATGAAAGACACCATTCGCGAGCAGGCCGCCGCCGGCGCGGCGGTGCTGGTCTCGTCGCACCTGCTGTCGCTGGTCGAGGACCTGTGTACGACACTGCTGGTGCTGCGCCGCGGGCAGCAGGTGTGGCACGGCCGCCTGGCCGACCTGCGCCGCGTGGTCGAGGCCGATGGTCGCCAGGAATCGCTCGAAGATGTGTTCTTCCGCCTGACGGAAGGGGAAGCAGTGACGCCCGTTTAGCCGCTCGCCGAATGCGAGCGGCCAAGGGCCCGCAAAGGAATAACCTGGTCAAGGTTCAGGGCATCTGGGTGGCACGCCCTGAGGTACTCCGAAGGGCGTTTTGACGGCAAAACACGCCCTTCGGAGTACCTCAGGGCGTGCAACCCAACAGGTGACATCGACCTGTCATTGACAAAGCTATTTCTGCGCGGGCCCTAACCGCCAAGAGACCCCAGCATGGACCCGGCCCTCTGGCTGCTGCACTGGCTGCGTTTGCGGGCCTGGTTCCGGCGGATGTTCCGCAACGCGGGGACGCTGCGCGGCGCATTGTTCCTGGCCGCGGGTGTCCTCTTCTTCGGCCTCGTCGTGGGACCGAACATCGGCCTGCGCCTGTTGCAGGCGGAGCACTCGCCCGGCAGCACGGCGTCGATCGAGCATACCCGACGGGTCGGCCCCCTCTTGTTGCTGACCTATTGCGTCCTCACGATGCTGTTCACCTCCGCCGAACAAGGCATCACGTTCACGCCGGCCGAGGTGCAGTTCCTGTTCAGCGGCCCGTTCAGCCGGCGGCAGGTGCTGGCTTACAAAATCGCCGGCAACTCGCTGTTGTGCTGCCTGTACGCCCTGTTTCTGACGGCCTTTTTCTTTGGCTACACCGCCCAGCCGCTGGCGGCGTATCCCGGCCTGGTGCTAACGCTCTGGTTCATTCAGTTTTTCAGCCTGGCCGTATCGCTGCTGCTGAACACCATCGGCGCACGGGCCGTCACCTGGCCGCGCCGGGTGCTGGTCCTGGCCGGGCTTGGACTGGCTGTCTGGGGCGTCGCGCGGCTCGGCGGCGATGCCCTGGCCCACGGCCCCGGCGAAGTCGTGACCCGCCTGGTGCAGAACGAGGCTGTGCAGTGGTTGCTGACCCCGATGCGCTGGTTTATCGAAACGTTCACGGCGGAGCGTCTCTGGCCCGAGTTCGCCCTGGGGGCCCTGCGTGTGCCGGCGTGGATGCGGCTCTCATTCTCATCGTCTTTCTGCTTGACGCGCAGTACCAAGAAGCGGCGGCAGCAGCCAGCGAACGGGCCTATGCCCGGCTGCAGCGCGTCCGCAGCGGCGGGGCGGTGGCGGCGATTATCGGCACCGGCCGGCCTCGCTTCAGCCTGCCGCCGCTGCCGACCTGGGGCGGCGTGGGACCGCTCGCCTGGCGCCAGCTCACCACCGGGGCGCGTAGCCTTCGCCCGGTGATCATTTTCCTCAGCGTCTTCGCCGTCCTCATCGGCGGCTCGTGGATGGCCCTCGGCTCGCTGGATGAGGAGGGGGCCCGGCTGGGCGGGCTGTTCATGGGCGCCACCGTGCTGGGGATGACCGTGGCCATGCTGACGCCGCTGTTGACCTTCGATTTCCGCGGCGACATTGACCGCATGGACGTGCTCAAGGCCTTGCCGCTGCCGGCCTGGCGCGTGGCGCTGGGGCAGCTGCTGGCCCCGACGCTGCTCCTTAGCGCCGTTCAGTTGCTCGTGATGGGTCTGGTGCAACTGCTGTGGGGCGGTGCAGAGCTGTTGCTGGCGGGCGTGGTACTCTTCGCGTTGCCGTTCAACTTCCTGTCGTTTGGGCTGGAGAACCTATTGTTCCTGTGCTTCCCCGCCCGCCTGATGCCGGCAGCCCCCGGCGACTTCCAGATGATGGGTCGGCAGACGCTGTTCATGGCGGCCAAGTTCGCCGCCCTGGTTGTGGTGATCGTGCCGGCCGTCACTGCCGGAGCCATTGCCTACGTGGTCGCCACAGTACTGCTGAGCAAGGATGGCTGGGTCCCGGCGCTGGCGGCGGGCTGGCTGGTCTTGACGGTGCTGTCCGGCGGCATCGTCCCGCTGGTGGCCCTGGCCTTTCGCCGCTTCGACGTGGCCCGCGACACACCGCCGTGATCTTAGCCCAGCCGGAGCAGTCAACCACAAAGGACACAAAGAACACAAAGAAAAAAGAGCGAACACCTGTTCTTTGTGTCCTTTGTGGTTCACTTCTCTCCGAAGCAATACAGATACTCCGAAGTCCTCAGGTAAATCTTGCCATCGACCAGGGCCGGCGTGGCATAGATGTCGGCCTCGAAGCGTGAGCGGGACAGCACGCGCCACTGAGCCTCGGCACTCACCACCGTCACATGGCCGCCCTGCCCCAGCAGGTAGACCTTGCCGTCGGCTCCGACCGGCGAGGCATAGTAGTTCGACGCGCCCGGGATACGGTCGTACTTCGGCCACCTGTCCGGTTTTCGCGTCGAGCGTGGAGAGGAAGCCGCCGTCCTTGACCAGGAAGACCAGCCCCTTGTAATACAGCGGCGAGGCGATCATCGGCATCTGTTTGTTCGCTTCCCAGAGGACGTGCGAGCGCGTGATGTCGCCGGTGCCGCCCGGCTTGATGGCCACCAGCCGGTTGACCGCGGCGCCGAACATTTCCCTTTGACGGTCCCACTCCTCCTTCGTGAAATGGCCGTCCTTGTCGCGGTCGAACTGGCCGAAGCGGTCCTTGAAGGGGCCGACCGGGATCTCGTCGGCCTCCAGCGTACCGTTCTTGTTGCGATCGTATTTTGCCAGCACATCGGCAAAGGCGGGCACCTCGATCTTGTCCGTGGCATCGGCACCCTTGGCCCAGCCGGCGACGTAAAGCACGTTGTCCGGGCCGACCGTTGGCGTCATGTTCATCACGCCGCGCCATGCCGCGGACAGTCCAAATTTCCCTGCCCGTCTCCAGGTCGTAGCCGACGACGCGTAGCGTACCGGCCTGGACGATCTGCCTCTTGCCACCCACTTCCCACAGGACCGGCGAGGCGTAGCCGACCAGGAATTCCGAGCGGTCGATCCGCCAGAGCGGCTTGCCGGTGCGCACATCCAGAACGGTGAGAAAGGAGGCACTATCGACATCCTCGTTGAGGATGAGCCGGCCGTCCAGAAGCAAGGGGGAGGAGCCGGCGCCGAACTCGGTCTTGAACGGGCCCATCGGCAGCCGCCAGAGTTCCTTGCCGCCGGCGTCGTAGCAGAACAGCCCCGCTGAGCCGAACATGCTGACGACGTGCGTGCCGTCGGTGACGCAGGCTGGCCTGGGCGTGGCTGCCGATGCCGTGGATCTTCTCCAGAGCCCGCAGCGGCGCCTCCTGCTGCCAGAGGATCGTGCCGGTCTTGCGCTCCAGGGCGATGGTCAGGAGCTGCTTTTTATCCTTGACGGCGGTCAGGTAGATGCGATCGCCGTGGACGACGGGGGACGAGTGTCCCGGGGGCAGTGGCGTTTTCCAGACGATGGGGCCGTTGGGTCCGATGTCCGTCGGGTATTTCTGTCCGTCGGGAGCGGCAGCCCGGCCGTCGGGTCCGCGAAACTGCGGCCAGGAGGCGGCGTGGGCCGGGGGGGTGATTACCGCCAGTCCGATCATGAGGCCGGCAAAGATACGCATTGTCAGAGTCCCCGCGTTGAGCAGACTGCCACGTTGTTCTCGACAACGATACGGGGAGACGGGCCTGTTGTAAAGCAGGTAGGCAATCGGTCGGAGCGGGCACTGGGTTCTCACTGATGAATGGCCGCCAACCGTGGGAACGGGTGGAGCTGCGCCCATACCCCCCAAATCTTGGCACAGAACTCGGTCGCGCAGCGCAAGTGAAATAATAGTAAGCGGTAGCGGCGAAATAGGTCTGTGCCATCGGTGGCACAGAACTACCCTGTTTGGCACAGAACTCCGCCCACAATTCACCAGGTAGGCCCTAGTTCCTCCTTCGATTGGCGCCGCCCCCGAGACGAGTGGTGGGATCAACCGCTATCCTGAAGGATTGATGCGGAGGGCGATCGGCGCCGGGGGACGGTTCTGCGAATGAAGATAGCCGAAGTCTTTTATTCGATCCAGGGCGAAGGGCTGCTGACTGGCGTGCCCTCGGTCTTCGTGCGCACCAGCGGGTGCAACCTGCGCTGCTGGTTCTGCGATTCCGAGTACACCTCGTGGCATGTTGAAGGCGAGAATCTGCCGGTAGCGGCGGTGCTCGAACGTGCGGCCGCCTTTCCCACGCGCCACGCCGTCGTCACTGGCGGCGAACCGATGATCGCTCCGGGTATCCAGGAGCTAACGCTTGGCCTAAGGCAGCGTGGTTACCACATCACGATCGAGACAGCCGCCACGGTCTTCAAGCCCGTCGAGTGCGACCTCGCCAGCCTGAGTCCGAAGCTCGCCAGCTCCACACCGCATGAGCGGGAGGGCGGACGTTTTGCCGAACGGCACGAGCAGCTTCGCCGGCAGCCGCAGGTGATCCGGGCATTGATGGCCCGCCATCCGTACCAGTTGAAGTTCGTAATCGACCGGCCGACAGACCTCGACGAGGTGCAAGAGCTGCTGGCGGAGCTGCCGGACCTGGATCGCCAGCGCGTGCTGCTGATGCCGCAAGGCGTGACGGCCGACGAGGTGCGGACGCGCGGCCTCTGGCTGGTGGAGGAGTGCAAGCGACACGGCTTCCGCTACTGCCCGCGGTTGCACATCGAGCTGTACGGGAACCGGCGGGGGACGTGAAGGGTTGCGCCGCCCAGCTATCTCCGTTTCCTCGTCGGCTTGCCTCTTCCAGCGAGGCCGTCCGGTCCGTTAAGATAGGGGCCACATGCAACGGCGCTGGGCGGCAACGAAGACTCGCCGGACCGCGTCGTCCAATCCGAGGAGGCTCGCACCCATGAGTCTGCAACTGCTGGCCATCGCCGGCCCCGACACCGGCCGCGCCCTCATCTTGCACGCCGGCCCCGACATGATGCTCGGCCGCAGCGCCCAGGCCTATTACCAACTCAACGACCCGCGCGTGTCGCGCAACCACTGCCAGATCCTCAATGACGGCGACGACGTCACCGTCATTTGCGGCGGCGGCAGCGGCGGGACGTTCGTCAACGGCAAGAAGATTCAGCGGCAGGCGCTCAAGGTCGGCGATGTCCTCCAGGTGGGCGACACGCAGCTGCGGCTCCAGGTCGGCGACCTGCCGCTCGACGTTGCGTTGGCCCACGCGCCGGCCCGCCTCGCGGCCGCGGCCGTCGCCGACATCGGGCAACTCGAAACCCTTAGCGGACAAACGCTATCGCATTACGAGATCGGCCCGATTATCGGCAAGGGGCAATCGAGCATGGTCTTCCATGCGACCGATAAGCACGACAACCGCCCCGTGGCGTTCAAGGTGCTGCTCCCGGAATTCTCCAAGCACGAAGAAGAAATGCAGCGCTTCGTTCGGGCCATGAAGACCATGATGCCGCTACGGCATCCGAACCTGGTGACCATCTACGCGGCCGGCAAGACCGGGGACCACTGCTGGGTGGCGATGGAGTACGTGGCCGGCGAGAACATGAAAGAGGTCATCGACCGCATCGGCGTGGCCGGCATGCTCGACTGGCGCTATGCCTACCGCGTGGCCGTTCAGGTCGGCCGGGCCCTGGAATATGCCCACGACCAGCAGATCATCCACCGCAACGTCACGCCGACGAATATCCTGCTCGATGCCCCGACCAAGTCGGCCAAGCTGGGCGATCTGATGTTCGCCAAGGCGACGGAAGGGTCGCTGGCCCAGCAGATCACCCGGCCGGGAGAACTGGTCGGCGACGTGACCTACATGTCGCCGGAGCGGACCCGCGGACAAACCGACGAAGTGGACGGGCGCTCGGACCTGTACGGCCTGGGGGCGACGGTCTACGCCCTGCTGACCGGGCGGCCGCCGTGCGACGGGACCACCCTGGTGGAGAAGATCACGCGCATCCGGCAGGTCCAGCCCGAGGCGCCGACGAAATTCCAGATGTCGATCCCCGGGCAGTTCGAAGGGGTGGTGATGAAGCTGCTGGCCAAGCGGCCGGACGACCGCTACCAGACTGCCGGCGAGCTGGTGCGCCAGCTGGAGCGGGTGGGCAAGTTCCACGGCGAAAAGGTGTGACCGCATGGCGAAGCAACTCGTCGTGACGACCGGGCCGGACCAGGGAACCATCTTCACGCTGCCGGCGGCAGACGCTCTGTTCCTGGGCCGCAGCCGGGCCAGCGAGGCTCGGCTGGTGGATCCCCACGTCTCGCGGCTGCATTGCCGCGTTACCGTCAACGGCAGCGCGGTGACGGTGAGCGATAACGGCAGCGCCGGGGGCACGTTTGTCAACGGGCGGCGTGTCAGCGGCAGCCAGGTCCTGCAGGTCGGCAACGTCTTGCGCATCGGCCAGACGGAACTGCGATTGCGGACGGTCTCCGCCGACGATGCCGACACGGTGCCGCCCGCCCCCCGCCCCACTGCCCAACCGGCCGGGACGCCGGTGCCGCTGGGCGAATTGGTCGGCCACACCCTATCTCATTACCACGTCGGTCCGATCCTGGCGCAGGGCCACACAGGCGTCGTGTTCCATGCTCGCGACACCAAGGCGGACTTGCCGGTCGCCCTCAAGATCCTGCTGCCGCGCCTGGCGGACGACGAAACGAAGCGCCAGCGCTTTGTCCGCGCCATGAAGACGGTCTTGCCCCTGCGTCACGCCAATCTGATCCAGGTGCTCGGAGCCGGCAAGAAAGGCGCCTGTTGCTGGATTGCAATGGAGTACGTGGAGGGAGAAAGTCTGACGCAGGTCGTGCAGCGGGCCGGTGTGGCCGGCATGCTCGACTGGCGGCCCGCGCTGCGGGTGGCAGTCCACGTGGCCCGGGCCCTGGAGTATGCCCACGCGCACCAGATCATTCACCGCAACGTCACCCCGATGAATGTGCTGGTCCGGGGACGCGATCGGGTGGCCAAGCTGGGCGACCTGATGCTCGCCAAGGCGCTGGAGGGCGTGCTGGCCGTCCATGTCACCGAGCCGGGCGACCTGCTGGGCGACCTGAACTATCTGTCGCCGGAGCGCACCTTCCCCAGCGTCGCCATCGACGAGCGCTCGGACCTGTTCAGCCTGGGTTCGACGATGTACGCGCTCCTGACCGGCCGGCCGCCGTTTGCCGACGTATCGCCGATTGAGACGATCAAGAAGGTGCGCAGTGCGGAGGTGGAGCGGCCGAAGAAATTTCAGATGTCGGTGCCGGACGCGCTGGAGGGGATCGTCCTGAACCTACTGGCCCGCCGGCCGGAGGAACGCTACCAAAGCGCTGCCTCACTGCTTGCGGACCTGGAACGGCTCGCGAAGGTCAATGGCGTGGCCGTCTAATGAACGAACGGCGATGGCCGTCATTTGTCATCGACCTGGGAAACCAAGAACAGCGCCAGGCGTTCAAGGCAGGGAAAGGCCCCAAAGGAGTGCAGCTCATCTGAGCAGGGAAGATCATGACCACCGCCACCGCCTCCAAGTACACCGCCGCCGAACTCACCGCCCTCGAAGGCCTCGAACCCGTCCGCAAGCGCCCGTCAATGTACATCGGCGGCGTCGATGGCCGGGGACTGCATCACCTCGTCTGGGAAATCGTCGACAACGCCGTTGATGAGTACCTCAACGGCTACGCCGACGGCATCCAGGTGACGTTGCACAAGTCGGGCGATGCCGTCACCGTGCAGGACAACGGCCGCGGCATCCCCGTGGACATGCACCCCAAGCTCAAGAAGTCGGGGCTGGAGGTCGTCCTCACCGTGCTGCACGCCGGCGGCAAGTTCGGCGATCACGACAACTACTTCTACTCCGGCGGCTTGCACGGGGTCGGCGCCTCCGTCGTCAACGCCCTGTCCCGCAAGCTCGTCGCCACTGTCCGTCGCGACGGGTTCGAATGGAAGCAGACCTTCAAGCGCGGCAAGCCGACGACCGAGCTGCAGGAGGTCGGCCCCTTCCGCGGCCACGGCACCATCATCTATTTCGAGCCCGATCCGGAGATCTTCAAGACCACGCACTTCGATCCCGAGGTCATCAAGACCCGCCTCGAGGACATGAGCTATGTCCATAGTGGCCTGAAGATCACCTTCAAGAATGAGATCACCGGCGCGACGCTCGACCTGGCCCACCCCGGCGGCATCCCGGAGTTCCTGACCAAGTTGGTCGCCGATGGGCAAAAGCCCCCCGTCACCGAACTCCCGTTCACCCTGGCCCGCGGCAACCCCGAGCGCATGGAGGTCGCCCTTCAGTGGACCGAAGCCACCGACGAGTCGATCCGCTCCTACGTCAACGGCATCCGCACCGCGGCGGGTGGAACGCACGAAAACGGCCTCAAGAAGGCTCTCGTCAAGGCGATCCGCAACTTCATCGACACGCACGAGATCAAGGTCAAGGGGCTGGACATCACGGCCGAGGACATCCGCGAGGGGATTGTGGCGGTGCTGTCGGTGTTCGTGCGCGAACCGCAGTTCCAGGGGCAAACGAAGGAGAAGCTACACAACGCCGAACTGGAGGCGACGGTGGATAACTGGTTGCGGCCGGCGCTGGAGGCGTGGCTGAACGCCAATATGACGGCCGCCGACCAGATCGTGGGCCGCATCGTCCTGGCTGCCAAGGCTCGCCTGGCCTCGCGCGAGGCGGCCAGCGAGGTCAAGCGCAAGACGGCCGGCTCACGGCGGCTCAACCTGCCCGGCAAGCTGGCCGACTGTCAGAACAACAACCTCGACGAATCCGAATTGTTCATCGTGGAAGGGGACAGCGCCGGCGGCTCGGCCAAGCAGGGCCGCAACAACAAGAGCCAGGCCGTCCTGCCGCTGCGCGGCAAGATCCTCAATTCCGAGGGACTGGGCACGCAGAAGGCACTGTCCAACCAGGAGTTGTCGGACCTGGTGTCGGCCATCGGCACCGGCGCCGGCGACAAGTTCGACATCGGCGGCCTGCGCTACGGCAAGATCATCCTGCTCATGGATGCCGACGCCGACGGCTACCACATCTCGACCCTGCTATTGGCGTTCTTCTTCCGGCACATGATGGAGTTGATCCGCAAGGGCCACGTCTACATCGCTCAGCCGCCGCTATACCGCATCGACGTGGGTAAGGAAAAGTTCTGGGCACGCGACGACGCCCACAAGGAGGAGATCATTGCCGGCCTGCGCGCCAACGCGAAGTATGAGGTGCAGCGCTTCAAGGGCCTGGGCGAGATGGACGCCAAGGAGCTGAAAGAAACGACGATGGAGCCACGCAACCGCACGCTGCTCAAGGTGCAGATCGACTCGAACCTCGACGCGGACAAGACCTTCGTGGACCTGCTAGGCAAGGACCCAGCGCAGCGGTATCGGTTCGTGATGGAGAAGGCGGCGCTGGTGGAGGTG
This sequence comes from uncultured Planctomycetota bacterium, assembly GCA_963827935.1. Taxonomy (GTDB): domain Bacteria; phylum Planctomycetota; class Planctomycetia; order Gemmatales; family Gemmataceae; genus DATFNV01. The sequence goes on along the minus strand of CAWHCN010000008.1, from coordinate 54,543 downwards.
GAGGAGTTGGACGTGTGACGCTCGGCACGCAGTAACGAGCCACAGGTAGAGGTCGGTTGGGCGTTAGGCCGACCGCTTCGTCACCATGTCGCTAAGGAGATCTTGGATCTGCTCTGCGTATGGCCCCACGAGTTGGATGACGTGGAAACACCCCGTGGGTGACTCCAATATGATGTCTGCACCAGACTCTTCTATCTTGGCTCTCTTTCCGCCTGTCTCGATCCGGGACAGATGGAGAATTTCGAGAAGACGGCGCAGGAATTCTTCCCTCTTGTTCAGCTGCCGGAACACCCTGGCCTGGCCGATCAGCCCATCCATTAGCAGATGCCGGGCCGCCGCCACCGCCTCCGAGTAGACCTTGGATGCCGCGTTCGGATCGTCTTCCACATTGTCAAGGAAATAACCGAGTTCGACAGCAGCGGCAGGGGATCCCTTATCTAAGTCGGCAGCTTGCTGCAACGCCCCCTTGGCCTCGGCCAAGTCATGCTTCGGACTCTCTTGCAGTTACACCAAGCTCGCCCACAGAACGTGCAAGTGCGCATTCCCGGGCCAAGTCTTGAGTAAGGACTCGACTATGGCTAACGCCGCGTCGTATTCCTTCGCATCCCTCAGCCGAGCAACAACCGAAAGCTGCTGCTTGAACGCGCGGCATATTACTCATGACCGCCACCTCTTCCCTTTTTTCTGCAGTCGCTCTGTCTGTTGGATCAGTTTCTTCATCTGGCGTGCTTTTGGGTCTGGTGGGTTGGCGGCAGCCAAGTCCTTGATCTCCTTGTACGTCTTCTTCCCGTAATCGCTGTGATACGATTTGGACTTTGGAATTTGGACCTTTTCAAGCTCCCTGGGATCACATCGTCGGCAACGTCGTTGTCTTGGGCCACCGAGATCCCCCACCATCTGTCGTTACGATCTTTAGGCTGGTTCACGCGAGGGCAAGATGACTGCGCCGCGCGGGTGCGGCACCCGGCCAGGCATTATACCCGTGTTTGCCTGGGCATCGTTGCCTCACCCCAAATCCACCCTTAACTCCTCGCATGTCACCGTCGCCGTCCCCACCTTCCCCACCACAATGCTTGCCGCCCAGTTGGCCAGTTCGATGGCCTGCTCCAGCGTGCCGCGTGCCGCCAGGCCCATCGCCAGGGTGCCGGCCACGGTGTCGCCGGCGCCGGTGACGTCGAAGACCTGGCGCACCACGGCCGGCACATGCCAGGCCGCTGTCCCCGGTCGAAAGAGCGACATCCCCTCCGCCCCGCGCGTCACCAGCACGGCACTGCCGTCGAGCAACTCGATCAAGCGGCCCGCGGCCTCGTAGAGCGTCGTCTCGTCGGTGATCTCGACCTTGGCGGAGCGTTCGGCCTCGTGCAGGTTCGGCTTCACCACGGTGGCGCCGCGATACTTGCTATAATCCGCCCCCTTGGGGTCCACAACCACCGGCCGACCCGCCTGCCGGGCCAGCCGGATCAGCTCGCGGGCCACGCGCGGCGCCACCACCCCCTTGGCGTAATCCGAAATGATGCAGGCATCCACGCGCGGCAGATGGCGCTGGACGGCGGCGAGCAGAGCATCCTCCACGCCGGGCGGCACCGGCGAACGGTCCTCGACGTCTAGGCGCGGGCCCACCTGCTGATTGTGGGCGACGATGCGGCTCTTGGTTGTGGTGGGGCGGGCGGCATCGACGCACAGGCCGTCGGCGTCGGCGCCGGTCCGGGCCAGTTCCTCGCGCAGCCGTGACGCGGCGTGGTCCGGCCCGACAACGCTGACCAGGACCGGCCGGCCGCCCAGGGCGGCAATGTTGGCGGCGGTGTTGGCGGCCCCGCCCGGAATGAACGTGCGCCGCTTCACCTCGACCACCGGCACGGGCGCTTCCGGCGAAATGCGCCGCACCTCACCCCAGATGTACTCGTCGAGCATCACGTCGCCCAGGACCAGCACCCCGCGCCCGGGAATCCAGCGAGCAGCTCGGCCAGCGACGACCGCGTCATGGGACCTCCATCCATTTCCCCCCTCTCCCCGTACTCGGGGAGAGGGGTTGGGGGTGAGGGGCTGAGCGTCCAATAGGAAGAACCCCTCACCCCCGGCCCCTCTCCCCGGAGTACCGGGGCGAGGGAGACCTAGCGCACCGATGCTTCGATCGCATGCACCACGTCCGCCCAGTGAGCCGGCCCGGTGAAGCGGAGGCCACGACAGCCGGCCGCGTCGGCCGCGGCCACGTCGATTTCCTTGTCGCCGACCATGAACGAGCGCCCCAGGTCGAGTCCCAGTTCCGCCGCTGCCTGTAGCAGCAAGCCCGGCGCCGGTTTGCGGCAGGGGCACCCCTCGTCCGGGGCATGGTAGCAGTAGTAGGCCCCGGCAAACGAGACGCCAGCGGAGGCAAATTGGCGGACGAACTCGGCATGCACCGCCTCGGCCTCGGATCGGGATAAAAGGCCCCGATTGACGCCGGACTGGTTGCTGATGATTACTTGGGGCAAACCCAGTCGCCCCAGCCGTACCAGGGCCTCGGCAGCGCCGGGCACCAGGTAGACCCGGCGCGGATCGCGCGGATAGCCGACGTCTTCGATCAGGGTGCCGTCGCGGTCCAGGAACAGGGCCGGCCGAAGCGAGGCCATCAGCGAGCCTCCCGTATGGTCTGCTCGATGCGGTGGACGATGTCGCTGGTCGATATCCCCGGCGAAAACGTCAGAAACTCGATCCGTCCGCCGTAGGCCAGGATGATTTCCCGTTCGGGAATCGGCCGGGTGGAGGGGGGCGCATAGTCGGCACCCTTGCAGTGGATGTCCGGCTGTAGCCGGCGAAGCACCTCCACGGGGGTATCCTCGTCGAAGATCAGGACCTGATCGACGCACCCCAGCGCGGCCAGGACCTCCGCCCGCTCGACTTCGGGAACCACGGGGCGGCCGGGCCCCTTGAGCCGGCGCACCGAGGCGTCGCTGTTCATTCCGACCACCAGCACGTCGCCCAGGCGGCGTGCTTGCTGAAACCCGCGGACGTGGCCGACGTGCAGCAGGTCGAAGCACCCGTTGGTCCAGACCACCGTTTGGCCGCGGGCTCGCCAGTCCCGGCGGCGGGCCAGCAGCGTCTCCAGGTCGATGACCTTGGCTCGGCTCGATGAGCGGCAGGATAGCTTTCGGGGGCGAAGGCGCCAAGCAGAGCCGGGGCGCTGGTGCCCCGGGGCCGCGGGCCGTTTGCTCCAGCCGGCGCCGAGTGGCACAGCCCGCCCGCGCGATAAATCCCTTCGCAGCGACCCGAGAAACTGATATCCTTCAGTACGAGCGGCACACGCTTAGCAGACCTTGTTTCCTCAGATCTCGCGGCCCTGGCAGCTCGCCGGCTCAACGGGGAGACCGATGAGCATCGCGTCGGAGACCCTGGTACAGCCATTCCCCCTGGGCGGACCCAGCGCCGACGAGGGGCCGGGACGCCGTGCCGACATCGACGCCAAGCAGGCCCGGGTCGCCGCCCTGCTCAAGCAGGTGGGCTGCGAGGGCCTGCTGGTCCTCGATCCCGACAACTTCACCTGGCTGACCAGCGGTGCCGTGGCCCGGTCGATTCTTGACCCGGCCTCTCATCCGGCCCTTTATTTCAGTGCCGAGCAGCGCTGGCTGTTGGTGTCCAATGCGGCCTCGCAACGGCTGTTCGACGAGGAGATCGACGGGCTGGGCTTCCAGCTCAAGGAATGGCCCTGGTATCAGGCGCGGGGACAGCTGCTGGCGGACCTGTGCCAGGGGCGGACCGTGGCCTGCGATCTGCCCTTCGGCGAGGCTCGGCCGGTGGCCGATCACTTGCGGCTCCTGCGGCGCGTTTTGACGCAATACGAACAGGCCTGCCTGCGCGCCCTGGGCCTGGTGCTCAGCCATGCCCTGGAAGCGACCTGCCGCACCCTGTCGCCCGGCGAAACCGAGCGCGAGGTGGCGGGCCAGGTCAGCCACCGCCTGATTCATCGCGGCGCCCTGCCACTGTCCATTGGCGTGGCCGCCGACGGACGCTCGCGCCTGTACCGGCAGTTCGGCTTCACGTCGGCCCCGGTCCAGAAGACTGCCGTCCTGATGGCCACGGCCCGCAAGTACGGCCTGTGCGCCACCGCCAGTCGTTCGGTCAGCTTCGGCCCGCCCGACGATACGACCCGCGCCGAACACAATGCCGTGTGCAAGGTGGGGGCCACGTACGTCGCCTCGACCTGGCCGGACGCCTTGCCGCGCGAGATCCTGGCAGCCGGCCGCCGCGTCTATGGGCTGACGGGCCATGAGCACGAATGGCGCCAGGCTCCGCAGGGCCACCTCACCGGCCGCGCCGCCGTGGAGCTGCCCCTGACGCCGACGACCGACGACCTGTTCCAGGAGGGCTGGGCCGTCACCTGGTACGCTGGCGTCGGCGCCGCTTGCAGCTGCGATACCTTCCTCATCACCGAGGCCGGCCCGCGCATCGTCACCCCCACCGAACCCTGGCCTCTCAAGCGCATCCGCATCCAGGGCGCCGATTTCGTGCGGCCGGATATCTTGCAGCGCTGATCCCTCCGGAGGGGAGCTGAAACGAATCGCATCTCACAAGTCATTACTGATAAATGACTTGGGAACATTCGTTTCAGCACCCGCTCGGACACCCCCCGCGCGGACCGATCCACTGCGATTCCCAAGCGACGCCGCAACGGACCTACCTTTGCGCCCGGCCAGAAGGTAGGATGGCGAGCATGACCGAGGACCTTCCCCAAACGGGCAGCAGCGACCTGGCCGCACGCATCGCGCGCCTGGTCGAGGAACGTGGCTGGAATCAGAGCGATTTCGCCCGGATCACCAACCTCAACCTGCAAACGATCCGGCAAATCCTGCTGCCCAGCGGCGATCGGCGGCTGCGCAACGCCACCATCGGCGCCTGCGCCCGGGCCCTGGGCCTGACCGTCAGCGAGCTGCGCACCCTGCCGCTCGACCGGCTGCTCAGCCGCATGCACAATCCCCACCCCGCCGACGGCCATCCGGCTCATCGCCGACTCTACGAGGAAGCCACCCAGCCCGAATTGCTGGTCTGGCTCGAGCGAAACCAGGAACGGGCCCAGCGGCTGACGCCCGGCGACATCGACGAGCTGCTTTCGCTCCAGGGCACCGGCGGACCGCTCACCTCCTTCGGCGTCGAGCACTTTGTCGGGCTGATCGAACGCAAGCGCCGCCTGATCGAAAAGGTGCAGGCCATCGCCGGGACCGAGTACATCGATCTCCTGGAACAGTTCGTGGACTTGCTTTACGAAAAGGTGCAGCCGTACGCGGACCGGCGTTGAGACGATTGGCAGGAGATATTCTCCCCTCGCCCCCGTACTCGGGGGAGAGGGGCTGGGGGTGAGGGGGCTGAATCTCGCAAACCAAGAACCCCTCACCCCCGACCCCTCTCCCCGGAGTACCGGGGCGAGGGGAGAGAGAAGTACTACCGCTGGCCTACTCCCCCAGCTGAATCCAGCCGCGATGCACCTGGCCGGAGCGGATGATATAGAACCGCAGCGGGTTGAAGCTGGCCAGGTCGTTGTGGTTGAGCACAAACAGCACATTGTCAACGGTCAGCATCTCCCAGCTATGAAGGCCGACGAGGATATCGCCGCGCTGGATACCGGCCTTGGCAGCCAGCCCCTCGGCCCGGAGTTCCGTAACGGCCAGGCCGCCGTGGAGCTGCTGATTGACGCGAGAGACGACCTCGGGCGAGACAGCCTGGAGGCGCAGCCCCAGCTTGCGCCAGACCAGGTCGCCGCCGGCCGGCGCGGCCTTCTCGGTCGAAGTCAGCACCAGCTCCAGCTTCTGCTCCGCCTCCTTGCGGCGCACGACGACCGCCACCCGATCGCCGACATGAGCGTCCAGCAACGCGCCGCTCCACATCGAGACAACAGATGACGGCCTGCCCGTTCAGCCGGATGACCACGTCGCCCGGCAGCAGTCCCGCCGCGGCAGCCGGGCTGCCCGCCTCGGCCCGGTCCACCACCAGCCGCCGCTGGAGCACCGACACGCTGGCCTTGGCCCCTTCGTCCTTGACCCGGCGGACCGGCGTGTCGAGATCGTCCGGCAGCAGCACGTCGTCGTGGCCGATGAGCCCGTGCCAGATGCCGTTGCGGCGGCGGACGCTCATCATGTCGGCGGCCACGCGCAGCATGCTGTCCACCGGAATCGCGAACCCAATCCCCTGGGCCCCGGCGCGGATGGCCACGTTCACGCCGATCAGCTCGCCATTGACGTTGAGCAGCGGCCCACCCGAGTTGCCGGGGTTGATGCTGGCATCGGTCTGGATCAACGCCTTGTACGACATCTCCTTGTTGAGCACCACGTCGCGCTTGGTGGCGCTGACCACGCCGACGGTGACGGTGTGCTCGTAGCCATAGGCGTTGCCGATGGCGATGACCGTCTCACCCACCATGACATCCTGCGAGGTGCCGAGCGGGATGGTCGGCAGCGGGCGGTTGACGTTGATCTTGAGCAGGGCCAGGTCGTTGTCGGCATCGCGGGCCACCACGCGGGCGGAGGTGGTGGTGCCGTCGGCCAGGCGGACGCGGAGGAGATTGACCTCGTCCACCACGTGGTGGTTGGTGATGAGGTAGCCGCGCGGGTCGATGATGATGCCGGTGCCCATGCCGTTGACCCGGCTGAGCGGCGTCGCGCTATCGCCGTGCAGGTCGGGTTGACCGACTGGTGCGCTCGCTATGGATGTTGACGACCGCACCTTTCACACGCTTGACGACATCCACAACGGGTGTGCGGCGTGGGTTGAAGGAAGCGGCCGGGTCGGCGGCCTGGGCGATGAGCGAGACGGGACTCAGCAGCGCCAGGGTGGCGGCCGCGAGAAGAAGGTGCAATCTCATGGGGTTTCTCGGCTGTCGGACTGGGGGGAAACGATGGGAAAAGCGCGGGGCCAGACACGCATCCGCCCTGCGCGGCCCGGGTCTTGACTCAATTCGACCGTCCGCGCCGCCCGGCTGAAGCAGCCGCACCCGCCGCAACCGCATTCCTTCGCGCCGCGGGTGCAGTCCTGCGTTGCGAGCCGGTATTGCGGTTCGTAGTCCGTAGTCCGTAGTCCGTAGGGAAGGAACCGAGTAAAACGTCTGTGCCAACCACGAGCTACGGACTATGGACTACGGACTAAAAACGATGACCGCCAAAACGCGCCGCCAGCAGCTCGAAGCCATGATTGCCGACGACCCCAACGACGCCCTGTCGCGCTACTTCCTGGCGATGGACTACCTGAGCGCCGGGGAGACGGAAGCGGCCTGGCAGCGGTTCGAGGAGATGTTCGCCCTGACGCCGGAGTACGTGCCGGCCTATTTACAGGGGGGCCAACTGCTGGTGCGCCTGGGCCGGCCCGCGGAGGCCGCCGAGGTGTTCCGCCACGGCATCGCCGTGGCCCGGCAGCAGCGGGACGAACACGCGGCCGGCGAGATGGAAGCGTTCTTGCAGCAGATTGTGTGAGAGCGGCTGGAAAAAAAGAGGACAGGGCTCCTAAATTAAGAGTCCTGTCCTCTTTTTTTGCTCGCTGATTGGGGTGCGTGGTGGGGCGCTGGCGTCGGGAGGAAGGTGTTGATATCGTACATTTCACAGCCCTAATCTAGGATGTCCCCTTTTCCCGGCCTTGGATTGCACTGCGCCTCGCGCACACGCCCCTTAATGCCAAGGGGGGGATCGCCTGCGGTTGGGTTGCACTGCGCCTCGCTGCGCACACGCCCCTTGATGCCAGGGCCTGCGGATGGGTTGCACTCCGCCTGCGCACACACGCCCCTTGATGCCAGGGCCTGCGGATGGGTCGCACTGCGCCTGCGCTGCGCACACGCCCCTTGATGCCAGGGCCTGCGGATGGGTTGCACTGCGCCTGCGCTGCGCACGCCCCCTAATGCCAGGGGTGGATCGCTTGCGGACAGGTTGCACTGCGCGGTGCGCGCACCACCCACCGCCCCCGCCCGCTCGTTAAAAGCGGGCCAGGCCGCACAGCATCATGTGCCTGCCCGTCACGCGGGCACTGCCTGGCCGAAGCTGGCAGTGCAAATGACGTTGTAAATGCCTATGGACAAAGGAGTAACATAGAGCGTCACCATTTTCCTCCGCCGCCGCCCCAGACGACGGGTCGGGGCCAGTAAGGGGACTCATGCCGATCCTCCTTCGGAATAGTGAACGTCTGTTCATAACGCGAGCATATCCCGGCGACGCTACCTGTCAAGAAGAAAAGCGAAAGTTCTTGACACGGCCAGCGGAGCGGGTTGCAATGAGTCAGGAAAAGTGCCGGCATCACCAGCGTGCGCGGCGCCGGCATTACGTGCCCGGCGCCCCTTGATAACGTGCCGGCGGGGCGTGATGTGCTGGCGCCCCTTGATAAGGTGCCGGCGGGGGCACCAATGTGCCGGCGCCGGTTGTGTGACTCAGTAGTTCGGCTTGAGGAGGCAGGATGTGCCGAGTTCCCTTGAGTCCGCGAAGCGGGTGCTGGCGGCAGATGAGGCGGTTCTGTACGGTATCTTCGGGGTCATCGGCTCCTGCGGCTACTTCCCACCGCGTGATTTCCTGAATGATTTCCTGATGCAGGGTAACGACCCGTGCGATCAGGATGGGCGGATCTCCGCGTGGGAGCCGTTCGCCGTGTCACCCGAGGAATACCGCGAGATCAAGGCATGGTGGATGGCCGACCACGCCGACTGCGTCGAGGATTCCTTGGGTGCCAATTGCTGGGACGATTGGGTGCAAGAGATTCTGAATCGTTAGGAGGGATCGCGAAAGGACAGCGCGAGTATGGAATCGGTTTACCTTGAAACATCGTTCATCAGCTACCTGGTCGCTCGTCCCAGTCGTGACGTGATTGTCGCGGGGCACCAACAGACCACGCAGGAATGGTGGGACAATCGACGGAGCCAGTTTGAGTGCTCGGTTTCCCAAGTCGTCATTGACGAGGCCTCACTTGGCGACCCAGCCGAGGTGCAAAAGCGGCTCGCGATCATCGCCGGCCTGCCGACCCTTGAGGTGACGGAAGACGCAAAGGCCTTGGCGAAGGCCATCATGGCTGCCGGCATGCTTCCACCGCACGCTTTTCCTGACGCCGCACATGTTGCTGTGTCAGCGGTTCACGCCGTTGACTATCTGCTCACCTGGAATTGCAAGCACTTGGCAAATGCACAGATTGCGCGGAGAATAGCAGTAGTGTGCGAGAAGCTGGGCCACCGAATGCCGATTATCTGCACGCCCGAAGAACTCATGGGAGCGTAGCATCATGTGGGAAGACCCGATCGTCGCGGAAGTCCATCGTGCCCGCGAGAAGCTAGCGGCGGACTGCAACTTTGACATCAAGGCGTTTTTCGCCGATGTTCGGAAGCGTCAGGCATCGCTCGGCGGCAGGCTTGTTCCGCAAAAAAAACGAGCCGAACCAACGGCTGAAGCTGACCGGGGCCGCCATTCCGGTTCTGAGGGGTCCACGTCCTCCGAGGCGGCCCCGGCAGCTTAGCCTTCATCGTTCGCGAAGGGTTGGAAGTGCTATGGACCCGGATGAGGACCGACTTTCGCCGCCAATGACCGAAGAGGAGTGGTTGACTAGCACGAATCCACATAGAATGCTGCATCACGTTCGAGGCACAGCCTGAGAGAATTAGGGACACTTCACGCAACTATAGCCTTGAGCATGAACTTACATCCGTATTTCCCTGATCCACCGCTCCTTATCCCGTCTCGCCCGGCCCGTGCTGCGCTTCGGCATCGACACCCAGGGCAACGCCTACCTGACCACCAGCTACGCCGGCACCACCATCGTCAACCAGGTGGAGGACGTTTACAACGGCCTGGGCCAGCTGACCGGGGAGTATCAGGCCCATTCCGGAGCGGTGAACACCAGCACCACGCCGGAGGTCCAGTACAGCTATTCGCTGATGAGTGGCGGGGCCAACAACAGCCGCCTGACCAGCATCACCTACCCCAATGGTTACGTGCTGGATTACAACTACAGCAGCGGCGTCGATAACAACATTAGCCGCCTCTCCTATCTCTCCGACAGCACCGGCACCCTGCAAAGCTACAGCTACCTCGGCCTGGACACGCCGGTGATCGTGGACGATCCGCAGGCGGACATCGAACTGACCTATGTCGAGCAAGCGGGCGATCCCTACGCCAACACCGACGGCGGCGACCAGTACACCGGTTTGGACCGCTTCGGCCGGGTCATCGACCAGTACTGGCTGAACACCAGCACCGACACCGCGACCGACCGCTTCCAGTACGGCTACGACCAGGACGGCAACGTGCTGTACAAAAACAACCTGGTCAACTCCTCCTTCAGCGAACTGTACCACGCCAACGGCTCGAGCAACGGCTATGATAACTTGAACCAGCTGGTCGCCTTCAGCCGCGGCACGCTGAACGGCACGAACGACACGATCAGCAGCCCCTCGGCGAGCGAGAGCTGGACGACGGACGCGGCCGGCAACTTCACCAGCGCCGCGGGGACTTCGGAGACCAACAATCTCCAGAATGAGGCGACCGCCTTCGGCAGCAGCTCTTTGACATATGATGCGAACGGCAACCTGACGACTGACCAGGCCGGCAACACCCTGGTCTACGACGCCTGGAACCGCCTGGTCGCGTATAAAAATGGCAGCACCACGCTGGAGACCCTGAGTTACGACGGCCTGGATCGCCTGATCGTGCAGAACCCCGGCACCGCGACGGACCTGTATTACTCAGATCAATGGCAGGTGCTGGAGGAACGGCAGGGCAGCGCGGTGACGGCCCACTACGTGTGGAGCCCGCTGTACGTGGACGGCCTGGTGCTGCGCGACCGCAGCACCGGCGGCGGCACCCTGAACGAACGCCTGTGGGTGCAGCAGGACGCGAACTGGAACGTGACGGCGCTGGTGAACGGGTCGGGGAGTGTGGTCGAGCGGTATGTGTACGACCCGTACGGCGTGACGACGGTGCTGACGGCGTCGTGGGGATCGACGAGTGGGAGTGCGTATGCGTGGATTTATGGGCACCAGGGGGGCCGCCTGGACACCACAACAGGCCTCTACAACTTCAGGGAGCGCGATGAGTCGCCGGTCCTCGGCCGGTGGATCGAGATCGATCCGACCGGGTTCGCAGGAGGCGATGTTAATGTCTTCCGATACGAAGACGCCTCGTCCGAGGCATCCGTCGATCCTACCGGGCTCCGAGATTACCGTCCACAGATTCATGCGTTCATCGACGTTGTCACGTTCCCGCTTTTCTATGGACTTAATACGGCAAGCACTGCCATCGTCGGTAAGCCACCGGCAGCTGTAGGCATAAACCTAGGTGGTAAGCTTGGATTTGCGGGACCGTTAGGAGGGTTCAACGGAGGCGGCCTTGGCCTCCAGATCTTATACTTCCCCAATTCACACAAGGTCGCGGTTTACCCCTACGTCGCTTTGCCAATGTTCGCGCTCGCCATGCCGGGCTTCGGCGCGCTCAAGCCTGGCGGCCTTGCTGCCTTACTCGGTAAACCGTCGGCTGGCTTTGGTCTTACAGGGGCAATCGATCTTAGTGGGGTTCTCGCCTACAATGTCAAGGACCCCAAAGAATACGGGGGCACGTTCTTGCAACTGGAGGGGTCTGCTCTCGCGCCGACGGAGATAGGAGGGCTTGGAGGGCACGCGGGCGTCATGGCGCCACCGATGCTTCCGCCCAATTTCAACACCGGCGTCTGGGCGGTGTATGCTGGGCCGAGCTGGGGCATTCCCGGCCTCGGGTTCGCGCCAGGTGTGTCCTATTCTTGGCCCCTGGTGGCCGATGCCGATGACTTGCTTAACCGTCTAGTAAATGGCACATCTCAAGCGGTCCTGGCCACAGAACGCCTGGCGGCCAACGGGCTGCCATCGCTGAATCCCATTCGGCCTATCAACCCCATGCCGCCGCCGCCAGGTGGCTTAGTACGTCAGTAATCCTTTCGCAACTGGAGAAAAGCCAAAATGCAGGCCCATAGCGGTCGGATAGACATTACCCGGTCCGATTGCTTATTTCACGATGTGGGAACCAATTGTGACACGGACGAAACCTGTTACTTTGTCCTGTCACATAAATACTTTGGCTGGCACCCCACCCTCGCGCCTATAGACTTGCCTTTCTGTTACCCCCGGGATTACAATGTCATCCCCCTGCGACTAATTGAGGTGGCGGTGTTCGTGTATTATAGTTTTCTTGAGGGGTTCTTGGTAGAGATCCATTATCGCGATCCCGCGAATGAACTCAAGAAGATGTCCATCGGCGTTGTGTTCGCCCACCGTTGGGTTGCAGCACTCCGGAGGCTCGGCGTTCATGTTGAACACCCGGAAATGGCCCGTCTGACCACTGTTCGAGGTTTCGTTAACAATTACGGCACGTATCTTTGGTTTGGGTTTCTGGCAGTTATGGTCTGCCTTAGCTTGGGTTTTGGTTTCGCCTTTGCCCCGACCTACCTACCCCTAGTACTCTTGATTTGGGTTCCCTTGGCGCCGTTGATTAACCTTGTTATGGTCTTGCTTATGAGCATGAAAGCACGTAGAGGAAACAGGGGGAAGTAAAAATGGAAAACAAAAGGGGTCAGGTTAAGGGAAAAAGGTGACAGTTTAGATAAGTCCATACGCTGATTGCACTTGCGTCTTTATGGTCCCGCAGGAACCCGGTCGGCGACGGCGGCGACCAGTGGGAAAAAGGTGACAGTTTAGATAAGTCCATATGTTGACGGCACTTGTGTCTTTATGGTCCCACAGGAACCCGGTCGGCGACGGCGGCGACCAGTACACTGGCCTGGACCGCTTCGGCCGCGTCGTCGATCAGCGCTGGCTCGTCACCACCAGCGGCACCGCCCTGGATCGCTTCCAGTACGGCTACGACCAGGACGGCAACGTGCTGTACAAAAATAACCTGGTCAACTCCGCGTTCAGCGAGTTGTACCATGCCAACGGGTCGTCGAACGGTTATGATAACTTGAACCAGCTGGTCGCCTTCTCCCGCGGCACGCTGAACGGCACGAACGACACGATCAGCAGTCCCTCGGCCAGCGAAACCTGGACGACGGACGCGGCCGGCAACTTCACAAGCGCCGCGGGGACTTCGGAGACCAACAATCTCCAGAATGAGGCGACCGGCTTCGGTTCGGCCACGCTGACCTACGACGCCAACGGCAACCTGACGACCGACCAGGCCGGCAACACCCTGGTCTACGACGCCTGGAACCGCCTGGTCGCCTACAAAACCGGCGGCACCACGCTGGAGACGCTGAGCTACGACGGCCTGGATCGCCTGATCGTCCAAAACCCCGGCACCGCGACCGACCTGTATTACTCGGACCAGTGGCAGGTGCTGGAGGAGCGGCAGGGCAGCACGGTGACCGCCCACTACGTGTGGAGCCCGCTGTACGTGGACGGCCTGGTGCTGCGCGACCGCAGCACCGGCGGCGGCACCCTGAACGAACGCCTCTGGGTGCAGCAGGACGCCAACTGGAACGTGACGGCGCTGGTGAACGGATCGGGATCGGTGGTCGAGCGGTATGTGTACGACCCGTATGGCGTGACGACGGTGCTGAACGCCAGTTGGGGGACGCTGAGCGGGAGTGCGTATGCGTGGATTTATGGGCATCAGGGCGGGCGGTGGGATGGGACGACGGGGTTGTACTACTTCGAGGAGCGATGGGAATCGGCGGCGCTGCAGCGGTGGACGACGGTGGACCCGAGTGGGTTTGGGGGTGGGGATGTTGACCTCTACAGGAGCGAGGGGAATCGGCCGACAGACGGCGTGGATCCAAGTGGGCTCTACAGTTGGGGCGAGTTCTGGGATGACGCAACGTCAATTGGCCTGGTGGTCCTCGACAATGGTGCCTCGCTGGGGGCCCATTTTAGCAACGGGGTTATGGGTCTCCCCGATGTGTATGGTGCCATCCGCTATCGCCAATGGGGCCGGCTGATCCCGTGGAGCATATGGTACTACGATTACCAAGGCATGCAAGCCAGTTGGGCCGCATACCAGAGCAATCCCCTACTGACAGACGAGGAGCGGTTTGGTTATTTCTTCATGACGAACGTGCCGTACAGCCGGCTGCCAATGGAACTGGCCCAAATGTATGTAGGGACTTCGGTATATGCGCATGATTGGGGGCACCCATTAACGCCGGCAGGGTATACCCAGCGCGGAATCAATGTCGGCATGGATGTCGGCTCCGCTTACGCTGGCGCCAGAGGGCCGGGCTTCAGGGGACCGGCGCCGACGGCGCGGCCGGGGACGGCACCAGTGGTGGAGGCACCGAGTACACAGGTTCGTCCCCCCGCACCCAACGAGGCCAACTTCCGACCCAATCCAAGCGGCACAGATGCTCCATCCACGGGCTCGCCGCAAAACAGCGCTGATCCGGGGTTTCGGCCCGCCGGAGGTTCCCAAGGATCCACCGGTGGCGGAACGCCTATTGCCCCCCCTGGATCAACCTGGACCCCAGGACCCGTGCCGCGTCCAGGAGGTGGCGCGCCGGTTTATTTCATGCCACCGGAATGGTGGGCCGAGGAGTTCCCTGGCGTTTCCTTCCCTGAGCACTGGCAGCCGGGGCCGACAGGCAGAGCTGGCAACGCATGGCAGCCTCCGCAGTAATGCAAGACCGGGTGGGTTTTGAAGGAGAATCACCGGAGCATGAACCTCGAATCCCACAGATTGATTAAGCCATTGGGCCGCGGTTCCTTTGGGGAAGTTTGGCGTGTCGAGTACTGCAAACCGGGTCGACGCATGGGACAATTCTTTGCTGCTAAGATTAGCTATCTCCCTGCGGACCACCAAGATATCGCGCGGGAAATGGTCGAATACGGACCGATTATCACGAGACTAAGGCATTCGCATATTATACAGCTCTTCAGTGGTGAGGGATTCGCAGAGGGTCGGCTAGTGCTTGTGATGGAATTGGCAGACGGCAGCCTAATGGACCGTTGGAAAGAATTCTCGGCGGCGGGCCGGGTGTTTCCCCCGCGTGAATTGGTTGTATATGTGCGGCAAGCGGCCGATGCCCTAGATTACATTCATGGGCACCAGTTGATTCACGGTGGTATCAACCCGGGTGACATCCTGCTCGTCAATGGGCAAGTGAGAATCGCAGATCCGGGTCCCCCCGTGAGCCCGGATGATCCGTTTGTACGCATTCAAATCGCCAACTTAAGCAAGGCGATCTGCATGGCTCCCGAAAGGAAGCTTGGCACCAACTACGTCCACAGTGATCAGTATGCCCTTGCGGCCACATACGCGTGGCTTCGTGTGGGTCGGCCTTTACTCGGACTCGATACCCGACCTACGGACATACGCTCGGTCAATTGTTTGTCACGGCCAGAACAAGATGTGTTGGTCAGGGCACTATCTTCCATACCGCAGGAGAGATATCCGTCTTGTATCGAATTTGCTGATGCTCTTCAGTCTGCGGTTGTTGGAGAGGAGAAAAGAGGACGCGGCTCTTTTTCTTGATAGATTAGCGCTCTTCAAGGGAGGATTGTGGACACTTCACGCAACTATCGCCTGAGCATGAGCTTACATCTGTATTTCCCTGATCCACCGCTCCTTATCCCGTCTCGCCCGGACCGCGCGCACTTCGGCATAGACACCCAGGGCAACGCCTACCTGACCACCAGCTACGCCGACACAGCCGGCACCACCATCGTCAACCAGGTCGAGGACGTTTACAACGGCCTGGGCCAGCTGACCGGGGAGTATCAGTCCCATTCCGGAGCGGTGAACACCAAGAAGGGATAAGGGGACAGCGTACTTTTTCCAGCAGAATAATTCACGCTGTCTCCTTTTCCTGCCTTGATTGCGGGTGGGGAAATCAGGCGGTGGGTTCTGTAACGGGCCCCATGCCGACTGGTCAGGCGCTGGCCCTTTGAGAACCTCTTCGATGTAGATGCACGCCGACTGGCTGTCCGGCCCACCCGGCGCCGAGCATCGCTCAAGTACGAACCCTGGTTGTGTTTCATTCTCCTTTGCTCGTGCCGGCGGGGGATTGGTGATGGTGTCCCTCAAGGTGCGAATCGCCTTGAGGATCCCCGGATCGCTCTCTGCGAAAAGTGGCATGGCGTGCTGCTCCATCGTTGCCGGGCCGGCGCCGGTCAGCCGCAACGGGATGGAGCAGCGCGGGCTGACCGGGCCGGCGGGCAGGATGATCGGTCCCACCCGTTCCCAGCTTGGCCTCAATCTGCGGCGCGAACATTTTTCGCGCGGCCTGGGTCGTATTATCAGCGGGCCGGGGAGCCGGCGGCCTCCCTGGTTAACGCCCGGATGGCGGCGAGCTGAACCTCGGCAGGCAGGTTTGAGGCAGTAATCGCCTCGATGGCGCGGGCCAGGCCGGCGGCCGACTGAACAGGCGTTCCGATGGTCGCTGTTGCCGGCACTGCCTCGCTAAATGCCTCAGAATCGGCCGGCCCTGGCGATTCTGGCTGAAATCCCGCTTGTGTTCGAGTCCATGCGGGATCACTGATGAGGGCTGCTCGTCCAATCCGGCAAGACACCGGCTCCGCACGCCGGGAATCGGGGTTCGAGTCCCCGGCGGTCCACTGGTTCGATGGGCCCATGGTCCAATGGGAAGACGCCGGTATGGCATGCCGGCGATCCGGGTTCGAGTCCCGGTGGGTCCACTGGTAGCTTCGGAAGGTATCCGACCGGCTGAGGAACTCGGTTGCTAACCGACTGGGCTGAAACATGCCTTGCGGGTTCGAGTCCCGCACCTTCCGCTCCTGCCCCGGTGGTGAAACGGACATCATGCCTCGCTTCGAACGAGGCGTTCCGGGTTCGATTCCTGGTCGGGGTACTGCATCGTCCCGTCGTTCAGCGGCCAGGACAACCCCTCGACATGGGGAAGATCGGTGGTTCGAGTCCACCCGGGACGACTCGGAAAAAAGGACGAAGTACAAAGGACAAAGGACGAACCAGAAAAGCAACACATCGTCCTTTGTCCTTTGTCCTTCGACCTTCGACCTTTTTGAGGAAGGGCCACCCGATTGGCGACGGGAACCGCCCGGAAAGCGGTGGAGCCCTGACACGGCCTTGCGGGTTCGACTCCCGCTCCTTCCGCTGACCGATGGTGCCGGTAGTGTACCGGTGTGGCACGCGGCGCTGTGAACGCCGTAGCGGCGGGTTCGACTCCCCCCTGGCACCCTGACCGTGATAGGAGTGTGCTCCTGGGAGAGCAAGCGGCCTCCAAAACCGCCCCACAAGGTTCGACTCCTTGCGCTCCTGCTTGTGCCGACGTGGCTCGACCGAGAAAGGCACCGCACCCGTAATGCGGTTCATGCTCGCGCGAATCCAGCCGTCGGCCCTCGCCGTCCCGATGGTGTAACAGACAACATCAGACGGTCCTAACGTCTGGATCCTGGTGCGATTCCAGGTCGGGATGCTCGGGTCGGCTCGGCTCGGCTCGGCTCGGCGAACCGGCTGCGTAAGCTGCCGGGTGGCTGTCCCCAACCCGGCAGCTTACGCAGCCGGTTCGCCGAACCCGGCAGCTTACGCAGCCGGTTCGCCGAACCCGGCAGCTTACGCAGCCGGTTCGCCGAGGCCGAGCCAAGGTCCTCGGGGTGTGGCGGACGCACACAACTCTCCGAAAGTTGTGGACCAGGTTCGACTCCTGGCGGGGACGCTGTTGCGACGCTGGAGCCAGATGGCCAGGCAGCGCTCTGCAAAAGCGTGGAAGTGGGTTCGACTCCCACCGGCGTCTCTTATCCTGTCCTCGGGGTGTGGCGGAGGCACGCGACCCTGCGAAGGTCGTGGACCAGGTTCGACTCCTGGCGAGGACGCTCTTCGGTTCATCTCTTCAATTGCCCGTCTGGCGCCAGCGCGGTAAAACACCTGCCCACGCGGCATCTGCGCCGCGGGTTCCGTCAGTCCGCGGGGCAGCATCATGGATTCTCTGGCCCAGGCCGCCGAAGGCTTCAAGAGCATCGAGGCGGACACGCCGACCAAGGAACGAGCCCTCCGCTTTCTAGGCCAGTGGCTCACCGGCCCCGACTTCGCCGCTTATCGCCCGCAGCTCGCGTGGCTAATTGCCCAGGGGCAGTGGGCCGGCCTGCTCGATCGCTTCGCCCAGATCCTTCCCTTCGGCACCGGCGGCCGGCGCGGCGCGGTCGGCATCGGCCCCAACCGTATGAACCTCTGGACGCTGAGGCGCTTCCGTCCAGGGACATTGTGAATACCTGAAGGAGCGATTCCCTGGTGTCGAACTGGTCCGCATTGTCCTCGCCTATGACGTTCGCCGCTTCCTCGACAAACGCCGGCAATACAATCCGGAGCTGGCCAACCCGGTCCTGGGCCTCTCCTCGAAAGACCTGGCCCAGCAGGCCGCCGGGGTCTATGCCGCCAACGGCATCCACGCCTTCATCTTGCCGCCGGACAGCCCGCGTTACCTGGCGACGCCGGAGTTGTCGTTCGCCATTCGTCAGCTTCCGGCTCACGGAGGCTTGAACGTCTCGGCCTCGCACAACCCGCCGGACGATAACGGCGGCAAGTTCTACGACGAGCGCGGCGGCCAGCCGGTACCACCGGAGGACCAGATCATGGCCGACCTCGTCGACCAGGTCGCCGCGATCAAGACGCTCCCCTGGGGCGAGGCGATCCGCACCGGCCGGGTTCATTTCCTTAACGAGGAGCCGCACGACGCCTACATCGACCTGCTCCGCCGGCAGAGCCTGATGCCGCCGCCGCGGAAAGATGAGGTCAAGATCGTCTTCACGCCGCTGCACGGTGTAGGTGCCATGACGGCGATGGAGGTTCTCGTCCGCCAGGGGTTTGCCGTCATTCCCGTTGAGGAGCAGATGGCGCCCGACGGGCAGTTCCCCAACGTGACGCAAACGCCCAACCCCGAGGTACCGGCGTCGATGGACCGCGCCGGCGAGGTCGCCCGCCGCCACGCCGCCGACCTGGTCCTCGCGACCGATCCCGATGCCGACCGCCTGGGCGCCCTGGTGCCCGATCGGCAGGGCGGCTATCGCTACGTCACCGGCAACGAGATCGCATCGCTTTTGACCTATTTCAAGTTGAACAAGCTGTCGCTGGCCGGGGACCTGCCGCGCGGCGCCATCGTCATCAAGACCGAGGTCACGACCGGCCAGGTAGCGCCATAGCCCGTCATTACAAGACCCAGGTGGTGGAAAATTTGCTCGTCGGCTTCAAGTTCATCGCCGATGTGCTGTGGCACCTGGAAGAGGATGGGGCCTATGAGGAGGTGCGCGGCAAGCTCGACGATTTCGTCATCGCCAGCGAAGAGAGCCACGGCATCTTGACCACGCCGCGGATTCGCGACAAGGACGCTGGGGGTGCGGCCCTGTTGCTCGCGGAACTGGCACTCGACCAGAAACGCAAGGGGCTGACGGTCCTCGACCTGCTCGACTACCTCAACAAACAGTTCGGCTACTTCCGCAACGAAGGATTGACGGTGGCGATGACCGGCATCCAGGGGAAGCAGGACATGGCCCGGATGCTGGACGCCCTGCGGACCCAGCCGCCGCGGGAAATCGGCGGGCTGCCCGTGACCGGCTTCGAGGACCTGCGCGACGAACAGGGCCGCTTGGGACCGCTGAAGGGCGGGACCGATGCGGCCGCACGCAACGTCCTGATCTTCCGCCTCGGCGACCGGGCCCGCGTGGCCCTGCGACCCAGCGGGACGGAGCCGAAGGCGAAAACCTATGTCGAGGCGAACTCGGCACCGTGCGCGCCGGGGACGCCGGCCGAGGCCTGGCGGCGCACCTGTCGAGAAGTGGATGAGGTGGTCAAGCGGATTGGCGCGGATTTTCAGAGGCAGGCGCTGGGGTTGATTGGCAAAGAACCGGGGCAGTAGTTGATCCGGTCGAAGCAGCGTCCGAGGGGTGATGGACAGGGCGAGGCGATGGCGCGCAGGCACTATTACAAGAGCATCCAGTTGCCCCAGCTCCGCAGTTTCTGCGTGGCCGCGACGCAGCAGAATTTCGCGGCGGCGGCCCGGGTGCTGTGTCTGTCGCCAGCCACGGTTTGGGAACAGGTGCGCGCGCTGGAGCGAAAACTGGGGACCAGCTTGCTTCGCCGCCGTGGGAGGGCCGTGGAACTCACGGCCGAGCGGCGCCTGCTCCTGGACCTGATCCAGCCACACGTAAGCGGTCTGGATTCGCTGGAGCGGTTGTTCGAGACGCGTCGCGCCGCTCTGCCACAGCATCTCGCCGTGGCGGCCACCGATTACGCGCTGGCATTTGAACTGCCCGGTTGCATCCAGGAGTTCACCGCGGCGCAGCCTTCTGTCCAGTTGAGCCTGACGGCCGGCCTGCAGGAGGAAGTGCTGCACCGCGTGGAGCAGGGGGAAGCCGAGCTGGGAATAACGCCCTTCCGCCGCGAGGAGCGGCACGGGGTCCTCCTGGAATACGAAAACCTGTTGGAACGGCTTTCCATCTCGTGACCGCGGCCGACCACCCGCTGGCACGCCGGCGCAGTGTCCGCCCTCAAGACTTGCCGGAGCATCCGTTCATTTTGCCGCCCAAAGGTGGCTATTCCCGCATGACTCTCGACGCCTTCTTCCAGCGCGAGAAGCTGAGCGACCGGGTCCGCGTCGTGCTGGAAACCCGTACCATCAACGTCACCTGCCAGTATGCGGCCCTGGGAGTCGGCATTACGCTGGCCCACGTGGGCCTGGAGCTACCGTCGTTCGTGCCGGGCCTGCACCTGCGGACAATCGCCGCCGACATTCCAGGTTTGCCCGTGGCCCTGGTGGTGCGCAAGGGGGCCCATCTTTCCGAACCCGCCCTGGAGTTCTGCCGGGTGGTGCGCCGTTCTCTGGGCTCGCGCTGACCGGTCACCGACAATTCGACAAGCTCGAATCCTGCTTTCTGAAAAAGCCTTTCGTCAAATCCGATGCGGCGGTGTTCAATAGAGGACCGGAGCGTTCCCTGATCGCAGATGAGCCATGCGACCGAAGATGCTGTTGGCCTGGGCCGCCGGGTTGGCCCTGTTTTCCCTGTCGGCCCGTGCCGCCGATTGGCCGAATTTTCGCGGCCCCCACGGCTGCGGTATCAGCGAGGAAAAGGACCTGCCTACCAAGTGGGGCGACCAGGAGAACCTGGCCTGGAAGGTCGATCTTCCCGGGCCGGGCGCCTCCAGTCCCGTCGTCTGGGGCGACAAGGTCTTTGTCACCTGCTACACCGGTTACGGCCTGAACCCACGGAATCCCGGCGATCAAGCCGACCTGCGCCGCCATCTTCTCTGCGTCGATCGCAAGACGGGCAAGATTCTCTGGGACAAGGAGGTCAAGGCCAGGCTCCCCGAGGCCCGCTTCGGGGGACCGTACATCACCCAGCACGGCTACGCGTCAAGTACCCCGGCGACCGACGGCGAACGCGTTTATGTCTTCTTCGGCAAGACCGGCATGTTCGCTTACGACTTCGAGGGGAAGGAACTCTGGCATGGCGACGTCGGCGAGCGCACGCACGAATGGGGCTCGGCGACCAGTCCTCTTCTGTACAAGGAATTCGTCATCGTCAATGCCGCGGTGGAGAGCGGTGCCCTTGTGGCCCTCAACAAGGCGACCGGCAAGGAGGAATGGAGGACGGGCGGCCTGCGAAGCTGCTGGGGCTCGCCGGCGCTGGTTGATGTGCCGGGCGGCAAACCGGAGCTGGTACTGAGCTTGCCCAACACCATGCGCGGCTACAACCCCGAGACCGGCAAGGAACTCTGGAAGTGCGATGGCATTCGGGAACAGTACCTCTGCCCGACCGTGGTGTCCCGGGACGGTATCGTGTATGCGATCGGCGCCCGGGCCAAGAAGGCCGTCGCGGTCAAGGCCGGCGGAACGGGCGATGTCACGCAGACCAACTTGCTGTGGACCAAATCGGTCGGCAGCAACGTCGTCTCCCCGGCCGTCTACGGCGAGCACCTCTACTGGGTGAACGAGGACGGCCTGGCTTACTGCCTGGAGGCGAAGGACGGCAAGCAGGTTTATGCGGAACGGCTCAGGGGTGGGGCCTACGCCGCAGTCGTCATTGCCGACGGCAAGATCTACGCCGTAACCAAGCGCGGCGGGACGTTCGTCCTGGCAGCTTCTCCGAAGTTCGAGCAATTGGCCCATAACAACTTGTCGGACGACAGCACGTTCAACGCCAGTCCGGCCATCAGCCAGGGCCAACTATTTCTGCGTCGAACAAGTGCCTCTACTGCATCGGCAAGAAGTGACGGAGTATTCAACAACGACTCTTGAGCAGCGGATGGCAAGTCCGCCGCTCGATGGGCAGATTCATCGAGGGATCCACGCCATGAACCGCCCCTTGCTCCTGACCTCCTTGATCGCGGTCATCGTCGCCGGTTGTGGTACGGAACACCAGACTCGGCCGGCCGCCGCCTCGGACGGCGACAAGCCGGCGACCGAGCCGACCCGAGCGACCGCACCCGAGGAGCCAAAGCCAGGGGCGGCCCGGGACCCGCAGCCCGCGGCCCACGACCCACTCCGGCCCCTGGCCGCGGGATTGAAGAGCCCATCCGCGGTGGTGGCCAGCTCCGGCCGGATTTACGTCGCCGTCGCCGACAACGACGGTGCCGGAGCGATTGTGCGGATCGATCAGGGACAGGCAATCCCCTTCGCCGCTGGTCTCCACGATCCGCGGGCGCTGGTCTTCCACCAGCAGTGGCTTTTCGCCGCGGAGTCCAGACGGATTGTGCAAGTCGATCGTAATGGGCGGGTCAACACGTTCGTGGATGCCACGGCGTTCTCCTCGGAGCCGCAGTCGCTCTGCGCCCTGACCGTGGATCCGCAAAGCGGCACCCTGTACGTCTGCGACGCGGGCGACGGGCAGGGCAAGGGGGGCGCGGTCTATCGCATCACCGCGTTTCCGCAGCGGCGTGCCAGCCTCGTCCTCGATGTGAAGCAGCTCTCATCCCTGCACACGCCCAGCGGGGTGGTGATGGACGGCGCGTCCCACCTCCTCCTGCTCGACACCGGCTCCGGGGAGCTGAACCGCCTCAAGCTGGCTGACAGCACGACCGAGAAACTGGCGGACGGCCTTGCCGGCTGCGAAGGACTGACGTGGGACCCGTTCGGCCGGCTAATCATTGGCGACCCGAAGAACGGCCGGCTCCTGGTCATCCCCCGGCCCGGCAACAAGCCGATCCCCATGGCCGGCGGACCGACGGCGCCGTCTGGCCTCGGCCTCGGCCCGACCGGGACGGACGTCTCTGGTGACCGACCGCAAAGCCGGGACGCTGACGGCTGTCCCGATTATTGTCCCCGGGACCGCGGTGGACCAGCGGCCCCTGGCCATCGAAACGGAAGTCGCCTTTCCCGACCTGGATTGGACCGGGTGGAGGCGGGACGAGCGCGGCCGGCCCAACCCGCTGCGGCCTATTCTCTTGACCCACGCCGGCGACGGCAGCGGCCGTATCTTCGTCCCCACCCAGCAGGGCGTCATCCACGTCTTCCCCAACGACGAACAAGCGAAAAAGACTAGCGTTTTCCTCGATCTGCAAGACCGCGTCACCTTCAACAACTTCACGCAGGACGAAGAGTTCCTCGGCCTGGCCTTCCATCCCAACTTCAAGAAGAACGGCGAGTTCTTCGTGTTCTACACCACCAAGCAGGCCCGGCGCACCAATGTCGTGTCACGCTTCAAGGTGAGCAAGGACGACCCCACGCGCGGCGATCCGAATTCCGAGGAGGAGCTGCTGCGCTTCACCAAAGCCGATTGGTACCACAACGGCGGCACCCTCTGTTTCGGACCCGACGGCTACTTGTACATCACGACCGGGGACGGCGGCCAGCAGGGCGACCCCCACGATAACGGGCAGAACCTGAAGTCGCTGCTCGCCAAGGTGCTTCGCATCGACGTGGACCGAAAGCAGGAAGGCAAAAACTACGCGATTCCCAAGGATAATCCCTTCGTGGGCCAGCCCGAGGCTCGCCCGGAGATCTGGGCGTACGGGACGCGGATGATCTGGCGCATGGCGTTTGACCACAAGACGGGCCAGCTCTGGGCTGCGGATGTCGGCCAGGATTTGTATGAGGAGATCGATCTCATTACCAAGGGTGGCAATTATGGCTGGAATCGGCGCGAGGGTCTGCACCCCTTCGGGCCGAAGGGCCGGGGGCCCGGCAAGGAGTTCATCGATCCGATCTGGGAGTATCGCCACGACATGGGTGTGTGCATCATCGGCGGCAGCGTCTACCGCGGCCCACGGCTGCCCCAGCTTCAGGGATACTATGTGTACTCGGACTACACAAACTCGAGGCTTCTGGGCGCTCCGCTACGACTCGGACAAGGGCCGAGTGGTCGAAAACCGTCCGATCAAGGATCGGCATAAGGCGATTTGCTCGTTCGGAGAAGACGAAGCGGGTGAGGTCTACCTCCTCACATTTAGCAATGACGGGCAAGGGATATATCGGTACACGAAGCAGTCTGCTAATGCTGCCCCGTGACGAAGTAAGACGCCGCTTGCGGCTTCGGCATGTCTTGCGAAGCCGCAAGCGGCCCTGGTCTCACACCTTCAACAGCGCACACGCTTCCTTGTACCCCGGCGCCGGGTAGCCGTACTCGCTGGTCGTCACGCGGGCCAGGGCGACTAGCTGGCGCCAGCGGAACGCCGCCCGCGTCTTGGCGAACTCCTCCGTCACGGTGCGGTAGTACTTCTCCGCGTGCTTGGCCCCGTCCTGGCTGATGGCGTAGCGCAGCAGCAGATCGAAGACCGGGCGCTCCGGCAGGTTCAGGTCTCCGTAGGCCTGGACCAGCGCCGCCGCCCGTGCCTGCTCCTTCCCCTTGATGGCGGCCTCCGTCTCCTTGAGGAGGGTTGCGCCGTCCTTCGCGGTAATCTTCTCCCGTTCCTCGGCGAGGTGGTACGGCTCCTTGGTCTGGCCGCCGTTCTGGCCGGCCGTGTGGTAGGCGCCGCAGATCAGGCTGGCCACGGTGTTGCGGGCGTTGCTGACGCGGGCGATGTTGCGCCAGGCATTGGCGGAGTCCGAGGCGTGCACGCCGACCGAATCGCCGTGGACGCTGCCGATCGGCTTGCCAGCGTCGGGCCTGGTGCGGCCGCGGTCGCAGAGCACCAGCCGGTTGGCGGCCAGCGACATCGCCTCGCCGATGTCTTCCGGCGACATCCCCTCGGCCAGGGCCGCGGCGACGGCGTCCGCCGCACGGCTGCGGCCGCCGCCGTAGATCGTCTCTGCCATCTTCTCGATCCACGCGTCTTCGGCCTTGCGCTTGCCGATCTCCTTGCCCTGGAGCTTGTACTGGTCGAACAGTTTCGGCAGGAGCGTGTAGATTTCCGGCTGGCCGCGGTTGCCTTCCTGGCAGCAGAAGCGGACCGACTGGCGCAGCAGAGTGTGCGCCTGCTCTTTGCCGACCAGGTCGAGCGTCGCCCAGGAGCGCCAGACCAGCACAACCCGATGCACGTTCATCTCGTCCTGGACGCTGTAGAGCAGGTCGTTGAACGCCTCGTCCGCCGACTGGTGGACCAGGGCGGCGAAGGTGCGCTCGGCGGCGGGGATGTCGTGCTTGCGGGTTTCCTCGCGCAGGACTTCCGCCCCCGGACGGTCCTTCGGTAATGCCGCAGCGGGGATGTGATGGAGCACTTCGTGGCTCTGGCCGCCGGTGGCCTGCATGCGGCTGGTGTTGCGGTAGAGCACCTTCAGCACCGGGAGGGCCTGCCGATCCTTCGGCAGCTCGCGGGACATCTGCAAGGAAGGCAGCAGGGACATGAAGGCGTGGTAGCCGTCGTAGTCTTGCCCGCCGAAGGTGCGGGCGTTGGCCAGGGCGGCCGCTCCGACCAGCGTCTTTAGGTCGGTGCCCTCCTTCAATTTCGCCACCACCAGCGGCAGCAGCTTGTCGGCGGGTGTCTGTTGCATCAGCGCCACGAGCGGCTCGCGGTCGCCGAAGGTCAGGGTTTCGGCGACGTCCTTGGCGAAGGCGGGGGCCAGTCCCAGGTCGGTCGCCAGCGTCGCGCCGACGCTGGCAATCAGCATGCCCTGGCCCACGTTGGCAAGAAACTCACGGCGGCTCCTCTGTGTCATGGTCGTGCTCCAGTGGGGGAACGAGTCCAGCGGCCGACGGCCCCCCGCGCCGGCCGCCCTGTGCGAATGTGGAAGATGGCTCAAATTGTTAACGCGAAGGTGTTACACCCTTAACTTACGAAACCGGCGGTGTCATGGAGCGTCGGCGATTGCTCACGAACAGAACCAGGACCGACAACCCCAGCAGCGATCCGCAGATGACTGCCATCAGCACCAGGGTCATGCGCAAGCCTTCGCGGGCCCGGGCCGTATCGCGGTCCAGCGGACGGATGATTTCCAGAACCCCGGCGACCTCGCCTTCCTTCCAGTCCTTTTTCGTGCTTTCGGTGTGGCCGTTATGACACTGCACACACGTCTGCTGCATCCGCTGCGCCGTCGCGTACCGCAGGGCAGCTCGGCCCTGGAAGTCCTCGAACCGATAGAACGGATCGGCGGGATGCTCGCGCAGCCAGGGGAGAGCATCGTTCTCGAAGGTATCCTGCGGGCCGCCATCGGTGCGCGAGCGAAACGGATGATCGCTGTAAAGCCGTACCAGCACGCCCGATTCGCTCCCCTGGCTCAAGTGCCGACCCAGGTCGATGGTGAAGGTCGCCGGCAAGGGGATGGCCCCTTTGCGTTTGGCATAGTCGTGAGTGGCCTCAACCCCCTTGGCGTTGGCGCGTTCGACCACATCGGTGGTGTACAGGTTGTTGACGACGCCGAGCAGTTCCGATTCCTGGGCGGCACTCTCCAGGGCACTGCTGCGTACAAGATGCTCGGAGAGATGGGACAGTTCCCATAGGCCGAAGGCCGAGCTGAGCGAAAGCGCCAGCAGCAACCCGGCGGCCACCGGGTTGCGCACGCACCAGCGCCCCAGGCGTTCCAGCCGGCCGACCGGCCGGGCCCGGATCGCCTCGCCGCGCAGGAAGCGGCGCAGGTCGTCGGCCAGTTCCTGAGCCGAGGCGTAACGCCGGGCCGGTGCCTTGGCCATCGCTTTCAGGCAAATCGTCTCCAGGTCGCGCGGCACCTTGTCGTTGAGCTGGCGCGGCGGCCGCGGCTCATCGTGCAGCACCTGCAAGAGCAGCATCTGCCGGGTGCCCCGAAACGGGCGCTCGCCCGTCATCAGCTCATAAAGGATGACCCCCAGGCTGTAGACGTCGCTGCGGCCATCGGCCTGGTGGGCCTCGCCGCGGGCCTGTTCCGGGGAGACATAAGCCGGCGTCCCGAGCACCTGGCCGTCCAGGGTCATCGGCGTTTCGTCGGTGTCGCGCTTGGCCAGGCCGAAGTCCATCAGGTGCGGCCGGCCCTCGGCGTCCAGTTGAATGTTCGACGGCTTGACATCCCGATGGATCACGCCGTGCCGATGCGCATACTCCAGGGCATCCGCCACCTCTGCGATCAGCTCCGCGGCGCGGCGAAAGCCGAACCGGCCGGCCTTGAGGCGGGCGCTCAGCGTCTCTCCCTGGACGAATTCTTCGACCAGGTAGAACATGCCCTCTTCCGTTTGCCCGGTCTCGTACAGGGCCACCAGGCCGGGGTGCTGAAGCTGGGCGGCACTGCGCCCTTCGCGCAAGAAGCGATCGACTTCCTCGCGGCTGGCCAGCCGGCCGGCGCGGAGCAGCTTGATCGCCACGATGCGGCCCAGCTCCGTATCGCGCGCCCGGAAGACCTGGCCGAACGAGCCCAGCCCCAGCTCTTCGAGCAGCTCGAATTTGCCGATCTGCCGGGGAGTGGCGAGTGCCGGGTCTGCCGGCTGGCCGCGTTCCCCGCAGACCGACCGGGCTGCATCGAGCAAGGGCGGCGGGACCGGATCATCTGCCGGTGTCTCGTCTCGAGCT
The DNA here is from genome assembly GCA_963827935.1 of uncultured Planctomycetota bacterium. Classification (GTDB taxonomy): domain Bacteria; phylum Planctomycetota; class Planctomycetia; order Gemmatales; family Gemmataceae; genus DATFNV01. The sequence continues at coordinate 26,782 of CAWHCN010000008.1, read as the reverse complement.
GCTCCGCGCACGCGAACGACGAAGGGATCGGCCTGGTCGTCGAGTTCGCCTAGGGCCCGTTCACAGGCGCGGCACCCCTCGACATGGTGGGCCACGCGCTCGAAGGCCATCGCGGCCAGGTTGCCGGTAACGAACTCGCTCAATTCGGCGGGCTCGGGGCAGCGGGAATGGGAAGATGCGTCGTTCATGCGACTCGACTTCCGAGCCGCGCACGCAGCGGAGCGGAGTAAGCGGCCGAGCGCCGGCCGAACGCCGCTTACTCCGCTCCGCTACGTGCGCGGCTCAGTGAACCCTAACGCTCCCGCGTTACAGCAGATCGCCCAGCTCCTCGCGGAGGCGGTGCAAGACCCGCGACTTGGCCACGCGCACGGCTCCGTGACTCATGCCCAGCTCGGCGGCCACGTCCTTGGCCTCGCGTCCATCCACGGCGGTCCCCCAGAACGCCGCCCAGGTGCGCTCCGCGAACTCGGCCCGGATCAGGGCCAGGGCGCGGGCGAACAGCGCGCTCTCGCCCGCCTCCTCGCGGGGCGATTGGTCATCCCGCTCCGGCGATTGCGGCACCTGGGCGATGCGTTCGTGCGCGCTCGACCCACCCACGGCCTGCGCCTCGCGGCCCAGGCTGGCGGAAGTGATCGCGCAGCTTGTTCTGCGTGATGCGCCGCAGCCAGCCGCGGAAGGTGTCCCCCTCCCGTTCCTTGCGAAAGCGGCCGACGTGAACCACGACCGCGCGAAAGACCTCCTGGAACACATCGGCCACGTCCTGGTCCTGCAACCCCTTGCCGCGGCACCAGTGCAGCACCAGCGGGGCGTAGAGATGGACCAGCCGTTCCCAGGCTTCCGGCTCGTCGGACCGCACCCGCGCCAGCAGGCTGCGGGAGGTCATCGACGAGGGATGGGCCCCTCCGTCGCTGCCAGGGGTGTCGCGGAGCATGTTCATGAGCCGGCAGGTGCGAAAGCGGCTGACGCTGGGTCTTCCGGCCATCGTCGCCGACGGACCGCGCCAACGCAAGGGCCGTTTTGTGTCCGGCGGCGCTCACGGCTTCCGCGCCACCAGGACCGCGTGCTTGCGGCCCAGGCGGTACTGCCCGTAGCCGCGCCGGATTTGCACCTGGAAGCCGACGCGGGCCAGTCGCGCTGCCAGCTCGCGCCCTCATGGAGCCGGGCCCGGTGGACCTCTTCGCTGCGCCGGTAGAGCGGACCCACCTGGCGAAAGCTGGTGATGTGCCGGGTCAGTAACCGCTGAGTCGGGTCTTCGTCCAGCTCCACCATCACGGCCCAGTCGTCCCCGACCCGGTGCCGCCGCACCGTTTCTCCCCGGCGAAGCTGACCCGGCTCCAGCACATCGAAGACGAAGAGTCCGCCCGGGCTCAGGGCCGCATGGACGCGGGAGAAGAGCCTGCCCAGTGCACTGGCGGTGGCGTCGTCGAACAGGTAATTGAGGCATTCACCGATGGATGTGACCGCGGCACAGGGAGGCAGATCGACCTTCAGATAGGAGCCGTGCTGGAAGCAGGCCTGAGGCGCGGATTGCCGGGCCAGGGCGATCATGGGAGCAGAGTAGTCGATCCCCAGGACGTTGTATCCGGCATCGGTCAGGTGCCGGGCCCAGATGCCGCTGCCGCAGCCGAGGTCCACCACGAGGCCGGTGTGGATGCGAGCGCGGCGCAAGAGGGCCAGCAGGCCGGGGGCCGCCCCATTGGCGAAGTGCCAGTGGCCGGTGTGGTGGATATAGGCCAGATCGTCCTGGTAACCTGCCGGCATGAGCGTCATCTTCTCCGGCATGGCGGGCGATGGCAAGCGGCCATGTCCGCAGGTGTGGCGACACCTTGGACCGGCCACATCGTGTACACCTGTGCCGCAAACACTTCAGCGGCCCGCACAATTCTCAGGACTCACGGGAATTTTCCTTGCAGTGCCCCCGCGCCGCCGGTAGGTTCAGAGGCTCTAGCGTGAACGAAGGTGGGTTGGAAATCACCCCGGCGACCTGATTATCCCCCCCCTGCGCCGGGGCGTAGGGCAGCCAGCGTCCTTTGCCAAACCCTGGAAAGGTGTCCCGGAGAGAATCGTGCGCGTAGCAGAGCCCGCCCCCGGAAGTGCTTTGGAGAGCCCACCGTGTAGCGGTGCGCGCGTCATCCGCGGCTCGGGTGCTCTTCCCCCGGTCCGGTAAGTAAGCCCACTGCCGACGCCCCGCACGGGACAGGCTGTCCCCTGCGGCGTCCCCAGGGGGCGGCTCGCCCGAGCCGTGGGGATCGGGTGGGGACGTTCCCCAGGGGAATAGCCCATTGGGACAGTGCTGTCAGTTGCCTACGGGTCAGGAGCAAGCACCATGAGTGACGAGCCCGAAGCGCCGCCCGCGCAGCCTCTACGAAGCAAACATACGACGAGCTTCCCTCAGATTCTGGAGCAGCTGGGAATCTCGCTGGTGGTGACCACGTACCAGGCGGGCAAACTCGTTATTCTGCGCAGCGACGGCGACCACCTCAACACGCACTTTCGCGATCTGCCCCGTCCGATGGGATTGGCTGCCGACGCCACCCGCCTGGCGGTGGGCGCGGCCCAGGAGATCCGCCAGTATCGCAACATGGCGCCGGTCTGCCGTCGTCTGGAGCCGCCCGGCCGGCACGACGCCTGTTACCTGCCCCGCGCCGCCCACGTCACCGGCGACATCGACATCCACGAGATGGCCTGGGCCGGCGACGAACTCTGGTTCGTCAACACGCGCTTTTCCTGCCTGTGCACGCTCAACGGCATTCACAGCTTCGTGCCGCGCTGGCGGCCGCCGTTCGTTACGGCCCTGGCCCCGGACGATCGCTGCCACCTGAACGGCCTGGGCCTCGCTCCCGACGCGACCGGCCAACCGGTGCCGCGCTACGTCACCGCGCTGGCCGCCACGGACACGCCCCAGGGCTGGCGGGAACACAAGAAAGACGGCGGCGTCTTGCTCGAGGTGCCGAGCGGCCAGGTCCTGGTACGCGGCCTGTCGATGCCGCACTCGCCGCGCTGGACGCGCGATCGGTTGTGGCTGCTGGAATCGGGCAAGGGCGGCCTGGGCTGGGTGGACCTGTCCGCCGGCCGCTACCACAGCATCGCCGAGTTGCCCGGCTTCACCCGCGGCCTGGACATCCACGGCCACCTGGCGTTCGTCGGCCTGTCGCAGGTCCGCGAAAGCGCCGTCTTCAGCGGCATCCCCATCGCCGAGCGGGCCCTGGAGGAACGCAACTGCGGCGTCTGGGTGGTGGACCTGCGCCGGGGCAAACGGTGGCGTTCCTGCGCTTCGAGGATGCCGTGCAGGAAGTGTTCGCGGTGCAGGTGCTGCCCGGCCTGCGCTATCCGGAGTTGGCGCCCGAGGACCCGAAGCTGCTGGCCGACAGCTACGATGTACCGTCGGCGGCGCTGGCCGACGTGCCGGCACAGTTGCGGACGCCGGGACCTGTGCCGCAGCAAACGCTAGACGCCGTTCCGAGTTGACGCCGGCACGAACTGTCGGGCCCAGGCTTCGTCGTCAGCCGACAGGGGTGGCTCCGGAGTTTCGCTGTAGATGTACTTGCCGTAGTCGGCTGAATCGTAGGTGCGATGCAGAACGGCCTGGAGATCCAAATGGACGTCCGGATCGGGGGACCAGAGCGGAATGGGGATGACCGGCAGGGTTTGCCGCAGGCTCAGCGGCCAGAAATCGACCTTGGGGCGCTGCTCGTAGCGGCAAACGAGCGCGTAGTAGTCGCAAGGCGGAAGGTCAGGCGGAGCGGGCCTCGTGCCGCCGCGGCGCAGGTCGACTTCGACCAGGTTCGTCATGCCGGCGAGGACCTGGCGGCGCTTGGCCATGTAGTCGTCGCGATCCGACCCAGGAGACTTGTTAGAGGGGCTAAGGAGTTCAATGACCGTGAAGACCCGGCGATTGCGGTGGTCGCGGATTTCAAGGGAAGCGTGCTCCTCGACCTCCACCGCGGGCAGCTGAAGCTGCAAAGGTGCGGCAAGCGCCAGGAACGATGGCGTGGAGGACTGTTGCGATGGCAGACGAGTCACGCCTACGTCTGCCTTGCCGATGAAGCGACGTTCTTGGGCGGACAGTTCGTGCAAGAGGAGTCGGACTTCGATCCTAACCAGGTAGTTCGGCCCGACCTGCTCCGCCAGCGCCCCGCGTGCTTGCATGAGGAAGGTGTTGTGAAAATCGACCCAGGTGTCCTTCTGTTCGAGAAATGGATTCATTCCGGGAAATGGTGACGGCATGACGGCCTCCCACAGTGATGTCGGGCGCGGCGACGTAACCGAACGCTTCCATTGTAGCGGAGTCCGCCCCGAAACGCCGTCTGTACGCCCCACCCGGTGACGTGCGTCAGCCCCGCCCGGCTGACCGATTCCGAAAACCCACGGCCTACGGGCCCGCCTCGACGCTGAAATCGAGCATTCAGGAGATCGCAACGATGCTGAGCTTCAACTTCCGCCGCTGGTTGAGCAGGGCTTCGGGGAAGGTGTTTGGTAGCCCGATCCGCAAGGCTTGCCGCGGGCGTGATCTTCGCAAGTCGGCGAAGCCGCTCCTGGAACTGCTCGAGGTGCGGCTGGTGCCGGGCCAGATGGGGCCGAACCCGCTGATTGTCACCACCACGAGCGACAACAACAGCATCGGATCGCTGCGCTATGCCATCAACTACGCCGACAGCAACGGCGGCGGCACCATTACGTTCGCTAACGGCCTGAGCGGGACGATTACCCTGGGTAGCACCGACCTGCCGCCAATCACAATCACATCCAGCGTCACCATAACCGGCCCCGGCGCCGGAGTCCTGACCATCAGCGCCAGCAGCGGCAGCCGCGTATTCGACATCCAGGGGAGCGGCCTGAACGTCTCCCTCAGCGGGCTGACCATCACGGGCGGAAGCATCCAGACCGGGATCACGAATGATGACGGCGGCGGCATCTGGTTCACCGACAGCCCGGGTACGCTCAACCCGGGCACGCTCAACCTGAGCAACATGACCATTCTCAGGGAACGCCGCCACCAGCGGCGGCGCCATTCGGAACGACGGCGGGACGGTGAATCTGACGTCCTCGACCATCTCGGGCAACTCGGCGGGGGACGGGGGGGTCGCCGGCGGTATCTGGAATAACGGCGGCACCCTCTACGTCACCGATAGCACCATCGCCGACAACGTCTCCGTGACGAACCAGGCAGGCGGCATCTGGAACAGTGGCGGCGGCACCGTCAACATCACCGACAGCACCATCGGCGACAACACCGCGGCCCTCAGTGGCGGCGGCATCTGGAACCAGAGCGGTACGGTCCAGCTGCTGAACACGATCGTGGCCGGCAACTCCGCTTCGAATCTGGACGGGCCGGACATCAGGGGCACGGCTACCGACGATGGGTATAACCTGATCGGCAACACTAGCGGCTCGTCCGGCTTCACGGCGAGCACCGATCAACTCAACGTCAGCGCGGACTTGTCCGCCCTCGGCAACTACGGCGGCTTGACGCAGACCCTGGCCCCCTTGCCCGGCAGCCCGGCCATCGCCGCCGGCGACCCCGGTCAGGCCGGCACCACGGCGCAGAATGGCGTCGTTCGCCCGTCGGCCAGCGTCGATATTGGTGCCGCCCAGGATCCGACCTTCGTCGTCAACACCACCAGCGACTCCGATGACGGCAGCGCCACCGGCGCCACGATCAGCCTGCGCGACGCCATCGAGTACGGAGCCAATGCCACTTCAGGGACCAGCGTCATCGCCTTTGATCCGACGGTGTTCGACCCGGCCAATGGGCCCTACACGATCACGTTGGTCGGCAGCGAATTGCCGCAGATCACCGGCAGCCTAGAAATCAGCGGTCCCGGCGACGCGACCCTGGGCGTCAGCGGCAACAACCAGAGCCGGATCTTCGACATCGGCAGCACGGCCAGCGTAGTCATTTCAGGGCTGACCATCGAGGACGGCAACGGCCAGAGCGCGTCGGGGGTGGGAGCGAGCAACGGCGGTGCCATCCTCAATGCGGGCACTCTGACCCTGGCGGATAGCACCGTGAGCGGCAGCACCGCCACCGGCTCGCTGGTCAACTACGGGTACGGCCCTCGCGCCGCCGGCGGCGCCGGCGGCGGCATCAGCAACCAGAGCGGGGCTTATCTGGTCCTCAGCAACAGCGTTGTCACCGGCAATAAGGCCTATGGGTTCAACTCCGGCGGCCATCTCATCGGCGCAAGCGGCGGCGGCATCCGGAACTTTGGCAACCTGCAAGTCGTCGGCAGCACGGTCAGCAATAACACCGCGTACCACGTCGCGTACGGCACCGGCTACTCGGGGGGTTTTGGCGGTGGTATCTTCAGCAACAGCGACAGCCCCAACCCCCTGACGATCAGCGATAGCACGATCTCCGACAACACCGCCCAGGGTACCAGCGGCGGCATCTTCAGCTTTGTCCGCACCGGCAACGTGGCGATCACCGACAGTACCATCTCGGGCAACAAGGCACCCGGGGCCGTCGGCATCTGGAGTTACGGTGAGCACGGCACCAGCATGGCAATCACAGGCAGCACCATCGCGAATAACACGGCCACCGGCAACTACGGCTATGCGGGTGGCATCTGGACGGGCGGCAGCCCTCTGACAGTGACCGATAGCACCATCGCCGACAACAGCGCCTACCAGGTCGGCGCCATCTACGTCAACTCCAGCACGCTCACCCTGCTCGACAGCACCGTCACCGGCAATTCGGCCTCCGGCAGGCGGGGCGGCATATATATCGAACCGCCCTATGCCAGCTTGACCCTGCAAAACACCATCCTGGCGGGCAACACTTCGCCGACCGCGCCCGACCTGGCGGATACAGGGACCGTTACGGACAACGGCCACAACCTGCTGGGCACGGCGTTGCGCGGAACGGTGTCGGGCACGGGCGATGTCTTTAGCGATAGCCCCGCCCTCTCTTCGCTGGGAAGCTACGGCGGCTCGACCCAGACCCTGGAGGTCCTTCCCGGCAGCCCGGCCCTCGCCGCGGGCGATCCGAGTCAGGCCGGCACCACGGCGCAAAACGGCGTCGTTCGCGTCGCCAGCGCCGTGGACATCGGCGCTGCCGAGGACCCGTACATCGTCGTCAACACCACGGCCGACAGAGACGACAGCAGCCTGACCACCGGCACCATCAGCCTGCGCGACGCCATCGAGTACGGCGCCGACGCGAACCCCTCGGGGATCACCGTCATCGTCTTCGATCCGAGCCTGGCCGGGCAGACGATCCTCCTCGGCGGGACCGAGTTGCCGCAAATCACCGGCGAGGTGGCCATTGCCGGGCCGGGGGCGGGTCTGCTGGCGGTCAGCGGCGGCGGCCTGAGCCGCGTCTTTGACATCGGCAGCGCGGCCACCGTCGGCATCTCCGGGCTCACCATTGAGGACGGCTACCTTAACGCCTCGGGCGGCGGCTTCGGCAATACGGGCGGCGGCATCTTCAACCGGGGGACTCTTACCCTGACGGACTCGACCGTCTCCGGCAACCACGCCCGACTTGGCGGCGCCATCCTGAGCTATAGCGGCGGCGTGACGCTGATCGACAGCACGGTCTCAGGTAATTCGGCCCAGGGCGGCGGCGGCATCTATAACACCAGCCTCGGCACGCTCACCCTCAACGACAGCACCGTCTCCAACAACTCGTGCAGCGTCAACTGGGGTGGCGGCATTAGCAACTGGGGCGGGACGCTGACGCTGAACGACAGCACCGTAACTGGCAACACGGCCGCCTTTGCAGGCGGCGGCATCTATAACCTCTTCAGCGGTAGCCTCACGGTCACCAACAGTACGATTTCCGGAAACACGGCGGTCCACGGCGGCGGCATTAACTTTGGCGGATTCTACTCCGGCCAATCAGGCCCGCTTTCGGTCAGCGACTCCATCATCGCCGGCAACACCGCGTCTGGTTCCGCACCGGACCTCAACGGCAGCATCACCACGGACAACGGCTACAACCTGCTAGGGACGGCCGTGCAGGGCGCCACGACGGCCACTGATGCTCCCGCGACCAACAATCCGCTGCTCGCCCCGCTCGGCTACTACGGTGGCCCGACCGAAACCATGGCGCTCTTGCCCGGCAGCCCCGCCCTCGGCACGGGGGCTCCCTCCGGCCCCGACCAGCGTGGCTTTGCTGCCAGCACCGATATCGGCGCCTTCCAGACGCAATCGAGCCTTGTGGTGAACACGGCCGACGACACCGCCAGCGGCGCCGAGCCATCCGGCGAGCTATCGCTGCGCGATGCCATCAACCTGGCCAACGCCGATGGCGGCGGCACCATCACGTTCGCCTCCGCCCTGACCGGGGACACCATCACCCTGTCCGGGACCGAATTACCGCCGATCACAAGTAACACGACCATCACCGGCCCGGGAGCCGGCAATCTCGCCGTCAGTGGAGACAATGCCAGCCGCATCTTCGACATCGCCAGTGGGGCCACAGTCAGCATCTCGGGGCTGACGATCGAGGACGGCAATTCGGTCAGCCAAGGCGGCCAAGGCGGCGGCATTCGGAACGACGGCACCCTAACGCTGAGCAACAGCACCGTCTCCGGCAGCTTCGCGGAATCCGGCGGCGGCATCTACAACAATGTCTCCTTACACAGCGCCAGCGCGTTGATACTGATCGACAACACGATCTCCGGTAACTCGGCGGCCTTCGGCGGCGGCATCTGCAACTCTAACAACGGCACGCTGACCCTGACCGGCACCACTGTCTCCGGCAATACGAGCTCCGGCGACGCCGGTGGCATCGACAATTTCGGGATGGCGATGCTGACCGACAGCATCGTCTCCGGTAACTCCGCTGTCGACGGCGGCGGTTTATGGAACTTGAACGTGGGCACGCTGACGCTGATGGGCTGTACCGTCTCCAGTAACTCGGCCAGTACCTATGGCGGCGGCATCCTCAATGATGGGGGCTCGTTGGCGCTGACCAGCACCACTGTCTCGGCCAACACGGCCGCTGTCAGCGGCGGCGGTATCGAAAACGATTCGGGGACGGCGACGCTGACCGACAGCACCCTGTCGGGCAACCAGGGCAATTCGGGGGTGGCATCTACTCAAACAGCGGCAGTGTCACGATCACGACGACAACCTTTGCCGGCAATCAGGCCGTGGGTGCGAATGGTCAGGACGCAACCGATGGCGGCGGTGCGGGCGGCGGCGGCGCGGCTCTCGGCGGGGCCATCGCCATCACCGGCGGCTCGCTCACCTTGACCGACAGTACCCTGAGCGGCAACACGGCTACGGGTGGCATCGGTGGGAATGCCACGTACACGTCACCTCCGGGAGACGGCGCCAAGGGCGGCGGGCCCAACGGCGGCGCGGGTGGGCCTTACGGCGTCTACAACAACAATTCTATCGGCGCGGGTTCTATAGGCGGGCTGGGCAGCGGCGGCGGCGGCGGCGCATTCGGCGGCCCGGCTTCCGCCTCCTACTCCGGCAATTTCTACGGCGGGCCGGGCGGAAGCAGCGGGCTCGGCGGCGGCTCCGGCGGCGGCGGCGGCACCACCGCCACGGGCGGCCCAGGTGGCGGGGGATCCACGTACGGCGGCCCCCTCACCGGCGGCGGCCAAGGCGGCAGCGGCGGCATCAACGCCGGCGGCGGTGGCGGTGGCGGCGGCGCGGGACTCGGCGGCGCCATCTTCGCCCTCACCGGCACTACCCTCACTATCACCGACAGCACGCTGGCGCAGAATACCGCCAGCGGCGGGGCCGGCGGCACAGGCACCAACAATGGGTACGCCGGCGCCGGCACTGGCGGCGCTTTCTTCGATTATCAAGCGACGGTCACCGTCACCGACAGCACCATCTCCTGGCAACACGGCCCAGACTGCAGGCGGCGGCATCTACAGCTACAACTATAATCCGGGCACCCTGACGCTGAAGAACAGCATCATCGGCGGCAACACGGCCGGCTTGGTGGCCAACGACATCTACGGCACCATCACCGACAATGGGTACAACCTCATCACCGATACCACAGACACCGCCGTAGTCGGGGGCCAGTTCGCTGTGACGGATGTGACGGGGCTCGCCCCCGAGCTGAGTGGCCTCGGCTACTACGGCGGGCCGACGGAAACGATGGCCGTCCTGCCCGACAGCCCCGCGTTCGACGCCGGCAGTCCGTCCGGACCCGATCAACGCGGCCTCCCCGCCGGCACCGACATCGGCGCCTTCCAGACGCAGGTATTCCCGCTCCTGGTCAACACGGCCGACGACACCGCCACTGGTGCCGAGCCGTACGGCGATCTGTCACTGCGCGACGCCATCACCCTGGGCAACGTGCTGGCCCCGACCGGCGGCGCCAGCACCATCACGTTCGACCCATCCCTATCCGGGGACACCATCACCCTGGCCGGGGTCGCCTTGCCGGACATCACGGCCGACCTGACTATCAACGGCCTGGGGGCCAATCAGCTGACCGTCAGCGCCGACGGCGACAGCGGTGTGTTCACCATCGACAACGGCGCCACGGTGACGATCTCGGGCCTGACCATTGAGGATGGCAACGTTTCGACCGGCAATGCTTTGGACGTGGGCGGCGGCATTACCAACTCCGGCACGTTGACCCTGACGGCGAGCACCGTGACCGGCAATACGGCCCTCCAGGGCGGCGGCATTGTCAGCGGCGGTACGCTCTACCTCCAGGACTGCACGGTCACCGGCAACACGGCAGTGTATTCCAACGGCCCCGGCAGCGCGGGCGGCACCGGCGGCGGCATCTACAGCTACGGTGTAGCGACCGTGATCGACAGCACCGTTGCCAACAACACCGCGGCCTGGGCGGGCGGCATCTACAACGACAACAGTACGCTGACGCTGACCGATAGCACCGTCGCCGGCAACACGGCCACCAATAATAGCGGCGGCGGCATCGTCAACGAAGCCACCCTCAGCCTCACGGACTGCACCATCACCGGCAACACGGCCACCACGGCCGGCGGCGGGATTTATACCGGCGGAGGCACCTCGTTAACGCTGGGCAACAGCATTCTCTCCGGCAACTACGTGTCGAGCAGCGATTCGGACCTTGCCGGCACACCCACGTCCGTTACGGATAACGGTTTCAACCTGATTGGCGCGACGACGATCCCCCTCAGCGCCCAGGGCGACCTTGTCGGCCTGCCGGACCTTTCCCCGCTCGGCTACTACGGCGGCCCCACCGAAACCATGACCCCGCTGCCCGGCAGTCCCGTTATTGGCGCCGGCGATCCTAGCCAGGCCGGCACCATCTCGCAGAACGGCGTGGTACGTCCCGCAACCCCGGACATTGGCGCGTTCCAGACGACGGCGAGCGGCAATCCGCTGGTTGTCACCACCACCGCCGACAGCGGCACCGGTTCGCTGCGGGCGGCGATCACCTACGCCGACGACAACGGCGGCGGCACGATCACCTTTGACATAGTGGGCGATGCCCCGTTCACGATCGAGCCGCAATCGGCCCTGCCGAGCATCGGCGATGGCATCACCATCGACGGCACCAGCCAACCGGGCTATAGCGGCACGCCGATCATCGTCCTCGACGGCGACATGGCGGGCAGCGGAGTCAACGGCCTGACGCTGACCGGGTCCGGCAGCACTATTCAGGGGCTGGTCATCAACCAGTTCACGGGCGACGGCATTGACATCACGGGCAGCGGAGCGACGGGCAACGTGGTCGACGGGAATTATATCGGCACCAATGCCGCAGGGACCGGCGCCCTGGGCAACGGCGCGCGCGGCGTGGACATCGAGTCGGCCCCCGGCACCGTGGTAAGCGGCAACACCATCGGCGCCAACGGCGACGCCGGCGTCTACGTCGGCTCCGCCGACAACACGCTCATCGAGAACAACGACATCGGCACCGACGCCGCGGGCGACATCGGCCTTGGTAATGGCGGGCGGGGTATCTATGTGCAAGGGACCAGCTTGTTCACCGTCACGGGCACGGTTATCACCGGCAACCTGGTGTCGGCCAACGGCACTAACACGCCGGACGCCAGCGGCATCCGCTTGGAGGACGATTCGGGCACCGTGGTGCAAGGGAACATGATCGGCACCGATCCCATCGGTACGACCGCCCTGGGCAACGGCCTGTATGGTCTCCGGCTGGTCGGCTCGATGGACGACCTGATCGGCGGCACCCAAGCCAGCCAGGGGAACGTCATCTCGGGGAACGCCAGCGACGGCATCTACTTTGATACCGGCAGCACGGGGAACGTGGTCGAGGGGAACGATATCGGTGTCGATGCCTCGGGAACGCTAGCGCTGGGCAATGGCGGTTATGGCGTCTACCTCACCGGCGCTTACGGCAATCAGGTGACCGACGGCAACGTCATCTCCGCCAACGGCCAGGGCGGCGTCTACATGACCGGCAATACCGCGCTTTCCGGTCTGGTCAGCCTGTACCAGGCCGACGGCAACGCCAACGATTCCGTCGGCGGCAACAACGGCACAGTGGAGGGCAACTTGACCTATGGTGCTGGCAACCAAAGCCAGGCGTTCACCTTTGACGGCACCGACTATGTTCAGATCCCAGACGCTTCCAGCCTGAATCCCACTCAGATCACCATTACCGGCTGGATCAAGCCGGACTTTATGAACCGGCCCTTCGACGGGTCTAATGGGACTCCTGATACGGATACGATTTTCGCGAAGCGGTTGGATATCCGCAGCGCCGGCTATGGTCTGTTTCTGGTGGAGGATGCCGGCTTCGGACTCCCGCTGGGAACACCGGTCTTCGATCTTGTCGTTAATGGGACTTTTCATGAGTTTTACGGCTCGACGCCCGTTCCGAACGACGGCTTCTACCACAACGTCACGGCCACCTATGATGGCACAACCGCACAGATCTTTCTTGACGGCACCCAGATTGCTAGCCTGGCGGTCAGCGGTTCTCTCACTCCCTCCACGGGCGTTCCTGCCTTCATCGGCACCACAGGCGATGGCCGCAACAGCAAGGCAAGTATCGACAATGTTGCCGTTTTCAATCGCGCGCTTTCCACACCTGAGCTGCTGGCGTTCATCGCCGCCGGCAGCCCGGTCGGCAACACGGTCGCCGGCAACTACATCGGCACCAACGCGGCCGGCACCCAAAACCTCGGCAACCATGGCGCAGGCCTGGAACTGGACAGCGAGGCCGTCGGCAATACCATCGGCGGGACAACAGCCGGGACCATCAACGTCATCAGCGGCAACAGCGGCTATGGGATCGAACTTTCAAGCGCCGCCGGGGCCGGGAACGCCATCCTGGGCAACGAAGTTGGCGTCGCCGCCGGCGGCACCACGGTCCTGGCCAATGGCGGGCTGGATGTCTCCGTGGCGAGCGGCAGCGGGGCAGTTTTCCTGGGCGGGACGCTGACCATCGGCTCGGGCGGCCTGGACATCAACGCCCCAACGACGCTCAGCGCGGACACCACCATCACCAGCATCGCGGATGGCAACGTCACCTTCGACGGTACCATCGACGGCGCCCAGTCGCTGACGGTGAACACCGGCGGCGTCACTACGTTCAACGACGACCTGGGCGACACCACGCCGCTGGCCAACCTGACCACGGACGCGCCTGGGACGACTTACGTCAACGCCGCCCTGAACGTCACGGGCAGCATCACCCTGCCGGACCTGGTGACGCCGCCGAATACATCGCAGACCGTGAACGTCACTGGCAACTTCAACGATTCGGGGTCGGACGCCACCGTGACCATCATGCTGTCGGCCACGTCCACGGTTTCCAATCCGGTGATCGTGGCCAGTTCGGGAACGACCACGGTGATGGTGCCGTCGGACCTGACCAGCTCGCCGACGATCTACGGTGGGCCGGTGGGGGCCACGACCATGTTCGTGCTGCCGTTGGGTACTGTCGCGCCCACTGCGTCCGCGCCCCAGATCACCTTGGTCGATCAGGGGGGAACCAACATCCTCGACCTGTCGGGGGCGAGCCTGAGCCTACCGGTGACGAACGGCAAGACCGGGGCGACGATCAATGTCGGTGTCACGCTCGATCTGACTCAGAACACGGGCGGCAAGCAGCTCCTCTTCCAGCCCCAGCTGCACGATCCGGACATCGGCACCTTCATCGATCCGAGCCTGCTGACGAGCACTTCCGAATCCTCGCTGTCGCTGATGGGCAATTTCCAGACGGTGATGGTGGGCAGCGGCTCCCGAATCATCGCCGCGCCCTCGGGCTACAACGCCGTGACCGGCGCCCCGGTGCTGGGCACGAATGTCGTCCTGATGGGCACGGACAACACGGTGTATGGCGCTCCAGGGGCGACGATCACCGCCGCGAGCAACAACAACACTGTCATTCAGAATTTCAACGAGACGCAGACGACCGCTTACGTCGGCAGTATTCTCACCGCCGACCCGGCGTCGTTGGGCAACCTGTTGACGTCCAACCCGTCGGGTTTCGGTAACCTCCTGGCGACCAACCCGTCCGCGTTCGGGAACCTGCTGGCCTCGAATCCATCGGCCTTCGGTAGCCTGCTAGGGTCGAACCCGTCGGGCTTTGGCAGCATCTTGGCGACGAATCCGTCGGCCCTGGGCAGCATCCTGACGTCCAACGCCTCGGCGTTTGGCAGCTTGCTGACGACGAACCCTTCGGCCTTCGGCAGCATCCTGACCACCGATCCGTCGGGCTTTGCCAGCCTGCTTCAATCGAACGCGTCGGGCTTTGGCAGCTTGCTGGCCACGAATCCGACGGCCTTCGGCAGTGTGCTGCTGTCCAATGGCATGGTGATCAACCTCTCCATGGACGCGGCGGCGAACGCGAGTCTGCTGACGAGCTATCCTTCGGCCGTCGCCAGCCTGCTGGCGAACAACCCATCGGCGTTTGGCAGCCTGCTGGGGTCGATCTCGACGTCCTCTGGGAGTCTGCTTTCCACGAGTGCGGCCGGCTTCGGCAGCTTGCTGGGGTCGAACCCGTCGGCCTTCGGCAGCCTGTTGGCCTCCAGCCCCTCGGCCTTTGGCAGCCTGCTGGCCACGGACCCGTCGGCTTTCGGCAGTCTGCTGGCCGCGAACCCATCGGGGTTCGGCAGTCTGCTGGCCGCGAGCCCGTCGGCCTTCGGCAGTTTGCTGGCGCTCAATCCGACGGCCTTCGGCAGCTTGTTGACCAGCAACGCGTCGGCGTTCGGCAGCTTGCTGGCTACCAGCCCCTCATCCCTGGGCAGCTTGCTGTCCGCGAACCCCACCGGCCTGGGGAGTTTGCTGGCCGCCAGTTCTTCGGGGCTGGGGAGCATCCTGGCCTCGAGCGCGTCGGGCCTCGGCAGCTTGCTGGCCGCCAGTCCCACGGGACTGGGGAGCCTGCTGGCGTCCAACCCATCAGGCCTGGGCAGTCTGCTGTCGGCGGACCCCACCGGCCTGGGCAGCTTGCTATCCTCGAATGCGTCGGCCCTGGGCAGCCTGCTGACCTCGACTCCCTCGGGGTTGGCCAGCCTGCTGTCGTTCAACCCTTCCGGCTTTGCCAGTCTGTTCGCGACCGACCCGTCGGCCTTCGGCAGCCTGCTGGCCGCGGGCATTTCCGCGACTGCCTCGCAAAATGCCAGCCTGCTGGCGAACAACCCCACGGGATTTGCCAACCTCCTGGCCATGTATCCGTCGGCGCTGGGAAGTCTGCTGACCTCGCAATCAACAGCGTTTGCCAGCCTGCTCACGAACAATCCGACCGGCTTCGGCAATATCCTGGCTTCCAACCCCTCGGCCTTCGCCAGCTTCCTGGCGAGCGGTGCCTCGGCGTTCGGCAGTTTGCTGGCGTCCAACCCAACGGGGTTCGCTACCTTGCTGACCACCAGCCCATCGGCGCTGGGCAGCCTGCTGTCAACCAATCCGTCCGCGTTCGGGAGCCTGCTGGCGTCCGATCCGTCGGGGTTTGGCAGCATTCTGGCGGCCAATCCGTCCGGGCTGGGCAGCCTGCTGTCCTCGAATCCGTCCGGCCTGGGCAGCTTGTTCTCCACGAATCCGTCGGGGCTGGGCAGCCTGCTCTCCACCAGCGCGTCGGGGCTGGGTAGCTTCCTGGCGTCCACGCCGTCGGCGTTCGGCAGTCTGCTGGCATCCAGTTCGTCGGCGTTCGGCAGCCTGTTGGCCGTGAACCCATCGGGCCTCGGCAGCCTGCTGGCGTCCAACGCCTCGGCGTTTGGCAGTCTGCTGGCCTCCAATCCGACGGCGGCCGCGAGCCTGCTGGCGAATAGCCCTTCGGCCTTCGGCAGCTTGCTGTCCTTGAACGCCTCGGCCCTCGGGAGCCTGTTGGCCACCAACGCGTCGGCTTTCGGGAGCTTCCTGGCGACCAACGCCTCGGCGTTCGGCAGTCTGCTGGCGACCAGCCCGTCGGCGTTCGGCAACCTGCTGGCCGCCAACCCCTCCGGCTTCGGCGCCCTGCTGGCTTCCAATTCCTCCGCTTTGGGCGCCCTGCTGGCGGCCAATCCCTCCGCTTTGGGCACCCTGCTGGCGGCCAATCCCACCGGCCTGGGCAGCCTGCTGGCGGCCAACCCTTCTGCCCTGGGCAGCCTGCTGGGGTCCAACGCCTCCGGCCTGGGCAGCCTGCTCGGGTCCAACGCCTCGGGCCTCGGCACTCTGCTATCGTCGGACCTGGGCAGCCTGCTGACGACGAACCCGTCGGCCCTGACCGCATTGCTCTCCTCCAACTCGTCGGCCCTGGGGACCCTGCTGGCGTCCAACCCAACGGGCATGGGGGGGCTGCTGGCCTCCGACCCGTCGCTGGTCAATGCGATTTTTGCGGACCCGGCCAACTCGACGTATTTGACTACATTCCTCAATGACAATCCCAGCGTCGTCACCACGTTCGCCCTGGATCTGACCCGCCTGAACGTGAACCTGGCCGGCACCAGCGGCAACCAGGTGACCGGCGGCCTGCTGGCGAACTACAACATCGGCACCGGCAGCATCTTTACCGAGAACATTACTTCCGGCCAGCTCGACCTCTTGAGCCAGGGCCTCGGCCAGGGCGTCGCGGCCAGCACCTACGATTTGAACGTCACCGCCGACGGCGGCAACAACACGCTGGTCGGCGGGTTCATGGGGAACTTCACCGCCAACGGCGGGGGCAATAACAATTTCATCATCGAGGATCCGAGTTTCCTGGGCATCGCGCCGGGGACGTCCCTGTCAACTGACGTCGCCGGTTCCGGCTGCACCTTCACCGGCAGCGGCGGCAACGACACCTTCTATTTCGTCGGCGGCAGCTCGGGCAACAGCTTTGGCAATGTCATGCTCGCCGAGACCGCCTCGACCGGCACGGATACTCTCGACTTCTCCAACTACCTGGGCGGCGGAGTCAACCTCAATCTCAACGACATGGGCGTCTCCCAGGTCGTCACCCCCAACATGTTGACGCTGACGCTGCCCAGCAGCCCCGGCATCACCAACGTCGTCGGCAGCCCTGCCTCCGACACCATCGTCGGCAACGGCCAGAACAACCAACAAATCCAGGGCTCGGCGGTCGATTCGTCCGATCCGTACGCGCTGGCAGCCGTTCCTCCGCCGATCCCGCAGACCCAATATGTGTACCTCGACTTCACGGATGACCCCACGCCGCCGGACACGGAGCCGGCCGTGACATTCGATGCAGCGACGGATGTCAGCGGGAACATAATCACCGCTTCGCAAAACTCACTGGTCGGTTCCGCGGTCACGGGGCTGGAGACTGGACAGACCGTGATTTACGACATCGGCAGCTCGAGCAACACGCCCATCAACCCCCTTGTAAACGGTGGAACGTACGGGATCATCGCGGCGACCGCGACTGAGGTTGAATTGACGGCGACCGCGACCTTCCAGGCGGACACGGATGTCAGCGGGGCCACCATCACCACCTCCGCGAACACGGGGCTGGAGACGGGGGAGGCCGTGACTTACGACGCCCAGGGCAACACGCCCATCGGCGGTCTGGTCAACGGTGATACGTACTACGTGATCGTGGGGTCCAACACGGTGCAATTGGCAAGCACGTTGGCCAATGCGGAAGCCTCGATGCCCGTGCCCATCACCTTGACCTCGGCGGGATCGGGCACACAGATCCTGATCGGGAGCACCCCCATCACCTTGACGTCGATGGGATCTGGCACACAGAGTCTGGACGTCCCGGTCGTGGAGAACCTCCACGTCCACTCGACGGTGCCGGCCGTGACCTTCCAGGCGGGCACGGCGGTGAATGGGAGCACAATCACGGCTCCGGCGCCCACGGACCTGCATACGGGACAGGCCGTGATTTACGACAACCAGGAGGGCACGAGCATCGGCGGCCTGGTAAACGGGACAACGTACTACGTGATCGCGGTGCCCGGGTCCACCACGCAGGTGCAATTGGCCAGCAGCCCGGGCGGCCCGGCCATCGCGCTGACGCCGGGGTCGGGCACACAGAGCCTGGACGTCACCACCAGCGTCACTGACCCCGCCCCCGGTTCCTATACCGCTGTCGAGCAGAACGCCGTCTTGCAAGGGCTGGAGCGCGACTATGCCTCGTTCGGCAATCTCGTCCAGTTCGGCTTGACACCACCGGTCCAGGTCGCATCCTCCAATGCCAACACCTACACGGTTACTTTTGAAACTGTCGGTACGCCGCCCACGGTCAGCGCCGACCCAACGCTTCTCGCTGGAAACAGTCCAACCCTGGGTGTAACAGGCACCAGCAGCGGAGCCACCCTCACGTTTGGCGGAGACATCACGGGGGGAACCTTCACCCTGACGGACAACGGCGTCACCACAGCGCCGATTGCCTGGAGTTGTACCCCTGCCACCCTGGCTGCAAACATCCAGGCTGCTCTGAACGCGGTCACGCCCTACGAAACCGTCTACTTCAACAAGACGCTGGTCTTCGACGGCACGCCAACGCCGGGCGGCTATTCCGACGAGATCGACTTCCGCAACCTGAACCTGGAAACGTCCATGCAGGTGGACATCAACGGCGTGCTGGGGAACCAGGTCCCGGACACCGAGGCGGATTTCCTCAACCTGACCGTCAACGTCACGGCCCACGAGATTGGGCACACGCTGGGCTTGCAGCACATGGATGCCTTCAGCCCCATTGAGTTCGGCATCTCGAACCCGCCCGGCGCCGGCGTTTACTACCCGGCCTTCCCCGGACAGGTCGGCGCCTTCGCGACCCAGAGCGACATCATGTCGTCCCCGGCGGCCGTCGGCACGACGATTGCGCAGGTCGCGTCCACTCAGGAAAGCTTTGACGAGCGTGACGCGGTCAACCTGGCGTTCATCAACGGCGGCACCGTGGTCCAGGGGACCTACACCGGCAGCGACGAACCGAACGTGCCGGGCGCGGCTCTGCCGTACACGGTGTCTGCCATCACATCCGCTGCTACCTCCGTGGCCATCAATAATCCAAGCATCAATCTGGTGACCGAGACGGCTCCCACCCCGACAAGTCCAACGCCTGGAACGACGACCCCTGTAGGGACGGGGCCGACGATTGAAAACGCGGAACCCGTGAGCCTGTATACCCTGAGCGTACCCAACCCGATCACCTCGGGCTTCGACGCCGGCAAGACGTTCGACGTGGCCGCCGTCGATGTGCTCGGCACGCTCACCGGAAGCCATCCGGACTTCTACACCTTCCAGGGTCAGAAGAACGACCTGATGAACTTCGAGACCTGGTCGAAGGTCCTCACGCGCATCACCAACCCCGTCGACACCGTCCTGTACGTCTACGGCCCCAACGGCAACCTGCTGGGCTGGGATGACGATCAATTCGAGTCTTCGGACTCCTCCATCCTGGACCTGACGCTGCCGTGCACCGGCACATACACCGTGGAGGTGGATTCGTACGGGGACGCCACGAAAGCCACCCCGACCCCGGCGGGCACCTCGGGCGACTACGAGCTGTTCATGTACCGCTTTGATGCCTTCAACGGGACCAGCGGCAATGACCAGATTTACTCCGCTGCGCCGGCCATCACATCGGGGCCGGCGACACCGATCGCCAGCGCCTCGGCCACGTTCACCTTCAATGCCAACAACTCGACCTCGCTCAACACCGTGGATATCGAGTTCCTGCTCGACGGGAGCCCCGTTACTCCGACCACGGTGAACTACTCGATGGGCACGGTCACCTTGACTGGAATTGCCCTGGCCCAGACGCACACCTTCGCGGTCGCCGACCTCGATAGTAGCGGCAACGTTTTGGCGGAGTCGAACCTGTGGACCTGGACCGCCCAGGCCACGCCGACCGTAACAGTCACCGACGCAAACGGCACCTACGACGGCGACCCGTTCGCCGCCACGGCACTGGTGGCTGACGCCGCCACCCTCGGGGGAACGGGGCTGACGCTGGATTACGTTCGGAATAACGCCGATGGCACGACCACCGACCTGGGCAGTCAGGCCCCGCGCGACGCGGGCAGCTACACGGCGACAGCCTCGTTCGCCGGCAGCCCGGATTACACGAGCGCCAGCGTCAGCACGACGTTCACCATCAGCCCCAAGGCGTTGACGTATAGCGGGCTGTCGGTGCCGGCGAGCAAGGTGTATGACGGCACGACGACGGCCGTGGTGAGCGGCACGGCCGCGTTGATGACCGCGGAGACGGCGGGCACCGGTAGCACGTCTGACGGCACACCCTACAGCGGGGACTCGGTGAGCCTGACGGGTACGCCCACCGGCACTTACAACAGCAAGGATGTAGCGACGGCGACGATGGTCACGTTCGGCGGGCTGTCGCTGACGGGCGCGCAAAGCGGCGACTACACGCTCACGGTGTCCACTCAGGCAGCGACGATCACAGCCAAGGCGTTGACGTATAGCGGCCTGACGGTGCCGGCGAGCAAGGTGTACAACGGCACGACGACGGCCGTGGTGAGCGGCACGGCCGCATTGCAGGTGACGGAGGCCGCCGGCGCTGGCACGACCGCTGACGGGAAACCGTACCGCGTGGACTCGGTAAGCCTGACGGGGACGCCCACCGGCACTTACAACAGCAAGGATGTCGCGACGGCGGCAATGGTCACGTTCGGCGGGCTGTCGCTGACAGGGCGCAAAGCGGCGACTACACGCTGATGGTATCAACCCAGTCAGCGACGATCACAGCCAAGGCGTTGACGTATGGCGGCCTGTCGGTGCCGGCAAGCAAGGTCTACAACGGCACGACGACGGCCGTGGTGAGCGGCACAGCCGCCTTGAAGACCGCGGAGACGGCGGGCACCGGCAGCACGTCGGACGGCACACCCTACGGCGTTGACACGGTGAGCCTGACGGGCACGCCCACCGGCACCTACAACAGCAAGGATGTGGCGACGGCCACAACGGTCACGTTCGGCGGTCTGTCTCTGACTGGTACGGGCAACGGCGACTACACGCTCACGGCGTCCACCCAGTCAGCGACGATCACAGCCAAGACGCTCACGGCGTCGATCATCGGCACTCCAACGAAGGCCTACGACGGGACCACCAATGCCACCCTCACCTCCAGCAACTTCAGCCTCTCCGGCCTGATCGGCAGCGAGAGCTTCACAGTGACCCAAACGGCCGGCACGTACAACAGCGCCCTGGTGGCCAGCGCCACGACGGTGACGGCGAACCTGTCGGCCAGCCAGTTCACGGCGGGTTCGGGTACGCTGGCCAGCGACTACACCCTACCGACCACGGCGAGCGGCCCGGGGAAGATCACGGCGGCCGCGCCGGCGTTCAGCGGCCTGACCGCGTCACAGACCATCGTCGTCGGCACCGCATCGGTGACCCTCTCCGGCACGCTGAAAGCGGGTTCGCTGGTCCCGCCAGGCAGTGTGACGGTCAGCGCCGGCAGCGCCTCAACCTCGGCCAGCATCGGCCCCAACGGCACGTTCACGGCCACCCTTCCGACCAGCGGGCTGGCGGTGTCCAGCACGCCCTACACCATCACGTACAGCTACACCGACATAAGCGACAGCAACTACCAGGTCGCCACGAACACGAGCACCAGCCTGACCGTGTCTCAGAACGTGAGCACGGGGTCATCGGTTTACCTGCTGAGCCCGACGGCGGCCGGGGCCCTGACCATCTCGGGGAATGCGCAACTCACGGTCACGGGTGTGATCGACATCGATTCCAGTTCTTCGACGGCGCTATCGGCCAGCGGCAACGCGATTGTCTCGGCCGGCAGCGTCCAGGTGGTCGGCAAGTCGCAGGTCAGCGGCAATGCCCACGTCAGCCCCGCCGCGACCACCGGCGTGGCGTCGGTCGGCGATCCGGAAGTCAACTTGCCCGTGCCCAACGTCGGCGGCACCGTGTCCTCGGTTAACCTGTCGGGCAACAGCAGCCTCACGATCAGCCCGGGGATCTATAGCTCGATCCAGGTGTCCGGAAACGGGGTGCTGACGATGAAGGCCGGCGTCTACGTGATCGCCGGCGGTGGGATGACGGTCAGCGGCAACGGCATCGTCAACGGCTCCGGCGTCATGATCTACAACGGCGGCAGCAAGTATGCCAACGGGGTCGACGGCGGGACCTATGGCGCCATGACGTTCAGCGGCAACGCCCAGTTCAACGTGACGCCGGCCACGACCGGTACCTACGCGTACGTCCTGATCTTCCAGGGCCGGGCGAACGCCAACACCCTGACGTTCAGCGGCAATGCGGACCCGACCTCGGCGAGCATCATTTACGCGCCTGCCGCCGCCATCACCATGAGCGGCAACTCGAAACTCGGGACCGCCTCGCTCCCGGCGACCATCATCGCCAGCACCCTGAACATCAACGGCAATGCCATCTTCCAATTGTCGACCAGCAATGGTACTACCGCATTCTCCCCCGACCAGGTCCGCACCGCCTACGGCATCAACAACCTCGCTTACGACGGTACGGGCCAGACCATTGCCATCGTCGATGCCTACGACGACCCGAACATTGCCCAGGCCCTGGACACGTTCGACGGCCAGTTCGGGGTGAATGCCTCCGGGCCGACGCTGTACGACCAGTACGGCCCGGCCTCGTCGTTCCTGACAGTGCTCAATCAAACGGGCCAGGCGACATCGCTGCCAGCCCCCGACCCGACCGGCGGCTGGGAGTTGGAAGAAGAGCTGGACGTGGAGTGGGCTCATGCCCTGGCCCCGGGGGCCCAGATCGTTGTCGTGGAAGCGAACAGCCAGTCGCTGTCCGACCTGATGGCCAGCGTGGTCACCGCCGCCAACCAGCCGGGTGTCTCGATCGTCTCCATGAGTTGGGGCTTCCCCGAGGGTCAGGCGGTGCTGTCGGCCGACGAGGCCCAGTACGACGGCGACTTCACGACGCCGGCCGGCCACACGCCCGTGACCTTCGTGGCCAGCACGGGTGATTACGGCACGGCGGACCCAGAATACCCGGCCTTCTCGCCCAACGTAGTGGCGATCGGCGGCACCAGCCTCTACCTCAACGGGGACAATTCGTACAACTCGGAGACGGGATGGGGCTATTATTCCAGCACCGTCGGCGCGTTCATCGGCAGCGGCGGCGGCGTCAGCCAATACGAGCCGGAGCCGGCCTACCAGGATGGCGTCCAGTCCACGGGCAACCGCACGACCCCCGACGTGTCCTTCCTGGCCGATCCGGCCACCGGGGCGTGGATCGCCGACCCGTACAACTCGCCCGCCGATAATCCGTGGGTGGTGGTCGGCGGCACCAGCCTGTCGGCGCCGTCCTGGGCCGGCCTCATCGCCCTTGTGGATCAGGGTCGGGTGGCCGCCGGCGAGGCGACCCTCAGCAGTAACGGCGGCACCGAAATTCAGCAGGCCCTGTACAACCTGTCCGCGGCCGATTTCAATTCCATCACCAGCGGCACCAACGGCGGTTACACGGCGTCGGCGGGCTACAACATGGTGACCGGGCTGGGGACCCCCGTGGCCAACCTCCTGGTCCCCGACCTGGTCGCCTACCAGGGGACCTCCCCGATCAACGCCACTGCCAGCGCCGGCGGCGCTTCCGGGTCGCAAAGCACCCAGGGCTCGGCCAACGTCTTCAAGGTGTCCGACGCGGTACTCGGGGGGACCCGCGGGACGGGCAACCTCTCGATCGACCTGGTGGGCGCACCAGCGCCGACCTCGGCGGTGCAA
This sequence comes from uncultured Planctomycetota bacterium, assembly GCA_963827935.1. Classification (GTDB taxonomy): domain Bacteria; phylum Planctomycetota; class Planctomycetia; order Gemmatales; family Gemmataceae; genus DATFNV01. The sequence continues at coordinate 2,786 of CAWHCN010000008.1, read as the reverse complement.
GCGGCGCCGTCGCCCCCGGCCCTCCGAAACGCGCTCACGGAAGGCGTGACGCCGCTCCGCGTGGCCGAGGCGCTCTCCGCCGGCCAGTTGCCGGGCGTCATCGTCACGACCGATGTCGCCCCGTTGCAGCTCCCCGGCACGGCAGCGGGGCCGTTGTCCACGTCCCCTGCCGGCAGCCAGGGGAACGACCGGCTTGCGCCTGCCACCACCTGGTCGCCCGTGCTTCTCGACGTGTCCCCGGCTCCATTCGCGCCGTCGGCGCCGGTGCAATCCTGGCTGCGGCCGGAGATGCCGGCTGACGCCAACGACGACTTGCTGGTGGGCGGAGCGGGTGTTGACCTACTGGTCGGCGACGAGGCGGGTGGGGACCTGCTGGTCGGCGGGTACGCAGACAACGGCGGCCCGACGGCCGGGCGTCAGGACGGTCCGACCGCCGGGGTGGCTCCCGGCGCGTATTCTGCCGCACTGGACGCGCTCCTCGCCGTGGGATGGGGGACTGCGGATGGCCCGAGCTTCACACCGCAGATCGGTGAGCGCAATCGCCCCAGGACCGTGGTAGCCGATGCGCCGATCGGCGACAATTACTTCTTGCCGCAGGACAACGGCGGCGACGCGGTCGGAGGTGGCGATGACGACGCGGGCACCCCGGAGTAACCCGCCGCTAACCAAGGCACTGACCTTACGGGTTGTAGCGCATGCTGTCCTGCTGTCCGCACTGCCACAACTCGCTCCCGGGGTCCCCCCCGCAGCAGGGATCTGCGCGGTGCGCTGTCTGCGGCGCCGTCCTCCCGCTCGCGACCGGGTCAGCACCCCTCGTCGACTGGGTCTTCAGCCCGCCGGCCGACGGGTCGCGCCTGGTGGATCGCGAGTCAGCCTCGGCAGCAAATCGTCGCGGCCGAGAACTCGTGACCGCCGGCGATTACGCTGGAGCCGTGGCCGCGTTCACCGATGCCCTCCACTTCGACCCGCACGACCCCGTTCTCTACAACAACCGCGGCTTCGCCCGCGCCTCCCGCCGGGATTACGAGCCGGCCATCGCGGACTTCGACGAGGCCATCCGGCTCGATCCGAGCTGCGCCGGGGCCTACAACAACCGCGCGCTGGCCTACGCCGCCCTGGCGCAGTACGAGCGGAGCATTGCCGACTGCGACACGGCGCTGCGGCTCGATCCGGAGCTGGCCCTGGCGCACCAGAACCGCGGCTTCGCCCACACGGCCCTGCGCCGGTACGACATCGCCCTGCGCGACTTCACAGAGGCCATCCGCCTGAACCCAGGGCTGGCCAATGCCTATCACGACCGCGGCTATGTGCTCACCGGGCTGGGCGAGTACGAGCGGGCGCTGGCCGATTACGATGCGGAGATGCGGCTGCGGCCGAAGTTCGCACTCGCCTACCACAACCGCGCCTTTCTCCATAGTGCCCTGGGCGACTACGAGCGCGCTTACCGGGACTACGACGAGGCGCTGCGGCTCGATCCCGCGTTGGTAAACTCTTACCACAATCGCGGCGACCTCCACCGCGCCCGCGGGGATCATGTCCGGGCTGTTGCCGACTACAGCGCGGCGATTCGCCGCCGGCCCGGTTTCGTGCTGGCGTGGTACCACCGCGGGAGCGCCCATCAGGAAGCGGGTGCCCACGACCAGGCCCTCGCCGACTTCACGGAGGTGCTGCGGCTCCGGCCCAGCTTCGCCGCGGCCCATCACAACCGGGGGCTGGCCTGGGCGAGCCTGGGCCAGTACGCACAGGCCATTGCCGATTTCGACCGGGCGCTCGAGCTAAACCCCCGGTTCGTCAGTGCCTACCACAGCCGCGGCCTGGCCTACATGGGCACACACGACCACGAGCGTGCCTTCAGCGATCACATCGAGGTCGTGCGCCGCTGGCCGCGGGCCGACGCCTACAACAAGTTCGCCTGGCTCTGGATCGTCTGGCCCGACCTGCGCCTGCGCGATGCCGCCATGGGCATCGAGCTGGCCACTCACGCCTGCAATCTCTCGGGTTGGGACGACGCGAGCTGCCTCAGCACGCTGGCCGCCGCCTGTGCCGAGGTCGGCCGCTGGGAGGAGGCCGTTCGCTGGGCCACCCAGGCCCTGACGCTTGCGCCCGCCGCGGAGCAAGCGGAATGCCGCCGCTGCTTGGGCCTGTACGAGTCGGGCTCGCCTTATCGGCGGGCATGAGTCCGGCCTGGTAGACTGGGCCGGTGCACCGTCGTGGTACCGTCGTGACAGGCAGCAATACGGACCCACTCGCGCCCCCGGCCCCTGTCCAGCCGGCTGTGGCGGTAGGCGTAGGCGATCAGCCCCTTCAGGTGGGGCAGCTTCTGCCGCAGCCGCTTGAAACGGCAGCGGATGCCGTTGCGCGTGAAGGGCTTTCCTCCGCGCGGGCCGCGGAACAGCGGGCCGTCAGGATGCTCGGCCATCAGCCGGGTGGTGAGTTCCACCATCGCCGGGGTCAGGTACACGATCCGTGGCTTGCCGGTCTGCTTGACCGTCTTGTGGTCGGCGAACGCCCAGACCCCCAGCTCCAGGTTGACGTGGGCGGCCGTGACGCGGGAAACCTCGCTGGGCCGGCAGCCGGTCTCCTGCATGGCGAAGACGAAGTCGTGGAACGCCCGGTCGCGGATGGCGGCCATCACCTCCTGCCGCTCCTCGCGGCTGAAGACGCGCTCGCGGAAGGTCTGCGGCGGCTTCTTTACCTTGCGAAGCGGGTTCAAGGCGAGCAGCCCTTCGCCCTCGGCCCAGTTGAAGGCCCGCTTGATGGCGATCACCGCGCAGCGGCGGGCGCCC
>CAWHCN010000007.1:0-52530 GCA_963827935.1 uncultured Planctomycetota bacterium | reverse complement strand
GGGATGGGCGTCCAGCCAGCGGGTGACGTGCAGCGGCTTCAGCTCCTTGCCGAGCAGCGTGCCGTGCATCTCGCAGAAGTCCTGCAAGAAATCGCGGTAGCCGTTGTACGTGCCGACGGCGTGGTGCTTCTGGGAATAGTCGAGGAACAGGTCGCAGACCGTGCAGACCTTGAGCGTGTCAGCCTCGGGCAGCTTGCGGCTGGAGGTGGCCATCAGGCGGTGGTACGCCTGCTCGATCTCTTCCGGGGGACGGGGCGGCGTATCGCCGCGTTTGCGTTTGCGGGGTGGCGGAACACCTTCGGGGTGCTTGCCGAGCTGGTGCCGCTGGTCGCCGATCTCGACGAACCAGGCGTTCTTGGCGGACCAGTACCAGGGATGATTCGGACGCATGAGCAGTTCTCCCGTTTCACGGGTAAGCCGAGAGGCCTGCTCTTGCCCGCCGTTCCGCAGCGGGCCGCGTCTTTCCGGTACTACCCGGCGAGTCACGCCGGGGTTTCCTATCCAGTATCCTACCTCATCGGCAGGATCAACAAACAAGGGCCGCCGCAACTTGTTGTTACGCCAGCCCTTGCGATGTCGGGGCGAGAGGATTCGAACCTCCGACCTCCTGAACCCCATTCAGGCGCGCTAGCCAAACTGCGCCACGCCCCGAAGCGTAAAGCCAAGCCTTCTAGCGACTTATGACTTCGACGCTTCGAGCATTTTACACGCCTTCTGCCTTCTCGGCAAGGTGACTCCACGGTTTCCCATGGTTTCACGGGCTCAAACCTGCCTGCCCTGAACGGCAGGCGGACGGCCGAGTGGGTCTGCACCGTCGCCGGTCCCGCGGGCAAGCCCACGTCCTTGCCGCCGGTGCCTCCGCGCCAGAGTGGTCATCGTCGTCGCCATTGCCGTTCGCCCATGTCCTGACTGGCCACCGCCTCCTGATTTGTTAGGCTACTGGACAAGCGACCGTCGTTTGAATCTGGAGGTCACCTTATGTTCTTCACCACGTTGGCGCTGGCCGTGGCTGCCGTTGCGCAAGGGCCGGCCACGGATCTGGCCGCGTATCTGAACGAGGCCCAGAACGTCAAGCGCGACATTGCCTATGCCGACAAGGCGGACGAGCGCCAGGTCCTCGACGTGTACTCGCCCAAGAATGCGAAAGGTCTGCCCGTTGTTTTCTGGATTCACGGCGGCGGCTGGCAGTCTGGCGACAAAACCGACGTTCAGATCAAGCCGCAGGTGTTCATGGACAAGGGGTTCGTATTCGTCTCCACCAACTATCGACTCCTGCCCAAGGTGGACATGGCGACCATCGTGCGCGACGTGGCCAAGTCCGTCCGCTGGGTGCATGACCATATCGCCGACTACGGCGGCGATCCGAAGCATCTGTTCATCATGGGACATTCCGCCGGTGCGCAGCTCGCCGCCTTGATCTGTACCGACGACCGCTATTTGAAAGCCGAGGGCCTGTCACTCGCCATTGTCAAAGGGTGTGTGCCCGTTGATGGAGACACCTACGACGTGCCGGCCATCATCGAGACGGCCGAGACCCGTTGGCGGGTGCATGGCCTGCCGAAAGCGAAGTTCGGCCATCGCGAGAAATTCGGCAACGACCCGGCCAAACATCGCGATTTCTCCGCGGTCACGCATGTGGCAAAAGACAAGGGCATTCCTCCGTTCCTGCTCCTGCATGTCGCCGGCCATCCCGACACGACCGCGCAGGCGCTGCGTCTGGGGAATGTGCTGAAAGATGCGGGCATTCCTGTCACGGTCTTTGGTGCCAAAGAAACCACCCACAACAAGCTCAACGCGGACCTGGGGAAGCCCGACGACCCGGCCACAAAGGTGTTGTTTGAATTCCTCAAAGTGATACAGGGAAAGGCAGAACAGCGCAAGCCGCCGGCCGTTGCGGCAATCAGCGAGCGCATGCGCAAACAGATTGCCGCCCAGGAGATCGCCGGCGCAGTGACCCTGGTCGCGACGCCTGACCGGATCATTCACCTCGACGCGTCGGGCCATGCGGCCCTCGACACGCGCGAGGCGATGCGGGCGGATACCATTTTCTGGATCGCCTCCATGAGCAAACCGGTACTCGCCACGCTGCTGCTCATGCTCCAGGACGAGGGGCTTCTTTCCGTCGACGATCCGGTCGAAAAATACCTGCCGGAATTCAAGGAACTCAAGACGGCCGACGGCAAACCGGCCAAGGTTACCATCCGTCACCTGCTCACGCACACCTCGGGCCTGGCTGAAATCACCGCCGCGCAGGCGCGGGATGCCAAGACCTTGGCCTCCGTCATCCCTCTCTATGTCGCCAAACCAGTCGGGTTCACGCCGGGCTCGAAATGGGCTTACTGTCAATCGGGGATCAACACCGGCGGCTGCATCGCCGAGGTTGTTACCCGTGAGCCGCTCGCCAAGCTGCTCCAACGGCGGCTGTTCGGTCCGCTCGGGATGAAAGACACCACATTCTATCTCACGGAGAAACAGCTGCCGCGCCTGGCGAAGTCGTACCGGCGCACCGACAAGGGAGAACTCGAAGTGGCCGAAAACTTCTTCCTGGGCGGCAAATCCCCTACCAGCATGGACCGCTTTCCCGCCCCGAACGGTGGGCTGTTTTCCACAGCCACCGATTACGCCCGCTTTTGTCAGATGGTGCTGCGCGGCGGCGAGCTCGACGGCAAGCGCTACCTCAAAGCGGAGACGGTCAAGCTCATGACCACGATCCAGACCGCCGACCTGAAGACCGGCTTCACTCCCGGCAACGGCTGGGGCCTTGGCTGGTGCGTCGTTCGCAAGCCCCAAGGCGTCACGGCCATGCTCTCACCGGGCACGTTCGGCCACGGCGGCGCCTATGGGACCCAGGCATGGATTGATCCAGCAACGAAGCGGATCTACATTCTCATGGTCCAACGGGCGAATTTCCCAAATTCCGATGCTTCGGAGGTGAGAAGAGAGTTTCAGGAGGCGGCGAGCAGCGCGTTTTCGAACTCGAAGAGCAGGTAGTGCGTCGTCAAGGCTTGGACTTGGGGTAGCCGAACTCGCCGGAGTTCGGGCTTTCTGAAGTCTGGCGACTTCAGCTACCCAGCGCACCCTTCATTTGGGATTGGCCTGGGGATCCGGTGATAGATCCTGTTTGGCTAGCGCCGTGTATTCCTCAAACTGTTTCGTCCAGAGCGCGGCCAGCTCACGCACCTTGTCGGGTCGCTCCTTTGCCAAGTCTCGGGTTTCTGATCGATCCGAACGTCAAGTCGTACAGTTCCCAGGGACTATCCTTTCCGGCAGCGACGATCTTCCAGTTGCCGGCCCGCAGCGCGCGATTGCCTTCGTGCAGCCACCACAAGGAATCATGGGTCACCGTGCCATCCTTCGTGAAGAGGGGGACGAGGCTCTTGCCCGGAGCCGCCGGCATGGGCTTTCCCTGCCACTGTTCGGGTCGCTTGCTGCCGGCCGCTTCCAGGATCGTCGGTGCCAGGTCAATCACGTGACCCGGCGTGTGCCGCAGCTCGCCGCGGGCCGAGATTCCGCGCGGCCAGTGGACGATGAGCGGCGTCGAAATGCCCCCCTCGTGGACCCATGTTTTGTGCCGGCGGAACGGCGTGTTGGCGAGGCTCGACCAACCGGGCCCGATGCAGATGAAGCTCGCCCCGGTGCCGCACTCGGCGTGTGGATCGTGGCCATCGCCACGGACCATGATCTCAGCACTGGCCCCGTTGTCCGAGAGGAAGAAAACGAGGGTGTTGTCCCAGGCCCGCATGGCTCGCACCTGATCCAGCACGCGGCCGATCTCGCGGTCCATGCGGTCCACCATCGCTGCATGAACGGCCATTTTACTGGCCTGGAAGTCTCGCTGTTCCGGGCTGAGGTCCTTCCACGGCAGCGGGCGGTTCAGCTCGTTGGGGCCGAGCTTCTTAAGCGCGTCGGGAAAGGCGTACGGCGGGCCGAGATCGCGTTCGATGGCGGAAAGCGACGTGCCGCCGATGTGTAACTCCTGGAGCCGCTTCCAGCGGTCGTTGCGCATGGCGTCCCAGCCGGCCAGGTACGTTTTGCGGTAGCGGGCAATATCCTCGGGCGGCGCTTGCAACGGGAAATGCGGCGCTGTGAACGCCAGGTACTCGAAGAAAGGCCTGTCCGCGTATTTCGCGGCGTGTTCCTTCAGGCACTTGATGGCATGGTCGGCGATTGCCGTGGTGGAGTAATAACCGGTCTTGGCCTCGACCGGCGGTAGGGGCCTGTCGTCCTCGGTGTGCTGACGGGGCGTGAAGTGCCGGTCGTGGTCGTCGAGACTGTAGGAGTGGTCGAAGCCGTTCTGCAGGGGCTTGCCATCCACGTGCCACTTTCCGGAATGATAGGTGCGGTAGCCAAGCGGCTTCAAGAGGTCGGGCAGCAGGCGGGCCCAGGCGGGGCGAACGCCCTGGCCGCCGCTTTTGATCCCTGGGACGGTGTCGCGTCGCACCTGCTGGGCGTAGTAACCGGTGAGGATGGCCGCCCGCGATGGCCAGCAGCGCGACGTGTTGTAGAACTGTGTGAAGCGCAGACCCTCCTTCGCGAGGGCATCAAGGTTCGGGGTGGCAATTTCGCCGCCATAGCAACCGGCGTCGGAGAAACCCATGTCGTCGGCCACGATGAGAAGGACGTTCGGCTTCGTGGCTGTCTCGGCGGCTCGTAGGGCGGCCACCTGGCTCAGCGCCAGCACCGCGGTAATCAACGTCAATCGCATGGTGCAGCCTTCACGATTCCGTTGGCGACTCAAGGCGCTGACGCGAATCACTGGTTGTGGCACGGTCTCCTGACCGTGCCACTTGGGCGGACCGAAGGTCTCCACACCGTGCCACTTGGGCGGACCGAAGGTCTCCACGCTACTTTCGCGGATTCCGGGAGACCTTCGGTCAGGCCGGGTGGCACGGTCGGGAGACCGTGCCACAACAGCGCACCTGCGCCAGCACCGCGGTAATGAACGTCAATCGCATGATGGTGACCTCAGGATTCCGTTGGCGACACAAGGCGCTGTCGCGAATCAGCGAATCAGAACAGTCGCCTCTGTCGTTCCGCCTTCACCGCCGCCTTCGCCAGCCGGCGCTGCGGCGCACTGACAGGGTAGTCCGCCAACCGCTCCGGTGCCACCCAGAGTCCCTGGCGGTAAAATGCGGAACGGAACTCGCCGCCGGCGTGCTCGACTTCGTAGCAGGTCATCGTGATCCGGTAGCGCGTTATACCGTGGCGGATCGTCATGATCTCCGGACCCACCACCACACAAAGACCGATTTCCGCCGCTATTCTGGCAACGGCTGCCTCGTGCGACTCCCCTTCGCCGAGCGGGCCGTGGGGGACCTCCCACAGGTTGGCCCATCGTTTGGCCGATTCCGGCCGCTGCACAAGCAGCACGTCAGCGCCCCGGCGAATCACCGCCGCTGCTTCCCGCACCTCCGTGATCGCAGTCGGGGGTCCCTTTGCCGGAATCTCCTCCTGGAGACCCAGCCGGCGGGCGACGCAGTTGGAGGTCAGCGGACATCTGGTGCATCGCGGAGCCGTCACCGTGCAGAGGACGGCACCCAGCTCCATGAGCGCCTGGTTGAAATCGCCGACGCGCTTGACCGGCAGCAAGTGCTCGGCGACGCTCCAGAGCCAGCGCTGGGCCGGGCCGCGGCGCGGGTCATCTCGGCGGCCGAATAGCCGGCAAAGCACGCGCAGGCTGTTGGCCTCCAGGATCGGCAGGCGGCGGTCGAAGGCCTGCGACAGGACAGCGCCCACAGTATAGCGGCCCATGCCGGGCAGCTCGCGCAGAACGTCCGGATCATCGGGGAGGATGGCGCCGTGACTGGCCGCCAGCTGCTGGGCCGCACGGTGCAGGTCGTGCGCCCGACGGTAGTAACCGAGCCCTTCCCAGAGGCGCAGGACCTCCTGTTCGGGGGCTGCCGCCAGGTCGCGCAGGGTGGGGAAAGTGTGCAAGAAGCGCTGGAAATAGGGGACGACAGCAGCGACCGTCGTCTGCTGGAGCATGACCTCGCTGATCCAGATGGCGTAAGGGTCGCGACTCCGGCGCCAGGGGAGATCGCGGCGGGCCGTCTCGAACCAGGACAGCAGACGAGTTTGCAGCCGACGGCGAAGGGATACGCCGAGCCGCCCGGACTCGGCGGACGGCGCCGGCGATGCGGCAAACTCCACGCGATTGACCTCCGCGCTCCAACCCCTTGCCCAGCCAGCAATTCCGAGCGAGGGGAGATGGGCCCTTCAGGCAGCTTGTCCAAGGTGGGGGTGTCGGCGAACCCGGGGCGGACACTCCGCTCGATGTTGTGTGCGCGCGCCGGCGCAATGCAACCTATTAAGTGCTTTTGGCGCAATGTCTTATGACGATAGCGCTTCGTTGCGCCCCTCGGCCGGCGCAACCCAAACTGTCCGCCAGGACTGCCTGCCCTGAGAAATTCCCGACCCTTCACTACCCGCGCGGGCGTTTCATGTACTTTTCGAGGATAGCCTTGGCGGCGGTGGAGGTGTTCCCTTCCGCCTTTTTCTTGTCCTTGTCCTTTTCCGCTTCCTTGGCGGCGGCTTCAGCCTCGGGGGAAGCCGGGGCTTTCAGGTCCATGACCGTGCTTCCCTCGGGCACATCGGAGGCGGTGCCGCCCGAGGCTTTGCCACCGTCTTCCTGCAGGTCGAGCAGCATGGCGGCGATCGAGTCGTCGTCGCTCATGTCCGGATCGACCGCCTTCTTGCTCGGCGGCGGCGGCGTCGGCCGGTTCACCGGCGCCGGGCCCGTCAGTTCGACGCGAATCCCGAAGAGGAGCGGGCCGACCCGCAGCCGATCGTCGTGCTTGACCTCGATCTCGCCCTTGACCGGTTGTTCGTTGACGAAGGTGCCGTTGGTACTGTCGAAGTCGCGAAGGAAGAGCTTGCCGTCGCGGATCAGGATGGCGCAGTGCCGCTTGCTGATGACAGCGCTGGCCGGCCGCAGGTGACACTGGGGGTCGCGGCCGATGACAAATTGCGACAGGGTGATCGGAATCACCTTGCCTTCCGTCTTGCCCGGCGTCAAAACGACCAGACTCAACTTCATAAGAGAACCTCGTTGCCGGCGGGATCGACGTTGATCGAGGCGATAGAATGCCGACGCTTCGAGACCCCAAGGCGAAGGCGATGGGCTACGGAGGACTGCTGCTCGGGATCGTTCGATTCGGGCGATGCCAAGAAAATGTGGCGCGCCGCACAACCACTTCCCTGGTGCGATCAGGCGGGTCTCCCTACGGCGGCCGCAGCGAGTCAGCCGATCTACTTTCGGCCGGCGGCCGTAGAATAGGGGGCTAATGAGACTCCCACCCAGGGCGCCCGTCATTGTAGGCAGCGCGGGGCGGCCGATGCAATGGAAAAGCACCACGATGCGCCTTCTTTTTTCCTGGTTGGGTGTGGCAGCCGTGCTGGCCGCCTTGGCCGGTTGCGGCCCGCCGGCCGCAACAGCGCCACAGACCCCACCACGCCCCTTCGCCGGTATCACCTTGGTGGCGGCCTGCCCGGGCGAGCCAGCGCGAACTATCGTCGAACGCTACGGGCGTGCCTGGGCCACGCGCGAAGGAGTCAACCTCAAACTGGCCAGCTTCGGTGCTCTGGACGACCCCGCCGGCGTAGCCGACGCGGACCTCTGGTTGATCGAGCCGGCTGCCCTGGGCCGCTGGGCCGCCGCCGATCGGCTCACCCCCTTGCCCGACGACTACACGCGGGGGCGAGTAGGCAGCGATGGCCGGCGCGGCTACGACTGGTCCGGGATTCTGCCGATCTACCGCGAGCGGCTGTTGCGCTGGGGCGAGCAGGTCTTCGCTCTTCCCGTACTGGGCGAGGCACCGCTCTGTTTCTATCGGCTGGACCAGTTCGGCGACGCAGTGATCCAGGGCGAGTATCGGAAGCGCTTCCAGCGCGAGCTGGTGCCACCAGCCACCTGGGAAGAGTTTGCCGACGTTGCCGAGTTTTTCGCGGGACGCCCTGGCGCGAAATCGAGCCTCCCACCGTTACAGAACGATGACGAGATCGACCTGGCGTTTTTCAGCATCGCCGCTTCCAGCGCGGTTCGCCCCATGAGCGCTCTGGACTTGCCGCGGGACCGTGATGTGCGGTCCGAATTGTTCTCGTTCCACTGCGATCTTGCGACCGGCGAGCCGAGGATGGCCACGCCCGGTTTCGTTTACGCGCTGTCGCTCTTGCAGCGGATGCAGAAGTATCGAGCAGCGGCAAACGGCAAGCCGGGGCCCGAGGCGTTCGCGGCGGGCGATGCGGTCCTGTGCCTGGCAGACGCTTCGTGGATCGGACGTTTCGAGAAAAGCGCCGCCCACCCGACGTTCGGCATTTGCCGTGTCCCCGGCAGCCGGGTGTTCTTCGACACCACCAGCGGCAAGGCCGAGAAGCCGGCCGGGGCCAATTACGTGCCTTACCTGGGCGCGGGCGGTTATGTCGGGGTGGTACCTCGCAGTAGCGCCCAGGCGGATGCTGCGTTTGCCCTGCTGGCCGAGCTGAGCGGGCCGGCCGTGACGCAACAAGTGGCCATTGAGCCGGCCTGGGGCGGCGGCGCCCTGCGCCGCGATCTGCTGTCCGACGCCGCGGGCTGGTCCTCCTTCGGCCTGGACCAGGACCAGACCCGGGCCCTGCGGCAGGCGTTGCGGCAGACCCTGGAGCACTCCGGTCTGGGCAACCCGGCCACGCGCCTGCGCCTGCCGAACCAGGCCGGCTACCGCAAGATCCTCATCGAGGAGGTGCGGTCGGCACTCGAGGCGCCAAGGAGCCGCTTGCTGCGTTGCAAGCGGTGGACAAGCGCTGGCGGGCCCTCGATCCGCCCGAGCAGCGTCGCAAGGACTATGCCGCCAGCCTCGGCTTGACGCCGCCCTGATGGGGCTGCACCGATTGCCATCCCGCCAACCTCCAAGTACAATCGGTGCATGCAGGCAAGGAGGCTGCCCTCCCGGGATGGAGCCGACCGCGGTCGCTTCACAGCAAGCGGCTGCCACTCTCCGCCTCAGTCTCTCCCCCCTGCTCATGCGGCTGCGGATCTTCCGGTTCGATCCGCGCCTTGGCGCCGGCCCTCCGGACGGGTTGGACTTCAAGCCCTCAGAGAGGAGTTATCATGTCGATGGCAATACCCATTTCCCTGGACAGCGCGGACCCCGTGGGCGCGGCGATTCGCCTACGGGCGGCCCGGGCCGGTGTCTCTCCGGAAGAGATCGTCCACAGTATCCTGCGCCGGGCCCTGGCGCCGGAGATCGAGGAGATGACCGGCACCCCGCCGCTGGCAGCGGTGATCCAGCAGGTGATGCAAGCGAATGCGAGGGGGGGATGAGTGACACGGACGGTGGGCGACAGAGCCGGTTGACACGGTCCTGCCGCGGCGAGAAGATTGGTATGAGGAAAACGCCCTCGGCCACAGGGCCAGGTGGCACGAGGAGAGGAGCCATGTTGAACGGACTGAGACGCTGGGTGGATCCCCGTGTCCCCAAGGTGCGCATCGCCGAGTTGACGGCCTATCTCCGAGATCGCGGCTGGACGGAGCGGCCCGCCCCCCGTCCCCAGCAGCTGGCTTTCGACAAACCGGCAGGCAGTGACGAGGGCTTTGTCTATCTACCCGCGTCGGAACAGTCAGCCGATTACCCGCAGCGAGTCCTGGAGGTCATCACCGAATTGGCGGAGATCGAAGATCGTTATGCTCTTGATGTACTCAACGATATCCTGACCTCACAGCGACCGACCGGCCCAAACGGGGCGTCCAAGGATTTGGCCGTACCACCAGGCGCCGTTAGCAACCTTTGACCACGAGCATGTACCCACCCCGTTGACAACCGCCCGACAAACGCGACAATCGGACTGCATGTTCCCTTGTCCCGTTCTCTCCGGGGTGTCCTCATGCGCCGCCATTCCGTGCTCGCTCTGCTCTTCGCCGTGTCTCTCCCCCTCCTGGCGGCCGATCCGCCAAGGACGCCGCCGGAGGGCCTCCTCCCCCGCGACGCCGAGGGCAAGCCGCTCAATCTCGATTTCGAGACCGGCACCCTCAAGGACTGGACCGCCGAGGGGGACGCCTTCAAGGGACAGCCGATCAAGGGCGACACCGTCGCCCCGCGCCGCGGCGACATGAAAAGCCAGCACCAGGGGAACTACTGGATCGGCGGTTACGAGCTGGCCGGGGACAAGCCGCAGGGCACCCTGACATCCGTCTCGTTCCGGATCACCCACCCGTGGGCGACCTTCCTCGTCGGCGGCGGGGCCTCGCCCGCCACGCCGCGTTGAGCTGGTCCTGGCCCGGAACAAGGAGGTCATTTCCAGCACCTCCGGCCTGGACGAGGAGAACCTTCGTCCCGTGGCCATCGACCTGGCCAAGCACATGGGCCAGGAGATGTTCATCCGCCTGGTTGACACCAGCTCCGGCGGCTGGGGGCACATCAACTTCGATAACTTCCGGTTCCATGCGGCCGATCCGAAGGTGCCGCCGCGGCAGAACGCACCGGCACCGCCCGACAGCTACAAGTACGCCGGCCTGCCGCCGGATAAGGCCGCCGAAGTCATGACTGTGCCCGAGGGGTTCGAGGTCAAGCTGTTTGCCGGCGAGCCGGACGTGAAGCAGCCGATCGCCCTGTGCCTGGACGACCGTGGCCGGCTCTGGGTCGCCGAGGCTTACACCTACCCCGTCCGTGCCCCGGAGGGCAAGGGTAAAGACCGCATCGTCATCTTCGAGGACACCAAGGGCAACGGCCATTTCGACAAGCGCACCGTCTTCATGGAAGGCCTGAACCTGGTCAGCGGCCTGGAGGTGGGCTTCGGCGGCGTCTGGATCGGAGCCGCGCCTTACCTGATGTACGTCCCCATCAAGGAGGGCGAGGACAAACCGGCCGGCGAGCCGAAAATCCTCCTTGACGGCTGGCATTACGAAGATACCCACGAAACGCTCAACGCCTTCATCTGGGGGCCGGACGGCTGGCTGTACGGCTGCCACGGCGTCTTCACCCACTCGCGCGTCGGCAAACCGGGGACGCCGGACAGGGAGCGCACGCCCATCAACGCCGGCGTCTGGCGCTATCATCCGACCAAACATATCTTTGAACTCTTCGCCGAGGGGACGAGCAATCCGTGGGGCCTCGATTTCGATGCCCACGGCCAGGCCTTCATCGAGGCCTGCGTGGTGCCGCACGCCTTCCACATGATCCAGGGCGGCCGGTTCCAGCGGCAGGCGGGCTGGCATTTCAATCCCTACACCTACGCCGATATCCCAACCATCGCCGACCACCTGCACTGGCAGGGCGCCAACCAGTGGGCGGGCAACCTCAGCTCCGGCAGCAAGGGGGGCGGCCACGCCCACGCCGGCCTGCTCCTCTACCAGGGCGGCGCCTGGCCCGAAGAATATCGCGGCAAGATGTTCATGGGGAACATCCACGGCCATCGCCTGAACATGGACATCCTCAAGCACGCCGGCTCCGGCTTCATCGCCTCGCACGGGCACGATTTTCTGATGGCCAACGACGCCTGGTCGCGCCTGATCAACATGCGGACTGGGCCCGACGGCAACGTCTACGTCATCGACTGGTACGACAAGCAGGCCTGCCACGTCGGGCCCAACGTCGACGCCTGGGATCGCAGCAATGGCCGTATCTTCAAAGTGGTTTACCGCGGCAGCAAGGCGGTCACTGGCGTGGACCTGGCCAAGAAGACCGACAAGGAATTGATCGAATTGCTATCGGACAAGAATGAATGGTATAGCCGCCACGCCCGGCGACTGCTGCAGGAGCGGGCGGCCAACAAAAAGCTGGCGGACGGCACGCGAGAGGCCCTGGCGAAAATCGCCTTCGAGGATGAAGACGAAGCTCGCCAGTTGCGCGGCCTGTGGGCCCTGCACGTCACCGGCGGCTTGACGACGGAGCAAGGCCTCAAGAGCGATTCGCAATCGGTGCGGGCCTGGGCGCTGCAACTGCACCTGGAAGACCGCGCGGCGCCCGACGGGCTCCTGCATACGATGGCCGACTTGGCCGCGACCGACCAGTCGCCGATGGTCCGCCTTTACCTGGCCTCCGGCTTGCAGCGGATTCCGGCGAGCAAGCGCTGGGAAGTGCTGGAAGCGCTGGTCGGCCATGCCGCCGACGCGACCGATCCGAACCTGCCGCTGATGTACTGGTATGCCGCCGAGCCGCTGGCCGACGAGGACGCCGGCCGGGCGCTCGACCTGGCCTTGCAGGCCAAGGTCCCCTACTTGCTGACGTTCATGGCCCGCCGCGTCGCCTCGTCGGACAAGCCGGCGGCCATGGAACAGGTGGTGCGCGTGCTGGCCGAGGCCGACGACATCAACCGTCAGCGGGCCGTGCTCAGCGGCGTCCAGGAGGCGCTCAAGGGCCGGCGGCAGGTGGCGATGCCGCCGCGCTGGTCCGATGCGTATGGCAAGCTGTCCCGCAGCCGCGATGCCGAGGTCCGGGCCCAGGCGACGGCGCTCGCCGTCACCTTCGGCGATCCACGGGCCTTTGCCGAGCTGCGTCGTGTGCTGAAAGCCAGGGACGCCGCCCTGCCGGCCCGTCAGAGCGCGTTGGCCGCCCTGATCGGCGCCCGCGACAAGGAGCTGCCCCCGGTGCTGCTGGCCCTGGTCAAGGAGCCGGCCCTGCGGGGTTCCGCCATCCGCGGCCTGGCCGGCTACGACGACGCCAAAACGCCCGCCGCCATCCTGGCCGTCTACCCGTCCCTGACGCTCGAAGAAAAACGCGACGCCCTGACCACCCTGACCTCGCGCGCCTCCTACGCCCGGGCGCTGCTGGACGCAGTGGCTGCCAAGAAAGTGCCAGCCAGTGAAATCCCCGCCGAGGTGGTCCGCCAGATGCGCGTCTTCAACGACAAGGACCTCGAAAAGCGGATCGGCGAGGTCTGGGGCATCGTCCGCACCACGCCGGCAGACCGGCTCAAGCTGATCGCCGACTGGAAGAAGAGGCTCAACGCCGCTGCCCCGCTGCCAGACCTGATGCTGGGCCGGGCCATGTTCGCCAAGACATGCCAGCAATGCCACACCCTCTACGGTGTCGGCGGCAAGGTCGGACCCGACATCACCGGCTCGAATCGGCCCAACCTCGATTACCTGCTGGAGAACATCCTCGACCCCAGCGCCGTCATCCCCAACGAGTACAAGGCCACGCAGATCGAGCTGAAGAGCGGCCGCGTGGTCACCGGCATTGTCCGCGGCGAGACGGGCATCGCGCTGACCGTCCTCACCGCGAACGAGACATTGACGATCCCGCTTAACGAAATCGACTCACGCAAGCCCAGCAACGTGTCGATGATGCCCGACGACGTTCTGAAACCGTTGAGCGAAACCGAAATCCTGCGCCCTGATCGCCTACCTCCGCCATCCCAGCCAGGTGCCTATGCTGGCCACCGCGGACAACGCCAAGGACTTCTTCAACGGCAAGGACCTGTCCGGCTGGGACGGCGACCCGAAGCTGTGGTCGGTCCAGGACGGCCAGATCCTCGGCAAGAGCCCCGGCATCCGCAAGAACGAGTTCCTGCGGAGCCACCTGGCCGCCGGCGACTTCCGCCTGACCGTGAAGTTGAAGCTGGTGCCGAACAAGGAGAACAGCGGCGTGCAGTTCCGCAGCGAACCGTTGCCCGACGGCGAAATGAAGGGACCGCAGGCCGACGTGGGGCAGGGCTGGTGGGGCAAGCTCTACGAGGAGAGCGGCCGCGGCATCCTGTCCCAGGGCGCCGGCGAAAAGCACGTCAAGGTGGATGACTGGAATGAATACGAGATCGTCGCCTCGGGCAGCCGAGTGCGGACGTGGATCAACGGCGTCCTGAGCGTGGACGTGGACGATCCGCTGATTTCGCGACGGGGCATCTTCGGGTTACAGATTCATGCGGGCGGGCCGATGGAGGTGCGATTCAAGGACGTGAAGCTGGAGGTGCTGGGGGCAAAGGCTGCGGAACTGAAGCGGTGAGGCTTCGGTGCAAGCGGGGACATTTTGATTCTGTCGGGGGCTTGTTGGGAAATCCAGCCGGCGGTACGATGAGGCCAAGGAAACATGATAATCCCGGCAGGAACAACGGACTTTCGGGCACGGGGGGAGGATCACCATGCCAGTTGAAAGCAGCAAGGTTGGCAAGCGGGGAACGGTGGTGTTGCCGGCTCGGTTGCGGCGGGAGTTTGGTCTTGAAGAGGGCTCCCTCGTGGTCGCCGAATCGCGCAAGGACGGCATCTTGATCCGACCGTGCGCCTGCTGCCGGTGGAAGAGTACACGCCCGAACGGAAGGCGGAATTCCTGCTGTCCAACGCGGTGGACGCCCAGGATTACGCCGCCGCCTGCCGGGAAGTGCGCAAGCTGGGGCTCGACCCGTGCGCGTCCGCCACCGGAAGCCCCGCGGAGTGTAGGGCGTGGACCGCGTTTTCCTGGACGCCAACGTCCTCTTCTCCGCCGCCTACCGCTCCCGCGCCCGCTTACAACGGCTCTGGCAGCTCACCGACGTGGCGTTGCTCACTTCCCCCTACGCCGTGGCCGAGGCCCGGCGCATTCTCGCGGACCGATACCAGCGCGCTCGGCTCACCCGGCTGGTGCGCCGCCTTACCGTGACAGCCGAGTCGGAAAGCCGCCCGCTGCCCACGGAGATTCGCTTGCCGGACAAGGACCGCCCGATCTTCCAGGCCGCCCAGCAAGCCGGGGCCGGGTTCTTGATCACCGGCGACGTGGCGCATTTCGGCCCCTACTTCGGCCAGACCGTGGCTGGCGTGACCATCCTGTCGCCGGCGGAATACTTGGCGAGGAAGGGAGGGACAGAGTAGGCAGGCGGCCCCCGGACACTGCCCGAGCCGTGGCCTTACGCGGCAGCCGGGGCTTATCCCGTAGGGCAGGCGACGAACCCAGCCATGCCGGCGTTCCTGCCGCGAGCCCTCCTCCAGCCGCGCGCACTCCTCGACCACCTCAAGTTCACGATGGAGAATGATCCGGCGTCCATCATGGCGTCGCACGGCGAGGTGGATCATCGAGAAGAGATAGGGGCTGATAGCGAGGGGAGAAAAGGGAAAGAACGTGGGATCGCGTGAATTATGCGATAGCGGCAGGTGAGAACGTACGCTGTCCAATTTTTTGCTCCTGACAAGAAGGTCGCATCCAACCGGGCCGGGGAACACGCCCGCCCCAGGCCCCTTTTCGCCCGCTATATCAATCCAGCTCTTTTAGCAAATCCGACAGCCGGACGCGGAGAACCTGGGCAATCCGCCGCAGGTTGACGAGCGAGGCGTTTCGCTCGCCTCGCTCCACGAAGCCGATGTACGCCTTGTGCAGCCGACAGCGGTGCAAGCTCGGCCTGCGTCCACCCCATCGCTTCCCGGCGCTTGCGGATGCGGTGCCCGATCTCCCTGAAGAATTCTGTGTCGTCGAGGGTCATTGGCGCTTGACGCCAATGCTGCCCTCGGTGAAACTACGTTAACGTAGCCAAATGCTCTTGAGGCCGGAATCCTCCAGCGCTGGTGTGGACGGCGCAGCCCGGGGACTGGTCGGTCACGCCCCCTGCCGCGGTTGTCTATCCGTTGCTCTGATTCTTCTTGACCTTCCGCCTTGAGCCGAGGCGGCCTGAGGCAAACAGCCACTGAGCAGTGCCGCCTTTGTGCTCCTCCCTATTTCGGAGCCACTGGCCGTGATTCAATTCTCGTGCCCGACATGCAACCAGCGATTCTCCGCGGAAGACACGGCCGCGGGGTCGAAGATGACCTGCCCGTGCGGGCAGCGCTGCGCGTCCCGGGGACGCCCCCACAGTCGGCGAGCCGCGCCCGCGAGACGGCAGGTCCGGAACGGCGAAACGCCCCGATGCAGGTGTCGGATAACTCACAGCGGGCGGCCAAGTACGTTTTCTTCGGGTTCCTCACCGTCAAGCTGCTGGCCATCGTGTCTGGGGCAATCGTTGCCGTGATTCTGCTCATCCTCCTGTTGGATAAGTACGGTGACATAGCCGAGAAAATCATCAACATCGTAGAGCGCGTTCAGCGCCGATTCTAACATTCGAGGGCCTCACATGATTCGCTATTCCTGTCCGAACTGCAAGCAGTCGCTAACCGCCCAAGACAACGAAGCGGGGAACAAACTGCATTGCCCCTGCTGCAACCAGAGGCTGCAAATACCGGCCCGTCGGACGGAGAAGGCTGCCGGAACCGTCCTCGGCAAGCTGGACGAGCAAGGCAGAGGAACGGTACTGGGAAAGGTTGAGGACCTGGACTCCAGGACGGTGCTCGGCAAGCCGGAGCCGGAGACCGATGACGGGGCATACGAACCGAAGCCACCGCCGTCTCGTCGGAACTCGTCCAGGGAAGTGATCCACGTCGAGCCGCTACCCGAAACAGACGAAGACGATCGGGACGAGCGCCCATCCCGCAGGCGGAAACGTAGCAAGTGGAGTTGCCCGTACTGCGACGGCGACTCGCCCTTTCGCGTTCGCCGGACGCTCACTGTACTGAGCTGGGTACTACTGATTCTGTTCATCTGGACCTTCCCCTTCTGCCTGCTCGCCCTGCTGATAACGGAGGAAGGTGAATACTGTAGTGACTGCGGCCAGAAGGTAGGGTCGCGGGGCACTAGCTTCGGACCGCCGGGCTAGTAGTCCACCCCGCGAGTCGCTATACTAAACGGTACTTGGGACAGCCGGAGTAGCTACCGACTTTGGCCGCCCGATGTTCCCAGATGTACAGTGCCTTCGCTGCGAAGAATACGACTGGGCCGGTGAGTGATGGCAAAAGAGTGGTTCAACGCTTGGTCCGCATCTGGTCAAGATGCGCAGATGTGGCGGGATTGGTGCCCGGAAAACACCTGCGCCTGTGCTCCCCGCAGGAACTGCCCAATCCCGCGATCTTGCCGAGTGGCATCGTCCCCAAGGTGAACAGTGTGCTCGGGATCCATTCCGGCCAAGTCTTGCGCTGATCCTGAACCGTGTGGACCGTGGGAATATCGACAAGCAGCCATGCGGCTTTGTACTTCTGAGTGGCCATTTGGCGCAGTCAGGAGGCATCGTACAGCATCCCGACTACTCCGGGCGAACAATCGTGGCATCCCCACAGTTCTTACAAGGGATAGCAGCGAGCGGAATTGGCCTTGTTCAGCCGTTCTCAGGCTTGCCGACGAAGAGCGCCGGCTCCTTCGATGAACTGGACCCGAGCTTCCGGGCCGGCTTCGATAAGTTTGCGTCGTACATGAGCGGCTGTTTGCAACCGCCGTAGGAGAACGGTGACGCTCTACTTTAATCCCTTGTACACAGCCGAGGACAAGGGAGCCGCGGATGAAGGGCCAGCGTACTTTTGACTCTCAAATCGGACAGGGGAACCGGTGAGGTCGTCTGCGAACCGCGTCTTATTGGAATGGCGGCACAGCCACGGGCAGGCCGACGCGCCTGAAGAAACGGGCGAAGGCCTGTGAGAGGTGTTCCATGTAGGGGGGCAGCCAGCGCGGTCGCGGGCCGGTTGTGCAGCGCCCGTCGCCGCGCCCTTACTTCAACATCTCCCGCAGTTCACGCCGCTGCGCCGGCTTGAGCCCGGCGAGCAAGCCCTCCAGGCCGAGCTCCTCAATCACCCGCTCGGCGCCGACCTCCTCAATGACCCGTTTTACGCCGACCAGGTCGATCACCTGCTTCAGCCCGCCCTGGTTGATCATGCGCTCCAGACCCAGCTGGCGGATGAACACGTCCAGGCCCACCTTGTCGACGATGGGACGGAAATCGATGATGAGCTGCTGGCTTGCTCTGCGTGCCATTTGACGGACCTCCTCCCACAGTTGGGGAAACAGCGTTGCCAGCCAGGGGCCGTACAGGCGCCATAGCTCCGGCCGGCTTGTGACTTCCTGCGCCAACAGTCGCGTCGCATCCAAGGGCTCGTGCACCAGTAAATGGACCGGCACACTGTCGTGCTCGACCGGAACGTCCCGGTTGCTGACGAGGATGATCGCCCGCCCCAGGTGCTCGACGCGCCATACACCCGGGCCCAGCGGCTCCAGGTCGCCCAGGAGATCCCTTGCGCCGGCCAGGAAGCGCCGGCCCAGATGGTTCGCCAGGTACCAAAACGAAACCTGCGCCCGGCCGACCAACCTCTGGCCCTGCTTGCGTCGTTCGTCGTTGAGCCGTCGATGGATTCCCAGGCCGAGTTCCGCCAGCAGGTCCAGGTCGGCCAGGCGGGCCGACACGCTGGGGCCCTTGAACTCCAGGATGTTCCACGCCGTCAGCCATCGCCACAGCCCCAGGAAGGGCGGCCCAACCGACGAGGTCCGACGCAGCAGCACGAGATCGGCGGCACGGGGCAGATCGCCCACCGGCATGTTGGTCCGGACCTCGAAGCTCCTTTCCAGCAGCGGCCGCAAAAGATCGGCGAACAGCGGGTGCCATTGCATCGTGCAACACCGGAAAGCGCCTGAGGCAGATCGTGGCCCAATGCCGGTATTGTAGCAGGCCGCGGGCCAGGAACGACGGGGCAGCGAAGAAAGGGCCTGCGGGAGTCTGAATAAGTTGGCTATAGACAGCTGTAGCGGGTAGGTCGCGCAGCTGTTGACTGATGAAGGCGATGCCTCGAAATCAGCGGTGTCGAACCCTCCAACCGCATCGAAGGGGTGACCGTCGCGCCGGATCGCCTGCGCCCGTTGGTGCTGGGCAACACGCGGCCGAAGGATCGGTCCGAGGAGGAAGTCCAGGGCTACCGCAATGCGTTGCGGCGTATTCATGCCGGGGCCGCCGACTTGCCCGTTGCGCCGGACACGCTGCGCGACCTGCACCGCGCGATTCAGGAGGGCGCGGGCGATGCGGGCCAATGGAAGGCGGTGGACAACGACATCATCGAGTTCCGACCCGGCAAGCCACCCCGGATTCGCTTTCGCACCCTGGCGGTCAAGCAAGTCGCCGGGGCGGTCGATGGAGATGTGCCTGCTCTACCTGCACGCCCTGGATCAGGAACACGTCCCGGCCCTGGTCGCGGTCGCGTGTCTGGTGCTCGATTTCCTCTGCATCCATCCCTTTCGGGATGGCAACGGCCGGGTGTCGCGTCTCCTCACCGTGCTGGCCCTCTATCATCACGGCATCCAGGTGGGCCGCTACATCAGTCTCGAACGCTTGATCGAGGAGTCGAAGGAAGACTACTACGCGGTGCTACAGGCCAGTTCGGCCGATTGGCACGACGGCAAGCACGACCTGCTGCCGTGGTTGAACTATTTCCTGGCCATTGTGCGCCGCGCCTACGTGCAACTCGAGGAACGTGCCGGACGGGTGAAGAGCCCGAGAGGGGCCAAGACAGAATTTGTGCTTCAGGCGATACGCTCGCAGCCGGGCGACTTTCGCCTGGCGGACCTGGAACGCGCCTGTCCGGGCGTAGGCCGAGACTGGATTCGGGCAATCCTGGCCGACCTCCGCAAGCAGGGCGAGTTGTCGTGCCAGGGTCGGGGTCCGGCTGCACGCTGGCAACGCTCCGGCAATAAGGGTAGTACCGCCAAGTGAGGGTAGTAGTGAGCGTAGAATGGCGCGATTTCGTAAGCACGCGCATAAGCGGACGGCGTGGTATTGATTCTCCAATCGGCAGCGGTGGCGGCCTCGGGTCCAGACCAGTTCTTCCCGTTGGCGGTCCATGCCTACTCAGTGGGTCCTGGCTTTCCCGTTGGCGCCGCGCCGACCCTTGAGTACCCGGCGGGCCTTGGACTGGAGGATGCCGAGCAGGCTCCCGGCCTTGGCGTAAGCGAAGAGTTCCTCCCTCTCCACGGCGGTCAGGGCATCTTCCTGGTTGCGAACGGCCAGGTCGTGCATGCGGGCCTTATCGCGCTCGCTGAAGCCGAGCGAGAGGATGTAACGAGCTACCTGGGAGGGCAGCTCGCCCTTTTCGTTGCCGAGGACGCGGGCAAGGATGGTGATTTCGCTCTGGCTGGTGCCGCCGGCCGTGACCGTGTCCATGAGCCTTCCCCTTCGGGCGCTGCTGTCCGTGGCCTGAGTATAGCAGCGCTGGCGGGCCGTGGGGAACAGGAAAGGGGCTGGATCGGGACAGCGTGTTTTGCCTCTCAAATCGGACAGGGGAACCGGTGAGGTCGTCTGCGAAGCAAGCGTGAAAAGAGGACGCGGCTCGAATAGACGGCATGTCTATTCGAGCCGCGTTCTGCTTTGTGGCCTTGTCCGTCATTGTCCCCGGTTGCTGCCCTTGTCCGCGGATGTCCACCGTTGTCCCGGGGCGCTGTGTCCGTGTCCGGTGTAACGATGCAGAGACGACAGCGCAAGTCCTGTTGTGGCAAGGATATGGAAATTGCGGCATCGTTGCATGGCAAATGCAACGATGGGCCCGGTCGCTGGAGTTGCCGCAGGGAAGAAAGGGTGTCAGGACCGGTCCTGATACTACCTATCCTCCTCCAGCGTCTCGCAGCTGGCATTCGTGTCTGCGCCATCTGTGCGCTGGCCGCATCCGCTGGGGTCCGGAGGGCTTGGTGCCACGATGGTGCCGCCACGGCGCCACGACGGTGCCATCACCGTGCCACGATGGTGCCGCCACGGTGCCACGATGGTGCCAAGGGTGCCACCAGGGTGCCACCAGGGTGCCATTATAGTGCCACGATGGTGCCACGCGGTGTCCGAAGGTGTGGTGGCACCGTCGGCTGACCCCCTTGGCGTTCTCGGCCGTGCCCCGCCCGCAGGGCGGCGGCTAAACTTTCGGCACCCAACTTGCTCCACCTCTGCACATGTCCTCGCGCATTGAAGACTATGCGCTGATCGGCGACTGTCACACGGCCGGCCTGGTGGCCCGGGACGGCTCGCTGGACTGGCTGTGCGTGCCGCGGTTCGACGCCGGGGCTTGCTTCGCGGCCCTGCTCGGCACGGCGGACAACGGCCGCTGGTTAATTGCGCCGGCAGGCCAGGTCCGGACCGTCCGGCGTAGCTATCGGCAGGGCACGCTCGTTCTCGACACCGAATTCACCACCGACGACGGCGTCGTCACCGTCACTGATTGCATGCTCCCGTTCGGCGAAGGGAGCCAGGTGCTGCGGATCGTGCAGGGACAGCGCGGGCAGGTGGCGATGGGCACCGAGCTGGTCATTCGGTTCGACTACGGCAGCGCGGTCCCGTGGGTCCAGAGCGAGGAGCACGGCTTGAAGGCCATTGCCGGGCCGGACATGTTGCACCTGCACACCGACGTGCCGCTCCACGGCGAAAACTTCAAGACACTGGGCGAATTCACGGTCCGTGCCGGCGAGCGTGTCCCCTTCCTCCTGAACTGGCACCCGTCGCACCTGGCGCCGCCACCCGACCCCGACCCTGACGAAGCGCTGTGCAGGACGGAGCAGTGGTGGCGCGAGTGGGCGGGCAATCGCTGCCCCCACGCGGGAGAATATCGGGAAGCCGTCCTGCGCTCGCTGGTCACTCTCAAGGCGCTGACCTATGCCCCAACCGGCGGCATGGTGGCAGCGGCGACCACGTCGTTGCCGGAGTGGCCCGGCAGCGTGCGTAACTGGGATTACCGCTACTGCTGGGTCCGCGATGCCACCTTCACCCTCTATGCCCTGCTCCACGCCGGCTTTACCGAGGAGGCCCGCGCCTGGCGCGAATGGCTGTTGCGGGCCATCGCCGGCAAGCCCGAGGACCTGCAAATCATGTACGGCCTGGGCGGCGAACGGCGCTTGACCGAACTCGAATTGCCCTGGCTGCCCGGCTACGAGAACTCGCGTCCCGTCCGCATCGGCAATGCCGCGCACGGGCAGTTCCAGCTGGATGTCTATGGCGAGTTGCTCGACGTTCAGTATCAGGCGCTTCGCATAGGCATGGAGGGGGTTCCGGGCGGCTGGCAGGCGGGCCGGGCCCTGCTCGACTTCCTCGAATCGGCCTGGCAGAAGCCGGACGAGGGGATCTGGGAAGTCCGCGGGCCGCGCCGGCACTTCACCCACTCCAAGGTCATGGCCTGGCTGGCGTTCGACCGAGCCGTCAAGCTGGTTAAGCACTTCGGGCGGGACGGCCCGATCGAGCGTTGGCGCCAGGTGCGCGACACCATCCATAACGAGGTGTGCGCCCAGGGCTTCGACCGGGGGCGGAACTCTTTTGTCCAGTATTACGGGGCCCCGGCGCTGGACGCGAGCTTGCTGATGATCCCCCTGGTCGGCTTCCTACCGGCCGACGACCCGCGGGTGATTGGTACAGTAACCGCCGTCCAGCGCGAGCTGATGCACGACGGCTTTGTGATGCGCTACCCGACCCGGGAGGCGGTGGACGGCCTGCCGCCCGGCGAGGGGGCCTTCCTGGCCTGTACCTTCTGGCTGGCCGACAACCTGGCCATCCTGGGCCGGGTAGACGAGGCCCGGGCGATCTTCGAGCGCTTGTTGGCCCTGCGCAACGACGTGGGCCTGCTGGCGGAGGAATACGATCCGCAGGGGCAGCGCATGCTCGGCAACTTCCCCCAGGCGTTTTCGCACGTCGGCCTAGTGAACACGGCCCACAACCTGACACGGGCGGCGGAGGGGCCCGCGGAACATCGGCGCCGAGGCTGAGGAGGCGAGCCTGTTCGCGGTGGCCACCGCTGAAAAACCGCGCGGATTGCGCTTGCCCCCCGCCGACGCCGCGGTATCATGGGCGGCCGCGAAGCGTACCCCTTCAGCCATGACCTGCACGGAGGCAGCGCCATGACGAGCACGACGCTCGGATTCGTCGATTGTCTGCTTTCTCGCGGCCGCCTGCTCCAGCAGCTCGGGCGCAGTCACGATGCCTTGCGCATCCTATGCCGCCTGTCCAGCCACCGCGAGTTGCCGGCTCCGGTGGCCGAGGAGGTCCAGCTTCGGCTCGGCCAGATTCGAGCTGCGGCGCAAGAAGTATCAGCGGGCCCGGCGGCACCTGGCCGCCTCCCTGCGCTACGACCCCGAGAATCCGCGTTACCATTTCCTGCTGGGCCAGGCGTTCGACAACGAGCGGCACGGCGACCTGGCCCGCGCCGCCGAGCACTATCGGCGTTCGCTGGCTGCCGATCCCACCCAGGCCGACTGCCTCTGTGCCCTGGGCACCCTGGCTTTGCGACTGAATCGCACAGAGGAAGGGCTAGAGAATCTCCGAGCGGTGGCCCGGCAAGCACCGGACGACCTGGCCCTGCTGGCCAGGGTGGCCGCGGCGCTGCGGACGGCGAATCGCGCGGACGAAGCGCGGAGCCTGTTGCTGGCGGCCCGCTTCCGCCACCCGCGCGACGGGCGTTATCTTCAGCTTTGGAACGACTCCCAGTTCCACGCCGCCCGGCGTGACCAGGCCATCGCTCAGGCCTCCGGGAACAGCCAGGACGATGCCCCCGTCCTACTCCCCTTCCGGCGGCCCCCGGTCGAATCGGCGGCGCGGCCCATCGGCCGGGGCAAGATCATCCGCGTTGACGGACCCGGCACGCCGACCCCGCACATCGGCCCGGCGGCCCCGGCCGCGGACCAGTGTCAGGCGCGGTAAGTAACGAGAAGCCCGGTGCAGCGACCACAAATAGGGAATTGTGGTCGTTTGTGCGTTTCGCCGGTGCATGCTCAATCCTGGTACGGCGAGCGGCAGGAGATGGCCTACCCTCGGAGGGAAGGGCGTTTTTGGGCAAATTGCTGGGCAAACTCGCCACACCCCCCCCCTCGCAACATCGGTGCACAAGGGAGGACAAGTGCTGCCCGTCGCCTAATGGGTTGCGTTGTCTGAGCCGGCGACCACAATTGCGCCGAATTGTGGTCGGGCGAGGTCCGGTGCGGCCGGGCCTGGCAGCCTGACGCGCCAGCGAGGCCGACCGACGAAGCCCTCGCTGGCGCGTCGGGCTGCCCCCCCTGGCGCCTCTTCACTCCTTCGCTCCTCCCCCCCTATAATTGCTAAAACCCTTCCCCGAGGAGCCCCACCATGCAAGAGCGCATCGCTTACCAGGGAATCACCTTCGACGACGTCCTGCTGGAACCGGCCTTCAGCGACATCGTCCCTCGCGACGTGGACGTGCGGACTCAGCTAACCCAGAACATCCGCCTGAACATTCCCATCGTTTCGTCGCCGATGGATACGGTGACCGAGGCCAACCTGGCGATCGCGCTAGCCCAGGAAGGGGGGCTGGGCATCATCCACAAGAACATGTCGATCGACGATCAGACGCGCGAAGTGGACAAGGTGAAGCGCAGCGAGAACGGCATCATCACCGACCCGGTAACGCTGGGCCCCGACGAGACGGTGGTGACGGCGCAAGCTCATGCAGCAGTACAACATCAGCGGCGTGCCGATCACCGTCAACGGCTACCTCAAGGGCATTCTCACGCGCCGCGACCTGCGCTTCCTGACCGACAACAACCAGAAGCTCGCCGAGGTCATGACCAAGGACAACCTGGTGACGGCCCCGGAAAATACAACGCTTGAAGCGGCGGAACGGATTCTGACGACAAATAAAGTGGAGAAACTTCTCCTGGTAGACGATAAATACCGACTGAGAGGCCTGATCACCATCAAGGACATTGACAAGTTGACTAATTTCCCCAACGCGTGTAAAGACCGGCGGGGCCGGCTGCGCGTGGGGGCGGCGGTCGGCGTTCAGGACTTCGAACGGGCCGAATCGCTCATCAAGGCCGGCGTGGATGTCCTGGTCGTCGATTCGGCCCACGGCCACACGGGAAATGTCCTCGATACGGTGATGGACCTGAAGCGGCGCTTCGAGATCGACGTGATTGCCGGCAACGTGGCCACGGCCGAGGGGGCCAGGGCCCTGGTCGAGGCGGGGGCGGACGCGGTCAAGGTGGGCATCGGCCCGGGGTCGATCTGCACCACGCGGGTCATCTCGGGCGTCGGCGTGCCGCAGATCACCGCGATCCACAACACCGCGGCCGGCATCCAGAAGAGCGGCGTGCCGATCATCGCCGACGGCGGCATCCGCTACTCCGGCGACATTACCAAGGCGCTGGCCGCCGGGGCTCACAGCGTCATGCTGGGCGGACTCTTCGCCGGCCTGGCGGAGTCGCCCGGCGAGGTCATCCTCTACAAGGGCCGCAGCTTCAAGCAGTACCGCGGCATGGGATCGCTGGGGGCGATGGTGGGCGGATCGAAAGAACGCTATCGGCAAACGGAGGGGTCCAGCCGCGAGAAGCTGGTGCCCGAAGGGGTCGAGGGGCGTGTCCCCTACAAGGGATCCTTGGCACCGTTTGTCTACCAGCTGGTGGGCGGGCTGCGGGCCGGCATGGGCTACTGCGGCACGCGGAACATCGAGGAATTACGCACTCGCACCCGGTTCATCCAGGTCAGCGGGGCGTCGGTGCAGGAGAGCCATCCTCATGACATCGCTATTACGCAGGAAGCACCCAACTACAGCACGCGGGCCGAGCACCCCGGCAACGATGCCGGCTAGGCTGGCTGCCGTGGGGCTATTGTTGCTGGCCGGGGGCTGGTCCGCCGCCCAGCAGCCGCTGCCGCCCCTCCCCGCGCCAGGGGGGCCGGCTCCCCAGCCCTTGCCGGCCGAACCGGCGCAGGCCAAGCCACATGGCGGACGCCTGCACTATTCCCAGGAGAAGGCCCTGACGCTACCCAAGGCCCAATCCAACATCCGCCAGACGGGCTACTTTCAGGATGTACGTTCGCCGATGGTCGGCGCCACCGACCAGGGCGATTACCTCTATCAGCTCTTGCCCCCCGGCCCGGAGCGCATGTTCCAGCACTTCCAGTCCGAGACCGCGCTGCGCGAGCAGCTCCGCCAGGA
This sequence comes from uncultured Planctomycetota bacterium, assembly GCA_963827935.1. Classification (GTDB taxonomy): domain Bacteria; phylum Planctomycetota; class Planctomycetia; order Gemmatales; family Gemmataceae; genus DATFNV01. Next base: position 26,903 of record CAWHCN010000007.1, on the reverse strand, counting down.
ATCGCGGGAGAAAGCACCCCCGGAGCGGGCCGTGTTCCCGAACGAGAAGTCGGTGACCGACGAGCGCTATGCCGAGCGGGCGTTCAGCTCGCAGGTCGCTCTCGCCGAGCCGGCCTACGTCAACTACGAGCGCCTCCTGTTCCAGGACATCAACACCGAGCGCTACGGCTGGGACCTGGGCATGGTCCAGCCAGCCATTTCCACGGGCAAGTTCTTCTTCGACCTGGCGCTGTTGCCCTATCACATCGGCAGCCGTCCCTTCGACTGCATCGACAGCAGCGCCGGTTATTGCCAACCGGGCGACCCGGTGCCGTATCTGCTCTACCCGCCGAACCTGAGCGTCACCGGCTTCATGGCTGAGACGGGCGCGGTCCTCGGCGCGATGGCCATCTTCCCGTAGGAAAAATCGGTGAGCGGGGAGGCGTAAGCCCCCCGGTTGTGCAAGGAACCGGGGGGCTGACGCCTCCCCGCTCGCCGAAGACGCCACCACCTCATGCTGTTCCTTCTGAAACGGACCTGGCCCCGGGCAGTTCTCGGCCTGACCGGGCTTGTTCTCCTCGGCCTGGCGTTGCGCCACTTTCTTGAGCCGATCCCGCCGATCCAGCCGTCGTGGCAACATCTGCTGCTGGGCGTCGCGCTCGTTGCCTGCGTGCTGCTGAGCGATATCTCGTTGCACGGCGGACTCAGCCTGATCTTTGGCGAACGCTATCGGCGGCGCCATCGTGAGCTGGCCGCCCTTTTTCGGGGCCAGACGCCGGCGGCGATTCTGACGGGGGCCGTGATGGCGGGGCTCGGAGAGGAACTGGTCTTTCGCGGCCTGACTGAGGATGGGCGCTGGCTGGCCAGTTCGGCCGTCGTCTTTGGCCTGCTACACCATGTGAAGCGTTCGCTCTGGCCGTTCACGGTCTGGGCAGCGTGGCAGGGGCTGCTGTTCGGGGCCGCGCTTTGGTACTACCGCGAGCTGACCGTGACCATGACGGCCCACGGGCTCCACGACCTGGCCGGGTTTCTGATCTTTCGGCACCTGAACGCAAACACCCCCGAGAAACCTCGGGGGTGTCAGGAAGTGCATCCCGTTTAGCCGCCGCTCGCAGAGCGGCGTGGGCCCCACGCCGCTCTGCGAGCGGCGGCTAAACGAACTTACGCCAGAAGGCGTCCGGCGGGGCCGGCGTCCTCGGCGGCGACCCAGGCGAGTCGCTCCCACGGGATGGCAGCCGCCGGCCCCCGCGGGCCAGGACCCTCGCCCGGGCCGCACAGCGTGAACTCGACGTGGTCGGGGTGCACGGCCACTACCCGCAACACGTAGGGGCCGATGCGCACCTCTTGCCCGGGCGACCGGTCGATCTCGATCATCCTCAGATCCTCCTCCGTGGATGGCGCGACACAAACGGGGAAAGTACCCGGATGTTATCCTCTTGTCAACAATCCATTGCCGCAACCGCGCCGATTCCCCAGTTTCACCACCGCCGGCGGCGGCTCGCCCCGGACAGGCGATCCGGCATCGAATTGGCTGTAGAGAAGTAAGAAGGGGCCCTGTTCGGGCGGCGCCCGGCGTGGCCGTATCTTTGTTTGTGGGGGTCCAGGCGGTAGAATTAAGGGCAACGCCAAGATTTTTCCTCCCCTCGCCCCGGTACTCCGGGGAGAGGGGTCGGGGGTGAGGGGTTCTGGTCCTGGGAGATTCCCGCCCCCTCACCCCCAACCCCTCTCCCCCGAGTACGGGGGCGAGGGGAGCTTATCGCGGATCCCACCCGGATGCGGAGGCATCCCCTCATGCCGTTCGTGCTGCTGCTGTTCCTGACCCTGGCCCTGCTGCCGGAGGAGTGGTCCAAGCCGTGGGAGCCGTTGGCGTCACCGGCGCGCAGTGCGGCCGTCACCTGGCTCGGCGTCGCCCTGGTGGCCGGCTTCGCCCGGGCTATCGCCAGCGGTGTAGCTCGCCGGCTGCGCCGCCATCCCGAGCAGCGGGAGCGTATTCTGCACCGCTACGGCCAGTGCCGGACCTATCACATGTTCGTCCTGCTAGGCGTCTATGCGGCCGCGCTCTACCTGCTGGGGTGGGGCTGGACGGTGCAGGAGGTGTGCAGCGTTGACGGGCGGATGTGGCCCGGCGCCGAACTACTGCTACTGGCCCCGTTCCTTGCTGGCCTGGTGCTCTCGTGGCTCAGCTTCTACGACGCGGAAGCAGCACTTCACGATAACGCCCAATTGTCCGAAGCGGACGTTCGAGCGGGCCAAGGGGTTGGCGGCGGTCGGCTTCAATGACCAGGGCCAGCCGGACCCGCCGCCGCCGCTTGCGCCGTTCTGGTCGCGCGGGGCCTATGTGGCCTTCCATCTGCGCCAGAATCTGGCTTTTGTCTTCGCGCCGCTCTTGCTGCTAATCTCCATGAAGGGGCTGCACCGCCTGTATCCCGACGGCAAGGATACGCTTGCTGCCACCCTCCTGGGCATTGCCGGCTTTTCATTGACCGGGGCCGTCATCATCTTCATGCCCTGGCTGTTGCGCCTGGCCCTGGGCCTCAGGCCGCTGCCGCCCGGACCGCTGCGGTCCCGCCTGGAAGCCACTGCCAAACGGTTGAGGTTCCGGAGTAGCGACATCCTGCTTTGGAACACCCGCCGCGGGGTCGCCAACGCTATGGTGGCCGGCGTTGTCCCCTGGGTTCGCTACGTGGTTTTGACCGACCACCTCATCAGCGAGCTGACGCCGGATGAGGTCGAGGCGGTGTTCGGGCACGAAATCGGACACGTCAAGCACCACCACATGGTCTACTACCTGGGCTTCCTGATCCTCAGCATGTTCCTCATGTTCCTGGTCACCGAATGGCTTGCCTTCTACTTGCCCGTCCTCGATCACATCGACAAGACGTTCACGGCCTTGCCGCTGGTAGCGATGCTGGGGCCGTACATCTTCCTAGTATTCGGCTTCCTGTCGCGGCGCTGCGAGCGGCAAGCGGATGTCTACGGCTGTCGGGCTGTTTCCTGCACTCGCTCTGATTGCTTCGGCCATGAGGAGGGCCTTGACCTGGCGCCGCGCGGACAGGGCCTCTGCCCCACCGGCATCAGTACATTTATCGAGGCGCTGGAGAAGGTGGCCCGTCTGAATGGGATGAGCCGCGACAAGCCCGGCCTGCTCGCGTCCTGGCTCCATTCGACGATCGCCCGTCGGGTGGCGTTCCTGCAGGATGTGCGGCGTGATCCGGCGGTGGAGCGGCGCTTCCAGCACCGCGTGGGCCTGGTGAAGTGGGCGCTGTTCCTGGGCCTGCTGGCTGCCTTCGGAGCCTTCTGGTTCGCCGTACCGCTGCCTCACCAGGATGAGGAACCGGCGGCGGGCGACGTGCAGCCGGTCACGCCAGATACGGTAGAACATACGGCCCCTTCGGAATGACCGCGACGCGGGCGGCTGGGCCATAGTCCGCCAGCGAATCGGCCACCGCCTGCTCCACCGTCGCCACCGGCTCGACGTAGCACTTTCGCAGCGACTCGGCGGACAGCCCATCCGACACAACCTTTACCTTGCACTTCTCAACGACCTTGCAAAACTCCTCGAGTTCCCATTGATCCATCCGGAAGTAGTCCTTGCCGAGGATGCGCTGCTTGAAGACCTTCAGATCGGGGTTGTCGGCAATCAGCTGTTGAAACTCGGGACTGCCGATCCCCTCGCTCAGGCTGGCCGCTATGACAATTGTGCCACCCCTCTTCGCGATAGGCAGCGCCCCGGTCATCCCCTTGACCGCCTGGTAGAACGTCGTGTCGAGCGGGTAGCCGGCACAGCTGGTCACGACGACCTCGCACGGCTCCTGAACCGCCACCTTGACGACGCCCTCGGCGAAGCGGACCCCCTCGTGCCACGCCTCGATCATGTGGCCCGCGCCAACCCAAAGGATGCGTCGCTCGCCGTCGATGCAAACGTTAACGATGAAATCGCAGCCGGCCATCTGGGCGATGCGCGTGTTTTCCTCGTGGACGGGGTTACCTTCGAGGAGGCCGCTATCGGCGCGGGGGTGTTCGAGGAACTTCGGCCCGTGCCAGACCTTGATCGTTTCCAGGGCGGCGATGCCCGGGCAGATGACCTTGCGCCCGCCGCTGTACCCGGCCATGAAGTGCGGCTCGATCAACCCCGTGGTGATCTTCAGGTCGGCACGGACATAGCGGCTATCGAGGTGAACGGGGACGCCGCTGGGCGTGGTGCCCAGGTAATCGTGCTCGGCCAGCACCTTGCCGTGGTGGTTCTCGATGCGGTACTGGCGAGCGATGTCGGGCCCGACCATCTCCTCCAACTCGGCCCCCTCATTGGGCCGGTGCAGGCCGGTGGCGATGAGGATCAGGATGTTCCGGCGGGCCATTCCCTGCTCTTCCAGGGTGCGGAGCAGCGGCGGCAGGAGGAGGCGGTTGGGCACCGGACGAGTGATATCGCAAATCAGGATGCAGGCATTGCGCCGGCCGCGCGCGAACTGGGCCAACGGGGGCGTGCCGATGGGGTGGGCTAGGGCCTGCTCGATGGCCCCGGCCGGATCGCTCAGCGGCACCGCCGGGCGGATCGCCAGCGGGCCGACCACGCGATCGTCGGGGAGATTGACGGGCAGTCCGGTGCGGCCGTAGTCGAGGGTGATGCGCATGGGGATCCTTTTCTCGTTTAGCCGCCGCCCAGAGGGCGGCGCGACGGCCAAACTTGTCACGAATCGAGAGACATTATAATATCACTTCTAATCCTCCCCGTGCATCGGGCACGGTCCACGCACCACAGGCTATCAAAATGTCCATCGATAAAAGCCTCCGCCGCAAGAACTCCCTGGCCCGCGCCGCAACGTGCTGACCCGGGGCGAGCGCATCAAGGTCCTTCAGGACGAGGAGCGCTGGCAGGATGGGCGCAGCCCGTTCGGCCTGCCGAAGGTCCGCGTGCTGAAGGTGGCCACCAAGAAGAAGGCCAAGAAGGAAGAGAAGGAAGAAGCCGTGGAAGGCGCAGCCGCAGAGGGCGCCCCCGCTGCCGACGAGAAGAAGGCCGGCGAGAAGAAGGGTGGCGAGAAGAAGGGTGGCGAGAAGAAGTAAACCCGCAAGCCAAAGCGAAACGGCCGGGCGACGCGCCCGGCCGTTTCGCTTTCATCGGGTCGATGACTGTTACGGCCTGCGTTCGGCCGGCACCACCAGCAAGGGGGTGAGATTGCCGCCCTGAATCTGCTGTCCCTGCGCGGGCGCCGCGGGAACGATTCTGAGCGCGGGTCCGGAATGGGCCTTTTGCAGCTCCTTGACCGTGCGAATCAGCTCGTCGAGCTTCTTCTCCAGGTCGCCGACCCGCTTTTCGAGATCGGGCGCTTTCACCTCGGCTCGATAGATGAATCCATTCAATGTCCCAGGTGTAACCGGCACGACGCTCCAGGCACGTTCCGGGGCGGCCGGCTGACCGGGCCGTTTCACTGCCGGCGGAGGCTGCGGGGTCTCGCCCGCGCTCAGAATGCGGCTGCCCGGCGGTAGCTCGATCACCTGCCGCTGGCCATCGCTGACGACCTCGATGACCAGGCCGCGCACCGGCGCCTTCTCGACTTCGGCGGTGCGGAAGCGAATGTTGAGGGGATCGCGCGCGACCTCTCGCGGCTTTTGCGGACCCTGCTCCTCCGCTTTCCGGGTCACTTGCTCAGCGCTGAGGACGCGGCTGCCCGCGGGGAGCTTGATCACCTGGCGCGAGTTACCGTCCACAAGCTCCAGCACGATGGTGCCGGCCTTCCCCCGGGCGGGCGTGGCCGCTGCCTGGGCCGCCCGCTTCTGGGCATCGCGCACCTGGGCCTGGAGCTGTTGTAATTCCGCCTCTTTCCTCTTGAGGTCCGCCAGCAGGCGGTCCAGGTCCGCCTGAGTCGTCTGGGCGTCCTCCGCGGCCGGAACAGCAACAGGCCGCGGAGGCTGCGCCGCCTCTTCCTGCGCCCACATAGGTCGCACGGGCAGCAGGAACACTCCTACCCCCAGGAGCGCCAGCAAGCCGCTCCAGGTCAGGGCCCGCGGCGTTGTACCTTGCATGATCATGGTCACTCTCCTTCTCAGGTCGCGAACGTGGCCCATGCCGCTGGCCAACGCGGGCAGGGCGGGCCGGGTCTCGCACAGGAAATCGACAGTCTCCACCAGGGCGAGGGCGTAGGTGCGGGCCGACTGTGGCAGCGCCCACAGCACCCAGGCATCGCAGCACTGCTCTTCCGCCTCGCGCAGCTCGCGCCGCGCCCACCAGACGACGGGATGCCACCAGAACAGGGCTGTCACCAGCAGTTCGACCAGGCGCACGCGATGGTCGCGCCGCCGCAGGTGGGCCAACTCGTGCAGCAGCAGGGTACGCCGGGCATCGGCATCGAGCCGGTCCAGCAATCCGGCCGGCAACAGGAGCTGGGCCCTCCACCCCGGTGCCCAGAGCATCGGCGAAATGCGGCCGGGCAACAGGCGCACAACGGGCGCCCGTGCCAGCCCCAGACGCCGGGCCAGTCCGTCGGCCTCGCGCTGCAGGGACACCGGGGCCAACCGGGTGAAGCGCAGCAGCCGGGCGAACCGTCCCACCCGAACCGCGGCCAGCGTCAGCCACAGGACCGAGCCGCCCATCCAGATCGCCAGGGTGACTGGTTGCCAGTCCAGCGCCGGGGTTCTGACGGGGTCCGCCCGCTGCTCGACCGCCGGCGGTTCGGCCAACTCCTCGGTTCCGTCGGGACCGGGCTCGGCGACCGGCTCTGACGCTGCGACTTCGACGATCGGCGTGGGGCTGCCCTCTTCCGGCTGCGGTGCCGGCGCCGTTTCCAGAGTGAAGAGGTCGGGCTCGTCGTCGGCTGGGGCGCTGGCTGTTTCGCTTGCCGGAACCGGTTCCGCCGCTCGCCATACCGGCAAGTCCACCAGTGGCGGGGTCACCAGCTTGAGCAGCACCAGCAGCCACAGGGCGTGGCGGACCGCCGGCCGGCGGCACACATAGCCCACGCCGGCCGCGATCACGGCCAGCACGCACGCCGCCACGGCATTGCTCAGACCCACGCGCAGCAGCACGTCCACGGGCGCCTCCTTTCAGCGACGCTCGCCCTTGCCCTTGTTCTTCTTGTCCAGGTCGTCGATCAGGTCGCGCAGGTCCTGGCGTTCGCGAGCGCTGAGGCGCTTGGCCTTCACCAGGTGCGTGAGCAACGGCGTCAGCGACCCGCCGCAGAGCTGCTCGGCGACGGCCTGGAGCCGTCGGCCGATCAACTCGTCGCGCCCCGCCGCGGCTGCAAAGGTGTGGGCCGCCGCCGTGCGCTGGCGCGTCACCAATCCCTTTGTTTCAAGGCGGTCCAGCAGCTTCTGCACGGTGGCGTAATGGGCAGCGCCGCCGTCGGGATAAAGCGTGTCGGTGATCTGCCGGATCGTCGCCGCGCCCTGGTCCCACAGCACCTGCAACACAGCTAACTCGGTCCGCGTCACATCCTGAGGGGTGCGAGCCATGAGTCTCCCTCTCGGTCAGACTGTATGTCTGACGGCGAGGATAAGACATTCCGCCTGACCTGTCAAGAGGGATGCAGGGAGGGTCGTTACAATTGCCGGACGCCCGTATGTCTCCCCTCTCCCCGGAGTACCGGGGCGAGGGGAGTTGTGAGGACTTTCCATTTGCGTCCCCAGTCCGGCCGGATAGGATGAACCCGACCCCAGTCGTCCTGACAAGCCCTGGAAGGGGGAAGTGCCATGCTCCAGTTCGAGGCCAAGAAGGGTGTCACGTTCTGCGACGGCCTGACCCGGCGCGACTTCCTGCGCACGGGCACCCTTTCCGCCGGTGCCGTCGGCCTGTCGCTGGCCGACCTGGCCCAGCTCCAGGCGGCTCCAAACCGGTCAAAAGACCTCCGCTGTATCCTGCTGTTCCTGGTCGGCGGCCCCAGCCAGCTCGACACCTGGGACTTGAAGCCGGATGCCCCCAGCACGGTGCGCGGCCCGTTCCGGCCGATCCGCAGCAATGTCCCCGGCGTGGAAATCTGCGAGCACTTCCCGCTCATGGCCACGATGGCCGACCGCTTTGCCCTGGTGCGCTCGGTGCACCACGCCGAGGCGCCGATCCACGAAACGGGCCACCAACTCATGCAGACTGGGCGGCTCGGTCGCGGCGGCGTGGAACATCCCAGCTATGGAGCCGTGCTGTCGCGCCTGCGCGGACCCGGCGCGGTGGGCCGCCCCGCGTCGGTGGTCCTGCCCGGACCGATCGGCAATACGGGGGTGAGCATCAGTCACGGCCAGGGTGCCGGCTTCCTGGGCGGCCCCCACGAGCCGGCGATCCTTCACGCTGAACCGGGCCGGGGACGGGAGATGCTGGACGCAGTCGATTGCAGACATCGCGCCCTGGATGCCGCCGGTGGTCCGAGCCCGTCGGCCGCCCCGCTCTTCTCCGCCGCCGCCAAGAGTGCATTTGACCTGTCGGACGAGCGGCCCGACCTGGGCGAACGCTATGGCCGCAGCACCTTTGGCCAGTCGTGCCTGCTGGCTCGGCGGCTGGTCGAGTCCGGCGTGCGCCTGGTGACGGTGAACATGTTCGAGAGCGTCTTCGACACAGTCACCTGGGACTGCCACGCGGACGGCGGCTCGCTCGGCACCACCCTGGACGACTATCGCGATACGCTGTGTCCGATGTTCGACCGGTCCTACACCGCCCTGCTGGACGATCTGGCTCAGCGCGGCCTGCTGGAGACAACGCTGGTGCTGGCGATGGGCGAGTTTGGCCGCACCCCGCACCTGAACCCGCGTGGCGGCCGCGATCACTGGCCGGCCTGCTGGTCGGTCCTCTTCGCTGGCGCCGGCGTCCGGGGCGGCCAGGTCATCGGCTCGTCGGATGCCACCGGCAGCGAGCCGCGCGACCGCCCGGTGAGTCCCGCGGAGGTGGCGGCCAGCGTCTATTATGCCCTGGGCCTCGACCCGGCGACCTGCCTGCCGGGACCCGATGGCCGGCCGCTGCGGCTGGCGGACGCGGCGCCGGTGATGGAGCTGTTCCGCGGCTAAAGCGCCGCCCGCAGGGCAGCGGCTAAACGCAGATCTTGGACCTCTCATGACGTCGTTGCATCTTGCACGCGGCTACCGCTATTCGGGCGTCCCCTGCGGCCTGCGTCCGACGGAGCCGGACCGGCTCGACCTGGCCCTGGTGGTCAGCGACGGCCCGGCCTCCGCGGCCGGTGTCTTCACGCAGAATCGGGTCTGCGCCGCTCCCGTTCGCGTCAGCCGCGAGCGCCTGCCCACCGACGCGGCCCGTGGCGTCGTCATCTGCTCCGGCAATGCCAACGCCTGCACCGGCGAGCGCGGCCTGGTCGATGCGCGGCGCATGACGATGCTGGCGGCCAACGCCATCGACTGCCGGCCCGAGCAGATGCTCGTTTGCTCGACCGGTGTCATCGGGCGTGCCCTGCCGATGCCGAAGATCGAGGGCGGCATCGCCCGCGCCGGCCAAACCCTGGAACGTCTCGGCCGCCGCCTTTGATCGGGCCGCGCACGCCATCCTGACGACCGATACACGCATCAAGGTGGCGACCCGGGCCGTGGCCCTGGACGGTGCCGAGGTGCGGCTGACCGGGTTCGCCAAGGGGGCCGCCATGATCGGCCCGAACATGGCGACGATGCTCGCCTTCGTGCTGACCGATGCCGCCGTTGCCCCCGCCGACTTGCAGACGCTGGCCCGCCGGGCCGCCGCCGACTCATTCAACTGCGTCAGCGTTGAGGGGCACACCAGCACCAACGACACGCTGCTCCTGTTTGCCAACGGCCGCGCCACGCCGCTGGGGGGAAGCGCCCTGGCCGGCTTCGAGGCGGCCGCCATCGCCGTCTGTGCCGACCTGGCCCGCGCCATCGCCGCCGACGCCGAGGGAGCCACCCACCTGGTGACGATCGAGGTCGAAGGGCTGCGCGACGACGCCGAGGCCAAACGGGTGGCCAAGGCCGTGGCCGACAGTCCGCTCGTCAAGACCGCCCTGTTCGGCGCCGACCCCAACTGGGGCCGCATCGTCTCCGCTGCCGGATATGCCGGAGTGGAATTTGAGGAAGAACACCTATCGCTCTGGCTCGGCGACCTGTTGCTGTACGAACGCAGCGCCCCGTTGCCGTTCGATGCGTCGGCAGCGTCGGCGTACCTGAAGAACAACCGCGACCTGGTGGTGCGGCTGCACTTCACGCTCGGCAGCGGGCGGTGTACGTTTTGGACCAGCGATTTGACGTATGAGTATGTGAAGTTGAACGCGGATTATACGACCTGAGTTGTGGGCCTGCCGCCATGCAGGGAGCTCGCCAATCGCCCCCTGGCTCCGTTCCCCCCGCCGCGGTACAGTATCCTTCTGCCCCCTCATCCCACCGCTGCGCAGGAGGCCATGCCGTGTACCGATTCTTCCCCCTCCTCTGCCTGCTCGCCCTGGGCTGCTTTCGCGCGGAGCCGCCGCCACCGAGCGCCGCTGCCGATCCACCGGACGACCTGCACACGCGCAAGACGGGCGACGACTGGCCGCGCTTCCTCGGACCGCAGGGCCACAGCGTCTCGTCGGAAAAAGGGATCGTCGCGCCCTGGCCGGCGGCGGGGCTGCGCCTAATCTGGGAGAAGCAAGTGGGCATCGGCTATGCCATGCCGTCGATCAGCCGGGGCCGGCTTTTTCAGTTCGACCGCCACAAGACCCGCGCCCGCCTCTCCTGCCTCAATGCCGAAACCGGCGAGTTTCTGTGGAAATTCGAGTATCCGACCGATTACGTCGATCAATATGGCTACGACGGCGGGCCACGCTGCTGCCCCGTGATCGATGACGACCGCGTCTACATCTACGGCGCCGAGGGGATGCTGCACTGCCTGCGCGTGGCCGATGGCAAGCTGATCTGGAAGGTGGATACGCAGGCCGACTTCGGCGTCGTGCAGAACTTCTTCGGCGTCGGCAGCACGCCGGTGATCGAAAAGGACCTGCTCATCTGCCAGGTCGGCGGCAGCCCCAAGGGGAGCGATGACGTGTCGTTTGGCCGCCTCAAGGGAGACAACAGCGGCATCGTCGCCTTCGACAAGATGACCGGCAAGGTCAAGTACCGCATCACCGATGAGCTGGCCAGCTACAGTAGCCCGGTGCTGGCGACCATCGGCGAGCGCCGCTGGTGCTTCGTCCTGGCCCGCGGCGGGCTGGTCGGCTTCGAGCCGGCGACCGGCAAGGTCGATTTCCACTTTCCGTGGCGAGCCCGCGGTCTCGAAAGCGTCAACGCCAGCAATCCGCTGGTGGTCGGCGACCGCGTGCTGATTTCGGAAACCTACGGCCCGGGCGGCGTGCTGCTCAAGGTGAAACCGGGCGCGGCCGAGGTGGTCTGGTCCGACGACCGCAAGAGCGACAAGAGCTTGCAGTGCCACTGGATGACGCCGATTTACCACGACGGCTACGTCTATGGCTCCAGCGGCCGGCATCCGGAGAATGCGGAGCTGCGTTGTGTCGAACTGGCCACCGGGCGGGTGATGTGGAGCGAGCCGGGCCTGGAACGCTGCTCGCTCCTGATGGTAGACGGCCATTTTGTCTGCCTGGGCGAGCATGGCGTATTGCGGCTGCTGAAGGTGAATCCGAAGAAGTACGAAGAGGTCTCGAAGCTGGTGCTGCGCGACCCGAAGGAGACGGCCGACGACGCGCCGTCGCTCTTGAAGTACCCCTGCTGGGCGGCCCCGATCCTGTCACATGGGCTGATGTATGTCCGGGGGGAAGGGCGGCTGGTGTGTTTGGAACTGATAGCGGAGAAGAAGTGAAATTTCAGTCTTGACACCCCGCTCGCCCTTGCTATCCTCCCCGCCCTCGCGTCACATCGTAGGCAGGTCCCGCGGAGCAATTCCCCGCGAGGGGAGAAGGGGGAGATCATGCGCAGCCTGTTGTGGGGGGCGCCGCTGGTGGCGGCCCTCGCGTTTGCGGGTCCGTCGTTCGCCCAGGTCAACAACGCCTCGTTCGGCGGCATTGATCCGTCGCTGGTCCGCAACTCGCCGATCAATGCCAACGCCTCGGTGGTGCCGATCGCCCAGCCGCAGTTCTTCAACCATACCTTCAGCCTGGCCAACTTCCTGCCGAACATCTCGTCGTTCTGGGGCACCCCGACCACCGGCATGAGCACGTATCCCAACACCTATCAGCCCGACATGTCGTTTTTCGGGGCGTTCGGGCTGCGGCGGCTGACGCCGATCAACGTGCCGTATTGATCTGGGGGATTCGGCAACGTTGTGTTGTCCTTGGGTGGCACGCTCTGAGGTACTCCGCAGGGCGTGCTGCGTGCAGCACGCCCTGCGGAGTACCTCAGAGCGTGCCACCCAACTTACCACCCACGCCCCGCCGACTTTCGCTCCGCCCAACCCACCCGACTTGAACAAATTCTATCCACGCGGCGAAATTCTCGCCTTTCAGCGCCGCGCCAGCCGATATTACCGCTACCCTTGATGAGCCCGACGGGACCAGGAACCCGTCCCCAGTGCCCCCAGAGGTCCCAGGCCATGTCGTTTCCCAGGTTGCTGCCGCTGTCGGCGCTGTTCCTCCTGAGTGGGTGCGTGTACGGCGTGCGTCAGCGGTCGGATCAGGTCCAGTGCGACCTGTCGCTGAGGCAGTACGACCAGGCGCCGGCGGGCCAGGCCGCGCCGCCGCGGCCGATCCCGGGACCGGAGAAAGCACCCGCACCGGCACCCGGCCCCGGGGATAAGGGACTGGGGAGGGCCGCACCGGCGGGTATGACCGATGTGCAGACGACGGCCTTCCTGGGGGGCGCCCAGGCGGCGAAGCCGGAGGACATCACGGCGATCGGCGCCAAGCGGTTCAAGATTCCGTCGGACGTGCCGGGCAGCGAGACGGCGCCTCTCGATTTCACGAAGCCGAAACCGGGGGGCAAGCCCGGGGAGCGGATCCCGATGACGCCCCCGGAGCGCGACGCCGCCATCAAGAAACTGTACCCGCCGCTGCCCCCTCTGCCGGAGCCGCCGGCCGCGAAGCCCGGGCCGGGCGGGAAGCCGTACACCCTGGCCCAACTCCAGGAACTGGCCGCCCAGTACAGCCCAACGCTCAAGCAGGCCATCTCCGACGTGGAAGCCGCCCGCGGCAACGTGCTCCAGGCTCGCGCGTACCCCAACCCCGTCGTCACCTATTCTCAAAGCCCGTCGTCCAGTGGCCTCAGCCCGAGCATCATTGGTGTCGGCATCACCCAGACCATCAGGCCGGGCGGCAAGCTCAAGGAGCAAGAGGCGGCCGCCCGCATGGCCCTGGCGAACGCCGACCTGGCTCTGGTGCGGTCCCGCAGCGACCTGTCCACGCAGGTCCGCAATGCCTACTTCGGGCTTCTGGTCGCCCGGGAGACGGTGCGCGTCAACCGGGCCGTTTCCGTGTTGACCGACGAGGTGTACCGGGTCCAGGTGGACCTGGCGGCCGCGCTGGCCGCCACCTACGAGCCATCCGTTTTGCGGGCCCAGGCTGACATTGCCCGGCTGGCATATGACCAGTCGATCAAGACCTACCTGTATGCCTGGAGCCAGCTCGTCGCCACCATCGGCCTGCGCGAGCACGACATGCCGCTCAGTGAGGTGGCCGGCCGGATCGATGCCTTCGTCCCACGCTACGACTACCAGAAGGTGCTGGCCCATGTCCTGACGCGACACACCGACGTGCTGACCGCCCGCAACGGCATCGAGATTGGCAAGTACAACCTCAAGCTCCAGCAGATCATCCCGTGGTACCAGGACATCAGTGTGTCGCTGGGCATGCAGCAAGACTTGACGATCCCGCCCGGCGTGGTCACGCCCGCAACCTTCTCGGTCGGCATGCCGCTGTCGGTGTGGGACCAGAACAAGGGCAACATTATCGCCGCGGAGGCGGCCCTGGTACGGGCGCTTGAGGAACCTCACCGAGTGGAAATGTACTGGACCAACACGCTGGCGGCGAACTTCGCCAGCTACACGAACAACCTGAAGGCCCTGGAGGTGTATCGCGATCGCATCCTGCCGGACCAGGTTCGCGCCTACCGCGGTGTGTTCGACCGGCGCTTCCTGGGCGGCACCCAGGTGAAGACCCCGGTGGCCTTTGCCGACGTGGTGACCGCGCAGCAGCGCTGACCACGAGCGTCTCGACCTACCTGGGCATTCTCGGTTCGCTCTGGTCCTCGGTAGTGAGCGTGGCCGATCCGCTGGAAACCGACGATCTGTTCCAGCTCGCCCAGCCGGAAGCCCTGCCGCCGATTCCCGATCTGGAACACCTGCTGCCGTTGCCGTGCGGCCACGAATGTCCGCCTCGTTCCGGGATACCGGCGGCTGGCTACGGGCCTGGTAACGGAACACGGATGAACGCGGATGCGACGGATCTTCGCGGATCAGATCCGTGAGAATCCGTCGCATCCGCGTTCATCCGTGTTCCATTGAGCCGAAGCCAAGTCGAGGAGTCAGTCATGGTCCGTTCGGTCCGTCTAGTGCTTGTGCTGGTCGCCTTTGGGGGAGTTGCCGTGACGACGGTCCGCGCGGAGGCACCAGCCGCCGCGCCGCCCCTGCCCGCCGCGGCACAGGCCTCAGCAGCGACGCCCACCTTCGCGCCCGTCGATCTGCCCGGTCCGTACTTCGAGCGCAACTGCGCTGCTGGATCGGGAGCCGTTGCCACAGCCGGGATGGTTTTCCGACCTGGATGTCGGAGGCGTGATCCCTCACGTGAAGAACAAGTTGAACGGCCCGGTGCAACTCGGCGTCATCGGCGGCTTGCAGTCCATCACGGCGCCCAACCCCGACACGGTGGCCCTGGGGAGCGCACCCCTGGACTGGACCGTCATGCCCCGGATCGAGGCCGGCTATCGCCTGCCCTCGGGTTTCGGCGCCTTCTCGCTGTCTTACCGCTTCCTGGACACCGAGGGAAACGCCACCGCCGCGGGGCTGGACGGTCCGGCCGTCCTGCACAGCCGACTCAGCCTGAACGAGGTCGGGCTGGACTACACCAGCGACGAGACCTCGCTGTGGCCCAACTGGGACATGAAGTGGGCGATCGGCGTACACGCGCTCTGGGTCTACTTCGACTCGCGGGCCGATGAAGCGGCGGCGCTGGCGGGGGCCGGCAGCACCGTCTTCGAGCAGGCCGAAAGCAACTGGTACGGCGGCGTCGGACCGCACCTCGGCCTCGAGCTAGACCGGCAGATCACCGACACGGGGCTGGCCTTCGTCGTGCGTGGGGACACCGCAATTTACATCGGCCGCCTCCACCAGCAGTTCTCCGAGGCCTCCACGACGGTGACTGCCGGCGGCGGCCCACTGATCGGAGACACGCGCGAGGACTTTTCGCAGGGCGTTCCGTCCCTGGGCACCTTCATTGGCTTCCGCTGGCAACCGCCCCAGTGGAAAGACGCCGAGTTCTACTGCGGCTACCAGTACGAACACTGGTGGACCATCGGCAAGAACGACAACACCACCTCCACCGGCGAGTTGAATGTGCAGGGCATTGTGGTGCGGGCGGGGTTGAGTTTTTGAGGGGCGAATCGTGTACGATGACGGCGCCCTGCCGCCCCGTCGTACCGAGGCACCCATGCCCCAACCCGCCGAGCCGACCGACAACCCGTGGACACGCCGCACCCGGCGCCTCGTCTACGAAAACGCCTGGATCACTCTCTGGCACGACGACGTGGTGCGTCCCGACGGACAAGATGGCATCTACGGCGTCGTCCACTATCGCCACCGGGCCGTCGGCGTCGTCGCTCTGGACGAGCACGACCGCGTCCTGCTCGTCGGCCAGTATCGCTACACTCTCGACCTCTATTCCTGGGAATTGCCCGAGGGCGGAGCCGCACCGGGCGAAGCGCCTCTGGCAGCGGCCCAGCGCGAGCTGCTCGAAGAAACCGGCTGTCGGGCCGCCCACTGGACCGAACTGCTGCGGGCCCATCTCTCCAATTCCGTTTCCGATGAAGAAGCGATCCTCTACCTGGCTCACGGCCTGACCGAGGGAACGGCCCAGCCGGAGGGAACAGAGCGTTTGCAGATCCGCCGTGTGCTGTTTGCGGAGGCGCTGGCGATGGTGGAGCGCGGCGAGATCACCGATGCGATGTCGGTGATGGGGTTGCTGCGGGTGGGGTTGATGAGGGGCAAGGGCTGAATCCGGGGGAGATTGATTAGATGCGGTCACAAGTTGTGACCGCTTCACTACGAGCGTTCGGGAACAATGAACCAGCCGCTCCTGTTGTGGCATGGTCTCCTGACCGTGCCACTGGCGCCGACCGCAGGTCTCCCTCCGATACCCCGGGCTGAGGGAGACCTGCGGTCAGGCCGGGTGGCACGGTCAGGAGACCGTGCCACAACGTTGAGGCTCGGCACGCGTAGGGTGCCTCAAGCGTACTCGCGCCGACGCACCGAGGGGCGGGAACGGTGCGTCGGCGCGAGTACGCTTGACGCACCCTACTGCTGCGAGGCTCGGCTGATGAGGCCGCGGAGTGTCTTCTCATCCGTATCGCTGGGGATAAAGCGCATCGAACCATCGGCCATGCAAGCGTTGAAGCCAGCCGTCCGCCACAGGTCCAAGCAGAGGAAATGGACAGGCTTGCCGAATACACCGCCGAGCGGAGGCAGCGGCGCGGCCGCGTCGTAGGTCAGGTCCTCCGGCTTCGACCACGGCACCGGTTGACCTGCCTCAACGACCAGCAGCGTGTCTGAAAGGTCCTTCGGGAAGTCCGCCCAGGTCAGGCCGTCCCGCTCGAAAGCCGTGCCGGGGCCGATGAAGACCTGGTAGCGCGTCATCCCGGGGGCATCGTGCCTGCCCAGGGCGGGCTCGTCAGAGCGCGACCGTTCCAGGAGCTTGATGTTGTGGTCGCTATCCCACGGCTCCTCCAGCCGGAACTGCTGGTAGAGCGGACCTTGTCCAGATAAGGCAGGAGGAGCACGCGCCAGCTATAGAGCGGCTGACCGTCCTTGCCGCGGACCACACTTGGCGGCAGGTGGCCGTTCTCTTCGGGTACGCCCGCAATGCATGGCCAATTTGGAGCAGGCTATTTGCTGACCCTGCCCACCCCGGGTCGTCTCTGACCGTCTGGGTACAGGGCACAAGCAGTCCGCACGACAGGAGGACGACCGCGAGGACGGCCCATTTGACGCGCGACATGGGTTCGGCTCCCTCCCGGGCTGCCCATAACAACGGCGAAGCCATCGTATTCGTCGCAGCGACGCAATGCGAGCCCTGTCTTGGCACGGTAGTGTCCCGCGGGAGCGGGCGGCAGACTGTCAGCCCCGGGCAGACAAGCATGCCTGCCGCCAGCGGGCGGAGACGCAACCCGGGGATGACGGGAGACTGCGGAATTGAACCCGCGGAGCGGGTGACGGAGCGGCGGATCCGTTCGGGCTCCGCCACTTGCTCCGCGGGTTCAAACTCCTCCGCAGTCCCTTGGTTCCCCCGGGTTACGCTGCCCCCGCTCCGCGGGTTCCGCTCCACCCGGGGCTCGAGTCCGCCGCCCCGCTGGGGCTACCCCGGGGACGAGAAATGCGGGTGCGCAACAATGGGAATGGACCCGCCGCTGACTCCGAGGTGTCCGATGCTGTATCCAGTCAATCCTGTTCATCCTGTCTGAAATTGGACAGGATGAACAGGATTGACAGGATGAAATGGCAGTGGGCCCTTGGTAGCATTACCTTGTTCCGGCGTCACCGATCAGACAAGGAGTTGATGAAATGCCCGACAGCAACATCGTCCCCCGTCCCTGGTGGGTCCGCCTCTTCGCTCGACCGGGGTCGAAGCGTTCGGCGGTCCGTGCCGGGGCAATCAGTGGCTGCCTGCTCTTCGGGGTCGCGGTGCTGATTTGCGCCTGTCGGCAGGGAGCGAGACCATCCTGGGTCGAATCAGCCTTGTCATAGGTGCCGTGATGGCACCAGTGATGGTGTTCCTGGCCCTCGGCGGTTTCCTGGCCGTGCGCTGGGTGGACCGTAATGGTGGGTGGAAGTGAGGGAGCTGCTGTCAGCCCTTTTCTGGCCCCGAGCTGGCCCAGAACAGTTCGAGATTCTCCTCGATGCGCTTGCCGCGCGTCATGCGCACGAAGGATCGCTGCACGGACAAGCCCATGGCGGCGACAGCCTCGACGGCGCAGGCATTCGGCAAGGGGACATCGATGCAGACGCGCTGGCCCGCGAATTGGGCCTGGGCGTCAAGGAGCAGCAGGTGTCGTTCATCTCTAGCGCCGAATCCAGGGCCGAGTTGAATCGCGTTCGCGCCGACGCGCGAGACGAGGACCCCGTAGACGATATGCGAGAACCGGATCACACGAACTGCCTGCGGTGTTTCCTCAAGGAGCATATCCCACACGCGCCGTCGTTCGAGGCCGGTTGCGGTGAAATCCATGCAGTAGAGGCCGCTGACATAACGCCGTGGGAGCGACCTTACTTCGGGAACATCAGGGCACGGCCCGAGCGGCACGCCGGCATAGCGCGCCAGCGTGTAGTCCTCGCTGAAGCCGAGCTTCTCGTAGATCGGCCGCCCCAGCGGCGTTGCATCGAGACGAACCGTGCGGATGCCGAGGCCGTCGGCGAAGGCCAGAGCGTGCCGCATCAGCGCCGTGCCGACGCCTCGCCCGCGGACCGCCTCGTCCACCAGGACCATCGCGACCCAGGCCACGGGACCAAAGATGAAACAGGCCGTGGTGCCGGCCGCGATGCCGTCAAGTTCGGCGACGAAGCAGCCGTCCGGTTGCAGGCGTAGGAACCGGCGCCAGTCCGCCTCCGTCTGGTTCCAGCCGGCCTGGGCGGATAGACGGAGGCCGAACAGCACGTCGGCAGCGGTCATCGTCCGAATGCGGATCATGCCGGGAAGTATAACCTAAGCAGAACCGGTAGTCTCGCCTCACGCCTGGGCGGATCCCAGTCGTTGCAGCGTTGCACTGCGTTGCATGCAACGCTGCAATCATTGCAGGGCCTTGCTGTGCAATTGATCCGCGCCGGCTGATTGCATTTCATGGCGCCCGATTGCCTTGCAAGGATGATCTTGCACAAAAACGGTAGTCTGGTCAAGATTCGCGCAGTGCCAAGGAGGGCGCTGCGATGGATGAGGCGACGGCTTGCGCTCCTATCCCGGTTGACCCGCAAGGCTTCAACCAGTCCGCACAACTCCCCTATGGCCTGACGGTTGGCCACGTTCGGCAGGCGATGGAGAGCTTCGCGTCATTCTTGCAGCTAATCAACCGGGCGCTCAACGGGGCCGACATGGAGCGACTGGAGTCTATTCTCATGCCC
Organism: uncultured Planctomycetota bacterium; assembly: GCA_963827935.1. Classification (GTDB taxonomy): domain Bacteria; phylum Planctomycetota; class Planctomycetia; order Gemmatales; family Gemmataceae; genus DATFNV01. Next base: position 7,747 of record CAWHCN010000007.1, on the reverse strand, counting down.
GCGAACTTCAGCAGTATCGTCGGCGAATTCGTCGGGGCAGCCATCCCGCGATTCTGCCCCGGACTGGTGCGCAATCGCTACCACAACGGGCATCCAGACTTGATACCGGCCGGGGTCTACGATGGCAACAAGATCAAGCTCGCCAGCGAGGGCGTCGAGGTCAAAGGGTCGCAACGAGTATCAGGATGGCAGGGGCACAACGCGGAGGACACCTGGCTCATGGTGTTCGTGTTCGAGAGTAATAAGCCGGTGGACAAGGCAAAAGGTGCAGCCGCGATCAAGCCGTTTCGTTTCTGCCGCGTTGTCGGCGCCAAGGTCGCCAAAGACGATTGGCAGTTTTCTGGCCGGTCAGCAACAAGCCGAAGAACGATCACCGCCAGCATCAAGCCGTCGGGACGGGAGAAGATGTACGGCAACTGGATTTACATCGATCCGAGTCTAAAACGTAGGAAGTAGCCTTTGCGACTGTGGAACGTCGATTCCGGCCAGCTTCGGTATCGCCGTTAGGCTCGTCTCGAAATACTCGCGGTGCCGCTCCACCCCAATGCAGGAAACCCCGATCGCCTCTGCCGCCGCAACCGTTGACCCCGAACCCATGAAGGGATCGCACACGATCCCCCGCCCGAGCGGTAGGGCCGCGTGGACGAGTTGGCGCAGGAACGACTGAGGCTTAAGGCTCGGGTGATTGGCGAGTTGCCGTTCCTTCTTCGGCGTCCGCTCGCTCTGGAGCACGTCTGAAAACGGCTTGTCATCCGGCGTCCGTCGCAATCCGCCGGTTCCGTACCGGCGCAGGCATTCCCCGACCGTCATCTTGGCCGGGATGCTCTTCCGGAATATCCCCCACGGCTCGTAGCAACCTCGCGGCATCGACGACACGCCAGGGAATTCTTCCTCCGCGTTTTTCGGACGGTCCCCGCCTCGCAGTGTGCGAACCAGGCGGATGATCTGCCCGCGAAACTCAAGGCCACCGTCCACCAGCGCAGTCGTACAGAAGCTGCGCGATGAAGGCGTTTGTGGCAATGAGGACGTGCCCGCCTGGCAGCAAGGCGCGGTTGACCAGCCTGGACCATTCGACGAAGAACAGGCGAAGCTGACCGCGTTCGTCCGCGTCAAGGGCCGTGAATCTGGGCAGCGGCGAACGGGTGTGACCATCGAAGGATGGCGGTATCCGCCAGATTCCGCCGTTGCCGTTCGCTCGTTTCTCAAGCTGGTCGAGTTCGTACTCCTTGACCCCGTAGGGCGGATCGACCACAACGGCGTGTAGGGACTTCTCGGGGAGGCGTGAAAGCCATGTGAAACAATCCGCATGAAGAACGAGCGATTTGCCGATGGCGCGTGCATCGTAGTCGAATCGAAACCCTTCCAGGCTCGTCAATTCATCAGCCTTGTTTGTCACGGCGTCCTCCTCACCACGGCCCCGAGACCGGAGCTACTGTACTGGCGGCCAGGTCGGTGTCAAGAACTAATCAGGCGCTGGCAATCGTGAAGTACAGGTCGGCAACCTTCGCCAACTCGCTCGCCGGGACAGGCGCCGCCGGTGCCGGGGGCATCACCACGGCCGGCTCGATCCCTTCCGCCTTCACGGGATCGCTGCCCCAGAACACCGGGTCAATCCCCAGCTCGACCTGACTGCGGATGATGCAAAAAATGTTGTGGCAAATCAGCTTCGCCAAAACTTCGTTCTTCATGGCCGTGTCGGTCCGACTCCGCACAGCGTCCCCCAGCTTCGCCTTGACCATCGAGAAGCCGCTTTCCGCATTCGACCGCTGGTGGTAGTGTTTCTCGAAGTCCTCCCGCCGGAACTGATAATAGCGATACATCTTCTCCCAAATCGGCCCTTGGGTGTCCGGCTGCGAGTTCACCTTAAACGGGATGTAGGCGGTCCCGCCAAGCCGCTCGACCAGTTCCAGGTTCGCATCGGACAAATACGCCTTGTCCGCCGGGACTTCCTTGACGTTGAACCCGGCCTTCGCCGTGGCCTCAACCAGCGGCCGGAACTGCGGACAGTCGGCGGCATCCCGGTCCAGAATCTCGACCGACGTGCAGACGTGAGTGTACGTCCCGAAGATGCAATGGGCCTTCACCCAATCCTTACCGGACCGCACTTGTCCGTATTTTTCATCCACCCACTTGATGAAGCGGCTCGTGGAAAAACCGGTCGAATCCGGGGCGAAGGCGGTATCGACAGCGGCCAGCGGCAGGGCACTCGCCGTCACCAGTTGCTTGAGAACCGGAGTCATCAGGTCGCTTTCCAGGAACGAGCAGACCGTCACCGGGTTCAGTTTGGCCACGAAGCCCGGCGTCTGCCGCGTCGTCCAGGTCCGTCCCGAACCGCCGGCTCGAAAACCCGGTGAACACCTTGAGGCACGATGCGAACACCATGTGCGCCATGGCCGTGCGGCGCCGGCCTGCCCGGACTGAGGCGGCTTCGGCAGGCGCTTGCACAGGTCATTGAGAAGGACGAGGAATCGCCGCTTCTCTTCCCGCTGGGCCAGCGAATAGAGCGGCCAGCAAGGATGCCGGTAGGTTTTCTTCTCGGTCAAGGTGAGCGTCCGTGTTTCTGTTATCGCCCCGTCCTGCCGCTCTTCGCGCTTGCTGGTGTATCGCGAGGCGAAGACGTGCTTGCACGGCTCGCCCCGTTCCTCGAAATCCGGGCAGGAGCAAAACGGGCAGTCCTCATCGGGCAGAACCGTGTACTTCTTGCCGGTCCCCGTGGCGGAAGGAACGAGCAGAAGCTTGCCCCTCCGCGTCAGCTTCCCGACCGCCGACAGTGCCAGGCCCCGCTGTTCCCGCGCCGTCAACTCTTGAGTAGCCATCGCAGTCACCTTTTCTGCCGAATACTTCCGGCAGAGCCATTCCCACCGGACGTAGGTAATTGTAGTGACAAATACATAGGAAGTCAAGAGCGGCCTCTTGATTTTTCAGGTTTTTGTCACTACACTTCACCGGCATGGGTGCTCCAAAGAAGGCTCCTGCGAAGGCCAAGAAATCCCTGGTGCAAATCCGCCTGGCGGGAACGGAGAAGCAGGCGTTCAACGACGCGGCCGACCTGGACGGCAAGAAGCTGTCCGAGTGGATACGGGACCGTTTGCGCCGCCTGGCGCAGGAGGAACTCGAAGCAGCCGGGCGTCCAGTCGCGTTTCTTTCTTGAATGCAGCCGATGGTGCCCGTATTCCTTCACTCCTAGCTAGGCGTGCAGCGGCGCTGCGTGGCGCCGAACAGGACCGCCTTATGGGAGCATCATCGCTGTGTCAGCCGCGTATGGGCTTGTCTGCCCTTTCCTTAATGACGACCCCGTTTACGCCTACGGTGTCGAACTGGGCTTGCTTTATGCAAGAATGAACGACAGCGACGGCGTTATTGAGGATTTCTTCTGCCGGGCCAACCAGGACCAAATCCTGCTCCTCGCAGAGCCGGTTACGGTGGTACGTTGCAACCATGAAGGCATGGGGGCGGGACTGGATTTGGTTGCGATTAGAGAAGGGCGGGCCAGAAGCGATTGACGCCTGACCCGCCCTCCCAGCACCCCTGCTACGGATTCGTGTCCGTAGCCCGGACAAGGCGCCAGTTGACGGACCGATTGCAACACTGACACGGCGGGGCGACATCGCCCCTTGGGCAGCTCGCCTACTGCGGATTCCGGCCGCAGTCGCCAAGTAGTGATGCCGGACACGGCAACATGCTGGCCCGTACCGGACAATGATTGGACTTGCCATGATGGCAGGTCTCCACGAGCTTAAGCCGCTCGCAGGCTTCCGCCGGAGGTGTTGAAGTGGCCGAAAGGGACCAACTAGAAGTTGGCCGACGGATTCCCTCTGTCGGACCACAGGGGCCGCGACCGCAGCGACGATTTGCACCCGTACTGCGGCGCAGGTCACTTTCCTCCTGTTCACTTGCCAGACGCATCGGCAATCAATAGCCCTGTCCCCATGCTTTGCACCTGGGGGTTTTAGGGGGGCGTCACAAAAGCCTTCTTCAGTCGGAAGACCAAGGGCCTAACTTCTTCAAATCGGAACGTCACGTCCGAGCTGCCCAAACACTCTTGGCGATCGTGAGTAGCATTTCTTCACCCGTTCCCTTTGCTTTACCCCCGATACCCCCGGGCTATCGCCTCCCTGGCCGGGTCAGCGCAGCTTCGTTGGTTCGTTACTGTGCTCACGAAGTATCTTGGCGCAGCAGTCCACCGCTCGTAATCCAGCACAGTCGCCCTCGCGCGACTGGGCTCCGAACAAGTTCAACTGGGTTTTAGCTTGAAGCTGCAAGCTGGCTTCATTTGCTGCATCTTCAGTAAGTGACCACAGCTTCATTCTGGTGTAGCCAGGTAACGGGGTTGACACGAAACATTCCTTGTGGGTGCGATGAAGCACCTGGGAGAGCGAGGAACGCGATACACCAGCCCCCTTGACGATGGCCCTCGCTGTTTTCGGTCTGTTTTTCTTTCCGAAGAAGAAATTCCGCTATCCTCAAGTACTGGCTTTTCGGTTCCTCGATAACACTGCGAAACGGCGATGCAGACTGGTTGGCGATCCCGTCGCGAATTTCCTTAAGCCTGGCTATCTGTTCCATGAGATCGTCCCTGAGTTTCTCGATGCGCTCGATTTGCTCGTCCATCTCATCCAGCAAGCGGTTGGCTGACATCTTCCACCTCTTGCGATGGACACCGCAATCGCTGGGCCTATGATGAACACCAGAAGGCGTGCGACCTCCTCTCCTGGAGTACCCGTGCTCCTTTCTGCTTACTGGCGGAGCCGACAGTGCTGGCCCGCCAGTCGGGTGCGATCCGGGGCAGTGGGACTCGAACCCACAACCCGCAGTTTAGTGGACCGCTGCTCTATCCAATTGAGCTATGCCCCGGGCACAGGACTCTGGAGGCCCCGGAGTCCTGTGCAGCACCCTTAACCAGTCTACCCAGCTGGGCAGCTGGCCGCAAGTACCGGCTACAGCAATCGTGTCAGAATTGAAGCTGCGAAACCATCGCTGGCGCAGACTTGTTTGCCGCTATCGACTTGTAGATATTCACATGCAATCTAAGAATTGTTAAGATTTCGAGAAGATTGGGGCGTCGTTTGATTGCGGCCTAAAGTGTCCAGCTGCAAAAGAACGTCTGCTCAGCTGAGCGGCGCCACGGGAATTGAATATCATCGCGCAGGGATTGCCTTGCACGAACCATTGCACAGCAAGGCCTCATTGCAGCGTTGCATGCAACGCAGTGCAACGCTGCAATCGATTGCAGCGTTGCACTCGTTGCACTGCATTGCAGTGCAATGCACGGGTAGTGGGCTCGGTGCAATCGTGCAATGATGCAACGACGAGGCAGCGACTGCCGCCGCAGGCTGTGTCCGGGTATAATCGCCTCGTCCGCCTCACCACGCTCTCCAGGAGATCCAGATGTCGCACCGCCTCTCGCGCCGCCGGTTCCTGCAAACTGCCGCTGCCGCCTGCACCTTCAGCGGCCGCCTCTCCGCCGCCGACAAGAAGCCGGGGCCCAACGAGCGTCTGCAGGTCGGCGTCATCGGCGTCGCCGCCCAGGGGGCCTATGACTGGGGCGAAGTGGCCAAGGCGGGGGCGGAGATCGTCGCCTGGTGTGATGTGGACGAAACCCGCACCGGCACCGCCCGCAGCACGTTCCCCAGGGCCAGCTTCGACGTTGATTTCCGCGCCCTGCTCGATCGCAAGGGGATCGATGCCGTGGTCATCGCCACGCCGGACCACACCCATGCCGTCGCCACGGTAGCGGCGCTCAAGTCTGGCCGGCACGTCTACTGCGAGAAGCCGCTGACGCACGATGTCTTCGAGGCCCGCATCGTGGCCCAGACCGCGGCCCGCGAAAAGCGGGTCACCCAGTTGGGCACGCAGATCCACAACCACCCGTCAGGCAACTATCGCCGCTGCGTGGAGCTGATCCAGAGCGGGGCCATCGGCGCGGTGAAGGAGGTCCACGTCTGGTGCGGCACGTCCTACGGCGGCGCCAAACGGCCCACGGAGACTGAGCCGGTGGCCAAGGGGCTCAACTGGGACCTGTGGTTGGGGACGGCCCCAGAGCGGCCGTTCTATCGCGGCAAGGCGGACGCCCGCAGCCATTACTGCTACGAGCCGTTCAACTGGCGGAGGTGGTGGGACTTCGGCGGCGGCACCCTGGCCGACATGGCCTGTCATCACATCGACCTGCCGTTCTGGGCCCTGAAGCTGCGCCATCCGACCCGGGTGAGCGCGGAAGGGAGCCCCAGCCCCGATGCCGAGGCGACGGCGGACTGGCTGATCGTCCGCTACGACTTCCCGGCCCGCGGCGAGTTGCCGCCCGTGAAGCTGACCTGGTACGACGGCGGCAAACGCCCGCCCCATTTCGCGGCCGGCCAGTTGCCCAAATGGGGTGACGGCTCGCTCTTCGTCGGCGAGAAGGGGATGCTGCTGGCCGGCTACACCGGGCGAAAGCTGCTGCCCGAGAAGGAGTTCGAGGGGTTCGTAGTGCCAAAGGCGACGATTGCCGATTCGGTGGGCCATCACAAGGAGTGGGTGGAGGCGTGCAAGAGCGGCGACCTGAAGACGACGTGCAACTTCGACTACGCCGGCGCCTTGACCGAAGCGGTGCTGCTGGGCAACGTCTCCTACCGCGTGGGCAAGGCGCTGGAGTGGGATGCGGACAAGCTCAGGGCGACGAATTGTCCGGCGGCGGAGAAGTATCTGCGGCGGCAGTATCGGAAGCCGTGGACGCTGTGACAGGGAAGGGGACGCACCCCTGCATCAGCCGCCACTATCCTCCAGCACTCGCCGCCAGCGTCGCGGCACTTCCGCGAAGGCGGCGTTGTACGTGGCCTCCAGCGGCAGCGTCACGGCACGGCACGGCTCCAGGAAGAGCGGCATGTCAGCCAGCGCGTCATAGAGCGCGACGTGGACCACATAGGCCCGTACTGCCACGCCAGCGTCGTAGGCAGCCAGGGTCAGCGGCTTGTCGGTCGGAGCCGAGTATTCCCCTCCCGCCACCTCTTGCCAGATCGCGCCGTGAATGCCGTCCGGGTCGCGGCGACCGGGCGGGAACAGATCGACAATCGGGAGGTGGACCCCCTTCTCCAGGAGATCGGCCGCCTTCTGCACAAACGCCCGTAGGGGGTTGCGTGCCGCTTTGTTCCCAGGCGAAACGATCTCGACGATGGCCACGACACGGTCGTCACTGACGTGGCGGACGGCGACGACTTTTTGCTTACGGCGGTAAAACGCGAGATCCGTCTCGGCGATCGGCTGCATTTTTGGGGGGGCGAGCAGGACGCCGCCGCCGCCCTTGGCCGGCACGTCCCGGTGGGTGTCATCGGCCACGCCATTGCCGAACCCCTGCAAAGTGAGCACATCCGGCCCGAAGCCGCCTGCAAACTGCTCGGCCAGCGCATAGTAGTCATCCGGCAGGACGCCGCGATTGAGCGTGCGTTTGATCTCTTCGATCCACGCGTGGTGCAGGTCGTGAAAAATCCCCGCATCCACGCGGCTCCAGTCATGAACGGGCATGGTACTACCCTCGTCCGCGGGTCCGATGGGCGACACCGACTGATTATATCCTCCCCGGGCCCCGGTCCCAGCCGGTAATATCGGCACGTCTTGCGCCGGCCACCCTGAACGCGGCCCCGGACCGCCGCTCCAGCCCCGCTTCTCCTTGCGACCTACCGGCACGCCTGAAATAATCCTCTCCTCAGCCGCGCGAATCGTCTCAGGAGATGGCCTGTCATGCGTTACTCTGTTCGCTCGCTTCGGCGCCCAT
>CAWHCN010000006.1:0-448775 GCA_963827935.1 uncultured Planctomycetota bacterium | reverse complement strand
GCACGCATGCGCGATCTGGAAGGTCGATCCGACGCCAGCAGCCTTCAACGATCCTCTGCGCAGCAGCGTTCCGATTCTCATGGTCAACCGGTCCCTATGATCGACGAGCCACGCTGCCGCGCTACGCGCAGTGCGCCCGGCGACCCTTCCGAACGCCAAGCTTGGCGATGGTCCGGGAGCGGGCCACGGGGTCGACACGACGTGCACCGAGCGGTTAATGATCGCCTCGATCGAGGCCGACTTCGGCCAAGAACATCGCATCGAATTCGTGCGGCACGGCATTCAAAGTACCGCCGTTCGAAACGTCGATGGAGAACTGGTAGCGGCTTCAGTCGTCGCGACGAACTCAAGGATACTCCTCCGAGCAGACGGGCCTTGTCCGTGATTGGCAGCGCGTGGGCGGCGCGTTCGTAGACTTTTAGGATCGAGCCGGGGATGGCGTTTGCCGTTTTGATTGCGGTGAGTTCCAGCGGCGTTGCGTCCTTTTCACCTTGAACGATCAGCGTCGGCATTGTGAAGGCCGGCATGTCGGGGCGGAAATCTTCAGTCGCTAAGGCTCGAGGATTTGCACCGTCGAGATCAGGGGATGCCGATTGCCATCGCGAGCATATGCGCTTCGACTTCTGGGCTGACGGGCTTGCCGAAGAACGAGTCGACGAAGGTGCGGTAGAACGTGGGGCGATCGGCGATCGTTGTGGTGTCGATCAGCGATTCCCAATACTGGTCGTCGAAACCGTCGGGATTATCCGGCAGGCGCACGATGCATGGCGTCGTAGGCGCGATCAGGACGGTCTTGGCGATGCGGCCCGCACCGTGGCGCGAGAGAGTGCCCACCACCACACCCGGCGCCGTTCCGAGAACCGACGAGGGTGACGTCGCGTAGATTTAGCCGGTCCATCAAGCTTGCGAGGTCGTTGTGTCAGCCAGTTGAATTCGAAGCCGTGGCCCGGCTGGTCGGAGCGGCCATGGCCGCGCTGATCGTACGCGATTGCGCGCAAGCCGCGGTCGGCGAGTTGCACCATGTGGCTTTCCCAGAAGTCGGAGTGGATGTTTTAGCTGTTCACGAACAGCACCGTCTGGCATCCGGTGCCCCAATCTTTGTAAAAGAGCTTCGTGTCGTCGTGTGATGTAAGCGATGGCATGCCGGTATCATGCCGCATCGCGCGGGCCTTGGCGATTACGTCCGAGGTAGTCGCTGCGCAAATACGCCGCAGACCCAAAAATGGCGCCATGACACCGATTGTGGCCTTTTACGCGAGTGGCGCGAGCGCCGGGCGGTTTCAGCCGTATGGGGCTCGCGCTGCAAGCCGGCATCTCCCCACGGCATCTGAATTTTATTGAGACCGGGCGCTCGTTCCTCAAGCTGGCGCAGACGTGATCGCGCAGCTTGCCGAGGAACTGCAGGTGCCGCTGCGCGAGCATAACGGTATGCAGTCTTGGCGGCGGGGTATGCGCCGCCGTACGAACAAACGCCGCTCAAATCGGAAGCGTATGACGCAGATCCAGGGTGCCTTGGAGGAGCTGTTAGTCGTGCACTAGCTGTTTCCGGCGATCGCAATCGATCGCGAGTGGAATGTCGTCGGGGCCAATCGCGGACTCCAGCTACTCACGGCGGACTTGCCGGAAGATTTGCTCGCGCCGCCGGTTAATGCGTTGCGCTTGCTATTGCATCCACGCGGCTTAGCGTCGCGGCATCCGGAACCTTGACGAGTGGCGTGCGCACCCGCTCGGACGACTGAAGCGTGAGATCGAGCTGACGCAGAATCAGAAACTTATCGAGCTTAACTGCGAACCACCGGCGTTCACGTACGAAGGCCATTCGGATGACGCTTACGATCGGGACGAGTTTTCGCTCTTCGTCCCGTTGCGCGTCCGGGTCGGCGATCGTGTGTTGACCTTCCTCAGCACGGTGACAACGTTCGGAACGGCGGCTATATCACCATAGAAGAGCTTTCGGTCGAGACGTTCTTTCCGGCCGACGACGTCACTTCTGCAGCGCTGGCAAGCGCTCGCTAGCGAGCTTGCTTTTGCGCGAGCGGCACGCCTTAGGCACGGGCGTTTGTTACCTTCAGGCAATGAGAAACAAATCGCTAGTTCTTCTGCTTGCTCTTGCCGCCGTTTTCGCGGCCGGCGCGCAATCGCCGGCTGCTGCCGCGGCGAGTTTTGCGGACTTTCCCATCGACCCGCACGCGACGACGATTTCATCCGCAAGTGCGACGGTACCCGGGTACGTCGGTGAATCCAGCGACTCCATGTCGACGATCGATCGCTGGTATCGATCTGAAGCTTCCCGCCGCGTGCCGGCGTTCCGTGCTCCAGCAACCGCAATCACAGACCGCCATCGAGTACATCTGCAGCACACCGCGCGCCATGGTGGATATCGTGCCCGACGGCGGCAAAGTCGTTATCCACGCACAGCCAATATAGCAAACGTGATGCATAAACATATTCTTCCGTTACTCGTTGTTGCCGCCCTGTCGGGCGGTTGCGCCAAAGCGACCTCAAACAATACTGGCCAGGCGTCGGTTGTTGCGACCGATGCGCCTGCTGCGGTCGCAAGCACCGCCGTCTCGAACCCGCTCACGGTATATCCCGCGCTACCAAAACCCGGGTCAGAGCACATCTCTTCACGATGGCAGCAAACAACGAACGTGGAATATTACGACACCAAAGATGACGGCCCCACGGTCGCCGCCTGGTACACGGCGCACCTGCCGGCTGACCTGCAAACGCGACATGGGTGCGCCAGGCAAAACAAATTGCCGGCGTCTTCTCGTCACCAGACCAGAGTCAAATGGTGACGATAACGGGCGGCGGGAATATTACGGAAATTATGGTCGCAACGGAGGTCGCGCGGTAGTCAGACTTGGAGGCCGGCGGACTGTTATCTTCGACCGCAACCAAGGCGGACATTCGAGCGATTTGGAAGGGCGTTATGAGCGTTCACGTTGATGGAATCAACCACATTGCGATCGAGGTCGACAACATCGAGAATGCGGTCGCGTTTTTAGACTAGACGTCTTCGGGCTGCAGAAGTTGGACTAGGTGAGGGTGATGCGTTCTTCAAGCTGGGCGAGAAACACGCTTCTCTCGACCCTTCCGCCGACGATGCTGTTGTATTGGTGAGACACTTCGGGCCGATGGTGCGTGACGAAGCGCAGATCGCCGAAGTCCGTGAAGAGTTGACGTCGAAATACAATATCAAACTCGGGACCCGATTCCGCTGCGACTTCCGTGACCCGTGGGGCAACCGCATTCAAGTCGTCGACTTACACGACGAAGTTGCTGGTCTGGCTGCTCCCGTATCAAGAAGTTCAAAAAGCCGGAATCAAGTTTCGGAAATAATACGATCGCAGGGTCCGGCGGCGTCTGAGGTTTACGCATCGAGTTGCCGACCTTGCCCTGGTTCGTTTCGGCAAACCAAATGGCGCCATCCGGACCTGGTCGTGATACCGTTAAGCGTCGCCCCTATCGTCGGCACCGTAAATTCCAGTAGCGTGCCGTCGGTTGCGCTTCGTCCGACTTTGTCTGCCGTTGGTCTCGGCGGAACCAAATCGCTCCGTCTGGGCCAAGGACCACTTGTTCCGGATTCGCCGTTCCCGCACTGAACTCCGAAATTTGCGCGCCGCCGGTTGCTCCCAACGGTAACGGCTTGGTATTTTTGTGGCCGGTTAGCTCTGAAACGATCATCGTCCCGGCGCTCCCCGGCGCGATCCCGAGCGGAGCACTAAGTGCAGTTGGCAGGGCAATCGACGTGTAACTGCGACGCCATCGTCGCGCCTACGGGCATGTGGGCGACGCCGCTTGCCGCACCACCTGTCTCTGTAAACCATATGGTACCGTCCGCGGCCGTATTCATGGTAACCGGTGCCGAAGGCGGCAACGTGATCTCCGTGATGGCCATGTGCTGGTGGCGTTCGTCGGTATACGCCCAATTCGGTTTCCGCTTTGCTCCGTAAAATACAAAGCATTGTCCGATCCGGCCGTAATGCCGGTTGGGAAGCTGCCCCCGGTCGGAAGAGTGATCTCGGAAGATATCCGCACCGCTGTCGCGGTCACCGGAATGTGACCGATCTTGTTGCCGTTCTGCTCCGTAAACCACAATTGACCGTCCGGACCGCTCACGATGCCAAAATGGACGCTTGTGGCCGAGGACGAAGCAAACTCCGTGATTTGCGTACCGCTCGTCGCATTGGTCGGAATCCGCGCGATCTTGCTGACGGAGCACTCCGCGTCCTAGATCGCGCCATCGCTTCCCCGGGCTCATTTCTTGCGGCTCACTGGCTGCGGTTGGCGTTGTAAACTCGGTGATGTGGCGAGCCAGTGCCGCAAAGGTCGCGGTTCCCGGAGTCGCGCCGTTGTTTGCAGTTGCACTAAGGGCGGTGGTGAATCCATTCTGCACTTCTGCGCCGGCGACGCCGGAACTGGCTTATAGTTTACTGTCACCGCGAGCCCTCTTGCAGCCGATGAGAAACTGGCTGGATTGAAACTAAGTCACAACGTGCCGCCGGCGGCGCTGGAGCCTAGTGTTACGAAACCGACCGGCGCTCCCGTCGCGCTTTTGTAACAAGCCGGTGACGATCGCGTTTCCGTCTACGTCGCGAACCACATTTTTCGCCCTCCGTCGTCGCGTCGATGCTTGAGACTGCACCTTGCGAGAGGTAAAGCGACGTGCTGGCAACGACACCACCTACTACGGCCGTGAACGTCTTGCCTTTCGGACCGATTTTCTTGACCTCGAGGCCGGCAGCCAGCTGCTTCGCCGTCGCCGGGATCACGCCGCCGGAGGGTGATTGGTCGTACATGGGTAGTGATGACGAAGTCGTCTTTACCGGTGGCTTTTAGCGACAGTGTGAGCGAGCACACGCGCGCCGCACCTTTCGTGCAGACCGGCGAGTCGCTCGAGGAACACTCGCAACCACGGCCGCCAACGGTTTCGTTCGATCGCCGTGCGCGTAGGCGACGACCTTCGGCCTTCGTCCCGAACACCACGAAGAATGGTTTTGTTCGCCGAGCCTTCGCAGCGACGACGCCCTGCTGGTCGGCACGAGCAGATTCAGCGTCACCGGAATTCCCGTGTGCGCCGTGGGTGAGCGTGCGATCCAGCTGTCCGAATCCGGCGCGCCAGGTGGCGCAGTCGCCGGTAGCGGTGATCCTCCGCGACAAGCGGCGAGCGCGATGCATGCACCGGCGATCAGCGACGCACGAGAAAGCAACGACCAACCTTCCGCGCGGGACGATCATATCAACCTCCAGCCTGCGGTGATTCTTCCTAGGCGTGTTCGATTGGGGCGCGGTTTCCTCATCCCGTCGTTTCGCTTCCGCTTTGAAGCACGCCGCGGTCGCAGCAGAAGGCGCGAGCGGCGCTCATCTGCTGCAGCGCACCTTATCGGGTTCTAAACCTTCATGCTTCTTCGTCCGCCCGATCTTCCGGACAACGCTGCGCCCTCGGCCCGCGATTTCGTTGCGACTTCCGCGACCTATAGGGCAATCACATTCAAGTCGTCGACTTACACGACGAGTCGTCGATCTGGTAGCTGCTCCCGTATCAATGAGGTTCAAAAAGCCGGAGTCACGTTTCGGGATTGACTCGATCTCCGAGTCACACCAGAACCAGGCAGGGCTCCCCCGTCGTTGCCAAACAGTGCGCGCGAGCCGCGGCTTGTAAATCTAGCGGTTGACCGTGAAATTGCGCGTTGGATGCGCGGGCATCTGCACGAACGGAAATCTGGAATTCATGTATGCCGTATGGGTGCGCGACGATGCGATAAGCGAACGAAAAATCCACGTACGGTCCGCGCTTCCGCGAGCGGTAAACCCGCCCGGTCCGCGATGCTCGACGAACAAATTGCGCGGGTCGCCTTCCGGAGTGATCAGAACGACATATCTTTGGCTAATCTCGATCGCATTTCCAAAAGCCGGGATCCATCGTGCTCAACGCTGCGCTTCGGCGAGCCGCCATTTTCGGCATCTTCTATAGTCGGCGTCGCGGACAGTGGTCCCTAGCAATTGCAGCCGGCGATGTTTGACGCATCCCAACGCTGCACGCACCGGACGTCGTGATGAAGCCCGTGAGCGGCGAGATTGCCTGCGCCGTCGATATAGAATGATCCCGTCGCACCGTCGCCGCCGATTAGTAGAGCACCATTGGGCCGGAACGCAGAAATCGCATCGGATTCATCGGTTGTCGGGTCTAAGCAGACCAACCGACGCGTACACAACAAAAAAAAAACGTATTGCTGTCCATCACCACGCCGGCCAGCCGTGGAAGTCCTCGAAGATCGGTGCCTCTTGACGACTTACGTGGTCAACACCACGCGCGACATTCTCCACGATCCGAAAGCCGGCGAGGTGACGCTGCGCGATGTGCTGACGGCCATCAGCACCCAAGCGGCTTCGGGACAGGCCCCGGCCGGAACGGCGAGCAACACGATCGACTTCGCCATCGGAGCCGCCCATTCGGTCCAGACGATTTCGCTCGTCAGTGCGCTGCCGACGATCACCCACGAGGTGTTCCTCGACGGCTGGTCGCAGGGCGGAGCGGGCTACAACGGCCCGCCGCTGATCATCCTCAACGGCCAGCACGACGGCCATGCGAATGGTCTGACGCTCGCTCCGGGCAGCGACGGCAGTAGCGTCCGCGGACTGGCGCTGCAACAGTTTTCCGACATAGGGATCGAGCTGCGCGGCAGCAGCAACGACAGCATCGTCGGAAACACCATCGGCACCAACGCCAATGGCACCGCCAGCCTCGGGACCACCGGCGCCGGCATCGAAGTTGATCTGGAAGCGACCGGCAACACGATCGGCGGCACGACGGCCGGCTCGGCTAACGTGATCGTCGCCAATGGCCCCGGCATCGAGATCATGGACAGCGGGACCAGCGGCAATACGGTCCTGGGCAACCACATCGGGACCAATGCCGCCGGCACGGCCTACCTGGGCGCGTTGACCGGCGTCGAAATCCGCCAGGGGGCGACGGACAACACCGTGGGCGGAACAGTAGCCGGTGCGGCAAACGTGATCGCCGCCAATGGGCCCGGCGTTGAAATCAAGGACAGCGGCACCAGCGGCAATTTGGTCCTGGGCAACCGCATCGGGACCAATGCCAGCGGCACGGCCTACCTGCGGGCGCTGGCCGGCGTCGAAATTCGCGCGGGGGCGACCGGAAATACCGTGGGCGGGACGGCTGCGGGATCAAGCAATTTGATTGTTGCCAACGGACCCGGCGTGGAGATCAAGGACGGCGGCACCAGCGGCAACACAGTGCTCGGCAATCGCATCGGCACCAACGCGGCCGGCAGCAGCTACCTGGGCGCCCTGGTCGGCGTCGAGATTCGCCAGCAGGCGACCAGCAACACCGTGGGCGGCACTGCGCCGGGGTCGGGCAATGTGATCGACGCCAACGGGCCCGGCGTGGAGATCAAGGACGGCGGCACCAGCGGCAATAGCGTGCTCGGCAACCTCATCGGGACCAACGCCGGCGGCACCGCGTATCTGCGTGCCCTTGTCGGCGTTGAGGTTCAGGCCGGGACGACGGGGAACACCATCGGCGGCACGGCTCCCGGGTCGGGCAACGTCATCGCCGCCAATGGGCCCGGCGTCGAGATCAAGGACAGCGGCACCAGCGGCAATGCCGTGCTCGGCAACCTCATCGGCACCGATAGCAGCGGCACGGTGAAGCTCGGCACCCTGGCCGGCGTGGAAATCCGGGCCGGGGCAACCGGCAACACCATCGGCGGCACAACAGCGGGAGCCGCCAATGTCATCTCCGGCAGCAGCGGCCCGGGCGTGGAGATCAAGGATAGCGGCACCAGCGGCAATACCGTGCTCGGCAACCTCATCGGCACCGACGGCAGCGGCACCGCCCCGCTCGGCAACACCGTCGGCGTGGAGATCCGGGCCGGAGCGACGGGCAACACCATCGGCGGCACCGCGGCCGGCACCGCGAATGTGATTTCCGCCGACGGCATCGGCGTGGAGATAAAGGACAGCGGCACCACCGCCAACACGGTCGAGGGCAACCGCATCGGCACCGACCTGAGTGGCACCGCCAACCTGGGCAACTCCACCGATGGCGTCCTGCTGCGAGCGGGGCGCAGGGCAACACGATCGGCGGTACGGCGGCCGGCAGCGGCAATACCATCGCCTTCAATGGCAAGGGCGTGGTCCTGGTCGATAACTCCACCACCGGCGATCGCATCCTGGGTAACGGCATCTTCGGCAACCGCGGCCTCGGCATCGACCTCGGCAACGACGGCCCCACGGCGAATGGAGCCAACCCCCGTGCCTTCCCCAACAACGGCCAGAATACGCCGCGGCTCACCGCTGTGACGGCCCTTAGCGTTTCCGGCACGCTCACCAGCCGCCCTTCGACCGTTTATCGCCTGGAGTTTTTCGCGACCCCCACGGGAGGGACCGCGGGGCAAGGCGAAACCTTCCTGGGTTTCTTCCTGGTGACGACGAACGGCTCCGGTACGGTCTCCTTCACCGCGCCGGTGTCGGCCATTTCGGCCGGCTCGGCGGTGACCGCGACCGCCACCGACCTGGCCACCGGCGACACGTCGGAATTCTCAACGGCGATTGATTTCTGACCTATGGCTGAGTCAGCGACTCCATCACGCGCAGGACGGGAGGACCGACGAGGAGGACGATCACGATCGGCAGATAGAACATGGGGAAGAGGGCCCCTTCCAGCATCCACGACAGCACGGCGCGCCGCCCCTTGTAGGCTGGATTATCGGGCGGCACAAGGCGGTTCAGGATCGCACAGCCGATCAGATGGACCGCCAGGACCACGGTCATGGGGACCGACGCGCCGACCATCATCCGCTGCCCGCGCGGATCGTGGAGCAGGAGGCTGGTGGCCGAGAAGTTGCCGAGCAGGATGCCGCCAAGAATGCCCAGTTGCAGACCGCGCAGGACGAACTGCTGCTGTGTCAGCCAGGGCCGGGCGGCAACGCTCCGATCGGGCTGGTCTGGTCTCCCGGTCTCAACCTGAGTGCTCATCGCCTGGCTCCCGGAGGGTAAGAATTCCCGCCGGGAGAAGCCTAGCACGCGCTGCGCTGACAAGCCGTCAGCGCAACCCGGCCAACTCCTGCAACAGGTGCCAGTTCTCCAGCCGATCCTGCTTGGCGTGCAGCAGCGTCTCCGACGGGTTGCCGTCCTTGTCGAAGTGCTTGGAGAAGCGGCCCTCGCTGCGGGCGAAGTCGATGAAGGTCACTTCCTCGCTTGGTCTTGGGGTTCGTCGAACCAGTCGTCCTTCACGGCCGGGTTGCCCTGGAGCGACAGGCGTTCCTTGATCGTGCTCGCCCTTGCGCGGATCGTAGATCAGGAGCGGGAAGGCCCGGCTGTCGACGGCCAGCCGCGCCTGTTCGCCGGCCATGTTGTCGGCGACGCCGTGCTCCGGCTGGCAGGTCGTGTAGCAGACGACGATGGCCGGACCGTCGAATTCCAGCGCGCCCAGCACCGACTTGTAGAAGTGGTTGATGTGGGCACAGGTCGTCTGGGCCACGTAGGTGCGGGGGTGCATCATGGCGATCTGGGCGATCTCCTTGCGGCGTTCCTGCTTGCCGCCCACTGGCCTTGCCGTGGACGCTCATCTTGGTGTTCTGGCCGGTGAAGCTGCTGGTGGACGCCTGGCCGCCGGTGTTGGAATAGACCTGCGTGTCGAGGACGAACACCTTGATGTTCATGCCGCTGGCGAGCAGGCGCGACAGCGCCTGGAAGCCGATGTCGAACATGGCGCCGTCGCCGCCGATGCACCAGATCGGCTTGTTCTTCCAGCCCATCTGGTCCCAGCGCATGCGCACGCCGATGGCGTCGGCCGGGGCGTTCTCGAACAGCGAGTTGGTCCAGGGCACCAGATAGGGGTTGTACGGATAGGTCGAGGTGTAGACGGTGTTGCAGCCGGTGGCGGCGACGATGCCCCACTGGTCGCCGTACTTCGAGCCGGTGGCCGAGCACATCATGCGCAGGGCCGTCCCCTCGCCGCAGCCGGCGCACGAGCCGGCGCCGCCGACGTAGATGTGCGTCTGCTCCTTGAGCATCATGTCGATCAGCAGGTTCTCGTTGATGTACTTGTCGTTGCTCGGGCCGATGTTCTTGAAGTAGCGATGGCTCTTGCGGGCGTTGGTCATCACCTCGTCGGTCTTGGCGATCATTTTGAGGGCGTCGTCGTCGCAGACGGTGACGCACTCGGCGCAGCCCTTGCACTTGCGACGGGTCGATGATGATCTGGAACATGCCGCCGGAGCCGACCTTCTTCTTGCCGGCGTCGTAGTACTTCTTGGTCTTGGACCACTGGGCCGCGGTACATGGCGCGGTCGGCCTCGGGGATGGTCAGCAGCTTCGCCTCCAACTCGTCCTCGGAGAGGACCTTGCCGAGGATGGCGGTGTCGGGGCACTCGGTGACGCAGTCCATGCAGCCGGTGCAGTTCTCGGTGATGTACTCGGGAATCTCCGGAGAGATGTTGCTGAAGTCGCGCAGCGTGGCGGTGCCGGCGGGGACCAGCGAGCGGGCCAGCGACAGGTCGGCCGGCAGCTCCTTCTCGCCGTAGCCTTCCTCGTAGCCGCGGATGATCCGCTCGTTGAAGTCGATCACGTCGAGCACCGGCAGGCTGACCAGCTTGTAGCCGCTGGTCGACGAGCGTGCCGTAGCAGTTGTTGTTGAACGGGTCGCGCTCGTTGGCCTCGTTCATCGACGGCGTTTTTGGCCGTTGGTCGTCGCGGTCGTCATTATTCGGGGACTCCGGGTATGCATTCGGTTAGCCGCGACCCGGAGGGAGCGCTCCTGACCAGCGCTCGCCTCCGCGTCGCGGCTAACCGACAGTTTCATTAGGCACCGATAACTGCCGGCGGGATCTCTTTCATCTCGCTGTAGCCGCGCTTGACGCAGGTCAGGTTGTCCTGCACGACGCGGTCGCCGCGCTTGCCGAAGTACTTGCGCAGGGCCTTCTCGACGCCCGCGTAGACCTGCTCGTCGGTCATGCTGCTTTCCTTGGCATAGGGCGTCAGCTGCAGGAACGCGCCCAGAAGCACGATGCCCTGCATGCGCATCTGCAGGTCGGCCTCCGAAGCCACTTCGCGGGCGATCTTCACCATGTCGCAGAAGAAGACGCGGACCTTCTTGCTCGCGGATGGTCTTGCTGGTTCTCGCTCGGGGACGCGCTTCCAGACCTCGGCCGGGTCGGTGTACGGCGACTGCATGAAGATCGCCCCGCCGGTGACCAGGCCGTCCAGCGTGCCAGGACTGAGGATCGCCGTCGGGTCGTTGATGCACAGCAGATCGACCTGCTCCAGCTCGCAGTGCGTGTTGATGTGCGAGTCGGCGATGGTCAGGTAGTAGGTCGTCGGCAGGCCCTTCTTTTCGGAGCCGTACTTGGGATAGGCCTGCACGTCCTTGCCGAAGACGTTGCCGGCGATGGTGGCGATGACCTTGTTGGTGGTCACCGAGCCGAAGCCGCCGACCGAGTGGCCGCGCATCGAGAAGCCGCCGCTGCGGCCGCAGGTCGGGATCCTCCGGCTGCTTCAGGGCCAGGGCGTGGTCGATGCCGACGCAGAAGAAGTCCGTGCCGCCCGGCTTGCGATCATGTTGTCGAAGGCGGCGATGATGTCGCCGGCACGGACGTCGCGGCTGCCCAGGCCGGCGGCGCCGCTGATAGATCTGCGGCACGCGGTCGATCCGCTCCTGCCCGTTCTGCCCGGTCACGGCGTCGCAGAAGGCCGCCTTGATCTCGCGGGTCAGATGGTTGCCGGTGGTCGACAGCGGGTCGTCCATGCGCTCGAAGACGGTGAACGCCTTGCAGTCCTTGAGGGCCTCGACGATCTGCTCGCGCCGGGAACGGCCGGAAGACGAAGACCGTCAGGCAGCCGGCGGCGATCCCCTTCTCGTCGCGCAGGTAATCGACCGTGGCCTTGGCCGTCTCCATGTAGCAGCCCATGCCGACGAGGATGTAGTCGGCATCGTCGCAGCGGTAGGGTTCGACGAAGCCGTACTTGCCGGCCGGTCTTGCGGGCAAACTCGGTCGAACGCCTCTTCCAGGGCTGGGTCGATGCGGTCGTAATACCAGCGCTGGGCGATCTTCCCCTTCATGTACGAATCCTGGTTCTGGACCACGCCGGACATCATCGGGTTGGCCGGGTCCATCAGGTTGATCGAGCTTCTCCTTGGGGTCGCCGATGTACTCCTTCATGAACTCCGGCTCGGGCAGGCGGACGGTTTCGACGGTGTGCGTGGTGAGGAAGCCGTCCTGCACGTTGAAGAACGGCGTCTGGGTGGCCTCGGCGGCGCGGCGGGCGATCAGGCAGAAATCGCCGGCTTCCTGGGCGTTGCGGGCGAACATCATGCCCCAGCCGCAGTCGGCCACGCCATCACGTCGTCGTGCCCGGCGTGGACGTTCAGGCCCTGGCTGGTCAGGGCGCGGGCGCCGATGTTCATCACGCACCGGCAGGCGCTTGCCGGAGATGGTGTAAAGCACCTCCTTCATCAGCACCAGGCCCTGGCCGGAGGTGAAGTTGGTGACGCGGCCGCCGGCGACGGCGAAGCCCTCGCAGACCGTGGCGGCCGAGTGTTCGCTTTCCGGCTCGAAGAACATCAGCGGGTCGCCCCAGAGGTTGGTCTGGCCGTTCATGACGGCGGCGTTGAACCCGCCGCCCATGGTCGTCGAGCTGGTGATCGGGTAGGCCCCGGCCGCCTGGGCTGACGTTAATCTCGACGTGGACCACCGCCTCGGCACCGTCGCAGGTTGTGGGCATGCCCGGGTACTCGAATTTGGTTTCGGTGGGTTGCTGGACGGTTTCCGGGGTCCGAACCGGTCCTCGCGCCACGGCGCTGCTCATATCTGGCCCTCTTTCTCACCGGGGCGCGCTCAGCCCCGACCGTTGACGATTAAAGCAGTGGTCTTCGGGAGAGGTTGGGGTGTTGACCCCCGTACCGATGATCCAGCCTGCGGGAGTTTGCGTCAATGTTACAAGATAGCGGATAGGACGGCTTTCGTCCCCCCCAGACTGCACCTGGCCACTTGCCGCGGCCCGCCCCGGAGCGTTAACTGACTGACGGGGGCGGTTGGGGCAGTTGCACCAGCCGGCCGACCTGTGCCACAAGGGGAGGACCGAACGATGAAACAGGCCTGGTGGGTGCTGCTGCTCGCGGTGATTGCAGCGCTCGGGGCGCTCAGCCCTGGACGCGCCGCCGACAAGGAGAACAAGGGCACGGTCGTCGACATCGACGGCATGACCTCCAAGACGCCCGCCAGCTGGAAGGAGGAAACCCCGGCGTCGAACCTGCGGTATGCCCAGTTCAGCCTGCCGAAGGTCAAGGACGACAAGCGGGACGCCGAGCTCGTGATTTTCAAGGGCATCCCCGATACCGTCAAGGGGAACATCGAGCGCTGGCAGAAGGACTTCCTGCCGCCCAAGGGGAAGAAGGCCGAAGACATCTCGAAGGTGACCGAGATCAAGCTGGGCGACAAAGATGCCACCTACGTCGATGTGCAGGGGACCTACCTCTACAAGACCCGCCCGCGCGATCCGAACGAGAAACCGCAGCAGCGGCCGGACTACCGGCTGCTTGGCGTGGTCTTCGAGGGCAAGACGAAGTATCAGATCCGCCTCATCGGCCCCGCTGCCACCATCGAGCACTACAAGAAGGGGTTCGATGAGTGGGTCAAGAACTTCAAGTGAACGGCCGCGCGGTACCAGGCCCGCGCGCTAGCCGGGGCTGGTTCAGAAGACTCTTCGCCCCGCGGTCAGGTGATCCATTCTGACACACCCCCCGCGCAAAATTGCCAAGCCGCCGTGGGGACCCTGGCAGGTGGGGAAATCCCAGACACGCGGTGATCGCAAAGCCTATCGTCCTAAGGCGGCCACGCATTTCGTTCCATCTCTTGACCTACAAACAACTTGAAGTGAATGGCACGTCGTTCTGCTAGTCTCGCCTGGCAGTTAGCGGCACACCCTTTGCTTCGGTTTCCAGCGGAGAGCCCGGCGGGACAGGACCCGCTTCCCGCCCTTCCGGGCCCAGCATGACGCGTGCTCCTTGACCGTTCTCCGCCGACCCAACCGGACTCAACCCAGGGGAATGAGATGAATGCGCTGAAACTGTCGGCCCAGTTCGCCGCCTATGTTTGGTACACCGAGACCAATCGGGGACCGGGGGCCCCTGCCGAGGCGGTCCGGTTCGCGCGCGATAGCTGGACCGCCTTCCTGCCGAGCGCCACGCGGGGTGGGGCCAACTTCTTGTGCGGGTTGCGCAGGGCAGCTCGGCCGAAGAATGCACCCGCAGCCGGCACTACGCAAGACCGGCGCATCACACGCCGATAAGAGAGATAGCTCAGGCCAGCTGAGGGCCAAGCGGGGCTCACCGGGGGGCAGGGCCATGTATCACACCATCGAGTTCGCCGTCGAGTATCAGATGAACGTCGAGGTATCGCGGAAGCACCCGCTGGAGCGGGCGCGGATCCGTAAGGGAAAGCGCCTCAAGGTGCAGCTCCGCCCCCACGTGCTGGAGACGGCCAGCGGCCCGGTCGAGGCCGCCGACCTCTTCTTCGAAGACGGCACCGCCACCCGCAACGTCCCCTTCGCCTCGTTCGCATTCGTGGAGGCCGAGGCGGCTTGAGGGTCAGTCCCGCTCCAGCACGTTGACCAGGCAGTGCAGCGTGCCGAAGTAACGGGCGCAGCTGTCGCAGTCAACCTCACGCACCTCGAAGCCCAGGTCGTTCCAGGTCGCAGTCGCCGCCCGAGTCAGAGTCGGCGTGAAGCTGTACGCCGGCATGTAGCTCGTCCGCCGGCCGTCGCGCTCATCCATGATGCCGTTGACAAACGTCAGGTAGGTTCGGCCGTCCACGCCCGGCACCACCGGGATGCGGACAACGCGATAGCCGGCGTCGCGGCAGTGGTTGGCCACCGACTCGAATGAAGCCGCCGTGGCCTCGCTGAAGTCCGGCCCGCCCGGCAGGAAGGCCTTGACGGCGGCGGCTTCGGGCTCCGACCCGGCCAGCACTCCCTGGGCCAGCAGCGGGTCGCCGACCAGCACCGTGCGGCCGCCGACCGGCATCATGACCATGCCGACATGATGGTCCGGCGCTCCGTCCAGCATGACGATGCGATGTCCAAGGTCGGTGGTTAGCCGTTCGATCAACTCGGCCCGTGTGGCCACGGTCCGCTGGATGTTGCGGAGCAGGACGGCGGGTCGCACGAAGGCCGTCTCGCCGTCGGCGGCAAAGTCCCCGCCGTCAAAGTACAGTGGGCTCCGCCGGGAACCCACGCCGGGACCCAGCAAGGCCGCCAGGTCGTCGGCCACGCGCTGGTCCCCTTGCCGGGCCGGCCACACGTCGGCGCCGTCCTCCGCGCGCGGGCTGAAGAGGGTCGTCGTCTGCCCCTGAACCGCCCCCAGCGCCAGCCAGCGGTCCCGCGACCAGGAGGTGATGGGATGGCCCACCACCACCGGCTTCAGACGACAGTCCGTCGGACCGACGCGATCGACCAGGCCGGCAAAGGTCGCCTCGTCAGGGCAGATGGCGCAGACCTCCACCCCGGCGGGCAGCTGCCGAAGAAACGAGCGGTAGACCGGCAGCACGACTTCATCGTCGGCCTCGCCGGCGTAGTGAATGACGAGGCGGCGCAGGGCCCCGTCGCATTCGCTCAGGAGCGGTCCTGCCGGCTCCGCCCGTCGGCCGCGGCCGACGCCCGTGAAGTCCAGCACGCCGGCCGCGACTGCCAGGCCCAGGCCGATCCCCAGGAAAATGTGCGAGCGCGTGGTCATGAGAATAACCTCTACCGGTTCCGTGGCGGTACCGCGTTCGATCCGCCCGCCTTGGCCTGATAGACGTTGGCGGGCACGCCGACGCTGCCGGCCAGGACGGCATCCTTGCGATCGCTCAGGACGATCCGCACATCGCTCAGGGCAGGCAGCTTGGCCGGGCAGGTGAGCTTCATCGTTTTGGTTTCGTCGGCCTTCAGGCTGAAGGCGAACTCTTGCGACCAGAGCGTGCTGGGCCGCGGCAGCATCCGCGCCATGCGCCCAAGGGTGAGGTGGCCGAGATGGTCACCCACACGGTGGCCTCGACGAGCTTGTCGCTGCCATTGACGGCCGTCACCTCGATGACCGGCGATTCGTTGGCTTCATAAGCCAGCTTGTCGGTCTTCAGGGTAAACTTGCACCCCTGCGAGCTGAGCTGGGACTGGGCGATGACGGGGGCGATGGTCGGTGCGGCCTGGGCCACCCCTTCCCCCCAGGGAGCCGCGACGAGGATGGTCAGGGCCGCCGTCACCGCGGCGGTTCCCAGCACGGTCAGCACAGAACGGATTTTCATGGCTTGGTTCCTTTCCTGAAAGCGCGGGCGAACAGCGTGCGGCCGGAAGGGACCGGGCCCGGACTCCCCCCCACTGGCCACGGCCATTCTACCGCCGGCCGGCCTCTGCGGATGTAACGGATCGGTAACAGGTAGTGTTTCGGCGACAGGTGCGTCCGCGCTAGCACCATCCGCCGGGTGTGAGTCTCTTAACTTGGGTGGGTTTCTCGTTCCCACGCTCCGCGTGGGAACGCACGTGGCGACGCTCTGCGTCGCTGGAACATCGGCGGTGTGTAGGCTTCGGGCCGCAGAGCGGCCAAACGTGCGTTCCCACGCAGAGCGTGGGAACGAGACAATTGTCTTATCTGTGTCATCCGTGGATCACTCCCCTTGCTTGCCGCGCAGGCGCGTGGATAATGAACGGTTGACCTTCTGTTCGGCCGGCCCCCCGTGCGGGTGACCTCCATGAGCACGCCGACGCCCGATCTGGAACCCACACCCACCGTATCCCGAGCCGATTCGGCCGGGCCGTCCACGCCGCTGGCGACAACGAAAGCGGCCGATCAGGCCAGTGACATCGCCACGCCGACTCTGGGGCGGTTCGGCCCCTATGAGTTGCTGGAAGAAATCGAGCGCGGCGGGATGGGGGTGGTCTACAAGGCCCGGCAGGCAGGGCTGGACCGGGTGGTGGCGCTGAAAATGATCCTGGCCGGGCCGGCGGCCCAGCGCGAGGAAGTGCTCCGCTTCCAGCGCGAGGCTCGTGCCGCCGGCCGACTGCGCCACGTCAACATCATCGCGGTTCACGATGTCGGGATTCAGAACGGTTACCACTATTTCACCATGCCGCTGGCCCGGAGCGGCAGCCTGGCGCAACACGCCCAGCGCATCAGCGCCGATCCGAAGCGTGCCGCCGCCCTGGTGGAGAAGGTGGCCCGGGCCGTGCAGCACGCTCACGACCACGGCATCCTGCACCGCGACCTGAAGCCGTCCAACGTCCTGCTCGATGAGGGCGACGAGCCGTGGGTCGCCGATTTCGGCCTGGCGAAAATCCTCGACTGCGACGACCTGCAAACGCGCACCGGGCGAGAAATGGGCACGCCGGCGTACATGGCGCCGGAGCAGTCCGATCCGGGTCTGGGGCCGACCGGCCCGGCCGCGGACGTTCGGCGCTGGGGGTGATCCTGTACGAGCTTTTGGCCGGCCGCCGCCCCTTCCGTGGCCGGCGCGAGACGATGCTCCACCGCATCCATGCCGAGGAGCCGCGCCCGCTGTCCCGCGAGCGCCCCGCCATCGACGCCGACCTCGGAGCCGTGGTCCTGAAATGCCTCAATAAGGAGGCGTCCAAGCGCGTATCTGTCCGCCGGGGCGCTGGCCGACGACCTGGCCCGCTGGCAACGCGGCGAGCCGACCCTGGCCCGCCCCGAGGGCTGGTTGGGCCGCTCGATCCGCCGGCTGCGACGGCACCGGTCGGCCCTGCTCGCCGGGCTGGCCCTCTGTCTGCTGCTGGGCGGGGCCGTCCTGGTGGGGGCGAAGCTGGCCGGGCACCCGGCCGCCGGTCCGTTGGGGACCCTGCCGGACGAATACCCGGCGGCTTTTCGGGCCGGGCTCGATCGGCTCGACCAGGGCGAGCCGCTGGAGCTGGTCGGGGACACGGGCGGGCCGCTCTGGTATCGCTGGCCGCTGGAGGCCGGCCGCGTCGCGCTTGTCGCCGAACCGGATCAACCGCTGGGCGTCAAGACCGTCAACTTCACGCCGCTCGAGTTGGTGCCTGCCGCGCCGCCGCCGTGCTATCGCCTCGAGGCCGAGGTCTGGCAGACCCTGAACGCGGGGCAGGGCGAGGCCGGGCTCTTTATCGCCCACGACCTCCTGCCGCAGGGCGATCGGCCCAACCACTTCTTCTGCCTGTACGGCCTGTCCGACAAGGGCGCCAACGCGGGCAGGCTGGCGCTGACTGCGCTGCCGCTGCAGCGAGCCGGGGACGAAGCTGGTCGGCGCGGTGCTGACCGCGCGCCAGGCCGCCGGGGCGGACCCCTGGCGCCGGCTGGCCGTGGATGTTACGGCCGATGGCCTGACCCTCTGGCTCGACGGCGCGGAGGTGCGTCGCGTTCCTTACGCCGACGTCAACGCCCGGACAAGCGCGCTTCTCCAGTCACAGCTGCCCGCTCCGGTGCCCGCCGTCAACCCGCGGGTGCGCTGGGGCTTCTACGTCATCGGCGGCGCGGCATCGTTTCGCCGCGTCGTCGTCCGATCCCTTCCCTGATCCCCAACACCATTCTGAGGAGACTACCGATGCAACACGACGGATCCTCCCGGGTAAAGCTCCAACTCGATATCTCGTTCCCACCCCAACAGGCAGCGCCGGTCCTCCCGGTGGTCGGAGTGGAGAGCGTAGGGATCGGCACGCCCAGCGACGGTCAGACTGTCAAGCTGGGCGCCGGCGGTACCCTGACGGTGACGGGCGGGGTCAACCCGACGGCACTGGCCACGCAGGGGGCCATGACCGCGTGGCTGACCCACCAGGCGGACAATAACACGGTGGTGCTGCAATGGGTGCCGCCGCCCCCGCCCCCGCCCCCGCCGACCCCCGGCATGTTCACTTTCACTACTCCAGCGGGGGGCGTGCCGGCCGCATTTCAGAATAGTTGGGTCGTCCTGAATGTGACGGCGCAGGACGCCCCGTCGAACACCCTGCTTGGGAAGTCGATCTCGGTCTTTCTTCAGCCCTAGCCCAAGTTGCGCACTTCCGAAATTCCAGCGGCGATTTTCCGGGGCTTTTGCGGGCCGATCCTGCAAAAGCCCCGTGTTTTTGCTTAGTGAGAACGCCGTTGCGGCGGCAACGCTGCAGCCGCAAGCTGCCAGCTTGCGGGCTTGGCCATGCCCCCGGCCCGCAAGCTGGCAGCTTGTGGCTACGGGAAGCCGCGAGACATTGATCGCAATCACGGGCATGGACCCGTGCGGCAGGGCTCGATTGTGTCCGGACCGGCGATTGGGTAGATTGAAGGCGGCATGGTCCTCGGCTCCAGGGACAGGAGCCTGGCCATGCACGCCCGCTGGTCCGGGTGCCCTGCGCGGGGCCCCGGGGCCAAAGGGGAAAGGAGTCAGTGCCTCATGAAACCGCAAGTCCTGCTCGTCATCGCGCTGGTGCTCGCTCCGCCGGCCCTGGCGCTGGCGTTCACCCACCCGGGCGGAGGGCCGGTCGCCAGCACGCCCAACGACGCCGAGTCGAACAAGGAACGCCTGGCGAAACTCCTCGCCGATGCCGACAAACAACCGCTTCCGCCTGAAGGCGACCCGACGCAAACCACCACTCGACCGCTGACGCAGGCCGAACATTTGGAGTTCCTGCGCGCGAGCAGCCGCTGCGCTTCGTCGCCGAGTGTCTCCGCCGTTACCAGCGCGACGGGGTGAACGGCTACACCTTGACGATGTTCAAGGAAGAGCGCATCGACGGCAAGTTGCAGAAGCTGGAGCTGATGCGCGTGGCCTTTCTCGAGCAGCCGTTCAGCGTGTCGCTGGAATGGCTGGAGGGCACCCGCCGGGCCGAGCGCGCCCTCTATGTCGAGGGCGAAAACGATGGCCGGATGCTCGTGCGCCCCACCGCCGGCTGGCGCCTGGCGGCCCGCCTCGCCGGACGCCTGGGCAAAGACGGCATCGCCAGCGTCGATGTCGATGGGGACGATGCCCGCCAGTCCGGGCGCTGACCCCATCCGCGACTTCGGCATGTTCAAGGCCCTGGAACGCCTGTTGGCGGACTGGGAGGCGGCACAGCGGCGAGACGCCTTGCACGTCGACTACCTGGGCGAGCAGGTGGTCCCGCAGGCCGGCGACCGCACCTGCTATGTCCTTCGCCGTTCCCACTTCGACAAACCCGAACGCGACGGTGTCACCGAGCAGGTCATCTACATCGACAAGGAGAACTTGCTCCAGGTCGGCGCCCTGGCCATCGGACAGCAGGGCCTGATCGGGGCGTATTACTACCGGGACATCAAGATCAACCCCGAGTTTCCGGCCGGACAGTTCCAGCGCGCCTCGATCCGGCCTTGAGGCCGGGTTGCCTTGATTCGGGTAGCCTGCTCCCGCGGGCTGCCGTTCCAAGTGGCAGGGCCTGTCCGGAGCCGCCTCGAACCCCGAAGACGGCCTGGTCTACCTCCACAAGCTGGACGCCTACGCCACCGACGAGGTCATGAAGTACCACGTCAGGCCCGAAAACCTCTGTTATAATCCCGCCTTTGCCGGATAGGCTGGACCGCATCCGAACCGCCGTCCCCGAGGTACCTGTCGTGCGAATCCTACCTGCCGTCGTTCTGACTCTTGTCGCCTGTCCTGCCTTCGCCGCGGAGAACAAGAGGGACATCAAGGTCACCGATACCGACGATTACGTGCAGATCGACACCGACGCCCTGCAAGCCCGGATCAACAAGAAGAAATACGTCAGCGGCATCGCTCGGGAAAGCTTCCTCGACAAGAAGACCGGGGCCCGCGAACTGGGGTTCGGCCTGCACATCATGGACTTCCTGATGGCCCCCGGCTGGCGCGACGACGGCTACCCGCGCGACGCCAAGGTCCACGGTGATTTGCCCAAGCACTACGTCGAGGGACCGCAAATCTGCACCCAGGCCAAGGAATTGAAGCCTGAAATCGTCAAGGGCAAGGGCTTCGTCGCGGTCAAGCTGCGCTATACCTTCAACAAGCCGGGCGAGGGGTACAAGGCCGGCTCGACCTGGGAGCAGACGCTCGTCTTCCTGCCGGGCGTGCGCTACATTCTGTCCGGCGAGCGGATCACCAGCGTCAACGACGTGGACGACCTCTTTTATCGCCTCGACATGCCCGGGCACATCCGCCACAAGGGGGGCGATAATTTCACGCAAATCTACCTCAGTTATCTCGATAAGCCGATCCCGGCGAGCGAATTCAAGGACGACTTCGCCCCGGATGCCAGGTTTCTGTACCAGCGGAAAGAGGGGAGGGTGCCGGCGCGGATGATCCGGGCGTATCAGGTGAAGGTGGATGGCAAACCGGGACCTTGGTTGGCCGGCATGACGCTCGATCCGGAGGAGGCTTCGGAGGCCTGGTGCCATCAGCGCGGCTACGTCTGCTTCATCGAGGAATTGCATCGCAAAAAGGTCAAGGCCGGCGAGACCTTCGGCGCCGCCTACATCATCGGCTGGTTTGACGACATCGCCGAGATGGAAAAGGTCTATGACCGCTACAAAGGCAAGCGCAACCTGGTGGTGGCCGATGGCAAATACCGGCTGGAGTAGGCTGACACCTCGACAGTATGGCGAGCGGCGCGGCGTAAGCCCGCCGGTTTTTGGCGGCACCGGCGGGCTGACGCCGCGCCGCTCGCCAACAAGGTACGTTCTCTCATGAAAATCGTCCGCACCGAGAAGCTGACCAACGAACGATGGGTCAACCTCTTCGCCCGGACCTTCCGCCATAACGGCAAGGAAGGGCGCTGGACGTTCGTCTCGCGTGGCGACGGCACGCCGCCACCGGCCGGCCATTTCGATGCCGTGGTGATTGTGCCCATCCTGCTCGGCAAGAGTCGGGCCCGGCCACGCCTGGTGATGCTCCGCGAATACCGGGCCCCGGTCGGCGATACCATCTACGCCTTTCCCGCCGGCCTGGGCGAGAAGGGCGAGACCATCGAGTCGGTAGCGCGGCGCGAGCTGAAGGAGGAGACCGGACTCGACCTGGTCGAGGTCCAGCACGTCAGCCCGGCGATTTACAGTTCGGCCGGCCTGACCGACGAGACAGCGGTGATGGTCTTTGTCACGGCGCGGGCGGCGAAGGGTCACAAGGCATGCCGGAAGCGTCGGAGGAATTCGAGACGGTGCTGCTCGACTACCAGCAGGTCTGCAAGCTCTGCAATTCCGGCGAGCGCATTGATGGGAAGGCGTGGGTGGTGCTGTACATGTACCAGATGCTGGGGCGGATCGAGTGAGAGTGTGCCGACACGCCACTTGTTCCGCGGCCGCACGCCTTGACCGGCGACCGCGAACTGGGGGAGCCGAGATACCGATCAGCCGTCACGGCTTCCGTCGCCGGCTCGGCCGAGGCGCGGGGGGCGGTACGCGGCCAGCAACTCCTCCCAGGTTTGCACGCGCAGCACGCGGACCGTCAGTCCTTCCAGCACTTCCAAGCTGTTCACCGACTCGATCCGCCTTTGCACGCGGGATCCCGGCAGGCGCGCCGAATAATTGCTCGCCCAGGCCGTAGAGAATGCGTCTCGCTTCTTCGAGGCGCCCCTTGACGACCCCTTCCTCCACAATGGCCTGGTAGGTCACCGATTCTTTCATGCCTCGGACTCCTCGCAGGAGACTTCGCTCCCATCGAGAACCGCGCCGCCAATGCCCCCGAAGAGCCGGAAGCGTTAGCGACGGGTAGCCACAAAGCCCTCGTTGACGCATTGGGCGCCGCTGAGGTCTGCGGAGTCAGCCAGCGATTCCCCTCACCCCGTCGCTAACGCTTCCGGCTCGTTGGGGTGCATTGGCAGCGCAGTTCTCCATAGCGTCAACCGCACGGGCATCGCGTAGGATCATACCAGCAGGCGCCTCGCTTTTCGCATCCTCAAGCTGGACACGAAGTTGGCGTCTAGAAGGTGCCGGCCCGTGCGCGTGGGGGACCGGCGTGAAGGAGTTTCCACCCATGTCCGAACTCGACCGCTGGAACGAACGCTACCAGACCGGCGAAATCCCCTGGGACACCGGTCATCCGTCCTCCGAGTTGCAGCGCGTGCTCACCGAGGACCAGATTCGGCCCGGCCTGCGCCATCGAAATCGGCTGCGGCACCGGAACCAACGCCGTCTGGCTGGCCCAGCAGGGGTTCGACGTTACTGGCGTGGACCTCAGCCCGCTGGCCATCGAACGTGCCCGTCGCCGTGCCGTGGACGCCGGGGTGAAGGTCAACTTTATCGCCGCCGATGTGCTGGCGCTGCCAGACATCGGCGGACCGTTCGCATTCTTCTTCGACCGCGGCTGCTATCACGCCGTCCGCCGTTCGGACGTGCAGGGTTATCTCCGCACCCTGGAGCGACTGACCGTCCCGGGCTCGGTCGGGCTGGTGCTGGCCGGCAATGCCCGCGAGCCGCACGATCCCGGGCCGCCGGTTGTCTCCGAGGAGGAAATCCGGACGGAGCTGGGCGGACTTTTCCAGGTCGTGCGCCTGCGCGAATTCCGGTTCGATCAGGTCGAAGGTCAACCGGTGCGCTTCCTTGGCTGGTCCTGTCTGCTGCGACGGTGAGCGTGGCCGGTCCAACCCGTCGCTCACGCTCCGGGCTCCGAAAGAGCGTTCCCTTCGGGCCCGGCGTCGTGTAAAGTCGGACTGATCGGCACACATCGCGGCCGGGCGGAGGCGGCATGACTCTGGAAGAACTCAAAGAGGCGCTGATGGCGGCGGACCCGGGGGCCGTGCTGGTCTCCGGCCATTTGCTCGCGCGCGTCGTCCGCGAGGTCCACGAGTTGCCCGCCCAGGTCATCCACGTCCCGCATCGAAAGAGCTGCATCCTCGATCGAGCCGTGCTGCGGCTGCACGTCGATCAGGATGATCTCGACCTCGGCCCCGACCGGCTGCTGCCGGAAAAGGTCATCCTGCTGGCCCGGCCGGCGCTGGATCGCCGCAACACGCTGGAACGGGAATCGACGCTGCGGATGTACTGGCGCCGCCTCTTCCATGCCAGCGTTCACGTTCACCTCGAGGGCCTGGCGGCGGAAGGGCGGCTGGGACCGGAAGCGGTGGCTGCTCGCATCGCGGCCATTGGCCAGGCCGAATTCCAGGAGGCCCACGACGTCCTCGACCAGGAGGGGTATCTCTTTCCGAAGGCCACGCCGCGCGACGTGTACATCGAATTCGCGGCGGTTTACCTGGAATTCACCCTGTTCTTGCCCGACCTGCTGCCGGTCTATTTCCCGGCCATCCGCGACCCGCAGCGCATCGACGGGATCCTGGCCGCCGACGTGGACGCCCGGGCGCTGTTCGAGCGGACCCGGCTGGCGGGAGCGCCGGGCCCAGTCGTTCGCCCGGACGAAAGTGCCGACGAGCCGACGGAAGCCTGCTTCCAGCTGATGCGGGATGCGCGGCGCGCGTCGCGGACGGGGAATAATGTTCGGGCGGCGATCTTGCGAAGCCGTGCCGCCCGCATCGCGCCGGCCGCCCTCACCCTGCGCCTCAAGGGCGAGGTTGAGGCCGATCTGCAACAGCTGACCGAACGCCTCCGTGAAGCCCTCAAGTTGACGGAGGAGGAACGCCTCGAGCGGCGCAAGGACCTGCCCCCCCTGGTGGACAAGACCGGCGAGGGCCAGTGGTCGGCGGAGGCGCGGCTTCTTTACGACCTGCAAAATGCCTGCATCGACCACGAGCGCGAGGTGTACGCGCTGGACCTGGTGGAGTGGGCGTTGTCGGGAGGGAAGCGGCCGATCAAGCGGCCCCTGACCGGCCAGCGCGTGGTGCGCATCACCAAGCACTTGCGCAGCGCCGCCGGCCGGCTCACCTCGACGCGCGTTTCCGAAGCCGACCGCCAGCACCTGGGCCGGCTGCTCCACGAAGCACTGCGGCAAAACGAGGAACGGCTGCGGGCCCGCTTTCGGCCCGTCCTCGTCGAGAGCCTGCGCGATGTCGGCCTGGTGGCCACCAATCCGCCGGAGCAGGCGGCCTTTGCCAAGATGGTCGAGGAGGTACTCGACCACATCAGCGAGATCGGCTTCTTCACCTTCAGCGACCTGCGCGACGCCATCTCGCGCAACAACCTGAAACTGCCCGACCTGGTCGATCCGGTGGAGCTGATCCGCGGCGATCCCCTTTTGCGCCTCGACCGTCTTCTGGCCAGCTCGCCGCTGGACGGGGTCTATCGACCCAGCGAAATCTATCTGCGGCTGATGCAGCGGCTGACGGCTCCCAACTTCGGTACGCACCTGGGCCGCTGGCTGACGCGCTATATCACCCTGCCGTTTGGTACAGCCTTACTGGTCCTGGAAGGGATCGACCTGGTGCGGCGGGAATCGGACCGGCTGTTGGGCTGGAATTACCGGCCTCTGTTCGGACCGATTTCGGTGCTGCTGGGTCTGTTCTTGCCGGCTCCGCAGCATGCGGCGCCGACGGAGGCGCCGGCGTACCTGGTGGCGCAGCTGTTTGGTTCGCACGGGGTGGCGGCAAGCGGAGCGCCGCTGGGAGGGACCGTCCACCAGCTGGCGGCCGTCGGGGTGTCGCAAGAGCCCATGCTAGCCAATGCCCAGGTCGTGCTGGATCCCACGCTCGGCACGGAAGCCGGCCGGCCGATGCTGCCGTTCCTGGCGCCCAGCTTGTGGCTGCTGCTCGGGCTGTTCGTGCTGGCCCTGCTGTACATGCCGGGTTTGAGGCGGAGTCTTCGAGCGGTCGGACGGCGAACTTATCGCGCCTGCCGCCGGGTGCTGGTCGAGTGGCCGTTGCGGGCGGTCCCCTGGCCGGTTGTGCGGGCCTGCCTCAAGAGCTGGCCCGTCCAGATTCTTTACCGCCTGGTCCTCAAGCCGCTGCCGATCTATGTGTTGCTGATCTGGCTGCTGCCGGCCGCCGTGGCCGAAGGCATCTGGCCGCGCATTCTGATCTTCTGCGTTCTGGTCGGCGTGATGAACTCCCGGCCGGGGCGGAGCCTGGAAGACGCCGGCTCACGCGGCCTGGCCCAATCGTGGACCTGGCTCCGCGCGGGGCTGGTCAACGGGCTGCTCCGCTTCATCATCCAGCTCTTCAAGGCCATCACGGATGGGCTGGAATATGTGCTTTACACGATCGACGAATGGCTACGATTCCGCACCGGCGATAGCCGCCTGTCAATGGTGGTGCGCGCCTTCCTTGGCCTGGTGTGGTTCCCGGTCTCCTACATCACGCGGCTGTACATCGTGGTGCTGATCGAGCCCGGTTTCAACCCGCTGAAGGCGCCGATCTCGATTTTGGCCGCCAAGTTCGTCTATCCGATCATCGTGGCACTGGAAGTCCAGCAGCATCTGACGCCCTGGCTAGAGCCGGTGTTCGGGCCGATCGTGGCCCCGGCGCTGTCGATCGGCACCCTGTGGCTGTTGCCTGATGCCTTCGGCTTCCTGTTCTGGGAGATGAAGGAGAACTGGCGGCTTTACCGGGCCAACCGGCCAACGACGCTCGAGCCGGCGATGGTGGGGCCGCACGGCGAGACGATGGTTCGCCTGCTGAAGCCCGGGTTCCATTCGGGCACGCTGCCGAGGTCATACGCCCAGTTGCGCAAGGCCGAACGCGCCGCCCTGGAGACCGGAGCCTGGCGCCAGGCCCGCGCCGGCCGTGAGCGGCTGGCGCAGTCCAGGAGTCGGTACGCCGCTTCGTCACCCGCGACGTGCTGGCCCTCCTGCACCTGAGCCTCGAGTGGCAGAAGAAACCGTTGAGTGTGAGTGACGTGGCCCTGGCCAGCAACCAGGTGCGCATTGAATTCCGCCATGCGGACTACCCGCTCGCCAACCTGCGCCTGGCCATCGCGGAACTGGATGGCTTGCTGGTGGCCCGGGTCGAGGATCCCGGCTGGCTGAGCCGGCTGACCCCGGGCGAGACGCGGACGCTGGACCGCGCCATCACCGGCCTGTACAAGTTGGCCGGCGTCGATGTGGTGGGCGAGCCGCTCGCCGTCCTGCCAGCCGAAGCCCTTCGCACGGCGATCCAGGACGCGCCCGTTCTGCGAATGGTACCGGACGCGGCGGCCCTCGACGCAACCAACGGATCGGCCGGATGGCACAGCGCGGCACTCCCCTTCCGCCGGGTGCCGTTGACCTGGGCTCAGTGGGTGGATTGGTGGCGGCGCGACCGCGCTGGCGAGCCGCTGGCGTCTGCGGTCCGGGTCCTGCCGGAATCAAATAACGGCAGCGATGGGGCGGGCGGAAAACTACCCATCAGCCAGGGCGAGCCGGCCGTGTGAGAGGAGTTTCAGTCGGAGATGGTCCTGCAGCGGCCAAGATACTGGTGGGGAGGCTGAACTGCTGGTTTGCCCCGGCCCGTGCCCTGCACCCGGCTGGCCCGCCGCCTGCCACAGCTGCCTGCCATGATGGCTGGCAGCTTTTTTGTCGCTACTGCTTGTAGCGCTTGCGCTTGCACCTCAGAAAAAAGCTGCCTGGCAAACATAATCCACACTTTTGGCCCGAGCGGGTGCCAGGTTACGGAGAGGGGGGTGGCAGGCAGCTCCCGCGCTGATGATCGGCAACTTGTTGCCGGGTTGCCGACTGGGATTTGGAAAAAAGCGAACCCGGGGGAGCGTAGAGGTGTCTGCATGATGAAAGCTGGTGGCAGTCACCAGGCGAGTCGAAGGGCAGAGGCGTCGGCTGGGCACTGGCGAGCCCAAGTGGCTGTAACCCACCCGCATTGCTGTGCAGGTTCAACTCCTGCCCGACGCACTGACAACTGGCCCGTTGGTCTATCGGTTCAGGACACCGGTCTCTCACGCCGGAGGGAGGGGTTCAATTCCCCTACGGGCTACTGACAAATGACCAAGTGGTGGAACAGGCAGACACGCAGCGCTCAGAACGCTGAGCCCGCAAGGGCATGGGAGTTCGACTCTCCCCTTGGTCACTCCAGGAGGCAGCGGCAGTCGGCAGGAGGCAGTCCGCCCACTGCCTCCTGCTACGGCCGACGGCCACTGAATTGCAGGCGGGCAGGTGCCCGGCAGACCCTCATAAGGTCAGCACGTCCGGCTCGATACCGGGGCCTGCAACTGACGAGTCCGGGTACGCAAACCTGGTAAAGCGGCCATCTTGAGAGGGTGGTGACTTTGTGGGTTCGACTCCCACCTCGGACACTGGGTGCCTTGGTGTAGCGGCTCTGCATGCTGCCCTGTCGAGGCAGAGGTACGGGATCGACACCCGTAGGCACCGCTTGCCGGTCCCGTGGTCCAGCGGCCACGACGCCCGTTTCACATGCGGGAAACCATGGTTCGAGTCCATGCGGGATCATTTCCACTCTCGAACGTCTCAGAACCGAGTCGAACCGAGTCGAAGTTTCCCGGGGTTTTCGCCATTTCCTTCGGTTCGTTTCCAACTCCTTCCGGGCCGTTCTGCCTCACTAAACGCACCACGTCTGCCTCACCAGTCGCCGCGCGCTTGAAGTCGTCCTCCGTCGTGCTGAGGTAATGGTGCAGCGCCACGTCGGGCGTGTTGCCGAGCCACTTCGCCACGACCTGGATGGGGAAGCGTTGCGACAGCTCCGTCCCCCGGCTGGCGCAGGTTCTGGAATGGCGGGGCCACGGCTCGACGCCGGCCCTGGCGATGATCCGCAGAAGTTCTGTCCGTAGGTTGGCGCTGGTGCTGTCCCGATAGCGGGTGATGACGTACAGGGAGCCGTCGGGGGCGGACTGGTGGGCATCCTCAAGGTACGGGCGCAGCTCTGGGAAGAAGGGAACGATCCGCTCGCCCTTGCCTTGCTTCTTCGTCTTGGGGCTGTGGACGCGGAAACGGTCCTGGGGCCTGAGGATGTCGGGCCACGTCAAGCTGAGCGTCTCGCTGGGGGTCCGCAACCCGCCGTAAGGCGAACGGCAGGAGATAATCTCCCCTCGCCCCGGTGCTCCGACCGACTAAGGGGGACTGGGGCGACGATCCCTCGCCCTGCGGCCAAGGGGCCCGTCGTAGCGCTCCCGCACACATCGGACTTCAGTTCA
The DNA here is from genome assembly GCA_963827935.1 of uncultured Planctomycetota bacterium. Classification (GTDB taxonomy): domain Bacteria; phylum Planctomycetota; class Planctomycetia; order Gemmatales; family Gemmataceae; genus DATFNV01. The sequence continues at coordinate 419,848 of CAWHCN010000006.1, read as the reverse complement.
ACCTGGCGATTTTTGCTGAATTGCGAAGGCACATGTCGTTATTTACCAATGGCTTGCGGTGTCCGCGCCAGGTTGAACAGAATTCCCGGTCACTTCAGTTCAACCTGGCAGCGCGTGCGGTGCCGGCGGGCGGGCGGAGATGCGCTGCCGGCCCATAGATGGCTGGTTTTGAAGCGCCCGGTGACACACAGCTTCGCCACCGACGCCCTGATCAACGGCGTGGGCATCGCCCAGGTCGCCGAGCTGCTCGGGCACACCAGCACCGAGATGGTCATGCGCCACTACTCGCACATCGCGGGGAAGATTGACCACATGGGGGCGCTGCGATGAAAGCGGCAAGCGGAGGGTAACGTGCTTGAGGTCGAGGGATGGGTCAATCGCCCGCCCTTCCCTCGACCAGGGCGACAGGCGATGCGCTACTTCCGTGATGTCCTGGGCGGCGCCGACGGCCCAAAGTTGAACCACTCTTGCGGCCTACAAAGAAAAGCCCTCGGCCGTTGCCTCGGCCGGGGGCTGGGAGTGAACCTGCTGGCTCACCCTCTGCTTGCGCGTGCTTTAAGGAAGAAAGGTGAGGAAAGCGCTACCGGAGCGTGATATGCTTCAGGTCGAGGGCGGGACAATCACCGTTCCCACTCTCGACCTTGCGGTTTTGCAGGAAGGCGTCGAGGGCAGCCTCTTCGATCAGGATTTCACCACGCTTCCCCTTGGGGCCTGCACTTTCCCCAGAAAACCCATTAGTGAACAGGTGTCGCGCGCCGAGATTTCGCCACCCCTGGCCAAGTCCAGGGAATTTCGGTTTCCTGTGGCGATCGGGCGGAGAGCCGGGAATTCGAGATCGCAAGTCCTGAGGTGAGCATGGGTTCCGTGTGGCTGCGTCCGACACGACCGGCCGAGGGACCATTGAACGCTCCAGACACGGCTCGCCGGCTACCGCGGCGCCGGCTGCCAGCGCCGAAAAGTCGGCGCTCACCCCGGCTTTCCCAGGTCCCCCAGTTCATAGGTTTTCTGGGGAAAGTGCAGCTTGGGGCGGTAGAGGGTGCAAAAGAGCATTTGGCCGCTCCCTGCGTAGACCATTTCAAGCGTGCGCCATTGCGCGAACGCGGGTGGACCGGAGGGGAGGGCGACTTGCTTGCGCAACTGGTCGGGGAGATGGTAGCCCAGCAGCCGCAGCCCGCATGCCGTGGCGCGCTGTTCGAGTTCGGCGATCGAGTATTGTTATTCATGTACGTTCGAGCTTGATTGCCACTCGCTTCCTCTTTGATCGTTTTTGCCGAGGCATCAGGTTCCCCCGCGAACATCACAGCAGAACACGGAGCAGCTGATTCACCGCCCTGTTGGCCTGGCGACATCGGCTATCGGCCCATGATCTGCTTCGTCAGTAAACCGTACTCATCGAGGGTGATTTCACCCGCCAGGTATTGCTTTGCGGCAATTGCCAGCTCCACTCGTTTCCTCCCTGTAGTGTCCCAACGGCCAGTGGCAGCAATTGTTCCAAAGAAGAATGCGCCCCAGAGAAAAAGCGCGGCACTTAAGTACGCAGGCTTGTCCCCCCAACCAACAACTGTTGGAAAGGCCAAAAGGACGGCCAGCACGAGAAACACGGGGCACGTTAGTCCTGCGAGCCATCGGAAGATGGGACGCGCGTCGAGCTTCCTGGGTTCAGTTACCATCGTCGCTCCTCCACCCCCGAACGCCTAAGTTCAGCAGCGCAGGCCGCCGCAAGAACCTCAGAGCGCGGGAAACCGTCATGGCGGCCGGCGTCTGCTGCAACGACTGGATACTCATCATGGCCTCTGTTCATTGGGTATGCTGGAAGTTACCACACACCCAGCGCACCCCCTTACTGGGAGACCATGATGAGATTCTACTCGCAACAGCACCGGTTCTACTGCGGCATCGACCTGCACGCCCGCACCATGCACCTGTGCATCCTCGACCAGCAGGGCAACGTCGTCTTCGACAAGAACCTGGCGTGCCGCCGCGACGCCTTCCTCAACGCCGTCGCACCCTTCCGCGACGACCTCATCGTCGGCGCCGAGTGCATGTTCGCCTGGTACTGGGTCGCCGACCCGTGCCAGGCCGAGAACATCCCCTTCGCCCTGGGCCACGCCCTGTACATGAAGGCCATCCACGGCGGCAAGGCCAAGAACGATCGCATCGACGCCAACAAGATCGCCCGCCTGCTCAAGGGCGGCAACTTCCCCATCGCCTACGTCTACCCCAAGGGCATGCGCGAAACCCGCGACCTGCTCCGCCGCCGGACGTACCTGGTCCGCCAGCGCGCCGCTCTGCTCACCCACCTGCAGATCCTGAACGCCCAGTATTACCCCGGCATGGAAAATGCTCAATGGTCCGTGGGGAGCAAACCCGGAAACGGAGAGCAGCCATGTCGATCGAACTGCCGGACGCACGCCACTTGTCCGATGAAGCGCTGCAGGTACTGCGGCTGCGTGCCTTGCGCGGCATCGAGTTGGGCTACTCCGAAGTCGAACTCGCCGACGTGCTTGGGGTCTGCCACGAAACCATCAGCCGCTGGTGGTCGGCTTACGCCGCCGCCGGCACGCCGGCGCTGCCCGGTGACCGGACGGGGCGACCGCTCGGCGTGGGTCGCTTGCTGTCCGATGCCCAGGCGCAGCGCATCCGACAGTGCATTGACAACAACTCGCCGCAGACCTTGGGCATCCAGCACGCCCTGTGGACCCGACGTGCGGTGCGTGCGTTGATCCAGCAGGAGTTTGGCATCGACCTGGCTGAACGAACGGTGGGGCAATATCTTCGGCGCTGGGGTTATACCCCCAAGAAACCGAGCCGGCATGGGCGGCAGCAAGACCCTGACGAGGTGGAGCAATGGTTGCTGGAGACCTACCCTGCCATTGAAGTTCAGGCGTTCCGTGAGGGGGCGGAGATTCTCTGGACCGACGAGGTGGGCGTGGCCGCCGACCACCACCCCGGCACGGGCTATGCCCGCCAAGGGGAGCGGGCGACGATGGACGTGCCCAAACCGCATATTCGGGTCAACCAGATTTCGGCGATTAGCAACGAAGGCACGGTCCGGTTCATGACCTACACGGGGATGCTGACCGCTGCGGTGTTCCTGCAATTTCTGCAACGCCTGGTCGCGGGGGCGCGATGCAAGATCCTGTTGATCGCGGACCGGTTGCAAGCCCACAAGACACCGGAAGTGCAGACCTGGTTGGCGGAGCACGCGTCGCAACTCGAGGTATTCTACTTGCCGGCGTACTCTCCGGAGATGAACCCGATGGAGTACCTGAACAACGACATGAAAGCTACGGTGAACGAAGCGGGTCTGCCTGAGAACCGGAGTGTTCTGAAGACGCGCGTTCGAGACATTCATGAACAAATTGGGCACGGTGCCGAGCCATGTGATTAGTTATTTCCTACATCCTTGGACACAATACGCTGCCCCCGTTGAACTGCTTTGATCTTATTTCATGCCGGTGTAATAGTGAGGGGGGAAGAGAAGACCCGAAGCCAGAATTGCTCCCCGCGCTTGCCTTCGACAAGTTGCTCCGGTGGCGGGCACCATTTCGTGGCTTCATTCAGCGCACAGCGCAGGAAAGCAGGGCGTTGCTTGGCGAACTGCTGGATCATGATCCCCTCTTGCTGCCGTCTATGAGGTTGATAGTCAAGCCCCATCAGGCATTTTTCTTGCTTCGTCCTCGACGGCGCGGACCTTCCGGGCCGCCGGCCTCCTGCCATTCCCCGGCCTCCGCCGCGCCGCTCTCTGCCCCAGCATTCTTTCTCCGCCGCCGCTCTCCCCTCACCCCGTGCTGCGGGAGAGCGGCGGCGGAGAAAGAATGCTTCCCTCACACGCGGACCCGTTCGCTGCGGCATGGGCGATCAACACCGGTCGGCTGGCGTGGCCTCGGTCCAGGCGCGGCGCCCGGACTACCGTCTATCCGTGTGGGACCGGCCACGGTCCCAAGCACCTGCTACCGTATACGCCCCAGGGCGTCCGGCACGCCACAAGCAAGAGCCCACCCATTGAACGAACGGTGCCTTCACAGGTTCACCCGGCGGCACCGGCTGTCCCGCCCAGTCACGCAGCCCCAAAGCGTCGTGCGGAAGTTGGCATCCACGGCCGCCACCAGGCCCTGCGACGCCAGCAGGCCCAAGGTGCGGTTGCTGCACTTCGTCTGCTGCCGCTGCAGGTCCTTCAGGCCGCGGTGCAGTTGCCGGCCATCCTCGTCGGCCACCGCCGGCACCTGCACCACCCGTCACACCTTGCGCTCGCCGCCGTGATAGCGGCACAGCAGATTGAGCAGCGTGGCCGCGTCCACCGGGTCGGTCTTGATCCGCTTGGCGCGCCGGTCCACCTCGATGGAGCTGGAGTCGACGACCACGTTGTCGATGCCGCGTGCCGTGAGAGCCCGGTGCAGCCAGAAGCCGTCGCGGCCCGCCTCGTAGCAGGTGCGGACCGGAGCGCCGGCGGGCAGCCCGAAGCGGGCCTTGGCCTTGGCGATCTCCTCCTGCAGTTTGGCCAGGCTGCGCGCCGGCATCGAGCGGATGCGCGGCTTCTCGGCGGCTTCGGTCGCGAAGCCCAGCAGCCACTTGTCCTGGCCCAGCTCGAAGGCGACATACAGGGTCTTTGTCGTAGCCATTCTTCGGTCTCCGTGATCAGGTTAAGGGTGTCCTACCTGACGGAGACTTGTACCACCTCCGATACCCCGTTGCCTACATGGTATCGCACGACTGCGTTCACTTGCCGGGCCGACCGCAAGGAACGTCACGTCACGAAAAATCGTAATGCCGGCCCGGTCAAGTGCAACGTCGTGGTTCGGCCCGGCCTGCATCACTTGGCCTTGCCGAACAGGCTGTAGAGACGCGGAAACGAACTGCGTCCCTGCGTCCTTTTCTTCTTCGACTCCCGACCCCTTTTATCTTGGGCAGCCATGTTATTGTTCCCGCAGGTGCCTGCCCATCATGACGGCGGTAATTACCACGACAACCGCCCAGATCCCTGCAATGATAAACATTGGCACGGTGACGAAAACTATCAATCCGCCAGTTGAACTCGTCGGATGCTGGAATTCCGCCCAGGTGGTGATCGTCACGAGGACCGCCTCCGATACTAAGCCAGCTACGGCGACAAAGAGTAGCAGGCGGGCCAAGCGGAGGGGTGCAAGGTGGCTTGTGAATAAGAGGCAGCCGGCCAAGAGCAAGACCGCGGCCGTCAATACCCAAGCGAATGGTACGAACCAGGCGAGCAGAACTTGCAGATCGTTCATCCTGTTGGTAGTGCCCCCGGAGCCAGCAAACGCGGCAGCCATGCATCCTCCCGTGGCGATAGCGTAGACTGCCGAGAGTCCACCAACTACTCGGAATCCAGCAGGGAACGACTTCATCATGCCTCCTGTTTCTGCTGCCGTCTATGAGGTTGACAGTCAAGCCCCATCAGGCATCTTTTTCACTTTGTCCCGGCCGGCGCGCTCCGTCCACGCCGCCGGCCTCCTGCCGTTCGCTGACCGCCTCCCCGCCGCTCTCTGCCCCAGCATTCTTTCTCCGCCGCCGCTCTCCCCTCACGAGAGCGGGGGGAGAGCGGCGGCGGAGAAAGAATGCTTCCTCACACGCGGAACCACCACCGCGGCACGGGCCACATACTCCGGTCGGCTGGCGTGTCTCGGTCCAGGCACGAACGCCCGGACTACCGTCTATCCGTGTGGGACCGGCCACGGTCCCAGGCACCTGCTACCGTATACGCCCACTGGCGTCCGGCACGCCACAAGCAAGAGCCCACCCATCGAACGAACGGTGCCTTCGCAGGATCACCCGGCGGCACAACGGCGGCTCTCTCCGACCCCTCAGCCCCTACCCCAGCGACGGCTGTTGCCGTGCTATCAGATCCTCATCGGATCGCTCTTGTCGCTCACACCAGCGCACCACACCTCACCTCACACCACCACCGCTGCCGCCTCCTTCGCATGACGCCGCGCCGTCGAATCCACTAGCAGACGCCAGTCCTTCTCCACCGCTCCCACCGGCAGCTCCCCGTGCTCCAGGTATCGCCACAAGGCGATCAGCAGCTTCCGCGCCAGGGCCACGATCCCCACCTTCCGCGCGCGCTTGTTTCCTCCGCCGAAACGCCGCGCGTACCACTGACTCAGCGCACTCCCCGGCTGCCAACGCAACCACAGCCAGGCCAGCTCCACGATCAACGCCCGCACGTGCTTGTTGCCCGCCTTGCTGATCCCCTGCTCACGCTCGCTTTGGCCGCTGTTGTACGGCATCGGCACCAGACCCACCAGCGCCCCCAGTTCCTTGCCGTTCCGGATGCCCCGCCAGCTGAACAGCTCCATCACCAAGATCCAGGCACTGCGCACGCCAACCGCCTTCAGACCCATGAGCCGACGCACCTGGTCCAGGTACGGCGCCTTGTCCTCGCGCAAACGTCGCTCTTGCTCGTTGGCCGCGTCGCGCACCTGCCGGTGCAACGCCTCCCACACCGCGAACTCCTGCAGAATCCGCTGCTGCAAACCCGCCGGCAGCGGCCGATCGGCCCAGTCACGCAGACCCGCCAACGTCGTGCGCAAGTCGGCGTCCACCGCCGCCGTCAGACCCTGCGACGCCAAGAGGCCCAGGATGCGATTGCTGCACTCCGTCTGCTGCCGTTGCAGGTCCTTCAGCCCGCGGTGCAGTTGCCGACCGTCCTCGTCGGCCACAGCCGGCACCTGCACCACCCGCCACACCTTGCGCTCCCCGCCGTGATAACGGCACAGCAGGTTGAGCAGCTTGGCCGCGTCCACCGGATCGGTCTTGATCCGCTTGCTGCGCCGGTCCACCTCGATGGAGCTGGAGTCCACGATGACATTGTCGATGCCGCGAGCCGTCAGGGCCCGGTGCAGCCAGAACCCGTCGCGGCCCGCCTCGTAGCAGGTGCGGACCGGAGCGTCCCCGGGCAGTCCAAAGCGGGCCTTGGCCTTGGCGATCTCCTCCTGCAGTTTGGCCAGGCTGCGTGCCGGCATCGAGCGGATGCGCGGCTTCTCGGCAGCCTCGGTCGCGAAGCCCAGCAGCCACTTGTCCTGGCCCAGCTCGAAGGCGACATACAGGGTCTTTGTCGTAGCCATTCTTCGGTCTCCGTGATCAGGTTAAGGGTGTCCTACCTGACGGAGACTTGTACCACCTCCGATACCCCGTTGCCTACATGGTATCGCACGATTAAGCTCAGCCGCCGGGGCCGCGGGGAGGGGCGAATACCCTGGCGCGCCGTGATCGCGGCCCCGGGCGGCTGCAGCGGCTTGTTCGGCCCGTATTGTCCTCAATTCGACTCCCGACACTTTTTCCTCGGCGACACTTTTCCTCGGGAAGTAGGTGCCCCCTACAACACCCGCTGCCCCTGTTCCGCGATCCGGAGAGTTTGCGACTCGTAGTACTCGTACAGCGGCGCGGTTTGGGGGTCCTCCTTGACGATTACATGGACGGGCAGGTCGCGGGAACCCGTGCGATCGGCCGCCAAGTGACCTACGACGAACCGCTCCCGGTCCACCCAGAATGCCCACGACAGCGGCAGGCTGGAATAATACCAGACGTTGCACGAGAATGTCGGGCGCGGCTCTTCAGCCGCTTGAGCAGCCACAACGCCTTCTGCTGCAACGCCCGGTCTTCGGCCAGGAGCTGCTCGCGGTCTTCAGGGGACGGGGTGGTCCCGTCCCGTAGCCGGTACACGAACTCCCAGGCCGAGCGGTCCTCCGGGGAGAGCAACAGCAGCCGCAGGTTGAACGGGACGGTCCGCTCGCCCGACTCCAAGTAGCTGGCCAGCAGGGTAACGAAATGGTGGCCGGTGAGCGCCACGTACACGAGTTCTCGTTTCAGCCGCCGTACCATCTCTTCCTCAAGGTCGGCCCCAAACCGGGGGATGTGCCGGCTCTGCCGGGTGCTTAGGGGCGAGCGCGGAGAGGTAGTCTTGCACCGGGTTGGGGATGCTACCTGCTTTCACCTCAACCAACGCCGTCACCTCCGCGGCCAGCTTCTCGACGGCCGCCGCTACCCGCACCGAATGCCCCAGCGGGTCGCCGTCGGCCGGGGCGGGGTATGGCAGCACGCGGTAGGGGGCCACGTCGAACGGGATGCGGGTCAGGTAGTCTTCCCGGACCACCACCACCGTCTTGCGGCCAAAGCTGTGCGCCACCCCTAGTTCGTACAGTACGTTTGGGTTCATCCCAGTGAGGTCGGCCACCACCACCCGGGACTCCAGAATCCGCTCGAACATCTGCCGGTGGATGTGCCCTTGCGCCTCGGCGTCGGCCCGCACGCACTCCAACCCCGCCCGCTCGAGGGCCGGCCGGATGACGGTCGTGTAACCCGCCAGGAATTGCTCAGCGAAGGCCATGACGACGAACGCCACCGGCCTGCCGAGATTGTCGCCCGAATTGGCCATCCGAGCCTCCACGTAATCGCGCCACCGAACCCACCCGCGGCGCCTCGTTCAGCCTGGGGCCGAACGTTTCGGTTCACCTGCCGGGCCGCCTGCAAAACTGTGATGTCGCGCGAAACCGAAATGGCGGCCCGGTCAGGTGCAACGCTTGGTTCGCCACGGCCATCTCAGAAGTCTTTGACAATCAACTCGAGCGGATTTTCCGCAAACCAAGCGTGCTTCGCGATTCTCGCGTCAGCTGCCAGGATCGTCTCAAGCGCATTCGCAACGACCTCTTTTGCGGCACTCAGTTTTTCGGAGGACTGCCGCCGAAGCCATCCGCCCTTCGGTTCCAGGCCGAACAGCCAGCAGTTCTCGATTTCAAAGTACGCCCAAACGTTGACCCAAACTTTGACACCGTCCACCGACACCGCGAACGTCCATCCCCAATCTTCCATGACCGGATCGCAATCATGCTGAATGTGGTCTCCAAGCAGCAAGCGAACATAAAACCAACCGGCGCAGTCGCCGCCTACGAACCACTTGTCGATATCCTCGTCCCGCTGGCGGTAGACAAACAGGTCGGTCTGGAAGAGCACGAAGTTCCGCTCGACCGACGCCACATTCGTGTCCTTCTTGTTGGCGAACTACTGAGTCACACAACCGGCGCCGGCATATTAGTGCCCCTGCCGGCGCTGTATCACGGGGCGCCGGCACATTATTGCCCGCGCCGGCGCTGTATCACGGGGCGCCGGCACATTATTGCCCGCGCCGGCGCGTGCTGGCGTTTTCAGCACTCTTCGTGAGTCATTGCACCCCTGTTCGCTCACCCTGTCAAGGAATTTCTCGTTTCTTCTTGACAACAAGTATCGCGTCGATAAGCTCGACTAGGGAACGGCCGTTCAGTAGCCATAAGGTGGATCATCATGACTCCCCTTCCCAGCGTGGATCCGTCCTCTGCGGCGCCGGCGCGGGCGCCGGCGTCGCCGCTTCTGGAACGGCTCCGGCTGGCGGCAAGGGGACGTGGTGATGCCGAGCCGACTGCCGAGGTCATTGTTTCGTGGGCCCGAGCGTTCATTCTCTTCCACAACAAGCAGCATCCGTCCGCGCTGGGTCTGCCGGCGGTGATCCATTTCCTCGAACATGTTGTCAAGACAGCGCCCGAACCACTGCCTGCGCTGCGCAGGCCCGCTCGGCGCTATCGCTGCTGTACGCAGTTGTCCTTGGGATGGCTCTTCGCGTTTTTTAGTGGGTAACTTTCGGCCCAGGAAGGGACAAATCCCCTGCTTTCCCCGAGGAAAACCGCCTTCCCCGCGGAGCAAAAAGCTGCCATGCTGACACGATGGCCATCTTCAAGCTGCTCCATGACCTCTACCGGTTTCCTGGCTTCGTCCCTCTGGCCCAGGTCCGGGGCCTCTTCGGGGACCCCCACGCCGTCGTTATCACCCTGCGGCGCTGCCGAAAAAAACGCGCTGCGGCGTCTGCGGCCAGGAGTATTACAGCCACTACGACAAACGGACCCGACGCGTCCGCGATCTCTCCTGCGGCGACAAACGCGTCTACCTCACCTTCCGCCTCCGCCGCGTCCAGTGCTCACGGTGTGGCGGCGTGAAGAACGAGGGCCTCGACTGGCTGGCCGACAACCCGCTCTACACCAAGCGGTTCGCCTTCTTCGTGGGCCGTCGCTGTCGCCAGACGCCCATCAAGGAGGTGGCCGAGGAACTCTTCCTCGATTGGCACGCCGTCAAGGAGTTGGACAAGCAGTACATGCCGCGCAGCTTCGCCGGGTCGGCACCCCGGCGCCCCGGGTCATCGGCATCGACGAAATCGCCGTCGCCAGGGGGCACCAGTACCGCATCGTCGTCAGCGACCTGGAGCGTGGTCGTCCCATCTGGTTTGGCGGCGTGGACCGTTCCGAGGCCAGCCTGGACGAGTTCTTTGCCTGGCTGGGCCCAGAAAAATGCGGCAAAATCCGCGTGGCGGTCATGGACATGTGGCAGGCGTTCCGTAACTCCACCCTCAAGGAGGGGAACGCTCCCCAGGCCACGATCGTGTACGACAAGTTCCACATCCTGATGCACCTGGCCGAGGCGATGGACCAGGTGCGCAGGCGGGAATACGCGCGCGTGTCGGGCAAGGACCGGCGCTTCATCAAAGGGCAGAGGTACACGCTTTTGTCTCACTGGGAAAACCTCAACGCCACGGGGCGGGAAGCCCTGACGCTGTTGTTCAAGGCCAACCGCCGGCTGAACAAGGCGTACCTCCTCAAGGAGTCCTTCGATCAGCTCTGGGACTACTGGAGCCCCGGCTGGGCCCGGCGTTTCTTCGACCAGTGGCGTGCCGCGTTGCGCTGGCAACGTCTGGAGCCCTTCGAGCGCTTCGCCCGCATGGTGGCAGCGCACTGGGACGGGATCGAGGCCTATTGCCGCGCGGAGAACAAGGTGCCGTTGGGTTTCGTGGAAGGCATCAACAACAAGATCCGTGCCATCCAGAGGCGGGCGTACGGCTTCCGGGATGAGGAGTACCTCCGGCTGAAAATCCTGACCTGCATGCTCCCAAAACTGTGAAAAGTACCCACCAAAAAACGCGAAGACCCCTTTTTGGGTTCATCCGACTAACGCGTGCTTTGTTTGGTGGATGGCGAGGATCTTCAGTTTGAAGAACGCCTGATCGCGGAAGCCATAGGCTTGGCGCTTCATCAGCTGGATCTTGTTGTTGGTGCCCTCCAAGGGGCCGGTCGAGATCGGATAATCGTAGTAGTTCAAGACTCCCTCCTGGTGTTTCTCGAGGGTGTTGGCAAACTGGATTAGGATGCGAACGCCCGAAGCACGAGCCCGCGCAGCCAGTCACGCAGCACCCGCCGCGCCGTCCGCTTGTCAGGCTGTGACCAGATCTGCCGCAGGTCTTCCTTGAGGTAGTAGGCGATGGCCAACGGCTTGTTCAAGCGCAAGGCATCCTCCAGCCGCTGCTGTTCGTTGCGGTCCTCATCGAGGTTCTCCGGATTCTTGAGCAGCAGCCAGCGCGTACCCTTGAGGAGCCTGCGTTCCTGCTCACTGCTGGCCTGATGATAGAGCTGCCGCCGCAAGGCACTGAGCTTCTCGTTGAACAGCTTGATCACGTGGAAGTGATCGAAGACATGCACCGCCCCAGGCAGGTTGTCACGCACGGCCCGGATGTAGGCGGCCGACATGTCGGTGGCCACGGCCTGGACCTTGGCCCGGGCCCGACGCAACCGTTTCCAGAAGGGTTTCAGGGCGTCAACGCCCTTGCCGTCGCCGACAAACACCACGGCGCCACTGAGCAGGTTGAGCACCACGGTCACGTAGTGATGCCCCTTGCCGATGGCAATTTCGTCGATGGCGATTTGCCGCAACTTGTGCAGCTTGGGCTTGCCGAAGCGGCGTTGGAGGTTCTTGGCCTGGATGTCCTTGATGGTGTCCCAACCGACCTGCAGGTGCTCGGCCACGTCCTTGATAGTCATGCGCCGGGACAACTCCAGGGCGTAGCGCTCGAAGGAACGGGTGTAGCGCTTCTTGGGGTCGGCAAAGCCGATCTTGACCTGGCGGACGCGGTCACAGACGGGGCACCAGACACGGGCCACGTCGAGGGTCACGAAGGTCGGTTTGCTGCCGATGGGCACCATGCGGAAGGTGCGTTCCTCATGGCCGTGAACCCAGAACGTCGTCGCAGTCGCATTGCGGACAGCGGAGGCGTTCCCGGGGTTGGCGGATACGGAAGGTCACCTGCCCCTCCTGGAATTGCTGGCTGACATAGTGGTAGCCGACGATGCCGAAGGCGTGATACAGTAGGCTGGTGGACATGTGTCTTCCTCTTCAGGGAGCTTGTTGGCGTAACTCCATGAAAGGAAGCCCTGTCCACCTTTTCAAGGACCACTACACGCGATTGCCGGATGAACCCCTTTTGGTGGCGTCCCTTCTGGTGAGGCGACGGCGGCGGAGCAGGGGCGTACAAGGCCGCCTTGGGATGGGCGTGGCTGATCAGATGCACGTTGGGCGGGAGTTTCTGCAAGACGCTGCGGCCGCCGTAGGCGCTGTCGCCCGTGACCACGATCTCCCGCTCGGGAAACCACGCGGCGAACAGCGTGAGCAATTCGACCAGCAATTCCGGCCGTGTGCGGTGATTGGGGTCGGCCGGAGGCCGGCTCGTCTTGCGGCCGGCGTCGTTGGGACTCTGGCCCTTGGCGCCGCGTTTCTTCTTCCCTTTGGTGAGTCCTTGCCGGTTCTTGTAGAGGCGGAAGCCCAGGGGCAGGGCGAAGACCTTGGTCGGCGCCCAGCGCGGCACGGGGACGAGGAGGGCCAGGACCACCCAGTCGTGCCCTCAGCTGACCAATTTGAGGGCGCGGCTGGAGATGAGCGGGTCGTGGTGCATGCCGGCGCCGTACAGGGTCAAGCCGCGCTTGCGGCACAGCGTGTCGTCGCCGGCCAGGACAATGGTCCCCGTGGGGACGAAGGCGGCGACGAGCAACCGAGCCAGGAACCGGCTTAGGGTGTCGAGGCACCAGGAGGCATGGCTGAAGAAGCGGTGGTAACGGCACCAGTGGCCATCGCCGACGTGGCCGCTGCTGAAGATACACTCGGTGATGTAGCGATGTCGGCAGGACAGGGTCCAGCCGCTGAGCAGATGGACAAAGAGGCGGAAAGACGGCTGCGTGAAGACGGGGCAGAATTCCTGTAGCAACAGGACGAACGTCAGCGTAAGCTCCATCGGTCGGCTTCCTTACCGGGCGCGGTTCCTGGGTCGTTGACAACCCCATGCTACCGGATTCGGATAAGGAAGCCGACATTTGTCCGCCTCGCGACCGCCCTAAAATGTGCGAAACTCGAACTTAGAGGCAATTTTGATAATTCCAAAAGGAGTGTGTCATGGCCCTCATCAACATGTCGTGGATCAGCCGGCGTGGCGGGATGTCTATGTGTCGGTGCGAGTACGGACACATTCGACGCGGCGGCTCGGGGTCGAAGCCCTCGAATCCCGCGTCGCGCCTGCAGTCATCACTGTCAATACCACGACGGATCCCAATCCTAACATCAACAATCCCATGAAGCTGCCCACGGTCATGTCCCTTCGTATGGCCATCTTGTTTGCCAATATGGGGCTGATCGGTGCGAACATCCTTGCCAACTTCCCAGCGTCGGTGCAAAAGCTCGTTATCGGCAATCCCTTCACCGACCCAATCAATACTATCCAGTTCGACATCGGCAACACCGCAGAAAAACTCACGATCGACAGAAACACGAATGGGGGGCTGCCCACCATTACACACCCCGTGGTGATCTCCGGCGCCTATCCGCCAACGCCTCCTTCCGGGTTTGACCGCTCCAAGCAGACGATCGAATTGACCGAGGCCGCGACGGGACCCAGCGTCAACGGCCTCAAGTTCACGGCTGGCGCCAAGGGTATCCAGATTCTGGGCTTTACTTCTACTGTGCCCCTTTTTCATATGTCTGGCGCGCGCCGAGACGATGGGAATTCTCCGGTCGCATCTACCCAATGGTAGATGCGCGTCTTCCGTCCGGCGCAGCACGGTGTTGACTTCGGCGAGAATCCCTGCCAACGTCGTCGGCCGACGCTCCAGCACCCAGGCGAAGATTACCCGCAGTTGCGGCACGGTGATCCACACCGTTTTTTTTTGAGGACCGACTTCTCCAGATTCAGAAACCACAAGGCCAACAGCGACAGCGTCATGTGGTGATACCAGCCGACCCAACTGCGCACTTCGTAGTGGGCCAACCCCACCTCACCCTTGCCCATCTGCAACGCCTGTTCGATCCGCGGCCGCTCACACTTGACACGCACCAACTCCGCCAACGCTACCCCCGACAAGGCGTTGCTCAACGCATAGGTCACGTCGCCGGCGCGATCCACCGGACGCACGATCACGACTCGTTCCGGTCTACCGACGCAGCCGTCGGCATCCTTGGTTTGCACCAACCGCGTCAGGGCACGCACCACCAAGGGGCCTTTCTCACCCGCCCGCACCGTCAGGCGCTGCCACGCCGACGCCGGCTGACGCGCCGCCCAGGCCTGGACCTGCTCGAAGGGCGGCAACCGTCGCCGTCCCGACGGCCCCGCCTCTCGCTCGGCTTCCAGGTCGCGGATCAGCGTGTTGCACGGCACATCCACCACATAACGCTCGCCGCCACGTCGCAAGGCTTGCCGAAACTCCGTCACCCGGCCAAACTCGTCGTCGGCCGCCACCCAGCCGTGCGGCAACGCTCGGCAACGCTCCCATTGGCCCAAGGCCAGACGCCATTTCTCCTGAAACGTCGTCTCGGTGGGCACGTAACATTTCGCCCGCCGCTTGCGATCGTCCACCCACTCTTGCGGCAAATACAAATCCGCGGCCAGCAACGTCTCGCCCTGAGCACAGGCATAGGCCGTGAACACGCCCACCTGACAGTTCTCGACCTTGCCCAGGCGGCCGCACCACTGCCGGGCCACGCCACAGGAGTCGTCGCCTTTCTTGGCGAAGCCGCTGCCGTCAAAGATCAGCACCGCGTCGTCGTCGCGCCACGCTGCGGCCACGTGCCGGTGCAACTCGTCCAACACGGCGCTATCGGACCATTTGCCGGCGCCGACGAACTTTTGCACCGGCTTGCGTGCCGCGCCAGCTTGCCGAGCGATCGGCTCGTTGGTCTTGCGCTCCAGGTTGCTGAGGCGGCCTTCGAGAACGACCTCGGCCCAGTGCCGTTGTTCCGTGCGATAGAACAGGGGCTGATAGCGTTCGATGAACCCCGCCAAGCGGCGGACGCCGCCCTGCACGGCTGCCAGCGGCACCTTCACATCGGCGAGCAAGGCGAGCGCTTCCGGGGATTCCAAGAGGGACATCCGTGTTCCTCCATACTGATCTTCCATGATGGGGCGAGTTCCGGCATACTATACGAACTATCCCAAAAGGGGCACAGTAGAATTACCATCGACAGCGTCAAGCAAGACGGCATCCTCCTGAGCAATGTCTCAGGCGTAACCATTGGCGCCCCAGATGGCACCAAGATCGACACGGTAGACAACGGGAAAATAGTCACAACCAAGATCGCTGGCGGCAATGGCCGCATGTTCGTCTACAAGAACACGCTGAACGGCGTTCACATCACCGGCAAACAGTCATCCGCCAACTTGGTGCAAGCGTCCTTCATCGGCACCGATAATGCGCCGGGGCCGGTGCTGGGCAACAATAGTAACAAGACAAGTGGGATTCTGCTCGACGGTGGCGCCGCTAGCAATAACATCGGATCCGGAAACATCAAGCCGGCCAGCATCAGCTCCAATAGTAGCGTCAGCACTGGCCTGAATGTCATTTCTGGCAATCTGGGTGCGGGCATTACGATTAACAATTCCAATGGCAACAATATCGTCGGCAATATCATAGGCGCCACCGAGGACGGCAACAACTCTTTGGCCAACGGGACAGGTGTGGTGATCAATGGGACCAGCAGCATGAACAACGTCGGCATCGCCGCTGGATCAATTGGCAACGTCATCACGTGGCCAGCGAACATAATCTCGGGAAACACCGGCGACGGCGTGTTGATCGGGCCACAGGGGGCTACGACTGGCGGGTCCAATAATGTCTTTGGCAATTTCATTGGGACGCGCCGGACTGGTCTTCACGCCCTTCCCAACAGTGGGAATGCCGTACATATTTCCAGTTCCGTTTCGAATAACATTGGGAACACCGGCATGGGGCAACTAAACGTCATCTCGGGTAATACCGGGAATGGCGTTCTTGTGGAGGGTCTTCGCGTTTTTTGGTGGGTACTTTTCACAGTTTTGGGAGCATGCAGGTCAGGATTTTCAGCCGGAGGTACTCCTCATCCCGGAAGCCGTACGCCCGCCTCTGGATGGCACGGATCTTGTTGTTGATGCCTTCCACGAAACCCAACGGCACCTTGTTCTCCGCGCGGCAATAGGCCTCGATCCCGTCCCAGTGCGCTGCCACCATGCGGGCGAAGCGCTCGAAGGGCTCCAGACGTTGCCAGCGCAACGCGGCACGCCACTGGTCGAAGAAACGCCGGGCCCAGCCGGGGCTCCAGTAGTCCCAGAGCTGATCGAAGGACTCCTTGAGGAGGTACGCCTTGTTCAGCCGGCGGTTGGCCTTGAACAACAGCGTCAGGGCTTCCCGCCCCGTGGCGTTGAGGTTTTCCCAGTGAGACAAAAGCGTGTACCTCTGCCCTTTGATGAAGCGCCGGTCCTTGCCCGACACGCGGGCGTATTCCCGCCTGCGCACCTGGTCCATCGCCTCGGCCAGGTGCATCAGGATGTGGAACTTGTCGTACACGATCGTGGCCTGGGGAGCGTTCCCCTCCTTGAGGGTGGAGTTACGGAACGCCTGCCACATGTCCATGACCGCCACGCGGATTTTGCCGCATTTTTCTGGGCCCAGCCAGGCAAAGAACTCGTCCAGGCTGGCCTCGGAACGGTCCACGCCGCCAAACCAGATGGGACGACCACGCTCCAGGTCGCTGACGACGATGCGGTACTGGTGCCCCCTGGCGACGGCGATTTCGTCGATGCCGATGACCCGGGGCGCCGGGGTGCCGACCCGGCGAAGCTGCGCGGCATGTACTGCTTGTCCAACTCCTTGACGGCGTGCCAATCGAGGAAGAGTTCTTCGGCCACCTCCTTGATGGGCGTCTGGCGACAGCGGCGGCCCACGAAGAAGGCGAACCGCTTGGTGTAGAGCGGGTTGTCGGCCAGCCAGTCGAGGCCCTCGTTCTTCACGCCGCCACACCGTGAGCACTGGACGCGGCGGAGGCGGAAGGTGAGGTAGACGCGTTTGTCGCCGCAGGAGAGATCGCGGACGCGTCGGGTCCGTTTGTCGTAGTGGCTGTAATACTCCTGGCCGCAGACGCCGCAGCGCGTTTTTTTCGGCAGCGCCGCAGGGTGATAACGACGGCGTGGGGGTCCCCGAAGAGGCCCCGGACCTGGGCCAGAGGGACGAAGCCAGGAAACCGGTAGAGGTCATGGAGCAGCTTGAAGATGGCCATCGTGTCAGCATGGCAGCTTTTTGCTCCGCGGGGAAGGCGGTTTTCCTCGGGGAAAGCAGGGGATTTGTCCCTTCCTGGGCCGAAAGTTACCCACTAAAAAACGCGAAGAGCCCTTGTGGATGGCCTAGCCTCGATTTCCACGGTACCAAGTTCGGTTAACAAAAGCGACATGTGAGGTCAGGAAAAGCGGATGACCAGGCGCTTGTTACCGAACCAGGGCATGGGGGTCGGTTCGTCCGCGAGCTGCGACGCGACGAGGTAGGGATTGTAGCCCGCTTGTCCATGGCAATGACTACTTCGTGGTCCAGCACCTCGACGGTCGCCGAAACGTTCAGCAGGTTGCGGAAGATCTTCTTGGCCGTCGCGTGCTGGTACTCCCGGCCTACGCGGTTGGCCAGCAGCCGATACAGGGCGTGGCCATGAGGGTGATCTGCAGGTCGAAGTCCACCTTCATCCCGATCATCGACGACAGGGCATCGATGTGAAAGAACTGGATGGCCTCGGAGATACCATTCTCGATCAGCATGCGTTGGGCATAGCGAGTCACCAGGGTCGCGCAACCGGACCGGAAGTTGTTGGTCAGGAGGATGGTCGGCTCCTCGTGGCCCAGATCGATCACGATGATTTGCCGCACCTGGCCCGTATAGCCGGGGAGCGACACGCGCTCATCCAAGACACGGGGCGTGCGGAAGGCGCGGGTCAGGGAGGACAGCGTGATCCGCCGCCAGGCCGACGCCGGGAGGCTCCAGATACGGCCGAGCATCGAGCGTGTGCGGCGTCGGAGCGTCAGGAAACCGATACCGCGCTGGTTCAACTGCTGCAGGTGTTGGTAGGTGGTCAGTTGCGAATCGAAGACCAGTTCGCGGGGTGAACTGCCAGTGCGTTCTTGCCAGAAGTCGGCGAAGCGGAGGACCTCGGCCGCCTTCTGGTCTTTGGGGATCCCAGCGTGGGCGTAGCAGAGGACACGGGCGGCGGCATCGCGGGCCAGGAAAACCAGGACGCCTTGCTGGGCGCGGCTGCGGCTGGAAATGTAGTGTTTTTCCAGCGGCTCTTCCTGAGTGTTGGCGGGTACGGAGTGGAAGTCGAGGTCGATGGAATCGCCGAGCGGCAGCCCGGCCCGCCGCACCTCGTCGAACCAGGCAGCCATGAGGCGGACTACGGCCCGGTGATCGACGCGCGAGCTATAGCTGGCCAGGTAGGAGCGTTTGGGTACCACGTTCAGGCCGGCGAACAGGGCGAGGCCCTGGTCGCAAACCAGGTCCATGACGTGACTCTTGCGTTCGGTGCCAACGAGCTTGAGGGCCAGCAGACTCCGCAGGGCCTGCTCGGCGGGAATCATCTGGGAACCGGGGAGGTCAGCCTGACGCAGCACATCCGTCAGCCGGATGTCTTTCAGGAGCGGCACGAAGAAGAAGAGGCCGCCGAGGCGCGTGCGGAAGGAGCGCGGTTCCAGGCTCACGGCGCGCACGTCGGCCGCGGCCTCGGTTGCCGGTCGAGTCGCCGCGGGCCGTTCGTCATCGAGACGGCGCGGCAATCGCGCGAAGCCTTCCTCGCGCAACAGGACGGCGAGGGCATTAATGCAGATGGTGTGTCCGGCCTGGGCCAGTTCACGCTGGATGTCGTAGACGGAGAGGTTGCGTTTGCGCATGGCCACCACGAGTTCGCGGACCCGGTCACGGGCTGGGGCATAGCGTGGCCCATGCTGGACCGTCTGGAAGAAGCGGAGTTGTTTGTCGGGGTCATGGCGGAACTCGTGGCAGAGGACGCGAAACGAGCCGGGCGAGTAGCCGAAGCGGCGTGCGACCTCGTGGGAAGGGCTGCCCTCGACGAAGTAGGCGCGGAAGGCCTCGTATTGTCGGTGGAGGGAGTTTTCGGGAGCGAAGAAGAAGTAGGCGATCGGCGTTAAGTCATTCCGAGTAGTAGTGTTCATACCCAGCACATGCTACGCCTGGCACGCGCAGCTGGCAAGCAGCTGCGCGTGCCAGGCGGAATTCCGGGAAATCGTGGGATAATTCGCTCAAGGCGAGAATCCCTCGGAGGAGGTGACGAATGTACAACGAGGATTTAAGTCATCGCAACGGTTAACGAAGACGGCGAAAAACAGCCGGTTTTGCTGAATTTGCATGCGTTCAGAGGGGAAAAATCCCCTCCGTGGAAATCGAGGCTAGCGTCACAGGGCAACCTCATTTCCAGTAACCTTATCGGAGTAGGCCAAGACCTGACGGAGGCCGTCGGGAACGTCGGTACGCGCCATTAGGTTTGCTGCCGGCGTCGCGAAGAACCGCGTGAAGGATAACATAATCAAGAATAATAAGGATCAAGCGGACGATAATGTCGCGGCCAACAAAGCGAACGATCCCAACATCATGACGCAGAACGGCTACGGCATCGATAATGGCACAATGACAGGCACGCCGGTCCTAACATCGGTCGCCTACAGCGGCGGCACTTTCACGATCGTCGGAACGCTGAACAGTGCCCCGAGTTCGCAATTCGAGCTCGAGTTTTTCAGTGACATGATCGATGAACGAGAGGGAGAGTTCTATCTTGGCGACTACAATGTGACGACCGACGGCACGGGATACGCGAGTTTTACCGCGTCTGTAGCTGACGGAACGCGCCCCCCTGGCGATTACATCGACGCGACAGCCACTGGCATGGCAGCGGATGGCTGGACCTCCGAGTTCTCCTACGACTACGACCTGAGCGGTGGCAGCAGTACCATACCCGTGCCCACGGTCTCCACCGTTAGCCCAATGCCGGGATCGACCGGCGGTGGTAACGTTGTGACGATAACTGGAACAGGCTTCAGCGCCCCCTATGGCGTGTACTTCGGCGACACGTTGGCCACCAGTGTGACTATCAATTCCGATACGACGATGACCGTGAGCGCGCACCAGACAATGCTGGTATAGTCGATGTGTCGGTGGCTAGTGCCGCACCGCGGAAACGGCGTAGCACGAAAACTGGACATGGCGTATCTTGCCTGGTCTCTCGATTGTGAGGCGGGAGATCGACCTATGCCAGGGAAGGCGGCGAAGATCATCGTCAGCGAAAGGCAGCAGGTTCTGCTGCAGGAATTCAGCAAGTCGCGTACGGTCGCCAAGTGCGTGGTGCAGCGGGCGACGATCATTTTGCTGGGATTCGCCGGCCTGCTGAACGAGGAGATCGCCTCGCGGGTCGGCCTCAACCGACTGCAGGTGGGCCTCTGGCGGCAGCGCTGGCGGGACGCGTGGGATTCGTTGTGCGTGTGGGAATGCACCGAACCTCACCGCCTGCGGGAGGCGATCGTCGACGTCCTCGCCGACGCCCCGCGACCGGGTGCCCCGGCGACGTTCACCGCCTTTCAGGTGTCCCAGATCGTGGCGTTAGCGTGCGAGCCGCCGAAGTTGTCGGGCCGGCCGATCGACCACTGGACGCTCCGGGAACTGCGCGACGAGGCGATCGCGCGGCAGATCGTGGAGGCTATTTCCGTGTCTCAGGTTGGCCGCTTCCTGCAGCAGGCCGCCGTGCAGCCGCACCGCAAGAAAATGTGGCTCAACACCACGGAGAAGGACCCCCAGAAGTTCCTGGCCGAGGTCGAAAACGTTTGCCGAACCTACCTCGAGGCGCCGATGAAAGCGGCGGACGGCACGCACACGGTGAGCGTGGACGAGGCGACCTCGCTGCAGGCCATCGAGCGGAACGCCCCCGACAAGCCGGCCCAACCCAACAGCGTGCCGAAGCAGGAATTCGAATACACCCGGCACGGGACGACGACGCTGACCGCCGGTCTGGACGTGGTGACGGGGATGATCGTCTGCCCAACGCTGGAGGCGACCCGTACCGAAGCGGAGTTCGTCGCGCACATCACCCGGACCGTGGACACCGACCCCACCGCCGAATGGCTCTTCGTGGTCGACTGCCTCAACACGCACATGTCGGAAAGCCTGGTGAAGTTCGTCGCCCAACGCTGCGGCGTGCCCGATGAACTGGGGAAAAAAACGACAGCGGCATCCTCGAATCGATGGCCACGCGGAAGGAGTTCCTGTCGGACGCTGCCCACCGGATCCGCTTCGTCTACCTCCCGAAGCACAGTTCGTGGCTGAACCAGATCGAGATCGTGTTCGGGATCATCCACCGGAAGCTGCTGCGGGGCGGAAACTTCACGTCGGTGACGGACCTGGAAGCGCAGTTGCGGGAATTCATGGACTACTACAACGCTACGATGGCCCACCCCTTCGCCTGGACTTACACCGGCAAGCCGGTGCAGAAGCAACGCCGCGCGAGCTTCGTCGCACCGCACCGCCGCCTCAAACTGGGGAAAATCCAGCGACTGGCGGAAGCCGCTGCCTTATGCAATGATGCTTGAGAAATGCGGCACTAGCTGCCTTCGCACTCCCGCGCCCGCGGCCCCTCCGCCCAGGACTACCCCACCCTTGTTCCGGAGGTTGCCATGACACCACGCTACCGTTGCGATGCTCGTGTCCCCGCCTCGGCCGAACCGTTGCGGATCGCCCAGCCACACGCCGCCGGCATCGACGTACATGCCGCCAGCCACTTTGTGGCCGTGTCGCCCGACGCCGTGCCCGCCGGCTGGGTCAATCCCGACCCGTCCCTGCCGCCGCACGTTCACAAGTTCGGCACCTGCACCGCCGACCTGGAGCTGCTCGCCGATTGGCTGGCCGCCTGCGGCATCACCAGCGTGGCCATGGAATCGACGGGCGTCTACTGGATTGCCCTGTTCGAGTTGCTGGAGCGGCGTGGCTTCCAGGTCTATCTGGTCGATCCGCGTCAGACGCGGCACGCGCCCGGCCGGCCCAAGACCGACGTGCTCGACTGCCAGTGGATTCAGCGTCTGCACAGCTACGGCCTGTTAACGGCGTCGTTTCGGCCGGACGATCAGGTGGTGGTGCTGCGGGCCTACCTGCGGCAGCGGCAGATGCTGATCGCCTACGCCGGACAGCACATCCAGCACATCCAGAAGGCACTGGAAGAGATGAACGTCAAGTTGACGGAGGTGGTCAGCGACGTCGTCGGCGTGACGGGTCTGGCCATTCTGAAGGCCATCCTGCGTGGCCAGCGTGATGCCGGCCAACTGGCCAAACTGCGTCATGAGAACTGCCAGCGGACCGAGGCGGAGATCGCGCGGGCCTTACAGGGCAACTGGCGGGAGGAGCACCTGTTTGCCTTGCGGCAGGCGTTAGCGTTGTACGAGTTCTATCACAAGCACCTGCAGCAGTGCGATGCCCAGATCGAGGCCCAACTGCGGACGTTCGCGGACAAGAGCGGCGGCCGGCCGCTGCCGCCCAAGCCGCGGCGGCGGGGGCGGAAGGTCAACGAGGCGTGCTTCGATGTGCGTGCGGCCCTGTACCGCCTGGCGGGTGTGGACCTGACGGTGATCGAGGGGATCGATGCGGCCACGGCCCTGGTGGTCCTCAGTGAGATCGGCACGGACATGAGCAAGTTCCCGACGGTGAAGCGTTTCGTGAGTTGGCTGGGGTTGTGTCCGCAGCATCAGGGTTCGGCCGGGCGTATTCGCAGCCGGCGGGTGCGTCGGGGCGCCAATCGCGCCGCACGGGCGTTGCGGATGGCGGGTCAAGGTTGTCACCACGCCAAGAATGCGTTGGGCGCGTTCTACCGCCGCATTCAGGCGCGGGCGGGCGGAGGCAAGGCGGTGGTGGCGACGGCGCGGAAGATCGCGGAGCGGGTGTACCGTCTCTTGAAGTACGGCGAGGAGTATGTGCGTCAGGAGCAGACCGCCTACGAGGAGGCATACCGCCAGCGGCAACTGCATGGTCTGGCGCAAGGCGGCCGAGTTGGGCTATCGTCTGGAGCCGCAGACGCTGGCCACGGAATAAGGGTGGTGCCACGCGGTCGCGGCCCGGCGACAGGCGCACGAACGCTCACAACGCCAAGCACGCGCGGTTCCACGCCCGACGTGGGGAGGGGGATGGCGTGCCGTACGCCACCCCAAGAGCGCCTTGACAACTCCGAAAGAGTCTTTACTCTCGAAGAGCGTTCCTGGAGAGGGCGTAAGTCCGTGCGCCCTCTCCAGGCGCTGTGCCAAAAACTGAACATCCGCTCATGTTATTGGGCACAGCGCCTGGGGATGGTATCGCGGCGGAGGCCGCGTGTGACGTTCTCTCCAGGCGCTGTGCCAAAAACTGAACATCCGCTCATGTTATTGGGCACAGCGCCTGGGGATGGTATCGCGGCGGAGGCCGCGTGTGACGTTTGCTTGGCGCTTCGGGCTAAACCCTTGCCGCCGTCACCTGCAAAACGAGATCTCCAGGCGCTGTGCCAAAAACTGAACATCCGCTCATGTTATTGGGCACAGCGCCTGGGGATGGTATCGCGGCGGAGGCCGCGTGTGACGTTCTCCAGGCGCTGTGCCAAAAACTGAACATCCGCTCATGTTATTGGGCACAGCGCCTGGGGATGGTATCGCGGCGGAGGCCGCGTGTGACGTTTGCTTGGCGCTTCGGGCTAAACCCTTGCCGCCGTCACCTGCAAAACGAGCTCGCCGAGCGTCCTCAGTCCTGCGGAGCTGGCCGCGCGTTGCGGAGCTGCGGTAGAGGCCCGGTCCGCAGCGTGGGCCGTTCACTCGGCAACTCGTCCGCCCGCGGCATCTCGGCGCGGGTCAGGTTCACCAACTGGCGTTCCCCGGCCCGCACGGTCAGATGGCGATTGCGGATGACCTCCTGCCCTTCCGGCGTCTTCCAGGTCGCCCTGAGGTCATAGGTGTAGGAACGGCCCGGCACCAGCGGCGGCGACTGAAAGGCCCGGAGCCCGCCGGTCTCGTTCATGGCAATCCCCTGGAACGACAGCGTGGCCTCGGCGGGGAGGATCACGTCGATCAACGCCGGCTGTGGCGATTCCTGGCGTGCCGTGTTCAGCTCCACGGGGACCTTGTAGGGCACATCCGCCAGCGGCCGTTGCAGTGGTGCATAGGGCGCACCCACCGGGTTATCCGACGGTGGGTTATCGACCATCGTCTGGAACGCCGTGGCTACATTGGCCGTCGCGGCCCCGATGCCGTAAGCATACGAGCCGTAAATCCCCGGATAGTTCAGCGAGGTCATGAAGATCGGCGAGTAGTTGGAAGGCAGGGTCGAATAGTACCCATTGCTGGTAGCAAAACGGCCGGCCGGAGAACTGCCGCTGTACGGGGTGGGCGGGAATTCATAACGGCCGGCGAACGTCGCGGACGGCACGGTGTACAGGTTGCCCGAGCCGCGGCTCTCGTAATAGGCCCGGTCGGCACTCAGCGGCCCGGGGCGGTCACCAACCGGGTACTGTGCCGCCGCGGGACGACCGGTCAGCACGGCGGCCACTACCAGGAGCCCGCCGACAATCCGAATATTCTTCATGGGAGCTGCCCCTCCGGAGGCGAATGGTCGGGGCGATCCAGGAGAGAGGGGAGCAAGAACGGTGCCGGAGGCGGCGGGCAGGAAACGCCGCCTCAGCCGGCGTTCGGCGTCTCCGGCTGGGCCGGCGGACAGAGCCGCTCGACGCTTTCCACCAGCTTGTCCATCGCAAAAGGCTTGCGGAGATAGTCATCGACTCCGAGGGCCTCGGCATAGGCGCGGTGGCGGCTCCCCTCGTTGGCGGTAATCATGATCACTCGCGGGCCGCCGCCGTGGGACTTGAGCTTTTCCAGCACCAGAAAGCCGCTCTTCTTCGGCATCATCATGTCCACCACCACCAGGTCGGGCCTCTCGCGTTCGGCAGCGGCCAGGCCGGCATTGCCGTCCGAGGCCGTGACCACCCGAAACCCGCGCCGCTCCAGCACCGTCCGCATCGCGGCCAGGATGTCGGCGTCGTCGTCCACCAGGAGGATCGTTCGCGGAGCTGACATGGCATTCCCTCCGAGGTCCGCCGGGGCGCTGCCTGTCCCAATCATAGCGCGGCCGGCGCGTGGGCACAACCGCGTTGCAGGCTCATCAAGCGGCAGGGGTGGCACGCCCTGAGGTACTCCGAAGGGCGTGCTGATGGTCATGCACGCCCTTCGGAGTACCTCAGGGCGTGCCACCCGGAGGCATTGGTTGCGTAGTGGTCCATAGAATGCCCCAATGAATCAACTGCCTGCCGCCCTTGGCTACCGGATGCCGGCGGAGTGGGAGCCGCACGAGGCCACCTGGATCGCCTGGCCCCACAACCGCCACGACTGGCCCGGCAAGTTCCCCGCCATTGCGTGGGTCTATGCCGAGATCGTCCGTCACCTGCACCGGTCCGAACTCGTTCACATCCTCGTCAATGACGAGCGCTGCGAGCGCCGCGACCGGGCCGCGCTGGATCGCGCCGGGGTCGATCTCAGCCGGGTGCGCTTCTTCCGCTTCCCGACCGATCGTGTCTGGACTCGCGACTACGGCCCGCTCTTCGTGACCGGCCCGGAGGGATCGGTCGGCATCACCGACTGGATGTTCAACGGCTGGGCGAAATACCCCAACTGGCAGCGCGACAACGCCGTGCCGTTTCAGGTCCACCAGGCCCTGGGCGGACCCTACTGGCAGGCGCGGATTGGCGAACGGCCCGTGGTGCTGGAAGGCGGCAGCATCGACGTGAACGGACAGGGCTTGCTGCTGACAACCGAAGAATGCCTGCTCTCGCCCATGCAGGCGCGGAACCCGGGGCTGAGCCGTTCACAGCTGGAGCAGGTGCTGGGCGATTACCTCGGCGTGACGAAGGTGCTGTGGCTGAACCGCGGCATCGCCGGCGACGACACGCACGGCCACATCGACGACCTGGCCCGCTTCGTCGGCCCACGCACTGTGGTCACGGTGGCGGAAGCGAACGCCGCGGACGCCAACTATGTGCCGCTCCAGGAAAACCTCGAACGCCTGCGCGGCTTCGGCGATCTGGAGGTGGTCCCCTTGCCGATGCCCGAACCGGTGGCGTTCGAGGGGCAGCGGCTGCCGGCGAGTTACGCGAACTTTTATATCGCCAATGACCGCGTCCTGGTGCCGACCTTCAACGACGCGCACGACCGCCACGCCCTGGGCATCCTGGCGGAGCTGTTCCCGGGGCGAACGGTAGTGGGCATCCACGGGGTTGATCTGGTGTGGGGGCTGGGGACGCTACACTGTTTGACGCAGCAGCAGCCGAGGGGCATGGCGGCGGATGCGGAGTGCTAGTGGATGACACCGGAACTTGTGAGGGTCAGTGCCAGCTGGCCTGAGCGTGCCCTTTCCCTCCCCTCGATGCACCATAGATCGTTCGTACGTTCGCGGGTCGCGAACGTCGTGCGGCCGGCGGAGATGGCAGTATCCCGTCCACCGCCCTGAGGAGAAGAGCGAAAGGGGATCGGGAGACTCCCGACCCCCTTTTTCCGTTCACAGGAGCCGGAGGGAGCCGTGAGCGCTACTTATTGTTCGGCCCTTGGAGTAGGGGCGGGGCGCCGGCGGAGGCGCCAGGGTCCTTCTGCGTATTGCTATCTCGCGTCGTTGGGATCGGCGGTAATGGACGGTTGGCGTCTTGAATCTCTTTCATGAGATCATCCTTGCTCTTGTAGACCATCATGCCCCAGATCTTGTCCATCGCCACCCACTTCACCGGTCCAGTGGTGTTGCAGACATCGGTTCCCGCTAGAAAGTACCGGTCTCCCAGGCGCATGACCTGGACCTTCTCCAGGGCAGGCCCCGAACCAGCTTCGGGCTTATAGCTAATCCAGATAACCTTGCCACGGAGGTCGGCATTTTCCGGCGGTTCGCGTAACTTGAAGCCCTCGGCACGAACCGAATTGCCGAGTGCTCCGATCGGATCAGCACGAGGGCGGTCCAAGTCATGTGGCTTGGAGGGTTCGGGTGGCGCTGCCTTGCCAAAGACCGCCACGGAGGCGAGGGCGAAGGCCAGCACGATGATTCCGGTAACAGGCCTGGCTGACGCAGGAATGTGAACAACTCGTCGCGATCAGCCCACAAGTGCTTGGCCAGGACCTCGTTGGCCGCGTTCGTTTTGGGCGGGAAGACCACGTCGGCCAGTTGGTTCTCCAGGCGGCCGCGGGCCACGGCCAGGCCGTGCGTGCTGATCGCTCCCGCCGCGTGACGGTCGCGCAGGTCGAGGCCGGCCCGCAGCAACTCGGCCACGCGCCGGGGGAAACACACCGCCCCGCGGGTCGCGGCCGCCTCCATGTCGTCAGCGCGCCGCAGCAGATGGCGCAGGCACTGCTGATGGCTGGCCTGGTGGAAGCGGTCGTAGGGCGACCAGCCGTCGTGGATCATGGTGCCGGCGTAATCGAACCCCAGGATGTCCGCAGCCACATCGCCGCTGCGTGTCGGGTCGATGACGTAGGCCGTGGCCTCCGGGCCAACCAGCGTATGCAGCCAGGCGGGGTGGCCGCCCACGCGCCAACCGGTCTCGTCGGGCACTACCCAAGCGGCTTGGGCAACGGACTGGCGGATCGTCTCGTAGACCGGCTCACAGCGTGCGGCGGCACGCAGCACGGTGTGGACGCTGCCGCCCCGGCTCAGGGGATGCCGAAGAGGTGGTCCAGGCACTGGGTGACCTTGCCGTGGGAAAGCCCGGCCTGCTTGTTGAGTTCGACGACGGCGGCCTGGGCATCGGCCCCGAGTTGGGCGGCGGCAGCCCCGAGGGCGTCGGAGGTTTGCAAGGGATGGCGGCCCTGCACTCGCCGGCGGCACTGCCGGCACTGGCCGACGTGGACGTTGAACTGCCGATGAATGGGCTTACGCGGGATTTCGACCTGGAATTGCTGGGCGATGTGGGTTTCGTCGAGAGGGCTGCCGCAATCAGTGCAACGTTCGCAAGGCGCTTCGTGGACCTCGTCGATCTGTTCGGGGCGAGGCGGTTGGCGATGCGCCTCGGGGCCGTAGTCCTTGCCGGGCTTGCGCCCGGGTTTCTTGGGCTGGGCACTGGGTTGGCCCTTGGCGAACGGCGCGGCTTGTCGCTTGCCGGCACGGAGAGCCTCGTCGAGTTGGCCGCAGAAGCGCAGGTTCTCGGCTTGGAGGTCGCGGACACGTTGCTGAAGGGCTTGGCAGCCAGCACACCGGAGAGGTTCCATACCGCCATTATAGGCAGTGCGAGCTGACGGGAGCCAGAATCGCGCTGACACCGGATCAGCTTGAGGGCTGATGCCAGTCCCTGGCACACGTTCCGCTATGAACCTGACAGGCCATCGGCTTTCCGTTCGCACTGCGCTTCTCTAGCTCTTCTTTGTGGCGGCGGAGCGCGGTGGCCGCGTTTGATCTGGTGCCTCTCAGCCCGTGCTTGAGCTTGGCCCTTGGGTCGGCTTCACTTTCCTTGGTGCCGCGAGCCCGCTTGAAAGTCTCGTCCTTCGTTCGACCCCATCCTCCGCCGACATTTTCTTCGCCCGTCCCTCACCGTCGTTGGAGGTCCTCATGCCTCGGAAGAAGACACGCCAGCCCATCCCGCCGCCCCGCATCGTCCGGCCCTGTGCCGCCGCCATCAACGTCTGCAGCGCCAGCCACGTCGTCGCCGTCGACCCCGCTTGCGATCCGCAGCCCGTTCGTACCTTCGGCGTCTATACCGCCGACCTACAGACGCTGGCCGAGTGGTTACGCCACTGCGGCGTCACGAGCGTCGTGCTCGAATCGACCGGCGTCTACTGGATGTGCTTATGCGACTTCCTGGAAAGCCAGGGCTTCGAAGTGGTGGTGGTCGATCCACTCAGCCTGGCCCGCAACCTCAAGAAGAAGACCGACGTTTGCGATGCGGTCTGGCTGCAGCAGATGCACGCCTGTGGCCAGCTCAAGAGCTGTTTTCGACCCGCGCACGAGGTGCTGGCGTTGCGGACGCTGTGGCGGCATCGCGAGCATCTGATCACCGAGGCAGCCAAGCTCTTGCAGATGATGCTCAAAGTGCTGGTCCAGATGAATGTTCATTTGGACCTGGCCGTGTCGAGCATCGCCGGCGTCACCGGCATGCTCATCCTGCGTGCCATCGCCCAGGGGCAGCGTGACCCCCAGACGCTGGCGGCGATGCGCTATCCCAGCTGCAAGAAGAGCCGCGAGAGATTGCCAAGGCCCTGGAAGGGACCTGGGACACGGCCCACCTGTTCGAGCTGAAACAACTGCTCAAGGCCTGGGACTTCTACCAGAATCAGCTCCATGTCTGTGACCGGGAGTACGCCAAGGCGGCCGGGCCGATGCCGGACAAGACCCAGGGGCGTCCGTTGCCCTAGTCCCAGAAGGCCGCGCCCAAGAGTCGCAACCGCCCGACGGAGTTCGACGCCTACGCCTTGATCTTCCAGTTGACGGGCGTGCGTGTCACGGAAGTGGACGGTCTGGGCGCCAGCACGGTGCTGACGGTCTTGTCGGAGACAGGCCCGGACCTGGCGGCACGTTTCCCGACGGACAAGCACTTCGCGGCCTGGACGACGCTGGCGCCGCAAGCACCAATCGGGCAAGCTTCCCGCCTTGCGGAACATTGGTGGCTCCTTCCAACCTGAGAGTGTTTCGGACTTCGACTCCGAACCGGGGAGAATGTTACCCAGATTCCGCCTTGCGTGTCCAGAGAAGAGCGAAAGGTGATCGGGCCTCGGGCGTCGTTTCCGCAAAGCGTCAGGGGGGCTCGCTGAAACAACTACCAACCCCCTTTTTCCTCACGAGGCTTTGGCCAGGTGCAAGCCGAGGGCCTCGGCCAGCCTGTCCGCGGTGGCCATGCGGATGTCGCGTTCTCCGGAGACGAAGCGCGACACCACGATCTGCGATACGCCGGCGGTCTGCGCGATCTGATACATCGATTTGTCGCTGGCCCGCAGTGCATCGCGGAGGGCCTGGCTGAGTCGCCCCAACGCCTTCTCGGTCGGCGCCGCGGGTGGAAACTCCGCCTGCACCTTGCGGCGAACGTCCTGATCGCGGGCGACTTCCTCCGCCGACAACCGGCCATCGCGGAACACGCGTTCGATTTTCTTGCTCATGGATTAAACCCTAGCGAGGTTCAGGAACCTCATACGCTGTCACAACGCGGATGGTGTCCTGATCGATCTGGTCGTAGACAACAAGAATGTAGATGCCTTCCAGCGTGTAGCCCCACAGACACGGCCGCCCCGAAGAATCGCTCCGGCCTTCGCTGGTCGCGTTGGACACGACCTCCTCAACATCGTCAATGGACAAACCGTGCTCGCCGATGTGCTGAACGTTACCATCGGGATCATCCGGGTCATCCCAGAGAATGCGGAAGATGTTCATAAGGCTGCAATTGATTCTACAGGGGCTGCTAGGCCAGGGCTAGTCAAATGACTACGAAGGAGGACGAAGGACAGGGGAGCGACAAAGGTGACACTTTACTTGTCATCTTTTCCGTCATCAGCTTATGACAAAATGCCCCCACCAGCCGCCTCCAGCGGCCGAGGTCATTTGCCGCCCGCATCACGTTACGGCTCCCGTTTTTCCGGCAATACCGCCGCCATACCCATCGCGACCGTCACCAGCGTCAGGGTCCCGAAATTGGCGAGCAGGCTGTAGGCGTGCCAGGTGCCGAATTTGGTGCGGGCCGGGTCGGCGGCATTCAGCGGGGCTTGCCCGTTCAGGACCTGGTCGCTGATCTCGTACCGCTGGGCGCGCAGCGACTCCACCTCGCGCTCCAGCCACAAACCGGTGCCGGCCCCCGCCAGCGCCAGGGCGAGCACCACGACACGCCAGCGATGGAGGCGGCCGGCCCCGAACCAGCTCAAGAGCGCTCAACAGGCCAACGACGCCGCAGGCCAGCTGAAGCACATAGTATGGAACGAACATCGGCCCCACGGCGGCCCCGAACAGGCGGCTGCCCTGCTCCACGGTCAAGGGATTCGGGAACTTGTCGCTCGGGGGATTGTGCTCCAGCTCCACGGGAATGGGCAGCCAGGAGATGCGGATCGCGTGGACTCGCCGAGGTCGCCTTCGTGAACGTGTCGAACAGCGACACGCCGACCAAGGTGAAGCAGATGCCGCTGCCGAACCACAGACCGAGAGCGAGGACGTGGACGATCTTTGCGAGCGTGAACATGGCGGGTGGGTCCTGTGCGGAGGCGGGGAGCAGACGGAGAGAATTGTAGCCGAATCTTGGTAACGCCGTCACGCGCCAACCGGAAGCGTCCAGCCCTCGACCCTGCGTCCGTGCACTTGCCGAAAGTCGGCGAGGTTGCGGGAGATGAGGGTCGCGTCTCGGGACAGGACAATGGCGGCGATTTTCAGGTCCATCGTGCCAATACGAATTTTCGCCTTGCGAAGGCGCTGAAACTCAGCGGCGGCGCGGTCGTCGAATGGGAGGACGGGGCGAAGGCGAATGTCATCCAGGAAGGCTTGAAGCCGCTGGTAGGCCTGAATCTGCTGCGCCATGCTTTTCGCGCGGGAGATGTAGGAGAGCCAACCACGCATCTGCTCTTCCAGCGTCACGATGGTGATGTACAGAGAACCAGGCGAGATGGTGTTGAGTCGAACCCGAAGGCGCTCGTAGACCTCCCCGGTCCGGACCTGCGTGATCGACAGGACGTCGGTGTCAAGAACGTGCATGCTTCTTCTTCAATTGCTTGCTTGGCTTCGGACGCAGAGACTCCCGATACTCGCGCCCTAGCCGGACAATTTCCTCCCAGACCGGATCGTCCTTGAACGGGGCCGGGCCCTCCTCCCACCACCTGCGGTGAGGATCGGGAACAGCCGTCCCATTGGCACGGGCCCGCAGTTCGTCAACCGCCTTCTCCAGGGCTTCCACCCGTTTCGCAAGTTCCGCGTTGGACATGATCGAAATCCCCACGCGAAGCTGTTGTCCATCGTTTCGTGAACCTCGTCGTGCATTATAGCCGTTCACGCCGCCCGCTTCCTCTCCGCCGCTTCCGCGAACACCTGCATCAACTGCCGGTAATGATCCTCAAACGTCCAGGCGGCGGCCGCCTTCCGGGCCGCCTGGGCACAGCCGGCCCGCTGCCCCGGATCGAGGAGCTGGGCCATTGCCCAGGCCAGGCGGGCATGTTCGTGCGGGTTGGCGACCACGTGGCCTTCGTGGGGCGGATGGAGCAGCTCGGCGGCCCCGTTGAAGCGTGACGTGATCACCGGAAGGCCACAGGCCAGGGCCTCCAACACTACCAGCGAACAGGGATCGTAAAAGGTGGGATGGACCAGGAAGTCGGCCGCGAAATAGGCGTTCCGCATCTCGGCGCACGGGCCGGCAAAGTGGACACGGTGTTCAATTCCCAGGCGGCGGGCCAGGTGCTGGTAGGGGTCGATCCTCGGATCGCCGACCACGAGCAGACGGAACGGCGCTGCGGTCGGTAGCAGGCGGACGGCGTGCAGGAGCGGCTCCAGGCCCTTGAGCCGGGGGTTCATGGCGGCGAAGAGCGCGACGGTTTCTTCCGGACGGAGGCCCTGGCGCTTGCGCCATTCGACGCGCCGCTTGGGCCGGTCGTGTTCCGGAAAGCGGTCGGGATCGATCGCGCTGCGAACCACACGCACGGCCTGCGGCGAGACGCCGAGATAACGCGCGAAATGATCGCGCACCATCTGACTGTTGACGACGATCAGCGGCCGGTTTGCACCCAGGTACTGCTTCCGCTCCAGGAGGGTGAACGACCAGTGGGCCAGGTCGAGTGTCTTGACCGCGCCGGCGAGTCGGCGGGCCAGCGGGCTGGCGTGTTTGCGGCGGTTGTGGACGGCGGAAGCGGCGTGCAGGCCGCCCTGCGGGTAGAGCACGTCCTGGCCCCAGGTCTTGTCGAAGCCAAGCGAGACATCGTGCTGGGTCCCGGCTAGGGCCCGCGCAGGCCCGGCCAAAGCGCCAAGGCCGGAGGAAACGCGGACCCGACGGCACCGCCAGCGCATGATAGTGCAGCTCCGCGGGCAGGGCGGCGGCGTCCCAGCGGCTGGCATAAAGGTGAACCTGATGCCCATCGGCCACCAGGCGACGGGCCAGGTCGGCGATGTAGGTTTCGCAACCGCCGCGCGACGGCAATACATTCTCGTAGCAGAGCGCGATGTTCATGGGACGGCATCCACCAGTCGGAGATCAGAGATCGCTGCCGGCGCTTCGAGCTGACGGGGCTCCAATGCAAGCACGGTGGTGCGGTAGAAGTCGCGCCGCTGCACCGGGTCCCAGGCTGCGGGAGTCAAGTCCCGGACGTAAGTCTCGCGCTCGGCCACGGTCGCGCCGGTGATGACCAGCCAGAGCCGGCTGGCCCGAGGCGCCGGCACGGGGCCCTTAGGAATGAAATCGGTTCCCAGCTGGCGGAAGTAGTACATCTGCTCCCACGAGTTGCCCAGGACCAGGTCGCCTGGCTGGCGCCGGGCCAGGACATAGTCCGCAGCCTGGCTGAGCTGAGGCCGGCCAAACGGAAAAGCCAGGTTTGTCACGGTCGTGCCCGCGGCGACCAGCACAACCAGGACCAGTCCGGCGTGTCCCAGGCGCGAGCGGGTTCGTAGCCATTGGAGCGTGGCGCTAGGCCCGCACCGATCAGCAGGACCACGGCCGGCGTGAGAAACGCCAGCACACGACTGCCGGAGTAGGGGTAACGTCCCAGGAACGCCGCGAACAGAGCTAACCCCGCCGGTGCGATCAGCAGCACCAGGGCCGTGCGCTGTCCGTACCGCCAGAGCACGATGCCGCCCACCACCACCACGCCGGCCAGCACGCCGCCCACCGGGACACAGCAGTAGGTCAGCGCTTCGATGGTCGATTTGACCGTCCAGACCGGCACGGCCCACCAGGCCTGTCCCCACGGCGGAAAGCCGCGAAGTCCCTGCCAGCACGAGTCGATGGTGGGATCGTGCTGGGCTCGCACGGGACCCAGGGCCAATAACAAGAACGAGCCGCCGATGCACACACTCAGGGTGCCGTAAGCCAACCACGGCACAACCCGAGTCCGCTCGCGCCACAGCGCCGGCAGCAGGGCCAGCATCAGCCCGACCAGGAGAAAGCAGCCCGGATAGACCAGGAAAATCACGATGGGCACCACGGCGGCGAACAGAAGCAGCACATATTCGAGCCGCCAGTCCCGCGTCCGGCACCAGAGCGCCAACAGCGCGGTCGCAACCAGCACATCGAGGGCATAAGGCTTCGCCTCGGCGGCATGCCAGAGCAGATGATCGTTCAGGCAGAAGAGCAGCACGGCCCAGGGCACCGCCTCGGGACGCAGTAACCGCCGGGCCGCGAACAGGAACAGGAAGGGCGCCACACAGGAAGAGACAAACGGCAGCAGGCGGAGGGCGGCGGGACTGTCGCCGAGCAGCAAGAGGATCGCCCGCTCCGCCCAGAGAAAGAGCGGCGGGGCCGCCTCGGAGAAGTAGAGCGGCCCGAGCAGGTCCGCGAATCCCTTACCGATGACATTGAGGGCCAGCGCCGCCTCGTCCATCCATACCGAAGGGTCGCGCAGATAGGCGTAGGCCCGCAGCCCCAGTCCGATCAGCAAGAGGAATGCGATCAGGACCCGCTGCGTGCGCAGACGCGCGGGCAGATGGCCGAGCCAGGTGCAAGGGAATGGTGCCGCGTTCATGGGGATCCCTCCGCAGCCTCTGGATCGACCTCAGTAAGAAGGAACGATTCGGTGCGCCAGGGGCGCGGGCGACGCTGGCCGAAGGCGAGGACGCGCGGGGCGGGCAGGCCGTGTTTCTGACGACGGAACAGCAGGCCGGCTTCGCGCAGTTCCGGCGAAAGCAACGGGCGGCGCCGCAGGAGACACCATAGCCAGGCCAACGGACGATCGCACCAGCGCCGCATCAGCAGCCCGCCGCGTCCGCCGGGCAAGGCCACCTGGGTGCGTGAGGAGCCGTGGCCCCGTGCAGGCAGCGGCAACCAGTCGGGCATCTGCTCGCCCAGGTCGTGCCAAAAGGCCTGCGTGACGCACAGCGCCTCGCCGTCCAGCCACACGATCCCCCGCCCTGCGAGCGGCGGGGGCGAGGCCCGTTCCTTGCGGATGTGGCGATGGCGCAGGAGGCGCTGCGCCATGCGGCGAATCGCCATGGCCGCCTGCTGGGCCAGGTGACGGGGCGTGCTGGCCCCGAGATAGCCGCGCACACAGGCCAGGCGTTCGGGTTCGGTGGCCAGAGCGGCGTCGAGGGTGGCGTCCAGGGCGGCCAGGTCGTGCAGGCGCCGTCGCCAGGGCAGGCGCCGCCGGCGCGACCGCTGCCAGTCGAGGAAATAGCACTGCCCGGTTGCCGGCGCCACCAGCACGTGCTTCGCGTAAAGGTCGGGGTGATCGAAGCCTGCCGCGTGAACGCCGGCCAGCGCGGCACCCAGGGATCGGGCAAAGCGGAAGCGTGCCGCCGGGGTCCGCGCGCGCCTATCGCGTAGATACTGGCGGAGATCGATCGTTGCCGGCAACTCGGCGAGCAGCACGCAGCCGTGGCCCTGATTGTCCTCGGCGAAGGCCATCCAGTCTGGACAGGGGACACCGGCGCGGCGCAGGGCCGCCAGAGTCCGGGCTTCGCGGGTAGCCAGGGAGGCAAAGCCGAACCCGGCCGCTGCGCTGCGGAGGCGGTCACGCCAGCGCACCCGGTGTTCCCGCTTCAGGTAGGCCGTCCTGCCGCCGAGGCTGACCCGCGCGACGTTCCGGTCCGGATGGCCCGTCACGATGAGCCCCGGCAGCGACGTCAGCCGCTCGGCGCAGGTCAAGCCCTGCTGCTCCAGGAGGCTCTCGGTAGCGGGGGTTGATCGTCACAAACGCCATGCCGGGGTCTCCGCGGACTCTAACTCGCCAGGGCCGCGGGCCTGGGGGCCAGCAAGCGCGACGCGGCGGCGAACACCTCGGCCGGTGTTAGCTGGGTCATGCACCGGTGATCCAGCGGGCACACCCGCTGCTGGCAGGGGCCGCACGGCACCTGCTTCTGCAGATGGACCGACCGGGCGTGATACGTTTCGGTCCAGGCGATGTGCGTCGGTCCAAACAGCGTCAGCACCGGGCGGTCGAAGGCGACCCCGAAGTGGCGCGGTCCGCTGTCCGTGGTCACCAGCAGATCGCAGCGGCGGATGCAGGCCTTGGTCAAGCCGATGGAAAGGGGAGAATTGCAAAGTGTGTGGACCGCAGGGTGCTGGGCCTCCAGGGCGATGCGGCGAGCGACCTCGCGTTCGCCGGGTCCGCACAGCACCAGCACGCCGCTGCCACGCTGGTCGGCCAGGTCGCGGGCCAGGCGTGCGAAATGCTCGGCGGGCCAACACTTGGCCGATCCAAAAGCGGCCCCGGGATTGAGACACACCACTTCCCGGTAGGAGGCGAGGCGCTCTTGGGTCCAAACCTGGTTGGCGTCGGCCTCATCCTGCGGCGTGGTGAACAGCTCCAGACGATAGGACGGTCGCGGACAGCCGGCGGCCTGGGCCAGGCGGTTGTACACATCGATGACGGGGCTGGGCGACAGGCGGCCGACAGCATCGCGCAGCAGGAGCCAGCCGGTAGGTCAACAGCGGACCCCGACCGTTGCGCACGAAACCGACCCGCTCCCGACAGCGGCCCAAGTAGGCGACCAGCGCCGAGCGGAACGAGTTCGGAAAAAGGACCGCAAAGTCGATCCGGCGCCGGCGCAGCGACCGGGCCGCCAGCGGCCAGCGGTCCGACCAGGCCCCGCGCGAATCGAGGAAGATCAACTCGTTCAGCCAGGGCATCCTTCCAGCACGCCGGCAACATACGGCTTGAGGACGCCGACGATGTGCGCCCCCAGGAACCGGGCGCGGAGAGCGCGCAGCGCCGGCGTGGCCATCACGGCATCGCCGATCCAGTTGGGTAGGAAAACCGCGAGGTTCATGGGGGCCTCACGCCGCCTTGGATTCATCGTTTCGCGCACGCGCCCGATTGCGCGACCGCGAAACGATGAATCGCGAACGGTCACGCCGCCGCCTCGTGCAGCAACGGCTGATGCACGCTGGCCAACTCGCAGGCGACGGCAGCATGCAACAGCGGCAGCAGGATTTCGTGATGCCCCAGCAGCTCGTACCCCTCACTCGATGGCCGCTCCATGACGTTCACATGCGCCCGGTACTGCTTCTGCTTGTCCACCACCACCGAGACCAGCCCATCCAGGTCGTAGCCGAAGTTGCGCACCACCGAGACCGCCTTCAGCAGCACTTCGGGCAGAAGGACGGCACTTCCCAGGTTGAACCACATTCCGTCCTTCATTGTGGAAACGACGGTACACAGGCGGCGGAAGTCGATGTGGGTGGCTTCGCCCAGGGCGGCGCCGCTGACGTGGGGGTGCATGTTGACGATGTCGGTGCCGATGGCCACATGGACCGTGCAGGGGATGCCGGCGCGGTGGGCTGCCAGCAGGAGGCTGCACTCTTCATGGGCACAATCCAGATCGTCCATGTACTGGCCCAGGGCGGTGCCCAGGCCAAGCTCGTGCTGTGAGCCGTTGCGAGCGGCGATGGCAAAGGCGTCGGCGGTTTCGCGAGCCATCCCGAAGCGGCCGGTCGGCAGGCTGCGGTTGACGTCCTCGCTGGTCTTGCCCGCGAGGGCCAGCTCAAAATCGTGGATGGCGGCCGCCCCGTTCATGACCACGGCACTGACGATGCCGCGCTTCACCCAGTCGATCAGGTAGGGAGCGCAGCCGGTCTTGATGACATGGCCGCCCAGGGCCGCGACGACCGTGCGGCCGTCGCGGTAGGCGCGGCAGACATGGTCACGTACCCGGCGCAGATCGTTGCCGGCCAGTTGCCGCGGCAGGCTGTCGATCCAGTCGCAGATGCTGGTGCCGGCCTCCACCGGCTGCCCCAGATCCTCCACAAAGACCTTGGAGGGACGCGACGCCAGGTCGTACGTTTTCAGGCCGTGCAGGTCGAAGGGTTTCATCCGTGAAATGCGATCCGCACACGATCGTTTAGCCGCGAGCTTCTGCGAGTGCTCTTCGCCAGCGCTCCGCTCCGCGTCGCGGTTAACCGGGGGTGCGGATCACTTCCTCCAGTCTACGGTCGAACTCGTGCTGACCGCTCTCGACGTAGAGCTGGACGCGCAGGGCCCACAGCTCCCGGCCGACGAGATCGGTCAGACGCAGCTTGACCAAGTCCTTTTGGGTCGTGACCACAACGCAATCCATTGCCTGCTGCCGCGCCCAGGCGCAGGGCCTCCACATCGGCCCGCGCGTAGGCGTGATGATCGGGAAACGTGCGAAAGGCGACGATGGTCGCTCCCAGGTCGCGGAGGGTGCGACGAAAGGCCTCCGGATTGCCGATACCGCAGAAGGCGGCCACCGGCCGGCCGACCAAACGTTCCAGCGGCGCAGCTTCCCGCCGCACCGTCACCCAGGCCGATGGGCCGGTGCGTCGCCTCGACCAGCGGGGCCTGCGGAGCCAGCCGGGCGATGGCGGACCGCAAGCGACTTCGCTCCTCCGCCCCCACCTGGTCGCACCGCGTCAGAACCACGACGCAGGCCCGCCGCAGGCTCGACGGCGGCTCCCGCAGCAAACCACGCGGCAGCAGATGCCCGTGGCCCCAGGGGTCGGTCGCATCCAGGAGCACGATGTCCAGATCGCGTCTCAAGCGCCGGTGCTGAAAGCCGTCGTCCAGCACCAGCACCTCGCTCTCCAGTTCCTCCACAGCCGTGGCCGCCAGAGCAACACGATCGGGCCCCTGAAGGTGCGGCACATCGGGCAGGTTCTCCTCGAGCACCATCGCCTCGTCGTTGCGTCCCCTCACCCCTACCCCTCTCCCCCCGGGGGAGAGGGGTAGGGGTGAGGGGCTGCCGTAGCCGCGGCTAAGGATCGCGACGCGCCGGTCACGTCCTCGATAGAAACGAGCAACGTACTCCACGCACGGTGTCTTGCCGGTGCCGCCGACCGTCAGGTTGCCGACGCTGACGACGGGCACCGGCGCCTGGTGCCTCTCTTTCCAGCCCCGCTCGTACAGCCCGTTGCGCAGCCAGACGGCCAGGCCATAGGGTCCGCTGGCCAGTCGCAGCCCCGCGCGCTCCAGCGCCGGCCACAGGCCGTTGGCCTGTCCGCTCATCAAGGCTCGGTCAGCGCGCTTCGTCCACCATCGCCGGAAAACAGGGGATGTCAGTCGGGAGCTGGTGTTCCGGAGGAGCACATCAGGCGGGGCGTGTTGTACCCCGAACGCGGATTGGGTGTCAACCCGGAGCCGCTGCGCGTTTAGCCGCCGGGCAGGAGGGCGGCGCTTTATTCGATGAGACACGTCACCGGCACGGTGATCGTTTGAGATTCGGGCTTGCTGATGTGGACAAGGAGGAAGCTCCGCAGTCCGCCGGCCGGCAGCTTCGTGCGGTCGACCGTGACCTTGAGCGTCGCGCAGGTGTTGGGCCCCGCGGCCCAGGTGCAGACCACGGCCGGGTCGGCGCACTCAACCCGCTCGACGACGACGGCCTCGTCGCCGGCCGGGCGCAGTAGCACAATCCGCGAGGCCACCGGCTGATCCGCGACAGCAGTCAGGCTCACCGCCGCCGGCGCTGCGCTCGACATTGTGCTTCGAGCGCTTGACGATGATGGCCGGTACTGTCAGCACGCGATAGTCGGCATCGTCGGTGATGATGGCCACCATCTCGTCGTGCCGCCCTTCGGCGAACTCCGCGCTGACCGACAGGGCCATGGTGACGACGCGGTGGCCGGCCTCATCGGTAGTCGTCTGCTTCACCGTTCCGGTCAAATACGGCGAGGACGACTGCACCGCGGTGACCGTCAGCGGCCGGGTGCGATGGTCGGTGAGCGTCAGCGTCAGGGACGAGGCCCGTTCGGTGGAGATGGCCAGCGAGGCCGGCTGCACGGTGATTTCCGCGATGACCGAGCCCTTGATGCTCAGCTCGGTCTCGCGCTCCTCGCCGCCGCTCCGGTAGACCAGGCGAAGTGGCCAGGCACTGGGGCCGGCCGGCTGGCTCAGCGTCTGCACCTCCAGGGTCACCT
This sequence comes from uncultured Planctomycetota bacterium, assembly GCA_963827935.1. Classification (GTDB taxonomy): domain Bacteria; phylum Planctomycetota; class Planctomycetia; order Gemmatales; family Gemmataceae; genus DATFNV01. The sequence goes on along the minus strand of CAWHCN010000006.1, from coordinate 379,705 downwards.
CGCCCCGCTCACCAGGGAGGTAGGTCCGCTTGTCGAGCCGGGGCCTCACGCAGCCGCAACTGGAGCGCAGCCCGGTGATCTCGACGGCGGCTGGCCCATCGTTGACAAAGGTGAAGGTCCGCTTCAGCGCGGCCCCGCTGCGGACCTCGCCGACATTGAATGTGAGGTTGGCGAAGGATAGGTCGGCGCGGGCAGCGGCTGTGGCGCAGGTAAGGACAACCGCCGCCGTTAGCCCAGAAATCAGCGTGCGCATGGCAGCCCCCCTTCCCGATTGCCGTGGAAGGGCGGAGATGTACCCACCGGGCCGACGAAACGCAAGGCGACTCGGCCGGCTCGCCCTTGGCTGGCGCCGCGGGCTCACAGAACTCTACACCTTCCAGTCGCTGGGACAGATCAACTCCACATCCTCGCGGGCCGACAGGTCCTCCGCGGCGGGCCGGCTGGCATCGGGGATCGCTCCGAAGATGTGAATGAGAAAGGGGGTGACGGCGGCCGGGTCGAGGCCCATCGCGTTGGCCCAGGCCTCGTGCCAGCCGGCCGGGGCCAGGCGTTTCATCAGCGGAAAACCGGGCGGTTTTCGCCTCGTCAGTCCGGCGCGGGCATTGTAGAGCAGCACCAGGCCGAAGCCGAGGCCGTCCCAGCTTCGCCGCGGCCGCAGCGGACGCTGGAGGCACCGGCCCAGCGGCGTCCGGTGATTGTCGTACAGCCAGGTGATCGCCGGCAGCAAGCGTTGCCGCACCGCCAGCAGATTGGCAACCGCTTGCACCGCGGGCACTTGCAGGATCCACGCGGAGGCCGAGCCCCACTGCCCCGGCTCGGCCGCGCGCAGCACCGCCTCGAAAGCCCGGATGGCCTTGCCCTTCATGCCGGCCTGTTCAACCAGATCGTGGAAGGGCTGGCTGTCCACGGCCTCCCACAGCTGGGCCAATGCCCGCGGCTCGGCCCGTATCACCGCCACAAGCCGCCGGGTCAGCGTGGTGTCCTTGAACTGACGCAGGATGACGGCGGCCCCCCGGCCGTCCTTGCCCTTAAAGTGCGGCCGCGACAGTTCCACCAGGGCGGGCAAGCAAGCCGCCCGGGTGTGCAGGATCGCCTCAAGTCGGGCCTCCAGCGCTTCCGGTGTCAGGTCGGGGACGCGCGGCGGGTGTTGCTTGCGCTTGCACTTGGTCCCCCCCTGCCCTGCCAGCCCCACTTCCGCCTCCTCGAGGTCATCGGGCAGGAGCAGCGGCGCGCGCGGCCAGCTGGCCAGTGCCGATTCGTCTTCCGCCGGAGCCGGCTGGCGCGGCTGATAGTCGTGCAGGTCGCCTGCCTTGACGAAGCCGTGCTCCACGAAGTAGTGGGCGTGGTCCAGGCTGATGGCCCCCCGCCGCCACAGAAGCGTGATGAGTTCTTGCAGGACTCGCATGGTTGCTCAACGTTTCCGAAGCGCTCGCCCCTCGCCCCCGTACTCGGGGGAGAGGGGTTGGGGGTGAGGGGGCCGACCTTCGCAAGCCAAGAATCCCTCACCCCCGACCCCTCTCCCCGGAGTACCGGGGCGAGGGGAGTCCATGAAACAGGGCTTCAATGCGACACCGCCGCCGCAGCCTTCTCCCCCACCGGGTCCATCTCGGCGAAGCGGGCCAGGCGGAATGGTTCCAGTACCAGCGGCACCTTGCCGGTGGCAATCAACTCCGCCACCCGATACCCTGCCGCCGGCCCCGCCTTGAAGCCATAGGTCCCCCAGCCCACGTCGAGCACAAAGCCGTCGACCTCTTCGACCGGCCCGATGATGGGGGCAAAATCCGGCGGCATGTCACACAGCCCCGCCCACTGCCGCAGCACCTTCACCCGGCCCAGGCAGGGGAACAACTCCAGTGTATGCGCCGCCGCATTCTCCAGGAACCGCAACGTCGAACGCATGCTGTAGCTGGCGTAGGGGTTGATCTCCTCGCCGATCACCACCTCGCCACGGTCGGTCTGGTTGACATAGACGTGCAGCGTCGCCGACACGATGACGTGGTGCAGGAAGGGCTTGAGGCGCTCCGTCACCAGGGCCTGCAAGGGATGCGTTACGATGGGCAATTCCACCCCGGCCATGTGCGCAATGGTCGAGCACCAGCCGGCCGTGGCGTTGACCACGGTGCGGGCGGCGATGGTGCCGCGGCTGGTCACCACGCCCTCCACCCGCCGCCGGCCATTGCCATTGGCGCTGGCCGTGGCGATCGCGGTTACCTCGGTGAAGGGATGGATCTCGCTCCCCATTCGGTCAACGCCGCGAGCATAGCCCCAGACGACGGCGTCGTGGCGGATGATGCCGCCCGGCGGATGATAGAGCCCGGCCAGGATCGGCTGATGGGCCCGCGCGCTGACATCCATGCCGGGCACCATCGCGGCGATTTCCTGGGGAGAAACCATGCGGCTATTGACGCCAAGCAGCTTGTTGGTCTCGGCCCGCTCGCGCAGGGTGGTCACGCCCCGGTCGGTGTGGGCCACGGTCAGATGCCCCTGCTGCGAGAACATCACGTTGAAGTCGAGTTCCAGCGCCAGGGTTTCGTAGAGCTTGACGCTCTCGTCGTAGAAGGCGACGCCCTGGGGTGTGCGGTAGTTGGAGCGGATAATGGCCGTGTTGCGTCCGCTGGCCCCGCCGCCGAGGTACCCCTTGTCCAGCACCGCGACATTGGTGATGCCGCGCTGGCCGAGATAATAGGCGATGGCCAGCCCATGAACGCCGGCGCCGATGATGACGACATCGTAGCTGGGCTTCAGGTCGTGGGTCCGCCACGTGCGTTCGACGGGCATATCCAGCGCTCCCGATTCGGACTTCACGGCGCCCCGGCGGCGCAGTAGGGTACGGTGTGCTTTCGCCCCGTTCAGAGGAAGGACGCCACCATGAAGTCTCCGTTCCCCGGCATGGATCCTTATATCGAGGCGTGCGGTTTGTGGGAGGGGTTCCACAACCGGCTGATCGCCAGAATCGACGATGCGCTCGCGCGGATTCTACCTCGCGGATACACGACCGACCTCGCCACGCGTAGCTATGTCGTCCTTGTGGAGTCGGAGGGCAAGAAGGAGACCCTCGCCAAGCCCGACGTGACCGTGACGGGGCCGGCGACCGCGAAGGGGCCGCGGAAGAAAAAGGGCGGCGTGGCCGTGCTAGAATCCGCCCCAGAAACCGATCCCGTCTTGATGCAAGCCTTCATTGCTGAGCGATTCGAAGAGACCTTCATCGAGATTTACGCCCAGCGAGAGGAGCGCATCCTGGTGACGTGCATCGAGGTGCTCTCTCCTTCCAACAAGCGGCGAGATACGGAAGGGTGGAAGGAATACGAGCTCAAGCGGCAGGCGCTGCTGCTGGGGGAGGCGAACTTTATCGAGATCGATCTCCTCCGCGGCGGCAGCAAGATGCCAATGCTTTCCGCCTGGCCGAACAGCCCGTACACGCTCCTTGTCAGCCGGATGGGGCGCGGCCCACTGCCGAGTGTGGAAGGCCTATTTCGACCGACGCCTCCCTCCGATCCCAGTGCCGCTACTCGACCCTGACCCCGATCTGACCCTTGACCTGCAACCGCTGATCGACGACATCTACTCCCTCGGTCGCTACGACGAACAGATTGACTACAGCCGACGTCTCACCCTGGGGCTATCGGAGGCAGAGACGGCGGTGGTGCGGAAGCTCCTGAAGGGACAGACGCGGCGATGAGGGGATGTACCTTCCTACCCCGTCAACATTGATCGCTTTTCCCCGAGGTTATGGGCCTCGGCGAGAGGAGCCTCACACTCCCCACCAATAACGGGCCGGCCAGGGCGAGACAGGTGAGCACGCAAACTGGGCAAACTTCTCCGCCCCTGCGGGCCCGTGCGCGGCGAATCCCTCAAGGCCACGCGGACGTATCAAGCGGTCCTTCCGGCACAGTCGAAAGGAAAGGCAGAGATTATCCTCGCGGTCCTGCGCAGCCCACGCGGGGGGACGAAATCGTTGCCCTACTTGGTACGGGAGGGAACCCATGCGTCGGCTACTCGCGATCTGCACAGGCATCGGGCTGTTGTGTTCCGCCATCGGTTGCTATTCCACCTGCGGGCCGACATGCGGCTCCGGAAACTGCGACTCTTGCTCCGAGCGTTGCCACGTCGCCGGCCGCTGCGACGTTGACGAGGTGGAGTACGGTTGCCACTTTGACATGTACGGCCACGGCCATGCCACGGTGGCTGCCCCCGCCATGCCGGTCGCCCCGCCGGTTGAGACGCTCAAGCCGCTGCCCAAAGAGGTGAAGCCAAAGGAGGAGGACGAGAACTAGCGGACGCTCGGGCAGCCCGACGCGCCAGCGAGGGTTCGCCGTTCGCCCTCGCTGGCGCGTCGGGCTAACCTAATCAGCCGCCCAGCGTTAGCCCGAAGCGCCAGCGAGGGAGCCCCTCGCTGGCGCTTTGGGCTACCCGGCCAGGGCAAACCGGACACCTCCCGCTGCTCGCTCACCCCGTCTGCCTCTTGCGCGGCCGGCGCGTATTGGTCACCGGCTCGACATAGGACACGGGCGGCGGCGGGGCCTCGTTCAGGCGCCGGGCCGCGTTCTGGGCCGCTAGCTCCAGGAACTTCTCTTGGCCTGCGCACCCGCGGTACGTCGGGAGGGACAACCACCCGCCGATAGGTGCCGTCGGGCATCAGTTGGCGGGCCTTGACGTTGTCGGCCATCGTGATGGCCAGGATTTCGCGGATCAGGCGCTGTTTCAGGTCGGGCTGCTCCACCGGCCAGACCACCTCGACGTGCCGGCTCAGGTTGCGGTCCATCCAGTCGGCCGAGCCGATGTAGACCAGCGGCTCGCCGCCGTTGCCGAAGTAGAAAATCCGGCTGTGCTCGAGGAAGCGGTCGATGATGGACATCACGCGGATGGTTTCGCTGACACCGGGCAGACCCGGCCGCAACGAACAAATGCCGCGGCAAACGATGTCGATGCGCACGCCCGCCTGGCTGGCCCTGTAGAGCGCCTGCACCACGGCCGGCTCCAACAGGCCGTTGATCTTGGCGATGAGCCGCCCTTCCTTGCCCGCCTGCTGCAACTTCGCCTCGGCTTCAATCTTCTCGATCATGAACGCCTGCAGCCGGCTGGGGGCGACGATCAGCTTGCGCCACTGCGGCAGCTCGCTGTAGCCGGTCAGGTAATTGAACAGAGCCGACACGTCTTCGCAGAACTCCGGCCGGCTGGTGAAGAAACCCAGGTCGGTGTAGATGCGGGCCGTCTGCGGGTTGTAATTGCCGGTGCTCAGGTGGACATAGCGGCGGATGCCGTCATCCTCGCGGCGGACGACCAGCGCCACTTTGCAGTGCGTCTTGAGGCCGATGAAGCCAAACACCACGTGAACGCCGGCCTTTTCCAGCTCGTGCGCCCAGACGATGTTCCGCTCCTCATCCAGCCGCGCCTTCAGCTCGATGACGGCGGTGACCTGCTTGCCGTTGTCGGCGGCCCGCTGCAACGCCCGCACCACCGGCGAATCGCTGCTGGTGCGGTATAGTGTCTGCTTGATGGCCAGCACCCGCTCGTCGTTGGCGGCCGCCTCGATGAAATCGACGACATGCCCGAAGGACTCATACGGATGGTGGACCAGGATGTCGCGTGCCCGGATGGCGGACCAGACATTGCTCGCCTGCGCCAGCTCCGGCACCTGCTGCGGCACGAACTGCGGATCGCGGAGCTGCGGAAAGCCCGGCAGGCCGTGAATCTGGAACAGGCCGGTCGGATCGAGCAGTCCAGGGATGCGGTACAGGTCCAACCCATCCAGGTCCAGGGCCGAGGTCAGGAACTGTTCGACCTCCGCGGTGGCGTCGGCCTCCAGTTCGAGTCGGGCAGCAGCCCCGCGCCGACGCTTGCGCACCTCTTCCTCGATGGTCTTGAGCAGGTCCTCCACTTCATCGTCGTCGATTTCGTAATCGCTGTTGCGCGTGACTCGGAAGACCGTGGCCTGCAGCAACTGCATGCCGCCGAACAGCTCCGGCAGGTGCATGCGGATTACCGTCTCCAGCGGGACGAAGACATGACTGCTCCTCGTGACCTGGCCATCGTTCCCGGCGGGCGCGGCGCCGGGCTGGGGCGGCAGTTGCACAAAGCGCGGCAGGACGGCCGGCACCTGCACCAGGGCAAACAGCTTTTCCTCATCGTGCGGCCGTTGCAACAGCACGCACAGGTTCAGCGACTTGTTCAGCAGGTGCGGAAACGGGTGGACCGGGTCGATCGCCAGCGGCGTCAGGACGGGGAAGACCTCCGTCTGGAAAACCCCGCGCAGATAGCGCCGGTCGGCATCAGTCAGGTCCTTGAACCCGCGAAACTGAATCCCCTCGCGCTCAGCGCCGGCAGCACCTCGTCGGCCAGGCAGGCATACTGAGCCGCGACGAGCTGGTGGCAGACCTCGCTGATGCGCTCCATCAGCAGGCTGGGCGGCGTGCGATCGGCCCCGGACCCGAATGGAATGGCCGCCTGCACCTTCTGCTGAATGCCGCCCACCCGGACCATGAAGAATTCGTCCAGGTTCGAGCTGAAGATGGCGAGAAACTTGAGGCGCTCCAGCAGCGGCACCTGGCGATCCTGCGCCTCTTCCAGCACGCGGCGATTGAACTGCAGCCAGCTCAGCTCGCGATTGAGGTACAAGACCGGATCATCCAGGGCCGGCGCAGCCTGCGGCACAACTTGCATGCGAGCCTCCCGACGGGTCGTGAACGGGTGGCGGTTATTCTAGCAAGTTTGCCTGGGGCCTTCTGTGTGGCGTAGTTGAAGGTTTGGGAAGTGGGGAGCCAGGCGCGGCGTTTGGTGTATTTTTGTTCCAAATACGCGCGGGGAGCCTGTTCCACTGGACGAGCGCTCTAGGGACGTCAGTTGCGCCGATCCCCCGTTTTGGTCTCAAATCCTGAGAACAGCGTCGGAACCGCACCGTCAATTACACCGATGGGCTTGCCTTGAAGCGTACGCAGGTCAACCACCGCGCCATGACCCAGGAATACGTTCTCGAAATGCAAGGGGTTCCGGCCCCAATAAACCATCGCGCAGGACATCGGAGCGCCTTTGCCCGCGTCCTCGCCATCTACAAGGAATCGCAGGCGCGTGTCGTAGAGAAAACAGACAGCTTCGGCGACGCCCCAAATGAAGTCCTTCCAGTGCTTCGTGTTCGTCGCCACCGGGACGAGAGCCAGAACCTCCGATCCATGGTCCTCATGCGCGAGGCGCAGCGGCGCAGCCAATTCTTGATCGTCGTTCCCCGGTTCCGGTCAGCTCCATAGGGAGGGTTCACATAAATGGTCGGATAATCCCAGCTGGCACGAAGCCCATCGTTGTCAGGCAGTTTGTATTCGACCGCCGCCTTAACAACTGAGTGGGGGTTCGAGCATGGATCAAGCGCGATAGTACCCCCAAAGACCTGGCGAACAGCCTGGACATACTTCGGTGGGGTACACCACGACTGGCTGATAGAAACGATACTTCGTCCGGCGCTCATGGTTGCCGAATTCCCTCCCAATCTTTACCCACGAGGTTTACCAGGTCCGCGCGGAGCTGGCGTAGTGTCCCACTGCGGCGCGATGACATTAAACCAACTCTCAACTTCCAGCTCGTGCAACTTGAAATAGCGCTTCAGCGCTATGTCGGCATCGACATGAACCTTGACCTTGGTGGGCTCTTCGCGTTTTCGAGTGGGCAACTTTCGGGCCTCGGGGCCTATGAAACCGCGGGATTTCCAGGGGAAACGCTCTTTCCCTCCGGGGGAATTCTTGTCATGCTGTGCCGATGGCCAACTTCAAGCGACTCCCTGACCTGTACCGCTTCCCTGGTTTCCTGCCCCAGGCCCGCCTTCGAGGCATCTTCGGTGACCCCCGGGCGGTGGTCATCACCCTCCAGCGGCGCCGAAAAAAACGCTGTGCGGCGCCTGCGGGCAAGCCTCTTGGACTTATTACGATACCCGACCTCGGCGTGCCCGAGATCTCTCGTGTGGCGACAAGCGGGTCTACCTCGCCTACTCCCTGCGCAGGGTCCAGTGTCCGCGGTGCGGGGGCGTGAAGAGCGAACGGTTGGACTGGCTGGCCGACAACCCACTGTACACCAAGCGCTTCGCCTTCTTCGTGGGCCGGCGCTGTCGCGAAACGGCCATCAAGGAAGTGGCCGAGGAACTGTTCCTCGATTGGCACACGGTCAAGGAGTTGGACAAGCAGTACATGCGCGAACAGCTCCGCCGGGCCGGCAACCCTGCTCCCCGGGTCATCGGCATCGACGAAATCGCCATCGGCAAGGGGCACCAGTACCGCATCGTGGTCAGCGACCTGGAACGGCGCCGGGCCATCTGGTTCGGCGGCCAAGACCGCTCCGAAGCGAGCCTGGACGAGTTCTTCGCCTGGCTGGGCCCCAAGAAATGCAGGAAAATCCGCTTGGCCGTCATGGATATGTGGAAAGCGTTCCGCAATTCCACCCTCAAGGAGGGGAATGCCCCGCAGGCCGTCATCCTGTACGACAAGTTCCACGTCCTCGGCCACCTCAGCGAAGCGATGGACAAGGTTCGCAAACAGGAGTACGCCCGCCTCTCGGGGGAGGACAGGCGTTTCATCAAGGGGCAGCGCTACACGTTGCTGTCTCACTGGGAGAACCTTTCCCTGGAGGGAAGGAAGGCCCTGCACTTACTTTTCCAGGCCAACCGGCGTTTGAACAAGGCATACCTGCTCAAGGAGTCCTCAGGGCAAACGCATCTAATTCCCCATAAGAAGGCCAAGAATCGCCTCGCGGATCTCGTCGTTCCATCCCGCTTGCAAGCGTTTCTTCTCGATGCCGCCCGTGCTTGATTCGTCGCGCCGCAACAGGGAGACTACCCAGCGACGCAGCAAGGCGAGGTTGGCCGCGGCATTGCCGGTACGCGCTCGGTTGCGATCCTCTGCGAAATACATGTCCAGCACCCAGTGGAGCCCGTTTTCAATTCCCCAATGGCCACGAATCGCCACGGCCAACTTCTTCGCCTGAGGCGACAGACTGCTGATGAAGTAGCGCACCTCCGACTTCTCCACGCCCCCTTCCTGGTAGGTCCGGGTACAGCGAGCGATGCTCTTCAGGTCGCGCCACGCCTCTAGGTTGCGCAGCGTCTCCGGCACCGCCATGGTTTGCGTGCGGCGCGTCTCCTGGCGACCGTGGCCCTTGTCGTACGCCGTGTGCGTCCGCACCGTGGCCGATCCCTGACCGTCGTCCACGGCCTCGAACGCTGCGACGATGTCCTCTTCCAAATGGTCCTGATTTCCTTTCACCGCCAGCACGTAATCCGCCCCTTTGTCGCGAATCTTGGCCGCGATCTCCTTCTGGCACCCCATGGCGTCGATGGTCACGATGGCCCCGGTCAATTCCAACACCTCCAACAGCTTGGGAATAGCGGTAATCTCATTGGACTTGGTGGCCACAACCTCTTGGCCCAGCAGCAAGTGATTCGCCGTTGCCCAGGCGCTGACGACGTGCAGTGGGTTCTGGCCCTTGGCCTTGTCCAGAGTGGCGCGCGCCGTCTTGCCGTCAATGGCCACCAACTGGCCGTCGGTGCTCTCCTGCAGGGCCGCCACCCACTCCAGGAAACAGGCAACAAAGGCCTTGCCATCCAGGGCGGCAAACACCCGCGTGAACGTATCGTGCGACGGCGTGCCATTGGGCAAGTCCAGGTATTTCTCCAACCAGGCCCGCTTGCTGGTGCCGAACTTGGCCATGGCGACGCAATCGTTGGCGCCGCTGACGACGGCACACAGGGCGATGAAAAGGATGTCCAGCAGGTCGTGACGTTTGGTGCGGTTCACCCGCGGGTCCGTCAAGGTGGCGAAGGGGGAAAGCAAGGTACCGGCGCGGGACTGCGACATGCCGATTCTCCTCCGTGAGACGGGCGACTTCGAGGAGAATCATTCGCGAGTCCCTTGTCCCAGACTACTGAACAGCCAATAATGCACAGGCGTTTAGATGCGTTTGCCCTGAAGGAGTCCTTCGATCAACTGTGGGACTACTGGAGTCCCGGCTGGGCCAGACGTTTCTACGACAACTGGCGCGCTGCCTTGCGCTGGCAGCGCTTGAAACCCTTCGAGAAGTTCGCACGCATGATCGAGGCTCACTGGGACGGCATCGCCGCCTACTGTCAGGCCGACAACAAGGTCGCCCTGGGCTTTGTGGAGGGCTTCAACAACAAGATCCGCGCCATCCAGCGGCGCGCCTACGGTTTCCGCGATGAGGAATACCTGAGGCTGAAAATCCTCACCTGCATGCTGCCAAGACTGTGAAAATCACCCACTCGAAAACGCGAAGAACCCCTTATTGTGATCCTCGGCTGTAAACCAATTGCCATGATTGCTCACCACCCCAATCGTCAGTATGAAGTGTCTGAGCAACTCCGGTACGTTGCCGTCAATAACTTCACGTAGCATGGTGGCATATGCGCCGGTGCGGAGATTCCCGCCGCCCTGGTCGATCACGCCCTGGAGGCGTCCATCGCCAAGCCTAAACTTCTGAAGCGATGACACTGACCTGGCAACGTAAGCGCCTTGCTTGGCCTTCTCGATGGTCTGCGGGCCTTTGCGCATCCCTTCTTCGACACCCACACGCTTGCACTCGAAGATAGCAAAAGGCGCTCGAGCAATTCCGTCAGTGCAACGGCGCAGCCATGCGCATCCATCTCGATTAGATGGGCTGTGAAGAAACCACGATCACGGCGGGCAATCACCGCGGCGTTTCGCATGACATGGTCGGTTGCGACCAATGTTTCCGTCCTCGGCACGATGTCCGCCGGGACTGGAGCCGCGGCGCGAAGTACCTTGCGCGATGTTACCGGCAAATGGAGTGGTTTCAGCGTGACGGATCGTGTCGACGCCACGGGGTGTAACGAAAACTCGACGTTGTGGCTTATTTCTGGATGGGCGAACTCAGGGACTGAGCGCTCGATGGCAATATGGTCCCTCAACTCCCATGTGCAGAGCGTGTAGAAAGTGACGACCTCGACAAGGGTGCCGAGAGCACGGCCGGACGCTTTTTTCTTGTCCTTGGCGTAGCCAAAGACCTCCGTCGCCAGCATGTTCTGAAGCTTATCGACTGATCCATAGGAGGATGCAACAGCTTTTCTTCCTCGCGCCATGGTATCTGCCCGTCCGGAACCTTTCAGCGGGCCTGGCAGCTCGCCGACGCTATCCACATTGCCGGGTTATGCAAATCCCGCATACCCCCGCCACGCCTCCCGGAAGTCCCTGCGCAGCAGATACCCCGCCGCCATCACTCGCCGAGCATCATCCCCGCGGCGCAACCGCTCCGCTCCCTCGGCCAGGGCGATCGCCTCGTCGGGGTGGCCGGTGGCCAGGGCGTGCTGGGAGGCGGTCAACACGGCGTCGCGATGGGCGTCCAGGGCGAACAGGAGCGTCAAGTCGGCCTTGCAGCGGCGGCAGTGCGGGCCCGCTTCAACCCGGGCCCGGCACACCGGGCAGGTCATCGCCTCGGCCATCATCCCTCCAGGTAGAAGAGCGCGTCGGCCAGCTCGTTGCTCGCCTGGGTCAACCGGTCCCATTGACGATCCGTCAAGGCGGTGTGGACCCGCCCCATGAGGCGCTCGACATCCGAACGATCCTCCACCGTGATGCGTTCCATTAGGCGTTCGGCCTTTTCCAGCAGCGCGCGGGCCTGCACCGCCTCGCGCTGGCCTTCGCGGGGTCCGGGCACCAGGGCGGGCAGTTCGGCCGACTCCGCGGCCGGCGCACCAACCTCGCCGGATTCCTGGTCGCCATCGCCGAGATCTTCCCACAGCTCCGCGAGGCGATCGCGGGCCTCGCCCATATCCTCGCGTTCGTAGCGGGCCAGGGCGTTCTCGATGGTCACCTGCTTTTGCAGGCCAGTGGCGCGTTCGCGGGCCGAGACCTTCAAGAGGCCGTCGAGGTTCAGGTCGAGCTGCACCACGATCTGGTTGCCGGCGGGGACCGGGGCCAACCCCTGAATCAGGAAGCGGCCGACGCCGTGGTTGTTCCGCACGTCCTCGCTTTCGCCCTGGTACACGTCGATTTCCACTTCCGCCTGGCGATCGTAAACGGTGTGGAACATTTCGCTCCGCGAGGCCGGCAGCGGTGTATTGCGATGGATGATGGCTGCAAACTGGAACGGGAACTCGAAGCCGTGGCGTTCGGACAGGCACTTGATGCCCAGGGAATGGGGCGTGATGTCCACGAGGACGGCACCGACGTTCTGGCCGGCGATGATCGCCGCCTGGATGGCCGCCCCCATCGCCACGATCAGGTCCGGGTTGACCTCCTGGTGTGGCGGTTGACCGAGTCGCTCCTCCAAAAGTTGGGTCACCAGCGGCGTTCGCGTGCTGCCGCCGACCAGGATGATCTTGTCGATCTGGCTGGGGTTCAGGTGAGCGTCGCTGAGGGCCCGTTGCAGGCAATCCATGGTGCGGTCCAGCAGGGGGCGGATTAACCCTTCGAACAGCTCGCGGGTGATCTCATCGTTGAGGTGCAGGGCCGTCCCATCCTTTTCCGCGATGAACTCCTCCTCGATGCGGGCGACCGGGTGGTCGGAAAGAGCGCGCTTGGCGGCCTCGGCTGCCCGAAGGACGCGCGCCTTGGCCACCAGGCTGCCACGGAGGTCCACGCCGTGCTCGGTCTGGAACTTGTCGCACAGGTGCTTGAGAAGCAGGTCGTCGAAGTCGTCGCCGCCCAGCTGGGTGTCGCCGTGGCTGGCCAGCACCTCGACCACGCCTTCCTGGGCCTGTACGATGGAGACGTCGAAGGTGCCGCCGCCCAGGTCGTAGACCAACAGGCGGCGGAGCTGGCTGTGGCTGGGGTCATAGGTGAGCGAGGCGGCCGTCGGCTCGTTGAGGATGCGGACTACTTCCAGCCCCGCCAGCTCGCCGGCTTCCTTAGTGGCCTGGCGCTGGGCGTCGTTGAAGTAGGCGGGGACTGTTACGACAGCCTTCTTGACGGGCACCCCCAGGGCCTGCTGCGCCCGCTCCTTGAGTTGGCGCAGGATCATGGCCGAGATTTCCTGAGGGCGGTACTGGCGCTCGCCGAGCGAGACCTTCACGTCCTGGCCCATCTTGCGCTTGATGGACTTGACGGTGCGTTCGGGAGCGAGCACCCACTGATTGCGGGCCGCCTTGCCGACGAGAAGCCGGCCGTCCTCGGCAAGGCCGACAAACGATGGCAGGATGGGGTCGCCGTCCTCTTCGAAGACGTGCGGCTGGCCATCGGTGCCGACAATGGCGACCTCGCTGTTGGTGGTGCCGAGGTCAATGCCGACAATGGGCTCGCCGGGGGGCAAGGCCAGGGGGGACATGAGTGGGACTCCTTGCCTTGGAGAGCCGCCCGAAGGGCGGCGGCTAAACACAGTTCACGACTTGGCCACGCGGACCTGGGCGTGGCGGAATACCCGGCCGCGCCAGCGATAACCGCGGCGGACCTCGCCGACGACCTCGCCGGACCGCTGATCGTCCGCCACCACCTCGATCACTTCCATCGACTCGGGGTCAAACGGCTCACCCTCGGTGGCAATCGGCTCCAGGTCTTGCTGCCGCAAAGCTCGTTCCACGCGTTGGAGGCTCATTGTATAACCAGTCAAGACCGACGCGAGCATTTGCTGAGCACGAGCGGCGATCGGCGGAGGCAGAGTTGCGGGAGATTGGAGAGCGGCCTGGTCTGCCAACTCGTCGTCCGGCGCGGCGAGGGCGGCCTGCGATTCCGAGCTGGCAGCGTGGGCGCCGAACAGGCGGGCCCAGAACGATGGCCGCGGAGCCGGCAGAGGCACGCCATCTCGAGCCACCGACGGGGGCGGAGTGGCAGCTTCTTCCAGGAGAGGCAGCAGTGCGTCCTGCACGCGGCGAACCTCTCGCTCGGCCAGGGCTAGGGCGTCGTAGACATCGACTAGGACCTTGAGCAGGGGTCGCAACGCCTCGTCGCGGGCCTGGTTCTCATCGGTCCGGGTGCGGAGCTGGGCCTGCTGCACGGCGGCCAGGGCGTCGCCAAGTTGCCGCAGAGCCTCGGTCCCTTGGTCCTGCTGCGCGCGCGCTGCGCGTTTGCAAATGCACCTCGTGCCGCAGGGCCGTGAACTGGGCCAGAAGCGTGTGCAGGTCGATGGCGTCGGCGTCGGGTGCTGCCGGCGGCGCGGGGTTCGCCACCTGCAGCCAGGCGCGGAAGTCGGCCAGGATCCCGTCGATGGCCTCCGGACTCAGGCCTTGCGGAGCGTCGACACCATTTCCTGCAACGAGACCCGGCGGCGCGTCCTCCGACATAAGACCTCCTCAATGATCGCATCCACGGTTTCGCGCCGGCCTGCCTCGAACAGGCGGTGCCGCAGCCGGGTACTCTGGTCGCGCAGCTGTTCGTAGGCCGCGCGGACGGCCGCAAACTTCTCCGGGTGATGCTCCGGCGAATACTGGCGCACCAACTCCAGGTAGCGGCGGCGGATGGCCTCGTCATCCGCCTCCGGCGGCAGGCCGAGCACCACGTAAGGGTCGGTCATGGAGTTCTCCTACCAATCGTCGTCGGGTCCATCCGGGTCGTCGAACATGTTCCCGAAGGCTTCGTTGAACATGTTGAAGTTGATGCCGCCCAGCAGGCCGGCGCCGGTGGCGAGCATTTCGCGTTCCTGCACCTGTTCGAGCAGTTCATTGCGGCGCGGATCGGGCGGGACGCCTGCGCCAGGCGGCGCACCTCGGCGAGCAACGGACGCACCCGGTACCCCGGACAGCTGAATGGCCCCTGCATGAAACACGCTTCCGCTTCATAGAACGGAAACCACGGGTTCTTCGGGAAGCGATGGCGTCCTGCCGACGCGCATGCCGCAAGAACCTTGTGGTTTTCGAGATCGGCCAGCGCCTTGCAGATACGCTCCATCTGCTCCTCGGCCAGCGATTGACCGGCCGCTTTCTGGAGATAGGCAAAGACCTTTTTCTCGTGGGTTTTCTGGCCGTGATAGGTGACGCCGGCGGCTTTGTGGGCGGCGGCGAGTTCGGCCAGGGCGACGGCAGCCGCTCCGTCGGCCGGCTCCGCCAGCAGCCGGTTGAACTCGTCGTTGAACCGCTTCTTCTGTTTCGTCAGCCGCATGCGGATCACTTCGATTAGCATGCTGTAGGCAACCGCCAGTCGGCTGCCCGCCTGGGCCACGGCCTGGTTCAGGAGTTCCTCGGCTCGCGTTCCATCGCCGGCCTTGAACTCGCAGGCCGCCCACTTGCAGTAGACC
This sequence comes from uncultured Planctomycetota bacterium, assembly GCA_963827935.1. GTDB lineage: Bacteria > Planctomycetota > Planctomycetia > Gemmatales > Gemmataceae > DATFNV01. The sequence goes on along the minus strand of CAWHCN010000006.1, from coordinate 364,531 downwards.
GAACTAACGTTCGATGCCTCGGACAGGGCCAGGGCGGTCTGGAACTTGGCGCGGGCCGTATCGTACCGGCCGGCTTCCCCCTCGGCCCGAGCATGGAACAGGTGGGCCTGGGCCAGCCGGCTCCGCAGGACACGATCCAGTGGATTGAGCCGTGTGGCCCGTTCCAGCAGGGTGATTCCGTCGGGGTAATCGCACGCCTCGATCCGGAGCGCGGCCAGCTTCTGGAGAGTGGGCACGTGCTCGGGAAATCGCTCGAGCAAGCGCCGAGCCGCCTCCTCGGCCTTGCGCGGCTTGCGCTGCTTGGCATAGAGATCCACGAGGTGTACGTGCGTTTCCAGCACGTCGGGGGCCAGCTTGAGGCTCTCCTCGAAGCACTTCTCGGCGGTCGGCTTCAGCGGCCGGGGACGATTCGGGTGGTTGCGCAGGAAGGGGGGCAGGTCGGGATCCTCGAGGTCGGGCTGGGCGGCGGCATTGCTCCCCATGTGGCTCCAGACTAGCGCGCGAACGCGGTCGGCCTGGCCAGACGGCCAGGCCCCGGGGTTGGCGGCCACCGACTTCTCGAACGCCTGCCACTCCTTATGGGCGTCCTGGAATTCCTGCACATGATCGTAGGCCAGCGCTCGCAACCGGGAAAAATTGGGATCGTCGGCTGGGGCGCCGAACACCCGCCCAAAGCGGGGCACATCCTCCGGCCGGCCCGTCGTGATGACCGTCCAGTAAAAGCAGGAGGCCAGCCGCGCGACCAGCTGGGGCGCCTGCACGCGCAAGAGCGGTAGCACCGACTCGGCCAGTCGGAAGGCCTGGGTCAGCGAATGCTGGTCGGCCAGCGCCTTCTGCAGCGCCCGCAACGGCTCCAGCGCAGGCTCACCTTGCAGGCGATCGGCCTGCTTGCTCAGGGCACCCTGGGCCTCGGGGGTCTGCGCGTCGCGGTAGGGCCGGTCGATCAGGTAGCGCAACGGAGCGGCCAGGCGGGCAGGCAGGCGGGTGGCGTCGAGGCGCTGCCAGTTATCCACGGCCCGGGCATCATCCTGCTGATAGTAGGCAAGAAGCCCGCGCAGCAAGACCTTCCAATCCAGAAAGGGCGAACGCAGGCCAATCCCTTGCAGGGTTGTGCTCGCCGCCTCATCCTGTCCCGCCTGAACCTGGGCAAATGCCTGCAAAATGCGATCGAAATCGGGCTGCAAGTCGGGGGCCAGCGCGGTCCGGCTCGCTGCTCCATGGGTGATGGCTGCATCTACCGCCTGAGCCCGAATCCGCGCCCGGGCCGGCGAGTCTTCCGGTAGCCGAGCCAGAAAGTCACTGGCCCCACGTGCGTCGCCGCAGGCAGATAATTCCAGGGCCGCTTGCTCCAGCCAGGCCACGTCGGAGTCGGCGTGCTGCAAGCCGGCATGGATCACGGTGACGGCGTCCTTGAGATAGCCGGTGCCGCGGAGCTGGCGAGCCCGGCCCAGGTACGTCTTCAGCAAAAGATCCTTGTGGGCCGGCGTCGGCTCGTACTTGTAGAGTTGCTTGGCCAGCTCCAGCGCTTGCTGGAAGCGCCCGTCCCGCGACGCCCGCTCGATGCGTGGCTGAAGCTCCGCCGGTGACGCCAGGACAGCGGCGTGGTGATGTTTGCCTTTCTTGGCCACGTGGCGAGTCTCCCGTTGGGTCACAATGCCAATCACACTATTCTATACAGCGAGATCGAGAGAGCTATGGTCCCGCGAAGGGCCGCGCCATCACCGCCGGTAGACCCTCCTTATGAACCCGCACGAGCTAATCCTCCTCAGTCCCTACCGCGTTCCCGGCCAGAATTCCTTGATGATCGGCAACGAGGACGTGGGTGCCTTCCTCAACGGCTATAGCGCCCTGTGGCACCCGGCGGTGGCGCGGGGTGCCCCTGCTCCGCCCCGGGTCGCGTCACCCTATGACCACGAGCAGCCGGCTGCCAACCAGGTCTATGCTGTGCCGGACAGTCCGCCCCTGTTCCTGCCCGACGACTGGGACCTGCGCGTGCGCGACGCCGGCGCCCTGGCCTTCCGTTGCACCCTCGACCGCGAGACGACGCTTGCCAACTTGCGAGAGGCTCTGCGGACGCGTGGCGAGGGCGGTCCACCGGCTCACCTCATCGACCTGCCCGCGGAGCGCGTCGCTCCGTTCTTCGGCATCGCCTTCGGCTTCATGCACCTGGAAGCCCTGTTCGAGGCGATGGAGCACGAGAATCTGCTGGCCACCGGCGACCTGTGGTCCGAGGTGCAGCAGGCGATCGCCGCCCTGGCCAATAGCGACGACCCGGACGCCTGGCGTCGCCATCTTCAGACAGCTGCGGATCGCCTTCAATCGGGGCGCGAGGTCTTATATCCGGTCACGGTCCACCTGCTCGACATCGCCCTGCTCGACAGTACCCGACTGGCTGAACCGCTGCCGGCAGCGTTCTCGGAAGGTCAGCCGCTCAACGTCCTCGCCGCCGCCCGCTTGCTGGAGCAGCTGGCCCAGGAGCAGCCGGATCGTTTTGCCACCCTCAAGGAGCGGATACGTGCCAATCAGGCCGAGGTCATCGGCGGCTGCTATGCCGAGCAAGAGGACGCCCTGCTGCCGGTCGAGTCGCAGCTGTGGAACCTGCTCAAGGGTTTGAGCGTAACCCGCAACCTGCTGGGCCAGGAGACCCGTGTCTTCGCCCGCAAGCGTTTCGGCTGGCACCCGCAGATTCCGCTCTGGCTCAACAGCGCCGGCGTCAACCGCGCCGTCCTCCTGTCGTTCGACGATTCGGTGATTCCCACGCATCGCACGCCGGTTGTCTCCTGGCCTTCGCCGGACGGCAAGCAGGTGGAGGCGTTCGCCCGAACTCCATTTGCCGCCGACAACCCGCAGACGTTTTTCCACGTGGCCCACTACCTGCACAAGACGATCATGCAGGACCATGCCGCCACGCTGGCCCTGTTGCACGGTGCCAGCCCGGCCGCCCCGTGGTATCGCGACTGGCTGGAGCTGACCCGCTTTGCACCCGTGTTCGGCAAGTGGACCACGTTTTCCAGCTATTTCGGAGAGGTGTACGCTGGTGAATACGCCTCCGCCGCCAATGCCGACGAGTTTCATGGCGACTACCTCAGCGAGCGGACCAATGCGAAGAGTGCCACGCCGGTCAGCGGCTTCGCCCGGCAGGTGCGCCTGCGGCGGCGCATTGACACCACCTGGACCCTGGCCGCCATCCACCGTGGATTGGCCGGCAAGAACGACAGCTTGAACATCGAAGCCCAGCTGACGAAGGTCGAGGATCGGCTTGAGGCCTCTTTCGGAGCCCGGAGCGTGAGCGACGGGTTGAGCCAAGACCCGTCGCTCACGCTCCGGGCTCCGACGGAGGGCGCCGAGGCGGAACTGGAACAGGCAGAAAAAGAGGCCGCCGGCGCCCTGGCCGGGCGCCTGCTGTCCCGTGCGACCGCCGACGCTCCCGGCTACCTGGTGCTGAACCCGTGCAGCTTTATCCGCCGCGTGGCCCTGGAACTGGACGACATCCGCGGCCCGCTGCCCATCGCCGGGCCGATCAAGGCGGGGCAGCTCGAGGGGACGCACGCCAAGCTGGTCGTAGAGGTGCCGGCCCTCGGCTTCGCCTGGGTCCCGCGTTCCGGACCGCCTGGCACCCCGGCGCCGGCCTCGCGCATGAAGCTGGCCGACGACAAGACGGTCCGCAACGAGTACTTCGAGGCCGAGATCGACCCGCAGACCGGCGGCCTGCGCGGCATCCGCGACCACCGCACCCGCATCAACCGCCTCGGCCAGGTGTTGACCTGGAACCCCGGCAGCACGGCGCGGTGCCGCGAGGTCAAGGTCATATCGACCGGCCCGGCCCTGGGCGAGGTCGTCACCCAGGGCGTGATCCTCGACGAACAGGAGCGCGAGCTGGCCACCTTTCGCCAGCGCTTCCGCGCCTGGCAAGGCCGGCCGATCCTCGACCTGCGGATCGAGATCACCCCGAACCAACCGCCGGAAGGCTACCCCTGGCACGCCTATTACGGATCGCGTTTTGCTTGGGGCGACGAGCGCACGACGTTGCTCCGCGGCGTCAACGGCACGCCTTACGTGACGACGCACATGCGTCCGGAGTCACCGGACTACCTAGAGCTGCGCCTGGCCAAGCAGGCGACGACGATTTTCCCCGGTGGTCTGCCGTTCCATCGGCGCCACGGCGGCCGCATGGTGGACGTGATCCTGCTCCCCGAGGGCGAGACGGCCCGGACCTTCGACCTGGCCATCGGCCTGGACCGCGAGTACCCGGCTCAAACGGCCCTGGGCCTGGTGACGCCGGTGCCGCTGGTGGCCGCACCGAAGGGCCCGCCGCACATCGGCGCCGCCGGCTGGCTGTTTCACCTGGACATGCCCAACATCGCGCTTTTGGGCATGCGACCGGCGCCGGACGGGGCCGACGCAGTTGTGGCCCACTTGCAGGAGATCACCAGCCGGGGCGCCCACGCCGAACTCCGCTGCGCCCGCAACCCACAACGTGCGGTGATCCTCAATGCCCGCGGCGAGACGCAGATGGAGGTGAGCGTGAGCGGCGATGCGGTGCTGTTAGAGATGGGGCAGGGGGATTTGGCATGGTTGCGGGTGGAGTTTAGTTAGGGGCGCGGCGATGGCGAAGCAGAAAGCAGCAGCAAAACGAGCAAAACTGCCCGTAAAGAGGAAGATGCTCCCGGCATCTCCCCAGGTGTTGCTTGAGGACGTCCGGTCCCTGGTGCTTCAGACGCGGGAGGGGGTGGCCCGGGCCGTCAACTCCGCCCTGGCCCTGCTGTACTGGCAGGTGGGGCACCGCATCCGCACGGAAATCCTCAAGGAGGAGCGGGCAGCGTACGGCGACGAGATTCTTGCGACACTGTCGAAAGAATTGATCGCTGAGTTTGGGAGCGGGTTCTCCGTCGGAAGCCTGTCGCGGATGATGCGGCTCGCTGAGGTCTTCCCCAACGTCCAGATTGTTGCGGCGCTGTCGCAACAATTGGGCTGGAGCCACTTCGTCGCGATCATCCCACTGAAAGACGACCTCCAGCGCGATTTCTACGCCGAGATGTGCCGTATCGAGCGCTGGAGCGTGCGCACCCTGCGGGCCAAAATCGGCAGCATGCTCTACGAGCGCACCGCCCTGTCCAGAAAGCCCGCCGAGCTGGCCCGGCAGGAGCTGGATGCACTGCGCGACGACGATATCCTGACACCGAACCTGGTGTTCCGCGACCCGTACTTGGCGACCAAGACTCGAAGGACACATCCATGCCGACGACGATTACCTGTCGCTGCGGAAATGAGACTCCATGTCAGCGACCACCTGGCAGGGAAGCAGGTCCTATGTCCCGGCTGCGGTGCCTTGGTCAGTGTCCCCAACTCGAGCGACCCGGAGCAATCTCGCCTGGACGGAATCGTCACCAAGGAGCAAGTGCCGGTTGATTCGGCTGCGCCCCGGGGATCGGTTGCCGATTTCGCTTTTCCGCCACGGCAAACGCTCCTGCGCTTTTCAGTTCTCGCATTTGCCATCCTTGGCGGACTGATCGCCGGGGGTACGGGTGCTTTTCTGCTGAGCCAGACCTTCCAGCCGCGCGAGCTGGAATCCATCGAACGGGCCCGTACGATCCTCCGGAGCGGCCGTGGTAGCGATTATGACATGACCCCGGAGGAGGCCCGAGAGGTCTTGGCAGAGCATCGCTATTTCCTCGCGCTTGCCTCTGTACTTTTGGCTGGGGGAGTTCTTGGAATCGTCGGCGGGGGGTTAGGATGGGCTCGTCGGCCCTGGACGGCTGTGGCACTCCTCCTGATTGCTGCTCTTGGTCCGGTAGTGCTGCTGGTCCCGGTGGCAGCCATCGTCAGCGGACCCCTGGTCCTCGCCGCTGTCCTGGCCGCCTTCATACGGCCCAAATGGAAGCGAATGCGGACGAACCGTCGTGTGCGTCCTTCGGCTACGATCGTCCGCAACGTCTCGCTAGTTCAATCCTCGGCCGGGCAGCGGGCTATTGGTCTCCTCATGTTGCTTGCTTGCGGCGGGTATACGGCGTGGTCCTGGTACACTGTTCTCACAGAGGGCTATTACTATCGCCTCGCAGTATTCTTTCCGGCGTTCGCCGTCATTGGGTTTGGCCTCCTTGCGTTCCCAATCGATGTCCAGCGTTATGGCGGGGAAAGGCCACGCTCCTTCGGGGATTTGCCGCCCGCATGGCAGTGGCTGTTCGTCCTGGCCCTCGTTGCCGCGCTCGGCAACTGGTTGGCCATGGCCACCTGGTAGGCGGCCCAATAATCCGGAGTCGTCGCCAGCTCACGACCGCACTTTCGCTTTCTTCCGGTGCGCCTTGGGCTGCGTGGTTCCTATCCCCCGCTGACCTTGCTTCATCGCCTCTTGCAGCAGGTCCGTGGCATTCTCCAGCGCCCTCTCGACCTGGGACAGGGTCGTACTGGGGTCCTGCCCTCGCTCACACAGCTCTCCAACGGCCCAGGCCAGGTCCTTGCCCAGAGCGTGCGCATCAGCGCCATAGAGTATCGATCGTGGGATTGATCTGCTGCCCGGTCTCCAGCCGACTGAGCGCGGCCTTATCGATGTCGGAGCGATCAGCTACATCCGAGAGGCTCAATCCCTGGTGCTCACGTTCTTTTCGCAGAAGATGCATTAGCCGGCTCAGCTCCAGGTACGCACCCTGGGGGATCGGTTCGTTGTACTCGCCTGACGCCACCAGTTCCTCGGGCGTTGGGCGCTCCCTCTGAAAGCGCTCCCGGATCGCCTCGATGCGGGCCTTCTCTTCCGGCGTTCGCTCTATCTTCAAGTGCAGGCGCTTAGCGGCCATGTTTCTTTCCCTTCTTTGGACTTGGCGGAGTCGTTTCGTAGGCTGTGACCGGACGAACGGTGAGTGGGTCGCGCTCGATACGTTCGTACACTACGAGAATGTACTTCCCGGTTTCGGTCCATCCGAATGCGATGGGTTCGCCGCTGCTTCGACTGGTTGAAGCCGTCCGGTGGTGTGCCGACACGACTTCTTCGACCTCCTCGACCGTCACACCGTGCTCGGCGATGTGCTGGACGTTTCCTTGCGGGTCTTCTTCAAGATCCCAGATGAAGAGAACTTCCCCCATGTCCCGGCGCTTGAAAGCCATGCCGCCCCCGTTGCTTTCTATTACAACGATCCTCTGGAAGTCAACCCCTCCCTTATACGCTCCTCCCCTTGTACAGCTGTCGTCCCAGCACCGGGTCCCGATCCGTGAACGGCCCCTGTGCCAAATCCCTGCTCAGGCACCGGGCGTACATCTCTAGCTTCGCATCCAGGTCGTCGGCGTGGTGCAGGATCAGGACCTCCGGGATTAATGGCAAACGCGGCGAGCCCCATTCGGGCAGCGACAGGTGCGTCACGATCAGGTGCTCCAGGAGTTGCAGCAGCTCGGGGTTCACGTCGCCCTGTGCGCGGGCGACGTCGCGGACCAGGTCGCGGCCCAGGAACAGGTGGCCGAACAGTCGGCCGGGTACCGTCGGTTGCGGGTTCGTCGGGTCCTCGGATAACTCCGCAACCCGACCCAGGTCGTGCAGGATGGCGCCGGCCACGATCAGGTCGCGGTTCAACGGCGGTTTAAGCTCCGGATAGTGGGTTATGTAACGCTCCGTCAGCCAGAGGCAGGAGCGTGTCACCGACAGTGTGTGCTCCAGCAGGCCGCCGGCGAAGGGGTGGAACTTGCCGAGCGTGGCCGGCAGGCGCTTGAGAGCCTCCGCGTGCTTGTCCAGCAGCCCGAGTACCAGCCGTCGTAGCGGCTCGTCGGCGATGCTCGCTTCCGCCAGGCCGCGCAGCTCGGCGAACATCGTCTCGCGGTCGAAGCGCGAATGCTCGACGAACTCGCTAGGGTCGAAGCCGTCGGCCCGGTCCTCCTCGGACACTTCCCGGATGGCCAGGATATCGATTTGCGGGCCGTAGCGCTCATGATGGCCGAAGGTAACGCGGAGCTTGTAGAACGCGCCGTCACGCCATTTCGCCTCGCAATCGGCGAAATGCTTGCCATCGGCCCACGCCATGTAGCTAACAGTGCGGCGCAGGTCGCGGAAGCGGCATGTGTAAAATGGCTTGCCGTCGCGCATGGCGCCCCGGGTCCGCTCGACCAGCAGGGCGAACACGTCGGCGAGCTGGCCGTCCGTCAGCTCGCAGAGGCGGAGGACCGGTGGTTTCGCTTTGCCCACGACCTACCTCAAAAAATCACCACTAAACACACGAAAGACACGAAAGAAAGAAAAAAGCAGAGGCGTGCCCGGGTCAAGAAGAAACCCAAACGCGCCTCTGCTTTTTGCCTTTTCTTCTTTTCGTGTCTTTCGTGTGTTTCGTGGTGATGCTCAGTGGTGATTCTCAGGCACTCTTCTTGTCGGGCGTGATGGCAGTGGATTCCGGAGCGAGGATCGGCTGCTCGAAGAGCTTCACTTTGCCGCGGACCACGTCCTCGCTCACCACGTACTTGCCCTTGGACTCGATCTCGGGCAGCTCGAACATCACGTCGGTCATGATCTCCTCGACGATGCTGCGCAGGCCGCGGGCGCCGGTGTCGCGTTCCTTCGCCTTGCGGGCGATTTCGTGCAGGGCCTGGCCGTGGAACTCCAACTCCGCTCCCTCCATCTCGAAGAGTTTCTGGTACTGGCGGACCAGGGCGTTGCGCGGCTCGGTCAGGATGCGGACCAGCGACTCCTCGTCGAGCGGGTCAAGCGGGGCCAGTACCGGCAGCCGGCCGATGAACTCGGGGATCATGCCGAACTCGATCAGGTCGTCGCTGGTCACCTGGTTCAGCAGGGCGCCCAGGCTCTGTTCACGCTGCTCCGGGTTGCTGCCGAACCCGATGGTCTTCTTACCGACCCGGCGGGCGATCACGTTATCGAGACCGACAAAGGTCCCGCCGCAGATAAAGAGGATGTTGGTCGTATCGACCTGGATGTACTGCTGCTCCGGATGCTTCCGGCCGCCCTGCGGCGGAACATTGCTGACCGTTCCCTCGAGCATCTTGAGGAGGGCCTGCTGTACCCCTTCGCCGGACACGTCGCGGGTGATACTGACGTTCTGATGGGTCTTGGCGATTTTGTCGACTTCATCGACATAGATGATGCCGCGCTGGGCGGCCTCGATGTCGAAGTCGGCGGCGTGCAGCAGCTTGAGGAGCAGGTTTTCAACGTCCTCGCCGACGTAGCCGGCCTCGGTCAGGGTCGTCGCGTCGCCGATGGCGAAGGGGACATCGAGCACCTTGGCCAGGGTCCGGGCAAGAAGGGTCTTGCCGCTGCCGGTCGGGCCGATGAGGAGGATGTTGCTCTTATCGACCTCGACATCGCTGTGTCCCTGGTCGCCCAGAGAGAGACGCTTGTAGTGGTTGTGCACGGCGACGGAGAGGACCTTCTTCGGCGCGACTGGCCGATGACGTACTGATCGAGCTTGTCCTTGATGGTCCGTGGCGAAGGGATGTGCGTGAAGAGCGCCTTGGACGCCCCGCGGCGGCGTTTTTCCTGGTCGATGATCGACTGGCACAACTCGATGCACTCGCCGCAGATGTACACGTCGCCGGGCCCTTCGACGAGGGGACCGACTTCGCGATAGCTCTTGCGGCAGAAGGAACAGTAGGCGTTGCGGTTGCGCCCGGTGTTCCCAGCGGTGGGCTTGCGGCTCCCGCTCCCGGCACCCGAGTCTTTCGTCGGCATGCGATCTCCTTACTTGCACGGCAGCCCGAACCTGGGGTCGGGAGTGGGGGACCTGGAAGAATCTCGTGAAAGGGTCGGCCTCCGGGCCTCGGCGTTCTCCGATCCATCGAAGTGTTTGGCAGGCAATGGCTTCGGGCATTTCCGCGGCAATTGTACGTCGCCGGCGGAGTTCGAGCAAGCACTTTCAACCTCGCATCAGGGCGGCGGCACCGCCGGCGGCGGCGAATCGGGCGATGGCTGGATGCCTGTCTCCAGCGGCGGACTCGGCGACGATACGGGCAGCGACGGCACCTTCAGCTCATGTCGCAACTGCCCCGCCAGCAGGCCTTTCACCCTCTCGAATTCTTCCCGACTCATCTCACCCCGTTCGTACAATGAGCGGAAGTGCGACAGCTGATCGTTACAGGCCACCTCGCCGCGTGCGGTGGCCGACCGCTTCCGCCAGCGGTCGAACAGGTACAGAACGAACGCACCCAGCAGCAGGATGCCGATTAGCGGCAGCGCTGCCCAGAGCAGGTCGCCGGGGTTGAGTTTCGCCGGGGCGGCGGCCGGAGCCGCCTGCGCCACCAGATTCGTGAGAGCCATGACGACGATATGCACCGCTCCGGAGGCGGGAACGGATGAGCCACGCGGCACGACCGCTCGCTCCGCCCCAGGACGAACCACCCTGGCCCGTCCGTGCCCTCTATTATAGCGCCTGCCGGGAGCGCTGCCTTAAAAAACTGGCGCGGGATTCGCGCCGATCCCGAGAGCCGGCCCCGGAAAGGGCGCACCCCTGGTCGCTTGTGTTTTCCGGGCTTCTTCGGCATGGCATGAACGACTGTCGTCCGGCGCGAGTTTCATGACACGCATCTTCCTTGTCTTTGCCATTCTGATCGCGACGGCCTTGGTCGCCAGCTTCGCTACCGGCATCCTGTCGTGGCTGCACCAGGGACTGACGAGCGCCGACAGTTCGCTTTACCTAATGCACTTCGTCCTGGGGCTGCTCAGCGCCCTGGCGGTGCTGCTCAGCCATTGCCTGGCCATCACCTATTTCCTCGGCACGGGTCGCTGGGTGAAGGAGGTCTGCCTGGCCTACGGCCTGCCGGACGAGCGCTGGCCGCGGCAAACGCGCGCGATCAAGCGCGGCAACACACCCTACGCGATCCTCGCCATGCTGCTCGCCATCGCCACCGCCGCCGCAGGCGCGGGCCGGCAAAACGCCGCCTGGCCCGCCTGGCTCCATGCCACCCTCGCCGGACTAACGCTGCTGGTCAACGCGGTCGTATGGACGATTGAATACCGCAACATGAAGACGAACAGCCGCATCCTGGACGAGGTGTACGCCGAGGTGGATCGGGTTCGCGCGGAGCAGGGGTTGGCGAGCAATGAGGAGGCGCTGAGAGAGGAGCGGGGGTAGGGGCGATCACACATGAAAGGGTGGTAGGATGGACCCGAATGCAGTACGATTCAGCCAGAGCAGTATCAAATATCGTTTCCGCGATGGCAGGACCATTGACGATTTGGCAGAAGGCCTGCGGAGCGGCCGAGTTCATGCCGAAGACGTTCCGCCGTTGCGGCTCGTGCAACGGGAAGGACAGTTATTCACGCTGGACAACCGGCGGCTCGAAGCATTTCGGCGCGCCGGCGTCGCGATCCCGTGGCGAATGGCCACCCCCGAAGAAGTCGAAGCGGCGGCGAACAAATTCAGTACGAAGAATGGCGGGACCTCCATCCGTGTCAGAGGAGAACGAAAATGAACGCCAACATTCCCAGCGGCCCCCTCGCGAACGGTGTCGCCGCTCCGCCAACTTTACATGAACGCGCGTGCGAGGTCCGGACAAGGGAAGAGTTCATCCAGTTCGTTCGCGTGCTGGCGTCCAACCGAGACGATAAGCCCGACGAATGGGAGAACCCGGATTTGCCCGCGTACCTGGAAGCGCTTGCAGCCTGGGTTGAAGACATGGATGGCTATTTCCAGGGGCGGCGTGAGCCTGTTCCGCAACAGCCGACCTGGAACACGCTGGCGCAGATTGTTCTGGCAGCGAAGGTGTACGAGTAAGCGCGTGCGGCACTCAGGAGACAGCGATGACCACCACCATTCTCACCCTCGCCCTGGCTGCCGTTCTCTCTGCCGACTCCGAATCCCAGCGCAAGTCCAGTTCCATCGCGCCCAGCCTGCCGGAATTGACCGACGAAGAGGAAGACAAGCTCGACGCCACTATCGACCGCTTCATCGACGCCAACGTCGGCAAGCTGCGCGGCGACGACTACAAGAAAGCCGTGCGCGACTTCGACAAGATCGGTCCGGAGGGCATCCCGGCCCTGATCCGCGGTCTGAACAAGGCGGCGGCCATCGAAGGCAGCTGTCCCGCCGTCGTCATCGGCAAGAAGCTATCGCGGATGCTCGGCGCGACCGAGGACCGCGAGCTGCTGGACTATGCCCGCGAGAACATCGGCGCCGGCGTTGCCAAGACGCGCCATTCCGTCATCCTCCAGGATCTGCGCCTGGCGTGTACCCTCCGCAAGGGGGTCCTGGCCCGGGAAGCGAAGCTGCGGCCCACCAGGCCGGCCACTTCCGAGACCAGCGACAAGACCTTGCGTTCCCTGTCGGCAGGCGACCTGGCGAAGGCGGCCGGCAGCGACCGCGGACCGCGGCTGAAAGCCGTCCTGGTCGAGTTGGAAACACGCCGCGGCGATGAGGCGATCGCCGCCCTGGGCAGCGCCGCCGCGTCCTACGAGGGGGACGTGCGCGACCTGGCGCGGAGCCTGCTGGACAAGAACCTGGTCCGCCAAGGGGCGGCAGTTATCAAGGAAAAGACGAAGGACGATCGCGCCGAGGTGCGGGCCGCCACGGCCCGGGTCATCGCCAGCAAGGGGCTGAAGCTCGGCGACGCCCTCATCGACCTGCTCGCCGACGACAACGCCGCCGTGCGCGAGGCGGCCCACACCGCCCTGGTGAAGGTGAGCAAGGGGGCCGATTACGGGCCGGCCAAGGACGCCAGCACAGCGGAGCGGTCCGCCGCCGTCAAGCAATGGCGCGCCTGGTGGGAGAAGCAACAGAAGCGTTGATCATGCTATTCTCCCGCCGCCTGCCGCTGGCCAGCCTGATTGAGTTGTGCCGCACGCTGCGCCACTACCTGGGCGCCGGCCTGTCGCTGCGCGACGTGTTCCGCCAGCAGGCGGCCAAGGGATCGTCGGCCGTTCGCCCCGTGGCTGCCCGCATCAGCGAGGGCCTCGAAGAAGGCTCCGACCTTGACGAACTTTTGCGGCACGAGACGGCCGTCTTCCCTCCCCTCTTCACAGCCCTCACCACGGTCGCCGAGGAAACCGGCATGCTGCCGGAAGTGTTCCGCGAGTTGGAGAAGTACTACCGGCTGATGCAGCGGCTGCGGCAGCAGTTCCTGTCGCAGATCGCCATGCCGGCCATCCAGTTCTTTGCCGCCATCTTCGTCGTCGCCGCCCTCATCTTCATCCTCGGCATCATCACCGAGAGCAACCCGGGCTTCGACCGGGTTCGATCCCATCGGCATCGGCACCGGTCCCTGGCCGGCGCTGCGCTTTCTGATCTGCACGTTCGGCCTGCTCGGCCTGACGCTGGCCGCCTATGTCGTGGCCCGCCGCGTGCTGCGCGAGGGAACGCTCGATGCGCTCCTGCTCCGCATCCCTGTGATCGGCCCATGCGTGCTGGCGCTGGCGATTACACGCTTCTGCCTGGCGCTGCGCCTGACGCTGGAAACGGCAATGCCGATTGCGCGGGCGCTGCGTCTCAGCTTCCGGGCCACCGGCAATTCCGCCTTTGCGGCCGCGGCGGAGACGGCCCAGCAGTCGGTCAAGAGCGGCGACGACCTGACTGTCGCCCTCACCAAGACGCGCCTCTTCCCCGAGATGTTTCAGCACGTGATCGCGGTGGGTGAAGAGAGCGGCAAGGTGACGGACGTCCTGGAACAGCAGGGCGAGCAGTATGCGGAGGAGGCGGAACGGCGGCTCAAGGTGCTGGCTACCACCGCCGGCTGGGCGGTGTGGGGGACGGTGGCGGCCCTGATTATCTTTTGCATCTTCCGAATCGCGCTCACCTACATCGGCATGATCGATGCCGCGGCGGATGGGCGATTTTGATTGCTCGCGCACAAATGGTGATCGAATTTGCCGAATCGTCCTCCCCCGAGTCATTGCGGTACCAACCGCCGGGGGTGTGGTTGCTCGCATCGGTCATTCTTCGTTGCGCTCTAGCCACCGGGCCTCATCAACCGCCCGCTCGTAATTGAGGACCAGCTTGTTTCCCAATGCGATCCGGTTCTCGACGGGCTTGAGGTTCGGATCGTACCGACGATTAAGCACGTAGCGGCCGCCCAGGAGCAGCGGAATCAACCCCCAACAAGTGCCGGCGATGGCAAGGGCCAAGGGGCCGGCGACTTCCTCGGGTACAAGGTGGTGCTGGACAAAGACGACTGCCAAGACAAGGTTGAGGAAGAGGGGCGCCAGGAGGAGGAGGATGGACAGCTTTGTAAACCACTTGAAGCGAATCCGCCGAAGTCGGAGTACCATCGCCTTTTGATACCTGCCGCAGTGTGGGCAAGGGACCGGGTCGCAGCTATTCGCGAGCGCTGCATCCAGCCGATCGGCCGCCTCCGTCTGGGAGCCTTCCGAGGCCCCCCGGTTATTCAGTGCATAAGGGCTGAATTGGGAAGCCGTGACCTTGCGGGTCATCCGGTAGGCGTATGCGCCTGCACACTCCTCGCATCGTACGAATCTGAGGACTGTTCCCGCCGCGGTTGTCGTGTAATCGATCCCGAAGAACATGTGTTCCTCCTTCCGATCGTCAACGGAGCGGAGCACCAACGTCGGGCGCCAGCATGAGCGCGTCATGCCAGGATCCCTGCCACCACCGCCGGGTCTGTGTGCTGTGCGCGCGCAGGCGCAGTGCAACCCATTTCAGCCCCTGCCACCGCCGCCAGGTCTGTGCGCGCGCAGGCGCAGTGCAACCCATTTCAGCCCCTGCCACCGCCGCCAGGTCTGTGCGCGGCAGGCGCAGTGCAACCCATTTCCACACCAAACTCGACATCGAAGGGGGTAATATCGCGCCACGCCGCTCAGGCGAGCACAGCGTCCACTACCTCCCCATGCACATCCGTCAGCCGGCGCTGAATCCCATTGTGATAGTATGTCAATCGCTTGTGATCCAAACCGAGCAGGTGCAGAATGGTGGCGTGGAAATCGTAGATGGTGACCGGGTCCTGGGCCGGCTTGTAACCGAATTCGTCCGTGACGCCGTGGCCGAAGCCGTGTTTCAGGCCGCCCCCGGCCAGCCAGCAGGTGAAGGCGAGTTGATGGTGGTCGCGGCCCTTGCCGTTGATCCCCTGCGTGAACGGCGTGCGGCCAAACTCGGTGGTCCAGACCACCAGGGTATCGTCCAGCAGGCCGCGCTGCTTCAGGTCCTTCAAGAGGCCGGCGACCGGCTTGTCCATCACCGCCGCTTGCTTGGTGTGATTGTCGACCAGATCCTCGTGAGCGTCCCAGTTGATGCGCGGCGAGCCGAAGGCGCCACCGTTGAACAGCTGCACGAAACGGACGCCGCGCTCCAGCAGGCGCCGGGTCAAGAGGCAATTGCGGCCGAAACCCTCCGATGCCTTGTCATCGAGACCGTAAAGGCGCTTCGTCGCCTCCGTTTCATCGCTGAAATTCACCGCCTCCGGGATGCTGGCCTGCATCCGCGCCGCCAGCTCGTAGGAGCGGATACGGGCCGAAAGCGTGCTGTCGCCGGGGTTGGCGTCGAGGAACTCCTGATTCATCTGGCCCAGCAAATCCAGGCCTGCCTTGCGCTTGTCAACGGCGACTGTCTTCGGTGGAAACAGGTCGGGGATCGGCTCGCCTGAGGTGCGGAAGGCGACGCCCTGGTGGGCGGCGGGGAGGAAGCCGTTGGTCCAGTTGATCGCCCCGCCGGCCGGCAGCCCGCGCGGGTCGGGCAAGACGACGAAGGCCGGCAGGTCTTGGTTCTCGGTGCCCAGGCCGTACGACATCCAGGCGCCCAGGCAGGGGAAGCCGTTCATCGTGAAGCCGCTGTTCATCTGAAAGGTGGCCGGCGTGTGGTTCGAGGTCTTCGCCACCATCGAGTAGATGCACGTCATGTCGTCGGCACAGCCCGCCAGGTGCGGCAGCAGGTCGCTGACCCACAGCCCGCTCTGGCCCCGGCGGCGGAAGGCAAACGGACTCTTCAGCAGCCGGCCCGGCTGGCCGAAGAACGTGTCAATCTTCCCTTTGCCGGTGAGTTCCTCGCCGTTGTGTTTGGCCAGGTCGGGCTTGTGGTCGAAGGTATCGACATGGCTGACCCCGCCGCAGCAGAAGATCTGCACGACGCGCTTGGCCATCGGGGTGAAGTGCGGCCGCATCCCGCCGCTGGCGGCTTCGCCAGCCCTGGCCTCACGATCCAGCAGCCAGGCCAGGGCGATGGCGCCGAGGCCGCCGCCGGATTGCCAGAGGAAGTGGCGACGGGAGAGGGGCGCGTCGGTCATGTTAATTCCAGACGATCAAGTTTAGCCGCGGATCGTAGATCCCGCGCGGGCACCGCGCCCAACTACCGAATGTACAGGAACTCACTCGCGTTCAACAACACCCAGCACAGGCTTCTCGACGCCGTTCTCGCGCACATGCCTCACCGCCCGCTCCTGCTCCGCGCCAGTCGGCTCCCGCCCCAGCGCCAGACGATAGGCCAGTGCCACCCGCACCGCCGGGTTCTCCCCCCCTTCCCTGACGACGCGCTCCGCAAAGCTCCGAGCCTGTCTCAGCACGAAGGCGTTGTTCATCAACTCCAGGGCCTGAAGCGGAGTGGTCGTCACAGCGCGGCGCGGCGACTTGACCGACGAGTCGGGACAATCGAGAGCGTCGAGCACTGGGTTTCTCGCCGAGTTGACGCTCATGCGGTACACCGTGCGACGCTGCATGACGGGCGTGGCCTCGTCCAGGAGATCGTAAAAGGTGGAATTGAAGACCTTGATGGTGAACGGCCGATAGCTCGGCCCGCCCATCTTTGGGTTGAGCTGGCCGCTGACCGCCAGCATCGCATCGCGCACCGCCTCGGCCTCCAGCCGGCGGGGAGCAAAGCGCCAGAGCAGCCGGTTATCGGCATCGACCGCGGCGGCCTGCGCATTGGACTGCGCCGATTGCCGGTAGGTCGCCGATAGCACGATCAGCCGCTGCACATGCTTGAGGGACCAGCGGGAGCGAATCAGTTCGTCGGCAAGCCAGTCAAGCAACTCGGGATGCGAGGGTCGATCGCCGTTGAAACCGAAGTCGCTGGGCGAGGTCACCAGGCCGCGGCCGAACTGGTACTGCCAGAGCCGGTTGACCATCACCCGGGCGGTCAGCGGGTTCCTAGGGCTGGCGATCCAGTCCGCCAATTTCCTGCGGCGGTCCGCATCGGAGGCGGTCGTCGTAAGACCCAACTCCGGGCTGAGCGACTTGATCGCCGACAGGCCCCCCGCCGACACCTCCTCGTCCGGCTTTTCCACGTCGCCGCGGCGTAGCACGAAGGTCGGCTCGGGCTTGCTCGGGTTGATGGCATAGGTCGTGCCCCCGCCCGGCAGTGGCCGGTCGCCCGCCCGCACCCCTTCCAGCGCCGCCTTGACCCGGTAGTAATCGCGCTGCGGAATCGGATCGAACTTGTGAGAGTGACAACGGGCGCAATTCAGGGTCAGGCCGAGGAACGTCTGTCCCACGGCGGCGATCATGTCCTCCAGCTCTTCCTCGCGCACCCGCCGCCGCATCAGGGCGCCCTGCTGCTCGTGGCCGACCTCGTCCCACGGCCCGCACACCAGAAACCCCGTCGCCACGATCCCGTCGGGGCCGCCATTGCCGAGTACATCGCCGGCGATCTGCTCGCGGACGAAGCGGTCATACGGCTTGTCGGCGTTGAACGCCTGGATGACGTAATCGCGGTAGCGCCAGGCATGGTCGCGCGGCTTCGTCGCGCTCGAACCCCTGGCTCTCGCCGAAGCGGACCACGTCGAGCCAGTGCCGGCCCCAGCGCTCACCATAGCGCGGCGACGCCAGCAGCCGCTCGATCAGCTTCTCGTAGGCATCCGGCGACGGGTCGTTGACGAAGGCATCGATTTCGGATGGCGTCGGGGGCAGACCGTGCAGGTCGAACGTGGCACGGCGGATCAGGGTGATCCGGTTGGCGGTGGGGCCCGGCGCGAGGCGATTCTTCTCCAGCGCGGCCAGGATGAACCCATCGATGGGGTTCCGCAGCCAGCCAGCATCCTTGACTTTCGGTGGCTCGGGCGCTTCACGGGCTGGAGCGACCACCAATCGAGACCGGCCTTCGCGGGCTCCGGGCGTGCGTCCGCAGCAGTGAGCAGGAGGCCCAGGCAGGCAAGGAAGAGAATGCGGCGTCTCACGGGTGCGATCCTCGGTGACGAGGGACGGGCCGCTTGCGGCTTGGCGATCTTCCCTGGAAGGATACCGCGAACGCTCGGGGGAGACGAGTGCGAAGCCGCGAATGACCGCTTCAATCCGCCACCGGATAGTACACGCTCGCCGCCCCTGTGCTCTCCAGCGCATCGATGCTGGCCACCGCGGCGCGGAAGTCGCCGGTCAGGGCGGTATGCGTCATGACGACCAGCGGCACGAACTGCCCTTCGTGGCCGTCAAGCGCTTCGTGCTGGATCACCGACGAAATGCTGATGCCGTGGTTGGCCAGTTCGCGGGCGATGTCGGCCAGCACGCCCGGCCGGTCGGCGACCACCACGCGCAGATAGAACCGGCTCCGCACCGAAGCATTGGGACGCAAGCGCACGCCGCACGGCTCGCCGGACCAGAGGCGCTGCGTCTGGAAGGTGCGCTGAGCCCGGCCCACGGCCAGGTCGATGATGTCGGCCAGCACGGCGCTGGCGGTCGGCATTTGCCCCGCACCCTGTCCGTAATAAAGCGTATCGGCCACGGCATCGCCGACCACGTGAATGGCGTTGTAGGCCCCGCGTACCTGGGCCAGCGGCGTCCCATGCCGCAGCATCACAGGCGAAACGTGCAACGCCAACTCCTGCCCGTCCAGCCAGGCCTCGGCCAGCAGCTTGATGGTGTAGCCCAGCTCGCGGGCATAGCCGATGTCGGTGTCGGTCACCCCCGTGATGCCGCGCCGCTCGATGGCCTCGACGGGGACAGTCACGCCAAAAGCGATGTGGGCCAAGATGGCGAGCTTGTGGGCGGCATCGCCGCCGTCCACGTCGAGGGTGGGGTCGGCCTCAGCGAAGCCGCGGGCCTGGGCGTCGGCCAGCGCCTCGGCATAGGTCCGGTCCTGTTCGCTCATGCCGGTCAGGATGAAGTTGCAGGTGCCGTTGAGGATGCCTTGCAGCGCGATGATCTGGTTGGCCGCCAGGCTCTGCGACAGGGCGGCGATGATCGGGATGCCTCCGCCGACGCTGGCCTCGAAGGCGACGGCCCGCCCGTGCTTGCGGGCCGCATCGAAGACCTCGGCCCCGTGGCGGGCCAGCAGCGCCTTGTTGGCGGTGACGATGTGCTTGCCTGCTGCCAGGCTGTCCAGCACCGCCTGCCGGGCCCAGCCGGTGCCGCCCGCCAGTTCGACAATGACTCCGACGGCTGGGTCCGCGAGGGCGGCGCGAAGATCGGTCGTGACGAGCCCGCCCGGCAGGTCCAGGCCGCGTGGCTTGGACGGATCCCGGACAACGATGCGACGCAGGAGCAGCGGCCGGCCGGCCCGGGCGGCGAGGCGCTCGGGTTGTCCCAGTAGCAATCGTGCCACCCCGCTGCCGACGGTGCCGCAGCCGATCAGGGCGATGCCGAGCGGTTCCGACATAAACTTGGTCCACCAGCGCCAGTCAAATCAGACTCTCCCGGATGGAGCAATTTTAGAACGGAAACCGGAATTGAACCACGGGGTAAGGCGATTCAGGAACCCTCCGTCCGTTTAGTGCCCCGCTACCTTCAGATAGCCATCCAACGTCTCGGCATCCGGTGCCTTGATGGTCACCCCGCCGGGGCCGGCGTGGATGCGCGTGATGTGCTTGGCCAGCTCGCCGTTCTTCTTGTACTCAGCCAGCTCCTTCGATCCGGATCGGAAGACCCAGAGGCGGCCGGCCTCGAAGAGGGTGACAAAGCCCGGGCGAGCCACCAGGTATTCGTCCAGGGTCTGGCCGTCCGGCGCCTTGAGGGTGACCTTGAAAGGCGGGACGTTGAGGCGCGTGACGTGCTTTTCCGGCGGGCCTTCTTTGCGGTAGGCCGCCAGCTCTTTGCTGCCGTCGCGGAAAACCCACCATTTGCCGTCCTTCTGCTCGACGACAAAGCCGTCGCGGGCCGGCATCGTGACTACCTTGGGCGGCGGCGCCGCGGCCGGGCGGAAATCGTTGGGCCGCAGCTCCACGGTCGTCGTCTCGCCCGGCCGCACCACCACCTCGCGCTCGGCCGACCGCCCCATCCAGGTGGCCTTCAGGACGTAGTAGTATGTCTTGCCGCCGCGCAGCCCGGGTGATTCGTAGCGCCGGGAAGGCCCGGTCGATTGGGTTGGCGTGCCATCCAGCTCGACGCCGGCATCGGCGGGCAGGCGCACTTCCAGATAGGCCGGCTTTCCTTGGGGTGCTGCCGTGTCTGCCGCCCCGGCCGGCGAAAGAGACAGGAGGGAGACGGCCAGGCCGAGGACGCTCGTGCGAAAAGCGTGCAACATGGTAAAACTCCTTTGCGGATGCTCAATGAGTTGTTTCTGGGTCGTTCATCCCGAGGATGGCATCATCCAAACCGGCCGGTGATATAGTCGTTGGTCTCGCGCAGATGCGGGTTGGTGAACATGGTCACCGTGGGGCCGTACTCCACGACATAGCCCAGGTACATGAAGGCCGTGTAATCGCTGGTGCGCGAGGCCTGCTGCATGTTGTGGGTGACGATGAGCACCGAATAGTTGCCGCGCAGCTCCTGAATCAGGTCCTCGATCTTGCCGGTAGCAATGGGGTCGAGGGCGCTGCACGGCTCGTCGAGCAGCATGACCTCCGGGTCGGCGGCGATGGCGCGGGCGATGCACAGGCGCTGCTGCTGCCCGCCCGAGAGGGCCAGACCGCTCTCGCGCAGCCGGTCCTTGACCTCGTCCCACAGGGCGGCTCCGCGCAGGCTGCGTTCGCAGACCTCGTCGAGCACGCGCCGGTCGCGCTCGCCGTCGATCCGCAGCGGGTAAACGACGTTTTCGTAGATGCTCATGGGGAACGGGTTGGGCTTCTGGAAGACCATGCCCATGCGCTTGCGCAGCTCGATGACGTCGAGGGTGGGCTTGTAGATCGGGTCGCCGTTGAGGCGCATGTCGCCGCTGATGCGCACGTTGTCCAGCAGGTCGTTGAGGCGGTTGACCGAGCGCAGTAGCGTTGATTTGCCGCAGCCCGAGGGGCCGATGAGGGCCGTCACCTTGCCGCGCGGGACGGCCAGCGACACGTTGAAAAGCGCCTGCTTGCTGCCGTACCAGAGGCAGAAATTCTCAACGTCGAGGACCGCCTCTTCCTGGGCCACCGCCGGATGGGTGTAGGTGGTGATGGCCTCGCCGCGGGCAATGGCCACCAGCCGCGACTCCGGAACGGCGGGCGTTTCGACGGCGGCCTGCGGGCTGCGCGCGGCTGGAGCGCATGGGCAGGTGTCACACCGTGACCGGTGGCGGCCGACTGGGGCAGTGTCATCTGGAACCTCTTGACCTAATGACCATGCGAGATCTTGCGGTCGTCGTCGTAGGGTGGGCCGAGTCTTCGAGGCCCACCGCGCCCGGGAACTCGCCCGGTGGGCCTCGAAGACTCGGCCCACCCTACGCCATGCTGCCGAATCAGGCCGGCGATTCAAAACTGCCCGCCCGCGAAGCGCTTCCGCAGGCGGGAACGCAACCAGACGGCCGCCACATTCAAGAACGCAATAATCGTGATCAGCAAGAGCGCCGTGGTGAAAACCATCGGCCGGGCCGCCTCGCTGTTGGGACTCTGAAAACCCACATCGTAAATGTGAAATCCCAGGTGCATGAAGCTCCGCGACGGGTGCAGGTAGGGGAACACGTCGTCCACGGGCAGCTCCGGCGCCAGCTTGACGGCCCCGACCAGCATGATGGGGGCGACCTCGCCGGCGCCACGCGCCATGGCCAGGATCATGCCGGTCATGATCCCCGGCATGGCCCGCGGCAGACGATGCGGCGGATGGTCTGCCACTTGCTCGCGCCGCAGGCGTAGGACCCTTCGCGCATCGAGTTGGGGACCGCGGCCAGGGCTTCCTCGGTCGAGACAATGACGACGGGCACCGTGAGCAGCGCCAGGGTCAGCGCGGCCCAGAACAGCCCGCCGGTGCCGAACGTGTGGATGTTCTCGCTGTAGCGGGCGGCAAAGAAGCCATTGAAGTAGGGCAAACGCACGATGAGCAGCACGGTCAGGGCCACGGTCAGCAGCCACAAGAGCACGCCGGCGATCCGGACCGGCCGGCCGAGTCGCCCCTCCCGAAGTCCGCCCCGGCTGCCTAACCAGCCGGTGAAATAGGCGAAAATGCCCAGTCCCAGGGCCGCCGCCACCAGCAGCCACCACGGGCCGGGCTGCCAGGGCGTCACGCCGATGGCCTTCGGCCCCCCGTCGATGTAATCGCCCACCAGGTAGCAGAAGAAGCCCAGGCCGAAGACGCCGAACACGATGCTCGGCACGCCGGCCAGGTTGTTGATGGCAATGCGAACAGCGCTGATGATCGGACCGGACTTCGCGTACTCGCGCAGGTAAAGGGCGGCGAGAACGCCGAACGGCACCACCACCACGGACATGAGCAGTGTCATGGCCACGGTGCCCCAGATGGCCGGGAAGACGCCCCCTTCCGTGTTCGACTCGCGCGGCCGATCGCTGACGAACTCGTGCCAGCGACTCAGGTACACGCCATCCTTTTCCAGGGTCGTCAAGTGGTTCGCCGGATAGGCGCGCACGATCTGGGCCAGGGGGAGCGTTTTGCTTTGGCCGGCAACCGTCCGCAGCTGGATCGCAAAGCGTGCGTTCTCCGTGTCCAGCTGCTTGATCTGTTCGTAGATCGTGGCATCCGCCTTCTCGTTTTCCTGCTTGATGTCGTCGAACTGCTTCTGGGCGGCCTGCAACTGCGGGCTGCCGGGTGGGAGCCTGAACTGGGCCTGGCGATAGGCCACGCGGGCTTCCTCGATCTTGCGGCTGGTCTCGCCGATGCCCTCGCGTTCCAGGTCCACACGGCGGCGGTAGCGGTCACGGACGGGTCCGCTGTGCTCCTGAAACCGGGCCCAGACCTGGGCCGGCTCGCTGGCCACCACCTGGCCGTCCACCAGGAAAGCCTCAGGCAGACCGTAGAAGTTCCCCCATTCGACCCGTTCCAGAACCAGTGCCCATTCCGGATGCGATTCCTCCTCGATTTCGAAATCGCTGACCCAATTGAAGTGGCTGCCGGTCAAATCGAAGTTGCCCGTGCGCAGCAGCCGGCGCCGGGCCACGCCTCCCGACTGTTCGAGCGAGGCCTGGGCGCGGCGCGGGCCTCGGGGGGCAGCTTGTTCAGTGTCTCGTCGTCGGGTCGGTAGGTCTCTTCGCGCGTCACGTCGCCGAGGTAGGACTTGCCGTCCACGGTGCGCACCTGGAGCACGGGGGTGGGCCAGAAGGTAATGCCTCCCTGATAGACGATCAGGGCCAGCAGGCCGACGATCATGGTCAGGGGAACGGCCAGCGCGCCGCCGGTCAGCCAGACCGACGGCTCGCCGTGCGCCAGGAGGGAGTTGGCGGCCCGCTGACGGCGCGGCGGCGCGGCGGTCGCGGGAGCCTGGCCCGGAGCGGCTGGCGCGGTCGGGGTCATAGCTGGTACGCCCTCCGGCGAAAGCGCAGCCGCACCAGCTCGGCTACCGTGTTGAGGACAAAGGTGATGGCAAAGAGCACCAGGGCGGCAAAGAACAGGGTCCGGAAATGCGTGCTGTCCTTGACCGCCTCAGGCAGTTCGACGGCGATGTTGGCCGACAGCGTACGGAAGCCACTGAAGATACTCCAGTCCATGACCGGGGTATTGCCGGTGGCCATGAGCACAATCATGGTTTCGCCGACAGCGCGGCCCATGCCGATCATCACCGCGGAGAAAAGGCCGCTCATCGCCGTGGGGATGATGATCCGTGTCGCCGTCTGCCAGCGGGTGGCGCCGGCGGCCAAAGAGCCGGCCCGCAGGTGCTCCGGCACCGCCGACAGGGCGTCTTCGGAAATTGTGTAGATAATGGGGATAATGGCGAAGCCCATCACCAGCCCGACAACCAGGGCATTGCGTTGCGAATACGGTCCGACAAAGGTGCCGCGCGGGTCCAGGCCCACAGCCTGGAACAGGTTCGCCAGGATCCAGGCCAGAGCCAGGGTGAGAGCGGCGCCAGCCGCGAACTTGGCCAGCGCCAGCAGGGCGGCCGGACCGCGCGTTAGGGCCGCGACATGCCGCCTCAGTCGCGGATTGACCACCTGCCCCATCAGGACCGCTATCGCCAGGGCGCAAATGGGGAGGAGCAAATAGCCCCAGCAGCCGGCACTGTTCCCCGTCCGGCCGTCCAGCCAGGCGCGCAGGTCGCCGGCGAACAGCAGCCGCTCCAGCACCGGGCCCAGGACTACTGCCGCGCCCAGGCCGGCGGGTAGACACAGGACGATGAACAGGAAGCGCCAGCGGGCCAGGGCCAGGCTCACCTTCTGTGGGAGGAGCTGCCACAGGTAAGCGCCCACTACGAACGCTAATGGCACGGTCACAACGGTGGCGAGGACGGCTGGAACCACCCCCTCGATAAACTGGGCCAGCACCAGGCCCGCCAGGAAGCCAAGCACAACGCTGGGCAGGCCGGCCATCAATTCGATGGTCGGCTTGATGACCGCCTTGGTGCGCGGGTTCAGGAACTCGCTGGTAAAGACGGCGGCCAGCAGAGCCAGCGGAACCCCGAACAGCAGGGAGTAGAAGCTCGCCTTGAGCGTGCCGTAAATCAGCGGCATCAGGCCGAACTTGGGCTCGAAGGCGTCGCTGCCGCTCGACGATTGCCAGGTGTAGCTCGGTTGTTCGTAGCCCTCATACCACACTTTATCGAACAGGGAGGCGACGCTGATCTCGGGGTGGCGCGGGTCGTAGCTCCAGTGCCAGAGACCGCCGCCGCCGGCGGCCACCAGACCGTCGTCTTTCGGCGCCAGTGCCAGGCAGCCGGCGGGCTGGCCGTTTGTCCCCAGGTCAAGAAGTCGGCGGTCGCTGGTCACGTACAGCAGCCGGACCTGCCCGTCGGCATAGGCCGCCGCCGCCATGCGCGTTCGCTCCGACGGGGCCAGCGCCGTGACCGCCGCCCCGGGGCCGGCAAACTCATGAGCGCAAACCATCTGGCCGCCGTCGCTGGTCCCGGGATTGGTGCCATTCACGAAAAACCAGGCACGGATGCGCCCACTGGAGTCGCCTACCAGGTAAGTGCCCTTGCCGATCAAGCAACTGACCGCGGTGATTCGCAACGAGGGGTTGTCCAGGACGTTGCGCGTCTCCGCCACCAGGGGATGGGCTCGGACGCGAGCGTCGTAGCGCATCAAGGTGCCGTCTTCCCAGAACAGACAGACCTGGTCGCCGACCGCCGACAGGAACAAGTACTTGGGACGTCCCTTCCCCAGCGGCTCGGCGTAGAGGAGGTCCACACCGGACAACTTCAAGACGACCTCGTCGTTCAGCAAGTTCTTCTGCTCGCGCACCGTATTCAACCGCAGCTTGCCGTCCGCGGTCAGCACGCACAGCACCAGACCGGTTGTCGTCGTGCTCTGATCGAGGAGGACAACGGGCGAGCGTCGTTGCGGTTTGGCGGGTTCCTTCAGATCAACCGCCAGTTCCTGGACGCGGTACTGCCCCTGAGGGGTGCGGAGGACCATGCCGTCCTTGAAGCGTGCGGACTGCCCGATGGGCAGGTTGCGGCAGGCCTCGGGAAGATCACCGGGCTCGACGAGGTTGCCGCCGAAGTGGATCGTGCCCGTGCGCACCGACCCGTCCGAAAAGCCGAAGGCCGCTTCCGCCCCGGCGGGCGGGAACGACCAGGCCGTCAGGGCGGGGTCTTCGTCAAAGAGCCGGCGGCGCTGCATGACTTCCCCGGTTTCGAGGCGGACGAGTTGCAGCGTGCCGTCGGGAAGCATCGCCCAGCTCATGAGCTGGTCTTCGTCAACACCGAGCTGGGCAGGCCCCGCCTTCCACGGGGCGGGAGCCTCCGTCTCGGCCGTCAGCGAAGGAGCACGGAAAAGGGGAATGACGACGTACAGCAGGAACACGAACACCGTGGCCACCGCGATAATCGTGCTCAGGCCGCCGATGGTGATAACCCAGCGCGACAAGATGTCCACCAGCCACACGGCCCGGCTCGTGGAACGCCGACGCGGCCGTCCGGAGTAGGCTCGCTGAGGTTGCATGGAAGGGGCTCCGGGTGGCGAGACGCGCGTACAGCAATGCCTCTCCCCTCGCCCCGGTACTCCGGGGAGAGGGGTCGGGGGTGAGGGGTTGACTTTCCCAGGCGAAAGCCCCTCACCCCCGACCCCTCTCCCCGGAGTACCGGGGCGAGGGGAGATAATTACGAGCCGTTATTTATCCAGCTCCAGGCCGACGGACTTGAGTCCCTTTGTGGCAACCTTTACCCCGATCGGCAGGTACCCGGTCTTGACCACGTCAGTCTGCCCCTCCTTGCTGTAGATGTAACGAATGAACTCACGGCGGAGCGGATCGAGCGGCTGCCCCGACTTGTAGTTGACGTAAACGAGCAGGGGCCGGGCCAGGGGGTACTCGCTGGTGTAGGCCCGGGCCGCCTCGGCGGGCACAAAATCGGACTGGTCGTCGGGGGCGAGCGGGACAGCCCGCACGTCGGCGGTCTTGTAGCCGATGCCGCTATAGCCGATCGTGTACTTGTCGCTGGCGACGCCCTGCACCACCGCCGAGCTGCCGGGCTGTTCCTTGACTTCGTCCTTGTAATCGCCGTTCCGCAGCACATGCTCCTTGAAGAAGCCATACGTCCCCGAGGCGGCGTTGCGGCCATACAGCCCGATCGGCTTATCTTTCCATTCGCCGGTCAGTCCCAGGTCGCCCCAGGTCTTGATATCCTTGGGATAGCCGGCCTTGCGCGTCTTGGAGAAGATGGCGTCCACCTGCGGCATGGTGAGACCCTTGATCGGGTTGTCCTTGTTGACATACACGGCCAGCATGTCGATGCTGGTGGTCAAGGCGGTGGGGGCGTAGCCGAACTTCTTCTTGAAATCGTCGATCTCCTTGCCCTTCATCGCGCGGCTCATGGGGCCGAACTGGGCCGTGCCCTCAATCAGCGCCGGGGGGGCCGTCGTCGAGCCCTTCCCCTCGATCTCCGCCTGGACATTGGGGTAGAACCTCACGAACCCCTCGGCCCAGTAGGTCATCTCATTATTCATCGTGTCGGAGCCGATGCTCTTGAGCTTGCCCGACACACCGGCGACCACCTTGTAAGAAGGCAACTTGGGATCCACCTTGACCCCCGTGTTATCCTCCTTCTCCGCCGGCCGAGCCTCGGCTGCCACCAACAGCACGAACATCACGCCGACAGCCACGCCGGCCGTCCATACGGGTAGTCGGTTTCGCATCGCGTTTCTCCCCCAAATCAGTGTGTCCGGTGTGCGAGGTCCATGACGGCCCCAGGATGCCGCCCTCTCGTGAAGATAATGTGAAGAACAGGAGAAGTCGGCGTAGCGGGTTCGGGCACTGGCCGGGCGCCCTGTGCGCAGGAGAGGAGCGCCCCGGGGGACGGACGTTCGTTTCCAGGGGGGGGGTGTCCGAGGGGGTGCTGAAACGAATGATCACAAGTCATATACCAGTATGAACTTCGGCGATGCGATTCGTTTCAGCAGCAGGGCAATCGCATTTAATTCCCGGTGAAAATCATCAATAAGTGCTCCAGGGTGCTGTTGTCCCACGCCGCGCGCAGCCTTTTGCCACGCAGGCTGCCCGTATACCGAGTGTCCTGCTTCAGAATCGACAGGGCCAGACGGCGGAGCAGTGCCGCATTCTCAGCCGCATGACCCTGCCGAATCCGACTCTGATCCTCGTTGAACGTCACGTCCAGCGACCAGTGTAAACTGTTCTCAATCCCCCAGTGCCCCCGGATTCGCTCGGCCAACTCGTCCACCGTCGGCGGCAAACTGCTGATGAAATAACGCACCTCCGTGCTCTTCTTCTTCCCCTCCTGGGTGCTCTCCCGACAGACGCGCACGATACTCTGGGCGTCCGGCCAGTAGCGGCGGATCGCCGCGGAGGCCGCCATGGCCGTGTAGGTCCGCTTGTCCTCACGCCCATGGTTCTTCTCGCACGTCGTCAGCTTCGTGCGTGGCAACTGGGAGTGCCCCGGCCCCATCTGGAACAGGATCTTCTTCCGCAGGTCCTTTTGATTGTCCTTGACGGCCAGCACGTAGTCGCCGCCTTGCTCACACACCTGGCGGGCAATCTTTTTTTGGCAGCCCATGGCGTCGATGGTCACACCGCACCCCGCAGGTCCAAAACCCGCAACAA
This sequence comes from uncultured Planctomycetota bacterium, assembly GCA_963827935.1. Taxonomy (GTDB): domain Bacteria; phylum Planctomycetota; class Planctomycetia; order Gemmatales; family Gemmataceae; genus DATFNV01. The sequence continues at coordinate 336,390 of CAWHCN010000006.1, read as the reverse complement.
CACGGGAATGGCCGTGATTTCGTTGGAGTGGTCGGCCGTGGCCACCTGACCGAGCACCACGCCGCGTTCCTTGGCCCAGGCACTGACCAGGTGCAACGCCGCCTGCCCGGTAGTCGTCTGTCCCGAACGGCGCAGGGTCTTGCCATCGACGGCCACGGTCTGGCCCTCGAGAGGACCGGCCGCCGCCGCGTCCACGGGACTGGCCGCACCTGCCGTCGGCGGCTCCGTCGCAGCCAGACCGGTCACCGTTTGCACGAACTGACGCAGCACGCCAACCATCGACTGCGGTTCGAGCAGGGCAAACACGCGACCAAAGGTGTCGTGCGACGGGATGCCGTTGGGCAGTTCGAGGAAGGTCTCCAGCCACTTCCGCTTACTTGTGCCGAACAGTTCGACATCGGTCCAGCCTTCGCATCTTGCCAGGAAGCCGCACAGGGCGATGACCAGGATATCCACCAGCTTGTGCCGTTTGCGCCGATCGATTCTCGGATCGGGGACGCTTTCGAGGCAAGCCAGGGCATTGGGGTCAAGAAGCAGGGACATGATTCTCCTCCGTGAAGAAAGGGCTTCGATCCATCCGGAGAGAATTATTCCCGCCCCCCTTGTCCGGGCCTACTGAACAGCGCCTACAATTCCCTGGGAATTTTTGATGCGATTGCCCTGAGTTCTGTGCCAAGATTTGGGTGGGTATGGGTCGGCTCCGCCCGTTCCCACGGTTAGCGGCCATTCATCCGACAGAACCTAGGCGCCGGCTACGTTCTCTGCTCCCGCCCCAGCCCGGTGGCTGTGGCTGCCTGACTCACCAATCCTTACGCCCGTCCGCGCACATCCGGCCCAGTCGCGAGCTACAATTCCCATAGCGCCGTCGCAGGTCTAGCGGGGAGTAGGACGCCGCATGATCGGCCGTGTGTTTCTGAGCCGTTATGAGACCATCCGCCTCCTGGGGGAGGGGGGCATGGGCCGGGTTTACCTGGCCCGGCAGCTCGACCTGGGCCGGCAGGTCGTGGTCAAGGTCATGCACGACCACATCGCCGCCGACCCGAAATTCTGCGACCGGTTCCAGCGCGAAACCCTGCTGATGGCCCGCTTCGCGCACCCCTTCGCCGTCACCCTCTACGACGCCTCGCTCAACGATCCGCAGGGCCCGTGCATCATCATGGAATATGTGCGCGGCGTGACCCTCGACGCGCTGCTGCAGCGGAACCAGCGGCTGACGCCCGTGCGCGTCGGCCGGCTGCTCGGCCAGCTCTGCGAGGTCCTGCAGGCGGCGCATACCGAAGGGATCATCCACCGCGATCTGAAGCCGGCCAACTTGATGGTGGTCGATCCGGACACGCCCTACGAGCACATCAAGGTCATGGACTTCGGTCTGGCCAAACTGCTGGGCCCGTTCGACTTCCAGCAGGGGAACATCACCGGCGCCGAGTTCGCCATCGGCACGCCCGGTTACATGTGCCCGGAGCAGGCCAAGGGCGAGGAGATGGATCACCGGGGCGACCTGTACAGCGTCGGCGTGATCCTGTACGAGCTGCTGACCGGCCGGCTGCCGTTTGCCGGCACCTCGACGATGGACGTGCTGATCGCGCACGCCACGGAGTCGCCGCCGACGTTCACGAAGGTGGGTGCGGCCGACTGGGTCCCGCCAGCCATCGAGGCGGTGGTGCAGGCGTGCCTGGAGAAGCTGCCTTCCCAACGCCCCGCCAACGCCCGGGAGCTTTCCGAGCGCTTCGAGACGGCGCTGGCCCATGAAGAGGCCTTGCAGCAGCAGGCCTTGCCGCGCGAGGATCCACGAGTTGCGGCCCCGCGTCCGGCGGCCGGCTTGCCGAAGGCAGCCGCCGTCGCCACTGACCCCTTCCTCATTGTGCACGACTTCGAGGCCTGGATGCCGGAGACGATTGCCGCCTACAAGCTGCGTGGCTTCGTCCAGGATGCCGGCGGCGAGGTGCGAGAGAGCGTGCCGGGACGCATTCGGGTTCGCCTGGGTGGCAAGGGAAGCGTCTACAGCAACAATGGAGTCGGCTCCTGGTTCGGCATCGGCCGCAGGGCCAACCTGATCGACATGGAATTGCAGCTCCAGAAGGCCGAAACCACACGCGAGAGTCTCCTGCACATCACGGTCCTCCTGCGCCCCGCGGACCCCTCAGCGGCCAGCCCCGACTGGCGCGACCGCTGCGCCCAGGTCTTTTGCGACCTCCGTGCCTATCTGATGGGTCAATCGAACGCCTGATCCAATCGCCCGCGCACCGTGTTGACCGCGGCGCCGGTTCTGGGACAATAGGGGCATCACGGCCCATCCCGTTGGCTCCGGACCGTACCGATGCCTTCGCGCCGCATCACCCTGGCGATTGTCGCTTTCTGGCTGATCATGGCGGGCCTGTTCGTGGCCCAGGATGTCTGGCCGCGGCTGGTGCAAGCCGAGCCGCAGATGTTTCCCGCAGATATTGTGGATGAGGCGGGTCAGCAACGAGATACGGGCGTGAGCTGGCTGGTCTTCAAGAACGGGGAAGGCGGCTATCGGGCCGATACCGAATGGAAGTATCACTCGCACGACAATTCGTTCGAATCCTTTTGCGACCTGCGCCGCTCCGCTGTCGAGGAGGAGCCCGACAAGCGCGAACAACCTACACCGTTCGGCCTATTCCAGTTTCGGCATGTCTTCGCGAAGGATTCTTACTTCCTCACCCGGACGGGACGGCTAATCAGCCTCCAGGCGAACACGCGGTATGACCTTGTGCTATCGGGCCCAGCGGCTGAGGCCGTAGCGATAGAAGCACAAGAAGCCGGGGAGCAGAGTGCAGGAAGGTTCGTCCAGCATCAGGCCATCTCCTTCCCCAGGAGCGATGGCGAGGCGGAGGTGAAGGAGAAACCGCTGGGATCCTTGACGCTGAGAAGCCTTCCAGCGCGACGAGTCCCCCGTTTCCGTGCCGGGACGAGGCCTGGTGCTTAACCCACTCCACCCGCCGCGCCGCATCCCGGACCTGACACCTGGGCAGCGCTGGCAGGTCGCGGTGTTCGATCCGTTTGCCGCCGTCAACCTGGTCGCACCCCTCTGGTCCGAGGGGGACACCTTGCCCGGTGCCGGCGTGTCCGTGCTGGACGCCACAGTTCTTCCCGAGTTGGCGACATTGCAGTGGGACTACCAACACGGCAATGAGGTCGACAAATCCGAGGAGGTGAGGTGTCGCGTCATCGAGTGCCGGGGGACTGAACCCATCACCCGGCTGGCGATCTGGGTGCGGCAAGAGGACGGTTTGCCCTTCAAGCAGGAAGCCGAGGTGTGGGGCGACACCTGGACCTTCTGGCGGCGCCACCGTTCCTATCCCATGATGCCTGCTCGCCGGATCCCGAACGAAACGAAGCCATGATCGAACTCGACAACGTCGTCAAGCGCTATGGCACCAAGACCGCCGTCGAGCGCCTTAGCCTCCGCATCGAGCCCGGTGAGTTGTTCGCCTTCCTCGGCCCCAACGGCGCCGGCAAGACGACAACGATCAAGCTGATTTGCGGCCTGCTCTTCCCAACCGAAGGCAGCGTCCGCGTCGGCGGGTTCGACATCCAATCCCAGGGCGATCAGGCGCGTCAGCTCCTCTCCTATGTCCCCGATACGCCCTTCCTCTACGAAAAGCTGACGGGTCGCGAGTTTCTGCAATTCATCTCGGAGATGTACGGCCTGCCGCCGGAGCATGGGGCGAAGCGCCTGGACGAGGTCGTCCGCCTGTTCAGCCTGGACGAATTCGTGGACGACCTGACGGAGCGCTACTCTCACGGCATGCGGCAGCGCACGGTGTTCGCCGCGGCCCTGCTCCACGAGCCGCGCGTGCTGGTGGTGGACGAGCCGACGGTGGGTCTCGATCCGCGCAGCGTTCGCCTGCTGAAGGACGTGCTGCGCAAGCTGGCGGCCGGCGGCACCACGGTCTTCCTCTCCACGCATTCGCTGGACATCGCGCAGGAGCTGGCGCAGCGGATCGGCATCGTGGACCACGGCCGGCTTATCGGCTGCGGCACCCTGGATACGCTACGGCGACAGGTGTCGCTCGACGGGTCTCTCGAAGACGTATTCCTGAAGCTCACCGAGGAGACTCCGGCCGTGACGGAGTGAAGGAGCGAGCCATGAATGGAATCAGCGCCGATCCCTAACGGCCTGGTCGCCCCGGCCCGGGTCAAGGTTGATCAGATGCGGGTCTTCGCCGGCCTGCGGCGGCGGTTGCTGCACAACACCCTGCGGGTCGTATTGCAACAATCGGCGATCCGCGTTGTCTCCATCATCCTGACCAGCGTCGTCATCTGGGGGTTCGTGTTCGCGGTCAGCTGGTCCGGCTTCGCGTACATTGCTTCGGCCCACTTCCAGCGCGTGCCGGCGTTTGGGGCCATCATCGGCATCTTGTTCGACTTCCTGTTTGGCGCTGGCGGTGATGCTGGTCTTTTCGACCGGTCTGATCCTGTATAGCAGCCTGTTCAAGTCGGCGGAGGCCGCCTTCCTGCTCAGCACGCCGGCCCGCTCGGACCAGGTATTCAGCCACAAGTATCGCGGCGCCATCGGTTTCAGCAGCTGGGGTTTCCTGCTTTTGGGCACCCCGGTCCTTATTGCTTATGGTGTCGTCTACAAGGTGAGCTGGCTCTTTTTCGCCCTCTTGCCGCTCTACTTTGTCGGCTTCGTGCTCCTGCCCGGCTGTCTCGGCTCGCTCATCTGCCTGTTGATCGTCAACTTCGTGCCGCGGCAGCGCAAGCAAGTCCTCATCGCGCTGGCGCTCCTGGTGGTCGGACTCACCGGCCTGTGGCTCTATCACACCTCGGGCGTTCTGAATCGGCAGGGCGAGGCACGCGTGATGGTCAACGAGCTGCTCGGGGGTCTCAGCATCGGCCAGGGCGAATTCATCCCCAGCCACTGGATGACGCAGGGGCTGCAGGCGGCCGCCCAGGGTTCGTTGCTCACTTCGCCCCGCGACGAGGCGGGGGCCCTGTACTACCTGGCCCTGATCTGGAGCAACGGCCTGTTCGTCTACCTGTTGACCGCCTGGGCGGCGCGGCGGCTGTATCGGCGCGGCTACAACCGGCTGACCACGGGCAGCTCCCTGCGCAAGCGCTACGGCGGGGCCTGGCTCGATCGCCTCCTCGCCGCCTCTGTCGCCTTCCTCGATCCGCAAACGCGCTTGCTTATCGTCAAGGACTTCCGCACCTTTCGCCGCGAGCCGGCCCAGTGGGCGCAGATCGCCATCTTCTGCGGACTCTTGGGCCTCTACTTCGTCAACGTCCACCGCTTCGCCCTGAGCGAGGAATGGATGTACCAGAACGGCCTGAGCCTGCTCAACTTGACCACGACCGGCCTGTTGCTCTGTATCTATACCGGACGCTTTATCTATCCGATGCTGAGCCTCGAGGGGAAGAAGTTCTGGATCCTGGGGTTATTGCCCTTGCAACGCGAGCGGCTGCTGTGGGGCAAGTTCGCCTTTGCCGCGGTGGGGTCCGTGATCATCGCCGAGACGCTCATCGTCCTCAGCGACCTGATGCTGGACATGCCCTGGCTGGCCATGGCCCTGCACGCCCTCACGGTGGCGGTACTGGCCATCGGGCTAAGCGGCCTGAGCGTCGGCCTGGGCGCCTGCATGCCCACCTTTTCGGAGACCGATCCGTCCAAGATTGCCGCCGGCTTCGGCGGGACGCTGAACCTGGTGGCGGGACTGGCCTTTCTGCTGGCCGTGGTATCGCTAATGGCTCTGCCCTGGCACACGCAGGCGGCGTTTGGCCGCCCCGGCGACGGCCTAACGCTCGGCGATTACCTGTCACTGCTCGGCCTGCTGCCGGGCCTGGTGGTTGGCGCAATCGGGGCCTGGCTGCCGCTCCGCGCGGGGGCGCGGGCGGTGGCGCGGATGGAGTTCTAGAAAGCGCCGACCCAGTTATAATGACCGCAGCCAGGGCATCATCCAGAGGAGGTTGACATGCAGCCTTACGCCATCATTGATCGCGGACGCGGTCCGGAGATCGCCGGTTCACGCATCACCGTTTACGACGTGCTGGCCGAGACGCGTGTCGGGACTACGCCGGAGGAAATGGCGGGCTGGTACCAGCTCGACGTGGAGCAAATCCACCTGGCCCTGCGTTACATCGAGGAGCACAAGGAAGAGGTCGAGCGCGACTGGGCGGCGATCAAGGCCCGGCATGCGGGGGAATCCGCCGGAGATCCGGGCGAAGCTGGAGGCCAGCCGAGGGAAGGCGAGAGCGCTTGCCGAGGAACTGCGGCGCCAGAGGGTAGCGAAAGCCAAGGAGAATGGCGATGCGCGGCATCTTGGCGGACATTAACATCCAGGGACAGGTCGAGATTCTTCGCCTGATCCTCGAAGGGGACTACTGGGCGGAAGTTTGGCGGCATTTGTCCCTAGGCCTGTACAAGTTTGCCGACTTCGGTCTGGATGCTAAGACCCCTGACGACGTAATCTGGCGACTCTGCCAGCAACAGGAGTTGGTCCTTATCACTGCGAACCGCAACAAGGACGGACCCGACTCCCTGGAAACGACGATCCAGAATGAGAACACCGTGCGAAGCCTCCCCGTGTTTACGCTGGCGGACGCGGAAGGCGTTCGACACAGCCGCTCTTACACGGAGCGCGTGGTCGAGCAGATGCTCGACTATCTGTTGAATATCGACAACAATCGCGGCACCGGCCGGATCTACCTGCCGTGACCGATCATCCTTTCCGCGCCGCCCTCACCAGCGCCTCAGCCGCCCGATCCACCTCATCATCCGTGGTGAATCGTCCGACGCTCAGCCGCGCCGCTCCGCGTCCCAAGTCGGGCGATACGCCCATGGCGCAGAGCACGGGCGACTGGGTCACGCTCCCTTCGTGGCAGGCCGAGCCCGTGGAAGCCGCGACCTCCGGCACTGTGGCCAGGAAATCCGCCCCAACGCGACCAACAAAGTTGACGTTCAGCGTGTTCGGCAAGCGCAATTCGGGGTGGCCGTTGAGGACCACACGGTCGCCGAGCGCGCTCTTCAGCGCATCCCAAAGTCGGTCGCGCAGCCCGCGCAGCCGGGCCGTGGCCGCGGGCAAGGACCGCTGCGCGATGGCGCACGCCGTCCCCAGGCCCACCAGGTGGGGGACATTCTCCGTGCCGGCGCGTCGCCCGCCTTCGTGCCCCGCCCCATGAATCAGCGACTCCAGCTTCGTTCCGCGGCGAACGTACAGCACGCCAACTCCCTTGGGCGCGTACAGCTTGTGCCCTGCCACCGTCAGCAGATCAACGCCAAGGTCGTTGACATCAACGGCTACCTTGCCCAGCGACTGGGCGGCATCGGTATGGACCAGCACACCGCGCTCCCTGGCGATGGCGGCGATCTCTTTAATCGGTTGCAGGGTGCCGACTTCATTGTTGGAGTGCATCACGGTGACCAGCCTGGTCCGTCCGTCGAGGGCGCGGCGGATGGCGTTGGGATCGACCTGGCCCGTGCGATCCACCGGCGTCCGCGTCAGCTTGCAGCCGAGCCGCTCCAGGAAGTTGCAAGGCTCGAGGGTGGCGGGGTGCTCGATCGCGCTGGTGACGATGTGCATTTCCTTGCGGAAGATGCGGCCCAGCACGCCCTGGAAGGCCGCGAAAAAGACGCCGGTGATGGCCTGGTTGCTCGCCTCGGTGCCCCCGCCGGTGAAGACGATCTCGTCGGGCTGCGCGCCGATCAGGTCCGCCACCTGCTGGCGAGCGCGCTCCACGGCCTCATGGGCCGTCTTGCCGTAGGCATGGACGCTGGAGGGGTTGCCGAACAGCTCGCGCAGATAGGGGAGCATCGCGGCCACGACCGTCGGATCGATGGGCGTCGTGGCGTTGTAATCGAGATAGATGGGCATCATGGTCCCGGATCCTCAGTCAATCAGAGCAATCCACAGATGGCACAGACGACACAGATAATGCAGAGCCTTTATCTGTGTCATCTGTGGATCGCTGTTCACCGCCCTTCACGCAGCCGGTTGCCGAGGAAGTTATCCAGTTCCGGCTCGTCGTAGACTTTCTGCACGGTCGTCGCCACGTCGTACTCCACGCGGCGGTAATAGACCGTGCCGTCGTGATCGAGCAGGACGTAACAGGCACGCCAGTCGCCGTCGCGCGGCTGGCCGACCGAGCCGACGTTGATGAACGTTTTGCTGGCATCCAGCTTCCAGCAGTAATCGATCTCATCGGGTGCGTGGAACTGCAGCGATTCGGTGATGATGCCGGGGACGTGCGTGTGGCCGTGGAAGCAGTAGCGATCGATCAGCTTGAACAGCCTTTCCATCTTCGCCTGGTGATACACGTCCTCGGGGAAGATGTAATCGTTGATGGGATGGCGCGGCGAGGCGTGGAGGTAGAGGACGTCGTCTTCCTTGTAGGTGCGCGGACACTCGCCGAGGAATTCCCAGCGGCGGTCGGCGGCGGGACGCGACGGAATCGGGGCTTCCAGCTGCGCCCGCGTCCAGAAGATGGCCCGCTCGGCCGCGCCGTTGAACCCTTTCGGATCGAAGACGGCCCCCTGGTCGTGGTTGCCCAGCATGCAGAGCTGGCACCACTCCATGACTAGGTCGAGACATTCGCGCGGGTTGGGGCCGTAGCCGACGACGTCGCCGAGGCAATAGATCGCCTCGACGTTGTACTGGCGGATGTCCTCCAGCACGGCCTGGAAGGCTTCCAGGTTGGCGTGAATGTCGCTGATGATGGCCTTCATACAGGCTCGCCGGCAGGGATCAAAAAGGGGTCAGGCCCCTTTTGTGCGGAGCACCCTCGAGGCCGTCCCGGCAAAAGGGGCCTGACCCCTTCTTGATCCCAACCTGTCCCTGGTGAAAAAGATAGGGGGCGAACGTCGGAGACGTGTCACCCCCTATCCCACAAGGAGAGGCTCCTATCGCCAAATAGGAGTCCGCAGATCGCGTAACGTCCCGCCAAGGGCTGGATGATCGATGCGGCTTCGTCAGAGCCTCTCGCGAAACTTCTTCCATTCTACCGGCGTCGCCGCGACGGGGGAATGGGATTCTGCACATTCGCGGGCGTGTCTGCTATGGACTGCGCTCGCTGCTGCTGGACCCCAGCGCGCGGACTGGACGTGGGGCGGCGACTCCCGCACGAGGCCCTGGCGTTCTACCAGAAGTGCAGCGCGAAGGGTCATCCGGGCCCACGCGCCGGAACCACTGGCCGCGGCCCGCCCCCCACCGGGACAAGCTGGAAGCCACCGAATCCCGGCATTCCGGGGTTGGCGCCGGCGGGATTGGGGAAACCACCCGGCGGTACTGCGGGCAGCCCCGGAGCCGTGGTATTGGCACGCCGGCCCTGGATGGCGTCGACCACGCGCTGCACCAGCACCGGGTCGATGCCGCGAACAGGCCGCACCTTGACGGTGATGCGAGCGTTCTTGGCGGCCTCGTCCAGGTCCTGCACCAGGGCCCGTACCGGTTCGATCAACAGTCCGGTGCACTGGATGATGAGGGCGTTGGTGCGCTCGTCCACGTCGATGGACAACTCGATGGGGCGGACATTGCCGTTCATATCGACCGGCCGACCGACATTCGGATTGCCGTTGGCCTGGGCAAACAACACGGCCCCGCCCCCACGCCGGCCCGGCAGTGGATTGACGTTCATCTGCTCGCGGTAGATGGCGGTGACGACCGAGGCCACCTCCTGGGCATTGGCCCATTTCACCGGGATGACATAGTTCTTCATGGCGGTTTTGGAATCGGCATTGCTCACGTCAAGATGGTCGCGGACGAAGGCCCGAATGGTGAGGATGTCGATCGGTGCCGCCTTCACCAGGATCGCATTCAGATTCTCGTCGGCCAGGATGCGGACGTGTTCGTACTTCGACCAGGAGGACGACGACGAGTAAGGGCTGCTGACCGAGGCGCTGCCGGAGTGGCTGGAATGGCTGCCCGAATGCGAACCGGGCGACTGCCCTTGCGGCTGTTGCTGCTGGGCCGCCAGCGCCTGCTGCTGTTGCAGCAGTTGCTGCTGCTGTTGCTGTTGCTGTAGTTGCTGGGGCGTCAGGCGCGGGCCGTTGTACATCTCGTCCAGCATCCGGGCCACGTCCACTGCTTTGGTGTTCTTAAGGTGGATGATGGCGAACTCGTCGCTATCGCTCGTCGCCGTGATCAGGTCGAGGAGCTTCTCCGCCAGCTGCTGCTCGGCCGGGTCGTCGGTGACGATGGCGATGTGGCCGCCCGAAGGGATGATGAGCATGGACTTCTTGCTCGCGCTGGGCGGGGCCGGGCGATCGCCGTCGTCGGCCGCATCCAGGGACACCTTCTTGTCAACCTTCGGCGGCGTGTCCAGTTTTTCCGGCTTGCTGGGCTTGTCGGGCTTGGCCGGCTCGTCGGGCACGCCCGGCTTGATGATCTTCGAGTCCTTACCCATCGCCTTGAGCAGTTTTTGCAGCTCCTCGGCCACCACGACCCCGCTGCCGCGATCCAGGCTGATGACCTTCAGCGGGCCGCCGCTGGACGAGTAGGACGAGGAGGAGGGAACGTCGAGCCGCTTGATGGCCGCCTCGATTTCCGCAATCTGGTCGTCGCTGCCGTGAACGATGATGCTGCTGCGCCGCGCGATTCGATGTACGGGGTCTTGGTACCAGCCTTGGAGCGGTCGCCGAAGATCCCCTTCAGGGTATCTTCCAAATCGTAGGCGTCGATGGTCTTGAGCGGGATGATCTTGACCTTGGGGCTACCGATACTTTCGGTGATGAAGCCGGCGATCTCGAAGTGATCGGCTAGCGGCGCCCAGACCATTAGCTCGTTGGGCCCGAGGTTGACAATGCGGACGGCAGGGGCCGTGCGGTATTTCTCCTGGAGCAGCCCGGCCAGTTGCCCGGCCTCGCCGCTCGGCACGGCGTAGCGTTTGACCATGGGCCCGCCGACCGGCTGTTCCTTGGCGCCGGCGTCGCGGGCCTTCTCCTCCAGGTCGGTCAGGGCCTGCTTCGCCTGGGCCACCTTGTCCGCTGGGCCGGTGACGAGGATCACGTTGGATTCATCGGAGGAAGCAACGGCCAGCGGCCGTGTGGGATGGGCGGGGGCGGCCCCAGGCTTGTTCCCCTGTTGCTGCTGCATCTGCATCATGTTCAGGCGGAGGAACATGTGGGCCTCGGGCGGCAGGGTCGGCGGCAGGCCGAACAGTTCCCGCACCACCCGCTCGCCCTCGCGCACCTTGATGTACTTGCACTGGTGCGTATAGCGGTTGGCCGCCTCCGTTGACTTGTCGCTGAGGGTCCGGATGGTCTTGAGCACTTCCGTGAGACTGCCCACGGTATCGACCAGGACCACGTGGTTGTTGGCCGGGATGCCCACGGCGTCGCCGAGTTGGGTCATCATCAGCTTGAGCTTCGGCACCAGCTCTTCAACATCGCCGCCCTCGACGGGCACGTTGACACGGACGATCTCGGTCTTGCCGCGCCGCGGCAGATCGGCCACGTCCACTGTCGCAATCAGGTCACGCGGGATCTTGTCGTCCGCGGGAACGAGGGTGAACGTCTGGGCCCGCCGGATCAGCATGTAGCGCTTGGTGGTCGAATTGACCTGCAGCGCTTCATTGAGCAGATCGATGACCTCGCCGACGGTGTACTTCTTCAGCGTGCCGTTCACCTTGGGCGGCAGGAAGGTGAACGTGCCGGCGGGCTTGTGATTGCCGACGAAGGCCAGCCCGGTGGTGTCGGCAAACCATTCAATGACCTGCGACCACGGCTTGTTGTCGAAGGTGAACGTGTAGGTTTCTACCCCGGGCTTGGCGGCGGGCGCGGGCTTGGCGGGGGCCTCGGCTCGCGCCAGCACGGCGCCGAGTCCAAGGACCAGGGCGAGCAGGGCCAGTCGAACACGGCGGAGGGGCGCCGCCCCTTGAGCGGAGATGACGAACCGGAGCACCGCGACCAAAACGGAGTAATGAAGTCGTTCATGAGCTCGCTCAAGGGTGTCCGTTACTGGGGCTGCGTGCCGCCCCGCCTGAGTTACTTCGCAGGTTGCCCGCCGCCTCGGCGGCGATAGGACCGTTCGCTCGTCGCAGGCCCCTTCCGGCCTTTCGCATCATCGCATGCTGCTATTTGGATCCCACGGTGACCACGGGCATCCCGACAGGGCGTGTGCGGCGCAGGTCTACCCATGACATCAGACGAACGGCGGCAGTCACTCTAACGCGGACACCGGTGGGACTTCTGTCGTAGGAACGATCCGGCGGGTAACCGAACCTGATTATCGCTGAGCGCTCCGGGAATGTCGAGCCCTCGGGGCGCCGCTGGTGGCAGCAGGCTGTCACTCAGACAGCATGTCGTGGGCCCAGAGACTCGGTGCGGGGAGTCCCCCTGTTGGTGGTATAGAGGGCTTTCCGGCTGAAAACCCTCAGTTTTTCCGCGGAGCGGGCGGGCGCGGAACAATTCGTGGTGACTGTAACGTTTTTCCGTTAGCTGTTCGGGGTGAATGCGTCATCCCCTCCGGTCGCGCCCTCGCACGGCGCCGCTTCCCGCCACGCGCCCCCGCCAGGCTGATAATTGAGCCCCCCACGGAGGACAATCCGATGACGCCACTCCTGCTTGTGTTGGCTGCAATCGCGGGGGCGGTGCTGACCGCGGCGGCCGGATATTTCTACCTCAAACGCCGGGCCGTGCCCGAGGCGGTCCTGCATTTTCGCTGCAAGCATTGCGGGCAGAGGTTACGCTACAGTGCCGGACGAGCCGGGCGGCGGATCATGTGCCCGAGCTGCCTGCGGGCCTGCTCGTTGCCCCCCGTGCCAGAAAAATGTTGAGGGCTCCGGGCCGGAGCCCCCTCTAACTACGAAAGACTAAGGCGCTTTCGGCGAGGAGCAAGCATGGCAAGTGCGGCCCTTCAGGGACTATTGCAGCACCTTCGCACCGTGGCAGCAGCCGACGGCATCTCCGGCGTACCCGATGCCCAACTCTTGCAGCGGTTCACCGTGGCCCAGGACGAGGCCGCGTTTGAGCTCTTGGTCTGGCGGCATGGGCGCATGGTCTTCAACACCTGCCGCCGCGTGCTGCGCGACAGCCACGCGGCGGAGGACGCCTTTCAGGCCAGCTTTCTGGTGCTGGCCCGCCGGGCCGCCTCGATCAGTCGCCGCGATTCCCTCGCCGGCTGGCTGCACCGGGTCGCCTACCGCATCGCGCTGGCCGTCAAGACTCGCGCGGCCGGACGACCAGGCCCGGGCAGCGGCGGGACCATCGAGTCGCTCCCCGGCGGCTCCGACCCCGCTACCGAGGCGGGCTGGCGGGAAATCCGCTGGCTCATCGACGACGAGGTGAATCGGCTCCCGGCCAAGTACCGCCTGCCCTTTGTCCTCTGTTATCTCCAGGGGTTGACCAACGCCGAGGCCGCCCGCGAGCTGGGCTGCCCCGTCGGCACGGTGGAATCGCGCCTGGTCTGGGCCCGGCAGCGTCTGCGCCTCCGCCTGGGCCGCCGCGGCGTGGTCGTTTCGGGGGGTGTGCTCGCGGTCCTTCTGTTTCAGAACGTCTCGTCGGCCGCGGTGCCGGTGCCGCTGGTGCTGGGCACCGCCAAGGCGGCCGTGGGTTTTGCCGTGGGGCCGGCAGCCGGCGCCGTCCCCGCCTCCGCCGCCGTGCTCGCCAGGGGAGTGCTTCGGAAAATGTGGCTCACCAAGCTGAAGATCGTGGCGGCGCTGGTCCTGACCGTGGCCCTGGTCGGCAGCGGCCTGGGCCTGCTGGCTCCGCGCCGGCGCCCAGGGCCAAGCCGACCCGGCTGAGGCCGCACTGGCGTTCGAGGAGCAAGCACCAAAACCGGCAGCCCGGGAAGAGGCCGCCGCCGCGGCCAACACGCTGACCGTCAAGGGCCAAGTGGTGCAGGCCATCGACGCCAAGCGCAAGACGATCACCGTCTCCACCGCGCCGGTCACGGTCAAGCTCAAGGGCGAGTTCATCCTGGACGGGGCCAAGCTGCAGATCGAAGGGCTGGAGCTGGAAGTGGGCTACCAGGCTCCACGGACCGAATTCCGCGTCGACCGCAAGGCCCGCATCCTCATCAAGGGGAAGCCGGCCGAACTGGCGGACCTGAAGCCGGGAATGAAGGTCACCGTGGAACTCGGCACGGGACGAGAACAGGCGCTCTTCAACGGTAAGGACACGGACCTGGATCGGGAAACATTTCTGGTTAAGGGAATCAGGGCGGAGTAGGCAACGCAGCGTGTCACAGCCCGTGGCGTCAGCGAGGGTTTCGGCTGAGCACCCTCGCTGACGCCACGGGCTCTGCGATTGTCGCTCTGTCTCCGGGAGCGTCCCGACTCACTTCTTCTTGATCCCCAGCAGCTTCGTCAGGTCGGCCCCCGGCTTCTCTTTCAACACTGGCGTGGCTGGCAGGGCCAGTTGTTCCAGGGGCAGCTTTTCCAGATCGAGCGTCGTCTTGAAGGGCACGTCGAAGTTGGCCGAATGATCGGCCGGGCCCCACAGGCGCTCCCAGACCGCCGTGGGTTGCGGCTTGTAGTCGCGCACCGGCTTGCCGTCGGCAGCGACCATCATGGCGAAGGCGTGCAGCCGGCGGTCGTAGACGTTCCCCTCGCCCTGCCAGCAGACCAGCCCGCGCCGCAACGCCTCGCCGGAAAACTCGAGCAGGGCCGCGGGGGACGGCTTGGCCTCCTTGGGGTCCTTGGCATCCTTGTCGGTAAAAGGATTCAGGAAGACGCAGTGCTTCATCTGGAGCAGCACCGGGTCGGCGATCACCGGCCAGAGGTACGGCGGGGCATCCAACTTCACCGGCACGTCGTCCACGTAAAACACCGTCTCTTTTGCAGCGAAGGTGACATGGTCGGCGGTCAACTCGACATTGGGATGCGCCTCGCCGAACATGCCGTGCAGCGCGCTGGGCGAGCCGTCGCGCGTGGCATGGCCGGGTACCTCTTTCTGCGGCAAGGCGAGCTGGAAGGCGACGGCCCGGTCCGGGGTGACCACCAGCGACTGGTTGAGATGGTGCGCGCAGGCCGGTGGCTGCCAGGTGCAGCACTATCTTGCCGGACACCAGGGTGGACTGGTTGATCGACACGGTCCAGGCCACGCCGCGCAGGCCGTTGCCGGTCCCTTCGACGCGGACCAGGCCCCAGTAGTTGGGCGGTGCATGGCTGATCGGCCCCTGCAGGCGCGAGGCGCTCGAGGAAGAAATTGCCGTCGCGCACCATGACGACATAGCTGGGCACCAGGGCGGTCTTGAAATCGGGGCAGCGGACATCGGCGCCGATCATCCACAGGTTGCCGCGCGTCACCTCGAACAGGGCATTGCCGTCCGGCACGACGGTGGGGTCCGGTTCCAGCACGAGCGGTTCCGCCCCGTCCGCCGGCGGCTCGAAATAGAGGAACAGGTGAGCATTCTCGACGCGGACCGGGCTGAACTTGCGATGCCCGGTGCCGTGCAGGTGCATGACCACCAGCGGCGCCAGCTTCTGCTTCTTGGCGACGCCCTTCAGGTAAGCCCCCAGGTCCACCTTGTCGAGATCGAGCCGCTCGCCGTGATAGACGAGCAGGTCGGTCGGTTCGGGAATCGGCAGGGCCCCCTTGGGATCGAGGAGTTCGACATCGGTGGGCCGGGTGCGCTGGGTGGTGATGTCCAGCCAGCGGTTGCGGACCCAGGGGAGCTGCCAGAGATCGCAGCCAAGGAACCCAGTCCCGTAGGTGGCCACGAATCCGACCGGCCCGGGATAGGTGTGGTAAGCCCAGGGCAGCGCCTCGGCGGGATCGAGCGGCAGCCCCCGCACCCAGGCGTTGGGCTGCGCGATGTCCCCCTCGGTCATGCTCCAGGCGGCGTGCCAGGCGGCCTCGTTGGAGCCAGCCAGCGGCTCGCGACCGGAGAGCAACGTTTCCCAGCCGGCGTACAAGCTATTGACGGCGTGCCAGGTGATGTTTTTCGGGCCGGCGTCTTTGGGCAGGTCCACCATCGTGCCGCCGGAACTCTCGCCGGTCCGCCATAGCAGCACATCCCAGCCCATCCAGTGCAGGGCCGGATCGCCGGCCGGAGGCGGCGCGGTCCGCAGCTGGATCAGCTTGTCGCGCCCGATCAGGGTCGAACGGAGGACACGCAGGGTGGTGGCGCCATCGGGGGTGGCCCCGCCCGCGACCGTCAGCACCGGGTCCGCACCGCCGACCAGGAGCGTGCCGTCGATCATCACGTCGGCGCCGGGCATCGGCAGGTCCAGGGCGGTCAGGTGGGCGCCGCGGGCGAAACACTGTCGCAACCGGCAGGTCTTGCCGGCGCCGCCCTCGAAGCGAACCGCGGTCACGGGGTTGGCCGGCTTGCCGCCGACGGAGAAGGTCGATTCCCAGGCGAAGAAGCTGCCGCCGCTCACCCGGACCAGGCAGCCGTTGCCGCTCATCTTTTCCGGCCAGTCGACCGCCAGGTGGATGTGGCCCAGCAGCAGCGAGCCCTTCTCGACGCTTAGGAGCGCTGGGACATCGTCGTGCGGCGGGGCGGCGGACGGCTTGCCCGGCTTCAGTTCGGCCCGGGTCTGGGTGGTGTCCCAGACGATCAGCGGCGCGAACCCCTGCCCGCCGCGAATCTCGACACTGCGCCCTTGAGCGCGATCGGGGCCTCGAAGATCGGACCGTTGTCCTGCACCTCGACGATGCCCCATTTCCCCTCCGGAATGGCCGCACAGGCGGCCGCGATCGAATCGAACGCCGTGCCCGGTTTGGTCCCCACCGGCACCACCCGCGCCACGCGAAAGACGGGCGTGTCCGCCGGCACCACGGGAGCCACCGCCGACGGGCCGGTGTAATCCTTCGTTACCTTGTCCCAGTTGATCGCCTCCTTGGGGATGTAAAGCGAGGGGGGTGGCTGCTGCTCGGCCGGCTTGTCCGGCTCCACCTTCTTCGGCAGGCCCGGCGGTTTCTCCCGGCCGGTGCCCGCCGGCTCGGTGCTCCTGGGCTCGTTGACGCCCGTCGAGGAATTCTGGGCACGGCGTTTGTCCGGGACGGGGTCATCCGACTTCGTCAGGAGCAGGATGAGTCCTCCCCCCACCAGCAGGATCGCGCCGAAGGCGACGGCTCCCCAGATCATCGCCTTGTTGATCGGCTTCCTGGACCGGGTCGGTCGCTCGCCCTCGTCGAGGTCCGCCTTCTTCTCCATCTCGGGCTCCTCATCTCGGGTACGGCGGGTGGGCACGGGGCGCTCCTCTTCTTCGTCGGGATCGTCCCGTCGGCGTTTCCGGGCGGGGGCGCCGGCTTGCGCGGCGGTTCATCGTCCGCCTCGTCCGCGCCGGCGGCCAGCCCTTTCAACGCACCCCCGCTGCCGATCGCGGCGGCCTCGGTCACGGCCTCCAGGTCCGGCTCGGCCAGCTGATCCGGGCCGGTCGGCTCTTCCTCACCCAGCGCCTCGAGCACGGCGGCCGGGGTCTGGTAACGCTCCTCCGACCGCTGGGCCAGCAGCTTCCGCAAAACGGTCCGCACCTCGTCCGGGACATCGCCGGCCAGCGAGCCCAGGTCCGGCTTGGCGCTGCGCTTGCCGGTGAGCAAGTACCAGGCGGTGGCCCCCAGGCCGCTCAGGGCAGCGCGCAGATCGCCCGCCGAGTCGTCGTTGGCCGGACGCAACAGCCCCAGGTCCAGCAACTTGACGCTCAGCCGACCGTTCGCGTCCGCTTCGCCCACCACCCGGAAGTTGCCGGCGGACAGGTCGCGCGGCACGATCCCCTCGCGCTGCAACAGACAAAGCGAGCGGGTGACCTGGACCAGAATGTCGCGGACCGCCTCGCCCTCCAGAGCGCCGTGGCGCGGCACGTAGTCGCTCAGGGTTTCGCCCTCGGCCAGTTCCAGCGCCAGGTACCAGGTCCCGCTGGCGTCGCCGAAATCCAGCACGTTGGCGATCCCCGCCGAGCGCACCTTGGCGGCCCGCTTGGCCTCGCGCTGGAAGCGCTCCTGCGCGGCCGGGTTACCCGCCAACTCCGGCGGCAGCACCTTCAGAGCCACCGTGCGGCCGGCGCTCAGGTCGGTCGCCCGGTACCCCGAACCCAGGCTCCCCAGCATCAGCGGAGCCTCCACGGTGTACTGCCCGATGCGGATGGAACGACGCGATCCTTTGGCGGAGGGCTCGGCAGGCATGGGTGCGAATCCTCTATCGGGACGGCTTGCGGAGGTGGAATAGTGTCGGGATTATAGCCCAGCACGCGAGTGAGAGTCAACGTAGCGGGCGGACCGGGTCTCACCGCGCCGCATACTGAAAGCGATCCTTCAAGCGCAGGAAGTGCCGCTCCAGCAGATGCCAGGAGAGCCAGCCGAGGCCGTAGCCGCCCAGGATCACGACCAGCGGAAACGTCAGCAGGCCCGCCCAGTAGAGCGTTTCGGACTGACGCTTCAGAAAGCCGATCCAGTAGTACGGCAGAAGCTGCTGCACCAGTGGGTGCAGGAGGTAGATGGCGTAACTATAGCGCCCAAACGATTGCAGCCAGCGCGCGGTGAGCAGGCGTTGCCCTCGGCCCTTGGGAGCCGTGGCCGCGGCAAAGACGATCGCCGCGGAAAGCACGGCCGTCAACGACCAGCCCACCGCGTACACCAGCGGGTCGAACATGTCAAAACCGTGTGTGCCGCGACTCAGCACCAGGATGCCGACCGCCGCCGCGAGGCCCAGGCGCGGCATCCAGGTGCGGCACCAGGCCAGCCCGCGTTCGCTGCGCACCGCCTGGGCCAGCAGGGCGCCCAGGAGCAAGGTGTCGAGGCGGGCCGGCGTCAGCCGGTGAGCATACTCCATATCGAGACCATAGTGGGCCAGGCCGCAGCGCAGCCCCAGTGCTCCGACGGCCAGGACGGCACAGAGCGGCGCCAGCCCGCGCCGGGGCACCAGGTAGACCAGCGCCGGCCAAACGAGGTAGAACTGCTCCTCCACGGCCAGGCTCCACAGGTGCGAAAGCAGCGGCCGGCCGTTACCGCCGCCCGGCAGGCAGTTCTGGAGGTAAGCCAGGTACGGCCAGGGACTGACATCGGCCCAGGGGTCGGCCCCCTGGCGTTGATAGAGCGGGCGCACCACAAGGAATATGATGGCCAGGTAGCAGTAGTAGGCCGGGAAGATGCGTAGCGCCCGCCGCCAGTAGAAAGTGCGAAAATAGGCGGGGTCTTCGCGCGTATCGAGCAGGATGCCGGTGATCAGGTAGCCCGACAGGACGAAGAAGAGATCGACACCGTAGGCACCCTGTTCGAGCAGGTGCCGCCAGGCCTGGCTGGCCCCGGAGTCGGTCGGCAGGACGGAGGCCCCGTGGCAAACCAGGACCATGATGATCGCCACGCCCCGGACGCCGTCCAGGGCCGCAACATGCTGGCGAGAAAGCGGGGACCCCATCGAGCAGGACTCCGTCGAACCGCGCGCCGGCTCTGTCACCCGGCGAACCCTGAGTATAGAGGATGGCGGGCAGCGTGTCGCTGTCGGCCATTCGCCTACAATCACCCCGCCCCGGCAGGATACGGAAGGCGGTGCGGGTTCACCCAGAATTCCCACCTTGCATATAATTCGCCGGGAATTATATGCGTCCTGGCGCCCACGCCGCAATCCCTTGTCAAATAATGACATGCGCCTTCACATTTTGGCGCAAAGCGCCACGATGCATATAATTCCGTGTATGCACACCCGCGCGGCCGACAAAGGATCAGCTTGAGGGCTGATGCCAGTCCCTGGCACACGTTCCGCTATGAACCTGACAGGCCATCGGCTTTCCGTTCGCACTGCGCTTCTCTAGCTCTTCTTTGTGGCGGCGGAGCGCGGTGGCCGCGTTTGATCTGGTGCCTCTGAGCCCGTGCTTGAGCTTGGCCCTTGGGTCGGCTTCACTTTCCTTGGTGCCGCGAGCCCGCTTGAAAGTCTCGTCCTTCGTTCGACCCATCCTCCGCCGACATTTTCTTCGCCCGTCCCTCACCGTCGTTGGAGGTCCTCATGCCTCGGAAGAAGACACGCCAGCCCATCCCGCCGCCCCGCATCGTCCGGCCCTGTGCCGCCGCCATCGACGTCGGCAGCGCCAGCCACGTCGTCGCCGTCGACCCCGCTTGCGATCCGCAGCCCGTGCGTAGCTTCGGCGTCTATACCGCCGACCTACAGACGCTGGCCGAGTGGTTACGCCACTGCGGCGTCACGAGCGTCGTGCTCGAATCGACCGGCGTCTACTGGATGTGCTTATGCGACTTCCTGGAAAGCCAGGGCTTCGAAGTGGTGGTGGTCGATCCACGCAGCCTGGCCCGCAACCTCAAGAAGAAGACCGACGTTTGCGATGCGGTCTGGCTGCAGCAGATGCACGCCTGTGGCCAGCTCAAGAGCTGTTTTCGACCCGCGCACGAGGTGCTGGCGTTGCGGACGCTGTGGCGGCATCGCGAGCATCTGATCACCGAGGCAGCCAAGCTCTTGCAGATGATGCTCAAAGTGCTGGTCCAGATGAATGTTCATTTGGACCTGGCCGTGTCGAGCATCGCCGGCGTCACCGGCATGCGCATCCTGCGTGCCATCGCCCAGGGGCAGCGTGACCCCCAGACGCTGGCGGCGATGCGCGATCCCAGCTGCAAGAAGAGCCGCGAGGAGATTGCCAAGGCCCTGGAAGGGACCTGGGACACGGCCCACCTGTTCGAGCTGAAACAACTGCTCAAGGCCTGGGACTTCTACCAGAATCAGCTCCATGTCTGTGACCGGGAGTACGCCAAGGCGGCCGGGCCGATGCCGGACAAGACCCAGGGGCGTCCGTTGCCCGAGTCCCAGAAGGCCGCGCCGAAGAGTCGCAACCGCCCGACGGAGTTCGACGCCGACGCCTTGATCTTCCAGTTGACGGGCGTGCGTGTCACGGAAGTGGACGGTCTGGGCGCCAGCACGGTGCTGACGGTCTTGTCGGAGACAGGCCCGGACCTGGCGGCACGTTTCCCGACGGACAAGCACTTCGCGGCCTGGACGACGCTGGCGCCGCGCAAGCACCAATCGGGCAAGCGGATCCGCTATCCCGCCCAGACGGCCAGCCGGGTGGCCAGGGCGTTTCGGCTGGCGGCGCGGTCCTTGCTCAGAAGTAAGAGCGTGCTGGGTAATTTCCTGCGCCGCCTGCGGGCCCGGCTGGGGATAGGCAGCGCCATCAGGGCGACAGCCCACAAGCTGGCGAAGCTCTTCTATCGCCTCATCACGCGTGGGGAAGCGTATCGCCGTGAGAGCACGGCAGCCGAAGAAGTCAAGCAGCAGGAGCGTCAGGTCAAAGCGCTGCAGGCGAGAGCGCGGGAGTTAGGGCTGCAAGTGGTGCCGATCTGAGCAGGGTCGGCGGGGCAACAGACGACGTCGGGGAAGTAGGCGAGGTCGATCTCAAGCCGAGCCGCTTGGGGCGGTGGCGTCGAAAATACGCGCGCACCGTAAGATCGCTGCCCGAGCACGACACCTCTCGCCCGGGTAGCGGGGCCTTGTTCATTGAAAGGGCTGATGCCAGTCCCTGGCACACGTTCCGCTATGAACCTGACAGGCCATCGGCTTTCCGTTCGCACTGCGCTTCTCTAGCTCTTCTTTGTGGCGGCGGAGCGCGGTGGCCGCGTTTGATCTGGTGCCTCTGAGCCCGTGCTTGAGCTTGGCCCTTGGGTCGGCTTCACTTTCCTTGGTGCCGCGAGCCCGCTTGAAAGTCTCGTCCTTCGTTCGACCCATCCTCCGCCGACATTTTCTTCGCCCGTCCCTCACCGTCGTTGGAGGTCCTCATGCCTCGGAAGAAGACACGCCAGCCCATCCCGCCGCCCCGCATCGTCCGGCCCTGTGCCGCCGCCATCGACGTCGGCAGCGCCAGCCACGTCGTCGCCGTCGACCCCGCTTGCGATCCGCAGCCCGTGCGTAGCTTCGGCGTCTATACCGCCGACCTACAGACGCTGGCCGAGTGGTTACGCCACTGCGGCGTCACGAGCGTCGTGCTCGAATCGACCGGCGTCTACTGGATGTGCTTATGCGACTTCCTGGAAAGCCAGGGCTTCGAAGTGGTGGTGGTCGATCCACGCAGCCTGGCCCGCAACCTCAAGAAGAAGACCGACGTTTGCGATGCGGTCTGGCTGCAGCAGATGCACGCCTGTGGCCAGCTCAAGAGCTGTTTTCGACCCGCGCACGAGGTGCTGGCGTTGCGGACGCTGTGGCGGCATCGCGAGCATCTGATCACCGAGGCAGCCAAGCTCTTGCAGATGATGCTCAAAGTGCTGGTCCAGATGAATGTTCATTTGGACCTGGCCGTGTCGAGCATCGCCGGCGTCACCGGCATGCGCATCCTGCGTGCCATCGCCCAGGGGCAGCGTGACCCCCAGACGCTGGCGGCGATGCGCGATCCCAGCTGCAAGAAGAGCCGCGAGGAGATTGCCAAGGCCCTGGAAGGGACCTGGGACACGGCCCACCTGTTCGAGCTGAAACAACTGCTCAAGGCCTGGGACTTCTACCAGAATCAGCTCCATGTCTGTGACCGGGAGTACGCCAAGGCGGCCGGGCCGATGCCGGACAAGACCCAGGGGCGTCCGTTGCCCGAGTCCCAGAAGGCCGCGCCCAAGAGTCGCAACCGCCCGACGGAGTTCGACGCCGACGCCTTGATCTTCCAGTTGACGGGCGTGCGTGTCACGGAAGTGGACGGTCTGGGCGCCAGCACGGTGCTGACGGTCTTGTCGGAGACAGGCCCGGACCTGGCGGCACGTTTCCCGACGGACAAGCACTTCGCGGCCTGGACGACGCTGGCGCCGCGCAAGCACCAATCGGGCAAGCGGATCCGCTATCCCGCCCAGACGGCCAGCCGGGTGGCCAGGGCGTTTCGGCTGGCGGCGCGGTCCTTGCTCAGAAGTAAGAGCGTGCTGGGTAATTTCCTGCGCCGCCTGCGGGCCCGGCTGGGGATAGGCAGCGCCATCAGGGCGACAGCCCACAAGCTGGCGAAGCTCTTCTATCGCCTCATCACGCGTGGGGAAGCGTATCGCCGTGAGAGCACGGCAGCCGAAGAAGTCAAGCAGCAGGAGCGTCAGGTCAAAGCGCTGCGGCGCAAAGCGCGGGAGTTAGGGCTGCAAGTGGTGCCGATCTGAGCAGGGTCGGCGGGGCAACAGACGACGTCGGGGAAGTAGGCGAGGTCGATCTCAAGCCGAGCCGCTTGGGGCGGTGGCGTCGAAAATACGCGCGCACCGTAAGATCGCTGCCCGAGCACGACACCTCTCGCCCGGGTAGCGGGGCCTTGTTCATTGAAAGCAAAGCGAGTCCCACGGCACGCGTCTGCCGGATGAAACAAAAATGAAACCGTTCCTTCCCCTGCTGTCTCTATACAGGGCAGAGGAAACCTCGTGGCCACCGAACAGTTCGCGATCCTGCTGCGCCTGCTCCGCCGCCGCGTTGGCGAGGAGATCGCGGGGGGACTGTCGGACCGCCTGCTGCTGGAGCGCTTTATCAGTCAGCGGGATGAGGCGGCGTTCGAGACGCTATTCTGGCGGTACGGGCCGATGGTCCTGGCAGTCTGCCGCCGTCTGCTGCCGGCGGCCGATGTCGAGGACGCCTTCCAGGCCACCTTCTTGGTGTTGGTGCGCAAGGCTGCGTCCATCGCCCGGGGCGATGCCATCGGCGCCTGGCTGTATCGCGTGGCCTACCGCATCGCCCTGCGTGCCCGGGCCGGGACCCGGGCGATGGCCGAGCTGCCGGCCGAGGGACCGCCCGACGACGAGGAGTCCGGCGCCTGGCGCGATCTGCGGCCCGTGCTGGACGAGGCCATCGCCACACTGCCGGAGAAGTATCGCGCCCCGGTCGTGCTCTGCTACTTCGAGGGGAAGACCAACCAGGAGGCGGCCCACGAACTCGGCTGCCCGAAGGGGACGGTGGCGATCCGGCTGAAGCGGGCCGCGCAACGACTCCGGCGGCGCCTGGAACGGTGCGGACTGCTGTTGCCGGCAGCCGTGCTGGGCGCCCTGCTGGCCGGCCGGACGCGCGTCGAAGCGGTCGAGAGCAGCCTGGCCCAAATCACGTTGAAGGCCGCGCTCGGTGGCGCGGCCGGTGGAACCGGAATCGCAGCGGCGGCGCCCCACGCCGTCGCTCTTGCCCACGGAGTCATCCGAGCCATGTTTATCCGAAAACTGAAGCTGGCCGTCAGCGTCGTCCTGGCCCTGGCGGTCCTGGTAGGCGGCGGCGTTTGGTGGTATGCCAGTCCCGCTGAGGCTGCCCCGCCCCCGGCCCGGGACCAGCCAGCGCCGACCCCGGCGCCCAGCAAGGGAGAACGGCGCGAACTCGCCGACGTGGCCACGCCGGTCGAGGGGATCGTGCAATCCGTCGCCAGTGAAATCACGGTCAAACCCGGCGCGAAGCCGCCGGCCGGGGCCTTCCGGCAAGAGGTCACGCTGCTAATCACCGAGGTGCTGCCCGACGAAAAGGGACCGGGAGACAACTGGATCCAGCTCGACCGCAGGTGGTATCGCCCCCTCAATCGGCGTGAGGAGATACGGCCCAATAAGGTCCGTCTCCACCGCCTGGAGAAGTGGTTCCTGCCCCTCAAGGAAGGGACGCGCGTCGAGGCGGGGCAACTCCTGGCCCTGACCGATCCTTCGTTGGCCCTGGACGATGTGAGCATCAAGCTGGCCCGGCTCGATGCCGCCGAGGCGGACCGGGTCGCTTCGGAAAAGACACGCGAAGAGGCCCGCGAACGCTGGATTCGGGCCGACGGGTTGTGGCGCAAGGGCGCGGCCCCCATCGAGGACGTGACCGCCGCCAAGCTCGGCTATGACCGGTGTATCTACGACACGATCAGCAAGACCGAGGCGGTCAAGGTGGCCGCCCGCGAGCTGCGCCGCACCGAGACGGTCCTCGACCAGCACGCCATTCGCAGCCGGGTCAATGGCGTGGTCGCCAAGGTGTACAAGCACCCCGGCGAGGGTGTCAAGGCGCTGGAGGCGGTGGTGCAGGTGCGCCTGGACGATAAGTGATCGAACCAGCCCCGAGCGCGAGCGAGGGGAGATAGCCCCTCGCTGGCGCTCGGGCCTGGTATTACATCACGCCGCCATCCGCTTGGGCCGACTGCGGATCGCGAACAGCCCAAAAATATCATCCTCCGTCAACCCCAGCGACGGCGGCAGGCCGTTCTGCCCCAGCAAATCGTTGAACAGCTGGCGCTTGCGTTCCAGCACCTCGGCGATGCGCTCCTCGATGGTGCCCTGGCTGACAAAGCGCTTGACGTAGACCTGCGCCTTCTGCCCTAGCCGATGGGCGCGGTTGATGGCCTGGTCCTCCACGGCCGGGTTCCACCAGCGATCGAAGAGGAAAACGTAGTTGGCGAATTGCAGGTTGAGGCCGACGCTGCCAGTGCCATAGCTCATCAGCAGCACGTGCCGGGTCGGGTCGGTGCGGAAGCGGTCGAGGATCGGCTGACGGTCGCGCTGGGCGACCTGGCCGTGAAACTGCAGCGGGCCAAACGGGGCCAGGGCCTGGGCGATCACCGCCAGCGGCTCGACCCACTGAGAGAAGATGATGGCCTTGCGGCCGCTGTCGGCGACCTCGGCCATGTCGGCCACCAGTTGCTCCAGCTTGGCACTCTGCCCGGTGCGCGGATCGAAATTGCAAATCTGCTTCAGCCGCATCACCAGCTCGAAAACGTGCTGCACCGTGACTGTCTCACCCATCGCATCCAGGTGGACGATGCCGTCCTTCTCGGCCAGGTCGTAGGCTTCCTTCTGCGCCGGCGATAGTTCGAGGACCACGTCCTGGATGATCTTGGCCGGCATGTCCTTGACAACCTCTTCCTTGACGCGGCGGAGGATGCTGTCGCCGGTGTAGTGCGGCAACAGGCGTGGCGGTGTTTCCGGTGGGATGCGATCCGGATCGACAAAGGCGAAGATGTTGACGAGGTCGTCGGTGCGGTTTTCGATGGGCGTGCCGGTCATGGCCCAGGAGCGATCGCGGTGGAGGCAGCGGGCCACCTGGGCTGTCTTCGACTCGCGGTTCTTGATCCGCTGCGCCTCGTCCAGCACGACGACATCGAAGCGGACCCGCTCGTCGCTGACGAACTCCAAGTCGCGCGTCAGCAGTTCGTAGTTGACCAGCTTGACGGGGCATTTCGAGGCGAACCAGGTGGCCTCGCGCGCCTTGATATCGCCGCCGACAATCTCGAAGGGAACGTCCTCGGCCCAGGTACGCAGCTCGCGCGTCCAGTTGATGACCAGCGGCTTGGGACAGACGACCAGGACCCGCTGGATGGCCCCGGCGTGGAAGAGCAGCCGCAGGGCGATGATGACCTGGGCCGTCTTGCCCAGCCCCATCTCGTCGGCCAAAAGGGCCGCATGCCGCGGCATCAGGAAGGCAATTCCCTGAATCTGGTACGGGTACGGCGGAAAGGGCAGATGGACCTGCTTGCCGTTGAACAAGTCTTCCAGTGGCGGCTGCAACAGATAGAGCAGCCGATCCTTGAACTGCACCGCATCGCTGGGCGGGCGCAGGCGGGTTTTGCCGCGTGGCGTCGCCGGCTCCGGCGGAGCCCCTGGTTCCGCCTCCTCATCGGGCCGAACCAGACGCGGGCGCGGCGGGGCCAGGAGGTCGGCCGGCGACGGGAAGCGCCAGCCCTGGGTGCTCACTTCCATCGTGAGCCGGCCGACGGGACGCACCCAGGGGGCCTGCGTCAGCAACCGCGCCTCACGAACGCTCAACGCCAGGGGACGCTCGAACGCCGGCAACGCCTGGATGGCCACGGTCCCCAGCAGCGGCAGCGTCACGACTTCGAGCAACGGCTCAGCCGGGGATTGTTCGGGCACGCCAGCTGGCACAAGATCGGACATGAGTTGGCCTCCTGGCCTCGGGCCGGGGGTCCATTCCCGGTATTGCGGTGCGACCGAGGCCGTGTAGCCCCGGGGGGGCGGCCGTTGTTAGCCAGGGGCTTCAGCCCCTGGGACGACGGCCAAAACAAAACCTCCGTAGCCCCGGAGGGGCGGCCGTACCCTACGGCCGCCCCTCCGGGGCTACCCATCCAACAATCGCGCCCTTGTCCAGGGGCTGAAGCCCCTGGCTAACGGCGGCCGCCCCTCCGGGGCTACCCCCTGCGAGACGAAGCTCTCTGGCGGCGCCAGAACGCGAATGGACCCGCGGGCCGGAACTGCCTTGACAGCGGCCTGCCGCTCTGGCATAACCCCGCCCCTCCCCGAATGTCCGGCGGTCGGTCCCAGGGCGTCCTTGCGCACACCACTTCGGGGACGGCGGTGTGCCCAGCGTCGGGCGGGGTCATTCATGGGGCGTCGATTCTGGGCGGCCTGTGCCGCGCTGGTAGCATGCGTGGCGGGCGGCTGCGGCCTAAACACGCCGCTGCTCGAAAACCCCGTGCTGATGCGCCCCGCCGCCAGCGGACCGGTCGAAAACCCCGTCTACGTCCCGCTCGGCACCAGCGAATCGGCCTATCGCAAGGTCTTCGCCGGCGTCATCGACATTGTTGATGACTATTTCGACATCGCCGAGACGAACATGTATGCCGGCCTGATCCGCACTCATCCGCGGGTGGCCCCCGGGCTGGAACAATTCTTCAAGCCGGGCAGTCCCGACTTCGATCAGCGTTTGCTGGCCACGTTGCAGAGCATCCGCCATTTTGCCGTGGTGAAGATAGACGGCGCGCGGGACGGCGGCTTCTGGGTCGATGTCAAGGTCTACAAGGAGCTGGAAAACGTGGAGCGCCCGCTCCGCGCCACCGCCGGCGCCGCCGCCTTCCGCAGCGACATCACCGTCGAACGCCAGTTCGAGGTCATTGAGCCGGTCGGCGTCTCGGGGGGTTGGATCCCCATCGGCGAGGACGTGCCGCTGGAGCAGGAAATCCTCGCGCGGATCAAACAGTGCCTGTAGACAGCAGCTATGAGCCGCCGAGCTTGTCCCGGCGGGATGAACCCGCCGGCTCGTAGCCATTACGCCGGAAAAGCGTCCGCCTTCATCGGCAGCTTCACAGTGAAGGTCGATCCCTTGCCGACGACGCTTTCGACGCGAATGCGGCCATGATGCTGCTCGATGATCTGGCGGCAGACGCTCAGACCCAGGCCGGTGCCGCCGTGGCCGTGCTCGTCCGGCTCCTTGGTGGTGTAGAACGGCTCGAAGATCAGGCGCAGCCCTTCCGGCGGGATGCCCAGGCCGGTGTCGGCGACGCGCACTTCCACCATTTGGGTGTGGGGATTGGGACGCACGTCCAGCCGCAGCCGACCACCGCGGGGCATCGCCTGCCGCGCATTGATGATGAGATTGAGCAACACCTGCTCGATCTGTCCCGGGACCACGGCGGCCCGCGGGCGCCCCTCGAATTTCTTCTCCACCTGCACCCGATGCTTGCTCAGGTCCTTCTCGGCCAGGATCAGCACCTCTTCCACCAGGCCGGCGATGTCCGTCAGCTCGCGTTGCGTGGAGTTGTTGCGGGCGAAGCCCAGCATGCTGCTCACAATCATGCCGGCCCGCTGGCTCCCTTTCAGAATCTTCTCCAGGGCCTGCGTTCGGGCCGTCTCGTCGGCATCGGGCTTCAGGGCGAGCTTGGCGTAGTTGATGATGGTGGTGAGGATGTTGTTGAACTCGTGGGCCACGCTGGAGGCCAGCGCTCCCACGCTGCTCAGGCGCTGCGCCTGCAAGAGTTGTTGGCGGAGCTGGTCGGTCTCCGTACTGGGAACCATCACGTCTTCGCCGATCATTGGGGGTCGCCTCCTGGCTTGCCGTGTCGGGATAGTCGGCCGGTGCGGAGCGGGCGAGCGGGTGTTCGTCCGGCCGGCCAGGAACTGGTATCGGACGCTGCGCGGAAGCCTCTTCATCGGAAGTCCTTGCAATGTCTGTGGTTAAGACCAGCAATCCCGGCGAGACGGGAAGGGTACGCCCAGCGCCGCAGGGTGCGAAATGGAGGGAAGGTATGGGAAAGAGGGGTGCCAGCCCGAATTTCTCACCACAAAGGACACAAAGAACACAAAGAAGGGAAGTCGCAGGGCATTGCGGCAGGTGAGCCAACTTGGGGTCTAATGACACCGAGGAAGGCTGTCCCGACGCTTGTTCTTGGCCTTTTCTTCTTTGTGTTCTTTGTGTCCTTTGTGGTGAGAAATGCACGCCAGGTACAGGCTGACGCGAACCAGCTACCCCTTACTTCCCTGGCTCCCCCCATTTCCGCCCAGGACAGCGGACAACTCGTTGAGGCGACGCGCCTGCCAGCCGCCGGCGTGCTGCTCCAGCTCGGTCAGCGCAACGTTGCGGATGGGGCCCAGGCGGTGCCAATCGGCCACCGACAGACCAGGCAACACAGCGAGAAAGAGGACCTTGCATACGACGCCGTGGGTCACGAGGACCAGGCAATGCCCGGCATAGGCCTGGACCAGGCGCTCCCAGACCGGCTGGACGCGGGCGCGGAGGTCGTCAAACGATTCGGCGTCCGGCGGCGCAAAGGCGGTGTCTCCGGCGATCCAGTGCTCGAGCGTCTGGGGCCAGATGCCATCCGGAGCGCCGCAGGGCGTGCCGCTGAGCCTGCCGACTCGCCGCTCGTGCAGCTGCGGTTCGATGAGCACCGGTAGTCCGCAGGCCGCCGCAATGGGTGCGGCCGTCTCCCGCGCGGCGCATGGCCGAGGCGACCAGGACTGACGGCCCCTGCGCCGCCAGGAGCGGAGCGACCAGGCGGGCCTGTCGATGACCGCGCTCGCTCAGCCCGATGTCCGACTCGGCTCCGTGAAAGACGGTGGGGTCGGCCGACTCCGCATGGCGCAGGATGAAGACGCGTGTGGCCAACGTCGATGATCCTCCCGTACTCTTGCCCACCAGGACCGGGTCCGAAACGACACCGCGGGCGGGGCCGGCCTGCTGGCCGGGCCCCGCCCGCGGTGTCACGCGTCTTGTTGTCTGGGCCAGCGGGGCAGTCAGTCCCCCGCCTGGGCCGTGCTGTCAATTACTCGATGGGGGCGGCGGCGGGGGAGGCGGAGGAGGCGGATTCGGCAGCCCGTCGGCCGCACCACTGGGTGGGGGCGGCGGCGTCCCTGGCGCCGGCAGACCTTGGCCGCCGCCCGTCGGCGGAGGAGGCGGCGTGCTGCCGCTACCGCTCCCATTACTCGGTGGAGTCGTCGGCGTCTGCCCACCGCTCGGGGGAGTCGGATTGCTGCCGTCCGTCGGATCGCCCGGCGGTGACCACCAGATGCCCGGTGGGACCATACCGCCGGGGGGTGCGATGCCCACCCCGCCGCCGGGCAAACCGAGGCCGCCCGACCCGCCGATTCCGGTGGTCGGACCCGTGCCGCCCGGCACCGAACCGCCCGGCGAACTCATGCCGCCGGGAGGCGACATGCCACTACCGCCCGGCGAAGTCACGCCACCGGGAGGCGCCATGCCACCGGGTGCCGCCATGCCACCTGGCGGACTCAGACCGCCTGGTGGCGGCAGGCTTCCCGGAGGGCTCATTCCGCCCGGAGGCGAGGTCCCATCCGGTGGACTTGCTCCAGCCGGAGGACTCATCCCACCCGGGGGCGACGTGCCACCCGGAGGCGACATCCCGCTGGGAGGTGAGGTCCCGCCCGGAGGACTCATGCCGCCTGGAGGCGACATCCCGCTGGGAGGTGAAGTTCCACCCGGAGGGCTCATCCCGCTGGGTGGACTGGACCCGTTGGGGGGACTCATGGCTCCCGGCGGCGTCATACCACTCGGCGGCGACATACCACCCGGCGGGCTGGTTCCGTTCGGGGGGGACTGAGCGCCAGGCGGAGTCATCCCACCGGGGGGCGTCATACCGCTGGGCGGACTGGTGCCACCGGGCGGAGTCATCCCACCGGGGGGCGTCATACCGCTGGGCGGACTGGTGCTACCGGGCGGAGTCATACCACTCGGCGGAGTCATCCCACCGGGGGGCGTCATACCGCTGGGCGGACTGGTGCTACCGGGCGGAGTCATACCACTCGGCGGAGTCATCCCACCGGGGGGCGTCATACCGCTGGGCGGACTGGTGCCACCGGGCGGAGTCATACCACTCGGCGGAGTCATCCCACCGGGCGGCGTCACGCCGCTAGGAGGCGGGCTGGTCCCACCAGGCGGGGTCATGCCGCTGGGTGGGGTCATGGTCCCAGGAGGAGTCATGCCGCTAGGCGGGCTAGTCCCCCCAGGGGGCGTCATACCGCTAGGGGGGCTGGTCCCACCAGGCGGGGTCATACCACTAGGCGGACTGGTGCCTCCAGGCGGAGTCATACCGCTGGGCGGACTGGTGCCTCCAGGCGGGGTCATCCCACTGGGCGGACTGGTGCCACCGGGCGGAGTCATACCACTCGGCGGAGTCATCCCACCGGGGGGCGTCACGCCGCTAGGAGGCGGGCTGGTCCCACCAGGCGGGGTCATGCCGCTGGGTGGGGTCATGGTCCCAGGAGGAGTCATGCCGCTAGGCGGGCTGGTGCCACCGGGCGGGGTCATGCCGCTGGGCGGACTCGTGCCACCGGGCGGGGTCATACCACTAGGCGGACTGGTGCCTCCAGGCGGAGTCATACCGCTGGGCGGGCTTGTCCCACCAGGCGGGGTCATGCCGCTGGGTGGGGTCATGGTCCCAGGAGGCGTCATGCCGCTAGGCGGGCTAGTCCCCCCAGGGGGCGTCATACCGCTAGGGGGGCTGGTCCCACCAGGCGGGGTCATACCACTAGGCGGACTGGTGCCTCCAGGCGGAGTCATACCGCTGGGCGGACTGGTCCCTCCAGGCGGGGTCATCCCACTGGGCGGACTGGTGCCACCAGGCGGGGTCATACCACTCGGCGGAGTCATCCCACCGGGGGGCGTCATGCCGCTGGGCGGACTGGTGCCACCGGGCGGAGTCATACCACTCGGCGGAGTCATGGTCCCAGGAGGAGTCATACCGCCAGGCGGGCTGGTGCCACCGGGCGGGGTCATGCCGCTGGGCGGGGTCATGGTCCCAGGAGGCGTCATACCGCTAGGCGGGCTGGTGCCACCGGGCGGGGACATGCCGCTGGGCGGACTCGTCCCACCAGGCGGGGTCATACCGCTGGGCGGAGTCATGCCGCTGGGCGGGGTCATGGTCCCAGGAGGCGTCATGCCGCTGGGCGGGGTCATGGTCCCAGGAGGCGTCATGCCGCTGGGCGGGGTCATGCCGCTGGGCGGGGTCATCCCGCTTGGCGGTGTCATCCCCGAGGGAGGTGTCATCCCGGACGGAGGCGTCATCCCGGACGGAGGCGTCATCCCGGACGGAGGCGTCATCCCGGACGGAGGTGTCATCCCGGAAGGCGGTGTCATTCCGGTTGGCGGTGTCATGCCGGAGGGGGGTGTCATCCCGGAGGGAGGCCTCATGCCACTTGGCGGGGTCACCCCGGAGGGTGGCGTCATCCCACTGGGTGGCGTCATTCCCGAGGGAGGCGTCATCCCGCTGGGCGGTCGCATCCCACTCGGAGGCGTCACCCCGCTGGGCGGAGTCATGCCAGTAGGAGGCGTCATCCCGCTGGGCGGGCGCATCCCGCCCGGGGGCATCATGTTGGCCGGAGGGGTCATCGCACCCGGAGGCGCCATTCCGCCCGGGGGCACGGGAGGCCTGCGTTGGGCCTGGGCCCCGTCGGGAGCTACCAGAAGGAACAGGAAGAGGAGCAGCGCAATGACAGCGAGTGGGCGGAACAGGTGGGAGCGACGGCGAGGCTTCATGAGTCCAATTCCTTCCGCAGATGGGCGACGGAAGTAACCCCCGGACTGTTGAGAGACTATCCCTTATGTTGGAACCCGTCAATAAAAAAATAGTTCCGAATTCCGCTAGAGAATCGAAGGGGGGATTTCGCTGGCCTGGCGCACAGCCGCACCTGACCTGGGCCTGCTGCCTCTTTACTAGATGGTGAGCCACCTGACCGGCCCCGGTGCCGGCAATCTGGTGCGCCCCCACAGAACGGCCGTGCCACTGATGATCGGCAGATTCTTCGTAAGCGGGCCAAACGGGTGGACCCAGAGAAGGGGCTTTCGCCAACCCACCAGGAGCGGCAGCGCCACCAGGGCTGCCAGCTGCGCGAGGAGCAACCAGCGTAACGGGCGGCCCCGCAACAACAGGGCCGCCACACCGGAGAGCATCTCCGTTATGCCCAGGATGCGCAGGAAGACCGCGGGATCACCACGCACCAGACCGCTGCTGGCTACCAGCTGGACCTCCCAGGGTTCCTGGAACAGGATTTTTGGAAGCAATCCCTCCGTAATCCAGATGATGGCCATCCCGCCGCGAAGCAATCGGATCGCCCGTGGACTCCAGCCCTCGCGGGGCAAAAGCCAGGCCGTGCCGACCACCGCCAGGAGCGGCAGGTTCTTGGTCAGCACGCCATCGGGGTGAACCAGCAGCGATGGGTCAAGCAACGCCAGGATGGCGGTGAAGCCGGCGACCAGGACGAATTGCGCAGCCGTCACCCAGGTTGCGGGCGGGCCCAGCAGGACGCGCAGGCCCAGGACGACCTCGGCGGCACAGGCGGCAACCATCGCCGCGTCCGGTAGACCAAGCCGATCCAGGTACGCGTGGCCGATCTGGCGATACGCGGGGTGCAGCACAGCCAGCCCGGTGGTTAACCAGACCAGGCCGACCCCGGCCCTGAGGGCACGCTGCTCCCACTGCCGGACCGGTACACCCATGCCCTGGCTCCTCCCACCGGGTCAAAGGCCAAGTTCCGTCACCAAGGCCCGCAGGAAGGGCTCGGCATCCGTGACGATGCCGACCGTCTGGATGCTGCCGCGGTCGGTCAGCTTGGTCACGGTCGCGGGGTTGATGTCCACGCAGGCGACCTTCACCCAGGCGGGGAGCAGATTGCCCGTGGCGATGGAGTGCAGCATGGTGGCCACCATCAGGGCGAAGCCGACACCGTGAATCTGGTCGCGCATGCGCCGTTGCGACTCGAGGATGTCGATAATGACCTCGGGTAGGGGGCCGTCGTCGCGGATGCTGCCGGCCAGGACGAACGGCACGTTGTGGCGAATGCACTCGTACATGATGCCGCTTTTCAGGATGCCGCGTTCGACGGCCGTGCGGATGCTGCCGGTGCGGCGAATGGTGTTGATCGCGCGGAGGTGGTGCTCGTGCCCCTCCTCGGCCGGCAGGCCGCGATCGAGCCAAACGCCCAGGCTGGTGCCGTAGAGTGCCTGCTCGATGTCGTGCGTGGCCAAAGCGTTGCCGGCGAAGAGGACATTCAGAAAGCCGGCCCGGATCAGCTTGCAGATATGATCGACGCTGCCGGTGTGGACGACGGCAGGGCCCAGCACGGCAAGAATCTTCTCGTGACTGTCGCGGGTGCGTCTCATGGCGGCGGCGATCTCGCGGACCGTGACTCCCTTGGGCTTTTCGCTGGAGACGGCGCTGGTCATGAACTCGAACAGGCTGGTGCGGGCCGCCGGCTCGGCGGGGATGACGCGCAGCCCCTGCCGGCCGACCACGATGCGATCGCCCTTGCGGACGTTGGCCATGGCGATGCAGCGTGCCGCCGCCTCCTCAGGATCGATCAGGATGCCGCAGTCCATCTCCTGGTCTTCGACCTCGACCCATTCTCCCCCCAGGCGGACCTGGGTGCGAAAGCTAGTTGTGCTGTAGAAATTATCCGGAAAGGCGCCGTCCAGGTCAGCAGGGACAAAGGTGCAGTCCTGCGTGTTCACCGGCGTGGCGCCGTGATCGTGGATGGCGTCCAGGATTTCTTCCAGGACGGCGGCATTCGGAGCGCGGACCTCGATGCGGGCATGGCTGGCGTCGGATTGCCGCTCGCCAATCTTGACCTCCTTCAACACAAAGGTCCCGCCGCGCGTCAGGATTTCGTCGAGGACCTTGGGCAAAAGCAGCGAGTCGATGATGTGCCCGTGCAGCTCGATTTCCTCGGCGTAGCCCGGCGGGGTGGTTTGCGGTGGGGTCATGGCTGCCTTTCCTCACAAGCCGCAGTGATCGCTCGTCGTCATTCTACGGGGCGGGCCGGTGGATCGGAATGGAACACGGACGAACGCGGATGAGGCGGATTTTCGCGGATCGATCCGTGCCAATCCGTCTCATCCGCGTTCATCCGTGTTCTATCTCACGCCTCCGCCCATCGCAGCCACAGCCCCGCCATCGCGTCGCTCGGCATGCGCCAATCGCCACGCGGCGACAAGCTCACCGAACCCACCTTGGGTCCATCCGGTAGGCACGAGCGCTTGAACTGGCTGGCGAAGAAACGGCGCACGAACATCTGTAGCCAGCGCCGGATTTCCTCCGGCGCGTAGGCCCGATGAAACTTGGCCTGGGCCGCCAGGAACAGCAGTTTCTCCGGCGGCAGGCCGAAGCGCAGGAAATGGTACAGGAAGAAATCGTGCAGCTCGTAGGGGCCGATCGTTCCTTCGGTCGATTGGGCGCTCTGGCCGTCGTTGCCGGCGGGGAGCAGTTCCGGCGAAATTTCCGTGGCGACAATGTCGAGCAGGGTTGCCCGGACCTCGCCGTCGAATTCGTTGTGGGCCGCCCAGTCAACCAGGAACTTGACCAACGTCTTGGGGATGCTGTTGTTGGGGTTGTACATGCTCATGTGGTCGCCGTTGTAGGTACACCACCCCAGCGCCAGCTCGGACACGTCGCCGGTGCCGATGACAAACCCGGCGTTCATGAGAATGCTGGTCCGCATCCGCGCCTGGACATTCTCGAAGACCAGGTCGTTGCACTTTTCCGGCGGCAGTTGGCGAAAGGCCCTGGTAAGGCCGTCCACATCGAGCCCGGCCAGATCAATGCCGAATGGCCGATGGCCCAGGGCCCGCATTTCGTCCAGGCAGAGCGGCCGGATGTCCACTTCCCGAGCCGTCGTCCCCAGGTGGCGCATCAGGGCGACGGCGTTGGCGCGGGTCCGGCTGGTGGTGCCGAAACCAGGCATGGTGAAGGCGAGAATGCGCTCGCGCGGCGTGTTCAGGGCATCCATCGTTTTGCAGACCACCAGGAGCGACAGGGTCGAGTCGAGGCCGCCGCTGATGCCGATGGCCACCTCGGGGGGCTGACGCCCCCCACTCGCCAGGTGCTCCAGCCGTTTCGCCAGGCCCGCCACCTGTGTCTGAAAGATCTCCTCGCAGCGCTCTGCGCAGCCGCTCCCCTCCTCGGGGAACGAAGGGATGAGCGTCCACCTCCCGAGCCAGCCGCTCGGGGGGATCGCCGCGGTCAAGGAGGAATGGCAGGCGAGTGAAGTCACGGCCCACGCCCACGTACACTCCGGCATCGCCGAAGCTGTTGGTGCGGATACGGTCGATCCGCAACCGGTCGAGATCGATGTCGGAAACCAGCAGCGTGTCGTCGCGGCCGAAGCGCTTCGACTCGGTCAAGAGCGTGCCGTTCTCGGCGACCAGGCAATGCCCGCCGAACACGACGTTTGTAGTCGATTCGTGGACCCCGCAGGACGCATAAACATAAGCAGCGATGCAGCGGCCGGACTGGTTGACAACGAGCTGCCGCCGGTAGTTCGCCTTGCCAATGACCTCGTTGCTGGCCGACAGGTTGAGCAGCACGGTGGCGCTGCGCAGGGCCTGGAGCGAGCTGGGTGGCACTGGCACCCACAGGTCCTCGCAGATTTCGACGCCCACCAGGAGACCGTCCACGTCGGTGGCATCGAACAGGATGTCGGTGCCGAAGGGAACCCTGGTGCCGTCGATGGCGATGTCGCGGCTGCGGGCCGTGGCGGCGGCGGCAAACCAGCGCCCCTCGTAAAACTCCTTGTAATTCGGGATGAACGACTTGGGCACGACGGCCAGCAGGCGCCCGCGGTGGATCAAGACGGCACAGTTGAAGAGCTGGTCATCCACAGCGATGGGGACGCCCACGACGGCCAGTCCGCGGAACGCCGTAGCGCTCTGCTTGACCAGGCGGCTCAGCGATTCCAGGGCGCCGCGCTGCAGCGCGACCTGTTGAAACAGGTCGGCGCAGGTGTAGCCGGTGATCGATAGCTCGGGGAAGACGAGGACAGCGACCCGTTCGGCCTCGGCCCGGGCCATAAGGGCGAGGATGCGCTCGGCGTTGAAGGCGCAATCGGCGACCCGCAAGACAGGCGAGGCGGCAGCGACGCGGAGGAAGCCGTGATGGGACATGGCGAGGTCCTGATGAGCCGCTATGGGACCACTCCCCCCGCCGACGATGCGGGGGGAAGATAGTCGCTCAAGACGAGGACGCGCAGTTCGGTGACACGTCGCAGCCGTGCGTCGTTGGTCACAAAAAGGGTGGCTTTGGCTTCGAGTGCTGCCGCCACCTGGCAGGCATCTGGCAGGCGGAGGGATGGGTGGTAACGAGCACGCAAGTCGGCTGCGCGCTCGGCGATCTCTGGCGTAATCCCCTCAAGGCCCAGATGAGCCGACGCTTTCACGAACGCCTTATAGGTGGCGGCCAGGTCGTGGCGTCCCGTTTGCAATGGCTTGACGAGAACCTCGGCCAAACTAATTGTCGATGTCACTGCCAGGTTGTCGCCCGGTTCGATCCGTGTCTCGAACAAAGGACGCACCAGGGGGCCCCAATCCGGGTAAGCTTCCAGATAGTAAATGATGGGAGACGTATCCAGGCCGACAATCGCGCCCAGCGGGATGTCATCCAGTAGGTTCATCGTTCCCACTCATCGCGCAGTTCATTGACGTGCTCCTGCGGATCCTGAGCCGTTTGCAGATCACGGCCGATACCGTAGTAGCCCGCCAAGCTTCTGGGAGGCGCCTGGGACGGGGAAGGACTGACGAGGAGGACTATGTCCACCGGCCCGGAGGGAATACCGGCAGGCAACGTGATGGTCAACTTGCGATCCTCGCCGACGACTGCATGCATGCGAAGCGTTTCCACAATCATTTCTCCTGACAGACCTGCGAGCACCCCTTAGCATTATAGACCGTTCGGCCACCTCACCCATACACCCGATAATCCACATCCGGGAACAAATTGTGCCGCCGTTCGATCTCCGCCAGCCATGGCTCGTCAATCTCCCCGGAGCGAAGCTGGTCGTACAGGTGGTTGAAGTTCAGCACGTGGACCCGCGTCCGGTTGCAGGCATATTCCACCATGGTGCCGGTCTTCATGATGAAGGCCCAGTCGCTGGACTGCGCCAGCAGCAGCTCGCGCACCGCCTGGTTAAGGGCCCGGCGGCGCAGCGACGGCGGATCGGGATTGGCCCGGGCCAGCTCCACCATCCGGTCCGACCCCTCGTGCAGATGCCGATAAATCCAGTCGTTTGATCCCTCCAGCCAGACCTCGGCGTACCCCTTGTAGCCCCAACTCGACATGGTCGGCTGGGTCACCTGGATCTTCGGGTGGCGATCCAGGTATTCGGGGATGGTGATATTCTTGACGGTTTGCTGGTCGTAGTGCATCTTGCGCATCAGGAAGTTGATCCAGTCGGGCCCCTCGAACCACCAGTGGCCGTACAGCTCGGCATCGTAGGGGGCCACGATCAGCGGCGGCCGGCCATCCATGGCGCCGGCCAGCCATTCGACCTGCTTTTCACGGTTAAACATGAAGTTGCCGGCATGCTCGGCCGCCTTCTCCAGGGCCACCGTCGGGTTGTATGGCTCCTTGTGATTGCCCTGGCCGGTGATCTTGTAGTACTTGAGGCCCAGGTGGCTGCGCGTGCCCGTCTTGTGCAGGTGCGGCTTCAGGTAGTCGTAATCGAGGTCGAAGCCGATATCGCGGTAGAACTCGCGGTAGTTGTAGTCGCCGGGGTAGCCCTCAATGGCGCTCCAGACCTGCTTGGACGATTCCGAGTCGCGGGCCAGGGCCGCCACGCCACTCTTGGGGCACAGGATCGGGGCGTAGACGCCGAACTTGGGCCGCGGCTCGGCGAACATGATGGCGTGGGTATCGACGAAGAAATAGCGGATGCCGGCGTCGCGCAGCAGTTCGTCGACTCCTGGTGTGTAGCCGCATTCCGGCAGCCACAGCCCCTGCGGGCGCTTGCCGAAGTGACGCTCGAACTCGCGGCAGCCCACTTCGACCTGGGCCCGGGCCGCGTGGCGGTTGATCGGCTCCATCAGCGGCAGAAAGCCGTGCGTGGCCCCGCAGGTAATTAGCTCCAGCTTGCCGGCCTCGAAGAAGCGGCGGAAGCCGCGCAGCAGGTTGTTGCCGTACTGGTTGACGAACACCTCGCGGGCCCGGGTAAAGCGGGCGTGGTACATCAGGGCCAGGTGGTTGAATTCCGGCTGCCAGCGGGTGCGTTCAATCTCCTTGCCGGCCAGGGCAATCAGGTTTTCCAGGTGCCGGACGTAGCGGTACTGCAACAGCGGGTCGCTGAGCATGGCGGCCAGCGTCGGCGTCACCGACATGGTGAGCCGCCAATCGACGCCGTCGCGCTCCAGGCCGTCGAACACCTCGAGGAGCGGGATGTACGTCTCGGTGATCGCCTCGTACAGCCAATCCTCCTCGAGGAAGTCGTCGTATTCGGGATGGCGGACGTAGGGAAGGTGGGCGTGCAGGACCAGGCTGAGGTAACCGACAGGCATCGCGGACCGTCCTTCGCAGCGGTGAAGTTCCAGGTGTCATCCTAGTCTGGTTTACGATCCGCGGCGCGGGTGAACAGCGCCGGGCGCGATGCGTCAGCGCCGCGACCCCTGCCGGACAAGT
This sequence comes from uncultured Planctomycetota bacterium, assembly GCA_963827935.1. Lineage (GTDB taxonomy): Bacteria > Planctomycetota > Planctomycetia > Gemmatales > Gemmataceae > DATFNV01. The sequence continues at coordinate 296,985 of CAWHCN010000006.1, read as the reverse complement.
CCGGCAGAGATCGAAGTGATAAGGTGAGTGGAGCAGGGCGCACCAGCCGCCCGACTGCGTCATCTGCCGGACGAGCCGGCAGGGGCCGTAAGGGTGTATGTCATGACCTTCCCCTCCCGCTACCTCGTCCCCTTCGGCCCCAAGCAGACGCCCCATCTTTTCACCGATGTGCTTATCATCGGCGGCGGCATCGCGGGGTTGCGGGCCGCCCTCGAAGTTCCCGCCGCGATGAATGTCCTGGTCGTCACGAAGGACGTTGTCCAGCTCAGCAACAGCTCGTGGGCGCAAGGCGGCATCGCCACGGTGATGTCGCCGGAAGACCGCTTCGAGAACCATATCGAGGACACGCTCACCGCTGGTGGCGGCCTGTGCGACCGCGCCGTGGTCGAGAGCGTCATCCGCGACGCGCCGGAGCAGATCAACGACCTGGTGAAGTGGGGCACCCACTTCGACGTGGAGGGCGGCCACCTCGCCCTGGGGCGTGAGGGGGGGCATAGCCATCACCGCATCGTCCATGCCCTCGGCGACGCCACCGGCTTCGAGGTGATGCGGGCCATGATCGAGCGGGTCCGCCAGGCGGCGAATGTCACCATTTCGGAGAAGACCTTCACCCTCGACCTGCTGGTTCACGAGGGCCGCTGCGTCGGCGCCGACGTGGCCCGACCGCGCAAGGAGAAGCTGCTGATCTGGGCCAAGCAGGTGATCCTGGCCAGCGGCGGCTGCGGCATGATCTACCGCGAAACCACCAACCCGCCCGTGGCCACCGGCGACGGCCTGGCGGCAGCCTACCGCGCCGGCGCCGAACTGCGCGACATGGAGTTCATGCAGTTTCATCCCACGGTCCTCTACGTGGCCGGCTCGGCCCGGCACCTTATCAGCGAGGCGGTCCGCGGCGAGGGGGCCTATCTGCGCGACAGCAACGGCGACCGCTTCATGCTGGCCGAGGATCCCCGGGCCGAACTGGCACCGCGCGATGTCGTCGCCCAGGCCATCGTCCGCACCATGGAGCGGACGCAGCACCCCAACGTCTACCTCGACCTGTCGCACCTGGACCATGCCCGAGTCCTGGAGCGCTTCCCTGGGATCGCCAAGCTCTGCCGCGATTTTGGATTGGACATCACGCGCGACCTGATCCCGGTGCGCCCTGGTGCCCACTACATGATCGGCGGCGTCACGGTCAATGCCCAGGGGCGGACGACGCTCTCCGGATTGTGGGCGGCGGGCGAGGTCACCTCCAGCGGACTGCACGGGGCCAACCGGCTGGCGTCGAACAGCCTGCTGGAAGGGCTGGTCTACGGGACCGCCTGCGGTCGGGGGGCCGCGGAGCAGGCGGCGCGGCTGCCGGACACCTTTGTCGTGCCGCCCCTCGAGTTTCGCCAACCCGCGGACCGGACCGAACCGCTGGATGTGGCCGACATCACCAATTCGCTTCGTAGCCTGATGGTGCGGCGCATGGGGATCGTCCGCGATCGGCCCGGTTTGCGCGAAGCCGAACGCCAGGTGGGCTTCTGGTGTCGCTATGTGCTGCCGCGGGTTCTCGATTCTCGGGCCGGCTCGGAGTTGCAAAACCTGCTGGCTGTGGCCCGCCTGATGATCTGGTCGGCGCTGCAGCGGGAAGAATCACGCGGCGTCCATTTCCGCAGCGACTTCTCGCGCCGCGACGACGAGCACTGGCTGCACCATGTGGTCTGCCCGGGGGCGCTGCCATAACGGCGAGCGGCGGGGCGTCAGCCCGCCGGTCTTTACCGGCGGGCTGACGCCCCGCCGCTCGCCAAACCGGCGGGCTGACGCCGCGCCGCTCGCCCCGGAGGAATCGCTCATGAATATCCTGTGGGAGGAGCTGTCCGGCGGGCTGCACGATGCCGAACCGCTCCTGCGCATGGCGATACGCCTGGTGGCGGCCGCGATCCTGGGCGGCATCCTGGGCATCGAGCAGCAGTACGAACACAAGTCGGCGGGCATGCGCACGCACATGCTGGTGGCCATCGGCTCGGCCCTGTTCACCGCGGCGCCGCTGCTCGGCGGCGTCGGCACGGATGGCATGACCCGCATTGTGCAGGGGATCGCGGCGGGCATCGGTTTCGTGGGCGGCGGCACCATTCTGAAAATGACCGATCAGCACGAGGTGCGCGGCCTCACGACGGCGGCCAATATCTGGCTGGCGGCCGCCGTCGGCGTCGCCGCCGGGGCCGGCTGGCTAGTCCCCGCCGTCCTCGCAACCCTCCTGGCGCTCCTTGTCCTCTATGGCCTGGGTCATGTCGAACGCTGGCTCGGCATGCCACAGGGACGAGGGTGAGGACGCTCCCCCGCCGGGGCGAGACATTTCTCCAGCGCTGTCGTAAAAGTAAGCCCTGCGAGCGCTGATTTGGGCCGCCCGCTGCCTCGCCCCATCTTCTTGTCGAGGAGCTGACATGCGTCTCCGCCAAATCGTGAGCCTGGCCGTGCTGCTGCCCCTCGCCGTGCCGGCCTGGGCGGCTGACGGCGACAAGGACCGGAGCGTTGCCCTGAAGGCCGCCGCCGCCCTGTACGAGGGGATCCGCGTCGAGAAGCTCGACAACGGCCTGGCCATCTACCTCAAGCCTGTCGCGGGATCGCCCACCGTCACCGTCATGACGGCCTACAAGGTCGGCTCCTCGGACGAGGACCTGACCGCCACTGGCCTGTCACACTACCTCGAACACCTCATGTTCAAGGGGACCGACAAGCTCAAGCCGGGCGACATCGACCGCATCACCCTGCGGAACGGCGGGGCCAACAACGCCTTCACCTCGGAAGACTACACGATCTTCCATTTCGACTTCGATCGCGAACGGTGGCCGGTGGCCCTGGACATCGAGGCCGACCGCATGCGGAACCTGCGCATCGACGCGGCCCACGAATTCGAGCAGGAAAAGGGAGCCGTCATCAACGAATTGCTCCGCGACGAGGACGATCCGTGGGACCTGGAGTCAAAAGCCATCCTGCCGATGCTCTTCGGCAAGAGCGCCCCATATGGACACCCAGTCATTGGTGAGCGCGAGCAGGTCGAGAATGCGACGGCGGCCATCATCAAGGCGCACTACGACAAGTGGTATCACCCCAACAACGCTTCCCTGGTCATCGCCGGCGGGTTCGATCCGGACGAGGCGCTCAAGGCCATCAAGGCGCGCTTCGCCGCCATTCCCTCCGCCAAGCTGCCCGACCGCAAGCCAGAGCCCAAGGAGTTACCCAAGCGGCCGGCCCGGCTCAATATGGAATCGAAGTTCGGCACCACCCGGCTACTGATGGGGTTCACTTCGGTGGCCAACGGCGCGCCCGACGATGCCGTGCTGGACGTGGTGCAGTCGCTGTTGACCGGCGGACGGACCGGCCGGCTGTACCGCAAGCTGGTGGAAGGGGACGAGACGGCGGCCAGCGTGGTCGCCTCGAACAACAGCCTGCGCTCGGCCGGCTGGTTCAGCATTCAAGTCGAGCTGCTGCCGGGCAAAGACCAGGCCGCCGTCGAGAAGACCGTGCTGGCCGAGCTGAAGAAGCTGGCCGACGCTCCGCCCTCGGCCGCCGAGCTGGATCGAGCCAAGCAGGCCGTGCTGGCCGATGTCATCTTCTCCCGCGAGAGCGTCCACAACCAGGCCGACAGCATCGCCCGCGGCGTGACGGTCGGCGACCTGGCCCGGGTCAAGTCCTACCTCCCGCGCATCATGGCCGTGACCGCCAGGGATGTGCAGCGGGTGGTCGGCCAGTACCTCGGTGCCGAGCAGCGCGTGGTGGTGTGGTCGGTGCCGAAGAAGGAAGGGACCGGGGTTCGGCCGCAGGGAGCGGGTGAACGGCGCACCTTTGGCCGCCGGCCCCGGGCGGCTGAGGCTGCCGTCAGCGCCGGCGACTTCTCGCTCAAGAACACGCAGCGCGTCGTCCTGCCCAACGGCCTGACGTTGCTCCTCTACGAGCAGCGCCGCTTGCCGATCATCGCCGCCGAGGCCTATGTCCGCAATGTGGCCCTTCGCGAGGCGACGGACAAGGCCGGCGTCGCGGCCCTCGTGGCCGGCCTGCTGGCCGAAGGGACCACGGCCCACAGCGGCCAGCAGATCGCCGAAACGATCGAGGATGTCGGCGGCGTGCTGTCGATGTCGGCCTCGGGTGGCAGCGTCAAGGTACTGACACCGGACCGCAAGCTGGGTCTGGGGCTGCTGCTGGAGTGCGTGGCCCAGTCCAACTTCCCCAAGGATGCCCTGGAGCGGGTCCGCGCTCAGATCCTGGGCGGCATCGAGGACGAGGAGAAGCAGCCGGAAAGCCGCGCCCGGGCCCTCTACCGCCAGCTCGCTTACGGCAAGCATCCCTTTGGCCGATCGCTTTTTTCTGAAAAAGCGACCATCGCCGGGTTGACGCGCGGCGACTGCCAGGCCTTTCACGATGCGGTCTTCGTACCGAACAACACGCTCCTGGCCGTCGTCGGCGATTTTGACGCGAAGGCGCTGGCCGAGGAGATCGCGGAGCTGACGAAGGGCTGGCAGAAGCGCGACCTGCCGGCGCTGGAAGTGCCAGCCGTCGAGAAGCCCGCCGCGTTCACCCAGAAAATCCTCACCATGCCCCAGGCCCAGCAGCTGCACCTCTACATGGGGCACGTCGGCATCCGCCGCGACGATCCCGATTTCTACAAGCTCCTGGTCATGGACTACGTCCTCGGCACTGGGCCGGGCTTTACCGATCGACTGTCGGCCCGCCTCCGCGACCGCAAGGGACTAGCCTACACGGTCAACGCCAACATCACCAACTCCGCCGGCGACCAGCCGGGCCTGTTTACCTGCTACATCGGCACCTACCCGGACAAGTTCGCCGAGGTCAAGGACCTGCTTTTGGAGGAGCTGAATCGCATCCGCGACACGCTGCCGACGAAGGAGGAGGTCGAGGACGCCCAGAGTTACCTGGTCCACAACCTGCCGTTGCAGTTCACCACCGGTGCCGCCATCGGCGTGCAGCTCCTGTACATCGAGCGCAACCATCTCGGTCTCGATTTCCTGAGCGATTACCGCAAGGGGGTGGGCGCGGTGACGCCGGCCGACGTGCAGGCCGTGGCGAAGAAGTACGTGGACCCGACCCACATGGTACTGGTCGCCGCCGGCCCGGTGGATGGGCAAGGTAAGCCGTTGACGAAGGTGCCGGCACCGAAGGAAAAGTGAGCGATCCACAGATGGCTCAGATGGCACAGATGTAGGGTCGGTCAAGCGTACTCGGGCCGACGCACCGTTCCTGCCCCCCGGTGCGTCGGCGCGAGTACGCTTGACGCACCCTACACTTGCTACACTTGCTGGGGTGCATGACACGGTTTGTGATTATGCCGCTCTCCTGTAGCGGCGTTACCTAGTGCCCCGTCCAGACTAAATGTTGGGGTTGTTCGAACGGCCATTTTTGTGGAACCTCTGCGTCAACAAGGAGGTTCCCATGAACAAGAAGTATATCGTGCGGCTCACGGACGAGGAACGGGCGATTTGCGAAACGACCATCAAGAAGGAAACGGGCAAGTCGGAGAAGCTGCGGCGGGCGGCCATCTTGCTCAAGGCCGACGCCGACGGTCCGGCGTGGAAGGACGCCAAGATCAGCGAGGCGGTCGGGTGCCGGAGACAGACGGTTGAGAAGGTGCGGCAAGCGTTCGTCCTCGAAGGCTTCGAGGGAGCGCTGGTTCGCAAGAAACGGGCGATGCCGCCGACGCCGAAATTGCTCGACGGTGTCGCCGAGGCGAAGTTGATCGCCATGCGGTTGGGTAAGCCGCACGCGGGCTTCGGCCATTGGACGCTGCGACTGCTGGCCGATCAAATGGTGGAACTGGAGATCGTGGAATCGATCAGCCCCGAGACGGTCCGTCAGACGCTAAAAAAAACGGCATGACCAAGCGGAAAATCCAGTACTGGGTGATCCCTCCCGACGCCGATGGCGAGTTCGTCGCCAACATGGAGGAGGTGCTGGAGACGTACGAAAAAGCCTACGATCCCGACTGCCCCGTCGTGTGCATGGACGAGCAGCCGGTGCAACTCATCGGCGAGACGCGCGTGCCGATTCCGGCGACGAAGGAGCATCCGGAGCGGGTCGATTACGAATACGAACGGAAGGGGACGGCCAGTCTTTTCATGTTCGCCGAACCGCTCTCCGGCTTCCGCCAAGCGACGGCTCGGTCGCGCCGCACCAAGGACGATTGGGCTGATGAAGTGCAGTACGCGCAGTATCCGCATGACGAAGTTGGTCAGCTGCGTCACGCGAAGGCCGAGCGGCCAGCCGGCGACATCGCCGGGTATCTGAAGTCTGCGTCGGAGAAGGAGCACGGCTGCGAAATGGAGATTGAGCGATGAAGCAAGGGCAGGTTGGTTCTCAGTGGATGCGCACCGTCCGGCGATTGGAGGCCGCTTATGCGTTTTCGGGTCCCGCGGCTCTGGAAACCATGAGCGGGATCGAAAGCTATGTCCTGTACGAAGAAAAGGTCATGGCACTGAGGGCAGCAGAAAAGATGCTCGCCGAGGACCCGTCGCACGAGCGCTGGAAACTTCGATGCGAGCACCTGGCCCTTGAAGTGAAGCATATCGAGGGCTGGCTTAAAGAGCGCGTCCTGCCGTTCAGCGCGACTAAGACTCGCGGGCTGGTGAAGGAATCAGGCAAGTCAAAGGACGGCCCGGATCTGGATCGATAATTCCGGAGGTTTCACACGATCTGCACTTTCCCCAGAAAACCTATGAACTGGGGGACCTGGGAAAGCCGGTGTGAGCGCCGACTTTTCGGCGCTGGCAGCCGGCGCCGCGGTAGCCGGCGAGCCGTGTCTGGAGCGTTCAATGGTCCCTCGGCCGGTCGTGTCGGACGCAGCCACACGGAACCCATGCTCACCTCAGGACTTGCGATCTCGAATTCCCGGCTCTCCGCCCGATCGCCACAGGAAACCGAAATTCCCTGGACTTGGCCAGGGGTGGCGAAATCTCGGTGCGCGACACCTGTTCACTAATGGGTTTTCTGGGGAAAGTGCAGACACGATGACAAGCCCATTCTGCCACGAATCCCCGCCGTTCAGTATGGCGCGCATGACCTGCCCGACGTGCGGCCTTTCCTGGGAGGTTCAAGCATCGCAATCCGGCCGCGTGCTGACGTGCCACGGCTGCTGGCGCAAGCTGACCGTGGACGCCGCGCTGTTCCAGGGCGAGCCGACGGCCCAGGGCGGCATCGCGCTGCGGCTGCTCGGCGCGGTCTCGCATCTGTTGCCCGAGGAGCGTTTCCGGGAGGCTTACCTCTTTCTGCTTCAGGGTGTGAGCGTCGAACTGATCCGGGTGAGCTGAAGGGATGGTGATCCATGCTGGCGTTTCTCTTCGGTTTGGTGCTGGGCATTTTGCTCACCCTCGGCTTGCTCGGCGTTGTCATCTGGCCGCTGGTACGGGGGAGCAATAGCGACTCGGTCGCGCATGTGCTTCATGCAGCAGCGTTGGCGATGAAGGGCAACCCATTGTCCTGAATAACGAGGTGAACCCGTGAACCGCGTTTACAAATTCGTCACCCTCGCCTTCTTCCTGATCGGCGTGCCCCGCCTGGCGTGGTGCATGATACGGGACTCCCGGCACCCGGAATGGTGGGGCGACATCAGCCACAACTTCGCTCTCGAACTCGCCCTCCTCGGCGTCTTCGTGGCCGGTGTGTTCCTGCTGCTCGTTGTCGCGTTGTTGCGGATGCGAAAAGCGTCGAGTCCGGCGGTGCCGTGAGGAGAGCTTGCGGCGATGTTGGCAACCCAATTGAGCGGCTGGCCGAAGGCATGGAGCTGGGCGCGGTCGCCGAGGTGCTAAGACATGAACTTGTCACCGCGGCAAACGGCGAATCTGATGGGGGTATCACTGGCCACGGTTTATCTTCTGTGCTCCGGCCGCCGTCTGCGGCACACTCGCGTCGGCCTCGGGCGGGGGAAGATCGTGATTACTGATGAGGCCGTGGCGGAATACCTGAAGGGGCGGGAGGTCGGCCCTTGCAAACCTGTGCCGCCTCCCCCGCCCCGCCCGCGGGCCGTCATGCGGAAGCATCTCGACGTTACCTAGCCTCCGGTCGCCTTCTTCGCTGCGTCCTGAAGGTGATCGGGGTGCTGGCTCAGGTGGCTGTAGACCTTCGCCAGGGTCGCCCCGTTGGTGTGCCCGAGCAGCACGGAGACCGTCATCGGGTCCACGCCCTTGCGCAGTGCGTTGGTCGAGAAGCTGTGTCGGGCCAGGTAGAGACAGCATTTGTCGGCGTACCGCTTCGCCATCTTATACGTCAGTTTTCGCTTCGCCTCTTCGCGCAGCTCGGCCGACCGCTTCGCACGGATCACCCCGTCGATCCTTGCCGCGGTCTTCAGCGACGGGATCAAGGCGACGATCTCTTCCTCGGTCGGGACGACCCCCAGCTCCTTCATCCGCCTCATCCCCGTGACGATCTGGAGGCGGCAGAACGCACAGTTGACTGCGAAGCGAGTCCACGGCCGGCCGTTCTTGTTGCGGAACAGCGGCCCCTCGGGTTGGACCTCGGCCAGCGGGGCAAGCATGGCCTTGGCATCGTCCACCAGGTAGATGACGCGCGCCCGCTTTTTTCCCTTCGCCTCGCCCGGCGGCAGCAGCACCCAGCCGCGTTCGAGGTCGAGGTGTCGGCTCTCAATGCGGATCGCCTCCTGCGGCCGGCAGCCGGTCAGCCACGCGAAGCGCAGCAAATCCTTGAACGGCCCCTCCGGCACCTGGGCCATCATGGCGGTGAACTCAGCCTCGGTCACCGAGCGCCTCCCTTCGGCCCGGCGACGGCTTGCACATCGCCTTGACTGGACTGTCCTTGACCAGCCCGACCTCGATGGCCCAGTTATAGGCCCGCTGCACGCTCTGGATCGCTCCTCGTCGCATGCCCGGGTTCCAGGAGGGATGCGCGTCCAGCCACTCCAGAACGTGGAACTGTCTTGGTTCAGCGTGATCTGGAAGAGCGCCCCGTCCGAGTTAGCGGGTCTGGTTGACGATTGCCGTGGCACTCAGGTGATTGTATCGTTTGCTCCTCCAGTCGCTACGGTTTCCTCTTCTCTGTTCCGCGGCGGTGGCGGCGGCAACAGGGGCAGCGGGATGCCCAGGCGCGAACACAGATCGAGGGCCGCATCATACACGCTTTGCTGTGTGGCCTGAGCCCACAGGTCCAAGGCGTTGCCCGACCGGCCGCACTTGAAGCAGTGGAACGTCTGGTCCTCCAGGTTGACCGAGAAGCAGCGGCTGGTGCCCGACGTTGAGCCGTGCAACGGGCACGGTCCCCGCTGTTGGGCCCCGTGACGGCTGCCTGGCTGGAAGCCGAGCAGGTTGAGCACGGCCGCCATGGTGACCAGGGTCCGCACGGCGGCGAAGTCGATGGCCGGTCGGGGAGTGGGCGGCGGCTCCGTGCGGGCGGCCTGACGCTGCTGTCGGCGGCGTTCGCGGGCCTCGGCGAGTTTGCGATCACGGGCCTTGTGAATCTCCTGGTCGCGGCCAGTGAGTTTGTTCTGGGGCGTGACGTAGCCGATGGCACTGTGCAGGCGGACGGTGTTGTAGTGGACGACGTAATCGGCCACGAGGCGGCGGGCGTCATCGAGCGACAGCGGGGTGAGCACGCGGATGCAGTCGCCCTTGAGGGTCTTGTGCCAGCGTTCGATCTTGCCGTTGCTTTGGGGATAATAGGGAGACGTTTTGACGTGGGTCATGCCGCAGACGCGGATGAACTCCTTGAAGTCCTTGGCAAGGAACTGGGGGCCGTTGTCGCTGATGATGCGCGGCGTGGTGCCGGGGAACTGTTCGCGGGCGCGTTGGATGATGGTTTCCACGTCGCTTTCCTCCATTTTCTCGCGGATTTCCCAGTGCACGATGAAGCGGCTGCAGCCGTCGAGGACGGAGCAGAGGAAGTAAAAGGTGCCGGCGATGTTGAGGTAACTGACATCGACATGCCAGTGCTCGTGGGGCTGCGAGCGGCTGGACAAAGCCGGTGCCTTTTTTGGTGGGCGCGGGCGACTGCCCGGCCAGCAGTCCCGCGGCCTTGAGGACGCGGTAGACACTGGCCGGGCTGCAGGCGACGACGTTGGCGTCGAGCATCATGAAGGTCAGTCGGCGATAGCCTTCCAGAGGGTTGGCGCGAGCGAAGACGCAGATGCGTTCCTTCTCCTGGTCGGTGAGCCAGTGGTCGCGTGGGATCCAGGCGTTGTGTTCGTTGACCTTGCCGAAGCGGTGCTTCCAGTCGTGGAACTTGCTGGCGCCGATGTCGATCCAGGGGAGGAAGCGGCCGGCGGGGATGTCGGTCTTGTCGGCCCAGGAGCGGACGAAGTCGACGAGCTGGTCGCGGGTATCGTGGGGAACCCAGCAGCGGGTCAGGGTTCCCCAAGTTCTTTTTTTAGCTGGACGTGCTCCTCCATGAGTTCGCCGAGGACCTCGTTCTTGCGTTGGAGTTTGGCTTCGAGTTGTTCGATCTTTTTGTCCTTGGCGTCCTCGACCGCCTTGGCCTTACGGCCGTTGTCGAAGGCGGTGTGTCCGTTCTCGAAGAATTCCTTCTGCCAGCGGTAGAAGAGGTTGGGGGCGATGCCGAGTTCATCGCAGAGATCGGAGACGGGCACCTTCTCGACGAGGTGTCGTTTGAGGGCGGCGACCTTCTCAGGTCCGGAAAAGTGACGACGCTGTCGGGTCATGATGGAACCTCCGTTCAGGTAAGACTAACCCGAACGGAGCGATTTTCCAGGTTCGACTGGGGCAAAACAAGAGGAGGCCGCATGGCCCGGCATATAATGCGCCCACCGTCCCTGCGGGGTGACAAGAGGACTGGATCCGGTCCAGCGCGGCGAGCGAGCGATGACAACCCGCCAGACTCTTGAACCGTTCCTCTGTGCCCGCTGCGCGGATTTACTTTACCCGGGTGCCGGGGATTTCTACCAGGTCACCATCGAAGCGGTCGCCGACCCCACGCCGCCGACCATTTCCGACGAAGACTTGGCGCGTGACACCCGGCGGGACATCGAGGGCCTCCTCGCACAGTTGGCGGGAGTTTCGGGACAGGAGGCGATGGACCAGGTGCATCGCCGCATGACGTTTCACCTGTGCGGCTCGTGCTACCGCCGCTGGATCGAGGACCCCACTGGCTGAGGAGGTCGGCGCCGCAGCGCTTGTGGAGTAGAATTGCCCTATCTGATGAAGGCGATCCGGGAGATCAGAGGAGAAAACCATGGAAGAGTGGCGTGCCCGCGCCCCGGTTCGTTTCTGCGATCTCGGCGGGTGGACCGATACCCGCATCGTCCCGCATGGGGCGGTGCTCAACGTTGCCGCCCGCCTATATACCTATGTCTCGCTGGCCGTCAAGGAAGGGGCCAGCGGCGTTACCCTCGAAAGTCTGGATACCGACGAGCGCTGCAGCTTTCAGGACACGCGGCAGATGGAATACAACGGCGTGCTGGACCTGCTCAAGGCGGCCGTCGCCCGGTCGGGAATCGAAACACGCCGCAGCGGGCTGTACTCCAGCCGCCGGGCCGTCACGGTCCAAGTGCGTTCCGATGTCCCGCCCGCCAGCGGCCTGGGGTCGTCGGCCGCGCTCGGCGTGGCCGCCATCGGCGCCCTCTCCTCGTACCAGCACCGCCATCTGCTGCCCCACGAGGTGGCCCGCGAATCGCAATTACTGGAGGTACAGGACCTCAAGTTGGAATGCGGCGTACAGGACCAGTTCGCCTCGGCCTATGGCGATGTCAACTTCATGGAGGTCGATTATCCGAGTGCCCGCGTTTTCCCGCTTCCCTTGACGCCGTCACTCCGCTGCGAGCTGGAAGACCGCTTTGTGCTGGTTTACACGGGCAAATCGCACTTCTCCAGCGGCATGCACCAGAAAGTAATCAGCGAAGCGGAGCGCCACCAGGGCGATTTCGACCGGCTAGCGAAGGCGGCGGTGGCGGGCAAGGAGGCGCTTCTCGCCGGCGATCTGCAGGCCTTTGCCGACGCCATGAACCGCAACTGGGAGGCGCAAAAGAGCCTGCACCCGGACATCACAACGCCGGAGATCGAGGAGCTGCACCGCGCCGTTTTCCGTGCGGGGCGCTAGGCTTCAAGGCGAACGGCGCGGGCGGCGGCGGCACCGTCACCGTGCTGGCGGGGGGGAATCAGCATTCCCGAGTGAGCCGCGCTGCCGAGGACCTGGGCATGCTCGTGCTGCCGGCGCTGATCGACACGAGCGGGTTGCAGGTGTGGGAGGTGAGGCACTGAGGAGCATCGCCTGGTATAATCCCATCAAAGGAGATGCCGATCATGGCCACCGACACCACGCGGACGAAAAGCTGGGTCCAGAAGACGCCGAACGTCTGCGGCGGCGATGCCTGCATCCGCAACACCCGCATAACGGTGCATGGGTTGGTCCACTACCGGCAGCTCGGCCTCACCGATGGGCGTCTTCTGGAAGTGATCCAGGGGCTCACGCAGGACGACATTGCCGCCGCCTGGGAGTACTATGCCAGCCACTCGGAGGAGATCGAAGAAGCCATTCGCCTTAATGAAGAAGCGTGAGGGTCATGGCCCGGCTTTACGCAGACGAGGACTTCCCTTTCCCCGTTGTGGAAGGGCTGCGCCAGCTTGGCCGCGATGTCCTTACGACACTGGAAGCTGGACGGGCCAACCAGGGCATTGCGGATGCTGACCAGCTTGCCTACGCCACCAGCATCGGCCGTGCCACCCTGACACGCAATCGCAGGCACTTCATCCCCCTGCACAGAGGGAATCCTCGCCATACCGGCATTATCTCGGTAACGGATGATCCGGATTTTGCTGGTCAAGCGACGCGGATTGACAGTGCCCTGGCCGGAAGGAGCACGCTGGCCGGGCAGCACGTGCGGGTCAATCGGCCCAACCCACCCGCGGCTAAAGGATCGCCTCCTTGATGATCGGCGCATCCTCCGCGATCAGCTTGCACCGGCCGGTTGGCCGGCGTGGTCACGATCGTGTCGGGGTCGATGCCGAGCAGGTGGTACAGCGTCCGACCAAAGCTCTCGACCTTGTAGAACTTGTCGGTCACCTGGGCGCCGATCTTGTCGGTGGCGCCGACGATGTGCCGCCCTGGAAGCCGCCGCCGGCCGCGAAGACGAACTGGGCGTAGTCCCAGTGGTCGCGGCCCGCGTTCTTGGCGGTGCCGCACTTCGGGTGCCGGCCCATTTCGCCCAGGGCCAGCACGATGGTCGAGTCCAGCAGGCCGCGGTCGTGCAGGTCGTCGAGCAGGGTGGACAGGCCGCGCGTCGAGCATCGGGATCTGCTGCCGGCCGGCCACGAAGTTCTCGCCGTGCCAGTCCCAGTAGCCGAAGTTGAAGTGGACGATCGGCACGCCGGCCTCGACCAGCCGCCGGGCCAGCAGGAAGTGCTGGGCGTTGCCGGACGGATAGCGCGTCTTGGGCGGCACGTTGCGGGTGTAGCGCTCCACGCGCTTCGGGTCCTCCTTCGACAGGTCCATCGCCTCGCGCAGCTTCGGCGAGCGCAGCATGTTGAAGGCCGTCTGCTGGTACTGGTCGAGTCCCTCGATGAGCGGATCGAGTTTGTCGATGCTGCGCAGGCCGCCGTCCAGCGCCTTGCAGCAGATCGACGTTCCGCTCCAGCGACGGCACCTCGATCTGCGGCGTCAGCATCTTGCTGATGGCGTCCTTGGACTGCGACGGGATCGAAGATGAACGGGCTGTGGGCCGGGCCGAGGAAGCTGGGGGCGATGGCGTTGATCGTGTGGACGTCGATGATGCCCAGGGTGGCGAAGGTCGGCAGGTCGGCGGGGCCGGGGCGGAACTTCGACACGGCGCTGCCGTACATCGGGTATTCGTCGGTGCCGCTCGGCAGGCGCGGATTGCCGGTCAGCCAGTAGAACGGGGCCCGGGCGTGATCGCCCGGCTTGTTCATCGTGGTGACCGAGCGGATGATCGTGTACTTGTCGGCCTGGCGTGGCCAGCGCCGGCATCAGCTCGCAGATGTTGATGCCGGTGACGTTGGTCTTGATCGGCTTGAACTCGCCGCGATACTCAGCCGGGGCGTCCGGCTTCATGTCGAACATGTCGGTGTGCGGCGGTCCGCCGCCCAGCCAGACGCAGATCATGTGCTTGGCCCTGGCCTTGCGGGCCGCTGGCGCGGCACTGCCCTGGGCTCGGAGCACATCCAGCAGGGTGACGCCGCACAGCCCCAGGCCGCCGATGCGCAGGAAATCGCGGCGGTGCAGGCGGCGGAACTGGTCGCAGGTATTGTTCATGACGGTTGATTCCCCCCCGGACGCGCGGATCTTCGATCCGCGGCTCAAACGAGCGCTAGTGTTGCAACACAAACTCGCGCGTGTTCATCAAACTCCACAGGATTCCTTGCAATCCCTTGGTGGGCGTTGCCGATTCCTGCAGATACTTCGTGCATGCCTCTCGCTCACCTTCCACCGGCAATCGGCCCAGCGTCAGCAGATACAATTCCTCGATGCGCTCTTTATCGTCGCCGATCTCCTTGGCGATCCGCGCCACTTGCCCCTTCTCGTCGGCAATCTTGGCCCACACGCGCGGATGGTTGGCGAAGCTGAGCACCTGCAAGACCGAGGCATTCCCCTCGCGCTCGCAGTCGCACTGGACCGCCGAGTTGCGCTTCGGCTTGCCGAAGTTGCCCAGCATGAACGTCACGAAGGCGTTCCGCGGCGTGAAGGGGATCTCGACCGTCTTCATCTCCTTCGGCCAGTGGTAGTACTTCATGTCCATGTTCTCAGTCGTGCCCGGTGGCCTGGTTGAGGGCATCCAGGAGCACCTCGGCCGGCAGCCGGCGATAGTGGAAGTAGGCGTAATTGGCGCGGTCGCCGTCATTGCGCCGTGGCCGGCCTGCTGCTTTGCTGATAGGTGCGGCTGGCCAGGATGGTGCGGTGCAGCCATTTCAGGTCGAATTTGTTCTTGACGAAGCCGTCGCACAGCTCGCTGCAGCAATTCGGGATGCGAGGCCGGGTTGAACGACGACAGATTGTCCGGCGGATCGATGATGCCCCGGCCGAAGTAATGGGCCCAGACGCGGTTGACGATGGCCCGGGCGAAGTACGGATTGTCCGGCCGGCGCATCCAGTCCATCACCAGCCGGCGCGGGTCCTGGTCCTTCGGGACCTCGACGGCCTCCGCTTGACCCAGCAGCCGAAGTTGCTTGGAAGTCTGCGTGCCGATGCGGGCTGGTGACGCTGGCGAAGGCCGTGCCGGGGTCGAGCAGTCGGACCTCGGAGTGCATCACGCGGCGGGCCGCCTCGGGCAGCAGCTTGCTCTCGCGGTCCAGCTCGGCGCAGCCGCTCCTTGACCTTCTCGAACTCGGCCAGCGTTGCCTGATGCTTCGCCAGGTCCTTGCGGAGCTGGCCGATCTTGTCGGTCGGCTCGCGCCTTCTCCTTCTCCAGCTTCGCCAGCTCGCGGGTGAGGCGGTCGGCCTCGGCTTTGGCCGTTTTCGCCTCCGCTTCGAGCTTCTTGTATTCGCCGTCGCGCAGCTTCTTGGCCTCGTCGGTCAGCTTCTTGGCCTCGTCGTTCATGCCGCTTGAAGACGGCGGCGACCTCGGGGAACTTCTTCTCGTTTTCGCCCTGGAAGCCGATGGTGCGGACGCGCATGAAGAAGTTGGCGAAGCTCAGCAGGTCGTCCTGCTGCCAGACGTCGTGCGGATGGCGATGGCACTGGGCGCATTCCAGGCGCAGGCCAAGGAAGGCGTGCGCCACCTGCAAGGCCGCGGGGACGCCCGACGAGCCGCTGCGCTGCCAGTACAGGTCGAGCGTCTTGCGCTTGCTTGTACATCTCCAGGTCTTTGCGGCCGGGGCCGTAGCCCTCTTCCATCTGCTGCGATCTTCCTCGGCCCAGGTTTCCAGGCGTCCGGCCGTCGCGGCTGGTGGCGGTCAGGATGCGCTCGACGAACTGGTCGTAGGGCGTGTTCTCCTCGAGCCGGGCGCGGACCCACTGCTGGAAGCGCGGCGCGTCCATCTCCTGGCGGATGCCGTCGGCGTAGACGCCGAAATCGCTGGCCTTGAGCAGATCGCAGAACTTCAACGTCCACAGGGCGGCATAGCCGGGGCGGGCCAGCAGTTCGTCGATCTTTCTTGTCCGCTTGTCCGGATTCTGGTCGCCGAGGAACGCGCGGACTTCCCGCGGCGTCGGCAGTTCGCCGGTCACGTCGAGGCAGACGCGGCGGAGGAACGTGGCGTCGTCGGCCAGCTCGGCGGGCGGCACGTTCAGCCGGCGCAGCTTGGCGAGCACGTGCTGGTCGATGAAGTTGTTCGGCTTGACCTCGGGGAAGGCGTCGGCCGACTGGCCGCGGCACCAGCAGGGCCGCCAGCGCCGGCTCGGCCCGGAAGCGGACGATCAACGCCGCCTCGCCGGACGCCACGGCCCGCACCTGGCCGTTGGAGTCCACGACCGCCACCGAGCGGTCCAGCGATTCGTAGGAGCAAAGGCCGGTCACATCCTCTACCGCGCCGTCGGCGAAGGTCGCCTCGACACGCAGGCGGTAGGTCGTCCCGGCTTGACCGTTTGCTCGGCCGGCGTGACGCGCGAGCCGGGTGACCCGGGCCGCGTTCGGGCGGGTCGGCAGCAGCCCCGGCGGCGATCCAGCGGCGCAGGATTTCGTATTCGGGGCTGCCGACGGACATGCGCTTGCCGCCCTGGTGGGCGACCTGGCCCGTCGCCTTGAGCAGCAGCAAACTGGCGTCGGGCTCGAGGAGGTTCAGGCGGCGGCCGGCGAACTCGCGCAGCAAGCGGTCGTGATCCGAGGCCGGATCGCCGCCGAACAGCGACAGCTTGAATCCGTTCTGTCCCTTGACCGCGCCGTGGCAGGTTCCGCCGTTGCAGCCCAGGCGGCTGAAGACGGCCTCGACGTGGCGCGTGAAGCCCGGCGACGGTCCGGAATCGGCGGCGCAGACGCGGGCGGCACCAAGCAACAGCAGGGCGCCCATTCCCAGCGAAAGCGGCAGGACACGGCTCATCTCGGGTCTCACGGAGAGCAGTAGGACTTCGGGGGGAGCTTCTGGCGGGGCGGTGGGCCGGATCAGCAACAGTATACGCTGGACGGCACGAGGGGACCAAGCACTGCGAATGGTGAAAACGGGCCGGCCGATGCCTGCCACGGCGGGAACTGATACCCTACCCCGCAGGCCATCGTCGCAGCCGGAGGACGCCGATGAACGCGGAAGAACTGAAAGCGTTGCAAGCCCCCGTCAAGGCTCGCTACCGCGACGACCCGTCGGCCGGACGCATCACCTTGCGGGCCCGGGGCGCCCTTGGCACCGAAGCGATTACCTGCAAGGTCGAAACCGGGCGGGCCCTCGTCGAGGCGGGATTGCACCCGGCGACCGGGGGGGATGGCCTGTCCGCCTGCTCGGGCGACATGCTGCTCGAAGCCCTGGTCGCCTGCGCGGGGGTAACGCTGCGAGCCGTGGCCACCGCCCTGGCGATTCCACTGCGCGGCGGCACGATCAGCGCCGAGGGAGACCTCGACTTCCGCGGCACCCTGGGCGTCAGCAAGGAGGTGCCGGTGGGGTTCACCGCCATCCGCCTGGCCTTCAACTTGAATACCGACGCCACGCCTGACCAGATTGCCACCCTGCTCAAGTTGACCGAGCGCTACTGTGTCATCTACCAGACCCTGCAGAGGCCCGCGGGCCTGACGGTGACGCACGCGGTTTCGTAGGCGGATCAACGATGGAGGCACACCCGATGGACCCGCACGGCGAACTCTCGGCCCGGGCGGCCAATGACCTTGGCGGTCTGCCCGCCGGGCCGATCGTCCCCACCGACCATCCGCTGCTCCCCTGGGAAAAGAACGCCCACGCCCTGATCGACGTCCTGGCCCGGAAAGGCGTGGTCAGCGTTGAGGAGAAGCGCCGCGGCATCGGCGAGTTGGGCCGCGACCTCTACGACCAGCTCACCTATTACGAGAAATGGGTTCTCTCCGTCAGCAACAACCTGCTGGCCAAGGGCGTGGTGACGTCCGCGGAGCTGGCGCACAAGGTTGAGGAGATCGCCCGACGGGAGGCAGGCCGTGGCCGGCAAGTTTGCGCCTGACCAGCGGGTCCGTGTTCGCGCCGACTACCCGCCCGGGTTTCTTCGGACGCCGTACTACTGTCGCGGGAAGGCCGGCACCGTCGAGCGGGCCCTGCCACCCGTCATCAATCCCGAGGAGTCGGCGTATGGCCGCAGGGACGGGCCGAAGATGGTGCTCTATCGCGTCCGGTTCCCGCTCCGCGACCTCTGGCCCGATTATGCCGGCCCGCCGCACGATACGGTTGATATTGAGATCCTGGAACACTGGCTTGAGCCCGCCACGTAGGAGGCCTCCGTGAGCCATTCCCACCCGCACGACCACGACCATGCCGGACCCCCGATCCATCCCAAGCAGCCGGATATTGAAGATGGTCCAATGGGCTATTATGAACGCCTGACGCTGGCCCTGCGCGAGTTGATGATCGAGAAGGGGATCGTTTCGCCGGACGAGATTCGGCAGCAGATTGAGCTGATCGACTCGCGCACGCCGGCCCTCGGTTCGCGCGTGGTGGCTCGGGCCTGGGTGGACGCCGAGTTCAAGCAACGGCTGCTGGCGGACGGGTCGGCCGCGGTCGGCGAACTCGGTGTTACCATGTACGACGGCACCCGGCTCGTCGTCATGGAAAACACGCCGAAGGTCCACAACATGGTGGTTTGCACCTTGTGTTCGTGCTATCCGCGGACGATCCTGGGCCTGCCGCCCGACTGGTACAAGAGCCGCACCTACCGGGCGCGGACCGTGCGCGAGCCGCGGGCCGTGTTGGCGGAGTTCGGCACCGTCATTCCCAACGACGTCGAGATTCGCGTCCACGACAGCACCGCCGACCTGCGCTACCTGATCCTGCCGCTGCGCCCGCAAGGAACCGAGGGGATGACCGAGGACGAGCTGGCAGGACTGGTGACACGCGACAGCATGATCGGCGTCGCCGTGGTGAAACCGCCACACTCTTCCGTTTAGCCGCGGGTCGCAGACCCGCGGGTCTGCGACCCGCGGCTAAACGACCAACTCTATCCAAGGAAATCTCACCGATGATTCGTCACACCGTGGCCCTCGGAATATTCATGGCCTTCGCCGCCCTGGCGCCGCGCAGAAGCTCTCCGACGACGAGACGAAGGACGGCTTCGTCTCGCTCTTCAACGGCAAGGACTTCACCGGCTGGCGCTTCGGCAACACCTCGGCCTTTGACAAGCTGCCGTCCAACTGGAAGGTTGAGGACGGCGTCATCAAGCTGTCCGGCGGCGCCAGTCCGCACCTCGCCTCGCAGTGGGACTACGACGACTTCGACCTGCGCCTGGAATGGCGCGGCTTCAAGAAGGGGTACAACAGCGGCGTCTACGTCCGCAGCGGCCGGGCCGTCGGCGCCAACCAGATCAACCTTGCCGAGAGCGACGCCGGCCACCTGATGGGCAAGATCAAGGGCGGCCCCAAGGTGCCCGAGCTGCAGAAGGGGCTTGCGGAGTGGAACGCGTGGCGCGTGCTGGCCAGCGGCGAGAGGATGACGCTGTGGTGCAACGGCAAGAAGGCGTGGGAAGTGACCGAGTTCAACGTGCCGCGCGGCTACCTGGGGTTGCAGGCCGAGGGGCAGGTCATGGAGTTCCGCAACCTGCGCATCAAGGAGATCGGGTTTGAGCCGCTCGGCGACCCGAAGAAGTGGGTCGGCGCCGAGGGCTGGAAGGTTGAGGACGGCGTGCTGGTCACCGACGGGCCGGCCGAGACGGCGAAGAAGGATTACAAGAGTTACGTTTTGCGGCTGGAATGGCTGGCGCGGAAGGGCGCGGTGGGTGCGATCGGCCCGCGCGGCAAGGCACCGCTTGGGGCCGTTTCCTTTGGCGACGTGGCCGGTGGGTCGGGGGGCATCGCCGCGGCGGACGCGAAACCGGCGAAGGACCTCGACAACCCGCTCGGCCAGTGGAACTACCTCGAGGTCCGCGTCGCCGGGGACAAGGCGCGCGTCTGGCTGAATGGTACCGTCGTCGCTGACGGCGTGGACCTGACGAAGATCAAGGACCTGCCGGCGAGCGGCCCCGTCGGTTTGGTGGGACAGGGCGGGATGCGCTTCCGCAACGTGCGCATCAAGGCGGTGAATGAGTGATGTTCCCCGCGGGGGCGCGGTATGATGGCCCGCGAAAGGGTCGGGTGATCGCCATGATTGAACTGTCCTGCCCACACTGTGGCGAGGAGTTGCTGGCCGAGGACGAGTGGGTCGGCAAGAGAATCAAATGCCCTACCTGTGGCGGGAAGACGGCCGTGGCGCCGGTCCTGGTTGCGAGCGGGCCGGGCAAGCCACCGGCGGCGCTAGCGGCGACCTTGCCGCCCCAGCCCGAGCCGGCGCCGCCGCCCAACCTCGCCGAGGCTGAAACCCTCGCTCCGTCCGCGAGCCCTGCCGCGGCTTGGGAAGCGGGGACGGTGCCGCCATCCGAGCCCGCGCCGCCGTCGGCCGCACCGCCGGCGACCGTACCCGGTTACGAGGTCCTCAAGGAGCTGGGTCGCGGCGGCATGGGCGTCGTCTACAAGGCCCGACACACCAAGCTCGGCCGCGCCGTCGCGCTGAAGATGATCCTGTCCGGGGCGCACGCCGGCGCCGAGGACCTGGCCCGCTTCCGCACCGAGGCGGAGGCGATCGCGCCGCTTGCAGCACCCCAACATCGTCCAGATTCACGAGGTCGGCGACTGCGACGGCCTGCCGTATTTCTCGCTGGAGTTCTGCGGCGGCGGCTCGCTGGAGAAGAAGCTCGCCGGCACGCCGCTGCCGCCGAAGGAAGCAGCCGCACTGGTGGAGACCCTACGCGCGGGCGATGCACGCCGCCCACGAGCAGGGCGTCATCCATCGCGACCTGAAGCCGGCCAACGTGCTGTTGGCGAAGGACGGCACGCCGAAGATCACTGACTTCGGCCTGGCGAAGAAACTCGACGAAGTGGGGCAGACGGCCACGGGCGCGGTGATGGGCACGCCGTCGTACATGGCGCCGGAGCAGGCCGGCATGGCGAGCCCCGGGCGTAAGCCCGGGGAGTCTGCCGTCGGCCCGCTCGCCGACGTGTACGCCCTGGGGGCCATCCTGTACGAGTGCCTGACCGGGCGGCCGCCGTTCAAGGCGGCGACGGCGCTGGACACCATCCTCCAGGTCATCAGCGATGAGCCGGTGTCGCCGCGGCAGTTGCAATCGCGGACGCCACGCGACCTGGAGACGATCTGCTTGAAGTGCCTGCAAAAAGAGCCGAGGAAGCGTTACGCCAGTGCAAAAGCACTGGCAGGGGACCTGCGCCGTTTCCAGGCGGGCGAGCCGATCAAGGCGCGGCCGGTGGGGCGGGTTGAGCGGGCGGTTAAGTGGGTGCGGCGCAAGCCGATGGTGGCGGCCTTGCTAGCGGTGATGCTTCTGGCTGCAGTGGGCTGGGTGCCGCTTCTCTTCCAGAAGTATCACGATGCACAAATTCGCGCGCGGGCGGGCATAGCGGCCAAACGGTACCAGTCGGATAACTACCTCAGATCAATTGCGCTCGCGATGCACAATTATCACAGCACCAACGGAAACTTCCCGCCAGCTTACAGCGCGAACAAGGACGGCGCGCCCTTGCTCAGCTGGCGGGTCCACATCCTGCCGTACTTCGATCAGGACGTCCTGTACGCGCAGTTCCACCTCGATGAGCCCTGGGACAGCCCGCACAACAAGAAGCTGATCGACAAGATGCCGGAGAGGTACCGCAGCCCGGTTTCCGCCGTCGGCCCGGGGATGACCAATTACCAGACCGTCCGCGGGCCAAACACCATGTTCCCCAGCGACAAAGGCCTGAGGAAAGCCGACATTAGAGACTTGTCGAATACGATCATGCTCCTCGAGGTGTCGGATAAGAAGGCCGTTATCTGGACCAAGCCGGACGACTTCGAGTTCAACGAGAAGGACCCGACCGACGGCCTGATGGTGTCTCAGGCGGCATGCCTGGCGGCCCTTGGTGACGGGTCGGTGCGGTTCATCACCGACCCGCAGGAGTGGAAAAACCTTTATATCCGCAAGGTGCGGAAGCCTTTGCGCAAAGTCGCGGAGTAGCCTGCAGATGCCACGCGGATTCTGGTAGGGCTACCTCTCGCGGACCCCAAAAGGGATATTTGTGATTTCCCCGGGATGGCGGCCGTCCGGATGCGTAGGGCCGGGGCGCATGGGGCGACTGCCCGGCGAGCCGGCCCTGCTCGCTCTGCCACCTCCAGGAACGAGCGCACGGCTTCGCGATTGTCCGCCTGCCCGCGGACAGGGTAGGATCAAGGCGGAGGTAGCGATGATCGAACTGACTCCCGAGTAGCGCCAGGCGATGGGCCAGGGTGAGCCTGTGCGCGTCATCGACCCAACGACGCAAGACGCCTGCATCATCATGCGGGCGGAGTTCTTCGAGCGGCTCGCGCCTCCGCCTGCCTGTCCCCCCGAGAAGACTACCCGGGAGGTCGCGCCCGGCATCCGGCGTTCGCTGGAGGCCCTGCGCCGCGACCTGCCCCAACTCCTGGGGGACCGTCGACTGGTGCATCAGTGGGCCGCCTACCACGGTGACGAGCCCGTCGGCATTGCACCGGACGCGGTAACACTATTGCGGGGGTGCCTCCGCCGCGGGTTCAAGGACGACGAGTATTACATCGGCTGGATCGACCCCACGGAACTCATCGCGGAGGAGGATATCGGGCCGCGACGGCCGGAACTGGAGGAGGTCATTCCCCCAGCCTACTAGCGATGGGGTTGATCGAGTGGAGGATGTCGAGCTATGGTGAACAGATCCCGATAGGAGATTGACCCGTGCCCACCACCGCGAGTTGGATTTCCAAGAGGCCGAACTACTGCGGCGGGGATGCGTGCATCCGCGATACACGAATTACCGTCTGGGGCATCATCGCCTATCGACGGCTTGGCATGTCCGATGCCAGGATCCTGGAGGCCATTCAGGGACTCACGCCTGCGGACCTTGAAGCGGCTTGGGCGTTCGCGGCTGCCCACGCCGAGGAAATCGATCGCGACATCCGCGAGGACGAGGAAGGCGAAGAGCTGGTAGGGCGAACGGCAGGAGGTAAGCTCCCCTCGCCCGGTGCCGCATGGGACCGTCGGAGCGTTCCCGGGCACATCTGAATTCTGTTCAACCTGGCGCTTCGTGCTGAATCGTGAAGGCGGATGTCGGTATTTTGCAAGGTCTTGCGGCGTGCGTGCCAGGTTGAACAGAAGTCGCGGCGACTTCTGTTCAACCTGGCACACGTGCGGCTGGAGCGAGCGGGCTACTATCTCCTGCCGGTCGCCTAATAGAGCTGGATCGGCGGTGCGCCGAGAATGGCGGATGGGACTGCTCCCGGGATTCCCGCCTCGGAGCTGTGGATTGACTAGACATTGAGCCTGTTGCATCCCCCGCCCAGGTGATACACTCTCCTTTGTTCGCCCCAGCGCTCTCCCCGCCAGTGCCCACCTGCCTGCATCGGCCGCCCGGCCATCCGCCCGCTGATCGGACCCTCCGAGGTCGGACCATGCGACACCTGTTTGTCCTCGCCGCTACCAGCACCCTCCTCATCGCGCTCCCCGTCCGCGCCGCCGAGCCCGATCCGAAGGGCATCGAGTTCTTCGAGAACAAGATTCGGCCCGTTCTCGTCGAGCAGTGCTACAAGTGCCACTCGGTCCAGGTGGGCAAGTCCAAGGGGAGCCTGACGCTCGACACCCGCGAGGCCGTCCTCAAGGGCGGTGCCAATGGGCCGGCGCTTGTGCCGGGAAATCCGGCCAAAAGCTTGCTGCTGACCGCCCTCCACCAGGACGGCGAGTTGAAGATGCCGCCCAAGGCGAAACTGCCCGACGCCGTCGTGGCCGACTTCCGCCGCTGGATCGAGATCGGCGCCCCGACCCGCGCAATCGCGCCCCTGCGGTCAGCAAGATTGACTGGAAGGAGGCCCGCGCGTTCTGGTCGTTCCAGCCGGTCCGCAAGCCGGCCCTGCCCGCCGTCAAGGACGCTGCCTGGGCGAAGACCGATCTCGACCGCTTCATCCTGGCCCGGCTCGAAACGGAAGGTCTGCATCCCGTCGGGCCGGCCGACAAGCGCACCCTCCTCCGTCGCGCCACCTTCGACCTGACGGGCTTGCCGCCCACCCCGGATGAGATCGACACGTTCCTCCGGGACGAATCGCCTGGGGCGTTTGCCCGCGTGGTGGACCGGCTGCTTCGGTCGCCGCATTACGGCGAGCGCTGGGGCCGGCACTGGCTCGACGTGGCCCGCTATGCCGAGGACCAGGCCCACACCTTCGGCGTCAAGCCGAACAGCGAGGCGTTTCGCTATCGCGACTGGGTCATCGACGCCCTGAATGCCGACATGCCGTATGACCTGTTCGTCAAGCGGCAGATCGCGGCCGACCTGATGGAAGGGACCGAGCCGGACCTCTACAAGCAACGGGCGGCGCTCGGCTTCTTCGGGCTCGGGGCCGTTTATTACAAGGACAATAGCTGCGTCCCCAAGGCCCTGGCCGACGAGTTGGACGACCGCCTCGACACGCTGGGTCGCGGCTTCCTTGGCCTGACCCTGAGCTGCGCCCGCTGCCACGATCACAAGTTCGATCCGATTCCGACGCAGGATTATTACTCCATCGGCGGCGTGTTCGTCAGTAGCAAGCTGACCAACCTGCCGATGGTGCCGAAGGCCGAGGCGGAGCGCTTTGCCGAGGCCCAGAAGCCGGTGCAGGAGATGGATCGCAAGATCAAGGAGCTGCAAAAAGTCCAGAAATCGAAGCCGACGCCGGACGGCAAGAAGCAGCTGGCGGCGATGCAGGCTGAGCTGGAGAAGTTGAAGAAGTCGGCGCCGCCGCCCCCGCCGATGGCGCATGCCCTGGCCGAGGGGACGCCGGCCGACATGCACATTAACGTTCGCGGCAACCCGGCCCAGCCGGGCGACCTGGCCCCGCGCCGCTTCCTGCGCGTCCTGGCCGGCGACAACCCGCCGCACTTCACCAGGGGAAGCGGCCGGCTCGAGCTGGCCCAGGCCGTCGCCAGCAAGGACAACCCGCTGACGGCCCGCGTCATCGTCAACCGCGTCTGGGCCTGGCACTTCGGCCGCGGCATCGTCGGCACCCTTAGTAACTTCGGCCAGCTCGGCGAACGGCCCACGCATCCCGAGTTGCTCGACGACCTGACCGCCCGCTTTATCGTCAACGGCTGGTCGCTCAAATGGCTGCACCACGAGATCATGCTGTCGGCCACCTATCAAATGTCTGCCGACGATTCCGCGGACGGACGCCTCAAGGACCCGGATGACCGCCTCTTAAGTCATATGCGGCGGCAGCGGCTCGACGTGGAGAGCTGGCGTGATTCCCTGCTCGCAGTCTCGGGGCAGCTGGACCCGTCGTTCGGTGGACCGACGATCGACTTGAACGCTTCACAGAACCGCCGCCGCACCATCTACGCCAAGGTGAGCCGGCACGAATTGAACGGGTTCCTGCGGCTGTTCGATTTCCCGGATGCGAACATTACCAGCGAGCGCCGCACCGAAACGACCGTGCCGCAGCAACAGCTGTTCGTGCTGAACAGCCCGTTCTTCATGGGGCAGGCGAAGGCCCTCGTAGCCCGGCTGAAGAGCGAGGCGTCCGATGACCCAAGCCGAGTCCAGCGGGCGTATCTGCTCACTTATGGCCGGCCGCCGACCGATGGGGAAACAACCCTGGCTATGCATTACCTTGGTGGGAAGGACGACCCGTCGGAGCACAATGGATTGACGCGCTGGGAGCGCTACGCCCAGGCGTTACTGGCGGCGAACGAGTTTTTGTATGTCGATTAGGAAGTAATCCACAGATGACCAGATGGGACAGATGAAGACAAAAAAGCGATCTTGCATCTGCCTTAATCTGTGCCATCTGTGTCATCTGTGGATAACTCTTCGAGGTAAGTCATGATTACGCGACGCGAAATGCTGGCCCGCTTCGGAACCGGGCTGGGCACCCTGGGCCTCGCCACCGTCCTCCACGACGGCGGACTGCTGGCAGCGGAGGGTGAACCGACCAGCAAGAATCCGCTGGCGCCGAAGAGGGCGCACTTCCGCCCGCGGGCCAAGCGTGTCATCCACCTGTTCATGAACGGCGGGCCGTCACAGGTCGATACTTTCGATCCCAAGCCGGCGCTCGAGAAATACAACGGTAAGAAGCCGCCCACGACGTTGCCCGCCCGCCGCACCGGCAACCTGCTCATGTCGCCCTTCAAGTTCGCCCGGCATGGCCACAGCGGACTGGAGATCAGCGAGCTGTTTCCGCACCTGTCCCAGCACGCGGACGATCTGTGCGTGCTGCGCTCGATGCACACCAATATCCCCAACCACGAGCCGTCGCTCTTGATGATGACTAGCGGCGAGACGCAGCCGACCAGGCCGTCGATGGGGTCGTGGCTGCTCTACGGCTTGGGGACCGAGAACCAGAACCTGCCCGGCTTCGTCGTGCTCTGCCCGGGCCAGCCGGTCGTCGGCCCGCAGCTCTGGAGCAACAGCTTCCTGCCGGGCATCTACCAGGGCACGCACATCCACAACGAGCGCATCGACCCGAAGACATCGCTTCCTAACGTCAACAACACCCAGCTCGGCCGGGCCGCCCAGCGCGAGCAGCTCGACCTGCTCCAGCAAATGAACGAGCTGCACCTGGCGCGGCGTGCCGGCGACAATCCGCTGGAGGCTCGCATCCAGTCACTGGAAATGGCCTTCCGAATGCAGTTCGCCGCCCAGGAGGTCTTCGACCTAAACCGCGAGACGAAGGCGACGCGCAGATGTATGGCACCGGGGCGTTCGCCGACGCCTGTTTGCTGGCGCGGCGGATGATCGAGCGCGGCGTGCGCATGGTGCAGATCTTCACGGGCGGCGGCCAGCCCTGGGACGATCACGCCGACATCAAGGCCCATGCCGACAAGGCCCGACAGACCGACCGCCCGGCCGCCGCCCTGCTCGCCGATCTGAAGGCCCGCGGCCTGCTGGAGGACACGCTGGTCCTCTGGGGCGGCGAATTTGGTCGAACGCCGATTTCCGAGGGAGCCAAGGGGCGCGATCACAACAACAGCGGCTTCACCGTCTGGCTGGCCGGCGGCGGCGTCAAGCCGGGCCTCGCCTATGGGGCCACGGACGACTTCGGCTGTGCCGCCGTCGACAAGAAAATCCACGTACACGATCTCCATGCGACGATTTTGCACCTGCTGGGGCTCGACCACGAGAAATTGACGTACCGCTATGGCGGACGGGATTTTCGACTGACCGATGTGTACGGGACTGTGGTGAAGGATATTATCTCGTAAAGACTCCCCCCTCGCCCCGGTACTCCGGGGAGAGGGGTCGGGGGTGAGGGGTTCTTCCGAGCGCCCCTCACCCCCGACCCCTCTCCCCGGAGTACCGGGGCGAGGGGAGCAATAACGAGGGGGGGCTTCCTGACATGCTTACCATTTTCGGCCGGCCGAGCCGGAACGGCGGCTACTGCGACGGCGTGACCCGCCGCGACTTCCTGACCATCGGCGGGACGCTCGTCGGCGGGGCCCTGTCGCTGCCACGCTTGCTGGCCGCCGAGGCGCAGTCCGGCATCCGCTCGTCGCACCGGGCCGTGATCAATGTCTTCCTGCCCGGCGGGCCGCCACATATTGACATGTGGGACCTGAAACCCAATGCGCCGGCCGAAATCCGCGGCGAGTTCAAGCCGATCCGGACCAATGTTTCCGGCATCGACATCGGCGAGCACTTCCCTCAGATGGCCAAGATGATGGACAAGTTTGTCGTCATCCGCTCGCTATCCGGCAGCAGCGGCGATCATGCGGCCTTCCAGTGCATGACCGGCCGCAAGCGCGATCCGCAGCGCATGGGCTACTGGCCCTCGTTCGCCGCCTGGGTGTCCAAGGTGCAGGGCCCCGTCAACAAGAGCATTCCGCCGAACCTCAGCCTGATGTACCGCACCGGCGAACGCAACTGGGGCGACCCCGGCAACGGCGGCTTCCTCGGCCTGGCCCACGCCCCATTCGCCCTGTGCGGCGGGCAGGGGCAGAAGATGAAGTCCGACAACCTCACGCTCCAGGGCATCACCCTGCAACGGCTGCAAGACCGCGTCGCCCTGCGAAACTCGTTCGACGATCTCGATCGCAAACTTGACCAGCGCGGCCTCATGGACGGGATGGACGCCTTCAACCAGCAGGCGCTGGGCATCCTCACCTCGTCGCGGCTGATCGACGCCCTTGACCTGTCGAAGGAGAAGCCCGAGGTGGTGGCCCGCTACGGCACCGACGACCCGGCCTTCGAGCGCGACGGGGCGCCGCGCATGGTCCGCAACTTCTGCATCGCCCGGCGACTGGTCGAGGCCGGCGCCCGCGTCGTCACGATGAACTTCACCCGCTGGGACTGGCACGGACCCGACGGCAAGAACTTCGTGCAGGGACGCAAGGACATGCCGCTCTTGGACCGGGCCGTCACCGCCCTGGTGACCGACCTGCACGAACGGGGCCTGGACAAGGAGGTGTCGGTGGTGGTGTGGGGCGAGTTTGGCGCACGCCGAAGATCAACAACCAGGCCGGCCGCGACCACTGGCCGCAGCTCAGCACCGCCCTGCTCGCCGGCGGGGGCATGCGCACCGGACAGGTCATCGGCAGCAGCAACCGCCTGGCCGAGACCGCCGCCACGCGTCCCGTGACGCATCAGGAGATTTTCGCTACCCTGTACACCAACCTCGGCATTAACCTGAGCCAGGTACGCGAGTTCGACCCGACTGGGCGGCCGCAGTACCCGGTCGAACCGGGCACCGAACCATTACGAGAATTGATCTAGGAAACCGCCGTTTAGCCGCGACCCGGAGGGGAGCGCTGTTCACCAGCGCTCCCCTCCGGGTCGCGGCTAAACGGAAAACTGTCTAGTTCACATTCACAAGGGGAAGTAACGATGAAGTTGTCCCAACTGGCCGTGGCGCTGGGCCGTGCGGTGGTCCTGGCCGTGGGCGGCACGGCCCGGGCCGCCGACGAGGTCAAGGTGGTCGTCAAGGGCGTCCACCTCTGCTGCCCCGCCTGCGTCGCGAAGGTGGGCGCGACCCTCAAGAAGATCGACGGCGTCACCCCCAAGTGCGACAGGGAGGCCAAGACCGTCACCATCACTGCCAAGGACCAGGACACCGCCAAGAAGGCCCTGGTGGCCCTGGCCGATGCCGGCTTCCACGGCGACACCGGCAACAAGGAACTGGCCATCAAGGACGATAGCGGCGCCGAAAAGGGCAAGGTTGAGAAGATCACCCTCACCGGCGTCCACAATTGCTGCGGCTCGTGCTGCAAGGGCATCAAGACGGTCCTCAAGACGGTGGATGGCGTCAAGGCTGATACCGCCAAGCCGAAGGTCGATACCTTCGAGGTCACCGGCGAGTTCGATGCGGCCGCCGTCGTCAAGGCCCTCAACGAGGCTGGGTATCATGTGAAGGTCAAGAAGTAACTTACCCGGCCGCGTCACGTCTCAGGTCCCGATCTCTTTACGCAGTCGTATCATGTTCACAGCACGGATCGCGCCGTTCCCACCTTCATGGGGGGAACGGCTGCATCAGTGCCCCCGGCGGGGATCGAACCCGCTGACGGCTGGAGGGGAGGGCCACGAGCGGTTACGACGGACCAGGGAGGCTGCAACCATCTGATCTGTCGCAAGAGAATCCGTGTCGTGGCCTCCCGTCGTTAGAACGCCGCCCTCTCACCTCTTGAGACGGGGGCCAGAAGATGGGCCTCCTTGCCCCGGGATGTATCCAGTCGATCCAGCCTCACGACTTCGGCTTGTGAGCACCGTGGCAGGCACCGCAGTAGGACTTCAGCGTCTTCTGCGCCGCCGCTGCCGCTGTCTTGTCCTTCTTCTGGGCGTCCTCGTCCAGTTCCTTGGCCTTGTCCGCGTACAGCTTGGTCAGCTTGTCCCACGATTCCTGGTCGCCTCGCGGCGGCTTGTTCTTGCCGAGGGCTTTGCCCAGGCCCGCCAGCTCCTTGGTCTGCTTCTGAATGTCGTCCCACTTCGGCTCGTCGTCCTTCAGTTCCTTGCCGAGCTTCTCGATCAGGGAGTCACCGCCCTTGTGGGCCTTGGTCATGATCTCCTTGATCGTTGGATCCTTGTCCGCCTTTTCGGCGTGAGCCGTCAGCCCGGTGACCCCGGCCAGCAGCCCCAGCACGAGGCCGCCCCACAGCATTTTCTTCACGGTAGCGTTCTCCTTGGTAATCGCGCCTCGTTTCCGCACCGGACCACCCGGCGCGGCTTCGGCAGCGCGGAACGGACGGCGTACTCCATCCCCGCCGCGCAAACTATCGGCGGCAGTCGCCTCGCGGCGTTCACCGCGGGCACACAACCGCGAGGCGGGACACACCACGCACGGCAGGCGCCGGGTGGAAGCCCGGGAATGGCCAGTTGCGTCTCTAACGCGGTCAGGGCCAGGCGCGCGCAACGATAGGGCGCCTGGCGAGAGACAAACGCAAAATCAGACGGACAGTGAACGGGGAGGTGGATCGAGAGGCGCTGATGGGTGAGAAAGGATTGAAGCACCAGGGGGGACGATCCTTCCCTGCTGCAACTCGACCCCAGACGCGGACGCAGGCAGGGGGAGTGGCAGAGCGGCACCCAGGCTTATCCAGGTGAGGGAAAGGCCCCGACACTTTTGCGCAGAGATGCCGACTACCCAGTGGACACCGACCGAAGGAGTGCAGCAGGATCGGTGCGCCTGCGCAGCAGCTTGGCTCCGTGGAGGTGTCGGGGCTGGCTTCTTGGGCCGCCCTGCCCCGCGAACAGCAACACTGGTGCTGGCACCGGTCAAGGGTGCTGCAACCGCATGGTTGGGACGAGGTTTCGGCCCGTCCAAAGGATGGAAGTGGGAAGCCTATGGCGGTGGCGAGGTAGGCGAGGAGCAGGGCCAGTGTACCCGCCATGCGCGGCAGCGAGCGCCAGGATCGTATCCGTTGCAGAAGGCGCATGTGCGCAAGAAGCCGGGTTGGAGGGATCGTGCCAGTTGAGCGATATCGTATGCCCCCCGCTCGACATGGTCAAGTCATATGGCGAGCGGCAGGAGATAATCTCCCTCGCTCGGTGCCACCTGGAACCGTCTGAGCGTTACCGCATGTATCTGAGTTCTGTTCAACCTGGCGCTTCTTGCTGAATTGTGAAGGCGGATGTCGTTATTTCACAAGGTCTTGCGGCGTGCGCCAGGTTGAACAGAAGTCGCGGCGACTTCAGTTCAACTTGGCACGCGTGCGGCCGCAGCGAGCGGGCTACTATCTCCTGCCGTTCGCCTATCAGGCCCATAAGATAAAGGGCGACGTGCGGCCATCGCGCCCTGCCGATGATTTTCGCTGCGGCGATTGAACGAATAACCGTGGTTGTGCGTCTACTGTGTTGTTACTGCACCAGCCGGGTTGAACTCTTCCCTCGCACGGGTAGTTCCCCACCCGCCTGCCTCCCTGCCCCCCCCGCCATCGCCTGTTAGCTCGACCCGGCTCCGACCGAAAAACCGGTACTGTCTCAGTTTGGTAGCCGTCACGCTCCGCGTGACGAGCCCCTCACGCGGAGCGTGAGGGCTACTATCCAAACTGAGACAGTACCGAAAAACCTGGACGCTTCTGCCAAGGCCGGGCCCGGCGGCCGTTTCCATCGAGCCGCGCCGGCCTAGTTCGCAGTTCCCACCGCGCGCCGAATTGGCGCTGGAGCGAGGCGCGTTCTTAGTCCGCTTCACCTCAAGGAGGTCTGCATATGGACTCTTCAATCCGCCTTCGCTGCCCCATCTGCGGCGCTCGTATCAAGGCTCCGGTCCAGCTCATCGGCCAGGAGCGTGACTGTCCGAGTTGCAGCTTTGCGATTACGATTCGCCGGCCGCCACCGCAGGACATCGGCCCGGTCTTGCTGGGTCTGGATTCCCAGGCCCTGGCCGCAGACGCCGAGGCGCCCTGCCCAGACGAGAAGCTGATCCTGCTCGTGGACGACGATGTGGAACTCAACGATGGCCTGCGCACAGTGCTCGAAAACCAGGGATATCGGGTGGTGCAGGCCTTCGATGGGGCCCAGGCCCGGGAGATGGCCCACGAGCATCGGCCCGACCTGATGATCCTGGATATGATGATGCCGCGTATGGGCGGCTACCCGGTGCTCGAGCATTTCCACAAGGCCCCGGACGCCCCGCCGATCATCATGATTACGGCCAAGGAGGGGGAACAGCACCAGGTCTATGCACGGTATCTGGGAGTCGTCGACTATCTTCGCAAGCCCTTTCCGATCGAGCGCTTTCTCCAGAGCGTTAAGAAAGGTTTGGGGGCCGACACGGACTCCAGTTCCGCAGAGGGATCAGCCGCCTCGCGCTGAGGTAGCTGCCTGCCATCCCCCCCCACCCTCTCGGTAACCTGGCAGGCAGCTTTTTTGGCGGCGCAAGCGCAGGTGGACAAAGGAGTAAGGCGACCGGCAGGAGATAGTAGCCCTCGGCAGCGCATCTCCGACCGCCCGCCGGCACCGCACGCGCTGCCAGGTTGAACTGAAGTGACCGGGAATTCTGTTCAACCTCGCGCGGACACCGCAAGCCATTGGTAAATAACGACATGTGCCTTCGCAATTCAGCAAAAATCGCCAGGTTGAACTGAAGTCCGATGTGTGCGGGAGCGCTACGACGGGCCCCTTCGCCGCAGGGCGAGGGATCGTCGCCCCAGTCCCCCGTACTCGGTCGGAGCACCGGGGCGAGGGGAAATTATCTCCTGCCGTTCGCCTAACGAAAAAAAGCTGCATGCCAGGGCAGGCAGGCAGGTCGGGATCGATTGGCAGGCAACTCGGCCGGGGCAGCCCAAAGCGCCAGCAAGGGTTTTGGCTCAATCCCTCGCTGGCGCGTCGGGCTGCCACGAGTCGGGCTGCCACGAGTCGGGCTGCCCCGCGTCGAGCTGCCGGGCTGGCCCAATGGAGTTAGTACCCCGCGGCCGCTGGCCTTGACGGTGGCAAACGACCAAATGTATAAGGCCATCCCCGCGGAGGACGCCGCGCCGCCGGCACGGGTCCGGGTCCGGGGAGGAGACGCCTTGGTCATGGACGATCACGGGTTGAGGCTGTCCGTCGTCGCCACCTCGCGGAACGACGACCACGGAGCCAACCTGCGGCGGCGGATGCAGACGTTCGTCAACGCCTTCATCGGCCAGTGCCGGCGGCACGAGTTGCGTGCCGAACTCATCCTGGTGGAGTGGAACCCCCCGGCCGACCGGCCCCGCCTGGCCCAGGCCCTGCAGTGGCCCGCCGATCCTTCCCCGTGCGAGGTTCGCATCATCGAGGTGCCCGAGGCGCTGCACCGGCGCTTCCGTCACTCGGAGGCCCTGCCGCTCTTTCAGATGATCGCCAAGAATGTTGGCATCCGCCGGGCTCGCGGCCAGTTCATCCTGGCGACCAACATCGACATCTTGTTTAACGACGAGCTGATGCGCTTCCTCAAGGACGGCGACCTCCAAACGGGCAAAATCTATCGCATCGACCGCACCGACGTGGAGACCGACGTGCCGGTCGATGCCTCAGTCGAGGAGCAGCTCGGGTACTGCGCGGACCATCTGCTGCGGTTCAATACGGCCTATGGAACATTCCCGGCCCGGGCCGAGGCGGATGTCATCGCAGAACAAGCCGGCATCGCCCTCTTGCGCGGCGTCTGGCCGGCGGAGCGAGACGCGATGGGCCAGGTGATGCGCTGGGGCCAGGAGGACATTTGCGTGGGCGTCACCGCCCCTGCGGGTCATCCGCGCCGCCTGTTGGTGGAACTGGCTCCCGGACCCAGTATTCGCAGTCTGCCCGCGACGATCGAAGTGCGGCAGGATCAGCAGATTGTCGCCCGGGGCCGCATTGCCGATCGCAGCGTGGTTGCACTGACCCTCCCTGTGGACCCGGGCGAGCATCAGGTGTTCCAGATTCGTGCAGTGGAAGGGGGCTATTACCGCGCCCCGACCCCGGAGGATAACCGCCTGCTCGATCTGGCCTTCTACCGCCTGACCTGGTCGGAAGAAGGCCCCTGCGGTCCTCCGGCGACCCCCGAGGATGCCTTCCGGATCCTGCCCCGCGACATTCTGACGCGCGATCCGCACGCCGACATCATGGCAGCTGACTCCGGGATCGGTCTGGACCAGGGCTGGCAGCCGCTGCAACAGTGGGCCGGGCTGAGGTATCGTCGGGCCGACGCCGGGGCCCGTCTTGCCGTTGAGCCGGGATCGGGATCCGCCCGGATCCTGGATCTGTGGGTTGCTGCGAGCGGCGAGCTGCGCGATCGTCGTGATGCCGAGGTGCAGGTGCTGGATGACCAGGGCCGGGTCCTGGCGACGGCACCGTTGACCGCCTGGCCGCGCCTCCTCAACGTTCCCATTCAATCCGGGCTGGGAAGGCGTGGATCGGTCACGCTCGACGTTCGCGTGGGTGGAGCGGCGCTGGCCGGAACCTCTGGAGCGCGCGTGCTCTGCGTGTTCTCCTGCGCCTGGTCCGAGAGCGCGGTGGGCCAACGGCTGGCCGCGGCCATCCGGGCCCGCCTGTTCGGTCTGCGGCTCTGGGGTGGGCACCTGTTGCGGACACTGGGACTGCGGTCGCAGCCGCGGCCGGCGGTCGTCCCGGCGCCGCCCCGAACCGGCCCGATGGAGCGGACCGACCTGGGGCCGGAGCCCCTGCCGCTCTTGCACACCAACACCTGCGGCGACTTCACCCTGATGGCCAAGGAAGACTGGATCGATCTGAAGGCCTATGTCGAGCTGGAGCTGTATTCGTTCCACATCGACTCGGTGCTGTTGTACGCCGCCCACTTCGCCGGCCTGGAAGAACTCGTCCTCCCCGGCTACATGCAGGCCTTTCACATCGAGCACAGTGCCGGCTCCGGGTGGACGCCGGAAGGGCACAAGCACCTGTTCGAGCGACTCCGGAGTCGGGGGATTCCCTCGATGGCCGACGAGGACCTGTATAGCGTGGCCCGGTGCATGCGGCTGGTGGGCAATCCCTGCCTGTTCAGCGCGGACGACTGGGGCCTGCCTCACGAGACCTTGCCCGAGACGCGGATTGGAACGAGCCCGGGAGCCGTGGCTGCCTGACGGCCGGTATTTGGCGCCAGATGCATAAGGAGTCGGAACTTGATCCTTTCCGTAGTTGGTCTGGGGAAACTCAGGTTCGCCGATGGCCGCGTGCTTTGCCGCCAAGGGGCATGAAGTCGTCGGCGTGGACCTGCTGGAGCGCAACGTCCGCCTCATCAACGCGGGGAAGGCCCCGGTGTTCGAGCCGGGCTTGCAGGAGCTGCTCGATCGGTCGGGCGGGCGGCTTCGCGCGACCGGCGACCTGGCCGAGGCGGCCTCTCACGCCAAGCTGATCTTCGTCATCGTGCCCACTCCCAGCGATCCGACCGGCGCCTTCACCCCGCGCTATGTCCTCGATGCCCTGCGCCCGATAGGCACCGCCCTGCGCCACCGGAATGACTTCCCGATCATCATCGTTACCAGCACGGTGATGCCCGGTTGCACGGGAACCCAGGTCCGGCCGCTGCTGGAAGAAGTCTCCGGCAAACGCTGCGGTAAGGATTTCGGCCTCTGCTACAGCCCCGAGTTCATCGCCCTGGGCAGCGTCATCCGCGACTTCCTCAACCCGGATCTGCTGCTGATCGGCGAATCGGATGCGCGGAGCGGCGAGCAGTTGGCGGCGTTTTACATGCAAGTGTGCGACACCAAGCCGCGCGTCGCCCGCATGTCGTTTGCCAACGCCGAACTGACCAAGCTGGCCCTCAACGCCTTCGTCACCACCAAGATTTCTTACGCCAATATGCTCGCGGAGCTGTGCGAACACCTTGAAGGGGGCGACGTCGATGCCGTGACCACGGCGCTGGGGTTCGACAGCCGCATCGGCGGGAAGTACCTGAAGGGGTCGATCGGCTTTGGCGGTCCATGCTTCCCGCGCGACAATATCGCCCTGATCACAATGGCGGGCCGGCTGGGCATCGAAACGCCGTTGCCGCGAGCGACCGACGCAGTCAACAACCACCAGGTGAAGCGCCTGGCCGCGCTGGTCGAGCAGCATCTGCCGGCGGGCGGCACGCTGGGAGTCCTGGGGTTGTCGTACAAGCCGCACACCAACGTGATCGAGCGGGCTCAGGGGACCGAGGTGGCCGCCCTGTTTGCCAAGCAGGGCGTGTCGGTCGCCGTGTACGATCCCTGCGCGCTGGAGGCGGCGCGCACCGTTCTGCCCAAGACCGTGTACATTGCCGCGTCGGTCTCCGACTGTGCTCGGCGAGCCGACGTCCTGCTGCTGTGTACCCCGTCGGCGGAATACAAGGCGGTCAGCGCGGCGGACCTTAAACGCACCGGGGGGCGACGACCTGTGGTCATCGACTGCTGGCGCCTGCTCGACCATGCGGCGCTGGCGCCGGTGGCCGACTATCTGGGCATCGGCACCGCCAGCGTGGGCCAGGCTGCCCACACGAGCGGCGCGACACGGCTTCGGGCGGCGTGACATACCCTGCGTCACCGGGGGGCTAACGCCCTCCCGCTCGCCAAACTCATTCACTCGCGGCAGGTCAAGGAGGACGATCACGTGGACAAGGGAACTCGCGTGCTGGTGACCGGGGCCGGCGGCTTCATCGGCCATCACCTGGTGACGTACCTGAAGGGGCTCGGCTGCTGGGTCCGCGGCGCGGATGTCAAGCATCCGGAATATGCGCCCTGCGATGCCGACGACTTCGAGGTCCTCGACCTCCGCCGCTGGGACAACTGCCTGCAAGCGACCCGCGGCGTGGACCAGGTCTACGCGCTGGCCGCCGACATGGGCGGCATGGGCTTCATCTCCGGCAATCACTCGCGCATCCTGCTCAACAACGCCCTCATCAATTTCCACACGCTGGCCGCTGCCCAGACCAACGGCGTCAAACGGTATCTCTACACCTCGTCGGCCTGCGTCTATCCCGAGTACCGCCAACTCGACGCCAACGTCACGCCGCTGAAGGAAGAGGACGCCTATCCCGCCCAGCCCCAGGACGCCTATGGGTGGGAGAAGCTGATTACCGAACGGCTGTGCCATCACTTCCACGAGGATCATGGGATCGAGACGCGCGTGGTGCGGTTCCACAACATCTTCGGCCCGCTGGGCACCTGGACCGGTGGCCGCGAGAAGGCGCCGGCCGCCATGTGCCGCAAGGTGGCCCTGGCCAAGCTTAGCCGCCATCACGAAATGGAAATCTGGGGCGACGGCGAACAGACTCGCTCGTTCTGCTACATCGACGACTGTGTCGTGGGCATCGTCAAGCTCATGATGTCCAGCCACCGCGAGCCGCTCAACCTGGGGCAGGACCGCCTCATTTCGATCAACGACCTGGCCGACATGACGGCCCGGATCGCCGGCATCACGGTTCGTAAGAAGCACATTCCGGGACCGCAGGGCGTGCGTGGGCGGAATTCGGACAACGATCGTCTGCGCAAGGTCCTCGGCTGGGAACCGCAGATTTCGCTGGAGGAGGGAATGGCGCGGACCTACGCCTGGATTGAGGAGCAAGTCAGGATGCAGCAGCCGGCCCGTGCCGCGGCCTGAGGGCCGTGACCGTCCGGTCCGAGTGCGAAGGGGACTGTTCATGCAGCAGCTGGCTTTGACTCCCTGGAAATGCCTTGGACGGGAGGTGCTGCTGGCGGCGCGGCCGTGGTTCGAGGTCATCCGGGAACGGGTGGAGCTGCCCAGCGGCCGAATCCTTGAGGACTTCTACCGCATCGTGCTGCCCGATTTCGCCATGGTCGTGCCCATCACGCCCGAGGGCCAGGTGGTGATGGTTCGCGGCTACAAGCATGGCCTGCGCCGGGTCAACCTCAGCCCGCCCGCCGGCCTGCTGGAACCGGGCGAGGAGCCGCTCGAGGCCGCACAGCGCGAACTGCTGGAAGAGACCGGTTACGCTTCCGACGACTGGAGCTTCCTCGGCAAGTTTGTGGTGGACGGCAACCGGCAGTGCGGCACCATGCACCTGTTTGTCGCCCGCGGCGTTTCTTGCCAGCGGCCGCCGGTCGCCGACGATGCCGAACCCCTGCACACCGAATTGCTGACCCCGGAGCAGGTGAAGCAAGCACTGCGACGGCAGGAGATCGGTAACCTGGCAGGGGCGGGCGCGGCTGCCCTGGCGCTGCTCTTGGCCCTCTAATGGGAGGAGACGCGGATGCCCGAAAACCGCCACCCCATCTTTGCAAGGTTTCGTCCCCAGGATGAAGCCGCCGACGGCCGCTTCTGGACCGACTGGCTGGGCGTCCGTGTGCGGCGATCCTTTCATGCCCACTATGACGAGGGGAACGGCGTCGGCTATCTCCGGCCGCATGTGCAACCCATCGCCAGCGAGTATTTCGAGTGGATTTCGCTGTTGTGCGCTGCGGCCGCGGCATCCGGCCCGCCGTTTACGATGTTCGAGCTGGGCAGCGGCTGGGGACGCTGGCTGCTGCGCGGCGCGCTGGCCTGCCGGCAACTCGGCAAGGAGTTTTGCCTGGTGGGCGTCGAGGCGGACCCAGGCCACTTCGAATGGATGACCACGGCGTTTCGCGACAACGGCGTCGATCCCGAGGCTCATCAACTGGTGCAGGCCGCTGTCGGCGGCGCGGGGGGAGACGGCTGGTTCCTCAGCGGGGATTCCCGCGCCTGGTACGGACAATCACTCCTGGCCGCCGACCAAGTGAACTGGGCTCGCGAGCAGGCCGAACTCTCCCACGCGGTGAGCGGGTCGGATGGGGCCCAGCAGCCCCGGGACCTGTACCGGGTCCGCATTGTCCCCTTGCCCGATCTGTTGGCGCGTCATCCGCGCGTCCAGCTGCTCAACATGGACGTGCAGAACGCCGAGGCGGACATCGTGGAGGGAAGCCTCGAGTCAATCGACGCGACCGTCGAGCTGGCCCACATCTCAACCCATTCGCCCGAGGTGGAGCGCCGGCTGCGCGCGGCCTTTGCACGCCTGGGTTGGCTGCGGCTGTTTGATTTTGATTGCCAGGGGCAGCGCTGCACTCCCTATGGCGAGGTTGGCTTTGTGGACGGTGTCCAGACCTGGCTTAACCCGACGGCAACGCACGTCCTCGACTGGATGTGCGACCCCTGCCTGCTTCGCTTCAGTGCGGCTCAGAATGGCCTGGCCCGGCAGACCGAGGAACGGCAGGCGCTGGAACTGGCCTTCCTTCGCGGCAAGCTTCAGGAGGCCGAGGACCGACGCCAACTCGCACGGCAACAGCAGGAGCGAGCCGAACTGGAATTAGCCCAGGCCCGGCAGGAGTGGCAGGAATGGCAGCGTCAACAGCAGGCGACAACGCTGCGCCGGCTGGCCCGCGGGGTGAAGAAGATGCTGCACCCCACGGGCCAACGCAAGAGTGCCTGAAGCCGCTGCCAGGCCGCTTCCCGAACCGCCACTCTTATGGGAACTGGTGCTTCAAGTAGAAGTACTCCGGCGTTTGCAGCAAGTACACAATCACATCCTCATCCTGCGCCCCCGCGGCGTAGGCCTGCATCCAGTGGGTGATGTCGCCGGGCGTCGCGTTCCGGCCCAGGAACTCGTTGTACAGCGCGTTAATGACGCCGTGGGTCGCGCTGGAGATGAGGAACAGGTTGTTCGTGCCGGTCGTCGCCGTCAGGGCGAATTGGTAGCGGCTCGTCTTGCCGGACGTGATTTGATTCGCCCAGAACGTGATATCGGCACCGGTCGGGCTGAAGGAGGACCCGTAAACGTCCTGGAAAACCGCCTCCACGAAGGTGGTGTTCGTCGGCTGCCCGGTGACGCCCAGGATGCTCGGGCTGAGGTTGTAGTAGGTAGGCGTGGCCAAGTAGTTGGCGATTTCCTGCTCCCGGGAGATGCTCTGGAGCTGGCCGCTCCAGTAACTCACCTGTGATGCGGTGGGCGTTTCGCGCAGGTAAGTCTCGATATCTTCCGTGACGATCCGCGTGCGATATTCCGGGCTATTGACGAACGCTTGCACCACGGCGGCACGCTGCGGCTGGTAGGATTGCAACAGCGCGTTGATCCGGTTGGTGGCGTCGGTCTGGTTGAACGGCAGGTCCAGTACCGCGTAGATGCTGTCGACCCACGAGGTGTTCGTGTGCAGGCCGTTATCCGGATCGGAGGGTCCGCCGTTCTCGGTTTGGTTATAGAAGTACTCGGGCGTGCCGATGAAGTCGGCTAGCACCTGCTCATCGCGACTGAGTTGGCCGGGCCCGGGAGGCGCCTTGGCCAGCACGCCGGTCCAGTAGCTCAGGTCGGACGCCGTGGCGCGCGGCCGATGACGTCGGCGTAAAGCAGCGTGACCAGGTTGGTGCGGTACGGTGCCGAGGAGGTCACGCTCTTGGCGATGGCCATCCGGGCGGCCTGTTCGGCACTCTGGAGAGCGGGAATGTCCGTGCTGGGCGGGGTGGCACCGACACCAAGAACGGCGGGATAGATCGCGTTGTCCCAGTTGGTGTCCAGGACGCCCTGGTCAGTGGTGCCGGACGGGGACTGGGCGGTGAAATACTCCGGCGTGGCCAGGATGGTGGCCACCATATCCTGGATCGGGTAGCCGCCCAGCAGCTTCTGCTCCCAGAACTGGAAGTCGCCGGGCGTTGGACCTAGCCCGCCGTTGTGACCCGGCACCAGCGTCTGGTAGTAGTTGTTGATGACGATATCGACGTAGCGCTGCGTATTCGTCAGGCCCAGCACATACTGGTAGCGCGACTCATGAGCCAGCGCCGCCAGGCCGTTGCTTAACTCCGTGCTCG
Organism: uncultured Planctomycetota bacterium; assembly: GCA_963827935.1. Lineage (GTDB taxonomy): Bacteria > Planctomycetota > Planctomycetia > Gemmatales > Gemmataceae > DATFNV01. The sequence continues at coordinate 256,328 of CAWHCN010000006.1, read as the reverse complement.
TCGGCTGGGCGCCGTTGAGCAGTTGCTGATAGACGGCCTGGATGAACGTCGTGTTGGTCGCCGGCGTGCCCGACGGATCGTTCAGCAGGGTCGGTGCGTCGTTATAGAACTCATCTGTGGCCATGATGTTGGCAGTCAGTTGCTGCTCGGTCATGCCGTGCAGCATCTTCCCTTCCCAGAAGCCGAGTTCGTTCGGATTGCTCGGATTGCTCCCCGGGAGGCGGCCAAGGTTCACTTGGTAGACGTTGCTGATAAAGGCGTCGAAGTAGGCGGGACTGTTGAGCAGCGGGAAGACGATAGCATTCCGGGCGTTCTGCTCGGCCGTGGCCAGCTGATTCTCATCGTTGGTGATGAGTGTGGCGAAGTTGCCCGGCTGCGAAGTGTACTGCGTGCCGAGCAGATCGGTCAGCAACTGGGGAACGAAGGCCGCGTCGGACCCGGCGATGGACGGGTTGTTGAAGTAATCGGGGACCGACACAAACTCATCGATCACCGTCTCCAGCGAACTCGTCTGGTTGAGCACGCCTTCCCAGTAGGAAATCGTCGCCTGTTGCTGACTGGTGGGCAGCGTGCTGAAGCTGGGAATCAGGTTCCCGATGCCCAGGCTGCTCAAGGTCGGCGATGTGGAGCTAAGCAGATCGGAGATCAACTGATCGCGTGCCGTCGTACTACCGACGAGGCTGGCGGCAATGCTCGGCAACTGGGCGAAGCGTGCATTGTCGAACTGGCTCAACCAGTAGATGAAGCCGGCCGTCGGCGCCGCATGGCCGAGTAGGTCGTTGTACAGCCCTGACAGGAACTGCCCGTCGTCCGTGCTATTGATGACCGCCTGGAACTGATATTCGTCGCCCTTGGGGGCAATGCCCGGCTCGCCGTTGATGCCATTCTGGTTCTGGTCCATCGGGTGGCCGATCAGGTCGGTGATGTTCGGCCCGATGACGAACGTGTACACCCCGTCGGCGGTTTGCGTCGGGAAGCTAATCTGGAAGGTATTATGCGGGTTGGACTGCCCCGGCGGCGTGACGCTGATATCGGTAACGGTGATGGTCCCCGCCGGGCTAGTAGCCGGGTTCCAGATGACGACGCCGTTCGGCCCCGTGATGCTATCGACCTGCGCGGGCGTGAACGAGGGGTCGTTGATGGCCTTGTTGAAGGTCACGGTGACCGAGCTGAGGCCCGGGTTGTCGGCCACGGGCGTGCTCGGAGTGACGCTCACCACGTGCGCGCCGGTGTGATCGGTCGAGAGGACGAAGACGCCGCGACCCAGGGTGCCGGCGACGATCTCCCCGAGTGACGGGCTGAAGCTGAGAGAGACGACGGGGGCGTTGGGCAGGCCGCTGCCGAGCGTCTGCCAGGTGGTGCCGCCGTTGACCGACTCGAAGGCGCCCACCTGGGTGCCGACGTAAAGGTAGCCGTTCGGTGCCCCGGCCCCCGCTGCCGGCTGCGGGTTGGTCACGATGCTCAGGGCGGGGACACTAGGCAGGTTGCCCTGGATGGGGGTCCACAGCACGCCGCCGTTGGTGGTCATGAAGACGTGGGCATAGGCGCCGGTGCCGCCGATGGTGACAAAGGCGATCATCGGGTTAGTGGGATTGACGGCGATATCGGTGACGAGGGCCCCCGGCTGGCCCGTCGGCAAACCGTTGTCCTCCAGGGGCCAGCCATCGACGCCGTAGTTCTGCGTGACGAACACCTCGCCGTGATTGGTCCCCGCGTAGATGATGTTCTCGTTCGACGGGGCGATGGCTGCCGCCGTGACGTAGCTGCTGGCGTTGCTCGACAGCGGCGAGGCTTTGCCGATGTTGAGCCACAGGTTGCCGCTGGTCTGCGTGCCGTAGGCCTTGGCGGTGCCGAAGAACAGCTCGTCCTCGAACTGGTTTTTCTGATTGGGGTTGACGACCTTAGTCGGGTCGATCGCCAGGACGGGGAAGAAGCCGGCGCTGTCGTTGATGCTGATGGCACCGGTGTTTCCAGTGGTGAAGCTGCCCAGTGCGCCTCCCTGGGTCGATTGCTCCGGGTTGAAGCCGGAGCCGGCGATGTTGAACGACCAGTTGACGTATACCGTCGAAGGCGAGCCGGGGGGCAGGCTCGGGTCGGGGAGGGCGGTGAGCACGGTTCCGGCGTCCACCTGGCCGTTGGGCCCGTTGAGGCCCATAGTCTGCCACTGCGACGGGTTGCTCGGGCTGGTGCGCTCGATGCCGGTGCCGTAGCCGGAGGCGTAGAACGTGCTGGGGTTGAGCGGATCGACGGCCACCGAGGTCAGGTCGGAGATCTGCAGATTGCTGTTGATTGTCGACACGGTGACCGTGGCGCTCGGCAGCACGGTGACCACGGCGTCGTAAGCGGCCGACATGATGCCGTCGCCGTCACTGGTGAAGTCGTAGCCGATGCCGTGGACATCGACGCGCCAGAGACCCTCTTCAGTGCCGACCAGGAGTCGGCCCTGGGGGTCGAGAGTGATCTGCATCACCTCGGCGGGAAGGGCGGCCGACGCCGCACCCGTTGGCTGAATCGTGGTCGGTGCCGCACCGTCCCAGAACACCCACTCACCAAGCGCGGGGTCGTACCACGATGCCCCCTCGCCTCCCCCTCCCTCGTAGAGTCCGGTACTCAAGTCGTACCAGGAGACGCCCTCGATGCCGTTCTTACTGTACTGGAAGGCGTCGGTCGTCTCGTCGTAGTAGCCGCCGAACTCGTAGGCCGTCAGCGTCTTCTCGAAGTCGTCGCCCGTGTTCTGTTCCACCACCGTCAGCTTGTCCAGCTTGGCGACTTCATCGACCAACTCCGCGTTCGCCAGTCCCTGCGGGGTCGCGTCTAGCATATCCCCCGTATCCACCTCAATGAAGCCGTGGTCGAGGTAGGCGTCGGCCGCACTGTCGAAGCCGACCGAGCCGCCGACATAGACCACATTGGGGTCGGTGGGATCGACCACGATGGAGCCGGCGTTGCCGGCGTCGTTGCCCAACAGGTTGATGGGCGTGTAGATCGGTGCGCTGATGCCGACCTTGTCGGGGGCTGTAAAGCCGGTTTGCTGCATCAGCTGGACCTTGGTCCAGTTCAGCCCGCCGTCGCTGGTCTTGTAGAGGCCGGATTCCGTGCCGAAGACCTCGGAGCCGCCGGTGACGGGGGTGGCCGACGTTGGGTTGCCGATGAGGACGTAGAAGACCTTCTCGCCGTTGCCAATGCCGCTGCCCTCGGCGACGGTGACGCGGCCGAGGGCTGCTCCCTGCGGAAGGGTGTTGTTGGGGATGGCGGCGTTGTCACCGCCGATCATCGCCGTCCAGGTCGCGCCGCTGGGGTTGCTGGCGTTGGGACTGATCCAGACGCCGCCGGTGCTGCTGGCCGCGACCAGGCCGATGTTCCCCAGGCCGATCGTGATTTGGTTGGGGTTGAAGCTGTCGAGGACCAGCGAAGTTACCGAGGCCAGCGCGGTGCCGGCCGGGACATTGTGGGCGGGGTTCCCGGGGATCCCCGGGTAGCTCATGTTCGCGATTGTCAGGATGTTCGTCCAGGTCGGGCTCTGGGCCAGGCCGTTCAGGGTACGGAAGACGCCGGGGCCGGACGGGCCGCCCGCGACGGCGACGTAGACGTTGTTGGCGTTGTTGGGATCGACGGCCATGGCCGTGATCCGGTCGCCGGCGAGCACGGTGCCGCTGTTGCCGTCCACTGCCCAGGTTTCGCCATTGTTGATCGAAACCAGCACGCCGACGCCACCGACGCTGTCGGCTAGCACGTTACCGTCGCCTGTGGCCGCGTAGACGACCTGGGGATTGCTGGCGGACACGGCGAGGGCGCCGACGGGGACGTTGATCGGCTGGCCGTTCGGGTTGGTGACGAAATCCGTCAGGGGCGTCCAGTCGGCGCCGCCGTCAGTCGTTTTCCAGACGCCGCCGTTCTCCGAGCCGACATAGAAGGTGTTGCCGCTTGGGTCGCTGGGATCGACGGCGATGGCGGTGACGCGGCCGGAGACGCTTGTGTAGCCGACGCCGCTGACGCCCGCGGTGCTAATGCCGCCGGGCCCGACCGACTCCCAGGTGGTGGTGCTCGGTCCCTGGTAGATGAAGGCGAAGGTCCGCGTCACAGCCTGGCCGGCCTGGTTCTGGGCCGTGATGGTGACGGTCACGGTGCCGGTCACCAGGTTGGTGAGGGTGAGGGAGAAGTTGCCCAGGGCGTCGAACTGCGTGACGAAGTTGACGGTGACGCCGGGCAGGCTTGAGTTGGTGGTCGAGACCTCGACGAAGCCGGGCGCGGCGAAAGCTGCTAGCCCGCCGGCATCGCCGACGCGTCCCAAGATGGTCGGGTCGGCGGTGCTCGAGATGCCGCTCGGCCCCGTGGCCGGACCCGGGTTCCGCAGGCGGAGCCCGGTGAGCGTCGGCGCCGTCGTGTCCTTGAAGGTCACCTGAAGAGCGACGTCGTCCACGCCGACGATGAGCGGACCCGGCGGGTTGGGGTCGGTGCTCAAGTTGATGTTGTTGTTGATGCCGGCGATCCGCAGGGCGATCGTCTGTCCGCCGTAGGCGCTCAGGAAGGCAGCGGGCAGAGTGAAGGTGAGGGCCGAAGGGCCGCTGAGCGAGAAAACCGTCCGCGTCGACGCCGTCGTCTGGAAGACGACGCCGCCGTTGAGGGCGCTGGCCGTCGTCACGCCCTGGGGCGTGGCCGGCGCCGCAATGAAGTCCACGATCACCTGCTCGTTATTCACCGGCAGGTCGAAGTCGAGCGGGTTGCTCGCCGGGGTATACCATTTCCCGGTCGTGTTGTCGACGTACAGGTCGAGCGACAGGGTGGCGGCAATGGTCTCCGCGGGGAGGGTGAACGTCTGGTACAAGAAATTGCTGCCGTTGTAGCTGTCGTTGTAGAGGTCGCTGGGGAGCACCGTGAGATTGGGGTTCGCGCCGGCCGGGGTGCCGGGCACGATGGGGATCAGGTTGAACTGGTCGAGCATGGCCATGTCTTGGCCGACCGGCGGGTTGATTACGGGCGTCTGGCTCAGCGGGCTGACGTTGCTGGAGGTAGCGCTGGCCTGCAGCGTGGTCCACTCGCCTTCACTGTTGAGCTGGCTGGCCGTCTGCCAACCGTCGAAATTGCCCGTCTCGCTGCTGAGGTCGGGCGAGCTGAAGCTCCCGTTCTGGATCAGGTTGGTGGTGACCAGCGGCCCCGTCTGGAAGAAGGTCAGCACAGCCAGGAACGGATCGCTGACCACGGCGACGGTGGCGGAAACCAGGGGCGGGACCGGCGTCGTCGTGGGCGGGACGATGGGCTCGCCGTTGGCCTCGTACGGCTGGGCGTTGCCGAAGGTGCCGTCACCGCCGCCGGCCAGGGTGAACAGGTTGTCGTCGGTGGCCGGGTTGATCGGCGAGATCGGGGTGAAGACTGTGCCGACGACCAGGTCGGGGTAGGGGTCGCCGTTGACGTCGGTGACGGCCACGCTATTGAGGATGGCGCCGCCGGGGATGCCGACGTTGCTCAGGATGACGTTGCTGCCGAACCCGAAGGCGACTCGTTGACCGGTGCTGTTGATGCCCGTGTTGGTCAGGAGCGTTTCGACCTCGGCCGACGCCCCGTTGATGGCCTGGCCGACGACGGCCACGTCGGGGAAGCCGTCGCGGTTGAAGTCGCCGACCGCCAGGGCAGCCGGGACCAGGTTGGGCGATAGGGCGTAGGGACCCAGAACCGTGGGGAAGCCGCCCAGGCCGTTGCCCTCGACGAGGTAAATCCCGGGCGCCTGGGGATTGGCGTTGAGCAGGACGAAGTCGAGGTTGCCGTCGCCGTTGAAGTCGGCGGCCGCCACGGCGATGGGGGTGAAATTCAGGTTGCTGCTGCTGACCGTCACCTCGACCGAGGGGGCGAAGGTGATCGGGTTCCCCGCCGTGGTCGTGTTCTTCAGGAAGCTGACCCCCTTGCTGCTGATGCCGTCGTGGGCCACCACCAGGTCCGCCGAGTGCTTGCTGCCGCCATTCGAGTCGAACACCCCGGCGGCGAGCTGTGTCGGATTTTGCCCGACCTGGACCGTGCTGGCGGCCTTGAAGGTGCCGGAACCGTCCCCCATGTTGGCCATGATGCTGACGTAAAAGTTGCCGCTGGCATCGGCCTGACCGTCGGCGGTGACGATGTCAAGGATCGGCGCGCCGTTGGTGTAGGTGGTCCCGGTCAGGTTGGCCACGGCCAGGCTGATCGGGTCGGCGCCGATCAGGTTAGTATTCGTGGATTTGGGATCGAGGGTGGAATAGATGACCGGCGCGGCGTAGACGCCGGGTGAGGTAGCCAGGTAGACCTCGACCTGGTTGGCCCCCGAGTCGGCGACCACGAGGTCGGTCAGGCCGTCGCCGGTCAGGTCGCCAACGGCGATGGCGACGGGGTTGGCCTTGGCTGCTTCGGGGACGGTGACGATGGCGTCGGCGAAAGTGCCGTCGCCGTTGCCGAGCACCGTGCTGAAACTGCCGGTGGGGAGGAGGACTTTTGCCGGCTTGTTGTTGAGGGGGTCGTTGACCGTGACGACGCTCGGGTTGGTGCCGCCGTTCAAGTCGCCGACCGCCAGGGCGACCGGGTTGTTGTCCACCTGGTAACTGACCGCGTTGCCGAAGGCGGGTGTACCGGCGCTCGAGACATCGTCGAGCACCTCAAAGGCGTTGCTGCTGGGCGAGGCGACAATGGCGCTGGCCAGGCCGTTGCCGCCGGTCAGGTCCTCCAGGACCACGGACTGAGCGGAGCCGTTCAGGGCGAAGGAGGCCGAGGTGGCGTTGCTGAAGGTGCCGCTGCCGTTGTTGGGGAAGACCCAGAGCTGGGAATTCGCGCCGGCCGTGGTGGCCGCGATGTCATCGACTGCGTTAGCGACGCTGTTCGGCGTGATGGTCCCGACGGCCACCGAGGTGAAGGAGAGTGCCTTACCGCCGGAGACGCCGAGCGGGATCGTGCTGCCCGCCCCCCCCTGGCCGTCGGCATCGAACGTGAACGCGCCGAAGGGGGTGCTGGTGTTGAGCAAGGGCAGCACGCCGTTGGACCCGCTAACGGCGATGTCGGTGAAGCCGTCGCCGTTCATGTCGCCCAGCGCGATGCCGGTCGGAATCTCCAGTCCCGTCGTCGCCGTGCCGATGGCGATGGTTGTGTTGGCGCCGACGATGAGGCCGCCGTCGCCGAAGCCGTCGCCCTGGATGATGGTGACGTCGAAATTCTTGCCGGCATCGACCTTGCCGTTGGCGACCGCAACTTCGATGTCGAAGGGGTCGATCGGGGCGCCGTAGAAGTTGGCGACGCCGATGCCGACCGGGTCGGTGCCGGCCGCGTAGGCATGGCCGACGTTGGGGAGGTTCGCCGGGGTCGAGAAGGGGTCCACGAAGTCGAGCGTGGAGCTGCCGGGGTTCGTCTCGTTGACGAAGACGTTGACCTCGCCGGTGGAATCGCAGGTGACCAGGTCGGGCAGGGCCGTCGGGGTGAGGCCGTCTGCGAAGTTGGGATTGCCGAGGTCGGCCGCGGCGATGCCCGTGATGGTCGCGCCCGCGACCATCGGAGAGGTGGCCAGGTAGAGGGTCGCGTCGGGGGTGAAGTTGAAGCCGCCGCTTGCCTTGCCGAGGAAGATCTCCACGCTGCCGATGGCGGAGTTGGCGATCGCGATGTCGTTGATGCCGTCGCCGTTGAGATCGGCGAGCGTGACGGCGGCCGGCAACGGCGTTGTCGGCGGGGCGGTGCTGGAATCCTCGCCCAGCGGGTAGGTCTGCGCCGCCAGGGGGGCGCCGTTGGGATCGGTGTTGATCGTCGAAATGGCGGTGTTGCTGCCGGCCAGGGTGTTGTTGTTCGTAGTGGCGACGACCAGCTGACCGGGTTGGGCCAGGGCATCGGTGTCGGACGACTCGAAGAGGTTGGCCCCCTCGAGGAAGAGCGTGTAGGTGCCGTCGTTAAGGACCTTGCCCGGACCGGTGGCATAGTTGATGGTCGCCGTGCTGGTGGTGTTGCCGTTGACGACGTAACTGACCGAGTTGATCGTGATGGGCGTGTTGGTGGTATCGTCGAAGAGCTTGTAGTTCGCCGGGTTGGTGACGCTGTGGGGGTCGATGGCGCTAGGGTTGTACATCGCCTCGTTGAACGTGACCGTAATGGTCGGGCTCGGTGTCGGTGCCGTGCCGCTGTTCCAGATGGCGAGGTTGCTCGGTGTCACCGACAGGACGACCGGCGGCGTGACCCCGGCGAGGAGGTTGCGCTGCTCCAGCGGCTCCACCTCGAGGCATTGGTAACGCTCGAGGCATTGGTCCCGGCGAAACGGCTTGCGCCGCGGGGCCGTGCCCCCAAAGAGCTTCTTGCGCAGCGAACGCAGCAACGACGGGATGTTCACGGGACAACCTCGACTCTGATGAACGGGACGGGCCTGGTGCTTATCGTGGGCGGCACGCAGGGGGTTACGGATCGGCAGCCCGCGCTGAGGATGGATCAGTATAGGAGATCATCTCCCTCGCCCACAATGGACGCAAGGTGCTACCCCGGAAAAAACTGCCGGTTCCGCAACCTGGGCAACGGAGGGAACCGCTTTCGCCTGGGGCGAGTATAAGGAGGGGTCGCCCGGCTATGCCGGTGGTACGGAGGACGCACGGAACGCGGGTGCGCACACCTGGGGCGGCGGCAACAGACAGGTTTGTTCCAAATGGAGCGCCAGCACACCAATAGCGCTCGGCCGTGCACCGGCTATGCGAACCCCTCACCCGGTCTGACGGCACGCGGGCGATCTGATAGCCTGGACCTCCGCGCTGGAGCCCGTGACCCGACCCACCAGCAACCCTTACGCTGGGGATGGGCTGACCCTACCGCCCCTACATATACCGGCGGCCATCCCTGCTCCCAAGGTTTTCTGCCGCATGAAATTGCGCCGGGAGCGGTCCACTCGGCGTGCCCGTCAGACCCGGGCGACACCGTTCAGCCCGGGCCGTGGAACGCATGCCAGATGCGCCTGCCGCGCCTGGCAGGCACTTGACGTTCCTCAAGTTATTGTCCCCATTGCAGTTGTGTCGTCAGCAGTGACTGCGCGCCAGGGAATCTCGCAGGGCAGGTAGTCCTGGTGGACAATTTGGGTTGCGCCGGCCGAGGGGCGCAACGAAACGCCATCGCCATAAGAGATTGCACCAAAACAACTTAATAGGTTGCACTGCGCCGATGCGCGCACACAACATCGGGCGGAGTGTCCGCCCCGGGTTCGTCGACACGCCCGCCTTGGAGAACGTGCCTGCCTGCCAAGATCGGGAGTATTAGGAGGGGTATGGCACGCCCTTCCCGCGGAGTTCAATGCCTCCGCCGACTCACCAGCCGCAGGCCACACGCCCCCAGGCTGGCGCCCACGCCAGCTGCGAACAGGGCGACTGGCCAGTTCATGAACGGCATGTACTCCACCTTCTCCGCCACGAACTTCTCCTCGGCCCCCACCGGCGAAGCGATGGGCGGATGGCTGGCGTTGAACTCGTCGTAGAAGTGGGGATCGTCCAGCGACGCCCCAGCACGGATGTGGTCGGCCTCGTAAGCCTGGTATTCCTTCTGGTAGTTCTGGCCAAACGCCAACTCGGCCTCGAAACCCGGCCGCAGGGCGTTCACCTCCGCGGGTGGCATAGGGCTGGTGATGGGATCCTGGCGGCGGCGGCAGTGCTCGACGAATTGTCGCTGGACGGCCGGATCGGGCCACAAACGATCGGCCAGCAGGGCGGCCCGCTCATAAGCGCACCAAGCGATGTAGCGCTGCCCGACCCGCAGCATGATCTCGCCCAGCGCCAGCGCGAAGTGCGGACTCGCCCCGCCGCCCAGCCGCCACATGCCGATGATGCCGAGGGTCGGTTCGTCGAAGGGAACGGACTGGCGGCATGACGAGGTGGGCACCGTCTCCTTCCATCCAGCTTCAGCCCCGACCAATGTGATATTGGATTCTCTCAAATCTTGCCGCCGCGAACCCAAATAACGCTGCGGGTCTTCAAGGTAGGCGGCTACATCCTGGTCCGCACGCCTCGTGCCGTAAGATTGCTCGAAACTCCGCTGCTGCCTCGGGTCCACTTGCTCATCCAGCCGGTTGCCGATCATGTCGTAGCGCAGCAACAGCGTGGGATCGCCGCTGACCGCCAGCAGGAACTCGACAGTGGCGACCTGCCAGACCTCCCGCCCGAAGTGTGCTTGCGGATTGACCACGATCGCCTTGCGCAGGAATGCCAGCCCCTCCTGCATCCGCTCCTTCGCCGCGGCATCGCCGGCCAGGCCGGCGCGGGCGCTGCCGTGGATCAGAAAGGTGCCGAGGTTGGCGTAGGTGGTGTAAGATTGCTCGTCCTTCAGGCCGGCGGCCTCCTGTTGCCGTAGCTTGTCGCGCAGCACGGCAACCGCCTCGTCGTCCTGTTTCAGAGCGTCGAGGCCGGCGCCCAGGTCGTCGAACAGCGCGAAGGCAGCCGCGTCGGGTGGATCGTGCCGGGCCGCCAGGGCTTCCCGCGCCAGGCGGTTGCGTTCCCGGTAATAGGCCTCGCCATGCCGGGGGAAGCGTTCGTGGATCACATCGTGAACCATCGCGAAGCGCAGCGAGACGCCGCCTTCGTACTTCGGGATGTGGTGCGGCAGGGGGAATTCGCGGATCAGCCCGTGCGTCGGCTGACCGGGCAGGCGATGGAAGTTGCCGATGACCAGGCCGGCAATGCCGCCGACGGTCGCCAGGAAGGCGATCAGGCCACAGCCGAGTCCTCGGCCGACGGGGCTGCTCATGGCCGACACCTCAGGCCCGGTCCGACCGCTTGCCCACCTTCAGGACCGAAACGGTGGCCCCCAGCAAGAGGACGGCCCCCGCACCCAGGAAGGCGTATGGCACCGTCTGGCTGGACGGCGGCGACGGCTCCGGGGTCGCGGCCGGCGGTTGCTCGAGGTACTGCGACTTGAATTCGCGCTCGGAGCGGTTGACCTCGCGGTCGTTGACACACGCCGGAGCCGGCAGGGCGAGCGCCGTCAGCAGGAACAGGGCCGACAGGCCCAGGATAGCGCGACGCATGGGACGCTCCTTTCGGCAGCGGATGGGAGAGCGACGATTCTACCCCCGTCGGACGACGGTAACCCAGCAATTTCTGCGAACACCACAATCGCGGTCGCGGTTGGCGTCACCGGATGCCAAGCAAGGCGCCCCAGGAGGAAGCGATCAGGACCTGGTCGCGAATGCGCTCGAGGCGCGCTACGTCGTCGATGGCTTTAAGCTGACCCTGCTGTTTGCGGCTGGCCGCCTTGGCGAACCGCTGCCGGCCAAGGCGAAGGATCGTTTCGCGCAAGGCCTCCACCCGCCCTTCGGCCTTGCCTTCGGCCTTGCCTTCGGCCTTGCCTTCGGCCCGGGCCAGGGTCCGGACCTTTTCTCGCAGCTCTTCCAGGTATGGCGAAGTCACCACGTCGATGCCCTCCAAACCGCGTTCCCAAGGCGAGTGATTGCCTGCCAGTCGGGCGAAGGTCAGTGTGAGGCCGGCAAGAATTCCAAGGGTCTCGTTGCCCCCTTCCCGGACCGCCTCATGCTTCCACCCCTCGATTATACCCGCCTCCGCTCCGCGCTGCATCAGTGGCAACCAGGCCAGCAGCCAGCGCGAAATGGTGCCCGCCGTGATCTCACGGAGGGTGGCGGCCGCATCCTCCCCCCGCAGCGTCCGCTGCTCGATACGGCCAGCCAGCCAGGAGCGCGGGGCGACCGTTGGTCGATGCTCCACCAGTTCCGCCTGGGATGGGCCCGTCAGGTTGACGACGGCCCCGCCCGCCGTCGCCAGTACCAGGCTCCCCGGAGCGGCCGGCTCGGTCAGCAGGCGCGGCACATACCCAAGCAGCAGGCGGGCCGCAAAGCCGCCCTCGGACTCCGCTTGCAACTCCACACACAGCGCCTCGAACCCGAGGCCGACTCGGAAGGCGGCCACCAGGTCGCTGGTCAGGTCCCCCTGGTCGGGCAGTGCATGGCGGCGCGTATCGATCCAGGCGTGGAACGCGACCTCGTGTCCCAGAAGCCAGCGAAAGAATCCCGCCGGGTCACGCTTGATGAGATAACGCCCCGCCTTGTCGTATTCAGTCATGCCGGCGCAGTCTACCGCCGATGTGCGGAGGTGTCGATAGACGGGGCATGGAAAGGACCGGGTTCAACGCATGAAGTGTTGGGAAGGAATAAGGCAGGGGCGGGCCTTGTCGTTATTATGTCCTTGTTGATCGTGATTGGCCTATGTCTCGGGCTCCCGGGGCCCCCGCACACATCTGAATTCTGTTCAACCTGGCGCTTTTGAGCGCAACCTGCCGGCGCAAGCTCGTGGCGATACAAGGATTGCGCCGCCGCTCCAGGTTGAACTGAATTCGCTCCCGAATTCAGTTCAACCTGTATTCTTCGGACGGAAAAGTGTCCTCCCGAAACGGGGGATTCGACCGCGGAGGACGTTCCGGCTTCACCCACTGGTCGGGCGGCTTGCCGAACTTAATGGCTCCCGAACGGCAGTTGAGCCGCCGTCCTCCGGGCGGCGCTCCCGGAGGACGGCGGCTCAACTGCGTTCTTGCCGTTCTACTTCCGCTCGTTCCCATGGGCCCGGAACCAGGCGTCCGCTTTTTCCGCCTCCTCGGCGCTGATGAGGCCGTCGTGGTCCGTGTCGATCTTCTGGAAGTCTTCGAGGCTTCCCAGCCATTCGCGGGGCGACACGTCGCCGTCGCCGTTGCGGTCCATCTTGCGGAACCAGAGCGGGCCGCGACTCGAACCGGCCTGCATCGGCACGCCCATGCGCGTGATCTGCCGGAAACGGGCATTGTCGGGCGGCCCCTGGCGCACCGTCAGCGTGTATTGCCGTGGAATCTGCTCGCGGGTGATGGCGCCCACCTTGGCCTTGTCCCACGGGGCCACCCGCTCCCAGCCGGTGCGCAGCTCGCGGATGCTCAGCCGATGGTCGCGGTTGGCGTCGAGCAGCTCGAACAAGCCGGCGCCGTGATCGGCCACTGCCAGCGTTGCCGAGGCGTTCGCCCCATCGTCGATGGCGTCGAGGAAGGCGTTCAGCTCCTTCTCGGTCAGCTTGCCGTCGCCGTTGCGGTCGGCATACTGGAACAAGGCGATCGGGAACTGTCCGTTGTTGTCAACGTCCTTCTTCTCGACGAAGTCCTTGTTGTCCTTCAGGGCCTGCTTGAACTGCTGAAGGTAAAAGCCGCGGACGCCGTTGTTCTGGCCGAAAAAGCGGTTCTGGTTGTCGCCGCGCACGTCAATCTGGGCAATGCCGTGGGTGAGCACGATGCCGTCTCCCTCGGTTCGGGTGGCGCCCGCCACGGACCAGGCCTTGCCCGGTGTCAGCTCGACGGATGCATCCGAGCCGGGGCCGCGGCTAGCATCGGCGATGGCCTTGAGGAACCCTCCCGGCCGGCGCTTCGGCGGTAGCTGCCCGAGGCGCACCGTCAGTTCCAGGTCCGACGGGCCGGCCAGCCATTTCTCCAGCTCGGCGGCGTCGATCTGACCGTCCTTGTTGGTATCGATGCGGGCGAAGGTGGCTTCGTCGAAGGCAACCTCGGTCTTGCTCAACTTGCCGTTGCGGTCCTTGTCGTACCGATCCATGATGGCCTTCACGATGCGAGTGCCGGCCTCGCCGGGGGTGAGCATCTGGAACGTGGGGGGCGCCGGCTGGCCGGAGCCGTCGTCCAGATAGGCAAACCGGAGAAACGGGTTGGCGGGGGGGACCAACTCGTCCTCGCTGATCATCTCGTCTTCGTCGATGTCGAGGCGGTGCAGCACCTCGTCGGCCACGGCCAACTCGGCGCGGGACAGCTTGCCGTCGCCGTTGCGATCGAGCTGCTTGAACAGCGCTTCGGTCATCACCCCGGAGCGCCCTTGCCCCGACGCGCTGCGGATCTGGAACGATCCCAGGCCCGATTTGCGGAAATAGGCCTGCAGCTCGGCAGGTGTGACCTTGCCGTCCTTGTCGGCATCCAGTTCCGCGAACGGGACTGGGTTGCTGCCGCCGCGGAAGAAGACGATGACCCCGCGGTAGTGGTTGCGGAGGACCTGGACCGACGGGACGCGTGCCGCCTCGGCGCGGCTCAGGCTGCCATCGCCGTTCACGTCGAGGTAGTCGAACAGTTTCTTCATCCAGGCGTCCCAGGCAGCGGGGTACGGCTTGCCGTCGATCAACACGTGAAGGCGCAGCAGCACCGGCCGATCTTCAGCGAGGTAAACGAGCGTCTGAACATCGCTCATGTGGGCCACCGAGCCGGGCACCGGCGGCGCCGCAGCGATCCGGGGCGGAGTCTGCGCCGACGATGAGGGCCACGCCTAGCAGCAGAGCCAGGGCAGCCAGGCCCGCTATCGAAAGACGGTTCATAACGCCACCCCCTTGATCGGAGTGGCGTTCTTGTCCACGATGCGGATCGGCCGGCCGACGTTCGACTGGTTCTGCTTGGTCGGGTCGATGCCCAGGGCCAGGCAGACGGTGGCCAGGAAGTCGGTGGCGGGGACGGGACGCTCGGCAACGGTCATGCCGTCGGGGCTGGTCTTGCCGATGACCTGGCCGCCCTTGATGCCGCCGCCGGCCAGGACGGTGGACCAGGCATTGGGGAAGTGGTTGCGGCCGTTGCCTTCGAGCTTCGGCGTGCGGCCGAATTCGCCCATCCAGACGATCAGCGTCGTCTCCAGCAGGCCGCGCTCCTTCAGGTCGGCCATCAGCGTGGCCCAGGCGGGGTCGAGTGTTTTGCTTAGCGCTTTCACCTGGTTGAAGTTATCCTGGTGAGTGTCCCAGCCGCCCAGGGTGACCTCGACGAAGGCCACGCCGCGCTCGACCAGCCGGCGGGCTAAGAGGCAGCCCTGGCCGAAGGTGTTGCGGCCATAGCGATCGCGCAGCTCCGTCTTTTCTTCGTCCAGCTTGAATGCCTTGGCCGCCTGCGAGCGCATCAGCCGGAGAGCGCGCCCGTAGGCCGCCTGGTGGCTGTGCGTGCTCAGGCTGGGACGGCTGGAGACGAAATCGTTCTCCAGTCCCTGAAGCAAGCCGACCCGCGCATCCGATTGCTCGCGGCTGATGCCGGAGGGCAGATCGAGATCCTGCACGGTCAGGGCCGATTCAGGCCCGTTGGGGATCGAGAAGGCGTTGCCGCCGACCACCAGCGGAGCATACTGCGGTCCCAGGAAGCCCGAACCGAACGCGGACGGGCTGAAAAGCGCTGCGGCGTGACGCTGACGAAGCTCGGCAGGTCGCAGTCCTCGTTGGCCAGTTCCTTCGAGACCAGCGAGCCGAAGGTGGGATACTGGATCGGCCCCTGTTGCAGGTAGCCGGTACGCATCAGGAAAGTCGCCCGGCCGTGGTCCCCTTCCTTGGTGGACATCGAGCGGACGATGGCCATGCGGTCGCCAAACTTGGCGATCTGCGGCAGGTGTTCGCTGATCTTCATGCCGGAGGCGTT
The DNA here is from genome assembly GCA_963827935.1 of uncultured Planctomycetota bacterium. Taxonomy (GTDB): domain Bacteria; phylum Planctomycetota; class Planctomycetia; order Gemmatales; family Gemmataceae; genus DATFNV01. The sequence goes on along the minus strand of CAWHCN010000006.1, from coordinate 240,956 downwards.
GGTGGCGATCTCCTTGAATTCGCCGCCGTTGGCGTGCCCGGGCTTCAGATCGAATGTGTCCATCTGCGATGGGCCGCCCTGCATCCACAGGAGAATACAGGAGCGTTTGCGCTCGGGGTTCTTGGCGGTATCGGCCGCCAGGGCTTCGAGCCAGCCGGACATCGACGCGCCGACGACGCCGACGGTGGACAGACGGAGCCAGTCGCGGCGGGACAGGGACGGAATGCGGTCATGAGTGTACCTCCCCCAGGTGTTTAGCCGCCGCCCTTCGGGCTGCGCAGGACTTGCGCAGCCGCGAAGGGCGGCGGCTAAACAGTTAATGATTCAGGATAAACTCGGGACTGTTCAGGAGCGCCCAGAAGACGTTGCCCAGGGCTTTTTTCTTGTCCTTGGCGGCGCCGCCCTCGTTGACATACTTCACCAGGCGCTGCGCCTCTTCCGGGCGCGGCTTCCGCGACAGGGCGGCCAGGAAGAGCGCCTCAACCTTGCCCGCCGTGTCCAGGAACGGAGCCTCGGCGATGGCGCCCAGGGTTTCGCTGCGCTGGCCGCTGGTCACGTCGGCGATCACGGGGCTGTTCATCAGCGCCAGCGCCTGCGGAATCGAGGTCTGATACTCGGTCCGCTTGTCCTGGGCGGAGAATTTCGAGAGGAAAACGGCCCGCGGCGACTGCACGTCGTACAACCGCTGGTTGGCGGGCATCCGATCGTTGTAGCCGGTCGCCTGCACCAGGCTGTCGAAGAGCTGCTCCGGCGTCAGCCCCTTGACGGCCATCCGCGCAAACTGGCGCGGGTCGTCCTGGGTCGAATCGCTGGCCGCGCTGGAAAGCTGGTAAGCCTTCGAGTAGGTGATGGCGCGGATGAGGAACTTCAGGTCGAAGTCGTGGGCCGCGAACTCCCGGGCCAGGTCGTTGAGCAACTCGGGGTGCGACGGCTTGTTCTTGTCGTTGAAGTCATCGACCGGCTCGACGATGCCGGTGCCGAAGAAATGGGCCCACATGCGGTTGACGGCGGCCCGGGCAAAATAAGGGTTGTCCTTGGCGGTCATCCAGTCGGCCAGGGTGACGCGCGACCCGACCTTGTACTTCCAGCGCGGCTCGGTGCCGTCGAGGAAGTTGGCCTGGACCACGCGGTCGGTACCGGGGATCGCCATTTCACGGCGGTCGCCCAGCTCGCTGATGGGCCCGAAGAAGCCCTGTCCCTGGGGCCGTTGCAGACCGGCGAAGAACGCTGCCAGCCCCCAGAACTGCTCGCGCTTCCAGCGGGCGAATGGATGATCGTGGCACTGGGCGCATTCGAGGCGGGCGCCGAGGAAGAGACGGGCGGTGGTGGCCGCCAGGTTTTCCGGCTTGCCTTCCTTGGCCATGTAGAAGGCCATCGGCGAGCCGCCGTTGGGATTCTGCGCCTCCTGGTAGGCGGCCATCATGTTCTGTCCGTTGCCGAACGACAAGGTGATGAGCTGGCGGACCATCTTGTCGTAGGCGACGTTCTGGTCGAACTGCTGCCGCAGCCAGGACTCGAAGCCGGGCTGGAGATAGCGAATCTCGAAATTGGCCTCAGTCTCGGGCAAGAGGAGCTGCCGCCAGACCTGGGTCATGTTGGTGACGTAGCCGGGACCAGACAGAAGGTTCTCGATGAGCTTCTGGCGCTTGTCGGAGGCCGATTCCTTGAGGAAGCGGCGGACGTTGGCCACCAGCGGAACCTTGCCGGCGATGTCGAGCGAGGCCCGGCGAACGAGTTCGCTGTCGTCGGCCAGGGCAGCCGGCGTCACGTGATCGCGCTGCCAGCCCTGGCGCAGGTAGCCGTCGATGCGGTCCGCCAAGGCCCGGGCATCGCGGACGTTGTCGCGGACCGGCGGAGCGGTGCGAGCGGCCGACACCCCCAGGAGTAGCGCGGCCAGGGTCAGAACCCAACAGGATCGGATCATGACGATTATCCCCCTCAACGCGCGGGTGTACGACCCGCGGCTTAACGAAGTTTCCCTTACCGCGCCGCCACTGCCGGCCGGCCGCCACCGGGAACCAGCCACAGACGGACCGTGCCGTCCTTGCTGGTCGTCGCCAGCGGGCCGCCGTCCGGCGCGAACGCCACCGAGAAGATCAGGTCCTTGTGACCTTGTAAGGTGGCGCGCTCCTGCCAGGTCGCGGTGTTCCACAGCTTGACGGCGCCGTCCCCCTGCCCGGCGGCCAGCGTCCGACTATCGCCCGAGAAGGCCACCGGCCAGACATAGGAGCCGTTCACCTTCAACGTTGTCACCTCGCGGGCCGTGGCCACGTCCCAGATGTGGACCTCGTTGCCGCTGGCCGTGGCCAGCAGCTTGCCGTTCGGCGTGAAGGCCAGACCGCGGACCTCGCGCGAATGGCCCGGCAACGCCGCCCGTTCCTTGAGCGTGGCCATATCCCACAGCTTCACCTCGCCGGGCACGCTCTTGTGCCAGTCGCCGCCGCACGAGGCCAGGGTCTTGCCGTCCGGCGAAAAGGCCACGCCGTAGACGCTGAGCTTGTGGCCGTCCAGCGTCCCCTTCTCCTTCTGGCCCTTTACGTCCCAAAGCTTGATGGCCTGGTCCTCGCCGCCGCTGGCCAGAGTGAGGCCGTCCGGGGAGAAGCTGAGCGAGCGGATACCCTCCTTATGCCCGGTCAAAACGCCGAGGTCCTTGCCGGTGGCCGGGTCCCAGAGGCGGATCGTCTTGTCCCAGCCGCCGGTCGCCAGAATCTTGCCGTCGGGCGAGAAGGCGGCCGCGCTGACGAAGTTGGTGTGCCCCTTCAGGATCAGCGGGAACAGGGCCTTGCTCATGTCGTGGACGGTCATCTTGCCCGGATGCCGGGTTGGCCGTCGCAACTCGCCAGCCGCTTGCCGTCGTTGCTGACGGCGATGGCCTCGACCAGGGCCTTGTCGCGGGTGCAGACGACGGGGGGCTGTTGACCGGTCACGTCCCAGAGGGCGACCTCGCCGAACTTGGCCCAGTCGCCGCCGCCCGAGGCAATGACCTGCCCACCGTTCAGGAAGGCCAGGGAGTTGATGCCGGCCTTGACGCCGCCGCGCAGTACCGTCTTCCTTTCGCGGGTCGCCACGTCCCAGAGTTCGATGGCGCCGCCGGGCTCATTCGCACCGGCAGGACTCCCCGCGATCGCGACTGTCTTGCCGCCCGGCGAATAGCGGACCGCCTGGCAGCTCGTCATGGCGGTGGTAATGGTCGCCAACTCCTTGCCGGTTTCCACGTTCCAGAACTTGACGGTGCGGTCCCAGCTGGCGGTGGCCAGCGTCTTGCCGTCGGGCGAGAAGGCCAGGTTGCGCACGGCGTTGGTGTGGCTGGCCAGCTTCGCCCGCTCCTTGCGGGTGGCCACGTCCCACAGGCGAGCCGTCTTGTCCCAACTCACCGTGGCCAGCGTCTTGCCGTCGTTCGAGAAGGCCAGCGTGAAGACGAGCGATTCGTGCCCCGTCAGCGAGCCGATCTCCTTGCCGGTATTGGCATCCCAGAGCTTGACCTCGGCGGGGACGTGCGGGTTGGTCCATTCGCCGCTGCTGGTGGCCAGCGTCTTGCCGTCCGGGGAGAAGGCGATGCCGCGGACCGGCTGGGTATGGCCGCGCAACTCCATCTTGATGCGACCGCTGGCCGCGTCCCACAGGCGGACCGTCTGATCGCCGCAGGAGGTGCCGATCGTCTTCCCGTCCGGGGAGAAGGCGACGCCGGTCATGTGGGGGCCGCGTCCCTCGGCCACTGGCCTGAGCAGGCCGCCGCCGGCGTTCCAGACGCGGACCGCCTTGTCGTCGCCGCCGGTGGCCAGGGCCTTGCCGTCGCGGCTATAGGCCACGAACCACACCTGCCCCTTCTGCCCGCCCAGCGTGACCAGCGACTCGACCGGCGGGGTCACGCTCGACCAGACGCGGGCACTCTTGTCGTAGCCGCCGGAGAGGATTTGCTTGCCGTCCGGCGAGAAGGTCACGCAAGTGACACCCCCCTGGGAATCGGGCACGCCGCGGAAGGGATGGGCATTGAAAACCATCCGCTGTTGCCCGGAATTGGGGTCCCAGAGGCGGAGCATGCCGTCCATGCCGCCAGTGATGATGGTTCGGCCGCGCGGCGAGAAGGCCACCGTCAGGGTATCGTTTACGAGCTGCCCGAACTGGTTCGGGTTGCCCTGGATGTTGAGCTGCTTCTGGATTTCGCCCTTCGCCACGTCCCAGACGATGGCCGTGGAACTCTTGGCTTCGCCTTCTTTGATCTGCTGGGGATCCTCGGCCGCCGAAACGAGGAGCTTGCCGTCCGGCGAGAAGGCCAGCCCGCGGACGCCGCCGCTGTGCCCCTTGAGCTTCTTGACTTCCTTCTTCTGGGCCACGTCCCACAGGCGGATGGTGTGGTCGCCGGCCCCGGAGGCGACCAGCTTGCCATCGCGGCTGAAGGCCACGCCGCGGACGCCGGCCGTGTGGCCGGTCAGGCTGACAATCTCCTTCAGCGTGGCCACGTCCCACAGCCGCACCGTCTTGTCGTAGCTGCCGGTGGCCAGCGTCTTGCCGTCGGGAGAAAAGGCGACACAAAAGACCCAGTTGCGGTGTCCCTTCAGGATGCCTTTCGACTCGCCGGTGGCCGGGTCCCACAGGCGGACCGTCTGATCGTAGCCGGCGGTGGCCAGCAGCTTGCCGTCCGGCGAGAAGGCGACCCCGCCGACCACGTCCTCGTGTCCCTTCAGGACCAGGCGGGTCGTGCCACTGGCCACGTCATAGAGGCGAACATTGGGAACGTCGCCGGCCAGGGCCACGGTTTTGCCGTCGGGCGAATAGGCAACGCCGAAGACAACGAAAGCGGAGTCGGCGCCATCCTCAGCCGGCTTCAGGCTGGTCTTCTCCTTGCGTTCGTCCACGTCCCAGAGGCGGATAGTCCGATCCCAACTCGCCGAGGCCAACGTCTTGCCGTCGGACGAGAAGACGACCGACCAGACCTGGTTCTGGTGGCCGGTCAGCGTGGCCAACTCCGTCCCCGCCGCGGCGTCCCACAGCTTGATGGTCTGGTCGGAGCTGGAACTGGCGATCATCTTGCCGTCCGGCGAAAAACGGACGCCTTCGACCACGCCATTGTGCCCGCGCAGGGTGTTCACTTCCTTGCCGGTCGTCGCGTCCCATAGTCTCACGGTATTGTCGTAGCTGCCGGTAGCGACCGTCTTGTTGTCTGGGGCGAAGGCGACGGTCTCAACCATTTCGGTATGGCCTTCGAGGGTGAGGCGTTCCTTGCGGGTCGCCACGTCCCAGATTTTCGCGGTCTTGTCCTTGCTGCCGGTGATGAGCGATTTGCCGTCGGCGGAGAAGGCGAGGGAGAGCACCCAGTCCTTGTGCCAGCTGAGTGTCGCCAGCAGGTTGCCGGTAGTTGTGTCCCAGAGGCGGGCCGTCTTGTCGAGGCTGGCCGAGGCCAGGAGCTTGCCGTCCGGTGAGTAGGCGACGGCGTTGATGCCGCCGGTGTGGCCGCGCAAAGTCAGCGTCGGCTTGCCGCTGACAACGTCGAAGAGGTGGATGACATTGTCGAAGCAGCCGGCGGCGATGGTCTTGCTGTCCGGGGAGAAAGTGACCGAGCGCACGGGTTGCGGGCTGTGGAAGAGGGTGCGTGACTGCGCGGTCGCCAGCTCCCAGAGGCGGAGTTCACCGGGACGATTGCCGCCGGAAACGCCATGTGCGGCACCCACCCATTTGCCGTCGGGCGACAGGGCCGCCTGCCAGACCTCACCGGCGTCCTGTTGCAGCGGCACGCCGCGGTTCTCGAAGGTGATCGGCTCATCGTCGGCCGCATCGGCACTGGCCGGGGCCGCCGGGGTGCCCACCGCCGTGGGAGCCGCTGGCGGGGCCGCCTTGGCCGTGGCGTCGGGCGAAGCGCTCTCGGCCGGCGCGGGGACAAGCGGCAGCAACAGGACGAGGGCCAAGACGGCCAGACGCCCCAGGGGCGACAGCCGGCGAGGCGTGGCACCGCGCACGGATCATGAGCAACCTCCTCTTGATGTCCTCGACCTGGCCGATGCCACTGGCTGCCGGCGGCAGCACGGGGCGGGCGACCGACAGAAACTCGAGCGTCTCCAGCAGGGCCCGGGCATAACCACCCGCCGACGCCGGCAGCTCGCCAACGACCCAGGCATCGCAACATTCCTCCTCGGCAGCCCGCAGCCGCCGCTGCACCCACCACAGGAGCGGATACCACCAGTACAGGCCGAACGTCAGCATCTCCAGCCAGCGGACCCAGTGGTCCAGCCGGCGCAGGTGCGCGTAACTCGTGGACCAGCAGCGTGGCCGTGCCGTCCTCGTCCAGGCGGTCGAACAGGGCGGCGGGGAACAGGATACGTGGCCGGAAGCCGGCGGCCCAAACCATCGGCGGCAGCGAGCCGGGCACGAGCAATACCGAAGGACAGCGCCACAGCCCCATCTGCGCGGAGACCCTCTGGGCCAGCTGCTGCAATCCCTCCGGCGCGGGACGCGCGCAAGCGAGCAGGCGCCGAAAGACCCAGATGCGCCGGGCCAGGAGCGCAAACCAGCCGACAGCCCCCGCCAGCCAGACGATCGTAAAGAATGGAGCGAAGTCACTCAGCCGGACAGGCCGGGTGGCCGGGGGGAGAGTTGGGACGGGTGCCTGGGCGGTTGGCGGTTCCGGCACCGGCACATGTGATACCTCGGCGGTCATCGGTTCGGTCGATGGCAGCGACACCTCGACCGGGGTCGCCGCCTGCTTGACCGCGTCCTGGAATTGCTTGCCGATCGCCTCCGGGTTCCCCACGTCCTTGATGTTCGTCTGCGCGGTGCGGGCCGCACCTCCGGCACGGGGGTCATCACCACCTGAGCCACGACGGGAACCGGCGCTGGCGCCGGCGGCGTGGGGGCGAGGGCCGGCGCCGGCTCGGCCTCGTCCCAGCTCCAGGGCAGCATCTGGACGGGGAACAACGGCGGCGTGACCAGTTTCAGCAGCACCAGCAGCCAGAGGCTGTGGGTCAGCGCCGGCCTCTTGCAGAAGCGTCCGACGACGGCAGCGCAGAGCGCCAGGGCCGTGGCCATGACAACGTTCGTCAGGCCCGTGGCGAGGAGCGTGCTCACATGCGGCTCCTTCGGTCAGGGATCGCGGCCCTTGGTCCGGGATTTGGCATCGAGTTCGTCCATGAACATGCGTAGTTCGTCGCGCTCGCGTGGGGAGAGCCGCTCGACCTTTAGCAGATGGGTGAGCAGGGGCGTGAGAGACCCCCCGCAGAGCTTTTCCGCCATCGCCCGCAAACGCCGTCCGATCAGCTCCTCGCGGTCGATGGCCGAGGCGAAAACGTGCGGCCAGCGCGACCGGTCCCGCGACACACACCCCTTCAGTTCCAGCCGTTCGAGGAGCTTCTGGACCGTCGCATAGTGCGAGGCGGTGCCCTCGGGGTGAATGGTGTCGGTGAGCTGGCGCGTGGTCGCCTCGCCCTGATCCCACAGGAATTGCAGGATCGTCAGTTCCGCGTCGGTCACGTCTTGTGGCGTTCGGGCCATTGGCAACACTCGTTTTAGACGTAATGTCTGAAATCGAAGTTACGAGCCTTCGAGAACGATGTCAAGCGCTTTTCGAGATTTTTTTCAGGGGGAGTTACAGACCAGGATTTGGGGCGAGCGGCGCGGCGTCAGCCCGCCGGTGCCTCGGAGTCCCGGCGGGCTGACGCCGCGCCGCTCGCCTAATGCGTCGCGGCAGGGGTCGCCAGCATCCCCTTCAGGTACTTCACGCTGGCCGCCACCGCCCGATCCTCGTCGCAATCGTAGGCTGGGTGCAGGAAATCCACCTCGATGGCCAGCAGTCCCTTGTAGCGAGCCTTTCGCAGCAGTTGCACCACGGCAGCGATGTCCACCAGCCCGTCGCCCAGGATCATGCTGGGCCAGAAGGAGAAGTCCTTCGGATCGCCCGGGCGCACGCCGATGTCCTTGATGTGGGTGGCCCGGGCTAGGGGAGCCAGCTGGGCCGCCACCCGCAGCGGGTCCTCGTGCAAGCGCAGGTTGTTCCCCGTATCCAGGCAAACGCCCAACCAGGGGGAATCGAGGCTGCGAATCAGGTCGAACATCTCGTCGCCGGTCAGGTCGATGTGGTTCTCGATGGCGAGGACCACGCCGTGGTCTTCGGCGGCGGGGAGCAACTTCTTCAGCATGCCGCCCAGCTGGCGTTTGTGCTGCGCGTAGGACGCCGGCCGGCTCCGTCGGCTGCCGCCGACAATGCGCATCACCCCCGCTCCGATCGAGCGGGCGTGAGCCAGGTGGGCCACCAGGTCCCGGGCCGCCTGCCGATCGGTGCCCGACCAGAGCCCGTCGGGATGGCCCCAGGCCCAGACCCGCTCGAACCCGTACTCGTCCAGGGTATCGCGCAGCCGGTGCAGGAAGTCGTCATCGGTGGGCAGATAGCACGACTCCAGCGAGACGCCGCCGACCCCCAGCCGACGGGCCCGGCGCAGGAAGTCCCACACGGTCATGGTCCGCTCCGGCGGCTGTTGCAGCCCGGGATAGACCTCGCCGAAATAGCGGTGGTAGCAGTACGAGTCGATGGCGATTTTCACGACGGCACTCCGGCGCCAGGCCCTACTTCCTCAGCTCGAGAACAACGTCGTTCCTGCCGGACTTGACCACGGCCTTCAGCTGGGTAGCTGAAGTCGCCAGACTTCATAAAACCCGAACTCTGGCGAGTTCGGCTACCCTAAATCCAAGCCTTGACAACGCACTACCCGGCCAGCGCCACCACCCGGCCGTCGTCCCGCGCCGACTGCAAACAGCCATCGAGGACTTGCTGGGTCTTCAAGGCCAGCTCGCCCCACTGGGGTTCGAGCTGGCCGGTAGTGGCGATGCGAGCCAGGGTCCGCACCATGTTGGTTTCCTGGGAGTCCGGCCCGCCGCTGCTGTACTCGGCCACCGCGAACCGCCGCGGGTGGCTTTCCATGTTGAAATCGCAGCCACGCACGCGGAACACCGGGCGGTTCACCTCGAACGCCGCTTCGCAGCCATAAAATGGCACCACAAAGTCGGAAACGGTCAAGTACCCCTGCGTGCCGCTCACCGTCGCCCACTGGTGGTTTTCAGCCCGGAACGAGCAATAAAACGAGGCACTGGCGCCGCCGGCATAGTACAGCTCCCCGCAGAACTCCACCGGCACCGGCGGGGCGCCGTCCCGCGCATGATCGGTCAGGATGCGGCCCATAACGCGCTCCGGCAGCTGGTTCTTCATCACCCAGAGCGACATCCGCACGTTGTACCACCCCAGGTCGCCCAGGGCACCAAGCGGCTCCAGTTCGCCGCTGGATCGGATATTCTGACGATAAAACTCCTCGGAGGCCTTGAAGCTGAACTGGCTGGCGATGCGCCGGATCGGCCCGATCGACTGCCCATCGTCCAGCACCTGGCGCAACAGCGGCAACCGTGCGCTGTGCATGAACATGACGCCGTCCATGAACTGCACGCGGCTTTTTCGGCAGGCGTCGAGCATGGCCCGCAAGTCTTCGCTATTGATGGCGCACGGCTTCTCGCACAGGATGTGTTTGCCCGCCTGGGCCGCGCGGATCAACCACTCCTTGCGAATGCCGGTCGGCAACGGGATGTAGACGGCGTCGATGTCGCGGCGCGCCAGCAGCTCTTCGTAACTGCCGCAGGCAGCCGGCGCCGGCGAAAAGGCCGCATGTACCTGGCAATCGTCGATGAAGCGCTGGGCCCGGGCCTTGTCGCGGCTGGCGACGGCGACCAGCGACGAGTTGCCGGCGTTGGCGAGCGCCTTCCAGTTCTTGCGCGATGTTGGCGGTGCCCAGAATGCCCCATCGACAGGTAGACTGCGACATCGACCCTCCTATTTGATCGTCAATCGCCGGGAGTCAAGCCAGAACGATTATAGCGACGAGCGCGGCCGGTCGTCCATTCGCCGCGAACCCCCGAACCGGCTGCCGGGTCTCACAGAGGCGGGCCGGCACCCCGGCGTTGACGCCCTTTCCTCATCGCCGTAAGGTGATCGGATTGATTCACGGCCCGCCAAACTCGCGAGACGACCCATGCCCGGCTACAATCCCGAGGCCATCGAACCCCGCTGGCAGCGCTTCTGGGACGAACACAAGACCTTTCGAACCCCCGACGATTCGCCCAAGCCCAAGTTCTACATCCTCGACATGTTCCCCTACCCCAGCGGGGCCGGGCTGCACGTGGGCCATCCCGAGGGGTACACCGCCACCGACATCCTGGCCCGCTACCGCCGCATGCGCGGCGACAACGTGATGCACCCCATGGGCTGGGACGCCTTCGGCCTGCCCGCCGAGCAGTACGCCATCGAGACCGGCACCCACCCGCGGGCCACCACCCAGAGGAACATCGACACCTTCCGCCGCCAGATCAAGCGCCTCGGCTTCAGCTACGACTGGGACCGAGAAGTCGATACCACCGATCCCAATTACTTCGAGTGGACGCAATGGATCTTCTTGCAGATTTATGACACCTGGTATGACGCCGAACAGAAGAAGGGGCGGCCGATTGCGGAGTTGCCGATTCCGGCCGAGGTCCGCGCAGAAGGGCGAGGCGGCAGTCTGTGCTTACCGGGACAGCAAGCGCCTGGCCTATCAGATTGAGGCCCCCGTCAACTGGTGCCCCGCCCTGGGAACCGTGCTGGCCAATGAGGAGGTCGTGGACGGCAAGTCGGAGCGCGGCGGCCATCCGGTGGTGCGGATGCCCTTGCGGCAGTGGATGCTGCGCATCACCGCCTACGCGGAACGCCTGCTGGAGGGGCTGGAGCAGGTCGATTGGTCCGAAGGGATCAAGGAGTTGCAACGCAACTGGATTGGACGGAGTGAGGGAGCGGAAGTGGATTTCCGCGTTGACACCAATGGCCTAGATCCGGCTCCAGGCGAGAGTGGGCGGAGGCAGATCTTCTGAGGGCTACGAATGCGGTGGATGCAGGTGAGTGCCCGGTCATCCGCGTTTTCACCACGCGCCCCGACACTCTGTTCGGCGCGACGTACATGGTGCTGTCCCCGGAACATCCACTGGTGGAGTGCATCACCACGCCCGGCGCAGCATGACGCGGTGAAGAGATACCAGGAACAAGCCGCACGCAAGAGCGATCTAGAACGTACCGAGTTAGCGAAAAAGAAGACAGGCGTTTTCACCGGCGCCTACGCCATTAACCCGGTGAATTACGAGAAGTCCCAATCTGGATCGCCGATTACGTCCTCGCCAGCTACGGCACCGGCGCCATCATGGCGGTCCCCGCTCACGACGAGCGCGACTTCGAGTTCGCCAAGCAATTCGACCTGCCCATCGTCACCGTCGTCCGCCCGCCGGACGAATGGCTGAAAAAGACCGCCAGCACCCTCGAGCACCTGACCGAGGCCTATGTCGAGGAAGGCGTCGCCGTCAACTCGGGCCCCTTCGATGGTCTGCGAACGCCGGAATTCAAGGAGAAGATCACCGCCTGGCTCGAAGAGCGTGGCCTGGGGCAAAAGAAGGTCAACTACAAGCTGCGCGACTGGCTGTTCAGCCGCCAGCGCTACTGGGGCGAGCCGTTCCCACTGTTGCACGAGATCGACGCCGCCGGCAATCCGACCGGCGTTGTCGAGGCCTTGTCGCCGGACGAATTGCCGCTGTGCCTGCCGGAGATGGAGGATTACAAGCCGTCGGGCCGGCCCGAACCGCCGCTGGGCAAGGCGACCGACTGGGTGAATGTCACGCGCAGCGGCAAACGCTACCGGCGCGAGACCAACACCATGCCCCAATGGGCCGGCTCCTGCTGGTACTACATCCGCTACCTCGATCCGAAGAACGAGAAGGCGTTTTGCTCTCCGGAAAAGGCGAAACGCTGGCTGCCGGTCGATCTCTACGTGGGCGGAGCGGAACACGCGGTGCTGCACCTACTCTACAGCCGCTTCTGGCACAAGGTGCTGTTCGATCGCGGTTACCTGCCATGCGACGAACCATTCCAGCGGCTGGTCAATCAGGGAATGATCCTTGGTGAGACCTAAGCCACTATGTATACTGCAACCCCGACAATCCAGCGGAGATGATACCGTCCACGATGGAGCTTGGGAGGACTGGAATGTTCTCACCGACAAAGGACTCACCGAAGACGAGGTGGAAAAACGAGATCAACAGGAGTACTTGAAAGGAACGGAAATCGTGATCTTCCGCCGGGCTGAAAAGATGTCCAAGAGCCGCGGCAACGTCATCAACCCCGATGATGTCGTCAAGGAATACGGCGCCGACAGCCTGCGCCTGTACGAAATGTTCATGGGCCCCCTGGAGGCGACGAAGCCGTGGAGCATGCGCGGCGTGGAGGGGGTTTATCGCTTCCTGAGCCGCGTCTGGCGACTGTTCATCGACGACCGCGCCGACGCCGTGAAGCTGAACGAGGCCGTGCGCGAGGCGACGCCGGACAAGGACACCCTCCGAAAGCTGCATCAGACGATCCAGAAAGTGACCGATGACCTCGACGGCATGCGCTTCAACACCGCCATCGCGGCGATGATGGAATTCACCAACCACCTGACCAAGCTGGAGGTCCGGCCGCGCTCCGTGCTGGAGCCGTTCGTCCTGATCCTGAGCCCGTTTGCCCCGCACCTGGCGGAGGAACTGTGGCACACGCTGGGGCACCAGAACACTCTGGCCTACGAGGAGTGGCCGAAGTTCGATCCGGCGCTGACGAAGGCCGACGAGATCGAGGTGCCGGTGCAGGTGAATGGGAAGATCCGCGCCAAGCTGACGGTGCCGGCCGACGTGGCCGATGACGCCCTGCGCGACGCGGCCCTGAAAGACCCGCGCGTGGTCGAGAGCATCGCGGGCAAGCCGCTGCAGAAGGTGATCGTGGTGCCGCGAAAATTGGTCAATATCGTGGTGTGATCTTTCAGAGCCCGGAGCGTGAGCCGACGGGTTCTTGGACCACAACCCGTCGCCGCACGCTCCCGGCGTCGGATCACAACCCCCCAAACAGTACCCGGGCATTGCGCGTCGTCTGCTCGGCAAACACCTCATCCGTCACCCCGCGCTCTCGCGCCAACAGTGCCGCGGTGTGGACCACGAACGCCGGTTCATTTCGCTTGCCCCGTTGCGGCACAGGGGCCAGGTAGGGACTGTCCGTCTCCACGAGAAGCCGATCGAGCGGAACCTGCCGGGCCACGTCGCGCAGCGCCTGGGCATTCTTGTAGGTCACCATCCCCGCAAAGGAGATGAACAAGCCCATGTCCAGGCACGCCTGGGCCGTCGCCAGGTCGCCGGTGAACGAGTGCATCACGCCGCGGACGGGGCCGTGACGCTCGAAGTCGGCCCGCAGCATGCGCACCACGTCGGCTTCCGCCTCGCGGCAATGGATGACCACGGGCAGCTGATGCCGCCTGGCCAGTTCCAGGTGGCGCGCGAAGTAGTCTTCCTGGAGCGGAAAAGGCGCCCGATCCCAGTAGCGGTCCAGACCCGTCTCGCCCAGGGCAACCACCTTCGCGCTGGCAACAAGGCGGACCACTTCATCCCAGTCGGTCGGGGCGGCTTCAGCGACATGGTTGGGCTGAATGCCGACGGTGGCGAAGAGAGGGGCGTGCCGAGCGGCCAGATCGACACAGGTCTGACTGGTAGCAGCGCTGGTGGCGACTACGATGATGCGGATAACCCCGGCCGCCGCCGCTCGTTCCAGCACGGCGGGCAGGTCGGCGGCGAAACGTTCGTCGTCCAAGTGGGCGTGGGTGTCGATCAGGTCGAAGGGCATGGACCACCTCCCACCGTTTGGCCGCGAGCGCTGGTATCCGGCGCTCGCGGCTAAACGTGAGTGGGCACCAGTTCCTCGAGCGTTTTCACGTGCCGCCGCTTCATCTCCACGAACCGGGCAACCAGTTCGCGCGCCTCGGCATCGGTCAGAGCGGCCCGGTCGCGTTCGAGGGCGGCGATGGCGCGGCGGCCGTCGGCGGCCAGGCGCGGCACGATGTACTCGATTGTGACGAAATTCATCGTCGTGAACGACATCGGGAACGCCCCGAGGTAGGGGACCGTGTGCCGCTGCTTCGCGAGGAATCGGGTGAGGGTGGCCAGGGCGTCGCGCTCCTCCTGGGCCAGGTCGCGGAGCTTCTGCGGCGTCGGGTCGGCGGACGATTTGCCCAGCGGAAACGCCTCGCTGATGTACTGCAGCAGCGAGCGGCCCTCGCGGCGGATGGCCGATTCGAGCAAGGCGGCGTCGGGGGCAGAGATCACGGCCGCACCTCCGAGCCATTCTGAGCCACCAGTTTCGTCTTTTCGCTGAACTGTTCCAGGCCGCGGTCGCTGGCCCGGGCCAGCCGGTCCCACAGGATTCCCACGACCAGAATGGCAGCCGCCAGCAACGACGCAAAGATCACCGAGCCGAATGGCGTGGCCAGCGGGACCGACGGCCGGCCTTCAATCTCTTCCAGCGTGTTCTCCAGGATCATCACCTTCATCACCTTCAGGTAGTACACCACACTGAGGACCGTGTTCAGGCCGCCAATCACCAGCAAGGCGTACAGCCAGTAACCCAGGCCGGGATGGTTGGTCGTGGTGTAGTACTGCCCCCCCTCGTACAGGACCCGGAAGATCTGGAATTTGGCGGCGAACCCGGCCAGCGGCGGCATGCCGAGCAGGCTGAGGAGGAAGATCGCCAGAGTGATGACCAGCACCGGCGAACGCCGCACCAGGCCGCGGAAGCTGGACAGGTCCTCCGAGCCGGTCTGGTTGCGCAGGAAGGCGACCACGGCGAAGGCACCGAGGTTCATGAACAGGTAGGCGACCAGGTAAAAGAGGACGGCCGAGGCCCCGTCGCGCGTCAGCACGGTCAGGCCCATCATCATGTAGCCGGCATGGGCGATCGTTGAATAGGCGAGGAGTCGCTTCAGGTTGGTTTGCATGTACGCGGCCAGGTTGCCGAAGGTCGCCGTTACCGCCGCGAAGATGGCCAGGGTGGGCAGCAGGTACTGCGTCACCGCCATCGAATCGCCGGGATGCAAGAATCCGGCCAGGGGGAAGACGACCCGGGCCAGCAGGGCCAGGGCGGCCCCCTTCGAGGCGACGGACAGGAAGCCCGCCACCTCGGCGGACGCCCCCTCGAACACGTCGGGGCACCAGAAGTGGAACGGCACCGCGGCCAGCTTGAAGGCGATGCCGATGATGAGGAAGAGCGTGCCCAGGACGAGGGCCGCATCCATGCCGGCCAGGGCCTGCGGTTGCATCGCGGCAACGTACTGGGTGGCCAGCGCCGGGAATCGAGCCGGTGCCGAACCGGCCGGCGAGCAGGCTGATCCCGTACAGCATGACCCCCGAGGCCCCGCCGCCGTAAACCACGTACTTGAGCGACGCTTCGCTGGCCTGCCGCCGGCCCTTGAGGAAGCCGGCCAGGGCATAGCTCGGCAGCGACGCCATTTCCACGCCGATGAAGACCATCAGCAGGTGGTTGGCCGACGCCATCACCGACATGCCCAGCGTGGCCCCGAAGAGCAACACGTAGAAGTCGGCCGCATCCTCGCGATCGGGAATCCCGGTCAAGAGCGTCAGCCAGATGATGAGCACCGCGAAGAAGAGCAGGAAGAGCCGCAGAAACACGGTGAAATTGTCGTAGACCAGCAAACCGCCGAAAAAGCCGGTGGAGTTGCGGAGGGTACTTGTCGACGCAGGCGGTTGCAGTCCGAACCAACCCTTCCACTGCCCGACGGCCGCCGCCAGGGCGACGCCCGCCAGGATGAGGGCCACCCAGCCGAGATGGACGCGCCGCAAAGTCGGGAGCATCCGCAACAGCAAGAGCAGCACGATCCCGCCGCACAGGATCAGCTCGGGCAGGAACGCGAGCAGGTCCATGCCCAGGGCGGTTTGCAACTGCGCGATGAGTTCGGGTTTGAACATGCGATTCACCAATCCGTTTAGCCGCCGCCCGGCGGGCGGCGGCTAAACAACTACTGCCCCAGGCGTGCCACCTGCTCGGTGACGAAGCGCGACACGCTCGGCTCCATCCAGTTGAGGATCCACTGCGGGAAGATGCCCAGGGCCACGGCCAGCACCACCAGCGGAACGTGCACAGGCCACCTCGCGCAGGTCCATGTCCTTGTAGTTCTTGTAGGCCGGGTTCACGCCAAAGTAGACGCGCTGGATCGTCCACAGGATGTAGGCCGCCGTAATGACCACGGTCAGAGCCGCCAGGATGGCGAAGACCTTGCTGAACTCCCAGGTGGCCAGCACCACCATCAACTCGCCGACAAAGCCGCACAGCCCGGGCAGTCCCATGCCGGCGAAGAAGATGATGGCGCTGATGCCGCTGTAGAGCGGCATCGGCTCGGCCAGGCCGCGGAAGTTGTCCAGGTTGCGGTGGTGCGCCCGATCGTAAATGACGCCGACCAGGAAGAACATGCCGGCCGAGGTGATGCCGTGCCCGATCATCTGGTACATGGCCCCGTTCATGCCCCAGGCCCAGTAATCGCCCCCCTTGGCCACTGACCAGACCGCAATGCCCAGGATCACGTAACCCATGTGGCTGATCGAGCTGTAGGCGACCAGCTTCTTGAAGTCGGTCTGGGCCATGGCCGCAAAGGCGCCGTAGACGATATTGATGATGCCGAACAGGCTGACATACCACGCCAGCGACTCGGCCGCCCAGGGACAGATCGGATAGGCGATGCGGATGATGCCGTAGCCGCCCATCTTGAGCAGGATGCCCGCCAGGATCATGCTGATCGGCGTCGGCGCCTCGACGTGGGCATCCGGCAACCAGGTGTGGAACGGAAACATCGGCACCTTGATGGCAAAGCCGACGAACAGGAGCAGGAACATCGTGTACTGGAACCAGGGCTTGAAGAAGTCCTGGCCGGCGATACGTCCTTCGGCCGCGGCCAAGCGGCCTGATTCTCGGCCGATGCGTCCTTCTTCACGGCGTCGCGTGCCGCTTTCAGGCCCTCATTCTCGACCGGCTGACTCCGCCGTGCAGGTACTGCAGCGCCCCCTTGCCGACCTTCTGCAGCGTCATGATGTCGAAGGTATTGATCACCACGCCTTCGCGGGCCTTGGCCAGGGCCGTATCGTGCTCGCGTCCTTGAGCAGCTTTTCGCCGGGGTCAGCTCGTGCCTCGGCCAGCTGATCGACCGTCTGTTGCGGCACGAAGTCGCGGACGTTGGTGAAGTAGAAACCCGAGCAGGGCGATCAGGATGAAGACGCGCCGAGCAGCGTGTACAGGAAGAACTTGATGGCGGCGTACTCGCGCCGCGGCCCGCCCCAGATGCCGATGAGGAAGTACATCGGCAGCAGCATCACTTCCCAGAAGATGTAGAACAGGAAGAAATCGAGTGCCAGGAACGTCCCGATCATGCCCGTTTCCAGCAGCAGAAACAGCATGCAGTAGCCGCGAACGTACCTGTCGATCTTCCAGCTGGCGATCATGGACAGGAAGCTGAGGAACGTCGTCAGCAGGATCAGCGCCATGCTGATGCCGTCGAGGCCGAGGTAGTAGTCGATGCCGAAGCTGCGAATCCAGGGGACGCGGGCCAGCCAATCGTTGGCCGGGCGGCACCGCCCCAACGGCGGCGCTGTCGAGGTGCTCGGCCCGCTCGTTCAGCGGCCGGCCCGGCTATTGGCCGCCCGCCGTAGGTCTGGTGCATGCTGCAAGTAACCAGATGAAGATGCACAGGCTGACCACCAGCGTCAGGCCGTCCCGAACAGCGACCACCAGCGCATGCCCTCTTCCCACCCCTTGGGAAAGAGGAGCAGCCCGAGCGCGAAGACGACCGGGATGAAGATCAACAGCGACATCCAGATGAGGTCGGTTTCTGGCATGGAGGCAAACCCGTATGATTCCGGGATTCATCGTTTCGCGCTCGCGGGCCGAACGCGAAACGATGAATCAGACATCAACCTGCAAGGGACCGCGTCACGAAGTACGTCAGCACCACGAAGATGGCCACGGCGGCCAGGACCAGGAACAGCACATAGCTGCGGAGGTAGCCGGTCTGCACGCCGCGCAGCCGGGCGCCCAGGGCGAAGCAGGCGTTGGCCGATCACGTTGACCAGGCCGTCGATGATGCGGGCGTCGAACACGCCGTCCCAGCGCGACAGCATCACGCCGGTCCGCGCGCCAGGCCATTCACGATGCCGTCGATCACGTGCGTATCGAACCAGCGGGCCAGCGTGGCCACCACCAGGGCCGGACGCACCAGGATCGCACTGTACAGCTCGTCGAAGTACCACTTGTGCTGCAGGAAGCGTACACGCCCGGGAACTGCTCCTTCGCCTCGGCCGGATCGAGCACTTGGTAGCGCCGCCAGTAGAGGACGGAGGCGAAGACGAGCGCCAGCAGGACCAGCCCCGTGGCGATGGCACCGGCCAGCTCGTGATAGCGTGGCGGCGTACTGGCGTTCCAGGTTCACCGTCGGCAGGCCCGCCCAGGGCTCTTCGCCCAGCGTCCCGAAGTCGGCCTGCACCGATACGGGCTGGGCGTGGTGCAGGTGCGATTCGACCAGAAGCTCGCCTCGGCATCCCAGACCGGCCAGCCCCAGGCCACCACGATGCTGAAGACGGCCAGGACGATCAGCGGCACGGTCATCAACCAGGGCGATTCGTGGGCATGCTCGTGAACGTGCTGGTCGCGCGGCTCGCCGGTGAAGGTCATGAACCACATCCGGAACATGTAGAATGTGGTGATGCCCGGCCGTCGCCAGCGGCAGCAGGAACAGCAGCACATGCTCCTTGTGCACCATGACGAAGCCGAGGGCGTGGGCCAGGATGGCGTCCTTGCTGTACCAGCCGCAGAACAGCGGAATGCCGGCAATGGCCAGCACGCCGGCCAGCATGGTCAGGGCGGTGATCTTCATCTTCGGATAAAGGCCGCCCATCTTGCGTCATTTCCTGCTCGTGATGGCAGCCGTAAATGACGCTGCCCGAGCCGAGGAAGAGCAGGGCCTTGAAGAAGGCGTGGGTGAGCAGGTGGAACAGCCCCGCCGCCCAGCCGCCGACGCCCAGGGCCAGCATCATGTAGCCGAGCTGGCTGACCGTCGAGTAGGCCAGCACCTTCTTGATGTCGGTCATGACCATGGCGATGGTGGCCGCCACGAACAGCGTGATGCCGCCGGTGTAGGCGATGACCAGCAGCGACTTCCGGGGTGAACAGCGGGAAGACCCGGCCGACCAGGTAGACGCCGGCCGCCACCATCGTGGCCGCGTGGATCAGGGCGCTGACCGGCGTGGGGCCCTCCATCGCGTCGGGGAGCCAGACGTGCAGCGGGAACTGGGCCGACTTGCCGACGCAGCCCAGGAAGATGCCCAGCCCGGCCACCACCAGCATCCAGTAGGGCATGCTGCCGTACTGGGAATCCTGCGCGGCCCGGCCGCCACCGGCACCAACTGGCCGGCCGTGCCGACGGCAGTGAAGTGCTGTTCGTCATCGTGTTCCATGATCGGGCGGGCCGGGAACAGGACCACCTGCTGCCGCTGACCCCGATCGCTGACGCGCAGGGTCGACGAGTCCGGGGTCCCGTCCCAGATTGGCGCGGACGATCTCCCCGCCGCGCTCCAGCGGTTTTTCTTGTGCGGATCCTTCTCGGCGTGGGTCGCGGCGTCCTCGAAGGGCGAGCGGACCTGGGCGAACATGTCCTGGAAGTTGAAGGTGCCGAAGTAGGTCAAACAGGATCAACAGGCCGATGATGAAGCCGGCATCGCCGACGCGGTTGGTGATGAACGCCTTGTTGGCCGCCGTCGAGGCACTGCGCCGCTCGTAGTAGAAGCCGATCAGCAGGTACGAGCAGATGCCGACCAGTTCCCAGCTAATGAAGATCTGGAAGAGGTTGTCCGCCAGCACCAGGTTGAGCATCGAGAAGCAGAACAGCGACAGGAACAGGAAGAAACGTCCGATAGCGGCCGCGGCGCTGGAGATGCCCGTGTTCGGTGTGGACCTGGTGGTCCTCGACCATTGGCTTCAGCTCATCGGCCATGTAGCCCATCGAGAACAGGTGGATGAGCGTGGCGATGAACGTCACCATGAGAAACATGAGGACGCTCAATTGGTCGATATGGTAGCCGAGTTCGAGGACGCGGCCGCCGGCGAGGGGCAGGTTGAGCCAGGTCCAGCGGCCATCCCAGGGATTGTGCGCGCGGCGGCTCGGGAGTGACCGCCGGGTGCTCCTCGCCGGGGTGCTCCCCGGCCGCCGCGGCTGCATGGGTTGCCGCGTGCTCCCCGCCGGCATGATCGCGGAAGAACAGAACGGCCCCGATCAGGCACAGGATGAAGGCGCCGGCCATGGCGCCGGTGGCGACGTAGGCCGGCCAGCGCGGCGGCGTCACCACCTCACCGCTCTGCTTCTCCAGGATCGGCCGCAGCCAGGCGCGCACACCCGATGCGATCAGCAGAAAGACGAAGGAAGCGAGCGGCAGGAGCGTGGCCCAGACGAAAAACAGCCCGCGGTGCTCGCCGAAATCAGGCAGGGCCATGAAGCTATCCCTTCAATTCCTCGGCCGTATCCACGTCCACGGTCACATCGAACCTGGTCGAACCTGGTTCCCAAACTCCGTTTGGGAACCCACCTCCGCGAAACTCTGTTTCGCGAGCACAGCCACCAGGCGCGAAACAGAGTTTCGCAGCGGTCGTTCCCAAACGGAGTTTGGGAACGAGGTTCCCGGGGGGTGTGTGGTCCACCGCGTCTCTACCCCTTCAATTCGTCGGCCGTATCCACATCCACGGTCATGTGGTTGTTGTAGAAGTTGAGGACGATGGCCAGAGCCACCGCCGCCTCGGCCGCGGCCAGGACGATCACGAACAGGGCGAAGATTTGCCCCTCGATCCGAAACGCCGGGCTGTGGCGGGCGAAGGCGACAAAGTTCACATTGGCCCCGTTGAGCACCAACTCCACGCCCATGAGGATGCCGATGGCGTTGCGCTTCGTGGCCATGCACACCACGCCGCAGACGAACAGCAGGGCGCCGAGGACCAGATAGTGCGTTAACCCGATCTCGGCGAGGTTATCAGCGAACATCGGTAGCGGCATTGGCAGCGGCTCCTCGACGACGTTTGGCGCGGGCCAGGTAGGCAGCCCCGATCAGGACCACCAGCAGGTGGACCGAAACGATTTCAAACGGCAACAGATATCCGGTGTTGTGGGGGCCGACCGGCATTCCCAGGAAGCCGTCTCCGATCAGCATGCTGTTGGGCGAGGTCGCCGGGTCCTGGTCCTGGGCCAGCAGCGCCTTCTGCTTGGCCGCGAGGCGACGGTGTTCCGGCCAGCTATCCGGGTTGGCGACTGTGACCGCCAGCACGCCGAAGAGCAGCAGGCCGACGACGATCGACATGGCCCACTCGGCGGCGCTGGTCTTCAGGCTGACGAACGGTCCCTGGGCGGTGAGCATGACGCCGAAGACGACCAGCACCAGCGTGCCGCCGACATAAACGATGAGCTGCGTCGCACCGACGAAGTCGGTGCCGAGGAAAAAGAAGATGCCGGCGACCCCGCCCAGGGTGAACAGCAGCCAGGCAGCGGCGCGGACGATGTTCTGCGTCACCACGACCGCGATGGCGCACAGGCCGGTCAGGACGGCGACGACGTAGAAAAGGAGTGTTGTCAGGTCGGGTAAGTCCATCGTAACATCCCAGGGAGGAGCGCTCCGCTCCGAAAAACGCGCTCCGCTCCGCGTCGCGGTTAACCGGGTTGGTGCGGCGCGGGCTTCCAGATCGGCGTCACGCCGGCGAACGGCAGCTGGCTCCGCGTGTTCCGCAGGCTGAACAAGAGGTAGGCCACCCCGATCACGCAGGCGGCGGCCGCCGGAATCTTCAGGTACGCCAGCACCTGCCAAGGCATCGCCACCTGCCAGAAGGAGACCCCCAGCAGCAAAGCGCAACTGATTGGCAACAGGTACTTCAGGCAGGTTTCCATGACCTGGTCGATCCGCAGCCGCGGCAGCGTCCAGCGCACCCACATCATCACCGCCACCAGGAGCCAGCCCTTGAGGATGAAGACCGCGACGCCGATCGCGCTGCCGAGCAGCCAGCCGGGGGTGCCCAGCAGTTCGTTGAGCTTCAGGGCCGGGTCGAACGGCAGCAAGCCGGTCTGCCAGCCGCCCAGGAACAACAGCGAGGCGATGCCGCTGACGCCGAACATGCTGGCGTATTCGGCCATGAAGAAGATCAGCCAGCGAAAGCCGCTGTATTCGGTGTGGAAGCCGGCCACCAGCTCCGACTCGGCCTCGGCCAGGTCGAACGGGGCCCGTTTACAACTTGCTGTGGCACAGGTGAAATAGACCCAGAAAGCCCCGAACGTGAACGGATCGTGGAACAGGTACCAGTTCCAGAGGAAGCCGGTCTGCTGCCGCCCGATGTTGGTGAGGTTCATCGTGCCGGCCACGATCACGGGGACCAGCACGCAGACGGCCATCGGTACCTCATAGCTGACCATTTGGGCCGCCTCGCGCATGCCGCCGAAGAGCGACCACTTGCTGCCGGACCCATAGCCGGCCATGATGATGCCGAAAATCTCCGTCGACATGACGGCCAGTATGAAGAAGATGCCGATGTTCATGTTCATCACCACCACGCCGTCCGCGAAGGGCAGGGCGATGAACGCCAGGAACGGGCCGGCCAGAGTGACATAGGCGGCTATCCGGAACAGGAAGCGGTCGGCGTCGGCGGGGATGACGTCCTCCTTGATGAGGAGCTTCATGCCGTCGGCCAGCGTTTGCAGCCAGCCGAACTTGCCGCCGACGCGCGTGGGACCGAGGCGGTCCTGGATGCGGGCCGAAATCTTGCGCTCGAGCCAGACGAAATAGATCGCCGACACGAGCATGAAGCTGATGATGATCGAGCCCTTGATGACGGCTGCCAGGATGGGTGCGATAACTTGAGCCGTTTCGTAATCCAGGAGGTGGCTCAATAACGAAGTCAGCAGATCCGTCACGGCGGAGGCCTCGGAACGGGGGAGCCGCTCTGTGCAATTGGTGCAACGGGCGTTACTCTATCGCCCCGGTGGAAGCGCGGCAAGCAGGCGGGGCATGGACAGACCGCACGGACAGAGCCGCGCACGCAGCGAGTCTTCGAGCGGAGTAAGCGGCCCGGCTTCCCGACCGCCGCTTACTCCGCTCGAAGACTCGCTGCGTGCGCGGCTCGGACAATTGAGTAGAGAGGTGGACTATGCATTTCGGCGTGATAGCCCGGGGTCCACAGACGCGCCCCGGCCGTAATTCCTTGCCCTTCAACCGCCGCCTGCCCCAGGTCTATCGCTACCTCTGCGAAGCGCAGGCCGAGTCGGTGGTCCAGGGCCCCGGGGCGCGGGATGCGGTGCTGGCGACGGTCGAGGCGGTCCTGTTCGCCGCCGATGAGCCGTTGACCACGCGGCGCCTGGCCCAGGCCGCCGGCCTCGCCGACGCCGCCGAGGCGCGCCGCCAGGTCCGGCGCCTGCGGGAACTGTACGAGGAAGGCGGCAGCGCCTTCCAGGTGGAAGAAGTCGCCGGCGGCTATCAGCTTTTGACACGACCCCAGTTCCACCCCTGGCTGGCCCGTCTGCCGCCGGTCCGGCAACGAGCTGCGCCTATCCGGTCCGGCCCGCGAGACGCTGGCCATCATCGCCTACCGGCAGCCGATTGCGCGGGCCGACATCGAGGCCATCCGCGGGGTGCAGTGTAGCGACGTGGTTCGGCAATTGATGGAAAAGGGGCTGGTGCGCATCGCCGGCCGGGACGATTCGCTGGGCCGGCCGGTCCTGTATGGGACGACGAAGAAGTTCTTGCAGGCATTTGGGCTGAAGGGGCTGCGCGATTTGCCGGAGGCGGGTGAGCTGAGGCCGCCAAGCGAGAGCGAAGAGGAGCGCCGCCTGGAGGGCGGCGCCTAAGCGGGGTCTTCCGCGGGGGGCAGGGCTGCCGGCGCCGCGGCCTCGCGCTGGCTGATCTTCTTTTGCAAGGTGTTGCGGTTGATGCCGAGCCGGGCGGCCGCCTTGACCACCACGTTGTCCGAAATGGCCATCACCTGTTCGAGCAGTTCGCGCTCCACGCCGCGGACGATGCAATCGTAAAGCCGGCCATCCTCGGCGGGGACGGCCTGGACACCGGCGCGGACCACCTGCTGGATCAGCCCTTCGAGGTCGCTGGCCCGGCCGCGGATCGGCTTCCAACGCTTCAGGGAGCGGTCCGGCGGGGCCAGCAGCTCCGCGGTCAACGGCCGGCCGTGCGACAACACCACCGCCCGCTCGATGCAGTTTTCCAGCTCGCGCACGTTCCCCGGCCAGTCGTGGGCCAGAAGAACCTTCTCCAGGGCCAGGCCCAGCTCGGGCGGGTCGCGGCGATTCTCCTCGCTGTAGCGGGCCAGGAAATGGCGGGCCAGGGCCGAGATGTCCTCGTGCCGTTCCCGCAGCGGCGGCAGGTAGATCGGCACCACGTTGAGGCGGTAGTAGAGGTCGTCGCGGAACCGGCCGGCGGAGATCTCATCTTCCAGGAACTGATTGGTGGCCCCGATGACGCGGGTATCCACCCGGATGGTCCGGCTCTCGCCGACGCGCTCAAATTCATGCTCCTGCAGCACACGCAGCAGCTTCACTTGCAGCTTAGGGCTCATGCTGGAGATTTCGTCGAGGAAGATGGTGCCGGTGTGGGCGGCCTCGAACCGGCCCGTCTTGTTGTCGATGGCGCCGGTGAAGGCTCCCTTGATGTGGCCGAACAACTCGCTTTCCAGCAAGCTTTCACTGAGGGCGCCGCAGTTGACGCGGACATAGGGCCCATCGTTCCGCGGACTCAGCTGATGGATGGCCCGCGCGATTACCTCCTTGCCCGTACCCGTTTCCCCCACCAGCAGGACGCTGGCATTGGTGGAAGCCACCAGGCGCGTCAACCGGTAGACCTCGCGCATGGCGGGGCTGACGCCGACAATGCCGACGAGAGGAGCATCCAGCGCACTTTTGTTCTCTGGTCCCGTCTTCATGCGCAATCTCGAACCGGGCGTGCTCAGGACGGTGGCAGCAAGCAGGTAATCTCCTCCATGATAGCCATTTGCCGCCCAGATTGCTAGGGCCTGAGGCACAGACGATGGGCCGGGATGCTGGCGTTGCAGCAGGGATGT
This sequence comes from uncultured Planctomycetota bacterium, assembly GCA_963827935.1. Lineage (GTDB taxonomy): Bacteria > Planctomycetota > Planctomycetia > Gemmatales > Gemmataceae > DATFNV01. The sequence goes on along the minus strand of CAWHCN010000006.1, from coordinate 215,968 downwards.
CGAAGGAGTGCAGGGCCACGGTGGGGCCAGCTGGTGCGGTAGCCCAGAGCTGCCTGCCACCCCAGCCATCCAGTAACCTGGCGCCCTATCGGGACAAAAGTGTGATTCTCGTTCGCGTTTTGTCCAAGCCCTTGTGGCATTACGAGTTGCGATCAAGCGCCGAAATCTCGGTGAAGCCTTTGGGCGTCGGGCAGCACTTGTCCTCCATGTCCACCCATGTGGCGAGGGGGGGGTGTGGCGCGTTTGCCCCGCAATTTGCCCAGAAACGCCTTCCCCCTCCGAGGGTGGGCTATCTCGTGCCGCTCGCCTTGGGGGATATCAAGGGGGTCCCCGCTTGGTTGGCAGGCAGCTGGCTCTGGCAGCGCAAGTGCACTCATCCCAAGGGCTAACGCCAAAAGAGCTGCCGGCCATCATGGCTGGCAGGTCGGGCGGATGACAGGCAGGTTGGGCTGGCGACATGCCAGCATGTGAACCACCCAGGCGGCGCCCAAGGCGCTGAGCAGGTGCTTGATCGTGTGCCCGCTCACGGTGTAGCCCAGCAGGCGATAGACCGCAGGGTCGTATCCCTCGCAGACCTTCGCCGCCAGGTAACAGCCAATGGCGATCAGCAGGTCGCTGCCGTGCGTGTAACGCGCCGGGAACAGGAGGAGCAGCAGAGGGATCGCCAGCAGGGGATAGATTTGCACGAAGTAATAGGGCGCAGGTCGCCGTGGCCGTGCGCCTCGCCGAAGGTCCAGTAGTAGACGCTGGCCAGGCCCAGAGCCATCAGCGGGCCGAGCAGGAGGAGCCCGGCCCGAACCCCGACGCGCTCGCCGATCAGGGCAGCGAACAGGGCCATGAACGCCATCGTGATCGGCAGGCGGTCCCAGACCAGGCGTGGGTTCGCCGGGTCGAGATGGTAGTAGGCGGAACCAAAGGCGGTGAGAGCGATGCCGACGAAGAAGGTGAAATAGGGCCAGACCTCGGCGGCGTCCAGGAAGGCGGCGCGGCGGCGCCAGACCAGGGCAATTCCAAGGGCACCGACCAGGAGAAAGGGGGCGTTGGAGAGGACGTTCCCTGCACGCGGGATGCCCAGCCAACTCCGCTGGTCGCCGGCGAACTGGTGGTAGGAGGCCTCCTGCGGGACCGCTCCGCCGTACCGCCAATTCGCGTAAAGGAGCAGGGCCACGGCAACGAGGACGGCGAGGCCGGCCAGCACGAGGAGCCGGCGGCGGACAGCCGGGGCGGCCAGCGGAGAAGTCGGTGTCGGTCCCATGTTTGTGCCACAGTGTCGCACGAGGGACCAGGGTCGTCAAGCATTTCGCATGGGCAAGCGGGGGCGGCCCGGTCATAATCACGCGCATGGAGCCAACGCCGCTTTGCCTGTCCTTCGATCGAGGCACGCTCGTGGTCACCGGCGCCACGCCGGAGGTGCTGGACGCGGTGCCGGGGGTGCAGCTCGACCCGCGGGCCGGCGTCTATCGCGCCGAGGCCCGCCATTATCGGGCCATTGTCGAGCACCTGCGGCGAAACCAGATCCCCTACGAAGATAAGGCCCGCACCTACCAGCAAACCCCCTGGCCGCTGCGGACCAGCCGCGACCCCTTTCCGCACCAGACCGAGGCGGTCGACGCCTGGTGGAAGGCCGGGGCCCGCGGCGTGGTGGTCCTGCCGACGGGGACCGGCAAGACGCACGTCGCCGTGCTCGCCATCCACAAGGCCGCCCGCCCCACCCTCGTGGTCACGCCGACCATCGACCTGCTCAACCAGTGGTATCACGTCCTCGTCACCGCCTTCGGCGACCCAGTAGGCCTGATCGGCGGCGGCTCCTACGACATCCAGCCGTTGACGGTGACGACCTACGACTCAGCCTACATCCACCTTGAGCGCTGGGGCGATCGCTTCGGCCTGCTGGTGTTCGACGAATGCCATCACCTGCCGGGGCCGACTTACGCTCAGGCCGCGATCGGCAGCCTGGCCCCGTTCCGCCTGGGCCTGACGGCGACGCTGGAACGAGCCGACGGCGCCGAGGCGGTCATGCCGGAGCTGATCGGTCCGGTGGTCTACCGCCGTGAGATCAAGCAACTCGCCGGCGACTTCCTGGCCGACTACCGCACCGAGCGGATCTACGTCGAGTTGTCCGCCGAAGAAGCCGAGCGCTATCGAGTGGCCCGCGAGCACTATCGCCGTTTTGTGGACGAGCGCGGCATCAGCTTCGGCGGGCGGAACGGCTGGCAGCGCTTCATCCAGGAAACCTGCCGCTCGCCGGAGGGCCGGGCCGCCTTCCAGGCCTACCGCGAGCAGAAGCGCATCGCCCTGGCCGCCCCGGCCAAGCTCCAGTGCCTGGAACAGCTCATCGAGCAGCACCGCGGCGATCGCATCCTCATCTTCACCTACGACAACGCTACCGTGTACCTGATCGCCCGCCGCTTCCTGGTGCCGGCGATCACGCACCAGACGAAAACGAAGGAGCGCCGCCTCATCCTGGAGCGCTTCCACAGCGGCGAGTACCCGATCGTGGTGACCAGCCAGGTGCTCAACGAGGGCGTGGACATTCCGGCGGCGAACGTGGGCATCATCCTGTCGGGGACGGGGAGCGTCCGCGAGCACGTCCAGCGCCTGGGGCGGCTGCTGCGGAAGCATGGCGAAAAGCAGGCGCTCTTGTACGAAGTCGTTTCCCGCGGGACGGCGGAGGAGTTCACAAGCGAGCGGCGGAGGCAGCATGGGGCGTATCAAGAGTCCAACTCGAATGTGGAAGGGCAGCCGGAATGACGCTTGCTGAGTCTGCTACAATCTCAGCCAGGAGGACCACCGCCATGCAATTCCCCATCCAGAACGCCGCCCCATCCCTTCGTGGCAAGCTGCAGGCGGAACTGCCCCACGGCTTCATCCCGATCCCGCCGGAGGTGAGGCAACTCGTCGAGGAGGAGCGGGCGACGATGTTGCCTCAGGCATTCAACGGCCCGCGGGGTCAGCTTTGGATGCTGAACTACTGGACGCTCGACTTCTACTTCGATGATCTGGGTTATGAGGTGATTTACCGGGAGACGCCGGACGGACCTGTCGTGGTGGCCGTCGGTTCGGATGAAACGATCCCTCTCATGAGGAAGCAGGCTGCTTGCGGGGATCCGGACAATCTCAAGTTCTATAATGGGTGATGCAGCCGATGAGTCGCCTGGTCATCCCCGTCAGCTCCAAGCCTCTCCTGGCCACGGGTGACGTGAGGCGCTGGGTCCCGATCGTCTTGTTGTTACGGGATGGGGCTGGAAACTACGTCAAGCAAGACTTCCGGGTCGATAGCGCCTCGGAAATCACGACCTTCGCGGCCTACGACGCCCGACTTCTCGGCCTGGTGGTGCCTACCAGGCCGGCCCCGGTCCAGCATGGTCAGTCCAGCATCCCCGTGCGCTCCGGGATGTTCCGTTTCCGCATCGACGGAATGGACCAAACAGAATACGCCGTATCATGCATGTTCCTTGGCGACCCCTTGCTGCCGCCTACTACAACCAGGCATCACCTTCTTCAACCGCTGGCCCTCCTCCAGAAACTGCGATTCACGATGGAGAAGGACGATACTGGCCTCAACAAGCACGGCCAGCTCATTGTGGAGACGGTATAGCCACGGAGGCGCTCCCCATGCTCACCGGCAACCTCCTCCGCGTCCGCTACGCCAAGCAGCGCATCCTCCCCACTTACATCCCAGCCGACGATCCGGACTGGCTGGCCTCGGCCCAGCGGCTGCTCGATCTGTTCCGAGGACAGGAAGGCCGCAGCCGCGGCGAGCTTACTGAGGACCTTGCGGATGTGTTCGGCGATGAGGAGGGACAACTGGTCTACCGCGGCCTGGCGAAACTGCTCGAAGATCGCAGCGAGTTCGAGACCGTGTCGGGCCAGCCGCCGGAGTTGCTTCGTGAGGCAGTCTTCCAGGCAGCGACCGAGTTCCGCCAGGGGGAATCCCTGCCACGGTCGTTCGACCGCATGGCCGTGCTCCGAAGCATTGCCGAGGAGCTGGGGCTGACACCGGAGGCGGTGGATCAGGGCCTCTTCGCCGATCTCAAGAGCGAGCAGCGGCTGATTCGGTTCAAGGATATCAGCCCCGAGCATTTGCTCCAGCGCTATAACGTCGCCCTGGCCCAGGCCGTGCTGCTGCGCTCCACGCGGGTCCATGTGACCATTCGCCACGAGCCGCCCGCCCGCTATCGGCAACTCTTGCGGCTGGTGAAGTTCCATCGCCTCATCTGCGAGATCGAGCGGGCCGGCGATGATGGCTACGTTCTCCATCTCGATGGTCCGCTGTCGCTCTTCTCGGCCACACAGAAGTATGGGCTGCAACTCGCCCTGTTCCTGCCGGCCGTGCTTCTCTGTCGCGATTACCAGGTCCAGGCTGAGCTGGTCTGGGGGGCACAGCGCAAGCCGAAGACATTCGAGGTCACCCCGTCCGACGGCCTGGTGTCGCACCTGGCCGACACCGGCACCTATCTGCCACCCGAGCTGGGCATGTTCGTGGAATTGTTCCGCAAGCGCATTAAAGAATGGGAGATTGCTGAAGAAACCGAGGTGTTTCCGCTGGGCGACGGCTTCTGGGTGCCGGACTTTCGGCTCACGAAAAAGGCCACCGGGCAGTCAGTGTATCTCGAGGTGCTCGGCTTTTGGCGGCGTGCGAGTGCCGAGGTGCACCTGGAGCGGCTGAAACGCCATGCCTCGTTGCCGTTCGTGCTGGCCGTTTCGGATGGCCTGCGGATCGAGGAAGGCGAGCTGGAAGGGTTGCCGGCGGGGGTGCATCGCTTTCGACAGATGCCGCTGCCCGACGAGGTGGTGCGCTTGGCAGAGGAATTGGTTTAGCCGCCGCCCTGCGAGCGGCGCGTCCGTGAATCAGGCACTGCGGCGCAGGGGTTCGGCGTCCTCGTACTCCTCCGCGTGGCGGACGGGGGACTGGGCATCGTGCAGGGCATCAATCGCGGCCAGGCGCGGCGTCAGACCCTGGCCGTTGGCAATCTGAATCGCCAGGCCGGGCCGGGCGTTGGCCTCCAGCAGCATCGGGCCTTGCCAGGCATCCACGACGATGTCCACGCCGATGTAGCCCAACCCCACCGCGGCCGCAACTTGTCGGGCCATGGCCAGCACATCCCGCCAGAACGGCACGCGGATGCCGATGACCGGGACGCCGGTATCCGGGTGGCTGGCGACCATGCGGTTGCGGGCGACGGCGTGGTGCGTGAAGCCGGTGGTCAAATCGACGCCGGCGCCGATGCCGCCCTGGTGCAGGTTGGCCCGGCCATTCGATGCCTTGGTAGGCAGGCGCAACATCGCCATCGCCGGCTCGTCGCGATACAGGATAATGCGGATGTCGGGAATCCCTTTGTAAGAAATGGCCTCGAACACCGGGTGCAGACGAACGCGCTGCTGGAGCAGGGCCTGGTCGGGCCGGCCGCCCAGGGAGTACAGCCCCGAAAGGATGTCGGAGAGGTGCTGGCGCAACGCCTCGAACCCAAGGCGCTCGCCGTTGTGGCGCACGAACGCGTTGCCGTCCCGGCCGGTCAACACCAGCACACCCCGGCCCGCTGACCCGCGGTTCGGCTTGACGACGAACTCGTCGCGCGGACCGACGATCTGCCTCAGGTGGCGCAGCTCGGAATGGCGGCCGACGACGGCGTACACGTCGGGCGTCGGTACGCCGATGCGCCGGCACAGGTGGTGCATGCGCAGCTTGTCGTCGACCAGGGGGAACAAAGCCCGGGGATTGTGGTCCAGGATGCAGGCGGCATTGCGGCGGTTCATCCCGAGGATGCCCAGCTGCTTCAACTGCTCCGCTGCCCGGAAAAGCCAGAGCATTCGGCCCATCCTCCGCCGTTTAGCCGCCGCCCGAAGGGCGGCGGCAAAACGAGATCATTCTTCATTGCCAACGATTCGCAGCTCCGGCTTCTGGCCGACGAAGTCCCGAAAGCGGAACAACTCGGACAGGCGATAGCCGGTATAGCGGCCGAGGAGGAGCTGCAGCGCCATGATCACCCCGATCGTTTCCGGATAGCAGAAGAGATAATTGACCAGCCCGTGGAACGACAGGACCAGGGCGATGGTGGCCGCGATCACCATCGTGGTCAACAGGGTGCGAAACGATGCCGAGGTGCCGTCCTCCGTTTCCTGCGTCCAGAACCGTTCGATCATGCCGGTCAGGATCACCATTGGGAAAATCGAGACGTATTTGGTGGCAGAAAGGCTGCGGAAGTTCGCCAGCAGGATCAGCCCCAGCAGCAGGACGACGACCAGGCTGAGGAGGAAGGCGGTGCGCGGCACCTGGAGCAGATGGTAATGGTTCAGCACCCGGCGCATCAGCCAACCGGCCAGGACGATGCTGACGAACACCAACAGGCCCGGCATGCTGTGGAATTCGCGGAAGGCCAGCCCGAGCAGGGCCGGCGCGAAGGTGCCGAAGCTGGGCAAGCCGATCACGTTGCGGAACAAGCACACAATGAGGGCGGCCACCGGCAAGAGCAACAGGAAGCGGACCAGCTCCTGGTCGGTCGGCGACAACATGTACAGCGACAGGGTCAGAAAGGCACGGCGAAGCGGCCCGGCATCTCCGACGGCGGCCTCGGGGCCGACCTTCTCGACCAGGAAGGCGTAACGCAAATCGCTGACCCGGTGCCCCGTCACGATTGGGGTCTCGCCGTGCGTGAAGACGATGTAGGTGGGCGGCACCTCGCCGAAATGGTGGTGGACCGGGCACATCGGCAGCCAGCGCTGGTCGACCCAGCCCTCGACCCAGGTGTGAGCCCGCTGATCGCGGCCTTTGGTCAGCGTCAGGCCGGTCACCAGCCGCGCCGGGATGCTGCGCGAGCGGAGCAAGGCGACCAGCAGGCGAGCCTTGGCGGCACCATCGCCGGCGCCGGCCTTGAGGCACTCGGCCGGCTGAGCTGTCGGACCGCCCAGGTTGGGCTCGTTGGCGATCTCGTGGTCCACATGGCGGAACAACGCCTCGGCCTGATCGAGCGGCTGGTCCAGCCCGGCGGTCAGGTCCCGGGCCAGGTCGGCCACTGCGTCCGCTCCATTGCGGAGCGTCACATCGAGGTCCTGCCCCGGTTTCGGCGGGGCAGCCAGGTCGCGGGCCAACTCGGTCATGGGGGCGCTGGGCCGATGGGAGGCGGCGCTGCAAAAGAATTCGTAATGCAGCCGAAAGGGGCCGTTCCCCTGGCCGGCCCGCTTCTTCCACAGGATGCGGCGACGCTCCGGATGGCGTGTCTCCGGGGTCTTATCGGGTCGCATGTCGGGCGGGGTGTCGAGGAACTCCGCGCTCTGGCAGGTTTCGCGCAGCAGATGTTGCCGGCCGAAATCGAGCGGTGTCAGCGTCAACAGCCGCGCATCACCCTCGCTTTTCCCCTGGACCACCAGCGCGACTTTCCAGGTGCCCGGCCCATGCGGCACCCGAACCTCATCGCCCAGCACCTGATGGCGCACGGCCATCACGCCAAGCGAGAGCAAGGCCAGGCCGGCCGCTGTGGCGGCGCAAAGGGTCGTCCGTGACATGAAACGTGCCTCTGCTCGGTTCGGAGGAACGCGCCGCCCGCAGGGCGGCGGCTAAACGATCGTCACTCGCCGACATCGCTGCCGGCATCATCCGCTGCGGGCTTCTTCCAGGTAACGTGGAAGCGCAGCTCCTGCTCCCCATCGCTGCGCGGTGTCATCAGCAGATAGCCGGTCCGCCGCCTCTGGTCCCAGCAGAAGACGTAATGGCTGGCTGACAGCCGACTGTGCAACACGGGGATGCGCCGGCCGGCGCCCGCGGCAGTGAGACCTCGGCGAACACGAATGGAACCAGCGGCTTGTCGTTCTCATCCTCTTCCTTGCGAATCAACCCCGCCAAGCGGGCGTTCGGGGCCATCGTCACGTGGAACTTGTTCGACACCACGTTGTCGTAGGTCCTCGCCGGCAGGGTGACGATGATGGTATTGCCGTCCACCTTGTGCCGGACTCCCGCCAGGGCCTCGGCGGGGCGTTCGGGCCGGGGCAGGTGCAGCGTTGGATCGCCCCAGAGGGTGAATGCCCAGGCCGCCCGCACGTTGGCGCCGCCGCGTTTGGCATCCTTGCCCAGCCGCTTTTCCTTAAGCTGCGCGTACGCCAGGAGGAAATTCTTGGCTTGCCTCAGGCCGCCGCCCAGCGACTGATCCTCGTAAAGCAGGGCATTGAAGAAGGCCAGCGAGCAGGCGCCGCCCGAGGCCGAATAGGTCCGCGCGGGGGAACCGATGACCCCGACGGCCCCGCGGCGCAACATCGGCTGGGCCTTCTCCTCGCTCAGGGCCAGGCAGCTTTGCAGGAAGACGAACGCCGGCGCGGTCGGCTCATCCCAGTCAGGAACCTTGAACTCGCGGACCAGGGTGCTGTGGTGTCCCTCCCACAGGAAGATGTCGTTTGAGGGCAGGTCGCGGCGGAGGTCGTCGCGGCTGATGTCGCCGCGGAAGCGGGCCGTCGTTTCGTAGCCGGCGTTTTGCAGCTCCTTGGCGGTGTTGCGCGAGAAGGTTTCGAGCAAGGGCAAGCTGCCGCCCGGGTTGCTGGCGATGAGGGCGCGGCGCGGCCCGTGCGACTCGGCCAGCAGCCGTTCCCGCGCCACCATCAGGCCCACCACGGAACGATCGTCGTGAAAGATGCGACCCACGGCGAAGGAGAAGGGATCGCTCCCTTCCGGCGTCAGGGGCTCCAGGTCGATGAAGGGGTCGTGGTCGCCGGGTACGGGATTGGGCCGGACACGCATGGGCACCGCCACCCGGTTGGCGGCGATCAGGACCGCATCGGCCGAGCGGAACTCCTTGTGCTTGAGGGCCTCCGCGACCACCGCCTCCACGTCGTCGCCGGCAGCATTGGTCAACAGCAGCGGGGCGTGGTGCCGCAGGGCCAGCCAGGGGGCCAGCGACGACATCCCGCCTCGGCCTTCGTACAGGTCATCAGGATTGGCGATCACCAGGGTCGTGATCGGTCCGCGTTTCGCCAGTTCGTGGCGGCAGGCGTCGGCCACCGCACGTTCGGTTCCAAGCGCGATCACGTGGGCGTCTGGAAGGTCGCGACACGCCCGCACTGTGGTTCCCACTGCGTTGATGGAGGCGGTGGTGCAATAGCTACGGAATACGGTTAGGTCTTCGCGGTCGTGAATGATGAATAGGCGAGCCTTGAGCAGGCCGGCAAGGCAGGCGGACTGGAGGAGCGGCCCGCGCGGCTCGGCGGGGCAGACCACGGTGCGCTCGACGCGGTCGGAATACGGCTCACGCTGCATGTCCGGCACCCAGACCCCGTCGAAGGGCGGCGTCACGGCTTGCCCAAAACGGGCGCAAGTCGTCCCAGCCGTCGCGGAACGAGCCAACAGGGACGATCTCCTTGGGGTTGAACGCCGTCAGGAACGCCTTCAGATAGGGCGTGGTGAGGGGTGAGTCGAACAGGACGACCGCCCGCGGGTCGCCGCTGGCGACGGAGGACGTGAAGACGAGCGTTTGCTCGTCGGAGAGCGCACCGGCCAGGTAGACGGTTTTCGGCGGCGGTGCCGCACCGCGCGAGCAGACAGCCAGCGGGCCGCCGGCCAGCGCGACAAGCAGGGCGAAACGGAGCATCCGTGCCACGTTATGATCCTCAGAAGTCGGCGGCGGCCGCGTTCCGGCGCGGTCGTCCGTCGTGGGAAGACAGGCGCGGCATCAGGGGAGACGCCGCTGGGTCGGTCGGTATTATCTGCGGGTGGCGGGAAAAATGCCAGACGACTCTGGCCGTTTGCGGCCGGGAGCCTCGCGCTCGCCTCAACGCGAGCGCGGACTCGCAGCGATCGAGCGGGTCAATCGCCGCCGCCGGTTTCGCCGACGAAGCGGATCACACAATCCCCGGTGTGGTTCGAGAAGGCATTGCGCACACGCCTGGCCTCCTCGTAGCTGGCGCAGGAGGCCAGGGGCCACTCCACGCGATCTGGGTTGGCACGGTCTTCTCCATCGGAGCGGATAAAGACCACGAAATCGTCTTCACGAGCACAGTCCATGACACACCCTCACAGAAAGGGCCAGCGGGTCGAGACGTGGCGATAGGAAAGGAGGGGGACTGCACTGTCCCGTGATTCGGAAAGCGAGCGTAACGTCGCCGTGAGCCAGGTAGCAAGTAAAATCCCAGAGATTATCTCGAACTTTGCCTTGAGTAGTCCAGACGCGGATACGGCTTGTTAGGCGACCGGCAGGAGATAGTAGCCCTCGGCAGCGCATCTCCTACCGCCCGCCGGCACCGCACGCGCTGCCAGGTTGAACTGAAGTGGCCGGGAATTCTGTTCAACCTGGCGCGGACACCGCAAGCCATTGGTAAATAACGACATGTGCCTTCGCAATTCAGCAAAAATCGCCAGGTTGAACTGAAGTCCGATGTGTGCGGGAGCGCTACGACGGGCCCCTTCGCCGCAGGGCGAGGGATCGTCGCCCCAGCCCCCCGTACTCGGTCGGAGCACCGGGCCGAGGGGAGATTATCTCCTGCCGTTCGCCTTATTGGGTGCTCCGGGATCGTGCGCAGAAGTCCCTGAAAACGTGGACATCGCGGTACCGTCTCCGACACAGATGAGATGCGCGGACAGTGGCGCCGGCCTCCCGCGTGAAGACTCCTTCTCGCAGGGACACGGATGGCGGTGCGGGTTCTCCCCAGAATTGCCACTTGGACCTAAATTCGGCGAGAATTATGGTCCAACTGGCGCCAGTGGCACAATCCCTTGTCAAATAATGACATGCGCCTTCACATTTCAGCGCCAGGCGCAGGTGGACCATAATTCCGATGTGTGCAGACACGGGCTGCCGGCAAAGGGTCAGCTGGTCCGCTGTCCCTAGCAGCTGTGCGCTGGCCGCGTTTGGTCCCTGTGCGGAAGACACGGTGCCACGACGGTGCCACCTCACACCGCCGCCTTTCGCCCGGCCTCTTCCCGCTGCAGCCACTTCTGCACCTTGGTCAGCTCCTTGGGCCACTTCTCCGAAAAGCGCACCCGGCCAAAGGCGTCATACAGCAGGTCCAGCGTCTCCAGAAAGCTCCGCAGCAGGACGACGCGCTCCTCTTGTCGCGCGCGCTCGTCGTTGCCTTCGGGCGCCGGGAGCTTCGCGCCGCTGACGGCCAGCGTCTCGGCCTGGAGGGTCAACTCGTACTGATTATCGTGCCGAGCCAGGGTGAGGCCAGCCTTGCGCGGTAGCTTGCCCGCCTGGATCGCTCGCCGGGCCTCCGGCAGGCGGGTCGGGCCGTCGCTCTGGATCGTTTCCCTCCCGGTCTGGGCGCGCGGGCACTCCAGCGTCAGCGTGCGGGCCAGCATCACGGCGACTTCAGACTTATCAGAGAGGGGAATGGTATCGTCTTCCTCCAGTGTGTACCACAGCCACAGCAGGAACTCATTGCCCAGGAAATCGCGGCTGGCCTCGTCCGGGGCCCAGGCCATTTCCCCGGGGCTCAGGCCCGGGATGAAGGCCGCCGGGGCGGCATCGTCCACTCCGCGGGTTTGCTGGCGGAGCTCCGCTAGGTGGTAGGCCTGCCGGCCCGCGGTCATGGGTTCGAAAGCATATCCGAAGGTCTGCTGGAAGTGCGTGAGGAGCCGATCCACAACCGTGATGGCGGTGGTGCCGACCAGCAATTCGTTCGAGAGCGCATCCCAGAGGACCGGGTACGCCTTCCGCCGCAGGAACCGTCCGTCCTTGGCCTCATCTTCAAGGCGTTCCCGAGCCGCATCGCGGGCTTCGCGGCGCTGACGGGCGCTGGGTCGGCCGCTCTGATTCTTGGCAGCCGCGGCTTGCAGCTCGACCGCGGTATAGGCCCGCAGCAGGTCGGCCGGCAGCTTCTGCTGGTCGATCCGCAGGCAAAAGCCGAGCGTCTCGTTGACGATGTTCTTTTCCAGGTCGAACCGAGTGTCGAGGATGTGCTCTGCGGCCGTCCAGCCGACCTCGACGCCGTCCGGCGAGGCGACGCGCTGAGTGCCGATGGCATGGGCCGCCAGCCGCTCCAGGTGCTCCGGCCCGAACAGGCCGGGAGCAGCCCCGGCCACGCGATAGCGCAGAACGTCAGCCGGCCGGAGAAAAAACCCATCAAAAGCTCCTCTCAGACGCATGAACACAAATGACCGTATCGTAAACCCGTCGCCTGCGGCGGGGCCGGGCAGCCCGAAGCGCCAGCGAGGACGATGGGGCGAACCCTCGCTGGCGCTTCGGGCTGCCAGGTTCGGCCGCGAGCGAGAGACGTTTGCCCGGAGGCGTCCCGAGCGATAGAGTCTGTCCTATCAGGCCCAGGGGATGGTGGCTCCTGGGAGTCGGTTGCACCTTTGTTTCCAGGGAAACTGCGATGTACAAGAAACTCCTGTACCGTCCGTGCCGGCTAGCCCTTTGCCTGGCGATCCTCGCCCTGGCGTCATTGTCGGCGCTTGCGGCCGAGGCGGAAGTGCCAGCCTCGAAAGCGATCGCCGCCGCGCTGCAACCGTTCGTGGACAGCCATTCGCTGGCCGGGGCCGTTACCCTGGTGGCGGACAAGGACAAGGTGCTGAGCCTCCAGGCCGTCGGCTTCGCAGACATCGCGAATCACAAACCGATGCGGACCGATTCCATCTTCTGGATCGCCTCGCAATCGAAGTCGATCACCGCGACCGCGTTCATGATGCTGGTGGACGAGGAGAAGGTGAAGCTGGACGATCCGGTGGAGAAGTACCTGCCGGAATTCCGCACGCTGTGGGTGACGGCGTACAAGGACGGGGATGCCGTGCTCCTCCGGAAGCCAAAGCATGCCATCACCGTCCGCGAAATCCTGAGCCACACCAGCGGCCTGCCGTTCGCGTCGGCGCTGGAACAGCCGACGCTGGACGGGCTGCCCTTGAAAGTCGCGGCCGGCAGCTACGCCATGACACCGCTCATGTTCGAGCCTGGCACGCGCTACCAGTACTCCAACGCCGGCATCAATACGGCGGGGCGAATCATCGAGGTGGTGAGCGGTCATCCGTATGATGAGTTCCTGGACCGGCGCCTGTTCGAGCCGCTCGGCATGAAGGACACGACCTTCTGGCCCAACGACGAACAGCTGAGCCGGCTGGCGAAATCGTACCGGCCCAACAAGGCGAAGACCGACCTGGAAGCGTTTCCGATCGGTCAGCTCCTGTATCCGCTTAGTAGCCGCAAGCGTTATCCGATGCCTGCGGGCGGCCTGTTCTCGACAGCGTCGGACATTGGCCGCTTCTGCCGGATGCTCCTCAATGGCGGCACCCTGGACGGCAAGCGCTATCTTTCCGAGGCTGCGGTGAAAACAATGACCAGCAAGCAGACCGGCGAACTGGTCAAGGAGAACTACGGGCTGGGCTTCTCCACGGGCGGCACCTTTGGCCACGGCGGCGCCCACTCCACGAACATGACAATCGACCCGAAGCGCGGCCTGGTCTACGTCTGGATGGTCCAGCACGCCGGCTTCGCCAACGACGGCGACAAGAGCCAGGGGGCGTTCCGGAAGGCGGCGGAGGATGAGTTTTCGGCCGCGCAACTAATGTGACAAAACGAGAGGACCCCCCGACGACCGTCGCCGGGGGGCCTCTCTATGGGGAAGAGTTGGTGCCGTGGGGAAACGAGGGCCTGCCGGGGCCGTGGGCCGAACCTTCACGGCCGGCTTGCGAGCCCCCGGCAGGCTCCAGGCGTTTGGGCCGCTGCTCTGTTCAGGAGAGAGACGAGAGGAGGGGAGGGACTTGCCGCGGAGGTGAGAATTTTCTCGGACGGGGACCGATCACTGCTCGGGCGTGAAGAAGAGATCCGCGACGCGGCAGCGGAGGTCGGGGAACGGCGGGCGCCTGTCAGCTCGTCGTTTTCCTCCAGGACCAGAGGTAAGTTGTCGGGACGATACACCGTGACGGTGCGATCTTCCGGATCGATGAGCCAAACGACAGCCACCCCGCGCTGCAGGAACTGCGTGATACGCCGCATGACCTTGCTCCAGCGGTCGTTGGGAGAGAGTATCTCCGCGACCAGTTGTGGCATTTCTTCGCTGTACTTCTCCTCAAGTTCGTCGAAAGGGCGGCCTTTATCGTAAAGGAAGACATCGGGGCCGCGCACGGTGTCGGGATTGCGGTCCAGGATGAGACCCGTGTCGTTCGCGCAGGCGCGCCCCTTACGGCGCTGCGCAGGTAGGAGCCGAAAAGATAGGCAACATTGACACAGACGACACCATGCCGTTCGCCGGGTTGGGACATCTCAACCACCTTTCCGCGCTCAAGCTCAAACGGCCGGTCGCGGTTCTCCGGCCGGTGGCACCAGTCGTAGAACTCCTCGGCGGTCAGCAGCGATGTCGAAACCGTGGACATGCCTTCTCTCCGGTGGGGGCGCGCGTGTGATCTTACCGTCGCCCTGGCGGGAATACCAGCCCGACCAAAAGACGAGCGGCGGGGCGGACAACCATCCGCCCCGCCGCTCCGTTGTCACATCGCGTTGGCGCCTTCTTCCCAATCCGCCCCCAGCGCCTCACCCCCGTTCGCCGTGAACGCCGCCCGCAACGTCGCCCTACTGATCGTCGGCTTGATGAACATGACCGAGCCATCGGCCATCGCGAAGACGAACGCTCCCGATTGCCGTCCCAGCCCGGCGCTGGGGTTGTCCAGGTCAACCTTCAAGTCTTCCGGCTTCGTCCATTCCACGGCGCGCACGTCGTCGGCCTCCACAAACAGGATCGTGTTGGACGTGCCGTCGGGGAACTCAGCCGGCATGCGCCGACCAACTGCGCCACCGGTGAATGCCAGGTCCTTACCCACTGGGGCGAGATACACGCTCTTGCCCTGCTCGTTCAGTTTCGGGTTAATTCCCTGGAACACGGTGGGCATGCGCCGACCAGCTTGCGGTTGTGCTCGCTGTCCCAGGGTTCGTCGGAGATGGAATTCCTCGTAGAGCTTCTTCTCGCCCAGCAGCGGCAGCAGGTGGACGCGCCAACTTAGGAGCGGCTTGCCGGCCTGATCGAAGCTGGCCACGGCCGGCATGATGCCCTTACGCTGGTCGGCGAAGCGATGGGTGGCGATGGCCAATTCCTGGAGATGAGCGCCATGGACGCGCTGGGCCGCCGACCGCACGAATCGCCGCAGCACGCCGGCCAGCACCAGGTGAGCGTCTCGATCGCCCAGCGAGAAGGTGACTCGGTCCTCCTCGACCTTCGGCTCCACAAGGGCGGCGGTTTTCTCGAAGCCCGGCAGCACGTCGCGGACTTCCTTCAGTTGCCCCAGGCCCTTCAGCAGCGGGGGGAGGGCCGCGGCGAAGGACCGGGCGGCCGCGGCATCCTTCGACTGGATCGTGCAGCGCAGGGCCAGCTTCGGTGGGGCGTCCAGTCCCAGGGCGGCCCAGCGCAGGCCCTGCGTCAGCACCGGCACGGGTGCTGCCGGCTTCCTTGGGGAGCACCGGCATTAGTTCGCCGAAGACGCGGGCCAGGTGCGGCGGCGGGATGAGGGCGACCTGGGCGGCACCGTCCCCCGCGGCGGCAAACGCCCGGGCCAGCTCGGGGCGCGGGGCCGGCTTCAGGGTCCGCAGGCGGTCGCGCACCGCCGAGGTGCCGGCGAATACCACGTCGCCGATCTGCTCGCCCCCCCGGAAGGGACCCGCCTGGAACTTGAACAGGCCCGCTAGCGCCTTGGCATCGCTGCCCTCGGGAAGCGGCGCGATCAGGAACGGTACGTCCGGAAAGTCCGCCAGGCTGAACACGAGGTAGATGTCGCGTCCGCCGGCCTTCTTGAAGCTGGCCATCCAGTGATCGGCCCTCGCCTGGAGGTCCTTCGCCCCGGCGGCATCGATGCCGTCGAACGGGCCGAATTCCCTCAGCACGGCGCCGGCATCCACGCCTGTCAGGGCGATATAAGCCACGGCAAACGTCTGTTCGTCCAGGAAGGGGGCGATGGTACGACTTCGGGCGTCGTCTTCTGCGCTGGTCGCCGAGCAGGCGAGGGCCAGGGTCAAGGCGATCGCAAGGGATTTGTGCATGAGGATCCTCGGAGCGGGTGGCACGCCCTGAGGTACTCCGAAGGGCGTGCTCGCTGGAAAGCACGCCCTTCGGAGTACCTCAGGGCGTGCCACCCGGGAATTGGTTTATTGTGAACACTGCCGCTCCTATCGCTTCAGCGTCACTTCGTAGGTCAGCGTGTTGTACTCCAACGGGGCATCGCCGGGGGGTGGTCCGGCCGACAGGGTGAACGTGTCCCCGCGAACCTTGTAATCGAAGCCCCGGCCCGTCATCGGATCGATCGGGATCGGGACCTCCTTGATGTCCCCCGGCGCGGCGGGCAGCTGGCCGTCGTGGGCGGCGGCGTAAAGCCGCACCGCCTCCACGCAACGCAGGGCGGCGACGTGGCGGTCCATCCGCGCCGCAGCATCAACGACCTTGTGGGCAGCCGGCAGGAAGAGTTGGGCGATTGACAGGCTGTCCGCCGCATGATCGTGGGTCTCCTTCAGCTCCTGGTCCACCCGCCGCAACCCAGGCCGGGCCTCCAGGTAGGGCAGCGACATCCACTTGAACATGTCGTCGCGGCGCCGCACGAAGTCGCGGACCGATTCGAGCAACACCACCTGAATGGCCGGCATCGCCTCGACCTCGCCTTCCTTGCGTCCCGCCGCAATCAGGGCCCGTTTTGCCCGCGGGTAGTCCTTTGCCACCCATGCGATGACCGCCAGGCGCGTCATGGCCTCTAAGCCCATGCCTCGGTCTTGCTCTTTCAGCAGGATGGTAGCGATGCCCTGGAGTCGCTCCATCTGTTGCGATGAAAGCTGCGGGCTGTCCAGGTCCCGCAAGCCGGACCAGGTGCCGTAAAGCCACAGCTTCTCCCCTTCCAGGGGATGGCGCAGATCCACAAAGGGGCGGGGCAGCCCGGTCAGCGCCCAGTAGAGATTGGGTGCCCCCGGCTGGCGTAGCAGCTCCTCCAGCTGCCCCAGCATGACCTGGCCGATGGCGAGGCCAACCAGGGCCTGGATGAGCGTGGTCCCCTCGCCAACGTGCCGGGCCAAAGCAAAGCCGGTCCGCAGGGTATAGACGGCCTTGTCCAACTGCCCCTGGGCCATCTCCAGCCGGGCCCGCACGGCCAGGAAGCGGGCGAATTCGCGCATGGCCTGGATGTCCGGGATCAGCAGATAGATGCCGTCTTCCTTGATGCGCTCGGTCAGCTCCCAGTCGCAGAAGGAGCGGCGGGCGGCTCGATCCACCTCGCGCAGGGCCTTGAAGTCGAGAATCCAGTTCAGGTCGCTGTTTTTCAACTCAGCCATCGGCGTCTCCAGCGCCTTCTCAATCTTCTCCATGATCTCGCGCTTGCGGACGTTGGTCCACCATTCGGGGCTGAAGGCGCGGTAATAGAGCTGCACGGCGTTGCCCGGCGTCTGCTCGGACAACTCGGGGAGAAGGGGATACTTGAGGGCCGGCACCGGGGCAGCAGCCGGCACACGGTCATCACGATGGGCTTCGCCGGATCGGCCTGGATCATGGCCGGCGCGAGCACCAGAACGCCAAGGACAAGGGCAAATCGTCGGATCACAGGGCACCTCCGGGTGTGAGCATGGCCTTGCTGCGTTGCAGCCAGGGGTCCGAGCGCAGGTCGGGCGGCAAGTCGAGCGGGTCAGTGGCGGGGGGCGGCCGCTCGTCGGTTGTCGGGAGAACTGGCGGGGGCGGCAGGCCGCCATCGCCCCAGCGCTCGACCTGGTGCCAGAGTGTCAGGTAATCCGGTTCCGGCCGCAGGGGACTTGCGGATGCTCTCGGCGGTGAGTCGGTGGGTGACGACTGCTCGGGCGCGGCAGCCGGAACCTCGGCCGGGGGAGACGCATCATGGACCACCACATCGCGCACCTCGGGCTCGGGTCGCACGATCAGGATCGCGGCGAGGACCGTTGCCGCCAGGGCCGAGGCCGCGGATGCGCAGGGCCAGGCCCAGCCCCGGCGCACCGATCGGCGGCCGGCGGCAAACAGCAGAGCGTCTCGGTTTAGCCGGCCGAGGGAGGGAGCCAGTCCCGCCAGGGCCCGCTCCACGCCGGTCAGGTTCGGGTCGTTTGGCGATTCGGACATGGAATCCGCAACCTTTCTCGAAGCGTCGCCAGGCCGGCGACATAGCGACGATGAGCGGTGCTGGAGGAGCCGCCGACCAGCTCGGCGACCTGGTCGAAGGTCAGCCCACCCCACAGATGAGCGACAATGACCTCGCGTTCTTCCAGGGGCAGGGTCTGGAGGGCCGACGCGGCGGCCGCCGCGTCGAGCCCCACTGATTCGTCATCAGCAAACCAGGCCGGTGTCCGGGCGGCGGCGACCGTCTCGTGCCGCTGCCGCCGGCGCTCGGTCCGCGCGGCACTGATGGCGGCATTGCGCACCACGCGATAAAGCCACGCCGCCGGGTTGGCCGGCGGTTGCCGCTGGGCGAAAAGCTTGAGGTACGCTTCCTGAACGACATCTTCGGGCGCAAGACTCCACTGCCGCGCGTACAGCACCAGTGCCGCCGCGTGCTGATCCACCAGCCGCCCGAAGACTTCCGGTTCCATCACTCGATATGACGCCCGCCGGGGCGGGGCATCCCAGAAAAGCAAGCTCGATGGGTCGGGTCCGTCGACGATCAGTCGTGCTGGAGCTGCGTCTGCCAGCGTTCGCGGTCCAGGTGCGGGGCAAACGGCCGGCGCCCGCACAGGACACGCCCCATCTGATAAAGCAGCCGCCGTCCGGGAGCAAGCGGTTCCTTCGCGTAGCTCGCCAGCAGGGTTTGGTATCGGGCAAACTGCTCCGGCGTGGGCTTCATGCTCTGTTCGCGGAAAGCGGCCGCCCACACGTTCAGCATCCGGCGGTCCGGCCCGTGCCATCCCAGGATGCGCGTGGGATACTTCGCCAGCAGAAACTCAAACGCCTGGGGCGTGAAGCGCCAGTAGTCGCTCGGGTAGCCGTGCTGGTGGAAGTAGAAGGGGCATGCGACCAGAAACACCCCGTCAGGGCGCAGGATGCGGTGGACCTCCTCGAAGCCGACCCAGAAGCGCTGGACGTGCTCGAAGGTGCTGAAGGCGATGACGGTGCCCACCGAGGCGTCGGCCTGCGGCAGGTTTTCGACACTGGCGACGCAATCGACGCCCGGCCCAGCCCGAAAATCGACGCCGACGTAGGGCCGGCCGGGGAACAGGCCGCGCAGGTTGACGAGGTCGTCTTGTCCTTCCACCTGATAGGAGCCGATCTCGACGATCGGGTCGGGCAGAGGAAACGATTCCGCCAGGGCACGCGCCACGCCGCGCAGGAATTGGTTCATGGGCGAGGATTGAACCAGACCGGCCGCCGGGCGCCAAGACCGCCTTCAACCGCGCAGTTCGTGCCCGCGGTCAAGGAATCTCCGTCGTGGTCTGGCCGGGATCGGTGATCTCGATGACGCCGGCATAGGCACAGGCCAATTTGGAGGTGCTATCGAGCGCCGGCTGGTTGGCGATCTCCACCGTCGGCGCACCGGGTGCCCAGGGACCCGGAATGTTGGGGACGCACGGCTGCGGGGTCAGGGTCCCCAGGGCGGCGGCGGTCGCGGAGGCCACGGCCGGGTTCAGAAGCGACTGGCACATGCCGAAGGGGGGGATGTTCTCCGTCGGCTTGTTGTCCATGATATTGGCCGCCGGCGGCCCACCGCAGGTGACCTTGTTGGCCGTCAGGACCGCCAGCGTGCTTGGATCCATCCCGAAACTGCACTGCATCTCGGCCCCGGCCACCACTTGTTGCGCCATGGCTTTTCTCCCCATCACGGCATTCGGTCGAGAAATCACCACGAAACACACGAAAGCCACGAAAGAAAAGCAGAAAAGGCCCTTGGTCTTTATTGCGTGTGGTTCGTGTGTTTCGTGGTGATACACCGGCAGCCATCGTCGAAGTTACTACACTGTCCCGGAAACGCAAGAGAGGAGTCGATGCGCATGGCGGAAGCAGTCAGCGTTCTCATCACCGGCTCGGCCGGCCGGATTGGGCGGGCGGTGGTCCGCGAACTCAAGTCCCGCGGCCACGCGGTGCGTGGTTTCGACCGCGTACCGACACCCGGCCTGGCCGACAGCCTCGTCGGCGACATCACCGACGGCCCGGCCGTGCGCCGTGCTGTCCAGGGCGTCGGCGCTTTGATCCACCTGGCCGCGATTCCGGACGACGACGATTTCCTGACACAGCTGCTCCCGAACAACATCGTCGGCGTCTATCACGTGCTGGAGGCCGCCCGCGAGGCCGGAGTGCGGCGCGTGGTGCTGGCCAGCAGCGGGCAGGTGGTCTGGTGGCAGCGTTTCTCCGGGCCGCTGCCGATCGGGGCCGATGCGGCACCGACACCGCGCGGCTGGTATGCCTGCACCAAAGTCTTCCAGGAGGCCGCCGGCCGTTCCTTCGCGGAAGCACACGGCCTGAGCGTTATCGCCGCCCGCCTCGGCTGGTGCCCGCGCAACGCCGCGCACATTGAAGAGCTGCGCACGGTCGAATGGGCGAAGGACGTTTACCTCAGCCCCGCCGACGCCGGCCGATTCTTCGCCTGTGCCATCGAGGCACCCGCCGACCTTCGCTACGCCCTGGTCTACGCTTGCAGCCGGCCGCTGGCCCAGGTCTACTACGACGCGGCCCCCGCCCGCGACCTCCTGGGCTACGAGGCTCAAGATCAATGGCCACAGGGGATCGAGGAAATCGTGGCCGGACAATGAACCACGGATGACACGGATAACACGGATCATTCAATCCGTGTTATCCGTGTCATCCGTGGTTCATTTCTGGCCCGTCTTCAGGAATCCCTGCGATTTCATCCATTCAGCACAGCGGTCGGGCCACTTGGCGCAGGGCTTGTCGCCGCGCAGGCCGAAGCCGTGGCCGCCGGTGGCGTAGACGTGCAAATCGGCCGGGATCTTCTCCTTCTTCAGGGCCAAAAACAGGAGGATGCTGCCCTCGGCCGGCACGCCGTCGTCCCAGGCGTGGGCGAAGAACATCGGCGGCGTCTGCTTCGTCACGCGGATTTCCGGCACCAGGGCATCCCGCTCCTTGTTGGCCAGGTAGGCGGGATAAACCAGCACCGTGAAGTCGGGCCGGCAGCTCACCTTGTCCACCTCGTCGATCGGCTCGTAAGCGCGCTTGTCGAAATTGGTGGAGGTCCAGGCGGTCAGATGCCCGCCGGCGGAGAAGCCGAGCATGCCGATCCGTTTTGGGTCGAGATGCCACTCGGCGGCCTTGCTGCGCACGAAGCTCATGGCGCGCTGGGCATCCATCTGGGCCTGCGGCGGCGCCTGGTCCTTCGGCGAACCGGGGCGGCGCGGCACCCGGTACTTCAGCACCAGGCCAGTCACGCCGATCGAGTTGAGCCAGGTCGCGACCTCTGTGCCTTCCAGATCCCAGGCGAGAATGTTGTACCCGCCGCCCGGCGCGATCACCACAGCCGCCCCGGTGTCCTTCTCTTTCGCCGGCCGAAAGACGGTCAGCGTCGGCCGGGTGACATTCGAGATGCGCTTGACGTGGTTCGAATCCTCCATCTTCTCCTCGCCGACGGTTCCCGTTTCCCCGGCGCCTTGCCGGGCCAAACGTCGAAGACGGCCGGGATGTCGGCCGCGGCCGCCGGGCCAACCCAGACCAGGAAGAGGAGAAGGGCCACTGCTGCCAGGAGACGCTTCATGGTTCGCTTGCTCCGAGGGATTCGATCCGGCCTGATCGTCGAGCCACGCCACATCGAGAATGATAGGCAGCCATCCCAGGCTGCCCAGACGCACGGGCCAGCATGGCCCGGCAGACTTTGCCCCGTCGGGCCAAGGTTCCGCGGGCTTCGTTGCGGATTCTTCAGGCTAGGCGGTCCAATCGGCTGATAAGAAATAACGGTTGCACCAGTTGCGCGAGTCGTTCGCGGCGGAGGATGAATGGGATACTGCCTTTTGGCCCTGGTCCTGTCGGCGGGCCCCGGCGCCGGAGTGGAGCGAGCCGAGACGGCCTGTTACCTGGGCCGGCCGGTGTTCGACCTGGAGGCGCCCGCCACGCCGGCCAGCCCGTATGTTCCTCAGCCGGGCGACATCTTCCTGGCCAGCGATCGGGCCCTGTGGGCGCGGGCCGGCCACTGGCTGGTGGGCGGAGCCGGCGTCCATCATTCGGGCATCGTGTTCCGACGTTCCGATGGCCGCATGGGACTGATCGAGGCCGGTCCGTTCAACTCCGTCCGTGTCGAGGTGATGGACCCGATCGAGCACATGCGCCAGCACGTTCGAAGCCGGCGAGCACGTGTGGGTGCGGCGGCGGCGCGTGCCGCTGACCGACGACCAGTCGGCCCGCCTGACTGCGTTCGTCGAGCGCCAGGACGGTAAGCCGTTCGCCGTTTGGCGCCTGATGGCCCAGGTGACGCCGTTCCGGACCCGCGGTCCCTTGCGGACCTGGTTCGTCGGGAGACCCAACGGGGACCGCAACGCTTATTTCTGCTCGGAACTGGTCGTGGAATCGTGCGTCGCCGCCGGCCTGATGGACGCCGCCACCGCCCGCCCCTCGGCCACCTATCCGCGCGACCTGTTTTTCGGCCACTCACTGAACCTGTATCTCGACGAGCACCTGCAACTGGACCAGTGGGACCCACCGGCCCGGTGGAGTGAGGGGCCGTGACCGGCGACTGGCCGGGCCTGGCAGTCCTAAATGCCCCAGCGAGGAAGTACGGTCAATCCCTCGCTGGCGCGTCGGGCTGCCAGGGTGGTCCCGCCGCCCGGGCAGTCCTAAGCCCCAGCGAGGAAGTACGGTGACATCCCTTGCTGGCGCAGTCGGGCTGCCACACCCAACCGCTATCGCCACACACCTCAAGGCTTTTCCGCCCGTTCCTTGTAGAACGGATCGAGCGGATAGCAGCCGGAAACCAGGCCGTTCCGCGGTGCCGTGGTGCAGTCGCTGAAAGTGCGGCACAGGCGCTTCCGCGTCAGCGGCCGGCCAGCCAGCACGTCAGCGGGCAACTCCGGGTAGGACAGCATCATGCGTCCCAGGCCGATGAAGTCGGCGCCGCCGTCGCGGAGGACGCGCTGACCCACGTTTGGCAGCCATTCCTGCAAGTACGAGTAAGCCGATCCCACGATGGTCAGGTTCGGGTGCCGGGCCTTGAGCCACGCCGTCGCCGCGATCTGCCGGGCCACGCCAGCAAGCGGATCCTCGGGCGGCTGATAGCCGTCGCACGGTGGGAACAGGGCCGGCCGCTGGATGTGCGGATTGTAGTACGGACTGCCCGCGCTGGTGCAGACCATCGTGATGCCCAGGCCCTCCAGCAGTCCCAGAAGTGCCGCTGGCTCATCCAGGTTGTTACCGAGTCCGCTCCCATCGCCGCCGAAGGCGTGAGGATAGGCCCCCGGTCCGGCGACCGGTACGCCGGTTCCGTCGGGGCCAGGGTGAAACGGGAGGGTATCGAAGACGCTGACGCGGACCGCGATTTCCAAATCGGGCACCTCGGCCCGTATGCCGGCCACGATGTCGCGGAGGAAGCGGGTCCGGTTTTCCAGGCTGCCGCCATAGCGACCCGGCCGGGTGACCGCCGACAGCAACTCGTGGCCCAGATAGCCGTGGCAGTGCTTGATATCGACGAAGGCGAAGCCGGCGGCCCGCGCCAGCCGGGCCGCCCTCACGAAATCGTCGGTTAACCGGGCCAGATCGTCATCGGACAGCAGCGCTGTGTCATCCGCGACGCCGAAGCGCTGGTCCAGGTAGGGATGCCGATAAGCGATGCGCGGCTCGGGGCGGGTCCGGTCGTGCGGTCGGGCAAAGCGCCCGAATGGGTGAGCTGCAAGCCGACCAGCAGGTCGTCGGTGCGGCCGAAGCGATCGCCGTGGGCGTTTACCAGAATCTCTCGCAGGGCGGCCAGGTCGGCGACGGTCGCATCGCTAAGAAGGAGTTGGTTCGGATTGGCCCGGCCATCGGGTCGGACCGCGACCGCCTCGCCGCCCCAGATCAATTTCGCTCCGCTTTGGCCGAAATGCCGCCAGCGCCGCCGGGTCAGCTCCGTGGGCCGGCCGTCCGCGGTACCGTCCCATCCCTCCATCGGCAGCACGGCAAAGCGGTTGCCGATGACCTGGGCCCCATGGCGATAAGGCCACGAGAGCGGACCGTCGGCCTGGACCGCCTCATCGAAGGGGAGAGAAACGCCCAGGTCGCTCAGGTGGTGCCGAAGGTCCGCAGCCGTCTTGAGTGCCGCCACGCGCCGATGGTTCACCGGTCGTACCTCGGAAAGCGTAGCCGCCGCCGGGGGGGCGGCGGCTAAACGACTCGCCTTACCGGGTACGTTTATCAGTAACTGAACTCGACGCCCACGTTGATCGTCTGCACCCACAGGTCAGTACGGATGGGGATCGCGGCCGGGCTGCTGGGCCCGGTGGCAGGCAGCCCCGGGGTCGTGAACTGGACCGTATTGATGATTGGAATCACCTGATCGCCGGCGCGGTCGATCCGCTCCAGTCCAAAGATGGTGTAGCCGGCCGTCACCCGGATGTTGGGCGTGGCTTGCCAGCCGAAGGTGGCCCCCACCTCGGGCAGGATGGTCCAGTCGTGCGTGCTGTTGACGCCGATATTCGTCGGCTCGGCGAGCAGGCCGCCGAGGCGCGACACCGGGGCGACACCGGGGACGGCCACCGTCTGCCCGCCGCTGATGGTGACCTCACGATCGACGTTGCCGACGGCCACCTTCGTGAGCAGAGTCAACGAGGCGTCGCCGGAGGTGAAGGTCGACCGGAAGCCGAAATCGGCCCCGTTGAAGGTGTTTTCGGTGCTGAAGCTATCGAAGCTGGAAAACGTCGTGCCGGGCGCAAAGGCGGAGTTGTTCGCCAGGCTTTCCTGGACGCGCAATCCCTCATCATAGCGATAAAAGCGGTAGCCGAAGATCGAATCGAGCCGGAGCCACCCCTTGTCGCACACGTTTTCGGTGAAAGCAATATTGGCCCCGTACAGGTTGCCCGACGAGGCGCGAGCGATGACGCTGCCGGTCGAGCTGCCCGGGAAGGCGATCAGGGCCGCTTCGGGAACGCCCGTGGTGGCATTTAAGAAGGGGCGGGCCAGGATGGGGGTGCCGGTGGAGGTGGCCGCGAAGCCGGTGGCCTGGCTCTCCACCAGCATCAGGCCTGCCTCGATCCCGCGATAGCGCTCCGGACTGAACCAGTAGCCGCCGCCCATGCGCACCCCGGAGCGAAGGTCGTCGTTGACCACGTCGCCGCCAAACAGGGTGGCGGTGGATGGGCCGGGAATACCGGCGACGGTCTTGGCGGTACCGGCCGGGCTGGTCGTGATCAGCGTCGGCAGGCGATCGCCGCCGAACCAGGTGAACAGGTAGTCGGCCGAAACCCAGACCTGGCGGTCGGAAGCGGCGCTGTCCAGGGCGGGCAAGCCGGTGTCCAGGATCGCCCGCGCGTCGGCAGCCGGAACCGAGGACGCAGGGGGCAGGGCCGCTACCGGTTCTTGCGCGAACGCCGAGCTGCCCGCGATCGCGGCCGCGCACACTCCAACCAATATCCGAGAGTTCATGGCTACATCCCCATCAACGAGTTCGGACCGCACCCGGCGGCAGCGGCGCCCGCCTGGGCGGCGAGGCTGCCGCGGGTACGAATCGTTCCCACGGTAGGGGATGTATCGGCTAGACGGGCTGCCGGACTTTCCCACTTTGCTCGAAAGGCGGGAAATACCGGCAGCCGGAAGAATTTGCCCAACTTACTCAGCCGCCGACCTCATGGCGACGGAGCCGCGCACGCAGCGGAGCGGAGTAAGCGGCCGAACGCCGCTTACTCCGCTCCGCTGCGTGCGCGGCTCCGATCCTGCGCGAAACCTACGACACCGTTACCGAGAAGCTCTGCTGGGTCGTGCTGCCGTACTGGTCCGTCGCCGTCACTGTGATTGTGGTGGTCCCGGTGGCAACCGGAGTGATGGTGAGCCGTTCGTTGGTGACGGAAACGTTCACAATCCCCGTTGTTCCTGTGACTGCGGCGGAGTACGTGAGCTGCTCATTCTGGCTGAGGACAACGGCGTTATTGACGACCAGATAGTTGGCCGCCGTCGTGTCCGCGGGGAACTGGTTGGGGTTCTGCGGCGTGTAGTTCTGCAGCGGAACTGTGTCGGTGCCGCCCCCGATTGTTTCGCTGATAGTGGGCACGGCGGCCATGGCGTTCAGCACCTGCATGCTGGCCGCGTCGGCAACCTTGCCGAACACCGTGAAACCGCCGGTATCCTGTCCGGAGGCAGCTTGCCCAGCCGGGCTCAGCGAGTTCGAGTTATCGGTCAGGTTGAAGAAGAACCCGCTCGTCGCTGAGTTGGGCGAGTTCGGCATCGCCATCGAGATGGTGCCCACCGTATTGGGCAGGTCCACTTCGTTGTTGATCGGTGGATCGTCCGAGATACTGGGCAGCGCGGTGGCTCCGGACGCGGGCACGGTGAAGGAACCGCCCTGCAAGACGCCGAAGCCGCTGCTGATCGGGGTCGAACGCTCGAAGATCGAGTTGTTGTAGCGCCCGCTGGTGACGTAGTTGAGGTAGTTCGTCACCGTCTGCGGGGCAATGGTGTCGAAGAGTTCGAGGTTGATGTTGCCGAAGTTGGTCTGGAGCTGGACCATCGTGTCGGTGATGTCCGGAGCGCTAAAGTCGGCCGAAAGATCGATCACATCGGCACTGCTGGTGGTCGTCAGCGAAACGGCGCCGAGAGTATTGGTCGTGAACGGCACGCTGGCGGCGGCTTTGCCGGTGCCGGCCGCCGCAAAGTCGAACGCAGACGACGTCGTGCTGGTCAGGAACTGCGACCAGTTGATGAAGTTCGGATCGAGCCCGCCGACGCCGATGTTGTTGTTGGTGCCCGGCCCCGCCGTCACCCCCAGGTTGATGAGGTTCACCCCGCTCGGCTCGACCACATCGCCCAGGGCCGCAGGTCCCGGCAAGTAGCCCGCGATCGGGCCGATGCTGATCTGGTACTTCCCCGCCGGCACGTTCTGGAAACTGAACGACCCATCCGAGGCGGTGACCGTGCTCGCGTTGATCGACTTGCCCAGGTAGGTACCGGAACCGACTGTGGACAGGGTCACGTCCACGCCGCCGATGGTTGCATCGCCGGGGCCGAAGACGCCGGTCCCGTTGTGATCGACAAAGATGATGCCGCTGACCGCGCTGGCTAGCTGGGGTGTCGGGGCCGTCGGCACCCAGCGATCCTCCAGACGTTCCAGCTCCAGCCGTCGCGGTGCGGGGCGCGTTGCACGCCGCTTGGCCGACCGCTTCCCGAACAGGTCCCGCAACGAGCCAGCAAAACTACGCATTGAACGCACCTCTCACCCCGGTCCTCTTCTTATTCCACAGACGCACTCAGGCCCCGATCGCTACCGTCCGGTGGCAGTGACTGCTCAGCTCGAGGCGAGGGCGCCTCGCGGTCGCAAGTCAACGGGGTTTCCGTGTAAATCGGCTCAGCCGACGATCGCACTAACTATACAGCGGTCAAATGGGATTGCAAAGAGTATCGTGGCAACCAGGGCGACTTTTGCGGGGATGGGGGCGGCGCATTCGTCCCATTTTTCAGGAGGTCGGCCACGGCTGGCTGAACCGTGGCGTTCGCACTGCTGACCGATTGGGCATCTGCTGCCCGACATGGCGGCAGCCGGACCGTGGCGTCAGTCCGGTCAGCCATCGTCCACTCTCCGCAATCGATTACAACATAGGGCCTTACCGTTCCGGCCAACCCTCCCATCCTAGCCGGGCACTAAAGTTGCTCCCTCCTGACAATTTGCTCCACTTGACAGCAACTCGGCAGGACAGGCGCTACCGTCTCGGGCGAGGCAGGACCGTCTGGACGGATTGTGCCGGACTCCCGCTTGGCCCAGGCACGGGAAGCTGGAGAAGCTGGAGATTTTCGCCAACCCGGCGGCAATCTCAAGGAAACTTGATTGCGAATCTGTTTCGAGTCGGCGGCAGGCGGAGCCTGCCCTACGATAAGCGGCGTAGGGCAGGCTCTGCCTGCCGGCAGATTTGAGTCGGCGGCAGGCGGAGCCTGCCCTACGACAAGCGGCGTAGGGCAGGCTCTGCCTGCCGCTGGGAGAAGGCAATGCTGCAAACCCTGTCCGAAGGTGTGGCTCGCCAGTCGCAGTCTCGGGAGCCGCCGCCCTCGCTCCCGCTGTTTGCCGGCTATCGGCCGCACCCCTCGGCCTGGGACGAACTCTTCGATGCCGCCGGCCGGCCGCACCCGCATTGCCAAACGCTGGTCGATCGCCTCGGCGAGTTGCGGAGCGATGAGTTCCAGCAACGCCGCGCCGGGGCGGACCTGGTTTTCACTAACCAAGGGATCACCTTTTCGGTCTATTCCGACCGTCGCGGCGTCGAGAAGATCTTCCCCTTCGACCTGGTCCCCCGCACGGTGGCGTCCTCGGAATGGACGCGCCTGGAAAGCGGCCTTCGCCAGCGGATCGCGGCCCTGAACCTGTTCCTGCACGATGTCTACCACGAGCAGCGCATCCTGAAGGAAGGGACCATCCCGGCGGAGCTGGTGCTGGGGTCCAAGGGGTTCCGCAAGGAAATGATCGGGTTCACGCCGCCGCAGGCGCAGTACATCCACGTTTGCGGCACCGACCTGGTCCGCGACGCCGCCGGCCGCTTCCTGGTCCTCGAAGACAATGGCCGGACTCCCTCGGGGGTCAGCTACGTCCTGGAAAACCGCGTGGTGATGAAGAAGGTCTTCCCCGGCTTGTTCCGCAGCTGCCACGTCCGCCGGGTCGAGGACTACCCCCAGCGGCTGCGCGATGCCCTGTGGTCGGTCGCGCCGGAGGGGGCCAGCTATCCGCCCTGCCTGGTCCTCCTGTCGCCGGGACCGTACAACTCGGCCTACTTCGAGCACAGCTTCCTGGCCCGGCACATGGGCATTGAGCTGGTCTTCGGCCAGGACCTCTTTGTCCACGATGACCGCGTTTACCTGAAGACGACGCGCGGGCCGCAGCGGGTGGACGTGATCTACCGGCGCATCGACGACGACTTCCTCGACCCGGAAACGTTCCGCTCCGACAGCCTGCTGGGCGTGCCCGGCCTGTTCCGTGCCTACCGGGCCGGGAACGTCGCCCTGGCCAATGCCGTCGGCACCGGCGTGGCCGACGATAAGGCCATTTACCCTTTCGTCGAGGACATGATTCGCTTCTACCTGACCGAGGAGCCGATCCTGAGCAACGTGCCGACCTACATCTGCGCCCGGCCCAACGACTGCGCCCATGTTATGGACCATCTCGATCGAGCTGGTGGTGAAGGCGGTGAACGAATCGGGCGGCTACGGCATGCTGATGGGGCACACCGCGACCACGGCCCAGCGCGAGGAGTTCCGCCTGCAGCATTCGGGCCAACCCGCGCAACTACATCGCCCAGCCGGTGGTGACCCTCTCCACCTGCCCGACCTGGACCGAGGACGGCCTGGCCCCGCGGCACTTGGACCTGCGGCCCTACATCGTCAGCGGCAAGAACAGCTGGGTGCTCCCCGGCGGCCTGACCCGCACCGCCCTGGTCAAGGGCTCGCTGGTGGTGAATTCCAGCCAGGGCGGCGGGAGCAAGGATACGTGGGTGATGGTTTAGCGCGAGCGAGCCTCCCGCGTAAGCGGGGGGAGCACTCGCACAAGCTCGCGGCTAAACGGGGCCAGAGAAAATGATTTCCCGCGTTGCCGAGCACTGTTACTGGATGAGCCGCTACCTGGAGCGGGCCGAGAATACCGCGCGCGTGCTCGATGTCAACCAGACCCTGCTCCTGGACCTGGAGGTGCCGGTGGAGCAGCGCTGGCGCCCGTTGCTCATCATCAGCGGCGTCTACGATATGCCGGGCGAGCCCGAGGCCGAGGCGGTGCAGAATTACATGACCTGGGAGACCGCCAATCTCTCCAGCATTGCCGCCTCGATCGGGGCGGCCCGCGAGAATGCCCGGGTTATCCGCGAGGTCATCAGCGCCGAGATGTGGGAGCGGATGAATTTCTATCACCTGTGGATGCAGGGCCCCGCGGCCCGGCGCTCTACGACGCCAACCGCAGCGATTTCTACGCCCAGATTCGCCGCATCAACCAGCTGGTCCACGGCATTGCCGACGCCACCATGGCCCACGGCGAGGCCTGGGAGTTCTTCCGCCTGGGCACTCATCTGGAGCGTGCCTGCCAGACGGCCCGCATCCTCGATGTCAAGTATCACATCCTCTTGCCCACGCCCACGCAGGTCGGCACGCCGGTGGACCAGGCGCACTGGGTCGCCATCCTGACCAGTTGCTCCGGCTACGAGCCGTTCCACAAGAAGCTGCAACCGTATGGCGACATTGGAACGGCGGTGGCCGACTTCCTGATCTTCGAGCCGCAGTTCCCGCGCTCGGTGGTTTGCTGCCTGGCCGAGTGCCGGCAGGCGGCCCGGGCCATCTCCGGCCGTTCGGAAGCTGAGGCTGAGAACGAAGTGGAGCGTTTGCTGGACGACTTGGTCAGCGACCTGCGCCGCTCGAACATCGCCGAGGTGATCCGCGCCGGCTTGCACGAATCGCTGACGAGAGTGGTGAATACGATTCACGATATAGGCGCTGCCATTCATCGCACATACTTCGACGTGAAGGTGCAGTTGCCCGTGCCCGTTTAGCCGCGGGTCGCAGACCCGCGCGGAGAGTTCCATGCCCATCCGCGTTGCGCTCAACCACAAGACGCACTACACCTACGACCGCCTGGTGACGCTGCAACCGCACGTCATCCGCCTGCGCCCGGCCCCGCATTGCCGCACGCCGGTGCTGAGCTACTCCCTGCGCGTCGAGCCGCAGCCGCATTTCCTGAACTGGCAGCAGGACCCGTACAGCAACTACCTGGCCCGCGTTGTCTTTCTCCGCCCCGCCCGCTCCTTCCAGGTCGAGGTCGATCTGGTCGCGGACATGACCGCGATCAATCCGTTCGAGTTCTTCGTGGAAGCCACCGCCGAGACGTACCCGTTCCCCTATGATCCAATCTTGATGCGCGAGCTGGTGCCGTACCTGGAAGCCGCCCCGGCCGGGCCGCGCCTCATCGCCCTGGTCGATTCGCTCCGCCGCCGCGACCTGCGCACTCTCGATTTCGTCGTCGAAATCAACCAGCGATTGCAGAAAGAGGTGCGCTACCTGATCCGGATGGAGCCGGGCGTCCAGACGTGCGAGGAAACGCTGACGCTGGGGAGCGGCTCTTGTCGCGATTCGGCCTGGCTGCTGGTGCAGGTGCTGCGCCGCCTGGGGCTGGCCGCCCGCTTTGTGTCCGGCTACCTGATCCAGCTTTCTGCGGACACGAAGTCGCTCGACGGCCCCTCCGGGCCGGAGCACGATTTCACCGATCTGCACGCCTGGGGCGAGGTTTACCTGCCCGGGGCCGGCTGGATCGGGCTGGACCCGACCTCCGGGCTGCTGGCCGACGAAGGGCACATCCCGCTGGCGTGTGCCGCCGACCCGACCTCGGCGGCCGCCATCACGGGCTCCTTCTCCTGGGCCAAGGATCCCGACCGCGGCGCGGAGGACCGCTGCGACGAACAATTTCACTTCGATATGTCCGTCACCCGCGTCCACGAAACGCCGCGCGTCACCCGGCCCTACACCGAGGAACAATGGCAGGCGATCGACGCCCTGGGCCAACAGATCGATGAAGAGCTGGTGGCCGGCGACGTGCGCCTGACCATGGGCGGCGAGCCGACGTTCGTGTCGATCGACGACTTCGACTCGCCCGAGTGGACGGTGGCGGCCCTGGGACCGGCGAAGCGACGGCTGGCCGGCGTCTTGCTAAAGCGGCTGCGCGATCGGTTCGCCCCGGGTGCCGTCCTGCACTTCGGCCAGGGGAAGTGGTATCCCGGCGAGCCGTTGCCGCGCTGGGCGTTCGGCTGCTACTGGCGCCGCGACGGCATCCCCGCCTGGAGCGACCCCGCCCTGGTCGCCGACCCGGAACACGACTACGGCCACGGCTGGGGCGATGCCCAGCGCTTCGTCCGGCGCTCGCCGAACGCCTCGGTGTCGATTCGGCCTGCGCCGTGCCGGCTTATGAAGACGCCTGGTACTACCTGTGGCGCGAGCGGCGGCTGCCGACGAATGTCGATCCGCTCGAAAGCCGCCTGGACGATGCCGGCGAGCGGCGCCGCCTGGCCCGCATCTTCGAGCAGGGGCTGGGCGAAGTGGTCGGCTATGCTCTCCCGCTGCGGCGCGGGCCCGATGACCTCAGCCCGCGCTGGGAGAGCGGCCGCTGGGTCTTCCGCCAGGAACACCTGTTTCTTCTCCCCGGCGACTCGCCCATGGGCTACCGCCTGCCGCTGGACTCACTCCCCTGGGAGCCGGCCGGGACGCGGGACACCGTTCTTCCGCTGGACTCCTTCGCGCCCCGCGGCCCCTTGCCGCCCCACGGGCGGCAGGCCGTCCTCCAGGCGCCGGCTCACGCCCGGGACCACGCCTCGCCCGGGGCCAGCGGGTTGAACGGCCGCGCGGCCCAGACCGGACGATCGGACGACGCCGTCATCCGCACCACCCTTTGCGTCGAGCCGCGCGATGGCCGGCTGCACGTCTTCCTGCCGCCGGTCAGTACCCTGGAGGATTTTCTCGATCTCGTCGCCCGCATTGAGGCGACGGCAGCGGAACTGGGGTTGCCGATCCTCCTCGAAGGTTACAAGCCGCCGCACGATCATCGGCTCAATCACTTCCAGCTCACC
Organism: uncultured Planctomycetota bacterium; assembly: GCA_963827935.1. Lineage (GTDB taxonomy): Bacteria > Planctomycetota > Planctomycetia > Gemmatales > Gemmataceae > DATFNV01. Next base: position 183,401 of record CAWHCN010000006.1, on the reverse strand, counting down.
CCCGATCCCGGCGTGCTGGAAGTCAATATCCACCCCGCCCATTGCAGATGGGCAAGGGTGAGGTGGGGTTGGCCCACTACGAAGTGCGCAGTTGGGTCGGCTGGTATCACCACATGACGCTGTCGCTGTTGGCCTTGTGGTTTCTGAATCTGGAGAAGTCGGTCCTCAAAAAAAAACGGTGTGGATCACCGTGCCGCAACTGCGGGTAATCTTCGCCTGGGTGCTGGAGCGTCGGCCGACGACGTTGGCAGGGATTCTCGCCGAAGTCAACACCGTGCTGCGCCGGACGGAAGAACGCGCATCTACCATTGGGTAGATGCGACCGGAGAATTCCCACCGTCTCGGCGTGCACAGACATATGAAAAAGGGGCACAGTAGAAATAGCTGGGGCGAGCTGGTCGCGAACACGACGGCGCTTTACGAGGAAGCCCGGCAGGCCCGGCTGGGCACCGACAAGTTCATGCTCGACGGCCGGCATTGCGGCACCGGCGGCGGCAACCACGTCGTCATCGGCGGGCCAACGCCGGCCGACAGCCCCGTGCTGCGCCGCCCCGACCTCCTCCGCAGTCTGCTGGCCTGCTGGCACAACCATCCGTCGCTGTCCTACCTCTTCTCGTCCCTGTTCGTCGGCCCAACCAGCCAGGCGCCGCGGGTGGACGAGGCGCGGAATGACAGCTTGTACGAACTGGAGATCGCCTTTCGGCAGATTCCGGAAGCCGGAGCCTGCTCTGCCGTGGATCGCCGACCGCATCTTCCGCCATCTGCTGGTGGACGTGACCGGCAACACGCACCGGGCGGAGTTCTGCATCGACAAGCTGTTCTCGCCCGACACGGCCGACGGCCGCCGGGGCCTGGTCGAGCTGCGTGCTTTCGAGATGCCGCCCCACGCCCGCATGAGCCTGGTCCAGCAGTTGCTGCTCCGCGTCCTCATCGCCCGCTTCTGGAAGGAGCCGTACACCTTCACACTGGCCCGCTGGGGCACGGAGCTGCACGATCGCTTTCTGTTGCCGCACTTCATCGAGCAGGACCTGGGCGACCTGCTTGTGGAATTGCGGCAGGCGGGGTATCCGATGCAGGACGACTGGTTCGCCCCGCACCTGGAGTTCCGCTTCCCTCTGGTCGGCAGCGCGGTCCAGCGTCGGCATCCAGATCGAGCTACGGCAAGCGATCGAGCCGTGGCACGTCCTCGGCGAGGAGTCGTCGTCCGGCGGGACGGCCCGCTACGTCGATTCATCGCTGGAACGCCTGCAAGTTCTGGTGCGCGGGATGACGGACGGGCGGCATGTGGTGACCTGCAACGGCCGGCGGCTGCCGCTGCATCCGACCGGCGTGAACGGCGAGTTCGTGGCCGGCGTGCGTTACCGGGCCTGGCAGCCGCCCTCGTGCCTGCACCCGACCATCCCGGTGCACGCCCCGCTGACGTTCGACATCTACGATACCTGGACCGGCCGATCGATGGGCGGCTGCCAGTACCACGTCGCTCATCCCGGTGGGCGGGGGTACGACGTGTTCCCTGTGAATGCCGCCGAGGCCGAGTGTCGCCGGGGGTCGCGTTTCTACGCCTTTGGCCACTCGCCCGGTCCGCGACCGTTGCCGCCGGTGGAGCGCCGCGCGGAATGCCCTCTGACCCTGGACCTGCGGCAGGACCCGCCACAGGTGCTGGTGCCGGCCGGCGAGCCCCAGGCCGTGTCGGCGCCGGAACCGGTGGAGGTTAGAATATGATCGATTCGCCCCCGCCACGGACCCCCCGATGACCGACCGCAGCGCCTCCATCGCACCGTCGCCTGTCGCGGATGCCCAGGAATGGCTTGGCTACGCGCCGCCGGCCGGCGCGCGCGATGAGGTCTTCGACCGCCGCGGCGAGGTCCGCGCGCACTGGCACGTTTTCCTGCAATCGCTCAAGGAGCTCGGCCTGCCGCAACTGACCCATCGCTGGGTCGAAGCCCGGCATCTCATTCGCGAAAACGGCGTCACGTACAACGTCTATGGCGACCCGCGCGGCCTGGAGCGCCCCTGGCAGCTCGATCCGATCCCGCTGCTCATCGCCCCCGCCGAGGCCGAGGCGCTGGCGGACGGGCTGGTGCAGCGTGCCCGGCTGCTCGACGCCCTGCTCCGCGACCTGTACGGCCCGCAGCAGACGCTGGCCCTGGGCCTGTTGCCGCCGGAGTTCGTCTACGCCAACCCGGCCTTCCTGCGCCCTGCCACGGCGTGACGTTGCCGGGCGGGCGCTACTCTGCACCTCTATGCCGCTAACGTCGGCCGAGCCGCTGACGGGTCGTTCTGGGTGCTCGGCGACCGCACGCAGTCCCCGTCCGGCGCCGGCTACGCCCTGGAGAACCGCATCGTCCTGTCGCGCACCCTGCCGGAGACGTTCCGCGACTGCCGGGTGCAGCGGCTGTCGCTCTTCTTCCGCACCCTGCGCGACACCCTGCGCGGCCTGGCTCCGCACAACAAGGACAACCCCCGCATCGTCTTGCTGACGCCCGGGCCCTACAACGAGACCTATTTCGAACACGCCTACCTGGCCCGCTATCTTGGCTACACCCTGGTGGAGGGGGGCGACCTGACGGTGCGCGACAATCGCGTTTTCCTCAAGGTGCTGGGCGGGCTTCAGCCGGTGGATGTCATCTTCCGGCGCCTCGATGACGACTTTTGCGATCCCCTGGAGCTGCGAAGCGATTCGTTCCTGGGCGTGCCGGGCCTGGTGCAGGCGGTGCGGAGCGGCAACGTGGCCGTCGCCAACGCCCTGGGGAGCGGCCTGCTGGAAACCACCGCGCTCCTGGCTTTCTTGCCGCAACTGTGCCGGCATTTGCTGGGCGAGGAGCTGCGCCTGCCGTCCGTGCCGACCTGGTGGTGCGGCGAGGAGAAGGCGCGGCAGTACGTGCTGGACCATCTCGACGAGTTGGTCATCAAGCCGGCACTGGCCGGCACCCGGCTGGAGCCGGCCTTCGGCGGCGAAATGACGGCCGAAGAACGGACCGAACTGGCCGAGCGCATCCGCGCCCATCCGCGTGACTACGTCGCCCAGGCCCGCTTGCCGCTGTCCACCACGCCGGTGCTGATCGATCACCAGCTTCAGCCGCGGCACCTGGTGTTGCGCTCCTACCTGGCCGCGGACGGCGATTCATTCACCCTGATGCCCGGCGGGCTGACCCGGGTCAGCGCCTCGGCCGACACCATGGTCGTGTCGATGCAGCGTGGCGGCGGCAGCAAGGACACCTGGGTCCTCTCCGCCGGCCCGGTCACCGAGTTCACTCTGCTGCGGCCGGATGGGTTGCACGTCGAGCTGTCGCGCGGCGGCAGCGACCTGCCCAGCCGCGTCGCCGACAATCTGTACTGGCTGGGGCGCTATGCCGAGCGGGCCGAGGGCTTGACACGCCTGTTCCGCTGCATCCTGGTACGGCTGACCGAAACGTCCGGACTGGCGGACGTGCCGGAGCTACCGGCCCTGTTCTCGCACTGCCACGCGGATGTGCGAATCGTACCCCGGCTTCGTCGGCGACGGTTCCGCGGCCCGGCTGGTTGCGCCGGAGCCCGAACTCATGGCCCTGATCCACGACACCCGTCGCCTGGGCAGCCTGGCCTCGGTGCTGGGCGCCCTGGCTCACGTGGCCAGCACCGTGCGCGACCGCATCTCGACCGACATGTGGCGTGTGCTGCGCGATCTGGGCCGCGTTCGCCGTTCGCAGGGGTTCTTCAATGATGACGGGCCCAGCCCCAACGGCGACGGGCGGACCCTCAGTAGCGAGCTGGACCTGCTCGACGGCACGGTCCTGACGCTGGTGGCCTTCGCTGGGCTGGCGATGGAAAGCGTGACCCGCGGCGAGGGCTGGCGCTTCCTCGACATGGGTCGCAAGCTGGAGCGCGCGTTGACCACCAGCGCCCTGCTGCGCTGCCTGCTGGCCTGGCCGTCCGGCCCCGAGGGTCCCGTGCTTGACGCCGTGCTGGAGATCGCCGATAGCACCATGACCTATCGCAGAAGGTATCAAGGCGGCGTCCAGGCGGCCGCGGTCCTCGACCTGCTCCTGGCCGACGAAGCCAACCCGCGCTCGCTGGCCTTCCAGATGGCGGCCCTGGCCGACGATGTCGAGCATCTGCCGCGCGACCCGGCCCGCCCTGGCCGCAGCGCCGAGCAACGCCTGATGCTATCGTCCTTGACCGCCCTGCGCCTGGCCGATGTGCACCAGATGGCCGAGACCGATGTCAAGGGCGGCCGGCCGGACCTGGAAAACCTGCTCGATCAGCTGGCGTCCGACCTGCCCGCCCTTTCCGAGGCCATCACCCAAACCTATCTCAGTCATCTGCAAACATCGCGTCACCTGGGCTCGCTGGGGTAGTTCCGCCGGCGAACCGGCAGCGTCAGCTGCCGGGTTTTGAGGCACCCAAACCCGGCAGCTTACGCTGCCGGTTCGCCAGGTCAGGCAATGAGGGTCCGGCATGCACTACCGCGTCACCCACACGACGACCTACGAATACAGCGAGCCGGTGTCGCTGTGCCAGAACGTGGCCCACCTGACGCCGCGCGAGGTGCCGGCCCAGCACTGCGTCCATTCGCACCGGGCGATTTCGCCGCAGCCGGCCGTCGTCTGCGAGCGCGTCGATTACTTCGGCAACCCGGCGACCTTCTTCACCGTGCAGGAGCCGCACCGCGAATTGACCGTCACCGCCGGGCACCTGATCGTGCTGTCGCCGCAGCTGGCACCGGATGCCTCGCAATCACCGCCTTGGGAGCAGGTCCGCGACCTGCTGCCGGCCGACCGCGCCCCGGCCACGCTGGATGCGTACCAGTTCGTTTTCGGCACCCGCTACACGCCGCCGGGTCCCGAGCTGACCGCCTATGCCCAGCCGTTCTTCCCGCCGGGCCGCCCGATCCTGGAGGCGGTGCTGGACCTGACAGCCCGCATCCACCGCGATTTCGTCTACGATCCGCGGGCGACGACGGTGGCGACGCCACTCAACGAGGTCTTCACCAAGCGGCGCGGCGTCTGCCAGGACTTCGCGCACTTGGAGATCGCCTGCCTGCGCTCACTGGGCCTGGCGGCCCGCTACGTCAGCGGTTACCTGTGTACCGCGCCCTCGCCCAGCCAGCGCCGCCTGCTGGGTGCCGACGCCACGCACGCCTGGGTCGGCGTCTACTGCGGCGGCCCCGGCTGGGTGGACGTGGACCCCACCAACGACCTGGTGCCCTTCGACAAGCACCTCCTCCTGGCCTGGGGCCGCGATTTCGACGACGTAAGTCCGATCAAGGGGGTGATCCTGGGCGGCGGGCAACATGGGGTGCGCGTGGCGGTGGGGGTAACGCGGGTGGATGAGGGGCATTCCTAGGCGAGCCGGTAGCGTGAGCGACCGGAGTTGAGCGGCACTCAACTCCGGTCGCTCACGCTACCGGCCCACCCCAAACCGCAAGACGACCCCATCCGCGGTGCCGACGAGGAACGAGCGGCCGTCCGGCGACAGGGCCACGCAGCAGGGGACATCGCCGCTGTCGCCAACATCGACCCTCTCCAGTGCCTCACCCTCGACCAGATCCCACAGCCAAACCGTGCCATCGTCGCTGACGGACAGCGCCCGCTTGCCGTCCGGCAACAGGGCCACGCCGGTTACCCAGTTATCGTGGCCCGGGAAGACTTCCACCTTCTTGCCGCTCGCCACATCCCACAGGCGCAGCGTTCGGTCCTTGCTGCCGGACAGCAGTGCTTGCCGTCCGACGAGAAGGCCAGGCTGGTGACGGCCCGGCGATGCCCGGCCAGGAGTTCGCGGCTCGGCGGTCCTTCCGGTCAGCTGCCAGGTCCCAGAGCTTCACCGTACCGTCGTCGCAGGCGCCGGCGGCCAACCCGCCGTCTGGCGAAAAGGCGACGGCGTTGACCCGCTCGCCCGCACCCGCCAGGGTCCGCAATTCCTTCCCGCTGGCGGCATCCCAGAGCTTGACCGTGGTATCGTCGCTGACCCGAAAGGACCTGCTTGCCATCCGGCGAAAGGGCGACGGAGGTAACAAGGCCGTCATGGCCGGTCAGGGTGCGCAGCTCCTTGCCGGTAGCGGTGTCCCAGAGCTTGACGGTCCGGTCCATGCTGCCGGAAACGGCGGTCTTGCCGTCGGGTGACAGAGCGGCGCTGGTGACAGCTTCCCGGTGCCCGCCGAACACCCGGAGCGATCGGCCGGTTGTCGTGTCCCAAAGCCGCAGCTTGCCGTCGTGTCCGCCCGACAGGGCAGTCTTGCCCGCCGGCCCGACAGCGAGAGCCGCCACCGGTCCAAAGTGCCCCCGCCAGGGGCCCACTTCCGCCCCGGTTTCCGTGTCCCACAGCGCCAGCGTTCCGCCCACATGACCCGAGAGAATGCGCTTGCCGTCCACCGACACGGCCAACGCCATCGGCATTCCTTCCGGCCCGCTCATGGTGAGAAGCTCGGTGCCGGTAGCCGGGTCCCAGACTCGGAGGGCATCGCTACACGCTGAAACCAGCCGCTTCCCGTCGGGAAGGAACGCGGCAAGCCCGAGGTCCACCGACTCGGGGCGTTTTAGCGCGGGCAACTCCTTGCCGCTCGCGATGTTCCAGAGGCGTGACTCCTCCTCAGCGGCCTTTGAGAGCACCTGCTTACCGTCCGGGGAGAATATGGCATGGAGGACGAACGCGCCGTGGGTCAGCTTGTGTACGACCTTGCCGGTGGAGAGGTCCCACAGTCGCACCGTGTGATCGACACTCGAAGAGAGCGCCTCCTTGCCGTCAGGCGAAAACGTGACCCATGTTACTTCGTTCTCGTGGCCGCTGAGCGTCTTCAGCAACTTGCCAGCACCGAGGTCCCACAGGATCAGGTTGCCGTCCGTGCTGCCGGAGAGCCCCTGTTTACCGTCCGGCGATATGGCGATCGAGTTGACTTTCAGTGTGTGGCCGCGCAGCGTGTGCAGTTCCTTACCGCTGCTCACGTCCCACAGGCGAACCGTGTGGTCCCGGCTGCCCGAGAGGGCCTGCTTGCCGTCCGGTGAAAAGGCGACAGACGGCACGTAGCCGGTGTGGCCCTTGAAGGTGCGCACCACACGGCCGGTGGACAGGTCGTGCAGGGTGAACGTGCGGTCGGTCGTCTTTTCCTCGTCGTCTGGGAACATGAGACTGCCGGCAAGCGCGTACTTCCCGTCTGGTGAGAGCGCGACTGAGAAGAATGCGCCGCTGGGATCTCGGACTTCCTTGGCCGCGCCCCACACGGCCACCAATTTCGTCAACTTCGTCGGCTCGATCTTCGCATAGCTCTCCGGCAGCGACTTGCACTCCGGCTCCGCGCTGGCCCCGGGCAGGGCGGCGAGAACCAGGGCGAGGGCCGGGAGAACGATTCGGCGCGGAGTGGCGGTCATAGCTCTCTCTCTCGATTCCAGGCGAGCCGGGAGCGTGAGCGACCGGAGTTGTAGTCACAGAACTCCGGTCGCTTACGCTGGCTTCGTACTCCGGTCGCTCACGCTCCCGGCTCGCCTAACGCTCCCGGCTCGCCCATGTCTCACGGGGGCGACGTGGGCAGCACCTCTTCGTATTCCGAATGATCCTCGGCCTTGCCGACCTTCGCCGGCACGATGAGCAGGTCGTCGTCCATCTCGTCCTTGGCGAAGGTCTTGCGGAACTTGGTCAGGAATTGTCCCGCCTTGAGGTATCCCGCCAGGACCTTCAGCCCCTTGACATCCTCGGCCGGCGCCTCGCGCACCAGGTAGCCGCCGGGCCGTTCCTTGTTGTAGGTGTTCAGGCGCTTCTGGATCGTCTTGATGGCAACCGGTCCCTTCTTGGCGTCGCTGATGTCGGCGGCGGTGAAGCCCTCGTCGGGGTCGGGTACCTTCTCGCCGAAGGCCGCCTCGCCCTTGAGCAGCTTGAGGTCGGCCGGCGTCAGCTTCTTGGCCCATTCCAGCGTGGTGGCAATATGCCCCTTCTCGTTCGGCTCCGGCCGCTGTCCCTGGACGAAGTCGTAACCCAGCTTCTTCCCCTGCGCAATCAGCCCCGGCCGTAGCTCCTTCGTCGCCCGCAGCCAGTCGTCGCCGTTGCCGGGCAGGCTTTTCGATGCAAACGTCCCCTTGGCGTACCAGCCCTGGGCGTTTTGCAGCATCGGCACCCACTGGTACTGATAGGTCAGGTCGCCGGGCAGATCGATCTTGAAGGGGGCCTGCACGTAGAAGAGCGCCTCGGTCCTGTTCCTTGACCGAAATCTGCGTGATCTTGAGCGGGTAGACGAGCTTGTCGCTGGCGAACTGGAAGCGGGTGGGGGTGACCTCGCCGGCGAAGGTGCCGTCCTTGTTCCGCTTCATCTGCATGGTGTCGATCTTCATGACCGTGAACAGCCACTTCTTCTGCACGTAGAAGTCGAGCGTGGCCTCGTCGCCGCGGTAGCTGTACTTGCGGTCCTTGAGCCATTCGTAAAGGTCGTCGGCCCGGCCGGCCTCGATGATCTTGTAGTCGAGCGAGCCGACCACGCCGGTTTCGAGGACCTTGATCTCCGGCTTGCGCGGCGCCAGGGGCAGGCCGCCGAAGCCGCCTCCGAGGCCGCCGCCGAAGCCGCCCAGACCGCCGCCGCCTAGGCCCAACGCGCCGCCGAGGCCCCCGGCGAACGGCATCAGGTGCGATTGCGGCACTTCACGGCGTTTGAGGATGGTGAAGACCGCCAGCTCCTTGAAGAAGTCGCGCGGCATTTCATCGAGCTTGGGCTTGGCGGGGGTGGGGATGACCATGCCGAAATCGGCGGCATTCCCCTCGAACTTCGGCTGCACGGTGAAGGTCTCGACCTTCTCGACCGGGTCCCAGGTGAGGAACACCTTTTGCGACGGCTGCTGCACATCCTTGTCCTTGGCGGCGAACTAGCAGCATGCCGAGTCCGCCGCCGACGGCCGCAGGACGAAACCCGCCAACGCGCCCAGGAAGACGGGGACCAGCAGCCAGGAGCGTCTGTGCATGAGAGGCACCTCGGGGCGGGAGAGGGACGGGTACGGACAGGAGAACGCGGAGGGCGGAGGAACTTGCGCGGGGAATTCGGGCTACCAACTTGGGCCAGGTCTATCAGGATTATCCAGTCTGCACGCGATACAGAACCATTTCGGAAGAGGCGAGGTTGGGATAACGCGGCAGCTCCCGTCGGCCAGCCCGACGACCAGACCACTGCTTCGGAATGCCTGCGGCAGTTCGCCATCAAATACATCACGCCCCACGCGCGGCCGATCTTGAAGCGGCGGATCCTTGAAGACCACGTCCTCCCCTAATTTGGCGCAGCTCCCAAGTACACCCGAAAGAAGCGCGGCTCGGTCCATCCGGTCCCCCAGGTACCCCACTGATGAGCGTATTGTTCGGCGTACAGAATGATGTTTGAGGTTCCCTGCCAAAGATCGGCTGGATACATCATGTATCGGTCACCGGAGCCGAAAACCATCTCATTGGCCGCATAGCTGCAACCATCGGTCGATCGGTCCAAAGTCGGATCATCGGGTGCCCAGTAAACGTCCCACCGGCGCCCTTTGAGCCGTTTCGCCAGGTACAGCCCGTCCTCATCCGAGTAACTTTCCAGGTAAGTCGGGTGTTTTTCAATGTAAGCGCTCTCGATGTACGGGAGGATGTGAAACAACGGCGGGCCAAAGCCGGTGCGAAGCGGCTTCCCCTCAGCATCCACTTCGCCTTTCTTAGTTGGATACGCCGCGTCCACGGCCGGCGGTAGCTTGCCATCGTTCTCCTCAGCGGTGAAGATTGTCGCCAGGGCGATCATCTTCAGATTGTTGCTCGATTCGCTGCGATTCCGCGCGTCGCGAATCCGCAATAGCAAGGGCAGCCCGATTCCCAGGACGAGAATCATGATCCCCAGGACGACAACCAGTTCGATGAGCCGAAAGGCCCGACGCCTTGACAGGCCTGAGCGGGAAGAGACCATGGCGCCACCTGTTGTGTGGGGCAGTACCCGTCCGAACCGCACGGTAACCGACGGCGTCGGCCGAGGCGAGCGGAAAAGGGACCTGGATCGGCCCAGCGTTCTGAATTTGAAACTCGTCCTGGATGTATTTCGGCCTGAAAGGCCGATTCTGTCAGCCCAGGCCGTAAGGCCTGGGTTTGTGGCATCCGGACCATTCGGCCCTGTTAGGGCCGTTCACCGCTCATGATTCGAGACAATGAATGGCCCTTACAGGGCCAAAACCTGAGCGCCGACATCCTCCCAGGCCTCACAGCCTGGGCTGACAGAATCGGCCTTTCAGGCCGAAGAAATCCTCTGACAGAATCGGCCTTTCAGGCCGAAGAGATCGCCAACGAATTTCCGGTTCAGGAGCCTATCGTCGCTCTTCCTCGGCGAACAGCCTGGCACTGGGGTGACACCACCCGTTGACACCGTCCATGAGATCGAGGATCAGATCCTCATCCGCCTCACGGGCCTTTCCCGAGGCGCGAACGGCCAGCAGGAGTTGTTCGAGCAGGGCATAAACACTTGCCTGCGTCTGCCCTTCTGCCGCAAGTGAAAGGACCGTCGAGCGCAGCACCTGGGCAGGTGAAGGCGAACGAAAGGCATCGTGGAGCCGTTCGATTGGTGTCATGATTCGTCTCTCGGGTCGCGAGTCAATTCATCGGCAGTACAGCTGCCAGCGCGAGCGGGTGGCGCGCCTCGAGTTATCCCTTCGGCTCTCCCACGGCCGCGGCCGGCTGGAACTGGTCCTCCAGCGTGATGCCCAGCAGGCCCGGCGGCAGGTGGAACGTCAGGCGCTTGCCGTCGCGCAGGACCACCAGGTCCTTCACGCCGGTGTCCGGCGGGGCGAGGCGGCGTTCGGAGGTGAAGGTGGCGTAGCCGGGAACATCCTTGCCGTCGTAGGTCAGAATCACGTCGCCCGGCTTCAGGCCGAGCTGCTCGGCGGGGCTGGCCGGCGAGACGGACTGGATGACTGCGCGGGGCACCAGCGTTCTGCCGGCGGCGTCGTAATAGGTCTTCTGGCTCGGCTGATCGCGCTCGTCGTACTGAGTCACAACGCGGGCGTAACCGGCCAGGCTGTTGATGGGGTGGCCCGCCTCGTCGAAGACGGATTCGTCGATCAGATTGCCGCGGTCGTCGTATTTCGCGGTGGCGCGGGCAAAACCATCGCTGTTGCGGACGGGGTGGCCGGCCTCGTCGAAGTAGTCCTCTTCGATCCAGTTCCCTCCTTCGCTGAATTTCTCTGTGAGCTTGGCGAAGCCGCTGGTGTTCTTGATCGGCTGGCTGGTCTCGTCGAAATAGGCGACCGCAGTGCGGTTCCCGTGGTCGTCGAAGGTCAGCCGGGCCTCGGCGTAGCCGCTGGTGCTGCGCGTCGGCTGGCCGGTCTCGTCGAAGTACTTCTCATCGGTGCGGTTGCCGTGGTCGTCGTAAGCACAGGTCATCCGGGCAAAGCCGCTGGTGCTCTTGATCGGCTGGTTGCTTTCGTCGAAGTAGGCGAAGTCGATGCCGTTACGGCGGTCGTCGTAGGCGGCCGTCACCCGGGCATAGCCGTTGATAGTCTTGGTGGGCTGGCCGGCCTCGTTGAAGTAGGCCTGGTCGGTCCAGTCGCCGTGGTCGTTGTAGCTCCAGCGGACCTGGGCATAGCCGTTGGTGCTGCGCGCCGGTTGGCCGGCCACGTCGAAGTAGGCTTCCGCGCTGCGGTTGCCGTACGCGTCGTACTGGGCCGTCAGCCGGGCATAGCCGTTGGTGCTGCGCACGGGCTTGTCGGCTTCGTCGAAGTAGTCGTATTCGGTCGCGTTGCCGTGGCCGTCAAACGTCATCTTCATCCGGGCGTAGCCGAAGTTGCTGCGGGCGGGCTGGCCATTTTTGTCGAAGTAGGCCTGCTCGACCATATTGTACTGGTTGTCGTAAACGGCCGTCATGCGGGCGTAGCCGGCCTTGGTCGGCGCCAGCTGGCCATCCTCGCCGAGGTAGCGCCATTCCAGGCAGAGGCCGTTGGCGTCGTAAGTCTGTTGCACCTGGAAGGCACCCATCGCATTGGGCTGGGGCTTGCCGTTCTTGTCGAGGTAGTGGGTTTCGCTGGTGAAGCCGGCGTCGTTGAAGTCGAACTGGACGAAGGCCGCCCCGGTGCCGCCGCGGGCCAGCGGGATGCCGCGGTCGTCGGCGAAGAAGCCGGTGCTGGGCGTGCTGTAATGGAACGTCCAGACGATCTGGTCGGCGCGATCGCGGGCGATCTTGAGGTCCAGGGTCTTGCCGTCGTCCTGACGGTGATACTCCACGCTGCACTCGCGTCCCGGGGTATTCCAGCGACTGATGAGCTGCCGAAGCCGTTTTCGATCGGCGCGCCGGACCCGTTGACGGCCTCGACCTTTTCGACCACCTTGTTCTTTGTGGTGATCTTCCAGGCCAGGCTGCGCTGGCCGGCCTCCTGGCGGCTGACCCGGCCGACCCCCTCGACGGCCCGCCAGCGCCAGGCGATCTGAGCGTAGTAGGTATCGACCGCTTGCTGCTCTTTGCGGCCTTCCCACCACTGGTAGCTCTTGAACGCCAGCCCTGACAGGAGGACGGCCGCCAGCAGGAACAGAGCGGCGGCCCCCTTGTGTCGCCGGACCCGCCGCACCAGCCGCCGCACCGGGCCGATGGGCCGGGCGTGCACCGGCTCGCCGGCCAGGAAGCGCTGCAAGTCGTCGGTCAGCTCGCGGGCCGTCTGGTAGCGCCGCCCGGGATCCTTCTCCAGGCATTTGAGCACGATGGCATCCAGGTCGCGCGGGACGCGGGGGTTGTAGCGGCGGACCGATGCCGGCTCCTCGTACTGGATGCGCTGCATCAGCTCCGGGGTCGCCGTCTGCGGACCGGCGTCGAACATCGGCCGCAGGGTCAGCAGTTCCCACAGCGTCGCGCCCAGGCTGTAGACGTCGCTGCGGCGGTCGACGGCGGCACGGCCAGGACCTGCTCGGGGCTGGCATAGCGGAGCGTGCCGACGAACTGCGGGTCCGGGTCAGCCGGCCCTCCGATCTCGTCGGCCAGTTGCGCCAGGCCCAGGTCCATCAGGACGGCGTGCGAACCGTCCGGCGTCACCAGGATGTTGCCGGGCTTGATGTCGCGGTGGACCACGCCGGCCTCGTGCAGGGCCTGGGCGGCCTCGGCGGCCTGGCGGACGAGCTCGACGACGCGGCCGGACGTAGCTCCAGGCCGCGCCCGGCCGGCTGCTCGGCGGCCGGCGCCGTCGCACGGCGGCGCATGGCCGGCGCGGGCGGATGGCGGCCGTCGCGTCGCTCAGCGGCTTCTCGCGTCTGCCGCGCCTCGGCACAGGCCGTGCTCAGCGCCTGCCGCCAGGTCGCGCAGGTCCACCTCAGAGTGCGCCGCCGCCGCTGCCTCGCGACAGCCGATCGGACGCCGGCCAGGTCGGCTCCCTCGACCAGCTCCATCGCGTAGAACCACTGCTCGCCCTCCGAGCCCGAGGTGAAGACCTTGACCAGGTTGCGGGTGCTCGACCCGGCCCAGGGCGCCGGATCTCGCGGGCGAAGCGGGCCTCGGCCTTGGGGTCGCCGGCGCGGAGCAGGCACTTGAGCGCCACCTGCCGGCCCAGCGACGGCTGCCAGGCGCGGTAGACGACGCCCATGCCGCCGCGGCCCAGCTCGCTCAAGAGCTCGAACTCGCCGATCGCCGCGGCGGCTTGGCTGCCGGTCTCGGCGCCGCGCCGGCCGGCGGCTCCTCGGCCTGCGACCGCGCCGCCCACGGCTCGACCTGCTCGCCGTCCACCTCGCATGCCCAGTACCCGCGCCAGCAGCGCCCGCTGCTCGGCGCCCAGGTCCGTGCGCTCGATCGCCCGGCCGGTGTGTAGCCGAGGTACTCGGTCCGCCGCTTGCCGCGGCGGGCGTTCAGGAAGAAGACCTCGGCCGTCTCGTGGTCGTAGAGCACCAGCGGGTGCAGCAACGCAGGCCGGGCCGGCCTCGCCCGGTCCGTCCAGGTAGACGCGGCTCGGCGTCGCGGCAGGCGGGCCGCCTCGGTCGCGGGCAGCTCGAGCGATTCGAGCCGCCGGGCCGTCTCGCCGGTCAGCTCGTAGCGCTCGATCAGCCAGTCGCCCGACGCCTGCGGCGGACGTCGGCGACGTAGATCAGCCGCCGGCCGGCCAGCACGTCGAGCCGGCCGAGGACCTCGGCCACGCCCGCCAGCAGGGCCCGGCCCATGCGGTCGTAGAACGTCGGCCGGCGCGCTGGCCCGCGGCCCCGTGGCCCAGCTCGCGGTTGCGGTAGCGGACCAGGCGATCGAACAGCTCGCTGAGGCGGACCGTGCCCCGGGCCGCCGGCGTGCCGTCCAGGGCCTCGCGCAGGGCGGCGTCCAGGCCGGCCGCGCGGGGCAGGTCGTCGCGGGCCCGCCCCAGGAGCAGATCGCGGGCCTGGGCAAACGCCGCGTCGCCGCCGTCGGCCAGCGCCGGCACCAGCAGCCGGACGAACTCCCACCAGTGCCCGAGGGACGGCCGCGCCAGGTTCTTCAGCCGCTCGGCCAGCCTGGGGTCGGCCGGCCGCGGCTCGGCATACGCGACGACGGCGACCGACGCCGAGCAGCTTCAGCGCCGCCTCCCAGAGGAAATAGGCCGCCTGGTGCCGGTTCTGGCGGCCCATTGGCGTTGTGCGCACGCCGGTATAGCTGCGCCAACGGCAACGGCAAGCGGTGCAACAGGTTTTCGTCCAGGGGATACTCGGTGCTCATCGGGCGCCCTTCGCGGGGCGGGCTATCCCCGATGGCGCCCGGGACAGGAAACGGATCGAGGGCGGCAACAGACAGCCCAGAAGTCGGTCAACGATGGACCACATCGTAACCCTGCAAGAAAGGGGGTGTCAAGTTACCAGCCCTGAGCGGGGCGAGGGGTAGGTAAGGCGGACGGCAGGAGACAGTCTCCCCTCCCCCCGGTACGCCGCCGTTTTCGGGGGCGAGGGGCGATTGTCTCCCGCCCGGCGCCGCCGAGGACCGTCCGAGTTTTCCCCGCACACTTCCGACTTCAGTTCAACCTGGCGCTTTTGGCTGAAATGCGAAGGCGGATGTGGTTATTCGGCAAGGGCTTGCGGTGTGTGAGCCAGGTTGAACAGAAGTCCCGGCGACTTCAGTTCAACTTGGCAGCGCGTGCTGCTCCCGCGAGCGGCAGGAGATGCGCTGGCCAGGGTAGCCGTCCCGCCCCAATCGCTGTGGCACGGTCTCCTGACCGTGCCACTTGGGCGGACCGAAGGTCGCCAGCTACTTTCGCGGATTCCGGGAAACCTTCGGTCCGCCCAAGTGGCACGGTCAGGAGACCGTGCCACAACAGCGGTGGTCGCGCCCTGGAAGGCGGCCTTGAGCGCTTCCTTGCATTGCCTCGCTTCCACAGCTATAAGCAATGGTGATCCAATCCCGCGTCCCGGTCCGCATCCCCTGTCGAGGTGGTCCATGAGCAACGTCCCCCCTGGGCAGCCCCCGTCATGGAAGCACGGTGTGCCGGGCTCGTCGGGTCGTGGCCCGCAGTCGCAACGGCCGTGGCAGCAGGACGCCAGTTCGGCTCCGGGGGTTCGCCGCCGGGTGCCGCGCTGGGTCAAGATTTTGTCGGTTGGGGTCGGTTTTGGCGTGGCCGTCGGTGTGCTGGTCCTGGTGCTGCTCTGGCTGCGCCGGCCCGAGCCGCCGTTGCTCGTGCTGCTGCCCGCCCCCAACGCCGTCAACCTGGCCGTCCCCCGGGATGTCGAGGGCCAGCGCGGCGCGGACAAGCTGGCCGAGGTCCTGAGTGGCTCCAAGGTCCTTCGTCGGCCCCTCAGCCCCGACAAGACCCTCATGGACCGGGACGTCTCGGCAGCCGTTGCGGGACAGCAAGAAGACCCAGAAACTGGTCCTGTTCCTGGCCGCCCACGGCGCGGTGGATGAGCACGGGCCGTATCTTCTGCCGGAGGGGGCCGACCCGGCCGACCCAGACAACATCGTCCGCGTCGCCGACATCCTGGACCAGCTCAAGCAGGTGCCATGCAGCCAGAAGCTGCTGATCCTTGACGCCACGCAGGTGCCGACGTTCTGGCCGCTCGGCCAGCTTCACAACGACTTTACCCGCGCCTTGCAGGACGACCTGAAGCAGAAGATCGGCGAGGTGGACGGCCTGGTCGTCCTCTGTGCCAGCAGCCCAGATCAGCAATCGTGGGTCAGCGACGGCTGGCAGATGAGCACGTTCAGCCACGCTGTTATCGAAGGGTTGAAAGGAGCGGCCGACGCCGACGGCAATCGGCGCGTGACGGCCAAGGAGCTCTTCGACTACACGACGAAGGAGACCGACCGCTGGGTGCGCGCGAATCGCGAGGCCGTGCAGGCCCCAGTGCTGCTCGATCCGCACGGCCGGGCCGGCAGCATGGAGCTGAATGTCATCGCGGACGATCGACAGGCGCCGGCAGCCGACGAGGTGGTGAAGTTCGCGCCGCCGGCTGACCTGGCGGACCTGTGGCTGGCGGCAGAGGCGCTGCGACGCGAGCGGCCGGCGGTGACGGTCCCTCACCTCTGGCGACGCTACCTCGACATGGCCCTGCGCGTCGAAGAGCTGCTGCGGGCCGGCGACCGCGATGACGCCGACCACCTGCGAAAGGATCTCGACACCCTGGCCCAGCAGATTCGCGATGCCGGACGCTTGCCGGTCGGTTCGCTGCCGGGCAGCCTGGCCCTGCCGGCGGCCCTCGGCGATAAGCTCTCAGCCCAGGACCGGGCCCGGCTGGATCAGGCCCTGGACCGCCTCTGGGACCGCAAGGATGCCGCGGACGACGAGTTCAACCGCCTGGCCGACGACGCCGACGGCAAGGCGGTCAACCCGCGGGGCCTGCTGCTGCGCCGCCAGGCGCTGGCCGACTCGATGCTGCGCCGCGCCGCCGCCAACCCGGACACCGACCTGGTCCGCAGTGCCCATCGCCTGCCGCGCTTCGACGGCCCGCGTCCCACCGAGGCCGAGCCGCTTCGTTTCCTGGCCGATCACCTGGCCCCCGGCGTCGCTCCGGACCTAGTGCGCCGGGCCATCGAAACCCGCCGCCGCGGCGAGCAGGCGGCCCTGGGCTTGGCCGACGGCACCGCCGATCTGCCGGCGTGCAGCGAACAGGTGCGTCCCTGGCTGCAAGAGCCGGTGGAAGGCGCCGATGCCCAGCGCCGCCTGGGCGAGGACCTGCTGCTGTCGGCCCAGGACGGCGATCGCGCCGGGGCGGGACGCGACCTGACCGAGGCCGAGGATGCCTACAAGAAGGCCCAGGACGCCGCCCTGCGGGTGCGCAAGGCCCTGGCGGTCCGCGCCGAAGCCCTGGCCGAGCTGCCCTACTATTCGCAGTGGTTGGTGGCACGTCCGCCGGCCGATCCGCCGGCCGATGAGGCCGATCTCACAAAGCTCGAAAGGTTATGGGCCAACGCCCACGCCCTGGACCGCCTGTTGCAGCAGCCGCAACCGGCTGCCGTCGCCACTCTCGACAAGGCCGCCGGCGACGTCAGCGCCGGCCTGGGCCAACTGCGCGATAGCTTCGACAAGGTCGTGACCGTCTACGCCGCCCAGGATGCGGCCCTGCAAGCGAGCTACCACCAGATCGATGCCCTGCTGCACGTTCCGTTCATCGCCGGCCGCCGCCGCGAGTCGCTGCTGCGCAACCTCGGCACGATCGCGAATGCCCTGGAAACCAAGGGGACCCAGGCCGCGGGGCTGAGTGAGGCCCAGCTCGCCGAGGAGACCCGCGTTCGGGTCGAGCGCTCCGCCCGCCTGGCCATTGCGGAGCTAGGCAAGGACTGGATTCAGACCGCTCCGGACCACGACCCGCCCGCGCCGGAGGCATTGGTCCGCGGCGGCAAGAGCCCGGAGGATTGGCGGAAGACGCTGGCCCAGGCCGGCGCCGTCGTGCGCTTCCACCGGAGGCGCCTGCTGACAGAGACCAACCGTCTGACCGAGCAGGCCAACGGTGCGGCCGGCATGGACGGCAAGGATGGCAGCCTGGCGGAACTGGCCCAGGCGTCCAACCTGGCCCGCCACCTCGACGGTGCCGCCGTGGGCCGGCTGACCGGTGACCCGGTCGATGACTATCGCCGCCTCCAGGGGAGCGACCTGCTGACCTGGCTGTCCTGGCGCGTTGCCCGGGACAACTGGGGCGGCGAGGGCAGCACGCCTTACTACCGCCAGGTCGCCCACGACTACCTCGACGCCGCCGACAGTCTGGCCCTTCTTCAATCCCGCGAACGCGATCTGAAGACGGCGCAGAAACGGGCCCGCAAGGAACGCGTTGACCTCGTCCGCCAGCAAATCGACTCCCTCCCCGAGCCCGTCCTCCAGTGGTTCGACCCCGACGCCCAGCCCAACCCGGGCGAGAAGCCGGGCGCGTTCCGCGGCGACAAGACGCAGCTCATGCTGGACCTGATCGAGGACGACGCCTTGCCCCGCGCCCACCGCGTCAACATTCCGAAGGAGGCGAGCCCGGCCGCCCCGGTCGTCTTCGCCAGCGACGGCAAGCTGATGCAGGTCTTCGCCGCGGACCTTGTACACCGGGCCGTGCTGATTCCGCCCGGCGACCCGGCGTCGCCAAGCGTGACGTTCACGCTGGCGCTGCAGTTGCCGCCCGGCGCCCCGCCGACGCGGGTCCGCACCGAGCATATCGCCACCGCCCTGTATCGGGGCCGCGTCCTGCAAATCCACACCAACGTCGGGGCCGATCTGCTGCCGGGCACCACGGCCTGGCGTCCGGAGGCGGACATTACCCGCGTGGCCGTGCAGGCGGCACCAGATGTGTACGAGCGCTTTGCCGCCGGCCGCGGCCGCCTCACCATCGTCCTCGATTGCTCGGGCAGCATGAACGCCAAGCAGAACGTCACGGGGCCGGACGGCAACCCGCTCACCCGCTTCGACCTGGCCCGCACGGCGCTTAACCGCGTCCTCAAGGAGCTGCCCGCGGGGACAAAGGTCAGCATCTGGATCTTCGCCCAGAAGAAGCCGGGGATCCAAGAAGAGGAAGAGACGATCCAGCAAATCCTGCCGCCGCAGGCTTGGGGCGATCCCGCCAGGCCAATGCAGCTCGATAACCTGATGAAAGAGATCGGCAAACTCACGCCCTGGCACGAAAGCCCCATCCTCCGGGCCATGCTGCAAGCCAAGGGCGACCTGGAGGGGGGCGATGTCAGCGGCTACCGCACACTGCTCGTCCTCACCGACGGCGACGACAACCGCTTCGAGGGACGCAAGGACCCAGAGTACAATCCCGACGGCAAAAAGCAGGTGCAGACCGTCCTCAAGGAGCAGTTCGAGAAGTCCGGCATCGCGGTCAAGATGGTCGGCTTCCAGCTCTCGGATGAGGAGCGCAAGCGGGCGACGCGGCAATTCATCAGTCCGATTCCCCTGCTGCCGCAGGGGGAGTATTTCCCCGCCGATAAACTGGACGATCTGGTGGAAAAGCTGCGCAAGGCGTTGCGCCAGCAGCTTGCCTATCGCGTGCTGGCGATCGGCGACAGCAAGAACCCCAAAGACGAGCAGACGGTAACGCGCATCGGCAGCAACCCGTCCTGGGCTCGCCTGGGCGACGCCGAGTACAACGTGCGGGTCGATGCCCTGCGGCCGCTCACTCAGCGGGTGCACACCCGGACGGGCGACTCGCTGCTCTTGAAGCTGGTGCAAAACGACCGCGACCTGGCCCTGGAGCGCGTTCTGTATGCGAAGACCAACGACCCACTGACCCTGCCGCCGCCCGTGAAGGCCGGCAGCTGGCTGCTCGGCTTCTGGCAAAACCAGCGAACCGATCGCGGCTACCTCCAGGTACGGACCACCGTGGAGTTGGCGGAGCGCCTATCGGCCCGTCCCGAGGAGGCACTCGACCTGCCACGGCCGAACCTGGCCTGGTTCGAGGTCCACCGCGGCGAGGACAAGACGCCGGTGCCAGGCCTGCGCTTCTATCCCCTTTACGCCGAGCCGGCGCCGGCCTGGCGGCTCGACGTTCCCGACTGGTCGGAGAAGGATGCCCCTACCGTTCAGACCTGGTGGGCCGCGCCGGACGGCAAGCTGCGGGCCCTGACCGTGGCCCGGGGACCCGACTACGACAGCTCGCCGGAGCAGTTACAGGGCAAAGCGATCAGCGCCGGCGAGTTGCTGAACGACCCCGCCGCTCATGTCATTGTCGAGAGTGTCCGCTGGGAGGAGAGGCGGTCCGTCCCGGTCGCCCCCGACCGCCTCCCGGCCCAGCGCCCGTGCCTGGTAATCCGCCTGCGCTATCCGAAGGGGAAGCCGTTTATCGCCCGCCTGCCCGAAAGCCTGAGCGCCGCCGGCGAGGAACACCGAATCTATCGGGATGCTAACAAATACGTCGGCGTCTTCTGGAGCCTGACCAAGGGACAGGTGGAAGGGATACAAAACCTGTCGTTCGTGTCGCTGGCAGATTTCAAGGTCGCGGCAGAGCAAGGGGGGTTGTCGCGGACGGTCGAATTGCCGGCTCCGCGGTGAATTGAGCGAACCAGCCCCGAGCGCCAGCGAGGGGCCTCTTGTCCGAGGCATCCTCATGGCCGATCCGTCTCCCGGCGGCACCCCTGGTTGGCGTGCGAATCCGGGCAGCGGCGGTCCGGCGGCACGCCCCGCCAAGGCCGGGCGCGGCAAGCGACTCTTCCTCACGCTGGCCGGTCTGCTGGCGATGCTTGGCGCCGTTGTCGGCTTTCTGCTCTATCTCCGCCCAGCCCCGCGACCCACCTTCGTCACCCTCTGGATCACTGAGTACCGAGACCCGGCCATCCCGCCCATCCCCTTTGCCGAGCAGGATCGGGCTGCCCTGAGCGCGTTACCCTGGGAAAAGAGTAACGGCTTTAGCAGCCAGGAGAAGGATCGCCTGACCGGCGAATTGGATCGGCTCGGGAAAGAGCCGCCCGCGTCGGGCGTGGCGGTATACTTGTCTGGCTATGTGGTGGCCGATGCGGAAGGCCGGCCCTGCCTGTTGCCCGGCGACGCCGGGCTGGACGGCGAGTCGAGCTGGCTGCCGATGAGCCTGGTGCTCGAGCGGCTGCGTGACTGTCATACGTCCCACAAACTGCTGGTGCTGGACGTTATGTACCCGCTGATTGTGCCGCGCCGCGGGCTGCTGGCGGCCGATGCCGCCGGTCTGCTCCGGGGCCAACTCGAGGAGGCCACGAAGGATGGCACCCTCTTCGTCCTCTGCGCGGCGGCACCGGGGCAGACGGCGCTGACGTCCGAGGAGCTGGGACACACGGTGTTTGCCCACTACGTGCAGGAGGGATTGCTAGGCGCAGCCGACGGCTTCCTGGACCGCGGGCAGCGCGATCAGCGCGTCACGGTCCGCGAGCTGGCCGCCTTCGTCGCCGCTCGCGTCGATCGCTGGGCCGACATGAATCGGGCGGCCCGGCAGACGCCGGAGCTATTCGGCAGCGGCAAAGACTTTGACCTGGTGACTTACAGCGGCCAGGCCGCCCCGGTCGCCGACACGCCGCTGCCGGACACCTACCCCGACTGGGCCCTGGCCGGCTGGAAGCTGCGCGACGACTGGCGAGCGCTGCCCAGCTCCCGGACTCGCCCGGTCCGCCGCTCTGCCGTGGAGGAGGCAACGCTTCGTGCCGAGGCCCGCTGGCGAGGGGGAGCTGCCTCGGAGGCCACCGGCGCCGACCTGTCCCGGCGGCTGGACGGGTTTCGCCGAGACGGGCCGGACAACGCGCCTGTCGCTCTCGTCGGCCGGCCCCGTTCCCTGGCGGAGGCCGTCGCCGCCGGCAGCAAGCCGCCCGATCTCGCCGCCGGCGACCTGTTGGCCAAGTATCGGGCCCTGGCCGCACGAGCCGTCGTCGCGCTGGCGGCCAAGCCGGACGATCCGGCTCGGGCCGCTTTGGAGATGCAGCGAGCGGAGTTCCTCAAGGGGTTCGAGGGGAAGTCGTTCGACCTGGGTTGGCTGGTCGTGGACCGGGCGGTTGCCGAACGCGAACCATCGCGGCTCCTGGTCCAGTTCTGGGACGACCTGTTGCAGTCGGACCCGGGCCTGGCGGACTACGACGAGGTGCGCGCCCTGCACCGGCTGGCGGAGTTGGCCAAGAACGAGGCGCTCCGCACCTGGCCGGCGCGAGCGGTGGCCGACGCCATCCACGTGGCCCGCGATGGCGCCCGCCTGGATGCCGCTCCCACCTGGGCCGATCCCTGGATCGGACCGGGACGCCGCGATGCGCTCCAGCGCCGTCAAACGGCGGCGGGCCGGCTGCTCGACCCGAAGCCCGCCGCCCAGGCCGAGGCGGCCACCGCGCTGGCCGCGCTGCGGGCCGACCTGGAGGCGCGCTTGCGGCAAGGGGACGACCTGGCCAACGCCTGCCGGGCACGCGACGATGCCCTGGGCCTGCTCCCCGGGCTCGCCGCTTACGTGGAGCTGGATGCCTCGCAGGAACGGCCGTGGGTGGATGCGGCCGAGGGCTTGCAGGAACTTCAGGGCTTGTTGGTCCGTGGCCAGCCGGGCGACCTGCGGCGGCTCTCTCAGGCGGCCGGCGACCTGGCCGAGCAAGTCCAACGGCTGCGAGCGCCGTTCGACCAGCCGCGCTGGGCCGCCATCACCGCCGAGCCGCACGGGGTCAAGGCGAACGACGCCCGGACCCTGGCCGCCCTGCTCGCCTCGCCCTGGCCGTCGGCGGTACAACGGACCGCGCTGTGGCAGGCCTACCGCAAGGGAGCCGCCCAACTCTGGCAGGACACGCGAACGCGGGACCAGGCCGAGAACCACCCCGAGGCCCCGCGGACGAGCGGACTCCTCGCGCCGGACCCGCGCCGCGGCGCGGATGACGAGCGCAAGCGCTGCCTGTTCCGCGCCCGCATGGCCATCGCGCTGATGAAGGTGGACGGGTTGGCGGACGCCGGGGCCGTGGAGGCCGCCTATGCCGCCGCCGCCCGCAACCCGAGTGACGACACCAACTGGCAAGCCCTGCGGCGCCAGCTGCGCAAGGCCGCTCAGGCCCTGCCGGCCGTGGATGCCGGAGGTGACAGATAGCCTGATTCCGGGTGGCACGCCCTGAGGTACTCCGAAGGGCGTGGTTCGTGAAAAGCACGCCCTTCGGAGTACCTCAGGGCGTGCCACCCAGCCGGGCAGCCCGACGCGCCAGCGAGGACGAACCTCGAATCCTCGCTGGCGCTTCGGGCTGCCTCGACCGGCGACTGGTGCCTGCCACGCTGGCAGGCATCTCCGATGGTTGGCAGGCGGCTCAGACACAGTCGGGCCTGGTATGTGAGGAATCTCCCCATGCAAACGTCCTGCGCGCTTCTGGCGCGTTCTCGCGGTATCGCCCTCCTCCTCGCGGCCACCTGCCTGCTGGCGGTTTCGCCCCTGGCGGCGACGGCCCAGGTCCCCAAGGTCCGCCTCTATTTCGGCGACCGCCGCGACGCGCCCGCCGAAACGCTCCGCAAGGCGCTGCATCTTCGCCCCGGCGTCGAACACACTGTCTTCGTGTTCGTCCGCAATGAAGAGGAGCAGCCGGTCAACGTGACGGTCGAGCTGCGGGCGGGCGTGGCCCCCGGCGACGTGCCGGTGGCCGGCGCTATGGGCACGCGCCTGGCTCCCGGCGGCAACGTCTACACTTACGTCCCGCTGGGAGCGGCGCCGGCGCCGCCACCCGCCGGGCAGGCAGAGGCCAAGCCGCCGGCCCTCGTGCCTCTCAAGCCGCAGCCCATCCGCGTCCGCGCCCTCGACGACAAGGGGAAGCTCCTGGATGAGGAGGAAATCCGCATCGCCAACCCGGCAGACTACGTCCAGGTCGATGCCGCCGACGCCTACGATCCGGCCACGCAGACCCTGACCTTGAAAGTGACCGCCGGCCAGGATTTCGCCGGCCCGCCCGGCCGGGTCGAGCTGGTCCTGCGGCCGGATCGCATCCCCAGCCTCTTGCCGGCCGATCGGCGCGAAGGGACGTTCGCAGGGGAATTGAAGGCGCCCGGCGACGAGGTCGTCCTGGTGGCCCCCAAGCTGCGCCTCGCCGACGTGGCAGAGCGGAACGGCCTGGTTTATGTCACCGTGGACGGCTACGCCCGCGCCTACACCTTCTTCACCACCTTCGCGGCGTCCGGCGGCAAGCGCACGCCGCGCCTGGTCGAGGAGCCGGTGCTCCGCCTGACGCCGCCCGTCGCCAGTCAACCGGTCGCCTCCATGCCGGTCGCCCTGGAAGCGGATAACCTGCCCCGCGGCGGGCGCCTGGAGCTGGGCTTCGACCGCAACAACGATCACGTGTTCAGCCCCAAGCAGAACGAGCTCACCCTGCTGCCCGGCGGCCGGCGCAACACCTACAGCTTCGCCCTGGCCAACGGAGCGGTCCGTCTGAAGGGCACCGCCGAGGATTGGGTGCTGCCGCTGGATACGACCGACGTTTTCGGCCGGCGCGACCTGCGCCTGCGGCTGCTGAACGCGGCCGGCCAACCGATTAAGGTGTGCGATAGCCGGGTCTCGCCGGAGCATCCGTCGTGGAAGGAAGAGGCGGCCGCTACTCGTGCCGAAGCCATGTTCCCCGAAATCACCGGCCAGGTGATCCTCGACGGCGATCCCCCGGCGGCGCTGCACTTCGTTGGCTTCCCGCCCAAGCTGGTGCGCGGCCAGCCGATCCCGCTGCAAGCCAGCGGCACGGCGGCGTCCGGCATCAAGCGGGTCGTCTTCTTCCCGGGCAAGCCGGGTCCCGACGGCAAGCCGCCCGCCGACGCCAAACCGGTCGAGGGGAAGCTGGTCAATGCCCCCGTGCCAGACGCGGACAAGGTCTGGGCGGCGCCGCTGCCGGTGCCCACAACCGCAAAGGCGACTTACGAGGTCACCGCCCAGTTCACCAGCGCCGTGGACCTCGGCGCGAGCCAGACGGTCGTCATCCAGCTGGTGGATGCGCCGGTGGTTGCCTCGATCGAGGGGACCGTGAAGCAAGGCGGGCGGGGCCAACCCGGCGTGACGGTGGTGCTCCGCGACGCCCAGAACGCCGCCCGCGACTCGGTCACCACCGATGCAAAGGGGAAGTACATCTTCAAGAGCGTGCCGGCGGGTCCCTACCGTGTGATCGCCACGAAGACGGCCGATTTCACCCGCGGCGAGACACCGGTGGAGGTGCTGCCGGGCGAGCAGAAGAAGGATGTGGATTTGAGTTTGAAGCGGTAGGGCGCACATTGCCTGCGGGTTACAGGAGCACAGCGCCGCAGGGCGCTGTGCTCCCGTGGTCGAACCCCAGGTTGGCGCTTGCCCTTCGGACTGCTCTTGCTCGGCTCGCTGTAGCCGTAGCAGAAGGGGGTGTTGTTGATGAACAGGCTGCAGGTGCAGCCGGCGTCCATCAGGCAGGTCAGGCAGTCGCAGCAGGCCTGCAGCATCTCGGCGCACTTGGCGTCGCCGCTGGTGCAGGTGATGCCAACGCCGTCGTCGGTCATCTCGCAGCGGCACAGGCCGGTGATGAAGTTGCAGGTGTAGGCCGGCAACCCATTCCACATCGCACAGCAACTGATCGTGCCGCCGGCCAGGGCCGCGCACAGGTTCTGCAGCATGCCGCAGGCGGTGCGGTCCTCGCAGGTGCAGACGATCTTGAGGCCCCCCTGGCACTTCTCGAAGCGCAGGGTGCAGCGGGGCACCATCAGATAGCTGCCCGGCGTCCCCATGGGGGTGCCAAACGGCGCCATCCCCGTCCCAGGCGAACCCATGCCCGGGAACGCCACTCCGGTCCGTTCCACCATCATCGTGCTGGTCATCTCCGAACTCCTTTCTCGGTCAGATGCTGGAGAGGTGACACCGGCGGCCTTTCCATCGGGCCGTCCACCGGTTGCGAGGATTATAGACAGGCGGGCGTACCGATTGCAACGATTTTAACCACAAGGAGAGGAAAAAAAGGGCGATGGGCGCCACGAGGGCCCTAGGCGCGTCGGGGCGGCCTGGACGATGTTGGCTCAGAGATTGCACGGCGCCCGTTGCTGACGGACGGGGAGGTGTCTCATGAGTCGCAACCGTTTGCCGATCGCCGCCGAGTCGTTGGGCCTGCCGCAGCCACCGGCGCTGCCCATCGCTCCGGGCAGTTTTGTGCTGTGTCCGTCGGGAGAGTTGAACGCAGCTCAGCAGGGGCTCTACCGCTGGGCCTTCGAGCAAGCCCAGG
Organism: uncultured Planctomycetota bacterium; assembly: GCA_963827935.1. Classification (GTDB taxonomy): domain Bacteria; phylum Planctomycetota; class Planctomycetia; order Gemmatales; family Gemmataceae; genus DATFNV01. Next base: position 157,423 of record CAWHCN010000006.1, on the reverse strand, counting down.
CCATAGCACGCCCGTCGCTGCCCGAACGGGACCTGGCCGGGGTGTGGAACTGAGGCGAGGTGGGATACCGTGGAGGGCCAACGCCCCCGCACGCCTGAGCAGCACGCGCTGCCAGGTTGAACTGAATTCGACAGGACTTCTGTTCAACCTGGCGCGCACGCCGCAAGCCATTGTCAAATAACGACATACGTCCTAACAGTTTAGCGCAAAACGCCAGGTTGAACAGAAGTCCGATGTATGCGGAGTGGCTCTGCAGGTCCCATTCGGCAACCGGCACGGCATAGTCGCGGTTTTCCCCCGTACCCGGGACAGGGCGGAGGACCTGAGCGCGGGGCGATGATTTCCCGTCGCTCGGCTTACAGGGTGGGCACGGCCGGCACCTCCGGCGGGCTCGGTGCTGCTTCGGGCGGCGCGGCCGTCGGCAACTCGACGGTCTCCCGGGTGGCCACCACGGCGGTATCGAACGTGGCAGCTGTCCGGGCGGGACCAGTGGCCGTGGCAGGCATCCCGTCGCTAACGCTCTCCTCCAGCAGGACTTCAAACACCAGCGGGCCGACCTGCACCTGATCGCCGTGGTTGAGGCAGCGCTCCTCGACGAGCCGGGCTCCGTTGATCAGGGTACCGTTGCGACTACCCAGGTCGCGCAGCGAAACGCCGTCCTCGGTCACGCAGAGCAGGCAGTGCTGGCGCGAAACCCAGTCGCTGTTGGGCCGGACGTGACACTCCTCGCCGCGTCCAAAGACGTACTCGCCGCGCGGAAACACCATGCTCTTGCCCTGGGGCCGCCCCTGAACGATGCGCAATTTCACTTTCATGGCCGCCGCCCCCTGTCGCTGTCGCCCAACGATCACTGCCGCCGGCCGAGCGATCCTGCTCCCGCGCCCCAACTCCGTGTAATAGCATTGTGCAACGCTTTTTCCGGTTTTGCAACAGACTGAAACTATTTTTGTCGTCAAGGACCGAATTCGGCACTTGCCACGGCGGGGTCCGCCGTAGCGCCGCGGATCCGACGGATGCTGCCCGTTCGTGGAGTGGCCGGTCCTTTGGACAGCCATGACAATCTCGGTGGAAGGCCCTTGCAGAGCTAGGATCGGGCAGGTACTCTAGGGTATCGCTTCCAGGCTCCGTGAATCGGAGCCGATAAGGTCGGGCTGGTCACCGTGATTGTCTCCCGCTGGTTCCCTGTTCGTCTGCACCGGAGCCTGCGCTGGGCAGCCGCCCTGCTGGCGCTTCTTGTCGTGGGGCTGGCTGCACCCCCGACGGCCCGTGCGGATTGCGGCGACCACGTCCAGTACCACCTGCCGGCGAGTTCCACGATCGCCGGCTCAGGAACGTCTCCCGGGCCCAGCCAGCCCGCGCTGCCCGTTCATCCTGTGGCCCCGGCGCAGCGCTGTCACGGCCCCCATTGCTCCGGAGGCAGCGGGTCGCCGTTGCTGCCGTCCGCGCCAGCGCCGCCGTCCCCAAGCGAGGAGCGCTGGGGGCAGGCGGCTGGCCTGGCGATGCCGACCGCCACGGACCGGGGCGACCGCCTGTCCGACGACACTTCCGACCGTCCGATCCACCGCCCCTCGGACGTCTTTCACCCGCCTCGTCTTTCCTGAGCACCTCTCTCCCGTAAATGAACCAGGACGACTCCCGGCGGCGTAGCGCTCGATGCGCGCATGCGGAGCCGCCGCAACTTCATCGACGACGGCCGCCGTGCGCTGGCGCCGGCTCGCCGCGAATCCCAGCCATTATTCCGCGCCGTTCGTGGCGCATTCTGTTCTCGTGCGAGGTGTACTCATGGACAACATGACCCCGGCCGTCAAGGCCGCGGCGCCGCCGGCCAGTACCGGGCCGGCGCTCCGCGACCGCAAGGGCAACGTCTACCAGCCCGCGGTCAGCCCGCGGCTCAAGGTGCTGTTACTCGTGATTTTTGGGGCGGTCGCCGTCCTCGGCACCAGCGGCGTCTACCTGGTCTCCATCACCTTCCTCAACTGGTGGAAATCGCCCCGGACGTATACCAATCAGTTCACCCTGTGGATGTTCCTCATTCACGTCGCCATCGGCGTGGTCATTGTCCTGCCGTTCCTCCTCTTTGGACTGACGCACTACGCCTCGGCCCGCAAACGCAAGAACCGCCTGGCGGTGAAGCTGGGCCTTGCGCTGTTCGCCACCGGCATCGTCGTCTGTTTCTCCGGGCTCGCGCTCATTCAGCTGGAGGGCCTGCCGCAACTGATCACCGGCACCTGGAGTCGCAACCTCGTCTACTGGCTGCACATCATCGTCCCCGTCGGCGCCGTGGGGCTGTATCTGTGGCACCGCCACGCCGGGCCCGACATCCAGTGGCAATGGGGCTACGCCTGGGCTGGCGGCGTGATCCTGTTCGTCGGCGGCATGGGTATCATGCACGCCCAGGACCCGCGTCAGTGGAATGCCGTCGGCTCGAAGGAGGGCCTGGCCTATTTCTACCCGTCGCGTGCGCGCACGGTGGACGGCAACTTCATCCCCGAGAAGGTGCTGATGGCCGACCAGTACTGCCTGAAGTGCCATGCCGACATTTACAACCAGCACATTCACTCGGCCCACAAGTTCAGCTCGTTCAACAACCCGCTCTACAAGTTCAGCATCAAGGAGACCCGGGCGGTTTCCATGAAGGAGGACGGCAACACCAAGCGCTCGCGCTGGTGTGCCGGCTGCCACGACACCGTCCCCTTCTTCAGCGGCCAGTTCGACGACCCCAACTACGACATCGACAACCATCCGACCGCCCACGCCGGACTGACCTGCACCACCTGCCACGCCATCACCAACATCAACAGCACCGTGGGCAATGCCGACTACACCATCGAAGAGCCGATCCACTATCCGTTCGCCTTCAGCGAAAACCCGGTCTTGCAGTGGATCAACAACCAGATGGTGAAGGCCAAGCCGGACTTCCACAAGAAGACCTTCCTGAAGCCGTTCCACCGCACCACCGAATTCTGCTCGACCTGCCACAAAGTCAGCCTGCCAATGGAAGTGACGCACTACAAGGAGTGGAATCGGGGGCAGAACCACCACGACCCATTCCTGCTGAGCGGCGTCTCCGGCGGCAATGCCCGGGCCTTCTATTATCCGCCGGTGGCCAAGGAGCGCTGTGCCGAGTGCCACATGCCGCTCACGGAGAGTCGCGACTTCGGCGCCCGCGATTTCGACAACAGCGGCACGCGCAAGGTCCACAACCACCTCTTCCCGGGGGCCAATACCGGGCTGGAGGAATTGCTGGCCTTGCAGCCCACGACCGCGAATTTCAAGGCCGACCCGGAGGGGTTCCGCAAGGCGGAGGCAGCGCACGCCGACTTCCTCAAAAACAAGCAGCTCCGCATCGACCTGTTCGGGCTGCGCGAAGGGGGCAGCATCGACGGCACGCTGCTGCCGATCCGTCCCGACCTGCCAAGGCTAAAACCGGGCGAGACCTATCTGCTCGACACCGTGGTGCGAACGCTCGGCGTCGGCCATCTCTTCTCGCAGGGGACGGTCGATTCCAACGAGATCTTCGTGGATGTGGAGATGCGTTCCGGCGGCAAGGTGATTGGCCGCAACGGCGGGTTGTCCGGGCCGGACGACACCGGCACGGTAGACGAGTGGTCGCATTTCATCAACGTCCTGATGCTGGACCGCAACGGCAACCGCATCAATCGCCGCAACCCGCAGGACATCTTCACGCCGCTGTACAACCATCAAATTCCGCCGGGGGCGGCGCACGTCGTCCACTACGAGTTCCAGGTGCCGGAGGGCCTCAAGGCCCCGGTCGAGATTCGCGCTCGCGTGCGCTACCGCAAGTTCGATTTCGAGTACATGACGCTGGTCCACGGCGGAGCGGACAAGGTGCCGAAGCTGCCCATTGTGGACCTGTGCCAGGACACGGTGACCCTGCCTGTGGAGGGAGTGGCCGTCGAGGTGCCGGAGCAGAAGTCGCCGATCGAGCCGGCCTGGCAGCGCTGGAACGATTACGGCATCGGCTACTTCCTGACCTCCAACGCCGACCCGAAGAAGCCCGGCCTGCTCCAGGCCGTGCAAGCGTTTGACGAACTCATCAAACGCTATCCGAACGACAAGGCGGCCCTGGCGAACGGCACCCTGAACCTGGCCCGGTCCTACGAGCACAACGGCGAGTTGCCGAAGGCCTCGGAGATGCTGGCGAAGATCAAGGCCGATCCGGAGGTCGCTGCCAAGGCGCCGCCGTGGACCGTCGCCTGGTTCAACGGATTGATCAACGCCCAGAACGGGCACCTCGACGAGGCGATCAAGCTCTATCGCGAGATTCTCGATCCCGAAAAGCAGGATCGTGCCCGCAAGTTCCACTTCAACACCGATTACGTCGTCCGCAACGAGCTGGGCGTGGCGCTGTACAAGCGCTCGCAGCAGGAGGAGGATTATTCAGCCGAGCAACAGCGTTTTCTCAAACAGGCCGTCGAGGAGTTCGAGCGGACGCTGGACTTGGACGCCGAGAACCTCGACGCTCACTACTGGCTGGCTCAAACGTACAGCCGCCTCAGTGTCTCCTTGAGGGGCGGCGCCACCTTTATGAATGACCCGGAGTTGGCTGACCTGGAGCGGTTCGCGGCCCAGTTCTTCGACCCCGCCGCGCCCCGCAACGAGCGCTGGAAGGCCGGCGATAACCTTGCCGTTGGGGTCGAGATTTTTTCCGCCAGGCCGCCGGACCTGAAGCAGCCGAAGCTCCCATTCCTGTGGGACTCGATCCGCCAGGCGCGCAAGGTATTTCGGGACGATCCGGATCCGGACATGCGGGAAACGGCCGCGTACGTCCTCGGCAAGCTGCACCTGGCCGCCCACGCCGTCTACAAGCCGGACGACAACGCCAAGGACAGCACGACGAAGAAGTACCGCGAGACGCATCCCGCGGCCAACAACGCGGCGAAGGCACTGACGGTGTACCCATTGCAGCGGCCAGGGGCGCCGGGTTTGTAACCTGATTTAGCCGCGTGTACTCCCCCCGCTTACGCGGGAGGCTCGCCAGCGCTGGCGAGCCTCCCGCGTAAGCGGGGGGAGTACACGCGGCTAAACAATACCGGAGATCATTCCTCATGTTCCACAAATCGATCGTTGTCCCCGCGGTTCTCGCCTTCTTCATCACCGGTTGCGGCGCGAACGTCGCCACGCATCCGAAAATCGAAGGGGGCGAAACGGTGCAACGGGAGACAATTCCCGTCCCCAAGGTCCGTTTCACCGACGTAACCCAGGCGGCCGGCATCCGCTTCGTCCACACCAACGGCTCCTTCGGCAAGAAGCTGCTGCCCGAAACGATGGGCTCCGGCGTCGCTTTCATCGACTTTGATCGCGACGGCAAGCAGGACCTGCTGTTCGTCAACTCCTGCTATTGGCCGGGGCACGAGGAGCCCGGCAAGAAGCCCACGCTGGCCCTGTATCGCAACGTCAGCACCCCCGGCCACGTCGCCTATGAAGACGTGACGGCGAAAATGGGCCTCGATGTGACGATGTTCGGCATGGGCGTGACGGTCGGCGATTTCGACAACGACGGCTGGCCGGACATTTTCGTGACCGGGGTCGGCGGCAATCGCTTGTTCCGCAATGTCGAGGGCAAGCGTTTCGAGGACGTGACCATGCCCGCGGGGGTCGGCGGGCCGGGCGGCTGGCCTACCGGCGGCGACTTCCTCAAGCACGACAAGCCGATTAACTGGTCGTCGTCGGCCGCCTGGCTCGATTACGACGGCGACGGCTGGCTCGACCTGTTCGTCTGCAATTACGTCGTCTGGTCCCCCGATTACGACCTGAAGCTGGAGTCGTCGCTCAAGGGCGCCAAGGACCGCGCCTTCGGCCCGCCGGTGGCGTTCTCCGGCAGCCAGTGCTTCCTGTACCACAACGAGCGCAACGGCACCTTCGTGGAAATGTCGCAGAAGGAATGGTTCAAGCTCACCGCGAGGTCGTTGACGTCTCTGCGTGCTGCCGAGGTGCCCCAAGCGGTGGTGGAGAAGCTCAATCCTTTGAAGGATGAGAAATTCATCTCCCGGGAACATTTCCAGGTGGCGCTGGCCAAGGTCCTCGACGCGGAGGAACTCAAACGCTTCCAGGACGGCATCTTGAAACAGGCCAGGGAGACGGTGGGCGTGCTGGTGTCCGAACAGCTGGCTGATGGGGTGCCGCGGCCCGTCGGCAAGTCGCTGGGCGTCATCGTCGCCGACGTGGACGAGGACGGCTGGCCCGACATCATCGTCGCCAACGACACGGTGCGCAACTTCTTCTTCCACAACAAGGGGGACGGCACCTTCGAGGAGAAGGGGCAATCGTGCGGCGTGGCCTATGCCGAGGGAAGGGCTCGCGGGGCGATGGGGATGGATATCGGAGAATACCGCCCCGGCAAGTGCGCCGTGGTCATCAGCAACTTTGCCGACGAGCCGACGACGTTCCTGCGGCTGGATAATCCCAAACGCCTGGCCTTCGCCGATGCCGCGCTGGCCGAAGGGTTGGCGGGTCCCAGTCGCCCGCTCCTGAAGTTCGGCACGTTCTTTTTCGACTACGATCTCGACGGCCGCCTGGATCTGCTGACCTGCAACGGCCACCTGGAGCCGGAGATCGCCAAGGTGCAGCCGGGACAGCGCTACGCCCAGCCGGCGCAGCTCTTCTGGAATACCGGGCAGAAGCAGCGTTTCGAGCCGGTGACCGCCGAGGCCGCCGGCCCCGACCTGTTCCAGCCGATCGTCGGCCGCGGCAGCGCCTTCGCCGACATCGACGGCGACGGTTACCTCGACGTGGTCCTGACGAACAACGGCGGCGCCCCGCTGCTGCTTCGCAACGAGGGCGGCACCGGCCACCACTGGCTGCGCCTGGTGCTGGAAGGCGACGGCTTGCACTCCAACAAGAGCGCCATAGGAGCGCGGATCACCGTCGAGGCCGGAGCGCCGATTCAGCATCGCGAGGTCACCAGCGCCCGCGGCTACCTGAGCCAGAGCGAGCTGCCCGTGACGTTTGGCCTCGGCCAGGAAACGAAGATCGACAAGGTGACGATTCGCTGGCCGGGGAAGGGGGCGGGCGAGACGGTACTGACGGATGTCAAGGTGGATGCGGTACGGACGGTGGTGCAGGGGAAGTGACGGGGCAGGCCGGAACGCGAGCGCGGGGTCGGGCCGGCCCCTCGCTTGCGCTCGGGGCTGCTGCTACACTCCCTGTGAGCCGAATCACGAGGGGAGCGAGCCATGTCTCAATCGTCCGCCGACCACCCGTACCCATCGCCGGCGCTGAACCCCGCCGAGGCCACGACCCTGGCCCCCTCCGAGCACCCGGCCGACGCTGCCCTGGGAAGCATCCGCCGCTTCGGCGATTACGAACTCCTGGACGAGATCGCCCGTGGCGGCATGGGGGTGGTGTTCCGAGCCCGACAGGTGAGCCTGAATCGCATCGTCGCCCTGAAGATGATCCTCGCCGGGCAACTCGCCTCGGCCGCGGACGTGGACCGCTTTCGCCGCGAGGCGGAGGCGGCCGCCAACCTGGATCATCCGAACATCGTGCCCATCTACGAGGTCGGCGAGCACGACGGCCAGCCCTATTTCAGCATGAAGCTGATCGAGGGCGGCAGTTTAGCCGCCGCCCTCGGGGCGGCGCGCGACCGGCCCAACCCGAGGGCAGCAGCACAACTGATGGCGACCGTGGCCCGCGCGGTCCATCACGCCCATCAGCGCGGCCTCTTGCACCGCGACCTCAAGCCGGGCAACATCCTCCTTTCGGTTAGCCGCGACGCGGAGCGGAGCGCTCTTCCGGGAGCGCTCCGCTCCGCGTCGCGGCTAACCGAACTGGTGCCCCACGTCACCGATTTCGGCCTGGCGAAGAAGATCGAGGCGGACAGCCGGCTGACGCAGTCCGGTGCGGTGGTGGGCACGCCCAGCTACATGGCCCCGGAGCAGGCCGGCGGCAAGAAGGACCTGACGACGGCGGCGGACACCTATGCGCTGGGGGCGATCCTGTACGAATGCCTGACGGGCCGGCCGCCCTTCCAGGCGGCGACGCCGCTGGACACGCTGATGCAGGTGGTGTCGGCGGAGCCGGACCCGCCGCGGAAGCTGAACCCGAAAATCGACCGCGACCTAGAGACGATTTGTCTGAAGTGCCTGCGGAAGGAGTCGGAGAAGCGCTATGAGTCGGCGGCGGCGCTGGCGGAGGATTTGGAACGGTGGGTGAAGGGGGAGCCGATCCTGGCGCGGCCGGTACGGGCGCCGGAGCGCTCTGTGGCGGTGGTGCCGGCGCAACCCAGTCGTGGCGGCGGCCGCAGTGATCGTAGTGGCGGCAGTGATGCTGACAGGCGGCGTTCTTTGGCGATCAGCCGCACAGGAGAAGGCGGCACTGGCGAAAGACCAAGCCGAAACTAAGGAGCGACTCCGCCTAGGGCTTATCGACGAAGCACGCAGCGAACGGCGCGCGGGGAACCGCTGGCTGCGCCTTGGACCTGTACCGCCAGGCGTTGGAAATGCAGCCTGGAGAGGAGTTGAGGCCGGAAGTTATCGAGACCATCACTACGACCGGGATACATCTGGTCAAAGAGCATTTCGCGTGGGATCCGGACGGGCGCCCAAACGCGGCGGGGTTTGCGGAATTGGAACGAGGAGACAACCCTGCCAAGCCGGCTGTCGGCATCGGTCGTGACAAGCGGCCTGCTAACCTGCGGGGTGCAGCCCTTGCCATCACGGCTGACGGCGGCCAGGTTGTGTGCGATGACCCGACCGATTTGAACGCGCTCACCGTCTGGGACGTCAAGGCTTCTCGTGTCGTTGCCCGGCTGAGAGGGCGCGGCGTTTACGGGCGCGTTACTCTGGGTCCCAGAAGTCCCAGAGGTGCTCAGTTCAGTCCGGATGGGACTTTCCTCGCCGTGCTGGGCTTCCAACATGGCAACCAGATGCTTCGCCTTTGGGACGTGGAAGCGGGCCTTGAGTTGGCCTCCCTGCCCGATGTGGCCTATGGCGAGTATCGCTGGGGAGAGGATGGCCGCTTCTTCGAATCCCTCGGCGCTAGCTCACGGGGAACTCCCTTCCCCAAGGAAAGCCTTGTTCGTGAAGGGACTCAGCATTCATTCGGCGGCGGTGAGCAGATCATTGGCGACAAGACAGTAGTCATCCCCGCGACAATAAGCTCTGGCGATTTCTGGAGCCTCTGGGAAATCGCGCATCCTACCCCATCTTATTCGCTGGGAAGCGCCGTGCCGCGCTGCGCTTCGATCCGTCGGGCTCGCGGTTGATTGCCAACGACGGCGTCTGGGATGTTGTGCGGCCGTTCGGGCGGTTCCTGATCCGGCGGTCCACGATCCAGGACACACAACTGCTGTCCCTCGATTTCGGGGGTGCAGAATCCATCTGGGCGGCTGTCCCCGACAAATCAGCGTTCTTAGGCGACAACATATCGGTCCTGCGTTGCCTGGCTCCGCAACGCCGGGATATCGTCCTGCCGTCGGCAGAATATGCCGACCCGGACTTCGACCCGAACACCAAGGTAGCGTTCCCACGATGGCGCCGCGTAGCGCTCAGTCCCGATGGCCGTCACGCGCTGCTGGGCTTGGAACTGTTGGTGCTTGACCGCCGAGACCGTGTTGTTAAGGAGGTAATCCCCTATTTTGGTGCGCTGGAAGCAGCCTGCTTCGCAGGTCCGCTTCACGCCTGGTGCTTCGCTGCGGCTCAGATTCCTTATCCTTATGCCTTCTATAACGGGCACAGACAATGTGCAGCGGAACTGTGGGGGCTTGAAACCGGCCAGCGCCAGGTTCGCCTGCTGACGGGGCGCTTTGATGTTTATTCGTTCGTATTCCGGCCCGGCGGACGCCATTTCGCTCTCGGTTGGCAGGACCGGATTGAGCTGAGGGATGTGACAAATGGAAACGTCATCCGCGTGCTGGACAAGCTACCCGGGCAGGTCGCGTTTTCCCACAACGGCCAGCGCCTTCTGGCAGTGGACGCAGCTGCCGGCGTGCGCCTGTTTGAGGTGGAAACTGGTAAACAGCTATCAAAGTGGAAAGTTACGAAAGGAACCTGGGGCTCCTTCGCGGTGAGTCCCGATGGCCGGCAAGCCGCCTCGGGTGACGAGGACGGCACGTTGCGTCTTTGGGATGCCGACACGGGCCGGGAACTCGCCCACTGGCGGGCTCACGAGGCGGCGGTGACAGCCCTGGCGTTCCACCCGGACGGGACGACGCTCGTCTCGGGCGGCGGCGATGGCACGGTGAAGCTGTGGAACCTGCCGTTCATCCGCAAGGAACTCGCCGCTCTCGGGCTTGATTGGCGACAGGGCGACGAGTAGGGGAAGAGCGGTTCACCACCCCAGAGGACGAACGCTTGGTTTCGAGTGCTGGCAGGCGGCTTCATCGCCGTGGCGGTGGTCGCAGGTCGCCGCGCTCGCGCTGCTGCTCGGGCGACATGGCCTCCCAAAGGCCTTCCCACACCTGGTAGAGCGTAGGGTCCTTGGCGAATCCACGCCACTCGTCAGCGACTCGATTCAGGTACTCACACAGCGCCGCTTCCGTCAGCATTTTCACCGGACACCCGCACCGACGAGCCAGGACGACGAGGCGTTGCCAGACGTCTTCCGAAATGGTGATTACCGCCATTACGGCTATCCCTATGCGGTCAAAGAAACCTTTTCAACTTGCGGAATCGTCCGGGGCGGACGGTCGCCAGAGTGACCGTAGCTCCTCGGGCGAGGCAACCGTCTTGATCGCCTTGGAAACAGCGGTGAGCGTCTCAATGTCTTCGATGGCCCGGATTTCCGGCAGCAGAGCCACTCCCGTCGCCCCGAAGCGGAGATCCAGGAGGTCCTCGATCCCGACCAGAAGCCCTTTGGCTATTCCGGATCGCTCAATGTTGCTGACGTATGGCATGTGTCTCTCCTCCTCGAATCGGGCCAATTCGTCCTCGAACTGGATCCGCAGCGGTGGCGGCAGCTCCATCATCCGATCGATGCACAGGAACAACCGCCGCACGTCGTCCGCCGCAAAACCACGCTCGTACAGGTTGCGGACCAAGCGCAATTTCCACAGTTGCCGCGCTGACGGATCGCCGTGAGTCTCCATCGCCTTCAAGTGGGCCAACGTCAGCGTGGCGAACGGGTTGGTGCTCGCCTCCAGCTGCGCTTCTCGGTTTGCATAGCCCAGCAACTTGACAGGCTCGAAGTCGATGCCCGCGCGGCTGCCCCAACGCCCATGATGAAAGCCGCGCGGACACCAACCGGCACGGTCGTCCGCAAGAACGACGAGGCTGACCACGTCCGCATTATAACCATCGAAGATACGGTAGTTGTAGATGTAAACACGTCGGCCGAAATCCGGATCGTACTGGGATTGCACCTCGATGTGAATCAGCAGCCAGGTCTCGGTGCCGTCCCGCAGCCACACCTTTACCAGCTTGTCGGCGTAGCGCCGGCCGTGCGCCGCGGCGGGCATCAGCTTCTGGAGTTCCGCATCGAGCGACTCCCAGCCGCGGGACCAGTCGATATCCGCGTGGACAAGTGGAAAGAAGAACGCCAGGAACGCCTCGAAATAGGCGTCCAATGCGTCCTTCCACGCACCGTCGTAGTCCGCCATGACAGCGCCCTCACGACCCCACCGCCACCACCGTCTCCCCCGCCATTTTCCTGATATCCTGCGTGATCCGCATCGAGCAGAACTTCGGCCCGCACATCGAGCAGAACTTGGCACTCTTGAACACCTCCTGCGGCAAGGTTTCGTCGTGCATCGCCCGGGCGGTGTCCGGGTCCAGAGAAAGCTCGAACTGGCGGTTCCAGTCGAATTCGAAGCGGGCCTTGGACAGTTCGTCGTCCCGGTTGCGGACGTTCTTGCGGCCGCGGGCAATGTCGGCGGCGTGGGCGGCGATCTTGTAGGCGATCACGCCCTGACGCACGTCGTCCTTGTTCGGCAAGCCGAGGTGCTCCTTCGGCGTCACGTAGCACAGCATCGCCGCTCCCGCCTCGCCGGCCAGGGCCGCCCCGATGGCCGAGGTGATGTGGTCGTAGCCGGGGGCGATGTCGGTCACGAGCGGGCCCAGGACGTAGAAGGGCGCGTCGTGGCACACTTCGCGCTCCTTCTCCACGTTCATTTTCACCAGGTGCATCGGGATATGGCCGGGCCCCTCGATCATCACCTGGCAGCCGTGCTGCCAGCCTTTCAAGGTCAATTCTCCGAGAGTTTTCAGCTCCGCAAACTGGGCGGCATCGTTGGCATCGGCCAGGCAGCCGGGGCGCAGGCCGTCGCCCAGGCTGTAGGTCACGTCGTGGGCCTTCATGATCTCGCACAGCTCGTCGAAGTGCGTGTACCAGGGATTTTGCTGGCGGTGGGCCAGCATCCAGGCGCCCATGAGCGACCCGCCGCGGCTGACGATGCCGGTGATGCGATGCGCCGTCAGCGGCAGGTATTCTTGCAAAACGCCGGCGTGGATCGTCATGTAATCGACGCCCTGCTTGGCCTGGTGTTCCACCATGTCGAGCATCTGCTGCGGCGTGATGTCGGCCGGGTCCTTGACGTTCTGGATGATCTGGTAGATCGGCACGGTACCGATGGGCACGGGTGAGGCATCGATGAGGGCCTGGCGAATGCCGTCGATGTTGCCGCCGGTGGAGAGGTCCATCACCGTGTCGGCGCCGAGGTGGACGGCGGTGTGCAGCTTCTCCAGCTCGTCGTCGACGGTGCCGGTGACGGCGGAATTGCCGATGTTGGCGTTGATCTTGCACAACGACGCGACGCCGATAGCCATCGGCTCCAGGCGCTTGGTCAAATGGACCGTGTTGGCCGGGATGACCATGCGGCCGCGGGCGACTTCGGAGCGGATCAGCTCGGGGTCAAGGTCCTCGCGTTTGGCGACATAGTGCATCTCATCGGTGATCTGGCCCTTGCGGGCAGCTTCGATCTGGGTCATTCATGCATCTCCGGGCTCCCTCGCCCCTGGGGCAGCCCGAAGCGCCAGCGAGGAATCGCCGTTCCCCCTCGCTGGCGCTTCGGGCTGCCCCCTGGGGGGGCAAGGGGGCATTTGTCAGGTTGGGGGCGTCAGCAGCCACGGGGCGTAGTCGGCGATCGTGTGCCAGGTGCCGGCCAGCCAGCCGATGAGCAGCAGCGGCATTCCCGGCAGCATCACGTAGATCAGGAACAGGCCGAGACCGTCCACGAACTCGTCGAGGCCCCAGCACCAGCAGACGTAGAAGACGGCAGCCGGCAGGTACATCAGGAGCAGGACCAGCACCGTCGGCCCCTGCGGCAATTGAGCCACCTGTACTAGCAGGTAGGCCAGGCCGAGCACGATCAGGGCCAGGCCCGCGAGTCCCAGTGCGGCCAGGGCCGAACGGGTCCACAACTCGGAGGCTTCGACATCGAGCGGCTGGCTGCCCAGGCGCACCTTGTAAGCCAGGGCCATCAGCGGCACGTTGACCGGGAAGGCAACGGTCACCACGCAGAGGACGGCCAGCGTCAAGCCGAGGAACGCGAACAGGTCCACGGGGAGCCTCCGGCCAGGGGGAGCGGATGAACGGCCGGCGCAAGAGAAGGAGAGACGGTTCGCGTTCCCCGCGCCGGCATTACCCGGATCAGGTCCCAAGGGTCTGCTCTCAGCCCGCCGGCACTGCGGCGGACACCCCTAGCGATACCTCAACGGGATTATATGCAGCCGCTGCTAAGCCGCAAGCGGCATCACACGCGGATCACCACCTTCCCGAAGTGCGCTCCACTCTCCAGGTGGTGCAGTGCCGCACGGACCTCGGCCATTGGGAAGACGCGGTCGATCACCGGGCGCAGCCCGTGCAGGCTAATCGCGCGATTCATCGTCTCGAACATGTCGCGATTGCCGACGAAGATGCCCTGCACGCGCAGGTTCTTCATCAGCACCGGCGTGGGGTTGAATTGGCCCGCACCCGAAAGGACGCCGATGAGGCTGATGCGGCCATTCGTACGGACTGCGCGGAGCGACTCGGGCAGGGTGCCGGCCCCGCCGACCTCGACGACGTGATCGACGCCGCTGCCGGTCAGCTCGCGTGCCCGTGCCCCCCATTCCGGGGTGGTTTTGTAGTTGATACCGTCGGCGGCGCCGAGTTCCAGGGCGCGGGCCAGCTTGGCATCGCTGCTCGACGTGATGATGACCCGCGCCCCGTGGAGTTTGGCGATCTGCAATGCGAAGAGAGAGACGCCGCCGGTGCCCTGCGTCAGGACGGTGTCGCCGGCCTTCACGCCGCCCTCGGTGACCAGCGCGTGCCAGGCGGTCACGGCGGCGCAGGGCAGGGTGGCGGTCTCCTCGTCGCTGAGGTGATCGGGGGAACGCACGACGCCCTCGGCGGGCAGCGCAACGTATTCCGCGAGCATGCCGATGCCGCCGCCGCCCAGGGCCGATTTCGCCTTGGCTTCCGTCACCTCGCCGTCGATCCAGGCGGGCATGAAGCAACCGGCCACCCGGTCGCCGACCCGCAGGCGCGTTACCCCGTCGCCGACCGCCAGCCACCTCGCCCGCGCCGTCCGACAACGGCACCAGGGGCAACGGCAGCTTCTTGTTGTACAGCCCCTTCAGGATCAGCAAATCGCGGTAGTTCAGCGAGCAGGCGCGGACGCGAACCACGATCTGGCCCGGGCCGGGGCGCGGCTCGGGGTGCTCGGCCACCGTCAGGGAATCGAGCGCGAATGTCTGGAGTTCAACAACCTTCATGGGGCACTCCTCCGTTTAGCCGCCGCCCAGCGGGCGGCGCTCGACGCGCCGCCCGCTGGGCGGCGGCTAAACGAGATTCTACAAACGCCGCAGGAACTGTTCGAGCAGGTCGGCGAAGCGCTCGCTCTGGGCGGCGGCGGTGGACAGGACCTCCTCGTGATGGAGGGGTCCGTCGGCCAGTCCGGCGGCCCGGTTGGTGATGCAGGCGATGGCGGCACACTCCATCCCACCGTCGCAGGCCGCCTGGGCCTCGCGCGCCGTCGACATGCCGACGGCATCGGCCCCCCATTGGCGCAGCGCCCGGATTTCCGCCGGCGTTTCGTAACAGGGCCCGGTCACCGCGGCGTAATTGCCGGTGGTCAGATCAACCTTGGCGGACCGCGCCGCTTCTTCCAGAAGGCCCAACAGGCGGGGCGTGTACGGCGACGTCGTCGGCCGACCGAGGCGCCAGCAATTCGGGCCCGTCCAGTCGACGTGCTCGCGAATGGCCATGAGGCTGCCGGGAGCCAGGTCCGCGCGGATGCCGCCGGCGGCGCAGGTCAGCAGCACGGTGCGCACGCCGAGGGCCCTGGCCGCCTGCACCCCGGCCGTCACGTCGCGCCAGGGATGCCCCTCGTAGAAATGGGCTCGCCCCTCAAACAGCAGCAGGCGCCGTCCGGCCCAGTTCCCCAGGGTGAGGCAGCCGCGATGCCCCGCGATCGCCGCGGCAGGCAGCCCCGGTATCTGGACGAATGGGACGGAGCAGGTGTTGCCGACCCGCCGCGCTACCTGCCCCAGGCCGGAGCCCAGAACGAGGGCGACCGCCGGGGGAGCAGCGCGGGCCGCCGCCGTGAACTCCAGAGAATTGAACGCGGTGGACATGCGCAATGAGCGGTTCTCGGTTAGCCGCGCCCGCCGGGCGGCGGGTCCGTCAACTTCCAGCCGATGGCCGGCCAGGCGGGGCAGCCCGAAGCGCCAGCGAGGGATTCGGCCCAAACCCTCGCTGGCGCTTCGGGCTGCCAGGGTGCGCCCGCCAGGATGGAGTTACGAACCAGCGGTCTAGCTGGTTGGAAACCGTGCCGCACCCTTGGCGCGGGCTGCGTGGGCAATCAGGTCGGCGCAAATCTCCTCCCCCAGGGCACTGGAATTCAGGAGCAGATCGTACTGGTACGCCTCGCCGGGCTGGCGGTGAAAGTGGGTGCCCAGGAATTCGGCACGGCGGGCGTCGCGCAGGCGAACGCGCTCTGCTGCTTCCTCACCCGTCAGCCGCAGCCACTGGCTCATGTAGGCAGTGCGATCGGCCAGGGGGGCGATGACGCGGACGTGCAAAGTGGTATCGGCGGGCAGCAGCAGGCCGGCGCCGCGGCCGATCAGCACCACGCTTCCCCGCGCCGCCAGCGCCAGGATGGCCCGGGCCAGGCGGACAATCGACGGATGCTGGCTGACGCTCTGCGCGCGCAGGAGTTGCTCCAGGTGCTGGCCGACCCAGGCGCCGGCCGCCGCCGGGAGTCCCTCGATCAATTCCTGGTGCAACGGCCCTTCCTCGCAGACATATTCGAGCAGTTCCTGATCGAAGACTTGCCAGCCGAGCTTGCGGGCGACGCGGCGGCCGATGCTGCCGCCACGCGACCCGGCCTCGCGGCTGACGGCCACGGTCAAGCCGGCGGGAAACTCGGCCGGCGGCGGGGCCGGCGCGCGGTCGCCCTGGAAGCCGTGACGCGGCGACTCCCGCATCTCCTCGGAAGTCGGGGGGATTTCGTCCATATCGGCCCTTTCTCCCCTCGCCCCGGGTAGGTCGGGTTTGTTAGCCCGACGCGCCAGCGAGGGTTCTCGCTAATCCCTCGCTGGCGCGTCGGGCTAACAAACTGACGGACTTGTGAAACCCACCACTACTCCGCCGCCACGTACTCCGTGTGGCTAAAAACGTACATGCCGACCAGCAAAAGTCCCACCGTCACGCCCAAGAGCACCAGCAGCGCCGACGTGCCGCCCACCGGCAGGAACACCGTCGGCGATTCGGGCTGCACGCCATAGGCGCTGGCCGCATCATACATCATGCTGCGCGTGTAAAAGCTGATGGTCAGGCGCTTCAAATAGCCCGGCATGTTGCCAAGGATCGTTTCCAGGAAAAAGCCATAGACCAGGGCGATGATCGCCGGCCGCCGGAAGTAGGCCCCGATGAGGTGGAACAGGGCGGCGAAGGCGAAGGTGGCGCACAGGATGGCGGGCCAGAAGAGCCGCAGCGCTTGCAGTCCCGGCCGGCCGGCCGCCAGGCACAACAGCGCGAAGCCGCCCAGGTTCAGCACCAGCGTCCACGGCAACAGGGCCACGAACTTGGCCAGGTAGATCGCCGGCCGTGACAACGGCCGCGTCAGCAGCCACAGCAAGTTGTGCCCCTCCCGATCGCCCCCCAGCGACTCCGTGCCGAAGCTCAGGCTCCAGAGCGGCAACAGGAAGCTAATGAAGATCCGAAAGACGCTCCCCGAAAAACGGATGAAATCAGTGCGTTGAAGGACGGCCCAGACGCTCTGCATCACCCCGGCGTTGAGGCCGGCTGCCCCGGGCGAGCCCAGCGGTGCCATGACCGCGGTACCGACATAGGTTTCGCTCAGGGCCTGGCTGTAGGTCACCCCCATCCAGCGTCCCTGGGTCCGCCACCCCCGTCCCTGCAAGCCCCAACCGACCGAGAACGTTTGCACCGCCACCGCCAGGGTCGTGAGGATTAAAAGGGCCAATGAAATCCACACCATATGCCGCACCCGCGCCTGCCGCTGCCAGCTTAGCCGCACGAGATAGACCCAGGCGCCCAGTGCCGATGGGGTGACCGGATGGTCGGGCGGCGCGAGGACGGGGTGTTGGCGCGGCGGAGTAACGGGCTTGTCGCCCGCCGACGGCACTGTGCTCATATTTGCGTCCTCATCGTCCCCTTCTCACGACGCTCGGCGTCCGCCCAGCAGGTATCCCAGGATCGCCTCGGCCGAGTCGTCCAGGGTCTCGATGTGGCGGACATCGTGACCTTCCTCCAGCACCAGGGTGGTCAAGGTCGGGAAGAACTTGCGCGGGTTGCGGGCACGCACCACCAGGGCGCCGTCCTCGCCGAACTCGACCGCGACGACGTCGCTCAGGGCAATCAGGGCGGCGGCCAGGCGGCGCGGCTGGTCGCACTCCAGGCGGACGGAGAGCGGCTGGTCGTCCAGCAGGTCGCGGATTTGGGTCAGGGTGCCGACGGCGGCGATGCGGCCGCGGGCCATGACCGCCACATGATCGGTCAGCTTCTCCAGCTCGTCCAGCTCGTGACTGCTGACCAGCAGGCACTTGCCGCGGGCCCCCAGCTCGCGGTAGAGGGCGACGAACTCCTGCCGGCCTACCGGATCGATGCCGCTGAGCGGTTCGTCGAGCACGAGCAGCCCCGGATCGTGAATGAGGGCCTGGGCCATCTTGACGCGTTGGCGCATCCCCTTGGAGTAGCCGCCGATGGCCCGCTCGCTGCGGCCTGTCATGCCGACCAGCTCCAGCACCTCCCCGGTGCGGCGGTTGGCCTCGGCGCGATCGTAGCCGCATAGCCGGGCCATGGCGCGGACAAACTGCCGGCCGGACATTTCCTCATAAAACGAATCCACTTCCGGGCAATAACCGACGAGGCGCTTGGCCGGCTCGCCCCAGGCATCCTGGCCCAGGACGCGCACGCTGCCGATGTCGGGCCGGAGCTGTCCGGTGGCCAATCGCAACAGCGTCGTCTTGCCCGCGCCGTTGGCGCCTACCAGCCCGGTGATGCCACCACGCAGCTCCAGCGTCACCTGGTTGACACCCAGGACCGGACCGTACCACTTCGACACGCGATCGAAGAGAAGAACGGGAGTTGAAGTCTGAGGATGGCCTGGCGGTGGGACAGCGAGCGTCGACGGGGCAGCCCGTACCGCCAGGGGCCGACCGGCTGTCATGGCCTCCGTCCGTTCCCGATCCACTGTGTCCATTCTGGCATCCCCTGGTAGCAAGCCTCGATCGTCAATTAGGGTCTGTTCCAAAAGGAATGGTCAGGCAGGGGCGTAGGGGCGTAGGGTGGGCCGAGCGGAGCGAGGCCCACCACGGCCGAACTGGTGGGTCTCGCTCCGCTCGACCCACCCTACCACTACAACTGCCACCTACCCCCTAACGCTTCCGGAACACACTCCATCAGCTCACGATCTCCACCGCCCGAATCCGGCGGACCAGGGCGATCACGCACAGGATGCAAACGGCGACCAGCACCCCGCCCGCTTCGTACCAGCTCGGCTGCGGCTGCGGCAGGATGCGGTCGGGCGGCACGTCGAGCAGCCAGTTGCCCACCACGTAGGCATCGTTCCAGAGGTCCATTAACCGCAACCGGGCCGGCAATTGCAGGCCATCGACCAGCATCCCCGACACGACCTTGGGGAACAGGAAGACGGCGGCCCAGGTCATGATGACCGGCACCGTGGTTCGCATCCAACTGGCCACCGTCACGATCAGCAGGCTGAAGGTGACGGTGAGCACGAGGCCGTAGCCCAGGATGCCAAGGCAAAGGTGGGCGCTCTTCGAGGACGTAGTCCCAGCCGTCGAGAAAGCCGAACTCCACGAAGAGCAGCAGGGCCGGCAGGGTGGTGACCATGTTGATAAACACGGCCGCCGCCAGGCACTTGCCTAGCAGATAGTGCCAGCGGCTGATCGGCTTGGACAGGTAAAACGTCATGCTGCCGTGGCGGATGTCGTTGCCGACCAGCAGGGAGCCGGCCAGGGCCAGGATCACCAGGATGATGTAGCTCTGGTACCAGAAGAAATTGCGGTAGGTCTCGCCGTTGCCGGTCAGCTTGAGGGCATGGCGGAGCAGGCGGAAGATGTCGTGCGGATCGTAGTGTCCAAAGCCGCCGAGCTGCACGTTGCTTTCGCTCACCTGCGTATCGGCCCAGGCGAGGAAATACTGGCCGAAGAAGAAGAAGAGGAAGATCATCATGCCCAGGGCGTAGATGACCCAGAAGGGCCAGTAGCGGAACATCATGCGCAGGCCGACGCGGGCCACGGGCCAGACGCTGAAGAGCGGCTCCCGGAACTCGCCGCGCCAGGGGCGGTAGTGCAGCAGGTTCGGTTGACCCATGACGCCGATCCCATGCGTTTAGCCGCCGCCCTCCGGGCGGCGCAACCCGCCGCCCTCCGGGCGGCGGCTAAACAGTCTCCGCCTTCGTGTTCTCCGCCAGCACCCGGTGGAACAACTCCTCGAGGTCCTCGTCATCGCGTTGCAGGCCGCGGAGGACGACGCCGCTGTTGTCGGCCAGGGCGAAGAAGGCGCGAGCCGTCCAGCCGTCCGGCACGGCCACGCGCAAATCGCCCCGCCCATTGTCCTGGAGCACACGGACGCCTTCAAGGCGCAAGTCCTCGACGAAGTTCTGCGGATCGCCCTGGATCTGTAAACGGTAGCGATCCTGACGGGTCGTGCGTAGCTCGGCCACGCTCCCCTGCTTCAGCACCTGGCCGTGGTGCAGGATGACGACGGTGTCGCAGACCCGCTCGACATCGCCCAGTAGGTGTGTACAAAGGAGGACCGACTTGCCGTGATCGCGGCCCAGCGACAGCAACAGGCGGAGCATCGCCTCGCGCCCGGCCGGGTCCAGACCACTGGTCGGCTCGTCTAGCAGCAGGACTGGCGGATCGTGGACCAGCGCCTGTCCCAGCTTGAGGCGCTGCTTCATGCCGGTCGAGTATTCCTCGAGCCGGCGGTAGCGGGCGTCTTCCAGCTCCAGGTAGCTGAGCACCTCGTGGGCCCGACGCAGGGCCTGCTTGTGCGGCATGCCGAACAGTTCGCCGGCCAGGGCGACGTATTCGCTGCCGGTGAGCCCGGGGACCAGGGCGGCGGCCTCCGGCATGTAGCCGATGGCCCGGCGCAGGGTGCGGCCGGCGATGGCCAGGTCGTGTCCCAGCAGACGACCGGAGCCCGAGGATGGGGGCAGCAGTCCCAGGAGGATTTTGAGGAGAGTCGATTTGCCGGCCCCGTTGGGTCCGAGCAGTCCGATGCGGCCGGGCTGAAGCGTGAGGCTTACCTGGTGCAGGGCGGCGCTGGCTGCCGTACCAGCGGGAGACGCTGTCCAACTCGATGAGCGCCGCCGGTCGCCGCACGCTCACCGAAGTCGTCAGCGCTGACGCCACGTCCTGTCCCTCCGCCCCTGGGGCCCGCCGACCGACCGATGCGCGGCGGCGTGGTCTCCTTATTGTAGCAGGCTCCGGCAAGGAGGGAGCAAGGGCAGGCGGGGGAGACGATTCGCGGCGGCTCGCTAAGCTGTCAGTGGATCGGCCCCGCACCGTCTCGCACCTGGAGAGAGCATGGCCGTTAACCTTGTCGTGCCGTCCGTGGGCGAATCTATCACTGAGGGAACCATCGCCCAGTGGCTGAAGATGGATGGCGACGCCGTTAGCGCCGACGAGCCGGTCTTCGAGCTGGAAACCGAGAAGGCGACCACTCCGGTACCCGCCCCGTCAGCCGGTCGCCTGGTGATCGGCGTGCCGCAGGGGGAGACGGTGAAGATCGGGCAGGTGGTCGGGCGGATTGAGGATGGGGTTGCGTCACCGCGTCCAGCACCGGCCCCCAAGAAGAAGGAACCAAAGAAGAGCGAGCCGGAAACGGCAGACTCCCCGCGTCCCCCCGAGGCGGTCCCCGCAGCGCCGGCGCAAGCCGCGCTGTCGCCGGCGGCCCGCCAGCACGTCGCCGACGCCGGCATCGACGCGCGGCAGATCGCCGGCACCGGGCGCGGGGGTCGGGTCACCAAGGAGGATGTGCTCCGGCACGCCGAGATGCCGGCGGAGCCTGCCGAAGCCCCGGCGAGCGCGAAACCGCAAGCGGGGCCGGGGCCGCGAGACGCGCCAGCGCATGACCAGCATCCGCCAGCGCATCGCCGAACGCCTGGTCGCCGCGCAGCATTCCGCCGCCATCCTGACCACGTTCAACGAGGCTGACCTGTCCGCGGTCCAGGCGCTGCGCTCTCGCTACAAGGAAGCGTTCCAGAAGAAACACGGCGTCGGCCTGGGTCTGCTTTCTTTCTTTGTCCGCGCTTCTGTCGAGGCGCTGCGGGCCTTCCCCGCGGTCAATGCCCGCCTCGACGGGGCCGACATCGTCTATCACAACTACTGCAACATCGGCGTGGCGGTCAGCACCGAGCGCGGCCTGATGGTGCCGGTCCTGCGCGACGCCCAGGTTATGACCTTCGCCCAGATCGAGACGCGCATCCACGCACTGGCGGAAAAGGCCCGCACCGGGCAGATCAGCGTGGACGATTTGCAAGGCGGCACCTTCACGATCACCAACGGCGGCATTTTCGGGTCGTTGCTGTCAACGCCGCTGTTGAATCCGCCGCAGACCGGCATCCTCGGGCTGTATGCGATTCAGAAACGGCCGGTGGCCCTGGACGATCAGGTGGTGATTCGGCCGATGATGTACCTGGCCCTGTCCTACGACCATCGCCTGATTGACGGCCGCGAGGCGGTGGGCTTCCTGGTGCGCGTCAAGGAGTGCGTCGAAAGTCCCGAGCGGCTGCTGCTGGACGTATGAAAACATGGAGCGCGGATGAACACGGATGAGACGGATTGGCACTGATCTGATCCGTGGTAATCCGCCTCATCCGTGTTCATCCGCGTTCTATTCTGGAGATCATCATGGCCGAACGCTACGACCTCATCGTCATTGGTGCCGGCCCCGGCGGTTACGTCTGCGCCATTCGGGCGGCGCAGCTCGGCATGAAGGTGGCCTGCGTTGACAAGCGCGGCAGCCTCGGCGGCACCTGCCTGAACATCGGCTGCATCCCCAGCAAGGCGCTGCTCGATTCCAGCGAGCACTTCGCCTTCACCCGCGCCGGCCTCGCCCGCC
Source organism: uncultured Planctomycetota bacterium (assembly GCA_963827935.1). Classification (GTDB taxonomy): domain Bacteria; phylum Planctomycetota; class Planctomycetia; order Gemmatales; family Gemmataceae; genus DATFNV01. Next base: position 134,926 of record CAWHCN010000006.1, on the reverse strand, counting down.
ACGGCGTGCAGGTTGCCGATGTCAAGCTCGACCTCGGCGCGATGATGAAACGCAAGGACAAGGTGGTCAAGGGACTGACCGACGGCGTCGCCTTCCTGTTCAAGAAGAACAAGATCACGCCCATCCAGGGAACCGCCCGGCTGGGGTCGCCGGGCCAGGTCCATGTCAAAGGGGCGAAGGAAGAAGCCCAGACCCTGGAGTCGGCGCACATCGTCCTGGCCACTGGCAGCGAGCCGGCAGCCCTGCCGGCACTCCCGTTCGACGGCGTGCATATCGTCAGTTCCACCGAGGCGCTCGCCTTCGACAAGGTGCCGGCCCATCTGATCGTGGTCGGCGGCGGCTATATCGGGCTCGAACTCGGCTCGGTCTGGGCCCGCCTGGGAGCCAAGGTCACGGTGCTCGAATTCCTGCCGAAGCTGTTGCCGCTCAACGATCGCGAAACCGCCGATGCCTTGCACAAGGCGCTGGGCCGCCAGGGGCTGACCTTCCACCTGGAAACCAAGGTGACGGCCGCCGCCGTGCAGGGGGGACAGGTGATTGTCAACGCCCAGGCCGGCGGCAAGGAGGTCACTTTCCCAGGCGATCGGGTCCTGGTGGCCGTGGGCCGGCGACCGTTCACCACCGGCCTGGGCCTCAAAGAGGCGGGCGTCGCCTTCGACGAACGGAGCGGTCGGGTCACTGTCAATGAGCAGTTCCAGACCAGTATCCCCGGCGTCTACGCCATCGGCGACCTGATTGCTGGCCCGATGCTGGCACATAAGGCCGAGGACGAGGGGATTGCCCTGGCCGAGCAACTGGCCGGCATGAAAACGCACGTCAACTACGATGCCATCCCCAGTGTCATCTACACGCACCCGGAGCTGGCTGCCGTTGGACTGACCGAGGAGCAGGCCAAGGAATCCGGCCGCGAGTATCGGGTGGGCAAGTTCCCCTTTGCTGCCAACGGCCGAGCCCGCTGCCTCGACGAGATCGACGGTTTCGTGAAGATGATCGCCGACGCCAAGACCGACCGCCTGCTCGGCGTCCACATCCTGGGGCCACGCGCTTCGGACCTGATTCCCGAGGCGGTCAGCGTCCTGGAGTTTGCCGGCAGCAGCGAGGACATCGCCCGGACCTGCCACGCCCATCCGACGCTGTCCGAGGCGGTCCGCGAGGCGGCGTTCGCGGTGGCCGGACGGGCGATCCATGCGTGATCGTTGTCCGCGAGCGTTACAGACCCTACCTCCGTTGCCATCGCACCTGGATCGGCCTGGCCGCGCGCCCGGGCTGCCGGTTCGCAGTTCCCCTGTCGCCTCCGCTCTGGGGAGAATGAATCAGTCGAGCCCCTGAGCGCGAGATTCTCCATGTCTGCCCCGCGCCGACCACCGGATCGCCCACCGGAACGAATTGGTTCCGGATCGTGTGCCGCTGCCTTGCTCCTCGGTCTGGTCGCTTGCGTCGCCATTGCGCCCGCCTTCCCGGCCGACCCGGCCGCCGAGCAGCGGGACGCCAACGCACGCCAGAAGCTCTTCATCCGCCGGGCCTTTAATGACGATCCGGCCCTTGCTCCCAACATGGGCCGCCTCTGGGTCGAGGTCCAGGGGACGACGGCCGTCCTGAGCGGCCAGGTGCCGTCGGCGATGCTCAAGCAGCGAGCCGTGTTCCTGGCCGGCGAAATCAAGGGCATCGCCGTGGTCCGCGGCGACAAATTGAGCGTGGTGCCGCAGGACGGCATTTCGGACCTGCCCTCGCCTTTCCCCGAAGGCTCCCCTCCGCGTGGCCAGCTGGCCGGCAACCACCGCGCCGACCCCGCCGCCGCGGCGCCCCGAAAGGTACGCGCTGCCGGACCCTGCCCCTAGCCGCTCGCCCCTCTATGAGGCGGTCACCCTCCTGCCGCCCGTTCCGCTTGCCGGCCCAACCCCGGTAGCTGCGGACCCGCGGCCGCCGGAGAACACGCTGGCGTCCGCCGTCGAAGCCCTTCGCGGCAAGGAAGAACGCTGGCGCCATGTAACGGTCGAGGTCCGCCGCCAGACGGTGTATCTGCGCGGCGCCGTCGCCCGCTGGGGCGATGCGAATGACCTGACCAATGCGGTTCGGCGACTGCCGGGCGTTGAGGCGGTGATTGTGGATGGCCTGCAGGTCGATGCAAACGGTGGGCGCTGAACCTCTCTGTCAGCTCATTTCTTATCGGACTACACTGGCGTTGGTTCCGTCATGCCGGCCCGTCTGTGCGAAAGGAGCCCGTGCGATGAGCCAGTTCAACCCCCAGCGGCTGTTTGCCGATGTCGAGGCCTTCTGCGAGGAAATCCGGCCCATTGAAGAGCTGTGTTATGTCGAACATCGCTACAACGACCAGGTGGTGCCCCTGGCGAAGAAGCACGACATCCTGGCCATGCCGGTGCCTCCCGAATACGGCGGCCGCGGCTCCGACACAGTCACTTATGCCCGGGCTCTGGCGCGGATCAACCGCGAGGGGACCGGCGTTCGCACCTTCTTCTCCGGGCACACCTCCATCGGTGCCTATCCGATTCTGACGTGGGGCAGCGAAGACCTCAAGCGGCGCTACCTGCCGGCGGCGGCCCGGGGGGACAAGATCCTCGCCTTCGGCCTGACCGAGCCCGATGCCGGCAGCAACCCGCTGGAGATGACCTCGACCTATGTCCGCGAGGGCGACCACTTCGTCCTCAACGGCGTCAAATACCTGATCTCCAATGGCGGGATTGCCGACGCGGTGATTACCTTCGCCCGGGGACCCAATGGCCGGATCAGCGGCTTCGTCGTCGATCGCGGTCCGGGGTTCGCCAGCGAGGACCTGACGGCCAAGATGGGGATGCCGACGGCCAATACTGCCATGTTCGAGCTGACCAACTGCAAGGTACCCGCGGCCAATCTCCTCGGCGCGGAGGGGGACGGCTTCCGCATCGCGATGGGGACGCTGGTGAGCGGCCGGATCAGCGTCGCTGCCGGCTGCTTGGGTGTCATCGAGGATTGCCTGATCGAGGCGGTGAATTACGCGAAGGAGCGCCGCCAGCACGGCAAGGAGATCGCCCGCCATCAGCTAGTGCAGGAGCACATCGCCATGATCGAGCAACACCGGGCTGCCACCGAGGCGATGGTGCTGCGGGCCGCCGAGGCGAAAGATGCCAGCCAGCGCGAGCCGGCCAATGTCGACCTGCGGGCCAAGGCCGACCTGTGCGCCGCCCAGGCCAAGCTGTTCGCGGCCAGCGCGGCCTGGGACGCTGCCGACCGGGCGGTTCAGGTGTATGGCGGCCGGGGCTGGTCCACGCTTTATCGGCCGGGACGACATCTCCAGGACGTGCGGGTGTGCCGGATCTATGAGGGGACGGACGAGATCCTGAAGTTGAAGGTGGCGGCGGCGGTGCTGGGGAAGGAATATGAAGCGTACAGGTGATTCTGGTTTAGCGGCGGATCGAAGATCCGCGTGCTACCCGCGGATCTTCGATCCGCCGCTAAACAGGAATCACTTCCCCACCTCCCACAGCTTCACCGCCCCATCGGCGTTGCCCGATGCCAGCGTCTTCCCGTCCGGGCTAAAGGCGAGGCTGAGCACGGCCTTGGTGCCGCCCAGGAACGACTCCACGACCTTGCTGCTCGCCAGGTCATAGAGCCGCACCGCCCCATGCTCATCGCCCCAGGCGATGCGCTTGCCGTCGGGACTGAACGCCGCCGCGTGAATAGCGACCCGCACACCGCCGAGTCCGCGCAGTTGCTTGCCGTTGGCCACATCCCAGAGGCGGACGGGCTGGTCGAGTCCGGCGGTCAGCAAGGTAGTGCCGTCAGGGGAGAAGGTGAGCGTTTCGATCTTGTTCACCTCGCCATCAATTGTCCGTAGGATTTTCCCGGTCGCGATCTCGGCGACGATTATGCAGCCTCCCGGGGCGAAGAGTTCGGAGCCATCCGGGCCGGCCGCGGCCAGGAGCTTGCCATCTGGTGAAAAGGCGACCCGCCCGGCCCCGCCTTTGGGGACTCGTATGGTCAGCAGTTCCTTGCCGGTGGCAACATCCCACAGCCGAATCGCACCGCCGCCGTCGGCCGTCGCCAGCCGCTTGCCATCGGGGGAAAAGGCCACGCCGTTTACGCTCGCCGCGAAGGTGCGTATCGTCCGCACCTCCTTGCCCGACGCTGCATCGACCATCCGGATCAGCCCTGCCTCGGCGTCATTGCCCGCGCTGCTCCCGGCGACCGCAATCAGCTTGCCGTCGGGCGACAGGGCCAACGAGCGCCAAGAATCGCCGTCAGACCGGATCTTGAAGCGGACCTTGTGGGGGGTGACGGCGTCCCAGACTAACAGCGTGCCGTTCTCGGTGCAGAAGGTGAGCACCCGGCCATCCGGCGAGAAGGCAACCGTCCGCACCGGCGAGGGCGGATCCAACGTCAATTCCTTGGACCAGGCTCGGCCGTCCGTCTCAAGGGCATCGCTGTCTTTTACGCGCCTTGACGATCTCTCGCACCGAGGCCGTGGTGTCGATCAGGGAAAGCCGGGTGCCGCCCAGCATGGTCGTCGCCGATCCCCAGGGGCTGTGCAGTTTGCGCAGGATGTCTCTGACCTCGGCGCTGCGTCCGCCCTTGAGTCGCAACTCCACCCATACAATTTCCGTCCGGCCGAACTTGTCCAGGTTCTCCAGGTCTATGCGCGAGGTGGGAGGGGGCAGCTTTTCGTCCACCGAGACGATGGCGAACGTCCCCCCGGCGGCTGCCGCGGCCGTCGCACGAGGAGAAAGGGAGTCTTCTTGTCGGCCAAGAGCGCGTCGTTGATGATGTCCACGACCTCCGGGATGGTGTATTGCTTGGCCTTGGGCGGGTTGAACGTGAACGTCCCCGGCGGCGTCTCCTTGCCGGTGTATCTCAGGCCGCTCACATCCGCGAACCACTCGATGACATCCTTCCACGGCTTATCCTTCATTCTCGAAACTGAATCGCTTTTTCTGCGTCCTTCGGCGGTTCTACGGCGGTCTTCCCGTCCTTTGCCCGCTCCAGCACGATCAGCGTGAGGCCGCTCCCCGCCTTGGCCGCAAACTTGGTCGGCACCGTCTTCCCATTGTCGTTATCGACGCAGATGGTCAGCCAGTCGTCGCCCAGTTTATAGATGCCCTGGACTGCCCCCTGAGTTCCACCCCGCGGATTGAGCCAAATCGTCTTGGGCTTGGTGGTGCTGCCCAGCGTGAAGCGGGCTTCGCGCTTGTCGCCGTCGAAATCGAAGGTGATGGCGTTGTCATGGATGATGATGCGGAACTTCTTCGCCGCTTCCCAGGAGAGTTTTTCGCCGTTGTGCTCCAGAGCCGTGGCCTGCCAGGTGCCTTGCAACTGCTTTAGATCCTCGACCTCGCTCTTCGGCTCCGCGGGGACGGTGAAAAGGATGCCTGGCTTGGCCTTGGCTGGCTGGTCTCCCTCGACGAGCCGCGGGGCTCGCTGGTCGGTTTCGTCTCCGCCGGCGGCCGGGGCGGCCTGGCGGATCAAGCCGATGCCTCCGCCGATGAACCCAACAACCAACACCCAAGCCGCCACAGTTGTTAACTTCTTAACGATCATGGCCTTGATGACTCCTTGTGCCAGGGCGGCCGCGGGGGCCGCGACGGGACCGGCAAACACCGCTCGAAGCGTTGATTCGACCAGGGCCGCCGGTGCCGCGGTTGGGCCCAGCAGCACCACGCCGGCCGCCGCACCCAGGGCCAGGCCGCGGCGAGCCAGGCGTGGCCGCAACAGGGCCCGGGCGCGGGCTAGTCGGCCCGAGACCGTCCCCTTCGTCCAGCCGAGCAGCCGCGCCGCCTCCTCGTTGGTCTTCCCTTCGAGGTAACACAGGACCAGCGGCGCCCGGTACTTCTCCGGCAGGCGATTCAGCTCCTGGTCGATGATCGGACGCAGCTCGCGCCAGGCGGCATCGGCCACCGGATCGGACGATGCAACCGGTTCGATCACTGTGGATTCGGTGTGCGGCCGCAGGGCGGCGGCGGTCCGCGCCTTGCTCGCCACGCGGTAGGCTACGCCGTACAGCCAACTCGCCACCGAATTCGGTTGGCGGACGGATGCGGCCCGCCGGGCCAGCACCAGGAAGGTGGCCTGGAAGGCATCCTCGGCATCGTGGGCATTGTCGAGCACGCGACGGCAGACGCCGAGCACCATCGCGCCGTGCCGGCGCACCAGCCCCGCAAACGCCGCCTCCTCGCGCTGGGCGATAAAGCGGCGCAGCAGGTCGCCGTCCTCCTCGCTGCCCGCTGGCGTGACAGCGCGGCGTAGGAAGTGCAGGACGCGATTCATCGACGCACCCGGCATCGGCTGATCCTCGGCCCGTAGTCCATCTTCTTGATAGTGCCCGCAGGGGGAGAAGCGAATACAAGTTTTTGGGGGACTAAGCAGCCGCAAGAAAAAATCGGGTTGGTCCAACGCGGACCTGTTGGGTAGATTGTGCCCGGCGAACCGGCTGCGTAAGCTGCCGGGTGATGGACCCCAACCCGGCAGCTCACGCTGCCGGTTCGCCCGGCAACCGGCTGCGTGAGCTGCCGGGTGATGGTCCCCAACCCGGCAGCTCACGCTGCCGGTTCGCCCGGCAACCGGCTGCGTAAGCTGCCGGGCGATGGCCCCCAACCCGGCAGCTTACGCTGCCGGTTCGCCCGGCAACCGGCTGCGTAAGCTGCCGGGCGATGGCCCCCAACCCGGCAGCTCACGCTGCCGGTTCGCCGGGGCTCGCTCCACGGGAGTGCCTCATGCATCCGCCGCGACTGTTGCCGGAACTGCCGCTGCCCCCCTATGCTCACGTCCCCGGCCGCACGCCCCACCCGCAGAGCGATCCCCGTGGACACAGCTTCGGCCAGCATCCCGAGCATCCCACCCGGCCCGCTGCCGAAGACTGGGTCCGCTCCCGAACGTTCCTGCGTGCCGTGGACCTGTTCAACCACGGCTACTACTGGGAAGCGCACGAGGCGTGGGAGTCGCTGTGGCACGCCTGCGGCCGGCGGGGCACCGAGGCCGACTTCCTGAAGGGGCTCATCAAGCTGGCCGCCGCCGGCGTCAAGGTGCGCGAGGGCCGGCCGTCCGGCGTCGTCACTCACGCCCGCGCCGCCGCCGACCTGTTTCGCCGGACCCGGCCGGCATCACTCTTCGGTCTGCGGCTCGACGACTTGGCCGGTTTCGCCGAGGCAGTCGCTGCCCAGCCGCCGATCTCGGCCGCCCCTACGGCTCCCGTCGAAATCGTCTTCGGCTTCACCCTGGAGCCGAGGCAGCCATGAGGATTCCCGACCCGACCTCGTTCGTTCCCTGCCTGGTGCGGCTCGGCTGGGCAACCACCCGGGTGCCCAATCCGGACCCGAAATCGGCTCCCGGGCGTGTCTTCTTCTTCCGGGGCCAGGGGATTGTCTTCAGCCGGGGCTTCGGGACGATGTGCGATGATCTTCGCCGCCGGGGTTTCTGGGCCGAGGACCTGCGCTGCCGCGGTGATCGCTGGGCGGTGCGGCAGGTGCTGTCGGACCACGAGGCCGGCCGCGACGGACCGGTTGCATTTGTGGGCCATTCTTGTGGCGGCCGTTCCGCCCTGTTCGCCGCCGAGGCTTTACGCACTGCCGGCATCGCGGTGAGCCTGATCGTCTGTCTCGACGTGACGCTGCCACTGCTGGTCCCGGCCAACGTGGGCCACGCCATCAACCTGCGGCGCACGCGCCGCCGCCTTTACCCGGCCATGCCGCTGCTGGCGGCACCGGGAGCGTGTCCTTTCATCGAGAATATCGACCTGGATGCACCGGATTCGCCGATCGATCCGGCGTGGATCTGGCATGTGAATATCGCCAGCCGGGTGCGGGTGCGGGAATATGTGGTGGGGCGGATTGTGGGGGCCCTCACTCCGGCCTGATCCCCGTCGGCGGCTCCCCCGGCGGTCGCTCGGCTGCCTCCTCCGGTTCCACCTCGTCCTCCGCCCCCTCGTCCTTCCACGCATCGAAGCGGTCGAGGGCCTCGGCAGAGATGAGGATCGACAGACGCTTCTCTCGGATGCGCAGCGACCCCTGAAGGCTTCGATCCGATGCCCTTCTGCCCGTCACGTCGATCTCGGTATCGTCTCGGTCGGCCGCCTGGACGGTCTTGAGCGGCAGGGCGACGAACAGGATGGAATCGCCATACAGCAGGGCACGCCACTCTCGTCCCTTGCCGAAATCCGTGACGCGAAAGCGGAACACCGCGTCGTCGTTCGGCCTGGCAAGCACGGCGCCTGCACCAGGGACGCCAGCTCGCGGCTTTCGTCCGCGGTGGCGGGATCGCTGAGGGCGTCACCGTAGCGGGAATAAAGCCCCAGCCGGCGAACGCTGGCCAGCAGAATGAAAACGCCCAGGCCGCCGCAAAGCAGAGGGAGCCATCCTCGCATGCCTATCACCAATGCCAGGGCTGCAACGCCGAGGTTGATGACACCAATACTGATGCCGGTGATCGCGTGGATGAGGAGCCAGGAGGCGGCTGGCGCCAGCCGGGACCCAATGCCGACGCCGATCATGATGACGCCAAGGACCGCCAGGGCGTAGGCGTAGACGTTGCCCCGCTCCGTGACCCCAAAGCCGATGAAGAGAAGGCCGGAAACGATCCGGCCGTTGCTCACGCCGCGGAGCACCTTGGCGGCAGCCCGGTAGTCGGCGATGCGCTGCAGTTCGCGGGCGTCGTCGGGCAGTTCCATGGGGGGCGTGCTCCGGTCCCGCAGGACCCACGGTTCGTGTGTCCTGCGGGACGTCCGCCATCAGATTAGCCGCCCCGCCGGGGCGTGCGGGAGGCCTTCAGCGGCCACTCTTGCAGGCGATACTTGCCGGGCACCGGGACGGGCGGCACCGGAATGACCGAATCAAAGTTCAGGCTTGCGGTGTCCACCAGCGGCCTCATGGCCAGGGCCGCGTCCCAGGTGGTCTCCTTGCCGCTGTACGCGGCCTCGCGCCCCAGGATGGCCGTCATGGCGCTCTCGGCCACCTGCTTCAGCTCGTTCAGCTTCTTGTCGCCGCGGATGGCCTCGATCAGGTCGACGTGCTCCTGCTCGTAGGGGTTGCGCTCGTTGTGGCTGGCGACGGTTTCCTTGTTGATGCGGTAGGCGGAAACCTGGCTGAACCCCTTGGTGCCGTGGCACGCCTCGGAGACTTGGTCCCAGGTGCCGGGGATGTGGCGGCACTGGCTGATCAGGCGGGCCCCGCCGGGGTACTCGAACTCGATCGAGAAGTTGTCGAAGATGTTGCCGACGTCCTTCGGATCGCCGTCGGGCCGGGCACTGCTGTGGCCGACGCGGCTGCCCATGCCCCAGGCCCGGATCGGATGGGTCTTCATGATCCAGTTGCACACGTCGAGGTTGTGGATATGCTGCTCGACAATGTGATCGCCGCAGATCCAACAGAAGTGGTACCAGTTGTAGAGCTGGTAGGCCAGGTCGCCCGTCTGATCCAGGTAGCCGCCCAGGCCGTCGCGCTTGTGGAACCAGATGCCCTGGTTGTTCCAGTAGGCGCGGAGCAGGATCGGGTCGCCGATGGCGCCGTCGTGAATGCGCTTGATCGTCTCGATGTAGCCGGCCTGGTGGCGGCGCTGCGTGCCGGCCGCGATCTTCATCCCCTTCTTCAGCGACACCTCGTAGGCGTCGAACACCTTGCGGATGCCAGGACCGTCCGTGGCGACCGGCTTCTCGGTGAACAGGTTCTTGCCGGCGCTGACCACTTCCTCGATGTGCTGCGGGCGGTAGCCGGGCGGGGTGGCCAGGATGACGTAGTTGACCTCGGGATGGTGGATGACCTTCTTGTAGGCATCCAGGCCGGCGAAGCAGCGATCCTCGGGCAGATCGACGCGGTTGCCGAGGTTCTTGACTTCCTTCTCGTTGGCCAGGCGCTCGGTCAGGTAGTTACGAGCGCCCTTGATCTGGTTGGGGGAAACATCGCCGATGGCGACAATGGTGACCCCGTTGGTCGATTTGAGGACGTTCTCGCAGGCCCCCGAGCCGCGGCCGCCGACGCCGACGATGCCGACCTTGATGGCGTCGCTGCCCGCCGCATACACCTGCGGCAGCAGGGCCTCGGTGGCGAGGATCGCTCCTCCGGCCGCCGCCGTCTTCAGGAATGTTCGTCGCGATTGCTCGTGTTTCTCGGACATGGATGTGACCTCCGGTTCTGGAATCCCCATCCCCAGCTGGCGGCCCGGGACAGGATAAGACGTTTCTGGTACTCTCCGAAGAGGGTGTCCTTGTTCTATTCAACTGTATCCGCTGAGGCGAACCGGCTGCGTCAGCTGCCGGGTGACGACCCTAAACCCGGCAGCTTACGCAGCCGGTTCGCCGGGAACAAACCGAACCGGCTGCGTCAGCTGCCGGGTGACGACCCACAACCCGGCAGCTTACGCAGCCGGTTCGCCGGCGCTGAGGCGAACCGGCTGCGTAAGCTGCCGGGTGACGACCCTAAGCTGCCGGGTGACGACCCTAAGCTGCCGGGTGACGACCCTAAACCCGGCAGCTTACGCAGGCGGTTCGCCGGCGCTGAGGCGAACCGGCAGCGTCAGCTGCCGGGTGACGACCCTAAACCCGGCAGCTTACGCAGCCGGTTCGCCGGGAACAAACTGATGAGCAAGTCTTTGCTTGCGGCCTTCGCACTGGTCGCGGCGTTTGCCCTACCCGCATCGGCTGCCGAGCCCAAGCTGACACGCTACAGCTTCACCCAGCCGCACATGGGCACGCTGTTCAAGATCATCGTTTACGCCGCCGACGAGGCGACGGCCAGGAAAGCAGCGGAAGCGGCGTTCGCCCGAGTCGCGGAACTCGATGGTATCATGAGCGACTACAAGCCCGCCAGCGAATTGATGCGCCTGTGTGCCAAAGCCGGCGGCGACCCCGTCAAGGTCAGCGACGATCTCTGGACGGTCCTGGAGCGCGCCCAGGAGGTGGCCAAACGCTCCGACGGGGCCTTCGACATCACGGTCGGCCCAGTCGTGCGCCTCTGGCGCCGCGCCGCAAGACGATGCAGATGCCCGACGCCCAGGACCTGGCCCGGGCCCGGATGCTGGTCGGCTACGACAAGGTGAAGCTGGACGCGCGGCAGCACACGGTCCGTCTGGAGAAGAAGGGGATGCAGCTCGACCTGGGCGGAATCGCCAAGGGCTACGCGGCGGACCAGGCGCTCCTGGTCCTGAAGAAACGTGGCCTGCCACGGGCCCTAGTGGCGGCGGGCGGCGACATCGCGGTCGGCGATGCGCCGGCCGACGCCGACGCCTGGATCGTCGGCATCGCCCCCGTCGAGGACCCCGAGAGCAAGCCGAAGAAGTATCTGCTGCTGGTCAACGCCGCCGTCTCCACATCGGGCGACGCGGAGCAATACGTCGAGATCGGCGGCAAACGCTACTCGCACATTCTCGATCCGAAAACGGGAATCGGGCTAGTCGGGCGGATGACGGCCACGGTGGTGGCGCCCAACGGCCTCTGGTCCGACCCGCTCACCAAGGTGATCGCGGTGCTGGGGCCGGAGAAGGGCTTCCCGATTATTGAACAGACACCGGGCGTGTCAGGGTATTTCGTTCGCAAGACGGAGGGAGGGGAAGAGGCATCTGCGTCGAAGAGCTTCCCCAAAGTGCGACAACGAGATCAAAAATAGAACACGGATGAACACGGATTGGACGGATTTTCACGGATTGATCCGTGAAAATCCGTCCAATCCGCGTTCATCCGTGTTCCATTCTTTTCAGCCGGGCTGCGTCACCTTGTCCAGCGGCCCCAGGGCCAGTGTCGTGGTTCGCGTGAGTGGATAGCGCTCCAGCAGGGCGCGCACCGTCTCCAGTGTCACGGCGTCGAAGGCGGCCAGTTCGTCGTCCACGGTGCGGTACTTGCCCAGGTAGGTCCAGCTCATGCCGATGGCCTGCATGCGTCCCATGGAGCCGCTCGCTGCTGCGGACCACGCGCGACAGAATCTTGCTCTTGGCCTGGTTAAGCTCTTCCTGGGTGATGCCCTCCGCCTGCACGCCGGCCAGCACCTCGGCCACGATGCCCAGGTTCTCCTCAGTCTGCTCGGGATCGCAGCTGAAGGCGGTGTAAAACGATCCGGTGCCTTCGTAATCGTGGAAGCTGGCATCGGCCGACTCGGCCAGGCCGGGATCGACCAGGGCCCAGTAGAGCCGGCTGCCGGAATCGTCGCCTAGGGCCAGGGCCAGGGTGTCAGCCGTATGCCGCAGCGGATCGTCGGCGGCCGGGCCCGGCGAGATCAAGAGCACGTGCTCCTGGGCGACCTTCGGCTTGGTCATGCATCTGGAACGCGCCGGTGCCGGGAGCCGGGCGAATGCCCTGCCGGCCGACCGGCCCCGCGGCCCACGAGCCGCAGTGCTGTTCCACCAGGCCAACCAGGGCACTCCACTCGAAGTTGCCGGCCGCGACGACGGTGATGTTCGGCGCCACGTAGCGGTGCTGGAAGTAGGCGTGCATCTGGTCGCGACGTCAGTGCCTTGATGCTCTCGACGCTGCCCAGGATGCTGTTGCCCAGCGGATGCTCGGCGAAGTAGACCTTCTTGGCATGATCGTAGGCTGACCACATCGGCTGGTCCTCGTACATGCCGATTTCCTCGATGATGACGTTCTTTTCCATGTCGAAATCGCCATCGCGGAGGGAAGGCCGCAGGATGTCGGCCAGCACATCCACCGCCTGCGGCATGTATTCCGGCAGAATGGCGGCGTAGAAGACGGTGTTTTCCTCGCTGGTAAAGGCGTTGTAGTGGGCGCCGATGCGGTCGAAATCGCGGTTGACGTCCAGGGCGCGTGCGCCGCGGCGTCCCCTTGAAGACCATGTGCTCCAGGAAGTGGCTGACCCCCGAGACCTCCGGCGACTCATCGCGGGACCCGGTGCGGACGAAGAACCCCAGCGCCACGCTCCGCGCCGACGGGCTGGTTTCGCCGATGATCTGCAAGCCGTTGGGCAAGCGGTGGCTGTGAAAAGGCATGAAAATTCCTCGACCTGGTTAGCCGCGACGCGAAGCGGACGCTATTCCCCAGCGCTCCCTCCTGGCCGCGGCTAACCGGTTATTCGTTCGTGGTGAGCGCCTTGGGTCCGAGTGTGACGATCGTGAAATCCTTCGGCGGGTAACGGCGGATATGTTCGACGATGCCCGCTGGCGTCAGTCCTTCGATAGCCGCCTGGATCTCGTCGAAGCTGCGCACGCCGCCCAGGTAGTACCAGTCCGAAGCCAGCGTGCCGGCACGGGATGAGGTCGATTCCTCGGCATGATCAGCGACGATTTGAGGCCGGCTTGCACGCGGGCCACCTCCTCGTCCTCGATGCCGTCCTGGAGGCGTTTCAGCTCGCCGAGCGTGACGTCCAGCGTTTCCTGGGCGCGTTCGTTGGTGGTGCCGGCGTAGCAGATGACGCTGGCCCGGTCCTTGAAGCCGGAATAGCTGGCCCACACCGAGTAGCACAGGCCGCGTTTCTCGCGCACCTCCGTGAACAGCCGGGCGCTCATGCCGCCGCTGAGCACGTTAACCGCGCCGATGGCGGCGTAGTAATCGGCATGGGCGATCGGCACGCTGGGATAAGCGATGCCGATCTGCGTCTGCGTCGTCTCCTTGTCGAGGTGGGCGCGGCTGGCACCGGTTTGGCCCAGGGTCAGGGCGGGCGGAGCAGCAGCCTTCCAGTCGCCGAAGAGCCGGCCTACCTGGTCGCGCAGCGGCTGCCAGTCGATATTGCCCGCCACCGATAGGATGGTGCCGCGCGGCGTGAATAGCCGCTGATAGTGCTTGCGGGCAACCTTCGCCGTCAGGCTAGCAATCCCTTCCTCGGTGCCGCGGCGGTCCTGGCCCAGCGGCGGTGGATAGTGCAGCCGGCGCAGCTCGATCATGACCTTTTGCCGTGGCTCGTCCTCCAGGCCCTGCAAATCCTGCAACGCCAGCGCCTTAACCGGCTCGATCTCATCTTCGGGCAAGTGCGGGCGGCGGATGATGTCAGCGTAGAGATCGAGCGCCGCCGGCAGGTTCCGGGCCAGCGTGGCACCCCAGAAGCGCATGTGCAGGGTGCCGACGCTACTCGTCGCGATCGACGCCAAGGTTGTCCAGCGCCAGCGACAGTTCGCGGCTATCGCGGCTCGCCGGCCCCACGGGTAATCAGGTCGGACAGCACCGAGGCGATGCCGCGATGCGGCTGCGGGTCGTAGACGCAGCCGCCCGGTACGAGGAAGTTGAGCGCGGCCGAGCGCACATGCTCCATGCGCTCGGCCAAAAGTGTCAGACCGTTTTCGAAGGTGTGCTGGTAAACGTCCTGCGGCACGGGTAGCCCTCAAAGGACAAAGGACAAAGGACAAACGCAAAAAGCGACGGATCAATCACTCTTTGCCTTCAGGATGATTGCCGAAAGGATCCGTCGCAACTCGTCCGCTTCACCGAATAGGGGATTGCCTATTTGTGGCGCTAGCAGGTTGGTAGCCACGAGCAGCCGGAGCCAGTAACGCGATTCGCGAACTTCTTTGCGCAATGGAGTATTTTGAGACAAAGTCCTTCTTGCTCTGTCCTGCCTGCCCCTCTTCCACGTTGGCTCCGACCGACGTTCCCGATTTCAGAAGTTGGGTAATGAGACTTCGTGGGACCCTGCGGTTCTTCTCCAGGTCCAAGCACAGATTGACAACACGGACGGCGAACTGAAAGGTTCGCTCGCAGTGGTCAAACGGTGGCCGATCCCACGGCACCTGTTCCTGCATTTCGGCACCCCCCCTTTGCGCTTTCTATTTGTAATCGGTCCTTCGTCCTTCGTCCTTCGTCCTTTGTCCTTTGTCCTTTGCTACTACCACGCGCCGACCTGGGCTAGCACGGCCTTGTATACGATCTTGCGCCGTCGGAAGCCGAGGCGGCGGTACAGGCGGATGGCTCCCTCATTCTGGGCGGTTACTTCCAGGAGGGCCCGTTTCAGCCCGGCCCTCCGGAATCCTTCCAGGGCCTGGCCCAGCAGGGCGGCGCCGAGCCCACGGTTGCGGTAGCCGGGGGCGATACCCACGTTCTGGATGGCCCCGACGCCGCCCGCCTCGCGCACGCCCTGCACCGAACCGCAATAGCCCGTTGGACCGGCCAACAGCCAGGTGGCCGACGGCAGGAAGCCGGACTTGCGGCTGATCTCGGTCATCAGATAGTAGCAACCCGCGCGATCGCCCAGGCTGGGGAAGACCACGGCGTCGATGGTTTCGTGGAAGCTGGCCACCAGCGCGTCGGCATGGTCGCCGAGCAGGCCGTCGTGCCAGGCGACGAACCGATAGCCGGGCGGCAGCGGCGGCGCGGGCGGCGCGGCCCACAACTCCAGCTCCATCTTGAAGTGCTTGAAGTACGACAGGCTGTGCGGGCTGGCGAGCGGCGTCATGTGCGTGCGCGACCATCCGGGTGCGGTGTCCACCGGCCACAACACGCTGATTCTAGCAGGGGTGGCCTACGCGGTCAAAGTGTCGATCGGCCGGCGAACCACCAGTCCGCTGGGGACCGCGCCGTTGGGGCAGCACCGCCGCGGTCCACGCCCCGACTACAATGGGCGTATGCAACCCGTGATCGAGAGCTAGATGACGATTGTCGGTCCGCCGCCGTGGAGTTCCGGCGGGCATGACAAGAGTAGGAAGCGCGTGAACAATCACAACGGAAAGGACGGCAGCATGAAGAGGTTGTCTATCGTTTCCTTCGCGCTGGTGGCGCTGGTCGGATCGGCGCTACCAAGCAACGGAGCCTCCGCCGCGCCGAAGCAACGGGCGTACAAGGTCTACGACCACGTCGTCAAGGCCACGCCGCCCGCCAAGGTGGACCACAAGTTCCGGCTGGTGGTGCCCGACGGCCTGGAGGTCGACCGCGGCATCCTGCTGGTCGGGCCGTACTCCGGCGGCGACTCGCGGGACTACCACGAACAAGTCTGGTACCGCGAGTTCCTGAACCTGCACGGCTTCGCGTTCCTGGGGGCGAAGGACTTCTACCTGCACGATTACAAGGTGCTGCAAAACGCCCTCAAGCAGTTGGCCGCGGACTCCAAGCACCCCGAGCTGGTCAACGCGCCGTACGCTGCGACCGGCTTCTCGGCCGGCGGTGGCTTCACCAGGCGGTTGCTGATGGCGGACCCCGACAGACTGATCGCTGCGGTCATCGTTGGTTCCACCCTGAAGCTGAACGGCAGGCCGATGGCCGCCAACCTGGGCACGCCGGTGTGTGTCATCAACGGCGACCTCGAGCACGAACCGGGCGAGGCGGGCGGCATGTCGAAGGCCCTGAAGCCGGTGCTGGCCGAGTACCGCCCGAAGGGAGCGCTCTGGGGGTGGATGGCCGTTCAGGGCGTCGGCCACGAGATGGCCGGACAGGAAGTGTTGGCCATGCCGATGTTGGACGCCGCCGTCCGCCTCCGTTACCCCGCCGATGGGGATGTGCGGAAGGGGCCGGTGAAGCTGAAACCCGTTGATTTGGAATCCGGCTGGGTGGCCGACAACACCACCTGGAAGAGCGGCCTGACGGCCATCAACCCCGCCAAGGAGTTCAAGGGGACAATCGCCAAGTCGAGCTGGCTGCTGAACGAGGACATCGCTTTCATCTATCGGGCCTACGCAACCCACGACTGGCCGCTGAAGATTACCTCGCCGAGCAACATGTCGGCCAAGGACGAGGTATTCGACGCCGGTTCCGGCATCACGATCAAGTTGGACGATTCCAAGTTCATCGGCTGGACGAAACTGGAGCTGTACGACGGGGCGACGAAGGTGGGCGAGCTGACCAAGGGCCCAGCCAAGTTCAACGTGAAGGACCTGAAGGCGGGCTACCACGCCTTCTCCGTGCTCGGCACGGGCGGCAAGGGTAACATCCGTTCGTCCAACCCGGTGCTGGTAGTCGTGCGGAAGCTGGCCGAAAAGCGCCCGACCAACACGGAACCGGGCGTCGCCATCTTAGCCACATTTCGGGGCGATACCGGCCCCGGTCCCAAGGATGCACCGGACAACAGCGGCGCGGTCGGGCCGGAGCACGTCGTCGATTTTACCAACGCCAACTTCGTGATCCACGACAAGAAGAGCGGCAAGGTCGTCAAACGGATGACCCAGACCGAATTCTGGAAGAACACCAAGCCCGTCTTCGACTTCCCCAAGCTGAACGACCCGCGCCTGCTCTATGACCCGCTTTCCAAGCGCTGGTTCGCGGTAATCGCCGAGGCCAGAAAGCTTTCCATGGGATATCTGGCGGTTTCTGAATCCTCCGACCCCACCAAGGGTTGGAAGGCGGTAAAACTCCCCATGGAGCCGACCGACCCGGGGATGAAATTGGGGGTGGACGAGAATGGGTTATATATCGCCTTCTATCAATTGACGGGCGACACCCATACGATGATGAGCGTCCATGCGATCCCCATCGCCGACGCCATCGCGCCGGATGGACCGAGCCTCGCCCACTTACAGACGTTTTCCAAGCTGGAGATTGAATGTTTCCCTGCGACGGACCTGAACCCAAACAAAGCGCCCGATGCCCCAGCGGTTCTTCTCAACCACGAGTTTGGCAACAGCTTCTCGAAGATGTTCATGTACAAGATCACCTGGGCAGGAAATACCGCGTCGATCTCCAAGATGCAAATGATTCCGTTGAGCAAGACGTACATCATCCCCAATGGCGGCTCGTTGAAGAACCAGGCGATTCAGCCCGCCCCCGGCGAGAAGTTACGCGCCGACGAGGGCCGACGTACGCTTTGCGTTTACCAGCACGAAGGCAGCCTGTTCACCTGCAACGAGGCCAAGCGCGCCCTCGATTCGCGCTGCGGCGTGTTTTGGTGTGAAATCCGGGCGAAGGACGGCGCCCTCTTGCAGGAAGGTTTTGTCGATGACCCCAACTGTGATTATCTCGTACCCTCGCTCGCGGTGGACGCCAGTGGAAATGTTGGGCTGGGCTGCACGCGCACATCGGCCAAGGAATATCCCTCGGTGTACGTCATGATGCATGCCGCCAACGACCCCTCGAACACGATGCGGCCGGCCATCTTGGCCGCGAAGGGGACGACCGTCTTTTCGAGCAATGGCAAGAGCAAATATGGGCTTGCCTGGGGGAATTACAATTCGACCTGCGTGGATCCTTCGGACCGGACCATTTTATGGACGTATCAAGAATATGCTACCAGTGCAGGGCAAACGCATCTAAACGCCTGTGCATTATTGGCTGTTCAGTAGTCTGGGACAAGGGACTCGCGAATGATTCTCCTCGAAGTCGCCCGTCTCACGGAGGAGAATCGGCATGTCGCAGTCCCGCGCCGGTACCTTGCTTTCCCCCTTCGCCACCTTGACGGACCCGCGGGTGAACCGCACCAAACGTCACGACCTGCTGGACATCCTTTTCATCGCCCTGTGTGCCGTCGTCAGCGGCGCCAACGATTGCGTCGCCATGGCCAAGTTCGGCACCAGCAAGCGGGCCTGGTTGGAGAAATACCTGGACTTGCCCAATGGCACGCCGTCGCACGATACGTTCACGCGGGTGTTTGCCGCCCTGGATGGCAAGGCCTTTGTTGCCTGTTTCCTGGAGTGGGTGGCGGCCCTGCAGGAGAGCACCGACGGCCAGTTGGTGGCCATTGACGGCAAGACGGCGCGCGCCACTCTGGACAAGGCCAAGGGCCAGAACCCACTGCACGTCGTCAGCGCCTGGGCAACGGCGAATCACTTGCTGCTGGGCCAAGAGGTTGTGGCCACCAAGTCCAATGAGATTACCGCTATTCCCAAGCTGTTGGAGGTGTTGGAATTGACCGGGGCCATCGTGACCATCGACGCCATGGGGTGCCAGAAGGAGATCGCGGCCAAGATTCGCGACAAAGGGGCGGATTACGTGCTGGCGGTGAAAGGAAATCAGGACCATTTGGAAGAGGACATCGTCGCAGCGTTCGAGGCCGTGGACGACGGTCAGGGATCGGCCACGGTGCGGACGCACACGGCGTACGACAAGGGCCACGGTCGCCAGGAGACGCGCCGCACGCAAACCATGGCGGTGCCGGAGACGCTGCGCAACCTAGAGGCGTGGCGCGACCTGAAGAGCATCGCTCGCTGTACCCGGACCTACCAGGAAGGGGGCGTGGAGAAGTCGGAGGTGCGCTACTTCATCAGCAGTCTGTCGCCTCAGGCGAAGAAGTTGGCCGTGGCGATTCGTGGCCATTGGGGAATTGAAAACGGGCTCCACTGGGTGCTGGACATGTATTTCGCAGAGGATCGCAACCGAGCGCGTACCGGCAATGCCGCGGCCAACCTCGCCTTGCTGCGTCGCTGGGTAGTCTCCCTGTTGCGGCGCGACGAATCAAGCACGGGCGGCATCGAGAAGAAACGCTTGCAAGCGGGATGGAACGACGAGATCCGCGAGGCGATTCTTGGCCTTCTTATGGGGAATTAGATGCGTTTGCCCTGGCTACCAGTGCTGCTCCAAGCCAATGGACCACGTGCTGGGTCGCATTCCAAAGGAAGTGAGAAGCGGCGCGCCGGTAGCAAGGTGGTTGGTGGTATTGGCGCATCGAACGCCTTCCCACATCCGCCGGCTCGCAGATCGCCTGCTGCGAGGCCAGAAAGGGCATGAACCTGGCAAGCGCTGCTTGCCGCCACGGTCGGGTAGCAAGCCAAGCCAATTCTCACTTCCCCACGCCCCACCCCCTTACCTCACCGTCCGCCCCGGCGGTTACCAACATCTTGCCGTCCGGGCTGAACGCAAGGCCGTATACCACCCCCTTGTGCCCTTCGACCCGCGACACCTCCTTGCCCGTCGCCACGTCCCACAGCGCGACGGGGCCGGTCGTCCCCCCCGTCGCGATCAGCTTGCCGTCGGGGCTGAACGCGACCGACGGGACGCCCTTGGTCGCCGCCACCCACTGCCGCACTTCCTTGCCGGTGGCCACATCCCACAGCTGCACAGCGCAGTCGCCACAGGCCGTCAGCAGGTGCCGCCCATCAGGGGAGAACGCCACCGCCGTGATGGCGCCCAGGTGTTCCGGAAACACACGCAGTTCCTTGCCAGTCGCCGCGTCCCATAGCCTCACCACCTTGTCCGCGCCGCCGGCGGCCAGGAGCTTGCCGTCGGGCGAAAATGCCACCGCGGTCGGTAAGCCGTACTGCGCATATTTAATCGCCATTGTTACCTTGTCCGTCTCCGCGTCCATTAGGACAAGTGCGCCGGGGCAGGCGGCGGCGACGCGCTTTCCGTCCGGGGAAAAGGCGACGGCCGGGATCACCCCGAGAGAATCGTCCCGGCGCCAGAGCTCGTCGAGGTCGGAGGAGTAGACGGCGATCCGGCCGGCCAACTTCGCGTCCTCCTTTGCGCCGTGTAGTTTCGCGGGACGAAGGCCCCGCCGAGCAGCAGGCGCGTGCCGTCCGGCGAAACGGCCATCGCCAGGCACTTGTTGCCATCCTCAGACTTCAGCGCGGCTCGCACCTTGCCGGTTGTCACGTCCCACGCCGAGACGCGGCCGTCCTCGGGGCAAGTCCAGATAGTCTTTCCGTCCGGGGAGAACGCCACCGCCCGCACCGGGGAGTCCGACCCCTTGAACGTGCGCGGCGTCGCGTCCTCAACAAGGTCGGCGGCCCGCAGGGTCTTGATGATTTCTCGCACCGCAGCCGTGGTGTCGGTCAGGGTGAGCCGGCGGCCGCCCGCCAGAGTCGTCGCCGATCCCCAGGGGCTCCCCAGCTTGCGCACGACCGCGATGACCTCGGCGCTGCGTCCGCCCTTGAGCGGCACCATCACCGAGACAACTTCCGTCCGGCCGAACTTGTCCAGGTCCTCCAGGTCTATGCGTGGGCTGGGGGTGCGCCTTTGGTCCGCCGGGACGAGGGCGAATGTTCCCGCCGGCGGCTGCCTCGGCCGGCGTACGAGGAGGTAGGGAGTCTTCTTGTCGGCCAGGAGCGCTTCGTTGAGGATATCCACGATTTCCGGGATGGTGTATTGCTTGCCCTTGGCGGGGGTGAACGTGAACGTCCCGGCGGGCGTTTCCTTCCCGGTGTACCTCAGGCCGCTCACGTCCGCGAACCACTCGATGACATCCTTCCACGGCTTCTTGTCCATCGCGAGGGTGTAGCGCTTCTCCTCAGGCGCCTTGGCGACGGCGGCGGTGCGCTCCAGGGTGATGAGCGTCAGCCCGCTTTCCGGCGTCGTCGCGAACTCGGTCGGCGTCGTCTTGCCCTCGTCGTTGTCGAAGCAAATCTTCAACTCTTTGTCAGTTACCGTGTAAATGCCGCGGACCATCGGCCCCTTCACATCGGTCTTCAAGAAGATCGCCTTCGGCTTGTTGCCGGTGCCCAGCGCGAAGCTCGCCTCTCGTTTGTTGCCGTCCGGGTCGAACGTGATGATGTTGTCGCGAATGATGAGGCGGAACTTCTTGACCGACTCGGCTGACAGCTTCTGGCCGTTGTGTTCCAGCGCGACCGCCTGCCACGTCCCTTGCAACTTCGGCGAGTCGTCGGCCTCCTTCTTCGGCTCCTCGGGCAGCGTGAAGACGACGCCAGGCTTCCCCTTTGGCGGCGGCTCATCGCCGCCTGGAGCGTACTGCCTCAGCAGTCCCACCCCGCCGGCGACCAGTCCGAGTCCCACCATCAGCGCCGCAACTGTTGCGATCTTCTTCCGGAACATGGCTCGTATGACTCCTTGCGCGAGTGCCGCCGCGGGAGCCGAGAGGCCGCCCGCCAGCACCGCCTTGACCGTCGTTTCGACCAGCGCCGCCGACGCCGGCGCCGCTCCATGTTCGGCGAGCAGTATCCCCACGCCAGCCGCGGCCAGCGCCAGGCCGCGCCGGGCCAGCCGCGGCCGCAGTAGGTCGCGCGCCCGCGCCAGCCGGCCCGACACTGTCCCTTTCGTCCAGCCGAGCAGCCGGGCCGCCTCCTCGTTGGTCTTCCCTTCGAGGTAGCACAGCACCAAGGGGGCCCGGTACTTTTCCGGCAGGCGGCTCAGTTCCTCGTCGATCACCGGCCGCACTTCGCGCCAGGCCGCTTCGGCCGTCGGGTCGGCGGTCGAAACCGGCTCCACCGCCGCGCCGGCGGCCCGCGGCCGCTGGGCCGCGGCCGCCCGCGCCCGCCGCGACACCCGGTAGGCCACGCCGTACAACCAGCTCGCCACCGAGTCTTGCTTGCGAACCGCCGCCGCCCGCCGCGCCAGCACCAGGAAAGTGGCCTGAAAGGCGTCTTCCGCCTCGTGGGCGTCGTCGAGTAGGCGGCGACAGACGCCGAGTACCATCGCCCCATGTCGGCGCACCAGCCCCGCGAACGCCGCCTCCTCGCCCGCGGCGACAAAACGGCGCAGCAGTTCACCATCCTCATCGCCGCCGGCCGGCGCGGCCGCACGGCGGAGGAAGTGGACGACACGGTTCAACGACGGACCCGACATGCGTTCGTCCTCACCCCCTCATAGTGCAGGATGCGGGGCGGCGAATACAGATTTTTTTCGGCCGCCTCGGCAGGCTTACGCCGCGCCGCTCGCCCCCCCGTTGTGGCATGGTCTCCTGACCGTGCCACTTCAGCTGACCGAACGTCTCCACGCAGCCATCGCGGATTCCGGAAGACCTTCGGTCAAGCGGGATGGCACGGTCAGGAGACCGTGCCACAACGGCGACCGTGTCACAACGGCGAACCAGTTCGGGGCAGCCCGCCACCGGTCTTGCTTCCGCGCGTCGCGTGGTTAGAACGAGCAAGGGAAGGTATCATGGTCGTAATCCAGAAAAATCTGCCGAGAATACCACAAAGCACGGCTGAGTCGGCACCTCTGTGAGCCCGCGGCGCAAGCCAAGGGCGGGCCGGGGCGCCCTTGGCTTGCGCCGCGGGCTCGCAGTCATTCTGTCCGAACGCTGTAAGAAGGACTTATCAATGGTGCGGATCGGCATAGTTGGCGTCGGGTTCATGGGCTGGATTCACTACCTGGCCGCCCAGCGCCTCCGGGGGGCGCAGCTGGCGGCCGTCTGTAGCCGTGATCCGCGAAAACTGAGTGGCGACTGGCGCGGCATCCGCGGCAACTTCGGACCGCCGGGCGAGCAGGTCGACCTCTCACGCCTCAAGAAATACGATCGCCTCCCGGCGCTGCTGGCCGACCCCGACATCGACATGGTGGACATCTGCAATCCGACCGATCAGCACCCCGCCACCGCCATCGCTGCCTTGAAGGCCGGCAAGCACGTCCTGGTCGAGAAGGCCATCGCGCTGAAGCCGGAGGACGCCGACGCCATGGTGGCCACGGCCCGAGAATGCGGCAAGCTGCTGATGGTCGCCCACGTGCTCCCGTTTTTCCCGGAGTTCGCCTATGCGGCCCAGGCGATCCGCGGCGGAGCAGCACGGCAAGCTGCTGGGGGCGCATTTCAAGCGGGTGATCTCCCGGCCGGACTGGTCGGCCGACATCGGCGATGCCGCCAAGACCGGCGGCCCAGCCGTCGATCTGCACATCCACGACACGCATTTCATCGGCCTGGTCTGCGGTGTGCCCACTCGCGTCTTTTCGACTGGCGTCCTGGAGAAGGAGGCCGTGGCCTACCTGACCACGCAGTACCTGTACGGCCCCGGTGGTCCGGCGGTCTCGTGCTCCAGCGGGGCGGTGGCCCAGAAGGGTCGGCCATTCGTTCACGGCTACGAAATCTACCTGGAAAGGGCGACACTCGTCTACGAGTCCGGCACCGCGCCGCTGACGGTGCTCGCTGCCGACGGCAAGGCCGAGCAGCCGAAGCTGGAGGGCGGTGGCGACCCGATCGCGGCCTTTACCAGCGAACTTCAGACGGCCGTCAATGGCGTCGTCGCGGGGAAGGAGCCCGACCTGCTGAGCGGCCAGCTGGCCCGCGACGCCCTGGTCCTGTGCCACAAGGAGATCGAGTCGGTGCGGACCGGAACGTTTGTGGCCGTGGCGTAGCGGACAGTCAAGCCTTGTTTCATGGATTGAGAACCCCTGCCGGCTAATCTCTGTCGGGTTCCGGTTTCGGGCACGCCTCTGTGGTAAGCTATCTGAGGGAGACGATCGACGTGGGATCCTGGCGAAACAGAGCGAGGTGAAGAATGACACAGCGACCGTGGTGGGCCCTGGCGACCGTGGTGGTCGCCCTGGGCGGCTTGATCCCGATGGAGGCCTCGGCCCAGCTGCAGAAGCCGCGGCCGGAGCTTAGCGTCAACCAGCGCCTGGCGCGTGAGGCCAGGGTCACCGAGGCCCAAGCGGCCCGCGTCTTCAACGCCCTGGGGCCCGTCCTCCGCGATGAGCTCAAGAAGGGCAACACCGTCAGCATCCCCGGCCTTGGGACGTTGCGCGTGGTGCGGATCGCGGAGCACAGGGACATGGAGATCGGTACTGGTCGCGTCCTGCGCATCCCGGCGAAGAACACGGTCGAGTTCCTGGCCGGCGAGGCCCTGGGGGAGGCGGCCAACAGCGCGACGGCCGTGCCGGCGGAAACCGTCCCGGCCTTCGAGCGCGATCCCCTGCCCGATCAGACCAAGGGGCAGAAGGTCCCGCCGACGCGCTCGGAAGGCCTGCGCAGCGCGCTAACCTGCTGGCGAAGCCCAGGCTCGGTCAAGCTCGGACTTGGGGTAGCCGAACTCGCCAGAGTTCGGGTTTTCTGAAGTCTGGCGACTTCAGCTACTCAAGTTGTCACTGTTGACGATGCACTAGACCCGGTTCAACTCCGTCCACAGCGCCTTGTAGTAGCGGAGCACGTCCTCGCCGGAGGCTGGATCCGGCGGGCTCTTGCCGACCTCGCACAGGGTGACGCGGTCGTAGCCGGTCTCGCGGAATAATCGGAACAGTTCGCGATACGGATAGGCGCCGGTCGAGTCCTTGTACAACTCGTTGATGTGGCACGACTTGATCCACGGCCGCAAGAGGCGGAAGTACTCGGCCACCGACTTGTCCTTAATGTCGCCTAGATTGCTGTTCCAGGTGAGGCCGACATTTTTCAGGCCGCAGTGCTCCATCATGGTCTTGCAGTAGGGGGGATGGCGCTGCCGCGCGGTCGGCCGGTCCACCGCCGTGGACTTCGACCCAAATTTCGACGCCGGCATCGGCCGCCGCCTTGCCGCACTCGATGAGCGCCTTGCCGATCTGTGCGAGAGTCTTCTCGATGGGGACATCCTTGGGCAGCCCGTTGGGCCGAACCTTCACGCCCTTGCCGCCGATGTCCGCCGCCAGTTGCACGAACTCCTTGCAGGTTTCGATGTTCTTCTTGACGGTGGCAGGGTCGGGCGAGTGGAACTCGCAGACACTGCCGCAGCCCCAGATGGCGACGCCGGCATCCGCGAAGCGCTTGCGGACCTGCTGGCGTTCCTGTCTTGCCCAGGCTCGGCTCGACGCCATGCTTGTGGGTGGTGCGCAGCTCCACCGGCGACAGGCCGACCGCGCTGCACACCTTCAGGAGCGTGGGGACATCCCAGTCCTTGGCGATGTTGTAGGTGACGATGCCCAGCCGGAACTTGGGCAGGTGGCTTTCAGCAGCTTCGAGGCGAACGGGGGGCGTCAGCCCCCCGAGGGCCGCAAGGGCGGCGCCGGCCCGGAGAAAGTGACGACGGTGCGGCGCGGACATGGCACGACTCCGGTGTACGGCGGGCGACGGGCCTATCATGCACGTTGGCCGGCCGATTGCAAGGGGCCAGAGACGGCACGGCCATTCACTTCTGCGCCGCCATCTCGATCTTCTCTTCGGCTACATACTGCTCGATGGGCCCCTTGAGCTGCCAGGCGCCCCACCCGGCGGCGAGGAGCAACAAGAGCAGCACTCCCTTGCCTGCTTTGCCGTACAGGTTAAACAGGGTCAGCGCAATCTGCAGCATCAGACCGGCGGCGACTGCCGCCCCCGTGAACACGATGACGTGGGCATACAGCGGATCCAGCCGGGCCAGCCACCAGCAACTAATATCGGCCACCTGGGCCACCAACGGCAGGGGAGCAATCACGAAACGCACAAGGCCCGGATAGCTGGTGAATGCGAAAATCAAGCCGGTCAGACCATACAGCATCGAGAAGCCGAGCAGGTGGACATGCGTGGTCTGAGCCAGCTTCTCGGTCGACATCCGCGTGGAGGACTCCGCCGCCATCACGTAGGGTTTCAGCTTGGCGTAGTCGTTGAGGGGAAAATCCTTGGCCTTGCCCACTCCGTCCGGCTTGTGACAGCGAATGCAACGATCCGTCAATAGCGACGTGACCTTGACCACCTTTTTTTCCGGTTCGTTCTCCTTGACGTACTTCGCTGTAATCGGCTGCTCAATCAGCTCCCTTGGAAGAACGAAGGTATCCAGCTCATACGCCTCCTTCTTCGCTCCGGCGTTGACCCAGGCCAGGAGCACGCGACGTTCACCGTCTCGCTCGGCACGCAGCTCCTTCTCGGCCTGCTCGCGGTGCCTGTCCTCCACGTCGTTGCCATCGCCGGCGATCTTCTCGGCACGCTTGTCGATGGCGCTGTCCCAATCCGGCTTGGTGCTCTTTGTCGTGAAGGCGTCCCGCATTTGGCCGTTGCCGCCAAACTTGAGGTTTTCCTCCGCGTCGATCAGCACTTCGAGCTTGCTTTTGGGTCGCTCGCCCTTCGCCCCGTGGAAAAGGCGCACGGCATCGTCGGGGGTGGGCAAAAGGTTGCCAGGCGTGGCATGCTGGATGTGCAGTTGCACCAGGGCGGCCAGGTAGCCTAGGCCAACGGACAGCAGAAACGCGCTGATGACGATGCGCGCCGGCAGAGGGAGATTGCGCAGGCGCAACGAGGCTGGGGTGGGAAGATCGGTGCCCATGAGATTGGACTCCAACTGGCGGGATTAACTGGCGGGGGCGAATCATCTCCCCTCGCCCCCGTACTCGGGGGAGAGGGGTCGGGGGTGAGGGGGCTCAATCTCTCTAGCAAAGAACCCCTCACCCCTGGCCCCTCCCCCCGGAGTACCGGGGCGAGGGGAACCTCTAGCTGGCGGGGGCGACCAGGGCGGCGATCGCCTGAAGTACGCGGGCGCGGGCCTCGTCCAGCGAGGCGTTCGGCAGGATGGCCCCCGAAGCCTGACGGTGGCCGCCGCCGCCGAACGTCTCGGCGAGACGGGCCACGTCCACGGCGCCGCGCGAGCGGAAGCTGACCTTCACTCCGCCCCGGGGCTGCTCCATGAAGAACACCCCCACCTCGACGCCCTCGACGCTCCGGGTGTAGTTGACCAGGTCCTCGCTGTCCTGCGGGGTAGCCCCGGTCGCCTCGTAATCGCCGCGGCGCAGCTCGGTGTAGGCCACCCGGCCGCCAGGGACCACGGTCAAGCGTTCCAGCACACACCCGACCAGCCGCAGGCGGGCCAGGCTGTTGCGCTCAAACAACTCATCATACAGCAAGTCGGGCCGGGCGCCGGCGGCGACCAGCCTCGACGCCAGGGCGAATGTTGCGGGCGACGCATTGCTATGGCGAAACCAGCCGGTGTCCATCGCCAGGGCCACGAACAGGTCCGAGGCCATGCCAGGCGTCAGGGGCACACCCAGGGCGGTGATGGCTTCATGCGCCAGCCGGCCGCTGGCCTCCGCCGTCGCATCCACCAGCCGCTGCCCGCCCAGGTCGTCCTGCGTCAGGTGATGGTCGATCACCACCCGTGCCGCCGGCGATCCCTTGAGATACTCCCCGAAACTGCCCAGCTGGTTCCAGGTGCCGGTGTCGATGACCACAATGGCGTCGACATCGCGGTATTCTGTGCTGGGTCCCTCAAAGCAACGGATTCGGCGGTCCGGATCGAGGAAAGCGTAGCGTGGCGGGTAGGTACTGGCGATCACCGTGCGGACGTTTTTGCCCAGGCCATCCAGGGCAGCGGCCAGGGCCATCATCGAGCCGATGCCGTCGCCGTCCGGGCGAACGTGGGTTGTCAGCAAAAATCGTTGGTGGCCCTGGACGAACTCGACAAAGGGCGTCCAGTCAATCGGCATTGGTGGGTCGTTCCTTGGCGGGCAGCGGACTAAAGGGCAATTATACCAGGAACAGGGGCGGGGGGAAGTGGATTTTTTGATTGCAAGTGGGGACCGGGGCAGCCTTGACGTGAACCCCTATGGCATCATATGATTGCCATGTATCAGTCCTCGGGAGAGTGCTATGCCGGGCGAAAACCTGGACCCGGAAGATCCGGTTGAGGCACGACGACTTCTCATTCGCCTGTTTGACGCGGGAGACTACCGGATCACCGAGCGTGCCCTCAGAGAAGGCTTTCCGATCCTGGAGGAGCTTGGTCGGCGTCCCTCCGATGGGGCGCTGATCGCCTACGTTTTGCGCTTGCTGCGGCGTGGCCATGCGATCCGCAGGATGATTCGGGGGGAGCCTCCCGATTCGATGCCGCGGGGATGGTGCATGAGAGATTGCGACGGACACGGGTTATTCATCGAGATGACCGTCGAAGAACTGAGGATGGGGCGACAGGCGGCGTTCCTGATCAGCTTCCATCGCTAAAAATGCAGAATGGAGATAGGGTATCGTGTCTTCCCAACCGATTTCCGCTGAAGGAGTCCGCTGCCCGGTCTGTGGCAAGGGCCGCCTGGAACCGCGGATCATTACCGACCGATTTCCCTACGGAGGCAAGAAGCAGATCACCATCGTCGCGGAAAATGTCCCCGTCGAAATCTGCACTTACTGTCAGGAAAAGTTCAGCGGGCCGGAAGCGGGCCTGATTCGTCACCGGGCGATTTGCCGGGCCCTGGGCTTGCTCACGCCGGAGGAAATCATCGCCATCCGCGAACGCCGCAGATTGAGCCAGGCTGCTTTTGCTGAACTCACGGACATCGGCGAAGCCACTATCTCGCGCTGGGAGCGAGGCCGCTTGCTGCAAAACAAGGCGATGGACCGCTACCTCCGGCTGCTGGACCTTCACTCCGACGAGCTGCTGTGCCGGAAGAAGCCAGCGGGGTGACGGGGACGGTTTCTAGCCGGCCGGTGACATCGTGCAATCGCTGCCGCACTCGTTCCGAGTACACCGCCCGATGTAGGTGTTGGCTCGTCACTCTCTGTTTCGTATGTGGCCCCTTCGCGGCCCGCTGACGAGACGTTGCACGCGGATACGGACTGATCGGCCGAGAAGAACGAGTTGTGCCCTCTGATTAGCCTCAACTTATTAACCGCGTCCGGAGTTGTTGCCAAAAAGGAAAAGGAACACGGATGACAACCACGGCCTGCTCTGTCGCGTGTTACCCCGGCAGTTCCCGTCCCTTAGCATTCTTGGAGCCCACTCTTCGCGAGATGTTCTCTCTCTTTGATCGCTATCTCACGAAATGGGATCGCCCAGGAAGTTTAGACCGCCCTTACGCCTACAACGAGCGCGCGACCCTAAGCCTGTTCGCAGGCGGGGTCTGGCGCAGTAACCGCGACAACATGCTTCTGGAAGAATACTGCGACAAGAAACAGGGTGAAGCAGGGGAGTACAGGGGCCGGTACGATATCTGGTTCGAGGCTGAGGCACAGAGTTGTTACGCAGAAGCAAAGCAGACGTGGCCATCGATTACCGCATTTGATGACGCCGAAGCGAATGCCACCATTGCGATCCTTCGCGAAGAGGCCGATAGTGCCTACGCCAATATCTATGCTGGGGCTGCACCGGTGATCCCCTGCCGTGCGCTCGGAATCGTCTTCGTCGTGCCGTATCTCGCCTGGAAGTTCAAGGTGGGCGGCGACGAACAGCTTGGCAGGATGTCGGCTACACTCTCGGACCGCTTGCAGCTGTTCACATCGGAAGGCCCGTATTCGATTTTCCGGGGAGACTACATTCGGCCTGATCTGTTGGCCGATGACCGCTTCGGCGACTCTCGCCATTGGGGCAGGCAGACCTATCCCGGTGTCATTATGCTAATTTGTGAGAAGAGATCGGATGGCAAGTTAGCCGCGAGTGGCGTGGAGCCACCTTGAAACAGAAGAGCCCAGCCGGAAAGGCGGCTTCGTCGCAAGTCTGGTCGCAGCAAGGGGATCGGGACCGCCCTTGCATGAACGAAGCATTACTTCTTCCCTATCATCGCCTTCACCACCCGCCCCGGCGACATCGGCAACTGCGTCAAGCGCACGCCGATGGCGTGGTAGATCGCGTTGGCCATCGCCGCCGGCGGCGGCACGATCGGCACCTCGCCCACGCCGCGCACGCCGTAGGGATGGCCGGGGTTCGGCACCTCGACCATCACCGTGTCGATCATCGGCAGGTCGAGGCTGGTCGGCATGCGGTAGTCGAGGAAGCTGGCGTTGCGTCATCTCGCCCTTCGTCGTTGTAGACGTACTCCTCGTTCAGGGCCCAGCCGATCCCCTGCACCGCGCCGCCCTGCATCTGGCCCTTCGACGTAGCTGGGATGGATGGCCTGTGCCCACGTCCTGCACCGCGGTGTAGCGCAGGATCGTCACCTTGCCGGTTTCGGGATCGACCTCGACATCGACGATGTGCGTGGCGAAGCCGCCGCCGACGCCGGGCGGATCGACGCTGGCCCGGCCGACGATGGTGCCGCCGGTGGCGTGCAGCTTGCTCGGCCAGCTCCTTGAAGGTCAGCCGCTTGGCCGCGTCGGATCTTGCAGGTCAGAACGCCGTCCTCGTAGGTCACCTCGTCCGGCTGGACGTCCCAGATCAGGGCGGCCCGGGCGATCATCTGCCGCTTGATGTCCTGGGCCGGCCTCGTAGGCGGCCCAGCCGGTGGCGAAGGTGACGCGGCTGCCGCCGGTCACGTCGGTGTAGCCGACCGAGTCGGTGTCGGCGACGACGGGCTCGACGTCCTCGGCGCGGATGCCGAGCGCCTCGGCCAGCTGCATGGCGATCGACGGTGCGCGTGCCGCCGATGTCGGTGGAGCCTTCGACCAGGCTGACACGTGCCGTCGGCGTTGACGCTGGCGGTGGCGCTCGACTTCAGGCCGCTGTTGAACCAGAAGCCCGAGGCGACGCCGCGGCCGCGATTCGGTCCGCCCAGCGGCGCCTTGTAGTGCGGATGCTTCTTGGCGGCCTCGACGGTCTCGATCATGCCGATGCGCGGAAAGATCGGGCCATCGGCCCGGCGGGTGCCCTCGCTGGCGCCGTTCTTGATGCGGAACTCGAGCGGGTCGATCTTGAGCTTCTCGCAGATCTCATCGACGACCGTCTCGGCGGCGAAGGCGGCGTTGGTGGCGCCGGGGGCGCGGTAGGCCGACGTGGCCGGCTTGTTCACCACCACGTCGTAGCCGTCGATGTGGACGTTCGGGATGTCGTAGCAGGCGAAGACGCACATGGCAGCCGGCGCCGACCGGCGAGCCGGGATAGGCGCCGGCCTCGTAGGCCAGGTACGCCTGGCGGCGGTGAGCCGGCCGGCCTTGTCGGCGCCCATCTTGACGCGGATGTACGAGCCGGGCGTCGGCCCGGTCCCCTCGAAGACCTCGGCGCGGTTCATCGTGACCTTCACCGGCCGGCCGGTCTTCCGGCTACAGGACCGCGGCCACGGGTTCGAGGTAGACGCGGATCTTGCCGCCGAAGCCGCCGCCGATCTCCATCGGCACGACCTTGATCCGCGACACCGGGATGTGCGAGCAATCTCGGCGACCTGGGCCCGCACCGTGAACGCACCCTTGCGTGCTGCACCAGATGGTGACGCGTGCCGTCGGCGTTCCACAGGGCGGTGGCGTTGTGCGGCTCGATGTAGCCCTGGTGGACCGTGGCGGTGTGGAACTCGCGCTCGACGACGACGGCCGCCTGGGCGAAGCCCTTGGCCACGTCGCCGAGCTTGAACTGGAAGTGCTTGGCGATGTTGGAGTGCTTGCCGGTCGGCTTGCCGAGCGACTCGGTGACCAGGTCGTCGTGCAGCAGCGGGGCGTCGTCGCGCATGGCGTCGCGGACATCGAGCACGGGCGGCAGCGGCTCGTATTCGACGTCGATCAGCTTGAGGGCCTCCTCGGCGATGTGCGGGCTGGTCGGCGGCGACGGCGGCGACGGCGTGGCCCTTGTACAGGACCTTGTCCGCGGGCCAGGCAGTTGCTGCTCAGATGTCGCAGGTTGACGGCCCCTTCGCCCAGCTCGGCGATCTTGTCGCCGGGCTCGGGGAAGTCGGCCGAGGTGACCACGGCCACGCACGCCGGGCATGGCGCGTGGCCCGGCTGGTGTCGATCGTCACGATGCGGCGCATGCGGCATGGGGCTGCGCAGGATGCGGCCGTGCAGCAGGCCGGCCATCTGCACGTCGGCCCCGTACATGGCCCGGCCGGTGACCTTGTCGACGCCGTCGTGGCGGATGGGCCGGGTGCCGATGACTTTGTAGGCGTTGGTGGTGGTGGTGCTCATGGGAATTCTCGTTCGGAATGGGCCGCTTGCGGCTTCGCACGTTTTGCGAAGCCGCAAGCGGCGTCTCAGGCCTTCGCAGTATCCAGTACGGCCCGGATGATCTTGTCGTAGCCCGTGCAGCGGCAGAGGTTGCCGGCCAGCCAGTGGCGGACGTCGGCCTCGGTCGGCTTCGGCTTCTTCTCGAGCAGCGCCTTGGCCGCCACGATGAAGCCCGGCGTGCAGATGCCGCACTGCAAGGCCGCGTGTTCCAGGAACTTCTGCTGCAACGGGTGCAGCCCCTGAGCGGCGGCGATCCCCTCGATGGTCGTGACGGTCCGGCCCTGCACCTCGACGCCCAGCACCAGGCACGAATTGACGAGCCGGCCGTCGAGGACCACGGTGCAGGCGCCGCAGTTGCCGTTGTTGCAGCCTTCCTTGCTGCCGGTCAGGCGCAGCTCGTCGCGCAGCACTTCGAGCAGGCTTTGCCGCGGCTCGCACAGGAATTCGGCCGGCTGGCCGTTGATCGCCGTTTCGACACGAATCTTCTTCGACACGGTTCAACTCCCCTTGGCTCGTTCGATGGCCCCGGCAGCGCCCGCTTGGTCAGAACGCCGACGAGATGGCGGCGATAGTCGGCGTCGCCGCGCATGTCGCTGATCGGCCGGGCCGCTGCCTGGGCCAGGGCTGCCGCCTTCGCCAGATGTCCGTCAGTGAGGGCACCATCCACCAGGGCAGCCGCGGCCTCGGGAACCAGCAGCGGCGTCGGCGCCACCGCCCCCAGGGCAATGCGGGCGGCGACGCAGTGGGTTTTCGCGTCGTTCAGCGTGACGGCCACCCCCACGCCAACGACGGCTATGTCCATTTCGTTGCGCGGGATGAAGCGGACATAAAAGCTGCCGGTCCGCTGGCGCGGCGGCGGCAGACGCAGGCTCACCAGGAACTCGCCGCGGCCCAGGACGGTTCGGCCGGGCCCGGTGCAGAACTTCTCGACCGGCACCTCGCGCGTCCCCTCCCGGCCGGCGATGACGGCCACCGCCTCGTGGGCGATTAGGGCCGGGATGGAGTCGGCGGCCGGCGAGGCGTTGCACAGGTTCCCGCCCAGGCTGGCCCGGCTCTGAATCTGGATGCCCCCGATCAACAGGGCCGCATCGGTCAGGCCGGGATAGACGCGCGGAATCTCGGGATGTTCGTAGATGCGGTAGCACGGGACGGCGGCGCCCAGGCGCAGGCCCCGGGCCGGGTCGTAACTCAGCTCGTTGACCTCCGGGAGGTGCTTCAGATCGACGAGCAGATCCACATCGCGGCGGTTTTCGCGGACCTGCACGATGATGTCGGTACCGCCGGCGAGGGCGCGAGCCCGCTCGCCGTGCTCGGCAAACAGGCCGACGGCCTCGGCCACGGTTTTTGGGGCGGCGTAGTCGATGTCTTTCATGCGCGTGCGGCCTGGGTCGGGAAACTGGATGGATCGAGGTCAAGGATATGCATCGGAGCGGGGCGCGGGTAGCAGGGTGGACGGCAATCAGCCCTCTCGCGCCTCATACTCATCCTCGCGCTCTTCTCCTCCAGGCATTCGATGAAGTCCTGGTGAATGGAAGGGTGGAGGTGCGGCAGGTAAGACTCATCCAGATTGTGCACTTTGATCAGGAAGACAACGTCACCGAAGTCATAATAACGGCGTGCGGCCAGTTTGAGCTGGATCAGCTGGGGCAACGTGATGACGCGGATCTTCTCGATCTCTTCGCTATTGGTCGAGGGATCAGGGAACGCGAACGGCCCGGGCCTGCCTTTGCCCGGATAAAGGCCCGTCACGAGGCAATCCAGGTGCACCCCGCTCTTCCGCTCCTCGAACCGGCGTGGGCGCCCCTCGACCGGCTTATAGAACCTGGGGAGCATCTCGTTGCGGAAGCGCTCTAACCCTTCTTTCGTCAACAGGACATCGACGTCATCGGTCGTGCGCCGGGCGCCGTGAAGGTTGACGGCCATCGCACCCATCACGGCGTAGGGAATCCCCGCCCGCTCCAACCGCTTCGCCATCCGCCGCAGGGACTGATGAACGGGGTCGTTCTTCTGAAAGAACATGGCGATTTCCCAGAGGCGGCGATCGAGATTGAATGTGGAGTAGTCGAAAGCCGTCTTCCCTGATGCCGTGCCGATCGGCATTACTTTCGGCAGAGCCATGAATCCCTCTCCCACTTCTGGCCGGGCGCCGCCATGATAAGGGATCACCGCCCACCGGCCAAGGAGCTGTATCCGATCCCGTCGGGCACCCGTCATTTCTTCTCGACAATCTCTATCTGCTTCGGCCCATCCACGATCAGCCGAATCTTCCCGTTCTGCTCCGTGACCGTCCCCGCCACGCGGATGGTCTTCCCCTTGAAGTGGACCGCGGTCTCCTTGATGCCCGCCTCGGCGAACGCGGCGACAGCGGCCTTGGGGATGACCACGCCGAGGTTCTTTGGATCACGGAAGTCCTCTTCCGAATCGAGGTAGATCTCGCCGAATTTCTCCAGCCGTTCCTTGCTGCCACGCACCAGCATCTGCACTACGACCTTCTCGCCGACCTTCTTCGTGGCCTCCTCGGCAGTGATGGCCTTGCCGGCCTGCCCATCCTTCGCCAGGATGGCCGCGTCCCACAGCCGCACCTTGCCATCTGCCCCGCCCGCTGCCAGCGTCTTGCCATCCGGGGTGAACGCCAGCACCTGGAACGTTCCTTCGTCCTCATGTAGCTCCGTTCGGACACGCCCGGTCGCCACGTCCCAGAGTTTCAGCGTCCCGTCCTTGCCGCCGGAGGCCAGCGTCTTGCCGTCCGGAGCGAACGCCAGAGTGCGGACCAGCCCGCGATGTCCCTCCAGGCGCGAGAGCAGCTTGCCCGAGGCCGGGTCCCACAGTCGAATCGTTCCATCCTTGCCCGCCGAGGCCAGGCGCTTGCCGTCCGGGGCGAAGGCGACATCGCGAACCATCTCGGTATGTTCTTTCAGCACGGCGCGTTCCTTGAGGCCGGCGACATCCCAGAGGCGGATCGTCTTGTCCCAGCCGGCCGAGGCCAGCGTTTTGCCATCCGGCGAAAACGCCAGGCAGTTCAGCTCATCGGTGTGTCCCTTCAGCACGGCCCGCTCCTGGCCGGACTTCACGTCCCATAACTTCAGAGTGTAATCGGTGCTGGCGGAGGCCAGGGTTCGTCCATCCGGGGCGAACGCCAGCCCGCGGACGGGGCCGCGATGCCCCGCAAAGGCGGCGATTTGCTTCGCCGTGGCGACGTCCCAGAGCTTGATCGGCTTGTCGTAGCCGGCGGTAGCCAGGAGCTTGCCGTCCGGGGAGAAGGCCAGAGCGGTGACCATGCGTTCGTGGCCGGGCAACGAGGCCCGTTCCTTGCCGGCCGTGCTCCAGAGCTTGACCGTGCCGTCCTTACTACCGCTGGCCAGGGTCTTGCCGTCGGGGGCGTAGGCGAGACAGGCGACGGCATCGCGATGCCCGGACAGCGTTAGGGCCGGTTCCGCGCTGAAGGCAGCGGCCGTCAGGAGGATGGAGAGGGCCGGGGCGAGGTGGAAGAGTGTGTGCATGAGCTGTCCTTTGGCTGAAAAAAAACCCCACGGGCCTGGCTGGACCCGTGGGGTTATCCTTGGTTCGGTGACGCGCCGTAGCGGGGTCGCGGACATGACTTCTCCTTCCGGTTACCCGGAAGGTGATCAATCATCCTTAGAAAGGAGGTGATCCAACCGCAGGTTCCCCTACGGTTACCTTGTTACGACTTAGTCCCAATCAGGAAGTCCGGCGTCGGCGCCGTGTTAACGGCGACTTCGGCCGTCCCTCCCTTTCGTGGCTTGACGGGCGGTGTGTACAAGGCTCAGGAACACATTCACCGCAGTGTTGCTGACCTGCGATTACTAGCGATTCCAACTTCATGAAGGCGAGTTGCAGCCTTCAATCTGAACTGGGGCGTGTTTTTTGGGATTTGCTCCCGCTCGCGGGTTTGCTTCCCTTTGTTCACGCCATTGTAGCACGTGTGCAGCCCTGGGCATAAAGGCCATGAGGACTTGACGTCATCCCCACCTTCCTCCGGTTTAACACCGGCAGTCTCTCCAGAGTCCCCGGCATGACCCGCTGGCAACTGGAGACAAGGGTTTCGCTCGTTATGGGACTTAACCCGACATCTCACGACACGAGCTGACGACAGCCATGCAGCACCTGTAGTAGGTTCCGGACTGGATACCGTTGGCTGGCCGTTTCCGGCAGCTACTTCCTACCGCTTTCGCACATGTCAAGCCCAGGATAAGGTTCTTCGCGTAGCCTCGAATTAAGCCACATGCTCCACCGCTTGTGTGAGCCCCCGTCAATTCCTTTGAGTTTCAGCCTTGCGACCATACTCCCCAGGCGGGGTACTTAACACTTTTGCTTCGGCAGTGAACCCATGTCAAGTCCACTACCTAGTACCCATCGTTTAGGGCCAGGACTACCGGGGTATCTAATCCCGTTTGCTCCCCTGGCTTTCGCGCCTCAGCGTCAGAAGAGGTCCAGCACGTCGCTTTCGCCACCGGCGTTCCTTCCGATATCAACGCATTTCACCGCTCCACCGGAAGTTCCACATGCCCCTACCTCCCTCGAGCCCGCCAGTATCAAAGGCACTTCTCCGGTTAAGCCGAAGGATTTCACCCCTGACTTGGCAAGCCCGCCTACGCGCCCTTTAAGCCCAGTGATTCCGAACAACGTTCGCACGGTTCGTCTTACCGCGGCTGCTGGCACGAACTTAGCCCGTGCTTCCTCCAGGGATAGGTCAGACCTTTCGGCTTTCCTCCCCCTCGACAGTGCTTTACAACCCGAAGGCCTTCATCGCACACGCGGCGTCGCTCGGTCAGGCTTGCGCCCATTGCCGAAGATCCTCGACTGCAGCCTCCCGTAGGAGTCTGGCCAGTGTCTCAGTGCCAGTGGCGCGGGTCGTGCTCTCACACCCGCTAGGCATCTTAGCCTTGGTGGGCCGTTACCCCACCAACTAGCTAATACCACGTGAGCCCCTCCCGAGGCGAAATTCATTTCCTGGCAAGAAGATGCCCCCTCGCCACATCGCCCGGTATTACCCATCCGTTAGGATGGCTATCCCGGTCCCCGGGGTAGGTTACCCACGCCTTACTGCCCCTTTCGCCACTTCCCCCGGAGTTGCCCCCGGGATTCGTTCGACTTGCATGCCTAATCCACGCCGCCAACGTTCGTTCTGAGCCAGGATCAAACCCTTCAAAAGTATCAGCTTGCCGTGGGAACAACAACCCGGGGGCTTACGCCCCGCGGTTCGCCACACCCGCGGCCTTGATCCCCCAGACGCCCGCTGAAAGGGCGGAGAGGGTCAAAAATCAGCCAGAAAGGTTTGAGGTCGCCTTACAACACGACTCAAAGAACTAACAACGACGATTCGCATCGTCGCGTCAGAGTTGCGTCGCGCTGTAAAGCGCTACGCAACCCCGCTTTGGCTTGCTTGCGTCACCGAATTGTCAAAGAGCAAGCTCAAACTCACCGGCCTCCCGAGGGATGCCAGCGAGCCGGGCAGACGATTAGACGCGGCCGCTCCAAGAAGGATTCGCCGCGCCGTTGCATGCCCGTGGGAAGACCCCGAGTGATCGGGGCAAGGTGTAGTATAGGGAGGGTATCGGCAGGTCGTCAAGGCGAGCGCAAGAAAAAAGTGAATATTTCCACGCCGCCAACCATCGCCGCGTCTGGGCTGGCCCAGGAACCGGAATCCCGCCGGCCACGCTGGCGATGGGTGCGTCTTCGTCTACAACGACATTATCGTCGCCCGGTATCAGCTGTCAAGCACGAAAGCTCGGCAAATGGCCACCCCCCGCGCCCTGATCCTCCGCGCACCCGGCGCCAATTGCGACGCCGAGGCCCAGTTCGCCTTCGAGCGGGCTGGCGCCGTTGCCGAGCGCGTGCACGTCAACCGGCTCCGCGAACAGCCGGCTTCGCTCCA
The DNA here is from genome assembly GCA_963827935.1 of uncultured Planctomycetota bacterium. GTDB lineage: Bacteria > Planctomycetota > Planctomycetia > Gemmatales > Gemmataceae > DATFNV01. The sequence continues at coordinate 96,868 of CAWHCN010000006.1, read as the reverse complement.
CCGCTACCAGATCCTTGTCATCCCCGGCGGCTTCACCTACGGCGACGACGTGGCCGCCGGCAAGATCCTGGCCAACCAGCTCAAGCACTTCCTGGGGGATGCTCTCCAGAAGTTCCGCGACCAGGAAAAGCTGATTCTCGGTATCTGCAACGGCTTCCAGGTGCTGCTCAAGGCCGGCCTGATCGTGCCGCCGGACCCGGATGAGGGCCCGCAGGCCACCCTGGCTCACAACGACAGCGGCCGCTTCGAGGACCGCTGGATTACCCTGCGGGCCCAGCCGGGGAACTGTCCCTTCTTGAAGGGGTACGATCGCTTGCACGTCCCGGTGGCACACGGCGAGGGGAAGTTGATCGTGGCCAGGCCGTGGGTCCTCGAAGGGCTGAAGCAGGCCGGCCAGGTGGTGCTGACCTATTGCGACGAGACCGGCCAGCCGGGACCGCATCCGATCAATCCGAACGGCTCGCAGGGCGACGTGGCGGGGCTGTGCGACGTGAGCGGCCGCGTGCTGGGCCTGATGCCGCACCCGGAACGCCACGTCCTGCCGACGCAGCACCCGCGGCTGGACGCGGCTGGGACTGGCGCCGGAAGGGGATGGGTTGCGGCTGTTTCGGAATGCGGTGGAGTACTTCGGGTAGCGGCGCAGCGATGTTGTCGGCTGTAAGCATATCTGCTAGCATTGCGGACGAGGATGCAGGCTAGCCAGGCAGGGCTTCCAGGTGAAGTTCACTACTTTCATACCCACGACGGGAAACGATGGGGTCCCGTTCAAGCCTTCGATCCTGGAGCGTGTTTTCAACAACTTGTGGCGGCCTTTTCGCGCGGTGACGAAGGAAGGCTATGTGACCGGGCACTGGATCGACGATGACGGCACCGAGTTCACGGACGTGTGCCTCAAGGTGTTTATCGAATGCGATCGCAGCCGGCTCATGGAGGCGATCAGGGCGGTTCGCCGTGTCGGGCGCCGGTTGGATCAGCGCACCATGTACTTTGAGGTGACAGGCTACGACGGCGTACAAATCCTGCGGATCGACTGAACTGCCTTCGCGTTCGTGAGTAGGAGGGACGAAGATGGTTGCGAAGAAAACCAGTACGGTAACCTCGCAGGTCCGGGCGCAAGCCCGCCGGGTGTTGGCGTTTGCCGAGGAACGGGCCAGGGAATCGGCCAGCTGGGTGGACTTGAGCAACGCCCTGTTCGGTGTGGCCGGGAAGGCGACCGAGGCATTTCCGACGGAACCGCAACGCACCGCCTTCTGCAAGACGCCGGAATACAAGCGCATCCTGGCCCTGATGGACACCCTCCCGCCGCCGCCGGTCAAGGAGATCGTCGAATTAACCGCGTCCGCCAACGGGGCCATCAGCGTACGCCTGCCGCGCTCGGTCCATGCCGCTCTCCTGGCCGAGGCGAAGGCCGAAGGGGTCAGCTTGAACCAGCTCTGCCTGTCCAAGCTCGTGACCCAGTTACGGGCGGTGGTCTCGTGACGGTATCGCGTTGACGAGCCGGAAGCGTTAGCGACGGTTGGGCCCGGCAACCCGTCGCTAACGCTTCCGGCTCGTACCCAAACTGCACCAGGGTTCCCGCTCACGGCAACGGCAGGTCCCGGAACTCGAATGACAATTCGGTCCGCAGGCGCTCGAAGCGGAACAGGGTCAGCTTGGCCGGCGTGCCGGTGGGTTGCTGTGTGAAGAACTGGGCATTGCCGATCCATTGCCGCCGGTCCAACTTGCGACCGCCCGGTGCCAGCGCGGCCCACGGCAGCTGGGCGGGAAAACCGCGCTGCGGCGAACCAGTCAACCAGAGCAGGTCTTCCGCTTCGAGCTGGCGGACGTTTCTTGCGAAGGGTTGGATATTGAAGAAGCTCGTCTGATGCTCACCGCCCTTGGCGTCGATCAAGCGCAGCCCCAGGCCGTTCGGGTCCAGGGTCCGGCCCTCGGGTGCCGACACCGCGAACTGCACCTGGACATAATTGACTCCAAAGACATTGACGGACTGCACCGTCAGGCGGACACCATCGTCGCCGGCGAAGGTCTTGCCGCCGGCCTTGCCAAAGTCGGGCACCGTCAGCGCGTCCCGCCGCCGGGCCATGACCTCGATGGGCAGGGCGACCTTGAGGTGCTTGAGGGTGCCGCCACGCACGGGCGGGGGTTGGAGCAGGACTGTTCGCGTGGGATTGAATCCCACCGGGCTAAAGAAGTCGCCGGTCGGCGGCGCGGGAGCCTGGGGGTCGAGGAGCAGGGAACGGCCGGCGGCGTCGCGTGCCTCCACCACACGCGGCTGACCAGAGCCCACCAGCGCCGGGCGAAGTTCACTTACCAGCAACAGTTGCAGATGGAGGCTCTCGCTCGCCTGTTCCTTGCCCTGCAACGCGAGCGAGCGACTGAACTGCAGATTGGTCGCCAGCATGTGAAAGGGCCCGGAAAAGGCCGCCATTTCGCGGGGCGACGGCTTGCCATCGAAAAGTTGCCACTGCCGGGAGGCGTTCGGGACAAAGTTCAAGCCGGCGCTCTGGCACAGGCGATCCAGTGCTTCCAGGAACGTCACCCCGTCCAGCTCCAGCGTAACCGTTTTCGGCGGCGTGACATTCGGGGACGGGCTGGAGACGTAGACCAGTTGCATGCCGGCCTGTTCGCCCAGCGCCTTCAGGGCGTCGGCAATCGGGACGTCCTTGAACTTGAGGCTCAAGCGGCGCGGGGCCACGGCCTCGGCTACCGCGATCCGATCCTGGACCTCCTTAACCCGTTTGCGAACGGTCGCGTCGGGGTGCTTGGCCGCTTCGTCCAGCACTTTCAAGGCTGGCTGGCCGACCTCTTCCAGCGCCTTGGCGGCTTGGTCCCGAGTCTTGGCGTCCTTGTCCACCAACTGCTTGACCCAGCCGGCGAGTTGCTCGGGGGTCGCGGCGCGGTGTTTGGCCCCCGGCGCAGTTCAGCACGACGGTCGGCGGCGGGGGCGGTTGGCCCGGTTGACCGTCGATGACCTTGAACGGCTTGAGCGAGGCGCGGGGCGGTGGGGCCGCCGGATAGTCCGGCGCGGCCCAGTCGAGGTCGATTGCCTTCAATCCCGCGCGGATGCGGCGCAGGTCCCAAACGTGGACCGAGTAGCTTTCCTCCGTCGCCATCGCCAGCAGCGCGCCGTCGGAGCTGAAACAGCCGCCGCCGGGGCGATCCTGGTTGGGGTCTTCCAGGGTGGCGACCGTGCGGCCGGTGTCCGGGTTGACGAACGTGACGACGGAATTCGCTGCTTTCACCCCAACCAGCGGGCCATCGGGTGGGAACAAGGGCTCGCCGTCGGGCAGCTTCGGGCCGCGCTCCCAGGTGCCGACCTTCCACAGGTGCAGGCCGGCGGCGCCGGTCGTCGCCAGCCATCTCCCGTCCGGGCTGAACATCGGCATGGACGAACCTTCGATCGGCAACTCCCGCTCGAGCCTGTTATCGGGCACCGACCAGACCTTGATCCCGGTCCCGTGGAAGCAGCCCGTGGCCGCCCATCGGCCGTCGGGACTGATCGTGGCTTTGTTGGTGCCGGCGTGGAAGAGCGGACCTTTGAGGACGCCCGGGTGGTCGAGGTCTACGACCTGCCCGCCCAGACCCGACACGGCGACAATGATGATGCGGCCGTCCTGGCTTTGCGCGACTCCGTCGGTAGCACCGTTCACAAGGCGCTCCGAGGGGCCGATGCGGTACTCGCCGTCCGCGTCGGGATTTGCTCGGATCGGCCAATGCATCAGCCCGGTGTCCGCACTGCTGGTCAGGAGGTCCCCGGTCGGCTGGAAGAGGGCCTGCCAGGTCCTCCCTGTCCGCAGGTGAGCCAACTCGTTGCCCGTGGCCAGGTCCCAGATCACGGTGCCGTCCGGAGACCCCGCTGCCAGGAAGCGATCATCGGGACTGATTGAAGGACCATAGGGAACATTCTTGCCGCGGATCGGATCGCCGACGAAGGTGCGGTACTCCCGGCCATCGGCGACTTCCCAGAGTTCCGGTTCCTTGGGCCAGAGTAGGAGGCGGTCGCCTCGGCGGTTGAATTTGGGATTCCCCCGATAGACAGGCGCAGGAGTTGCCGCTCGGTGCGCGGGTCCCACAGGCGCAAGATGACTTCCCAGCCGTTGCTGGCCAGCAGGTTGCCGGTCGGGCTGAACGCGGTGCGGACCGCGGAGTTCTTGTGGCCTTCCAGCACGCCCACCGGTCTGCGGCTTGGGACGTCCCAGAGGTGGATGGGTGTGCTGTTCCCTCCTTCGTTGGTCACGGCCAGCAGACGACCGTCGGGGCTCCAGGATCCGGTAATGACATTGCCGACCTGCGTCATGTCCTGAGGCAGCCGCCGGCCCGAATCGACGGACCAAAACTGGATGCCGTTGAACCCCCCGAAGGCGGCGAACTGGTGGCCTTCCGGGTGGAAAACGAGGAGGAGTACCCGGCAAGGCTTGCCGGGAAACGCCGTTCCAGCCGCCCGGCCGCCAGGTCGTAGACGCCAAAGGTACCGCCGGCAAAGTTGACCAGCCGCCGACTGTCCGGGCTGAACGCCAGGATGCCGGAGGCGTCGCCGGCCGCCAGCGTCAGGGCCGGCTCCTTGCGTTCTACGTCCCAAACCTTGACCTCCTGTTCCGGTGTGTCCGCGGCCAGGTAGCGGCCGTCCGGGCTGATGGCGAACACCCCTCTCGGACTGAGCGAAGGAAGTCGGAAGATTTCCTCGCCATCCGCGACCCGGCGAACGCTAATGGTCCCTTGCTTGTCGCGCAGGGCATAGCGCTCAAATACATCGTCGATGGCAACAGCGACCATCTCGGGGGTCCAGCCGGGCAATTCCTTGTCCCGGCGCAGGTCGGCCAGGGCCAGGCTGCCGATGGCCTTGCGGCGCAGGTCTTCGATGACGTCCTCGCCTTTGCCCAGCTCTCGGGCAATGCGGGCCGCCTTGGCGAGAGCATCCAGGCTTTCAAAGCGCTGACCTGCCTGATGGCTGAATCGCCGCGCCTCCGCCTGGTCGCGGTACGACTTCCACAGCTGCTCTGTCCTCTCCTGCTCCGCCTCGCTCGTCCTCTGAAGCTGCACCTTCAGATCGCCTTCCGCGTCCTGGGCGCGGTGGAGGTTGCTGATCGTTTCAGTGCGCTCCGCGTTAAGGAAATAGAGTGCGACCACGACGCCGGCCGCGAGGGCCGCTGCCAGCCCGGCCACCACCGGGTTGCGCCGGCACCAGCGCCAGGTGCGCTCGACCCGGCTCACGGGACGGGCCACGATCGGCCGATCTTCCCGAAAGCGCTCCAGGTCGTCGGCCAACTCCTGGGCCGAGGCATAGCGCTTGTGCGGCTCTTTCTGGAGGCACTTCAGGCAGATCGTTTCCAGGTCGCGCGACAGGCCGGGCTGGAGCCGCGACGGCGGTACCGGGTCCGCGGTCATGACCTGCAACATCGTGTCCAGCGGCGTCGGGGCTTGGAACGGCGGACGGCCCGTAATCATTTCGTAGAGGAGGGCGCCCAGCGCGTACACGTCGCACAGGGTCGTGACGTCCTTCTTGCCCCCCGCCTGTTCGGGGGCCATGTAGCTGGGCGTCCCCAGGACGGCGCCGGTGGCGGTGAGGTTCTCCCCGGGCTGACGCCCGGGGCTCGCTGGATCGGGACTAGCCAGCCGCTTGGCCAGGCCGAAGTCGGTGATCTTGGGGGTGCCGTCGGCGGCCAGCAGCACGTTGCTCGGTTTCAGGTCGCGGTGGATCAGCCCGCGGCCGTGGGCGTAGGCCATAGCCCGGGCCAATGTCTCCGCCAGTCGGGCCGCCTCGCGCGGCGGCAGCGGACCACTCCGTAGCCGGTCCGCCAGTGTCCCGCCCTCGACGTACTCCAGGCTGAAGTACGGCAGGCCGGTCTGCTGGCCGATCTCGTGAATCTGCACGATGTTCGGGTGCTGGAGCTGGGCGACCGCCTCGCCCTCCGCCAGGAAGCGGACCAGCTCGCTCGTCGAGGCATGGCTGGCGTGCAGGATCATCTTCAGGGCGACGAGGCGGTTCAGCTTCGTTTGCCGCGCCTGGTAGACGACGCCCATGCCGCCGCGGCCCAGCTCCGCGACGATCTCGTAGCCCGGCACGGAAGGGACTTCGCCGGGAGCCGCGAAGCCCTCCGCTTCGGAAGGCCCGAGTGTTGCCGCCTCGTCGGCGGAAGGAACGAATGCGGGCAAGGTCGGCGGTATCCGGGGATCGGAGGAAGCGGAAGAATCCGGAGGTTCCACATCGCCCTGGGTCGGCGCCATTTCGCGGGGCGGGGGATGGATGGACATGACGACCTCCGGCGAGGAAAGGCTTCGCCCCTCGCTCCCACAGGGTGGCCTTTCGGCAGTGCGATCTTCCGTCCGCGATGGAGCTTACAGCCCCGAACGACGGCTCACAACACTATTCCGGACCAGATGGTTGCGCCGCGTGAGCAGCTGAAGAGTTGGTGGAATCTTTGTTCAGCAGCCCCGTCTACAGACCGTCTCGTTATTTGAGTAGTCCTGGATGACTCGGTAACAAAATGGCCTCCCTGCGTTGGCGGGTTTTGGGCAGAGTAGCGGTACCGCTACCAACTCTGCAACCGCCCAGGCAAGGAGGCCGGGCCAATGGTAAAGGGAATTGCCGGTGCCGACAAGCGCGACCGCTTCGTCACCCCGCCCTGGACCACCGCATCGGAAGAATGGCAAGCCATCGATCGGCATCTGCCAGCTGATCATTTGGCCAGGCGGATCGCTCAGGCGGTCGAACGCTTGGACCTGGGCCCGTTGTGGGATTCGTACCTGGGTGTCGGCAAAAGAGCCTTGCCTCCGGACCTGCTGCTCAAGGTGGTCCTCTACGAGATGCACAGCAAACGGCCATCGCCGGCGCAGTGGACCAAGGACGTTCGCGAAAGCGAGCCGGTCCGTTGGCTGCTGTTCGGCTTGGAGCCGTCGCGCGCCCGCTTATACGATTTTCGCGAGCGCTTGACGCCCTTTTTGGACGACTGGAATGCTCAGGTGCTGCAACAGGCGTTGACGGCGGAGATGACGTTGGCGGCACGCATGTCCTTGGACAGTTCGAGCGTGGCGGCGAATGCTTCGCGACGACGGTTGCTCAACGAGGAGCGGTTGCACAAACGGCAGCAGGTGATCGACGAGCAGCTGTGCAGCGCCCAAGGCGGCGAAGCGGTGGCCGAGAAGCCGGGGTGGTTGGCGACAACCAAAGCGGGACTGCACGAGCAGAAACAACGCTACGCCCACGCCGCCGAAGTCCTGCGGCAAAGGCAAGAGGCCAACGCCCAGCGACGGTCGTCGAAGCGCCAGCCTGCCGACAAGGTCGTGGTGAGCCCGGCGGACCCCGAGGCCGCACTGGCACGCGATAAGGAGGGCGTGTTTCGACCGCTGTACACGGTGCAGTTGCTGCGCGACCTCGAGTCGCCGCTGATCTTCGCGTACGACGTGTTGGCGCAGAACAACGACAACGGCGTCTTGCAGCCATTGCTCGAGCGCCTGGTGGATAACGTGGGCGTTAAACCCAAGGACGTACTTGTGGATTCAGGCTACGTGTCGGTCCGGCACCTGGAATTCTGCGAACTGGCGGGGATGACGCTGTACGGTCCGTGCCAGGAGAACGATTACAGTTCGGCCAACGACAAGAAAGCGCAGAGCAATCAGCACACCGAGTTGCCCAAGAGCGCTTTCGCCTGGCTGGCCGAGGAGCAAACCTATCAGTGCCCGCAGGGTCATCGACTGGAGTTCACCAAGACGCAAACGCAACAGCGGGCAGACCACAAGATCACGCTCGCGCTGTCCACGTGTCCGCCGCAGCATTGTCAGGCCTGCCCGCGTCAGTCGGCCTGCACGCGCACCCCGGAGAAGGGGCGGACGGTCAGCCGCATGGAGAACGAAGAGCTACTCGACGCCCTGCGGCAGCGGATGCAAACCCCCGAGGCCCGGGCGCTGTACGAACAGCGCAGCCGCACGGTCGAACTGAATTTCGCCGACCTGAAGGAACATCGAGGCCTGCGGCGTTTTCATGGTCGCGGCCTCGACCGAGTCAAGTCGGAGGCAGGCGCGCTGGTGCTGACGCACAATCTCCTGGCGGTCCGGGCACAGGCGGGCCAGCGCTCGCCAAGCGCAAGCGCCGCGGGCCTTCCCCAATCTCTATGCCCTGTGTAGATAACGAGACGGTCTGTAAACGGGGCTCAGGCGGCACTCCCGTACTGCCGCTCTACCAACTGATAGAACGATCACACGGTCACGCCGCCGGAGCACCTGAGAGGTTGATGGAGTAGTTGTCCAGCAGTCGAGAGTGGGTTGACGCGCCCCTGCCAGCTGACGCCCCCTCAGCCTACAGATGGGGTGCGCCAGGCCCGGGAATCGGTGTCCTACTGCCCGGGTGTCAGGGTGCCACGAGGGTGCCACGACAGTGCCAAGGGTGCCACGAGGGTGCCATCAGGGTGCCATCAGGGTGCCAAGGGTGCCACGAGGGTGCCATCAGGGTGCCATCAGGGTGCCATCAGGGTGCCACGGGGTGTCCGAGGGTGTGGTGGCACCCTGGGCGGACCTGGCGCGCGCTGTGTCCGGGCCAGCATTCTTGCCATACGTTCCTACAGAATCTCAATAATATCCCCGTCCTGCACCACATAGGTCTTCCCTTCCAGCCGGAGCAGCCCCTGCTCCTTGACGTCCTTCATGGAGCCGATGCGGCGGAACTCGTCGAAGCCGACCACGCGGGCGCGGTTGAACTTGGCGGCCAGGTCGGTGTGGATCTGGGCGGCGGCTTCGACGGCGTCGGCCCCTTTCCGCAGGTTCCAGGCGCGGCACTCGTCCTCGCCGGCGGTCAGGAAGACGATCATCCCCATGCCGTAGTAGACGGCCCGCAGGGTTGGGCCGGCGCTGAAGCCGGTCAGGCCCAGGTCCTGCATGAAGGCCTGGCGGTCGTCGTCGGGCAGCTCGCGCAACTCCAGCTCCAGCTTGGCGGGGGCCTGGAGGGCGCCGGGGGCGAGGGCCAGCAGGTCGGCGGGGAGCGGCTGGCCGATCCGCGTGTCGCCGATGTTGACCAGCACCCCTTCGGGCTTCAGCGTCAGGAGGGCCAGGCTGCGGATGGCCTTGTCCTCGTCCTCGGTCAGCCCCAGCGTGGCGGCGTGCTGGCCGGATTCCAGCGTCGTCTGCACCCGGCGGAGGATGTCCAGCTCGGCCTGATCGATGTCCTTTTCCTTCTGGGGCCGGGCTTTCTTTAGCCCCGTCTCCAGCCGGCCGACGCGGTTGGTGACCACCTCCAGGTCGGCGAAGATCAGCTCCTCGCGGAAGTGGCGCAGCTCGGCGGCCAGGTCGTCGCCGCCGAAACCGTTCAGAACGATCAGCAAGCCGTTGGCGTCGCGGAGCAAGGCCAGGCGGCGGGGGTTGTCGCGGCGCTCGCGCGGGTCCAGCCCGGGCAGATCGACCAGCGTGATCTTGGCGTACTTGGTGCTCTTGGGCTTGAAGTGCTGCGACAGCCAGTCGACGCGCTCGTCGGGGAAGTCGGCCACTTCGACCTGGCCGCCGCGGGTGACGGCGGCCGGGTCCGGCTTCTTGCCGGTCAGCCACTGGAAGACGGTGGTCTTGCCGCACCCCGAAAATCCCGCAATGCCGACTTTCATTTGTCCGTTATCCCCTGTCCGTGGTCCCTCGTGGGCTGTCTCGACTGTCACTTTACCAGGGCGGTGTCGCGCTGACTATCACACAAGCCCGTCGCTGGCGCTCCGGGCTTGTGTGCGGCGTTTGTAACGAGACGAGATTTCCTTTGCCCGCTCCCGCGCAGGCCAGTAACATCCACCAACTCGCCTGCCGGTTACCCCGAAGGAGAAGAAACATGACCCCGACGCTCTACGCCGTCGTCCTGACCGCTGCCCTTGGCGCTCCCGCCCCCGCCGACGAGCCGATCAAGGCGCCGCAGGGCCCGCCGCCTCAGCAGATCATCGCCAGCATGACCAGCGAAGGGCTGTTTGAGCTCACTCAGCCGTCGCTGGTGCCAGTCGCGGAGACACGCGAGCGCGTGGTCACCATCAAAGGGCAGGCGGTCAAGCAACTGGTCCAGGTGACGACGTTCAAGACGGTGCAGGTGACCCGTCGTATTAAGGGCGAGGGCGTGAAGGTCTACACCGCGGCCGGCAAGGAGGTGGATGCGAAGAACGTGTCCGAGAAGCTGAAGAAACCGACGATTGTGCTGTTCGCCGCAGACGGCAACAAGGTCGATCCGTTCTATCTGAAGATCGTTAAGGCGGATACGTTGGTGATCGTGGCACCGCGGCCCGCGACGACGACTGGGACAGTCGTCCCGGCGCCGAAGTGACGGGGCGCTGTCATCCGCGCAGCCCCGGCCGGGTGGCACGCCCTGAGGTACTCCGAAGGGCGTGCCGACGATCAACCACGTCCTTCGGAGTACCTCAGGGCGTGCCACTCACTTCCCCGGAACTTGACTACGTCACCCGTGCAGCCCCGGGATCGGGTCCCAGCCGATCATCTGGGTCAATTCGCGGGACAGGCCGGCCTGGAGGCGCATTTTCGGCACGTCGAAGAGGGTGTGCAGGATCGAGGCGATCAGGTGCTTGTTGGTCACCGGCTCGGTGGCCGGCGTGCCGCCGTTGCGGTCGGAGTGGCCGATGACGTGGCCGGCGTTGGTCCCGCCGCCATAGATGAGCAGTGGTGCCAGGCCGCCCCAGTGGTCGCGGCCGCCGGCCTTGTTGAGCCTCGGCGTCCGGCCCATTTCGCCGCAGCAGACCAGCAGCACCTTGTCGGACAGGCCGCGGGCTTCGAGGTCCTCGATGAACGCCGCCACGGCGTGGTCGAACGGCACGCCCATGTAGCGCATCCCCTCGCCACACGGGGCGTTGTTGACGTCGGCGTGCATGTCCCAGACGAAATTGGTCGTGACGGTGACGAACCCCACGCCCCGCTCCACCAGCCGCCGGGCCAGGAGCATCAGCTTGCCCAGCGACTTGGCGTTATCGACGTAGTTGTTGTAATTGTGCCATTTCTTGTCGATATTCTCAGGACGGACCAGGGAGGCGGTGTCGTAGCGGGCCACGGTCTTGGCGGTCTCCTTCGACAGGTCGAAGGCGTCGCCGGCGCCGTTGAGGATGATGCGGAACGCCTTCTCGCGGGCCCCGTCGAACCCCTCGCGGGAGGCGTGGTCCAGGCAGCGGCAGGCCTCGTCCAGGCCGGTCAGGAGCCGACGGCGCTCGTCGATGCGGTCCATCGGCAGCTTGAGCTTCATATCGCTTTGCAAGGCCCCGCCGCCGCCGATCACGAACGGGGCCACACCGGCGCCAAGCCCGCCGGTCGAGGCGAAATTGCCGAAGGCCGTCGTCCCCGGCTGCGTGCTGGGGTCCACGGCCCGCGGCAGGAGCAGGGCGTTGGTCGGCAGGTTGCTAACTGGATGAGTCGTCCCCACGACGTGGGCGAAATCGGGCGCCCAGGTTGGCCCCGAAGGTATCGCGACCCACGATCGGCTTGATGTCGTGGTTACCGTCGCCCGTGGTGAAGGAGCGCACCACCGTGAGGCGATCGGCCAGCCGGGCCAGCTTGGGGAAGGTGCTGCCGAAGGTAATCCCGGGCAGGGCCGTCGGGATCTCGCCGGTCGCGCTGTGGTACTCGGCCGGGGCCGACATTTTCGGGTCGAACGTCTCAAACTGGCTCGGCCCGCCGTGCATGAAGAGGAAGACGACGGCACGGTCCGCGGTCGGCCGGTCCGCGGTGGTCGCCCCGGCCGTCGGCGGGAACAGCCACGGCAACGATAGGCCCCCCAAAGAGAGGCTGCCAATCCGCAGAAAATCGCGGCGATTGTGACGCGGGTCGGTGAAACTCAGCATGGTCGCTCCTCCCAGGGCCGTCCTTCCCATCACTGGAACAGAACGGGGCGGCAGTTGCAACCGAAAACGGGGCCGTTCGATTCATGGAACCCTTCACCGCCACATCGGGCACGATCTCCGGCCTGCGTCAGCGTCTCCGCAGGGACTTTGGTAGCCCTCGGAGGGGTGCTGAAACGAATCGCATCGCCTAAGTCGATGATGGAACACGACTTGCGATCATTCGTTTCAGCACCCCCTCGGACACCCCCCCTCCGAATGCAAGGAATCGTCCAAAAATGCACGGATTCAGAAACAGTGATTCTTGGAGGCCCGTGCAGGGCCACGCGACCCAGTGCTTGAGGCCATTTCGATAGAATGCCGCGAGCATGAATGACATGACCCGCATCCTGGAGGCCATCAGGCAGGGCGACCCCCAGGCCGCCGCCCAGCTCCTGCCCCTGGTCTACACCGAGCTGCGCCAGCTGGCGGCCCAGCAAATGGCCCGCGAGAAGCCGGGCCAGACGCTCGACGCCACCGCCCTGGTCCACGAAGCCTATCTGCGGCTGGTAGCGAGCCCCCAGGCGAGCCTCCCGCGTGAGCGGGGGGAGGTTCACTTCGACAACCGCGGCCACTTCTTCGCCGCCGCAGCCCAGGCCATGCGCCACATCCTGGTCGACAACGCCCGCCGCAAGGGACGCCTCAAGCACGGCGGCCAACGGGACAAAGCAAAAGTGGACCTCGACGGCCTGCCCGCCGCCGAGCCGGACCCGGACATCCTCGCCCTGCACGACGCGCTAGAGCAGTTCGCGGTCCACGGCCCGCTCAAGGCCCGGCTCGTCGAGCTGCGCTTCTTCGGCGGCCTGACGCTGGCCGAGGCGGCTGACTGCATGGGTATCTCCCTTTCCACGGCCGACCGCGCCTGGCGCTACGCCCGCGCCTGGCTGTACGCGGCCATGAGCAATGATCTGAGCCGCGCAGCGCAGCGGAGCGGAGTAAGCGGCGGAGTGCCGCGCATCGTGGCGCTCCGCCGCTTACTCCGCTCCGCTGCGTGCGCGGCTCGGTGTTCTTCCCTGACGTGTTTCGCCCCCCGACGGCGCATGGTAAGGTAGACGACCGACCGCTCCCCCCGCTGAGGTCCGCGCCATGACCGAAGAATCCCTCTTCGCCGCCGCCCTGGAGCAGGCCACTCCCGCCGAACGCCAGGCCTTCCTGGAAGAAGCCTGCGGCGGCGACACCGCTCTCTTGCAACGCATGAAAGTCCTGCTCGCCGCCCACGAAAAGGCGCGCGGCATCCTCGACCCTGACCCGGACGCCCCCGCTGCCCCCATCCCAACAACTCCGGACACCACGATCGCCATCGGGGCCATCATCGCCGGGCGCTACAAGATCCTCGAATCGCTGGGCGAAGGGGGCATGGGCACGGTCTTCGTCGCCGAGCAGCGCAGCCGGTGCGCCGCAAGGTCGCCCTGAAGATCATCAAGGCCGGCATGGACAGCCAGCGCATCCTCGCCCGCTTCGAGGCCGAACGCCAGGCCCTGGCCCTGATGGACCACCCCAACATCGCCAAGGTCCTCGACGGGGGGGTAACTCCCCCTGCTCACGCAGGAGGCTCGCAGCGACCGTTCTTCGTCATGGAGTACATCAAGGGCGTGCCGCTGACTGCCTACTGCGACACCGCCCGGCTGACCGTCCGCCAGCGCCTGGAGCTGTTCCTGCCCGTCTGCCAGGCGGTGCAGCACGCCCATCAGAAGGGGATCATCCACCGCGACCTGAAGCCGTCGAACATCCTCGTCGCCCTCTACGACGGCAAACCGGTGCCCAAGGTGATCGACTTCGGCCTGGCCAAGGCGATGCACCAGCCGCTGACGGAGCGGACGCTGTACACGGCCCACGGCATGGTCATGGGCACGCCCCTGTACATGAGTCCCGAGCAGGCCGAGCTGAACAACCTGGACATCGACACCCGCACCGACATTTACGCCCTGGGGGTGATCCTCTACGAATTGTTGACCGGGGCGACGCCGCTGGAGCGGGGGCGGTTCAAGAAGGCGGCGTGGGACGAAATCCTGCGCATCATCCGCGAGGAGGAGCCGCCGAAACCGAGCACGCGGCTGAGCGGCTCGGCCACTCTTCCCACCCTGGCGGCGCAGCGGCAGCTGGAGCCGGCGAAGCTGGCCCGGCTGCTGCGCGGCGACCTCGACTGGATCGTGATGAAAGCCTTGGACAAGGACCGCAACCGGCGTTACGAGACGGCCAACGGCTTCGCGATGGACGTGCAGCGCTACCTGGCGGAGGAGCCGGTCCTGGCCGGCCCGCCGACGGCAGTCCTATCGCCTGCGGAAGTTCCTGCGGCGGAATCGGCGAGCCGGTGCTGGCAACGAGCGTGCTGCTGCTCGCGCTGCTGGTGGGCATCGCCGGCACCACGTGGGGGTTGGTGGAAGCGAAACGCGCCGCCGAAGAGGAACGGAAGGCCAAGCTCGAAGCCGAGGACGAGAAGGCCAACGCCCTGAACGCCGCCGCCGCTGAAAAGGCTGCCAAGCTCGACGCCTTGGCGAAGGAAAAACTGCCACCGAACAGCGCACCCGGGCGGAGAAGGCCCGCGACCGCACCAGCGACGTGCTCGACGCCATGACCTCCGAAGTCACCGGCGATTCGCTCAGCACGCAGAAGGAGATCGGCGCGGACCAGAAGAAGTTCCTGACCGAGGTGCTGACCTACTACCGGGAGTTCGCGGGCGAAAAGGCGGACGATGAGCAAACCCGCGCCCGCACCGCGAACGCGGCGTTTCGCGTTGGGGAGATCGAGTACCGGCTGGGTCGCAAGGAACAAGGCAATCCTCGGCGTTTCAAATGGCCCGGGACGGCTACGGGTCACTGGCCGCCGACTTCCCCGCCGTGCCCAACTATCGGCAGGAACTGGCCCGTCAGCCACAACAACCTGGGGAATCTGCTGGCCGATCTGGGGAAACAAGCGGAGGCGGAGGAGCAGTACCGCCAGGCGCTGGCCATCGTGGAGAAGCTGGCCGCCGACTTCCCCGCCGTGCCCGCCTATCGCCAGTATCCGGCCCTCGCCACCAGAACCTGGGGCTTCTGCTGGCCGATCTGGGGGAACGCCGGAGGCGGAGGAGCAGTACCGCCAGGCGCTGGCCATCCAGGAGAGGCTGGCCGCCGACTTCCCCACCGTGCCCGACCTATCGGTAGGAGCTGGCCGCCAGCCACCACAACCTGGGGCTGCTGCTGAAGGATCTGGGGAATACGCCAGGAGGCGGAGGAGCAGTGCCGCGAAGCGCTGGCCATCCAGGAGAAGCTGGCCGCCGACTTCCCCACCGTGCCCGCCTATCGGCAGAACCTGGCCATCAGCCACAACTACCTGGGGATTCTGTTGCTCGATCTGGGGAAACGAGCGGAGGCGGAGGGGCAGTTCCGCAAAGTGCTGGGCCCATCCGCGAAAAGCTGGCCGCCGACTTCCCCGACCGTGCCCGCCTATCAAATCGACCTCGCAGGGAGTTATTGCAATCATGGTAATTTGGTCTGCAACGCGGGCGGGCAGCGAGAGCCGGGTTGGTTCGACAAGGCCATCGCCACGCTCGCCCCGGTCCATCGCGCCGAGCCGCGACCACGTCCGGGCGAAGCAATTTGGCGGTAGCTACCAGGGCCGGGCCGCGGCCTACGATACGCTCACGAATCCTGCCGCGGCCGTCAAGGACTGGGACCGGGCCGTCGTACTCAGCCCGCCGGCCAGCAGTTCGGACTTCGCGGGGCGAGCAGTCTCGACAACTTCAAGCCGGCCTGGTCGCCGAGGCGGTGGCCGAAGTTGCCGAGTTGACGAAGTCGTCGAAGTGGGCCGTCCGCCGGTGGTACGACTTCGCCTGCGTCTACGCCGTCGCCAGCGGCAAGATCGCCGACAAGAAAATGGAGTACGGCGACCGGGCGATGGCGTTGCTGCACCAGGCTGTCCAGGCGGGCTACAAGGATGCCGCCCACATGAAGAAAGACACCGACCTCGACCCGCTGCGCGGCAGGGAGGATTTCAAGAAGCTA
Source organism: uncultured Planctomycetota bacterium (assembly GCA_963827935.1). Classification (GTDB taxonomy): domain Bacteria; phylum Planctomycetota; class Planctomycetia; order Gemmatales; family Gemmataceae; genus DATFNV01. Next base: position 81,054 of record CAWHCN010000006.1, on the reverse strand, counting down.
CTAGCGGAACTGGAGGAGAAGGCGGAGAAGCCGCCGCGCGACCGACCCTACGCCGGACAACTCGCCGTCCTCGGGTTGAACCTGATGCAGCAACAAAAAGCTGCCGACGCCAAGCCGGTCCTGCGCGACTGCCTGGCCATCCGCGAGAAGAAGGCGCCCGATGAGTGGATCACGTTCAACACGAAATCGACCCTGGGAGGGGCCCTGCTGGCCCAGAAGAAGTACGCCGACGCCGAGCCGCTGCTGCTGGCCGGCTACGAGCGGATGAAGCAGCGCGAGGCCAAGATTCCGCCGCAGGGCAAGATTCGCTTGACGGAAGCCCTGGAGCGGCTGGTGCAGCTCTACGAGGCGATGGGCCCGAAGGACGAGGCGAAGAAATGGCAAGCCGAACGGTCCAAGTACCCGCCGCCGGTCGCCCCGCCGCCGCGGGAGAAGAAATCGAGCGCCGCTTCGCGCCCGACCTTCGGTACAATGGCAGCTGGAGGATATATCATGGGCTCCATTACTTTTCAGACCACTGTGACTGACGAGCAAGTGATTCGTCCGCCCCCTGAGGTACGTCTGCCGCTCGGGGCCTTGGAAGTAACAATAAGGCCGGTGACAGACGCGACGGCGGCAACCTCCGTGAAGTTGGCCAACGAGAACCTGCGTCGCTGCCGGGTGTCTCTGGGTCACGCCACGGGCATTGACAACGAAGGTATCGACGCCGATTTGGCTCGCGCCTACGGGGACGGCGACGCTTCTGCTTCACCGAACGGGAAGTCGTGATGTTTCTCGATACCTCCGGCCTGTTCTGCTTTCACCATGCCGACGAACCGCGGAGCGATGAGGCGCAGACCTTGTTTGAAGCTGCAGGCGCACAAACTGACGCACAGCTACGTTCTGGCTGAACTGGTGGCCTTGAGTTTGGCCCGCGGACTACCACGTCTCCTGACGCTGGCGTTCGTCAAAGCACTCGTCGGGCATCCGGCGGTGGAAGTCGTTTGGGTCGAAGCCCGGTTGAATGACGAAGCAATCAGGTTGCTGGAGGCCCGCCCCGATAAGGACTATTCCCTTTGCGACGCTGTCAGCTTTGTCCTGATGAAACAACGCGGCCTGCGCGAAGCACTCACGACCGACCATCATTTCGAGCAGGAAGGGTTTGCGCGTTTGCTCAAGTGACGATCGGCACCATTGAGCCAGCAGACGTACGCCGACCCCGAGCCGCTGCTGCTGACGGACTACGCGTCGGATCGTGATTCGGTCCCCAAAGGCGTCATTGAGGTTGTGCTATGAGCATTCAAAGTACGCGGCAGTTGGAAAACACCCGCGCCAAACTCAAGCTTCTGGAAGACCGCCTTCGGGAACTTAACGATGAACCCGTGGCAAACGTCCGAACGCGCGAATTAACCAAACAATCGCTCAAAAAGATCGCAAATCAGTTGAAAGAAGAAATCGTTCGCTTCGAAGGACGCCGAGCGGCTGCGAAAGCGTAGAGGCCCGAGCACTTCTCACTATCGCTCGGCGTTCAACGCCAAGGCGCTGCTCGGCGGGGCCCTGCTGGCCCAGAAGAAGTACGCCGACGCCGAGCCGCTGCTGCTGGCCGGCTACGAGGGGATGAAGCAGCGCAAGGCCAAGATTCCGCCGGGGGGCAAGGTCCGCTTGACGGAAGCCCTGGAGCGGCTGGTGCAGATGTACGAGGCGATGGGCCAGAAGGACAAGGCCCAGGAGTGGCGGAAGAAGCTGGAGGCGGCGAAGGCCCCTCCGAAGCCGGCGGCCAAGCCATAACCTGCTCAAGAACGGGCACCACCCTAATGTCGCGGGTCATGGCAACTCCCAGTCTTCGAGGGGAAGGCCCGGTACGCGACCGAATTCCGCCGTATTGTGCGTCACCAGGGTGCAGCCGTTGACCAGGGCGATGGCGGCGATTTGCAGGTCATACGGCCCGATGGGTGTGCCGAGCGATTCCAGGTGGCGGCGGACGGTCACGAATAGATCGACTGCGGCGTCGTCGAACGGGAGGCTCGGATAGGGGGCGAGCAGGGCATCGACGGCCGCCCGATTGGTAGCCGTTTTAGCGCTGCGGGCGCAACCGTACCGCAACTCGGCCACGACCACCGAACAGACGCGAACGTCGGCGGTCGGAGCTGCCCGGAACCGTGCTGCGACCAGCGGTTTCGTTCCCCGGAGCAACGCGACCCAGACGTTGGTGTCGAGGAGGTAAATCATTCCACCTCCACCGGGGGCGGCAGGGGTGGTTGCGGATGGACGACGAAGGTGTCGTCATCGATCGATCCGAGCAGATCAAAGTAGCCCGGCGGCAGCCGGACAGCATCGGCCATCGACTTCGGCTGGACGACCACTACCACGTCGAACTCAGTATCTGGCTGGCCGAGTGGAATGTGCAGGATCATCGTGCCGTCACTGGCAGTGCGTTCGCGGGTTTGAATCGTGTGCATGGCTTATTCTCCTCGGGTTCGCGACCCCTTCATTCTACACGGCCTTGATGTCGGTGGGCGGGGCCCTGCTGGCCCAGAAGAAGTACGCCGACGCCGAGCCGCTGCTGCTCTGGGGCTGCGAGGGCATGAAGCAGCGCAAGGCCAGGATTCCTCCGCAGGGCAAGATTCGCTTGACGGAAGCCCTGGAGTGGCTGGTGCAGCTCTACGAGGCGACGGGCCCGAAGGACAAGGTAAAGAAATGGCGGAAGGAACTCGACGCACGGAAAGGCCAGGAGAAGGATTCCAAGAAGTGAATCTGGCAGAGTAGAATGATACGGGGCTACTGGAGTATCTGAAGGGAGACGGCGATGAATGACTTGACCTTGGAATCCCTTGCCAAACGAGTCGAGGCCCTGGAGAACGCCATTACGACGAAGGGGACCGACCAGCCTCGCCAAGGATTGGCGCAAAGTGGTCGGCATGTTCCGCGACAGCGAATTCATGCGCAAAGTCGATGAGGAATGCCTGCGCATGCGTGAAGCCGAGCGTGAGGCAGCTCGGCGCGAGGAGTTGGCCGAATGATCCTCCTGGACACGGACCATGCGACGTATCTGAAATACCCGGACAGCGAACGTGGCCGGCGCTATGATTGGATCGACTGAATGCGGTGTCGGAATCCGAAGCCATCGGAGTGGCCATTGTCACGGTCGAGGAACGGATGCGCGGCTGGCTGGCCGTGATCGCCAAGGAGAAGTCGGCGCTGCGGCAAGTCCTCGGTTATCGAGAGTTGGCCTTGCTGTTCGAGTTTTACCAGGAGTTTGAAATCGTGCTGTTCGATGAGGCCGCGGCCCGGCAATTTGACGATCTCCGCCGGCAGAAGCTTCGCATCGGCACCAGGGATCTGAAAATCGCGGCAACAGCTTTGGTCGCCGGCGCACTTCTCCTGTCCGCCAACCGAAGCGATTTCGAACGAGTGCCTGGCTTGCGCGTCGAGAACTGGCTGGACTGATTGTCGCCGGCATGCCAGTGCCTCGCGTTGGCGAGCCGATCGGGTTCAGCGTCCCTTCAGTTTCTTGCCGATCTCCTCAAGCGAGTACGCCGGGGCTTCCCGGGAGCGCTCGTCCAAGAGTTCCATCAGGGATTCATTCCGAGCCGTCCGCGCAACCTCATCCGCGAAATCATCGATTTCGGCAAGCACGAAGGCCCGTCCTTCCGGCGTGCGCAGTACGATGTTTTGCTCTCCGGCAAGTTGCAGCAGCCGTTTGAGAGTGAGCTTTTCTGTCGCTAAGTTGATGCTCTTCACAGCTTATACTCCTGCCCGCGGATGAATAGCTTGTTGTGTTCCTTGCGGCCGACGGCCTTGACGATCACCCTGCTGGTCGGCTTGTCTACGTCGTAGAAGACCCGATACGCTCCCACACGCATTTCCCAGGCCGAGAAATCATTGGTCCGGAGGGGCTTACGGTTTCGGCTTTCGATCAGCGCCTCGTTCACCAACTGCCGTGCCACCGCATCATAGATCACGTTCTGGTCAGTTTTCCGGAAGAAGCGGATGTCCCCCAACGCACTCCGAGTGAACATCACTTCGAACATGGTCGATCCAGTGCCGGCATTCGGCATCCTACGGGGCCGGGTCGCGTATGTGCTGCATTCTGCTGCCCTGGAACTTGACCAGGTAATTCTTTCGCGGACCCTGATGTGCTCCCGCCTCACCTGATCCTGAGGGTGCGGCAGGTCGCTTCGTAGCTCGATTCCAAATCGAGCGAGATGGCCCAGGTTTCCTTGAGCCAGATAGGCAGCGTCGGCAGAGGTTGGCCGATGGCGAGCGGATGATACCAATTGTCCATCATGCGGCGGCGATCTTCGTAGCGCATGCGAAGCGTCGCCGCGTACATCGGCGGCGGTTCGCTTCCCAGGGCCGGATCGACGCCTTGGAGAAAGTTCATCAACTCCGCATACAGATTGAAATCGTATTGTGCTCACGACATCGACGATCGATACGCAGATGTTGTTCTTGAGCAGCGTGGCCGACCTTGGCAACGAAGGTTGCGCGGCTTTCGGGGCGGTCCTTGTTCGAGGGACTGACGATTTCGATGGCCGCCACCAAGTGCCGGTTGCGCCGGCTATCGTAGATGCGGACTTCGTAAACATCCTGATTCGGCAACCGCGGTTCCAGTGTCAGCGTCGGCTTCGGCGGGGCATAAGTCGCGACAGCCACCCCGCCGTTGGCAACATCGACAGTCATTCGCTTCCGACCACCGGCCTGCGGTAAGTGCCGATATCGACTTCGTAGAGCGTACCCAAGATGCACGCCTGGAGCGGCGAAATAAGGCTCCGGGAGAACCTCGATCAGCTGCTGAACGATCATCATCGGCCATCCGCCGTGAAGTTCGTCCCAGGAATGAACATCATCCAAAGGTGGGCGAAAGTGATCGCGTAGCGGCATGGGATCCTCCGTTTCGTAGTATTGTACCAAGATTAACGCCCCGCCGTGTCGTTCCCCGCCCGCCCCCGCTTGCGGAGTCCGCGTGTCATGCACGAGATCGACTGGGTCGCCGATGGCATCTTCCTGGCCGACCAACTCATCCGCATCGGCCTGTCGGTCCGCATCATCATGCGGCGGCTGCCGGTCGGCGTCTCCCTGGCCTGGCTCAGCGTGGTACTGGTCTTTCCCTTCGCCGGTGCGGTCATCTACCTATTGATCGGCGAATCGCGGTTGGGCATGAGCCGGCGGCGGCGTGCGGCGGGCCTGCGGCAGACGTACCGCGCCTGGGTCAAGAGGCTTCGCGAGGCGGGGCCCACGGTGGTGCCGGAGCTGCCGGCCGAGGCCCAACCGCTCGCCCACCTGGCCGATGGCCTGTTCGTCAGTCCCCCCGTGGCCGGCAACGAGGTGCTGTTACTCCATAACGCGGAGGAAGCGTTTCCGGCACTCATTCAGGATATTGACGCGGCCCGGCACAGCTGCCACCTGGAATTCTACATCTGGGACGTTGGCGGCAAGGCGGATGAGGTGGTCGAGGCGCTGTTGCGTGCGGCGGCCCGCGGGGTGGTCTGCCGGGTGCTGGTCGATGCCGTCGGCAGTCGCACCTTTCTGCGCAGCGACCGGGCCAGCCGGCTGCGCAGCGGCGGTGTGGCCCTCCGCGAGGCTTTGCCCGTGACGCTGCGCCGACTGCTTTTTGTCCGTGCCGATCTGCGGCTGCACCGCAAGATCGTGGTCATCGACGGCGCGCTGGCTTACACTGGCAGCCTCAACCTGGCCGACCCGGCCCTGTTCAACCAGAAGGCGGGCGTCGGCCGCTGGGTCGATGCCTTCGCCCGCGTTCAGGGCCCCGCCGTCCTCGCGCTGGACTCGATCTTCAGGAACGATTGGGAGCTGGAAACGGGGGAACGCCTCCCGGAGCCGGAGGAGGGCGGCGTCATTCCGGTCGCGCCGGCAGGCGGCCAGGCGGTGATCCAGACTCTTCCATCCGGACCCGGCGAGGATGTCGAGGCCATCTCCCAGGTGCTGCTGACGGCGTTGTACGCCGCCCGCCGCGAGCTGGTGCTGACCACGCCCTATTTCGTCCCGGATCAATCGTTGCTGACGGCCTTGCTGTCGGCAGCTGGCCGGGGCGTGGAGGTCACCTTGATTGTGCCGGCCCGAGTCGATTCGCGGATGACGCAGTACGCCAGCCGGGCGCACCAGGCCGACCTGGTGGCCGCCGGGGTCCGCGTGGCCCTGTATCGGGATGGGTTACTACACACCAAGTCGATCTCCATTGACGGCCAGTTCAGCCTGTTCGGCTCGCTCAACCTCGATCCGCGCAGTCTGCGGCTCGATTTCGAGGTGACGCTGGCGATTTACGATGCGGGCTTCACCGCGGTGCTGCGCGGGTTGCAGCAGACCTACCTGGAACGATCCGACATGCTTTCCCTGACGACGTGCCGCGGCACGTGGCCGCATCGAGTGCTTCGTTGAGGACGCGGCGCGGCTGGTGGGACCATTACTGTGAGGCCCGCCGCTTGCGGCTTCTCGCGATGGCGAAGCCGCAAGCGGCTATCGCTGGTAAATTGGCAGTGTCCCCTTATCCAGCTGCAAAATGGTGAGGTAGCAGCACGTGGTCCACACCTGCCCGATGGCGGTGCCGCTCCAGCTCCCCTCCTTGTTCTGGCGGCGCTCCAGGAATCCAAAGAAGGTTTCGCGGTACTTGCTCCAGGTCAGGCGGTCACTGGGCTTGGACTCGGGGAACAGCTTGGCGTAGCCGTCCTCGCCCATGCAGTAGATGACCTGTCCGTAGTAGTAGTGGGTGTACTCGGAGTGGCCGAACTGGTCGGCGCCGGCGGCATCCGTGGGGACCTGCGGCTTGACGAACTCGATCCAGCGCTTGGCGAGCTTGGAATCGTACTCGCCGGTGCTGAACATGGAGGCGATGGCGGCAACCGTGATGGTTGGGCGTTCGCCGCCGCCACCCGAAGCCAGGCTGTAAATGAGTCCGCCGCGGTCGGTAGTGCATTTCCGCAAGTATTCGTGGACCTTGTCGATGGCCACCTTGGGTACGACGATGCCGGCGTTTCGTGCGGCCCGCAGGGCTTGCACCTGGGTGACGCTGACCGAGCCTTCGTCGAAGTCGTTGCCGTCGGCCGCCGAAACGTAGCCCCAGCCGCCGCGGCTGGTCATCGCCTTGCAGGCGAAATCGACCGCCCGGTTGAGCAGGTCCTCGAGCTTGCGGCGCATGTCGAGGTCCTCTTCCTCGCCATAGAGCTGCGAGAGAAAGAGGATGCTGAAGCCATGCCCGTACAGGTAGCCCAGCCCCTGGTTGGGGGCGTTGACCTCGCCGATAAGTCCGTTGGGCTGGCTGTGGCGGAGCAGCCAGTCCACGGCGCGGCGGATATTGTCGGCGTATTTCCCTTCGCGCATGGTGCTCCCTTCCATGAGGAGCGTGGTGCCGGCCACACCGGTCATGGCGGAGGAGAATTGGCCGCCGGCGGCCTCCCAGTGGCCGTCGCGAAACTGCTGTTTCGCCAACCATTCGAGACCGCGGTCGGCCATTTCCTGCCACTTCTTCGGCAACTCGTCAGCGCGGGCCGGCGCTCCGGCGACGAACGCCAGTCCCAGGACAACAGCGGCAATGATTCGGCCATGCATGGCAGTTAGGCACCTCGAATGAAACTGCACCCGGCCCGCGGGTGTTGATCTCTGTTCCAGCCGCACCGCGCCCCTGCCCGGGTTGGTAACCGGGAGAGCATCAAGGAGGTAAGAAAGCAGGAGCGGCCGGCAGCGCGAGAGGAACGAAGCCTGGCCGCGGCTGGCCTGGAGCCGGCATCCTTCGGCTCCAGGCCAGCGCGGGGGATTTCATTCCTTGAGGATCTCGATCTTCTGGGCCGCCCTGGGCAGGCTGGGGACGGCCTGGTCCGTGGCCGCGCCGCTGGTTCCGGTGGCTCCGCCGGGTGCCGCCGGCTTCGTTCCCTTGTCGGCACCACCCGAGGCCGTGGTCGCCTCGCCCTGCTGGGTTATCGTGACCTTGTAGTTGGGCGCGACCAGCTCGATCTTGGCGTTGTGTACGTCGTTGTTGATCGCGAAGATCGGCCCGCTTTGCATGTTGAGCTGCGGGCGGCCGTTGGTCGGCTGGCTGTACTCCAGCCGGCCCGTCGTCTTGCCGTATACCTGGATGCCGATGGTTCCGAAGTTGTTGCCCGGGAACCCGCGCATGCCGTTGTTGATCGGGTTGTACCGCGCGGTGAAGAGCAACACCGGCATCTCCCGCCACTCTTCCAGCACCAGTTGCTGATGATCGACGGTGTTGTGCCAGCGGATTTTCCCCGATTTCCGATCGAAGGCGTAGACTTCACCGTTCACGGTGAGGGCCCGCAGGCCGGTGTTGGTCTGCACGTTCGTCCAGGGATCCTGCGGGTTGCTGGGGTTCGTGGTGTGCAGAGCGATGTAAAAGCCCTGGGGGTCGGCAAGCAGGTGGGCTTCCCGCAGGTTCTTCAGGTTGTCGCGGTCGAGGATGACGACCTGCACGACCTTCCGGCGGCCGACGCTGACAATGGTCGCTCGACCATCGGGACTGAGGGCGCCGACCAGGTCGGGGTCTTCCGAGTGCAGCATGACCGTGCCGCTGTCGAAGCGACGCGTGAACAGGTCCTGGCCGGTGTGTACGTCATACAGCCGCAGGTTCATCCCACCGGTGGGGAGGGTATCGGCGACCAGCATCTCGCGGCCGAAGATGCGGCTCCGCTTCTGATAGAGGGCAGCGAACGGCGGCACGCTCACCGACGCCCCGTCCTGAGCCCGGAAGGCACGCGTGTTGTTCGCCACGTTCTGGTTGTCCAACTCGACCAGGTAAATGTGCCGGTCGTCGCCGAACAGGCGGCAGCGGAGCGGGACGTCGTTCCGCGTCCAGAGGATTTTGCCCGTAAGCGGATCGAGTGCCGCCAGCCCGTCGCGGGTTTGCACGCAGACATAAGTGGCCTCAACCGGGCCGCCCTGGCCGATGGTCAGGAGATCGCCGTTCTGGAACATCAGCTCCAGGGTGCCATTGGCCTGGTTGTAACGCGTTTGAGAGCCGTTTGGGGCCGTGGCGCCAAGAAGGTTCTTGTCCCACAGCACCCGGTGGGTGACCGTGTCGATGGCCACCAGGTACTGCCCCAGGTTGGCGACGGCCAGATGGCCCACCGACTGGTAGCCGAAGCGGTTGGCCTCCGCCTGGGGCTGGCCGTTGTTCCAGCCGGGAGGCATGTTCGGGTTATACTGCGGATTCATCAGGAGCTGGAAGTTCTCTTTCAGCTGTTCGTCCATCAACTTGTCGTCGCCGGTCCGGCGGTCCACCAACTTCAGGTGGCTGGAGGTGTAATTGACCGCGATGCGCAGGTGCTTCAGGTGCGGCAGCGGCTCGTTGACGGCATCCAGCGTGTAGAGCTGGTGCTGCGGACCCTGGTTGTTGGTGTGGCTGGAATCCTCGTCGGCCTTGAAGCGATGGGTGCCGATCACGTCGCCCGGCTCGTCCATGTACTGGAGGAAGCGCTTGTCGGTGGCCAGGTCGTCGAAGAGCTGGGTGCCCGTCTTGCCGTCGCGCACCGGGGTGTTGGGAAAGCGTGCTTTGAGGTCGCGGTAGTACTTGTAGGCGTCTTCGAGGTGCCCCTTGCGGGTGTTGAGGCGGGCCAGGCCGTCGAGGGCCCGGGCCACAAAGGCCTGGTCATCGTCGTTGGCCAGCTTCAGGTACTGGATTTCGGCGTCGAGCATGTCGGCCTGTCCCTCGCGGGCCATGAGGCGATCGGCCAGGTGCAGCCGGCCTTCCTTGCCGATGGCCACGGTGGAGCCGAACATGTTGACGAAGTGGCGCAGTTTTTCGAGGTCGCCGCTGCTTTTCACCTCGCTCCATCGGCCGGCGATGACGTCCTCCAGCGGCTTGCGTTGCTCGGGCTTGGCGCGTTCCAGCATGGCCTGGATGCGTCCGCGTGCCCAGACGCTGGCCTGGGCCTTGACGGCCGGCTCGGTGACCACGCCGAGCAGCTCATCCTGCGCGGTAGGCAGCGAGCCGTATTCGAGGTAGCCGGCCAGGGCTTCGTCGAGCTTGCCCTGCCCCTCGCGGCCCTGGGCGAGCAGGCAGAGGAAGTTCGCGGTGCGCCGCTGGGTTTCCCGCTTGGCCTCCTCGGCATCCTCCGGCCTGGCGGGCGTCACCAAACAGAGCTTCTTGTACTCGTCGAGGTACTTCTCGCCGTCGCTGAACTGACGCTGTAACAGCTCCGTCATGGCGTCGAAGAGCTTGCTTTCGGCCCGGGGCCGCAACTCCAGAGACGGCTTGTTCCCCAGCGACGCGTGCAGGTCTTCGACGGCGCCACCAGTTCGCCCTTGTCCAGCCGCAGTTCGCCGCGTTCGAACAGCCCCTGGGGATCGCTGGCGTTCTTGGCCAGCAGTTCGTTCATTTGATTGAGCTTGACCTTCAGCTGCGGATAAGCCGCCAACTCGGTGGCCGTCTGCGAGATGACCAGGCCGTCAAAGAACATTAGGTTGCCGGGGACCTCGACGCTGCCGGTCTTGAGGTCCTTCTTGGACCGTGTCTGGGCGGCAATCTTGCCGCGCTCGATATCGATGGCGAAGATGCCCGGCCCCTTCTCCTTGTCGGAGAAGACCGCTAGCTTGAGCGGCAGGTAATAGACGTTATCGCTGGCGACGCCGCGTCCGGAGGGCATGCCGGTGGGCACGCGCCAGAGTTCGCGGGCATCGTCAACGCTCAGGGCGCGGATGTCCTTCTTGGCGACGATGACGACCCGGCCCGCGTAGACCCCGGCCAGGTAGAGGTCATCCTCCGCACGCTTCATTTTCCAGATTTCGGCGCCGTTGCGCAGGTTGAGGCACTTCAACTCGGGCGCATCCGGCGCGGTGAAGATCACCTTGCCGTCAGCGATGATCGGCGGCGCGGCCTTCCAGTCCTGGGTGATCGGCCCGCCCGGTTGAACGCCCGGCATGCCAGGGCCAAACCCCGGCCGGAACCGCGGGCCGTAAGGGTTATTGGGCTGTTCGACCGGCGGGGCGTTGCTGTAGGCGTGAGCCCAGATCAGGCTATGGCTAAGCAGGTCCACGGCGATGAGGACGCCGGCATTGGTCGGGCACACCAGGATGCCTTCGCCATAAGCGATGTGGGTGGCGTTGATGCGGCGGCCGTAATCGACCAGCAGCTTCTCCTTGGCCGTCCCCAGCGGCTGCACCCAAACGATGGCCTCGTCCACGTCCTTCTCCTGGACGCGTTCCGGCAACCGGCCCATATCGAGGCAGACCAGGCGGATTTCCTGGTTCTTCTCATTGAGGAAATAGAGCTTGCCGCCCAGCGACAGCGGGGCCCCCAGGAAGTGGGTGTCATGGAAGTCGTTACGGGGCGTGAAGCGATCGTCCTCGGACCGCGACGCCGGGAGCGACCAGAGCAGCTTGCCGCTGCTGATAGCGACGCAGCGGAGCGTGTTCCCCTGGACGCCCGCGCTAACCTGGGCGGGGAAGGAGCCGGTGCCGGGCTGAGGGAAGCGGCCCCACGGGTCCATCTGCTGCTGGACGAGCGGCGGGACCTGCAAATCGTCGATGAAGAAGACGCGGCCGCCGTCGCTGCTCATGGTGCCGACCGTCGAGTTTTCGATGATCAGCCCTGGCTTGCGGTTGGTGTCCTTGAACTGGGCCACCCAGGAGCTAACGGATTGTTGCTTGGCCGGATCGTGCCACATCCGTTCGAGGCTCCAGACGGAGGACATCTGCCACTCGCGTTTGCCGGTCTTCAACTCGCGGGTGTAGATGCCGTCGTAAGTGCGGTAGACAAGGACCGACTTGGGCTTGCCGTCGCTGCCGATGACCGTGGCGGTGACGGGCAAAGCGGCCGGGATCACCGCGTCGTTTCTGCCTTCCAGGGCCTTGATGACGCTGTTCGGGTCCGACTGGATCCACTTCTCGATCTGGGTGCCGTCGGCAGTCAGCTGGTTTCCCTCAGGGGAGGTGGTGCCGAACAGGGGAAAACGCCAGACGGGCTGCATGAACGCGGTATCGCCGACGCCCTGTCCGTTGCGACTGGGGTTGCCACCCACCATCGGCCAATCGTGAATGGAGGTGTTGACGCCGCCCCGGATGCGTTCGAGGTACTTGCCGGCGTCGTCCAGCGTGATGGTCTGGTTGCCGGCGGCAAAGCCATCGGGGGCCTTGGCCTGGAGTTGCTTCCAGACTTTGTCCTTGTTATCCCTGTCTTCCTTGGTGTTCCCCTTGTGGAAGGCGACGGCAGCCTTGAAGAGCGTCAACGGCTCCAGCTTCTCGACGCCGTCGCGCTGGATAAGACGGTCGAAGGCCTGGGCGGCGGCCATGAAGTCACCACGGTCCAGCAGAATGGTAGCCAGGCGTTCGGCCCCGTCGCCGCCGGCGTCGGTGTAAAGAAATCGCTGGGCTACGTCGGCGAACTTCTGCTTGTCGCCGTCCGCAATGGCGTCCTGGAGTAGCTTGCGGGCCGTGGCGCCGTGGATCGTTTTGTAAACGTCCAGGCCGGCACCGGGCTTGTCGCGCGGCAGGCTGGCCACCAGGCGGTTGGCTGCGATGCGGATGCCGACCAGCGTCTCGACGGCCTTGCCGTCCGCGGCCTTGACCGGCATCTGCACGAACACGTCCTTGTCGAGATCCAGCAACTCCTGGACGTTCTTGGCAACGGTGTCCCACTCTTCGCTCTTGATGTAGTCCTCGACGGCCTCGAGGCGGCGTTTCAACTTGGGGTCGGTGGGGAGCGTCAGACGACCCTTGTCGGCGAGATCGACCACGCCGGGCGGGTTGGTGCCGGGCGGTCCACCGGGGACGCCAGGGCGCAGCGCAGGTTTGACTTGCCCTTGCGCGACATCACTGGCCTGAAAGGCCAGGGTGGCGATCAATGCGATCCCCAACACCATCGTCCAGGCTCGGCGCATGCTCCACCTCATCGGTGTGCTTCCCCCAATACGTGGGCCGGTCGGGCGTCCGCGAACTCCAACGCAAACGCATGCGGCAATTCTCGCACAGGGGCCGCCCGGCTCGCAAGTACAAACCGTACAATCACCAAGACGTTACAATCGGTGCCTGGGATTGACGGCCTAAGGTAGGGGAAGCCACCCCGCATACCAATGACGAGCCTTCGCTCTACCGCTAACACCGTTTCCCCCGTGCGGACCTTCCGCCCCAACTACCTGTCGTTTGCCGGCACCTATCAGTGCAACCTGACTTGCGCCCACTGCTGCGTCCCCATCGAATGGCCAGATCGGCTCGATCTGGCGACCGCGCTGCGCTTCCTTGAGGATGCGCACGCCTACGGCATCGGGGTGCTCGGCTTCACCGGCGGCGAGCCGTTCCTGTACCCCGAATTCTTGCACGCTCTGTGCCGCCGGGCGACGGCCCTGGGCTTCCGTTACGACAAGGTGATGACCAACGGCGTCTGGCACCGCGATGAAACTCAGCTGGAGCAAGTGCTGGGCGAGCTGGCCGCGGCCGGGTTCTCGGGCAAAGTGGGCTTGAGCGTCGACAAGTTCCACGGCAGTCACACGCCGAAGCTGGCCGAGTTCTGCCGCGTCGCACGCCGCGTCTTCGGACGGGATGACATTCTCTCACTCTCATATGCCAGCCGGGCCCCGGATCGCGGTCTGGAGCCGGTGCAGGCGCTGGCCGATGCACTGGGGGCCGTGGTCGACTGGTCGGACCTGTTGCGGCGCTACCTGCTCGTCTCGCCGGATTTCACCATGACGCTGAACTGGAACCACCTGGCGCCGGTGGAGCGGGCCGAGCGATTCGCCGGCGCCTGGGACGGTCCCTGGTTCCAGGAAGACTACTGCGAGGGACCGGGGCAAGCGCTGATCGTGACGCCGCGCGGCGAGGTGAAACCCTGCTGCGGCTTCGCCTCGGACCTGGACCAGCTGACCATCGGCAACATCTACTGTGACACGGTCGCCCAGATCGTGGAGCGGGCCCGGAGCCATCCCTACGTGGGGCGAGTCTTCCGCGAGGGGCTTACAGCCATCCGCGACGAGATCATGGCGCGCGATCCAGATGCGTTGCCCGGTGCCGCATCGAACCAGTGCACCTTCTGCTGGTACATCCTGACGCGCGGCCTGGCGTCGGGGGTGGGGGGCGGCGGCGGGCAAGTGGGGAACTGGACGGGGACACGGCCGAATTATACGGGGGAACTGTTGCAGATTGGAGTACCGGTTCGAGGCGAGAACGAGGGATGATTCACGGCGGCAAGAAGGCGATGGCGGCGGCGCGGCGGGTAGGATCAAAGTCAATCGCGTCAAGCAGTGCCAGGCCCTTGGTTGCCCGCACAATGGCTTCCTGGGCGCAGCTTTCATCGGCAAAATCAGGACGCGCGCTCAGGTCGTAGGAGGCAGGGCCGCGGCGGCGTACAAGCCAATCGAGATGATCGGCGATGCTCTTCAAATCAGCATCCCGGGCATAGGCAAACTTGAGGCGGACGGCGTGATGAACATCTTGTCGGCCGATGCCGATCGCCCAGCGGCCAAGCGCATCCCGGCATTCGAGAAAGAGCGCATAGTAGGAATGGATGGTCGCCCCGCGCGAATGGTACTCCTGCGTGCCGACAACGAGTTCCTCAGCGAGTTGGAGAAACCTCCTACCTTGCATGATTGACCTCAGACAGGACCATGAGCGAGAAAGTCAGCCAGACCTCAGGGGTGAAGCCCGCCAGTTTCCACTTCGAATACGCCTCCTGCGCCGGGTCGGGTACGGGTGGAAGGCCATTCCTGAAAGCTACGAGGGTAACCCCATCCTCAAAGGCCCCATCGTCGGACCGGCTGAGTTGTGCCTCGATCCGTCGCACCTCAGGTATCAATTCGCACACCTTCGCCACGAACTGTTCGAATTCTGCCTCGTAGCCGCGCTCCGCGACCAGGGCAGCAGCCTCAGGGGACACCGTCATTGGAACAGCGGCTGATGCAATCATGTTCGACTCCTCTCTTCGGACCGGGCGCTGGCCAGTGTACCATGAACCGCCGCTGTGCCACACCGCCAGGAGCCAGCCGTGTCCCAATCGCTCACTCTCGATCTTCCTGACCTGGCCGCCACCGAGGCCCTCGGCCGCCGCCTCGGGCAGGCCCTGTTCCCGGGCGCCGTCATCGCCCTGGTCGGTCCCCTGGGTGCCGGCAAGACGCACCTGGCGCGGGCCATCGCCGAGGGCCTCGACATCCCCGATAGCCGCCTCGTGAGCAGCCCCACCTTCGTGCTCATCCAGGAATACCAGGCTCGCCTGCCGATCTACCACTTCGATGCCTACCGCCTGCGAACGGCAGGCGAGTTCGTCGATCTCGGCGTGAATGAGTATCTGGAAGCCGACGGCGTTTGCTTCGTCGAGTGGGCCGACCGCGTCGCCGGCGCCTTGCCGCCCGAGCGCCTGGGCATCGAACTGGCGGTGACCGGCGCCACCGCTCGGCGGGCCCTGCTCACGGCGTTCGGCGCGTCCTACGAAGCGCTTCTGGCTACGTTGGAGTAACTGCGCGAGAAGTGACAGCAAGACTACCGCGGGTCCAGGGGGGCCACCAGCCGCGTCCCTTTCACCATCACGCCTCCCCGATCGCCCGGCGTTACCGAGCCGAAGCGCTCGGCGAACACAGCGGACAGCGGCCTGGCCGCCTGCGGTGCCAGCCACAAGCGTAATAGATGCCTTTTACGCTCCGGATCCGGCCAATCCTCAAACGCCGTGCGGTCGTGCCAGAGAGTGTGGTTGTGGACGAACTGCACGTCACCCGGTTGGAACTCCATGCGCAGGTGCAAGGCGGGATCGTCGGCCAGCGCATCGAGCAGATCGAGGGCCTCTCGTTGCGCCGGGGTGTACGGCAGGACGCCCGGCAGGCGGCGGGCCTCGTCGATGTACTTCCGCTGGTAAATCGCCGACAGCAGCCCCGCGTGCCAGTTGAATACCGGAATGCTGAAGTACGGCTTCTGACCCTCCGCCACCTCGCCGCGCCGGTCCGTCTCGATGGGGGCGAACAGGCTGGGCAGCAGATCCGGGCGCCGTCTGCTGATTTCATTGAACAGGGTCACGGAGCTGACCAGGCTGGAGTGCCCGCCTGCCTTGGCCGTCTGCAAGCAGAGCAAGGCCACGACATCGCAGGAATCGGTGTGATACCCCTGCCGCCGGTTGGTCCGGTATAGACGAGGAGCTTGGGGATCGCCAAGGTCGGTGACGTGGCCGAGCACGTGCCCCTCGGCATTTTGCGATCGCGCTCTGCCCCAGTGCGTGCCCAGCCCGAAGAACGCCACCGCCTGCTGCAAGCGCGACCAGCGCTCGACCGGCAAGCGCCGCAGCAAGACAAACCCGCGGCCCGTCAGCACCTCCGCCAGCATTCGCTCCAGACGCGGCCCCAGAGTGGGCAGAGGAAAGTCGTGCTTGCGGAGCGACGGCAGGTCGGTTTCGGGGACGGCCAGCCGCCTGATCGCGTCCTCGGTGGCAGCTTCGATCTCCGCAATCTCGCGATCCGACAGCGGCTCGATCCAGTCCTGACGGGCTGACAGGTCCGGAGCGTACCAGGCGGACGGCCCGGCGATCTGGGCTGGCACTTCTCTCGCTGCGACCGACGGCACGGCCAGGCTCCTTTACTACACGCCTGCGGTGGCGCGGGCGCTGACGTGGGCTTCCTCTGACGCGTTCGAAAAGCCTGCCGTCGTGCGCGCCCAGGGTGCCACCACCACTCTCGGACACCCCGTGGCACCCTGATGGCACCCTGATGGCACCCTCGTGGCACCCTGATGGCACCCTCGTGGCACCCTTGGCACCCTCGTGGCACCCTGATGGCACCCTGATGGCACCCTGATGGCACCCTGATGGCACCCTGATGGCACCCTCAGCTTACCGGGCCATCCGGACGCACCAGCTAACCCGGCCAGTGCGCAGCCGGCGTCGCCGCGGGTGCCAGCTGCGGGACCATGCGTTGGAGGCGTCACCGGGGCGAGACCTGGAGCGTGAAGCTCTGCGTGGCTGCCCCAACCCTTTGCGTCCTTGTGGACAGCGTCTTTTCCACTCCCCAGCTCAGCGAACGCTCATCCAGCTTGCGAACCTCGCGGTCGATCGTGGCGGTCACGGTGATGACCACTTTGCCGGGACTGTCCGGAACCCCCGAAAGAACTCCCGTGCCCCCGTCAACCTTGAGCCAGGCGGGGCCGTCTCGAAGGGTGAAACGAGGGTTGTCGATGTCCCAGTAATTCATCGTTTCCTTGCCGCCGACAACGCGCGTCTCCAGGCCGCCAAGTGAGCGAATGGTGGCGAGGGGATAACGGTAGGGCGATCCCACCTTGGCACTGGTCACCGGACGCGACCAGAGAGTGGGCCGCGGCGCCTCCGCGAAATCGGAAGGACCGCTCCGGTTCCCCTTCTTGTCCACCGCGACGACGCGGTAGTAAGCTCGGTTGGCGTTGGGAAGCTCGATCTCGGCGCCGATGACCGCCACGTCGGTGGCGGAGACCTCCGTCATGAAGTTGGCTGGGCGGTTGTGGGAGACCACCTTCGACACGCCGACGACGGCCTCGTAAGGTTCGTCGCTGATGGTGAAGCCTCTTTCGTCGCTGCCGTAGATGCGATACTTCGCCGGCTTCCGCCCGGCCGGATTGGGCTTCCAGCGCAGGACGCCGGTGCCTCGGTCGCGGTCGACAGCGAGCGTCACGTCGGCGGGAAACGCCGGTCCGCGGAGCGTGAAGCTCCAGGTCGGGCTCCAGGGGCCCCAAACGCCCTTCTCATTCCTGGCCCGGACGTGCCAGTAGTATTTGCGTTCAACCGTCAGAAGCCCGCCGTGCGGCAGCGCATATTGAGGCTTGCCGTGATCGGCCGTCTTGGAAATAAGCTTGGAGAAGTTCGGCGACAGCGGCCAGCTCATGTCCTGCCGATCCGAGAGTTCGAAGTGGTAGTCGGCGACGCCGGTCTTGTCCGCGCTTCTGGGGGCCGGCCAGCGGAACACCGGCTGGGTGCCGTCGACTTCCCCCTTGTCCGGCGGGAACGTGGGCGTGGCAGGAGCTTCGGGTGGCTGGGAGGCGGAGCGCTCGACCCAGTCGTGCGTGATGCGCACCTGCCGTTCGCCAGGCGATTTGTCCGTATAGACGAAGTTGTTGTCGCCGACCGACATGGCCGGCAGAGCCAGCGGCGCCATCTGGATGTCGTTGACAATCGCCAGGCGCTTGAGTCGGGCGCCCGCGTCCAGCTCGCAGCGCAGCCGATATTCGTAGCGCGCCGGGCCGGCGGGTGGGAAGAACTTATCGAGGTCCGGCCCCGCGGCCAGCCAGGTTTTTCCATCCCACGACAGCGAGAACTTCGCGCCGCTCCCCTCCGTTTCGAGCCGGCCGCCCACAAGGACGTAGGGGCTGCGAATGATCCAGACGATGGCCCCGGTTGTACCTTCCTCGGCGGTCAGTTCTGCGTCCTTCGTCTTGACCCCGGCGACCGAGACGGCCCCCTTCTGCCAATAGTTGCGGGAGAAATCGGGCCGATATTCCCACAGGCCATTGCAGATGGTGTCCGGATACCTTGGCTTCTCGCCGTGATATTTCACAGGGCTTGTGTGCCCCCAGCGCCAGGTGATCGCCTCTCCGGGCCGCAGCACCATGTTCATGGAGGTGTCCTGAGCGCAATTGCGATCGCCGCCGGGCGACCCCTCGAACATGTAGATGGACGCTTCCCATTCATCGTTCGCCCGCTTGTCCGGATTCAAGATGCCCTGGGTGTGAGAGCGTTTGATGAGATCATGGTCGTGGACAAGGTCCTGTTCCGAAGCCACGGTGGCGTTATCGCGCAGGAGGTACATCGAGTGCATGTCGCCATCGAAGAGATTCCAGCGGCCGTCAAAGTAGGCTTGCGTCACGCAGTGGCCGACCACCCGTGCGGGGCTCACTTTCAACCCGGCCCGCTTCCAGAGGCCCGCCAGGCAGATGGAATCGTTCCCGCAGGTGTTGTGTCCGTAGATGTTGAAAACCTTGACCGGATCGCCCAGCTCGTTGTTGTCGCCGGACCAGTGGTAGCGATGGCCGATCTCCTGAAACCAGAGCGCGTGGGCCTTGTCGCGCTCCGTCATGCCGGGTTTGACGGCCGATGCCACGATCTCGTCGAGGGTGCGGAAGCCGTTACGGCCATTCGCCAGCCAGGGGTTGATCACGTCCGTGTCGCCCGTATTCTCCAACCGGACCGCACGGTTCGACTCCCAGGTCTGTTCGAGGGCCGGGCCGTCCATCATCCCCACGCCGATGGGGGAGCGGCAATTGGTGCCGTCCATCGTCCCCCCTTGACGAACCACGTACACATGCCGGCCGACCGTAATCTTTTCCACATGGCGTTTCGGGGTGTCTGTCGGATGAGAATTGGCCCCCCAGGGCGCGAGCGTTTCGTTGGACCCAGCGGCCACCCCAAACATGGACAGAATGATGAAGGACCGAATCATGCGAATGCCCCCTTTGCCCACCGCGGTGATCGAACCGGCACGGGCCCATTATAGTCGGCGCCACCGCCATAAGCTCCCCTCGCCCCGGTACTCCGGGGAGAGGGGTCGGGGGTGAGGGGCACCCCAACTCGGAACAGACTCGCAGTTGCCCGCGGCCCACGGGTCCGTCGACCGTGCCTGCCGGAATTCCCGACTCCGTGCCGGAAACCTCGGTAATCAGAGTCGACCGCGTCTCAAGAGGGCGAACACCAGACTGAATCTGTAACTCTTTTTCAAGTCGTATCTTACGACGAATCCGCGAAGACTTGCAGGCCGATGGCATGCAGCTTGCTATCTCCGGGGCAGGAGCCTCTCCTGCACCGTCGCCGGGGGAGCGTCCCGATCGCTCACGCCCGTCGCCCCCGCCCGTCGCCCAGGTCGCTCACGCCCATCGCCCAAAACGCTCCCAGGGTGCCCACCTGGGAGCGTTTTTCTTGCGCATTCCGGTGCCACACAAACGTAAGTGAGGCTCGTCACCGGCGTTCGCCCTCGTGGTTTGTGGTGGTGCGGCGAGCGTCCTGACGGCGACGGTTGCCGATCCGATGATCCAGGCAAGAGAAAAGGACTTACGGCTGGTCGCCGTAAGTCCTTTTGCTGCAAAGTGCCGGAGACAGGACTTGAACCTGCACTGCCAGTAAAGGCAACCAGGCCCTCAACCTGGCTTGAGTGCCAGCTTGTGATCCCGTCGTGGCGTTGATCTGGTATTGCAACTTGTGAAAGAACAGTTACTTGCGGCGTGTCGCCGCCCATGCTGATATTGTACTCATGTACTGGTCGCACGGCCAGTAGTTGCAGAAGAATTGCAGAAAAACCCACCCCCAGCAGGATGCGATGTTCGGGGCAGCGTGGTTTCGTGGACCGGAGGCAAGAGACGATTTCCGGCGTCCGGACAGGCACGGGACACTGGTAGCGTCCATGCCTGATCGGCATCTATCCAGACGGAGGCCGTAAGAAAAACGTAGTCGGATTTCTTACAAATTGCCGCCGGAGGGTCACGCCGCGAGTCCGAGTTGAGTACGTATGGCCATGTCAACGCCGTGCATTTCGTGCGGGGACCCGCCTTCACCAGGTCAGCGTGAAGGACGGAACGTAGTTCGGGTCGCACCATTCCATGATCTGCACCTCACGGCAGACGGCGTTCAGCCGGTGGCCGATGAAGCACGCGGCGGCAATGGGGCCGTGGTAGTAGAGAAGGACGCGCCTGGCCCCGTGGCGCTTGGCGAAGTCGCGCATCGCCGCCTTCACTCCATCCGCCAACGCAACTGCGTCGCCGGCGTCGCGCAGGCAGTGCCGGTCGAGGGCGCGCGTCGGCCGGACGAACAGCACCGCCTTCACCTTCTGCGTGCGATGCTGGAAGTGCTGGCGGACATCGGGCTCCAGGTCGGCGCCAACGCTGACGGCAACCGCGACGGTTTCGCCGTCCGGGTCCAGCAGTTCGCCGACGGGGCCATTGCCAGTCAGCGTGAAGTCGGCGTTCGGCTGTGCATCGCTCTGCCAGAGCTGGCCCTGCTGGTCCATCTCGATGGTGTAGCCGGCAACGTCACAGAAGACGTGCCCGAAGGCGAACCACGCCGGAAGGCGCGATAGGCCGCGAGCCCGGATGAGTCGCTTGTTCGTCTGTGAGCTGATCTGCGCCTCCAGCGCCGCAGCCTGCGGCAGCATCTTGCCGTTCCAGTCGGCCGGGTCCATCGGCTCGTGCCCGCGCACGCCGGGATTGCCGAGGAAGTAGTGCCGCCAGTCCAGCTGCTGGTCGGGGTCGATGTCGAACTGCTGCTCCTTAATCGTCGTGAGGTACACGTTGACCGACGGCCTGGCCTCCGGTGGCAGCCACAGGTCGCGCTCCGTGATGACGGCCTCCAGGTCGGCCCGGGAGATCTCCTGCCGGCCGGCCTTTACCCAGCCGCGGACAACGCCGACGGCGACGAGCAGTTCGTTCTCGTCGCTCTTGAGCCCATGATACCGCATGCGCTCGGCTGCCCGCCCGGCCATGACCCGCCAGCAGTCGTAGCCGAACTGGAAACGGAGCGTGCGGGCGAAGGCGTCGAAGCGGTCCACCGTTGTGCCAACATGCTTCGCCAGCTGCGCCCGCAGCTTGGCGGCCTTCTGGCTTCCCTTGGCCGTGAAGAACTCGTCCTTGAGGGCGTTGGACTCGCCGTCCACGAATTGGCCCAACCCGTCGCGGGGGACCCAGGGCCAGTTGCTGACGATGGTGATCTCCAGCGGCCGGATGGACTTGGTGGTGAGCGTTTCCCAGGACCTGAACCATTTCTTCAGCAGGCTGCTTTCTCCCTTCTTGCAATCGGTGAGGACTGCGACGGAGTAGCCGTCGCGCTGATCGACATGGTACTTAATCTGGTGGTACTGGTCGGGCAGGTGGGCACCGGACTCGCGCAGCAACGTCACGTCGTCGGCAGAGACGGCCTTCTCGTCCTCGACGATGATTGTGCCCACCTGCTGCTGCGGCATCAGCAGCTCCAGCGCCTGCACCCACGCGAACAGGTGTTGGTAGTCGTCACCCTTCAGCCTCGCTGCAACCGCATTTGCCATATATACCCTCTTGTGAAAGCCGGCTCAGGAAAGCGGAAAGAGCGGGCCGAACAGTTCCCGCCACGCCTTGAGCGCCTCGCCGTTCTTGCCGCGCTGCTCGAGCTGGATCGCGGCGGCGGCGGCGGCCTCGGCGCCCCGCAGAGCAATCCTGGCGGCGTCACGGGCCGCACGATTCATCATGTCGCTGACCGGCGGGCCGAGGCCGGCCGGCTCGGGCCAGGTGTCGTCTATGCGGTCGGCCATCGCCGCGAACAGACCCTTGAGTTCATAGCGGAAGTTGCCGCCGAACGGTGGGACGAGCAGTTCCAGGGCCATGACCTCGATCAGGAACGACGGCTTGACGGGCTTGTCCTTGTGGCTGTTCCACTTCTTGGCCATGCGGACGATGCCCTTCCACTCGCCGTTGTAGTGCTTCTGTGCCTCGACCGCCTTCTCGTAGTGGATCTCCGGGTCGGTCTCCGTCCAGCCTTTGGGGTTGCCGGTGTCGGGGATCTCGTAGTGCTTTTCCTTGTCGAATGCGGGCACCACGTCGAAGCTCATGACCTTGCCGCCGGTCTCCTCGTTCTCGTCGGGTTTGACGCCGAAGTCAATCGTAACGGAGCGGCGCTGACAGGACACGTTCTCCTTGCCGTACTTCTCCTTGAGCACGGCCTCGAACGCCGCGAGCAGCTCGGCCGGCGGCTTGTCGCGCCGATACAGTTCTTCCTCGCCGAGGATGCAGAAAATGTCCACGTCCTTGAGCGGCTTGGTCTTCGTCTCGCGCCGGTATGACCCGGTCAGGATGTCGCGGGCGATGTCGAATTTCGTTTTCACGTAATCCCGGATCTCGTAATGCCGTCGCGAGGCGTCCTCCTGCTCCTTGGTGCTGAGTTCCAGCCTGCTGCGGAACTTCTTAAAGGCGTCGGGCACGCTGATCATTTTTTCCTCCAGTACGCCGAGCCGGCGCTGATGTAGCCGTTGCCGTCGATGGTGGTGCCGATGCTCTGCCGGACGAAGCCGGCGGTGGAACGCAGCTGCGTGTCGGAGCAGCCGTTGACGTAAGGCTCGTTGGGTCTGGTCACCAGGATGACACGGTACTCGCACTGGGACGGCCACAGGCCGGCCTTGCGGATGTGGTACTTAATGTCTTCGGTGTTGGCCCACATGGAGCCGTCGCCGGCCGAGCCGTAGTAGATGTCGAAGTCCCAGCGGTGGACCAGGCCATCGGGGATGCCGAAGTCGGGGTCGTAGACCTCCAGGATGACCATGTCGAGGTGCCCGCTGTTTAGCCAGGTGCTGATGGCGCGCCGGAGCGAACCCCACTCGCCGACCAGCTTCTCGGGGCTGAGGCCGCTCTCGCGGATGATCTGGTGCAGCGAGTGGATCATGTTGTCCGCGACGTGCGTCACGGAGTGGACGTAGGTGTTGACGACGACAAAATTGCTCATGGCCGGAGAAACGCCTCCTTGTCAATGATGGCCGCGGAGGCGCCCTGGCCTTCGTCGGCGTCTGCGTCCAATTTCTCACCGAGCTTCCGCGCAGTGATCCGTGTGGATTTCTTGGCCAGCGCCGCCCTGACCCATGTCAGGTCTTCCTCGGGGCAGGGCAGGCTCATGGACCAGTCGCCGTAGGTGGGCGACCTGGGGAGATTTTGCTCGTTAGCATTGTCCCCGGTGATCGCGTCCTCGCCGTAGACGCAGGAGATGCGCACGCGGGGCCCCCGCCCCAGACCACGATCTTGTCGTTCTTGGGGGCTTCCGAGGCGATCAGCGAGGTGGCGACGCCGGCGACCTTCATCAGTTCGTCCCGCGCGGCGCCGCCGTTGGGGGCGAGCAGGCCGACGATGACATCCCACGCCTCGTCGGCGGGGCGGTGCGGGGTGGCGCGGACGACGCGGGCAAAGACGTTCATTGGCGGCTCTCCTTCAGCTGGGACGCTTGGGCCTGGGCCATCTCGACAGCGCGCAGCAGGTCCTTGCCGGTCAGGCGTTCAGGGTCCAGGGCCGTATTCTTGTCGAGACCGCAGGCGGCGAGGACGGCCTTTCGGATCTGCCGGCCGTCGAGGCCGACGCACGCCGCGACCGCCTTCTCGAAGGCCCTGTCGCCCAGGACGCCCTCGATCTTAGGGAACACTGCCGCCAGCGCCTTGACGCTGGAGGTGAGTATCGTCCGGCACGCCTCGGCGTTGGGAAGCCCGACGTGCTCCACCAGGTCGGCGCAGGGACACGAAAGCCGCGTCGATGGCGCGGGTGAAGTTGCTGGTGGCGATGAACAGCAGGTTGGGGTGGCAGGCGGCCAGGTGGTCGAGCTGGGCCAGGATCGCGTCGGTGGCGCGGTGGACGTCGATGGGGTTGGCCTCCAGGCTCATCTTCGACCTGTCGGCGGCCAGGGTCTCCACCTCGTCCAGCAGCACCACCAGCGGTCCGAGGGCCGCGTATTCGGCCACGGTCAGTCCGAGCAGGTCCTTGACCGCCTTCTGGGTCTTACCGTGGGCCGCGCTGGTCAGCGCGTGTGGCTCGACCTCGATGAACAGGAAGTGCCCCGCGGACTTGGTAGCCTCGGCGACGCGGGAAGCGAGGCCGCGGGCGATGGACGTCTTGCCGGTGCCGGGCGGCCCGTGCAGCAAGATCAGGCCGTGCATCGGCAGCTGCGTTCGGTCCACCTTGGGGCGGATCGTGAAGTTCAGGATCGCATGCGACAGGATGCGGTCCTTCTGCTCCTGGTCCAGAATGATCGCATCCCAGAGCGCGTTGAAGTCCGAGTCGGGTAGGTTGCGGCTGTCGAGAACGCCGACCGCCTCGACGCCGCCCGAACCAGGGCCGGTTCGGTTTTTTCCGCCGTGGCCGGCCTGTGCCGGTCCGTTAGTACGAGATTCGCGCATCAGCCCACCGCCTTTGAAATCAGCCCGCCAGGCTGAAAAAACAATGTTCCAGCTTGTAGTGGAACAATCTCTTGCAGGTATTTCCAGGTCAGTAGGGTAGTGGTACAGTTTGCCGTTGCCGCCCTGGAATTTCCAGACTCTCCGGGGCAAACTGTACCACTACCGTCAGTAGCTAACGGCCGCAATCGCCTGGAGGGGGGCCGGTGAAAAGCGGGCGGGCGGCACGTCCACCTTCACCATCGAGTACGCGCGGCCCTTAACCGGCTCGGCGATTTATTCCGAGGGCGAGTCGCGGTGACATTCGCCCTGCCATCGGTTACGCTGGAACCTTAACCAGAACGACGGTTTGGTGGACCAAAGATCCAGTTAAGGGTCATGCGTATTCGTTCAGGAGGCGCGAGATTTCAATGGCGAGTGAGACGCCGCCGGACGAGAATGACGACGACGACCTGGTACGCCGCATCGCGGAAGACCGGGACACGGACGCGCTGACGCTACTCACCAAGAGATACGCGCCCAAGGCTACGGGTTACCTCAAGAAGCAGTTCGCCGGGCGCCTGCGCGACCCCGAGATTGACCAGGCAGTCAACGACGCTTTTTTCAACGTCTGGCGCTTCGCCCACCGCTTCAAGCCGACCGAGGGCCGCTTCGGCGGTTGGCTCATCCGCATCGTTCAGCGAGCCGCCCTGAGCATCCTCCGCGGCGAGAAGAAACACGTCGCCAAGGAACTGGAGTTTGACCCGGAGCATGACCCCGCTGACCACTGCGAGGATGCCCCTCCGAAGTGCGGCTCCGCGGAGATGACCCGGGTCCAAATGATGGAAAACATCATCGAGAACGAACTGACGGGCTTCGAGCAGATCGTGGCCCGGCGCGACGCTGCCGTCGGCGGCACAGCAGACTCCCACCGCCTCGCCGCCGAGTACGGCAAGAGCCTGAACACGGTCTACGCGACACGGACCAAAGTCAGAGACAAGATCAGGAGCAGGATACTCGAACGCGAAGCCCGCAAGGCCAGCACGAAAGGGAGCAAATGAATTCGGACGCTGACAAGCTGTGGGACGACCTAGCCGGCAAACTGCGCAAGAAGCAGGGGTTCTGCCCGCTCACACCCGAGGAGGCAGAAGCAGCGTTCAACGACGCCCCGGCCGAACCGCTTTCGGAGGACCGTATCAACTCGATTGTCGAATCGGCCACGTCGCGCGAGCAGGACAGCTGGACGCCGGACGACGACGATGACTGGGACGGGGATTCGGCGCTCGACGAGGCCGCCGAGGGGAAGTATCAGCTGTATCGCAACGAAGGCGAGATAACCCCCGAAACCGACAAGAAGGAAGAGGACCTCAAGAGAAAGATGCTGAGCGATGACGAGCCCGAAGAAGACGAAACTTGATTGGCAGGCCGACGAGGAATGCCAGGCCCAAGCCGGCCTTCAGGCCGACGAGTTGGTCAAGCGCCTGAAGCTGACCGCGCCCATCGACCCGCTCGCGATCGCGAAGACGGAGTACGACTTCCTGCGTACCGGCGGCGACGACCTCGGCGAGCGGTACGACGGGAAGCTGGAGTACGACAAGGGGAAGAAGAGATTTCTCCTCTACTACAACACAAAGTACGACCGCGGGATGCCGGATGGGCGGCATCACCCGCGGACGCGGTTCTCGATCAGCCACGAGCTAGGTCATTACTTCATCGAGTACCACCACGACCATCTCTTCAACGGCGGTGCGCCGCACGAGTCGAATGGCGAGTTTAAGAACTCTTCAACAATGGAGAGGGAGGCCGACGCGTTTGCGGCGAGCCTCCTGCTGCCGACCCACCTTGCTGACCCGGTGCTGAACAACGGCGAGCTGACGCTGAAGACTATCGAAAAAGTCGCCAGCGACTTCCAGGCGTCGCTCCTCTGCACCACGATCCGCGGTATCCGGTTGTCTGACTTGCCCTGCGCCGTCGCCGGGCTGCGCGGCGGCAGCATCGCCTGGATGTTCCCGTCGAAGCCGCTCATTGCGGCCAAGTGCTACCCCGGAAAGAAGGAGATCGAGTCGCCGGCCGCAAAGCTCCGCTGGGCAGCGTTTTCCGGCGGCGACGACGAGCGGCACGAGGAAGACGGCCTGCTGAGGCACTGGTTTCAGACGTTCGACCGGGACGAGGAACTCTGCGAGGTCGAGGTGACGCAGGCGTTTCTGCCGGTTCGGATCACGGGCACACTCGTCGTTCTGCTGACGATGGATGAGGATGACCTCGTCCCCGAAGAACAGGAGGAGGAAGATGACGTGGACAAAGAGCATCGCGAACGCTTCGGTTGGTGACTCCGGCGAAGTCACCCCCGTCTAATCGTTACGGAGCCCGGCGGAAAGCCCACAATCGCCCCCGGAGCGACGATTACCTGCTTGTCCCTCACGCCATCGCCGTCAGTCGCCGTTTTTTTGGGGTGGGTTCAAAGAGGGGGCCTACCCCGAAAAATGGCGGCCAGAGGCGAGGGCGGGCTTTCGTGTGTTTTGTCCTGGGATTTGGCCACCTCACGCTTGAGCCGGAGGGGAGCCGGTGAGGGGTTGGGTTTCAGCGGCTTCTCCGGGAATCCGGATGGCGACGCGCAGTCGTAACTGCTGGCTGGACTTGGGTTTTCCGAGCAGGCACACGGCAAAAATGCCGACCGCAAGACGGTCTATTCAGAAAACCCACGTCAATAGGCTTCTTTGGGCCTTGCTGTTTGTCAGAAAATCGTGTACACTTTTCTGACAGGAGCGCAGGGCTGATGAGTACCATACAAGACGACATTCTGGACCGGATTCGCAAGCAAGGCCGGGGAAAGGTCTTCACACCGAAGGACTTTCTCGACCTGGGCAGCCGCGATGCCGCCGACCAGTCGCTCTCCCGTCTGGTCAAGGGCGGCGAGATTCAGCGGCTCGGGCGCGGTCTCTACCATTACCCCCGGATGAACGAGCGGCTTGGCATCCCGCTCGGCCCCGACCTCGATGAAATCGCCGAGGCGCTGGCCCGGCAAACCGGCAGCCGGGTAGTTCCGTCCGGAGCGGTGGCGGCCAACCGGCTGGGGTTGTCCACCCAGGTGCCGGCCAAGCCAGTGTACCTGACGGACGGCCGAACGCGCCAAGTGCGGATCGGCAGCACGACATTCCAGATTCGGCACGCCGCCCCGAAAGAGTTCCCGGTGGGATGCCGGACCAGCGCGATGGTGTTCCAGGCGCTGCGGCATCTTGGGCAGGCGGCTGTGGACGATCAGGTGGTGGCGCAACTCCGGCGTGCCTTGTCGGCGGAGCAACGACAGGAACTCCTCCGGGATGCGCGGTACACGACCGACTGGATCGCGGCCGTTGTCCGCCAAGTCGTTCAGGATGAAAAGGAGTTGGTGAGTCATGGATGATGTCGCCCGGCTACCGTTCACCGACCGGATGGACCTGTTCTCGGCGACTGCCCGCCGTCGCGGACTGACCGCTGAAATCATCGAGAAGGATTTCTGGGTCTGCTGGACGCTCAAGCGGCTCTTCACCCTGCCCGACCCGCCGGCTGGATTGCTCTTCAAGGGCGGCACGTCGCTCTCCAAGGTGTTCGGGGTCATCGAGCGGTTTTCGGAAGATGTGGATCTGTCGTTCAACCGCGCCGAACTGGGATTCGGCGGTGAGAGCGATCCGCTGAACGCCACCACGGGCAAGAAGCGAAAGCATGGCCTCGAAGCGCTGACCGAAACGTGCCAGCGGGTCATCCGCGAAAAGCTCCTGCCCCAGCTCGTGACCGTCTTCGGCGATGCCTTGGGTGAACCGCCCTCGGCGACATGGGGCGTGGAACTGGCCGAGGATGACCCGGACGGGCAGACGCTGCTGTTTCGCTACCCGGCCGGCAACCGGTCCCGTCCCGCCGACGAACCGGCCTATATCCAGCCGGCCGTGCGACTGGAGATCGGGGCACGGTCGGACCATTGGCCGGCAGTCGAGGCGACGGTTACGTCCTATGCGGCGGCGGAGTTCCCCGACGTGTTCAAGGAGCCGGGGTGCAACGTCCATGTCCTGGCCGCCGAGCGGACGTTCTGGGAGAAGGCAACGGTGCTGCACATGTGGCACCACGCCCCGGCGGACAAGAAGTTCCGGGACCGGCAGTCGCGGCACTATTACGACGTGGTGCGGCTGTATCGAGCACGAGTTGGGCAAGGCCGCTGTCAAGGACATCGACCTGTTGCTGAAGGTCGCCCGGCACAAGGAAGTGTTCTTCCCGGCGGCCTGGGCGCGGTACGCGGACGCCAAGCCGGGCACGCTGCGAATCGTGCCGCCGGACGCCCGGCTTGCCGGAGTTGGAGCAGGACTACCGCAAAATGCAGGAAATGATCTTCGGCGAACCGCCCGCTTTCGAGCGCCTGCTCGAAGTCCTGCGGGAAATCGAACGCCAAGTGAATGGGGGTTGACCCGTTGGCAGCTACACTCACCTGGCTCGACCATGATACGACGGACCGGGATCGGATGAACCGAATCCTAGCGTTGTTCCGTGAGCGGGACACGCGAGACGAACTCGGCATCGGTGTCATTCGTGACCTCATCGCCGATGAACTTTTCCCCGGCACGAGCACGATCCAGACCCGGTTGCGGTACATGCTGTTCGTGCCGTGGATTTACCAGAAGCTTGAGCAAAAGCACCGCGACAAAAAGACCTTCGCCGAAGAAGCCCGCCGATTGGAAGTCGCGATTGTAAAGGCCCTGATAGCCAGTGGCGATGATACTGCCGGAGTCTTCGGCAAACGTGCCGGTGGCGGGCTGAAACGCCTGCCCAGTTCTGTCTACTGGGCAGGACTCGGCATGTGGCAGATACGGCGATTCCAGGGATCGCAGGACCAGTATCACACAGCCATCGAGAACATCTACAGCCTGCGAAGCACGCGGAAGCGGTCAGAAGAATCAGGCGCAAGGCGCGGCGAGGGACTCGATGCCATCCATGAAGACGCTGCCATTACCTGGCATCCCAAGTTGCCAGCCGCGCCGCATGGCTTCCCCGAAGAAGCCGGCATCCACCTGCTGCGGGACGAAGCGCAGTTCATCCAGGACCAGATTGTCACCACGCACCCGAAGTCGCTCCTGGCCCACGTGATCCTGCTTCCCTTACCCTCGGTGGCCTTCCCCTGGGAACACCCCGACCTGGCTCGTTTCACGGCCGCGCATCGCGACCTGCTCCATCACGCACGGCTGCTTTCAGAAATCACCTACGGAGCAGCCATCCTTTACAACCTGATGCTGGCCGAAGTCCAGGGAAGCAAGGAACTGGCGGAGTCTCGACGCAGCGATGCCAAGGACTGGCTGAAATCGCTTGATCGCGCCGCGCTGCTTCAGTGGTCGCTCAATTGGGTCGGGCCGCTGGCATTCGCGCATGAACAAGTTGTCTCCCCGCAAACCCTCGATTTCTGCGGAAAATGGCTTGGCATGATTTGCGAGCGTGGCGATTCGCTTTTCGACGATCCCGAGCCGCGAGGGCTGGTCCGCGCCCGCGAAATCCGCCTTAAGGGCGGCCGCTCGCGGTTTACGAATCCGCGGGCACTCGATCAGTGGAGGGGTTCGGCCGGCCTGTTCCGGCTTAACTATCGCTGGCCGACGGTGACGCAGTTTGCCAGCGATTTGCAGCACGGACTGGCGGGAGATTGACATGCTCGATCCGAACGCCCGCAGTCTCCTGGTCGATTCGCTCCGCCCGCCCGCCGGGTACGCATTTTCGGTCGGGCTTGCCGCGACATACACGCTCGACCTGACGACATTGCTGTCCGTGCCCTTGCACCTGGCGCTGCTGTCCGCCGGCAACCGCAAAGAGATGCTCCAGGACGGCGTCGCGCTCCTCGAAGCACTGCGCCGAACGACGGACAAGCTCGCCATCTTCTGCCAGCAGGGGCGCATCGGGGCACCGAACCTGCCGCATGTGCTCTACGGCCTGCTGGAGCAATCCGTCGTCGAAGTAAACGCACCCAATGGCGGCGTGTTTCATCCGAAGCTGTGGGTGCTGCGGTTTCAAAACCAGTCCGATGGCGATGACGTTTTGCTCCGCCTGCTCGTCCTTTCGCGCAACCTCAGCAATGACCGCTCGTGGGATCTGAGCCTGAGCGTCGATGGTGTTCCCGGAAAGCGGGCAATTTCCCAGAACCGGTCCCTTTCCGACCTGGTGTCGTCGCTTCCCGATCTGGGCGCGGTCACGCCGTCTACGCGAATCCGTGAGCACTGCTCGTTGCTTGCCGATGAATTGCGCCGGACGCCGTGGGAGTTGCCGGGAAAGTTCGAGTCGCTGGCGTTTCATGCGATTGGGTTGACCAAGAAATCCTGGATGCCGAAGCCGTCGAAACGGTTGGCGGTCATCTCGCCGTTTGTGTCGGTGCATGCCCTCGATTCGCTTGCGGCAACCAGCCAGCAGCCGGTTGCGCTGATCGCCCGCCCCGATGAACTGGCCCGCATTCCGAAGGCTTCACTGGATCGCTTCGGGGCAATCAAGGTTCTGCATGAAAGCGCGGAAACCGAAGACGGTGACGATGGCGTAGCCGTTGAACATTTGGCGCGCGGGCTGCACGCAAAGGCATACATCGCAGAAGACGGATGGAAAACCACATTGTACCTGGGTTCGGCAAATGCAACGGCCCCGGCGCTGCTGTCCGGGGCGAATGTGGAAATACTCGCGGAACTCACCGGGTACAAGAGCGCCGTCGGCGGGATCGACGCCTTGCTCGGCGATGACGGACTCCAGGAGTACCTGATCGACTTCGTTCCCCAGGCGGAACCTCCCCCTCCGTCACTGGAAGAGCAGGCCGAGGACATCATTGATTCGGTCCGGTCGGCCCTGACGCGGGCGAAGATTCAACTGACCTGCTGCCCTGCCGCCGATGACGTGTGGGATCTGAAGCTGGCATCGAGAGCCCGGATCAATCTGGACCAGATAGCATCGATTCGTCTCTGGCCGATCTCGCTGGTCCAGGAACGCGCCGTGGACGCCACGTCGCTGGCTACGGCGGGCGCAGTTGTGGTGCCGCGTTGTGCAACGGCATCGGTCACAGGTTTCATCGCCTTCGAGCTGGTCAGCACGCTTTGCAGCCACACCGTCTGTTTCGTCTTGAATGTTCCGGTTGAGAATATGCCGTCCTCGCGGGAAGCAGCTGTGCTGAGGACCATCATTGCCAACCGCGAAGGCTTCCTGCGTTACCTCATGCTGCTGTTGCAGGACTTTGACTCCGCGGCGAGCATGAGCGAGCTTGCCGCCGCCATCGGCGGTGTGTGGAACTCGGCAGCGAGCGGCCTTGATGCCCTGCCACTGCTGGAAGAACTGACAAGGGCCTATTGCCGCAATCCCAACCGCCTCCGGTCGGTGCGGACACTGGTTGAGCAGCTCGGCGGCACGGCGCAGGGCCGCGAGGTCATTCCGGCGGAGTTCATGGCGCTGTGGAAAACATTCGACTCGCTCTTGCCGGAGGTGGGAGAATGAGCACGCAGAAGATCGATGTCGCCGCCGCGATGAGTGGCCTGAAGGACTTTCAGCGCCGGACTGTCGATTACGTCTTCAAGAGGATGTACCTCGACGAGTCACCGGCCCGCCGCTTTCTGGTGGCTGATGAGGTCGGCCTCGGCAAGACGATGGTTGCTCGTGGCATCATTGCCAGAGTGGTGGAACGGCTCCAGTCGCAGAAGATCGAACGCATCGATGTTCTCTACATCTGTTCCAACGCGACGATTGCCAAGCAAAACCTCAATCGCCTGAACGTCACCGATCAGGAAACCTCGTCGTTTGCCACGCGGCTCACACTGCTGCCTACCGAGCTGGACAGCCTGAAGGCAAACGGGATCAATTTCATCAGCTTCACGCCGGGGACGACCTTCGACCTGCGGTCGCGGGGCGGAAGAGTTGAGGAACGAGTCCTCATTTACCACATGCTGGCGGGGCGGTTCGGCATTCGCAAGACGCCGCTCTTCAACCTGCTCCAGGCGACGGTGAAGCGGCCCGCGTGGACCCGGTGGATTCGGCATTACGCCATGAAGTACGACGAGTCACTGGCGGAAGCATTTCGCCATCACCTCGAATCCGACGCCGCTTTCCTGGAGGAATTGCGGGCTGTCTGCCATGAGGTCCGGCGGCAAAAAGAATTCACGGCGGACTCTCTGAAAAGCGGTACAGGATGATCGGGGAACTGCGTCGGCGACTGGCCGACGTATGCATCGACGCGCTTGAGCCGGATCTGGTCATCCTGGATGAGTTCCAGCGCTTCAAGGACTTGCTCAACGGGAAGGACGAGGCTGCCGAACTGGCCCAGCAATTGTTCCGCCATCCCGATGTCCGCGTGCTGTTGCTCTCTGCGACACCGTACCGGATGCTGTCCCTCGATCACGAAAATGAAGATGACCACTACGAGGACTTCCTCAAAACGCTGGGGTTCCTGTTCGATAATGACGACCAGAAGATCGCGGAGATCAAAAACGAATTTCGCCGGTTCAGGCAGACACTCTACCGGTTAGGCGGCGACAGCGGGTTGGAGGCAGCGCGGGTCCGGGCATGCCTGGAGGGGCATCTGCGTTCGGTAATCGCCCGGACCGAGCGGATCGACGTGACGCGATCCCACAACGCTATGGTCGCAGAACCCCCGGAAGCGGCGGTAATCACGGCCGCTGACCTGAAGGCGGCGCGATTCATCGACCGCATCGCCCAAGCCGTGGGAGCCGGCGAAACGATTGAGTATTGGAAGTCCAGCCCCTACCTCGTCAACTTCATGGGGGAGTACGACCTGAAGCGGCGCCTCATTGAATGCTGTGAGGCACCCACTCCGGAGTTGCACTCGGCGTTCCGGGAGGGTGACAGCGAACTGCTGCGCAACGTCCATGTGCAACGCTACCGGGAAATTGATCCCGCGAACGCCCGATTGCGCCAGCTTCTGGCGAAAACGGTGCAGGCCGGACAATGGCAGTTCCTGTGGCTTCCGCCTTCGCTGCCGTACCTGAAGCCGGGCGGTGCGTATGCGCAAGACATCCCGGCGACGAAGGCTTTGATCTTTTCGAGCTGGCAGGTGGTTCCAGACGCAATTGCGGCCATCTGCTCCTATGAATCCGAACGGCTGATGTTGCAGCAGGAACCGGACCTGCCGAAGTACCAGGACCTGCACAAGAAGCGGCGGCAACTGCTTCAGTTCCGGATTGATCCGCAGGACAACCGGCCGGCAGGCATGCCGGCCCTGGCGCTGATCTATCCGTGCGTGACGCTCGCGCGAGAGATCGATCCCCTCGGCCTCGTGCTGGCGGCTGGCAATGCACAGCCCGTCGATGCCGGGACGGTGCGTGCCGAGGCGCGGCGGCGGATCGGAGACTTGCTTGCAACAGTAACAGGCGCTCACCTTTCGACCGAAGGCATAGCGGATCAACGCTGGTACTGGGTTTCCCTCGCGCTCCTCGACGGGCATTTTGCCGGTGACACCGCGACCTGGGTCCGCGACCAGACGCAGGGCTGGTTGAGTACGCAGACAGCCGAAGAGGGGGACGCTGCCGACGGCTTCCGGCAGCATGTCGAACACTTCATCGAAGCACTCGACGGCGACGTGGCCCTTGGGAGACAGCCGGACGGTCTGCTCGATGTCCTGGCGGATTTGGCGTTGGGGTCACCGGCGATCTGTGCGCTCCGTGCGTTGCGGCGAATCGCGCCGGACGTTGCCGATACAAGCCCATCAATGCTGTCGGCGGCATCGCAAGTCGGTAACGGCCTGCGGGCCTTGTTCAACCAACCGGATGCGACCGCCCTGCTTCGAGCGCATGACGAGCGGATACCTTACTGGCGGCGCGTGCTGAGTTACGGGATAGACGGCAACCTCCAGGCGGTACTCGACGAGTACGCTCACGTCCTCAAGGAGAATGTCGGTCTGGCGCAGCGGCCGGGGTTTGAGATTGCCACCGGAGTCGCGGAGGCGATGCGGGAAGCCCTGTCGCTACGCCCGTCGTCATTGCGTGTGGACGACCTGAAGGCGACGCCGCATGGCCATATTCGGCTCAAGGAGTTTTCAATCCGTTGCCGGTTCGCCCTGCGGTTCGGCGATGTCCGCGACGATGGCGGGCAAACGCTGGTGCGTTCGGGCAGCGTTCGACAGGCGTTTAACTCACCCTTCCGGCCGTTCATTCTGGCGTCAACTTCGGTCGGTCAGGAGGGGCTGGATTTCCATCCCTACTGCCACGTTGTGTACCACTGGAACCTGCCGTCAAACCCGGTCGATCTCGAACAGCGTGAAGGCCGCGTGCATCGCTACAAGGGGCATGCGGTGCGCCGCAATGTATCGAAAGCGTATGGTTTAGGTGGTCTTACAGCAGGTGCATGGCACGACCCGTGGGACAAGCTCTTCGCGCGTGCGGCGGATGACCGGCCGGCAGGAATGAGCGAACTGATGCCGTACTGGTTGTTTGAAACCGAAGGTGGCTGGTCCGTTGAGCGCCGGGTTCCGCTCCTTCCGCTTAGCCGGGAAGTGGCGAAGTTGCAGCGACTCAAGGAGATGCTGGCGATCTACCGCCTCGCGTTCGGCCAACCGCGGCAAGAGGACCTGCTGGCTTATCTTCAGAAGGCCGGTGCGTCGGATGACGTTGCCGGAGCGGGTGAGTACCACCGTATCTGTCTCACGCCGACGTGATTTGTAGCTGCTTGTGAGCCTCGGCCGCCAAGTCTTTTGCCATCATGATGCTGGCTCCTGGTTGCTTCGGTCCCACGCGAGCGGAGTCACCTGCCCCGCGACAATGAGGGAGTTGAAGAATTCGACCAGCCTCGCCACGGAGGGCGAATTGAGCTTTACCCCGATCTCGATGTTCTCGTGAAGTCCGTGATGCGAGAAATTGGCGCTGGTAATTAGCGCAGTTGCACCGTCACATACCAGCAGCTTTGCGTGCAGGGCCGACATCGCGTCGCGGGGGTTGCCCTGACAACTGAATACGCGCGGTCCCAGGCAATCCGACGGCCAGGCCGACCGCAGGGCGGGGAGATGTTCCTCCATCCGGTTGCCGATGACTGTCACCCTGACTCGCCGGTCGCCGCTGGCCCTCGCTACTCGTTCGAGGAGTGATTTCGCTCCTTCTGTGAAGACATATCCCACGACGAGGATTTCGTTTTTCGCCTCTTCCACCATCTCCAGTGCCGTGGCGTAGGTCGTCCGTAGTGGCACGCCAAGCCTGGTCGGCGCTGTGCAGGCAATCTCCACGGTGTCGGCCTGTGCGATACCCGTGCTGCGCGTGCAGGCAAGCGTCATGAGGGCTGTCTGAACATCTTGGGCAGACGCTCCGGGTAAGCCGATGACCTGGTCGAGTCCACGGGCGAGCTGGGCGGCCGAAGCGGTCGAAAGCGACAGTGCGCGTTGCAGGTGGCCGGAGGATGGCGATGTGGACCGGGCCGGATTGAGAAGCGCCGCAAGGTCCAGCAAATGCCTGGCCTTCAGCCCGGAAACCACACCGGCCAGCACGTTGATCCAGTCGGGCGGGTTCTGTGACTGTTCACTCATCGAAGTCGAGGTAGCCAGTGGCCCCGGAATTCGGAAGGCTCGCCACCATCCCCCGGTCGAGAAGGCGGTTGCCGAACTCGCACGACGTTTCCGATACCATCGCACAGGCATGACAGGCCGCAGCGTTCAGACGCTCCGTCCTTCTGGGGTCGTGCTCGCGGCACAAGGGATCGCCGGAGCAGGTCCGGGCGAGGTCTTTCACGTCTTCCAGTAGCCTGCCGAAGCAGTCTCTTTCCGATCCGTCGTCATTGCGGATGAGGCGGGTCTGCCTCACCAACCCGCCCAGGCTGCCATCGCTGTCCGGTGTCGAAGTGTAGATCAGCAGGCCGGCCATCTTCTCGTCGGAGTAGATGCGTTCTCGGAGAGAGGCGGAGGAATAGCCGCAATCGAGGGACATCTGC
Source organism: uncultured Planctomycetota bacterium (assembly GCA_963827935.1). Taxonomy (GTDB): domain Bacteria; phylum Planctomycetota; class Planctomycetia; order Gemmatales; family Gemmataceae; genus DATFNV01. The sequence continues at coordinate 44,419 of CAWHCN010000006.1, read as the reverse complement.
CGCATGAGCAAGTGTGCGAGCGTGTGGAGCAACAGGAGCCGCGGGCGCTGATCCTTCACCTCGGGCAGACCGCGCTTTTGCCGCCACACGGAATACGCCTTGATGAGAGTCTCCGCACGCTGGCGAACGGCATCCAGTTTTTCCCATTCCTGAAGCCGTTCCGCATCCAGTTGCAGGAAGATCCCTTCGCCGAGGTTCTCCACCGCAGGCAGCCAGTCGAGCTGCTTGGCCGAGATGGGGGCGGTGGTGACTCTGATCCCCTGTTCCTCGTTGAAAACCTCCATCGTCGGATCAAGTTCCGGAGCCTCGATGCGGGTGAACCCCAGGAGGGCACGCACCTCGCGGAGCCGGGGGATGGCAACGAGCCGGGAAAGGTAGCGGGCGGTGGTGGATGACATCTCCTGCCGCCGCGCCTCGAAGTAGGTTGTGCTGTGGTCCTGGTCGGCCTCGAAGACTTGGTACTCCTCTCGCCGGATCGACGGTCGCTCCGTGGCAAGTCCCATCAGCCGGTCGATGCACTCACGGACGCGGGCCTGGTCAACGCCGGGGAAGCGGGCGCTGATGACGGCCGGCCACGCTTCGACGGGCAGCGGCGTCTTGAATTGTCCCCACCAGGACGCGACTTCCGCCTGGAGCGGGTCCGACCACGGCGGGATGGAAAGGGCACTTCGGACGACGGAGAAGTAGACGTTCGAGGCACCGCGCTGGAGGACGTAGAGAAGCGTTCTCCCGTCGTTGCAGTCGTTCGGATCGTCATCGTCGTTCAGCCAGGGCCTGCGGCGGCGGCACCGCACGCCGCATTCCCCCATTGCGTTCTTGTCCATCGCTCCCGAGAGCGGCCGGGAGAGACCGCAAGTGCATTCGACGCGCAGGTCGCCGAGGGCCGCCGATTTGCCTTCGCCCCGCAGGTAGAGGTTTCCTCCTCCGCAGTTGTTGCCCCGATGGACCCAGCGATACCACGGGAAATCGTCAATGTGGCCGGCCGGGCACGCGACGATGAGGCGGGCCGGGTGCGTTTCCCGGTTACAGGTTTCGCAGCGGGGAACGGGCGGCAGGCTCGGGTCGCCCTTCGGCCAGCGAAACTGATCGGAGAGCCGCGAGCACTTCGGGCAGACCCGATACCGGGGGAACCGCACGAAAGGCACGTCGTTGTCGTTGTAGGAGCCAACGGGCGGCGTGCGGAACTCGTTCACCTTCAGAGCCGCTTGGAGGCGAGGCTCGCTGATCTTGGTGTGGGGCTTGTGTCCCTCGAACCAGTGTTCGATGCCTGCGATCATGACAGAATCGTCCGGGAGGTCCACGATGGCTCCTGGCCCGAAAGTGGTGATGATCTGGCTCGGGCGGATTCTCTGCTTGCTCATGGAGTGGCCCTCGCACCACCGGGCCGCCTGAAGTTCTTGAAGTAGAGGCCCGACGCTTTCTCCACGTCCCGAAGCGAATTCAACGTTCCCCTCGGGAAGTCGCCAGTCTGTCCTTCCTCCGCAAACTGCATCAGCCAGGTGACCGGGGTGTTAATTCCTACCCCGCCTGGGGAGCGAAACTTGAGGTCCGAAGCGTGACGGGCCTGCATGGTCACCCACCCGTCGATCAGTGCTTGCAGCTGTTCGCGGGCGTCATTGTATTCGTCCGGGTCGTTTTGTTTCACCCGCTCAAGCAGGTAGTCGGAAACCTCCTGCACAAGCGGGTCCTTCGGGTTAAAGTTCTGCGCTCCGCCATTCCCCGAGAGGCGCGGGTCAAGGAGCCGGAGCAGGGAGATGAAGATGCCGTGCAGGGCCTTGTCCCGTGCGCGGGGAGAGTAGGGCGTGACGCTGCTCGCCTCGACATGGCGGTACATCATGGAGTGGTAGGTGGTAAACCGCTCGTAGTGCGACAGGTCACGCGGACGGGACCAGTTGTAGAGAGTGAAGATGAGGCCCGGCGGCTGCCGTCCGACCCGGCTCGTTGCCTGGATGTACTCCGCGCTCGTCTTGGGCTGGCCGGTAACGAGCATGAGGCCGAACCGCTGGATGTCCACGCCGACGGAGATCATGTTCGTGGAGAGCAGCACGTCCAACGCCTGACCGCTTGCGAGCGTCTGCTCCATCTGCTTCAGCCGGTTCGGTATTTCCCTGGCAGGAATCCGGCTCGTGAGTTCCGGCCTGGAGTCCGGCTTCCGCGGGGCGATGCTATCGCCCTTTGCCAGGTAAATGAGCCGCTGGCGAACGTCGTCGTCGATGAGGCGAAGGGCACCGCCCAGCTCGCGGAGGCTGTTGAAGTAGTACACGACGGTCCAGTAAGGATCGACCACCTCGGGCGTCCGTGCAAGGCGCTCTCGCTCTGCACTGTGCATCATCGAAGCGAGCAACCTCACGGCTGCTGTCTTCATGCTTTTGCCGGGCGAACAGATTCCAACGTACATCCGCCCTGGCCTCGCCTTGTTCTCTGCCGCGAAGAATGAGTCGCCGGCGATGAGCCCCGGCGGCGGGAACTGGCGAGCTGTGCGGTCGAACAACCCGTGGATCTGGTCCTGGTAGCGTCGGATGGTGGCCGTCGAGGCAATCACCTTCGGGCGGTGTCCTGACCGTGAACACAGAAAATCAACGGCACCCTCGTAAAGGCCCATCAGGGAGCCGAGCGGGCCGGTGATAAGGTGGAGTTCATCCTGGATTATGAGTTCAGGCGGAAGGAAAAGCGGCACACGGTCGGGTACTCCTGTCGCCGGGAGACCTGGTTTCGCGTTGTGCCTGCTTGCGCATTCACTGTAATTCACGCCCTCGGCGAGGAAGTCATGCCGCCGGCACCGGCGATCCACTCGGCCGAACAGTGATTTGGTGCGTTCATCCCAGGGAAGCCGCGCGATCTTGTCCACCGTGCCGATGAGCATGGTGGGACAGCGGAAGTAGATGTCTTCGTCCACGACGAAAGCCGGGATGCCGGTCATCAGATCGGTGGCTGAGCCGTGGAAGTCGCACTTCTCGTTCGGGCAGCGGATCTGAAGGTGCAGCAACTCTTTGCTCGCCCGGTAGCTGGTGTGGGAAATCGCTTCGCCGCACCACGGGCAGGAACGAATCTGGACCGGATTCCCCTCCGCCGGTTCGTTCTTGGGATCGAAGTTCTCAAGGGCCTGGAGCGCGCCCGGCTCGCGCCCGTGCTGCGGGTCCGGCTTCTGGTCGATGTGGTTCGGCGTGGCTCCTCCTCCAACCCAGAGGCCGATGCTGAAAGGCTGCCGGCCGAGGCGGTCGGGGCCTTCTCGTCTGAGAACCTCACAGGCGCAAAGGAGCGTCGCTGCCCGCTGGAACTGTTGGATGGTCAGCAGACGGAGTGTGTACCGCATGAGCACGGTAACGCCACCATCCCCACTCGCGTTCGGCCGCTTGCCGGTCACGTCGCGGAGCCTGCGAAGCCCCATTGTGAACGCGGCAAGCCCGAGATACGCCTCCGTTTTTCCGCCGCCGGTCGGGAACCAGAGCAGGTCCACGATCTCGCGGTCCGCCGAATCGGGCGTAACGATCCCCCGCAGGTTGAGCAGAATGAAGGCGAGCTGGAACGGACGCCAGGCCGGCTTGCCGTCGTCGAAAACGCGGCCCTTTCCCTTCTGGTAGTTGAGGGCTTCGACCGACTTCTCACGCTGCATCAGCATGGCGCGGTTTGCAAACCGGAACGCCTCGAACACGAGGGCGTCGCCCGCGATAAGGGAGAGTCCATCACGCATACGCCGGAGCGCCTCATCGCAGTCGTCAAGGTGCTCTGCTGCTTTTGCCTGAAGATCGGCAGGGAGGGACGGCACCTCCTTGCGCCGGTCGGCAATCCACTGGCCGTACTGCTCGCAGAGCGGCTCGACCAGTGAAACCACGGCCGGGCCATTCGGTGCATCGGCCAGGGCCTCCATGACCAGCCCGGCAAGCCCGACACCGCCGCGGGCCTCGGTCGTCGAGAGCGCGTAGGCCGGCAACAATTCGGTGCGGACCATCTTCGCCCGGTTTGGCGGGCAGCCGCTGTAGTCCCACTCGGTCGCGCAACCGTGGCCGACCGCGAACTCGGGCTTGTCCCGGTAAAGGAGGCGGTAGGATTCCAGGTCCGGGTCATAGACATTCTTGTTGGCCCTGTGGGCACGATTCACGATGGGCGCTTCGCCTTCGCTACTGCGGACGACGATCTCCGGCTGGTAGAGGCACTGCTCAGGCTCATCGGGGCCGTCGCCTCCCCGATTGGTATTCCGGAGGAACACAGTGACGACTCTGAGGGCCCCGTCATCGCGGCAGAGCCACTCACCCCTGCCGCCGCTCGGCAGGTCCATGTGGTTCGTGGAGGGTTCAGGAAGGTCAATCGTCACTTCCTCGGCGATTTGCTTCCGCGTCCAGAGGATGGTGGGTTTCTTCTTTTTTCCTCCTTGTTTCTGTTCCCCCTCTGCCTCCTTGGGCTCGGACGACTGTTCACTCGGAGTGTAGAGTCCGTAGCGGAACTCTACCCTGATTCCCTTCGTATCGTCGGAGACGGCGAACGAGAGCCCGATGGAGGAAGGCTTCGGAATCCCGGCAATCGCGATGGTCGTTTCCGGCGCATCGTCCTCCTCACCCTCCCCCCCGTCGTTGGCGAAGTCATCCTCTTCGGGCGGCACTACCGAGTCAGTGGCGTAGAGGATGCCCACCAGATAGCGGGAGAGAGGGCTGTCGCCTTCGCGGGCTTCCCGGTCCTGGCGGAGCACTTCATCAGGGCTTGATGGGCCGAGCAGGTCGAGCCTTAATCGCTTAACCAGAAGGTCCCGCACCTCGCTCTGTTCTGTTGCCGACATGGGTAGTCCTTTCTTCCTGGTCAGGCAGGGATCACCCGGCCGATGCGATCAACCGGCACCATGCCGGCGTCTGCCGAAATCTGCTCAACGGTGAGGACGGTCACGGCATCCTGGAGTCGTCCCATCGTGATTCCGAGTAGCGCGAGGAAGTCCTTGTCCTTTTCAGAGACTTCATGCTCTCCGAGCGCGGCTTTCTGGATGATCTGCGTGATGCGGCGGCCGAGCACCCGGTGGCCGTTCCGTACAGCGAATAACGCGGCACCCACCGACCGCCAGTTCTCCTTGAGCCATTCTGAACCCACGACCTCGCCGACCCGCCGAATGTCCTGTGGGTCGAGCGGGCCAAGTACCTCGCCGGCAGCCCACTGCCGGATGACGCCGGAGGTCGAACGACGAGATCCAAGCTCGCGTATCCGGCGCAGCACGTCAGTATGGCTGAGTCCGAGACGGTCGATTCCCGTTGCTAATTCCTGGTGCCACTGCCGGATCGTGCGATCAGCTTGGGTGTCCCGTTCCTCATCACGCCGCGCTGAAAGGACGCGCGATGCGATGAATTCCCTCGCCTCGGGTGCGACCACAATCAGGCGGTCGCCTGGCTCCAGTGAGTCGCCTCGCTTGCAACCAATAGTGTCGTCTCCGCAGATACATGTCACCCGTCCTGCACCCTCAAGGAAGACGGCGCTGTCGCCCTCCAGGCGAACCAGGGAGGCGAGAACTTCCGTTCGCAGTTCGCCATTCCCCTCGTTATCGCCGTCCGTAAGCACGGTCCCATAGTCCGCGGCGGAGAGTTCCCCCTCGAACATGCGCATCAGCATTCGGAATTCGGGATCAGTCGCAAGCGTAGCCGTGCGTGACCTCCGTGTGACGGCCGTCGCCGGGCTCAATCGCTCCACCTGGTGGTAGATGGCCGAGAGGATGGTGTTATGGGCCAGGTGGTCTGGGATAAGACCTCGGAGCCGCAGGAATCGCTCACCGACAAACCGAAGCTCGTTGCGTAGAAGCACAAAGGTGATCCGGCGCGGTTCCGTGCGGGCGAGGGCCGACAGCACCTCGTGTGGGTCAAAGGCATGATGGACGATGCAGTCGTGTTCATCGCCGAGTCGGTCCACATCGTCCGGGGTGACGGCCGTGCATTGTTCCGGAGTGAGGCCAAGACCGTAAGGTTGAGGGAATCTCACTGTCCACTTGAGCCCTTCGGCGAACGCCTGGCCCTTGACGACGAGAGCCGCCCGCCTCCCCCGCGCGAGGCTCTCCTGGACGGCAGCAAGGACCGCCTCCCGCTTCGGCGAATATGCCCGTAGAATCTCTTCGAGCTTCCGGAAACCTCCGACCAGTTCGGTAAGAATCAGCTCCTCCCAATCACCGAGTGCAGCGACCTCGGGCAGCCGGTTCTCAAGGGAGTTCAGCGGCTCGGTAACAGACCAGGGATACCAAAGCCCTTCCGGCAGACCAGACGCAACGAGCGCCTGCTCGTAAGTTTCGATGCCGACCGGCAAGCTGAACAGGACGTTTCGCAGCCGGGACGCGGCGCGATGCACCTCGGCCAGGACACGGTGTCTGCGTTCATCGATTCGCTCAGTCAGGGCCTGGAGTGCGCCGTCTACCTCGCCGCATGCTGTGGCGAGTTCCGCGGGTTCCTGTGGCTCGACCAGACGCAAGGCAGCTTCGCTACAGAAACGCTCGAAGCGGGCATCGGGGAGGCAGCACAGTACAAGACCGTCCGCCGCGCTCGCGAGTTCCGGGGAGAAAATGGAGCTGTGGTAGACGACTGAGGGCGTCTCTGCTTCTCCATCCGGTACGGCAAGGCCGTGGGCGTCGAGGATGACGAGGAAGGGGCGAAATTGATCCCGGAGTTCGGCCAGGTTGGTGCGTTTCGTCGCACGGACGATGAGCAGCGCTGGTCCCGCGTCATCATCGCGGCCGATGTGTTCGCGGCTTGCAATCAGATGCGTGGGGCCGTTCTGCTGTAGGACAAAGTGGGCCGGGAAGAAGTTGTGCAGCCTGGTGCGTTTCTCGTCTTCCTTGATGTGCAGCCACCAGAACTCGCATTTTTCACTCACGTTTTTCACGATGTCGCGCTTCTGGTGCAAGGCCGTAATCCGGCGCTTCGACAGCTCCCTGATTTTCGCAGCCGGGATGTGGAGGCGGAGGTACGCTTCGGCGAAGCGGCCCGGCGCCTCGGTGACGACGAGCAGGGGCCGTCGGCGGGTCGGTGGCAGTTCAAGCTCGTCGATGCCGTAGAGCCAGGATTGAAGCACAAGGAGCGCGGCGAGGCAGGCGAGGTTGTCGGGGTCAGAGTGGACGATGTGAACAGGAACGCCGGACTTCCCCTCGATGGTGACGGGCAATTCAAGCGCACCGTCCGTCCCCGGCCTGAACAGCTGGAAACAGGCGTCCTCCTTGAGAAACCGATCAGGGAACAGGCGAATGTTCATGGGCACAATCCATCCCCTCACTCCCGGAAGAATCGTTCCAGAGTTTCCAGCACCGCGGATCGGATTCTTGCGCCCAGGAGTGGCGGCACTGCGTTCCCGACCTGGCGGAACTGCTCGGTCCTCGGTCCTGTAATGATGAAATCGTCGGGGAACGACTGGAGCCGTGCAGCCTCCCTGGCGGTGATGGATCGGACCTGTCGCGGGTGAATGAACATGTGGCCGTCCTTCGCAAGATGAGCCACAACGGTCGTGCTCGGCGCATCCCAGAGCTGGCGGCGGTATTTGTCCAGGAACACGTCATTGCGGTAGATCATCAGGTCCTGGCGGTGGTATTTCTCGTGTGCGTCCCAGGCAATTTCTCCGGGTTTGAGAAGGGCGTACAGTTCGAGGTCTCGCTCGTTATTCGGGCGGGCCACATGGTTGTAGATCAGATCGGAGCCGTTCCTGAGCGTTTCCTGGTAGGCTGACAGATGCACCGTCCCCGTTGCATGGTGCTTGCCGAACTCCTGGCCCGCGGAGGGATCGACGGCCGGGAGATCGGATACTGCCTCTCCGAATGTCGGCGACCACGCTGGCCGTTCGAGGGGGGTCGTCAAGCGGCCGACCAGGAAGTCGAGGGCTGTCTTGGCAAGTTCCTCATTCCTGCTCTTCAGTACCCCGACGATCAGCACCCGGTGCCGGCGCTGCGGGACACCGTGGTCATGCGCCTCAACGTGTACCTCCTTGCTCGCATAGAGGTCGGAGAAGTCCTCAAGGATGTCTTGCCGGGCGCAGCCATCAGCAGCGGCGAACAATCCGGGCACATTCTCCATGACGAAAAACCGGGTGCGAAGCGACTTCACGATGTCGCGGAAAGCGACGTAGGTGGCAGGGGCAAAGCGCTTCCTCTTCGCCGTCGCTGCCTCCCGTCCGGTCGTGCCGATGAGCGACACGTTCTGACAGGGTGGGCCGCCGAAAACGAGAACGAGGTTGGGTTCATTCGCCACGGCTTTCCGGACACTCCGCACCGCGTCTTCCGCCGTCAAATCCTTCAGCAGCACTCGCTCGACGGGAACTTCGGGGTGGTTGGTGGCGTAGGTCTTGTGCGCCCAGGGGTCGAGTTCGGCCGCGAGGGCAATCCGCATGGTCGGGGTCGTCCCGGCACGAGGATCATGGCCCCATTCAACCGGCCGCGAGATGCCGATGCTGGTGCCGCCCGCTCCGGAGAACAAATCGACGCAGGAGGGTTCCTGGCGATCTGCCTCCCACTGCTCGGAAGCTCGCCGGCGATAGTCGGCACAGAAGCCACGAAGTGGACAGCGATGGCACTTCGGCTTGTCTGACGTGCAGATTTCCTGACCGTGGCGAATCAGGGTGACGTGGAGGCTGAAGGCCATCTCTCCGGGAATCCGCCCGTCCATAAGGAGCTGCTGGGCCTTCTTGTGCTTGTCCTGGCGGCCATATTCCGCAGGCAGCACGCCGAGGCGGGCGAGGACGCGGTTGCAGTGAACGTCAGACGGGAAAATGCGACGGCCAAGCGTGTAGAGCATGACGCAGGCCGCGGTCTTCAGGCTTACTCCTGGCAGTGAGCAAAGGAACTCGATGCACCGCGTGTTGCTCCATCGCCGCAGGGTGTCGAGGGAGAGTTGACCGAAGCGCTCATGGATCAGGGTCAAGGCGGCGTGCATTTCCCGGGCTCGGGTTCGTCCCATGCCGAGCGGTGCGAAGCAGCGGGCCATCGCCTCGACGCCCTGGTTGAGGAAGGAGGACCAGTCCGGTTTCTTGTGCCCCCGGCTGACGAGGCTTCGACGCAAGGACTCGAAGAGTTGCTGGGCCTGCCGGATTTGCCCTCGGCGAGTCAGCATCAGGTAAATCAGATCGTCGAGAGGGTCTTCGGGATTGCCGAGGCGGGTAAGGTTGCCGTCAGGCTCACGCCAGAGGGCGTCCAGGATGCTGTTGATGTAGAACAGGTCCGGTTCCCCAGGCGGGGTGTACGCAGGAACCCACTTCTTGATCCTGGCGTTCTGCATGGAACGACCGTAAGTGCCAATGGAGACACAGCTTATGGGATTGAAGAACCATGTGAGCACGCAAGCGTCGGGCGGGCTCTTCGGTATAGGGCGCACGCACCAGTTATTGTACTGAATCGTCCCCGTGGCTGCCAGCGTCGCCTTTTCTTCATCTGCCACCGTTCATGCCGGGCTCTTCGTCGCGACGGCATGGCACACTCGGGGGCGGTTCTTCCGGCTTCTTCCGGGCGGAACAGAAAAGAGGGAAGGGGGTGGGAGTCTGGGGGCGGGAACTGGGGCCGCTGGTCCCGCCCCCGGATGACTGCAAGGGATGGGTGGAGATCCCGCACGAATTGAGGACTCAGAACAGGCTCGGCTCTGGTTCCTTCGGTCGCCGCTCCATTGCAAGGCGTTCCTGGAACGTCATCTGCGGCTTGGTGGCCGGATTCTTCTCCGATGCGGCAGCGTCTGGCGAGGTCGCTGGGCCAGCGGCTGGAAGCGCTTCCGTGCGGCGACGGATGCGGGAGGTGACGGGTTCCTCGGCGGTGGAGTGCTTCTGCCGGTGCGCGCTGTGGCGTGGCCTCGATGTTATGCGTGGCCTTGAGCGCCTTGATCTTCTCGGCCAGTTCGGAAACGCTCGGCCCTTCATCGTTGTCTGACTGATGTGCCGCACCGGAAAGGCCGGCCTTGAGCTGGTCACGCAAGGCGGTCAGTTCCAACAGGTAGGCATCAAGGGTAAAAGGCTTACCGAGCTGTGCCTGGTAGTCGCGCAGCTGGGATTCGGCAATGGCGATGTCTTGCCGCACATGGTCGCATTCCGGGCCGTAGGCGGTGGCCAGGCGTTCCAGGACGTTCAGGACAGCACGCGGCCCCTGGTGCTCCCGCGACAGCATGGACTGTCGCGTAATGGCTCCTTCCAGGTACACGTCGGGCGGGAACTGTGGATGAAGGACCATGCCGAATCGCAGGCCCCGGTAGATGCCGACCGGAACGCGGGTCGTCTCGCCGACGTTGTGGGGCATGGCATCCAGTTGGGCGGTGAGGCACGCGGGTGCGTCCTCGCGTGAGTATTTGCGGCCGCCGAGGGTAATCGGATCGCCGGCACGGGCTTTCGCGATGGCATCGTCCGCCGAGAGCTTTGAAACCCGCTCAGACAAGCTGGCAATGGTTCGAGGGTAAGTCGCGCACGCTGCGGCGGGCGACGTATTGTTCATCAAGGTGGTTCTTTTTGAGCAAGGTGAGGCGTTGCAATTCAGCATCGGCTTCGGCAAGGGTCAGCACGGCGGGGTTGCCCGACGCGATGGCCTTGACCTCGGCGTAGGAAAGTTCCTGGCTGCCGATGTCTTCGGCGCGGCGGGCGGCATTGTCGCCGGTGATGACCTGCGAGATGAACCGGGCCTTGGTCTCTAACGCCTGCCACATATAGGCGTCGAATGATCCTTCCGTGACATAGCGATAGATCGCCACTTCCTCATTCTCGTTCCCCTGGCGCAGGATGCGCCCGTCGCGCTGCTCGACTTCCGCTGGCTTCCAGGGAGCGTCGAGGTGATGCAGGGCGACGAGGCGTTTTTGGACGTTAGTGCCGGTGCCCATTTTCTGGGTGCTGCCGATCAATACGCGGACTGAACCATTCCTGACCTTCTCGAAGAGCGCCTGTTTCTTGGCGTCGGATTCGGCGTCGCCGATGGCGGCGATCTGCTCGCGCGGGATGCCGTGGGCGACCAGCTTGGAGAGGATCTCTTCATAGGGTGAGTACCCCCAGGGGGTAGGATTTACACCCATGTCGGCGAATATCATCTGCGTGCCGCGCGTTGGTGCCGTCCGTTCCCAGACGGAAGCGACGTTTTCTACTAACCTGTTGACCTTCGATTCCGGGAAATCGGGTGCCGCGGCTGAGAGCATCCGTGCGTCGGTGGCGAGCTTGCGGCCGTCGGTGGTGATGGACAGGGCGTTATCGACTCGCGGGTCAACCTTCTGCGAGCGGAGACGTTCGTAGCGTTCGACCAGTTCTTGCTGGAGGGCGTACTGCTCCTCCGACATCGGACAGGCAACGATGATGGGCTTCCCCGTTTCCAGACGCGGCCGGGGCAGGTTCAGCATCTCGGCTGTCTGCACGTCGGAGAATGCCCTAAACATCTGCTGGAGTTCCGGCAGGTTGGTGAAGCGGGCGAAACGGCTCCGCGGCCTGAGTCCCGCGCCGTCCGGGGAGATTTCCATTGTGTCTATCACTTCACCGAACGTGGCGGCCCAGGCGTCGAAATGCTCCAAGCCCCGGCTACGCAACCCTTCGGGGTCGAGGAATCTCTGCATGGTGTACATCTCGACCATCGTGTTGGAAATCGGCGTGCCGGTGGCAAACGTTACCCCATGCCCGGCATGTTGTTCGTCGAGGTAGCGGGCTTTCATGTACACGTCGAAGGCCCGCTCCGAACCGCCGGTCTGGATGCCGGAAACGCGCTCCATCTTAGTCGGCGTTTCCAGGTTCTTGAAATAATGTGCCTCGTCGATGAAGACGTGATCGACGCCGAGTTCGTCGAACACTAGCCCGTCATCCTTCTTGTCCTCAGCAAGCAGGTCCTTCAGGCGTTCCGCCCTCGCGGCCTTCTGTTTCTCGATGGTCTTGATGAGGTTGCGGTTGGCTCCCTTGGCGCCTGCGTGTTCGAGAAGCAATTTGTCGTATTCCGCGATCTGCTCAAGGAGGAATTTCTCCTGGTAATCGCGCGATAGGCCGATCCGCTCGAAGCTGCTGTGGGTCACAATGATGCCGTCCCATTCGCCGCTGGCGATCTTGGCGGTCAGGACCTTGCGGCGGTCCCGGCTTAAGTCCTCCTTGGCGGCGACGAGCAGCTTGGCGTTGGGGTAAAGCTGCATGAACTCGCGGGAGAATTGCTCCAAAAGGTGATTGGGAACCACGAACATCGGCTTCTTGATGAGGCCGGCCTGCTTCATCTTCATGCCGGTGGCGGCCATCGTGAAAGTCTTGCCCGCGCCGACGGTGTGGGCGAGCAGCGTATTGCCGGAACTCATGCCACGCCACACCGCGTCGTTCTGGTGGGGCCTGAGCGTCAGGGCTTGATTCATTCCTGGGAAGTCAAGGTGCGAGCCGTCGAACAGGCGGGGCCGCAGGTTGTTGTAAGTGTCGTTATAAATGCGGACCAGCCGCTCGGTGCGTTCGGGATCGGTGAACACCCACGACCGGAACTGCTCCTTGATGAGCTTCTGCTTCTCGCGGGCGGCCATCGTCGCTTCCTGGTTGACCACGCGCTTATCAGGATCGTCGGGGTCGGGATCGTAGATGGTGGGGGTCTTCATGTTCAGTGCCAGGTCGAGCAGCCAGGTGCCGTTGGCGCGTGCCGTGCCATACTTGGAGGTGGCTGCTACCGACTGCTTGGCGGCGTAGCTGGGATCGAGGCTCCAGACGGCATCCTTCTTCAAATGGGCGACGGGAACAGTGGACGGCTCGACATGGAAGAGATCGCCGGCAAAGGCTTGAATGTCCCGCTCGGGTATCCACGGTGCGCCGAGATTGGCGTCGATGTCGCCGGGCAGCACGTCGTCCGGTTGCACGTTCCGCAGGGCCTTAACATTGCGGGTGAACATCGGTCCGGCGGCTTCCGCCGCTACGAGCTTGGCCCGCACATTACCGGACAAATACGCATCAGCAGTTTGCCAGGTTCTGGATTCCGGGTCTGGGAAGATCAGGTCGCCCAGCTCGGCGACAATCTGTGCTTTCGTCTCGGGGTACAGGGTTCCAATGAACGGCAGATCGACCGCGCCGCGCTGGTTGAGGGAGACCAGCAATCCTTCCTCGGCGCTGGCGACGTTGGTGATGGGAGGGGTCTTGCCGACCACGTCTTTGGTCATGATGGCGGCCTTGGTCGCCTTGCCCGTGGCCTCGTCGTAATTCTCTAACGACATGACCAGCATGGCGTCCGGGTCTTCCTTGAACTTGACGAGGTTTGGCATCCGGCGGATGACGCCGCCGTCGGACGTTTCCCCGAATGTCGTCTTGTTGATTGGGCCGTAGCTACTGTGAAACTGGTCATAGGCACGGACCAGTTCCCGGCGTGCCTCCTGGCGGTTGGAATCGGGCCAGCCCTCGTTCTGCGATTGCAGCACTCGGCGGGCACAATCGCGTAAGCCGACCAGGGCGGCCAGGCGTTTGCCGGTCATCGTGCCGTTTGCCTTCAGCAGCGTCCCTCCGTAGGTGACGGGATGCCCCTGCCCGCCTTCGGATTGGAAGATGGTTCTGTCGTCGCCGACAAAGAAGCTGCCTTCACTGATGTGGCGCTCCGCTGGCGGGGGCGTAAATGCTGGGGCAGGTTGTGCCTGGGCTACAGATGCTTGCGACGGGGCGAATTCCGGCAGACGGTGGATGGCATCCTTGAGTTGCTCTGAAAGGTCGCCATTGCCGGTGACGCTGTAACCTTCGCCTCCGTAGAGCGTGTCCTTGCGGGTCCAGCTGCCAAGGACCATTTCAGGATGGTTCAGGAAATAGTGGTTGATGGGGATGTCCATGCCGTCGATGGAAAGCGGTGCAATGCCAAGCCACTGCGGGTCGGCGTGGTGTTCAGGTTCGCCGGTCGCGCGTTTGCGAAGAAAGAGGATGTCGGTGACTACGGCCGTGCCTTCACGTTTGAAGGCGTCTGCGGGCAAGCGGATCGCGCCCACGAAATCAGCTTTGGAGGCCAGGTACTCGCGGACGCCGGCATTTTGCTTGTCGAGCGTGTAATGCGATGTGACCAGGGCCAGGACGCCGCCGGGCTTTAAGGCGTCCACCGACTTGGCGATGAAAAAGTCGTGGAGCGAAAGTTTCTGGCCGTGATAGTCGAGTTTTACGTCCGCGAACGGCACGTTGCCGATCACGGCGTCGATCTCGGGCAAACGTGTGTCGCGGAAATTCTCGATGCGGATGTCGGCATCGGGGTGGAGTGCCTTGGCGATGCGGCCTGAGATGGAATCCAGCTCGACGCCAATAAAGCGATGACCAGCGCTGCCCTGGCTCATGAAATTGCCTGTGCCGCATCCGGGTTCGAGAATGGTGGCGTTGCTGGGGACGCCGAGGCGACCAATGGCTTCGTGGATGGAAGCGATGACAGTGGGTGAGGTATAGAAAGCGTTGAAGGTAGTGCGCTTGGCGCTGTCGTATTCCGTAAGTGTAAGCAGCCTCTTCAACTCCTCACCGAATGCTTGCCAGCTGGCATCCTTGTACTTGCCCGTGATGGGATCGGGAAAGATCGAGAGGGCAACGGGACCGAAGCCAGCAAAGCGGGCGAGCGTCTGTTTTTCTTCCGGGGTGGCGGGCCGATGCTCATGCTCGATTTTCTGGACGGTGCGGATGGCGGCGAGGATGTCGCGGGCTTTTCCTTTTTCGCCGCTGGCGATGGAAGCAGGTGTTGGGGGCGATGTGTGTTCTAAAGAGGAAGCAGGCAGGTCGGAAGAGTTGACGGCTTCGGCGGGTGCCGGTGTTGTTTTGACCGCCGGCTGCGGTGTTTCCTTCGGTTCCCGTGGTTCTGGCGGAGCCGGTGGCTCTGGCTCGCGGGCGGTCGGATTCACCGGCACGGAGTCAAACAGCGACGGCTGCCGCAGGCGGCGTGACTCTTTTATCCGCGCGGCGTGGGACGGCGGATGAAGGCTATAGCTGCGTCGAGGGACAGTGCTTCCTTGTCGCCCCGACGAGACTCGGTGGGCAAACGATCCTCCACTTCCTTGAGGGCCAGCTCCAGCGCCTCGCTCGCTATCTGGCTCTCGTCGCTGCCCGGCATTGTCTGGGAGAGAGTTTCCTTCCACGCCTCGTGGCGGGTTTTCAGTTCCGAGCGCGTAGCGCTCCATCGTCGGCACCATCTGCCGATCTCGCTTGAGCTGGTCCCGTATCTGCGGGTTCTGCTCCAGGAGTTGAAGAATGATCGTCTTGTACTGCATGTTGCTCTCCTTCGGGTGTAGAGGATAAATTGTATTCAGGCTCAGGCGAATCGGCTGGGCCGGGTGGGAATAATGAAGGTTGTTGCCAGTCCGGCGGTTTCCGTGCCATCGTCAGCAACCGTCAGGGAACCCTGGTTCCCGGCTTTCTGCTTTGCCATCATGGCACGGGTCGTCCTTCGTTGGCAACTGATTGCGAAGCATCGCTTGCCGTACAGCTGCCGCTGGTCGCCTTCGGTCGCTGGTAAGGTTGCGCCGCGTATTCATGTTGACCTCCCATGATGTTCAGTATGCCCGAAGAGGTCTTTCATCATGTGGGCTGCTGCTGCCCCAGCCATGATAATCATAGAGCCAATGGCGACGTACTGTAGAATCATCGCCATGCGCTCGTTGTTGCAGTTTTTCGCCATCATCTGGGCCTGGGGGCCAAGGTCGTGAAGATAGTAGGTTGGGGGTACGGTCATTGGTCGCCTCGGCGACAAGCTTCTTATTAGAACGGAACTTCTTGTCCGGCATCGATCCCCTTCTCCTGGCGGATCATCTGGCGCACTTCCTGATATAGCCTTTCAGCTTCGATCCGGGTGCTCATGGCGGATTCAGACCTGACCGGGTTTGCCCATATCCTGTCTGCCGGGTTCCACCTGAATCCTGCCTCCTTCATCTTGTCGATGACGGACTGGCTCGGCTTGTCCTCGGGACGGCCTTCGCCAAACTTGATCGCCATCTGGCGATCCTGCTTGCTCTCGAAGAGGCGGACGCCGGCGAGGTTGTCTTTCGCGATGCCGAACGGATCAGGGGCGGATACCCATTTCTTTTGCCCAACCCTGTCGGCGAAGCTCTGGCCGTCTGCATTGGCTTCGGTTGTTGGTGGTATGGTGACGGCAGCTGGTGGTTCGGTGATGGGTGCTGGTGGTTCGGTGATGGGTGCTGATGGTTCGGCGATAGCTGTGGTAGTTTCTGTTGATTTTTGATCTGGTGTACGTTTACGTGACATATGATCCTCCTGTCATTGTGGGGCCAATCATTAACCCCTATTAAGAACGATATTAACACATTTGTATATGGCTGCGCAAGAGGCTGGCTGCGGGTTTCAGCGTTTTTACATGCAATAAAGCGAGTGTGTCTGCGGCTCATAATGATAGTGA
Source organism: uncultured Planctomycetota bacterium (assembly GCA_963827935.1). Lineage (GTDB taxonomy): Bacteria > Planctomycetota > Planctomycetia > Gemmatales > Gemmataceae > DATFNV01. The sequence goes on along the minus strand of CAWHCN010000006.1, from coordinate 28,161 downwards.
ACCGCTGAAAGTAGCGGAAACTCTGGATTGTTGCCCCTTGCGTTTTTGGTGGGCCGTGTGGGCCATTTCGCCGGCCGCCGCCGCCCATCGCCCAAACTTTTCCGTCCAGGGTCCCAGGGCGGAGTCACGGATGCCACGGCCTGGGGGGACGGAAAAGTTTCAAGGCGGCCCATCATGCAATGCGCACACGGCATTTGGGGCCATTGTCGGCAATTCAGGCGGCTGGAACCGTTCCATTTTGCCTAAGCAGAGCATAGGGGAGATGCCTGTAAACAATGTTTGTATGTCAAGCTCGAAGAAATGTGTGATGGCCGCAACCCGTGCTAGTGTGGCAGTCTGCGTGGAAACTGTCAAGAAATGACGGGGTGCGGCATCTGGTGGCGGAGAACGCGAGCCGTGCTGGAACCTGTGGTCTTAAGGGCATGGCAAGCCGCCGACGCCAAGCTCGGCGGTCGTGTCGGAGAGTTGGGGATAACGCAGCCGAGCTTCGGCATAACCGGCGCCGGTATCTTTGGTTTGTATGGTACTCGCGGGGACGCGAATTTGAAATCGGGATGAGGCTTGAGACGTGGGAGAGACGTTCCGTCCGGGAATGAAATCTGGTCGATTGGATCGCGGGCAAGGGGACGGCAACTTACACCACCGGGTCGGACTGTCCTACCCTGGCGAGACTGTGGACGCTGAGACGCTTGGGCGGTCCGAGCTTGTCCCATTCCACATCGGCCAGGATTTTCCCTTCTCTGGTGTTCAATATGCCGATAACCTTGCCACGAGCGTCTGATGCGAGTGGCCCGACGCTGAGCCTGTAGGCTACAATGTCACCGACCTGAATTGTCTGGACTGGATACGAGGTATGGGTCATGGGTTTTTGGAAAGGTTCAGTCAGCATGTAGTACGGCTGCCAGAAGATGTCAAGCAGGGCGGCCAGAGATAAACCCCTGTCATGTCCGCCAGACCGCAGGGGGTGGTGTTCCCCCTGGGTTTTGCTCCACGTGTTGGAGAGCCGATATAGTCTGGCCGGGAAGCAGGGTCAGCCTGGCGTTCCTGTCGCTTCCGCTATGGCAGCGACCGCCTCACGGCAGGCTTCGCCTTCCGGGCCGTCCGACTCATCGAAGTCGGCAAGCAGGTTTGCACACGTCACCAGAGATGCCAGCAGCCTTGGGGCGGCGGCTGCGAGCCGGGCGTTAGCCTCCTGAAGTTCGCATGGGCTGTCTTCGTTGGTATCGAAGATCTTGTCACATTGGGCATCGAATACTTCAAAGGCCGGGATTTCTTCACCGACCCCGAGCGGTGCATGCTTCGAGCCGACAGTGTACGGATTGTACTCGTAGCTCCAGGGTGCTGGGGAATAGGACGGGTTGGTCATGCTGCCCTCGGCGTTCTTGTCGGTGGACAGCACGCAAGCGTCGAAGGCGGCTTTCAGTGCCGCTTCAACTTGCCAGACAGCTACGTTGTAGAAATCGAGTGCATCGCTCATGCGTGGGATTAGAGTCTCGATATTGAGATGCTCGCGGGCGATGTCGGTTAAGAGTTGGTCGAGCGGTTTCATAGGCGATACTCCTGGTTGGTGGTTGATTCATTTGTTGAACAACGGTTCGCTGTAATGGTGGCCTGGCGTCACCAGAAGCGGGGCGAAATCCTCCGGGTCGCCGTCCATGCCCTCTTGTGCAGTGACCGCCTCCCGCTGCGCCTGGGCGATGGCTTCAATCGGGTCCATGGCTTCGACGAAGGCGTAGTACGTCTCCGTGCCACTGTCGTTGGCGTAGTCGGGATAGAGCAGCAGGACGGAGTAGGGTTTCCTGGCGGAGTCGCCTCCGTCGGTTGGGAAGGCTTCCCACTGCAGAACTCGGCAACATCAGGAATGTGCCGTCGGGCTGTTGCTCACGGACGTTGCATGGCCCTTCGGCTTCAAGGGCTTCGTCGTCGCGATCCCGGAACTCGCCTTCCTGCCAGTTCTCGGCGGCGGTTCGAGCATCCTGGGCCTCGACCTTGAAGTAGCTGATGGCGCGTTCGATGACTCCGACCAGGTAGGTTTTTGTTGCTGTTTTCGTCATGGCAGTGTTCTCCTTTCAGGTGGTTGGTTATGGGCGTTCAAAGACGGCACAAACATCGTGCAGGCCGGGGATGAAGGAGGATCGGTAGACCTTCTTCGAGCTGCTGGCGCCGTGACTGAATCGGATGATGTCCGTACAGTTTTGCCGCAACCCCGCCTCGAAGGCGAGCCGCTTTGTGTGGTACACCAGCGGGACGTACCCGGCCTCTTTGTCGGAATAGTCTCCCATCAGGATGGCGAGCTTCCCGCCCGGCACCAGCGCACCGGCACAGTTGCCGATCAGCAGCCGATAGCGTTCAAGGAACGCCTCCAGGGTCGGCGTCCGCGACAGGCAGCGCGCGTCCTCGGTGTACAGTTTCTGCCGCCAGTAGGGAGGATGTATCCAGCAGAAATCGAAGCATCCTCGCGGGAACTGGGAAGCATCGCAGGCGTCAGCGCCCTGATGCAGGTCGCTGGACCAGCAGTAGATACCAGTTCCTTGGCACACGTCGCGGCAAGTGCCACTGCCAGTCATGGGATCGAAGCACGAATGCACGCGGAAATAGCGCAGCAGGTCTTTGATGAGGTTGCCGCCGCAATTGCCGGGGTATCCACGATTACCGTAGTTGCCGGCCTCGGCGTTGTGATAGAGGCTGGTCAGGTCCCGGCACCGGGCTGGCGTTGATCGGGCGCTCGCGGGAGCTTGGCGTAAACTGCCTGGGCGGGTGATTCCTGCCTGGGCGGTGCGAACCGCTTTGTGCGTGCCGCGTAGTAGGGATTGATGGCGAGTGATGGCATGGTGATTACTCCTTTCTGCCGCGCCGGGAATTCGGCACGGCTTGGTTGATACGGTCTTGCAGGCCCTCGTAAAACTGTCGCATGATCTCTTCGCCTGTGCATGGCCACCAGCAGGTCAGGCCATGCGAAAAGACAGTGGTGGGGTTCGCCTTGGCTCTGCGTACCGCTGACAGGTACGCAGAGAGGGAAACACGGCGATCGATGGCGGGAAGATGGATGGTTCTCATCACCGCCTCCTATGCGTCGCCGGTTTCGGGGGCAGCTCCGAACAGGTCTTTTGCGGCCCATTCCAGGGTGTCCCAGGTGACGCCGAGGGTCGCGTCATGGTCGTTCTTGACCTGTTGCAGAACTTCCCAGGCTTGCTCATCCGTGAGGTCGTGGCGGACTTGCTGTACGTCTTCAATCGACCAGATGAGAGCGATTTGCTTGCGATCAGCGAGTAGTGCGTCAATATCGATGTCGTCATTGGGTGGCATAGTCTGATTCCTTTCGTTGGTTGCTTGCATGGTTGAGGTCGTCCGGGATGTCGTCGCCGGTCATCTCGGCCTCGAAATGCATCACGGCCGTGTCGATGGCGTCACGGAAGGTGTGTCCCGTTGACGTGGCACAGATGCATCGCGTCGGCGAGAAAATCGACGAGGTTGGTGTAGGTGTCGTCGTCGGAGTAGGCGGTTATGGCCTGCTGACAGCGATCTGCCCGTTGCCTGGTTGCTCAGGGTCATGGCTGCCTCCTGTCGCTTTCGGCGAGGTAGCCGCCATAGGCTTTCCAGCTGAAGTCGCTGGTATCGACCACGACCATGCCCGCATTTCCGGGGCTTTCTGATTCCATCCGGTCCTTGTTCCGAACGTCCGCCTGGGAGAAGTCATTGGACGATATCCCGAGGCTCAGATTGCCGTCGATGTTGGCGTGGCAGATGCCGACGAACCGGGCGGCGGCATAGGAAGCGTCCGAGAACCGTCCGTTCATCCGGTCCTTGAGCTGGTCCAGCCACTCCGGCACGGCGTCGCCATGCCAGTGCAGATAGACGGTTGGGGACACGCGGGTCCGGTCGAAGAAGACGATGCAAGCTCTGTTGCCCATAGTCACGCCTCCTTCCGTGTTGGTGGTTGGCTGAAGAGATGCGAATGGCCTTGCGCAGAGACTCGCTCGAAGTGTCGCCTCGCCAGGAATTCGAGCCGAAGGCGATGTCGCCCTTGGCCAGCTTGTCCACGTCCAGGACGGCACAGTGGTACGGTGCGTCGAAGAGGATGGCAACCTTGCGGCTGCCCTCCTCGCCCTGGTCCTCGAACAGCACCACGGCGAAGGGAGTGCCGGTGATGCCGTTGCGGTGGTGGCGAAGTTGATGATCTTGAGTTTCATGGCTGGATTCCTTTCCCGTTAGTGGTGATTCAAGGTGAGGCGGAGTTCCGCGAATTCGCGGGCGAGTTCGCAGTCGGGATCATCGAAGTCCGGATCGCAGCCGGCGGACAATTCATCGGTCAATTGGTAGAAGGCGGGATGTAATGGAATGGAAGTCGGTCAGTGGTTTGCATGGTCTGATTCCTTTCAGGTTGGGGCGGAGCCGAAGCCCCGCCGCGGTTGATCCGTGATTAAGCGTTATCCTTGGGTTCCGGCAGGCGGAGGATGATCTTGCCATCGAGCGGAACCGCGTTGAGCTGGATGACGAAGCCCTTTTCGTCCCGGCTGGTCCACGCGACGCCGATGCGGGTCCAGAAGCTCTTGTTGTCGCCTTTGCCCTCGCGGACCTGATAGGCGACGTGGCTGGGCTTGTTGGTGCCGTTGCCTGCTGGGGTGGTTACGCTATCGTTCATGGTCTTGCTCCTTCTTTCTGTTACCGGCCCCACCTCGGGGCCTTGTGGGAAATCGCCCGCACCGGCCATAGGCGTGACTGTCAATCGAAGGGGGTAGGGTCCCGCTGCAAGATTGACCGGCACGACGGCGGGTGCAGATTCCCACCAATAAGGCCCTGTGTGGGCTGGAATTGAGGAAGAGTAAGGCCTGTCGGATGCGTCCAACAGCATGGAACGGGCGGTCAACGTGCAGTAACGGATCAGCCCTGTCTGCGAATGGGTGGCGGGAACAATGGAGATTCTTCGGGAAGGCCGTGTAGCAACGACAGGCGATGGGGCGACGGGGGAGTCATGGTACGGCGGGCTTGCGAATCGGAAACGAGCGTGTCGGGCGGGCGGTGGATCGCGTCGAGATCGACCCGGCCCGCACGGTTGACCGCTCCGCTTCGGACAGCGACCATAAGCACAATGTGTCCGTCAAGGGCATGTGACGATTTTTCTAAAAAAAAGAACGGCGGCATGGATTCGTTTCGGGACTGAGGCGTGACATTTCGGTGGCGCATCGGTGACATTTGGAAAAGCAAAATACGCTCTAACCGGCTGTGGCTGGGGCTTATAGCGGGCGCGTTAACGAAGAATTAACCAAAGTGCGGTAGCCTAAAATATAGGCATGATCCGCATCACGCAACAGGACAGTGCCGGGGCCGCCAAACGCTATTACGCGACGGCGGACTATTACAGCGAAGGACAGGAACTGGTCGGTTCCTGGGGCGGCAAAGGCGCAGTCCCGGCTCGGGCTGGAAGGGACGGTGGACAAATTCTCTTTTGAACGATTGTGCGATAATCTCGACCCACGGACCGGAACGCCGCTGACGGTGCGAACCCGCACCGAGCGGAGGGTGGGTTACGATTTTACGTTCTCGGTGCCGAAGTCGGTCTCGCTGCTCTACGCCATGAGCGGCGACGAGGGCATCCTCGATGCGTTTCGCGGGGCGGTCGATGAGACGATGCGCGAGATCGAAGCGGAGATGAAAACCCGCGTCCGCATGGGGGGCAAGGATGAAGACCGAGTCACCGGCAACATGGTCTGGGCGGAATTCATCCACACTACGTCCCGGCCCGTGGACGGTCTCCCCGACCCGCAGTTGCACGCCCATGTCTTCGTGTTCAACACCACCTGGGACGAGGAGGAACACCGCTGGAAAGCCGGTCAGTTTGCAGAGGTCAAGCGGGATGCCCCGTACTTCCAGGCGGCATTCCGGGTCCGGCTGGCGAACAGGCTTCAGGATCTCGGCTTCGGGGTTGAGCGGAAGCGAGACGATTTCGAGATCGCAGGGATACCGGCCGATGTGCTCGGGCGGTTTTCGCGGCGCACGGCCCTGATCGAGAAGGTGGCCGAGGAGCGTGGCATCTCCGACCCCAAGCGTAAGGACGTACTCGGGGCCGAGACCCGCGAAAAGAAAGGCTCCGCGCTCGAGCTGGGAATCGCTACGTAAGGAATGGAACGCCCGCCTGACCGGCAAGGAACGCGATGCGCTGGCGGCGGTTCACCGTCGGGAGCGTGTTTTTGCCAGGCCGGAACGTGGCGAGGGAAGAGCGGTCGATCACGCCATTGAGCATAGTTTCGTGCGCGAGGCAGTGGTGCCGGAACGCAAGCTGCTGACCGAAGCCCTGAAACGGGGCATTGGCTCCGTCACCGTCGAGGACGTTACGCGCGAGATGGGCCAGCGGCCTCTCATCCGCAGTGATGCCGAGGGCCGCAAGATGGCGACGACGAAAGAGATGGTCGCCCTGGAGTCACGGCTGATTGACTTCGCCCGCCAGGGTCGGGGGCGATTCCGCCCGCTGGGGGACCCGGAGCGGCCCTGCTCGCGCGACTGGTTCAACGACGGACAAAAGGCGGCCGTCCGCCATGTCCTTAGTTCGCGTGACCGGGTGATGATTGTCCGGGGCGTTGCCGGAACCGGAAAGACCACGCTCGAACAGGAAATCGGCGAGGCGTTGGCCGAAGCGGGCAAGCCGGTCGTTGCCCTGGCGCAGTCGGTCAAGGCCAGCCGGGAAGTGCTGCGTGAGGAAGCAGGCTTCGCCAGTGCCGACACCGTGGCCAGGTTCCTGAAGGACCAGGAGATGCAGGAATCTGCCCGCAATGGCGTCGTCCTTATCGATGAGGCCAGCCAGCTTGGCACACGGGACATGGGCAAGCTGTTCGAGGTGGCCGAAGCCGTCGGCGCTCGTGTGATCCTGGTCGGCGACCGCCGTCAGCACCGCAGTGTCGCCGCTGGCGAGCCGCTCAGGCTGTTGGAGGAAAAGGCAGGGCTGCGGGTGGCGGAGGTAACGGAAATCCTGCGCCAGCAGGGTGACTACAAGAAAGCGGCCCAGGCGCTGAGCGAAGGACGGACGGAGGAAGGGTTCGAGGAGCTGGACAAGCTCGGCTGGATCAAGCAGGTCGAGGATGGTAAGCCGCGACAAGCAACTTGCCACGGCCTACCTCGCGGCCGTTGCTGAAAAGAAGCGGGGCGGTGAAGCCAAGTCGGCCCTCGTCGTGTCGCCGACGCACGCCGAAGGGGATAGGATCACGCAAGCGATCCGTGCCGGGCTGAAGGCCCAGGGCAAGCTTGGCAAGGAACGCCTGGTCGAGGCATGGGTTCCGTCTCACCTGACGGACGCCCAGAAAGCGGACCCGACCCAGTATGACCCTGGCGACCTGCTCCAATTCCACCAGAACGCGCCGGGCCACAAGAAGGGATCGCGCCTGATCGTGGGCGAAGGGGACAAGCCCCCGACGGAGCTTGCCAATCGCTTCGAGGCGTACCGACCGACGCGGATCGCCCTGGCCGCCGGGGACCGCGTCCGCGTTACAGCGGGCGGCAAGACGAAAGACGGCCAGCATCGGCTCAGCAACGGGTCGCTGCTGACTGTCCAGGGATTCACCAAGGGTGGCGACATCATCGTCGATCACGGCTGGGTCATCGACCGGGAGTTCGGCCACTTGACGCACGGCTACGTGGTTACCAGCCATGCCAGCCAGGGCGTGACCGTGGACAAGGTGTTCATCGGGATGTCCAGCGAATCGTTCCCGGCGACCTACCAGCGGACGGCCTACGTCGCGGTGACGCGCGGCAGGGAACAGGCCCAGATTTTCACCAACGACAGGAAGGAACTGCTCAAGGCGGTCTGTCGGCCGGACGAACCGCTGTCGGCGACGGAACTTGCCGAGTCAGCGAAACACACACCGACGTTGCGGAATAGGCTTGCGAAACACCTGACGACCGCTCAGCAGCTGGCTGCGGTTGCCCTGCAACACCATTTAACCCGGCAGGGTAATGAAAGAAGCTCGACGCCGGAAAGGGGAATGGACCATGACCGATAAGCCGACACATCGGGACCGGTTGAAGGGAATCCTCAGTCAGGAGGGGAAAGCGGCGCATCCGCCGAAACAAGAGGCGGAAGCCGAGGAAGGGGAAGCTTCGTGCGGAGCTTTTGGCTATCTCCGGGGCATTGCCGACCGGGCTACTTCGGTCGAGTTCCGCTTCCGCGATGGCAATAGTGCCTGGTTCCCTTACGGCTGGATGGGACCCTGGCGGTACAATCCGTCCGAAGGGCTGCTGCTAAAATTCTCCGGGGACCTCGTTTACCTCGTTCTGATCCGGGGCAGCAACCTCGACATGCCGCTCAATGAAGGAACCCTCAATTTAACCACCGGGGGACTGCAAAGACATCGGGTGATGTGGATTCGCGAGATGACCGAAGAAGACATCAAGAGTGTCGGCGAAACGGGACCGACCATCGACAGCATCGAGGTAGCGGAGTTTGAATCACAGGCCGCTCTCAAGGAATGGCTCACAGAGCATGCGCCTGCGTTCGTGCGAGGAGAAAAGTAATGGAGGACACTTATGGATGACACAGATAGAGACTCTTGCAGACATACTGGCTGATTGCGCGAATGACGATGATTTGCAGCGGCACATCGTCAAGCATGCCAAGATCGTTCAGCCGCTTGCGTGCTGCATGGTCAAGGGCCTTGACGACGCCGAGGCACGCATCAGGACGCTCTATTCGGATTTCGCGGACATGGCAATCGAGCACGTCGCCGATTCACGAGTATTTCCACTGGGGAAGTTGCACTGAGTAGCCCAGAGCACGTGGCGAGTGAGAGGGCTGCATCATCGTACGGCGTGCTCCTTGACACCTCCTCCGAAGCGAGATACTGAAAACGCTTCGGTGATGGCAGCTGATGGAGGATGTTCTGCGCTTTGCCCTGGTCAACAAGGAACGAGTTGAGGCTGCCCCCAAACTGGTGGGTCTGTGCCCCGGATGCTCGCAGCCCGTTATCCCCAAATGCGGAACACGGAAAATCTGGCATTGGGCGCATCGCACCGAGAGGATTTGCGACAGGTGGTGGGAACCAGAAACAGAATGGCACCGTGCCTGGAAGAATAACTTCCCTTGTGAATGGCAAGAGTTCATCCAGCACGACAACCAATCAGGCGAGAAGCATATCGCGGATGTCGCACCAGCCATGACCTCGTGATTGAGTTTCAGCATTCCCATCTCGATCCGCAGGAACGTTCCGCGCGCGAGCTTCTACCGAAACATGGTCTGGGTTGTTGATGGTACGCGCCGAAAGAGAGATTACCCGCTTTCATAAAGGGAAGAACGAACTCAGACCACAAGCAATGAATGGGTACTTTCTTCTGAACTTTCCCGATGAGTGCTTACCCGCTGACTGGCTTGAAAGCTCGGTGCCGGTGATTTTCGATTATCGGGGGGTTGCTACGGTCGATCCGCCTGATGCGACACGTGAACCCCTTTGGTGTCTGCTTCCTGGCCGAGCGGAACGAAAGCACCGTGGTCGTCGCAATATCGCCCAAAGACTTTGTGACGGCAGCCTCCAGCCGCCCCCAACTACTTCCGGCTCATGAAATCGTTAGCGCCTTTCGCGGAGCACATTCGACAGCAGCGAGCAAAAGACTTGATGACGATGGCGGCGCAGTTGAGGCAGCGGCGAAGAACTCGGCGATTCTAATAGTCTAACCTTCGTCAGGAACCCGACCGCTAGTCGCTCTCAGCAACCTCATCAAGATAATCGGCCCACCATTGCATCATTTTCCGGCGTTCCGGCAGGTATTGGGCATGGTTATAAGCAGCACGTACCTTATTGCGTTCGCAATGGGCAAGCTGGCGCTCGATCACGTCCGGCATAAAGCCATGCTCATTAAGGATGGTGCTGGCCGTGGCGCGGAAGCCGTGGCCGGTGGCTTGAGAATGATAGCCCATGCGGTATAACGCATAGAGCATGGTGTTTTCGACATGAAGTTCGACGGCTTATGTTGGTTAGGGAAAATGTGCTGCCGGTTGCCGGTGATGCTTTTGCAGTTCCCGCAATAGCTCTATTGTCTGGCGGGCAAGCGGGAACAATATGCAGGTCTTTCATTTTCATGCGGCTGGCCGGTATGCGCCACTCCGCCTTATCAAAATCGACTTCCTGCCATTCGGCGGCGCGTCAGTTCAGTAGTGCGGACAAAGGTTAGCAACAGTAGCTTCAATGCCAGCTTGGTTTGCACGGTGCCGTCAAAGTTTTCCAGCTTTTCTCAGATATTCCGGCAAGTCTTCCGCTTTAAGATAGGCATGATTTTTCCGCACCGGTGTTTTCAATGCGCCGCGCAGGTCTGCTACCGGATTGCGTTCGGCGCGTCCGGTGGCAATGGCATATCTGATAACCATGCCCGCATGTTTGCATCATGCGTTGTGCCAAATCCAAAGCGCCCGTTGCCTCAATGACACGCAATGGCGGAAAGGATTTCCGTCGAAGTAATGTCGGCTATCGGCCTTTTACCCAATTTCGGGATAATATGGGTTTCGATGCGGTTCAGCATTCCGCAGCATAATGGGACTTCCATTCATGGCGGCGCTGCTCATGCCACTCGCGGGCAATGGCTTCAAAGGTGTTTTCACTATTGAGAACCAATAAGCGTTTGGCTTCTTTCTTTACCTCGCCGGGATCATTACCTGCCGCCAGCACCTTACGGGCTTGCGCACGGCGATCACGGGCATCAGCAAGGCTGACTTCCGGGTAAACCCCCAGCGCCAATACTTTCTGTTTGCCCGCGAAACGATATTGCAAACGCCAGTATTTGCCGCCGTTAGGATGTACATAAAGGAACATCCCGTCACCATCCGTGAGTTTTTGAGGCTTAGCCTTGGGTTTTGCGTTGCGTACAACTACTTCCGTTAATGGCATAAAATGTGATGGTATATTTGATGTTGGTATAAACTTATACCATCATCTATACCATCAGATACCATCGGATGTCAACGTCCCAAGACGGACGCCTCCGTACACGATACCTGTTACAAGTGGCTCTGTATCTACGTTTCGTGGATTTTACCGGATGTCTCCGGATGGTTAGTTGGCTCCGCGGGCTGAACACACATTGATGCTGTAACGCCTTGAAACTTCATTCTATTAGCGCACATCGTATTGCAATATACCACCAATTATACCATCAAAAGATTTGGCGACTGTAGATGCAACAAGGATCGTACATAGGTAATGTATGATGAGGCGTGTGCTACAAGGAGGTCTATACATATCAGGGCGATACTGGCAATGCAAGTGGTGTAGTGTACGAACTGAGTGCGAGGTCGGAGGGAGGCGCTAAAGGGAGAGGGTCAGCAAGATTGAGCTGGGCCGTCGCCTTCGGAGAGACGTGTGATTAACGCCCGAATATCTTCAGCCCGCCAAGCCGTGCACCGGGCGGATAGCTTGACCGGCTTCGGGAAACGGCCCGATTTCACTCCTTCCCACCAACAGGTTTTGCCGAGGGGAATAACGCTTAACACTTGAGGTAATCGTAGGAACCCCGTATCTGGAATGTCGTGCATGTCAAAGTCCATCACTCTGCTAACGTCTCATAATACCATAACTGACCTGCAAATGTCTCGAAGAATCGCAGTGAAAGCCAGTTTCCGCGATTGTTGCATTGCATGAAACCATGCTCGCCAGGCCCTCCGAGGCAGGCGGGGGCTGGACAGGTGAGCCGCTGTCGCACTTGAACTCGGATTGCGCTTGTCGCATGGCCGAGCCGACGCATGGCCCGTCACCTGGGCCGTTTCGACGGAGACGTTTCGGTACACCATCAAAAAACTACGCAGAAAAATAGTGCCTACACCTCGAAATCGGTCTCGGCTGCAAGCCAAACGCATTGGTGCAACACGAGTTGCGCTCAATGCTCCTTCTTCTCCTGAACCCTGCCCGCCGGCACGTAGGTCTACGAGGGCACCGGCCCATTTCTCCGATTTTGTCTGGGTATGTCGTTACCAAAAGGCCGGCGATCGACTGTACCCAAGTGGCGTTTTCACAATGACTTACATGCAGTCATCGGGGCCGAGCGAATTGGCGCAAAGGTGTTGAGCACGGTCCTTGTACGGAAACGGGGGGCGGGCAAGGCCGCATTAGATAGAGAGGGTCGCGGCTCTCGGGTAGGACAATCGAAAAAAGGAGCGTCAGATGGCTTTGCGAATCACCGACGGCGAGAAAGACCTACTTGGACGAGGTGGGAGCGAAGATCGGTGCAACTCCCGGTGGAGGCGGCACTGGGCGGCGGTCTGGAGGTGGCGCTCGGCTTCGACTACCGCCTCGCCAGCAGTCACCCGAAGACGGAACTGGGCCTGCCGGAGACGAAGATCGGCCTCATCCCCGGCTGGGGCGGCACGCAGCGATTGACGCGGCTGATCGGCCCCGCTCTCGCCGCCGAGATGATCTGCCGGCGAAGCGGCCAACGGCGTGAAGGCTGGCATCTTCCGCAACGCGTGGCGCCTTCTGGACTTGAAGCGGTTGTACTGGAACTGCCCCACGTTCCGGACATGTCATCGCGGCAAGACGGCGCCTATCAACGCTGGGCGTCCTCTGACCGGAAGGGCTCCACTGGAGAGTGATGTGCTCAGATTAGCACCTGAACAACTGCGGGGCAAGTTGTCCCACTCCCAAAAAGGGGATACATGCTTGGTGGTTACAGACCTGCCGCTCGCCCGAAGCAGGAACCAAGTAACTGAACGATCATTTGCCCGCGGTCGCATTGCGGCGCGCTGTTGAGCGAGGTGGAGCATGAGTGACAACACGGTTTACCAGGCGTTGACGGACCACCAGCAGGCGGCCCAGGGTTGGAATATGCAAACCGTCGCCGCCGAGCTGCACCGCTGGGGCGAATTGTTCCGTTTGCAGTTTAAACTCGAAATCCCGCTGCCGGCCCTGCGTCTGTCCGCATTACGCATCACCACGCTGGGTCACTATGACTGCGGATTCAACCGGTTCGGCTTGCAAAACGAGATCGCCATCAGCACCCGACATATTGAACGGTGCCGCACCGAAGGCGAGTGGTGGCGAGTGCTCGGAACCTTGTTGCACGAGCATCTGCACTTGTGGCAGCAGATCCACGGCAAGCCGGGCCGCAACAACTACCACAATGTCCAGTTCCAGAAGCATGCGGCCACGTTCGGCCTGATCGTGACGGCAGAGGGCTATACGCAGTACGCCGCCGACAGCCCGTTCATGGACCTGCTGCGGCAACAGGGGATCGTGGTCCCGGCGATCCCCGAACTGACCGTGAAACCTCCGCAGCGAGGCGAATCGAAGCTCAAGAAATGGTCGTGCGGTTGCACCAACGTCCGCGTCGCCATCGCCGACTTCCGCGCCGAGTGCCTGAAATGCAACCGGCTATTTACCCGAGTTGAGTGACACACTGTTCCTGCCCCGGCAACGTCGCGTGCGGCACGCCGCCGCGACTCGGGGCATGGCCGAGAAGGAGAGAAGTCCGATGTCCATTTCCGCGTTGTGTCTCGTGGTCAGCCTGTGCCTGCCGTGGATCGTCTTCCTCGGCATGGTCGCCACGGCGGTCTCGCCGAGCGGCCCTCAGATCGCCACCAAGCCGCTGGCCTGGTTCATCCTGGCACCGCAGGTCCGCAAAAACTACGACGATGACGATCTGCGGCGGCTGGGCGAGTCGATGAAGTCCCTCGGCCAGCTCCAGCCCGTGGGGGCGAAGCCGGACGGCACGGTGCTGTGGGGGCACCGCCGTCTTCTGGCGGCAAGGCTGGTGGGCCTCGCCGCGCTTCAGGTCATCATCACCGACCGCCCGATGTCGGACAGCGAAATACGCCTGATCCAGCTGACCGAGAACATGCACCGGGCCGACCTCTCCGGATACGAAAAGTGGCTGGCCTGCTCAGAGCTGATGTGCCTGAACCCGACATGGCAGATGAAAGACCTCGCACAACACCTTTCAACCTCGATCCCTCGATGGGGACGCGGCTGCTGAGTCCATCGACGTTGTTCGCCGGCGTGGCAAGAGGCACTGAAAGAGGGCAAGGTCGGTATCAGTGACTGCTATGCCGCAAGCAAGCTCGAATCGCCCGAGGAGCAGGCCGCGCTGCTGGCCCTCAAGTTGTCGGGTGCCAGCCGGGACACCATCGAGCAGGCCGGGCGGAAGAAGCGCAATGGCACCACCGCCACGGTCAAGGTTGCCCGGCTCCGCTGTGCCTTGCCGAGCGGCGTTGCGGTGCAGTTCACCGGCGAAGGGATCACCCTCGAACTCGCCATCGACGCCATGAAGGACCTGACTGCCGAGCTGAAGCGGGCCATTGACCAGGGACTCGATTCCAGGACCGTGGTCCGCGTCCTGGCCGACAAGGCGAAGGCGAAGGGCTAAATACCGGGGTGGTAACGGCAGGGCTTTCGCCCTGCCACCGCAGCCTTACGGTGAAGCGGCACCCCAGCACTCAATGCGTAACTCAACGAAAGGAAAAGGGTCACATGCATCACTGGATCACCTACGGCCTCATGGCCATCGCAGCAGCGACCTACTGCGTCGTCTTCGGCTTCGGTCCTGTCTTCCTCGCCTGGGAATGCATCCGAAGGATGAGTCGAAAGATCGCGGCTGGCCGGAGGCGGCAGCCCGCAAGGCCGCCGAGCAGTACAACGTGAAAACTTTTCAAAGCATGATGAGGGACAAAAAGGCGAAAGCCAGAGGGTAAACATGGCTACCATCGACCGGATGATTGCAGAGATCGAATCGTACCTCGCAACGCCCATGAAGGATGCCGAGGCATTTTGGGAGAGGGAAGAACGGCGCTCGTTGCACGAGTTGCTGGAGCAGTTGAAGGAGAGGAAGAGCAAGGCCGAATAAGTGCCCGCCGTGACGTAGGCGGCCGGTCAAGAAGCGAATCCGTGAACGCAAAAGGCGTAAACGGTGAGCAAGGTGAATGTGCTGGGGACTGAGACCCCGCGTGTCCGTGTCAACCAGAAAAAGGAGACAACTCATGAAACTCATCCGATGGATGCTGATTGCGTCCACGCTGCTGGCCGCCTACTGCGTCGTCCTGTTCGCCGTTCTGTTCCCGTGGATGTGGGTCGTCCTCGGCATCGGCGTGCTCATCGCCCTGTGCAACAAGAAGCGAGTCCATTTGCATGCTATGGGGACCGCGAGGTGGGTCTGAGATCGAGCGACCTGCGGGGCATGGTGGACGGCGGCGACGGTCTCATCATCGGGGAGATGAAGGATACGACTGGCGTGATTGCGGCCACGCGGGGCCTGTTCGACTCATCGGTTCCCGCCGAAGTCGCCTGCCAGCGGTTTCTCGGCTGCCGCCGCAAGAAACCGCACAAGCTGGTGAGGCTGAACAGCGCCGTTCATACGGCGGTGTTTGCCCCGACAGGTGCGGGAAAAGGCGTGTCCTTTGTTATCCCGTTTTTGCTTACCTGCGAGGATTCCTGTGTCGTTGTGGATCTGAAAGGTGAACTTGCCAGAATTACAGCCAATGCGCGCCGGAAGATGGGGCACCGCGTCGTATTGCTGGACCCATTCCAGACGATTACGGATCATCCGGATACCCTGAATCCCCTGGAATTCATCGATAAGGAGTCGCCCTACGCCATCGATGATTGCCGGGAGACAGCGGCGGCGATGGTGGAACGCAAAGAGGAGAAAGGCGATGGCGTTCACTTTCTCGACAACGCCGAGGGCGGCATTGCCGCAGTCGCCGCGCTGCTGGTGCAGTTCGGCGAGGAGGAGAACAAGTCGTTGCAAGCCCTGTGTGACATCGTCAGCAACCCGCAGAAGTGGGCGAAGGCCACCGAGTTGATGTGCGGATCGGACGCATGGCAGGGGATGTTGGCCAGGATGGGCGGGAACCTGACGCACCTGAAAGAGCGCGAGTTGGCATCGACCATGTCCACTATCGCGAGGTTCCTGCGGTTCCTGTCAACACCGGCCATTGCGGCGTCCACCCGGTCAAGCACGTTTAACCCGGCTGACCTTACCCGCCGAAAGATGACCGTGCTACCTGATTCTCCCTCCGGAAAGAGCATCGGCGCTGTCGCAGCTTCTCAGGCTGTGGATCGGCTCGTTGCTCCGAGGGGTGGTCCGGGGAGGATTGCAGGAAAAACACAAGGTCCATTTCGTGTGCGATGAGGCGAACATTCTCGGCAAGATGGACCAGATTTCTGACGCCTTGACCATAGGACGCGGCTTCGGCCTTCGCATGCAGCTGTATTACCAGGACTGCGGCCAATTGAAAAGATGTTGGCCCGACGGTGCCGACCAGACACTCCTGGCCAACGTGTTCTCAGGTCTTTTTCGCTGTCAACGACACCCAGACCGCGAAATACATCGAGGAAAGACTGGGTAAATCCACCATCATCGTCGAAAGCGGTGGCACCAGTTCGAGTACGTCGCACCAGCGGTCGGAACAGGGGCAGTCGTCCGCGAGCTACTCAAAGAGCACCAACGACAACTGGTCTCAGTCTGGTCGCGAACTGCTCCAGGCAAGCGAGATCCTGAATTTGCCAGGGCGGATCGCCATCACCTTCACCCCCGGCGTGCCGCCTATCTGGACTACGCTGGTCCGGTATTACGAGGAATCGTTTACCAAGCGACCCGGCAAGTTCTGGCCGGCGGTGAGGGCCTTCGTTGAAGCGGCGGTCATCCTCGCCGGCATGGGATTTTTCGCCGTCCTCATGACGGTGTTAGTCAACCGGAAATTATCCGGCGAGGATGGCTCCTTCCCGGTGGCCGCTGAGCAGTGGCAGGAGAAGCGATGATAAGCGCCACGCAGCATCCCGACAACCATCCATCGCCCGTGTTTCCTGTTTAGGAGTTCGTCATGGCCAATGAAAAGCAGCAATTGTCAGAAATGCTCAAGCAGGGCACCCAGCCCGATCAGTCGATGGGGGCTATCGGGGCCGCCAAGGAGGCGATTCAGGCCATCGCGCCTGGATTATCCCTCAGCAACATCCTGTCGGACATCGGGTCGGAGCTGGGGCGGCTCGGTGTGCAGGGCCAAATGGAAATGGCCTCGGCCTTGTTCAACGGGAATGGCTTCGTGCCTTACGGGCCTGGGCAGTACACGCCGACGCCGGAGCATGCCCCCGACCACGGCTTGCCCATCGAGGCGATGAAGCAGCCGGAGGTGGAGCAGAGCCGCGGCGGCCTTGGACTGTAGTAATGTCTGTCAACCACAACCTCGCCCTTTTTCAAGGAGTTCGTCATGTTGTTCGCAGAATCGTCTGGCGGCTTCGGGTTCATCATCTTCCTCGCCATCATGGCGCTGGGATCCAGGCAGTGTTGCAAGGTGCTCAAGGGCAATGATGCCCTGAGAGGCGCGGCCAAGAAGGGTGGCGTTGCCATCCTTCGCAATCTCTTCAAAAAGTAAAGGAGCATCCAATGCTATTCGCAGACACCATCGGCGAGCATCTCATCAACCTCTTGATGGTCGGCTGCCTCCTGGTTTTCTTCGTGGTCAAGATCGTCGCTGCCGTCGATGACGATGGCGAGATCAAGAAAACCGCGAGCGAGGGGTTTGCCGCGTGCATCAAGCGCTTGTTCAAGTAACCAGGTACGCGGGGTGCCCAGCCCCGCCCCTGCGTTAGGGAAAGTGCCCCAAAGCAAGCATGGGGTGGCTGTTGCAAGGGGCAAGTGTCAATGGTGTCTCACGTTGGTTTCAACGGAAGGAGAAGTCAGAAGCCATGAAATCTGAATCTTGGTTTTCGTGTTTTGAGGAAGCAATCATCTCCGCCCTGTCGCCAGGCGATAAGCCCACAGAGCGGGTGTACTGGGTCGGCAGGGACACCGACGGTCGCCGCTACATCCTCACCGACACCGGCGGTGGCCGCTGGGTCCTGAAGGTCACCGGCGGCAGCAAGGAGGACCCGTACACGGGCCGTCAAATCGAGCAAACGGAGGAGTTCATCGAGATCAAGCTCGACACGGGTCACGATGAGGATCGAGCGCGGATTTGCAAGGACAAGCTGCTGTTCGCAGCGAAGGACGCCCCCAGGGGGTGGATGGAGATGGCCAGGGGGCGGTGGATGCCAGCCTGATTGGTCCCTGGCTGGCTTGAGTTACGTGGACGGCGGGGTGCGCCCAGCCCTGCCCTTTTTCAGGGGAAGATCATGGAGACGTGTGTTATCGGTCTGGTGGTGGGTACTGGCCTGACCTTGCTGCATATTTTCTTGAACTACAAGGTGAGAGACAGGGACTGGTGGGAAGAACGGGAGCAAGAGATGGCCGGTCTCAGTTCGGGTCTGCATAAGGTGGTGGCCGAGAACGTCAAGCTGCGGGTGTCCCTCGCCGCTGGCGAGATGACGGAGGAAGGCAAGAAAGTGGCGACGATGACAATGGCTGCTCTTGATGCCGAAATCGCTGCCGCGAAGAAAGCCGCGTAACCAAGCCGGGTGCGGGCAGCCCCGTCATTTTTCATGAGGTGGAGCATGACTGTTGAGGAGAGGCTGGACGAACTTCGTTCGATGGTGTTGCAGCTGATAGAACGGCAGACGGTCAAGGACTTCTATGAAGTGGAGGAGTTCTCCAGGCTCGTCGGCAAATCCTGCTTCACTTGCCGGGAATGGGCCCGCCTCGGTCGTATCCGGGCTGAGAAGAAGCTGTCAGGGCGTGGGGCCTATGCCCGCTGGGTAGTAGCTCATGCGGAACTTTTGCGGTATCAGCGGGAGGGTCTGTTGCCCCACGGGCGGCCAGCATGAGCGATGGGATTGCGATATGCGAGTTGCTCGCCCGGCCGACCTGTTTCGATGTGTGCGTGGCCGCGAGGAGACTGAAGGAGGCAGCTTGTGGACACGGAATTGTCAAACTGTCAATGTGGCAATGACCGGCATAACTACATCCCGGTCGCAAGAGGAGAACTGGTATGTCTGAAAGAAGTTTTGGCGAGGAATTCAGCAGCGAGTTGGGCAAAGCGTTGGTTGGCAAGGCCGTTATGTGGGGGCCTTCCATCGCCGCTGTGCTGCTGTTGGGTCCGGCGGGATTGCTTCTGGGATTGGCGGCTTCGGCCGCCATCGTCGAGTCGTTGCCCTCCGATGAAGCCCCGCCCAAGGATTAGGCGGGTCGAGCACTTCCTCTGGAGCCGTGGGCTTTGGCTCCAGCGGGATGTTGCTTCCTACTCGAAGACCCGAGTAGTCGCTTCCTGCTGCGTCGAGGGGTACAGGTGCCGGTATCGCTGGCGGGGATCGCCCACCCCGCCACTCTTCAAAAGGAGACCGTGCAAATGTTAATACCGTATGTGATCGGTGCAGGCGTGGGTGCTGGGTTCACCTTGCTGGTCATTTTCACGCACTTCAAGGTGAAAGAGCGTGAGTGGTGGGAGGAAAAAAAACGGGAGATGGAAGCTGCCCACACGTGCGCCCAGAAGGTAATGGCCGAGAACGTCAAGCTGCGGGTGGCTCTCGCAGCCGCTGAGATGACGCGGGAGGCAAAGGAAGTTGCGGCGGTGACAATGGCCGCTTTCGGTACCGGTATCGTTGGCGTGGAGAACGTCGAGTAACCAGGCCGGGCGCGCCAAGGCCCGACTTTTTGAAGAGGGATCACGACATGGAACTCATTGCTCCTTTTCTATTGGGCCTGTTTGTTGGGGCTAGTGCAATTATCAGCGCTATCCTCCGGTGCTTAGATATTCGCAAGTTGGAGAAGGCAGCCGAGGAACAGGTCGGAGATGGGCTATGGAAAACACTGCTTTTCCTGGCAATGGCGGAGAACGCCCGGCTACGGGTGTCCATTGACGCAGGCGGCCCGACGGAACACGGCAAGAAGGTGGCCGCAATGACGGTGGCTGCCCTCGATGCCGTGCTTGCCCATAAGAGAGATGAATTACAAGAACTTCGGGTGAGCCGGGTCGCTTCCCAAGCCATTACGTGCGCCCGGAGGACAAACCATGAGAGATAAGCACACAAAGTTCGCCGAGCGGTTGTTGTCGGTCCAGCATCCCCGCTGGAGCCGTGGGCTTTGGCTCCAGCGGGATGTTGCTTCTATTCAAACCCGCGTAATCGCCTCTAGCCGTTGAGAAGGGAAAAGACAGGCGGCGCCCCGCGACTTTAGATTACGACGACCCGCAAAGTCACGGCGTTCTGTCGGGTCAGGTGCTGTGGCGTCGGATGGCCAAGTTGAGCCAGCACGTTGCGGGTGGTCGGGACAGCACGCCACCCCCGGTCGCCCGAAAAGGTGGCGGCGTGGACAAGCTGAATTCGCAGTGGCGCTTGTGGCAGCACAGTCTCGACAGTGTAGTTGTGGCCGGGAACTAGCCATGCGTTCTCAGGCTCCGTCCCATGAACCACGCCGTAGTCGGTCAGCATTAGCAGACAGACATGGTCGTCGTTCCAGTCGTTCGCGGCCTCCGGCTCACGGTCGGCCATACTCGTGCTTGGCGTGACCGCCGCTTCGGTGACTGGCAGGTTGATACTTAGGTTGGGGCCAGCATGCAGGATGAATCCTTCGCGGATTTCGCCATCGGCGATGCCCGGAGCGACACCTACGAGTTCGACAGACGATGGGCGGTTGTGTACGCACCAAGCCAGGTAAGCGCCGACGAGCGCATCGTTCTGGTCGGCCGTCGGAAGCGATTGTGTTTGGAAGGCGAGTTGGAGGCCCTCCAATAGGTTCCGCCGCGCCTGCCGGCCAGCGACGGCCGTCTTTAACGGAAGCTGACGCCTTGCAAGGACGACCCACTCGGCTCCGGGGAAAACCTCCCAAAGGTCTGCTTCAACATTGCCCACACCCCTCAGTCCCGCCAGCGGCCAGGGCGAAGCGGCCCCGACCAGTCCGGCAAAGAGGTCGATGCTGCTGCGGATGTAGCCCTGGAACGGTGCTCCGGATTCTTCCGCCGGGGGCAAGTTGCTCGGCGTGCGGCCCGGCGTTCCCAGGATTCGCTCGCAGGCCCTCATGGTGTTCCCGACAGTGGCCAGCCCCTGCGGTCCGTCGATCGCAACAACCATCCGCTCACTCGGTCCAAGCGGCACTTGTGCCAGTAGCATCTGGGTCAGGAAACTGGGGTCGCGGCCGATCACGACCTCGGCCCTCGGCCACGCCACTGAGAAGAATCTCACGTTGAGCCGGTCATCGAGTACGGCAATATCGATGGGACGCGGCGACGCCGCGAATGCCGAGGTAAGGTCGATGCCGACGAACTTCATGGCGGAACCTCCCCGCTCCCGACCGGTTCAAAGATGTCCTGTGCGATGCGCATTGCCAAGACAAGGAATCTGCACGCGGTCACGCTGACAAAGTCACAAAACTGCGGATCGTCAAAGATCTTCCCAGATGAAAACGCCGGTTTTCCGTTCTCATGAATGATCATATTCCAAAGGCCCCCAGTCGGATCTGGGTGAATCAGCTTATGCAGCATGATTGCGAATGCCTTCAGCTCGTCGGGATCTGCGGCTTCAGCCTGGCTTGTGGCCTCAAGAAGTTCCTGCAAACACGGTTGCTCCCTTCTTGGCCAACCCGCGTGCCACGCTTCAACGGCTTCTGGGTGGACGCGCAAGTACTCGACTGTCCCGACCCGTTCAATCAGAGGTCGAAGCAGCAGACCGGCGGAAAAAAGGTAACCTTGACGAATCATTTCACGAATGCTGAGCGCGATGCTGACAGCTTGCGGGACCAGCTGCGCCGCGGCCTGTTCTACCGGCGAGAGTTGGCGATTGAAAGTGCCCTGCGCTAGACGGGTGTTGATCTTTGTCGCTGGCGGAATTGCCTGATCGAATTCCAAAAGGGTTGGATGGCCGAGATAAGGCTCGTTGTGCGGCAGGAAGACGGGTGGGCGCATCGGATTCTCCAGTGTGACTTCGCTTGTGCGGTTAAGGACGGTTTCGCCACAATGTGGAAGACACGGCACAATTGTCGAGGTTCGCGGGCTCCCTAAGCAGAGGGACATAACTCGTTATTCAACATGTTACGGCCTGAAAAATACCGGACGCGAAACGAACACGCAAGCAAAACCCTTTTCTTCCTGGGGCTTGAGTCGATCATTTTACATGCTCTCGGAAAACGCGGCCAGTGGCCGTGTCGAGACGAAGCTGTGGGGCCTATGCCCTCTGGGTTGGCCCCACGCCGAGTTGCTGCGGTATCAGAAGGAAGGGCTTCTGCCATTCCGATCCTAGCCGTACACACCCTTCAACGCCTGAGTCTTCGTGTTCGGGGCCAGGTGCCGATACCGCTTCTGTTGCTGTTCCGTCTGATGCCCCACGAACTCGTCGATGATCCGCTGATCGACGCCCTTCATGGCGAGGTTCGAGCAAAAGCTGTGGCGGAACACATGACCGCCCCTCATCATCTCCCACTTGGTTCCTGCCAGTACCCGCTTGAAATGATCGTGGTACTCGTTGCGGGTGAGCGGCTGGCCTGATGCCACATCGGCTCGCTTGCGAACACCGGCCATCCTGCCCTTCTGGCTGGTGGAGCGCGTCTTTTCTCCTTTGTGCCCGGTCGTCGCACTTCGCTTGCGGCTGCGCTGGACCGTCCCGCCGTGGCAGAACAGCCACGGTCCGCCGGGATGAACCGCCAGCCACTCCCGCAGGGCTTCTTTCAGCAGCGAGGTCATGGGAACCCGCCGTGTTGTTCGCTGCCCTCTGGTGCGTTTCTTCTCGTGGATGACGATGGTTTCTCCGGCGAAGTCGAGGTCCGAGACCTTGGCCCGCAGGATTTCCGACCGCCTGGCCCCGGTATGGGCGGCGAAGCAGAACAGCGGATAGATGAAGGGGTGGATGGCCCGCTCCTTGACGGCTTTGAGCAGTTCGTCGATTTCGGGCAGGAGAAGATACACCGCCTCCCACAGGACCGCAGGGTCGCCACCGCCGGCGACCTGCCGCTCGATCTCGGCCATCGTCATGAACGGCGGCTTCTCGTCGGCCTTGGGGTAGCGGAGGCCCCGGTTCGGGAACTTGCCCTCGGTCAGGCCCATCGGCTCGCCCCAGTTCCACGCGGCCCGCAGCGTGGCGATCTCCTTGCGAATCGTCACCGGGCTGATCTTGGCCTTGGCCCGCTGGTTGACGTAATCCTGCATTTTGGCGAGTGACAGTTCGCCGAGGGGGAAGCCATCGCCGAGGATGCGGCAGAAGTGGCGGAGGTGCAGCTTGCAGGTGTCGAGGCTGTTGGCCTCGATGGTGCCGTTGCTGTGCGTGGAGATGTAGCGGTCACGCAACAGGCCGACGGTGATGACCTGTCGCGGGGCAGCTGCGAGCGTCGGCCCGGTATCCGGCGGCGTGCCGTCGTGCTGGACGAAGGTGACGATGTCGGTGCCCTCGGGCAGAACCAGTAGCCGTTGCTTCAGCCGCATGAGCAGGTAATCGACCTGCCGGGCCTTGTTCTCGGCTTCAGACTCTTCAACGGCACCGACGGTGAACGTGTGCCGCCTGCCGTGGTAGCAGAACTGGCAGTAGTACGAATCGCCTTTTTTCTGGAGGGAAGCCATTGGCGTCTCCTGACGCAATGCCAGTGCAACGCCATTCTAACGGGTGCAGAAGAATTGCAGAAGATTTCTTTTCTGCACAGCAGGGCAAGAGGACGGGTTTCGCCGTAACCCCTTGCCCTGCTTGAAGTGCCGGAGACAGGACTTGAACCTGCACGACCTTTACAGCCACCAGGCCCTCAACCTGGCGCGTCTGCCAATTCCGCCACTCCGGCGCACACCCCCTTAACCATATGAGGACGCCGCCCCGAAAAGCAAGACCCCCGCGCAGTGCGGTGCTCCGGATTTTTCCCGTGCGCGCCCGCGCCGCACGTTCCATCACGGCGTTTTCACTTCGACTTTAACGCTCCCTTTTTCCGACATTTCCACCAGGTTCTTGACCTTGTCGCGGTACTTCTCCGGCACCTTGTCTACACTCTCATAAGTGTGCGACTCGCCGCCGTCCTGGACGCTGATTTCGTTGACCGCCGCCTTGCCGTCGGCCACCTTGCCCGTCAGCGTGATCACCAGACTGCCTTCCTGGTGGCGCGTGGTGAAGTGGTCGTTGGTGCGGAACGTCGTCGTCATCACGCCGTCGGCTACGGCCGACCCGAAGCCGACGCCCAAGCCGGGGATGCCAGGAACGAACCCCGCGGGCGGGACCGGCGGCACGCCATCGGGTGGCGCGACGGGATGGCCGGAAAGGCCGGCGTCAGACCGGGAAGACCGGTGGGATTGGCGCCCGGAAAGCCCGGCGCGGCGGCCTTGGCCTCCGGCAGCGACAGGCCCTTGACCGTCTCCTTCTTGCCCTTGCGAAGCACAACCGCGTCCACCGGCGTGTCGGCCTTGACGCCCTCCACCTGTTTGCGGAACTCCTCTGGGTTGCTCGACACGGCCTTGCCGTCCAACTCCAGCAGGATGTCATGGGCCTTGAGGCCGGCCTTGGCGGCGGCCGAATCGGCCATCACATCGCGGATGACGAGACCCTGGTCCTTGGGCAGCTCCAGCTGCTCCGTCAGCGTTTCGCTCGGCTTTTCCACCGCGACCCCGAGACGCACGTTCTGCGGCGACGAGCCGGCAAAGCCGAACGTGCCGCCGGAGCCGAACGGCACGTTCGGGAACCCGAACCCGACGCCGTTCTGACGCTGCAGTTCCATCGTCCGCTTCATCTGCTCGCGCATCCGTTCGATGTTGGCGCGCATCATCTTGAGCTGCTCGGGAGTGGCGTTCGCCGGCAGGTTCTTCAGCATGTCGTCGAAGTTGGGCAGGCCGGGGAACTCGGCGGCCGGCGGCTGCTTCGGCGCGTCGGCCTTGGGTTGTTCCTTTTTCGGCTCTTCTTTGTTCGGTTCCGGGGTCGGGGCGGCGGCCGCGCAGCGTGAAGCCGCCGGCCAGCACGGCCACGGAAAGCAGGCCGCAGGCCGCGGCCAACGACCACCGGCGCGGACAGCGGCGCTCCAGCGGGGTCGGACTGTGAAGCATCGTTTTTACCCTCCAAAAAAGATCGGAAGATCGTCCCCAGACGCCGCAGGCGCCGACCGGCGGTCGGGGCGCCGTCGTCCAGGCGAGAAGGAATTGCGCGTAGTCCTCGGGCCGGCCGCCGGCCGCCGAAGCGGCCGCGTCGGCCAAATACTCCTGACAGAGCCGGGCCTGGCGCCGCAGCCGCCAGAACCACGGCACCGCGAAATACACCGTCTGCCCCAGGCCGAACAGCAGGCCGACCAGGCGTCGCGCCGCCGCAGGTGGGCCAGCTCGTGGGCGAACACCCAGCGAAGCACCTCGTCGGGGGCCGTTTCGCACAGCCCGGCCGGCAGCACCACGGCCGGCCGCAACAGGCCGCAGCTGAACGGCGCCCGTGCGTGGGCCGACGCCAACAGACGCGGCCGGGCGCCTTCGCCGGCCATCTCCGCGAACAGGCGGGCGGCGCGGCCCCTCACGGGTTCGCATCGGCGCATCAGCCGCCGCAACGCGACCAGCCCAGCAGCCAGCGGCCGAGCAGGCCCGCGCCCACGGCGAGGTACAGTCCGGCCGCCGCGGACGCGATGCGATTGAAGTCCCAGACCCACCACGATGGGGAAGCCGCCTCCGCCGCGACAGGCGCGGCGGACAGGAGCCGGCGCGGCGGGGGGCGGCGCGACGAAGGGAGCCGGGGCCGGCGGAATGTTATTCATGGGCGGGAAGACCGGCGCCGGCGGGATCGGGGTTTGCTCTCCTGCCGCTCTCAGGCTGCCGTTGTGATCGGCGAGCGGGACGGAGGCGACGGCCGGCGCGACGGCGGCCGACGTCGTCACCACGAGCCAGGCCGGGCCGAGGCTCAGGACGGCCAGTAGCAGCGACGACGCCACGGCCCACTCGGCCACGCGCAGCCGCCGCGCCGGCTGCCGCGTCCACGCCGCCCACGTCCAGGCCAACAGCAGCAACAGACCCCCGCCCGCCAAGGTGTGCAGCAGCCAGCCCGATGCCGTTGTACCGCTCATGGCCGTCTCCCCGCGCTCACCGCCGTCCGTTCTTCCGCCGCGCCGCGTCGATCAGGTTCTGAATCCGTTCCAGTTCCGACGCCGACAGCCGCTCGCCGCGCAAAAGGCTCTGCACCATCTCCGACGCCGCCCCGTCGAAGACCCGTTCGAGAAACCGCGCCGTGCTCTCGTCGCGCGTGAATTGGGCGTCGTAGATGAACGCCCGTCCGTCGAGGTCGTGCCGGACCAAGCCCTTGTCTTCCATCAGGCGCAGCAGCGTCTGCACGGTGTTGTACGCCAACTCCGGCTCGCGCGCCGTAAGGCGGCGGTGGACGCCGCGGACGCTGCTGGGGCCGTCCTCCCACAACACTTTCAGGATCTCCAGCTCTCGCGGCGTCGGCGTGGGGATCTGCTTCAAGGCCGCACTCCCTCAGAACGAAAAACTAAGGCCTAAGTCTTTAGGTATTAGGCGGCGGACAGGGCGGCGTCAAGATCGCAACCGGAAAGGCGCTTCCGCACCCCGCGCAAAAACGCCAGTGCCCGCCGCGCCGTCTTGACGGCGTCGTGGCTGTGCCGGCTCAACTCGACGTGGACGCCGCCGGCGTAGCCGATCTCTTTCAACGCCCGCAGGACCTCGCGGAAATCCATTTCCCCCTCGCCGAACATCAAGTGGTCGTGGACGCCGCGGCGCATGTCCTCGATGTGGACGTTCCAGAGCCGGTCGCGCCAGCGCCGTAGGTGGTCGGCGATCGGCACTTCTCCCTGACAATGCAGATGGCCGACGTCGATCGTCAGGCCGAAGAGGGGATGATCGACGCGCCCGCGCAATTCGGCGAATCGGTCCATCGTGTCGATGAACATGCCCGGTTCCGGCTCGAACGCCAGGCGCACCCGCCGGGACTCGGCGTGGCGGCACAGTTGAAGGCAGCCGTCCGCGAGCGGTCCAGCTGTTCGTCGGCCGAAGCGGCGTCTTTTGCCGCGCGACCAGAAGCTCACGGCGTCGGAGCCGAGTTCGTCGGCCACGTCCACGGCCCGTTTCAGGAAGTCGAGCCGCCGTTCGCGTTCGGGGGAGGGGCTGAGCAGCGTCGGCTGGTGCTTGCGGCGGGGTCGAGCAGGAACCGGGCGCCGGTTTCGACCACCGAGCGCAGGCCGTGCTCTTCCAGCAGCCCTGCACCCGGACAGCTGACGCGGCAGGCCGGGGTCGAACGGGTTGAGCGCGTGGTAATCGAGCGTGAGGGCAATGCTGCGATAACCCAGTCCGCAAGGAGGACGATGGCGTCTTCGAGCCGGTGGTGGGCGAAGCCGTTGGTGTTGTAGCCGAGGAGCATACCCTTATTGTACCGCGTGATCGCTGGCCCGGTTAGCCGCGACGCAGAGCGGAGCGCTTTCCCGAGCTCCGCTCCGCGTCGCGGCTAACCGACCAGTCGCAGCGGCAACGCCACCCCCGACCGCCGTGCCGTCTCTCGCTTGACCTCCCACGCCGTGCGGGCGAAACGGCGGGCGTAGGCTCGCACCACGTCGTCCGGCGGCGCCCCCGCCCAGCGGCTCCGCACGTCCACGTCGCACTGGTCGTTGAGGTAGTCGATGGCCAGCACCGCCCGCTCCCGGCCGTCGGCCGTCTTCACCGTGAACCGGCTCGTCTCCGGGCCGTCGCCCAGGCACAGCTCCGTCGAATACCACTCCAGGCCGGACAGTTCGCCCAGTTCCCTGGTGTACTCCATCAGCGGCTGCAGCCGATGGCGATGAATCTCCTCCCGCGATAAGGGGTGGTAGCTCGGCCGGCCGTGGCCGACGCTCTCCTGCGACCCCCACCAGAATGGCATCAGCTCTCCCAAATAGCTCAGAACACGCCAGTAGGCCGGCCGATCGTTTCCGTCGTCGCACGCCAGGCGCGGCGGTCGCACCTCGCGCTGGATCAGGTACGCCTCGCGGCGGTCGTGGCCGCGGGCGGCCGCCAGGGCGGATCGCAGGCCCTCGGGGTCGGTTCGATCCACGCGCACCGACGCCGATGCCGGAAAAGCCGTTGGCCGGCTTGATGTACACGCGGCTTCCCGGCTCCTCCAGCCGCAGCCGGCGGCGCTCCTCCGCGGTCAGTTCCCGGTCGGCGGCCCACGGCCGAACGATCACCGTCGCCGGCGCACCAAGACCGCGGCGCGTCAGTTCGGCGTGAGCGGCCGCCTTGTCCGTGAAGGCGCGGGAGCGGGCCGGCGGGTTGACCGACCGGCCGCCGGCGTCCACCACCGCCTCCGCCAGCCGGGCGTAGGGGTCGTCGGCGACGTGCCAGAGGGCGTGGTAGTCGAGGTGATAACCGATCCGCAATCGGCCTTCACCCAGCCGGCGAACCGCTTCGTGGACGACGGG
>CAWHCN010000005.1:0-317485 GCA_963827935.1 uncultured Planctomycetota bacterium | reverse complement strand
CAATGAACAAGGCCCCGCTACCCGGGCGAGAGGTGTCGTGCTCGGGCAGCGATCTTACGGTGTGCGCGTATTTTCGACGCCACCGCCCCAAGCGGCTCGGCTTGAGATCGACCTCGCCTACTTCCCCAACGTCGTCTGTTGCCCCGCCGACCCTGCTCAGATCGGCACCACTTGCAGCCCTAACTCCCGCCTTTGCGCCGCAGCGCTTTGACCTGACGCTCCTGCTGCTTGACTTCTTCGGCTGCCGTGCTCTCACGGCGATACGCTTCCCCACGCGTGATGAGGCGATAGAAGAGCTTCGCCAGCTTGTGGGCTGTCGCCCTGATGGCGCTGCCTATCCCCAGCCGGGCCCGCAGGCGGCGCAGGAAATTACCCAGCACGCTCTTACTTCTGAGCAAGGACCGCGCCGCCAGCCGAAACGCCCTGGCCACCCGGCTGGCCGTCTGGGCGGGATAGCGGATCCGCTTGCCCGATTGGTGCTTGCCAGGCGCCAGCGTCGTCCAGGCCGCGAAGTGCTTGTCCGTCGGGAAACGTGCCGCCAGGTCCGGGCCTGTCTCCGACAAGACCGTCAGCACCGTGCTGGCGCCAGACCGTCCACTTCCGTGACACGCACGCCCGTCAACTGGAAGATCAAGGCGTCGGCGTCGAACTCCGTCGGGCGGTTGCGACTCTTGGGCGCGGCCTTCTGGGACTCGGGCAACGGACGCCCCTGGGTCTTGTCCGGCATCGGCCCGGCCGCCTTGGCGTACTCCCGGTCACAGACATGGAGCTGATTCTGGTAGAAGTCCCAGGCCTTGAGCAGTTGTTTCAGCTCGAACAGGTGGGCCGTGTCCCAGGTCCCTTCCAGGGCCTTGGCAATCTCCTCGCGGCTCTTCTTGCAGCTGGGATCGCGCATCGCCGCCAGCGTCTGGGGGTCACGCTGCCCCTGGGCGATGGCACGCAGGATGCGCATGCCGGTGACGCCGGCGATGCTCGACACGGCCAGGTCCAAATGAACATTCATCTGGACCAGCACTTTGAGCATCATCTGCAAGAGCTTGGCTGCCTCGGTGATCAGATGCTCGCGATGCCGCCACAGCGTCCGCAACGCCAGCACCTCGTGCGCGGGTCGAAAACAGCTCTTGAGCTGGCCACAGGCGTGCATCTGCTGCAGCCAGACCGCATCGCAAACGTCGGTCTTCTTCTTGAGGTTGCGGGCCAGGCTGCGTGGATCGACCACCACCACTTCGAAGCCCTGGCTTTCCAGGAAGTCGCATAAGCACATCCAGTAGACGCCGGTCGATTCGAGCACGACGCTCGTGACGCCGCAGTGGCGTAACCACTCGGCCAGCGTCTGTAGGTCGGCGGTATAGACGCCGAAGGTACGAACGGGCTGCGGATCGCAAGCGGGGTCGACGGCGACGACGTGGCTGGCGCTGCCGACGTTCGATGGCGGCGGCACAGGGCCGGACGATGCGGGGCGGCGGGATGGGCTGGCGTGTCTTCTTCCGAGGCATGAGGACCTCCAACGACGGTGAGGGACGGGCGAAGAAAATGTCGGCGGAGGATGGGTCGAACGAAGGACGAGACTTTCAAGCGGGCTCGCGGCACCAAGGAAAGTGAAGCCGACCCAAGGGCCAAGCTCAAGCACGGGCTCAGAGGCACCAGATCAAACGCGGCCACCGCGCTCCGCCGCCACAAAGAAGAGCTAGAGAAGCGCAGTGCGAACGGAAAGCCGATGGCCTGTCAGGTTCATAGCGGAACGTGTGCCAGGGACTGGCATCAGCCCTCAAGCTGATCCTTTGCCGGCAGGGTGTGTCCGCACACACCGAATTATATGCGACCTGGCCTGGCGCTGAAATGTGAAGGCGCATGTCATGATTTGACAAGGGATTGCGACGCGCGCGCCAGGTCGCATATAATTCCCGGCGAATTCTATTTGGACAGCGCCACTTTTCACACTGGGCAAGGCCGAAGTCAAGCTGGGCAAAGTAAATCGCCGTAAGTCCTTGGTTTTCGTGTGGCCATCTTACCCAGAATAAAAAGTGGCGCTGTCCAACTATGCAACGTGGGAATTCGGGGCAATCCGCACCGCCGTCCGTCTCGGCAACCGGATCGCGAAGCAGCCCGCGATCAGGAGGCTTCGCGGAATGCTGCACGTGCTTCCCGGATGAGCCTCATTTCTTCCCGCCACGCTGTCACCGGCAACGACCATACCACTGCTGCCGGCTGGCGCAGTTCCGATCAATTCCACGGCTCCTAGCGATCGTTCCCAGGCTCCCTGCCCCGCCGCTGACAGGCCCCCCGGCTCAAGACCTCGTTATTCGAACTGATGCAATCCCGCGGCTATCCTACCTATGTTGACACTGGGGGACCTGTCAGACGGGCGGAGGGTGCGCATGGCGGCGTCAACGGCGGTTATCCCGGCACAGGCGGTCCATTACGATGTGACCCGCCTCAGCGCCCAGGACCTGTACCTCTTCAACGAGGGCACCCACTCCCGCCTCTATCAGAAGCTCGGCGCCCATCCGATGACGCGCGGATGGCGTCGAGCGGGACCTACTTTGCCGTCTGGGCCCCGGCGGCGGAGTATGTCGCCGTCATCGGCGACTTCAACGGCTGGCACGCCGGCACGCATCCGCTCCGGCCCCGCGAATCGTCCGGCATCTGGGAAGGCTTCGTTCCCGGCGCTGGGCACGGGCGACGGCCTACAAGTATCACATCGCCTCGCGCTACAACGGCTACCGCGTCGACAAGGCCGACCCCTTCGCCTTCTTCCACGAGGTGCCGCCGCGCACCGCCTCGGTCGTCTGCGGACCTGGACTATGCCTGGGACGACGGCGACTGGATGGCGACGCGCCGCACGCCGCAACGGCCTGCCGCGCCCCGATCTCCATCTACGAAGTCCATCTCGGCTCCTGGATGCGCGTGCCGGAGGAGGACAACCGCTCGCTCAGCTACCGCGAGCTGGCGCCGAAGCTGGCCGAGCTACGTCCAGCCAGCTCGGCTTCACGCACGTCGAGTTCCTGCCGCTGATGGAGCACCCGTTCTACGGGTCCTGGGGCTACCAGGTGACCGGCTTCTTCGCCCCGACCAGCCGCTACGGCACGCCGCAAGACCTGATGTACCTGATCGACTATCTGCACCAGCAGGGCATCGGCGTCATCCTCGACTGGGTGCCGGCCCACTTCCCCACCGACGAGCACGGCCTGGTCTATTTCGACGGCACCCACCTCTACGAGCACGCCGACCCGCAGGCAGGGCTTTCATCCCGACTGGCGCAGCTGCATCTTCAACTATCGGCCGGCACGAGGTGCGCAGCTTCCTGCTTGAGCAGCGCCCTGTTCTGGCTGGACCACTATCACGTCGACGGCCTGCGCGTGGATGCCGTCGCCTCGATGCTGTACCTCGACTATTCGCGCAAGGACGGCGAGTGGGTGCCCAACGAGTTACGGCGGCCACGAGAACCTGCGACGCCATCGCCTTCCTCCGCACGATCAACGAGGAGGTCTATCGCAATTATCCCGACGTGCAGACCATCGCCGAGGAATCGACCGCCTGGCCGATGGTGTCGCGGCCGACCTACCTGGGCGGCCTCGGTTTCGGCCTCAAGTGGGACATGGGCTGGATGCACGACACCCTGCGAGTACTTCCAGCACGATCCGATCCATCGCCAGTACCACCACGACGAGCTGACTCTTCCGCATGGTGTACGCCGTTCACGGAGAACTACGTCCTGCCGCTGTCGCACGATGAGGTGGTCCACGGCAAGGGCTCGCTGCTGGCGCGGATGCCGGGCGACGACTGGCAGAAGTTCGCCAACCTGCGGCTGCTGTTCGGCTATCATGTGGGCCACGCCGGGCAAGAAGCTGCTGTTCATGGGCGGCGAGTTCGGCCAAGGCCGCGAGTGGAACCACGACACCAGCCTCGACTGGCACCTGATGGGACTGCAGCCGCACGCCGGCGTGCAGCGCTGGGTGACGGACCTGAACCGCCTGTACCGCGAGGAGCCGGCCCTGCACGAACGGGACTGCCAGCCGTGCGGGCTTCGAGTGGGTGGACTGCAACGACAGCGGCACGTCCGCGCTGAGCTTCCTGCGTCTCGGCGGCGACGAGACGGTGCTGGTGGTGTGCAACTTCACCCCCGTGGTGCGGTCGCAGTATAGCGTCGGCGTGCCGACACCGGGGTACTGGCGCGAGCTGCTCAATGGCGACGGCCGGGAGTACGGCGGCAGCGGCGTCGGCAACGAGGGGGGCATGCTGGCATCGGCGGAGCCGGCGCACGGGCGGCCGGCGTCGCTCCGCCTGACGTTGCCGCCATTGGCGGCGGTGTTTTTCAAGGGGCCGGGGACGCCGTAGTGGCCGCTGCCCGCAGGGCGGCGGCTAAACTCATAAAATAACCCTTGCTGACAGGAGGCGCTGCATGAAGGTCCTCGTCATCGGCAAGGGCGGCCGGGAACATGCCCTGGTCTGGAAGCTGGCCCAGTCCCCGCGCGTCACGCGCGTCTATCTGCGCTCCGGGCAACGCCGGCACCGCCGAGGACGGCAGTCAATGTCCCCATCGATGTCCATCGATTTCGATGCCCTGGTCCGCTTCGCCAAGCAGGAAGCGATCGGCCTGACGGTCGTCGGGCCCGAAGATCCGCTGGCCTTCGGCATCGTCGATGTCTTCCACGCGGCCAAGCTGCGCGTCTTCGGTCCATCGAAGGAGGCCGCCCAGCTCGAAGCCAGCAAGGTGTTCGCCAAGCAGCTCATGCGCCATGCCGATGTGCCCACCGCCGAGTTCCGCGTCTTCGACCACCCCGATGCGGCCCGGCATTACGTCGAAACCCGCGAGTACCCCGTCGTCGTCAAGGCCGATGGGCTGGCGGCGGGCAAGGGGGTCATCGTCTGCTCGACCACCGAGCAGGCCCTGGCGGCCATCGACCGCATCATGGTCCGCGAGGAGTTCGGCCGGCCCGCCGGAAGGCAGCGTCGTCATCGAGAAGCGGACTGGAGGGCGAGGAGCTGAGCGTGCTGGCCCTGGTGTCGGGCCGGACCATCGTGCCCTGCAGCCGACGCAGGACCACAAGGCCGCTTTCGACAACGACGAGGGCCCGAACACCGGCGGCATGGGCGCCTACTGCCCGGCCCCGATCGGCACGCCGGAATTGATGGCCCAGGTCGAGGAGACGATCCTGGTGCCGACGGTCCACGCCATGAAGCGCAGCCGGCATGCCTTTCCGCGGCGTCCTCTACGCCGGCATCATGCTGACCAACCAGGGGCCGCGGGTGCTCGAGTTCAACTGCCGCTTCGGCGACCCGGAGCTGCAGCCGCTGCTGATGCGGCTCGCGCACCGACCTGCTCGACTTGCTGGAGGCGGCTGTGGACGATCGCCTCGATGAGTTCCCGGAGGCGAGGCTGGAGTGGGACGCCAGGCCGGC
The DNA here is from genome assembly GCA_963827935.1 of uncultured Planctomycetota bacterium. Taxonomy (GTDB): domain Bacteria; phylum Planctomycetota; class Planctomycetia; order Gemmatales; family Gemmataceae; genus DATFNV01. The sequence continues at coordinate 312,082 of CAWHCN010000005.1, read as the reverse complement.
GGTCTGCGTGGTCCTGGCCAGCGGCGGCTACCCCGGCAGTTTCCAGAAGGGGAAGGTCATCACCGGCCTGGCTGAAGCGGCCCGCCTGAGCCGACGTGAAGGTCTTCCACGCCGGCACCCGCCGCGAGAAAGACCTGGTCCTGACCGACGGCGGCCGCGTCCTGGGCGTGACCGCCCTGGGCGACACGCTGGCCGACGCCCAGCCGCAATGCCTACGAGGCGGTGGCGAAGATCCATTTCCAGGGGGCCCACTACCGCCGCGACATCGGCGCCCTGCGCCTTGCGTGTCGTTGGCTTGTGACGGCTGCCCGGCGTGCAGCCAGCAGCTCCGGCACATCCGCTAGTTCCAGCTCATCCCTCGCATTTTCCCGGCGGATCGGGGTAGCCGACCTGCGGCCCGCCGTGGACAATGGGCAATCGCATCCTGCTGCCGGCCGGGTTCGGAGAGCACCATGAGCGTCATCGTTGCCTGTCCAAAGTGCCAGATGAAGTTGAAGGTGGAGGAAAGCGCATTCGGCAAGAACATCAAGTGCCCGGGCTGCGGCGCTGTTCACGGTGAAGGCGCGGCGGCGGCTCCCCCGCCGCCCGCCCTGCCGAAGACTGCTCACACGTTCCGAATCGACGAAGACCAGGACGTTAGCCGCAAGGGACGCCAGGCCCGGAAAGCCGCCGCGGAAGAGGAGGACGACGACCGGCCGAAGAAGTCCGCCGTCAAGTCAACGCGCGACGACGCGGAGGGGCACGACGATCGCCCGGCCAGGCCCGCCACGAAGAAGGGCCGCGACGACGATGACGACGATCGACCGCGGAAAGCGAATGGAAGGAAGGATGGGGACGACGACGCGTACGACCGGAAGGAACGCCGTGGCTCGAAGAAAGCGCCCGTGGCGGCTGCCGGGATGAGCAACATGGTCCTGGTTGCTCTGGTGCTTGGCGTCGTCCTCGGCCTGGGCGGCGTCATCCTCGGCCTCTTTGCCGTGCTGGCGGCGGCCATCTGAAGGCAGACCATCATACCCATTCCTCGGAGATAGACCTGTGACTATCCTTGTGGCCTGTCCGAAGTGCCAGACGAAGTTGAAGGTGGAGGACAATGTCCTGGGGCGGAACATCAAGTGTCCGGCCTGCGCCGCGGTATTTGCGGTGAAGGCCCCGGGCAGCAGCACTTCGGCCGCCGCGCCCCCGCCGGCCAAGACCGCCCCGACCGCGCCGCTGCCGAAGAAGGCGCCGCCGCCCGACGATGACGATGACGACCGCCCAGCACCCCGCTCGAAGGCGCGGGCCGAGGATGGCGAAGAGGAGGCCGTCAACCCCCGGCCCCGGGCCTCGGCGAAGCCGCCGGTCGATGAGGAGGAGGATGATCGTCCGCGGAAGGCCTCCCCCCGCAAAGCGCGCGCGGACGATGACGAGGAGGACGATCGGCCCAGGAAGTCCAGCGGCAAAAGATCGCGCGCGGACGATGACGATGAGGATCGGCGCGGCAAGAAGGAGAAGAAGAAGGGTGGCGGCGCCGGCAAGGTGTTGCTCATCATCGGCGCTGTCCTGCTTCTGGGTTGCGGCGGCTGCGGCGGCGTCTGTTACCTCATCTATGTGAAGGTCAACGAAGGTCTTCAGGGGGTCTTCACCGATATCAAGGCCCGTTCGACCGCGCCGGAGTTCCAGGGGGCCACGGTGAAAACCGGACCCGTCAAGCCGCCCCGGGAGACCAAGAAGGCATCACCAGATACCGCCAAACGGTCCGAGGGGCCCAAACCCCCGGGCGATGAACAACCGCGGTTCGCCTCGGCACAGCAGTTCGCCGACGCCATGGTCGATCACATGGACGCCGCCTTCGGCCAGTATGTCAAGCAGCCACTGCAACTGACCGGCGCGGCGACGAAGGTCAATCTGAATGCGGATGGCCTGGTCGAGGAGGTCTGGTTCCAGCCGCAGGTGGACGACCTAAAGCTGGGCGTCAAGAAGCCGTTTGCGATCAACTGCCGGCTCAGCAAGCCGGTGCCGGTGGCCGGCCTGCGGGTGGGCGCGACGGTGACCGTCCGCGGGCGGCTGACCGGCGGCAGCCTCGGCTCGGCCACGCTCAATGAGTGTGTCATCATCGCCAGTGCCGATGGTCCGGCCAAGCCGCCCGACAAGCCCGGGCCACCCACCAAGCCGGGCAAGGAGCCGCTCATCCTGAAGGCCGACGAGTTCGGCAAGGACCTGTACGAGGGCAAACAGACCGCCTACGCCCGCTATGCCCGCCAGCCGTTGCAAATCGAGGGGACTGTTCACGAGCAGAAGCTGGCCCCCGGCGGCGGCGTCGCCGAGGTGACATTCCAGCTGGACGTCAAGGACGCCAAGACCGGGCTGATGAAGCCGTTCCTGATCCACTGCAAGTTCAGCACGCCCTTGCCAGGCGGTGACAAGGCAGCCGACCTGGCGGCGGGCAAAACGGTGACCGTCCGCGGCAAGCTGGGCGGCGTGAGCTACATCGGCAGGAGTGCGACGATCAACGAGTGCGTTCTCGTAGAGCCAGGCGTTTCTCCTTAACCGCGCTCGCCCTCTGTTCGTCAGTGCCGCATTGGGGGGTGGATTCCCAAAATGGCCAAGGCCCGTGTCTACGTTGAAACTACGATTCCGAGTTTCTATCACGAAACGCGCACCACACCCGACATCGTGGCGCGCCGGGAGTGGACACGCCAGTGGTGGCACGATGCGCCGAATCGTTACGAACTGCTCACCAGCCCTGCCGTCCTGGATGAACTGGCGAGCGGTCCGGCGGATCGCAAAGACGAGTGGCTGAGCCTGCTTCGAGATCTGCCTCTTCTCCCACTCGAGACGGCCGTGGGTGAGATTGTCCAGACCTACATCCGGCACCGAGTCATGCCTACGGACCCGGCGGGCGACGCGCTGCACCTGGCGCTGGCCTCTTATCACAAGTGCGATTTCCTGGTAACCTGGAACTGTCGGCACCTGGCGAACGCCAACAAGCTCGGGCACATTCGCCGCGTGAACACAATGCTTGGGCTCTTCGTGCCAGCCCTGGTGACACCTCTGGAGCTGCTAGGAGGGACTGACTAATGGACCCGATCCCGAGCGATCCGACAATCGAGGAAATCAGGGAAATTCGACATCGTATTTCGTTGCATTTCGCACACGATCCCGAGAGGCTGGTGGCATATTACATGGCCATTCAGGAACAGTATCGGGATCGCCTGATCGAAAGCGCAGAACGCCCCGGAGGAACTGACGAATCGGCCGCCTGAACTCGCTCACACGACCAGCCCCAGCGCCCCGAGCACCAGATCCCGCACCGCCGTCATCGCCAATTCCTCCCCCGACGGCGCCGGCCCGTCCCCGATCAGCAGGGGCCGGTCGGCGCCGTCGGTCGCGCTGAGCCCGTGACTGCCCTTCACCAGACTCGCATCGAGTGGCACCACATCGAAGAGGGCGCGGAAGCCGAGCTTCTTCTGCAACAGTCGCCACGCGGCCCGGCCCTTCGGCCACCACAGTTTCGGATCGAAGAACAGTTCACAGGGGTCGTACCCTGGCTTGCGGTGGATGTCCACGGTTCGCGCGTAGTCCGGCGCCAGGCGGTCGTCCAGCCAGAAGGGATAGGCGAACCAGGCGTCCGGGTCGGACAGGACCACGATCTCGCCGGAGCGCTGTTGGAGCAAGTCGAGCCCGGCGCGTTCCTCCCCGGCCAAGACTCGCGCCACTCCCGGCAGGGCGGTGATGATCTCGTTCACGCGTGGCACCTCGGTCCCATCGCGGACATACACATGGGCCAGCTGGTGATCGCACACCGCGAAGGCCCGACTCTCGAACGTGTCGAGCTGTTCGCCGAACGGCCCGGGACGCACGAAGAGCAGGTCCGCCTGGCGCAGGGCCCGATTGAGATACACCGGCCGCTGAACCCCCACATGCCCGTACTCGTTGACCACCCAGACCGACGCGCCCTGGCGGCGGGCCTCGTCCAGCAGCGGCTCGCAGGCGGCATCCAGTTCGGCGACCAGCCTCGGCATGTCGCAATGGTCGGGGCCAAAACGCTGGGTGTCGTAGTCCAGGTGCGGCAGGTAGACCAGGGTCAGGTCCGGATGTTCCTGGGCCATCACCTGGGCGGCGCAGCGCGCGATCCACTGGGTGCATGGCAGCCCGGCCAGTGGGCCCCAGAAAGAGGGAAACGAGAAGGGTCCCAGGCGGGCTTTTACCTGCTCGGCCAGTCCGGGCGGCGTGCCGGTAATGTCGAACGCCTTGTTGCCGTCGGCGCCGTAGTGCGGTTTGGGAGTCAGGCCGACATCGACCGCCGCCCCCTGGTTGAACCACCAGAAGAGCTTGGCACAGCAGAAGTCGCGGCCCCGTTCCTTGGCCCGCCGCCGGGCGGTGACGTAAAGCGGCTCCGCCTGGAGCAGGCGGTTGGACTGCTGCCAGAAACGCACCTCGCCGGTGTCGCGGAACAGCCAGCCGTTGCCAACGATGCCGTGCCCCTGGGCGGTCTGCCCGGTGAGCAGGGTGGCCTGGGCGGTGCAGGTGACGGCGGGCAGCACCTCGCGCAGCGGCCGCGACCAGCCCGCCTCGGCCAGGGCACGCAGCCGGGGGGCATGCGCCAGCCAGCGCGGCGTCAGGCCAACGGTATCGAGCAGCACCAGCGGCGCGGGCATGGAGTGACTCCGGACCAGGCCGCTCGCGGCTTCTTATGTCCTGCGAAGCCGCAAGCGGCTCCCCCTTGCGGTTGCCACGTTCCCCCCACTTGACCTATAATCCCGCGGAACGGAGGCCACGGGGGCGCTCTTCCAACCCAGCACGAGGAATCCTGTTGTGAGCACGGACCGATACCTGTTTACCAGTGAATCCGTGTCGATGGGTCACCCCGACAAGGTGGCCGACCAGATCAGCGACGCGGTGCTGGATCACTGCCTCAAGGCCGATCCCACCAGCCGGGTCGCCTGCGAAACCCTGGTCACCACCGACCTGGCCGTCGTGGCCGGCGAGGTCACCACCAAGGCCGACCTGTCGCGCACCGTCGTCACCTCCATTGTCCGCGACGTGGTCCGCGAGATCGGCTATGTCGATCCCACCATCGGCTTCGCCGCCGATACCTGCAAGATCGACTGCCTGGTCCACGCCCAGTCGCCCGACATCTCGATGGGGGTGGATGTGGGCGGGGCCGGCGACCAGGGGATGATGTTCGGCTTCGCCTGCGACGAGACGCACACCCTGATGCCCTTGCCGATTTTCCTGGCCCATCGCCTGGTCGAGCACCAGGCCCACCTGCGCCACACCGGCGAATTGAAGTTCCTGCGCCCCGACGCCAAGAGCCAGGTCACCGTCGAGTACAACGCCGACGGCACCCCGCACCGCATCCACACTGTCGTCCTGTCCACCCAGCACGACCGCAGCGTGGTGGTCAAGCGCGGCAGCACCGAGTTGTTCTCCGACGAGGCTCGCGCCGTCCTGATCGACAAGCTGATCGGGCCGACGCTGCGGGCGGAGCGGCCGGACCTGATCCGCGGCAAGCTGCGCCTGGTCCTGCCCGGCATGTCGCCCGATTCGATCGACGACAGCGACATCCGCGTCCACATCAACCCGACCGGCAGCTTCCTGGTCGGCGGACCGCACGGCGACACCGGCCTGACGGGGCGGAAGATCATCGTGGACACCTACGGCGGGCGTGGCCGGCACGGCGGCGGCGCCTTCAGCGGCAAGGACCCGACCAAGGTCGATCGCTCCGCCGCCTACATGGCCCGCTACATCGCCAAGAACATCGTCGCCGCCGGCCTGGCCAGCCAGTGCGAGGTGCAGCTCTCCTACGCCATCGGCTACCCGGACCCGCTGAACATCTGGGTGAGCACCTACGGCACGGCAACCCACGGCCTGGACGACGGCCAGATTGCCGATCTCATCCACCGCCACTTCAAGCTGACACCGCAGGGGATCATCCAGACCCTGAACCTGCGCCGGCCGATCTACCGCGAGACGGCCCGCCACGGCCATTTCGGCCGCGAGCTGCCCACCTTCACCTGGGAGCGGAAGGACAAGGCCCCGGCGCTGCGCCGCGAGGTGGGATTGGCCGCGGCCGCGGTGTAACCCGCTCGACGAGCGGGGCGCGGCAGGCGTGCCGGCCGAAGTTCTGTGCCAAATGGGTAGTTCTGTGCCAGGCTTGGCACAGAACTTTTCTGACGCTACTCCTTATTCGCGTTGTGCTTGCGCAGCGCGACCGAGTTCTGTGCCACGTTTTGGAGGGGTATGGCGGCAGCACGCCACGGCCGATCTAGCCCGTCTGGCCGCGGATGATCCGCCCGCCCGCTGTTTCCCGAGAGGCATCGCATCGCATGGTTTCTGCAACGGCCACAGCCGAGCGTCTGATGACTGCCGCGGAGTACGAACAGCTCCCCGACGACGGCATCCCCACCGAATTGGTCCGCGGGAGGATCGTCGAAATGAACATGCCGGCGCTGCGCCACGGTGAGATTTGCGTCAATATCGCCCTCTTGATCGGTCCGCAGGTGCGCGCGCAGGGGATGGGTCGCCTGGTCAGCAACGATAGCGGCGTCGTCACGGAGCATGGTCCCGACACGGTGCGCGGGCCCGACATTGCCTACTACAGCTACGCCCGGATTCCGGAGGGACCGCTCCCGCCCGGCTACCTCGACGTAGTTCCCGAACTTGTGTTCGAGGTCCGCTCGCCTGGGGACCGCTGGCCTCGTCTGATCAGGAAGGTCGGAGAATACCTGGAGGCGGGCGTCACCGTGGTCTGCGTCCTCGACCAGGCCAGCGAGACCCTCCATGTCTACCGGGCCGAGGAGTTGCCGTGCATCCTGCATGACGATCAGGAATTGCATCTGCCCGATGTGCTCGGCGAGCTGCATGTCCCAGTGCGGCGGTTCTTCGAGTAGGGCCTTTGGGATGGTGGTGCGGCGGGAAGTCAGCCCGACGCGGTTCCTCTGATCTGGACATATCATGCCCAGACGCTAATATGCCGCCCCGCAGCGGTCCTTCACCGTGCCGCTGATGTGCGCAATTTGCACAAGCCTTGACTGTTGTTCCGCCGATACCATCTCGGCGGGTCGCCTGGCCTGCGCCATGGAGGCTTGCGCATGCGCCGACTTCTCCGCAGCTTACTTCGGCTGCTCACCCTGCTGGTCATCCTGGCTCTCGTCCTTTACCTGGCTGCCCGGGTTTACCTGACCTCGGAGGCGACCCGGCAACGGGTCGTCGCGCATCTCCAGGACATCACCGGCGGGCCGGTCGAGCTGCAGGAAGCGGACATCGGCGTCCTGGGCGGCTCCTTGCTCCACGGCCTGCGCTTCTTCCAGAGCGACCGGGCCGATGACGAGCCGTGGATTACCGTCGGCACCGTCGAAACCGATATCTCGGCCGTCGATCTGCTCCGCGGGGCGATGCCGAAGAAGATCATCCTGCGCGATCCCGCCGTCACCCTGCGCCTGGACCGCGCGGGGCGGCTGCTGACGCAGCTCCCGGAGGCGGTTGGGATGGTGGCCGGCCAGGGCGGCGGCACGCTCCCCGACATCCGCATCGAGGGCGGCCAGGTAACGATCCGGCAGGACGGGCGCCCCGCCCTGGTCGTACCGGGCCTCCGTCTTGCGGTCCACCAGGATAACCGCATCGCTATCAATGGCACCATTTCGGATCACGACTGGGGCGAATGGACCCTCGACGGCTCGCTCGATCCCGCCGACGGATCCTTTACGGTCGTCCTCAAGACGGAACGTACCGCGGTGACCCAGGAGCGGTTGCTGCAACTGCCCTATGTCCCTCCCGCCGTCTGGCACGAGGTCGAGGCCAGCGGGGCGACAGCGGTCGAGTTCACCTTTCGCCATGACCCCAACGCCCGGGTCAGCGAGCATTACCGGGTCGTGCTGCACCCGGCGGCGGCGGCGATCACCCTGCCCCGGCTGGACCTGCCCCTGGAAGGCGTGCGTGGCGGCATCATCATCGACGACGGGCTGGTGACCCTGGACCGCGTCAGCGGGCAGGGGCTGGGCGGCACTCTGGAATCAACCGAAAGCACGCTCGACTTCCGCGGACAGGAAAACCGCTTCCATTTTGTCGTGGCCGCCCGCGATCTTGATGCCGTCAAGGTCCCGCGGGACTGGGATGTGCCGGACTGGCTGCGGCAGCGGGGCGGCCGGCTGAGCGGCCAGGCCGATTTCCAGGTCGGCTCCGACGGCACCATCGCAACCGGCAGCACCGGGGAGGCGACCGTGACCGGCGTGAAGCTCGGCGGCAAGACTACCACCGTCAAGCTGCATCTGCGGCCGACCGGCCAGGGCTTCGGGCTGGGCGAGCTGCCCGATGAGCCGATCAAGCCGGCCAAGGAGTCACGCCAACGCAAGGAAACCGAGCCGTATGTGGACATCACCCTCGATTTCGCGGACGCGGACCTGGCCCAGGTGGTGAAGGACATGGGCATTAGCCTGCCGTTTGCCTTGGCCGGCCGGCTCACCGTGCAGGCTGACATTTCCATCCCGGTCAACCGCCCCCGCGATCTCCGGGCCTACCGCGTCAGCGGCAGCGTGGGTTTGCCGACAATGGCGGTCGCCGGTGTGGCCATTCAGGATGTGGCCGCCCAGGTCCGGTACCGGGACAGCGCGGGGAAGATCACCGTGAAGGGTCTCAGGGCCGCCGGCTTGTCGTTGACCGGAGCCGAGGCCACCTTCCAGGTTGGGGAAGAACGACTGACGATCGCCGAAATCACGGGAGCCCTGGAAGGAGCAGCCATCGAGGGAGCGGGCGAGATCGCCCTGGCAGCGCCCTACCGCTACGAGGGCCATCTTTCCCTTACCCGGGGTGACCTGGGGAGCTTGCAACGGCTGAGCCCCGACCTGCGGCCGCCGGTGGCCGTGGGCGGACAGTTTGGCCTGACGTGCGCTGTCAGCGGCACGCTGGGACCGTTCGCGGCGGACGTTGCCGGCACCGCCAGTGCGCGCGAGGTGACGATCGACCAGGTCCCCGTGCCCACGCTGGCCTTTCGCTGGGCAGCCGGGACGAACGGGCTGCGCCTGACGAAGATTCAGGCCGCTCTCGCTGGCGGCGAGGTCACTGGCGGTGCCGAGGTGCCGCTCAACGCCGCCGGAGATTACACGGCCGCCCTTCGCTTCGAGGCGGTCGATGTCGGGGCCCTGGCCGGCCGCTTTCCCGCTGTGCCGCTGCGCCTCGAAGGAATGGCCAGCGGCTCGGTCACCGGGGCCTGGAGGGCGGCAGCCCCCGGCGGCAGCCGCACGCTGGAAGCGGACCTGGAGCTGGCGTCTCCGAAGCTGCGCGTCCGCGGGCTGCCGGTAGACAAGCTCACCGGACGGCTGGCGTATCGCCAGGGCCGGGGCCAATACCACCTTCAGGGAGCGCTGCTGGGCGGCACATTCGAGCTGGGCGGACCCCTGCCGCCGCTCGGCGTGGCCGCCGTCCTGCCCGGGCCGGCACCCGATGGCCATGTGGCCCTACGCGCGGTCCAGCTGAGCCGGCTGGGGGATGTGCTGGGCGAACGTGAAGCACTCGCCCCGCTCCACGGCCGGGCCGACCTGGACCTGGACTATCGCCTGCCGTCGTTCGATTCCCAGCCCGTCGGCAGCGGCCGCTTCAACATCACCGGGCTCCACTGGGGTGAGCGCGACCGGGCCGATACCCTCCGCGGGAGCCTGCAACTCACCGAGGACGAGTTGCGGCTGCGAGATCTGGGTGGCGACCTGGGCGGCGGCACGGTGCGCGGGCAGGCGGTCGTGAAACTGCCTGACCTTGCGCGCAGCCATTTCAACCTCGCCGTCGATGGCGCTGACGCCGGCCGAATGCTGGCGCCCTGGCCGGGGCTGGCGGCGCAGGTCGCCGGCACGCTGGACGCACGACTGCACGGGACCCTGGGCCGGCACTGGCAGGGGGGCGGCAGCCTGGTCCTCACTCGCGGCAAGATCGCCGGCGTCGAAGTCAACGAGGCACGCCTGCCGCTGCGTTTCGAGTTTCTCCCAAGACGCGGCCGAGCCGAACTGGATTGCGATGATCTGAGCGCTCAGGTGGCCCACGGTCGGGTCACCGGTCGGGTCACTCTCGGCCTCAACGGCGAGACACGGCTAGATGGGAAGCTGCATTTCCAGGAAGTCGATCTCCGCGCCCTCTCCGCGACGCTGAGCGAAAGCAGAGCGCTCGGCGCGGGCCAGGTGGGAGGCCAGATCGAATTCGGCGGCAGCAATGTGCACTCGCTCGACGATCTGACCGCCACGGTCGAGGCCAAGTTTACGCGGGCCCAGGCCTTTCAATGGCCCATCCTTTCTCAGCTCGTGCCGTTCGTTATTCCCGGCCGGGCCGGCAGTACCGTTCAGAGTGGGGAACTGCACGGCCAGCTGGCCGGCGGTGTGTTCCGCGTTCAGCGGCTGAGCCTGTCGGGCAGTCCCGTCGATCTCTTTGCCGACGGCACCATCTCCACCGCCGGGCGGCTTAACCTCGACGTGACTGCCACCACCGGGGTCATCGGCGCGGGCAACAGCCTGCTCCGCCTGGTGGGGCTGCGCTTGCCGACCGAGGGGCCCTTGCCCGTCACGCTGCTCGTCGAAACTACGCGCCTTGTCGCCACCACGTCGATCCATCTGCGGGTCAACGGCACTGTCCACGAGCCGGCAGTGCGGGTGGAGCCGCTATCAGTGCTCAGCGACCAGGCCGCGCGGTTTTTCATTTTGCGGGCCAAGGCGGTTCCCTTCTGAGCGCTCCGCCGGCCTGGGCATCGCGTTGGCCAGGAGATTCTGCCACGGTTTCTGCCAGACGCTCCTGCCTTGCTTTGCGCATCCGTTGCTTAATCCGTGGGCATCTCATCCGGAGCCGCTCCCATTCGCCGCCCGCTGATCTCGCCGCATTCCCCTGGATTTCGCGGGTTCTCCCTCCTCGCCGCCAGCCGTCCCGCCTCTTGGCATGCCGCTTGCTTTCCCTGCCTCCGCGATGTGCGCTCCCCCGCCATCAAACCGAGGATTCACGATCCTCGGGCGGAATCGCACCGACGGACAGGCCTGGTCACCCCGCATTCCATCCTCTCCCGGAACCTCTCCTCCCGGGCCGGCCAGGAATGAGCACCGCCATCGGAATCCGCGCCCCAAATCGGGCGTCGGCCTTTGCCCCTGTCCCCCAGGAGCCGCGTTCATGGTCCGCGCTGCTCGCGAAACGCTGGTCGTCCTCGGGACCGGCATGGCGGGCGCCAAGGTCGTGGAAGAGGTCCTGGCCCGCGATCCGGACCGCTACCAGATTCGCATGTTCGGCGCCGAGCCGCACGGCACCTATAATCGCATCCTCCTGTCCACCTACCTGGGCGGTTTTCAGGATCCGGCCCGCATCTGGCTCAATCCGCTGGAGTGGTACGAACAGCGCGGCGTTCACGTTCATGCCGGCGTCAAGGCGGAGCGGATCGATCGGCAGGAACGCCTGGTCGTCGGTGCCGGCGGCAAGGTGGCGGAACCTTACGATCACCTGGTCCTCGCGACCGGCTCGCGGCCGTTCGTGCCGCCCCTGGAAGGATCGGACCAGAAGGGCGTCTTCGTCTTCCGCACCCTCGACGATTGCCACGCCATCGCGGCCTATGCCCAGGAGTGCGAGACGGCCCTGGTCCTCGGCGGCGGACTGCTCGGGCTGGAAGCGGCGCGGGGGCTGCTCAGCCACGGGCTGGCGGTGACCGTCGTCGAGGTCGCGCCGCACCTGATGACGCAGCAACTCGACCCTGCCGGCGGGGAACTGCTCAAGCGCAAGCTCGAAACCCTGGGCGTGCGCGTCCTGTGCGGCCAGACGGTCACCGCACTCGTCGGCGAAGGGGGTGCGGTTTCCGGCGTGCGCTTCCGCGATGGGACGACGCTCGACGCCGACATGGTGGTGGTGAGTTGCGGCATTCGGCCCAATATCGAGGTGGCGAGGGAGGCCGGGCTGGCGGTCGAACGGGCCGTCGTCGTGGACGACCAGCTGCGCACCAACGACCCGGCGGCGTTCGCCGTCGGCGAGTGTGCCCAGCACCGCGGCAAGGTTTACGGCCTGGTCGATCCCGTCTATGAACAGGCGCGGGTGCTGGCCGATGTCTTGACCGGCGCGAAACCGCAGGCGGCTTACACCGGGTCGCGCCTGGCAACCACGCTGAAGGTCATGGGCGTCGATCTGCTGTCGATGGGCGAGGTCAACGCGGCGGGGCCCGATTGCGAGGTGCTCAGCCATTTCGATCCCGCGAAAGGCATCTACAGGAAGCTGGTGCTGCGCGACAACCGCATCGCCGGGGCCGTGCTGCTTGGCGCCGCCGATCCCACAGGGCGATTGCTGCGCCTGTTCCGCAACGCCGAGCCGCTGTCCGAAGAACCCCTCGGCCTGCTCGTCGGGGAAAATGCCCGCGATGCCCTCCTCCAGTCCGGTGCGGCGGCCGACCTGACGGCCCTGGCCGACGACACCCAGATTTGCAACTGCAACGAGGTGCCCAAGGGCAAGATCGTCCAGGCGATCCGCGACGGGAAACGCAGCGTCCCGGCGGTCGGCGAATGTACTCGGGCCGGCACCGGCTGCGGCACCTGCCAGCCCCTGCTGGCCCAGCTCATCGACGCCTACGGCCCCAACGCCGGCAAGGCACCGGCCAGGAACAAGCTGGAGATCATGAAGGAGGAAAAGGACGGCCTCGACTGCCTGCCCGACCTCCTCCGCCACGCTCCGAACAACAACTGGGAGGAACTGACCGAGGACGACAAGCAGCGGGCCAAGTGGCACGGCCTGTTCTTCCGCAAGCCGACCCCCGGCTTTTTCATGCTGCGCATCCGCCTCAATGCCGGGCAGACGAACTCCAACCAGCTGCGCGTCATCGCCGACCTGTCCGATCAGTACGGCAAGGGGTTCGCCGACCTGACAACGCGGCAGCAGATCCAGTTGCGCTGGTTTACGCTCGCCGATGTCGAAAGTATCTGGCAACGGCTGCACGAGGTGGGGTTGCACAGCCTGCAAACCGGGCTAGACAACGTCCGCGGCGTGTGCGGCTGCCCCGTCGCTGGTTTGACGCCGCACGAGCTGTTCGACGCCTCGCCGGTGGTTGACGAGTACACGCGCCTGATCGTCGGCAACCGCGAGTTCACCAACCTGCCGCGCAAGTTCAACGTGACGATCACCGGCTGCCTGGAGAACTGCTGCCACGCCGAGACGCAGGACATCGGCCTGGTGCCGGCCTACCGCGAATTGGACGGGCAGCAGGTCAACGGCTTCAATCTGCTGGTGGGCGGCAAGCAGGGCTCGGGCGGCTACCGGCCGGCGACGCCGCTCGATGTCTTCACGCGTCCGGAAGAGGCGGCCCGGCTGGTGCTCGTGGTGACGGCGCATCTTCCGCGACCACGGCTCGCGGGCCGCCCGCAACCGGTCCCGCCTGGCCTTCCTCATCGACGACCGCGGCCCCCGCTGGTTCCGCGACGAGCTGGCCCGGCGCTGGGACGGGCCGCTGCTCAAGGCCGGCACCGACCTGCGCAAGAAGCACCACGTCGATCACCTGGGCATCAACCCGCAGAAGCACACCCCGACCTCCAGGCGCGCCGCGGCACTTTTACGTCGGCCTCAATGTCCCGGTCGGACGCATCACCACGGCCCAGATGCGCGGCGTCGCCGACCTCGCCGAACGCTACGGCAACGGCGATGTGCGCGTGACCGTCGCCCAGAACCTGATTGTGCCCAACATCCCGGAACCCCGCGTCGGCGCCCTGGCGGACGAGCCGATCTTCCAGGAACTGCCCTACGACCCGTCGCCGATCATGCGCGGCCTGGTGGCCTGCACCGGCAACGACTACTGCCCGCTGGCCCTGATCGAGACCAAGGGCTGGGCGATCCGCGTGGCGAAGGAGCTGGAGCAGCGGACGGAAGGACGCAAGCTGCAGCCGTTGACGATCCACTGGTCGGGCTGCGCCGCCGGCTGCGGGATGCACCAGGTAGCGACGATCGGCCTGCAAGGCTGCCGTTCGCGCATCAACGGCGAGATCGTGGATGCCGCTCATGTCAGCATCAAGGGGAAGGCGGGACCGAGCCCGGTGGTCGCGAACGATGTGATGTACGACGTGCCGTGCGAGCGCCTGTCGGAGGTGCTGGAGCCGTTGGTGAGTTACCTGCCGCGGTAAGATTCTCCCGGCGAGCGGGGAGGCGTAAGCCCCCCGGTGTAGTACCGGGGGGCTTACGCCTCCCCGCTCGCCGATTCGTAATCGGAGTCACAGCTCATGTACACCGAAGCCGTACAAACCCTGGCAAATCAGGCCGTCGCCAAGCTCGAAGGCCAGCGCCGCTCGCTGGTCAGCCACCTGGTCCGCTCGGTCCTGGCCGGCATGTACGTCGGCGCGGCCATCGTGCTGATCTTCACCATCGGCGGCTCGCTGGCAGCCGCGGCACCCTTCGTGGTGCGCATGGTCATGGGCATCTGCTTCGGCGGGGCGTTGACCATCGTCATCTTCGCCGGCTCGGAGCTGTTCACCGGCAGCAACCTGGTGCTCACTCTCGGGGTGCTGTCGCGCAAGGCCAGCGTCCGCGACCTGCTCTCCAACTGGGTGTGGACATGGATCGGCAACCTGATCGGCAGCGTCCTGGTCGCTTTCATGGTTGTCCGCGCCGGGCTGCTGGACGAAAGCACCTTCGCTCCCATAAACGCTTTCGTGCAGAAGCTGGTGGCCACCAAGATGAATCTGCCGTGGGAGCAGCTCCTGTGGCGGGCGATCCTGGCGAACTGGTTGGTCTGCCTGGGCGTGTGGATGGCGGCCCGGCTCAAGAGCGAAACCGCCCGCATCCTGATGATCTGGTGGTGCATGTTCACCTTCATCACCAGCGGCTACGAGCACAGCATCGCCAACATGTGCGGCCTGATGCTGGGCCTGCTGATCCCGCATGGCGAAGCGATTACCTGGGGCGGCTACTGGTACAACCTCGGCCTGGCGACGCTGGGGAACATCATCGGCGGGGCCATCTTCGTCGGCGCGGTGTACTGGATCGGCAGCCCGAAGGCGCGGGACCTGGCGGCCCAGGAGACGGCGGCGGTGCCGAGCGGTGTCAATGGCACACCAGTGCTGGATACGGTGGCGGCGGGGCGATAGGCCGCAGAAAAACAAACGCGGTGTCAGGAACCTTGGCCCTCTCGCAAGGTTTCTGACGCCGTTTCGCGTCCCTACCGGACCGGGCTGGCGATTTCAGGGGACCGCAGGTAGATTGGCGTGGAAGGACAACGCCTGGGTATTCTGCGGAGACACTGCCATGACGGGACTCGATGCCTTGCAATCGGTGCAGTTTGTGAGCAAAAAAGGCAAGCGGCTCGCCGTCCTCAATGCGGAAGATTGGGAGGCCTTGATCGAATGGCTGGAGACCCTTGAGGACGTGCAGATCGCCCGGCAAGCGTTTGTGGAGCTGAAAGCGGCGAAGGGGAACCGCCGCCGCGCCGGCTGGCTGGAATGGAACGCCGTCAAGGGCGAACTCCCGTGAGCCGGTACAAGGTTTACGTTACTCCGGCTGCGTGGAAGGAAATCAAGGGCCTTCCAGGCCAGGTCCGCCAGCGGGTACGCAACGCTGTCACGGGTGCAGTAATGGTTTGTAGGCGGCTGGATTGGAAAATAAGGACTTGCGGCGGCTAGTGACCGCTAACTTGGATGGCTGGCCGCTCCGAAACGCTCGGAAAACCGATCAGTCCTTGCAAACCATGTACTGCACCCCGCTGTCACGGCCCTCGCTGAAAACCCGCGCCCCGCCAAGAGCAAAACCCTGCACCTCGTCGGTGTCCCTGCGGAGGTGCGTCGGCTCAGGCTGGATCGGTGGCGCATTCTGTACGCCATCACCGAAGCCAACGAGGCTGTCGATGTCCTGGCGGTTCGCAAGCACCCGCCCTACGACTACGGAGATCTGGAAGCGCTTCTTAAAGACTACCCGCAGAGATAATCTCCAAAAGGTATCACGGGTTGCGTGTCTTAGCTTAGAGACACAACAGGTACGCCACCAAATCCGCTTTCTCCTCCCGCGTCAGGTGCAATTCGCAGACAAGGTTGAAGAACTCGACGACATCGTGCAGCGTGGGGCAGCGGCCGTCGTGCAGGTAGGGCGGCGAATCCTTGAGGCCGCGCAAGGGGAAGGTCTTGATGGGCCCTTCCGGCCGGCCGGCGTAGAAGCGCTCGACCTGCAAGTCGTGCATGTAGTCGTCCACGAAGGCCGGGCCGGAATGGCAGGCGATGCACTGGGCCTTGCCGTGGAAGAGCGTTTCGCCGCGGAGTTCGGCGGGGGTCGCCTTCGACTGGATCAGCTTCATCATCGGTCCCAGCTTGGGCGCCGGCGGGAAATCGAGGATGGCGTTGAAGTCGCCCATGCGGTTGCTGATCTGCTTCTGCACGCCGCGCGGGCCGATGGCCTGCATCATGGCCGGGTCGCCATCGAAATACTCCTCGACCTCGGCGAAGTGATCCATGCTGCGAATGGAGCGTTTGCTGGACAGCTGCATCAGGTTGTAGTTGCCGCGCATGCTGGGGGTGTCCACGCGCAGGCGGGCCTGGTTGGGCCGTGAATCGGGGGCCAGTTCGATGGCCGCGTTGGTGTGGCCGTTGACGTGGCACGAGAAGCAGGCCACCCCGGCGCTCGGCTCGTAGGTGACCCGGTGCGACGTCTGGTTGAACCAGGTCGTCGGCGTCGGGCGGAGCAACTCCTTCAGCCCCTCCATCTGCTCGGGTGTGAGGAGGCCATTGAACAGATCGTAATAGTTGCCGAGCGTCACCTCCTGCCCGTGGGTGACGTCGCCCATCTCCTTGTGCGTGGTCAGAAACATGGGCGGTGGGAACTCGGGGAGATACTTCTCCGGAATATCGAAATCGACATCCATGCGCTCGTGCTCGGGGTGGACGCGGAGCCAGCTCGCAGGGAAGACCATGTGGGCCGTGCTTTGTAGCGGATGTGCCAGCGGCAGGTAGGGGAAGAGGTCGCGTTTCTTGATCTCGTCGGGGGAGAGCCGGCCCAGCGCCTCCCACGAGTCAAACCCCTGGGGCAACCGGGCCACGGGGCCGAGCATGACGGCCTTGCCGCGGGACATGGTCGCGCCGGGGATGGGCCTGGCGTGGAAATTGTAGCGGCTGTCCATGTAGGTCCGGCACTCGGCCATCAGCTTGGGCTTCTCCGTCCGACACTTGGTCACCCACGCGTCCCACGACATGGGCAGGGTGGGCGGCGACCAGGAGCTGCCGTCGCGCCCGGCATAGTGCCAGATGTCGAACGGGGTGCGGTCGCCGCACTTGGTCTGGCTGTAGGGTTTGAGCCGGGAAACGTGACTGTCGCCCAGGCCGTAGTCGCCGGGATCGCCTTCGTCGGCCCGGACGCCGGGGCTTTGCTTCAGATAGCCGTCGGCGGGACGTACTGCGGCCGGCCGATCCGGTGTGGCAGACACAGTGGGGGCGCCGGCCGGCGCCTGGGCCCGGCCTGGACCGACCGCACTGCCGGCCCAGAAGCCGACGACGGCCGTCAGACCGGCGACGAACAGTCCGCCAGCGGCGGAAACGCGTCGCGTGCTCATGGATGTAGCTCCTCGGTGCGAAACGGATGAAGCGAAAAAGAGCGCCGCACCCGCAACCGGCTCGGAATAGTGAGCTGGGTGCGGGACGGCAGATCATCTATAGTGGCGCGGTATCGAGCCGCTGTCTGTCGCGAAAAGTGGGATTCTCTTGTAGGAAAAATCCGACAGGTGCCCCGTGGCCCGGCGGCGGACCTAATGTCGGCCGGGCCTGCCGGCGAGGGGCCGTGGTACCGGCCTCAGCCTCTCTTGACCGCTGCTGGGCTAGCCCTAGCTTCGGCTATAGTGACCACCCGCAGACGTAGTGTGGATCCCGAAATGGTCTTTCTCCCCCAAACTACCCAACCCGCACAATCGTTAGATTCCGCACAACTGCACCCATCCGCATCCCCCAAAAACCCGCTAAGCGCCTTGCATCCCCCCCAGTCCATATCCCAGAATAGTTCGGACCCAGCAGACACTCGGGGGAGGGGACGACGGCCGAAGCGGGCGGGATGCAGGTCCCGCGCGAAGTGCTCCGTAACCGTCGCCGAACGGCATGCCGAAGCAAGCTCAGAGCGCCGCCAAGCACCTGGCCAGGCCCCGGGTTGAAGAACTGGAGCCGCGCCTTTCGCCTTCCGCCGTCCCGGCTGGACTTAGCCCCGCCCAGGTACGCCATGCCTACGGCTTCGACCACATCAGCTTCAATGGCGTC
This sequence comes from uncultured Planctomycetota bacterium, assembly GCA_963827935.1. Lineage (GTDB taxonomy): Bacteria > Planctomycetota > Planctomycetia > Gemmatales > Gemmataceae > DATFNV01. Next base: position 293,900 of record CAWHCN010000005.1, on the reverse strand, counting down.
ACCGGCAACGGCAGTGGCCAGACGATTGCCCTGGTGACGGCCGACAACGATCCGAACATCGCGTCCGACCTGGCGACGTTCGATCAGCAGTTTGGCCTGGCTGCCCCGCCGTCGTTCACCAAGGTCGCCCTGCCTGGGGCGACGGCGGTCAATCCGCTCTGGTCGCTGGAAACCGCCCTGGATGTCGAATGGGCCCACGCCATGGCGCCGGGGGCCCGGCTGCTCCTGGTCGAGGCGGCGTCGAGCAACCTGGGCGATCTAGTGACGGCCGCCGACTATGCCCGTCAGCAGCCCGGCGTCAGCGTCGTTTCCATGAGTTGGGGCTCGGCGGAAACGTCGGTCGAAACCTACCTGGACAGCATCTTCACCACGCCGGCGGGCCATACCGGGGTGGCGTTCGTGGCCGCCTCCGGAGACGGCGGGTCGGCCGGCGCCTCTACCCCGCCTTTTCGCCCAACGTGCTGGCCGTCGGTGGCACGCAGCTCACTGTGGATTCGGCCGGAGACTATATCCTCGAATCGGCCTGGAGCAGCAGCGCCGGCGGCAGTAGCCATTACGAGGCAGCCCCAGCGGCTCAGAAGGCCGTCACCGGCAAGAGTGCACGGACCGCGCCGGATGTCTCCTACGATGCCGGCACCTTCTACGCGGTCTACACCTCGGTGGCAATCAACGGGCTAAGCGGCTGGGTGACCACGGGCGGCACCAGCGCCGGCACGCCGCAGTGGGCTGCCCTGCTGGCCATCGCCGATCAGGGCCGCGCTCTTGCCGGCAAGCCGCCCATCACCGACGCTGTCTCGGCCATCTACGGCCTGCCTGCCGGCGACTTCCACGACGTGACCACGGGGAGCAACGGCAGCATCAAGGCGGGATCGGGCTACGACGCCATCACCGGTCGCGGCTCGCCGTATGCCGACCGGGTGGTGAGTGGGCTGGTCGGTCCGCTGCCGGCTCCCACTCCGCCGCCGCCGCCAACTCCTACCCCACCGCCCGCGCCCAAGCCGCCAGCGAGCAACCTTGTCAACCTGACCTTCATCGCCCAGAAGGTCGCCAGCTTCGTGCAGAAGACCACCAGCAGCACACCCGCCGTTCCAGCGGTTCCTCAATCCGGGGGCGTTGATCCCTGGGACCTGGATGTGCAGTAGTGAATGACGCCGGAAGTTCTCAGGGCCCGAGCTGCCTGCCTCTGGGGCAGCCCGACGCGGGGTTAGGCGACCGGCAGGAGATAGGTGCCCTCGGCAGCGCATCTCCGACCCCCCGCCGGAACCGCACGCGCTGCCAGGTTGAACTGAAGTGGCCGGGAATTCTGTTCAACCTGGCACTGACACCGCAAGCCATTGGTAAATAACGACATGTGCCTTTGCAAGTCAGGAAAAACCGCCAGGTTGAACAGAAGTCCGATGTGTGCGGGATGCTCTGACGGGCCCCGTCGGCGCCAGGCGAGGGATCGTCGCCCCAGTCCCCCGTACTCGGTAGGAGCACCGGAGCGAGGGGGGACTATCTCCAGCCGTTCGCCTTATGTCATCCGGGGATCGCGTGCAGCACTCCGCAAAGGCTCCTGATCGCGGGTCGCTTCGCGGCCGGGTCGAGGAGACGGACGACGGTGCCGGCTCGCCCAGAATTCCCACTTCGACCTATATTCGCGGGGAATTATCGTCGAAGTGGAGCACCAGCCGCAAGTCATTGTCCGGTAGGTACTTCCGCCTTAACATTTCAGCGAAATGCGCCAGGTCGCATATAATTCGGAGTGTGCTGAAACGAAAAAGCGACACCACTCCGATCAACATGGGCCTGATAATGAATAACGAAGGTCATTACCCTCTGCCGGTCAGCCTTCGCGCTGTTCACAGGCTGAGCGGATCCAGCCACGCGCGTAAAGACTCCCCCGAGCACGCTCCGCTCACGCAACTGCTCAACAAGCTCGCCGGTTACACGCTGCGGCAAGTCCTACGATGAATCGACGTGACAATCCTTTCCCTTTGCCAACGAATTGGGAGATAATGACGCCTGCTCAGCGTTGCCGCTTCCGCCGAGGTGATCGCCATGAGTTTCTTGCCAAAGCTCCGGACGTTCGTCACCCGTTGCGGCGCCCCTGCCAAGTTCGTCGCCAAGACCGTCATCGGCGTCGCCGTCCCGGGCAGCGGCCCAGTGATGGACCTGATCGACAAGCTCATCGACTGCGCCATCGATACCGCCAAGGACAATCTTGAAGCGCTCGCCTCGGCGGAAGACTTGGAGCGCATGGAAAAGATGTTCGACATCATGCTCGGCGATCTTCAAGGAGTCGTCGAGCACTTGCGCCACCTCGAACAGGTGCCGAAGATCGCCCAGGACACCTTGTACAGCGCCCTGCGGACCGAGGAGCATTGTTTCGCCGCGGCCAGGGCGCTCCAGGCCCAGGCCACGCAGCTGAGCGCCGTTCGCGGCGAGTTGGCGCGGCTGTCCGCCGGGCAGGAAGACCTGCGCGACTTGCAGCTCCGCAGTTACAAGACGATGCTCGACTGCATCGAGGAGCAACGGCGGGAGAACGTGGCGCCCAGCCAGCTCAACGAACGGCTCAAGCGGATTGAGGAAGCCGTCCTGGCCGACCGGCGCGGCGACCACGACCGCGCCGCCGCCCTGTTCTCCCGGGAGGGGGCCGCCCGACCCGCGTGGTCGGCGCTGGCCGTCGCCGAGGCCGCGGCGCAGGCGGCCGGACACCGTTTTGTCCCCGCCGCCAAGAGCCTGGCGCGCGCCGCCGTCTGCGCCCCGGCGACGCCCAACTCGCCGAGATGAGCCGCGTCGCCACCAAGTACTCGCAAGGCGGCACGCCGGTGGAGCCGCGCACCGGCGGCGACAAACGCCCGCGGGCCGGCGATACACTGGATGGTTGGCTGCTTGACAGGTTGCTCGGCTTCGGCGGCTGGGGCCAGGTGTTCCTGGCGAAGAAAGGCGATCTCGTTCGCGCCTTGAAAATCATGCACGCCGAATTGTCGCAGGATGCCGACTTCGTCAGCCGCTTCAAGCGTGAGATGAGCCTGCTGGTTGCCCTGGGCGCGCATCCGCACCTGGTCTGCATCGACTCCCAGCATCTCTACGGCTGGGCCAGCGACTGGCAGCTGCTGGTACTACGTGATGGAGCACATCAAGGGCCTCAGCCTCCAGCGCTACCTGGAAAAGAAGGGGGCACTCGACCTGGGCCAGGCACGGGCGCTGTTCACCGGCATCGCCGAGGGACTCGCCGAGGCGCACAAGCGCGGCATCGTCCACCGCGACATCAAGCCAGCCAACATTCTTATTCGCAAGGATCCGCAACCAGGCCAGGGGCAGGGCGTCCTGGTGGATTTTGGCCTGGCCGGGGTGGTCGATCCGCATTCGCGGGGGGCCGGCTACACCGCCCTCTTCGCCGCCCCCGAGCAGATACGGCACGGCGAATCCGACTGTCGCAGCGACGTCTATTCCCTGGCCGCCACCATCTATCACTGCTTGCTGTACAGGGAGGCGGACAAGCGCGGCCGATTCAAGGCCAGCCTCCTGCCCGCCGACGTTCCCACCGACATGCGCAACTTGTTCCAGCGCTGCCTTGACAATGACCCTGAGGAGCGCCCCCAGGATGCCGCCGCGTTCCTGAAGGAATGGCGGAAGCCGCAAACCGTCAAGCCCCCGCCTCCGCCGCGAGTCGGGGAGCCCAAGCCCTTCGAGGTCATCACCAACAAGCTCGGCATGAAGTTCGCCTGGATTCTGCCGGGAGGGTTCCGCATGGGAAGCGATTACGGCCATAGCGACGAGAAGCCCATCCATTGCGCAACGCTAAGTAAGGGCTTCTTCATGGGCGTGCATCCAGTCACACAGGCCCACTGGGAGGCCGTCATGGGGTCCAACCCCAGCCACTTCAAGGGCGCTGACCGGCCGGTAGAAACCGTCACTTGGAACGATTGCCAGAACTTCTGCGAGCGACTCGCGAAGCAGATGGGCAAGGCGGTCCGTCTGCCAACCGAGGCGGAGTGGGAGTACGCCTGCCGGGCCGGCACCACCACCGAGAATTACTGCGGCAACTTCGAGGCGGCTCTGAAGAAGGTGGGGTGGCATAACGGCAACAGCAAGAGTGAGACTCATCCGGTCGGCCAATTGCCGCCAAACCCCTGGGGCCTGTACGACATGTACGGCAACGTCTGGGAGTGGTGTCAGGACTGGCACGGGCCCTACCCGAAGGGCGATGTCGTGGACTATACAGGAGATAAAGCGTCTGAAAATCGTGTGCTGCGGGGCGGTTCTTGGAACAAGCCTCACGGGTTCTGCCGCGCCGCCGCCCGTTTCGGGTTGGCGCCGTCCGTCCGGTGGAACGATGTCGGTTGCCGGGTCGTCTTCTGCCTGGACTAATCCTCACACCAGCAACTCGAAGCTGAGAGCGGTTTCCATAAAGTTCTTCTTGTCAGTTACCATTACGCTGATGTGAACCGCAGGCGTAAACCTACAGCTGTCCCACCAAGGCTCGAATCGCGCTACCCATCCAGAATGGGTCAGCGCCGTAGCGAGCTATTGTAGCCGGAGGCACCACGGAGGAACGCGAAATCACCTGAGCCGGTGACGGAGGTGGCTGAGACGTAAAACGAGCTTCGCCGCGGTCCGGCGGGATTGTAGTAACGGAATGGACGTCCCTCACCGTGACGGCCTATCCAGCCTCGGCGCGGGCCTAGTACAAAGCCTTTGCCCCCAATGCGAGCCAGGAACGATGCGATTTCTGGGGTCATGTCTTGCTCCCTGATGGCGAGAACGGGCCACCGTGACTTCCTGGTGAATCGACGTCGGTAGGTGCCGGCTACTATATCCCAATTACCCCGTCCGCCCAGCCCGTCGGCTCGGCGGCTGGAAGAGACAAAAGGGGCCAAGACCCTTTTCAAAAAGGGTCCTGACTCTTTTCCGCTCTCCCTGCATTCGGTGTCACGCCAACTTCCTCTGCTCGAGGAAGGTAACAAGATGACGCACCTGTTCCCATCCGAGAGTGCGGCCCAGGGTATCGAGCTGCACTACGGCAGCGGCGACATCCACGTCGGGGGTCGTCGTTGAAAGCGGAGAGCGCGTTGGCGTCGGACGCATCTTCTTCCAATAGGACTTGATGGTCGAGATCCGTCCTTTCCTTTCCCGCCAATTCGTGGCAGGGAAATCACGTTCCAACCGTTCGATGACCGTCTGCAGCGAAGGCTCGTCTACACCTTCCTCGCGAAGCTGGCCCAAGACCTTGCGCACCGTCCCTCTGATGTTCATGTGTATCTCCTCAAAGTATACCTCGTCAACGAGCAGACCACAGAGGGGTATATTCTATCGCGGCTATAGACGTGTGTGCAAGTAGATTCTGAGGAGAATCTATCAGAAATCTGTCCTAGTCGGAGGGAACATCCTTCGATCTACCCGGGTACATTAGGCCGGCACCGTCTCGCGCGAGACCTTCCTTGCCCCGCGCACGGGCAGTACCGTGGTCCGAATTTCGACGCCGTGGGCGTCCACCACGCGTGCGGCGCGCTCCAGCGTGATCCCGTGTTACTCGTTGCGATCGTCGCGGGAGACCTGGGACTCGTGCACGCCCAGTCGTTCGGCCAATTCCCGCTGCGTCACCCCCTGGTAGATGCGTCCCCGTTGTTTTTCCGCCAAGCTCTTGCCGCTTGCTTTAAGGGCCGGACGGGGGTGAAGCGGGAGGGGCGGGCGAGGGGGGAGGCGGTGCCGCCTTGGCCGCCACGTTTACCTTCTTTAGGATGCTCAAACGCACCTCGAACTGGCTGAGCAATTCGTCGAAGGTCATGCAAGTGACCTTTTTGTTATTGACGCTCACTTTCTCCGCACGCCAGCCCAGGCGGTGCCGCTCGCCCACGTCCATGTGCCCGTCCCGGCCGATCACAAGCACGGCCTCGAATTTGATCTCGCGCACGCCGAACCTGTCGAGGAAATCCGCGCTCGCCGAGCGGTCGTCCAGCTTGTACGCCCAGTCGATGACCTGACTGTAGCCGTGGTCGAACCGGCGGCCCCACTCGCGCGTCGCCTTCTTCCCCCGCTGCTCGAATACGCTCTCGGGGGAAGCGTCCTCGAACTCGACGAAGCAATACTCGCCCCTCCCCCATTCGCCGACCACCAGGTCGCAGGCGAAGTCCCCGAAGATGTCGAACTCCCAGCCGATCCGGTCGGCCCAGCCGATTCGCGTGTTGAACTGCCCGAATAGGAGCGACAGGTGCTGGCACGGCGAAAGAAGGGCAGCACGTCCTTACTCTCCGACAGCTCCGCCCTGGACGCCAGCAGGTCGCGGAACTCCTCAAATTGCTTGCAGCAGAGGGTGTAATCGAAGGTGATCGCGTCGAGTCTTTTCATCCCGCGTTGCCCCCGGCGCGCTGCCGCTCCAGGAAGAGGCGCAGGGTGTCCTCTCGCAACAGATCGAGCACCTCGATCTTACGCGGCTCCACGAACCCTACGATTGCCCGCAGGTCCGGCGTGACCGTCAGCAAGACCACCCGCCCGTTTCCGCCATTCCCGAGGACCTGTGCGGCGGGCCAAGCCTCCGGGGCAGATAGCTGTAGGGCCTCGACTGACGCGAGCACGCCCTCGCGTTCAGCTTCGGGGAGTGACGCCAGGGCGGTCTTGGCGCGGGCGGTGAAGTCAACTACGTAGCGCCGATTCTTCTCAAGGTGCCGCAACACCCGCTTGCCATTGCCGTTGCCCACCCAGATGAAGGGATCGCCGTCCGTCGGTCCTGCGTACCCAGGGTCAGCCAGGCCCAGCTCGACGAGTCGCTTCAACGCCTCAGCGGTTGCCCCGTCAAGGTCTGAACTGTTATGGATAAAGTCTTGCTCTTCCAGCAAGCGCAGCGCCTTCAGCATGGCCGGGGAAGTGACTTGTCTGGCCAACGCCGGGATATCCACCTCTGGTACAAGCGCGGCAGGCATGGTTGACCTCCGGGGAAGGCAGTTTGGCTCATTGTATCAGGCGAAGGAGAGACAAGTCAGGACCCTATTCCGGCCGGTTAAGGATCCTCCCGCCCTCTCAGACACTCGCCCGCGTACATCAGGCTGGCACCCTCTCGCGTGAGACCTTCCTTGCACCGCGCACAGGCAGTACCGTGGTCCGAATTTCGACGCCAAGAGCATCCACCACGCGAGCGGCGCGTTCCAGCGTGATCCCGTGGTACTCGTTGCGCTCGTCGCGGGAGACCTGGGACTCGTGCACGCCCAGGCGTTCGGCTAGTTCTCGCTGTGTCACCCCCTGGTAGATGCGCAAGGCGATCAGCAGCCGACCGATTCCCTCGAAATTGAGCACCTCGTCGAACTCGCCGCGCCGGAGTCGCTCGTAGGAGTCGATTTCTTCGCGGAGCTGCTCGTGAAACGACTGGAAGGGGGCCGCAACGCGTTCGACCTCCGCCGGGCCGAGTCCCTGCGCAGCCAGGGCTGCCCGCTGTTGGCGCAGCCGCTCCTCTTCCGCCCGGAGCCGTTCCAACGCTTCGCGATACTCTGCCTCGTTCCGGATCATGGTGCCCCTCCAATGCTCACGATGCCCTTGGGACGGCCGTCACGCCCTCACCCACGTCGTCTCGCGCCGGAGGGGAGACATCACTGCCACAGGTTCAGGGCCTGGAACTCGTTTGTCAGCACGAGGCCGGAGGCTTCAAGGTTCCGAATGGCGCGGACGATTTCGCCCGGCGTCATGCGGTGGTGGGGATTGTCGTCAAACCGTTCGACGAGAATGCCGGGATGGCGGCCACCGGCTTCAAAGACGAGCAGGTGCAGGTTCTCAAAGTCGCCGTGGTTGCGCGAGAGCAGCACCCGACCCACACGAAGAGCGTGTCTCAGCACCACGGGGTCGGGCTCCCCGCCCAGGTTGACGTCGGCCGGCACCTGTACGTCGTGCCCGGCCCGGCGCAACAACCGTGTGAGCAGCGCGGACGCGATGTCCTCATCCAGGAACAGGTTCATAGTCCGAGGCGCACTCGCTCTTGCGGAGAAAGGATTTTATACCTGCCGCCGAGCTTGTATTCCGGGTCATTGATCCCCGTCGCCTCGGCGGCCCGCTCGTCCCTGCGGTGGTCCGCCGCGACCTCGGGGGGGGTCGAGGCGCCGTAAGCGATCGCTTCTTGCACGGCGTCGAGCGGGAGATTGTAGTCGGCGGCGATCTCTTGTGGCGTCATCGGCTCCCTGCCGAGCGACAGCTGATAAATGACGTCTGCCCGGATACGCGTGCCCTTGATGAAGAGTTGCTTGTACGCAGACTTCAAGTTCGGCACCAGGTGCTGCCACTGCGCCGCGGGCTGCGGGGTGGTCGGCGCGCTCATCGATCGCTCCTCCGCGAGGACATCTCTTCCCTTCAAGATAACGCGTGCCCGCCCGCGCCTCAACCGCAGTCCGGCGCGTTACCATTGAAGACAGCGACGTCGTGCCTGTGCTGCTTTGCCCGGACGCCGACTCACCCCAGTGGGACGGCCTGCTGGAGCGCCGGCCTTCCGGGCGAGCGTCCGGTCAGCACGCTGTGTTACGAGGTGATTCGCGTCTGGGAAGTCCCGGTCGAGGAGCTGCTGGCCGGCGGTACCGGGACGCTGGCGCTGGCACCGATCAGCAACGTCCCCGAGGGCGAGGTTCGCGGCGTCATCCGGCGCATGAAGGAACGGCTGAGCGGGCCGAAGGTGCCGCGGCGTGCGGCCGATGTCTGGGCCGCGACTTACGTTCTTCTGGGGCTGCGTTATTCGGACGACTTCGCGAGTAGGCTTTTCGAGGAGGTGCTCGGGATGGAACAGTCTGCAACCTACCAGGCCATCGTGCGCCGGGGCCGTGCCGAAGAGGCACGCCGTCTGCTGCTGTTGCAAGGCGAGGCGAAGTTCGGGCCGGCGGACGATGCCGTCCGCGGCGCGATCGAAAGCATGGGTGAACTGGTGGAACTCGAACAAATGGGAGTCCGCCTGGTTAGCGCCGGCAGCTGGCGGGAACTCGTCCCGCCGCAGGCCCCGCGCCGCCGCCGGGCCAACCGGCGCAGGTCCGGGGGATGAGCAGGGGGAGGCGAAACTGGGTTGGTCTTCGTTGGCCGTGTCGGAGCCAGCGCCAAGTCCCTGCCCTCCGCCGCCACGCTGAAGGACCTCGGCCGCGAGGCTTGGCGGGTTTGCGCCGGGCATGCGATTTCAGCGCAGACTTCCATCTGCTAAAGTAGTGCCCGAGGAGGGACGAGCCGATGAGAAAGCCGAAGGTCCAGGTCGCTGCATTTCCGCCTTACTTCGACGAGCGCGAACAGCGCATCAACGCCGATCACGCGTGGTGTGCCGCTGACGCAGACATGCGGCGGAAGCATGGCGGCAAGATCGCGGCCGTCTACAACCGCAAGGTGCTCGGCGTCGGGAAGACCTACGCGGCCGCGTGGGCCGCCGCACAGCGCCGCCGGGATTGTCCAGCAAAACACGAAGTGGCCATGGTCGTGGTGCCGTATCTCATTCCAGCCGAAACTCCACGGGCATGACTGCCCTTGCCCCGAGGGTGCATGACGTGCCCACGACCACGATGTTCAAGCCGTCCTTGTTCCCGCTGCCCGCGCCCGCGGTGCACCATATCACCGAATCCTGGTGGACATGCCAAAGCGGCACGTCTGGGCGACACCAGTACCGCGAACGCTTCGACGCGATGCTGGCACCCGGACTGCTGCTGACCGTGATGCCGGCGTCCGTGACGGAACGCTTCGACCTGGAAATAGCGCCCGAGCGCGGTTGGAAAGGGCAGGTGCCGAGCTGGTGCGGCGTTCCTTGCCGCGTCGGTCGCGTGACCATCTGGCTACCCATCATCGAAGGCCCAGGCCCACTTCGTGCGCTGTCGTTGCTGGCACTTTTCCCTCGTGAGGAAGTGGAGGATGCGCTGCCATTCGTCCAACTCGGCACGCAGTTCCTCCTTGAACATGGAGCGCAGTTGCACATCGACTACTCCTCACCGGCGGGAGAGGGCCGGCTGATCATTCCGTGAAGGGATTCGACCCTCTCCGGCACTCACCCCAGTGCTTCACACTGGCACCGTCGCGCGCGAGACTTTTCTTGCCCCGGGTAGGGGCAGTACCGTGGTCCGAATTTCGACGCCGAGGGCGTCTACCACGCGGGCGGCGCACTCCAGCGTGATCCCGTGGTACTCGTTGCGCTCGTCGCGCGAAACCTGGGACTCGTGTACGCCCAGGCGTTCGGCCAATTCCCGCTGTGTCACCCCGAGCGGGGACGCCAAATGGTACTCGAGCGACCTCCACCATCACGAGCCGCCTTGGCCCGAGGATTGAGGGCGCGTTTCCGCCTGCTGCACATCCCTCTCCGGCATGGCGTAATCTGCGGGAAGTCGCACCGTTCGCACCGCCGTGGTCCTTCCGCGCGGCCTGCTAGAATGGAGTCAGGAGAGATGCATGCCAACCACCACGCCGACTGCCCCTGCGCTGGAGACACTCAAGGACGTGACCCGTCTCGTGCAGGCGGCCGACGGATTTCAGCCGATGGTGGCGGCGCTGAAGGGCGGCCGGGCCGCCGTTGTCGATGGCACCTGGGGCTCGTCGGCTTCGCTGGTCGCGGCCGCCCTGGGCCAGCATGTGCCGCAAACGCTCCTCATCGTCATCGCCCACCCGCGCGACCTCGATGCCTGGGCGGACGATCTGCACAGCTTCGCCGGTCGACGGCCGATGCTCTTCCCGGCCTGGGACCAATTGCCCGGAGAGGACAGCGTGGCCGACGAGGTCGCGGGGCAACGACTGCGGGTCCTGAAGGCCCTCGAATCGTCGCCGCCGCGCACCCTGCTGACCACCATCCAGGCCCTCATCCAGCCGGTGCCGGACCGCGAGCAGCTTCGCAAGGGGAAGCGCTCGGTCACAGTCGGCACCACCATTGATCCGGACGAGTTCTCCGGCTGGCTAGTCGATCACGGCTACCGTCGCACCGAGGCGGTAGAGCTGCCCGGGGAGTTCAGCCGGCGCGGCGGCATCCTCGATGCCTTCTCGCCGGATGCCGAGGCCCCCTATCGCCTGGAGCTGTTCGGCGACGAGATCGAGTCGATCCGCCAGTTCTCGCCACTTACGCAGCGGAGCCTGGGCGATCAGGAGACCGCCGAGCTGATGGGTTTGTCCTGCGAGCCCCGAGCGTCAGCGAGGGGTGTGCCCAAACCCGTCGCTAACGCTTCCGGCTCGCCGCGCGGGCACCTGACCGACTATCTCGCGGCCGCAAGCTGGATCGTCCTCGCCGAGCCGGATGACCTGGACGAGGCCGGCAAGCACTACCTGGAGCGCGTCACCGATCCGGTCGGCCTGTTTTCGGTGCCGGGCGTGCTGCAACAGGTGCTGCGCTTTCCCAGTGTGACGCTGTCGGCCCTGCCGCGGCCGTCGGTCGAGGCGACCTGTCATCTGCGCGTCGAATCGGTGGAGCGTTTCAGCGGCAACATCGCCCGGGTCCGCGACGAGTTGGATACGGCCGCCGGCGGCGATCGCGTCCTCATCGCCTGCCATAATGAAGCCGAGTGCAAGCGCCTGGGCGAAGTCCTGGCGGCGGGACAGCTCGCCCAGTCGGACCGGCTGCGGCTGCTCACCGGCCGCGTTCACGCCGGGTTTCGCATGGTGGATGTGGGCACCGTCCTTTTGGGCAGCCAGGAGCTGTTCCACCGCGACGAGACGCGCCAGGTCCAGCCGCGCCGCCGGCTGGAATCGCGGGCCATCGACAGCTTCCTCGACCTGGCCGACGGCGACCTGGTCGTCCACGTCAGCCACGGCATCGCCCGCTATCACGGCATGCAGGTGCTCGACAAGAACGGCCATGCCGAGGAGCACCTGATCCTGGAATTCGCGGGCGGCGTGCGCCTCTACGTCCCCGCCTCGAAGATCGACCTGGTGCAGAAGTACGTCGGCGGCGCCCGCACCGATCCGGACCTCTCCAAGCTGGGCGGCACCGGCTGGCAGCACCGGAAGGAGAAGGTCGAGGCGGCCGTCCTCGACCTGGCGGCCGAGATGGTCGATCTGCAAGCCGTGCGTGAAGCCCAGCCGGGCCTGGCCTACCCGGCCGACAGCGACTGGCAGGGCGAGTTCGAGGCCGCCTTCCCCTACGAGGAGACGCCCGACCAGCTCACCAGCCTGGGCGAGATCAAGCGCGACATGGAACGCGGCCGGCCGATGGACCGCCTCATCTGCGGCGACGTGGGCTACGGCAAGACCGAGCTGGCCGTCCGCGCCGCCTTCAAGGCCATCGACAACGGCCGGCAGGTCGCCGTGCTGGTGCCGACCACGGTGCTCGCCGAACAGCACTTCCGCACCTTCTCGCAACGCCTGGCCGAGTATCCCTTTGTCGTCGAGTGCATCAGCCGCTTTCGGTCGCACGGCGAGCAGAAGCGCATCCTGGAACGGCTGGCCCACGGCGGCGTGGACGTCATCATCGGCACGCACCGCCTGGTGTCGGCCGACGTGAAGTTCAACGAGCTGGGGCTGGTCATCATCGACGAGGAGCAGCGCTTCGGCGTCGAGCACAAGGAGCGTCTCAAACGGCTGCGGCGCACCGTGGACGTGCTGACCATGACCGCCACGCCCATTCCGCGGACGCTGCATCTGTCCCTATTGGGGATTCGCGATATCAGCAATCTGGAAACGCCGCCGGCCGACCGGCTGGCCGTCGAGACGCGCATTACTCGTTTCGATCCGCAGTCGATCCGCCATGCCATCTTGCGCGAGCTGAACCGCGAAGGGCAGATCTATTTCGTCCACAACCGCGTTCAGAGCATCCAGCGTATCGCCGACGGGCTGCGCCAGATCGTGCCGGAGGCCCGCATCGTGGTGGCGCATGGGCAGATGGCCGAGGGGGAGCTGGAGCGGGCCATGTTGACATTCGTCCGCCGCGAGGCCGACATCCTGGTGGCGACCACCATCATCGAAAGCGGGCTGGACATCCCCAACGCCAACACCATTTTCATCAACGAGGCCGACAATTACGGCCTGGCCGACCTGCACCAGTTGCGCGGCCGGGTCGGCCGCTGGAAGCACCGCGCCTACGCCTACCTGCTGCTCAGCCAGGACAAGCCGGTAACCTCGACGGCGGCCCGGCGATTGAAGGCCATCGAGGAGTTCACCGAGCTGGGGGCCGGCTTCAAGATCGCCCTGCGCGACCTGGAAATCCGCGGCGCCGGCAACATCCTCGGCACCCAGCAGAGCGGCCACATCGCGGCTGTCGGCTACGAGCTGTACTGCCAGCTCCTCGAAAACGCCGTGCGGCAAATGAAGCACCAGCCGGTGCGAACGCCGCTGGAAACATCGGTCGATTTGCCGTTGCCCGCCCTGTTGCCGCGCGACTACGTCCCCGGCCAGCGGCTGCGGATCGAGGTGTATCGCCGCCTGGCCCGCGTCCGCCGCCTGGACCGCCTGGCCGACTTCCGCACCGAGTTGCGCGACCGCTACGGCCCGCTGCCGGAACAGGCCGAATGGCTGCTGCGCCTGGCCGAGCTACGCCTGCTGGCCGCCCAGTGGCAGATCGCCACCGTCCAGCTGGAGGGGCCGAAGGAGGGAAGCGTCGGCCCGACCGACCTGGTCCTGGGCTATCGCGGCCCGCGGAAGATCAAGCGCCTCGCGGAGCGCAGCGGCGGCCGGCTGCGGATTGTGGACCAGGCGAGTGCGTATTTTCGGCTCGCGGCGAAGGAGGAGGGGGCGATGGGGTTGTATGAGACGGTGAGGGAGTTGTTGCGGGGGGAGGAGAGGGAGTGACGTTTCGATGCCGCGCCAACCCAGGCCGGTGAGGTAGCTGGAAGGCGGTTGTGGTATGATAGGCCAGGTTTCTTGGAGGAGAGTGGACCATGAGTCAAACGATTGACCAACTGAAATCCCAGGCCAGCGCTCTCTCGAGTGGGGAACGCGCGGAGTTGGCGCACTTCCTGCTCACCTCTCTCGATCCTAAGGAAGCAGGGGTCGAAGAGGCGGGGCGGGCCGAGATCGCCCGGCGGGTTGCCGAAATTCGCAGTGGCCAGGCTGTCGGCCGGCCGATGAAAGAAGTTCTCGCCGAGCTGCGGGAGCGCTAAGGGGGGCCGCTTTCCCTGGATAAGTGTCATCGGCTACATTGCGAGCCAGAAGGTTCCCATGAAGTACAAAATCGCCATGCACCGCACCGACGAAGGGATTAGCGTCTCCGTCCCGGCCTTACCCGGCTGCTGGTCGGAGGGCGACACCGAGGAGGAGGCACTGGCCAATATCCAGGATGCCATCCGCGACTATCTTGCCGCTCTGGAGGATCGCTTCCAGGGTGCGGAAGTCCGCGAGGTCGAGGTGCAGGTGTAGCCGTGCCCCGAATTCCCGGAGCCCCATCATGACCCCCAGGAGCACCCCACCCATGACACGACGCGGCGTCCTCCAGACCGGCGCGGGACTCGCCCTCGGCAGCGTCCTGGCCGCTGGCGAATCCGATAGCGCGGCGCCGCCGGCCAGTCCGGATGTCTACGCATCACTCGGGGTCAAGCCGGTCATCAATGCCATCGGCACCGTGACGTTTCTTGGCGGTTCGCTCATGCCGCCGGAGGTCGTCGCGGCCTGGATTGGTGCGTCGCGGCACTTCGTCAACCTGCAAGATTTGCAAGATCGGGTTGGCGAACGGATCGCTAAGGCGGTGGGCGTCGAGGCGGCGCTGGTCACGACCGGGGCCGCGGGGGCGCTGCTCCTGGGCACGGCGGCGGCGGTTACCCGCGGTGAGGCGGCTTTCGTCAAGCGGCTGCCGGATACCCAGGGGATGAAGAACGAGGTGATCCTCCAGAAAGCGCACCATAGCTGTTACGACAACCAGCTCACCGACGTGGGCGTGAAACTGATCGACGTGGAAACGCCGGCCGACGTGCGCCGGGCCGTCAACGAACGCACCGCCCTCTTATTCTTCATGAACGTCGCCGAGGACGAGGGCCGCATCAAGCGCGGCGAATGGATCGAACTGGCCCGGCGTCATCAGGTGCCCAGCCTGCTGGACGCCGCCGCCGACGTGCCGCCCGTCGAGCATCTGTCGGAGTACAACCGGGCCGGGTTCGACCTGGTGACCTTCAGCGGCGGCAAGGCGCTGCGCGGACCCAACAACACCGGCTTGCTGCTGGGCAAAAAGGAGCTGATCGAGGCCGCCAATCGCAATGCCAACCCGCACTGCGGCACCATCGGCCGGATGATGAAAGTGGGCAAGGAAGACATGGTCGCCCTGCTGGCCGCCGTCGAGCGCGTATGTCCGCCTCGATCACAAGGCCGAATGGCGCGAGTGGGAGCGGCGCATCGCGGTCATCGAAGAAGTCGTCAAGGACATTCCCACGCTGGAACGTCAGCGGATCGTGCCGCCGATCGCCAACCATGTTCCGCATCTGCAACTTTCGTGGGACGAGAAGCGGGTGAAGCTCACCCGGGAGCGCATCACCAAGGATTTGGCCGCCGGCGACCCGCCGATCCTCATCGGCCGCGTGCATGGCACCGGCGACAAGGGGATTCTGATTTCCGTGCTGACGCTGCAGCAGGGCGAGGAGCGGATCGTGGCGGATCGCCTTAGGGCCCTCTTGACCGGGTCGGCGGGATAGAGGAGTGATTCGCACGTCCCCTGTTAAACCCTTGCAGGCGCTTCGGGCTAACAGGCCCCTTGCATCGCGCCTCCTCAGCGGATAGGCTGCGCAAGGTTGGGCCTGCGGCCGCCCCGCTGTGGGGCTGCGGCCCGACCACCCTCCTCAAGGACACTGCCATGCACCCGCCGCCATTCCCCTCCGCCGGCCGCCTCCTCGCCGCTCTTCTGATTGCCGCCGGTTTCGCCGCACCGGCGGTGGCGCAGCAGCAACCCGGCCCCGGGCTACCGCAACCGCGCCTGCTCGTCGTCAGCCCCGCCGGGGGACAGGCGGGCACCACCGTCGAGGTGACGCTCACGGGCAACGACCTCGACGAGCCGCAGAAATTGCTCTTCAACCACCCCCGGATCAAGGCGGAGCCGGAGTCCGCGCCTGGCAAGCCCACCAAGCCGCAGGGCGGACAACCGGCCGTCATGACCGCCCGGTTCAAAGTCACCATTCCCGCGGATGTGCCCGTCGGCTCCTATGATGTGCGTTTCGTCAGCTCCTTCGGCGTCAGCAATCCGCGTGTCTTCGTTGTCGGCGACCTGCCGGAAACCGCGGAAAAAGAGCCGAACAACGACGTGGCCGAGGCCCAGGAGATCCCGCTCAACAGCACCGTTCACGGCGCCGTCACCACGCCGACCGACGTGGACTATTTCCGCTTCGCCGGCAAGAAGGGGCAGCGCGTCGTCGTCAGTTGCCTGGCGTCGAGCATCGACAGCAAGCTGCAACCCGCCCTGGAGCTGTACGACCAGGCCGGCACGCTGCTGGCCGGCAACCGGAACTACCACGACCGCGACGCCCTGCTCGACGCGATCCTGCCCGCCGACGGCGACTATTTCGTGCGTATCAACTCCTTCGCCTATCTGCAAGGCACCAATGAATACTTCTACCGGCTAACGGTGTCCACGGCTCCGTGGATCGATGCCGTCTTTCCCTCTGTGATCGAGCCGGGGAAGGCGACAAAGGTGACCGTCCATGGACGCAATCTGCCCGGCGGTACGCTGGACCCGAATGCCGTGGTGGATGGGCGGGTGCTGGAGAAGATGACCCTCACGGTCAACCCGCCGGCCGGCGCGGCGGCGCAGCAACGGCTGGCGTATCGTGGCTACGTGCCGCCGGTGGTCGCCGCCACGGATGGTTTCGAATACCGCGTCCGCAACGGCGCCGGCCAGTCCAACCCGTTCCTGCTCACCTTCGCCCAGGCCAAGGTCGTCCTCGGTAACGGCGACAACCCCAGCGCGGACAAGGCCCAGGCGGTGACCGTCCCCTGCGAAATCGCCGGCCGCATCGACAGGAAGCACGAGCGCGATTGGTACAGTTTCACCGCCAGGAAAGGGGATGTCTTAAGTATCGAATTGTACGGCGACAGGCTCGGCTCGCCGCTCGACCTGTATGCCGTGTTGAAGAGCGCCGGGCCCAAGGGGAACACGATTGTGGAGCTGGACGACAACACGGACCAGGTGTCCAACCAGTTCTACATGCGCGGCGAGGATCCGCCGCGCTACCAGTTCAAGGTGCCGGCCGACGGGACCTACCTGCTGATGGTCTCCAGCCGCGATGCCGACAACGAGGCCGGTCCGCGCCAGCTGTATCGTGTGCGCATTACCCCAGAGAAGCCCGATTTCCGCCTGGTGCTCATGCCGCCGTCGGCCACCGCCCCGGATGCCTGCGTGGTGCGCCGCGGGGCGACGCAGTTCTACACGGCCTTCGTGACGCGCATCGACGGCTTCAACGGCGAGATCACGCTCACCGCCGAAGGTTTGCCGAAGGGGGTCACTTGCCCGCAGCAGACCATCGCAGCCGGGCAGCGGCAAGGGGTGCTGGTGGTGAGTGCCGGGGCCGGCGCCCCGCTGTGGGAAGGCGAAATCCGCGTGAAGGGCACGGCCACCATCGACGATCAGAAGGTGGAGCGCGAGGCCCGGGCGGCCACCATCACCTGGCCCTTGCCGCAGAACCAGCAGGGTCCGACCATCAGCCGGCTCGACACCGGCCTGGCGCTCGCGGTTACCGAAGAGGGGCCGTTCACGCTGACCACGACGATGACAATGGTATCGGCTAAGCCGGGCACGAGGATCACGGTGCCGTTGAAGCTGGCGCGCAACTGGGCTGATTTCAAGGCGCCGGTGCAGGTGACGATCCTGGGTCTGCCGGGCAACCAGCAGCGGCAACAGCAGCCTGTGGCCACCATTGCGGCCGACAAGACCGAAGCGAGCGCGGTGGTGGACGTGAGGCCGAACGTGCCGCCGGGCGTTTACACCATCGTCTTCCGCGGCCAGGCGCAGTTCCAGTACAGCAAGGACAAGGCGGGCAAGCGGAAGCAGAACGTGACGGTGCAATTACCGTCGGCGCCGCTGATGCTCACGGTGGTGAAGAAATGAGCGCGTTCTGCGGGAAGTAAGTTCGGTGAGAATAGAACACGGATGACACGGATTGGGCGGGTTTCCACGGATCAGATCCGTGACAATCCGCCCAATCCGTGTCATCCGTGTTCCATTCTCACCGTACAATAGCCAGCATGAGCAATGTCCTCAGCCTTCCCCTGATCGGGACTCCAGCCGAGCCGGACTGGCACGGCTGGAGCGCCGCCGAGCCGCTGGACCCGCAGGGCGCCTACAGCAACGCGGCCCCGGAACTCGCCCCCTCGATCCCACCGACCGCGGCCAACGATCATCGTCCAGTCGAGCTGCTGGCCCCGGCGGGCGGTCCCGAGGCGGCGCTGGCAGCCTTTCACTTTGGGGCCGACGCGGTCTACCTGGGCCTCAAGAAATTCTCCGCCCGCGCCGAGGCCGAGAACTTCACCCTCGACGAAGTCGATGAGATCACCGCCTACGCTCATAGCCTCACCCCGCGTCGCCGGGTCTTCGTCACCATTAACACGCTGGTCCGGCAGGACGAGTTGCCCGAGCTGATTGAGGACGTGGCCGGTCTGGACGAGATCGGTGTGGATGCCCTCATCATCCAGGACCTGGGCGTCTACCACCTGGTTCGGCAGCATTTTCCACGGTTGGAATTGCACGCCAGCACGCAACTGGCCGTCCACAACAGGGCCGGGGCCGAGGCGCTGCATCGGCTCGGCTTCACCCGCGTGGTGCTGGCCCGGGAGCTGACGTTTGAGGAAGTGCGCGACATCACGGCGGCGGCTGGGATCGAGACGGAGGTCTTCATCCACGGGGCCCTCTGCTATTCCTACAGCGGCCTGTGCCTGTTCAGTTCGCAAACGCTCGGCCGTAGCGGCAACCGCGGCAAGTGTGCCTATTCCTGCCGCGATAACTACGAGGTGACCGGGGCCCCCCTCACGCTGCGCGACGGCTCAGCGGTGAAGCGCGACCCGCGTCAGGGCTTCCCCTTCAGCATGAAGGACCTAGCCCTGCCGGACCACATTCCGGCGCTGCGGGAGGCCGGCGTGTCGTGCTTCAAGGTCGAGGGGCGCAAGAAGAGCCCGCTCTATGTCGCCACCACCACCGATTACTATCGGCGCCTCATCGACGGCCGGCTGGACGAAGGGCAGCGGCCGGACATCGAAGCGGATCTACAAACCGTCTTCAGCCGGCCCTGGACCCATCTGTTCGTGGACTCGCACAAGGATAAGGAAGTCGCCGACCGCGACACCGTCGGCCACCGCGGCACGCCGATCGGCCGGGTCCTGGCGGTCCGGGAGGAAGGACCGGAGCCGAAGTTGCGCTTCCAGACAAGCCGCCCCCTGGAGAAACACGATGGCTTGCAGGTCGATCTGCCGGTGCTGGGCAAGCCGTTCGGGTTCGCGGTCGAGCGCCTGTGGCTGTTGTCACAAGGTCGGGGCCAACGGCGCGAGGTCTTCGAGGTGCCGGCCGGGGCCCTGGTGGAAGTCAGCCTGCCGCGCGAACATCCCGAGTTGCCCGTGGGCTCGCCGGTCTACTGCTCATCCTCGCAAGTGGTGAAGAACCGCTACCGATATGACCATCCTAAACCGGGGCTCTTCCGCTCGCGCCGGCCCGTCGCCATCGAACTGATGCTGACCGCCGACGCGCTGACCGCGACGGGACGTATCGCGCCGGACATCGAAGTCACGCGCACGCTGCCGGGGACCTTCGAGAAGGCGCGCGATGCCACGGCGCTGGCCGGTGCGGCCCGTGGGGCCTTCGAGAAGCTCGGGCAGACGCGGCTGCACCTGGAGACCTTTGTACTCCACAATCCCGAGCATCGGTTTGTGCCGGTGTCGGTGTTGAACCAAGTGCGGCGTGAGTTGACGGCGGCGCTGGAGGAGGCGCTGCGGCGACGGCACGCGGATGTGGTCGAGAGCATCAAACGCGAATCGTTTAGCCGCGACCCGGAGGGGAGCGCCGGGGCCAGCGCTCCCCTCCGGGTCGCGGCTAAACGCGCCTTTCGCTGGTCCCTCAAAGTGGACCGCATCGGCTTCCTGGACGCCCTCGAAGATGCCGACCTGGCCCACATGGATGAGATCGTCATCGACATCGCCCGCGATCATCCGGCGCTCTTGATGGAACGTCTTGACGCCTGGGCAACACGAGTCGGTCGAGAGCGCCTGCGGCTGGCGCTGCCGCCACTCACACGCGCCTGGGAAGACGCCGGCATCCGGCACAAGATCGAGCGGCTCCGCGGCGCCGGCTGGTCCCGCTGGGAGGCGGCCAATCTGTCGGCCTGGAGCTACCTGGGGCTCGACCCGGCCGGCCCCATGCGAGACATCGACCTGTCCACCGACTGGTCGGTCTATGTGCTGAATCGGCTGGCCGCGATCCAGTTGCTGGCGATGGGGGTCAGCCGGTTCGCCCTGTCGCCGGAGGACGGCCTGGCGAACTTGCAGGGCTTGCTTGGCGAATTTGGCCCGAAGGCGGTCGTCATTGTCCACCAGGACACGCCGCAATTCCTGGCGGAATCGTGTGCCTACGCCAACCTGATCGGCGGCTGCCCGGGCAAGGCGAACTGCCGGTTCGAGAGCATGGAGATGGTCTCCAGCCACGGCGAGCGCGTCACGGCGCTGGACTACCACTGCCGCACCATCGTGCTCAACCAGGGGCCGTTCTGCCTGGCGACCCGTTTGGACGACCTGCGCGGGCCGGTGCGGTGTCGCTACGGGCGGACTTCGTCTATCGGAACTACGAGCCGGCGGAGGTGCGCGAGCGCTGGCGGCAGGTGCGCCCGGCGCGGCCGTGCCGGGCGGCCACGCGGCCAATTTCGATCGCGGGGTGCTGTGAAGCCTTCTCGCTTGCAGCCGCCGTGTCCCTTTTGCTAGGGTGAGGGCCCGCCCAGGAGTTTGCCATGTCCGCGCCGACTATCGAGCCGAACCTGAGTTCCGTCGCGCTACCGGCTGCCGTTCTGCCGAAGGCAAGTCTCGTGTTAGGCGAAGGGGAGTTGCCGCCGTTGGAGAACGGCGATCACCTCTCGCGCGACGAGTTCGAGCGTCGCTATGATGCCATGCCGCACCTGAAGAAAGCCGAGTTGCTTGAGGGAGTGGTCTTCATGCCGTCCCCTGTTCGCCAGCGCCGGCACGGTCTGCCGCACGTCCACCTGATCGGCTGGCTCGCTCAGTATCTCGCGGCCACACCGGGGACCGAAGCCGGCGGCGACAGCACGGTTCGGCTCGACGACGACAACGAGCCGCAGCCCGATGCCCTCCTGTTCATCGACCCTGCGCACGGCGGGCAAGCACACATCGATGCTGACGACTACATCCAGGGCGCACCGGAGTTGGCGGCGGAGGTGGCTGCCAGCACCGCGAGCTATGATTTGCACACCAAGCTGGAGGTCTATCGTCGCTTTGGCGTTCGCGAATACCTGGTCTGGCGCGTGCTGAACGGTCAGGTGGATTGGTTCGTCCTGCGACAAGGTCAGTACGAGCGTCTCGCTCCTGATCCTCAGGGCCTTCTGAAAAGCGAGGTGTTTCCGGGACTGTGGCTCGACCCGGCGGCCCTGGTCCGCGGCGACCTGGCACGGGTACTTCTGGTAGGGAACGAAGGGATCGCCAGCTCTGCACACGCAGAATTCGTGGCGCGGCTTACAGCCGGCGGGCCGCGACCCTGATGCCTTCGCACGGCCCTTGAGCGCGAGGTCCAACGGTGGGCGACTTGGTTTCCCGAGTGCGGCGGTGGTGGACCGCGGCGTCGCGGCGCCCCACCGCTCCTGAGCCCTACGATGTGGCCTGCCCCTGTGGGCAGCATGCACGCGGCCTGCGGCGGGCCCGGCACCAGGTCGTCCGCTGCCTGGCCTGCGGAAATGCCGTGTTCATCCTGGGCTCAAGCCCGCTGGCCGAACCGCAAGTCGGGTCGCCGGCCACGCCCGCCAGGCGGTACTGGCTGGCTCCCGCCCTTGCCGCCGGCGTGACTCTGACGCTGGTCGTGCTGCTCTTCAGCCTGGTGATCCCCGCTCTGGCGCCGGCGCCGCCATCAGGCGATACGGCGCGCGACGACGTGCGCCCGCTCATCGCCCTGGGACGCCAAGCCCTGCGCGATGGGGAAGTCCGCATCGCCGCCAGCCGCCTGCGCGACGCCCGGCAGCGACACGCTGCCCGCCCGGAATCCCTCAACGCCAGGGAGGCGCGCGAGCCTCGGCCGGCTGGAACGCCAGGCGGCCCTGATCGCCGACCTCCTTTCCGAGTCGCTCGACGAGATTCTGCGTCTTGCGGCTGGAACGCGCGGAAGAGCGCGAGGCCCATTTCAACGATCGCTACCGCAACAAGGCAGTTATCTTCGACGACGCTGTGATGCGCAACGCCACCGGGCGCTTCGAGCTGGCGGTTTTCGAGGTCCGTGCTCCGGGCGAGGCGGCGCGCGTGGAACTCAACGACCTGAAGCTACTGAACTCGCTGCCCTTGGCCGAGCCGCAACGCATGCTCTTCGGAGCCCGCCTGGCCCGCCTGGCACGCGAGGAGCGCGGCGGGCACGGCAGCTGGGTGATCCATCTCGATCCGGACAGTGCCGTGCTGCTGACCGAGGAGGACACGGCCGGCGCCTGCTGCCCCCGACCGCTCGACGACGATCTGCGCTCCGTCCTGCAGCGGCAGGCCGGCTGGATGGCGACCTTGCCCTGAGCCCGCTCTGGATGATCGTTTCGCAAGTTCCCTGCCAGGCCCTGCGCCGGGCAGCCCGAAGCGCCAGCGAGGACGTAGGGCGAATCCCTCGCTTGCGGTTCGGGCTGCCCGACGCAGGGCCTGGCAAGCCGGGCAATCCGGGTCGCGCTGCGAACGCCGAGGCGCGTCACTCTGGTGAAGGTTTACCTTTCCTGCCGGCATTTCGCCAAGCCGGCCCCGCTAACTCGCCGATACAGTTCAAGTCGCGTTCTCTTTCCGTCCCGGTGAGCAAGGGTCATGGCGAATGGCTGGCGGACCGCCGTGGGCGTTACCCTCCTTGCCGCCGCGGCACAGGTGATCGCCGGCTGCGCGGGTCCGCCGAGCTGCGTGCTCGATGCGATGCCTCCACCCGGTCCCCTGCAGGTTGCGGCCGATCCGCCGCCCACGCCGGTCCGCCCGCCGGTCCTGGCGCCGGGGGACCGGCCCCTGGCGATCAACCTGCCGACGGCACTTAAGCTGGCCGAGGTCCAGCCGCTCGATATCGCGGTGGCCTCGGAGCGCATCGAACAGGCCGCCGCTCAGCTGCGCCAGGCGCAGGCGCTGTGGCTGCCCACCGTGTACCTGGGCACCGACTACGCTCGGCACGACGGACAGATTCAGGACGTGAACGGGAACATCGTGGGGACGAGCAAGGGTGCGTTGATGGTGGGGGCCGGCCCATCGGCGGTCTTCTCGCTGTCCGACGCGATCCTGGCCCCTCTGTCGGCCCGCCAGGTGCTGCGGGCGCGCGAGTCGGCCCTGCAAGCCAGCCGCAACGATAGCCTGCTCGCCGTGGCGGAGGCGTACTTCAACGTGCAGCAGGCACGCGGCGACCTGGCCGGAGCCGAGGAGGTAGCGCGGCGGACTGCCGACCTGGTCCAGCGGATTGAGGACCTGGCCCGCAAGGCAGAGATCATTCCGGAGCTGGAGGTCGTGCGGGCACGCACCCAGGCGGCCCGCAGCCGCCAGGCGGTGCAGGCGGCCCGCGCCCGCTGGCGCCTGGCCAGTGCCGACCTGGCCCGGGTGCTGCGGCTGGATGCTGCCGCCGTGGTGGAGCCGCTCGAACCGCCCCACCTGCGCGTTACTCTCGTTGCCTTGGACCGCCCGGTGGACGATCTCATCCGCATCGGCCTATCCAATCGACCCGAGTTGGCCAGCCAGCAGGCGCTGGTCCAGGCGACGCTGGAACGGCTTCGCCAGGAACGGCTCAGGCCGTTGATCCCAAGCATCCTCATCCGCGGCTCGTCCACGCCGGTCACCGGCACGCTGGCCGCGGGCGTTTTTGGCGGCGGGGTGAACGGCGATCTCAGCCACTTCGGCGCCCGCAGCGATATCGATGTGCAGGTGCTCTGGGAACTCCGCAATCTCGGCTTTGGCAACCGGGCGCTGGTGGACCAGCAGCGGGCCGAGAATCAGGTGGCCGTCCTGGAGCTGTTCCGCATCCAGGACCGGGTCGCCGCCGAGGTGGCGCGGGCGCTGGCGGAGGCGCAGTCCGCGGCCGCCCGGGTCAGTGACGCCGAGGCGGGGCTCCGCGATGCCGCCGATTCCGCCAACAAGAACGTGCAGGGGCTCGGTCAGACGAAGTCGGCGGGCGGCAATCTGCTGGTGCTGGTGATCCGGCCTCAGGAAGCCGTGGCCGCCGTGCAGGCCCTGGCCCAGGCGTACACCGACTATTACGCCGCCGTCGCCGACTTCGACCGGGCCCAGTTCCGGCTGTATCACGCCCTGGGTGACCCCGGCCAGGCCCTGGCCGGTGCAGCCGAGGCGTGTACGCCCCCGGGTGCTGATCCTACCCCGCCGCAATGAACGGTCTGTCCCTCCGTCCCGGTTGCCGATGCGGGGTAGCAAAAGCACCGGCAACGGCTTGCCGTTCTCCCTTGACCTATCGGCGCCGCCTGTGTTACAAGCCCCTCACTTGTCCAAACCGCGCAACCGGTCCGTCCGTCCAAGGCGGGCGGCCGACAACCCCAGGGACGGGGTGGGTGATGATCCGTCAGCGCAGCCAAATCCTATGCGCCTGGTTTCTCGTCTGGGACCTGATCTTGACCGCCCTGGCCTGGGTCGGCGCCTATTATCTGCGGTTCAATACGGGCTGGATTCCCATCACCAAAGAGCCGCCCGATGTCTATCTGTGCTGGCTGAATCTGCCGCTGGTGGTGCTGCTGGCCGCCGTCGCCTACCATCTCACCGGGCAGTACGCCATCCACCGCCTGCGCCGCTTCCGCGAGGAAGTGGTGTGCGTGCTGAAGGGGACCGCGCTGTTGTCGCTGCTGGTGCTGGCGACAACGTTTTACCTCCAAGATCCCTACGGCTCGCGGGCCACGATGGTGCTGTTTTCGGTGCTGGTGGCAGGGCTCGTGCTGGCGGCGCGGCGATTCAGCTGGTCGGCCATTCGCCAGCTCCGTAGCCGCGGCTACAACCAGACTCACGCCGTGGTGGTTGGCACCGGCCGCGTGGCCCGCAAGACCGCGCTGGCCCTCCGCCGCGCCAGCTGGATGGGGATCAAGACCATCGGCTTTGTCGAGGATCGCCAGGATCGGTGGACCAGCGATCTGAACGTGCTGGGCACCTTCAGCGAGCTGCCGGGGTTGATTCAGAAATACCGGATCGCCCACGTCTTCATTGCCTTGCCGATGGGCCGGTACGACGACGCCCGCCGGGTCTTCGACCTCCTGTCGCAGTCGTTGTGCGAGGTGCGCCTGGTGGCCGACGTGCCCGACCTGGCCGGCCTGTCGCTGACGACCACCAACCTCGACGGCCTGCCGGTGATCGGCCTGCGCGAAAGTCCCCATTTCGGCCTCAATGTGGTCGTCAAGCGCGTCATGGACGTCCTGCTCGCGCTGGTCGGCATCGTGTTCCTTTCGCCTCTGCTCGGGCTGATTGCCGCCCTGGTGAAGCTGTCCAGCCCGGGGCCGGTCTTCTTCCGCCAGGAGCGGTGCGGCCTCAACGGCGACTCGTTCTGGATGTTGAAGTTCCGCAGCATGTGCGTCGATGCCGAGGCCCAAACCGGAGCCGTCTGGGCCCGCAAAGACGACCCGCGGCGGACCGGGCTGGGGACCTTCTTGCGCAAGACGAGCTTGGACGAATTGCCGCAGCTTTTCAACGTGCTGATGGGGGACATGAGCCTGGTCGGCCCGCGGCCGGAGAGGCCGGTGTTCATCAAGCAGTTCCAGAAGACGATCCCGAACTACATGGTGCGCCACTGCGTGAAAGCTGGCATCACTGGCTGGGCCCAGGTACACGGCTGGCGGGGCAACACCTCGCTGCGCAAACGAGTGCAATACGATCTCTACTACATCACGCACTGGACTCCCTGGCTCGACCTGCGCATCATGTGGATGACGGTGTTTCACGGCCTATTCCATCGCAACGCCTACTGAGGCCAGCAGGGCGCGACGGTCCCCGAGAACCCTTGACGGGCCGGGCCGGACGCCTACGATGGGGTTGGTAGATACTGGCCGAAGTGGCGGAACTGGCAGACGCGCCAGGTTCAGGACCTGGTTCCCGTTTAGGGAGTGGAGGTTCGAGTCCTCTCTTCGGCACCTTGAAACGAAAGGGCTTACGACGAATGATGTCGTAAGCCCTTTGCTCTTCCCGGCCCGGCCCTTCTCAGCGTTCATCGGCCCCCGCTGCACCCGTTCCATTAGCAAGGCCGCTTCGGCAGGATCACATTTCCTTCAGGTACTCGTGGACGAACTGGACCGCCATCGAGCAGTTCGCCGCCGGTGATGCCGGTGGGGAAGCCGAGGTAGCTCTCGATGTGCATGCTGCGGCCGGCCTGCCCCCCGGGCCCCGAACGCTCCAGCACCAGCGTGCGCAGCCCCTCCGATGCGCCGTAAGGCGAGCGGCAGGAGTTAGCCTACCCTCGGGGTAAAGGCGTTTCGGGGCAAATTGCGGGGCAAACTCGCCACACCCCCCCCCCCTCGCAACATCGGTGGATAAGGGAGGACAAGTGCTGCCCAACGCCGTAAACGGCCGCGGCCAACCCGGCCGGTCCGGCGCCGACCACGACCAGGTCGTAGACGACTTGCTCCAGCGGCCGGCGGAGGCCGAGCAGGTCCGCCAACTCGCGGTCAGACGGATTGCGCAGCAGCGGTTTGCCGCCCCCAGGCGACCACCGGCGTGTCGGCCTCGCTCAGCCCGAATTGCTCGAGCAGCTGCTGGACCTGCGGGTCGGCTTCCAGGTCGAGCCAGATGTACGGCACGCGGTTTTTGGACATGAAGTCGCGCAACCGGAAGGTGTCGCGCGAGTAGCGCGAGCCGATCACGCGCAGCCCCGTGAAACGGCCCGACCCGGTCAGGAGCTGGCGCCGGGCGATGAATGCCTGCATGACCAGGTCGCCCAGGTCGGGGTGGTTATTGAGCAGCTCGCGCAGGGCGGCGGACGACACCTCGTAGACTTCGCCGTCGGTGCGGGCGACGGCACTGACGATGGCCGGGCGGCCGGTCACCTGGCCCACGTCGCCCGTGAACTCGCCGGGGCGGTGGACCGTGACGGTCATCGGCTTCTCGCCGGAGACGTTGACGATTTCCACCTCGCCTGATTTGACGACGAAGAAACGGGGATCGCGGTCGCAGGCCGCGAAGAGCTTTTCCCCGGTCTGGAACCGCCGGAGCTTCGTCAGCTTGCAGCGGCCCAGCGCGGCCAGCTGCACTTCGGTGAGCTTTGGGAAGGCGATGGCGTGCAGGTCCTGCTCGGCCATCCGGCAACCTCCTTCGGAAGGGGGACTTCTTCTCCCCTCGCCCCGGAGTACCGGGGCGAGGGGAGACTATTATCTGCCGCTCGCATCACCGAAGGTACGGCACGGCGTCCGCAGGCACGTCCACCTCGGCCTGATCGACGTAGCACCATGCCCAGCGCTCGCCGGGTTCGAAGGACGCCATGACCGGGTGGGCCGTGTGGTGGGCGTGGCGTGTAGCGTGGCGGCCCGGCGAGCTGTCGCAGCAGCCGACGTGGCCGCAGGTCAGGCACAGGCGCAGATGGACCCACGGCGTGCCCGCCCGCAAGCATTCTTCACACCCCTCCGGCGTGCGCGGCGGGGCCGGCTTGAGTCCGACCTCATGATCGCAGAGCATGTTCGACCTCCCTCCGACTTGTTCTGGCGGACGGTGTCCCGTGAACTATGTTAGGTTCGCCAGGCCGGGCTGGCCGCGTCGTGCCATCGCCGACGGGCCTTGCTACCATCACTATGGATGATCGAGGAGCTCTTCCGCGCCCTGCCGCGGGCTTGTGAATCCGGCACGGGTTCCAGACCCAGAGGATGCGATGGCCGACCTGCAATCGCTGGCCGCCCGGTACCGTGAAGTTCGCCGGTTGTCCGACCGGCTGTGCGAGCCGCTCCACGTGGAAGACTACGGGCTACAGTCGATGCCCGATTGCAGCCCGCCCAAGTGGCATCTGGCCCATACCACCTGGTTCTTCGAGACGTTTGTTCTTGCCGATCACGAACCCAACTTCCAACCTCATCATCCACAGTTCCGATCGCTCTTCAATTCCTACTACGAAGCGGTCGGCGACCGCTGGCCGAGGCCGGCCCGAGGCCTGTTGTCCCGCCCCACCGTGGCGGAGGTGTATGTCTATCGGCAAGCGGTCGATGAGCGGATGGAGCGCGTTCTCCAGCGGGCTGCTGGGGTGGTCGCACCGCTGGTCGAGCTGGGACTGAACCACGAACAACAGCACCAGGAACTCTTGCTCACCGACCTGAAACACGCGTTCGGATTGAATCCGTTGCACCCCGTCTACGCGCCGCCGTGGTCCACGCCACCGGCCACGGCGACCCCACAGCGATGGCAAGCGCATGCGGCCGGGGTTCGGTCGATCGGCTTCGCCGGCGAGGGGTTCGCGTTCGACAACGAGTCGCCGCGGCATCGGGTTTTTGTGGAGAGTTTCGAGATAGCAGCGCGGCCGGTCACCGCGGGCGAGTTCCTCGCATTCATGGAAGACGGTGGGTATGACCGGCCGACGCTGTGGCTCTCCGACGGCTGGGCGGCTCGGCAGCTCAACGGCTGGACGGCCCCGCTATACTGGGAGCGTAGGGCGGACGGCTGGTCGATCTTTACGCTCCGCGGGACGCGGCCTCTCGACTTGGCCGAGCCGGTTTGCCACGTCAGCTACTATGAGGCAGATGCGTTCACCCGGTGGGCCGGGGCGCGGTTGCCGACGGAGGCAGAATGGGAAATCGCGGTCGAAGGGCGCGCCGCGGCGGGAAACTTCCTCGACGCCGGTCGCTTTCACCCGGCTCCAGACCCGGGCGATGGGCAGTTCTTCGGGGATGTGTGGGAGTGGACGGCGAGCCCATACATCGCGTACCCTGGCTACCATCCGGCAGCCGGGGCCCTGGGGGAGTACAATGGTAAATTCATGTGTAACCAAATGGTCCTGCGCGGTGGGTCGTGCGTGACTCCGGCCGGCCATGTCCGCCTGACCTATCGAAACTTTTTTCCGCCCAGCGCCCGCTGGCAGTTCTCCGGCATCCGATTTGCGAAGGATGTACGCCCATGAGCACCGCCGCACTGCCGACCCAGACCGACACCTTCCTGGACGACGTACTGGCCGGCCTCGGCCGGCCGCAGAAGGAACTTCCGGCCAAATACTTCTACGACAACGCCGGCTCCTACCTGTTCGACCGCATCACCGAACTCGACGATTACTACCTGACGCGGACCGAACTCGGCATCATGAGGCAGAACGCCGACCGGATGGCCGCGTGGTGCGGCCCGCAGTGCCTGCTGGTCGAACTCGGCGCCGGCAGTCTGGTCAAGGTCCGGTTGCTGCTCGACCGGTTGCACCGGCCTGCCGGCTACGTTCCGGTCGATCTGTCCGGCAGCCACCTTCACGCGGCCGCCGCCGCGTTGGTCCAGGAACATCCGGACCTGGCGGTGCTGCCGCTCTGCGCCGACTTCACCGAGGAGTTCCCGCTTCCGGACGTACCGGCGGCCCGGCGCGTCGTCTACTTTCCCGGCTCGACGATCGGGAATTTCGACCCGGCGAAGGCCAATCAGCTGCTCCGCCGGATCGCCGGGCTGGTGGGCCGAGGCGGCGGGCTGTTGCTCGGCGTCGATCTGCAAAAAGACCCGCGCGTCATCGAGGCCGCCTACAACGACCGGCGGGGCGTGACCGCGGCATTCAACCGCAACCTGCTGGTTCGCATCAACCGCGAACTGGCGGCCGATTTCGACCTCGCCGCCTTTCGACACCGGGCGTTCTACAACCGCGAACGCTCGCGCATCGAGATGCACCTAGTCAGTCTATCTGACCAGCAAGTCCGGATCGGCGACGCGGAGTTCCGCATCAAAGTGGGGGAAACGATCCACACTGAAAACTCCTACAAATACAACCTTGCGGAGTTGAAGTCTCGGGCCGCCCGGTGCGGGCTGCGAACGGACGATGTCTGGACCGACGAGCAGAACTTCTTCGCGGTGCTCTATCTCACCAGCATTTGAGCAGAATCGACAACACGAGCCGGAAGCGTTAGCGACGGTCAGTCGTTCCGTCGCTTACGCTTCCGGCTCGTATCGAGCGCGGGAAACGGAAAGCACAGAAACGAATCACCGGAGCTCGATTATGCCGAAGGCGACCTGGAACGGGGCTGTCCTGGCCGAGTCCGACCGCACCATCGTGGTCGAGGGAAACCACTACTTCCCCGCCGACGCGATTCACAAGGAGTACTTTCGGCCGAGCCCTACTCAGACCGTCTGCGGTTGGAAAGGCACGGCGAGTTACTACACCATCGAGGTGGGCGGCAAGCAGAATCCGGACGCCGCCTGGTATTATCCCCATCCGAAAGACGCGGCAAAGGAGATCGCGGGCCACGTCGCCTTCTGGAAGGGCGTGTTGGTGGAGGGCTGACGCCGCACCATGTTTCACCTGAATGGGGTGTCGAAGCGGTACGCCGGCCGGCCGGTCCTCGGCCCGGTCACGCTGGCCGTGCCAGCCGGCCGGAGCACCGTGCTCATTGGACCGAGCGGGTGCGGCAAGTCCACGCTGTTGCGGCTACTGATTGGGCTGGTGGCCGCGGACACCGGAACGGTCGCGTTTGACGGCACCGCGGTCACGCCGGCGTCCATCCGGCAGGTCCGCCAGCGAACTGGGTACGTCATCCAGGACGGCGGATTGTTCCCCCATTTGACCGCGCGAGGGAATGTCGCGCTGATGGCCCGCTACCTCGGTTGGGACCGCCCGCGGATCGACGCCCGCGTCAACGACCTTACCGCCTTGACACGATTTCCGGCTGATGGCTTGGCCCGCTATCCGCATCAGCTTTCCGGCGGGCAACGGCAGCGGGTCGGACTGATCCGGGCCCTCATGCTCGACCCAGCCGCGCTCCTCCTCGACGAACCGCTGGCGGCCCTCGACCCGCTGGTGCGGGCCGATCTGCAAGCCGACCTGCGCGACATTTTCCGCTCACTCGGTAAGACGGTGGTGCTCGTCACCCATGACCTCGGCGAGGCCGTCTTCTTTGCCGACCGCGTCGTCCTGTTGCGCGAGGGGCAGATCGTTCAGGAGGGGAGCCCGGCGGACCTCTGGCATCACCCGGCCGACCCCTTCGTCACCCGGTTCATCCAGGCCCAGCGCGGCCCGCAGGTTCCCCAGGAGGCGACGTGACTCGACTCGCCCTCGTCGCCCTGGTGCTGTTCGCTGGCTGTTCCGGCACCCGCCCGCCGAAGGCGGTAGTCGTGGTCGGATCGAAGAAATTCACCGAGTCGGTGATCCTCGGCGAAATGGCGGCGCAGCTCGCACGGCAGGCCGGGGTCGAGGCCCGCCGCGACGACCTCGGCGGCACCCCCGCCCTTTGGCTGGCCCTCACCCAGGGCGACATCGACGTTTACCCCGAATACACCGGGACCATCACCCATCAAATCCTCAGGGCCGACCCGCCCGACCTGGCCGCCGCGCTCGCCGCGCACGGCATTCAGATGAGCCGGCCGCTCGGCTTCCGCAATAACTACGCCCTGGGAATGCGCAAGGACGTGGCCGCCGCCAAGGGCATCCGCTCCATCTCCGATCTCCGAATGCACCCGGAACTGCGGCTGGGGTTCATCCACGAGTTCCTCGACCGCCCGGACGGCTGGCCGGGCCTGAAACAACACTACGGCTTGCCTCAAACCAACGTGCAGGGGATGAATCACACGCTGGCGTACCGGGCCCTGGTCGAGAAAGCCATCGACTTGATGGAGCTGTACACGACGGATGGCGAGATAGCCCAGTACGACCTGCTGGTGCTGGACGACGACCGCCGGTTCTTCCCGACCTACGAAGCCGTCTGGCTCTACCGGGCCGATCTCGAGACGCGGCATCCGGGTGTGGTCGCGCAGTTGCGCCGGCTCGAAGGCCGGGTCACCGAGGCGGACATGCAGCGGCTTAACAGCCGGGTCCAGGTCGACAAGGCGAGCGAAACCCAGGTCGCCGCCACGTTCTTGAATGAGAAGCTCGGCCTCGGCGAAACGTCCGCCGATGACACGCTCGTCCAGCGGTTGGTCACCACGACGATCGAGCATCTGACACTGGTCGTCCCCTCGCTGCTGGCGGCGGTACTGATCGCGGTCCCGCTGGGGGTGCTGGCCGCCCGCCGCCCGTCCCTGGGCCGCGGCATCCTCGCCGCGACCGGCGTGCTGCAAACGATTCCGTCCCTGGCCCTGCTGCTGTTCATGATCCCGGTGATGATGTGGCTGGTCGGCCGCGGCACCGGCGCCCCGCCGGCGGTGGCCGCCCTGTTCCTGTACAGCCTGCTGCCGATCGTCCGTAACACTCACGCGGGAATCCAGGGGATCCCTGAATCGCTCCGCGAGTCGGCCGAGGCGCTGGGCCTACCGCGGTGGGCGATTCTCTGGCGGATTGAATTGCCCCTGGCCGCCCCAATGATCCTGGCGGGGGTAAAGACCGCGGCGGTGATCAACGTCGGCACCGCGACGCTCGGCGGCTTCATCGGCGCCGGCGGCTACGGCAGCCCGATCCTCCGCGGCATCGACAAGTTCGACGTCCCGCTCATGCTGGAAGGCGCCATTCCCGCCGCGCTCATGGCCCTGGCGGTGGAAGCGCTGTTCGACCTGGCCGAGCGTCTGATCGCCAAGCGGGCGTGACGCGGCGGCAACCGAAACCGGCCAGTACAGACGTGGAGCTAGTCGCTGTCGGCTACCTCAATCCCTGGGCCGCCGAACGATCAGCGTCGGCCTTGGCGGGTTTTCCCTTCGGCACAAGTCTCGCCAGGCCGAGCGTGGCCCAGGAGCTGGCGGCGCAGGTGATCGGCGTCAATAGTTTCGAGCTCCCGGGCGAACCATCGGGGGTCGATCGAGAAATCATCGGCCAACTGCCGTCCGGCTTTTGCGTGGCGACCAGGAAGTCAATCCCTCGCTTGATTTCGGGTCGTTCGGCCGTATAACCGGCGAGCGACAAGACATACAAAGTCTGGCCGGTGGCAAAGGCGTCGCTCTTCAATTCCGGGACGGTCTGGCTCCAGCCACCGTCGGCGCGTTGCAGTGCAAGCAACTCGTCGATCGTCGTTTGCATCGTTTTGCGCGGCTTGGCGGAGCGAACCCCCAGCAGCACCTTCAGGACCTTGTCTTGATGGATGTCGGAGAGCTTGGCAGCGTCGAGCCAGGCGATCGCTTTCGACAGCGCCGCCCGCTGCGATTCCGGCGCGTCGGGTCCCGTTTCCCCCTCGAGCGCCATGATGATCCAGGCGGCGTCGGTGGTCTGGCTTTCGTTGATCGGCGGTCGCCTGAGAGTGGCAAAGAACTCCCACGAACCGTCTGGTTGCTGCTTCTTGACGATTTCCTCCGCGATCAGCTTCAGGCTTTGTTTTTGTCCCTCTTTCAGCGAGGGCAACGACTGTGCAGCGACGGCCAGGAACGGGAGCCCCATGTTCAGCCCTCGACCCTGGGGGCGCGGGTCGGGTGGATCAGCCGGATTGGGAAAGATCTTCGAGGCCATCAACTTGTCCTTGCTGCCCAGCAAGGACTCGGTCGTATCCGCCACGAATTTCTTGTCGATCGCGTACCCCTGCCGGTCGGCTTCGCTCAGCGCCCAAAGCGGCATCGGCACGTGATGGCAGGCGGCGCATTTGCGCGCGTTCAACCAGGCGGCACTTTCGGTCTGCATGTATCCAATGGCGCGATCGACCGTCTGGTGGACCTGCGGCGTTGTTGCGCGGGGAATCGAGGTCGGTTCGTCGGCAAGAGCCGGCCGTGAAAGGCAAAGCCCGAGAAGAATCCACGCGAACGAAGGACGTGCGAGCCATGGATCGATCCCCTTGCCAGCAGAATGATCGGCGTAAAGTGGCATTTTACATCCCCACCGCCGGGCCCGCCAGTGCCTGAGAGATTAGCGCAATACCGCAGGTACTGGCGAATTCGCAGGTGTTGGGAGACGATGCGAATCGGCGGGAGGCGAGTGCCGCGGAGGGTTCGCTGCTCGGAAGCTGATCAAGCCGGCCGCTCGCGCAGCTCGTCAGACATGACGCTGATCGGGGGTTTCAAGGGCGTCTTCGACTCCATCAAGGCCCTCTCCGAGACGGACTTCAGCGAAGATCTCAAGAAATTCGACGTGCCGACCCTGGTCATTCACGGCGACGATGACCAAATTGTACCCATCGGCGCTGCGGCCCTGCGTTCGTCAAAGGTGATCAAGGGCGCCACGCTGAAAATCTATCCGGGCGCGCGCACGGGCTGTGCTCGACTCACAAGGACCAGGTCAATGCCGATCTGCTGGCCTTCCCGAAGGCCTGGCCTGGACCGTCTCCGTCCGTCAACCCGAACGACCTGTCACGAGTAAAGGAGATTCACCATGTTCAAGACCAAGAACGACCTTTCCGAGGGAACCCGTGTCAAGGCGATCGAGCTTCTCAACGCGCGGCTTGCCGACTGCATCGATCTGCAGACGCAAACCAAGCAGGCCCACTGGAACGTCAAGGGACCCCACTTCATCGGCCTGCACGAGCTGTTCGACAAGATCAACGAGGAGGTGGAGGACTACGTGGACCTCATCGCCGAACGGGCGGTGCAGCTCGGCGGCGTCGCCGAGGGGACGGCCCGCATGGTGGCGAAGCGAACCTCGCTGTCCGAATACCCGGCGAACGCGGTGGACGGGCGCAGCCACGTTGATGCCCTGTCATCGGCCCTGGCGGCATTCGGCAAGGCGGCACGCAAGGCCATCGACCAGTCCAACGACCTCGGCGACCTGGACACGGCCGACCTGTTCACGGAAGTGTCGCGCGGCATCGACAAGTGGCTCTGGTTCGTCGAGGCGCACCTGCAAGCGGAAAGATAAATCACCTTCGGCCAGCCGGCGGGAGATTCAGCAGCAGGTTGGAAGCAATGACGGCACCTCTGCGAGCCCGCGGTGCCAGCCAAGGCCGGCCCGATTCGCCCTTGGCTGGCGCCGCAGGCTACCTAGCGGAACCATCATTCCCACACTGGCAAAACCCTTGGCTCGCTCCGGCTCGCGTCCCAGACCTTCACGGTCTTGTTCTTGCTGCCGCTGACGATGCGTTTGCCGTCGGGGCCAAAGGCCACGCTGAAGACACTGTCGTTGTGTTCTTTGAGGGTCAGCGTTTCCTGGCCCGTGGCTGCATCCCAGACCTTCGCTGTGTCGTCCTCGCTGCCGCTGACGATGCGTTTGCCGTCGGGGCTCACGGCCACGCTCCTGACCCCGCTTGTGTGCCCCTTGAGGGTCAAGATCGCCTGGCCCGTATCCGTGTCCCAAACTTTTATGGTCTCGTCGCTGCTGCCGCTGACGATGCGTTTGCCGTCAGGGCTCACGGCCACGCAGGTGACCCAGTCGGTGTGCCCGTTGAGGGTCATGAGCTGCTGTCCCGTGTCTGCGTCCCAGACTTTCACAGTCTTGTCCTCGCTGCCGCTGACGATGCGTTTCCCATCCGGGGTCACGGCCACGCCGCGGACCATGTCGGTGTGTCCGGTCAGTGTCATGGTTTCATGGCCCGTGCGCAACTCCCAGACCTTTACGGTCTTGTCCTTGCTGCCCGTGACGATGTGATTACCGTCCGGGCTCACTGCCACGCTGAAGATGGCGTCGGTGTGTCCGTGAAGGGTCATAGTTTCCTGGCCTGTAGGCAAGTCCCAGACTCTTATGGTCTTGTCTGAACTGCCGCTAAAGATGCGTGTGCCGTCGGGACTCACGGCCAGCGCCGTTATCGATCCGGTGTGTCCCTTGAGAGTCAGGGTTTCCTGGCCCGTGGCAGCGTCCCAGATCTTGATGGTCTTGTCCCTACTGCCTGTGACGATGTATTTGCCATCCGGGCTCACCGCCACGCGGTCAACCGCGCCGGTGTGGCCTCGCAGGGTCAGGGATTCCTGCTTGATCGTCGCATCCCAGACCTTCACGGTCTTGTCCCAGCTGCCGCTGACGATGCGTGCGCCATCGGCACTCACGGCCACGGCGGAGACCCAATCGGCGTGCCCCTTGAGGGTCAGGGTCTCTTGGCCGGTATGTGAATCCCAGACCTGCACCGTCCCCTCCAGGCTGCCGCAGACGATGCGTGTGCCGTCGCGGCTCAGGGCCACGCTCGAGAAAGCTTCCGTCCGTCCCTGGATGGACAGGGCGACCTCACCCGTGTGCGCATCCCAGACCTTCAGCGCACTGTACCAGCTGGCGCTAACAACGCGTTTGCCATCGCTGCTCAGAGCCAGGCTTTGGACGGAGTCCGTGTGCCCCTTGAACGTCAGGATCTCTTGACCTGTGTCCGCATCCCAGACCTTGACGGTCTTGTCCTGGCTGCCGCTGACGATGTGCTTGCCGTCTGGGCTGAAAGCCAGGCAGGTGGCATCATCCATGTGCCCCTTGAGGGTTAGGGTTTCCTGACCGGTGCGTGCATCCCAGAGCTTCACGGTGTGGTCGCGAGTTCCGACGGCGACGCGTTGGCCGTCGCTGCTCAGGGCCACGCTGGTAACGGTGTCCGTCTGGGGTAGGGTCAGCAGTTCCTGGCCCGTAAGCGCATCCCAGACCTTTACGGTCTTGTCCCTACCACCGGTAAGGATGCGTCGGCCGTCGGCGCCGAGGGCCACCCCCATGACTCCGTAGGCGTGAGCCGCGAGCGTCAGGGTCTCCTGCCCCGTCCGCGCATCCCAGAGCTTTGCGGTCCCGTCCCAACTGCCGCTCACGATGCAATTGCCGTCGGCACTCATCGCCACCGAGGAGACCCGATCCTTGTGCCCTCGAAAGGTCCGCTGGTTCTTGTTGAAAAGAGTGTAGAGATAGTCATGCTCCCAGCCGCGGAAATCCCAGCGGCAGGCATCGAGATAGTGGTAGGCCACTCGGCCGTTGCTGGCTTCCCATTCCCCCTGCGCCTTGTAGATATTGCCGGCGTAAACCAACCACTCAGCCTGCTGGCGAGCCAGGTCGGCGTCATGGCGGGCAAGCTCGGCCTGCTGGCGGGCCAGGTCAGCGGCCGCGAAGGCGGTTTCCGCGCGTCGCCAGAGCGAGAAAATCGTTCCGCCGACCAGGCCCAAGAAGACGACCATCAGGACAAGGGCGTAAACCGCCGCGGTGGCCGGATGGCGGCGCACCCATTTCAGGGCCCGCTCCCAGCCGCTCACCGGCCGGGCCCGCACCGGTTCGCCGTTCAAGAAACGGCGCAAGTCGCGGCCCAGGTCGTGGGCAGTGGCGTAGCGCTTCTCGGGGGCCTTTTCCAGGCACCGATGCACAATGGCTTCCAGGTCGCGCGCGATCCCGGGCTGGCACTGCCGGAGCCGCTGCGGTTCCTCGCGCTGAATCTTTTCCATCAGCTCCGGGGTCGGAGTTTGCTCGGTGGCGGCGAACAGCGGCCGCAGGGCCAGGAGCTCCCACAGGCTGGCGCCGAGGCTGTAAACGTCCGTCGTCCGGTTGAGCTTGCCCACGGCCAGCACCTGTTGTGGGCTGGCATAGCGCAGAGTGCCCACAAACTGTCGTGTGCGTGTCAGTCGGCCGTCGAGGTCATCAGCCAGCTGGGCCAGGCCCAGGTCCATGAGCACGGCCTGGTTGCCGTCCGCGGTCACCATGATGTTGCCCGGCTTGATGTCGCGGTGGATGATGCCTGCCTCATGGAGGGCATGGGCGGCATCGGCGGCCCCGGCCATCAGCTCCACGATCTGGCGCACGTAGCCCCGTCCCGCGGACGGCAGCGGCGGCTCCCCGGTGGCCGCCACGCCGCCGGACCTGACCGCCGGCACCAGGCCGCCGTCGTGCGCATCGCTGAGCAGTTTCTCACTCTTGCGCGCTTCTGCACAAACGGTGCTCAGGGCCTGGTGCCAGCTCTCATGGTCCAGGGCCGTGACGCTGGCCGTCCGGGTTTGCAGCCGGTCGCAGACGGCGGACAACGGCGCTCCCTCCACCAACTCCATGGCGTAGAACCACTCATCGCCGTCGGTCCCCGAGGTGAAGATCTTGACCAGGTGCGGGTGCTCGACGCGGCCCAGCGCGTGGATCTCGCGGGCAAAGCGTGCCTCCGACTTGGCATCCCCCGAGCGTTGCAGTTTCTTGAGCGCCACCTGGCGGCCCAGGGACGGCTGCCAGGCCCGGTAGACCACGCCCATGCCGCCGCGGCCCAGCTCGCTCAACAATTCGAATTCCCCCAGCGTCCGCTGTCCCTGGGGGGCAGACTCCGGGGCGGGCGCTTCCTCGGCCTGCGACCGGCTGGCCCACGCAGCTGCCTCTTCCTGGGCCACCGGCATGCCCAGGACCCGGGCCAACAGCTCACGCTGCTCGCTCCCCAAGTCCGGGCGATCGACCGTCCGGCCGGTGGTGTAGCTGAGGTACTCCGTCCGCCCGGCCTTGCCGGCGCTCGGCGCCGGGAGTTGAGAAACAACACCTCCGCCGCGTCGGCATCGTGAATCACCAGCGGGTGCAGGGAACTCAGCGACTTCAACGCATCGACAGGGTCGGCAGCACCATCCAGGTAAACACGGCCGGCAAAAGGGAGCCGGCTTGCTTCCGCGTGCGATAGCTCCAGCGACTCGATCCGCCGCGGCGTCTCGCCGATGAGCTGGTAGCGTTCCACCAGCCAGTTGCCGCCGACCTGGCGAACGTCGGCCACAAAGAGGAGCCGGCCGCCCGCGAGCGTATCCAGCCGGCCGAGGAGCTCGCCCACGCCGGCCATCAGCGCCCGGCTCATGCGCTCGTAGAACTCGCCCGAGTCGCCGGCCCGCCGCCCCATGCCCAAGCTCGCGATTACGGTACTGCACCAGGCGATCGAACAGCTCGGTCAAGCGGACGTGACTGCCGCCGCCGCTCTTGTTGTCCAGGGCCTGACGCAAGGCCGCATCCAGGGCGGCAGCACGAGGCAGATCATTCCGGGCCCGACCCAGGAGCAGCTCGCCCACCTGGGGAAATGCTCCCCGCTGCTGCTCGGCCAGGATCGGCACGAGGCGGCGGACGAATTCCCACCAGTGACCCAGTGAGGGCCGCGCCAGATTGTGCAGCCGCTCGGCCAGCTGTTGATCCGTTGGCCCCTGCTCCGCGTAGGCCACAATGGCCACCGAACCGAGCAGTTTCAGACCGGCCTCCCACAGGTAGTACGCGGTCAGATGCCGTTCCAGCGCCGTCTTGGCGTTGTGGTGCGCGCCGATACAGTTGCGCCAACGGCAACGGCAGTCGCTGCACCAGGGCCTCATCGAGCAGCACGTCGCCCGGCATGGAATGCCTGAGGTGAGAGTTCGAGGCAGCTGAACACGATACCCAAGGGTAACCCTCGTGAGAAGGTGTGACAAGATACGCGGTTCGGCGCCATCAGATCGAGTCCATGCAGGGCCGTCGCCGAGTAGCGGCACAACAACAGGTGGCGCCGACACGTTGCGCTTGACTCTGCCCCACCGGGGTTGCCACCAATCCCCCAATGCAGTCTAATAGTTGCCGGTCTCGTGGTGGGCGTCCTGCATGGCCCTGGCCACGGAAGGAGGTGATTGTTCATGGATGAAGCCGTGCGACGCCATGGCCGTTCTCGTCGGCCCGAGGTCGAGCCGCTCGAACAGCGGACCCTCCTCACGACGGCCGGGCCTGGAATGCTGCTGTTCATGGCGCCTCCCAGAAGTGGCCAGGCGCTGCTTGACGCCAACCAATTTAACAAGTTAGACGTCACCGCTCGAACCGCCGATTTGGATCACGATGCCTCCCCCGAACGGGAGACGGCTGAATTCCATCGGGCCGCGTTCAGCGAGTCCTTGTCGTCCGCGCCGACTCGATACTCACCGATCCTTCGGCCCCAGCGCGAACCCCCGCGGCGGCTGGCCGTCCAGCGGCTCCGGGCCCGGGTGATCCAACCTCCGAAAAAGCCGCACCGGTGGTGGGGCCGGCGGCGGAGATGCTCGCCAGTGCGAGCCCAGCTACTCAGCACATCGCCGAGGACAGGGCCAGCGCCGGCGCTGTTGCCTCCCAGGCGGACCAGGTCGAGGTGCGCCCGGAAGCCGAGCCGTTCGTCGCCGCTGACCCTCCCGATCGGTCGGCCTCACCCGGTCTCTCGGCGCGGGTGGGTGCCCTGCTCGAATGCGGGCTGCCATTCGATGCCGCACTGCTGCAGCGCAACGTCGATGAGTTCTTCACGTGCCTTTCCAGGATCGGAGAAGGCGGCGAGCCCGGGCCGCTCTTTGCCCGCTTCGGGCCTTGGTTGGTTGTCCTGACAACCACCACCCTGGCCACCGTCCGCATCTGGCAACAGCGCTTCAACCGTCGAGCTGCGCCCTGCGCTGGCAGCGTGCCTGGGCGGGACACGTGGCTTAGCGAAGAGGAATAAACCCCATGGATTCTCTCGATCAACTCTTGGAGCGTCTCTCCGCGGGGGACATGGCGGCCGCCGAGTTGATCGTGGCCGACTACGAGCCCTACCTGCGCATGTTGGTGCGGCGGTCCCTGTCGGGCCCCCTTCGGACCAAGCTCGACTCCGTCGATGTCGTGCAGTCGGTCTGGGTCCATGTTCTGCACGCGCTGCGTGAGAAGGCCTGGACAGTCACAGATCGAACCCGGCTGCGGGCGCTGCTGGTGACGGTGGCGCGGCGGCGTCTCGTCAGCCAGTATCGGCATCACCGCGCGGCGCTGGAGCACGAGCAGCCGGCGGCTGCCGTCATGGACGAGCTGCCCGAGCCCCACCAGCCGCGCCCCAGTGAGGTGGCCCAGGCCGGTGAACTCTGGCAGCGGATGCTGGCCCTCTGCCCGCCGGAGCATCATGAGATCCTCCGGCTGCGGCGGCAGGGGTTACACCTCATCGAGATAGCCGAGCGCACCGGTCTGCACGAAGGGAGCGTTCGTCGCATCCTGCGGCGTTTGGCGGCGCAGATGGCGCTGCCAGCAGAAGCACTGGCAGCGGCCCCGGCTCCCGCTCTGCGAGGATCTTTCCCATGACCGCCGGCACCATTCCCGCGCTCCCAGGCCGAGAGGCCCGCGAGGACCGCCGCCGGCTGGTCGAGCGCCTGGCCGAGGATATGGTCCGGCGCTGGCGGACCGGAGACCGACCTGGGGCCGACAAATACCTGGCGACTCACCCCGAATTAGCCGATCATCCGGAGGAGGCACTCGAGTTGGTGGCCGAGGAGATCGGCCTGCGGAGCGAGGCTGGCCAGTCGGTGGAAGCCGACGACCTCCAGCGTCGCTTCCCGCAGTGGCAGCCCCAGGTCCAGGCGCTGCTGGAATGCCATCGGGTCGTCTCGGCGGGCCTGAATCGCCCCTGTTTTCCCCGTGTGGGCGAGAGCCTGGGAGACTTCCGCCTGCTCGCGGAGTTGGGCCGCGGCGGCCACGCCCGAGTCTTCCTCGCCCGCCAGGCTGCGCTGGCCGGCCGGCTGGTGGTGCTCAAGCTGGCGCCCGGCGGCGGTCGCGAGCATCTGGCGCTCTCGCGCCTGCAGCACACGCACATCATGCCGCTTTATTCCGTGCATGATTTTCCGCAGCGCGATCTGCGCGGCCTCTGCCAGCCGTACTTCGGCGGAGCGTCCCTGGCTGATCTGCTGGCCCGGCTAAACGACATCCCCGCCGCCCGCCGCACCGGCCTCGATCTGCTTCGAACCTTGCAACAAACCCAGGCACTGGCGCCGGCGCAACTGGCGGTCGAAGGACCAGCCTGCCGTTTTCTGAGCGGGAGCCGCCTATGGCCAGGCCGCCTGCTGGCTGGGGGCCTGCCTGGCCGATGCCTTGCAATATGCCCATGAACGCGGCCTGCTTCACCTGGACCTGAAGCCCTCGAATGTCCTGCTGGCGGCCGATGGACAGCCCCTGTTGCTCGATTTCCACCTGGCGCACGCGCGCCGCTGCCCGCCGGCGGCCTGGCACCGGCGGGGTTGGGCGGCACGCCCGGGTACATGGCCCCGGAGCACCAGGCCGCCCTCACCGCTGTTGCCGGACGCCGCCCCGTGCCCGTCGCCGTGGACGCGCGGGCCGACATCTACTCCCTGGGCGTGCTGCTCTATTCCGTCCTTGGCGGCCCGGTTCCCATCCCGGCCGAGCGGCCCGGCGAACGGTTGCGGCAACGGAATCCGTGGGTCTCCGTGGGGCTGGCGGACCTGCTCGGCCGGTGCCTGGCCGCCGACCCGGCCCAGCGCTACCCGAGTGCCGGCGAAGTCGCGGCCGACCTGCGCCGTCATCTGGCGGACCTGCCCCTCCAAGGCGTCGCCAATCGCAGCCCGACGGAGCGCTGGCGGAAGTGGCGTCGCCGCCGCCCGCTGGCCCTACCGATTTGGGGATTGTTCTTGATGGGCGTCATGGCGGCCACGCTGCTGATTGCTCATGGCCTGCGGCAAACCCGCATGGCGGAGGCTGCATTACAACAGGGCGAGGAGCATCTGCGCCAGCGCGACTTCACGGCCGCCCGGGACGCTTTCCAGCACGGAGCCGCCTTGATGCCCGATTGGCCGCTCCGCCGCGACCTTCCGGCGCGTCTGCAAGGCGGCCTCGAGCGGGCTGAACGGGGCCGCGCCGCCCGCGAGTTGCACCTCCTGTGCGAGCGCATACGGCCCCTGTACGGGATTAGTTCCCTCCCAGCCGGACCAGGCTCGCCTTGTTGCCGAGACCTGTCGCGGGGTCTGGCAGAAGCGCGACCTGATCGCATGCCGTCTTGGCGACTCGGCCGCGGAACGAGAAGTCCAGACCGATCTGCTCGACCTGGCCATCCTGTGGACGAACCTGCGAGCGGGTTTCGCTCCCCCGAACGAGGTTCGCCGTACCCATCAGGAGGCGCTGAGCATACTGGACGAGGCGGAGAGTCTGTTTGGATCGAGCTGCGTTCTCGCCCATGAACGGCAGAATCATGCCGTGCGCTGGGCCTGACGGAGCTGGCGGAGGCAGCAGCCCGCCGGGAGACGGCGCTGACGCCGCGCGACGCCTGGGAGTTCTACGCCCTCGGCCGGGCGTATCTGCAAGCAGGCGATTTGCGCCGGGCCGCCGAGTATCTCGATCGCGCCCTGCAACTCCAGCCGCAGGGGCTGTGGCCGAACTTCTATCGCGGCATTTGTGCCCATCGCCTGGGAGACGACCAGGATGCGCTGGCCGCCTTCGCCGTCTGCGTGGCCCTGGCGCCGCAGACGCCGGCCTGCTACACCAATCGCGGCCACGTCTATGCCGCCCTGGGGCGAACCGCGCAGGCGCAGCAGGATTACAAGCACGCGCGGCAGTTGGAGGCGGGGCTCCAGGAAAGGGACTGAGGGCGGCAGGGAAGTGCCATTTCTGGGCAAATTGCTGGGCAAATCGCTCACCCCCCCCGGTCAGGGTGAATTGAATTCATAACAGCAACGAAAATAAGAGGTTGTGGCCGCTGGACTCGCCACTCCCCGGTCCGCCGAGAATTCCACGTCCCCTTGCGCCCGCCTTTGTCTTGCTCGTGCGATTACTCTTGGCCGGCGCTC
The DNA here is from genome assembly GCA_963827935.1 of uncultured Planctomycetota bacterium. Taxonomy (GTDB): domain Bacteria; phylum Planctomycetota; class Planctomycetia; order Gemmatales; family Gemmataceae; genus DATFNV01. The sequence continues at coordinate 250,508 of CAWHCN010000005.1, read as the reverse complement.
GCCTGCCGGCCAAGACGGAAGTTAGTGCCCGCGGAGAAACAACTTGGTCAATGGCAGGTCGATGTCAACTTATGGGTGGCACGCCCTGAGGTACTCCGAAGGGCGTGGTTGGCGCTCAGGCACGCCCTTCGGAGTACCTCAGGGCGTGCCACCAAGTTATCCCGAAACTTGACCGAGTGGCTCTTTCGCGAGTCCCTAGCAGAGGCCATATAGGATCGGCGCGATGCAAACCTCAGGATACACCCTGCTCACCGGTGCCACCGGGTTTCTTGGCCGGTATCTGCTCCGCGAGCTTCTCGCAGCGGGCCGGCACGTCGCGGTCCTGGCACGCGATGCCCGGTCGCGGCCGGCCGAGGAGCGTGTCCGGGAATTGCTCGCTGCCTGGCCAGAACCGCCGCGCGACCGGTCGGCCAACCCGGTCGTGTTGGCGGGTGACCTTGATGCACCGCACCTCGGCCTGTCGCTCGCGCAAAGGGCCTGGCTGGCGCGGCGCTGCTCCTGCATCGTACACGCCGCCGCCGACGTCGCCCTGCGGCGCACCCAGGCCCGGGATCCCTGGACCACCAACGTCGAGGGGACGCAACGCCTCCTCGATCTTTGCGCAGCTGCCGGCATCGGGGAATTGCACCACGTCTCCACGGCGTTCGTGTGCGGCAGCCGGCCCGGTCCCGTGTTGGAAGACGAGTTCGACTGCGGCCAGGTGCTTCATAACGACTACGAACGGAGCAAATTCGAGGCGGAGCGGCGGGTCCGCGCCTGTCCTCAGGTGCGCGTCACGGTGTATCGACCCTCCGTCATCGTCGGCGATAGCCAGAGCGGGTTCACGAGCAGTTATCACGGGTTCTATCGCTTCCTGGAGCTGGGTTCACGTCTTGCCGGCTCCCCCAGGCCGGCGGCAGGCGGAGGCGGGCGGCGACATGCTGCCGCTCCGCCTTCCCTTCACCGGTGAGGAACCGCGCAATCTCGTCCCCGTGGACTGGGTGGCCCGGGCTATCGCGAGTCTTGTCGATCAGCCGCCGCACCACGGCCGGACTTATCATCTGGTGGCCCGGACGCCGGTTCGCGCCCGCCAGATCAAGGCCATCGCGGCGGACGTGCTCGGGATTGACGGGGTCCAGTGGACCAACCCGGCCACGTTCCAGCCGCCCACGCCGCTGGAAGAGACGTTCCTGGAACAACTGCGCGAATACTGGCCCTACTTCCACGGCGACCCCATCTTCGACGATCGCAATACGCAAGCCGCGCTGCCGCACCTGCCGCCGCCGCGCATCGACCGGCCGCTGCTGGAACGCCTCATCCGCTTCGCTGTCGCCGATCGGTGGGGCCGAGCCGGTCGCAGGCAGCATTCAGATCGGAGCACCTTTCGCTGCGGGCCCTACCTCGAGGAGTTCTTTCCGCAGGCGGTGGCACAATCAGCCCTGGCGCGGATTCCGCTCGAAATCACAATTGGCCTGGACATCGTGGGACCGGGCGGTGGGCAGTGGTCGTGCTACCTGGGCGACGGCACCGCGCAAGTGCATCGCAGGCTGATTGGGGCGACCGAGGTCCTTTATCGCATGAGCCGGGCGGTGTTCGAGGACCTGGTCCACGGCCGGCAGAGCCCGCAGGAGGCGTTTTTCGCTCGCCGCATCGAAATCGAAGGCGATATCGAAAAGGGGCTGAAGTTGGCGGTGCTGTTCGAGCACTTCACCCGGGAATACCCTTATTCCCAGGACTCGCAACGGGAGAAAGCTGATGCCGGCCCTGTGTATGCCTGATGGCCTGGTGGTCGAAGCCGTCCGGTTCCCGGCGGGCCCGTATCAGCTGGAAGGCGAGTTGAGCTATCCGGATGCGACCATGCCCCGGGGAGCGGTGCTGCTGGCCGGCCCGCACCCGCTCCTGGGCGGAAGCATGCACAACAACGTGGTCCGCGGCCTGGGCGATGGCCTGGCGCGGCACGGCCTGGTCGCACTGCGCTTCAACTACCGCGGCGTCGGCGCCAGCGAGGGACCGGCCGTCGATGTCGCCGAGCACCTCGCCCGCTTCTGGGAAACCGCGCATGTCCCCGACGAGACCGCCTACCAGGAGGACCTGGCCGGCGCCATTGACCAGGTGCGTTCGGTGGTGGGGCCGGCCCTGCCGCTGGTGCTGGTCGGCTACAGCTTCGGCTGCACCCTGCTGCCGGCGGGACTCGAGGCGGCCGGCTCGGACCCGCTCTTGTCCTGATCGCACCCACCCTCGGCGACCCATGACTACGACGCCTTCGCGGTCCTCGATCATCCCAAGCTGGTCATCGCCCCGGAAGACGATTTCGCCGCGGACCGGGCCACGCTGGCGACCTGGTTCGACCGCTTGCGTCCGCCCAAAGAAATGATGCAGCCGCGTCTCGACGACCACTTCTTCCGCGGCCACGAAGCCTGGCTGGCGGACCGACGGTGGCGGACTTCCTTGAACGGGCCGGGAGGTGATGCCGCATGACATGGCCTGTGAACGACAACCGCGTGTTTCTGCGGTGGGCTACGACGACCGGCTGCGCGAGCTGCTGGCGCTGCACTTTCACCCCGACCACGGCAGCCGCTACTGGCTGCGCCGCCAGGACCGCCTCGGCTGGGACGTGCGCGACCGCGTTCGCACGGTCGACGACCTCTGGCTGCTCGGGCCGACGCCGCTGGACGACCTGCGCCGCTTTCCGCTGCCTCGACTTCATCCCGCAGGGCGTTGCACCGGCAGCGGCACCGGTTCGTGCGTCGGCGAGACGGCCGGGACCAGCGGCCAGCCGCTGGCCACGGCCTACCGCGACGACGAGTTCCAGGAGGCGTTCGTGACGCCGTTCCTGCTGGCGGCCGGCGCCGCCGGCTTCCCGCGAGGGCGAGCCGTGGCTGTGGGTCGGGCCGTCCGGGCCGCACATCATCGGCAAGGCGGTGCGCGAGTTGGCCCGGCAGACCGGCAGCCTGGACCCGTTCAGCGTCGATTTCGATCCCGCGCTGGGCCAAGCGCCTGGCCGACGGCTCGCTGGCCCGACAGCGCTATCTCGATCACGTCATCGGCCAGGCGCTGGACGTGCTGGAGCGCGAGGAGATCGGCGTGCTGTTCACCACGCCGCCGGCCCTGACTGCCCTGGCCCGGCGCATGAGCCGACCGCCAGCGCGAGGCGATCCGCGGCGTCCACTACGGCGGCATGAGCATGACCGCCGCGGACCTGAACGACTTCCGCGACGCCTTTCCCAACGCCGTCCACCTGGCGGGCTACGGCAACACGCTTTTCGGCGTTGTGATGGAGGTCGCGGACGGGCCGCGCCAGGCCCTGGACTATTTCCCGCTGGGCGACCGCGTTCGTTTCCAGGTCGTGCATGCGGAACGACGAAATGACCGACTGGCCGCCGCGACCGTGTGAACGCGGCAGCACCGGGAGAGTGCTGTTCCATCGCCTGGACGAGAGTTGTCTGCTGGTCGGCGTGCTGGAGCGCGACGAGGCGGAACGGGTCGCCGCCGTCAGCCGACGCACGCGGCCCTCGGCGGGAGCAGCGGACGGCCTGCGCAATCCCGCACCCGCCGGCTGGTCCCGGCGCGACGACTGCAACTGGGCCTTTATTGATGGAGCTGCCGGCGGCGACCCACGCACAAGGAGGTGCTGAATGTCCTGCATCGAATCGTTGACCATCGCCTACACGCCCGACAGCGATGACGCCTTTTACTACTTCGCCCTGGAAAGCGGCCGGTCGCGTATGCCCGGCTTCTTGCCGGAGTTTCACCGCGGCCGATGAGCGAGCTCAACCGGGCGGCCATCGCCGGGACGCTACGACGTGACGGCCATCTCCTCGGTGCTCTATCCGCAGATCGCCGACCGCTACGCGATCCTGAGCGTCGGCACCAGCGTCGGCCGCGGCTACGGCCCGGTGCTGGTCAGCCAGCGCGATCGCCAGCCTGGACGATCTGCGGGGCCGGCGCGTCGGCGTCGGCGGCATTCCGACGACGGGCTGGTTCCTGCTCCGCCAGCTCTGCCCGGAGGCGGTGCCGGTCGAACTGCCGTTCGACCAGATCGGCGCGGCGGTGCCAGGCCGGCGAGCTGGAGGCCGGCGTGATGATCCACGAAGAGCTGCTCTACTATCCGCAGCTCGGCCTGCACCGGGTCGTGGACCTGGGGGCCGAGTGGTGCCGGCGCCACGAGCTGCCCCTGCCGGTCGGCCTCAACGTCGTCCGCCGCGACCTGGGCGGCCCGCGCAGGGAGCGGATCTGTGCCGCCATCCGCCGCAGCCTGCCGTTTCGGCCATCGCCACCGCGCCGAGGCCCTGGCTGGGTCCGCCGCTTCGGCCGCGGAGCGGAGGGCGAGTGTACCGAGCGTTTCGTCTCGATGTTCGCCAACGAGGATTCGCTGCGCATGCCCGCCGACGTGCGGGCCGCCCTCGACGTGCTCTTGGCGGAGACGGTGGACCTGGGTGCTGCACCGGCTGTTCCGCCCCTGGACATCGTCGAGGGCGTGCAAGAGTGCGTACGGCGGAGCTTTCGCCCACGAGCTAACTAATGAGAGCGGTTGTCCGAGCCGCGCGCACGTAGCGGAGCGGAGTAAGCGGCCCAGCGCCGCTGACTGCGCCTCCGCTGCGACGGAACGCTGGCGAGTTCCGCTACCTGAATGCGCAGTTTCGGCCCTCAGGAGCCGAGCACCGCTTACTCCGCTCCGCTGCGTGCGCGGCTCGGACGTCATACTTTCCCAACGCTCTTCGAAGCCACCCCCATGCCCGACCTGCGCGAGCGACTGCTGGCGATCAAGCGCGATTTCCTGGTTCCCTGCGTCTACCACTTTTACCAGCGGCCGCCCGTGCTGGTCCGGGGCGAGGGGTGCAACCTGTTCGATGCCGATGGGCGTGCTTATCTCGATTGCTACAGCGGCGTCACCGTGGTGAATGCGGGACACTGCAACGCGGAAATCGTCGAGGCGGCCGTCGCCCAGTTACGCCGGCTTCAGCACACGACCTCGGTTTACCTGACCGAGCCGGTGCTGGAGCTGGCCCGCACGGTGGCCGAGCTGACTCCCGCCGGACTCAAGCGCAGCTTTTTCTGCGCCAGCGGCAGCGAGGCCAACGAAGGGGCGTTGCTCCTGGCCTCGCTTGCCACCGGGCGCAAGGAATGTGTCTATCTCTCCGGCGGGCTGCACGGCCGCACCAAGTGGGCCATGAGCGTGACCGGCCTGGATATGTGGCGAACCGATCCCGATCCGCTCCTGACGGCGCACGCCGTCCCGGGGCCATCCCACCCCGAGAGCTTGGCGACCCTGGAGCAACTGCTTCGCAGGGAATCCATCGCCGCCGTCATTGCGGAGCCGATCCAGGGCAATGGCGGCATCGTCGTGCCACCGGATCATTACTGGCCCGAGCTGCGTCGCCTCTGCAGTCGCTATGGCACCCTGCTCATCGCCGACGAAATCCAGACGGCGTGGAACCGCACCGGCCGTTGGTTCGCCACGGAGCACTGGGGCGTGGTGCCGGACATTGTGACCGTGGCCAAGGCCCTCGGCAACGGCCTGCCGATCGCCGCCTACATCACGACGGATGCTCTCGCCGCTCATTACACGCGCCCGGGAGCCGCCACCTTTGGCGGCAATCTCGTCTCCTGCCAGGCCGCCCTGGCCACGCTGCGTTTCCATCAGCGCCGCCAACTCGGACCGCGCAGCGAGGCGCTCGGCAAGCACCTGCTCGGACGACTCAGGGAACTCCGCCCTCGCCACCCCGTCATCAGTGACGTGCGGGGCCGCGGGCTGATGATTGGCGTCGAGCTACGCGACCCGCAGGGGCAACCCGCTGCCGCCCGCACGGACTCCGTTCTCGAAGCGATGAAGGACGCGGGTTACCTGCTGGGCAAGACGGGCCCGGGACGGAATGTGCTGACCTTGATGCCGCCGCTGATCGTTGAGCAGCCCGCTCTTGACGCCCTGGTGGAAAAACTGGATGAGGTCCTGAGCCGCGGTTGAGGCAGGCAGCGGGTCATCGACTCGCACGAGCCTGCGCTCCGCGGCCATGCAGGAGGGCCCCTGATATGACCAAGACGGCCACGATTCTGGTTGCCCTGGCTGTGGCGAGCACCAGCGGCTGCCAGTTGCTTTCCGATCGCCTGACGAAATGGCACATGCTCGGGGCGGAGGCCCTGGAAGACCCCATCAAGGCGGTGGGCGGCCAGGCCGTCGTCTTCTCGCCCCGGGGCGAGGATAAGGCACGAAGCCGCCAGCAACTCGCCTCGGCCGATCCCCAGGCCCTGGTGGCCTACTACGCCCCGGTCATCATCCAGCAGCGAACCAATGCGGCGGCCCAGGCGCATCCCTATCCGCCCGAGTTCGACGAGGTCGGTGAGGCCCGCATGAAGCGGGATCAGGCGAACGCGCTGAAGGCCTACGTCGCCGGTCCGCCCGTTGTCTACGCGATCTACGAGACACGAAAAATCAACGGCCACGATCGTGTCCAGCTTACCTACACCGCCTGGTATCCCGCCCACCCGCGCATGAAGTTGATCGACCTGGAAGAAGCCGACATCGATAGCTGCGTGCTTCGGGTCACGCTGGATGCCGATCACGCCCCGGTGCTGTACGAGACCATTGCGGCCTGCGGCTGCTTCCACAAGGTCTTCGTCGAGCGCTGGGTAGAGGATGCCGCCCTGCACACCTATGGCGGTCCCGAGAGCGGAAAGAAATTCGCGGTCGAACGCAAGGTGAAGGATTCCATCGCCTGGGAAGTGGCCGGCGTTGTCGAGCAGGCGCGGGACCAGCCCCGCCGGCCAGTCGTATTCATCCAGGCCGGCGATCACAAGGTCCTCGGCCTGGGCAGCACGGCCCGGCTCCGCGTTCCCCAGGGGGCCGATGTGCGCCGCTATGATTTGGCCGAGTATTCGGACCTCTATTCTCTCCCGGTCGAAGGTAGCCAGGAGAAGGCCCCGTTCTTCGACATGGGCAAGGGCGGCAAGGTCTACGGGGCCCAGCGCAAGGAGCGCTTCATCTTCACCTTGATTGGCGTGGACGATGCCGGCCAGCCGCGGGCCAACGATCAGATCAAGCTGCATTTCGACCAGAGCACCTGGGGCAATCCCGCCATTTACGCCAAGTATCTGCGCTTGCCGCCGGACGCCCTGTAATTGGCGCGGGCCGCCGTGGTCATTCGGGTGCCCTGCAGGATTGCCGCGCACGGCTCAACGCCTGTCAAACTGGCAAAGGTTCACCGACTGTATCGCCCCGTCTGCCTGCCCCGGCCCGTGCGTACCGATTGTAGTGAACGCACCGCCTTCGCTGGACCGATGGAATCCCTGGGTTGCTTCCACGACGCCGACGGGAGCGTCTCTGGCGGCGTTCCCACGACATTCCGGGGAGGTCCGACTGTGCACGCACCGCCCAGCCCAACTCCCAAGCCGTCGCCCAAGCGCCTGATCTTCTGGCAACCGATTCAGGAGCTGCGCCCGCCGCCGCCGGACAAGCCGGAGGCACCGCCGGCGAAGCCGGAGGAGTGAGGAATAAAACCACAAAGGACACAAAGGACACAAAGAGAAGAAGACATTGGCTTTCCTTTGTGTCCTTTGTGGTTTCCTGGGCCGGCGCCCCAGACCCCTGAGTATCAGCACCATCGCCATGCCTGAGAAGATGGTCCCGGCGACGAAATAGGGCGGGAAGATAGTGGCATGCCAGCCGGGCAGCACCGCGGTCGCGAAGTCGCTGCTGACAATCGAGTGCACGGAAACGACCAGCGGCGTCGCAATCCCGGCCAGCAACAGATAAACGGTCTCGTAACGGTGCCAGGTGCGGTAAGACCCATTCCAACCCATGCTGAATAACGCAAAGAGCCGCTGGCGAAAGCCAGGCTTGGCCTGATCGCGGATGGTGGCTAGCTAGCTTCGTGTACTACTCTGGCTCCGCCTCCTCGAACGACCACCCAGCCGACACCGTCAACGTCTTCCGCCAGCCCGCCGGCACCTGAAGGGCTCCGGCATGTCCAATTCCGCGGCGGTAATCAGCGGCCCGCGGCAAATCCGCTCCAACAGGTTCGCCTGCGCCGGCTCCAGTTCGACTAGCCCTCCGAGCACGTGCAGCACATTCAGCAGCTCGGTCGTGTATTCCGCCGGCCAGTGATCGGGCTGAATGTCGCCGAGCTTGGAGGGCGGGCGGCGATCGCCGATGATCGGCCGTTCCCGGTGTCGCTTGCGATAGCTGAACCACTGCGTCAGCACTCGCTTGCCCGAGACCTCGTAGCTCCAGACCTCCGGCGGCACATTGTCGATGAAGCCGCTGCCGACCAGCAAACGCCCCTGCCCCGCGTCGTAGGCGATCTCATCCGGCATGGCCTCCGGCGTGGCGGGGATGGCCCCCTCCTTGGGGATGCGCGGCCTCCGGTCCTTCGGCAATCGCGGCGCACCGGCGGGGCGGCCCGCCTTCGCGTCGGCAGAACGCTCGCCGAAGGTGTGCAGCCAGATCACCCGGCGGCCGAGGTCCGCGGCTTCCGCGAAGAGCCGGGCCGAGGCCGTCAGCGGCATCCGCAAGCCGGGCTGGGCCAGGTCCGCCTGGAATCGCGCCGTGTACGCCGGATGAGCCGCCACTCCGGCCACGTAGGCCAGAAAGTCTTCCGCCGACACGGGGGACTTGTAGCACTTGCCCAGAAAGTCAAGTAGCTTGGGCGGCAGGTTCGGCTGCGTGGCGGCGGAGTCACGCCATAACGGATAAACCCGACCCCCGAACGATCCTTTGTAAAAATCGAGATCGGGAATAGGGCCGCTCAACGAGAGTGCTGGTCCTCCCGAAGGTGAACTGCGCGAAAGCGCCGCGACGTACACTTGCCTATCTGAGTAAGACCCCCATAGCTCGGCGTTCGGCTGAGTGATAACGCGCGGATCTGGGATGATCCATTGGCGATTGAAGGAGCGAAACCCATACGGTATCGGCGGAACGCACGGTCCCTTTTCGTCGATGAGCGGGGTGAGATTCGGGTCGTGTCCTGGGAGAGCCTCGCGAACAATTGAGCGGACATGCCGGTCGGCGGGTAACCCACCGCGCAGCGTCGCGTGGAAGAGTTCTTCCTTCTTCTCCGCTGGCGCTGCTATCAGTTGCTGCCAGCGCCGGATCAATGATTCTTTGTCGGGTGCGATTACCCAAACGCGGCTTTGGCTGCACCCCGGAGCCGTTGTAAGCAAAGAGCTCATCGAGCTTCGGAAACGTTGCCCACGCCCCCGTCGCCTCGGGCAGAAACGGCGCCCGCCAGTCGGTCGGGCAATCGAGCCAGCCGTCGCCTTCCAGGGAGAGCTTCGCCAGGGCGACGAACTTGTCCTCGCGTCGGCCGGCGGGCAATACGGTGTACTTGACCGGGGCGGGGGTGTTGGCGGGCTTGGTCTTCGACCGCGCCGCCAGCACGATGCAGACGGGCTGCTGCACGGCCTGGAAGATGCGCGTCGGCACGTCGGGCTGGTGCCCCTCCGGCGAGCAGTCGATGATCCAGATGCCGTCGGCGGTGCGGCGCAGGTAGTCGCGCATCTTCTGGAAGCCCGGGCCGTTGAGGAAGCCGGCCACGGTGATGAAACAGACGATGCCGGTGTTGGCCTTCGGATCGTGATCGAAGACCTTCCAGGTGGCCCAGCGCCAGAAATAGACGTAGAGGTTGCGCAGGTGCTTGGCATGGGCACCGACGCCCCAGTCGCGCGGCGGCATCCAGGCGTCGAGGGGGGCGGCGGTGCCGCGCTTGCTGTCGCCGCTTTCGATCCACCCGCCGCGTCCCTTGGCCTTTTCCTTGTACGGCGGATTGCCGAGGACCACCGTGATGGGCTCTTCGATCTTGATGCGGTTGGCCTGCCGCCGCGATTCGCCGATGGGGGCGTACCAGTGTCCGAGCTGTTCCATCTCGATATAAGGGTTCGCCAGGGTATCGGTGACGAACATCCGCACCGGGCTTCGCGGCACGCGGCCGATGAGGTGCAGCAACTCGGCGTGGATGCGCAACTGGGCCACGGCGAAGGGACCGAGTTGCATTTCGAAGGCGATGAGGCGGCTAATGGCGGCTTCGACGGCCTCGGGCACCGCCCCTTCCCCCTGGTCGGCCCCCACGGTCGCGGCGATTTGCCGCAGCACACCGAGAAGGAAGGTGCCGGTGCCGACCGCGGGATCGGCGAGGGTGACGGCGGCCGACGCCAGGCCGGACGTTTGGCCGAACTGTCGGCGGAGCACGTCGTCCACCAGGCGGACCATCGTGCCGACCACTTCCGGCGGCGTGTAGTAGGAGCCGGTCATCTTCCGCAGACTGTTGTCGTAGACCGCGAGGAACTCCTCGTAGAAGTAGAGCCAGGCGTCGGGGTTTCCCTTGCTGATGGTGTGCCAGTTGATGGCATCGAGAACGCGGGTCAGGGTGTCCAGCGAGGTCTTGAGGGTGCGATCGCTGCCGGCGTCGTCGGTCAGCAGCTTTAGGGCGGTGCCGATGAGCGAGTTGGTCTTACTCAGTTGTTTGCCGACGACATCCAGGCCGTTGCCGAGGCGGATTTCGCGGGCGCGGGCCATGAGCAGGCCGAAGGTGACGGCCTGGGCATAGCCGTCGGCGAACTGGACATCGTTGGCCTCGGGGAAGAGGAGGTGTCGCCAGTCGGTCGCCAGCGCCGTGAGGGCGGGGCTGCCCAGGGCCAGCTGTTCTGTGACCTCGTCCCGCAGCAGCCGGCAGAGGCGGGCGGACACGCGAGCCAGCTCCTGGGCCGATTTCGGCGGGATCGGCTCCCAGCGGATGAACTGGTCGAAGAGGGTGAGCAGCTCGTTTGGCGCGGCCAGCGCCTGCCCGGACGATTCCACGTTGCCCTGGAGGGAGACGACAGAGCCGAACAGCTCGCCGTTGCGCCAGAGGCTGAAGCTGTTCCCGTCGGTGTAGAGCAGGTTCGGCAGCGATTGCAGCTTTTCCCATTGCTCCTTGTCGTGTCCCTTGTAGCGGCGCGGATCGGCCCCCTTGCCGGGCGCCTTGACCTCCGCGAAACCGACAAGGGCATTGTGGAGTGTGACAGCGTAATCCGGCCGGGTCTTGAGGCTGGCGATCGACGATTCACCGACAGCGGCCAGTGCCGACCGGGGCAGGCCGCACAGTTCGGTCAGGTCGTGGAACAGCCCCTCCAGCGGTGCGCGGAGCTGGTCTTCCGGCTCGCCGGTGGCGGCGGGATTGGCGAGCTTGGCCCGGGCCTCGACGCCATAGCGGGAGACGACGGCCGCGAGGGTGGGCTTCATGGAACGACACCACGGGGAGCCGGACGGGTGGAGATCACCAGAGCGTAACGGATGGGAAGGAGAAAGAACAGGCCGGGAGGGGCGGGTCAGCAGCCAATCAGCCGAATGGGGTGTAGCAAGATCGCACGCAACTGCTGAGCCAGCGGCGTAGCGGCGGACAGGTGAGCCGACCAGATGCTATCAGGGCCGGTTGGTCGCGACCTCGCAAGCAATCGCCGTGCCGAATCGGCAAGGGGTAGACGCCGAGAGGCTCACACTGGAGGCTCAGGCGGGAAACTGAGAGCGACTTGATCGGAAACCACGAACGGTGAGGTGATCTCTGGCAGGGACGAAGCGATTCTCGGGCCGGGGGGAATGGGCCGATGCGGTGGTATGCCCCGCCCAGCAATCCAGGCGAGCGGGCGATTCCGGTGAGGTCCGGCCGGAACGAGGAGGGCGTGGGACCGGTTGTGTCGCTTCCGCACAGTGCTGCCGGGGCCGCACGCGCTGTGGGTGCTGAGAACGGCCCCGCAGCGGCGCGAGCCCTCCCAAGCAGACAGGTGATCGCTGCGTGCAGCGTGCCGTGGATTACTCCAGCACCGCCTCGTTGTAATCGTGCCGCCGCGAGAACACGCCGCTCGTGTTCGCTGTAAATCTCCCCGTCCACGTTGAACAGGTAAGCCAGCAGCGCCGCCCGGACCCACATGCCGTTGTGCGATTGCTCGAAGTACACGGCCCTCGGGTCGTCGTCGATCTCGAAGGGGATCTCCGGATCGCGGCCGTTGCGCGGGAAGGGGTGCATGATGGCCGCGTAGTCCTTCATCTGCTGGACCAGTTCGGTCGTCAGCTGGCAGCGTTTCAGGGCTTCCGAGTCGTACTGGTCGTCGGTGTCGTGCTCGCGCTGGATGCGGGTCATGTAGAGGACATCGACCTCGCGGATCACGTCCGCCAGGCTGTGCCATTCGCGGATGTTGACGCCCCGCTCCAGCAGGAACTCGCGCAGGTCGGCCGACATTTCCAGCTTGGGGTGCGGCGGGTAAACGAAGTGCATCGTCACATCGTCGTAGAGCGATAGCAAGGTCGCCAGCGAACGGACGGTCCGCCCGCGGCCGATGTCGCCGCAGAAGCAGTAGACCTTGTGATCCAGGCCGCGCGTCAGGCCCGGGTACTTGCGACGCATCTCGTCGAACCGCGTCCGCCGGGACGAGTCCTTTTTCGACTCGAAACTGAAGACACGCTGCATGGTGTAGACATCGAGCAGTGCCTGCGTCGGATGCTCGTCGGCGCCGGAGCCGCCGTTGACGATGGGCACGCCCCGGTGGCCCAGCCGGTCGGCCTCGCTGCGGCGATCCAGGTCGTTCATCAGGTAGGCGCAGGCCTCGGCAAAGCGCGGGTAGCGGGCCCGCATGATGATGATGTCGAAGTAGCTGCTGAACATGCGGATCGAATCGAGTGGCGATTCCCCCTTGGCCTCGGAGGAAACCGACGGATCGCGGATTTCGCCGGATTGCATCCCAAGGATCTGGCAGGCGGCCAGGAACGAGAGGAAGGTCCGCGTGGAGGCCTGGGTGAAATAGAGCATGGCCCGCTTGTGGGGCAGCAGTTCGCCGAGGAAGCGCATGCCCTGGCGCGTTTCGCCGATCTCGCGCATCTTGGTGGCAACCTGGCCGATGCGATCGAGCAGGCCGCGGTCGAACTGTTGCGAGAAGATGATGTGCCGCAGCCGCTCGCCGCGCTGGAACTCGGGCAGCTTCATCATGATCGGCCGATCGAGGCGGCGTTCGTAGTCGTGCCAGTCCTGGAATTCGTCCAACCCGCCGCGGACCTCGGGGGGCCTGGGCTCGGCATCGGGGGACCGGCGTCCGGCGACTTGTGGCATGGCGGTGCGTCTCATCGGCAGGGGAGAACTTCGTGCGACGGTTCGATGGCGAAGTGAGGTGCTCCCGCACCCGAGGTTCATCGTACCTGCCAGGCTGGGTCCAGGCAACGGGGCGACGCATGGGCGCGACCCGGGGTCAGTGTTTAGAATAGCTTACCCCTCGCTCGCGCTCGGGGCTGGTAAGTCGTCCGCCTCCCCGTCCTGAAAGGACCGTCCCACGAGTCGCCGCAAGAAAGCCAAAGCCGCTGCGGACCAGCCCGACCCGGCTGCTCCGCCGCGCCCGGGTGCCGAGTTGCTGCGCCGCGCCTGCTGGGGCTGGCCACCGCCCTGATCGTCGTCCGGGCCCTTGTCCCCGGCGAGGACGTGGGACTGCTCCAGCCCAACTCGAACCCGCTCGGGCTGGCCGTGCCGCTGTTGTGGCTGTGCGGACTCGTCACCTGGGCGGCGTGGCGCGTCTGGGCACGGCAGAGCGAATGGTACGGCGGGCTCATCGAGGCGTGCCTGCTCGGCGTCGTGCTGTTCGCCTTCGTCGGCATTCCGCGGGCGTCGTATCATCATCCGGCCATCGTCGTGGCCTGGGAGTGGGCCGGCCTGCTGGCGGGCTTTTTCCTGGTCCGGCAGATCGCCCGCTCCGCCGCCGAACAACGCGGCCTGCTGGCCGTGCTCCTGGCCACCGGCATCAGCCTGGCGGTGCAATCGCTTTATCAACGTGCTTTGCCGGATCGTGGGCACGAACCGATTCCCGGGCTAACGGCCGACGATTTGCCCCGCCTGCGCTGTGAAGCGCTCGCCCGGCTGGGGAACGCTCCCCAGGCCCCGTTCCCCGCCAACCTGAGCCTGGGTTCCCTGGCCCTGCTCACCAGCGAACGCGACCCGACTCTTTTCGAGTATGTCGCCTCGCGCAACAATGTTCAGATCGAGGCCGAGCAACCGATGCTACCGCTGGCCTTGCGGCCGCGACCGCCGACGCCGCCAACGGCCACGTTCGACTCCCCCGCGCATCTAGCCGGCTGCCTAGCGCTGTTGTTGCCAGCTCTCGCCGGCTGCGTCCTGGCTGCCTGGTTGGGCGGGGCGCCGCGCTGGCAGGTGGGCGTGGCCGTGGGGTGCGCCCTGCTGACGGCTTTGGCCGTCTGGCTGACGCAGGTGCGCAGTGCCATTCTGCCCTGCCTCCTCGTCGGTGCCGCCGCCTCGGCGCTGGCCTGGCGCTGCTCTGCCGGACGGGCCCCCTCGTCGGAGTTCCGGCGTGCGGGGGCGACGGAAATGGATTGCACTGCGCCCGCTGCGCACACACTCACAACTATCCTACCCCCTCCCCCCGCGTGCTCCTGCTGCTGGCGTTGGCCGGTCCCGCTGCCCTGATCGGGCTGGCGTTCCTGCTGGTTTCGCGCGAGGGTAACGGCTTCAGCGAGCTGGGGCGCGATTGGAGGGCGGCGGGGGCGATGATCCGCGACCATTTCTGGCTGGGCGTCGGTCCCGGGAACTATGGCCGGCACTACCCGCAGTACAGCACCCCGGCGGCACCCAGCGCGTCCCAGCCCGCCGATTTCGCCCTCGAGGTCTGGGCGACGTTCGGGTTGCCCGCCGTGATCCTCCTCGCTATGGCCCTGGCACTCTTCTTCCGCCGCACGCTGACCGCTGGTCCCCAGGGCTCTGAACAACCAACGCCGGAGGACGACCCGGACGACGGGCGGACCCGCTGGGAGTTCTACGAAGGAGGCATGATCGGCCTGCTGCTCGGTTTCCTGGTGCGCACCGTGCCTGGATCGCCGGACATCGTTCTGCCCGAGGCGGTCGCGGCGATCGTGCGGTCCCTTGTCTGGTTTGCGGCGTTCGCGCTGTTGCAGGGCATTCGCTGGCGCGGGGCCACCTGGGTGCTGGCCTGTGCCGCCGGCGTCGCGGTCCTGCTCATGCACCTGATGGTCGCCGACGGCATCTCGGTGCCGGGGGTGGCCCAGCCGCTGTGGCTGCTGGCCGCCCTGGCCTTGAATGGGCTGCCGGAGTCGCCACGGCCGACGCGGGAACGGCTGCTGGGCTATGTCGCTCCGCTGGCGCTGTCCGGGGCCGCGGCCCTGCTCTGCGGCATGCAGGTCTTCCAGCCGGTCACCACCGCCCGCGCGGCCGAGCGCAGGGCCCTTGCGCCTGGGGCAGCGGTACCTCGATACGCGTAGCGGCGTCTCAGAACTTCTGCCCGACGAGAAACCGGTACCGCGGGTCAAGGTTCTGACCGAGGTCATCGGCCGTCTGGAGGACGCGGTCACAGCTGACCCGGCCGATGCCCGCCTCTGGACCGACCTGGCGAACTGGTACAGCATCCTCTACGAGACTACCTCGCCACCAAACGACAACTACCGAAAATGGGCCCTTCAATTCACGCAAACCGCCCAGACGAAAGACCCGTTGGGTGAGGATGGCTACCTGGCCGAATCGCGGCTGCACGAACTCGCTGCCACCCGGGTGGCCAAGCCGGCCGATCGCGGCCAGGAACAGCGGTCGATCCCACGGCCGCTCCTCATAATCAGCGAGAAACGGCCCAACGAGGCCCAGTTGCACTACCGCGCGGCGGTCGCCCTGATGGAGGCCAAGCAGCCCGCCCTCGGCAAGATCCACGCAGCCCGTGCTCTCGAGCTAGATGCCGCCGCCCCCCCGACCGAGCGCCCCCTGTCCAACGCGCAGCGTCAGCAGGCGGAACGCTTCGCGAAGGTCTCTCCGTGAGGCAGACCCTTGCACGCGGGGTGTTGGGCCGGTACTATCTGAGTTTGTCCCGAGCTGCCAAATTGATGTGAACGGACGATCAGAGTTCAGCTGCAAAAAGGCGGCACCGGTTCCGGCGGTCAGGATGTCGTACAAAGGGGTCTTGCCGGAACCGGCGCCATTCGTCACCTTTTCGCTGTCTTCTTGATTCTACCCGCTCGTTGGAGTCGAGCCGGGCTGAAGTACGCGCGTTCGCCTGGCCGATGCATTGGCGGCGGGTGACTTTGCCGGCGGGGCAAACCGGGCAGGAAGTGAAGTCCGCTCCGCCGCCGCATGGATCAGTGAACGGGCGTTCCGAAGGCATGGGGGAGGGAGCGCCATGGCCCGCTGGCTATTCAAGGAGGAGCCGAGCCATTACAGCTACGCCGACCTGGAGCGCGACGGCACTACCGTCTGGGACGGCGTTGCTAATGCCCTGGCACGGCAGAACTTGCGGAAAATGGCCGTCGGCGATCGCGTCTTCTACTACCACACCGGTGCCGAGAAGGCCGTGATCGGCGAAATGAAAGTGGTGGCCGGGCCCGCCCGCGATCCCAATTCCGAGGATGAGAAACAGGTGGTCGTTACCGTGAAGCCGGTGCGCCGCTTGCCCCATCCTGTGACTCTGGGCCGCATCAAGAACGACCCGGCACTGGCGGACTGGGAATTGGTTCGATTGCCCCGCCTGTCCGTCATGCCGGTGACGGACGCCCAGTGGAAGCGCGTCGAGGAACTGAGCCGGACAGCCGATTAGCCGCGACCCAACGCGGAGAGCGCCCTCAGGGATGGTATAATTTGTACAGTGTCAGGAGGATGGATCGCAGCCTGGGAGGTGTTCCAGCCATGGCGCGACGCAGCGCCGTCAGTGGAATGAACGGCACCAGTGGCCCCAACGGTCGATCGCGCCCTTCCGATCGTTTCCTGGGCGGGCTGGCATCGGCGACCTCGGTCGCCTTCGTGTCGCATGTCCACCCGGACCCCGACAGCCTGGGCAGCATGCTGGGCCTGGCCCACCTGGTCGAGATGATCCTGGGCAAGCCGACACGCCTGATCCGCGACGGTCTCATTAGCCGGGCCGAGAATCGGGCCATGGTGGAACTCCTCGAGGTAGACCTCGATCCCATCGAGGAGGTCAACTGGCGCCCCGGGGAGGCGCTGGTGATGGTCGACAGCCAGCCCAACACGGGCCGGCACAGCTTCGACAGCGATGTGCCGATCTACGCCGTGGTGGACCACCACGATACGCCCGGGGACGTGGCCGGCATCCCGTTCGTCGATGTCCGCCAGGACCTGGGGGCCACCTGCTCGCTGGTCGCCGGCTACCTGATGGAACAGGGGATGGTGCCTCCGCAGGACATCGCCACGGCCATGCTCTATGGCATCGAGACCGAGCTGAGCGGCTATCCGCGCGAAGCCAGCCAGCTGGACGACACGGCCCTGCTGTTTCTGTATCCGCACGCCGACAAGGACATGATCGCCCGCATCCGCAACGCCCGGCTGCCCCAGAACTATTTCGAGACGATCCTGCAAGCCCTCCAGTCGTCGTTCATCTACGATCGGCTCATCATCAGCTGGGTCAACGAGCTGCCCCAGCCCGAGCTGGCGGCGGAGGTCGTCGATTTCCTCATACGCTTTGAAGAGGTGGACTGGGCGGTCTGTGCCGGCGTCTTTCAGGACAAGCTGATCCTGTCCGTGCGGGCGGGGGTCGAGAAGGCGCATGCCGGCGAAATGCTGAGTCACGTGGTGGGCAAGCTGGGCCGGGCCGGCGGACACGATCGCCGCGCCGGCGGCACCGTCTACCTGCCGAGCACGTCGCGCAGCCGCCATTGATGAGGTTCAGGGAAAACTGCGTCGCCGCCTCCTGCGGGCGCTGCACATCGACGAATGTCGCGGCCAGCGGCTGGTGCCGCGCCGCGAAATGCTCCAGAATTTGCAGGCGTAAGTAGCGCCGCTTGCGGCTTCGCGCTCGCTCCGTGGCGCCGCACGACATGCGGCGCCCTTGCGCGAGCGCGAAGCCGCAAGCGCCTCAATACCGCCTCGCCCGGAACGGCCGCGCTCCCCCTTCCGACTTTGCCGACCAGACTTCTTTCCCATCCCGGTCCAGTTCGACAACCAGGTGATTGTTGGGGCAGGGCACCAGCGTGTGGCCATTCCGCAAGCGCACCGGATAGGTTGCCGTCATGGCGGGCGCTTCCCACTGTTGCTTGCCGGTGGCGTCCAGCTCGACCACCTTGTTCGATCCGTACAGTCCGACCAGGAGGTGTCCGTTGGGCAGCGGCTCCAACCCGGCCCAGATGTTCGTGTTCGGGCAGGGGATATGCCGCACTTCCTTGCCCCCTTCGTCCAGTTCCACAATGGCGTTGTTACTGTTGATGTAGACGATGTGCCCGCCGCGCAGCTTCGTCGCCGAGTAGATGCGCTGCCCCGCGGGGCTGCGCGAGTAGACGTTCCTGCCGTCGCGCGTGACCTCGAACATCTCGTCGTGGGTGGCGACAAAGGTGTTGCCGTTGGGCAGACGCTGGCAGCTGACGGGGTTGGTGCGGGTCTTCGTCTCCCAGAGGATGTTCCCCTTGCGGTCGCGTTCGGTGATGCGGTTGCCGCGGTGCTCGGCGATGAGGACCTTGCCGCCGGGCAGAAGGTGAGCGTCGATGGGTCCGGCCAGGTTGTCGTAGTGCCAGGTGACCTTGCCGTCGCGGCCGCATTCCCAGACGCTGCCGTCGCTGCCCGGCCGGGAGCCGTTGACATCGCAGATCAGCGTCAGGCCCCGTTCGACTTCGTCCAGGTTCAATTTCGCAAGATCGACGCTGGCCCCCTTCTCCTTCCACCAGTCTTCCCAGGCGCGACGGCAACGGGGGCCGTCGGCATCAGGGCCCAGCGTGGGCAGCCTGGTCTCCGGCCCGGCGATGCGCCAGAGCAGATCCTCTGCTTGCCAAGCCAGGGCCGGTGTGCCCTTTTCCACCAGGGCGATCAGCGCCGGCACCGCCCGCTTGTCACCGGCGCGCACCAGGGCCCGGGCGGCACTGAAACGCACCCGCGGCTCGGCATCGTCCAGGAGCGGGGCCACGGCCTTGCGCTGTTCGGCCGTCCCCTGGCCTACCACGAACGCGGCCGCGGCGCGGCGCGAGCTGTCCCCATCCTTGAGGGCCGCGACCAGGGCCCCGTGAGCCTTGCCGTCGGCCACACCCAGGACCCCCAGGGCCGCAACCACGGCCTCTTCGACGGCGTCGTCGGGAGCGCTCGGCAGATAGGCGAGCAGGACCTCGACCGCCCCGTTGGTCCGGCGCACGGCGAGGGTGCGGGCAGCGGCCGCCGTCAGGACCAGATCGGTCCCCTGCTCGATTTCATGGAGACAGTCGGCGGCCCGGCGAGCGACCTCGGCATCGGCGTCGCGCACCGCCGGTTTGAGCAACGGCACCGCCAGCCGCCCAGCCTTGATCAGCGACTGCGAGGCCTGCTCGCGGACATCGAAGGCGTCATCGCCCAGCTTCTTCACCAACTCCGCCAGTTTCGCCTTCTGTGCCGCGGTCAGCGTTCGCTCGCGGAAGAACGCCAGCAGCTTCGGACCCTCCGGCGGGATGCCGCCGTCGCGCAGCAACTGTTCGTCCTGGGCCGCGAGCGGATCAACCTCGGCGGCGCCCGCAGCCGACGAGAGGACAAAGAGCACGGCCAGCGCGGCGGGTTGCAGTACACGCATCGCAGGAACGCCTCACGCGAGGGTCGAATGAATCGCGGCCGTACTCAGCATACCAGGCCGGCCCCTGCGCGCGGCATGGAAAAACGTAACGGCGGTGTTACCACTTACCGGCTGCGGCCCAGGCCGGGGGGCCTTGCCAGAGGGTGGGGGCGCGGTAGAATTCGCGATGGACAGTGATTGGCCCCCATCGTCTAGCGGCCTAGGACATAGCCCTCTCACGGCTAAGACAGGGGTTCGAGTCCCCTTGGGGGTAGTCGTAAGTCTTGACAGGAATTGACTTTAGGTCTAAGTGGTTGTCAGGAACGACATTTCGACTTTCAGCGGGAAACCCCGTCTCCCGCTGACAAGCCCCGTCCGCCGTTGACTGTGCCGGAATCTGTGCCGCCTGCCGGTAGTGCGCTTCGGTCACTTGCAAGCCAGCAAGACGGCCGGGGCTTGCAACGGCCACGACCGTGGTAGCGGGCAGCTGGCGGGTGGCACTTCTGCCGCCCCACGCAGCCGATCGACGCGGGAATCAACTACGAGTCCTCCTTGAAAGCGCATGACCTGATTCACTGGGACGGCATGCGCCTCGGCTCGCTGGGCACCAAGCAGGTCAACCGCCAGGAAGTGCCCTGACTTCAAGCGGATGTGCGTATGATTTGAGCCGCGTTCCCCTCACGTTATACGGGCTTCGTCCCCAGGATCATTGCTTCCACGTCGGCCCTGGCCGCCTCGGCGTGCGCCTGGGCGTCGGCCTTCAGCCGCGCGATTTCCGCCCGCCCGGCTGCCACACGCTGCATCATCGCTTGCTGAAAGGGCAGCGGGGGGAGGGAGACCAATAGGTCACGCAGGTCGTTACTATTGATCGATGCCAGATTGGTCGTGAACTTGGCGCGTGCGCGGAAATGGTTGCGGGCCGGCGCACTGCTCATGTACTCCAGCAAGTATTCCGGAATCGCCTTGGCCCCATCCGCGCGAACCTTCAGAATATGGTTTTGGTGAACGCAATCGGCAATCTCCCCACGCCACAGCGCGGGTCGGCCCACAAGGTCTGCGCTATTCCCTTCGCAAACCACCAAGTCACCAGGTTCCAGGCGCAGGCTGGCGAATTCCTTGTTGGGCACGTCGATGTACTTGATTTCGTGCAGGTCCAGTTTGCCGCGCTGCACATTGGCGACACGAAGGTAGGGGCGCGGATGCTGGCCGGGGCGGTTCGCCGGGCATTTCTGGATGCCGTAGGACACCGCGGCAATGCTCCCCAAGTTGACAACAGGATACCTGCCGCCGCCGATGTCGATGGTCGTGCTGGCCAGCTGGTTGAACATGACCGACCACCGCTCCAGCTCGCTCCACCAGACGGCGAAGGCATTGGGCAGCATAACGTGTGCGGGGGCGGACAGGCCCAGGTCGGCGAGGAAGCGGGCTTCGATGTCGCGCTCCAGGCGTTCGACCTTCGCCGCCGCCTGGGCCGCGTACTGCCGCGCCGCCTCATGCGCCGCCACGATCTTGCGCTGCACGGGCAGGGGCGGGAGTGGGATTTCAAAGTCAAGGAAGAACCCTTCGCGGAAACGATTGCGGCTGACCGCCGCCGAGCCGGTCGAAGCGGCGTTCACCGCCTTGACGGTCCGGTCGCTAACGCACCACAAATGCAGGTATTCGGGTAGTATCTTCGACGTATCCGGCACGAATTGCGGGAACTCGTTGGAAACGTGGCAACCGGCCAAGTCAGACGGGACAACGGTGAAGTACGCCTTCCATGCGAAGAGGCGGTTGTAGATCAATGCGCCAGGTGCAAGGGGCGTCATCCATTTGGCGCTTTGTTCGCTTCCCCGAACTGTTTCACGCTGGAAGACGCCTTCGCCGTACCACTTCACGCCGGCCATTTTGTATTCGCGTTCCGGATCGACTTTCACCAGATTCGCCACAAGCTTGACCAACTCGCCGACGCGCGGCCGCGTCCAGCCGGCCGGCAATTGACGGGACAGAATCGCACCGGATGGGATCACCCAGCGTTCCACGTCCTTCCACCACACCACGAAGGCGTGGGGCGAAAGGCGAAGGATGGCGTTCATGCGTTCCCCCCGCCGTTTTTGTCGCCTTTCTGCTTTTTGGCTCGGGGCTTGGGGGGCGACTTAGGGGAGCGGCGCGCGGGGCGGGCGAGTTGCCGCAGCAGGCGGCGGATCGTCGCTTTCAGACTGGGCAGGTCTCCTTCCACGGTTTTCCAGACTTCGTCCAGGTCGATGCCAAAATACTCATGGACCAGGACATTGCGCATGGCCACGATTTGCGGCCAGGGAAGTTCGCGATGGTCGTCGTGGAACTTCGTGCCGAGCTGGGCGGCGGCTTCCCCGATGATTTGCAGATGATGGACCACCCAGACCTGAATCAATTCCTCCGCGTTGAAAGCGGCGCGGCCGCGGGCGGCATGCCGTTCGATGTTCTTCACCGCCTGGAGTATGTCCCTAAGGCGCTCACGGGGATCTCTCATACAGGCTTGGCCTCCCGCAAGACGCGGCGGCGAATGCGCGGCTTCAGACCGCGCTCGCTGACCACGTCGACCTTGCCGCCCAAAAGCTCGTTGAGATCGAGCCACAGCCCGCCGTGATCGAGGAGGCCGCGGCCCGGCTCGAATTCCACCAAGAGGTCGAGGTCGCTTTGTTCATCGGCCTCGCCCCGGGCCACCGACCCAAAGACGCGAACATTTTTGGCCCCGTATTGCCGAGCGAGACGGAGAATGTCGCCGCGATGCCGGCGCAGCGTCTCGGTCCAATTCACGCCGCGCGCCTCTTTCCGTTGGGGCTTCACCGTCCGCCTCCTTCCAGCAGGAATGTTTCCGGGGCCTTGCGGAATCGGCGATACAGCTCCAGGCAGGTATCCTCCGGCTTGAGGCCGGCGGGCAAGCGGTCGTTGGGGTACAGCTCGTTGGCGTCCGGCTCGCCCGTGGCCGTGATGCCCACTTTCTCCGCTTTGTACAGGAAAATCGGGTAGTCGAAGCGCTCTTTCAGAAGGGCGCGGGTCTCGCGTGCCTTCGTTTCCTCCATGCGCTTGCGGTAGTCGCGCAGCTGGGCTTCTGCTTGCTTCCTGGCGTCCTTGTTCTTGGCTTGCCTGGCCACTTCGATGCCCGCTTCCAGCCGGGCTGTTTCCGTGGCGGTTTCGCCTTCGTACTTGGCGTCGATTGCCTGGTGGGCGGCGGCGCGTTTCTTGTCGTAGTCGGCCTGTTCCTTGCCGGTGAACTTGCCCAGGAACAGGAGCGACGCCTTGACGCTGGCGCCGGACGAATAGAAGGTTCCCTGGGGCAGGCTGACGACGGCCAGGATGCGGGCGCGGTCCTCGCAGAACTCACGGACGTAGGCCAGCGAGGGATTGTTGAAGATGCCTTCGGGCAGGACGATGCCCATACGTCCGCCGGGCTTCAAGAGGCCCAGGCAGCGTTCGATGAAGAGGATTTCGGTCTTGACCTTGCCGAGCTTGGCGCCGTCGCCGCCGCGCTTGGGCAGCTCGAAGAGGGACGCAATCGGCTTGCCCTTGGCCGCCCCGACGCGAGCCTGCGCTTGCATGTAAACGTCGCCGTATTCGTGGCGATAGCGCCGCTCCGCATCGGGATGAACGGAGGCTTGCTCCTCGGTCACTTCGTCGGACGGCTCGACGTTGGCGCCGAAAGGGGGATTGGTCAGGATCACCTCGAATCGTTCCTCAAAGACGCCGTTGACGTTGATGAAGCCGTTGTGGTGGTGAACGCCGCCGTGGCCATCGCCGTGCAAGATCATGTTCATCTTGCTGGTGCGGGCCATGCGGTCGTTGGCGTCGGTCCCGTAGACGCAGGTATTGGACAGCTTCCAGATGCGCGAGCCGGGCTTGCGCTGGTTGATGGTCCCCTGGATGGCGTCGTAGCGCTGGCGCAACAGCTCGGCCCGCTTGGCTTGGGAGCGCTGCTTGCCGTCGTTATCCAACTCGTCGGCGTACTGGCGATAGAGCCGGTCGGCGTCGGCGAGTATTTGTTGGCGCACTATGTCGAAAAAGCGGATGAGGAAGTCGCCCGAACCGCTGGCGGGATCGCAAATGACTTCGTGTTCCTTCGGATCGACCATGCGGACCATGAATTCGACGGTAGTGCGCGGCGTGAAGAACTGGCCGATCTCGCCCCGGAACGCCTTGCCCAGGAAACGCTCAAAGGCGATGCCCTTCACGTCCTCGCTGGTGTCGGACAGGTTGTAGCGTTCCAGCTGGCGGACGATCTCGCGGCCCGTGGCCAGTTTCAAATTGAGCCGTTCGCGTTCGCCAAAAATGCGATCCTCCCGATAGGCTTCCTTTGTCTGCTCAAACAGGACCTGCAATGGGTTTTCGCCGAGGCCGTGTTCGTCCAGCCAGTCCACCGTAAATAGATTCTGCCGTTGCCGCTTCCGGCGCAGCTCACGCTCCACCCAGACTTTGATGAACAGCACCTTGGCGATTTCGTCGAAGGCTGCCGCCGGGTCCAGGTGTTCGCGGTTGCGAATGACGTTGTGGCAGGAATGGAGCAGATCCGCGAACTCGTCTTCCTTGAAGGTCTTCAGCTTTTTGACGAGTTCTTCGATTTCCTTGTCGCTAGCGGCCGCGTGGGAGACGTTCTCGATTTCCTCGCAATAGCCGGGCAGCTTGTCCTTGCGCGTCCGCCAGTAGCGGGTTTCGCGGTTGTTGTGTGTGACGAAGAACGGGGCATTGCAGTACAGGGCGTAGGCTTCGCCTTGGTAGTAGTCGCCGACCTTAATCGTGATGTTGTCCGCCTTGCATTCGACGACGATTAGCGGCGTCTTGCTGTCGGCCTTCTCCTTTGCGGTTCGCCAGATGGCGATGTCGGCCCGCGCATTGCCAGCGCCCCGCCGGGCTAATGGGTGCAATTCTTCGTCCATCTGGTCCAGGTTGAAGCTGTATTCGTTGTGCAGGATGACGACGTAGGCCTGGCGGACGCGCTCTTCGGGCATTTCGACCAGCCACTTTTGCCGGATATGCGAGAAGATTTGCCCCTGGCCGTTCGTCTTGACCGAGAGCGTAGGGCGGCCGTTACCGTTCGATGCCGCGTTGCGTGCCGGGCCCGTCGCCGTAGCCCCGCCGTTGGGTTTTTGTCTGGCCATGACCCGGGCTCCATTCGGTCCATGTTGCTGCGAAAGCAGGAGTCTACCGCGCGGCGGCACGGCGTGCCACGTCCGCCAGTCCGCCGCCGGCCCGCTCCGGCAATCAGAACAAAACCAGCGCGGAGAACAAAGGCCGTTGGCTCCTCGGTTCTTGAGGATCTCGCAGTACGCCTGTCCGTCATTGTCCCCCTTTGCCCTCCATGTCCCGGGATGTCCGTCATTGTCCCGGGGCGCTGTGTCCGTGTCCGGTGCAACGATGAAGTGACGGCGTCGCAAGTCCTGCCGCGCCAGGGACATGCAAATTGCGTCATCGTTGCATCGCCAATGCAACGATGCGCCTGGTCGCTAGGGTCGGCTCGCCGCGGGGAAGAAAGGGTGCTGGGACCGGTCCTGACCCCCGTTCTCCGTCATCGTCGCGCAGCTGGCATCCGTGTGACCGCCAGCTCTCCGCTGGCCCTGTTTGCAGGAGTCCGGGTGTCAGGGTGTCACGACGGTGTCAGCAGGGTGTCACGATGGTGCCACTACGGTGCCGCCACAGTGCCACGATGGTGCCAAGGGTGCCACTAGGGTGCCACAGGGTGCCACGATGGTGCCACGAGGTGTCGGAAGGTGTGGTGACACCCTGGGCTGACATGCTGGGCGCGGGATTCGTGGCCGCGTCCTTTCCGAACGCAGCTAAGCTCCCCCGCAACCCGCCCACCTCCCGGCACAGCCGCTGCGCCTGGTCGGCCAGCGGGGCCTCGCCGGACGGGGTATGCCGCCTAGGAAAGAGGAGCAGCTCGTTCTTGCGAACGAGCTGCTCCTCTCTTTTGTGCTCCATGTGCGGACCTGCACAGGAGGTCAAGGCACTGCTCCGGCCTGGCCCGCGAAGGACCCGATCAGCTGTTCGTCGCGGGCCTTGAGAACACCGCCCGCCGCCACCGTCGCGCCGGCCAGCAGGTTGAGGATGGCGCCGATGCCAACCGAGATCCGGAATCCCATCAGGCTACCGCTGCCGCTCAGAGCGGTGACCAGCAGCCAAAGGGCCAAGAGCGTGATGAAGGCGCCGACGCCCACGCCGGCCCAGCTGCGGGTTTTCTGAACCAGACCGTTGGTCGGGTAGAGCACGAACGTGAGGGCCAGGGCGGCGAGGTAGCCCACCAGGCAGAGGATGCCGCGAAAGTCGCCGATCACCATCACGCTGTGGCTGGAGCTAAGCCCAGCTACGTTGGCTCCCCCCTTGCCCCCGAGCCCCGCTGTATCCAGCTGGATGGACATGGACACGAGGGGGAGGAACACGGCGATGACGCCGACCAGGCCGCCGATGGCCAGGAGCTTGCCGCTCAACCCCAGACGAGCCAGCCACGCTTGAAAGGCCTGGAGTTGGGGTGAGGCGGGGGGTGCCGTAACGGAACTTGGAACCGGTTCACTTGCCATGACTGTTGCGCTCCCCAGAAAAAGGCGAGTTTGCCTGCGTGGAACGGGTGCCGGTTGCCCAGGAGTGCCTGTCCTGGCGGCCGGCACGGCCCAGGGGGCCGCACGGGCCCGCTTACTCGGCTATGAGAGCGTACTTTCCATTTCCGACGAGGGCAAATCACGAGGAAGCGCACCAGCAGCATTCGCCGCCGGCGAATCGGGCTTCACGACTGCCAATTCGCTGGACACGGCCCCGGACATCGGTTAGCTTGACCCCCATCCCAATTCTGGTTCGGCGTCCCTTCTCTTCGACGCTTCCGCCCTCGCTCCGGCGATGAGAATCTGAAGGCCTTGTCTGCCGCCTTGGAAATGCACATGGCGAACGGCCGTCCACGCTGCGGACGCGCCGGCCCGGTCCGCGATGCCGCGCCGGGCACTCCGCGACCGCCGCGGCAGGCTGCCGGGAATCGGGACGGGAACTGACGCATTCTCTCCACCGTCAGGAGGCAACCCATGAGCAGTCATCGCGAGGAATGGACGGAAGCCGAGTGGGCGGCGCGGTGCCGCGACGGCGACAGCAAGGCGTGGGATCGGCTGGCCGAGTTGTTCGTGTCGAGGCTGCACGCCGATGTCGCCCGTTGTTGGCGGCACCGCCCGCCCGATGCCGAGCAGTACATCCAGGATGCCGTCCAGGACATCTTCCGTAACCTTCGGGGGAAGCCCGAACAGGTGCTCAGCACATTCGATGGGGCCAGCGAAAGTCTGGCGGAGTTCCTGACGGGGCTGGCGACGCGGCGGGCGCAAACCCTTTGCCGTGGCTATCGGCGTTTGAACCGCTGCGAGGCGGAGGCGGCCCCGACCGAGGAGGAAACGCCCCGACACGGCGAAATCGACGACGAGGACCGGGCGACACGGCTCGAACCGGGTCTGACGCCCAGGGAAGGGGACTTCCTGCACATGCGGCTGGAACGGCGGCTGTCCGACGCCTGTGCCGTCTCGTCCGCCGTGCGCTGGCAACTGACGCACCGCATGGCTGTAAAGCAACGGAAACAGGACGCCGACGACGCGAAGTCACCCCCGTAGAGGATCCTGATTGCGGGCCGCCTCGCGAACCGGTTCGAGGAGACGGAAGGCGCTGCCGGTTCCCCGGAAATTGCCATGTCGAACTGAATTCGCCGGGAATTATATGCGACCTGGCTGCGCGAGTCGCAATCCCTTGTCAAATCAGGAAATGCGCCTTCACATTTCAGCGCCAGGCGCCAGGTCGCATATAATTCCGCGCGTGCAGACCCGCGCTGCCAGCCAAGGATCAGCTTGGGCAAAGCCGAGCTGTCCGCTCAGGCTGAACCACTGTCCGAACGTCCCACTGCAGGCATCGGCCGGAGAAACCAAAACATCGCGAAAAAAAGTAAGATTCCTGTCACAGATTCGCGGTTCTGCGGCAGTTATAGGTAGAGGGCAGCGCTGCCTCTCCCGCCGAATCATCGATCCGTGCGGGAGTGGTAGCGCTGCCCTGTTTCGTTCACCCGTGGGAGAAGGGCAGGGGATAACCCGGTGCGGCAGGATAACACTGCCCTTGCGCAAGGGAGCTGAATAGCCCGGCGCTGTTTTTTCCGCTAGCAGCGTGCGTCGAGATAGTCATGCATCGTCTCGCAATGCGTTTGCGGCCCGACACTGGCATGGATAAGATGTGGACGCTTTAGCGACGGTACGATTTCGTGCCGCGCAATCTCACGGTACGAGCCTTCTCTGTTCGGATGAAGGGATTCCGCGATGCCGCACATACGCCGCTGCCTCACGAACGTGACGTGTTTTGCAACCAACGTCAATTCGTTGTTTGGCCAGCCCACTATTCGCAAGCCGGGACTTCTGCTGTGCTTTTTCGCCCTGACCTCGATGCGTATTTTCGCAGCGGCACCGCCTGAGAAGGCTAAGCCGCCGTCCGAGCAGGCCATCGCGCAGTGGATCAAAGAACTCGGCGACGAGAGCTTCGCGGTCCGGGAGTCGGCGGGTCGCGCGCTGATTGCGGCCGGTCCCGACGCGATGGCCGCCGTCGGAGAGGCTGTCAAGAGCAAGGACGCCGAGGTCAAACGGCGGGCCGCCAGTATCGCCGAACGGATCGAAGCGAATGCTGCCCAGGCGCTCAAGAAATTCGGTGCGGATGTACAAAGCCGACAAAACGGTAGCGTGTTTGTCGTGGAATTCCGGGACGCCAAGAACTGCCAATTCGCGGATACCGACCTTGTCCACCTTCTAGGGCTGCCGAGGCTAGAGCAACTTGGGCTCACGGGCACCAAAATCACCGACGAGGGCATGAAGATCGTCGGCCGACAAACGAGTCTGAAGCACCTCGACCTCGCTGGGACAAAGGTCACAGATGCAGGACTTGCCCACTTAACGGAGTTGGAGCATCTTCATTACCTTGACTTCTCCGATACAAATGTCAAGGGACCCGGACTAAGGAAGCTGAAGGGGTTGAGGAACCTTACGGGACTAAACCTTGCCGGCTGCCCAGTTACCGGTGCGGGGCTGAAGGAGGGCTTCATCGGGCTGAAGGAACTAGAGCTCCTCACCAATCTCTGTCTTTGCGATGCGAAGATCGCCGACGACGATCTCGCCCCCCTGAGCATGTTGAAGAGGCTGACGTTCCTCCGTCTCGACGGCACCAAGGTGACTGGCGCCGGCCTCACGCGGCTCAAAGCCCTCCCTAAACTCGACACGCTGATCTTGTCACGCACTTCGTTCAGCGATGATGACTGTGACCATCTTAAAGAGCTAATTAATCTTCAAAGTCTCGTTCTTAAGGAGACGAAGGTGACAGTCGTTGGTTTGAAAAAGCTCAAATCGATGCCCAATCTAAGACGCTTGGGCATCCTGGACAATGCACAACTGACGGAGAAAGATGAGGTTGAACTCCGTCGAGTGATGCCAAACGTCGTGCTGGAGTAGGCGCCGAGATGAGGGAGTCCCTGGCCGATCGACAGCGGCGGATTACTGGTGTTTGCAAATCGTCACGCGCCATGAAGTGACGAAGGAGAAGGATCCATGCTGTACGAATTTCTGCGGCGTCGCGTCGGGAAGCAGGCATTAAGACGCCTCCGCAGGCGAGAGTTCCGTCCCCAAGTAGATAGGCTTGAGGATCGGTTTCTCCCAGCCACGAGTACCTGGCAACCGGCGGGACTGACCGCTACGGGTGATTGGAACCAGGCAACGAATTGGGGTGGTGTCCTGCCAAAGCCCGCGGACACCGCACTCTTCAACCTGATTGCCGCTGCACCTACCCTCTCGAAGGCTGTCACAATTGCCAATCTGACGATCCAGGCGAAACAGGCCGGGGCCCCCGCCCCGTGGACGACAACCATCAATCTGGCCGGGCACAACCTCACCGTGTCTGGGCTCACTAACGTCTATTCCGCCGCCATGGGTGGCGGCGCGATCAGGCCGGGCCAGGCGGGGCAGGCGGTGCTCGACATGCAAAGCACTGGCGCCAAAGCGACACTGAGCACAGACAGCCTCAAGGTGGGATACGAAGGGGCGCTACCAGGGCGCCGCCGGTGCAGAGGAACGTGGCTTCGATGACTGTCGGGAACAATGTGACTGTCGCTGTCAAGAATGCCGTGTCCGTGGGCGGCATGACGACTGGGCAGTTGACCGTCAACGCGGGTGGAACGCTTACGGGGAAGAGTCTGCTCATCGGGGGCAACACCGCGACGCTCGCCACTCCCGGGTTCGTTTCCACCGTCACTGTGAGCGGCGTTGGTGCTACTGCCGCGTTCAACGGCGTGACGGTAGGCGCTGCAAACGGGTACGGAGGAGCGAGCCTACTGGCTGGAATGCCCATCACGAGTGTTCTAACGATCGCGAACAGCGGGAAGTTGACACTCGGCAACCCGGCGGGTGTCTCGATTCAGATCGGCGACAGATACGCTGGACAGCCGGGAAAAAAGGGGACAGGACTCTTAATTCAGGAGTCCTGTCCCCTTTTTTTCCGGCCTCCTGACGGGCCCGCAGTCGCGCATAGCCCGACGTGGCATAATCCGGATGCAAATCATGCGCAATTCCTTCCGGCACAATGCCGAATAGCTGCTCATACAGGGTAACGTCTTTCTCGAAGGCGCGGTAAGCCTCGTAGTGATCGAGGTCGCCCAGGTGATGGCCCAGGAACGCCAGCCGGCCGCGGCCCAGGGCGAAGGTCGCCTTGAGCTGTCCGCCGACGGCCAGGAGCGGGCGCGGGCAGTCGAACGGCAATGGGATCGGCCGGGGGGCATAACCACGCGAGCGCCGCAGCGGCAATTCCACGCCCCCCAGCACCCGCGTCACCGAGTCGTCGCAGCGCAGGTGGATCGGGCGATCGTGAACCAGGAAAACATCGGCGATGCCGGCAAGCCGTTCGCGGGCCTCGTCGTCGCGGTAGGCGATCGGCTCGTCGGAGCGGTTGCCGCTGGTCATGACCAGCGGCCCGCCGTCCACGGCCCGCATCAGCAGATGGTGCAACGGCGTGTAGGGCAGCAGGACGCCCAGGTAAGGATTGCCGGGCGCGACTTCGTCGGCCACGGGAGTGGGTAGCCGTTTGCGCAAGAGCACGATCGGGGCGGCAGGCGCTTGCAACAGCGCACGCTCGGCCGGGCCGACCTCGGCCAGCTTCTCCGCGGCCTCCACATCCGGCACCATGAGGGCAAATGGCTTCTCGTCGCGGTGCTTGCGGCGGCGCAGTTCGGCCACCACCGCCGGCTGGCGAGCATCACAGGCGAGATGATAGCCGCCCAGCCCCTTCAGCGCTCCGATTTGTCCCTGTCGCAGGGCGTTGGCAAAATGGTGCAGCGGGTCCGCGGTCGAGATGGGCCGACCGGCGGCGTCCTGCGCCTGCAACTTCGGACCACACGCCGCGCACGCCGTCGGCTGGGCATGGAAACGCCGGTTGGCCGGATCGCCGTACTCGGCCCGACAGGCCGGGCAGAGGCGGAACGATGCCATCGTGGTCCGCGGTCGATCGTAGGGAGCCCCGGTGATGATGGTCAGCCGCGGGCCGCAGTTGGTGCAGTTCAGGAACGGGTAGCCATAGCGCCGATCGCCGGGATCGAACAGCTCGGCCCGGCACTCGCGGCAGGTGGCCACGTCAGGGGAGATGAATACCGGGCTGTCGGCTTCAGCCTGGCTGGACTAGATGCGGAAGCCTTCTTCCCTGCGGAGCGGTTGCGGCTCCCAGCTCAGGTGTTCGATGTGCGCCAGCGGCGGCGGCTGAGCGGCCAACTCCGCCAGGAAGCATTCCAGCGCGGCCGTTTCGCCCTCCACTTCGATCTGCAGGCTGCCGGTCTGGTTGGCACGAAGCCGCGCAGGTCGAGGCGAACCGCGAGGTTGTAGACGAACGGCCGGAAGCCGACCCCCTGCACAATGCCGCGAACCAGGATCGCTCGGCGTTCCATCAGCGTCGGTCCATCAGGAAAGTTATCCAGCGCGCGGCGGACAGAGATGCACGTCGGGTGCCGCAATTGCCAGACTTCCGCCCCGCGGGTAGAGTTGAGCGATCCCTGGCTCGCACAACGCCGTGGGGGGGCAGCCATGCTGAGCATTCTAACCAAGGGTACGCGCCTGTGCGACGGCATCACCCGCCGTGAATTTCTGAGCCGGTGTCGCCGGCCGATGTGGTTGCCACCATCTATGAACTGCTGGACATCGACCTCCCACCTGATGCTGCCCGACCGGGCCGGCCGGCCCAGGCCGGTGGCCCACGGCGGTCAGCCGATCCGGGGCGTCATGTAGGACGGAGCGGTGCTCCGTCCTGCAGAATCGCCTTGTTCCGCCCCAGTACGGGGGGCTGACGGCTGCGACGGAGCACCGCTCCGTCCTACAGAACCCCTCACCGCCAACCCCTCTCCCCGGAGTACCGGGGAGAGGGGAGATAATGGATTTGCCGGCCGCCAATCCCTGCCGTCCACTCCGCCGGCCCAATCTGCCTTTGACTTATCCCGGTTGTATTTCCTACGGTAGCTCTATCTTTTCCAGAGCGCTCATGCGGAGGACATTCGCTGTCCCTCCCAGGCTGCCAGCGCGGCCGGAGCGACGACCGATCCGGAACAGAGGTGTCCATGCTCCTGCTGATGCTCGCGATTGGGTGCGCAGCCAAGGGAGGCGACTGCGGCTGCGGCTGGTACGGTTGCTTCGGCTGCTTCGGGTGTGCTCCGGGCTGCACCAGCGCCTGGGCTGGCCCGGGGGGTTATCCCTACGGTTACGGTTATCCCGGTTATCCGTACTGGGCCAACAACGCGCCGACCAGTGGGCCCACTCCGGTGCAGGCCGCGCAAATTCCGGCGCCGGCCTCGGCTCTGCGTCGTCGTCAAGCTGCCGGCCAAAGCCCGGTTCTTCATCGGCGATCGACCCTGGAACTTGAACGCCGCGACCCAGACCTTCAAGACCCCGCCGCTGCGGCAGGACTATCGCTACGAGTACACCCTGCGGGCCGAGGTGACCCGCAATGGTCGGACCGTCAGCCAGAGCAAGGTTGTGACGGTACTGGCGGGGCAGGAGACGAAGGTCGAGTTCGGGGAGATGTCGGGGGTGGAAGTGGCGCGGCCGTAGGGTTCGTCGAGACTCGCCGGATGGGGCGTAGGAGCACGATTAGGAAGAGGAGTACGCTTAGGATTAGGATTAGGATTAGGAGTAGGAGTAGGAGTAGGAAGCCCAGTGGCACCGTTCTACGAGCTTTCCAATCCTAATCCTAATCCTAATCCTAATCGTCCTCCTCTTCACGCTTTCACGGCCCCATCCGAAACCCCTCGCGAAGCGCCGCGTGCAAGGGCCCGTTGCTGGCCAGGGCATCCGGGGTGTACGGATCGTAGTCGCTGCCATCCACGTTGGTGATCGTCCCGCCGGCCTCGCGGACCAGTACCACGGCGCCGGCCACGTCCCAAACATGGTTGTCGAAGGCGAAATAGCCGTCGAAGCGTCCCGCGGCCACGTAGGCCATGTTGAGGGCCGTTGAACCGGTTCGC
Source organism: uncultured Planctomycetota bacterium (assembly GCA_963827935.1). Lineage (GTDB taxonomy): Bacteria > Planctomycetota > Planctomycetia > Gemmatales > Gemmataceae > DATFNV01. The sequence goes on along the minus strand of CAWHCN010000005.1, from coordinate 217,558 downwards.
CGCAGCGACCGCGTCCGCAGCGAGAAGTAGCGCCACCAGGCCAGCGTGCGCTCCTGACCCTGCATGTCCGGCGGAAAGCCTGTCGCCAGCAGCGCCTCTTCCAGGCAATCCGCTCGGCTGGTGTGCAACCGGCGCTGATTCAGCCAGGCTCCTCGCCCCTTAGCCGCGGCAAACATCTCCTGCCGGCACGGATCATACACCACGCCCACCACCAACTCGCTCGCCACCTGCAGGCCAATCGACACGCAATAGAACGGGCAATCGTGGACGTAATTGGTGGTGCCGTCGATGGGGTCAACGATCCAGGTCGGCGGCGCATCGGGCCCCGGCCGCTGGTGCTTGGCGTCCTCCTCGCCCAGGAAGGCATGCCCTGGGAAACGGCCGGCCAGGTACTCGTAGATGGTGCGCTGCGAAGCGAGATCGGCATCGGTGACCAGATCGAAGCGGGCCTTCTCGCGGACCTGAAAGTGCTGGCGCCATTCGTTCAGAACGCCAGCGGCGCGGAGGGCCGCCGCCCGCGCCGCGTCCAGATAGTCGTCCAGGCCGTCCGTTGCAGTCATTTCCACCTCCTCCGCTCGCCGATTAGTGATAGCTCACCTTGACCGCGCCGCCAATCTGGCAACGGATTCGTACGTCCTCGCCGCGATACTCGAAATCGAGCTGGTGCCTGTGCAAACACACCTTGGGACAGCCCGGAGGCAGGGTGAAGCAGATGGTGACGGGACAACAAGTACGTGAGTGCTGGATGGTCACCTCGTAGGTGCCGGCGGCCGGCTTGAAGCTGGCCGCGAACTCTTCCAACGTCGGTGCCTTCACCACCGTCGGTGGTGGAGTCGGTGTTACGGGCAACATGCGGAAGGGCGGCGAACTGTCGGATGTGCCGACTCGGACATCGACGAAAGGCGCACGGACCGACACGCCGCCGCGGCCGCCGCCGACCGTGACGAACGGCGCACGGACCAGCCAGTCGGCGTAGCTCGTCGAACCCCAAGCGACACCGGCGAACAGCGAGAGCAGACAGACAGCAAAGGTGCGTCGCATCGTTCGGTTCCTCCAACGGGATCTCATCTTGTCAGGAGGGCGCGAGTACAACGTCCAGGTGCCGCAAGCGTTCTTCCAGCGGCGGGTGCGAGGCGAAGTAGCCGGACAGCAGGGGCATGGCCGCGCTCTCGGCGGCCAGGCGCACCAGCACCCGGCGGGCCCCGCCCGGGTCGAACCCGGCGGCCCGCGCTGCCTGGATGCCAAAGGTGTCGGCCTCCAGCTCGTGCTCGCGCGAATAGCCCTGGTGCAGAAGCGTGCTCAGCAGGGCCGCCACATGAGGCCGTACCAGCGGGCCCCCGACCGCCAACCGGGAGACCACGCCATCGAACACCGTGTTGGCCATGAGCCGCTCGATGGCGTGCCGCTTGACAATATGCCCCATCTCGTGGCCCAGGACAAAAGCCAGCTCGGCGTGGTCCCAGCCGCAGCAATCGAGCAGCCGCCGCGTCACGAACACATAGCCGCCGGGCAGGGCGAAGGCGTTCAGCTCGGGCGCGCGGACAGCGACGAAGCGAAAACCCCGGCTGCGATCGCGCTGGCCGGCGGTCAGCCGGGCGGCCAGATAGTCGAGATGCTCGCGCGCCGCCGGGTCCGGCTCGGGCGGGAGCTGTTGGAGGAAGGCCTGGGCCAGGTCGCGGCCGACGGCCTGCTCGGCCCGGGCGGCCTCGGCGGGCGTACCGGTCAGCGACTGATAGACCCATTCCGCCTTCCGCACCTTGGGTCCCACCAGGCGCCCCAGGTTATAGAAGAATCCCGCCATGCCGCTGCCTCCGGAGGTATTGTACGGAACGGCAGGGAGCTGATGCGGGGACGGGGCGGCGGCGGCCATCGCGTCGTCGCCGCGCGGCTGGAGCGCCAGGAAACGTTCCCCGGTAAAACAGTTCCTGTCTTGCTCCTCATGGCCCGCGGGTTCGGCCTCTACGAAGGTGGTCCCGGAGTGGGATGCAGGGCTTTGATGCGCTTCACCAGGCCCACCCGGGCGTTTAAGCGGGCACGAGCCTCCGAGTCTTGCCGCAGCCAGGCCGCGTTATCCAACCCACGTGAGGCCTCCCGGCCAAGGAAGCCGGCGATCTGGGACACTGCCCAGGTTAACTCATCTCCGTCCTCGTGCCGATAGAACACTCCCCGGTCGCGGACAGATTGCCAGACCGTCCGCGGCAGCAGTTCGTGGCCTTGCCGCACGAAAAACAAAGGCAGAATAATGTTCTGGAGGACGCCGCCCGCCTCGCGCAGATTCTCCTGCAACACGTCCGCCCAGGCGAGTTCGACAATGCTCCAGCCGCGCGACTGGACCAGCATCGCCTCGGTGATGAGGAACACCGCATGGCGACATTTCAGCACCTCGTCCCGCAAAGCCGCCAAGGAAGTTCGCCCGTAAGGATAATCGTGCTGATCGAGCCAGGGCACGATCTGTCGCTGTTGCAAAGCCGAATACAGCGGGAAAACCAGGCACTCACGATCCTCGCGGCAGTGGGAGAGGAACACGTGATGGGTGCAGACCGGAAAGAACTGCAGTTGCCACAGCATGGCCCGTCGCCCTACTTCGGAAGTGCGGGTAACGGGTCCACCTTGACGGACGGCGCCTGTTGGCCGGTCATGAGAGTGACCAGGCGCTCCCCAAGGGCTGTGGGATGCACAAAGATTCGGTTCTTGATCTCGACCAGGCCGTTGCGCTCCAATTCTTGACAGGCCTGGAAGATCTCGTCCAGGCCGAAAGGCACTTCACGGTTCTCAAAATCGGCCGCAAGGGTTTGGAATGCCAGGCCGTACCCCTGGCGCCGGCTCGGCTCGATGCGCGGGAAAGCGCCGAGGATTTCCCGGTAAATAGGCGGCATCGCGGCAGCGTAGGCCCGCAGTTGGTCATCGGTTGGCATTGGAATTCCCTCCGCGCATAGATTCCGGTGTAGCGAACGAGGCCGGAGTCATTGGCAATCGCGTCCCCCCGGACAACGCCGTCGCATCGTCCGGCACGATGACACCCTTATGAACCACGCGTTCGAGTTCCATGACTCCCTGCCTTCCGATTAGCTCAAATGACCAATCCACAGAAGCGAAGTCCGCCCGCTTTCATCTCCTCAACTCGCTTCCTCTTCGAAGTAATCCTGGTCGAGTTTTTTCACCAGGTAGGAGCGAGCGGTCGCTACGCCGATCTCGTGCTCGATCATTAATTGCACAAGCCGTCGCCCGTCGATAAGGACAATTTTCCGTCCGATTTGACTTACATAGTTTTTCGCGTCTTTGCTAAAAGTCGAGGTCGTAAGCATCACACCCTTGCTCGCATGGAATCCCTCCATGCTTCCGGCGAACTTCTGGACTTCCGGGCGGCCAACTACGATATTGTCCCATCGCTTTGCCTGGATGTACACCCTATCCAGACCCAATGGGTCCTGATTGATGATGCCGTCAATGCCACCATCGCCAGAGCGACCGACGGCGCGGCCGGCGTCCGCGAGCGAGCCCCCATAACCCATTCGGGTCTTCGCGTTTTTTGGTGGGTACTTTTCACAGTTTTGGGAGCATGCAGGTCAGGATTTTCAGCCGGAGGTACTCCTCATCCCGGAAGCCGTACGCCCGCCTCTGGATGGCACGGATCTTGTTGTTGATGCCTTCCACGAAACCCAACGGCACCTTGTTCTCCGCGCGGCAATAGGCCTCGATCCCGTCCCAGTGCGCTGCCACCATGCGGGCGAAGCGCTCGAAGGGCTCCAGACGTTGCCAGCGCAACGCGGCACGCCACTGGTCGAAGAAACGCCGGGCCCAGCCGGGGCTCCAGTAGTCCCAGAGCTGATCGAAGGACTCCTTGAGGAGGTACGCCTTGTTCAGCCGGCGGTTGGCCTTGAACAACAGCGTCAGGGCTTCCCGCCCCGTGGCGTTGAGGTTTTCCCAGTGAGACAAAAGCGTGTACCTCTGCCCTTTGATGAAGCGCCGGTCCTTGCCCGACACGCGCACGTATTCCCGCCTGCGCACCTGGTCCATCGCCTCGGCCAGGTGCATCAGGATGTGGAACTTGTCGTACACGATCGTGGCCTGGGGAGCGTTTCCCTCCTTGAGGGTGGAGTTACGGAACGCCTGCCACATGTCCATGACCGCCACGCGGATTTTGCCGCATTTTTCTGGGCCCAGCCAGGCAAAGAACTCGTCCAGGCTGGCCTCGGAACGGTCCACGCCGCCAAACCAGATGGGACGACCACGCTCCAGGTCGCTGACGACGATGCGGTACTGGTGCCCCCTGGCGACGGCGATTTCATCGATGCCAATAACCCGGGGCCGGGGTGCCGACCCGGCGAAGCTGCGCGCGCATGTACTGCTTGTCCAACTCCTTGACGGCGTGCCAATCGAGGAAGAGTTCCTCGGCCACCTCCTTGATGGGCGTCTGGCGACAGCGACGGCCCACGAAGAAGGCGAACCGCTTGGTGTAGAGCGGGTTGTCGGCCAGCCAGTCGAGGCCCTCGTTCTTCACGCCGCCACACCGTGAGCACTGGACCCTGCGGAGGCGGAAGGTGAGGTAGACGCGTTTGTCGCCGCAGGAGAGATCGCGGACGCGTCGGGTCCGTTTGTCGTAGTGGCTGTAATACTCCTGGCCGCAGACGCCGCAGCGCGTTTTTTTCGGCAGCGCCGCAGGGTGATAACGACGGCGTGGGGGTCCCCGAAGAGGCTCCGGACCTGGGCCAGAGGGACGAAGCCAGGAAACCGGTAGAGGTCATGGAGCAGCTTGAAGATGGCCATCGTGTCAGCATGGCAGCTTTTTGCTCCGCGGGGAAGGCGGTTTTCCTCGGGGAAAGCAGGGGATTTGTCCCTTCCTGGGCCGAAAGTTACCCACTAAAAAACGCGAAGAGCCACCCATTCTTACAAGCAGTTGGACCACCAGCTGCTCGAAGAACTGGGGAGGCTTGGACTTCACACGGTCCAAGAGTTCGTCGGCCAAAGCGTTGTTGAGGGCTTGACACGACTCTTCTATCAATTCCTCCGGAGCCTTCGTGTTTTCGAGAACGGCATCGTCTTTTTCGTCGCCGTCAGGCGTGGAGGTTGCCCCGCAGAAGTCCCGGTAACTGGGGAACTGCTTGAGGAAACGGCAGTTGACCATCTCTGGTTTCTGAGCCAGAACCGTGTGACCCGCCTGGGAGATACGAACCTTACCCCGCACTGAGTTGTCAATCAGGCCGGCGTTTTTCAAATGCGTCTTGGCCCAGGCAACTCGGTTGTAGAAGACAGGTTGCGGGCCGCTGGAGAGGTGTTCCTCACGGTCCTTCGCTGTTAACTCGAACCGTACTGCCAACTGGTCGGTCAGATCCCGCATGGTACGTTCTCTCCCATCCTGCAAGGTTTCTAGAAAGGGCAGCATCACGGATTGGAAATCAGGTATGGCCACGGTGGTTATCTCCTGAAACAGGACAACTAGATGCTGGAAGGGTAAAGGGATTGGGCTCATCAGGACAGGATGTCGGTTCGAGCGGCGTGCTCCAGCCGGCCGTTCCCCGCCTTGAGGCCCCGTAGAAGGCTCCTCAAAATCCCATAGCCCTGGTGCCAGATTCAGCGAGCCGGCTCCACACAGCAGCCGCAGCACCTGATCGCCACGCAACTCGCCCCAGGGCCATTCGGCCGGGGGGCTGGCGCTCTCCCGAAGGCGGTGGAGTGCTTGTCGTTATTCCTTCCCGTTCGGGCGCATCCTTGGGGCGCGGGGGCAGCTGTGGCCGCGGCCAGTCGCGGGGGATTTCTGGCCCAGCGGGTGCCACGGTCGTATCTCCCGGCCCATCGTCGTAGACGATATCCACCAACTCATCAGCGTTAGGCTTGTGGCCTTCGCTGTGCGTTTCAGATCCTCTGGCACCCACGACAAATCGAAACTCGGCGTCGAAATCAGCAAACGGCCGATAGCGTCCGTTCTCCATGTCGTCGATGCCGGTTCGAACGGCCGCCAGGTCGGCGTTCTGCTCCTCCAGGCGCAGCGACGGCAGCACGCAAGATTTCTTCTTCCGACGCATAGCGTCCCGTTCCCAGCAGAGCATTCACGCGTTGCTGGACATCGGCCGGAATGACGAGGGACATGGCTTGCTCCTCCCCGGGAAAACGCGACCGTACGATTTGCCGCCTGCATTCCGCGAGTATACCGGAACGGCGTGCTGCACACAATCGGCCCGGTGCCGTCGCCGGACGAGAGGGGGACACTCCCTCTGTCTCGGACTCGCTTCGCGCCACGCGCATTATACACAAACGGTAGTGCAGTGCCGTGGGGTCTCGGGAGCCAGGCGCCCGCCCGATCCCTGTTTGCGCCACTGCGACGCTGCAAGCGTCACACCTCCGTAAGTTGGGCTTGCCGCGTAGAATGGAAAGAGATTACGTTGCACGCCCCGACCACCGGTTCGCTGGCGGGTAGCACCTGGGGTGCGGGCAAGATGGGCCGGCTCCCCCCATACCCCTTGACAACGTGGCACATAACCCTGACCGACGGCACAAGATGAATCACAGCAAGGAGTAGCGGCAGCGAAGTTGTGTGCCAAGCGTGGCACGGAACTAGCCCTTTTGGCACAGAACTCGGCCCCCAACGGTCCCCTTAGCCGTCCCATTCCCCCGAGGAGCACATGAGCACGACGCAAACCGACACCGACCGCCAGCAGAGCTTCGCCGAAACCGCCATGCGCCTGGGCGGCAAGAGTGACGAGGAAGCCCGGCGGATGGGGGCGGTGGACCGGGCGGACGACCAGGTCGAGCACATGTTCGCCCCGCAGTACCAGACCGCCAACAGCCCCGTGCACCGGGCCGTCTGGGAAAAGCGCGTGCCGGTCGAGCTGTTTCAGGCGCCGCTCTTGCCGGCGACGGCCCCCTGCGATCCGGCCATGGAACGGTCGCTGGCGGTGGTCCGCCGGCATCGCGAGGCCGGCACCCTGTTCGACGAGCACAACAAGGTGTCGCCGACGGTCCTCGGTGACATGGCCCAGGCGGGTTACTGGGGGATGCTGATCGACCCGAAGTACGGCGGACAGGGCGCGCCATTCCAGCGCTTCACACGGTTCCTGACACGCGTCGCCACCCAGGACGCGACCGTGGCGGGGCTGGCGTCGGTCCACGGCTGCATTGGGGCCGTCGATCCGGTGCGGACGTTCGGCAACGCCGAGCAGAAGGCCCGCTTCCTGCCGCGACTGGCCAGCGGCGAATCGTTGTCCGGGTTCGCCCTGACCGAACCGTGCGCCGGCTCGGACCTTACTGCTCTGAGAACCAAGGCCATCCGCGTCGGCGATCACTTCGAGGTCACCGGCGAGAAGCTATTCATCACCAACGTCATCCCCGGGCGCACGCTTGGGTTGGTGGTGAAGATCGACGACAGGCCGGCCGTCCTGGTTGTCGATCTGCCGAAGGAGGAAAATGAGCAGTTCCAGATGGTGAATTATGGCCTTTACGCCCTCAAGCACACCTGGAACCGGGGCCTCAAGTTCAACCGGTTCCGCGTGCCGCTAGAGAACCTGCTGGCGGCCCGGCAGGGCGACGGGTTGACCATCGCTTACCACGGTCTGAACCTGGGCCGGCTGTCGTTGTGTGCGACGGCGGCGGGCGGCATGCGAGCCATCCTCGCCAACATGCTCCCCTGGAGCCATTTCCGCCGGACCTACGGTGCCGCCATCGAAACGCGCGAACTGGTCAAGCGCCGCCTGGGCCGCCTGGCCGGCCTGATCGTGGCCAGCGACGCCCTGGTCGCCTGGGGGAGTGGGCTGATCGATCAGGGCTACCGCGGCGAGCTGGAGTGCATCGTCGCCAAGATCTTCGGCAGCGAAGCGCAGAAGGAAGCGGCCATCGAGCTGTTCATGAAGACACACGGCGGCCGATCGTTCCTGCACGGCCACATCTTTGGCGACCACGTCCACGAACTGCTGGCCCCGTGCATTTACGAAGGAGAAGGCGAAATCCTCGGGCTGGCCTTCTTCAAGTCGCTGGTCAAGGAGCACGGCAAGCAGTTCTTCGAGCCGATCGGCAAGGCGTTCCAGGCGGCCGGTATCGCGAAGCCAAACATGAGCAACCCGCGCCATGCCTGGATCATCCGCCGTGAACTGTGGGCCTATTCGCGCTGGCTGCTGGGGCAGAAGTTCGGCGGCCGGCAGAAGGATACTCTCGTGGGGATGGACCCGCGCCTGGCCGGGCACGTGGCCTTCGCCCAGGACCAGTTCGGCACCTTCGGCCGCGAGATTTCCGGGGCGATGGTCAAATACCAGTTGAAGCTGGCCGACCGCCAGTGCCGCATGGCCGAGATTTCCGGCCGCGTGCAGGACACGATTACCCTGCTGGTGACGGTGCTGCACGCGCATCAGTCCCAGAACGAAGTCGCCAGGGCGGCAGCAGACATCGTCTGCCAGGACCTGCGCCGCAAGCTGACCGGTCAACGGCCGTCCGACGCCTATTTCCGGGACGTGACGAAACTGGCCGATACCATCATCGACGGCGGGTTCGAGGCCATTGCGGGTGCGCCGACCGCGGAGATCCTCATGCAATACCCGCAGTGAGGGGGTATCATCGTTTAGCCGCGACCCGGGAAGGGAGCGCTGCTCGCAAGCGCTCCCCTCCCGGGTCGCGGCTAAACGAGGACTGCCATGTTCCAGCCCGACGAAGATTTCGCCCGCCAACTCGACGCCACCGACCCGCTGACCCGTTTCCGCGAGCAATTCCACCTCCCGCACCGCCCCGACGGGTGCCCCGCGCTCTACTTCTGCACGCATTCGCTGGGACTGGCGCCGAAGGCGGCCCGCTCGTTCGTCGCTCAGGAATTGTCGCGCTGGGCCGACCTGGGCGTGGAGGGGCACTTCCAGGGCGACCCGCCGTGGTACACCTACCAGGATGAACTCCGCCCGCCCCTGGCGCGACTTGTCGGCGCACGGCCGGAGGAGGTCATCCTCATGAACGGGCTGACCGTCAACCTGCACCTGCTGCTCGAAACCTTCTACCGACCTACCGCGGAGCGGCACGCGATCCTGATCGACTCGCCGCCGTTTCCATCGGACCTCTACGCGGTCAATTCGCAACTGCGGCGCCACGGCTTTGACCCTCGCGAGGCGCTGGCGATGATGCAGCCGATCGCCGGAGAAGTTCTGCTTCGGGACGACGCCATCGAGGAATGGCTGGCGAGAAACGGCCAGCGGGTGGCGGTCGTTGTCTGGAACGCAGTGAACTTCCTGACGGGCCAGTTCTTCGACATGCCGCGCCTGGTGGCGGCGGCGAAGCGACAAGGGTGTGTCGTCGGGTTGGACCTGGCGCACGCCGTGGGCAACGTGCCGTTGGCCCTGCACGACGGGGGCGTCGATTTCGCCGTCTGGTGTACTTACAAGTACCTGTGCGGTGGACCCGGGGCCATTGCCGGCTGTTTCGTCCATGAAACGCACGGCCAGAACACCAGCCTGCCGCGCCTGCCCGGTTGGTGGGGCAACGATCCCTCCGCCCGGTTTCGCATGCAACTGGAGCCCGAGTTCCAGGCGAAGCCCGGGGCCGACGGCTGGCAGATCAGCAATCCCTCGGTCCTGGCCACCGCTCCGTTGCGTGCCTCCCTCCCCCTCTTCGAGGAAGCCGGCCTGCCCGCGCTGCGGGATCGGTCGCAGAGGCTGACGGCCTACCTGGTGTACCTGCTGGACCGTCTGCCACAAACGCGGTTGGAAATGATCACGCCGCGGGAACCAAGTCGGCGCGGCTGCCAGCTTTCGCTGCGTGTAGCCGGCGGGGCGCGGGACTTCCTGAAGGCACTCGGCGGCGAAGGAGTGATCGCCGACTTCCGGGAGCCGGATGTGATCCGTGTGGCGCCGGCGCCGCTGTATAATACATTCCATGACGTCTCGGGCGCTGGGGCAGGTGTTCGCGCGACAGGTCGCCTGACGGGAGGGCCGAGCGATGGCGGAGAGGCGGACGGTGAAGCCGAGGAATAAGAAGCCGACCGGCCCTGCCGGCCGGGGCGAGCCGACGGTGCGCAAGGTGACCATCGAGGTCATCGACCCGCCGCCGCCTTCGCCGCAGCGCGGCCTATTGCCGACGCCGCCGGAGGTGGAGGAGATCGTGGAGGGCTTGTTCAAAGAACGGCCGGCGGGTCCCGCATATCGCCTTCAGACCACCGAAAACCTGAAACTGCAGTACTACTTCGGCGGATACTCCATCGTCTACCGCGACACACCGCAGGGCAAGGAAGTGCTCGCGGTCGGTGAGGAAGAGACCACCCGCTTTTACCGCGAGGTGCCCTACTCCAAGCACAAGGGTGCCGTTCTCGGCTATGCCGACCCATGGTAACCGACCGAATGCTGCGGATTCCGCTTCAGTATTACAAGGTGCCGGGCGTTTCGGAGACCCTGGTTCGACCTATCCTCCGGTTGTCGATCCAGGTCAGCCCGAGGCGGTTCGAGGATCTCCATGTTCTGTTTGATTCGGCCACCCCGCTGACGACGATCCCGGTGGCCGAAGCGCGGAAGATCCCGCTCGCCATCCCGCAGCGGAGCATCGATCTGACCCTCATGACCGCGACGGGAAAGGCGCAACAGCGACGACATCCTAGACGTATTCAGGGTCGAATCATGGGACTCCCCGGCTGGGAATTCGATTGGCCCTGCCACCTCGCCGAGCACGCAGGCAAGGCGCCGTGGCCCCAACTCGGTCCGGTCGGTGTGATTGACAACTTCCGGCTGGCGCTGGAGGGCACCTACGCCCTGGAAGCCCCCTACGGCTGGCTGATTGTGGAGCACCTCCGGTGATCCTCTACGACATCACCCCGCCGATCACCCCGTCTCTCCGCGTCTGGCCCGGCGATACGCCGCCGACGCGTGAGGTCCTCCTCGACATGCGCCGCGGCGACGCGATCACCCTGTCCACCTTGCACGCCACCGTTCACCTGGGCGCCCACGCCGACGCCCCGAGCCACTACGGCGCCGACGCCCCGGCCATCGACGCCCGCAGCCTCGACTTTTATCTCGGTCCCTGTCAGCTTCTCCGTGTTCCCGCGGCGCGGGGCAGCTGCGTCCGGCCGGGGAACATCGCTTCGCCGATCACTGCGCCGCGCGTCCTGCTGGACACTGGTACGCATCCCGACCCGGAACTTTTCCCCGAGGACTTCGCGGCCCTGGCGCCGGAGCTGATTGAGTGGCTGCACCAGCGCGGCGTGCGCCTCGTCGGTATCGACACGCCGAGCGTCGATCCGTTTCTGTCAAAGGATTTGCCGGCACACAAGACGTTTCTGAAGCATGACATGGCCATCCTCGAAGGGTTGGCCCTCAGGGAAGTGCCGGAGGGGATTTACGAGCTGATCGCGCTGCCGCTGCGCCTGGTGGGCTTCGATGCCAGTCCAGTGCGGGCCGTACTGCGGACGTTGCGCTGAGGGAGTAGCCATGCTGCATAGTGTGCGAGTCTTTTTGTCCGGAATCATCGATTACGCCGGCCTGTTTCCGCCGGAGAAGCTGCCGCTGGAAAGGGCAATCCACAACTACGCGGAATACCGGGCTAACCGAGAAGCGTGGATGTTGGGACGGTTCGTGATCCCGGCGACACGGCTGGCTGAACTGGAACCTAATGCACCGCAATTCTCTTCCGGCCCGCCGTTCGTTTTCTCCGTCCTGGGGCGCGCCGGCGATACGGTTGATGCGTTTCTGAACGGCATCGTGGCTGACCTGGTGCCGATTGTTGCCTTCCGGTTTCGCCACAAGGATGGCGTCGTTGTCGATGCCTATGAGACGAAACTGCCCGCTGAATCGCTGCCGAATCCCACCGCGGAGTTGATACAAGCGCCGACACGGGGCCTCGGAGCGGCCGGCATGAGTATCTTCTATGAGCTGCCGCCCGCCGCTTCACCCGCCCTGTTTGACCGGCTGCGCGGTGGCTCGGCTGGCGTGAAGTTGCGCTGCGGCGGCCTGGAAGCAGCCGCCTTCCCCAGCCCCGGTGAGATCGCGCACGTCATCGCCGCCTGCCGCGAGAACGGGCTGACATTGAAATTCACCGCCGGCCTGCACCACCCGATTCGCCGCTTCGACCGTGACCTCGGAACGAGAGTGCATGGCTTCATCAACGTCTTCGGCGCCGGCGTACTCGCCCATGTCCTCCCGCTGACCGAGACACAAATCCGCGCGATCATCGAAGATGAAGATGCCTCGAACTTCGCATTCGATGAGATCGGCTTCGGCTGGAAGCAGTACCATGTGCTGATCGACGAGATCATCGCGGCCCGGCGGCAGTTCGTCACGTCGTTCGGCAGTTGCAGCTTTGAAGAACCGCGCGACGACCTGCGAGCCCTGGGCATCTTGCCGTAGTTTAGCCGCGAGCTGCTGCGAGCGCTCGCAGAAGCTCGCGGCTAAACGGAGGACTGGTTGATGGACCCGACCAACGATCCCACACTGCGATCCTGGGTTCCCGTGGCCCCGGATTCACACTTTCCCATCCAGAACCTGCCCTATGGCGTTTTCCGGCGGAACGCGGGTGATGCCCCGCGAATCGGGGTGGCCATTGGCGAACACGTCCTGGATCTGGCTGCTCTCGAAAACACCGGGCTCTCGGAGGGGCGTTACTTCCGTAAACCCGCGCTCAACGACTTCATGGCTGCCGGCCGCACAACCTGGCGGGAAACCCGTGCCGCCATCAGCCGCCTGCTGCGGCACGATGAAGCGGCCCTTCGCGACAAGGCCGACCTCAGGGCGAACGCTCTGATACCGCGGAACGTTGTTGAGATGCTGCTCCCCGTCGAGATCGGCGATTACACCGATTTCTATTCCTCGCGCGAACACGCCACCAACGTCGGCACCATGATGCGCGGGCCAGAGAATGCCTTGCAGCCCAACTGGCTGCATCTGCCCGTCGCCTACCACGGCCGCGCCTCCTCGATCGTCGTCAGTGGCACCGACGTGCGTCGGCCCCAGGGGCAAACCAAGGCCGACGACGCGCCGACGCCCACGTTCGGCCCCAGCCGCTCCCTCGATTTCGAGCTGGAGATGGGCTTCTTCATCGGCCCCGGCAACCCGCTCGGCCAGCCGATTCCGATCGAGCAGGCGTCGGACCACATTTTCGGAATGGTCCTGGTCAACGATTGGAGCGCCGCGATATCCAGCGCTGGGAATACGTCCCGCTCGGGCCGTTCCTGGCCAAGAACTTCGCCACGACCATCTCGCCCTGGGTCGTGACGCTCGATGCCCTGGAGCCATTCCGCACCGCAGGGCCGAAACAGGATCCGCCACCACTTCCCTACTTGCACAGCCCCGGCGACGGGGCGTTCGACATCCATCTGGAAGTGTCCCTGCAATCGAACACAATGGCCAGGCCGCACGTCCTCTGCCGATCCAACGCGAAGTACCTGTACTGGAACATCTGCCAGCAACTGGCGCACCACGCGGTCAATGGCTGCAACCTGCGGACCGGCGACCTGCTGGCCTCGGGCACCATCAGCGGGCCCACGCCGGATTCCTACGGCAGCCTGCTCGAATTGGCGTGGAAGGGAACAAAACCAATCGAGCTGCCCAACGGAGAAAAGCGTGTCTTCCTGCAAGACGGCGACCGCGTGACGCTGACGGGATGGTGTCAGGGTGCAGGCTATCGGGTTGGCTTCGGGGAGGCGACGGGGGGTGTGCTGGCGGCACTGGCGTGATGACTGGCGGAACGCCGTTCGCTCGGCCACAATGATTGGCACAGCCGCGGCGGGTCTACGACCCGCCGCTACACGAGGATCCCACCGGAGTTCCCGCCATGCGCTTCCCGCGCCTCCTCCTTCCCACCCTCTGCCTCCTCGTTCCCTCATCCCTCTTCGCCGACGACAAGCCGCGCACCGCCGAGCAACTCGCCGCCGCGGCGCGCAAGTCGGTGGTGCGCATCCTCGCTGCCGGGCGCACCGGCAAAACGGAAGGGGTGGGCACCGGTTTCGTCGTGGCCGAAGGGCTGATCGCCACCAACATGCACGTCATCGGCGAGGCGCGGCCGATCACGGTGCAGACCGCCGACGGCAAACGGTACGAGGCCACCGCGGTCCATGCCACCGACCGCGGGGCCGACCTCGCCATCATTCGCATCGACGCCAAGGAACTGCCCCTGCTGGAACTCGGCGATTCAGACGATGTCAAGCAAGGGCGCGAGGTGGTGTCGCTCGGCCACCCGCGCGGTCTGGAATACAGCGTGGCCAGCGGCGTCGTCTCGGCCCGGCGCGACATCGACGGCCGCTCCATGATCGAGCTGCGCATGCCGGTCGATCCGGGCAACAGCGGCGGGCCGCTCCTCGACCTCAACGGCCGCGTGCAGGGCATCGTCACCCTGAAGTCGGCGGTTACGGAAAACCTCGGCTACGCCATGCCGATCAACGCCCTCAAGCCGCTTCTGGCGAAGCCGAATCCGATTCCGATGGCCCGCTGGCTGACCATTGGCGCCCTCGATGCCGAGGAGTGGACCACAACCGGCGGGGCCCACTGGCGGCAGCGCGCGGGACAAATTCAGGTCGAGGGGCTGGGTGCCGGCTTCGGCGGCCGCTCACTCTGCCTGTCGAAGCTGTCCGTGCCGCACGTGCCCTTCGAGGCCGCCGTCACCGTGCACCTTGACGAGGAGGGCGGTGCCGCCGGCCTCATCTTCCACGCAGACGGCAAGGAAAAACATTACGGCTTCTATCCGTCCGGCGGAGCCCTGCGATTCGTCCGCTTCGAGGGCCCCGACGTCTACTCCTGGCACGTCCTCAAGGAGCTGCGCAGCGATGCCTATCATCCCGGCGAATGGAATACCTTCAAGGTGCGCATTGAAAAGGACAAGCTCCTCTTGACCTGCAACGGCAAGCTCGTCCTCGAATCCACCGACACGGGTTTAACCGACGGCAAGGTGGGCCTGGCCACCTTCCGCGGCACCCGGGCCCAGTTCAAGAACTTCCGGGTCGGCGAACACCTGAAGACCGATACCGTCCCCGCGGGCCTTTCGGAGCGGGTGGCCAAGTTGGTCAAGGACGTTCCGGTCGACGCCCCGCCCAAGGCCGCCCTGGTCGAAAAGCTCCTGCCCGAGGGGGACGCGGGCATGGTAGCTTTGCGCGAGCGGGCCAAGTTGCTGGAGCAGCAGGCCGCCCAGCTGCGGGTCCTGGCCTACCAGGTGCACCACCAGCGGACGCTGAAGGAGTTGGCCCGGGTGGTGGCCGGCAAGGAGGACGACCTCGACCTGACCCGGGCCGCCCTGGTCATCGCCCGCCTGGACAATGAGGAACTGGACCTGGAGCACTACTGCAAGGAGGTGGACCGCCTGGCCCGCGACATCGGCGCCGGCCTCCCCCGCGATGCCGACGAGGCGAAGAAGCTGGCCGGCCTGAACAAGGCCCTCTTCCAGGAGCGCGGCTTCCACGCCAGCCGCGGCGACTATTACCACAAATCCAACAGCTACCTCAATGAGGTCATCGACGATCGCGAAGGCATCCCCATCACGCTGTCGGTCCTCTACATGGAGCTGGCCCGGCGGTTAGGGCTCAAGGTTGTCGGCGTCGGCCTGCCCGGCCACTTCATCGTGCGTCATCTGCCGGCCAAGGGAGAGGCCAAGCTGATCGACGTTTACGAAGGCGGCAAGGAGCTGACCCGCGAGGAGGTCGAGAAAAGAGTCCAGGCCCAGTACGGCCGGCGCTTGCAGGACGATGACCTTGCCGCTGTGGGAAGGAAGGCGATCCTGGTGCGGATGCTGCAAAACCTACGCAACCTGGCGGAAGATGAAAAGGACGCGGTCGGGATGCTACGCTACCTCGACGCGATCGTGACCATTACTCCGGATGCCGGCGGCGAGCGCTGGGTACGGGCGGTCTTACGTTACAGCACCCGCCAGCGTGACGGGGCCCGAGAGGACGTGGACTGGCTCATCGAGCACCATCCCAAGGGGATCGATCCGCAGGAGGTGGAGGAATTGCGGCGGCGACTCAGCGCGGAAGAGAAGTAACGCTCCGTTTAGCCGCCGCCCAGCGGGCGGCGCGGCGCGGGTCCAATCAATGCCGAAAATGCCGCACGCCGGTGAAGACCATCGCCAGCCCATGCTCGTCGCAAGCGGCGATGGAGTCGGCATCGCGCATCGACCCGCCCGGCTGCACAATCGCCGTCACACCTGCCGCGCAGCCTCATCCACGTTGTCGCGAAACGGGAAGAAGGCATCCGACGCCACCACCGATCCCTTATGGCGGTCACCCGACTTGCGAACCGCCAAGTGAACGGCATCGACCCGGCTCATCTGCCCCGCGCCAACGCCGACCAGCATGCCGCCCTTGGCCAGCACGATGGCGTTGCTCTTGACGTGCTTGCAGACCAGCCAGGCGAAGCGCAGGTCGGCCAGTTCCGCGTCGGTGGGTTGGCGTTTGGTCACGACCTTGAATGCTGCAAACTCATCCGTCCCACCCAGGTCGCGCTGCTGAACGAGCAGGCCTCCATCGACGCGCCGGAAGTCCAGGCGGCGGCCCCCCCCTCCCGTCGCGGGAGAGGGGTCGGGGGTGAGGGGACCGGTCCGCAGCAGGCGCACACTGTTCTTCCACGTGGGCCGCGTCGTTAGCACCTTGAACGCCGCCTCACTGAAACCGGGCGCGATGATGCACTCGATGAACCGCTTCGGTTCGGTGATCTGCGTGGCGGTCGCTTCGTCTACCTCGCGATTGAAGGCCAGCACGCCGCCGTAGGCGCTGAGCGGATCGCCTTCGTACGCTTTGGCGAAAGCCTCGTGCAGCGTCGCGCCGACTGCGGCGCCGCAGGGGTTGCTGTGCTTGATGACGACGGCCGCCGGCTCGGCGAACTCGCGGACGAGGTTAAAGGCACTATCGAGGTCGAGAATGTTGTTGTAGGACAACTCCTTGCCGTGCACCTGGTCCGCGGTGGCGACACACGCGTGAGTTACCCAGGGCTGGGAATAGAACGCCGCCGGCTGGTGCGGATTCTCGCCGTAGCGTAGCGTCATCTTCCGATTGAAGTATAAGCCGAGCCAGTTCGGGAAGGAGTCCCCCGCATTCTCCGGGGGGCGTTTGTTCTCGGCACGCCCCCAGAAGTAGGCCCCGACGGCCCGATCGTAGTCGGCGGTGCAGGCGAAAGCGGCCGTTGCCAGACGCTCGCGAGTCGCCAGGGTCAGGCCGCCGTTGTTCGCCTGCAACTCCTCAAGGATCGCGGCATACTGCTCCGGCGCCGTGACCACCGCCACATCGTGATAGTTCTTTGCCGCCGAGCGGACCATCGACGGTCCGCCGATGTCGATGTTCTCGACGATCTCCTCGTGAGTGGCGCCCGGTTTGGCGACGGTTTCCTGAAAGGGGTACAGGTTACAGACGACCAGGTCGATCGGCTGGATCCCCTGGGCGGCGATGGTGGCCATGTGCTGGGGATTGTCGCGGACGGCGAGCAGGCCGCCGTGGATTTTCGGATGGAGCGTTTTCACGCGGCCGTCGAGGATTTCGGGGAAGCCGGTGACCTCGGCGATATCGCGGACGGCGAGGCCGGCATCGGTGAGCGTCTTGCGGGTGCCGCCGGTGGAGATCAGCTCCACGCCCAGGGCTTGCAGGCCGCGGGCCAGTTCGACCAGGCCCGACTTGTCGCTGACGCTGAGGAGGGCACGGCGGATGATGCGCTGCTGGTTCATAAGGGCATTATCCGCGGGGCTGGGGACCCGGCAAGCGATGGGAGCGACTATCTGGCCCCGCCGCGTTCGCGCTCCTGCTCCTTCTCTTCCTTGGCGGCCTCGTGCAGCTCGTCAAATCGCTGCAGGTAAAGCGCGTGTGCCAGCCCCTGGGCCGGATGGACTGTGAAGTCGATGCCCGAAATGACGCTGAAGCGGTGCCCGAGCTGCGCCCGCGGGCGCCGAGGAGCGGGGCGATGGCATACTCGGTCCGATCGATGAAGCAACTCGGACAATACTCACGGGCATTACGGCCCTTGGCCGACTCAGTCGGATTGAGGATCGCTTGCTCGACGCGACCAGCTGGCAAGACCTCCTCGAAACCCCATGGGTGACTTGTCCACTGGCCGAGTGGGTGGACAAGTCACTCCCGCGCGATAACGGCCTATGCCATAAGGACTTGCGCCATTGGAAAAGTGACTTGTCCACTTGCCCACGTATTTGTGGGCAAGTCACCCGGCACGCTCCGAGTGTAGCATTTTGCAACACCCGCTCGCCTAACATTCGCGGCCATGCCGCCGGCCTTGCAGCTTGGCCCTGACGCGCGGCACGCTGCACCAAATCGCGGCGAACGCCGGATGACGCACGGCCGCCGGCTATTCCCCCTGCTTCTCCCACCCCTTGCCCGCGTCCCACACCTTCACCGTCTTGTCCTCGCCGGCACTGGCCAAGCGCTTGCCGTCGGGGCTGAACGCCACGCTGGTGACAGGGCCGGTGTGCCCCTTGAGGGAGAGGACTTCCTGGCCCTTGTCCGCGTCCCACACCTTCACCGTCAGGTCTCTGCCGGCACTGGCCAGGCGCTTGCCGTCGGGGCTGAACGCCACGCTGGAGACAATGGTTGTGTGCCCCTTGAGGGAGAGGACTTCCTGGCCCTTGTCCGCCTCCCACACCTTCACCGTCCCGTCAAAGAAGCCGCTGGCGCTGGCCAGGCGCTTGCCGTCGCGGCTGAACGCCACGCTGCTGACACCGCCGATGTGCCCCTTGAGGGAGAGGACTTCCTGGCCCTTGTCCGCGTCCCACACCTTCACCGTCTGGTCATTGCTGGCGCTGGCCAGGCGCTTGCCGTCGGGGCTGAACGCCACGCTGGTGACAATGCCGGTGTGCCCCTTAAGGGAGAGGACTTCCTGGCCTTTCTCCGCGTCCCACACCTTCACCTGGTGCCCGCCACTGGCCAGGCGCTTGCCGTCGGGACTGAACGCCACGCTGTAGACAAGGCCGGTGTGCCCCTTGAGGGAGAGAACCTCCTGGCCCGTCTCTGCGTCCCATACCTTCACCGTCCCGGCCCTTCCGTCCGATCCGGCGGTGGCGAGGCGCTTGCCGTCGGGGCTGAACGCCACGCTATCGACACCGCCGGTGTGCCCCTTGAGGGTGAGGACTTGCTGGCCTGTCTCCGCGTCCCACACCTTGCTGCCACTGGCGAGGCGCTTGCCGTCGGGGCTGAACGCCAAGCTTGCACCGCCCTTGAGGGTGAGGACTTCCTGGCCCTTGCCCGCGTCCCACACCTTCACCCTCCCCGCTGGCGCTGGCAGGCTGGGCGGCCGGCGGTTCTTGACATTCCTTGATCCACACCGTACGCCACTGATAGAATCTAGATATCGGACAGTCCGTAAAGTCAACGGCGACCAGGACACCAAGCGTGCCTCCTTTGCAAGACCCTACCATCCTCGCTCAGTACCGAAGCGTGCTCGCGAACTGGCGCGTGACGGGCTACGTGGAGTGGAAGGAGGTGGCTTGGAACTGGGTGCGGGAGCAGCTTGCCGGGGTGGACCCCCGGTACATTGCCAAGATGATGTACGATTACGTACAGGCGGGAGGCGTCATCGATCAGGTGCCCGAGACACGGCCAGAATGGAACGATCGCCCGTTTCATTACGACCTTCGGATTCCGATCACCGGTCGCTTGATTTACATTGAAACCATCCTCATCGATGATGACCCCACCGACCTGGTCATCCGCGTGGTGAACATCCATGACGCCTGAATCCACCCTGCCTGGCAGCACGACAACGCCGGCTGCGAAGGCGTTTCCGCGCTACTGCGACCGCTGCCGGAAGAAGACAGTCTGGCCCGCGACCATCCCCTACCGCTCCCAGGTACTCTACGAAGGCAACGTTTACGACGTGGACACGCCGCAACTCGTCGTGCCGCGCTGCCGGGAATGCGGCGAGTTGTACTTCGACAACCACGCCGAGGCACAGATGAGTCGGGCCGCCCGGGAGCAATTGCGCTTGCTCCAACCCGAGCAGATTCGTACCAATCGTCTGGCGATTGGGTCGAGCATCCAAGATTTGGCCGCTCGCCTGGGTGTCTCTCCCGAGGATCTGAGCAACTGGGAGGAAGGGTTACTGCTTCAGCCGCGCGCCGTGGACAACCTGCTGCGCTCCTTCTTCGCCTTCCCTGACGTGCGTGCTGCCCTCCGCGGGTTGGACCAGAACCCGGCGTTTGGAGCCGTGGTCGGTGCGTCGCCCTGATCCAGACTCGGAAACGGATCATCGCCTCACTGGTCCGGGGAAGGATCAGCAAGGCAGTGCCCTCGGCCTGATACAAGGCGCCAGTGAGGCCGGGTTTCGTCGCAGAATATTGCCGCCGCTCGCCTGAGGCTACAGTTGTCTCGCGCGGAGGGTCTCGATCTTGCCGCACGCCTTTCTCGCGACCTATCGCCCGCTCTGCCGAAGAGCAGCTGGACGACAAGCGATCGTTACCCACCAGTTGCTTCCCTACATCGACGGCTCCTGCCGGCGCGAGCCCGATCTTGAGCTGGAATTGCCCACCATCACGGCCCTCTGCAGGGGAGCGATGTTCGCCCCGCGCCTGGACATCGGGGACAGGGTGGCCTATGTGACGAAGCGAGGAAAGTACGGCGGAGCCAGCCCTCACTGGCGCCTCGCGGCCCTCCTCCACGTCTCTCACCGGTTCGAGACGCACGCAGACGCCGCAGCCTGGTACGGGGCACGTTTCCCGCGGCTTCCCCGGAACTGCATGGTTGCAGGGAACGGTCCCGTCCCTCTGGATCAGACGGACGGAAAGCTGACTGCCGAACTCCGAGATGTCGCGGCTACGACGCCTCCGTCCGTGCTTCTACGTGCATTGGATCGTGGCTATGCGGCGCGAGCAAGACGCTACCCTATCGTTCTGGCCTGCCAGCCGCTCTTTCGTGAACTCCGGGTGCCTCCCGTGATTAGCAGAGAAGATTGGGAGCGCTGGTGCGATGGCGTTCCTTCTACCCAAACCCCACCGATGATTGACGAAAACGTCTGGGCGGCTCTCTGCGAGCGTGCGGGGATAGCCCACTAACGATGCGATGGGGGAGCAATAAGGGGCGATAAGGTATCTGAAAAGGAACAGGTTGTCGGGAGGCTTTTCCGAACAATCCGTGAAGGGAGCGCCGGCAGGGTTTCGGTCGCCGGCGCCGCACCCGTCAGCACCTTGGCGAGGCCCCAGTCCATGACCTGGACTTCGCCGAAGGCGCCCACCATGACATTGGCCGGTTTCAGGTCGCGGTGGATCACGCTCTTGCTGTGCGCGTAGGCCACCGCCTGGCAGACGTGCCCGAAGATCGTCAGCAAGCGCGGCAGGTCGTCGTCCGGGCCGGAGCGTTTCTCGAGCAGCGAGGCCAGCGTCCGCCCGCGGACCACCTTCATGCAGAAGAACGGCCGGCCGTCGGGCAGCTGGCCCATCTCGTAGACGGGCGGGATGGCCGGGTGCTGGAGCTGGCTGGTCAGCTGCGCCTCCTCCACGAAGCGGCGGACGACGTTTGGATTCCCGGTCCAGCGCCTCCTGCACGACCTTGACGGCCACCGGCCGCTTGAGCCGGCGGTCGCGGCCCAGCCAGACATCGCCCATGCCCCCGGTGCCCAGCAGCTTCTTCAGGTCGTAGCGGCGCGGCACCGGCGGCTTCGGGACGGAGGCGTCGGCCTCGGAAGGTGGGCTGTCGGCCGTCGTGGAGTGGTCCGAAGGGGCGGGCGGCGTGGGGGCGACGGCCGGCAGCCCGGCCAGCAGGGTCGAGATCAGATGGGCGTGATTGGGGAAGCGGTCGCGGTAGTCGTCGGCCGCGGGCGCCTTGCCGAGTAGCCGCCGGTACTCGGCCTCGATGGTCAGCAGCTCGCGTAGCAAGGCGGGGCGATGCTCGTCGGCCACCTCGGCCAGATGGCCTTCGAGAGAAGGCCGGTGCCCGTCCTTCCAGGATTGCTCAAACCGCGCAGATGGCGTCCAGGAGCGCCTGAACGTCCAGGGGCAGCGAATCGGCCACGGACGAATCGCTCGGCATGGGTTCGCCTTCCACGTTTCTCGTTGGGACCGTTGGCATGGCCGGTGCCGGTCGGGCAGGACAGCGCTTGCGTCAGAATCCCCTCGATGATACCGAACCCCTGGGCGTGTCGCCAGTGACTCGTCGCGAGCGCATGGACGAAGGGACCTCCAGAGAAAGTGGCGCGGCAAGGCGAGGCACGAATTCGCAATGACTCGCCCGAACTCCTTGCCGGTTGTGTTTCGATGCGAAATGGTGCGGGGATTCGAAATGTTGAGGAGTTTTTTAGTGGGCACTGAGGGATTTGAACCCCCGACATCGTCGGTGTAAGCGACGCGCTCTAGCCACTGAGCTAAGTGCCCGCGGCCGAGCCGCTTGCGGCTTCGCAGTCCTGCGAAGCCGCAAGCGGCCGTCCGTCACATCGAAAACGAGCTGCCGCAGCCGCAGTGGCTTTTGGCGTTGGGGTTGGTGATGCTGAAGCCGCGGCGGTTGAGGTCGTCGTGGAAATCGACATCGGCGCCGGCCAGGTACATCAGGCTGCGCTTGTCGACAACCACGGGGACGCCGTGGGCCTCGAAGACCTCGTCCAGCTTCTCGTTGACCTGCGGGTCGAGGTCGAGCTTGTGCTGGAAGCCGCTGCAGCCGCCGCCTACCACGCGCAGGCGCAGGTAGATTTTCTCCGGCGCACCGGCGGTCCCTTGCTGCTCGGCGATGATGCGCTTGACCTCCGCCGCCGCCTTCTCCGTCACATTGAGCGGCGGCGCCTGGGTTTCCTGGACGGGCAGCTCGGTCACAGTCGTTGTGGACATGGTTACCCTTTCGTTTCTATTGACGCCCGATCGGCCGGGCTGGTTCACACGAAATCAACTTGGTTTTGACAATCCGTCGCTCACGCTTCCGGCTCGTAGCCACCTTGTGCCATCTCGTACAGCGGACTCTGCGCGCGTAAGCGGATCACCACGCGAATCACCTCGTCGCGGACCCGATCGACTTCTTCGGGCGTGTTGAAGCGGCCCAGGCCGAAGCGGATGCTGCTGTGGGCCAGCTCATCGTCAACGCCCATCGCCCGCAGGACATAACTCGGCTCCGGATCGGCCGATGTGCAGGCCGAACCGGAGGAGACGGCCACGCCGCGCAGCGTCATCAGCAGGGCGTTGCCGTCCACGTAGGCGAAGCTCAGGTTCAGGTTGCCCGGCAGCCGCTCGGTCGGATGGCCGTTGAGGGACACCTCGGTGAGCCCTTCCTCGATTCCCTGCCGCAGGCGTTGGCGCAGGTTCCGCAGACGTTCGGCCTCGGCGGGCAACTCGGCCTGGGCGATCTCACAGGCCCTGCCGAAACCGACGATCAGCGGCACCGGTAACGTTCCGCTGCGCATGCCGCGCTCGTGGCCGCCGCCGTCGAACAACGGCGCCAGGCGGACACGCGGGTTCGAAGAGCGCACGTACAGCGCGCCCACACCCTTGGGGCCGTACATCTTGTGGGCGCTCAGGCTCACCAGGTCGGCCCCCACGTCGTTGACATCGAAGGGGAGCTTGCCGGCCATCTGCACCGCGTCGGTGTGGAACAGCACGCCGCGTTGCTTGCAGAGCCGGCCGATGTCGCGCACCGGTTGCAGCGTCCCTACCTCATTATTGGCAGCCATCACGCTGACGAGGACCGTTTTCTCGGTCAACGCCTCCGCCACCTGCTCGCACCGCACCTGCCCAAAGCGGTCAACCGGGAGCACAGTCAGGCGGAAGCCCTCGCGTTCCAGGCGCCGGCACGGGTCGAGGACCGCCTTGTGCTCGGTCGCCACGGTGACGACATGGTCGCCTCGGTTGCGGTACAGGCCCGCGACACCCTTGATGGCGAGGTTGTCGCTCTCGGTGGCACCGCTGGTGAAGACAATCTCGCGCGGGCTGGCGCCGATCAGGGTGGCCAGCTGTTCGCGGGCCGTGTCCACGGCTTCCTTGGCCTGCCAGCCGAAGGCGTGGTGCCGGCTGGCGGCATTGCCGTACCGCTCCGTGAAATACGGCAGCATCGCCTCGACCACGCGCGGATCGCAGCGCGTGGTCGAATTGTTGTCCATGTAGATCGGCACTGTCAGCATGTCGCCACCGCCGTCTCAACCAGGTGCAGTCCTACGCGCCCCGCTTCCTTGGGCTCATCCGGTCCCCGGAACAACTCGGCCAGCGTGACCGTGCTCAGCACGCCGTGAATGCGAGCATGCACTTCGGCGATCCGGTCGCGGACCGGACAGATGGGGGCGACGCAGCAAACCTCG
Organism: uncultured Planctomycetota bacterium; assembly: GCA_963827935.1. Taxonomy (GTDB): domain Bacteria; phylum Planctomycetota; class Planctomycetia; order Gemmatales; family Gemmataceae; genus DATFNV01. The sequence goes on along the minus strand of CAWHCN010000005.1, from coordinate 193,427 downwards.
CCACCCGCCTTGTTGCACTCAGCCAGGTGGAACGGATCATCGAGGGCCCGGAGCAGTTCCGCCAGTGTCATTTCCTCGGCCGGCCTTTGCAGGACATAGCCGCCGCGCAGCCCCCGATGACTGATGACAAAGCCCTTGTGGCACAGCTCCTTCAGAATGTTGGCCACAAAAGGGCGGCTCAGGCCGAACCCATCGGCAATGGCTCGGGCACAGCCGCGCTCGGGGCGACGGTGGAGATACGAGAGAATGAGCAAAGCGTAGTCGGCCTTGCGGCTCATCAACGGCATGTGCGCTCGCACCTTTCCTGGCCCGGCAATTCGTACCGCTCTGATGCTATTTTAGTCTATGAGGCCGTCGCGGACCAGGGGAATCGGCGAACATCCGGGGTTAGCCCGACGCGCCAGCGAGGCCCTCGCTGGCGCGTCGGGCTGACGTTTCCCCTCACGGTCGTTCGGGCCGTTTCGGGGCATTGGAGAGGACATCGATGGTGAAGCCGCCGGCCACGGTGTCGCCGCGGGTGAAGAGCCAGTCGTTGAGGTCGCGCACCGGGATGCGCAGACGGTCGCCGGCGTGGATGCGCCTCATGCTCACCGGCTCGTTATCCAGCCGGCCGTAAATCATCTCATGTTCGAGGGCCGACACCGACAGCCACATGTACTCGGTCAGCTTTCCTTCGCGGACCGGAATCTTGACGGAGAACAGTTGGCCGTTTTCGCGCTGCTCAAAGGCCGAGACGAACTCGGGCCAACGGCGGCGCGCCTCGCGCACGGCGGCCAAAAGACGCGGGTCGTCGGGAGCGATGGCGACCACCGGAGGCGGGTTGCCAGCGGCCAGGGTCTTCGAGGGGTCGGGGCCGCGCAGCTTGGCGGCCAGCCCGGCATCGCACAGGTAGACACTCCGCCGCGCCGCGTCGCACAGCGCCAGGCAGCCCGGATCCAGCAGGGCCGCCGCCAGGCGGGCCAGCGAATCGTAGGGGTCGCCCGCCGACGGCTCGGCGTAGAGGCACTCGATCGAAAGCCAGGCGGTATGGCAGGCGACCGCCTCACGGAGCGACACCTCGGACTGCCCGGCCGCTACCGTCGCGGGATTGTCAAAGTAGGGCCCCGCCACATTCTGGACCGCCAGCAGGCGATCCGGCAGCTGCACGAGGAACTGGGGCGTCTCGCCGATCACGCCGATCCCATTCTCGGTTTGCCCGCAGGGCAGTTCGACGCCGAAGGCCAGACGGACCGCCTGGGCCAGGTCGGCCACGTCCAGGGCGCGCGGCTCGCGCAGCAGTAACACCAACGCGAGCGCCGGCTCCTCCGGACGCAGGCGGTTCAGCGGTGCCCGGTACGCACTGCTGGCGGGACGGTTGGCCTTGGCTCCATCCGGCCACCGGTTCTGCCACAAATAGGAGCCCATGTTGTCTCCCGGAGGATGGGGACGCGGGGGGCGGACGTGTCAGGCGTGGAGACTTCTCCGTTTCATCTTACGCCAAGCCAGCGCGGACAGGAATGTCGGTTTTGCGTTGGCGTCTCTGGCGAGGCTTCCGCCCCTCCTTTCCGGCGCCTCGCCCTTTCTCCGCTCGGGGGAGAGCGGAGATAATTCGCCGGCTGTCCTTGCATCCGCACTGAGGGTTGTACTATTCTTATAATCAGTAGTGAACGTTTATTCCGTAAAGGTGCTCTCACCATGATCCTCCCTACGATTGCCCAGAACCGGGTCGGCAACTGCCTCAGGCTCAGCGAGCGGCTGCCGGAGCGGCCGGTGCAGGTGGTCCGCGTCGCCCGTTCCGGTCCGCTGTTTCATGCCAGTCCACTGACGGGCGACGCGGAAGTGCTGGCTCTGGAGTTGGCGCGTCCCTCGCCCCGGCGCGACCCGTTCTGCTGGCTGCGCCTGGCTCCGGGCTGTCCGAGCGAGGGGGTCGTAGAGTTGTACCGGGAGACGGCCGAACAGCTCGACCGCGAGCTGGCGCGTCGGCCCCGGCTGCCGAGGGCGGTCTTCATCAGCCCGGCGACTGAGCCGTTGCCGCCGCTGCCGGAGATGCAGGCCGAAGTGGTGCGGGTTGTCGAAGTGTTGGCACGACACGGCGTGGAAGCGTGGCTGCTGACACGGGGACTGCTGCGGCCCAAAACGCTGGACGGCCTGGCGCCCCATGCCCGGCGCCTGGCGCTGACCGTGGCGCTAACGACGCTGGATCGCGGCTGGCAGCGGGTGCTGGAGCCGGGGGCGGCGCCGCCCGGCCAGCGCATCCGCCAGATCGCCGCGCTCCGCCAGCGCGGCTGGCGCGTGCACGTGGCCGTGGAGCCGCTGCTGCCCGGGCTTTCCGATCGCCGCGAGAACCTGGCCGCCTTGCTCGAAGCCCTGGCCGCTGCGGGGGTCGGCGACGTAACCGCCAGCTATGCGTTTCTGCGGCCGGGCCTGGCCGAGGGCCTCGCTGCCGCCCTGGAAGCCCACGGGCTGGATGGCACCTTGCCGGAAGCCTATGCCCGTGGCCCGCTGCTGAAGGCCCCGGGCCTGGCCCTGGCCCGCTATCTGCCCAAGGCTCGACGCCAGCGGGGCTACGCCGCCCTGATGGCCTTGGCCGCGGAGTTCGACATCACCGTCCGAGTCTGCGCCGCCAGCAACCCGGATTTCGGCCCGGTTCGGATGCCGGCGCCGGCGAAGGATCGGGAGCGCCGCCCGCTGGGCGGCGGCTAAACGGGTCAGACGGTCCTGTCCAGGGCCCCGCGGAGTTCTGTCCGTGCCTCCTGCAGGAGGCGCTCGACCGTTCGCTGCGATCGTCCAGTCAGCTCGACAATCTCGCGCACCTCGTAGCCTTGCAGGCGCAGTTCGATCGTCTCGCGCAGCGGCCCCGCCAGCCGCTCGAGCGCCTCGCCGATCACCAGGTGGAGATGGGCGTCGTCGCCCTGGTGGCAGCCTCGGCTCCGGTCGAGCGATTCATCCCACCCCGCCGTTGCCGCGGTGAGGCCCACGTCACGCTTGCCGGCCCGGTGGTAGGCTTCGGCGGTTCGGATCTTGTTCAGGGCAATGACCAGCAGCAGCTTCCACAACTCGGCGCCCAGGGGCAGCTGGTAGTCCCCACTCTGGGCCCGTCGGAAGAAGCGGGAGAAGACGGACTGAACGATGTCGTCCGCATCGAGGCGGTTGGCCAGGGCCGCCGAACAGCGGGCCTGGGCCAGGGCCAGCAGGCGCGGAGCGTAACGGAAGTAGAGGGCGGTGGCCGCCAATTGCTCGCCGCGCTGGAAGCGATCCAGCAACTCGTGGTCGGATAGTTCTTGCGGCAACGGATCGGAGATGGGATCGGACGCCATTGTCATTCCCGCTGCACCAGCGACGGGCGGCATCAGAGTGTAGCTCAGGAATCGTGTTGCGGCATAGCGTTGTGACCAGACCCTGCGGTACGATCTGCCTGGCATGGACCACCCCAAGCCAATCCGGGTCCCCATTCTGGCCAACCCGATGGCCGGCGCGGTGCAGTCGCGTCGTCCGGTCGAGGCCCTGGCCTGGCGGCTGCGCGCGCTGGGCCTGGAGCCCGTGATCTGCTGGCGGCGTCAGGAACTGGCGCAGGCAGTGGCGGGCGGAGCCACGGCGGTGCGCTGCGTGGTGGCCGCCGGCGGCGACGGCACCCTGCTTGAGGTCCTCAACCGGGCGCCGGGCCTGCCGGTGGCCTTGCTGCCGGTTGGGACCGAAAACCTGGTGGCCGGCTACTGTGGCGTCAGCCGCAGTCCCGCTGCCCTGGCTCACCTGATTGCCGCCGGCCACCTCCGCCGCATCGACGCGGCCCGCGCCAACCAGAGGGTCTTTTGCCTCATGGCCAGCGCGGGGTTCGACGCCGGCGTGGTCCATCACGTCCACCAGCGCCGCCGCGGCCACATCACGCGCCTCACCTACGCACTGCCGCTGCTCCAGTCCATTACGGAGTATCGCTATCCACCGATTGACGTCGAGGTGGCGGAGACGGGAGAACGGCTGCGGGGGTCGCTGGCCTTCCTGTTCAACGTGCCCCGCTATGGGCTGGGACTGCAAATTGCCCCGGACGCCAGGCCGGAGGACGGGCTCTTGGATCTTTACGTGTTCGAGCGGCCGGGGCTACCGGCACTGCTGGGTTATGCCCTGGCCGTCTTGCGCGGACGCCATCTGCAGCTGGCCGATGTCCATCATCGGCGGGTCCGGGGCGTTCGCCTGTCGTCACCCGGGGCCGTCCCCCTACAGACCGACGGCGACCCCGCCGGCTGGCTCCCCGCAACCGTGGAAGTCTTGCCGCAAAAGCTGACCCTCGTGGTGCCGGGGGCGGGGGGCCAGTAACCGTTGCGCTCTTGGCGGGAGGTTAGGCGACCGGCAGGAGATAGTAGCCCGCTCGCTGCAGCCGCACGCGTGCCAAGTTGAACTGAAGTCGCCGCGACTTCTGTTCAACCTGGCGCGCACGCCGCAAGACCTTGTGAAATAACGACATCCGCCTTCACAATTCAGCAAGAAGCGCCAGGTTGAACAGAACTCAGATGCATGCGGTAACGCTCAGACGGTTCCAGGTGGCACCGAGCGAGGGAGATTATCTCCTGCCGCTCGCCTTATGGCAATCATTGCGCCGCGGCTCGCTTGGCGATGCAGTAGAGCATCTCTTGCCGCCGGCCCTTGTCCTGCTTGGCCACGCGAAGATAGATGCGATCGCCGCAGATCGTGGGGGTGGCCAGCACCTCGCCGGCGATCTGGTTTTGGCCGACCAGGTGGAAGCCGTCGGGCACGGCCTTGAAGATGAAGGTCCGGCCGGCCTCGTTGGTCGCGAAGATTTGCTCGCCGACCAGCACCAGCGAGGCGCTGAAGGTGCCGCCCAGCCGCCCGGTCCACAGTTCCTTGCCGGTGTCGCACTTCCAGCAGGTGGCGATGCCGGAATCCTGCACCGCATAGAGGTGCCCCTCGTGGACCAGCATCGACGGGACATACACCCGCGTTTTGTTTTCCCAGGCAATCTTGCCCGAGCCGTCGGCCAGCACGGCCGAAACGTGATTGGTCGGGTAGCCGCCGCTGGTGAAGATGCGTTCGCCATCGGTCACGGTTGACGTCACGCATTCCGTGGTGGAGCCCTTGATCTCCCAGAGCTTCTTGCCGGTGAGCGGCTCGAAGCCGGTGACCAGGTCGCAGCCGGTCAACAACAGTTGCTCGCGCCCGGCCACCGTCAGGATGATTGGCGACGCATAGTTGGGCAGCTTGGGCCGCTCCTGTTTCCAGACGACCTTGCCGCTGGTGCGCTCCAGGGCCGCGATGACGCCGGTCCCCTTGCTGTCTGCCGAGACGATCACCAGGCCCTGGTACAGCGCCGGCGACGAGCCGTAGCCCTGATGGATGAGATAGTCGGTGATCCGGGTCTGCCAGAGCTGCCGGCCGTCGCGGTCCAGGGCGGTGGTGTATATGGCACCGTCGTGCAGGAAGTTGATGAACAGCCGGTGCCCATCGCAGGCCACCGTGGAGGAAGCCAGCGAGGCCTTGCTGTTCCCCTTCTTCTCGAAGCCGCCGCGGTGGACCGGCGTTTGCCAGAGCTGCTTCCCGGTCTGCCGGTCGTAGCAGAGGACCGACTGGACCTCGCGCTCGTGGTCGGCCGTGGCCAGGAACACCTGGTCGCCGACGACGGTCGGCGAGCCGTGTCCCCGGCCGGGGACGGGGCTTTTCCAGAGCACGTTTTCCGAATCGCTCCATGTCAGCGGCAGGTCCTGCCTGGCGGCGGCAATGCCGTTGCGCGTCGGTCCGCGCCACCAGGGCCAGTCGGTGGGGGCGAAGGTGATTCGCTCCGCCGCCGTCTCCTTCCCCGCCTCGCCGGCTTCGAACCGGGGAGGCCGCCGTCAGAAGCTGCCACGTCAGGGCCAGGGCGAGCAGGATTCGCTGCATGGGAAGGTACACTCCGAGGAGACTGCGGATGCGGGAAGGCGAGGCCGGATCGTCTCTTTTGTATCGGGGCCAGGCCAGGAAGGGAATCGCCGCGCGGAAAGAAGCGCCCGGCCGGCGGGTCAACGAACGTTTGTTTTGCCTTCCCCGCCGCGGGGCGGTAGCATCACGGCGTGAGTTCGGCCGACCGGGCCCCTGACTTCCCTGGTCTCTCTCCCTCGAGCCTCCGGTGACCCATGGCGATCGATGTCAAGTGTCCGAAATGCGGCAGCGAACTGGAAGCTCCGGATGATGCGGCGGGCAAGAAGGTGAAATGTCCCGACTGCGGCACCGCGCTGGCTATTCCCGGGGGGAAGGCGCCGCCCCCCAAAGAGGCGGGCATCAAGCGGTCCGCGCCGCGCCCGGCCGAGGACCGCCCCGCCCGGACCAGCGACAAGGAAGCGGTTGCCGACCGCCCACGCCGCCGTCCACCGGAGGAGGAGGAGGACGACCGACCCCGACGCAAGCGCCGCGAGCAGGAGGACGATGAGGAGGACGACTACCGGCCGCGCCGGCGGCGCCGGCGCGGCGGCGGCGACGACGGCATGTCCACGCTCATCCCGTACAAGAACGGCAAGGCCCTGGCCGCCTACTATTGTGGTGTGTTTGCGCTGATCCCCTGTGCGGGATTGTTCCTCGGCCCCATCGCCCTCATCCTGGGCATCCTGGGATTGAAGTACGTCGGCGAGCATCCCGAAGCCCACGGCACGGGCCACGCCTGGGCGGGCATCGTCCTGGGTTCCTTGGTGATCCTCGGTCATCTGGGCGCCATCGCTTTCATGGCGGTGTCGATTGCGATGTCGAAATAGGCGCGGAGTGCCTCATCGGCCGGCCGCCTTTCGCCGGGCCGACGCCGCTGGACATCGCCCTCAAGGACGGCCCCCTGCCCAGTCCGCCGTCGGTCCTGGTGCGCTCCCCCATCTCTGCCCCCGGAGGGCGCGTTGAAACGAATCGCATCTCCCAAGTCCATGCTGGACAAGGATTTCTGAACATTCGTTTCAGTACCCCCTCGGACACCCCCCTTCGGAAAGGCTGGGCCGGGCGGCGGCCGAGGGCCGTGAACGGTTCTCTGACACCTTCTCCCCTCGCCTCCGGTGGGACGACGGCCTGGGCCCTCCGATCAATCACGACTATCACGATCAATTGACTGAAGTATAAACTTGTACACATTCGCAACGCAGGGACTGGGCACTCCCGGGAGGCCTTTCATTCCGCCGCACCGCCGCCGTGGGCCGCCTGGCATCGACGGCCGCCGTCACATCCTCCGGCCCCAGGTCATCGAGGAGGTCCAGCCGGCTGCGGACGCCGGCCACGCCCTGCCGGGCGACGTGGGGCCGGATCGTGGTCGTTTCCAGGCTCTCGTCACCCAGGAGCGGTTGCACGGCTGTTGGTGCCGCGCTCGACCAGGTGGCTGGCGAAGCTGGGCCGGCGCCCGCAAGGGGGTAGCCCGAAAGGCGAGCCCGATCGGGGGACAGAATACTTACACTCTCTGTACAGGGCATTATTCACGCTGTGCCCTTTTGGTCCCGTTTTGGTCCCCGAGCGCCTATTTCAGGATGGCCCCTTTTTTCTGACCGTGGCCTCTTCTCCCGCCTAGGCACATCGGGTACGATGCCGGAGGAGGAGTAAGCCATGAACAGCGACAAGCAGACCCAGAAGCCGGCATCAGCACCCCCGCCCAACGGCACCGCGGACGACTCGCGGCGAGAGGTCGAAGAGCTGCGCCAGGCCGTCAAGCGCCTGGAGGCTGAGAAGGAGGAGTATCGCAGTTCCCTGTATGCCGTCCTGCGCTCCCAGTTCACGGAGAAGGACGTTGTTATCCCGGACGAGAAGGACTGCCGGTCGCTTGACGAATTCCTCGGCGAACTGGAGCAGATTGTTAACGGTGGCGGCGCGGAGGCAGCTTCGTGAGCGCTTCCTTTCGCGTCAGCTACTCGGTGCGGTGCGCGACCAGCTCAAGCGAATCTTGCGCAGCGCAACGAGCCAGAGTCCTGAGTTCGGTCGCCAGACGTTGGCTGCGGCCAAGGTGATCGATGGCCGTCTGCGGTCGGCAGCCCGAGAGTTTGGCGAACCGCACTTCACTTTGCAGCAGCTGGCCCTGGACATCCGTCTGGGCGTCGTTTCACCTCTGGCCGTCAATTACGCCGTGCACCACGAACAGGCGGTCGTGTTTGTTCAGCGCTTTGTGCTGCTGAGTAAGCCCCGTAAATGAGGCCCGGCAACGGTTGACGCAGATAGGAATCCTACGGCTGGCGAGCAAACGGCTGGAGCACCCGAATGCGCCGACGCAGGCGCCGTTGGAGAAGATTCCCGACCTGGACCGGCTCGAAATGCTCATCAATCGGCTGGGGACCGAGGAGAGCTGGCAGGACTTGCTGGCGCAGGCCAATGCCGACCGGTAGTGCGAAAGCGGACCAGGAGAGGGCGTGCATTTCCGCTGGAAAATCACGCTGTCCCCTTATTCGGCCTCAGATTTATTTTCCACAATTCGCGCGGGCCGAATCGGATGCCTTTGCGTCTGTTAGAAGAGAGGGCCGCGATGACATCCGATATCGCGCCGGATCCCGCTTCGCTGGAGCGTTTTCGCGAGTATCTGGCCTTGCTGGCGCGGCTGCAATTGCCGCCGCGCTTGCAGAGCAAGGTGGGAGCCTCGGACATCGTGCAGCAGACTCTGCTGAAGGCGGCGCAGAACCTGAACCAGCTCCGCGGCCGCAGCGAAGCCGAATGGGCCGGCTGGCTGCGGCGCATCTTGACCAACACGCTGGTGGATGCGGTGCGCCGGTTCCAGGGGGCCGCGCACGACGTGGCCCTGGAACGCTCGCTGGAGGCATCGCTCGCGCAGTCTTCGGCCCGTCTGGAGGCGTTACTGCAAGGCAGCCCGACTTCGCCGAGCGGGCAGATGCTCAAGAACGAGCAACTGCTGCAACTTGCGGCCGCACTTGCCGACCTGCCCGAAGAACAGCGCCTTGCTGTGGAGATGCACTACTTGCAAGGTTGCACCGTCGCGGAAGTCGCCGAGCACATGACCCGCACCGAGCGCTCCGTGGCCGGTCTGGTGCGGCGCGGCTTGCAGAAGCTGCGCGAGTTGCTGACCGACGAGAGGGGCATGGTTCAATAACGGCACTTCCCGGGTGGCACGCCCTGAGGTACTCCGAAGGGCGTGGGGCTGCGAATGACCACGCCCTTCGGAGTACCTCAGGGCGTGCCACCCGGCTGCATCTGTGTTACACGCATTTGAACCATGCCACGAGAGGGACTGACACATGGACGCCGAAGCCGCAACGCGGCAACTCCAGCCCGACGACGATCTCGACGCGGTCATCGCCACCTATCTGAAGGCGGCTCAGGCAGGAGTGGCTCCGAAGCAGGAAGAGCTGATCGCACGTTATCCGGCTTTTGCCAGGGAGTTGGCGGAGTTCTTCGCCGATCAGGAACGCTTTCAGCGATTGGCCGAGCCCGTGCGATCGGCCGTGGCGGGCGGTCCTCCTCCTGGAACGAAAGTCCGTTACTTCGGCGACTATGAGCTGCTGGACGAAATCGCCCGCGGCGGCATGGGGGTGGTCTATCGAGCGCCGCCAGGACCGTCTCCAGCGCGTGGTGGCGCTGAAGATGATCCTGGCCGGGCAGCTGGCCTCGCCGGAAGACGTGCAGCGCTTCTACCGCGAGGCGCAAGCGGCCGGCAACCTGGACCATCCGAACATCGTGCCCATTTACGAAGTGGGCCAACACGAGGGCCAGCACTACTTCAGCATGAAGTACGTCGAGGGCGGCAGCTTGGCCGGGCTGGTGCCGCGACTGGTCGCGCAGCCGCGCGAGGCGGCGCGTCTGGTGGCGTTGGTGGCGCGGGCGGTCCACCACGCCCATCAGCGCGGCATCCTGCATCGGGACCTCAAGCCGGGAAACGTGCTGATCGACACCGACGGGGTGCCGCACGTGACCGACTTCGGACTGGCCCGCCGCGTGGAGGGCGACAGCCGCATGACGCAAACGGGCGCCATCGTGGGTACGCCCTCGTACATGCCACCGGAGCAAGCGCGCGCGGAGAAGGGACTGACGACGGCCGCGGACGTGTATGCGCTGGGAGCGATCCTGTACGAGTGCCTGACCGGCCGGCCACCGTTCCTCGGCTCCACGCCGATGGACACACTGCTCAAGGTGCTGGAAGATGAACCTGCCGCACCACGACGGCTGAAAGCGGACATTCCGATCGATCTCGAAACGATCTGCCTCAAATGCCTTGAGAAATCAGCAATTGCCAGGTATCCGACCGCGCAAGCCTTGGCCGAGGAGCTGGACCGCTTCTTGAAAGGCGAGCCGATCCAGGCCCGGCCTGCGGGCGCAATTCGCAAGGCGGTGAGCTGGGCTAGGCGCATCCCGCGGGCCTGGCCGCGCTTGCGGCGCTGGCTATGACGGCATTGGCGATTGGGTTTTTTTATCTGTGCGAGGAAGTTTCATTCTTGCGAGCCCAGCAAGCAGACCCCACACTGACCCGCGTCCGCCTCAAGGGGCCGGCTTACGAGCCCCTGGCAAACTGGTTGATCCCAAGCTTGTTCGCTCTCACTGCCGGGAACTGGCTATTTCTTTTCGTGCTAGGGCGAGCACACGGAAGGTCCTTCTGGGCGGGCTCAAAGGTCCCCTGGGGACCGGTCCGGCCACTGGACAGGCGGACTCGAATCATTGCCGTTGTTGGGGGCCTGACCTTCATCGGGCTTGGCATCGGCCTCCTGGTGAGTGCGATCAAGGTTCTTGTCTGGAAAAGTGAATGGAGCTTTGCACACGTTTTCTTCCTCTTTTTCCTGGGGTACGGGCTCGCCCTCCTGCGAATAGTCATCCGAGACTATCGACTGGTCCACTACGGCTTGCCAGGCGCACCGAGCCGGCAATTGACTCCGGAGCAACTCGAATCGATCCGCCGCGCGTTGGAGGAAACCGGCCTGAATGCTGCCGTCAAGCACTACCGAGAGGCATTTCCGGATGCGGGCTTTTTAGAGGCAAACTTGTTTGTAGTTTCCCTCGCTAAGCATCTCAAGATTCGCCCCAAGCTTGCTGATCTCCTTCGCCGAAATCAAATCGTTTGGGCGGCATCAATCCTCATTGAGGTGTTGTTGGCAGTATCAATCCTTGCGACTCGCGAATGGGCCATCTATCGAGCAGCCGGCGCCATCCCGGTTCTGAGTTACGTTGCCTTTGGCTTTAGCGCAATCTGCCTAGCCCTGTGCGTGATTGTGCCCCGAGCGGTCATGACCGCGATGCGCAAGAAGATCATCAAGCTGGGCCAGGCGGAGGGCGAGGATTCATTTTGGCCTTTACTTGAGGCCTGCAATGGGCTGAGGCTGGTTGGTCAGGCATTTCTTATGCTACTCACGATCATTCTTTTGGGTGCCGGCCAATGGTTTTGTCTGGCCGGGGCGGCTTTATTTCTTCTCTTGCAGATCGTGCAATGCCCCACGCGGAAGCGAGTCGAAGCATGGATCGAGAAGCAACAGCGCTTGCTGGCAGATGCGAAATCGGCCATACATGTAGTCTAAGCCAATCATGTGCGGAGCTTCGATGCGTCTCGGCATTGATCCCAAGAGCGATTTTGCTTTCAAGCGACTATTCGGCCACGACATTGAGAAGCGGATCGACAAACCTCGCGGACCAGCGGATGAAGAGATCAGTGCTTCGCGGATCACCCTGAGCCCGGACAAAACGCTGGCGTTGATCGTCGTGGAACCGCACTTGAGATCGCTCCTGGAACTCTGGGATGTCGCGAACTGCAAGCGCCGGGCGCTCTGGACTCGCCGATTCTACCACGAGTACTGGAACTGTATTCAGTTCAGCCCCGACGGCAAACGAGTCGTCACCAGCAGCGATCGCGGATTGAAGGTCTGGGACGTGGCTTCCGGCAGGGTCGAGAGGGCCATGGACGACACCACCACCTGGACCAGCCACCACGTGGACCAATTGGCGTTCAGCAGCGACGGAAAACGGGTCCTTGCCGTTTCGTACGGCGGCCACTACCTCCGCCACATGATGTTCGGCAGCGACGGCAAGCGGCGCCTCTGGAGCGATGCGGCCGGCTACAATGAGTACCACCGCAGCTGGGCAACCGTGTACGCAGTGGAGACGGGCGCGGAGCTGCGTTCGTGGGAGTCGTCCAGTCCGGAGGGTGACTGGAAATCGTCCGCGTTCAGCCCGGACGGTCGTTGGGTCGCGTTTGGTAGCGAGGACGGCCAGATTCGCCTTTTGGATGTCGGCACCGGCCGAGAGCTTGTCAGCTGGGATGGCCACGAGACGGCCGTGACCGCGCTGCTCGTCCTCTCTGACGGGAACACCCTCGTCTCGGGCAGCCAGGACGGCACGTTGAAACTGTGGAACCTGCCCTTCATCCACAAGGGACTGGCGACGCTTGGCCTCGACTGGGACGCGAGTGAGTGAGAGTGTGTGCGAGAAGCCCCCCTCGCCCCCCGCCGTTGTGGCACGGTCTCCTGACCGTGCCACCCGGCTTGACCGAAGGTCTCCCGGAACCCCTGCGACTCGTGAGGACACCGTGGAGACCTACGGTCGGCGGAAGTGGCACGGTCAGGAGACCGTGCCACAACGAGATTAGGAGCCGCCGGGCTTGTCCCGGCGGGATAAACCCGCCGGCTCGTCGGAGTTATTATTGGATGGCCGCTATTTCACAGGGTGATACATGGACAATGCGAAACGGCTGCCAATTTCGCTCATGATCGTCGCTTCCTTGTTCTTCCTCGCCGGTATCATTTCGCTGGTCGAGGTGATCGCTTCCGGGATGCAAGGCCGTCTCAGTATCAACCTGGGCGTACTGGGGTTATTCATCGGCATCGGCCTGTGGCGTCGGAGCCGTATCTGTCGAACTTGCGCCTCGTCGTCGTTTGGCTCCTCCTACTCGTCATCCCCATTTATGTGCTCAGCGAGTTTATGTTTGTCTCAGAGAGGGCAGATGTGGGACGTGCAATTTCTAGAGACCATATCAGGCAGATCGACCGTGTCACTCCGCGGCGAGTCCACCTCGCCCTTGCGGCCTGCGGGTTCGTGTTGGCGTGCTGGCAATACTGGGCGCTGACCAGGCACCGCGTGCGCCGGCTATTCCAGGTGCCGGCGCCCTATCGACTGCCGGGTGCGGCCTGCTGGCCGGCGTGACCGTTTGCCTCGTCGTCGGTTTCTTCACTCTCCTGAACGCGGGAATTCCCCTCAACGTGGTCAACCTTGCGACGGTCGTTTCTTCAATGTCGGGCCAGTCGTCCACCCAGTTCGGAAGGTGCGAGGACGTGGAATGGCACGACGATTACCCATTCCTCGGCGGCACGTCGGCGAGATACGCCATTTGGGGAGATGGGATGGCGTTCGTGGTGTGGGCGGACAGGCGTGCGAACAGAGACGGGGGAAGCGGCGGCTCCGTGGGTGCGTCGGGTCATTGGTGGACGGTGAGCATGAGTGCCGGCGTCGGCTTTGGCCCTACCTTTGACGATAAGTATATGACACTCCAGTACGAACTCGAAGGAACCCTGGACGAGAGAGAGGGCACCCTTTCCATCAACGGCGTGACCTACGACCTGGCTCGCGGGTCCCTGTTCCTCGTCACGGTCAAAGAGCCCGAGCCGGTGGTGTTGCAACTCGACCGCGACACGATGAAGATGAAGCCTGGCAAGGAGTCGCTCGCGAAACTTGCCAGGGAGGACCCCGAGGTCGCGGCGTTCCTCGCCAGGTCGAAGGCCGAGGAATAGCCTCAACCCAACGCGCCTACGCCGCACGGGGAGGTGCTGATATCTGACACAGATTCTCGGTCTTTCACAGGGGCTGAGTAATGCATATTGCCGGTGGTCTCGCTCTCCTCTTGGCCCTACTGATCGTCGCTGGGCCGGTTGTTGTGCTCTGCCTGATAGTGGCGATCGTGCGGCGCGCCTATCATCTTGCGCGGGGGCGGCGGACCCGAGAACAGGGTATCCCGTGTGTCCACTGTGGCCGGCTGGCGTTCCCTGTCGACGGGACCACAGTGCGTTATCGGTGCGGGATCTGTCACAGCGGCTTCGATGGCCCCGAACACTTTGAATGAGCGGTTGCTTACCGGGTGGTGGCCAGGCTTGGCCGAGGGGAACCCTTGCGCCTGCACGACCAAGGCGTGATTCAGGAGGGACCCCCCGATGAGGGACGAGCCGAACAACATCTCTCTGCGGCGAGCCACGCTTGTGGAGATCGCTGAGGGAGGCGAGTCCCCGAGGTCCCAAGGGAAACGCGGCGCGCCATCTCCGCGCATCACCCTCTTCCGGATCGCCGCCCTGACCCTGCTCTTGAGCGACGCGATCCCGATCATTCTCTGCGCCACTCAGCCGGAGCGCTTCAAGATTCCCGTCCTGGTGTACGGGTTCGCGTTACTCCTCGTCGGCATGTCGGGGTGCGGGTTGGGCGGCCATCTCGGCGTCCTGCTGGTCGCTATGATCTGGCAGCTGGCGCCGTGGATGACCATGCGCTGGTACTTCGTCCTGATGCTGACCGGGCTTATTTGCCTGGTCGGGGCGTACCTGGTGCTGAATCGCGTTTAGGTAGCGAAAACGCATTGCTGAACTATCCGGGTTGACTGAATCAACCAGCCCTGATGAATGAGGGATAACGTGCCTCCGACTGTGCTGGGCCTGGACATCGGCGGCGCCAATCTGAAGGCGGCGCACTCCAACGGCACCGCTCGCTCGCAGCCGTTTGCCCTGTGGAAAGCGCCCGCCAACCTGGCCGACGCCCTGCGTGGGAGATCAAAGGGGACGCGGCTCAAATAATACTCACCTCGGCAAGGGGTAAGATTTGAGCCGCGTCCGCCGCGTCCCGTTTGCGCTTGCGGCTGCCGCGTCACGCGATGCGCAGAACGCGGCAGGTGTCCTCGTAACTGCCTTCCAAATCGAGGTCGATCACAAGCCCTTCCCCCAACCAAAGGGGAAGTGGCGGCAGGGGGCGACCAAGAGCCAAGGGGTAGGCCCAGGTTTCCAGCCGCGGTTTGCGGCTTACGACGTGGGCGCGACAGGAGACGGCATAGGTTGCCGGCGCGTGCGGAGCAAACGCCGGGTCCGAGCGGTTCAGCAACGTGAGGAGTTCGACGTACAGGTTGGCGTGCCGGACGGTGATGACATCGACCAGCGAAACGCACACGCCTTTCTGGAGCAAGGCGGCGCACTTGGCGACAAACGCCAGGCGGTGTTCTGGGCGGTCCTTGTTCGCGGGGCTTACGAACTCGACTGCGGCGACGAGATGCCGCCCGCGCGTCTGGTCGTACACGAGAACTTCGTACTCGTACTGCTCGGCCAGATCAACGTCGAGCGTCAACGTTGGAGAAGGAGCGGTGAAGGGAAGGGTGGCCACGCCTCCGTTCGCGCTGCCCGTTTCGACCGGCTCACCACCGGCATCGTCGCCTTCAAAACCCGCGACATCGATCTCGAAGAACGTACCCAGGTGGACGCGTGGTTCGGCCGAATAGCCGGGCGGTAGGCTCGGAGCTAGCCGTTGCACCAACATGGCCGGCCACTGCCCGTGAAATCCTTCCCAGGAATGGTCAGCGCTAACGGGCGGGTTGAAGTGATCGCGCAGCGGCATGTCGCACCTCCAAACACGATTCTACCCCGCGCTCGCCGTGCCTGCCAGCAGAGCCGGTGTCGATTGTGTCGGCCGGTGGGCACGCGTATCTGACGGCATGAGCGACGTGACCCGTATCCTGGACGCCCTCGCGCAAGGCGATCCGCGGTCCGCCGCCGGTCGACTGCCGCGTCACGCGATGCCGAGAATCCGGCACGTCTCCTGGTAGCTCGTTTCGAGTGGAAGCATGATGCGGAGGTCCGGCGCCAGCCAAATCGGCAGCGTTGGCAATGGGTCGCCGACGGTCATCGGGTAGAACCAGGCGTCAAGCAGCGGGCGGCTCCTGAGGGGTTTGCGGAAACGAAGGGTGACGGCGTACAGGTGAGGCGGGGCCGGAATGAGAATGCGGGTCGCTCTGGCCAAGCCGGGCCAGGAGCTCGGCGTACAGGTTGGCTTGGCGGATACTGACGAGGTCCACCAGCGCCACGCACACGTCCTGCTGGAGCAGAGCGGCGACCTTGCCGACGAAGAGGTCGCGGGTGTCCGGGCGGTCCTTGTTCGACGGGCTGACGATCTCGATGGCGGCCACCAAGCGACGATTTCGTTCGGTGTCGTAGATGCGGACCTCATATTCGTCCTGATCGGCCAGGTCGGCTCTTGCGGTGAAAGTTGGCGACAAAGCCGTCAGCGTCGCCGTGTTGCCGTCGCCTGAATCCGGGACCGCTCGCGCAGCCCGCTCATCGGATTCATAGGTGCTGACATCGACCTCGAAAGATGAGCCGAGATAGACCTTCGGCGCAGCGCGGAACCCCGCCGGCAGGATGGTGAACAAATTCCGGACGATCTCCATCGGCCAACCGCCGTGGACTTCGTCCCAGGAGTGAGTATCGTTGACGGGTGAACGGAAGTGATCGTGGAGCGGCATGACGGTTGTCCTCGAATACGGATTGTACGCAGGCAGTACTGGGTACGCAACATGACCGCCGTGACGCAACTTCTGGAATCAGCAGATGGCGGCGATCCGCAGGCGGCCGCGCAACTGCTGCCGCCAGACCCGTCGACCGCCGCAGACGCGATCAGCAGATGAAAAATGCGCACGCTTCATACAAGTCCTTTTCAATCAATGTCTTGCGCCGAAATTGCCCCGGGCCCTCTTCGGTCAACCGCGGCCGACCCCGACCACGGGGCCGTGGACGGCCGCCCTCGTGGCGCATCCGCCCACGATAGGGCGGGCTCCCCACTGCCCAGTCGGCACGGCGCACCATCGCGTTGCACCGAGCATCGGCGGCCGCGTTCTGCCGCCGCGGCCCCGGGCCCCGGAGGCGGCAGGAAAAGATGTCGGGAACCTTTCCCCGGCCGTAAAAGGGTCCTGAAACCATTTCCTCAGCGCGGGTCACTGTTCCTTGTCACGGTCAAGGATCCCAAGCCGGTTGTGGTGCAGATCGACCGCGACACGATGAAGATGAGGCCTGGCAAGGAGTCGCTAGCGAAACTTGCCCGGGAGGATCCCGAGGTCGCGGCGTTCCTCGCCGAGTCGAAGAGCGACGAATAGCATCATCCCAACGCGCCTACTCCGCGCGTGGAGGTGCTGATGCCCGATTTCGATGTGCTGGGCCTCGACATCGGCGGCGCCAACCTGAAGGCGGCGCACTCGGACGGCACGGCTCGCTCGCGGCCGTTTGCTCTCTGGAAAGCGCCGGACCGCCTTGCCGATGCGTTGCGCGACCTGCTCCGCGGCTGGCCGCCGTTCGACCGCCTGGCCGTCACCATGACCGGCGAGCTGTGCGACTGTTTCGCCAGCAAGCGCGAGGGCGTGCTGGCCATCCTTGCCGCGGTCCGCGTGGCTGCGGGCCCGACGCCGGTCGCTGTCTGGCGAAACGATGGCCGGCTGGTGAGTCTCGACGCGGCTCGGGCCGATCCGTTGCCGGCGGCGGCCGCGAACTGGCTGGCCCTGGCGACCTGGGCCGGCCGCCTCGCACCGCACCGCCATGCCTTGCTAATCGACGTGGGTTCGACGACTACGGATATTGTCCCACTAATTGACGGCCGGCCCGTACCAGGAGGCCGCACGGACACCGAACGGCTTCGCTGTGGCGAGTTGACCTACACCGGGGTCATTCGCACTCCGTTGTGCGCTTGCTCGGCGCCTACGGTGCCGCGGAGTTCTTTGCCACCACGCGCGACGCTTACCTGTTGCTTGACCGGCTCCCCGAGGACCCCGCCGACTGCGACACCGCCGATGGACGGCCAGCAACGCGGGCTTGTGCCGGGCGCGCGTCGCCCGGATGATATGTGCCGACCTGGAAACCTCGACCGCTGAAGAACGCCGTCTAGTCGCCGAGCGGGCATTCCTGAACCAAGTTCAACAGGTTAGCTCGTGCATTTTCGATGCGAATCTCGCACTGTCGCCTTTTCCGGCAGTTGTAGTCCTCTCGGGGGTGGGTGAGTTCCTCGCCGAATTCGCACTGGCAGGCCAGAAGACGATGGGAGCCAGCTCCATCATCTCGCTCAGCCGGGAGATGGGCCCGGACGTGTCGAAAGCGGCGTGTGCCTACGCACTGGCCGTTCTTGCTGCGGAGGACAGATCGTGACCGAGCGGCCGATCATCGTGAAGGTCGGTGGCAGCCTCTTCGATCTGCCGGACCTGGGCCCCCGCCTGGCGGCGTGGTTGGCGGCACTCCCGGGGGGCGGCGTCGTGTTCGTGCCAGGTGGCGGAGCGGCGGCGGACCTCGTCCGAACGATGGACCGCATCCACGGCTTGGACGAGGAGAGGAGCCACTGGCTCGCCCTGCGGACCCTCAGCCTCACTGCCCATCTCCTAGCCGATCTCCTGGCCCCTTTCTTCCCTGTGGTCGTGCTGGACAAGCCTCATCCCGACCTATCGGCGGAGCCGGAGCATCTCTTTCCGATCCTCGACCTCTTTGCCTTTGCGCGTACCGACGAGGGTCGGCCGGGACGGCTGCCGCATCGCTGGGACGTGACCAGCGATTCGCTGGCGGCCCGGCTGGCCGTCGTCCTGAAGGCTCCCGAGTTGATCCTGCTGAAATCGGTGACGCTGCCGCCGGGCATGGATTGGGCCCAGGCAAGTCGCCAAGGCATTGTCGATGGCTATTTCCCAACGGTGGTGGGCCAGGGGGTCAAGGCTCGGGTGGTCAACCTGCGGGAATGGCAGCCGTGAGGGACCCTCGCCGCCGCTACGTCACACCGAGGCAGAACCGCTCGCCCGCTCCATCACCCACGCCAGGCGAGCCGCATCGAGGGCCAGCGGTGGTGGTGCCGCGTACTCGATGGAGCGGGCATAGCGGCCACGCTCGAAGGTGGTCCGGAAGACGGCGCCGAGATCGACCCACACGTCGGGGTCGGGGGAGAGCAGCGGGATGGGGATGGCCGGCAGCGCCTGGCGCAGCGTCCAGTGATAGGCCTGGCAACGAGGACGCCGGTCGCCGCGCGAGACAAAGGCGTAATAATCGCCGGGCGGCAACTCTTCCTCAAACGGCACCCGCTGCCCCTTGAGGAGCAGATCAATCTCCACGAGGTGAACCGGAAGATGCGCCAGCGCGTTGCGCTTGGCGAGGTACAAGGTGCGCCCGGGTTCTTCCTTGTTCGCGGGGGAGAGCAATTCCAGGACGGCGACGAGGGTCCGGTCCGGACGGTGCAGTATTTCGATGTGCCGCTCGTGCGTTTCTTCCTCGATAACGAGCGATAGGGTCACCGGCTCCAGCGTCGCCACGCCGGCTGGCGCGGGGGATGGATTCCAGGACGACTCACGCTGGGAGACGGCCACATCGGGTTCGATAAGTCTCCGCCGGGGAGGTGACACCTCGACAAGATTGACCTTCTCATCGATCCGGGCCTCGTAGTTGGCCGGCAGGCAATCGATCAAGGCGTCGCGCCAGTAAGTAATGAAGCTGGCGCTGACGTCGGACCAGAGCGCGGGCGTCTCAAGGTACGGGTCCATTCCAGGGAAACGACTGGGCATGGGGAAGCTCCTGCGGGAATGAGATGACGCCCTCGTTGTGTATCCTATCTGGGCCAGAGAGTGCTACAAGAGCGGCGGGAGCGGGCCTGGCCCCGTCAACCGGAACGGATGGCTACGCCGATAGGCTCAGCCACTAGCTCGACTAACCTGCGGACGCGATCCTGGTCGATCGCCCGCGCGCGCTCACCACCCCGACAAACCGCCCCGCGCACGGCGAACCAGTCGGGTTGCAAGGGCCGGAGCCGGCGGAGTTGCTCCGCGCCGAGGGAACCGGCGAGAGCGATAGGAACACCGGCGTTCCGGCATCGGCCGCGCAGCTCGGACAGCTCGTCGAGTGTCAGCCAGTCGAGCAGGGTTGTCCCGTCCTTTTGCCAGGTGTCGAGGAGGAACGCACCCCATTTTCGATGGGTGGCGAAAGCGCAGACATCCGCGGGGCAAGGTGCGGCGGCCCGGTGCCAATCGGCATAGGCGACCGCGACAGGGCGGCAATGCGGCGGCAGAGATTGGGCCGCGCTCGCCAGGTGGTGGGGCCAATCGGATCGCCTCAACCAGCCGGCCAGGCCCCACTTGGCGAAAGCCAGGGGCAGGATCGGCGGCTCCGGTGCGTCGGCCAACTCGCCCAGGGCGGCACTCACCGGACGCCGTCCGGCCACTGTCCGCACGACCGCCGCGATCACTCCCTCCTCGGCGCGGCCCAGCGAGCCGCGGTCCGGCTCCTTGACATCGATCAGCGCCGCGCCGCCGGCCAGCGCCGCCTCCGCCTCCGCCTCCGATCGCACACTGACAAGCAGATTCATCGTGGCTCCATCACCGCCAGATGGCCAGGAAGACCTCGCGGCGGGCGGTCGCCTGGAAGCCGAGCTCGGTATAGAGCTGCTGAGCGGCGCGGTTGCGCGCGTCCACCGACAGAGTCACCCGGGCCACGCCGTCGGCGTGGGCCTGCGCCAGGGCCTTGACCATCATTTCGCGGCCGAAGCCGCAGCGCCGGCGCACGGCACCACGCCGATGTAGGCCAGGTCCCAGGCCGCCCATTCCGGCACCTCGGTCAGCAGCACGACGCCGATCGCCTGCCCCGCCGCCAGGGCCAGCCACCAGCGCCCCGGGTCGTACTTCCCCTGGGCGCGATGCCCCTCGATGATCTCCTCGGCGGTTCGCGCCCCGGTGATCTCCGGGCAGTCCGCCGTTCCCTCGTAGCTTTGGATCAAGGTCTCGCGAAACAGTCGCGGCGTGGCCAGCTGGCTGTAGGGCAGGTACTGTAAACGGTCCGATCTGATGGAAGGAAGGGAGAACGGCTCGAGGTCGGCGCTGCATGTATTGAAGCGCGGTCACATGGGCGAAGCCATTGCGGGGCAGGGGCTCAGCCAGCGGCAGCTCGTCCTGGGAAAGCAGGCACTGGGCGAGCTTGGCGCCGTTCTGGCGCAACCAGGCGGCAGCCCGGCCGATGAGGGCGTCTTCGACCTCGGTCTGCCGGGGTCCTCCAACGGCTTGCGGCGGCCAAAGCAAGCCGCTGGCCCCGGGTACCGGCAGACAGACGATGGCGCCGAGCAATTCGGCGCCGTCGGTCGCCACCAGGATGCCGGCCGGGTCCAGGTCTCCCTGGCGGACCAGGCTCACGGCGTTGGTGATCCGATCGCCGCGCTCTTGCTCGGCGACGTGCTGGAAGACCAGGCCGAACGCCGTCTCCAGCTCGCCTGGCCGCGCCGGCGCGATGACAGGCGATGCTCGCATGGCAGGCCCCTGGCACCTTGAAGTAGATGCTCCCTCGATTATAGTGAGGGAACGGCGCCTCCAGGGGCAGCCCGCGAACCGGCCAGCCCGACGCGCCAAGCAAGGGCGTCCGGCCCGACCCCCTTGCTTGGCGCGTCGGGCTGGCCAGTGACGGCGGACCGGCGAACGCGTGGTTTAGTGCCTCGGCGGTGCTTCGGGGAGCAGGCCCACCGGGGGATTGTCGGCCATTGGAGGCCCCAGCACGGCGGCAGCGTAACCGCAGCTCCCGTGGCAGCCGCCTCCCTGGCAGTGGTCCGTGAACCACAGATACGCCGGCGGCGTGCAGGGCGACACCACGCAATGGCAGCCACAGTGACTCGGCATGGGCCGATACAGCAGCCAGTCCAGGAAATGCCCCGACCGCTTGGCGCAACCGGTGGTACAGCAGGGCGTGGCGCAGGGCCGCTCCGCAACCGCCGCCACCGGCTCCAGCTGCGAGGGCTCTGGCTGATTGCCCTTATCCTCCTCGGCCCGCGCCACCGACGCGCCGATCAACAGCAGCGCCGTCCCCAGCAACATTGCTATCCGCTTCATGACGACCCTCCCGTCCGTTGTTCTCGTTCCTGGCGGCAGAATCCGCACAGCAGGCACCTGGTACGATTCGGCAAGTGGCGAGCGTCGCCGCAAGCCGGAACGGTTGAACCACGTAAATGGGATGTTGCACCCCCAGGCAGAATCGCCAGGGGTTCGCCAGCTTGCCTGGCTTGCGTGTCCGCTTGGCCGCCAGATCA
Organism: uncultured Planctomycetota bacterium; assembly: GCA_963827935.1. Classification (GTDB taxonomy): domain Bacteria; phylum Planctomycetota; class Planctomycetia; order Gemmatales; family Gemmataceae; genus DATFNV01. Next base: position 171,488 of record CAWHCN010000005.1, on the reverse strand, counting down.
GCGCCCGATGCAGTACCGGTGCGGATCCACCTCCTCACGCAGGATACACAGCTCCTGGTCGGAGGGCGGGGCGGTCACGGCGAGCGGCTCGGCGACGTGCAGCTCGAACCCGGTCGCCTCGCGCACTCTTCTCCAGGCGCACGCCAGGGTGCAGGCTCAGTACCTCCATCCGCCGGGTCTGGTCGTGATAGCCCATGACAGCCAGGTCGGTGATGACCCGGTAGGGCCCGGTGCCCGCCGGCAGCCCCGCCGCCTCGCGCGCCCCGGGGCCGGTGAGATAGCCCGGTGTCGTCAGGAAATCGAGCTGGTTGACGAAGCGGCGGCGGTCGTGGACGGTGACCACCAGGATGCGCCAGCAGAGCGAGGCCAGGTCGTTGGCGCCGCCGCTGCCCGGGAGGCGCACTTTTGGCCGGGCGTAGTCGGTGCCGATCATCGTCGAATTGAGATTGCCGTAGGCGTCGATCTGGGCCCCGCCCAGGAAGGTGTAGTCGATCATGCCGCGCTGGCAGGTCTCCATGATGTCGCTCATGCTGGTGGCCATGACGCCGCGATAGAACGTCCGCGAATCGCCGACGCTGATGGGCATGGTCGGCAACTGCGGCGCCACCCCGCCGGCCTCGAAGAGGATGACCAGCCGGGGCGACCGTGTCCGCTGGGCCAGCATGGCCGCGGCACAGGGGACGCCCGTGCCGACGGCAACCGTCTTGCCGTCCTCCAGCAGGCGGGCGGCGCAACAGATCATCAGCTCCATCGGGTTGTAGGTCATGCCCCGCCCACCCTTGACGAGCCGGAAGCGTCAGCGACGGTTGGTTTTGAGAATCCGTCGCTAACGCTTCCGGCTCGTAACCCAAATCTGCGCCGCTACCCCTCCGGTTCGTCCTTCCCATCCTCGGTCACGATCTTGTCCACCCCCAGCCCCAGGGCCCGCAGCTTGTGCCGCAACGTCGTGCGGTTGATTCCGAGCACCTCGCTGGCCTGCGCCTGGTGCCCGTGGGTGTGCCGGAGCACCTTGTTCAGCAGGGTCCGCTCGACCGCCTCGATGACGCGGGCGTGGAGGTTGATCTCGCCCCTTTCCAGCAGGTCGTCCATGAGGTGTTCGAGGTCGCCGAGTGACGGCGGGGCGGCCGCGGCAGGTCGCCCCGCCCGGATCGCTTCGGGCAGGAATTCCGGCAAGATCAGATGGCCCGAGGCATTGAGCAGCGCCTGCTTGACGGCGCTCTGCAGCTCGCGGACGTTGCCCGGCCAAGAGTACCCCTCCAGGAGGGCCAGCGCCGCCGGGTCGAAGCCGCGCAAGTCGCGCCCAGCTCGCGATCGAAGCGGAACAGGAAGTAGTGGGCCAGCTCGGCCACATCGCCGGGACGCTCGCGCAGCGGCGGCACGGCGATCGTCACCACGTTGAGGCGGTAATACAGGTCCTTGCGGAAGCGTCCCTCGTCCACCAGGCGGGCCAGGTCCTGGTTTGTCGCCGCCAGGACGCGCACCCGGGTCCGGACCTGTTCGTTGCCTCCCAGGCGCTCGAAGCGTTGATCCTGAAGTACCCGCAGGATCTTCGCCTGGAGCGGCGCGGCCATGTCGCCGATCTCGTCGAGGAAGATGGTGCCGCCGTCGGCCTGCTCGAACTTGCCGATGCGCTTGCGCTCGGCGCCGGTAAAGGCGCCCTTTTCATGTCCGAACAGTTCGCTTTCCAGCAGGTTCTCCGGGATGGCCGCGCAGTTGATGGCCAGAAACGGCTGCTCGGCCCGCCGGCTGTGCTGATAAAGCGCCCGGGCTACCAGCTCCTTGCCGGTGCCGCTCTCGCCGAGGATCAGGACGTTGACATCCTGCGGGGCGACCCGGCCGATGGTCTTGCACATCTCCTGCATGACGGAGCTGCGGCCCACGATGCGGTCTTCCCCCTCGTCCTGCGGCAGGATGGCGGCAGTTTGCATCAGGCGGGCCGCATCGAAGGCACGGCCCAGGAGCGCACTCAAGCGATCCAGATCGAGCGGCTTGACGAGGTAATCGAAGGCCCCGCCTTTCATGGCTTCGATGGCCGTCTCGGTGGTGCCGTGCGCGGTGATGAAGACCACCGGCCGTTTTGGCTGGGCCGTGTGCAGCTCGCGGAACAGGTCGAGGCCGGAGCCGTCCGGCAACTGGATGTCGAGAACGATGACATCGGGCCGATCGGCCGCCGCCCGGGCCCGCCCCTCGGCCGCCGTCTGCGCCGCCAGCACCTTCACCCGCTCGTCGCCGAAGACACGGCGGAAGGCGTACTGGACGCTCGGCTCGTCGTCAATCACCAGCAGGGTTGGCATGGCAGCTCCCCGTCCCAGTCAGAAATCCGCAAGAATTGACCCACAGAGGCACAGAGAAAACCAATAGGGGCGGTCAGGGGGGCGATCCGTGCCTAACTGAGGGTCTGCCTTTACAGGCTTTTCCTGTCTGTACTACTAAACTACTAACTCTCTTCTTTTTTCGCTCTTCACGAAGGATTTTAGGCTGCATTCGCTGTCAGCTTTTCGGCGTTGGCCTCGCGTGCAGCCAGTAGCGCCAGCAGGCCGTCCCGGCTTTGGGCACACACCCGATAACGGTACGACTTCGGCACCTTCTGCAATATCCCGTGGGCACGTAACAGCCGTAATAACCGACTTACCTTCGCCGAACGCCGCTTGCGCTCGGCCGCATCCTCCGGGGTCGCGCCATACAAGGCTTCGCATAAATCCCGGTTGCGCAGCCCTGCCAATTGCCACTTCGGATCGCTGACGGCTGTCAACAACGCTGCATCCTCCTTCGCCAGGGGATTCAACGCCCGTACCTTGCGACCGCTCTTCCCAGGCTCGCTGGCCCGCTGACACCACGGCGACACCAGTTCGGACATCGTCGCCGTCGCCGCCACCCCCGCCAGCGACTCCAGGTAACGGTCGTTGCACCCCTGGCTGATCTGCGCCCGCCGGTAGGTGTCTGCCACGCTGCGACGCAGCACACGCCAGGCTTTCTCTCCCTCCGGGTCGCCCACCGCCGCCCGGTAGCTGCGAAACTCCTTCACCACGTTCACCGTCGTCTCCACACGCAGCACGTTGCCGTGGTCGTACATCTTCACCGAGTTGCCGTTGAGCCAGTGCTTCAGCCGCACCGACTCCTCGAACGCCTCCACGTCCGAATGCACGTCCAGTCCCGCCGACAACCGCCCCGAACGACCCAAAAAACGCAGCACCTCCGTCGACCGGAAATTCAGGAAGGCATGCCGCACCCACCGCTCATACCACTCCGTCAACGACGACCGCGACGCAAACGCCACGTCCGTGGCCCACTCGCTCTGATGCACCGTCCAGTTGTACGCTACCGGCAACCGACCCAGATGCCCCGGGTGCAAGGGATGCACCTGCCGCAGCAACCCGTCGAACTCCCCGACCCAATCCGTCCGTTGCTGCTCGTCCAGCCACCGCTGCGCCTGCTGCCAGTCCTCCACCCACAGAAACTTGTTGTCGCTCCGCTGGTATTTCATCCCCTCCTGATCCATGCGCCGCGCCAGCCATTCTCGGCCGTTGAGGCCGATCTGCACCTCGAAGAGGAACCAGGTCTGCAGCCGCACGTACATCCAGCCGAAACGCGGGTGCTGAAAGTAGTGGTACAACGCCGAACACTTGCCGGGTTCGCCGCGGATGGTCAACCGCCCAGCGACGCTCTGGGTATCGAAGGTCCAGCACGGTTCCACGCACTGCAACACGGCCGCCAGCCCCGTGGCGATGGGATGGCGTTGCAGGATGGCCCGCGCGGCCTTGTCCTTGGAAGCCTGGCCGCTGCTGAGATACTGGAAGCGGTCGGCCGCCTTGGCCGACTCCACCAGCGACGCCGCCAGCACCTGCCGTGTCACCTCCTTGGCGTGGGCCTTGAAGTCCAACAACCGCACGTGATTGGCACTGGCGTAGCAATTCATCCCCTCGGGCGAATACAGTTGCGGCAGGCGTCCCTTGAAGACCACGCGGTCGAAACCCGACAACACGCCCAGGACGACCGCCGCGAAACGCTGTAAGAAAGTCTTCATCGGTGCCTCCGAAATCAGGAAGAGTGTCTGGCAACAGTCTTTCTGTTCACGGAGCACCGAGTTTTCAATCCTCCCGGCGGCTATGCCGCGCTGTGCCTCTGTGGTTCATTCCGGGCTAACGATGTGAGACAACCGTCTCCCGTTCGTCACTGGTTCGGTAATCCGCCCACCGGAGGAGCCCGTCATGCACGTCATCCCTCGCACCTTCCCTCTGTCGCTGGCCCTTGCATTCTTTGCCGCTGGAATGGCGCTGTCGCGAGACGGTCCCCTCAAGCCGGTTTCCCGCAAGGACAACCCGGTCTGGATGGATCGGCATGCGCTGCTGCGGGAGCGGAGCAAGCAGGCGGCCGATGTGGTCTTCCTGGGTGATGCGCTGATCCAGGGATGGGAGGGTCCCGACGGCGCCGTGGCTTGGAAGAAGCAGTTCGAGCCGCTCAAGGCCGCCAACTTCGGAGCCGGCGGTGATCGCATTGAACATGTCCTGTGGCGCATCACCGAAGGGCAGGAATTGCACGCGACGAAGCCGAAAGTCATCGTCCTTCAGGTCGGCGGCAGCAACCTGGCGGCGAACGCGGCCGATGAGATCGTCGATGGAATCACTGCCCTGGTCAAGGAGCTGAATCGCCAGAAGCCGGAGGCCAAGGTGCTGCTGCTGGGCCTGTTGCCGCGCGGCAGCAAGGCCAACGACAAGTTCCGCGACAAGGTCAAGGAGGTGAACAAGGGGCTGGCGGCCCTGGAAGGCAAGAGCGTCCATTACCTCGACACCGGGGCCAAGTTCCTGGACAAGGACGGCGACCTGGTGGAGGAAGCGATGCCGGACGGCCTGCATCCCTCGGCCGCCGGCTATGCCCTCTGGGCCGAGGCGATCCGGGCGGCGCTGGACCCGATGCTGCGGTAGCAGCGGGGGATGGATCGGGCCCAAGCGCCGCCCCGGTTCTCATGCGGTCCAGGAGCCGTCATAGAACTTCGTGAAGGTCGGGTAGCTGGGGCCGCCCTGGAGGTACATGGCGCGATCGTACAGGCGGACCGTGAAGCTGCGGCTGGCGTCGTAGAGATCGACGAACTCTCGGGTACGGCGCACTTCGCGGAAGTGGTAGGTGCCGCTGGCGTTGGACTCGACCCAGCCATCGGGTCCCGCGTCCTTGAAATAGCCGCCCTGGTACTGCCAGACGACCCGGCGCAGTTCGACAGGCTCGCGGCGGACAGGACGCTCATGGCGCCAGTGGTCCTCACGGGCCTGGGCCTGGGCCGGCAGGAACAGGAAGGGCACGGCCAGGGCGGAGGTGGCTGCCAGCGAGAGCACGATCTTGCGGAACATGGATGTTTCTCCTGTGCTTGGGTCTTCGGTCTTCCCCCTTCTGGATCAGGAACGCCGGCTGCCTGCAAACTTGCGGGCGCGGTTTCCTGCACTCATCAGGCTTTCATCTTCTCACGGCCCTGGACACCAGGTCGTGAGGCCTATATCGTAAATCGTCGATGACCGATTGAGAGGCCGGCATGAAAACGAAACGCTGTCTGACGACGACGGACCAGGCGGCCGCGCCTGTGCCCGACAGTGGGGTCCGCGACCAGGTGTTGGCGCGGCTGGCCTGGGCCGTCGCCCACCCGGCTCTGCGTCGCGCATCCTCCGGCTCCTCAGCGCCCGCGCCTCGTGCATCTGCGGCGAGCTGGTCGACGAGTTGCCCCTGGCCCAGTCCACCGTCTCCCAGCACCTCAAGGTGCTCAAGGAAGCCGAGCTGGTGCTGGGGGAAATCGACGGACCAAAAGTCTGCTACTGCGTCAACCCGGCCGCTCTGGAGCAGCTCAAGCAACTGATCGCGGAGTTGTGAGAGGCGCCATGAAACCGCTCGGCGGCGAACTGCTCGGTACCTTTCTCCTGGTCTTCGCCGGCACGGGGGCCATGGTAGTCAACGACGCCACCGGCGCGCTGACCCACGTGGGCGTGGCCCTGACCTTCGGCCTGGTGGTTCTGGCCCTCATCTACGCCCTGGGTGATGTTTCCGGGGCGCATCTCAACCCGGCGGTGACGCTGGGCTTCTGGTTGGCGCGGCGTTTTCCGACGCGGCAAGTCCTGCCCTATCTGCTCGCCCAGTGTGCCGGCGCTTTGCTGGCCAGCGGACTGCTGCGAGCCCTCTTCCCGACCGATGCGGGGCTGGGCAGCACGCATCCGGCCGGGGCCGTGCTGCAATCGTTCGTCCTGGAAGGCGTCCTCACCTTTTTCCTCATGTTCGTGATCCTGGCCGTCTCGACCGGCTCCCGCGAGAAAGGGGCCATGGCGGGGATCGCGGTCGGGGCGGTGATCGGGCTGGAGGCGCTGTTCGCCGGCCCGATCTGCGGGGCCTCGATGAACCCGGCCCGATCGCTGGGGCCGGCCCTGGTGTCCGGCCACCTGGGCGGCCTGTGGATTTACCTGGGGGCGCCGGTCCTGGGCAGTGCCCTGGCCGTCCCGGTGGCCTGCTATCTGCTTGCACCAGCCCACAACCCATCGCCCGGAGGATCGTCCATGCCCCGCGACTTGCATCCGGCCACTTACCGCATCCTGTTTGTGTGCATCGAGAACAGCAACCGCAGCCAGATGGCCGAGGCCTTCGCGCGGCTGCACGGGGGCGACCGGGTCGAGGCCTACAGCGCAGGTTCGCGGCCGTCGGGCGTGGTCAACCCGCGGGCCATCGCCTTTATGAAGGAAATAGGGTACGACCTGGCGCAGCATACTTCCAAGGCGCTGGACGACATCCCCGACGGCGACTATGCCGCGGCGGTCACGATGGGCTGCGGCGATGCCTGCCCGCTGGTGCAGGCCCAAAGGCGCGAGGACTGGAACATTCCCGATCCCAAACAGCTGCCGGACGACCAGTTCCGCCACGTGCGCGACCTGATCGAAGAGAAAGTGAAAGGACTGCTGGCATCCTTGGCGGGAGCCCATGTCAGCGTTCGGAAACAATGAGCCCGATGCTCGCGCCGCTGTGGCACGGTCAGGAGACCGTGCCACAACGGGGGTGGCACGGTCAGGAGACCGTGCCACAACGAGGAGACCGTGCCACAACGAGCGCCACGCGCGTCCGAGCCCGAAGCGTCAGCGAGGGTTTCGGGTTAGCCCCTCGCTGACGCTTCGGGCTCGGACGCGCGTGACGCTGGCTGCGCAGTTGTCAATAGTGCCCTGCGCGGCTCCACGGGTCTCTCCCGGGTTGGTGAATGAGGTGTTGAAATCCGCGATGATGGCCACCCGCGACAGCTCCGGCCGTTTCCGCCGCCGGCTGGCGGCCCTGGTGCTGGCCGTCCTCGTCCTTGGCGCGTTCGCCTGGCTGGCCGGCGTCGCCAGCGGCCACCTCTCACCCCAATCGTTCTACCTTCTGCTGGCGGCCGACCTCGTCGGGTGGTTTCCCCTCCTCTATTACCTCTTACGAGACCTCCCTTATCGCCGAACGCTCGTTGCCTGGGCCAGCGTCGCCTGCCATGTCGCCGCCTGCCTGACCTTGCTGGCCGCGGGGCAGGGGACCGAGATCGAGCCCGAGATGGCTGCCCGCCAGCTGTGGATCGCCGCGCACGTCCCGCTCTGGGTCACTGCCTGGACCACCTGGGCAGTTGCTTCACTGAGCCTCCTGGCCTTTTGCAGGGTCTGGGCCGATCAGCTCCGAGAACGCGGCGCGTCCGTCAAGTTCGCGCGTGTCGCCTGGCTCACCGTTTGGGTGGGATTGCTATTCGATCTGGCCGGCGAAAGCGTGAACGTGATGTGGTTGACCCTGCCGGGAATTCCGTTGGGTGACTTTTCCCGGGGGGCTCAACTTTATACCATTCTGAGCGCCGCCACGGCCAACGGGCTGTATTGCGTGGGCGGATTGCAGCTGAGCGCAGCTGCGTGGCGGATCGGCTGGCTCGCGGCTGGCTCGGCCTGCTCGGGTTCCTCATGTGGAGCGTCGGAATGGGGCTTACTTTTGCGGCCATTCTCGACAGTCGGCTCGGCGTGGTGGTCACGGGGGGCGGCGTGATGGCGATCTTCATCCCCTGGGCCGCCCTGGTTGGCTGCGCGCATGGCGCGGGCCTCGCGCAGCTGTGTCTAGCGGACACACACCGGATTTTGGCACGGAATCTGCCCTCCCTCCTTATGCCCAGTTCCCTCTTTCGCGGCAGGATGGGATCATGATCGACGCCTCCGATCTCTTCCTCCGCATCATGGAATCGCTGCCCGGCTGGCTGCGCAGCGCCTGCTGGGAGATTACGATCTCCGTACTGCCCGAGGATGGGCCCTCCCGTTCTGCTCCGGCCAGGCCAGCCACTGCGAGCGGCGGCGCCGGCATGTCGTCCTGGCTCGGCCGGTTTAGCCCGCATCTCCCAGCACCTCGGCCAGGCCCACCAGCCGGCCCTTCTCGCGCAGCGACCGCGCCCCCGCATGGATGATGGCGGTCACCTCCAGAATCTCGCGGTGCGGCACCGGCTCCTTGCGCGTGCGGACCATCTCGCGGAAGGTGTGAGCCATGCGAAACATCTCGTAATGATGGCCGTACCAGAAGTCCCCCTCCATCGCCGGCGTGTACTGGTACAGCTGCTTGGTAAAGTGGACCGCCGTGTGGCAGTACTGACCGCCGATGTCCGGCCGGCCATACCACACCTCCGCCGGCATGCGGTCCTTGTAGGTGACCAGGGCATGGGCGGTGCCGTCACGGGCGTACATGCTGACCGCCTCGGCCCCGGGGCCGCACAGTGTCACCACGGTCCAGATGGGATGCTGTCCGTAGACGAACCAGCTCTCCGGGCTGTAGCCGCCCGCCATGCTGGCCAGCACGAACTGCAAGGGCCCCGCATCGCCAGAATCGCGGAGGCGCAGGGCCTGCTCCGTGCCGAACTCGTGGCGGAACAGGCTGGACGACATCAGCGGCGTGCCGTGCTTCTTGGCCAGGTCCAGGATTTTGCGGGTGCCGGCCACGGTGCCGCCAATCGGCTTGTCGCAGAAGGTCGGCAGTCCCTTCTTCAGCCCCGGCGCGACCAGGTCGTAGTGATCGTCCCCCTTGCCCGAGGCATCGCCCATCCAGATGGCATCGACGGAATCGACCAGCTCACCGAGCGATCGCGCCACCTTGACGCCGGGAAAAGTCTCGACGTAGTGGTCCAGCCCGTCGGCCGGGTTCGCATAGACGTGAGTGATGCGCGTGTCGGGGAAGGGGAGCTGATCGAACGCGTAGCGCGGGCTGCGCAGATATTTCTCGAAGATCTGCGCGGAGCCGGGATCGAGGTACTTCTTGATGGCGGCCTGGTTGACTTCCGGATGGAAGTACTGGGCGAAGTGCCAGGTATGGCCATTGGTCTTCTGCGGCTTCCCCTCGATGGCCGCCGAGATGACGCCGATGCGATAGACCGCACGGGCGGCCGGGGCTGCCGCCGGCGTATCGGCAGCAGAGGCGAGCGTAACGGCGGCGGCCAGGGCGTCGCGGCGCGTCGGGAGATGCGGTGCGGTCATGACGATGTCTCTTCTGGCGTGTGCTGGCGGGTTGTGGCTTGCGGGTCCAGGTCTAGAATAGTGAACCGCGCAAGTTGGACGAACCGGACGGGTCCATTCCCGCTAATGGCGCCGCCAGAAATCTTCGTCTTGCGGGGAGGGTAGCCCCGGAGGGGCGGCCGTCGTTAGCCAGGGGCTTCAGCCCCTGGACAAGGGCGTTATTGTGAGATGGGTAGCCCCGGAGGGGCGGTCGTACCCTACGGCCGCCCCTCCGGGGCTACGGAGGATCTATTTTGGCCGTCGTCCCAGGGGCTGAAGCCCCTGGCTAACAACGGCCGCCCCTCCGGGGCTACACTACCTTGGTCCCACCGCAATACCGGACACGGACCCCGGACCGGAGGGCCGGACCGCCTCCTTGACCGGAAGAACGCATCTGCCATAATCGGGGCGGCGGATGAAGGGATCGGATCGAGCGCGGGGGAAGGCCGATGATCGCGTTTGCTTGCCCACAGTGCGGCCAGCGGCTCAAGGTCCAGGAGGAGCGGGCTGGGAAGCGGGCCCGCTGCCCGCACTGTGCGAAACCCCTGACCGTGCCGGCGCGGGCTGCCACGCCAGCCGGGGGCACCCGCCGTTCCCCCCCCGCCAGCGAGCGGGCGACGCTGCTGCCCCCGACGACCGCTCCCCTTCCCCGAGGCGGCGCCATCGGCGATACCCACAGCAACGCCGATCCCCAGAGCGGACCCAGCGTCGCCGACAGACCAGCGCAGCCGAACCAGCACGCCGAGCTGATCGATTTCCTGACGCCGCCCCAGGCTCCCGACGAACTGGGCCGGCTGGGTCCCTATCGCATCTTGCGGGTGCTCGGGGCGGGGGGCATGGGCGTGGTCTACCAGGCCGAGGACCCCAACCTGAAGCGCCACGTGGCCTTGAAGGCCATGCTGCCGGCGCTGGCGTCGAGTGCGTCGGCCCGGCAACGGTTCCTGCGCGAGGCCCAGTCGGCGGCGGCGATCGAGCACGATCACATCGTGCACATTTACCAGGTGGCCGAGGATCGCGGCATTCCCTTCCTCGCCATGCAGTTCCTGCGCGGCGAGCCGCTCGACCAGCGGCTGGCCCGCGAGACCAAGTTGCCACTGGGCGAGGTGGTCCGGATCGGACGTGAGACGGCCACGGGGCTGGCCGCCGCCCATGCGCGCGGTTTGATCCACCGCGACATCAAGCCCGCCAACCTCTGGCTGGAGGGAGAAACCGGCCGGGTCAAGATCCTCGACTTCGGCCTGGCCCGGGCCGCGGCCGACGACGTCCATCTCACCCAGCCCGGTGCCATCATGGGTACGCCGGCGTACATGGCCCCGGAACAGGCCGGCGGCCAATCTGTCGACGCCCGCTGCGACCTGTTCAGCCTGGGCTGCGTGCTTTACCGCCTGAGCACCGGCGTCCAGCCGTTCGCCGGGAGCGATGCGATCTCGACGCTCATGGCAGTCGCCACGCACCATCCCAGTCCGCCTTGCGTCGTGGATCGCCGCGTGCCCGTAGCCCTGTCCGAACTGATCATGCGCCTGCTCGCCAAGAAGCCCGAGGACCGGCCGGAGTCTGCCTTGGCCGTCGTCGCATCGCTGCGAGCGTTGGAGCCCGCGCCGACGCCGCTGGCACCGGCCAAGCCGCGACCGGCGCCGCCGCGCAAGAAGGCGAAGACAGTGAAACCGCCGGCCCGCAGGCACGCCCTGGGGCTCGGCCTGGCGGCTCTCGGTCTGGTGCTGGTTGCCGGCGGCGTCTTCCTGGCCGTTCACTTCCTGCACCACCCCTCCGACCCCGGGCCGGAGGATCATCCGGATGCCATCCACCTGCTCCACGGGAACGACCTCGGTGTCTTCTACTCCTACCTCGGACGGCCCCGGGGCAGCACGACGCCCTATGGCAAGGAGAACGATCCCGAAAAGGTGTTCATGGTGCAGGATGGGGTTCTCCGTGTCTCGGGCCAAGTGTTGGGCTATCTGAGCACGCGGGAGCAGTACGCCAATTATCGCTTGATTGTCGAGTACCGCTGGGGAGATAAGACCTGGCCGCCGCGCCAAGGCAAGACTCGCCAGTGCGGCCTGTGTGTCCACGGCGTTGGACCCGACGGGGCACGCGGGGACCTGTGGATGGAGACGCTACGCTGCCAGATCGGCGAGGGCGATACCGGATCTTTGGGGGCTGTGTGGGCCGGGGGTGTGCCCTATTTCACCGCCGACCAGCCCGGGCCACCGGCGCCGCAGGACGAACTCCATGTGCTGCCCTGGCCCGGCCGCGACAAGCAGTGGCAGGATGTTAAAGGCTTCCGCGGCCCGGCCGATCCTGAAAAGCCGGTTGGGGAATGGAATCGCCTGGAATGCATCTGCGCCGGCGACACACTGACCGTCCTTCTCAACGGACAGCAGGTGAACGCGGCCCGGAACTTGAGCGTTTCGCGCGGCAAGATTGCCATCCAGTCGTCTGGGGCCGAGATCTTCTTCCGCACCATCGACGTGGTGCCGCTTGACGGTTTCGAGAAGTCACCGCCGCCCGAAGAGCCACCCTGGGTGTCGCTTTTTGACGGCAAGGATCTCACCGGCTGGGTCGTGCAGGACGGCAGGTTCGATAACTGGGCCGCCGTCAATAGCGAACTCGTCACTCAGGGCAAGGACAAGGGCTGGCTGATGACGGAAAAGGAGTATCTGGATTACGAGGTCCGGCTGGAGTATCGGATCGCGCAGTGCGCCATGAGTGGTGTGGCGCTACGGACGCCGCCCGGCAAGAAGCCGAGGCCGAAGGGACTGGAGATCCCGATTGTCGACGATGCTCGATGAGCCGGACCTGAAGCCCGAGCAGGCCACCGGGGCCCTGTACGGGATCGTGCCCCCCACGCGGGTGTTCAACCACGCGCCTCCCGAGTGGAACCACATGCGCATTCTGCTGCAGGATCAGCACCTGACGGTCGATCAGAATGGGCACCGGATTCTGGAGACGAACCTGGACAATTTCAAGGCGCTGTTCGTGAAGCACCCGGGCCTGGCACGCAACAAGGGCCGGATCGGCCTGCAAAGCCTCACCAACAAGTGCGAGTTCCGCGAGCTGTGGATCAGGCCGTTGGCGGGGAAGTAGGGCCCGCGCGGATCTACGATCCGCGGCTAAACCCGCCCGCCCCGCCTGCAACTCGTGGACGCAGGTCGCCAGCGCGATCACCTGCGGATCGTGCGACGACAGGACCACCGTCTTCCCCGCCGCGTGCATCTCCTGGATGGCGGCCAGCAGCGTCCGGCCGGTGTCGCGGTCGAGGTTCGACGTCGGCTCATCGGCGAGCAGTACCTCCGGATCGCCGGCCAGGGCGCGGGCGGCGGCCACGCGCTGCCGTTCGCCGCCGCTCAGGTCTCGCGCCGGCGTGTCGATCCGCTCCTCCAGCCCGAACCGGCCCAGCAACTCCCGGGCGCGGCGCCGGCGCTCGCGCGGGGCACGCCGCGGGGGATCAGGGGGTAGGTGATGTTCTCGCCGGCGGACAGGTGAGGAATCAGCGAGAAGTCCTGAAAGACAAAGCCCACGCGGCGGCGAACGCGGGTCAGCTCCACATCGGAGCAGCCGCTCAGGCTCCTGCCCTCAAAGAGGACCTGGCCGCGCGTCGGCCGCTCCAGCGCCCCCAGCAGGGCCAGGAGCGTCGTCTTCCCCGAGCCGGACGGGCCAGCGATCACTGTCAGGCTGCCGCGGCTGATCCCCAGCGACACCTCGTCCAGGGGCGCGCACCTCGACCCGCGTGCCGGTCCGGTAGTACTTGCACAGGGTCTGGGTTTCGAGGAGGAACATTGCTTCTCCAGCGGGCGAGCGGCGCGGCGTCAGCCCGCCGGTCAACACCGGCGGGCTGACGCCGCGCCGCTCGCCTCCAATGCGGGCTGACGCCGCGCCGCTCGCCTATCGCATCGCCTCCAGCGGCGAGGCGGTGGCCGCGCGCGAGGAGGAAAACAGCGTGCCGCTGAGCACGATCGCCAGCGCCAGGACGAACGCCAGCAGGGCGGGGACCGGGGTCAGGCGGAACGGGACCGTAAACTCCGGCTCGGTGCCGGCACCAGCCAGGAAATAAGCGGCAATCCCGTAGCCGTTGAACAGCCGCAGCCAGACCCAGGCGAGGAGCAGAGCGAGGCTGGCGGCCACCAAGGCCAGCGCCAGGCTCTCCGCCAGGCGCGCAGCAGGACCTCGTCAGTCTGCCAGCCGGTGGCCTTGAGGATGCCGATCTCGCGGCGCCGTTCTGCCAGTCCCAGGCCCGAGGCCACCAGCAACACCAGGATGGCGGCCGCGAAAATCAGGACAAAATGGAGCGTTAGTATCCCTTCGCGGTTCAGCACGCCATGAGGCAACACGGCAACCAGCTCCTCGCGGGAGGTTGCGCGTGGCTTGATGAGAGTGCCGTCCGCGGCGGTCCAGGACAGATCCTGGATGGCCCGGCTGACCGCGGACTGGTAACTGGGGCGGCAGGTGACGAGCAGATCGGTCGCCAGCCCCGGCTGGTCGAAGACGGCCGCCGCCGTCTCGAAGGTGGCCAGGATCAGACGCGCCTGCCACAACGGAGCGTCGGGCTTGAAAATCCCCACCACGAGCGGAGTCCGGTCGCCCTGCCGACTGTGGGAAATCGGCGGAATGATCGAACCCACGTGCAGGCCCAGCCGCCGGGCCAGGAGCGACCCGAACACCAGTTCCTGGCCATGACCGGCCCGGGGAACGGCCCCATCGATGCAGTCGGCCCAGGCGGCAAACTGCTCCGGCGGCAACCCGACGAGTACGGCATGCTCCCCCGCCTTGCCCAGGACGACTTCTCCCACGATGCGTGGCTTCACAGCCGTCACCGCATCCAGCCGGCGAATGCCGTCCACGGCGGCGAGCGGCACGGGGACCGGCCGGCCGAATTGCCGGCCCGTGACGTACAGGTCGGCACCGAACTGGGCCGACGCCTCGGCCTCGGTCTCGATCCCCTTGGCCAGGCCCAGGCCGACCAGGAAGGGCAAGAGCACCGCCACCAGGGCCGCCACACAGACCAGGCTGCGCAGCCGGTGCAGCCAGACCGAGGCCAGCCCGGTCTGGGCAATCTCAAGGAGATGGCGCATCGCCCTCCTCCGCAATCGCCTGGCCGCGCTCCAGGGGCGCAAAGGAAAAGACCGACCCCGCATGGCGCGGACAGAAGCACGCCCCGCCCGGGATCGGTCCGCGTTCCTCGGCACAACCCCCATCCAGCCGCGGGTCGAACCCAAAGGCGCAGCCCGACAGGTCGAGCGCGGGGCCAAAGCCGAGTCCACCCACCAGGCGCTGGAACTGCTCGGACCGCGGCTGGCGGGATCGCTGACGCTGGTCCTCGGCCACGAGGATGGCTGAAGAAGCGATCACAAGCAGAATCAGAACCATGAAGAGGCGTGTGCCGCGAGGTTCCATGCTGGCAAAGTCTCTCCTTTGGTTACAGTGTCGGAAAGAATGACGGAGTTCAAGGCTTGCCGCACGGCCTTCCTGTGGAGGTCCGCCCAGCCGCAGCTGGCATCAGTTTGGGCAGCAGCAGTGCCCTGGCCGCGTTTGGTAGGGGTCCGCAAGGCAGGGTGCCACCAGGGTGCCGCCACCGTGCCACGAGGGTGCCGCGAGGGTGCCACGAGGGTGCCAAGGGTGCCATCAGCGTGCCATCAGGGTGCCACGAGGGTGCCACGGGGTGTCCGAGGGTGGTGGTGGCACCCTCAGCTGACAGGCATGGCCCCATCCTCATATCGTCTCCGGGGGTACGCCAGGCAAGCAACCATCCATACGGAGGCGAGCACGACGTCATTCCTGTCGAACGCTGTTACGGCCGGAATGGCCCTTCCTCCTCAGAGAGAACGTACCCGTGATAGTCCTCAGCGTGTTTCTCGGCGTCGGCCCGGTTGCGAAAGGCATGGACCCGGTTGCCGGTGGTGTCGCGCGTGACGCGCATGCTGCGGACGAAATAGGCCGTGGCGGCATCGATCATCTCGCCGCTCGTCTCATCGGCGACCCGGATGGCCTGCGGCCGGGTCGTCTGCCGGTCCAGCCACAGACGGGCACAGACCAGGCAACAGAAGTCGTGGGGCTGCCCCTGGCCGTCGACGATCTGGACGCGATAAATCGCATCGATTCGGGCGCCGTCCAGCGCGCAGCCCGAGGCGGGCCGCCCGCGCGCCAGTGGGCCACCAGGGCCAGGGTCACCACGATGGCCAGCGCCGCCAGGGCGCCTAGCCAGTAATTACGCCGTACGCTCATGCGATTGCCAGCATGACAGACATCATGGCCAGTGACAACAGATACCCGAATGAGGCGAAGAAGAGCAGCCGGCTGATGGTCCGGGGCAGCAGCGGCTCGGCTTCTTCGCCCGCCCCAGCCAGGCGGCGATCGCGGCCCAGCCGACGGCAAAGCTCGCGAAGACAAAAAGGGCGACCGCCAGCAGGCTCTCCGGGGCGCGCGGGATCAGGTCGTAGGGGCAATGGTGATAGGGCAGGTGCAGCAGGCGTGGCGCCGCCACGTCTACCAGGAACACCGTGTTGACCGCGATGGCCCCGGCTGCGACCAACAGCAGCAGGAGGAGCCCGGCACGCGGCAGGCGTTTCCGGGCCAGGCGGGCACACAGATCGGCCGCCAACGCCACAAGGGCATTGATGCCATAGTAGGCAACATAGAGCATCCAGATGTGGTTGTCGGCGACCAGGGCGGCGGGCAGAAAGCGGCTGGCCTGGGCCTGCGAATCGAATGTCCCGGTGCAGCAGCCGGCCGACGAGAACTCTTCCTTCTTGGGAATGGCCAGGTACGTCTCCTCGGCGGCCGCGTCGCCCACGGCCAGCAAGCCGGCGGCCAGCAGCACCAGCACGATCCGGCCGGTCAGTGGGGCCGTCCGCGTCTGCCGGTTCACCAGGTACAACACGAACCACGCCCCGCTGAGAAACACCAGCGCCGGCTTGGCGATTTGCAGGGCGGTCACCAGCGACGGCAGATGGCGGGCCGGCCCGATGCTGCCCGTCCCGATCCGCGTCACTCCGTAGATGCACATCACATTGGGCCATTCCGGCACGTAGCTCTGCAAGAGCAGATAGAAAACCGGCCAGGCCAGCAGGTTTAGGACCAGCAAGAGTCCGCCCAGCAGGAACAGCAGATAGCAGCGGTCTTCCAGGGCCTTGCGATCGTTCGGCAGTGACGCGGTCTTCCGCCAGGCCCGCCAGGCGGCCAGGCCCAGGGCCAGCACGAGCAGGCCCAGGCCCAGGCGCAGCAGCCCGAGAAAGCCGTCCAGCACAGCGTAGGTGTTGAGGATCATGGGGGTACGGGCGGAAGCCCCGGCTTACCGCCGGCTGCAACAGGGGGTACACAGCGAGACGCCACGACGGTGCGTGCTCCCATACACCTCGAAACCGTGGCACAGAAGTCGTACCGGCGGCGCAAGTTCAACCGGTATAATCAATAACGTCGAGAAAGTTCTGTGCCATCGTTGGCACGGAACTACCCTTTTGGCACAGAACTCCGGTGCCGCCCTGTTCAGCTGCCAAGTTTGCCGCGGCCCATGACGGTGTACGTCGGCGGGCCGGAGTGCATTCCGAAGTCGCTGCTCATGACGAATACTTCGCGGACCCGAACCCGGCCTCCCTGCCAGTCGGCGCGGCGGGCCAGGGCCGTCGCTAACTGGTCGGCGCCTACCTCGCCCTTGACCCGCCCCAGCGTCAGGTGCGGCGTGTACCGGCGCTCCTCACGGCGGTAGCAGCCCAGGTCGAGTAGCGGCACTTCCAACGCATCGTGCAGCGCCACCAGCTCTTGCGTGCCATCCCCGACGCCGATCCAGAGCGTCCGCGGCCGGCGCGGGCTGGGAAAGCAGCCGGCCCCCTCCAAACACATCTCGAACGGTTCCAGCGTCCTGGCCACCTCTATTACTACGCGGCAGACGGCCGGTAAGGCTCGGTCCTCGACCTCGCCGAGGAAGAGGAGGGTAAGATGCATGTTCTCCGGCTCGACCCATTTGACGTTGGCGCCGGCCCGATCCAGCGCCTCTTGCAGGATGACGGCGCGGTCGCGGATCGTCTTGTCGATGGCGACGGCAATAAACGTCCGGACCCGTCCCATGCCCCGTCCCCGTTGCGCCGGCGGCCTCCGGGCGGCGTGCTCATGGCAACGCCCTCGCGCGGCCGAAGGCGAGTGATCCTCGTTGGGCATTGTATCCGCTCAGCGTCCGGACGCAGCCGTGATGCAGTGGTTATCCGCCCATGTCCAGGCCGTCGTGCTAGCTTCACTGGTCCACTCGCGGGATCAGAACAGAATGGTGAATCCGGCCGCCTGATAATGACCGTCGTTGGTGAACGCTGCCGAAAGGCCCAGGCGGCGCATGACGGCGAAGGAAACGTGATCGATGACGCCGGCCGACCCTGCTAGCCTGCGGGCATAGTCCGTCCACGCCTGTTCGACGTTCCTGGAGCGTCGGCTCGTACAGATCGCCGGCCTGACCCATGTCATCTCGAATCGCGATCACCTTGTCCCGATACGGTCGGCGGGCGGCGGCATTCGCGCATTCCAGCAGGACGTAGGTCGTCGTCACCAGGTGCGTGTTCTTCGGGTCCAGGGCATGGAACGCCGCGGTGGCAACGGCGTGCCACTGGTCCGAGCGGTTCCACAGGGCGATCAGGCCGACCGTGTCGAGGAATACGGTCGTCATGGCTGGTGCTCATCATGGCGGGCGGCGGCTTCGGGATCGTCAGTGTCGAACGAGTCGGCCAGCGCCCGGAAGATGCGCCGCCGGGCCTCCTCCTGCGGTGTCCCGGCCTGCTCCGGGACGATTTGCACTGTACAGCCCTCGGGAAGATCGACCGGCACGGTCGGGCGAAAGACGCCATTTACGTAGATCGCGGTAATCGTGCTCATGGCAACCCCCTCGCGCGGTCGGAGTCTAGCTGGTGATCCTCGTTCGACATTGTATCCGGTCAGCGCTCGGACGCGGCCCAGATGCCTGTAACGATCACGGCCGCACCGGTCAAACCAGTGCGGCCGCGGTGCGCGGGTTGGGAATGCCGCTTCATCCCACCAGTTGCTTCACCGGCTGCCCTTCCGGCACCAACTCAATCGGCCGGCCGTCCTGGGCCCGGTACCAGGTGTGCAGCGGCACACCCAAGGCGGTGTAAATGGTGGCGGCCAGGTCCGCCGGCGTCACCGGGTTGTCGACCACCACGGCCCCCTGGGCGTCGGTCGCGCCGACCACCTGGCCAGTCTTGACGCCGCCGCCGCCCATCAGGGCCGCGCCGGCGGTGGCCCAGTGGTCGCGCCCGGCCGACGGGTTGATTTTCGGCTCACGCCCGAAATCGCCGAACCAGACCACCAGCGTGCTCTCCAGCAGTCCCCGGTCGTGCAGATCCTGCACGAGGGCCGCGTAGCCCCGATCCAGCACTGGCAACTTGCGGGTCTTGAGGCTCTTGAAGTTGTCCTGGTGGGTGTCCCAGCCGCCGTCGGTCACGGTCACGAAATGGACCCCCGCCTCGATCAACCGGCGGGCCAGCAGGCACGACTGGCCGAATGTGGTTCGGCCGTAGGACTCGCGGACCCGGTCCGGCTCGGCGCTGACATCAAAGGCCTTGCGGGCGGCGGCCGACGTGATCAGCCCGTGGGCCTTTTCGTAGAACTGATCGCGCGCCTGCACCGGCCCGGCACTCTCCTCGACCCGGCGCTGGTAGCGATCCAGCTCGTTGAGCATGGCGTAACGCCGCTCCAGGCGGGCCCTGTCGGCACCGTCGCCTAGGCTGAGGTCGCGCACCTTGAACGTCGCGGTACTGGGGTCCTCGTTGACCTCGAAGGCGTTGAACTGGTCGCCCAGGAAGCCGGCGACGCCGCCGTTGAAACGGCGATCGATGTTCCGGCCGAGCTGCACGAACGGAAACAGGCCGTTCTTGTAACCCCGCTCCTTCGCCACCACCGAACCGTAGCAGGGGAACGGCAGAGAAGCGTTGAACTTGCGGCCGGACATCATCAGGTGGTCGGCCACGCCGTGGCTGCCGTTCTGCGGATTGTGGCCGCGGATGATGCTGAGCCGATCGGTCTGGCGGGCCAGCAGCGGCAGGTGCTCGGCGATGCGCACACCGGGCAGCGTGGTGGGGATGGTGCCGAACTCGCCGCGGATTTCGGCAGGGGCCTCGGGCTTTGGATCGAACGAATCGTGATGGCTGGGCCCGCCCTGCATCCACAAGAGGATGCAACTGACGGCCTTGCGCCGGGCGTCGTTCCCCTCCTGGGCGGCAGCCAGTTTCTGTAGGCGCAGGAAGCCGGGCAAACTCAGACCCAGGGTCGCCAGCCCGCCGACGCGGAGGAAACTGCGGCGGGAAAGGCCGGTGCAATCGGAGGTGCGGCCGGTGAAGATATCGAGCATTGAGAGCTCTCCCCAACGAGGCGGGTGGGATGGTGGCAGGAGGGAGCGGCCGGGGCTGCTCCCTGTCCTTCAAGGGTGACGTGTTTCGGCAGGGAGTCAAGGGAGAATCGAGGAACACGCGCGGATGTACGATCCGCCGCTAAACAAGGTCGTATAGGCGCTGACCATGCCCGCGACGCCAAAGCGCTCGGCGACCCGCGCTCGCCCCGCTTCGCCCATCCGGCGCGCCCGCGGGGCGTCATCGAGCAAGCCGCGGGTCTCGCGTGCCAGGGCGCCCTTGTTGCCGGGCTCCACCAGCACGCCGGTCACACCATCGGAGATGACCTCGGCCAGCCCGGGCCAGCGTGCCGCGATCACCGGCCGTCCTGCCGCCATCGCCTCCAGCGCCGTGTTCAGGCCCCGGTCGGCCTGGCTGGGCACCCAGACCAGGTCGGCATGGCCCAGCACCTCGGCGAGGTCGTCGCGGTCGCCCAGGAAGTGCACGCGGCCCGTGGTCTGGGTGAGTGAGACAAATTCGTGCAGACGCGATTCGTGCGACCCGCTGCCGACCAGGAGCAAATGCAGGTTGTCGTACAAGAAGCGCACGATGTCGAACGCCCAGATGGCATCGCGGAAGCCGTTGGTCGGTTCCAGCGGACCCAGACCGACAATCAGGCGGGCGTTCGCAAGAAGCCCGAGCGATTGGCAGAATTCGGCATGGGAGCGCTGCGGAGCTGGGGTTGGCGCAATACCAGGCGGCACCTCGACGATCTTGGCAGCTGGTACGCCGAGTTGGCGATAGTGCGCCGCCTCCGCCGGGCCGCGGGCTGTTACCCGCTCCACCAGGCAGGCCAGCAGGCCGCGTTCGATCAATCCCAGGCGCGTGGCCCGGTCGGCGGGACCCAGGGCACTGAGGACGACCCGGCTGCCGTGCCGCCCTCCTGCTAGCGCCAGGGCCCGGAGCGCCGGCAGGCCGAAGACATGGATCACGGCCGGCGCCTGGCGACGCACGACGCGCCGCAGGCGAAAGTACGGTTGCACATCGAAGCTTCGCCGCCGCCCGCCGCTCTCCACCGCAATGCCTGCCTCACGCAGCGCGAGCGACCAGGGCGCATCGGGGCCCAGTGTAAAGACGGTGGTGGTGAAGCGATCGCGTGGGAGCCCGGCGGCCAGCAGGGTCAGTTGCCGGGCTGCGCCGCCGTAGCGCAGGTGATTGGCCAGAAGGAGGATGTTCATGCGTCTTCTCCGTTTAGCCGCCGCCCTTCGCACGGCGCGGTCCACTAAACGGGGTTCACGGCGTGGGCAGGACCGCAATGTGCGGCAAATGCCGGTACTCATCGTTGTAGTCCAGCCCGTAGCCCACCACGAACACATCGGGAATCTCGAAGCCGCAGTACTCCGGCTCGCAGGGGACCTGCTGCCGCCCGCGCTTGCGCAGCAACACCGCCACTCGCAGCGAGGCACAGCCCAGTCCTTCGAGATGGCGGATGAGCCGATTCAGCGTCTGGCCGGTATCGAGAATGTCGTCCAGGAGCAGCACGTGCCGGCCGCGAACATCGGGCCACAGGGCCGGATCGAGGCGCAGCTCTCCCGGAGTGGTGGTTTCGCCGCGGTAGCTGGACGCTTGCACCAGGCCGATACGTAGCGGCAAGTCGAGCTGGCGGACCAGGTCGGCCAGGAACATGAGGCTGCCGTTCAGCACGCCCAGGATGGTGACCGGGCGGCGCGAACGATAATCCTCGGCGATCTGGCGAGCCAGGGCCGTCACGCGGGCGTGGATCTCGTCGGCCGGAATGAGGATGTCCATCCCCCGTATTGAACGGCAAAGCGGGGGCGGCGGGAAGGGCTCGATTGGGGCGAACCGGCTGCGTAAGCTGCCGGGTTGAGGTCGCCACCCGGCAGCTTACGCAGCCGGTTCGCCGGGACTCGGGCTTGCCCGACACGTCGGCGCTTAAGCTGCCAGGGAGGGCGGGGGGCCGTCGTACTGGCGATCGCGCTCGCCGCTGATGCCGCGCTTCGACTCGCGGATGAAGGCGATCATCTCGCGGATCACGTCGACCGACCCCAGCTCGCGTTCCAGGCGGGCCAGGGCGTGCGGCGTTGTCTCGCCCTCGCGGAAGATGATGTGGTAGGCCCGGCGAACGGCGTCGATCTGCGCCACGCTCAAGCCGGCCCGGCGCATGCCCACGACATTGACGCCGTGGACGGTGTTGATCGATTGCTGGAGGAGAAAGGGCGGAATGTCCTTCGAGGCGCCCGAGACGCCGCTCAGGAGCGCCAGGCGGCCGATGTGGACGTACTGATGGACGACGCAGTTGCCGGAGAGGTAAGCGCCGTCGCCAACGTTGCAGTGCCCGCCCAGGAGGGCGCCATTGGCCAGGATGCAGCCGTCGCCGATGCAGCAGTCGTGGGCCACGTGGGCACCGGCCATGAAAAAGTTGCGGCTGCCGATGACCGTTTTCCATGACTGGGTCGTACCCCGGTGGATGGTGACGTGCTCACGGAAGACATTCTGGTCGCCGATCTGCACCCCAGTCGGTTCGTTATTGTACTTGAGGTGCTGCGGCCGTTCGCCCAGCACGGCACCGCTGTAGACCGTGTTGCCGCAGCCCATCGTCAGTGGGCCGACCAAGTGAGCGTAGGGCCTCAGGATGCAACCCGGCCCAACTCGCACCCGCCCCTCGATCACCACGAAGGGGCCCACCTCGACATCGTCGGCCAGCTCGGCCTCCGGCGAGATCACGGCGCTGGCGTGAATGCGGGCGGATGGACCGATCGGCATGACGGCACCCGGTTCTGGACGGAACGGCGCAGTGCGCCGGCGGGACACTCCTTGCCCTGGCGCCGCATCTATACGCCATCCGGCCGAATCGAGCCAGAGCAAAAAAACCGGGGCCTACTCTCCGCAAACTTCGTCCAGAACGTCCTCCGCCACATAGATAGGAACCTTGGCGGTGACGGCCAGTGCCAGCGCATCGCTGGGGCGGCTATCCACCTCGACCATCTCGCCGTCCAGGCGGATCCGCAGCTTGGCGTAATAGGTGTGCTCGCGTAGCTCGCTGATGAAGATGTCGCGCAGCTCGCCGCCCATGTTCTCGATGACGCTGGCCACAAGGTCGTGGGTCAGCGGCCGGGGCGACGGCATGCCCTTGACCCGCCGGTCGATGCTCGTCGCCTCAAAAATGCCGATCACGATGGGAAAGCTGCGCTCGCCCTCCACCTCGCGCAGCATGACGACCTGCTGGTCGTGCATCTCGCTGATGATAATGCGCTTCAACTCCATGTGGACAGGCACGGCAGCCTCGCTTTCGCCGGATCGTTCGCGCGGGGAAGAGGGGGAAGCACGCCGTTTTCGGCAACGTCCCGAACCTGGGGGTTCGGGAGACGGCGGCAACCCGAGCCGCATTATAGAGCCCGCCGCGAAAGCCGGTCAAGGAAGGCCTTCGCCGGTGTGGCAGCCCGCAGCGCCAGCAAGGGGCGGGAACGCCCTTGCTGGCGCTGCGGGCTGCCTAGACCCTCGCCTGGCGGTAATGCCGCTGTTGCCCCCGTTACCACCATGACCTACGCTTGAACGCAGGCTGTCGATTCGCCGGCATCGGTCTGGCATTTCGCAGCCAAGGCGTTACCATGAGGGGAATGCCGGGTTCCCCCTTCCGCCCGTGCCGGCCCCGCGCCATTTCTGCAGTCCCATCGTCCTTTGGGCGGCAAACGGTGCGGCGAGCGGCAGGTCATCGGTTGGCTGGCCCGCAGCCAGTTCGGGCCCGTCCCCGTCCGCGCCGGGGATGGGTGTGCGCAAGGACGAGGTGGGCTACTCATGGCCCTGGCCCTCAACATCGGCAAGTGCTCGCTGCTGGGCAACTACCGCGAAAACAACGAAGACTCCATCGACGTCAAGGAGTCCTCGGACATGACCCTGTGCCTGGTGGCCGATGGCATGGGCGGTCAGCAGGCCGGGGAGATCGCCAGCAAGCGGGCCATCGAAATCCTTCCCCGCGAACTCAAGAAACATCTCGCCGGCCCCCTGGGCAACGACGAAACCAAGAACATCATCCGCCGCTCCATCGTGCAGGCCAACGAGGAAATCCTCGCCATGGCCGCCCTGGAACGCGATCTTAAGAACATGGGCACCACGGTCGTCGTGACCGTCTGGCGGACCGGGTCGTCGATTCTCTACGTCAGCGGGCTGGGCGATAGCCGCGCCTACCTGATCCGCGGCAAGAAAATCGAGCAGCTCACGGTCGATCACTCCATCGCCCAGGCCCTCGTCGAGGCCAAGACGATTTCCGTGGCCGAGGCGCGGACCCACCGCTACCGCAACTTCCTCTGGAAATATCTCGGCTCGAAGGAAGTCGGCGACGGGCCGGAGGTGAAGGTCGTCTCACTCCAGGCCGGCGACCGCTTCCTGTTGTGTACCGACGGGCTGACCGGCGTGGTGACCGACGAACAACTGCTGGACTACGTCCGCGAGCAGACCGACATGCAGGCTTGCGCCGACGGCCTGGGCCAACTGGCCCTGGATTCGGGCTCGAAGGATAATGTGTCGTGCATCATGGTTGAGGTGGTGGAGGCGCTAATCCGGGATTGGCCCTCGCCTGGAAGGCGAGTTCGCCCAGAATTCCCACTTCGAGCTAAATTCGCTGGGAATTATATGCGACCTGGCGCACGTGCCGCAATCCATTGTCAAATAACGACATGCGCCTTCGCATTTCAGCGCCAAGCGCCAGGTCGCATATAATTCCGTGTGTGCGGACACGGGCTGCCGACAATGGATCAGCTTGAGCGAAGAGCTGGCCGTCCACTCGGACATAGAGCCTGTGGCAGAATTCGGTGGGACCGGCGTCCTCGCCGGTCCAGGACCAGCGAGACGCCGGTCCCACCGGAGTCATTACTGGACGAGTCCTAAGCCGCTTGTGGCTTCGCACAACTGCAAAGCCGCAAGCGGCCATCGTCACTTTCGCGGCTGTCGGCGCTTGTCCACGTCCCAAAGACGAAACCCCAGGTCCGTCCCCGGCTTGTGCGTATTGAGCGTCGCCCGATTCCCTCCGTCGTCCGTGCGATCCGGACCGATCGAGTAGACAATCACCCCTTCCCCGTCGGTCCGGTAGCGCAGCGTCTGGCCGTCGAACGGGTCCTTCGGGAGCCGGCGAAGCAAGTCGTCATCCACCAGGTCGGCCAGGCTGGCCGGCCAATGGCCATGCTTCAGCCGGTAGCGCTCGACCGCCAGTCCAGTCGCGGCACAGCGGAGTTGCGCCTGCGTGCGCAAGTGGGCCGACCCTACCTTCTCCAGCGCGGGCATCAGCTCGCGCACCAGCAGCGGTTCTCGGGGCAGCGACGCTTTGAGCACCTCGAAGCGCGGGGGCTGCTCCTCCGACGGCAGGCCGGCGATCTCGACGGCCTGATTCATCCGCTCCAAAAGGGCGGCCCGGTTGGTGGTCAACACGCCGGGGACGTGAAGCAACTGCTCTTCGGGCCACCAGCCGCGCGTCTGCCCGGGCCGGCCAACCATAAGGCCGCGCATCAGTTTCACGGACGTTGTGCCGTCTTGCAGCGAGCGCATGAGCTGATCCACCCCGCCGCGCTCGCCACGCACCGCAAGACGGAAAAGGTCCTCCTCCGCTTCCTCCTCCAGCGCGACTTGCAGGCGGGCCAGGTCGGCACCTGGCAACTCTCCCTGCCCCAGCGTTCGTTCTGTTTGCCCGACGGCGATTGCGCGGATCGCCATGCGGACGAGCTGGCAGATCAAGCTCGGCTCGTCGCCGATGGTACGCGCGTTGTTGACCAGGGCCCGGCAGGCAAGCAGGGCCCCGTCCAGGTCACCGGACTGGGCGTGAAACAAGGCGTCGTTTTGCAGGAGATGCGCCGTCTCCCGTGCCTCCTGAATGTTGGGGAGCAGGGTGGAAATGAAGTCGCGCGAGTAGGCGATGGGAAAGCGGCCGCGCCGGAAGTCGATCAGGCGCCGCGCCTCCTGGAGGGCCGGGGCCGCCCGCTCCATCTCCGGCCGCATGGCGTCGCGCTCGCGCGGCCGGAGATGCTCATTCGGCTTGAGATCGCGCAGCACGTCATCGAGGTTGATTCCATTCTCGATCTCTACGGACGAAGGCGTCACGTCCCAGGCCGGCCAGTTCGGCGGCTTCCTGGCCTTGACCGCGATGACGACCAGGGCCCCATTTTCCGCGTCTGGGATCTCGCCCCGTTCGGCCAGGATGTCGTCGAGCCGCCAGTGCGGGTCCTGCCGCTCCGTCTCGGCCAGGGCCCTGGCCAGGCGAACGTCACTGGCGAAGTAGAAGTAGGTCCAGACGGCGATGACGATCGCCAGGGGGATGGCGAGGAGCAGCAGGCGGCGCCAGCGACGGCGCTTGACCAGCGGCGGTGGGTCGGGAAGTGTGGTCATGGCGCGACTCCCGGCTGCTGCGGTATCGGCGGCGGCTGGCGGCGTTTGTCCACGTCCCACAGGCGGAAGCCGATGTCCGTCCCCGGCTTGTGCGTGTTGAGCGTCGCCCGGTTTCCCCCGTCGTCGGCGCCATCCGGACCAACCGAGTAGACGATCACTCCCACGTCGTCCTTCCGATAACGCAGCGGCTGGCCATCGAAGGGGTCTATGGGGAGCCGACGAAGCAAGTAGTCGCCCACTAGGTCGGCCAGGCCCGCCGGCCAGTGGCCATGCTCAAGTCGGTAACATTCGACGGCGAGTCCGGCCGCGGCGCAGCGGAGTTGGGCCTGCGTGCGCAGGTTTGCCGTCGCCACCTTCTCGAGCGCGGGGACCAGCTCGCGCACCAGCAGCGGCTTGCGCGGCAGCGACGACTTCATCGCCTCGAACCGGGGCGCCTGCTCCTCGGACGGCAGACCGGCGATCTCGACCGCCTGGTTCAGCCGCTCCAGCAGGGCCGCCCGGTTGGTGGTCAACATACCGGGAACGTAAAGCAATTGCTCCTCGGGCCACCAGCCGCGCGCCTGCCCGGGCCGGCCGGCCGTCAGGCCGCGCATCAGTTTCACGGACGTGCTCCCATCCTGGAGCGACTGCATGAGCTGGTCCAGACCCGCGCGTTCGCCCCGCACTGCGACGCGGAACGGGGCTTCCTCCGCTTCCTCCTCCATAGCCGCCTGCAGGCGGGCCAGGTCGGCGGCCGGAATCTCACCCAGACCCAGCGTCGACTCGATCCGGCCGACGGCGATGGCGCGGATGGCCATGCGGATCAGCTGGGCAATCAGGCTCGGCTCATCGCCGATGGAACGCGCAGTGTTCAGCAGCGCCCGGCAGTTGACGACCGCGCCGTCGAGGTCGCCCGATTGAGAACGGAAGATCGCGTCATTGCTCAAGACATAGGCCGTCGAGCGAGCATCCTGAATGTTCCTCAAGATCGTGGAGATGTAGTCCGGTGCGTAGGTGATGTCGTAGCGCCGCGCTTGAAGTCGACCAGCCGGCGCGCTTCCTGGATGGCATCCGCAGCCCGCTCCATCTCGGGCCGCATGAAACTTCGCTCGCGTGGCGTCAGCGTCTCATTCGGCTTCATGGCGCCAAGGACGTGTGGCAGGTCCGGTTCATCCTCGTTCGTTGGGCCTCCCGGCGGCCCCATGTCCCAGACCGGCCAGCGTGCCGGCATCTTCGCCCTGGCCGCGATGACGACCAGGGCCCCGTTCTCCTCATCGGGCACCTCGGCACGATTCGCCTGGATGTCCTCCAGCCGCCAGTGCGGGTCCTGCCGCTCGGTCTCGGCCAGGACCTTGGCCAGGCGAACGTCGCTGGCGAAGTAGAAATAGGTCCAGACGCCGATGAGGATTACCAGGGGGACGGCGAGGAACAGCAGGCGGCGCCAGCGACGGCGCTTGACCAGGGGCGGCGGGTCGGCGATTGTGGTCATGGCACGTCTCCGGGCTCTTGCAGCGCTTCCGGCGCCGGCGGTGACTTGCGGCGCTTGTCCACGTCCCACAGGCGGAAGCCGATGTCCGTCCCGGGCGTGTGCGTGTTCAGCGTTGTGCGGTCGCCGCCGTCGTCCTTGCCGTCCGGCCCGACGGAATAAACAATCACCCCCTGGTCGTCCTTGCGATAGCGCAGCGGCTTGTTATCGAACGGGTCAAGCGGCACCGCGTGCAGGAAGTCCCCTTTCAAGTCGGTCAGGCTCTCCGGCCAGTGGCCGTGCTTGTGGCGATAGCGCTCGAGGGCCAGCCCTGCCGCTGCGCAGCGGAGCATGGCTTGCGTGCGCCACTCCGCCTCCAGCGCTTTTTCCGCCGCCGGCAACAACTCGCGCGCAGCATCGCATCCTTGCCCAGCGACGCCTTGAGCGCGGCGAGCGGCGCGGCCCGTTCCTCGGCCGGCAGCTGGGAAATCTTGACGAGCTGGTTCATGCGCTCCAGCACCTGCGCCCGGCTGTTGGTGACGACTCCCGGCAAATAGAGCAGTTGTTCTTCGCCGAAGGCAAGCTTCGGTTGGGAAACAGCGCCGCCGCTCACTCTCTTCATCCGCGGCACCGTCAGGTCGCCGCGCTGCAACGCTTCCATGAAGCGGTCCATGCCGGCGCGCTCACCGCGAATGGCGATCTGGAACAGCGGCTCCTCCGCTTCTGCCTCCATCGCCTCCTGGAGCGCAAGGAGGGGGGCGCCGGACGGCTCCCCCAGGCCGAGGGTGCGCTCGGCCTGGACGATGGCCATGAAGCGGAAAGCGATGCGCACCAGTTGCGCAATGAGTGCGGGTTCGTCGCCGATAGAGCGCACGCAGTTGACAAGAGCGCGGCACGCGACGAGAGCCCCGTCGAGATCACCGGATTCGGCGCGGAACCGCGCGTCGTAGCTCAGTAGCTGCGCGGCCATCCGGGCGTCCTGGAGGCCCGTCAGCTTCGTCGAAATGTAGTCCTTGGAATACACGACCGGGAAGCGGCCGCGCGGCCGATCGATGAGCTTGCGCGCCTCCTGGATGGCGGCGGCGGCCCGCGCCATCTCGGGGCGCATGGCCGCCCTCGCCCAGTTGGGCAGCGCTTCATTCGGCTTCCGATTACGCATCGCGTTCGATGGGTTCGGGCCGGGGTCACCCACCTCCGCCGGCGGCGAGCTGCTTTCCCACCAGGGCCAGCGTGCCGGCATCTTCGCCCTGGCCGCGGTGACCGTCAGGGCGCCGTTCTCCTCGTCGGGGATGACGGCGCGTTCGGCCTGGAGGTCATCCAGGCGCCAGTGCGGGTCGATGCGGTCCGTCTCGGCCAGCGTCCGCGCCAGCGCAGGTCGCTAGCGAAGTAGAAGCAGGTCCAGACGCCGATCAGGAGCGCCAGGGGGACGGCGAGGAGCAGCAGGCGGCGCCAGCGACGGCGCTTGACGAGCGGCGGCGGGTCGGTAATTGCGGTCATGGTGCGACTCCGGGCGGTTGCGGTATCGGCGGCGGCTGGCGACGTTTGTCCACGTCCCAGAGGCGGAAAGTGATGCCCGCCTTGTCGTCCGGCCAGACGGAGTAAACAAGTACCCCTTGGTCGTCCTTGCGATAGCGCAACGGTTGGCCGTCGAAGGGGTCAGTGGGGACCTCACGCACGAACTCGTCCTTCAAGTCGCTCAGCCCCTCCGGCCATT
This sequence comes from uncultured Planctomycetota bacterium, assembly GCA_963827935.1. Classification (GTDB taxonomy): domain Bacteria; phylum Planctomycetota; class Planctomycetia; order Gemmatales; family Gemmataceae; genus DATFNV01. Next base: position 142,124 of record CAWHCN010000005.1, on the reverse strand, counting down.
TGCCGTATTTGAGGCGGTAACGCTCGACGGCCAAGGCGGCTGCGGCGCAGCGCAATTGTGCCTGTTTTTCCCAGCCGGTTTCCATGTACCTCACAAATCCGCGAGCCGTGACGACCGGAACCAGCAGGGATGCGTTTTGGTCGGGCGCCATGAGTCCGGCGCAATCGGCCCTGTGCTCCTCCGGCGGCAGCTTGGAGATCTCGACAGCCTTGTTCATGTCTTCCAGGAACTTCGCACGGCAATTGGCGACAACTCCCGGCAGATGAAGCAAGTCCGTCTTGGCGAACGAGAACTTGGAGGACGGCGCGGGACCTCCCATCAATTGCTTTACTGACATTTTGCCGTGCTGCACCGCTTCAAGGTGGCCGTCCCACCGCGCCCGTTCGCCGCGCAGGCGCGAATGTGAACAACGGCGCCTCTCCCTCCTCCGTGAGGAGCTGCTGAAGGGGTGCGAGAGCAGCCTCGCTGGCCTCCCCTTGGCCCAGGATGGTTTCAAGCTCTATGGCGGCGATCACGTCCACCGCTACCCGAACCATCACTGGCATCAAGTTCGGTTCGTCGCCAAAGGAGCGGCCGACGTTGACCCCGGCGCACAACGAGGTCAGAGCGCCGTCGTAATCGCCGGCCCAGGCCCAGAGCTGGGCGTCGATGGTCAGCACCTTTCCCACCTCCAGTGCGGGGAATGGGCTGGCGGTGGAGTCCGGCCTGCGGCCGCGAGGCTGGTCGGCGAGCCGCCGTGCCACGGAAATTGCGGCCGCGGCCGGGGCCAGGTCGGCACGAACCGCGGCGATCTGCTTCTCCGTCGGCGGGCCGCTCTGTTGCAGCACGCGGACGGTTTGCTGCAAGCCGACGAGGCCGGACCAGTTGGGCGGCATTTTCGCCTGCGCCGCCAGCAAGGTCAGGGCGCCGTTCTCCTCGTCGGGAACGACGGCGCGATCGGCTTCGATGTCCTCCATTCGCCAGCGCGGGTCGAGGCGCTCCGTTTCCGCCAAGACACGTTCCAGTCGCTGATTCGCGGAACGTAAGTGCAGGCCGTAAATCCCCGCGAGCAGCAGCGGTACGAGAAGCAGGAGGGGCCAGCGCCGTCGGCGCTTTTTCGGCGGCGTGATAGTGGCAATCTCACTCATGGCAAACACCCCCACCTGGTTAGCCGCGACCCGGAGGGGAGCGCTTCACCCAAGCGCTCCCCTCCGGGTCGCGGCTAACCGCGCCGCCGGGTTACTTCTTGATTTTCCGCGCCTCCATGTTCCAGAGTCGGAATCCCACGTCGAAACCCGCCTTCCGGTCCATCCGATTTAGGGTCTCCGGCTTGCCGCCGTCGTCCTTGCCGTCGGGTCCGACGGAGTAGATGACTACCATATCCTTGTGGCGGGCGAAGCGCAGCGGTTTGCCGTCGAAGGGGTCGGCCGGCACCTCGGACAGGTACTGCGGCCGTAGCTCGTCCAGCTTCTGCGGCCAATGGCCGGTCGCCAGGCGGAAGCGCTCCAGGGCCAGGGCGACGGCGGCGCTGCGCAACAGCGCCTGCTTCTGAAGGCACGTCGTGCCGATTTCGCGCAGCGGCAGAGCGGCCAGTAGCAAGCCTGCACCCAGAGGCGCCTGCACCACGGTATCCGCCAGCTGTTCGAGCTTGGGAAGCTGATCCTGCGAAGGCAGCCTGGCAATGTCCGCCGTCTGCGTGGTGAAGTCGAGTACCCAGGCGTGGATGTTCTCCAGCGCGTCGCGTTGGCGGAGCCGATCGTTGGTGAGGACCAGCTGGACGCCGTCGGTCCGCACGCCGAGCAAGGAGCGGTCGGCCTTGGGGTGCTTGCCGGCTTCCAGGGCGGTCAGGAGGCCGTGCAGCCCGGCGCGTTCGGCCCGCGCCGTCAGGCGCAACACCGGCTCGGCCGCCTCATCGAGCAGCACGGCTTGCAGGGCCGCCAGGCGGGGCTCGGTCCCTTCGCCGAAGCGCAACAGCTCCTCCAGCGAATCGATCACGCGATGTTCCCAGCCCAGGCGGCCGAGCTGAGAGGTGAGCATCGGCTCGTCGCCGATGCAGCGCACGGCCACCAGGGCCGCACGCGCGGACACCAGGGCCCCATCCACATCACGCTCGTGGGCTCGGACCTCGGCATCAAGCGACAGGACGTCCACCAGCTGGTCGACCGGGCTAAGGTGCGGCAGATAGGTATCCAGGGGGTCGTTCAAGTTCCAGGCTACGGTGAAGCGTCCGCGACGGAACCCGGCGAGCTTTCGCCCCTCGGTCAAGGCCGGGTTGGCCGGCTCGATGTCAGCACGGGGCGACGCTTCGATCAAGCCCGCCCGCAGCTTCTGGCGGACCTGTTCGGCACTTGGCCCGCGCCAGGGGCTCGGAATGAGCTTGACCGCGGCCATCACCGTTGGCGCCCCGTTTTCCTCGGCGGGGACCGCCGCGCGGTCTTCCTCCAGTTCGGCGAAGCGCCAGTGCGGGTCGTGCTGATCGAGGGCGGCCAGCGCCTCGCGCAGCCGGGGCCCCGGGGTATCCGCAGCCGGTCCATCCGCCGATGGGGTCTTGCCGTGAATCGCGATCACCGCCAGCACCGCGACGGCCATGATGGTGCTGATCGCCCCGGTGACCTGCAGGATCTCCCGGCGCCGCACTTCTTCGTTCGGCGCGGGGCCGCTTTCGACTGGGACATGGAACGCCTCCTGGCTGGCGATTACGGAGTGAGGGGACCGCCTCAGGGCAGAGAATATCAAACGGCCCGCGGCACCGCGAGAGTAAGCGGCCGCCCCATCTCGGGCGAGGTCTCTTGCCCGCAACGCCTGCTATCCATTAAACTCCCCCGCAGATAGGACGTTGGCCCCCGCCCGAGGAACGTGTCATGTCGTTCACCGCCATGCACCTGTACGCCGATGACGTGGCAACGGGTCAGGAATGGGAATCGCTTGGCCGAACCGTGACGGAAGCCGACATCGTCAACTTCGCTGGGATGAGCGGCGATTTCAACCCGATTCACCTGGATCACGAGTTCGCCTGCTCGACGCCGTTCCGGGGGCCGATCGCCCACGGCTTGTTGGTCCTTTCGATGGCGAGCGGGCTGGCGCTGTACATTCCGCCGATGCGCACGCTCGCCTTTTTGGCCATCCGCGACTGGCAGTTCAAGGCGGCGGTCTATATCGGCGACACCCTGCGGGTCCGCACCCGGGTGCTGGAGAAGGAGGTGCGCGCCCGCGGCCGCCGCGCCATCATCACCTGGCACCGCCAGATCGTCAACCAGAACGGCAAGGTTGTGCAGGAAGGGGTCACGCAGACCATCGTCGAGGGCCGCGGCACCCCACGAACGGGCGCCACGCCGGACGAGCCAGAACCGACCGCGTAGCTTGCATTACTCACCACAAAGCACACAAAGAACACAAAGAAGAAAAGGCCAAGAACATGCGTCGGAACAGCCTTCCTCGGTCTGGCCAGACCCCAAGCTGGCTCACCTGCGCAATGCCCTGCGACTTCTCTTCTTTGTGTTCTTTGTGTCCTTTGTGGTAAGAAATTCGGGCTAAGATAGCGGCGGGACACCAGAGGGGGGCTAGCGCGTGTCGTTACTCGTGGTCGGCTCGATTGCCTTTGACTCCATCGAAACCCCAAACCGCTCGCTGGACGATGTCCTGGGCGGGTCGGCCTCGCACTTTGCCTTTGCCGCCAGCTTCTTTACCACGCCCCGGCTGGTGGGGGTGGTGGGCGAGGACTTTCCCGAGGAGCATCGCCGCCTCTTTGCCGGCCGCAAGATCGACCTGGCCGGCCTGGTGACGCAGCCCGGCCAGACCTTCCGCTGGAAGGGCCGCTATCACCAGGACATGAACACGCGCGACACGCTGGAAGTCCACCTCAACGTCTTCGGCAGCTTCGACCCGGTGCTGCCGCCGAGCTTCCGCGACAGCACGCACGTGTTCCTGGCCAACGGCAGCCCGGTGGTGCAGGCCAGGGTGCTGGACCAGGTGGCCCGGCCGCGGCTGGTCCTGGCCGACACCATGGACCTGTGGATCAACACCCAGCGCGACGCCCTGCTCGCCCTGCTGCCGCGCCTCGACGGCCTGCTGGTCAACGACAGCGAGGCTCAGCTCCTGACCGGCGAGCGCAACCTGGTCCGGGCCGGGACCGCCTTGCGTCGCCTGGGGCCGAAGTTCGTCATCCTAAAAAAAGGCGAGCACGGCGCCATGCTCTTCAGCGGCGATGGCGTCTTCGTGGTGCCCGCCTTTCCCACGCCCGATGTCGTCGATCCCACCGGCGCCGGCGACAGCTTCGCCGGGGCCGTCATGGGCTATCTCGATGCGGACGACACCCCGCCCCCGGGCCGACTGCGGCGGGCAATGGCCTACGGAACCGTCGTGGCCAGCCTTACGGTCGAAGATTTCGGCCTCGGCCGCCTGCAGCGCACCGATCGCGCAGAAATCGACCGGCGCCTAGAAACGTATCGGAAGATGATGAGTTTTTAGCCGGCACACGACCCCAGGACGGGGCCAGGCCTGTCGGTCCAGGGTGCCACCACCACCCTCGGACACCCCGTGGCACCCTGATGGCACCCTTGGCACCCTCGTGGCACCCTGATGGCACCCTTGGCACCCTCGTGGCACCCTGATGGCACTGTCGTGGCACCCTCGTGGCACCGTGGCGGCACCATCATGGCACCATGCCTTGCGGACCCGTCCGCGGACCCGTTCTGTGCCCAGCCGGCGTTGTCACGAGCGTCAGCTGCGGAACCATCGCGCGTACCCGAGCCCGCCACCCCCTGTTGTGGCACGGTCTCCTGACCGTGCCACTCAACTCGACCGAAGGTCTCTTACAGCAGGTTGCGCGACAGCATTCTGGGGAGACCTGCGGTCGGCGGCAGTGGCATGGTCAGGAGACCGTGCCACAACGCATGGAGACCGTGCCACAACGCGGCGCAACCCCCAGTGGCACGGTCAGGAGACCGTGCCACAACGCGCCGTGCCGGACGCTCTGGCGATGACCCGTCCCGCGGCTGGCTAACCCTTTTTGAGCTTGCTGCCATTCGCCGAGCGCCGTGATGCACCGGCCGGTTTTCCGGCGATCGGCTCGGCTCTGCGCCGCTTCGCCTTCGCGGGGACGGGGGACACTTCGTCCGCGTCGGGCTCGGCGAGTTCGATCCCGAAGACACCGGCGACGTCGGCCGCCGCCAGCACCTTCTTCCGGGTGGCGGTCTTCTTGCCCGTGCGCGACACGGCTTCCTCGATCAATTCCAGGTGATCGACCTTGCGCAGCCGAAAGAACAGCTCCGCCTGATGATCCAGACGCGCCCCGACGCCATACAGCACGGCGGCGACGTGCTTGCACATGCCGGCCCAGTCCGGGCAGGAGCACGACATCTTGATCTCGGCGGGCCGGGGGAACAGGCCGCTGTCGTGGGAAGTGACCAGGCCGATCACGCCACTGGACAGTTTGCCCTGGAGCAGCTCCACGACGGAGCCGATCTGCCCGGCGCAGTGCGCCTTGAGGGCGCGCCATTGCTTTTCCGGTAGCGGAGCGATGGTGATGGCGACGTTGTAGAGGCTCGAACCACTGACCAGGGCCGTGACCTTGCCCGGCTGAATCTGCAGATCCACCACCGACCCGTTGCGGACGTAGGTGCGGCCGCGCGGCAGGCGATTCTCGTAGTCGCTGTACGATTCCAGATTCTCGCACCACGCCTTGCCCCAGAAGGTGTGCGCGATGGTACGGCCCTCAATGACGACCGGCGCGACGGCCTGCCCCTTCTTGCGCCGCTTCTCTACCTCGCGGGCGGCCTGGGCTCGTCGCTGGGCCACTGAGACGTAGGGTCGAAACTCAAACCACATCGGAGACTCCTTTCTTCGGGGAATGTCGTTTCCGCGCCACATTATAGGGATGCCAGTCAACAGCTGCATTCAAGATTCCAGCGCTTTGTGTACGTCCAGGGCCACGAACTTCAGCAACTCGTCGTTGGCCATCTCCGGTCAGCAAGCGCTCGCCGCCTTCCACCACGTCGCGGACGAGGCCGGTCTTTTCGGCGATCAGGGCATCGATCCGCTCCTCGACCGTCCCGCGGCAGACGAACTTGTGGACGAGCACGTTCCGCTTCTGGCCGATGCGGAACGCCCGGTCCGTCGCCTGGTCTTCCACGGCGGGATTCCACCAGCGGTCGAAGTGAATCACCTGCGATGCCGCCGTCAGGTTCAGGCCGGTCCCCCCGGCCTTGACGGAGAGGACGAAGAACGGCGGCCCGTCCTCGCGCTGGAACCGCTCCACCAGTTCGCGGCGGCGGGCCACGGCGGTGCCGCCGTGCAGCACCAGGCCAGGGCGACCGAAAATCATCTCGAGGAAGCGGGCCAGCGGCTCGGCGATCTCGCGGAACTGCGTGAAGACCAGCGCCTTCTCCTGCCGCTGGGCCAGCTCCTCGCCCAGCTCGCGCCAGACGCAGAAACTTGCCGCTCTGGTTCGGTTCGTATCCTCCGGCGCCGAGCGCCTGATCCGGGTGATTGCAGATCTGTTTGAGGCGCATCAACTGGGCGAGGACCAGGCCGCGCCGCTGGATGCCTTCCATCGTGTCCAGTTTCTCTTCAAGATCGCGGACGGCTTGCTCATACAGGGCGGCCTGCTGCCGGCTCAGGCCGCAAAACGCCTTCACCTCGGTCTTATCTGGAAGGTCGGCGATCACACTCTTGTCGGTTTTCAGGCGCCGGAGGATGTAGGGGCCGACAAGGGTCCGCAACGGCTGGTACGACGGCTTCGGGGCGCCTCCATCTTCTTGACGAGATTCGAGAAGGCTTTGGCGCTGCCCAGCAGGCCGGGGTTCAGGAAATCGAACAGCGACCACAGGTCGGAGAGCCGATTTTCGACCGGAGTGCCGGTCATGGCGATCCGGCAGGCCGCCCGCAGCTCCTTGGCGGCGCGCGACTGACGCGTACCGGCATTCTTGATCGCCTGGGCCTCGTCGAGAATCGCGAGCCGCCAGTCGTGCTCGCGCAGCCACTCCTGGCGCGTCAACATGCCGTAAGTCGTAATGACCAGGTCGCGCCCTTCGACGTCCTCAGCCGAGAGATCTTCCTTGCCGGACGGCCGTTCGGAAGGGTGTGCAATGGCGAAGCTCAAAGACGGCGCGAACCGCTCGATCTCCGCCTTCCAGTTGGCGATCAGCGAGGCCGGCACGACCAGCAGACTGGCGCGGGCTTCGCCGTGCCCTTAGCGCCCGGCTTCCCTTCGCCCTTCAGCGCGAGCAGTAAGGCGATCACCTGCACGGTCTTGCCCAGGCCCATATCGTCGGCCAGGCAGGCGCCCAGGCCGAGTTGCGTCAGGAAGTGCAGCCAGCCCAGGCCGCTCAACTGATAAGGCCGCAGCTCGGCGCGCAACCCGGACGGAGGGGGGATTTGCCGGGTGTCGTGCGCGGTCAGCCGGCTGAGCGTCGCTTCGAGACCAGGACCGGCGGTCAAACCGGTCCACTCCCGCGTCGCCTCCGGGAGCGTGGCCGTCAGGTCGCGGTCCAGCCCGGCTCCGGCCAGCAAGCGCATCCCTTCAAAGAACGACAGTCCGCCGGCGCGGCGCGGCTCTCGACGGTTTGCCAGTGCGCGAGGGCCTCGGCCAGCCTCTCGCGGTCCATCTCGACCCACTTGCCCTTGAGCCGAACCAGTCCGCCCGCCGAAGCGAGCAGCTCTTGAATCTCGGCCTCGCTCAACGGCTCACCGTCGAGCGCCACCCCGACCGAGAATTCGAGCAACGCACTCGCCCCCAGCTGGGTTCCGCGCCGGCCTTCGACCCGAACATCGACGGTCGCCCGGGGCGGATGGCGGGGTTTCCACCAGTCGGGAACGCGGACAATCAACCCGCTGTCCTCGAAGATGGGAATGTCCCGCAAGAAGCGGTGCGCCTCGCGTGGCGACCAAGCCAGCGGGTGGTAGACGTCGCCGGAATCGAACAGCTCCTTGACGAGGGCACTGCGCTCGGCCGCCCGCTGCAGGGGCACGAGCAGCGACAGCAGCGCTTCGCGCTTCCCCGCGCCGGCGTATTGCTGCAGCGCCCGGGCCAGCGGTTCGTGCTGGACACGCCCCTGAGGCGACAGGCGACTGACATAGGTCGCCAGGAACGCGAACGGGTTCTCGGCGTCGCGTTTGTTCTCGGCCAGGTGCAGCGTGACGCGCCCGACAAACCGCCAGAGCGGATTCCTGTCACTGAGGTACGCCTGCGCGCCCCCGCGTGCTCCCTGATCTCGCCGCGGACCAACGTGTCCAGGTCGGCCCACCAGCCGGCCAGGGCGTCCTGGCTCAGGTACTCCAGGCCGGTCATGGGTGGGGCTTGCAAGACCCACGTCGCCAGCTCCGCGGCGGACGGCGGCAGTGTGGCCGGCAGATCGTTCGTCGCTTCATGACCCTGCGTCTGGCAGAGCCGCGTCAGGTAGGTGCAGGCAAACGAGCGAACGTATTCCAGCGCCGGGTTGAGGTGGTTTTGCAGATCCCTGGTCGCCAGGTGCAGCAGCCCGTGTGCGGGGCTCGAAGCAAAGGCGGTGACCAGCGCGTGCGAGAGTTCAGCGATGCCCTCCGCTGCAGCGGATGATTCCACCAGGGCGAGACGACCGCTCGGCGCGATGATTAGTTCGTGCGGCATGGATTGTGGCGTCCGACTGCCAGGCCGAAGTCGGGTCCCTGCGGCTACCGCGGGTGAGGCGGTCCTGGAACGAATTCTATCGGGGAGCCGTCCGCCGACAACGGCCAGGAAATTAAAGGGGGCAGGATTGACGACCCGCGGGACGCGAGGAACAATATGCGTAGATTCCTCAACGAACGGGAGAAGGCCCATGCGACCAGCCATGATTGAGCTGCCGCGCCAGCGGATTGCCGAGTTCTGCCGGCGCCATCATATCCGCAAGCTGGCACTCTTCGGGTCCGTCTTGCGCCGGATTTTGGACCGGATAGCGACATCGACGTGCTTGTTGAGTTCGAGCCAGGCCATGTCCCGGGGTTGGCGTTCTTCGCCATGCAAGGGAAGCTATCCGTTTTACTGGGCAGGAAGGTGGACCTCAACACCCCGGGCGACCTCAGCCGGCATTTCCGGGACGCGATCCTGGGCCAAGCGGAGACGCTTTACAAGGGGCCAAGGTGCCACTTTACGCAGATCCTTGGGACCAAATAAGTTACGTCGAAATGTTCCAGGTCGGGGACATTTCGACGTTACTCCTTGTGCCAGAATGGGAACCGTAAACTGTCACCTCTCTCCCCGGCTTGCCGGCTGAGGCCAGGGCCGAGCGGTAGGGCGAAGCGGACAAGGGGAGCGGTTGCGGCTTCCGGGCGGCGTGAGCAAGATGTGCTGCCAACTTGGAGGGCAAACTCTCAAGAACGCGGCGTTGCTTTGTGTTTCGATAGCGCGACTGCGGAAGTTGGCTTAGCTCAATGAAATGGATTCCCGAAGAAGTGACGAATGAGGTCCGCGTGAGCCGTTCTTTCTCGGCGCAATTCGGGTTCATCCAAATGTCGAGTGATATCCCATGAGACGAGCCAACTGCCGTCCACTGCTTCGAAGGCGGCGTGGTGCATCAGGCCTTGCGCGTGTGAGAACTTCGCCGACTCATTGATGGCGTCCATGAATCGCTGAGCCCCGCTCACGGCGGACCAAAAGCCTTCGACCGCCATCGCCGTCTCCTGGAGCAACTGGCTGCCACGTTCTCCGCCGAAGAGCGCGGCGCGTGCGGCTTTGAGCTCGGCTTCGCCGGCAAGACCGTCGGCGAACCGCTCCGCCACCTCCACGGCTCTTTGGCCCCATGGACCCATACGGTCCCAAACGCGACGGCAACATGCGCAGGCAAAGCGCCGAACCTTCCCCTCGTCTAGTCTCCCGTTCTTTTCGAGCCATTTCAGCATCACATGCGGATCAGTACACGTCGCCCAGTCGCTCTCGCTTTTGAAGGGGGGTGTACTCACGAGGTCCGAGCGAACCTCGGCGTGTAGGAGGGAACCAGCAGCTTCGGTTTCGGCGGGAAAAGCCCCCGGGTCAACGAGACCTGTCCGCGGATTGATGAATGACATCAAGAAATGTATGCCGACGTAGCCGAGCCGCTCCCAGAGCACGAGGAAGGCGTCAAGATTGGGGGCGATTACGCCACTCCCCCCGCAGCCGTCGTGGCACAGATAGACGACCGGAGGTTCGTCCGAGGTGTCGCGCACGTACAGGCCGACGAAGTCCCCGTTGCCGACGGGAACGAGGGGCAGCGAATGTTGCCAGTAACGCGCGTCCTTCGGGTACTCGTCACGAAACGATTCGGACGCGTCGAGGAAATGATCGGCGGCTTCGACGCAACTCGGGGCAGACTCAAACTCGGGGCCGCCCCAGATGTGGGACAACGACCAGTCGGGGAACGCCACCCTCATTTGCGAGTGGAACCTCTCCGGCGTGTCCCACCAGTAAGTGCAGTTGCAATGACCGGAGGCTTCCTCCCAGAACCGCCGGAGTGGCTTGGGAATCGGCAGCCGGCACGACCGCGAGTTCCTGGATCGCATGCTCGCTCAATGGAGGTGCGACTTCGACCTGGACGCGAACCTCACCGGGCAAGCCGCGCAGCGATTCGGTGAAGGTGACCGCTCGCCGCACCCATTCCGCGTAAATTGACATGGCAGTTCCCAACGCAGGACCCGTTACCCGGACATTTTCTGCCCCATGTGCACCGGGCCATGCACTCTTGCCTCGAAAAGGATAGGAGAAAAGGATAGGAGGACGCAGCCAACCCTGTTCGGCACGGGATTTTACGGCTGAGCGATAACATCCCTAAACGCTGGTAGTTACGACGAACACGTGGGCAGTTCGGGAGCGTCGGGAATAGGCTGCCTCAACAGTTTCCCGATCTTCCCGGGTCTCAAGGACTTGCAGCTCAACCTTGAACTCCCGTGCCGAACAGAGTTGGGACGCAGCTCCTATTTCATTTGCCGTAGCCGGCTGTCGGCGCCGCTCTTCTCGATCATGCTCCCACGCTGCGCGTCGGCCTTTTCGCTTCCTCTCGCGGCTCCAGATCGCATGCGGGGGCCAGGCGCAGGAGTTCGTCGTAGCTATAGCCCCAGAACGATTCGCCCGGGGTCAAGGTGCGCCGTAGGTGCCCCTGGGCGCCCCGCGGTCCGCGAATGGTGGCCACCAAGAGGATTTGGTTCTTCCCAGGTTCGAGACCAATAAAGATCTTCGTCATGATGTCGCCCTCGTGCCAGGCATGGATGCAAGGAAGGCCTGGACGGTGGTACGGGTACGGGGGAAGCTGGTTAGCAAGGCGCAGTCCAGTTCCGGCGTCAGCCAGCCGCCATGCATTATAGCGACCAGCCCCGCGAAAGCTTCCTCGGCGCCGGCGTGTCCCCGTTGCACAACGTAGCGCAGGGCGGCGGATTCAGCCGTGCGACCCAGGCGCGGCAATAGCTGTCTGACCGTCTTCCGCTCCGCCCGGTAAGCCGCCAGGAATGCGCGACTGTTGTGAGATACATCGCCTACGCGCGTGATCCAGAGCGTGGGCCACCTCCTCACGAACGGTCGCCGCCACGTGCCCGGCCGGCACCGCTTGTCGCATTGGCTCGATGAATTCGGCGATGAGGGCGACCCGCTCATCGGGCAAATAAATGCCTGAGATTTCCGCGAACCGGACTGCGTCCAGGCCACGGGCGGTCTGCCCCGCCAGGTGCGGCGCATAGGTGAGCAGCAGGTTGCAAGTCGCGACATGGCCACCGGCCGCATGGACAGCGGCATGGATCAGCGTTGGCAAGGAATTCAATCCCTCGGCGATCCGCTGGCGAAATTCCGGGCCGCCCTGATAGGCGAGCCGAAGGTAGCCCGAGAGTTTGCGGATGTCGGCGCGCACCAAGGTGGCGATCGGTCGCAGCTTTCGGGGGCGGCCACCGCCGGGGCCCGCGCCGCGGCCGCCCTGCCTGCGCCGTTTGGCGGGCCTGGGTTCGCCCGCCGACCGCTCAGCCCCGGGACCTTCGGTGGAACCGTCGTGCATACGACCGACATCCCGTCAATCCTGGGGAGCGTCGGATACTACGCTTGCGGCATCCGGCAGTATTCGCAGGTGTTTGCGGCGCGCTCCCAAACCAGGCGTTTCAGTGCCTCGTTCATCGCGTCACGAGGCTGGAGTAGTGGGCTCGGCCAAAGCGCAGCGAGCCTTCGCGTGGATCAGGTTGAGGAAGTTGCCGACACGCAGGTAACGCTCCAAGAGGGCGCGCTCGGACGGCAGGATGGTGCCTTTGCGGTTCTTTTCCGCCAGTTCATTCATGCGGGCCAGCGCGACCGCATTGAACCGAAATCGGAGCAGCGCCCGTGCAGCCTCCGGGGACATCCCGGAGTTGTCAGGCTCCATGACCTGTTCCAGGATTTCGCTATCGGTGTCAAGTGTGGCTGTGTCGCTCATAGGGCAACTATAACCCGGAGCTGCACGGACGACAATACAACGCCTGGGAAACGCGGCTCACCGCTTCCAGAAAACCCTACCCCTCTCGATTGATCGCATCAATCAGCAGCCGCAGGCGGCCCAAGCTGCGGCGGTCGAAGTGGAAGCGCAGACGCGGTAAGGCCGCCAGGTGCACGTCGTTGGCCTCGTCGGGCAGGGCGGCGGTTTGCTCGAAGGTGCCGCCTTCCAAAATGTCCGCAAATTCGGAGCGGATTCGTTCCAGAAGGGCGTCGGGCAAGGTGTGCTGCAAGCGCAGCACCAGGTCGCCGCGGACATACCGCATGCTGTGGTAAACGCGGTAGAAGCGCAGCACCTCGGCCATCGCTTCTTCCACCGAATCGGTGATCTTGTAGAGGTGAACGTCGGCCGGCGAGATCAGCTTGCGGCCCAGCAGGGCCTTCTCGACATAGTGATGCCACTCTTTCCAGTAGTCGCCGCCCGGTTCGTCGACCATGACGATCGGAAAAAGATGGCTTTTGCCGGTCTGGATGAGGGTGAGGACCTCGAAGCCTTCGTCCTGGGTGCCGAAGCCGCCGGGGAAGAGGGCGATGGCGTCGGACTCCTTCACGAACAGCAGTTTGCGGGTGAAGAAGTATTTCAGGTGCATCAGCTTGGCATCGCCGGCAATGATGGCGTTGGCATCCTGCTCGAAGGGGAGCAGGATGTTGACGCCGATGCTGTTTTCGCGTCCGGCGCCGACGTGGCCAGCCTCCATGATGCCGCTGGCGGCGCCGGTGATGACCATGAAGCCGGCCTCGGCGGCCCGGCGGCCGAACTCGACGGCCTGCTGATACGCCGGATGCTCCGGCGGCAGCCGGGCCGAGCCGAACACCGTCACCTTGCGCCGATTCTTGTAGGGGCTGAACACCTTGAAGGCGTAGCGCAGCTCCTTGAGGGCGGTGCTCAGCAGCTTCACGTCGCCGCGGTTGGCGCCGTCGCGGATGAGCTTGTCGGCCGTCTCTTTCAGTTGCAGCACGAGCTGCTCGATGCCGACAGGAGGATGGTCTTCGGGATGGCCGCCGTTCTCGTGAACGTCGTGAAAGGAGGCGTCCGTGCCCTTGTGTGCCGGTCGTCGCATGATCCATCCTTTGAGGTCGGAAAGGCCCGCGGCCTTGGAAGGCCGGCGAACCGGCAGCGTCAGCTGCCGGGTTTGGGCCTTGGAAGGCCGGCGAACCGGCAGCGTCAGCTGCCGGGTTTGGGCCTGCCACCCGGCAGCTTACGCTGCCGGTCGCCCCCAGCAGACACAATAGAATTAGTCCGAGCCACCCAGCGCTTCCAAAGCCTGCTGCGGGGTGTCGTAAATGGCCCAGAGCGTGTCGAGGTTGGTGAGGCGGAGCAGCTCGCGGATGCGGTCGTTGACGCCGGCCAGCACCATCTCGCTGCCGTTCTTCTTCATTGGGGTGTGCCAGCGCAGGAGCAGGGACAGGAAGACGGAGCCGAAGTACTTGACCTTGCTGAGGTCGATGACCAGTCCGCTGGGCGGGTCGGCCTTCAGCGGGACCAGGACCAGGTGAGCGGCCTGCTGGATCAGGTGCTCGGACATGCTCTCGACCTCCGGCGAGGGGAGGACGACGGCAATGTCGCCGTGGCGTTCGAGCAGGAAGGACTGGTTCTGCACCGATTCGGTGGTCATGGTAGTGGCTGCCGATCAGGGGGAGCGGCGGGCGGGCCGCGGCTGGGGCGAACGTTCCCTAGGCTATACTACGTCGCCGGGTCGAATCAAGGACGAAAGCGTGCGCGCGGGCGACTCGTCTTTTCTTCCGGCAGGCGCGGCTTACAATGGTCAGGCAATCGGAACTGCCCCATCCCGGAGCCCGCGATGGCTGCTAAATACATCGTTCGCCACGGCACCATGCGCTTCCTCGGCGACTTTGAGGCGGCCGAGGGCGAGGCCTACGCGCGCGACGACGAGGTGGTCATCCGCTCGGATCGGGGCCTGGAGATCGGGCAAGTGCTGTGCGAGGCCGTGCCGCGTGCCCTGGCCTTGCTGGCCGAACCCACCCACGGCCGCCTGCTGCGCCGCCTGACCGAGGAGGACCTGGCCACCCTCGACCGCACGCGGTCCGCCGAGGCGGACGAGCTGGCCGCCTGTCAGCGCTTCGTCGGCGAGCGCCGCTTGCAAATGGAGCTGGTCGATGTGGAACACCTGTTCGGCGGCGAGCGGGTGGTGTTTTACTTCCTGGCGGAAAAGCGCGTCGATTTCCGCGAGCTGGTCCGCGACCTGGCCCGCACCTACCAGACGCGGATCGAGATGCGGCAGATCGGCGTGCGCGACGAGGCCAAGCTGCTGGCCGACTACGGCGACTGCGGCAAGCCGGTCTGCTGCAACACGCACATGAGCCAGATGCCGCCGGTGTCGATGCGCATGGCCAAGCTGCAAAAATCGACGCTCGATCCGTCGAAGATCTCGGGCCGGTGCGGTCGGCTGAAGTGCTGCCTGCGTTTCGAGCAGGATGTGTACGAGGAATTCCAGGCCGAGCTGCCGCCGCCCGGTTCTCGGATCGTCACGGCCAAGGGGCAGGGGCGCGTACTGGCGCAGGAGGTACTGGCCCGCAAGATCCTGGTCGAGTTCGAGGATGGCCGGCGCATCTTGGTGGACGCCGGCGAAATCCTGACCCGGTTGAAATGACGCAAGCAGCGCTCCCCTCCGGGTCGCGGCTAACCTTGAATCCTGGAATCATGAGCATCTACCACCCCAAACTTGCCGAGATTGTTCGCCGCGATCCGCGCTATCCGTACGAGGCTTACGAGTTCGTGTTCGCGGCCCTGGCGCACACGCAGAAGGTGCTGGGGCGCGAACCGCGGCCGGAGGCCGGCACGGACGCGGCGGCGGCCCACCACGTCAGCGGCCCGGAAGTGCTGCACGGCGCCCGCGACCTGGCCCTGCGCGAATTCGGCCTGCTGGCAAGGACCGTGCTGCGCCGCTGGGGCATTAACCGCACCGACGACTTCGGCGAAATCATCTTCAACCTGATCGATGCCGGCCTGATGAGCAAAACGCCCGACGACAGCCGGCGCGACTTCCACGCCGTCTACGACCTCGATGAGGAGCTGGTGCATGGCTATCACATCACCCTCGAGGGGTCCGATTGATATGAAGCGGCCCTCGGTGGTGCTGCTGGCCCTGGCGGCGGGACTGTTCGCCGCCTGGATCGGCTATCTCGCGTTTCTGGTCGTGACGTCGCGCCACACCGTCGTGCTGTCGCGGCCGCAGTTCCTGGTGGCCGACCTGTGGGTGATCGCCCAGGTGGATAATCTGGACGGCAAGGTCAAGGTGATCGAGGTGGTCTATGCTCGGCCGGCGCTGAAGGCCGACGCTCCGAAAGTGGACGCCCTCATCGAGGTGCCCGACCTGGGCCAGTGCCGGAACGATTTCGGCCAGCCGGGGGCCTACATCCTGCCGCTGATCTGGAACGGCAAGCACTATCGCGTGCCGCCGGTGCCGCCCAGCCCCGGTTACACGCCGACCGGGGAGGAATATCATATCTATCCGCTCACCCCGCAGACGCGCGAGCAGGTGCAAGCGATGGCGGCGGCCATGCCGAAGGAGTAGTGCGTCGTCAGTAGGATCCTGGGTAGCTGAAGTCGCCAGACTTCAGGAAACCCGAACTCTGGCGAGTTCGGCTACCCCAAGTCTAAGCCTGGACGATGCACTAGCCGCTACCGCCGCATCACCACCATAGCCAGGGTGACGATCACCAGCGGCAGGGCCAGAAGGGCGACAAGGCGCATCGCCGGCTGCACGCTCTTGCCGCGCGCCCGCAGGCCGAGGATGGGGGCCAGGGCCGCGCTGCCCAGCGAGCCGAGCGCAAACATGACGCCGTAGGCCGTGCCGCGGCCCCGATCCGTGGCGTGCAGGCAGTAGGCCACCAGTGTGGGGAAGATCGGTCCGACGGCCAAGCCCAGCAGGACCAGGCCCAGGGCCGCCGAGCGGGGCGTGCCGGCTCCGGCCAGGTTGCCCATCATGGCCGCCGCCGCCAGCGCCAGAAGGAACAGGATGTACGGCGTCCACCCCGGCTGAAGTCCCTCGCCGTGGAACAACACTGTCATCAGCACGCGGCTCACCACAAACGCCAGCCAGAAGAACGACATCAACCAGGCCGCCCGTTCTTCCCGGAACCGCTGATCGCGGGTCAGATACGTCGAGCCCCAGGTGCTGACGGCAAACTCGATGGGGGCGTAGAACAGGAACGCCAGGCCGGCCAGCAGGACCGGCAAGCTGCTCATCGCGTCAACGAGGTCGGCCTTCTCGACGGGTTCCGGGACGTGCTGGGACCAGGAGATGGCCGCGGTCGCCGCAGGAACCAGGCAGAGCAGGGCCAGCACGGCGACTGTCTTGCGGAAGTCGAGCGTGCGCAAGAGCAGGTCGGCCAGGGTGGGGCTCATCAAGGCGCCAAGGGCGACGAAAACGAACCCGAGGTTGACCGAGGCGGCCAACTCGCCCTGGCTGAAGCCGAAGGCAACCGGCATCAGCACGACGCTGGCCGTGCTCAGGCAGGCGGCCCCGGCGCCGATTACCAGAACGCAGCTCAGCGTCGCCAGGTAGCTGCGGCGGAGCGACAGCCCAAAGACCGCGACGGCAGCCAGCAGGGCGCCGACGATCAGCACCCCGCGCACCCCCAGCCAATCGATCAGCAGGCCGCTGACGAGCATCATGGGGATCAGGGCCAGGTTGAGGGCGGCCAACAATCCGCCGATGCGACCTTCGCCGATGCACAGCCGCTCCGCCAGCTTGAGCTTTAGGGCGCCCAGGAGCGCCAGCAACATGCCAAAGACAAAGGCGGCCGTGCAGGTGATCACGGCGACCGACGACAGACCGGCCATGCAGACCTCGTTTTCTGCGCCCCGCACCGGGTAGTGCCGTCTCAACCTAGCGGAATCCAACGCGACGGCGAGGGAATTCCCGGTCGAGGGCGCGTCCTTTGCGGGAGGGGACCATCGGTGCCCTGAAGATACTACGCTTCGACCGGCCTAGCAATTTGTTCAGTCAAAGGGGGCGGCGGGGCCAAACGCCGTGGGGTGAACTTTTCGCTGGCGGGTCCTGTCCAACACACGACTCCCCGCGCCGCCGCGTGTCCCCCCCGCGTCCCCCACGCTTCCCCCCCCCCCTTCCTGCCCTCGCTTCTCCCCCCCCCCCCCCCCCCCCCCCCCTCCCTCCTCCCTCCCCCCCCCTCTCCCCTTCCTCCCCCCCCCCCCTCTCCTCCCCCCCCCCCTCCCCCCCCCCCCCCCCCCCCCACCCCCAGCCAATCGATCAGCAGGCCGCTGACGAGCATCATGGGGATCAGGGCCAGGTTGAGGGCGGCCAACAATCCGCCGATGCGACCTTCGCCGATGCACAGCCGCTCCGCCAGCTTGAGCTTTAGGGCGCCCAGGAGCGCCAGCAACATGCCAAAGACAAAGGCGGCCGTGCAGGTGATCACGGCGACCGACGACAGACCGGCCATGCAGACCTCGTTTTCTGCGCCCGCGCCCGGGTAGTGCCGTCTCAACCTAGCGGAATCCAACGCGACGGCGAGGGAATTCCCGGTCGGAGGGCGCGTCCTTTGCGGGAGGGGACCATCGGTGCCCTGAAGATACTACGCTTCGACCGGCCTAGCAATTTGTTCAGTCAAAGGGGGCGGCGGGGCCAAACGCCGTGGGGTGAACTTTTCGCTGGCGGGTCCTGTCCATACAACACAGGACTCCCCGGCAGGGGCGAGTGACTTGCCCACTCGGCAGGTCGGTGAGCAAGTCACTCATGTGACACAACGCACCATTCTCGTAAGGACTTGTGACATTGGAAGACTGACTTGCTCACTTGCTCACGCATTTGTGGGCAAGTCACGACTGTAGCATTTTGCAGCACTGCGAGTGTAGCGGAATTGAACACTTTTCGCTTGCCGCCTCTCAACGGACACCGGAATCCTTCCGCTCACATTTCACTGCCCGCGTGCTGGTCCCCGGCCCGGCCCCGGCCGGCACCCCCGTCGGCGGCCTCGACTTCGGCGTCCGCAACCCCTTCGCCGCCCTCTGGGCGTCCTCGACCGCGACGACATCCTCTGGCTGACCGGCGAGCACTACTGCCGCAACCAGACCCTCGATTTCCACAAGCAGCACATGCCGCGCGAGGTGCTGTGGTACTGCGACCCGGCCGGCGCCCGCGAGCGCATCGAGCTGACCGCCGCCGGCCGCAAGGTCCGCCCCGGCCTCAACGACCTGCGCCTGGGCATCATGGCCGTCCGCAGCCGTATTGAGACGGGCCGCCTGCGCGTGGTGGACGGCGCCTGTCCCAACCTGCTTTACGAAGCCGGTCTGTACCGCTACGACGACGCGACCAACGGCCGCAGCTGGAGACCCCCCTGTCCGAGAGCAACCACGCCCTGGACGCCCTGCGCTACCTGATCACGCGCCTGGACCAGCGCCGCATGGCGAAGGACCGGCGACCGGCGCCGACCGCCGAGGCCGCCGCGGCGCCGATTCGCCGGTGCAGAAGGAGGATTGGCGCAAGCGCAGGGGCAATGAGGAGCTGTGGACGCGGCTGACGTGAGGGGTTCGACCCCTTTTTCTTGTCCAGGTTGACCGCCCTCTCGATTGAATTATAATTCAATCCAGAAAGTGGAGCACGGTCCATGAACGACGTGCAAATGCTCTGGGACCTGGAGGACGATCCCGACGGAAACGTTCAGCACATTGCCGCGAATGGTGTGACTGTCGATGAGTACGTCGAGGTATTTGCCGGCAACTACGAGCACGCGACGATCAGCCGTGAAAGCGGCCGGCCGATCACCTTCGGCTGGACTGCCGGCGGCAAGCACATCGCGGTTGTCTGGGATGAGGTCCAGCCCGAAGATCCTTTGATTATCCGCCCGGTGACGGCATTCGAGACACCGCCCCAGAAGAGGAGGCGCCGATGAAAGTGACCAACGTCTACCGCAAGCAGGAGCGGACTCCCACACAGAAGGCCGAGGAGGCCGAGGTCCGGGAAATGTTTCGCGACTGGAACCCCGGACCGGAGGAACTGCTGGCCAGCGGCCGCTGGCAGGGGCCCATCATCGTGGCCGGACAGCAGGAGTTCTGGAAGGCCATCCGCCGGGTGCGCGCCTGCCGCGAGGCCCAGGGCCTCACCCTCAAGGACGTGTCGGCGCGCTGCGGCATCGATGTGGCCACCCTGAGCAAGCTGGAGAACGCCAAACAGGCCAACCCCACCCTGTTCACGATCCTCCTGTATGTCGGGGCCGTCGGCCAGCAACTGCACTTCTCGGTCCGCCAGAGGCCGCCCGTTGCCTTGACGGTCACGGACGATCGCGCTGCCAGCACCGCGTCGAATGGCTCACCGCCGGCCAGGCGCCGGCGGGCCAAGACGCGAGGAACGGCGAAGGCGGCCAAAAAAAGGGAACACTGAGCCGGGAGAACGGGCCGTGAGGGGCACGCCGAGAAGACGCGGGCGAGGCTCGCGGCATCCGCTTCGGCGAGGGCGCGGTGGCGTGGGCAACTTGACGTAAGTCGAACGGGGCTTATGATTCAGAGTAGCAATATGCCCGACCCCTCCGGCGTGGTTCACCTGGTTCGCGCGGCAATCCTTTCGCGCTACACGGGGGATTGCGAGTGGGTCGATGACCGGACCATGATTCGTGTGGGTAACGATCCCGCCAATCAAGGGCTCAGCCCGGTGGCCATCAAGCAAATGCTCCAGGGGTGGGTCGCGGGTGGCGGAACGATTGCTTGCAAGCCCGAAGATCGAGAGCACTGGAAGAACAAGCGTGAGTTCGTCTATTGGGCCGTCATTCAAGCGCCAGGCTTCCCCAGAGGGCTGTTCGTAGAACTGGAACTGCTCGACCCTGACCCGGTTGACCCCAGGGTGGTCATCCTCAACGCTCATCCTGCGAGTTTCTGACATGGACCCCGCCGCCAGACCGTTTCCCTGGAAGTGCGCCACATGCCGGGCGCTGGCGGTCCAGCCCGTCACCGCTGACTACACAGCAGAAATGGACCATGATGGACGGTCTTACTCGATTACGGTTCCCGGCCTGGCGATCCTGAAATGCCAGCGCTGCCAGGCCGTGGTCCTTCCTGACACCGCCTACGGGAAGCTCAGCGACGCCCTGCGCCGCCAGATCGGCCTCCTGACTCCCGCGGAAATTCGGCAGAAACGCAAAGAGATTGGCCTGAGCCAGCAAGATTTGGCCGATGCCCTTCAAGTCGCGATGGAAACGGTTTCACGCTGGGAGACCGTGGCGCAGATGCAGCAGCGCCTCCCTCGATAGTTTCTTGCGGGCGTTCTTCGATCTTCCCGGCCTTCGGGACTACCTGAAGAGTCGGCATCCCAAGGCCGCCGGCAGTTTGGTCGCCTGAGCAGTGGCGCCGCATTAAAGAGGCGGTGCGGCGGGGGACCTGCCTGGTCCCTCCTTGTCCCTCCATCGAGACCCTGTCGAGAAAGGATAATGGGGCGAGCGCCGATTCCCCTATCGATGGAACGAGCCGTCGGAGCATTTCGACGTAACTCATTCCAGGACAGAGGGAACCGTAAACTGTCACCCTTGTCTTTCGTGAGCTGAGGTTTTCTGGGGAAAGTGCAGAAGAGGTGTTGCCTGTGATTAATGACCGGCTTATCGATCAGGCCTATTCCGACCTACGCTCCACCTGCGGTGGGGTTCGAGAGGATTATTTCGGCCTGCTTTACCTTGAGAAGGAACACAAAGTTCCTCGTGAGAAGGCTGTAAACCAAGTGGCCTTCGGTGGACACGATTACGGATTCGATGGGTTCCACTTCGACGAGCAGCGCCGGAATCTATACCTTTTCCAATTCAAATACTCAGATTCATATGGTCAGTTCAGAGGCTTGCTCGAACGATTGATCAAGGATGGAGTAGAGCGCGTTTTCCTTACGCCGAATAAGGATGATGCCAAGAATCCGTTTTTGATCCAGCTTCGGGCGTGCCTCGTTGACAACCGCGCAATCATCGACCAAATATGCTTCCACTTCGTTTTTACTGGCGATCCGGAAGAGGCCGAACGCAGCAAGGCTTTGGAGAGGCTCCGCGAAGACCTCGAAGACAAGAGATACTTGGTTGATCAGTTTTTTGGTGATCGCAAGGTGAGCTTCGTTGTGGTGTTTCGTTCGCCAAGAGGAGTAGGGAGTATCGTTGAGCCGCCGCCACCTACTCCTTTTGAAGTTCCTCTAACTCACCTCGTCGATGTCGACGGTCCTGCTGGCCAGAAGATGTATTTGGGTTTCATCCGACTTGCGGACCTTCATCGCATGCATGTAGCATTGGGTTCACGCTTTTTTGACCGTAACATTCGATACGGACTTGGCGACGACGAGGCCGTGAATCGAGCGATCGCTGGAGTCTCCAAGAAAATAATCATCCAGAAAACCGAGCAGCCTACGATCTTTGCTTTCGACCACAACGGCATCACCTTGTTTGCCGAACGAGTCGAGAAGCTCGATGGGTATTGCCGGCTGACTGCGCCGTGTTTGCTGAATGGAGCCCAAACGATAACGACGGTGACCAATTTTAGACAAAAGAACAAAGACAACCCCGAACTGGAGCAAGGTCAGGATGCTTTCGAGTCCATCCGCGTTCTATGCAAGGTTATCACTCAGGCCGATCAAAAGTTTGTCACGCGCGTTACTATCAACAACAACCGTCAGAATCCAGTCGAACCGTGGAACCTTCACGCGAACGACCTCATTCAGCTAGACCTCCAGGACAAGTTCCGCTCGGATTTGGGGCTCTACTACGAGCGTGCCGAAAACGCCTTTAGTCAACTCAGCCCCGAGGATCTCGATGAATACGGCATCACGGAAGACTCCAGGGCAATTCAAATGCTCAAATTGACCCAAACCTTTTTGCTCACGGATGGCTTGATTAGCCGACTCTCAAAAATGCATCGAGTCTTTGAGGACGACAAGACCTATGAGCAAATCTTTCGGCAAGGGCGGCTAAAAGCGGATTCTCGGCACATTCTGCTCTGCTACAAGATTCAGTTCAATCTTCGCAGGTTCTCGCAGGAAATCGAGCAGAAGGGGCAAAATAAATATTGGTTCATCTCCACGCTCACGGAATCTCCTTTGGGGGCTTTTGTGCCAGGGTTTGCTCAATCACGATGATCTCGAAAGGCTGGCTGATCAGCACGGGACGACAATGACTGTTGCTGCCGATTACAAGGATGTTGTGAGTTGGCTTGCCACAGTGCGCGTCCGTCTTCTACTCTCCGATTTGATGCAGGATCGTGACTACGCTGTCAAAGTGCAGGAAGGGAAGCTTGATTTTCTCCGAACGGATCGGGCGTTTGAAAAGTGCATGGACCTTGCCCACAAAAAGTGGCGCTGGGTTCATAAGAAGCTGTCATGATCTACCGAGGCGCCCTAACGAGAGAGAACAATACTCAAGCCGAAAAGGAAAAGGCTTCGGGAGTCGAATCTGGACAACATTAGAGCCGAACCAACCGTTATAGCGGACGGGCCTTCTAAGACCAATTGGACACCCCCGGGTTAAGTGGCCCCCCCGTTCAGCTACCCGGTTCGCCAGCGGGCCGTTGTTGGTCGGTTGCGGGCCTCGGAGTTGAGGATTTGTCGATGAATAGCCCCTTGTTAAACGGAACGATCTACTCGAAGAAATACAAGCAATGGGAGGTGTCCTGGGAATCTGACGGCGACTATCGGCACTGGTGCATACAACGCAACATCAGCTCAAGCACGAACGACCTCATTGCCGTTGTTCTTATCAATCCCGGATCGCTAAGTAAAGACGGACGAGAACTGTCACGAGACACGACGCTCAGGATTCTTCGCGATGTATTTGAGGACGTGGAATATGGCTGTTTAGTGTTGAATCTGTTTGATTTGGCAACACCTAAACCGCAGAAGCTTTTTGAACACTGGAACCAACGGGACAAGGCAACCTCGCAATTGATCTACGACGTCTTTCCCCGCGATCGGATTGTGGCCGCGATGTTCGCATACGGCGATTATGAAAATCACGCCGACTCCAAGATCGGTGCTCAAATCAGGAATCGTATTGGTTTTGTGCGCCGATCATTAGGAAGCGTCTCCATCGTTGACACACCGAAGAACAAGAGCGGAACGCCGAAACACGTAATGAAGTGGCAAATCGATGGCCACAAAGACGAAATGAAAACCCGACTTCGTGATACAGCATGAACATCGCCAATCCAGCTTGCTGCACATGACCGGCCACGAGTAGCGCCGAAGCCGCAATACGGGGACAGGGTCAATTGGTCTCCATCCGAATCCACAACGTAGCCCAGGGCAGCGGATTCAGCCGAGGGACCCAGACGCGGGACTGAAAAAAGGGTCGGGAGTCGTTTTCGCGAGCGGCGAAAAAGACAGAAATGGGGACAGCATACCTTTCGCATGTCCTCGCGGGACGGTTGACCCTGTCCCCATTTCTCTAATTGACCATCTACCGCCGAGCAGAAGGACAACCAATGGACGAAGCGAATCTCCTCGAACGCATCACGGTGAATCCGAACATCTTTGGCGGCAAGCCCATCATTCGCGGCCGCTGACTGGCGGTCGAACATGGGCTGGGCATGCTCGCAGCGGGAGACAGGCTGGAAATCCTGTTGCAGGGCTACCCCTGGCTGGAAAAGGAAGACGTGCAGGCGTGGCTGGTCTATGCCCGCCGGCTGGTCGGGCCTGAGCGCATCAGTCATTTCGACCAATCTTCCACCGGCGAGCCAGGAACATTCCCCGTGCCACCCAATGCAGCCCGACCCCTTCTGTCCCGTCTGTCCAGCTGAGTTTTTGGCGAGCGCCGCTCATTTCATCGCCCGCGCAAGCCGCTCCATGTAGGCGTTTACCTCCAGCCCGTGCGCCTTGGCCAGCGCGGAGGGCTCCGCTCGTGGCGCGGCACTCGCCCTGCTCAATGCGGCGGAGCTGCCGCTCCGTGAGCCCCTCGATCTTCGATTGCGAAAACCCCCCTTCCTCGCGCTGCTTGCGGATCGCGGCCCCATACCGTTTGTTGAAGCCTTCGCTCCGCTGCTGGGCCTTCCGCAGTGCTTCCGGATCGACTGCCTGCAGGAACTGGTTCCAGCCGAGGTGGACGTTGAGGTCCGGCCAATGGATGAACGAACCGTCCGGGTCGATCTGGAAATTCCGCAGCACATTGCGGGGCTGGCCCCGCAGAGCGGGGATGAGACTCGCTGGAACGTGCAGCATCCGGTGCCTCGGGCCGCGGACGAGAAGCGAATCCCCGGACCAGTAAGCGTCAATGATGTTGCCCCGCGTGCCGTCCGGCGCCAGAGCAAAGCAGACGCGCCCGAGCAACTCTGACACCTGCGGTGCCTCCAGGTAGTCGACCTGGACGACATGGAGCCGGCTTTCCGAGCGAATCTTCGTCATCCTCATCCACTGGGCGACCTGGTCGGGGTGCGTCGTCGGCTCGGTGAAGAGCAAATGGAACGCGCCCGAGACCACAGGCTCCATCCGCTCGTCAGTCAACAGGGGGTGGTCCTCGTCGGCGTGAGAGAGCACCACGACCTGGAACTGGCCAGCGCGCTTGGCGAGTTCGTGGGGGACGGTCGCGTGCCCCAACTCGTGCATCTCTGCGCAGCGGGCAAGTCCCTTGTTACGCTTGGCGGCCCTCCGGTAGGCGTGAGCGATCCGGGGCGAAGTCGCGTAGAACTCCACCAGGCGTCGAATTGGCGTCTTGGTAGTCATTGGTTTACCTTCGCCTCCCATTCTTCCAGCAGGGCGTCTCGGTGCGCTCTTACGGCCTTCTTCAGTTGCCGAAGCGTCTTGCCGCTCGGTGTGGTACCCCACTCTTGTTCAAACATGTCCTCCTCGCCCTCGGCAAACTTCACCTTAATCTCCCATTCCCCCTCGCGCTTTACGTGGAAATGGGGCGGGTCATGGTCGTTGGACCAGAACCAACAATACAGGCCGGGGATCTCGAAGCAATCGACCTTCGCCATGACTCGCCCGTCACCAGTGACAGTATACTCGGCCACCGGACATATTTCAACATGAATATACAGATAAATGTCCGGTTGGTTCGGTCAGCGGGCTAGGGCGCGGCTGGTCGTGACAGCTGACCACTGCGGAGGAGACATCCGGGGCGCCTGCGCGCCCCGGTGCACTCCGAAGGGCGTGCGAAGGCCTCCGCCACCTCATCCCCGTGCCAGTTCCGCCAGCACGCCGGGGGCACGCATGAAGGGGTCGGGACCGCGTCGTTCACTCGACAAATCGCGCTGAGGGCGTTTTGATGCGCGCAGTGGCCGTCATTGCCGGCGAGAAGCAAAGGTGCTGGGGATGCTCGCAGCGGGAGACAGTCGGGAAATGCTGTTCGGCACACTATGTGAGTTCGACCGTTTTCGCCGCGTAGTTGATGTCCAGGCGGTGGCCATCCAGCAGCATCGTTCCCAGCAGCGGATACTCCCCGTCGCTGGCGGCGATCTGCGTCTCGTAGGCGTTGCCGAACCAATCGAAGAAACAGGCGAATGTTTCCAATTCGACGGATCGGCCGTCCGCCAGGATGGCCTCGGCGGACGACTGTTTCAACAGCCCGAGGTGGGCGACCTGCTGTCGCGGGATTGCGAGTCCGCCGTTGAACGCCGTGTCGATCCACACCACGAGGTCCGTGCGTTCCCCGTCGCGCGTCGCCGACACCGGCACGCGGAGCAGTGCCCGCAACTGATCGTCAACGAAGCCGCTCACCGCTGCATGCCCCCATGTGAAAGGCCGCGCGATGCCCGATCCAGATGGTGTGCGACAGGCGGGACGGGTGCTTCGCCCTGGCCGAATTCACGGCCTCGTCGAACGTATCCCCCAGGAAATAGTCGCCGGATTCCGGCTCAATAGCAACGAACTGATTCCGGTGCTGGGGCTCCAGCACGGCTTGCAGTTGCTCGGCGTAGATCCGCTTGGCGCGCTCGATGACCGATTTCGTGTCAGCTGAAACCATGTTCGCCCCCCCTTCGCCGCAAAGAACCTGCCCGGCATTGTATCCTCAGAGCCTCCAGGTGTCTTTGGCGAGAGCAGACGGAGGAGGAGCAAAGGGGACAGGGTAGTTTTCGCTTGTCGTCGCGGCACCGTTGACGCTGTCCGGCGTGCCTGGTCTATGCCCGCCGGGCTGGTCGGCCATGAGCGCATCGAGCCTCCGAAGATCGAGGCGGCCGCATGAATCGGCTTCGCGACACGTGCGTCTGGGGTGGCGCGAAGGCGGACCTTCAGGCTCCCCTTTGGATCGCGTCTACTCCCCCCCGACGGGGGCGCCCTTCTCGGCCACCGAGCGCTTCATGAGCAGCACCAGAACCACGAGGGCCACCCCCAGGGCGGCGCACAGCCAGAAGACGTCGAAGTAGGCCAGCGACGCGGCCTGCTGCTGGCGGAGGTTGGCCAGCGCTTGCACCGTCGTCCAGTTGCGACCGGGCGGGGTCGCCCGTCTGCTGCATGAAGAACGTCTGGCCTCTCTCCAGGAACGTGTGGACGTGGGGATTCAACGGGCCGAGGGTGTCGTCCAGGCGCGACAGGTGGAACTGCTCGCGCCGCTCCTGCATGGTCTGGGCCATCGAGGTGCCGACGCTGCCCCCCTCGTTGCGGAGCAGGGCCAACAGGCCGACCGCCGCCCCGCGCAAATATTGCAGGCGTGTATTTGAAGGCGGCGACGTTGAGCGGGGCGAAAATCATCGACAGGCCGGCGATCATCACGATGCGCGGCCAGATCACCTGCCACGGGCTGATGTACAGGTTCATCAGCGCCATCCAGTAGCACCCGGCCGCCATGACCAGCAGGCCCCCGGCGATCAGCCAGCGGGCATCGACGCCCCGACCCAGGAGGGCGCCGACGACCAGCAGCACCAGGACCGCGCCGATGCCGGAGGGCGACTGCACCAGTCCCGAGACGTAGGCGTCGTAGCCGAACAGGGACTGGAGCAGGCCGGGCAGCGACGTGCTGGCGCCGTAGAGCACACCGTAGGCACAGAAGATGATGATGCAGCGAGGCCGCCAGGTTGCGCTCGCCGCAGCACCCGGAAGTTGACGATCGGATTGCCGATCCGCATCTCGCGGAAGATCAAACAGCCCAACCCCACCACGAACAGGATCAGCAGCGTCTGGATGCGCCAGAAGGGGTCGCCCAGCCAGTCCCACTCCTGCCCCTTGCTGAGCATGATTTCCCAGCGAGGACATGACCAGCGCGAGCAGCCCCAGGCCGATGTAGTCGAAGTTCAGCGGCCGGCGAAGCAGCTCCGCCCGCTGCTTCTTCAGGTAATCCGGGTCCTCGACGACGAAGTAGCACACCACCAAGGCCAGGGCGCCGACCGGGAGGTTGATGTAGAAGATCCAGCGCCAGTCGTACTGGACCGTCAGGTAGCCGCCCAGCGTCGGGCCGACGACCGGCGCCAGCAAGGCCGCGACGCCGAACATCGTCTGGGCGGCGCCCTGCTTCTCGGGCGGGAAGGCATCGAGCAGCACGCCCTGGCTGGAGGGCTGCAAGCCGCCGCCGGCCAGGCCCTGGATCACCCGGAACAGGATGATCTGCCCCAGGCTGGTGGCCATGCCGCACAGCCCCGAGGCGATGGTGAAGACGGCGATCGACAGCAGGAAGTAGTTGCGGCGGCCCAGGCGTGCCGAGATCCAGCCGGAGATCGGCAGGATGGTGGCGTTGGCGGCCAGGTAGCTGGTGAGCACCCACTCGGCTGTCGATTACCGCCGCCGACAGGCCGCCGGCGATGTAGCGCAGCGCGACGTTGGCGATGGTGGTGTCCAGCACCTCCATGAACGTGGGGATGACCACGGCGACGGCGACGATCCAGGGGTTGATCGCCCGCCGGCCGACCGCGGGCTGCAAGAGGGCCACGCTGCTCATGCCGTCTCCTCCGTGCCCGACTTCCGAAGCCTGTCAGACCTGGGAAGTCGGGGTGTGGATCAAGGTTGAGGCTTGGTGGCGGGCGCTGGGGCCGGGGGGCGGCTCGAGTTCCTGTAACGTCTTGGGGTACGACCCCTGGGGCAGCGGGGCATTCGGCTGGAGGTACTCCCCGGCGTGCGGCCCGGTGGGCGGCTCCTTGTAGTAGACGTAAGGGCGTGACCGACAGGCCGACGAACAGGGGGGCCTTGTCGGGGTCGTAGTCGATCAGATCGATGCGGACCGGCAGCCGCTGCACGATCTTGACGAAGTTGCCAGTGGCGTTCTGCGGCGGCAGCAGAGCCAGCGTCTGGCCGGTGCCCATCGTGAAGCCGGAGATGCGGCCCTGAACTCCCGCCGGCTGCCGTACATGTCCACCTCCAGGCGGACGCGCTGGCCGATGCGCAGGTCGGCCAGCTGGGTCTCCTTGAAGTTGGCGTCGACCCAGATTTCGGGTCAGCGAGCGGACGGCCATCAGGCTCTGCCCGACCTGGACGTTGTTGCCGGGGTTGACGTTGCGGCCGGTCACCTGGCCGTCGATCTCGCTGTACGATATCGCAGTAGCGCAGGTTCAGCTTGGCCTGGTCCAGGTCGCGGCGGGCCTGCAGCAGCTTGGCCTCGGCCTGCTTGATGGCCGGCGCTTGGGGATAATCAGGGCCAGGATGCGGTCGATCGCCAGCGATTCAGCTTCCCGCATTTCCACGGCAACGACCTGTTGCGCCATGGCGCCGAGGGGCGGCCCCCCGGGGGCGAGTCCGACGGAGGCGAGCGTTTGTCCAATCAGGTTCGTGTAACCCAGGGGATCCTGCTTGTAGAATTCCGCCACGGTCTGCTTGGGGCTGTTTTCCCAGGTGGTGGGGAAGTAACCGAACTGGGCCGCGTCTTGCATCAGCGTCCCCACCGCCTGGCGGACGCTGGAGAAGTTCTGATCCAGGTCCGGCGGCACTTCGGTCAGGTCGCGGCCCTCGGGCGGTTTGTCGGGGAGGCCGAGGCTGGCCCGGAGGGCGTAGACCTGCTGGAGCGCCTGGTCCACGTCGGCCTCATCGACCTTGACCGTTTGTTTGCGATGGTCGAGTTCTTCCTTGCTGATGCCGCCGCTGGGCGCAACTCCTTGCCGCGCTTGAGGTTGCTTTCGGCCTGCTCAGGGTCGCCTTCCTGCTGTTCAGCGTGGCCACGGCGGCGCGAAGGTTGGCGATCTGGGTATCGACCTGCTCGATGGTGTGCCGCAGCTGGAAGCGGTCGGCCCGGGTCTGGGCCACCTGGCTGCGCACCTGGGCGTTGGCGGCCACCAGGTCGGATTCGGCCGCCGTCACGGCGGCTTGCTTGATCGCGACTTGGACCTGGTACGGCTCCTGATCGAGCTGGACCAACAAGTCGTCTTTTTTCACGCGGTAATTATCATCCACCAGCACCTTGGTGACCTGGCCCGACACGCGGGGGGCGACGAAGGTCACGTGGCCGTTGACGTAGGCATCGTCGGTCGAAACCGTGTTCAGTGCGGTGATCACCCAGGGCACCAGGAAGAAGTAGGCCCCGAGCGCCAGGCCGACCACCACCGCCGCCAGGATCAGCCATTTGCGCAGGGGGTGCGATGGCGGTCTGCCTTCGGGCACCCGGGGTGGGGGGGCGGGAGGAGGGCTGGTCCTCGGGGCGGCGTGGGGCTCCGGCGGAGCCGCCTGACCCGCCGCCGCCCCAGGCGAGCCTGCCGTCGTTGCCGCCCGCACCGCGTCGGCAGGGGCCGGCCTTGCTGCGGTCGAAGGGTCCGATGGCCGTTCATTCGTGTTCGCCATGCTGGTCCATCCTCTCGCGCCCGACACAAGGCATCTGCGTACACCCCGACAAGGGTATGGCTTCCGTTCAGGCAGAGCAACAAGCGCGCCGGTGAGCGCCCGACGAGAGAATCGTTCGGGTTTCCTGTCAACCCCCCGTGACAGGAAACTGCGCACCCGAACTCATTACCAGGACACAGGTTAGATACATCAATGAGATTTCATGTCACGCCTGCGTGAGCCCACCTCCCCCTGGATGACAGGAAATGCCGGGAGCAGGCGCTGGGACACTGCCTAGGGCGTCGTCAGCAATAAGACCTTGGGTAGCAGCTGCACATGTTGAACGTCCCCTCCACGCCCGGCAGCCCGTCCGGGGCGGCCCTGGGGTCGTAGCGGTAGGTGAGCAGCACGAAGCTGCGCGGACATGGGCAGCGCATAACGCATTCCGTCGGGGGCCAACGACCACAAGTTTCCCGCAGGGCCGCCTTTGGCCGGTGCGCCCGGACGGGCTGCGGGCCCCAGGCCGGCAGGGGGAGCCCTTCGCAGGACCGGGTCAGGTCCTGATGCCAAGTCCTCGCGTCAACGACGGCGATCGTTCGCCGACCCTGCGCCAAAGTTCTGCCAGGCTGCCCAAAAAGCTGCCGCAGCAGACGGCCGGCATCGCTGACACCTTCGGTGAATGCAAGTGAAACCGAGTCAAGCACTTGCGCGAGAGTTGCCGCGGGGATTGGTGTCTTGGCACCCTCGTTGCATACTTCTCGGGGTGTAACCCCCCCCGGCCCCGTGGCATCAACCTTTGTGGCAGAGGGGTTCCCGCAGCGGCGGGCAACGCGGCCGTGGAGAGGGTCCGTGCGTTCGGGAGAGACACGGCAATGGATCATAACGGCCACGCGCGCATCACCATCGCCGAGACGAGTCGCATCGCCGGGAGGGGGCGACTCACGCATTCCCCGCATTATCGGAGAAAGTCCCATGACCCGACTTCGGCTCTACGCTGTGCTGCTGGCGGTGTTCCTGCTCGTGTGCGGCGTCGCCTGGTATCTATTCCGCCCCGAGAAGGCGTTCATCAACAACCCGGTCAATGAGCCCCCTCCCCCCGGCGTGCCAGCAGACAACGCCGCCGGGCCGAGCCAGGCCCATTCCCCAGTGCAAAACTAAGTCGCTCGGATGGTCGATCGGTGTGTTCCTGTCACACGTTTCTTTCAAAGGAGGTTTCCCATGTTGAACCGTACCAAGTTCGCCGCGCTGGGCCTGTTCGTCGCCGGCCTGTTCCTCTACGCCAGTGCCGCGCAGGCCCAGGAAAAGGCCGCGAAGGTGTTGGCGAAGGGCGATTTCCACAACGCCGACAAGACCGGCTCAGGCACGGCGACGATCTACCAGCTCGCCGATGGCAAGCGGGTGCTGCGCCTGACCAACTTCTCGGTGGAGAACGGACCGGACCTGCACGTTCGCCTGATCAAGTCGGACGACGCCAAGGACACCGCCTCGGTCGCCAAGACGGACCACGTGGAACTGGCCAAGCTCAAGGGGAACAAGGGCGACCAGAACTACGACGTGCCCGAGAACGTGGACCTGGGCAAGTACAAGGTGGTCTCGATCTGGTGTAACCGCTTCAGCGTCAACTTTGCCGCCGCGCCGTTGATGGCGGCCAAGTGAACCACAAGCGAACGATCCGCTTGCCGGGGCCGGCCCGGCGAGGGCCGGCCCCGGCTGCTTCCTGACACGGCGGAAGGCCCCTGGCCGTAGCCAACGAAGACATCAGACGAACGGACCGGCAAGAACCCCTGAGCCAACGCCACGCGTAAGGGGGAACACTCGACCGGAACGATTGGCGGCGCAGGCCGGCCCGGACGTTCGGCGGCGGCCAAGGTAAGTAACACGAAATGGAGGAAGAACCATGTCTCGACGTACGCTTGTTACCATCGCAGCGCCGGCACTCGCCGGGATCGGCCTTCTGCTCGCCGCCGGACCGGCCGGGCGCAGCAGGGCTGGCCCATCAACGGCTCCAATTGGAGCTTCGGAGGTTCCGGTCGCTCATCGTCCTACTCGCCCTCCTACTCCCCTTCCTACTCGCCCTCCTACTCCTACGGTTCGGTGACGCCCTACGGGAGCTACCCGTACGCAGTGCTCTCCCCAAGCTACTATTACAGTAGCCCCTACGTTTACGGGGTCATGCCGTCGGCCAACTACTCCTACGGCGCTTATGCGCCGGTTCAGGATAACATCGCTCGCATCCGCTTAACCGTACCGACCGACGCCCAGGTGTGGTTCGAGGAGAAAGTGACCAAGGAGCGCGGCGAGACGCGTTATTACGAGTCGCCGCCCCTGGCGCCGGGCCACCAGTACGTCTACGACGTCAAGGTTCGGTGGCGCAACAAGGAAGGCAAGGAGGTCACCCGGACGCGGCAACTGGACGTGTCGGCCAACTCAACGGTCAGCGCCGATTTCACCCAGCAGTAATTCGGCAGCCGCCCCCGCGCCCGGGCCGCGGGGGCGGCTGTCCCGGAGCCATCACACTGAGAAGAGAAAGGGGCGAAAGATGGCCACCGCCTCGAAGAAGCTGGAACGGCAGGTCGCCGTGGTCACGGGCGCGTCGAAGGGCATCGGGGCCGCGATCGCCGAGCACCTGGCGGCGGCCGGTGCAGCGGTCGTGGTCAATTACGCCAGCAGCAAGGCCGGCGCGGAGGCGGTCGTCGGGCGCATCCGCCAGTCGGGCGGGAAAGCCGTCGCTGTGCAAGCCGATGTGTCCAAGCTGGAGGACGTCCGCCGTCTCTTTGCTGAGTCGAAAAAAGCGTTCGGCCAGCTCGACATCCTGGTGAACAATGCTGGCATCTACGAGTTCGCGCCGCTGGAGGCGATCAACCCGCAGCACTTCCACAAGCAGTTCGACCTCGATGTGCTGGGGCTGCTCTTGACGACGCAGGAAGCCGTCAAGCAAATCGGCCAGGACGGCGGCAGCATCATCAACCTCAGCTCGGTGGCCGCCACGCTGGCTCCGCCGAACACGTCGGTGTACAGCGGCGTCAAGGCGGCCGTGAATGCCATCACGCGCTCGCTGGCCCAGGAGCTGGGGCCGCGCAAGATCCGCGTCAACGCCATTGCCCCCGGGGTGATCGAAACCGAGGGGCTGCATGCCACCGGGATCTCCGGCAGCGATTTTGAAAAGCAGGCTGTGACGCAAACTCCGCTCGGCAGGATCGGCCAGCCGCAGGAGATCGCGCCCGCGGTCGTCTTCCTGGCATCGGCTGAGTCCGCCTACATTACGGGGGAAATCCTTACCATTTCAGGGGGGCTGCGTTGATCAGCAACGGCCACGGGCCCCGCCGTCAGCTGGGGCCTGCGGCCGTTTCCGCAACCATGCCGTCGAACCGGACTCGTGAGGTCTATAGAAGGAGATAAGCATGTCTCAGACGGATTCGTACCACGACCTGGTGCTTGGCAGCGGGGCGGGCGGCAAGTTGCTGTCCTGGCACCTGGCGGCGCTCAGGACGCCGCGTCGCGGTCGTCGAGCGCCGCTATATCGGCGGGTCGTGCCCGAACACCAACTGCCTCCCCAGCAAGAACGAGGTCTGGAGCGCCAAGGTCGCGGACCTGCTGCACCATGCCGCGCAGTTCGGGATCGTGACCGGCTCCGTCGCAGTGGACATGGCCAAGGTGCGGCAGCGCAAGCGCGCGATGGTCGAGGGGCTGATCGCCCTGCATCTGGACCTGTACCGGCAGAGCGGCGCCGAGCTGATCATGGGCGACGGGCGGTTCGTGGCACCGAAAACGTTGGAGGTGCGCTTGCGCGACGGCGGCGGCACGCGCGTACTGAAGGGGGAGCGCGTTTTCCTCAACGTGGGGACGCGCGCGACGATCCCGGCCATCGCCGGCCTCGCGGAGGCCCGGCCGCTCACCCACATCGAGGCGCTCGAACTGGACCGCTTGCCCGGGCACCTGATCGTGCTCGGCGGCGGCTATGTCGGTCTCGAGTTCGCGCAGGCGTACCGCCGGTTCGGTAGCTGTGTGACGGTGGTCCAGCACGGGCCGCAGTTGCTTGACCGAGAGGACCCGGATGTCGCGGACGCTATCCGGCAGCTCTTGGGCGACGAAGGGATCGAGGTGTTCCTTTCGGCCGAGGTGCTCCAGGTCGAAGGGCGGTCCGGGGAGAGCGTGCGCCTCCACGTGCGGACGCCTCAAGGCGAGCGGCGCATCGAAGGCAGCGACATCCTGGCCGCGACGGGAAGCACCCCCAACACCGCGGGGATCGGCCTGGACACCCTCGGCGTGCGGCTCGATGAGCGGGGCTATATACAGGTCAACGACCGGCTTGAAACGAGTGCGGCGGGCGTCTGGGCCATCGGCGAGTGTGCCGGCAGCCCCCACTTCACGCACGTGTCCGAGGACGACTTCCGGGTGATCCGCGACAACCTGGCCGGGGGGAAGCGGACGACGCGCGACCGGCTCATCCCGTTCTGCCTGTTCACGGACCCGCCGCTGGCGCGAGTCGGCCTGAGCGAGGCCGAGGCCCGAAGCCGCGGCGTGGCGGTGCGCGTCGCCAAGTTGCCGATGGGGGCCGTGCTTCGGACGCGGACGACGGGGGAGACACGCGGCTTCATGAAGGCGCTCGTCGAGCGCGGAGCGACCGCATTCTGGGCTTCACGATGTTTGGCCCGGAGGCCGGCGAAGTGATGGCCGTGGTGCAGACGGCGATGCTGGCGGGCCTGCCCTACACAGGCTTACGCGACGCCATTCTTGCACATCCGACGATGGCGGAAGGCCTGAGCAGCCTCTTTTCCGAGGTGCCGCCATCACCCGCCGCCTGACTCAGGAACTAGGGGATTCGGCAGGCCGCTGCCCCGAGGACGTGGCACCACACTGACCCAAAGTGCTCGGAAACAATGAGGTCGGAAGAATGCGGAGGCCGGGCGCTGGGCGCGTCGTGGCGATGGCATCCTCGTCGTGGCAGCTTGTTCCACGCCCCGCGTCTACCGCAGGCCCCCGCGGGACGGTATTCCCCGGCACCGCGATTGACCACCACCTTCGGCGTCCAGCGCGGTTAAATACTGTGTCGGTCCATTCCCCACGGTGCGAGGTGGTTCCGATGCAGCGTCCCCTACGCCGGATGGTTCCGTGCGCCGCCCTCCTTGCGGCCTGGGCGGCGGCTCCTCTGGGCCTCCGCGCGCAGCCTCGGCCCGACCCGGCCCCGACGGCGGAGCAGATCGCCTTCTTCGAGAAAAGCATCCGGCCCGTCCTGGTCCGGGAATGCTACTCCTGCCATTCGGCGACCGCCGAGAAGGTCCGCGGCGGCCTGAAGCTCGACACCCGCGCGGCGCCTGCGCAAGGGCGGCGAGCATGGCGCCGTTGTCGTGCCGGGCAATCCCAAGAACAGTCCGCTCATCAAGGCGATCCGCCACGACGACGACAAGCGCAAGATGCCGCCCAAGAAGAAGCTCGCTGACGACATCGTCGCCGACTTCGAGAAGTGGGTGGCGATGGGGGCGCCGACCTGCGCGAGGGTGCCGCCAAGGTCACGAGGTACGAGATCGACATCGAGAAGGGCCGCAAGTTCTGGGCGTTCCAGCCGCCGAAGAAACCGGTGCCCCCGGCGGTCAAGGACACGGCCTGGGCCGGCGGCGATATCGACCGCTTCGTGCTCGCCGGCCTCGAAGCGAAGGGGCTCCGGCCCGTCGCCGACGCCGACCCCCGCACACTCGTCCGGCGCCTGTACTTCGACCTGACCGGCCTGCCGCCGGCCCCGGAAGACGTTCGAGACGTTCGTGAAGGAGTACGCGGCCAGGCCGCGGCCGGCGCTGGAGAAGGTGATCGACCATCTGCTCGCCTCGCCGCGGTATGGCGAGCGTTGGGCCCGACACTGGCTCGACGTGGCCCGCTACGCCGAGTCGAGCGGCCGGGCCGCCAACTTCGCCTACCCGCACGCCTGGCGCTACCGCGATTACGTCATCGCCGCCTTCAACAAGGACAGGCCCTACGACCAGTTCATCCGCGAGCAGCTGGCCGGAGACCTGCTCACCGCCAAGGACGACCACCAGAGGGCGGAGTTTCTGATCGCCACCGGCTTCCTCGCCGTCGGCCCGAAGTCCCTCGACGAGCGCAACCCGCGGCAGTTTCAGATGGACGTGGCCGACGAGCAGATCGACGCCACCTTCCAGGCGTTCCAGGGGCTGACCGCCGCCTGTGCCCGCTGCCACGACCACAAGTTCGACCCCATCCCGCAGAAGGACTACTACGCCCTGGCCGGTATCTTCAAGAGCACGCAGACCTGTTACGGCACCATCCGGCTGATCAACAGCAACCATCCCAGCCCCCTCGTCACGCTGCCGAGGGAGGCCGGCACGACCGTGGCGCTGGAGCCGTTGACATCTGTGCGCCGCGAGGGCATCGAGGGACAAATCAAGGACGTGCGCGACCAGATGCAGAAGGTGACGGGCCAGGGGCAGGACGTGTTCATCCGCCGCATCTTCATGCAGAGCCGTGTCACCCAGCTCCAGAGCCAGCTGGCCCTGTACGAGTCGGACGGCACGCCGAAGCCGCTGGCAATGGGCGTGCGCGAGGCGACCTTCGCCTCGGACAGCCCGCTGTACGCCCGCGGCGAAATCCGCCAACCGGGCGAGACGGTCCGGCGCGGCTTCCCGCAGGTGCTGACGACGAAGCAGCCTTACATCCGCCGGTCGGAGAGCGGCCGGCGCGAGCTGGCCGACTGGATCGCCTCGACGGAGAACCCGCTGACGGCCCGCGTGATGGCCAACCGCGTCTGGCTGCACCTGACGGGCCGCGGCCTGGTGCCGACGCCCGACAACTTCGGCGCCTCCGGCCAGCCGCCGAGCCATCCCGCCCTGCTCGACCACCTCGCCGTTACCTTCGCCGAGGGCGGCTGGTCCGTCAAGAAGTTGATTCGCACTATTGTGCTGAGCCGGGCCTATCGGCTCTCCTCGCAGTTTGACGAGAAGAACTTCGAGGCCGACCCCGACAACGTGCTGGTATGGCGGATGCCGAAGCGCCGCCTGGAGGCCGAGGCGCTGCGCGACGCGATGCTGGCGGTATCCGGCCGGCTGGACCTTACCCCGCCGAAGGGCGACAGCGTGGCGCGAGGCGGCGAGGGGAGCGCTGCCTTCCGCGGGCGCGGCGGTCCCGGCGGCGGCGACCCGGCCGCGACCGACACGCACCGCACCGTCTACCTGCCGATCGTCCGCGACGGCCTGCCCGAAATCCTGACGCTATTCGACTTCCCGGACCCCAGCCTGATCATCGGCGACCGGCCGACGACGACGGTCCCCGCGCAATCGCTTTACCTGATGAACAACCCGTTCGTCATCCGCCAGGCGGAGGGGCTGGCCGAAAGGGTCCTGGCCGGCGACGGCGGCGACGACGCCCGCCTGGCCCGCGCCTACCAGCTTTGCTATGCCCGGCCGCCTTCGGAGAAGGAGACTGCCGGCGCCCGGAAGTTCCTCGCGGACTACGGCAAGAACCACGGCCACCACTCGACGTGGGCGATGTTGTGCCAGGCGCTCTTCGCCAGCGCGGAGTTCAGTCATCGATAGACCCGGCGAACCGGCAGCGTGAGCGGCCGGGTTTGGGCAGAAAACCCGGCCGCGTGAGCTGCCGGGTTTGGGCAGAAAACCCAGCAGCTCACGCTGCCGGGTTTGGGCAGAAAACCCGGCAGCTCACGCTGCCGGGTTTGGGCAGAAAACCCAGCAGCTCACGCTGCCGGGTTTGGGCAGAAAACCCGGCAGCTCACGCTGCCGGGTTTGGGCAGAAAACCCGGCAGCTCACGCTGCCGGTTCGCCTGTGAATGGGAGCTCCCCCATGAATTCGTTTTTGCTCTCGCGTCGCGCGGCCCTGAAGAGCGCCGCCGCGGGCTTCGGCTACCTCGCCTTCGCCAGCCTCTCGACCTGGGCGGCGGAGAAGGACAACCCCCTGGCCCCCAAGAAGACGCACTTCCCGCCACGGGCCAAGCACGTGATCTTCCTCTGCATGGAAGGCGCCCCGTCACACGTCGACACCTTCGATTACAAGCCGAGGCTGCCCGACCTCGACGGCAAGACGATGCCCGGCGGCCGCAGCTTCGGGGGCAAGGTGCTGGCCTCGCCCTGGAAGTTCAAGCAGCAAGGCAAGTCCGGCCTGTGGATCTCGGAGCTGTTCCCCGAGCTGTCCAGGCAGGCCGACGAGCTGTGCCTGTTGCGCGGCATGCACACCGACGTGCCGGCCCACTCGCAGGCCTTCCTGCAACTGCACACGGGCATCTTCCAGTTCAAGCGGCCGTCGCTGGGCGCGTGGGCCTTCTACGGCCTGGGCACCGGCAACGAGAACCTGCCCGGCTTCGTCACGATCAGCCCGCCGTTGCAGAACGGCGGCCCCGCCAACTACGGCAGCGCCTTCCTGCCGGCCGTCTACCAGGGCACGCCGATCAGCCTCGGCTTCGGCGGTTTCGGCGGCGGCGGCAACGCCCCGCCGCGCGTCAGCAACATCCGCAACCCCAACCAGTCCACCGGCGACCAGCGGACGCAGCTCGACTTCCTGCAGTCGCTCAACCGCGGGGTGCTCGAGCGCGAGCCGCACAACGCCGAGATCGAGGGGGCCATCGAGTCATTCGAGCTGGCCTTCCGCATGCAGAAGGACCTGCCCAGGGTGATCGACATCGCCAGCGAGTCGGCGGCGACGAAGGCGCTTTACGGCATCGGCGCGCAGGGCACCGACGGTTTCGGACGGCAGTGCCTCCTGGCACGCCGCTTCGTCGAGGCCGGGGTGCGGTTCGTCGAACTGACTTCGGGCGGCTGGGACCACCACCGCGACCTGAAGAACGCGTTGGGCAACAAGGCGGCTAGCGTCGATAAGCCGATTGCGGGGCTGCTGAAGGACCTCAAGTTGCGCGGCCTGCTGAAAGACACGCTGGTGTTGTGGGGCGGCGAGTTCGGCCGCACGCCTTACGCCCAGGGCACCGACGGCCGCGACCACAACGCCCGCGGCTTCACCACCTGGATGGCCGGCGGCGGCGCCAGGGGCGGCTTCTCCTACGGCAGCACCGACGACTACGGCCACGAGGCGGTCGAGGGAAAGGTCCACATCCACGACTGGCACGCGACCATCCTGCACCTGCTCGGCCTGGACCACGAAAAGCTGACGTACCGCTACGCCGGCCGCGACATGCGCCTGACCGACGTGAAGGGCAACGTGGTGAAGGGCGTGATCGCGTGACACATGATGTCGGGGATCCGCATCCTTGGACCCCCAGTGACTTGCTCACTGGCAAGTCGGTGAACAAGTCACTCCGGTGCGATAAATCACTGTATTGCAAGGACTTGCGCCTTACGACATAGTGACTTGCTCACTTGCTCACGCATTTGTGGGCAAGTCACGAGTGTATCATTTCGCTACACCTGCGAAACCTCCTTCCGCTCTGCCGGATTCCCTTTGTCTCGACGTGCTCCCCACTGGTAGACTCATCCTGCTTCCCCTCGCCGCGACGCCGAGGCTCCTGCCATGACCGATCCCACGCCCACCCGTCCGGTTTCCGAAGTCGACTCCCAGGCCACCCTGCCGCCGCTCGATGCCGATGGGGCCGCCACCCTGCCGCCCACGCTCCCCGACGGCACTCCTCCCACCGACGCCCCGGTCTCGGACGGCGTCCGCTACCGCGTCCTGCGTTCCCATGCCCGCGGCGGACTCGGCGAGGTCTTCGTCGCCCTGGATACCGAGGTTGGCCGCGAGGTCGCCCTCAAGGAAATCCAGGACGATTATGCCGACGACCCCGCCAGCCAGGGGCGCTTCCTGCGCGAGGCCGAGGTCAACGGCCGGCTGGAGCACCCGAGCATCGTGCCGGTCTATGGCCTGGGCCGCCATGCCGACGGCCGGCCCTACTACGCCATGCGCTTCATCCGCGGCGAATCGCTGGACTCCGCCGCCCGCCGCTTTCACGAGGCGGCGAACGCCAATCAGGCGAGCGGGGGACGTCACGAGGTCCCGGCGAGCGGGGGGCGTCACGAGGTCCCGGCGAGCGGGGGGCGTCAGCCCCCCGGTGATGACCCTAACCGGGGGGCTGACGCCCCCCGCTCGCCGGTCGAGCGAAACCTGGAATTTCGCCAACTCCTGACCCGTTTCATCGCCGTC
Organism: uncultured Planctomycetota bacterium; assembly: GCA_963827935.1. GTDB lineage: Bacteria > Planctomycetota > Planctomycetia > Gemmatales > Gemmataceae > DATFNV01. The sequence continues at coordinate 102,005 of CAWHCN010000005.1, read as the reverse complement.
TGCAACGCCGTGGCCTACGCCCACTCACGCGGCGTGCTGCACCGCGACATCAAGCCGGCCAACGTGATGCTCGGCAAGTTCGGCGAAACGCTGCTGGTGGACTGGGGCCTGGCCAAGGTGACCCATCACGGCAGCCACGACAGCGGCACGATGAAGGGGAACTGAGGTCCGAGGCCGTTGACGAGACGCATGTCTGCCGTCACGAGTTCGCATCCTTCACGTTCGGCCAGCGCGACGTAGAGGCAGTCGTAGACGCCGATCCGGGCGGCAGACGAAATCGCGTAGGCCCGCGGCATGAGGGGCAGCGATAGGTGGGACTGCGGTGCATCCGCCATGATGGACTGCCAAAAGGCCCAGCCTTGAGGCGGGGCAATGCGCCCTGACGCTCGGCCCGGGTCAAGGCGTGAGCGACTTCGACGGGGAAGACGTCCGGCGCGAGCAACTGGTGGATGCCCTGCCGGGCGTTGTCACGCAGCTGGATGGCCTTATCGGAGTCGGGCTCAGGCAAGACGAGTTTCAGGGCCACGCAGGAATCCAGCACGTACCTCATTCCTCGTCTCGGGTCTCGCGAATAAGGTCCACGGCGATGTTCAGCGTGCCGTGCTTCTGTCGGATTTGCTCAGTAATGCAGGCCGCACGCGCGTGGATGCGGCGGGCCACCTCCGGGTCGAGGGGCTTGCCGGCCGTCAGGTGCTCCATCAAGGCGTCGGTATCCGCCTGAACGTCGGGGGGCAGGCCAGTGCTGTTCAGACCTGTGGTATCCATACCGCTATTGTCCCGACCCCGGCGCCCCAGTCAATGCCTACCGCGGCACGAGACAACCTCACACAAGCCTGACGCGCCAGCGAAGGCTCGACAACGGCCGCGGATTCCGAGTACCCTATGGAGGTTGTCGTTGCCCGTACCACCCACCCCACTCAGGGGGAAGTTCCCATGCCTCGGCTGCGTCACTGCCTGCTCACCCTCGCCGCGTCGGCCCTGCTCTGGAACGCTACTATCGGCGGTCAAGCCGCCGAGACGGCGGCTCCCCCAAAGACACCCGCTGAAATCGAGCGGCTCATCAAGCAGTTGGGCAGCGACAAGTTCGACCAGCGCGAAGCAGCGAGCAAGGCGCTGGAGGCCATGGGCGATTCGGCGTGGGAGGCGCTGCATGCCGCGGTGGGCCGTAATAATGACCCCGAGGTTACCAAGGCGCTGAGAAATTGCTCGATGCACTGAATGCAAAAGCGTACTGCGAATTGCGACGTTTCAAGGGCCATACCGAAGGCGTCTACAGCGTCGCCTTCAGCCCCAACGGTCAGCGAGCGCTCTCAGGCAGCGCTGACACAACGATACGCCTGTGGGACGTGGAGACGGGCAAGGAAGTGCGTTGTTTCAAGGGTCACAAGTCAACGGTTTGGAGCGTAGTTTTCAGCCCTGACGGCAGGCGGGTACTCTCGGGCAGCATGGATCAGACACTGCGGCTCTGGGAGGCGGAGACGGGGAAAGAATTACGCTGCTTCGATGGCCACACGAAGGGAATTCTCGGCGTGGCCTTGAGCCCGGACGGCAAGCGGGCGCTGTCCGGCAGTGAAGACCAAACTGTGCGGCTCTGGAACGTCGAGACGGGGAAGGAACTGCAGTGCTTCAAGGGCCACACAAAAAACGTCGAGAGCGTGGCCTTCAGCCCGGACGGTAAACGGGTCGTATCGAGCGGTGATGATGCAACGGTGCGCTTGTGGGAGGTCGAGACGGGGAAGGAACTGCGCTGCTTCAAAGGCCACAGACATGATGTTGTCCGAGTGGCCTTCAGCCCAGATGGCAAGCAGGTGCTATCGGCCGGTGATGACGAAACGGTGCGAATATGGGACGAGGAAACCGGGAAGGAACTGCGATCCGTTACGGTCGAAGAGTTTTCGACTGTTTTCAGCGCGGCCTTCACGGCGGACGGAAAGATGGCGCTGCTGGGGAGCAAATGGCCGACTGTGCGGCTGTTGAACATGGACTCAGGTAGGGTCGTGCATTCCTTTGAGGGTCACACGGGTTCTGTCCTCGGTGTGGCCTTCAGCCCGGATGGCAAGCGGGCGCTGTCAGCGAGCTATGTCGACAAGATAGTGCGCTTATGGCGATTGGCCCCCGAACCAGGTCGCCCCGCAAGTAAGCCAGGAGGGGCGGGCGGCCCCTAGAGGGAGTAGGGGGCGGGCCGCGACAAGACGGCGCGGGTCTGGGATATGTCACTGGACGACCGTCCCCCCTCCGACTGGGTGCGGCTCGCCGAGTTCCTCGACGGCCAGCGTCTCGACCGCTCCGGTGCCGCCGTGCCCCTGTCCCCGCAAGAAATGCAAGAGGACTGGGAGTATCTGCGCACCCGCTATCCGCGGGACTTCAGCGTGACCGCGGAGCAGGCGTTCGCCTGGCACCGGGCCGAGGCCGCGAAGTGCCTTGCGGAGAAGAACCCCGGCGCCGCCCTGTTCCATACCCTGCACAGCGGCCTGGAGTGGCCCCTGCTCAGCGGCCGGCCGGGGTGGTGAGGGGGAAACACTAATCGACGCTGATCCACACTAATCGGAAACTGGGTTTCCATCCTTCTTTTAGCGAAGATTAGCGCGGATCAGTGTTCCATTCCTTGTACAGGCATTCGCCTGGCACCGGGCCGAGGCCGCGAAGTGCCTTGCGGGAGGAAATCAACGAGGAAGCAGCTCGTTTCGCCGGGCGTCACCGCAGTGGGCCGTCCAGGGCAGCGCCGGCGCCTTGCGGGCCGGCGGCGCCAGCGCCCTGACCTTCCCCGCCCGCCAGGCTACCTCATCGCAGCAAGAATGGCCTGGAAAACCTGAGCGGGCGGGCAGCTTCCCTCTTCCCAGGTGGCACGCGACTGCGACCACCACCAGCGCTGCTGAGTCGCCGACCCCGATGATCGGCACCGCCCCGCCTTCAGCCCATGTCACCTCCAGCTGACCGGGCGGCAGGGACCGCGGATTGGCCGTCGGGCCGCGGTACATCCTCCTGTGCAAGACGGCCTGGTTTTCCGAGCCGCACAAACTCGTCGCGAACCTCATCGGCCCGGCCCATCTTGTCGTAGCCGATGGCCCAGAAGTGCGCCGTTGTGGTCATTGTCAGTCCTCCGCTCAGGGTTTGCCCGCAGCCAAGGTAGACTGAATCAGCCTGGCCCGCTTTAGATCGACATTGGTCCTTAACACGGTCCCGCCAAGGCCGCGTATGCCCTGCAAGACTGCGTCCATATCGCATTCCTGATCCAGGACGAACAGGGCAGAAGTCCCCGGCTTCACCAGCCCCTCGACTTCGCCGACGAAGTCCTCGCCGATTCCGACCGCGGCCGCGGCGGTGGTGCCAGTGCCTCTCAGAAAGGCGCCCACGGCCGCGCCGGTCAGCGGCGGCGCGCCCAGCGCCAGGCCCGCGAGGAAGCTCGCAAGGGTGCGGCCTCGGGCTTTGGGGACGACCACGAACGGCTCCCCGTCGAGCGTGACTAATCCGTCGGGGTAGCGCACGACCACAGCCGTGTCGAGGAGGATGAGGCAGTGCCTCTCGCCGAGCCGGGCGAGCGCATCGCGGACCTGAGCGGCCCGTTCCATGTCGTCGTAGCCGATGGCCCACAGGTGTCCGGACCCGCTCATCGTCGATCCTCCCTATCAGCGGCGTTGCCGTCCGCGCGGTGTCATCTCCGCCTTCTCGAACACGTCCACCCACCCGCGGTAGGAGGCGGCGATCCGGGCGACAGCGACCTCGCGCGTGATCCGGTCGGCCCGGTAGTCCACCAGCGGCTGCCAGAAGGTCGTCCGGCCGACCGCGAAACCGATGAACCCGGGGACGGCCGCCGCGGTCGTCAGCCACAGCCGCACCTTGTCATCGCTCTCGTGGCGGCCCAGGATGATGCAGCCGACCTTGGCACGGCCGTCCCGCCGGGCCGCCGCCACGACCTTCTGGCAATCGTCCTTCCGGTCCAGGCCCTCGAGCTTCCACACGTCCGCTTCGACCCCGGCGTCCTGCAGCTCGTGGATGGCCTGGACCATCAGTTGCGGGCGCAGCTCGAGGTCATAGCCCTTCCTGTCGCCTCCCAGACGCTGGAGCTGGGCCGGCGTTGGGGGCACGAGCAGCTCGAACATGTAGAGACGGTTGCTGGCGTGCAGGTAGTCGGACAGTTGCCGCAGACGGGCGGCCTGGCGCCGGTTGAGGGCCTTGTCGCCTCCCGGGTTGTAGCGCACCAGCACCTTGCAAAAGGTCGGGTCGAATGCCTCGATGTGGCGGGCGAAGTCCGGGCCGTACTCGAACTCGAACTCCTCCTGGCCACTCTCCTCCGCAGGGCAGCACGTAATCAGACCTTCTGCCCGGGCGTCGCGCAGGATGGCCGCGCCAAACCGCTCGTCCACGAGGATGCCGGCACGCTGCTTCGGCACGCCGCCCGCCACCGCGGCCCGGGCGGCGTCGAAGATTACCCGCTTGGCGGCGGCAATCTGCTGCCGTCTGCTCGGGGCTCAGCTCGCCCTCCCAGCCGAACATTTCCTTGGAGAAGGAAGCCCGGTGGTCGAAGGGCAACACGTACAGTGGTTTGTCGTAGCCAAGGGTCATGGGTCAATCTCCTCGTCATCTCCGTTGAAACCGCAGGCGGCTTGGCGCCGCTATTTGGAAGCGCATCGTGGCCCGCCGGAAGCCGATCCGCCGCGGCCTCGCGGAGGATCAGCGCCGCCTCGCTATCCAGGCTGATCTTGACGACGTCCGGCCGGAACAGCAGCGCAAAGGTCCAGTCGATCATGATGCGCAGCCGCCGATGCCAGCCCGGCATCTGCAGCAGGTAGTAGGTGCGCCTCACGAACCAGGCGAGAACGCCATGCACCCGCACCTTCAGGAGTTGACCGAACGCCTTGCCGTGGCCCAGAGATCCCATCATTCCCAGGGTGTCGTAGACGAACGGCTGGGGGGCCTGTCCGTCCAAGGCACCGCAGATGTTCTGGGCCAGCACCCTGGCCTCGCGCAGGGCGTGCTGGGCCAGGTTCGGGTAGGGTGTTCCATCGGGAGCCGGAATGCACGCACAGTCTCCCAGGGCCCACACCTCAGGACGGCTCGGGCAGCGCATGGTCCCATCGACGGCGATGTGTCCGCGGCGGTCCTTTTCCACGGGCAGGCCAGCCACGACTGGGTTGGGGACGACCCCGGCCGCCAGAATGATGGTTTCTGCTTCAATCGTCTCGTCAGGCAAGTGGACCTTGCCCAGTTCGATTGCCCGGACAGGAACGTGCGTGCGGATGTCCGCTCCACGCCGGCCGCCAAGCACCCGCGCTCCGTAGTCGGCCAGGGTCGGATTGATTTCCGGCATGATCCGCGCCGGCCTGGAGCAGGATGAAACGGACCTCGTCGCGATTCACGTGCTTGTAAAGCGGCGCGATCCCATCCACAAAAGCAGTCAGTTCGCCGAACAATTCGACTCCCACCAGGCCGCCGCCGATGATGACGAACGTGAGCAGCCGGCGCTGCGCTCCGGGTCTGGTTCCACGTCGGCGCGCTCGAAGCGCTCGAGGATGTGGTTGCGGAGCAGGAGGGCGTCGGCCAGGGTCTTGAAGGTGAAGGCGTGCTCCGAGCCGGGGATCATGACGCGGTTGGTCATCGCCCCGAGGGCCAGCACCAGCTGGTCGTAGGCCAGTTCTCCGCTCTCCCCCGCGGCCGCCAGATGGACGACCCGGCGCTCCAGGTCGATGCCCTGCACATTGGCTTCCACGAAGCGGGTGGTCCGCAGGAACGCCCGGATTGGGAAAGAACAATGCCGCACGTCGAGGGCTCCGGAACACACCTCGAACAACAGCGGCGTCATGACGAGGAAGTTGTCCCGGCTCACCAGAACGATCTCCACGTCGGAACGGCGCTGGAGCAGCCGTTCCAGGTGACGGGCCGTATAAACCCCGCCGAAGCCGCCGCCAAGGATGACGATGCGAGTCTTCCGAGAGGGTGAATCTGTGGTATGCATGGTCTTAATAACCTCCCCTCTCCCCGGTACTCCGGGGAGAGGGGTCGGGGGTGAGGGGTCTTGGATTCGTAACATGAAAGCCCCCTCACCCCCAACCCCTCTCCCCGGAGTACCGGGGAGAGGGGCACTAGACGGTGTCTGTCGTCATCTGTCCTGCCGCTGCCCGATCAGCCAGCAGGAAAGCCCGGCCGCGGCTGACGCGCCCGGCGGGGATTGATTCGTCGCCGGCCCACAGGCGGCCCAGCATGGCCGCCTTCTCGCTGCCCGTCACCACCCACAGCACGCGCCGGGACCGATTGAGGACCGGATAAGTCAGCGTCATCCGTCTCCTCCCCTGGTAGAGCCCCGTCAGTGCCACGTTGGCATCGGTGACGTTGAGGACCGGATCTCCGGGGACCAGAGAGGCGGTGTGCCCGTCCGGCCCGAGGCCGAGGTGGACCAGGTCGAGGACCGACGGCTGGCCCGCGATCTCTTCGAGAAGCTGGGCGTAACGCCTGGTCGCGTTCTCCAGGTCCGGAGACTCCACCGGCATGGGGTGGACCTGATCCGCCCGGAGCGGGGCCGTCTCCAGCAGGCTCTCGCGCAGGTGCGTCCAGTTGCGGTCGGCGTGTCCCGCGGGGGCGATGCGCTCGTCCACCTGGGCCAGGTGGACCCCGTCCCACGGAACGTCTTCCCCGGCCAGGGCACGCAGCATGATCCAGGGCGTGTGGCCGCCGCTGACAGCCAGGACGAAGCGGCCACGCGCCGCCACGGCCTCCCGGGCCTCGGCAGCGATGACGGCGGCAGCCTGGCGGGCGACGACATCGGCGTCTGCGAGTATGTCCCTCTGCATTGGAGCCTCCCTCCCATTCCCGTTTCGCGGCGGCTAAACGTAGGTCATTTCTTCTCAATATGCCCACCGAACTGGAAGCGCATCGCCGACAGGAGTTTGTCCTGGAAGTCGGCCTCGCCCCGTGAACTGAAGCGCTGGTAGAGGGCGGCGCTGAGGACGGGCACCGGCACCGCCTCGTCGATGGCGGCCTTGATCGTCCACCGCCCCTCACCCGAGTCCGAGACCCGGCCCGCGAACTCCGAGAGCGCCGCATCCTTGACCAGGGCAGTAGCGGTCAGGTCGAGCAGCCACGACGCGATGACGCTGCCGCGCCGCCACACCTCGGTGATATCGCGCAGGTTCAGGTCGTACTGGTACTGTTCCGGGTCGCGCAGCGGCGTCGTCTCGGCGTCGATCTCGTTGCCCCGCTTGCCGGCGTTGGCGTCGCGCAGGACGGCCAGCCCCTCGGCATACGCGGCCATGATGCCGTACTCGATGCCGTTGTGGACCATCTTGACGAAGTGTCCTGCCCCGTTCGGTCCGCAGTGCAGGTAACCCTGCTCGGCCGTGCCGCCGATCTTGTCGCGGCCTAGAGTGCGCGGGATGTCACCCGTCCCGGGTGCCAGCGTTCGGAAGATCGGGTCGAGCCGTCGCACCGCCGGCTCCGGGCCGCCGATCATCATGCAGTAGCCGCGCTCCAGGCCCCAGACGCCGCCACTCGTGCCCACGTCCACATAGTGAATCCGTTTTGATGCCAGGTCCCCGGCGCGGCGGATGTCGTCCACGTAGTAGGAATTGCCGCCGTCGATCAGGATGTCCCCTGATTCCAACAGCGGAACGAGATCGGCGATGGCCTGGTCCACAACGGCCGCCGGGACCATCAGCCAGATCGCTCGCGGCGTGTCGAGTTTCTTCACGAGGTCCGCGAGCGAAGCGGCGCCGACCGCCTTCTCCCGCACCAACTCCTCGACCGCCTTCGGCGACCTGTCGAAAGCCACGCAGTGGTGGCCCCCCTGGAGGAGCCGCCGCACCATGTTGGCACCCATCCGTCCCAGTCCAATCATTCCCAGTTGCATGGTTGACTCCGTTATCAAGAGGATCATTCCCGCGAGGGTGACAGGCAACGAGCGTGCCAAACCGATGCGGGCACGAGTTTTGGCGAACCGTACGGATAAAACGCGGTGCCAGGGAGCGAAGAACAGTCGCGGGGGTAACTACTCTGCCGCCTGGCGGGAAGATTTACCCACTTGCAGCCGTGCCTCGCTTTGACAGCGTGCCCCGTCGTTGCCGCCTGACCAGCACGTGGTGAAGCCCGAAGAGCGCGACCGCGAGGACCGGCCAACCGAACCAAGGCCACAGGTCCAACCAGTGCGGCGTCGGGGCCCCGGCCTCGACCTCGAATCGAGCGCGGGCCGGCCCGTGCGGCCCATCCACGGAAACCTCAACGTCCCACGAGCCCGCCTCCGGAAGCTCAAAGACGGCCGCGTGGAACAGCTTGTTGCTCGCCGCCCCGGACGTGGCCGATTGTTCCAGCACCCGTCCGGACCCCCGCGCCGTCAGACGCAGTGTCACCTGCGCCTGTGCCACGGATTCACCGGTCCCGGCATCCTGCACCAGCACGCTGATGTCCACGGGGCCAGCCCGGAACGGCGTGGGCGAAGTGAACACGGCGAGCCGATAGTTACCGGCCTGCTCGCACAGTCGCACCGCACCACCATCCGCCATCGCAAAGGATGAAGGATGAAGGATGAAGGATGAAACAGCTAACAGCCAGACGATCGGTCGCGCGTGGTCCTTCATGGTTGATTCATCCTTATTGACAACTGCGCCAACGCTGCGCGTCAGAGCCGGAAGCGTCAGCGACGGCGCTCACCCGAATCCGTCGCTGACGCTTCCGGCTCTGACGCGCAGCGTTGGTTGCCCAGTTGTCAATAATCCTTCACAAGGTGCCGCGCATCTGCATCGGCTGAAACAGAATCCATACCCCCAGCGCGAACAACAGGAGCATCAAGAGCGCCCACGGCGCCAGGGCCCGCAGGGTTGGCGCCTGGCGATAGCCGGTGTAAAGGGATAGAAGCAGCCCAACGTCCAGGAAGAGGATCTCCAGCGGCAGCAACCACGCCGGCATCGGTCGGCAGCAGGCACGGGCCCATTCCGGAGCGCCGAGGGACGTAATCCCCAGGTCCGCGGCAAAGCGCTGCGTCACCGGCACCACGGCATCGTAACCGGTCGCGAGGTGGTAGGTGTAATGCGCCAGCCACATACCAAAGCCGAGCGGCACCAGGGCGTAGGCGAAGCGCGTCGTCACCGCCAGGGTGCTGCACTCCAGCCGCCCCCAGCAGCGACTGAGCGCCGCCGCGCCGGCGACAGCCGGCAGCGGCAGCACGAGCACGGCCACGAGGTAGAACAACGTCGTGGCCAGCAACGGATACTGAAGACCCACCAACTCCGCAAGCCATTGCTGTCCGTCCGCCACGGGGCCGACCATGCCCGCGGCGTTGGCGAAGGCCCCGAACACCAGCACCAGGACCAGGGCCGCGATGTCGGGCGCCGGCTGAAGCGGCCGACGCCGGAGCGCGGGGGATCGGACCACAAGTCCGCGCCGGGGGCGCGGGCGATCAGCCCGACGTTATCGTGCGGGCAGGCGTGGACGCAATCGAGGCAGCTGGTGCAGTCCATGTTACCAGCCTTGCGCGGCAGGAACAGGCCCAGCTCACAGCCGGGGATGCCGTCGCGGCCGCGGATGCAGTCCCTGGTCCGGCACGAGGCGCAGACGGCTGGGTCGCGCGCCTGGACTTCCAGCGGTGAGGCCAGCGACTGTACAAAGTTGAACTGCCCGATGGGACACAGGTACTTGCAGAAGGAGGCGCCGCGGAACAGGCCGTCGATGACCAGGGCCGCGATGAAATAGCCCAGCGCGATGCACGCCGTCCACCACGGCCGGTCCCACAGGGCCAGCGCTTCATAAGCCCAGAAGAACACGACAAGCAGCAGTACCGCCAGCCATTTGCTGCGCAGCCGCCGCGGCCAGGTCCAGCCGGCCGGCAAGAATCGGCGCGCCAGCGTTCGGGGCAACAGAAACGGACAACCCATGCAGAACACGTTGCCGGCCACGAGCAGTGCCAGGACGACCAGACCGCGCCAGTGGACCCACGGGAGGATGCCGGCCAGGTTCATCGCCCCAACCTGCGGCCCGCGGAAGCCGTCGTAGATCACCAGCCCGGCCAGCAGCACCATGGGGACTTGCAAGCAAAGCCGGGCGTGGCGCCATTTCAGGAACCGGCCCAGCAGCGGCAGGCGCAGCACGTCAACACGCCCGGGTGCAGAAGTAATCACTGGAAGCGCAATTCGTTTAGCCGCCGCCCGCTGGGCAGCGCAGGGGGACGCCGTGCCGCTCCCCATACAGGAGCCGGACCCCGATGCCGAATAGCGGCAGCAGAAATGCCAGCGATCCCGGCACCCACATGAGCAGGCCGGCCGCCGACTGGTCGTCCAGTGCAGAGACACCTCCCAGGCGTGGCACCCCGGCGTAGTATTGGTACAATACGCGATCCGAAAACGTCAGCACCGCCGACAGCACCGTGTTCGACAGATCGGCGAGAAGCAGGTACGGCAACAGCAGCCAGGGCGACCAGCGCGGGCGACTCGGATACGGCCGCACCACCGGATACCAGAACAGCAGCGCCGCACCGAGGAAACAAACGTGCTCCAGGTAGTGCCAGCCGGTCGAGCGCAGGGCTATATCGTAGACCCGGGGCATGTGCCATATCCAGCTGGCGGCAACATAAATCGGCAGCGCCGCCAGGGGGTGTGTCAAGTGGCCGAAGAGTCGCCGCAGCGGCGGCGCGGACAGCAACGGGGCGGCCCAGTGGACGCGGATCGGCCGGGCCAGGCCGCGCAGCAGGGGGAACAGCGGCGCCCGAGCCACAGAAGCGGCGGCGCCGCCATCATCAGCAGCAGGTGCTGCGCCATGTGGACTTGCAGCAACAGCGCTGCGAACGGCTCGATCGGCGACGCCAGGGCGAGATAGATCGCCGCGAGTCCGCCCAGGAAGGCGGCGAGCTGGCCGCCGTGCCAGCGCTGGGGGTCGCGACGGTGCAGGGCAAGCCAGCCGCGCAGGTAGACGCCGGCCGCGACCAGCAGCCCTATCAGCAGCCACGGGTCGGACGGCCAGGCGCAGGAAGGCGTCGAGCGTGGGGCTCATGGGTATTGCTTCTCCGCCGAGCGCGCGTCGGCAGGTTGAGCCGCCAGCGCGTTCGGAGGCCGAAGATTCACAAGGAACTCGGTCAGTGCGGTCATCTCGGCCGGGCTGATCTGCTTGCCGTAGGCCGGCATGTTGCCCCCGCCCGGCGTGCCGTTACTAACCTGGTCGATCAACTGGTCACGCGTCAGCCGCTTGCCGACGGCCGTCAGGTCGGGGCCGCGCTGGCCGCCGCTCCCTTCCAGAGCGTGGCAATTGCGGCAGTCCTTATTCTGAAACACCAGGGAGCCTTGCAATCGGACCGGACTACTCTTCTTCACCAGGTCCTCTGGCACCGGATCACTGCTCCAGGCCGTCATCTTTGGCGACCAGGGCGAGGTGGCGCCCTGGTAAGTGAGAACGGCCAGGGCGGTGACAATCACGATGACGCTCAGCACCGCGACCGGCCGGCGGCTGGGCGCGCGCTCGCCGCGGTTGCTCACGAACGGGACGAGGAAGAGGGCGCCGATCAGCAGCACCGGGAACACCAGGATGAGGAAGGTTTCCCCCCCGGCGGGCTGAGCGACAGCAGGGCGAACAGCCACAGGAACGGCCACTCCGGCCGGGGGTTGGCGCCGGGCAAGGTCGGGTCGGGCGGGCCGCTCGGCCCCTTCGGCCCCAGCAGCGCGGCCAGGGCCACCACGACGATCACCGCCAGGGCCGAGAAGAATGCATCCTTCAGCATCGCGTCGCCGAGGAAGGGGACGCCGGTCTGGAGCTGCTTCTCGTACCCCTCGTCATAGGTCGTCGGATCGACCACCTGCCCGGGCACCGGCGGACCGCTGATACCGCGCTTCATCACCAGCCAGAGGTGAACGGCCAGGAAAAACAGCAGGGAGCCGGGGATGACAAAGACGTGCAGGGCAAAGAAGCGGCTGAGCGCTTCACCGCCGATCACGGGCCCGCCCAGCATCATGCGCACCACCCACGGCCCGATCAGTGGCACCCGCCCCGCCATCGACCCACCAACCGCCAGTCCCCAGTAGGCGTCCGGGTCCCAGCGCAGCACCTGGCCGCTGAAGAACATGCCGAGCGTGCAAAGCAGCAGGAAGACGCCGAGCACCCAGGTCAGCTCGCGCGGGTACTTGTAAAAGCCGTGCAGGAACACCTGCGTCATGTGGACCAGGACCAGGACCACCATCCCCGATCCGGCGTAATAGTGCAACGCCCGCAGGAACCGGCCCCACTGCTCGGCATTCAGTGACAGCAGGCTGTCATAGGCCTTGTCGGCGGACGGCACGTAGACCAGGGCCAGGCCGATGCCCGTGAGGATTTGCACCAGCAGCAGGGTCAGCGACGCGCTGCCGAAAACATACCACCAGCCCACCGGCCCGGCCACCTCGCGGGGGATCGGGTGGCGCATCATCGGCAGCAACGCGGCGCGCAGGCCCAGCCGGGCGTCGAACCAGTTGCCTGCGGCAGACAGCCAGCGCGTCATGGCGGGTAGCCCTCGTGTGATTCAATTTCCCCCCTCTCCCCGGTACTCCGGGGAGAGGGGAGGTGGATTACGCCGGGTGTTGCAGCGTGTCCTGCAATGTCGGGTAATGTGGCGCCTGGATCTCCAGCACATCGACGCCATCCTTCGTGGTCACGCGGTAGACGCAGGCATAGAGGCCGCGCGGCGGCGGGCCGGAGGCGCGCTCGCCGTTGGCGTAGTAGACACCGCCGTGACAGGGGCACATGAACAGGCCCGACTCCTGGAACCACTCCACCGGACACCCCAGGTGGGCGCAGTTGACGGCGAGAACGAGAAACTGGTGGCCCTTCTCCTCGTCCCGCCCCTGGTAGCGGACGTAGACGCCGGTACGGGCGACCATTCCATCCCAGGGCTGGTGGATCGGGTTGGTGAAGGTCACGCGGCGCGTCTGATTGAGCTGAAAGTCGGTGATCGGCCCAAGAGGCCACCATTCGACCGGCGCTTTCGCGCCCGAATAGGTAGCCGACGAAGGGCACACCGATCGCCGCTGCGGCGACGGCGCCAAAACCGTAGGTCAGCCAACGAAAGAACGTGCGCCGGCCCGGCTGGGGCTCGCTCGTCGGCAAGTTGGGATTGGTCTCCATCATTTGATCCTTCCCTTGTCGTTGGCCGCTCCGCGCTGTCTCCAGTCCCCCAGCAATGCGACCAGGTCGTCGATCTCCGCCGAGGTCAGCGGCTTGAACTTGGGCGAACGCATGTTGGGGTCGGAGTAGTCGGGCATGCCGAGGTCGTGCCGGCCGGTGATCACAATCCGCCGCAGGGTCTGGTCGCTGATGAGGGCCAGGAAGGCGCGATTGTCGATGGCCCCGGCTTGCTCGGCCCCCTGCCCCTTGTCCCCGTGGCAGGCGGCGCAGGCCAGGGCGAAGACCTTCACGCCGCGCTCCCGTTCGCCAGTCTCCCTGGGTGCCAGGTAGGGCGGCGCCCCCTCCTTCGGCGCCGCGCCGCCCCAGCGCATCTTGATTCCCTTGACCACGGTCTCGATCTGTTCCGTCGTGAGCGGTCCACCGCGGTCCTGGGCGAAGGCCGGCATCAGGCTCTTCTGCGTGGGCGTGACGGTGCGCCCCTCGTTGATGACGCGCACCAATTCGGTCTCGGGCACGATGGCGAGAAAGAGCGCGTCGTTCAGCGGCGGCGCTGGCCCGAACTGGCCGTTCGCTCCGTGACACCCCGCGCAATGCGTGCCGTACAGGCCCTCGAAACCGGCGCCCCGATCGCCGTCGGCGGGCTTGCCGGCCACGTCGCAGCCGGCGGCCAGGACCGCCAGCAGCAGCGACAGGCACCAGTTTCCACCTCGGAGGTTGCTCACGACCGATCTCCCTGTTCACCGGTCACGAATTCGGCCGCCCGGTCCGGTCCGCGCCCGGCGGGGGGAATGTGGATCGTCTCCGAGCGGAGCACCACGGCCGCCGCCGCCACGCCATACACGAACTGCGACACTACGAACCAGGGCCAGGCCACGCGATCCTGGAGCGCGGGGTTGACGACCCCCATGAGGCCGTAGCTGATCCCCGTCCACACCAGCGGCAGGACGAGGCCGCCCCAGGCGACCGGCGCCGGGATGGGCGGCAGGCGCGGGCTGACCAGGGCAAACAGAAGCCCGAAGCCCATCGAGAGGCCGGCGTGTAGGGCGGCGGCCGCCAGAAACCAATCCGCATGGAAGCGGCCCAGCTCCGCCGCCTCCAGGGTGCCGACGCCGGGCTGTGCCATCCCGGCCAGAAGGTTCACGGGATACCAGAAGCCGTGGCCGCTCGCCGCCGCCCAGGCCAGGGCCGGTAAGGCCATGGCCGCGCCGCCGCACAGGCCGCCCACCATCCCGGCCAGCACCCTTGGCAGACGTTTGGCCCCGAGGACCACAGCCGGCATCGTGATCCCAAACACGAGTTGCGAGACCAGGAACCACGGCCAACTCACCTGCCCCGGAAGCGCCGGGTTGACCACGTGCATCGCCAGGTAGCTCGCCCCCGTCCACAGGAGCGGCATCAGCAGGCCGCCCCAGGCGATCGACCGCGGGACTGACGGCAGCGTCGGCAGCAGCACCCCATAGATCAGGCCGAGCACCACCGACAGGACGACATGAATGACGAGCGCCACCAGCAGCAGCGACGCGTGAAACTGTGTCAGCTCGGTGACGTCCATCTTGCCCACGCCCGGCAACACCATGCCGGCCAGCAGGTTAATGGGATACCAGAGGCCGTAGCCGCTGAGAAGCCCCCAAAGGAGGGCGGGTATCGGCATGATCGCCCCGCCGACGAGGCCGCCCTTCAGGCCGGCGGAGATGGGGTGAACGTCCTGCGGCAAGCGGAGGCGGTAGCCGGGCAACCCCTCGCGCAACCGCTCCACGCCGCCGGGGGCCGCCGTTACGGGGCGAGGGCGGTGGGCCGGCTCGGCCAGCGGCTCATGCACATGTCCCCGGCCTGGCAGGAGTTGGCCGATCCAGAGACTGACTCCCGCGACGATCGCCAGGGCCCCGACGATGAGAAATCCCAGGCCAAAGGGCACTCCGGCGGCCAGCAAGACCAGGCCGAGGGCCAGCATCAACGGGGCGACCGTCGGCCGGGGCATTTCGACGGACTCCGGCGTTCTCTGCGGCTCGGTTGCCATTCGTGTGCTCCACCACGGAACCGCTTGCGGCTTCGCATGCCGTTGCGAAGCCGCAAGCGGCAAAACACTACCGCCCCACCACGTACACCACGGTAAACACCACCACCCAGACGACATCCACAAAGTGCCAGTACCACGACACCAGCCCGACTCCGGCCCGGTTCGCCGTCGTCAGCTGCCGCCGCAACGCCAAGGCGAGCACGATGAGCATGACGATCACTCCGCCGGTCACGTGGACGGCGTGCAGACCGACGAGCGTGTAGTACGTCGTGCCGAACAGGTTGCGGCCGATGGTCAGGTGCTGGTTAACGATCAGGTCATGCCACTCGAAGGCAGTACCGCCCAGAAACAGCGCCCCCAGCCCGATGGTGGCCGCCCACAGTTGCAGGAACCGGCCCCGGAGGCCGCGCTGCAGCGATTTCTCCGCAAAGTGGATCGTGGCACTGCTCGACAACAGGCACGCCGTGGTACACAGGACCAGCGGCAGCGTTAGCACTGCCGGTGTCGGGCCGCCCATCACATCCTTGCCCAGGTAGAAGAGGTAGACGACAATCAGGGTGCCGAAGAGCGCCACCTCCGACACCAGGAAACTGACCAGGCCCCACTGGCCGGGAGCCAGCGTCCGCTCGGCGCGATCGGCGGCGGCACGAGAAACGACCGCCCCGTCGCGGGATCGGCCGTGATGGTCCTTGCTGCGCTCACGTCGTGGTTCTCCTTCAGTCATACTGCCAGTCCGGATCATCCGGATGTTTGAGGTCCCACAACGGCCGGCGGCTGTGCACGGTCGGAATCGTGTCAAAGTTGTACGTGGGCGGTGGCGATGTCGTGCCCCACTCCAGCGTCCAGGCGTCCCAGGGGTCGTCGCCGGCCGGCCGGCCATTCCAGAGCGACGCGAACAGGTTGTACACGAAGATCGCGAAGCTGGGCACCTGGATGACCGCTCCCAGAGTGGTTAGCTGATTCCAGATGGCCCAGCCCCGATCGGCATCGTAGATATAAATCCGCCGCGGCATGCCGAGCATGCCCGAAATGTGCATCGGCCCGAACGTCAGGAGAAAACCGATATACAACAGCCAAAATTGCCAGCGGGCCAGCCGCTCCGACAGCATCCGCCCCGTCACCTTCGGATACCAGTAATGAATGCCGGCGAAGACGCCGAACAGCGTGCCGCCGATCAGGACGAAGTGGAAGTGGCCGACCACAAAGTAGCTGTCGGTCAGTTGAAAGTTGAACGGGGCCGCACCCAGCATGATGCCGGTCAGCCCGCCGATCAGGAACATCGACAGGAAGCCCATGCAGAAGAGCATCGGCGAGGCGAACGAAATCCGCCCGCCGTACATCGTCGCCAGCCAGTTGAAGAATTTGATGCCCGTCGGGATCGACACGAGGAACGTGGACACGACGAAGAACAGGTCGGCAGTCCGACTCATGCCGACGCTGAACATGTGGTGCGCCCAAACGCCGAGGCTGATGAAGGCGATGGCCGCGGTGGCGGCGGCCATGAACTCGTAGCCGAACAACACCTTCCGCGAAAAGACCGGAATGATCTCCGACACCATGCCGAAAACCGGCAGGATCAGGATGTACACCTCCGGGTGTCCGAAGAACCAGAAGACGTGCTGCCACAACAATGCCGAGCCGCCGTTCTGCACGTCGAAGAAGTGGGCCCCCAGGTTGCGGTCCAACTCGACCATCGCCAGGCCGGCGGTCAAAGGCGGGATGGCGAACACGATCAGCACCGAGGTCCAGAGCATGGTCCACACGAAGAACGGCACCTTGCGCAGGGCCATGCCGGGCGCCCGCATTCCCAGGATGGTGGCGATGAAGTTGACGCCGGCTGCCAGGGTGCCCACGCCGCTGACGATCAGGCCCAGCGCCCAGAAGTCGGTGGCCGGCGAACGGGCGAAGGTGCGTTCGGTCAGCGGGGCGTACGCGAACCAGCCGATAGCCGGGGCGCCGCCAGTCGCAAAGCTGAAGTAGACGAGCAACCCGCCGAGGAGCGTCACCCAGAACCCGAAGGCGTTGAGGCGCGGGAAGGCCATGTCGCGCGCCCCGATCATCAGCGGCACCAGGTAGTTGGCCATGCCGATCAGGATGGGCATCCCCACGAAGAAGACCATCGTGGTGCCGTGGATCGTGAACATCTGGTTGAACGTGTCCGGGCCAAGGACGTCGTTGCGCGGCACGAACAGCTGCCAGCGGATCAGCAGAGCCTCGCAGCCGGCGACGACCAGGAACACCACGGCCATGAGCACGTACAGAATGCCGATCTTCTTGTGATCGACCGTGGTGACCCAGTCGTGGAGCACCGCCGTCCACGGCGGCGCCGCCGGTCTGCGGTCCAGATCCAGAGGTTGTTCGACCACGGCCATGTCCGGTCCTCAAGTCGTTTAGCCGCCGCCCTCGGGGCGGCGCGTCCGGAGCGCCGCCCGGGGGGCGGCGGCTAAACGGTCAATCCAGCGTCCGCAGGTATCCCACGATGTCGTCACACTCCGTGTCGCTCAGGCCGAAGGCCGGCATCAGACAGCCCGGCTTGATCTGTTGCGGGTCGGCCACCCAGCGCCGCAGGTTCTCCGGCGTGTTCGGCACCATGCCCGCGGCGAGCGTCCGGCGGCTCATCAGGTGCGTCAGGTCCGGCGCGTACTTGCCATGGGCCGATGTGCCGCGGATCCGGTGACAGTTGACGCACGATTGCGAGAAAAACGCTCCGGCCTGGCGGTCATCGGCCGACGGCGGCAGCTTGTCCGCCGCCTGTTTCGTCAGCCAATCGTCGAACTCTGACGGCCGATCGACCACGACTCGAATGAGCATGTTGGCGTGCTGCGTGCCGCAATACTCGGCACACTGGCCGACGAACAGGCCGGGCTGTTCCGTCTGGAACCACATGCTGTTGGTGCGGCCCGGGATCAGGTCCGTTTTGCCCGCCAGCCGGGGCACCCAGAAGCTATGGCACACGTCCGCGGACTTCAGAGTCAGGAACACCCGGCGCTTCGCACCGTCGTCCCCCGGATCGCTCGCCGGGATGTGCAGCTCGTTGGCCGTCGTGAAACCCAGCTGCCCGGCCGTTGTAGTGGTCGTAGCTGTACTCCCACCACCACTGCCGGCCGACCACCGTGACGAACAGCGTGCTGTCGCCCGTCTTTCGGCTGCGGCGGTGGTACGTTGACCTCCCAGAGCGTGCGGGCCGTGACCAGCACCAGGACGAAGACGATCAGGGCCGGCGCCGCCGTCCAGGCGATCTCGATCGGCTTGCTGCCGTAGACCTGCGGCGGCTCCGCGGTGCCGGCCGCCGCCCGGCGCCGGAAGCGGATGATGGAGTAGAACAGGATGCCTTCGACCACGACGAAAATGAACGCCGGTGATGGCGAGGACCAGGACCGCCAGGCTGCGGATCGATTCGGCCGGCGGCGCGGACGGGTCGAAAATCGACAGGTCATGCGTCGGCGTAACAGCGAGCAGCAAGGGCATGGCCACGGTCACTCCTACCCTCCCTCGTTAACCCGCAAGTGGATCAGTGCGGCATTCGGTCCAGGATCAAGAGCGTCAACACCGCCGGCAAATAGATCAATGAGGCCCGCAGCACAAGGCGAGCCCGAGACGGCGACCGCTGCCGGGCGAAGCCAACCGCGCAAGCCAGGTAGCCAATCCCCAGCAGCAGCGCACCAGCCAGGTAGACGTACCCGGCCCTCCCGATGACGGGGGGCGTGAGGCTCACGACGAGAAGGGCCAGGCAGTAGCCGATCATCAGCCGGCCGATCACGCCGCCGTCCGGATCAATTGCGGGCAACATGCGTAGGCCGGCCCGGGCGTAGTCCGCGCGGTAAAGCCAGGGAATCGCCAGAAAATGAGGCAATTGCCAGAGGAAAAGCACCAGGAACAAGACTCCGGCCTCCGCGTTCACCGAGCCCACACGGTCGTCCAGCCGATTACGGGCGGCAGTGCCCCGGGAATCGTTCCGACCAGCGTGTTGAGCGGAGTGATTCGCTTGAGGGGAGTATAGACGAAGACGGAACTCAGGACAGTGAGGGCGGCGACGCCGGCCGCCAGCGGATTCGGCAGAACCACGATCCGGCCAGATCATGGCTCTCCGGTCAAGTCATTCCCGAGCAGCTGTGCCGTCATCACCGACCCGACGCCGTCCGATTGCATCACTCTCGCGGTTCACTGACGTAGTTCCACAAACGGAGGACCGGCTGGTCACGGCGGTCGTGCTCAAAGCCGAGCACGCCCACGCTGGCAGGGCGACAGAAGAACACCCGCCCGGCGACCGGCGGCAGGCCGAGCCAGCGGGCCGCGATCATCCGGATCATGTGACCGCTGGAGAACGCCAGGACATCGCCGCTAAGGTCATGCACCCGGCCGATGAAGCGGTCGGCGCGGGCGGCGACGTCTGTCGCCGATTCGCCGTTGAGGCAGCCGTCGCGGTAGAGTTCCCAGCCGGGCCGCTCCTTCAGGATGTCGCTTGTCGTCCGGCCCTCGAAGTTACCGTAGTCCCACTCCACCAGGTCGGGATCGATTTCCGCGGGGGCCCCGAATTGGCCGCCTGCACGGCGTCCCTCGCCACCGTACGGATGGTGTTGATGCACGTTAGATCGAGATCGTTTTTATCCTGCATGGCCTTGGGTCTCTGAGAGAGGCACCTGACTCACGGCCGGCTCACCGCGCTGACCCAGTTGCGAGCGAAGGCGGTTGGCGAGCAGGCGGCTCATGACGGCGAACAGGACAGCCGTTGACAGTCCGAAAAACAGCAGGCCGTTGATGGCCTCAAGCGGGCCCAGTAGCCGCCACCGTTCGGACAGCAGGATATCGCCGTAGCCAAGGGCCGTGTAATTCTGGGCGGAGAGGTAGAAGGCCTTCTCGAAGTCCGAAATCTGCCCACACAGCAACAAGGCAACCGCCCACAAGGCGATCTGCGTCAGGTGCGCCGCCGCCGTGATGAGCGTGACGATCATCATGACGGCGACATGCTTCCAGAATCCCGGCCCGGCGTGCCCGCTGCGGATCACCCTCACCATCACGTGCAGGATGAGGGCCATCGCCATGCCGTAGGACAGTAAACTCCCGAGGAGCAGGGCGGTGCCGGCCATCAGCGTCAGCAACATTCACCGGACCTCCTCCCCGGTCCTCTGCGCCGGTTCGGCCGCGGGGGGAGCCGGCGCCGGCGCGGGGGCCTTGACGACCATGACCGGGCAGCGGGCATCCGGGACTATAGCAACTGCCATGCCAGGAAGGTGCGGGCGCCGCTTTTCTCGGCGGGGCGGGTCGAATCCGTCACTTGCGACAAATCGCCCCTGAGACGGGACCGGGCAGACAATGAGACGGTAGTCGCGTTACCTGAATGGTGGGAACATCTACCCACGTTACCTCCCGTCCGAGGACAGGGCGGCCGTGCGGCCAGGCGAGTCCGGTACTCGGTGCTCCCGGGGCGCGAGTTACCTCCTGCGGGCACGGGCCCAGAGGGTATCGGCGGAGATGATCAGAGGTGGGACGAGCAGGGAGGCGTCGAAGCTGACCTAGACGATCACCACGCATCCGACGCGTACTGACTCGGCCAGGGCATCCAGCACCCCGGAGGGTCCGCGCGGCCTGGTCCGGCCAGGCTTTCGCACGCCCTTCGGAGTACCTCAGGGCGTGCCACCCGACCGACGCCTGCGGGCCAACCCAGACGCACGTGGCGAGAAGCCCATTCATGCGGCCGCCTCGATCTTCAGAGGCTCGATGCGCTCAGGCCCGACCAGCCGGCGGGCATAGACCAGGCACGCCTGGACGTCTTCCTTTTCCAGCCAGGGGTAGCCCTGCAACAGGATTTCCGGACTGTCTCCCGCTGCGAGCATCCCCAGCACCTGTTCGACCGCCAGCCGCCGGCCGCGAATGATGGGCTTGCCGCCAAAGATGTTCGGACTCACGGTGATCCGTTCGAGGAGTTTCGCTTCGTCCATTGGTTGTCCTTTTGCTTGGCGGTAGATGGTCAATTAGAGAAATGCGGACAAGGATAACGGTGCCGCGACGACATTCGAAAAGCACGGTGTCCCTTTTGCTCTTCCTCTGCCGGTCATCAGCCGAAGGACGGCAGCCCGGATGTCGTCGCCTCGACCTGACGCATCGAAAAAGGATCGAAAAGGTGTCATGACCCTTCTCCGCGGGCGAACCGTTGCCGCGGCAACGGTCCCGCCCGCAGAAATGGGTCCCGACATCTTTTTCTCGTGTGATGCCGGCGGAATTGCTACAATGCTGCCATAGCTGGGCGTTGCACAGCGTGGTTGGCTCCTCGCCTGTGGCGAAAAGCACGCAGGCCCCACGCAGGCCCCTTTGCGTTCCACCGCAGTCCCCTGTCCGCCCTCCATTTGGAGTTGCCCGATGCCGAAAGCAAGTTGCCCCTCCTGCTCGGTCGCCTTCGAGGTCAAGCCCGAGTACTCCGGGCGGCGCGTTAGGTGCCCGAAGTGCAAACAACCGTTCCAAGTTCCTGCCGCCCGCGAGCAGGATGATGAAGACGGGTCTGCTTCTTCCGCTTCCATGAACTGGCTGGTTCTGGGCGCGGCTGTTGCGATTTCATTGGCACTCGGCGGTGCAGTTGGCTTTGTCTTCGGTCATCGGCAGGCTATGTCCGACGACGGTCCGGAACTGAACGAGGCGATATCCCGGGCTGAAGCGGCACTTCAACGGCAAAAGACCCTGGAGTCGGAACTGGCATCAGCAGCCGCTGAAAGAGGCCGGGAGAAAGACCGACTCGAAGCAACGGTGAAAGAACGCGAGCAACAACTTGCCGATGCGCAAGGCGTAGCTATTCAAGCGAATGCGCGGGCCAAAGCAGCAGAGGACAAACCCGACGCCCGCTTGGCCAAGAACCCACGTGAGGCAGAGGAGAAGAAACCCGCGGTGCCCGAAAAGAAGAAGATCCCGGCGAAACCACTTACCGAGGAGCGCAAGCGAAAATCCGAGGCAGACGCAGAGTATGTAGACCGCAAGCTACAGTCAACGAACCGCACTATCCTCAAGGGGATGTCGATGCTGTTTGGGTTCAACGCGATGTGCGAGGAGGACAACGTCAGCAAGGAGAGCATTGCAAGTGTCATCGGGGAATGACCGAGATCTCCTGTTCACTGCCGCCCAAATGCTCGTCGATGTGGGGAGTTACATCCGACCTAAGAGTAAAAAGGGGCTGACCCTCCAGGAGTCATGGGACATCTGCATGGTGGCCTTGGGGGTCAAGAAGTAGGGCTAGGACACTCTGAAAGGTGCTAGAAACAAAAAACCCAAAAAAAGGCCAAAAAAAGGGTGGCAGGAACCTTTTTGTGTCTCTTCGTCCGAAAAAGGTTCCTGCCACCTTTTTCTTCCCCGGAGGAAATCCACCCATGAACTGGACTACCGCAGTTGACAATGCGAGGGAACTCGCCACGACAGCTAAGAACTCCACGCAACAGCAACAGCATATCCCAACACTCATCAAGTGCATCCTTGACCTCTGCGAGGCCATCGATGATGTTGCAGAGCAGGCGGGTCTCTCGCGTGAGCATGAGGAGGACGCCGATGGCAAGTAACGCCGAGGACAGGAAAAGAGGACGCAGCTCGTTTCGGAAAACGAGCTGCGTCCTCTTTTCCCGCTCGTCCACATGAAGGAACTTCCTCACTACGTGCGCCCTAATTCTACTGCTGCTAAGCACGTAACAAAGTTATCCCATTGTAGGGACAAAAGGGGAGCAGGCAAGAAGTAGGCGGAGGGGAAAGGGCACATTCATGATTTCGCAGGCCCAAAAAGATGTGGTTCTTCGCGTTTTCGAGTGGGTGATTTTCACAGTCTTGGCAGCATGCAGGTGAGGATTTTCAGCCTCAGGTATTCCTCATCGCGGAAACCGTAGGCGCGCCGCTGGATGGCGCGGATCTTGTTGTTGAAGCCCTCCACAAAGCCCAGGGCGACCTTGTTGTCGGCCTGACAGTAGGCGGCGATGCCGTCCCAGTGAGCCTCGATCATGCGTGCGAACTTCTCGAAGGGTTTCAAGCGCTGCCAGCGCAAGGCAGCGCGCCAGTTGTCGTAGAAACGTCTGGCCCAGCCGGGACTCCAGTAGTCCCACAGTTGATCGAAGGACTCCTTGAGCAGGTATGCCTTGTTCAAACGCCGGTTGGCCTGGAAAAGTAAGTGCAGGGCCTTCCTTCCCTCCAGGGAAAGGTTCTCCCAGTGAGACAGCAACGTGTAGCGCTGCCCCTTGATGAAACGCCTGTCCTCCCCCGAGAGGCGGGCGTACTCCTGTTTGCGAACCTTGTCCATCGCTTCGCTGAGGTGGCCGAGGACGTGGAACTTGTCGTACAGGATGACGGCCTGCGGGGCATTCCCCTCCTTGAGGGTGGAATTGCGGAACGCTTTCCACATATCCATGACGGCCAAACGGATTTTCCGGCATTTCTTGGGGCCCAGCCAGGCGAAGAACTCGTCCAGGCTCGCTTCGGAGCGGTCTTGGCCGCCGAACCAGATGGCCCGGCGCCGTTCCAGGTCGCTGACCACGATGCGGTACTGGTGCCCCTTGCCGATGGCGATTTCGTCGATGCCGATGACCCGGGGAGCAGGGTTGCCGGCCCGGCGGAGCTGTTCGCGCATGTACTGCTTGTCCAACTCCTTGACCGTGTGCCAATCGAGGAACAGTTCCTCGGCCACTTCCTTGATGGCCGTTTCGCGACAGCGCCGGCCCACGAAGAAGGCGAAGCCGCTTGGTGTACAGTGGGTTGTCGGCCAGCCAGTCCAACCGTTCGCTCTTCACGCCCCCGCACCGCGGACACTGGACCCTGCGCAGGGAGTAGGCGAGGTAGACCCGCTTGTCGCCACACGAGAGATCTCGGGCACGCCGAGGTCGGGTATCGTAATAAGTCCAAGAGGCTTGCCCGCAGGCGCCGCACAGCGTTTTTTTCGGCGCCGCTGGAGGGTGATGACCACCGCCCGGGGGTCACCGAAGATGCCTCGAAGGCGGGCCTGGGGCAGGAAACCAGGGAAGCGGTACAGGTCAGGGAGTCGCTTGAAGTTGGCCATCGGCACAGTATGACAAGAATTCCCCCGGAGGGAAAGAGCGTTTCCCCTGGAAATCCCGCGGTTTCATAGGCCCCGAGGCCCGAAAGTTGCCCACTCGAAAACGCGAAGAGCCAAAGATGTTTGTCCCTTTTTCCTTCCCCCCTGGCCGTCACGTCTCCCTGTGATCCACTCGGAAGCAGCAGCCCTCTGGAGCCACAGCTTGAAGACAAATGCAGCGCCCGGTTGGGAGAAACGATCGGGCTCGCGCTAGCTCCGAGTCGTCAAAGTAATCAAGTGTCGAGCGAATCAAAGCCTGGCAGATTGCACGCAACACCTGCTCCTCTCTCCTGAGTTTAGCGGACAAATGGCCGCTCAACAGGATGACATCTCTCAGGACCCTCAATAGGTGCATTTCGACCGCTGTTGCCAGCGCCGCATGGCGAACAGTGCAATCGCCATCCATTCGCCGTCCATATGATGGGTCAAGAAGGATACCGATTTCCAAGTGTGGGTGCGTTATCTCGCCCAACGAGTGCTCTTCTTCGCTCTCAATGAAAGCGCCAAGGTTCGGATGAACAAACTCAGAGAGAAAGGCGTAGACTAGGCCCCAATCGCCTGAATGCGGGGGCCCGAATTCGGCTGCGACACTTTGGATGGACGCCAGCCAATCTCCTGCTCCTTCCTTGTTCTCTCGGAAATCCGCCATATCGGAGTACCGCTTATCAGCGCGCTGGTATCGGGCCAGTTCGCCAGTCTCAATAAGGGCCTTCCAGTCGATGCCCGTCCTTTCAGCCCGTTCCCATAGTGAGCGAAGGAGGAATGGGGTCTTTGTAAATGCATTTGTCGGGAAACACCCAGCTCGCACATCTTTCTGTAGCTGCCTTAAAAGCTGCCCACCCTGCGTCGAGGCCGCCCCAGCTACTTTGTTGCACACCCCGCACAGTTCTAGAAGGAGGCGGCAGCAGTGAGCCCGCCGGCTCATTGGCTCAATCCCACAGAACGACTCGAGTGCGTCCAAGATGCCGTGGGCTATCCTGCTACGCTGGCGCCGCACTAGTTCGGGGATGCCTGCTATGGCCAACAAGTCCCGCGTCGAGTCCACCACTCGATCGCCGACATCACCACTGTGCGCATGGCTTATTCTCAACGGGGCAGGCTCCTTACACAGCCAGCCACAGGTATGGTCAAGCAACCAAGCGAATTCGGTAGGTTCAAAGGACATGAAACCAGCCAACTCGCCAAGTTCAAGTCTTTTCATCGCTGTACCACCTCGCGGTTCACTACGCCGTCGTCGACGGCCCCGGCCACCGCATTCCCTTTGGCATAGGCGCCCCGCCAGGGGTGCGCGACCAGGATCGCCGCGTTTTCCAGCTTCGGGGGGCCGCGGCCAGCACTTCTGCATATCCCATGAGTCCACCCCCGCTTCATTCCAGGATGCCGAGGCTCTTCATATTGTCCGCAGCGCGTCTTCACTTTCATCCGGGCCACCCGCATGTTCTGGCCGATCTCCTTATCGTACCACTGATCAACTTCCGGGCCGGAAGGGGGCGGGTCGCCGGCCTGCAGCCGGTGCATACACACCGCCACGGTGAGCAGGGCGGCGGCCAGCTTTCTCGGGTCCGCCTGCCTGCCCTCAATGACGCCAGTGGCATACTCGGCAATCTTCGTGAGCTGCTCTTGCGTCAATTCCAACTCGTCTTGGTCCATAGTATCTCCTCGTTGGTCGGTTGGACTGGTGAGTCAAGGTTCGCCGTCTCTTGAGGTCGAACGTCTTATTGTAGCGCAAACGCGGCGGGTGGCACGGGTGGCACGCCCTGAGGTACTCCGAAGGGCGTGCTTGACCGTGAGCACGCCCTTCGGAGTACCTCAGGGCGTGCCACCCTTCCCCCGCCTCACGTCAGCCGCGTCCACAGCTCCTCATTGCTCCAGCGTGCGCAGTCCTCCTTCGGCGCCGGCGATTCGGCCGGGGCGGCGCCCTCTGCCGGCGCCGTCGGCCGCCGGTCCTTCGCCATCCGCCGCTGGTCCAGGCGCGTGATCAGGTAGCGCAGGGCGTCCAGGGCGTGGTTGCTTTCGGACAGGGGGATTGCCCAAGCCGCGGCCGTTGGTCGCGTCGTCGTAGCGGTACAGGCCGGCTTCGTAAAGCAGGTTGGGACAGGCACCGTCCACGACGCGGAGGCGGCCGGTTTCGGCGGCGGGTGGCACGCCCTGAGGTACTCCGAAGGGCGTGCTTGACTGTCACCACGCCCTTCGGAGTACCTCAGGGCGTGCCACCCAATGGCGCCCTGAGGTACTCCGAAGGGCGTGCGAACGCCATCGCCATGTCATCCGCGTGCCAGTTCTGCCAGGACGCCGGGGTCCATTTCCAGTCTCACCGGCCGCAGTCCCGCGTACCAGCGCGCGCTGGACCATTCCCAATCTTCCGCTCTGGCCACCAAGCCGCGACGCACCGGGTTGGCATGAATGTAGTCAATGACGGCACGCAACGCTTCGATACTGGTGATGTTCCGATCGTAGCCGCCCCCAGGCTGCCAGAAGCGGTGCCTCAGGCGGGAGCCCTCGCGCACCGTCACCCGCGCCAGCCAGTCGGGGGCGTGGCTCTTCAGATACCGGATCGCCTTGCGGGCGACCGGCTCCTTCAAGGCCTGCAGAAAAGCAGACATCCGCTCCGGCGTGTCTCCGGGATAGACAAGAACATGGACATGCTCCGGCATCACGACGTAGGCCCAGAGCTGAAAGGCAGATTTCTTGCGTGCTTCGTCGAGTGCCTCGCAGAACCACTCGCGCGTCCGGTCGCGGTCCAGGAATGGATAATGGCGATAACAGGAAAAGGTCAGCTCGCGCGGCTGGCCGGGCTCGTTGTAACGCACGCGGCGTTTTTCGAGGTATATTCTGCCGGTGTCGGGATCAGTGATTCTCATGCTGGGCAGGATACGCTCTCGTCCTGGCTGGTGCAAGAAGCAAGTGGTATTCAGCACGGCGGCGGGTGCCGGGTGGCACGCCCTGAGGTACTCCGAAGGGCGTGCATGACCGTCAACCACGCCCTTCGGAGTACCTCAGGGCGTGCCACCCCGCCCCCGCCTCACGTCAGCCGCGTCCAAAGGTCCTCATTGCCCCAGGCGCTGCGCCAGTCCTCCTTCGGCGCCGGCGCTTCGGCGCCGCAGCGCCCTCGGCCGGTGGCGCCACCCGCCGATCCTTCGCCATGCGCCGCTGGTCCAGGCGTGTGATCAGGTAGCGCAACGCGTCCAGGGCGTGGTTGCTTTCGGACAGGGGGGTCTCCGAGCCGCGGCCGTTGGTCGCGTCGTCGTAGCGGTACAGGCCGGCTTCGTAAAGCAGGTTGGGACAGGCGCCGTCCACGACACGGAGGCGGCCGGTTTCGAGGCGGCTGCGGACGGCCATGATGCCCAGACGGAGGTCGTTGATGCCGGGGCGGACCTTGCGGCCGGCGGCGGTCAGCTCGATGCGCTCGCGGGCGCCGGCCGGGTCGCAGTACCACATCACCTCGCGCGGCATGTGCTGCTTGTGGAAGTCGAGGGTCTGGTGGCGGCAGTAGTGCTCGCCGGTCAGCCAGAGGATGTCGTCGCGGTCGAGGACGCCCCAGATGGCGGCGAAGGGGTTGCGGACGCCGAAGTCGAGGCCGAGGACGGGGGTGCCGGCCGGGGCCGGGCCGGGGACCACCACGCGGGCGAAATCGGGGTAGACCAGCCCCTCCAGGGCCTCGAACGAGCAGCCGTACTCCTGGCGGACAAACGACTCGCCGTGCTGGCGTCGCTCCTCGTCGAGGAAGGTGGGCTTGATGCGGCTAATGCGTTCGGCGGGGATTTCGATGCGTTGCCAGTCGTCGCCGCCGTTGGCCCAGGCCTGGTAGAAGAAGCCGCGGCGGCCATAGGGGGTGGACAGGCAGATGAGGCGGCCGTTGGAGACGGCCAGCATCGGCCGCACCGCCCGGTACAGGTCGTCCGGCACGCGGGCGGCCTCGTCGATGATCAGGAGCGCCGGCTAATGGGACAGGCGGCGGATAATGGGGCGGCGGATAATGGGCCAGCGTGATTTTCCGGGGGAATCCCGCTCTCCCCTCGTCCGCCTTCGCCCTACCGCCCGCCCGGATGGCCGCCGAGCGCGTCCAGGTGGCGAATGGAGCGTCATCCGCTTCGACCCCGTGTCGCTCAGCAAACGAAGTGGGACCGGGGCCGGCCAGGGCGCGGAGGTTCCGTAGGCGTTCAGTGTCCTTCGGTTCCAGCTCGCCCGATTCTATCCCGGCGGCCGCGCTGACAGCCTGGCCGGTTCTGGCCGTCAGTGGCCGGGTGTGTCCGTCGGCGGCCGCTTCTGTATTCCGGGGGGGGGGTGTCCGAGGGGGTACTGAAACGAATGTCCAGAAGTCATGCTCCGCAAACAGGTTACGATGAGACATTCGTTTCCGGCCGAATTTAGGTCCAAGTGGGTGCCTCTCAATCGAAATGCTCATCCGCGGCCGCCGCACCGGGCAATCCGCCCAGGCCGGGGGAGCGCCGCATCCAGGCGCTGGTCTGCCAGTTGTCCACCGGGGCGGCGGCCGGCTGGAAGGGGGGCAACGCGAACACGAAATAGCTGGCCAGGGCGTTGACGAACGGCTCGTACAGGCCGCGCAGCTCGGTCAGGGCGAGGGCCACGGCGGGCCCCTGGCGCAGCGCCAGCCCGGCGCCGCGCAGCGAGTCGCTGCAGCCGGGCCAGGTCGGCGGGAGGCAGACGATCCGGCTCCGGCGGCCGCGGCGGCGCCTGGAACACCATCCCCAGGTCCACCGCCGCGTGCCGGGCCATGGCGAACGTCAGCCGGGCCTGGTACCCGTCCGGCCCCGTCCCCGGCCGCAATCAGCAGGGCGGAGGTGTCGAGAATGGCGGTCAGGGCGCCGACCCACGACTGGTTGTCGTGCTGCGAACGATAATAGCTCAACACCGGGTAGGACAGGTGGCTTTCGAGCAGTTCGGCCGCCCAGCGCTCCCATTCGTGCAGCAAGCGCGCCGACCCCGGACGGCTGGTGACCCACCGCCAGCCGCCGCAGCAGTTCGCCGGCAGTGGGCGGCGAGCCGGCCCGGGCGTCGAGCAGGGAAATGATAATCTCCCGCCGCGAGAACGCCTGGTAGAGCACCGGCAGATAGCTGATGGTGATCGCCAGGAACCCAAACCCGAGGCCCGCCTGCAGCACGCTCAGGGCACGGGCCGGGCCCCCCTGCGGCACCACGTCGCCATAGCCCAGGGTGAAGAAGGTGACGCCGCTGAAATAGAAGTAGTCGCCGAAACCCGGCACGCCTCCCGCCGGCACGAGGGCAGCGGCGTGCCGAGCGACCAGTGCAGCAACGCGAAGCCGGCGATCAGGCCCAGGGCCCACAGGCCCATGAGCATCAGCAGCGACAGTGGACCGAAGACGCTGAGGAACAGTTGCCGCCGCCGGCCCGGCCGAATCCCCTGGCACGCCGCCCGCCAGGCGATCCATCCGGTCTGGTAGAAGAGGCGCGCCAGCCGCCACGGGTACGACACGCGCCGCGGCAGGATCATCACCTCGAAGGCGTCGATCAGCACCACGGCGATCAGCACGATGGCGGCGAGGGCCCCAAGCCAGGCCATTGCTGTCTCCTCCTGCGGACTCCGTGGGTCCCCTGCGCAGGGGAAGAGGGAGGACGGAGCACCGCTCCGTCTTACGCCCCTTTACCTCACGACACGCCGATCAGCAGGCCGGTCAGGAACACCAGCAGGCCGCCAACGACGACCTGGATGATCGCCGAGGGCCACGGCGTGTCCATGTACCGCCGCCGAATGTAGGCGATCACCATCAGCTCGATCAGGACGATGACGACGGCAATGCTGGTGGCGAGCTTGAAACTGGCTTTGTCGTCGTGGGGCTGGGGGATGAGGTAGGGCAGGCTATGGCCGACGCCGCCCAGGGCGGTCATGAGTCCGCAGACGGCGCCGCGGGTCCACGGCCGGCCGCGACCGGTCAGGCTGCCGTCGTCCGACAGCGCCTCGGCGAAGCCCATGCTGATGCCGGCGCCGAAGCTGGCCGCCAGGCCGACCTTGAAGGTGTCCAGGTTGCTGCCGGTCGCCACCGCGGCGGCGAAGAGCGGGGCGAGCGTCGAGACCGAGCCGTCCATCAGTCCGGCCAGCCCGGGCTGGACGACCTGGAGCACGAAGAGCCGTTTGCGGGCCGCCGCCTCTTCTTGCGGCTCCGGGGCCCGGGCAAGCGTTTCGGCCATATGCGAGTGCTTGCGTTCCTCCTCGGCCAGGTCTCCGAGAAGTTGGCGTATGCTGGCGTCAGTGGCCCGGTGGGCGGCCGCCTCGTAGAACCGCCGCGTCTCCAGCTCCATCGTCTCCGCCTGCTTGCGGACGACGTTCAGACCCAACGGCCGGAGCAGCCAGACCGGCCGGCGCTTGACGAACCCCTGCACGTCCGACCGGCGAATGAGTGGGATGTGATCGCCGAACTTCTGCCGATACAGCTCCAGCAGCCGATGGCGATGGCTGTCCTCTTCGGCCCGCATCTCGGCGAACTGCAGCGCCACCGCCGGGAAATCGGCCCGCAAACCCTCGGCAAAGTCGGCATAGATGCGGGCATCCTCTTCTTCCAGCGAAATCGCCAGCGCCAGGATCTCGCGCTCGCTGAGGCTCTTGAAGCTGCGCATGACTCGTCCTCGGCCACCCGCTGTGTTCGCCGGTGCGGGCTTGCGACTATGGTATCTGTCGCGCACCGGCCCGGACACGCCGAGGAGTGTCGTGAAGGTCGAGCCCCGTTTCTCCTTTACATCAGCCCCAGGTCAAACGTATCGTTGACCGTCCGCCACACCCACCAGGCTCCGGATTGCCAGCGGCACTTGATCTTCACCTGCGCCAGCGAGCCGGGGCAGATCGCCTTGTCCGGGTTGACGATGACCAGCGACAGCATGTACTGCTGATTGATCGGCTCCAGCTTGTTGGGATCGCTGCTGTTCGGCTTGACCGGGATTGGTCCGCCGGCCTTGTTGGACAGGGGCAGCGGGATGGTCTTGGCGTCGGCTTCCGGCAGCGGTTGCCACTCCCCTTCCCAGGTCTGGGAATCGCGGCCGTGAACCCGGATCGTGATTTCGAGGTCCTTGCCGGCTGCCTTCAGCGCCTCGCGGTCCTTCTTCAGCAGGCGGTAATCGGAAGGCTTGACCGGCATGAGCACGCGCAGACGATCCGGATCGCCGATAGTGCAGAAGGCGGTCGGTTGTGAATGGTCGAAGTACTTGCCGACCTCGTCGATATGCGGCGGGTTGATGACCCAGCCGTCGCGCGGCGCGCGCAGGATCAGCGACTCGATTTGTTTCTCGACAACGTCCTTCTGCGCCTGGTAGGTGTCGCGCTGCGTCTCGGCCTGCTTCAGCGCCAGGGTCATGCGCCGCAGGTCGAGGTTCTTGGACGGGTCCGCGACCAGGAGGTGTTCCAGCTCGTGGCACTGGGCGCGGTAGATTTCGTACTGCGTCTCGGCCTCGTCCCGCTTGCGTTCGAGGTCGCGGTTGCGCAGGACGGCCAGGATGTCACCCTCGTGGACGAGCTGGCCGTCCACCACATGGAGCTTCTCCAGGCGGCCATCCTCGCGCAGCAGGATCGGGGTTTCGGCCTGGTCTTGCGAGCGCCACAAGGGCCACACTCCGCACCCGGCTGACCGGCAGAGGAACCGTGAAGAATGCCAGCAAAACGGCAGCGACAATGAGGCCGCTGACCACTGCACGCCCCGTTTTCATGTCGGGTAGCCTCCCGCGTCTGTGTAGGTTCTTGCCCAGCCGCCACAACGGCCAGCCGATCATCGAGCCGAGCGACGCCAGCGCCAGCATCTTGCTGACTACCTCCAGCTTGTACGGCTTGAGGAACGTCGCCATGAAAATCAAAATCGAGTAGGTGATCACCCAGCGGTAGATGTAGCTGATCACCGCGTAGAGGATGAACAGCACTTTCCGCCAGGTGTCCATGTAGGCCTCGGGCTGCACTTCGACGCCCAGGCAGTGCTCCAGGACCGTGTTCTTGAGGAAGCGGTTGGAGCGGTCGCGGAGGTTGGGGATCTCCAGGTAGTCGGCCAGCACATAGTAGCCGTCGTAGCGCATCAGCGGGTTGGCATTGAAGACCACGGTGCTGACGCTGCACAC
Source organism: uncultured Planctomycetota bacterium (assembly GCA_963827935.1). Taxonomy (GTDB): domain Bacteria; phylum Planctomycetota; class Planctomycetia; order Gemmatales; family Gemmataceae; genus DATFNV01. Next base: position 69,798 of record CAWHCN010000005.1, on the reverse strand, counting down.
GACCATCAGGCAGAGGGCCAGGTTGTTGATGAACGGATGCGATGGCGTGTACCACCAGACAAAGGTAGCCGTGGCCGCGATCCCCAGCTCGATGTAAATGCCGGCGTAGCTGATGACGATGCGTTTCCACTTGCTGGGCAAAGTCCAGGCATCGGAGACGTTGCAATAAAGACAGGGGGACAGGCAAAGGAACAGGGCCCCCATTTCGTGCACTTCGCCGCCGTATTTGCGGCAGCTCAGTCCATGGCCGAATTCGTGGATCACCTTCACGATCCCCAGCGCCAGCCACATCCAGCCGAGGTTGCCGAAGGTGAAGAAGTCCTGGTAGCGGGGCAGCCGATCGCGGAACACTTCGAAGTGTAGCCCGACAAACCCAAGCGCCGACAGGAAATAGAGGTGGGCCAGCACCAGAACCCAGGCGCTGAAGACCCAGCCGCAGTACGGCATCATCCGCGTCAGCAGCCTGTCCGGATCGAAGACGGGGATCTTGATGTACAGAATGTTGGTCAGCGCCTGCATCCATTCGGAGCGGAGGCGCTTCTTGCGGCGATCGAACAGCTGCTTCCCCGCGCGCGGCGACTCGTTTTGCGCCAGGCCGGCGGTCAGCAACTGCTGCCCGAAGTGCTCCAGGTCTTCCAGCTTCAGGCGCTCGGGCGAAAGCGCTTCTCATACTCCTTCTGCGCCTCGTCCAGCGTGCGCTCGCCGTCCATGAACTGAAGCAGGAAGTGCTCCTGCTCCTTGAAGCGGTAGTAGCGCATGCTGACCGGGTCTTTGACGACCCAGTAGGTACGTCCCTCGTATTTCTGCGGCGCAATGCCCAGGTCGGGCCGCAGCCGCAGGCGGACGTGTTTGCGCCGTTCCAGGTCGGTCGCGGGAGCGTCTTGGTTCATTGCTGATTGCAGATTGCAGATTGCAGATTGACGACCACAGATTTCCTTCAATCTGCGATCTGCAATCTGCAATCTGCAATTCCTTATTTGTCTGGATATACCACCAATGTCACGACATCGCCGGGCAGGAGATAGTTGTTGGGGTTGTCGATCTCGGCGGTGACGCGGACCTGGCCGGAGGCCACCTCCGGATCGAGATTGACGACGCGGGCCGTGAGGCGCGCGTTGACTACCTCCGGTTTGGGCATGGGCCAGACGATGACATTGCGGCTCTGGGTGCCGGTGACCAGGAAGGAGCCATCCGGGGCAAAGGCGCCGCAGTTGGTGGCGGCCTGCTCGTCGCGGCTGGATGTCCAGACGAGTTGCTCCAGCTCATGGCCGCGCGTCTGGGCCGTCGGCGCCCGCCACAGCCCCAGGTGGCCGGCTCCGCCGGAGGCCAGCACCAGCTTCCCGTCCGGTGAGAATAGGGCCAGCTTGCTGAAGTTGGCGGCCCCCGTTGAGCTCAGACTCCCGGTCAGGGCGTCATTGTCCGACGAGAGCAGGCGCAGCTCCTTGCCCTGGTCAAAGAGCAGCTGCTGACCGTCGGGACTGACGCCCAGGGTGGTTACCTCGCCGCCGCGGCGATCGAGGCGGGTCGGTTTGCCGGGGGTGCCGTCGCCGTCGAGCGGCCAGACGAGCAGGGCATTGTCGCGCCCGGCCGAGACGACGCTCAGCTTCTGTCCTTCGTCGGCCCCCGTGGCCAGGAAGGTCACCGAGGTGACGCCGCCGTGATGGCCCCAGTCCTCCGGGAAGAGCTGCATTAGCTTGGCACTGTCCACGTCCCACAGGCAGATCCGGCGATCGTCGCCGCCGGTGACGGCCCAGCGGCCATCGGGCGAGAAGGCCACGCTGTTGATCGCTTCCTTGTGTCCGTTGGCGAGCTGGCCGACAAAGGCGTCCTTGTCGGCTGCCAGGTCGTAGAGCCGGGCCACGCCGTCGGCCGCTCCGGTCAGGCACAGGTTGCGCGTCGCCTTCTTCGTTGTGCAGGCGACGGCACGGATCGGCGCGGGGTGCTCCAGCACCAGCCGCTCGCGGGCCTGGTCCTTGACCCAGACGCGGGCCCGGCGATCCTCGCTGACCGAAACAATCTGGCCGTCGGAGCTGACCGCCACTCCGGTGACCTCGCTCATGTGGCCGGTGAGCACCCGCCGCGGCGCGACGCGGCTGGTTGCCTCGACGTAAAGTACCCGCCGGTCCTGCCGATTGCGCGGATCGGGCAGGCTGTACATGTCCTGAAGATCGACCCGGCCGAGGATGCGCAGCTTGCTGATGTCCACCATATCCATGACGGCATCGAGGTTCTTGACCGATTCGCCCTTGTGCTTGATCAGGTCCTTGACCTCGCCCTTGATCTTGCTGCGGAGTTCGTGGAGCTGGAGGACGGTCTCGGCCTGGCGCAGCTCGCGGGCCGCCACCTTGACCCCCTCCGTCTTGCTGATGGTCTCGTAGATATAGCGGTCGTAGCCGAGCTTGGCGGCGGTCACATCCTCGATGGGGGCGGCCCCCTTGCGCCACAGGCCGTCGGCGCGAATCCAGCGCTCGCGGGCCTCGTCGCGCGTCTTCTCCGAAGCGACCCGGTCGGCCTCGGCGGCATCGAGCTTGGCCAGCTTGCTGTCCAACTCGTCCACTGCCAGCGACGGGTCGATCAGGGCGAGCAGCTGGTCCTTCTCCACCCGGCTCCCCTTATCTACGGGCAGGAACCACTTTTCGGCATAGTGCAGCCGCACCTTGTTGGGCCGCACCACTTCGCGCCTGCCCAGGGGACGATAGTGCTTGGCCTGGATGGTGACCCACTCGTCCTGTTCCACGGGCACGTACGATTTCTCCTGATCTTTATCATCCTTCACCTGCACCACGTTGGGTCGCGTCTCCTCTCCCTCGTTCAGGAGGCGATACGTCTTCCCCTGGATCACGACCCAGTCGTCCTGCGTGACGAGGTAGTTCATCTCGGCCTTGAACGCACCGGCAGGCGGCTGTTCTGTGGATTTGACGGTAATCTCCGAACCCAGGAAGAGCAATTGCCCGTCGCGCATGCTCGGCACTTGCGGCGACTGGATGGCGGTGAGACGAGCCCCGGGGATGATGACCTGGGGCGTGACGGCGATGACCCGCTGCCACGGCCCGCCCTGAACGGGCGCCGCATCCCCGATCGCGGGACCCTGCTGGCCCGCAAGGGCAAGCGCCTTCCCGACCGGAGGGCCCTCGAAGGCGGTGGCCGGCGGGCCGCCGTGCCAGTAGTAGACCACGCCGGCGGCCACCACAGCGACGGCACCGAAAAAGCTGAGCCAGCGGAGCATGAACCTTCCTCCGATAGGGGACGCGAGATATGCTGACCGGGCGAGCGGGGCGGCGTAAGCCCCCCGGTTCGCCACCGGGGGGCTTACGCCGCCCCGCTCGCCGTGACGGGTTAGAAGAAAAACACGACCTTCTCGTAGAAGAACTCCCAGACGCCGTAGAGGAGCGAGTACCCCATCTTGTGGTGGCCGCAGAGGACCTTTACCTTCACCTCCGTGCCGGTCAGCGCCAGGTCGCGTGGCACACGCTTGTCGGCGGGGATGTCGTCGCCCTCGATCCGAACCCAGGCCAGGACCACCGGCTCGGTCTCGTTGTTGTCGTCCTTGTGGGGGTCAGCCTGGTCGGCGATCTTGCTCTTCTGGAGCTTGCCGCGATAGGTGTGCGTCGGATCGCTGCGGACGATCAGGTCCACGTCCAGCTCGTCGGTATTGTTGAACTGGAAGGCATACAGGACCTGGCCGATGTGTTTCTGGGGGATGCTGGCCTCGACCTCCCAGCGGCCTTCCTTGTTGCCCAGGCGGAGCAGCGGATCCTTCGGATCGACGAGACGGCGTTTCAGGTTCTCGCGGAAGTCGGGGGTCAGCACGGTCCACTTCGGGTCCTTGTCGGCATCGGGCCGGCGGACGTCCGGGAACTCCGGGGCGTTGACCCAGAAGTAGCCATCCGCGTTGGGAACGCAATTGTTGGCCCGCAGGATGCGGTTGCGCAGGCGCAGCTTGCCGTTCTCGGTCGCGTTCAGGTTGATCTGCTTGATGCGCAGGTCGCTGGCCACGTCGGCAGCCAGGCCGGCGGCGTTGTTGAGCTGGCGCTCCACTTCCTCCAGCTCACGGGTCGAGGTTTCGATATCCTTGTCCAGCTCGGTTAGCTCCTTGAACAGATCCGGGTCGTAGATCTTCACCAGGGTGCGATTCGGCTCAACCTGCGCACCGGGCTGGATGGGCACGTCCATCACCTCGCCCTTGCGCGGCGAAAAGATGTAGAGGCGTTCCTCGGGCAGCAGCTTGCCCTGCGCGTCCATCTTCAGCTGGTACGGGACGAAGTAGAGGACTGCGAACAGGGCGAGCACGCCAGCGATGATCGCAAAAGTGATGGCCCGGGCCTTGCCGCCCAGCCCCTCCTGGACCTTGGCCAGCGGCATCCAGAGGAAGCGCATCGGGATGCGGCGGTGCTCCACCGCGTTGTACAGGGCCGCCGTCGCGTGCTTGCCTACCACCTCCAGACGGGCGACCAGCTGCTCGGGCGTCTGCTGCGGCTCGAAGCACTCCATCATCAGCGCGGCCCGGGGCCGTTTCTTGTTCTCCTTCTCACGCTCGTCGCGCAACGGCAGCACCACCAGCAGCTTGCTGTTGCTTTCGGCCAGGTATTCGTCTAGCGCCTTCATCACGTCGGGCGGCAGGCCGTCGTCCTTGGTGCCGCTGTAGACGAGCTTCTCGCCCCAGGCCAGCACGCGATCGAACAGCTTCTGCATGAGCTGGACGAGGTTGGAGCGGCGTTCGACGACATCGGCCCCGCTGACCGACTCGACCCTGCACTTGCGCGAATAGCGCAGGGCGATGTTGACGCGGTCGCAGTCAATGAGACGCCGGCCCTCGTTGGCGACCAGGTAGGCGACCTCGACCGGGTGCAGGCTGCCGTGGATGGTGCGGGCAAACGCTTCCAGCTCGAGTCCAGAGCGCCTGCTGGCCGGCCATGTGCCGCATCAGCCGGTTGCGCAGGTAGCGCGAGGCGAGTTGGCACATTCTCAGTCATAAACTGCAAGAAGCCGTTGATCGCGGCCGGGTTGCGATCCGGACTCTGCCAGACCTCGAGCAGGCCGTCCACCTGGTTTTCGACCTGGATGGGGACGAGGAGGAGGAGCAGATCGGTGGGGTTGCCGGGCGCGGTCTGCCCGTTTTCGGCGGGGCCGGCGAAGCTTTGCGGCGGCAGGTGCAGGGGGCGTGGCTGCTGGAAGGCCTGGCGGAGCAATTCCTGGTGCGCCTGCTGCGCCTCCTCGCTGCGTCCCAGCTTGAGCCGTTCCAGGTTGACCTGGTACTGGAGCTGCAAGTTGCCCTGCGAGGTTCGCATCCAGACCACACCCGCGGGGGCGGCCAGCGCCTGCAGAACGCGCTTGAGGAACTCGCCGAAGTAGTCGGCGGGCAACAAATCCAACTCGGACAGCCGGGCGACTTCCTCGAAGAGGCGCTGGATTTGCCGGCGCGTTTCCTCGATGCTCATCGGGCTGACTTGGGGTTCAGGGCCGGCACTCACGGGTAGACCTCACGCTGGGAAAAGGGGATGAGGAGGCCAACGAGCAGCGCTGCAAGTTCGGACTGGCCTGGCACGAGACGGGTCTCCGTATCAGAACATAGTAGCGCCGTGCCGTCATTCTCGCAACACCGACCGGCCGAAACGGGGTCGAATGGGGTCATTTTTTTCTGCGGCGCGGCCGGCGCGGCGCCCGTCGGCGGCCAGAATTGGACAAACGGCGCAAATCCCACCGCCTGAACCAGACAGGCGGGCAGGCCGACGCAAATCTGATGGGTGGCACGCTCTGAGGTACTCCGAAGGGCGTGCTTGACTGTCTGCACGCCCTTCGGAGTACCTCAGAGCGTGCCACCCCGGATTGCTTGACTGTCTGCACGCCCTTCGGAGTACCTCAGAGCGTGCCACCGAGTCGCCGACGCAAATTTCCACTGGCGGATGCCAGGCCGGGCGGCCACAATGACACGGTTGGCCTGGTCGTTTCCCGTTCGCGCACTGATCCCCTTGCACGAGAGAGGATGATCGAACCATGTGGGCGACGCTAACTCTGATGAGCGCTCTGAGCCTGGCGCCGGCCGCGGACGCCGGCGAATTGCAGTTGAGCAACGCCCGGGCGACCTATGGACGTTCGGGTCCGACACGGCCGGCCGGCAAGTACCTGCCCGGCGACATCTACTTCCTCAGCTTCGACATCGAAGGCTTACAGATCACCAAGAAGGGGTACGCCAATTGGAGCATGAAGCTTGAAGTCCTGGACGCCGCCGGCAAGCCCCTGGGAGGCAAAGAGGCCCTCGACGTACCCCACACCTTGTGGTGCATTCAGGGCGGCGGGCGGCTCCCGCAGTTCGTCTACTCGGACCTGAGCGACGCCAAGCCCGGCGAATACACGGTTAAGGTGACCATCACCGACCAGTTCGAGCCGGAGCCTAAGAAGCCGGACCCCAAACGCAAGAAGCCCACCGCCACCCTGACAAAAAAGTACGAGGTGGGCGAGAAGGGGTTCGGGATCGTGCGCCTCATCTGCTCCAGCCCCGGTTTGCGAGGCCCAGGCCCGGACGTGCCGGGCGTGGGCACCGTGGGCGATGGCTTGTTCCTGAACTACACCATCACCGGCTTCGGGCGCGATCCGAAGACCAAGCAACCCTCACTCCGGCTCGAGATCAGCATGCTCGACGAGGCCGGCAAGCCGACCCTCGAAAATCCCTTTGCCGAGACGCTGCCGTCGAAGGACGACGATCCCCTGCCGGCGGACGTGACGGCCCTGCCGCTGTTTAATTCGCTGGCCCTCACCAAGCCCGGCAAATACACGCTGGAACTCAAGGCGACCGACCAGGTGACCAAGAAGACCGTCACCGCGTCCTACCCCATCGTCGTCGTCGATCTGCCGAAGTAGCGGTTGAACCTGAAAGGACGACCCGCCATGAACCAGCTGCAGGACCGCATCGCACAGTTTCGCAAGATGGCCAACGACGACCCGGACAACGAGCTGGGCCACTACCGCCTGGGTCAGCTGCTGATGGAGGCCGGACAGCACGACGAGGCGGCCCAGTCGTTTCGGCGGACCCTGGAGCTGAGCCCGCAGTTCTCGAAGGTGTTTCATCTCCTCGGCTCAGGCGCTGATGCAGCTCGGCCGGCGCGATGAGGCGGTGAAGGTGCTGCGCGAAGGCTTCCAGGTGGCCGACGAGCGCGGCGACAACATGCCGCGCGACGACATGGGCAAGATGCTGGCCCAGCTCGGCGAGACGCCGCCGGCACCGAAGAAGGCGGCCGCCGGCGGACCGGGCGACGGCTTCCGCTGTCAGCGCCCCGGCTGCATGGTCGGGTCCCGCGCCCGCAAGCTGCCCGCTCCCCCCATCGGCGTTGACCGCGCCGTCGCCCAGAAGATCGTGGCCACCGTCTGTGCCGACTGCTGGAATGACTGGCTCCGCAACATGAGCATCAAGGTCATCAACGAGCTGCGCCTCGACCTGAGCACCGAACGCGGGGCCGATGAATACGACCGCTACATGCGCGAGTACCTGGGGCTGGAATGACCCATCAAGAGTACCTTCTCAGCTACGGTGCCCTGGGCGACTTCGGTCGTTTTTTTCCGGCGGTGCCGCTGACCTGTCGCCGCGGCCAGCGGACCGTGGTGCGCTCGCATCGCGGACTGGAGTTGGCCACCGTCCTGGGAGAGGCCCGCCCCGGCCACGCCGCCTTTCTGCCCAATACCACGGTCGGATCCCTGCTGCGGCTCGCCACGCCGGAGGATGAGGCCCTGGCCGTTCGCCGCCGCCAGGATGCCCGTTGCCTGGTGGACGAAGCCCGCTCCCTCACCGGAAGGCTGGGGCTGCCGATCGAGATCCTGGACGCTGAAGTGCTTCTCGACGGCGAGCACGCGGTGCTGCACCATGTCCGCTGGGCAGACTTCGACCCGCGGGACCTGGTCAGCAGCCTGTCGCCGAGTTGCGACGCCCACATCGTGCTGCTCGATCTGACCGGCGGCCCTTCGGCGGGTGTTGCGGAAGAGGGTGCTGAGAAAGGATGCGGCCGGCCGGACTGCGGCAGTGAGGGCGGCGGCGGCTGCGGCACCGGCGGCGGCTGCTCCACCTGCGGCCTCCACAACATGGCCGATCTGAAGAAGCACTTCGCCGGCCTGCGCACGCGGATGGAGGAGAAGGGGGTTGCGACGGTTCGGCCGTAGTTGGCCTACCACTGGCTGGAACATCGCCGGGCGCTTCACGAGGCTAAATCATGCCGGACACCATCGACGTAACGGGTCTTCCCCAGACCGTGATTGAAGACATGCGGAGGCTCGTCGCCACGCTGCGGCAGAAGTTCTCACCCGAGAGTCCCGCGGCTGGGCCGGAGGGCGAGTTGCCGCCGGATGAATGGATTGCCCGCTTACAGGCATGGTCGGAAAGCCATCCGAAGCGAGAGATCATCATCGACGATAGCCGAGAAACCATCTACGGTGGGCGCGGGGAATGAAGATCCTCGTTGACACCAACGTGCGCAGCCGGAGCGCTTCACCTGGTTTCGGCGTCTGGCGCTTCACCCAGGAGGGTCATGACACGCGGGTAACACGCCTCGCACAAATCGACCTGCCCGGCGTCCGGATCGACGTTGGGCCAGTACCACATCCCGTCCACGACTTTGGCCCAACATACGTCGCAGTGCTCGTGGTCCCAGCCGCCCTCCTGCAACTCCCACTCGTCCGGGTCGAACGGCTCTCCTGCGTACGGCTTGGAGACGTGCCCCTCGCCGCCTTCACGCGAATCGGGGGGCATGTCGTCAGCACGCATCGGCTTCTTGGCCCATAGCGACGGATAGAAAGCGAACACCCGCCGGGCGAAAGTGCATCGGCGGAAGGTCGCCAACTGCTCCGGAGTGATCTCCGGTTCGTCGCCCACTACGCGCCCTCCCCCATCTAATTCTACTGTGCCCCTTTTTCATATGTCTGGTGTGCGCCGAGACGGTGGGAATTCTCCGGTCGCATCTACCCAATGGTAGATGCGCGCTTCTTCCGTCCGGCGCAGCACGGTGTTGACTTCGGCGAGAATCCCTGCCAACGTCGTCGGCCGACGCTCCAGCACCCAGGCGAAGATTACCCGCAGTTGCGGCACGGTGATCCACACCGTTTTTTTTTGAGGACCGACTTCTCCAGATTCAGAAACCACAAGGCCAACAGCGACAGCGTCATGTGGTGATACCAGCCGACCCAACTGCGCACTTCGTAGTGGGCCAACCCCACCTCACCCTTGCCCATCTGCAACGCCTGTTCGATCCGCGGCCGCTCACACTTGACACGCACCAACTCCGCCAACGCTACCCCCGACAAGGCGTTGCTCAACGCATAGGTCACGTCGCCGGCGCGATCCACCGGACGCACGATCACGACTCGTTCCGGCCTGCCGACGCAGCCGTCGGCATCCTTGGTTTGCACCAACCGCGTCAGGGCACGCACCACCAAGGGGCCTTTCTCACCCGCCCGCACCGTCAGGCGCTGCCACGCCGACGCCGGCTGACGCGCCGCCCAGGCCTGGACCTGCTCGAAGGGCGGCAACCGTCGCCGTCCCGACGGCCCCGCCTCTCGCTCGGCTTCCAGGTCGCGGATCAGCGTGTTGCACGGCACATCCACCACATAACGCTCGCCGCCACGTCGCAAGGCTTGCCGAAACTCCGTCACCCGGCCAAACTCGTCGTCGGCCGCCACCCAGCCGTGCGGCAACGCTCGGCAACGCTCCCACTGGCCCAAGGCGAGACGCCATTTCTCCTGAAACGTCGTCTCGGTGGGCACGTAACATTTCGCCCGCCGCTTGCGATCGTCCACCCACTCTTGCGGCAAATACAAATCCGCGGCCAGCAACGTCTCGCCCTGAGCACAGGCATAGGCCGTGAACACGCCCACCTGACAGTTCTCGACCTTGCCCAGGCGGCCGCACCACTGCCGGGCCACGCCACAGGAGTCGTCGCCTTTCTTGGCGAAGCCGCTGCCGTCAAAGATCAGCACCGCGTCGTCGTCGCGCCACGCTGCGGCCACGTGCCGGTGCAACTCGCCCAACACGGCGCTATCGGACCATTTGCCGGCGCCGACGAACTTTTGCACCGGCTTGCGTGCCGCGCCAGCTTGCCGAGCGATCGGCTTGTTGGTCTTGCGCTCCAGGTTGCTGAGGCGGCCTTCGAGAACGACCTCGGCCCAGTGCCGTTGTTCCGTGCGATGGAACAGGGGCTGATAGCGTTCGATGAACCCCGCCAAGCGGCGGACGCCGCCCTGCACGGCTGCCAGCGGCACCTTCACATCGGCGAGCAAGGCGAGCGCTTCCGGGGATTCCAAGAGGGACATCCGTGTTCCTCCATACTGATCTTCCATGATGGGGCGAGTTCCGGCATACTATACGAACTATCCCAAAAGGGGCACAGTAGAACTAACTACGGGAAGAAGGATGAAGGTTGAAGAGCGCAAGCCATTGCTTGCCTCTCATCCTTCATCCTTCATCCTTCCAAGATCACTTCTCCACGGTCAGCTCGATCGGCTTCGCGGCCGCCCGGTTGGCCGGCGTGTAGTACTCGTAGGCCACCGTCGCCGGCGTCTTGGCCTTGATCGGGTACTTCGGCTTCAAGCTGTACTCGAAGTTCTTCACGTCGCCCGGCTTCACGTCGCCCAGGTACAGGGTCACCTGGCGTGAGGTGACGCTGAACTTCTCGATCTTCTTGGCGGCGACCATCTCCGCGAAGTCGCCCGCGTCCACCGTGAACCCCGGCGGCATGCCCAGGTCCACGATCACCATGTAGGTCGGCATCTCGCCGTTGTACTTCAACGTCGCCTTGGCCTTGAGCATGTCGGCCGTGGACAGCTTGGTGCGGTCGTAATCCACGGTCACATCCATCGCCGGACTGATCGACTGGCGGCTTGTCGCTCCAGGGTTCGTAATGCCGGCCGACGATCTGGTACATCAGGTTCGTCTCGCCCTTGACCTCGATCTCGACCTCGTTGGCGCCGACCTTCGTCAAGTCCTTCAGGTCGAAGGTCTGCATGACGTCGGCGTTGTCTTCGGTGACCTCGCCCTTGCCCGCTTCCTTGCCGTTGACGATGATGACGAACTCGGCTTTGCCCTTCTGCTTGGCTCCGCCCAGGCCCGCCACCAGGGCCTTGAGCGACAGGATGGTCGCCTGGGTGCTGCCCCAGGTGCCCGTGCCGTCCTTGGTCTTGACCAGGTACGTCAGCGCCTGGTTGACGCTGTTGGTGAACTGGCCGTCCTGAGCATGGCCAGGGCGGTCAGGGCGGTCGTCTCGATGGTGACGCTGTCGCCGCGGGCATAGGTCAGGGACGACGCCGCCGCAGGGGAAGGCGGCCGCCTTCCACTCCGGCTTCTCCTTCTTGCAGGCCCTCGAGCTTCTTGAGGACCTCGAGCGTGCTGTCGTCCTTGGGGTCCCAGGCGGCCAGGGCGTTGGCGGCCAGGGCCAGGATGTAGGCGTTGTCCTCGGCGTCCTTGATGTGCTCGCGGATGTACTCGACCGACTTCTCCAGAGCCGGCGAGCGCATGCCGCTGTCCAGCAGCGACCAGACGACGTAGCTGGTGAGCAGCAATTTCGGGATCGCCCATGCTGGCGATGGTCTCGCCGTGGGTCGTGCCGATCTTGTCCCAGGTGCCGTCGGCCCGTTCTGCTGCTCCATCAGCCACTTCTGGGTGCGGTCGATGATGCCGCGGTCGATCGGATAGACCTTGGCCATGTCGTTGAACTCTTGCAGGCCGTAGGCCGACAGCCAGATCAGGGGCGGGCCGCTGCCCCACCAGTCGAAGCCGCCGCCGGGCCGCTCGAAGGTCAGCAGCCGCTGGTAGCCGACGTTGAGGTACTGCTCGGACTTCATCAGGATCTCGGGAGAGGCCACACGGGCCTCTTTCATGTAATCCACGATCAGCACGTTCGGGTAGGCCGATGAAGACGTTTGCTCGATGCAGCCGCCGGGCATGCGGAGCATGCCGTCGAGTCCCCTCCAAGACCTGGCTGAAAACGCCGGGATAGAGCTTGACCATCATCTTCGAGGCGTCCGGCAACGCAGTCCTCCGGGATGGTCGAGGGTCTGCTTGACCTTGCCGGTCAGCCGGTCGGTGACGACCTGCTCGATCTTCTGGCCGTCGGGGACGACCTCGATCGAGCGGCTTGACGGCGTCGGACATCTTGGCGCCGATGGCCTTGACGAGTGAGCGGCTGCTGGCCGATCTTCTTGGCCCTGATGCGGAACTTGACGGCGGTCACCTCGTTGGGCTTCAAGTCCAGCGTGCGGACGTTGCCTGCCCTCGAGCAGCTCGAACCACGGCTCTTGCTGCAGCTCGATCTTCACGGTTTGCGGAGTCTTGAGGTAGTTGTAGACGGCGACCGGGAAGGCCACCTCGTCGTTCTGGGTCAGGGTGACCGGCAGGTCGATGTCGACGAAGAAGTCCTGGAAGACCTTGAGCGGCGTGGTCATGCCGCCCAGCAGTCCGCCCCGGGACGAGGCCGACGTGCTGAGCCGCCAGGTGGTGATGGAGTCGGCGAAGTCGAGCGGCAGCCTGGCCCGGCCCCGTTCATCGGTGATCAGGCCCGGCTGCCAGAGCATGGTTTCGGGGAAGTATTCGCGGACGCGGGCCGGCGCGGGGAGGCGCCGCCGGCCTTGGCCTTGTCGTCGCCGGGGAAGCCGAAATGGTCGGCCTTCATGGGGACCGGACCGCCGCCGCCGACCCCGCCGCCGCCGCCGCCGCGCAGACCGCCGGCCGCCGCTATCGGGGCCAGTGGCATGGGGGCGCCGAAGCGGGCACCGTCAGCGGCTTTCTCCTCCATTTCCAGTTGCAGCAAGTTGCGGCGTCGATCCCACATCCCCTCATTCGCTTGCTGCCCATCCTTCCCATCCATGAACCACTGGCCCAGGGCCAGGTGCCACTGGTCCTTCACCGACGAGGTCACGTCGTCCGCCGTGTCGAACTTGCCGTCCGGCCCGGCGGAGACCAGTTCATGAAAATCGAACTGCGGGTTGCCAGCCTGGTGATCGAGCTTCTTGTCGCGCTTCACCAGCTTGATGGGGTTGCCCCAGGCGTCCTTCATCTGCTTGGCGTCGAAGCCCCACTGCTTGGCGGCATCGGCAAGGACCGACTCGGGGATGTTCCACTGGCCATCCTTGAAGTACTTTTGCCGGTTCTGGTTGGTGTAGCCGACCAGGGCCGAGCCGAGGTTCATGATGCGGTTCAGGGTGATCGCCCGGCCCAGCCGGTCCGGCGTGAAGTCCTTCTCGACCCGGCTCACGCTCTCCAGCGACAGCTTCTTGCCGAAGGAATCGGTCAGGGCGTCCTTGTTCAGCTGGCCCGCCTTGACCAGGGCGTCCAACAAGCCGTCCTTGTACGTCCAGTGCTTGGTCTTCTTGTCCAGGACCAGGACCTCGTTGCCGGCGGCGCCATAGTTGAACAGGGCCCAGCCGACCTGCTGCACCTGCGTCTCGAACTTCTGTTTGCGTTCGAGGGCCGGGTCGATGGTGAGATCGAGCGGGCGGCTTGGGCTTGATCGCCGTCAGCAAGACCTCGGCAATCTGCTGCTTGTCGGCCGGCAGGTCGCCTTCGCGGACCAGGGCGTCGATGGTGGTGCTCGGCTTGAACGAGGCGGCGGCAGGTAGCGGTACCGGGCCCGGGACGGGAGGACCGCCGCGGAATGGACCGACCACCGGCGCCGCGTTCTGCGCCTGCGGCTTGAGCAGCTCCTCCTGGAGCGTGAAGTAGACCTTTTCCAGGCCCGGCTGCATCTCCTGCAAGGCGTACACCGCCTCATCGACGATGATGACGCCCAGCGCCGCCGCCGTCGGCTTGCCGGCCTTGTCGGTCACGGTGAAGAGGATCGACCCCTTCTCGCCAGGCAGGTACACCTGCTTGTCGGGCTTGGCCTCGATCTTGAGATCGTCGCGCGAATGGACGTAGACCACCCGGCTATCGCGGATGATCTCGCCGTCGGCGAGTTGCTGATAGGCGTGGATATCGAGGGTGCCGAAGACGCCGGCAGGCAGGTCGAGCTTGTAGCTCGCCTTGCCGTCCTTCACGTCCATCCACCGGGTCAGCAGCGTCTGGCCGCTCTTGACCACGTCGAGATAAACGGTCGGCAGGCCCGCCGAGGTCAGCACATCGATTTTCATCGAATCGCCGCCGCGGTAGATGGCTTTGTCCAGCCGCAGGAGGACATTCTCGCCGAGCGGCTCGCTGTTGAGGGAAGCGGCCGCCGTGGCGGTGCTTCCCTTGGCATCCTTGGCCTGGGCGGTGATGTCGAACAGGCTCTTCGGGCCCCAGGCTTGCTTGATGACGCCGCCGACCAGCTCGATGTCGTGCGGGCCCCATTCGCCCGGGTGGAAGTCTTCCCTCTTCGGCGTGATCTTGAACTCGGCCAGGCCGGCGTCGTTCGTCTTGACCGTGGTGTGCGGCTTGCCCTTGGCCTGGGTGCCTTTCCAGAACTTGACCTCGCAACCGCTGACCGGGCTGCCGTCGGGATAGATGGCCGCCGCGAAGATGCGGTTTTCGACCCCCGGCATCAGCCGCCCGCCTTCCGGGATCAGGCTCACCTTGATCGGCTGGTCGGCCACCGGATAGGTGCGCGTCACCGTCTCGGTGTGGTCGGCGGTGTCGGTGATCTTGATCTCGACCTTGACCAGCGCATCGCCCTTTTGCAGCGGCTGGCCGACGAAGTAGTCGGGCAGCTTGATCTCGACCTTCGCATGGCCGTTGGCGTCGGTCTTCGTGTCGACCGTCTGGAACTCCTTGAAGGCGACATCGAACGTGCTGGCCGTCACCTTTACCTTGCTGTTGGCCACCGGCTTGCCGAAGAAGTAATCGGTCTGCAGGTCAACGACGATCGTTTCCTTCGGCAGGTAGAAAGTCTTGTCGGCCTTCACGTCCGTCTTGAACTTGGGCAGGACGTAGTGCTTGACCTCGACGGTCTTGTGGGCCTGCTGCTCGCCGATCTGGGCGCGGACCTGGTAGCTGCCCATGTTGATCTCGTCGGCCAACTGGAAGTCGGCCGAGACGACGCCAAAGTCCGAAGTCTTTTCGGAGCGCTTGAAGACCTTGTTCCCCTTGGGGTCCTCGACCTCGAACGTGAGCGGGGCGCCGCTGACCGGGGTCAGGTCGAAGGGGCGCAGGCACAGGGCACGGATGTGGATCATCTGGCCCGGCTGATAGAGTGGCTTGTCGGTGACGAGCAGGATCTTCGGTTCGCCCTTGATCTTGACGTCGCGTTCGATCTTCTCGTCGCCGAGTGCGGAAGTGGTGGCGACGACCAGCTTGTAGTCGCCGGTCGGCACCTTCGGCAACTTCAGATCGGTGCGGACCTGGCCGTCGTCCTCGGTCTTGCCCTTGTAAAGGTCGTAGACCTGGCCGTCCTTCGCCCGCAGCTTGACCTCGACGGTGCTACCGGGGAGCGGGATGGTTTCGACCACCGACTTGACGCCGTGAACGTCGCAGCGCAGGGCCACGCTGCTGCCGCTGTACAACTCCGCGCTGGTCGTCAGGGATACCTCGTGCGGCTTGGCCAGGTCGATCTTTGTCACCTCGGCCTCGAACTTCTCCTTGCCGAACGAGTAGCGGAGCGTCAGCTTGTCGGTCTCGCGTCCCTCGGCGGGGAACTCGAAGCGGTAGCTGGCGGTCTTGTCGGCCTGCTCGACCGGCTTTTCGTCGCGGGCGAGGACGTTCTTGTCGGCGTCGAGGAGTTCGACCTTGAGGGTGCCCTTGAGGGCTTGTTTGCCGCCGTTGGTGAGGCTGACGGCGACCCAGAGTTTGTTGTCCTTGGTTTTGTGGACGGCGGCCGATTCCGCCGACAGCACGGGGGCCGCCTCGACCGCCGCGGGCTCCTTGAGCAGCAGGAGTGCCGCGAGCGGCAGCGCCGCAAAGGCGCAGGCCAGGGCCCCAAAACGAACCCCCGTGAGGGCTCGCGATGGACGCTGCGAGGACATGAAATCACCTCCCACCCGGTGGGGTCATGAGGATGCACGCGGGGCGCGGGATACCACTGTTAAGACGATACAGGGGCGGAAGAGTTTGGCGAGCGGGGGCGTAAGCCCTCCGGTGAATAGGCCCCCCCTGCACACTTCTTGATTGCAGACGCGCACAGGCAGGACTATCATCGGCCTTCACCCGCCATAAGCCCTGCCGCGCGCGGGGCCCAGGCGACCGACGCTGCCGGGCATGTCGAGCCGCGGTCGCACACCCGGGCGGTGCCGTGAGAAGGGGGAAGAGGACGCGAGAGAGGCGTCCGCTTCTGCACCTCCGATAATAACAATCTACGTTGTGCCCTTTTGCTTGCTGGTCAGGTCAAGCGCCGCTGGGCAGGCGAGCCAGCAGCGGGGCGAGGGCGTCGGCGTAATGCGGCCAGCGGCCGACGGAGCTTTGGTAGATCGGCTGGCGCACCTGCGTAACGCTGGCCGTGCGGATCGGCCGCTGGGTCTTGTGGAACTCCAGGCAGGCCGGCTCCCAGTCCAGGCCAAGCCAGCTCACCAGGCGGCGGGCCGTCCCCTCCAGGTCGGCCACCATCTGCTCATAGTCGATTTCCAGCATCGGCACCGGCAGAGTGGCCCGCCAGTGCGCCATCAAGCGCTCGTACCCTTCGAATTGAGCCGCGATGTCATCCAGGTCGCAGGTCCAGTTCATGAGCTGCAAGGGGGTCATCCAGCAGGAGACAGCGACATCGCGCAGGTCGCGGCGGCAGTGGATGAAGCGGGCCCGCGGAAACAGCGTGGCCAGCAGACCGAGGAACCGCCAGTTGGCCGGCATCTTGCTTGTCACGCGCGCTCGTGTCGGGTTCAGGCTTTCGAGCCAGCTCAGATGTTGCCGGGCCAGGTGGTGCACGGCCGGCTGGTCCAGGTCCTCGAGCGCCGCAAAAGCCCGATCGTATAACAAAGCCCGGGCCGAGCTGGCGGCCAGGAGTGCCACCGATCCCGGGGCCGCTGTCAGTTGCCCCAGGGCCTCGAAATCGGTTTCCGCGAAACCGAGTTCCCCGCCGCCATGGACCTGGGAATGACTGGCCAGGATTTGTTCGGTCAAGGTCGTGCCGGAGCGTGGCAGGCCGAAAATGAACACCGGCCGTTCGCTGGGTAGGCCCCAGCCTCGGACCCGCTCGAAAAAGGCGGGGCGGAAGGCTTGCATCAGGCGCTCGATGAAGCCGCCGAACTCCGCAGCGTCGAAGGCCTGCCCTCGCCTCTGCCAGCGTGTCCGCACCAGGGCGTTGGCTTCCTTCAGATGGGCCGCTGCCGGAGCGTACTCGCGCCGGGCATCCAGTACATGGGCCAGGGCAAAAAGGAGGCGGCAACGCTGCGCTTCGCAGAGGTACGGGTCGGCCACTTGGTCCCGCAGCTGGGCCAGCTCCGGCTCGGGGAGCTTGGCCCGCAGCATCATCCCCAGGCCGGACAGGGCCCCAGCATGGGCCGGCTGATGGCGCAAGGCCTCACGGTAGCATCCGGCGGCGGCCTCCAGGTCCCCCAGGTCTTCCAGCAGGGCCCCCAGGCTGCACTGCGTGTCCGCATGGCTCGGGTTCAGGCGAAGCGCTTGCTGGAACGATGCACGGGCTTCGTCGAACCGACCCTGCTCGCGCAGCACCAGGCCCAGCGTATTGGTGGGCTCGACGAAGTCCGGTTTGAGGAGCAGGGCCCGGCGCAAGCTGGCTTCGGCGGCCCGCAGCTGCCGCTGCTCCTGCAACACCAGCCCCAGGTTATAGTGCGCATTGGCGAGGTCCGGGCGCAGGTGCAAGGCCTGACGCAAATGCCCCTCGCCCTCCTTATGGTATCCCTGCCGGCACAGGGCTTCGCCCAGGTTGTTATGGACCTCGGCATAGTTCGGCTGGCAGTGCAGCGCCATTTGCAAGCTGGCCACCGCTTCCGCCAGCAGCCCCCTTTGCGCCAGGGCCAGCCCGAGGTTGTTATGGGCCTCGGCGAGCGCGGGCTGCAAACGCACGGCCTGTTGCAGATGGGTGATGGCCTGGTCGATGGATCCCTGCTTGCGCAGCACATTGCCCAGGTTGCCGTGGGCCTGGGCATTCTCCGGCCGCAGGCGCACGGCCTCGCGGAGGCTGGCCACCGCTTCGGGCAGCCGGCCCTGCTCCCCGAGAAGGATCCCCAGGTTGCTGTGGGCCTCGGCGATGTTGGGCTGGAGACTGAGCACGGCCTGGAGGCACTCGATGGCACGATCATGCTGGCCCGCTCGATAATGCTGTGACGCCGCGGCGAACAGTTCGGCAACGGTGGCCATGGCAGCCTGACGCCCAGGGAAGGAAAAGGAGACAACACATCGGGAGGCGAAAAGGTGTCAGGACCCTTTTCAGAGCGAAAACGTTCCTGACACATTTTCTCGCCCGGGGAGCCGGTCTTGCAACTGCTGAAGCGACACTTTCCTGCTCATGGATCCACCCGAAATCGAGCCGCCCTTGACCCCTCTTATGTTAATCGGGATGGAATGTCTGGTCGAGAGGGGAGCCCGCTTTTCGGCAAGCGGTGAAGGAGCCGGTCGCCGGCAAGGCGATCCGGTATCTGAAAAGCCCCGTGTCGAGAAGCCCATTCCTGCGGCCGCCTCGGTCTTCAGAGGTTCGATGCGCTCAGGCCCGACCAGCCGGCGGGCATAGACCAGGCACGCCTGGACGTTTTCGTTTCCCACGCAGGGGTAGCCCTGCAACAGGATTTCCGGACTATTCCCCCGCTGCGAGCATCCCCAGCACATGCTCGACCGCCAGCCGGCGACCGCGAATGATGGGCTTGCCGTCAAAGATGATCGGATTCACGGGGATGCGTTGGGGGACTTTCGCTTCGTCCATTGGTTGTCCGCTTGCTCGGCGGTAGATGGTCAATTAGTGAAATGCGGAAAGGATCAACCGGGCCGCGACGATGTGCGAAAAGTACGCCGTGCCCTTTGCTCTTCCGACCTTTGCTCTTCCGACCACTTTTCTCTTCTCGGCGGTAACACATTCTTGCTGTATTTGGGATACTGCTTCAATTGAACCATAATCAGCCCTGGTGAATCCAACCAATACTCGGAAGAGCCTCCTTCAGCTCGAGTAATGCAGCCATTGGAATTCTTCTTGGCAAGGTCAGTTTCCTGAGGTTTATCAAAGGTTTCAGTGTCCGCATACCTACTTCTGAAATCCGTGTACGACTGAGGTCCAACTCTGTCAGGCTACTGAAGGCTATAAGATGCGCCAGTGCCCTGTCTGTAATACCAGTATCGCTCAAGTCGATGGTTTCCACTCCCGTCAATCTTTTGAGGCGGTCCAGCAGTGCGTCGTTTAACTTGGTTCCCGATAGATTCAAACGCCTCACTGTTGGCAAAACAGAAGTTATCAAGCTTATTACCTCAACGAGATCGCCGACTTCCTCTACGCCACGTAAGTCAACAGAAAGTCCACCCGATTCCTGTGTCACCTGTCCATGGCGCGACTCGATCGCGGCGATTATCTCTCGTTCTCTATCAAGCGCTGCCATGGTAACCTCCCCTGCACAAGATCAACTTATTGGGCCCGCCTTTGCTTCTCCAGCGATCCTACCCTGGCGGACGCCTTGTCTCGTCTATTACTCACCGATCCAGAGCTTCATCACGACATGGTTGTTTCGTCGTTCGACCCCAGGGATCATCTCAAATCCGCATTCTTCGTAGAAATGGATTGCTCGCTTGTTGTCACGGTGAACCATTAACACAAGCCACTGCGGCCCACTTGTGGCATTGTCGGGTCCGACATGAGCGAGATTCTGAGCTTCGGCCACCAAATGCCCCATGATTTGACGCGAGTACCTCCATTCCGGATCCGGTGGTTGCCGATGAAATTTCTCCGCAATTCCAAGCATGGGGATCAAGACAAGGGTCGTTCTCGCCCCGTCGGGGGGCGGCCAATTCCATCTCGAGGTCCCGATGGAGCCGAAGCCGACGATTTCCCCCGCCGCAGTCTCAAAGAGCCAGACGCGAGTGCCCCTCTTCATCGAATCGAACACGTCCGATCCCAGAATCCACTCGCTGACGTGCCGCGACCATGGCTCCTCTCCACACGAAAAGCCGGCCAAGCGAGCTTGGTCGGCTTCAGCGAATGGAACAGCGTAAAGCTGATGAGGATGCGCCGTCATCCGTGACCCCTTGGTTGTGGACGGGCCGGGAGCGACTTTGCCCGAACCTTGGGCCGGTTCTTATTCGCCTTGCCCGCAAGCGCGCTAGCCTCCGCAGCCGTCATCGTGTAGTCGTCTAGCTGGAAACTGGCGACGGCATCGAGCATGTCGGCCACGTTGATGTCCGGCCAGAGTTCACGGGGGTGCACGTTGAGAGCCTCCGCCAACCTCAGGATGGTCCTCTTCTGAGGCCGACACGTACGGCTGAGCATCTGAGAGATCGCCGGCTGAGAGCAACCAACGCGCTCAGCAAGTTCCAGCTGGGAAATCTGTTTCGCGTCCATCAGTTCCCGGAGACGCTGGGCAAACGTCTCCTCCTGCGCGTTCATCCTCCGAACCTCGTGAGCCAACGGTGCGCTTCTGTTGGCGGCGTATGCTTCAGACGCAACCAGATCCTGCCCGTACTGCCCATCCTCTTCACACGGGTTGAGGAACAGCGCATCAGCAATCGTCATCAACGCCCGCTTCCGCTCAGCCGGGGCGGTGCGTGGATCCTTCACCACGTTGAGCAGCGAGAGAACGACCTGCTGCACATCGTCACTGCACTCGATCAATGCGCCCAAGAATCGCTTCCGGTCCGCGACGGGCATCGATCGCGCCCATTCGAGGATGCACGCCACGGAGTCGAGTCGCGTCACCGCCTGCGGATCGTCGAGTAGGTACGTTTCGGTCATCGTCATACTCCGTCCAGGCAATTACAGTTCTGGATGAGAGTCAACCGACTAACCGCTGCCGGGCGATCCGCTCGCGCCCCCGAAGAATCTCGAGGGTTGTGGCCGCCAGCGGCTCATCGGAGCGAATCACGGCTAAAACACAGATCGTTCCGTCGGGTTCTGGGTTCGGCACTTCACAGAAAACGATCCGGAACCCGTCTGCCAAGCCGAACCCGTCCGTCAACTCGAGGACAAACAGCGTTTCGCCGGGAATCCGAAAGCAGTCAAGGTCACCCACCTGCGAGTCGGGATCTTGCCAGAACCTGAGTTTCATCGCGTGGCGTCGGAGCTGGGCTCTCGCCACCAATCGGGGCATCACCAAATGGTGCATGTCCTGAAACGCAGGCCGGCAAATCCGAACTCGCCGAGGGTTATCGGGTGCCCCCATAACAAAACTATAACCTTTTCTGCGCTTCCGTCAAGGGCGCAAGAGCCGGAAAAAACGCAACGCAGGGCCGAAAAACACTCGAGTCGCTCGCATAAGTTCCCTAAGTACAACGATGTTAATGACTTGTGTCGATAATCCAGTTTGGCCCATAAGGCTTTCCCGCTTACGATTCAGCTTGTGAACAGTTCCAGTCTACGCTACCTCAGCCGTAGGTCCAACCGCCAGTCCGGCTTATCAGCCCCGATGCGGCGGTTTCGTCAGCCGTTTCAGCAGGCGAGGGGCATGTTCCGCAACTCGCGGTTCTCGAACCGTCGCGACCTGCCGCAAAAACTGAATGACGGTATCGTCGTGGAACAGCATCT
Source organism: uncultured Planctomycetota bacterium (assembly GCA_963827935.1). Classification (GTDB taxonomy): domain Bacteria; phylum Planctomycetota; class Planctomycetia; order Gemmatales; family Gemmataceae; genus DATFNV01. Next base: position 48,247 of record CAWHCN010000005.1, on the reverse strand, counting down.
CGGCCTGCGCCGACTGCCCCGACTCACGGTCGTAATCGAGGCAGTTTTCCAGGGCAATGACCGCTTGATAGGCCGCCTCGTGATCGTCCGCCAGGTCGGGATGTTGTCCCAGGATGGCGAGCAGGACCGGCGCCGCGGCTTCCGGCAGTGCTTTCCCAATCGCCCAGAAGACCGCCGAGGGCACGCGTTTGGCGGAGAATCTCCTCGCCAGTTCTCGAAGCATCGCGGCCTGCGCCTGCTGGTCCAAACGAATCCGCACCAGGTCCGGCGGCAGGACCGTCTCGTAGAAGCCGCTTTCGTCGGATGGGCGGGTATTCTTCTCCAGTAACATGGCGAGCTGGAACACGGCGGCTGTCTGTTCCTCGGCCGCGCCCGCGGCGGCGCTTTTCAGCAGGGTCAAGACAGCGCGGTCCATGGGTGGTGCCTTTCTCCGGCTCAGGCCCGCAGGTTGTGCCCGAAGAGGTTCTCGATATCCACGCGGTGCTCGACACCGCGATGCCGGAACGTTCTGCGTTCGATGTTCCCGCTCGCCGAGGTGCCGCCGGGCGGGTAGTGGCCGAGTCGTTGGCTCAGGTTCACGATCGCTGTGAACAGTTGAGGCAATAGCCGGAGCGGGAACCACGGCGCGCCGACCTGGACATTCTGGTACAACTCCTGCATGGCGTGGCGGACCTGCAGCACGGTCACCCCTGGGTTCGGGTTATTGGTGCGGGTCACGCCATATGTATGGCTCCGAATCATCGTATCATCCTGAAGCTGCACCCGCATACGGTGAACCGGGGGCGAACCTCCGATGGCCTGGACCGCCGGCATCGCGATGCTCCGCGGGATCGGCTCAAGGGAGAAGAGTTCCGACATCATGGCTGGCTCGCTTCGGGTCGTCGTGATTATAGGCGAACGGCGGGAGATAATCTCCCCGCGCGCCGGGAGCCTCGCCCGGCGCCGAATAGGACTCTCAGAGCGTTCCCGCACACATCGGAATTAAGTTCAACCTGGCGACTTGCGCTGACACTTGAAGGCGAAAGTCGTTACTCCATAAGGGCTTGCGGCGTGGGCGCCAGGTCGAACATAATTCCCGGCGAATTCAGTTCGAATTGGCAGCGCGCTGCTCAGCTGGGCCGGCGGGGCGGGTCGCCGATCCTTCGCCATCCGCCGCTGGTCCAGGCGGGAGATCAGGTAGCGTAATGCATCCAGGGCGTGGTTGCTCTCGGACAGGGGGGTCTCCGAGCCGCGGCCGTTGGTCGCGTCGTCGTAGCGGTACAGGCCGGCCTCGTAGAGCAGGTTCGGACAGGTGCCGTCCACGACGCGCAGGCGGCCCGTCTCAATGCGGCTGCGGACGGCCATGAGGCCGAGGCGCAGGTCGTTGATGCCGGGGCGGACCTTGCGGCCGGCGGCGGTCAGCTCGATGCGCTCGCGGGCGCCGGCCGGGTCGCAGTACCACATCACCGCGCGGGGCATGTACTGCTTGTGGAAGTCGAGGGTCTGGTTGAAGGCGAAAAAGAGGACGCAGCGACGCAGCTCGAAATGACAGCATGTCCTTTTGAGCTGCGTCCTTTTCTAGCTCGACCGGAGGCCATCGCATGCGGATCGTCGCAACGCTTTGCGACGCAGTTGCATCCGCGAGACATTTTCGGCGACTGGGGCCTTGGCGGCCCTCTCACGGAAATCCAGGGCCCTCGTAGGCCGCGTGGTGAAATTGCTCACGTAGTCTGAGCTTTTCTGGGGAAAGTGCAGTACCGATCCGAACACCTTCTAATCTGCCTCGAAGAGGCGCGGCGATGGGTCAAGACGGCCAGGCTCTGCATGGCCAGCGCCGCAACGAGCCGCAACTCCTTCTCGGTCGTCCCGCTGGCCGCCTGCACCGCCAGGCCGTTCAGCACCGTGGCGGTGTACCGCGCCAGCGTCGCGTAATCGGTCCCCGCCGGCAGGTCGCCGTCCTCGACGGCCCGCTCGAACCGCTCCCGGAACGCCGTTACGATCGCTTGCCTCAATCGGGCCAACTCCCGGCGCACCGTCTCCGCCTCCTCGCCGCACGCGAGTGCCCCGGACACGACCAGGCATCCGCGTGCCTTGTCGCGGTCGCGCTGCATCCTGACGAACCCCGAGAAAATGGCCTCGACCACGGCCCGGGCGGTCGGCTGGCGCAGGGCCTCGGTCAAGAACGACATGGGCCCCGTTTGGTAGCGGTCGAGCGCCTTGCGGAACAGCTGCTCCTTGTTCCCGAAGGCGGCGTAGAGGCTTGGTCGGTTGATCCCCATGGCCCGGGTCAGCTCCGGAAGCGTGGCACCCTCGTAGCCGCGTGCCCAGAACACCTCCAGGGCCCGGTCCAGTGCCTCATCCACGTCGAACTGTCGCTTGCGCCCCGAGGGCATGGCGACCCCCTTGTACCGTTCGGTAAAAAATGTTGTCGGCCCTTGACCGGCGCCTTGCCGGCCCCTACACTTTGCATTGTACCGGGCGGTACAATAAACTCAAGTGAGGAGACCACCATGGCACGCAACATGCGTGAAAGTCCACTGGCAGGCAAGGTCGCGCTCGTTACCGGCGGCTCGCGCGGCATCGGCGCCGCCATCGCCAAGCGCCTGGCCGCGGACGGTGCCAGCGTCGCCGTCACTTACTCCAAAGGCGCTGACGCCGCGGCGTCCGTTGTCAAAGAGATTGAACGCGGCGGCGGCAAGGCGATCGCGATCCAGGCGGACGCCGCCGACGCCGATGCCGTCCGGAACGCCGTCGAAAGGACGGTCACGACACTCGGCCGGCTCGACGTGCTGGTGAACAACGCCGGCACGGGCATTCCGGCGAAGGTCGAGGAGACGACGCTCGCGGACTTCGATCGCGTCTTTGCGGTCAACGTCCGCGGCGTCTTCGTCGCGACGCAGGCGGCGCTGAAGCACCTGAAGACCGGCGGGCGAATCATCATGATCGGCTCGTGCCTGGGCGAGCGCGTGTTCCTTCCCGGCATGGCGCCCTACTCGGCAACCAAAGGGGCCGTCAAGATGTTCACGCAAGGGCTGGCGCGTGAGCTGGGAGCGCGCGGCATCACGGTCAACAACGTTCAGCCGGGGCCCATCGACACCGATCTGAACCCCGCCTCCGGCGAGTGGGCCGTGAGCCAGAAGGCGGCCGTTCCGCTTGGATCGGTACGGACGCGCCGACGAGGTCGCGGCGCTGGTCGCGTTCGTCGCCGGTCCGGAGTCGTCCTACATCAACGGCGCGAACCTGACGGTCGACGGCGGCGTCAACGCCTGACCGACCGGCGGAGCCATGAACTTGTTCAAGGAGTACGGTATGAGGCAGACAACACCAAACACGATGCGGGCCGCCGCCATCGATCGCTTCGGCGGCATTGAGACGATCACGCTGCAAACACTCCCCGTGCCCGAGGTCGGGCCGGAGGAGGTGCTGATCCGCGTCGAGTCGGCCGGCGTGGGTGCTTGGGATCCCTTCGAGCGCGAAGGCGGGTTCGCCAAGCGGTTCGGAACCCATGAGAAGTTCCCCTACGTGCTCGGCACCGACGGCGCGGGCACGGTCGTGCAGGTCGGTGAACAGGTCAATGGGTTCAAGGAAGGCGACCGCGTGTACGCCGCCGTCCTCGCGAACCCGAAGGGCGGGTTCTACGCCGAGTTCGCCGCCGTGAAGGCCGACAACGTCGCGCACGTCCCCGGCAAGCTGACGACCGAGCAGGCGGGCGTCATGCTGAGCGATGCGCTGACCGCTCTCCAGGGCTTGGACGACATGCTGGGTCTGAAGCGTGGCGAGACGCTGCTGATCTTCGGCGCCGGCGGCGGCATCGGACACCTGGCCGTGCAGCTCGCCAAGCGCATGGGCGCCCGCGTGCTGGCGCTGGCGTCGGGCGAAGACGGCGTGGCGTTGGCTCGGCGCCTTGGTGCCGACGTCGTGGTCAACGGTCGCAAGGACGACGTGGCGGCCGCTGCCCGCGCGTTTGCGCCCGCCGGCCTCGATGCCGCCTTGGTCACCGCCGGCGGCGAGACGACCGATCGGGCGCTGGCGGCGCCTGCGCTGACGGGCGCGTTGCCTACCCCCACGGCGTGGCGCCCGAGCCGAAGGTCCGCCCCGGCGTGCGTATCAGCAACTACGACGTCAGCATCGATCGAGGGGCGATCGCCAAGCTCAACCGCCTGATCGAGGCTGGGCCCGTTCGAGGTGCATGTCGCGCGCAGCTTCCCGCTCGACCAGGCCGCCGCGGCGCACCGGGCGCTCGCTGAACACTACCTCGGCAAGCTCGCCCTGCGGCCGCGTTGAAGAGGAGCTACTACCCCGGCACGGAAGTAGGTCAGGCTTTCCGGCCTGGCGGTGCTGTATCGTCACGCTGGAAAGCCTGACCTACTTGAGAATCTTTCGTGCCGGCGTAATACTGAGGGTGCATGATGCCACAGGCCAACAAACAACGAGTTAATCAACAAACAACGGAGTATCAGGTAGTGTCTCAGTTTCGTAGCCGTCACGCTCCGCGTGATGAGCCCCTCACGCGGAGCGTGAGGGCTACTATCCAAACTGAGACAGCACCCACGAGTCCGTTGGTTTGTTAGCCCGAGGCGCCAGCAAGGGATTAGCGAGGACGCTCGCTGGCGCTTCGGGCTGCCACAGGGCCGGATCGCCCATAAGACAGCCGCATGAACGTGCTCCTCATCCCGCTGGGCAGCGCCGGCGACGTGCATCCGTTCCTGGGCCTTGGACTGGCCCTGCGTGATCGCGGGCACCGAGTCACCGTCATCACCAGTGCCTACTTCGAGGGGCTGGTCCGCAAGACCGGCCTGGAGTTTGTCGGTCTGGGAAGCGTCGAGCACTTCGAGTCGGTCCTGCTATACCCCGACGGCTGGCACCCCCGCCGCGGCTTCCGAGTGGTGATGCAGTGGGGCGTCCTCCCCTGGATCCGGACGATTTATGACCTGATCGCCGAGCGCACCGTGCCCGGCGAGACGGTGGTTGTGGGCTCGCTGCTGGCGTTTGGCGCCCGGCTGGCGCAAGAGAAGCTGGGCGTGCCGATGGTCTCCGTCGAATTGCAGCCGTCGGCCTTGCGGAGCGTCCATCAGGGGCCGGTCCTGCCGGGGCTGCCGTTGCCCGACTGGCTGCCGGCGGGCTTGAAACGATTGGCCTATCGGCTGGGCGACGCGCTGGTCATTGACCCGATAGTGGCCCCGGCCACGAATGCCGTCCGGGCGGAGCTGGGTCTGTCGCCGGTGCACCGGCTCCTCGATCAGTGGTGGCATTCGCCCGAGCGCATCATCGGCCTCTATCCGACCTGGTATGCGCCGCCGCAGCCGGACTGGCCGCGGCAACTGGTTCAGACCGGCTTTCCGCTGTTCGACGAGCGCGGCCTGACGGAGGCAGCCCCCGAGGTGCTCGAGTTTCTCGACCGCGGTCCGCCGCTGGTCTTCACGGCGGGATCGGCCATGCGTCAGGGGCAGGGCTTCTTCGCGGCAGCGGCCGAGACCTGCCGCCTGCTCGGCCGGCGCGGCCTGCTGGTGACGCGTTATCCCGAGCAGCTGCCCGCATCGCTGCCGGAGGGGGTGCGGCACTGTGCCTACATCCCTTTCAGCCAGCTGCTGCCACGAGCCGCGGCGCTGGTGCACCACGGCGGCATCGGCACCACGGCCCAGGCCCTCGCCGCCGGCATCCCGCAGCTGGTGATGCCGATGAGCCACGACCAGCCCGATAACGCCGCCCGCATCGAACGCCTGGGCGTCGGCCGGTCGCTGCCGCCGCGCCGCTTCACCCCGCCCCGGATCGCGCGGCGGCTCGGCGAACTGCTCGATTCGCCCAGCGTGGCGGTTCGGTGTCGGGAAGTCGCGGCGAAGTTTGACGGGGTCGATCCGATCGGCGACACCTGCCGGCTTATCGAGCAGGCGTTGCCGCGACCAGCGACCGTCGCCCAGCCGCGCCAGCCAAACGGCAGCATGCCCGCCACCCATAGCTCAGCCTGCCTGCGATCCACTCATCTCACTTGATGTTCTCTTAAGATTCTACTAGCATCGCGGCTGTGGCGCGGTAGGCCCAGCGTGCAGGGCTGGCTACCCGTGTTGCCGCAAGCGGAGGAACGGGCCGATGCCTTCGAGCTTTTCCGCGCCCCGGGTCGCTGGCTTGCTCGGCGTGGTTGGCCTGGTGGCCGTCGCCATTGGTTGGTTCGCATGGGGCCGCGCCGACCAGCCGCCGCCCATCGATCCGCCGCCCGCGGGGCCGCACGTCTTCCGCGAAGCCGCCACCGAGGCCGGCCTTACCTGGCGCATGAACTTCCTCAACAACGAGCAAGGCGAGAAGTTCAGGATCAATCTGTACGATCACGGCAGCGGCCTGGCGATCGCCGACTTCGACGGCTCCGGCCGCGAAGGCATCTACTTCTGTAACGAGTTTGGCAAGAACGCCCTGTATCGCAACAACGGCGACGGCACGTTCACCGACATCGCCGAGCAGGCCGGCGTGGCCCTGGGCGACCGCGTTTGCGTGGCGTGCGCCTTCGTCGATTACGACAACTCCGGCCGACAGTCGCTGTTCGTCACCAGCACGCGCGGCGGCAATGTGATGTTCCAGAACCTGGGGAAGGGACGCTTCGAAAACGTCACCGACAAGGTGGGACTGACGCACGTCGGCCATTCGCAGGCCGCCGTCTTCTTCGACTACGACAACGACGGCTTCCTCGACCTGTTTCTGACTAATACCGCCGAGTGGACCACGGACGACTTCGACAAGGATGCCAAGCACTGGCTGGGCAAGGATCTGGTCGGCAACCTCACCGCCAGCCGCAAGGAGTCGAACGTCCTTTACCACAATGTGCCGGTCGATCCGGCGGACCCGTCGAAGGGGCGCAAGTTCGTCGATGTCACCGCCCAGGCCGGGCTGAAGGGACGCGGCTGGGCCGGTGACGCCGTCGCCTTCGACTACAACGACGACGGCTACATGGACCTGTACGTCACCTGCATGTTTGGCCGCAACCAGCTCTACAAGAACAACGGCAACGGCACTTTCACCGATGTCACCCTCGACGTGCTAGGCAAGACCTCCTTCGGGGCCGTCGGTGCGCAGGTCTGCGATCTGCACAACCAGGGCCGGCTCGACCTCTACGTCGTCGATATGCACTCCGACATGTGGATGGGCCTCGATTTTGACCATAAATCTTTGAGCCGGGCCCAGGGATGGGAAACCAAGAAGTTTCACTACCTTAACGGCCCGCTGACCTTCGACAACCCGTCCTTCATCGATCAAGAGAAGGAGTTGGGCAAGCAGATGGGTTTCAAGCACGAGGAGCTGATCTTTGGCAACACGCTGTTCCGCAATGATGGCGGCGGCAAGTTCCGCGAGGTCAGCGACGAGGCCGGTGCGGAAACCTTCTGGCCCTGGGGCGTCGCCGCCGGCGACTTCACCAACGGCGGCTGGCAGGACATCTTTATCCCCTCCGGCATGGGTTACCCGTTCTATTACTGGCCCAACTACCTGCTGAGCAACCAGGGCGACGGCACTTTCAAGAACCAGGCCAAGGAGTACGGCATCGAGCCGCTGCCGCGCGGCCCCACTTTCCCCGACCTCATCAACGGCCACCATGCGACTCGTTCCTCGCGTTCGGCGGCCACGGCCGACTTGCGCGGCACCGGCCGGCTGGACCTGGTGGTCAACAACTTCAACGACCAGCCGTATTACTTCAAGAACGAGGCGCCCACCCGGAACTACATCGCCTACCGGCTGACCGGGACGCGGAGCAACCACGACGCCGTGGGGGCCGTGGTCCGCGTCTACCAGGGCGAGCGGATCATGACGCGCCAGGTGGGCGGCGGCGGCGGCTATCTGTCGCAGTCGTCGCGGACCTTGCACTTTGGCCTGGGCGACAAGGCCACGATTGACCGGGCCGAGGTGCGCTGGCCCGGCACCACCACCTGGGTGCCGATCGAGCAGACCGCTGTCAACACGGTCCACCAGTTGTCCCAGTAATCTGGTTTAGCCGCCGCCCTGCGGGCAGCGGGTCACGATGGATCCCATCCCATCCCATCGGCCCGTCGCTCTAACAGATCAACGAGTGATGTTCTCATAGCATTTTCATGTTTTTCTCACTAGCATGGAGCTAGCATCGCTTGGGCGGCGCGCGCCCTGTTCGGGTGTCGCCTCACGATGGGGAGACGGACGATGCCATTTCGGTTTGCCTCGCCGCTGGCCGTCGGCGCCCTATGCCTGGCCGGTGCCGCGGCGGTCGCCGTCGGCTGGTTCGCCTGGAGCCGGGCTGATCAGCCGCCGCCCGGCGGCGATCCCCCGCCCGCCGAATCGCACGTCTTCCGCGAAGCCGCCGCCGAGGCCGGCCTCACCTGGCGCATGAACTTCCTCAACAACGAGCAGGGTGAGAACTTCAAGATCAACCTGTACGACCACGGCAGCGGCCTGGCGATCGCCGACTTCGACGGCTCCGGCCGCGAAGGCATCTACTTCTGTAACGAGTTTGGCAAGAACGCCCTCTATCGCAACAACGGCGACGGCACCTTCACCGACATCGCCGAGCAGGCCGGCGTGGCCCTGGGCGACCGGGTCAGCGTGGCCGCCGCCTTCGCCGATTACGACAACTCCGGTCGACAATCGCTGTTCGTCACCAGCACGCGCGGCGGCAACGTGATGTTTCAGAACCTGGGGAAGGGGCGGTTCGAGAACGTCACCGAGAAGATAGGACTGACCCACGTCGGCCATGCGCAGGCCGCCGTCTTCTTCGACTATGACAACGACGGCTTCCTCGACCTGTTGCTCACCAACACGGCCGCGTGGACCAGCGATGAATTCGACCAGGCCGCCGGCTACTGGAAGGGCAAGGGACTGTTCGAAGGCCTGACCCTCAGCCGCAAGGAACCCAACATCCTTTACCACAATGTGCCGGTCGATCCGGCGGACCCGTCCAAGGGGCGGAAGTTCGTCGATGTCACTGCCCAGGCCGGGCTGAAGGGACGCGGCTGGGCGGGCGACGCGGTCGCCTTCGACTACAACGACGACGGCCACATGGACCTGTACGTCGGCTGCATGTTCGGCCGCAACCAGCTGTACAGGAACAACGGCGACGGCACCTTCACCGATGTCACCCTGGACGTGCTTGGCAAGACCTCCTTCGGCGCCATCGGTGCCCAGGTGTGCGATTTGCACAACCAGGGCCGGCTCGACCTCTATGTTGTCGATATGCACTCCGATATGTGGACGGGCCTTGATTGGGGCCATAAATCGTATGACGTGGCTCGGGGCTCGGAGAGCAAGAAATTCGCCTATTTCTACGGCCCGCTCGCCTTCGACAACCCTTCCGTTATCGAGCAGGAGAAGGCCCTGGAAGGGCAGCTCGGCTTCAAGCACGAGGAAGTCATTTTTGGCAACACGCTCTTTCGGAACGATGGCGGCGGCCAGTTCCGCGAGATCAGCGATGAGTCCGGGGCCGAAACCTTCTGGCCTTGGGGCATCGCCGCCGGCGACTTCACTAACGGCGGCTGGCAGGACATCTTTATCCCCTCCGGCATGGGTTACCCGTTCTATTACTGGCCCAACTACCTGCTGAGCAACCAGGGCAACGGCACTTTCAAGAACCAGGCCAAGGAGTACGGCATCGAGCCGCTGCCGCGCGGCCCCACTTTCCCCGACCTCATCAACGGCCACCATGCGACTCGTTCCTCGCGTTCGGCGGCCACGGCCGACTTGCGCGGCACCGGCCGGCTGGACCTGGTGGTCAACAACTTCAACGACCAGCCCTATTACTTCAAGAACGAGGCGCCCACTCGGAATTACGTCGCTTACCGGCTGACCGGGACGCGGAGCAACCACGACGCCGTGGGGGCCGTGGTCCGCGTCTACCAGGGCGAGCGGATCATGACGCGGCAGGTGGGCGGCGGCGGCGGCTATCTGTCGCAGTCGTCGCGGACCTTGCACTTTGGCCTGGGCGACAAGGCCACGATTGACCGGGCCGAGGTGCGCTGGCCCGGCACCACCACCTGGGCGCCGATCGAGCAGACCGCGGTCAACACGGTCCACCAGTTGTCCCAGTAATCTGGTTTAGCCGCCGCGATTGAGCCCATCCCAGCTGCCCGTAGCTCAACCAGATCAACGAGTGATGCTCTCATAGCATTTTCATGCGTTTCTCATTAGTATGGAGCTAGCATCGCTTGGGCGTCGTGCGGCCGGCGCGCCCGGTTCGGGTGTCGCCTCACGATGGGGAGACGGATGATGCCATTTCGGTTTACCTCGCCGCTGGGCGTCGGCGCCCTGTGCCTGGCCGGTGCCGCGGTGGTCGCCATCGGCTGGTTTGCGTGGGGTCGGTCTCACCCGCCGGCGCCCAGCGATCCGCCGCCGTCCCCGGTTCCCCATGTCTTCCGCGAAGCTGCCACCGAGGCCGGCCTCACCTGGCGCATGAATTTCCTCAACAACGAGCAGGGCGAGAAGTTCAGGATCAACCTGTACGATCATGGCAGCGGGCTGGCCATCGCCGACTTCGACGGCTCCGGCCGCGAGGGGATCTATTTCTGTAACCAGTTTGGCAAGAACGCCCTCTATCGCAACAACGGCGACGGCACCTTCACCGACATCGCCGAGCAAGCCGGCGTGGCCCTGGGCGACCGGGTCAGCGTGGCGGGCGCCTTTGTCGATTACGACAACTCCGGCCGACAGTCGCTGTTCGTCACCAGCACGCGCGGCGGCAACGTGATGTTCCAAAACCGGGGCCAGGGCCGCTTCGAGGACGTCACCGAGAAGATAGGACTGACCCACGTCGGCCACTCGCAAGCGGCCGTCTTCTTCGACTACGACAACGACGGCTTCCTCGACCTGTTGCTCACCAACACCGCCGAGTGGACCACCGATAACAAGGAGGACGGGCACTGGCTGGGCAAGGGCTTCGGCGATGGTCTCGACCTTAGCCGCAAGGAGTCCAACGTCCTCTACCACAATATGCCGGTCGATCCGGCGGACCCGTCGAAGGGGCGCAAGTTCGTCGATGTCACCGCCAAGTCCGGCCTTGGGGGGCGGGGTTGGGCCGGCGACGCGGTGGCCTTCGACTACAACGACGACGGCTTCCTGGACGTCTACGTCGCCTGCATGTTCGGCCGCAACCAGCTCTACAAGAACAACGGCAATGGCACCTTCACCGATGTCACCCTCGACGTGCTCGGCAAGACCTCCTTCGGCGCCATCGGTGCCCAGGTCTGCGATTTGCACAACCGCGGCCGGCTTCGATCTCTATGTCGTCGATATGCACTCCGACATGTGGACGGGACTCGATTGGAAGCACGAATCGCTGAGCCTGGCCCAGGGCTGGGAAACCAAGAAATTTCGCTACCTCAACGGCCCAGGCACCTTCGACGACCCGTCCCTGATCGATCGCGAAAAGGAACTGGCCAAGCGGTTGGATTTCAAGCACGAGGAAGTCATTTTCGGCAACACGCTCTTTCGGAACGATGGCGGCGGCAAATTCCGCGAGATCAGCGATGAGGCCGGGGCCGAAACCTTCTGGCCCTGGGGCATCGCCGCCGGCGACTTCACCAACGGCGGCTGGCAAGACATCTTCATCCCCTCCGGCATGGGCTACCCGTTCTATTACTGGCCCAACTACCTGCTGAGCAACCAGGGCGACGGCACCTTCAAGAACCAGGCCAAGGAGTACGGCATCGAGCCGCCGCCGCGTGGCACCACCTTCCCCGACCTCATCAACGGGCGGCAGGCGACTCGTTCCTCGCGCTCGGCCGCCACGGCCGACCTGCGCGGCACCGGCCGGCTGGACCTGATGGTCAACAACTTCAACGACCAGCCCTATTACTTCAAGAACGAGGCGCCGACCCGGAACTATATCGCTTATCGGCTGACCGGCACGCGCAGCAATCGCGACGCTGTTGGGGCCGTGGTCCGCGTCTACCAGGGCGAGCGGATCATGACGCGCCAGGTGGGCGGCGGCGGCGGCTATCTGTCGCAGTCGTCGCGGACCTTGCACTTTGGCCTGGGCGACAAGGCCACGATTGATCGGGCCGAGGTGCGCTGGCCCGGCACCACCGCCTGGGTGCCGATTGAGCAGACCGCCGTCAACACGGTCCACCACTTGTCGGAGTAATCGCCAAACGCGCCGCCCGCAGGGCGGCGGCTAAACGATCATCCTGTTTCCCAGTCCTCGACCCGCCGCGGCCAGTCGTCCTTCAGCAATCGCGACAGCGAGCGATCGGCGAGAACGCGGCCGTTGGTCTGGCAGCGCGGGCAGTAGTTCGTCTCGTTCTCGGCGTAGACGATACGCTGGACCCGGGTGCCGCAGACGGAACACGGCTGGCCGAACCGCCCGTGGACCGCCATGTCGGGTCGAAAGGCCGTCACCTTCTCCGGGAACCCGTCGCCCACCTCGGCGCGAAGCCGCTCGATCCATTCGGACAACGTCGCTCGCGTCGCCTCGAACAGGCGGGCGCTCTCCTCGTCGCTCAGCCTGCTGGTCCAGGTCACGGGGGAAAGCCGGGCGCGGTGCAGGATTTCATCCGAGTAGGCGTTGCCGATGCCGCTGAACAGGCGCGGATCGGTGAGCGCCCGCTTGACGGTGTGGTTCTCGCGGCCCAGGGCGGCGCGGAAGGCCGGCAGATCCGCATCGAGCACCTCCAGGCCCCCCGGCTGGTGCACGGCCAGCCCCGCTTCCCCACGGACCAGGTGCAGCGAGGCGCGGCGTTTGGTGCCGGCCTCGGTCAAGAGCAGGGTGCCGGCGTCAAACTCGAAGGCGGCCAGCCCGATGCGTCCCGGCAGCTTGGCCCCCGGCTTCTTCCAGTGCAGCCGGCCCGCGATCATCAGGTGCAATACCAGGAAGAGCTGCTGATCCAGACCAAAGACGATGCGCTTGCCCAGCCGACGCAGGCCGCGGACCTTTTGCCCTTCGGCCTCGCTCAGGGGTGGATCGACGCTGCGCAGCAGAAAGGGGCTCGCCAGACGGACCTTGAGCAGCTCCCGCCCGACGATGCGGCGCTGGAGGCATTCGAGATAGACCATCACATCGGGCAACTCCGGCATCGCCCGAGTCTACCACGCGGCGGCGAAGATGGTAGCCCGCTTCGCGGGCGACTCTGTACGCTCTCCGCGTCTGACTCGGGGCTGCTATAATGCTCCTGCGTCTGGCGTCGTCGCACGGTTCCTGGCGAGAGAGGCGCTCATGGACAATCCCAAGCAGCCCGGCTCCCCCCGGACCGTGCGCATCCTCATCGCCGACGACAACGCCCAGAACGTCGAACTGCTCGACGCTTACCTGGCGGGCGGCCCCTGGGAGGTCGCGCACGGCAGCCGACGGCGAGGATACGCTGCGGCAGGTCCGCGCCTGGCAGCCCGAGGTCATTCTGCTGGACATCATGATGCCCAAGATCAGCGGCTTCGAGGTGTGCAAGCGGCTGCGGGCCGACCCGGCCACGCGCGACATCGCCGTGCTCGATGATTACCGGCCTGGATCAGCCCAGCGACATTGAAAAAGCGGTTGAGGCGGGCACCGACGACTTCGTGACCAAGCCGATCAACAAGACCGAGCTGCTGCTGCGGGTGCGTTCGCTGCTGACGGCGCGGCAAAGCAAGCGCGAGCTAGATCGGCGCTGGCCTATATCGAAGCGGTTGAAAAGGGAGGGCCATGAGCGTCGGCCGCGTCATCCTGCAGCCGCGCCGCGCCCGTCCGTTCTACGGCCGGCATCCCTGGGTCTACCCAGGTGCCATCGCCGCCATCGAAGGCGAACCCGCCGATGGGGCGGAGGTCGATCTCGTTTCCCACACCGGCAACTTCATCGCCCGCGGCCTGTACAACTCCCAAAGCAAGCTCCGCGTCCGCCTCTATTCGTGGACTCCCGATCTGCCCCTCGACGAGGCCTTCTTCCGCGATCGCCTCGAAGCGGCTCTCCGCCTGCGGCGCGACATCCTCCGCCTGGACGGTCCGGGCCGGGCCTGTCGCCTGGTGTTCAGCGAGGGGGACGGCCTGTCCGGGCTCACCGTGGATCGCTACGACCGCTGGCTGGTGGTGCAATTCACATCGCTTGGCCTGGCCCAGCGGCGCGACCTGCTGACCGGACTGCTCCGCGATCTGATCGGTGCCGAGGGGATCTACCTGCGCACGGAACGCGGCATCGGCCGGCTGGAGGGACTGGAATTGCACGACGGCCTGTTGAAGGGCCGAGCCTCCGCCGGGCCCGTGACCATCGAGGAGCACGGCGTGAGCTTCCTGGTCAACATCGAGGAAGGGCAGAAGACAGGCTTTTACCTGGATCAGCGCGACAACCGTCGGGCCGTGGCCGGACTGGCCTCGGGCCGGCGCGTGCTGGATGCCTTTTGCTACACCGGCGGTTTCGGCTTGCACGCGGCCCGGGCCGGGGCGACCAGCGTGGTCGGCATCGACTCGTCCGAATCGGCCCTGGCCCTGGCCCGCGCCAATGTCCAGCTCAACGGGCTGGACAATATCACGTTCGTTGCCGCGGAGGTCTTCGACCAGCTGGCCGCCCTGGTGGCAGCGGGCGAACGCTTCGGCCTGCTGGTGCTCGATCCGCCGAAGTTTGCCCGCACCCAGGGAGCGGTGGACGAGGCGCTGCGCGGTTATCGGCGGTTGCTGACGCTGGCCTTGCAGTTGCTCGAACCCGACGGCATTCTGGTCACTTGCTGTTGCTCCGGGCTCATCACCGGCGATATGCTAGGCGACTTGCTGGCGCAACTCGCCGTTGAAGCGAGGCGCGAAGTGCAGGTGCTCGAGCGGCGCGGGCAGGCGGCCGATCACCCGGTGGCCGTTACCTGTCCCGAGTCGAATTACCTGAAGTGCCTGATCTGCCGGGTCCGGTAATCCGGCGAGCGGGAGGGCGTCAGCCCCCCGGTTATCATCACCGGGGGGCTGACGCCCTCCCGCTCGCCAACCCTGAAACCACCGGCCTGCCCCCCGGGTAGTGAATGGGGCTCGCTGTCGTGTCCCTAACCCCGCCCACCTTTTGGGAGGTCTGTCCGCTCATGCTGTCCCTCCGAAAACTCGCGCTCTCGGCTTTGGTCCTCAGTCTGCTCTCGGCCCTGCCTGCCCTGGCGGCCCCGGCTCCCATTGAGGGCCCGGCCGGCAGCTTCGAAAAATACCTGCCCGACGGCGCTGACGGCGTCGTCAACATCAATGTGCGCCAACTCCTCGAGTCCGGACTCGTCAAGAAGATCGGCCTCGACAAACTGCTCGCCAACGAGGATGCCGACAAGACGCTCAAAACCCTGGGCCTCGATCCGCTGAAGGACATCGAGCGCGTCATCATCGCCAACGACAAGGAGAAGGGCGACGATTCCTACATCATCGTTCAGGGGAAGTTCGACCTGAACAAGCTGCGTCTGGCGGCCGACCTGATGGCCAAGGAAAAGAAGGACGTGCTCAAGATCCACAAGATGGAGCACGGCAAGATCTATGAAGTGACCAAGCTCGAGGATCTGGTCAAGCTGCCCCGCCAGGCGGCCGGCGCGGAGGACTTCCTCAAGGACAAGTCCGTCTTTGCCGTCATCGCCGACAAGGGCAACATCGTGCTGGTCGGCTCCAAGGAGATGCCGAAATCGTCCTGGCCAAGGCTGCCGGCAAAAAGACCACCACCCTCGCCAGCAAGGAGTTGACCGCCCTCATCGCCAAGATCAACCCCAAGCAGTCGGTGGCGGTGGCCATTCTCGAACTCCGGGCGGAACCCCGGATCAAGAGCATCACCGGCGGCCTCACCGTCACCGATGACCTGAAAATCGACGTGAAACTCGACACGATCAATGCCGACGCCGCCACGGCCATCAGCGACCTTATCAAGGAGCAGCTCAGCATTGCCAAGGACATTGTCGGCCTGCTGGTGCTCAATCAGAAAGAATTTGCCCCGGCCATCGACATCCTCAACGGCGTCAAGCTGGAGGCCAAGGATGCCAGCCTCGGTATCAAGAGCGACATCAAGGGCGAAACCCTCGAGAAGCTCATGAGGGCGGCCAACGACCTGATCAACAAGGGCGGCATCAAGTAGTGGTTTGGCGGCGGATCGAAGCTCCGCGCGGATCTTCGATCCGCCGCTAAACGGTTTTCGCGGATCGACCGGGATGACCATTATTGTTCGATGGGCCCTGCCCGTCTTCGGCCTGGCTCTGCTTGTTCCTCCGGCTCGCGCCGCCGACCTCGATCCGTTCGTGCCGGCCGACAGCGAATGGGTGCTGCACGTCAACGTCAAGCAACTGGTTGCATCGCCCGTGGCCAGGAAGGCTGGTGACCAGCTCCAGTTCGCCTTGCGCTCGCACCGGGATGGGCTGGCCCCGCTGACGGAGCTGGGCGTCGATCCCCTCAAAGACGTGGACACGCTGTGCGTGGCCGGCTCGGGGTTGCTGCAATACGATCGCGCCGTGCTGATCGCGCACGGCGGGTTCGATCCCGAGAAGCTGCGCCGGGCGGCCGAGGAACAGGTGAAGAAGGATTCGTCGCTCTGGAAGGTGCACCAGCAAGGGGCCGTGACCTTCTATGAGCTGCGCGACAAGGCGCGGCCCCAACCTCTCTTCTTCGTCCTGCGCGACGATGCCACCCTCCTGGCCTCGCCGGGCAAGAAGTACGTCCTGGCAGCTGCCGCCGTGGACCCCAAGAAGCCGCCGAAGGTATCCGCGCCCTGCAAGCCCAGGTGGCGAAGGCCGACGCGAAGGACGACGTGTGGCTGGCCTCGGTCATGCCAGACCAGGTCCGCAAGCTGCTGGCCAAGAATGCCACCACGGCGGGGATCGCCAACGAGGTGACGGCTTTCACCGGCCGGCTGAACGCGGGCGATTCGCTGAAGCTGACGCTGAGCGTGCAGACGAAAATGAAGGCGGCCGCCGCCGAGGCGGCGCAGCTCCTCGATGCCGCCCGCGGGTTCGCTTCGCTGGCCACCCGGGGGATCGATGGCCTGGGGCCGCTCCTGGCCGACCTGCTCGAGGCCTGCCAGAACGTCCACCGACGGCACCACGGCCACGCTGACGGGGCAACTGAGCGAGGAGCAAATCGCGAAGGCGCTGAAGAGGAGATAGCGGTGCGGGGGAAGGGTCGCACTTGCGATTGCCGATCCGTCTCCCCGCCGCGCTCAGGCCTCCTTCGCGTAGTTGACCATCCCGCTGATATCCAGCACCACTACCGGCTCGTTGCCCACCACCCAGGCGTCGTGGCCCGGGGGTAGCAGCGAAACCTCGCCCGGGCCGAACTCCGCTTCGCTGCCGTCGTCCATGACGACATGAAGCCGGCCGGACAGGTGATACTGGAGATGAGGCGCCTCGCAACTCTTTGTTTTCACCAGGGGCTTGACGGAGGTGGACCAGCGCCAGCCGGGCTGAAAGGTGCCCCGGCCGAAGGTGACCCCGCCCAGCGTCACCAGCTCGAGAAGTCCCTTGTCGAATTGGCGGGTTTGTTCCGGGCGGGCGAAGTTCCTGACCTGCATGGCTGCCATGATGACCCTCCTCGCATGGTTTTCATGAGATCGCCGGGCCCGGCTCGTGCATCGAGCCAGGCGGTTTCTTCCTTACGGGACCAACCAATCGTCCAGGCGCAAGCCTGGGATGTTCCGATAATCTGCCGTATTGTGCGTGACCAGAGTCAGGTTGTGGACCAGCGCGACAGACGCAATCATGAGATCAGCCGTTGCGATCTGGATTCCCTGCTGGAGCAACGAGCCTCGCACCAGGCCGAACTGGTGCGCGCATGCCGAGTCGAAGTCGAGGAGAGCAACGTCCTGAAGCAAGTCGGCGATCAGCGCCAGCAACCGCCCAGGCTGAGACCTGTGATACGCGCCGGCATATAACTCGGCCAGGGTGACGCTCGCCATCGCCAAGCCGCCGGCATACTGAAAGAACCGGTGCGCGAGGCCGGCCGGACGGCGCATGTGGGCCGAGCAGGTATCTGTGTCCAGGAGATGCGTCATTCGCCCTCTGGCGCAGGTCGGCGTTCCAGCTGTCTTTGTCGGTGAATCTCCTTCATAACGGTGTCCCACTGAGGATCGTCGGCGAGCGCCCCGGCCGTGCGCAGAAGACCTGCGCCCGATTGTTCGGATGACGAGCGAATCGTTATGTGGACTTCCACCGCCTGGCCGTCGGTGAGGCCCAGGTCTTCGGTCAACTCAATCATCCGGCCGTGAACCGTACCCTGGAGGACCTTGGTCATATTCAACCCCTCCGATCAACCTTCTGCGAGGGACCATAGCCCCATTCTACCAGCTTATGGTTCCGGTGAGGACGTGCGCTGCCGGGGGCCAAGCCGAAAGCGACATCGTCATCCCTGCCTTCATTCCCGCCCTCGCCCGGCTCATAGCCCCGCTCGCCCCCCAACCTGGTCTCCCCGGCCGGCGCCCGCCGACGGTACAATGGTCGAGGTGGGATATTCCCGGCGGACAGGCGCCGAGGGGCGTGCCAGGCCACAGCCCTACGCGCGTGCAAACCCTTGGCGGTTGGCGGAGCAGTCGCTTAAGTCTTGATGGCACAAGGAGAAACTGCTCCGCCAAGCTCACCGCCAATGGCGGTGAGCTTGGCGGTGAGCAATCCGCGCTTCCGAAGCTGCCGTTTGGCCGTCATCCTCCAGGCGCGGGAAGGGCGAACGGTCGGGAACGGTCAGCCAGGCGCTGGGAACGGTACGGGAACGGTTGGGAACGGCACGGAAGGGGGCGCCGGTCGGGGTGGCGAACTTGTCGAGCTGCCTGTTACACCCGCGCCGCCCCGGGGTTTAAGCTCCGGGGCGAACGATTGCCACGTCATTTCGAGGTGGTCTCATGGCCACGGTCAATGAGTTGCACGTCAACGGCTCGCGGCGAGCCGTCAAGGCCGATGCCGACCGCAGCCTGCTCAGCGTCCTGCGCGACGACCTGGACCTGACCGGCAGCAAGTACGGCTGCGGCGAGGGACGCTGCGGAGCCTGCACGGTCTTGCTTGACGGCAAGCCGGTGCGGTCCTGCACCACCCGCGTCGGCGCGGCCGAGGGGAAGCCGATCCGCACCATCGAGGGGCTGGCCAGCGGCGACAAGCTGCACCCCCTGCAACAGGCGTTCCTCGATGCCGGGGCCTCCAGTGCGGCTACTGCACGTCGGGCATGCTGATGTCCTCCCTGGCTCTCTTGTCCCAGCAACCGGACGCCGGCCGGGAAGACATCGTGCGGTTCATGAACGGCAACATCTGCCGGTGCGGCACCTACGGGCGGATCGTGACGGCCGTCGAGCAGGCCGCCAAGGCGATGAAAGGCGGTGGCCAATGAACGAGACGGCCCTCACCGACCTCCCCATCGAGGTGGAACGCTACGAGTTCTTCGAGGATCCGGCGTTTGCCCAGGAGCTGGACCGGCGCGATTTCTTCCGCCTGGTCGGCGGCGGGCTGGTCGTCGCACTGTTCCTGCGCGCCTGCCGGCGATGGCCCAGCGTGGCGGCTTCGGTCCGCCTCAACCCGAAGAAATCAGTGCCTGGCTGCACGTGGGCGAGGACGGCTCCGTCACCGTCTACACCGGCAAGGTAGAGGTCGGCCAGAACGCTCGCACCTCCCTGACCCAGGCCGTCGCCGAGGAGCTGCACACCCCGGTCGAGCGCATCAAGCTGGTCATGGGTGACACGCAGTTGGTGCCGTACGACGCCGGCACCTTCGGCAGCGGCACCACGCCCCGGATGAACGCCCAGCTCCGGCGGGTGGCGGCGGCCACGCGCGAGGTACTCCTCGACCTGGCGGCGGAGCAATCCAAGGCCAATCGCACGGACCTGGCGGTCAAGGACGGCAAGGTGGTCAACGCCAAAACCCAGGCGTCGACGAGCTTCGGCGAACTTACCAAGGGGAAGAAGCTCACCAAGACCATCGGCCGGGACGTGAAGACCGCGCCCGCGGGCCAGTGGAAGGTGGCCGGCACGTCGGTGCCCAAGGTGGATGGCCGGGCGATGGTGACCGGCAGCCATCGGTATTCCTCGGATGTGCAGCGGCCGGGGATGCTGTTCGGCAAGGTGCTACGGCCGCCAACGTTTCGGAGCACCCTCGTCAGCGTGGCCGCCGGCGATGCCGAGGCGATGCCGGAAGTCAAGGTGGTGCACGACGGCGACTTCGTGGCGGTGGCGGCACCGACCCAGCAGATGGCCGAGCGGGCCCTGGCCGCCATCCGTGCCGAGTGGAAGACGCCGGACCAGCCGTCAGGCGACCATGTGTTTGCCTACCTGAAGGAGCACCCGGCCGCCGGGCGCGGCGGCTTTGGCGGCGGCGGCTTCGGCGGGCGCGGCGGCGGCTCACGCGGGTCGATCGCCGATGGGCTGGCGGCCGCCGACCACAAGCTGGAGGCCACTTACACGATCGCCTACATCGCCCATGTGCCCTTGGAGCC
Source organism: uncultured Planctomycetota bacterium (assembly GCA_963827935.1). Classification (GTDB taxonomy): domain Bacteria; phylum Planctomycetota; class Planctomycetia; order Gemmatales; family Gemmataceae; genus DATFNV01. The sequence goes on along the minus strand of CAWHCN010000005.1, from coordinate 27,966 downwards.
CCGTGCGGCCGTCGCGGAATGGACCGACGACAAGCTGACCGTCTGGGCCGGCACCCAGGGTCCGTTCCGCGTCAAGTCCGAGTTGGCCCGGGCGCTGCGCGTCCCGGAGAGCCGGGTGCGCGTGATTGTTCCCGATACCGGATCGGGCTACGGCGGGAAGCACACCAACGAGGCGGCTGTCGAAGCGGCGCGGCTGGCCAGGGCGGCCGGCAAGCCAGTCAAGGTCGTCTGGACGCGCGAAGAGGAATTCACCTGGGGCTACTTCCGGCCGGCGGGCGTCATCGACATCAAGGCCGGCGTCAAGAACGACGCCACGCTGACGGCCTGGGAATGCCACAATTACAACTCGGGCGGCTCGGCCCTGCAAACACCCTACGCTGTCCCGAACCTCCGCCAGGAGTTCCACGCCACGGACTCGCCGCTGCGGCAAGGGTCCTATCGCGCCCTGGCCGCAACCGCCAACCATTTCGCCCGCGAAACCCACATGGACGACCTGGCCCAGGCGGCGAAGCTCGATCCGCTCGACTTCCGCCTGAAAAACCTGAAGGACGACCGGCTGCGGGCCGTGCTGGAGGCGGCGGCGAAGCAGTTTGGCTGGGGTAAGGCCCGGGCCGAGGCGGGCCACGGCTTCGGCCTGGCCGGCGGCACCGAGAAGGGCAGCTACGTGGCCACCTGTGCCGAGGTGACGGCCGACACCGCCACCGGCCGGGTGAAGGTGCTGCGCCTGATGACGGCCTTCGAGTGCGGCGCCGTCGTCAACCCCGACCACCTGAAAAACCAGATCGAAGGGGCCGCCCTGATGGGCCTGGGGGGAGCGCTCTTCGAGGTCATCCGTTTCGACAAGGGGAAGATCCTCAATCCGCATCTTGCCGATTATCGCGTTCCTCGATTCGCCGACGCACCCCATCTGGAGACGGTGCTGGTCAACCGGAAGGACCTGCCGTCGGCCGGGGCCGGCGAGACGCCGATTGTCGCGGTGGCCCCCGCCGTGGGGAACGCGATCTTCGCGGCCAGCGGCATCCGCCTCCGGGGGTTGCCGATGATCCCGAATGGTTTGAAGGCGGCGGCGAAGGGGGGATGAATCCGGGCGAGCCGTGGGGCTTTCAGACGCCTATTTGATGATCGACGTCGCGATATTCGGGCTCTGCGGGTTGACATCCACCGTGCGCGTCTTGGGGATCACGACCAGGTCCATGTCCTCCATCGGGATGGCTCCGAGCAGGACTTCGTCCCCAATGACCATCGCCCCGGCGAATCCGACGCGGTTCTTGAAGTGCAGTTCCACCGGCCCGACGTAGGGGACGAGTCGCTTGCCGCCGTCGGCCAGGGTTGCCTCCTTTTTCTCGGCCTCTTCCAGGCCGAGCTGTATCTGAATGTGAGCCGGAATGCACAGGTGCACCGCGCCCGAATCGGCCAGGGCGGTGACCTCAACCGGCTGCAGGTCCGGCCGGCGGGGATTCTTGAGCAGCAATTTGGCGTGCGTGAGACCCATAAGTCGATTATCTTCTCCGCTGGGCCTGGCCGTCAAGAATCAACGCTGAATCCGCGCCGACCCGCCCTTGGCGAACATTTTCACTTGCTCCAGGGTAGCCATCGTCGTGTCGCCGGGATAGGTGGTCAACAGCGCCCCGTGGGCCCAGCCGAGCTTGACGGCTTCCTCCGGCGTCTCGCCCGTCATCAGGCCGTAGAAGAGGCCCGCCGCGAAGCCGTCGCCGCCGCCGACGCGGTCGTACACGTCGCAGCTCGCAGGTCGGGGCCACATAGGTTCGCCCTTCGATCCAGGCTACCCCGCTCCAGCTGTGCCGGTTCGTGGAATGCACCTCGCGCAGCGTCGTCGCCACCACCTTCACCCGGGGGTGCTGCTTGACCACGCGCTCGATCATCCCGAAGAAGGCGCTGGGATCGAGTTTCGACTTCGCCGCCACCTCGGGGCCGGGGATGCCGAGGCCCTTTTGGAGGTCTTCCTCATTGCCGACCAGGACATCGACATGCTCCATGATGCGGCGGATCGTGTCCTGGGCCCGCTTCAGTCCGCCGGAGATATTCCAGAGCTTTTCGCGGAAATTCAGGTCGAAGGATACCACCGCCCCCGCGGCCCTGGCCGCCGGCCATGCCTTCGAGGATGACCTCGGGCGTGGTCTGCGACAGGGCGGCGAAGATGCCGCCGCTGTGGAACCAGCGGACGCCGCCGGCGCAGATGGCCTCCCAGTCGAAATCGCCCGGCTTGAGGCGGGCCGCCGGCTTCGTTGGCGCGGTTGTAGAAGACCACCGGGGCCCGCACGCCGAAGCCGCGGTCGCTGTAGACGGTGGCCATGTTCGGCCCGTTGACGCCGTTGTGCGCGAATTGCTTGTAGAACGGCCGCACCCCCATGGCCCGCACCCGTTCGGCGATCAGGTCGCCGATCGGATAATCGACCATGGCGGTAGCGATTCCGGTGGTCATGCCGAAGCAGTCGGCCAGGTTCGCCGCCACGTTGAACTCGCCGCCGCTGACGTGGATGCGACATTCCGTCGCCTTGCGGAAGGGGATCGTCCCGGTATCGAGGCGATGCACCAGGGCGCCCAGGGACAGGAGGTCCAGGGCGCCGCTGGGGCGGATGGTCAGGGTGGCGGCCATGCGAGGGTCCTCATGATCGCTAGGGCGAGGGATTGCGCGTGGAGATGGTGTATGGCCCGGGGGCGGCGCTGGCCGGGGACAGTCAGCGGGCGACGGGCCGGCAGCGTGGAAAAGGTGCTGCCGTTGCATCGTTGCACGATTGCAGCCATGCCAAAACCCCTGCATTGCACTGCAATGCATGCAATGCATGCAATGCATGCAACGGTTGCAACGATGCAATGATTGCATCGTTGCATCGTTGCACTGCAACGATGCAACGATGCAACGATGCAATGGCTTGACGGGTTGGGCGGGGGTGTCGGGCGGGTCCAGCGGAGCGAGACTCACCAGGTCCGGCGCTGTGCGGGGTGGGTCGCGCTCCGCATTACCTACCCGACGTGCCGGCACGGGTCGTCAACCCATGAAACAAGGTTTGACGGACCACTAGCCCGGCTTCACTGGGCTGCCGGGCACCGCGAAAATGTCGGCCAGGGCCGTGTCGATGGTCGGGAACTGGAACGGATAGCCCAGCCGCAGCGCCGCGGTGGGGAGCACGTGCTGGCCGGTCAGGACCACCTCGGCCACCCCGCCCATCAATCCCCGCAGCAGGAAGCCGGGCGTCGGCAAAAAGGCGGGTCGGTGCAAGGCTCGACCCAGCGCCTTGCCGAATTCCTTGTTGGTCACCGGCCGTGGACCGACCGCGTTCAGAGGGCCTTCGACAGCGGCCTGGTCCAGGGCAAACCGAATCAGGCCGACGACATCGGCCACGTGTACCCACGCCAGCCACTGCTTCCCCAAGCCGGTGGGTCCGCCCAGGCCGAGTTTGAACGGGGTCAGCATCTGGGCCAGGGCGCCGCCGGCCCGGTCCAGCACCACGCCGATGCGGAGCAGCACCACCCGCACCCCGGCCGCCTTCACCACCAGGGCCGACTGCTCCCAGGCCACGCATATCTGGGCCAGGAAGTCCTGTCCCGGCGGCGAGGCCTCGGTGAGTTCTTCATCGCCATGCGGCCCGTAGTAGCCGACCGCGGAGGCATTGACCAGCACCTTGGGCGCTCCCGCGGCGGTGCGCGGCTGCCGCGCCGGCGCCGCCACCACGTTGTCGGTGGTGCGGATGCGGCTATCCACCAGCAGGCGCTTCACCTCGTCGTTCCAACGTTTGCCGAAGATGTTCTCGCCGGCCAGGTTGACCACCGCGTCGCACCCGGCCAGGGCATCGCCCCAGGGGCCAGGGGTCATCGGGTCGCCGGCTACCAATGTGCAGTCGCCGAAGCGACCGCGGACGGCCTCGGGACGCCGGGTCAGCACGACCACCTCGTCGCCGCGCTGGCGCAATTGCCGGACCAGACGGCTGCCGATCAGACCGGTGCCGCCGGTGATGAAAACGCGCATCGAACCTCCTCCGTTAGGGGCCACTGCGCCGCCAAAGCATCAGGGTGGCACGCCCTGAGGTACTCCGAAGGGCGTGCAGACAGTCCAGCACGCCCTTCGGAGTACCTCAGGGCGTGCCACCCTTGGTTAGGACCGATGCATTGTCCGCGCAGTCCTCAATAGGGCCCGTCGCTATTGATAGCCCGCGGCTCGATTGCGGACCACTCGTCCCCTGGTGCGCAGCCCCGGGCGTGGTACAATGGACGCAGCCCTGTGTGACAGCCCACTGTCATCGCCCGCTGGAGACGACGTATGAACCGCGGATACTGGCTGCTTGCGCTCCTCATGATGGTCGCGTGGATGGGTGTAGCGAGCACCGCATCGGCGGCCCGGGTGCCCATGACTCGGGCCCAAGGAATGCGGACCCCCGGCACGCGCGGCGACATCACCGTGCCCTACCTGACCAATGGCACCACCGCATTTGGGGCCTACTCGGTGGCGCCCATAATTTACTCCTCGCCGATTGTCGACGACCCGGCCAACCCGCAAGCCCGGCCCGTGTTCAACCTGATCTTTTACGGCGGCCGCCAGGCCTTCGGCGATCGCTCCAACGGAGCCGCACCCAAGTAGAGAGGCGCGTTGGCGTGGCGGCGCTGTAGAATGGCTCTCGGTCGCCCGGCCCATCGGCGGCCTGGGAGCAAGCCATGACCGCGCCCCTTCAGATTCAGACTGTTGTTTCGCAGCCCTTCGAGGAGAATACCTACATCGTCTGGCCGCTCCGGCGGGCGGGAGGCCATCGTCTTCGATCCCGGGCTAGAGCCCGACCTGATCCTCGATGTGCTGAGGGAGCAGGAGTTGCACGTCGCGGCCATCCTCAACACGCACGGACACGCCGACCACATCGCCGGCAATGCCGCTCTGAAGCAGGCCTTCCCGAATGCTCCCGTGATTATCGGCAGCGGCGACGCGATCATGCTGACCGATGCGGAGGCCAACCTCAGCGCTCCGTTCGGCATGGCCATCACCAGCCCAGCCGCGGACCGCACCGTCGGCGAGGGGGACACGGTTGAAGCGGCCGGCCTGACCTTCGAGGTGCGCGACATCCCCGGCCATTCGCCGGGGCACGTGGTGTTTCTCTATCGCGCTGTGCCGAGCCTTGTGTTCGGCGGCGACGTGCTCTTCCGCGGCAGCATCGGGCGGACGGATTTCCCCGGAGGCAGTCATGCCCTGTTGCTCTCCGGCATCCGCGAGAAACTGTTCGCGCTGCCCGACGATACCGTCGTTTACCCGGGACATGGCCCGGTGACCAAGGTGGGGTACGAGAAGCGGACGAACCCGTTTTTGACATAAGCCTGTGGCAAAATCAGGTGGGACCGGCGTCCTCGCCGGTCCAGGACAGGCCAGAGGCCTGTCCCACCTCTCATTTTGCCACAGGCTCATAGGCAGCCGAACCGTTTAGCCGCCGCCCGAAGGGCGGCGCGTTGGAGCGCCTCCTCGCGTGAAAGTCGCACTCCTGGGCAGCGGCGGTCAACTCGGTCGCGATCTGGCCCCGCGCCTGCCCGGCCAGGTCGTCCCCCTGACGCGCGAACAAGCCGACCTGACCCGCCCCGACCAGCTCCGAGCCACACTGACGGATTTGCGACCGGACCTTGTAGTCAACTGCGCCGCCTACAACTTCGTCGATCAGGCCGAGAGCGAGCCGGACGCTGCTTTTGCCGTCAATGCCTGGGGCGTGCGTCACCTGGCCGTGGTCTGCCGCGACCTGGGTACCACCCTGGTTCACTTTAGCACCGACTACGTCTTTGGGCTCGATGCCGCCCGGCGTACCCCGTACGCCGAGGCCCACGCGCCGGGACCGGTCAGCGTCTATGGGCTGAGCAAGCTGGCCGGCGAGTATGTGGTTCGCGCCCTCTGCCCCCGGCATTTCGTCATCCGCACCTGTGGCCTGTACGGCGTCTGGGGCAGCGGCGGCAAGGGAGGCAACTTTGTCGAAACCATGCTGCGCCTCGCCGGCCAGGGGAAGCCGCTGCGCGTGGTGGCCGACCAGACCTGTACCCCCAGCACCACTGTCGATGTGGCGGCCGCGACGGCCCGGCTGATCGAGACGCAAAGATACGGGCTCTATCATGTGACCAATTCCGGAGCGACGACGCTGGCACGACTTCGCCCGGACGATTTTCCGTTTGGCCGGCTTGAAGGCCGACCTGGCGCCGATTTCGAGTGAGGAGTACGGGGCCCCGGCCCGCCGGCCGGCCTACAGCGTGCTGGGACGCAAGGCAGCCGCAGCCCTGGGATTGCCGCCGCCGCGCTCGTGGCGGCAGGCGCTGGCGGCGTATCTGGAGGAACGGAAGGGGCGTGGCTGATGACCGGACCGTGTGAAGTCTTCATTCTCGGCCCTCACGCCATTTCTTCCTTGCATTCGCCGCAATCCCGGGCATGATGGGGCGAAGGTACCGCCCCTCTGCATCGCTGCAAGGCCTTTAACAGGAGAGGAACGAGTCATGAGAATCCGCACCGTGGTGGCCGCGCTGTGCGCCTGCGGCCCTGGTCGCCGGCGTCGCCAACGCCGCCGAGAAGAAACTGCTGGAGAGCCTCAAGTCCGGCACGCCGGAGCTGAAACAGGCCGGGCCCATCGCCTTCGCGCCGGAAGGCATCCTCCTCGTCGGCGACTCGCTCGGGGCCGCCGTCTACGCCATCGACACCGGCGACCGGCCCAGCAAGACCGCCGATGGAGACCTGAAGGTCGAAGGGATCAACGAGAAGATCGCCGGGAAGCTCGGGACGGACGCCAAGCTCCGCATCAACGGCCTGGCCGTCAACCCGCTGTCAGGGAATGCCTACCTCTCGGTCACCGGCGGCCAGGCCAAGGAGCCCATCAACGTGCTTATCCGCATCAAGCGTTCCGGCGAAATCGAGGTACTGGAACTGAAGGACGTGAAGTTCGCCAAGGCCGCTCTGCCCAATGCCCCGGATGCCGACAAAAAAGATCGCCGCGGTAATCTGCTGCGCCTCGACGCGATCACCAGCCTGGCCTACGCCGACGGCAAGGTGTTTGTGGCCGGTCTGTCGAACGAGGAATTCTCCTCGAAGCTGCGGGCCATCCCGTTCCCGTTCACCGAGGCGGACAAGGGGACCAGCATCGAGATCTATCACGCGTCGCATAAGCAGATTGAGACCAATTCTCCAATCCGCACGTTTGTGCCGTACAAGGTGGGCAGCGAGACCGATCTGCTGGCCGCCTACACCTGCACGCCGCTCGTTCGCGTCCCCGTGTCCGCCCTGAAGACGGGCGAGAAGGTCAAAGGCACGACCATCGCGGAACTGGGCAACATGAACCGGCCGCTGGACATGATCGTCTACTCGAAGGATGGCAAGGATTACATCCTTATGGCCAACAGCGCCCGCGGCATCATGAAGGTGCCAACGAAGGGGATCGACAAGGCCGAGGGCATCACCACCCCGGTCCAGGGCGGTGGAACGGCGGGCGTCAAGTATGAGACCATCAAGGACCTCAAGGGCGTGCTGCACCTCGCCAAGCTCGACAAGGAGCACGCGCTGATCCTCGTCAATCGCGATGGGGCCCAGAACCTGGAAACCATTGCCCTGCCGTAGCATCCCGTGCGCCGCTTGCGGCTTCGCAAACCCTGCGAAGCCGCAAGCGCCCTGGAGGGTACCCCGTGCGCAAGATCGCTGCGTTTCTGCCTCTGCTGCTCCTCCCGGCGCTGGCCGACGCCGAGACGATCCGATTGCGCATCCGCCTCAACGGCGAAACGGCCGGTTCCTTCGAGGTCAGCGGTTTCAGCAAGCAGAGCTGGCAGCGCCTCAGCAGCAGGGACGCGAAAGCGTGGGCTGACGTCTTCAGCGTGCGCGTGGACCGGAAGGGAGACGTGCCGCAACTCCTGGGAGAGTATTCCGCCAAAGATGGCACGCTTTTGTTCAAGCCGCGCTTCCCGCTGCAGCGCGGCATTCGCTACCGAGTGACGGTCCATCCCGACAAGGTCCCCGCCGCGGAGGGGGAGACCTACGCCGAAGCCAAGGAGACGTTTCTCCTGCCGAAGCCAAAGACGGCGCCAACCGTCGTCGAGCACGTGTATCCCAGCCGCGACGCTTTGCCCGAAAACCTCCTGCGCTTCTACTTCCACTTCTCCGCTCCCATGAGTCGCGGCGACGTTTACCAGTACATCCGCCTCCTGGATGCGAAGGGGAAGCCGGTCGAGGCGCCCTTTCTTACTCTGGAACAGGAGTTATGGGACGAGGCGGGGCAGCGCTTCACGCTGCTGATCGACCCCGGCCGCATCAAGGTTGGCCTTAAGCCGCGCGAGGACGTTCGGACCGGCGTTGGACCAGGGTAAGACCTACACCCTGGAAATCGCCCGGGACTGGCTGGACGCCAACGGCGAGCCGCTGAAGGAAACCTACCGCAAGAAGTTCCGCGTCAGCGCCTCCCGATGAGACCCAGCCCGATCCGAAGACGTGGAAGCTTCAGCCGCCGACCGCCGGCAAGGCCGAGCCGCTGACGGTGACCTTTCCCAAGCCGCTCGACCACGGCATGCTGGGCCGCGTCCTGTGGGTGACCGATGACGCCGGCAAGGAAGTGGACGGAACCATCGCTATAACCAACGAGGAGACGCGCTGGCAGTTCACGCCAAAGAAGCCCTGGCGGGCCGGGGCGTATCACCTCCTCATCGATACCGCCCTGGAAGACCCGTCGGGCAACAGCATCGCGCGGCCGTTCGAGGTGGACGTGTTTCGCCCCGTCGAGCGGCGGGTTGAGACGAAGACAACGAAGGTGGGCTTCAGGGTCAAATAAGGATCATCCGGGGATTGTAAGCTGGGGAACTAGGATTCGAACCTAGACAAGCAGATCCAGAGTCTGCTGTGCTACCGTTACACCATTCCCCATAATGTTCGTCAATTCAATGACTTACGGAGATCTTTCCGTCCCGCCTTGCGTCCCGTTCAAAGAGCAAAAACTGTTTCCGAGCGTAATCCTAGCAGCCTCCCCCATCCCGTCAAGCCCCACCGAGCCAGGCAAAACTACCTACGTGGGGCTGGGGCGCGCCGAACGGGATCGTTCCCCCCGCTGCTGACGGTTCCTCAGGCCGTGCGTCTAACTTTCACCGCGTCCACACTGAAATAGCGTTGCCTTGGCGGCCGTTTCGCTCTACAGTAGGGTGGTTCACCAAACTGGCGGTCTTATCCGGGAGCCGGCTTCATGACCCTCGGGCCTGCTGCTACTGTTTGGCCTCCTGCTTTCTCCCGGGAGGAACTGGTCCTAGCGCGCCGCCATCCGTCACACGACTGATTGCCACACCGGCCCTGGGACCTGCGGTTCCAGGGCTTTTTTTGTTGCACGGGAGCTTCACGACCATGTCCGAGAACCGCCTGATCATCTTCGACACCACGCTGCGCGACGGCGAGCAATCGCCCGGGCGCCAGCATGAACCTGGCCGAAAAGCTGGAAATCGCCCAGGCGCTTCGCGACCTTGGCGTCGACGTCATCGAGGCCGGCTTTCCCATCGCCTCGCCCGGCGATTTCGAGGCGGTGCAGGCGATCGCCCAGCACGTCCACGGCCCGATCATCTGCGGCCTGGCCCGCTGCAACGACGACGACATCGACCGCGCCTGGGAAGCCCTGCAGCGACGCGCCCGGCCGCGCATCCACGTTTTCCTGGCCACCAGCGCCATCCATCGCGAATTCAAGCTGCACATGGCCAAGGAGGAAATCGTCCGCCGGGCCGTCGAGGGCGTCAAGCGCGCCAAGCGAGCTACTGCGAGGACGTGGAGTTCTCGCCCGAGGATGCCGCCCGCACCGAGCTCGATTTCCTGGCCGAGGTGGTCGAGAAGGCCATCGAGGCCGGCGCCACCACGGTCAACATTCCGGACACGGTCGGCTACGCCGTCGCCGGCGCAGTATGCGGCCGCCATTCGGCATCTGAAGCAGCACGTGCCGCAGCATCGACAAGGCCGTCATCAGCGTCCACTGCCACAACGACCTGGGCCTGGCCGTCGCCAACAGCCTGGCCGCCGTGAAGGAAGGCGCCCGGCAGGTCGAATGCACCATCAACGGCATCGGCGAGCGGGCCGGCAACTGTGCCCTCGAAGAAATCGTCATGGCCCTCGCGCACCCGGGCCGACTACTTCAACCTGACCAGCGGCATCAACACCAAGCGGCTCTGCCCCACCAGCCGGCTGGTGGCCACATCACCGGCATTCCAGGTGCAGCGCAACAAGGCGATCGTCGGCCAGAACGCCTTCGCCCACGAGGCCGGCATCCACCAGGACGGCATGCTCAAGGACGCCGCCACCTACGAGATCATGCGGCCCGAGGACGTCGGCTTCGCCGCGCACCGACCTGGTGCTGGGCAAGCACAGCGGCCGGCACGCCCTCAAGCCAGCGTATCCAGGACCTGGGCTATCACCTCAGCGACGAGCAGCTCAACGCCGTCTTCGAGCAGTTCAAGGTGCTGGCCGACCGCAAGAAAACCATTTACGATGCCGATATCGAGGCCCTGGCCGAGACGCAGATCAGCACCGCACCAGCCGCCTGGGTGCTGGAAGCCCTGACCTGCAACGCCGGCTCCGGGACCATGCACTCGGCGGCGGTTTGCCTGTGGCACCAGGACGGGACCATCCACCGCGACGCCAGCATCGGCGACGGCCCGGTGGACGCCCTGTTCAAGGCGATCGAACGCATCACCGGCATCGAGCCGACCCTGCGCGACTATCGCGTGCAGAGCGTGACGGTGGGAGAGGATGCCCAGGGCGAGGCCCACATCGAGGCCGAATATAACGGCCGCGTGGTGACGGGGCGTGCCGTCAGCACGGACATCATCGAGGCCAGCGCCCTGGCGTTCTTGCAGGTGATCAACCGGCTGACCATGCGCGAGCAGGTGCGGCTCAACCCGCAGACGGAGGCGGTGGCGGTGTCGTAAGGCTGTGGAGACCAAGCCGGCGGAGCCCCCATGAGCGACATCCTGCCCGACCCGGAGCGGACCGAGCAGCTCGACGAAATCGGCGTCCGCTTCGAGGCTGCCTGGAAGCAGGCTCTCCGCGGCGGAGCACCCCCCGCTCTCGAAAGCTACCTGACCGAGGTGCCCGCGGATGAACGGGATGCCGTGCGCCAGCGTCTCACCTCGCTGGACACGGAATATCGGCGTTTGACGGACCCCGCGGCGGGAGACTCGGCCACGCTGCCGACCCCGCAGGATGCCGCTGCCGCGCCGGCGACCCAGATAGGGCCCCGACAGGGATCCGCCACCGCCTGGGATGGCGGAGGCCAGCTGACCACCGACGCCCACGGCTCGGCCCCGCCGAGCACCGGCGCCTGGCCGAAGGTCCCCGGCTATAAGATCGAGAGCGAGCTGGGCCGGGGCGGCATGGGCGTGGTGTACAAGGCGCGGCAGATCGATCTGCAACGCACCGTGGCTCTGAAGATGATCCTGGCCGGGGCCCACGCGTCAGCCGCTCAACTGGAGCGGTTCAAGGCTGAGGCCCGGGCGGAGGCCCGCCTGCAGCATCCGAACATCGTGCAGGTCTACGAGATCGGCGAACATGATGCGTTGCCGTATTTCTCGCTGGAATTCGTGGACGGCGGCAACCTGAGCCAGAAGGCCGCCGGGAAGCCCCAACCGCCGCGCGACGCCGCACGTCTGATCGAGATCCTGGCCCGGGCCGCCCATTACGCCCATGAGCGCGGCATCGTCCATCGCGACCTGAAGCCCGCTAACGTCCTGCTGGCGAGCCCCGGACGTGAGTCCGGGGAGTCCCCCATCCCCAAGATTGCCGACTTCGGTCTGGCCAAGTGCCTGGACGACGAAAGCGGCTCCACCCGCACCGGTCTGGTCATCGGCACGCCCAGTTACATGGCTCCCGAGCAGGCGCTGGGCCAGAACCGCGACATCACGCGGGCCACGGATGTCTACGCCCTGGGAGCGATTCTGTATGAATTGCTCACTGCCCGGCCCCCGTTCCTGGCGGCGACGATGCTCGACACGGTCGAGCAGGTCCGCACCGAGGAGCCGGTGCCGCCCACGCGACTTCAGCCCAAGCTGCCGCGCGATTTGGAAACCATCTGCCTGAAATGCCTGCACAAGGATGCCCGCAAACGCTACGCCGGTGCGGACGCTCTGGCGGACGATCTGCACCGCTTCCTGGCCGGCGAGCCGATCCAGGCCCGCCCGGTGGGTTCGGTGGAGCGCTTGTGGCGCTGGTGCCGCCGCAATCCGCGCGTGGCCGGCCTCAGCGCCGCCGTGGCCCTGCTGCTGGTCGCCAGCACCGTCGGTGCCCTCGCCTTTGCCTACCTGATCGATCGCAAACAGCGCGAAGCCGAACAAGCGCGGGCGACGGCGGAAGAGAACGCCGAGCAGGCGAAGGCCGAAAGTGCGCGCGCCGACGCCAGCGCCCGCGAGGCCGTCGCCCGTTACGCACTGGCGCTTGACGCCCTGAATGTGGTCGTCGGCAAGGTGGGGAATCAACTCGAAAACACGCCGGCCACCGAGCGCGTGCGGACCGAAGTTCTGCAAGCGGTCATGAAAGTCCTGGAGAAAAGCGCGGCGCAGGGCGACCCGAAGGGGTTAGCGCAGCGTGCCCTCGCCTCAGCGCACATGGCGCTGGGCAACCTCCTTTGGGAAATGGCAAAGCGGGAGGACGCCGTCAAGGAATACGACACGTGTCACCGGATCTTGACAGAACTCTATCAGCGGCAGCCGGACAGCGATAAGGCGGCGGGCAACTTCGCCATGTCGCTGTGCAAACAGGCCGACATGGACGCCGACTTCCGCCAGGACCTGCCCGCCGCCCAGGCCCGCTACCGCGAGGCACTGACGATCCAGGAAGACCTGCTAGCCCACCCGCGCGACAATCCGGAGCTGACGCCGACAGAGATCAAGGCGACCATCGCCAATTCCTATCAGCGCCTGGGCGAAATCGCCGAGCGGCTCGGCCCCGCGGCCGGCGACGATGCCGAAGGGCTGTTCGAGAAGGCGCTGAAGCTGCGCGAGGAGGTGGCCGCCGCCGAGCCGACTGCCGGCGCCAAGAAAGAGCTGGGCCATGTCCACTATCTGCTGGGCGAGGCCCAGTGGAAGCGGCACCAGGAAGCCGAGGCTGAAAAGCACTACGAGGCGGCTGCTTCCCCTGTGCGTCGCGGCAGTGCGAGAGGACCCCAACAGCGTTCGTTACAAGATCGAGCTGTCCACGCTGTGCGGCAACGCAGGGGACAAGATCTTCCTGAAGGGCGAGACCGCTCGGGCACGACCGTTTTATGCGGCGGCCATCGGCCCCGCCGAACAGCACGCCGCCGGCGATGGCCGCATCGTGGTCCATCGCACCCTGGCCCTCGACTACTATTGTTTTGCCCCAGTCGAACCTGGAAAATCGCTCCGTTCGGGTTAGTCTTACCTGAACGGAGGTTCCATCATGACCCGACAGCGTCGTCACTTTTCCGGACCTGAGAAGGTCGCCGCCCTCAAACGACACCTCGTCGACAAGGTGCCCGTCTCCGATCTCTGCGATGAACTCGGCATCGCCCCCAACCTCTTCTACCGCTGGCAGAAGGAATTCTTCGAGAACGGACACACCGCCTTCGACAACGGCCGTAAGGCCAAGGCGGTCGAGGACGCCAAGGACAAAAAGATCGAACAACTCGAAGCCAAACTCCAACGCAAGAACGAGGTCCTCGGCGAACTCATGGAGGAGCACGTCCAGCTAAAAAAAGAACTTGGGGAACCCTGACCCGCTGCTGGGTTCCCCACGATACCCGCGACCAGATCGTCGACTTCGTCCGCTCCTGGGCCGACAAGACCGACATCCCCGCCGGCCGCTTCCTCCCCTGGATCGACATCGGCGCCAGCAAGTTCCACGACTGGAAGCACCGCTTCGGCAAGGTCAACGAACACAACGCCTGGATCCCACGCGACCACTGGCTCACCGACCAGGAGAAGGAACGCATCTGCGTCTTCGCTCGCGCCAACCCTCTGGAAGGCTATCGCCGACTGACCTTCATGACGCTCGACGCCGACGTCGTCGCTTGCAGCCCGGCCAGTGTCTACCGCGTTCTCAAGACCGCGGGATTGCTGGCCGGGCAGTCGCCCGTGCCCACCAAAAAAGGCACCGGCTTTGTCCAGCCGCTCCAGCCCCACGAGCACTGGCATGTCGATGTCAGTTACCTCAACATCGCCGGCACCTTTTACTTCCTCTGCTCCGTCCTCGACGGCTGCAGCCGCTTCATCGTGCACTGGGAAATCCGCGAGAAAATGGAGGAAAGCGACGTGGAAACCATCATCCAACGCGCCCGCGAACAGTTCCCCGGCACCACGCCACGCATCATCAGCGACAACGGCCCCCAGTTCCTTGCCAAGGACTTCAAGGAGTTCATCCGCGTCTGCGGCATGACCCACGTCAAAACGTCTCCCTATTATCCCCAAAGCAACGGCAAGATCGAACGCTGGCACAAGACCCTCAAGGGCGACTGCATCCGCGTGCTCACCCCGCTGTCGCTCGATGACGCCCGCCGCCTCGTGGCCGATTACGTCGTCCACTACAACACCGTCCGCCTGCACAGTGCCATCGGCTACGTCACGCCCCAGAACAAGCTCAACGGCCGCGAGGCGGAGATCTTCGCCGCCCGCGATCGCAAGCTGGCCGAGGCCCGCGAACGCCGCCGACAGCAGCGTCAGGCCGCCCGCACGGAGCCGCCGCCCACTCCCCGACCGGCCATCGACTTCGCCGCCGTGCGGACCCTGGTCACCATGGCGGCCGTGCTCAACCTGCTCGGCTTCCAGCCAGGCAGCCGTCACGGGGCCCAACAGCGGGGACCGTGCCCGTTGCACGGCTCAACGTCGGGCACCAGCCGCTGCTTCTCCGTCCACCTGGAGGACCAGACGTTCCACTGCTTCAAGTGCGGCCGCTCCGGCAACGCCCTGGACCTGTGGGCGCAGGCCACACAGCAAAGCGTGTATGATGCGGCCCTCGATCTGTGTTCGCGCCTGGGCATCCCGCTGCCCCTGTTGCCGCCGCCACCGCCGCGGAACAGAGAAGAGGAAACCGTAGCGACTGGAGGAGCAAACGATACAATCACCTGAGTGCCACGGCAATCGTCAACCAGACCCGCTAACTCGGACGGGGCGCTCTTCCAGATCACGCTGAACCAAGACAATTGGTGTCCACGTTGGCGATGTACTCGGTTTCGTCGCGCTCGGTGATCAGGTAAACGAGCCATCGCGCTCGCCCGAAGAGTTGGTAGCCCTCGATGATTGCGTCGTTGGCGTTGTTGAATGGCCCGACCACGTCGTCACCGTGGATCAGGACGACCTTGCCCGGGTGTTCGCGGAACAGGCGGCGCGCTCGCGCTCGAAAGCGGCATCTTCGCGCGACAAGTCGGGCGGCGGGTCATTCTCTTCGAGGTGAAGCCACTCGTCTTTGATTTCCTGTGCCTTCATCGCCCCCTCCGCAAGGTAGCGCCCATTACCGATTTGATGATAGCACGGGGGCGGATAAGGGCCAGCGTGATTCCGCGGGCAATCCCGCTCTCCCCTCATCCGCCTTCGCCCCACCACCCGCCCCTCGCCTGCGCCAACAGGGCCTGCCAACCCGTCACCGTCCCCCAGCCGTTCGATGAGTGCTTCAAGCCGGCCCAGGTCGGAAGGCTTCGCCAGGGCCGGCGGCATTCGCGAATTCGCCCGCCCCAGCCGTTTGCTCCCCAGCCGCCCCGCGCAGGTCGCTGGCGGGCGGTAGGTCTGTCCGTCCTTGACCGCCATCCGCTCCCCTGTCCCAGGTTGGCCACGGTTGGCACACGGGGGTGGGCTCCGTGAGCCATGACATGAAATTCCATTGATGCATCTATGATCCGTGGTACCAAGGTGTTATGGTGCGTCGTTTCCTGTCTCGGGGGGTTGACAGGAAACGCGGGTCGAGGGATGTGACATCCGCATCGTCGCGCAGCTGGCATCCGCGGCGGCGACAGCTGTCCGCTGGCCCTGTTCGCTGGGGTCCGGGTGTCAGGGTGCCACGACGGTGCCAGCACGGTGCCACGAGGGTGCCACGACAGTGCCACGAGGGTGCCACGACAGTGCCAAGGGTGCCACGAGGGTGCCAACACGGTGCCACAATGGTGCCACGGGGTGTCCGAGGGTGGTGGTGGCACCCTCAGTTGGCACGCCTGACCGTTTCCTCATGTCGTCTCCGGGGCTGCGCCAGGCGAGCAGGCACCAAGCATGTACGAGCACAACGTCATACTTTTCGAGCGCCGCGTTGTGGCACGGTCTCCTGACCGTGCCACTTCGGCTGACCGAAGGTCTCCACGCATCCATCGCGGATTCCTGGAGACCTTCGGTCAGGGCGGGTGTCACGGTCAGGAGACCGTGCCACAACGGTGTGGGCGGGTGTCACGGTCAGGAGACCGTGCCACAACGGTGCGAGCATCGGGCTCATTGTTTCCGGCCGCTCTTAGCGGGGTGCGGAGGTCGTCGGCGTCGCCAGGATTTGCCGTAGCGCCAGCAAGGGCACCCGGACCCGCGGGGACTGGTGCGCCAGCTCGTAACGCAGCTCGCCGATCGTCCGCTTCAACAGAGAGAAGTCGAGCAGCAGGCTCAGGTCGTCGCGTGTGGCGGGCAGGAAGGGGGCCGGGCCGGCAGCCGCCAAGTAAGCTTTCAAGAACGCCACCGACACCCACACATGCCAGAGCCGCGCCAGGGGCCCAGGCGGATCGCGTCCTCGGGCCGCAACTGGCCCTCGGTCAGGGCATTCTGGGTGGCAAAATCGAAGGACCGCAGCATGCTGGCCACATCGCGCAGCGGCGAGCGTTTGTGGCGTCGATCCGTCAGCGGCCGCAGCGGGTCTCCCTCGAAATCGGCGACGACAAAATCCCGCCCGGTGAACAGGAGCTGCGCCAGGTGGTAGTCGCTGTGAATCCGCGTTTGCTGGGCCGCGATGCGGCGGGTCAGGATCGACCGGGCCCGGTCCAGCAGATCGGCTTCTCGATCGAGGACCTCCTGCGCGGTCTTGCGCAGCTCGTCGGGCGTTTCCTTCAGGTACTTGCGAAGCGATTCCAGCGCCTGCCGAACCTGGCTGCGCAGCGTCTGATACATCGAACGCTGAATCTGCGTGCTGAAGGCCTCTGGCGCGAAGGAGGGGTCGTGGGAATCAGAGGCCAGGGCCAGGTGCAGTTCCGCCGTGCGCCGACCCATCGTCTCCACCGAGGCGAGGTACGAGCCGATGACTTCCTGGGCCAGCACCGGGACCTCCTCGCCGGCCAGGTCGAGCAGCGGGCGATCCGGCAAGGGCAAATCGCTGGCTGCCACCTGGAGCGTTAGGGCCCGCTCGAAGTAGAGACCCAGGGCGTCGCGGGTGTAGGCCCAGGCGTTGCTCTGGTGTGGCGCTTCGCCGTGCAGGACGGCCAGCGTCAGCGCCTCGTCGCGAAAGGGGCGGTATTCGAGGGCGCCGGCCACGGGTAGGGTGGCACGGAACGGCGTGCGTTCCTGGAGGAAGCGGCCGACTTCCAGCTCGGGATGGGTCCCGGCTTCCACGCGACGGAAAACTTTCAGAATCAGCCGGTCGCCGTAGGCGACGGCGGTGTGGGTCAGTTCGGTCGTGAGCGGGGCCGGTGACGGCTCAGAGGCGGACAGGGCGGACAGGCTGGGGAACGATGCGAGCGGCCAGGCCGCCAGGTCGCCGCCGCTGCCGCGGACGCGCCAGGTCGTCGCGAATTGCCCGCAACAGTTCCTCGCAGAACGCCGGCTCGCCGAGCGGGTCGAACAGGATCCCTTCCTCGATCTCGGCAGAGGGCTGGCCCGGGGGACGCACGCGCAGTCGTGCCACCACGGCGTGCGGCAGCCGCTCGGCCAGCGCAGTTCCCTCAGCGCCTCCGGGCATAACCCAGGGGCACCACATAGGTTTCTGGGTCCCCCTCGGTGTATTCCACCCGCACCAGGACGATGTACGTCGTCAAGCCGTTGCGGGCGATCGGCACCGCATCCACGACGCCGGCCGACTCGATGGTCCGCGCCTGCCCGCGGAACCAGGGACAGCCGGGGAGATAGGCCGCCAGCGCCTCGGCCAGCGCCTCGCGCCCCTTGCCGCGGAACACGCTGTGCCAGTCATCCGCCACGGTCAGCGTCAATCGCTCGGACTCAGGGACGGTCGCCGACAGGACGTCCGCCGGCCGCGGTTCCAGGGCAAACCAGTAGAAGGCATAGGGTCCCAGGGTGAGACGATAGGGGCGCTCGTCGATCGCGGGAAACGGCGTTCGGCCGAGCATCTCGGTCGGCACCAGGCCGGGAAATGCCGACAGGTCCAGCTCCGCCGCCTGCGCAAACCGCGACAGGTTGGCCACCACGAGAATGATCTCGTCCTCGTGACGGCGGAGGAACGCCAGTACCTTGTGGTTCTCGGGGAAGACAAAGTCGAGCGTGCCGCGACCAAAGGCCCGATAGCGGCGGCGCAGGGCGATGAGGCGCTTCATCCACCAGAGCAGGGCGTGCGGATTGTTCTGCTGCGCCTCGACGTTGACCGCCTCGTAGTGATACGCCGGGTCGATGATCACCGGCAGGTAAAGCCGTTGCGGGTTGGCCCGGGAGAAGCCGGCATTGCGCTCGCCGCTCCACTGCATGGGGGTCCGCACACCATTGCGGTCGCCCAGGTAGATGTTGTCGCCCATGCCGATCTCATCGCCGTAATAGAGCACGGGCGTGCCCGGCAACGAGAAGAGCAGGCCGTTCATCAGCTCGATCTTGGCGCGATGGTTTTCCAGCAGCGGGGCGAGACGGCGGCGGATGCCCAGGTTGATCCGCGCCTGCGGGTCCTGCGCATAAACGCGATACATGTAATCGCGATCTTCATCGGTCACCATTTCCAGGGTTAGCTCGTCGTGATTGCGCAGGAACAGCGCCCACTGGCTCGTCTCGGGGATCGGGGGCGTCTGCTGGAGGATGTCCACGATCGGCAGGCGATCCTCCATGCGGATCCCCATGAAGAGGCGCGGCATGACGGGAAAGTGAAAGGCGGCATGGCACTCGTCGCCGGCGCCGAAATAGGCGACAGCGTCCTCCGGCCACTGGTTCGCCTCCGCCAGCAGCATGCGGTTGGTGAACTTTTCATCCACGTGCTTGCGCAGCGACCGCAGGAACGCATGCGTTTCGGGCAGGTTCTCGCAATTGGTTCCCTCGCGCTCGTAGAGATAGGGGATGGCGTCGAGTCGGAGGCCGTCAATGCCCAGGCCCAGCCAGAAGTCGAGGGCCCCGAGCACCGCCTGGTGTACGGCCGGGTTGTCGAAGTTCAGATCGGGCTGATGGTGGAAGAAGCGGTGCCAGTAATAGGCGCCGGCAACCGCGTCCCAGGTCCAGTTGGATGGCTCGAAATCCTTGAAGATGATGCGGGCTTCCCGGTATTTCTCGGGCGTATCGCTCCAGACGTAGAAGTCGCGTTCGGGACTGCCGGCGGGCGCTCGACGGGCGCGCTGAAACCAGGCGTGCTGGTCCGAGGTGTGGTTGACGACCAGCTCCGTGATGACGCGCAGCCCCCGGCGATGGGCCTCCCGCAGGAACAGCTCGAAGTCGGCAAGCCGGCCGTAGGCGGGATTGATCCCCATGTAATCCGCAATGTCGTAGCCATCGTCACGCAGCGGCGAGGGATAAAAGGGAAGGAGCCAGAGCGCGGTCACACCCAGGTCTTGCAGGTAGTCGAGCTTGTCGACGAGCCCAGGAAAGTCGCCGACGCCGTCGTCGTCGCTGTCGTGAAGGGCACGCACGTGGAGCTCGATAAATGAGCGCATCCTTGTACCAGAGCGGGTCATTATCCAGAGTTGGGACGATCCCACTCCCTCGCCGGCGAGCCACGACGCAGTACCTCCACCAGTTTGGCCGCGATTGGAGCGTTCGCGGCTAAACGCCAAGCAGCAGTGCCACCGGAAAGCTCGCAAACAGGTCGGCTGCCCGAATGACTGCCTGGCCCTCGTGGTGGACCGCGATCGCCTCCTCGCCAGTAAAGACGTTGTGCAATCGTTGTCCCGCAGTCACCCCTGGCAGCAGCAGCCGGGTCTCGCCCCAGACCGAAGCTCCCAGCGGCAGGTCGCCGACCTGCGGAACCAGGTGCAGCAGGAGGCGCGGCACGGCGGCGACCGCCACCCGCCCCGCCTCTTGCCGCACCAGGCCGCAGAGATGATCGGCGCCGGGGCCCATCGCGTCGGCCGGCAAATAATCGCCCGTGGTGAACAGGCCGGGGTTAGTGCGGCGGGCCGCCAGCGCGCGCCAGGTGACGTACAACTTCACGCGGCCGTCCTCCTTGGTCGCGGCCAGTGCCCGGGCCCACGCTGCCAGGCGGGGACCCGCGGCGTCGGCACCGACCTTTAGTTCCTCCAGCAGCCGACGCCGCAGGGCATAATCGACCGGCCGGCGGTTGTCCGGATCGACCAGGCTCAGGTCCCACAACTCCGTCCCCTGGTAGGTGTCCGGCACCCCCGGCGACGCGATCTTGAGCACCACCTGGCTCAGGCCGTCAAGCAATCCGTAATGGCTAACACGCCTCTGAAACTCCTGAATATCCGCCAGGAACGGTGCATTCAGATCGGGGTCGAGGATGCGGGCCACGAACTGCCGCATGCCGTCGTCGTAAACCGGGCTCGGGTTGATCCAGCTGGTGTGTACCTTGGCCTCGTGCGTCGCCTTCTCCATGTAGGCCTGGACGCGGGACACGAACTGCTCCGCTACCGCTCTCGAAAATGGCTCCAGCGGCCAGGCGCCGACCAGCGTCTGGTAGAAGAGGTACTCGTCGTTGGCATCGGGCACCGTCAGGTCGTCGAGCTTGAGGCGGTGTTTCCGGTTGAGGCGGCGCCAGCGGATGACGGCGTTTTTCCACTCGCCCGGCATCTCGGAGAGTACGTTCAGGCGGGCGCGGACATCCTCGCCCCGCTTCGTGTCGTGGGTGGCGGTGCTGGACAGCGAGTGAGGCCAGCGCCTCCTGGCGCTGGCGATTGTGGCGATGGAACGCCGGCACCGAAACGCCGAAGGTCTCCGGATCGCCGCCCACCTCGTTGAGCGACAGCAGGCGGTTGTAAACGTAAAACGCCGTGTCCTCCAGCCCCTTGGCCATCACCGGCGCCGTCACCTGTTGAAACTTGCCGACGAAGCGACGCTGCTCGTCTCGCTCAGCTTCTGTCGCCCCTTCGGGCCGTTTCAGCAAGATCATGTCGCGGACGAAGTCGAACAGCGATTCGCTGATGGCCGGGCTCATGCGTTTGGCGTGCGCCACCGCGGTCTCCACGTAATAGCGGTCGCGCGGATGAATGGGCTCGCCGGTAATGTAAGAGCGATAAACGGGGAAACAGGCGATGATTTCCCTCAGGGCATGCCGCAGGCTGTTGAGCGTGAAATCGCGCGACCAGCGGTTCTTCTCGGAGAGACGGTCCAGCTGGTGCGCCAGCACGTGCAGTTCGCTGGCCAGGGCCACTTGCAGGATAAGGAATTTCTTTTGATAAACGACGTCGGCAAAAGAGTCTTTACGGCCGCGCCAGGCGCTCATACAACCGGCTGAATGGCACGGCATTCTCGGTCTGCACGAACAGGCCGCCCAGCATGGTCAGAAACTCGTAACCGGTGGTCCCGTGCACCGGCCAGTCCTCAGGGATCGGCTCCGCCTTGCCCAGAATCTTCTCGACAATGACGTACAACGGCATCAGAAACGGTGAAGCAGGGCTGCTGGTGGCCGACTGCCGCACCGCTGCCCTGAGGAGCTCCACAACATCTTCCCACGCCGGCGCTTCGGGCTGGGGGCGAAACTCGGGATCGGACTCGAACACCCAGCGGGCCACGCTCAACACATAGCTGGTTTGCAATCGCTCCAGGTACTCGCGCGGATCGTACAGCCCGTCGGGATGGTCGATGCGCAGGCCGGTCACCTGCCCCTCGCGCAGGAGGCGCAGGATGAGGGCGTGGGTCGCCTCGAAGACGGGCGGCTTCTCCATGCTGAGGGCCGCCAGCTCGTTGATGTCGAAGAAGCGACGGTAATTGATCTCATCCGCGGCCACCCGCCAGTACGACAGCCGATACGCCTGGGCACCCAGCAGGCCGTCGAGCCGATCGAAGCTGTGCGGCTCCCCAACGGTGCCGTTCAGCAGCCGGACGTTGTCCTCCACGTGGCTGCGGACAGGGGCGTGGGCGTCGAGCAAGGCGGCCAGGCGGCGCTTGATCACCTCCTTCTCCCGCTGGCGCTCCGCGGACCGGGCCGGGTCGGTGGCTGAACGCGGCGGCAAGTGGGTCACTGCCGTCACGATGCTCTGGTACTCGATGAACGGCTCCGACTGAGCGCCCAGGCTCGCCTCCAATTCGCTCAGCCGCATGCGCAGGATGCGGTCGTAGGTATCCGGCGCCACGGGAAAGCGATGGGCGAAGTAGTGGATGCGGAAGGCGCCGGCGTCGTGGTGGAGCGTCAATTGCCCGGACTCCAGGACCTGTCCATACGGCCCACCCAGCATCGGCAGCAGCACCTTATCGTGCAGCTCGGGCTTGAGGGCGGAATGCCAGTCGATATCGAAGTAGCCGGCATAAGGCGACGAGGGACCGTTCTCCAGCACATCGTTCCACCACGGATTGGAATTGCCGCCGATGCCCATGTGGTTGGGCACCACGTCCAGGACCTGCCCCATGCCGCGGTCGTGCAGGGCCTCCACAAAGGCAGCGAATTCTCCCTCGGTGCCGATCTCGGGATTGAGACGGTTGTGATCGGAAATGTCGTACCCGTGCAGGCTGCCCGGCCGCGCCATCAGGTACGGCGAGGCATAGCAATCGGTGATGCCGAGGTCGTGCAGGTACGGGACCAGGTCCCGCGCCTGGGAAAAGGTGAACTGGGCGTTGAATTGCAGTCGATAGGTGGACTCGGGCCGGCGGTGTCGCTGGGCCAACACTTGCACCGTCTTTTGCAACAGCGACTGGAGCAGACGCGTCGGCATGAGAGACACACCTCGCGCCAGGGGAACGGAACCACCTTCGGCTGGCAGAGGAAGAGCAAATCGGATGCCGGAATCGCGCGGGCAGGAAGTGCGGCTGCCGAGGAATGGAAGAACGGCACGAGGCCGCGCGAACAACTCGTGGTTGTTCCCGCGGCCCCGTACCCGCAAGGATTGGCTGCCGATTACTTGGAATCCGAACCCTTGCTCAACTCGCGGAAGTACTTTTCGATGACCTCGCGGTAGCGCGGCGGCATGTCGCGGGTCAGTTCGGTCATAGCCTTGGCGCGATCCTTTTCGGGGAGCTTGCCCCAGACCTCGGCCAATTCCTTCATTCTTTTCGGATCGACGTTGCCCGGCCCGCTGCCGGTGCCGCCGAAGCTGTCGTTTTGAGGGGAGCTGGGGTTGGTGGTGTTATTCGGCTGACCGCCGGATTGACCGCCGCTCGGTCAGGATCCGCACCCTTTGCCCTGGTTCTCCTTCTCCTTGATGAGTTCGTCGAGGCGAGCGACGACCTCTTTCTGGAGCTTCTGGGTCTTGGGTCCGCCGCGCGACAGGTCGAGCCGCCGCTCGATGTTGTCCATCTTGCGGGCGATCGAGCCCAGGTCCTTGTCCTTCCAGTTCATCATGTCGAAGACCATGAGGGCGGCCACGGTCTTGTAGCGTTCGGGGGCATCCACCACGTCGTCCAGTAAACGAACGATGGTGTTGTTTGCTTCCCGCATCTTCATCAGGCCATGCTCGGCAACGGCCTTGTGGAAGAGGAGCGTGGCGGGATCGACCACCTGCTCGGGTTTGACGGCGTCCAGAGCCTCCAAAGCCTCTTCATAGATGCGGCGGTTGGAGAGGGCCTTGCCATAGGCCAGGGCCAGGTTGGCGCGGAAGAAGCTCGGCAGCTTCTTGTCCTTCAACAGCGACGGCACCACGGTCGGGGCGGCATCTTTGGATCGTTCGCCTCGGCCAGGAGGGTCTTGGCGTCGGGATTGCCCAGGGCCAGTGTCTCGGCCACCTTGTCGAGAACGGTCCGGTCGGTAGCCCAGAGTTCGGCAAACGCTTTCTGAGTGGCCGCGTCGGTCTTGCCGGTGCTCCTGAGCCACTCGTCGGCCTGGCTACGGACTGCCTCCGGGGGCATGGCCCGGAGTGTGCCGAACGAGGCGATCTCCTTCGGCACCTTCTTGGCTTCATCGGCCGTCGCCCGACCTGCGCAGAGCAGCGCCCCGCCCAGGACGACGACGACCGCCGCATGGCGGATCATGGAAACCTCCTTCGCTAGAAAGGGTGCGTTCGGCTCCCGGCGATTCGATCCAGAGAACCACAAAGGACACAAAGAACACAAAGAGGAGAAATGACAGGTCTTTTCTTTGTGTTCTTTGTGTCCTTTGTGGTTTGTGTCTGCCTAGTTGCTAGTTGTCGAGGATCTTCGGCAGATCCTTCAGGATCTTCGCGACCTCGTCGGCCTTGAACTCGTCCTTCTTGTAGGCTCGGTTGACCTTCACCTTCTTGCCCACGTAGAGAATGACGGTGACATCCGCCGACTTGGCGAGCTTGTAGTCCGGCGGGCCGGTAGGATTGTCCAAGAGCAGCCAGGTCTTCTCCAGCTTCTCCTTCTCGGCCAAGCCCTTGAGCTTCTTCTCCATCCCCTCGTCATCGCTCAGCACGACGACAAAGCTCCCCATCTTCTTGCCCTTCTCCACCTGCTCCTTGTTGGTGGCGTCCACTTTCTTGACCAAACTGGTCAAGGGGTCGGTGATCTCGCGCGCGAAGATCATGACGACCGGCCTGCTGCCGTTCATTCAGACCGGGCAGCGCTTTTCGCCGGCTCCCGGCCCGGTGATGTTAAGGGGCTCGAAGATGCCCACGCCGTCCCCGACCTGGGGGCCGGATTTGAGGTCGCCCGCGGCGTCCGCGCAGCCGACCAGCAGCGCCAGCGCCAGGGGAACCCCGGCAATCAAATGCGTTCTCATGGCGGAAGGATACCTCCTCGTGTTGGACAGTCGGTGGCCCTGCCTGTTCCAGGGCCCCTGCGCACCAAAAGCGCAAGGTGACAGGTAGGCTACCCTCGCGGCGCGGCAACGCCATCGCTGATGTGCTTATAGGCAACGGCGTGCCAATAGCAATTCCTTATGGGACCTTGCCACGGCGGTCCTCGCTCCCCCCGCGGCCATTGACCGGATAGTCCCCGGTCCGGCCGAGGAAGGGCAGCAGCAGCATCCAGTGCAGCCGCTCGACCTGCCGCGCGTCCCGGAGATGGCTCAACCCGATGGTCATCCCCTTGTGGCCGTCCGCGGGCTGGGCACGATAGGTGCCGAACAGCCAGTCCCACCACGGCAAGCTGAAGCCGAAGTTGCTGTTCGTCTCGCGCGGCTGGACCGAATGATGGACCCGGTGCATCTCGGGCGTCACCACCACCCACCGCAGCACGCGGTCGAGCCATGCCGGCAGATAAACGTTGCCGTGGTTGAACAGGGAGGTGGCGTTGAGGATCACCTCGAAAAGGAGTACGGCCAACGCCGGCGCACCGAGCAAGATCACGGCGGCGGCCTTGATTCCCAGCGACAGCACGATCTCGACGGGGTGAAAGCGAACGCCGGTTGTGGTGTCGAAATCGAGGTCGGCGTGGTGGACCAGGTGGAGCCGCCACAACAGCGGCACGGCGTGGAACATCACGTGCTGGAGGTAGATGGCGAGGTCCAGCGCAATAACCGAGAGCATCAGGACGACCCAAGCCGGCAGGGCGACATTGTGGAACAGGCCCCAGCCCCGCTCCTCCGCCAACAGGGCCGCTGCGACAGCACCGAGGGGGGCCACCAGGCGCCCAGCCAGGGCGTCCAGGGCGACCAGACCCAGGTTGCTGAACCAGCGCCAGCCCCGTCCCACGGCGAGGCGCCGGCGTGGGGCCAGCGCTTCCCACACGGCCATGAGCAACAAAACGCCGCCGAAGCAGCCCAGCCGGACCGTGGTCGAATGGGCAGGGACGTCCATGGGGCTCCCGAAAATGATAGGCCCGAGTAACTTACCTCACCCGACAGAAAAGGATCATCAGGAAGCTCGTGATAGGCGGGCGCCGCATCATAAGTGAATATTATGGGTCATCCGAGGAATGGAACTGGCGGTGCGGGCTCGCCCAGAATTCCCAGTTCGACATAAATTCGCCGGGAATTATATGCAACCTGGCGCGCGTGCCGCAATACCTTGTCAAATAACGACATGCGCCTTCACATTTCGGCGCCAAGCGCCACGTTGCATATAATTCCGTGTATGCAGAACCCGCTGCCAGACAAGGATCAGCTTGAGGGCTGATGCCAGTCCCTGGCACACGTTCCGCTATGAACCTGACAGGCCATCGGCTTTCCGTTCGCACTGCGCTTCTCTAGCTCTTCTTTGTGGCGGCGGAGCGCGGTGGCCGCGTTTGATCTGGTGCCTCTGAGCCCGTGCTTGAGCTTGGCCCTTGGGTCGGCTTCACTTTCCTTGGTGCCGCGAGCCCGCTTGAAAGTCTCGTCCTTCGTTCGACCCATCCTCCGCCGACCTTTTCTTCGCCCGTCCCTCACCGTCGTTGGAGGTCCTCATGCCTCGGAAGAAGACACGCCAGCCCATCCCGCCGCCCCGCATCGTCCGGCCCTGTGCCGCCGCCATCGACGTCGGCAGCGCCAGCCACGTCGTCGCCGTCGACCCCGCTTGCGATCCGCAGCCCGTGCGTACCTTCGGCGTCTATACCGCCGACCTGCAGACGCTGGCCGAGTGGTTACGCCACTGCGGCGTCACGAGCGTCGTGCTCGAATCGACCGGCGTCTACTGGATGTGCTTATGCGACTTCCTGGAAAGCCAGGGCTTCGAAGTGGTGGTGGTCGATCCACGCAGCCTGGCCCGCAACCTCAAGAAGAAGACCGACGTTTGCGATGCGGTCTGGCTGCAGCAGATGCACGCCTGTGGCCAGCTCAAGAGCTGTTTTCGACCCGCGCACGAGGTGCTGGCGTTGCGGACGCTGTGGCGGCATCGCGAGCATCTGATCACCGAGGCAGCCAAGCTCTTGCAGATGATGCTCAAAGTGCTGGTCCAGATGAATGTTCATTTGGACCTGGCCGTGTCGAGCATCGCCGGCGTCACCGGCATGCGCATCCTGCGTGCCATCGCCCAGGGGCAGCGTGACCCCCAGACGCTGGCGGCGATGCGCGATCCCAGCTGCAAGAAGAGCCGCGAGGAGATTGCCAAGGCCCTGGAAGGGACCTGGGACACGGCCCACCTGTTCGAGCTGAAACAACTGCTCAAGGCCTGGGACTTCTACCAGAATCAGCTCCATGTCTGTGACCGGGAGTACGCCAAGGCGGCCGGGCCGATGCCGGACAAGACCCAGGGGCGTCCGTTGCCCGAGTCCCAGAAGGCCGCGCCCAAGAGTCGCAACCGCCCGACGGAGTTCGACGCCGACGCCTTGATCTTCCAGTTGACGGGCGTGCGTGTCACGGAAGTGGACGGTCTGGGCGCCAGCACGGTGCTGACGGTCTTGTCGGAGACAGGCCCGGACCTGGCGGCACGTTTCCCGACGGACAAGCACTTCGCGGCCTGGACGACGCTGGCGCCGCGCAAGCACCAATCGGGCAAGCGGATCCGCTATCCCGCCCAGACGGCCAGCCGGGTGGCCAGGGCGTTTCGGCTGGCGGCGCGGTCCTTGCTCAGAAGTAAGAGCGTGCTGGGTAATTTCCTGCGCCGCCTGCGGGCCCGGCTGGGGATAGGCAGCGCCATCAGGGCGACAGCCCACAAGCTGGCGAAGCTCTTCTATCGCCTCATCACGCGTGGGGAAGCGTATCGCCGTGAGAGCACGGCAGCCGAAGAAGTCAAGCAGCAGGAGCGTCAGGTCAAATCGCTGCAGCGCAAAGCGCGGGAGTTAGGGCTGCAAGTGGTGCCGATCTGAGCAGGGTCGGCGGGGCAACAGACGACGTTGGGGAAGTAGGCGAGGTCGATCTCAAGCCGAGCCGCCTGGGGCGGTGGCGTCGAAAATACGCGCGCACCGTAAGATCGCTGCCCGAGCACGACACCTCTCGCCCGGGTAGCGGGGCCTTGTTCATTGAAA
>CAWHCN010000004.1:0-1928971 GCA_963827935.1 uncultured Planctomycetota bacterium | reverse complement strand
TCACCATCTGGCGGGCCAGGCGAAAGCCGTGGGCTGTGAAGAAGGCGCCCTGGGCCGGCCAGTCGGCGCGATAGGCCGCGAACGCCAGCGGCAGTCCCCGATGCCGCATTTCGGCCAGCACCGCCTCGAACAGCGGACCGGCCTGCCCTTCGTGCCCGTGGCGGCACCAGGGAAAGCTGACACGCCCATTGGCATGAAAACCGGCGTAGCCCACCGGCTGGCCTCCCTCGATGGCGAAGAAGCGGCTGCCGGGATCGAACTCCGGGGCATGCGTGCGCCGCCGGATTTCGTCGAGCGTGGCCGGCTTGAACTTCGGCAGAGCGCCCGCCGCCTCGTTGTAGATGCCGACCTGGGCGGCATCGTCGCCGGGCTGAAACGTGCGGATCGTCATGCTGGATCCCTCGGGAGAGGGGAGACGGGCTATCAGATAACCTACGGCCGATCCGTCCCCGACGCAAGGAAAACGCCGTTTACGGCTTCGCACTCGCCCGCTGGCGGTTACCGGGTGCAGTACATGGTTTGTAGGCGGCTGGATTGGAAAATAAGGACTTACGGCGGCTAGTGGCCGCTAACTTGGATGGCTGGCCGCTCCGAAACGCTCGGAAAACCGATCAGTCCTTGCAAACCATGTACTGCACCCGCGGTTACCACGCACAGTGAATTGCCGGTTGCTATAATACCGAAGGATTGCTATCGGTTCACGGGAGGTTGGGGCCATGAGGCGTGGCGGTCTGGTGCTGGCGGCTCTTGGTGTCGCAATCCTGGCGGGCATCGGCCGGCCCGCGGAGGAGGCGCCATCCGTGGAGCGAGGCCGCAAGGCCCTGTTGACGCGCCACTTCACCCCGCCGACCATCCCGCTGTCGGCCTACGACAACGCCTGGAAAGTCTGGGACCGCGACGCGAAGGAGCGCCCCGCCGACTATCCCGCCCGCTTCCGCGAGCGCTACGGCTTGCACCCCGCACCCTACCCCAACGACGGCTACCCGATGGGGCTGCGGCTGGCCCCCGGGCTGCTCGGCAAATGGCTGACGACCGACTGCATGCAATGCCACGGCGGATCGATCTGTGGCAAGAGCTACGTCGGCCTGGGGAACAGCACGCACGATTTCCAGACGTTCTACGAGGAACTGGCCCAGGCCGCCGGCATGCCGAGCCGTTCGCCGCACGTCTTCTGCAACGTGCCGCGGCACCAGCGAGGCCGGCGCCTCGGCCGTCTACCTGCTCGGCCTGCGCGACCCCGATTTGAAGCTGCACACCCCGCGCGTCGACTTCGGCCTGCGCGACGACCTGTGCGAGGACGTGCCCGCCTGGTGGCTGCTCAAGAAAAAAAAGACGATGTACCACACCGGCAACGGCGACGCCCGCTCGGTCCGTTCGCTGATGCAGTTCATGATGAGCCCGCTCAACTCGGGGCCGGCCATCATCAAGGAGGAAGCCACCTTCCGCGACATCCAGGCCTACCTGCTCAGCCTGGAGCCGCCGAAGTATCCGTTCCCCATCAATGCCGCCCTGGCGAAGACCGGTCAAAAGATCTTCGAGGGCACCTGCTCGCGCTGCCACGGCACCTACGGCGAAAAGTGGACTTACCCGAACAAGATCATCCCCCTGGAGGAGATCGGCACCGATCCGAACCGTTTCCACGGCATCCCGCCGAAGGCCGGCGAGTACTACAACCAGACCTGGTTCGCCAAGGAGAAGGGGAACGACGGCTACAAGGGGCGGCCGTCGGACGGCTACCAGGCCCCGCCCCTGGATGGCCTGTGGGCGACGGCGCCCTACTTCCACAACGGCTCGGCGCCGACGGTCTATCACGTCCTGAACTCGAAGGCCCGGCCGAAAATCTTCACCCGCTCCTATCGCACCGACGAGGCCGATTTCGACCAGGACAAGCTCGGCTGGAAGATCAAGGTGCTGGACGGTCCCGCCGACCCGAAGCTGCCGCCGATCGAGCGCCGCAAGGTTTACGACACGACGCAACCGGGACGCAGTAATGGGGGGCACAAGTTCGGCGACAAGCTGAGCGAGGAGGAGCGGAGGGCGGTGATTGAGTATCTGAAGACGCTGTGATATTGCCGTTTAGCCGCCGCCCGCAGGGCGGCGGTTGAACCCCACTGGCGCACTCATTTTCAGGCCCGTTTCCTCTTTGGCCTGGTCGGCTCGTTGGCCGTTTCGCACTCCTCGAACTGCGACCAAAACGCTTCTTCACCCAGCCACTGCCCATCACGAAACTGCTGGCGAGAACGCTCCAGGATCGCTCGTAACTGAGGCGAATAGGCCATCAGGAGCCGCTCGATCTCGTCCTCGTCGTGAACGCCGACGATAACCGCGCACGGTCGTCCATTGCGGGTCACCACGACGGGCCCCCCTTCGCTGGCTTTCAGAAACGCACTGAACTGGGATTTGACCTCAGCGACCGATGCGATCTTCATAACCGCACCTCCTCCCCGCGGATTAACAGAGGCGGCGCGTTCTCCCCGCGCCGCCCTGCGGGCGGCGGCTAAACTACCGTTCATTTCCCCCACCCATCCGTATCCTCAATCTCCGCCCGATGCCCCACGAACAGCTGATAATCCCGTGCCGCCAAATCCGCATAGGCCAGGGAGAAGGCCAGCAGGCGCTGGCAGAAGACCTCGGTGTCCTCCAGCTCCGCCAGCGGGTTGGTGGGGCCGATGGCGTCGGCGACGGCGCGGGCGTGGATGCGGGCCAGGATGCGCGCCTGCACGGTGGCCACCTCGGCCACGCCGGCGCCGCCCAGCTTCTTGAAGTCGAAACGATCGGCGTGCGGGCTGATTTCGCGGGCCTGGAACGAGGTGTCGCCGTCGATGGCCACGTTCAGGAAGGCGCTGCTGGCGGCCTGCGAGCGGCGCTGCACTTCCGCGACCCGGGCCGCCCGCCCCAGGAGGGCCGCCGGTCCCGTTTCACGCTGGCGGCAGGTATCGTAGGCCGACGGCAACGATTCCTTGAATTCCAGGATGATATTGCGCGCGTCGGTCGTCCCCTTGCCGCCGATCAGGACGGCATAGCGCAGCCGGCCCATGCTGCCGATGCCGGCCACCCGGCCGGCCACGTCGTCCACGGCATAATACTCGTCGGAGCCGGCTGGCGCCCCTCACGCTTGCGGTAGTCCTCCACCAGCCGTCGGGCCTGTGCCTCCTGATCGGGCGGCAGGTTGTAGTACTGCTGGCCGCGGACCAGGCGGCGGTGCTTGCCGTCGCGCTCGGTCAGCTTCTCGATGAAGGCCGGCCGCTTGAGGGCCGCCTTCTCCCCATTGAACTCGTCCATCACCGGTGACCCGGACGGCGTCCCTCCACGGCGTCCAGCCCGGTGCCCCCCTTGCGAACCAGGTGTTTCACCTCGCCCGCATAGGTGTCCAGGAAGCCGACCAGGAGAGGAGCGTTCTGGGTGATCGGCAGGCCGGCCTCGCGCCCGGCCAGGAACAGGCTGGTCGCCAGGCGGGCCACGTCGAAGGTGAAGCGGCCTCGGGTCGTTTCGTCGAAGTCGTTGACGTCGTAATGGATCAGCCCGTCAGCCGCCTTGAAAGTGCCGTAGTTCTCGGTGTGGATGTCGCCAACCAGGTCGAGATCGGCGCCGGCGGTGGCCAGGGCCGGCAGGGCCTCGTTGGCCTTGTCGAGCACATCGCGCATAGAGGTGGAAGGTGCCGCGAAGGAAGGCAAACGGCGACGCCGCCATCCGCGCCACCTTGAGCCGCACCAGCTCGGGGTTGTGAGCCAGGAACGGGCGGTTGTAGGCCAGGAACTCGGCAACGGCATCGCGGCACGATGGCGCTCCTGCAATGGGCACCCGGGGACGCAATCGCCCCGCCAGGGGAGAGCCGGCGGGGCGGCTGTCGAACCGGCATGGCGGTGGCCGATCAGTCGCCCTTGTGAATCGCGTGGCAGGCCTTGCAATTGGTCGCCTTCTTCAGGTCCTTGATCCCATCCTCCTTGCCGGCGACCACTTCCTTGGCGGCGAGCACCAGGGCGTCGGTCTTGGTCTTCCAGCTCTTGGCGTCGCCCTTGGGCGGCTTGTTCTTGCCCAGCTCGACGTACAGCTCGAGCAGTTCCTTCTTCTGCGCATCCGTCGCCTTGCCATTGACGACAATCTTGAGGATGCCGTCGTCCTTGTCGTGGGCCTTTTCCATGATTTTTTCGATGTCGAGCTTGGGCTTTTCGTCGGCCGCCCCGAGGACCGTCATGCCGACAAACGCGCTCACCAGCAGGGCCGTCGCACCGAACCGCAGTCCCTGACGCATACGTAAACTCCCCTGAAAGCACGAAGCAGGTGTGCCCGCCGCCACCGTTGGTGCGGGCCATTCACGTTATATGGACCGGCCCCCGCTTGCGACTATTCATCGGCGCTGGCCCGGCCGGGCGTTATCATCAGGGCATGGAGTCGCTGGAAGCACGTCTGAAGCGACAGGCGCGGGCGCTGGGGTTCGAGCTGGCGGGCATCGCCCCGGCCAGGCCGGCCGACGGCTTCGCGCGGCTGCGCGACTGGCTGGAGCGCGGCTTTGCCGGCGACATGGAGTATATGAGCCGGCATGCCGAGGCGCGGCGGCATCCGCAAGCAGTTTTGCCGGAGGTGCGCAGCGTCCTCATGGTGGCCATGAGCTACGCGGCGAGCGGTGGGCGTCAGCCCGTTGGTGAGTCGCAGAACCGGGGGGCTGACGCCCCCCGTTCGCCAGTGCGCGGTCGCGTCGCGCGCTATGCCCGGGGCAGCGACTACCACGAGGTGCTCCGAGCCCGGCTCAATCAACTCCTGGCGTGGGTGCAGGCTGAGGCGCCGGGCTGTCGCGGCCGCGGCGTCGTGGACACCTCACCGCTGCTGGAGCGCGACTTCGCCCGCCGCGCGGGGCTTGGCTGGTTCGGCAAGAACACCATGCTGATCGACAAGCGCCACGGTAGCTATTTCCTGCTCGGAGCGCTCCTGCTCGACCTGGAGTTGCAGCCCGACCCGCCGCATGCTGCCAGCCACTGCGGCACCTGCACCGCCTGCCTCGACGCCTGTCCCACGCAGGCCTTCGCCGGTCCGGGCCTGCTGGACAGCCGCCGCTGCCTGAGTTACCTGACCATCGAACTGAAGGGTGCCGTCCCCGCGGAACTGCGGCCGGCGATGACGGACTGGCTTTTCGGCTGCGACATCTGCCAGGAGGTCTGTCCCTGGAACCGCAAGGCGCTCCCGGGGACGGAGCCGGCACTCCAGCCCCGGGCGGACCTGATCGCTCTCGATCCGGAAGAGGTGCTGGCGTTGTCGGAGGACGAGTTCCGCCGGCGTTTCCGCGGCACAGCCCTGTGGCGAGCCCGGCGGCGCGGGCTGCTCCGCAATGCGGCCCTGATCCTCGGCAACCGCGGCGCCGCGGCGGCACTACCTGCGCTGCGACGGGCGGCGGACGACCCCGAGCCGGTGATCCGTGAGGCGGCGCGGTGGGCGATTGAGCGGATTGAGGCGGATTTGCCCAGAATTCCCACTTCGACGTAAACTCGCCGGGAATTATATGCGACCTGGCGCACGCGCCGCAATCCCTTGTCAAATCAGGACATGCGCCTTCGCTTTTCGGGGCAAAGCGCCAGGTCGCATATAATTCCGTATGTGCAGACACGGGCTGCCAACCATGGATCAGCTTGAGGGCTGATGCCAGTCCCTGGCACACGTTCCGCTATGAACCTGACAGGCCATCGGCTTTCCGTTCGCACTGCGCTTCTCTAGCTCTTCTTTGTGGCGGCGGAGCGCGGTGGCCGCGTTTGATCTGGTGCCTCTGAGCCCGTGCTTGAGCTTGGCCCTTGGGTCGGCTTCACTTTCCTTGGTGCCGCGAGCCCGCTTGAAAGTCTCGTCCTTCGTTCGACCCATCCTCCGCCGACATTTTCTTCGCCCGTCCCTCACCGTCGTTGGAGGTCCTCATGCCTCGGAAGAAGACACGCCAGCCCATCCCGCCGCCCCGCATCGTCCGGCCCTGTGCCGCCGCCATCGACGTCGGCAGCGCCAGCCACGTCGTCGCCGTCGACCCCGCTTGCGATCCGCAGCCCGTTCGTACCTTCGGCGTCTATACCGCCGACCTACAGACGCTGGCCGAGTGGTTACGCCACTGCGGCGTCACGAGCGTCGTGCTCGAATCGACCGGCGTCTACTGGATGTGCTTATGCGACTTCCTGGAAAGCCAGGGCTTCGAAGTGGTGGTGGTCGATCCACGCAGCCTGGCCCGCAACCTCAAGAAGAAGACCGACGTTTGCGATGCGGTCTGGCTGCAGCAGATGCACGCCTGTGGCCAGCTCAAGAGCTGTTTTCGACCTGCGCACGAGGTGCTGGCGTTGCGGACGCTGTGGCGGCATCGCGAGCATCTGATCACCGAGGCAGCCAAGCTCTTGCAGATGATGCTCAAAGTGCTGGTCCAGATGAATGTTCATTTGGACCTGGCCGTGTCGAGCATCGCCGGCGTCACCGGCATGCGCATCCTGCGTGCCATCGCCCAGGGGCAGCGTGACCCCCAGACGCTGGCGGCGATGCGCGATCCCAGCTGCAAGAAGAGCCGCGAGGAGATTGCCAAGGCCCTGGAAGGGACCTGGGACACGGCCCACCTGTTCGAGCTGAAACAACTGCTCAAGGCCTGGGACTTCTACCAGAATCAGCTCCATGTCTGTGACCGGGAGTACGCCAAGGCGGCCGGGCCGATGCCGGACAAGACCCAGGGGCGTCCGTTGCCCGAGTCCCAGAAGGCCGCGCCCAAGAGTCGCAACCGCCCGACGGAGTTCGACGCCGACGCCTTGATCTTCCAGTTGACGGGCGTGCGTGTCACGGAAGTGGACGGTCTGGGCGCCAGCACGGTGCTGACGGTCTTGTCGGAGACAGGCCCGGACCTGGCGGCACGTTTCCCGACGGACAAGCACTTCGCGGCCTGGACGACGCTGGCGCCGCGCAAGCACCAATCGGGCAAGCGGATCCGCTATCCCGCCCAGACGGCCAGCCGGGTGGCCAGGGCGTTTCGGCTGGCGGCGCGGTCCTTGCTCAGAAGTAAGAGCGTGCTGGGTAATTTCCTGCGCCGCCTGCGGGCCCGGCTGGGGATAGGCAGCGCCATCAGGGCGACAGCCCACAAGCTGGCGAAGCTCTTCTATCGCCTCATCACGCGTGGGGAAGCGTATCGCCGTGAGAGCACGGCAGCCGAAGAAGTCAAGCAGCAGGAGCGTCAGGTCAAAGCGCTGCAGCGCAGAGCGGGAGTTAGGGCTGCAAGTGGTGCCGATCTGAGCAGGGTCGGCGGGGCAACAGACGACGTTGGGGAAGTAGGCGAGGTCGATCTCAAGCCGAGCCGCTTGGGGCGGTGGCGTCGAAAATACGGCGCACCGTAAGATCGCTGCCCGAGCACGACACCTCTCGCCCGGGTAGCGGGGCCTTGTTCATTGAAAGAAAAGCGAGCGGTCCGCTCAGGCTGAACCACCGCGCGAATGTCCCACGGCACGCGTTTGGCCGGATGAACCCTGTTTCTTTCCAGCTCACGGCGCCCGCTTTGCGACCGGCTTCGCCAGTCGTTTCAGCACAGTGGTTGCCTCCTCCGCTACCCACGGGCTGGCTGAGTGCTTTGCCAGCGACTCGATGAGTTTGCGCAGTCGGGCGTGGCAATGAGTTCCAGCACCTCCAGCGCCCGCACCGCTTGCAACTCTGCCGGCTTCAACCGGTGGTCCATTTTCTTCAGCAGTGCTTCGGCCCGGAGGCGTAGGTCCTCGGAAGGCTTCCCCTCCAGCGCCAATCTGAGGGCCGGCTCGGCGATGTTGCCGAGCCGGGTTAATTCGGCAACGGCCGCCTCGCGCTTCTCGAACTCGCTAGCGTCCAGATCGGCGACAAGTCGCGCCAGACGAGCGGGGTCAGCGGCGGGCTGATTGGCCAGGGTCTCGCCGATAAGCGGCAGCGCCTGTGTCGGGGCTAGGGCCAGGCGGCGCACCGCCTTGAGTGCAGCGGCGGCGTCCGCAGCCTGCCAGCGCGTCCCACAGTTCCTTCGGTTCCGCCGCGCCAAGGCGGGTCGCTGGCACCGCCGGCAACACGCCGGCCACATCCCAGATGAGGGCGGTGGTGTCGCGGCCGCCGGAGACGAGGCGGCGCCCGTCGGCGGAAAATGCAACTGCCAGGACCGGACCCTGGTGCCCTGCGAGCTTGCGCAGCTCCTTGCGCGTCGCAAGGTCCCATAGGCGTATCAGGCCGTCCGTGCCGCCGGCGGCGATCACTCCGCCGTCCGGTGATACCGCAAGGGCGACGGTGGCGTATTCCGTCTCCACGTGCCGCCACACCTCTGAGCCTGACGCAACCTCCCAAAGACGAATGGGAAAACGAGAAGGGGGGTCGAACGCGGCGGAGACGAGCCGCCTTCCGTCCGGGGTGAAGGCCAGCGCGAGGACCCAGTCGGGTTGGTCCAGCTTGGCCTGCTCCCGATCGCTGGCGCCATCCCACACCCGGACCTGCGGGCCCGCCTCCAGGCGCTCCCCCACCGCCAACAAGCGCCCGTCGGCCGAGCAGGCAGCGCCGGCTCTATCCCTCGATACCCGAATTCGATCCCCAGCGGGTTCCCCACCTGGCGTGTCTCTTTCCCCGTCGCCATGTCCCAAACGCGTAAGCTGCCATCAGACCTGTTTTCCCATAGGTTCCCTACACGATCTATGCGATGCCCACTCATGGAGACGACCGACTTGCTGCCGGCGAGCAAGGCGATGAAGTCCACTTCGCCGGGCTGGCCAGCGAAGCGGCTTAGTTCCTTGCCGGTGGCCGCCTCCCGGAGGAGGATCGCCTGCGCCTGGTGGTAGCCCGCGACGATGGTTTTCCCATCGGGCGTGTAGACGGCTGCACCCACCGTCGCGCGTGAGCCGAAGGGCATCCGTTCTTTTCCTGTGGCCGGGTCCCACGCCAGTAGTCCATCGGCACCGGTGAGTATCGTCTTGCCGTCGGGCGAAAAGGCCAGGAACGTCCAAATCACTCGCGTGCGCCGTTCGCGGCAGCAGTTCCTTGCCCGTTGCCACCTCGAATTGGCGCACGGCATGGTCGTCGCTCAACGCGAGTGTCTTGCCATCGGGGGCGAAGGCGCCGGCGAACTGGAAGCCGCGCTTCCCCCCGAACCGACGGATTTCCTTTCCCGTCGCCACGTCCCAGAGTGTCGTGTCATCAACCGGACCGGCGAGTAATGCCTTGCTATCCGGTGAAAATGCGAAGAAGTTACCGCCCTCGCCGTCCCGTCCCAGCGTGTGCAACTGCTTGCACGTCCCGGCGTCCCAGAGCCGTACAGGACGGTAGTACTCCGCTGTCGCCAGTAGCTTTCCGTCTGGGGAGAAGGCCAGCTTTGGGCCGGGCGACGCGTCCGAAAACTTGCGGAGTTCCCGTCCCGTGGCAACGTCGCAAAGGTGGGCGCTGTTCTTGCACGCGGCGGCCATCGTCTTACCGTCGGGCGATAGGGCCACAGCCTGTATGAAGTCCCCGGAGAACCGGAACTGCCGGACCTCCTTTCCGCTCGCCACGTCGAGCAACCGGACCTGACCCTCCAGGCCGACCGCCAGCATCGTCCCGTCTGAAGAGAGGGTCGCACAGCGGACAGCCCCTTCCACCCTAGCCAGTTCGCGTTCCTTACCGGTGGCAGGGTCCCACAGTCTGACGTCCTCGCAGAGTGACATCAGCAGCCTGCCATCAGCGGAAAACGCGAGTCGGCGAATGGGTCCCCTGTGGCCGGTGAGGCGGCGGATTTCCTTGCCGGTCGCCGGGTCCCACAGGCGAATCGTCCCCTGGGCCGGCCCATGCCAACTGAGGCCGCGATGGCTATCGACTCCGTCACCGTCGGCAGCAGCCAGCATCTTGCCGTCAGGCGAGTACGCCAAAGCCCAGATCGTTTTCAGGTGGCGAAACCGAACCGTCCCTAGGCGTGCGACGGCCCCCTGCGGCAACGGATCGCCATACGCATCGGTGCGAACGCCCTTGCCTGGCGCGGCTACCTTCGGCTTCGCTTCACCCACAGGTGGCTCGCCGCGTGCCGGAACCGTGCCGGCCAGGACGAGGCAGGCGCACAGCAACAGGACTCGATCGGGCCGGGTCACGAGCAATCCCTCCGCGGGTCGGGGTGCGGCGGACGTGGCGGCCCTGGCAGCGTAACCGCAATCGGGGGCCGCCCCTGTTTTCGTTCCAGCTCACGGTGCCCGCTTTGCGACCGGCTTTCCCAATCGCTTCAGCACCGTGCTGGACTCCTTGGTCAGCCAGGCGCTGGCGCCCCCCTGGCCAAGCCTTCCAGCAGTTCGTGCCCCGCTGGCGAATCCATACGCTCCAGCGCTTCCAGCGCCCGCGATTGTCGTAGACGCTCCGGCGATGTCTCAACCCCACGAAGCGCCCTTAGAAGCGATTCGTGCGCTGAATAACCTCCGCAGACGACTTGCCCTTCAACACCTTGCGTAGCTCCGGTTCGGCTTGGTCCCCGGCCTGCTCCAACTCCTTCGTCGCCTTCTCTCGCACGGCAAAGTCCTCGTCGTCGAGGTCCGCGATCAGTTTCATCAGTCGCGCCCCATCGAGCACGGCTGCCGGCTTGAGTACCTCGCGCACCAGCGGCAATGTCTCGTTCGGCGACGCGGCCAGTTGCCAAATCGCGCGGTACGCCTTGGCCCCGTCGTCGCCCTGAAGGTCACGCCACAACGTCACAGCCTCGTCGGCCGTCAGCCGCTTCATTTCCGCTCTTCCGCCGCCGATGCCGGCCACGTCCCACACCAGCGCCGTTGTGTCGTAACTCGCCGAGAAGAGCCGCTTGCCATTGGGAGAATAGGCCAGCGAGGCGATCTCGCCATCGTGGCCCACGAACCGCCTTACCTCCTTGTCTTCGGCGAATGAATGGACGTGGACGAGACGATCCCTCCCGCCCCAGGCGAGGAAACGGCCGTCAGGCGAGAACGCGATCGGCGTAGTCATGCGCTGCTTGCCGCCAAGGCGACCCCGCTCTCGGCTTGTCGCAAGCTCCCACAGCCGAATCGTCCAGTCGGAGCTGGTCGACACCAGGGTGCGGCCGTCTGGCGAGAAGGCGACGTGCTCCACCCAGTTGTCGTGCCCGGCGAAGCGGCAGACTTCCTTCCCAGACGCCACATCCCAGAGCCGGATCAGATGGTCCTGACTTCCGGTGGCCAGGAACCGGCCGTCCGGCGAGAAGGCGAGCCCTTCCGCCATGTGGTCGCCCGGCAGCCGGCGCAGGAGCTTGCCCGACGCTGCGTCCCAGAGGCAGACCGTCGCGTCAACCGATGCCAGCAGGTCGCCGGCCGGCGAGAAGGCGACGCGCCAGGGCCGATGTTTCTCCGCACGAAACTCGGACAACTCTTTCCCGGTTGTCGCGTCCCAGCGCCGCACCTCGCCCGTCAGGGACGCCAGCGCTACCGTCCTGCCGTCGGGGGACCAGGCGACCGAATAAAGGAAATTCGAGCCTTCCCCGAGAATGCGCAGTTCCTTCCCGTTTGCGGCGTCCCAAAGGCGCACCGTGCGATCCTCGCTGGCGGTGACGACACGCCTGCCGTCGGGCGACACGGCGAGCGTCGTGATCCAGCCGTGGTGTCCGCCGAAGTCGAACCGCTCCTTGTAAGTGACGGCATCGTACAGGCGCAACACGCCGTCCCAGCCGGCCAGCGCCAACGTCTTGCCGTCCGGCGACCAGGCACCGAAGACGTTGTAGTGACAGTGGGGCTCCGGCCGGTAGAAGCGATGCAGCTGTTTGCCTGACTCCACGTCCCACACTCGGGCCGTTCGGTCATTGCCGCCGGAAAGAAGCCGCTTGCTATCTGGCGAGAATGTCAGGCAGAGGAGTTCTTTGTCGTGGCCTTTCAGCTGGTGCAGCGCCTTGCCGGTCGTCGCGTCCCACAGGCATAGGGTCGTGCCATCCTTACCCTTGGCAGCGATCGTCTTCCCGTCCGGTGCAAGGGCGAGCAGGGAGCCCGTGTTGCTCTCACCCATTGTGCGCAGCACCTTACCGGCGCTGTCCAAGACGCGAATTGACCCCCGCCCGTCGGTCGTCACCCTTGCTTTGCCGTCCGGTGTGCGGAGAAAGTCAGGCGACACGGGACCGGTGTCAAACGGTTTGGGCACCTCCTTGTCGGTGGTCAGGTCCCAGGCGCGGAGTCCGTCCTCGGAATCGTGCGAAAAGAGTCGCTTGCCATCCGGGGAGAATCCGACGCAGGCGACATCGTTGCTCCGGAAGCCGGTGATGCGCCGGACTTCCCGCCCCGTGGCGGTTTCCCAAATCCGGATCGTGAAATCCGAATAGCCGGCTGCAACCGTCTTGCCGTCGGGGCTAAAGACCACCGACTGAGTTGAGCGGGCGCGGAACCGCACCGTCCCCAGCCGCGCCACCGCCCCCTCCGGCAGCGGATCACCATACAGATCGGTGCGACCGCCTTTGCCCGGCGCGGCTGCCTTGGGCTTCGCTTCACCCACAGGTGGCTCGCCGTGCACCAGAAACGGGCCGGTGAGGACGATGAAGGCGCACAGACGCAGGAGTCGATCGGTCCGGGTCACGATCAATCCCTCCGCGGGTCGGGATGCGGCGGACGTTGGGGGACCCGTGCAGAGTAACCACAAACGCCGGCCGGGTCGAGGACTATCTCACCGCCTGCCCGCGTCCGGAATGGGTCCGGTCGGAAGAGGCATTGCGAGCCGTTCCGGATCCCATGATCCCGCGCAAAAGATTCAGTGCCTCTCCCGGTTCTGTGCGCGGCGCAGCTCCAGGGCAGCGTTCACCGCTGCGATCTGTGAGCCCGCTTCCATGTCGAGTCTCACCTGCTTCGAAGCCGGGCTTTCCGTTCGATCTTTGGGCCCGTGCGTGTGCAGCCAGCGGAGCACGTCGGACCAGTGCCAGAGCGGGGATCGCCGCGTCAGGCTTCCGGCGGGAGGGGGGAAGTGGCCCGGCCCGCGCAGCCCGGCCACCCGTTTGCGCACGCCTTCGCGGCTCATCTGGAGCCGGCGGGCGATTTCGGCCATGGTCACGAATTCATCCGGCTCGACGTGCTCAACTCTGGCACCGACTCCGGCCTTCTCCACGTCCCGAATGGCCGAGAGCAGCGCTTGCGAGAGTGACGCGCCTTCGCGGCAGAAGTCGGCATAGGCGACTCCATCGCGCATGCCGATCAGGGCATCGTCGCAACCCGCCTCGTAGAACGCGTCCAGAACTTCGCGCGACAACTCGCGCACGCCAGAGAGGATCAAGGTAAATTCGTACTCTTGCTTCGCCATGTTGGCCTCTATGTCAGTGCGGACAGTGATCCACCTTCCGCCGAATGAACCGCGCGTGATTGTGTGCATTACGCGGCGTGGACCAGACCCCGAAATGGCAGCCGCCTCGTTGCCCATGCGGGCACCAAAGGATGCCCCAGGCATGCCCACCCGGGACGGTGCAGGTCCAGCCGTTCGCCTCGGCGTACTGCACTGCCATCTCGATTTCCTTATCAGGATGCCTGGGCCGTCGCTTTGCCATCACAACACCTCAATACCGGGTCCATTATGATCCGCCGGTGACAGTTGTCAACACAGAGAGACTCGCCCGATTTCCTCCCCGGCGGGGCGGGGCTGCGTTATACTGACCCTGGGGTAATGTCTAACATCGTCTCCGGCGTCGTGACGAATGGCATCGCCGTCCTCCTTGATCGAGGTAGACCATGAGCTTTGAGGGCAAGGTGGAAAACGGCGTCATCGTTCTCGACGACGCCCAGCAGCTCCCCGAAGGGGCGCGTGTTGAGGTGATTGTCCGCGACATTCCGGCCACAACGCTCCGCGACCGGCTCTTGAAACTGGCTGGCACCGTCGATGATCTGCCCGCCGACATGGCCCGCAACCACGATCACTATATTCACGGGAGTCCGAAGCGGTGAGCAAGGTCTTCGCCGATACCTTCTATTTCCTGGCTCTGCTCAACAAGAACGATGAGAGCCACGCCAGGGCATTGGAGTATGCGGGTCTCGTCGACAAGCTCATCACGACGGAGTGGGTCCTGACGGAACTGGCCGACGGGGCTGGCCCGGTCCCGGCACCGGAACATGTTCTTGCAAACCCGCCAGGCACTCCTGGCAGATGCGAACGTTCAGGTTGTGTCGTTCGATATGCAGCTTCACGAGGAAGGAATCCGCCTCTATGTCACTCGCGCCGACAAGGAATGGTCGCTGACCGACTGCATTTCCTTTATCGTCATGAGGCGCGAATCCGTCGCCGAGGCGTTGACCGGCGACCATCACTTTGAGCAGGCGGGGTTCGTAGCACTGCTGAATTGAGGGGACCGGCCCATCCCCCCTCGCCCGCCGCCCCGCCCCGCGTTATACTGCATGCAAGTCGCCACTCCCGCCCATCGGTTCGAGGAGACCACCCATGTCCGAAGAGTTCGCGATGGTTGCCCCGAAGGTGGTGATTCCGCCGGAAGTGGTTCAGCCGCCGGAGCAGCCGGCGCCGCTGCCAGGCGTCACGGTGGAGGCACCAAGGCCGGAGCAGGTGCGGGCCGCCGAAGCCTATTTTACCCACGAGGAAGAGCATCGCGCGGTGGCCGGGCTGTGGGGCATGTGGGCCAGCACCCTCCTCCTCCACGACCTGGCCGTGGACCATTTCGAGGGCCGCGACGAGGCGGACGAGAAGCGCAACCGCAAGCGGGCTTCGACCGAAGAATCGCCGCAGGACTGATGTGACCACGCGGATCCAGTATCAACGGCGTTTATGAGGCATCGTTGTGGCACGGTCTCCTGACCGTGCCACTTGAGCCGACCGAAGGTCTCCACGCAACCTTCGCGGATTCCGGGAGACCTTCGGTCAGGCCGGGCGGCACGGTCAGGAGACCGTGCCACAACGCCTGCCTTAGCCCCCGGAGGGGGCTACACTCCGCCGCCCCCTCCGGGGGCTACGCCGGTCACCCTTTCCCCTGCTGTCATTGGCATTTTACAGCATCGTCAAATAGCGCTCCACCTCCCACGCCGTCACCTGCCGGTGGTAATCGTTCCATTCCTTGCGCTTCAGTTGCAGGAACTCCGGGTAAATCGGGCCCAAACCGGCCTGGATCACCTCGTCGCGTTCCAGCTCGTCCAGCGCCTCGTCGAGGCTCTGCGGCAGCGTGCGGATGCCGCGGCTGGCCATCTCCTCCGGCGCGAGGGCGTACATGTTGCCGCGATTGGGTTCGCCCGGGATCGAGCTGGCGGCTGGATGCCGTCCAGGCCGGCCGCCAGGTAGGCGGCGAAGGCCAGGTACGGGTTGAACGCCGCCGACACGGTGCGATCCTCGACGTGGCCGGGCTCGGGCGTGCGGATCATCTGCGTGCGGTTGTTGTCGCCGTAGGTGACGAAGGCCGGCGTCCAGGTGAAGCCGGAGTGCGTGCCTGTCAATCCCTGTCCGATCTGCAGCCGCTTGTAGCAGTTGACGGTCGGCGAGGTGACGGCACACAGGGCGCGGGCGTGGGCCAGGACGCCGCCCAGGAAGTGATACGCCAGTCGGCGACAGACCCAAGGCCGCGCGGGTCGGTCTCCGCCGCGAACAGGTTGCGGCCGGTTTCGGCGTCGGCCAGGTGATAGTGCATGTGGGCGCCGCTGCCGGTGCGGTCGGCGAACGGCTTGGCCATGAACGTGGCGATGGCCCCGTACTTCCGCGCCGTCTCCGCGGCCAGCATCTTGAAGAAGATGAAGCGGTCCGCCGTCGTCAGCGCGTCGGCATAGTTGAAATTGATCTCGTACTGGCCGTTGGCGTCCTCGTGGTCCGACTGGTAGACGCCCCAGTCGAGCTTGCTGCAGGGCGTCGTTCATGTCGCGCAGGTAATCGCAGGCGCTGCGGCCAGTCCCTTGAAGTCGTAGCAGGGCTTGGCCAGCGTATCGACGCCGGCCGGGTCCCAGGGGACGATGCGGCCGTCGTCGCGTGCGGCTGACCAGGAAATGCTCCGGCTC
This sequence comes from uncultured Planctomycetota bacterium, assembly GCA_963827935.1. Lineage (GTDB taxonomy): Bacteria > Planctomycetota > Planctomycetia > Gemmatales > Gemmataceae > DATFNV01. The sequence goes on along the minus strand of CAWHCN010000004.1, from coordinate 1,913,084 downwards.
GACGCCGACATTGAAGACGTAGCCGGCGCGGCGCACGTCCTCCAGCACGCGCTTGAGGTTGACGCGCGGACAAAAGGGGTGCGGCCGGCCATCCACGTACAGGTCGGCGGCGAAGCGGGCCAGGCCGGGCTTCCAGGCCAGCGGGGTGTAGCTGGCCGGGTCGATGCGGGCCATCATGTCGTGGGACGCAGGCGTTCTGGCCCATGCCCCAGACGGCCCCGCCCGCGAAGCCGGCCCCGCACGTCGGCCACGTCGTCCAGGCAGCCGGCCGGCACCATTTTCACCTTGGGCGACCCGTGAATGTCCACGAACTGCACGAGCAGGTATTCGATGCCGTCCTCTTGCAGTTGCGCCTTGAGGGTGCTGCGGTTCACGGGTATGCTCCGATTCGTGTGGCCGGGTCGGCTTAAACCCGGTTGGGGCGTGCGGTGTTGTCGTGTATAATCGCCTGATAGGGCGGCTGCAAGCCCCCCGATCCTTCAATCCGCGTCGTCGTCCCCGAAGGTGGCCGGAATCAGAGGACCATCATGCCAAGCAACCCTGGCGGAATCCGGTTTACTCAAGAGTTGGCCGCATTCCTCGTTTCCCGACCGACGCGAGCACAATGGCTGGCCTTCCGTCCGTCGGACGACACCCAAGCGCGAGCCCGGGAGTTGCTCCAGAAACAGAACGAGGGGTTGCTGTCCCCCGAAGAACGCCAGGAGTTGGACGCGTTTGCACACGCCGAGCGTCTCTTACGTCTGGTCAAGGCGCGCCTTTGCGCCCGGGTTTCGACACGGCCATGAGCGAACGGCTCCCCGCAAAGCTGCGCCCGGGTGCGGCAACGGGCCGGCAAACGGTGCGAGTATTGCCTGCTCCACGAGGACGATGCAGGACTCGCTCATGAACCCGATCATGTGCTCGCTTGCAGGCACGGCGGCCTCACCACGGAGGATAACCTGGCCTGGGCCTGCCATCTGTGCAACAATCTGAAGGCTGGTTATCTCTCCTCGATCGACCTCGATACGGGACGAGTTGTGCGCCTGTTCCACCCGCGGACGGACCGCTGGAACAAACACTTTCGGTTGCAAGGCGCCCGCATCGTGCCGCTGACCGCAATGGGAAGGGCCACTGAGTACCTTTTGCAATTCAACCATCCGGAAAATGTGGAGATGCGGCAGGCCCTGATCGCCGCTGGTCGTTATCCCCGCTGACCCGAGGACGAAGATGTGCGGCATCGTGGGCTTCCTGGACAAGCGCGGCGGAACGGAGCGGCCCATCGGGCGGACGCTGCTGGCAATGCTCGAAGCCCTGGGCTGCCGGGGACCGGACTCGACGGGCGTGGCCCTGTTCGGTCTGACGTCGCCGCATTGGATCGCGCAGGTCAAGCTCCCGGACGATCCCGAACAGTCGGCGACCATTCTGCGGTCCATCGCGTCGGCAGCCGGGGCTGCTCCTGTCCTGCGCCACGAAGCGATGGGCGCCTACGTCCGCCTGGAGCTGGCACGGCACGCACTCCCCCACGTGGCCATCGCCGAAATGTTTGTCCTCGACCGCTATCCCGGGACAGAAGTCGTGAGCGTGGGGCAGCGCCTGGAGATCCTCAAGCAGATCGGCTCGCCGGCTCAGCTGGAGCAGGATTACCACATCGCGCATGCGTGTCGGCAGCCACGGCATCGGCCACACACGCCTCTCGACCGAAAGCCGTGTTGACCTGAGTCACTCACAGCCGTTCTGGGCGCACGGCGAGCCGGACCTGGCGACCGTCCACAACGGGCACATCACCAACTACCACAAGCTGCGACGGCAGTACGAGGAGCGGGGTTATCGCTTTCTCACCGAAAACGACTCCGAGGTGATCGGCATCTACCTGCGTGACCGGATGGCCGCTGGTCTGTCGCTGGAAGATGCGCTGCGGTCGTCGCTGGACGATTTCGACGGTTCGTTTTGCTACCTGGCGGCCAGCGCCGAACGGTTGGCCTTCGTGAAAGATCGCTACGGCTTCAAGCCGCTGGTGGTCGCGGAAACCGACGACTTCGTGGCGATTGCCACCGAGGAGATCGCCCTTCGACGGCGCTGGGGAATGATTTCGAGGCCCGGGAGCCGGCCCCGGGGACGATGCGGGTGTGGCACGCGGAAACACGCGTTGGTACAGTGGTATGAGCAACGGCGCCGCCTGGCCGCTGAAATATCCTTGGCGCCTGTTGCCGCGGGGCGGCTCCCATCCGTACATCCCGCCCCGACCGGACTGGCTGAAAAACCCGCCGAGAGGGCAAGAGCGCGGGTATGTCGATGCAGCAGGCAATGAGTGGAAGCCGCACTATCCCACCAGTGGCCGAGAAGAGGACCTTCACTGGGACGTCCAGCACAAGGACGGAACTCACACGAATGTGGGCCAGGACGGCGGAGTCCACCACGGGGACGACAACTTCTGACGAGGATCTTATCCGATGAGCTTTATTCCTGAATGCCAGGTCGGCGACCAGCTGGTTTGTATTGAATCGTTTTCAGCCTCCCCCAAGGGTGAATCGTTTTCCTGGGCGACGTGTCGTACCTTCAAGATCGGTGAGCCAGTGCGGTATGTCTCGCATTATCGGGACGAGTATTACAAAGATCATCCCGGCGGCTGGATGGTGGTCCTCGAGGCAGCCGACGGCAAGACCTACGCCGCCACTCAGACCTACTTCGTGACAGAGGAGTGTTGGCAGGGGTTGAAGAAATTCTTCGCCCGCCGCCTGCTCCATGAGCCGAGGTCCCGCAAAGCCCCCAAGCCCTGATTCGAGGACCTATCCCTTGGCGTTCACCATCGACGGCCACGGCCAATCGACCCGCGACATCAACCGTGCCCTCCGTGACGCCATTGCGTCTGGCCAGCGCACCCTCCGCGTCCTGAATCCCGACGCCCGCCACAACCTGGGCGTCGCCCTGCTGGAGCCCGTGACCGTCGTCTTCGAGGGGAGCGTCGGCTACTACTGCGCCGGCATGATGGACGGGGCCCGCGTCGAGGTGCGCGGCAGCGCCGGCTGGGGCGCCGCCGAGTCGATGATGAGCGGCACCGTGGTCATCGACGCCAGTGCCGGCAGCGGCGTGGCGGCCTCGATTCGTGGAGGAACCGTCGTCGTCAAGGGCGATGCTGCGGCCCGGGCCGGCGTCTCCATGAAGGGCGGCACCCTGCTCATCGGCGGCAATTGCGGCACCATGGCCGGCTTCATGATGCAGAAGGGACGCATCATCATCTGCGGCGACGCGGGTGACGCGGTGGCCGATTCCATGTATGAGGGCACCGTCTTCGTCGGTGGCAAGATTGCGTCGCTAGGCAACGATGCCGTCGTTGAGGAGCCGACCGTCGAGGATCGCGCCGCCCTGGCTGATCTGCTCGCCACTTACAAGGTGCCGGCGCCGGCGAAGTTCCAGAAGATCGTCTCCGGCCGCAAGCTGTGGAATTTCGACAAGAAGGACCTGGAAGTGTGGAAGGCGGCGCTGTAGCTCCTACAAACGGCTGCGCTCATGCGCGTGGGTGTAGGTGCCGTCCAGGTCAAGTGGCACGGCCCGGGCACGCTTCAGGGCAAGCGGTAGCAGGGGGAGTGCCCCGCCAACAACCAGGGGCTCGGGCCAGATATCGATTTCATTTCTCTCCTGACGCCGCGCCGGCCGATAAGCCACGGCGTACAGGAACGCGTCTTCCGCCATCGGGAGCGGACCTCCCCAGCCCATGATCTGCGCGAGTTCGTTGTGCAGGTTGAAGTGCCGACTGGTGACAATATCGACCGCGATCAGACCGATACCGCGCTGCAAGTAAGCGGCGCATTTGGTCGCGAAGGCCCGGCGGCTTTCCGGACGGTCCTTGTTGCGCGGGCTGACCAGCTCCACCGCCGCGACAAGCTGCGCACCATCGACCTGGTCGTGAACCTGGACCTCAAAATCATCGGGGAAGGCAGCGGGCGCAACCAGTACCGTCTGCGGCGGAGCCCACGTTTGCACCGCAACTCCTCCGGCGGCCCCGTTCGGCAGTTCGTCCTCGGGCTGAAATGGACTTTCAAACTCCGCCACATCGGCCTCGATCTCTGTCCCCAGGTGAGTGGTGACCGTCGCGATGTAGCGCCGGGGCAACAGTTCATTCAGGTATTCGGCAATGGCGACCGCCCAGAACGAGTGAAACGATTCCCAGGAAGGGGGCCGATTCAAGAGCGGTGAATGAAAGTGATCGAGCAGCGACATGCAGGACTCCTTGACGCGGGCCACGGGTACCATCTTACTCGCTGCACGTCGCTGTTACGATACGACCCGGTTGGTAGACACCGGCGCTGGCCAGCCGCAGTCATTTCGCCGCGGGGCCGGTGACAATCTTGCACTTCGGTAGCGCCTTTTGCAGCGCAGCAACGCCATCCGCTGTCACCTGCGTGCCGGTCAGGTCCAGTTGCGTCAGGCTGCTCATGCCGGCCAGGTGCTCGAGTACGGGGTCGTTGAAGGTGCAGCCGGCCGGCGACAGGCTACCTCCCGTTCGGATTAACCGGGCTAACGTGGTACTGATGATTGTCGGCAAGGAGCAGGACTTCGTTCCGCCGCCGGCTGATAATCACGTCGAAATGGTCCAGAACGTCTCGACCGAGGATGCTCAAGTCGGTGGCCGTCGGGTCGGTGAAAGCCGCCATTGTGCCGCGAATGCGAGCCGGCCCGCCGTCGGCGTGCAAGAATTCCACGTCCGGATTCACGACTACATAGTTCCCCGCACCGCTAATGCCCTTTAGGGACAGGCCGGCCTGAGGAGTTTGGCCAGTCAGCTGAAGACGTTGAAGGACATCAGCGCTGAGAACCGTGCAATCGGCGCAGCTATCAACGAGAAATCGCTCAAACACCGGCTGCCCGGTGGCACTCAAGATGGTGGTTTCGACGATCGGGCGATTCATCCCGTCATCGCACGTGAACCACCTGCCAACGATTCGCATAGATGCGAGGCCCTTGTTCAGGAATCACGTACTGGACGAACGCCCCATCGTCATCGGGGTGCTTGGACTGCACCCATGCCCAGGCCTCTTTGGGAGTGCTGGCGATGAATGCTTCTTGTCCCGCCACGGCCAGGTGCTTCCCCCGTGCGTCCGGCAACAAGTCCGCCCAATGACTCTCCAGCCAATCCTGGTTGCGACGTGCGCGCGCGAGCTGCGCACGGCACCGGGCTGCTTCGGCCGGATCGTTGACGTCTTCCAGGATTAGCGGGTCGCCCAGCATGACTTTCCCTCCAAGGGTAGCCGCCGTAATTGTAACCGGCCTCACCGGCAGAAGCCAGCGACCTTGCGAACTGCTTCGCTCAGGCTGACAGCCTCACTTCCCCGCGGGGCCGGAGACGATCTTGCACTTGGGCAGTGCCTTTTGCAGAGTGGCGATCCCATCCGCGGTCACCCGCGTGCCGGTCAGGTCGAGTTGCGTCAGGTTGCTTAGGCCGGCCAGGTGCTTGAGTCCGGCGTCGCTGAAGGTGCAACCGGCCAGCGATAGCCGCTCCAGCTTCGTCAGCGCCCCCACCTCCGCGGCGAACAGGTCGGAGACCTTCGAGCCGGCCAGCGACAACTCGACCAGCTTCGGCAGTTTGGCCAGGTAGCCCACGCCGCGCCCGGCCACGGCGGTCTGATGGAGGTCCAGCGTACGCAGCTTCGGCAGGTTCTCCAGCGTTTTCAGGGCGGTGTCGGCGATCGGCGTGCCGGCCAGCGACAACTCCTCCAAGTTGGTCAACTCGGCGACGGGGCCGAGGCTGCTCACCGGCGTGCGGTCCAGCGACAGTTTGCGCAGGTGCTTCAGGCCGATGATCGGCTGCAAATCGGCGACCCTGGTGCCGGAGACGTTCAACTCCTGAAGGTCCTCCAGCGGCGGCGCGAAGTTGAGGATGTCGATCGCGGACCCCGACAGGTCGAGGGCTTCGAGGCGCTCGAACTCGTATTCTCGCTTCTGGCTCAGACGGCTGAGCAACGCTCGCAACGGCTTCTTGACGGCGGTGCAGTCGAGCCGGCGGACCAGGAAGGGCTTGCGCGGCAGGTCAGCCATTCTCTTAACAGGCCGGTCTTCCTGGCCTTCGCCCGCGCGGACCAGCAGCGTGGCGCCTTCGGCCAGCAGATCCTCGGCGAGCGAGGGCTGGGGTTCGCCCCAGAGCTGCGTGGCGGGAAAGTCGCTACGGACGGCGGCAAAGTCGCCGGCCGAGAGCCGCGCGTAGTCCAGATAAAGTTGCCGCAGCGGGAGGCCAACAAGGTTTTTCAGGCCGGCGCCGGTCACCCGCGTGCGGTCCACTCGAACTTCCGTAAGCTTCGTCAGCCCCTTGAGGTGGACCAGCCCCGCATCGCCCACCCGCGTCCGATAAATGAAAAGCTTGCTGAGGTTCGTGAGCCCCTTGAGGTGAACCAGCCCGGCGTCGCTTATCCGCGTGCCGCCCAGGTCAAGAACCGTGAGCGTGGTCAGCCCCTCGAGTCGCGCCAACCCCGCGTCAGTTACCGGCGTGTCTCTCAAACTGAGGACCGTGAGGTTGGTCAGCCCCTTAAGGTACTCCAGCCCGGCATCGTCCACCCGCGTGGCGTCCAGGCCAAGCTTCGTGAGGTTGGCCAGGCCCTTGAGGTGCTCCAGCCCGGCGCCGGTCACAGTCGTCATCCCCAGATTGAGACTTGTGAGGTTGGTCAGCCCCTTGAGGTCGACCAGCCCGGCGTCGTCCACTCGCGTATCGTGCAGCCAAAGGTGCTTGAGCGCGGTCAGTCCCTTGAGGTGGACCAGCCCGGCGTCATTGATCCGCGAATTTGCCAGGTTAAGATCCGTGAGCTTGGTCAGCCCCTTGAGGTGAACCACTCCGGCATCGGTAACACGCGCATTAGCCAGGTTGAGTTCCGTGAGACTGGTCAGCCCCGTGAGGTGAACCAGCCCGGCGTCACCCACCTGCGAACTGCTGAGGTTAAGCCGAGTGAGGTTGGTCAGCCCCGTGAGGTGGACCAGCCCGGCGTCGCTTATCCGCGTGCTGCCCAAACGAAGCTCCGTGAGGTTGGCCAGCCCCTTGAGGTGCTCCAAGCCGGCGTCGCTCACCTGCTGCATGTTACCCAGGTCCAGATACTTGAGATGGGTCAACCCCTTGAGGTGGGCCAGCCCGGCGTTATCGACTTTTTGGTTAGAATTCAGGGCGACGGCGTCCAATTCAAACGGACTGGCCGGCAGATCCTTGGCGGCCGAAATGACCCTCTGCTGTCCGTCCCGGTGCATGTAGACCGAGCCGCCGATCGACGTCACCCACTCGGCGGCGCGGCGGTCGGGGTTGGTATCCGCCGGAACGCGCTTGCCGCTGTCGCCGTCTTTCCTGGTCTCCACCGAGCCGCCATCCGGCACCGGGACGCGAGCCACTTCCTGACCATCCTTGTTCTTGATGATGACGATGATGCCCGCCGCCAGCATCCCGCCCAGGGCCAGCAGCAGGGCCGCCGCCGTCGCCCGCTGCCACCGTCGCCGCGGTGCCGAGGCCAGCGCCGGCGGCTCCACGACTTCCGTCAGGTCAGCCCAGGGGTTGCGCTCTTGTCGCCGCGGCGCCGCCGGGACAGCGACGGGCTTGGCCACCGGCCACGGGCCGGCCTGCTTCTCCTGCATCGCCTCCAGCGCGGCCGCCACTGCCGCCGCCGACACCGGACGGGCGGAGCGGTCCTTCGCCAGTAGGTTCATAATCAGCGCCGCCAGCGGCTGCGGCACCGCCGAGTTGACCTGATCCGGGGCCGGCGGCGTCTGGGTCGCCAGGGCCACCAGCGTGTCCATCGTCCCCGGGCCGCGGAATGGCAGCCGGCCCGTCACCGCCCGATACAGCACGCAGCCGAGACTGAACAGGTCGGCCCGCGCGTCCAGCGGCTTGCCTCGGGCCTGCTCCGGCGCCATGAATGCCGGCGTGCCGACCATCGCCCCCGTGCGCGTCAGGTGTTCCCTTCCTTCCCGGTCGGGACGGGCATCGCGGGCCAGTCCGAAATCGAGCAACCGGGCTCGGCCGCCGCCTTCCGGCTCGATCCAGATGTTGGCCGGCTTGATGTCACGATGGATCAGCCCCGCCGCATGGGCCGCCGCCAAGCCCCTGGCCACCTGCGCTCCGATCCGCACCGCCTGGGCCGGCTTGAGTACCATCAGCCGCCGGAGCAATTCGTCCAGGCTGTGTCCCTTGAGGAACGGCATCGCCAGCCACGGCACGCCGCCCTCCTCGCCAACGTCGTAGATCGGGACGATGTGATCGTCCTCGACCTTGGCCGCGGCCCGCGCCTCGCGGAGGAAGCGCTGCCGGTGTCGCGCGTCGGCGGCAATCTCCGGGTTCATGGTCTTCAGGGCGACGGTGCGATGCAAACGCACGTCCTCGGCGAGGAAGACAACGCCCATGCCGCCGGCGCCCAGCACCTTCAGCACGCGGTAATGGGCCAGCCTGCCCATCTCATCGGGCCGTTGCGGCGGCTTTAGGGCGGGCAGCTGGAGTGAGAAAGCGGAGGATGAGTGGAGCGCGAGCAGTCGCCGCGTCAGGTCGGATGGGACTTCCGCACCGCCCTGCGAATCGGCCGGGGTGCCTCGGAGGTCCGAGAGCAGCGTGTCCTGCCCCAGAAGGGTCTGCACGGCGTCGGAGCAGAAGGGGCAGTCGGCAAGATGCCGGCTGAGGCGCTCCACGTCGGCTGGTGACAGCTCACCGTGGATCAGAAGCTGATAGTCGTTCTGGTCGGGACAGTCGTTAACGGCTGGCATGGGAAGCTCCGGAACTGGGGTCGGTGAGTTGTCCAAAAGGAGTACAACCGAGTCCCTCAATCCTTACGTGAATTTGTCGCCGTTCCCCGTCTGTGCCGTGGGCCGGCCCAGGCCTTCTTAGGGGGGTGTCCGAGGGGGTCCGGAAACGAATGTCCAGAAGTCCTGGCCTAGTATTATGTTATGACGACACATTCGTTTCCGAACCCTTCCGGACGAACAGAAACGCCCTGGGAGACCCAGGAGTGGGGGGCGCACCAGGGCCGACCGGGGAGTGAGCCGGTCTCCGACCCAGGCGGTGGCCGACTAGGTAGCTTTTTCAAATCTACTCCAGCAACCCGCGCAGGTGCTCACGCAACCGTCCCAGGACGCGACACTTCGCGGCGTACACGGCGCCGACGGTCGTGGCCAATTCCGCGGCCACATCCGCCGCCGGCCGGCCGTTCATTCCATGTTCGTGAAACGCCTTCCACGTCGCCGGCTGGAACTCGTGGTGCAGCAGCTCCAGCGCCCGCCGCACCAGCTGCCGGCGATACTCCTGCTCCTCGAATAAGGTATCGTCCGGGGCGGGCAAGTCGGCCAGGAAGGCGTCGCCGCGGTGGGTTGGCGCCCGTGCCTGTCGCTTGACTTGATTGCGCCAGCGGTTCAGCACCACCGTCTTGAGCCAGGCCCGGAAGCTGTGGGTTGGGTCGTGCTCGAAGCGCGGCAACTCCTTCAGCAGGATGACGAACACGTCCTGCACGAGATCGCCCGCGTCGTCTTCGTAGAGACCGGCCTGCCGCGCCCAGCGGAAAAGCAGCGGACCGTAGAGGTGCACGAAACGCCCCCAGGCCGCCTCGTCGGGCGCTCGGCGAAGCTGCTCCAGGAGGCTGAGCGGCGTGGTGTTCATATCGATGAGCGGAGTCTAACCTTCCCGCACGGCGCGGTCAACGGGCCGTCGTCCGCAGACGGTCCACGGCCACCCCAGTACAATCCGCTCAGCACCGCGATGGACGGGTCCGAAACATCGAGAGGCAGCGCTGTGACATTTTTTACTCGACCTTGGTGCATCGGCCGAAGATGCCGCCGGCGGTAATCCAGCCGTTGATGTGTCCGCGATTGTTTCCGATCTGGAAACGCGGTCCTTGAACCGCCTTGACGATGTGCAGGTACTCGCGACCTCGGACTTTGCATAGCACGATGTCGCCGGCCTTGACGGCTGCGGGATCGACTGGCTCGACGGTGCAAAGTTGCCCGGATTCAATTTTGCCGGACATGGAAATACCGCGCGGCCGAAAGGAGACCGTTTCGCCCTTCTGAAGTTTCGCGATGTACTGTGAGGCCCAGCCCATAGTGGTTTGTTCCCCGAATTCGCGGCGCGATTGGGCGCCAGCTCCAACGTACCCTAGGTGTACAAAGACGAGCCTGTCCACAGCAATATGAAGGGACACCGTGAGCGATATCCCAGGTTCGGTGATGGGCGATCACCAATCGAACATCGGTCATCCGCCGCAATCGAGCGGCACCTACACCCCGGCCGTCATCGAGGACATCCAGGTCAAGGCGGAGCTGGGCCGTTATCGCATTCGCGGCTTCGGCATCCTCCGGCCGCGTACCTGGGCCACCTTCGACGACCTGACCTTCATCCCCTGCGGCCTGACGCGCATTCCTCTGGAAGGTTACCGCGAAAGCTGCTCGACGCGCACCGTCCTGGGCACGCGCCACGCGAAGAAGCCGATCGAGCTGGACATCCCGGTGATGATTACCGGGATGAGCTTCGGGGCCCTGTCGTACAACGCCAAGGTCGCCCTGTCTCGCGCGGCGCGGGCCGCCGGCACCTCGACGACCACCGGCGACGGCGGCATGCTGCCGGCGGAGCGCGAGAACTCCAAGACGCTCATCTACGAGGTGCTCCCCAGCCGCTACGGCATCAATGTCCATCACCTGCGCCAGGCGGACGCCATCGAATTGACCATCGGCCAGGGGGCCAAGCCGGGGACGGGCGGCCTGTTGCTCGGCTCGAAGGTGTCGCCGGAGATCGCCGAGATGCGCGACCTGCCGCCGGGCGTCGATCAGCGCAGCCCCTGCCGTCATCCGGACATGCTCGGTCCGGACGACATGATTATCAAGATCGAAGAACTCCGCGAAGCGACCGACTGGCAGGTGCCGATCTTCGTCAAGCTCGGCGCCAGCCGGGTCTACGATGACGTGAAACTCGCCGCCAAGGCGGGGGCCGATGTCGTCGTGGTGGATGGCATGGAGGGCGGCACCGGCGCCTCGCCGGAATTGCTCCAGGAGCACACCGGTATTCCGACCCTGGCCGCCGTCTGCGAGGCCCGCGCCGCCTTGGAGGAAATGGGCCTGTATGGCACTGTGCAGCTCATCATCGCCGGCGGCCTGCGGCACGGCAGCGACATGGCCAAGGCGCTGGCCCTGGGAGCCGATGCGGTCTATGTCGGCACCGCGGCGCTGATCGCGCTCAACTGCAATGCCCCGCTCTACGTCGAGGATTACCACGCGATCGGCGCGGCTCCGTACCACTGCCACCATTGCCACACCGGCCGCTGCCCCGTCGGCATCACCACGCAAGACCCGGAGCTGGTCAAGCGGCTCGATATTGATGCCGGGGCGGAGCGTGTCGCCCACTGGCTGCGGGCGGTGACCTCGGAAGTCCAGATCCTGGCCCGGGCCTGCGGCAAACACGATGTTCACGATCTTGAGCCAGAGGACTTGCGGGCGCTGACGCTGGAGGCGTCGATGATTACGGGGGTCCCGCTGGCCGGCACGAACACGGTGTTCGGCGGCGGGCCCGGGTGGAAACGCTCCGTTTAGCCGCGACCTTCTGCGAGCGGGCCTCCCGCGTCAGCGGGGGAGGCGCTCGCAGAAGCTCGCGGCTAAACGGGGAGGAATGTAATGGGCGACAAAACCGACCTCGACGCCATCGTTACCGAAGTGGTGGCGGAGGGGCACGTCAGTCCCGACGAGCTGCGGCCGGAGGAGCGCGCTTACCTCAAGGAGCACGCGCTCAAGAAGCCGTTGCGCGTGCTCGACATTTGGGCCCTGGGCGTTGGCGTCGTCATCACGGGGGCGTATTTCGGCTGGAACCTGGGGCTTAAGGACAACGGCCCCATCGCCATGCTGATCGCTTCATTGATCGTCTGCCTCCTCTACCTGGCCTGGGTGCTGGCGTTGGCGGAGTTGTCCGTGGCGATGCCCTTCGCCGGGGGGCCGCTAGGGTACGGGCGACGGGCGGCCGGACCATTGCTCGGTTTCGTGATGGGCTGGTCGATGTTCCTGGAATGCTTGTTCGCCGGCATCGCGACCGCGATCGCGACCGGCGGCTACGTCGCCTACCTCATCAATCAGGAACACCCCCATCCGGGGGTGCGGGTCGCTGTCGGCCTGGCCACAGTGGTCGTGTTCTTTTTGCTCCAGGCCTGGGGCGTGAAGGAACAATCGCGGGTCATGGTGGTCATGACCTACGGGGCCATCCTCGGGCTGGTAATCTTCTGGCTCGTTGCGGCCACCCATTTTTCATGGCAGCGCGTCTGGACGAACCCGGTCTTACCCAGGGAGCTGGGCTGGCGGGCGGTGCTCATGGCCGTGCCCTACGCCCTTTGGTGGCTGGTCATGATCGAAACCGTGGCCCTGGCAGCCGAAGAAGCCCACGAGCCGCACCGGACGATCCCGCGCGGTTTGGTCTGGGGGCAGTTGACTCTCATTGTCCTGCTTGTCTTGACCTGGCTGCTTGTTTGCGGCGCCGCCGAATCCGCGGAGATCGATTCCGTCGAGTACCCGCTGGCCAAGGCCATGCGCCTCATCCCCGCGGGGCAATCCAACCTCCTTTTTTACGGATTTGGCGCTATTGCCCTGTTCGGCATGATCGCCAGCTACCACGGCATGATCTACGGCACCAGTCGCCAGGGATTCGGGCTGGGCCGCGCCGGCTACCTGCCGCTGGTCCTGGGGCAGGTCCACGCGACGCGGCGGACCCCAGTCGTTTCACTCGCGGCGTGCAGCTTGATCGCCGCCGGGTTTGTCGTGGCCAACTACTGGTTCGAGGATGCTATCAACGTTGCGGTCCTGGTTTCCACCCTAACGGCGCTGATCTGGTACATCCTCGCCATGTTCTGCCTGTTCCTCTTGCGGCGGCGCGAGCCGGGCTTATTCGACAGGTACCGCACGCCACTTTCCGTGGCCTTGCCGATCCTGGTCATCCTGCTGTCCGTCTTCGCGGTCTGCATGTACGGCATCATCAACGTCAAGGTGATCCCGCTGACAATCATTCTGTACGCCGCAGGCCTGGCCTACTTCTGGTTTTGGGCCCGCAAGCGGCTGCAGCACGCGGCCCCCGAGGAACTGGCCGCACGCCATGCCCAGCCGGCGAAGGATGGGGCACGATGAACACCGACGGGCCGGCTCCCGGTACACCGCGCTACCCGCTGCTCGAGCGCGCCACAACGCTGATCTTGCTCCTGGTGCTGCTGGCTCTGGGATGGATGGCGCTGGCGGCCTGTTTCCCGCAGTGGGACGGGTTGCTGCCGCTTGATGTGCAGGTCGGGATCGTACTGGCACTCTTGACCGCGGCTTTGGTGCTGGTTAGCGTTGTCGCCCTGCTGCATACGCACTCGTGACTTTGCGGCCCTTCAACTGATCGTGTACTCTCGCGGCAGTCCCAAGTCGGATTCGTCGATCAAGGGAACCGCGGCGTCCCGCCCGTTCAGGCTGGCGCAGCACTGGCGGCCCCACTCTGCTAGAATGCGGCGGTCGCAATGACTCCTTTTTGCCATATGAGACTCTGCCATGCCTCAGCAGGATGATCGCTGGTCGCAGTTGGCCCGCGAACTGGGATTGGAAGCGGGTTCGGAGCCCACACCCCCACCCGCAGTCGCACCGCCCGCCGTCCATGTCAAGCCGCCTCAGCCGGTGAGCGAACCGCCAGCCCCCGCCAGGGAGGCCTCGGCGGCGGAGGAAGCTCCGCACCGGGGACGGCGCCGGCGTGAGAATGCCCCACCCGAGGAACACACCGAGGCGCCACCCCAGGGTGAGGAATTGTTCGGCGAACCGCCGGCGGCGGCCTTCGGCACCGCGGAGGTCGTGGCGGAGGAGGCGGCCGAGGAACCGCCTGGCGGCGAGGAGCGGCGTCCCGGCCGCCGGCGCCGGGGGCGGCGTTCGGGGCGCAACGGAGCCGCCGAAACGCCCACCGCCCCGGGCGAGTCCAGCCCCGAGCCGGCCGAGGAACCGGCTGCCGAAGCGACCGAGGAAGCCCCGGGCGACGAACGCCCCCGCCGCCGCCGCGGACGCGGTCGCCGCCGCGGCTCGCCTGCCACCGCCGAGGCCCAACCCCAATCGGCTGCTGTCGAGCCGGATGCCGTCGAGACGGACGAGATCATCCCCCCTTCCGACGAGGAGGCCGATCAGGACCTTTCCGGCTGGAACGTCCCCACCTGGCAGGAACTCATTGCCTCGCTCTATCGTCCCCCGGATCGCTAGGCCCGGCGGGGCGTGCGGCCAGCGCCTCGATTGCTCGGCGCCGACGGGAAGACTATGATCGAGGAAGACCGCAGGCGGCCTCTCCGCCTTCGGCTTCCTGGCAGCGCGAGGTCACTTCCCATGGCCGATGCCATTGTCGATATCGTGGGGCCGGAAGACCTGCCCCTAATCGTGCAGCTTTACAACCAGATTTTCCGCCCGCCGCGCGACCTGGAATCGTTCCACCGGCGCTTCCGCGGGCGCTATAACAGCCTGCACCTGGTGGCGCGCCTGGGCGACCGGCCGGTTGGCTTCTTCCTCGGTTTCGAGCTGAAGCCGACCGTTTTTTTCGCCTGGTTCTACGGCGTGGTGCCCGAGTTCCGCCGCCAGGGCATCGCCTCGCAGCTCATGGACGCCGTCCACGCCTGGGCACGCGAGAACGATTACAATTCGATCCGCTTCGAATGCCACAACCAGCACCGCCCGATGCTGCACCTGGCGATTGCCCTGGGTTACGACATCGTCGGCATCCGCTGGGACCCGGACCGCGGCGACAACCTGGTGCTGTTCGAGAAGGTGCTGAACTGAACGCGGCTAAAAGCACGGCGGACCGGTCGGGCAACTGGCGGCCGAGGGCCACTCCCGGCAGTCCCTCGAAGAGAGCCTCGAAGCCCTGCTGCTTGCCCTGCGGGCCGCCGGCGCCGGCGACGACACGGAAGAAATCGTCAACGGCGTTTGGGACCGCCTCACCGGCTGGTGCCATCCGGCCCGGCACATCGTGGCGCCCTTGGCCCCGCGAAACGGCGCAGCCGCCGATTTGCCCGGCGAGGAAGCGACCCGGCGGAACATGCCGATATGACAATTGGGGGGGAAATGCAGGCTGTCCCGTTTCCCTCTCGCCTTTTTCTTTTTTCGCGCCGGCCGACGTTATAATGGGCGCGGATCAATGGCCGCAAAAGCGGCAGGAGGTGGAGCATGGCGCAGATTGAAGCGGTCTTCCAGGGCGGCGTCTTCAAGCCGCTCGCCGAAGTCAAACTCGCCGAGAATCAACGGGTGACGATTGACGTTCGGCCGCTTGAACAGGATGATCCGGCTACCTGGCTGGCGGAGGTGCGCGAAATGCACCGCGAATTCCTCGAAAAGCACGGCTACCTCCCGGATAGCACCCCCGACATAGCCGAGGACCGGATGCGTGACACCTGACGCCGTTGTGGATAGCTGTGTTGCAGTGAAGTGGCTCTTGACGGAGCCCGACACACCCAAAGCGCTCCAGGTGCTGACTGACGTGACGGGGCGCGGCGGACGCCTGATCGTTCTCGACCTGGCGTATCCCGAGGTCACCAACGCGATCTGGAAACAGCACTATCGAGGTCTGCTCACCCTCGATCAGGCACGATTGCGCGTGGACCGCCTTCTGGGCCTGTCCGTCCACGTCGAGCCCGTGCAGCCATTACTGAAGGCGACGCTTGAGATTGCAATGCGGTACCGTCGGTCCGCGTACGATGCCGCTTTCGTCGCCCTCTCCCGGCATTCCTCGGCCTGAACGGCGTCACGGCCGACGAGCCGCTCTACAACGCCGTCCTGCGCCGATTTTCCCGAGATCATCTTGCTCCGCAACTGGTAACCGCCCCGAGGTCCGTCCCTGAGCCGAACAAGGGCGAAAGAGGGACATTCATGATTATTTGAGAATTAGAAATCTTGAATGTCCCCTTTCCCCGGCCGATGTCGCCGTCGTCATCGCGGCGGCGATGCCGGATCTGGAGCAGCAGTGGGCCGCGAGCATCGGATTGCCGCCCGAGGAGACGCCTCTGTGGCCGTGGGCCGAGGCGAAGTGGGCAGAACGGGTGAGGGAAACGCGTCGCTGCCTGGCCGGGAAATAATACGCTGGATACCCGGGTTGTGGCGAGGTCCCCGGGTTGTGGCGGGGTCTCCTGACCCCGCCACTCGGCCCGACCGAAGGTTCTGTTCTCAAGGGAGACAAGGTTTCCACCCCGGGTTGTGGCGGGGTCTCCCGACCCCGCCACTCGGCCCGACCGAAGGTTTCCTGGCTTAGGGAGACCTTCGGTCGGGCTGAGTGGTCCGGTCAGGAGACCGGACCAGAACGCGCCTTACCAGCGGCGCCGATCCGGCAATGTTACAAGATCATCAGAGGGCGGCACGGTGGTCCATGTGGAGTTTATCTGGGACCTGGAAGAGGATCCGGAAGGCAACGTCCAGCACATTGCTGAGCATGGTATCACGGTTGAGGAGGCGGAATCGGTCGTGCGCGATCCGCTTCGAAGCGGCTATCGGCAGCCACAGCAGCGGACGACCGACGGTGTTTGGATGGACGCCGACCGGCAAGTATCTGGCCGTGATCTTTGAGGTCGTGGACGCGGATGGCCCCAGGTGTATGTGGTGACAGCATTCGAGCGCCGCCACCCGCCCCTCCCCGACGACGGAGGAAGAAGCGATGAATAGGAAAACGAGCCAAGTTCCTGAGCTGACTCCGGAGCAGCGCGCCCAGCACCGGGCCATCCGCGAGGCGTTCCGCGACTGGCACCCCGGGCCGGAGGAACTCATCGCCAGCGGCGCGGCCGCCGAATTGGGATTGAATGTCGTCCATTCGCCGGCGGAGGACTTGCTGAGGCAGCTCAAGACCGGCGGCGAAGCGGCCGGTCTGACCCTCGCCGAGGCGGGACGCTGCCCGTTGCGGCATCGATCAGCCGGCCCTGATCTCGCCTGGAAAACGGGATCAACCGGAATCCGACGCTGGATACCCTCTGGCGTTATGCCGCGGCCGTGGGCCAACGGCTGATCCTGACGGCGGAGGCTGTCAGTGTTACGCGAGGGCAGGGGTCGAATGCGAAAGGTCCCGGGTCAAGAAGGGCGGCGGCCCGGAGAAGGAGAACGGCCTGATGGACGCGGGGGAAGCAGACGGAGGGCGGATTTCTATGGAAGAGCGTGCGGCGACGCGGGCTCCGTAAAGCGGCCCTTTTTCCCTTATTCTTGTTGATCCTCGGCGTTCCTCGTAGGACAATCGAGAGCATTCAAGAGATGGATCGCATCCACTTGGCCCAACTACCATGCACCTGCGTAGGGTGCTTGCGCACGATGCCGGTGCTGCATCAGAGGGGTGCGTGTTGCCATGCCCAACTCCAACCCACCGTGGGATTTTCTCCCCTCAGGAACTGACCTCCCAGAAGTTCTCCCTGTTCCCGATCTGCGCGAGCTATTGACGAAGGACCATTCCCTGAATGGCGCGATCCTCTTCGGACTTGATGGCTACACGATCGAAATCCAGGCAAGGGCCATGGCTGTCCTGCGGCAACCTCAGCCATGGGCGGGTGCCGTCAAAATCTCCGGCATGGCCAGAGGCGCAATCAAGGAGGCCCTGGATCGAATTGCAGGCGCGTTGCGCGAAACTCGGGCTCTTGGAGTCCCCCGTTGAAATCCTGGTGAACCTGTGCCTCCCGATCTCCCGAAGGAAGGGACCTGGTTGGATCTACCGTTGGCCATCATCCTGTTGCAGGCAGCGGGGATACTTCCTCATCTCCCTGAGCACCGTCAAGGCGAGTACATCCTTTTCGGAGAACTCGGCATCCACGGCGAGGTTCGCCGGGTTCCAGGAGCCCTGTCTCTGGCTTTTACCGCAAAGCCCGGCCAATCCTTGATCGTCCCGTCGGGTAATGAGAAGGAATGTGCCCTGATCCTGGCAAAACCGGGCCATGAGAAGTGTCGCATTTTCCCGGTCTCACTTCTCGAAGAACTCATTCAGTACTTCCAGGGTAAGCGAAAACTTGAAGATGCACTTCGCCAGGCCATCCACTTCGAGGAAGTAATACCCAAGGCCCTGGATTTCGGCTTAATTCACGGACAGGCTGTTGCCAAGCAAGCTGCATGTATCACGGCTGCTGGGGGACACAATCTGCTCCTGATCGGTCCACCCGGAGAAGGGAAATCACTTCTTGCAAGTGCCTTGCCTGGTATCTTGCCCCGACTGACCAACGAGGAGAAGGTGCAGCTCGACGAAGATCTACTCCGCCTACGGGGTGCTGGACAGAGACGGCGTAGCGGTCAGCCGCCGGCCAATGCGGTCGATTCATCACACGGCCTCGAAACAAGCGCTGGTCGGCGGTGGGAGCAAAATCCCACGGCCCGGAGAAATTACCATGGCGTATCTAGGGGTCTTGTTCCTGGACGAGATCGCGGAATTCAGTTCGTCCACGCTTGAGGCCCTCCGGCAGCCGATTGAGGCGGGCGAAGTGTCTATCGCACGTGTAGGCGGTACCCTGACGTACCCATGTCGCTTTACGCTCGTCGCCGCAATGAATCCCTGCCCATGCGGCTACCACGGGACCCCGAAATGCTCATGCAAAGATGCAGAAGTCCGCAGATACCGCAAGAAAATCAGCGGGCCCATCCTTGATCGCATCGATCTTCAAGTGCAGATGCGCCAGCTCAGCACTGAGGAGAGATTCGCAGCGACGGAGAAGGATGTTTCGCCCAAAATGCGTGTCGCATTGAGACGGCCAGGACACGCCAGGTGGCACGCTTTACCGGAACGGGGATCGCGTGCAATGCAGCGATCCCAGGCGGTCAGGTTCGCGACTACTGCAATTTCTCCAACGATGGCTTCGAGAATTACAAGGGAGTTATTGGCAGCCATTCGCTGTCGACACGAGCGATGGATCGACTGGCCAAAGTATCCCGGACGGTTGCCGACTTGGACAACTCTGATTTGGTTGAGGTCCGCCATGTCCAGAAGGCGCAGCAGTTCGTCATCGGTGGGGTGCTCCGCGACGACTATTAGGTACTCGCGTCGGTCGAAGGCCATGCCCACCTCCCGGGATTCCGGTAGTCGGCCGCCACGCGAAAGTGTCCGTCCATGAAACGAAAAAATGGGCCAACGTACGTTTTCACCTGAGGATGGCAAAGGGGTCAGAGTCGTTTCAGCGAGCCGGTTATCGTGCTTGAGAAGCATCTCCTGACCTCTTTCTCCCTCCCGGCATGCCCCCACAGCTGCGCGATCAGCTCCAGAAACGCCGCGAAAAAGTGTCGAGGGCCGGACTGTATTCCTTGTCGATGCGTGACTGCCTGGGGTGCGGGGGCAATTGTGGGCGCGGCCAGTCGCCGGGGATTTCTGGCCCGGCGGGTGCCACGGTCGTATCTCCCGGCCCATCGTCGTAGACGATCTCCACCAGCTCATCCGCGGTTCGCTTGAGAAACAAAGGAAACAAAGGTGACAGTTTACATATGCATAATCGCCAACAACTACTTACGACAAAATATCCCCATCCGCCCCCCTTGGCCGGCCGCGTCCGGACGGCATGGGCCGCGAACGGACGCGGCGGGTGCGCTGTCCGAACGCCACCCCGCCGACCAGGCCTTCCTCGCGCCGCACCGCGGCCTCCTTCGGCACCGCAATGGGGACACCGTACATTCCAGCCGCTCACGGCAGCAACGAGAGTGGCACGATGAAAGGGAAGTGCGGCCCGAGGTTATTGATGAGCCGGGTATCAGCCGTGACGAGGTCGCAGCCTTCTTGCTCGGCCAGGGCAACGTAGAGGCAGTCGTAAACTCCGGCGCGCCTCTGCGAAGCGATCTCGAAGGCGCGGGTGATGAGGTCGGGATACGAAGGGAAGAGCTGCGGAGGTGTCGAGAAAACGTCGGCGAGGAGGATGGAGCCCTGCGGGAAAGCGATGATCCCCCGTCGTTCCGCGCGGGCGAGGGAGTGCCCGACTTCGGCGGGGAAGATGTCGGGGGCGAGGAGTTCGACCAGCGCATTGCGGAAGTCAGCGCGCAGCCGACGGGCCTTGTCGGAGTCGGCCTCGGGCAAGACCCACTTGAGGGCCACGCAGGAATCGAGCACCCGCTTCATGCTTCCGCGCGGGCCTCGCGCACCAGGTCCACGGCGACGTCAAGAACGCCATGCTTGCGCAGGATCTCCTGTCGCACCTGTTCGGTCCGCTCGGCGAGGCGGCGCAGCAGTTCGGGATCCCTGACCCCGCCGGCGGCGGCCTGACGAGTTGCCTCCTTCAGGTCCGCGAGGATGTCTGGAGGGATGACGCCGGGGCTGTTCTCGATGGTAGCCATGCGCTTATTGTCCCCTATCAGCCAGCCCTGTCAACGCCTGCCTGAGGGGCAATTGGAAATCGGTGAGACTGCCTGCAGGCTCTTCTTCAGAAACGGCTTGCCGCGAAAATCGAAACGCGTCGCCTGCGACGTGCTGCCCTCACGCCGCTTTCGCCTCAGAGCACACGATAGAACAAAGGTGATAGTTTCCATATGACAAGCACCAACAACTACTTACGACAAAATACCCCCATCCGCCCCCCTTGCCCGGCCGCGTCCCGCCGGCATCGGCCGCGAACGGACGCGGCGGGTGCGCTGGCCGTATGCCGCCCCATCGACCAGGCCTTCCTCACGCCGCACCGCGGCCTCCTTCGGAGGGGGCTAGATAAGGGGACAGCGTGCGTTGTTGAGCTGTTCCCGCCAGGGGAACAACTGGGGGCGGGTGCCGTCAAAGGAAATGGTCTTACCGACTCCCGCCTTTTGTTCCCTCCACCCCCACCGGATTCCGTCTCTCTTCCCACATCCGCTGAATCTCCCGGTTTCGTCGCAGAATAGCCTCCCGGTCGGGCCAGGGAACCGGCGGTGCGA
The DNA here is from genome assembly GCA_963827935.1 of uncultured Planctomycetota bacterium. GTDB lineage: Bacteria > Planctomycetota > Planctomycetia > Gemmatales > Gemmataceae > DATFNV01. Next base: position 1,892,294 of record CAWHCN010000004.1, on the reverse strand, counting down.
CGTCGGCCGAATGGCCAATGTCGAAGCTGGTCCGGGGGACGTCCATTATGTAGGAGCCGAGGTTGAGGGTTACGCTTTCGCGAGAGCTTGACGTTCCATTTCCACGCGCAGGACACGTTGCCCGGTGCTCTCCACATCGCTCACGGCTGATGAAATCGCAGCCTCCAGGGATCGGCCCGCACGCTCGAACAGCAACTCCATGCCTTCAGCATGTCCTCGGACCGAGGCGTCGGTGCATCCCGCTTCGCCCAGAGCATCGGTCACGTCCAGGATCTCCTCGTGAGTCATCGCCGGAGCGGAGACAATCAATGTAAGCCGGAACTGTCGCATGTCCTTCCCTCTCAAGCGCGGGACAGCGGTCAACCGTCTTGCGAATAGATGACACCCCAGGCATGCGCACGCGGACCCGATTTGAGTATGGTCCATCCACGCTTTTCGGCGTACTTCAGTGCCTCGCGAATGTGCTTGTTCGGATGCACGTCGATTCCCTTGTTCGATCATTATAGCACCCCAGCCTGCTAGGCCGAGCCTGCGGGGCACAGTTGGTTCCGCCATTTCTTTTCCTCAAGCTGATCATCTGCCGGCAGGGCGGAAGGCGGCCGTCCGGGTGTATCAAAACGCTGCACTCGCGACTTGCCCACAAATGCGTGAGCAAGTGAGCAAGTCACTCTAGCGCAGGCGCAAGTCCTTATAGAAAAGCATGTTATCACAAGAAGTGACTTGCTCACCTGACTTGCCCACTGAGCAAGTCACTCCCCAGGGCGAGTGGTCGAAGGGGGAAAGGCGACATTCTACCCATCCTCTTTCTCAGCATGATCTTACGACAAGTGTCCACGCCCACACCTGCCAGCGCGCGCGGCCAGCCTACTCGGGGCGGCGTGGCGCGGGAGTGCCCCTCCCTGGTCCGCTGCTTCCGCGCCGCCCGGCCCGACACATCACGCAGCTGGCACCCGGGAGCACGCCGGCTGGGCCCTGGCCGGGTCCGTGGGTGGGTCCGGGTGTCAGGGTGTCACGACGGTGCCATCAGGGTGCCACGAGGGTGCCACAACCCTGCCACGAGGGTGCCACGAGGGTGCCAAGGGTGCCACCAGGGTGCCATGAGGGTGCCATCAGGGTGCCACGAGGGTGCCATCAGGGTGCCACGGAGTGTCCGAGGGTGGTGGTGGCACCCTGAGTTGGCTGGGTCCGGGGCCTTATTCCTTCCGCACGTTCTACGATTGGTCCCCGGGGGGAAAAACCGCGCCTGGCCCTGTATAGCAAGTTCATGGCCACGTTCCCCACCGCTGCAGCCAAGCCGCACGCCACGCGGATTCGTTACCTCATCGTCCTGGTGACGACGCTGATGGCGGTGATGCTGTATCTGCACCGCTTCTCGTTGGCGTTCGCCGTCGGCTACATCCGCGAGGACCTGGCGCTGACGGGCGGCCAGGTGGCGCTGGTGTTGAGTGCGTTTCAGCTGGGCTATGCGGTGGGCCAGGTGCCGGCGGGGTGGTTTGGGGACCTCTGGGGCGCGCGGATCATGCTGTCGCTCTACATTCTCGCCTGGTCGGTGGTGACCGGATTCATGGGGCTAGCCGCGGGATTTGGCGCCGTGCTGGCGCTGCGGGTCGGTTGCGGCCTGGCCCAGGCGGGGGCCTACCCAGTCAGCGCCGGCCTGCTCAGCCGCTGGGTGCCGTTCTCGGCCCGGGCGTTCGCCAGTGCCGTGGTGTCGGTCGGAGGCCGGCTGGGCGGGGCGATCGCCCCCATCCTGACCGGCTACCTGATTCTGGCCTTTGTCCCGGCCGATGCACCGGCTTTGCTGCAACCCGGCGACTTGCTGGACCCACCGGCCCTGTGCCGGCGTCTGGCCGCGGCGGACCAACAGGACGACAGCCACTTCGCCCGGCGCCTGCTGGACCGGTTGCCGTCCCCCGCGGCGAAGATCGTGGGCGACCTGGCGGCCACCCCGCCGGGGACGCAGGCAACCCCCGGACAGGTGGACGTGCTGGTCGCCGGCTTGAACCAGGCCCTCCGCGACCGCACACTCTGCGTGTCTGGAGAACTGCCCGATCTAAAGGTGGAGGCCGAGGCCCGCCGCCTCGCCGAACGACCGCGGGAGACCCTGTCGGAGTCGCAGGTCGAACGGCTCAATCGCCTGATCCTGGAGGGGATTTATCCGGGGCAAGTCAAGAAGCTGTACGGTGCCGGCTGGCGGCCGGTGATGTGGGTGTTCGGAGCGGCCGGTGTGCTGGTGGCGGGCCTGTTCTGGCTGGTCTTCCGCAACCGGCCGGAAGAGCATCCGCTGGCCAATGCGGCGGAGGTGGCACTCATCGAGTCGAGCCGGCCCCGCACCGTGACCAGTGCGCAGGGCCGGGCCGGGGCGCTGCCGCTGCGAGCCATCGTCGGCAATCGCAGCCTGTGGATGAGTTCGATTTCGCAATTCGCCACGAACTTCGGCTGGTTCTTCCTCGGCACGTGGATGCCGGATTACCTGGACCGGGTCCACGAGGTGCCGGTCGTCGAGCGCGGCTGGATGGCGGGGGTGCCGATGGCGGTGGGCATGATCGGCATGCTGACGGGCGGCTGGGTGACCGATCGGCTGACGCGGCACCTGGGGGTGCGCTGGGGCCGAGGTCTGCCGATGTCGCTGACACGGTTCGTGGCGATGGCCGCCTTCATCGCCTGCGTCTTCGTGCCGTCGCCTTGGCTGGCGGTGGCAGCCTTCTCGCTGGTCGCCGTCGCCGTGGACCTGGGTACGTCGGCCGTCTGGGCCTACATGCAGGACGTGGGCGGGGTGTACGTCGGGTCGGTGCTGGGCTGGGGGAACATGTGGGGCGCGTTCGGCGCCTTCGTGTCGCCGCTGGTGCTGCGTGCGGCGATTGACTTCCCCGGCCTTGGCTGGAACGGGGCGTTCCTGATCCTGGCCGGTGCGTTTCTTATTTCCGGAGTGGCAGCGCTGGGTGTGGATGCGCGGTCGCCGGTGGTGCTGCGAACAGAGCCAGCACTTCCGTAGAATGTCCGCGGGAAGGATGAGCAGCCTACCCGCGCCCGACCAGGAGACTCGGATGGGTTTCATCGACGCACACGTCCACGTCTGGACGCCGGACACGGCCCACTATCCGCTGGCGGCCGGGTACAAGAAGGCCGACATGACCCCGGCCTCGTTCACCCCGCAGGAGTTGTTCGAGCACACCAAAACCGCCGGCGTCGACCGGGTCAACCTCATTCAGATGAGCTACTACGGCTTCCAGAACAGCTACATGCTGGACATGATGGCCCTGCACAAGGACGTTTTCGTCGGCACCGCGGTCATCGACCCCGGCGCCGAGGCACCCGACAAGCTGATGACGGAACTGGCCAAGAAGCGGGTGCGGGCCTTCCGCATCTATCCCGGTCTGGAACGGCAGACCAAACCCAATGTCGGCTTGGGCGACGGTTGGCTGAAGGCGGAGGGATACGAGCGGATGTTCGCCGCCGGCGCCAAGAACAACCAGGCCATGAGCTGCCTGATCAATCCCGATGCCCTACCGGACCTCGACCGCATGTGCGCGAAGCACCCCAGGACGCCGGTGATCGTCGATCACCTCTGCCGGATTGGCAGCGACGGCACGGTGCGCGACCGGGACGTGGAAGCCCTGTGCGGGCTGGCCCGGCATAAGCGGGTGATGGTAAAGGTGGGGGCGTTCTATGCCCTGGGCAAGAAGTGCCCGCCCTACACCGACCTGGGCCCGCTGATCCAGCGGGTCGTCAAGGCCTTCGGGGCCAATCGCTGCCTTTGGGAGAGCGACTGTCCGTTTCAGGTGGTCGATCACGAGTACCTCAACAGCTTCAACCTGGTGCGCAAGCGGCTCGACTTCCTGACGGCGGACGACCGCGACTGGCTCTTGCGGAAGACAGCCGAGGAGTTCTTCTTCAAGAGTTAGCCCGCAGCGCCAGCAAGGGAACTGGAGCCTGTCGGCCGACGCGGGGGGTTGAAAGAGGCAGGCCCAATGAAAACGCCCATCCATCCGCTCGTGGTCCTGCTGCTTGGGGCCTCCTTCGGCGGGCTCTTCGGCGCCTGGCTGGTCTGGGAACTGGCGCAGGTGCCAAATCGAGCCGCCATCCTCTGGGGCGGGGCCATCGGTGCGGTGGTCATCGTCGGGCTGCTGGGGATCGGGGCCGGCTGCCAGTGGCTGTATCGCACGGTGCCCATGATCCAGCATTACACGAAGACGGCCTACGCCCGGGGCGCCGCCGTCGGTGCCGGGCTTGGCGTCATCGCTGGCTTGGCGTGGCCGTTCATGCAGCACCGCGCCGGGGAGCCGTTGCCCAACCCAAACGCCGAGGCCCTCGTCGTGGGTGGCCTGGTGGCTGCCGTTGGTTTCGTTGTCGGGTGCCTGGTCAGCGTTGGGCGTGTTATCCTGAGACGGAAGCGCTTGCCGAAGGATCAGCGCCCGGGGGCTGGATGAGCATCCCTGGCCGCAAGACCGCATTCGGCGCCCCGTGATGATCGGAGGGACACATGACTCGAACCCTGGTCCTGGGCGAAGACATTTTTGAGGACCTGGTCCGCGAGCGGAAGCGGAAGGGGATCGACCTGTACGACGAGGTCTGGGACGGAGTGTACGTCATGCCTTCAATGCCGAACCTCGCGCACCAGCGACTTGTGCACCGTCTGGAGATTCCGCTCGACGAGGTGGTGGAACAAGAAGATCGGGGGGAGGTCTATCCCGGGGCCAACGTCAGTGATCGCCAGCACGATTGGAAAGAAAACTATCGCGTGCCGGACATGGTCGTCGTCCTCAAGGGAGGTCGTGCGCTCAATTGCGATACGCACCTGTTCGGCGGTCCCGACTTCCTTGTGGAGATCCAGAGTCCGGGAGACGACACGGACGAGAAACTTCCGTTCTACAGCGGACTCGAAGTCCGCGAGTTGCTGATCATCCACCGGGACACCCGGCAGCTTCGACTCCTGCGCCACAACGGCCTTCGTCTAACCGCGGTTCGCCCAACCCTGTTGCAAGGGAAACGGTGCCTGGTGAGCCAGGTCTTGTCATTGGGGTTTCGCCGCATCGAGGAGCGCGGGCAGCCACGCACGGAGGTTCGGCGAACGGACGACAAATCGAGGCTTTGGACAGTGTAACGGCGATGTTCGGCTACCACGGCCGCTACGCGGAACCAGCTCGACGAGCGGGGCCTTGCGGATCTGGTGGGCGAAGGCGGGATGATCGATGAGTGACGAGCTGGCGCTGGTCTTGAAGCTTGGGGGTGTCGCCCTCGCATTTCCGCTGCTGGCATGGGCGATTGGTACACCCATTGTGGGCCGGCTGACCCAGTTCGATCGGGAAGAGCGTTTCGTTGCCAGCTTCGGCGTCGGCTTCGCCGCCCTGGCTGTTTGCGCCTTCACGGCATTCGTGCTCCACGCTCCGCAGCCGTACTTCAACCTTGGTGGCGCCGTGGTGATGCTTGGCATTGCCCTCTGGTGCCGCCTGACCACGCCAAAGCGCCCGGCCGAGACGGGCCCATCCACCTGGCCGCTGGCCGCAATCTTCACGCTGGCCTATCTGCACCTGGTCGCCATCCAGATTCTGCTGCCGGCCTATCGCGGCAGCTACTGGTACTTCGACTGGTATATGCACTACAACGAGGCCCAGATCTTTGTCGGTGACGAGGCGGTGACCAGGACGTGGGCCAACGGCTATACGGTGGCCTCGCGCACGCCGCTGTTCAACCTGGCTACCGCGTTCGTCATGGGCAGCGCTGGCCACGGCTTCGATATCTATCAGCTGGCGTCGGCGGCCACGAACATCTGCTTCGTCCTGCCCCTGTTCCTGCTACTGCGCGACCTGTTTGGCCGGCGGGCGGCCTGGCTGGCGCTGTTCCTGGTGCCGCTCAACCTGTGGATGCTCCACAACGCCTGGTTCACCTGGCCCAAAATGCTGGCCACCTATTACCTGGTGTTGGCCCTGCATTTCTATCTCCAGTCAATGCGACAGCGCGGTGTTGATCCGCTGCGTGCCGCCAACTACTTCGTCGGCTTCCTGATCGCCGGGCTCCTCGGTTACCTGACGCATCAAGCGGTCGCCCTCTACATTCTGCCGCTGTTGCTCTGCGCTGTCGTGCTGGCCCTGTACGAACGGGCGTTGCCGCTCCGGTTGCATCAATTCCTCGCCGCGGCCACGGTCGTGGCCGTACTGGGGGGGACCTGGTACGCCTGGCTGGTCGGCAACCTGGGCATGGACAAGGTACTGCACAGTACGCCGGCGTCCCTCGGCGACGACAAGGCCACCTTCAGCCCCCGGACGACTGCCGGCTGGATGGGGTACAACCTCAGCATGTCTGTGTTCCCTGTCGGCATCTACAAGGCGCTTGTAATTGGGGTTGCTCCGGACGCTGATGCCCCGCCCAACTCCGTCGAGATTTATCGCGGCGCGGCGCCGTGGTTCTTTGACGATGACCGGGGGGAGCAGCGCTGGTTCATCGGCGCTCCCAATCGCGTGGCCCTGCACCGGGGGGTGACGCAGCTTTACTTCAGCCTGCTCACCGGAGCACTTACGCTGTCGCTCTGCCTATTCCTGCTTGATGCCGGCTTGAGACGGCTGTTGGTCGCCCCCGGCCTCTCCTGGACGAAACCCCCGCCCAACAGGCCGGCGGTCTGGGTTGCGGTCTGGCTTTGCCTCCTGGGCGGCACGCTGGGCGGTGCCGCGCTGCACCCGGGCAAGATTCCGTGGGGCATCGCCCATTCGGCCATCTATCCGACAGCCGTTCTCCTGGCGGCGCTGGGCTGGGGAGTCCTGAGCCGGGCGCGGACCTGGGTCGCCGCCCTGGTCTGCTGCGGCATGGTCCTGGAATTCGCCGTGATGTTTTGGTCCCACTGGTGGCTTCTGTTTCACAATCCCGAAATCCTTGAGCCCGACAGCAGCGGCGAAGGGATCCAAAGAGGCATCGGGGGCATGTTGAACGAAACACTGGGCGGCTCCAGCTCGATCTTCCTCGCAGGCGCTTTCGTGCTGCAGGTGGCTCTGGTCGTGGGTCTGTTCCTCTGCCTGCGCAGGGGCAGGGCAGCGGCCCCGGAGGCGACGCGATGATGCGCACCGGCGGGATCGTCCTCTGCGGTGGACAGAGCCGGCGGATGGGTCGCCCCAAGGCCTGGCTGCCGTTCGGCGGCGAGATCATGCTGCCGCGGGTCGTCCGATTGCTGGGCGAGGCGGTCGCTCCGGTCGTCGTGGTCGCCGCCCCCGGCCAGGATTTGCCCGCGCTGCCTACTGGCGTCGCGGTCGTGCGCGACGAGGACGAGGGACGCGGCCCGCTCCAGGGACTCGCCGCCGGCCTGGCGGCGCTGGCCGGTCGGGCTGAAGCGGCCTATCTCTCGTCCTGCGATGTGCCATTCCTGCAGCCTAACTTTGTAAGGCGAATGATCGATCTGCTCGGCGATGCCGCCATCTGCGTGCCGCGCGTCGGCGAGTATCACCATCCCCTGGCCGCCGTCTATCGGCTGGAGGTTGCAGAAGCGGTCCAACGGCTGCTTGCGGAGGATCGGCTGCGGCCCTTCTTCCTGTTCGAGGCGGTGCCGACGCGGGTCGTCGGGCCGCAGGACCTGGCGGACGTGGATCCGTTACTTCAGACCCTGCGCAATCTGAACACCCCGGAAGACTACGAGGACGCGCTGCGAGAGATCGAGCGCCTGCGGCGCCCATCGTGAGAAAGCACCTCGGAGGTTCCGGAGGCATCCCTCTTGTCCCGGTCCATCGACTTCCCCAGCGCGCCATTCTGCTGCAATCATTTACCCCCGTTTAGCATTTGCACGCCGGCCCGCCTCAGGTTAGCATTGAGCGTGTCGCCCAAACTACGTATCGCCCGTCCGGGGGGAGAGACAATGCTAACGCTGCTAGGGGCCGCCCAACGGTACTGTGACGGCCTGTCCCGCCGCAATTTCCTGAAAATCGGGGCCTTCGGGGCCGGCCTGACGCTCGCCGACATGCTGCGGGCCCGGGCCGTCGCCGCCCGGCAAAGCGGCAAGCCAGCCTCCAGCAAGGCCGCCATCATGATTTACCTGCCGGGCGGTCCATCCCACATGGACATGTACGACCTGAAGCCCGACGCCCCCAAGGAGTTCAAGGGTGAGTTCCACCCCATCGCCACCAACGTCAGCGGCGTGCAGATCTGCGAGCACATGCCGCTCCAGGCCAAGATGTGGGACAAGCTAGCCTGCGTGCGGTCCATCGTCTCGACCGATGAGCACTCCGACTCGCTGGTCATGACCGGCTACGCCGAGCGCGATAACCGCATCGCCAACCATCCGTCGTTCGGCTCCGTGGTGTCGAAGCTGCGCGGCAACAGCGGCGACGTGCCGCCCTACGTCAGCCTGCGCGGCATGTCGCGCTACGGCACCGAGCCGGGCTACCTGGGCATCGCACACCGGCCGTTCACCCCGGGCGGGGCCGCCCTGCAGAACCTGCGGCTGCCGAACAACGTCACGCTCGACCGCCTCGAGCAGCGCAAGGCCCTGGTGGAAGGCTTCGACGACCTGCGCCGCGACCTCGACACCAAAGGTGACATGGCCGGCATGGACACGTTCCACACTCGTGCCTTCGACATGATCACCTCCGGCGTCGTCCGCGACGCCCTCGATCTGAGCAAGTGCGACAGCAGCACCCGCGACCGCTACAAGGGCGTGGAGCAGTTCCTGACGGCCCGGCGGCTGGTCGAGGTCGGCGTCGGCTGCGTGACGCTGTCGATCGGCGGTTGGGACACTCACGGCGGCAACTTCACGCAACTGAAGAAGCAGCTGCCCCAGGTGGACAAGGGCGTCGCCAACCTGATCCAGGACCTGCACGACCTGGGCATGGACAAGGACGTGGTGACGGTGATGTGGGGCGAGTTCGGCCGCACGCCGAAGGTCAACATGAACGCCGGCCGCGATCACTGGTCGCCGGTCATGTCGGCGATGATCGCAGGCGGCGGGCTGAAGATGGGGCAGGCCGTCGGCGCCAGCACGGCCCGCGGCGAACGCCCCAAGGATCGGCCCATCATGGTGCCGCACCTTCTCAGCACGATCTACCGCGCCCTGGGCATCGACCCGTCGCAGACGTTTGCCAACGGCAGCGGCCGGCCGATGTACATCCTCGACGACCGCGACATCGTCAAGGAACTGCTGTAAGCCATCCTGCGCCGCTTGCGGCTTCGCATCCCCCCGCGAAGCCGCAAGCGGCTGTCCGTCCCGCCGACCGACCCACCTGCTGATTCGGGGAGTTCCCATCCATGACACTGTTTCGACGCTGCCCAGTGTTGGCCGCCCTGGCCGTGGCAATCCTGGCCGCCGGTGCGCGTGCCGCCGATAAGAAGGAATCTCTTGCCGGCGAAGTGACCCCGCCGCCAAAGCCCGCCGAGGTCAGGACGCTGGCCGCCCATCCGGAGAAAATCACTCTCAAAGGCAGCGATGCCGCCCAGCAACTGATCGTCACGGCAATCCTGGACGGCGACCGCCAGGCCGACCTGACCGGGGACGCCGAGTTCGAGGTGGCCGACCGGAAGATCGCCCGCATCCTGCCCGGCGGCCGGGTCCTGCCCCTGGCTAGCGGCAAGACCGAAATCATCGCCCGCTACGGCAGCCACACCGCCCGCGTCCCCGTCGAGGCCCAGAGCATCGAGGAAGACCTGCCGATCAATTTCGGCAACCAGATCGTGCCGATCTTCACCAAGCTCGGCTGCAATTCCGGCGGCTGCCACGGCAAGGCCAGCGGGCAGAACGGCTTCAAGATCTCCCTGCTCGGCTTCGAGCCGGACGTGGACTACAACGCCCTGGTAAAGGAAGCCCGCGGCCGCCGCGTCAACCCGGCGGTCCCCGACCAGAGCCTGCTCCTGCTCAAGGCGTCGGGCACCATGGCCCACGGCGGCGGCAAGCGCATGGAGACCAATTCCGATGAATATCGGAGCATTCGCCGCTGGATCGCGGCCGGCCTCCCCTTCGGCCAGCCCGACGACCCCAAGGTGACCAGCATCAGCCTCTACCCGGAGCAGCGGACCCTGCCGCGCAACGGCCGGCAGCAGTTCGCCGTCTACGCCCACTACAGTGACGGCTCCGTGGAAGACATCACCCGCCGGGCCCAGTACGACAGCAACGACACCGACGTGGCCGCGGTTGACGGCAACGGCCTGGTGCGGACGCTGGCCCTGAGCGGCGAGGCGGCCATCATGGCCCGCTACCAGGGACAGGTCACCATCTTCCGCGCTACTGTGCCCCTCGGCGTCCCGACGCCGGCCTACACCTTCCAGCCGAAGACGGTCGTCGATCAGCACACGCTGGCCAAGTGGAAGCAGCTCGGCATCGTACCGTCGGAGGAGAGCACGGATGAGCAGTTCGTCCGCCGAGTTTACCTCGACATCACTGGCACGCTGCCGACGCCAAAGCAACGCCTCGCTTTCCTGTCGGATAAGAGTGCCGCCAAGCGCGACCAGCTGGTGGACCGCCTGCTCGATACGCCGGAATATGCCTACTATTTCGCGAACAAATGGGCGGATATCCTGCGCGTGAAGCGCGGCAACAACCAGCAGAACCGCGCCTATGGCACGTTCAGCTTCCACGGCTGGATTCGGGACGCGATGGCGGCGGACAAGCCGTACGACGAATTTGCCCGCGACATCCTGGCCGCGGTGGGGGACGAGAGCAAGTCGCCGCCGACGGTCTGGTACAAGGACCTGCCGACGGCGGACCTGTTCGTGGACAATACCTCGCAGGTCTTCCTGGGCATGCGCATGCAGTGCGCCCAGTGCCACCACCACCCGTACGAGAAGTGGAGCCAGGACGATTACTGGGGCCTGGCCGCCTTCTTCGGCCGCGTCGGCACCAAGCAGATCCCGATGCCTGGGCTGAGCAACCAGGGCCAGCAGAACCAGAAGCGCGTCATCTACACCAAGTCGACGGGCAGCGTCGTCAACAAGCGGACCGGCAAGGCCGCCGTCATGAAGCCGCTCGGCGGCGAGCCGATGGACCCGGACGGCGACCTCGACCCGCGCCAGAAGCTGGTCGATTGGCTGGCCGAGCCGAGCAACCCGTTCTTCGCCCGGGCCGTGGCCAACCGCTACTGGGCCCACTTCTTCGGCCGCGGCATCGTCGATCCGCTGGACGACATGCGCGTCACCAACCCGCCCAGCAACCCCGAGTTGCTCGACGCCCTGGCCAAGGACCTGGTGGACCACAAATTCAGCCTGAAACACCTGATCCGGACGATTTGCAAGAGCCGGACCTATAGCCTCAGCTCGACGCCCAACGAGTTCAACAAGAACGACAAGCAGGCCTATAGCCGCTACTATCCGAAGCGGATGTCGGCCGAGGTGCTGTTCGACGCCGTCTGCCAGGTGACGGCCAGCCCAACGGCGTTCGCCGGCCTGCCGCAGGACAAGCATGCACCGAACCGGGCGATCATGCTGCCGGACGAATCGTACCAGTCGTACTTCCTGGACGTGTTCGGCCGGCCGCAGCGCATCAGCGCCTGCGAGTGCGAGCGCGTCAGCGAGGCCAACCTGGCCCAGGCGCTGCACCTGCTCAACTCGGAAGAGGTGCAGGGCAAGATCGCACGGCAAGGAGGCCGGGCCGATGCCCTGGCGAAGGACTCACGCCCCGATGCCGAGAAGGTCGAGGAGATGTTCCTCTGGGCCCTGGGCCGCAAGCCGAGCGCGAAGCACCTGCAGCTCGCCCTCGACAACATCCAGGCCAACGGCAAGAGCAAGAAGATCGCTTACGAGAACATCCTCTGGGCGCTCTTGAATACGAAGGAATTCGTGTTCAACCGGTGATGGGTCGTCGGAGCCGCGCACGCAGCGGAGCGGAGTAAGCGGCGCTCGGCCGCTTACTCCGCTCCGCTGCGTGCGCGGCTCCGACGAACATAACGCTTGAAACCTGCCTAATCTCTACGCCCAGTCGCCTTTTCCCCTGGACAGCGGGCATCTTCGTTCCCGCCAATTCTTCCTTGTCTCGGAGAGCCACGCATGGCAGCCACCACCACCCGCCTGGGCGCCGTCCTGATCGGCGCTATGCTCCTGGCCTCCGCGGCTCCGACCGCCCCGATCGGCTGGCGTACCGACGGCACCGGCACCTATCCCAAGGCCGAGCCGCCGCTGGAATGGTCCACCACGGAGAACGTCATCTGGCGAACGCCCATGCCGGGCTATGGCGTCAGCCATCCGGTCCTGTTGGGCCAGCATCTCTTCATCGGCTCGGAACCGGCCACGCTGCTCTGCCTGAACAAGGACGATGGCAAGATCATCTGGCAAAAAACCTGCAAGTATTCCGAACTGGACATCGCGCCCGAGGTGCAGGAGCGGCTCAAGGTTGAGCTGGCCGCAACGGCGGACCTGAATCGTATGCAAGCGGCGATCCGCAAGGAGATGGATACAGTCAATCGCGATCTCAAAAAGGACCAGGCCTCGAAGGAAGTGATCGATGCCAAGCTCAAGCCGTACCGCAAACAGATCGAGGAGCTCGACAAGGAGAAACAGAAGCTCACGGTGGCTGTCCTCTACACGCATCCGGGCATCCAGCAGGATGCCGGCTATTCGGCCCCGACGCCGGTCACGGATGGGCACAACATTTACGTCGTTTACGGCGACGGCCTGGTGGCCGGCTACGATCTGGAGGGCAACCGCCAGTGGCTGAAGCTGATTGAACATTCCAACGCCGCATACGCTCATTCCGGCTCGCCGGTGCTGGCCGGCGGCAAACTGATCGTCCACTTCACCGATCTCGTTGGTCTTGATCCGAAGACGGGCAGCGAGTCGTGGCGCTCAAGTTGCCGACCAGCCATGGCACGTCCCTGGTCACCCGCGTCGGCGACGTTGATGTCCTCCTCACGCCCCGGGGGGCAATCGTGCGTGCCGAAGACGGGAAGCTGCTGACCGACAAGCTCGGCTCCTGCGGCTCCAATTCGCCCATCCTGCACGACGGCGTCGTCTATTACGTCCACGGCTCCGTAACCGCCACCCGGCTGCCGGCCTCGATAGACGAGGTGACCAAGCTCAAGCCGCTGTGGAAGGGCAAGGCCCACGGCGGCGGCTATGGGTTCTCATCGCCCGTGCTTCACGACGGCCTGCTTTACGAGGCCAGCGACGATGGGTTTCTGACCGTGCTCGATGCCGCCACCGGCAAACTGGTTTACGAGCAACGCCTAAACCTGGGCGATAGAATCTACCCGAGCATCTCGCTCGCCGGCGAGCGCATTTTCATCAGCAGCGAGAACGGTTCGACGGTGGTCCTGCAGCCGGGACGGGAATACAAGGAGCTGGCCCGAAACAAGCTGGAGACGTTCCGCAGCTCGCTGGTGTTTGAAGGGAAGCGGATGTATGTGCGAACGGCGAAAAGCCTGTATTGCATCGGGAAATAGAGGTGCGTCGCGCGGATCTTCGATCCGCGGCTAAACGAGGGTTGTCATGTACCGATTGTGTCGTCCCATATACCTTTCCTTGTTTGCGCTCCTGGCCTCCTCCGCCCTAGGCGCGGAATGGAGCGACTTCCGCGGCCCGCACGGGCTGGGCATCAGTGCCGAAAAGAACCTGCCCGTCCACTGGTCGGCGGACCAGAACATCGTCTGGCGGACGAAGTTGCCTGGCCCGGGTGCGTCCAGCCCCGTGACCGCCGGCGAGCGCATCTTCCTCACGAGCTACACCAGGTACGGCCTCGACGACATGAAGCCCGGCGAGATGAAGGACCTGCGCCGGCATGTCCTGTGCCTGGACCGCAAGACCGGCAAGATCGTGTGGAGCAAGGAATTCCGCCCGGAGCTGCCGGAGCACGTCTACGCCGGTGAGGGCTCCTATCACGGCTATGCCGCCAGCACCCCCGCGACCGACGGCGAGCGCCTGTATGTCTTCTTCGGCAAGTCCGGTGTCTACTGCTTCGACCTGGACGGCAAGGAACTGTGGCACGCCTCGGTCGGCCAGGGGACGGACCGCTGGGGCTCGGCCGCCTCCCCGGTGCTCTACAAGGATATGCTGATCGTAAACGCCAGTGTGGAGAGCAGGCAGCTGGTGGCCTTCGACAAGAAGGACGGCAAGGAGAAGTGGAAGGCCGGCGGCATCAACGCAGCCTGGAACACGCCGGTCCTGGTCAAGCCGCCCAGCGGCGACACGGAACTGGTCGTCAGCATCAACGAGTGGGTGCTCGGCTTGAACCCGGAAACGGGGAAGGAGCTTTGGCGCGCCGACGGCATTCACCGTTACGTTTGTCCGAGCGTCGTCGCCCACGACGGTGTGGTGTATGCGATTGGTGGCGGCCATACCTCCCTGGCGGTGAAGGCGGGCGGCCGGGGCAACGTGACGAAAACCCACGTCCTGTGGCGTGTGAGCAACGGCTCCAATGTCCCCTCGCCGATCTATCACGAGGGCTACCTCTACTGGGCCAGCGAAAGCCAGGGCATAGTGAAGTGTCAGGACGCCGCGACCGGCAAGTTCAAGTACGAGAAGCGTCTGGATCCGGCCTCGGGGCTGATCTACGGTTCGCCGGTGCTGGCCGACGGCAAGATCTATTTCGTATCGCAAAGGAAGGGAACCTACGTGGTGGCCGCGAAACCGGAGTTCGAACTGCTGGCGCACAACGTGCTGGACGACGGCACCCGGACGAATGGCTCGCTGGCGGTGAGCAACGGACAACTGCTGTTGCGGTCGGACGAGTACCTGTATTGCATTGGGAAGCAGTGAGGCGTTGCTACGCGACCGGCTCAGACGCTGGCCCCGGCGGACCGTTCAATTCCGGCGCCCGGCGCCACTGAATAACTCCCGCATCGCCAGGCGGAACCCGGACAGAACCGGTTCCGCCTCCAGATGGTCGGCAATCGTGAAGCCCCGCAGGCTGTGCGGCGACTGGTACGCGATGACCCAGGCCAGCTGCGGATAGACCAGCCAGACAAGGCGCACGCCCGCCTCGAGGAATTCCCTGATCCTTTCCTGGACGCTTTCGGCCACATCGTTGGGACTGATGACCTCGATCGCCAGGTCGGGCACGACCGGCCAGGGATCGGTTGTCGGAGTCGGGCGGTCCTTGGGCCAGCGCTGGTAAGAGACGAAGGCGGCGTCGATGCGATGTTTGCGGCGCAACTGAGGGGTGAGGCCGAACAGCGTTTCGCCGACTGCCTCACCAAGTTGATGCGTTTTTGCGAAGGCCATTAACTCCCCGACGAGCCGCGATGCGACGACCGAGGCCTGAGTACTCATCGGCGGCAACTCCTCGTACTTCCCGTCCACGATCTCATACAGAGCATCTACGGGCGGGACGGTCAGCAACGGCGTGAGCGGATCCCGACTGATGGCAATGGACATGGCAACTCCTCTGCGAGCGTGCTTCGATAGCGACATCGGCATTATACCTGAACCCCGGCCCGCACCAGCTGGACAGCGGCGATCATGGGGTCCACCCCGGCCCGCGGGCCCGTTCCGCCGTATCCTGCCGATAGTAGTCGCGCAGCACCCGGTACAGCGCCGGGTGCCGCTGCCGCAAAGGCACTGGCTTCTCGAAGAACGCCTCCGTCGCCACGGCGAAGAACTCCGCGGGGTTCGTGGCACCATAGGCGTCCAGGACACGGGCCCGGCCGTGGGCCGACTCGCAGACCAGCCGGTCGTACTCGGCGGTCATCACCTCGTGCCACTGCCGGTAGGCCGCTTGACTCGGCAGGGGCGGGGTGCCGTCGGCGTAGCCGTCGAGGAAGTCAAGTTGGTGGGCGAACTCGTGCAGCACCACATTCTGCCCGTCCTGGCCGGCGGCCAGGACGGAATCCCAGGCCAGGATGACCGGTCCACGATACCAGGCCTCGCCGAGCCGGCCGGGGCCGTGGCCGATGGTGCCGTCCGGGTTGCGCCGCCTCCCCGGTGCCTGATACCCGCTTGGATAAATCAGGATCGACGGCACGCGGCTGAAGTAATCGTGCTCAATGTTCAGCACCAGGAGACAAGCCTGGGCGGCAATCGTCACCATCATCTCGTCGGTGACGGTCAGTCCCGCACAGCCCTCCCAGGTCCGCTCGGCGACGAAGATGCGCAGGTCGTCCCGGAGCTTGGCCCGCTCGGACTCGGTCAAGAGCGAGTAAAGGGGGACGTTATTTGACAGGAAGGTCCGCCACTCGTCGGGGAAGGGAGCGGCCAGGAGTTGACGGCGGCGGCGCTGCTTGAGCCAGGCGAACAGCATGAACGGTCCCCGCGGCAGGCCAACGAACCATAGCGCCGCGATTGTAGGGCTCGGCATCCCACCGGACAAGCCAGCCCTGCCGACCGTCGCACCTTTGGCCCTGGCCAGGAGCTTCAGACTATGGACCGTTCCTTCCGAACACCACCTTTATGATAGCCCGGCCGCCCCCCCACAGGCGACGCTGGACCTGGATGTCGACACGGAACCTGGGCCTGATGTGGCTGTATCCAACGGACCTAAAACCACGTTCATCACGCGCCAGCCCATCTCAGCACTCTTGGTCATGGAGGCCCGCCGTGGCCTATTGACTCCTGCGCGGCCAAGGCGACACCCCAGAGCCCGCAGCGTGAGCAAGGGCGCTCGGCCCAACTCCTCGCTGACGCTGCGGGCTCCGATCTGTCGTCCTGGTCGCGCAGCTGTCAATAGACCGCCGGCAGCGGCGGGCCGTGCAGGCACTCGTCAATCCGTGGACGATTGTGTGGTTAAGCGAGCGGCAGGAGATAATCTCCCTCGCTCGGTGCCACCTGGAACCGTCTGAGCGTTACCGCATGCATCTGAGTTCTGTTCAACCTGGCGCTTCTTGCTGAATTGTGAAGGCGGATGTCGTTATTTCACAAGGTCTTGCGGCGTGCGCGCCAGGTTGAACAGAAGTCGCGGCGACTTCAGTTCAACTTGGCACGCGTGCGGCTGCAGCGAGCGGGCTACTATCTCCTGCCGGTCGCCTTATAATGGGTCGTGCCCTTATCCCCCACGCTTCCCGCGCAGGGACGATCATGTTCACAATGTTCGGCAAACCCTACCGGCACTGCGACGGCATCAGCCGGCGGCACTTTCTCGCGGCAGGAACATTGGGGCTGGGCGGATTGACGCTGGCCGACGTGCTCCGTGCCGAGGCCGCCACAGGGAAAGGGACCTCCGGCAAGTCGATAATCATTATCCATCTCGACGGTGGGCCCCCGCACCTCGACATGATCGACTTGAAGCCGGACGCGCCCTCCGAGGTCCGGGGAGAATTCAAGCCGATCGCCACGAAGGTCCCCGGTCTGCGAATCAGCGAGTTGCTGCCGAAGGTGGCCAGCATCGCCGACAGGTTCGCGTTCCTCCGCTCCCTCGTCGGGTCCGCCGGCGCCCACGACGCGTTTCAGTGCCAGTCGGGTTTCCCGGCCAGCGACCTGCGTTCCCTAGGCGGGCGGCCGGCTCTCGGTTCGGTGGTCGCGAAGCTTCGTGGCTCGGCCAACGACCCCGCTCCGCCGTTTGTGGACCTGATGCAAGGCCGGCCACTCGTTCGCAATAGCGCCCGGCCGGGGTTCCTCGGTCCGACCTGCAACCCGTTCCGGCCCGACATCTCGAAGATGTTCGCCCGGGAGCTGGAACCCGGGATGAAAAAGGAACTGGCCGCTTTGCGGCGAGAGCCATGCGATCCAGTTCACGCTGGTGGACGGGTTGACGCCGGAGCGGCTGAACGACCGGGCCCGCTTGCGGACTGCGTTCGACGACGTCCGGCGCGACCTGGACGCCAGCGGTAGCATGGAGGCGATGGACCGCTTTACCCAGCAGGCGGCGAGCATCCTCACCTCCGGGCGGTTCGCCGCGGCCCTGGACCTGAGCCAGGAGCCGGCGAAGATGCTGGCGCGGTACACGCCGCCGGTCGCCTCGTCGCCCGATCGGTTCTACACCGCGGACGATGGGACGGCGGCCCGCAAGCTGCTGCTTGCCCGCCGGCTGATCGAGGCCGGGGTGCGCTGCGTGAGCGTGTCGTTCAGCGACTTCGACACCCACGCCGACAATTTCGGCCGGATGAGACAGGTGCTGCCGATTGTCGATCACGCGCTGCACGCTCTGGTGACCGACCTGGACGAGCGTGGCCTGCTGGGGGACGTGGCGATCGTTGCCTGGGGCGAGTTCGGGCGGACGCCGAAGGTCAACAAGCAAGCGGGTCGCGACCACTGGCCTGAGGTGAGCCTGGCCCTGCTCGCCGGTGGCGGGCTGAAGGGCGGCCTGGTGATCGGCGCGACAGACCGCCAGGGCGGCCGGGTGGTATCGCGGCCGGTGCAATATCAGGACGTGTTTGCCACGCTGTACCGCTGCCTGGGAATCGACCCGTCGGCCACCACCCTGACCGACCCCAACGGCCGGCCGCAGCACCTGCTGGAGCGGGCCGAGGTCATCCGAGAGCTGATCTGAGCGGAGCGCGTGGGCAGTTGAAGAGCCGCCAGGATCGTCTGTTTTGAGGGTGTGGCTTCACGTGGACGAAACGCCCTTCACGGTAGCGTTGGCCCTCACTGGCGCCGCAGCGACAGCCAGGAGTCGCGCAAGGTACGTTCGTCGAGAGCGTCCTGTTGTTGCTTGTCGTTGATCCGCGTGCAGGCCAGCACCTGGGCCCACGCGATGATCTCGTCCCTGGAGAGATTTTCCCAGTCGAGGTCGCCGGGGGAGCCTTGCTCCTCATCGGGCCCCTGTCGCAACGCCCAGGTGCGGACCGTTCCAGCGCCGCTGACCGTGGCGAGTTGCCGTCCGTCCTCGTGGAACGCCGCCGCGACAATGGCCGTACCGTGCCGGAATGGCGGACTGACGATGTGCCCCGTTCGCAAATCCCAGAGGCGTGCGCCCTGCTGTTGCCGGCAAGGAGGAGCTTGCTGTCCGGGCTAAAGCAGGTGTACTCCCAGGCGCCGCCGTCGCGCACCGGAATGTCGAGCACCTCGCCGGTTCGTAGCCGCCATGCCTGGGCCGCACCGTTGGGTCCCACAATCAGGAGCCGCTCGCTATCGGGACTGAACACCAGGCGGTGAACACCGGTCCTGGGGTGCAGTGGATTGCCCAGCCAGCCGCCCGAAACTTGATCCCAGATGCGCACAGTTTCGCCTGCGCCGACAAGGACCAGCCGATGTGTGTCCGGGCTGACCTGGATCATGGTGATGCGCTGTGCCAGTCTCAGCGGCGGGCCGGCGCGGCTTCGACCGGACACGTCCCATAATTGCCCCTCGCCGGCGCTATCCTGGATCAGGAGCCAGCGACCGCTTTCGTTGAGCGGGGAATGTGCCGTGGCATCGGTCCAGGGGCCCTTCATTGGGGTGGGTCCGTCCGCGGTCAGGTCCCAAAGACGGAGGGCGGCTCCGGCGGTGTGCTGAGTGACCAAGACGCGGCCGTCGCCGGGAAACGCGAGACGAAGGGGCACTTCCAGCGTGGACAAGGGCAATACCCATGACCGGCCGGTGGGGACATCCCACACACGCACAGGGCCGTCGGTGGCGATCGCCGCGAACAGTTCTCCATTGGCTCCAATCGCGCCGCTGCTCAGGCCCCCAGCCGGGCTCAGCGGTGGTCCCAGCGGGCGGCCCGTCCTCACCTCCCGCAGCGCGAGGGCGTGATCCGGCCCAGCGATGGCAAGCCATCCCCCCTCCGGTGTCAGCCTAGTGCAGACGATCAGGCCGTCGTGGGTCTGCATATCGACCAGGCGCGGCGATTGGCGCAAATCGGCCGCGATGCGCGCACGGTGATCGCGGCCGCTCACGCCAGCGGCCTCGTCGACCTTCAGGGCCTCCGCGTAGCGGAGCACCGCCATGAAGGTGTCGCCGCTTTCTTCGTCCCGGCTTGCAATCGTCAGGTTGAGCTGAACGATCTGTTGCCGTTCGTCCTCCGCCCGGGCGCTCAGGACCGCGTCGAATGCCAGGGCGATGACGACGACTGCAATGGCCAGCACGGTGCTGAGAGCCAGCAGGACGGCGACCAGGGGCCGGCGGAGGCACCAGCGGTAGGCGCGGCCGGCGGGACCCACGGGGCGGGCGGATCGGTTCGCCGGCCCGGAAGCGACCCAGGTCGTCAGCCAGGTCCCGGGCGCTGCCATAGCGACGACGCGGCGATTTCTCCAGGCACTTCAGACAGATGGTCGCCAGGTCGATCGGCAGCCGGGGCCGGAGGCGGACCGGAGCCAGCGGTTCCTGGTTCAGCAGTTGGGCAATGATTTCGAGCGGTGTCACCGCGTCAAACGGAGGCCGGCCCGTGAGCAATTCGTAGAGGATCGATCCCAGGGCGTAGACGTTGGCGCGAGGTCCCACGCCGCCCTGTGTACTCCGGACCTGCTCCGGCGCCATGTAGCAGGGTGTCCCCATGATCACCCCGGACTGGGTAATCCGCCGGGCCGACGTCAGGTCCCTGGCAATGCCGAAATCGCTGAGCTTGGGGATGAGTTCCTCCAGCCGTTCGCCATCGGTCTTCGCGTTCGCAGCCCCCGCTGAAATTGCACGGTCCCGCGCAAGAAGCACGTTTGCCGGCTTGAGGTCGCGATGGACGATGCCGCACTGGTGAACCGCATGCGCGGCTCCGGCCAGCACTTCGATCAGGTGGGCCGCTGCCGACACATCCAGGGGACGGCCGTCGAGCAGGTCGGCCAGATCGGGTCCGTCGACGTACTCCATCGTGAAGTAGGGATGCGCGGCAAATTCGCCGATGTCATAGATCGGCACAATGTTGGGATGTTGCAGCCGGGCCAGGGCCAGGGCCTCGGTGCGAAAGCGGTCGAGTTGCTCCGCTGTGACCGGAGTGGTCGATAGCATCTTGAGGGCGACAAGGCGGTCGAGAGCCGTGTGCCGGGCCAGGTAGACGACGCCCATGCCGCCGCTTCCGAGGACCCGGATCATTCCGTAGCCGGGGACCTGGGGCAGCGGGCCTGACTGGCTCGCTCCGCCCACCGTGCCTGGTGCCGGCACGGTCGGGGCCAGCTGCCGTGCCTCGCCGGCTGCACCGGCGACCGGGCTGCTGGCGAGGAGGTCCGCAGCCTGTGCGTCAACTCGCAGCAGCGTTTCAACGGCCGATCTTATCTCAGGGGCGCCCGCGCAGGCTGCGTCCAGCAGCGCCGGTCGCTGGTCCGGGGGCAGCACAACGGCCTGGTGGAAGAGTTCCTCCACACGTTGGAAGGCCGGCTTTGGCATTTGGGTTTTCCGTTCCGGCAGGAATGGGCGGCTCCGCCGCCCGGGGGAGCGGGACGGGGGTTCAAGGTTCCTGAAGGTCGCCCAGGCGCCTTCGCAGCCAGGCGCTGGTGAAACGCCAGTGCCTGTGGAGCGTACTCTCCGACATTCCCAGGACCCGCGCCGCTTCCTCCGCCGTCATGCCGACGAAATAGCGGAGGTTGACGATCTCTGCCTTGAGCGGATCTTCCTTTTCCAGTTCATCGAGCGCTTCGTTCACGGCGAGGACGTTCTCCGGGGGCGGCTTGCAGGTGGCGGAGTCCTCGTGCAGCTCGAGGCGATGGCGGCCGCCGCCTCGCCGGGCCCGCATCGCGCTGCGGGCGTGCTCGACCAGGATGTCCCGCATGGTGGCGCCGCCGCGAAGAAGAAGTGCCGTCGGCCCTCCAGGTTCAGGTCGGCCTTGCCGACCAGGCGCAGGTAGGCCTCGTGGACCAGGGCGGTCGGCTGCAAAGTCGAGCCGGGAGGAGCGTGGGCCAGCCGCGCCTCCGCCAGCTTGTGCAACTCGGCGTAAACGAGCGGCAGCAGCCGGGCGGCGGCCTCGGCCGGTCGCTCCAGGGTCGTTTGCAAGATGGCCGTCACATCGTTCGCGGAGTGGTCGTCCATCGCGCCGCCAAGCCTCAACAATTCGTGACACCCTTTAGGCGCCATTGTCGGCTTGAGGGGGGTTGAGAGCAAGCCATTTCCAAGGCGGCCTCAGGCCGCGGGGAGGAGCTTCGTGGACTACCAGTACAGGAATCTTGGGGAACGAACCGACATGATCGACCTGGGCACAAACCCTATGGTGCGGCAGCTGACCCTACGCTGTTTGGCAGACTCGCGGTACCTGTCCGAGCGGGTGGACAACTGGATGCGGGTCTTGGGCTACATCGGCAAGGACCTTTTCGCCGTTCAGCTGGCCCTTGGCGAGGCGGTCATCAACGCGTTCCGGCACGGCAACCAGGACGACCCGGGCAAGGTCGTGCGCGTCAAGTACCTGGTGACGCAGGCCGAAGTGGTCATCGAGGTGGAGGACGAGGGGCCCGGGTTCGATCCGAGCCAGGTGCCGGAGCCCTGTGGCCCGGACCAGATCCAGCGGGTGAGCGGCCGCGGACTGTACCTCATGCGCGTCTACATGAGCGGCGTGATCTACAACCGCCAGGGCAATCGCGTCACCCTCTGCCGACTCCGCTCGCGACCTTAAATCAGCTCGGGCCCGGTCAACGCCACATTCCCCGCCGATGAACGGGCGGAAAGCTACAGCATGAGCCTTGGGCCGGATGGGCGAACGTTGATCATGGGCTTTCTTGTGGATTCCGAGGTGATCGTACGCCTCTGGGACCTGGAGACCGGGAAGCGGTTGGGACCCGACATCCGGTCTTCCCGTGACATAATGGACTACAAGGCGGCGCTCAGTCCGGACCGCAAGACCCTCGCCACGCCGACCGGGAGCCAGCCGGCTCATCTTTCACCTGGAGTGTCGCTTTCGGTAAGCCAAACGCCCGCTTGTGGGATGCGGTCGCGGGAAAGGCGTTGGGATTGCCTTTGCTGCACGCGCGGATTATTTCCGATCTCGCCCTGAGCCCCGACAGCGCCGTGGCCGCGACGTGCGGCAACGACCACACCGCCCGGTTGTGGGAAGTGCCGAGCGGCAAACCGCTGAGCCCTCCGCTGCAACACGATGCCCCGGTGTGGCGAGTGGCCTTCAGTCCAGACGGCAAGCTCCTCGCAACGGGAAGCGAAGATAAGACGGTTCGACTCTGGAAGGTTCCGAGCGGCGAGCCCGTGGGATCCCCCCTGCGGCACCAGCAAGGCGTTGGCTTCGTTGCGTTCAGTCCGGACGGCCAAAGGCTGCTGGCAGTCGCAGGAGACGTGATCCAATTGTGGGATGTAGCCGCCGGCAAGCCTGCCACGCCGGCCGTCGTTGCCAGAGGCGCGGTGTGGGCGGCCACATTCACCGCTGACGACAAGGCGATCGTGGCGACTCGTGACGAGGACGACATCGTCCTTTGGGCGTTGCCGCCGGGCAAACCGCTTGGTCCGCCCTTGCGCGTACCAAACATCCATCAGGTCGCCTTCGCTGAGGGCAGGGCCGTGATTCTTCTCACCCCAGGGACGACAATACGCCGGCCGCTTCCGACCGCGATGGAGGGATCGACTGAGCGGATAGCCCTTTGGACGCAAGTGGTCACCGGAATGGAACTCGACGAGCGCGGAGCGCCGCGAGTGCTTGATGCCGAGGCATGGCAGCAGCGCCGGCAGCGGCTGCGCGAGCTAGGGGGACCACCCGGGTGGTAAACAGCCTTGTCTTAAGCAGCTTGTCATCGCCCAGGTCGTTCTATTGACAACTGCGCAGCGAGAGCGACACGTCCGAGCCCGAAGCGTGAGCGAGGGTTTCTGGTCAGCCCCTCGCTCACGTTTCGGGCTCGGACGTGTCGCGCTGGTGGCACAGTTATCGATAAGACTTGCAGACGCACCAGGTCAGGGGCGGCTTTTCCCGGTACATCATCCGATACAGAATCCATTGTAAACGCTGCGAACTCTATGTATGAAAAGCCTCGTGGTGACACCGCACGGATGACGGACCCAACCCTCCTCCCAGAGAACAAGGGTTTCATGATCGGCAATATCCCCGTCTATGGCGATTACGAACGCAAGGGTTCCGGCGGCCCCGAAGGGACCTGTCGGGTCTGCGGCTACCAAGGGCCGATGTATCACGGGCTGACCGGCTACGAGTGCGAGAAGTGCCACTCGCCGGATGTGCGGCTGAAACTCAAAGACGGGCGACTGTACGACCAGGTGAGCCAAAGAGTGTCCGCGGCCGCAAGTTGAGTTCAACGGGCGCCTGGCCGGATGACCAGGCGTTCCCCACTGCGATACGTCTCCACCACCATCCCTGTCTCGTGAATGCGCACGGTTACTGCCCCGTGGAGCCAGGTGGGCAGGAACTCGGCACCCTGTTCGCGATACGGCTTCGCGACATCGACCGCGCTCCGCGGCGGCCCCTGGCACGAGATCACAACACGGGGTCTTGCCCACCGGGCCAGGGCGGCGGTGTTCGCCGCCGCGCTGCCGTGGTGGGGCGCTTGCAACACATCCACCGGCAGCGGCGGCAACGACAGCAGACGCCGCTGGCCCTCGTCACGCAAATCGCCCGTCAGGAGCAGCGAGCGGCCAGCGTAGTTCACCAGCAAGACCAGGCTGCGCTCGTCCTCATTCTCGCCCAGGTCCTCCCCGGGCGGGTGCAGTACCTCCAGGGTCACGGCCCCGGCCGCCAGGCGATCTCCCGCCTTCACCGTCCGCACCGGCACATGGTATTTGTCGAGGGCGGCCAGTGTCCGGGCGACCCCGGGCACGTCCTGCTCGGCGAAGCTGGGCGTCAGAGTGACCTGTCCAACGGCGAAACGGTCGAGCAGCGGCGGCAGGCCGCTGTAGTGATCCAGATGGGCGTGCGACAGGAAGACCTCGTCGATCCGCTTGATGCCTCGGCTCCAGAGGAACGGAGCGATGTGCCGCTGGGTGACCTCGGGGCCGCCCATGGCGCCGGCGTCGTAAAGGAGCGTTCGGCCATCCGGAGTCTCCAGAACGATGGCGCCGCCGTGGCCAACAGCCAGGAAGGTGCAGCGCAGCTCATCGGAGGCGCGCGGGACCGCGCCGCCCACCAGGCCGACACACATCCAGGCCACGCCCGCCAGGGCCAACCAGCGCCAGTGACGCCGCAGCGATACCAGCAGCACCCCGCTCAACAGGGCGATATAGAAGACCCACAGCCACCAGTCGGGGACGGTGCCCACGTACCAGCGGCCCAGGGGAAGCCGATCGGCCAAATCGACCACGCCATCGCTGGCGGCCAGGCACCAGCGCGTCAGCCAGCCCAGCGCAATTGCCGCGGGCCAGCAGACCGGGGCCACCAGCAGCATCAGGAAGCCGGTAACCAGAGCCGCCGCCGCCAACACCACCAGCGGGGTCATGATGAGCACGGCAATCGGCGCGACGGTGTGGTAGCGACTCGCCACCAGCGGAGCCGTGGCCAACCAGATGGCCAGGCTGAGCAAATAGGTCGCCGCAAGCCAGCGGCCCAGGGCGAGCGCGTGCCGCTGCCAGGCCGGCCGGCTTTCTTCCTGCAATCGAGCCAGCGGATCGTCCTCGGCACGCCGCCAGCTGCGGGCGCCCCAGTAGATCAGCGCCACGCAGAGGAACGAGAGCTGGCAGCCCGGCGTACACCAGTCGGTCGGATTCAGGATGCCCACGACCAGCCAGGCCAGGGCGAAGGTGTTGGCGAGCATCACCGGGCGACGGAGAAGCAGGCCGCCGCACACCGCTCCAGCCAGGACCGCCGCCCTCATTGCCGGCGGAGCCCCGCCGACCATGACGGCATAGACCCCGAGGACCAGCGCCACAACGATGGCTCCTGTCCGGCCGCGGAACCCCAGGCGGCGCAGCACGAACCACAGAAACCACCCCAGTACCGTCAACTGCTGGCCCGACACCACCAGCACGTGGATCACGCCGGTGCGCTGGTAGCGATCCCAGTCCGCTTCCGGCAGGGCGGACCCGTCGCCCAGGAGCAGGGCGATGGCCAGGCCACGCTCCTTCCCCTGGGGTATCGCTTCTTCCAGCGTGCGGCGACAGTGCCCGCGCAGGACAGCCAGCCCGCCGCGAAACGACCAGGCCCCGCCTGCGCGAGCCGTGCCACGCCGTCGGTCGTCTTGTGAACGACCATCAGGGCCCGAATGCGCTGGTCGCGCAGGTGCGAGGCGAGATCGGGTTCGCCGGGGTTGCCGGGCGGCGAGGGCGCTTGCAGTCGCCCCACCACGTCCACCTCATCGCCGGCGTGCAGCCGGTCCAGCGGACCTTCCACGACCAGGCGAGCGTGCCCCGAAACGGTCTGCCAGTTGTCGCCGCGGCGCATCTGCGTAACATCCAGGACGGCAATGGTGGTGTCGCCCGGCGGCAAGGTGTGTAACGAGTCGGGGGGCGGCTGGCGGTGGATCGCCGGCTCATCGGCCAGGATGCCGCGCAGGTGAGCGGGCTGCGGCTCCGGGGTGGCGGCGTTGCCGATGTCGTCGCCCGCATACCAATTGCGGTAAGAGCTGTGATAGCCGGCTGCCAGGCCCGCCGCGGTGATCCACAGATAGACCGCCGCCAGCCCGGAGCGGCGGCCGAACAGGGCCACTGCCCAGGCGATCAGCCCGGCGCTGGCCACGACCAGGCTCACCGGCAGCGGCAAGCCAATCGCGCGGTCCAGGGCCACGCCGGCCGTGGCGGCCAGCGCCACCGGCATCAGGGCGCTCGCCACAGAGGATCGGCCAGCACGCCGGACGCGACGGCCGGCGGGGCGGTTATCGGAACCAGGGTGAGCCCCGGGGCGGACATGGCGCGGCCTATCGTAGCCACGGCTGAGCAGGCGACAAGAGGGGGGTGGGAGGGACGACCTGACAACGGGTCCAGGCCTGTCGGTCCAGGGTGCCACCACCACCCTCGGACACCCCGTGGCACCGTCGTGGCACCATCGCGGCACCGTGGCGGCACCGTGGCGGCACCGTCGTGGCACCGTCGCTTCCGGACGCCAGCGCATGCGGCTTGGGCACAGCTGGCGTCAGGTCCGAATGTCAGCTGCGTGACGGGCGACCTTCGCCAAGCCTCAAGCTTGAATACGATCGTTATTGCCGCACGTTTCTACTGAACATCACAGTCGATCGGCAGCATCTGGCCCGAGATCGACTTGCCGCTGTCCGAAGCCAGGAACACCGCCAGGGCGGCGATGTCGCGGGGATCGACCAGGTGCTTGATCGACTGGGCCGCCATCGCGGCCTTCTCGATCTCCTCGACCGGCCGCCCGGTCAGTTTCGCCTGGGCTTCGATGACCTTCTGCAGCCTGGCGCCCGCCACGAGCCCCGGCAGGATCGCGTTGGCGCGGATTCCATAGGGGCCGAGTTCGATGGCCAGCGTCTTCGTCAGCCCGATCACGCCCCACTTGGTCGCCGAATAGGCGCTGCGGTTGGCGTAGCCCATTCGGCCGGCCAGCGACGAGATGGTGATGATGACGCCCGCCGCAGACTTCTTCAGGTGCGGAATGGCCAGGCGCGTGACATGAAAGGTGCCGATAAGGTTCACCTGAACGACCTGGCTCCAGGCGTCCGGATCCACCTCATCGACCGGGGCCGTTGGACCCGCGATGCCCGCGTTGTTCACGAGCACATCCAGGCCGCCCAGCGCGGCCGCCGCGGCGGCGACCATGCGTTCGATGTCGCCGCGCTTGGCGATATCGCAAATGCCGGTGGCCATTCCAGCGCTTTCCCGGGCCAGGGTGTCCAGCCCATGGGCGTCGATGTCGCAGACGAACACTCGGGCACCGTTGGCCCCGAAGGCCCGCGCGATCTCCCGACCGATGCCGGCTGCGCCGGCCGTGACCAGGACGCGTTGAGTCATGACCTCTCCCTCCTCACGATCGTGTCTCGGTGCGTGGTGTCAGGTGTAGGGTGGGTCGAGCGGGGAGCGAGACCCACCGGGTCGAGCCGGTGGGTCTCGCTCCGCTCGACCCACCCTACACCTACTTCAGGCCGAAGCTTCTTGCCACTGACCTCAGCATCGCGCACAATGGGGCGGTCTGCTCCCTAACAAAGGCGGTCCCATCATGGCCCACGGCAAGATCGCGCTGGTGACCGGCGCCGGCTCGGGGATTGGCCGGGCGGCGGCCCTGGCCCTGTTGCACGAGGGGTACGCCGTCGTCCTGGCCGGCCGGCATGCCGACTCGCTGGAGTGCACGGCGGCCGATGCCGGCGCCGACGGCCCCCGCGCCGGGTGGTCCCCGCCGATGTCAGCGACCCGGCGTCCGTCAGCCAACTGTTCGAGACGACACGCCAAGCGTTCGGCCGGCTCGACGTGCTCTTCAACAACGCCGGCACCGGGGCTCCGCCGGTCCTCCTCGAAGACCTCACCTTCGAGCAATGGCGGCGCGTTGTCGATGTCAACCTGACCGGCGTCTTCCTCTGCACCCAGGCGGCCTTCCGCCTCATGAAGGAGCAGTCGCCGCGCGGCGGGCGGATCATCAACAACGGGTCGATCTCGGCGCAGGCGCCGCGGCCCAACTCCGCCCCCTACACCGCGACCAAGCACGCCGTCACCGGACTGACCAAATCGACCGCTCTGGACGGCCGCAAGTACGACATCGCCTGCGGCCAGATCGACATCGGCAACGCCGCCACCGAGATGACCGCCCGCATGAAGGGCGGCGTGCCCCAGGCCAACGGCACCAACGCCGTCGAGCCGACGATGGACGTGGACAACGTGGCCCGGGCGGTAGTCTACATGGCCGGCCTGCCCCTGGATGCGAATGTCCTCTTTATGACTGTAATGGCCACCAAGATGCCGCTCGTGGGACGGGGATGATGCCGCCTCACGGGAACGACGATAGCGGCACGATGAAGGGGAATTGAGGTTGAAGATTAGCGATCAGCCGGCCGTCTGCCGTGACAACTTCGCAGCCCTCCCGTTCGGCCAGAGCCACGTACAGGCAGTCGTAAACGCCGATGCGGGCCTG
Organism: uncultured Planctomycetota bacterium; assembly: GCA_963827935.1. Classification (GTDB taxonomy): domain Bacteria; phylum Planctomycetota; class Planctomycetia; order Gemmatales; family Gemmataceae; genus DATFNV01. The sequence goes on along the minus strand of CAWHCN010000004.1, from coordinate 1,863,682 downwards.
GGATGAGATGGTACAGGCCCGCAGGAGCAAGGGTAGATACACATGAAAGGCCGGCGGCGTGCTGAGGACGTTGAGCAGCTGGGGCACGGCGCTGCCGACGCTAATCCGCCGCTGCCGCTCGGCGGCGTGAGGGCATGCCCGACCTCGACCGGAAATACATCTGGAGCGATTAGTTCGTGGACGGCGTTGCGAAAGTCTTCGCGGAGGCGGTCGGCCTTGTCGCTGTCGGGCTCCGGCACGACCCACTTGAACGCGACCGAAGAGTCGATGACGTACTTCATGGGTTGGGCAGCTCACCCCGTAGTTCGCGGATGAGCCCGACGCCGATATCCTGCACGCCGTAGGTACGAAGGATTTCGTTGCGGATGCGGTCGCCCCGTTCGCGGATGCGGCGTGCCACATCGGGGTCGAGGGGCTTGCCGGACGTGATGCTCTCGATCACGGCCTGAGCGTCGGCCGCGAGGTCGGGGGGAAGGCCGGTGGTGTCCAGGCCGGTTGCGTTCATACTGTCATTGTCCCAAACAACGGGACGCCGTCAACGGCAGGCGGGCGGCGGCATCGCGGGATGATTCCCACGGCTCCGCCCCCGCCATAGGTCCTACACCTCGCACGCCACCCAGAAGGCTCCCCACGCAGCCGGCAAGCCATCGAGCGACATCGCCCGGAGGATGCGCTGCTGCTCGTCGATCTGCTGCGGCGGTCATGATGCCGTGGGACTGCAAGCGCGTCGCGCACCTCATCGTAGAACATCAGCATGTTTTCCACCATGAACGGATCGGATCGCCCTTCCATCCAGTCGCCGCGCACCTGGCGGTAGCCGGCCAACTCCAGGGTCTGCGCCATGGTGCCGCCGACATCGGGCGACAGCCGCGTGGCCTCGTACAGGTGATTGATGGCAATCGCCCAGATGCGCAGGGCGCCACCTCGGTCCGGCCCGTTGCTTCCAGATGGGCCAGGCGAGCCAGCGGCGAGCGGAAATCGGGCTCGATGAAGCCGACGCGAGTGCCGGGCGCAAGCGGCGCGGAGCCGGCCCAGCACGAACTCCACCATCGGGATGTGGTGCAGCATGGTGCGGCAGGTGACCGCGTCGGCGCCGTCCAGCCAGGGCCCGAGGCCGGAGACATCGGCCAGCACCGGCTCGAACCGCGCCGGCCCCGACCCGGCCAGGGCGGCGCTGGCCTCGGCCAGCAGCCCTTCGCTGGAATCGACGCCGACCAGGACGCCGCCGGTACCCAGGCGGCGCAGGATGCGCCGGCTGAAGCTGCCTGGGCCGCAGCCGAACTCGACCACGCGGTCCCGCGGCCGCAGGCTCAATTCATCGAGCAAGCGCTCGGAAATCTCCGCGAAATGCGCGTCCTGGATCTCCAGCCGGCGCGCGCCCGCGCGGACTGGCCCAGAACGTAACCGGACGCCTGGCTCATGGCTTGAAATCCTTGCGTTGAACGAGGACGCTCGTCGTCCTCGCACTTGCCGCGCTCCCCTCTCCCCAAAAGAATAGCGAGGACGTGCCCCCCTGGACTCCTCTCTCACCTGCCGGAGGCTACGATGCGCATCCTGCTGTCGCTCTCGGTCCTGACTGTCCTGGCTCTGCCCGCGTTCGGCGCGGACAACCCCAAGCCAATGAAGATCAAGGCCCTCATCGTCGATGGCCAGAACAACCACAGCTGGCAGAAGACGACGCCCATCCTGAAGGCGGCCCTCGAAAGCTCGGGACTGTTCACGGTGGACGTGGCCACCAGCCCGCCGCAGGGGCAGAAGATGGACTCGTTCCGGCCGGAGTTCGCTCGCTATGGCGTGGTCGTCTCCAACTACAACGGCGACGAGTGGCCCGCGGCGACGAAGAAGGCCTTCGAGGAATTCGTGGGCAAGGGCGGCGGGTTCGTCTGCGTTCATGCGGCCGATAATTCCTTCCCCAAATGGGCGGAATACAACCGCATGATCGGCGTCGGCGGCTGGGGCGGACGCAACGATAGCTTCGGCCCGATGCTCCGCTGGCGCGACGGCCAGGTGCAAAAAGATACCAAGGGCGGCGGCGGCACCCACGGCAAGTACTTCTCCTTCGTCGTCGAGACCCGCGACACCGACCACCCCATCACCCGCGGCCTGCCCGCCAAGTGGCTGCACACCCCCGACGAGCTGTACGCCACCCTGTGCGGCCCGGCCGAGATGGTCACCGTCCTGGCCACCGCGCAGTCCGATGTCACGAAGCAGCACGAGCCGATGCTGATGGCCATCTCCTACGGCAAGGGCCGGGTCTTCCACACCACGCTGGGTCACGACGTGGGCTCGATGAAGGACGTGGGCTTTGTGACAACCTTGAACCGCGGCGCGGAATGGACGGCGACCGGGCGGGTGACCCAGAAGCTGCCGGACGATTTCCCCACCGCCGAGAAGGTGAGCCGCTGGGAGCCGCCGGCCAGCAAGTGAGGGCAGGGAGCAGGCTGCGGGAGCGCCGGCCATGAGCGCCTGCCACGCTTGGCAGGCGCTCAATTCGCCACTACTGCTTATCCTGATTGATGTTACGCCGGCCAGGTCGAGCGCCTGCCACAATAACGGGGGTACTGGGGGGGGTGGCAGGCGCTCACCCGCGGGGACACTGGGCCATTGCCCTGCGTTACCGTTCCTCGTTGCATCGTTGCACGATTGCAGCCATGCCAGCACCCCTGCATTGCACTGCAATGCAGTGCAATGCATGCAATGCATGCAACGCTGCAATCATTGCAGCGTTGCACCATTGCAGTGCAACGATGCAACGATGCAACGACCGGTCAATCCAGCATGGAACACGGATGAACGCGGATGAGACGGATGGACACGGATCTGATCCGTGAGAATCCGTCTCATCCGCGTTCATCCGTGTTCTATGCTGGGCATTCGCTGCTTGCGTGGCTGCTTGCCACGTGGATAATGGGGGCCGGGTATCTCCCCGCTCCCATCCGAGGCGCCGCCGATGACCGCCCCCATCACCTGCCCAAACGGGCATCCCATCACCGACGCTGACGCCTGCCCCATCTGCGCCGCGGCGCCTGGCAGCGACACCGCGACGCTTCCCCCGGCCGCCGTCGAAGCGCCGACCCTGCTGCCCGCCGCCGGGAGCGATGGCCCGCCCTCGACGGAGCGTGTCACCGTGCCGGGTTACGAGATTCTCGGCGAGCTGGGCCGCGGCGGCATGGGCGTCGTCTACAAGGCCCGGCAGGCGAAGCTGGGCCGGCTCGTCGCGCCTGAAGATGATCCTGTCGGGCGGCCACGCCGGCGCCGCCGACCTGGCCCGCTTCCGCACCGAGGCCGAGGCCATCGCCCGTTTGCAGCACCCCAACATCGTGCAGATTCACGAGGTCGGCGAGCACGGCGGCCTGCCGTACTTCTCGCTGGAGTTCTGCGCCGGCGGCTCGCTGGAGAAGAAGCTCGCCGGCACTCCGCTGCCGCCGAAGGAAGCGGCGGCGCTGGTCGAAACGCTGGCCCGGGCGATGCAGGCCGCTCACGAGAAGGGGGTCATCCACCGCGACCTGAAGCCGGCGAACGTGCTGCTGGCGGAGGATGGGACGCCGAAGATCACGGATTTCGGATTGGCGAAGAAGGTGGGCGAGGTTGGCCAGACGGCGAGCGGCGCGGTGATGGGGACGCCATCGTACATGGCACCGGAGCAGGCGGGATACAAGCCCGACGCGCCAGCAAGGGTGATCGGGCCGGCGGCCGACGTGTATGCACTTGGGGCGATCCTGTACGAGTGTCTGACGGGTCGGCCGCCATTCAAGGCGGCGACGGCGGTCGACACGATCATGCAGGTGGTGATGGACGAGCCGGTGCCGCCGGCGCAGTTGCAAACGAAGACGCCACGGGATTTGGAGACGATCTGCCTGAAATGTCTGTCGAAGGAGCCAAGCAAACGCTACGGGTCGGCCCTGGAGCTGGCCGACGATCTGCGGCGCTTCCTGGAAGGGGAGCCGATTCGGCGCGGCCGGTGGGGCGTGTGGAGCGTGCGGTCAAGTGGGTGAAGCGGAATTCGGTGGTAACAGGAGCGGCGGCGGCCGTGGTACTTGCCCTGGCCGCAGGCACGACAGTCAGCTACCTGAAGTACCTCGACGCCCAGCGCGAAGCCGACAAGGCGAATCAGGCCCGCAAGTTCCTGGTGAGCATCTTTGAACTCTCGGATGCCAAGGGCCAGCGGGGCACCATGACGGCCCGGCAGATTCTGGACGATGCCGAGAATCGCATTCCGAAGGAGTTTGCGGATCAACCGGAGCTGCGCGAGGAGTTGTTGGCGGCCATCGAGACTGTGTACGCCAAGATAACGGAGAATGCTCCCCTGGCCATGATTCTGGAGATGAAGGGCACGGTGCAGTTGCAATCGTCCCGTGACGCCGACCGGCGGGCGGTCCCCCCAGACGCTGCTCTATACCGGAGACCGCCTGAGCCTGGGGCTGGACGCCCAAGTGCAACTCGTGATCCTGTCGGACCTGCACAAGGAACGGCTGAAACCGGGAACGGAGGCGACGATCCGCCGCAAGGGCTGCGAACCGGCCGACGTGATCGGCGAGCGAACCAAGGACGTCCTTATGACGTTTGTGCATATGCAAAAGGGGACGTTCTACATGGGCTGGAATGGCGAGAAGGGGTCCGCCAAGAAGACGGAGATCAAGGAGGACTTCGAGATCGCCATCCACGATGTGACGCAGGGGCAGTGGCAGGCGGTCATGGGCGAAAACCCCAGCTACTTCTCTCGCTTTGGCGCAGGTCGAAATGAGGTCAAGGACATCTCCGATGAGGAACTGAAGTTGTTCCCGGTCGAGATAGTGTCGTGGGGCGATGCGCAGGAATTCATCAAGAAGCTGAATGAGAAAGAGCGTGGTCGGGGATACTTGTACCGCTTGCCGACAGAAGCGGAATGGGAATATGCTTGTCGAGGTGGGGCGACTTCTGAGGAAGAATGTTCGTATCACTTCTACTTCGACAAACCGACCAACGACCTGTCCTCGGAGCAAGCGAACTTCCACGGCAATTATCCGTTCGGCAAGGCGCCGAAGGGGAAGAACCTGGAGCGAACAACGCGAGTCGGCGCATACCCACCGAACAAGTTGGGGTTGTGCGACATGCACGGCAACGTGTTGCAATGGTGCAACGACCTTTTCGATCAAAAGGGCTCGTCCCGCGTGTTCCGGGGCAGCTGCTGGTACGATATCGGGTCCCGCTGCACGGCGTCGTACCGCCACGGGATCGGGCCGCCGGCCCGGAACTACGACGTGGGCTTCCGCCTCGTCCGAGTCCCCGTTCGATAGCCAGTTGGGTAAGATAGATTGAGTTTCACTGTACCCCGAAACGAGTTGGCGTTACAATCAGGAGGAGAGCGTGGCCCAGATACCGACCGTTATTGGCCTGCAGGTGTGCGAAAAGGTGATCGTCGAGGAAGGGACGAAGAATGTTTCCCTTGTCAGTTGCCACACGATCCTCAAGGTTCGGCGCCTTCCGTCAGAGCCCCGGCAGTTCACCGTCTTCGCCGAATTGATCGACGGGGCCGGTGAGGTAACGCTCGAAGTGACCGTCAGTCGGCTGGAAAACGACCAGATCATTTACCGGCAGGCGCGGCGGCTCAACTTCGGGAATCGCCTTCAGGAGGTACGGTTCATCTTCCACGTTACCGAATGCTCGTTCCCCGCGGCGGGCACCTATGAGGTCGTCCTCCGTGCCGAACGGGAACTGTTGGCCTTGCGGAAACTGAGGATCGTTCATCAGGAGTCATAACACGTGAGCGAATCAAGCACGAACAGCCTCGACGTCGAAATCATCATGGTGGAAGGGGGGCCGTCGCTGCCCCCGGAAGACTCGATGCCCCCGAGCGTGCGGTTATGGCTCGATTATGAGCGTGACCGCATGGCCAATCCGAACACACCGCGGCCGTTCCGACCCCATCTGACCCCGCCGCCGCATCAGCCGCCGGCCGCGCCGCAGGAACCGACGAGCGAACAGGGAACGACATGACGGACAAAGAGGCTCGCTCTCGCCTGCCGCCCACCGACGACAGCCGTGTCGCTCCTCAACGTCGATCTGTCCACCGTTACCAGTGCGGCCGACCTGCTGCTCGGCCTCGGCGACCCGCTGGCGGAGATTATGCACTTCGATTTCCAGTCCAGCGCTGCCGCCTGGAAGCATGCGGACATCCTCGTCTACAATGCCCTCGCCCATGCCCATTATCACGTCCCCGTCCACAGCACGGTAATCCTGTTGCGGCCGCAGGCGGCACATTCGAACCTTAGCGGGACCGTCCGCTACGCGCCGCGCACCGAACGCGGTAGTATGAACTTCAGCTATGAGTTGGTGCCCCTCTGGGAGCGTCCCGCCGAGGACCTCCTTGCAGGGCCGCTGGGCGTTACCCCACTCGCGATGCTGGGGCGCCTGCCGGAGGGCGTGCCGTTGCAGGACGGACTCACCGCGGTGGCCCAGCGGTTGCTGGAGCGACTGGACCGGGAGGCGCCCACCGACCGGACCGTCAAGCTGCTCACGTCGGCGTTCCTGCTGACGGGCCTGCGTATCCGCCGCGATCGGGCGCGGCAGGTTTTTCGAGGAGTGCGTGCAATGCGAGATTCCGACACTTACATGGCGATCCTGGACGAGGGGGCGGAAGCAAAGGCGAAGAATATCATTCTTCGCCAGGGGCAGAAGCGATTCGGCCCCCCGGACGAAGCGGCGGCCGCAAGACTCAGCAGCATCTCCGATCTCGATCGGCTTGATCGGGTGACTGATAGGCTTTTCGACGCCAGCGCAAAGAGCTGGCAAGACCTTCTCGATACACCGTGATGCCAAAACAGACCGTCGGCCATGACCGCCCCTTCGCCGACGTCTGGGAGTTCGTCCGCTTCGCGAAGGCGAATCTCCCCGACATCGACCTCCTCAGCCCGCCGCAGCGGCCGGAGGAGACGAGAGCCGGGGCGGCAAAGCCGTGACGCCGGCCCGCGAAAACCGCTGCGTTCTTGCCGGACCCCACCCGCGCGCACGCGCGGCGACCATGTCCGTGCGCGTAGCGCTTGTCGGGCGGCGTCCACCACGGTTCAGCGAGACGGAGGACGATTAGGCCAGGCCCTAAGTCCCCGAGTTGGCCGGCAAGTCAAGGCAATACCGCACAGTGTCCTCCACCGCTGCCAGGGCAGTTCCCTGCAATCGTCCGGCTCTCTTCTTGGGGAATCGATTCGGGTCCAGCGATCGGAGCTGGAAGCAGAGGAACACGGTTTCGATCGGCAGGCCGCTTTCGTGCGGCGAGACTCGAACAATTGTGTCGTAGTCGCGCTGGACGTTTTCCCCTTTGGTTCCCACGATAACCGTGACCACCAGTGGCAACTTATTGATGAGGTCGCTGGAGAGGACAAGCACCGGGCGAGTGCCGGCTTGCTCGCGCCCCTTCACAGGGTTGAGATCTACGAAGTAGATGTCACCACGGCGTATCGCCATTTAGAGGTCCTCCAACCCGTCGGTCTCGGTTCCCCGAAACTCCGCTTCAATCTTGCGCAATTCGGCCTGGATTTGGGGGTCGGCCGCCATGGCCGCCAGGTCCGCGGCCCGGGGCGGCATACGCCGGACTTGGCCGTGACGCAAGCGCTTGGCAAGCCGTTCGATGAGCCAGAGCTGCTCGTCCTTGGTCAGTAGCCCGATCCGCTTTTCGATCTCGCCGAGCATGGCCCGCTTCATTTCAGTTCTCCGAATTCACGAAGTCTGCCAGGCAGGAGTCGCAACACCTGCTGTTCATGATACTACATGTTCCTCCCCTTTTGCTGACCCAAGCGATACGGGTCAATCTCCTGCGGCCTGTCCACCGACCAGCTCGTCGAACTCCTGAAGATGCCCAACTGCATCGGCGAGGCCCGCCGCGTCATCCTCGACCACCTCGCCAACCGCTACCATCGCCCCTTCGCCGACGTGTGGGAATTCGTCCGCTTCGCCAAGGCGAATCTCCCCGACATCGACCTCCTCAGCCCGCCGAAGCGGCCGGAGGAGGCGGCCGCCGGCTAGTGTACGTCCAGTCACTAAGTCGCGCCGAGCTGAGAGCGGCCCCGTCCTGCCGCTCTGTGGGCGCACCGCTGGCGGCCTGCATTATTGGAGCGACAGCCCCAGGTCAGGATGAGGCTGCCCATTGAGGGCCGTGCGCACCGCCGGGAACGCGAAGTAAAGCCGCAGCAGGTTATCGACGACGCGCGAATGCAGCGTCGCGTTCTCCTCCCAGCGTCTCACGAGGTTCTCTTCGACGCCAACCCGGTCAGCCAGCTCACGCCGGCTGAGCCCGAGTGCCAGGCGATTGTCGCGAATTCGCTCGGGGCTCAGGAGCGAGGCTTGAAGCCGAAAGGCCCGGTTGATCTGCTCATCCGCCCAGATGTCAAAGATCAATTCGCCGCACTCCGAACAGCGCGGCACATTGAGGCTCGGCAGATCCACGAGGTAAAGCTGATCCTCATACCAGAATTTGCTCTGGTATGGCATGATGACCGGCCAGACCGCTTTCGCGCGGCATTGCGGGCACGGCCAGGGGAACGGCCTTCCCGTAGGTCGCTCCGCAATTGCCAGGGCATTCGCTTCAGGCGTCATGAATGCTCACCACGTAGATGATCGGATCGGTCGGGTCCTCGTCCACGAGGACGGTTTCAATGTACCGCAGGCGTCCGGCGATAGGCAGGCGAAGGTCGTAGTGGAACTCGCGATCCTTCCATTCGGGGCGGCGCTCCGGCACCTGGTCAACCACACCGCCGGCGGCCACGTGCTTGTACATCAATTCGGCCACATCCTTCAGCGTGAACGTCGGCAGACTTCGCCTCACCCATTCTCGGGAGATCTCATTCCAGTCCACGTATCCGGTCACATTCCAGTTGTTCAGGCGCTCCGATAGAGGCCCAGGATCGCGGGGTCTGTCAGTGGTGGCATCGGTCTTGCCCGCCTCGACGCCAGTGCCCGGCGAGGGATCAGTTCTCCCCGGATTATACCGGGCGGCACGGCCCGTTTCCATCCGGCCGGCATGATGAAGGATGTCGGCAACCGCTACCTCCGCCCCTTCGCCGACGTGTGGGAGTTCGTCCGCTTCGCGAAGGAGAATCTCCCCGACATCGACCTCCTCAGCCCACCGCAACGTCCCGAGGAGCCGACCATCGCCGCCAAGCCGTAGGAACTGCTCCGCGCCGCAGCCAGCGCCAGCACTTCTTCCCGGAGGGCGTGGAATCCGTTAGAGTACACCTTGCCGGATTGGTTCGCATGCCGGTTTCCCGGGTCTCGCCACGGATGCCATCATGACCCCGCGTGTACTGCGCTGTGCCATCGAAGAGGTCGTAGACTGGCATCCGAACCTGTTCGTCGGACCGCATGTTGTCGCTTTTGTCGCAGTGGCGGGTCAATACGCACCTTCCCCATCGCTGTTCGATGTCGAGTGCGGTAACATCGCATCACGATGGCTCGGCAAGGCGGCCGAATTCCGCCTAGAAGTCGCGTGGCGGGATGAGACGGCACGAGACGCGGAACGGCTGCGCGCGACGATGCAGGCGGGGCCGCGCGTCGAGTTGGCAGCGATCGCGCTGGCTCTGATCCTCACGACCCGCGTTGTGCCGCTCGGGCGACTGCTCGTGATCGACCACGGAGGTCGCGCGGACTACCGTGCCAGGAGGCGGAGGGTGGTGCTGGAAGTCAGCGGCACCGAGGTCCCCGCCGAGTTGGGGCGACGGCATGGGGAGAAGGTCGCGCAGGCGCGGGCCAACCCGTTCGGGTGGGAGGCGTACGTGGTGGTCTGCGCCTTCTCCGCTGCAGGACACCGCATCCGCTTCACACGACATCCTTTCGCGGAGGCCCAACATGGCGAAGGCGAAGGCTAGGCGAACTCTTACCCTGGTCGAGGAATTGATGGCCGAAGCGTCGTTCGTGCTCTCGAAGGCTCAGGGGTTCGGGACAATGGGGATGGTAGAATTGGTCCAGCCGCTGTGGGCGTCCGCGGCGTCCTTGCAGGAGCGGATCGCCCCGCTGCTCGACGCGGAAGGGCAGGCTCTGGAGGCGTCTGTCTATCGGATGAGCGCGGCGTCATGCTATGAGAAGGCCGGGGACCCAAGCCGGGCCGTGAACCTGTATCGCGCCGCGCTGGCCGGGCCGCTGCGCAACGTCACGCGCAGGAAGTGGAAGGGATGCTCGCGAAGTGCCTCACCCGGCTCAAATTGTCCTCACCACCGCGCAAGGCCCGGAAGGTCGCGTCGGCATCGTAGGCCGCCGCCGCTGCGGCCTTCCCAACCGGCACCGGCCACCCGCTCACTGCCCTCGCCCTCCTCATCCCCGCCGCCGAGCCTCCCCCCTGCCGCCTGTCCACGCAGCAGCTCGTCGAACTCCTGAAGATGCCGACCTGCATCGGCCCGGCGCGTCATCCTCGACCAGCTCGGCAACCGCTACCATCGCCCCTTCGCCGACCAGTGGGAATTCGTCCGCTTCGCGAAGGAGAATCTACCCGACATCGACCTCCTCAGCCTGCCGCAGCGGCCGGAGGAGGCGGGCGGGTTGAAGCCTTGAGCAACCATGCCTTCACCACCGGCGGCCCAGCGGGTATGATGTCACAGAAACGGTTTCAGCGAGGGCGCAACCATGTCCGACCTGGTACAAGCCAAGGTACCGAGCGCGGCCGAAAGGGAACGGATGCACGCGCTGTACCGCGAAGGCGGAGCAAGACGAGCCGTGGCGCCCCACGCGATCTATGCCGCCGACACCTGTCCGCACGCCGGTTGCGATCAGCGCATGCAGGCCATCGACTTCCGCGTCGAGGCGTACGGCCCTATCGTCCACGACCCCCTCGTGCGGGCTTGGTGGGCGGATACCGGCTTTACCGGACGCTGTCCGAAGTGCGGCGGGTGGGTCCACTTCACCATCCGCGGCAAACGGGCCATCACCGCCACGCTCCCCCAGCTGCCGGATAATTGGGCCGACGGCGCGATTATCCTGTGATCGGGTGGATTTCACTGCAACTACCCATCACCAGCGAATCTCCGCCTGCACCGGCCCGCGGTGCATGTCCTGGCGCTCGGCGATCGGCCAGGCCCGCAGCTCGTCCGACCAGGCTCCACCAGCCCGTTGACCGCGGCCTCGAACAGGATGCGGCCCTTCTCGGCGGTGGCCTTGGTGGGATCGCCGTGGACGCCGGTCTTGCGTCCAGCGGCCCCAGAAGTCGTTGAAACGCACCGGGTAGTTCCGCGTGCTGTCGCTGCTGACGTACTTGCCCATGCGGTCGTTGTCCTCGACGGCCAGGTCCATCCGCACGCGTTCCGGGGCCAGGTGCAGGTAGAGCGAGGTCTCGAACTCGTCGGCGTGGGCCATCACCTTCGATTCGCGGATCGGCTCGAACGCCTCGAGCAGGAACGGCGAGTAGCCGGTCGCGAAGCAGAGCGACTGGGTTTCCAGCACCGTCTTGCGGGCCACCAGGTCGATCAGCGGCGTGTTCGAGCCGTGGCCGTTGACGATCAGGATCTTCTGGAAGCCGTGATAGGCGACGCTCTTGGTGATGTTCAGGCAGAAGGCGATGAACGTCTCCGGCTCGATGTGGATGGTGCCGGGAAAGTCGATGTGGTGCAGGTTCAGCCCGTAGGCGATCGGCGGCAGCACGAGCACCTGGTCGGCGGCCCGGCGGCCGACCTCCAGGCAGACCGATTCGCACAGGAACAGATCGACGTCCAGCGGCAGGTGCTTGCCGTGCTGTTCGGTCGAGGCCGTGGGCAGGATGACCAGCTTCTGGGCGGCGATGGCGTCGTTCATCTCGGGCCAGGTGAGACGGTTGTAGCGGTATTCAGTGTTGGCGTTGGTAGGCATGCGGAATCCTCGGTGAGGCGTTTCGTTATTGGCGGTACCCCTAGGCTACTGGACGGGTGCGGTGTCCTCCAGGAACTGGCGTGCAGCGAAACCACAATCCGGGAAGAAGCCTCCCAGCCGGTCCGCGGTCACTGCTACGTCTGCCCTCGACGGTAGCGACCCGGTCACTTCGCCTTGAAATCCTCCGCAAATGCCTTCGCGTTCAGCGGCTCGCCGGTGGCATGCTTCGTCAATTCGTTCCAGCTCAGCGTGCGGCCCGAGGCGAAGACCTTCTTGCGCATGAACTCGCCCACTTCCTTGTTGCCGACGTAGATCACCGTGGTTGGGTCGGCCCCCTTGTAGACGTCACGGGCGATGGCGTGATGGACCTGCGAGGCGAACAGCTCGCCCATCATGTAGTTGTGGTAATAGACCGGGGCGCTGACGATGTGGATCTTGCTGGCATAGTCCGGCGCCTTGCGGCCGGGCGGGCGGCGCACCTGCTGGTACTTTTCCACCAATCCCCACCACAAATCACTCAAATCCTGGTCCGGGTCCTCGTACATCCCCTTCTCGAAGCGGAGCATCACCTGGCACCAGCGCGAGAAGATGAGGAGCTGGTGCGCGGAGCGTGCGGGCACCGGCGTCGGCAAAGCCGGCGGGATCGGCCATCGGCACCCCCATCTTCTCCAGCCAGCCCCGTTGCTTCGACAGCCGCTCGAACATCATCGCCACCCCTTCCGTCGTCAGGATGTGCGACTCCAGGCGGAGGACATAGGGCAACGACTCCGGAATGTCGTTGTTGTTCGTGCTGTAGACCGAATGGCCGAACTCGTGCAGCAGGGTGGACATCCAGTAGTTATTCTGCACGATGTTGGCCAGGACTCGGACATCGCCGGCGCGGTCGATGTCGGTGCAGAAGGCGTGCGGGCTCTTCCCCTTCCGCTCCTTCAGGTCGCTCTTGGCGATGACGCGATCGATCGGCAAGTCGATGCTCTTGTAGAAATCGCGAGCCAGGGCTACGAGGTCAGCGTTCTTGAACGGCACATCGATGTCGGTCTTGAAGACGGCGGGCGTCTCCTGGAAGAACGGGTCGTGGTAGTGCCAGGGCATGAGCTGGTCCACCTTCACGCCGACGTTGGCCGCCAGGCGGGCGTCGATCTCCTTCTTGGCCGCCCGGAACGGCTCGCGGGTCAGCTCGTCCAGCTCGTCGAACAGCTTGATGAGCTCGCGCCGTCCTGCTCGTTGAGGTAAAGCTGCAGGGCGTGGTAGTTCTTGAAGCCGAGCGTTTTCGCCGCCTCGTTGCGCAGCTTGACCAGCTCCTTCAGGTCGGCTTCGACGACTTGGCCGACCTTCTTGCTCGCTTCCCAGACTGCCTGCCGCCGGGCCGAGTCCTTCGATTCCTTGAGGACCTTGCGGACCGCGCTGTCGGTCATCTCCGTTGCCGTCCACCGTGGCCCGGAACTTGTTGAACGCCTGCTCGACCGCATTGGCCTTCTCCACCATCTTCTTGAGCAGTTCCTTGTCGACCTGCTTTTCGAGATAGGTCAGGTAGAGGACGTTGATCGCCCGGCGCAGCACCGGATCGTCGATCTGCTTCGGTTGTTCCTTGAGATCCTTGATGTCGGCGAAGGCGGTGCGATCCCCCAGGGCCTCGTCGATCTTGTTCTGCGTCTCCTCCTTGCGCTGGAAGTCCTCGTCCTTGCCTGAGGTGTTGGCATCCCACCAGGCGACACTGGCCGCGACCTCCAGCGGACGCAGCTTCTTCGTATGGACCTCAAGGAACTTGCGGGCCCGATTGGTGACCTCGGGACTGGCGCTGGCAGCGGGCGAGTGCCACAGGAAGAGCGCGAAGACACAGACGGCCGGCAGAAGAACACGCAGGGACAGCATCGGTTCGATCCTTTCGATCAGGGCTCAGCGGCAGGCAGAGCCTGCCCTACATCCGGGTGACACGATGATTGTATGTGGCTCCGTCACCCCGTCATCGCCCCCCTTTCGCCCCCGTGCCCACGTTCCTATAATTTCCCCGCGGCGCCCCCCGATCCCTACGGCAGACACTCCATGGACGATCCTCTGACGCCGGACGCGCTCAAGCCGAAATACCAGCGGGTCGTCCTCAAGCTCAGCGGCGAAGGCTTCGGACCCAGCGGCAAGAGCGGCATCAGCATCGACGAGACGCTGAGCGTCGCCCGGCAGGCCAAGCGCGTCGTGCAGCGCGGCGTGCAGCTGGCCATCGTCGTCGGCGGCGGCAACATCCTCCGCGGCGCCCAGTTCAGCGCCGGCGGCGACGTCATCAAGGAAGCCACCGCCCACTACATGGGCATGCTGGCCACGGTCCTCAACGGCCTGGCCCTGCAGGACGCCCTGGAAAGCCTGCAGTGCGAGACGCGCCTGCAGACGGCCATCCGCATGGAAACCGTGGCCGAGCCGTACATCCGCCGCCGGGCCATCCGCCACCTGGAAAAGGGCCGCATCGTCATCCTGGCCGGCGGCACCGGCAACCCGTTCGTCACCACCGACACCGCCGCCGCCCTCCGCGCCCGCGAGCTGGAGGCCGACATCCTCCTCAAGGCGACGCAAGGTGGACGGCGTCTACAGCGACGACCCGGAGATGAACCCGCACGCCGTCCGCTACGAGAAGTTGACTTACGGCCAGGTGCTGCGCGATAATCTGCGCGTGATGGACATGGCCGCCATCAGCCTGTGCCGCGAGGCGCAAGCTGCCGATCCTGGTGTTCAACTTCAAGCGCGAAGGCAACATCGAACGCGCCATCGCCGGGCATCCGATCGGCACACTGGTGAGCGAAACGACTAATCCCCCGCCGGATACACGACCATGACCAGCGACGAAATCCTGTTCGACTGCGAAGAACGCATGGAAAAGGCGGTCAACGTCTTCCGCGACGAGCTGCGCGGCCTGCGCACCGGCCGGGCCACGCCGGCCCTGGTCGACAGCCTGCGCGTCGAGTACTACGGCTCGCCGACGCCGCTCAAGCAGCTGGCGCAGATCAGCACGCCCGATCCGCAGCACGATCGTCATTCGGCCGTTCGACCCGACGGTGCCTCAAGGACATCGAGAAGGCGATCCGCTCCAGCGACCTGGGCATGTCGCCGAACAACGACGGCAAGATGATCCGCCTGCAGGTGCCGCCGATGTGCGGCGAGCAGCGCCAGAAGATGGTGACGCGCATCAAGAAGTCGGCCGAGGAGGCCAAGGTCGCCTGCCGCAACATCCGCCGCGACGCCAACAAGCACTTCGACACCGCCGAGAAGAACAAGGAAATGACCGAGGACGAGCGCGACAAGGGCAAGGAAGAGGTGCAGACGCTGCTCAAGCAGTACGAGGACAAGATCGGCGAGTTGGCGGACAAGAAGTCGAAGGAAATCCTGGAACAGTAAGCGCGGTCCGGCGCCCGGTTAGCCGCGAGGCGCCAGCCGAGTGCTCCTCGGCAGCGCTCGGCTGACGCCTCGCGGCTAACCGCGTTTTTGGGGGCACCCCATGCGTACCATCCGCGACATCCGCGACGCCACCCCCACCAATGCCGACGCGGGCCTGGACCCTGCCGCAGTTCTCGAAAGCCGCCAGCGCTTCGGCGCCAACCGCCTCACGCCGCTGCCGCGCGAGCCGCTCTGGAAGAAGTTCCTCGACAAGTTCGACGAGCCGATCATCAAGGTGCTGCTGGCGGCGGCGCTCTTGTCGATGTTCGTGGACCTCTTCAGTGGCAATCCCGTGGCCGCCGTTGTCTCGCTGGCCATCGTCGGCCTGGTGGTCGCCGGCCTGCTGATCGTCCGCCGCTCGGCCTGGCTGCCAAGCCTGATGTTCGTCTCCGCCCTGGCGATCTTCCTCCTCGCCCTCGCTGTACCGCCGCACCATCCCTCGGTCGAGGGGCTGGCCGTGATGGTCGCCGTCATCCTGGCCACCGGCGTCGCTTCCTCAGCGAGTACAAGAGCGACCGCGAGTTCGAGGTGCTCAACGCCCACAAGGATCGCTGCACGTCAAAGTGACTGCGCGGCGGCCAGTTCCACACGGTGCCGCTCGAAGAGGTCGTGGTTGGCGATCTGGTGTCGCTGGAGATGGGCGACGAAATCCCCGCCGACGGCCGGCTGGTCAAGGCGGCCGACCTGTACGTCGATCAGTCGCTGATGACCGGCGAATCGGAGCCGGTGCATAAGAAGGCCGTCCCCGACGATACGGGCGATGGGCTCGAGCAGCCCGGCTGTCTCTATCGCGGCACGCAGGTGGTGGACGGCGTCGGCCAGATGCTCGTGGCCGAGGTCGGCGATGCCACGCACTCGGCCAGATCGCCCGGCGCCTGTCGGCGGAGGACGACGACGAGGCGAGCCGGGCCCGTGAGGGCCCGGAGGGCGAGGAGACGCGGGTCAAGCGGAAACTGACGATCTCGAAGCAGCTCACGCCGCTGCAGCAGAAACTGAAGACCCTGGCCGACCTCATCAGCAAGGTGGGCTACATCGCGGCGGGGCTGATTTTCGTGGCGCTGCTGGTACGCGGCCTTTGGATCGGCGAAGTCTTCTGGCCGCACGGCAGCGACAATCTTCTGAAGGTGGCCGCGTGCCCTGCTCAGCTACTTCGTCTACATGGTCATCATCATCGTCGTGGCCGTGCCCGAGGGACTGCCGATGAGCGTGACCGTGTCGCTGGCCCTGGCCATGCGGAGCATGACGCGGGAGAACGCCCTCGTTCGGCAACTGGTCGCCTGCGAGACCATCGGCTCGGCCACCGTCATCTGCTCCGACAAGACCGGCACGCTGACGCAAAACCGGATGCAGGTGGTGCGCCTGAGCTGGGATGGACTTACTGATATGGTTAGTCCGACGCGCCAGCGAGGGGATGGCCCTCGCTGGCGCGTCGGGCTAACAGGGGGCGTGGACGAGCAGAGGCCTCTGGACTGGATCGCCCTCATCGCGGCCGTCAATTCCACCGCCAACCTGGAGGACAAAGGCGGCCAGCTGCTGCCCGTCGGCAATTCAACCGAGGCGGCCCTCCTCTTCTGGCTGCGCGACGCGGGGATCGAGTACGCACCGATCCGGCAACAGTTTCCGCTGCTTTTCACCCTCCATTTCACCTCCGACCGCAAGCGCATGACCTCGGTCGTCCGCCAGGGGAATCGGCTGGTGTCGCTGGTGAAGGGGGCGCCGGAATGGGTGCTGGAGCACAGCACGCATTATCTGAAGGCCGACGGCACCCCAGTGCCCTGGACCCCCGAAGCCCGGGCCGCAACGCGAACCATCGTGAACGAGGCTTCTTCCCAGGCCATGCGCACGCTGGCCTTCGGCTACGCGGCGCTGCCAGCCGATGTGCCGGCCGATGACGATGCCCTTCGCGCCCGACAGGAGACTTTGGAGAGCGACCTCATCTTCGTCGGCGTGGCCATGATCCGCGATCCGTTGCGGCCGGATGTCCGGGCCGCCGTCGAGGAGTGCCGCCGGGCGGGGATCGAGGTGAAAATGATCACCGGCGACAACGTCGAGACGGCCCGCGCCATCGCCGGCGAGGTCGGCCTGATCGAACCCAACGCCGCCATCGATGCGGCCGATGGCCCGGTCTTGACCAGTGCCGCCCTGGCGGCCCTCGATGATGCGGCCTTGAAAGCCCGACTGCCGAAGGTGCGCGTGGTGGCCCGGGCCCGGCCGCTGGACAAGTTCCGCCTGGTCAAGGCGCTGCAAGAGCTGGGCCAGGTGGTCGCGGTCACCGGCGACGGCACCAACGATGCCCCGGCCCTCAAGCGGGCCGACGTCGGACTGGCCATGGGCATCGCCGGCACTGAGGTCGCCAAGGAGGCCAGCGATATCGTCCTGCTCGACGACGCCTTCTCCACCATCGTCAAGGCCGTCCACTGGGGCCGCTCGCTCTACGAGAACATCCAGCGCTTCCTGCAGTTCCAGCTGACGATCAACGTCAGCGCCTTGACGATCGCCTTCCTGGGCCCGTTCTTCGGCGTCAAGCCGCCGTTCACGGTATTACAGCTATTGTGGATCAACGTCATCATGGATACGTTTGCGTCGATCGCCCTGTGTTCGGAGCCGCCGCGGCCGGGGGTGATGCGCCAGCCGCCCCGGCGCCGTGACGAGAGCATCCTCACGCGGGCGATGCTCGGCACCATCTTCACGACCGCGGCATTCTTCGTCGTGGTGATGATGACCCTGCTGGTGGGGATGCAGCATTATGGCTGGTTCCGCGACGGTCCGCCGTCGGCCGACCTGAGCGTGCGGCAGGCGAGCATCTTCTTCACGGTGTACGTGTTCTTCCAGGTCTGGAACCAGGTCAACAGCCGCTCGCTGGTGCCCGAGGAAAGCGGTCTGAGCGGGCTGGGGCGCAATCCGACGTTCCTGGCCATCGCGTCGGCCGTGGCCCTGGGCCAGGTGCTGATCGTGAGCGTGCCATTCCTGGCGGACGTGTTCGGAGTGGAGCCGCTCGGCTGGCACGATTGGCTGGGGATCGTGGCGGGGACGGCGTCGGTGCTGGTGTTTGCGGAGGTGGTGCGGTGGGTACGGCGGGGGCTGAGGACGGGGTAACTGACTCCTGACCTGCTTATAGCCGATTGGCCCAGTATCCGGGCTTTCGCCGAAGATCCATGATCGCCACGACGTAGATGTCGTCCCCGCGAAGGGTATAGATAGCCCCGTAAGGGAACCGCTTCAAGCGGCAGCATTGCACTCCCTCTGCGAGCAATGTCCAGGCTTCCGGGTGGCTTTGGACGCGCGCCAGGGCATTCTTTGCTTCTTCCGCGAACTCCTCACCGAGTCCTTCGCGCCTTCCTTCGTAGTATTCCGTTGCTTCTTTCAATTCTTCCCGCGCCGCTTTGTGGAAGATGAGGCTCATGGGTGATTGCGGATCCTCAGGGTACGAAAGACCTCTTCGGCCGGAATCAATTCCGCTTCTCCCTGATCGATCTCTGCGATGCGCCGTTTCGCCTCGGCAATCCAGGCCGCTTCGATTTCCGGGTCGAGCGGACCGTCCAGGCTGTCCAGCAACTTTTCGGCAAGAGCCGCACGCCCTTCGGGCGGCAACCCCATGGCCGCGGAATAGAGGGTATCGACAGTCATCGGCTGTTCCTCCTGGGCGTCAACCACGGCATCTTCAACGCTCACTAAACCACACTGGCTCGAGCGTGTCCACAGGGGTCCGCTGGCGTGGGGGGAGCCGGGAGCGTGAGCGACCGGAGTTCTGCGGTGGTGAACCCGGTCGCTCACGCTCCCGGCTCGCCGAATTCGCAGCTGCGCCAGTTTCCACGTCAGCTGCGCCTGCCTATAAAGAAAGCGAGCCGGCGCCGCCCCAATGTCCCAGCCGGGCGGCGCCGGTGCTGACATCCCCGAGATGTCGCTCACAACATAACCTCCCTGTCCATACTGGTCAAGAGTTCACTCGACCATTTTCTGGGGGGAGCAAGCCCCGGCGCGGCGGCAGGATCGCTCCGCGTCGCGGGGGGGCGGCCGTTTGCGGCCTCAAAACGCCGCAAGCGGCCGCTCTTTCGCTGGATCGCCGGAAGGATCCGCTACCGATGGATAGCCTGTTCGCGCACCCGGTCTTTGCCGGTTTTGGTCCGAGCAGCCTCGATCCGACAGCTGCGCAGGCGCAGCTGCAACGCGCCGTGGGACACCGTCCGGGACTCCTGCGCCTCGCCGTCCGGGCCGAGTGTCCGCGCCGGCCTGGGGTGTACGGCATGCTGGACGCTGCCGAACGCCTCATCTATGTCGGCAAGGCCAAGTCGCTGCGGGCCCGGCTGCTCAGCTACTTCCGCCCCAAGAGCCGCGATCCCAAGGCCGGACGTATCCTGCGGCAGACGCGGGCGCTGGTCTGGCAGGAGATGCCCAACGAGTTTGCGGCCCTGCTGCGCGAGCTGGAGTTGATCCGCTGCTGGCGGCCGCGGCTTAATGTGCACGGGCAGCCCCACCGCCGCCGATCCACGTACATCTGTCTGGGACGACGGCCGGCTCCCTCCGTCTTCCTGTCGAGGCGGCCGGCGGCGGACGTGCTGGCCTGCTTCGGCCCCATTTCCGCCGGCCCGCCCACGCGCGAAGCGGTGCGCCGCCTCAACGACGCCTTCGCCCTGCGCGACTGTCCCCAGACCCAGGCAATGATCTTCGCCGACCAGGCGGAGTTGTTCCCCCAGCCGCGCGCCGCCGCCTGCCTCCGCCACGAGATCGGCACCTGCCTGGGCCCGTGTGCCGCCGCTTGCACGAGGGCCGCCTACGCCCGGCGGGTCGGGGCGGCCCGGGCATTCCTCGAAGGCCGGGACACCTCGCTTCTGACAACCCTGGCTCGCGACATGGCGGCGGCGTCCGCGGAGCTGTGCTTCGAACGGGCCGCGGACCTGCGCGACCGGATCGAAGTCCTCCAGAAACTCCACGATCGCCTCCAGCGCCTGCGCCGGCTGCGCGACGGGCAATCGTTCATTTATCCGATCTGTGATCAGGCGGGCGGGGAGATTTGGTATCTGATTCATCAGGGACGGGTGACGGCGTCGCGGCCGGCGCCATTGGCCGAGACCGCCAGCCAGACTGCGACCCTAATCCGCACGACTTATCGGCGCCGTTTCCCACCGAGGTCGGCCCTGGCCGGCCATGAGATCGACGGCGTGTTGCTGGTGGCGGCCTGGTTTCGCACACACCCGGAGGACCGCGACCGCCTGCTGACGCCAGAGCAGGCGCTGGCCCGGTGCAAGCGGGCCCCGGCAACTCGGGGCTTGCCCGCCGACCTCCCGGGTCCATTCCCCTGACTGCGCTACCGGCCGGCAGAGGGGAAGGCCGCCTTACGGCTCGACAACTTCGTACATGCCCCGGCCGGCGGATTTGAGCTTGCCCTGGCGCACCAGGGCATCCCAGACCGCCTGGGGGAACTCGGCGGGCGGCGAGATGGCGACGATGTCGGAACGTCGTCCGCTGCTGAGCGGCCCGCCGGCAATCGATGATTCCGCATCGAGGCGCGTGATCTTGAGGCGCTTCTTGAAGGCCTTGAAGGCACGCTTCAGTTCCTCGGGCGTCGGGGCCGGCGGCTCGGCGGACATCAGGTACGTCTCCCGAAGGCGATCAGGCGAGTCGGCGCTTGCGGCAGGTTTCCATGTACGTCGATTCGAGTTCGAGGGGAACAAACAAATCCGCAGTCAGCCGGAGCGGCAGAGTTGGTAGCGTCGTGCCGATGGCCAGCGGCATCGACCAGAGTTCGATCTGTGTGGTGTCCTGGCGCAACACCGGTCGATAGGCCACCGCATAGAGGCTAGTCTCGATAGGCAGCTGGAAGTCGTCTCTGGCCTCCATCAACCGCACGATGTCGTTGTGCAAGTTGGACCGCCGCGCGGTGACGATGTCGACGATGGCGAGGCTTATTCCCTGTTGAAGATAGGCGGCGCACTTGGCCGCAAAAGCCCGGCGCACCTCCGGCCGGTCCTTGTTTCCAGGGCTGATCAGTTCGATCGCTGCGACCAGATGATTCCCACCGTCGCTGCTGAATACCCGCACCTCGAATGTGTCGGGGAAGACGGCGGGCATGGTTGCGGTGGGGGCCGGCGGCGTGTAGAGGCGGGTCGCGGTCGCGGTTCCGACCGGGCCATTGGCTTCCTTGGAGGGGGCCGGGCTCGCGACAGGGCCGTGGGCACGCTCGTACGTCGCCACATCGATCTCTAGCCGACCCTCACTGTACCTGTGCTCCTTGGCGACGAACTCCGGCGGCAGCCAGCGCGTGTTGAGTGCCTCAGCGATGTTCGACGCCCATCCTGCACTGCAGCGAATCCCACTCTAGCTGGTGCTTGACAGGCGGATGAAAGTGATCTCGGAGCGGCATCGACGGGCCCCCGGTTAGCGACTCTCGTCAGTCCTCTCAAACCGCACGTTATCACCGTGCCGCCGCCCCAGCAAGAGGACGCGCTCCTTCGCGCGGATCTACGATCCGCCGCTAAGCGGCAAGCAACACATCGATCCACGCCTCCGGTTGCACATCGACTGGGTCCTGCCCCTTGCGGAAAACCCGGGCCGGCGCTCGCACCAGCCGGGTGCGGCCTTCCTCCACGCGCAACAATCCCCCCTCCCAGAGGCCGACCACCGGCGTGTCGTTCATCTCGTGGAATTCGCGGACGCGGTCATCGCGCGTCTCGCCGTAGTGCTCGTGGAAGCCATCTTCGCGCTTGACCCACGTTTGCCCGTGGAAATAGTGCGGATTGACCTGGAACGGCACCAGCCCGAGGGCGGCCAGGCTCGGCGGGGCAGTGATCGGCATATCGTTGGTCGTCTTGATCGTCGGGCAGGCCACATTGCAGCCGGCGCTGATTCCCAGGAAGGGGACGCCGGCCCGAACGCGCTCCCTGATCGGCTCGAGCAGACCCAAACGATACAGTTCGGCGAGGAGGCGAAAGCTGTTGCCGCCGCCCACGAACAGCGCCGGGGCCTCGCGGACGGCACGCACCGGGTCAAGGTGCCGGTGCAGGCCATCGAGCGGATAGCCGGCGTTGATCTCTTTCTCGCACAGCCTCTGCGCGTAGGCGTCGTGGTCGGCGAGGGCATAGGGGACGAACAGCAGCCGCTCGACGCGGCCGAAGAAACGTTTCATTTCGGCAGTCAAGGCGGCGACGCGTTCCGGCGTCCGAAAACCGCCGCTGCCCAGAAGGACACGCATGGGAACCTCTCCCGATTCATCGGTTCGCACTCGCCTCTTACTATAATGGCCCTCGCCCCGCGTGTACGGAGCCGACATCATGTCCGAGGCGATCACTCCGGCCAGCTCTCACTCGTATCGGGGCCTGCCGACCCTTGCGGGCCTGGCCACCCTGGAGGAAGCGGCCCGGCCCGGCCTGAGCGTCGAGGCCTGCGTCAGCCGGCTCAAGCGCTATCACTACGCCTTCCGCCGCCTGCACGAGATCTTCACGGCCCGCATCACCGCCGAGCCGATTTACGAGCTGAAGACCGGCTTTGCTCATCATGCCTATCTGTGCGCGGAGCACGTGCAGGCGTTGCGGACGCGCGTCGGCGAGATGCGCGAGCCGCCGCTCGGTCTGGAAGACGTGCCCCACCCCGCGCTGCAGCTGTTCTTCGACGAAATCCTGGCCGCGCCCACGACCGCGGAGCTGCTCGCGGGCCTCTACGAAGTGGCCCTGCCCGCTTGACAGTGGCCCTCGCACGGCACCGCTCGGACACCAACCCGCTGACCGACGCCCCCTCGGTCCGCGTCGTGTCGATTCGCCGGACTCGAAGTCGCGGACATGATCGAGTTCGGCGGCCACTGTCTGGAATGCCTCGTCGATGACGCCGCCTGGCACGCCATGACTCCCTGGTTGGACCGCCTCCGCCAGTGCCTGGCCGCTGCCGGCGACCTGGACGGCACAGCCAAGCCGTTTGGCCAACTCATCGAGCGAACCTACTCGGCGAAGCCCTATGTCTACGACCCCGTCCCGCAGCGCGACGAGCGGTTCCAGGACCTGTGGAACCAGGGCGTCAACGCCGAATCGTTCCTCTACAACCCTGATTTGTCGCCGCCGCCCGAAGACGCTGATGATGCTCTTCAAGCGGCTTCGCGAGATCGACGTGCCGGAGATGATGGCCAGCATCATCACGCAGACCAAGGGCAAGCCGTGGGGCTACTACCGCGACATGACCCGCCAGCTCTGGGACGAGGCCCGGCACGCGATGATGGGCGAGGTCGGCTTCGTCGCCATCGGCGTCGACTGGACGCAGGCGCGGATCACGCACAACTGGTCGCTGCGGCTCAACACCGAATGCACGCCGATGGAACGCCACGCGGTGCTGTACTTCATCGAGCAGGGCCTGATGACGAAGACCGGCAAGCGGTTACGAGTGGGAGGTCGGCGTCGGCCTCGGGCGATCCCGCTGATGGCGACGATCCAGGATTACGACTGGGCCGACGAGGTGCTTGCACGCCGCCATCGGCCGCGACTGGTACATCCCGCAGTTTCGGCGACTGGAAGCGAGGCGCTGGACTACGGCGACCAGTGCTGGTCGAAGATCCTCAGCAACTGGCGAGCCGTCCGGGAGCAAGGGCTGACCCGGCACGAGAACTGGTGGCCGGACGATCTATCGGCAAGCCTGCCGGTCCTGGGGTCACGAGCCCGATCCGCGGGTGCTTGGCTTCAGCGAGACCTACGAGGGGCAGCGCGCCGATCTCAAGACGGTGTCGGCCAGCGGGTAAGCTAAGTCACAAGAGGTATTTCTTGGAATCTCCGCCCCCGCCACGTAGTTCTGCTATCCCAGCTTGCACATCCCGAGCGTTCTCAATCGGCCAAGACCATGCCCTTGCGCTTGCGTGTCGGTGGTGCGGGGCACTTGCGGAGGTAACCGAGCAGGTCGGAGAGCTGGGCGGTGGCCAGGGCCAGGCAGCTGTCCGCACCGCCGTAATACATGCGGATCGCGCCGCTCGCCTTGTCCAGAATCCAGCCGCAGGGAAACACCACGCCGTTGACGTCCCCCTGGCGCTCGTAGGGCATCTCCGGCGCGAAGAGCCATTCGTCGCTGCGGCGAAGGACCCGACAGGGGTCTTCCAGGTCCAGCAGGGCCAGGCCCAGCCGATACAGGCAGCCGCCGGCGGTCACACGCACGCCGTGGTAAAGGAGCAGCCAGCCCTCGGGCGTTTCCAGCGGCGGCGGGCTCAAGCCGATCTTGTTGGCGTCCCACCATGCGCCGCGCCGGGCGTGCAGCAGGATGTGGTGGTCGCCCCAGTGGGTCAGGTCCGGCGAGAAGGACAGCCAGATGTGCGCGCCGGAGCTGCCGGCGGAGACCGGCCGATGGATCATCGCGTAGCGGTTGCCGAAGCGGCGGGGAAAGACGGCGGCGTCCTTGTCCTCCGGCGGCATGACCGGGCCGAGACGCGAGAACGAGGTGAAGTCCTTGGTTCGTGCCAGGGACACCAGCGGGCCGCTGGGCGAGTAGGCCGTGTAGGCGATGATCCATTCGCCGCGGTCCTCGACCCAGGTCAGGCGCGGGTCTTCCACGCCCCACTCTTCTTCCGAGAACTTGGCCGGGTCGGGGGCGAAGCTGGGCTTGGCGTCGATGTGCCAGTTCGACACGCCGTCGTTGCTCCGGGCCACGGTCAGATGCGAATGGCCCCGGCGGTCCTCGACGCGGACGAGCAACACCGTTTCGTCGCCCACCTGGCAGGCGCCGGCGTTGAACACCGTGTGGGCCGGATAGGGCCAGTCCTGGGCCGTGAGGATCGGGTTGGCGGCATGGCGATGGAACAGCTCCGTGTACAGAGCAGGTGATTTCGATTCTCGAAGCATTGCGGATCTTCCTTGAGAGTCGTCCGTGACGTGTGCACGGCGTACGCGAGTGGCGACGTTGTGGCACGGTCTCTACCGGCCATACCAGGTTGTGCACGGTTCCTGACGTCCATTGGCGACCGAGGTCTCCGGAGCCGTGATGATTCCGTGAGACCACGGTCGCCACGTGGCACGGTCCGGAGACCGTGCCACAACGGGAGTAGTAGCGTGGTGCGTCAACGTACTCGCGCGACGCACCGGGGCCGGATGGTGCGTCGGCGAGTACGCTGACGCACCCTACGACTACGCGCTGGCGGCCGCCGGCTTGCCCTCCTCGGCCGCGTGCTGGAGTTCGAGGTTGTCGAGTTCCGCCCACAGGTAAGCGAGCGTCGATTCCGCCCCCTGGTTGCGATTCACGCCGGACGCGTGCAGGCCGTCGCAGCAGGCGCCGCGACGGGCGTCGACGAGCGGCTGCTTGCAAGCTGTTGTCGCCGTGGAACCAGCCGTGGGCCCGGCGGAAGGCGGCCAGGTACTTCTCGTCGCCGAGCAGGCCGAAGGCGGCCAGCGCGGCCTCGGCCATCGTGACGGCTTCCACCGGTTGCTGGTCGTACGGGGCTTTCTCTCCGCCGTGCGGATACCAGCCGCCGTTGCCGACCGGCCAGAAGACGCCTCGCGCGGTCGTCTCGCCGGTCGAGGAAGGCGAACGAGGCCTCGGCGACTTCCAGGAACGCCTTCCTGCGGCCAGCGCCGGGCGGCGATGAACAGGGCGTGCGGCAGCACCGCGTTCGCATAGGTCATGCGCGACTCGAACCACGGCCAGTCCGGCCGCACCGGCGCGCTGGTAGCATTCCACCAGCCGCTGCGCCGCGGACCAGGCCACCGCTTCCAGCGGTTCGATGTCCTTCACCCCTGCCGTCCACAGATGCCCCCAGGCCAGAATGACGTACGCCTGCGCGCGCATGCTCCGCAGATCGGCGAGCGTGGGCAGGACCGCTTCGATCAACTCGCGGGCCAGCGTCGCGGTAGTCGTCGGGCAGGCTGCTGCCGAGCACTTCGGCCAGGGCGCGCACCGCCTGGCCCTGGCAATCGCCGCATGCCTTCCGCGTCCAGCCAGTGGCGCTGGTAGCTGAGGAAATTGTGGAACCCGCCGCCGGGGCGGCGGGCGAACTCCAGGAAGCTCAGGTACGCCGTCACCCGGCTCAGCATGCGCTCGTTCGGGTGCTGGCCCCAGAGGCGAGTACACAGGCGCAAGGCCCGGGCGTTGTCGTCCGTCGTGTAGCCGCTCTCGCGCCGCGGGATGCCGTAGATGGCATGCTGGATCAGCCCGGTCGAGTCGGTCATGCGGTCCAGGTGATCCAGGGCGATCCGGTCACGCTCGCAGCATTACAAGCCTCCTTGCATCAGGATGTTGCGGGCGACCCTTGCCGCTCGGGCGTCGGCAAACGCCGCCGGCAAGCCGCGTCCGCGCTCGCCAGTGTCGCGGACACGACCTGGTTGAAGAATTCCAGGTACTGCCGGCCCACGTTCGGCCAGAACATCGGCCGGGCGTATTCGTAAGCCCTGCCGCCGGGTCTCCACCCGGAACGCGGCGTCGCCCAGGAAACGCAGCGTCGCCTCGGCCAGGGCGCGCGCTGTCGGCGAACGGCACGAGCAGGCCCGCGCCCGTCGGCCAGCACCTCTTCGGCGTAGAGGTAGGGCGTGCTGACCACCGCCCGGCCCGCCGCCAGGGCATACGCCAGCGTGCCGCTGGCAATCTGGTCCTTTCCCGGGTAGGGGGTGACGTACACGTCGCAGGCCTGCAAGTAGCCCAGCAGGTCGGGCAAGGCTGAGATACTGGTTCACGAAGCGCACGTGGTCGCCGACGCCCAGCGCTTCGGCCATCGCGGCCAGGCTCTCGCGGTAGACCTCGCCCTTCGTGGCGCTTGACCTGCGGATGGGTGACGCCCACGATCAGGTACAGCACGTCCGGGCAGGCGGCCACGATCCGGGCATGGCCTGGATCATGTATTCCAGCCCCTTGCCGCGGTTGATGAGCCCGAAGGTGCAGATCACCCGCCGGCCCGCCAGCCCCAGCCGGGCCTTGTGCGTACCGTCGCGCTCCCACGGGACCTCCGGCACGCCGTGGGGAATCACCTGCACGCTCGGCCCCGTCACGTGGTAGACGCTGCGCCAGCAGCCGCGCGGCGATCTTCGTCATGACCACGATGCCCTGGCTGTGCGCCGCCAGCTGCTGGATCAGCCGCCGCGGCAGCGGGTCCGGCTCGGTCATCAGCGTGTGGAACGTGGTGACGATCGGCTTGCGGCAGGCGCGCACGAAGTCCAGCACGCGCTCGCCCCATTCGCCG
This sequence comes from uncultured Planctomycetota bacterium, assembly GCA_963827935.1. Classification (GTDB taxonomy): domain Bacteria; phylum Planctomycetota; class Planctomycetia; order Gemmatales; family Gemmataceae; genus DATFNV01. Next base: position 1,836,333 of record CAWHCN010000004.1, on the reverse strand, counting down.
GGGTAGAGGCCGAACTCGTGCTGCAAGCTCACCACGTCGCACGGGCCGTCGTTGGCCACCTCGGCGGCCAGGCGGTAGGCGTCCGGGCGGCTGTTGTCGATGACGTGGACCACGCGCGGGATCGTCGTAACGGAGCGCGGCGCGTCTTCTGGATCGCCGCCAACGAGGACACCGGCTCCCCGGCCGCCAGGTCCACGGCGTCGGCCGAATCCCGGGTGAACGTCGCCAGCCCGCACTCTTCCGGCGGATAGGTCGAGAGAAACAGGGGCCGAACGGTTCGCACGGGTCACCTCCTGTGGTTGGGCTGGGCGTCTGGACCGCTGACGCGCGCTGCCGGTTCGCCGGCCCCGCGGCTCTTCCACTTCACACCGTTAACCCCAAAAGTTGCCTCCCCGGTACCGGCCGCCCAGGAAGGAAAGCACGGCGAGAACCAGGAAGATGATGAAGAGGATCTTGGCCCCTTCCCACGACAGGGCGGCGACGTTGCCGAAGCCGACGAAGGCGGCGATCAGGGCGACGACCAGGAAAACGACGGCCAGCTTGAGCAGGTTCAAGGTTGACTCCTAGAAAGGCTAGGCCGCATCGGCGAATTGCCAAGGCGGCCGTGATCATCGGTGCTGGAAACCCCTCTCCCCCGTACTCGGGGGAGAGGGTGCGCACGGGTCGGTTGTCAGGCCGCGGTCCGCCCCTCTCCCCCGTACTCGGGGGAGAGGGGCTGGGGTGAGGGGGTCCGATTTCGCGGAGAGTACCCCTCACCCCCAACCCCTCTCCCCGGAGTACCGGGGCGAGGGGAGCTTAGTCACTTGCGTGGCCGGCTACGGCCACCAATGCCGGCGGCGCGTGAGGGGCTGGGACCACGGGCGAGGCCACGGGCAGCGCGGCGGCCATGACGGCGGCGATCTTCCGATCCATGAACAGTTGAAACTCCGTGTCATACGTCGCCTTGCTCAGCTGCCACGCTGTTCGGACGGTTTCCCGTCGCAGGAAATCATTCAGGAAAAACTTCCAGCCCGACCACTGCCTTTGCCGAAACTTGTCCGCCTGATCGCTGAACATCAGATAAGCTCGTTCGAAGAGAGAAAATAGTATTGAGTACGCCACCATCTCCTGCTTTCGCTTCTTGTCGAACGCCAGGGACGGGTCGTTGTTGGGGATGTCCAGGATGTCGAGGTCGTAATACTCCAGGGCGAGTTTCTGGTACTCGAAGAACTTGTTGTCCAGCTCGTCGTAGGTCTTGTGCTCGTATTCCAGCCGGTCCGTTTTCTTCGCCTTGAGGTAGGCCAGGACAGCCACGGGCCCCATGATGCTCACGCCGATGTAATAAATGATCTCGGCGACAACTTTCAGTGTCTCCAGCACGCTACACCTCGATTTGGTACGCCGGCGATAGGCCGGCAAGCCGGTCGTGGCCGCCCAAGGATCGCGCACCTCCTGGCGCACGACGGCTCACGACCTTGACTGGAGCATCACGACACTGCGGGCACCGGTGTCGGCGGCGGGCGCGGCCCGTTGGCGACGATCTGTTCCCACACTTCCTGCCGGTTGACGGGAACGTCGGCATCGGCCTCGAACCCCAGCCGGACCTTGCCGTTGAGGATCTGCAGCACCGTGACCTTGACGACGCGCTCGAACCCCTTCATCCCTCCAACGACCACCGTTTCCTGGGCTTTCCTGGTCAGTACCAACATGGGAACCTCCATTTTCATGACTGATCGCCTGGCCCACTCCCACTCCACGTTTCCGACGGTACCTTTCCGGCGAGCAAGAACACCTGCACGGCGGTGCCGGTCGTGAAGACCTGCACCACGCTGCCGGTGGTCGCCTCGATCTCGGCGGTCGCCTCGCGCACCGCCACCCCGGTAATCCGTTTGATCTCCTGCCGCATCACCTCGGCGGAGTCGTTGAACAGCTGCTTGTGAAGCTCTTGCACCTCGGCGGCACCAGCCGGGCTACGGGCGAGGGCCTGTTCGGCGGGCGACAGGGCCCCGTGGAGCGTGATCACCAGCGTGTCCGCACTGAGGACCACGGTCACCCAGCGCGGCGCCCGGCCCGTTCGCCGTTGCTCGAAGGCAACGGCCGCCTGGGCAATTTGCCGTGCCGCTGTCGAATCGGGCTTGTCCATGAGGTCTTTCCTGGTGCTGCGGACCACTCCGTACCACCGAAAGCAAAAAAAAACCGACGTGGCGGAAAGCCCCGATGGGGTCCTCGGCCACGTCGGCATACTCGTTAACGGGCCCCCCGGCCTGGCCGGGTTACCCTTCATCTAGTCATCCGACGACTTCAATCCCAGATTTTGCGGAGCCGATTTGGAGTCAATTGGCCTCGCTACCAAGTTAGTATACGGGCATGGGCAGCGATTGCAAGTGGATTCTTACGCGGAACTTCGTCTGTTAACTGGTAGGCGTGACACTTAGCCGCGCTGATGATCAATCCGGCGATCATCAGCGCGTCCCCGTGCATCCCCGGATTACTTGAACACCTTCTTCAGGTCCTCGAAGGCACTGCCCACGCCGTCCTTAACCTTTTCCCAGCGGTCGGGGGATGCATCTTTCAGCTCGCCGAGCTTCTTGGCCGCCGCGTCGCGCTTCACCTTCGCCTCGTCGAGTTGCTTCTCCAGGTCCTTCTTGGCCTGGCCCTCGGCCCTGGCGGCACTGGTCTTCAGCTCCTCGTACTTCGCGTCGAGTCCGTCCAGCTGTTTCTGCATCGTGGCGGCGTACTCGTCGCGCTTCGCCTGGGCAGCCTTGGCCGCCACATCCTTGTCCTCCGTGACGGCAAGTTTCATCTGGGTCGATCCGTCGCCACCCTTGGTCGGGTGTCCTGTCACCTTGACCAAGAAGTTCCCCTGGGCCGCGTCGGCCGCGGCCTTGAGCGTGACTTCCGTTTCCTTGTCGCCGTGCTTGATGACGGGGCTGGCAGGACTGACGGTCATCCCCTCGGGCACGTCCTTGAACTCGAGCGCGACGTCGCCCTGGAAGTTGGTGCCCCGACTGATGGTGATCGTGACGGTCTTCGTCTCCCCCTGTGCGACGCTGGTCGACGGAGCTGTGAGGTTGAACGTGTTGTCGGCCTGTCCGTAGAGCGGTTGCTTGCCGGTCGAGTTGGTTGCCCCCGGCCCGCCCGGTGTGTCCTTGCTGTCGCAGCCGGCCAGGGCGACGACACCCATCACGAACAAACCAGCGAATGCCCTCTTCATGGATTTTCACCTTTGTCAAGCTGGGCCCATTCGGGCTCGCACCGCGCGAGATCGATGAGGGGCCGGAAATCTGTCACGCAGCGCCGTGGTGAGAGGAGGCGGGAACTGAGATTCCCCTGCTTCCTCTCACGGAGCTACGATGTCGAGCGATCCGCGAACGACTCAGGGCTTCAGGGTGCGGGCGAACTCGTCGAGTTCTTTATCCGCCTGGTTCTTCGCGTAGCCGTAGCGCTCCTGGAGCTTGCCGGCGAGTTGCTCGCGCTTGCCGGCGACGACCGTCAGATCGTCGTCGGTCAGCTTGCCCCACTTTTCCTTCACCTTGCCGGCGAGCTGCTTCCAGTTGCCTGTGATCTGATCCCAGTTCATGAGGTATCTCCTTGGAAAACACTTCTGCGACCCTGCGGCTATTGTCCGCCGAGGCCGGGCACGATGTTCCCGTTAAAAGACCCGGAAGAGCACCAGCACCAGCACGATCACCAGGATCAGGCCCAGGCCGCCGCTGGGGCCGTAACCCCAGCTCCGGCTGTGGTTCCAGGTTGGCAAACCGCCCAGGACCAGCAGGACCAGAAAAACCAGCACGATCAAACCGAGGATAGACATGGATGACCCCTTCAATGGTTAGAGATGCGAGGGATGCCGCGGCCGTGAAAGTCACGGCCGCGGCTGAGGCGACGAGCTACCTGGCCGATTTCGTGAAATCGACGGTCTTCCGGTCGCCCGCGGACACCTCGATGGTCTGCGTCTGCGACACCTTTTTGCCGTCTTGCATCCAGCGGGCCCGCACCTCGTAGGTGTACTGCCGGCCCGGTTTCAGTTCCGGCGATTCGAACTCGCGCATGGCGCCGGTCTGGGTCGTCTTCGACCCTTCGAACCAGATCTCCGCATCGGCCGGCGACCGCACCGAAATGTGGACCGTCAGGTCCGATGCGTCGGCGCCGGGCGCGGCCGGCATCGCGCCGAAGTACGGTGCGACGGGGACGCCGTACGACGGCGCCACGCCGTAGGAGTAGTCGTACAGCGAGCCGGGGTAGATGCTGATTCCGCCCCCATAGTAGCCGCCGCCGTAGTAGCCGCCGCGGTTGCCGTAGTAACCGCCGCCGTAGTACCCGCCGCGGTTGCCGCCGCCGTAGTACCCGCCGCGGTTGCCGCCGCCGTAGTACCCGCCGCGGTTGCCGCCGCCGCGACTGCCGCCGCCCCGTGAACCGGCCTCGGCGCCGGAAGCGAACAGTCAGCGCGACTGCTGCGACGGCGGACCCTGCCAGGGCGACAAATCGGATTCGTGACATCTGACAACTCCTTGAGACGCCACGGCCCCTCGCGTCGGGCCGACTCAACACGCGGAGTCGGCCAGCACAGTAAGCCCCAGCGCCTGTTTGTTAGGGGTGGTTGAAGCTCGAAGGCTTCCTTGGCACGCGTCCTGCGATTCTGAAGCGTTTGCTTCCATGCGCCGGATCGGCCACAACGAAAAAAGCCGACGTGGCAGACCAACCCAACGGGTTAGTCTGCCACGTCGGCTTACTCGGCTAACGGGCCCCCCAGCCTGGCCGGGTTGCCCTTCATCTAGTCATCCGACAACTACGATCTCGTTTGCTTTGAGCCACGTTCCGATCCATGTGGCCCCAGCTAATGCTCATCATAGGGCCGGCGGCGGGAACGGCAAGTGCATTTCGCCCTATTTCGGTATTTATTGTTGCGACCGGCCTCGGCCGAATCCACCGCAGGCGAACGATTCGGCCCTGGCGCTATCCCTCAACGCGCGATACGCCGCTTCTTCGCCCTGGTGCGGGACAGCGCGGCGAATCAGCGCGCCGCGGTCACAGCTGCCGTCCCTGGCCGCCCCCAAAGAAAAGCCACACGGCCCAGGCCGCTCCGCCCACCAGGGCCCCGGCCACCTGGCCGCCGACTTCGCCAACGTCCCCCCAGGGGAGCCGGCCGGCGACGGCTCCGGCGGCCGATCCAGCAAACACCGCCATCAGAAGCACCAGCAAGCGCGGGTTATTGATCAGGCCGAGGAACGCCCCGGCGACCGCCCCAGCCACGCCCCCGACCGGCACGGCAATTGACACGTCGCCGAAGCCAATGCCCAGGAGGAGCCAAATCCGCTGTGTGATGTTGATCCCGGCGGCACCGCCCAGGAGCATCCAGAAAACCATCATCGCCAGGGGCGCCGATGGCGGGGTTGCCGTTGAGGGAGGGATTTTCCGACCTTCTTGCTCGGTGTCTATCATCAACGTCAGCCTACCCACGGGCCCAATCGCCCATCAATGATAAAGTCCCCGGATGATCCTGGCTGCCAGCTTGATCACGGTGCCATAGGTTAGATCTCCCGTCTATAGGCTGGCCACCGCTAGACCGCAAGCGCCTGTCGCCGTGCGTCGGCCAGCTCCGAAGCCCGGGACTGTTCGCCGCCCAGGACGGGTAACCAGGTGTTCAACTGATCCCGTGTGTCCGCCAACGTCATTGCCACCAGGTCGGCGCCTGCCTCCCGCAACTGTTCTCCGTTTTCCTCGATGTCGCCCTTGAGCCCCCAGCGGCCGACGACGATCTTCAAGCCTGGGAAGCGCAGGCAGTCGCTTGCACAGGTAGCGGCTGTGGGCCAGCCCGCCCGGCGGTAAGGACCCGATACAGATGATGGCCGGGCTGTGCTCCGCCACGGCCGCCAACACGTCGGAACGTCAACGACTCCTCGCCGAGCAACTCCACCTGCCACCTGGCCGGATCCAGGAGTGCAGCCAGCATTTCCACTCCGAGCAGATCGGCACCGGCACCCGCCGCGCAGGCCAGCAGCCGGGCCCTGGCCAGCGCAGTGCTCCGGCGGAGCTACCACCGCTTGGCGCTTGCCGAGACCAGCGACGATCTCGCGCGTCGCCTGGACGACGAACTCCGCATCAGCCTCCGACAGGTCGTCGCGCTCCAGGTCCCGCTTGGCGAAGCTCAGCGCGGGAATCAGCAGTTGATCGAACACTTCTTCCGGCGCCGTACCCTTGGCCCGTTCCAGGACCAGCTTCTCCGCTTCGTCCTGGTCGTGAGCCAGCAGGCGCTGGTAGTAGGTGACCTCCGGATCGAGGGCGGGCTGATCGCCCAGCAATACGTCGAGGAAGGCGAGCCGCGGGACGTAGCGGCCGAGCACGACCAGGCAGACGGTCAGCGGTCCGGACAGAACGAGGCCGATCGGCCCCCACAGGAAGGCCCAGAATGCGGCCGCGATCAGCAGGGCCACCTCCGAGACGCCGATGCTGTGGCCGAACAGCCGCGGTTCCACAACGTTGGCGGCCGTCAGTTCCAGGATGACGAAGCTGGCCAGGACGGCCAGCGGCCGCCCCCAGCCCGGTGCGATGGCCACACTGAGGCCCAGCGGCAGCAGCAAGGCCAGCCACGAGCCAATGTAAGGGACGTAGCGCAACAGCGCCAGCAGGAACCCCCAGAGTGGGGCATACGGCACCCCGATGATCAGCAGGGCCACGGTGAAGATTAGACCGCAGCTGCCGTTGATGAGCAGCTGCATGAGCAGGTAGCGGCTGATGCGCAGCCCGGCCTCCTCGACGGCCTTCGTGGTCGTCGTCAGGCTGCCGTGCCCGGCCAACCGGATCAGGCGGTTGCGCAGGTCTTCCCGCTTGAGCAGCATGAAGACCACCAGGACCAGGGCCAGGGCCAGCGTACCGACCGACGCCGCGACTGGTTGGAGAATGCTGGAGAAGTGTCCTAGCCAGGGGGAACTCTGCGGTTGGAGGACGACGGCGGCCGGTCTCTCCGGCGTCGTAGCCCCGGCCTCACCGCCCTGATTCGCGAGTTGCCCCGGCGCCGCCCCACCCTCGGGTGGTTTAGCATTCCATGCACTGGAGACCTCCTGAAACATCTTGTCCAGGCCGTCGCCAAGGGACCCCTGGCCCATCCCCCGCAGCGCGCGGGTCTTCTTCATGATGTTCTCGGTGTGCGTGGGCAAATCACGGAGCAGGCCGGTCACCTGCGTCGTGACCAACCAGGCGGCTCCGGCGAGCAGGAGGGCGGCCGACAGCACGACGACCAGGACCGATGGCAGGCGGCCTAACCGCCGGCGCTGAAGGGCTGTTACGACGGGCGACAGCACGAAGGTCAGGAAGATGGCCAGGGCCACGGGGATGAAGACCACCTGGGCCCAGTAGAGGGCGACGATCACGGCGATCGCCACCACCGTCCCGGCCAGCAGGACCACGGCACGCTGCCAACTCGCCGGCGCGGGTGCCTTCGTCACGGTTCAGTACCTCCGCAAAAAGGGTCGGCTGTCTCGAGCCGACCTGCCCCCACCGCCCGTTACTGCCGACGGGACCAACGGACAAGCAGAGCGCCGGCCAGGATTGCCCCGCCGAGGGCGACCCAGGGGTGGCGGCTAACGTGGCCGGGGACGTCGAGCACCCAGGCGAGGACGTCCGCCGCGCCCCGGGCCCCCTCCCGCGCGACCTTGCCCGTGGCCTCCACGGTGTCGTTGACGGCGCCGGCGACCGCGGTGACCGCGTCGCGGCCCTCGTGCATGGCATCCTTGAGCCCGTCCTCCATCGCCTCTAACGTGTCCACGAATGCCGGCCTCCTCTGCCCACTCTCCGCGGCGAGTTGCGCCGGGCGTTGGTCCAGCTCGGTCGTCTGACGTGTCATGTTAATCTCCGTTTTGATGCCTTGGTGTGTTGGTCTGTTGGGGGACGCGGGCCGCACGCCGGCCCCTTGCCGCGCCCGCTAGCCTGCGCCGGGGCGGCTTGCGCACGTCCCAGACGAGGCCTACTGCGGCCAGCAGCCAGAGGAGGTAGTAGCTGACGTCGATCTCCCACCAGCGCACGCCCTGCCTGGCGCTGCTCTGGTAGTGGTGGTGGTTGTTGTGCCAGCCCTCGCCCAGGGTAATCAGGGCCACGAGCACGTTGTTCCGGCTGGCGTCGGCCGTCGCGTAGCGCCGCCGCCCCCAGACGTGGCAGATCGAGTTGACCGTGAAGGTCGCGTGGTGCGACAGCACGCTGCTGACGAAGAAGCCCCAGACCAGCCCAGCCCAACCGCCGATCAGGAAGCACAACCCGGCCAGCAGCAGGGGCGGCACCCAGTGGTAGCGGTCCAGCCAGCGCAGCTCGGGGTAGCGGCTCAGGTCCTTCAGCGACCGCTCGTCCGTCACGTCGGACTCTCCGGAGAGCACCCAGCCGATGTGGGAGTGCCAGAAGCTGTGGGTGACGGGCGAGTGCAGGTCCTGGGGCGTGTCCGAGGTGCGGTGGTGATGCCGGTGCTGCGCCGTCCACCACAGCGGCCCCCGCTGCGCGGCGCTGCACCCCAGGCAGGCCAGTACGAATTGGAACGCTCGGCTGGTCTTGTACGAGCGGTGCGAGAAGTAGCGGTGGAAGCCGGCCGTGATGCCGACCATCTGGAGTAGGTAAACCCCGCCGCACAGGGCCAGCGCGGGCATGCTCGCACCAGTGAGGAACACGGCCAGGCAGGCGACGTGCATAAGGATGAAGGCCCCGGCCCCCAGCCGAGCGGTCACAATTCGCAGTCGGGAAGCCTCCTCCCGAAGCCGGGGCGGGCTCGATCCCAGGCGCGAAAGGGTTGTCGTACTCATGGATCAGCTCCTGATGTGGCGGCCACCGCTGAGCCCGCGGTCGGCTTACAAGTCTTGTAGGGCGTAATATCGCAACCGCCGTGCCGCGCCGCCTGAGGAAAAAAAAGCCGGCGTGGGGGACACCCTTCGGGTGTCCCCCACGCCGGCTCACTCATTACCGGGCCTCCCGGCCACGCCGAGTTGCCCTGCCACCAGTTCTCCGACGTTACTTGTGCCGCGGGGGAGGCTCTGCAAGCACTCAAATCCTCCCTCGCCACTTTTATTATACGAGCGGGTGCCAGAAAAACCAGTGGTCGCACCCGGCACCCTTACGTGGTCGCGGTGCCCCCAAAAAGCGCGGCGACCGGCACAGAGCTTGCGCAGTCGTTGAACACGGGCGTTCAAAGGGGATAGCCTACTTTTCGCCTGCCGTGTAGGACTAATTCACGCTGCCCTACGCTGCCCCCGTTTCTTGCCTATGGAGGGCGACGTGCGCCCCGCCACGTCCGAAGAACATAATAGCCGGCTCAAAGATCCACTTGCCGTCCTCATCCGTTGCCGTATACTGAACCGGCAGCGGGGCCTCAGTGAATTCCAAGTCGGCTCCGCGAAAGACCGGATCGAAGTCGTCGGACGACTAAACGAAGGGCAACCCGGTTGTGCCGGGAGGCCCGTTGCCAAGTAAGCCGACGTGGCGGACTACCCGTGTGAGGGGTAGTCCGCCACGTTGGCTTTTTTTTTCGCCGGCCCGGGCGATCTCGGGTTTCCCAGGCCCCTGCGCTCTGGGGCTGCTCAGTAGTCAGGGTCGCGAACGACCCACAACAGAAGGAGTCGGATCATGGCGAATCCCAATAACCAGGGTAATGCCCAGACGGGCCAGGCCCGTGGCCACGCGGATGCGGCCATTACTCGCCTGCAGCAAGCGGGCAGCGAGGCCACGCAGGCGGCAACGTCGGCGGCCTCCGAACTGGCCCGCGCGGCCGAAGACAGGACCGACGATGCGCTGGCCTCGGCGGGGCAGCGCATGACTTCCGTAGCGGGCTCGCTACGCCAGGCCGCCCCGCGCCCGGGCGTGGTCGGCTCCGCTGCCGGCGCTGTCGCCAACCAGCTGGAGACGGGCGGCCGTTACCTGCAAGACCACGGCGTTAGCGACATCACCGACGACGTCGCGGGTGCCATTCGCCATCACCCCCTGCCGGCGCTGGCCATCGCCTTCGGCGCCGGTCTCCTCATCGGCATTGTCTGTCGGAGGTAAACGATGTCCGATCGCATCCCAACCGAACTCCCCCCGAGCATGGCCTCCCAGCTCGGGGGGATAGTAAGCGACGTGCAGACGCTCCTTCATCAGGAGCTCGCGCTGGCGAAGACCGAAATGCTGGGGGAGTGGCACAAGGCCAAGACCGCTGCCGGCTCGATGGCGGTGGGAGCGGGCATTCTGGCCCTGGCTGGTATCCTGCTGTGCGTCAGCGTCGTCTGCGTCCTGCACGAGGTAGCCGGGCTACCCTGGTGGGGCTCGTTCCTGATAGTCGGCGGCGTCCTGGCCGCGCTTGGGGCAGTGCTCTTCTACACGGGCTGTAACCAGGCCGCACACCTCCATGTCATCCCGCCGCAGACGGCTGAAACCATGAAGGAGAACGTCCAATGGATACGCAACCAGACCTAGACGTGATCCGCGAGCAGATCGAGGAGACCCGCTGCTCCCTGGCCGACAAGCTGGGGACGCTGGAGGCGGACGTCAAGGAGACGGTGGAAAATGCCAAGGAGGCGATGGAAAGTGCCAAGGAAGCCGTCGAGGAAACCCTGGCGAGCGCGAAGGAGACCGTTCAGGAGACCATCAGCAGCGTCACGGAAACGGTGCATGATGCTACGGAATCGGTCAAGCGAAACCTGAACCTCGAGTACCAGGTGGACCGGCACCCCTGGACCCTGCTGGGGCTATCCCTCTTCTCGGGCGTGGCCCTGGGCGTTTTCCTCGGCGGGCGCACGAAGCCCGGCCGCCGGGTGGCACAAGGGCAGTCTGCGGCGCCAGTCGAGTTAATCGAACGCGCGCCGGCGCCGGCCCCGTCGCCGCTGACTCACGCCGAGCCGAGCCGGCCCAGTTTCCTGGACAAGTTGACGAGTCAACTCGACGCCGAGTTGGAGAAGGCCAAGGATCTGGCCATCGCCACCCTCGTGGGCGTCGTCCACAACGTGGCGAAGAAGTCGATCCCTGCGTTGGGATCCGCCGTCGAGGACATGATGACCCATGCCGCCTCGCAGTTCCCCGTCCCAGCGACGCAAGACGGCGGGGAAAGACCGGGGCCGTCATGAAGCTGACCAAGGGGGGCGACGACGGCAGAGGCGATTTTGACTGATGATCGAATTCGTTTGATCAACGAAAAAAGCCGACGTGGCAGACCAACCCGATGGGTAAGTCTGCCACGTCGGCTTACGGGCCCCCCAGCCTGGCCGGGTTGCCCTTCAGCTAGTCATCCGACAATTGCGATCTCGTTTGCTTCGAGCCACGTTGCGATCCATGTGGCCCCAGCTAATGCTCATCACAGGGCCGGTGGTGGGAATGGCAAGTGCATTTTCGCCCTATACTTGTAGTTTATTTTTCGTCCCGCCGCGGGAGAATCCGCAGGAGGCGAACGATACGGCCTGGGCGTTATCCCTCGATATGCAATTCTCCCCTCCTCGCCCTCGGGCCGGAGAATGCCGCAGATCGGCACGCCCACGGTCCCAGTCGACGTCCCCGGCCGCCCCCAAAGAAAAGCCACACGGCCCAGGCCGCTCCGCCCACCAGGGCCCCGGCCACCTGGCCGCCGACCTCGCCAACGTCTCCCCAGGGGAGCCGGCCGGCGACGGCCCCGGCGGCCGAGCCGGCAAACACCGCCATCAGAAGCACCAGCAAGCGCGGATTATTGATTAGGCCCAGCAGCGCCCCCGCGACCGCTCCTGCCACGCCCCCGACCGGCACCGCAATCGACACGTCGCCGAAGCCAATGCCCAGAAGCAGCCAAATCCGCTGCGTGATATTGATCCCGGCGGCGCCGCCCAGGAGCATCCAGAAAACCATCATCGCCAGGGGCGCCGAACGGCGGGGCGCCATTGAGGGAGGGCCGTTCCGACCTTCATGCGGGGCGTCTGCCATGAGGTGGAGCCTAACCGCTCGTCCACCCGGGCATCAAGGGAAAAAGGAAAAAACGCCCGGCGCCTAGCTGAACCTCCGTCTCTAGAGTCCAGTGCCTCGGTGTCCAGGGAGTGCGGCCGCACCCCGGACTCGTGGCACTCACACCTACCCTATGGACCATCAGCACTTGAGAGATAATAAACGGCAACGAAATTAGCGCCACTGTTAGCTTTCCGTAACCCCGCCGCTCCTTACTATCCGATGCCACAGAGGGCCGCAGGTGCGAATGCAACGTCTTTCGCACGAAAGGTTTACGGTGCGTCGTCGCATTAAATTATCGCCGATCCTGAATTTGGCATCGCCATTGCACAAAAAAAGTGCCCCCTCTATATCCCCGCACCACCCGGCGGGATCCTGTCGGTCGGCTACGATGGCCGATCAGCAGGGGCAACAATTCAAGAAATGGAAATCTGTCGTGAAGTGCAAATGCGCGATCTTCCTCTTTGCCATCGTGGCCTTCACCGTCTCACAATGCCCGGCAAAAGCCGGTCCGATTCTGCTTACGGCGGAGAACTTCGCCGTCCTCGGCGCATCGACGGTGACCAACACCGGCGCGACCACCATCAGAGGAGACCTGGGGGTGTACCCTGGGACCGCGCTCACTGGCGGTGGGACCATCACGCTCACAGGAACGACGCATCTGGGGGATGCGGTCGCGCAGCAGGCCCAAACTGACGCCACCACCGCATATAGCGGCCTGGCTGGCATGGCGGCCACTTCCAACCTGACTGGTCAAAACCTGGGCGGGCTCACGCTCACGTCGGGCGTCTATAAATTCAACAGTTCGGCGCAGTTAACAGGAACACTTACTCTTGACGCTCAGGGCAATAACAACGCGTTCTGGGTTTTCCAGATCGGGAGCACGCTTACCACCGCCAGCGCCGCGGTGGTGCAAATCATCAACGCCGGTTCCAACGGCGGTTCCGACGACGGCCTGTTCTGGCAGGTCGGCAGCTCGGCAACGCTCGGAACGGCCACGGCCTTCGAGGGCAATATCCTGGCGCAGGCGAGCGTCACTCTCAACACGGGGGCAATAATCGATAACGGCAGAGCCATACGCGCTAACTGCAGCAGTGACGATGGACAACAACACGATCAGTATCCCTTCCCCGCCCCCCAACAACGGCCCGGGTCTTAGCGGAGGCCTGGAGTACGCTGTGGGGAACAGCGGCGCCATCGTGCCAATCGGCCCGTCACAAGGGACCGGCACAGCAACGGGCACAGGAACGTCCACGGCGACCGGCACGGGAACGTCCACGGCGACCGGCACCGCCACGGCCACGGCCACAGCGACCGGCACCGCTACCGCGACGGCCACCACCGTAATAATGGTAGGAGTTCCGGAGCCGGCCTCCGTGGGGCTGTGGGCGCTGCTCGGGCTGAGCTTGGCCGCGTTTCGCAAGTGGAAGAAAGCACGAGCTTAAGGCGAGACTGTAGCAGGGCTGGTGGCAACCTGAGGTTGCCCCGGAGGGGCGGTCGTCGGTAGCCAGGGGATTCAACCCCCACCGATCATGGTAGAGTGTCTCTAGACCGCCTTGTTTTGGTTGGTCCCGGGACCGTCTGGCATGGCAACCGCAACTCCGATGCCCCAGGAGGGCAACTCACCCTCGCTCCCGCTCGGGGCAGTCCCCGCGGACGCGGACGCTCCCGGCGGCAGATTCTCTTTCAGAGAATGGCTTGAGGATTTTCTCTCTCTGGACCTGCGTTCCCTGGCCGTCTTCCGCATTGCGCTCGCGGGCATCTTGCTTGCCGACCTGGGCATCCGCTACACCGACCTCGAAGTTCATTACGCGGATGGAGGACTCGCGCCTCCTGCTAGCGCGGAATTGCTATCGACAGGTTCCGTACATTGTTTGAGCGGCTCGCCAGGGTTCCAGGCCGTCCTGTTCGTCCTGCACGCGCTGTTCGCCGTCGCCCTTCTGGTCGGGTTGTATACGCGCCTGGCAACATTCGCCTGTTGTTATCTGCTCATTTCCTTGCACGTCCGCAATCCTCTGATCTTGCAGGGCGGGGACTCCCTGCTCCGCTTGCTGCTGTTCTGGGGGATGTTCCTGCCGCTGGGCGCGCGATGTTCCCTCGACAGTCTTCGGGCCTCGGGCCCGCTCCCGAGCCGAGTGTTCTCGTTTGCGAGCGTAGCGCTGATCCTGCAGACCTGTTTCCTGTACTGGTTCTCCTTCGCCCTGAAGACCGACCCGTGCTGGCGGACTGATGGCACCGCGGTCTATTACGCCCTGAGCATCGACCAGCTGGTCACGCCCGTAGGGAAGACGCTGCTCCAGTACCCGGAGGCGATGCGCTTCCTAACCTTCGGGACCTTGGCCCTCGAGCTTCTGGGACCTGTCCTGCTTTTCTTCCCCTGGCAGAGGCAGCGGTTTAGGCTCCTTGCCGTGGCGGTTTTCCTGGGCTTCCATCTTGTTGGGCTCAACCTTTGCATGGAGCTTGGTCCGTTTCCCTACGTTTGCGCGGCCGCCTGGCTGGCCATCTTGCCCAGTCTGTTCTGGGACCGAATCGGGGATCACAGACAAGTGACCGAGGCGCGCCGGGGCTCTGTGCTGCGGTCGCCGTTCGCCTTGAATCTCCTCTGCGCTTTCTTCCTCGCCTACGTGTTTATGTGGAACCTGCGGTCGGTCGATTTCGAGAGGGTCAGCCGGATCTTCCCTCGGAGCTGGAATCATCTGGGATTCGTTTTCGGTCTGGACCAGTACTGGACCATGTTCGCCCCCAGCCCGCCCACGGACGACGGCTGGTACGTCGCGGCGGCCACACTACAAGACGGCGAAACCGTCGATGTCCTGCGCGGCGGCGGGCCGGTTTCCTGGGACAAGCCGGAACTGGTGTCGAGTCTGTACAAAAACGAACGCTGGCGGAAGTTCATGATGAACCTCTGCCGCGAGGGCCAGGGCGATAACCGCGTGAACCTCGTCAACTGGCTCTGGTCGGACTGGAACCGGACCCATCCCCCGGGCCAGCAGTTGATGCGGATCGAACTCGTCTATGTTCTCGAGGAAACCTTGCCGAATTACCGGAAAGCCGAACCGCGCAAACTGCTGCTCTGCTCGCGCGGTCGACCGGTCGGCGACGATAAGTAGTTCTGCGATGCGAAGTTCTCCTCGCACCAGACGACAGCTATGGCCATGCACGTAATCCTTCGCAAACGACGCCAGCGTGAAGCGCCAGGCCAGCGAAGGAAGGGCTCATCTATTTCGCTTGCGCTGCTTATTCCAACTGACGCCATCGACCGCGATGTCCTCGACCGCCTGGGCTCGTACCCCCGCCGCAGACTTTGGATGGTTGCCCGGCGACCCTTAGAGGCGTTGTCCCGCAGCCTGAAGCGCAGGCCCCGTCGTTCGGCCAGAGCGGTGTCTGCCAGCAGGACGGCGACGCCGTGCAGACAATTGCTATCCCTGGCCGCCGTCATCGCGCCAGCGATCCTCCGTCTGAGCCCCTTCCAGATTGACCGTGTGCCGGCCCGGCTGATTGCCCGCGTGGGCATGCACGAACATGCTGGCCACTTCCTTGGCATCGATGGGGAGCATGAGGCAACTGTGGGCGCCGGCCTTCAGACCGGCGTCGACGAGAATCGCCCGCCAGGAGGGTAGCAGGAGAAGGAGCGGAACCCTCGTTCGTCGGGCGATGTCGAGCAGGTTCTTGGGCAGACCAGTGGTTTCCATTGGAACCGGCTCCCACTCTCTTACGGCCGAAGTGGACCGCTCCAAAAAGCGGCAAAGGTCCAAGGTCTCTGCCCCATCTTCGCGGACGCCGACGATCAGAAGATCCACGGGGCCGGGATCCCAGTCGCAGGGCAGGGAAGCGACGGTGGCTTCGTGGACGGTGTCGATCTGCCATCCGGGCAGGGCTTGCCGGAGGCTGGCCGAACTGATGGCGTCCACGTCGAAGGCGATGGCATGGGATCGATCGGACATCACAGCCTCCGCGTCTTGAGCATGGAGGGAATCACGCATGGCCACTGACGCTCCGGGCGTAGGACCAGCCGGCCCAGGATACGAGCCCCACCACGGCGCCAAGGAGCGACACCAAGAGGGCCCAGCAATGGATTTCCCCATCCACCACCGGCCAGATGGTCCAGGTGATCAGCCCGGCGACCACCGACCCGCCCATGCCGAGGGCCAGGGTGCCCAGGATATTCACGGGCTGCCGGCCTGGGTAGAACAGCCGCGCGGCACCACCGACAAAGAGGCCGATCACGGCGAAGATCACAAGGTCCGATAACACGTTGGTTTACTCCCCATTAGGAGGCAGCGGCGGGCCAAGCAGCCCGCTGCCGCCCGACCAGTTACTTGCGTTCGACCATAACGGCCCTGAGCGTCGTCTTGTCCCCGCTCTTCTCCACGATGATGACCGTCCTGTCACCGATCTTGATGTCCTCGATCTTGCCGTTTTCCTTGTTCAGGCGCACCTTGGCGTCGCCCATCGCGAACGTCAAGTCCTTGCCGTCGGCGGTGAAGGAAAATTCCTTCTTGTCGGCGTCGTAGCCCTTGAAGGTGCCGTGCATCAACTGGCAATCCTTGCTGTCGCCTTCCTGGACCAGGACGTACCGGGCGGTCCACGTCAGCCGGCCCTTGTCGTAGAGGATGTTCACCGCGTCGCCGGCATTCAGATCGCTCTTGCTTTCCTTGCCGCCGCGGTTGATGACGACGTTTTCGTCGAGCTTGAACGTGTGGTCCTTGCCGTCGGTATCGGTCAGGACCACTTCCTTCTTGTCGGCATTGACGCCCTTGACCTTGCCGGCGGCGATGGCTTCGGCAGCTAGCGTAGTACCGGCCAGCAGAACGATCGCGGCCGCCGCACTGACCCATTTCATCAGACTCTTCATCCTGAAACTCCTTGGGGCGATCCTTATGGCCCGCTCACCCTTCACAAAGAAAGGCCAGGCCGCATGTCCGATCCACATTGGATCGAAGCTAACTCACGAACGAAAAAAGCCGACGCCACGGAATCCCCTGAGGTATTCCGCGACATCGGCATACTCGTTAACGGGCCCCCCGGCCTGGCCGGGTTACCCTTCATCTAGTCATCCGACGACATCAATCCCAGATTTTGCGGAGCCGATTTGGAGTCAATTAGCCTCGCTATCAGACCAGTATACGGGGAGCGAATGAGATGGCAAGATGGCAAGTGGATTTTTGGGGCTGCCTTCGTATGTTATTCTTCACCTCGCGGCGGCATTGAGGGCGCTGAGTTCCATTGCCCCATCCGGTCCATGACCTCTCCGCGCCGCCCGGAAACCGGCATCTATCAGAGGTCCTCATGAAGACGCAAGGGGAAATCGAAGCCGCCGTCGCTGAAGGCATCTCCCGCTTTGAACAGGAATACATGGGCTGCGGCCCCAAGCACATCCACGCCCACCTCCTTGGCGACCTCCTGGTCGTCCGGCTCAGCGGTGTCCTGACGCCTGCCGAACGGCATCTGGTCAAGTCGCTGCCTGCCGAGAAGGGGAGGGACCTGCTCAAACAAGTGCGGACCCACCTGATCGAAACGGCGCGGCCGCTGATGGAGGCGATGATCCAGGACACGACCGGAGTCAAGGTGCTGAGCCTGCACCACGACATCAGCACTACCACAGGCGAGGAGGTCGTGATCTTCACCCTTGCCGAGTCGCCCCTGTTTCGCGAGGGGAAGAGGAAATAGGGCTTTGGGATGCGTGTCAGGTTGCCTTCCTCGTGCTTGCCCGCAAGGCGGCCTCGGTCAGGCCGCGAGAGCAACTCGCACCCACGGTGCTGGTGCTGATTTTGAGGCCGCCCCAGTGCGACGGCGGCCGGGTCCTTGCCAGCATCCGCCGGTGGGGCCGGCGGCTCAGCCGGCGTGTCGCCCGTGGCTGCGATGATGTGCTGCATCACGCCGAACGCGAAGGACGCCGGGTCGGGGGTCTTCGGCTTGCGGGGTTTCTTGGCCATGCTGGGCATTATCCAGTGCCCTGGGTAGAATAGTAAGACCGGTCACGCATGGGATGGAGGGGCTCACCGATGTCTGCGGAGTCAGTGGCCCGCGACCTGTTCGACCGGTGGGAACTGGTGTGGCATGAAGGCCAGTACAATCTGATCGACGGTTGCGTACAGCCGAACTACATCCGGCACGACGAAGCCGGTGACCGGACGGTATCACGCGAGGCTTACGCAGCGGAGATCGCCAAGACGCGGCAGGACCGACCGCATTTGCGTTTCGTCGTGTACGACCACACCTTCGACGGCGACCGCGCGTGGTTCCGCTTTACGCTCAAATGGACTGACGCGAAGACCGGCGAGACGCGAACGCGGGCCGGAATGCAGGTCTACCGAATCGAAGATGGGAAACTCGCGGAAACCTGGCTGATGTTCCAGCCGCTAGGCTCGACGTGGCCCGACGCCGCCGGGCAGGAACACTGGACTAGCAAGCGCGTGTGACAACCTGCGAATCAACACACTAATGGCCCACTACCGGATATTCCATTACAAGTAGGCTCGTGCAAGCGGCCCTGCGTCGTCTGTCTTGTCCCAGGGTGTCCGCCATTGCCGCCTTTGTCCCGGGATGTCCGTCATTGTCCCGGTGCGCTGTGTCCGTGTCCGGTGCAACGATGAAGAGGCGGCGTCGCAAGTCCTGCCGCGCAGGGACATGGAAATTGCGTCATCGTTGCATGGCAAATGCAACGATGCGCCTTGTCGCTGGGGTCGGCACTTCGGCTGACCGAAGGTCTCGTTGTGGCACGGTCTCCTGACCGTGCCACTTCGGCTGACCGAAGGTCTCCACGCCTCCATCGCGGATTCCGGGAGACCTTCGGTCAGGCCGGGTGGCACGGTCAGGAGACCGTGCCACAACGGCGCGAGCTGGCGCGTCGGGCTCGGCGTCATTGTTTCCGGCCGCCCTAAGCAACCAGATACCGCCTGGGCAGTTCCGCCCCCGCCACGTAATTCAGCTTCCCCAGCTTGCACATACCAGAGGCCGCCAGGGCGTTTTTACAAGTCATTGCAATATAAACAGTTGTGGCCGTCGTCGTTGTCGTCGCGAGTCTCTGGAATCCACCAAAACCCGCCATTTCTCTGGAGTTCTTGACAGGTTCTTGACACGAGAAGCGGCGGGAAGGGCGCCGACAGGGCCATCTGTGTCGATCAGGCCGTGCGTGTGGCCGGCCCCAAAAGTCTTCCCGTCGATTCCTCTTGTCGCTATAGGCGGCACCTGCCGCCGAGCTGCCGTATCGGCACCGTCCAGAGCCGTAAAGGATTTTATATCAAAGACTTGCGGTTTCAGTCGAACTCTCATGCCAAAAGAGCCTGCTGACTTTGTCTCGAAGGTTCATGCCAGCGTATAATTCACAGGTGGGGAATGCACGAACGCGCCTGCCACGGGCCTTGTGCGCACTGTCTATGCATGGTGGACGACTGCATGGAAACAACGGGGGGAGTGCGATGGACTATGTTACTGCTTCGGCAAACCGAGACCTCGACGACATCTTAGACCTTATTGGGGTCAGCGTGCAGCTGACCCCAACCCAGTTCGAGAAGGCGGAGAAGAACTACAACACCGTCGGCGAGTGGTTACAGAACGACGACAGCCTGGTGGGGGTTTTCGACCCCAAGATTTTTCCGCAGGGCAGCCTGCTGCTGGATACGACGGTCAAGCCCCTCAGCCATACCGAGTTCGACCTCGATCTGGTGTGCCTGCTGCTGCTGAGCGGCGTCAAGCCGATGGATGTCTACGACATGCTGCTGGAGCGCATGCGGAGTCACGGCCGCTACGCTCCGATCATCTTTCCCGAGCGGCGGTGCATCCGAATCAATTATTCCGGCGACTTCCATCTGGATATTGTGCCCGCCATCCCCGACCCGGACTCATTGCCGGGCGAGACCTGCCTCCTCATACCTGACAGCGAGAAGAAGATCTGGCGGCCAAGCAACCCGAAGGGGTACGCCAACTGGTTTGATGGCCGCACCCGCGTCAAGGCGGCGGCGTTTTCAATTTACGAGCGCAAGGAGATCCAGCCGCTCAGCGCCCCGACACCGGCTTATTTGAAACCACCGCTGAAGCTCAGCGTCCAACTGCTGAAGCGGTGGCGCGACGTGGCCTTCAAGGATTGCATGGAGCTAGCGCCCTCCTCCATCATCCTGACGACATTGGCCGGTCTATTGTATCGTGGCGAGGACCACCCTACCGAGGCCCTGGCCACCATCCTCGACGGCATCCACACCTGGGCCAATACAGGGCCGATCCGGCTGCAAAACCCGAGCAACACGAAAGAGTGGATCACCGACCGCTGGAACGACAAGCCGGCGATGTACGATGCATTCATCGCCGAGGTCTTCGACCTGCGCGTGCGTTGGCACAAGCTGATCGAGAAGGGCCGGTTCCCGGATCTCATCACCGAGTTGAAGGCGTTGTTCACCGAGGTGCCGGTGACGCGGGCGGTGAAGAAGTTCGCTGAGATTCGCGGCGCGGCCCGGCGCAACGGCTCGCTGTACGTGGGAAAGGCCACTGGTAACTTGGGCGTCGCGTCGTCGCCAGGCGTGGTGCAGGGCACGCTCAAGGTGAAGGATCACGCCTTCCATGGTGAGTAGCTTCGGCCATCGTAGGATTCTCGGCATCCGCGAGCAGCACGCCCGCATGCTCGGGGCGTGCCCTTCCTTCCAGTCGCGCATTGAGAAAGGCGCGCTGGTAGCGGTGGGCGATGTGCAGCCGATGAGCCGCAGTATCGTTTACAAGGTGCGCATCGAGTACCGCGCGGGCGACCCGCCCGAGGTGACCGTTCTGTCGCCCAAGCTGGTGCCGCGTGAAGAAGGCGGCCGGCTGCCGCACGTGTACCCCGGCGAGATGTTGTGCCTCTACACGCCCTACACCGGCCAGTGGACGCCGGACATGTCGCTCGCGCACACTGTAGTGCCCTGGATTTCCGAGTGGCTGTTTTATTACGAACTCTGGCACGCTACCGGTAAATGGCTCGGGGGCGGGACCGAACCTGTCCTGAAGCGGACCATCCGCAATGAAAAGGGAAAGTCCTATGAAAGGACCTGAACCCAAACCATTCCGCATCTTGAGCCTCGACGGCGGTGGTATCCGCGGCGCCTTCATCGCAGGCTTTCTGGCCGACCTGGAACACCGCCTGAATTGCCGCATAGCCGACCACTTCGATCTGATCGCCGGAACGTCCACTGGTGCCATCATCGCCACGGCGCTGGCCCTGCGTGAGCCGGCGGAGAAGATCGAGCGGTTCTACCGCGACCGCGGCCCGAAAATCTTCGAGAGGCGCAAACCGCTGCCCCTGACGCGCTGGCAGAAGCTCAAGAAGCACTTTGTCGAAAAGTACGTCAAGGACCACGGCCTCGATTACGACCAGTTGCAGCAGTCAAAATACGAGGCGAAAGCACTGCGTGCGGCCCTGGACGAGGTGTTCGGCGATAAGAAAATCGAGGACGCCAAGACTCGCCTCGTCATCCCCGCTGTGGATCTAACCCGCGGGCAGACCATCGTGTTCAAGACGCCGCACATGCCGGACCTGTTCCGGGACCGCCACTACCGAGTGGTTGACGTGTTGATGGCGACGACGGCGGCCCCGACGTACTTCCCGCACGCGGTCATCACCGCGGGTAGCGCTTACGTTGATGGCGGCCTGTGGGCGAACAATCCCAGCATGGTGGCCATCGCCGAGGTGCTACGCATCCGGGAGAAGGCCGTACGCGAGGGCGTGGATCAGCCCATCGACCAGGAGTCGATCCACCTTTTGTCGGTCGGCACCGGCAAGGCGTCGTATTTTGCCAAGCCGCCCGCCGGGGCGCTGGTGCGATGTGGTGGGCGCCCCACCTGTTCAATGTCTCCTCCGTGGCTCAATCGCAGGGGATCAACTTTCAGGCCCAGTACATCCTCGGCGACCGCTTGCGCCGGATCGATTATGACCTTCCCGACGGCCGCTGGAGCCTGGACAGCGTCGATATGCTGGCCGAGATGACGAAGATCGGGCACGAGCGCAGCAGCGAGAATCTGGCCGCCCTGCGCCCGACCTTCTTCGACCAGAGGGCGCAGCATCCGTACCAGCCGTTTCCCGATGTGGCGCCGGCGGTGACCTGATGGCGATTGGCACTCCCGCGCCTGATGGCAGGGAAGCGGCATGGTGGTTTCGCGGCCGGCGGCAATGTTTCGCAACGATGCTCGGCGCAGGACAGGCACTCCGCTGCATCTTCAGCATCAGACAATCGGTGACCGAAGGGTTTTCAGGCAGCCGTTCGATCGTATGGCTCGACCAGACCACAGACGTAAGTCATTTGCTCTACGAATCTTGCATCAGTCGATTTTGCCCGCTGTTCTGATGGCAATCGGCTGAAGGCGGCTGTTTTTGGCCGCGTTTCCTATCACGAATCCTATCACCTTGCTGGCATTTCCGTCACATCTGGTAATCGGCATGCAAAAGGGACCCACCCCCTGGCCCGGGATCGGCAAGTAAAATGGACCCACCCCAGCCGCATCCGTTCCAATAGGCCCCGTCGCCCACGGGACCCCTGGAACGGAGGCAAGGATGCTGACGGTGGACGACTACGCCAAGATTCGCCTGGCCCACCGCGATGGGATGTCCATCCGCGAGATCGCACGTACCTTCGGCCACTCCCGCCGTAAGGTCCGTGAAGTCCTCGCCCGCCCGCAGCCCAAGCCCTACACCCGCAGCCAGGACCCACCCGCTCCCATCCTCGGCACCTTTCACGCCGTCATCCACTCTCTGCTCCGCAGAACGTGGTCAACGATCGGCACGATGTAGGCCAGGCTCTTGCCGGACCCGGTGCCGCTGGTCAGCACATAGGACTTGTCTTCTTTGGCTTTCAGGATCGCCTTGCGCTGATGGGCGTGGAGCAGGAGCGGTTGGCCAGTATGATCGGTGTCGGACTTGCTGATCCGAAAGATTTTGGCGCATTCTGGTAGAAGCGTGCCGTCGATGACTAACTCGTCGATCGTGCCACCTGGCAGGAATGTTGGGTTGAGCTGGAGCAGGGGCTCTGGCCAGAAGGCTCCCGCGTCCAGCGCGGATGCGACCGTGTTGGAAATACGAGCATCGCTGATCTTGATGAAGCTGCGCGTGTAGCTGGAGTAGTCAGCAACGAGACGATTGCGAAGGTCAAACACGTTCATGGCTGTACTCCGGGCGCCCTTGAACCCTGCCGTTGCAAGCAGGTAGGGCGGACTGACCTAACAGGACAGCACCCGAGCGCAAATGATTTATTACAAAGCATCTATGGCAGAATCCCCCGCGGGAACACTATCCAGCAGGGGTGGAGTCGTCAAGGATGATTGGTACGGGCGTACAGTAGTATCAGTGGTGTGCGTCTTCCGCCTGTGCTGGCGTTCACGAACGGCAGGGTGGTCGCTCGGGTTGTGTTGGACATGGAGAATGCGGGCAGTTAGTGTTCGTCAGATGGCTGTGCATAGGACGAGCGGCGCATCATCCCTTTGCCGCGAACCTCGGGACGGCAAGCCGGCGGGATGCTTGCTTGTTCTGTGCTGGTAGATCCACGGTCGTGGCGTATGCCGCGAGTTGGCAGAACCTGTTGACCAGCCTCAGCTGCTGGATGCTGCGGCAGGGCGCCTCCAGCAGGTTCGGGCCGACGCCATGCTTGCTGGCCCGCTGCCGCGGTCAGGGCAAGGGCGGGAAGAGACCTTCCTCGATCAGCCCCTCGCGGAGTTCGACGCGGAAGGGATCGTTGATGTGCAGTACGACGATGGTGACGCGGCCTATGGGCGTGCGGCCGCGGAGAAAGGGGCCGTCCCAGCGAAAGTGCCGGCTCCACTTGTGACGGCGGGGGTTGAATAGCGGGGTGAGCCTGCGGCTGTGCGTGTCCAGTCCGCCCAGGTCCGAGCCCTTGAAAGAATTGCACCAGAAACAACTCAGGGCGAGGTTACTCGCGACGGTGGGCCCGCCGTGTTTCCTGGCGATGACATGGTCGATCTCGAAAGCAGTGTCGTCGTAATCCTGAGGCATCCGGCAATACTCGCAGCAGTGGCGTGCCCGATGCCAGACCTTCCGGGTGAGAGCTGCCTCCATCAGCGCCTCAGGAGGTGGTGCGTTTCTTGGGTTTGACGCCGAGGACGCGGCGGGCCTTGGATTTGAGGATGGAGAGCAGGGAACCGGCCTTGGCGTAGGCGAAGAGTTCCTCCCTCTCGACGGGGGTTAGTGCGTCTTCCTGGTTGCGCACGGCCAGGTCGTGCATGCGGGCCTTGTCGCGCTGGCCGAAGCCCAGGGTGAGGATGTAGCGAGCTATGTCGGAGGGCAGCTGTCCTTGGTCATTGCCGAGGACACGCGCGAGGATGGTGATTTCAGTGTGGCTGGTGCCGTTAGCCGTGGTCGTGTGCATGGGCGTTCCTTTCTATCCGATGGTGTCTGAGGGGTGAGTATAGCACGGCCGGCCGGCCGGAGGGAACAGGAATGATGGCCCCGCCCGGCGCGCGTAGAACGGCCTTCCTGTACAGGCCACACGTCGCTGCGCTCCGACAGCGCTCCCTGATTCTGGCCCCCGGCAAGAATCTTTCAGAGCCTGTCTGTGCAGGAAGGTAACCAGAGGCGCTCAACCTTCGTTGTTCCGCCACCGTCCGTCTGGGGAATGGCCTTCCCTGTCGTCCTGCTTGTGACGCCCAGGAGGGGCGCTTGGCGATTCCCGGGCTGGGCGTGCGATGCAGGGTCTTCTTCCATTGCCTTCGGTTGCCCCGGGCTCGCCGGCCGGCCGCCGACGCCGCCCATCGCCCCGCCCGTGTGTGGAAGCTGCCCGCCCGGGTCCCAAGGCGGGGTCATGGACGCCCCGGCTTGGGGGGCGGGCTGCGGACACACGGGCGAAAGGCGGCGGCCTCCCTGTCTGCCTTCACATGTCCGGTGCCGGAGCGGTGCTGCACGCGCGCCACCGACGCCTTGTTCTGAGCCACGATCTCGGCCGCGGTCAGTTCCTTGGGCGGTGCGGCGCGGGGGCCGGGGCGGTTGTTGCCGGCATATCGTCAGGCCGGGGCTGGGGGACCACCTCCGGCGTGCCGGCGATGCGGATCGCGATGAAGACGACCAGCGCCACGGCGGCGGCCAGACTGAACGGTACGCCGGCTGCGGCTGCGATGATCAGCCAGGCACGCGGGTGCGCCACCCCGGACTTTGCTGCCGGGGTACGGGAGCATGTCGGCAGAAGCCCGACCGACCGGACGCCGGTTTGGGCCGTGATGGGGACGATCAAGTCCCGGCCGCAGCGCGGGCAGGTAACCTTCTTCCTCGCCGCGGTGGTGGCCACCTTCAGGCGGACCGGGCAGTGCGGACAGTTGAAGCGAAGCATCGATGAGTCTCCAAAAAAGCCTGTCAGGACGTTGTTGATCGTGTGCCCCCGCCTGCCCGGGAACGGACAGGCCGAGCCAGGGCCGGGGTCACTTGATCTTCCAGCCGCTGCCGCCGCATTCGGGGCAGCTCTTCTTGCCGCCGCAGTTGATGCAGTCGCCGAAGATAATCCCCTTGCCGCTGCCGCCGCAAAGGACGCAGTTGCCGGAGCCGTGGCAGGACCGACAGGGCGCAACGAATTTGCCCCCCACGGTCAACACGAGGAAGAGGATGATGGCGCCCGCGGCCAGGCCGAAGATGGCGCCGAATCCGCCGCCGAAGCCTTTCTGCACAGACATGGTTTTTCTCCTGCGGGCGAGAGTGATGATGAGCTGTCCCGGGCGGCGCTGCACGCGCGGCCGGCGTTGGTGCCGTTGGTGTCCCCGGCTCGCGGGGAGGCGGGAGTCTAGGGCCGGGCTTGGCCGGGAAGCGGCTTTGTCGGGGGGCCGCCCGGCGGCGGGCCGGCGGGTGTGGCCTCCCCCTCGACCGGCGGTCTCTTTTCATCCGATCGCTTCTCGAACAGGGGCAATAGCACGTGCTCGGTGATGGCCGCGAGGGCTTCGGGCCGCCGCCTCACGTGAGCGGCGAGGCGGCGGCCGGCCAGGACGGTCAGGGCGCCGATGCCGATGATGGTCAGCGCGAGAGTGAAGAAGGCAAAGATCATGACGTCTCCGAAGGAAAGGGGCCGTGGGCGCCCACGTACGCGCTGTGGTCAATGGCGTGGCGTGGGCACGCCGGACAGAGCTGGGGCCGACGACTGCGTCACCGCCTCCGCCGGGACGGGACGACGCCACAGCCGCCAGCGGGCGGCCAGGAGCAGCGTCACGGCGGCGACGATGCCGAGGCCGATCAGGGTCCAGTTGGTTTCGCGGGCGACGATGGCGGCGCCTTCTTTGGCCGCTATCGCTGGCGTTTCCGCGAGCGGCTTGACGGCGTTCTCGGCCACAACCTGGGTGATGTCCTTGACGCCAGTGATGAACGCCTCCGGGTCGGCAAGGAAGGCGGCCAGGGCGGCCGTCGTGGCCAGCGCCTCCTTGTGCCGCCACACGAATTCCATTGCCGGGTCGCCATATTTCTCGAGGACGCCAAGCACCTCGGGTGTCCGGCCGATCTGGGCCAGCTCGCCGCCCTCGGAGGCCATCATCGCCAGGCGGCGGGCGTTTTGCGGCTTGGCAACGGACTGGAAGGCGCGGACGGCCGGCTGGCCGAACGATTCGATGGCGGGCTGGGCGACGCCGCGCGTCTTGACCAGGGCGGCGGCGGCTTCGTCGCCGTGCTGGAGGAAGAGCTGCATAGCCTTGGGCCGCGACGCAACGAAGACGGCCCCCTCCTCGCCGTGAGCGGCCAGCACGCGGGCGACCGGCCGGGAATGCGCGCCGGCCTCCTCGATCAACTGAAGGCCGCGCGGCCCGGCCCGACGGACCGCCATGAACACTTCGTCGCCGTGGGCGAGGGCGGCCTGCTCGATGCGGCGGGCCAGGGCCTTGGTGCCGTCCTTGGCGGCCTCCCGCCCGAATTTCTGGAGGACGAACTCGGCGGCTTCCTGAGCGGCCTTGGTCTTCGCGTCGGCGACGGCCGTCGCGGGTACGGCGAGCGGAACAAGGACGATGAAGGTGGCGAGGGCGGCCGGTCGGGCCGCCGCGGCGAGTGTGCGGGTCATCATGGTTGCGAGACTCCTCATGTGCGGATGGCGGTAGCGTCGTTGCCGTGGCGGACGCCGAAGCGATCCTCGGCGTCCGTCAGGGCCTTCAGGCAATCGTTGCGGTCGGTGCGGCCAGGGCCAGGGCGAGCGTGAGGATGCACCGGCGCGTCAGGGCGTTCCCTCGCTGTCGTGGATGAGGCGGCGCAGGGCCTCCTTACGCAGGGAGGCGCGCGCGCCAGCGATCTTGCTAAGTTCGCCGCGCAACCCGTAGAGTTGGCTGCCGGCCTCCATGCGGGCGATGGCCTGCTGGCAGGCGGCGCGCTGCCCGGCGTCGAGGGCGTCGATCGGTATCGACTTGAGCGTGGCCAAGGTGGCGCGGGCCTCGGGGTCGCCGTCGGTGATGGTGCGGCCGAGGTCGTCGAGGGCCTGGCCGACGCGCTCGGCGACGCGCTCCTCGGCGTCATAGCCGGCGGCCTTGATGATCTGGTTGATGATGGCGTCCACGACGATGGACACCACCAGGCCCACGCCCAGCGTGGCCCAGGTCGAGGCCGCCCCGGCGGCGATGATGCCGGCAGAGACGCCCAGCCGGGCGGCCACAGCTGCCCCGGCCTTCATGGCCAGCTCGGTGGCGACCGTCGTCGCCTCCCAGATGACCAGTTCGCGGCCGGCGACGAACACGAGGTCGGCGCCGAGGTCGCGGGCCAGTTGCTGGGCCAGCGCAGGTAGTGGCGGCTGAGCGCCTCGTCGGATCGCAGCGCCGGAATGACGGTCTGCAGGGGCAACTTGTCCTCGGACAGGTCGCCACGCAGGCGGACCAGCAGGTTGGCCTCGATGCCTTCCAGCTCGGCCAGGTAGGCGCGGATGGCGGCCTCGACGACCTGCCGCAGCTCGTCGGCCCGGAACACGTGCTCGGCGAAAGTGTCGTCGAGGAAGCGGGCATAGACCTGGTCGCCGTCGGTCGTGACCTGCGATTTGATCAGCTCCCACTTGCCGCGGAGTGACAGCATTTGCTCGGCGAAGGCGCGGGTGCCGGGCTTGCGCTGGACCAGGAAGGCGTGAATGGTGGCGAGCTGCCTGTCGAGGGCCGCGGCGGCCTGGCGGTCGGCGTCGGCCAGCAGGGGCTCCGTCCGATCCCAGGCGCGGGCGCGGGCGGTGGTTTCGTCGATCGGCGGCGGGGTGGCGGGTGCGGGCGCCGCCGGCGTGGGGTAGGGGTCGGCCAGGAGGTCGGCCACCTGCCAGGCAATGGCAGTGCCGGTGATGATGACCACCAGCAGCGACAGGCCGACGCCCATCCAGTTGCGGCGCGGCAGCACGGTGTGCTTCGTCATAGTTTCTGTTCCTTTGGGCGAATAAGTGTGGGCTCAGAGGGGTGACGATTCAGGTCCCCGCCTGTCCCGCGCGGCGTCCGTAAGGCTTTGACCGGCGCCGATGTTTCGTGTACCATAACGGATAGACAAAGGGCGTTATGAACCATCCGCTTGCAGCTGCGTCTCCGGCGAACGACAACCGCGATCTCTATGAGACGCCGGAGGGCGCCTACTTTCAGATTCTCAAGGCGCGCCGGCGGCACCTGACGCACGACACGGCCGCGATGACGGGCGAGCGCATCCGCGAGTGGCGCCGGGTGCTGGCCGGCCTCGACGAAGCCGAGGGCGTGATCCGGGCCTGGCTGCGCGAGGGCCCTTCAGCGCCGGCGGCCCGGCGGCGGCCGGGCGTGGGCGTCCCGCTCGCGGGCTTGCGGCTGCTCGCCGGCCGGCTGCTCGCCAGTCGGCTTCGGAACTAGGCTGCCCAGCTCGGCCTCGCGGGTTTGGGCCAGATTGAAGCGTTCCTCGGCCTGGACCTTCTGGCGCAACAACGCGGCACGGTCGTCGTGGCCGGCCGCCGCGTGGTGGCGGCGATAGAACAGGGCATGCAGGCGGGCCCGGAGCCGGGCCGCGAGCCAGGCGCAGCGGGAAACCATTCGTTGCCACCATCGCAAGTGCCGGTGCATGATCCCTGCTCGGTAAAACGGTTGGGGGAACCCGCTTTCGCCCTGCGGGCTGCGGGGTGAGTAAACGGGGCATCCTGCCCGCGTGTGCGTCCGTGCCGCGGGGCGCTGCATGCTGCGGCCGCCGCGCTCGTGCTGCTGGGTTGGCGATTCGGGCTGCATGCCCTGATGGTCCTGGGCATGGTCCTGCGACTGCTCGGGGCCGTGAACGCCGTGCTCGTCCTTGCCGCCGCGCGGGTACATTACGAATCCGGAATTTGTCGGGCTGAATAGAGCGGCTGCAAGCTCGTGGGCGCCGTCGGCGCCCATCTGCTTGAGTTCTGTCGCGATCTCCGGCCCGGCATCCTTGAGGCCCGGCGCGATGGCGAGGAACGCCTCTTTCACCGCCCCGAGGGCGCCCATGCCGGGCTCGCCCCTGCCGGCGAACAGCTGCTCGGCCAGTTCCTGCTGCGATGGCGAAGCCATAAACCATTGCCTTTCGCTGTGAAAAAGCCTGGGGCGATAGGTTGCTCAAGAAGGGAGACGTTCGGGGGGCGCCTTTGTCCCGGGCGGGGGCATCGCGCCGGGCCGGAGCTTCGGTGAAAGCTGGCCCCGTCCGCGGGGGACCGGGGCGGGCCGGCGTTCGGGGCGCGGGTTTGTCGCGGGCGCGGCTGTGGGCCGGAACTGAAAGTGATCGTTGAGTCCCGTGGCGGGGGCCTGGTAGGGCGACGCCGGCTGCTGCTTCTGCTCGTCGACGACGGCGACGAGTGCGAGGGTGAAGAGTGCGGCGACGCTGGCAGCGAGGGCCAGCAATACGGCGGAGGCGATGAACGTCCGGCAGGCGTTGATGGCCTGGCGCCGCCAGCGGCGCGGCTCGAAGAGATTCTTCTCCTCGTAGTAGCGAAGGAGCGAGGTCCAAATGGGCCGGACACCGGGCGTCAGGATGATGGCGGTGCGGGGCGATAGGTTGAGGAGCTCATCCGGTTTTAGCAGCTCGCGGGTTTGCTGCTGCCAGTTGCTGCTGCTGCCGCGGGAGTGCGAGGTGCTGGTGCTCGTCGAATAGGAGCCGCCGGTGCTGGTCGAGTGCTGCCGCGACGTGCCCTCGTTGGTGCCGCCGCTGTCGACGATGATCGTCTCGTTGCCCAGGCTCTGGCTGACGAACTGTGCCGTCTGGATGTCGTTGGTGCCGAAGAAGATCTTCGTGGTGTTGCTGAGCAGCGTTTGGCCCTGGTCGCTGGGCCAGCATTTCTTGAGCTGGCCCAACGATTGGTAGTAGAATTGTAGCCTTACGCCGTAGCCGGCGTACTTGTCCACGGCGTCGTCGAGTTGCTGCATGTGGCCCAGGGCGGCCGCCTCGTCCAGGACGAAGTGCACCTTGTTTCTCTCGCCGAGCCCACCACGGACGACGGCCTGGAACATGCTGCCGATCCACATTCGCAGTAGCGGCGACTGCGTGCGCATGTGCTCGACCGGCAGCACGAGGTACACGCTCATCTTGCCGCGGCGCAGGCCGGCTGGGTCGAAGCTGCTCCTCCTGGTGCTTTCGGCGATGGGGAGCGTATCCAGCCAGCCCAAAAAACGGTTGGAAGTGGTGAGCACACTGGAGAGTTCGTCTCCCCGGAAATGCTCCAGCTCTCCGCCCCAGCGGGCCAGCATGCCGCCGTGCTGGCACATCAATTTCTTGGAGATCTCCCACTTCTGCGAGCTGCTCAGGATGTCGCGGACGGCCTGGAGCGACCGCGTGCCCTGATCGCTCTGGCCGTACATCACCACGGTGGCGATGATGGCGCGGATGACCGCCTCGGCCGAATCCGCCCAATGCGGCTCCTTTTCCTCGCCGGTGCGGATGACCAACGCTTCGGCCAGGGCGCGGCACTGATCGAGAGCCAACGGATCGTCTTTATGGATGAAGTCCAGGGGATTCAATGTGTCCGGGCGCTGAGTCACCGCCTTGTAGGGGTCGAGGATGACGACTTTGTACCCCATCCTGCACCGTGCCGCCGATGTGAGACTCGTTAACTCACCTTTGGGATCGATCGCTACTAATGACTCCTGGCAGGTCTGGAGGAAGGGAATGACAACGGAAACGCCTTTGCCAACCCGGGTCGGAGCGACGACCATCGTGTGCACAGCTTGTGGCAGCCGGACTAATCGGCCCTGCTTGCGCTTGCGGCGGTTGAGGGCGTCGAAGAACGCACGGCAAGCATCGGCTGCGACGAGCCGTCGATTGAGCAGGGCCCGGGCGCCCTTGCCGAGCGGCCAGCCGCCGTCGTCGGGGACGCGGCCGAGGATCAAACCCTTCTTGGCTGAAAGCATCCCGGCCCGGTCCAGGTCGCTCGTGTTCGCCCAGGCCGCCGTCCCGAAGGCGGTCAACAGCCGGCGGCGCTTACGGTACGCGACCACGGCGAGCACATGAGGACGAGCAGGACGATCCACGCTACCGGGCCGAACTGCAGGCCGGCGGCGATGACGAGCAGCACGGCGCAGTAGGCGAAGAGCACGACCACCAGCATCAACATCAAGCGCGAGAGTGTGTACATCGGATGCCTCGGTTTCAGGGAAAGGTTTCACGTAGCGGCGAGCGCATCTTGGCCTTTTGCAGTTCGGCGGCCTTCCGGGCGGCACGGGCTTTCCGGGCCAGGAACTCCTTGAAGTGGGCCAGGCCCTGCCCGCCATGCTCGCGCAGGTCTTTGACCACGACGCGCAGGGCCGACTCGGCGCCGGCCAGATCGCCGCCCAGCAGGGTGACGGTCACCCGGACGCCATCAACCTCGCAGGTGAAGGAGTCCGAAGCCGCCCGCCGCCGGGGCGGCGCCGTTCTTGATGGCGGCGGCCAGTTGCGCCGCCGTCTTGACCTGGCCCTCGCAGTAGAGGCGGGCGAAACGCCGCTTGGCCTCGTCGTCGGGCAGCCGCACCAGGTGGCGGGCGACGAAGGGCGGCAGCTTGCCGCTCTGAACCAGTTCCTGCGTGTCGGGGGGCAACTTCTGGGCGATCTGCACAGCGCAGCGTCACGGTCGAGACGTGCTTGCCCAGCTTGTTGGCCAGGGCGCTGGCGGTGGAGCCGGTGGCCGTCATGTAGCCCAGGTAGGCCAGGCCGCGCTCGATGTCCGAGAGGTCCTGCCGCTGCTCGTTATCGATCAAGGCCAGCTCGCGACGCGTGGCGTCGTTGGGCGGCTCCGTGAGGACGCGGGCACGCACCGTCTTCCAGCCCAGGAGGTGCACGGCGCGCCAGCGTCGCTCGCCGGCGACGAGTCGGAAGCGGCCGCTTTGCGGGTGGCGGTAGATGATGACGGCGTTGAGCAGGCCGTGCGCCGCGATGTTGTCCGCCAGGGCCCGGGTCTGCTCCGCGTCGAAATGCTTCCTGGCGTTGTCGTCGGGGTCAATGTCGGCGACGGGGACCTCGCGCTCCTCGGCAGCACCGGGGGCGGCTTCAGCAGCCGGGACGGCCGCCGCGACGGGGCCGGCCGCGGGTGACGGGTGCGTGGTCATAACGACTCCGTGGGGTGATAGGAGTGGGTTCAGGGGAAAGGACGATTAAGGCTCCGCCCTGTCCCGGCGGCAAGGGTTTTTGCCAGTGGAGGAGGCGGGGAGCGGGGGCTGGAGGAGTGGCTCGCCGGGACGGGTCAAGCGACGAATTGTCGTTGGATGAGGCGAACCAGACGGCAGCGATCGCGTGATTTCAACCGGCTGAAGGTCGTGGCAAAAGTTGGCTCGGCCCATTCGTCGGCTAATCCGTCGGCCTCTTGTTGCTCGTGAGGCAGCAGGAGGTCATACCAGCTACCGGCTCCGGCCTCGTGGAAAAGAGCGGCGTAGGACGTCGGCCGGGCGGCGGCCAGAATCGCACGAATTGCAAAACAGTCCGGGCCATGTTCCATGGGGAGCCGTAGGTGGGAAAGGAGGAACTCCTCGTTGCAGCCGGCATCCAGCAAGGCGTCGGCAAGGATGGCCGCCACGCCAGGACGTGAACCCCGCTTGGCAGTCTTGGCCAGGCGGGGCACAGTGCAATCGTTCCAGAGCAACCAGGCCCGCTCGATCCGGAAACGGGAGCGGATTGGCTGCTCGTGGCCCAGCCATCCTTCCTCAAGCGTGCGGAGCGAGAGGGCGGCGTTGTGCTGCACGGCGGAGCACTTCGCAGTGTGCGCGGCGTTGGCCAGCGCCCGGACCCCGGCCGGGCCGATAGCAATCAAGGCGTCGGCTGCGGCGAAGCGGATGCGCAGCCTCCGGTACTTCAAGATGTTGAGCAATTCGGGGATGGCTGGTTCCGCGTGCTCACCGAGCTGCTTCAGGGCGTCAATCGCCAACTGGCGGGTGCCCCTGCTCGGCTTGCGCTGAAGGCATCGGACCAACACCGAGACGGCAACGGCCGGCTCCGGGTCCTGAGCGAGTAGGGCTCGGAGGATTGCCTCGGCGACTGGACTGTCGGCGCCAGGTAGCGACTGGATTAGGGCCGGCTGGGCGGCCCGGGCGGCCGGGCCGAGTTCGCGCAGGGTGATGGCACTCATCAGGCGTTGTTCCCGCGAGCTTTCCTGCAGCAGCCTCGCCAGGCCGGGGACGGCGGCCGTCACGACGGCAGACTTTGCGCCGTCGTCGAGGCGCCGCCACTCGTCGCAGAGGTAGCGGAGCCCGCGGCGGCTTGAGAGGCCCTCGCACGAGGAAGCGGCTTCCAGGATCAGCTCGGCCAGGGCGACTTCGTTCTCACCCTTCGGCCCTGCCCCTGCAGTGAGGGAATGCAGGTGCCCAGGCAGCAGCGCCTCGGCTGCGTGCGTGGTCATGGCGACTCCTTGGGCGCATAGGGGCTGGCTCAGGGGAAAGGACGAGTCAGCACCGAGCCTGTCCCGCGCGGGTGTGGTTCGGGAAGGTCACGCGGCATCGTCTTCGTCGAACTCGCCGCTCTCGACCTCGCCCTTGCGGCGGTAGAAGTCAGCCCGCGAGGCGCCCGTCTGCTCCGCGTAGAGCCGCTCCTGTTCCTTGGCGTCGTCGGTCTGGCCGAGGATCGCACGCAGGACACGTTCCGGCGCTGAGTCCTCCTGAGCCTCGCGCGGCAGCGGGTTGGTTTCGTGGCGGAAGTGGTGCGTGGCTTCACGGACGCTGGCAGCCAGCAGGTCACGCCAGTCGCAGTGGCAATACTCCTCGCGCCACTGCAGGTAGGTCTGGAAGCCCTTCTGCTGCAAGCGCAGGTCGAGCGGGCAGCCCGCCGCCCGGCACTCGCTGCAGCACGTGCTCCGTGACCTGGAGGCACTCGTCCGGGCCCCAGGAGCGTCTTGTCGTGCTGCAGGTAGCCCTGGCCGGCGAGGTCGGCGCATCAGCGCCGTCAGCTCCGCCTCGGTGACGTCGAGCCGATGCACCTCGATCCGGGTGGCCAGCGCCCGCAGCTCGGGCAGGTCGGCCAGGGGCCGGTTGCTGATGAGGATCAGGCCGCCGCGGAACACAAAGCGCTGCGCGCCGTCCGTCGCGGTGGTCCAGGTGACCAGCCGGTCGTGCCCCGGCTGGGCCCACAAGGCGCTGCGCAGCACGCCCTGGGCGTCCGGATCTTTGGTGAGCCGCTCCATGTCCTCCAGCACGTGGACCGCATCCGGGGCACGCCCCAGGGTCAGAAACAGCCCCTTGCCTGTCATCCGCCCGTTGAACAGCTGATAAGGGGCTTCAAGCTGCTCGAGGTGGCGCAGGACGGTGTATGATTTGCCCATGCCGCCGCATCCGTACAGAAAAAGCCCGTTCTTGAAGCCCTTGGCGACCGCGGTGACGTGATCGCGGAGCAGCTGGAGCTTCTTTTCCAGGGTGGCCAGGGGGTTCTCGTCTCCGCCCGGAAGTAGCAGGTTGCCGTTGTTCATGATCGCTCCTCGGTGGTCGTGGCCCGATTTTCTCAGGTCCGGGGTCTGAGACCTGAGACCTGAGAACCGCTGCCAGCGCTTCTGCGGGCGAAGGTCAGGGGGAGGCGGCGCGAGTGCCGCCGTGGCTAGCAGAATTGACGACGAAGGCTCCAGGGTGTCCCGCGCGGGGGGGCGTGCTGGTCGAGAAGGAGGGAGAGGAGTGCCGGGGCGGGACGCCGGCGCGAGGCGGGCGTATGGTAGTAGGGCGCGATTTCGCTGGACATCACGGTGGAAAAGTGCGCTTAATCGGAGGCAGGTCACATGGCACGCCGCAGGCAGCGTCCGACAGGCATGGACAGCGACGCTCGCCGCAGGGCGGCGCGAGCGACAGCAAACGAGCCCAGGGAGGGGCGAGGGCAGATGACGGGTGTTAATAAAGAGCGAGGGAGCGCGCCGCCGGAATGGATGCAAGAGATCTTCCAGCGGGCGAGGGAAGAGGACAAGGTGTTGGTCAAACATCGGCGTTATGCGGAGTTGGAGCGGCAGAGAATTCGGCTCAAAGACAACGGCGGTGAAATGACTTGGGGCGAGGCGCAGCATTGCGTCAGAGTGCTGAGGATGATCAAAGACAAGCCATCGCTGGCCGATTGCTGGGCGGTACTGGTGGCACTGGGCAAACCCAAGGCGGCGAGGCATCTGACGGACAAGGTATGGCGTGAGGGTCAAAAGGGGTTGATGGAAATGGGGCTCGTGGACGAGAAGGGCTTAGACGATAACATTGCGAAAGTGGTCGATGCAAGTTTGACGTTGACGAAAAACGGCGACGTTGTGCTGGTCGATCCGGTGGCGTACACCAAGGAGTTCGTGGAAGAATGGGCGCACGTTGACAGCATAGTGCAGAGCGAGCTTGACCGCGTTGAAGACCGGCTCGCCACGGAAATAGCTGAGAAGCAACGCCGTAAGAGGCGCGGCCGGGACGCCGGGCCGTCCCTTTAGTTTAGGATGCGTTGGCAATGTCCATCTCGTCGATGATGGCGAGCAGTAGCTCCACGATGGTGGCCGTGGGCAGGTTGGCCAGGCGGTGTCGCAGGCGAGCGAACAGGGCATGCAGCCTCCTGTCCACGGTTGACTTGCTTTTGTCCATCCACTCACCGACTTCGCGGTCGGTGAGGCCTCGGACGTGCAGCGCGAGGAGGATCCTGTCCTCCTCGGTCAGTGCCGCCCAGGCCCGCCGCAGCTGCCGGTGCGCGCCGTCGCAGCTCCTTACCCGCCAGTACTTCGTCCGGCTGCAGCTCAGGGGACAGGACGTTCTGCAGGACAGCCAACGCCTCCGGGTGGTCCCTCCACCTCCGCTGGGAAGCGCCCTTGGCGTGGTCAACCGCCAGGTTCCGGGCCACGCGCAGCAGCCAGGCCCGCGGGTTGGCGATCTCTTTACCGGTCCCCCACGCGTTCCAGAGGCGCAGGAAGCTCTCCTCGGTGATGTCCATCGCGGTGTCGGCATTCTTAAAGCCAGCGTACGCGACCGCCCAAACCTCGCGGTTGTACCGCTGGTAGAGCACCTCCAAGGTGTCTTGCTGCCGTTGCAGGATCGGCACAGGGCGCTGGATGGCGGGCTGGGCTGGCTTCTTCGGGGATTCTCGTCGCATGGCTCGTACTCTCCTTCATCTGTTTGAGTGGACTTATGGTCATGGGCGGCGGGCCTGCCACGCCGCCGTCAGCCCATCTGATCCTCGACTGTGGGCCAGCCGATCAGCCTGAGGCAACGCGGTTGATCGACTCTCGCCGACTGCCTCGACATTGACGCAGGCCCTCGGCGCGCGCTAGCCTGTGAAAACTCAGTTCCTCTGGCAGCTCTCCTTCGCCTCGCGGTGGATTTCTCCCTCGCGGGCCCCCGAGGTCTTTGCGCGGGTTGGACAGGTGGGGCGCAGCAAGTCGCCTGGTTTCGTGATGACCGCAGGCATAAAATGCACTCCTTGGAATCCGTGGACAACCAACATGGTTCTTGTACCGCGCTACCATCCGGTCAGCGCCAAGTAGCGCCTGCCCAGCATCTTCCCCGTATCTGCGTGAATCCCATGAACGAGCGCACGTGTCGCTTGCGGGTGAATATGGTCAAGAAACTGCGCAAGAAGTGCGGCAAGAGCTGGGCAACGATCGCCAAGGACTGCCGCGTTCATCCTGGAACAATCAAGCGGTGGATGGCTGGGAGCGACGTGCTGATGGATAATATCGGCTTGCTTGCCAAAGCACTTGGCACCAGTGCCGATAATCTGATTCTGCCGGAAGGCGAGGAGGACTTAACCGATTACGTGAAAGCTGAGATTACGGTCATGGGGAATCTTGCCTCACTGGATAACCCCGATGGCCATGTGGCGGCCATACTCGAAAATGCGCAGAAGGCTATTGGTGCCAAGTATCGTGTTTTACTCATGTACGTTGGCGACGGGAGTATTAGGATCGGTATTAAGATTCATGCCGCCGATGCCATTCGATTGGTGAGGGCTTTCGTCCAAGGCCGTCTCCGCACCCATCTGGTGCGGTCCGTTTCGATCAATTCAACAACCTATCAACCATCTGAGGCTCCCGACCTGCCAGAAGGACCGGAGGTGCCCCATCGTCCCAATGTCGATGCCGCCTCCGAAGAGCTTCTGAATTATTTCGGAGATTTCGCTGCGGTAGAACTGCCCACAGAGCCGCTACCGAATACCGAGGAGGTTTTGAGTTGTCTCACCAATCTAGAAAAAGAGGTCATAAAGCTGCGATATGGATTGGCTGACGGATACACATACACTTACGACGAGATTGCCCGCGTTTTCAAGAAGACTCCTCGCAAGATCATCGCCATTGAGCGGCGAGCACTAGATAAGATCCGCCGCAGGGATCATCCAGCGGCCAGCATCTTCGACACCCCCCTTTGACCTCCCTCCCCTACCAGAAAGCAAGGTCCCTATGGAATACAACGTTTTCTATTCATGGCAAAGTGATCTACCGCAGAGGCTGACTCGCGACCTTGTCCGTGCTGCGACGAGCTGCTGGCGACGTGCGCGCCCATCGTAGCCGCCGCGTTTGAAGAGGGGCAAGGTAGCGTGGCCTGCGGCAGTCGCAGTGCGGCGCGTGCGTCGGTGCGAGTGAACCGGGCGATGGAGACCGCCCTGCCGTCCCACTCAACTCGTATCCTCGGCCGCGGCGAGTTTGGCTTGTAGAGCACGCAACTGCCGAGCAAACAGACTTGCGAACTGGATCGATCCTTCTTCGCTGTGCCCCTACCTTTGATCGACCCCCAGGGCGGTTGGGCATACCGCCCCTTGCGGTTAAACGGAAGCCGGTGGAGCGGGGACAACCTGGGAGCCAAATTCATGGTCAGGTGCGCGCGGGCTGCCTCAGTGGCGTGCTGAGGTGGTGGATTCGATCAGCTCCCTGCACGACGCAGCGGCAGACTACGTCGCAGACTTATTCGTTATTAAGACCCTGATAACTGCCTATGCGCAATTCGCAACAGGTCTGGTAAGCTCCTGCTCGATGGCGAGCTTGCACCTTGAGCGATTGAGGCAATCCGTCAGCGGCCGCAAGGCCTCCTCATGGCTGACGATCCAGGCGGTAGCCAATGATCGATGCCGCGCGGCATCACCCCAAGGTAGGCGTGGCGGGTCTGGGCTGCCGAACGGCCAAGGTGCGGCGGTACAAACCGGCGTCCGGCGTTGTGTGCAACTGGTGTAACAATCGCTGGCGCTTCCGAGCGGTCGGAGTCACTCGGTCCATTGAATTCCTGTATTGCTATGGTGCGAAGATACCATGAACCGAGAACCTTCTGCAAGAATCCTTGTGGACCTGCTTATTCCTATTCGATTTCGCGGTCGGCTGCGATCAGGAACCTACCTGAAGCCTGGTCTGGCACTCGGGGCGATCCGTCGAGTGCCGGAAACCGGAAACAGCGGACTCCCGCGGCGGTGGTGCGGAATGCCGCGCCGGGGGGCAGGCGAGGTTCCAGTCAGCTGCTCAGGAAAACCCGCGGTTTTGCCGGCGGCAAAAGAGACGATATAGCCTATCGCTAAAGTGCCTGTAACGGGCCTAAGCGCAGCTTAGGGCATCTGAGTGTAAGACGAAACCAATTTGCCCTCCTGCCGACCCATGCGTAGGATGCTGCATCCGGGACGGGGGAATACCCATGCTGCGCTTCTCCGAGATCAGGGATGCCGGCGCCGCCGGCAGTTACTACGGCAAGACCGACGGCGGCTACTACCTCGACGGCGCCGAGCTGTACCGCGGGGTGGGAGGCAAGCTCGCCCAGCAGCTCGGCCTGGGGGAGAAGCCGGATTTCGAGCAGTTCAAGCGGCTGCTTCAGGGGCTCGACCCTTTCACGGGCGAGCGACTCACGCAACGGCTTGTCGATGACCGCGTGGCCGGTTTCGACATGACGGCCAGCCTCCCCAAGGGCGTCACCGAGGCCATCGAGGGCGGAGACGAGCGGGCCCGGGCTGCCGTGCTGGAAGCGCTGCGGCAGTCGGTGGCGGAGGTCGAGGAGCGCATCACCACGCGGGTCAGGAAGCGCGGCCGGCAAGAGGACCGTGTGACCGGCAACATGGTCTGGTTCGCCTTTGAACACCCCGAGACCAGGCCCACGCAAGAGGACGGGATGCCGCGGCCCGACCGGCATATCCACGTCGTCATTCCGTCGCTGACCTTCGACCCGGTCGAGCGGCAGGTTAAAGCCATCAAGTGGCGGCCGACCATCGACCTGCGCAAATGGTTCTCCACCCGTTTCGACCTGCGGCTGTCGCAGAAGCTGGCCGAGTTAGGGTACGAGATCAAGACCGAGTACCGGGCCCATGAGAAGGGCGGCCGCAAGTACTACTCGTGGGACATCGCGGGCATGCCCGCGTCGATGATTGCGTGGGACAGTCAGCGCCATCAGGAGATCGAGCAGCTTGCCGAGCAGTTGGGGGCGACCGGCCCCCTGGCCAAGGCCAGGCTGGGAGCGACTTCCCGGCTGGCCAAGTGCACGGACCTGACGCTGGCCGATTACCGCGAATACTGGCACAGCAACCGGACGCCGGAGGAGCTGCGCGGCCGGGACGAGTGCATCCGGCGGGCCGTCCTGGGGCTCAATCCCAAGGCAACGCCGGCGGCGGCCGAGGCGGTGAGCTACGCCATCGAGCATCAGTTCGAGCGCAACTCGGTCGTGGATTACACCGACCTGGAAGTGACGGCGATGGAGCGGATGATGGGAAGGGGCCGGCCGGAGGAGCTGCTGCCCGAATTCCTGCGGCAAGGCGGCCTGGTCAAGGACGGCGAAGCGACGACGCGGGACGTGTGGGCGCAGGAGCAGCGCGTCATCGGCTTCTGCTACGACACCAGGGGCACGATGGCGCCGCTGGGGCTGAGGACTCGCCAGCCCGACCTAATCGGCCTGTCGCGCGACCAGCGGGCCGCCCTGCGGCACGTGTGGGAATCGACGGACCAAGTGGTGCTGATTATCGGTGGCGCCGGCACCGGCAAGACGACCATGATGCGCGACGCCATCGCCGGGGCCGGCAAGCCGGTGGTGGTGCTGGCTCCATCGGCCGATGCCTCGCGTGGCGAACTCAGGCAGCAAGGCTTCCGTGATGCGAACACGGTGGCGGCGTTCCTCGACCGGTCGGAGATGCAGGAGAAAGCGCGGGTCGGCGTTATTTGGTGCGACGAGGCCGGGCTGCTGCCGATTCGCGACCTGGAGCGGCTCTGCGGCGTCGCCCACGAGTTGGGGGCCAAATTGGTGGTCCAGGGCGACTCGAAGCAGCACAAGGCCGTGGCCCGGCATGGCAACATGCTGGGCGTCCTGCACGAGTACGCCGGGCTGCCGGCGGCCGAGCTGAAGGAGATCAAGCGGCAGACAGGGGATTACGCGACGGCGGTGGCGGCCGTGCGCGATGGCGACTGGAAGAAGGCCGATGCCGTGCTGCGCAACCTGGGCTGGGTCGTCGAGGGCGAAGGGCATGCCGGCCTGGTCGAGGAGTACGCCAGGGCGATCAAGGAGCGCAAGGCGGTCAAGATCGATGGCCAGGTCAGGATGGTGCCAAAGACCGTCATCGTGGTCGATCCGACGCACAAAGACGGCGACGCACTGGCTAATCAGCTACGGGCGCTGCGCAAGGCCGAGGGGCTGATCGACCGGCAAGACCGGGCGTTCGTCCGGTTGATGCCGCTGTCCTGGACCGACGCGGAAAAGGCCGATGTCCGCCGCTACGCCGGTCAGGAGGTCGTCCAGTTCTTCAGGCACTCGGGGCCGTTTAAGGCCGGCCAGCGGGTGAGTGCGGCGGAGCTGCTGCCGCAGCTGGCGCGCGTCAAGCCGGAGCATTTCCAGGTGTTTGCCGAGCAGGGAATCCGGCTGGCGAAGGGCGACACCATTCGCCTCACCGCCGGCGGCAAGACCAAAGAGGGCAAGCGCGTCGATAACGGCCGCATCGACGACATCGCCGGCTTCACCGCTACCGGCGACGTGGTGCTGTCGAACGGCTGGGTGCTCGACAAGACATTTGCCCACTGGAAAAACGGGCTCGTGACGACCAGCATGGCGGCGCAGTCGAAGACGCAGGACATCGTGCTGGCGGCGATGAACCGGGCCTCGCTTGGGGCAATGAGCGCCGAGCAAGGCTACGTCACCGTGTCGCGCGGCCGCGAGCGCGGCATGGTCTTTACCGACCTGACGCGGGAGGAATTGCTGGAGGCCATGCACCGCAGCGACCGGCGGCGGTCGGCGACCGAGCTGATGGGGCCGAGGCCGGCCCGGAAGAAGAAGACGGTGAACGAGAAGGCCCGGGCGTTCGTGCTGCGGATGCGAAAGCGTTTCCGCATCCTGCGTGACCGGGCAGTTGAGGTACTTACGCCGCCGCTGCGGCGGCCGGAGCAGGAGTTGCATCATGGCCATGCCCGATAGGCCGTTAGCGGAGGAGCTGTTCGCGTCCCGCCGGCCGCCTGCCCCCGCCGGGCCGCCGCCCAACGACGACACCGCGGCCAGGGCCCATGCCCGGAGCCGGGCCGAGCCGCAGGGCGGCGACCAGGAGGAGGAAGACGGGCCGGATTTCCGGGGGGCGTACCGGGCATTCGGCCGCCCGCGGCCGTACGCGCTGCCCGCGCTGGTCATCTACTTTAACGCGGCCGAGCGCCGCAAGTTCGGCCGGAAGAAGGTTCAGGTCCAGTACGAGCACCTGGACAGCGACGACCCGGCGAGCGAAGGCTTGGCCGAGGACGGGCAGTGCTTCTCCTTCGTGGTCGCCGTGCTCGCGGCATGATGCGCGTCACCGTCCGCGGCCGGCAGCTCGAAGAAGGCTACGATCTTATCATCTCCCACCGCATGCCGTGGCTACGGTGCGTGGACCGGGATTTCGCCGGCGACGGGGAGGCGATCATCACGGCGATTGTGATCGAGCCGGTGAAGGAGGCGGAGGAGTAGGTAAGCGAGCTGAGGCCGCGAACACGATCAGCGCTTGACATCGCCGGTGCAACAAGTTGAACTGCCTTCGTATGCCATCCGCCAAGGTCTATCCATTCCCGAGGGCGGCCCGCCGTCGGCCCGTTCTACCTTCGACGCCGCAGCCGGTGCGCTACGTCGTCCGCCCGCATACCCATTCGGACGGGGGCGCCTTCGGCCTGCTGCTGTTCGCCACGCTCCTGCTGGCGTGCCTTTACCTCTCCGGGGCGGGCGGGGTCGAGCGGCACGACGCCCTCTACGGCACACTGCTGGCGGCTGTGTGGGGCTTCTTCTTCGCTTACGAGCCGCTGCTTAGGACTCGGCTGCTCGGCCCGACCCTGCGCGCGCCAGCCAGATTTTCGCGGCCATCGCCGGCCTGCTGTCCTTCGGCTTTCTGTACTGGCTGATCCTGAGCCGCTAGCCCGCTGCCGGCGGGCACGGCGGCCTGCCGGTCAGCCGTCTGGCGCGTCGCCGAACAAGTCGTCAGGGTCCAGTTCCCGCGCCTCCCAGGTGACGCCGCGGATGGCGTCGCGCTGGCGCCCGAACTGCTGGAGCACTGCCCACGCCTGGTCGTTCCTCCTGCAGCAGGCTCATGACACGACGAAGGTTCGCAAGCCGCGGGCTCGCGCCACGTCGATCATATGCTTGGTCCCTGGACTTTTGCCGTCCCATACAGCGATGAGCGCATCGGCGTGCTGGGCCATTTGAGTATTTCGTCTGTAGCCTGCACTGCGGGCCCATTTCCTCCATTCCGCCGGGAAGTGCTCGCATGGGAGACCGTTTTCTGTAGCGTAGCGGACTGCCAGCGAATCGACACCCTGGGCCATGCCCGATAGTATCTGACTGATCAGGAAGCCTGACTGCTGCACGGCGTCGCAGATCTTCGCATAATCGTTGATTCCTCTTGAACCGGCAATGATTACCCTCATGTCATGTCCTTTCGCTCTGTGAGTGAAGAGCCGCTCACCAGGAGCGGCCTCTGAGATACGCCCCTTCGAGGCCGAAGAGCTGCTCGGCCTGGTAGCCGATCGGCAGGCCGTCATTGTCGAAGCGCAGCGGCGTGGTCTGGATCAGGTCGCGGATCTCCTGGGGGTCCCAGGCGTCGTCGTCGAAGAGGCTCGCAGAGCGGGATGTCGAGGGAATGCATCATGTCGTGTCTCCTTGCTTTGAGTGTCAGGCCGCACCGCGCGGCCTTTCCAGGGGTCGAAAAAAGCCGCGGCAGGCCGGGGCGCAGCGCACCGGGCAAGCTGAAAATTGGGGGAGACCTCGGGGGGAACCGATTTTCTGCTTGCCCGGACCGGCGGCGGCTTTAGACCCCGCCCTGAAAGGCCGTAGGAGGGCTGTCACGCGGAGGGGCAAGTAGATGGTGGCGGGAGTGCGACCCGGCAGCCTGACCGCGAGTAGCCATGTCGCCGCCTGGCACGCGGGGGAGGGGGAGGGGCTGGTCTCGGCCGGGCCGTGTGCGCGGGAGGATGCGGACAGCATGGGCTGTGAGCCGGCGTATGCCTGGCTACGCGCCGTGGACGATGGTCTGGACTCGGCAAAGGTTCTTGACGTTGACCCGGCCCGGTAGATCGGGCAGGTCCCAGTCAATTTGGGCCAGCGTGACCTCCTTGCCGACCGGCACCAGAGCGGTGACTCTGCCTCTGGCCCGCGGCATGTCGCCCGTGTGGCAGGCGATGCTCTGGAGGAACTGACGGCTGTAGGCCACGGCGTCACCGACCTTGATGGGCTGGGTTCGGCGGGCCCAGCTCACACGCCGGTCTCCCGGGCCGGCGGTGCCAGGCGGCAGATTTCCTGGGGACTGAGGGCGGTAGGCAGGCCGTGGCGATCCCAGGCGACGCGGAGGAAGACGGCGCCGCCAAGCGG
This sequence comes from uncultured Planctomycetota bacterium, assembly GCA_963827935.1. Lineage (GTDB taxonomy): Bacteria > Planctomycetota > Planctomycetia > Gemmatales > Gemmataceae > DATFNV01. The sequence continues at coordinate 1,792,371 of CAWHCN010000004.1, read as the reverse complement.
CGTCAGGCCGGTGACGGTGCCACGCGCGTACAAGAAATCCCGCGTATACCAGCCGCGATTCCGCAGGGTTTCCCAGCGGTAGGCGACGGTATCTCCGACCCGGATCCCCTGTATCTGTTCGACTTGGCTCATGGAGATTGCTTTCCGTTCGCACGGTTCTAGCGCAATGGCCGCCGTTTGTCAAAGGCCGGATGCAGCGGGCCGGTTACGGGTCTCGAAGTTGCTTGCGGCGATTCTTCTCGGCCAGGGCTTCTTCGTAGAGCTGATAGGCTCGGCGGGTGGTTTCGGAGTCCGGCGGAAACTGGCCGGTCTGCCGCCATACCTCCAGGTAGGCTGTCAGCGCGCAGCCATGAAAAACGTCGTCAAGAATCGAATCGGTCATGTGCCTATGCCCGGTTATTTGCACCAGCGAGGAATACCTCCATGTCGCCGTAGAAGCAACCGTCCCACCGAATCATGTCGTCGTACCTTTCCAGCCAGACCTCACTGGTGCTGCAGTCGCCGTGAATGCGGAAGGTGGTGCAATAGGTGTGGACGTAGCACGAGAGGGGACCGAAGGTCGGACCTTCAGCGCCCCAGCCGTCCATTTCCTGAGCGGGGTCGGTGCGGCCGTGATACAGCCGGAGGTACATCTTGCGGGGCACGAGGGGCGTACCGGTGGGAACCAAGAGTGGGGTTGCCAGAGAGGCGGCAGGGACGAGTATTCCTCGCGGTGCGCCCTGGCTTTCGGGGTACGTGCGGGCGGACTGCACGCCGGCCTCGAAAGCGACTTTCAGTGCCGCCTCAACTTGCCAGACGGCAATGTCGTGAAAGTCGAGGCTGTCCGCCCGCCGGGGTTCGAGCGTTGGGATGGAGAAGTGCTCACGGGCTATGTCGGCGAGGATTTGCTGGACTGGTTTCATGGCGTGTTTCCTTTCTGTCGTTGGCGGTCAAAATTGTTTCTCGAAGATGCTGCACACATCGTGCAGGCCAGGGATGAAGCTGCTGCGGTAGACCTTCTTGCTGCTGCTGGCACCGTGGCTGAAGCGAATGATGTCGGTGCAGTGCTGCCGCAGGCCGCACTCGAAGGCAAGCCGCTTCGTGTGCCAGCTGAGAGGTACGAAACCGGTCTCGCGGTCGTTGTAATCGCCCATTAAGATGGCGAGCTTGCCGCCTGGCTCCAGAGCGCTGGCACAGTTACGGATAAACTGCCGGTAACGCCGCAAGAAGACATCGAGCGTCGGAGCGCGCGACAGGTCGCGGGAATCCTCGGCGTATAATTTCATCCGCCAGTATGGCGGATGCGCCCAGATGAAGTCGAATGCCGCGGCGTTGGCAAAGCCCTGCGGATCGCAGGCGTCAATCCCGCGGTGGATGTCCCATGCCATGCAGGGTATGCCGAGGTCCTCGCATACATCGGAGCACGTTCCGCCGCCGCTCATGGGGTCTAATACCAAGTTCGGCTTGAAATAGAGCATCAGGTCCTTGATGAGATTGCCGCCGCAATTACCGGGATACGAACGGTCGCCATATTCGCCGGTGCGGTGGAAGTGGTACAGGCTAGTCAGATGCGGCACCGGGCTGGCAGTGACCGGCGCGAGGGGCAGCCTGGCGTAGATCGGCTTGGCTGGCTCGGCTTGGGCGGGGGAAGCGGCCATGCTCAGGCATGCGGCGTAGAAGGGATCGATAGCGGCGAGTGAGTGGGTCATGTGAGTCTCCTTTCTTCGGTTTGCTCGTTGTTGAGTTCGGCGAGGTAGTGCTTTCCGGCCACGCAGAGGGCGTTGTGGAAGTCCTCACCGGTGTCGTCGCACCAGTGCATGGCGTCGGCCAGGAGGTCGATGAGCCCGGTGAAGAGCCCATCATCGGCATACCCGATGAGGGCGCCGCGGCATCGCTCGACGCGCTCGCGGATCGTGGGTTCGCAGTTCATGACTGCCTCCGGTCGCGCTGTTCGATGGCTTGGCGTAAATGCGGCTCGTAGTCGTCGCCGCGCCAGGAATTCGAGCCGAAGGCGATGTCGCCCGCGGTCAGCAGTGCGAGGTCGAGGACAGCGCAATGGCCGGGTGCGTCGAACAGCACCGCCAGCTTGCGGTCGGCGGCGCGGCCGCGTTCCTTGAAGATCGCTACGTCGAAGGGCGCGCCGGCAACGCCGTTGCGGTGATGGGCGGACGCAATGAGGCTGAGCTTCATGGCTGCCTCCCTTCGGCGTCTGGTTCGCCCCCATCGTCCGGCTCGGGAAACAGGTCGTCGGCTCGGACTTGGAGGGTTTGCCAGCTGATGCCCAACTCGGAGTCCTGGTACTTCGCGGTCATCTGAAGCACTTCCCAGGCCTGGTCGTCGTTCAGATCCGCGCGTATTTCACGCACGTCGTCGATACACCACGTGTGGGTGATCAGGCGGTTGCGTTCCAGAAGCTCGTCGAGCCTGATCTGCAATTCAGTGTCGGGTTCAACTTCTCGCAGCAGGTCGTCGATAGCGATCTTGGCCGATGCCGTGATATTCGCGTCGCGAATCGCCTGAAGCGTTTCATGCACGTTGAGTTTGAGAGTCATGGTTTGGTTCCTTTCGTTGGTTAGTTGTGGTAATCGACGACGACGAGCCATTTGCGACCGATGCAGGTTTCATCGACTTCGTCGCGGTCCAGGTCAGCGAAATCGGGGAGCTTATCGTCCCCGAGGTTTTCCGCAGTTCCGGCATATGGCTTCAGGAAGTGCTCGTAGAGGATTGGATCAACGAGCATGGCGTCGTCGTGCGCGCCATAGTGGTCGTAGCCGCTTCGTGACAGTGGGTGCGTGCCGGTGCCGCCAAGACGCTGCCAAAGTCGGTCGAGTCCGGCCTTGCGCTGTTCCACGAGGGTCGAAGGAAAGTAGCCCTTTGTGAACTCAGGGAAATCCTGCTCAAGGGCGTCCTTGTAAGGCTGACCGAGCAGGGTTTTTCGCAGAAGCCCGCTCCAACGGCCACCTATGACGAACCAATCGGAAAGCGGAGAGCCGAAACGACCGCCCTCGCCAACGAAACTGTCGTCGTTCATCAGCAGGTCATAAGCGGAATCGCGTGCGTCTTCAGAGTTGCCGCCGTCGGGCAGCGACAAAGTGACAAGCATGAGATGGTGCATGGTCGCGTCCGTCAATTCAGGTCACGGGCGCGGCTGAGGCGGAGTTCGGCGAATTGCCGTTCCAGCTCGTCCAGGTCGTTGTCGAAGGCGGGATCGCAGGCTCCGTCGAATTCCTCGATGGCGGTGATAACGCGGAGTAATTCGGAGTTGATGTCTATTGGGTTGTGCTGCATGGTCGGTGTCCTTTCCAGATTGTGGGCGGGCCTTAAGCGCCCGCCCAGGTTGATGTGCATGGGATAGCTCAGGCGGCCGTGGAAGCGGCTTGCTTGCGAGCCTTGGCGTCGGCCTGCTGCTGGTGCATGATCCAGGTGTCCGCCAGGTCGAGGAGCTTGGCCATCGGGAGCAGGTCGTCGGAGTTGAGGCTGTCGGTCTCTTTCCAGGCATCGTCGCCTTGTTTGTAGCCCCGGCTCGGTATGACGCTGTACCAGGTGCCTTTCTCGCCGGAATTGCGCCAGATCGTGACTTGCAGGGTCCCGCGGCGTATCTTGTGTGCTGGTTGTGACATGGTGTTGGTCTCCTTCCTTTAGGTTTCCGGCCCCACCCTGGGGCCTTACGGCACGCCCAAAGAAGCCGGCTAGTCCGGGAGTTCTTGCGACGGTCAATCGCCGGGTGAGAACGAAACGGCATTGGCGAGATAGGAGCGCCAGCGACGTAGCGAGACGCCGTTTCGCAACGGAAGCCGGTGATTTACCGGCCCGGCGACGGCTTCATAAGTGCCGTGAGTATGGCCACAGGAAGGGGGCGGACGAAAATGAGGGAGACGGCATGTCCCGACATCGGCACCCGGAGACGCTCGGCGGCAAAGCGCCAGGTCCTCGATGCATCCCGGCGCGGGACAGAGGCGGCAAGGCGTCAGCGGCAGGCGGGCGCCCGGGATGGCACGTCAGCCGCGGATGGAGGGAGGGGAAACGCAACGTCACCGGGCCAGCCCGCACTTGGCAACGGACGGGTGAAGCGACGGCTCCCAAGCGACCGCTCGGCCCCGCCGAATATGGGACGCGAACAGTCTGGCAAGGGGTGAATGGTGCCGAAGGGTACGGCCTGGCAGGCGCGGATGGGAGGGCGGTGACCGGTCACCGAGCGTGCCCGTTAAGGAATGTGGCAACGATGCTGGGACGACAGCGATGGCCGGTGATGGCCAATCGCTGCGTCGGGCGGAGGGAACGCCGCCGGCCGTGTGCGACCGCACTCTTGAAATCTGCAAATTGGACGTGCATATGATTTCGCATGCTCCGCATCACGCAACAGGACAGTTCCCAGGGCGCCAAGAGATACTACGGCAGCGCTGACTATTACAGCGAGGGGCAGGAGATCATTGGCTCCTGGGGCGGCCGGGCGGCAGAGAGGCTCGGCCTGCAAGGGGTCGTGGACAAGGAGTCCTTCGACCGACTGTGCGACAACCTCGATCCGCGCGACGGCAAGCCGCTCACCGTCCGGACGCGGTCGGAGCGGACGGTGGGTTACGACTTCACCTTCTCGGTGCCCAAGTCGGTATCGCTGCTCTACGCCCTGACCGGCGACCGCGAGATACTCGCTGCCTTCCGGGCCGCCGTCGATGAAACCATGCGCGAGATCGAAGTCCGAGATGAAGACGCGTGTGCGTCAAGCCGGCAAGGATGAGGACCGCCTCACCGGCAACATGGTCTGGGCGGAGTTCATCCACACCACCTCGCGGCCGGTGGACGGCGTGCCCGACCCGCAGTTGCATGCGCACTGCTTCGTCTTCAACGCCACCTGGGACGATCAGGAGGGTCGTTGCAAGGCCGGCCAGTTCCGCGATCTGAAGCGTGATGCTCCCTACTTCCAGGCGGCATTCCGCGTGCGCCTGGCCGGCAAGTTGCAGGACCTCGGCTTCGGCATCGAGCGCAAGCGGGATGATTTTGAGATCGCGGGAGTGCCGGCGAATGTCCATCAAGCGATTCTCGCGGCGGACGGAGGTAATTGAACAGACGGCGGCAGAGCGCGGCATCACCGACCCGAAGCGCAAAGCGGAGCTGGCGGCCGAGACGCGCGAGAAAAAGAACCACGAATTGGGCTGGGACGAGCTGCGCAAGCACTGGGAGAATCAACTGACTGACCCGGAACGGCAGGCCCTGGCGGCGACGCATCGCCGAGAGATGCCCTGCGCCCGGCCGGTGCAAGGGGAGCGACTGGCGGTCGATTACGCCCTGGAACATAGCTTCGTGCGCGAGGCCGTCGTGCCCGAGCGGAAGCTCCTCACCGAAGCACTGAAGCGCGGCATCGGCACCGTCACCGTCGAGGGCGTCAAACGCGAGCTGACAGCGTCGTCCCCTGATACGGGGCGATCAGGACGGCCGGGCGATGGCGACGACGAAAGACATGCTGGCTGCCGAGTCCCGCCTGATTGCCTTCGCCCGCCTGGGCCGGGGCCGATTCCGTCCGCTGGGCGATCCCGAGCGGCCGATTACCCGAGAGTGGCTTAACGACGGGCAGAGGGCGGCAGTGCGGCACGTCCTCGGCTCGCGCGACCTGGTGACGCTCGTCCGCGGCGCCGCCGGCACCGGCAAGACGACGCTGGAGCAGGAGATCGGCGAAGCCCTGGCCGCTGCCGGCCGGCCGGTCGTCGCCCTGGCGCAGAGCGTCGATGCCAGCCGCGGCGTGTTGCGCGAGGAGGCCGGCTTCGCCAGTGCCGACACCATCGCCCGCTTCCTCAGGGACGAGAAGATGCAGGAGTCAGCCCGCGGCGGGGTGGTGCTGGTCGATGAGGCAAGCCAGCTCGGCACGCGCGACATGCTGCTTGCTCTTCGATGCAGCCCTGCGGGTGGACGGCGCGCATCGTCCTGGTCGGCGACCGCAAGCAGCACCGCTCCGTTGCCGCCGGCGAGCCGCTGAAGCTGCTCGAAGAGAAGGCCGGGCTGCCGGTCGCCGAGGTAACGGAGATCATGCGCCAGTCAGGCGATTACCGCAAGGCGGCGCAGGCGCTGAGTCGAGGGCAGGACGGCGGAGGGCTTCGCCGAGCTGGACCGGCTGGGCTGGATCAGGGAGGTGTCCGATGCCGACCGCTACCAGCGTGCTGGCCGCCGCCTACCTGGCGGCAGTCCGAGAGAAGAAGCGTAACGGCGAAAGCAAGTCGGCGCTGGTGGTCAGCCCCACGCACGCCGAGGCCGAGCGTGTCACCGGCACCATCCGCGCCGCCCTGAAGGCAGGAGGGCAAGCTCGGGGAAGAGCACACGTTGGCTGCCTGGGTGCCGGCGCACCTGACCGATGCCCAGAAAGCCGACGCGGCGACCTATCGATCCGGGCGACATGCTGCAGTTCCACCAGAACGCGCCCGGCCACAAGAACGGCTCACGCCTGGTCGTTGCCGAGGGGGAGAAGCTGCCTTTGCAATACGCCGAGCGTTTCGAGGTCTACCGGCCGGCACAGCTCACCCTGGCCGTCGGCGACCGCGTCCGCATCACCGCCAACGGCAAGACCAGGGACGGCAAGCATGCCTTGCGCAACGGGTCACTGTTCACGGTCAGGGGTTTCACGCCGCAGGGCGATCCGGTCATTGATCGCGGCTGGGTGATCGCCCGGGAGTTCGGCCACCTGGCCCACGGCTATGTCGTGACCAGCCATGCCAGCCAGGGGAAAACGGTGGACAAGGTCTTCATCGGCCAGTCGAGCCTGTCCTTCCCGGCCTCGAACCGCCGGCAGTTCTACGTGTCGGTGTCACGCGGAAGGGAGCAGGCGCTGGTCTTCACCGACGACAAGAGGGAACTGCTCAAGGCGGTGGAACGGCCGGACGAGCCGCTGTCGGCGACGGAGTTCGCGCAGACAAAACGGCGCAGACTGCCGTTGCGGCAGCGTCTGCACAAGCACCTTGCCTTTGTGCGGCGGCAGGCGACATTCGGCCAGACGCACGGGCAACGCGCAGCCTGAGCGTCACCTGGCACTACACTTGCAGAGGGAGATGGGTCATGTCCGATAACGACGAAGTCACCGATGTCCAAACGGCTCACCCGCATCTCGCGGCAAGGGCCGACTGGTATAAGGGGAAAGTCAAGGAGCAGCTTCCGGAGAAGGCAGCAGCCGACGAGGACTCCTGCGCCGCGTTTGGCTACCTGCGTGGCCTGCGTGAATGCGCGCTCGCGGTGGAGTTCCGCTTCCGCGACGGCAACAGCGACTGGTTCCCGTACAGCTGGTTGGGTCCCTGGCGGCACAACCCCTCGGCCGGGCTGTTGCTCAAGTTCACCGGCGACCTGGTGACGCTGGTGCTGATCCGCGGCAGCAACCTCGATATGCTGGTCAACCAGACGATCAACCTGACCGACCGCGGCCTGCAACGCCATCGCATCCTGTGGGTGAGGGAGATGGACGAAGAGGAGTTGCGCCGCGTGGGGGAGGGGGGACCGACCATCGACAAAATCGACGTGGCGGAATTCGAGTCGCAGGAGGAGCAGCGGGAATGGCTGACGAAGAACGCGCCGGCCTTTGTCCGCCCGGCCCGAGGATTCTGATCCGCGCTACCGGAGTAGAACGGTAGCCTTCGACATGCCGGGGCGCGTTCGATGCGGTGTCCGCTTTGGTTTTGGTAAGCAGGCTCATGCGGGCAGGCCGGGGGTGGGCGACGCGTGCATAGAGCAAGACGGAGTGCGTAATTGTCGTCGCTGACCGTGACCTCATCACCGCGATGGTAGTTTTGAACTGGGCTATGCGCGTTTCGCGCATCGGTGTGTCGGGCGTGTGTCGGACCGACGCAGGCTACGGACATCGGCTTGCTTCCGGATGTTGATGTGACCGACGCGGGCAGGTTTTCAACGCTCGAATCAGATCCTGGCTTTCAGGTACGCCGTAGGGCCCCAGTTTCGATATAATAATCTGATGCGCCTGGGACTGGCGGCATCAAGAGCTAAGCGGAGATGGCATGGCCGGCACTGTTGTTGATAAGGTCGTTGTGGTTATTGATTTATCGCGTTACAGCGACATCTGCAAACAGTTGGAGCAGCACCTCGACGTGACGGCGATCGGAGCCTTGAACGACCAGATCAAGGAGCTGATTGGCCTCGGGCTCGCCGGCGCGAGGATCACGCCGGGGAGCCCGCCCTACAAGGGCACTGGCGACGGTGCGATCATCGCCCTGAACACTGCGGCCGAGGCGTCGCTATTCGCGGAAATGCTGCACAAGGCGGCCGAAGAACACAACCTTGGCAAGGATTTCCCGCTGGCTCAGCGCCACTTCCGCGTCGGCATCTGGACCGGCAAGCTCCTGCTCCGCCCCGAGGCACACGGAAAGGGCTACAAGACCACGTTCGACTTCGCCGGGACAACCATCGCGAGCGCGGTGCGGCTGGAGGGAGCGTGCAAGACCGGCGAAGTGCTCATCGGCTCCGAAGCCTGGGCGGACCTCCCCGCCGATATCCGGAAGTGGTATGGGGCGGAAGAGGTCGTCGAGGGGAAGCGGGAAGAAAAGTTCCGCGCCCACCGCCGCCGCGTCGTCGCGCCCGCCCCCTGGGACGCCGCTGCCGCAGCACCGAGTGGCACGGGCAAGCCGGCCGCTCCGACGTGGTCGGCTCCGGGCGATCTCCTCGCGATCCACAGGCAACGGCTTGAAATTCTCCAGAAGCAGGCTGCGTTCTTCGGTGCCTACGCGCCGCCGCACGTCACGATGGAGATCGACAACATCAAGCGGGTCCTTGCCGACCTTGAGGCATGAGCAGATGAGGCGCGGGGATGGACCAGCCCACTGACAATGCTGAAACACTGGAGCTCATCGGCATCCACAGCGCCCGCCTGCATGAACTGCGGAAGCAAGAGGCCCTTTACGGCGCGACCGTTGACCCTAGCGTCCCGATCCAAATCCGCGAGATTGAGCGAAAGATTGCCGATCTCCAAACGAAGGGGTCGCAGGCAGTTTCTGCCCTCGGCCTCCCCGCCTCCCTGATGACGACCGGGCAGCCGGTCGCCGCTGCGCAGGCCCTGCCCCCCGCTCTCGGTGCCGCGGCTGGTGGCCTCGTTCCTGCCCAGCAAAGCCAGGCCGCCGCGGCGCTCGCGTTCCAGGCCCCCGCGCTGATTCTTGACGCCCCGCCGATCCAGTCGTGGGTTGGCCAAAGAACCGACACGGTGACAGCGCTCCGGCCCGACGTGAGCGACGCCACCTGGTTCGCACTGAACGGGACTGCGAGCCGCGGGAAAACGCTCCTCTCCCGCCTGCTGGCGGACTCCCTGGGTGGGGCCATTAACTGGGTGCAGTTCGCCGGACTGAACGACGCCGGGGCGAGTTCGCTCCTGGAGCGGGTGTGCTTCACGTTCACCAACGAGTTGCCACCGCCGCACCGCGAGCCCTGGTATCGCGCGGCGTGCGAAGCGCTGGGCGTCGGGTCCGTCTTGGTCCTCGATGACTTGCCGAATCTAGCAGGGTCGCCCCAATTGGCCTCCCGCGTCCCGCCGTTTATGCGTGCCTGCGCTGCTGTCGGCGTTAGGGTTCTGAGTTCCAGCCTGTTCACCGTCCCGCAAAGGATTCTCCAAGAACTCGACGGGCTCGCCGTCGACCGCGCCGCACCGCCATTCACCGACCGGGACGCGGAGGAGGTTCTGGCAGCGTTCGGCGCGCCGGCGGAGATCGTCCGGCCCACCGCGCGGCTCATCAACGCATTAGCACGCCAGCACCCGACCCTCTTGGTCGCCGCTTGCCGGTATTTGCAGAACCTCAATTGGGTCCTCGCGGGGGACGGCCTCGAAGGGCTTTTCCGGGGTACGTACACAAACGACATCGCTACCGAGGTGCATCAGAAGCTGCTCGGGACCGTCCCAGACCCCAACACTCGGCAACTGCTGTATCGCCTCTCGCTTGTCGCGGGGCCCTTCTCGTGGGACGACGTGGATGCGCTTGCGAGCGCACCGCCTCCGGTAGACGGTGCGCGCGAACGACTCCGTGATGTTCTCAGTTCGTGGGTCGAGCAGCGGCCTGACGGGCAGTGTGTCGTTTCAGGGCTCCTGACCCAGGTCGGGCGCGACAACCTGCCGGGGCCGGTGAGGCAAGCCTGTCACCTCGCCCTCGCGGAGTCCATGGCAAGTCGCAAGATGGACCAGCACACGGCGTTCCTGGCCATTACACACTACCAACAAGGTGGCGAATTCGGCAAGGCGGGCACCATTCTCATCATGATCCTGAGGGAGGGATACGAGCACGCCGAATGGGTCAGAGACGACGCGCTCTTGCTGCTCTGGACGGAAACCCCCCTCCCTGCCGAAATGGATCTGAACATGCGACTGATCGTCCGTGGATTGCACATCGCCTTATTCCACAAGCTCAAGAGGCCCCTTGATTTCTTGTTCAACGATTTTGATGCGCTCATCGCGGCTGCGGGCGAGGGCCAGCGGTTCGGGGTCGGCGGGGCTGTTTCCTTCATCGCAGCGGCGGCTGGCCGGAAGTACCCGATGGAGGTCGGCGCCTGGTTGCGTCGGTTCCTCCAGCTCGAAAAACCCGCTCCGCCCAAGCGGCCTGGCCGGCGGCCCCAGAGGAGAGCTGAACGTCAACAGCTGGAGCTCAGCGAGGAATTCCCGCTGCAGGAGTTGATCTGGATGCTGGTGGGCGAACTCACCACTCCGGCCCGCATTCGGGATTGGCTCAATACTCTCGAAGCCCTGCCCGCCGAGGTTCGGGCGCGCGCCATGGCGCTCGATGACTCGCACGTCAGCAGCATTATGGTCGCGGAGTCGCTCACGAGGGCAGAGCAGGCGAAGAGTGACGCCGAGAGGGATTGGCCAACGGTCATCGTGGCGTTGACCGAGTTTGCCGAGCGGGCGAGCGCCCTGCGATGCGAGAGCCTTTGGGCTTGCTTCGTGCGGGCCAGGATTACGGTGCAGGCCGAATTCTGCCGCGATATCGATGGGGCGCTCGCCACCGCGACCCAGGCGTCGGAGATCGCGTCCGTCGATCCGATCGTCCGGTTCTTGATTGACGGTACGATCGGCCGGCAACTGCTGCTCGCAAAGCGATACCAGGACGCCCGCTTTTGGTTGCGCAGGGCTGTCGAACGTAGGGCAGATGCTGTGTTCGCCTACGAGCGCGCAAACGTGCTGCTCGGAGCAAGCCACGCCTGCGGAATCGAGGATCCCCGGCTCGGCGTAAAGTATGCCTCCGACGCCACCACGGTGGCCGAGTCCGACACCGACGTACCCGCGATTGAGCGGGTTAGGGCCTGGTGCGAGCGGGGCGTCGCGGAATTCCTCGCGAATGGGGCTGCCGCCGCCCTCTCCAGTTGGGACCGCGCGGGCGAGTATTTGTTTTCCGTGACCGAGCGAACCAACTCTTGGAAAGAGTTGATGGTGCTCTTCGGGCACATTTCGGGTTACCTGGCGAAGGTCGCCGAAACTGGCCAGCCGCCGACGCATACGCGCGACGGGGAGCTGTATGCGCCCCGGAGCGCGGAGTGTTCATGACGACCAACGCCGCGCGCATCGGCTTCTTCAATGAGCGGAACGAGGGCTCGCTGTGGCGGATCCTCGCGTACTACGCGGACGCGCTCGGCGAGGCCGGCATGTCCAAGAAGTGGAAGGCGAGGTCGGCCACCGTCGGCAAACGCGACTCCCTCCTCGCGCTGGTGGCAGAAGCGGAGCGAGAGGACATCCCCAGGGTCCTCCGAGAAGACGGCTACACCGCGGCACTGGCTGCCGGGCGAAGATCTGGGCAGGCGATGGTGGTCTTCAACGCCGACACGGCCGCTGGCGGCCTCGGGTCGGTCACCGAGGCCGAGATGCCTGAGGCCCTAGCCCGATTGAGTGAGATCCAAAAGCAGGCGACGGAAGAGTTCGGAATGATCCTCGGGTTGGCGCCATGCGTCCTCGCGGTGGCAACGCTGGCGATCAGGGCAGATACCCAGGCCGTCGCCCGAGAGCATGCAGCACAACTGGCTACAGCATGTCGAGCCGTCGCGCCGGAGTCGTTTGCCCCGGCGCGGTGGGAACTTATGGCAGAATTGGTCGAGCGAGCCTACGTTAGAGGATCCTCCTCGAGGGAAATGGCCGATTGGGGCAAGTCCCTGCCGGGAGACAAGCTGGAGAGCTTCAACCTGCTCGTGCGGTTGGCCGCTTGCGCGGATGCGACGCCCGTCAATGCTGCGGCTGCGATGTTATCACTCATGCCTTGGCTCTGTAAGGACTTCCCGCCCGGGACCGCAATCCACCGCGAGGTGCTGATGCCGTTCGTGGAGTCCTACTGGACTCACAAGTTCGAGCAGCAGCGATTCCTGTTTGACCGGCCCATGGTGGTCGAATCGCTGCTCCCCGCAGCCGTCGCCGCGCCCGAGCACGAACGGGTCGTGGCGGTCATGCGGGCCATTCACGCCGGCTTTACCTTCAACGGTCCGATGCCCGAAGAGGTGAGGAACTGGCTCTGCGGGTAACCTTGTACGCTTCGGTCCGACACGCCGAGGGCAATTCGGCTTTCGGCGTTGCCTGCGTCGGTCTGATCGACGTCTCGATCGACCGACGCATAGAAGGCCCCGTGGAACTCTGCCGCGGGGTCTTGCAGTCCAGGTGCCGCCGCTCTAGCGAATGGCCGTCCGGGTCAGCGGCCGGAAATACGGCGAGGGCGAAAAGGATGGCTTATCGGCAGGGCGTTAACCCACCTGTGCTCCCTGCTCCTTGGGCGCACCGATCATTTCGGCGGCCTTCTCCAGCACCCGGCGTGCTTCGATGTGGTCGGCGCCATAGGGATCGCCACTGAACGCCTTCCCCCATCCGCCCTTGCCGTCGCCACTGTCGAACCCCCACCGGTAGCCTTCTTCCTTGAGCATCTTCAGCACGGGGTGCGGATTTTCCTTGCTGTGGCCTAACATCTCATTCGGGTTTTTGTCGAAGCGGATGACCCATGCACCCATGCCTTCGCTCTTGAGCAGCCGCACGCGGTTACCTTCACCCCGCCGGTTCTCGAAGCCGAACGGATCGGCGGGTGGCGTCCACTTTTTCTTGGGGGCGGCCTCGGCCGGCGTGCTGGCGTCGGTGACGTGACCTGCGGCCTCCGGCGGGACTGGCTGCTGGGCCTCCGGCGCCGCAGCGGCCTGCCGCGCGGCGATGGCCTGGTCGAAGACATCGCCGGCGGCCGGCGTGTTTGTAGCTGCTTCTGTCTGGTTCTTTGCTCTGGGCATGGGCTTTCTCCTGTTGTTTCGTTGCTGTGTGCTGGCGCAGGCGAGGCATCTGCCGTAACAGTGCAGAACGGGCCGTTACACCGACGCAGCAATTGGACCTTAGCGCGAGCTAAATAGGACGTCAAGCACGGCGTATTCGGACAGTAACCCGATGACGCCCGAGTTGGACGGAAGAAGATGGGCGTTCGCGTGGAGTAATCGAGCCTCGACGAAGTAGACATTCGCAAGGAGCACTTTTTCCGCATAGCAACCCGGCCGCTGCGCTGCCGACCGCCGGGGACCACGTTTCCGGCCGTGGGGCAGGAACTGCCGTGGCGCCGGTCTATGCGGAAGAAAGGCTCACTGGTCCCGGCGCGGGCGCGTGTGCCGGCTGGCGAGGCGAAAGGCTCTCATTTCACACTCGTTGTTGATGGCATGGCTCAGGGGATTGACTTGAGCCGGGAAGGTCAGGTAGTTTTGCCCCTCTATGGAGGAGTTATGAGATTTCGGTTAGCAGATTGCGTTCTCGGTCGCGTGGGAGTTGCAGCCCAGTCACGCCAGGGTCGAACTCGGCGGCCTAGATGCCCACGGTCCATGCCGCCGCGATGAATTGCGAGGCCACCCTGCAACACATCCGGGATCGGCTGGGCCAGGCCGCCATACCGGCGGAGGTAATCGAGGAACTGCTGCCGTGCACCCGCAGCCGGGCCGTGACCTGGGCGCAGCGGCTGCCGGCGTGGGACGAGTATCGGGGGCAGTATTCCGACCAGGCGGTTGCCCTGGCGCGCGTGGTCTCACTGCGGGCGATGCGCGCCTTCGCCTTGGCATTGAGCGCGGATGGCCGTGTGGTCGGCCGATCCAGCGAGAACAAGCCGTGGCCAACGCCGACGCTGAGGTTCGTGCTCAGGATCGGCGGCGAGGAGGTGCGCGTCGAGTATACACCGGACTACATTCCGGGCGGGGGCCGGGACCTGTTCTCCTTCGTCAGCCCGCACGCCCCGCGTCGGCCGCGCGGCCTGAGCGAGACGGGCTACCTGGCGCAGTGCGTTCCGCGTGACGCGGTGGAGGCGTGCGGGGGTGTGCGGGCCTACGCGGTGCTGTTTGCCGAAGCTCAACTGCGCGGGGACGGCAAGGCCTTCGACGCGACGTTCGAGGGCACGGATCCGCAGACGAAGCCTTCACGGCGCCGGAAATCCCCAGTGCCAGCGTCGCCTCCTGCCGAGGCGGAGACACCGCCGCCGGTGCTCGGCGAACACACCGCCCGAGTGGTTGAGGGAGCGGCAGGGACGAGGAGCCCGGGAGAACCGCCCTGCCAGGGCATGCTCTTCTGATGCGCCGACCGCGCGGACTTCGCGACTCAGCCAGACGACCAACTCAGCCCGTATCGACTCATTATAATATGTATCTCGATAGGGCTGTTACCGGAGCCCCGTTCCAGGCGCCCACGTGCCTTATCGCCCGGCGTTGGGTGTGCGTCCCGTCGGGGCGAGCTGCCTGCGGGCCGCGTCCACGTAGTGCCGGATGAGGTGTCTCTCCCCCTCGAACTCGTCTGCGAACAGCTCGGAACGGGTCTCGTCCCGCCAGTAGGTGTCGAGCAGCCGCAGGTCGGTGGCGTCCCACGCCTGTTTGGTCAGCACGCGCAGGATTTGGGCCGTCGCCTCGATGTCCTCCAGCGGCTGCCGGCGCTCCCGGGCATGCGAAGCGGCGTCCCGGCGTGCCGCCGCCGCGAGCCGGTCGAGCAGCAGGTCGTTGACGCGAGAGCGGAATGCTGCCAGGCGTCGGAGCAGCCCGGGGTCACGGCCGGCCAGCGGGTTGGGGGTTGTGACCTTGTCGGCTCTGTCCGTCATGCGCAGCCTGCCTCCAGGTCAGTATTTGAGCAGGTAGGCCGGCGAGTCGGAGAGCCGGTCGCGATTGCGGATATACGTCAGGGTCGTCCTTGGATCGGCATGGCCGGCGAAGTCCTGGAGCCCGACGATGTCGGCCCCGCGCTCGCGGGCGACAGTCAGCGCCGTCACCCGGAATGAATGCACCGTTACCGATGAGTCGAGGCCGAGGCGCGCGACGTATCTGCCGACCAGGTATTGCACGGCGCGGCGCGTAATCGCTCGCGGCGCGAAGCCCTTGCTGCCTCGGCCGCGGGCGGCAGCCAACGGCCGGAAGAGCGGCCCAGCGCTATCGTCCCGGATCGTAGCGCAATCGAGCCAGTGTTCCAGGCGCTCCACGGCCTGCGGGTGCAGCGGCACGCGGCGTTCCTTCCCGCCCTTGCCGCGCACGTCGAGCAGTTTCAGGCCCGAACTGGTCTTGAAGTCTTCCACCCGCAGTCGGCACAGCTCACCGACGCGAATGCCGCAATAGGCAAGCACGGCCAGCAGTGCGCGGTCGCGGATGCCCTCCGGAATCACTTGGCGGCGGTCCTCGATCATCGGCGCGTCCAGCAATCGCCGGCAATCCTCGGGCGAGAGTCCCACCGTCTTGCCATCGCGGGGGACCGGCGGCGCCGCGACGAACTTGCCGTGCGCCGGGTTGACACCTGAGTAGCCGTAGGTCTGGAGGTAGGAAAACAAGCTGCGAAGCACGGTGAGCTTGCGTCGGATGGAGGAATTCGTCAGGCCTTGGCCGAGCAAATGGTCGCGCCAGGCGCTGATCTGCCGGGGCAGGACACGCACAAGCGTCTCAGGCTCGTCCTGGGCAATGCCGGCGAAAGCCAGGAACTGCTCCAGATCACGCATGTAGTTGCTTCGCGTGTCGGGCGAGGGGGAGCGGGCCAGCCAGGCGTCACGGGCTTCGGCCAGCTGCTGGCGAAGGTCGGCGAGCGGCGCGGCGGTGATCTCGGCCGGGGCGCGCGGGCCGTCCCTGAACGAGAGGGGAACGGGTACGAGCATGTGGCCGTCATGCATAGACGCGGCCGCTAGCGGATCAGGATGATGTCGAGGTCGCACTTGATCTTCTCCCATTTGCGGTCGGCGGTGAGCACGGGCAAGTTCGCCAGGGCGGCCGTGCCCAGGCAGGCTCTGTCGGCAAACGAGACATCGAGCTTGCGCGTCCCCGGCCGGAATGACGCCGCGGCGACGGCGTGGGCCTCGTCAAAGACCACGATGGTCAGCTTCAGTCCCGCCAGGGCGCGGCGGACAATCTCGATCGGCACGCCATGATCGACCGACTTCGCGATGGCTTCCGAATAGCTGACGGCGGACAGCAATCCGTCTCTGCCGCGGGTTGCGGTCGCCTTGGCTCCCTTCTCCGCGAAGCAGAGGGCGAGCAATGCCGACGTGTCGAGGACGGCCCTAGTCATGCTTCTCCCGGCGGGCTTCCTCTTCGCGCTCGCGGATCAGCTCGTCCACAACGCTAACGCCGGGCACGCGGTACGGTGCGAAGGCGTCCTGCGTCGCCTTGACGGCCTGGCCGAAGGTCTGAAGGCGGATGCCCTGCTCGTCCTCGGAGAGGATCAGGTCCTCGCCCGGCTCGATGCCGATATGCTGCCGCACCTCGGCCGGGATGACGACGCGCCCTGCCGCATCGACCCGGACGCGGGAGAAGTGAGAAATCTGGGACTCGGTCATGACGTGGTGCAACTGCGTTGATGTGGCTTATAGCTCGATAATGGAGCAAAAGCGGCGATGTGTCAAGCAGCGATTTTGATGGGCTGAAATGTCGCTGTCCCACAGGGAGGAGGGAGGGGGGAGGCTTAGTTCACCTAAAGTGGGTTGAACTAAACCGCTCCGCGGTGGCCCCCGAGCTCATCTCTTCTCTTCCTTCTTGACACGATCGTTGGTCCCACGTCCTGTCCAGCTGGGCCGTCTGTGCCGGTTGTGCCGGTTTTGCTGACTTGCGCCCGCTGCATTCCTCGGGCATGCTTCTGCTACGCCCTTCGTACTCCATCCGCACCCCGCAGAAGCCCGAGAGGACTTGCCATGACCCCCTTGCGTCAGCGACTCATCGATGATCTTCGTTTGCGTAACTACTCGCCGCGCACCATCGAGGCCTACGTTGCCGCCGTCGTCAAGCTCACACGATACTTCGGCAGCGCACCCGATCAACTCTCCCCCGAACAGGTCCGCGAGTTCCAGCTCCAGCTGGTCCAAGAACGTGTCTCGTTCAGCCTCCTCAACCAGGTGACCGCCGGCCTGCGCTTCTTCTACGGCATCACCCTCGGCCGACCGGACATCGTCCACAGGATCGCCTACGGCAAGCGACCCAAGAAGCTCCCCACCATCCTGGCCGCCGACGAGGTCAGTCGCCTCTTCGCCGCCGCCGCCAACGACCGCGAGCGCACCTTGCTCCGCACCGACTACGCCCTGGGCCTGCGTATCAGCGAGTTGGTGGCTTTGCGTCTGGAGGACATCGACGCTGCGCGGGGAGTCGTGATCGTCCGCCAGGGCAAAGGGGCCAAGGACCGCCTCGTGCCTCTGTCACCCCGGCTGCTGGAGGAGTTGCGTGGTTACTGGCGTCGTTATCGGCCGCGGCCCTGGCTGTTTGCCGGCGCCCGTCCCGGCTGCCACCTGAGTGTCGGCGGGGTGCAGCGGCTGGTGTCGCCGGGTGGTCGAGCGGTCTGGCCTGGACAAGGCCATCAGTCTGCACACGCTGCGTCATTCCTACGCCACGCATCTGCTGGAAGCGGGTTGCGACCTTTTGACCATCCAACGGCTGCTGGGTCACACGGACCTCAAGACCACAGCCCGCTACCTGCATATCAGCGCCCAGCAGTTGGGGCGTACGCCCAGTTTGCTCGACTGGATCGCGCGGCCGTCCGCGGCGTCGCCGTCAGCCCCGGAGACACAGCCGTGACCCTGGAGACGCGGGCCTGTCCCGCCGTCCCGGTGGCGTCGGCCCTGACGATGGCCGACGTGATCCGCGTCCATGGCGTCGCCTTCCTGGAGCGCTGGGAGGCCGGCCTGACGGGGGTGCAACGGCGGGCGCTGGGGGACCTGGGGCTGTGCCGTACTGAGGCGCTGGGCGGCCACGTCTGGCACTGCCACGATTGCGGACACGAGCGGGTGCTATATAACTCCTGCCGCAACCGGCACTGCCCGACCTGCCAGGCGTCGGTGCGGGCGACGTGGCTGACACGCGAGGCGTCCTGGCTGCTGCCGGTCGAGTATCACCACGTGGTCTTCACCCTGCCGGCCGCAGTGGCCGAGGTGGCCTTGGCCAACCCGGCGTTGGTCTACGGGCTGTTGTTTCAGGCGGCCAGCGCCACGCTGCGGGAGGTAGCGGCGGACCCGAAGTACCTGGGGGCGCAGGTGGGGGAGGTGGCGGTGTTGCACACCTGGGGGCAGAATTTGCATCACCATCCGCATCTGCATTGTCTGGTGACGGGGGGTGGGTTGTCGTGCGACCGCTCGGGGCGTGTGGACCAGGCGGCGTGTTGGCGGTCGTGCCGTCCGGGGTTCTTCCTGCCGGTGCGGGTGCTCAGCCGCGTGTTCCGGGGGAAGTTCCTGGCGTTGTTGCGTCGGGCCCATGAGAAGGGCCAATTGTCGCTGCTGGGCCGGCTGGCGTCGCTGGCGGAGGCGTCGGCGTGGGCGTCGTGGCTGCGGCCCTTGTACGGACAGGATTGGGTGGTGTACAGCCAGCCGCCGACGGCGGGGGCGGAGGTGGTGCTGAAGTACCTGTCGCGTTACGTGCACCGCTCGGCGTTGAGCAACGGCCGGCTGGTGTCGCTGACGGACGAGGCGGTGTCGTTCACCTGGAAGGACTACGCGCACGGGGGTAAGGAGCGGGTGTTGACGTTGAGCGGGGAGGAGTTCCTGCGTCGCTGGGTGCAGCATGTGTTGCCCCGGGGTTTTGTCAAGGTGCGTCATTACGGGCTGTTGGCCAGCCACGGTCGTGCGGCGAAGCTGGCGGCGTGCCGCTGGCAGTTGTGGCTGTTGGGCTTGGCGGCGGCGGCGCCAACGGGGGAGCGGGCGGCGGCGTGGCCGGGGCCGTGCTGTCCGGAGTGCGGGTCGCTGTTGTGGCGAAAGGGCGGGGCGGTGCTGGAGGTGGGTGTGGTCGTGGTGGACACGTCGTGAGGCGCATGCGGAGAGGTGCGATGTCAGGCCGGTTGGTCACGGAGGCGGGAGTAGGAGAGGTGGGGACGGTGCGCGCCGGGCATGGTAAAGGCGACAACGCGGGGTGCTAAAGGGTACAACACAGGGGCGCAATTTATGTGGCGGGCGGCTTTGAGCCTGGTATGATGGGCCGTGAGGACGGCGTCGGCACGGCGTCGCAACGGAGCAAACCCCAGGATGCAGTCGGGGGTGGCGCGGTTCAGTTCAACAGGATTCTATCCGGAGTGCCCCGCCACAGGACCTTGCGGAGCGGATACGGCCGCTGGCGGCGGGGCACTCCGGATAGAATCCTTAACGTTAGGCGAAGCATATGAAAGCGAGGGCTGGAACGAAAGGGGCACGAAAGAAACGGTTGTTAAACCATCGGGGTATACCGACCTCTTGGCAATAAATCCTTGATTCAGTTGGCATGCCGCCGATCACCGGACAGTTATCGGGTCAATCCTGCGGTAATCCGGCGCGGCTCCCCATGCGCCAGTCCAACCGTGACGCAAGACGGCCGCGCGCGCACCCCGCGATGCATGACGCACCCGGGCGCCTCAAACACTCCCCTCTCCGGTGACGGCTCGTTGCGTTCAACACCAGGGTGTCTTGGAGTACAGCGGCCAGTGCTGCCGAATCATCACCCCGCCACCGCGGACGGATGCGGCTGCTCGTTCGTGCAGACGGCGAACGTCTCCAGCGTCATCGGTCCGAACGAGGTGGTGAAGGCCACGTCCACGGCGTCCCTACCCCGCGCCATGACTACCCGCCCAACTCGCGGCGTGTTGTGCCGGGCGTCGAAGGTGTGCCACCGGCCGCCGAGGTACGCCTCAAACCAGCCGCTGAAGTCCATCGGCGCCGGCGACCACGGGACGCCGATGTCGCCGAGGTAGCCGGTCACGTACCGGGCCGGGATGCCCAGGCAACGGCAGAAGGTCAGGGCCAGATGATTCAGGTCGCGGCAGACGCCCGTCCGCGCGCGGAATACGTCAAAGGCGCTCTTGGACGGGCTGGCGAACTGGTAGCCGAACTGGACGTTTCGGTGGACCCAATCGCAAACGGCCTGGACACGCGGCCAGCCGAGCGGTGTCTGGCCGAAAAGGGACCAGGCGACTTCGGTAAGTTTATCGACCTCGCAGTACCGGCTTCCCAGCAGCCACGTCAGCATTTCCGGAGGCAGATCCTCGACCGGTTGCTGTGCGGCGTAACGGCAGATCGCGTCGGCCGCGCCGCCGTCCTCGATGACTGTTGTGTTCCACAGCCGCAGCTTGCCGGGGGAGGCGACGAGCCGGCCGCAGCGGTTGCCAAGAGCGTCGATGAACTCCCGCACGGGCGTGTACGGTTCGACGTGAACGCGGTCCGGCTGGCGTAGTGAGTCGGCCCGCGACGGGTGCGTGTAGAGCATCAGCAACATCGGTGTGCGGGCCGGCACCTGAAACGTCAGTTCGTAGCCAATGCGAATCAACATGTAACTTCGCCTTCGTGCGATCCCTTGTTTTTTCTTCGTACAATGCGGTCGGCACCACCGCCGTCTCAAACGCCGCCACGAGGAAGCCGAACATGCCCGTGGGCAGGAACCAGCATTTCGTCTGTCTGGCATTCCCACCGGCGGGATTTCCGCCACAGTTCCTCGGACAAGCTTGTCGTCCCGAACTGCTTAACGTTTTGGTTCACCGTGAGCAGCGTGGTGTAGGGATGGCGAGGATGGCACCGTTGATCGGGGATGATCCCGGAGCTGCCCCGATTCCTTCACGAGGCTATCGAGGATCACGGCCAGAGCGCCGCGCAGTTCCGCATCCTGTTCCTGCGCGGCACGGTTCTGCAAGACATCGCGAAACGCTATCCCGTTCGTGCCAAGGGACTCGACCAGCACAATCGCCGCTCCGCGGACTCGCCGCGACGGATCGCTCAAGGCTTCCACCAGAACGGCGCCCGCCCTGCCGTTCTCCGGATCCCCACCGAGGACGGAACCGGCCGCGATCAGGCGGATGCGCAGGTTAGCGTCCCCCAGCAGGCGCTCCATGACGTCGCCGGTCGCGATGGCGGGAGCTGCCTGGAGGGCCATCGCGGCGGTCAGCCGCAGGCTGTCACTGGGATCGGCCGTGCAGGCGACCAGCAGGGGAACGGCTTCCGCCGGTAACGAAACGAGCCGAGCCAGGGCGTGGGCCGCGTTCGCTCGCACCTGGACTTCCGGATCACTCAGGGCCACGATCAGGTCGGGGATAATCTCCGCCGGGATGGAGGCGGCTTTCATCCACCCTCCGGAAGCCACCTTGCGGATGTCGCCGTTCGGGTCTTTGAGGGCGGCGGCAAACGCCACGAGGATTTCTGGCGGTTGGATCATGGCAATCGCCCGCAGGGCCTGTTCGCGCACGCTCACCTCCCCGATCTGTGCGGCTCTCAGCAGCGATGCCCCCGCCGCCGCGGCCGCGGGCCCAAGTTGGCCCAGGGCCAGGGCGGCGTGGACCTGCACCCAGGCGCTGTCATCGTCGAGTAATCGCTGGCAGAGGGCGTCGATCACGGCCGGCGTGGCGCCGGCCAGCCGAGGCAGCACGCGGGTCGCCTCAACCCTCACCTGGTCGTTCGCGTCCTCCACGAGGACGGCCAGGCTCCGAAGGACCGCTTCACTCGGCTCTCCCCAAAGGCCCACGGTTTCGACGGCGGCGGCCCGGACAAGGGGGTCGGCGTCCTGCAAGGCCGTCAGAAGGACCTGTTCCGCGGCCGGCGTGGGTGGGCCAATCAGGCCCAGGGCACGGGTGGCCTGGCCGCGAACGCCACCATCCTCGTCCCGGAAAGCCGTTTCGAGCGCCGGCTGCGCGCCGGCCGCGGCGACACCCATCTTGCCCAGCGCCTCCGCAGCGCTCGCGCGCACGTGCGGATTGAGATGTGCCAGGGCGCGGACAAGAGCGGGAACCGCCGCGTCCGCCGACTCCCCCATCTGGCCCAGGGCTTCCGCGGCGAGGGCGCTAACCCAGTTGTCTTTATCCCGCAGTGCCCGCACCAGGCCGGGCACCGCGGCCCCCGCCGCGGATTCGCCGATCTTGCCCAACGCCTCCACGGCCTTGGCCCGCACCCGGTCATTGCCATCCTTCATCGCCTTGACCAAAGCTGGGGCGGCGTTCTCGACTCCTGCACCGATGGTCCCCAGGGCCTCAGCCGTCTGAGCGCGGACGATGTTATCCGGGCTCGTCAGGCCCTCGACCAGGGTTGCGGTGGTCTTCCCATTCAAGGAGCCGACCCGGGCGATCGCCTCGGCGGCCGCGGTACGGACCGAGTCCTCACGGTGCCGCAAGAGAGGGACGAGCGACGCCACCGCGGGGGCGGCCAACTCTTTCAGCGTCCCCAGCGCCCGCGCCGCCGCCTTGACCGCGGGGCTAGCGTCTTGCAACAACTCGGCCAGCGCGGCGACTGTGGCCGTGCCCTCTCCCCCAACCCGGCCCAGAGCCTCGGCCGCCTGGCAGCGCACCCTTTCGTCCACATCCTTCAACAAGCCGGTCAGCGCCGGCCCCAGCCATGCGGCGGGGTGCCCGATCCGGCCCAGCGCCCGCGCAGCTTGAGTTCGCACGGCCGCCGAGTCGTCGGTGAGGGCGGACGCCAACGTTCCCACGGCCAGATCGACCAACTCGGCGGGCGGGGCCAATGCGCCGCGTGTTTTCCACCCCAGCAACCAGGCGATCCCGCGACCACGCCAGCCGGGGTGCCGGCCCGGGTGGCCCCGCGTGCGCCCTGGTTGAATCCGGGCGATGCCGATAACCCCGAGCGCTTCGGCCAGGTTCTGCCGGACCACCTCGCTGGGATCTCGGCCGAGCGCGACCAGCAAAGGGACCGAGTCCAGGGCATGCAGGCGACCGAGCGCGGCGACGGCGATGGTCCGCACGTGCGCCTGTGGGTCTTGCAAATGACGGGTCAAGGCCGGGATGGTCGAGGGGCCGATCGTCGCCAGGACCAGCGGCAGCTGGTCCTGCTGCTCCCGGGTCAGCGAGGAGGTGGAGCGGAGCGACAGCAGCAGCGGCTGGATGGCCAGGGCCCCGTACTGAGGCAACGCGTTGCGTGCCCGCTCGAAAATCGGCTCGTGCGGGCTCCAGAAGTCCGCGATCGTCTCCGCCAGCAATCTCCCCTGGCGGAGGGAGGCGAAAAACTGTTGCAACAGCACAAACACGAAAAACGTGCGGAACGCGGCGAGCAGAATCGAGGCTGGCCACTGGGCCTGGTGAACGTGCGCAGAGCGCAGGAAGTGGTGCGACTGTGCCAGGTTCAGCACATCGACAATGCCGAGCAGATTGATAAGTCCGTACGCCAGGAAATCCGCGTAGGTCGGCGTCTCCGGCCCGCCTTCGACGCCGAACCAGTGCTGGCCGATGGTTTCGTACAGTCCCTGGTTGAGCAGGGCGAACCCGCCGACCAGGGCAACGGTGGCGGCTAGTAGCAAGGGGACGCGGACCTGTTGCCCGTGCCGCGCCAGGTTAACGGCCAACTCCTGGCCCTGGAGCGGACTATGGATCGCCTTGTGGCCGCGCTCCACCTCGTAGCGCTCCAGGTCGATGAACAGGTAAGCGAGGCAAGCCGTTGCCCCCATGAGCAACGGCACCAGGCCGCACAAGATCCTCAAGCCTGGCACGAGCCCACCGCCCACGCCTCCCAGGATGAGGAACCCGAGGACGACGGCCAGGAACCGCGGCCACGATGCCCACGAGAACAGACGCTCCCAGAGCCGGAAACCCTTGCCGATACTCACCCCGACCAGGAAACCGAGAACTCGGAAAAGCCAGCCCAGCAATCCGACCCAGATTAGGATGCCAGCCGCAAGTGCCAGTACCGCAAGCGTGGCCAGGAGCAGGTACGACGAATGGATTTGATCCAGATCAATCAGCCAGGACGGCGGACTCACAACTGCGCCGAGCAAGAAAACCTTCATATCTGGTCCGAACCATATCTTGCGAGAGGTGAAACGCTCGGGCCCGGGCGGCGTGGCGGAATGCCCATTTTGAGATTATACCAAGCTCGCAAGGAAAAATTTCTTGTCTTTTCATCCGGAGGCCGTATGATGAGGGTGTTGGGTCAGGTCAAGACAAGACAAGCGACTGGCCCAAAACAATCGATTCTCGTCGTCGGATGACTAGCTGAGGGGCAACCCGGCCGTACCGGGGGGCTCGTCCACAGGTATGCCGACGCCGCGGAAACCCATGCATGGGTATCCGTGGCGTCGGCTTTTTTCATTCATGAGTCAGCTTCGATCCAATGTGGATCGGACGAACGGCCTGGCCCTTCTTTCTGAAGGGCGAGCGGGCCATAAGGATCGCCCCAAGGAGTTTCAGGATGAAGAGTTCGATGAAGTGGGTCAGTGCGGTAGCCGCGATCGTTCTGCTGGCCGGGAGCGCCATGGCCGCCGAGGCCATCGCTATCGGCAAGGTTAAGGGCGTGAACGCCGACAAGAAGGAAGTTGTCCTGACCGATACCGACGGCAAGGACCAGACGTTCAAGCTCGGCGCAAACGTCGTCATCAACCGCGGCGGCAAGGAGAGCAAGAGCGACCTGAACGCCGGCGACGCGGTGAACATCCTCTACGACAAGGGCCTGGTGACGTGGACCGCCCGCTACATCCTGGTCCAGGAAGGGGACACCAAGGACTGCCAGTTGATGCACGGCACGTTCAAGGGTTACGACACCGACAAGAAGGAATTTTCCTTCACCGCCGGCGGCAAGGACGCGACATTCGCCATGGGCGACGCCAAGGTCCGCCTGAACAAGGAAGACGGCAAGATCGAGGACATCAAGATCGGTGACAGGACCGTCGTCATCGTGGAAAAAAGCGGGGACAAGACGACGCTGAAGGCCGTGATGGTCGAGCGCAAGTGACAACTCGGGCAGCGGCGGGCTGTCTGGCCCGCCGCTGCATCCAACGGAGGAGGAAGAAAACGTGTTAGCGGACCTTTTGATTTTTGCCGTGATCGGCCTCTTTGTCGGTGGCGCTGCGCGGCTGTTCTACCCGGGTCGCCAGCCCACGAAAATCCTCGGCACCCTGGTCCTCGGCATGATCGGAGCAGTGCTTGCCGGGCTGATTACCTGGACTGTCTGGCCGGCGGTAGACGGGGAAATCCATTCCTGGGCCCTGCTGGTGTCCTTGCTGGGGGCCGTGGCCGTGGTCGTGTCCTGGGCCGGATGGTCCTACGCACGGAGCGTCAGTGGCCATGCATGATCTGACTCCTGTTCGGATCGAGCCGGCCATCGCCGTGTCCAGGCGGCCCCGGGCTTGGTCGTGTATGGTGGGGCGACAGCGGGGCCCTGGCGAGCAACAGTTTTTCGTACGCGGGGGTTGTGATGCCAGATCGATCCCGGGCCATCGCTTTTGACGTGGACACCATCAGTTCGGCCAGCCTCCGGCAAGCCCTGCCCGGTTGGCAGATCGACACCGTCCAGGGAGCCACCGTCGCCTCTTTGCCCTGCGACTGGGATCCGGGGCCGGTAGACCTACTGATCGTCGGCGTCCGTGCGGACGCGGCCGAGACCCTGGATCTTTGCCGCTTCCTGGAGCGGTCTACTTCGGCCGTAAGAGAGTGGGAGCAGGTTCCGATGGAAACCGCCGGCCTGCCCAAGAACCTGCTAGACATCGCCCGTCGAACAAAGGTTCCCCTCCTTCTCTTGCTACCCTCCTGGCGCACGATTCTCGTCGACGCTGGCCTGAAGGCCGGCGCTCACAGTTGCCTCATGCTGCCCATCGATGCCAAGGAAGTAGCCAGCATGGTCGTGCACGCACATGCAGGCAATCAACCCGGCCGGCACACGATCAACCTGGAGGGGGCTCAGACGGAGGATCGCTGGCGCGATGACGGCGGTCAGGGGTAGCAATTGTGCGCACGGCGTCGCCGTAGTGCTGGAAGACGCCGCCCAACCCTCGACGGAGGACCTTTCGTGTCTGTCAATTGCGAAGTGACGGTGCCCTGGGACGCGACGCCGGAACAGCTCACGGCCCTGGGCGGCGCCTTGTGGCGCTGGTGCGCTCGGGGCACGGGGGACGCCGGCATTTCCGCATGCCTCGACAACCAACCCCTGGCGGACCTGATCGCCGGTACGTTCCCACGGTCGGGTCGAGCCGAACGACGGGGCCTGCATTTCGGGCTGCGGGACAACGCGTCTCAGAGTCGCCGGGCAACCATCGAAAGCCTGCGGCGGGGGATACCGGCCCAGGCGGTCGAGGACATCGCGGTCGATGGCGTCAGTTGGAACGCGTAAGCGCATTCCCCCAGACGATCGCGGGCTGTTGCCGCTCCGCGCGGCCCGATGTTGCCGCACGTATCGCGGGCTTCTGCATCTAGCCCCGGCCGAGGCTCGGTTCCCGAATCACCGAGCGGCTGTGCTCTGTAGATAACTTGCTGCCGCGGTCCTACTTCCCCAAATCTGTTTGGGAAGCAGGTTTTCTACGGAGCAGAGCGGCAGGCTTTCAGCCGTTGGGCCAGGCGCTATCAAACCCCAGACGCGAAGGGAAACACCATGTCCGTCATGATCGAAAAGAACGAGGCACCGCCGGCTCAGGTGGTGCGCGAGGTCAAGATCGTCAGCCATTCCAACCTCTTCTACTGGTGGCCCGTCTGGGTAACCGGTTTTGCCCTGGCCTTCCTCAGCTGCCTCGCAGGTTATCGCCTGGGCATCGTGCCATCGGGCACGGAGGCCGTTCGGGCACAGGGTGTGGCAGGGATCGACGGTCCTCGCGATGTGTTCGTCGTGCCGGCGGGCGAGGGCCTGCCGGTGGACGGGACGACCGGGGCCGTGAAGCAGCCCAGCATGCGCGTGGCGGCCCAACCGGGCTTCGGAGTTGTCTTTGTCCTGGTGCTGCTCATGGTGATCTTCATCGCGAACGTGCCGCTCCGCGGCATGTGGTCGGTGATCTCGATTGTCGTTCTTTTCTTGGGGTCGATCATCTTCGCCCTGCTCGGCTGGTGGGAGAACATCCTGGAGGCCGTGGTACACTCCCACATCTACATCAACGCCTTCGGCTACGTCGCCGTCGCCCTGCCCCTGTTCGTACTGTGGCTCGTGATGATTTGCTTGTTCGACCGCCAGGTGTACATGGTCTTCACCCCGGGCCAGCTTCGGGTCCACCAGAACATTGGTGGCAGCGAAGTCGCCTACGACACCCAGGGCATGGTCGTGGAGAAGAGGCGGAGCGACCTGTTCCGCCACTGGATCCTGGGCATCGGGTCCGGCGACCTCACCGTCAAGACCGCGGGGATCAATGCTCAGCAGTTTGAGATGCCCAATGTGCTCTTTGTGGGGGCCAAGGTGCAGATGATCCAGCAGATGCTGCAACAGCGCGAGGTGGTGGGCAGATAGCTGCGCCCGCGGCAAGGTCAATGCCACCGGCGCCGGCTTGGATACGCCGATAACGCCACCACCTTTGCGAATTCATGAGCGGAGGTCTGCTTACCTGCCATGCAGAAAACAGCACTCCGCTTCAACCTCGAACGACAGCAAAGCAAGGCATACCATGATCGCAACATCCAGACCAGCAGAACGAGAGGGCGCAGCACCCCGCTCGCGCTCTCGGAGTCCGTCCGCGACCGCTTCGAGCCGGTCGGCAAGGTCAAGGGAAGGGTCCACCGTCTGGCCGAGGACCACCCCGTCAACGAGCCTCAGGCGGCCCTGGCCTTCGATCCCCACACGCCGACCGTGCTGGTGGTGGATGACGACGAGACGACCCGGCTGACGATGATGGCTTGGCTGGCCGGCGAGGGGTTTTCGGTGCTGACCGCGGCAAACGGTCACGAAGCGGTCGGCCACCTGGAGCGTCCCCTGGAGCCGATCGATGTAGTGGTCCTCGACGTGCAACTCGCGGAACGTCAACGGGGTGGCCCTGTGCGAACGGATCTGGGAGATGTACCCGGGGATGCCGGTGGTGGTCTGTTCCGCTGGGGCGGTCCCGGAGGAGGTGGCGCGCCTGGTGGAGCTGGGGGCCATCCGCTACTTCCGCAAGCCGTTCGACGCCGACGAGCTGGTCTCCGTGGTGGAAGCGGCCCTCCGGTGAGGCAGCCTGATATCGTGCCGCTCCCGCGGTGCCATCCAGGCGGTTGGATGAACAGGTGAATCATGACCCAACCGGACATTGCAGCTGCGCCATTGCCCGATACACTGGCGGTGCTGAATGTGAACGTCGACACTGGCCTCAACAATAATCGAGAACACCACTTGCCGGCTCAGCCCCCGGCCATAGGATGAGTGTACGCAGGCCACGCGAAAATCGGCGTGGCTCAACGGAAACGAGATCGCAGTTGTCGGATGACTAGATGAAGGGCAACCCGGCCATGCCGGGGCGCCCGTTAGCCGAGTAAGCCGACGTGGCGGATTAACCGATTCCGGTTAGTTCGCCACGTCGGCTTTTTTCGTTGACGAAATGCTATGAGCCAAATACCGCTTTATCCGCTGCGCTTCGAGCCGATCTACCAGTACCGGCTCTGGGGTGGACAGCGCCTGGCCGAGCTTCTCAGCAGCGCCGCTGCCTGGTAACGGACCCATTGGCGAAGCCTGGCTGCTGAGCGACCGCGATGACCATCCCAGCAAGGTTGCCGACGGACCGCTCAAAGGATCGACCATCCGGCAATTGCTGGAGCAGTCGCCGCAGCAGTTGTTGGGAAAGCGGGCGGGGCGGTTCCGACGGTTCCCCGTGCTCCTCAAGTTTCTCGACGCACACGAAAAGCTCTCGGTCCAGGTGCATCCCAGGGATGGGCAGAGGGACCATATCCCAGCGGGCGAGAGTGGCAAGACCGAGGCATGGGTCGTGCTGGAGGCGGGGCCGGCGAGCCGCATCTACGCGGGCCTGACGCCAGGCGTCACTCCAGCCGATCTCCAGCGGGCGCTCGCGAACCGGACGACGGCGGACCTTCTGGCAAGCTTCACACCGAGGGTCGGCGACGCCGTATTCATCCGAGCGGGGACCGTTCACTCCCTCAGCGGCCTCGTGGTGTTTGAAGTGCAGGAAAACAGCGACGTCACGTTTCGCCTGTACGACTGGGACCGCGTCGATCCAAGGACAGGCAAGCCTCGTCCTCTGCAAGTCGAGCAGGGGATTGCCTGCATCGATTTCGAGCAAGTCGCACTCGGTCCGGTGGCCCCATTGGTGGAGGCGGCGGCGCCGATACGGCGAGAGCGACTCTTTGCTTGCCAACATTTCTCGGTGTGGCGGCACACCGGACAGACGCCGTTCACCGTCGGCGCGGCGGGCGCGGCACGGGTGCTGGTTGGCATCGTCGGCGAGGGGGAACTGGAGCACAGCGGCGCCCATTATCGCGTCGGCCGCGGCGACGTCGTGCTCTTGCCGGCGGAGGTCGGCGCCTGCTTCTACCGGCCGCGCAATGCAGTCAGCTTGCTGGAAGTCGCCCTGCCGGAATAGCTCCCGCCGGGCTGGATCCGGATGGTGAGCGGCCCGGAACATGGAGACGGCCAGAATGAAAAAGCTCGTTGTTTTCGACCTGGACGGTACACTTGCCCCGAGCAAGTCGTCGCTTGACGCAGAGATGGCGGCGCTTCTTACGAAACTGCTTGGCATTCTCAAGGTGGCCGTGATCTCCGGCGGCAATTGGCCGCAATTTCAGAAGCAAGTGCTCTCTCACCTTGCCAGTGACGACCGCTTGAAGAACCTTTCGCTTCTTCCTACCTGTGGAACACAGTTTTACAGGTACGAAGCAGGTTGGGAAAAGCTCTACGCTGAAGATTTTACCACTGAACAGAAAGAGAAGATCATCCGTTCACTGAAAAAGGCCATCGAGGAATCTGGCCTGAAGCCCGCAAAGGTGTGGGGAGAGGTGATTGAAGACCGGGGAAGTCAAATCACCTTTTCGGCATTGGGTCAACAAGCGTCCCTGAAGGAGAAGGTCAAATGGGACCCTGATTTCACCAGGCGGAAGAAGATGAAAGTCATCCTCGATGCGTTGATTCCCGAGTTCTCCGTCCGCCTGGGTGGTGCGACGTCGATTGACGTCACGAAGCACGGGATCGACAAAGCCTACGGGATCGGCAAGTTACGAGACGTTCTTGGCATCGCCATTGAAGAGATGATCTTTGTCGGGGACGCCTTGTTTCCCGGCGGCAACGACTATCCGGCCGAGCAAGCCGGCGTCGTTTCGATCCGAGTCAAAGATCCGGATGAGACCAAACGGGTCGTCGAAACCATCCTCGCTTGCCTGGCTTGAGTCCGGCGAAGGCGACTATTTGAGGAGAGGCAATGGCTGGTTTTCAGTTGAAGCGGCTTGGGCTGATGATGGAGCCCGAGCCGGGCAATTCGCTGGAGGTCGAAGGGACACTGAACCCGGCCGGGGTTCGCGGCCCTGACGGTCATTATTACCTCTTCCCGCGCCTGGTCGCGCGGGGGAATTACTCGCGCATCGGGATCGCACGAGTGCGGTTCAATGCCGCCGGCGACCCGGCCGGCGTCGAGCGACTCGGGATCGCCCTGGAGCCTGAAGCGGACTACGAGCGACGGGCGGACGGCGGCGGCGGCTGTGAGGATCCGCGTATCACGTTTGTCGAATCGCTCGGGCGCTATGTGATGACTTACACGGCGTTTTCACCGATAGGCCCGCGGATCGCCGTGGCGGTGTCGGAGGACCTGTTTCACTGGAAGCGGCTGGGGCTTGTGACCTTTGCACCGTATCAGGGCATCGATTTCGTCCACGTAGACGACAAGGATGCCAGCTTCTTCCCCGTGGCCATTCCCAATCATTCTGGGAAAATGCAGATGGGCATGCTCCATCGCCCCCTATTCCCGGGCACTCGTCCGGAGGAAACCGCCTGTCAGGCTGCCTCGCGCCTGGTGGATCTCGATCGTGAAAGCATCTGGATTTCCTACTGCCCGATGGCCCTGGAGGGCACCGAACCGCAATACCTCGGCCTGTTCAATTCGCATCACCGGCTGGCGACTCCGGTGTCGCCCTGGGAGAGGCTGAAGATCGGCGGCGGCACTCCGTCCGTCCTCACCCGGCATGGCTGGCTGATCGTTTACCACGGCGTTTGCGAGGTGCCGGAGCCGGGCCATGACGGAAACCACCTGTGCTACTCGGCAGGGGTCATGGTGCTCTCGAAGGAGCATCCGCGCGTGCTCCGATATCGTTCGACGAAGCCGGTGTTGACGCCGGTGCTCCCGCAAGAATGCCGGGGGACCGTCGCCAACGTCGTGTTTCCCAGTGCCATCGACCGGCGCGACGATATCGGCTCGCCGAATCGATTCGACGTTTATTACGGGATGGCCGACAACCAGATCGGAGTGGCCCGTCTGGACGTGCCGGAGTTTCTGCCGCCAGGGGCGCTCCCGACCCGCCAGGAGCCAAGGGCTCAGTTCAGGTCGGCGGCCAATCTCAAACAGAGAGTCGTCAGGTAGTCCCAATCCCGATGAGAGGATAGCTCGAAGAACGAACTCTCACAGATGGCAAACGGCATTGACGGAGGCCAAATGAAAAGTGCGATCCCGATCACGACGTTGTTTCTGGATATCGGCGGTGTCCTGCTCACCAACGGGTGGGATCATCATGCCCGCAAACGGGCGGCGGCGTACTTCAAGCTGGAGTGGGCCGAGATAGAGGTTCGGCATCACCTGATGTTCGACACCTACGAAGAGGGCAAACTGACGCTGGAGGAATACCTGAGCCGGGTGGTTTTCTACAAGGAGCGACCGTTCACACGGGATCAGTTCCGGGAATTCATGTTCGCGCAGTCGCACCCTTATCCTGAAATGATCGAACTGTTCACTCAGCTCAAGGTCCGGCACAAGCTGAAGATCGCCGTGGTCAGCAACGAGGCGCGCGAACTGAATGCGTATCGGATTGGCAAGTTCAAGCTGAACGAGTTCGTGGATTTCTTTATTTCCTCCTGCTTTGTCCACCTGCGCAAACCCGACGCGGACATCTTTCGGCTTGCGCTGGACATCGCCCAGACGCCAGTCGAGCAGATCGTCTATATCGAAAACACCCCGATGTTCGTCCAGATCGCGGAAGGTTTGGGGATTCAAAGCATTCTTCACACGGATTACAAGTCCACGTGCGCGAAACTGGCTTCGTTCGGATTGCAGAATGACGAAGGAGTCATCCATGAAACCAGCTAACCCACGCATCCTGACGATCAATGGCGGCTCGTCGAGCATCAAGTTCGCGCTGTTCGAGGCCGGTGACTCGCTCCGACGGATTCTGGAGGGCGGGATTGAGCGGATTGGACTGCCGGAGGCCACCTTGCGGGTGAAAGGCTTGAACCAGGCGGACAACTTTTCGCGGTCAGTGACGGCGCCG
This sequence comes from uncultured Planctomycetota bacterium, assembly GCA_963827935.1. GTDB lineage: Bacteria > Planctomycetota > Planctomycetia > Gemmatales > Gemmataceae > DATFNV01. The sequence continues at coordinate 1,759,913 of CAWHCN010000004.1, read as the reverse complement.
GATCACACGGCGGCGGTGGGCGCTCTGATGGATTGGATCGAGGAACGCAGCGGGCGTGATGCATTGACCGCGGTGGGGCATCGCGTGGTGCATGGCGGGCCGAAGTATAGCAAGCCGCAGCGAATCACTGCGGAAATGGTTGAGGAGCTGCACCGGCTCAGTCCATTCGATCCTGAGCATCTGCCGGAGGAGATCCTGTTGATCGAGGCGTTTCAGCGCCGCTTTCCTGACCTGCCCCAGGTGGCGTGTTTCGACACGGCTTTTCACCATGACCTGCCGCGCGTGGCCCGGTTGTTGCCGATCCCGCGCCGCTACGAAGCGCAGGGGGTGCGGCGCTACGGGTTTCACGGGTTGTCGTATGCGTTTCTCATGGGAGAACTGGCCCGCCTGGCCGGAGCCGAAGCGGCACAGGGCCGGGTCATCCTCGCCCACCTCGGCAATGGCGCGAGCCTGGCGGCGGTGCGTGACGGCAAATCCGTGGACACCAGCATGAGTTTCACCCCGACAGCCGGGGTGCCGATGAGCACCCGCTCCGGCGATCTCGATCCCGGACTGGTTTGGTATCTGGCGCGCACGGAAAACATGAGCGCGAAGCAATTCAACGAGATGGTCAATTTCCAGTCCGGGCTGCTCGGGATATCCGAAACCAGTTCCGACATGCGCGACTTGCTGAAGTGCGAAACGCAGGACGTGCGGGCGGCCGAAGCGGTCGCGCTGTTTTGCTACCAGGTCAAGAAATGGATCGGCGCATTCGCGGCGGCGTTGGGCGGACTGGACACGCTGGTGTTCGCCGGCGGCATCGGCGAGAACGCGCCCACGGTCCGCGCCCGGATTTGCGATGGGCTGGGATTCCTTGGAATCGAACTCGAAGAAAAGCGAAACGCGGCGAATGAGGGCGTGATTTCCGCGGCAGCCAGCCGGGTTGCGGTCCGCGTCATTCATACGGACGAAGAACGCATGATCGCCAAGACGGTTTGCAGCGTTCTCGGCCTTGGCTGAAAAAAGGAGATTGAACCATGAAGACGGAAACCATGAAGACCGAAGCCATGAAGACGAAAGCCTGAAGACACAAGCACGCTTTCCCCGGATCTGCTCCACAAGATGAATGCCTACTGGCGCGCCGCCAACTATCTGTCGGTCGGCCAGATTTATCTCTACGACAATCCGCTGCTGAAGGAGCCGCTGAAGCTGTCGCACGTGAAGCCGCTGGTGGTCGGACACTGGGGCACGACGCCGGGCCAGAACTTCATCTATGTGCATTTGAACCGGGTCATCAAGAAGTATGACCTGGACATGTTCTACATCGCCGGTCCCGGTCACGGCGGCCCGGCGATTGTGGGCAACGTCTACCTCGAAGGCACCTGGAGTGAGATTTATCCGAACGTCACCCAGGACGAAGCCGGGCTGAAAAAGCTGTTCAAGCAATTCTCGTTTCCCGGCGGGATTTCCAGCCACGTGGCGCCGACGACGCCGGGGTCGATTCACGAAGGCGGCGAGCTGGGGTACTCGCTCAGCCATGCCTTCGGGGCCGCGTTCGACAATCCCGATCTGATCGTCGCCTGCGTCGTCGGCGACGGTGAAGCGGAAACGGGCCCCCTGGCGACCGCCTGGCAGTCCAACAAGTTTCTCAACCCGATTACCGACGGAGCCGTGCTGCCGATCCTGCACCTCAATGGCTACAAGATCAGCAACCCGACCGTCCTGGCCCGCATCGAGCATGAGGAATTGGAGCAATTCCTCCGAGGCTGCGGCTGGACGCCCTACTTTGTGGAAGGCGATGAGCCGGAAAAGATGCATCAACTCATGGCCGCCACCCTGGAAAAGGCCATCGAGGACATCCGGCAAATCCAACAGAATGCGCGGAGCAAGAACGACACCACTCGGCCGCGCTGGCCCATGATCGTCCTGAGGTCGCCCAAGGGCTGGACGGGACCGAAAGTCGTCGATGGCCTGCAAATCGAGGGCACCTTCCGAGCGCACCAGGTGCCGCTCCTGGTGGATGCCGAGCATCCCGATCATGTCAAGCTGCTCGAAAGCTGGATGAAGAGCTACAAGGCCGGAGGAGCTGTTCGATGAGAATGGCCGACTCATGCCGGAACTGGCCGAGCTGGCGCCGAAGGGCGACCGGCGGATGGGCGCCAATCCCCACGCCAACGGCGGCATTCTGCTGCGCGACCTGCGCATGCCGGACTTCCACGTCCACGCGGTGAATGTGCCTTCGCCCGGCGCCGTCGACGGCCAGGATACGCTCGTGCTGGGTAAGTTCCTGCGCGACGTGGCCAAGCTGAATCAGGACCAGCGTAATTTCCGCATCTTCGGTCCCGATGAGACGCTCTCGAATCTCCTGGGCGCGGTTTTTGAAGTCACCAACCGTCAGTGGGACGCCCGGAACAGTGAAGAATGATGAATTCCTCGCGCCCGCCGGACGCGTGCTGGACTCGATGCTCAGCGAGCACCAGTGCGAGGGTTGGCTGGAAGGATATCTGCTGACCGGGCGGCACGGGCTGTTCAACAGCTACGAGGCCTTCATTCGCATCGTCGATTCGATGTTCAGCCAGCACGCCAAGTGGCTGAAGGTCACGTCTGGAACTGCCCTGGCGCCGGAAGATCGCCTCGCTGAACTATCTGCTCGCCTCCCACGTCTGGCAGCAGGATCACAACGGCTTCACGCACCAGGATCCCGGCTTCCTCGACCACGTCATCAACAAGAAGGCCGACATCGTGCGCGTTTACCTGCCGCCCGATGCCAACTGTCTGCTGTCGGTCTTCGATCACTGCCTGCGCAGCCGGCATTACGTCAACGTGGTGGTGGCCGGCAAACACGCCCTCCCGCAATGGCTGACCATGGACGCCGCCGTCGTGCATTGCACGGAAGGCATTGGCATCTGGCAATGGGCCAGCAACGACCAGGACGCCGAGCCGGACGTGGTGATGGCCTGCTGCGGAGACACGCCCACGCTGGAGATCCTGGCTGCCGTTTCCATCCTTCGCCAGCATCTGCCCGATCTGAAAATCCGGGTGATCAATGTCGTCGATCTGATGAAGCTGCAGTCTGCGAGCGAGCACCCGCACGGACTGAGCGAAACGGATTACGATTCGCTCTTCACCAAAGACAAGCACATCATCTTTGGCTTCCACGGATACCCCTGGCTGGTCCACCGGCTGACCTACCGCCGGACCAACCGCAACCTCCACGTCCGGGGCTACAAGGAAGAGGGCACGATCACGACGGCCTTCGACATGAGAGTGCAGAACGACCTGGACCGCTTCCACCTGGTGCAAGACGTGGTCGATCGCCTGCCGCACTTGGGCACCAAGGGGGCCTATCTGAAGCAGATGATGCAGGACAAGCTCATCGAGCACAAGCATTACATCGACAAGCACGGCCAGGACCTGCCGGAAATCCGCAACTGGAAGTGGAGCAACCCCAAATGAATGCGCAAGAGCTTATCGACACCGCGAGGACGCTGGTCGCCGACGACAAGGGCCTGCTGGCGATGGATGAAAGCAATCCAACCTGCAACAAACGATTTGCCAAGTTGGGGATTCCCCAGACCGAGGAGGCCCGCCGCGCCTATCGGGAATTGATTGTGACCACGCCCGGTCTCGGTGAGTGCATCAGTGGCGCGATCCTCTACGACGAGACGATCCGCCAGCAGAAGAAAGATGGCACTCCCTTTGTGAAAGTCATCACCGATGCGGGAATCATTCCCGGCATCAAAGTGGACACCGGTGCGAAGGACATGGCCGGTCATCCCGGAGAGAAAATCACCGAAGGTCTGGACGGCTTGCGCGACCGCCTGGCGGAATACTCTCAAATGGGCGCCCGTTTTGCCAAGTGGCGCGCGGTGATTGCCGTGGGCGATGGCATTCCCAGCCGGGGTTGCATCGAGGCCAACGCGCAGGCGTTGGCTCGCTATGCCGCGTTGTGCCAGGAAGCCGGACTGGTCCCCGTCGTCGAGCCGGAAGTGCTCATGGACGGCGAGCATACCCTGGAGCGGTGCTGCGAGGTGACGGAGGAAGTCCTGCGAACGGTTTTCAACCAGCTTTACACACAACGGGTGATGCTGGAGGGTATGATCCTGAAGCCCAACATGGTGCTTCCGGGATTGACCTGCCCCAAGCAAGAAACGGTGGACGAGGTGGCCGACGCCACGGTGAAGTGTCTCTTGCGAGCCGTCCCCGCTGCCGTTCCGGGGATTGCGTTCTTGTCGGGCGGCCAATCCGGTGAACTGGCCTCGGCCCGTTTGAATGCCATGAATGTTCGATTCAAGTCGCGACTGCCCTGGGCGTTGGCGTTTTCGTTTGCCCGCGCCATCCAGCAACCGGCTTTGGAGATTTGGCAAGGCAAGGAGGCCAACGTGGTGGCGGCACAGCAAGCTCTGTATCACCGGGCCAAGTGCAACACGGCGGCGCGCCGTGGCAAGTACGATGCCGCGATGGAGATGGATCGGTAGGGAGAGTTGCGCTGCGTGGCGGATCATCTGCCAAAGAACCCGTGAGTACCCAATGGAGACCGGACATGCGTCAGAAATTCGTCGCCGGTAACTGGAAGATGTATACCACCGCCGCCGAGGCCAAACGGCTGGCCAAGGCGGTCGTGGATGGCGTGGGCATTGAGGACCGCGTATCCGTCGCCGTCTGTCCGCCTTTCCCTTATCTGGCCCTTGTCGGGGAGATTCTCAAGGGCAGCCGCGTCGCGCTCGGGGCGCAGAACCTCTATCCCGAGAAGGAAGGCGCGTTCACCGGCGAGGTCAGCCCGACGATGCTCCTCGATCTCGGCTGCAAGTACGTTATCCTCGGACACAGCGAGCGCCGGCACAATCTGGGCGAATCCGATACGTTCATCAACCAAAAGGTACGGGTTGCCCTGGCCGCCGGCCTCGACGTGATCTTCTGCGTCGGCGAAACGCTGGACCAACGTGAGGCCGACCAGACCAAAGCGGTGCTCGACCGGCAACTCATCCAGGGATTGGCCGGCGTGTCGGCGGATACCTTGCCCCGCCTGACCATCGCGTACGAACCGGTCTGGGCGATCGGCAAACCCGGACACGGCGCCACCCCCCAGCAGGCTCAGGAGGCGCACGCCGTTATTCGGCGCCGCTTCGGTCAGATGTTCGACGAGAAATCGGCTCAGACGCTTGCCATACAGTACGGCGGCAGCGTCAAGCCGGATAACGCCGCCGCGCTGCTTAGCCGGCCCGGCGTGGACGGCGCCCTCATCGGCGGCGCCAGCCTGCATGCCGACCAGTTTCTGGCCATCGTCCGGGCTGGGATCAGCGAGCCGCAAAGCCGAAGGGAAACCAGCATGACAGCAATCGCACCAGCCGGAACTGGAACCTAAAATCAGTGCGAAGGAACCAGTATCCCGCAACTCACAACACCTGTGGCATAGACGAAGAGAAAGGATACCCATCATGGCAACCCATGTCGATCAGCCCAAGACTCCCGATTCGAAGCCGGTATCGAGGCCCAATGGCGAAGGCTCCGGAATCGAAGCCCGATGCGAAGGACGATCTGAAAACCCTGCCCATGCCGGAAGTGGAGAAAAAACTGGGGTCGTCGCCGGACGGCCTCACTCAAGCCGAGGCGCAGAAGCGGCTGACCCAATATGGGCCGAACGAGATTAAAGAAGAGAAGACCAATCCGATCCTGAAATTCCTCACCTATTTTTGGGGCCCCATCCCGTGGATGATTGAAGTGGCGGTGATTCTGTCGGCCGTGGTCGGGCACTGGGAGGATTTTGGCATCATCCTCTTTTTGCTTGTTTGCAACGCCGTGGTCGGATTCTGGGAAGAACGCCAGGCGGGCAACGCCATCGACGCCCTGAAGGCCAGGCTGGCGATCAAGGCCCGGGTGAAGCGGGATGGGAAGTGGATCAACCCGGCGGCGCGTGAGTTGGTGCCGGGCGACGTCATCCGCTTACGGCTGGGAGACATTGTACCGGCGGATGCGCGCTTGCTGGAAGGCGACGAGGTGTCGGTGGATCAGTCCGCGCTGACGGGAGAGTCCCTGCCCGCCACGCGCAAACCCGGCGAGGCGGTGTTTTCCGGTTCGATCATGCGTCGGGGTGAAATCGGCGCACTGGTCTATGCCACGGGCACCAACACCTACTTCGGCAAGACGGCGCAACTGGTGCAGGAGGCGCACACCGTCAGCCATTTTCAACAGGCCGTACTGAAGATCGGCAAGTACCTGATCATCCTCGCGGTGGCTCTGGTGGCGGTGATTATTACGGTCGGTATCCTCCGCGGCGAACCGATGCTCTACGCGACAACCTCCCAAGGACCCTGTCCTCTTATTCGCCCTCATCCTCACGGTCGCGGCCATTCCCGTGGCCATGCCGACGGTGTTGTCGGTGACGATGGCGGTCGGCGCGCGCCTGCTCGCCAAGAAGCAAGCGATTGTGAGCAAGTTGGTGGCCATCGAGGAATTGGCGGGCGTGGACGTGCTGTGCGCGGACAAGACCGGCACCCTGACGCAGAACAAGCTGACGCTGGGCGATCCGTTCACCGTCAACGGTATCCCTGCCGACCAAGTCATCCTTGCCGGTGCGCTGGCTTCGCGTGCGGACGACAACGACACCATCGATCTGGCCGTGCTCGGCGGCGTGAAGGACGACAGAATGCCTTGAAGAGCTATCAGGCGGTTCATTTCCTGCCGTTCGACCCGGTGCATAAACGCACCGAAGCCACCGTCAAGGGCACGGACGGAAAGAGTTCAAGGTGACGAAGGGCGCGCCGCAGGTGATCTTGGCGTTGTCGGCCAATGCCGGGCAGGTGAAACCCGCCGTCGACAAGGCGGTCAACGAATTCGCGGCGCGCGGCTTTCGTTCCTTGGGCGTGGCGCGGGCCGAGGGGGACGGGCAATGGCAGTTTCTCGGCGTGTTGCCGCTTTTCGATCCGCCGCGGGACGATGCCAAGGCAACCGTCGCGACCGCTGGCAAGATGGGCGTGAAGATCAAGATGGTGACGGGCGATGCAACTGGCCATCGCCAAGGAGACCGCCAAAAAGTTGGACATGGGCACCAATATCCTCGATGCCGCCAGTTTGGGCGACTCGAAAAAGCAAGAGACCGCAGAGGTGGCCGAGTCCATCGACAAGGCCGACGGTTTCGCCCAGGTGTTCCCCGAACACAAGTTCCACATTATTGACGTTCTGCAAAAACGCGGCCACATCGTCGGCATGACGGGCGACGGGGTGAATGACGCCCCCGCGCTGAAGAAGGCCGACTGCGGCATCGCCGTTTCCGGCGCGACGGACGCGGCCCGCGCGGCGGCGTCCATCGTGCTGGTGGCGCCCGGCCTGTCGGTGATCATCGACGCGATCAAGGAGAGCCGGAAAATCTTCCAGCGGATGAATAGCTATGCGATCTACCGCATCGCCGAGACGCTGCGCGTGCTGTTCTTCATGACGCTGGCGATCCTGATCTTCAAGTTCTATCCGGTGACCGCGGTGATGATCGTGATGATCGCGTTGCTCAATGACGGTGCCATCCTGTCCATCGCCTATGACAACGTTCATTACAGGAACCAACCCGAGGCCTGGAACATGCGCATGGTGCTGGGGATCTCCACGGTGCTCGGGGTCATCGGGGTCGTGTCCGCGTTTGGCCTGTTTTATCTGGCCGAGGAGAATCTCCTTAACAGCTTCCTCCCCGGCTCGACCGCGCGGTCATCCAGACGCTGATGTACCTGAAGCTGTCCGTGGCCGGACATCTGACGATCTTCCTGACGCGCACGCGCGGCCCGTTCTGGTCCATACGCCCCGCGCGGATCCTTTGGATAGCGGTGCTCGGCACGCAGATCGTGGCGACTCTGATCGCGGTTTTTGGGGTCTTCATGAAACCCCTCCCCTGGGAATGGGCACTGTTCGTGTGGGGCTATGCTCTGGCCTGGTTCCTCGTGAATGACCGCGTGAAACTGCTCGCCTATTGGATTTTGGATCACACCAAAGCTGGGGCCACACCGGAAGCCAGAGCCCAGCACAAGCCCGAACCCAAAGCGCAGACACCGGCCGATTTGACGCCGCAGATCGCCGCACGGGCCTATGAACTCTACCAGCAGCGAGTGCAGGGTCAAAGCCAGGCAGATCAAGACTGGCTTGAGGCGGAGCGAGAGACTCGGAATGGCGAGTCCCCCAAATGAACCGACGGAGACTGCGCTGATCAAAGTGGTATCGAGGGACGGCGGTGGTATGCAGGTAGGAGGATCAAGGTGAAATATGTCAATCGGTTCCGAGTGGCGCCCGGCAGCAAAGTCAAACTCAAGGATATCGATCCTGGGTTCAAGGACCACCACGAGGCCACAAGGAAGCAGCCGAAGAGATAGAGCACGACCAGACGAAGCTGCGCGAACTGCAAGAGTTGCTCTACGCCGATGGACGGTGCTCCCTCCTGATCTGCCTGCAAGGAATGGACACGGGGGGCAAGGACGGGACGATTAACCACGTTCTGGGTGCGATGAATCCGCAGGGCTGTCGAGTGGCGGCGTTCAAGCAGCCTACTGCCAAGGAATTGGCCCACGATTTCCTGTGGCGGGTTCATCAGCCTGCGCCTGCGAAAGGAGAAGTGGTCATCTTCAACCGCTCCCAGTACGAGGACGTGCTCGTCGTCCGTGTCCACAATCTGGTCCCAGAAGCGGTCTGGTCCCGCCGATACGACCAGATTAACGCGTTCGAGAAGGAACTCGTCGAGGACAACACGCACATCCTCAAGTTCTACCTGCACATCTCCAAACAAGAGCAACTGAGTCGCTTCAAGGACCGCCTCGACGATCCGGCCAAGCAATGGAAGATCAGCGAGTCCGACTACAAGGAGCGAAAGTTCTGGGACGACTACACGGCGGCATATGAGGACGTCCTGTCCCGCTGCAGTACTCCAGCAAGCGCCGTGGTTCGTCATCCCGTCCGACCACAAGTGGTTCCGGAACCTCGCGATCGCACGGATCGTCGTGGAACACCTGGAAGGGTTGCACATGAAATTCCCCTCGCCCGCCGCGGATCTCGAGCATATCCGCCGGGAGTACCATTCGGCGAAGAACGCATAGGCGCTGCAGGCCCGCGCGTGGTCTGGTCGCAGGAGCAGTTGTAGACGGAAATCATCCTGAAGCCCCGAGAGCTCTTCCTGGGGCGGCAGTGGCTGGAGGACAATGCCGGGGACGTCGACCTGCCGTGCCGGGGAGCAGTCCGTAAGGGACGGCTGCTGGCCATAGAAGAGAAACCGGCGTCCCGCGGCGGTCCGAAGAATAAAATATCAATGCAGGGCGAAAATGCACTTGCCATCCCCGCCACCGCCCCTATGATGAGTATTTAGCGGGGGCCACGTGGATGGCTCAAAGCAAACGAGATCGCAGTTGTCGGATGACTAGATGAAGGGCAACCCGGCCATGCCGAGGGGCCCGTTAGCCAAGTAAGCCGACGTGGCGGACTAACCCATTGGGTTGATCTGCCACGTCGGCTTTTTTCGTTGTGGCCGATCCGGCGCATGGAAGCAAACGCATCAGAATCGCATGACGCGTGAAAAGGAAGCCTCCCGGCTTCAACCACCCCTAACAAACAGGCGCTGGGGCCTATTGTGTCGGCCGACTCCGCGTGTAGAGTCGGCCCGATGCAATGCGCCGCTGCGTCTCAAGGAGTCGTCAGATGTCACGAATTCGATTTGTCGCCCTGGCAGGTTCCGCCGTCGCCGCAGTCGCGCTACTGTTCGCTTCCGGCTCTGAGGCCGCTTCGCGGGGCGGCAGCCGCGGAGGGTACTCTGGCGGCGGCAACCGCGGGGGCTACTACGGCGGCGGCAACCGCGGCGGCTACTACGGCAACCGCGGCGGGTACTACGGCGGCTACTTCTGGGGCGGAATCGGCGTCTACCCCGGCGCGTTCTACGACTACTCCTACGGCGTCGCGCCGTCGTACGTCGTCCCCGTCGCACCGTACTACGGCTCGATGCCGGCCGCGCCCAGCGCCGACGCGTCGGACCGGACGGTCCACATTTCCGTGCGGTCGCCGGCCGATGCGGAGATCTGGTTCGAAGGGTCGAAGACGACTCAGACCGGCGCGGTGCGCGAGTTCGAGTCGCCGGAGCTGAAGCCCGGCCGGGCGTACACCTACGAGGTGCGGGCCCGCTGGACGCAGGACGGCAAAAAGGTTTCCCGGACGCAGACCATCGATGTGTCCGCGGGCGACCGGAAGACCGTCGATTTCACAAAGTCGGCCAACTAGGTCGTCGCCCAGGCCGCGGCCGTGACATTCACGGCCGCGGCCTCCACAGTGTCTCTAACCATCGAAAGGGTCATCCATGTCTATCCTCGGTTTGATCTTGCTGGTTGTTCTGGTCATGCTGGTCCTCGGCGTCTTGCCGACCTGGAACCACAGCCAGAGCTGGGGCTACGGCCCCAGCGGCGGTCTCGGCCTGATCCTGGTGATCGTGCTGGTGCTGGTGCTCTTCAGGGTCTTCTGATCGGAAGCGCATCGTGCCCATCCTGGGCGGACAACCACAACAGTGTCGCAGAACTCTTTTCCCAAGGAGATACCCAATGAACTGGGATCGAATCACAGGCAACTGGAAGCAGCTCACGGGCAAGGTGAAAGAGAAGTGGGGCAAGCTGACCGACGACGATTTGACAGTCGTCGCCGGCAAGCGCGAGCAACTTGCCGGCAAGCTCCAGGAGCGCTACGGCTACGCCAAGGACCAGGCGGACAGGGAGATCGACGAGTTCTCCCGCACCCTGACGCCGTGAGCCGTCGCGGATCGCTCGATACGGTCCCTGCGGACCAGGGGGCATGGGAATCCGAGTTCCTGCCTCCTCTTACAACTGCTGTGCGTAACAGATTTCCGGGCCCCCTCATCGATCTCGCGCGTAGCGAGCACGAACGGGCCCAGGTTCGAGAAAGGTGAAAATCCATGAAGAGTGCATTCGTCGGTTTGGTGGTGGTCGGGGTAGTCGCCCTGGCCGGCTGCGACAGCAAGGACATATTACTCCGGCATGGAAAATGCTCAATAGTCTGTGGGGAGCAAAGCCCGGAAATGGAGAGCGGCCATGTCGATCGAATTGCCGGACGCACGCCACTTGTCCGATGAAGCGCTGCAGGTACTGCGCCTGCGTGCCTTGCGCGGCATCGAGTTGGGCTACTCCGAAGTCGAACTCGCCGACGTGCTTGGGGTCTGCCATGAAACCATCAGCCGCTGGTGGTCGGCTTACGCCGCCGCCGGTACGCCCGCGCTGCCCGGTGACCGGACGGGGCGACCGCTCGGCGTGGGACGCTTGCTGTCCGATGCCCAGGCGCAACGCATCCAACAGTGCATTGACAACAACTCGCCGTGTTCGCCCGGGATACCACACCGGCGAACGGGTGAAAAGGACTGCCAAACGGGACGCCGGTCAATCGCCGAACTCAAGAGGTTGACATGAACCACGAAAGCCCGACGGAGCCTTCGCGAGAGCGAAGCGAGGGGGAGTTGCTGGAGAAGGCTTCTGGGCGCTGGGACGCCCAGCGCCGGGCTGCCGCCGCACAACGGGACATTCCGCGGAGGGCTCCCCGCGCTTTCACCATCGCCCTCTCGCGTGAGGCCGGGACGCGCGGCACCCTGGTCGCCGAGGAGGTAGGGAAACTCCTGGGGTGGCACGTCTACGATCATGAACTCCTGGAGCGGATCGCCCACGACATGGGTGTGCGGAGCACCTTGCTCAAGAGTGTGGATGAACGACAGCAGAGCTGGCTGCTCGAGACCGTTCAGGCCTTTGGGACGGCGCCCGCCAAGAGCGAGTGGGATCCGCCGGTGAGCGAGAGCGCTTACGTGCATCACCTGGTCGAGACTGTACTTGCCCTGGGGGTTCACGGCGAATGCGTCGTCGTGGATCGGGGGGCCGGGTTCATCCTGCCGGCCGAAACCACCTTGCGGGTTCGCCTCGTGGCACCCGCGAAGGATCGCGCTGTGGTGCTCGCGGGCCGGCTCGGCCTTTCCGCGCAGGAAGCGGCACACAGGCTCGGGACCATCGACCGCGAGCGGACTGATTTTGTCCAGGACCATTTTTTCAGGGACGCGGCCGATCCGCACAATTACGACCTGGTCCTCAACGCGTCGCGTTTTTCCGTCGCACAGGGTGCAGAACTGATTATCGAGGGGCTCCATCGCTTGCAAGGTCGTGGGACAGGCGAAGGGGGGTTGCGGCCGTCATTGTAAGTTGAAGGCCAGGGTCGGCTTCGGCGACCAGATGAAGGTCCAGCTGACCAACGTGAACGCCGAGCGAGGACTTATCGACTTCATTCACTCAGGAAGCAGAAAAGGAGAAAGACAGATGACCATGAATACCCTTCTTAGCTGGTTGGTGTGTGGCTTGATCGTAGGCGTGGTTGCACGCGTCCTGGTGCCAGGACGGCGAAATATGGGCCTGCTCCTGACAATGGTGTTGGGCATCGTCGGAGCCGTCGTGGGTGGATTCCTCTACTCGTTCGTAGAGGGAGCGCCGAGTGAGCCATTCTCTCTGTCTGGCAACGCCTGGCACGGCTGGATCGTGGCGATCCTCGGGGGCGTGCTTGTTCTCTGGGCTTATGTCGCCCTTCACCCCCGGGAGATGGTGGCAGTAACTCCATCGCCCGGACATGGAGGCAGGGTTGTGGCCTCGCCTGTCGCGATCGAAGCGTTCCTTTCGCCCCGATGGAGAAGCCATGTTTTCGCGACCCCATTGGCCGTGGCTGGCCGTGGCCCTGGCCGCTTTCTTGCTGGCCGCAACATCCACCCCGGCGGCTGTCTCCGAGGTCACCGACCACGCCGGGCTCTTCGCACCCGAGTCGATCAAGCGGGCCGCCGCGATCCTCCAGGACATCAAGCGCGATCACAACCAGGATGTTGTGATCGAGACCTACCCCGGCATTCCGGCCGACCGGCAGGCGGCCTGGGAGGCGGAAAAAAATGACCCCGAGAAGAGAACGCATTTCTTCGCAGAATGGGGACGGGAACGGTTCCGGACGCTTAATGTCAACGGCATCTACCTGCTCATTACAAAGGACCCAAGCCACTTCCAGATGGATGTTGGCAATGTGACCGTCGCCCTAGCGTTCACGATGGAAAACCGCGACCGCCTGGACGAGATCGTGGTCGCCCGCCTCAGGAAACGGGACTATGATGGCGGCTTGCTGGCGGGTGTCGAGTATGTGCGCCAGGCGATGGGCGAGAACCTCGCCGGGGCTCGGGCCGAGGCGGCGCCGAGCGCCGTGCCGGGCGCGGAGCACGCGTCGTGGTTCCGTGGAATGGGCCTCCTGGGCTGGTGGTGCATCGGGCTGATGGTGCTGGCCGTCCTTGCGGTCGGATTGCTGGTGATCCACGCGCTCCGGGGCCGTGCTGCGCGCCGTTCCGCCGGTCCCGGTGTATCCGGGCCCGTCCCAGGTTTGTGGCGTCCCCGGCTTCCCGGCTGAATCCACCGGGTTTTCCCTTGCAATCCCGGTTTCGATTCCTACAATGCTTGATTAGGTAACGGCGCGTGGTTGAGCTTTCAACCGGCTCCGCTTAACTTTCTGGTTAGAGTCGTCGGATGACTAACTAAAGGGGAACCAGACCCTCCTGGGTGCCCCGTTAGACGAGTAAGCCGGCGTGGCCGAATACCTTAGGGTGTTCAGCCATGCCGGCTTTTTTCTTGCCTGCGATGGCACAGGACGGTCGCAGACCAACAGGGACACGCTCAGTTCCTGGCGGACAAGATCGCTACTCTGGGAGGCGAACAGGCTTCAGGCCACCTTCAACAAGGCTCAGGACAACTTCAGATAGCCGACTGCCCCGCGGGCCGGCGTCTGTCCGGATGAAGGGCGGGTGTGGTTCCCAGGTTCCCAGGGATAACGGAGGATTCGATCATGAGAAGGCAAATGTTGGCGGTCGGATTGGCGGTCGCGGCCGTGCTGGGGGGCGTGGCGCTCCTGGGCGGCTCTCGAGAGAGAGGCCCCCAAGATCGAGCCCAAGGCGGACCAGTACCTCAAGGCCATGTCGAACTATCTGGCCGACCTCAAGACGTACTCGTTTCAGGTGGAGGAATTCATTGACGAGGTGCAGGACGACGGTCAGAAGCTTCAGCTCAGCAACCAGCGCCATTTGTCCGTGAGCCGGCCCAACAAGGTGTTCGGTGAGGACGCAGGGCGACACGGCGAATTCCTTGTTCTACTACGACGGCAAGACGGTCACTGTCTTCGACCGGGGACAAAAGTCCTTCGCCACCGAGAAGGTGCCCGGCACCATTGACGCAATGCTCGACGATCTGCACGACCGCTTCGACACGCACCAGACCCTGGCCGACTTCCTGTTTGCCGACCCCTACAAGATGTTCACGGAAAATGTGCAGAGCGGATCGTATGTCGGGCTGCACCAGGTGGGCAAGCTGAAGTGCCATCACCTGGCGTTCCGCCAAAAACTTCTGGACTGGCAAATCTGGATCGACGCCGGCGAGCAACCGCTGCCGCGCAAGCTCGTGATCACCTTCAAGCGGGAGGTAGACGAACCGCAATACACGGCCCTCATCCACCGCTGGGACGTGAACCCCAAGCTGAGCGACGATCTGTTTCAGTTCCAGCCGCCGGAGGGTGTCCGCAAGGTCGATTTCTTGAACCGGCACGCCGCGCCCCAACCTTTGAAGAAACCGGCCGTCAAATGACCTGGCGCGTGCCGACATTGTCGCGATTGCCAGGGACGTGCAGAAGGTCACGGCCTCCAGAGTACAGTTGGTCCCGTTCAAGCGGGGTTCCTTGTTCGGTGCTGAAGGGAGAAGCGAACATGAGGCGTGTCTTTCCTGGGATTGGCACCGTGGTTCTGGCTCTGGCCACAATGATGTGGGCGACGGCTCCTCTCAGCGCCCAGCGTGATGGTGACGGCGGCGACCGCACTGCTGCTCACGCAGGGTCGGTCCATTACGGGGCCCGTGCGGCCCCTGCCCGAGTGGGCCCCGCCGTGTGGGCAGGCGCGGTCCGGTCGGAGCATTACGCCGGCTTCACGAACCCTGTGCCCAACATCAGCGGGGTCTGGTACATGCGCGGCGATCCAGACTTGCCGTGCCAGATCCTGCAAAGACAACTCGATGGCCGCGCGTTGTTCATTAATGAGAACGGCAGCTCGGCCTGGGGCACCGTGCACCGGAATGTAGTTTCGATTCCCGATTGGAGCGATGGCAGCAGACAGGGTCTGGTCGGCAGAATCCGCGGCAATCGAATCATCTGGACCGATAACTCTTTCTGGGCTCGCTGACAATTGGTACGCGAGTTTGAAGAACGTGCCAAGGGCGTACGTCAGGGGAATTGTTGGTGCCGAAGCGAGGAGCGATTATGAGGCGAATCATTTTCTCGACAGGCACGGCGGTTCTGGGCTTGGCCTCGTTGATGTGGGCAACGACTTCCATCAGCGCCCCGCCTCATGTCCATGCCGGCGGCGGCCAGGCTCCTGCTCGTACAGGGTCGGTTCACTATGCTAGCCGTCCGGCCCCTGCTCGCGTCGCCCCTGTCCGCGTCGCCCCTGCCCGGGTCGCCCCCGCCGTGCGAACAGGCGCGGTTCGGTCCGAGCATTACGCGGGCTCGCCGTCGAGGGGCGGCTACCGCAATCCCTACAGGGACGAATACTTCAGGCACTTCCGGCCCGGGTACCGCTCCTTCTTGATAGGCGACGCATCCTATTACTACTACGACGACCTGCCCCCTGACTTCCAAACGGTCGTGATCGACGGGCTTACCTACTACCTCTTCGACGGCGTGTACTACCAGGTCTATCTCTACGGTGGAGAGACGATCTATGTGGTGGTGCCTACTCAATGACACCGGGCGGATCGGCCTGCACTCGTGGGGCGCGCATAATGACCCGGGGGACTACCTGCTGCTCCGTCCTCCTTTGACGAGTAAACCCTGCCAGACGAATCAGCAGTTCGGGGAGCTATCGGGGCGGCCGGGCTGGATGTGGATGACCGCGGCCGCTCGCCTCTTTCCTGTCCCGGGAGACATTCGGCATGACCCCGCGACCGCAGTTTGTTGCCGTGGTGCTCGTGTGCCTGGGCTGCGGCTCTCAGCCCGAGGGGCAGGGACCCGGCCACCGGGAGCAAGAACTGGCCCTGTCGCCCGCGGAGGAGCTGGAGCTGGGCCGCAAGGCATACCGCGAAGTCCTGGACGAGTCGCCGGCGCTGGCGCATGGCTCGAAGGAAGTCAAGCGTGTCACACAGGTCGGCGAGCGCATCGCCGAGACGGTCAAGACTGAGCCCCTGATGCGCGAGATCAACCTGCAAGTCCGCGAGTACCGCTTCGAGTGGGAGTTCAACGTGCTGGAGGAGAAGCAGGTCAACGCTTTCTGCCTGCCGGGCGGCAAGGTGGTGGTGTTTACCGGCCTGTTGCATGTCACCGCCAACGACGACCAGCTGGCGGCGGTGCTCGGGCACGAGGTCGCGCACGCCCTGGCGCACCACGCCAGCGAGCGCCTGGCGCGGCAGGACCGAGAGGGCGGTGGGCTACTGGCGGCGCTGCGCGAAAAGAAGTACGACCGCGAGCAAGAGTCCGAGGCCGATCACATCGGCGTGTTCCTGATGACGTTCGCCGGCTACGACCCCCGGCAGGCCGTGGCGTTCTGGCAGCACATGAAGCAGCTCGGCGACCAGCAGCGGCGCCCGCCGGAGATCCTGTCGGACCACCCCAGCGACGAGAAACGCATCGAGCAGCTCCAGGCGTGGGTGCCGAAGGCGGAGGCGGCGAAGAAGGCATACGACGAGGGGCGCGTCGCCCCGCGCGTGGGCGCTGACGGGTTATCCACCATTCACCGATCCGTTAGTAGAGGGAGGTTGGCGATGAGTATTGGAGGCGGCGGGCTCCTGGGTAGCGGCGGCTTCTTTGGCAGTGCTGGGCCGAGCGGGCCGTACGGCCCTTACGCCGGCTGTGGGTGCAGCACACTGTTCATCATCATCGCGGGCATCCTGTTGGTGTGCGCGGTGGCATGCGCCTGTTCAACTTCTAACGGCCGACGGAGGTCTACCATGCGAGCACTGTGCGGAGCCATTATTGCGGCGGGGGCACTGATCGGCCTGGGCCTGGCGGCCCTGGGCGCCGGCCAGCGCTACGGCGAGCTGTCACGGGCGGACAACACGGGGAATGTGCTGCTGCGCGAGTACGACCATCCGGACAACTTCTCGCGCGGCCTCCCGAACAAGGACCACGGGGTGGCCTGGGTCAAATTCAGCGAGATGGATCGCGGACTGACGGTCAGCATCACGGCCTTGATCCTGTCGCTGCTGGCCGGCCTGGCGACGGCGTTCATCGGCCTGGCGTTCCATCACCACCGGCGCACGCAGGAGCTGGAGCACCTGCGCCGGCAGGTCACGGGGACGACCACACACTCACCGGTGAATTGAGGTTGGCGTTTCGCACTCGCTTCCCACCACGAGAGAGCTCGTCCTTTCTCGCGGGTGAGGCGGGCGCGCTTCGTACATCCAGCGGGGCCGTTCGTTGTCGGCTATTGCCTACGAAGTGGTCTGCGTTTTTTTGATCCCGACAAAAACAACATATGCGGACGCATACTTGCCCTAACCAGCTGGCAACTCCGGCACCCACTGCTGCGGCCGTACCGCGTGGGCCGGTCGGTCCGCGCAAGCCAGGTGCGAGCTTCTGGCCTTCGCTGGCGTTCCTTCCTCTGGCTCCCCTGGCGCCGCTGTCGTGGACTCTGGCACTTCTCGCCCTGGTGCTGGACTTCCTCGCTCCGTCGGTTTTCCTGTTCGCCCTGCTCGTACCGCTGGTTCCTCTTGTGTTCGCCTGCCGGTCCTGGCGGAACTGGTCCTGGGGCTGGCTGTACCGGCCCCGCTGGGACCTCCGGCAGCGGTCCTGGCTGCGCCGGTCCTGGTTGCGGTGGCCCTGGTTCTACGAGCGGTGGATGGCGGGAGTACCGCGTCCTCCCCAAGCTTGACCAGGTGCCATGTCTGCCGCGAGTCCCTCGCCTTTCCGCCGCTCATGACCGGGCGGCGGAGGCCGTCCAAGCTGGGCGCGACCCCTCCCCGGGCACCTCCAGACCATCACGGATTGGAGCAACGAACCGGTGACAATCCTCGTCGCCGGTCGTGAAGCGACCCCTTGGCCTCGCGATGGGGCCACGAAAGGAGAGCGCCATGACGGACCAACTCGCCGGAGGCAAGGCGGCAGGGGCCGCCCCCGGCGTCCTGCTCGCCGAGGACCAACCGGACCTCCGCCACATGCTGGGCCTGGCCCTGTCCGCCGCCGGCTTCCACGTGCTGAGTACCGCGGACGGTGACGAAGCTGTGCGGGTCTACCGCGAGCATCGCAGCGAGATCGACGTGGCGCTCCTGGATGTGTCGATGCCCTTGAAGGACGGGCCGACGGCGCTGGTAGAATTGCGCGCACTGGACCCGGCGCTGCCGTGCTGCCTCATGAGTGGTTGTGCCGACCCTCAGTCCATCGCCGAGCTGTTGGCCCTCAGGGCAGCGTTCGTGTTCACCAAGCCGTTCGAGCCGGCGGATATGATAACAGTGCTGGGGCGCCTGTGTGAGCGGCCGGCGGAGGTGGATCATGCACCTGCCGTTCTCGTCGTGGATGACGACGCCGTCACGCGGGCGCTTGTCACCCTGGTCCTCCGGCGGGGCGGCTATGAGACGGCCGAAGCTGCCGACGGACACCAGGCCCTGCTCTATCTCCAGTCCCGGGCGCTGCCCCGCCTGGTGCTGCTCGACCTGATGATGCCCGTCATGGACGGGTGGGAATTCCTTGCCGCGCGCTACAGGGAACCCAGACTGGCCGCGGTCCCTGTTCTGGTCCATTCCGTCGCCTCAGGGATCGATGGTCCCACCGTGCAGGTGATGGGGGCCGACGATATCCTCCACAAGCCGGCACCCGCCGAAGCGCTGCTCAAAGCCGTCGCCCGCTACTGCTGAGCCCCGTGAACTAGATTACCGGATCGTAGGTCCGTCGCCACTGGCGGGGAACCGCCCAAACCACCATCTCCGGGGAGCGTGTGCCATGAGCGCGTGCCAAGCGTGGCACGCGCTTGTCGTGACGCTACTACTTATGCCGCTTGATGTTGCGCTACACATGTCGAGCGCGTGCCAGAATGTGGGGGGTACTGGGGGGGGTGGCACGCAGATGCGACCAGGCCGGGGCTTTTCCTCGCCGCTTCAATCGGCCCAAGGGGTGTTGCGATGGTTGAGTATTCGGTGGTCGGCGTCTATCACACCCTGAGCGAGGCGGAGGAGGCGATACGGTCCCTGGGGGCCGGCGGCTTCCCTATCCAGAAGATCTCCCTCGTTGCCAAGCACCTGGAGGACAGCCGGCGTGTCCACGGCTATGTCACGGCGTGCGACGTGGCCCGGTCGGCGGCGGGGACCGGCGCCTGGGTGGGCGGTATCTTCGGCCTGCTTGTCGGAGCGGCTTTCCTGTGGGTGCCGGGGCAGGGCCGCTGGTGGTGGCTGGGTCGCTCGCCTCGGTGCTGCTGGGGGGCATCGAAGGGGCCGTGGCCGGCGCGACCACCTGTGGAATCCTCGGCTGGATGAGGGGCCTCGGCATCGCCCGGGACAAGGTCGTCAAGTACGAAGAGGCGGTCAAGTCCGGCAAATTCCTGCTGATTGCGCACGGCACCGCGGCGGACGTCAAGATGGCCCGCGACATCCTGTCGAAAACCGCCGTGGCCCACCTTGAGATCCATGCCCCGGCGGCCTGATGCGCGCTCCGCAAGCCCTACTTCGTCTTCGGCTCGCGAAACAGAGGTGACTCGGCCAGGGTCAGGACAACGAATGCTTCGCCGGTCACGGTGCTGATGTCGTGGTGCAGGCTCACCACCTTGACGCCGGTGATGTCCTGGACCAGCGCTTGCAGAAGCGGCTTCGCCGTTTCGATCAGATGGGTCCGTACTTGCTTGAGCAAGTCCCTCCCCTTCTCGGATGGGAATCTGGCAAGCTGTTGTTCGGCGGGTGTCAACAAACCCTGGAGCCGGACGACGACGAAATCGCCGAGCAGGTAGGCGTGGATGTCCTTGGGGCCACGGCCACGGTATTCCTGCTCAAAGCGACTGATCCCTTGGCAGATGGCGGCCTCGATTTCTCCTTGGGTTTTCATCGTTCTGGCAACTCCGAGACGGTCGCCAGGATTTGCAGCACCTTCCCGAAATCACCCGGCTTGACCAGGTGGTGGTCGAACCCCGCCTCCCGCGAGCGCTGCCGATCGCTCTCTCGTCCGTACCCGGTCAAGGCGACGAGCACGGCGTTCCGGAGAGCAGGCTGCTGACGTAGCCGCTTCGCCACCTCAAAACCGTTGAGTCCCGGCAGGCCGATGTCCAGCAGGACCACGTTCGGTCGGTAATCGAGGGCCGTTTCCAGGACCGCCGAGCCGTCGTAAGCGGTCCGAGCCTCATGGCCGGACTCTTGCACCAGCATCGCCAGGGTCGTCACCGTATCCACGTTGTCATCCACCACCAACACCCGCAAGGATCTTCCCTTCGGTTGGGCTTCTTTGGTGGCAGCCAATGACGGCTGCGGCTGGGGAGGCGGCACCACGGGCAGACGCACCACGAACTCGCTGCCCTGCCCCAAAGCACTGGACGCCGTCACTGTTCCCCCGTGCATTTCCACAAGGCGTTGCACCAAAGCCAGTCCGATGCCCAACCCGCCTTGCGAGCGGTCCAGGGACCGTTCCGCCTGCGTGAACAGGTCGAAGATGCGGGGCAGGATTTCGGGGGCGATGCCGACACCCGTATCCCGCACATGCAGCACCGCTTCCGTCGCCCTCTTGCTGGAGAGTTAGCCAGATGTGACCGCCTGGATCGGTGTACTTGGCGGCATTGGTGAGCAGGTTGACCACCACCTGTTCCAACCGGGCCGCGTCGGCGTGCAGCCAGATCGCCTGCGCCGGCAGCGACACCGTAAGTTCATGCTTGCGTTGGTCGACCAGGGCCCGGACCGTGGCCACCGCATTTTCCACGACGACGCCCACGGCAATCTGTTCCTGGTGAAGCTGAATCCTGCCGGTAGTAATGCGGGAGACTTCGAGGAGCTCATCAACGATCCGTACCAGTTGCCCCGCCTGACGCTCAATGATGGCGGCGGTTTCCTGGATTACCGGGTCCTCGATGCCGTCCAGGCGATTCCGGTTGTTGTGCAGGCGCAGGAGAAGTGCGGCATTGAGGATCGGGGCAAGGGGGTTGCGAAGTTCATGGCGACAGCATCGCCAGAAATTCATCCTTGCGGCGGTCCAGGTCGGCCAGTTCGTCGGCCCGCTGTCGCACGGCAGAAACGTCATACACGGCGAGCAAGATTAACTCGGGGTGTTTGGAGTCGGGAGGGAATGGCCGAGCGTTGAGCAGCATGGTCTTTCGACCGAGAGTCGGGAAGGAGTGTTCAACCTCAAAGTCGTGGACGGATTGGTTGCGGGAAAGGACTTCATCCAGCAACTTCCGTAGAGCAGGAATGTCCCACTGGCCGTTACCCAGGTCGTACACAAGGCGATTCTCCGTTTCCTCCTTCGAGACGTGGAACGAGTCGTAGAAGGAACGGTTCGCCGTCTTGACTCGCAGGTCATGGTCGAGAACCAGGAACGGCTCTCGCAGGGTCGCAATGATGTCGTCACCGTAGGCCAGGGCTTTAGCCAAGGCCCGTTCCGCCTTCTGCGCCTGCTCGGTCAGTTCGTGCTGCTTGACCGAGGACACCAGCAGCGCCTCGTTCATCTCGCGCAGTTGCCGCTCAAAAGCGCGGTCGCCTTGGGGGGCCGGGGGGCCTGCTGTTGGAGTGCTATCCATTGGGATTATCTCCTCCAGCCTCGGCACGCGGTTGCGGAATGTTATCGGACTGGAATGACCAGGGGCCGGGGATGCCGCTGGTCAGGGCGCGGTAGCCCCGCATCGGCTCGCCGATGACCACGCCCTTGGAGGTGACCTGGTATTCCACCATGTCGATGCTGTGCTGGCTGCGTCGCATCTTCACCACCAGCAGCATCTTGCGGAGTTGGCCGTTGATCGAGACGTAGCGCAGGCGCACGATGTCGTCGGCCAGGAACGAGATGGTGAAGTTGCTCAGGTCCATCGAGGTGAAGTTCTCCTCGACCTCGACGGTGCTGACGATGGTCACGCCCAGGCGGGTGAGGGCCCCGATCATCCGGTACAGCGACTCGCGGAAATCGGTGCGGAAGCCGGGGGCCAGCGCCATCTCGAAGCCGACCAGCGAGTCGATGACCAGCCGCTTGCAGCCGATCTTCTTGACGGCGTTGACGATTTCGTGCACCGTCTCATCCACCGAGAGGTCCAGCGGCCGGAGGTAGATGATCTTGAGCGTGCCGTCTTTCTGGGGTGTGTCGAAGTCGAAGCCGAACGATGGCGGCCCGCTGCACGTACTCGGCCGGTATCTCCTCGAAGATGGCGACGATCCCCGGCTCGCCGTGGCGCAAGCCCTCGGCGATGAATTGCGTGCCGAGTATCGACTTGCCCGATCCGGAAGGTCCGGCCACGAGCAGGCTGTCGCCTTCGGGGATGCCGCCGCCCAGCAGCGCGTCGAGTTCGCGGATGCCGGTGGAAAGACGCCGCCGGCCCTTGACCTGACCTGATTCGTTCCGGCGAGGCCGAAGGTGCGCGGGAAGGTTTGCAGGCCGTCGGCGGTGATGCGGAAGGTGTGCAGGCCGGGCACGGACTCCTGGCCGCGCAGCTTCATGACCTGCAACTTGCGCACGATCGAGTTGCGCTCGACGCTCTGGTAGAGCCAGAACAGCCCGTCGGCCACGGTGAAGACCGGGTTGTCGCGCAGCTCGCCTTCAACGTACTCGCCGATCAGGAACGTGGTGGCCTGCCAACTGGTCAGGTGCAGCGCCAGGCGCTGGACGAAGCCCTGGAGTTCCACTTCGCTCGCGTTGGTCAGCGCCTTGCGCACCACGGTGCGGAACGAGTCCACCACGACGATGCTTGGCCTTGGACGCCTCGACCTCCTTGATGATCGCATCGAGGACCGCGCCGAGGTCCTTGTCCAGGACGACCTGGCTGAGGTTGACGAAGCGGATCGCTGCCGTCCATCTTGGCATCGTCGAAGAAACGTGTACTGCTGCTGGTAGCGCAGCATCTTGATGGCCGGCTCGCCCAGCACGGTGAAGTACAGCGCCGGCCGCTCCGGGGCTGGCGTTGGCGAACATGATCTGATGCGCCAGCGTGGTCTTGCCGCATCCGGGAGCGCCGGCGATGATGTTGAAGGAGAACTCGGGCAGGCCGCCGCCGAGGATCTCATCGAGGCCGGGGACGCCGGTGGGCAGTTGCCGAATGTTCACTCGATCTTGTCCTTGCGGGCTCATGGAGCAGCCTCGATTCTTCAATGTTATTCGTCCAACGATGCGTCGGGCCAAGCTTCGCGCACCAGGCGCACCGTGAGGGGTTCGCCGATGAAAGTAACCAGCAGCCCGAGCAGATGGGCGGTGATCGCGACTGCCGCGTCGCCCCCCCGGCCCCGGAGTTGCCCGCATCAGCGGCGAGCTTTTCAAGTCCTTCCAGGGAGCCGTCGGCCTTCTCCGTGATGCCGTGCAGCGCAGGAACTTCCGCACGGGCCAGAGCCAGCGCCCGCCGCAGGAGCGCCGTAAAGCCGTCTACGCCGGCAAATCGTGTGAGGGAGACTCGCAGTTTCTCACAGACCCGAACCGCTTCATGCACGCGCGGATCGGCTGCGGACTGACTCGCTGCTTCCACAGCCAGCAATCGCCGGGCCAAGTCTCGGATGGATGGGGACGGCGTGTCCATACTACCCACCGTCCTTCATGGCGGCTTCCGCCCGACTGTGGTCAGTATCGTCCTCGATGGCCAAAAGGATCCAATTCCGGGTCGTCGCCGTCTGGCGTGCACCGGCGGGCGTTGAGCAGCATGGTCCTTGGCCCGAGAGCGGGGAAGACGTGTTCAACCTCGAAGTCTTTGACGGGATGGCTGTTGCCCAGGACCTGGGACAGGAACGTGACCGGCGCCTCGATGTCGGTGGCAAGCACGGCTTCGCCAATGCTCGCGAGGGTGAAACGGCACCACTCCGATTGGAACGGCAACGCTGCCTTGCTTGTCCGTGAAGGGTCGGTCATGCCCCCCCCATCTGAATCTGACGTTCACAATGAGTTGCCGCTACTGCTGAGCCGGAAAGCCGGTTCGTGAGCGGCAACCTGACGAGCAGGCGGCTTCCCGGCGGCGCAGAAGGTGGTCGCCACGTCATGGATAATCCGCTGCCCTCCGGCGCTCACGCCTGGTTTCTCGTTCTGTCTGCCAGCGTACCATAACGTCCATCCCATAGCCAGCTTGCAAAGTCGTCTGTACGCTATCCGATAGACAGGAACTCCCCGGACGGGAATTCAATCAAATGTGTATGACTCCCAACAGGAACAGAACGAGGAGGATGACCAGGATTAACCCGAGACAACCGCCGCCCCCTGCGAGGTAGTTGTTGCCGCTGCGGTAGCCGTAGCCGCCGCCGCCCAGCAGGACGAGAATCAAGATCACGACGACGACCAGTACGAGAGGACTCATGGTTCGCTCCTTAGAGAAGAAAGACCGCCAACCGAGCGGCGGTAGTTTTTTGGTGGCGATGCCGAGCCGCCTTCGGTTTTCCAATGCTTTGCACGATTAGCGAACCCCGTGCCGGAATGATGGCGACACTGGATTTTTCGTTCTGTCTGCCAGCATACCATAGCGTCTTTTCTATAGCCAGCTTGCAAAGGCGTCTGTACGCTATCCGACAGACAGGAATGGCCCTGGAGGCGAACCGTCCTCGGCATGAGCCTTCCCTTCGTGCTCAACCGAACACGCGCACGAATTCCTCGTTGATCCTCCGGTAGCACTCGCATGCACCGGCCTTCAGGCCCTCCCGGTCGAGGACGGTGCACTTCCCCCGGCTATAGCGGATCAAGCCTTCCCCTTGGAAGGGTTCGAGAACCTCGGAGACGGTGGAACGCCGCACGCCGAGCATCTCGGCCAGGAACTCGTGCGTCATCGGGAACACGTCCGAGTGCGCCCGGTCCTGGGTCATCAACAGCCAGCGGCAACAGCGCTGGTGAACCGAGTGCAGACCGTTGCAAGCCACCGCCTGCGAAACCTGGGCCAGAAAGGCGGTGTGGTAGAGGACCAGCGACCGGCGCAAGGGGCTGTCCCGGCTGACCTCCTCCCGCAGCACGTCCTCTGCCATCCGCAAGGCCTCGCCGGGAACCTGCACGATCACCCGGTTGGCCGTGGTCCTGGCCCCGACGAGAAGCGGCAGGCCCACCATGCCCTCATCCCCGATCGTCGCTACCTCGATGGCCCTGCCGTCTTCCATCACGGTCAGTGCCGAGACGACGCCCCGGTTCGGGAAGTAGGCGAAGTCGATGGGCGACCGAGCCTCGTAGAGGACATGCTTCAACGCCAGCGGGAAGACTTGCAGCCGGGGGAGGAGGCGCTGGTATTCCTCCGGGGGCAACCGGGCCAGGAGCCGGTTCCCCTGCGGCGCAGCAGGTGGTTTGGTCTTCGGCATGGCTCGCGTCGGGTCCCGTCGTAGTGGTTAGTGAAATGGCCCGTCTGTCTGTCGGCAGACCATTCTAGCCTTTTGTCTGCTGGCAGACACACTGCGTCTGTACGGTTTCCGACATGACGACAAGGTTTTCTTTGCGATAATAGGCCTGGAAGGGCAAGAGCCGAGGTCTGGGGTGACGCACCGTCCCCGGTCCCGACCGCGGCGAGGAGGCGGACTATGGCTAAACTTCGCAGAATCCACGTTCCCGGCGAGAACCGGCTGTTGGTTGCCTTGCCGAGGGACGAGTACGACCGCTTGCTCCCCCACCTGGAGAAGGTGTCCCTTGCCTTGCGGGACATCCTCTACGAGGCAAATGGGCCGATAGCGCACGTCTTTTTCCCACTCATCGGCGTGGTTTCCCTGGTCATCATGGACGGCGGCTGCTCCCTCGAAGTGGGCATCATCGGCAACGAGGGCCTGGTGGGCACTCCGGTCTTCCTGGGGTCCGACCGCAGCCCTACCAAGGCGATTGCGCAGATTCCGGGCGAGGCCCTGCGGATGGAGGCCAAGGTCTTTCAGAAGGAGATGAGGCGGGGTGGCCCGTTGTATGGCCTGGTCCAGCGCTACACCCAGGCGATGATTAACCAGATTTCGCAGTCCGTCATCTGTAACCACCGGCACTCGGTCGAGAAACGCATGTGCCGCTGGCTGCTGATGAGCCACAATCGGGTGGGGGCCGACGACTTCCCGCTCACCCATGAGTTCCTGGCCCAGATGCTCGGCGTGTGCCGCCCCACCGTGACCGCCGTGGCGGGCAGCCTCCAGAAGGCCGGGCTGATTAACTACCACCGGGGCAGGATTACCGTCCTCGATCGGAAAGGGCTGGAGGCGGCTTCCTGCGATTGCTACGAAGCAATCGCAAAGGAGTTGGATCGCTTGCTCGGCTGACGCCGGGAGCGTGCCCTCGGAGTAGAGAAGCTCTTTGCCAAGGGCTTCTCCACCACGCAGCCTTGGCTGATCGGTAGGCTGCAAATTCCTCACATCGAGAAGCACTTTACCGCCCCGGAAACGATGCGCGCCAGCGTCATCGGCGTAACGGAAGGTGTGACAATCCCCTTCGGCCTCACCGCCGTGCTGGCGGAGGCGGTGCACTCGACAGCGCTCATTTGAACCCGTAAAATAGGCGTGTCCATACCCACAATTGAAGAAGGTTTTTGTGCATATTCCTGCCCTCACAGAGAAACTGGGACGCCTGATGTCCTGGCGCCATTCCCGCAACGGAGACGGTCGGCCGCTCCGGGGGGTGGACGAGCAGCCGCTACGGGCGGAGCTGTACAACGTCGATCAACTGGAGCGGCACGCCAAGGCGCTGGCGGCGTCGCACCAGCTCGCGACGGGCGCGGCGCCGGACAAGCTCATTCCTCGTCTCGCCCAAAACGAGCGCTTGCTCGATTGGGACCCACGATCTGGTGACAGCGGCAGCCGAGCGGAACCGGCGGATCACGCCGGCGGCGGAGTGGCTGCTGGACAATTACTACTTGATCGAGGAGCAGATCCGCACGGCCCGGCGGCACCTGCCCCGGGCCTATAGCCGGCAGTTGCCGCGGCTGGCCAACGGCCCGGCGGCGAACTACCCACGGGCCTACGGCATCGCCCTGGACCTGATCTCTCACGTCGATGGGCGAGTGGAGGCCGTCAGCCTCGACGGCTTCATCGCGGCCTACCAAACCATCACCCCCCTGAAGCTCGGCGAGTTATGGGCGGTCCCGATCATGCTGCGTCTGGCGCTGAATCGAGAACCTGCGCCGGGTGGCCGCCAGGGTGGCCGCTGGGCGTCGCGATCGGGATTTGGCCGACGATTGGGCCGAGCGGATGGTCCAGGTGGTCGAGCAGAACCCGACCGACCTGATCCTGGTGATGGCCGACATGGCGCGGGCCAACCCGCCATTCTCGGGCGCCTTCCTCGCCGAGATGACCCGGCACCTTCAGGGACAGAGTCCGCATTTCGCGTTCGCCAACAGTTGGCTGACGCAGCGGCTGTCGGAGCAAGGACTGACCATCGAACAGCTCGTCCTGGCCGACGGACAGGGACAAGCCGCCGACCAGGTCTCCATGGGCAACAGCATCAACAGTCTCCGCTTTCTCAGCTCCAATGACTGGCGCGAGTTCGTCGAGCACCACAGCCTGGTGGAACAGGTCCTGCGGGAAGATCCGGCGCTCGTGTACGCCGACATGGACTTTACGACGCGCGACGACTACCGCCACGTGGTCGAGGAGATTGCCAGGCGGAGCCAGTTCTCGGAGCAGGACGTCGCGCGCAAGGCGATTCAGCTCGCCCGCGCCGAGGTCCTCTCACCCTACCCTCTCTCCCCTGGGGCGAGGGGGAATGATGATGCGGACAGGCCGGACGAGCGCCGGTCGCACGTCGGCTACTACCTCGTCGACCGGGGCCGCCCCGCGCTGGAGCGCAGCGCCGCGATGAGCCTGTCCCTGCGGATCGTAGCGGCCAGGATCGTGCGGCTCTATCCCCTGTTCATCTATCTCTGCGGTGTGATCCTGCTCACGGCAGGTGTTACGCTGGCATTCCTGGCCTGGTCGAACAGGTGGCGCGCTGAGGCCATTTCCCTGGGCCTGCTCGCCCTTCCGCTCCTGATGTGCGCCGCCCACCTGGGCGTCGGGGTCGTCAACTTGTTCGTGACCCTCTGGGTGAAGCCACAGTCCCTGCCCCGGTTGGATTTTTCCACCGGCATCCCGCCGGAGCACCGCACGATGGTCGTCGTGCCGACGATGCTCTCGAACCCCGACGCCGTGGCGGACCTGCTAGAAGGGCTCGAGCTGCGGTATCTGGCCAACCGCGACAACAACCTCCATTTCGCCCTGCTAACGGACCTGGTGGACGCGCCCAGGAACTCATGCCGGGTGATGAGGAACTGGTCAGGCTAGCCCGAGAAGGCGTCGAACATCTCAATCGGAAGTACGAGAATCATCGCCCCAACATTTTCTACTTCGTCCACCGCCCGCGGCACTGGAACGCGCAGGAAGGAGTGTGGATGGGTTACGAGCGCAAGCGCGGCAAGCTGGCTGAATTCAACGCGCTCGCGCGTGGAGCCAGGGATCGTTTCTCCCAGGTTGTCGGCGACAGGCTCGTATTGCCGGAGGTGCGCTACGTCATCACCTTGGACACAGACACGCAACTGCCGCGGGATTCGGCGCGGGCAATGGTCGGGGCGATGGCACACGTGTTGAACCGGCCTGTGTTCGACCCCAAGCGCCGCCGGGTCGTCGCCGGCTACGGCATCTTGCAGCCGCGCGTCGGCGTCAGCCTGCCGAGCGCCCGGCGGTCCTGGTTCGTACGCCTGTGCGCGGGCGACGCGGGGATTGACCCGTACACGCGAGTTGTGTCGGACGTCTACCAGGATTTGTTCGGCGAAGGGTCGTTCGTCGGCAAGGGCATCTACGACGTAGACGCTTTCATGCAGACCTGCGGTAGCTTCCCCGAGAACGCCATCCTGAGCCACGACCTGCTGGAAAGCGCCTACGCCCGGTCTGGACTGCTGAGCGATGTGGAGCTGTACGAGGATTACCCGTCGCGCTATCCGACGGACGTAAGCAGGCGGCACCGCTGGATGCGCGGCGACTGGCAGATTGCCAGGTGGCTGCTACCGTGGGTACCGGGACTCGGCGGTCACTTGGTCAAGAACCCGATCAGCGCGCTGTCACGGTGGAAGATCCTTGATAACCTCCGGCGGAGCCTGGTGCCTGAGGCGCTGCTGCTGTTGTTGCTGATTTCCTGGCTGCTGGGAGGGGCGCCGTTGGGGACGGCCGCAACCGTCTTCGTACTCGCGGTGGTGGGGGCCGTCCCGCTGCTGGCGTTGCTGGGAGACCTGGTCCGCAAGCCAGCCGACTTACCGTTGCTGACGCACCTGAGTGTGACGGCCAACGCCCTGGGCAAGCAGCTGGCCCAGCTCCTATTCACGCTCGTCTTCCTTCTGTACGAGGCGTCCATCAGCCTCGATGCGATCGTGCGAACACTGGTGCGGCTACACTGGACCAAGAAGAATCTGCTGGAGTGGAAAACCTCCAGCGACGCCAACCGCGGCGCAGGCGCCAGCCTGCCCAGCTTCTTCCGATCCATGTGGATGGGGCCGGCGCTTTCCGCTGCGGTCGCGGTGTTTCTGACTCTGTTCCGGCCCGCCCTGTTCCCAGCCGCCGCCCCACTGCTCGGGCTGTGGCTCGTCTCGCCGGTCGTTGCGTGTTGGCTAAGCCGTTCGCTGGCCGCGCCTACGGTCCGCCTGTCCGAGGCGCAGCAGGTTTTTCTGGGAAAGCTTTCGCGCCGGACATGGCGCTACTTCGAGGTCTTTGTCACGGCGGAAGAGAACTGGCTCCCACCAGATAATGTCCAGGAGCATCCAGCCCGGAGTGTTGCGTCACGCACCAGCCCCACCAACATCGGCATGGCGCTGCTGGCGAACCTGGCCGCCTACGACTTTGGCTACTGCTCCAGCCGGCGACTGCTCGAGCCGCACGCAAAACACGTTTGGCACCCTGGGCCGGATGGAGCGTTACCGGGGCCACTTCTACAACTGGTACGACACGCGTTCGCTCAAACCGCTCCCCCCGCTATACGTCTCGACGGTGGACAGCGGCAACCTCGTCGGGGACCTGTTGGTGCTCCGCGGCGGATTGCAGGAGTTGGTCGAGACGAACGTGCTGCGGCCCCGAGTCTTTGACGGGCTGCGCGACACCGTGCGCATTCTGCTGGACGTGGCCCGTGGGCTCCGCCCAACGACAGCGGAAGACCGTATGCCACTGGTTCCCGCCGACGTGCTCCGCAAGATCGAGCGCCTGGAGGCGGACCTGGGGAATCAACCGGACACGCTTGGGGCTGCGGCGACGCTTTTGCGACAGCTCGCGATCGCGGCGGCGGAGATTACGGCTGCCGCGGACGCAGACGAGGAACTGCTGTGGTGGGCCAGCGCCTTCGAGCATTCCTGCGTCGAGCATCGCGACGAGTTGCTGCACATCGCCGCTTGGGCAGAACTCCCACCGCTTCCGAGAGACGCAGGACGCCCCGGTTCGCCGGCGCAGCTCCACCGGCAGAGCGAACTGCTGGCGCGGCTGGAAGCCGGGCCGAGCTTGCGCGAGGTTGCCGCCTTGCAGCAGACGTTGCTCCCGTTGCTCGACGCCATCTTGGAGGACCTCACTGTAGGTCAGGCATTCCAGACTGACGCGCCTCTCAGTCAGGCTGGAACGCCTGACCTACGTCCAACCGGCGCCGCGGGGAACGACCGCGCCAGCGTGAGCACCTGGTTCGGGCAATTGCGTGGAGCGATCATCGCTTCCTCACTGCATGCCGCCAGCCGGATCAATGACCTAAAGCAAGTGGCCCAACGGTGCCAGGAATTGGCGGACATGGATTTCCTGTTCCTGTTCGACACGTCGCGTGACCTGTTTGCGATCGGGTACAACGTCGGCGACCAGCGTCGGGACAGCAGCTTCTACGATCTGCTGGCGTCCGAAGCGCGGCTTGCGAGCTTCATCGCGATCGCCCAGGGCCAGCTCGGCCAGGACCACTGGTTCGCCCTGGGCCGGTTGCTCACGACGACCGGCGGCGCGCCAACGCTGCTCGAGCTGGAGCGGCTCGATGTTCGAGTACCTGATGCCGCTTCTGCTCATGCCCACGTACGCGAACACGCTGCTCGACCAGACGTACAGGGCCGTGGTGCGCCGACAGATCAACTACGGCCGGCAGCGCGGAGTGCCGTGGGGCATGTCCGAGTCGGGATACAACACGATCGATGTGCACATGAATTATCAGTACCGGGCGTTCGGCGTCCCGGGGCTGGGACTAAAACGCGGCCTCGCCGAGGACCTCGTCGTGGCGCCGTATGCCAGTGCCCTGGCCCTGATGGTGGTGCCCGAGGCGGCGTGCCGGAACCTGGAGCGACTGGCCGCGGAGAGCCGCGAAGGCGCCTACGGAATGTACGAGGCGATCGACTATACGCCCTCCCGGCTGCCGCGCGGAGCAACGAGCGTCGCGGTGCGGCAGTTCATGGCCCACCACGAGGGGATGAGCCTTCTGGCGCTGGCATACGTGTTGCTGGACAGGCCGATGCAGCGCCGTTTGAAGCCGATCCGATGTTGCGTGCCGCCGAGCTGTTGCTGCAGGAGCGCGTGCCCAAGGCCGCCGCACCGGTCTTTCCCCACGTCGCCGAAGCCCGCGCTACGCACGCCGCCTCGGCCGAAGATGGGGGCACGATGCGGGTCTTTACCGACCCGGGTGGCGCGGTCCCGGAGGTCAATCTGCTTTCCAACGGCCGCTACCACGTGGTGATAACCAGCGCGGGCGGCGGCTACAGCCGCTGGCGCAGACCTGGCCGTGACACGCTGGCGCGAAGACAGCACGCGCGATTGCTGGGGATCGTTTTGCTACCTGCGCGACCTGGAGAGCGGCACCTTCTGGTCGACGGCGTGGCAACCGACGCTCAAGCCCACGAGACGGCTACGAGGCGATTTTCACCCAGGGCTCGGGCCGAGTTCCGCCGCCGCGAGGAAAAGATCAACACGCACACTGGAGATCAGCGTCTCTCCCGAGGACGATATCGAGCTGCGGCGTATCACGATGACGAACCGGTCCGATACGCCAAGGACCCTGGAGGTGACCAGCTATGCGGAGGTGGTCCTGGCCCCCCAGGGCCACGACCTGGCTCACCCCGCGTTCAGCAACCTGTTCGTGCAGACGGAACTGGTCCGTAACCGGCAGGCGATCTTCTGCACCCGGCGGCCGCGGTCCGCCGACGAGCGGCCGCCGTGGCTGGTCCACCTGATGACGGTCCGGGGCACGACCGTCGGCGAAGCGTCGTTTGAAACGGACCGGATGCGCTTCATCGGCCGGGGCCGGACCCTGGCCGCACCGGCGGCCATGGACGTAGGCGCACGCTGTCCGACAGCCAGGGGCCGGTGCTCGACCCGATCGTCTGCATCCGCCACGTCATCCGGCTGCAGCCGAACGAGACGGTGCGGGTGGACCTGGTCACCGGCGTGGCCGAGTCGCGGGAGGCCGTCTCGGCGCTGATGGAGAAGTACCACGACCCCCGCCTGGCAGACCGGGTCTTCGAGCTGGCCTGGACGCACAGCCACATCCTGCTCCAGCAACTCAACGCCACCGAGGCCGACGCCCAGGTGTACAGCCGGCTGGCGGGCTCGGTGATCTACGCCTCGGCGCTGCGCCGGGCCAAGGCCAGCGTGTTGACCCGCAACCGCCGCGGGCAATCCGGGCTGTGGGGCTACGGGATCTCGGGAGACCTGCCGATCGTGCTCGTCCGCATCCGCGACCGCGCACGCATCGAACTGGTGCGCCAGGCCGTCCAGGCTCACGCCTACTGGCGCATGCGTGGGGTCAGCGTGGACCTGGTCATCTGGAACGAGGACGACTCGGTCTACCGCCAGACGCTGCAGGACACGATCATGGACCTCGTCGCCGCCAGCCCGGAGGCGGCGCTGGTGGACAAGCCGGGCGGCATCTTTGTGCGCCGCGGCGAGCAGATGTCGGAAGAGGACCGGACGCTGCTGCAGACGGTGGCGCGCGTGGTCCTGGTCGACGACGCGGGCACGCTGGCCGAGCAGGTGGAGCGCCGCGGCCGCGCCGAGCGTGCTGATCCCCGCCTTCAAGCCGCACGCGTCGCTGGCCCGAATCCCCTGCCGCGGCCGAGATTCCCCGCCGCGACCTGGCGTTTTTCAACGGGCTGGGCGGCTTCAGCCCGCGACGGACGCGAGTACATCACCATCCTCGGCCCCGGGCAGACCACGCCCGCGCCGTGGGTCAACGTGATCGCCAACCCTCAGTTCGGCACCGTCGTCTCCGAGAGCGGAAGCGTCTACACGTGGTCGGAGAACAGCCACGAGTTCCGGCTGACCCCGTGGTACAACGACCCGGTCACGGACACGAGCGGCGAGGCGATCTATGTCCGCGACGAGGAAAGTGGCCGTTTCTGGTCTCCCTCGCCACTTCCCGCCCGTGGTCGCAACCCCTACGTCGCCCGCCACGGCTTCGGGTACAGCATCTTCGAGTACGCCGAGGACGGCATCGTCACCGAGCTGTGCCTCTTCGTCGCCACCGACGCGCCCGTCAAGTTCGCCCGGCTCAAGGTCGCCAACCGCTCGCGGCCGGCCGCGCCAGCTTTCGGTCACCGGCTACTGGGAGTGGGTGCTGGGCGAGCTGCGGGACCAGACGCTCATGCACGTGGTCACCGAGCTGGACCCCATGAGCGGCGCCCTGTTCGCCCGCAACTCCTACAGCCCGGAATTTGCCGACCGGGTCGTCTTCGTGGACAGCAGCGAGGCGGCGCGGACCGTGACCGCGCGACCGCACGGAGTTCCTCGGCCGCAACGGCACGCCGGCGAACCCGGCGGCGATGCGCCGCGTACGGCTGTCCGGTCGCGTGGGCGCGGGACTCGATCCGTGCGCGGCCATGCAGGTCCCGGTCGCCCTTGAGGACGGACAGGAAAGGGAGATCGTTTTCATCCTCGGCGCCGCCCGGGATGAAGACACAGGCGCGGCAACTCATCCAGCGGTTCCGTGGGGCCGCGAGCGCCGGCAGGCGCTGGAGGGAGTGTGGCACTACTGGAGCCGCACTCTCGGCGCGGTGCACGTGGAAACTCCCGACCCGGCCGTCAACTTCCTGGCCAACGGCTGGCTGATCTACCAGGTCCTCGCCTGTCGCATGTGGGCGCGCACCGGGTTCTACCAGTCGGGCGGCGCGTTCGGCTTCCGCGATCAGTTGCAGGACGCGATGGCCCTCGTCCATGCCGAGCCCGGGTTGCTGCGCGAGCATCTGCTCCGCGCCGCCGCCCACCAGTTCCGCGAGGGGGACGTGCAGCACTGGTGGCACCCGCCGGCGGGCCGGGGGGTGCGCACGCACTTCTCGGACGACTACCTCTGGCTGCCGTACGCGACGTGCCGCTATGTCACGGCGACCGGCGACACCGGCGTGCTGGAGGAGCGCGTGCCCTTCCTCGACGCCCGCCCCGTGCGGCCGGAGGAAGATGCCTATTACGACCTGCCGCAGGTCTCGGACGACGTCGGCACGCTCTACGAGCATTGCGTCCGCGCGATCGATCACGGCCTGCGCTTCGGCGCCCACGGCCTGCCGCTGATGGGCTGCGGCGACTGGAATGACGGCATGAACCTGGTGGGCGCGCACGGCAAGGGCGAGAGCGTCTGGCTTGCGTTCTTCCTCTACGACGTGCTGATGCAGTTCGCCGAACTCGCCCGCCGCCGCGGCGACGCCGTCCTCGCCGACAAGTACACCCTCGAAGCCGGCCGGCTCCGCGGCAACATCGAAGAACACGGCTGGGACGGCGAATGGTATCGCCGCGCCTATTTCGACGACGGCACGCCGCTCGGCTCGGCTGCCAACCCGGAGTGCCAGATCGACTCGCTTGCCGCAAAGCTGGTCGGTCCTATCCGGTGCGGGCGCGCGCGAACGATCGGTGACGGCCATGGAGAGCGTCGATCGTCGCCTGGTCCGCCGCGACGCCCGGCTGATTCAGCTCCTCGATCCGCCGTTCGACAAGTCGGACCTGAATCCCGGCTACATCAAGGGGTACGTCCCCGGCGTGCGCGAGAACGGCGGCCAGTACACCCACGCGGCCATCTGGACGGTGATGGCCTTCGCGGCGATGGGCGATTCCCGGCGGGCATGGGAGCTCTTCGGGCTGATCAACCCCGTGACCCACGGCGACACGCCCGAGGCGGTCGCTCGTTATCGCGTCGAGCCGTACGTGGTGGCGGCCGACGTCTACGCCGTACCTCCGCACACCGGCCGCGGCGGGTGGACCTGGTACACCGGCTCGGCCGGCTGGATGTACCGGCTCATCACGGAATCGCTCCTCGGGCTGCGCCTGGACGTGGACAAGCTCCGCTTCACGCCCTGCCTTCCCTCTCGGCTGGCCCTCGTTGAAAATCCACTACCGCTACCGCGAAACCTTCTACCACATCACGATCCGCAACGGCGGCAGCGGCTTGACCGTGCAGCGGGTTGTCGCCGACGGCAACGAGCAGCCGGAACGATGCGTGCCGCTGATCGACGACCGGAACCACCACAACGTGGAGGTGGAACTGAGTTAGAGCAGCCATGCAAGAATGACTGCGAAGCGTGCCGCGGCCGGGCTTGTCCCGGCGGGATAAACCCGCCGGATCGTCGGAGTCAGTGTTGGATGGCCCTGGAGGCGGGCGGCCGCTCGACGCCGCTCTCCGCAGGCTCCTATCTTTTCTTCGTCTCGCGGTACAGGGGCGATTCGGCCAGGGTGAAAAGCACGATCTCCTCGCCCGTCGTGGTGCTGACGTCAAGGTCACGGTGCTTCAGATCATCGGCGCCAAGGTGAGACTGGGGTTCGAGGCCGATGCCGACGTTCCCGTCAACCGGCAGGAGATTTGGGAACAGATCGTCGCCAACGGCCCGCGCCCGCCCCGCACACCACAGCCCGCGCACCGGCACCACTGTGATCGCCCGAGTCTTGTCCCCGTTGAAGTCGTTGAACGGGGACGCAAGCAACCATTTGTGGAGAACGCCGGACTTGGGACTTCGGCAGGCAATTATGCGTCAGGTTGCTGCGCGTTTGCCTCATCGGGCGCGGTGGGCGAAGGCCGTGCGAAAGTGGTTGTGCTGTCATTCTCGGTTGCCGGGCCGGCTGGCGGGCCGCCGCCGCCTATCGCCCCGCCCGTGTGTGGAAGCTGCCCGCCGGGACCCAAGGCGGGGCACGGACGCCACGGCTTGGGGGCGGGCTGCGGACACACGGGCGAAAGGCGGTGGCCAGCCTGCCGTTACATGCCCAGGTTGAAAGCCGTCTTCGGCTCCAGCCCTTTCTCCTTTCGGATCAGGCTGGCGGCCTCGAAGACAACCTCCTCGGCCTCGGTACGGCCCTGCCGAGCCTTGGCGGGATTGATCTTCTTGTACCAGACCTGATCCTCGGGGTCGAATTGGTAGCTGTGCTGTTTTTTCAACAGGTCGCGGATCGCCTCGGACGGTTTTTCGTCGAACTTGATGGTCATGCGGCGATTTTCGCGGTCCTCGGTCAGATGCACGCCGGCCTGGTGGTCGGCCCAGCTGCTGAAACGGGGCAGCCACTTGCTCCGTTGGGGCTCGCCCGCTTCCGTGCCGCCCTGGGAAGCATCGGGCGCGTGCGGTGGCGCTGTGGCGTTCCGGCCGCCTCGCCTGTAGCGTTTTGCGCGTCGGGGCTTGGCGTTTCCGCGTCGAGATCGGGTCTTTTCTTGGCCATGATTGTCCTCGTTGGTAGTGGTGGGTGCGAGTAAGCGGCATAGCGCGTCGGCGTGCGGTTGTAAAGCATTTTCTGCGGTCTTGCAGGCGGGAGCATCAGGGGACGGCTAAGACTGCCTTCGCTGGTCGTCCCTGCGCCGGCGGGCCGCCGCAAGGCGATCCTGGTAGGTTTCCTCGGGCTTGACAGGCGGAACCGGTGCTGAGTCGGCCTGGGGAGAATGAGGGCCAGAAGGCGGAGGGTCGGCGGCAGTGGGGCTGCCCGAAACTCTGGCCGCGCAGTCGTGCTGGCCGAGCGCCTCTGGCGGCGTGGATGTCTCTTGCGGCGCAGCGTCGGCGTCGGGCTGGATCACCTGATCGGGAACAGGCAACTCCTCGGCTCGCCGGCGGATACGGGCGGTGACCGGCTCCTCGGCGGAAATGCGGCGTTTCTCGGTGCGCTGCGGCGTGGCCTCGATGGTGTGGGCGGCCTTGAGCGCCTTGATCTGCCCGGCGATCTCGGAAACGCTTGGGCTGGGATTCGCTGCCTGCTCTCGGCAGCGGCGCCGGAAAGACCGGCCTTGAGCTGGTCACGCAAGCGCGGTCAGCTCGGCCAGATAGGCATCGTGCGTGAACGGCTGGCCAAGCCGTGCTTGATAGTCGCGTAGCTGGGCCTCTGCGATCCCGAGGTCTTGCCGGACGCGCTCGCATTCGGAGCCGTAGCCGCTAGCCAGGCGTTCCAGGGCGTTGAGCACGGCTCGCGGCCCGTGATGTTCGCGCGAGAGCGGGTACTGGCGGATGGCGGTCCCTTCGAGATAGACTTGCGGCGGCCAGTACGGATCGAGCACCATGCCGAAGCGCAGGCCGCGATAGGTGCCCAGCGGCATGCGGCGGTGCTGCATGACGTGCTGCGGCAGGGCATCCAGGGCCTGACCGAGTGCGGCCACCGCATCATCGCGGAGAACTCTGCGGCTGCCGACGATGGTGGGATCGTCGGCATGGGCTTTAGCTGTGGCCTGGTCGGCGGTGAGGTCGGACAGGCGCTGCGACAGCCGCTCGATGCTCCCGGGCAGGTCGCGTAGGGAGCGGCGGGCGAGGTATTGTTCGTCGGCGTGGTTCTTCTTCAGTACGGTGAGCCGCTGCAATTCGGCGTCGGCCTCGGCGAGCGTCAGTACCGCCGGGTTGCCGGAGGCGATGGCCTTCACCTCGGCGTAGCTCAGCTCCTGGCCGCCGATGTCCTCGGCCCGGCGGGCGGCGTTGTCGCCGGTCATCACCTGAGCAATGAACCGGGCCTTCGTTTCCAACGCCTGCCACATATAGGCGTCGAACGCTCCCTTCGGTGACGTAGCGGTAGATCGCCACTTCCTCATTCTCGTTGCCCTGGCGGAGAATGCGGCCCTCGCGCTGTTCGACCTCGGCCGGCTTCCAGGGAGCGTCGAGGTGATGCAGGGCGACCAGCCGCTTCTGCACGTTGGTGCCGGTGCCCATTTTCTGCGTGCTGCCGAGCAGCACCCGCACCTGGCCGCTGCGGACCTGATCGAACAGGGCCCGTTTCTTGGCGTCGGAGTCGGCGTCGCCGATGGCGGCGATCTGCTGGCGGGGGATGCCGCGGGCGACCAGCTTGCTGGTGATCTCCTCGTAGGCCGAATACCCCCAGGGGGTAGGATGCACGCCCATGTCGCAGAAGATCATCTGCGTGCCGCGCGTGGCGGTCCGTCCGCTGCCAGATGGCAGCGACGTTCTCCACCAGGGCGTTGACCTTCGAGCCGGGGAAGTCCGCCGCCCCGGCCGAGAGCATCCGGGCGTCGAGGGCGAGCTTGCGGCCGTCGGTGGTGATGGCCAGCGCGTTGTCCTCGCGCGGATCGACCTTCTGCGACCGCAGCCGTTCGTAGCGTTCCACCAGCTCCTGCTGGAGCTCCGCCTGCTCGCTCCGACATCGGGCAGGCCACGACGATGGGCTTGCCGCTCTCCAGCCGCGGCCGGGGCAGGTTCAGCATCTCGGCCGTCTGCACGTCGGCGAAGGCGCGGAACATCTGCTGCAGTTCTGGCAGGTTGACGAACCTGGCGAAGCGGCTGCGCGGTTTCAGGGTCTTGCCGTCGGGGGAGATTTCCATCGTATCGACGACTTCGCCGAACGTGGCCGCCCAGGCGTCGAAATGATCGATGCCGCGTGCCTTGCAGCCCCTCGGGGTCGAGGAAGCGCTGCATCGTGTACATCTCGACCATCGTGTTGGAGATCGGCGTGCCGGTGGCGAAAGTCACGCCGTGGCCGGGGTGCTGCTCGTCGAGGTAGCGGGCCTTCATGTAGAGGTCGAAGGCCCGCTCGCTGCCGCCGGTCTGGATGCCGGCAACGCGGTCCATCTTGGTCGGCGTCTCCAGGTTCTTGAAGTAATGCGCCTCGTCGATGAAGATGTGGTCCACGCCTAGCTCGTCAAACACCAGGCCGTCATCCTTCTTATCCTCGGCGAGCAGGTCTTTCAGCTTCTCCTCGCGGGCCGCCTTCTGCTTCTCGATGGTCTTGATGATGTTGCGGTGGGCGCGGGCCGCGCCCTTGGACGCGCTGTCGAGGAGCAGCTGGTTGTATTCCTCGATCTGCTCGTTCAGGAACTTCTCCTGGTAGTCGCGCGACATGCCGATGCGCTCGAAGCTGCTGTGCGTGACGATGATCGCGTCCCAATCGCCGCTGGCGATCTTGGCGGTCAGATACTTGCGGCGCTCCTTGGTGAAGTCTTCCTTGGCCGCCACCAGCAGCTTGGCGTTGGGATAGCCCTGCTGGAACTCGCGGGCGAACTGCTCCAGCAGGTGGTTGGGGACGGCGATGAGCGGCTTCTTTGCCAGCCCTGCCTGTTTCATCTTCATCGCGGTCGCGGCAATCTCAAGCGTCTTGCCGGCGCCGACGGCATGGGCGAGCAGCGTGTTGCCGCTGCTCATGCCGCGCCACACCGCGTCCTTCTGGTGCTGCCGCAGCTGCATCGTCTGGTTCATGCCGGGGAAGTCGAGATGCGAGCCGTCGAACAATCGCGGCCGCAAATTGTTGTAGGTGTCGTTGTAGAGCCGCACCAGCCGCTCGGTGCGGTCGGGATCGGTGAAGACCCAGCCGCGGAACTTCTCCTTGATGGCCTTCTGCTTCTCGCGGGCGGCGAGCGTTTCTTCCTGGTTGACCACGCGCTTGTCGGGATCGGCGGGATCGGGATCGTAAATCACCGGCGTCTTCATGTTCAGCGCCAGCTCCAACAGCCAGGTGCCGTTGGCGCGGGGTGTGCCGTACTCCGATTTGGCGGCGACCGACTGCTGGGCGGCGTAGCCGGCGTCGATGCTCCACACCGCGTCCTTCTTCAGGTGGCCGACCTGGATCGCGTCCGGCCTCGACGTGGAACAGCTCGGCGGCGAACGCCTGGATGTCGCTCTCCGGTATCCACGGCGCCCCGAGATTGGCGTCGATGTCGCCGGGCAGCACGTCCTCCGGCTGCACCGCCCGCAGGGCCTCGGCGTTGCGGGCGTAGTCCGACCCGGCACGCTCGGCCGCGGCGAGCTTGGCCCGCACGTTGCCGGAGAGATAGGCGTCGGCGGTCTGCCAGGTTTTCGATTCCGGGTCGTGGAAGATCAGGTCGCCCAGCTCGGCGATGATCTGCTGCTTCCGGGTTGCCGTAGAGCGTGGCGATGAAGGGCAGCTCCACCGCCCCGCGCTGGTCGAGGGAGACGAGCAGCCCTTCCTCGGCGCTGCTGACGTTCGTGATGGGCGGTTTCTTGCCCACCACGTCCTTTTGCATGATGGCGGCTTTGGCCGCCTTGCCGGTCACCTCGTCGTAATCCTCCAGGCTCATCACCAGCATGGCGTCCGGGTCTTCCCGGAACTTCACCAGGTTGGGCATGCGGCGGATGACGCCGCCATCTGGCGGTCTCGCCGAAGGTGGTCTTGTTGATCGGGCCGTAGGTGGCGGCGAAGCGGTCATAGGCCGGCGTTGAGTTCCCGGCGCGCCTCAACGCGGTCTGCCTCGGGCCAGCCTTCGTTCTGCGATTGCAGGACGCGGCGGGCACGGTCGCGCAGGCCCACCAGGGCGGCCAGGCGCTTGCCGGTCATCGTGCCGTAGGCGGTGAGCGTCGTGCCGCCGTAGGTGACCGGCACGGCCTGCCCGTCGAGCGACTGGCAGATGGTGCGGTCCTCGCGGACGAAGAAGCTGCCCTCGGTGATGTGGGGCTCGGCCGGGGGAGGCGTGAACGCTACGGCGGCGTTCTTCTGCGACGGGAGATGCCTGCGACGGAGCGAATTCCGGCAGGCGGCGGATCGCCGCGCGGAGTTGCTGGGCCGAGCCTGCCCGGGCTTGCCGCAGAGTCGCCGTTGCCGGTGACGCTGTAACCCTCGCCGTAGAGCGTGTCCTTGCGGCTCCAGTTGCCCAGCACCATTCCTGGTGATTCAGGAAGTAGCGGTTGATCGGCACTTCGGCGCCGTCGATGGCAAGCGGCGCAACGCTCGAGCCAGTCGGGGTCGGCATGGTGGGCGGCCTCGCCGGGTGCCCGCTTGCGCAGAAACACGATGTCGGTGACGACGGCAGTGCCCTCACGCTTGAAGGCGTCGGACGGCAGGCGGATGGCCCCGACGAAGTCGGCCCGCTCGGCCAGGTACTCGCGGATGGCGGCGTTCTGCTTGTCGAGCGTGAAGTGGCTGGTGACCAGGGCCAGCACGCCGCCGGGCTTCAGCGCGTCAACCGACTTGGCGAAGAAGAAGTCGTGCAGGGAGAGCTTCTGCCCGCGATGCTCGAGCTTCACGTCGGCGAAGGGCACGTTGCCGATCACCGCGTCGATCCGCCTTCGGGCAGGCGGGTGTCGCGGAAGTTCTCGATGCGGATGTCCTGGCCGGGGTGGAGTGCCCGGGCGATGCGCCCGGAAATGCAATCCAGCTCGACGCCGATGAAGCGCATCCCTTCCGGCGCCAGGTACAGGAATCGCCCCGGGCCGCAACCCGGCTCAAGGACCGTGGCGGTGGCGGGCACGCCGAGGCGTTCCAGCGCCTCGTACATGGCCTGGATGACGGTCGAGGAGGTGTAGAAGGCATTGAAGGTGGTGCGCCTGGCGCTGGCGTATTCCTCGGGCGTAAGCAGTGCCTTCAGCTCCTCGCCCAGGGCCTGCCAGCCGGCATCCTTGTAGCGGCCGGTGACCGGGTCGGGGAAGATCGACAGGGCGACCGGGCCGAAGCCGCCGAAGCGGGCGAGCGCCTGCCGCTCCTCGGCGGTGGCCGGCCGCTGTTCGTGCTCGATCCTGCTTGAGGGTGCGGATGGCGGCCAGGATGTCGCGGGCCTTGGCTTTCTCGCCGCCGGCGATAGGGACGGGCGAAGCCGCTGAGGCGGGTTCGGGGAGCGGCATGCGCGCTCTCGTTGGAACTGGCTCACTGGCCGGGGTAGATGGCGGTGGTGCGTCGAACAGCAGCGTCAGCTGAGTGCCTTCTCATGGCGCGGTCTCCTTCTCCTTGCGTTTGCGGCCCCGCCATCGGGGCCTGACGGCACGCCAGGGAATCAGCCCCAGGCCGGGCTCAGCGCGCAGCGTCCGGGCAAGCGGAAACTTGGGGGAGACCTTCAGGGGGAACCGGGTTTCCGCTTGCGCGGCCCGGCGGGCTGATTACCGTGCCGTCGCTCAATGCCCCGGGCGGGGCCTGGAGTCGAGGGAAGGGGATCGGCGGGAAAGGGAGAGGCGTCAGTCGGACCAGGGTGGGAAGGCACGTCAAACATCGGCAGGCGGGCCTGGCTGCGTGATGCCTTTACGCGGGCGGTGTATGATGACGACGGCGGATGAACGCCATTGCCCCGTCCAGAGACATCGGCTCGTTCTCGTCCGGCGGCGACGCGGGATGCAAACAGTCCTCCAGCTCCTTCAGGGCGATCT
This sequence comes from uncultured Planctomycetota bacterium, assembly GCA_963827935.1. GTDB lineage: Bacteria > Planctomycetota > Planctomycetia > Gemmatales > Gemmataceae > DATFNV01. Next base: position 1,717,354 of record CAWHCN010000004.1, on the reverse strand, counting down.
CCAGCGCCTCGCTCGCGATCTGGCTCGCTTCGCTGCCCGGTCTCGCCTGGGACAGGACGTCCTTCCAGGCTTCGTGGCTTCCTCTTCAGTGTCTGGCCGTAAAGCTCCACCGTCGTCAGCAACTGGCGTTTCTTGCGTAGCTGTTCGTGCATCTCCGGGCGATCCTGCAGGAGCTGAAGGACCATCGTCTTGTACTGCATGTCGGTCTCCTCCCTCGGTTTGAGTGGGAACGTGGTCTTGAGGAACCGGCGTAACGTCTGGGCCGGGCGGGGATTCCCGCATGAATGAAAGCAAGGGATGCGGCTTACGTGCCATAGTCAGGAACAATCCATTGTTTCTGACAGGCGTAATAGGAATTAAATCAACGTGCAAACGTTTTTTTAGCTCAACCGAACCGAGACGGATCAAGGAAGCGTGGACGGCCTGAGTCTTCAAGAGGGCGATGCCGCTGGAGGCACGCACGCCCTTGCGGTAGGAGCGTTGGAAGAACGAAGGCCGCATCAGCCAGATGCGCCGCGGCTGGTACGACGGCTGGCTGAATTTCCACGGCACGCGGACGGAACGATTGACGAGGCGCCATGATGAACCCCCTCTGCTGTGGCCGCCTGTCCAGGTCAATCCGGATCTGCCAGGGGCGCCACGCCTCCGCCACGTGCAGCCATGCAGCCTCTGCTTGCCTTTAGCAGAAATGTCCCGTACCCTGCGCGGCATGGCCCGAGACAACGAGCAACCCCGGCGCTCAGCCCTCCTGAGTTTCCGCTTCCTGGGCACGGCCCTGGCCGGCTCCCTGGTGATGGCGCTCGTCTCCGTCTTCGGCCCGGTGCCCGCCCAGATCGCCATCCTCGGCTCGTTCGTGAGCATCCTGGGCGGGCTGTTCCTGAGTTACCTCGGCCAAGACGAGCAGCGCGAGCGCCAACGCGACGAAGCCATCGAGCGCTTGTCTGTGCCCCTGTCACTCGCTCCCGACCGCGAGCTGTACGAGCAGTACCTGGCCATCTGCCGGGGCATGACCGAACTCGCTGGCAAGGCCGACCCCATCTTGCGGGAGATGGCATTGCTCAAGCTGGCGTCTGTGGCCGGGCAGATTGAGGCGCTCGCCGAGGGAACGGTGGTGTTCGCGAGCACTGAGGGGTGGCGTACTGTCTACGAGAAGCTCCTCCGCAGCCCCGACCTGGACGAGTACCGGTCGGTGGCGTGGGTGCACACGAAAGAGTACTGGCAGGATCAACCGGGGAAACAGAGCATGCAGGTGAATTTTGAGGCGGTACAACAGGGGATGCTTATCGATCGCATCGTTGTGCTTCGCGACGAGCTGTGGCCGCGCGGTGGGCCTCTGCCGACGGCCGAGATCCTCCCCTGGGTGCAGGAGCAGCACGACCACGGACTCCGCGTTCGGCTCGTGCGCGAGTCTGAGCTATCGCGCGAGCCCGATCTTCTTTGTGACTATGGGATTTACGGCGACCGCGCGGTGGGCGTGCAGCAGCTGGACGAGCGGTCGCGAACGTTGCGTTTCACTCTGACGTTCGACCCGCAGGCGGTGCGGCTGGCGAGGGACCGGTGGGAGCGCCTCGCGCTGTACGCTATGCCTTTCCGGAACCTACTGGACAGCTGTGAACCGGCCCCCTAAGATCGTAAAGCGTTGTTCCTGGGGGGACGCGCATGGATTCGACCTTGCTCTACCTTGACACGGCGCGGCTTGGCCGCATGACGCCAAGGGCGCAGCAGGCCCACCTCGACTTCGCCCGCCTGGCCGGCGAGGAAGGTGGGTCCTATCTTTTCGAGCGATTCCTCGGCCAGGGGGCGGAGGGCTGCTGGTCCGACGGTCTCGCCGGTCGCTACCCTGGGCTTGCCGGGTGGACGGGCATCGGCAGGCTCAAGGAGTCACTGCGTTCGCTGGCGAAGAGCGATCCGGATCTGCCGGTGCTGGTCGCCAGCCGCTCGGCGCAGCTGATGCGGCTTGCCGCGCGGCTCCTCTTTCAGCCCTGCCGCAACGTGCTGACCAGCGACCTCGGCTGGCCGAGTTACCACGACATCCTGGCATCTGAGTGCCGCCGCCGCAATCAGGCGGTGACGACGATCGCCTTGCGCGACGCCATGCTCCGGGGACAGATGACTGAGGACGAGGTTGTGGCCAACGTCCGTGACGAGTTCGTGCGCCGGGGCTGTGACGGGCTTTTCCTCACCGCGGTCAGCAACTTAGGCCATCGCCTCCCTGTTGAGCGGATCGTGCGGGCCGTTGAGGCGGTAGGGCAAGTGTGGTTTGTCGTAATCGACGGGGCGCAGGAATTCGCCCATGTCTCCGCCGACCTGCGGCACGAATACTGTGACCTGTACCTGGCGGGGTGCCATAAGTGGCTCGGCGCCTACCACCCGATGGGACTGGGCTTCTACGGTCGCCGACGATCGCGGTCATTCATCGAGACGGTGCTGTCGCATCTGCTCGCCGCGGGAGAATTGGACGACCCGTTGCTGCGGTTCTCGACACAGGTCGAACGGGACGCGCTGGATGGGACGAGCGAGACGGTCAGCCTTGCCAGCCTGTTCTCGTGCCAAGGAGCGGTTGCCGACGCCCTGGAGGGCGGAGTCGCCCCATCGCGTTCCCTGGCGGGACGGCTGGAAAGTCTGGTGGCGGCTGCTACGGTAGCGGCCAGCGCGGGCTGGCGGCCATTGCTGGCTTCGCCGGCCTTTCGTACCGGCATCCTGCTATTGCAGGCCGAGCGGGAGAAGATGAAGAAATTGTCAGCACCGGAGCTTCGCCGGACGTTTGCGGAGCGGGGTGTGGCGCTGACTGCCTATGACGGCGGCATGATACGCTTGTCGATGCCAGGGGAGGGCTGGCGGCCGGGCGAGATCGAACATCTCCAGGGCGTGCTGGGGGCTGTCGCCTGAGTGGCGGATAACCCCCTCCCCCCTTACTTCTCTTCCTGGGCGTCCGTATCGCGATTACGACGGGTCTCTGCTCCACACCTTCCTGAATGCTACTTAACTTCTCCTTCGGCCTTTTGTTCCCTGCTTGGCTGTCCACAGAAACCAGGCGTCAAACTAAAGGTAAGTAAGTATATAGGTACTTAATATAGGTTTGTGCGACCAAGTTACCGTGGTCAATCCCGCAGTTTTCCGTCGAGGCCGCGACCAAGTTACCGTGGACCCCGCGACCAGGTTACCGTGGATAACCTGGCCCTTCCCGCCAGTTATCCACAAGTGAAGCGCGACCAAGTTGCCGTGCCCGTCCACGACAATTCAAAGGTTTGATTCCGTCCCTCTCTCATCGGCGTTTCCCGCCTCCACTGCGAAAACCGCCCATTGCCCTCTGATGGGGCCGCGACCAAGTTACCGTGGCTCGGCTTCCATTCTTGACCGGTGCGACTAACTTACCGTGCCTGTCTCACGATGATTCAATGGCTTACCGGCTGGCTCCCTCCCCTGCCCGCCGTGTCCTTATCTTCAGCGGCTGGGGGCTGCGGCGTGGTTGGGGGCGCGACCAAGTTACCGTGGGCCTGGTTCGCTCTCGATGGGGATACCCCTGAGGGCATACCGGTGTACCGGGGCGGAACCGGGGGCGGGCTGTGCTCAAGGCGCATCCCCACGTCGTCGGCTGACAGCCGCGCCGCCGGATACGCGGCCTGGACGTGGTGCAGGGTCTGGAGGAACCGCCGGCGGAAATCCCGAACACGAGCGAATCCCTGGCCGAATTGCTCGTAGAGGGCGGCCCAGGTGATGCGTTGGGGCTTGCCGGCCGGCACGCGGTGCAGGCGCTGGGCCAGCCAGACGTAAGCGTCGAGAGCCATCGATGACGATGCCAGGATCGCCACGGCGCGATGATCCAGGGGCACGGCGTGCTGCCCAAGACTCTGAAAATACTCCTCGCTCAGGCGGACATTGGACGGCCACAGCACTCGCTGGTCTGGCTGCTTCGGAAACCACAGATCGAACGCGGACACGAACTGGGTGTTGACCTGGACGGCGCGGCCTTCCTCGACTACACCCATGCGGACGGTCGCCGAGGCCAGGCGGGCGAGCTGGTCCTTCAGTGATTTGAGCTGCTGGCCGTTGGTCTCCAGCCCGAGGGAGCGTGCGAAAGCGGTCATCGAACCTTCGACATCGACCACGGGCGTGCCGGTCCGCACTGCCTCGCTGGCCAGGTGAATCAGCACCAGCCGTGGCTTCTCTCCGTAGGGCAGGCCCAGCTTGACGAACTCCCGCGTTTGCGGGTCGATGGCCGAGCCGGCCTCGATCCGCAACGAGGCTTTCCCCTGCTTGCGATCCCACTCGCGGACCTCGTCACCCGGGTTGTTGTAGGGGATGCCGCACTGGCACTGGATGGTATGCAGGAAATCGACGCGGCTGGGAGGCTCGGCGCGGATGGCCGCCGAGGCATCGAGGAGCCGCCCCAGGCGTGGGGTCAGGACGAGATGTTCCGGGGGCTTGTTCATGGGCGCGGCCTACGGCAGATAGCCATGCGTGCGCAGCCACGGTTCGAGCGCCTCTTCCAGGATTTCCTGCACGGTATTGGGAAACTGGCCAGCCAGCTGCCGTTCCAGCGAGGCGCGCTCGAGCGCCGTCGCGAAGTCGGAACGCAGCCGCGTGGTGAAATGCGGGCGGGCGATGGATCCTTGTCGTTTGGCGTCGCCTGATTCTGTCGTTGGCGTTGGCGGGGTCTGCGGCGGAGCGGCTTGATCCGGCGTGGCTTTCCTGGCGAACACGAACTGTTCTTCCACCGTCCGGTCGATGCCGCTCTCCGGCTTCAATCCCTCGATCAGTGATCTGCGTTCTGCCATGTTCCCCTCCCCTCGTCTCATTATCCCGCCGCCTTTTTCGCCGGCCGTCGGACTGCCCTCGACGCGCGGGCTTCCGGCAGCACCGCGCGGAACAGCGACTCCACCTCACTGGCCGCCTCGCGGCCCCGGGCACCCAACTGCCAGACCACGGCCCCCTGCCCCGGCGCGTCGGCGTAGATCTGCTTGAGAGTCAGGGCGGTCCTGGCCAGCGGCAGTTCGAGGGCCGCCGCCGCGTCCTTCATGTCCTGCGTGAGCCGGTAGGTTTTGCCGACCATGCTGAGCACGATCACGGCCCGTGGCTGTCCGCCGCGGATGTCCTGGGCCTGGCGCAGGACGTTCGTGGCCTGGGCGAGCGCCCGAACTTCGAGCATGCTCGCCTTGCACGGCACCAGCGCCAGGTCGGCGCAGGAGCAAGGCCCGACTGGTTTCGTTATTGCCCCCCGGGCCATCGGCGACGACATAGTCGGTCTGCTCCCCGAGGGTGGGCAGGCGGTCGAGGATGTCGCTGGGGTCGCCCAGGCGCACCGTCTTCACGTCGGGCACCGCCTCCTTCGCCCATTCGGAGGACGAGTGCTGGGTGTCGCAATCGGCGAGCGTGACGCGGTGCCCCTGCTCGTGCAGCCAGGCGGCCAGGTGAACGGCGAGCGTCGATTTGCCGACGCCGCCTTTGGAATTCGCAACCACGATGATCATGGGCCGGACACTACACCACTTGTCAGCATGCTGGCAAGTAATATGTGCATCCGGCTGGCAGGATGGTCGGCACGCCTGCCGACATGCAAACCTGCTGGCCGTCATGCCGACATGCAGACAGGTAAGCATGAGGTCAAGATGACAACCTGCCTGGTCAGCAAGCCGACGTGCCAGCCAGAAAACATGCAATCATGTCGGCAAGTGGGCTTGCCCACATGCAAGCCTGCCCACAGGCCGGACAGTCAGTTGGCTGGCTGAGAGGCCGGCTGGCACGGTGCAGTTCCGCCTATGCGACGCATAGGGAAGACGCCTGCGCACTTTTTTGCCTTGTGGCGATCATGCGATTTCCGGTCTGCACTTGCTTGCCTTTGCTTCGCCCGGATGGCGATTACGATGGGGTCAACAGGGGCAAGGACGCGGCGTGCCAGAGGGAGGGGGCCTGCCTGGATCGGGTCAACGAGGGTGCCTACGTTCTGACGCCGCCGCATCATTTTTCGCTTTACCTTTTCAGCCCGCATGCGCTAGGAGAGAAGGGGAGGGGGGAAGCGGGCGCGGATGACGGGCGACGGCGAAGAAGAGTCTTGTGAGGCGCTGACGGTCTACCGGCAGGACCGGCTTGGGCTACAGGTGAAGCTGGACAAGGGATTCCGGGAGGGAATCTACAGCGTTTATGTGGAATTCGACGAGCTCGCCTCGCGCGTGGGCTTTACGGCCGCACGCCGGACAGCCGGGGAATACTGCGCCCTGCTCAAGGAGCAGCTGGGCCGGTCATGCGCATATGCCCTGGGGGAGATCGAAGACGCCTCGCGCAGCGGCGACCCGCGGCGCAAACGCGACCTGGAGATGACTTTCCTGTCCTTCGCCGTCCAGACCGCTGACGGCCGCTTTCACGACCGTGTGATGCAGGAGCAGTTCCGGGTCGCCCTCCTCCGGACCGGGCAGGCGTGGGAACAGTCCGAAGCCAGCGCCCAGGCGCGCCGCCGCCACACCCGGCAGGAGAGGTTCCGGCATCAGCTCGCCGCACTGCTGAGTGGCGACGCCTACGCGGGCGTAGACGCGACCATCAAGGAGCGCCTGCTGGACGAGATCCCGGCGCTGGCCTTCGGCCCGAGGGGGATCGGGATGTAGAAGCCGCCGCCGGTGGGCCCTTATGGCCGTCGGTTAGCCAACTGACTTAGGAGGTCGCGTCGGCGAGGGCGGCCAGAGCCTTAGCTCTCGCGTCCTGCTCGCCTTGGCTCAATTGGCCTGGATCATGGGCGGCGGCCAGCGAGCATAGGTGCGGGTAATCGCGTGACGTCTTGCCTTTCCCCGTTGGGTGGGTCACCTCCGGCGAACGCTGCCTGCTCCGGGGCGAAGCGTGCGGGACTGTTCCTGGTCATACTCGTCATGTATTTGGGTGAGGCGGTCCGTATGCCAACCGGCGGATGGAGAGGAGGCGGTGATGGACGGGTACGTGACTGCGAAGACGACTGCCGAGCTTCTGGCGGTCAGCGTCAAGATGATCTACAAGCTGGTGGAGCGTGGCGAACTCGAGGCGCTCAAGGTCGGCAGGTGCGTGCGTATCCCGATTGCGAGCGTGGAGGCATTCATCGCCCGTTGCCGGACGGTCGCGACCGTCCCGCCGGTGTATTCAGGCAGTCAAAGCCCTCTCCCTAAACGTCGCTCCCAGCGGCAGGGGGATGCGTCGGGATTCGTGTTCTTGCCTCCGCAACGGCCTTGAATCTCTCCAGTTTTGAGCGCAGACCCTTCTTGTCCGCCAGCAGGTGCGAATAATGCAGGCGGATGACCAGCGGGCTGTTGCCCATCAGGTGTGCCAGCGTGTCCACGTCCAAGCCTGCCTTTAGCAGTTCGGTGGCGTAAGTATGGCGGTAGGAGTAGCACGTGACCGTCTCCCACGCCAACTTCTTCTGAATGCGGGTGAACAGGCCGACGTAATGAAATCGCTTCATTACCCCGTCATGCCTTCGCCGGAACACCGGCCCGTGCGGGAACTTCTTCACCAGCTGCTTGACTGTCTCCAGAGTAGGACCGGAGAGCATTATCACGCGGTCTTTGCCCTTGCCTGCTGTCTTGTGGCTGAACTCGTCTTTCCTCCGGCTGGCCTCCTTCTTGAACACGAACGCGCCGAGGGACTCGTCGAAGTCGGCCGCGGTGGCGGCGGCCAGTTCCCCCGGCCTGGCTCCGGTATCCTTCAGCGCCTGGATGAACGGGAGGTAGGCAGCTGGCGCCGCCTTCAGGACTCGCTGGTGATTCCGCTCGATCTCCTCGGCGTCGTTGCCGATCAGCGCGTCGGCGCCCGGCTGATGCTGCCTGGCTTCTCGATGTCGGCCAGCGGATTCTTGGGGATCAGCCCGGAGCGGACGGCCCAATTGAAGGCGGCGGTGAGCGACTGCACACAGTTCCGCTGCGAGCCGGCCGTCCAGCCGAGTGGCTTCCGCCCTGGCTGCGGGTTTTTCCTCGCCTGGGGCCTGGGTGTCTCCATGTATTCGAGGAAGCGGTACACGAGAAAATGCGTGATGCTTCCTACCGGCCGCTCGCCGATACATCCCCTGCTGTCCGGGTCCCAATTGACGAAGGGCGTGAAAGAGCGCTGGCGGATGTCGACCGTGCCGGGCTTTTTCCGGGTGGCGATGTGCTTCATGTACGTCTCCAGCACGACGCGCACGGTGTTCTGCGCCCCGGCCTGGGTCACTCCGCCCAGCTGCAGGATTTCGCGGAAGCGTGCCAGGGCTTCGAGGTAGGTCGAACCGGTTGGGGCGTCGTCGGGGCCGAGGGCCAGTTCGTAGAGCTTGCCCTGGATCGTGGCGAAATACCCTCCGCCTTTGCGGGAGGCGTAGTAGCGGGTCTGGGGTCGGCGTGCCATGGGTCGGTGCCCTCGCGTGAGGTGGAGGAACTGCACTCGACCTATTCTATTCTTGACAGAATTCTTGACAAGTCTGGGCGATTGCCTCAAGGCAGAATCGCATTAATCCAGGTATTTCTTGGGTATTTCAGCACCAGCCACGTAATTCAGCTTTCCAAGCTTGCACATCTGATACACGTTGATGCGAAAGTCCGGGCAGGTGCTCACCAGGCAATAGGCATCGGTCGGCGTGAAGTGGTAATCGCTCACCAGCCAGTCGATCAGGTTGATCGTCGCCGTCTCGACGGCCACCTCCAGCGGCCGGAAGGCGTAGACAGAGACGATCGACTGCGGCTTCTCCACGCGCAACCAGGGCACTCGCTTCCCCTTGACGACATCCAACTTCACGCGGACCGTCGATTGTGTCTCGGCGGCGGTGCCGGTGAACTCGGTGTCGCCCTGGCTGGCGTGCACATCGCCCAGGTAGAAGAGAGCCCCGGGGTGATAGACCGGCAGCAGGATGCGGTTGCCGGGGGCCACATCGCGGATGTCGAGGTTCCCGCCCCAGTCGCCCTGGCCGTCGATGCTGGTGGTGACCTCGCGGTCGGGTGCGGTCCCCAGCGTGCCAATGAAGGGCGTGATGGGCCACGAGAGGCGCTCGCTAAACTGCAAGGTCCCGTCGCGCGTCGAGCCGCTGGGGCCGGGCTTGTGCTGGAAGATCTTGGTTGTGTACTGGCTGGACAGCTCGGGCCAGCGCGTCGATTCGCCCAGGGGTCCGCGGCGCGGGCCGACGGCGATCCATGAGTAATCGGCCACGGTGATGTCCTCCACACTCACCACCAGCGTGTCGCCACGCTCCGCACCTTCCAGGTAGACGGGACCGGCAATGGGGTTGGCATGCGGCGGATTGCGGTCGAAACCCGGCCGGCGGGCAGGGATGGCCAGATCCTGCGGCGTTTTGAAATAGCCGCTGCTGGCGTCCCACGTCTCCACCTCGAACGACTCCCCGGGCCGGACACGCAGCAGCGGCTGATCGCGCCAGTCGAAGGCGAACTTGCGGGCCTGCTCTCGCACGATGCGCTGCATGGGGTCACCTCGGCATGGTTGGCGGGTAAGCGCACTGTACGAACTCGGCGACGGCTGGCCACAGCCGAATTTCCACTCGCAGCCTGGAGGGGAGCGCGTGCGTGTTGGTCGTGGGCCTGATTACCATAGCGGTGTTTCACGCCAGCTTCACCCCGCCGCAGTTCGTGGTCGCGCTTCTGACCGTACCGATCCTGATGACGTTGGCCGAGGCCTTTTCGCCGCACACCTGGGACACGCCGCTCATGTTGTTGAGCGGCAGTCTCGGCCTGCTGGCGATAGTGAAGTGACTGGTTGCCGCCGGAGGCAGCGCAAGAACATAGCGAACGCATCTACAGTAAGCTACTGCCCCAAAAACAGATGCGTCCCAATAGTGTTCGCGGATGACACCGATGGCACGGATTCGCCCCGATCTGGTCCGGGTCAGTCCGTGTCATCGGTGGTATCCGTGGTTTCTATTCAGAACCTGATTCCGGGTTTGTCGCGAAGGTTTTTCTTGATTCGCCGCCGGGCATCCCGATAATGTCGGAACGATGAGGTTCTGCGCAGCCCTCTTCATTCCAGCCGGCGGAGTTCATGATGAGCTTCTCGATCCCGACCTGGCCGTGTCCGGCCTGTGCCGAGCTAATCCCGGCGAACTACCAGCGCTGTCCGCAGTGCCTGCTCTCTCCCGACTGGCTCGATCTGTTGCGGGCACTCGACTTTGCCGTGCGATCGTTCCTGCTGTGGAAGCTGGACGGGCAGATCGGCGCGTCGCAGTACCAGGGGGTGGTGGACGCCTGCCGGCAGCAGTTCGACCGGCTGGTGCGACAGGCCCAGGCCGGCCAAACCCCGCCCGCCGATACCGGACTCCCGCCGCGCTGCGCCTGCTGGAGCTGCGGCCTGACGTGCCATCCCAGCGCCGATTACTGCCCCGATTGCAGCGCCCCGCTCGACAATCCGGAGGTCCGCCTGCTGCGGTACCAGCAGTTCCTGGTGGGCGAGGTTCAGCGGCAGCAGCAGGCCGGCCGGTTGACGGAGGCCGAGATGAGGCAGGTGCTCGTGCAGCTTCCGGAGCACCTCACGCAGCCTGCGGGGCCGCCTGGATCGGGCGGCGCTTCGTCGTCTCCTCACGGTGACTATTGGACGGAGCCGCACGCAGTATACGGCCTGCTGCTTGCCTTAGTTTTTGGCGAGCCGCCGGGCTTGTCCCGGCGGGCCAAACGGCGGGGATAAACCCCGCCGCTCGTTCATTGTCTCGTTCCTCAATTCCACTTGGCCACTTCGCCTTGTGCCTGGTGCAGCAGCTTGGTGACCAGCTCGGCATCGCTGGCGTTGGGGCGGGCGGCGAGATAGGCGGCCAGGGCATCGATGGCCCGTCCGAGCTGGCCGACACGCATCAGGCTGACCCCGAGGTCTCGTTGTTGCAAGATGTCCGAGGGGTCGAGCTGTTGGAGGCGCTCGATCACCCGCACCGCCGGCGCGAAGTCGCCCCGGCGCAGATACGCTGCCTTCAGGTTATTGAGCAGCCGGGCCACGAACGGTCCGGCGTCCACCGCGCCCAGGGCTTCCGGCGTGGCGTGGAACGGAGTACCGGTCACCTGCTCGACGAGCAGTTCGCATTCGGCGGGGGTAAGGATTCGGCCGCCGTGGAAGGGGTCGAAGAGCACGTCGCCGTCCGCGGCGACGAGCTTGGCGACGAAATGCCCCGGCAGGCCGACGCCGACCACCTGCAGGCCGGCGCGCGTGCCGACGGCGATGGCCACGGCACTGAGGGTGATCGGCAGGCCGGTACGGCGTTCGAGCACTTCGTTGAGGTAGCTGTTGCGCGGGTCGTAATAGTCCTGGACGTTGCCGCGGAAGCCGCAATCGTGGAACAGGTAGCGGCACAGGCCGCGGGCGCGGGCTTCGGCCGGGCCGCCGAGATAGCGTTTGGCCTCGTGAGCCATCCCCGCCAGCTCGCTGAGGTAGGCCTCCACGTCCAGCCCGGGATACTGATCGACCGCCAGGCGCAGCGCCAGTTCGGCCAGGTCGAGGGGAGCGGCCGGCTGACGGGCCAAAAGTTCGAGAGCGCTGTCCAGATTCATGGTAGTATTGTACCGAGGAATCAGCCTCTGAATGCGCCGTCTCGAGGGCGGCGGACAAGCGGGTGCCGGCATGGAACTTTCGGTGCAAAATGTCTTCGGCCTGGTCATCCGCAGTCGTCTGCTCGGCCCGGAAGAGGCTCGGGCCATGTTCGATCGTTGGCACGCCGAGGCCAAGGACGCCGGCAACGTGGCCGAGTTCTCCCGCTGGATGGTGGCCCGCCGCTATCTCACCGAATACCAGGCCACCCTGCTGGCCCGCGGCCATGCCGACTGCTTCTTTCTGAACCAGTACAAGGTGCTCGACCGGCTTGGTCGCGGCCGCATGGCCGGCGTCTACAAGGCGGTCCACCGCCTGGGGCAGGTCGTCGCCGTCAAAATCCTGCCCCCGTCCAAGTCCAAGGATGCCCAACTATTGGCCCGCTTCCAGCGCGAGGCGCGCCTGGCCATGCAGCTCAAGCATCCCAACGTCGTCCGTACCTTCCAGGTCGGCGAGACGGGCGGGCTGTACTACCTGGCCATGGAGTGTCTGGAAGGCGAAACCCTCGACGACGTGCTGCAACGCCGCAAGAAAATGGCCCCGACCGAGGCCGTCCGCGTCGTCTACCAGGCGCTCCTCGGCCTGCACCACCTGCACGAACAGGGGATGGTGCACCGGGATGTCAAGCCGGCCAATCTGATGATCGTCCCGGCCGGCATCCCCGGACCGGGCGACACCACACTTCGTTCCACGGTCAAGATCCTCGACATGAGCCTCGGCCGGGCCCTGTCCGACGAGTCGATCGACGAGAGCGCCGACCAGGACAATCTGACCACCGAGGGGACGCTGCTCGGCACGCCGGACTACATGGCCCCGGAGCAAGCGCGGGACGCGCATACCGCCGACATCCGGGCCGACATCTACAGCCTGGGGTGCGTGCTCTATCACATGATCGCCGGCCAGGCACCGTTTCCCGACTCGAATATCATCAGCCAGATGATCCGGCATGCATCGGAGACGCCGAAGCCGCTGAAGGAGTTCAACCCGGCCGTGCCTGATGGCTTGCAGCAAATCGTGAGCTGGATGATGGCCAAGGACCCGGCCAAGCGCTATCCGACGCCGGAGCGGGCGGCCCAGGCCTTGCAGGTTTTCCTGGCCTCCGAAGCGATGCCGCTGGACACGCCGGAAGCGGATGCCAACATGCGCAGCTTCCTGACCTGGCTGGAGGGAGGCGACGAGGCATCGGCGAAGCCGGCAGCGCCGCCAGCTCCCCTGAAGGCCGCTCCCGTTGCGCCGGTCCAGCCACCCAGGGCGGCCCCGGTCACGGTGGCCCGACCCGCGCCGGTCGTCGCGGCCCCTACCGCACGACCTGCCAAGCCCAGCCCCGTGGCTCGGCCCGACGGCGACAAGCGCGACAGCCGTAAGTCCCGGCGGCGTGGGGGGAAGCCTGTGCCGGAAGCCGTGCCTCTGGCGAAGCACGAAGGCACCATCGACGTCGAGCTGCTGCCGGCCCAGCCCGCGATTCGCAAGACCGCATCGGCCCAGTTCCTGACGCAGATCACCCGCCGCGACTTCGTCGTCTTTGGCCTAGGCGCGGGCAGCGTGCTCCTGGCCATTTTTCTCGGCTGGCTGGTCGCCCTGGTCGTGCGACCGTGAGATCCCCCATGCGTCTGCGTGCCCGCCATTACACGACCGGCGAACCGATCGATGTCGTCACCGCCGGCGGCCGGATCGCGTCGATCGCCGCGCCTTCCGACGCCAAGCCGGACCGCGTGGCCGGCTGGATCGCCCCGGCCCTGTTCGATCTGCAAATCAACGGCTGCGACGGCCACAGCTTCAATTCGCAGGATCTGACGGCCGAGAGCGTGCGGCACGTGGTCGCGGTTTGCCGCCGTCACGGGATCGGCGCCTTCTGCCCCACGCTGGTCACCAACTCCTTCCCGGCCCTGGCGCACGGCCTGGCCACCCTGAGCCGGGCCTGCGAGACCGCCACGGAGGTCGCCCGCTCCATCGCCGGCATCCACCTGGAAGGGCCGTACATTTCGGCGGAGGACGGGCCGCGCGGGGCTCATCCGAAGGCGCATGTGCGGCCGCCGGATTGGGACGAATTCTGTCGCCTGCAAGACGCCGCCGCCGGCCGCATCCGCCTGGTCACCCTGGCGCCGGAATACGATGGCGCGTTGCGGTTCATCGAGCGGCTGACGGCAGCCGGCATCGTCGTTGCCATCGGCCATACCGCCGCATCCGGAGAACGGCTGCACGAGGCCGTCCGTGCCGGCGCCCGCCTGAGCACTCACCTGGGCAACGGGTCGCATGCCGTTCTGCCCCGGCATCCCAACTACATCTGGGAGCAACTGGCCGACGATCGCCTGTGGGCCAGCCTGATCTGCGATGGCCATCATCTGCCCCCGTCGGTGGTCCGTTGCCTGGTCCGGGTCAAGACGCCGGCCCGCACGATCCTGACCTGCGACGCCAGCAGCCTCGCCGGTCTGCCCCCCGGCGCTATCAGGAATGGGGGCAGGACTTCGAGGTCGATCCGGCCGGCAAGGTGCTGGTGGCCGGGACGAGCTTCCTGGCCGGCTCCTGGGCCTTCACCGACTGCTGTGTGGGGAACGTCATCCGGTTCGCGGGCGTGAGCCTGGCGGAGGCCGTGGACATGGCAAGCGCCCGGCCGCGGGAGCTGCTCGGCCTACCGCCGCGCACCTTGGCGGTGGGCCAGCCGGCCGAGCTGGTCCTCTTCGACTGGCACGAAGGGGGCGACTTTCGGGTGCAGGCGACCATCCTGGGCGAGGACATCATCGATGGGTCGCCTGTCGGCTGAAGAAAATGGATTGCACTGCGCCCTGCGCACACCCGGCTTTGCAACGCATTCGCCAATTGTAGGGTGCGTCAAGCGTTCTCGCGCCGAGGCACCATTCCTGCCCCTCGGTGCGTCGGCGCGAGTACGCTTGACGCACCCTACGCTTGTTACTTCGATGGGTCGCCTGCCGGATAATGGCGCGAACTGCCCGCACAACCCTTCAATCCATTTCTTTCATTGAATCCGGCAAGGTCCGCCGGGCGATAACCCCATCGTCACGGCCCGGCCTTGCGCCGTCGGCACCGGATTTCCCTGGTTTGCGATGAGGTTGCCCCGATGATTCCGCGTCAGGCCTGGCTCGGGCTGTGCGTCGTTCTCCTCGGCTGGAACCTGTGTGCACCGGCGCAGGAGCCGGTCACGGGGCAAGCCCGGCAGCTCTGGGTGCTGGGGCAAGAGGCGATGCGGCAGGGCAAGCCGGGGGAGGCCATCCCGCTCTACGAACAGAGCCTGGCCGCCGGCGAGGGGAACGCCCACATCCATCTCAGCCTTGCGGCGGCCTACGTCCAGCGCGGCGATGAGGATGGGGCCGCCCGCCATCTCGCCCAGTATGTCGCCGCCTTCCCGGAGCACCGCATCGTTCGCTTTCGCTACGCCGAATTGCTCCTGCACCTCCAGCGCCTCCGAGAAGCCCAGGTCCAGTTCGACCGGTTCATTGCCGACATCCAGGACGACGCCGGCCTGGCCTCGAAGCACCTGCTCGATTGCCACAGCCGTCTCATGGAGATTGCCGAGGACGAAGGCGATGAGTACGGCGAGCACCTGAACCGGGGCATCGGCCTTTACTTGCTGGCCTGCGAGCGCGTCGCCTTGCCCGCTCCCGACGACGGCGAGCTGTCGGTCGAGAGCATCCTGTGCAAGGCCGCGGAGGAGCTGACGATGGCCCGCATGGTGCGGCGCGACGAGGCCCGCCCGTGCTGGTATCTCTACCTGGTCTGGTCGCGTCTGGATCAGCGTCAGCCGGCCCTGCGCCGCCTGCGCGAGGCCGACACCCTCGCCCCCTTCGGCCTCCTGACCCCGGCAGAGAAACGCGACCTGGAAATGGCCTGCCTGCGCCGCACCGCGGAGTTGCACGGCGTGCGGTAATTCGGCGCGCCGCCCTGGGGGCGGCGGCTAAACAATTCCTCTCCCCCTCCCCCAACGTATTTCCCGTCTCCGGCGTTATTCCTAGCAGGGGCGTTCCCTTGACAGGGCGAACCGCGCGGTGATAGCCTCACCTTGCCTTCGGTGCCCGCCCGATGCGCCTCCGATCTTGCACGGTTTCCCGAGGACTCCGCCATGTACCGCCGGCTGCTTTTGTGTCCCGTCACCCTGGTTCTGTTTCTGATGGTTGTCGCTCCGGCGCTCGCCGAGGACCGGCGCTCGATTCTGCCGCCCGACGGCACCGGCGCGTTCGAGCGGCTGTACTATGCCAAGAAGGATCGCTTCGGCCAGATCAACCGCGCCAACGACGGCGAAAAAGCCAGCAAGGAGAACCCGGCCGACCTGGAAGCGATCGACCTGGCGGCTAAATGGAACACCTACCGCATCACCTGGGACAGCATCAAGATGGGGGGCGAGAACAAGACGGTGCTTCTCACCGATCCCGGGGTCGCCAACAAGCTGATGGTGGAATTCGAGCAGCAAGTCAAGTCGGCCGAGGACGTACAGAAGGGGAACCCGGTCTTCACCGAGATGTACCTCAAGGCCCTGGCCGTGCGGGCGCGGGACGTGATCCAGACGAGCCAGCCGATCTCGGCGCTCAATGGAGCGCGGATGCTGGCCCGCCTCGCCGAAGCCGGGTCCGAAGACGCCGGCGATGCCTGTCTCGACGCCCTCAAGGACCAGAAGGAGTTCCTGGAGCCGCGGGCGCGGGCCGGCGTTCAGTACTACGCCCTGCAAGGGCTGAAACACCTCCTGGCCCGCTGGGCCCAGACGCCGCCCACCAGCAAGGACCGCCAGACGGCCTGCGTCGAGGTGCTGGTGGCGATCATCGAGCGCCCGCTGCCGCCCGGCACCACCTTCGCCTCGCGCGAGGAGCTGGAAGGCGTGCGTGTCTTCCGCCGCGAGGCCGTTCGAGCCCTGGCCCAGTTCCGCAGCCCGGCCCTGACCGACGCCGCCGGCAAGATCAGAGTGCGCAGCGCCCAGACGTTGCTCAAGGTCGTCAATGACGACGGCCTGTCTCCCGCGGCTCGTCTGGATGAACAGATCGAGGCCGCCATCGGCGTGGCCCGGCTTCAGGTCAAGCCGGTGCCCGCCTACCAGCCCGATTATGCGGCTCAGCAGATCGGCGGCTTTGTGGTCGAAATGGCTCGGCGGGCCCGCCCGGCGGGCGAGAACAAGACGCCCTGGGAGAACAAGCTCCCCTGGAAGATCCATGCCGCCCGGCTAGGCGATGCCCTGGAGGGGATGCGGGCCGAGGTCAAGGACCTGCCCAGCAAGCCGGCCGCCGGCTACGTGGACCTCGTGGTGGTGCAGGCTCTCCGGGCCTTGAAGGAGATCGAGGTCAGTGAGCGCGCCAACGGCGGCGACCTCAAATTCTGGCTCGACTCCCACCCGGTGCCAAGCACCACCCTGTACAAGGGCCTGGCCGACTCGACCGTGCTGCCGCTGGACAAGTCGAAAGCCCCCGCTTCACCAGAAAAGCCGGCCGGGGGTGAGTCCAAGCCCGACGTGAAGAAGCCCGACGAAAAGAAACCCGACGAGAAGAAGCCGGGCAAGCCCTGATTTCGATCACGCGGTCCGTTTAGCGACGCTTCGCAGAAGCGTCCGGACGCTTCTGCGAAGCGTCGCTAAACAGGGGATCACGCCTCGGTCAGATGCCGTAGCACATCCAGCACGGTGATGACTCCCACCAGCACGCCCAGGTCGTCCACCACGAACAGCCGGTGAACCTTCAGGTCGAGCATTTCGCGCACCACGCGCGTGGCCGGCGCCTCCGGCGAGACGCAGAAGACCGCGGGAGTCATGATGTCGCTCACCCGGGTCACGTCGCTTTCATCTTCGTCCGACGGGCCGACGAAGTTGACCGCCTCGCGATCGTGGACCAAGATGTCGGCCCGGCTAACGACACCGACGGGACGCCCGGCCTCGTCAATGACCGGGGCACCGCTGATCTCGCGCCGCGTCAACAGCTCAATGGCCTCACGGATGGTGGCGCTCTCCCGGATGGAAATCGGGTTAGGCGTCATCAACTCGGCGGCCTTCGTCTCGGCGAGAACCAGGCGGGGGGTGGTGTCCAGGACAGGCGCGCTGTTCATGGCAGTGCCTCCGGATGGGCGATCGGGAAACCCGTACCGATGAGGCGGAGCCCTGTCGGCCGGGCATGGTGGTCGGGCAGTAGCACTGCGCTGAAGCGCAGCAAACCGGATGCCGGTGCAGGGACGCGGAGCTTTCAGAGGCACGAAGCAATCAAGCGGCGGCGTTCCAGGGCACGGCAGAGGTCGTGGAAGCAGATAAGGGCGGCGTGCAAGGGGGTGCTTGGGACTGTGCGGATTGGAGGCGGCTGAGCCGAATCCGCACAGGTGGCGCGAGCGAAAACTGAGGGGCCGCTGCTAGGGGACAGGACTCCTGAATTAAGAGCCTGTGGCAACATTGCCAAAACCGGGAAGGCGAGGCTCCTGCCGAGCCAGTTTTTGGGCCGTCTGCGGCTCGGCAGGCGCCTCGCCCTCCCAATTTTGCCACAGGCTCTAAGGAGTCCTGTCCCCTTTTTTCCGGCCGCTCTCAGGAGCCTGAACGTGCCGGCCGCGCCTGAATGCCGGTTTCCTGGGGCGCCGCCGGCTGGCCCGCCCGACGCGGCGGGGGCCCAAACCACTGCAGCGCGTAGTAGAACACCGGTGTCAGGAAGATGCCGAAGATCGTCACTCCCAGCATGCCGCTGAAGACGGCCAGGCCCAGCGAACGGCGCATTTCCGCCCCGGCCCCACTGGCGATCACCAGCGGGACCACGCCGAGGATGAAGGCAAACGAGGTCATCAGGATCGGCCGCAGCCGCAGCCGCACCGCCTCGGTGACGGCTTCCCGCAGCGGCACGCCGGCTTCCTGCCGCTGCCGGGCAAATTCGACAATCAAGATCGCATTCTTGCTCGCCAGCCCCACCAGCACCACAAAGCCGATCTGCACGAAAATGGTGACGTCCTGCCCCGCCAAGTCCACCCCGGCGACCGAGCAGAGCAGGCACATCGGCACCACCAGGATGACGGCCAGCGGCAGCTTCCAGCTCTCGTACTGCGCGGCCAGCACCAGGAAGACGAAGACCACGGCCAGGGCGAAGACGTACATCGCCGTGTTCCCGGCCTGGTTTTGCAGGTACATCAGCTCGGTCCAGTCCGAGACCATCGAGTGCGGCAATTCCCGGTCGGCGAGGTGCTGCATGAGGGGGACGGTCTGCCCGGAGGAGGTGCCCGGCGCTGTGTTGCCGGTGATGGCCGCCGCCGAGTACATGTTGTAGCGCAGGATCAGCACCGGGCCGCTGGTCTGCCGCAGCGACAGGGCCGTGGCCAGCGGGATCATCTGCCCCTGGTTGTTCCGCACCTGAAGCTGGCGGACATCGCGCGGCCGGCGCGCACGCCGGCAGCGTCCTGCACGTTCACCTGCCAGTTGCGGCCGAACTCGTTGAAATTGTTCACGTAGTACGAGCCCAGGTTGTATTCCAGCTCATTGAAGACATCGTCCAGCGACAATCCCAGGGCCAGGCACTTGTCGCGGTCGATATTGAGAGTGAGCCAGGGCGTGTCGGACCGCGACGAATTGAACAGCCCGCGCAGCCCCGGCGTGTCGTTGCCATCGGCCACGATCTGGTCGCTCACGCGCTGCAGCTCGTCCAGCCCGACGTTGCCGCGGTCCTCGATGATGAGCTTGAAGCCGCCGGTGGTGCCCAGCCCCTCGATCGGCGGTGCGTTGAAGGCCGTCACGACGGCGCCGCGCACCTCCTTGCGGCAGCGCTCCTGGATGGCGGCGGCGATGGCGTCGGCCGTTTGACCCCGACTGCTCCGCTCGGCGAACGGTTTCAGCATGACGTACATCGAACCCAGGTTGGGCGCGTTGGCGTTCAGGATCAGCGACTGCCCGGAGATGCCCACCGTGTGGGCCACGCCCGCCGTCTCGCCCGCTACCTTCTCGATGCGGGCCATCAAACGCTGCGTCCGCTCCACCGAGGCGGAATCGGGCAACTGGATGTTGAGCAGCAGATAGCCCTTGTCCTGCTCCGGGACGAAGCCGGTCGGGACGCGGCGGAACTCCAGGTACGTCAGCCCCAGCAAACCGCAGTAAATCAGCAGGACCAGGGCGCTGACCCGAAGCAGCATCCCGACGCCCCGGGTGTACCCGGCGATGGTGGCGCCGAAGACCGCGTTGAAGCCGCGGAAGAACCAGCCCAGCCCGCGGTCGAGCAGCCAGGTCAGCGGGTCGTGCGTCTCCTCGCGCTTCTTCAGGAGCAAGGCGGCCAGGGCGGGGCTCAGGGTCAACGAGTTGAAGGCCGAAAACAACGTCGAAACGGCGATGGTGACCGCGAACTGCCGGAAGAACTGCCCCGTCATCCCGCCGATGAACGTGCAGGGGACGAAGACGGCACAGAGCACCAGGGCGATGGCGATGACCGGCCCCGTGACCTCGTCCATCGCCTTGCGGGCCGCGTCGCGCGGCGACAGTCCCTGCTCCAGCCAGCGCTCCACGTTTTCCACCACGACAATGGCGTCGTCGACAACGATGCCGATGGCCAGCACCAGGCCAAACAGCGTCAGGTTGTTCAGCGAGAAGTGCAAAAGAGCCATAATGGCGAAGGTGCCGACAATGGCTACGGGAACAGCGACCAGCGGGATTAGCGCCGCCCGCCAGTTCTGCAGGAAGACCAGCACGACCAGGGCCACCAGGCCAATCGCTTCCAGCAGCGTCAGCACGACTTCCCACACCGACTCGCGAATGAACGGCGTGGTGTCGTAAACGATCTCGTAGGCCAGCCCTTCGGGGAAGCGGCGCTTCAAGTCCTCCATTTTGGCGGTGATCTGCTTGGCGGTGTCGAGGGCGTTGGAGCCGGGGAGCTGATAGACGGAGAGTGCGACCGAGGGCCGGCCGTCGAGGGTGGCGGCCTGGTCATACGATTGGGCCCCCAGCTCAACCGTGGCGACGTCCCGCAGGCGAACGATGCTGGCCGCCTGTCCGACCACGGTGCCGGCGGTGCCGGCCTGGGCTGGCTGGCCGTTCACGGTGGGTTGCTGGCTGCCGCCGGCCGAGCTGACGGCCGCCGCCTGCATCCCGGACTGGGCGGCCTGGGCGCCCGCCGGGCCACCCTGGCCGACCTTGATGATGATGTCGCCGAACTGCTCTGGGTAGATCAGCCGGCCCTGCGTGTTGATGGTGTACTGGAACTGCTGCCCTTTCGGCACCGGCTGCTGGCCGATCTGCCCGGCCGCGACCTGGATGTTCTGCTGCCCGATGGCTGCGACCGTGTCGCTCGCCGTCAACCCCAGCGACGCCAACTTGTCGGGGTTCAGCCAGGCGCGCATGCTGTAATCGCGCTGGCCGAGGTAGCCAATGTCCGCGACCCCCGGGAGCCGGCCCAGCTCATCGCGGATCTCGATGGTGGCATAATTGCTCAGGTAGGTGGCATCGTAGCGGCCGTCCTGCGAATAAAGGTTCACGATCATCAGCCGGCTGGGCAGCATCTTGCGGACGTTGATCCCCTCGCGCTGCACCAGGTCCGGAATGACCGGCGTCGCCAGCGCTACTCGGTTCTGCACCAGCACCTGGTCCATGTTCGGATCGGTGCCCAGCTTGAAGGTGACGGTGAGGCTGTAGTTGCCGTCGTTGGTACACTGCGACGACATGTACATCATCCCCTCCACGCCGCTCACCTGCGCCTCGATCGGCTGCGCGATGGTGTCGCGCACCGTCAGGGCATTGGCGCCCGGGTAGGCTGCGGTCACCAGCACGGTCGGCGGCGTCACGTCCGGGTACTGGGCGATGGGCAAGGTCCACACCGCCACCCCGCCCGCCAGGGTGATCAGAATCGACAGCACGGAAGCGAAGATGGGTCGGTCGATGAAGAAATGGGAGATCATCGCGATGCCTCCTGATGGTTAGCCGCGACGCGCAGCGGAGTGTTTTTCATAAAGCGCTCCGCACCGCGTCGCGGCTAACCGGGCCGCCTGACCCGTCGCCACACCACGGGCAGCAACAGCGCTACCACCGCCCCCGCGGCGGCGCCACCAATCGACGCCCAGGGCTCACGCCCCACGCCGACCCGCGCCAGCAGAAAGCCAAGCGCCAGCCCCAACCCGGCTCCGAGCAGGGCCGAGCCGCCCCAGCGCGTGACGGCGGTCGCGAACAGTCGCGATTCGCCAAGCCACTGGATGACGTGGAAGAACACCGGCGTCAGGAAGATGCCGAACAGCGTCACCCCGATCATGCCGGCGAAGACCGCCAGCCCCAGCGAGCGGCGCATCTCGGCCCCGGCGCCGCCGGCCAGCACCAGCGGCACCACCCCCAGAATGAAGGCCAGCGACGTCATCAGGATCGGCCGCAAACGTAGCCGCGATGCCTCCAGCGTGGCCTCGCGAATGCCCGGGACCTGTGGCCCCTCGCCCCCGTACTCGGGGGAGAGGGGTTGGGGGTTCCCCTCACCCCCAGCCCCTCTCCCCGGAGTACCGGGGCGAGGGGAGCTAGGAGAGGTGGCGCGCAGGCGATGGGCAAACTCGACAATCAAGATCGCGTTCTTGCAGGCTAGCCCCACCAGCACCACCAGCCCGATCTGCACGAAGATGTCCACCGCCTTGTGGGCCAGCAGCACCCCGCCGACCGAGCAAAGCAAGCACAACGGCACCACCAGGATGACCGCCAGCGGCAGCGACCAGCTCTCGTACAGCGCCGCCAAGGCCAGGAACACGAACACCACCGCCAGGGCGAAGACGTACATGGCGGTGTTGCCGGCCCGGATTTGCAGGAACATCAGCTCGGTCCATTCGTGGGCCATCGAGCGCGGCAGGGTCTGGTCGGCGGTCTGGTCGATCGAGGTGATGGCCTGGCCGGACGACGCGTCGGGTTGCACATTCCCGGTGATCGGGGCCGCGCTGTAGAGGTTGTAGCGCTGCACCATGACCGGTCCGCTGATTTCGCGCAGCTGGGCCAGGGTGCCCAAAGGCACCATCTGCCCCCACTGGTTGCGCACCTGGAGCAACCGCACATCCGCCGCCCGGGTCCGGAAGGTGCCCTCGGCCTGGATGGTGACCTGCCAGTAGCGGCCAAACTCGTTGAAGCCGTTGACGTACAGCGAGCCGAGATAGATTTGCGCCGCGCTGTTGACGTCGTTGAGCGGCACGCCCAGGGCCTGCACCTTGGTGCGATCCACGTCCATGTACAGCTGCGGCGTGTTGGAGCGAAACTGGCTGACCACGCCGATCAGGTCGGAATCCTTGTTCAACTTCAGGGTCAGGGCGTCGCACTGTTGCTGCAAGACGGGTAGGCCCAGGCCGCTGCGATCCTCGACCATGAGCTTGAAGCCGCTGGCCACACCCAAGCCCGGGATAGGCGGCGCCCCGAACACGCTCACCGCGCCATCCTGCACGCGGCGGGCAAACTCGCGCCGCATCCGGTCCATGATCGCATCCCCGCTCAGCTCCGGGCGCTGCCGCTTCGCGAATGGCTCGAAGACCACGAACATGGTGCCGAAGTTCGAGGCATTGGCCGACAGCACCAGCGACATGCCCGAGACGGTCATCGTGTGGGCCACCCCGGGCGTCTCATGAGCGATCTGTTCGACCAGGGCGATCGTGGCCTCGGTGCGCTGCAGCGACGCCGAGTCCGGCAGCTGGACACTGATGATGCACCGCCCCTGGTCCTGCTCGGGCACGAAGCCGGTCGGCGCGCGCTCAAAGACCCAGTAAGTCAGCAGCAGCAGGCCGCCATAGATCGCCAGCACCAACACGCTGACGCGCAGCAACATCCCGACCAGTCGGCAGTAGCCGGAGACGGCGGCACCGAAGACCACGTTGAAGCCGCGGAAGAACCAGCCCAGGGTCCTGTCGAGCAGCCAGGCCAGCGGATCGCGCTGACCGCCGCCGGGCCGGAGCAGGATGGCCGCCAGGGCGGGGCTCAACGTCAGCGAATTGATCGCCGAAAAGACGGTGGAAACCGACACGGTCACCGCGAACTGGCGGAAGAACTGCCCGGTGACCCCGCCAATGAAGGCGCAGGGCACGAAGACCGCGCACAGAATCAGGGCCACGGCCACGATGGGGCCGGTGACCTCGTCCATCGCTCGCCGGGTCGCGTCGCGCGGGCCCAGGCCCTGCGCCAGCCAGCGCTCGACGTTTTCGACCACGACGATGGCATCATCGACGACGATGCCGATGGCCAGCACCAGGCCAAAGAGCGAGATGTTGTTGAGGCTAAAGCCGAGCAGGGCCATGACGGCGAAGGTGCCGACAATGGCGACGGGCACGGCCACTAGCGGAATCAGCGCCGCCCGCCAGCTCTGCAGGAAGACCAGTACCACCACGGCCACCAGGCCAATCGCCTCGAACAGGGTCCACACCACGTCCATGACCGATTCGCGGATGTACGGCGTGGTGTCGTAGGCGATCTCGTAGGCGATCCCTTCCGGAAAACGATCCTGGAGTTCTTCCATCCGCTGCCGCAGGCGATTTTGCACGTCGAGGGCATTGGTGCCGGGGAGCTGGTGAATCGCCAGGCCGGTGGCGGGCTTGCTATCGAAGGTGCTGGAGTTGTTGTAGTTCTGGGCAGCCAGCTCAACGCGGGCGACATCGCGGAGGCGGACGAGGCTGGCGGCGGGCGACGGCGGTCCGCGGCCGAGGGCGCCGCCAACCAGTCCGGTGGCGCCGACGGTACCGCCGGCCGTCTCCTCGGCCACGCCCGTGCTGGACGCTCCGCCGGTTGTAAGACTGCTGATGGGCGTGCTGGTGGTGGCCGCCCCCCCGGTAGTGCCGCCGCCGCCCGTGGTGCCTCCCCCGGTGCTCGTGGCCCCACCCCCCGTGGTGCCGCCGCCGGTCGTCCCGCCGGTCGTCGTGCTGCCGCCCGTCGTACTCGTTCCCGATGAGCCGCTGCTGCTAGAGCCGCTGCCCGACGAACTGCTGCCCGAGGTCGAGCCGCTGGACGGGCTGGTGCCGGAAGAACTGCCCGAGGGCTGGGTGGGCGTCGAGGTCCCACTGGAGAGTGTGCCGCCCGTCAGGCTGTTGAACGCCGTGCTGCCGGACGATGGAGCGGAGGTGGAAGAGGGTTCGATCAGGCGGCCGTCGTCGGTCATCATCGGCACGCGCCCGCCGACCTTGATGACGATGTTGCCGAACTGCTCCGGCGTGGTAAGTCGGCCGAGCGTGTCGATGGGCAGCTGGGCGGTCTGGTTCGGTCCGATGGGGGGCTGACCGATCTGCCCGGGCGCCGCCGCCGTGTTCTGGCTGCGGATGGCCGTGGCCACGTCGCCCGCCGTGATGCCGCGCGAGCCGAGCTTCTGCGGATCGAGCCAGGCCCGGATGCTGTAGTCGCGCTCCCCCAGCACGTTGATGTCCGATACCCCCTCGACGCGGAGCAGCTCGTCGCGGACATTGATGGTGGCAAAATTGCTCAGGTAGATCGGATCGTAGCGGTTGTCCGGCGAGTAGAAGCTGATGACCGAGAGGATGTCGGGCGTCTTCTTGCGGATGGTGATCCCTTGTTGCTGTACCTCGGTCGGCAGTTGCGGCAGGGCCAGGGTGACGCGGTTCTGCACCATCACCAGGGCGGTATTCAGGTCGGTGCCGATCTCGAAGGTCACCGTCAGCGTGTAGGAGCCGTCGTTGCCCGATTGCGACGACATGTAGAGCATCCCCTCGACGCCGTTGACCTGCTGCTCGATCGGCGCCCCGACGGTGTCGGCCACCACCTGCGAGCTGGCCCCGGGATAGTTGATGGCCACCTGCACCGACGGCGGCGTGATCTCTGGATACTGCGCGATGGGCAGCGACCAGAGCGACAGCGCCCCCGCCAGGGTGATGACAATCGACAGCACGGCCGCGAAAATCGGCCGGTCGATGAAGAAGTGCGACAGCATGATTGCAACCGGGCCCTCGTCTGCTCGCTCCCCTTCGGGGAGCGACTAAACAGGAAGTTACTTCGGTTTTGTCTCCCCCGGTGGCGGCGGCTGGGCGCGGTTGTTGACCGGCGGCGGGGCCTGGGCCTGCGCCGCCGGCGTCGGCATTGGGGTCGGATCCGGATCGACCTCCATTCGCGGCCGCACCTGTTGCAGCGACCCGATGACCACCCAGTCGCCCTTGTCCAGCCCGCTTTCGATCACGCGCAGACCGTCGTCCTCCAGCGGCCCGGTGGTGACCCGGCGGTACTGGACCTTGTGCTCGGCATCGGCCACGTAGACGAACTTCAGCCCCTGGTCGGTGCCGACGGCCCGGTCGATCACCAGCAGGGCGGGATGCGGCTGGCCGATCGGCAGGCGAATCCGCACGAACATGCCCGGCGACAGCAGCCGGGCTCCGTTCGCTGGTTTGGGGTTGGGGAAAACGCCGCGGACCGCAATGGTGCCAGTGGACGGGTTGACCACGTTGTTAATGAAGTTGAAACTCCCCTTATGCGGGAAGCCGTCCTCCCCCTGAAGTCCCAGCAAAATGGGAACGTCCGCGCGATCGCTGGGCACCTTGATGCGCCCGTCGTTGACGGCCCGCCGGATTGAGAGCAGGGTCGGCTCGTCCATGTCGAAATAGGCGTACATGGGGTCGAGCGAGACCACCGTGGTCAAAAGGGTCTGGTCCTGAGAGACCAGATTGCCCAAGGTGTAGTAGGTCCGACTGACCTGGCCGTCGATGGGGGAGGTGACGCGGCAGAATTCGAGGTTAAGCTTGTAGACCTCGACGGCGGCCTGCGAGGCCTTGATCCGAGCCTGTGCCTCGGCCACGGCGGCCACATCCTCGTCCGCCTCCTGCTGGGCGGCGGCGCCGGAAGCCACCAGCGGGCGTACCCGGGCCAGCGTCGCCTGGGCCAGCTTCAGCGAGGCCTCGTTCAGGGCGACCTGCGCCTGGGCCTGATCGAGCTGGGCCTGATACGGCCGAGGATCGATCTGGAACAGCAGGTCCCCCTTTTTCACCTCGGTCCCTTCCTTGAACGGGATGTTCACCAGGTAGCCCGTCACACGCGCGCGAATGCCCACCGTGTTGACGGCGTCCGTCCGCCCGGTGAAGTCGACGTAATCCGTGACCTGCCGCTCCAGCGGCTGACTGACGGGCACGACCGGGAGGTTCGGGGTCGCCGCCGGTGCTGCTGCCTTGCGGCATCCGGCCGCGAGACTGGCACCGAGCAACCCAACACCCACAAGTACGAGGAAGGAGCGCTTGCTCATCACAGCTACCCTCACGAGGGCGCCTCGCCACAGGGTCGAGGCAGAGTCTGGGACCGCCGAGAGAGTGACAGCAATGGATGTGCCAGGGCGTTGGAAAAATGGCGCTCGGGCGCAGGGACCGTTGGGGCATTATGACTCTCAATGTGCTTCTGACAGGATCGCGCCTGCGGGACCTGCGCCCGGAGCGGCAGCCCCGGCCAGGGGGAAACTGGCCCGGAAGGTGGCCCCTTGCAGCGGAGCCGAGACGATTTCCAACACCGCCCCGTGATGCTCCAGGATCGACGTGACGAACGATAGCCCCAGCCCCATTCCGGTACTATTCCCCTCGTAGATGGCGTTATCGCGCTTGGTGGAGAAATGGGTTTCGGTGCAATGGCGGCGCACCTCCTCCGTCATGCCGATCCCGTTATCCTGCACTTCCAGCAGGGCTTTGTCGCCGACCCGGCGTGTCCGGATCAGGACGCTTCCCTTCCAGGCCGCTGCCCCGATGAGAGCCTGGCGAACGCGCTCCGCCTCCGGGGAGCCGGCCGCCCCATCGGGCCCCGGCTTGCGAGCCTCGACCCGAAGATGATTGCGCATCTCGAAGGTGGCATCGCGGGCGTTGAACAGTAGGTTTTCGACCGCTTGCTGCAGGTGCGACAGGTCCCCCTCGATCCAGAGCGGCTCCGCTTCGAGGTCGAGGGTCAGCTCCAGCTTCCAGCGCTCGCGGGCCAGGTCGCGCCAGGTGTGCTCCAGGTCGCGGAGCATGGCGTTCAGGTCGATCCGCGCCATTTCCGATCGGTTGGGATCGCGGCGGACGGTGCGGAGGATCTGTTGCAGGCGTTCGGTGACGGTGCCGAGCGTCTGGCGGACCTCGTGCAACATTTGCTCCTGGTGATCGGAAAGGCCGTCGGCTTCCAGGCAGCGGCGCAAGAGGTCGTTGGGGCGCACCAGCAGGTTCTTGATGTTGTGCGCGTAGGAGCCGGCCATGATGCCGATGCTGGCGTACAGGCGCGATTTCAGCTCCAGGGCCTGGCGTTCGGCCGCCTGCGTCGCCAGGCGCTGTTCCAGCAGGCTGCGCTGGGCCTCCTCGTGCAGGCGCTCCGCATCCTGGCGGCGCAGCTCCTCGGCCATGCGCAGCCGTTCCGCCTGATCGATCTGGCGCTCGGCGTCGGCCCGCTGCTGATCGCGTTCCGACTCGCGCCGCTGCATAAGGAAAATCCAGACGATGGCCAACCCGGTGCCGGTCACCGCCAGCAGGCTGACCCAGCGGAAGCGGAAATTGCGGTCCTGCTCGAGGCGTTGCCGCTTCTTGTAGACGTGCAACTGATACTGCACCTGGACGTGTGCTCCATCGGCCAGCGGGTGCGTCAACTGCTGGTACTGGCTCTCGTGGCGAGGCAGGTCGGAGTCCCAGGCGATTGGGGGCAGCCGGCTGTTATCGAAGACAACCTCCATCCGATAAATCATCGGAAAGAGGATGAGCTGGCCGGGGTACATCTTTGTCGGCGGGCTGCCCAACGACTTGAGCTGCTCCTCGATTTTCTCGGCGTGCAGCCGCAAAACCAGATCGCCCGCCAGGTCGCCATTGGGATTCTGCTCCCGCCACTTGCGGACCGCTTCGAGATAGTCGTGCACCATCGTGGGCAGGTTGTCGCGCGGACCGGCCTCGTCGAGCCATTCCTTGACGGCCTTCTCGTCGGAGGAATCGTCGCCCCGCATCCACGACGGCAGCAGCCGCTCCAGCACGGCCACGAACAGAATCCAGAGCAACAGCGGTGCGAGCAGGACCCGAAAATAGCGCCAAAGTTGAGAGCGTGTGGTCATGGTCTGTCGTGTTGTCTCAGTTTGCCCATCCGAGCCGCCGCGCAGCGAGTCTTCGAGCGGAGTAAGCGGTCCAGGCAAGCCGCTTACTCCGCTCGAAGACTCGCCGCGTGGGCGGCTCGGACGACTGTCGAATGGGGGGTAAGCCGGGCCCCGCTCACCGTTCTTCCGCCCCAACGTAGTCTACTTTGATGGTCCGCAATTGTCGCCACGAGCCCCCGTCCTCGCTCCGCCAGCCGTGGACTTCGATGACGGCCTGGGGCATCACTCGTTCGTGCAGGCCCTTGCTATCGGCGGCGATGGTGGGTCGCAGCCAGACAATGTGCTCGCCGGTGCCACTGCGGCGATTCCCATCGGCATCAAACAATTCAACGCCGCTGTCGCCGAAGGCCACGTGGCCGTCGCGCCAGCGTGCCTGGCGCAACCGCTGGCCCAGCTCGTCGCCGTTGGCCGGCATCGCCGGAGCCCCGTTCACCGCCTGAACCAGCGCTTCAACGATGTCCATGTCCAAAAGCAGGTCTTCCGTGCCGGTGCCGGGCGCCGTCATGCCTGGGGCGGGCGACTCTTCCTGCAGGAAGCCGGCGTCGGCGTCCACGGGATTGCGGTGGCAGAAGAAGACCAGCTCGAAGGGCAGGTCCTGGATCGGCCACAGGTCGTTGCGATCGCGGTAGATGGTGTTGAAGCTGAGGGCATCGCCGGTGAGGACGACGAAGCGGCGGGCCTCGGCGGGGGCGGTGCGGGCCAGGCCGCGGAGGAAGCGCCGTGCCGGCTGCGACGAAGGAGCGGCCAGCACCAGCAGCGGCCGCTGCTGCTGCGGAAACTGGTTGATCTTCCCCTCCATCAGCCGCTTGACCGCCAGCGCTTCCCACCGGTTCGGTTGGTCAAAGCCGCCAACGCTGAAATCGATGGGATCGGAAAAAAACGGGCGCTGGGCGGCAACCTCGGGCGCACGGGGCTGCTCCAGGGTCTCGCAGAAGCGATCGGTCAGGTCGAGCGAGTAGGCGTCGTCGGCCCACTGGGCGACATAGAAAGGACCGGCGTCCGGCCGCAGCTCCGGCCGGACGCCCACGAAACTCGACACCGCCCCCGCCATCTGCTGATTGGTGAAGCAGAAGCGAAAGGTGCGGCCCGCGTGCAGCCCGTTGAGCGGGACATCCCCGGGCGTGTCGTCAACCGACACCCGATCGGCGGTCGCGGAACGTCAGGAGCAAGAGCGGCGCCGTCGGCAGGTGGTGCTGCTCGACCTGCGTCTTCAAGGCGAGGGCCATTTCCTTGGCCTGGTCGCTGGAGTTGCCGCCCAGGATGGCCAGCGGCGGGCGACGCCGGCCGCTCACCAGCGCCTCCATCCACTGGTTCGTGGTCTGGTCGCTGGCGAGCCGGTACCAGCGAAACACCAGGCGGGCCGACCCATGCCGCACCGTCAGCGCCAGCTCCGGGTGCGCCGCCGTCTGCCGGGGAAAGGTATTGTTGTCGCTCTGCACCGCCAGGTCCGGGTACTGCGTCTCCAGCCGCTTCGCCGACCGGCTGACCGCGGTGACGAATCGCTCCCAGGCCGATTCGTTCGTGGCCGAGTAGAGCCAGACGATCTCGGATTCATCGTCCTGCAAGGGCGCGGACCGAATCTCCTGGCTGCGCGGCCACAGCAGTACCCCCACCACCCCGGCAGCCAGGGCGATCGACAGGAGCATGAGCATCCAGGGGCGAAAGAGCCATCTCATATCCCTTGTCCCTTGTCAGACAGAGCCTGGCGGCGCCAAGGCTGTTATTGTACTGTGTCAATCGCGGCGACGCCCTGCCACTTGCGCTCGGCGACCAGGGCCAACGGATAAAGGACCAGACATGTCAACTCCCCTCGCGCTCGTCATCTTTGGTGCCTCCGGCGATCTGACCGCGCGGAAACTGATTCCCGCGCTGTACCGCCTGGACCGCAAGAAACGCCTCCCGGAAGAGCTGCGCATCGTCGGCGTGGCCCGCTCGCCCTTTGCCGACGACGCCTACCGGACGAAGCTGCGCAATGCGCTGCGCCAGTTCGTGGCGAAGGACTACGACGAAGCGGCCTGGGAAACCTTCGCCCGCCGGCTCTTCTACGTGGCCGGCGATGCCACCACGCAGGGAGGCCTCGACCACCTGAAGACCAGGTTGAGCCAGCACCAGGGCGACGGCGGCGGCCGCCAACTCTATTACCTGGCCGTGGCGCCGGACCTGTATGCCAAAATCGCCACCGGCCTGGGCCAGGCGGAGCTGAACCAGGAGAAGGGCGGCTGGCGACGCATCGTCATCGAGAAACCGTTCGGCCACGACCTCGCCAGTGCCCGTGCCCTCAACCGCACCCTCCGTGCCTACTTCGAGGAGGCGCAGATTTACCGGATCGATCACTACCTCGGCAAGGACACGGTGCAGAACGTCCTGGTGTTTCGCTTCGCCAACACGCTCTTCGAGCCGGTGTGGAACCACAACTTCATCGACAGCGTGCAGATCACCGTGTCCGAATCGGTCACCGTGGGCAGCCGCGGCGACTATTACGACAAGGCCGGCGTGCTGCGCGACATGTTCCAGAACCACCTGCTCCAGGTGCTGACCCTGGTGGCCATGGAAGCGCCGGCGAAGTTCACCGCGGATCAACTCCGCAACGAGAAGGTCAAGGTGCTCGACGCCGTCACCCTGCTCGACACCGACAGCGCCTGCGGCCAGGTAGTGACGGGGCAATACGCCGGTTACCGCTCCGACAAGGGGGTGGGGCCGGACAGCAAGACGCCGACGTTCGCCGCCATCAAGCTGGGCGTGGACAACTGGCGCTGGCGCGGCGTTCCGTTCTATTTGCGCTCCGGGAAGGGGCTGACCAGCCGCCTGAGCGAGGTGGTCATCCAGTTCCTGTGCCCGCCGCACCTGATGTTCCCGCTGCCGCCCGGCGAGCTGCTCCAGTGCAACCGCCTGGCCATTTGCATTCAGCCGGACGAGGGCATCCACCTGCGCTTCCAGTCCAAGGTGCCGGACGAGGGGATGGTGCTGAAGCCGGCCGAGCTGGAGTTCCACTACAAGAATGCGTACCCGAATCGGCCGATTCCTGACTCTTACGAGCGGCTGCTGCTGGACGCAATGAACGGCGACGCCCACCTGTTCATGCGCAGCGACGAGATCGAGCGGGCCTGGGAAATCATGGACCCCCTGATCGCCGCCACCGAACGCCCCGACGCCCCCGTGCCGCAGGCGTATCCCGTGGGGTCGGCTGGACCGAAGTGTGCGGACGAATTCCTGGCCCGCGAAGGCCGAACGTGGCTATCCCTGTGCAGCCATTAGTTTCGCCGCCGGCCTGCGGACGGGTCCGGCTCACGGCACCGCAGCGCCGATCGTGATCGGCTCGGTCGGTTTGCTGGCCCCCTTGTCGCCGTCGTCGCTGGCCAGCGCCACCACGCGGTAAGTCAGCTCTTTACGGGACGGGGCGGTGAAGTCGAGCCACTCCTGGGGATTGTCCTCGTCGCCCTGGGGACGCGGCGGGCGGTAGGCGATGGCCTGCCAGGCACTGCCGGCGATGCGGCGATCGACCCGGAAGCCGACGGCCCCCTCGGACGGGCCGGCCCAGGAGATCTTGACGGCATCCGTCTCGTGCGGCGTCGCGGTGACCTTGGTCGGCGGCACCAGCATGCCGCCGCCGTTGCCGGTCAAGGGCACCGGCAGCCCGAGCGTCTTGAGGGTGTTCGCGTCCGGCACCACGCCCAGCTCCGCCTTGTTGGCGACAAAGGCGCAGTCGGTCATCTTCAGATCCTTGCGCTTGGTCCGGTTCCCGACCGCGCCGCTCGTTTCGTTCCAGCCGATCAACAGGCCGTGGCAATCGGCGTCGACGCCGCCCATGAAGCCGGAGCCGGCCGGGCCGTTACCCAGCTTGTGGACATTGCGCGTGATGGCCCAGGAGAAAATCGGCGTGCCGGCGGCAGCGCGGCCGACGATGGCCTCGCGGTCGATGCCGGGCGTCGTCCCGGTATTGCTCGAGTGATTGGCGTGGACCCAGAGGTTGCGGCCGGCCAGGTCGAAGGCCCGCGAGCGGCTGTCGGATTCATTGGTCACCACGTCGTGGCCGTTCAGGGTCAGCAGCGGGTCTCGGGGCCCACCGGTGCGCAGGACGTTGCGCCTATTGTGGTTGCCGGCGATGGTGACCCAGTCGCCGGCGATGCCATAGCCGGTGTGCCCGTGGTTGTAGACCCAGTTGTCGCGCACCACCACGCCCGGCTCGAAGTAACCGGGACAGGTGCCGTCCTCGCGAGCCGCGATCAGCAGCTCTTTGTTGACATCGATGCCACAGGTGTTGTTGTAGTCAAACTGGACCGGATTAGTCCCCTTTTCGCCCTTGCTGGCGCTGGTGTGCTGGGAATAGGTGAAATTCTTCTGGCTTTTCGGCAGGAGGTTGTTGGCGACCAGCACACGCGAGCCGTAGACGGCGATGCGGGCCAGGTAACGCTGGGTGGAAAACCCGTCCGGGCCGTAGCCGGGGTTGGAGAAATCGTCCAGCGGCGGGGCATCCTCGACGATGCAGCCGAAGACGAGTCGGCCCTGTCCGGCGCCCAGGTACTTCGTGCCGCCGCCGGCCAAGCCGTCGAACGGATGAGTGCCGTCGGGGATGCGCTGGCCCCACCCTTCCTTGGTCTTGAACATGGCCGAGGCCGCCCAGCTCTTGCCCCAGTTGAGCTGCGGCCCGAAGGCGACGCCGGCACCGACCAGGTGAACCCAGACAATGCCGATATGGTTAGTGCTGTTCTTGAGCGTTTTCTTCTTCTCGACTTGCAGGCCGATGAAGTTCCAGTCGGCGGGCACGCTGCCGCCGCCACGCTTGCGGTAAGGAAAGATGAACTTGGTGGCCAGGGATAGCTTGCCTTCGCTGGCCAGCGGATGGCCGGTTGGGGCTTCACCGCGGATGATCACATCGTGCGGCAACATCAGGCCACGTCCCTTCTCCTTCTCGGCCCGCTTGGTAAAGTCGTAGGTGCCGGCGGGGTAATAGAGGACGCCGCCGCCTTCGGACAACTCGTCGCGGGCGTTCTCGAACTTCTCGAAGTCCGTTTTCCCCTTGGCATAGGTCTTCATGTTGATGACGTTTTTCCAGCTGATGCTGTCGGTCCAGGCGGGGTAGCCTTCGGGACCCGAGTAGAAGGTGGCGACCGGATTGTCAGTGGGCTTGTCCTTCCGTTCGGCCGCCTGCACGGACGGCGCGATCAGGATCGCCAGGCCGAACCAAGTCGATGCAAGCACGCGGGATGGCAGCATGGGAACCTCACGCGATCCGAATTGGGGCAATCGCCCCGGGGAACCAACGGGAAATCACAGCGGCGGGAATCCCGGAAGATCGCCATTGATTCTAACCGGTGGACTTGCCGCTTCAAGCAAATCCCGGGACGCGGCGCGGCGCTTCCCAAACCCGCAGCCACCGCCTATCCTACCCGAAGGAATCAATCACCACGAAACACACGAAAGACACGAAAAAAGACAGAGGAAGAAGGAGCGAACGGAAGAAGCCCACGGCCCTCAGGGATACGAGGTATCGATTCCCTCTTCTGTCTTTTTTCGTGACTTTCGTGTGTTTCGTGGTGACTGACACTGACAGGACGGCAGGTGCTTCATGAGCGAGACTGCGCATTACCGATCGGCCGCGGTCGGGCGGCTTGCAGGGCTGGCTGACCCGGGCCGTTGAGGTTGGTGCCTCGGACCTGCACCTCATCGTCGGCTATCCGCCGACGCTCCGGCTGCACGGCGACCTGACCGAGCTGCCCGAACCGCCGTTGGAGGGGGCGGAAACCGAGGAACTACTGGGCGGACTCTGCTCTCCCGAGACGCTGGCCCGGCTGCGCGAATCCAGGAACATTGATTTTTCATTCGAGCTGGCGGTACACGGCCAGCTTCATCGCTTCCGGGCCAACATCTTCCACGTCGGCCGGCAGCTGGGGGCATGCTTGCGCCTGGTGCCGCCGGCCATCCCCGATTTCGAGTGGGCCGGCTTCCCGCCCGTCCTGGCCCAGCGCCTGGCCGATGTCCGCGATGGGCTGGTCATCGTGGCCGGCGCCACCGGGTCGGGCAAGACCACCACCCTGGCGATGGTCGTCAACATCCTGAACCAGGCGGGCGGCTACCGCATCATCACCGTCGAGGAGCCGGTCGAGTACCTTTTCCCCCGGGCCGCCAATTCGGTGGTCAGCCAGCGCGAGGTGGGTTCCGATGTGCTGAGCTTTGCCGACGGCCTGAAGTACGGCCTGCGCCAGGACCCGGACGCCATCCTGGTGGGCGAGATACGCGACCGCGAAACGGCCCAAATGGCCCTGAGTGCCGCCGAAACCGGGCACCTGGTCTTCAGCAGCCTGCACACCCGCGATGCCAAGGGGGCCATCACCCGCTTTGCCGACCTGTTCCCCCAGGACGTGCAGCGCGATGTCCGCGCCCAGCTGGCCATGAGCCTGCGGGCCATCGTCAGCCAGCGCCTGCTCCCGGACATTGAACGCGGGCAGAAACGGCACCTGGCGCTGGAAGTGCTCTGGAACACCTATCCCATCGCCACGGCCATCCGCAACGGCAAGATCGAAGGCATCGACAACTACCTGCTCACCGGCCGCGACGATGGCATGATCAGCTTTGACGAATCGGTCCGTCAACTCATGAGGGCCGGTAAGATCACATCCGCGGTGGCCGAGCAGAATCGCGCGCGACCTGACGGTGTTGAATCGCTAGCCGATTGGCGAGCGGGGGGCGTTAGCCCCCCGGTTACTCATCACCGGGGGGCTGACGCCCCCCGCTCGCCCGCTGCTCCATCAAAACCCCGGCGGCAACGCGTGTCCGTCGTTGCGGAGGAACAGGTCCTTCAGCACCTTCGGATCGATCGTGCCGCCGATCATCCGCACCGAGCCATCCCCCATCGCCGCCTGGAAGCCAGCCGACCAGAAGCCGAGCAGGCCGTCGATCGGGTTCTTGTCGTTGAACTCGAAGTCGTCCGGCTTGGTCCAGATGACCGCCTTCTTGTCCGACGCCTCGACGATCATGATGGTGTTCGACAGGCCGTCGGTCACGTCGGCGACGCCAATGCCCTTGGCGCCCGGGAACATGGTGTCCTTGCCGCGGACGGTCAGATAGGTGGTCATCTCCGGGGGTGCGTTGGACGCGGGGCTGCGATAGGTCTTCGGCATGCGCTCGATCAGCTTCTTGTTGTGTTCGCTGTCCCAGGGCTCGTCGAGGTGGAATTCCTTGTACAGGGCCTCCTGTTCGATATAGGGGAGAATGTGGACCCGCCAGCTCAGGAGCGGTTTGCCATCCTTGTTGGCGCTGTAGGCCGGCGGGAAAGTCTTGTTGGTGTCGAGATAGTTGTGCGAGGCGAGGGCCAACTGCTTCAGGTTGTTGGCCGACTGCGTGCGGGCCGCGGCCTCGCGGACTTTCTGCACGGCCGGGATCAACAGCCCCAGAGTGACCGGCATGGTGCTCAGTCCTGTGCCGCCGGGCAGCGTTTGGCGGGAAACCGACTCGATGCCGGCGGGAGTCCGCAGCAGAGTGCTCACACTGGGGCGCAAGTGGCGGCGGATCGACCCGGCCGAAGGCAGCAGGCCGGGCGGCACGTCGATCCCCTCCCCGCGCATTTCGCTACCCAGCATCTGGAAGAAGACGGGCAGAAGCGGATAGGCCAGGTCGAAAACTCGCCGTGTGTCGGTATAGGTCAGGGCCACGAGCTGCCCCTCGCCTTCGAGCGCCTGGGCCACCTCGGGGATGCGGGCCACCGACTGGAACGTCTTGCCGCGCATCAGGAACGCCTTGATCGCTCCTGGATAGGCCGCCACGATCAGGTGCTTGTCCGTGAGGCACCACGACGGCGCCAGCGGGAAGCCCTTGGACCGGCTATCGAAGACGTGAACGGTCTTGCCGGCGAACGTGAACGACTCGATGCGCGGCCGATGGCGGTCGTCCGCGGCCGGCAACAGGGCCACCAGCTTGCGTTCCAGGGCCGCCGCCGCGTCCGCATCCTTCACCGAGACCACCGCCGTCAGCCCGGTTAACAGCCCGCCCTCGCTGGGAGAATCGAACAGGCACCAGCTATCGCCCAGGGCGTTCGTCACCTGCTCGATCATCTCACGCTGCGAGTCGTTGGCTTGCAGGGCCTCCTTCGCCCTGGGATCGATCTTCTCCACCAATTCGAGAATGGCGGTGCGGGCCCGGGCGGGGTCGAGGCGGAAGGCCAGGGCGAAGGTAGCATCGCGCGGAATGAGATCGAGGTCGGCCGTGGTCAGCGGTTTCTGCTGGGCCAGGCTCAGCAACCCCTTCGGCTCGCCACGCAAGGACACCAGCGAGCGGCTAACGAACCCATCCTTGCCCAGGCCGGAAACACCCTCCAGGCGGTCGATGCCGGTGAGGCCGAGCGCCTCCAGCACGCCGGCAGTCTTCTCCGGCACTCCCAGCGAAGGAAGCAGTTCGATCCATCCGCGGACGTTCACCATGCCGACGGTGGAGACTCGCTCGACGGGCATGTTCTTGTGCAGGGTGCCCAGCCACTTCGGCGCGGAGCCCTGGGTCCGCTTGAGGAGCGCTTCGATTTCCTCCTCACCGGCGGCAGCGTATAGGGTGCCGTCTTTGATGCCCCAGGTGATGTCGGGGCCGTCGCCCGGGATTGTCAGTCGATGGAAGGTCGTGCCCTCGATGGTGACCTCCTTGGCCTTGGCCGGCAGGGTCGCGAGCAGGGCCTTGAGGCCGGCCCGCATCTTGTCGGCCTCGTCCCCGAGGCTGACCACCAGTCCGGCCCGCGCCCGCGGCGGTCCCTTGGCGGCGGCCTTCACATCCGTGACGTAGACGGCAAAGGGCCGCGTGAGGAAGACCTTGACCAGCCCCGGCGCCGCCTCGGCCAGGGCGCGGGCCTCGGGCTTCTGCCCCTTTGTGGAGTCCTTGAGGCTGGTTCGGATGAGGCGTTCGACCTCGACCGCCAGGTGCCGCACCTCCGGCTCCGCGAAGAGCCGTTCGGTGTGGTTGGCGCTCTTCGTGTCGGGTTTGGCCATGCCGGCGGAAGACATGTAAAGGAGGCATTCCTCCGGCGCGATCTTCGCCAGGAGCGGATCCTCGGGCAACGGCGGCACTCCCAACGGCAGGCCGACGCCGCCGCCGGAGCCGAGCATCAGGAATAAGAAGAGCCAACTGGTCGCAAATTCCACGGTTCACCTCCTTCGATCGCCAGGACGCAGAACGGGCCGACGAGCCCATGTGTACTACTGTGATAGTACACTAACCGAACCTGCCGGGGCAGGCAAGAGGGATCCGACGAGATTTAGCGCGGCAGCTACCGCTTGACACCGGCCGGCCCAGCGATCAAACTAGCCGCCATCTTCCCTGGTGTGACTCGCACAACGCGCTTGCGACCATGATGGCCGCCGTCCCCCCTCTTCTATTCTCTCCCGGGAGGCCGCGCATGGCACCTCGTCGACTGGTCATCAGCTGCAACGATCCGGGGGGTTTCTTCCTCCTGGTCGAAGGCGACACCGTCACCATCGGCAAGCCCGGAGCCGACGGCAGCAGCGTGCTGCAGCAACTCCGGGTAAACAATGTGCACTGTGTACTGGATGTGGAAGGCGAGCAGGTCACGGTCCGCGATGACGTGGCCGAGACGCCGGGCCCGCCCCGCCCGCTCCAGGCCGGTACGGCGGTGGCCGCCAGCGGCGCGCGCCTCTGCCTGGGGGCGGCTGCCGCGGCCGACGAGGTCGGCCTGCTGCCCGTCGGCGACACCTCGGCCCCGGCTGCCTCGGACCAGCCCACGAACATGCCGCGCCTGGATAAACGCTTCGTCGTCATCGACGGTGCCGACAAGGACCAGGTCTTCCCGCTGCCCGCCTCCGGCAACGTGACCTTCGGCAAGGACCGCAAGCACGCCGATTATGTCCTGCACGATCTCTACGTCGCCCGCATCCACTGCCTGCTCCAGATCGAGGGAGACCGGGTCGAGGCCATTGACGAAGGCAATTACGGCATCCTGGTCAACGGCCAGAGGGTGGCGCGGCAGGTGCTGGGACTGGGCGACGTGCTCCGCATCGGCAACTCGCACATGCGGCTGGAAGTCGCGCTGGCCGGCGAGGAAGTGGCCCGCCTCGCCGGGCCTAAGCCCGGTGCTCTTGGGAACGGCGTCAACGATGATGAACCGATCGAGGTCGTCGTCGAGGACGACGATGCGGGCGACGAGGTCGAGGTCGTCGAGGATGAAGACGTGGAGGAGGAAGCGCTGCCCGCCGGGGCCTCCGAGCCGGTGCGACTGCTCCAGGCCTGGCGGAACAAACTGGCCCAGTTATCCGGCCAGACCTTTGGACACTACCGGATTGGCCCGCTCCTGGGCCGAGGGCGGTGCGGCGTGGTCTTCCGGGCCGACGATCTGAAGACCAGCAAGCCGGTGGCCTTGAAGGTGTTCTCGCCGCAGTTCCCCAGTGGCAGCCAGGAGCTCGAGCGCTTCGCCCGCGTGATGAAGGGGCTGCTGCCGCTGCGGCACCCCCATCTCGTGGCCCTGGTCGGCGCCGGCAAGACCGGGACCTACACCTGGGTCGCGCGGGAATACGTCGAGGGGCAGAGCCTGTCCGACTTGCTGCGTCGGCTGGCGAAGACGGGGAAGTTCGACCAGCGGCGCGCCTGTCGGGTGGCTCTGCACCTGGGCCAGGTGCTCGACTTTGCCCGGGGCCACCAGTTCCGCCACGGCAAGGTGACGCCGGCCAACATCCTGATTCACAAGACGAGCAAGACGCTCAAACTGGCCGACCTGATGCTCGGCGCCGTCCTTGAGGGAAGTCAGCTGGCCCAGGCCGTTGACGAATCGCGCCCGCTGGCCGAACTGGGCTATCTGGCGCCGGAACAGGCCGATGCGGGGGCCTTTGTCGATGAACTCTCGGACTTGTACGGCCTGGGGGCAGTGGTCTTCGCGCTGTTGACCGGGCGGCCGCCCTTTGTTGGCGACTGCGCCGAGGAGATCCTCGAGCAGGTGCGCTGCTCCGGCCGCGTGCCGCGCCCAGCAGCCTCAACGATGCCGTGCCTGCTTCGCTCGACAAGATGGTCCTGAAGCTGCTGGCCCGGCGGCAGGAAGACCGCTATCAGACCCCCGCCGAATTCCTCGCCGACCTGGAGCCCATTGCGGCAGCCCAGGGGGTTGCGACATAATTGTGGGCCGGTGCCTCGGCGGCCTGGGGGCTGCTGCAATGTCTATGCAAGGAATTAGGATTGTGCTGGGTGGCACGCTCTGAGGTACTCCGAAGGGCGGTGCAGTCAGTGCAGCACGCCCTTCGGAGTACCTCAGGGCGTGCCACCCTAAAGCCTGGCCCTGACACTGCACCAGGGGAGTCTGTCATGTTCGTCTCGGTCCTGTTGACCGCCTTGAGCGCCCTGCCCGCGGCCGCGTCTCCAGCAGAAGTGCTGGAGACGGCCGACGCTCAGCGCATCTCCGCCACGCTCACCTACTCGGCGCGCTACGACCAGTTGCGGGCCCGGGAGTGGATCGTCTTCGTCGCCCAGTGCCCGATCTGCCCGGCCAGGGAAAGGTGCAGACGCGCCTCGACCTGGGCGGCACCGCGGTCAAGGACCTGAGTCCCCTCAAAAGGCCGCTGCTCCTGGCCCGCGTCCCGGCCCGGGCGCGCGAGCTGGAGAGCGGCATCGCCATGCGCGTCACCTACGAGGCCACCCTGCGATCGCGCAAGCTCAAGCCGTTGGCCCCCGGGAGCACAGCGCCCCGGGTGGAGCCGCTGACCGGGGCCGCCCGCGAACTGGCCCTAGCGGCACTCGGCGAGATCGATCACAAGTCCGAGGCCTTCCAGGCCTGGCTGACCGAACGCAAGCTCCGCCGGATCAAGGATGAAACCGACCTCGCCTTCGCCCGGCGGGTCTTTCTCGACATCCGCGGTAGCCACCGGTATGAGTACCGCGACCGGATGGACCGGCGGGCGTCGGCGGTCTGCAAGGCGCGTGGGACCGATTGCGGCGGGCTCTCGGGATTGTTCGTGGCGGCGCTGCGGGCCAACGGCGTGCCCAGCCGCGCTCTCTATGGCCGCTGGGCCCTCTCCGCCGCGGCCGATGACACGCTGGGCGGACTCCCCTACTACCAGGCCCATGTCAAGGCGGAGTTCTACGCCGACGGCATCGGCTGGGTGCCGGTCGATTTGGCCTCCGCGATCCTGCACGACCGATCCCGGGAAGGACTGCGGTACTTCGGCAACGACCCCGGCGACTTCCTGACCCTGCACCTCGACCCGAGCCTGGAGCTGGACACCCGGGTGTTGGGCCGCAAGACGGTGAATTGCCTCCAGGTTCCCGCCTACTCGGCGCAGGGACCCGGCAGTGCCGAGGGCGGCACGATCAAGGAAGGCTGGGACGTCAAGAAGCTGCATAGCGAAGCACCATGACTATCCTCATCCGCCGCCTGACTTCAGCCGACGCGCCCGTCGCCCAGCTTGTCGTGGCCCGCTTCCACCGCAGCGCTGTCTCGGCGGCCTACCTCGACCGTTACCTGGCCAACCCGAGCAACCACCTGCTGGTCGCCGAGCTGGACGGCCAGGTCGTCGGCTTCCTGTCGGCGCGCCGGCTCGATCGACTCCATCGCGAAACGACGCAGTTCTTCATCGACGAAATCGAGGTGGACGAGGCTTACCGCCGCCGCGGCATCGGCGCCCAACTTGTGGGCGCCGTTCTGGACCTGGCGCGAGTGGACGGGATCGAGGTCTTCGTTCTGACCAACGAAGCGAACCGCCCGGCCGTGCGCCTTTACGAAAACCTGGGTGGCCTGGTGGAGAATGGCGACGACCTGCGGTTCATCTTTCGGCCCTGGTCGCGCCATCGCGCTGAGTGACACTCAGATGTCACTTCCGCCGGCTCGCCTCGTACACTTCGATGTACTTCTCCGGCTTTACCGACCCGACCACCTGGGCGATCACGTCGAGCGGCAGGTCGTCCAGCTTCTTGAAGCGCAGGCAGGCCTTGCCCATGTCGAGCTTCTTGCCCGCCTTCTTGAACTCGTCCTTCAGCCATGCCTGCCGCTTCGGATCACCGTAGACGCACATCAGGTAGAGGGCATAGTGATTTTTCTGCGCCCCCAGGCCGATGTAGCCGAGCGGTTGCTTGTTGTAGGTGTTCGGAAAGCGCTCGAGCGGGATCACGTAGCTGATGACGCCGAAGGTCATTGCCTCCTTGTAGCCTTTGGGCAGATGGCGGAGGATGAGTTCCCGGACCGTGGCAACGACGGCGCGGCGGTCCTCGGGCAGGGCGTCGAGGTATTCCTGGACCGTGGCGGCCTTGTTCTGGAACATGGTGTTACTCCTGGAGCGAAAGTCTGATCGCCAGGCTACCCGGGCGGTTACCTGTACCGGATCCCGCGGTCGCAGAGGCCGGGCCTTAGGCAGTCCGAAGCCCTGCGCGGCCACCTACGATCCCCGCAGCTTCCAGTAGAGCCACACGAGACACGTAGCGACGACCATTGCTATAAGCACCAGGGTTGCCTGACCCATCCGGCCTATGAATTTTACCTTCTTCCACCGGGACGCCATCAGCCAGGATGGGTCCCCGGTAGCGTAAGCAACAAAGGCTCGGCTCACCTGCTCCAAGGTGAGACGCTCCGGCGAGGCGTAGTGCTCTTCCGTCGAGTTCTCCTGGTATTCCAGAATGAACCCCTCCGCCCGCGTGCCGGTGGTTTGGATGTACGTAAGGTCATCGCGGCTCAGAATCGCAATGATGTTATCGATCTCGTCTGGAGCCTCATTCAGGGCCCTGATGATTTCCGCTTCGCTCGGATCGTGAAACTCCCCAACATCGTCAACGAAGAGCTTCATGGTCGAATATCTCAGCGTGTCGCTACTTCATCTTCTCATCCAGCCGCTCACTCCGCCCGCTTCTCTGAGAACGCTCATTCCATCGTAACCGAGTCACCCTCCGGTTGAAGCTGGTCAGCAGGTAGTTCGACCAAGGAACGAGCGCTTGACGGATGGTCGGCAGGGAACTCCACCAGGTAGAGATGCCGGCCCTGGACGCCAATCGGCCCGCGGTCTTCCCTAATCTGTCCCTGAACAAAGCGTATCCCGAGCCGAAATCTCACGAAATCGCCCTTGCGGAAACGAGGTTCGGGCATGATCGAATCTCCAGAACGACCTTACCAGGGAGCGCTCCCCAGAAGTGCTTCAAGGTAATTGTACATCGCCAGGTCGAAGTAGCGAGCCAGCGTGCTCACGGCACTGCGCCAGGCGCGTACCGTGGCCAGATGTAGCGTCGGAATACTCCCCGGCGCCACCGCGTCGAAATCCTGATGCGCTATCGCATTCCTCCAATCAACCAGGGCTTGGAGCAAGTCCCGCCGGCGCCTATTGCGCGCGTCCAGCGCGTCTACTGCCGTCCAGAAATCGATTCCCAGTCGATTGAAGTCGGAGCCGACGGCGCCAGGGTGCGGATTCCCTCGGCCCAGGCTTCGGTTCCAGATAAATTCCACCCGCATAAATCCTTGAAGTTGCACCGGCACGATCGCCACGATGTGATCGATGCACTCGGAATGGAGGTCCCGACAGAATCCTTGGAAATGGGATGAAAGCAGACCTGCATACGCGTAATTGATCTGCTGGGTCGCATAACGCCTCCCTCTCTCGGTTCCGCCCACCATGGCATGGGCGTTCTCTATCTCATCCAGGGCTTCGGCGCGCTCTCCATCCCACCGGATCAATGAGCGAGAAGGCATGATCGCCACTTCCGTTGCCGAGGAACCCGAACATGCACTCGGCCCAGCGAACCCCTCGCTGGCGCGTCGGGCTAACCGGCTACTTCATCTGCTCATCCAGCCACGCCAGCCAGCGCCGATACACGTCCTTCTGTCGCGCCGGGTCCGCCGGGAAGTGGCCGCCCACCGGGTAAGCCACGAACTTCACCGGCACGCCGTTGTCTTTCAGGGCATGATAGAACTTGTACGACTGTGTCACTACCACACGCGGGTCGCCGGTGGTTGCCAGGATCAGGGTCGGCGTCTTCACGTTGCGGGCATAGGTCAAGGGCGACTGGTCGCGGAGGCGGTCGCCGGACTCGCCGTCCCAGGGGGAGCCGCCATAACTGAAGCGGCGGGCGACGTTGCCGTCGCTCAGGTTGTACTGATCGACCAGGTCGGTGACGGCGGCGCCGGCGATGGCGGTTTTCCACACCTGATAATGGCCGATCAGCCAGGTCGTCATGTAGCCGCCGTAGGACCAGCCGGTGACGGCGATACGCCTCTCGTCCACGAAGCCGCGTTTCTTGAGCATGTCCAGGCCGGCCATCACGTCTTTGCCGGGGCCGTCCCCCTGGTCCTTGAAGATGGCCCGCTGGTAGGCGTTGCCCAGGTTATCGCTGCCGCGGTAGTTCGGCTCGAAGACGACGTGGCCGTGGGCGGCGATCAGCTGCGACTGGGTGCCGAAACGCTCGACCGAGGCCGACGCCGGCCCGCCGTGGATTAGCAGCGCCAACGGATACTTCTTGTCGGCGACAAAGTCGGGCGGATAGGTGACCAACCCATCGGCCTCGAAGCTGTCGTGCGTCCTCCAGGTGACGGTTTCGACCTTGCCCAGGCGCTTGCCAGCGATTTTGGCGTTGAAGTCGGTGAGGCGGCGCGGCGTGCCGGCGGGGGAGGCCAGGTAGTACAGCTCGGTCGGCCAGCCCGGCTCGCTGCCGGTGAAGACGACGGCACCGTCCCGGCCGAAGTGGGCGTCCAGCCCGAAGCTCCAACTCGGATCGACGTGTCCCAGCTCCAGGCGGCGCGCGCGCCGGCCAGGGGACACAGCCACATCGCAGTGTGCGTGCGCTCGTGGCCGCCGACCAGGATGGCCTTGCCGTCCGGCGCCCAGACCGAGTGGAACAGCTGGCGGTCCAGCTTCGTCGTCAAGCAGAAGCCCTTGTCGCCGGCAGCCGGCGCGACCCAGATTTCGTTGACGTTCATCGGATCGCCGTCGCGCGGATACCAGTAGGCGATCTCGGACCCGCCGGGCGCGAAGCTCGGCGTGCTCTCGAAGAGCGTCCGGCCGGTCAGCGCCCGCATTTTGCCGCTCGCCACGTCGAGGACCTGAATGGTGCGCTTTTCGCGATCGCCGAAGTTGGGCCGATCCTGGCGAACGAAGGCGATCGACTGACCGTCAGGCGACCAGGAGAGCGGTGAGCTGGGCGTGCTGGGCGGGTTGGTCACCTCCAGGCTCCAGGTCCCCGAGGTGAGTCGCCGGGCCGGGCCGCCCTGGGCGGCGACGAGCCAGATATGGCTGGGCGTCGGGGCAGCGTGCGTCAGGTAGCCGTCGTTGCCGACCTCGAAGGCGTCGTCGGCCGCGGCGTGCTTCGGCGCCTCGTCCGCCGTCGCATAGGCCAGGGCCGTGCCGTCGGGCTTCCAGGCATAGTGCTGCACCCCCGCCGCGGCTTCCGTCACCCGGCGGGCGTCGCCGCCGTTCATTGGCATGATGTAAATCTGGTATTTCGATCCGGAGTGTGCCAGAAATGCCAGACGATCGCCGTCCGGCGACCAGCGCGGCTGAGCC
Organism: uncultured Planctomycetota bacterium; assembly: GCA_963827935.1. Classification (GTDB taxonomy): domain Bacteria; phylum Planctomycetota; class Planctomycetia; order Gemmatales; family Gemmataceae; genus DATFNV01. The sequence goes on along the minus strand of CAWHCN010000004.1, from coordinate 1,672,446 downwards.
ACACCGTCGCGCTCGCGGGTCAGCACGCGCTGCTTACCGGTTACCACGTCAACGAGCACCAGCTCGCGGTCGTGGCGGTTCTTGTCGTAATTGATCCGGCTGACAACGATCACGACGGAACGCCCATCGGGCGATAGCTGCGGGTCGCTGATGCCGGTGATCTTGCCGAGGTCGTCCAGCTCGAACTTCCCGGCGGGTTTCTTCTCCGCAATGGGGGTCGGTTTTGTCCCCGGCTTGGCTTCCGGCTTGTCGCGCGGCAGGAGGGCCTCGCGGTCGGCCAAACGCAGGGCGGCGACGGCCATCACCTGGGCCCCCTGGATCAGGTTGCCCTCGATGGCCCGGTCGAGCGTGTCGGCCTGCGAGTGATGGCTGAGGCGGTAGCCGGCCACCTCCTGGCGGAACATCAGCCCCGGCACGCCGGCGCGATCGAACGAATTGTGGTCGCTGCCCCCGATAAACGGGTTGTCGAACGTCGTCACTCCCAGGTCCTTGAGCGACGCCAGCTCCTTCGCCAGGATCGGCTGGAGGACAGGGCGATGACGGGCATCGACGCCGGTGATCTTGCCGGTGCCGGTGTCATCGACCAGGCAGGCGGAGACGAGCGGCATTTCGGCCTTGTGCTTTTCCACATACGCCTTGGAGCCGAGCAGGCCCTGCTCTTCGCCGGTGAAGAGGATAAAGCGGATGGTGCGTCGCGGCTTGATGCCGCTCTTGGCGAGCGTGCGGGCCGCTTCGAGGACGACGGCCGAGCCCGAGCCGTTGTCGGTCGCCCCCTGCCCCAGGTCCCACGAATCGAGATGGGCGCCGACGACGACGACTTCCTCCGGCTTTTCGCTCCCTTTGATCTCGCCAATGGTGTTGTTGACGGCGATGGGACCGGGAACGAATGCGTTCTGAATTTCGATCTCGATGCGGGTGCGGGCTGGGGCGGGGCGGGAGGCGAGGCGGTAGAGCAATTCATAGTGATTGTGGGCGACGAAGAGCCGCGGCAGGCGGTTGGAGGCGCTGGGCCGATCGCTGCCGCCCAGGTTGCCGGTCATGTCGAGCAGGCCGAACGGCTTGGCGGAATCGGTCAGCGTGGCGGAAACCCCTTCCTTTTCAAGGAAGCCGGACAATTCCTTCGCAAACGCTCGCGCCTCCTCTCCCGGCCGCTGGAACGGCTTGCCGGGCACGGCGGCGGTGCTGGCTGGGCCAATCGGCCGATCGATCTCCGCCAACGGCAGCAGCTTGGCTGGCGGGCGCGTCAGGACCACGGCCCCTCGCAGCTTTCCCTTGTAGGCGGCCAGCTCTTGTGTGGTGGCGGCGTGCAGAATGACCACGTCGCCCTGCACCTTGCCGTTGGTGCCGGGTGCCCAGGCCGCCGACGCCACGCTCAGGCTGACGCCGGTGTCCGGCTCCAGCAGGCGGGCCCGGGCGAAGCCTCGTTCCCAGCCTTCCGGCAACGACCACGGCTCCTGATGCGCGTTGCTGAGGCCATAGGCCTTCATCCGGTCCGCCGCCCAGTCGTTGGCCCGCCGCAGGTTCTTCGACCCGGTGAGCCGCGGCCCGATTTCGTCGCACAGGTACGTGAGGTTGGCCAGCACCTCCGAGTGGGCCTTCGCCTCGGCAATGACTTTCTGGTCCTGGGCGATGGCCGCTGTCTCACGGGCGGGCGGCGCCTGAGCGAACACAAGGGCCGGGAGCAGGAGGAGGGGCAGGACGCTCAGGAGGCGCGGAACGCGGCAGCGGTGTAGCATCGGAGAATCTCCGGGTGGAATTTCGGGTGACGTGGCGGGGAGGCGCCTCTGAAGATGATAAAGGGGATGCAAGGCGGATGCCATGAAAAAGGCGCAGGCGAGAGGACGAGCTCGGCGAGATGCGGGCGGCGATGGAGAACGGCCCTCCGAAGGAGTCACGGGGACCGGCGCCGGCCTGGCCCACGCTTCTTCTTGCCACCGCTCTGACTGGCGGCGATCTGCTGTTGCACCCAAACGCGGAACTCACGCACGAGGCTGTTCTCATCCGTCTGGGTTCGACGCCCCAGGAAGCTCGCCAGCTCCTGAACGGCGATGTGGGGAAAGTGAAGACTGCGCTCCGCCACCTGGTACTCTCCCTGCTCTTCAAGACGCAGGACCTGGAGGACGTCGCCGTTGTAGAGCCAAACCTCCGGCACACCCAGGGCGGCATAAATGCGCAGCGCCGCTGCGAACTCCGACTGATGTCGATCTCGGCCACCAGGTCCGGCGGCGGGTCGGTGCGAAGGTCAATCGTATCCTTGCCGCGAATGAGGGACTCGTTCTCCAGATAGAAGCACTCGTCGGGCTCGACGCCGCGTTCCAGGTCCTCTCGATCGCATGTCATGTCCCCGCAACCGCAAATCGGCAGACCGTATTCTTCCGAGAGCGTCACGATGAACCGGCCGAGGAGTCGGCTACAATTCCCATGCAGTGACGAGGTGGTCATGAATTCCAGGGTCCCGCGGTCGTAGGCGAGGTGAAGGTGCCGGCCCGTTAGCGCATCGGAGATTTTTCGGTAAGCATCCCAGTCAACGCACCCGATGACAAATTGCTGTATGGCCGGTTCCGCCGCGGCCGGTGCGATGGGCGCTTCAATGGTTGACACGTTCATGTCCTCCTCGTTCCAAGGCGGCAATCGGGCCACGGGCTGAACGCCCTGTCGCGACAGGGATTATCATTGGATCGGCCTGGGGCCGCGTCAAGCAGGAGATGCTCCGCCGGCACGCCATCCGCCCTCCCCCTGCTCCGCTCTTCCCTCGCGTTCCAGCTTCTGTAGTCCCGCCAGCAGTTGCAGCTCGGCCAGGCGGGCCAGCGGCTTTGGGATGCCGCGATACAACTCCGCGGACAGGTCAGCGACCGTCCGAGGTTCCGGTCCCAGCGCCGCCAGCAGCATCGCCTCACGCTTGTGACGATGCTCGAGCGCATCTTCCAGCGTCTGCCGCGGCCGGCTGCTGGGGCTGCCGTGGGCCGGCAACAACAGCCGGCAGTCCAGCGTCAGCAACCGGCGGAGTGAATTGAGATAGACCGTCAGGTCTCCCTCCGGTGGGGCCACCACGATCGAGGTGAGTGTCGAGACCATGTCGGAGGCAAAAAGAAAGCGATTGTGCGGATCGTAAAAGGCCAGGTGGCCCGGTGCATGACCCGGCGTGTGCAGGGCGACCAGGTGCCAACCCGCCGACCCGTCAGCCGCTGTCCCCAGCTCGATGCGGTCGCCGTCCTGAATCAGCTGGGAGAGACTCAGCCGGTTGCGGAGGGTGTCGGCCGTCCACGGATGGGCCCAGATGGGCACGCCGTATCTCTCGGCACAGGCCCGGGCGGCACCGATGTGGTCGGGGTGGTGGTGCGTCAGGATGACCGCGCTGAGGCGATGGCCGACGGCCTCCTCCGCATCGAGGACGGCGAACAGCCGGCGCTGCTCGGCCTCCGCGGTGGGGCCGGGGTCGAGCAGGTAGGTCGTCTCCGCGCCCACCAGGAAGGCGTTGGTGTGCGTGGCCGGCGGCAAGCCCACGGTTTGCAGCGGGATCATCCGCACGCCGGGCGCAAAGTAGATCGGGTGGATCGCTCCCGCGGCGATAGCGGCCAGTAGCGGAGTCAGCCGCTCCGGCAAAAGGTGAATCGGCAGGCCCTCCACCGCCTGGAGGAGCGAGACCGTCGGCGGCGAGACCAGTTCGCCCTGCTTCCAGCGGGCGAGCAGCGTCTGGGCGGTCTCCCACCAGCCGGCATCCAGCTCGCCCGGCCAGATCGCAAGTTCCTGGCCGGGCGGCAGATGGGCCACGAAAAAGGTGGTATCGAAGCGGATGGTGGTGAACGGCGGCGTCACCAGGTCGCCGATGCGCACAAAATCCTCCGGCCGGACGGCGGCTTCCAGCTGGCGCAGGACATCGGCAAACGCCAGTCGATCGGCCAGCAGCTCACGGCGGAGATGGTCCAGATCGGGGCTGGAGCGGGGAAACGAGTCGTCCCGCCGCCGGGCGATGAGGACGCCGGTTTCCTCGAACAGTTCGCGGGCAGCGGCGGCCCGGCGGGCATCCAGAAGGGGAGCGATGCCGCCATCCGACGGAGCCACGCGGCCGCCGGGGAAGGCGATGAACCCCCCGAAAAAACGCAACGATTCCGAACGCCGGACGGCGAAGACCTGGGGCGAGCCGCGGCCGCGGGTCAACAGCACGCTGGCGGCCTCGGCGATGTCGCTCAAGGCTCGGACCCTCTGGCTGGCTGACTTACCGTGCCTCATCCGCACCGGCGGGCGGCGGTTCTTCCGGCTTCGCCTGGCCCAGGCCGCGGTGGACGGCTTCCAGCAGCCGTTCCATCGCGAACGGTTTGCGGATATAGTCGATGACGCCGAGGTATTCGGCATAGGCCTTGTGCCGGCTTCCCTCGTTGGCGGTAATCATGATGATCGGCGGAGCATCGGCCTTCCCCTTGAAGTGCTCGAGCACCGGGTAGCCGCCCATCCGCGGCATCATCATGTCGAGGATCATCAGGTCGGGCCGGTGGTGGTAGACGGCCTGCTTGCCCTGCTGGCCGTCGCGGGCCTGGATGACGCGGAAGCCCTGCTTTTCCAGCACGGCCCGCAGCCCGTCGCTCAGCTCCATGTCGTCATCGACTACCAGGATTGTCTTTTGTTCGGCCATCGCCGCATTCCTCGTCGGGAGTGGTGCAAGTGGGAACCCAGTGGCGGTGGGATGTTGTATCTTAACATTCTGGGCGAGGCATCACAAGCAGTTCAGGCCGGGGAGGTGGTTACCATGATCGAATTCAACGTCCGAGACACCCTGGCCCCGCTGCTGTTGCGGCTGGCGCTGGCGGCCATCTTCATCTATACGGGGCTGCCCAAGACCCTCGGCCTTAGTGTCGAGGACTTCACGCACCACTTGATTGTGGGCGATCTCAAGATCGATAATGGCGGGCCGAACGAGTGGGGGGCCAAGTGGATGCTCGTCCAGGAAGGGAAGGACCCGATGCCGGCCCCGCTGCAAATGGCCGTGGCCTGGGGCGAACTCGTCGGCGGCCTGGCCCTGGTGCTAGGGCTCCTCACGCGCGTGGTGGCGGCGGGACTCATCGTCATCATGGCCGGGGCCATCGCCACTGTGACCGGGCCACATGGGTTCAGCCCGCCGCTGGGCTACGCATTCAACATGCTTATCATCGTCGTCGCCCTGGTGCTGGTGCTGCAAGGGGCCGGCAATCTCGCCTTGGATCGGTTGTTCAAGCGCAGGCCCGCGTGAAGGGGACGGCATGATGCTTCGGTTCACGGTGCTGGCCAGCGGCAGCGCGGGCAATGCGAGCTTGCTGGAAGCCGGCGGCTTTGGCCTGCTGCTCGACGCCGGCCTGGGACCACGCCAGCTGGCTGCGCGCCTGGCCGGAGCCGGCTCGTCGTGGCCGGCCGTCCACGCCCTGCTCTTGACCCACACCCACACCGACCATTGGCACGACCGCACGTTGGCCCATCTTCATCGCCGCAACTTGCCGCTCTATTGCCACGACGGACATCGGGACACTCTTGAAGCCTGTTCCCCTGCCTTCACGGCCCTGCACCAGGCGAACCTGGTCCGCCGGTTTGAGGCGGACCAGGAGATCGAGCTGGCGCCGGGGCTGCGTTGTCGCCCTTTGCCGATCCGCCATGACTGTGGCGCGACCTTCGGCTTCCGCTTCGAGGCGGCCGCCGACCTGTTCGGCGGCACCCTGCGCTGGGCTACCTGGCCGACCTGGGCTGCTGGGACGTGGCCCTGGCCGCCGCGCTGGCCGATGTGGACGTGCTGGCGCTGGAATTCAATCACGATGTAGCCCTGGAATACGCCAGCGGCCGTTCCGCCCGGCTGATTGCCCGGGTTCTTGGCGATGATGGGCATCTGTCCAACGATCAAGCCGCCGGCCTGCTCCGCGAGGTGCTGCGCCTCTCGTCCCCAGGGCGATTGCGGCACGTTGTGCAACTTCACCTCAGCCGCGACTGCAACCGCCCGGACCTGGCCCAGGCAGCGGCACGGGCGATTCTGGACGAGACCAAGCACGAGGCGGAAGTGCATACGGCGACGCAGGAGGAGGGTGCCGAGACCGTGCACGTTGGCGCGGTGGAGGGACCGGGTCGCCGGACACGCGCGCGAAGAAAGAAGCGGATCAGGCCGGAGCGGGTGATGCTGCACCCGTGGTTTCCGGGATGGAACGCGGAAGGGGCGACGGGCGTGGCGTAGTTACTCGAGGTACAGTGCAGTGCTCTTTCAGCGCAGCGGTAGAATCACGACCACATGGTCCTTGATCTCTTCGTCGGGCATGTACTCCGCGATGATCAGGATGTCCTGGATGGCGGCGCCGATCGATTGTTCGTTGGTGGTGGCAATCACCCCAGGAACCGGCTCTCCCGCCGCTGCCCGCTGGTAGGCAAAACCCACCATTGTGTTGCGGTCGTTGGTAATGAGCACTCGGTTCTCCTCGGCGGCCCAGCCCAGGACCTTGGGGTCGGGCGTGCCTTCGGGCAAGGCATCCTGCACGCGCACCAAGTCGATCTCCGGCAAACGGCGGCGCAGACCGCGGATGATCTCGCCGTGGACATCGGCGTCACTGCCCAGCCGGAGCATTGGCCTTCTCCCGGGCGCTGCGGCGTGCGAGCAATTCTTCCCGCGAGACTCGCGGACGCTCGGCCTCAATCGCAGCCCGCAGGGCTGCCGCCTCCTCCGCGCGCCGCTTCAGATAGGCCCGCACCTCCTCGCGGTGCCGGAGGTAGTACGCGATGACCGCGTGAGCATCCGCCAGGAGCAGGGTATCGTAGGCACGGACCATGTCTTCCGGAGTCATGCCGTTTTCGTACTGTTCCACGATCAGGTCGAGGCTGACGCGACTCTTGCCGACACGAACCGCACCCCCCTCGTCCACGCGCAGCGGCGGACGCTCGGCGGCGAGGAGAAGAGTGCCGTTCTGTTCGTGCTCGTCCATAATCCAGTGCTCCGCGGATTCGCTTCGACGAGGGATCGAGGGTGTAGAGCTACGGTAAAGTCTACAGCAGCGCGGCTGCCAGCAAAAGGTGACAACAGCGCTCTTCAGCGCGGTTGCGCGAACAACTCCTCGCCGGTCAAATCGCGCTCGCGCCATTCGCCGCCCTCTTCCTCCCAGATGCGCCGGGCGCGTAGCCCCTTGCGGGGAAACTCGACCCCGCCGCGGATGATGTAGCCATCCCGCGGATCCATCGACAGTTCAATACGCTTGCGCAGCGTGCCCGCTTCATGAATCGCGATCATAATTTCGCCGGTTCCCTCCTCCGGCCGGCCCAGGATGAACCACGCGTTGCCCCACCACTCCGCGATGCCGAGCCGCTCCCCGAGCGGCTCGAAGCGGAACGCCAACAAGAACATGTGGGCCGGTAGCGAGGTCGTGCGCAACAAGACGAAATCCGGAGCGGTCCGAGCGGCATCCGCCAGCGACACCACGCCGGGGCGCTGGATCGCCGGCACGTCGGCTACGGGTACACCTTTCACCTGCAACGCTTGCAGCGCCTCCTTGAGGGTGACCAGTTCACCGGCGGGGAGCAGTTCCGTCGCCTCTCCGAGTTGAAGGAGTCGCTGCATGGCTATGCTGCGGCTAAACGCGATGTAAGAGAGCAGGATGGTCTGATCCGGTTCGCCCGGCGCCTTGAATGCCCCGAGCGGCCGATCCAGGTACAGGGCCGTGCCCAGCTCGCGCAGCTCCAGCGGGTGGTGCAGGTCGAGAACGCTCTGGCGCAGAACGGTGCGGGCGGTTTCGCCGAGGAGGACCTCCGCGGTGAAGAGCTGTTTCGTCCGCCGCTGCGGCTGGAGAATCTGCTCCTCGGGAACGCGCAGATGAGGGGCTGGCATCACGCGCGCGTTCTCGCCCGGCGAGGTCGGAATATCGGGGACCGGATGCCCGCGGTAACGCCGGCGGATCAACCATCCCTGACGTAGCCCGCGGCGGCGCAGCCGTTTGGCCTTCCGCGATGGCTCGTCGTCATCGGCGCTGTCGAGGAACAGGGCGGGGCGGCGCTCAATCAGGGTAAGCAGTTCGCGCAGGACGGCATCGAGCAGCAGGGCATCGGGGTAGTTGGCGCCGGCGTGGTGGAAGCGCACCAGGTCGTAGGCGGTCAGATGGCGGCTCGTCTGGCGGAGTAGATGACTCAGGAAGTCGGCGACAGCGGCAGGGGTGAGACAGCCGTCCTGCTCCCACGCCCTGACGAGCAGCAGCGCCATCTCGACGAAATCGGTGTAGGGAGAGAGCGAGACTTCGTTGAACATGACCCGCAGGTAGTGGGGTGCCTGGAGGCGAACGCGTTCGTCGCGGTTGGAATACAGACGAGCCAGTGACTCCACCTCTCCGGCCGCGGCGGACCGCAGCATGAGTTCCAGCAGCTTCACACGCTCAAGAAAACTGCATGCGCCAACAAGGCCTCTTTCAATTAGCTCGCGCGGCGAAGTCATTGGGCCAGCCGCTTCTTGCGACTGCGGGAAATAGCCCAGTTCTCCGAGTGAGAAGCCGGGCAAAGGCGCTTCAACCGAAGTCAGTGGAAGCCGGCTGGTACCAATGACGGCGCGGAAGAGCAGGGAGTGGATTCCGAAACCAGCTGAGGGGGGCGGACGGCGGAGCGTGAAGGGCAGGGTGCAAACCAACTCCCGTACCCACTTGCCTACTTCGCGGGTCAACATGACGTTGCCGCCCGCGTCGTAGCCTTCATGGACATAACACAAGACGGCACGCACGATGTGGAGTTCCCCTGCCGCCAGGTCCCACTTCACTGACAGCAACGGTTCTGCGGACCGCCCCTCTGCCCCAAGAAGGTAGACATTCCACGATTCAAAGGTGCGCCGCTGCCGCGTGTGCGCCGAATCAAGCAGCCGGCCGCGGAACAGTTCCCACGAGACTTCTTCAGCGGCCACGTGTTCCCATTCCAGCCGCAGCGGGGGGCGGACAAAGAAATGGCCCGGGCTGAGGGCATGGCCCATGATGCGGCGCACGTCGTCAGGGGTCGGCGGCATGGTGGACCTCCGCGGGCCTACTCCTCGGCGTGAATCAAGCGCAACCCAATCGGCAGAGATTCACCGAACATCTGGCTCTGCTCGTCGCGTTCCAGCTCGGTCACTTCCTCGACCATGCGCGGCCAGTGGTCCGGCACGCCGAGGCTTCGAAGGACGGTCAGCACACTTTGCCGATGGCTATCGTCCACATCGAGGGCGCGCTGGCCGCTCCGTCGCGCCAGCTGCGAGAGGCAGAAACCCCAGCCCAGCCGCTCGCTCTGGTTGCCCGGCTGGAAGGAGAGGAGCGCGTCCAGCCAGCGCTGCACGAATTCCGGATGGATCACCGCGTTCAGCGGCCCATAGAGCAGCATACGGGCGCCGAGGCGGGTCAGGGACCAGAAGCCGTAGGTCGGCACCGGGCTGCGCTTCAGCGGTTTCAGCAGGCCCTCGCCGAGCGCTTCCTTGTGCTTCGTTTCCAGGCGTTCCAGGCTGGCCGCGGTGCGCGACATCTCGGCTAGCTCGTTAGCCTGGGGCTTGACGCCGGCTTTCCCCTTGCCCGGCAAAAGACCCGGCGCAGGCGATTGAACAGGTCCTGCTGAAGGGGAGCGTTCAGCCCGCCGGCGACGCGGCGCCACATGATCCAGTATTCCGCTCCGCCTTCCGGCTGACGGGCGACCGGCCGGCCCGCGTCGCCGCGCGGCGGGGCGTGCAGCAGCTTCCACAACTGCTCCACGCGGTACTTGTCGAGGGCGTCGCCAAAGCCCGGTCGCAGGCAGTAGCCGACCAGGTTGTACCAGCGGGCGAAATGGGCCGGCGAACGGCGGCGGTGCTCGGCCACCTCGACCAGGAACTCGAACAGCCGGCGGCACAGGCCGGTCGGCCAGGCGTGGCGGGGAGCGTCGAGGGCGGTCTCCAGGCTCTTGGTCAGCTCCTTCGGTTCTACCCCCTCACCCCCGCCCCTCTCCCCCGAGGGGAGAGGGAGATATGTCGCGCGGAGAAGTTGCGCCGCTTCCTGGACCTGGGCTTCGGGCCAGATGTCGGTGACGGCACCGGCCCCCTCGCTCGCGCTCGGGGCTGGTTCATCGCTGCCCTTCACAATGTCGCGCACGTTGAATTCGAGGCGCCAGCGGTTGTTGCCGTCGCGGGCAACGCACCAGAGTTCGAGGGTGCCGATCTCGGTGCTGCGGGCCGCCAGGGTGACGGGAACTCGCTTGACGCCGCTGCGCTTCCCGCCGCGCAACACCGTGTGCAAGGGAGGGAGCTGGAGCAGCTGCTCCGGCGCCACGTGCAGGAGGTCGCCACCCTTGTCTGCCCGGCGCACCGTTGAGGTGTACAGCGGAAAGAGAACGGGCTCGCCGAGGGCCAGCTCCAGCTCGGGTTTCGGCAGGTGAATCTCCTCGCCCTCTTCCAGCCGCTGCGGGACGACGCAGACGACGGTGAGGTTCGAGCCGGAAGCGTCAGCGACGGGTGACGTTCGAACCCCTCGCTAACGCTTCGGGCTCAGAGGCGACGCCAATGTAATAGGAGCGGGCGATGCCGCCGCCGATGCGTCGCCCGCCGGTATGGCGTAGCCAGCCGTAATAGGCGGCACCCCAGGCGACGGCCAGGTCGAGCGACGGAGTCGTGAGGACCAGGGGGCGCCAGGGGGCAGCGGCTGAATTGTACCAGCCGGTCATCACATCGACCAGGCGCTGGCGCAGGGCGGCGGGCTGGAAGACGCCGCCATTGAAGAGGATGCCGTGCGGGGCGCTGCCGGCCGGCGTGTGCTTCTTCAGAAAGGCCGCCAGGTGGCGCGTGATGGCGGGATCGTTGACGTAGGGCAGCCCCATTTCGTGCAGGCCGGTCCGCGAGCCGCGCTGCGGCTCGGCATCGCGCGGCACCTGGGGGAAGAAGCCGTCGAACATCAGGTGCTGTACATCGGCCGGTGTGAGGGGAGTGTGCAAGGTGCCGCCCACCACCGACCGACCCCGGCCGACCACGGTCACCGTGTGGCTGGCGGGCGGTTTGGGCGCCAACAGCGTTTCCTTGGCCAGGCGACAGGCCTGCGTCAGCATGCCGTAGCCGGCGGCGTCGAGCCGGCCGGCGCCGGGCAGCTTCGTCTCCACGAACTTGGCCAGGGCCAGGTCCATGTTGTCGCCGCCCAGCAGCAGATGATCGCCGACCGCCTGGCGGACGAAGGTCAACTCCCCCTGCTGCTCGATTGCCTGGATGAGGCTGAAGTCGCTGGTGCCGCCGCCCACGTCCACCACCACGCACAGGGCCCCGGGCGGCAGCGACCCGGCCTCGGCCACGAGCGCGGTGGCCAGCCAGCAGTAAAAGGCGGCCTGCGGCTCCTCCAGGAGCGTCAGATTCTCAAGGCCCGCCTTCCGGGCCGCCTCCACCGTCAGGTTGCGAGCCACATCGTCAAACGAGGCCGGCACGGTGAGGACGACAGCTTGCTTTTCGAGACGATGCTCGTCGCGCCCCTGCGCGACGGCCTGATTCCACGCCTCAACCAGGTGCCGCAGATAGCGGGCGGAGGCTTCCACCGGCGAGATGCGCTGCACGTCGGGCGGAGCACTCCACGGCAGCAGGGAGGCCGAGCGATCGACGCCGGCGTGGCACAGCCACGACTTGGCCGAGGTGACGAGCCGGCCCGGCACGCGAGCCCCGTGGTTCCGCGCAAACTCGCCCACCGCGTAGGAGCGCTGCGGATCCCACGGCAAGGCGGTCGAGCCGGGCGGCAGCTCGTGCGGACCGGGCAGATAGAGAAACGACGGCAGCAGCACCCGCGGGCCTACCTCGGCGGGCGCCACCAGTTGCGGCACCTCAAACGTCTGGATGGCCGGACGGCCTGCCACTCGGGTCCCTGGCTTGTTGCGCTGCAGATCGACATAGGCCAGGGCGCTATTGGTCGTGCCAAGGTCGATCCCGATGAGGTACTTGGGCATGATGATCCGGGGTGACACCCGCGTGATGGCGACACACCGCCCCGAGGCGGCGGCTCAACACTCATGATATGTTCAGGCACTGGCCGCGCCGACTGCTCTTGTTCAGCGGAACAAAGACGCTACACTCCCCGTCCCGCGCAGGGGCGGGAGGAGGCGCAGGATGGCGAAGCAGGGGCGAAGGCGATGGTCGTGGTTGGGCACCCTGGCGCTGGCCGGCCTGGCGCTGGCCAATGCCGGCTGCCTGGTGGCGGCCGGTGTCGGCGCCGCGGGCGGCGTCGCCGGCTACGTCTATTACAAGGGGAATGTGAGCCGCACTTATCTCGCCAGCGTCGAAGATGTCCGGGCCGCCACGCGCACGGCCCTCGTCGAACTGCAGATGCCCTTGTTGAAGGATGAGTCAACCGCCCACGGTGCCCGGATGGAAAGTCTGCGCCGGCGAAGAGGCGGTCGTCCTGTCGCTGACCGTTCAGGACAACCCCGTGCCTGCCGAAGGGCCGGTGACCGAGGTGGGCGTGCGAGTGGCCACCTTCGGCGACCAGGGGTTGAGCGAGCGCCTCCTCGACCAGATCGGCTCGCACCTGGTGGCGGTGCCGCAAGCGCCGGCAGCGGCCCCACCGCAGCTGCCCCCCGCGGCGCCCGAAACGGCGCCCCCTCCGCTGGCTAAGTAGGCTTGCCAGCTGCCACCGCTCCCAGCCCTGGCCCCGTCAGCACGCCGGTGGTCATCATGCCGTCGGTGACCCGGAACAGGCCCGGGAATCGTCCCTCCCAGGGGGCGTTGGCGGCCGGGCAGAACTGGCGGCCATTCGATTCGATGGCCGCCACCCCCGGGACGTGTGCGGCCAGCCCCGCCGAGTGGATCAGCGACGCGCCGACGCAGGTCAGGTCCTGCACGCACAAAAACAGGCCGTACTTGCGGGCGGCGGCGGCCATCAGCAGCGACTGCGACTGCCCCTTGCACGCCTTCAGGGCTGCCCCGGTGTAGCCCATCGCGCGGGCCAGTTGCAGGCTCTCCAGGTCGATCAGCGATTCGTCGATGACCACCGGCCGCAGCTTCGCCGCCTCGTGCATGACGTTGGCTCGGTTCGCCTTCAGGTCGCGCCCCGTGGGCTGTTCGATGTACTGGATGCGCTCGAACCCGGCCGGCGTCCGTTCCCGGACCAGTCGCAAGAACTCCAGCAGGTATTCGACATTCTGGCAGCGCTCGTTGAAATCGAGCGAATAGAACCACCGCGCCACCTGGCGTTCGCGCTGGGTCCGGGCGGCGGCGGCATCGACACGCACCACCCGCTCCACATCCCAGCCTAGATCGTCGCCGTTCAGCTTGATCTTCAGGTGCGTCAATCCGTTGAAGCGGATCCACTCCGGCAGCGTCTCCGGCAGGCCGTCGCCGACCGGCTTCGTGACATCAGCGGCCTCGATGGGATCGAGCGCCCCGACCAGATGGTAGAGCGGCAGCCGTGCCTGCGGCTCGCGGCTGATGGATTGATCGAGGCGTTCCCCCTTGAACTCGGGCCCCAGGTAGTGGCCCAGGTCGTGGCTCAGGAAGTCCGGTCCGTAGGTGTGGTAGCAGCTCAGCCCGTGCGCCTTGCCGAAAGCGTCGTGCAGGGCCGCGTCGAACGGGCTGGCGCACACCAGGGCACATAGGACCGGGATGGGATCGGCCAGGTTCAGCGTGCGGGAGACCTCGGCGGCCGCGCGGAGGGTGGCCGGCTCCAACGCGTGTGCCAGGTCGATGGGATGCCCGATTTCCCGGCAGTCGCCGGTGAGCTGAGCGATCCGCTCCGTCAGTGCCTTCATGGCGGCCAGAGTTTCGGTGTACATCAACAGCCGCGACGGAAACGACCAGACGTTCCCCAGCGGCATCGACCCGAACCCGCGGGCCGTCTGGCCGGACCGGGTTCGCACCACGCATTCGACATTGAGCAGCGTGACGCGATCGCTGGCCACGCCGCCGAACTTGATCGGCGTGCGATAGAGGTAGTCCTCGTAATGGAAGGACACCTCCTCGATGCGGATGTCGCTCGGCTTCACGGCATTTCTCGCTGGGGCAGAACGGGCGGGCGCCTTACAATACTACTCCGACCGCCGCAATCCTCAACACCAGGAAGTGCCAACCGGAGAGCACCGTGACCCATACCCTCACGCTTGTCGTCGCGCTTCTGTTTCCCATCACCGCCAGCGCCGCGGATGCCTTCACCCTCAAGGACGGTGACCGCGTCGTCCTGATCGGCAGCACGCTGATCGAGCGCGAGCAGCGCTACGGCTACTGGGAGACGGCCCTGACGGAGCGCTATCCGGGTGTGACCTTCCGCAATCTCGGCTGGAGCGGCGACACCGTGTTTGGCGAGGCCCGGGCCAGCTTTGATCCACCTGCCGTCGGCTACAAGCGCCTGATCGAGCGCACGCGAGCCGCCAAGCCGACCGTCATCTTCGTGGGGTATGGCACCAACGAGTCCTACGCCGGCGCCGAGGGGCTGGCGAAATTCACCAAGCAGCTCGGCGTTCTCCTCGACGACTTGGCCTCGACGAAGGCGCGCGTGGTGCTGCTATCGCCGCTGCGCCTGGAGGACCTGGGCCGGCCTCTGCCCGACCCGAAGCTACAGAATCAGCATGTCTGCCGTTATGCGGACGTCCTGCTCAACGTCGCCCGGAAACGCGGGTACGAGTTTGTGAACCTGTATCAGTTGCTCGGCGATGGCACGAAAGCCGTCCCGCCGGCGCCGTACACCGACGACGGGCTGCACCTGACCGCCTACGGTTACTGGCGCTCGGCCGCGGCGCTGGAGCAGGGGCTGCAGCTGAAGGCAGCCCGCTGGAACCTGCAGATTGCCGCGGACGGCTCGGCGATGAGTGTGATCCGTGGGGCGAAAGTCGATCAGGGGCATTTGTATCCCGTCCGTTTCGAGGTGACGGACGAGCAGCTGCCGCGCCCCGGCCCCCGAAGGATGCCCCCAAGGGGGCCAAGCTGCCCCGGGCCGAACGGGTGCTGCGCATCGACAAGCTGCCTGTGGGCAAATACGTCCTTAAGATCGACGGCAAGCCGGCGGCCCAGGCCAGCGCGGCCGAATGGGCTGCCGGTGTGGCCGTGAAGCACGGCCCCGAGTTCGATCAGGCGGAAAAACTGCGGGCGGCGGTTGTGGACAAGAACCACCAGTATTTCTACAGCTGGCGGCCGGCGAACGAAACCTACCTCTTCGGCTTCCGTAAGCACGAGCAGGGCCAAAATGCCGCCGAGATCCCCCAGTTCGACCCGGTCGTGGAGAAGCTGGAAGCCGACATCGCCCGGCTGCGCGGGCCGGTAACGCACAAGTATGAACTGGTGGCGCAATGATTTTCTCTCGCCGTCGGAGCCCGGAGCGTGAGCGACGGGTGCTGACCGTCACCCCTCGCTCACGCTCGGGGCTCTGATGATGAGAGGAAAGGATCGTTATGGAAGGCCTCACGCGCATCAGCATATCGCTGGAGAGTGCTCTCCTGGCAGCCTTCGACCGCACCACGGAGGCCAAGGGCTACGCCACGCGCAGCGAAGCGATCCGCGACCTGATCCGCGAGCGCCTGATCCGTGAGGAGGAGCAGACGGCCGGCGGCGAGGGGGTGGCCGTCGTCACCCTCGTCTACGACCATCACGCCCGTGAGCTGGCGGCGCGGCTCATCGACAAGCAACATCATCACCACCACCTTGTCGTCTCCAGCTTGCACGTCCATCTGGGCGAACGCCATTGCCTGGAGGTGTCGATCCTGCGTGGGCCGATGGCAAAGATCCGCCACCTCGGCGAGGAGTTGCTGGCCACCAAGGGCGTGCTGCACGGCGACGTGCGGTTCACCAGCAGCGAGGGGTCGCTGAATCGCTGGCACTGACGGAAGGGCAACCCAAAGAATTGTGTCCGCCCATGCTATTTCGTTGACGCGGCCCGCGCCGCCCGGGTATATTCTTGACATGCAGCTTGGCCGCGACGCCGGCCGCTATTCGCCCCCCTGCCTGACGCGATCGCCTACCCGCATCGCTCTCCCACCGAGGACCGGACCATGCTTTCAATCACCGGGCGTCCCTGGAAAGATACCTGCGACGGCCTGACCCGCCGCGAAGTGCTCCGCGTGGGCGGCGCCAGCCTCTTCGGCCTCAGCCTGGCCAACCTCCTGCAAGTCGAAAAGGCGCTGGCCGGCGGCGGGCAAGAAGGCAGCCCCGGCTGGGGCAAAGCGAAGAACGTCATCCTCCTTTACCTCCAGGGCGGACCCAGTCACCTGGACCTCTGGGATCCCAAGGACAACGTGCCCGACAACGTCAAAAGCGTCTTCAAGCCGATCGCCACCAGGCTGCCCGGCGTGCAGTTCACCGAGATCCTGCCCAAGCTGGCCCTGGTGAACGACAAGTTCACCATGATCCGCTCGATGAGCTACACGCCCAACGGGCTGTTCAACCACACGGCGGCCATCTACCAGATGATGACCGGCTACACGGCCGACAAGGTGAGCGCGTCGGGCCAACTGGAGCCGCCGTCGCCGAAGGACTTCCCGCACTACGGCTGCAACATCATCAAGTTCAAGCCGCCGACCGAGCCGGTGCTGCCGTTCGTCATGATGCCGCGGCCGCTGCAAGAATCGGGCGTGGTCGGCAAGGGGGGCAACGCCGGCTTCCTGGGCCGGGCCTACGACCCGTACCTGCTCTACCCCGCCGGCGACGACATGGACATGGCCAAGATGGACCGCATCAAGGTCGATGACCTGAAGCTGCGCGTCGAGGTCCCGTCGGACCGCCTCGCCCGCCGGGCCGCGCTGCGCAAGACCATCGCCGAGGGGATGAAGGACATCGACAAGGCCGTCGCCAAGTACGACCTGGACGAGTACTACACCAAGGCCCTGAGCCTGGTAATCTCCGGCAAGGCCCGCGAGGCATTCGACCTGGCCCGCGAGACGGCCACCACCCGCGAGCGCTACGGCAAGAACACCTTCGGCCAGAGCTGCCTGCTGGCGCGGCGGCTGATCGAGGCCGGCACCCGCGTCGTCCAGGTCAACTGGCCCAAGGTCGCCAACTCGGACAACCACTCCTGGGACGTTCACGTCGGCCTGTCCAAGCGGATGAAGACGCAGTCGGCCCCGATGCTCGACGCCGGCCTGTCGGCGCTGATCGCCGACCTGGACGATCGCGGCCTGCTGAAGACGACGCTGGTGATTGCGGTGGGTGAGTTCGGCCGCAGCCCGCAGCGTGGCGTCAGCACCTCCGGCAACGAAAACAACGACGACGGCCGCGACCACTGGCCCTACTGCTACACCGCCGTCGTCGCCGGCGCCGGCGTCAAGCGCGCCTACGTCCACGGCAAATCGGACAAGACCGGCTCCTCCCCGCTCGAAAACCCGGTCCACCCCTGCGGGCTGCTGGCGACGCTCTACCACAGCGTCGGCATCAACCCGGATACCATCGTCTACAACCACCTGAACCAGCCGCGCGAGCTGGTGAAGGGGGAGGTGGTGACGGGGATTTTGGGGTAATGACTTGTGCCGGTGCGACCAAGGGCCGGGAGTCGTTCAGTCGCCGTGACTGAGCGACTCCCGGCTCCATTTGCACATGGTGATGGAGGTGCTACCATGGAAGGCAAAGGAGGACCGAGTCATGCCGCTGCGCGATCATTTCCGCCCCCCTCTGGATGACGTGCGCCACTGGGAAAGCCTGCACAGCGGCTGGCCTATGATGATCGTCGCCCGGCTCCGCCGCAGACTCCCGCCGCGCTACTTCGCGGTGCCACGCGTTCACTCGGGATCGAGCGCTGAGATCGACGTGGCGACCTTCCACGAGGGCGAGGACCACGCCATGGCCGGCAATGGGAACGGGGATGCCGGCGGCGTTGCCACGGCGGTGTGGGCCCCGCCGCGACCGACCTTGGCCGCTGCCACCGATCTGCCAACGCTGGACGTGTACGAAGTGCAAGTCTTTGACCAGAAGCGCGGCTGCCGCCTTGTCGCCGCCGTGGAGATCGTCAGCCCCGCCAACAAGGATCGCCCGGAGCATCGGCGCGCCTTCGTCTCCAAGTGCGCGGGCCTGCTCCAGGAGCGTGTCTCCGTCGTCATCGTTGACCTGGTCACGACGCGCACAGTCAATCTCTATGACGAATTACTCGACCTGATCGAGTTGTCCGATCCACTGTTGAGTCCCGAGCCCCCGCCCCTGTACGTCGCCGCTTGCCGCTCGACGGTGCGCGAGGATAAGGGACTGGTGGAGACGTGGCTGTACCCTCATCAGCGTGGGGCGGCCATTGCCGACAGTGCCCCTTTGGCTGGCCGACGACCTCGCCGTGCCGCTCGATTTGGACGAGAGCTACGAGGAGAGTTGCGAGGTTCTGAGCATTCCTTGAACCGCCCGCCCCTTCCCACCCCCGCCGGCCACTGAGCAGGGGCCACTCCAGGCCGCTGTGCAGGGTGTGGAACAGGGCGGCGCCGGGGTTCTTCTCCAGCAGGCACTTCGCGGCCTCGGCCCGGTGCCAGGCGAACGCCTGCTCCGCAGTCACGCTGAAGTCCCGCGGATAGCGGGTGCGCAGATAATCCCAGTCCTCTTACATTTCTTGCGGGGACAGGGGGCAACTTCCCTTTGTCCTGATGCAGAGGAGAGGCTAAAATCCAGGGCTGGGCGGCGGCGTGACTGGCGCAGTCAGTCTGAGTCTACACGGCGTCACCCCTCGCCCAACTCGGGTGCCGCTTCCAATCCGAGCGCAGGAGACCACTGATGGCCCAGACCGTAACCCTCCCCGCCGTCGCGGAGTTAGCCGCCCGGCTGACACCCGCCGAACAACAGCAACTGGCGGATGCCATCCTTCAGCGCCTGGCTTCCGCGGGTCCAGCCTTCGGGCACACCACGACGTTTCTGGCGTGAGATCCGGGGGAGTGCCCCCTATCCATTGTGCGGCGAGGATGCCCAGGCCTGGGTGACTCGGGGCCGGCGCGAGTCCGACGACCATCGCGAACTGCACAGGAGGGGCCAAGAGTGAAGATCGCGGACGCCCTACAGGGAGTGACCCGGCTTTTTCTGGACACTGCGCCGGTTATTTATTACGTCGAGCGTAATCCGGCCTACCTGGCCCGCGTTGATGACATCTTCGACCGCATCGATTCCGGGGCGTCCCAGCCGTCACGTCCCCGATCACCTTGGCCGAGTGCCTGGTTGATCCGATCCGCCGCGGGCTGGCCCAGGCGGAGCAAGATTTCAGCGACCTGATCGTATCAGGTGCCCATGTCAACTTCATGCACTTCGACGCCGGCACGGCGGAGAGCAGCGGATTTCCGGGTCCGGTACAACCTCGCCCTGGCGGATGCCTTTCAGGTCGCTGCCTCACTTGATGGCGCCTGTGATGCGCTTCTGACCAACGATTTCACCCTGCGCCGCGTCCAGGAACTCCGCATTCTTGTCCTGGACGACCTGGAGCTGTGACTTGGCCACCACCGACGCCCTCCCGTCCTCCACGCCCCCTCACCACCCCCGCCGGCCGCTGAGCAGGGGCCACTCCAGGCCGCTGTGCAGGGTGTGGAACAGGGCGGCGCCGGGGTTCTTCTCCTGGAGGCACTTCGCGGCCTCGGCCCGGTGCCAGGCGAACGCCTGCTCCGCGGTGACGCTGAAGTCCCGCGGATAGCGGGCGCGCAGATACTCCCAGTCCTCTTGCATTTCTTGCGGCGACAGGGGCTCGGCGGCACCGGAGCGGTCGAGGCGCTGGCCGGCGAGGAACTCGGCGAGCCGCACCCAGTCGGCCGCGGGACGATCGTCCAGCGATACATCCCACACCCGCGCCGTAAAGCCACTGGCGGTGACGACGCGGCGGCCGTCCGGGCTGAACGACGCCTGTCTTACCTGGTCTTGATGCGCGAGCGGTGGCGACAACGCCTGGCCCGTCGCCGCATCCCACACCCGCGCCGTCCCGTCATTACTGGCGGTGACGACGCGGCGGCCGTCCGGGCTGAACGTCGCCTGGATCACCGGGAGTCGATGCGTGAGCGGTGGCGACAACGGCTGGCCCGTCGCTGCGTCCCACACCCGCGCCGTGTTGTCCTGGCTGGCGGTGAGGACGCGGCGGCCGTCCGGGCTGAACGTCGCCTGATTCACTGGACCATGATGCGTGAGCGGTGACGACAAAGCCTGGCCCGTGCCCGCGTCCCACACCCGCGCCGTCTTGTCAGCACTGGCGGTGACGACGCGGCGGCCGTCCGGGCTGAACGTCGCCTGATACACCACGTTTTGATGCGTGAGCGGCGGCGACAACGCCTGGCCCGTGACCGCGTCCCACACCCGCGCCGTCGCGTCCATACTGGCGGTGACGACACGGCCGCCGTCCGGGCTGAACATCGCCTGCACCACCGTGCCCCGATGCGTGAGCGGCGGCGACAGCGCCTGGCCCGTGACCGCGTCCCACACCCGTGCCGTCTTGTCATCACTGGCGGTGACGACGCGGCGGCCGTCCGGGCTGAATGTCGCCTGCATTACCCCGAGTCGATGCGTGAGCGGTGGCGACAACGCCTGGCCCGTCGCCGCGTCCCACACCCGCGCCGTCTTGTCAAAACTGGCGGTGACGACGCGGCGGCCGTCCGGGCTGAACGTCGCCTGATTCACAAACTCTTGATGCGTGAGCGGTGGCGACAACGCCTGGCCCGTGACCGCATCCCACACCCGCGCCGTCTTGTCTGCACTGGCGGTGACTACGCGGCGGCTGTCCGGGCTGAACGACGCCTGAAACACCAGACCTTGATGCATGAGCGGTGGCGACAACGCCTGGCCCATCGCCGCGTCCCACACCCGCGCCGTCTCGTCCAGACTGGCGGTGACGACGCGGCGGCCGTCGGGGCTGAACGATGCCTGCAACACTTTGCCCTGATGCGTGAGCCGTGGCGAGACCGCCTGGCCCGTGGCCGCGTCCCACACTCTCGCCGTCTGGTCATCACTGGCGGTGACGACGCGGCGGCCGTCCGGGCTGAACGACGCCCTATTCACCGTGTCTTGATGCATGAGCGGTGGCGACAACGCCTGGCCCGTCGCCGCGTCCCACACCCGCGCCGTCTTATCCCCGCTGCCGGTGACTACGCGGCGGCTGTCCGGGCTGAACGTCGCCTGCCACACCGCGCCTTGATGCGTGAGCGGTGGCGACAACGCCTGGCCCGTCGCTGCGTCCCACACCCGCGCCGCAAAGCCACTGGCGGTGACGATGCGGCGGCCGTCCGAGCTGAACGTTGCTTGCCTCACCGGGTCTTGATGCGTGAGCGGTGGCGACAATGCTTGGCCTGTCGCCGCGTCCCACACCCGCGCCACAAAGCCACTGGCGGTGAGGACGCGGCGGCCATCCGGGCTGAACGTCGCCTGCACAACAAAGGCTTGATGCGTGAGCGGCGGCGACAACGCCTGGCCCGTGGCCGCGTCCCACACCCGCGCCGTCTTGTCCTCACTGGCGGTGACGACGCGGCCGCCATCCGGGCTGAACGACGCCTGAAACACCACGCCTTGATGCGTGAGCGGAGGCGACAACGCCTGCCCCGTCGCCGCGTCCCACACCCGAGCTGTCTTATCATAACTGGCGGTGACGACGCGGCGGCCGTCCGGGCTGAACGACGCCTGCCATACCGGGCCTTGATGCGTGAGCGGTGGCGACAACGGCTTGCCCGTGACGGCGTCCCACACCCGCGCCGTCTTGTCCGCACTGGCGGTGACGACGCGGCGGCCGTCCGGGCTGAAGGCGGCGTAATACACTGCGCCCTGGTGGAAGAAACACCCCACCAGGGTGGGCCTGGTCGCGTATCGCCAGTGATAGCTGAGCCGATAGCGGTGCATCTCCTCGGCCGCCGACGGCGGCGTCGCGGTCAGTGGCTGGGCGAACCACAGCATCCCTCCGAACGTGTCCCCGTTATCCAACAGCCGCTGGCCGTTGGCCACCTCGAACCGCTCCACCTGCCGCCGCGCCTCCGCCGCGTTGGTGTCGGCCTCCGTGCGCAAATCCCAGCTCGCGCTGGTTCGCTACGGCCAGGAACACCAGACCCACCGCCAGGCCCACGGCGGCCATCACCATGATCGTCGCCGCCCCCGTCACCAGCGTGCGATGCCGGCCCAGCCAGCACCGCGCTCTCACCCCCCACGGCTCCCGCCAGGCGCTCACCGGCTCGTCCGCCAGCCAGTGCTCCATGTCCCCCGCCAACGCCGCCGCCGACCCATAACGCTCCCCCGGTTGCAACGCCATCGCCTTCTGACAGATCGCCTCCAGCGCCGGCGGCACCCCCGGCTTCACCTGGCTCGGCCGCGGATACTCCCCCATCTGCACCGCCGCCAACATCATCATCATGTTCGGATCGGTGAACGGCGCCCGGCCCGTCAGCAGCACGTACAGCGTCGCCCCCAGGCTGTAGATGTCGCTGGCCGGGCCGACCAGGTCCAGCCGGCCCGCCGCCTGTTCCGGCGGCATGAACGCCGGCGTGCCCAGCACCGCGCCCTGCTGCGTGTGCCCCGCGCCGTCCCCGGACGGCCCCAGCGCCGGCTCGTCCGCCCGCGGCACACTCTCCGCCTGGCCCATGACCTTGGCCAGGCCCCAGTCCACCAGCAGCGTCTCGCCGAACTTGCCGAGCATCACGTTGGCCGGCTTGATGTCGCGGTGCAGCACGCCGCGCGAGTGGGCGTAGGCCACGGCGTTGCAGACGGCGATGAAACGGGTCAGGAGCTGGCGAAATTCGATATTGCGTTCGGCCGGCGAGCGGGGGGCGTCAGCCCCCCGGTGAGTGTCATCGCCCTCACCGGGGGGCTGACGCCCCCCGCTCGCCGGGACTTCGCGAACGTCCCCCGCTCGCCTGATTGGCGCTCGCCGCTTCGTGAAAGCGGCGGGCGGCGGCGTCCAGCGTTTCGCCGCGGATGAAGCGCATGGCGTAGTAGGGCCGGCCGTCGGCATGCCGGCCCAGGCCATAGACCGGCACGATGCTCGGGTGCTCCAGCCGGCCGTTGACCTCGGCCTCGCGCAGGAAGCGGCCCTGGCTGGCGGGGTCGTCGGCGAACTCGTCCTGGATTTCCTTCAAGGCGACCTCCCGGCCGACCTCGGTATCCAGGGCGACAAAGACCTCGCCGAGACCGCCGCGGGCGTGGGAGCGCAGGACGCGGTAGCGGACGGCATCGGCGGTCGGGGCGTCGTCGGCTGGGGCGGTGCCTTCGGAGAGCGTCGGCGGCAGAGTCGCGGCGGGGTCGGCATCGAGCGGCGGCAGGGTGGCTTGAGCGTCGGGGTCGGGAATCGGCTGGACGGGAGTGGGATCGGACACGGGACGACTCCCTGGATCGCGGGTGCTGGAAGTATCAGCGAGTGTACCCGTGGCGGGAGGCCAGGACAAAGGGAATCGTCGGCCGATTGCGAGGTCCGTGTCCTCCGGGGGAGCGCCTGCCACCCCCCAGTACCCCCGACAATGTGGCAGGCGCTCGGCATGCGCAGCGCAACATCAACCAGGGCAGGCACTAGCGGCACGACGAGCGCCTGCCACGCTTGGCAGGCGCTCGTGGCAGGCGCTGCCCCGGCGCCGAAACATGGCGTGCGCCCGTCAGCGCAGTGCAATCCATTAGGACTCGGCCAGGAATTACTCCGGTGGGACCGGCGTCCCGCCGGTCCGGACCGGCGGGACGCCGGTCCCACCCCTGGAAGTTAATCCTGGACGGCTCCTTAGATGCTCGCGCAAGCAACACCTCCTGCTCTCCGAATAACGATGAGCCGGCGTCGATTGACCGGCGCAGCTAGAATGGGTAAAGAGCCCGTCCGCTCCAATGTTGGGGGGATCGTCCGATGCGTCGAGTCGTCTTCCTGTCAATCGGCCTTCTGGAATTGGCGGTCGCGGGCGTGCTGGTGGCCTTCGCGTGCCAGCTGCCCGGCCGGGCTGAGGTCGATAACACCTTTGGTCGGGCCGAGCATGTCACGCAGCGGACCGGCAAGCAGGTCAGGTTGTTTCGGCAGCAGGTTCACGATTTGCGGCGGCCGGAGTTGCAAGACCTCGGCCGGCAGCTCCAGGCGGAGACGAAGACGGTCACCGGCACCCTGCGGGCGCAGAGTGTCGATTTCGACCGGCTGCGGACGGTCGGCGATGCCCTGGGCGACATGGCCGGCGGGCTGGACGGACTGGGCGAGACGCTCGACGGCCAGGCGTTCGGTCAGGTGGGCCAGGGGCTGGGAGCGACGGCGTCGTATCTCGACGAGCAGGTGGCGCCGGCCGCCGGGCAGGCAGCGGGGCATCTCGACGAAGCCACCGCCGGCTTGCGCGAGGACGCCCGCCAGCTCAGCGTTCTGCTTCGGCAGGCCCCGCCCGATCTGAAAGCGACCCGGGAGATCCACGATGGGCTGGTCCGCTTCGGCGAGGGGCTCGACAAGATGCAGGACCTGCTCAAGGCGCAACGATTAGGCACCATGCGCGACGGCTTCAAGGGACTGGAAACGTCGCTGAATACCGGGGCGGAGCAGGTGGATCGGCTGTCGGGCTATCACTATCCGGTGGTGAGCTTCCGCGGCCTGAAGCCGGAGATCGAGCAGCGCAAGTTCTGGCCGGACGGGGACAAGATTGCGGACGGCATGCGGAAGGCCGCCGCGGGGGCCAAAGCAGCCGACGAGGAGATGGCGGGACTCGAAGCCGACCTGCCCAAGCTGCGTTCCTCGCTGGACGAGAGCCGCAAGATGGCCGACCACACCCGCCAAGCCCTGGCCGTGGCCCTGACCCAGCAGAGCAAGATCGAAAAACTACTCAAGGACGTCCCCGAGCACGGCGCTCGCCTGGCCGAGGAGTTGCCGAAGCTGACGGCCGACCTGTCGCGCATTCTGCGGGAGACGGAGCGGCTGCGCAACGTCGGCGCCCTGTTGCGGCAGGCGCAGCAGGGAGTCGAGACGGCCGTCGCCCGCTGGCCCCAGTTGAAGACCCAGTTCGGCAAGGCCGCCACCCTTTTGCGGGCCACCCAGGCCCAGCTCCGGCAAGCGCTCGATCGCCGCTCCGAATACGAGGCCGCCCTCAAGCAAAGCATCGTCCTGGCCGAGTCCTTCTCCACGCTCTTGCCGCTTTACCTGGAGTCGCTCGATCGCCAGCTCGAGGAACAGGAGCAAGGGCTGGACGACCTGGGCCACGGGCTGGACGATGTCGGCGAGGCCATCCCGGAATATGCCCGAGCGACAAACGGCCTGGTGGGCACAGCCCGCCTGCTGGCCTGGCTGGTGGCGGGCATCGTGACCCTGCACGGGGTCTATGTCCTGGCCAGCCTGCGGGCGGGGAAGGGGTTTGCGGTCTAAAAAAGGAGCAGCCGACAACCGCGCGGAGTGAGACTTTCGCCCCAGCGGACAGCTCGCTTTGCTCAGGCTGATCCTTGGTCGGCAGGGTGTGTCCGCACACACCGAATTATATGCGACCTGGCGCCTGGCGCTGAAATGTGAAGGCGCATGTCATGATTTGGCAAGGGATTGCGACGCACGCGCCAGGTCGCATATAATTCCCGGCGAATTTACGTCAACGTGGGAATTTGCGGGGAAATCGGCACCGCCTCCCGTCTCACTCCCATCCCCCCAGCATCACTTTTCTGCGGGCGACCTGAACGGTTGCGCAAGAACGACTGAATGTGCCGAAGAATCCGCCCGATACTACCCCGGGCAGCGCGGATGCGTCCGCTACGGACGGGCTGCGCAACGCTTTCTGGGGAGAATACAGCATGCCGGCAAACAGCTCGGTGACCGGGCTCTCACGCGGGGAGCGGTGGGCCCTGGCTCTGTTCGCGCTGGTGATTGTCGGCTTTGGGGTGTTGACCGAGGTTCGCTCGGCCGGCTTCATGCAGCGGCGGATGGGCGACCTGGGCTGTTACCTGCGCGGCACTGGGCGGTCCGCAGCGGCAACGACCTCTACACAGTCCAGGACGACAACGGCTGGCACTACAACTATCCGCCGTTGCTCGCCATCCTGGCGACCCCGCTGGCAGATGCCCCGGCCGGGGTGGATCGGGCCGGCCTGCTGCCCTACGGCGTGTCGGTGGCGGTCTGGTATGCGATCAACGTGGCCTGCCTCTTTCTGGGGGCGCACGTCCTGGCCCGGGCGCTGGAGCAAACGTCCCCCGACCCGGCGGTGCGTTCTCGGCCGGCCGGCTGCCGGGCCTGGTGGGCGCTGCGCCTTTGGCCGGTGCTGTTCTGCTTGCCGCCGCTGGGCAGCGACCTGGTGCGCGGCCAGGTCAACGTGATGTTGCTGGCGCTGGTCTGCGGCCTGATGGCGGGGCTGCTGCGAGGCCATCCATGGCGCGCGGGCCTCTGTCTGGCCGGGGCCATTTGCCTCAAGGTTTTCCCCGCCTTTCTGCTGATCTATCCGCTCTGGCGGCGCGACTATCGTTGCCTGGCCGGCTGCGTCCTGGGATTGTTCGTGGGGCTGGCGGTGATTCCGACGGTGGTCTTCGGTCCCGCCCGAGCCTGGCAGCGCTATCACACCTTTGCCACGGTGATCCTGGCCCCCGGCTTGGGCGACCAGACCGACAAATCCCGCCTGCAAGAGCTGACGGCCGTCACCACCGATACGCAAAGCTTCCTGGCGGTCATTCACAACACCCTGCACCGCGACCCGGCTACCCGGCCGGAGTGGGTGGACCCCTGGGTGCCGCGCAATGTCCACTGGCTGCTCGGGGCCGTTTTCACCGGCGTGACCTTGCTGGCCGCTGGGCGACGCCGGCCGCGGGCCGAGATGGACACCGCCTTGGTCCTTGGGGCTCTGGTGCTGCTGATGTTCTTGCTGAGCCCGGGCTGCCACATGCACTACTTCCTGCTGGCCCTGCCGCTCATCATGGCCTTCATGGCCCGGCGACCTGTCCGCGAGGGACGGCCTCGGCTGGGCCTGGGCCTGAGCTTGCTGCTTGGGATCAACCTGGTTTGCAACATCGTGCCGCGCTGGCCGGGAATGCAGGTGCCGCGCGACCTGGGACTGGTGACCTATGCGACGATGCTCCTGTGGCTGACGGCGATTGTCGTGCTCATCCGGCGGAGGGGTGCCGGCTTGCCCGTGGTGCCGGTCCAGCCGGTCGAGGTCCGCCGGATGGCCGCGTGATCGGCCTACACATCCAGCGCCGCGCTCTGCCCCAGCAGTTCGCGGTAGCGTTCGCGGATCGGGGCGATCTCCTGGGCGAGGAATTCGTCCACATGCTGCGGGGCCCGGCCCGCCAGGTGTCCTTCGGCCTCGAGGCGCGAAATCCACCGCGGCAAATGTCGCGTCTCCCTGAAGCCGCTCCAGCAAGTCGTTGTCCGCCGCCCCGGCCTTGAGCCGGGCCGTGACGGCCTGGCTGTGCTGGCGCAGCGCCTCGTGCAGCTTCTGCCGATCGCCGCCGGCGGCCACCCCTGCCATCAGGACGTTTTCCGCAAGCATGTACGGCCGGGTCTGGCGCACATTGCGAGTAATCACCTCCGGATTGACGACGAGGCCGGCGCCGATGTTCAGGAGCAGGCGGAGCACGCCGTCGGTGGCGAGGAAGCCCTGTGGAAGTGTCAGCCGGCGGTTGACGCTATCGTCGAGCGTGCGTTCCAGCCACTGGGTCGCCGCGGTCTGGGCGGCGCTGACCGTCAGGCTGAAGACGAATCGGGCTAGGCCGCACATCCGCTCGGCCCGCATTGGGTTGCGTTTGTACGGCATCGCCGACGAGCCGACCTGCTCCGACTCGAACGGCTCCTCGACTTCTTGCCGATGACTCAGGAGCCGCAGATCGGTCCCGAACTTGTGGCGCTCTGGCAGACGCCGGAGAGCACGTCCAGCACCTGGCTATCGACCTTGCGCGAATAGGTCTGGCCGGTGACCGGGTACACATCGGCGAAGCCCATTTTTTTCGCCACGAGGCGGTCGAGCTGGCGCACCTTCTCGTGATCGCCACGGAACAGGGCAAGGAAGCTGGCCTGCGTGCCGGTGGTCCCCTTGGCGCCGCGGAAGCGGAGCGTGTCCAGGCGGTGCTCCAGCTCGTGCAGGTCCAGGACCAAGTCGTAGCACCACAGGCAGGCGCGCTTGCCCACCGTGGTCATCTGCGCCGGCTGAAAATGGGTGAAGCCGAGCGTTTCCAGGTCGCAGTAGCGCTCGGCGAAACGGGCCAGGGCGTCGATGGCGCCCACCAGGCGGTCGCGCAGAAGCCGCAGCCCCTCGCGCATCAGGATCAGGTCAGTATTGTCGGTGACGTAGCAACTGGTGGCGCCGAGGTGGATGATGTCGCGCCCCGCCGGGGCCACGTCGCCAAAGGCGTGGATGTGGGCCATCACGTCGTGGCGGAAGCGGCGTTCGTAGTCGTCGGCGCGGGCGAAGTCGATGTCGTCGGTGTGGGCCCGCAGGGCGGCGAGCTGTTCGGGGCGGATGCGCGGCGTGCGGCCATCGTCGGCGAGCAGGCCGAGTTCGTATTGCGCCTCGGCCAATACGACCCAGAGGCGGCGCCAGGTGCTGAACTTGCGCCGCGGGCCCCACAGCTCGGCCATCTCGCGGCTGGCGTAGCGGGTCACTAGGGGGTTGTCGTACACCGCGTGCTCGCTCATTGGGCTCCTACGCAGATGGCTCCCCTCGCCCAGGTACTCCGGGGAGAGGGGTCGGGGGTGAGGGGCTGAACCTTCCCAGCCAAGAACCCCTCACCCCCAACCCCTCTCCCCGGAGTACCGGGGCGAGGGGAGTAATGGCCGTTGCCGGCACAATCGTTGTCCGCGGCACCGCTTGCCGCCTCCAAAGATGTTCTATCGCCTCAACCGGGCGGCGGCGGCGCAGGCAGCGGGATCGTCGGTTAGACTTGGGACGGACGGCGGGCCACGGAGTGTCCGCCCCGTCAGGAGGACAGACGATGACGCGACGACTTCTGCTACGCGCTGTGCGCGGGCGTGCTGGGCCTGGCCCTGTGGTCGGGCGCGGCAACCAGGGCGCTGGCGCAGGGCTACCCCCCACCGTCCTACACGCCGCTCAACCGCTACAATTACTATCCCTATTACTATTTTCCGCACAGCTACTGGCCGACGATGAGCCCGCGCTGGCCGGAGCCGCCCAGCAGCTACGCCACCGGATTCCACCCCACGCGCCCGCCGGCCTACATGGCCTATCCGCCATTCATTGAGCCGCACTGGCGCCATGAGTTGTTCGAGCCGCAGCCGTACTACCGCGGGTTTCACTTCTGGCTCGATCAGTTTTGAGGAGCATCCGTTTAGCCGCGAGCGATCTCCCCCCGCTTACGCGGGAGGCTCGCTAGCGGTTGCAGAAGCTCGCGGCTAAACGAGATCGGCATACGACCCGCTGACCAGCTCGTTCCGCGCGATGCCAAACGTCCGCAGCAACTCATCCATCCTTCGCCGGCACGTCTCCAGCGGCTGCTCCGCCGCCACGGCCAGCTCGAACTCTAGAAACCGGCCCAATCCCGCAACCTCATCGAGGTGGATCCGCAGGTGATCCATCAGGTAGACGATGCGCTCCTTGTCCACGCGGACCAGGACGCCGAGCGCCGCGGTGAAGAACGCCAGCGTGCCGGGGCCGTTGGTGACCGGCAAGCGTTCGTAGTGGCTTGCCTTGGGATCAAGGCAATCCGGGCGATGGTAATGGATCAGCTCATAGCATTCCGCGGCATCGGAGCGGATGTGGCGCAGCTTCAGGCGACCGGGGTTGATGCGGAAGTAGGTGTCGGTTTGGGAAAGGCGGCCATGCAGCAGGGCGCCGAGTCCGACGGCCAGGTGCGCGGCTCGATCGAGATCGGGGTAGCGGCATTTGATTTCGAGATTTTGCATCGCCGGGATCGTTATTGTCCGTCATGCTGCTCCTGCTTGAGCAGGCTCTTGCACAGGTTGATGTTGTTCTCGATGTCCGGCTCGCCGGGCTGCCGGCGGGCGGCGCGCTCATACCAGGCCAGCGCCTGGACATAATCGCCGCGCTGGAAATCCTGATCGCCCCGATGCCAATCGTAGTGCCAGTTCCAGGGCATATAGAGCGTCGCCAGCATCAGTCCCAGGCACAGGAGACCCACCGCGACGTTCGCGGCGACCTGCCAGCGGGCCAGGATCGCCCGACCGAACAGCCAGCCGATCACCGCGCCGGCGCCGTGGGCCATGTTGGCAACGGGATACCAGTTAAAGTGAGTCAGCGCGATGCAGACGAAGAACCAGATGACGAGAAGGCGGATGAGACCAGGGGGCATCAGTTCCGCGGCGAACTCTTCTTCGTTGCGCAAGGCAAAAAGGAGACCGGCAAACGCATAGACGACTCCTGAGAGTCCGATGCCGCCAACACCGGTCAGAAACTGTGCTGCCGACGAGCCAACGCCGGCCGCGATAAAGAAGCCGGCGAACCGCAGGGAACCCATCCAGTTCTCAATGCCCTTTCCCAATCGCCACATCATGATGGCGTTGAAGAGAATATGAAGCGGAGTTCCCCGGTCGTGCAGGAAAACCGAAGTGAGCAATCGCCAGAGTTGACCATCCCAGACGGCAGTTTGGTTCGCGAAGAGCCAGTGGACCGCGGTGACGTTGGACATGTAGAGGATCGTCACCACCACCGCCGCCACGATCACAAACGTCGTCACCGGCGGCCAGCGGCGAAAGACGCGGGAGCGGGGGCGGGTCGCCACGTTGGTCGTCGGAAAGCGCTTCTGCACGCAGGCGCGGGCAGCGCAGCTCGTCCGGCGGGCCATACATTTCCTCGCGCGGCGTTTCCGCGCCGCAGTCCACGCACTGGGGCATCCGGTTGCCTCCTTCGTTTAGCCGCGACCCGAAGGGGAGCGCTGGTGAGCAGCGCTCCCCTCCGGGTCGCGGCTAACCGGGAAGTCATTTTTTGAGCAACTTCGCGATCGTCCGCTTCATGAGTTCCTCGCTGGGCGCCGCCAGGGCCACGGTCGGCTCGTAGCCGCCTTCCAGGAACGCCCGGTTGGTCGGGATGTAGCCGGGTCCGTCGTCGCCGTAGCCGGCCACGCAGACAAAGGCGTCGGGCCGCAGTTCCTGGGCCTTCAACTGATACTCGATGAACGGCTCGCCCGGCAAGTGCAGCACCAGCGCCTGGCCCAGGTCCAGGCAGGTGAAGTCGATCGGGCGATCGCGCCGCGCCAGCCAGGCCAGCTGAAAGGCGGCGTTGTTCCGCTTCGCCGGCTTCTCGCCCGCGTCCGCCAGGGCCTTCCGGCTTGCTTCCTCGCCGAACGAGGCTTCCTTCCGCGGCGGCAAGGTGACCGGCTCGACGCGCCACTGCCAGCCGGTCAGTTCGTGGCGTTTGGTCCCGTCCCAGGCGGCGGCCATCGCATCGCCGATGCGGTCGCGCAGCACGGGGCGGTTCTCCTTCGCTCCATCGTTGTACTTCCCGGCGGTGATGTTGCCCGCGCAGCCGGTGAAGTAAACCTGAAAGACCTTCGTTGCTGCTCGCCGTTTCTCGCGGGCCAGGCCGCAGAAATCGCTGGTGACCCGGCCGTCGCCGTAATAGCTCATCGGGTGGGTCGCATAATAGTGCAGGGCGGCAACCGGCTGCTCACGGTTCCAGAAGCTCAATGTCCGCAGCCACGGGTCGATCAGCCCTTCCGGCTCGTCTTGCACCTTCGGGTCCTTCGTGGCACTGAAGCGGGAGGCTTTCCATTTGCCATCAGGCCCGATGATGCGACGGCTGGAGGCGACCTTCTCGACCCGGGCCTTGCCCAGGCCGAAATGGGTGATGACGGTCGTTTTCGCCAGGGCCGCCTTCGCTGCCTCGGCGGTCTTAGCCACGGCCTGGGCAAAGAACTTCAGGTCGAGCGACGGCGCTGGCTTCGGAGCCTCCTGGATCAGCTTCTCGGCACCGGTGTCGGCAAACGGGGCATTGTGCGGGTGGACGCACTGCACCGCCACGTTGGCCGGCACGGTGTGCGTGGCCTTCGCCAGCGCCTCGCGCCAGGAACGGTGGGCGTCGTTACGGATGCCGCACCAGTCGACGGCACACAGCACGATGGGTTGGCCCATGCCCAGCAGGACGAGGCCGTGGGCGAAGAGCGGTTCGTCGATGGCCCGGGCCTCCATGATCCAGCCGCCGCAGAGCGGATGGCCGATGGGGGGAGTTACGTCGGCGGTGAAGGTGGCCAGGTGGAAGGTAGGCATGGGAATCTCTGATAGTGCGGGACGGAAGATCTCTACACGCCCCTCGCTGGCGCTGGGGCTCGTGGGGCAACTTGCGGCGCTGGCGCAAGTCCTTCGCGCGTCATCGGTGTTTATACTGAGGTTGACAAACGCCGGTGCTTCCCCTGTCATTGCATCCGGTGCGGTCAACGTCAATAATTTCGTCGGTAGGGCTTTTGCCGGTCATGCGACCGGGGGGCGTCGGCCGATGACAGATTCGTCGAGGCACGAGCGAGGGCTACCCATGCGCAAGGGCAGAATGATGTTCCGCGTCCTGGCAGCCGGCACGTTGGCGGCGGCCGTACTCCTCACCTGGAGCACCACCGCGCAGGCTCAGGGCGGGGCCGGCATCAGCACCAGCGGTGGCGGCGGGTATGGCGGCGGCGGAGGCGGCGGAGGCATGTCCAGCGGCGGCAGCTCCAGCAGCGGCAGCAGCAGCAGCAGCGGATTCTCCTTCGCCGGTGGCAACAATTTCGTCGGCAGCACCAGTGGCAGCAGCGGCAGTTCTTTCGCGGGCAGCAGCGGCAGCGGTGGCAGTTTCAGCGGCAGCAGCGGCGGCTTGTTTTCCGGCACCAGCGGCACCGGCAGCTATGGCGGCGGGTCCGGCGGCGGCCGTGGTTCCCAATCACTCGGCGGCGTCTCTCAATACAACATGCTGGCCTCCAGCTTTGCCAACCCCCTGGCCGCTGGACTCGGCAGCGGCGCCTCCAACGCCGCCTTCGGCACCCCGCTCATCACCGGTAGCCTGGTCAGCACGCCGACCAACATGCTGACCAACACGTCCACACTGATTAGCAGCACCAGCGGGTCGGCCAACGTGCGCGGCGGCAGCATGAGCAGCCTGGGCGGTGGGGGTGGACTGGGCAGCACCAACAGTCAGACCGGACCCAACTTCGGAGCCATGGCACTTGTCCTGCCCAATGCCCTCGCCATGGCGAATCGCCCCGGCGGCACGGGGCCGGTCATCGGGCTCAACAGCGGCAGCGGGTTTGCTGCCCTGGCGCCCAATGTGCAGACCGATCTGCAAGGCCTGCTCGCTCGCTCGGACCGGATCAG
The DNA here is from genome assembly GCA_963827935.1 of uncultured Planctomycetota bacterium. Classification (GTDB taxonomy): domain Bacteria; phylum Planctomycetota; class Planctomycetia; order Gemmatales; family Gemmataceae; genus DATFNV01. The sequence goes on along the minus strand of CAWHCN010000004.1, from coordinate 1,639,453 downwards.
CGCCGCCAGCCGCAACGGCCTGACGATGGGCGTGGACAGTTCGGGCACTCTGGTCTTGCGGGGCGAGGCCGCCAGCCCGGCGGATGCCCACATGATCGAAACGATCCTCAAATATGCGCCGGGAGTCTATGGCCTGCGCAACGAGATGACCTGGAAATCGCCGTCAGCCGGCCAACGGCTTCGGGTCAGGCGGGACGGAGCGGGCTCCCCTATAATAATGGGAAGCCCCCTCCGTCCCGTGCTGTTTTGTGAGGCCCGTGCCCCGCATGGCCACCCAATCCCTCCCGGCCGTCCCGTCCCGCTGGGAACTGGCAGCCGAAAACATCGCTGTCAAAAAGCAAGAATATGCAAGAGACCCCCGGATTTCCCGGGGTTTTTGCATTTTCCACTACACCAGTTGCCCCTGAAAAACCCCGGCAGCGGGTGTAGTCGGGTGTAGTCAGGTGTAGCCGCTCTTCCGTCCATTCGCGTTCCCTGGCCAGCGGGTACGATCGGCACGACCAGCTATCGGCCATTCTCAAAACTCGGCGGTTTCCGCGAGCCGTCCGCTTGTGGACGACTCGCAGAAGCCGCGTCATTCTGTAAATGCGGTCCTGTCAAGCCGCCGGTCCGCCAGCCTGACGCGCAGGAGCAGCGCTTTACCGTGGTCACATGCCAGCACCACCCGCGGCAGGGGAACCGCTCGGCGTTCAGCGCCGCCGTGATGGCCTTCGCGCCCTTCCCCTCGGACCGCAACGTCCGGATGCGCTCCAGGGCCGCCAGCTCCTCGGGGTTATCGATCAGCCGCGAGGGGTCGGCCGGGTCGGCTTGCTGGCCGAACGGGCAGCGGTCCGCCCGCGTCATGCGCCGGCCGTCCGCCTGGTACGTGCGCATGGCCGCGCTGGTCCGCTCCCGAATCTGCTCGCGCTTCCAGCTCCGCGAACGCGGCGAGCTGGGTGAAGAATAATCGCCCCATCGGACTCCGCGAGTTGATCTGCTCGACGAGTGACGCTAGGTCCGCTTTCGATTTCTGCAGGGCTCCAGCACGTCCAGCGCGTCGCGGGTGTTCCGGGCGAGCCGGTCCAGCTTGTAGACGACCAGCACGGCCTTGCGCTTGCACGCCAGGGCGATGGCCGCCTGGAGCCCGGGGCGGTTGTCGGCCCGGCCGCCGCTCATTCGTTGTCGTGCTTCTTGCCGATCACTTCATAGCCGTGGGCGTCGCAGTAGGCGCGGAGCGCTCAATCTGCTTCTCGACCGAATCGCACTCCGCCGCGTTGGGGCGGGGGAGAACCGGGCGTAAATCACGGCCTGAGCCATTGTCTGATTCCTCCGGGGCAAAGAGAGCGGCTCCCCGGCGCGGTCCGGGGCGCGGGTTGTTCATCGACGCTCTTTCACTTCACGACCAGCGCCTTGTCCGGGTAGCCGGCGAGGATGCGATCCGCGACGGTGGCCAGTAGCCGCGGTTCGCGCTGCGTTCGTCGCGTTCGTAGTTGCGCAGGAACGCGGCCAGGGCCTCGGCGGCGGTCCGGTCGATGCGGTACTTTTCCCGCACCAGCCGCACGTAGGACGGTCCAGAGGGCACCGTCCGGCATAGCCGCTGTTGCACGATTTCGACCGGCCAGGAGTCCATCGGGCTATGCCGATCCAGCCGGCCCGATGCCGGGCAGGGGACCCAGGTATTGACGTTGAAGCCGCCGACTCCACGGACCCCGCCCAGGCCGATGGAGACGCATAGCTTGTCGTGGTTGTCGGGGGACAGGGCGAACGGGCGCCGGGCAGGCAGGAGAAGACCCGTCCCTTGTTGAAGTCGTCGAACGAGCCGGCGGCCCGGCCGTCTTCCTCGGGGAAGGGGAAGCGATAGCGCCACTGGTGCTTCGGGTCCAGGTACTCGCGCGGGGGCAGATTGCCCGGCACTTGCACCGCTCTGGTGAGCAGCTGCCGCGCCTGGTCGTAGGTGACGTAGTACAGGTCTTCGCACGTCCCCAGCTTCATCTGCTCGCCGTTGATGCCGATGTATTCACCCATTGGTCTTGTCCTCCGGTAAGGGCCGGCGCCGATGGGGCGCCGGCCGGTTGTTCGTCTCACTGGTCGTTCCCCATGGCGCCGGACTCAATCTCTTGAAGGACGGCGCGAGTTCTGCCGATGCTTCTGCACGAGCCGGACGTACTGGTCCAGGGGGCGGCCGTCAAGCCCTTCCTTCTCCGCGATTTCCTTGGCGCGGACCGCGAAGGCTTTGGCCAAGTCGCGGCGGGACAGGTCCAGGCGCAGGCAGCGGGACAGGAGAGGCGATGCGTCGTCGTATTCCTCAAACAGCGAATCCGTGCCTTCGACCGTGGACGTGAACACCCAAACGACGTGGGGCGGGATGCCCCCAGTGCGACCAGTAGGGCGCGGATGACGTTCTTGCGCAGGCCGCGCGCTCGTTGAGGATGATGGCGCGGCCGCCCTTGTCCGCGTCCATGCCGCGCAGGGACAGCGCGCCTCCAGGTCGCGCAGGCCGGTTTCCGTCAGCGCGCCCGCGTCCATTTCCTCCACGTCCCACGGGCCGGCCACTTCCCCGGCGATAAGCCGGGCAATGGTTGTCTTGCCCGTGCCGGATTGCCCGGACAGGAAGAAGGCGCGGCGGCCAGTGGCCGCGCTGGGCGAGCTGGCGCACGGCCTTGACGGTCTTCTCCTGCCCGACGACTTCCGCCCATGTTGTCGGGCGGGAGCGCTCACAAGAGGCGCTGTCCGAATAGACTGCCCATCGTTCGATCCCTCCAGGTCAGGGGTTCAACCGGGCCGGCGGTGACCGACCGGCCCACTTTGCCATGGCCCACGCGGCCGGACAGGGGGCGCGAGCGGATCGATCCGCAGCATCACGCGGGCCGCGCCCGAACAGGGTTGAAAAAGCCTTGAACGGGGCGAATAACCGGCTTGCGCCGGGAATCGCATCACTCCGCCCGCTGCCGCCTTCGAGCTGCCGCGCTCGCCGGTCGTACCATTCCCGCCGCGCTGCGCTGACCGGGCCGCGACCCCGCTTCCGCGATGAACGCATCGGCCAGCTTGTCCAGCGCGTCCTGGGGGAGTCCGCCCCGTATGGCCGCACAGTCTTCGCGCTTCATCCTCAGCGATGGCAGCCTCAGAGGCGCTGCCCGGGTCGCGCGCACGAGGTATCGACCGACAGTGGCTTTGCCTTGCCGGCCGCGCTGTGCCAGCTTGCACAGTGCGGTCCGCTCGACAGTGTGAATCGCCTGTCGGCTACACCGCTCGCGCTCGCCGATGCTCTCGCAGCTCTCGCCGTTCAAGCGCCAGCGGAGTATGTCCCATTGCCGCGCGGTCAGGCAGGCGACGGCCGCCCGCGCCTCAGGCGGGACCACGTCCCACCGGACCCCCAGCACCACAGCGCGCACCGTCCGCTCACGCCATGTACGCATGGCATACCCTCCCGTGAATCAGGGTTGAAAGAGACTGGAAAGAGACTCGAAACGACCGGCCCGGAACGCGACCCCCGGGATGCGCCGCCGGTCAGTGCGCGTACCAGCGCGCCCATTGCGGGAGGGCCGGTTAGTCGTTTCGCAGGCGCGTCGACGACAGGCGGCTTCAATGTCCCCCTTCAATCGCAGCTCCATCGCGGCCGCCTTCTGATCGGCGTAGGCGGCGAGCCTGCCGTACACTTCGGCAAGCTGGCGTAGGTTGGACGGGTCGATTGAGAAGCCGTCCAGGTTCACCGGGTCGATACCCTGCCATCGCGTTCCCTCCCGTTGTTTGCGGCTTGTTTGCGGGCTGTTTGGGGCCTGTTTCATCCCTCTTTCCGCCCTCTTTCAATCCCGCTTTGCTTCGTTCCGATTGCCTGTCTACCAAAGCGGGCCGCGTCAAGAAGGCACTCCCTTTGTGCCCCCAGAAAACCCTTGTTTTTCAGGGGTTTTCGGCAGATTGACGGCCATTTGCTGGGGTCCGGAGGGGGCCAACCGGCGGAAATTGAGCCAGACCCCCCGGGGGTCGCGATGGGTCCCGGGGACGCTTATCCTCCGCTTCTCGGTCTCAGGCGCTGCCTTTCCGCACGTCTCTCCCTCTGGGTCCCTCGGTCGATGGGGTCCCCCGGGCGGGGGTGTGAGAAATGAAATGGCGGGGTTAGGCTGGGTTCGAGGCGAGGCAGGCCAACTCGTAGTGAAGGGGGCAGGTGCTACGCTCGCGGTGGGTGTGCGGCGGCGCGAATTGAGACTTGTCCCAATTCCTTTGGAGGGGATCGGGTTCCCGCGTCGGCGCCGCGAACCGAGGGCGGGTCTCGCTGCGTGGCGCTGTATGAATCGTGCGTCTCGGGGTAGTCGAGCAAGCAAGCTCATTTCGGCTGATGCGACGGGGCGGGGAAGCGGACTCTTACAAACCGGTGCAGGTCGGGCCCGCCGGGCGCCCGGCAGGTCGCTTTCATGGCCTGTGGGCGGCGCGGGCGGAGGGGAGGACGTGAAGTTGCCTGCAAGCTGACGGGAAATGGGATAACGATGACCAAAGCCGAATGGTTGGCGTCCGCGGTTTCAGCAGAAATCGGGGTCTTGCGCTTAGGCATTCAGGAGTGTCGAGACGATCGTTTTCCTGACACCGGAATCACAGGCCGCGTCAAGGTTGGCAGCCCCTCACGGCAAGGCTATGGAGTGGTGCAGCGTCATCCGTCGCACCACTCGCTTAGACGCAAGTGGATGTAGCCGCTGCCCCACCTGTCCTCTGATCAGCACTCCGCGAACCCCCGTCCACTTCTCCATGCAACGCTCGTTGAGCGCGCATCGCCTCGCGCAAACTCATCTGGATGGCTTTCGGCTTGAAGTGCCCAAACAGCCGTTGAACTGGCGGCGGAACTGGTCGTCGTCGGAGAACAAGCGGTCCTCCAATTCCTTCAGTTGTTCGCCTTGGGTTTTTTGCTTACCAAGAGCAGGCGGAGCAGCTGAAGAAAGATCACCATGAAAGTCGGACTTTCAGGCGGGAGGCGACCAGGATCTGCCGTCGCTTTGAGATCCCCGAAATGGACGAGGCGGAGCTTCCCGTGTTTTCCGCAGCAAGTTGGTCGCGGCTTCCGGCGGAACCCTGAGCGTCTTCGACCAGGTCCACTTGAGCACGCCGTTCGAAAACCCCAATACGGCTGCGTTCACCAGCCCGAGTTGCGGTGCTAGGCTTGCGACGCGGCATGCGGCCATGACCACGGAAACGCCGGCCGCCTTGGCAATCTTTTGCAGGGTTCTTGCATCAACCAGCGGCGCTTCAGCGTGCTTCGCCACCTGGGCAGTGCGGGAGCAGTAGCTCAGCCGCCAGATTGCTCGCAGCCTTCTCTTCAGGAGTGTTTAGGCTGAACCCGCCGGGGGAGGCAAAGTACACGACATCGGGGTCCATCCCGAGCAGGAGGTGCGCAAGCTCGTGGGCCAGCGTGAACGCTCGACGCCCCGGTGGAGCCTTCGTGCTGATTCTGACCAGACTCCTGAGGAGGACCGTTGCGCACGCACCAACCATCGCACCCACCCAGGGGACTGTACTGCACGTCGATGCCCAGCCGACGAGCGAGTGTCTCCGGTCCTTCAGGGAAGGCTTCTTCGGTGATGCGCAGGGCTTCAGCGACATCAATCATGGGACATGCGTGCGCAACGCTCAATGGCGAGAACTGCCCTGATGTCGTTCAGCAGCCGAGCCTTGGTGGCCTTGTCCAGGCCGTCCATGGTATCTTTGCGGAAGCGAAGGGCGACCTCGGGTCGAGCGCGAGGAGCGTTTCGATCTCCTCGCCGACGGCGTCCCCAGCGGCCGCAGAGGGGCTGGGCACCTCACGCAGAAATCGTCGGAGGTCCTTCGCCCCGCCTGCGACTTGGAGTAGGATCACCCCGCCCCATCTTTCACCCCTTGCCAGAAGAGGGATCAGGTGAGAGCAGCCCGCATCCGCAGTAAGGTAACGGCCGTGTCGGGTGGCAACTCAAAAAGGATCATATCATCCTCATCCACGTCTGTACGCTCAAAACCGAACTTTTCGTAAAAGTCGACAGTTTGCGGCCTCGGAAAACTCAGCAAATTGACCCTTCCGCCGTGTCCTACGTCGTAGCTGTGGGCGACCAGCAGTCGCAGCAGGGCAGTTCCCACTCCCCGGCAAGCAGGCTCCGCTACCAGCCAGTCGCGGTTACGCGGAGCCGTTGCGAGGCGGTCGGCGAAAACGCTTCCAGCGTCAGGCTCAAGGTAAGACATGCCATTCAGGTAGTACAGAGCCGCTCCCTGGATGTTGCCGTCGTCAGTCAGCACCGCGATGCTCCGGGCAAACCTGGCATTCTCAGATGACCTGGCGCCTCCAAGGAGCTGCGTCCACTTCCAGTGGTTATCGTCCTCCTGCTTGCACACTGCCTTCGGGGCGTCTCTCCACCAAGTTGCATCCATCTGCGGCGCCAGATCGCGCGACATATGCACGATCTGAGCTGCAACTCGCCTGCCGTTTCGACAATCGGTCAGCGAAATCGCCATCGGAAGCGACAGCATACCGGGCGCCTTTTACGTCCCGCCTTCAGCCATGCTCGTGATTGCACGTCGATGAAGATGCCCTTGCTGAGCCGGCGGGGCATTGGAGAGGATACCGTGAAGAGCGATCGCGAGACAAGAAAAAAACAGGAGGTCCAGCGGCGACAGCCAAAGTCGTCCCTGCATTCACCGAGCACCGCAGCGGCCCTGCGCGCTGCGTTCGGCCATGTCTTTCGGCGGCCACGCGGCTTACACACGTGGATAGCCTGGAATGGCGGCGCGGTCCGCCGGATCGCCGAACATATCTACGCGGAGCGGCTGTTGCCCGAGGGCACGCTGGACATGCCCGACTTGCCATCCTGGCAGACGCCTTGACCGATGCTGGATGCGACGACGACAAGCTGTTGGACCACTGCCGGGTTGAGGGGCCGCACGTCCGGGGGTGCTGGGCGGTCGATCTCTTCTTGGCGAACGAGTAGCCGACTTCACCCGCTTGCGGTGAGAACGCCGCGGCGAGAATCGGGACATGTCCAAATTCCGGTGAACCCGACCCCGCCGAGACCTGGCAAGCAGGGCCGACCGTTGTGCCAAACCCGCGCTAACAACCGGCCCGACCCCTTGAACGTCTGGGGTTGGGCCGGTTCGTTCCCGGAGGTTGCTTACCGCATCGGAGGGCCAGCATTCCCCGGAACGACAGGCGGCGTCTGGCCACCGGTGCGCTGCGCCCGCAGAATCGTTGTTGACGTTCACGATCTGCGTCACACCGCTCGGCACACCCACCGGGGCCGTCTCGGCGACCGGCGTGGCGGTGCCGATGTAGCTGCAAGGGTAGTAGCAATTGTCTTGCTGGTACCAGTAGTACCAGCAGCGGTGCTCGGGCAGAAGTAGGTGTAGCAGCCGTACTTGCCCACCAGTACCGGTGCGTCCAGTGCGAGTGCTCGCGGCCGCGGTAGAAATAGCCGCCCTCGAACCTGGTCCCGTGCCGTTCGTGGTAGCTGTGGGACCTGGTACCGCGGTGGCCGTGGGACCCGCTACCGTGGGAGCCGGAGGACTCTGCCGCCCGACTTTCCCGCCTCCGCAGTCCCGGTGAGTGCCAGGGCCAGGCCAATCGCCGCCACGCTGAGAATGATCCGACGCATGACTGTCTCCTTTTTATTGTTAGAGGTCTGACCGTTGTGGTCGCCTTCTGAGAACCTCATTGCGGCCGGCGTCCTCGGGAGGACACAGGGACAAAAGATTTCGCGATAGCCGCGCGGGCGCCTGCGCAGTTCACTGGACGGCACGCACCAGGCGGTTGCAGCACACGGTTGGGAGCCCATCCCGCAGGAGTTCAACGAGTCCCTGAGCAGCGGGATGTGATGGCGGCCGACATTTCGCGTCTCGCCCTTCCGCGTCGGGCCGTGCGTGTTTGGGAAACGTTGCCCCAGTAAATCCCGATCTTTCGCGAACCGGGCCGATGCCGACGGGAGCAAAAAGGCGGGGACGGGGCGCCCGGATTCACCTTGCGCACATCACCGCCGGGACCGCGATCAGGGGTAAGATGGCCGATAGGGCGGTAGAGGGGTGAGCGCGTCGCGCACGACTAGGCGAAGCAGCCGCCAACCGCGTGCCGCCAAGTCCTGCATGAGGACGTGGCACGGCCCGACCTCCGGCGGCCCCAGAGCCGTCAAACGGTCGGCTACGCAATAGGCGACGCGGCTTTCCCGTAGCGCGGAGCGCAGCAGTGGGGCCTGGTCTACGGACTGAAGGGGCGGTCGTCCGCGGGATCCTGTTAGATGGCGGTGACCAACCGCCGAAAGTAATCGGCGACGGGCTGCTCTTGAGGAGGTCGTGGCAGAACTGATTGCGATAACTACAGAGGCAGCGGTAGCACGCCGCTTGTGGGTCGCAGTCGCATTCCTCCACGCGATGAAGCGCGGCGGCTAGCACGGCTTGCAACTCACTCTCATCCTCGAGCCGGCGGACATGGCCCGCCCCGCCGGGAACGTCATCGAAGAGGACGACCTCTTGCATTACCTCCGCGTCGAGATTGATAGGGCGGATCACGCCGTTGATGTCCTGGTGCTCAATTCCCAGAACGTCCGACATCCCCCCGAGAAGGGCATAGACCAGCGATAGCCAGAAGGACTGATTGTCATAGCCGCAGCCAGTCCCGGTGAGTGTAGGCGAGCCGGGACTGCGGAAATCGTGACCAAGGTGGACCCAATCTAGTTTCCCCTGGCAAGGCTTCCCGAACGGCGTTTCGTGCATCCAAGGTACCTTGGCTTCCGCCGGGCCTGCTGCCCGCATCGAGTTGCAAAGGCGGAACCCCCGCCGCCTCACGTCCTCGCCATCGTTGAAGACGAAGAAGTCCGCCCTTCGGAAGTGCAGAGGCTCGACCCGCGGGCCTGGTGCCCTGCCCAGGGTCAAGACATCCGGGTCATGCGTGCCTTGTTGGGAAGAGACAGCACCCGCGACGAGCGGATGCGCAGCGGTCTTTCGAAGGTCAACTCCTCCCCGGGCTTCTTCAGGTCGGTCGTGAAGCCGAATGCGGGAACCTCGTAGACGTGGGGCGTGCGGCGAGTTTGCTTGCCGTCATCCCCGCAGACGGGGCATTTCCCGGCTGCGAAGACATTCTTCGGATCCAAAGGATGACGCTCGACATACCAGCACTTCGGGCAGACGGCGTAATACTGGCGGGCGGTGCTGGTTCTTTCGAGGTGGCCGGCGAACACCGGTGCTCCGCCAGAGTTTGCCCTTCGCGACAATGGCGGCTCCCGGCACGTACTCGGAGAGGGCGATTCGCAAATCGCGATCAGCTTCAGGTCAGGGTCAGACGTATCCAGTATGACATTGTGGATCGGGAAGGCATAACCAGGCAGTACGCTACGATCACTGAAGAAGCTGACCCAGTCCACCTTCTGCATCGCCTCGATGCGCCTTTGAAGGAATGTCATGAAGCCGGTGAGCTTCTGGGACTTGTCGAACTGTCTGGCCTTCTCGAAAGAGTTGCGCTGGGCCTGCTTCTCTGTCAGGGCCTCCTCGTAGGCCCGAGCTTCCTCGTCGAAATACTGGGCGGCGCGGGTGAAATCGTCGCGGATGTCGGCCTCAAGGCGGGAAGCGATCTGCCTCTGGAGTTCGGGGCTAATCAGGCGGTCCAAGACCCAGGCATTAGCCGCCAGGGCGGCGGGCATTTGCTCCGGAGTCGCCGAGCGGCGGCGGGGCAGTGGGGTCGGAAGCCAACAGCAACGACCCGATAGTTCGGAAATCCCGGCCCTGGACGTGCTGTTCGCGAACAAAGTCAGCGAGCAGGACGGAATGACGTGGCGGCGGACGATCAGCTCGTTGCCGAGGTAAATGCGTGGCGGGTGGATCATCCCGTCGATCATCCGGTCGGGGTGTGCGAAAAAGTTTCGTCGTGGGATCGGGGCATCGCAAATGTGACGACGAAGGCAGCGTTGCCGATGCCGCGGCCGGCCCGTCCTGCACGCTGCTGGTAGTTCGCCGGCGACGGGGGTACGTGCGCAGCAAGACGGCCTCCAGGTCGCCGAGGTCCACACCAAGCTCGAAGGTTGTCGAGCAGCTCAAGACATTGATTTGCCCCTCCGTCTCGTGATGGCCGTCCTGAAATGCCTTCTGGTAGTCAGTGGCCAGCTTAGGTGAGAGCTGGGCCGTATGCTCCCGCCGCCGTCAAGGGCACCGGAAACTCTTCGGGATCCGCATAGATTCGGCGGTAGTGGTTATCGCGAAGCAGGTCGTTGGCATCAGCAGGTTGCAACTCGCCGCTACAACGGAAGCTCGGGCAGACGCCAAACAGGTTCTGAGGGGTCCATTGGTGGCAGCGGGAACAGAGCGACCAGCTGACAGCGGTTGTGAAGAGTAGCGTGGACCAGTCGAGCTGGAACCCGATGGTCCCCGCATCGATCTGCTGGCGTTTCAGGGGCGACTGGAATGCATCGGTGACCGAGGTCCAGATGGCAAACAGTACCTCCCGGACCTCATCCGGGGTAGGGGCGGGAAGTCTCCGCTGCGCGGCGGCCGCCGCCAGCACGCGAGCGAGGTACCCTGCGCCCGCTGCAGGTGAGGCGCCGTTCCGGGACGAAGCCGTAAAGCCGATACCGGCCGTAGCCCTTCTCGCTACCCTTCGCGACGAAGGCGTCCTCGCCGCTCTTTATGCCGAAGGCAAGGTGGACGGCTACAAGGGGGTCGGGCATTTCGACCGCCTTTTGAAGGCGTACGGTCGCCAACAACTCCTGGACGACTGCCGCCGCCTCGTCCCTGCCCGGCAGGAACCTCGTCAGCTCCACCGGTGGCTTCCAGGTGCCCAAATCAACCCGACAGGCAACAAGCCCGAGGGCCTCGAGGGATTGGCGACGCCCAACTGGTAGACAGAATTCCTGCACCACAGCCAGGGCAATCGCCTCGCGCAGTTTGAGGCCCTTCAGTGACAGCGGGAGCCACTGTTGCTCGGTTGCAATCTTCGTCATGAGGCTGATGACGAAGCCGGCATCGACCAGCGGCTCGATCTTCTGCCCACGCCGCACTGCCTGGTAAATGAGGCTGCGCATCTTCTGACCGGTATGCGTGTTCTCCAGGTACGGGGCAAAATAGGCGGCCGACTGACGCGAGTCGGCAAAGGTTAGTAACTTGCGGCCCCTGCCGGGGTACGACTGGGCGAGTTGCTGGCTCGAAGCAGGGAGGTGCCGGTAGAATGCTTCCGCAACCACTGTCTGAGCGCCTTCCGCGTCGGCACGGATCGACGTGACGGTGTCTCGCACCTGACAAGCGAAACAACGGGGCAGGTCTTCCTTATCGGAAACCAGCCAGAGTGGCAGTCCATCCGCGCCTCCACTGTCCGCGTCGCAGTATGCCCCCGTCTTCGGATCGTAGCGGATCGGTCGCCCGACCCGGGCATCCGACTCGTCCGTCTCGTCCGCCTCATCGTCGGACGCACAGCGCGGCTCCTCCAGCTCAGCCAGACCGGCTTGCCCCGCTCCTCTCGCGTGGAGCCAAAGGCCCGTAGGACTGTCCTGCCTCCCGCCTGCGCAAAGGCATACCCGAAGAGGTAAGGTTGTCCGCATTTCCGGCAGGCGCCAGCTCCAGCGTCTGTGCCTCCCCGTCTTCAGTCGTGTTCCGCCGATCGAGGAAGAGGCGAGGAACGGTGTCGCCGGCGGCCAGGTTTCCGTCGAAGGCGACATAGGCGCCGTTCAGCCCGCGTACGAAGAAATGATAGCGGCAAGGCACCAACCGGGAATCACCTCCCGGAACGCGAGCCAGGCTGCATACCCGCACCAGGCCAGTCAGCCACTGGATGGCCTCGGGCCCGGCGTCACCGAAGACGGCTAGCGCCTGCCGCTGGAAGCTCGCTCGGTCTCTCGGCGACATCGCGAGCCGAGGCACGTGGGCGTCGTGCTGGAACACTTCGTAGAGCGCTTCCTCGAAGTCCGACGCCGCGCCACCGCAGCCGCACCCACGGTCGCCGCGTCGAAACCGGCGTCGCCAAGCGCCGGCGCCAAGGGACTGCTCCACTGCCCGCGTCAGCAGGACTCGCCACGCGCCGGGTGGACGTAAATCGAAGGGGCCACAGTGACCGTGCCGGGGGCGGCGGTGTGGGCGGTCTCGGCTTCGACGAGGTCGGATCGCTCGAAGGGGGCCGCGAAGAGTCCGCGCCGAAGTGGGTAATCTCCTCGCGGACCTTGGCGCCGGTCCCAAGCGTGGCACTCGTGCCGATAAACTGCGGAGGCCGGCCACCTTCCCCTTGACCCGCGTGGCGAGCCGGCAAGGAGCAGCGCGACCTCGCTCCCCTTGGCCCCGCTGTACGTGTGGGCCTCGTCCATGACGACGAACCGTCCACGGCCCGGCGAACAGAGGACGTGTCGTCGGGGCGGAGGAGCAGGTACTCGAGCATCGCGTAGTTCGTGATGAGGATGTGCGGAGGCGATCGCGGAACTCCTCGCGGGAGATCGACCTCATTCGGACTGGGCCTTGGGATATAACTCGCGGGCTTTCTTCTGCTTCTTGGGTGTCATCTCGATGTTGACGTACCGGCCGAAGCGGACGGCGGTACCTGCGAGGAGCGCTGCAGGTTCTTCGACTGGTCATTCACCAGTGCGTTGAGTGGGTAAAGAGGCAGCGCGTGTACCCCAGGCATCGGGTTCTCCAGGATCTCGGCGATAATGGGGATCAGGAAGGCTAGCGTCTTGCCGCTGCCGGTGCCGCTGGCCACTACGACGTTGCGGCCCGCCCGGAGCCGCGGATCGCCGCCTCCTGATGCTTGTAGAACTGCGCAGGGCTGTCCAAGAAAGGCACTCGCCCGACAGCCTGCGGGTAATACCTTCTCGTCGATCAACGCGCAGGAGGGAGCTGCCCTGAACATAAGGGGGCAGGCCGTGCAGATACGGGCCGCGAAATAATCGCTCCGGCCGCTGAAGTTCCTCCCGGAATTGCCGGCGAGTCGTCGTAGCGGGGGGCGAAGTTATACGCCGTGAGCAGGTAGCGGCGGAAGCGATCCTGGATGCTCTGCGCGATCTGGATCGGGTCGATGGCCATATTACACCCCAAGGTGGTAGTTTTCGTCGCCCATGAGCTGGCGAAGGCGGTTCTCGATCTGATGGTCGGCGTAGCCAATGCGGTCTGCTTGTAGGGCCCGGCACAAGACAGCAGAACGTCCTCCCCGCAGCAGCATGCGGACTACTGGAGCGAGCCAATTCCGCGGCGATGAAGCTCGCTCGAAAATCGCCTCGCTGTCGAGTTCCGTCAAGGTCGCCGGCAAGAGTGAAACATGGTAGAGGCGTACCGCTCGAGCCAAGCGAGGCGTCGGTTTTCATCGTCCATGCTGACCCGGGAATCGCCCAGAAGAGCCGCTGTCGCCACTCACGCTGCTGTTCGGGTGTCAACCCCAGGAAATTGGAAGGGTCAAAACTGATTGGCAGCAAAGGGCTCCGCCTGCGGATGTCATGCAGCTCGATGGCTGAAAGGCGAGGGAACACCCTTGAGTAGTCGGGGTGAACCAAGTTCGGAACCAGCACAGGTTCGATAACGTCGCCGACAGCTGGCTAATGAAGGGCTCCGAAGCGGCGCGTTGACACCTGGGGCATGGGGAACCCGAGGGGAATGTGGGGGTTGACGGTGGGTGGGATGTTAGCCTGAGCAAGCCGGCCCGTGGCACGCACTTGGAGCGATAGATGACGGTCCAGGCGGAACTCCACATTAAGCCACTTCTCCTGCTTGTCAATGGGCACGGTGACGACCCGGGGCAATCGCCCTGCGGGTTGCGTCACCGGGTCAAAGCGGTCACTAAGGAGAAGGCGAGCGACACCGTCCGACGCATCGCTGACGAAGAAGCTGACCCCGCACTGGTGTCGACCGGGCCGCTTCCCCCGCGTTGAACACCGGGTAGAAGGAATCCTCGGCAGGAACAGAAGGGGAGAGGCGGACGCCGATGTCGGCGGCGAAGATTGGGGAATGTTCCGTGGGCGGCGAGTAGGGCGGCGCCGAGCGGCAGTTGCGTTGCCGATGTCATCCAGCCCGTTACGAGAGAAGCACATCCGTTCGGGAATGCTCAGGCGGTCGACGATCCGATCACTGCCGACGACGCGCCGCTCAAGGCTGCGGCAGAAGCCGCAGAGGGATATTACAGGTGCCGCCAGAGAGTACCCGGCGGGCTAGGACCGAGGGAGGAATGCCGCATGAACGGAATCAACCTTGGTCAAGAGGCAATTCCGCGATCGACGTGACTGGCAATCCAATCCTCGAATTCGTTCGCTCCGAACGCGAAATCGAGGTTCTGGCCCGCGGCGAACGCGAAGACGAGGAGGCGAGTCCGGCCGACCTCTATCGCTTGGAGTTTACTTCGCTCCGCCTGGAGCAGAAGGGGAACGTTGCCTTGCAGTAGTTCATCGACCTCAAAGCCCAGCCCGGTGTCCTTCGCGAACAGGGTGACCAACTCCAGGCAAATGAGGCGATCAAAGTCATCGCCTCCCTAGCCGCCGCCATCGAGGTCCAGCGTGCGGGCGATATTCTCGCGCACCTGGAGTACGGCGATGTCAAGGCTGCCGCCTCCCCAGTCGAAGACAGCTACGACGCCCTGGGTCAGGCACGCCGCCAAACAGGTCGCAGTACGGCGCGCGGCTACCGGCTCTGGGAAGAAGTGCGAGACCTCTAGGCCGGCATCAGTACATGCGTCCTGGAGGCTGGCTTCGCGCCAGTTGGCGGAAACCCCAGGGATCGTCACCGCCGCGCACTCTAGCTGCGTCCGGAAGTCCGGCCTCGTGAACGACCCTGCGAAGGTGGCGGAGGAAGTCGGCGACGATCTTAGTCGGCTCGTACTCTCGGCCCTCGATTTCTACGGGCGTGTCCCGCGTCAGCAGCCACTTGATCGGCAAAGCCGGGCAGCGGTGCGAGCCAGTGATGCTCACGGGCCTCGTAGCCGTAGGCGACAGGGTTCCCTTCCAGATAGGCGAGGGTCGTCGGCAGGCCGTAGGACTCGCCGCGTTGATCACGGATCGGGACCATCCCCAGCGTCTGGCACAGTTCGCAGTAGGCGATACGCGTGTTGGTCGTGCCAAAATCGATGCCGAAGGCCGTGCGAATTTCGGGCATGAGGCGATCTTAAGCTGAAGAGGTTGGAGGGACTCCCAGGCGATTTAGATTTTCGCGAATCGTTTGCAGTCGGTACATGAATTGTTCGCGTTCCTTGTTGCTGCTTGGCAGAGTTCCCGGGACTTTGACATCCTCGAAATAAGGCCGCAAGGCGTTCCAGAGCGTGCTCTGGAATGTCTTGAGTACTTGGTCTTTTTCTTAAATTCCGATTCCTTTTGCTCGGTGATACGCCTGATCTCTTCCTCGAGCATTCCGCATTTCCTGTTTTTCGTCAACTCCGCTCCACTGCGACAGCTCTGCTCGGCTGTGCTGGCCCGCGTCATAGCCACTCTGTGATCATTTCGCAGTTGCTCGACTTGTTCCCGTTCGGCTTCCCGCTCCGCAGAAACCTTGTTGAGTGCTCCTTCCAGTTCCTCCCCTTTTTGTAAAAGCCGGCCGACCTCGTTAGCTCTGGCTTCGATAGTAGCTTGATGGGCAAGCTCCAGTTCGGCCAGCACCAAGCCATTCCCGCGGCGGTCTTCATCACGCTCAGCCATGAATTCCCGGACCTGAGCTCGCAGGCGAGAAAGCTCTTCCTGGTCGGTCTGACCCTGGAAGCGATCGGCCTCACGAAGGAGCGACACAGCCTGGCGGATCTGTTCCATGAATATCGCCAACGGTTGGTCCACCGGAGGCAGTGCCACTGTGGACAGAGTAGTCCCGACCGCTCGCACAGCCGGCGGCGTAGGAGCCTGTGCGGAGGTCGTGCAGTTGCCATTTTGAGCATGGGTGAGGTATGGGCCGTTGCGACGCCGGTGAGGGGACTGTGGCAACCACTTTCCGAGAGGCTGGCGATCGTTCAGGCTCACCCTGGCCGGGCAGTCCCTGGTGTTTGGACTCTTCATCCCTGAAGCGAGATGAAGGGGCCGAAGTGATACCAACTGTGGGTGCAGCGGTCGGTTTGGCAGTCCTGGGAGGCCGCAACCTCCGTCCCTGGTTGCTGGCTGTCGTATACCTGCGGTGAAGGTGAATCCGCACGGTTGTTGGAGGGTGCGTCCCGCGGTGGTCGCCCGTCGGTTCGGGAATTGGCGCCGTTTCCCAAGGCGGTGATGGCTCGAACCGGAGTGCTCTTGCTCCTCAGCCTTTAGGACAGCCTTGCAGAGCCGCCTCCAGCATCGGCTGCCACTGCGAATGGTCGATTACTCCTCCCGCGCACTGATCCAGGACGGCCGACCAGTCGCTCGAATTGTCCTTCGCCTTCCGCATGTTCGCGGCAAAGAAATCGGGAAAATGGACGGATTTCGTTTGAAAAAGGAATTGGAGGCATCGCCAACTTTCTTCTGTGTTCCCAGGGATCCTCTCGAAGAGTGCGGTGAATAGCCGGAGGCCAACTGCAGAAGCTAGTGCTTCTCGTCAATGGCCTCAGGACGACTGGCAAATGCCATTGTTCCCGCTGAAAGCAGTGCGCTGCTAAGTTCTCGCTTGTACGGGCTCAAGGGCCGCTGGTGGAAATGTTCGATGAGGAATTCGTGCCCCCCTCGGTGGCCGAGCAATTCGCTGACCTCTGCGGAATCGTTCTCTATCGGCCTGCCTGAGCTTATCTTCGTGGCCCTCAATACGTCGTGGATGGCCTTCCAGCGATCTTCTGCGTTCATCAGTTCCGGTTCCCCGGGAGGCCCGCTGTGGGACCGGGGTGATCGGCCGGGAATTCTACAGCAACAACATGGGGATGGCCGATTCTCGTCGGCGGACGGCTGCGATCAGTTCGGCATACGCGTTGCGGGCCTCGTCCCAGTGCTTCTTGAGTCGCCACTGCCGGGCCCGCAGTAGTGGGAGAGCATCAAAGTGCGGTGCGCCGGCGGGATTGGCGTGCAAGACATCGAGTCGCCGCCGCGACTCCCCTTCTTGGCCCCTTGCCTGTGCCAGGACAAGCCGAGTAAGGTGTTCCTCTTGCGGCCGCACGAAGGCGGGGGCCGGCTCCGCGGGGTTTGGGACTGGTCCAGACACGCCGAAGCACGCCAGACGCTGGTCAAATAGCGGCTACAGAACTTCCAGGCGTCCAGCCAGGAGAACTGGCCGGTGCGTGGAACATCGGTCGGCTCCGTCACCTCGCGGAGCAGCATGAATTGAGCGAGGGCCCGCAGCAAGATCGCTTCCTTCCACTCGAGCAACTCAGGTCGCCAATCCCCCCCGGGATGCCACCTGGGCGGGCCGCTGTGCCTGCTGCACAGCCCGATTGCACTCGCGGATGCATTCCTCCCAGGTCGCCTCGGCGTGACCTGGGAAGCAGGCCTGGCGGTACGCATACTCGGCCAGCAGTCGTGACCGCTGTACCGCACATTGAACCGTACTCCGGCGTACGGCCCCTCGCTCGTCCTCCAGTTGGGTCTGTTCCAGGCCGTGACGAGACGGGCTGTGGCCAGGAGGAATCCTGCCTCATGTAAGTCGTGGGACTCCGCTAACTCTTTGATCGCTATTGCGGCCTCCTCAGGACGGCCGAGGTGTAGTAGGGCGGCGGCATTCGCGATGCAGAGTTGTTCCCGCTCGATGGGCGGCGTGTTCGGACTGTCGGCCCGCCTCTGACATTCGGATATCAGGGGGAGGGTTTCATCCCGGTCGTCCCCGAAGGCGCTCTCCGCCGAAGCGAGCGATGGGCCGGGGCAGCGGTAGGGGCAAGAGGGACATCCACTTGTTCGACCGGGCTTCTCGATCCAGCGAGATCGACGATGTCGAGCCAACGGCCCGCAACGCGCACCTGAACCCGGCCGGCACCCATCGCCCCGAAGTGATTGCGCCACCGGTCGAGAGGTATGGCGAATGTCCAGCGGGAACCGTCTTCGTTACCCGCCCTCACGTCGCCCCGGCCAACCAGCCGGCAGAGCAGTTTCCCGTCAAGCAAATCCGGGCGAACGTGAAGCTGCAACCGCAACCGGTCGTCCAGCACGTCGGCCAGGCCGAGCGAAACCGGGGGTTGATGCCACGGGCCCCGCTCTTTCCTTCCAAGGCGGCAGGCCCGAGTCACGCCAAGCGAATCCGCAGGTCGATTCTTTCATCGGCGAGGCGACAGACGACCCCAGGCACCTTCACGGGATCGGCGGCACGAATTAACCACCCACTACTATCTCTACAGACAAGCGTGTCGGGTCCGGTCCACCCGCTGAGGGCCGCGAAGCCTTACAGCGGTCGCATAGTCCCGTGCCTCAGGATCCTCGGCGTACGAGAACTCCACGGGACCCAGCCGGTAAAAGCGCAGACGGGGCAGCACGACCAATGGTGCGGCGGACAGACGGCAGCCCACGGCGATCGTTCCGCACAGCCGTCCAGGCAATGCGGCTGCAAGATCGAGGTACTTGCCATCCCCGTCCTTGCCGACGCACGTTGGTACCGACGCGCAACTGGACTGGTGTCCGTAAGCCCCCGCCTTCCACTTCGAGAACCGCGTCGGCAAACCTGTCGGGCTTGGCGAAGCGGATACGCGGGCAACCCGAAAGCCACACGGGCAGGATGTGGTCGAACTCAACTCCGCAGTCGGGTGGGGCGTCGGCTGCCCAGGAGGGCAACGCGATGCCCGCCACTTCGTAAGGTTGACCGACGCCCCTGGCCGCAACCGGACGCGGAACCCTTGCCAGCCTTGCCAGCCATTGGGGACGAAAGTGATCTCCTCGGCGACCTCCACCCCATGCAGGTGTGGAAGTTCTTCCACCCCAGACTCGCGTACAAGGACGAGGTAGCCGTCTGCCGGCGGCAAGGGGTCGTCGTAGGCACCGGCATCGATCAAACGTCCGTCGGGCGTAAAGAGAATGAAGGGACTGAAGCCGACGGGCAAACGGAATACTCGTTCCAGGCGAGACGGAGGCTTCCCCACAGAGGCCAACTGGACCGAAATCGTGTAATAAGCGGCTGGGTCCAGTGTGTCGCTGCACGTTTCTTCGATCCGCAAGCCATCGGGGCCGGGCCAGGCTTGCAGTGCCGGCGTCCGCCCCTGAAACCGTCCGGCCTGCGCGAGTCGCCGGGCCCACCGGGAAAGGAGGGAATACGGCAACTACGCGAGCCCCGTCCACATCCCACCAGATGAACGGCTTCGGCAGGGCGGCCCGGGTGGTAGCCGTGACACGAACCGAGACCTCGGCTCTGGTTTGGCGGTCCGCTTGCAGACCCTGGAGTCCAAAGAAGACATTGGCGAGCGGGGGATAACGACTAGGCCAGTCTGGCGGACAGGGGGCGGCGGGCTGGACAAGGGAGGCGACACGACCGATGACGCGAGCCAATCGCCAGATCACGAGCAGCCCGAGGCGCTCGAACAAACGCTCGTGAAGTAGACTCCGGAGCCGGGGGACGTGTCGAATCGCCAGGAGCGAAAAGTCAGGCCATGACATTTCTGCGAGGTCGGCCAGGCCAAACGGCTTGTCGAGGCTACCGAGCCACTGCAAGAATGTTGGGGAGAAGCAGTCTTGAAGGTCACCGGTTCTGTACTTCTCCTGTCCGAAGGCTCTCTCTAGTTCGTCTAGTCGGCCGGTGCTGACCCAGCCGGCGATGCAGGATGCCGCCGGGTCGGGCTGCAAACCTGACCCGAAAGTGTAAAGCCAGCCCCGTTCTTTCATGTCCTGGCGCAGGGACGATGAATGTATGCGCCGTCGTAAGCCGGTTTCCTGTGCGTGAGAGACTCCACCCCTTCTAGTTTCACCTGTTCCGTGCCGCAACCAAGACCGGGCCAGTTGCTGACCAGGTAAAACTTCCCGTCGGCGGTTCGTGCAATCGGGGCATCGACCACCTCGCAGGTCAGTCTCAGTTGCACTATCTCGGGGAAGAACGCAAAGGGCCCAGCGGTGTCAACGGGCCAGCCGTGATCATCGCTTGAGTCTAGCCAGGATGCAAGGGCCAACTGCCGGATTTTTCGCGGAGAGACTCCCGGAAGTCCTGAATGGACGATTTGCGCATCTATATGCTGTGCAATGACTTGCGCAACAATTATCGCCAGCCGGTGAGAACAACGAGAATCCAGCGGCCAGCCGAGAAGCAACCAAGGAGCTGGCGCGGGCGATCCGGCATGAGTCCGCGGCCGCCGTCATGCACTGGTGGGGCGCCGGCGTCCGGGTCGTCTGGCAGTGGCGGACGGCCCTCGGCGTCGGGCGCACCAGACGAGGGCACGCATCGCCTAATTCAAGGCTCTGCCGAGAAGGGCGCCGAAGCGATCAAGGAGCGGGAGTGGACCCCGGAAGAGCGGGAGCAGGGGCGGCAGATGAACGCCGAGAAGGGCCTGGCGGACAACCTCATCCTTGGCTACCACAGGCCGCTGGACGCCGGATGACATCGCCCTGCTCGGGACCCTGCCCGATACGGAAGTCGCCCGGAGAACGGGCCGGACGGTCAACGCGGTGCGGCTGAAGCGCGAGGAGCTGGGCATCCCGAACCAGGCGGGTAACCGCTGGCGACCAGAAGACATCACCCTGCTGGGCAGGCTGCCGGACCGCGAGGTTGCCCGGAGCCTCGGTCGGCCGCTGCACGCCGTGACGCAAAAGCGGTGCAAGCTGGGCATCCCGAGGTGTGAAAACCGGAGGCGGAGGGACTCGCGATGAGCAACGTTACCTGCCCCCGCGCCATCCCGGTGTTCAAGCCCCGCTATGCTTGAACATTTGTAGTTCGTGTCCCCGAGCCGTCGTGGTCCTCGTCGATGGCCTCGAGCTTGTAGTCGAGCGTCTCTCGATCAATGCGGTCCGGGAAGGCCAAGCCACCCTCGACATCGGAGTCACCGAGGAACACTTCGCAGAACATCGGTACCATCGAGACGATGTCGTAGCCCATGAGTTCTCCAAGCCGCCGAACGCCAGGTCGGAGCCGGCTGACGCGGGAGGGACGTTGAACCATGACAAACCTTCATTCGCGTGGGCGGTCGGCTGCAGCAAATCGTTCGCCGATCTAACCCCGAATGTTACCTTTACTCCTTCACTCACAGTCTCAGCAGGTCCCAGAACCGCTTCGCCGCGGCCGCAAGGTTTGCTGACCTCTGGTGTTCCTCGTTCATCTAGCGGGCTGGGCGATGCAAGAGATTCCAAGACAGCGTTGGTCAGCACAGATCGTAACATTAGCCGCTTATAGCGGCCTCGCTGCGTGACCGCCACATAGGGGCGGCTTCCGCTGAAGAGGGCTCTCAGTTGGTCCTCACTATTGGCTGACTCTCGATGGCATCGATACCAGCACGGGCTTGAAGAGTTTGTAACCGAACGAGAGTAATGCCCTGCGGCTTGGGTCATTTCGATCTTGTTCCCAAATCTGCCGCCAGGAACTGCTCGGCCGCGAACTCGTTCGGCAAACCCGTGGCACTGTCGTAGACCATCCACGAATAAGCCGTGGCCAATCCTTGCATCCACGCCTGTACAGACGAAGCCGTGCCCGGGGTGATTGGGCAGACCATGCCCACTGCTGGGCAGCAGCTTGCGCAGCGTAGTAACTCTGTGCATAACCCGAATCAGACTGCAAGAGCGCGGGCAACAGCATTCGCGGCGACGCCCAGCCTTGAAAGGTTCCGGCGTTTCCGGCCTCGGTGCCAACGAAGACAATCGCTGCTGGCTGACCCAGCCTCACTGCGCCGCGATCAGTACCAATAGTCGCGTCTCCCACCAGGCGTGGCCGCCCTTGAGATCGACAACAACGACTTCCGTGGCCGCCGCTTGACGCAACGCATCCAGAATCTCATTGGTCTCGCTGTCCGCAACGGCGCCCCCTGGCACGCCGATGCTGATCGGCACCGCGAAAGAGGCTGGCGCGGGCGCATCCACATGGGAGAAGTCCAGCTTCGCCCCGTGGAACTCCAGGACGGCCCTGCGCTCGACGATCAAGTCCACGAGCCCAAGGATCACGGGCAGCAAGCTGAAGAGCAGGATGCCGAGGAGTACGAACTTCGCCGTTTCGTTGTTGGCCAGCCGGCAACGCCGTGAGTAATGGCCACGACAATCAGTAGGCCGAGCAGAATGCTGGGGACAGCCAGGACCATGATGCGGGGCCCGAAGGGCCACAGTCGATGATTCGTAGGGCCCTTCATGGGCGGGCTCCTTGGTAGGGAAGTCTTCAACCGAAGCAGAAGAGACGGTTACGCCATGTAAGCTCGGCTTGCTTCACCCAGCGCCGTCCTCTGTCCCCGAGCTGGTAATCATGCTGACCGGCCGGTCAGCATGTGCCGGCGTCTGTCAGCCTATTTCCCGGTCAGCATAGCAGCGACCGGTCACCAGATCTCGGCGCCGGTCAGCCTATCCCGGCCTGGCCGCTAGCGGGGCACAGCGCATCCTGGGCCAGGCAGGGTGCCGGCGACTCTCCGGGAGTGTAATCTCCAGCGGGACAGGATGCCATAGGCAGGTTGAAAAACCGTTGAGGTGCGGTTCGTCGCAGAAGACCGCCACCGCGCAGGACGGAATCGATGCCACCGGAGGCGGAAAGACGGCCGGCCTGCCGACCTGGAAGCAACCCACGTCCCTGCGCTACGATTGTTCCCGGTCAGACACGTCCCCGCCAGCGCCGGGCATCCCAGCACGACGCGAGGCAGGAGCAATCCCGTGGCCATTCACGAACAGGATCCCATCGCCGAGGTCGCGGCCTCGATTGGGCGTATGCTCAACGCGCCCTCCGGGTCGCATGCCGTTGGAGCCGTTTGCCTTGCTCTGGAGTATGCCGATATGGTGTCGCAACGGGCCTAGGAAGGGGCCGAAGGCAAGCCGTCGCGAGAGCGGTTGCAGGTTACGTTGGAGGCCGTGGTCGAGAATCTGCATGAGCTGGGGGCTGCCCTGGAGAAGACGCCGCCGATGCCGGAGGGGTGAGCAATCGCCGGCAAAGTCGCGGGCGCCAAACTCGTCCTTTTCCCGCCGGCATCATGCCTGGTGTCCGCTTTTGGGCGGCAGCATGAAATACAGAAGGTAGTCGTTGAAGTGGAGGTGAGCGAGTTCCAGCGGCGGCGGTGGCGGCGGTGGCCCTTCGATGACGACCGGTCGAATCGCCGGGAGCTCCTGGTCATTGTCCCCCTTGAGCTGCAGCGCTTACCGCAGTTCCTTGTGGACCCACTCTGACTTCCGGGCTGCCGTGGACCAGAACAATAGGAACAGGTCACTGTCCTCGATGTACCGGAAGAGCTGCCTCTCCCAGCGCTCGCCCGGCTCCAGCCACAGGACGTCCTGGAAGTAATCGATGCCCAGTCGCCCCAGCATCTGCACTCGCTTGACGACCTCTGGGCGATCCGCGGAGGCATAGGAGACGAACGCCTTGCGATAGTGATGCGCGGCGTCGCCGACTGGGACGGGTTCGCCGCCGTGTTGCCGTCCGGGAATGACGACGGCGAGCGTGAAGGTCACCTGGCCCAGGGGGCCGCCGTTGTTACTGACCGTGACCGTGCCCACCAGGTTTCCCAGATCGCGGTTGCGGGGGACGCGCACGCCGAACTGGACCGCCTGCGGCGCACCGCGCCAGACGAGGTGCTGCACCGGTCCGTCGATCTCCGGCCCCGTGCATGACCAGGTGAAAGGAGAGTTTAGACCCGCGCTCGACTGCCGTCTCCAGGCTCCGGAAGCCACGACGTGCTGCAGCGGCGTCGAACTCCGTGGCCTGTTGCCGGGCGACCTCGGCCTGTTCCGGCGTGTGGGCGAAGACCTGGACCAGCACGGTTTCGCCTTGCGCCACGGCGGGCGGGGCGAAAACGGTGCAGTCAACGAGGTCTCCGGCAACGCGGGCGAAGGGCAGGCGCCGCCAACAGCGTTGCAGGATTCGCCCCGACCCGCGGACCAGGCGCGACAGAAAGGGTTGTCCAGGCAAGGCCACTCGGCCGATGATTTCTGCCCCCTCCTCAGACTCAGTGCTCATGCTTTTGCGGACGCTCCCCTGAGAGGCTCGCACGGTCCCCACTCGCGGACGAGGGCGATCGTCCTCACCACGGTCTTCCGCTGGTATCGAATTTCGATCTCGCAAGGGCCCCACTAGCGGACCAGGGCGATCGTCTCCCCGCTGCTCTCGCTGGTTCTGTTCCGGCCCCGGCAACAGCTGCAGCGCCGTTAGCGACACCTCGGCCCACCGCAGCAGCTCCTCCGCCCGCTGTTGTGTCTCCTCGGCCCACGCCGCGACTTCCCGCGCCCACCGCGCCATCGTCTCTGCGTGCTGTGCCGCTTCCCGCACCCACTGCCGCGCCTCCTCCAACCACCAGCGAGCTTCGGCCGGCCACGCCCCAGCCAGATCTTCAAGCAGCGTCAGCGCCTCCTCTGCGCGGCGGGCCTCATCCACTCCCCGCCGCTCGGCATCCGCCCTCAACAGTACCCCCTTCGCCGACTTTCGCGCACTCCGCCAGTCTGGCGCACCGCCTCCACCTCGCGCCGTGCTCCTTCCGGAGGGCATGAAACGACACTCGTCAGGGCGCGCTGCCGGCCCTCCTCGGCGGAGCGCAACGCGGCCTCGGCCCTCGCCCGTAATCGCTCGAACGTCACAGCGCCCATCCTCGAACGCGGTGGGCGGTCGTGCTTCCGCTACCCTTCGCAGCGCCGGCGCCGCAGTGCCGGGGCTTGCCCTGCCAGCAAGCGAGGGCCCCTCCAAGGCCGTCAGTACTTCGAGCACGTCAGGCGGGTACTTCAGGGTGTACCCGGCCCTTCGGCGCAGGTCATCCAGAACGGGGCCGATGTGCGCGGTGGCCGCCACGACGGGCAACGCGACGTGTCCCGCCCTTAGCTGATCGATCAGCCTAAGCGCCTGGGGCGGGTCGTCGTCGAAGGCGACGATTACGGCATCGAGTTCGCCATCGCAAACGACCTCCGGAAAGGCGCTGTAGCGGTCGCAGGCGGCCTGCAGCCGAATCGACTTGATGGCCGCCACAGCACATCGAACAGTTTCTGGCGGCGGGAAGTAATCGGATCGACAAGGGCAATGCGAAACATGGCCGCCTCAAGGGTTCGCCGGGGTACGGGCGCAGCCCCGGAGTATCGGGACCTTACCCCCCGGCCGAGTCAGCGTCAATGATTGCCCCTGATCCCGCATGGGGCGAGACAACGAGTTCAGCAGGCGCGAGCGGCCGAGGCGGCGGAGCCCGCGTGGAGTATACTGGCCCAATGCACCCCGTCCGAATCGGCACCTGCGGCTGGTCCTACAAGGAATGGGCCGGCCCATTTTACCCATCCAAGATGGCGGCCGGTGACTTCCTCGCCTACTACGCCGAGCGCTACCCGGTCGTCGAGGTGGACAGCACCTTCTACCGCAGCCCGTCCCGCAAGATGGTCGAGGGCTGGCGGGACCGGACCCCCGCCGGGTTCGGCTTCAGCCTGAAGGTCCCGCAGAGCATCACGCACGAGAAGATGCTGCACGACTGCCAGACCGAGGTTGGGTCGTTCCTGACCGCGGCCCGAATCCTTGAGGACAAGCTGCTCTGCTGCGTGCTCCAGTTCGGCTACTTCAACCGCAGCAAGTTCGCGACGCTCGACGCTTTCCTGGAACGGCTGGACCCGTTCCTGGCGGCCTGGCCGGCCGACGTGCCGGTAGGGGTTGAGGTGCGCAACAAGGCGTGGATGACACCGGCCCTGGCCGACTGCCTGCGCAGGCACAAGGCCGTCTGGGTGCTGCCCGACCAGAAATGGATGCCGTCCCCGCTCGGCCTCGTGGAGAAACTTGACGTGGTGACCGGGCGGTTCACCTACGTGCGTCTGCTGGGCGACCGTGAGGCGGTGGACGCCTTGACGCCGACGCTGGATCACATCGTTCTGGACCGGAGCGCTGAGGTGCGCAGCCGACGCCGAGGCCATTCGCCGGCTCCGCGAGCGCGTGCCGGTGCTGGCGTTCGTGAACAACCATTTCGCCGGCTACGCCGCCGAGACGCTGCGGCAGCTCGCGGAGTTGACGACGGCATGCTAACGATCTACGTAGACGCCGACGCTTGCCCGGTCAAGGAGGATCAGCACGGGGGCGGCGCTCGTCTGCATCTGTTCGGTTTGCGCGGTGGATGCCTCAGCGGCTATAGGCCGATGCTTGTCCCTATGACGCGCCATGTCTTGTAGCACCCATGCGGTGAGCTTTGCCTTGTCTTCACGATGACGCCTGCCGAACAAGACGGCGAGTGCAGCCCCAAGCCCGCCCCCGATCACCAACGAGGACATCAAGATTTCGACCACAATGGCGAAGACGTTCGGGCCGCCGGCGGGCTGTCGCACCCACTCAACGCCGAAGGGGAAGGTCACCGTAGCAAAGAGGGCTCCCGCTGCGAGGCCGATGCAGCCCCACATGATTGATCCGTAATCGAACCCACGGTTGGTACACTCTTCTATGCGCTTCATGAGCTTCTCCCACTCGGCGGCCGAGACGGTGATGCCCAATTCCGCGGCCGGCCTGGTTACCGTCAAGTCGTGACTCACGGTAAAGTCTTGGGCTTGCTTACTCGCCATCGACCCACCTCCCCGTGTTGGGGTCGATGAGGCCGAGGGCGATGGCGTTGAACATCCGCGTGTTGCCGCAATTGTGGCAACCGACGACCACTACGGGCACCCTCGCGCCGCCGACGATTTGGAGTGCCTCGGCATCGAATTCCGTTAGTTGGTGAAGCGATCCGCTGACCCCCCAATTGACATGGCCGCACCAGTCGCACTTACGGCCGGTCAGCATCTCTCGCATGCGCTGGGCGAGCCGGTCCTTCTGCGTGTCGTTCAACGCCATCTGTCGGCACCCCGTGGCGGGAGTCGCCCCGCCCGGTGGGCGGCCGGAGTAAACCGCGCCCCGGGCGGGGCCGAGCCGGTTAATTACTCCGGCCGTCCCGTCTGCCCGAGATTGTACCACCCGCTCATTCGTTGCGCAGGGTCGCTTCTGCCGCAGCCTTACCGTATCCAGCAGGGCGGCGTCACGGCGAGGTCGTGTAGAATATCTCTATCGGGACAGCCGGAGTAGCTACCGGCTCGGCTCGTCCGGCCGGCGCGGCGTACCCCCCCGGCCGGCCGGACGAGTGCATCCCGCCAGGGAGTCTAGGCCGTGCCCACAGTCGCCAACGGTGCTCGCGTCCAAAAAGCCATGCTCGATACCCTTGGCAATTACTCCCGAAACGGGGCGCCTTTCGTCCCGCAGGACCTAATGCGGGAAGTCGTCACCACGTTGGGAGTCGAGAATGACGACGCCCTCCAGCGCGGTTCTTTCGTACTTCAATGACCTCCTGCGCGCAGGCGTCGTCGGCCTCGGCGAGATACCAAGACCCGGCAAGCGGCTCGGGCAGTGGCCGAATGGGTTGTGCCACATCACACGAGCCGGCGAGGCGACGCTGGCACAGGCGAGCCGCGACCCGATCAACCAAGCCGGCTACCTCGCCTACCTCGACCAAGAAGCAAAGCTCGACGGAGTGACCAAGGGATACATCGAAGAGGCGCTGAACACCTACCGCACCTGCTGCTACAAGGCGACCGCGGTCATGATCGGGGCGGCCGTCGAGAATCTCGTGATGAACCTGCGGGATGAGTTGCAACACCGCCTCGCGGCTACCGACGCGAAGGTCCCCAAAGGGCTGACGGAGTGGGCAGCTAAGAAAGTCCTGGAAGCGATCGCCGACAAGATCCTGCCCGACTTGGCCGCGGATGGGCGAAAGAGCGGGGACGAGGCAATCCGCAATCTCTCCGAAGAGGCGGAAGCGCGCCTGCGTCCGGCCGCCGCGGAGTTCCGCAAGACCCGAAATGATGCCGGTCACCCGGCCAGCCTGACGCCGGTGAACCCGGCTGACGTACACTGCAACCTGCTGCTGTTCCCTTCCACGGCCAAGCTGCTCCAGAGGCTGTCGCGCTGGGTCGGGGATTACTACAAGTAATCGCGGCCGAGCGGCGCTGCCCAGGCGTAGGGCGGCGAGAGCGGGGGCACCACATGGATGCGCCGCGACGCGCCAGCCACGGCTCCAGATGCACAGAGTGGCCGAAAAGAGGGGCGGGCGATGCCAGCCGGCAAATCCCCGGCGCAGGGTGTCAGATGGCGAGGCCGTTGCGGGCCCGGCAACGGCCGCAGCAGGGCCTTCCGCTCGGGGTGCAGTCGGCGCAAAGACCATTGGGCCAGGCGGGGAACAGAAGAGCAGCGAGCGGGTGGAGTGGAACCACGGGCTGCTGCGGAACGGTTGGAGCAACGGCGGCCTGCACAGTCGGAGCCGTGATCGGGGTCCGGACGCAGCAGGCCGCTCGCTTGCGGCGATGCCTTCATTGACCCGGGTCCGAATGAACTTCAACAGCGGCAGGCCGGCGCGGGCTGCGGCCGCACCCCAGACGGCTTTCTCATCCGACGTGATCCCCAGGTCAATACGCACAGTGCCTGGCATGGGGCTCCTCCGAACCATTGTACGCACCACCAGCACCGGGCCGACGACGCGAATGAGGCCACCGCAGGGGCACCCCGGCCGCAGGGAGGTGCACAGACATGTGGCCAACCTGCCCGATAGGGCCGTGCGCAGGGGGGTTAGGGAGAGGGGGCCGGGGATGGCCTGTCCCTCTCTCTCCCCCCCGTCTTTCCCCCACGGAGCAGCCAGGCAACTCCGGGAGACCTCCAGGGAGTGCCGGGGCACCGCTCTGCGAGCACGGCGTGCGTTACGGCGTGGGGCGGGGTGCCGGGTACAGTGGGGGTACAGGTGCGGCCGGCAGAGCATCCGTTCCCGGCAGTGGGACGCATTTACGGGCTAAAGCCGGGGCGCTTTCGTTACACATCGCGCAACGCGGTGCGGCTACCGGGGCAGCACGGTCCCGGGCAGTGATTGCCAACCCAAGCCGCGGCATACGGGACAGCCGCCGGGAAGGGGTCACGCACCCCGAGGCGGCAGCCTTCGCGAGCGTATTGCAGCGGCTGTTCCAGAGAGCGACGTTCGCGTGGTGGAGGAGTTCGACGACGGCGTTCAGCGGGATAACGCGGCCGCCCGGCTGTCCTGCCAGCCGCTCCACGCGGCGGATCAAGCCGCGGATGTCGCGGCAGGTGTACTCAATCTCCGCAAGCGTGATGAAGCCAGGGAGGGCACACGGGGGGATGGGGTGCCCGAGCACGTCGGTTCTCGCCTCGGCCGGCCCGTCCCGCTGCCAGCGCCGGACGAAATAGTTGACCTCCTGGCAAAGGGTGCGAGCCTGGTTGGCGTTGCCGTCGCCTTGGCTGCCGAAGACGCACATCCGCAGGTCGATCCAGCGCAGTACCTCGGTTATGGCTCTGTTCAGGCGAGTTGTTCGTCGAATCGTCGGATGGCATGGGGGTCGCTTCGAGAGCGGCCAGAACGGTCGGGAGCGTATCGCCGGCGGTCAGCCTCCGCAGGGCCTCGGCTTGCCGGTTGGGACCCGCCTGGCCAGCCGGGCCGCGCCGAGGGCGACGCTGACCCCTCCTTGCTCGACGGCCTCAATCAACGCCTGGGTGCCACGGCGGACGATCACCTTGGCCTGGTCCACGGTCCGTGGGCTGACGCCCTGTTCGGCCGCCGCCAGGTCGGAAGTCTTGCCCCCGCCCTCCGTCGCCTTTCGACCCGCCTTCCGGCGGCACGCAGCCTCCGGCGCGAGTTCCATCGCTCGTCGGGCAGCCGCCAGGGCACGTCGGCCGATCGAGAGTGGAGAGGGATGGGCAGAACCAACTTCGGGGACAGGCGCTCGGCAACGATCATGGCGAACTCCTTTCCGCTGCCATCGTACACCTCGTCGCGCGATGTCGGCAATAGATGCGGTAACCGAATGCAGCAGGGCGCGCCGATCGACGCGGAGCCAAGCAGGGACGCATGATAAGCCCTCGCCACGCTCCCCGCATTCTATCACACCGCACAAAGCCTGCTGGAACACGCGCAATACAGGGCCACCCCGCGGGCAACTGAGGCGAACGGTGGCGGTTTTTACACGTATTGGCCCTTCCCGGTAAATATGGAGCATTAACGCTTTTCAGGAGAATGCTGTGGACACCCCGCAGACTTTCGGGCCAGGCCTGCTGAGGACGGTTCTGAGGGCAGCAGGCGGACACAGTTCAGGAAAGGGCAGTCAGGCAATCCGAGGAGCGAGCCCAAACAGGCGGACGACGGGAGTGGCCACGCCGTTGCTCCTTCGAGACATGAGGCGGGTGTACCAGACGGACGCAAGCAAGGACAGGACGCCCGCGCAAAGACGGCTACGGAAGTTGCTCGAAGACGACTTCAAGTCGTTCACATCGCAGATGGCGGGGCTGGAGAAGCAGTGGCTGGCAACGCAAGCGGCACTGCCGGACGTGCCGAAGGCTGACGAGGAGGAGGTTGACGAGGGGACGGAGGCGGCGTTGGCCCTGGCGGAGCGGTGGTTGAGGGAGCATGGGGCTAAGTCGGAATGAGCTTCCCCGGGTCGGCTTGCCTGGCCCCGGCCCACCGTCTGCCAACAGGGCATCGACCGTCGCGGCCGCCTGCACCGCCTTCTGGTTCTGCCGTTCGCTGCGGCCTTGGCGGGCCGCTAACTGGTGGGCGGGGGTCGAATGGCGTTCCCATCGCTCTCTCCTTCCGCATGGTCGTTTGCTGAAAATCGTCCCAAGAATCAAGGGTTTTGGCGCGATCGCCTGTCGAGGTGACCTCCCGGCTGCCTCTCTGTCCGTACTGCCGCCCCGCCCCCTCCCTCGCTCCTTCTCTCCCTCCCTCCCTCTCGGTAACGTGTGTGCCCGGGTGGGGTATGACGTGGTGGGGTGTGCCCCTGTCCGTGCCCTTGCCTCAGCCCTTGCCTGCCCGGCCCCGTTACGCAGGACCGGCAGCGTTACTTACCTCGTGGTTCGGTTGGTCGATCAGTCGTTCGGTCAGGATGCCGCCTCGTCCCCGAAGGCAGTCGGCGTGGCTTGCCCTCGTCAGCGCGTCGTTCCCACTTGGCCCCTAGGGCACCGCACCGCATAAGTCCTGTGCGTCTGGGGTCGGATTCCGCCCGACTTCCCAGCCTTTGAGGGAACCGCCCCCTCAAGCGCCGTCGCTTACCCCGGGCGGGCCGGCGTGTGTCATGGGCCTCCCGCCGGGGAGGGAGGCCAAACGCCGTTGTGGCCTGATCCAGGTCCACAAGGGGGCACCCGGGATGCGCGCCCCGCTCGCCGCGTGCTGTGCCCCTCAACGGTTCTCTGCTCTGCATGGCCTTTTCGCTGATTACCCTCTAGTTGGACCGTGCATTCCGGCGAGTCATCCGCACAAGGGGACTCCCGGGCCACCTTGCTCGGCTCCACGTCGCCAGCGGGCTCCTACGTCCGGATACCCCAAAATGTAAGAATCAGTCAATCGGCGCCGTCACCAGAAAGCAAGCTTCTTCGCGCGATCTCGTACATGCCGTGTCCCACGCCCGCGGGGAATCCCGCAGCGACTTCTCCAGTTGCCGGCGAAGGGACCTCGGGATGGTCGCCGCATGAGCGTTCTGGATCGCGGCCTCGCAGGATTCTTCGATGGCCCTGTTGAGCTGGGCCACGGCCAGCGCACGGCGGTAGGCGTCTGCCAGGATCGCATTGGTCGGCACGAGTCGCTTTCGCCCCAGGTGCTCGGTGAGCTTCCTCTCAAGCCATTCGATGAACTGCGGGCGTGAACGCATTCAGCTCGACGCGGCGATTTGATCGGAGAAATGCCTGTTCCTCCGGTGTGGCGATCGTGTCCCACGGGAAATCCCCCCTGAATCGGCACCTCTCGCTCTTCAAACCGTACTCCTCGACATCGGCGAGTCGCAAGCCGAGGTCGGTGACGTTGATCCCGTTCTGGAACTCGTACTTCACCAGGTCGTTTTCTCGGGCGTAGTCGGAAATGGTGGTGAGGCGCTTGGCATCTCGAACCCCGCCTTGTCCATGTCGTGGGCCGTGAACAGCGGGACGCCTCCGCCCATGCGGCAGGCCTGATCGACGTACATCCGGGCGGCCGTGACGGACTGGCCTTTGCAACTGATGATGGCGAGGTCGAACCGATTGGCGATGTCCGCCTCGCGGAGCTGCGGGTCGAAGCCTTCCTTCTCGATGTAGAGGACGCCCTGGTAACGCTGGCCTTCCGCAAGCGACGGCCACTCCACCCTGACCGCGATGTTTTCCAGATCGTCGAACGGCCCGTGGGACAAGCCGGCCTTGCGCAGATGCTCTTCGATGGCGATTGTGCCGCATGGGATGGCAGGTCGCGGCCGGTATTCGGTATGGTGAGCGTCCCCGCGGGCTGGCGGTGATCTTCCAGTGGGCGGTTTCTTGCGGATGCTGGTTCATGAACTTCACCAGCAGGTTTCGGAGAAGTAGCCGGCGTCAATCTCGCGGCCGGTGGCCTCCAGGAATCGATCGCGGACCGCGTAGTAGAACTGCCGCTTGTCCACCGTGTACCCGCCGTTGCCGGAGGCGTGGCGTAGCCCGCGGGCAGGATGTCGTCCGCCACATCGGTGAAGTTCACGCGGTCCGAGTAGACGTAGTCGCGAGACGCGCGGGACGCTGCCGCGCTCTCGGCCTTGCGTTGCTTGGTCCATTCCTTGGTGACCGACTTCGTGATTCCGTGGATGTCTTCCGATGTAATGCTCATGCTGCACCTCCAATGACCAGAGCGGATTGTGCGACGGTGTACTCGATGCGCGGGTGTGCCAGATGAAGGGCATAGACGATGGGCTCGTTGCGGGTGGCGTGCATGTCAGCCAGCAACGTCTCCAGGCCCTCGCCGGTCGAGCCGAAGGACCGGAACGGATTCCTGATGGCCGCAGACCAGTTGCGCCCGTGTAGATGCGGCGCTTATCGGCTGATTCTTGGCCGAGCCAGCCGAAAGCCGCTTCCAGGACCCACGGCAAACAGCTTGCTTCTTGACCCGTGCCGGAGTGCGGGTTTTTACTTTTTGCGATCTTGCGGCTGTACCGGAAGGACTCCGGTTTGGCCCCCAGGGCCAGGAACCGCTGCCGGAAATGGTCCTCGCCAATGATGCCCAGCCGCGGGGGCTTCACTGGTCGGGTATGCCTTGCATGACCGCCAGCAAACGGGCGATGCGGTCGGTGTCGAGACGGCCGCCGACGACCAGCTCGGACAGTTTCACGCGCTTCAGGCCGGCCTGATCGAGCACCTCGTCGATTCCCCGATCCTTTCAGCCCGTCGAACTCCCCGATCAGGTCCGACACGAGCCGATCGGTAGCCGCTTCGCGGTCGTGGGTGATGTAGGCGCCGATCAGTCGCGCGAGGTGGGCCGTTTCGTACCAGTGAATCGACGTGGGATGGCAGGGCTTCCACTTCTGCCAGCCGGGGTTGGTCGCCTTCCAGGTCGTCACCTGGCCGAACCAGTCAAGGCTGATGGTTACGATGCGGGTTGAACAACGCGAAACCCCAGGATGATCTCGCGGAAGCGGTCCGCGAAGCTGCTCCAGCCGTCAGCCGACGCAACAAGCAGGTTGTCGAAGGGCCAGATTATGCCCTGGTCGCTCTTCCACTCCGACCACTCCAGCCGGATCGCCGTGCCGCGCGAAGAAGCAAGCTGTTTTGAGTGCGCACGAGAACGCGAATTCTTACATTTTGGCAGGTCAGTCACGTCGTCATCGATTACGGCATGTTGGGAAACCTCGTCCGCTCTGCAGGTGATGACGTGCCGCTTGCCATGCATTCGACGACGAACCGGCCGCCGTTGGGATCGATGATCTGCGGCATCGGGATCAGCGTTTTGAGAGCGTTTCCCTGGGCCCCTCGGCATGGACTGACGTAGGCCTCCCGGCTGCCCGCGCGACGGCGAAGTCCAGCGCCCGCCAGGGTGCTTTCGGGCAGTCCGGGCCCGTTGTCCCTGATCGTGATGCCGGTGGCGTCGGCCGTCACCTCGATCACCGGCGGATGTCTGCGTCTTCGCAGGCATCGAGGGCGTTGTCGGTCAACTCTTTCGGGATCACCAGCGGCCAGTCGCCGATCTCGTGGCCGGTCTGCGTCACCAGTTCCTTTTCGCTGAAGAAGTCCATCTCCCGCGAGGTCAGGAACGTCGTGCGGTTGAGTTTCTTAGCTGCTGCCATTGACATTTCCTCTTTCTTGAATCGCCA
Organism: uncultured Planctomycetota bacterium; assembly: GCA_963827935.1. Taxonomy (GTDB): domain Bacteria; phylum Planctomycetota; class Planctomycetia; order Gemmatales; family Gemmataceae; genus DATFNV01. Next base: position 1,605,527 of record CAWHCN010000004.1, on the reverse strand, counting down.
CTCGCTTGCCTTCTTGCTGGTCTTGGTCCCGGTCTTCACCAGTCGGAGAATCCCGTCGAACTGGAGTGTGTTGAGCAGGCGCCAGGCCTTGATTGCCGAGACGCCGAGAACGTCGGCCGCCGTCCGGCACGCCAGCGGAAACGGGCGATCACCCCATTGCGTCTGGAGTTGCCAGCAAAGGGCCACGAGGCCGCGGAGGGGCCCGTCGTACCGATCCGCGACGGGCGGTGGCGGCTCCTGTTGAGCCTTTTCCGCGGCGACCTGCAAGGACCGTCCCGCCGGTCGTTCTACCCGTTGCCACGCGGTCACGAAGTCCGTCCAGCTCTCGTCAAAGATCTTGGTCCGGATGAAGGGCAGCGCCCGCTGATGCCAGTCGCGGACAATGGCCTGTAGTGCGTCGGGCTCCGCCCCGGGCATGATGCCCTTCAGCTCCCGGGCGAGGTCAAACAGGCGGCGGTTGGCTCCCCCGGCCCCGCCGGCAGCGTTCTGGTGATCGCCCTTTCCACACCGTCTGGGGTCGCGGCAGGGGGGTGACGCACTGCAATGTGTTTGCATGGGTCTGCTGGGTCTGCCTGAGTCTGCTGGGTCTGCTCTGCATCCGTGGGCTTCGCAAGCGACCGCGGAAGCAACGGCAGGAGAGCCGCATCCCCTGGCAGGGGGATCAGCCAGGAGTAGACAATGCCCCCGGGGTGGGTGGACGGCGGCAGGACGACGTAATGTCCGGTGTCGGCCCTCAGCTCGCCGTCTGCGAACTTGACGAACTGCTCCTCGGCTAGGCGCCCGTAGACGTGGAAGCCTCGGGCCGTCTTGACCGTGGGCAGGCGGGTGGCGTCCCCGGGGTTCGCGGCGGCCCAGGTGCGGTAGGCGCCGGTGTCGTCGAAGTCTCGAACCGCCAGGCCGCCAGAAACGCTGCCCAGCACCACGGCCAAGCCGGTGATGCCCTTCCTGGCGAAGAGGCGGCGCAGCGTCTTCTCGTCGGCCGGGTTGGTCTGGAAGGGTTTCCAGAGTCCGGCCGGCTTCTTGCCGATGACGGGGATGATCGACCAGCCCAGGCCGGCATAGGCCAGCGCATGGTGCAGGAGCGCAGGTTGAGGCTGGTTGAAGGCTGAGGGACTCGATATTATCACCAGTGCTCCATCTGCTGCTGAATCATCAGAGCGCCGTCACGAGCCGGGGTGAGAACCCGGCTCGTGGCGTTCGATCGTCACAAATCTGGGAAGTAGTCCACGAGCGTGGGCCGCCGTCGCCTGCGAGGCGACGGGGGTGGGCGACCCGCCCGCCCGCCGCCTCTCGAACTCGGCCAGGGCCTCGGCTGGGACGACCCAGCGCGGCTTGCCGCACAGCGAGGCAGCAGTGTTAACCGGCAAGTCGCCGCGAGTAATCCATCCACGCACCTTGTCCTCGCCAACGCGGTAGCGCCGCGCCACGTCACGGACTGTCAGGCCGGGGGCGGTTTCAATCGGCACGGCCGCACCTCCCGGCCCGTTGGCCCCGTGTCCGCGGCAGCGCTGGGCCTCGGCAGCGTCGTTGGCATCTTGCGACGCACGGAGGAGTCGCCCAGCGCCTTCAGCTCGCGCTTCGCACGCGGCTATGTGCTGGCGAAGGAGATCCGGTGGGGGCAGTCGGAATGGGTCCATGCCGGAATGGTAGGGTCAGGCACGGACGGGAAAGTGCAAGGATAGTGCAAGTTCACCACACGATCAGGGCGCGGATGTCGTCGCGGCCTTGAGCACGTCGAGCCCGCTTTGGGTAATGGTGTAGCCCTTTTTCTTGCCCTGCGGGAGAGCAACCAGACCGTCGGCTAGCAATCGCGGCATCCGCTCGGACACGGTTCGGCGGCTGACGTGCGGTTTGTCCGAGCTTTCAATCTGGTTTTGTGTGAGTGCGCCGCGGGCGGGCTTTGGCCAACGCCCGCAGTATGGACAAGTCCTCATCATCGACGGATGGCCCGACCGGATCGGCCGCGGCTGATGGCGACAGCCGCCGCTTGGTTGGACCGGTGGCCTTTGGCGCCGTGTCGCTTTCCAATGTGTCCAGCCGGGCCCGTGCCAGCCGCAGTGCCCCCCAGTGCATTTCCTCCAACTGCTGACGGTCGTTCGCGGGCAGTTCCCGCCATCCCTTACGGGGAGTGTCGGGGGAAGCCGACAGCCTCGGGCAACATAATACGGCCCGTAGTTCGGGAGCCAGTCCAAGGCACTAATGACGGCCCTCAGCACAACCATTTCTTCGGTGGGTGTCGGGTCGGTGAGCGGTTCGACCTGCTTCCTATACACGATGGCTCCGATCCATTGAATGTACTGCTGACAGCCGCGATCCTCGAACGCAGTGCGGAGCCTCGCTGTGGTGGCACCGAAGATGTTCCCCTCGAAGGAGCGCATGTGCGCGGAAACGCCATTTCGGGCACTTCGAGGGAAATAGCGACTTCAAGTGGGGACTGTTCGCGTCCCGGCTTCGGAGCGAACGTGCGCGAGTACCATTCGCGTTCCTGCGAAACAGTTCGTCATACGTGCGCAGGTACACCTCCCGCCAGAGAACCAGGAGGTCGTTGATGGCCTGGAGCCAGTCCTCGCCTTTGCTGGTTTTTCCGCTTGCTCGCTTGCGCCGAAGGTGGACGTTGTCGGCCATGATGACGACCATGTTCGGCGGGCCCTGTGCCGCGGTGCAGCCGGGCTTGGTTGGTGCTTACCAGTAACCGATTCGCATATTCTAGCCCGGAGAGAGAGTGACGTGTTCGCGGGGCCCTGAGAATCGCTCCCTTGCCGTGCCGCCATCGACCGTTCTGTCAACTTCGAGGTTGAAGTTGCTCCTGGCCTCAGACGCTCTGCCAGGCGGCAGCGAGGGCCATCGGGGCGTCTTCCTTTTGCGCGGAGCCCGCATTGACCGGCGGAGACGACTTCGGGGACGGTTCGGCAAAGAGCCATCGGCGAACGTGGTCACTGACGGCCTGCAACCGCTCATCGCTGATCGTCTCGCGGTAGACGCTGCTCATGTGCTGTGTTTCATGCCCCATGATGAAGTCGGCGGCGGGCTGGTCCTTCGCCTCGTCTGCGATGGTTCTGAATGTGTGACGCAGGCAGTAGAAATTTGCGGTGCCCGTTAATGCCGAGCCTCTTCAGGAGCTTCCGCACTTCGTGGGACAGGGGGCATTCGTTCGTTCCGGTGTGCCAGCAGCCGCCTCTCGACGTGGTGAATACGAGCCCGGCGTGCTGGTCCTTCTTCGGCTGCGGCTCGCTCGCCATCGCCTCCCGTATCGCTTTGACGGTTTCGGGCCAGAGTGGACAGCGGCGAGGCATCCCGGTCTTTGGCCGGGGGTAGTCGGCCCAGCCGCCGCTCCATGTCCAGGGCGGATTGCGACAGCGTGCCCACGTCGGCATTGCCGTATCCACAGTTCACGCCCAGCAGGACCATTGCCCGGAGTGCGGATCAGGCAGTGGCCAGGATGCGGCAGAGTTCGTCGCGCGTGAACAGCTTGGGGCCTTGCTCTGCTCGATGAAGCCGAAGGTCTTCTTCGTCGGCCGCTTGAATCCCGCACCGAAGCGCACGGGCCGGTCGACCATCTCGGCGTCCCAGGCGTACTTGAAGAGTGCACCGAACGCACTGAATGGTCTTGGCCAGCCGGTGGAGTCCCCACTTCTTGGCCACCTGGTTGCGCAGGGACGCGAAATCGGCGGGGCCAAGATCGGCGACGAGCCGGCGTCTTGCCGAACGCGGCCACCACCTGCTCGCACGCGCCCTTGTAGTCGACCCAGGTCCGGGGGCCAGCTCCCCCACATCCACCAGTTCCTGCTTGGCGGCCAGGAAGGCGTTGCACACGTCCTTGACGTTGACGGCATCGGGGTCGGGGCGTGGCCTCTTTCCAGCGTGCAAGGCGTCACGCTGCTCGTTGTACTTCGCCAGGGCGCCGTCAGGATCGTCCCACGGGCCGAAGTAGTGCATCTTCCCCCGGATCTTCTTGGCCCAGACGCCGGCGGCGTGCGGGAAGAGGGGGAAGTCGGGATAGGGCTTGCTTGGCTTGGCGGGCTTGGTCGGCGGCGCGGGCGTGGTAGAATGATGTTCGGACATGGTGACTGCTCCTCAATAACGGTTGTCACTGTGTTCACGGCCGGGGGCGTTGCAACCGTCCCCGGCCACTCATCTGATTCTAGCGGGTGTAATAGCGGGTGTAAATCCCAGTAGCGACGAGAAACCCGAAATGACGCAAATAGCTCTGCCAGCAACGACGTCCCGCTGGGAACTGGCAGCCGAAAACATCGCTGTCAAAATTCGCTGGTTCGGCCTGCTCGTCGGCTATGTGCTGGTCAATGTCGATGACGCCAGCCTGGATCGCCGCGGCGTCCTCAACGCCATCCTGACGCTGGGTGCCGCCTATACCCTGGTCGATACCTGGTATAGCCTGCGCGGCCGGGTCTTTCTGGACCGCTACCCGCTGGGCATCAGCCTGATGGAGTCGCTGTTCATCGGCTTGCTGTGCTATTTCCATACGGGCCTGGAAAGCCCGTTCCGCTATTACTATTTCCTGTCGCTGATCTGCTGTGCGGTGCGGCATCCGTCGCCGGTGACCTATGCCACCTGGGCGTTGCACTGCGCCAGTTACACGTCGTTGTACCTGGCCTTGCCGGCCGGCCAGCGCCAGCCCTTGACCCTACTGCTGACGTTGGTCATCCTGGGCTGGATGACGTGGGCCAGCGACGCCCTGGGGCTGTTGCTAAAACGGATCGGCACGCACCTGGGCCAGTTGAATGCCGCCTTGTGCGAGCATCAGGCCCAGCTCGAGTCGCGCATCGCCGAGCGCACTGCGCGAGCTGCAAGAAGCCCAGGTGCAGATGCTGCACCAGGAGAAGATGGCCGCGTTCGGCCTGTTGGCGGCCGGGATCGCCCACGAGGTCGGCAACCCGCTCACCTCGATCAGCGCCCTGGTGCAAATCCTGCAACGGCGCGGGGCCGACGACTACACCGCCGACAAGCTGGCGCTGGTCAGCGGGCAGTTGCAGCGCATTCAGACGACGCTGCGCGAGCTAGTCAACTTCAGCCGGCCCGCCAGCACCGCGCCGATGCGCTTCGCCCTGGCCGACGTGCTCGATGAGGCGCTGAACATTGCCAAGTACTACAAGCGCACCAAGGGGCGGCACATCGACCGCCAGGTGCCGCCCACCCTGCCGACTCTGTTCGGCATGCGCGATCAGCTGGTGCAGGTCTTCCTGAATCTGATCCTCAATGCCGTGGATGCGACCGAGCGGGGCGGTCACATCGAGCTGCGGGCCGAGGCCGCTGCTGCCGGCGTGGTGGTGACGGTCCGCGATGACGGCGCCGGCATCGCCCCGGAGCACGCCGCCCGCATCTTCCAGCCCTATTTCACCACCAAGAGGAACGGCACCGGGCTGGGCCTGTTCGTCTCACAAAGGCTGATCGCCGGCAACGGAGGGCGGCTGGAGTTTGCGTCGCGCCCGGGCGAGGGGACGACCTTCCGCGTTTGCCTGCCCGGCGCGACAGAGGCGTGATAGCGACGCCATTTCCTGGTTGTCCTGTCCGGCAGTCCGCCGTATAAACAGATACCCGATCGCGCGGCCGATGCCCTATTCTCCGCGCGGCGGTAATCCGACAACTCTCCCGACCAGTTCCCGAGGGGAGCCTCTGATGGCAACGGACATCTCGGTCGATCCGGAGCGGCTGCTGGCCGACGCGCGGGCCGGCGATGCGGCCATGCTGGGACAGCTGCTGGAGCTGTACCGGCGCGTACTTGTCCCTGCTGGCGCGGGTGCAGATCGGCCGCCGACTGCAAGGCAAGGTCGATGCCGAGGACCTGGTCCAGGAAACGTTCCTCGAAGCGCATCGCAGCTTCCCGCGCTTCAGGGGCATGCACGAGGCGGAGTTCGTCCGCTGGCTACGGCAAATCCTGGCCGCCAACCTGGCCGACCTGCTCCGCCGCTACCTCGGCGCCCAGGGGCGCGATGTCCGCCTCGAACGCGAAATCGAAGATGCCTTTGATCGCTCCTCCGTCCTGCTCGACCGCGGCCTGGTGGCCGACGTTTCGTCCCCCAGCCAGCAGGCGGCCCGGCGCGAACAAGGTGTCCTGCTGGCCGACGCTTTGGACAAGCTCTCCCCCGATTACCGCGAAGTGCTGGTGCTGCGGCACCTGGAGGGATTGACCTTCCCCGAGGTGGCCGGCCGCATGGGCGCAGCCTCGATAGCGTGGACAAACTGTGGATGCGCGGCCTGGTGCAATTGCGACAGGTCCTGGGAGCGACGCCATGAACCGGACACCCGACTCGACCGCCGCCCAGCCGGACGAAGACCCGCGTCTGGTGCGGGCGGCGCAGTCGTACCTGGCGGAGCTGGAAGCGGGCCGCCGGCCGGATCGCCGCGCCTTTGTCGCCCAGCATCCCGAGTTGGCCGACGAGTTGGGTCCGTACCTGGATGCCCTGGAAATGGTCCACGGGGCCGCCCCGCGGTTGCAATCGTCGCTGGGTCGCCGCCCCGCCGCCGATCCGCCCCCCGCGGAACCGCTCGGCGACTTCCGGATCGAGCGCGTGATTGGCCGCGGCGGCATGGGCGTGGTCTACGAGGCGGTGCAGATGTCGCTGGGCCGGCGCGTGGCCCTCAAGGTGCTCCCCTTCGCCGCAGCCCTCGATGCCAAGCAGTTGCAGCGCTTCCAGAACGAGGCCCAGGCCGCGGCGCAGCTCCATCACACCAACATCGTCCCCGTCTATGCCGTCGGCTGCGAGCGTGGCGTCCACTACTATGCCATGCAGCTGATCGAGGGCCAAAACCTCGCCGACCTGATCGCCGCCATGCGCCCCGAGGAGCCGGCCACCGGCCGCGGTGAATCGGTCGGGGGATTGCGCAACGGATCGGCCGCTCCGCCGGCCGACCTGCCGCCGACCGGGCCCCCGGTGGCGATCACCGCGACGCCGCCACCCCCGGTCACGATGATGCGGGCCGGCGGCGAGCTGTCCACGCAGCGGGCCACTCGGTCCGCCGGGTTCTATCGCACCGCCGCCCGCCTGGCCGCCCAGGCCGCCGAGGCGCTGGAACACGCTCACCAGGTCGGCGTCATCCATCGCGACATCAAGCCGGCCAATCTCCTGGTGGACGCGCGCGGCAACCTGTGGGTGACGGATTTCGGCCTGGCCCAGTTCCAGAACCGCGCTGGCCTCACCCGCACCGGCGACCTGCTCGGCACGCTGCGCTACATGAGTCCGGAGCAGGCCGCCGGCCAGGGGGCCGCCCTCGACGCCCGCACCGACATTTATTCGCTGGGGGCGACGCTCTACGAACTCTTAACGCTGGAGCCGCTGTTCGGCGGCACCGACCATGCTCGCCTGCTGCGGCAGATCGTGTCCGAGGAGCCGCGGCCGCTGCGGGCCGTCAACCGCGCCGTGCCGCCCGAGTTGGAAACCATCGTCCTCAAGGCGCTGAGCAAGAGCCCGGCCGAGCGCTATGCCACCGCCCAGGAGTTTGCCGACGACCTGCACCGCTACCTGGACAACCAGCCGATCCTGGCCCGGCGGCCGAACCTGGTGCAGCGGACCCGCAAGTGGGGGCAGCGGCATCCGTCGGTGATCTGGGCCGCCGTCGCACTCCTGGTCCTCATGTCGGCCGGATCGCTAGTCGGCGCTGTGATGATCAACAGCGAGCGCGCACGTGCCGATAAGCAACGTGACCGCGCCGACAAGCGTGCTGAAGAGGCGGAGAAACGTTTCCTCATGGCCCGGCATTCCGTGGACGACATGATCAACGTCAGCGAGGAGGTACTGGTCGATAAGCCGGACATGATGGGGCTGCGCAAGCGGCTGCTGGAATCAGCGGTGGCGTATTACCAGGAGTTCATCGACCAGCATCGCGACGATGCCAAGGTTCGCGACGATCTGCTGAGCACGCAGGAGCGCGTCAAGACCATCCTCGAAGACCTGGAGGTGTTGCAAGGCGCCGGCCGGCTGCCGCTCTTACAGAACAAGGCTGTGCTGGAGGACCTGCAGGTGACCAAGGAACAGAAGGAACCGCTCGTCATCTTTTCGAACCGCCTTGAAAAGCAAAGGGAGAAGCAACGGAACGAGGCGTTCCGCTGGTCGCCCGACTTCAATCCTGCGAAGCGCCGCGAATGTCCCTCAAACAGGACCGCGCCAACGACGCCGAGATCAAGACGATCCTTAGCGACCAACAGCTCCGCCGTCTCAGCCAGGTTGCATTACAGGTCCAGGGGCCTGGCGCCTTCCGCCAGCCGGACGTCGTCGCGGCGCTGAAGCTCACGGCCGCGAAGAAGGAGCAGATCGGCACTTTCGAGCGCGACATCTTCCGCGACATCTTCTCCCACCCGCCGGGAGACCACAACGGGGAACACGGCCCCGGCGGCTCTCCAGGAGAAGGTCGCGGCCCGTTCGGTCCAGGCGGACCGCCCAAAGATTCGCAGGAGATGACGCAGCGGGTCAAGGACGAGATGACGCGGCGAGCCCGCGAAGCGATGGACAAGAGCCTGGCAGCCCTTACCGACGAGCAACGGCAGCGTTGGCACGACATGACGGGCGAGCCGTTCAAGGGGGCGCTGGACTGGTTCCATCCCTTCGGTCCGGGCTTCGGCCGCGGCGGGCCCGGCGGCTTTGGCCCAGGCGGTCCGGGCGGCAACGGTCGCGGCGGACGCGGGAAACCAGGCGGGCGCGGTGACGGGACTCGCCCGGCCGATCCCCCGGCACCACCCGACAAGCCCAATGATGAGGCCAGGCCCGATCAACCCGGCGATGAGCTGTGACCGGCTCCTGTATCGGGCCGAACATTCGTTGCCGGGGGGGGCGTCCGAGGGGTGCTGAAACGAATGATCACAAGTCCAATCCCAGTATGAATTTCGGCGATGCGTTTCGTTTCAGCCCCCGAAAGAGGCAGACGGGACCAGGTCGGACCGTCCCGATTGGGAGCATCAACACGATGGACAGCAGCCTCCTCCGGGTGGAGCAGCCGAACGCCCCGACGGCCGCACTCCCCGGTTCGGAAGAAAAGATCCGTGTCCTGGCTCAGCGGGCCCGCCGGGGTCTGCCGCTCTGGCACTCGCTCGATGCCCGGTTCGGGCAGGCCGATCAGCGGGCCACGAACGCGGTCGCCCGGGTCTTGGTAGAAGCTGATGGCGGCGAAGCGCGGGCCATGCCATGCCTGGTTTCATGAGAGCAGCCTCGCGAACCGCCGGGCTTCCGCCAAACGCACTGGCGTGCGGGATTCTGAAGCGCTACGGGTTGCCGGCGGAGTCGGTGCAAGGGCTGGGCAATGGCGGCGGCTTCAGCGGGGCCTCCCTCTGGCGAGTCGAGGTGGCGGGCGCTTCCTTCTGTTTGCGCGCCTGGCCGCCGGGCGATCCCGAACCGGAGCGCCTGGGCTGGATTCATCGCCTGATGACCGGCGCACGCACGCGCCGGCCTGGCCTTTGTCCCGCACGTTGTGCCGGTAGAATCCGCCACGTTCTTGAGTGAGTCGGGCCGTCTCTGGGAGCTGACCACCTGGCAGCCCGGCCGCGCCGATTTTTACCGCTTTCCGACGCCGGCCCGGCTTCGCGCCGCCGGTGCTGCCCTGGCCCGTCTGCACCAGACCTGGGCCGGTGCCCACACCGCTCAGGGTCCGTGTCCCGCCGTTCAACGGCGGCGCCGGGCCGCGGTGGCCTGGCTGTCCCTGGTGTCGGGCGGCTGGCGCCCCCGCTTTCGGCCCGGCGAGGAAGACCTCGTTCGTCCCTGGGCCGAGCGGGCCTGGTCGCTGGCCGCGGCGTGGGTCCCCCAGGTGGCCGCGCTGCTGGCCCCGTGGGCGGACCGACATTTTGCCCTCCACCCCTGCCTGTGCGATATCTGGCACGACCACGTCCTATTCGAGGGCGACGCAGTGTCGGGCATCGTGGATTACGGCAGCGTGAAAGTCGATCACGCCGCAGTGGACGTGGCACGGCTGCTGGGCAGCCTGGCCCCAGACGACCACGCCGGCTGGGAGACGGCGCTGGCAGCCTACACGGCGATCCGTCCGCTGACCGGGGATGAGCGCGCCCTGGCCCACGTCCTGGATCGGACCGGGACCATCCTGGGCGCGGTCAACTGGCTGAAATGGCTCTACCACGACGGCCGGACCTTCGACGATTACCCACTGGCCGCGGCTCGTCTGGAAGCCCTGGTCCACCGCATGGCGAGCTGGCGTTCCGGATAGCTGTCACGGGCCCAGGCGCCGCCTCGACGATATTCTGCCGTAAGCGCCGGGTGGCACGCCCTGAGGGTACTCCGAAGGGCGTGTTGCACTGACTGCACGCCCTTCGGAGTACCTCAGGGCGTGCCACCCTACCTCCTGGACTTGACGCTGCACAGCCACCGCCTCGACGACCTTCTGCCGTAGGCCGCTTCCCTCACCGCTTCGGATACGGCGGCGCCTCGGGCAGCTTCTTCTCCTCCTTCTTCAGCCGCTCCAGCAGCACTTCGATCGCCTTGTTCAACTGGTCGTCGATGCCGGCGAAGTCGCGGGCCGGGTCGTTGTCCACCACGATGTCCGGATCGACGCCGTGCCCCTCCATGATCCAGGTCTTCCCCTCCAGGTCGTACTGCGAGAACTCCGGCTTCATCAGGTAGCCGCCGTCCACCAGGGGCAGCGAGCCGCGGATGCCGACGACGCCGCCCCAGGTCCGCTTGCCGATGAGCGGGCCCAGCTTGTAATGGCGGAAACGGTACGGGAAGATGTCGCCGTCCGAGGCCGAGAACTCGTTCATGAGGCAAACCATCGGGCCGTGGAAGGCCTCCTCCGGTTCGACCTCCGGGCGGCCGTTGCGGGCGATGCCGATCATGGCCGGCTCGCGCCGCAGCCGCTCGATCAGCATCGACGACACGTTGCCGCCGCCGTTGCCACGCACGTCGATGATGAGCGCCTTCTTCTTCAACTGTGGGTAGAAATACTTCACGAACTCGTTAAGGCCCTCGACCTGCATGTCCGGAACGTGCAGGTAGCCGACCTTGCCGCCCGTCGCGGCACTCACGGTCTTGATGTTCGACTCGACCCAGTCGTGGTAGATGAGTCGGGCCTCGTCGCCGATGGGCGTGACAACGACAGTGCGGGCCCCCTTGGCCTCGGGCTTGGCGTTGACCTTCAGCGTCACCTGGCGCCCGGCCGTGTTGACGAGCAACTCGTAGATGTTGTTGACCTCGTTGGCCGGCTTGCCGTCCACGGCGATGAGGTACTCCTTCTCCTTCACATCCACGCCGATCTCGGTTAGGGGGGAGCGGAGCCCCTTGTCCCAGTTGGCGCCCTTGAAGATGCGTGTGATCTGGTAATACTTCGTTTCCGGGTCGCGCTGGAGCTGGGCGCCGAGCAAGCCGGTGGGGATGCGTTTTACCTCCGGCACGTCGCCGCCGCCGACATAGGCGTGGCCAATGTTCAGCTCGGCGATCATCTCGCCGATGATGTAGGTCAGGTCGGCCCGGTGCTGCACGTGGGCGACCAGCGGCTCGTACTTCTTGCGGACCGCCTTCCAGTCGACGCCGTGCAGGTTGGGGTCGTAGAGGAAATCGCGCTCCTGCCGCCAGCACTCGGCGAAGATCTGCTGCCACTCCGCCTGCCGGTCGAGCTTCATCTCCAGGCCGGTCAGCTTCATCGGCTGGGCGATGGTCACCGGCCCATGCGGCAGGTCGATGATGCCGTACTGGTTGTCCTTCGAGACCAGCATTTTCTTGCCGTCGGCGCTGATCTCGTAGCCGTTGACCGCGCCGAGCCCCGTCTCCTTCTGCGCGGCCAGGTCGAACATCTGCAACTGCGTAGCCCCATCCTTGCTGCCGCGGCGCAGGTAGTAAACGGCAGCGCCAACCGAGCGCAGGTGGAAGTAGTTCGATGGCACGATGGGCAGCGACAGCACGCGGTCCTTCAGCCCATCGATATCGACCTTGACCGTGACCGGCCCTGGTGCTGGGGCGGCCGGAGGAGCGGCGGGCTTCTCGCCAACCTCGTCGCTCTTCGGCTCGAAGGGCGATTTCGTCTCCTTGGCCAGCGTCACGAAGTAGACCCGCGCCATGTCCTGGTAGGCGTGGTTGAATTCCGTCTGGCTGTAGATCGGGTTGAAGTCGCGGGCCGAGACGAAGAACAGGTACTTGCCGTCGCCGCTGAAGCACGGCAGGCCGGATGCTTGCCAGCCATCGGTCACCTCGTAACTCTTCTTTTTCTCCACGGAGTAGAGCCACACCTTCATCATCGAGTCCAGCTCTTGCCGGCCGTAAGCGATCCACTTGCTATCCGGCGACCAGGCGGTGTCGTGGATCTCCCAGCGCTTGGCCTGGGTCACCAAAGTGACCTGTTTCGTGGCGACATCGACGTACTGGACGCGGTTCTTCTTGTCGCTCCACAGGATTTTCTTGCCGTCCGGCGACCAGACGATGTCGTACTTGTAGGTATCGGCCCCGCTGGTGATCGGCTTGGCCGTGTCGCTGCCGTCCTGCGGGATGATGTGGATTTCGTCCTCGCCGCCGGCATCGCAGATGAAAGCGATCGATTTTCCATCCGGCGACCACTTGGCGTTGCGTTCGTGGATGCCGCAGGTTTTGGTCAGGTTGCGCGTCGGGCCGTGCTGGGCGGGCACGGTGAAGATTTCGCCGCGGGCGGTGAAAACGGCGCGCTTGCCGTCGGGAGCAACGTCGTAGCCGGCGATGCTCTTGCTGACATCGCGCAGCCCGCCGCGGCCGGTGTTCAGATCGTCGTGGATGAAGACCGGGACTTTCTGGAGCTTGAGCGTCGCCAGATCGACCGTATACAACCAGCCGCCATTCTCGAATACGATCGCCTTGTCGCCCAGCGACGGGAACTTGATGTCGAATTCCTTGAACTCGGTGAGCTGCTTCGTGGACTTGTCCTTCTGGTCGTAGACGTACAGGTTCATCCGTTTGAGGTCGTCGCGGTCGGAAAGGAAGTAGATGCGGTCCTCGTGCCACATCGGGATAATGTCCTGGGCATCGGTCTTGGTGATATTCTCGGTCTTCTTGGTCTTGAAATCGTAGACCCAGATGTCGTCGGCCATGCCGCCGCGGTAGCGCTTCCAGGTGCGGAACTCGCGGAAGACGCGGTTGTAGGCGAGTTTCGAGTCATCGTGGGAGTACGAGGCGAAGCCGCCGCGCGTCAGCTCGACCTGCTCGGGCAGGCCGCCGTCGGTGCTCACCAGATAAAGTTGACCGAGGAAGGGGTTGAAAGAGCGCATGCGCGAGCGGAACAGGATGTGCTTGCCGTCGTGCTTCCAGCCCATCACGATGTTGTTGGGCCCCATGCGGTCGGCCACATCGTCGCGCGTGAGTGTGGCCGTGTAGGTGAGGCGCTTCGGCACGCCGCCCTCGGCGGGCATGAGGTAGACCTCGGTGTTGCCGTCGTACTGGCCGGTGAAGGCGAGTTGCTTGCCGTCGGGCGAAAAGCGGGCGAACATCTCGAAGCCGTCGTGGCTGGTGAGGCGTCGCGCGGTGCCGCCGGCCGCCGGCACGCTGTAAAGGTTGCCGGCGTAGGTGAAGACGATGTCGTCACCGTGGATGGTGGGGAAACGAAGCAGGCGAGCCTCGTCCGCGGCCGGCGCCGGGCCGGCGACAAGGAGCAGCACGGCCGCGAGGCTGACGAATCGACGCATGGCGGGATCCTCTGCGATGGGACGGACGGAGTCCGATGTTCCGTGGATCAGGTCACAGATATGCCAGAACCGGCCGCCGTCAACAACCGCGCCCGGCCCATCTTCCCCAACCCCGCGGTCTGCCCGACCGGCACAGCCGTCACAACCGTTGCCAGGGTAGGCGTCTGGCTGGTGGGTGGATTGTTTCCGCGCCCGCCTCGACAGTCTCCCACCCAAGTCGTTGCATCGTTGCAGTCGTTGCAGTCGTTGCACGCGTTGCATGCATTGCGTGCAACGACTGCAACGATGCAACGGTGCAGCTGAGTCGTTGCATCGTTGCATTCGTTGCATGCAGTGCATGCAATGCATGCAATGCAGGGCTCATGGGGTGGCTGCAACGATGCAACGATGCAACGCCGACGGGCCGCCCGGTTTCAGCCAGCCTCCCCATTCGTCGAGCCGCCGTCTTTCCACCCACTGTCCAGTTACTCACATCCGTTGCCGCTACCTCTGGGCTTTCCTGTTGACAGTCCGTTCGGGCGAGCCGCATGATGGGGGGAATGAAGAACATCGTGATCGCGCTGGGCGGCGCCTGCCTGGGCGGAGTGCTCGGCTTCTTCGGGTTTTCCTTGCTACTGGGGCAGGGCTTCTACGCCCTTGTTCTGCCTGGCGGTCTGCTGGGATTGGGCGCAGGTATCGTGCCGACCCGGTCGATCCTGGTCGCCGTGGTCTGCGGTCTGGCTGCCATTGCACTGGGCCTCTTTACGCAGTTCCACTTCTTCCGGTTCCCTGATGACGACAGTCTGTCCTATTTTCTCTCTCATCTGGGATCGCTGAGACCGGTCACCCTGCTGATGATTGCGGTGGGCGGCGTGATCGGGTTTTACGTCCCATTCCGGCGCCGGCTGCCGGGCATCACAGAAGGATGAAATCATGCCGCCGGCGAAACCCTTGGAGCGTTCGGAAACCATAAACCAAATGGCTACGCCGTTGTGGCACGGTCTCCTGACCGTGCCACCCGACCCGACCGCAGGTCTCCCCGAAACCCCTGGGGCAAGGGATGATGCGGTGGAGACCTGCGGTCGGCGGCAGTGGCACGGTCAGGAGACCGTGCCACAACGCGGGGGGCTGCCACGCATCACAGAAGGATGAGGCCATGCCGCCAGTGAATCCCCTCGACCCCGTCCTCACGCGCCGCGACCTCCTGCGCCGCGGCGGACTCGGCATGGGTCTGCTCGGGCTGGCCGGCGTGCTCGGGGATACGGGGCTCCTGGGGGCGGCAGCGCACAACGAGGCCGCTGCATCGTCGATCACCCCTCTCGCACCCCGGCCGCCGCAGTTCCCAGCCCGGGCTTGCCGCGTCGTTCACCTGTTCATGAATGGCGGACCATCGCAGGTCGATACCTTTGATCCCAAGCCGCTTTTGGAAAAGTTCCACGGCAAGCCGCTGCCGTCGCCCAACCTGCGCACCGAACGCAAGACGGCCGGGGCCATGCGCTCGCCGTACAAGTTCCAGAAATACGGCCAGAGCGGCATCGAGGTCAGCGAGTTGTTCGCGAAAACGGCCGGCTGCATCGACGATCTCTGCATCATCCGCTCGATGCACGCCGACGTTCCCAACCATGAACCCTCGCTGATGATGATGAACTGCGGCGACGGGCGGTTGCCGCGGCCCAGCCTGGGGGCCTGGGTCACTTACGGCCTGGGCAGCGAGAACCAGAACCTGCCCGGTTTCATCGCCATGTGCCCCGGCGGCTACCCCATCGTGGCCACGCAGAACTGGCGCTCCGCCTTCCTGCCCGGCGCCTACCAGGGGACCTACATCGACACCCAGCACACCGATGTGCAAAAACTGATCGAAAATATCCGCAATAACGGCACGTCGCTCGCGGAGCAGCGGCGGCAGCTCGACCTGGTGCGCCGGCTCAACGAGCTGCACCGGAGCGAGCGGCCCGAGGAGGCCCCGCTGGAAGCCCGCATCCAGTCGTTCGAGCTGGCCTATCGGATGCAGTCCGAGGCAGCCGAGGTG
This sequence comes from uncultured Planctomycetota bacterium, assembly GCA_963827935.1. GTDB lineage: Bacteria > Planctomycetota > Planctomycetia > Gemmatales > Gemmataceae > DATFNV01. The sequence continues at coordinate 1,589,925 of CAWHCN010000004.1, read as the reverse complement.
TTCGACGTGACCCGCGAGCCCAAGCACATGCAGGACCTGTACGGCCCCGGCACGCACGGCCGGCAACTGCTGATCGCCCGGCGCCTGCTGGAACGCGGCGTGCGCTTCGTTCAGGTCTGGAGCGGCGGCGGCCAGCCGTGGGACAACCACGACGGCCTGGAGAAGGGGCACCGCGACCTGGCCCGGGGCTGGGACCAGGCCATCGCCACCTTCCTGAAGGACTTGAAGGTACGCGGCATGCTCGACAGCACGCTGGTGATCTGGGGTGGGGAGTTTGGCCGGACGCCAGTCGCCGAGCTGCCCGGCCTGAGCGGCCGCGATCACAACCATTACGGATTCAGCATGTGGCTGGCCGGTGGCGGCGTCAAGGGCGGCCACGTCCACGGCGCCACCGACGACCTGGGCTTCCAGGCGGTCGACAAACCCGTCCACGTCCACGACCTGCACGCCACCATCCTGCACCTCTTGGGCTTCGATCACGAGAAGCTGACGTACCGCTACGCGGGACGGGACTTCCGGCTGACGGATGTGCATGGGAAGGTGGTGAGGGAGTTGCTGGCGTAAGTGGCCGCACTTGCGGTGCGGGCGGCGATCAGGCGCGTCAGCCGACGGCTGCTCAAGCGTCGCCTCGATGGACGCCGCCGTATCCGGGTGTGACTTCAGCCATCGCCGCAGGTCGCGCCCGAAGGCCGGCGAGCGTAACAGCGTGCGTCTCACGATTGTGCCTCGCGCACCAACTCCGCCGCCGTCATGGGTTGTCACTGTCCGGCGGCGAACTCTCGGCGAGCCTGCGCCACTGCGGCAACCACACGCTCTCGCCCGCGTTCGGCGAGGCGGCGGCTTAAGACAGCTACTAATTCCGCTTGAGCATCGACATCGAGTTGTTCCGCGGCGTCAAGGACATTGGCAAAGGCGTTCTGATGACTCATGGCAGCCTCCTCTCCTTAGCCTACCAGTCACCTGGCGCGGTGAGCGGCTCAAGCAGCACGCTCGCCGGCGAACTCAAGGATCTCTTGGCGAACACTCTCCAGTGTACCGTAATAGCCCTGCTGAGCGCAGAACAATGCGTCCTGGAAATTGCCTGCCTGCAACCGCTCATCCTCCGATACATCTGCCCAATTATGGTACGCCCACAGCATGTCCACTGCTTCTTCAAGTGCAATTTGATCAGCGCGTAGTCGCTCATGAAATAAGCCGAGCACCCGATGGGCTACGCCCGTTAAGTCACCCTTGCCAGGCACCAACGCGAGAAGGTCAACCACCTCGTCAGCGGGCCGACTACCGGCCAACGACACGTCAATCACTTGAATGGGTGGCTCAGGAAGGGCGTCGATAGTTCGGTCGGCCCAGGCTACAACGGCATCGACATTGGTCAACGCCATCGCCAAGGCAAGACGATAAAACTCTGCCTCCTCCCGAAGCGTCGCCATACGCTGTCCAACGATCAAAATCGAAGCCGCCGAGCTTGTCATTCAACAACCGTGGCCAGGATTCTACCACGCAGCAGCTGACTGTTCCACAGATTCAGCTTAACCTTGCGCAGCTCCCTCAGCACTTCGCCCTCAACGCTTCACCGGCCGCTGATAGAATGATCGGCGATGATCCATGCTGATCCAGTTCCTGCTGCCGCGCTGGCTGTTCTGGTCAGCGGCGGTCTCGACAGCGCCATCCTGGTGGGTGAATCGCTGCGCGGTTACGAGCGGGTCTATCCGCTGTATGTCCAGAGCAGTCTCTCCTGGGAGCGGGCCGAGTTGCCGTCGCTGCAGCGCTTTCTGGAGGCGATCCGCGCTCCAGCCCTGCACCCGCTGACCCTCCTGGAAATGCCGGTGGCGGACCTGTACGGCAACCACTGGAGCCTGAGCGGCATCGACGTGCCGGATGCCCACTCGCCCGACGAAGCGGTCTTCCTACCTGGCCGCAATGTGTTGCTGCTGGCCAAGGCGATGCTCTGGTGCCACCTGCACGGGGTGCCGGCCGTCGCCCTGGCGCCGCTCCAGAGCAATCCGTTCCCCGATGCCACGCCTGCTTTCTTTGCCGCCTACCAGGAGGTGGTCAACCAGGCGGTGGACGGCAGCGTCCGGGTGCTGCGTCCGTACCTGGGTTTGCACAAGACGGACGTGATGCACCGCGGCCGCGACCTGCCGTTGGACCTGACCTTCTCGTGTATCCATCCCGTGGCGGGGCGGCACTGCGGGGCGTGCAACAAGTGCGCCGAGCGCCGCCGGGCCTTCGCCGACGCGGGGATGCCTGACCCGACTTCCTACGACCGGGAGCCTGCCTGATGTTCCGCGTGACCCGCGCGATCAGTTTCTGCTATGGCCACCGCCTGTTGAACTACGACGGCAAGTGCCGCCACCTGCACGGGCACAATGGCCGGGCGGTGCTGACCCTCGAAGCCCCGCAACTGGACCGCCTCGGCATGGTGGTGGATTTCACGCGCATCAAGCAGGTGGTCAGCACCTGGATCGATGCCACCCTCGATCACCGCATGCTCCTGCACCGCGACGACCCTGTCCTGCCCTTCCTCCGCGAGCAGGGCGAGCCGGTCTTTGTGATGGACGTGAACCCGACAGCCGAGAACATCGCCAAGCTGATTTACGACTTCGCCATGGCGCAGCACTTCCCGGTGGTCGAGGTGCGGTTGTGGGAAACGGAGTCGTGTTATGCCACGTATGTGGGTGGCACGCCCTGAGGTACTCCGAAGGGCGTGCTATCAGTGCAGCACGCCCTTCGGAGTACCTCAGGGCGAGCCACCCCAAATCCTGTGCTGGACGCTGCACTAACCGCCAAACGGCACGCGCAGCTGGCCTCTGGGACAGCGCCAGCGGGGCACCGCACGGGTTAGCGGGTAGGTCCGGATGGCATGGTGTCAGGAGGGTGTCAGCACGGTGTCAGCACGGTGTCAGCACGGTGTCAGCACGGTGTCAGCACGGTGTCAAGGGTGTCACCAGGGTGTTAGGAGGGTGTCAAGAGGGTGTCAGGAGGGTGTCAGATGGTGTCAGATGGTGTGGTGACACCGTCAGCTGATCTGTCTGGCCCCTTTCTCCTGTGATCTCCGGGGGCTGCACCCGGCAAGCAATCACCGAGCTTGTGCGAGCACGACGTTATACGTTCCGAGGGGTCTGGACAAAATAGCCTGGTCGTAGGGACTTTGCCGGCCCCCCTCGCTGGCCAGCAGTCCAATCTGTGCCCTGCCGCAACCTATGCGGGGCCGGAACTTCCGACAAGGAACGATGGGAGTGCGGTGCCTGCCAGAGACGGCGGGGCTGTGTTCCCCAGGCCAAGTCGACGCGCGTCAGGAGGACGAGATGCGAACGGCGTTATCTGTGCTGGTGCTCGGATTGCTGGCGGCCGGGCCGGCCATCGCCCAGGGCGACCTCATCCCCACGGGGCCTGCCGACAAGGCCGCAACCTCCGCCCCGACATCCCCCGATCTGGGTTGTGCGAAGGAACTCGGCGGCGCCGATCCCGGTGCCGGCGGCTGGCAGGTGCGGGTGTCGGCGGAATATCTCCTCTGGTGGGTGCGCAGCGGACCGACGCCGCCGCTGGTCACCACCGGCCCGCTTGGCTCGGGGGGTGAGATCAGCGGCCCCGCCACCCTGGGCACCGACGGCACGGTCACGCTGTTTGGCGGCCGCTCCCTCGACTATGGCGCCTTCTCCGGCGGACGCTGGACCCTGGACTCGTGGCTCGACACGGCCGGCCTGGGCGTCCAGGTCAGCGGCTTTGCACTGGAACAGCGCTCGGTCCGCTTTGGTGCCGCCTCCGATGCCAGCGGCAACCCCATCCTGGCCCAGCCGTTCTTCGATGTGCTGGGTAACACACAGTCCGCCCATTACATCACCTTCCCGGACGCCCTGGCCGGCGGCGTGGGCGTGGCTTCGACATCCCACCTGTGGGGTCTGGAGAGCAACCTGACCGGCCTGTCGCTGGGCAGCGGGGAAGCCCGCGGCCGACTGCTGGCCGGCTTCCGCTATCTCGATCTCACCGAAAGCCTGGGCATCACCCAAACGCAGACGGTGCTGCCCAACGGTGCCGCCTTCCTCAACGGCTATGAGCTGAACCCGGGCGACACGCTCCAGCTGGCCGATGCCTTCCACACCCGCAACCAGTTCTACGGCGGCCAGGTGGGCTTCGAGGGCGAATGGCAGTTCGGTGCCCTGGTGCTCGGGGCGACAGCCAAGGTGGCGCTTGGCGACATGCACGAGGTGGTTCAGGTGCAGGGGAGCACCGCCCTGCTGGCCGCCGGCGTGGCCGGCATTGCGGACTCGGCGTCGGCGGGGACCCTGGCCCAGGACACCAACAGCGGGACCCGGCGAAAGGACGTTTTCGCCGTCGTGCCGGAACTGAACCTGAAGGTGAGTTACCGGATCACCGACAACCTGCTGGCCTCGGTGGGCTACACCTTCCTGTACGTCAGCGACGTGGTTCGTCCGGGTAGCCAGATCGACACGGGGATCAATGTAACGCATGTACCGACGAGCGAGGTGTTCGGCCTAGTCCCAGAGTTTGGCCCCGCCCGCCCGGCTCCGCTCATCCAGCACAGCGATTTCTGGGCGCAGGGGATCAACCTGGGGCTGGAGTTGAGGTTCTAACGGAAGCATTCCTTGCGCGAGTGTGGTAAGATGGCGGCTACCAACCGCACCGCCTCTCGCAAGGACTTCTGCCGATGCCTCCCGCATGCCCACGATGCGGACATCCGCTGCTTCCTGGAACGCAGCACTGGATCTGCGAGGAGTGCGGGCACAAGGTGCCCCGCAGCGCTCCCCAGGCGGCGGCCGCCCCGTGGGTCCAGTTCCCCAGTCTGCTGTCCCTGCCGCTGGCGGACTACGAGCGCGAGCAGCAAGCGGTGCTCAAGCTGCACCGGCTGTGCGATGCCGGCGAACTCTTCGTCCGCTTCTGCGTGACCGTGGCCCTGGGCGAGCTACGCCAGCTCAGTCCCGATTTGCCCCCCCGCGCCATCGCCGTATTGCAAGAACACATCGAGCGTCCCACGTTCGGCCGCTGGCTGGCCATGCTGCGCGTCCTGCTGGAACACCTGCCGCCAACCCTTCCCCTCCTGGTGCCCGACCTGCTCCCCTTTGTCCGCCAGACGCTGCTTCCGGCCCTGGGGGGAGGCGATGGCGGCAAGTCCGGCGAGGATCCGGAGCGCAACTTGATCGACCTGCGCAACCTGCTGTGTCATGGGGGGGCCATGCGGACCGAGGTGGCCGAACATTACCTCAACGGCGTCGGCCCGGCCGGCGCGGGGGCTGGCGCCGCTGGCTGCAGGAGACGGCAGACAAGGCGGCATTCCTCGCCCAGACCACCGTCGTCTTCTTCGACGGCCAGTCAACCCGCCGCCTGGAACTCTCTCCCGACGGGACCGGCCTGGGAGGCGAGGTGCCATTGTCCCCAGCCTTGCGCCAGGCCCTGGCGGTCCGCCTGCTGGGAGGACACGTGCTGCTGCTAGCCGGTGAGCGCTGGCTCGACCTGTGGCCGCTGTCGGATTTCGGCCGGGCGCGCATGGCGTCGCACCGGCGGGCCCCGGAGGCCCAGAACCGGGCGCCGCTGGTCTATTTTCGGGCGGAGCCGGCCCGGCTGCTTTATGCCGCCCTGGCCGGCGACCTGCCGCAGAGCGAGTCGGCCGAGCGATTGGCGGAATTCCGCGCCCTGTTCCAGCTCGATGCTCCGCAGGAACAAACCAGCGACTTGCGGGATTACGACGAGGACTTGCGGCTGGACGCGGCCGCCCTGGTCGGCCGGCGCCAGGACCTCGAGTATGCCGTGCCTCGTCTGAAAGAGGCCCGACGCGGGATCTTCTGGATCGGCGGGCCGGGCGGCATCGGCAAGAGCTTCTTCCTGGCCCGGCTGGCGACCGATCCGAAGTTCACCAGCAACCCGCAGAAGCTGTTAGGCCTGGCCTGGCGGTTCCGGGCCGGCGATCACGGGCGCTGCCATCGCGAGGCGTTTCTGCGCCATGCGGTGGCGCGGCTGGCGCAGTGGCCGCCGCTGCATCGAACCGGCTTCGAGCCCGCCATCGATCCGGCGGCCCTGCGCCAGCAGTTCCGCGGCCTACTCGACGACGTGGCCCGCCTGGGTGGCGGAAGCCACCCGCAGGCCCGTCCGCCGCGCAGTCCTCTTCTTCCTGGACGGCCTGGAGCAGATCGCCCACCGCGAGCCGGACTTCCCCGAGCTGGTACTGGAGATGGAGCGTGACAACGTGGTGGTGGTCTGCGCCGGCCGCCCCAGCCCCGAGCTGCACGGCTTCCTCAGCGACCCGCGTTGCGTGCCGCTGTTCGCGCGCACACCAGAGAACCCGGGCGGCGGGCTTCCCCCGATGTCGGCCGAAGATATCCGCGGCATGCTGCTCGACGGCACCGGCACCGTGAAGTACGACGTGCTGCGCCTCGATCGCGAGACCAACCAGGGGGCCTCAAACGAGGCCATCGATGCCGTCGTCGCCAGCGCCCTTGGCCTGCCGCTGTACGTCCACTTTGTCGAGCAGGACATCCTGAGCGGCCATTTCGCGGTGTCCGAACTGTCGCGGCGGCTGCCGCCGGGGCTGGAAGACTACTACGACGATCTCTTGCGTCGCCTGGAGGTGGACGACCTGCACGGCCTGTTGACGCCGCTGGTGGTGACGCTGGCCTGGGCCAAGTCGCCGCTGGAAGAAGAGGTGCTGACGCGACTGCTGCAAGGGCGGGCCCTGTCGCGCGATCCGGCGCTGGCCCGCAAGCTCCTGCACCAGGGGCTAGAGGCGGTCGAGGCGATGGTGCGGGCCGTGGCGCTGCCGCGCGGCGGCGTCGGCTACGAGCCCTATCACCTGACCTTTCGCGATCACGTTCGCGAGGACCGCCGGCAGCGCTGCGGCACGCAGGCGGAGCTGCGCGCGAGGGATTCGCCCGGCTGGCAGTCGGCTGGCAGGGGCTGGCGCCGGGTCATCCGGCGCGGCTGTACGGCCTGCGCTTTGGGCCGGCCCACCTGCACGAGAACGGCGCCCGCGCGGAGCTGTCGGCCCTGGCTCGCGATGCGGAGTTCCTGGCGGCCCAGGGACGCGAGTTGCCCGACGAGCCGGACGCGCCCCTGGGGACGGTGCGGCTGGCGCTGGAGGCGGCGGCGCAGGCCGAAGACGCGGCGGGCATGGCCGAGTTGGCTCTGCGCCATGCTGCCCAGGTCGCCGCTCTGCGCCGCCAGTCCCCACTGGAGGCGCTGCGGGCCGGCAGCCTGGAGCGGGCCCGCCGCCTGGCCGATCGCGCCGACCCGGAACGCCGGGTCCTCTGGGGCCTGCTTCTGGCGTGGGAGCTGGAGGAGCAAGAGCGGCCCGAGGAGGCACGGGAGTTGGGCAGCGCACTCTTGCGGGCCGACGTGCCCACCCTGGCCGGCTGGATGGGCGACTACGCGGCCCAGTTGCTGGCGCACACGCGGTGTGTCTGGCCGGATCGGCTGGCAGACTTGGGCGAGCGACTGCTGAACCCGGAAGGGCGCGGCACCCTGAGCAGGGCCCTGGCCGCCCGGGATTGCCTGACCGAGGCCCTGGCCATCGCCGAGCGCATCGGCCCCGACGGCATCCGCGCCCGGGCGCTGACCGATATCGCGGCCGAGCAGGCGCCGCCTGGGCCAGGGACCTGCGGGGCGCGCGACCTTCGCCCGCGCGGCCCAGGCCGTTGAGCTGATTCGCAACCCGCACAGCCGGGCCCGGGCATTGGCGGCCGTCGTCGGCACTCAGGCCCGCTCGGGTCAGATCGCCGAGGCCCTGCAGGTCGTCGCGGGTATCGGCCATGCAGGCGTCCAGGCCGGAGCTCGGTGCCGAGATCGCGCTGGCCCAGGCCAGGACTGGAGAGGTCGAGGCGGTCCTGCAAGCCGCGGATCTGTTCGGCCCCGGTCCCCTGCGAGCGGAAGTCCTCGCCGAGGCAGCCGGCGCGGAAGCCCGGGCCCGGCGAATCGAGGCGGCCCTGGCGCTGGTTGGACGCATCGACTTCGACGCGGAACGGGCCCGGGCCTTGGCGCTGATCGCCGCGGCTCAGTCGGCCGGCGGGCAGGCCGAGGCCGCCCGCGCCACCTTCGCCCGGGCCCTGGCGGCGACCGAGCCGATCACCGGCGAGGCGCTCCGGGCCGAGGCGCTGGCGAAGGTCGCGGCCACCCTGGCGCAGGCGGGCCAGCTCGAGCCGCGCATGCGGGCGGCCGAGTGCATCGGTCCCTACGCGGATAGCCGGGTGGCCGCCCTGGTCGAAGTGGCATCGGCCCAGGGGCGCGGCGGCGACGCCGAGGCGGCCGGGGCCACCTTCGCACGCGCCCTGACGCTGGCCCAGGGGATCGGCGATGAAGCGCTCCGCGCTGGGGCCCTGGCCGAGATTGGCACGGCGCAGGCACGGGCCGGCCAGACCTCTCTGGCCCGAACCACGCTGGCCCGCGCCCTCCAAGCCACCGACCACGACGGAGACGAACCCGAATGGGCCGCCGCGCTGGCCGCGATCGCGGGCGCCCAGGCCGACCCGGAGACGGCCCGGGCAACCTTCCTGCGTGCGCTGGACGTGTCCGAGGCGTGCGGGAACGACTACAGCCGCGACGCCGCCCTGGCGCGCGTGGCCTCGGCCCTGGCACGGTCCGGGCAATTCGAGCGAGCGCTCCAGGCGACCGAGCGTATCAAGGCCTATGAGGATCGCCGCGCCGGTGCCCTGGTGGAGATTGCCGCCGCCCAGGCGCGGGCCGGGGAGATGGAGGCCGCCCGGGTCACCTTCGCCCGGGCTTTGCGTGCGGCCGGGCGCATCGGACACGTTCCGGAGCGGCTGCGAACACTGGCGGAGATTGCAGGCGCTCAGGCGCGGGCGGGACTGGAAGGCGCCGCGGTCACCCTGGCCCGCGCCCTGGAGGCCGCCCAGCATTCCGGCGATGAGGCGACCCGCGACGGCACCTTCGCCCGGATCGCTGTCACCCAGGCCCGGGCTGGACGGGTCGAGGCGGCGCTGACGGCGGCGGCAGCGCATCGGCAACGAAACCATCCGCGCCGAAGCACTGGCGGCCGCGGCCATCGCCCAGGCCCGCACCGGGCAGATCGAGCCGGCGCTGGCCAGCGCCGAACGCATCGGCAAGGAGGCGGTCAAGGCCGATGTTCTGGCCGAGGTCGCCGGTGCGCGGCGCGAGCCGGTCAGATCGAGCCGGCCCTGCAAGCCGCGCTGGGGCTGGCGTTCCCCGGTGCAGGCCCGTGCCCTGGCGGAAATCGGGGCGGTTCAGGCCCGCGTCCAACCCGCAGATGCCGCACGGACGACCTTCGCCCAGGCCCTGGAGGCGGCCGAGCGCCGAGCGACGAGGGGCGCGGGCCCACATCCTGGCGGAGATCGCCCGCGCCCAGGTACAGGCTGGGTTGGGTCAGAGCGCGGTGCGAACCGCCGATCGCATCCTCAAGGACGCCGAACGCCATCTGCCCGCCCTGGCCGAATGCCTGCGCGAGGCCGGCGACGTCGAGCATTGCCGCCAATTGCTCCTGCCCTGCGCAGCACGTTCCCGCGGCCTGGCGCTTCGTCGCCACCCTGGCCCGACTTTATCCGGCCCAGGCGTCGGCCATCGCGGCCGTGGTCTGTGCGTGGAGACAGGAGTGACGCAACAAACCATCGATCATCACGTCCCGATCGCAGCTCCCGGCAAAAGGTCCCCTTGACATGGGGATCGGCCGTGTTATAAGCCCGCCTCCCTTGGTTCACAGGCGACGACAAGGCGCACCGTACGCGGGGCGGACGGAACAGCCCGCGCGGTGGACGGGTCCGCGGTCTGGGGGATTTGGACCGGCGGCCCCGTCGGGGGAGCACCTCTGGCGAAGAGGAGATGGGGCAATGCGCGTACGGACCTTGTGGCTGACCGGACTGGTGGCGGCGGGGTTGACACTGGTGCCGGCGGCGGCCCGCGCCCAGGACGGCGGGCCGATGATCGTCGACCCAGCCGCCCTCAATCCCGAGCTGGCGCGGGACCTGCTCACGTTCCGCGGCCAGAACGACGACGGGGCCCTACCCGATACCGAGGTCCCCTTGCCGCTGGGGCACAACCCCGCCAACAAAGGCGGCTTCTACTTCGGCTCGGAATTCGTCTACTTCCGGCAGACCAACCCGATCCAGAGCCAGTACATCGCCTATCGCGGCTTCGTCGATGCCGACGGCAGCGTGTCGGGAACTCCCGGCACCTTCATCGGCTCGCATGCCATCGCCCTGGACGCCGATCAGGCCAGCGGCCCCGGGACATTTCAACCGGGCGTTCGGGTCACCATCGGCTACAGCTGGAACGACGGCACGTCCATCGACATCCAATGGATGAACCTGGAGAAGGCCCAGTATTTCGGTGAGTCGACCATCGTGGGGCCAAACTTCGGCTTCGGCGGCCCGTCGCTGGCCGACAGTTTCATCACCGCGCCGGTGTTCAACTTCACCAACAGCTATGCCGGGCCCCAGAACAAGATCAACGGCGGCGATGCGACCGCCACCTACGGCATCTGGGACGGCGCCGACATCATGACGATCAGCTTCATCCAGCGCACCGAGGAGTTCCAGTCCACCTTCCGCGTCCCGATCTTCTACAACGACGACTTCGGCTATCGCTGCTACGGCCTGGTCGGGCCGCGTTTCTTCTGGATCTGGGAACGCTTCCAGTGGCGGACCGTAAACGAGAACCCCGACGGCACTGCCGATGCCACCGACGTGGCCGTCTATAACAACATCGTCTCTAACCGCATGTACGGCGTCTTCGCCGGTTTCGGCAACGAGTGGTACATCGGCCACGGCTTCGCCTGCAACCTCGACCTCGAAGGCTGCGGCATGATCGATGTCGTCAAGGAACGCGCCGAGTACTCGCTGGGCCAGAAAGACCTGCCCGGGGAGATCAAGCGGGCGCTGACCAACTACACCCTGGTGCCCGAGTTCTCGGCCGCCTTCAACCTCACCTGGTTCCCGATCGAGAATGTTGAAGTGCGGGCCGGCTACGAGTTGATGGCCTTCTTCAACACGATCGCGTCACCGCAGCCGGTGTCGTTCAACGTCGGCGCCCTCGATCCACCGTGGGTGCGCCAGGCACGGCTCCTCGACGGGTTCACATTCGGCGTCGCGGTTCGTTTTTGATTTGCCTTAGGCAACCGGCAGGAGATAGTAGCCCGCTCGCTCCAGCCGCACGTGTGCCAGGTTGAACAGAAGTCGCCGCGATTTCTGTTCAACCTGGCACGCACGCCGCAACACGTTGCGAAATACCGACATCCGCCTTCACGATTCAGCACGAAGCGCCAGGTTGAACAGAATTCAGATGTGCCCGGGAACGCTCAGACGGTCCCATGCGGCACCGGGCGAGGGGAGCTTACCTCCTGCCGTTCGCCTTATCTGAAGGACGGAGCACCGCTCGGTCCCACCTCTCGCGGCCGCGTCCTTGGGTGAGAGACGTAGGACGGAGCGGTGCTCCGTCCTTCAGAAGCCCTCGGCTCAAACAAGGGCCGGTGACTGCCGCGGCAGTCGCCGGCCCCTGTCTTTTGTCCTTCGGCCCCCACTTCCTATAATGCTCACTTTGATGGGTACAAGGCCCAGCAGCGGCCGCTTCCCGGCGGATGGCGCGGGGCGGGAGTCCACAAGGAGCGTTTATGGCTGAGGACAAGGTCGAGCCGCGCGACATCAACTGGCGGCAACTGCTGCCCTGGACCCTGCTGTTCCAGGGCTTCCGGGTCGCCCTCGACCCCAATAAACTCGTGCTGGCCGCCGCCGGCATTCTGCTGATGGCCTTCGGCTGGTGGCTGCTGGCGGTCATCTTCAACGGCATGTCCCCCAAACGCGACCCCGGCTTCTATCAGATGAACGACTACGGCGACGCGGGGACACCGGACGACGTCAAGAAGGACCTGGCCTGGAAAGCCTTCAAGGAAGAGCGCGCCAAGTGGGACGTGATGTACAAGCTGGCGGGCCCCACTCCCGGCGACCCCTACGATGCCGGGGACCTGGCCGATACCCGGGACGAATACGAACGACTGAACAAGCTTGCCAACCAGGATGATTTCAAGGTCCCCGACCTGGCCGTGCCGCATCCCGGCGTCCTGACACCCAGTGAGGTGCAGCAGCTGATCCCGGCGGCAGCAGGGGATGCCGCCAAGGTCTGGATCATTCGCCACCCTATTCCGCGGCCGGCGGGGGCGCTCCGCACTCTCCCCTGGGACGAGGATCGCGGGCCCAATCCCTTCATGCTCGTCACCAACCAGGCCGGGCAGCAATGGGATAAGGGACACTTCTGGGACTGGCTGATCTTCAAGCAACTCCCCGTGCTGATCGAGCCACTGGTGAAGCTGCTCAGCCCGGTGATCTATTTCTTCAGCCCCAAGGCGGCGCCCTGGTGCGGTTCTACACGCTCCTGGTGATGCTGTTGACGCTGGCTGTTTGGGGCTTCTTCGGCGGCGCCATCACCCGCATCGCCGTGGTCCAGGTGGCACGGCAGGAAAAGATTGGCCTGATGGAGGCGCTGCGCTTCGCCTGCCGCAAGTACCTTTCCTACCTGTCCGCGCCCCTCTTCCCGCTCCTGCTGGTGGGGATCCTGCTGATCCTCATGGTGGTGTTCGGTTACTTGCACATGATTCCCGGCTTCGGCGACATCGTGGTGGACGGCCTCCTTTGGGGCCTGATGATCCTGATTGGCCTGGCGATGGCCGTCGTGCTGGTCGGCCTGATCGGCTGGCCGCTCATGGCGGCCACCATCAGTGCTGAAGGGACCGACGCCTGGGAGGCTGTCAGTCGCTCGTACAGCTATGTCTACCAGGCACCCTGGCAGTACATCTGGTACAGCCTGGTGGCCCTGGGGTATGGGGCGCTGATCGTGTTCTTTGTCGGGCTGATGGGCTCGTTGACGGTCTATCTGAGCAAGTGGGGCGTCAGTCAGACGCCCGGCGTCGACTGGGCCAACCGCAATCCCTCTTATCTGTTTGCTTATGCCCCGCAGTCGTTCGGCTGGCGCGAGTTGCTTCTGCAGGGGACGAGCGTTGACGGACAGCCTCTCGTAGAAAACGGGGCGATCAGCGCAAAGGCATACAACAAGCTGGTGGGCATTGACCCGAGCTACCAGGGCAAGGATGCGAAGGACCGGATGGCTTGGTACAACCAGGTTGGAGCCGTGCTCGTCTCGATCATCTGGGTGGGTGTCGTTTTCATGCTGGTGCTAGGCTTCGGGTACAGCTATTTCTGGAGTGCCAGCTCGATTATCTACCTGTTGATGCGTCGCAAGGTGGACGATGCGGAGCTGGACGAGGTGTACCTGGAAGAGGATGACGAGGCCGCGTACACCGGCCCGCTGGCCACGAAACCGGCGGCGCCCCCCCCGCCAACGCCAGCTGGGCGTCCATCGCTGCCGATCGTCGAGGCGCCGCGTCCGACGGCCGTCGCCGTGCCGCCGCCTGGCCCGCCCGCGGCGGTGGAACGGTCGGAGATCGCCGGAGCAATCCAGCCGGCGCCTTCCACACCGCCAGGAGCGGATGGACCGGCAGCGCCGCCGCCGGACAGCAACCCGCCGGCGGGGCCGTGAGAAAAGGAATACCGCTCGCGGCTTCGCAGGATCTGCGAAGCCGCAAGCGGCCTGGAGGAGCGCACGGATGGCCCGGCCCATTCTCCTGTTTACCGGACCCTGGGCCGATGTGCCGCTCGACGCGCTGGTCCAGCAAGCCAGCGAGTGGGGTTACCAGGGAGTCGAACTCTGCTGCTGGGGGGACCATTTCGAGGTCCAGCGCCGCGCTTAGCGAGCCGGACTACTGTCAGCAGAAGCTCGAACTGCTTTCCCGACAGGACCTGTCGGTGTTGGTGCTGAGCAATCACCGGGTGGGCCAGGCGATCTGCGACCCGATCGACCGCCGCCACCAGGCCCTGGTCCCGGAGTATGTGTGGGGCGATGGCAATCCGACCGGGGTCAACCAGCGGGCCGCCGAAGAGATGGCCGCCACGGTACGGGCTGCGGAACGGCTGGGCGTGGCCGTGGTCGGCGGCTTTTCCGGCTCGGCGCTGTGGTCGTACGTCATGGGCTATCCGGCCCCGACGCCGGCCGTGGTCGCCGAAGGGCTGGCGGAATTCGCCCATCGCTTCAGTCCGATCCTGGATGTGTGCCGCGACCACGGGGTCAAGTTTGCCTTCGAGGTCCATCCGGGGCAGATCGCCTTTGACCTGTACAGTACCGAGATGGTCCTCGACGCCCTGCACGGGCGCGAGGAGCTTGGGCTGCTGTTCGATCCGAGCCACCTGCACTGGCAGGGCGTTGATCCGGTGGAGTTCGTGCGGCGGTTTCCCGACCGCATCTACCACGTACACGTGCGGGATGCGACGCTGACGCTCAACGGCCGCAGCAGCCTGCTGGGGTCGTATCTCCCGCCGGGCGACCCGCGGCGCGGCTGGGACTCGCGGGCCCCGGGGCACGGCGGACTCGACTGGGAGGCGATCATCCGGGCCCTGAATGAAATCGCTTACGAGGGTCCGCTGGCGGTGGACCTGCGGGACCCGGGGATGAACCGCGAATACGCCGCCGACGAAGCCTGCAAGTTCGTCAAGCGCCTCGACTTCGAGCCGACCCGCGCGCGGACCGGGAGGCATTTCGATAGTCAGGAGATGAGCAGACCCATGATCGATAACGAGACGTTGCGGCGCGAGTGGACCGATCAGTACGTCGAAGTGCAGGCCAACCAGCCGGAGCTGCGCCGCTTCGCCGGTTACGTCGGCCGCGTCGTCACGGTCAACTGGAACGGCAAGGCTATCGTCGATTTTCAGGACGGCGGGTGGTACGATATCACCGCCTCGACCGAGTTCCTGCGCAAGCTCGACCCGGAAACGGGGAAGGCGAAATACAAGAACGTCAACAGCGCCCAGCCCATCCCCGACAAGCAGGGTTAGGTTTAGCCGCGGATCGTAGATCCGCGGGTCTCCCCCATGATCCTCCTCATCGACAACTACGACTCCTTCACCTACAACCTGGTGCAGCGCCTGGGCGAGCTCGATCCGAACATCGACCTGCGCGTGTATCGCAACGATGAAATCACGCCGGATCAGGTGGGCGAGCTGAAGCCGACGCACCTGATCGTTTCGCCCGGCCCTTGTACCCGCGCGAGGCCGGCGTCTCCAACGACATCATCCGCCGCTTCGCGCCGACGCTGCCGATCCTGGGGGTTTGCCTGGGGCATCAGTGCATCGGCCATGTCTTCGGCGGCGAGGTGATCCGCAATTACCGCGTCATGCACGGGAAAACGTCGCCGATCCACCACGACGGGCAAGGCGTCTTTCGCGGGCTGGCCAATCCCTTCGAGGCGACGCGCTACCATAGTCTGGTCATCCAGCGCGAGACCTTTCACAACCCGGATTTCGTCGTGACGGCCTGGACCGAGGAAAACGAGATCATGGGCGTGCGCCACAAGACGTGGCCCTTGCACGGCGTGCAGTTCCATCCGGAAAGCTTCCTGACCGCGGAAGGGCCGAAGCTGTTGCGGAACTTCGTCGAGATGAAGTGAACGTTCGTCGGCCCGACTGGGGTCATCACTCCCGGCGCCGGAAATGGATCGCATTGCACCCCCCTCAACAGCCCTGCAATCCATTTTCGGAGGCAGGGGCCGTGTGGGCGAGTGACTTGCTCAGTGGGCAAGTCAGGTGAGCAAGTCATTTTTCGTGATAACATGCTCTGTCATAAGGATTTGTGCCTCTGGGAAAGTGACTTGTCCACTTGCTCGCGCATTTGTGGGCAAGTCACCAGTGTATCATTCTGCTGCACTCGGTCGCCTGACGGGCTGCCACGCCTCCGATTCGATTGCCGTAGCTCGTCGGGGCGGTTACAGGCCATGACTCTTATGGTGCCCCAGCGGGTCGTCGAGCAGGATGAACGCCAAATCGACGTTCGCCTGGGCAAGGGCCGCGGCCGGCCCTGCCGCCGGACGCTCCGGCCCCGCCGCCTGACCTGGGCCCGCGGGCGGATCGATGTCGGCGACAAAGTCTGTCCCGCCCACGAAGGCATCGCCGGCTGCGTTCAGGGCGATGCCCATGCCCGCGCTGCCGCCGCCCTTACTGCCGCCCAAGTACGTGGAAAAGATCAGCCCCGAACCGGAGGGATTCAGCACCGTCACGAAGGCGTTGTACCCTCCGCTGTTCGTGGCCTGAATGGGGTTCTTGGTCGGGAAGACGGTCGAGCTGGTCCAGCCGGTCAGTTCCGCATCGCCGTTGGCGTCCAGGGTAATGGCCGCGCCGCCGCTCCACGTGTTCGTCCCCCCGCCCAGGTAGGTCGAGTAGACCAGCCCGCTCCCCGTGGCGTTGAGTTCGGTCACGAAGGCATCAGCTGGCAGATTATCGCTTTTGCCTTTCTTGTAGGTGAGGTTGCTGGTCGTCTGGAAGGCCCCCTTGGTCGTCGGGAAGTTGGTGGACGTGGTGGACCCCGTCACGTAGACGTCGCCGGCCGCGTTCACGACGATGCCGCCATCGGTTTGCGGACCATCCGTGATCGTGCTGTAACCGTAGGGTTGAGTATCATCGAACACGTAGCCTTCCTGCCCGGTGCCCCCGAGATAAGTCGAGTAGACCAGCGAGGACGCTCCGGAGAGCGAGGGGTTGAACTTGGCCACGAAGGCGTCGAGGTAGCCGCCGCCATAGGTCTTCTGGAACGCTCCCGCGGTCGTGGGGAAATTGCTGGACGATGTGTACCCGGTCAGGTAGGCGTTGCCGGAGCCGTCCAGTGCTATGCCGCTTGCCCCATCCCCTAGCCCGCCGGTGCCGCCGAGGTAGCTGGCGTACACCACGGACGCGGTGCCGGAGAGTGTGGGATTTATCTTGGCGAAGAAGGCGTTCGTGTTCCCCGTCGCGGCTTGACATGTTGCCTGGAAGGCGCCGGCCGTTACCGGGAGGCCGGGGGAGGTGGCGGTAGCAGCCACGGCAGCTCCAGCCACGTAGATGTCTCCGGAGCCATCCACGGCGATGGCGCCGAGTTGCCCATCCCGTCCCCGACCGCCGCGCCAGGGAGGTAGGTCGAGTAGATCAGGGCGGAGCCGGTCGGGTTCAGCTCCGCGACGAAGGTGTTGTGGGGATCCGAAGCAGCAATCGCGTTTGCCGTGGTTGGGAGGTTGGGGTTCATGCCGATGACGTAGGCATCCCCGCTGGCGTCCACGGCGATGCTGTAGCCGCCATCTTCGATGGACCCGTTGCCCAGGTAAGTGGCGTAGATCAGGGAGCCGGTGGGGCTCAGCTTGGCCGCGTAGGCTCCGTCGCCGCTCGTCTGGAACGCTCCGGACGTGGCGGGCAGGTTGGTGCCGGTGTTACCGGTGATGTAGACATTGCCCGCGCTGTCCACCGCGGTGCCATAGACGTTGAATGTGCCGTTGGACCAGGTGAGCGACGCGGGCACGGCCCGGTCTTCCAGCACTTCGAGGACGGGACGGCAGCTTGCAGGGCGCCGGCGTATACGTCGCGTCCGCTGGGTTGTGCCGGAGAGCGTGCGCCAAAGGGAACGGAATGTCGGCAACATGATGGAACTCTCCTTTGAGGAAATGGTCTGCGGTACAAAGGGTCGGTGACCTGTCCTGCGCGCAGACCGAGCGCCGGGGCGTGTCGAGGCCGGTGAGATTTCAGCTTGGCTGCGAGGACTCACTGGCCGCTTTTGCTACTGGTATCGTGGCGCCGCGTCGGCTGCGGCGTGTTCCCGACTGCGGGCTAGACGGTCTCGAAATCCTCCGGTAGAGTGTCGTCGTTGCCTGTGTCTGTGCCCAAAGCGAGGTCCATCATGGCTCTGACTATCGAAGCGACCTATGAAAACGGCGTCCTGAAGCCCGTAACGCAGCTCCCTTTGATCACCGAGGGCAAGCGCGTTTGGCTGACCCTCCACATCGATGCCGAAGAAGACGCTGTCAAGAGGTCGTTCGGCCTGATCGGCTGGACGGGGGATGCCGAAACGGTGGACCGGGTCGCCCTCGATCCGGAGTTCGACATCTTGGAGGGCCCATGAACTTCAACCAAATTCCTCCCAACGCCTGGGTCTTCATCGACGCGAACATCCTGGTGTACCATTTCACGCCGCACCCCAGGTTTGGAGCTGAATGCCAACTGCTGATGGAGAGCATCTACAGGTGGCAGCACTTCTCTGCGTACACTTCCACCCAGGTGATGGGCGAACTGGCTCACCAGCTGATGGTGATGGAAGCGGCCCAGGATTTCGGTTGGCCTTTGAAGGGCATCACCGACCGCCTGCGCAAGCACCCCGCCGAGGTCAAGAAGTTGACCCGATTTCGCCAGGCCATTGACGAGGTGCCGCGACTGGGCATCGAGGTCTTGCCGATCGACCGGCACCTTCCGTCCCTCGCCGCCGCGCTGACTCAACTCCACGGCTTGCTGACCAACGACGCATTGATCCTGGCCACCATGCAGGACCAAGCCATTACGCACCTTGCCAGCAACGACGCCGACTTCGACGGCGTGCCAGGGATCACGCGCTACGCCCCGGTTTGATGTCGCGCCCATCGGTATAAGCCCTCCTACTTCGGCCCCGGTTTCTCATTGCTGTTCGACGGCGCTGCCGCCCGTTGCCGCAGCGCCTCGACCTCCTGCCAGAGCTTCTGCCAGTCCGGCCGCTCGGCTTCGGGCAGCTTGGCCAGGGCCGCGGGGCCGCGCACCCCGGCGAAGTCTGTGTCCTCCAGCCAGTGCTGCATCCTCTCGCGGATCACGGGACCGGCCTTGTCCGGCAGCCGCTCCAGGTCCCGGCGATAGGCGGCCAGGTCGGCCCGCAGCCAGTCCTGGGCCTGGCGGTGGAGACGGCTACGCTCCTTGTCGTCGGTCTGGTCCGCGTCCTTCCCCTGTCCGCATCCGGCCTGGGCCGCGGCGCAGGCGGCATCGTAGCGGCCGCCGGGCGCGGCCAGTTTTTCGGCCAGTGCCGGCTGCTCGGCAAATGCGTCGGTGTAGAAGCGGGCGGCGGCGGCGTGGAGCGACCTGCAGGGCAGCTGGCAAAGCTGGGCCAGCGCCAGGCGCTCGCCGACATCGGTGGGCTCGACTTCGCCCTTCAGCACCTTGGGCAACTTGGCGTCCAATTCGACGAGGCGCTCGCATTGCTTGACCCACTGCGCCGAGCGGTAGGCCAAGCCCGGTTCCTTGGAGCCGAGTTCATGACCGCGGCGCAGTTCTTCCAGGGCCTCGGCGAACTGCCCCTGGTCGCGCAGGACGTGGCCGAGGTTGTTGTGGGCACCGGCGATCTTGGGGTCGATGTCGATGGTTTTGCGGAACTCGGCGATGGCTCCGTCCAGGTCACCCTTCCGCGCCAGGGCTACGCCGAGGTTGTTGTGGGCCTCTGCGTAGTCCTTCTTGAGTTGGATGGCCTCGCAGTACTCGGCGATGGCCCCGGCTAGGTTCCCTTCGTCGCAGAGGGCGAGGCCGAGGTTGTAGTGGGCCACTGCATAGTCCTTCTTGAGTCGGATGGCCTCCTTGTACTCGGCGATGGCTCCGTCCAGGTCACCCTTCCGCGCCAGGGCTACGCCGAGGCCGTCGTGGGCGTAGAAGTAGTCCTTGTTGAGTCGGATGGCCTCGTGGTACTCGGCTATGGCCCCGGCCAGGTTCCCTTTGTCGCAGAGGGCGAGGCCGAGGTTGTAGTGGGCCACTGCATAGTCCTTCTTGAGTCGGATGGCCTCCTTGTACTCGGCGATGGCTCCGTCCAGGTCACCCTTCCGCGCTAGGGCTACGCCGAGGCCGTCGTGGGCGTAGAAGTAGTCCTTGTTGAGTCGGATGGCCTCGTGGTACTCGGCTATGGCGCCGTCCAGGTCCCCTTTGTCGCAGAGGGCGAGGCCGAGGTTGTTGTGGGCACCGAGGTAGTCCTTCTTGAGTCGGATGGCCTCGCGGAACTCGGCTATGGCACCGTCCACGTCCCCCTTGTCCTTCAGGGCGTTGCCGAGGTTCAGACGCGCTCCTGGGCTTTGCTGGCGCAGGGCCACGGCAACTCGATAGAATCCGATCCCTTCCTCCAGCTGCCGCGGTTGCACTTTCGTGCAGAGTCCAGACGCCAGTTCGTGGTTGATCCAGAAATCGGCCGGGAACCGCCGCTGGGCACGCCGCAGTACCTCCACCATTGGCCCCGATGGCTTCCCATTGGACGCCGTCACGTAGGCTCCCAGCAGTCCCAGTGCTACTACGGGGAGTTCCTCGACTGGCGCGGATAGGGTCAGTTGCTCCAAATCTCTCGCATCTCGGGACAGCACCATCTTCTCGTAGCCGATTCCGCCACGGGTCCGGGTCCACCTGCCGCGCGACGGCTAGTGCCGCATCTCTCAAGCATCATTGCATAAGGCAGCGGCTTCCGCCAGTCGCTGGATTTTCCCCAGTTTGAGGCGGCGGTGCGGTGCGACGAAGCTCGCGCGGCGTTGCTTCTGCACCGGCTTGCCGGTGTAAGTCCAGGCGAAGGGGTGGGCCATCGTGGCGTTGTAGTAGTCCATGAATTCCCGCAACTGCGCTTCCAGGTCCGTCACCGACGTGAAGTTTCCGCCCCGCAGCAGCTTCCGGTGGATGATCCCGAACACGATCTCGATCTGGTTCAGCCACGAACTGTGCTTCGGGAGGTAGACGAAGCGGATCCGGTGGGCAGCGTCCGACAGGAACTCCTTCCGCGTGGCCATCGATTTCAGGATGCCGCTGTCGTTTTTTTCCCCAGTTCATCGGGCACGCCGCAGCGTTCGGCGACGAACTTCACCAGGCTTTCCGACATGTGCGTGTTGAGGCAGTCGACCACGAAGAGCCATTCGGCGGTGGGGTCGGTGTCCACGGTCCGGGTGATGTGCGCGACGAACTCCGGTTCGGTACGGGTCGCCTCCAGCGTTGGGCAGACGATCCTCCCCGTCACCACGTCCAGACCGGCGGTCAGTGTCGTCGTCCCGTGCCGGGTGTATTCGAATTCCTGCTTCGGTACGCTGTTGGGTTGGGCCGGCTTGTCGGGGGCGTTCCGCTCGATGGCCTGCAGCGAGGTCGCCTCGTCCACGCTCACCGTGTGCGTGCCGTCCGCCGCCTTCATCGGCGCCTCGAGGTAGGTTCGGC
This sequence comes from uncultured Planctomycetota bacterium, assembly GCA_963827935.1. Taxonomy (GTDB): domain Bacteria; phylum Planctomycetota; class Planctomycetia; order Gemmatales; family Gemmataceae; genus DATFNV01. Next base: position 1,568,926 of record CAWHCN010000004.1, on the reverse strand, counting down.
AAACGTTTTCGACCTCGGCCAGGAACTTCTGGGGGTCCTTCTCCGTGGTGTTGAGCCACATTTTCTTGCGGTGCGGCTGCACGGCGGCCTGCTGCAGGAAGCGGCCAACCTGAGACACGGAAATAGCCTCCACGATCTGCCGCGCGATCGCCTCGTCGCGCAGTTCCCGGAGCGTCCAGTGGTCGATCGGCCGGCCCGACAACTTCGGCGGCTCGCACGCTAACGCCACGATCTGGGACACCTGAAAGGCGGTGAACGTCGCCGGGGCACCCGGTCGCGGGGCGTCGGAGAGGATGTCGACGATCGCCTCACGCAGACGGTGCGGTTCGGTACATTCCCACACGCACAGCGAATCCCACGCGTCCCGCCAGCGCTGCCGCCAGAGGCCCACCTGCAGTCGGTTGAGGCCGACCCGCGAGGCGATCTCTTCGTTCAGCAGGCCGGCGAATCCCAGCAAAATGATCGTCGCCCGCTGCACCACGCACTTGGCGACCGTACGCGACTTGCTGAATTCCTGCAGCAGAACCTGCTGCCTTTCGCTGACGATGATCTTCGCGGCCTTCCCTGGCATAGGTCGATCTCCCGCCTCACAATCGAGGGACCAGGCAAGATACGCCATGTCCAGTTTTCGTGCTACGCCGTTTCCGCGGTGCGGCACTAGCAACTGCCTCGCCTTCTGACTCGTCTCCTCCTTACCTTCGGCCGCCAGACCTCCGGCCCAGTTGTCCAGCCCCGCCACCAAGTTTTCGCGGATCGCCGAGCCCTGCACCAGGGATGCTGCTTCCTCCGGCCCAAGCATCGCGATGTCGATGCCGTACTGCCGGAAGGTTTTCGCATATTCAGGGTCCGAGCCTGCCAAATCAAAGCGGTCGTCCCGCACCGCCCCCTGGTCCAAACGGATCCTCTCCAACTCTGCCAGCATTTGCATGTCTTTCTGGAGTTGCTCGATGCGCCGCCGCAAGTCCTCACCCACCATGCCGCTGTTCAGCTGCGCCTCCGCCCGCTGCGCCGCTGATATCAGTCCAGCATCTCAGGGGTTGCCCTGCCGCAGCCCCGGCACTGCTGCATCCAGCGCGTCTCGCACCTTGGCTTCGGCCTCACGCTGCCGTGCCGCCCGGTCGCCCATGATCCAACCCACGCTGCCGATGAATGCCGTGATCGTCACCAGCAGGCACACCGCCGCCGCCCAGATAAGCGGCTTATGCCGCCGTGCCCACTTCTGCCCCCGTGCCAATAGGCCCGGCCGCTTCGCCCGGATCGGTTCGTCCCGTCGGTAGCGCTCCAGATCGTCGGCCAGCTCCCGTGCCGTCGCATAGCGATCCTGCGGGTTCTTCTCCATCGCCTTGAGGACGATGGTCTCCAGTTCCGCCGGGATGGCTTTGTTCAGCCGCCGCAGTCGGGCGGGCTCCTCGAACGCAATTTGTCGCAGCAATTCCTGTCGATCCTGACCCGAATACGCCGGTCGCAGTGTGAGCAACTCATACAGCGTCACACCCAGCGAGTAGACATCGGTGCGATGATCGATCACCACACGCTTCGCCAAAGCCTGCTCGGGACTCATATAGCGGAGTGTGCCGACCAGGTCGCCGGTCATCGTCACCCGGACGTCGCTTTGCACCTGGGCCAGTCCGAAATCGGTCACCCACAATCGGCCGGTCGGGTCCACAATCAGGTTCGCCGGCTTGACATCACGGTGGACGATGCCCATTTGGTGGGCATAGTCCAGGGCCTCCGCCGCCTGAATACCCCACTCGGCCACGCGGCGGAAGTAGGCGGCATCGCGCGGGGCCCGTTGCGTCGTCGCTGCCGCAACCGCTGTCGAGCCGCGACCGTGAGGGAGCGGTTTCGCGGCGCCGTCGTAGGCGACCGTCTCCGCGCCCCTCTCCGCTCCCTGACGGTCGCGGCTCTTCTGGTCAGCGATCAGCTGGGCGAGCGTCTGCCCCTCGATGAACTGCATGGCGTAGAAGTGAACGCTGCGCTCACAGCCAACCGCGAAGACCGGCACGATGTTCGTGTGGTGCAGTCCCGCCGCGGCCCGCGCCTCGTTGTGGAAGCGCTGCAGGTGGCGCGGGTCCATTGTGGCGGCGAAGGGGAGGACCTTCAGGGCGACACGGCGGCCGAGGGACAGCTGCTCCGCCTCGTAGACGATGCCCATGCCGCCGCGGCCGACCTCGCGGAGCAGGCGGAAGTCGCCCAGGGTGCGAGTCTCCGTCGCTGACGCTTCCGGCTCGGAGGGATGCCCGGCGCCCGATCCGGACAGGCCGGCCAGCACTTGCAGGGCGGGGAGCAGGTCGCGGAGGGCGTCGGCGTGGGCCGGGTGCTGGGCGATCCAGGCTTCGAGGTCCACCGCCTCGCCGGCCTGGATTCGGTTCGTCAATTCCTCGACCAGGTCTTCGAGGACGGGAGACCCGGGCAGCGAGGGCCGAGTCGCAATGCTGGCGGACGGGTTCATGCCGAGCCTCCCGAGATGTCGTCGCGGAGCAGGGTGGCGCAGGCGCGTGTCAGGCGCGCAGGTGGCGGCTCTTGAAGGCCCCCTCGCCGATACCGAGCACCGCGGCCGCGTCCGCCGTCGAAAGCTGCTCCAGATGACGCAGGACCAGCACCTGCCGGTCGCCGGGGGCCAGCTGGACCAGGGTCTGGCGGACGCGTTCGCGCAGCTCCTGGCGGAGCACGTGGACGCTGGGGCTGGAGCCGAGGTCAGCCAGGCGAGCGGCCAGCTGGGCGGCTGACTCGTCCGGCAGGCGCAGCACGTCCGGCTCCTCGCGCTTCACCGAGCGCTTGCCCGCCTTGACATGACGGCGGTGCAACTCGATGAGTCGATCCCAGGCGAGTTGCCGCAGCCAGGGATAGAAGGGCAACGGCCGGCGGCGGGCATAGTCGGACAGCCGGCCGGCGGCATCGACCAGCGCTTCCTGCACCACGTCGGACGGATCGACGCGGGCGGCCAGGCGGCGGTCCATGTGGAACGCCACCATCTTTCGCAGCCGGTCGCGGTGCCGCCCCAGCAGCGCCTGGCGAGCCGCGGCGTCGCCCTGCACCATGCGGTCGAGCAACTGGTCGGTGTCCGGTCCCGGCTGCTTCGTCATCGGAAGCCCCCCTGAGACTGACCCCGCAAAACGGACCGAAGAGTTTCAGGTTTTTTTCGGATTTCCGCAGCGGCACGGAAACCGTGCTGGCGATGCTACTTGAGGATGAGGTCAGACGCCAGGAAATCCCGCCCCGGAGAGTCCCGCGGCGGGTCGTCGGGCCTCTTGTCCCTGGTCCTGCCGCGGAATTGAACCGGGCCCCCTTGCCGGGCCGATATACTGGTATGGGCTGCGCCGCGGGGCGTCGCACCTCCGCGGTTCGGTGGCAAACGGTGCAGGTGATACCATTCGCACGGTTGACGGTATCTTTACCATTTGCAGGAACTTTTTTGCTTGCCGTTGCGGCTCCGGCCGCTATATTTCCCTTACCTCCCCTTCGGGAGGCAGATCCCCCCCATTTCAGGTAGTGGGAGAAAGGTCGCATGAGTACTGTCGAGGTGGATTTGGACTTCATCGAAGAGCTGCGCCTGCGTCGCTGGGCGCGGCAGAACTACGTCCCGCCGGAACAGCGTGACGTCTCGTGGCATCCCGTGGTGCTGGACGAGAATGGATCGCAAAGACGTCGAAGTCGGCGAGCCCGCCATCGCAACCGTGGCCTGACCGCTCCCCGCCCGCACAACCGACCCCGGAGCCGCACATATGCCGCGGCCCCGGGGTCGGTTGCATTTTATGGCGGGGCCTCACCTGCGACGGCCCCTCACTTCGGTTAACATCTGGGCACTATTCCCCAACGAATAAACGCCGGGGCCGCGCCCAAAATCCCACTCACCGGCATCTTCTTCCTCAGGAGGGCGATCCATGGACCGGCCGGAGGAAGACGCGGGCCGGCGGCTGGAACGGTTCCGCGCCTACCTGCGCCTCTTGGCCCGCTTGCAGCTGGCGCCGCAGCTCCGGGGCAAACTCGATCCGTCGGACATCGTGCAGCAGACGTTGTTGCAGGCGCACCAGGCCTTCGAGCAGTACCGCGGCCAGAGCGAGGCGGAATGGACGGCGTGGTTGCGGCAAATCCTGGCCCGGAACCTGGCCCAGGCGGTGCGTGACTTCGGCCGGGCCAAGCGCGACCTGGCCCGCGAGCAATCGCTCCAGGCGGCCCTGGATGCGTCCTCGGCGCGACTGGAGAGGTGGCTGGCGGCCGACCAGTCGTCCCCCAGCCAGCGGGCCGAACAGGGGGAGCAGGCGCTCCGCCTGGCCGCGGCCCTGGAGCAACTGCCGGAGGCCCAGCGCGAAGCCCTGATCCTGCAACATTGGCAGGGCCTGTCGCTGGCCGAGATCGGCGAACACCTGGGCCGCAGTCCCGAGGCGGTCGCGGGGCTCATCAAACGTGGACTCAAACAACTGCGGAACCTGATGCGCGAAGGCGAGTGACCCATGACCGATGCGACCCCTGCCAGCGAACACGAACAGAAGCTGAATGGCATTCTCGCCGCTTACCTGGAAGCGCAACGGCTGGGCCGGGCGCCGGATCGCGAGGACCTGCTCCGGCAACATCCGGACCTGGCCGACGAGCTGCAATCGTTCTTTGCCGACCAGGACAGCTTCGGCCGGCTGGCCGAGCCCATCGCCCCGCCGGCTGGGCAGACGCCGACCCTGGCCCCCGGTGACGCCCCGCCGGCCGTGCTCGGGGCGGTCCGCTACTTCGGCGACTACGAGCTGCTGGAGGAAATTGCGCGCGGCGGCATGGGCGTTGTGTACAAGGCCCGGCAGGTGAGTCTCAACCGCACAGTGGCCCTGAAGATGATCCTGGCCGGCCAGCTCGCCTCGGCCGAAGACGTGCAGCGTTTTCAGCGCGAGGCCGAGGCGGCGGCCAACCTCGATCATCCCCACATCGTGCCCATCTATGAAATCGGCGAACACGAAGGGCAACATTTCTTCAGCATGAAGTTGATCGAGGGAGGGAGTTTAGCGGGCGATCGCAGATCGCCCGAGGCCGATCTGCGATCGGCCGCTAAACGGGTCGCCCTTGTCGCCCGCGCCGTCCATCATGCCCACCAGCGCGGCGTTCTCCACCGCGATCTCAAGCCGAGCAACATCCTGCTCGATGCCCAGGGGCAGCCGCATGTGACCGATTTCGGATTGGCCCGCCGTGTGGAGGGCGACGCCCAGCACACGCGCACCGGCGCCATCGTCGGCACGCCCAGCTACATGCCGCCCGAGCAGGCGCGCTCCGAAAAGGTGCTCACGACCGCGGTGGATGTCTACAGCCTGGGAGCCGTTCTTTATGAACTGCTTACCGGCCGGCCGCCGTTCCGGGCGGAAACGCCGCTGGATACCATCTTGCAGGTCCTGGAGCGCGAGCCCGAGCCGCCGCGCCAGGTCAATCCGCGGATCGATCGCGACCTGGAAACGATCTGCCTGAAGTGCCTGGAGAAGGACCCGCAGCGGCGCTACGACTCGGCCGCGGCGCTGGCGGATGACCTGGAACGCTGGCTGAAGGGGGAGCCGATCCAGGCCAGGCCCGTCAGTCGGGGGAACGGCTGGTGCGCTGGTTTCGCCGCAACCCGGCCCTGGGGGCGGCGGCGAGCCTGGCCGTCCTCGCCTTGCTGGCCGCCACCATCGTTTCCATCGCCTATGCCGCCGACCGCTCGGCCTATGCCGCGGACCGCTCGGCCTATGCCACCGATCAGGCACACACCGCCCAGCAACTCGAACAGCTGAACGGCGACCTGGAAGCGGAGAGCGCCCGTACCCGCGCTGAGAGCGAGCGGGCAAAGTCCGCCCTGCGGGAGACCAATCGCGTCCTGGCGACGGTGGCCGTGGATCGCGCCCAGCGCCAGCACCAGAGCGGCGAGGGGGGTCAGGCCCTGCTGCAACTGGTCGAGGCCATCCACTTCGCCCAGGACGCCGGCGATGCCGGACTGGAGCGAAACGCCCGCTCCACAATTGGTCTCTGGCAAGGGGACATTCATCGGCTCCGGTCGGTCGTGCCGACGCCGAAGCCGGCCGAGGTGAAAATCGATCACGCCCTCGGCCCCAATGGCTGGGTTCGGGGAACGAGCAATTATCCCTTCAACGACATTGCCCTGAGCGCCGACGGCCGGGCCGCGGTGGTCTGGTCCTACCCCGAGGCACGCGTCTTCGATCCGGTCACGGGCCGTTCGCTCGGGCCTCCGCTCAAGGGACACACACGAATCTATGCGCTCGGCATCAGCCCGGACGGCAAAAACATCGCTCTCGATGACATCATCGAGAACCGGCCCGGTTCGGCCACCCGGCTGGTCACCTGCTTTGACGTGGCCACGGGCAAGGCCCTCGGCCCACCGATCAAGTACCCCCTACCGATTGAAAAGTATGGCAAGGCTCTGGCCTTCAGCCCAGACGCGAAGACGCTCGCCATTGGCGATGAAGGGGGAGACTCCAAGCGGGAACAGGGGGGCAAGTGGGTTGAGGGCGCCGCGCATGTCCGGCTCTGGGATGTGGCCAGCGGCAAGGAAACCCGCCCGGCGCTTGGCAATCAATTCCGCATCTGGTCGGTCGCCTGGAGCCCCGATGCCCGCTTGATCGCCCTGAGTACGAGTGAAACCGTGCGCGTCCTGGACGTGGCCACCGGCCAGCCCGTCGGCGGCGCGATCAAGGCCCCCGCGCTGGACTTCGTGTTCAGTGCCGACGGGAAGACTCTGGTCACTCCGGGCCACGGCGGCGCCGCCGGTCTCTGGGATGTGGTCAGCAGCAAGGAGATCGCCCGATTCGAGGCAGGGGACGGGGATATCCAGTCCGTCGCCCTGAGTCCCGATGGCCGGAGAATCCTCACCGGCTCGGTGACCGGCGCCGTTCGACTCTGGGACGTTGCCACGCGGAAGCCGCTCGGTCCGCCCATGATGCATTCCTCGGTGGTTCGCGCAGTCGCCTTTCGGAAAGACAGTCCGGAAATCGTGGCCGCACAGGCCGGGGCGATCACGCGCTCCTGGGATCCCGCCGGAACGGGCGCCGCGGAGGTCGCGTGGCAAGCCGGTTGGCAGCCGCATCCCTTCGTGACCATTCCGCTGGCCTTCGACCCCGCCGGCGAAACTCTTCTGAGCGTGGGAGGATGGGCGGCCGAATCGGTCGCCAAGGTCTGGAATACGCGGACCGGCGCCCTCCGCGCGACGCTGGCGCATCCGAAGACTGCCAAGGTCGTTAGTGTCGCGGTCAGTCCCGACGGCAAGACCGGTCTGACCGCCTGCTGGAGTCTCGGCCCGGTGGTCAGGGGTGAAGTGTTCCGCTGGGACCTGGCGAGCGGCAAGAACCTGGGCCGGCTCGCCCTGGTGCCCGAGGAGGTCATGAATGCCACCTTCGTTGAGGGCGGCAAGGCCGTGCTGGTCGTCTCCGCCGCCGACCTGAACGCCTCCACCACCCTTCGGCTATTCGACGCTGCATCGGGCCAGCCGATCGGCGTTCCGATTCAGCTGGAGGGTCACCGCGTCGATCACGTGGTGGTCAGTCCCGATGGCCGGCGCGCGGTCAGCGGACAGGCATTTGGCCAGTCCCCGCGCGATTTTGGGATGCCAAAACCGGCAAGCCGATCGGTCCGCCGCTCGCCAATGCCGGCGAGGTCAGCGCTGTCGCCTTCAGTCCGGACAGTCGAATGGTGGCGACCGCGGCAGGCAGCCAGGGACGGTTCTGGGACGCGGCCACCGGGTCGCCCCTCGGCGAGCCGATGGTCCACAAGGGCGGCGTCGGCAGCGTGGCGTTCAGCCCGGACGGCAAGACGCTCATGACCAGTTGCAACTTGCCGGACCACAGCGGCCAGATCGCTTTCTGGGACGTGCCTTCCGGACAGCCAATGCTCCCGCCGCGCGTCTTGCCGCGCGGGGTGATGGCTGTCGTTTTCCGGCCTGATGGTAAGGCCGTCGCCGCCGTTTCGGGTGGGGAGTTCCGCATCTGGCCGCTGCCGCTGCCGGCCACCGAGGACATCGATCGCCTTCGCCTGCGGTTCCAGGTCTGGACCGGCATGGAGCTGCGCGACGTGGTGGGTTACCAGCCGTTGAGCCCAGAGACATGGCTGGAGCGAAAGGGACAGCTGGACGGTGCCGAGAACGGTCCCTCGAGAATGACTGCGAGCCCGCGGCGCCAGCCAAGGGCGGTCCATGTCGCCCTTGGCTGGCGCCGCGTGCTCGTCGCCGCCTGACTCCCAGTGCTTCGCCACGGGTGAGCATTTCTTCGCGGAATTCGCTTGACAGCAATCTCACTTCTCAAAATACTTGAAGGGTGCAAGTAACCGCGCCGGTTGCTGCGCCACGGCAGTCGTCATTCCCACCCCCCCATGACCCTGCCCCAGAGTCCCGCCAAAACCCTGCGTCTGCCCGCCTAGATTTCATGACGCCCGTCGAAAAAGCCGCGGAGGATCGAGGCATGCTTGCTGCCAGCATCACCCGCTTCCGACCCCTGTCGGCCCTCGCCGCCACCCTGATCCTGGCCCTGCCGGTGTCGGCCGCCGTGTCGCTGCCCAACGGCACCAAGGTCGAGAAGGTCGATTTCGAACGCCACGTCATGGGCCTGTTCGGCCGGGCCGGGTGCAATTCTGGGTCGTGCCACGGGTCGTTCCAGGGCGCGGCGGGTTCCGCCTGTCGCTGTTCGGCTTCGATCCGGACAAGGACTACGTCGCCCTCACCCGCGAGGCGCTGGGGCGGCGCCTCGATGCATCCGATCCGGGCAATAGCCTGCTGCTGCTGAAGGCGACTGGGACGGTGCCGCACGGCGGGGGCCGGCGGTTTAGCCGCGATGGCTGGCAGTACCAGGTCTTCCGCGACTGGATCGCTGCCGGAGCCTCCCGAGAGCGGGGCCGCGGCGAGGTCAAGGCCATCGCGGTCAGTCCGCCCGAATACGCCCTGAGCCGGCCCGGCGAATCGGGGCAGCTGGTCGTCAAGGCGACCTTCGCCGACGGCTCCACTGAGGACATCACGCCCTTTTGCGACTTCCGCACCAACGACGACGCCGTCGCCGAGGTTTCGCCGCTGGGCCGGGTCAAGGGCTTGCAGGCGGGCGATACGGCGGTGATCGTCTCTTACCGCGGCAACGTGCTGCCGGTGCGAATCCTGGTGCCGTTCGAGGCGGCGGCCAGCTTCAAGTACCCGCAGCAGAGCGAGGTCAACTACGTCGATCGCGAGGTCTTCGCCAAGTTGAAACGGTTAAACATCGTCCCGGCCGACCTGGCTGGCGATGGCGAATGGCTGCGCCGCGTCACCATCGACACCATCGGCTCGCTGCCAACGCCGGAGCAGGTGCGGACATTCGTCGCCGATCGCGATCCCCGCAAGCGCGAGAAGAAGGTGGACGAGCTGCTGGCCCATCCGCTGCACGCCTCGCTGTGGGCGACCAAGTTCTGCGACATCACCGGCAACAACACCGATGCCCTGGAAAACCCGCAGCAACTCCGCGTCAAGCGGAGCCAGATGTGGCACGACTGGCTACGCAAGCGCATCGCCCAGAACATGCCCTACGACCAAATCATCCACGGCATCCTCTGTGCCACCAGCCGCGACGGCAAGTCGCCCGAGGAGTGGATCAAGGAGGAAAACGCGCTCGACGAGGCGATGGCGAAGGGGTTCGAGACCCCTTACGTCAACAAGCCGAGCCTGGACCTCTTCTGGCGCCGGCAGCAGGCGGTGACGATCGACCAGTGGGGCGAGAAGACAGCGGCCGCGTTCATGGGCGTCCGCCTCGAATGCGCCCAATGCCACAAGCACCCCTTCGACCGCTGGACCCAGGTCGATTACCGTGCCTACGCCAATGTCTTCGCGTCCGTGGCGGTCGGCGTCTCGCCGGAAGCCAAGAAGGCAGTCGATGCCGAGGTCCAGGAACGCCAGAAGAAGGCGGGTAAGGATCAGAAGGCCAAGAACCAGATCGTCCCCGTGCGTGAGGTGTTCATCGGCATGCCGGTCGGCAAGGGCAAGAACGCCGTGGTGGGCCGACCCCTGCCGCACCCCGACACCGGCCGGCCGCTGGCCCCGAAGTGCCCCGGCGGGCCCGAGGTGGTGCTCAAGCCCGGCGACGATCCGCGCGTGCAGGTCTTCGAGTGGCTCCGCTCGCCCGACAACCCCTGGTTCGCCCGTGCCTTTGTCAATCGCGTCTGGGGGCATTACTTCGGCGTCGGCATCGTCGACCCGGTCGATAATTTCTCCCTGGCCAATCCGCCTTCCAACCCGAAGCTCCTCGACGCGCTGGCCCGGGATTTCATCGAGCACAAGTTCGACATCCGCGCTCTCGAGCGCACGGTATTGCTGTCGCGAACGTACCAGCTGTCGTCGGACACCAACGCCTCGAACAGGCTGGACAAGAATAACTACTCCCACGCCTACCTGCGCCCGATGATGGCGGAGGTGGTGATCGACGTGCTCGACGACGCCCTGGGGGTGAAGGAGGACTACGGCAAGGAGGCGTTGCCGGCCGGGGCGCGGGCTATCGAGATCGGAGCCAGCCGGGTAGCGAACGGCAATCTGAACTACGCCTTCAAGATCTTCGGCCGCCCGCCGCGAACCACCGCCTGCGACTGCGAGCGCGCCATGGAGCCGGGACTGCCGCAGAAGCTCTACTTCATGGTCGATCAGAGCGTGCTGGGCAAAATTCGGGCGACGGCCAAGGGCGACTCGAAGGGGCGGTTGCAGAAATTGCTCGACAGCAACAAGACCAACGCGGAAATTGAAGAGGAGTTGTTCCTGGCGACGCTGTCCCGCTTGCCCAACCAGCGCGAGAAGGGGCTGGTCGCCGAACGGCTGAAGCAATCGAAAAACCGGGCCGACGCGTTCACCGACGTGGTGTGGGCGCTGATCAATACACGCGAGTTTGTGTTGAATCACTAAGCCTGTTTAGCCGCTGGTCGAAGACCCGCGCGGATCTTCGATCCGCGGCTAAACTCAAAACGCTGCCACCTTGGGGGGAGATCATCATGGCAATGTTCAGTCGGACCGATTGCGAGGGGTTCTATCGGCGGGACATCCTGAAGATCGGCGCTGCTGGTCTGCTGGGTCTGACACTGCCGCAGCTCTTGCAGCTCGAGGCTCGGGCGGCCCGGCAAGGGAAAGCGCCGAAGGGCGCAAGGCCAACGCGGTCATCATGCTTTGGCTGGGCGGCGGGCCGGCCACCATCGACATATGGGACCTGAAACCGAACGGCCCCGAGACGATCCGCGGCGAATTCAAGCCGATCGACACCAGCGTCAAGGGCGTGCAGATCAGCGAGCACCTGCCGAAGACGGCGAAAGTCTGCGATCGCATGACCATCGTCCGCTCGCTGAACCACACCATCCCGTCGCACGGCCCGGCCACGATCTTCATGACGACCGGCAACAAGCCGACGCCAGCGGTGCAATATCCGGCCCTGGGCTCGCTGGTGACCCGGCTGATGCCGGCCGAGAAGGGGGTGCCGCCCTACGTCGCCTTCAACGAAATCCGCGGCGGCTCGGCGGGGACGGCCGGCTACCTGGGCAGTGCCTACAACCCGTTCATCGTCGAAGGCGCCCCCGGCGGCGGCAAGGGCAAGGGCACGGCCGGCACCCTCCGCGTCCGCGGCATTCAGCTACCCACCGGCTTCACCCTGGACGAGTTGGAAAACCGCGACAAGCTCCTCAAGGGCTTCGACGAGTCGTTCCGCGCCGCCGACAAGGGCGCTGACCTCGCCGAAGGGCTGGATACCTTCCACATGCAGGCCCTCGAAATCCTCCGCTCCGACCGGACGAAGAAGGCCTTCGACCTGGGACAGGAAAGCAAGGAGACGCGCGAGCGCTATGGTCCGACGGGATTCGGCCAGGGTGCCCTGGCGGCCCGGCGGCTGGTCGAGGCGGGCGTCCGCTTCGTCACCATAAGCCTGGGCGGCTGGGACACGCACGGCAAGAACTTCGACAACCTGAAGACGAAGCTCCTGCCGCCGCTTGATCAGACGCTGTCGGCCCTGGTGGAGGACCTGGACACGCACGGCCTGCTCGATTCGACGATCGTCTACTGTGCCGGCGAGTTCGGCCGGACGCCGAAGATCAACAAGAACGCCGGCCGCGATCACTGGGCCCGCTCGATGGCAGTGGCCCTGGCGGGGGGCGGCTTCAAGCGCGGCTACGCCCACGGCACCACCGATCCCCAGGGAATGGCCCCGGCCACCGAGGCCTGCACCCCGGACGACGTCTCGTCCACCATCTTCCATCTGCTGGGCATCGACCCGCACGCCGAGCTGCAAACCCCGACCGGCCGGCCGGTGCAGCTCTTCCGCGAGGGAAAGGTAATCGAGAAGCTGCTGGCGTAAGGCGGTTGGGGTAAAGCATCGACGGGCGGTGGGATGCGCGTTCGCATCCTACCGCCCGTGGCGTTTGGCGGGAGCGATGAGGCCGAGGACGGACAGGTCAGGAAGACGAAGCCCAAACACTGCGGAGGTCTTCCGGCTGACTCGCACCGAGGATGGCGCGGATGATCGCCCGATACTTCTCGGCGTCATCGAGGGCCCTAATCTCGGGCAGCAGCACCAGGCCGGGCTCGCCGAATTTGGCCCGAAGGAATTCCTCAATGGCCTCGAGCTGGCCCTGTTTGTGTCCTTTGCGAATCCCGATCCGTTCCACGCTTGTTACGTAAGGCATGCGCCGTTCCTCCTCGAAATGTTCGATCTCTTGCCAGAACAAGTCGTCCAGCGCTGGCGGCAGCTCCATCATCCAGTCGATTAGTCGGAATAGCTCGCGCACCTCGTCGGCCGCGAAGCCACGCTCGTACAGTCCCCGCACCAGGCGCAGCTTCCATAGGTGTCGCGCCGCGGAGTCCTGCCGCGTCTCCAGCGCCTTGAGGTGCGCCAGCACGATCCGCGCGAACGGGTTCCCGTGCGTCTCCAACTCGGCCTCGCGCCCCGCGTAGTGCACCAACTTGACCGGCTCGAACCGGTTACCAGTCTCGCCGCCCCAACGGCCGTAGCGATATCCCCGCGGCACCCAGTCAGGGTCGTCGTCGGCCAGGACAACGAGGCTGACGACTTCTGCATTGTACCGGTCGAAGATGCGGTAGTTGTAGACGAACACGCGCCGCGCAAACCCTTCCTCGCGCCGCCCCTGCACCTCGATGTGGATCAGGATCCAGCGTTCGGTGCCATCGCGCAGCCACACCTTGACCAGCTTGTCGGCGTAGCGCCGGCCCAACTCGGCGTCGCGCACGACCTGCTGCAATTCCGTGTCGAGCGTCTCGTAGCCGCGCGACCAGTCGATGTCGGCGTGAGCGAGCGGGAAGAAGAAGGCGAGGAATGGACGGAACCAGCGATCCAGCGCCTCTTTCCACGGCGAATCGTAATCGGCTGGCATCGACGGGCCACCTCTATTTGCCCTGGGGCTTTGACGCGGCGCCTCCTCACTTCTGCTCGATCTCCGTGGCCACGAAAACCGGCAGCTTGTTCTTCTCGGGCGTGCGTTGGAGCGTGTCAGGATCAACGTCAAATCTTGTATAGTCGTACTCCGTCCGTAGCTTGCCGTCGGCGATCGAGAACGTGTACTTACCGTCGAAGCTGCCGGGCTTGTACTTGCCCTTGGCAGCGGTAAAGTCTCCGTAACCCGGCTGCGTCTCGTTCCATGACAGTTTGCCGTCCACAACCTTAACCTGCATCACGAGGATCACGGTCCCATCCTGATTCGGGAACTTGGCGGTCGTGGACAGAAGGCGAGCCGTGCCGGTGAGCTTCTTCGTACTAGCTCGCTCGCAAATCTCATAGCGGACAATGGTCACGCCGCTCAGGTCGCGGCCGGGCGGGACGCGCTTGCCGTCCTTGTCCAGATCGTGGCGCGATTCCTTACTTACGCCGACGATGTCGAAGCGAAAGCCCTCCGCCGTTTCGCTGAAGTTGTTGAACGTGGTCTGGTCCTCGAAGTCGCCCTCCATTTTGTTGTTGTCCAACTTGGATGTCGTCTTCGGCGTGGCGACCGTCTTGCCGATGACGTTCGCCTTGAAGAACTTCATCACTTGCGCCCGGTCGCTTGTTTCGGCCCTCTTCTCGTCGTCGGCGACGAGGGCTGTTCCACCCAGCGCGGCACAGGCCAGCAGCGCGAGCAGGTTCTGTCGCATCATATTCTCTCCTTGGGAGGATGCCGCGGAATCAGGATCCAGGGCGATCGCAACCACGAACCCTGGCGCAGTGCTGAAGGCGCGAACCGGCGCCAGGAACGTGGAAGCACTTGGGATTCGGTGTCCGCATTGTTGGCGCCACTGGGAGGGCGAGGCAAGGAAAAACCGGGAATGGGAATGAAATCGCTGTCAACCGTCGAGAACGCCGGCCGCGATCACTGGGTACGCTCGCTGGCGCTGGCCCTGGCGGGTGGCGGCTTCAAGCGCGGCCACGCTCACGGCACCACCGACCCGCAGGGGATGACCTCGACCGGTACGCCGCCGCCCGCGGCATTGGCACGACACGTCATCCGCCCGGCACCTGATAGAGTAAGCGGATGAACATGCGGCGGCGGTTCCCCCTTGTGCTGCTGGCTGCCACTCTGCTCGCCGCCGCGGCCCGCTGTGCGGAGCCGTCCGACTTGCCCGGTCGCGTTCGTACGGTCTTCATGGCCCGCTGCGCGAAGCTGCCACGGGCCCGACGTGGCCAAGCCGAAGGGCAAGTTTGGTTACGTCACCGACCTGGGGCGCCTGGCGGGCAATCCGAAGCTGATTGTGCCATCGCAGCCGGAGGAGTCGCCCCTGTGGAAGCTGGTGGAGATCGGCAAGATGCCACCCTCCAACACGCGCAGCGGACGCCTGACCCCCAACGAGAAAAGCCTCATTCACGATTGGATCGCCGCCGGGGCGCCTGCTGGTGACTCCTCGGCGGCGAGTCCCCCTGCGGCGCCGGCTCCCGAACCCCCGGAGTCCGTGCTAACGCGACTGCTTCGGTTTTTGGGGAAGGGCCACGTGGTTGTGGTGCATTTCCCGATCGCCCTGTTGCTGGCGGCGGCGGCGGGCGAAATGTGGGGGGTGGTGCGCGGCGTGCGCCACCCCTGGCTCCCGGTGCGGTATTGCGTCCTGCTCGGGGCCGTCAGCGCTGTCGTCGCCGCGGTCCTGGGCTGGCTGCTGGCCGACATCGCGGGCTATGGCGCGGGCTCGCCGCAACTGCTGGCGCTGCACCGCTGGGTGGGCACGGCCGCCGCTGCCTGGGCCTTCGGATTGGCCATCCTTTCCGAACGCGATGCCTTCCGGGGCGAGCGGAGCTGGGTCTTCCGGGGCGCCCTCGCCATAGGCGCGCTTCTGGTCGGAGTGGCCGGGCACCTGGGTGGGACGATGGTGCATGGGGAAGACTTCTTCGCGTGGTGACAGACGCCGTCGCAGAGCGGAGGCCGTGTCATGGGCCGTGTCACCGAGCAGTACGATCTCGCCTGCCAGTACCTGGCCGGCGGCGTGTCCGCCTCGACGCGCCTGAACCGGGCCGTCGGCCATGCGATGCTGTTCGACCGCGCGGCCGGCTGCCGGGTCTGGGATCTCGACGGTCGCGAATATATCGACCTGTGCTGTAGCCACGGCGCCACGTTGCTTGGCCACGGCGACCCGCGCGTCCGTCGCGCCGTCGAAGCGGTGCTCGACCGCGGGGCCGCCTGCTCCTACGAGAACGAGCTGCACACCGAACTGGCCCGCCTCCTGTGCGAGACGATCCCGTGCTGCGAACGGGTCCGCTTCACCGGCAGCGGCACCGAGGCCACGATGCACTGCCTGCGCCTGGCCCGCGCCTTCACCAGCCGGCCGAAGATCCTGAAGCTGGAGGGAAACTTCCACGGCTACCACGACCAGGTCATGTTCGCCATCGGCACGCCCGCCGACCGCCTCGGCCCCGAATCGGCGCCGACCGCCTACCCCGGCTCTACCGGCATCGCCCCGGGCCTGGACCAGAACCTCGTGCTGGTGCCTTACAACCGTCGCCGACCTGCTGGCCGAGGCCCTGCGACGTCATGCCCACGAGCTGGCCTGCGTCATCTGCGAGCCGATCTACTACAACGCCGGCTGCATCGTGCCCACGCCCGAGTTCCGCGACGCCCTGCGCCGCTTGACGCGCGACCACGGCGTGCTCCTGATCTTCGACGAAGTTCTGAGCGCCTTTCGCATGGCCCCGGGCGGGCGCAAGAGTACCTCGGCGTGACGCCCGACCTATGTACGCTGGGCAAGGCGGTGGGCGGCGGCTACCCGCTCAGTGTTTTCGGCGGCCGGCGCGACATCATGGAGCGCCTCATGCCGACCGGCGATTGCCAGCACAGCGGGACGTACAACGGCCACGTCGTGGCGGTGGCGGCCGCCCTGGCCGCGGTGACGGCCTATCGCGAACCGGGATTCTACGAGCACATCCACGCCGTCGCGGAGCGGCTTTATGGCGGCCTGCAAGCCATTTTCGACCGGCATGGCGTGGCGGCCCGAGTGCAAGGATTGGGGGCACGCTTCGGCATCTACTTCGGCGTCAACAGCCCGGTTTGCAACTATCGCGACGCCCTGGCCCACCAGCGGGAGACGATGCTGCGCTTCATCGCGGCGGCGATCCAGCACGGCGTCTACTTCCATGACTACGGCGGGGCGGCGTGCCATCATGGGTTCTGCGCGGCGATGAGCCTGGACGATGTGGATGAGGCGCTGAAGCGGCTGGACGCGGCGGTGCGGCTTTCATTGACGGAACCGGTTGGTTAGCTGGATGAAGATGATACTTGCCAAATTGACGTACGCCGAAATTCATCAGCGATTGAAGGATCGTCCGTCGCTTGAATTGCTCGGCATGCTTGACGAGCGAAGCGTCAAGGTCGGTGACACGGCGGCTGATTTGCTAGCATCGCGCGATGATGGGGCGATGGTTTTGAATGCGATTCTCAGCGACAAACTCAAAACGCGAAATGGGAAAGTCCGAGCACTGAATATCCTGTCTCAACGTGGCAGGCAAATGCCCGAAGCTATTGAAGGGTATTTGCACTTGATCCACGACCCACACCCTGACGTTGTCGATTGTGCCTTGTTTGGCATTGCGTTCTGGAATGACCCGCGCAATATTGAGGCGGTTAGAGCAATCAAGAATCCACGCGCCGAGCGATTTGTTCAGAAGGCTTCTGGCTGCGCTGGGCGCCGGCGATCCCCGCATTTATTCGCCGTATTTCGCCGATCGAGCGGGTGTCTGGAGCGTGCCGAATGGAGATTAGCGGCTGAAGAATGGATGAGTCGGCGGTGACGCCCAGGCTGACCCGAGGTATTGAACATGTCACTAACCGATCGCGAATGCCAGTTTCTGGCCGTGTTCATTCACGAAGCCACGACCGATCCGTTTCAAGGGCCGGCCACGGCGGAGCTGCATCGCCGCGACATCTACTACACGGACATAGGCCATCTCTTGACCGCCTACTATCGTGAGCACGATGCGGGCCAGCAGGGCCTGGGCGGCAAGGCAACAGCCGACCACCTTCCTTGCCCCTGGCAGGACCGGGATGCCGCCGTGTGTCGCGACGAGGAGGTGAAAACAGGGCTCGTTGGCACTGCAGGTCTGGCGGCGTCATGAACCACCAAGCGGCATCGGCTCTGGAGGCTCGTCCCCCATGACCCACCAGGATGCTCCCGCCGATCAAGCCACCCAGCCCGACGCCACCGCGGCGACCTGGTCCGTAACGGGGGACGGGGCGCCGTCGCCCACCGCCTCCTTCAATCCGGCTTACGAGTTGCTTGAGGAGCTGGGTCGTGGCGGTATGGGGATCGTCTTCAAGGCGCGGCAGCGCGGCCTGAATCGCCTGGTGGCCATCAAGCAACTCGCGGCCGGCGCCGGCGCCGAGGCCCGGGAGCGCTTCACGGTCGAGGCCGAGGCGGTCGCACATCTGCAGCACCCCAACATCGTCCACATCTATGAGATCGGCGAGTCGGCTGGGGTGCCCTTTTTCTCGATGGAGTACGTCGAGGGGACCAATCTTGCCGCGCGGATGGGCGGCACGCCGTTGGAGCCGGAAGAGGCGGCGCGGCTGGTCGAGGTGCTGGCCCGGGCGGTCCACTACGCCCACGAACGCGGCATAATCCACCGCGACCTCAAGCCGAGCAACGTGCTGCTCGACAAGAATGGGATGCCGAAGGTCTGCGATTTCGGCCTGGCCAAGCGGGTGGACGACGAGAGCGGGCGCACCCAGGCCGGCCAGATCTTCGGCACGCCCAGCTACATGGCCCCCGAGCAGGCCGATGGCCGCCGGGAAGAGGTCGGCCCGCGCAGTGACATCTACGCTCTGGGCGCTCTCCTTTATGAAACGTTGACGGGCCGGCCGCCGTTCAAGGGCGTCAACGTGCTGGACACCCTTGAGCAAGTGTGTACCCGGGAGCCGGTGCCGCCGCGCGATTTGCAGCCCCGCGTGCCGCACGATCTGGAGACGATCTGTCTGAAATGTCTGGATAAGGACCCCGCACAGCGTGACCCGAGCGCCCAGGCCCTGGCGGAAGACCTCCACCGCTATCTCCAGGGCGAGCCGATTGTGGCCCGGCGCACCTCGGCCTGGGAACGCGCTGTGAAATGGGCCCGGCGCAACCGGGCCGCCGCGACCCTGGCGGTGACGCTGCCGCTGTTCCTGATCGTGACCACGATCGTCAGTGTCACGGCGGCCCTGTGGATCAACAGTGCGCGGCGGGATTCGGTGCGCGACGCCGAGCATGCACGCGACGCCCTGAAACTCGCGAACGCCAGCCTCGACGCGGCGGTCAACAAGATCACGGAAAATGAGAAGTTGCGCGACCGCGGTTTCTTCGAGCTGCGCAAGGAATTGCTCGCCTCCGTGCTGCCCCACTACCAGGCGCTGGCTGCCTTGCAGACCGACGACCCGGCACTCGAAGCCGAGCGCGCCCGGGCCTACGGCAAGATGGGGTCCATCCGCATGGCTCTGGGAGAGAACGAACAGGCCCTCCGTGACTATCGCGAGATGGCGGCGGTCTTTTCGTCCCTGATCGCCCGTCACCCCGAGGTGTCCGCCTACCGCTACTCCGCGGCCGAGAGCGCGAACGACCTGGCGATCTTGCTCGACGCCCGGGGAGCGTCCGAGGAGGCCTGGGGCACGCTGGATCGAGGAGAAGAACTGGCCGCCGTGCTGGTGCGCGACCACCCGGAGGTAGCCGACCATCACATCATCCGCATCAGGTTGCGAGGGAACCGCGCGGGCCAGCTCCAGGAGGAAAGGCACCACGCGGAGGCGCTGCAAGCGCTGGGCGAGGCCGAGCAATTCGAGGGCGAGGCGGAGGGTCGCTTTCCCGATCGGGCCGACTTTCGCGCCCTGCTGGGTCAACTGCTGACAAAGCGCGGGATCTATCTGGCCGTGGCGAAGCGGTTCGCCGACGCGGAACAGGCCCACCGGGAGGCGCTGAGCGTCCTGCGGCCCCTGGGGGAAGCGCCGTCCGCGCGGCTGGACCAGCGCGAGGCGCTGGCGGGAGCCTGGTTCGGCCTCGGCGTCGCCCTCAGCCAGCAGGGGCGGCCGAGAGAAGCGCGCGACGCCAAGAAGAGCGCGCTGGGCCTGTGCGAGGGGCTGTGCGAGGAGGCCCCCGGCGTCCCCTCCTACCGCGACCTGCTCGCCAAGACGCTGAGCAACCTGGCCTACACCACCGAGGAGCTGGGCGACCCGGCGGCCGCGACCCGGCTGCGGCGGCGCAGCCTCGACATCTTTGAGAAGCTCGCCGCCGGCTTCCCCACCCACTCGGACTACAAGGAAAACCTCGGCCTCAGTTATGCCTTCATGGGCAATGCGGAGTTCAAACGCGGCAAATACGACACCGGCCTGGAATGGACCAGCCGGGCGGCGGCCTACCTGGAGCCGATCGTCAAGAACACTCCAAAATCGCCGGGGCTGCGGCAGCAACTGGCGGAGACCTACAGCGTGCGCGGCGGCTGCTTGTTCGGGCTGAAACGCTATGCCGAGGCCATCCAGTCCCTCGATCGCGCCGTCGAACTGGACAACGGCTCCCTCCGGGAGCATGTGACCGGACTGCGGCGCGTGGCGATCCTGCAGCTCCAGCAGTTGAGCGTGCCGGCACTGAGGCTGGCGCGGGCCGGCAACCACGTCAGGGCGGCGGCCGCGGCCGCCGCCCTGGTGACCGGCCCGAATGCCCACCCCGAGATGGATTACAACGGCGCCTGCGTCTACGCCATCTGCGCCGCCAAAGTGAAGGGTTCGGATTCGATTGCGGCGGAGGGATACGCCCTCCAGGCGATGGGGCTCTTGCAGAAGGCGAACACGAGCGGCTTCTTCAAGGATCCCAAGCAGCTCAAGCAGCTTCAGAAGGACCGGGACCTGGACGTGCTTCGCGATCGGCCGGACTTCAAGCAACTGCTGGACGAAGTCACGGGCGGGAGCACCTAGTTGGCGACCCACTACGTCGTCAAGGCTTGGACTTGGGGTAGCCGAACTCGCCAGAGTTCGGATTCTCTGAAGCCTGGCGACTTCAGCAAGCGTAGGGTGCGTCAAGCGTACTCGCGCCGACGCACCGGCGGGCAGGAACGGTGCGTCGGCGCGAGTACGCTTGACGCACCCTACAACTACTCGTCCTCATCCGCATCCTCTCTATCGGTCGATTCAGGCGGCCGTTGTTTCTCGGCCACCAGCGCCGCGGCCAGCAGCAGCAGAGCACCCCCGGCCAGCGGTAGCCAGCCCCAGCTCAGAGCGGCGGCGCGATACTCCGTACGCGGCAGGTTGACCAGGGTGGCGCCGATCAGGAACAGGGCTAGGCCGCCGGTCACGAACAGGCCCCGATACCAGCGGAACACCCACGTCAACACGAACGAGACCGCCACCAGGCCGACCAGGATGTTGGCGTCCGTCGCGGAGAAGCCGTGGTAGCTGAGTGCTGCCCCCGCCGTCGGGACCACCGCGGGGCAGAATATGCCTGCCAGCAGCAGCGCCGTGCCCACCAGGGCCAACCCAGGCGCAACACGGCCTGGAGGTTGGGGGGCTTCGTCCATTCTCGGTCATGAGTCCTCCGCCTCGGTGGGACCACGGCCGTGCCTTCAGTTGCCGACCCAGGTTAGTCGTTGGTCGCTCCCGTCGCAACGGCACTCCGGTCCGGCCATTTTTGACTTTGCGGCTGGCGAAACGTAAAGTCGAACGGCGAGTTGCGCCGGGTCCCGCCGCCAGTCCGGACGAGGTTGCTTTCGTGCGCCACACTGTGCCGCTGCAGGCGGGCCTGGAGCCGTTCCCGGGCCATCGGCTGCGCCGGCTGCTGGGCTTCGGCAGCTTTGCCGAGGTCTGGGAAGCCGAGGCGGATTCTGGCAGCCAGATGGCCCTCAAATTCCTGCCCGCCGAACGTCAGAATGCCACGCCAAGCGAACTTCGAGCCTTGCAGACCATTCGCCAGCTCCAGCACCCCAACCTGCTGCGGATTCACCGCGTCTGGTGCCATCTTGGCTACATCGTGATTGCGATGGAATTGGCCGACGGCAGCCTCACCGACCTCCTGGCAACGTACCGCCAGGAACTGGGGACCCCCATCCTCCCCGAACATACCTGCCTGTTGCTAACCCAGGCGGCCGCCGCCCTCGATTTCCTCAATGCCCGGCGGCATACCATCGACGGACGGACGGCGGCGATCCAGCACTGCGATGTCAAGTCGAGCAACCTGCTGCTCTTCGGCGAGACGGTCAAGCTGGCGGACTTCGGACTGGCGGCGCTGATGAGCGGTCCGGTGATGGCGCGGCGGCCGTGCGGCACGCCGGAATACGCCGCTCCGGAGATCCTCCACGGCCGGCTAAGTCGGCATTCGGACCAGTTTAGCCTGGCCGTCACCTACTGCGAGCTGCGCGGCGGCCGCCTTCCCTTCGCCAACCCGCCCCGGACTTTCCACGCCGATTATATCCACGCACCGCCCGACCTGGCGATGCTCTCACCCGCGGAACGCCCCGTAGTGGCCCGCGCCCTGGCACCCGTCGCCGAAGAGCGCTGGCCTACCTGTGGGGAATTCATCGACCGGGTAACACGGCTATTCATCTGAGAGTGGCCAAGACAATTGGCGAGCGGGAGGGCGTCAGCCCCCCCGGTGTTTGCGTGACCGGGGGGCTGACGCCCTCCCGCTCGCCAAGGCAGAGATTTCAAGGGCAAGTGCAGGGCGGACCGGGGCGAGCGACCGGCGCGGTCGTCGGATAGTTAGCCGGGGCCGGGGTCCAGGCCGGTGTATAGGGCGTACATTGCGGCGCCGCGGTACACGGAGCTGCCGGGTAATAGGCGCACGGCGGCCCGTAATGCTGCTGCGGGCACATCTTGTCGGCCCACCAGCAGCAGCCCGACGACATCAGCAGAAGTCCGCCCACCAATCCCAGCCATCGCGTCCTCAACATGCTCTGCCTCCTCGGGCAGCGGGTGGGGCTGAGCCCACACCGCCTGGGTCCCCGTGCTTGTGCGGTGCGATAGCCGCCGCCTGGACCGCGGTCAAGCCCAAGGCGGGCAACCCAGAGGCCTCGCTTCCCGCTTGACGCCGGCCCCCCACCCGGTAGCATGCGGTTGCCCCTGCCGTGGAGCGTGCCATGAACTACCGCCTGCGCATCAAGATCTGCGGCGTGACCACGATCGACGATGCCTGTACCGCGGCCTCCCTGGGGGCCGACGCCGTCGGGCTCAACTTCTATGAGGGCTCGAAGCGCTGCCTCCGCCCGGACGCCGCCCAGGCCATCTTGCGTGAGTTGCCGCCGTTCGTGGAGCCGGTGGCCCTGTATGTCGAACAGCCGTTGAAGAATGTCTTCCAGGCCCTCAACGCCCTGGGGCGGATACGGACCTTCCAGTGGCATGGCACGCAGCGCGAGCTGTGCGACGCCTACCCTTTTCAGATGATCGTGGCTTTCCCGGTGCGCGATCGGGCCAGCATGGCCGAGGTGACACGCTACCTCGACACCGCCCGTAGCGTTGGCAAGGCGCCGTCCGCGGTGCTGATTGATTCTCATGTGCCCGGTCAACACGGCGGGACTGGCGTGCGCGCGCCGTGGCACCTCCTGGCCGAGTTCAAGCCGCCGGAGCCGCTCATCCTGGCCGGCGGCCTGACTCCGGACAACGTCGCCGAGGCCATCCGGCTGGTCCGCCCCTACGCCGTGGACGTGGCCAGCGGCGTGGAGAGCGCCCCCGGTGTCAAGGACCCGGAAAAGATGCGCCGCTTCATCGGCAACGCCCACGAGGCCGCCGCCCGGCTGACGCGGCTATAATCCCATCTTCGGCTTAACCGCCGGTCGTAGGGCCACGACATCCCCTCTCCCGCTGGCCCCACCGGCACGTTTCGCTTGGCAGGCCGCGTGCAGACGTTAAAATGATCCTGGTTGCCCTCGCCGGGCGATCCCTTCGATGTACGCGGGACCGTGAAGAGCGGACGATCCATGCCAGAACTCGATGCACGCACGATAGGCCAGGAACTGGTGCGGATCGGCCTGATTACCGAACGCCAGTTCCGCGAATCCGTCGACGAGATCGGCGGCGGGCACGTCGAGGCCGAGCGGCTGCTCATGTTCCTCGAGCGCAAAGGGCTCATCACCCCCTGGCAGAGCAGCAAGTTCATGAAAGGCGATCGCGACGGCTTTGTCCTGGGCGGCTATCGCCTGCTGTACAAGATCCAGTCGGGGAGTTTCGGCCGCGTCTTTCGCGGCCAGGACGAGTCCACCGGTCGTGTCGTCGCCGTCAAGGTCCTCCGCCGCCGCTGGAGCGACGACCAGCAGCGCATCGACCTGTTCGCGCGCGAGGCCCGCGTCGGCATGTCCATGCACCACCCCAACATCGTCGAAATCCTCGCGATGAACCGGGACAAGAGCGCCGCCCAGTATTACATCGTCATGGAGTTCGTCGAGGGATGGAACGCCCGTGAGATGCTGACCATCCGCAAGAAGCTCGAGCCGCTCGAGGCTGTCCGCATCATTGAGGACTGCACCAACGGCCTGGCCTACGCCTACTCGCTGGGCGTCACCCACCGCGACATGAAATTGACGAACATCCTTGTTTCCAGCTCGAACACGGCCAAGCTGGTAGACTTCGGGCTGGCCAAGATCTTCTCCGCCATGGCCGGCTCCGACGAGGAAAAGGTGGATCGCACCGTCGATTACGCGGGGCTGGAAAAGGCGACCAACACGCCGCCGGGCGACATCCGCAGCGATATCTACTTCCTCGGATGCGTCTTGTACGAACTCCTGACCGGCTATCCGCCGCTGGACATGTCCCGCGATAAACACATGCGGATGGCCCGGCACCGCTTCGAGGAGTTCAAGCCGCTCAGCCGCGAGGAAGTGCAGGGCCCGCCCTCGCTGTTCCGCCTGGTCGAGACGATGACCGACCTCAACCCGGCCCGCCGTTATCAAACCCCCGCCCAACTCCTGGAAGCACTTCGCTCGGTCCGCCGCGAGCTGGAAGGTAAGGCGTCCGGCAAGGAGCACAGCGGCCCGCGGGCCATCTTCGTCGTCGAAAGCGACCAGCGCCTCCAGGACGCCATCCGCGATCGGTTCAAGGACATGGGCTACCGCGTTTTCATGGCCGGCGATCCGGAGCGGGCCTACGACCGCTTCCGCCAGCAGCCCTACGACGGCCTGGTGGTCGATGCCCGCACCACCGGCGAGGAAGGGCTGCACTACTTCGAGCGCATCACTGCCGAGGCCGACCGCCAGGGCATCTCCTGCGGCGGCATCTTGCTGCTGTCCGCCGAGAACGCCGACTGGTCGGCCCGCGTCAAGCAGCGCCCCTCCGTCGTCGTCCTGACCGACCAGCCCGGCCACCGCGTGACGATGCGGGAACTGGTCCACAGCATCCACGAACTGGTGCCGCCGCCGGTGAAGGCGGGGTGATGCCGGAGCGAAGGGGCGGAACGACCACAATTCGGGGGAATTGTGGTCGCCAGATCATTTGACGCAACTTGATAGCTGAATGCCACTTGCGCCGGACGGCTTCGCTGGCGACCACAATTCCGCATTTGTGGTCGGTTGCCTGTCGGGGGGGTGGGACGAAGCCCGGCGGATGAGCGCGTCCCGCGAGCGCATGCCACGCTTGGCAGGCGCTCGTCGTGCCGCTACTGCTTATCCTGATTCAGGTTGCGCCGCGCAAGCCGAGCGCGTGCCATAAAGACAGGGGTACTGGGGGGTGGGTGGCAGGCGCTGACCAGTTGCCAGTCATACTATACTAATGTATGCTTACTTCCCGTATTCTGACTGGGCCCCCCTCTCTCGGCGTTCGCCCGTTAGGAGCGGTTCGCAGGTTCGCCGCCAGTGGGGCAGCCCGAAGCGCCAGCGAGGAGGAACGGCGAATCCTCGCTGGCGCTTCGGGCTGCCCAGGTCCCAGACTGGCGGCGAACCTCTGAAAGGGTCATCTCTGATCAGCTCTGGTTCCTCCCTGCGCAGCAGGATGGAGGGGCACCGGTGGGGGGCGTAAGACGGCTCTTGGGCGATGCTGACGGAGTTGGACGGGACCCGTTTTCGCTTGACGCCGCCCAGATTGAGCCGGAAAATAGGGAAATTGACGCCGGTCATTGCGCGCACCCAGGGTTTTTCTGGAACGCGGCGCAAGCACACCGATCATTCTTCAGCCTTCTGGATCATGGAGCCGAGCGATGGGACTGGAGTTTCTAACGACGGCGGCCTTTAAGGAAGACCTCAACCAACTCACTGCACCTTCGCGGAGTCGGGTTGCCCAGAGTATCGACCGCAGGGGACAGCTCGCCTTGACTCACAGGGCGGATTTCTACAAGGGGCTCATGCGACCGGGAGTGAAGAAGCTCGCAGGCGGTCTCGACTCCTCGCTTTATGTCATGCGCGTTGGCAAGGACCTCCGCGTCATCCTGGCCCTCGATGATGACCCCATCTTTGACCGCACCATCCTTACCCTGCTGCGGGTGGTCCAGCGCGACAAGGCCGAAGGTGCCTACAAGAAAACCGCACGGGTGCTGTACAGTGAAAGGTTGCGGCCGGATTCTGCAGTAGCGCGAGCAGGAGCGCGAAGGTTGCCCAGGAAGCCGGCTTTGCAGTGAAATCCTCGGTGCAGAGTCACGCCGCACGACGGCGAGGTGAGCCCATGCAAACAGACAACTTTGACCAAACCCTGAACGCTTTCATGAGACGGCTTCCGTTCCGACCCTTTACCGTGGTACTGGTGAACGGGGACCGCTTCGAGGTGGACTTCCCGGATGCTTTGCTGGTCCGGGACGGCGTTGCCGTTTTCATCGGTGCGGGAGACGTGCCGACGATTTTCGATCACGAAGGGGTTAGCCGATTTGGCAGGGGTTCTCGGGAGCGGCCGGAGGGGTGAGGAATCCAGTCTGCAGTTGGGCCGGCCGGACAAGAGACCGGCCTGGAATGTCGAAATGAATTCACGGTGTTCGCGCATTCCAAAGGGAAGCTTCATGCAAGCATCTGAGACAAAGCTGCGACAATTGATCGAAGGCACAAAGCAGTACGTCGTTCCACTTTTTCAGCGACCATACAGTTGGTCAGAAAAGCAATGGAAAACGCTGTGGTCCGATGTTGTCGAGCAGTCCCGGCACGATGACGGGCGTCCGCATTTCTTTGGCTCAATCGTAACCACTCCGGCGAAGTCAGTTCCGCAAGGAGTCGGCAAGTACCTCTTGATTGACGGGCAACAGCGACTCACGACCATTCAGGTCTTTCTCGCCGCCATCCGCGATTCCGCGGTTCGGCTAGGGGAAGCAAAACTCCGTGATCGGATTGACGGCCAATACTTAACAAACGCATACGAAGAAGGCGATGAGCGACTCAAAGTCCTGCCTACTCAAGACGATCGCCCTGCGTTTCGCGCCATCATTCGGAAGGATGAGATTCCAGAAAACCGTTTGCGCAGCTGCTATCAATTCTTCCTATCCCGCCTGGAGCGACTGACAGCCGATCAACTCGAATCCACCCACTTGGCGGTCGTTGATCGTCTTTCTCTTGTGAGCATCACATGCGACGAATATGACAATCCTCATCTCATCTTTGAGAGCCTCAATGCCAAGGGGGAAAAACTCACGCCCGCTGATCTTATCCGTAACTTTTTATTGATGCGGGTGCATGTCGGCGATCAGGATCGGCTTTTCACGATGCACTGGCTGCCGATCCAGCAGGCCCTAGACTCCGACCTGACGGAGTTCGTACGACATTACCTCATGAAGGAGGGGAAAATACTTAAAGAAGCCGATGTCTACTTCGAGCTTAAGGATCGGTTAGCCAACTCAACACCCGCTCAAGCCGAGGCATTCCTGCGCGATCTGCACCGCCATGGTCTGTTCTACGCGAGATTTGTCGAACCGACACGAGAAGCCGACGAGGAAGTAGCCGAGCGTCTTGATCGCTTGCGTCGACTGAAGCTCACGGTGGCCTACCCGTTCCTCCTCCGTATTTTCGACGCACGCGAAGCTGGCCTACTTAGTCGCGAACAGCAGCTTCAGACACTTGACATTCTTGAGGCATTTTTGATCCGGCGATCGATCTGCAACATGCCATCCAACCAATTGCGGCGAATGCTGCCTCCTGTTTTCGATGCAGCGGGGGGTGCTGGGGTTGCATTCATTGATGGCCTTCGTACGCAGCTAGGGGGAAAGCGCTGCCCCGACGACGTGACATTTGCAAGGGCCCTTGCGATGGAACCGCTTTATTCGACGACTGAGAAAAATGCGCGGCTTCGGTTGATTCTCGAAAGAATTGAACGCTCGTTCAATCATAAAGAGCCGGCGGACCTCTCGGGGGCGCAGATCGAACACGTAATGCCCCAGACGCTGACGCCTGAGTGGACACAGGAACTCGGAGACGAGTCAGGCGATCTACCGTCACAATTGCTTCACACGCTTGGGAATCTTACCCTGACGAAATACAACGCCGACATGTCCAATAAACCGTACAAGGACAAACAAAAGGCGCTCGCCGGCAGTCACTTCGTATTGAATAGATACTTCGCCGAAATTGAGCGCTGGTCGCCGGACGCTATCCGCGCAAGGGGCAGTAAGCTCGCGCAGTTTGCGCTCAGCATTTGGCGTGACGTTGGACGAGTGCCAAGCCCGATTGAAACCGAGAAGCAATCGAAAACGCCACCCGTGAGAATACGGTTTCGTGGCGCCCAGCAACCTGTCATCAATTGGAAGGATGCATTCATTAAACTATTAAAGCTTTTTGATGCGAGCAGTCCTGGTCTGTTGCTGAGAATTGCCACGGAACAAACCTTACACGCCGTGATCGCTACTGATGGAGATCGGTTTCGCCGCTCAAAGGTGCGGATCGGTGACGTGTATATTAACACGCATGCCAGCGCGGCCCAGCTACAGGATTGGTGCCGAAAGGTTGCAAAGATTGCAACTATTGGCGCAGATGATTTCGAGTTTGTAATGACGGATGACTTATAGCGTCGTTGGCATAGGACGTTTGATGCGTTACGCCATTATCATCGAAAAACGCCCGGCCAGCTACGAGGCCTATGTGCCCGATCTGCCGGGTTGTGTGGCTGTGGGCAAGTCTGCTGCCGAGGTCAAGAAGCTGATTGCCGAGGCCGTCTCCCTGCACCTGGAGGGGCTGCGCGAAGACTACCTGCCGAGACCGCCACGGAATGCGAATACCTAGAAGTGTGATTCCGCCGGACGAACAATGAGGTCTGGAGATCGGGTGTCGTTTCCGGACAACTCAGGGGCGATCAAGGGCATATTCAGGATACTGGTTGTCTAACAACGACTTCAGGAGGCCCGTCCTTCCATGCGCAAGAAATCTCACCGCCGCGGTAGCCTCGCCGACTACATGGCCGAGATCCTCAAGAATGCCGTCTATGAGAAGGGCGAGCAGCTCGATGTGATCGTGGCCGAGGCGCCTGATTTGCCGGGCTGCATGACGCAAGGGGCCACCGTTGAGGAAGCCCGGGACAATCTCGTTGATGCCATCGAGGTTTGGCTGATGTCTGGGTTGCGTAGCGGCGAAGACCCGCCGGTGGTCAATGGCTGCCGTTTGGCGATAACCACGGCGCCGCGGAGGCCTGAGCATGCCCAGTCTCAGTCCCGTCTCAAGGCGTGAGCTGCTGCGCAAGCTGAAGGCGCTGGGCTTCGACGGCCCATTCCCCGGCGGAAGGCACCAGTGGATGCGCCGGGGTAGGCTACGCCTGACAATTCCCAATCCGCACGTGGGCGCTCGATCCCGGGTTCGTCCGGCGAATACTGCGCCAGGCCGGCATCACGCTTTTTGAATGGATGAACGCTTGAGGGGCTCAGCCCTGGACAAGGGGGCGGCGTGATTTCCCCGGGGGCGCAACACTCGCTTTTCACTTATCCTGGAGCGCCAAACACCGCCTCCCGTACCAGCGCTTCCCTAAGCCGCCGCAGATACTCCGTCCGCGGAATCTCGATGGCCCCCAGCCGTCGGGTGTGATCGGTCACGAATTGGGTGTCGAACAGCGTGAAGCCGCGCTGGCGCAGCCGTTCGACCAGGCCGGCCAGGGCCACTTTCGAGCCGTCGCGCAGTCGGGTGTACATCGACTCGCCGGCGAAGAAGCCGCCGATGGCCACGCCGTAGACGCCGCCGGCCAGTTCGTCGCCGCGCCACACTTCCACGCTGTGCGCGAACCCCAGCTGGTGCAGCCGCTCGTAAGCGTCGATCATGTCGGCGGTGATCCAGGTGCCGATGCCGGGACGCTCGGCACAGGCGCGGATCACGGCGGCAAAGTCGCGGTTGACGGTGATGCGGAACTGTCCGGAGGCGAGGGTGCGGCGCAGGCGGCGCGAGATGTGGAAGCGATCCAGCTCGAAGATGGCACGCGGATCGGGCGACCACCAGAGGATCGGCGTGTCGTCGTCGTACCAGGGGAAGATGCCGTGACGGTAGGCGGCGAGCAGCCGTGCGGGACTGAGGTCGCCGCCGACCGCCACCAGGCCGTATTCGTCCGCCAGGTCTGGGATTAGCAGGGGCACGCGGGGCATGATAGCAGGTTAGCCGCCGCCCTGCGGGCGGCGCGCCGAAAGCGCCGCCCTGCGGGCGGCGGCTAAACCCTGTGCCATCATTTATCCAGTTTCTTGAGCAACTCCTCCGCTTCCTCGGCCGCCTTGGTCCCCTTGAACTTCTTGTTCTTGATAATCTCCTCCAGCGCGTCCTTGGCCCCCTCGGTCTTGCCGTCCTCCAGAAGCATCTTGGCAAACTTCAGCTTGCGGGCGGCGTCCTTCTCGGCCTTGTCGGGATCGTCCTCGGTCTTGGGCTTGTCCTCGGTTTTGGGCTTATCCTCGACCTTGGGCTTCTCCTTCGGTTTCTCCCTGGGCTTGTCATCGGTCTTGGGCTTGTCGGTCGGTTCCTCGCCCTTGGGGTAGCCTCGCTCGTTGCCGACGCGGATGAAGACATCGCCCTCATAGGCGTCCTTCTTGTTGTTGACGTAATAGCCCCAGCCGTACTTGCCGAGCAGGTCGGCGAACAGGTCCTCGAGCGGCTTGTCCTTCCATTCGTAGGTGATTTGCTTGTTATTGGCGACGCCGCCCTTGTTGTCGAGGTGGATGCGGATGCCCTTGACCGTGGTCTTGATCTCCTCAATCACGTCGCCGAACGACGTGTCCTTCCACGTGAAGGTGACCTTGGTCTGGAGGGCCTTTCGGGTGGCGGCGGTCTTCTTGGTGTCTTCGGCGGCCCAGAGCACGCTAACGGCCACCAGCAGCACGGGGCCGGCAATGAGGAAACGTCGCACGGTACTTCCTCCCTACGGGTCAGGGTACGCGAGTCAGCGGGTGGCAGAACAACGACCATCCTACCACGTTCCTTGGTCTGTGCCACAAGGAAAATGGTTCCGCCAAACGCGCCCACGGCGGTGGTGCCTGGGGCCTGAATCTGCTATGATAACAGGGTAAGCCCTGGAAAGATAACGACGACGCAACTCATTGTGGCAAATGACATTGCGACGATTCCCACTGGACGAGGGACCCTACCTTGCCGGATGAAATCTCCCCCCCGCCTGTTCCCCCGCTCCCCCCACCGCCGCCCGGCGGCAACGGGGACGGCCCCGTAACGCTCAACATCGCCGACGAGCTGAAGGACAGCTACCTGACCTACGCGATGAGCGTCATCATCAGCCGGGCCCTGCCGGACGTGCGCGACGGCCTGAAACCGTCGCAGCGCCGCATCCTGGTGGCGATGAACGACCTGAACCTCGGCCCCACCGCCGCCACCAGCAAGTGCGCCGGCATCGTCGGCGAGACGATGAAGCGCTACCATCCGCACGGCGACATGTCGATCTACCCGACGCTGGTGCGCATGGCCCAGGACTGGAACCTGCGCAGCCGGCTCATCCAGGGCCAGGGCAACTTCGGCTCGATCGCCGGCCTGCCCCCGGCGGCCATGCGGTACACCGAGGCCCGGCTGTCTGCCGTCGCGGCCGAGATGCTGGCCGACCTCGACGCGCGACACCGTCGATTTCATCGACAACTACGACGGCAAGTACCGCGAGCCGCTGGTCCTGCCCAGCAAGTTCCCCAACCTGCTGGTCAACGGCTCCGACGGCATCGCGGTCGGCATGGCCACCGACATCCCGCCGCACAACCTGCGCGAAGTCTGCGACGGGCTCATCAAGCTGATCGACAACCCGGAAATCAGCCTGCTGGAGCTGATCGACATCATCCCCGGGCCCGACTTCCCCACCGGCGGCATCATCTGCGGCCGGCAGGGGATCATCGACGGCTACAGCACCGGCCGCGGCAAGGTCACCCTCCGCGCCCGGGCTGAAATCGTCGAGGAGGGGGCAACAGCCAGATCATCATCCACGAAGTGCCCTACCAGCTGACGCGCAACGGCCTGGCCGAGAAGATCGGCGAGCTGGTCAAGGACGAGCGGATCAAGGGCATCCGCGCCATCCGCGACGAATCGAGTGCCCGCAACGGCGAACCGGTGCGGCTCGTCATCGACCTGAAGCACGACGCCGACCCGCACCTGGTGCTCAACCAGCTCTACCAGTTCTCGCCGCTGCAGAGGACGGTCAGCATCATCCTGCTGGCCCTGGTGGACGGCCGGCCGCGGACGTTGACCCTCAAGGAGATGCTGGAGGAGTTCCTGCGCCACCGCGTGCAGGTGATCCGCCGCCGCACCGAGTACCTGCTTCGCGAGGCCAAGCGGCGCACGCACATCCTCGAAGGGCAGCTGATCGCCATCTCGTCGCTGGACGAGGTCATCGCCATCTGCCGTCACGCTCCAAGCCGGGCCGAGGCGAAGGTCCGGCTCCAGAACTTGGAGGTGGCGGCCGCCGTCCTGGGCCGGGCCCTGGGCGACGCGCACTTCGCCGCCCTGCAGCGCGAGATCGGCGTCCACGCCAGCTACCGGATGACCGAGCAGCAGGCCGAGGCGGTGGTCCGCCTGCAGCTCGGCCAGCTGGCCGCCCTGGAGCGCGACGAAATCTTCAAGGAGTACAACGATCTGCGCGACAAGATCATCGGCTGGGAAGAGCTGCTCTCGAACGACCGCAACATTCACGAGATCATCAAGGCCGATCTGCAAACGCTGCGCGACAAGTACGGCGACGACCGCCGCACCGAGATCACCGACGACGGCGGCCGCATCGACTACGAGGACCTGATCCCCGAGGAGACGAAGGCGGTCACCATCAGCCACAACGGCTACATCAAGCGCTTGCCGCTGAACACCTATCGCAGCCAGCACCGCGGCGGCCGGGGCGTCTCCGGCGGGGCCACGCGCGAGGACGACTTCATCGAGCACTTCTTCGTCGCCTCGACGCACGCCTATCTGCTGTGCTTCACCAACCCTGGGCCAGATTTACTGGCTGAAGGTCTACGACATTCCGGAGCTGAGCCGCACCAGCGCCGGCCGGGCGATCGCCAACGTGCTGTCGCTGCAGGCCGGAGGAGAAGATCAGCAGCGTCATCCCGGTGCGGAACTTCGAGCCGGACCGCTTCCTGCTGATGGCGACGCGGCGCGGCATCGTCAAGAAGACGCCGCTGGACGATTACAGCCGGCCACGCGCCGGCGGCATCATCGGCATCAGCCTGGACGAGGGCGACGCGCTGATCGACGTGGCCCTGGCCCGGACCGGCGACGAGATCGTGCTGAGCACGCGCAACGGCATGGCCATCCGCTTCGACCAGGCCGACGCCCGCGCCATGGGCCGCAACACCCGCGGCGTCAAGGGCATCAGCCTGGCCGGCGACGACAGTGGTCGGCATGGTGGTCGCCGACCCCGACGGCTTCCTGCTGACGGTGTGCGAGAACGGCTACGGCAAGCGGACGCCGTTCGGGGCCAACACGGCGGGCGAATTGCCGGAGACTGAAGGGGACGAAACGGCGGAGGTTGTCGAGGAGCCGGCCGAGCCGGTCGAGGAAGTCGTCGATCCCGCGAGGACGAGGAGGCCAGGGAGAGCGGCGGCACGATGCGCTACCGCAAGCAGCGCCGCGGCGGCAAGGGCGTGCGCGACATCCGCACCAGCGACCGCAACGGCCCCGTCGTCGGCATCACCTCGGTGCGCGACAGCGACGACATCATGCTGATCACCGTGCAGGGCATGGTCAACCGCACGCACGTCACCGAGATCCGCGTGGTCGGCCGCAACACGCAGGGCGTGCGCATCATGAACCTGAACGAGGGAGACAAGGTCACGTCGCTGGCCAAGATTGCGCGGGAGGATGCGCCGGAGATCGCGCCGGGGGATGAGGTGCCCACGGAACCCGTTTAGCCGCCGCCCGCAGGGCGGCGCGTGGTACGATGGAAGAAACGTTGGCCCGGGAAACAGGAGCGGAAAATCATGTCGAAGCAGGAACTGGAACAGCGCGTCTTGGAGTTGGAGAAGAAGGTCGCCGACCTGGAGGCCGCTTTGGCGAGTGGCGTCCGTAAGTACGACCCACTGAGCACGTTCGGCATGTTCAAGGGCGACGAGTACGCGAAGCGGGTGGACGAAAAAATCTTTGCCGCGAGGGAGAAGGAGCGGCGGGAGGCTCGTCGGCGGGCGCCGAAACCCCGGAAAGCGACAAACGCGAGAGGGAAAGCATGATCCTCCTGGACACCGATCATCTATCGGTGTTCCGCTTCGCCGAACACCCTCGTGCCATTGCCCTCCGGGAACGCCTGGAATCCTCCAGCGAAGGGCCGTACGCGACCACGGTAATCGGCTTCGAGGAGCTAGTTCGGGGTTGGTTGGCCGAGATCAGCCGGGCGCGAAGTCCGGACCACCAGGTTCACGCCTACGACGAGCTGGCAAACGTAGCCGAGTTCTTCCGCAAGTGGCAGATCATTCGTTTCGACGCGCGGGCGGCGGAGGAATTCGCTCGATTGCGCAGGTATTGCCGGCGCGTCGGCGCGAGCGACTTGAGGATCGCCGCCATCGCCCTTGTCAACGACGCACTGCTTCTGACGGCCAACATGCGTGACTTCCGCCAGGTGCCCGGCCTACGAGTCGAGAACTGGCTCAGCTGAGCCAGATGAGAGCAGAGCGCACGACAGCACGCCGGTCAAGATTGCCACCCTCGTCCCGTTTGACATTGGTATCCGGCTGCCCCGGTGGCTTGCGCCAGACACCCCCATCTGGCTTTCCGCCGCTCGTGCCGCCTACATGATACCGCCGAGCCGCCGCCACAAAATCCCGGAACGCCCGGTCGTTTGGGAACGGGCGTCGCGGAAGGATCATCGCCTCCTGGGTTGTCGTGTAGAAGAAAGCATGTTCTTCGCCCTCTGCGATCTTTTGTATGGCCGGCCACGCCAGCGTGAGGCTAACCTCTTTGCCGTGAACCGCCAGTGCGTCCGGCCCAAGGGAGCACCGGCGCCAGCCCAGCAACCGCATTCTGTTCTGCGGATGTGTGACCAGCCGCCTGACCTGCATCCTGAGGAAAAACGGCCTGACCCACCGCGATAAGGCCAGGGCGCACGCGAACATGGACAGGGGAAACAGCAGGGCAAACCCCAGAAACCCCAGGACGAAACCGGGCTGGTCCGCAAACGCTACACGGTCGGGCGGGGGGTTTGCATCGAAAGACGGCAAAATTTGGACAAAAAGGAAGACTGTAAGGGCCAACATCGCGAGGCCGATATACACCATCCGCCATTGCCGCCGCCACCAGGGCTGAGACGTCTGATGGTGGCGGTTGAAGACAACGTAATCGTCAACCGTCTGCACGTATTCCACTTCCATCGCCGCACCCCCACATCGCTCTGCCATCCTGGCCGCCCCATCATACCGTACCCAGAGCCGCGGGCGGCCGCGACCACAATGCAAATGGGGCGTCAGCGGCCGGCGTGGTCCTGGAGCATCTGCTCAGCCAGCGCACTGATGGGCCCGTCGAGGAGTTGGTTCTGCAAGCGCTGGAACGCCTTTTCCAGGTAATTTCGCTCTGCTTCGGTCAGTTTGCCGTTCAACTTCTCCAGGAGCGGCTGGAGGATGGCCTGCCGGCGGGCGTCGCACTCCTGGATCAGGCGTTCGACCACCGGTCCGATCCGCCGCCGGGCCCAGTCCTTGGCGAAGCGTTGCGTTTCCGCTTCGACGATGGCTTCGGCGGGGGCTACATGCTTGAGCCGCTCTTGCAAGGTGGCATCGCGGATGCGCTTCAGGTCGTCGATGTTGAACAGCCAGGTCCGATCGCCGTCGTGGAGGCGCGGATCGAAGTCGCGCGGCACCGCGATGTCGAGGATCACCACCGATCCTTTCTTGCGCTGGGCCAGAACGCGATCCCAGCGCTCCGCCGTGACAATCGGCTCGGGTGCCCCCGTGGTGCTGAGGACGATGTCGGCCC
The DNA here is from genome assembly GCA_963827935.1 of uncultured Planctomycetota bacterium. Lineage (GTDB taxonomy): Bacteria > Planctomycetota > Planctomycetia > Gemmatales > Gemmataceae > DATFNV01. Next base: position 1,533,281 of record CAWHCN010000004.1, on the reverse strand, counting down.
GGACCAGGGCCTCGTCCAGCTGGGTCCACGGCACCGCGCTGCCGCCGCACCCCCGCGCCACCGCCTCCGCCTTCTCGGGGCTGCGGTTGGTCACCAGGATGCGCTTCGGGCGAAGCTGGCGCAAGTGCTTGAGCGTCAGCTCCCCCATCTTGCCGGCACCAATCACCAGGATGGTCTTGTCGTCGAAGTGGGCGAAGACCTCGCGGACATAATCGACGGCGGCGCTGGAAACCGACACCTTTCCCTGGGCGATACCCGTTTCGGTGCGGACGCGCTTGGCCACGCGGGCGGCGTGCTGGAACAGGTGGTTCAGCAACGGGCCGACGACCGCCTCGCGCCCCAGCGCCGCCTCGTAAGCCTGCCGCACCTGCCCGGCGATCTGCCCCTCGCCGACGATGAGGCTGTCCAGACTGGACGCTACGCGCAGCAGGTGGCGGACCGCCTCGGCATCGCGGTACTCGTACAGGTGGGGACGAATGGCCTCCGCCGGCAGTCCGTGGATCTCGGCGAGGAATTCGGCGATAAGCTCGGCATCGGGGGCCAGGGCTTCTCCGGGGCGGGCCAGGTACAGCTCGACGCGATTGCAGGTGCTCAGCACCACCGCCTCGCAGCCGTAGCGTGCGGCCAGCTCGTCGAGGCCGCCGGCCAGCTTCGCTGCGTCGAATGCCAGTTGCTCGCGCATCGCCACGGGCGTGTTGCGGTGGGAACAACCGATGGCCACCAGGATCACGGCATGCCTCCCCGGCCCAGGGTATGGGGCACTGCCAGCGTGGCGACGAGCAGCACAAAGGCGACAATGGTGAGGATGGCGACGCGCCGGCCGCGGATGTGCCGGCTGTAGCGCAGATACAACAAAACGCCGAACACCAACCAGAGCAGCGCGGCCAGCAGCACGCGCGGGTCGGTCCAGCTCTGCACCGGCTCGGGCGATCGGGCCAGCAGAGCCATCCCCACCAGGACGCCGGCCGTCAGGAGCGGGAAGGCCAGAAGAATGGCCCGGCGATTCATCTCTTCCAACCGCTCCAGGCTGAGGAACTTCAGCCCCTCCACCGGCAGCGCTTTCGAGCGGAGGCGGCGCGCGTGCACCAGGTACATCACGCTGGCCAGGAACGCGACGATAATGCCCACCGCGGCCAGGAGCAGCAGCACCAGGTGCACGCTCACCCAGAAGGGCGGCCACCACGACTCCTCCGCAGCCGGACGCTCGGTCCCAAAGAGGGTGCCCAGGCCGATCAGCCCGAGCACCAGCGGCAGCACGAACAGTCCCCAGGCGATGCGGCGGTGGTGCAGAGTGCCATAGAGATAGAAGACCGCCAGGATCCAGCTCAGGAAGAGCAGCGAGCCGTCGCGCGAGCCGAGGACCGGGCGCTGCACCGCCAGGAAGATGGTGTGCGCCAGCAGGCCGGCGCTGCCGAAGCCGACACTACAGAGGCGGACGGCAGCACGCGGGCGGAACAGCTGGGCCACCTCCAGCAGCAACGCTACGGCGTAGCTGGCGGCGAAACAAAAAACGGTGACACGCTCGAAGATCATCGCGGCCATTTCTCCTCTCGCGCCACGGGGGGCGAGCGGAGCTACAGGGTGCGGGGCACTTCGATTATAGCGGATCACCCGGAGGGGAAAGCGCCGTCCGAACCTCGGCGAGCAGGGCGGCCCGCACCACCTCCGTCCCCTCGCGCCGCAGCCGTTCCAGCCACTCCCAGCGGCACAGGCTCTCGAACACCTCACGCCGACGCACCTCGTTGGCCACGCGGGCCAGGATGATGGGCCGCAACTCGGCCAGCAGCGCCACCCAGGTTCCGAACGCATCGTCAAACTGCTCTTCGAGACGGCGACGGATCTCGGCCGCCAGGCCGGGCGCCGCACCGCCGGTGCTGACGGCGATGACCAGGTCGCCCCTGCGGACCGTCGCAGGCAGGAAAAAGTCGCATTCCTCCGGCGCGGTGGCCGAATTCACCCACAGCCCACGGGCCCGCGCATCGGCGACGACCTGGCGATTAACGTCCGGGGGTGCAGCGGCGAAGACGAGGGCTGCGCCGTCGAGATGAGCAGGGCAGTAGGGTTCGGTGCGCCACTCAACACCAGCCCCGAGCGCCAGCGAGCGGCCCTCCTGGCAGACGAGGCGGACGGCGGCACCGGCCTGCCGGAGGGCGTCGGCCTTGCGTTGACCCACCGCCCCGCCGCCGATCACGACCGCGAGGCGGCCGGTCAAGTTCAGGAAGAGCGGGAGCATCGAAGTCGCGCGCTCAGAGCAGGTTATCCAGTTCGTTGTTGCTGAGCGGCCGATCAAACGAACAGCCGAGCAGCCAGGCATCATGATACGGAAGTGTGCGAACCACCTGGCCAACGAGCAGGTACGAGAACTGATAATCGGGACTCTGGACCTCGACCCCCAGCCGCGTCCGGCGCTTGAGCGGGTGTCCCACGATCAGCGCCAGTCCCGTGGTGCTCAGATTGATGAGGCAGCCCGCCCGGGGTCGGGGCGGCTGGTCGCCCAGGACGTAGTATTCGGCGGTGATGTCGCAGGTGTGACGGGTGGCGCGGCGGCCCTCGGGGCCGGTCTCCAGGGCGGGACTCTCGGCGGCGAGAGCCGTTAGTTGCGACATGGAAGCCTCATCAGACTCTGTTTCCGTGCGGGACGCTTGAACTCTAGGTCGGCCGCCGGGGGCAGTCAAATCGGTCAGGCCGCCCGGACGTTCCTACAGACCCGCTAGAGTCGGGCCAGCGAACCGGGTCGAGGACACGGAAGACGGTGCGGGTTCCCCCCCAGAATTGCCATGTGGAGGTAAATTCGCCGGGAATTATATGCGACCTGGCGCATGCGCCGCAAGCGATTGTCAAATAAGGACATGTGCCTTCACATTTCGGCGCCAGTGCGCAAGTCGAATATAATTCCGCGCGTGCAGGCACACAGTGCCGGCAACGGATCAGTTTGAGCAAAGCGCGCTGTCCGCTCGGGCTGAACCACTGTGCGAAAGTCCCACTGCACCCGTTGGCCGGATGAACCCTACAATAGACGGGTCACAGTCCAGCGTACCTGGAGGGACGGGTCATGCAGCCAACCAGGAGTGCTATCAATCGCCGTCAACTGCTGCGAATCGGCGGCATCGGCGCGCTGGGACTGTCCCTGCCCGAGTTCCTGCAAGCCAGCCCGGCGGGTCCGGCCCGGCGCCGCGCCGGCGAGCGGTCCTGTATCTTCATTGTGCAATATGGCGGCGCCAGCCATATCGACAGCTTCGATCCCAGGCCCGACGCCCCGGCCGACATCCGCGGCCCCTACAAGCCCATTGCCACCAACGTGCCGGGCATCCGTGTCGGCGAATTGCTGCCGCGACTGGCCCGGATCGCCGATCGCTACTGCCTGGTCCGTTCGATGACCCACGGCAACGGCGGGCACGACGGCGGCATGCACGTCTGCATGACCGGGCATTCCGCGCCGAAAGAGAATACCCCCTATTTCGGCTCGGTCATGGCGAAACTGCGGCCGGCGACGCGGAACGTTCCCCCTTACGTCTGGGTGCAGAACCTGGCCGGCGACGTGCAACCGCGCTACCTGACCGGCGGCTTCCTGGGCGCAGCCTACAGCCCGCTCCGCGTCGGCACCGACCTCGACACCCCGGCGGCCCCCGGTTTCCGCTTTACCGCGTTCGACCCATCGAAGGACGTTTCCGGGGAGCGCTTGCTGCGCCGCGAGCAACTTCTGGCGTCGGTCGATCCGGATGTCGGCCCGATGCGCCGCTTCCAGGAGCGAGCCGTCGACCTGGTGACCGGCCCGGCCGCCCGCAAGGCCTTCGACCTCGAACAAGAATCGGCCCAGGTGCGCGACCGGTACGGCCGCTGGCCGCTGGGGCAGAACCTGCTGCTGGCGCGGCGGCTGATCGAAGCCGGCGTCCGCCTGGTCAGCGTCACCGCCTGGACCGGCGTGCCGCCGGGCCAGAAGTTCCGCAACGTGCAGACCTGGGACATGCACGGCACCGGCGCGGGGCTGGACGGCATCTTCAGCACCGGACACTTCGGCCTCGGCTGGGCCCTGCCGCGCCTCGACGAGGCGGTAGCGGCCCTGCTGGAAGACCTGGAAGTACGCGGGCTGCTGGAGACAACGCTGGTGGTGGTGGTCGGCGAGTTCGGCCGCAGCCCGCGGATCAGCGGCAACGGCCGCGACCACTGGCCCGCCTGCTACTCCGCCTTGCTGGCTGGCGCCGGCATCCGCGGCGGCATGGTGTACGGCTCTTCCGACAAATCGGGCGGCTACGTCCGCGACAACCCGGTGTCGCCGGAGAACTTTGGGGCGACGCTGTTTCAGGCGCTGGGCGTGCCGCCGGAAACGCGGCTCGGGGCGGATGGGTTCACCAACCCGGCGAGTTCAGGGCAGCCCATCGAGGCGCTGTTTGGCTGAGGAGGACCACATGGCGGACGTGCCGCTCGGCTTGCCATCCTGGGAGCGGACGATGCGCGCCGTGGAGAAGGTCAAGGAGCGGTTGCTCGTTACAACAGTTGCCCTGGAGAAGGCCGGCATCCCCTACGCCGTCTGCGGTGATTTTGCCGTCGCTGCTTGGGTGGCCCCGGTGGACAAGTCCGCCGTTCGGACCTGTGCCCAAGTCGAGGTGTTGGTGCGCCGCGCTGATTTCACGGTCGTGGAAGCAGCCCTCGTTGGCGTCGGTTTCATTCGCCGCTTTCCTGGTCCGACCGACAAGAAAAGTGTTGTCGTGTTCCTTACTGAGCCTGGTGGGAAAGTGCGCGACGGCGTACTGGTGATTCTCGCGGGCGAACGACTGCTCACTGAGAATCCAGTCCCCAGCCCTGACGTGAGCGAATCAGAAGTGATTGACGGAATTCGAGTCCTATCGCTTGAGGCCCTTGTACGAATGGAACTCGCGACATTCAAGCCTTTGCAGGGGATGCGCTTGCGCGACTTGATCGATGTCGGGCTTATTGATGTATCATGGTGTGACCGCGTGCCGCCCGAGTTGGCGCCGCGCCTGCAGGAGATTCTCGACAATCCTGACGGGTAGAAGCGAGCGCGAAGCCGCAAGCGGCTACCCATCGATATCCGCCGTATCCAGCCGCCCCTCCGCGTGCAGTCCCCGGAACATGACCAACGTTTGCCGTACCCCTTCCACCAGTGGCGTTTTCGTCAACGGTCCCAGATCGCGCTGCAGGGCGGAGTCGTCCAGGTCGTAAGCGATGCCGATCTGCCGGTCGCCGTGAGTGATCAACTTCGCCGCGGCCGGATCGACGGCACAGACGCCCGATGGAAGGCCGGCAGATCGACCACGTCGCCGCGCAGGTTGTACGACTTGGCCCCCTGGTAGGGCGCCTCCAGGGCCCGCACGAAGACCTTCGCCACGTCGTCGACGTACTGCAAATCCTGCCAGCCGCCGTAGGTAATGTGGCACGGGCGGCCCAGGGCCAGCGCCTTGATGGCCTTGGTCGGCTCGCTGGTCATGCCGAAGTCGCGGCCAACGCCGTAGACGGTCCAGGGGCGCAGGCCGATGCTCGGCAGGCCGAAGTCCTGGTAATAGACGCGGGCGTTCCCCTCGTTGCAGCACTTGAAGTATCCGTAATGGGTGGATGGTGTCAGCTTCACGTCGTCGGCCAGCGGGCCAGGCGGATAGTCCTGCGGCGGGCCGAAGACCGCGGCCGAGCTGGCGTAGACCAGCCGCTGCACCTGCCCGCCCGCCTGCCGCACCGCCTCGAAAACGGCCAACGTGCCGACAACATTCACCCTGGCCCCGAGCAGCGGATCGGCCCGGCAGGTGGGCACCTGCAAGCCCGCAAGGTGGATGAGGTGCGTGACGCCCTGCTCCGCGATGGCCCGGCACAGGGCCGGCAGGTCGGTCACGTCGCCCTGGAGGAAGCGCACCTTCCGGACCTGCTCCTCGGGCAGGATAAGCCGCAGTCGGCGCGGGTCTTCCTTCAGGTCGTAGATGGAGACCCGCTCGCCGCGTCCGAGGAGGTTACGGACGATCCAGGCGCCGATGCAGCCGTAGCCGCCGGTGAGGAGGACGTGCATGACAGGGTTCCTTGCATGGGACAGTGGACCACAGGCTACCAACTTCAGATAAGAGCGTTCGGAAACGATGAGCCCGATGCTCGCGCCGTTGTGGCACGGTCTCCTGACCGTGCCACCCGGCCTGACCGTAGGTCTCCCGGAATCCGCGATGGATGCGTGGAGACCCTCGGTCCGCCGAAGTGGCACGGTCAGGAGACCGTGCCACAACGAGGGTTCGGCGAGCCGGGAGCGTGAGCGACCGGAGACCTCCGGTCGCTCACGCTCCCGGCTCGCCGAAACCTGGAACTCATTCTGGTTAGACCCTGAACTCCTCCAGTCCGTAGCCCAGGCCCCAGGACTTCGCCACTTCCAGGTAACGTGCCGGCAGGTCAACATCGTGCCACAGGTGGGCTGCGCTGCGCTGGTGCCTGTTGCCGTTGACAAAAGCCCAGCAGCAGTAACCATCACTGCCCAGAACCTCCAGGTCCTGGGTGGTCCTCTGTTGCCACTCCAGGCAGGCCTTGCAGGAGCGCGTCCAGATGGTCCTGGCAATGGCGTGGATCGCCGCTTCAACCAGGCCGCGGCGTTGGTTCGCAACCAGGTGACGAAGTGTCGCCAGGTGTTCCAGCCAGGAGGGAACGTGCAACGCCAGGCATTCCGTCCGGAACCCGAAGTGGTAATATCGGCATTCGCCGCTGTAGGTGGCCGCTTGCGATGCGAGCGCCAGGGCGCCAAGCTCTTCCGTCCAGGGACGCAGAGGTATCCACCGGCGCGACATCTTGACCAGAAGATCGAGACCGCATTGATGTGCCCAGAGCAACCCCGCCCCGAAGCTGGCCAGATCCCCTTTATCGCGCCCCAGGTTCGACGATGTGCTCACCAGCGTTGCCCCGTAGCGGCCGCACAGGGCCAGCAATTCCGCGTAATTGGGAGAGCAATCGTCGTGTACCAGGACAGGCAGGCCGGGGGCAAACCGCCTGGCGGCTTCCAGGTGCAAATGGACATAGGCACCAGTTCCGTAAGTTGTCACCATCAACCCCAGCTTCGGGGACGCCTCGAAGATGCGCTCCGGCAAGCTCGGTACCCCCTGGCGTTCTTCTTGATCCGATGTGCCTCAAAACTCTGCGGATCGTAGGCCGAAGGTGTGCGCACGTCAACGCGTGATGGAGGAGTCGGAGCATGGCAAGCGTCGCCGAGGTACTGGTCCAGGCGTGGCAGGCGCATCAAGGCGGCGACCACCGGCGGGCAGCCTTGCTCTGTCTCGAGGTGCTCCAGGCCGATGCCGCCCAGCCAGCGGCGCTGGCCATGCTCGGCAGTATTTGCCTGGCCCTGGGCGACGTTGTCGAGGCGGCCCGCTACTATGAACGTGCCTTGCGGAACGTCACCGGAGGACGCCGGCTGTCACAACAGCTTGGGCGTGGCCTTGCTTCGGCAAGGCCGGCTCGACGAATCTTTGCCCCATTTTCGCGAGGCCATTCGCCTGGCGCCCCAGTCGCCCGAGGCGTTCAACAACATGGCCCTGGCGCTCCGGCTGCACGGGCAGCTGGATGAGGCGCGGGCTTGCCTGGATCGCGCGATTGGCCTTCTTCCCGGCTCCCCCGATGCCCACTTCAATCGCGGGCTGATTGTCCAGGCCCAGGGGAAAGCGGAGGAAGCGGCGGCGAGTTACCGCGAAGCCCTGCGCCAGCGCCCCGACTACGCCGAGGCCCACTGCGCCCTGGGCAGCCTGCACAAGGACCTTGGCCAGCTGGATGAAGCGGAGTCCCATTTCCGCCGTGCCGCCGAATTGCGGCCGGGCTGGGCGGAGCCCCGGCACCATCTCGGACTCCTGCTGCAAGGGCGGGGCCGGCTGGCGGAGTCCGAGGCAGCGCTGGCGCAGGTTACCCGCCTCCGGCCGGACCACCTGGCCTACAACAACCTGGGCGTGACGCTCGCCATGCAGGGCAAATCGGAAGAGGCGGTGGCCAACTTCCGGCACGCGCTCCGGCTTAGCCCCGACTACCTCGAAGGCACCGTCAATCTGGGCAATGTGCTGGCGCGGGTTGGAGTCATCGAGGAAGCGGATACCACGCTCCAGCAGGCCATTCGTCTCAAGCCGGACTGCGCGGAAGCCCACCGATCCCTGGGCTATGTCGCGCTCTTGCAGGCCGATTTCGAGCGCGGCTGGAAGGAACTCGAGCGATTCTGGCAGTTCGAGACCAGCCTGCGGCGGCCGCATGCCGAGCAGCCGTTGTGGGACGGAGCGGATCTGGTCGGACGCACCATCCTCTTGTTTGCCGAGCAGGGGCACGGCGATACCATGCAGTTCATTCGCTATGCCGCTCTGGTCAAGGAGCGGGGCGGAACCGTCCTGCTGGAGTGCCAGCCCCGGCTCGTGCGCCTGCTGGCCGGCTGTGCCGGCGTCGATCGCATCTTTCCCGATGGCGCGGCCCTGCCGGCTTACAACGTCCAGTCCTCGCTCCTGCGCCTCCCTTATCTGTTCGGCACCCGACTGGAATCCATTCCTGCCAACATCCCTTACCTGCATGCCGAGCCCGACCTGATTGAAACCTGGCGGCGGAACCTGGAGCCGCTGGAGGGCTTCAAGATCGGCATCGCCTGGCAGGGGGACCCGCGCTACGGCAACGACCGCACGCGCTCAATACCGCTGGAGCGATTCGCGCCTTTGGGCATGCTAAAAGAGGTTCGGCTCCTCAGTCTGCAGAAAGGCGCGGGACGGGAGCAGCTGCCGGCTTTTGCGTCCCGATTCCCGATCACCGATCTGGGAGCCCGGCTGGACGAAACCACCGGCGCGTTTGCCGAGACGCCCGCCGTGATGAAAAACCTGGACCTGGTCATCACCTCGGACACAGGGCTGGCTCACCTGGCAGGCGGCCTGGGCGTGCCCGTCTGGGTCGCGCTTGCCTTCGTGCCCGACTGGCGCTGGCTGCTGACCCGGGACGATTGTCCGTGGTATCCCACCATGCGTTTGTTCCGGCAGACTCGGCCCGGCGACTGGGATGGCGTTTTCGAGCGTCTGGCTGTGGCCGTAACACGACTTTCGGCCGAGAAAGCCGACGGACCCTGTTGCGGCGCAAGGTGATCGCCAGGGGATCGTCGGAAAAAGGTTCAGGAATCCATTTGCATAATGCCGACTGACTGGCTAAAGTGTGACATTTGCGACGACTGGCCCAGGCTACCAGGTCTTTCCCTACCCGCCTCGACGCCCGGACTATCGTCCCCCAGAACGACGCAGATGGAAGCGGCCTGCCCCCAAGGGGGCTTGCCCAGGCCGATAAGCTATAGTGCCGTGCCTCATGCTACCGCGGAGGACGAATCCTTCGTGTCTGCCGTTCCGGCAGCTCCTGGAACACCGGTGTTCGCCACGCCTCAGGGGAGACCGCCTCATGATCCGCACTTACCCGCATGCCGAATCCCGTTACCGGGGAACCCGCCGTAACCTGCCGTGGCGGGTCTTCCGCAGCTTCTACAATCCGTCGCCCCGCTGGGAGCGTTCGCGGATGCGCCGCCGTTTGCCGCGGCTGCTCTTGGAGGCGCTGGAGGACCGGACCCTCCCGTCGGCGTCGATCCTGGGCAGCGTGTACAACGACCTGCCCGGCAGTGGCGTGCGCCAGCCGAGCGATCCGGCCGTGGCGGGTCAGGTGGTCGATCTCCACTCCGCGCCGATAACGGTCACGGCCTCGTCACCCAAGGTTGGGACCACAGGAACGGCTGCCGCCGCACTTGCACCTTTCCTTCCGGTGGTGGCCTCTTCCGACATCACGGTGCAGAACCTGACCACGCCGCTCGTGGACGTGGCGGTCCAAATGGACCTCACCAACAACAGCCCGGACCCGGTTACCCTGTCGCTTATCAGCCCGCTCGGCTTGGAAGCCCTGGGTCTGCCCGTTCTGTTCACGATTCAGCCCGGCCAAACCTTTAACGGCACGATTGACGGGAACTCGTCCAACCCGATCACGCTGGCGCCCAACCTGACGCAGCCAGACTCCACCGTAACCGGCACCTATGCGCCGCTCCAATCGTTCTCGACGACGGGCAATTTCATCGACGTCAGCGGTGCCAACGGAGACTGGGCGCTCGTCTTCACCCCTCCTCAGGCCGCGGACATCGCTGACCTCCAGTTGAGCGAGTTTTCGCTCACCCTGACCCCGGCTAAACTCAGCACCACGACCGATGGCGCCGGCAACTACTCCTTCACGGGGTTGGCCCCGGGGACGTACCAGGTCAGCCTGGCGAATTCGTCCGCCGATGTGGTGACTTCCCCGGCGGGGGGCGTCGCGTCGCAGACCGTCACGGTGGCCGATGGTCAGACGCTCAACGGCGTGGATTTCGGCATCCGCCAACCCGCCCCGGATGTGACGTCCGTCTACTTTGCTCTGACGTCCCCGGCGACTGCATGGGGCCAGAATGTCACCGTCAACTACACGCTGACGAACCAGGGAGCGGGCGACACGCCGGCGTTTGACGCGGGACTCTACCTCTCGGTCAACGGTGACATCAGCACGACCAGTGGGCCGCTGCTCGATACGCTGCAATTCGGCAGCCTCGCCGCCGGTGCTTCGACCAGCGGCTCGGTAACGCTCACCCTGCCGGCCACCGCGCCGGCCGGCTTCGGTTCCGTCTCCGACAGTTACCTGGGCTTCGTCATCGTTGACTCGGTCCCTGACGCGGGCCAGTCCGACAAGAGCAACCAGGGCGCCGGCATCGACCTGGCCTTGCTGGGAACCCAGCAAAACTCCGCCATAACCTCCAGTTCGAACGTCCAGCAGGATCCATCCGTCGCAGTCGATCCCACGAACCCGAACCACCTGGTGGCAGCCTACATGGACTATTCCCTCGTCAGCACGGGCTACGCGGGGATTGCCGTCGCCGTGTCTGAGAACGGGGGACAAACCTGGACGACCACCTCCGTGCCGCTTCCGGCCGGGTTCAACCAGGCGCTGCCGCTCCGACCGTGGTATTCGATGCCCAGGGAGACGTTTACATCAGCTTCATGGCGGCCACCTTCCTGGGCACGCTGCCCACCATCACCAACCTCGACCCCCAGTCGCAACTTGCGGACGGTTTTAGCTCCAACAACGGGATTTTCGTGGCCGAGAGTACCGACGGCGGCCTGGCTTGGGGCTGCGCCAGTAGCCGTGGTATCCAACGTGTATACGGGTACGCCCGTGAACTTCGTGTCCTGGCCGGACATGGCCGTCGATACCTACCCGACCTTGCCAAACGGATCGCCCAACCCGAGCTACGGCAACCTCTATGTGACCTGGAGCCAGTTTTACGCGCCCGGCCAGTATCCCGGTGATCCGAGCTCGACCGAAGGCAGCTCGGTGATGATCGCGATTTCCTCCAGCCACGGGAACTCCTGGCAGACGCAAATGCAAAATGTACCGGGAACCGGGCCGGCGGCGGGACTCTACAGCGCAATCCGGGACCCGAACTTCGCCACCAACGACAGCGGCATTCAGGTGCGGTATTCGACGGTCACCACGGGTCCGGGGCAGGCCGTCTACATCTCCACCTACGCTGCCGGCAATTTCACCGTCTACTCGTCGACCGATGGCGGCCAAAGCACCGGCGCACGGGCAACCTGGTATCCGGCTTCACCGCTCCCAACTACAACAACGCCGCGCAGACCGGCTTCCCCTTTGGCACCGGCTTCCTGGTTGCCGTCCCCGGGAGCCTGTACGGCGGGCTATTTGGCGATAGTTTCCGCACTCTGTCCTTGCGTCAGATCGTCGCCGATCCAACCCGTCCCGGCGTCCTCTACGCGCTGGCGCCGAACGATGCCCTCGATTTCGGCAACCCGCCGCTCCCCGGTGCTGAGGGCGTTGTCTTTGCCGTGTCCTACGATTACGGCCAGACCTGGTCCAGCAACTTCACCGTCGGTGATGAGGCCCCCATCATTCCCACGCTGAACGCGAACGATGACAGCACGTATTTCCCGGTCCTCAACGACGATAACGATGGCCAGTTCCAGGGCTTTGCCTCTTCCCTGAACATCAATGACCTGGCCGGCCAGGCGATGCCCCAGATGACGGTCGATGCCAACGGCGACATTGTCGTCACGTGGTACGACACGCGCAGCGACCCGGCCGGCCACAACCTCGAAGTCTGGAGCACGGTGAGCACCGATGGGGGCTTGCACTGGAGCGCGAACTTCCCCGTGAGCAATACGTCCTTCGACCCCAGGCGCCGGCGCTTTCACCGCCGCCGACGGAACCACCACCGATTACCTGGGCGACCAGATTGGCGTGGCGGCAGCCGGCGACAAGGCCTTCGCTGTCTGGTCCGATACCCGCTCTGGCACTCAGAACATCGAGTTCGCCAGCTACTCCCTGACTCCGGCGCCGGCCCAGCCGACTGACCGGTTCTCGCCGAATAACACGCAGCAGACGGCAACCAATCTCGGTGCGGTGAGCGCTCAGGAGGAGTGGACGTTACTCGCCTTGCCGCCGGGAAATTCCAATGAATGGTTCAGCGTGGTGGCGACAGCCAGCGGCCAGCTGAGCGTTTCGGTAACGGCCCCCGCCAATGGCCAGGCCCTCCAACTCACGCTCACCGACGCTGACGGCAACCTGTTGCCGGCCACGGTCACCAGCGTGCTGGACGCTTCGGGGGATGTCATTGGCGCGGCGCTGGTCTTCCCCAGCGTGGCGGGACAGACCTATCTGATCGATGTGTCGGCCCAGAGCAGTACCGCCATCGACTACACGCTGATCGCCGGCACCTTGACCGGAGACTTCGGCACGCAGGTCCAGGGCAGTCTCAGCGACACGTTGACGGCCGGCGGTCAGAATCTATACGGCCTCACCGCCGCCGTGACAGGCGACCTGGTCGTCACCCTGACCGCTTCCGCTGACGTGACGGGTGACTCGGGCGGGGCCGGCCTGACCCTGCAGATCTTGAACGCCAATGGCCAAATCGTCCTTGAATCCGGACCTGCCGCGGGGGCCCCGGCCGGCCAAAGCGAGCAGATCGTCCTCCCCGTGACGCAGGGCGAGGGATTGCTTTTCGAGGTTTCCGGACTCGATGGCAGCTCGCAGGGCGACTTTACCCTTCAATTCACCAACCTCGACCAGTCCGAGACATCGGGCGCCACGACCCTCTTCTTCCCGACCCAGGGGGACCCGTCCTCGATCGCGGCCGCCAATCTGAACGCTAACAGCAACCAAATGTCCCTGCTGGTCACCAACACGGATGCCTCCGACACGCTCGGCGTCCTTCAGGGCAACAGCGATGGAACCTTCCAGGCTGAAAAACAGTACGCGATCGGTCCCGGTCTGAGCAGCGGCGTCCTCGGCGCCGGACTGCGGCAAATCGCAGTGGCCAACCTGACCGGCAGCAGCACCCCGGACGTCATCGTGCCCAATTTCCGGGCGGCCGATGTCTCGGTCCTGCTGGGCAACGGTGACGGCACGTTGCAGCCGCAACGCAACTTCGACGCCGTGACCAGTCCCTCGGAAGTCGTCACGGGAGACTTCAACAGCGACGGCGACACCGACGCCATCGTCCTGCAGAACCCGAACAATGGCCAACCGGCGGAATTCTCTGTCCTCATGGGCCGCGGTGACGGCACCTTCTTGCCGCCGGTGACCTATCAGACCATCTTCTCCCTCGGCAGCGAAACGATGGTTCTCGGGGATTTCACCGGCAACGGCGTCCTCGACCTGATCGTCTTCAACGCGAATGTGGCCCAGGGCGAGATTTTTTATGGCAACGGAGACGGGACGTTCCGCGCCGGCGGCACCTTCGCGACCGGCGAGGCCGTGGCCAATGCGGCGGCCGCGTACCTGACCGGCGACGGCAACCTCGACCTGATCACCACCGGTACCAACACCGGCAACGTCTACGTCATGCTCGGCAACGGCGACGGCACCTTCCAGGCTCCGGTGGCCTATACCGCTCTGGCACCGAAACCCGGCGACTTCGTGGGCGTGCCCGGCTTGGCGGTCACCAACTTCGGCGACTCCTCGCCTGACGGGCCGTTGAATATCGTCGTCACGGCCGCGTCGCGGACCGGCGCCGGACCGGCCGAAGTGATCCTGCTGCCCGGACAGGGCGACGGCACGTTCGGTGCGCCCGAGGTGCTGGCCACGGTCGGGTCCGCCGGCCAGATTGTCGCCGGCGATTTCACCGGCGACGGGACCACGGACCTGGCGGTTACCGACAAGGGCGGCGTCACCGTGATCTACGGCAGCCCGCTGACCCTGGAGGCCAACACCTCGACAGAGACCGCCCGCGACCTGGGGAACTCCCCTCACCTGGTGACCATTCCCCAGGCCATCGTGACCGGGCACGAGGACGCCTACTTCAGCTACACGGTGCCTACCGAGGCCGCCACTGGTTCGGGTCCCGAGGTCATCGACTTCGCCGCCCAGTTCAGCGCCGTCCAGGGGGCGGGGTTGCAGATGGAGGTGCTCGACGCCGCCGGCAACGTGCTTGGCTCGGGCAGCCGCTTCCGCATCGTGGCCGACCAGGGGCAGCAACTGTATGTCCACGTGTTCGGGGCGGGCAGCGGGGCGACGCAGGGGGCCGGCGTCTATACCCTCGACATCGATGTGCTCCCCCAGGTGGTGAGCATACAGGCGGAATCGCTGGTGCCCGGCACGGGCAATCAGCCGGGGGGGCCCGTTAACAGTCTCGTCATCACCCTGCAAGGCGATGTCCTCGACCCGGCCACCGCCGAGAATCCTGCCAATTACACGGTGGAGTTGGTTGAGCCCGGCGGCAACAACCAGGTCATTCCCCTGGCGACCAGCACGCAGGCGGTCCTTTACGATGTCCAGGCCAATCCGGAGGTCGATACCGGGCTCGTTTACCAAACGACCGCGCAGCAGACTATTACCCTGCTGTTCGACGAGCCGCTGCCGGTGGGATCGTATCAGATCGACCTGTCGTCGGGCATTCAGACGGCCGCCTTCAACGCCGGCGAGGCCGGCCTGCTGGTGCGAGCGGGCATCCCATCGTTTCGGTGGCCGAGCCGAACGGCTTCTCCAACAGCCCGACGATCATTGAGGGCAGCGAGCACTTTGCGCTGGACCTAGTGCAAGCGGCCGGTGCGCCCGGCAGCTTCCAGGCGTTCAGCAACGGCACGCCCTTCCTCAGCCAGTTGCAGAGCGACCTGTCGGCCCAGCTAAA
Source organism: uncultured Planctomycetota bacterium (assembly GCA_963827935.1). Classification (GTDB taxonomy): domain Bacteria; phylum Planctomycetota; class Planctomycetia; order Gemmatales; family Gemmataceae; genus DATFNV01. The sequence continues at coordinate 1,518,151 of CAWHCN010000004.1, read as the reverse complement.
TCAGTTGCTGGCCAGCCAGACCAACGATGCGACCATCACCTCCACGATGATCCAGCAAATCGTGTCCCGCTTCGCGCCGGCGCTGGGCCCAGCCGGGCAACGCACTTCGTACCTGGTCCTGTGGCTTGACCCGGTCGACCTCGACCTGGCCGATTCGCAGGGCAAGCGCGTCGTCTACAACACCGAGACCAACAACGTCACGCAGAACCTCGCCAAGACATTCGTCGAAGTGGGGGGCAACGTCGAGGTGCTGGTGGTGGCCAATGCGGCCGGCACCTTCGCCTTGAATGTGGCCGACGTGCCGCCCACGGCACGCGGCGGAGCGGTGCTGTTCGGCGAGGACAACATCCAAACGGTCGGGCTGACCGATGGGCTGCAATCGGGCCAGGACCAGTTCACGTTCGACTTCGGCGAGCCGGCCCTGGCCGAGTCGAGCCCGACCTCGACCGCTGCCGTCACCAGCACCACTTCACTGGCCACCTTGATCCTCGTCGGCTTGACGCCCGGCACGGAGCTGACCACCGGCCAGCAGACCGCGCTGAACCTTGGTGCCGGCGTCGGCACGGGCGAGTTTGGGGCCAATTCCGTCAGCACCGGCGGCGCCGCGCCGGTGATTGCCGGCAGCGGCGGGACTGGCGCCGGCGGCGGCTTCGACGGGTTGTTCCCAATCATGGCCGGGGTCGTGACCAATATCCAGGACTACACCAGCCGCCTGGCGAGTGTCATCGACGCCCCCCTGCGCGACGTGACGGCGGCCTTCAACTCGCTGTGGGGGACGGTGGGCGGCAAGGATGCAGCGCTGCCCCAGGCCGATGTCCAGGGCCTGACCGCGGACTTCATCGACATGCTCCTGGAAGCGGGCATGGAGGTGTACAAGAAGGTCGATTCGGTGCTGGGGCGAGCAAGCTGGCCCCGCTGCTCAAGCACCGGTCGCAGCGTAAGGCGGATGCCACCGCCAACCCGCCGAAGACCGGGGCCGCGGCCCCGCCCGCGCCGGCACCGGCCAAGGGCGCGGCTCCGACCGAAGGCGTCGGGGCCGATCAGGTCCTGGCGCCGCCGCTGCCCGCGGAAGCCTCCCCGGCAGCCGAATCCGACATCGACTTCACCGATCAGGCGCACGGGGTGCTGGCGGCCGCCGTCTTTGCCGCCGGTGCCTGGCAGGGTATCTGGAACTGCGCCGTCCGTCGTTCGGGTGATCCGCCGGAAGCGCCAGCGCCCCGACCTGGCGGAATAACCCTTCGTACAAGCCACGGATGGGTTGGCCAATTCGCCGGTCCCCGGGTGCAACCTTCGCCCGGGGTTGGCTTCCGCGAGGGGGTTTGCTCACATTTCGCCGAGAAATGTGAGCAAACCCCCTTGGCGGTGCAAGCCATTGCCGGGACCGTGTTTGCGCCTTCACAATTGAGCGCGAGCCTTCGAGGCGGGGGGCGAGCCGGAGTTCTGTGCCAAATGAGGCAGGTCTGTGCCATCCTTGGCACGGAACTTTTCTAACGCTACTCCTTATCTATGTTGGACATGTGGCGCTGGCGCTCTGAGTTCTGTGCCACGTTTTGGAGGGGTATGGGCGGCACGCCACGATCCATCCAGTCCGTTTTGCCACCCCCCATTGTCCCCTGCCCTTGATCCCTGCCGCGGAAGGGGAGTTTGCTCCAGTTGTCCGCACGATAAGTACCCCCCAGGCCGGAGTCCCTCGATGTCTACCGACAGCAAGCATCCTTCGAGCGTGCCCGCGGCAGCGGCCGATGGCACTGGTGTTTACATGCCGGCGGGGGGCGGGTCATCCGCAGGCGGCAGCATCAATGCGGCCACTCTCGACCTGGATGGAAACCCGGTGCCCGTCTCCTCGGCACCCGACGACACGGCCGATGGGGGCACCGGAGTCTACGCGCCGGCCGATCCCGAGCCCACGGTCGGCGCCACGGTCGATCTCCCGCCCCGGGCGGCCGCCCCCGCACGCCGGCAGCGGCCGAGCAAGGCGGCACCGGCGTCTATGTGCCGGGCCAGGGCGGGAATGGCGCGGCGGAACAGTCGCTCGACGGCGCCACTGTCGACCTGCCTCCGGCGGCGCCGGCGCTGGACGGCGGCACCGTCGATCTGCCCGCCGCCGGTCAGTCGCTGGACGGGGCCACGGTCGATCTCCCGCCTCGCGGTGCCGCGACCGCCGTTGCCGCCGCCCCGACCCCGACGCGGACCTCGACCGATCGTTATGTCCCCAAGCGCTTCCACGCCAAGGGGGGCATGGGCGAGATCTGGCTGGCCGAGGACTCGGACATCGGCCGGGAGGTCGCCCTGAAAAAGATGCTCGGCGCCGCCCAGCAGGAGCAGAAGGACCGCTTCCTGGTCGAGGCGCGCATCACCGGCCAGCTCGAGCACCCCGGCATCGTGCCAATCCACGAGCTGGGCATCGACCCCGACGGCCAGCCTTACTACGTGATGAAGTTCGTCCATGGCAGCACCCTAAAAAAAGTCATCAAGGAGTATCATTCTCCGCAAAATAAGGCGGACGTGCCGCGCGAGGTCCAGCACCTGCGGCTGTTGCAAATCTTCCTCGACCTGTGCCAGACAGTCGCCTACGCCCATAGCCGCGGCGTGCTGCACCGCGACCTGAAGCCGGAAAACGTCATGCTCGGGTCCTACGGCGAGACGCTGCTTTTGGACTGGGGGATTGCCAAGGTGCAGGGCCAGACGGACGCCCCGTCGGCATCAACCGCGACCTCCGACGCCATGCCGCCGGTGAACCTCAGCTATGGAGGCGTCGCGACGGAGACAATGGCCGGCTCGATCATGGGCTCGCCGTTCTACATGGCCCCCGAGATGGCCGAGGGCCGCACCGACCTGGTCGACCACCAGAGCGACATCTACCTGCTGGGGGCCACGCTTTACGAAATCCTGACCGGCAAGCCGCCGCGCTCCGGCGGCAACGCCCTGAAGCTGCTGGAGATGGCCCGCAAGGAGCCGCCGCCCCCGCCGCGCAAGCTCGTGCCCGATGTGCCCAAGCCCCTGGACGCAATCTGTCAGAAGGCGATGGCCCTGAAGAAGGAAGATCGCTACGCCAGCACTCAGGCCCTGGCGGACGACATGCAACGCTACCTGGCCGGCGAGCCGGTGTCGTCCTACCGGGAAACGCCATTCGAGCGGGCGCTGCGCTGGGCGAAGCGGCATCGCAAGGCGATTACCCGGGCGGCCGGCGCGGCGGCGTTGTTGGGTTTCGTGATCGGGGGCGGCCTCCTCCTGCGGCACGAGATTAACAAGCGGGCCGAGGCCGAACAGGCGGCCGCAGTCCTGCTCCATCAGGACGAGGCACGCCAGCAAATCAAGGACTTCCGCGGCAAGGCGGACGAGGCCCGCTACTACGCCGCCAACAGCGGCCCGGCGGGCGAAGGCTCCCCCTACTACGATGCGGCCCGCGGGGAGGCTGCCGGGCAGGCCGCCCTCGCCGTCGCCGACGCCTGGGGGCCCGACGTGGGGCAACTGGCGCTCGCCGAGGAACAGACGCCGGTCCGCAAGGAGTTGTTCGACCTTCTCCTCTTGCTCGCGCAGGAGAAGGAGCGGGCCTCGACGAGGCCGGATGCCGCGCGGGAGGCGTTGGCCCTGCTCAACCGGGCTCACGACCTGGGCGAATCGTCGCACGGCTATCATCGGCTCCGAGCCGCGGCCTGGCGGGCCCAGGGGGAGGGCGATCGGGCGGCCGAAGAGCAGCGGCTGGCGGAGGACCGCGCCGTGCCCGCCACCGCCCTGGACGAATTCCTCCAGGGAGAGCAGGCCCGGACGCGCGTGGCCGCGGGGCCCGAAGGGAAGTTGCCCCCCGGCCCGGCGAAACCGGACCGCGACGGCCTGATGGAGGCAATCCGCCATTACCAGGCCGCTCTTGATGACGATCACAAGCATTACTGGTCGCACTTCCAGATGGGCGCTGCTACCTGGCGTTGGGGAAGGACGCCAAGGGGCAGGACCACACCGCGGAGGCAGTCGAGGCGCTGGGAACGTGTATCGCGCTACGGCCGGATGCGCCGTGGGGCTACAGCCTGCGCGGTTTCGCCCGCGCCCGCCAGGGCCATTTTGAGGACGCCGAGAAGGACCTTAACCAGGCCGTGAACCTGAGCCCGGGCCTGCGGCTGGCGCAGCTCAACCGCGGCTTCGTCTATGCCGCCCAGAAGAAGTTCGACCAGGCCTTGATCGATTACAACGCTGTCCTGGAGGAACCGGACGACCAGCGCCTTGCGGAGGCCTATTACTACCGCGCCCTGGTGTGGTTGCAGCAGGGCAAACAAGTGGAGGCGACCGCGGATTTCGACCGCATTCTCTCCGAAAAGAAGGACTTCCGCCCCGCCCTTCGTCTCCGCGCCTTGATTCGCCTCGCCGAGGGGAAGGATCGGGAGGGGTTGGAAGACCTCAATGCTTTCCTTGGCGCGGGCCGGGAATGGGACGCGAACAGCGGCAGCGCTCACGCCGAGGTGGGCCTGTATCTCCCGGGTCATGATCGACGAGTTGGAGGAGATCGGCAACCAGTGGCCCGAAGGCGCGCGGAAGCGGCTCTTGATGCTAGCTCGCGACGAGATGCAGCTGGGGATCGACAAGGGCGCCGGGTCGCCCGCGCTGTTCAGCGACTACGGCCTGGTGCTGCGAAAGCTAGGCAAAGCGCAGGACGCCATCCGGGCCTACACGAAGGGGCTGGAGGGCGCCGCCGAAGGACGACAAACTGTTGGTCCGGCGTGCCCGGGCCTACGACGCCCTGGGCCAGGCCGAAAAAGCCGGCGACGACTTCGAAGCGGCTGCCCGGGCCAAACCGACCAATCCCGATGCGCATGCCGGGCTGGGGTACATTGAAGCCCGGCGGAAGCAATACACCGAGGCCCGGCGCGAGGCCAACCTGGCGGTCCTGCACGGCTGGGGCGATTACGGCATCCTGCACAACGTCGCCTGCATTTACGGGGTGCTCTCGCGCCTGGATGCGGTGCGCGAGGCCGAGTACCAGGACCTGGCCCTAGACCAGCTGCGCCAGGCGGTGGCGCTGTGGAGAAAGGGCGTCCTACAGGGCGGCTCGGGACCCAACGAGCTTCGTCTCATCGAGCAAGAGCCGGCTTTCCCGCAGGCGTTGCGCGACCGTGATGAGTTTAAGCAGCTGTCGAAGGGGGAGCCGTGAGACGGTGGCAGGGGGCGTCGGACTCCCTGCGATCTGGGCAGCCCGAAGCGCCAGCGAGGGAATTCGTGTCCCTCGCTGGCGCTTCGGGCTGCCCGGACGTGCGAATCGGTCGTCCAAAACGCCGGCCCCGATCATGTACAGGCGTTCCGTCGAATTAAGGCATCAGCCTAATCTCGCACTATTACAATAAATCTGCTTGCAGAGCCCCCATTTTGTCGGTAGCCTCGATACTTCCGGAACTGAGCTAAGCCGGATTGTAACCTCCCCTGCTACCTGAGTCGGACCCTCCCCCCGCCTCAGCGCGTGGGGAGCGTCACCAGCCGAGGATTCTTCCTCCGATAGAGAGAGAAATCCCCGCAAAAGGCGGAGCAGCCAGTGTGGGCTGCCCGTTTCCCAACGCCTTTCGGAGAGCCCACCATGCCGCGGCGACCTTCTCGCGTACGCCGTCCCGCCCCGCCGTCTAACCCCTTCCGCCGCAAGCCGCTGCCGCTATCTCTGGAGTTGCTGGAGAACAGGCTGCTGCCCACGAACACGGCGGGATCAGCGCCATGCCGCTCACCTTCGAGCCCAACGTGGGGCAGACTGATCCGCAGGTGCAGTTCCTATCGCGCGGCAACGGCTATACGCTGTTCCTCACGCCGACGCAGGCAGTGCTGGAACTGCTCCAGCAGCCCGCGACATCGACCACTCTGCCGGCGGCCAATCCCGGTGGGAACGCCAGCAACCCTCTTGGCGCCTCCCCCAGCGGGACGCCGGGAAATCCGACGGCCTCCGTCATCAGCATGCAGTTTCTACGGCGCCGGTTCCTCGCCCCAGCTGGTCGGCCTCAGTCCGCAGAGCAGCACGAGCAACTACTTGGTCGGCCCCTCGTCGCAGTGGCTCACTAACGTCGCCAACTACGGCAGCGTCGAGTACCAGAACGTTTACCCCGGCGTGAACGTCGACTTCCACGGCAACCCCACCGCGCTGCAGTACGACTTCACCCTGGCCGCCGGCGTCGATCCCAACGAGATCCAGCTCAACTTCGATGGGGCCGACCAGGTCAGCCTCGACGCGAATGGCAACCTGATTCTGCAGAGCGGCTCGCGCAGATCATGGCCCAGGCCCCGGTCGTCTACCAGACGATTGACGGCGTACAGCAATCGGTCAGCGGACACTATGTGCTCGAGGGCGGCGACCAGGTCGCGTTCTCGATCGGCAGCTACGATCCGACCCAACCCCTGGTGATCGATCCGACGCTGACGTACTCAACGTATCTGGGCGGCAACAACAACGACTACGGCCTGGGCGTGGCGGTGGACAGCGCGGGGAGTGCCTACGTCACCGGCTGGACCAGCTCGACCAATTTCCCCACGACGGTAGGCGCCTATAACACGGCTGGCAACGGCTCCGAGGCGTTCGTGACCAAGCTGAGCCCGGACGGCAGCTCGATCGTTTACTCGACGTACCTGGGCGGCAGCGGCACCAACTACGGCTACGGCATCGCGGTGGACGCGAATGGCGATGCCTACGTCAGCGGTATGACCACGGCGGCCAACTTCCCCACCACAGCCGGCGCTCCCGACACCAGCATGGGCAGCAGCGGCCAGGTGGCCTTCGTCACCAAGCTCAACGCCGCCGGCACCGGGCTCGTCTACTCCACCTACGTGGGCGGCACCAACGGCAGTGAGGACGACGCCACCCTGCTCGGCTATCAGATGGGCGACATCATCGCTCTTGATTCGGCGGGCAATGCCTGGGTGACCGGCATGACCACGTCGAGCAACTTCCCGACGACGGCCAATGCTTATCAGACGACCTTACAAGGGGGCCGTAACGCCTTCGTCACGCAAATTAACGCGACGGGCACGGCGTTCAATTACTCAACCTACCTCGGCGGGTCCAACGACGACCGCGGCCAGGGGATCGCGGTGGACCCGTCCGGCGACGCCTATGTCACGGGCTTCACTGACTCAACCAATTTCCCCACGACCGCGGGGGTCTTTCAGCCCAACAACGCCGGCAGCTGGGACGCCTTCGTCTCGAAGATCGATCCCACGAAATCGGGGACAGCGTCGCTGGTCTATTCGTCCTACCTGGGCGGCACGGCCGACGATTACGGCCAGGGCATTGCCGTGGACAGCTCCGGCGACGCTTACTTGACCGGCCTGGTCAACACCAGCGGGACCGGCTTTCCGCTCGTCAATGCACTGCAAACCACCGGCAACGGCACGTACGACGCCTTCATCACGAAAGTCAACCCGACCGGCACCGCGCTGGTGTACTCGACCTACTACGGCGGCACGGGGCCGACTTACCCCCAGGCCATCGCCGTGGACTCTTCCGGCGATGCCTACGTGACCGGGATGACGCAGGCCACGGATTTTCCGCTGGCGAACGCGTTGGAGAGCACAAACGGGGCCGGCGGTTGGGATGGGTTCGTGGTCAAGCTCAACCCGAGCGGATCGGCGGCCGACTACTCGACCTACCTGGGCGGCAGCGGCGACAACCGCGGACAAGCCATCGCCGTGGACAGTAGCGGCAATGCCTATGTCGTGGGCATGACCACCTCGAGCAACTTCCCCACCACCAACGGCGCCCAACCCGAGTATGCCGGCGGCTGGGACGGGTTCGTGGCCAAGCTCACCGACACGGCCAATCACCCGCCGGTCATCAACAATCCCACCAGCATCGCGGTCAATGTCGGCCAGACGCTCGAGCTCCCCGGGGTGACCGATCCGGACGGGCTGAACACGGACACCATTCAGGTCCAGGCACTTCCGTCGGGAGCCAGCTTGAACTCGAGCACCGGGGCGATCACCTGGACCCCGTCAACTCCGGGAACGTACCAGATCACCACAACTGCCACCGACAACGGCGGCTACCCCAACGACGCGGTCAACTCCTGGTCCGGCAATGGAAACGCCAACGATAGCGCCGGGGGGCAGAATGGCACCATCGTCGGCAATGTGACCTACTCCAGCGGCATCGTCGGCCAGGCCTTCACCTTCGACGGCAGCAATTCGTATGTCCAGCTGCCCAATAACTTCTTCCCCTACCCGACCAGTAACCTGCCGAATTCCGCGCGGACGACGCCGTTCACCATCGACCTTTGGTTCCAAACCTCCTCCGGCGGCGTCATCCTCGGCCAGCAGGCGGGCACTCCCTATGGCAGTCCCGGTGGCTGGGCCCCGGCCATCTATGTCGGCACGGACGGGCACTTGCGAGTCGAAGTTTTCTCGGGCCAGACGCAGATCATCAGTTCCGGCGTCGTCAACGATGGGAGCTTCCACCATCTAGCCATCGCCTACGACGGCACATACGAAATCGTCTATCTTGACGGCACGGCAATTGGGTCGGTGGCACTCACCCAGGACCCTTATGCCAATGCGTATTACTATCAGTTGGGCACAGGCTACACCAGCGGCTGGGCAGGCGGAAACGGAGGCTGGTACAACTTCACCGGTAAGATTGAGGAAGTCAACATCTACCAGCGGCCTCTGTCGCCGCAGGAAATCTCCACCGCCTACCAGGCGGGCAAGAGCGGCCTGACCTTGAGCCAGGTCACTGGGCTGACCGCCACACAGACGACGACGATCATCGTCAATGCCACGGCGCCGCCGCCGGTAGCCATGCCGGCCCCCACCGCTGCCGGCTCCGCTCTGCACTTCGACGGCATCAACGACTACGTCAGCGTGGGCAACAGTCCGACCTTGCATTCCAACGACCAGCTGACCATCGAGGGTTGGTTCGAGGTCGACTCGTTCCCGCGCCAGTGGCAGAACATTCTCTTCAAGGGGCAGGCGACCGGAAGCAATAACCGGGAGTACGCCCTCTGGGTCAACAACACGGGTTATCTGCTGTTCACGTATGGTTCCACGACCACGGCCTATTCCATTCAGACGGCCGCGGGCGCCGTTCAGGCCGGTCAGTGGTATCACTTTGCCGCGGTCCTCGATGTGCAGGCCGGCACCTCAGAGCTTTACCTGGACGGGCAACTGGATGCCAGTGGCAGCATCGACAGCTCGGGGATCCTCAACAGCGGCGGGCCGCTGCAGTTCGGCCGGGCCGTCGAAGACTGGGACAACGGCCTGGCCGGTTCGCTCGACGACATCCGCATCTACGACGTGGCCCGCAGCCAGGCGGCCATTCAGTCCGACATGTTGACGCCGCTCACCGGCACGGCGTCACAGCTTCGAGCGGCGGGCCTGGTAGGCTACTGGAATTTCAACGAGAACGGCGGCAACACGGTCAACGATCTGACCGGCAACGGCAACAACGGCATCTTCTCGTCGCTGACGCCGGTCTGGGTCCCCGACGGCAACAGCTACGCGCTGCAATTCGACGGCAACAACAACTACGTGAATGTCGGCAACACCACCAGCCTGACGATGACGGGGAACACGACGCTGACGATGGAGGCGTCGATCTACCCGACTTCCGGCGCAGTTTGGCACCATTGCCGGCAAAGACGGCGAGTACCTGCTGTCCCGGAACGCGGACGGCACGATCAACTGGGCCGTCAACAGCGGCAACCCGGGCTGGACCTACTACAACACCGGCTACGTGGCCCCCCTCGACACCTGGACGCAACTCTCGCTGGTCGTCAATACCGCGGCGAACGGCACCGGCCAAATCCTGCTCTACGCGAACGGAGGCGCTGGTCAGCACGTTCAACGGCACCGCTGCCAACCCGATGACACCGCTCGGCGGTTGGGGCGGCCTTTTCCAGATTGGGGCCCGAACTGACGCCAACGAATTCTTCGGCGGTGAGATCTCCGATGTCGCGGTCTGGGGCACCGCGCGCTCCGCAAGCCAGATCCTGGCCGACTCCAGTGGTCCGCCCAACACAAGCGATCCGAATCTGAAGGGTTACTGGCCGCTGAACGAGGGCAGCGGCACCGTCGCGCACGACCAGACCTCGAACGGCAACAACGGTATGTTCGCGCAGGCACGCACCCTCACACAGGGCGTGCCCGGCGCCCTGACCGATGATTCGGACACGGCCTATTCCTTCAGCGGCCAATCGATTGACCTGTCTTTGCCGCAGCTCAACACGGCCGTGGGAACCGACAACTCCGTGTCCTTCTGGATGGACTGGAACGGCACCCAGAACGTCATTCCGGTGGGGTTCCTCACGTACGACCTGTACATTCAGGGCGGCTACATTGGTTTCAACACTGGTCAGGGAGACATCTACGGCACCAGTTCGGCGGGGCTGGCGAACGGCTGGCACTTCATCACCGCCGTTTTCCACAACGGCGATGCCACACAGAGCCAGCTCTACATCGACGGTGTGAAGCAGACCCTGAGCCAGTCCTTCGGCACCACGAACACAAACCGCGAAGTCACGACCGAGGCCCGGATCAGTAGTTGGGTTAACGACAATAACTACGGCTTCCAGGGCTCGCTGGACGAAGTGGCCTTCTACAACCGTGCCCTCACGCAGTCAGAGGTCACCACTCTATACAACGCCCGTTCGAGCACCACCTACCCGGCCACGGTTCTCGCCACCAATCCCATCGGTTACTACCGCCTCGATGAGACCTCCGGGACGAAAGTGGTTGACTCTTCGCCGTACCACAACGACGGCGATTTCGGGCTAGCGCCGAACTTCGAGCCGTCGGGGGCGTTCCTCTACAGCACCGCCCCATCGCCGATTACGATCACCGTGATCAACACCGCCGATTCGGGCCCCGGATCGTTGCGGCAAGCGCTGCTCGACGCCAACGCGATTCCGTTCCCGGTCCCGATCACCATCGACTTCAACATCCCGAGCGGCGATCCCGGTCATGTGGCTGGCAGCAATGGCGGCTATTACTTGATCCAGCCGGTTTCCCCACTGCCGACCGTCACGCGCCCCGACCTGACCATCGATGGGCGCAGCCAGGTGGCCTTTGACGGGGATACCAATTCCAATCCGGAAATCGTCCTCGACGGGCAGGACCTGAACACTGGGAACGGCCTCCAGCTCAACTCCAGCAACGATGTGATCGACGGCCTGGATATCGAGCGTTTCCTCGGCTACGGCATCTACATCAACGGCACCAGCAACAACTGGATCTGGGGGAACTACATCGGCGTCGATCCGACTGGCACCCTGGCGGAAGGCAACGCCAATGGCGGCGTCTATGTCAGCAGCGGCAGCTACAACTTGATCGGCACCAACGGCGCCGGCGTCAATGATGCTGCCGAGCGGAATGTCATCTCGGGCAACGGCGGCAGCGGCGTCACCCTCTCGGGCCTGCCCTATTACGCCACGAGCCTGGAGACAGTTGACCAGATCATCGCCGGCGTGCTGCCGAGCGTGCAGTATACGGGCACCATGGCGCAGGCCGACGTGTATGATCCCACCGAGCCCTCTTCGGGATTTACACCCCCATCCTGGACCTACGATAACGTTGTGCCCGGCGGCGGCGGCGACTACTACTCGTTTAATGCCACCGGCACGTTTAACGTCACGACCACGGGAACTTACTCCTTCGCGCTGGGGAGCGATGATGGCTCCCGCCTCACCGTGGACGGGAAGCTCGTCGGCGAGTTCGATGGCGGCCGCGCCTTTGCCGTCACCTACGCGACCGTCACCTTGAGCGCCGGCTCGCACACCTTCTCTTGGGTCGGCTTCCAGATCGGCGGCCAAGCGCAGTTCGAATTATCTCTGGCCGCGGGAACGAATACGAGCGTCGTGAGCACGGCCAACGGCTGGTACGTGCTGGGCGACCCCAACGCGCCCATTCGAGCTCCTGGCCCCGATGGCCGTGACGGCCTACTACACAACAGCCGCCAACACCGTCGCCGGCAATTACATCGGCACCAACGCCGCCGGCACCGCCGCTCTGGGCAACAGCCAGGACGGTGTTTTCGTTGCCAATTCTTCGCGCGACAACATCATCGGCACCAACAGCAATGGCAGCGCGGGCGAGGCGGACCAGGGCAACCTGATCTCCGGCAACGGCCAGTGGGGCGTGCAGATCCGAACGTCGTTCCACACCACCGTGGCCGGCAACCTGATCGGCACGAATGCGGCCGGGGCCGGGGCCATCGCCAACGACATCGATGGCGTTATCATCGACGGCAGCTCGGCTTACAACCTCATCGGCACCAATGCGGACGGGGTCAACGACGCCGGCGAGCGCAATGTGATTTCCGGCAACAGTGAGTTCGGCGTCCGGATTCAGGACGCAAACACGGACTTCAACACGGTGGCCGGCAACTACATCGGCACCAACGTCGCCGGCACCGGCACCCTCGGGAACGGGAACGTCGGGGTGTGGGTCGCCTATGGCGCCCGGAATAACCTGATCGGCACTAGCGGCAGCAATGCCTTGACCGACGCCGACGCACGCAACGTCATCAGCGGCAACGGTTGGGATGGCGTGCAACTCTACGGCGTCGGGACCGTCGATAACGTGGTGGCCGGCAACTATATCGGCGTCGACGCGACCGGCAACGTGGCCATGCACGACGGCGCTTCGGCGATCTCTATCTTCGGCGGCGCCTCGGACAACCGCGTTGGCACCAGCGGCGCCGAGGCGGACAACGCCGGCGAGCGCAATGTCATCGACGCTGACAATTACGGCGTCTTCATCTGCGACAGCAACACGACGGGCAACCTGGTAGCCGGCAACTACATCGGCATTGATGCCGCGGGCACGACCGCTCCGGGCGTCGGCAACAACACCGGCGTTTACGACCAGGGCGCCAACAACACCATCGGCGGGACGACCGCCGTCATGGCCAACGTCATCGCCGGCAACACGACTTACGACATCCAGCTTGGCGGCGGCAACCTGGCCGACGGTGAATCAGGCACGTTCGGCGCCACGGGCAATCTGATCGAAGGAAATCTGATCGGAACCAACCCCGCGGGAACGGCGGCCATCCCGAATGGCGACAACGGGATCTATATCGAGGCCGGCACAGATAATACCATCCGTGGCAGTGTCACCGGCAACGTCTACAACGCCGGCATCCTCAGTCCCGGCACCGCCGGCACTCTGGCTATCACCGGCAACTATACGCAGACCTCTAGTGGAACGCTCGACATCGGTATCGGCAGCGCTTCCAGCTACGGCCAGGTGAGCGTCTCCGGCACGGCAACGCTGGCCGGCACCCTCACGGCCGCTGTCGTCAACTCCTACAGCCCGCCCCTGCAGCTTTCCTTCCAACCGCTGACCTACGGCTCGCTCAGCGGCAGTTTCGCAACGCTCAACGTGGACCTGGGAAATGGAACGTCGGTCCTCCCCACCTACAACGCCACCAACCTGACGCTCACGACCACGGCGGACGCCTCCACCGTCTACTGGACCAACTCCAACGGCGGCGATTGGGATACCGCCAGCAACTGGAGCACCGGCACGGTCCCGACCGCGAGCAACACGGTTTTCATCGGCCTCAGCGGCTACAGCTTCACCGTCACGCACTCGGCGAACGTCGCCGATTCGGTTTCCAGTCTGCTCAGCCTGGACCCCATCGTGCTAAGCGGCGGGTCGTTCGCGCTGGCCGCTTCTTCCACCGTTGATGATCTCCTGGTTGACGGCGGCACATTGCTTGCCAGTGGCAACCTGACGGTGACCGGGGCATTCACCTGGTCCGGTGGCGAGCTGACGGGTGGTGGCACGGTGACGGTGGCGACGGCCGGCACGCTGACCATCGACGGCGGCATTTTGTATCTGGTCGGGGAGACGCTGACCAACCTGGGCACGGCGACGTGGACGTTGGGGTACATCGAGTTCGACAATGGGGCGGTGTTCAATAACGCCGGCACGCTGACGCTGCAACTGCCCGGCAACTACTACACGTACCTAAACCAGGGCGATGCGGGCACGTTCAACAACAGCGGCACCTTGATTCAAGCGTCGAGCAGCGGCATCACGAACGGCCTCGGCGATGGCGTGGTCTTCAACAACAGCGGCAGCGTGCAGGTGCAAAGCGGCAACCTGGGCGTTGGCGGCGGCACCAGCAGCGGCTCGTTCAGCGTGGCGGCGGGCAGCGACCTGGAGCTGAGCGGGCAAACGCTGTCGTCGGCCAGCAGCGTGACGGGGGCCGGGCAGGTGGACTGGTCCAGTTCGACGGTGGCCGGGCTATACAACATCAGCGGCACGACCAACGTGGACAGCGGTCTGGTGGACTTCACGGGCACGGTGTCCAACGTGGGTCAGGCGATGGCCATTGGCGGCACGGCCGACTTCAACGCGGGTTCCGTCTCAGCGGCTTCCTTCTCGGCCTTACGGACGCTGGCCATTAGCGGCACGGCCGACTTCAACGGCAATGCCCTGAACCTGAACACGCTGACCATCAGCGGCACGCTCCAAGACAGCGCCGGCGTGGCCGTCGCGGGGGCGATGACCTGGGGCAGCGGCACGCTGACGGGTGGGGGCACGGTGACGGTGGCGGCGGCCGGCACGCTGACCATCGATGGCGGCATTTCGTATCTGGTCGGGGACACGCTGACCAACCTGGGGACGGCGACGTGGACGTTGGGGTATATCGAGTTCGACGATGGGGCGGTGTTCAACAACGCCGGCACGCTGACGCTGCAGCTGCCCGGCAACTACTACACGTACCTAAACCAGGGCACTGCGGGCACGTTCAATAACAGCGGCACTTTGATTCAAGCGTCGAGCAGCGGCATCACGAACGGCCTCGGCGACGGCGTCGCCTTCAACAACAGCGGCAGCGTGCAGGTGCAAAGCGGCAACCTGGGCGTTGGCGGCGGCACCAGCAGCGGCTCGTTCAGCGTGGCAGCGGGCAGCGACCTGGAGCTGAGCGGGCAAACGCTGTCGTCGGCCAGCAGCGTGACGGGGGCCGGGCAGGTGGACTGGTCCAGTTCGACGGTGGCCGGGCTATACAACATCAGCGGCACGACCAACGTGGACAGCGGTCTGGTGGACTTCACGGGCACGGTGTCCAACGTGGGTCAGGCGATGGCCATTGGCGGCACGGCCGACTTCAACGCGGGTTCCGTCTCAGCGGCTACTTTCTCGGCCTTACGGACGCTGGCCATTAGCGGCACGGCCGACTTCAACGGCAATGCCCTGAACCTGAACACGCTGACCATCAGCGGCACGCTCCAAGACAGCGCCGGCGTGGCCGTCGCGGGGGCGATGACCTGGGGCAGCGGCACGCTGACGGGTGGGGGCACGGTGACGGTGGCGGCGGCCGGCACGCTGACCATCGACGGCGGCATTTCGTATCTGGTCGGGGACACGCTGACCAACCTGGGGACGGCGACGTGGACGTTGGGGTATATCGAGTTCGACGATGGGGCGGTGTTCAACAACGCCGGCACGCTGACGCTGCAGCTGCCCGGCAACTACTACACGTACCTAAACCAGGGCGCTGCGGGCACGTTCAATAACAGCGGCACTTTGATTCAAGCGTCGAGCAGCGGCATCACGAACGGCCTCGGCGACGGCGTCGCCTTCAACAACAGCGGCAGCGTGCAGGTGCAAAGCGGCAACCTGGGCGTTGGCGGCGGCACCAGCAGCGGCTCGTTCAGCGTGGCAGCGGGCAGCGACCTGGAGCTGAGCGGGCAAACGCTGTCGTCGGCCAGCAGCGTGACGGGGGCCGGGCAGGTGGACTGGTCCAGTTCGACGGTGGCCGGGCTATACAACATCAGCGGCACAACCAACGTGGACAGCGGTCTGGTGGACTTCACGGGCACGGTGTCCAACGTGGGTCAGACGATGGCCATTGGTGGGACGGCCGACTTCAACGCGGGTTCCGTCTCAGCGGCTACCTTCTCGGCCTTACAAACGCTGGCCATTAGCGGCACGGCCGACTTCAACGGCAACGCCCTGAGCGTGACCACGCTGAACGTCAGCGGCACGCTGGAAGACAGTGCCGGCGTGGCCGTCTCGGGCGCCCTGGACTGGTCCGGTGATGGCGAGCTGACGGGCGGCGGCACGGTGACGGTGGCGGCGGCCGGCACGCTGACCATCGCCAACGGCGGCGGCATATTTTATCTGGTCGGGGAAACGCTCACCAACCTGGGGACGGCGACGTGGACGGAGGGGTACATCGAGTTCGACGATGGGGCGGTGTTCAACAACAGCGGCACGCTGACGCTGCAACTGCCCGGCAACTACTACACGTACCTAAACCAGGGCACTGCGGGCACGTTCAACAACAGCGGCACCTTGATTCAAGCGTCGAGCAGCGGCATCACGAACGGCCTCGGCGATGGCGTCGCCTTCAACAACAGCGGCAGCGTGCAGGTGCAAAGCGGCGCGCTGAGTTTCGGCGCCTACAACCAAACCGCCGGCTCGACCGAACTGACCGGCGGTAGCATCTCCGCGGGCGGTGGCTTCAACATCCAGGGCGGCAGCCTCGGCGGCGTCGGCACCATCGTCGGCAACGTCACCAGCGCCGGGCCAGGTGAGCCCCGGCGACGGCCCCGGCGTTCTGACCATCCAGGGCAATTACACGCAAGTGAGCAACGCCGCCCTCAATATCGAAATCGACAGTGCGACCAGCTACGATCAGCTCAACGTCACCGGGACGGCCACGCTTGCCGGGACGCTGAATGTCACGCTGGGGAACGGCTACGTGCCGTCCTCGCTCAATAGCTTTGAACGTCCTGTCCTTTGGCTCGAAGAGCGGAGATTTCACGACCTACAACCTGCCTGCGGTGGAAAACTACACGCTCCTGTCTGCGGCCAGCAATGCCACCAGCCTGAATCTCGCGGGGACGGCGTACACCTATGTCGTGACCAAGACGGCCGACGATGGCAGCACCGGCACCCTGCGCGATGCGATCAACCAGGTGAACAACCAGAGCGTGGCGCCGCTTGGCGTCATCGTGTTCGACATACCTGGGACGGGCGTGCAGACGATTCAGGTGCAGCTGCGCTGCCGGCCATTACCAAGGCGGCAATCATCGACGGCTACACCCAGCCGGGAGCGAGCGCAAATACGCTGGCAACCGGCGACAATGCGGTGCTGCTGATCCAGCTGGACGCTGCCGGCGCCGGCTACAACGGCCTGACCGTGACTGCGGGCAACAGCACCGTCGCCGGCCTGGACATCGGCGGCTTCTCCGGCAACGGCATTTCCTTGACCGGCACGGGCGGCGACATCATCCAGGGCAACTTCATCGGCACCAACGCCACCGGCACCGCCGCGCTGGGCAATGGCGGCGACGGCGTCTTGATTAGCTCGGTTTCCTCGAACACGATCGGCGGGACCACGGCCGCGGCCCGCAATATCATCTCGGGCAACGGCTCTCCGGCAACTTTTGGCAACAGCAATTCCCGCGGCGTCGAACTCGATAACGCAGGCGCCACCGGCAACCTCATCGAGGGCAACTACATCGGTACGGACGTCACGGGGACCGTGGCGCTTGGGAATGGCGGGGATGGCATCTCTCGTCTGACCGCCGGCCCCAGCAACACGATTGGCGGCACCGTGGCCGGCGCGGGCAACGTCATTGCCGGCAATGGCCGTGTCGGCATCTGGGTGGACGCAAGCAGCAACGAGCTGATCGCGGGCAACATGATCGGCACCAATTCGTCCGGCACCGCTGCCCTTGGCAACGGCTTGCCCTCAAGCTTGCCCGGCATCCTGCGATGTCCGGCTCGAACACCGACACCGTGGGCGGCACGACAGCCGCAGCCCGCAACGTGATCTCCGGCAATTACCATTGGCGTCGAGGTTCAGCGCGGCCCAGTCGGCAACCTGATCGAGGGCAACTACATCGGCACCAACGCCGCCGGCACGGGCGGCGCTGGGCAATCCAACGACGGCATGTTCATCTAGCGGCGGCGTCATCGAATACGATCGGCGGCACCACGGCCGCGGCCCGCAACGTCATCTCCGGCAACGGCAACCGCGGCGTCGAGATCAGCGGCACCGGCGCAGCCGACAACCTGGTCGAGGGCAATTACATCGGCACGGACGCCGCCGGCACCGCCGCCCTGGCCAACAGCGGCGACGGCGTCTATCGTACAGCGCGGCACCGGCAACACCATCGGCGGCACGGCCGCGGGGCCGGCAACGTCATCTCCGGCAACGGCACGTTACGGAGTTCGGCTCGACACGAGCGGGCGCGACGGGCAACCTCGTCCAGGGCAACTTCATCGGCACGAACGTTGCCGGCTCTGGGGCGGTGCCCAACGCCAGCTTCGGCGTCTACATCAGCGGCGGCGGCACGGGCAACACCATCGGTGGCACGGCGGCCGCCGCCGCTAACCTCATCAGCGGTAATTCGAATTACGGCATCGACGCTGATGGGAGCACATCCACCGGCAATCTCCTGGAAGACAACTATGTCGGCACCCAGGCCGGCGGCAGCGGCACCCTGGCCAACAGCAACGGCGCCCTGGAGATCACCAACGGTGCCGGCGTTCTGGCGGCGAGTACCTTCACCGGCAGCGTCCTTGACAATGGCACTCTTGACCTCGACGGCAACGCCGTCTCCGTCGCCGCTCTGAACGGCAGCGGTACGGTCACTGACAGTGGGGCGGCGGCGACCGTGACCGTGACCGGCGGCGGCAGTTACTCCGGCACAATTACTGGTAGCAACACCGCCCTCACACTGAACGGCGGCACCCTCACCCTCAGCGGCGCCAACACCTACAGCGGGCAAACGAGCGTCAACGGCGGTGTTCTGACATTGGCCAGCAACACCGCCGCCGGCACCAGCAATATCGTGGTGAGCAGCACCACAGGCGGCGCCGGCGTCCAGGAACCCGGGTTGCTGTCCAGGGCGGCATCACGGTCGCTAACTCGCTGTCCTTGCCGTCCAATCATACGGGCGATATCCGCTCGAACCTTTACGCCAACAGCGGCAGCGATACCTGGAGCGGTCCGATCACGCTCAATGGCAACGGCACCATCGCTTTCGCGGGCAATGCCGGGGCCAGTTTGAACATCACCGGCGCCGTCTCCGGTGCCGTTGGCAGTGCGGTCGGGCTCTTTCGCGCAGGGGCGCCACAGGCTTCACAACGACCATTTCCAGCACGATCAATCTGCCCAACGGGGCGCTGGCGATCACGGATAATGCGACCCTCATCATCAGTTCCACGGGGAATACCGTTCCCAACGTTGATCTCTACTATGGCACGCTTAAGCTTGGCGCCACTAACGCTTTGCCGACGGGGACCGATCTGGTCTTCGGACAAAACTCAGCGGGTGCCGATGCCGGCACGCTTGACCTGGCTGGCTTCAACCAGCAAGTGGCTGGCCTGAGCGTAGCCGCGGGAGCCGTGCCCGCCCATGAGACCATCACCGACAGTGGCGCCGCTGCGACGTTTACCGTGGCAGGCGGCGGCAGCTTCAGCGGCAACATCACCGGCGCCAACACTGCCCTGACGGTGGCCGGCGCCAGCCAGACGCTGACCCTCTCGGGCAACGATACCTATGGCGGCCTAACCACGATCAACAGCGGCGCCACCATCGACGCCACCACTTCTACCGCCCTTCCAGGCGGCACGAATGTCACGGACAACGGCACGCTGGACCTCGTCAATGGCACCAGCCTCACCATCGGCCCGCTCAACGGCTCGGCTCCGTGATCGACAGCGGGGCAGCCGCGACCTTGACCATTACCGGCGGCGGCACCTTCGGCGGCAACATCAGCGGCGGCAATACCGCGCTGACCATTGGCGGCACCACCCAAACCCTAACGCTCTCGGGTACCAGTGCCTACGGCGGTCTCACCACGATCAACAGCACCGACACTCTCGTCGTCGGCAGCACCACGGCCCTCACCAGCGCCGGCAACCTCAGCGACAACGGCACCCTCAACCTGGACGGCAACAGCGTCACCATCGGGGCGTTTACCGGCAGCGGCCCGTGATTGACAGCGGAGCGGCGGCAACCTTGACCGTCAGCGGCGGCGGCACCTTCGGCGGCAATATCAGCGGCGCCAATACCGCCTTGACGAAGGCCGGCAGCAACACCCTGACGCTCAGCGGCGCCAGCACCTACAGCGGCGCCACCACGATCAACGCGGGTACGCTACAGGCCGGGGCTGCCAACACGTTCTCCTCCAACTCCGACGTCACCCTCGCCAATACCACCGGCCCCACGCTGGACCTGAACAGCTTCAACGAGAGCATCGGCTCCCTGGCTGGCGGCGGCACGACCGGCGGCAACGTCACGCTCGGCGGCGGAAACCTGACCACAGGCGGCACCAACGCCCCTACGACCTTCAGCGGCGTCATCAGCGGCAGCGGCGGCCTGGTGAAACAGGGCTCGGGGACCATGGTCCTCGGCGGCGCCAACACCTACACGGGCGCCACCACGGTCAATGCCGGCACGCTGCAGATCACCGGGAGTCTGGCCAACCCCTCGATCGCCGTCAACAGCGGCGCCGGCATCGAAGTCAACGGCGCCTCCTACACCATCGTCGGCGATGGCACCGCCTCCTTGACCGTGGATGTCCCGACCAACAGCACTGCCACGGTTACCAGCAGCTTGGTGACGATCAACAGCCAGGCCGTGTCATTCACCGGCGCCAGTGACCTGACGATCAACGGCAATGCCGAGATCAACAACACCAACGTAACCACCAGCGGTTCGCAGACCTACCTCGGCACGGTGGATGTGGTCGGCAGCGCGGCGGCGACGTTGACCGGCTCCGGGAATATCACGTTTGGCGGGGCGGTTTTTGGCGACCCCAGCGGGCCGAGCACGCTGACCGTGTCCACGGACGGCACCAGCGCGTTCAACGGGGCCGTGGGCAGCATTCAGGCGTCTGGTACCCTGACGACCAACAGCAACGTCGTCTCCGTTTCGACAGCGGGCCTCGTTCCCGGCGACCTGGTTTCTGGCACGGGCGTTCCAGCCAATACCACCATTGGCAGCATCAACAGCAACGCGGGGACGATTACGCTTAGTAATAATGCCACAATCAGTGGGGTGGAGGCACTCACTTTCACCGCGCCCTGGCCGACCCTGACCACCGGCGGCTACCCCGCCCCGGGCATGGCGAGCAAGGGTGTCACCCAGATCAACACCGGCGATGTCACCACGGTCGGCGGCCAGACGTATGACAATGCGGTCGTGCTCGGTGCCAATGCGACGCTGACCTCCAGCGGCGCCGGCGCCATCACCTTCGCCGGCAACGTCGACGGCCCGTTCAATCTGGACGTCAACACCGCCGGCACCACCACGTTCGACGGCAACGTCGGCACCGGCGCCCCGCTGATGCAGCTGACCACAGACCAGCCGGGGCAAACCGACCTCGCCGGCACGGTGCAGACCACTGGCAACCTGACCATCAATGACCCGCTCGTCCTGCTTGGCAACGTCACCCTGATCGATGCCGGCGCCACGGGGGCGGGCATCACGCTCAGCAATCCCGCGCTCCTCAGCCCGGGCACCTTCTCCGTCAACGCCGGCACGCCGCTAACTTTGACGACTGAGACGAACCTGAACGTGTCGCCGTTCACGCACAGCTCGAACGTGACCTACAATCCGGAAACGCTTACCGGACTGACCCTCACCGTCACCTCCGCAATCAGCACGGTCAACGTCGCTAACGTGGGCGTGCCGGTTACAGTTGGCGTGGCGACCGACAGCGACTTCCAGAACGTGACGGTGACGGGCACCCCGACGACGCCGTCGGGCGTATCTAACGGCAACCTGACCGTGGTGTCCTCCACGCCGTCGACGACGGTGGACCTTGCGGCCACAACGACGCCGGTCAGCGTCACGGTCGCGCCCACGAACAGCGCGGTGACGATCGTGGGCAACCCGGTCGACAACACCTTCAGCATGACCGGCACCCAAGAGGGCGACGTGACCTTCACGGGCGGCACAGGTTTGAACGTCTTCGTGCCGTCGCCGACGGGCGGCTTCAACGTCACG
The DNA here is from genome assembly GCA_963827935.1 of uncultured Planctomycetota bacterium. Taxonomy (GTDB): domain Bacteria; phylum Planctomycetota; class Planctomycetia; order Gemmatales; family Gemmataceae; genus DATFNV01. Next base: position 1,496,214 of record CAWHCN010000004.1, on the reverse strand, counting down.
CTCGTCGATCCGCCGGGTGGCACCAACACCATCGATCTCACCAATGCCGAAGTGCCGTTCCTGCCCAAGACCGTCCAAACGTCTGGTACGCTGACGGACAACAGCAGCGTCGTCACCGACGTTTCCACGGCGGGCCTTTTTGTCGGCGACCTGGTTTCAGGCACGGGCGTTCCAGACAGTACCACCATCGCCAGCATCCCCAGCGCGGGGACGATCACGCTGACGAACAATGCCGCCCTCAGTACGAGCACTGCGACGGAGACGCTCACCTTCACCTCGAGCCAGGTGCAGGAGCTGGGCGTCTCGCTCGACCTGACGCAAAACGACGGCCAAAAGCAGCTCGTCTACCAGCCAGGCGTAACCGACCCGGACATCGGCACTTTCATCGACCCCAGCTTCCTGACGACCGGTTCTGAAGCGTCGCTCTCCCTGGTCGGCAGCTTCCCGAACGTGATTCTGGGCAGCGGCAGCCAGCTGATCGCCGCCCCCTCGGGCTATAACCCCGTCAGCGGCGCTCCGGTGCTCGGCACGAACGTCGTCCTGATGGGCACGAACAACACCGTGTATGGTGCCCCCGGGGCGACGATCACCGCTTCGAGCAACGACAACACCATCATTCAGAATTTCAACGAGACGCAGACCAATGCCTATGTCGGCAGCGTTCTCGCCAACCCGGCGTCGCTGGCCAGCTTGCTGACCACGAACCCGTCGGGCTTCGGCAGTTTGCTGGCGACCAACCCTTCCGCGTTCGGCAATCTGCTGGCCGCGAATCCGTCGGCCTTCGGCAGCCTGCTCTCGTCCAATCCGTCGGGTTTTGGCAGCATCTTGGCGACGAACCCGTCGGCCCTGGGCAGCATCCTGACGTCCAACGCTTCGGCGTTCGGCAGCTTGCTGACGACCAATCCGTCGGCGTTCGGCAGCATCCTGACGACCAATCCGTCGGGCTTTGCCAGCCTGCTTCAATCGAACGCGACGGGCTTTGGCAACCTGCTTGCCACCGATGCGACGGTTTTCGGCAGTGTGCTGTCCAATGGCATGACGATCAGCCTCTCCAACATCCCGTCGGCGAACGCGAGCCTGTTGACGAGCAATCCTTCGGCCGTCGCGAGCCTACTGGCGAACAACCCATCGGCGTTCGGCAGCCTGCTGGGGTCGAGTTCGACCGGTTCTGGGAGTCTGCTATCCGCGACTGCGGCCGGCTTCGGCAGCCTGCTGGGATCAAACCCCTCGGCCTTCGGCAGCCTGCTGGCCACGGACCCGTCGGCCTTTGGCAGCCTGCTGGCCACGGACCCGTCGGCCTTCGGCAGTCTGCTGGCCGCGAACCCGTCGGCCTTCGGTAGCCTGCTGGCCACGAACCCGTCGGCCTTCGGCAGCCTGCTGGCGCTCAATCCGACGGCCTTCGGGAGCTTGTTGACCAGCAACGCGTCGGCCTTCGGCAGCTTGCTGGCCACTAGCCCCTCGTCCCTGGGCAGCCTGCTGTCGGCGAACCCCACCGGCCTGGGGAGTTTGCTGGCCTCGAGTTCTTCGGGGCTGGGGAGCATCCTGGCCTCGAGCGCGTCGGGCCTCGGCAGCTTGCTGGCCGCCAGTCCCACGGGACTGGGGAGCCTGCTGGCGTCCAACCCATCGGCCCTGGGCAGTCTGCTGTCGGCGGACCCCAGCGGCCTGGGCAGCTTGCTGTCCTCCAATTCGTCGGGCCTGGGTAGCCTGCTGACCTCGAACTCCTCGGGGTTGGCCGGCCTGCTGTCGGTCAACCCCTCGGGCTTTGCCAGTCTATTCGCAACCAACCGGTCGGCCTTCGGCAGTCTGCTGACCAGCAGTGGCGGGCTCCTCACCCCTTACATGGGGGACGCGAGCATCCTGGCGATGAATCCGTCGGCCTTCGGCAGCCTGCTGACCTCGAACGCGACGGCCTTTGCCAGCCTGCTCACGAACAATCCGACCGGCTTCGGCAATATTCTGGCTTCCAACCCCTCGGCCTTCGCCAGCTTCCTGGCGAGCGGTGCCTCGGCGTTTGGCAGCCTGCTGGCGTCCAACCCAACGGGGTTCGCTACCTTGCTGACCACCAGCCCATCGGCGCTGGGCAGCCTGCTCTCAACCAATCCGTCCGCATTCGGGAGCCTGCTGGCATCCGATCCGTCGGGGTTTGGCAGCATTCTGGCGGCCAATCCGTCCGCGCTGGGCAGCCTGCTGTCCTCGAACGCGTCCGGGCTGGGCAGCTTGTTCTCCACGAATCCGTCGGGACTGGGCAGCCTGCTCTCCACCAGCGCGTCGGGGCTGGGTAGCTTCCTGGCGTCCACGCCGTCGGCGTTCGGCAGCCTGCTGGCGTCCAGTTCGTCGGCGTTCGGCAGCCTGCTGGCCATCAACCCATCGGGTCTCGGCAGCCTGCTGGCGTCCAACGCCTCGGCGTTTGGCAGTCTGCTGGCCTCCAGTCCGACGGCGGCCGCGAGCCTCCTGGCGAATAGCCCGTCGGCCTTCGGCAGCCTGCTGTCCTTGAACGCGTCAGCCCTCGGGAGCCTGTTGGCCACCAACGCGTCGGCTTTCGGGAGCTTCCTGGCGACCAACGCCTCCGCGTTCGGCAACCTGCTGGCGACCAGCCCGTCGGCGTTCGGCAACCTGCTGGCCGCCAACCCCTCCGGGTTCGGCGCCCTGCTGACTTCTAATTCCTCCGCTTTAGGCGCCCTGCTGGCCTCCAATTCCTCTGCATTGGGCACCCTGCTGGCGTCGAATCCCACCGGCCTGGGCAGCCTGCTGGCGGCCGACCCTTCCGGCCTGGGCAGCCTGCTTGGGTCCAATGCCTCTGGTCTGGGTAGCCTGCTCGGGTCCAACGCCTCCGGCCTAGGCACTCTGCTGTCGTCGGACCTGGGCAGCCTGCTGACGACGAACCCGTCGGCCCTGACCGCCCTGCTCTCCTCCAACTCGTCGGCCCTGGGGACCCTGCTGGCGTCCAACCCAACGGGCCTTGGGGGCCTGCTGGCGTCCGACCCGTCGCTGGTCAACGCGATCTTTGCGGACCCGGCCAACTCGACGTATTTGACTACATTCCTCAACGCCAATCCTAGCGTTGTGACCACGTTTGCCCTCAGCCTCACGCGCCTGAACGTGAACCTGGCCGGCACGAGCGGCAACCAGGTGACCGGCGGTCTGCTGGGGTCCTACGACATCGGCACCGGCAGCGTCTTTACCGAGGACATTACCGCCGGCCAGCTGGCCCTGTTGAACCAGGGCCTCGCCCAGGGTGTAGCGGCCAGCACCTTTGACCTGAACGTCACCGCCGACGGCGGCAACAACACGCTGGTCGGCGGGCTCATGGGGAACTTCACCGCCAATGGCGGGGGCAATAATCGCTTTGTCATCGAGGACCCCAGCTTCCTGATCCCGTCGGGGACGACCCTTCCGACCCAAATCGCCAGTTCTGGCGGCACCTTCACCGGCAGCGGCGGCAACGACACATTCTATTTTGTCGGCGGCAGCTCCGTTGGCAGCAGCTCCGCTTACAGCTTCGGCAATATGACCCTGGGCGAAACGGCGCCCACGGGTCAGGATACCGTCGATTTCTCCAACTACCTGGGCGGCGGCGTCAATCTCAATCTCAACGACGCCGGGCCCCAGGTCATCACCCCCCTGATGCTGACGCTGACGCTGCCCAGCAGCCCGGGCATTGCCGATGTGATCGGCAGCCCCGCGGCCGACACCATCATCGGCAACAGCCCGAGCAATGTCCTCCAGGGCTCGGCGACGGAGCCTGCCGATCTATCCGCACCCGCCTCCGCTGCTGTTGCGCCGGCGAACCCGCAAACCCAGTATGTCTACCTCGACTTCACGACTGATCCCACGCCGCCGACCACGGAGCCGGCCGTGACCTTCAATGCGGGCGCGGGCGTGAGTCTCAGCACGAGCACCATCAAGGCTTCGCAAAACTCTCTCGTCGGTTCCGCGGTCACGGGACTACAGACCGGGCAGGCCGTGATTTACGACATCGGCAGTCAGGGCACTACAGCCAGCAACACGCCCATTGGCGGCCTGGCAAACGATCAAACGTACTACGTGATTGCGAACCCGAAGACCCCCACGCAGGTGCAGTTGGCCAGCAGCCTCGCCAATGCGGAAGCCGGGAGCTTCATCCCGTTCACCTCGGCGGGGACGGGCACACAGAGCCTGGACGTAGCGGTTTCGGAGTCTCTGCACGATGGCACGGGTGCCTACACTTCTGCCGAGCAGTTGGCCGTTCTGCAAGACCTGACGAACGACTATGCCGTGTTCACGTTCGGCACTGCCGCCACGCCGCTTGTCAAGTTCACGCTCGACCCAAGCACAATACCTGCCAACACACCCTACGAAACTGTTTACTTCGACAAGACGCTGATCTTCAACGGCACGCCCACCCCGGGTGGCTATTCGGACGAGATCGACTTCCGCAACCTGAACCTGGACACGTCCATGCAGGTGGACGTCAACGGCGTCCTGGGGACCGGCGCGGGCCAGATCCCGGACACCGAATCGAACTTCATCAACCTGACAGTCAACGTCACGGCCCACGAAATTGGGCACACGATGGGCTTGCAGCACATGGATGCCTTCGATCCCATTGGCTTCGGCATCTCGAACCCGCCCGGTGCCGGCGTCTACTACCCGGCTTACCCCGGACAGGTCGGCGCCTTCGAAACCCAGACCGACATCATGTCGTCGCCGGCGGCCGTCGGCACCACGATTGCGCAGGTCGCTTCCACTCTGGAGACTTTCGACGAGCGCGACGCGGTCAACCTGGCGTTCATCAACGGCGGCACCGTGGTCCAGGGGACCTACACCGGCACTGACGAACCTAATCTCCCCGGCACGAGCCAGCCGTACACCGTGTCCGCCGCCCAGTCCGCGGCAGCCTCCAATGCCACGAGCACGCCGACGATCGGCCTCGTCAACGAGGGACAGCTGATTGCGGCCGGCACGGCTGCCGCCCCGGCACAGACGGTGCCGGCATCGTTGCAGGCCACGTTGACGCAAGGCAGCAACTCGGTTAGCGGGCTATCCGGCACGACATGGCTGTTTGTCGGCGAAGGAGTTTCGGGGACGGGAATCCCGACAGGTACGACCATCGCCAGCATCGGTTCTGGCTCGATAACTCTGAGCAATCCCGCCACGCTCAGCAGTTCAGAGACGCTGACGTTCACCGCAACTGTCAATGCGCAACCTGTCAGTCTCTACTCACTAGCTGTCCCCAATCCAATCACGACAGGCTTCGACGCCGGCAAGACGTTCGACGTGGCCGCCGTCGATGTGCTCGGCACGCTGACCGGAACCCACCCGGACTTCTACACCTTCCAGGGCCAGGCCGGCGACCTGATGAACTTCGAAACCTGGTCCAAGGTGCTGACGCGAATCACCAACCCCGCCGACACCGTCCTGTATGTCTACGGACCCGACGGCAACCTCTTGGCCTGGGATGACGATCAATTCGAATCTTCGGACTCCTCCATCCTGGACCTGACGCTGCCGAAGACCGGCACGTATACCGTCGAGGTGGATTCGTACGGGGACGCCACGAGTAATCCCAACGCGGCCGGCATCGCGGGCGACTACGAGCTGTTCATGTACCGCTTTGCCGCGTACAACGCGCCCTCGCCCTCGGTCCAGGACGAGATCTATACCAATACGCCGGCGCTGAGTTTCACCGCCACCCCCCCGACTTACAACAACTCCACGTACAGCAACTCCACGTCCGCCAGCTTCGCATTCAGTGTCAGCAATGTGAGCCAGAACAGTGGGGCCCTGGATCTCATATACTCGGTCGACGGAGGAAGCCCTGTCACGCTCACCGGGAGCTACATGAATGGCACGGTCCAGGGCTCGGTCACCTTGACCGGGCTGAGTCAGGGCCCGCACACGTTTGAGGTGGAGAACCTCGGTACCAACGGCAGTGTTCTGACGAGCGCTTCCTACTCCTGGACGATCGACACCACGCCGCCGACGGTGACCCTGAGCGCCGAGCCCTCTTTCATCAACAACACCGCGCCGACGTTCAGCGGCATCGCCGGGACAGTGCCGGCCAGCACCAGCAGTTCCGCCGACGCCGGCACGGTGACCGTCAGCATCTATAGCGGCACAAGTGCAAGCGGCAATGCGGTCGAGAAGCTAACGGGTACCGTCGGTTTTGGCGGCAGTTACGCAGTGCCGGCCAACCCGGCACTGGCCGAGGGCACCTACACGGCCCAGACGTTCCAGTTGGACGGAGCGGGCAACATCGGCTTCAGCGCCGCCACCACCTTTACGGTGGACACGACCCCGCCAACGGTCAGCATCACCGCCGAGCCGGCGACCTACAGCAACACCACGACCGCTACGTTCACTTCCGCCGCCAGCGACACCTTCGCAACGGCGGGCCCTCTGGGGTTCCAGGTTAGCCTGGATGGCGCGGCGTTTGCGCAAGCCACCAGTTCGGTCACCTACTCCAACCTGAACCAGGGCTCGCACACGTTCCAGGTCGAGGCCGTCGACCAGGCCGGCAATGTCAGCGCTGCGGCTTCCTACTCGTGGATCGTGGACACGATTCCGCCCACGGTGACCAGCATCACACCTTCCAACACCGGCAACACCTACAGTTTCAGCTTTGCCGGCACGGACAACATCACCGCAGCTATGCCCTGATCTTCCAGGTCGGCCTGGACGGCGGCGCGGCGGTTACGCTCCAGGGCGACAGCGTGACTTACGCTAACCTCGCCACGGGCTTGCAGCATACGATCTCTGTCGATGCCATCGACCAGGCCGGCAACCAGCAGCGCCACGGTCTCGTCCTCCTTCACCGTTGGCGGCGGCCTGACCCTGGCGGACGCGGGCGGCGTCTACAGCGGCACACCGTACGTGGCCACCGGCACGGTGACCGACGCGAGCGGAAACCCAATCGCCAGTGACATGCCGACGCTCATCTACAAGCAGGGGAACACCCAGCTCGAGCGGGGCCCCGACCGAGGCCGGCAGCTACTCGGTGACCGCCTCTTACCCCGGCCTCACCCCTGTCACCGTCGTCTTCACCATCAGCCCAGCGACGCCGACCGTGAAGGTCGCCGACGCGGGCGGCACCTACAAAGGCATGGCGTTCGCCGCGACTGCCACCGTGGCAGGGGTGGTACCGGGAGTGGACAATACGCCAGCCAGCACGCTGGAAGGCGTGGGCCTAACGCTGGACTACGAGCAGTTGGCCGGCAACGGTACGGTGGTGGCCGACCTCGGCGCCGTGGCGCCAGTGGCGGCCGGCAGCTACGAGGTGACCGCGTCGTTCGCGGGCAGTCCGGATTACATGGCCGCCAGCGCCAGCACGACGTTTACCATCAGCCCGGCTCGAGCTGAGCATCTCCATCGGCAGTGACGGCCAGACCTACGGCACGCAGGCAAATCTGACGAACCTGCCCGCCACCGTCAGCACCGGCGTGAACAATGAAACCCTGGCCGTCACCTATAGCAGTGCCGGTGACACTGCTGCGGCCAGCGTCGGTACCTACGCCATTACCGCGCAACTGTCGAGCGGCACCGGCAACCCGGCCAACTACCAGGTCACCGTCAACAGCGGCATGCTGACTGTGAACCAGGCCCCGCTGACGCTGGCGGTAGGAAAGGCGAGCCAGACCTATGGCCAGGCCGTCAACCTGGCGGCGGCGCTGGGCAGCACAGTCGCTACCGGCGCGAACGGCGAAAGCCTGGCCGTCACCTACATGAGTACCGGCGACCTGGCCACTGCCAGCGTGGGCAGCTACTCGATTACCGCCCAGCTATCCGGCAGCACCGGGCAGCTGTCCAACTACAGCGTGACCGTCGATCCAGGCACCCTGACTGTCACGCCCGCTTCCCTGACCATCACCGCCGTCAGCCAGACCACGACCTACGGCTTGTCCTTGCCGACGCTCTCCGCCAGCTACAGCGGCTTCGTCAACGGCGAGACGGCGGGCAGCCTGACCACGCAGCCGGCGCTGACAACCACAGCGACGGCGAGCAGCCCCGTCGGCAGCTATATCATCACTGCCAGCGGCGCTGCGGATGCCAATTACAAGATCACCTACGTCGGCGGCACGCTGAGCGTCCTGCAGGCCCCCTTGGCCATCACCGCGGTCAGCGAGACGATGGTGTACGGCTCGTCTGTGCCGGCGTTGACCGCCAGCTACAGCGGCTTTGTCAACGGCGACACGTCGGCCAACCTGACCACGCAGCCGACGCTGACGACCACGGTGACATCGAGCAGCCCCGTCGGCAGCTACCCCATCACCGTCAGCGGCGCCGCCGACGGCAATTACGCGATCACCTACGTTCGCCGGCACGATCACGGTGACGCCGGCGCCGTTGATCATCGCCGTGAATCCGCCGGCGCAGCCGCTGGTCTACGGCTTAACGCCGCCAGCGGCGACCTTGAGCTACACCGGCCTGGTCAACGGCGACACGAAGACTTGGTGCCTGCGCAGGCCGACCTGTTGACGACCGCAACGACACCCGCCGGCACCACGTACACCATCACGCCGGTCGGGGCCTCGGACAGCAACTACAAGATCACCTACGTGGACGCCACGGGGACCATTGATCAGGCTACCCCGCTGGTAAGCGTGACCGACGCGGGCGGCGTTTACGACGGCAAAACGTTCGCGGTCGGCGCCGCCACGGTCACCGGCATGGTCACCGACCCGGTCACAGGCATGGTCAACGCCGTCACCCTGGCCAGCCTAACCACCGATACTGGAACGCTGTCGATCACCTACTCCGTCGTTGGCGCCAACAACACCCTGACGCCGCTGATCGGATTGCCGGTGGCCGCCGGCAGTTACGAGGCGGTCGCCAGTTATACCAGTGACAACAGCAACTACACCAATGCCAGCGGCAGTGTGTCGTTCACGATCAGCCCCGCTTCCTTGATCATTTCGGCGGTGAGCGACACGAAGTATTACGACGGCAGCACGGCCTCGGCCAAGACGCCGACCTTCCAGGTCACGAGCTACAACAGTGCACTGGGCGAAAGCGAACTGGCTCCGAACAAGCTGTACAACAGCGACGCCTTCACGACGCTGACGCAGAGTTTCGATTCAGCCAATGCGGGTAGCCGGACCTTGACGGCCAGCGCGGTCATCGGCTTCGAACTATACGATCGTCGGCACGCCGGCGATGGCAACGGGAACCATCAGCGCGGCGACGGTGACCGTGGCGGCGGTGAGCGACACGAAGTACTACGACGGCACCACCCACTCGGCCGAGACGCCGACCTTCCAGGTCACCAGCTACAACAGTGCCCTTGTCGAAAGCGAACTGGCTCCGAACAAGCTGTACAACAGCGATGCCTTCACGACGCTGACAGAGAGTTTCGATTCGGCCAATCCGGGTAGCCGGACCTTGACGGCCAGCGCGGTCATCGGCTCGAATTACATGATCGTCGGCACGCCGGCGACGGCCACGGGGACCATCAACGCGGCCACCGCCGGGAACTCCATCTACGTTCTGGACCCAACGGTCAGCGGGGCCCTCACACTTTCGGGGAACGCGAGCATCAACACGACCACCGGCAACGTCGTAGTCGATTCAAGCTCGGCGAGCGCCATCTCCGCCAGCGGCAACGCCCAGGTGACGGCCGCGACCGTGCAAGTGGTTGGTGGGATCAACAATAGCGGCAATGCGAAAGTCACCAAGACCGGCACGCCAGGCGCGACGGGCGATCCGTTCAGCAGTCTGGTCCAGCCAGCCGTTCCCAGCTACAGCCCTACGGGTGCAGAGAACCTTGGCGGCAACTCCACGGCGACGATCAGCCAGGGCTCCTATAGCACGATCAACGTCTCCGGCAACGCCCACCTGACGCTAAGCCCGGGCACGTATGTCATCGGGACCGGCGGCGTCATCGTCAGCGGCAACGCCGTTCTCAATCTCGGCTCGGGAGGTGTGACGCTCATCCTTGAGGGCGGCGGATTCACAGTTTCGGGCAACGCCAGTATCAGCGGCAGCAACGTGTTCATCTTCAATGGGGGGAGCAGCTACAACGGCACGACCGATGGCGGCACTTATGGCGCCATTGCTATGAGCGGCAACGGCAGCTTCAACCTCAACGGCCTCCTTATCTTCCAGGACCGTAGCAACTCGAAGGGCCTGGCGTTCAGCGGCAACTCCATGGCGGGCATGGTCGGCACCATCTACGCCCCGGACGCAGCGCTGACTATCAGCGGCAACGCCAGCATCAAGGACGAGCTGGTCATCAAAACCCTGAACATCAGCGGCAACGCCATCGCAAACGCCCTGGGGGCTCCGCCCGCTGGCTCGGTCGCGTACACCCCGGACCAGGTTCGCACGGCCTACGGCATCAACGATCTCTCCTACGACGGCACGGGGCAGACCATCGCCCTTGTCGAGGCCTACGACGACCCGAACATCCTCCAGGCGGTGGATGCGTTCGACAATCAATTCGGGGCGACAACGGGCGGGCCGACGCTGTTCGACCAGTATGGGGCGGCTTCGACGTTTGTGACCGTGCTCGGCCAGGACGGCACGACCGCCGACCTGCCCGCCGTTGACCCAACCGGCGGCTGGGAGACCGAGGAAGAGCTCGACGTGGAATGGGCGCACGCCATGGCGCCGGGGCGCAGATTGTCGTCGTGGAGGCGAACAGCCAGTCGCTGGCGGACCTGATGGCTAGCGTCGGCACGGCGGCCAATCAGCCGGGCGTGTCCGTAGTGTCCATGAGCTGGGGCTTCCCCGAGGGGCAGGCGGTGCTGGCCCAGGACGAGGCGCTGTACGACGGCTACTTCACGACGCCGGCGGGCCATACGCCCGTGACTTTCGTGGCCAGCACCGGCGACTACGGCACGGCCGATCCGGAATACCCATCGTTCTCGCCCAACGTGGTCGCGGTCGGCGGCACGAGCCTATACCTCAATGCGGACAATTCGTACAAGAACGAGACGGGTTGGGGTTATTTCTCGAACCAGGTGGGCGCGTTCATCGGCAGCGGCGGCGGCGTCAGCCTGTACGAGCCGCAGCCGGTCTACCAGGCGGGGGTGCAGACCACCGGCCTCCGTACCACGCCCGACGTTTCCTTCGTGGCCGACCCGGGGACCGGGGCCTGGATCGCGGACACGTACAATCTGGGCAGTGACAATCCGTGGGAAGTGGTGGGCGGCACCAGCCTGTCGGCGCCGTCGTGGGCCGGCCTGATGGCCCTGGTGGACCAGGGGCGGGTGGCGGCCGGCGCGACGACCCTGAGCAGCAACGGCGGCACCGAGACCCAGCAGGCCCTGTATGGCCTGTCGGCGGCCGACTTCAATTCCATCACCAGCGGCACGAACGGCGGCTTCACGGCGGCCGCCGGCTATAACATGGTGACCGGGCTGGGGACCCCCATCGCCAACCTGCTGGTGCCCGACCTGATCGCTTACCAGGGGACATCGGCGACGAACGCCTCCGCTGCGGCGGGCGGCGCCTCCGCCCAGGGCCAGGGCTCAATCAACGTCCTCAACGTCTTCGATGCCGTGGTGAGCGGCTTGCGCGGCCAGGGCAATTTTGCGATTGACCAGGTCGGCCTGGTGATGCCGGCCACGGCGGGTCAAAGCCCCCCCTCGGCCGGGGTCCGAACCGCGCCGGCGGATAGCGGGCGGACGCTCCACCTGGCCCCATCGCTCTCGCTGGACCCGGCGGTGGGCAGCGGCAGCATGGTTGAGGGAGCCGCGTTCCTCTTGCCCAGCGGGGCTGGCGCCGTGTTCCAGGCCCCGGCCGCCAGCCGCGGCAACGACCCGCCCACGGCTTCCTGGTTGCCCGCCGCCAGCGACCCGGTGTGGACCCCGGGCGTCCCGCTCACCCCGATCGCCGTCTGGCCACGTCCCGACCTGACGGCCGACACCATCGACGATCTGCTCATCGGCAAGCCGGCCTCCGACCCGCTGGTCGGCGATCCCCTGGACGGCGGGAACGCGGGCGAGGGCGCCGAGATGGATGCGACAGCGACCGGCTATCCCGCCGCCCTGGACGCCATCCTGGCCGGTGGGTGGCAGGCGGCGACCAGGCTCCCGTTCGGACAGACGCTCGCACCGGGCCGCGTCGTCGCACCGGCTGCCGATGCCGTCATCGGCGACGATTACTTCCTGCCGGGCGGCGATGGCAGCGATGGTGCCGACGACAGCGGTTTGCCGGAATGATAGGCCCCGTTGGTCCAGCGCAGGCCACTTGGCCCATCGGTGGACCGAACGGATGGTCCCAAAGAGCCATCTTGAACTGAAGTCGGGGGGAATTCTGTTCAACCTGGGGTAGCGGCGCAATCCATATGCCAGCATGGACTTGCGCTGTCAGATCGCGCTCAAGAGCGCCAGGTTGAACTGAAGTCCGATGTGTACGCAGCGCCCGGGAACCCCAGAGAGAGGCTAAATCCGGGTAGTGGCTCACATTGGCGTAGGTCAGGCTTTCCAGCCTGACCGTTTGCTGTGTGTTGTCAGGCTGGAAAGCCTGACCTACACCAAACTGAGCCGCTACCTGAATCCGATCAACCTGGACATGATAGCGACGAGCACCCTGACAGGGTCCCGGCGTCGCGATCGATTCAAGTCGTCCCCTCCCGCCAACCGATAAAGACAGGTGGTCGCCGTCACGGCCGCAGACTGCTTGACGCCCGGGAGGCTTTCTGGTAGTTCAGGGCCCCCCGAGCCGGCCGCGCCCGGCACCTCGGACCGCAGGAGGGGTCAAATCATGTACGCTACCAGTTCCCCGCAGTTCGCCCGAATTGTGCCAAAGCTGCTCTCTGCCCTGGTGCTCGTCCCGGTCCTCCTGGCGACCGGCTGCGCCAACAACACCGAAACGGGGGCCCTGGCCGGGGCCGGGATCGGCGGGCTGGGCGGGGCGATCCTCGGCAGTGCGGTACGGGCTCCGGTGGCGGGCGCGGCCATCGGTGCGGCCGTTGGCGGACTGACCGGAGCGGCCATAGGCAACGACAAGGACCGCCAGGAAGCCCGCGCCGCCGCCATCGCTCAGTCCCGGGCCCTCGGCCTGACCGACGTGGCCCAGATGGCGCAGCAGAATGTGCCGGATGACATCATCATCAACCAGATCCGTACCAGCCCGACGGTCTTCAACCTGTCGCCCACCGACATCACCTGGCTGCGCGAGAATCGGGTGAGCGACGCCGTCATTCGCGAGATGCAGTTGACGGCGGCCCGGCTGCCGCGGCGCTACTATGTGGAGCCGGCCCCGGTGGTGGTGGTCGATCCGCCGCCGGTGGGCGTGGGCATCGGCTTCGGGTATGGCTGGCGCCGGTGAGAGAACGGATTTCCACCCCAGAGACCCTCCACCGGACAGGCGTCCTGGGGAAGGCGATCGGCCGCGGCGAACAGCACGGACTTCCCGGGCAGTTCGCCGCGACGCGGCGGGTTCTGCTTGGTGGTGCGCTGTGAAAAGGCCCACCAGACCAGAGTCCCGCCGCCGCAGCACAGGAACAGCACTCCCAGCACCACTCCCAGGATGATGAACGAGGACACGGGGATGCCCGGCTCCTTGGGCGTGCGGGCCTTGGCCTGCTCCTGGATCGGCTTCGTCTTTTTCGGCTTGTCGTCTTCCTCGTTGCGCTCCTGGGCTTTCTTGGTCTTCGATCGCGACCTGCTTCGCGGTCCGTCGTCCTCATCGTCATCCTCATCGACCCGGCGTTTCGCTTCGCCGCCGGCGGTAAAGGCGTGCTCGCATTTCTTGCAGCGGACCTTCCTGCCGATCTGCTCGTCCGCCAGGTTGTAGGTGGCGCCGCAGATGGGGCAGAGAACCTCTTTGGCCATGTCAGGCGCTCCGGGAATGCCTGGTCCAGCGATGACGGCAGCCCGCGAGTCACTGCCCCGGACTGCCCGCCTTCTGGCATCCTACCCCCGGCACGGTCGATGAGCAACACCCGCAGGTAGTGGCAGCGGGGGGCAAAATCCGCTTGTAAGTGGCTGCCCAGGCGGTTAAAGTAATACTGACCGGTCAGTTCCGTTATGCCGCCGGTCAAGGCCTCGCGTCCCCCTGGAGTGTCAGGCTCCGTGCGTACCAAGACCCTCGACCAGGCTGACCGCATCCTCGGTGCCGCCACGCGATTGTTCGGTGCCCACCGCTTCCACGAGGTGCGCATGGAGGACATTGCGGCCGAGGCCGAGGTGGGTAAGGGGACCCTCTACCGCTACTTTGCCGACAAGGAAGAGCTGTATCGGGCGATGCTCGGTCGGTCGTCGGACCGCTTCGTCCGCCGCATGGAAGACATCGCGGCGGGCGACGGCGCGGCTCGGGAACGCCTGGTCGCCCTGGTCGCTGCCGTCCTCGAGGAATTCGATGCGGAGCCCCACCTGCTGGATTTGATCCAGCGGGCCGAGGTGATGGCCGCCTCCGGCGAGGCCTTCCCCTGGCAGGAGCCGCGCGAACGGATGCCGCAGATGGTGCGGGACCTGTTTGCCGAGGCTGCCGCCGAGGGGGCCTTCCGCGTCCGCGATCAGGAAACGACGCTGTGGATCCTGCTGGGCGGCATCCGCGCGATCATTCGCTTCGGCCAACTCCCGCGCCCGGACGACCTGGCCCGCCGCATCGTCGATAACTTCCTTGAGGGAGCGGCCTGCCGGGGGCGATGAGCCTGGTCATCCGCGGCAGGCAGCCCGAAGCGCCAGCGAGGAATCGCCATTCGTCCTCGCTGGCGCTTCGGGCTGCCCGGCCGGGCAGTGGCAATGAAAGCATCTCCATGAGCCACGTCGGTCCTCTCCCGTATCATGCCGCCCTGGAGGAATACCACCAGCAGGCCGAAAAGCTGTTGCATGCGCTCACGTCCCACGACGAAGCCGCGGCGTGGCGCGTCAAGTGGTTGCACCCACGCTCCCGTGGCAAGTCGGTGACCGATGTGAAGGCCGCAACGCTCGATCTCGCTGACGCCCAAGTCGTTGTCGCCCACGAACATGCCTTCGAGAACTGGGCAGACCTCGCGCGGTTCACGGATGCCGTGAGCCGCGACCGCGCCGTCAGCCGCTTCGAGGCGGCCGTGGACGCGGTCATCTCGGGTGACGTCGCAGTGCTTCGGGCCCTGTTGCGCGAGGATCCGGAACTTATACGTGCACACTCGACGCGGAGCCATCATGCGACCCTGTTGCACTATATCGGCGCCAACGGCGTCGAGCACGGCCGACAGAAGACACCGGGGAACGCCGTCGAAGTCACCAGGGTATTGCTGGACGCGGGCGCCGAGGTCGATGCCGTGGCGGACATGTACGATGCGAAGTGTACGACCATGAGCATGCTGGTGTCGAGCTGTCACCCGGCCAACGTGGGTCTGCAAGCTGTGCTGGCGGAGACGCTGCTCGATTACGGCGCGGCCTTGGTGGGGCCTGGCTCACAATGGCAATCGGCGCTGATGACGGCGCTGGCCTTTGGTTACCTGGACACGGCAGAGGCGCTTGCGCGCCGCGGCGCGCCGCTTGACAACCTGGCCGCGGTGGCCGGACTGGGCCGCCGCGCGGACGCGGCCCGGCTGCTCCCGGCCGCCGATGCCCAAAGCAAACATATCGGCCTGGCCCTCGCCGCCCAGCACGGCCACGCCGACATTGTGCGGCGGCTGCTCGATTCCGGTGAGGATCCGAACCGCTACAATCCGGACGGGTTCCACGCGCATTCGACGCCGCTGCACCAGGCGGCGCTATCCGGCCACGCCGACGTGGTACGGCTGCTGGTTGAACGCGGCGCGCGGCTGGACCTCCGGGACACGGTTTATCACGGTACGCCGCTCGGTTGGGCGATCCACGGTGGCCGGACAGCGATTGCGGAGTTCCTCCGCGAGCGGAGAGCGGCGACGTGACATAAATTCTAAGGGCGAGCGGCGCGGCGTCAGCCCGCCGGTACTCATGGGTACGGGCGGGCTGACGCCGCGCCGCTCGCAAGGGCTTGGACGTGCCGCCACAGTGCCCCTCCCAGCAGCGCCGCCTTCTCCCATTTGGCCAGCGCCGGCCGGCGGGCCAGAACGTCGAACCCCTGTTTCTCGATCTTCCCTAGGATGGCCAGCCCGCCTCGCTGGAACAGCTCGACATCCAGCCGCAACTCCGCCGGCAGCAGCGCCAGCAGCGGCGTTCCTCGATGGAACAACTCCCGCGCCCGCTCCACCTCGAAACGCATGAGGGCGACAAACCCGGGCGTGGTCCGCCGCGCGGCGAGGTCGTCCGCGCTGACGCCGAACCGCTGCCGGTCCTCCGCGGGGAGGTAAATCCGGCCGATGTCCAGATCGCGGGCCACGTCCTGCCAGAAATTGGCCAGTTGCAGCCCGGTGCAGATGTGATCGGCCAGCTCCGCCCGCTCAGCATCGATGCATTCGCATAGGTACAGCACCAGGTGCCCGACCGGATTGGCCGAGTAGCGGCAATAGCCGAGCAATTGCTCGTAGGTTTCGTACTGCTTGACGACTTGATCCTGCTCGAAGGCGACGAGCAGATCGAGGAACGGCCGCGGCGGGATGGCGAAACGGCGGATCGTCGGTTGCAGGGCGACCATGACCGGATGCGTCGGCTGGCCGTCGTAGCAGCGCAGTAATTCTTCGCGCCACCAGCGGAGGAGCGCCAGAGCCTTCTCTCCGCCGCCGGCCTCGTCGGCGAGGTCGTCGGCCCAGCGGCAATAGGCGTAGACGGCGTGAAAGTGCGGCAGCAGCCGGCGCGGCAAGAGGAGCGACGCCACGCTGAAGTTCTCGTAATGGCTGCGCGTCAGCCGGGCGCAATAGCTGCGGGCTCCGGCCAGGCTGAACGGCCGCACCGCCGCCTCCGGACCCAGACGCGCCAGCTCGGCAAGGAAGCCGTTGTGCATGGGGGCGATTATACGTCCGGGCGACGATCCCGCGGTGCGGCAGCGTCGCGAACTGCCTCCAATACCAGACGCGCGAGTTTCTGCAAGCGCTCAAAGTACTCCTTGGCCTCTCCGTCCAGACTGTGGAGCCACGCGCACAAGTCGCCGTAGCAGACTCCGAGGATCGCTGTACCCCAAAGGTCCAAGCGACCCTGCTGATGGAGGAACGTCGAGATGCAGCCCGCGGCGGTGCTGTCCACGTGCATAAAATCCATCAGACCCATTCCCTCCGCGGGGAATTCCTCGGGGAAAGGCGCTGCGGCGTGGGCCTTCCACAGCCTTCGAATCACTGTGAGCGGTTTTGGTGCACGCATGTGGTGAAATCCTCCGCGTTAGGCGAGCCTGTTATACGTTACTGAAAACTGCTCCCAAACATGGGCGTCAGGTGGGTTGAAACCGTCCTCCTATCCCTGCGCCAGCACTGCCGCGATCACCACCACCGCGACCACCGCACAGGCCAGCGGCAGCATCACACGCCGCACCAGGACCAGGGGGTCCGCTCCCGTCATCGACGCCGACATCAGCACGATGGCGGCCACCGGCGACATGGTCCGCCCCGCCGACGCCACCACCGCCACCAGCGCCCCGACCAGCTGCGGATCGATCCCCGCGCCCGGGCCGGTTCGACGAAAAAGTCGAACAGCGCCTGCGTCGTCGCCATGCCCGAGCCGCACAGGACCGCGAAGGTCAAGGGGAGCGCCCCCGCTGCGGGCAGCAGCAGCGCCGGCTGGGCGCCGATCACCCGGCCGAGCAGCTCCTTGACGCCGATGCTCTCAACCCCCTTGCCGAAGCAGTAGGCCGCCACGATGAGCGAGACGATGTGCGTCAAGGCATAGCCGGCTCCGTCGAAGAAAGCGAAGCGCTTGGTGTACAGTGGGTTGTCGGCCAGCCAGTCCAACCGTTCGCTCTTCACGCCCCCGCACCGCGGACACTGGACCCTGCGCAGGGAGTAGGCGAGGTAGACCCGCTTGTCGCCACACGAGAGATCCCGGGCACGCCGAGGTCGGGTATCGTAATAGGTCCAAGAGGCTTGCCCGCAGGCGCCGCACAGCGTTTTTTTCGGCGCCGCTGGAGGGTGATGACCACCGCCCGGGGGTCACCGAAGATGCCTCGAAGGCGGGCCTGGGGCAGGAAACCAGGGAAGCGGTACAGGTCAGGGAGTCGCTTGAAGTTGGCCATCGGCACAGTATGACAAGAATTCCCCCGGAGGGAAAGAGCGTTTCCCCTGGAAATCCCGCGGTTTCATAGGCCCCGAGGCCCGAAAGTTGCCCACTCGAAAACGCGAAGAGCCTCAAATCGGATGCAATTCCATGAATGGCAATCGATAAGCCGTCAACATCCCAATTTCGTGACCAGAACCTGGCGAAAAGGTTGCCGTCTCGGTCACGCCAGATATCCATGTTGAACGCCGCTATGCGGCCAAACTTGTCACTCCTGCCGTAAAGGTGCTTCATACCACGCGCATCGAATGCGGGAACGCTCTCGATCCGGATTCGGGATCCTCGCGGCGCGGCAGATTCCCATCCAACCATAGGAGAGACCCTCCAGCCCGTAAGGGATAATCAGCTGTCAGGAACCTTCTCCGGGCGGAAAAGGTTCCTGACAAGTTGCTTCGCTCGACAAAGTGTCTACAGTGGCATCGCACACGCTATCCAAACCTGGACCGGAGCTTTCCGACATGGCTGTCGCTTCGCGCTTTGCGTCCACTCGGAAGAACAAGCCTTACACTACCTTCAGGAAGGCCCATCTCCTTCTCGATACTTTTTTGGGCGGAGGCTATCGATGCATCGTCCCGCAGCACCCGATAGCGCTTCGCATTCTCTTTTCGATTTGTGGCCATATTACTCCCTTTCAAATGGAGGCAAATAGTATCAAGACCATTCCCCGCGCGGAAAACGCTCCTGACACCGTTGACACTTCCCGACACCGCCAACGCGCTCACTACTTGACCTGCTTCTTGCCATGCTGTTCCATATAATCCGCGAACTCCTTGAGCGGCAATCCGTACCACACTTTGGCATTTGCGGGAGCCCAGAGCACACTGCTGGGCTTCACGCGGACATGGCCTACAACCTTGCCCTCAGCATCGACAATCTCAAAGTCCTCGAATTTGCGCGGCCGGAAGTTATTAACCGACATATCAGTCTCCTCGTTTGGGTGAAAAATGCCTGGCTCAGCATTGAGCCGCCAGCGCGCCCCAAGCCCCTCGCCTGGGGCACGCCCGCCTCCCTGCCTCAATACATATCCTCCCCGCCGCCCCCCGCCGGCTTCTTCTCCTCCTTCGGCATGTCCGCCACCAGGGCGTCGCTGGTCAGCAGCAGCGTCGCCACGCTGGCGGCGTTCTGTAGGGCGTAGCGCACCACTTTGGTCGGGTCGATGGTGCCTTCATTGACCATGTCGCAGATGCGGTCGAGGCGGGCGTCGAGGGCGCGGTTCTCATGGAACAGCGAGCAGATCGTCCCAGGACGCGACGGCAAGCGAGCTGTCGTGGATGCGCTTCAGGTGGGCCGGGTTGGTCACCGCATTCAGCTGGGCCTTCTGTTTGCGGCTTGGCGCCTTGCCGAAGCGTAGGCGGCCAGGCTTAACACCGCTTCGCGCAGCGCCTCGGCCCGGCCCTCTTCCCGTGCCAGGGCCCGAACCTTTTCGCGCAGTTCTTCAAGGTACGGCGAAGTAACCACGTCGATGCCCTCCAAACAGAACTCCCACACCGCCTGGTTCCCAGCCAGCCTGGCGAACGTGAGCGTCAGGCCCGCTAGGATTCCCAGGTCCTTGCCGGGGGCCTTGAGCGCCTGGCGACTCCACCCCTCGATTATACCCGGCTCCGCCCCGCGTTGCCTCAGCGGCAACCAGGCCAGAAGCCAGGGCGAGATCGTCCCCGCCGCCACGTCTCGCAGGGTCGCGCCGGCGTCCTCGTTGCGCAGCGTCCGCTGCTCGATGGTGCCTGTCAAGGAGCAGTTCGGGGCAATCGTCGGTCGCTGCCGCACGCTGGCAGGCTGCTCGGGGACCGGTTAGCCCCGGAGGGGCGGCCGTCGTTAGCCAGGGGCTTCAGCCCCTGGGTCCACGGCAAAAACAAATCCTCCGTAGCCCCGGAGGGGCGGCCGCGGGGTACGGCCGCCCCTCCGGGGCTACCAAGCCAACACAAGGGCCTCTTTCCAGGGGCTGAAGCCCCTGGCTAACGACGGCCGCCCCTCCGGGGCTACTCCCCGAGACGTGGATTTCTCGCTGCGAATTAGCGGGAATGGACCCGCGTGAAAGCCGACCTCCCTTGCCTTCCCCGCCGCGGTCAGAGACACTATCTGAAGCCGTGCGCCGCCCCCCATGTCCGCACCAGGGACAGCGATCATGTCCACGACCTGCAGCAAGTGCCGCCGGGCCAATCCGGCCGACGCCGCCTTCTGCTACTTCGACGGCACCTTGCTCAACGGCCACGGCGGCACCGGGCCCGTCGCCGCCGGCCGACAGGCGTTTGCCCACCCGTTCGTCTTTCCTTCGGGCCGGCAGTGCCGCAGCTACGATGAGCTGGCTCTGGCCTGCAACCAGGAATGGAACGAAGCCCGATCCCTGCTGCAACAGGGTTACCTGGAGCGGTTCCTGGGCGGCCTGGGCCGGGCCGACCTGGCGAAAGCCGCCCGCGATGCCTCCCGCGCCCCCGATCAGGACCGTGCCCTGGACGACCTGCTCGAAAAGCTCCCGTCCGACGCTCTGCAAGGGCCGCAGCTCCACGTCGGGCTGGCGGACATCAACCTCGGCACGCTGAGCGTCGGCGCCGAGCGGCGGTTTGAGTTGCACCTGGAAAACCGCGGCATGCGCCTGGTGCATGGAACGGTGACCTGCGACGAATCGCCCTGGCTGTCGCTGGGTGACGGGGCGGGTGCCAACCAGAAGCTGTTCCAGTTCGGCAGTTCGGCGGTTATTCCGGTCCGGGTCGTGGGGCAGCGCCTCCGCGCGGGGACCAAGCCGCTCGAAGGCCGGCTGATCGTCGATTCCAACGGCGGGCAGATCACGGTCACCGTGCGGGCGGCAGTGCCGGTGCGGCCATTCCCCAACGGCGTCCTGAAAGGGGCCCAGACGCCACGACAGATCGCGGAGAAATCGAAGGCGGCGGCCAAGGAAGCGGCCGCCTCTTTCGAGAACGGTGCCGTGCCGAAGTGGTACCAGGACAACGGCTGGATTTATCCCGTGCAGGGGCCCGCCGCATCGGGTCTCGGCGCCGTGCAGCAGTTCTTCGAGGCGCTGGGCCTGACGCCGCCGCCGAAGGTCGAGGTCAATACACGGACCATCCAATGGAAGGGGGCCGCGGGCGAGCGGCTCGAGTATGTGCTGCAAGTGGCGACGGCGGAGAAACGGCCGGTGTATGCCCATGCCGTTAGCGATCAGCCGTGGCTGAAGGTCGGCCGACCCAATCTCCAGGGCCGGATCGCCACACTGCCGCTCAGTGTTCCCGAGGTGCCGGACCGCCCCGGCGAGCGCTTGCAAGCCCAGGTGACGGTGACGGCCAATGGCAATCAACGCTTTCCGGTCAGCGTGAGCCTCCAGGTCGAGAAACCCCAGGCCGGTCGAGCACCCGCCGCGGTCTTCGATTTCACCCAGGCGGATGCCGAGCCGGTGGCGGAGGTCGCGGTCGCCGCGGCCATCCCGGTCGCCGTTCCGGCGGAACGCAAGCGCTCCCGCGTCGCCCGTAAGGACGACTCAGGCCAGCGCCGCTCACGACCCGCTCAGGCCATCCCCCTTCCCGGAGTAAAAAAGTCGTTTGGGAAGCATTCTCATCCCCCTGGCGGCCCTCTTCGTGGCCCTGCTCGCCGTACTGGGGGTGGACGCCCTGCGTGGCGGGGCCAAGCCGCCGGAGGTACCGCCGCCCGTGGTGGTCGAGGTCCCCATCGACCCCGATCCGTTTATTGCCGTCGCCTTCCACGATACGGACAAGGATGATCTGTTCCTCTCCAAGACCGGCGGCTTCAAGTCGGGCGGCCCGATCGACCCGGAGAGCATGACCCCGGTGGTCTGGCAGGCCAGCATGCGTTTCGGCGTGGTCATGGTCAGGGGGCTGGACGGGGCGGCCAGCAAGAGACTGACCCGCGACGACCGCGGCTACACGAACAACACCGTGATTCAGCTCGACAGCGTCGCCCTGGGCGACCCCAACCAACCGAGGGCCGTGGGCCTTTCCGACGACGGCCTGATCTTCGGCGAGTTGCCGTGGAAGCGCAAGAGCGACGGCGGCCTGGAAGGCTACGACTTCCGCGGCCAGTGGAAGGACGGCGAACGCGATGTGGCCATCCCTGCCGACCTGGACAAGGGCAAGGGCGGCGGACGCAAATCGGTCTGGGTCTATCCTGCCCAGCATGTCACCGTCACCCAGCTCGTCGAGGTGGTGGCCGGCGAACAGTCCCGAAAATTGGATACCTGCCTCATCCGCTACCTGATCGAAAACAAGGACACGAACGAACACCGCGTCGGCCTGCGCTTCATGCTCGACACCTTCATCGGCCAGAACGACGGCGTGCCGTTCACCATCCCCGGCGAAAACGAGCTGTGCGAAACCTCGAAGGATTTCTCCCGGCCGGAAGACGTGCCCGATTATGTCGAAGCGCTGGAGCACGCCGACCTGAAGAAGCCGGGCACCGTGGCTCGCGTGCAGCTCCGCCTGGGCAGCCGAATTGAGCCGCCCAGCCGCGTCACCATCGGCGCCTGGCCCGACCCCGACTTGCGCAAACAGAACGAACGCTGCAAGCAGGAGAAGACCTTCTGGCAGGTGCCGGTGCTGCCGATCAACGCCATCACCAAGGTCCGGCGCGACGCGGAGGAAGGGGACTCGGCGGTCGTGCTTTACTGGGATGCCAAGCCGATCGCGCCAGGCGGCCGGCGCGAGGTCGGCTTCGCCTACGGCCTGGGCAACGTCGCCAGCGGCCAGGACGCCGCCGGCCGCCTGGGCCTCTCGGTCGGCGGCAACTTCAAGCCCGGCGGCGAATTCACCCTGACCGCCCTGGTCAGCAATCCACAGCGCAAGGAGACGCTGACCCTGGAGGTCCCGCCCGGCTTCCACCTGATGGCCGGCGAGGCAACCCAACCGGTTCCCGAGGTCGCTCCCGACGCCACCCGCCGCACCAGCCCGGTGACGTGGAAGATCAAGGCGGGGAGTGCGGGGAGCTATGAGCTGAAGGTGAAGTCCAGCGCGGGGGCAGCGCAGGTGCAGCCGATTACGATTCGGAGTACGAGTATCTTTGATTGATGGGTGGGATGGCACCGAACCGAGACACAGCGGCAAGACTTTGCTGGGCGCTGGATGTGGCTGCCGGTGTCACTCCGGAAGATTTGGCGTGACGCGAACACCCAGAATTGGGAGGTACACAGTATGAGCCTGGTCAGCTTTGTCGGTCTGCCGGACGTCAGAGCCAAGCTCAAGCCGTTCCGTCCGAAACCGCCGCGCAAGATTCCTGCCCAACTCAGGGTCGAGCCGGGAAGCGATGACTATTCGACGATGGGCACGGCGTTCGACTACTTGTTGCGGTTTGAACTTCAACGCCGGGCACCCCATGCCGTTTCGCGACGATGGGTGGCCGAGGACGCCCTCGATATGATCTCGAAAGCCGACGCGGGAGGCGGGATCTTCCTGCTGGGGAAGGACAGCGATGGATTTGTCCGCCTCGCTACCGACCCGGCCGAGGTGATGGGTGACGAAGAACTGACCAAAGAAGTAGCCGAACGTATCAGCAGCGTAGTGAAAAGGGCCAGATCAGCTGTCGCTGCTTTTGTCAAGAACAAGTCCCCGGCCTTATCAGAGCAGGCCGACCTTGCTGGCCACGCCATCCGGCTGGCCAAGCTGGATGTGTTGTACCGTGCCCAAGCCCTCCATCCCAGTTTCGAGGCGGCTGCACAGGAAGACGTGGAAGACATGCTTGGGATGCTGGCCATCGTGCCCTTTGAGTCGCTACTTCACGCTAAGCGACTCCTGCTGAACCCAAGCTTCGGAGAGACATCCGACCTGGTGGAGGGCGCTGATTGCGACCTCATTTCTGGCGATTTGCTCGTGGACCTCAAGACAACAAAGCTGCGTGTGATGCAAGCGAAAGATCTGGACCAACTCTTTGGCTACTTCCTCCTGGCCCGGCATCAGCGATGCGCGGACCCGAACTTCCCGGAGATCAAGCGGGTAGCTTTCTACTTCTGCCGTCACGGCCATTTGTGGGTTCTGGACGTGACCGCTTGGACTCAGCGCCCGGAGTTCCTGGAGGTCGAACAGTGGTTCCTCAAGCGGGCCAAGGAAGTTCTTAGCGAGCCAATGTTGCCGCCGTCCGAACCAGAATCCATTCCCCGCGAGGAGGCGGCGAAGCCAGGCCCGTGGCGCCTGGCACTGGGGAAGGTGAGCGAGCCGGTAGACGATACGGATGAGAAGGTGGTGGCGCAGCTGAAGGCCCGCCGGGAAAGCCTAGGGCTAACGCTCGCGGAGGTGGCCGGTCGGATGGGGATTGAGGTGTCGGCCCTATCCCAGCTGGAAACGGGCAAAGCGCCGAGGCTGAGGATCGGGAGGTTAATGAAGTGGATGAAAGCACTCGAGGAGAAACCGGAAGGTTGAATTGAGGGTAAAAAGGAGATAATGAAGGTGAAATCGCAGATCAGCTTCCCACAAGATCGGGTGAACGCGGAGCGCTGTGTCGTCTATCGGCCGTAAGATTACCGTGCGAAAGATTCGATCGCTCCAGCGGAGGCAAACCGTATGATCCTCGCCTACGACGAATTTGTGGATTTCATCGCCGGGGGTAGCACGCCGCAAGCGGTCATCGACTTTCGGCCCTCGGAAGAGACGAAGGCCCACGTTGCCGACCTGATTCGTCGGCAGAAGAGTGACTCCCTGTCCCCGGAAGAGACGGCAGAGCTAAACCAGTTCCTGCAGATTGAACATCTGATGCGCCTGGCGAAGGCACGCGCTCGCCAGCGGATGCAGCGGGGGGTAAGCGAGCATGTCGATGATGTACGTTACGCTGACCTGCGCCGCGCTGCGCCTTTCTGGTGCTCATAATGCCATCGTCCCGCAGCTGGCCTCTGTGTGCACCATCAGCTGTGCGTCGGCCACCTCCGCTGCTGTCCGGTGAGCATGGTGCCACGACGGTGCCGCCACGGTGCCATGAGGGTGCCACGATGGTGCCGCCACGGTGCCACGAGGGTGCCAAGGGTGCCATGAGGGTGCCACGAGGGTGCCATCAGGGTGCCACGAGGGTGCCACGGGCTGTCCGAGGGTGGTGGTGGCACCGTCAGCTGACCTGCTGGGCGCTGGGTCGCTGACCATTGGCGTGGCATGGACTGGTTTATCATTCTAATCGTTCTCCGAGCCGCGAGGAACCTCCCATGTCGCAAAAAGTCACCCCCTGCCTCTGGTTCGACGGCCAGGCCGAGCAGGCCGCACGCTATTACGTGTCGCTCCTGCCGGATTCGCGCATCGATCGCGTGGTTCGGTCAGCGGCGGACACGCCGAGCGGTCCGGCCGGGATGGTCCTGCTTGTCGAGTTCACCCTGGCGGGCAACACGTTCACCGGCCTCAACGGGGGGCCACGAGCGACTCGTGCGGCCAAGCTGAAGCCGGGCGTGCTGGTTCCAGCAGAGGTGATTCAGAATCTGCCTCGTTTGGACGTGACGCGGATGCCCAGGGTGAGGGATTGTCTACCATGAATTGCCAAGAGCAGGCCGATCTGATGGCGACCATCGCGAGGTTGTGCGAACGCTATCCGCACTGGCGGTTTGGACAGCTCATCGCGAACGTTGCCGGCTGGGCCGATCAAGAGATCTGGGATGTCGAAGACCAGCAACTGCTGGCAGCCGCGCGTTTGCACCTCGCGCAGTTGACGCCGCGCGAACCCATGGCATGCGGCCTATCCAGCGGCTGAAGCTAACCGGGGCCGGACATCCCACTATCCCATCCCCGGGAAAACCAACCCTTGCCACGCCTCCGGCAGCTCTGCCGTCACCGTGATCGGCTCGTAGCGGATCGGGTGCAGGAACGTCAGGCTGCGGCCGTGCAGGGCGATAACGCGATCGCGCGACAACTCCGCAGGCGGCCCGAAGGGTTGGCGCGATCCGTAAAGCACATCGCCGCGCACCGGCCAACCGCGGGAAGCGGACTGAATCCGGATCTGGTGCATCCGGCCGGTCTGCGGCTCGATCTCCAGCAGCGACCAGCCGGCGCCGCCGCCAATACGGCGATAAGTCAGCAGCGCACGCCGGGCCAGCGGATCGTCGGCCGGAACGTGCTCGCTCCGCGCCTCGTCCGCCCGCTTGGCCAGCCAGTCGTCCCAGGTGCCGGTGTCGGGTGCCACGTCGCCGTCGACCACCGCCCAGTAGACTTTGCGGACCTGATGCTGCTGAAATTGCTCTGCCAGGCGCCGGGCCGCCTTGGTGTTGCGGGCGAACAGGACCACGCCGGAAACGGGGCGGTCCAGGCGATGCGGGATGCCCAGGTAAACGTCGCCCGGCCTTGTGGTACTTCTCCTTCAGGTAATCCTTCACCATGCCTTCGAGGGTCGGGATTCCCGGCGGCACGCCCTGGGTGAGCAGCGGCGCCGGTTTCAGCACGGCAAGACAGTGATTGTCTTCGAAAAGGACCGTCAGGGGGTGCGTCATCGGTCTTGCCCATGCCTCCCGCCTTGCCCGACCCGCAGTCCCGGTATCGGCCCAGCGTGGCCGTTGGCGGCGCTGCTGCATCGGCCGGGCCGGAATTGTCGATAGATTCGACAGGTCCGGCGCCGGCTGCCATCCTGCCGCGGGAGTTTGCCGATGAGATATGTCTCTGGCTCACTGATCGTCTGGCTGGCAAGCGCCGGCGTGGTGCTGGCCGGCGATGAGGCCACGACACCCTGCGCCGCCCCGACGTTGCCCATCCCGAGCGTGAAGTTCTACCGGCAGTTGCCGCCGCCGCCGCCGGTGTGCGGCCCGCTCTTGCCGATGCCGTCGGTCACCTTCTACCGGGCGGAGCCGTTGCCGCCCAAGTGCATCGGGCCGGTGCCGCTGCCGCCGGTGACGTTCTACCGCAGCCCCATCCCAGCGGTCACGTTCTACAAGGGGAAGCCGCCGCCGGTGACGTTCTATCGCGCCCAGCCGCTGCCGCCGGAATGCTTGCCGCCGAGGCCGTCGCCGCGGATCACGCTCTACAAGGCCGAGCCGGAGCCGCCGGGCCTGTCCCCGACGGTGCCGATCCCGAGCGTGACCTTCTACAGGGCGATTCCGGAGAAGGCGTGTCCGCGATAAGTTGGCGAGCGGGGGGCATTAGCGCCCCGGTTCTGATACCGGGGGGCTAACGCCCCCCGCTCGCCAGGAATTATCCGTTCGCCTTTTCCGGAACGACCGGTTTCTTCATCTCCTCGCGGAGATACTCCAGCGCCTTGTTGAGGACGCGGTCCTCGAACGGCTTTTTGTCCTTCTTCTCCTTGGGCGGCTCCGGCGTGCCGGCCTTGCCGCGGACCACATCGCGCTGGCTGCGATCGAGCATATACTCCAGGCGCTCCTCGTCGGTCAGCTTCACCTCGTAGCCGTCGTTCGGCTTGACGCCCCACTCGTCGGTGTCCTTGGCGTCGGGGAAGCGGTGGATGTTTTTGCCGCTGGGGCGCCAGTAGCTGGCGGTGGTGAGCTTGAGGGCGGCCGTTTCGCCCCCCTCCTTCATCTCGATCACGTTCTGCACGCTCCCCTTGCCGTAGCTGCGCTCGCCGACGACGATCGCCCGGTTGTGGTCCTGCAAGCAGGCCGACACGATTTCGCTGGCGCTGGCGCTGTAGCGATTGACGAGGATGGCGATCGGGCACTTTTCGGGCGGCAGGATGGCCTTGTCGGGCTTGGCATCGTGGATTTCATCCTTGTGATTGCGGCCTTTGGTGCTGACGATGCGGCCATCGACGATGAAGAGGTTGCAGATGTCCACGGCGGCCTTGAGCAGCCCGCCCGGGTTGTTGCGCAGGTCGATCACCAGGCCGCGGACCCCCTGCTTTTGGAGTTGCGTGACCGCGTCCTTCATCTCCTGGGCCGCCGTCTCGCTGAAGGCTGTCAGCCGGATGAAGCCGATCTTGCTGTCGGGATCGAGAAGGAACTCCCACTCCTTGGGGTTGTCGGCCTTGCGGCGATCGCCCATGACGGCCTGTACCTGGATTTCGGCCCGGACCAGGGGCACGTCCACCGGCTCCTTGGAGCCTTCGTGCAATACGGTCAGTGTGATCTTCTCGCCCGGGTCGCCCTGGATGAGGTCCACCGCCTCGTTGAGGCGCATGTTGTCGGTCGATTTGCCGTCGATCTTCACGATGAGGTCGCCGGCGAGGATGCCGGCGTCGTAGGCGGGCGTGCCGGGCATCGGGCTGATGACCGACAGCGTACCGCGGTTCTGGCGGTCGTAGCCGAGCTGAATGCCGATGCCGCCGAACTTGCCGCGGCTGGTCTTGGTGAACTGCTTGTAGTCCTTCGGGTTGATGTACTGCGAATGGGGGTCGAGGCGTTCGAGCCCCCCGTTGATCATGTCCTCGACGAGCTTGCGTTCCCGTTCCGGATCGACATCGGTGACGTACTTGTTTCGGACCTCGTGCAGCACGTCGACGACAAGGCCGACCAGCTCGTAATCGCGGTCCTTCTCGCGGGATGGGGCACTATGGGAAACGGCAAGGCCGAAGATGGCGACGGCGGCGATGCCGAGCAGCCAGGCAAGGTTGCGACGAGGCATGGGGATCAGGTCCTCCAGCGCGGGAGCGTGGGACTCCAGAGGCCGCCAAAACGGCGTCTCCAGGCGAGAACGGGCTGGATTATAACCGGGGCCGTGAAGCCAGGCGAGGCGAGAATAACCGGGGCTACCGAAGACCCGCCTTCAGGCGGTGCCCAACGGCCACGATCCTGGGACAGGTGACTGCCGCTTGGGGATGGGACTCTAACGGCTGCGGGATAAGCAGACACCCCCAGACTCGTGCTTAGGCGAACGGCAGGAGATAATCTCCCCTCGGGCCGGTGCTCCGACCGAGTACGGGGGGCTGGGGCGACGATCCCTCGCCCTGCGGCGAAGGGGCCCGTCGTAGCGCTCCCGCACACATCGGACTTCAGTTCAACCTGGCGATTTTTGCTGAATCGCGAAGGCACATGTCGTTATTTACCAATGGCTTGCGGTGTCCGCGCCAGGTTGAACAGAAGTCCCGGTCACTTCAGTTCAACCTGGCAGCGCGTGCGGTGCCGGCGGGCGGTCGGAGAGGCGCTGCCGAGGGCACCTATCTCCTGCCGGTCGCTTTATGCCTCGTCGGCGTCGGATTGCGCTCGGGGTGTTGGTCCACACACACAGGACCGAAAAAACGGGACTGATTCAAACGGGAGGCAATGGTGAGGGGCGTGGGTTGGGCAACCGGGGCGGCCAACCCTGTCCCACTGTGGCACTTGCTCGCCCCTGAACTCGAACGACCGCCGCACACAACAACCTCGGGCCGCCGCTTGTTTACGGTTCCAGCAGGAGTTCCACGGCATAAAGGGCTTCGAGGAAGGTACTCAAAGGAAGGTTGAGGGGGTCGCGCAGTTCGATCGGGACGCGCAACGACGCGCCGTGAGGAGTCAGCGTGCCGGTTACCTTAAGGAAGGGAACGCCGGCCGCGGTCTTGCCCATGGCGTTGGCCAGAGTGACTCCCTTCGGAAACGATGGAAAGAGGACCTCAATGGTGCCCGAGACTGGGAGGAGGCCGTAATCGACGAGCGTAAGGTTGCCGCTAAACAGGCCATTCGCTGGATTGTAGACGAAGCGGAATGGGTAGAAGACGGTGACGTTTGAGACGGTGAACGGGAGCGAAGGGATGCCATTGGCTATCACGACAAAGCTCGCGGTGATGGTGTTGAGGCCGGCAGGCAGGACGAACTGCGTGGTTTCCGTGGCGTTGCCCGTTGCCACGCCCGTGCTGCTCCAGTTGAACGTCCGCGCAGTAGAAGACCTTCCCCGTGTCGTCGGTGATGCGGACGATCGGGTAGTTGGTGGCGTTCTGGTTGTCATCGCCTTCGAGGGAGCCTTCGTCCAGGCCGTTCAACTGCTGGCCCGTGAGGGTGAACGTACCGTTACCGTTGTTCGTGATCTTGGTGATCCTCGGCCGCCACGCGTTTTGCGGGCTGCCGTTGGGCGTGAAGACCCAGATCTTGGTGTCAGTGTTGGTGAGCATCACCTGTCCGCTCGGCAGTACGATCAGCTGCCTGCCGAGCGTGCCACCGTTGTTGAGGTCCGTTTGCAAGGCGGCAGGGACGGCCACCCCCAAGATGGCGTTAGTGGATGGGTCGTATTCAAAGACGTGCGTTGGGCCGGCGAAGTTTGTACCGTCTTGGGGACTGGCGAGGAACAGCACGTCGCCGTTGGGCATGACACAGCCGGGACCGTCGAAGAGACCCAGGTTGTTCGGGATGTCCGGACCCGCCACCCAGCTCCCGGTGCCGAGCAGAGTGGTCGGCGGGGTGTACAGAGCCGTATGGTTGCTGGCGCCGAGCCAGAAGGACCGCCCGTCGGGAAGCATGAAGCCCGGGCCGAGTTCCGGAACGATGGTGTTGTTGCCGCCGTCGGAACTGAGGTTGACGGGAACGTTGCCCGCAAAGACCCACTCGTTCAGGGACGGAATGTACCGCTCCGCGGTCTGTGGTTGGCTGCCCTGGATTTGGTAAGAGAGGATGCTGCCGTCCGGGAGCTTGACCCAGGTTTCCTCGCCGCTGGTGTCGCCGTTCAGCAAGTTTGCCGCGAACGTCCAGGTATTCGTCGTGGGATGGTAGATGTAGGTCTGCGGGCCGTTGAGGTAGCCGGCAAGGACGGTCCCGTTTTGGAGCACTTCGAGGTTGTTGTCTCCGAATTCGGGCTGGGGGAAATTCGCGATCGGCGACCAGGTGTTGGTGAGCGGGTTGTAGATCTCACCCGTATTGGTTTCGTTCATGGCAATCGGATTGCCGGAATCCTCGCCTCCCACGATGAGCAATCTACCGTCGGGCAGGACGGCCGAGCCGAAGGCCGCCCGCTGGATGCTCATGGACGCCAAGGTGGACCAGGTCCCGTTAACGTAGCTCCCGGTCGCGGTCGGCGTGAGTGCATACCACCGGTTGGCGGTGGTTTCATTGGTGAGATTGTCTCCCCCCTGCACCATGATTGTGCCGTTGGAGAGCAATATCATGTGCTGGCCACCCTCCGGGTCGGGTATGAGGTTGGTCAGCGTGGTCCAGGTGCCGCCCTGCAACAAGGTGCGGGCCTCGAGTTCCTCCACCTGGAATCGCGCCGAGTGCTGCCAGCGCTTAGGGGCCCGGGTCCGCTGTTTCGTCGCCGTGCGCCAATTGCTCTCGACATTGGGCATCATAGTACCTTCCCTGGCATGGATGGCCCCCCCGCCAACTCCGCCCCCATCCCGATTCCCCCTTGTGATCGAGGGGTCGGCTGGCGGTTACTAGATCTCGCATCGTCCCCTGCGGGGATTGGTATCGGCGGTCAAAATGGGGAAACCGCATGGAAGGTCGCGGCCCGCGCCGGGTGTGGCACCATTCACCGCCGAAGAGGCGGCACGACACACGCCATTGGGCCCATCTTACGGAACACCGCTGTCGCCAGTGTTTGACCATCGTGCCCATATTCTCGGCCTGGAAGCGCCGGGTCAATTCTGGTTGACTTGCGCGGCTGTGCCGAAAAGTTCAAGAAAGCCGGTTATGCAGCCGATCCTTCACAGTGCAAGTCCATAGGCCGATTGTGCCGCCGCCGCGGGGCGCAACGGGGATGAGCCGGCGGTAAATCCGGCCCCGCGGTATCTGGCCGGGGGAGGCGAACATGGCGAGACGATGGATGGGCGTGGCGCTACTGGCCGGGTGGTTGGGGCTGTCCGTGCCGGTGCAGGCGCAGTTCCCGCCCGCCCCGCCCGGCTCGCCCGGTGTCGACGCTCCCCCCCCTGGCGCGGGGCCGGGTGCTCCCCCGGGGTACGGCTTCCCCCCTGGCGCTGGCCCGATGCCTGCCTATCCCGGCCCGGAGATGAGCCCGCCGTCGCCGGAGGGTCCATCCGCGCCCGCCGAGTGCCTGCCGCCCAACGGGTTCAGCAACGTCCACCCGGAACGGGTGGGCCTGGTGCCCCAGTTCTCCCTGGAAGCGGATTTCCTGTACTGGTGGGTGCGGCGTATGCAGGTCCCGCCGCTAGTCACCACGGGCAGCCTCAAAGATGCGCTTCCTGGCGCCCTGGGAGAGCCCGGAACCGGTCTCCTTATCGGCGGGACAGAGGGACCTAGCCGGCAATCGGGCGGCCGGCTGAGCGCTCTCTACTGGTTCGGCCAGGCCCACGAGTGGGGCGTCGAGGCCAACGCCTTCATCCTGACGGGAGCCACAAGCAACGTCGGGGTAATCAACGGGGGGGACCCCTCGAGCAGCCTGGTTTTGGCCCGGCCGTTCCTCAACCCGAACACGGGTAGCTCCGATGCCGACCCCATCGCCATCCCGGGTGTGCAGGGGGGCGCGCTCAACATCAGCATGCCGCGGCGGTTCTATGGGGGCGACCTCAATGTCCGCTACAGCGAGTGCCTGGATGTCGTGGTCTGGTCGCGGATAACGTTCCTCGGCGGCGTCCGCTACTTGAACCTCAACGAGCAACTGCTCATCCAGGAGTACGTGACGGACGTTCCGGACGCTTTCGGCAATCCGGGCAACCTGACCAATCTCGTGGACAACTTTGAGACGCGCAATCGCTTCTACGGGGGCCAGCTCGGCATGGAGCTGGAATCGCGCGTCGGCCCGGTGGTGGTGACGCTGCTGGGCAAGGTGGCCGTCGGCCAGACCCAGCAGCAGATCACGATTAGCGGTGGCAGCAGCGTCACCGAGCCCGACGGGACGGTCACCGTCGATAACGTCGCGGCCTGCTCGTTCAGCCCACCAACATGGGCCGCTTCACGCGGAACCAGATTGGCGTGGTGCCCGAGCTCGCGCTGACGATGGCCTGGGAGTTCAACGAGCACGTGAAGATGTCGCTGGCTTACAACTTCCTGTACTGGTCGAACGTCGTTCGGCCGGGAGATCAGATCGACACCACGGTCAACGTCGGGGCGGTGGGTGACCCCGGCCAGCTCGGATCGTCGCCTCATCCCGTGGTGCCGTTTCAGACCAGCGGGTTCTGGGCCCAGGGAATCACTGCGGGGATCACCTTGAGTTTCTAAGTCGTCCGATGGCCGGTCCGTCCCCAGTCCCAGGACAGGGGGCCGGGCGTGAGGCCCATTCCAGGAGGAGCGCGGCCATGATACTCGGCTTGCGGCGGCAAAGAAACAGCAGGGCGGCTCGCAGGGTTTCCCCGGCGGCTCGTTATTCGCGGTTGGAGGTGGAGTCGCCGGAAAGACGCCTCGTCCCGGCGGGCATCCGCAATCTGGCGGGGTTCCTGACCAACAACCTGCCGGCCAACGACGACAACTCGACCGGCGCGGTGAACCTCGGCTTCAACGTCAACTTCTTCGGCGTTCAGACCACTGACCGCCGGCCCGAGCCGCGGTAGCGAGCAGGGACCCGGGATGTCGCAGAACGATGCGTTGGGGAGGGGATCATGAAGACGTGGTGGATCGGCGCGGCGGCGGCCGCTCTCTGTGTGGGTCAGTCGGCGTGGGCTCAGGTGCTGCCCGAGCCGGCGCCGGAAGCAGCGTGCCCGGCTCCAGGCCAGGGGGGCCAGCAGTTCGTGCCCGGCCCGCTGACCGGCGCCACCGCGCCGCCCGGGCCCGGCGATCCGCTCAGTCTGCCGCCCAACATTCCCACCGCCTGGGGCCTCGGCCCGATGGCTGAGGAAGGCGTTTATGTCCACCTGGGGGCCATGGGCCTGATGCGCGAACGGCCCGGCCATGCCGTCGTCGCCACCGACAACGGCACGGTCGTCCAGACCACCTACGACCTGGACCCCAGTTACTACTACGGGGGGCGATTGACGGTCGGCTACATGTACGACGACGCCGCCATCGAGTTGACCGGCTTCTACTTGCCCCAGGAGAGCACGTCGGCCAGCGTGGTCGACCCGGGGCATGTGATGCTGCCATTCATCAACCCGCCGGTGTTGTTCCAGGGCGGCCCCGGCAACAGTCTGTTCGTGGCCGCCGACCGCGTCACCACCACCTTGCAGACCTCGGTCGGCAGCGCCGAACTGAATTACCGCTGGTGGTCGCGGGCCTTGACCGGCGTTGAAACCATCGTCGGCCTGCGCTACTTCGAGCTGGACGAACGGGGCACCATCCTGGCCGACGACAGCCTGTCTGCCAATCTGAATAACGGTGGGACCACGATCGATCCGCGCACCTTGCAGGCCACGTACCTGTCGCGGGCCGACAACCATATGCTGCTGGCGCAAACCGGCTTCGAGTGGAACTATCCCATCGCCGACTGGCTGTCGTTCGGGGTGATGGTCAAGGCCGGCGTCGGCGGCGACAACGCCGACGTGACCACGCGCCTGACCCGGGGCGATGACGTGGTCGCGTTCAACAACCGGCGCAGCGA
The DNA here is from genome assembly GCA_963827935.1 of uncultured Planctomycetota bacterium. Classification (GTDB taxonomy): domain Bacteria; phylum Planctomycetota; class Planctomycetia; order Gemmatales; family Gemmataceae; genus DATFNV01. The sequence continues at coordinate 1,461,941 of CAWHCN010000004.1, read as the reverse complement.
CTGGAACTTCACGTCCCTGTACGAAGTCAACGCCTTCTTCGACCTGGTGACTCTGGAGAAGATGCGAATCCGCCTCGGTTACACAGCCCTGTGGGCCCTCAACGTGGAGGAGGCACTGTCGCAGATCAATTTCGACCTGGCGACGCAGGCCGGCATCAAAAACACCGGCGGCAGCGTCTACTTCCACGGCCCGATGCTCGAGGTGCAGTTCCTGTTTTGATGGCGAACGGGGGCGTAAGCCCCCCGGTGACTGACCGGGCGGCTTACGCCCGCCCGCTCGCCAGGATGTGATCTATCCCGCAAACCGCCGCATCACCAGGGCCGCGTTCTGCCCGCCGAAGCCAAAGCTCGTTGACACCGCGGTCCGCACGCGCATCTCTCGGGCGGTATTGGGCACATAGTCCAGGTTGCAATCCGGGTCCGGATGGGTGTGGTTGATGGTGGGCGGCAGGACGCCGTCGTGCAGGGTCAGGGCCAGGCTGGCCGCCTCGACGGCGCCGGCGGCCCCGATCAGGTGCCCCACCATCGACTTGATGGACGACATCGGCAGCGCCTGCGCCCATCCCCAAAGACCGCCTTGACCGCCGTCGTCTCCATCAAATCGTTCAGCCGTGTGCTGGTGCCGTGGGCGTTGATGTAATCGACGTCCTGGCGATCGACGCCGGCCTCGCGCAGGGCCCAGCGGATGGCCCGCACCGCGCCGCGCCTGCGGATCGGGCTTGGTGACGGCGTAGGCGTCAAAGCTGCTGCCCAGGCCGAGCACCTCGGCGTAGATGGTCGCGCCGCGTCGCCGGGCGCGTTCCAGCTCTTCCAGGATCAACACGCCGGCCCCTTCTCCCAGGACAAAGCCGTCGCGCTGGCCGTCGAAGGGGCGTGAGACCTCCTGCGCCGGCCTCTCGGCCCGGCTCAGGGCCCCCAGCGCGGTGTAGGCCAGTAAGAGCAGCGGGTCCATGCGGCTATCGGCCCCGCCGGCCAGCATGATGTCGGCGTCGTTCCGCTGGATCAGACGAAAGGCCTCGCCCACGGCCTGGGTGCCGGCGGCACACGCCGTGGTGACGGTGTTGTTGGGTCCCTGGGCGTTGTGGGCCATCGAAATGTGGGCGGCAAACATGTTGGGCAAGTACTTGAGCAGCCACAGGGGAAAGAGCGCCCCTGAACCCCGCTGGCCGAGTCGATCCACGGCCAGGCGGCCATTGGCATCGCACGACTCGGCCAGCAGCGGAGCCACTTCGGACAGGTCGATCGGCACCAGGCCGGTGCCCATGATCACGCCGACACGTTCCGGATCTTCCCGGTCCAGCTCCAGGCCGCTGTCGCGGACCGCCAGCGTCGAGGCGGCCACGCCGAAGCGCATGGCCCGGCTCATGATCTTGAGGCTCTTGCGATGTTCCGGCGGGACGTACTGCTGGATGTCGAAATCGGGCACCTCGGCCGCGATCTGGACCGGATGCCCCGAGGCGTCGAACGATCGGATGGGACCGACGCCGCTTCGCCCTTCGACGCACGCTTCCCAGAACGCTTCCTTGCCCACGCCGTTGGGAGCGACGACCCCCAGACCTGTCACCACGACTCTGCGCATGGGCGCGCCCTCGCTGAGGCCGCCGGCTTTGCGTATCCCGCGCCGACTGCCTGACTCCCGCCCGGTAGCGCGATCCGCTCGACCTCCTGTTCTTGCTTTAGCCGGACGCTGACATGACCCACGGCATCCCTGACCGACGCGAGGCTCGGACGGCCTCACGATCCGCGGCCCGATGGACTCCTTGGGCAAGCGTTCCTGTAGGAAAACTGCTCAACTTGTGCATATTATCCAAATTCGCAGACGGAAAGCAATGCGGAACAGACAGTTCGGACCACCCAGGGCAGGCGGCGGGCAGCAGAACCAGCACAGACGGACCAGGACATGCCAGGAGGCAGGCTTGCGGATGAGGCCAACGACGGCGCTTGAGCCGCTCAGGCTCGGCTCGCCGCGGCGTTGTTTTCTCGTTTCCTGTCAACCCCCCGTGACAGGAAATGGCGCACCCGAATCCCTTATCAGGCCACAGGTTATATGCATCAATGAAATTACATGTCACGCCTGTGTGAGCCCACTCCCCCTGGATGACAGGAAACCTGGGTAGCTGAAGTCGCCAGACTTCAGAGGACCCGAACTCTGGCGAGTTCGGCTACCCCAAGGCCAAGCGTTGACAACGCATTTAGGCGACGGGCAGCACTTGTCGTCCCTTATCCACCCGTGTTGCGGGGGGTGTGGCGAGTTTGCCCAGCAATTTGCCCAGAAACGCCCTTCACCCCGAGGGTAGGCTATCTCCTGCCGCTCGCCTGACCCCCTCAGTATTCCACCTCCAGCCCGCAGGTCAGCCCCTGCGCCGAGAAGCTGCCGCCCGGCAGCTGGAGCGACGGACCGGCGGACGAGACGCTGGCATCAAACAAGCTGAGCTGGAAGACCTGGCGCGAATCGACGCCGCCTACAAGGCTGCTTGCCCGCGTCAGGCGGCTGACGCCCAGCAGATCGTAGCCGGCCTGGACCCGGAGCCAGGGGGTGATGCGGCAACCGGCGGTGATGGCAATCTCAGGGATGGCTGCGAAATGATTTTCGCTCGCCGGGCCGCTGCCCGGCTGCACCAGCACGCCGCCCGGGTAGGTGGCGAGACTGCCGTCTGCCTGGGTCAGCACCGTGCCGCCCTGGGTCGTCGCCGTCTGATGGACCAGCCCCAGCCCGATTTTGCCGACGACATCCAGCGACCAGGGGCCACGGCTGAGTTCCGCCGACAGGCCGAGTTGCGGGGCGTAGTAGCTGTTCGTGATCCCGAAATGGTCGAACGAGGTCATGGCGGGACCGTTCGGGGCCGGGTTGGACGGCACGACCGTGCCGTCGAGCACATCGAGGTGGCTTCAACCGCACGGCAGATGGCCGTTGGGCACCGCCAGGCTGGCGGTGTCGATATCCAGCTCCTCGGTGAACTGAAGGTAGCGGAAGCCGGCGATTAGTCCGAGTCGGCCTGGGAACACGTCCAGCGGCAGTCTGGCCAGTGCGTTCAGTTCCGCGCCCCAGAGGCGGTTGCTGGTCGAGATGGCGACGCCGCCGGTGCGCAGCCCCGGCACGGCATCCATGATGAGGACTTCCTGGCCGGCTACCGGGTCCTGGAAGACCGGGCCGAGCGGCACCTGGGCGGGCGACTGAACGGAGGCCGTCTGCCGGCTCTCCAGCAGTTGGAAGAACCCGGCCTGAACGCTCAGGTCCTGGCTGTCGTCCAGCCACGCCCCGGCTTCCAGCCGGAGCCCGGATCGCAGGGCCGCACCCCATTGTCCCGCGCCGCCGCCGAACAATGGCTGAATGGTCGAGTCCGGCAACGTCTGCACCAGCTCGGCGCTTTCCACGGGGATGGTGCCCACCAGCAGCGGCAGTTTCGGCTGGGAAATGCGCCAGAGCAGATAGTCGGCGTTGAACCAGAGCCGTTCCGGGCCGTCGCTGATCGGCAGGTTGCACAGGGCACACGCGGCCTCGGTGGCAGCGGCGGCGGGCCCGGAGTCTGCGACTGCGGGGGGCCGGCGCCGTTTGGGCAACACTCCAGCCCGCGCAGCTGAGAAGGCCGACGAACGAAGACAGCCACACACCGCGCATGGACCCTCCCTGCTGTAATCAGCGGCCCTGGCAAAGTTCCGCCTGGGAAGACGCGCAAACTTTGCCGTCTTTACCATCGGCATTTCGCCGCAAAAAAATCAAGTCAGCAACGCGATCGGCCGAAGGGGACGCGACCGGCAGGGAACCATCACCAATGGCGGGGAACACTGCCCCCGTCTTGTCACGGACCCCGCCCGGCCGCACAAAGACCTGGTGCAGCGTCAAGCACGGTATTTAGAGTGGCACGCCCTGAGGTACTCCGAAGGGCGTGCGGACAGTCAAGCACGCCCTTCGGAGTACCTCAGGGCGTGCCACGCGCCGCTGAATCCCAAATCCTTGCATTGACACTGCACTAGGACCAAGGACTCAGCACATGAAGCGCACCACCTGGGCGGCCTGGGGCGATGTCAACGCGTTCTTCGGGCTGATGCTCGACAACGTCGCGGTCATGGTGCTGTTCGTGACCCTGGTCAGCGGCTCGGCCGTTGGACTGTACACGCACGAATTTGTCCTGACCCGGATGATCCCCGGCACGGCGCTCGGCGTCCTCCTGGGCGACCTGGTGTATACCTGGATGGCCTTTCGCCTGGCCAAGCGCACCGGCAAGTCCGACGTAACCGCCATGCCGCTAGGGCTGGACACGCCCAGCACGTTCGGGGTGGCGTTGCTGGTGATGGTGCCGGCACTGGCGGACGGAAATCGGCGCTTCGAGGGCGATCACGACAAGGCGATGCTCTTCGGCTGGCACGTCGGCGTCGTGGTGCTGGTCCTGGCGGGCCTGTTCAAGGTGGCCTGCGCTCCCCTGGGGAATGCGGTGCGCCGTTGGGTGCCGCGGGCCGGTCTCCTCGGGTCGCTGGCCGCGATTGCCCTGGCGCTGATCGCCTTCATGCCGCTGCTGCAGGATATCGCCCCCGTGCCGCTGGCCGGGATGGCGGTGCTGACGGTGATCCTCGTCACGCTGGTGGCCCACCGGGATCTGCCTTACAAGATTCCCGGCGCGCTGGCGGCTGTTGTGCTGGGCGTGATTCTCGTCGCCGGCGGACGGCTCTTCGGCACGGCGCTGGTGCCGGCGGGGCATTCGATGGGAGCATCGCCGGGGCTGCCGTCGCTGTCGCCGTTCACCACGCTGGACTGGGGCTGGTGGGGTCCGGTGCTGTCGGCCGCCCTGCTCAAGCTGCCGGTGGCGCTGCCCTTCGCGCTGGCCACCATTGTGGGGGGCATCGACTGCACGGAAAGTGCCGCGGCGGCCGGCGACGATTACGACACTCGAACCGTGCTGCTGACCGAGGGGATCGCCTCGGTGGTGGCGGGGCTGCTCGGCGGCGTGATTCAGACGACGCCCTACATCGGCCATCCGGCCTACAAGGCGATGGGAGGCCGGGCCGCCTACACGCTGGCAACCGCGCTATTCGTTGGCCTGGTGGGTTGTTTCGGCGTGTTCGGCGTGCTGTACACCTTTCTGCCGCCGGTGGCGATGTTCCCCATCCTGGTGTTCGTCGGCCTGGAGATCACGGCCCAGTCGTTCCACGCCACGCCGGTGAAACACTACCCGGCTCTGGCGTTCGCGTTCCTGCCGACGCTGGCTTATCTCGTCATGATCCTGCTCGACGGGGCATTGGCGGGACGCTCCGCCGCGGACGAGCACGGCGAGGTGATGATCGTGACCCTGCGCTGCCTGGGGAACGGCTTCATCGTGACCAGCCTGCTCTGGGCGGCCGCCCTGGCGGCGATCCTGGACGGCCATCTGCGCCGGCTGCCGGCTACTTGCTCTTCGCCGGAGCCTGCGCCCTGTTTGGCGTGATCCATTCCCCGCTGTTCGGCTCGCCCATCGCCTGGCCGTGGGACATCATCGTCGCCATGAAACCGCGGATACCGGCCGTCCTCTGCCAGTCGCCCTACCACTGGACCGGAGCCTATCTCCTCAGCGCGGCGGTGCTGCTGGGCCTGTCGTTCTTCCCACAGAGGCGACCGGAGCCGCAGGCGAGCTAAATGACTGGTTCGCAAGTTCGCCGCCACGCTTTTGTAGCGGAATTCGCCAGAATTCCGCCAGCGCGAACGCGGAATACTGGCGAATTCCGCTACGCGTCGGAGCCCGTAGCGTCAGCGAGGGCTTCGGCCGATCGCCCTCGCTGACGCTGCGGGCTCCGAGCTGATGCCTTCAGGCGAGCGCCGTCCTCCGACGCCGGTTTGGCCCGGGCGGGCAAACTCAGCGAACCGACCCGCAATTCGTCTTCCAGCTCCGTTTCCAGGCGAAGAGCGACGGCCTGGGCCTGTTCGCGCTGGGGTCCCTCCAGGGAACGGACCTCGCTAATCAGCAGCCGGCAGCAGCACTCCTCGTCGGAGGCGCCAGGAAAGCGTCGCACCACCGTCGCCCAGGGAAAACGGGGGGCCGCGCGATACAGGTCCCGCAGCTGGGCCGCCCCCTCGTGCAGCGTCACCCGGCCATTCAAGGTCGCCAGGGTCAACTCCTCGGTCTGGCGGCGGCGCTCCTGGGTGGAGGCCAGCTCGGCCCGTACGGAGGCCTGATCGTTCAGCGCTTCGCGCAGCACCAGGCGGCGGAGGGCGCCGGGACCGGAAAACCCCGCCTGTTCCGCCAGGCGCAACCAGTCGCTCAGCGCGCCCAGCAGCAAGACGCTCAGGAACAGGCCGATGGTCAAACGAGAGAATTGGGCCATGATGCTTGGGCTCCCAGCAACTTCAGAGTTCTCAGGGACGGGCCGGGACCGGAGCCGGCCTGGGCAGGGCGCCCGGCGGGCCGAGTTGCAACGGCGCTGTCGGCGGCGTCGTCGGATAGGTTGGTCGGGAACCGCATCCGACGGCCACGGCCAGCGCGAGCCCCAACAGCAGGGAGCGAAGACGCATGGAGAGTTTCTTTCTGGGCCGGCGTCGGCCTCAGTTGGAGTAGGAGTCGTCGTCGATCGCCTGCCCATCGTTCCAGCCGCCGGCGTAAACGAACTGGAGCCAGCCGGCACTGCCCGGGAGCTGGCCCCTGCGAACGCCGCGGACCGAGCCGTCGCCGTAGCAGAACTGCACGACGCCCGTGTGCCGGCTACTGAAGGCGAACCAGCCGGAGGCGGGCCCGGTGGGGGTCCCCGGTGCCGTGATCAGCGAGCCGGCACCGATCCAGCTGTAGGCGATTTGTTGCATTCCTGTATCGACATCGCCCACGGCCTCGCCGAACATCAGCGTGTTGCTCGAGCCATCCGCGCTGGTCAGCTCCGTCAGGCTGACCGTGACGCGATTGGTGAACAGGCCGGCATACTGGAGCGCTGCCGCCTGCCCGGCGTAACCGCCCACGCCCACATAGTTCGATCGCCCCAGCCCCACCGGATCGGGGGCGACGTAAGGGGCGTCCAGGTTGAAACCAGTGGGAAGCGTATAGGTGGTCAAGCCGAGGATGACGGTGGTGGCCGACTGGGCATCGTCGGCGGGACACAGGTAGGTCTTGATGTGGGCGGTGGCCGCCTGGATGGTGCTGAGGTTGGTCCACCACGGATTGTAGGTTGCGGCCGGCGTCAGGTAGTCGGCGGGCAGGCCCGACATCATCTGTTGATAGACGGCATCCTGTTCGACGTAGGGTAATAGCTGACCCAGGACGCCGACGTATTGCCCCTGGTATCCGTAGTTCTGGTTGTTGTAGGTCCCTTGCAGGGCCGCCAGGTTCGGGTTGGGGCCGAGATAGCCGGGCGGGAGGGTGCCGTTGGCCGTCTGGTAGTTCTGGGCCGCCGTGCCGATCTGGTGCAGGTTGTTGCTGCACGAAATTCGCGCCGCCGCATCGCGCACCTTCTGCACGGCCGGCACCAAGAGGCCAATCAGAACCGCGATGATGGCGATCACCACCAGGAGTTCGATCAGGGTAAAGCCGGGCCCGCGCCGGACTCCGGTCATTCGCCGCATGGAGAGACCTCCCGTCAGGTGCTGATGGACCAATGAGGACGCATTCGGGGCTATGCCACGATCTCACGGCGCCCGGCGTCACAGCAGGGCGGCGCGCGGCCAATCCCAACCCGCCTGATCCTATACTGCACGCCCAACGCCTCTTGCATTCCGAATATCGGCGGCCCTGGGCACAAAGGCTGTTCCCGCGGGGCGAGCGCACCGCTTCCGCCGTCTTTTCAACAAGCCGCAAGTTTCCGTGAAAAGGGCCGCGCCGGGCCGAGAAATGGCTGGATTGAACTGTTTCCGAGGGAGTTCAGCCGGCGAGGTGAGGAGACGCTGGCTCAGGCACCGCCCTGACGATCGAGTTCGCCGAAGAGATCCGTCAGCGGCAGGGTGAAGCCCGGCAGGACCGTGCCGCCGTCGAGCACCTCCGTCGAGCAGAGAATGGTCGACTGGTCCGGGCCGGTATAGACGGTGACCGTGCGGGCCTGAGGATCGACTTCCCAAACGAGCAGCACGCCGGTGCGGAAGTATTCATCGCGCTTGCGGGCCATCTCCGCCCGGGTATTACTTGCACTGAGGATTTCCACGACCAGTTCGGGGACGATGTCGGGAATCGGGCTAGTCGGCCGCCGGCGGCCGGGAAGACGATCCCAGGACGCGAAAGCGATGTCCGGGATGCGCACCAGGCCGGCAACCAGCCGAACCGAACCATCCGCCCCGCTCACAAGGCCCAGGTTTCGTGGAGCGACAAAGGCCTGCAAGATCCCGCTGAGGACTATCCCCAGAATCGACTCCTCGTAGCCCACGGCTTTCTCCACCAGTGTCCCTTCGACAAGTTCACAAAGCCGGCCCTCGCGCGCTCCGACTGCAAGCACGTCGGCTTCAGTGGCCTGCCCGGGAACCGGCGAGAGCCGGACGCGCTCGGGCGGAATATCTCCCAGTCGCCGGAGAAGATCGGCCACGGTTTGCGCGGGAGCAGGGGGAGTCAGCGTCGCAGGCATAAGTCGTTCCTTTCAAGCCGTCCTCGCGATCCCCTTCCTTATATAGTAGGCCGCGCGTGCTGGGAAGCGCTCTCGGGCAGCAGGATGCAACTTGGGCCTCGGTCAACGGATGGGATCGTCGATGGCGTCCGCTGACTCCCTGTCCTGCTTCGCCTGCTTTCGTTCCGCCGCCACCACCATGTACGTCGCCCCGGCCACGCCCATGGGCAAGAGTAAGAGGACCACTCCCGGCACGATCGTCAGCAGCGCCCAGAGGGTGCCAAACAGCGTGAAGGCCAGGAAATGGCGGCCCATCCAGTCGGCCCGCGCCCGCATCCCCAGCCCGCGCATGGTCAACGGGTAGTCGAAGAAGTCCCACGCCAGCATCCAGCCGCACACCAGAAACTTGAGCGGAATCGTCACCACGGTGGCCGGCGGGAAAAACAGGCCGATCGCCAACAGGAGGACCAGGATCGGCCCGCCCAGGACCAGGGAAATGACCGCCACGCGCAGGCGCGTTCCAGGCACTCCGGAAGAACGAGGCCCGCGGGGTGACTCGGCCGGTGAGTTCCCGCTCATGAGCGTGGACAATGGCATCCAGGGCGAAGCCGGACAGCGGTTGCGCCAGGGTGAGCGCCAGCACCTGGCCGACGAGAATGAACACGATGGCCAGCAGCACGGTCAGCAGCCAGCCGCCGGCCTGTCCCCAGGCCCCGGCCTCCTTGCCGACGATGTGAAAGGCGGCCTCCCAGGCTCCATAGGCGCCCCCCACGCAGCCGCCGCAGGCCAGGAACAGCAGGACGGTCACCGGCACCAACGCGTACAGCCAGACCCGAGGCGTGATGAGCACGAAGGCCACGCCGGAGCAGAAGGCCAGGTAGCCCTCGCCCATCGCCAGGGTAGCCGGCCATCTCTGCCTGTGCCGCGACATGCCGTCTCCCTTCACGCTTGCCCCTTGTTCTTCGTCGCCGGGAGAGCACGATTTCTCTGCCGCTGTTAGCCCGACGCGCCAGCGAGGGTCAGCCGTCCTCGCTGGCGCGTCGGGCTAACAGGAACAGCCTCTTTCATTCGCCCCGGCCGGGTGGTAGCATCGCGGCCGGCCGATCGCCCGCCGCGAGACTCCGCCATGAGCAACACCCCCTTCCTGATGACGGTCCAGCAGCACATCATGCAGGAGCAGCGCCGGCGCTATCCCGACGCCAGCGGCGAGTTCTCCTGGCTGCTCTCGGGCATCACGCTGGCCGCCAAGATCATTGAATCGAAGGTCCGCCGGGCCGGCCTGGTCGATGTCCTTGGGAGCGCCGGCCGCTCCAACATCCAGGGCGAAACCCAGCAGAAGCTCGACGTGCTCGCCAACCAGGCCCTGCTCTATTGCCTGGGCGTGCGCGGCAACGTGGCCATCATGGCCTCGGAGGAAAACGAGGAGCCCGTCATCGTCGATCGCGATCGCAAGCAAGGCAAGTACGTAGTCGTTTTCGATCCGCTGGACGGTTCGAGCAACATCGACGTGAATGTCAGCGTGGGCACCATCTTCTCGATCTTGCGTCGCGACGTCGATCCGGCCGGCACGCGCGACCCGCTGGCCGACGTGTTGCAATCCGGGTCGAGGCAGGTCGCCGCCGGCTACATCGTGTACGGCTCGTCGTGCATGCTGGTGTACACGACCGGCAACGGCGTCCACGCCTTCACGCTCGACTCGGACATCGGCGCCTTCGTCATCTGCCAGGAGCGGGTCACGATGCCGGAGCAGGGGAACCTTTATTCGGTCAACGAGGCCAACAGCGACGGTTTTCCGGAAGGTTACCGCCGCTACCTGGCCCGGCTGCGGGCCGGCGGCGCGGGGCACCCCTATTCCTCGCGCTACATCGGCTCGCTGGTGGCCGACTTCCATCGCACTCTGCTCAAGGGCGGCGTCTTCCTCTACCCGCCGACAGCCCAGTATCCCTCCGGCAAGCTGCGCTTGATGTACGAGGCCAATCCCATTGCCTTCCTGGCCGAGCAGGCCGGCGGGGCGGCGACCGATGGAAAACTGCGGATCATGGACATCGCGCCGACCGGGCTGCACCAGCGCACGCCGCTGGTGGTGGGCAGCCGCCGGGAGGTGGAGATGCTGGGGGAAATGTTGCCATGATTCATCGTTTCGCGCTCGATTCCGAGCGCGAAACGACGAATCAATTCATTCACGCCGCGGCGCAAACACCGTCCTCGATGCGGCGCTGCCCCGCCTCGACGAGGCCGCGGAAGAGTTGGATATCGAGTCCGGATGCCGTGGCCGACGCCGGCTGCCATTGCACGCCGACGCAGAACCACCCTTCGCGTTCCGCCTCGATGGCCTCGATGACGCCGTCCAGGGCCCGGGCTCCGACACGGAAGCCGCGGCCGACCTTCTGCACGGCCTTACGATGCTCGCTGTTGACGATGACCTCGCCGTCGCCGTACAGTTCGGCCATGCGGCTATCGGGCGTGACGGCGATGGCGTGCCGCAGTCCCTTCTCGGGCGGATGGCGGTGTTGCAGCGCCTCGGGCTGCTCGCGGGACAGGTCGGTGAAGAGGGTGCCGTTGTAGGCGCCGTTCAGCACGTGCAAGCCGCCGTCGATCGCCAGCAAGGGCAGATCGTGCTTGTCGCACCAGCGGCAGAGCGCCTCGGCATCGGCGGCCTGTTTCGGCGTCGGGGCGGTACTGGTGGCCAGCACGATGCCGTCGATGCCGTCCAGGAGGTCGTCCCAGGCCCGGCCGCGCGTGGTTTCGCCAAGCGGCACGGTTTCGGCCCCGGCGGCACTGAGGACGCTCTTGAAGCCGGCTGCCCACAGGCCGCAGCCGTGTTTCTCCTCGGCCACGCTGCTATCCGAGCCGAAAATGCCGATGCGGAGCGAGGGAATGGTGGCGGACATGGAGGACTCCTTTCCTCAGAAGGATGGCCGCGGCTCAGCGCCGGCGGCGGGGGGTCAGGTTGAATGGTGATTATACCCTCCGCCGCGCCGATTGCCAGTAATAAAATGATGTTTCCTTGCCGTCGCCCTCCGGGCGGCGCGAACCGTTGTCACACGCAGGAGACCGACGTTGCCACCCGCCGATGCCAACCGCCACTACCTCCACCGGATCAGCCACAAGCGCATCGACCCGCCGGCCCTGACCGCCGCCAGCGGCCTGACGCAGGTCATCGAGGAGGCGTTCCTCTCCTACAACGCCGGCCGCCTGCGTGAGGCCTGCCGCCTCTACGCCGGGAAGATGCTGGCCGAGGACGCCGTCGTCGGCCTCTCCCTGTCCGGGGCGCTGACCCCCGCGGGCCTGGGCGCCTCCTGCCTGGTGCCACTGGTCGAGGCCGGCTTCATCGACTGGATCGTCAGCACCGGCGCGAACCTCTATCACGACACCCACTTCGCCCTGGGCATGGACATGCACCAGTCGCGCCCCGGACTGGACGACCTGGCCCTGCGCAAACACCAGATCATTCGCATCTACGATATCGTGTTCGACTACGAGAATCTGCTGGGCACCGATCGCTTCTACCGCACGCTGTGCCGGGCCGAGCCGTTCCAGAGGACATTCGGCACCGCCGAGTTCCACTTTCTGGTGGGCAAGTACCTGGCGGCCCGGGAGGAGGAGGCCGGCCGCCGCGGCCGCAGCTTGCTGGCCGCCGCCTACCGCGCCGGCGTGCCCATCTTCACTTCCTCTCCCGGCGACAGCTCCATCGGCATGAACCTGGCCGCCCTGCAACTGGAGGGCTCGGCCCTGCGGATCGATCCGCTCCGCGACGTCAACCAGAGTGCGGCCCTGGTCTACGACGCCAAGAAGGCCGGCCGCAGCGCCGTGTTGATCCTAGGCGGCGGCTCGCCCAAGAACTTCATCCTCCAGACCGAGCCGCAGATTCAGGAGGTGCTGGGCCTGGAGGAGAGCGGGCACGATTACTTCCTGCAAGTCACCGACGCCCGCCCCGACACCGGCGGCCTGAGCGGCGCCACCCCGCAGGAGGCCATGACCTGGGGCAAGGTCGATCCCGAGCAGCTCCCCGATACGGTGACCTGCTATCTCGACTCGACCGTGGCCCTGCCGCTGTTGACCGCCTACGCCCTGGTCAAACGCCAGCCACGCCCGCTGCGGCGGCTGATGGATCGCCTAGAGGCACTGACGAAGGGGCTGGAGCAGGAATATGCGGAGCGCCGCCGCCAGGAGCAGGGGCAGCAATAGACGTGTCCTACACGATCCAGGCGCCCGGCTTGCCGTCGGTACGCCGGACCTGCGTCCGCGGAGACCCTTTGACTACCGTGCGACGAAACGCCAGCGGGAGCACCTCGCTGACCAGCCAGTCCTTCCCTTCGAAGGGAGACGGGGCCACGAGAACCAGTTCCTCCCCTTCCAGCCGCAGCAGCCGAAGCATTCGCTTGTCGCGGTGGATGATGAGCAGCTCGCGGACTCCAATCTGGCCGTAAAACGGCACCTTCTCCTCGGTGTCGTCGCCGGGGCTTTGGATCTCGACGAGGAAATCGGGGCCGCCCCAGAAGTGAGTGCCACAATCGATCGCCCGGCTATTCTTCAGCACCACGACCATGTCAGGGACGCGAAAGTTATCGTCCCATCCTTCCCGGCGGTCGCTGACATTGGCCCCCTGGCACTTGTCTCCCAGTCTCCCTCGCTTCACCACCTCGGTGAGGATATCACCCAGGTCATCGAGCAACCACTGGTGCGCGTTGTTCGGCATCGATGGCACGACGTACACCCCCTCCCAAACCTCGTCATATAGATCGATGCCCTTACGCTTGCGTTCTTGGATGAACGAATCAAACATAACGGCATCCTCTATCACCACCCGCGTAACCATCGGCTCCCTCGTCGTGTAAGCTATTGGGAACAGTTGCCATCGCGGCAGCTGAGGGACGGTTTCTTGTACCAGGCCCCTGGAAATCGGGCAAGCCTTTTACGAATGCCCCACTCCCAGATACTCCAGCAATCCAGTCACAAACGCCATCGCCGCTGGCACCGGGGTGCTGATCCACCCCTCGTCTTCCCCGGTGTCGTCGGGGAGGCGCGGCGGTGGGACCAGGCCCAGGATGCCCTGCACGGTTTCGTCACGCGGGCAATCGGGGCCGTGCGGCGTCCAGCGGACCGCGGCGTCGCGCGGCACAATGCCGGCCCGCTCGTCCGGCCAGGCCAGCCAGAGCTGCTTCACCACCTGCCGCCGGGTGCGCGTGGCCCGAATGTGCAGATACTTGGAGGTATCGGCCCAGTGATGCTCGCGGATGCGGGCCGTGTACTTGGCATCGATCACGACGGCGGCTTGCACATTCGCCCCCGGGCCCGGACCGTCCAGCAATTCCAGAAGCACATCCGGACTCCAGGCGGCCTCGCCGGCCATGCCGTGGCAGTAATCGTCGCCGCGTTCCGCTGCCGCGTTCAGCGGCGACACCCACGGCTCGTAGCGCAGCCCCACAGCCCGGCCGTCCGGCGATTGAAACAGGAAACGGGCGCCGCGATCCATCTCCAGGTCGAAGCGGAAGCGGGTCGCGCGGCGCAGCACGCCTTCGTTCTCCTGGCAACTCAGGCCGGCCCGGCGCAGGGCACCGGCCAACTGGAAGAAGACCCATTGCTCGTACAGCCGGCTGGTCGATTTGACTCGCTCCTCCAGGCCGTCGTCGACGATGAGCAGATTGGAGCGCAGATAGCGGCGGACCTCGTCGCGGATTAGCCGATAGGGCCGCACGTGCTCGAACACCGGCGTGCTGGGGAAGCGGAAGAGCGGCTGCATGCGGCTCCACGGTCCGGCTGTCTGGGCCGCACGCAGGCGGCGGCGCAGGCGGTCGGCCTGCGCCAGCGACGCCCGCAGCCGCTGGAGGCGCGGCAGATCCTCGGTTTCGTACAAACTTTTTGTGCCGGCGGGGCCGCGTTGTCGTAACGGCCGATCGGCCTCGATGCCGTCCACGTGGCTGCGGACGCCGCGGGCACAGTCGGCCGCCCGCTGCTCCAGGAAACGCAGCAGGCCCAGCAAGATGCCGTGCTCCAGCGTTTTCGGCGTCTCGGTGAAGCGTTCGGCGTGGGCCGGGAACGGGCGCGGCGACCCCGGCCGGCGCGGATCGAGCCCCTCCGCGGCCAGGCGGGCCACGGTCCGCTGCCCGAGGCGTTCCCCACCCCACGATGGGCGAACACCGCGGCTGACGCTGATCTGCGTCACCGGGTCGGCGGCCACTTCCAACAGCGCCGGCGCCAGCGCCGCCCACAGCCGTTCTAGCAGGCGCAGCTCCATCTGGCTCGAACGCGACGATACGGCCCCCGCCGACTCCGCGAATTGCAGGGAGCGAAACATCTTGGAATAGAGATCGAAGACGAGTCCCGCCGCCAGGGCTCGCAACTGCGCTACCATGACCTGATAGCGCTCTTCGGAGAGCTTGGTCGCCAGGACGTAGATGAGGAGCTGGGCTCGCGGCGACCAGGGCTGGCCGGACCCGGCAGTGCGGCTGGCGAGGCGCACCCAGACCCGGCCGCGGGCGCCGTCGAAGTGCGCCGCCTCATCCCAGGCCACGCCGCTGCCACGCGCCACGCCAACCGGCCGCGAGGCCATCGCCCCGTCGCCCGGCTCCGGATCGCGGTCACCGACCCAGACGCGGTACTCCAGACCCTCCTCGCGCCCCTCGATGGCGAAGCTGCAAATCTGAAGTTCGTGGACCGGAACCGGCTCGGCAGCGCTCACCTCCCCGCCGCCCAGTGCCAGCGTCGCGATGGGGTGGCCGTTCCGCGTCAGGCTGAACGTCGGTCCGGGCGTCATTCGGCGATCCTCTCTTGCGGGCTGATTTGCGCCCGCTTGCCGATCTGGGAAGCATGCCTAGCAGCGACTACACCCCGGTTGGATCCTCGGTTTCGCCCAGCGCTGCGAGCAAGTCCTCTACCTCGCGGTGAAATAAGGGGACATCTTTCTGGACGACGTCCCAGACGATGGCATTATCGACAAGGTCGTAGCCGTGGCTCAGTAGATTGCGGAAGTCGATAATGCGCCGATATTCGGAGATGCGTTTCGCCAGGCCGGGGGCAAGCTTCAGAAGACGGCTCAGCGCCTCGGCAGCGATTTCGAATTGTCGCTCGACTGCCGACTGGAGGAGTTCGCTTTGCGCGTAACGCTCATAGGTTTCACCGGCGGTGAACCGCTGCACGCGCGCGGCCGCCTGCTCAATGTCCTCCAGGAGCTTTCTTGGATCATGCGGCATAAAGCAGGGTCCGCTGCCGGTCGACGGAGCGCTGGAATCGCGAGTTCTTAATCGCCTCAACCACCACCAGGTCGATCCTGCGGTGGAACAGATCTTCCATTGCGTGGAGCAAGCCAAAATAAGCGTCGGCGCGGGTACCGGGTTGCAAAGGCAGGAACTGCACCAGCAAATCGAGATCGCTGGTGGCGGGATCGAACTCGCCGGTCGCGGCCGAGCCGAACAACTCAAGGCTGCAAACGTTGTAGCGGCGGCACAAGGCATCGACTTCCGCCCGGTGGTGTTCGATAAGCTCGAGCATGATGACCTCGGGATGATCTTAGTGTCTTATTATGTTCCGTCCTGCGACCGCAACCATCTCGAAGACTACCGCGATCCTACCGCGCCACAAGGCCCCTCGGAAGGCGAACGGGGCGGTTGAGGGAAGCAACGTAAAGGCGCCGGTCGGCCCCCGCGTCATTCGCCGGGACCCTCCGCCAGCAGGTCCGCCGGATAATCGCTATCGCCCATCTCCTCGAGCGACAGCAGCGACTCTGGAAAACCGGACGGGTGCGCCTCCAGCGTCTTCTTGATGGCCTCCAGCGCCTCCGGGGCCCCCGGGCGGAACAGGTTGCGGACCTGGGGCAACACGCGCTGGGCGATTTGCAGGTCGAGTGCCTGTTCCGGCTTTAGCACTTCGGGCGGGGCATGCCCACGAACTTGCGGATGGCGTTGAAGCGACGCGGATTGAGCGGACAACCCAGGCGCGTCAACGGCTCCTTGAGCCGGTCGATCAGCTCGCCCAACGACCGATCGAGGCGCGGCGAGGGGTCGATCCAGTCGCGGTAGTTGCGCAGAGTGACGGCGGGCCCAATGGCTCGCGTTGGGGCCGGGTCCTTGGCGTCCAGGAGGTGCGGCGGGCGCAGGCGGATCAGGTTGGCCCGGTCGAGCACGCGTTGGCTCAGTTGCCGCGTCGTCTCGTCGAAGTTGACCGTGCCGATGAAACGCAGGGTCCGCGGCAATTTCAGCGTCGGCCAGGCGGCAAACGGGTCGGACGGGGACACCAGCTCGGGCGAGAAGCAGCGGACCTCGCGCAGACCCGGTGGCCGTTCCAGGGCCTGGATAAACCCGCTGAAATAGTGCTCCACCTGCGCCAGGTTCATCTCGTCGAGGCAGACAAAGTAGAGCCGCGAGTCGGTGCCGCGCTGCTGCTCCTCTTCCTGCGCAGACCAGGTGCTGATAGAGCCCGGATTCCGCCGGCTGGAAGCAGCGGTCCAGGGCGTTGGTGTGGCCCAGCACGTCGCGCATGTCGAGCCAGGAGGGGCTGACGCCGACGTGCAGGTAACGGCGCTGGCCGTCGTCGTATTCGTCGCCGGCCAGCGCCTCGGCGTAGAGCCGCGGCAGGGACGATTTCCCGGTTCCCGGCAGGCCGCCCAGGATCGTCAGATCGTTGCACTTGACGCTCAGGTGGAAGGCAGCCAGGTCGAGCCGGCGATGCTTGAACCCCGAGGCCTCGACGTGCTTGCAGAAGCGCTCGAACAAACCCACCTCGCGGACATCGCGCCCCGGGGCCCCGGCGTGAACAAAGGGCGGCAAGGCGAACGTAGGTCCCGCGAGCCGGGCGGGACTCTCTTCCGGTCCCGCGCGGTTCGCCGGACCTGCGCTGGCGGCCGGCGCGGTTGAGTTCGGAGACGCCTCGCGCGGTGGGGGTCCCGCGAAGAGGTTGAGCTGTGATAACAGGGGCGAGATGGCCAGAAACTGGTTGACCAGTTCGTCCCGCTTTTCGGCCATTTCCGCGGACACCTTGGCCAGGTTCTTGCTCAGAATGTCGCGTTGCCGGTCCAGCTCGCGGGCCTGGCCGTCGAGCTTGTCGCGTTCCTTCTGGCACAGCAAGTCGAAGTCGCGGCGTTTCGCCTCCAGCTCGCCGTCGAGGGCGGCCAGGCGCTGCCGCTGCAGGGCGCCGATCTCATCGTTCGCCGCTTCCTTGCGTTTCTCGAGCGCCACCAGTTCCTTCCGCAGGGCGGCGACCGATTCCTCGATCTGGGTTTGCAGCAGGGCCGCGTGCTTCTCGACGTGTTCCTGCTCGGCCTGGTGAACCGCGAGCCGCAAGCGATCGTCCACGGCCCCCGATTCGAGCAGGGCGCGGGCCAGGCCCTCGGCCTCCTTCTCCTCGGTGCCGAGCCGGCCGCGCAGCGCCCGGATGACGTCGGTCGATTCCACCGGGGCCGCGCCCAGGCCGCCGTCCAACTCGGTCAGCAGGTGGCTCAGCTCCTGACGTTTCTTGCGGCTAAAGAGCTTCTTGGCCGCCCGATTCAGGATGGCCTGCTCGTTCTCCAGCACTAGCCGAGCCGCCGTCACCGGGATGATCTTCTGAAACTCCTCGCGCGGGATCAGGAAATAGCGGCAGAGGTGGGTGCGGTAACTCTGGTACGGCGGCCGGTTGGTGAGCGAGACATCGACCTCCGGATGGTGCACGCGCAGGGGGTCGAGCTGCCCCAGGGCCCCGTCCGGGACCTGCAAGACCGCACTGTCGGCCTGGGACGGGCTCAGGTGGACGGTCCAGTACCCGTCGTCCGCGCGGGCGCTGGCGGTGGTGCGGAGCGGACCGAAGAGCTGGCCGCGCCAGCGCACATAGACGACATCGAGAGGCGGATGATCGACGGTCAGGGGGTGATTGCGCGACACCAGGTCGCGGGCATCGGCCAGCTCGTCGGGCTGGAGTTCGAGGATTTCGGTGATCTGCGTGGAGCGGGCCGCCTCGACACTGTCGATGCGCACCTGGTAGCGGGCCTTGCCGGGGGTGTCGGCCCGCTCGGAGGCTTCGAGTTCACCGGTGACCAGTCGCCCCGGCTCCACCAGCCCGCGCACCCCGCCGCGCACCATCCACCACACGTCGCCGTTGGCCGGGAACTGCATCCGCTCCGCCGGCTCGCCGTCCTCGAACAGGACCGGAATGAGGGTCGAGAAGGAGTTGACAACTCCGCTTTCGCTTTCCTTGTCGAAAGCCCGCTGCGCCACGGCCAGGGTGACGATTCGGCCCTCTAGGTCCAGGTTCATCCAGCGCTCTCCGCTCGGGGCAGGGGTCCAGTCGGGGGGCAAGGGGTTGCCTGCGGGCATTATAGCGGAGGACGTAGGATTGATGGGGATTCGCAACCGTCGCCTCCGGACGGTCTTGCACGCCGGACGCGTCTATTATACTCTTCTCGTTCATTCACCCTCCCTTCCGATGGGAAACCCGGGAGGGACTCGCACCCCAGCAAAGGAAGGCGTCCGATGCGAGCCGTCCGTCAATTCCTGCAGAACTATCGCCTGCCGCTCTTTGTTGTCGCCGTGGCCACGGTGAACTCGTTCTTCTTCTGGTCGCTGGGCCCGCGCGTGCCGCTGGGGCTGTTCATGGCCGCGGTTCTGGTCAGCGCCTGGCAAGGGGGGGTGCGGTCGGCCGTCGTCGCCACGCTCCTGTCGACCCTGATCCTCGCCGGCATCGGCCATTACCAGACGCCTGGACCGGAGGAAGACCTGGTCCTGCGCCTGGGGCTGTTCGTGCTGGTCGGGCTGATCGCCGGCTACCTGGCGCAGCAGTGCCACCAGGCGATTCGGGCCGTCGATCACGTCCACGACGTGCTGGGCAGTAGCGGCATCGCCTTGATCTCGGCCGACACCCAGGGGCGCGTTACGGCCCTCAACCCGCTGGCCCGGACCCTCACGGGCTTGGGGGAGGCGGAGGCCCACGGCCGGCCGCTCGACCAGGTGTTCCAGGTCGTTCACGGCTCAACGCGCCAGCCCCTGGCCTTGCCTGAGGCGACGGCCCAGGACCTGCCCGAGGGGTCGCTGCTGGTCGGGCCTCACGGCGGCGAGACGGCGGTGGAAGGGACGATCCGTCCGGTGCGCGATACGGCTGGCCTGGCCTCGGGCCTGATGATCGTCTTTCGCGAGGCCGGGGGACGTACTCGCGCCTGGCAGGAGCTGCACCAGCGGGCCGACCGCTTCCGCGCCATCGCCAACTCAACGCCGGCAGCCCTCCTGGTGCTCGATCCCGAAGGACGCTGCGTCTCCAGCAATCCGGCTGCCCAGTCGGCCTGCACTTGCACTGCCGACGAGTGCCTCGGCGAAGGCTGGTCGCGCCACGTGCAGCCCCAGGACCGGGACCGCCTCATTAGCGACTGGCTCCAGGCGGTGGTCAGCCAGGCTCCCTTTGCCCAAGAGTTCCGCGTGGTGGGGGAGCAGAGACGGGTGCGCTGGTTGCGGATGCGGTCGGCGCCGATGCTCGCCGACGACGGTGCGGTGCTGGGCCACGTGGCGGCCCTGGACGAGGTGACCGATCACCGGGAAACGATCGATGCCCTGGTGGACGCCCGGCGGGAAGTGGAGGAGCATTTCCACCAATGGACCGCGGCCGAGGCCAAGGGCGAAGAGGCCGTGCGCAACGTCCGAGTTGAGGCCGAGAGCCGGCTTCAGGAACTGGTTGCGGCCCGGACAGCGGCCGAGGAGATGGGCCGCACTCTCCAGCGGCAGCTCGACGAACGCGGCACCGCGCTGCGCCGGGCCGAGGAGACGCTCGCCTCCGCCCGCGCCGAGACCGAGGAAAAACTCCGCAATGAAATCAGCCGGCGTCAGAAGCTCGAAGCCGCGCTGGCGCTGGCCCGGCAGGAAGCGGAACAGCACGCGGCGGCACATCAAGAAACCGCGCAGACCCTGGCCCAGACGCGGACGCAGTTCGAGTCCGAAGCCGCCCAGGCGTTGGCCCGTCAATACGACGCCGAGGCCGAGCTGCGCCGGCTTAACGAGGAAATGCAACGCCTGACCACCGCAGGCCGGGCGAACCCCGCGGAGATCGAGGCGGCCACCCAGACGCTCCGCGATGCCTGGCGCGAGGAGATCGAGGCCCAGAACGCCATGCACCTTGACGCGCGCTCCCGGCTGACGGACGAGCTGATCGAGCACCGGGCCGCCCTCCAGACCACCCGCGCGGCCCACGACCAATTGCTCAGTCTCCTCTCCGAGAAGGACAAAAACGACGAGGCCCGCCGGCAGGAACTCGAGCAGCGGGAACGCGACCTGGCCGAGGCGCGGGCGGTCCACGAACGGCTCCAGGGTGCGCTTGCAGAGAAGGACGCGCATGTCGCGTCCTTGCAGCAGGAGGTGGAGAAGCACCAGGCCGAGCGGGGCGATCACCAACGGACCGCGGCCGAGTTGCGGCAGGCGCTGGAGTTTGTCGAAGGAGTGATCGACAGCAGTCCCACTGGCATCTTCGCTCACGACGGGGACGGGCGCTGCCGGGTGTGGAACGCGGCCCTGGAACGGCTGCTGGGCCGACCGCGGGCCGAGGCGTTGGGCCGCACCGCTGGGGAACTCTTCCCGGCGCTCGATCCGAGCGCCCGGCACGATTCGCAGGATCCCGGAGCCTTTTCCAATGGCGCGGCCCGGGCCCATCCGGCCCCGGCCAGTGTCATCGGGCAAAGTGCCATGTTGGAGACGGAACACGCCCCGGTGCTGGATCGTTCCGGAAAGACCATCGGCGGCATGACCCTAGTCCGCGTGCTGCCGCTGGCGGTGCCGCCGGATCACTCGGCGTTGATGGCCCGCGCCCGCGGTCCCACCCGGTACAAACGGCCGACGAGCACTGCCGGCACGGCTGGGCGATCCGGACTGGTTGGCGTTCAACTAGCGCGGTGCCAGGCCCAGGTATTAGGGAGGCACGCCCTCCCCTGGGCGACCCGGCTGCGTAAGCTGCCAGGTTTGGGTCAGTCACCCGGCAGCTTACGCAGCCGGGTCGCCCAGGGGAGGG
This sequence comes from uncultured Planctomycetota bacterium, assembly GCA_963827935.1. Lineage (GTDB taxonomy): Bacteria > Planctomycetota > Planctomycetia > Gemmatales > Gemmataceae > DATFNV01. The sequence continues at coordinate 1,440,506 of CAWHCN010000004.1, read as the reverse complement.
CATGCCGCCCAACGGGCGCGGCGACCCGGCTGCGTAAGCTGCCGGGTTTGGGTCAGTCACCCGGCAGCTTACGCAGCCGGTTCGCCCAGCGGGGGGCATGACGCCCAACGGGCACGGCGACCCGGCTGCGTAAGCTACCGGGTTTGGGTCAGTCACCCGGCAGCTTACGCAGCCGGTTCGCCCAGCGGGGGGGCATGCCGCGTACCCCGCTACATTCCCTCCACCTCCCATCCCTTGCGGTTGGTACGCCGAACGTACTGGTTCGCTTTCTTCTCGTTGGTGACCCTTAGCTTGGCGGCGTCCCACTCCAGGGTCGTCTTCGGGAAGCGGGTCGCCAGGCAGCCGAGCAGCACCGACTCCGTCAGCGGACCGGAGTAGGCGAACGGGGCCGACGTCTCACCGTTGCCGCGCACCGCCTCGACGAACTGGCGGTAATGGTCCCGGCCGCCCGGGTTGGGAATCTTGTAATCGGCGAACTTCTCCTTCGGGAACAGCGCCGGCTGCTCGGGGCCGTCGTAGAGCGAGTAGAGGATCCCCTCGGTCCCGATGTAGATCGAGCCCTGTCCGACCAGCTGGCCGCCGATCAGCTTCTGGATGTCCACGGGAGGCCGCCGGTTGCCGTGATACCAGGTCAGCTTGAGCGTCTCGGTCGTGTATTTCGTGCCGGGGAAGACGTATTTCACCTCGCCCTCCAGTCCCCAGCTATCGTCGTTCGGTCCGCCTCCTTCGGAACGGACCGAGGTCGGTGATGTCAGGGCGAGCGAGCCATAGACCGGATCGAGAATGTGGCAGCCCATGTCGCCGAAGGTGCCGGTGCCGAAATCGAGGCGCTGCGCCAGTTGGCCGGGTGGTAGTACTGATCGCCGATGAACGGCCGCTCCGCCGCCACGCCCAGCCATGATTCCCAGTTCAGGCTGGACGGCACCTTGTCGGTGCGGTTGGGGCGATGATGCTTCTCCCCCTCGCCCCAGTCCTTGCCGCTCCAGCTATAGACTTCCTTGACCTTGCCGATGGCCCCGGCCTGGATGGTGGCGACGACGATGCGGTGCTTCGCGGCCGAGTGAATCTGGATGCCCATTTGCGTGACGAGCTTCTTCTCGCGGGCCACCTCGGTCAGGCGGCGGGCCTCGAACAGGGTCTGCGTCAGCGGCTTCTGGGTGTAGACATTCAGCCCCTGCTGCATGGCCCGCATCGTGATGGAGCCGTGCATGTGGTCCGGCGTGGAGACGTTGACCGAATCCAGGTGCTTCTCCTTGTCGAGCAGCTCGCGCCAGTCCTGGTAGACGCGCAGGTCGGGGAAGCGTTTCTGCACCTCTTTGGCCCGGGCCAGATCGACCTCGGCCACCGCCACCAGCTTCAGGTTCTTGCTGGCCGTCAGCGAGCCGATGTCGGATAGGGCCATGCCGTTGGCGCCGAAGCTGGCGTGCAGCACCGTCTCGCTCGGGGCGGCGTCGGCATGAGCACGGAAGACGAACGGAGCGGCCAGCCCGGCGGCAACGCCCTTGAGGGCGCGGCGTCGGGAGATGCGAAAAGTCGTCATGGATGGGACCTCTGGGAGAAACAGGTGGGGGGCCGCGCTCGATTGCCCGGCGGCGGCATGCAGGGTAGTTTACGAACTGGCGCCGGCGGGGTGAGGGGTGAATGAACATAGGTAACCGGCCACCGCCCTCCTCCGCGGGCTGCCCCAGCGTTTCGGGGGGGGTGTCCGAGGGGGTGCTGAAACGAATGTCCAGAAGTCATAGCCCAGCATGGGGTTATGGCACCGCATTCGTTTCAGCTCCAGGATACAGGTTAGATACATCAATGGAATTTCATGTCACGCCTCGGCGAGCCCCCCCCATGACAGGTATTTCTGGTCGGCCCGGGGCGGCTGGTGCTCCACCCGGGGCTACGCAGCCTTGGTCGCACCGCGATACCGCTAATGCACCCAAATTCGGGCTCTTGAATCGCCCCCCAAGGCACGGTATGCTACGGCTCGAGTTGCGCTTGAGCGGCGCAAGTTCTGTGGGACGCGGCGTCTGCTTTGGGACGACGACACAGATTACCAGCCGACGTGCGGCCCGAGCGAGAGTGAGCCATGAAGCGGCATTACCACGGCCAATGGAAGCAGGGAGCGATCCTGATCGCCCTGTTGTTGCCGTTTCTGCTGCCCGCCAAAGGATTTGCGGAGACTCTGCTCTTCAAGAACGATACCAAGGAGACGCTGGTGGTGCAGGTGGCGACGGTGATCCGCGGTGCCGTCCGGCGCGGCCCGCCCACCACCCTTCTGCCCGGGGACAAGATGCGCGTCAACGTGCTGGGCAACAAGCTCGTCCATGTCTACAACGCCCGCTTCCCCAACCGCGTTCTTTTCCAGGGCACCCTGACCGCCTCGACCGAGGATGCGGCCTACTCCATCAATCAACCCGACCTGCATCTTGCGAAGGTCGAGGTGGAGCGTGTCCGGCCGGCGGCGATGAAGCCCCGGCGCTAACGGCACGGTCGCCGCCCATCTTTTTGCTTCCCCTCCCTCCGCAGGCCCGATACATTGAGCGGGTGTCCCGCCCCCTGCCGATCGCACCCTCTCCTGCCTGCGAGACCTCATGCAAGCCGACCTGGTGAAGACCCACTACGAGAAGCCGACCCGCGTGCGGTTCGGCGTGCTGGGGTTTGTCTGCGCCTGTCGATGATCACGTATCTGGATCGGGTGTGCTTCGGTACCGCGTCCCGCTATCTCATCGAGGCGCTCCACCTGAACGGCGTGGAGGACCTCAACTTCGCGTTTATGGCCTTTACCCTGTCATATGCCACGTTTGAGATCCCGACCGGCTGGCTGGGCGATGTGTTTGGACCGCGAAGGACGCTCATTCGCATCGTACTGTGGTGGTCGCTGTTCACTGGATTGACCGGTCTGGTAGGCATGGTGTTGCCCGGGGGCATTTTCCTAGGGATCACCGCCCTGATGGTGATCCGCTTCCTGTTCGGTGTCGGCGAGGCCGGGGCCTACCCGAATATCACGCGGGCGCTGCACAACTGGTTCCCGTTCCAAGAGCGCGGCATCGCGCAGGGAGCGGTTTGGTTCTCCGGCCGGCTCATGGGCGGCCTCACGCCACTCATCCTCGGGTTTCTGATCGAGGGCTTGCAGCGCAAGCTGATCGACGCCAGCGCGCCACACGACGAATTCCTGTTCAAGCCCCTGCTGGGTTGGCGCACGGCGTTCTGGTCGTTCGCGGGGGTCGGCACGTTGTGGTGCGTGCTGTTTGCGTGGTGGTTCCGCAATCGGCCGCGCGAGAAGGCGTCGGTCAACGCGGCGGAGCTGGAACTGATCGAGCAACAACGGCATGCCGAGGGCGACGGCCACACCGGTGTGCCCTGGCGGAGGATGTTCGCCAGCCCCACCCTGCAATCGCTTTGCCTGATGTACTTTTGTGCTTCCTACGGCTGGTACTTTTTCATCACCTACTACTTCAATTTCCTCGAAGAGCAGTATCAGGTCGATCCCAAGAGCCTGCTCGGTTGGCTCTATAAGGGTGGACCGCTGCTTGTGGGAGCGCTGGCCTGCTTGACGGGCGGCGTCCTGACCGACCGTTTCATTCGCCGTACCGGCAACCGCCGGTGGGGACGGCGCCTCTTTGGTCTGTGCGGACATGGTTTGTGCGCGCTCTGCTTTCTGTGTTCCCTGGCGGCTCCCAATGCGTTCGGGTTCTTCGTGATTGGCTCGCTGGCCTCCTTTTGCAACGACATGACTATGGGTTCGGCCTGGGCCACGTGCCAGGATATTGGCGGGCGCTATGCGGCTGTTGTGGCCGGGTGCATGAACACCGTGGGCAACCTTGGCGGGGCAGCCGCCGGCTACTTCACTGGCGTGATCCTCAAGTGGTCGGTATCCGCCTATGTTGTCGGGCTGGGCCTGGACCCGAAGCACCTGACCCCGGATCAGGCGGCGGCCTCTCATGCCACCGGGTATCAGATCAATCTCATCAGCTTTGCCGCCGCCTATTTCGTCGCGATGTTACTTTGGCTGCGGGTCGATTCCACCAAGCCGGTTGTCGGCCCCGATCCCGCGACTCCTGCCGCTTGACGTGGCCCGTCGCGCCGCCATCGGCTAGAATTTATTTAGCCGCGGTTCGCAGAACCGCGCGGTTCTGCGAACCGCGGCTGAACGGAAGTAAGAGGACCATCATGGCCAAGGGCGCAGGCAAGGCACGCAAGAAACTCCCCAAGGAACTGGCCGTCGTGCGGGCCGACAACTGTACCGGCTGCGAGGCCTGTATCGAGGTCTGCCCCGTCGATTGCATCTACAAGGTGCCCGGCGAGGAATTGCCCTCCGTGCAATCGTTCGTGGACATCGACCTCGAACGCTGCATCGGCTGCGCCCTGTGCGAGCGCTGGTGCCCCTGGGACGCCATCGACATGGTCCCCTCGGTCGAGATTGCCGTGCACGTGGCCGACAAGGGCGGCCCGCCGGAGTACCTCGAAAAGAACCAGGGACGCCTGGTGGCCGTGGCCCAGACGCTGGCCGACCTGGCCGCCGAGCAACAGGCGGCGAAGAAGCCCGCCGCGACGGCCACGTGAACCCGTCGCTCACGCTCCGGGCTCGTTTCAGGGACGATCCATGCGCCCCCTCACGCCAGACGATCTGCTGCCCCTGGAGGAGTTTGCCGGGCAGCGCCGGCAGCACTTCGAATCCCACCTTCGCTATCTGGAACGCTACCGTCGGGTCCGTCTCGGTCCCCGCGTTATGATGGTCTTCGAGAACCGCCAAACGCTCTGGTTCCGCGTGCAGGAGTTGCTGCGCGTGGCGCGGCTGGCCGATCCCCGGCGCGTCCGCGAGGAGTTGTCGGTTTGCAATCGTCTGTTGCCGGGGCGCGGCCGGCTTCAGGCGGCCTTGCTCATCGAACCGTCCGAAGCAGAAACGGCCGGTTCCCCCTGGCAGGATCTGCGTGGAGACGAGATCCGCTTGCACCTGGGTTCCCTGGCCGTCCCCGCTCAGCTGATTACGTGCCGTCCGGAGGATGCCGCCATCGGTGCCGCCCACTGGCTGGCGTTCGACCTCGACGCCACCGCCCGCCGCCGTCTTGCGGACCTCCGACACCCCGCGCGGTTCGAGATCGGGCATGCGTCGTATCGCCACGACAGCGGGAGCCTGTCCGACGAGGTGCGGCAGAGCCTGGTGGACGATCTGGACTTATCGGATAAGGATTGACGCTTGGTCCGAGAGACGGGCGGGCTGATCCATTGGCCGCGGCGGGACTCGAACCCGCACGGGGCTTGCACCCAAGAGATTTTAAGTCCCGCCAGGGGGCTATTGAGCACTGTACAAGGTCTACGATTCTTGCGTAATTTCACGGTCTTTTCAGGGGATTGATGCGGGATCGGTGTTCACCAGGAAAGCCGCCGGGCAACCCTCCGGATGGTATCTCCGTGGTATCACGGCACGTCCGGCCGCCTGGGGACGGGGACAAAAATGGGCCAGGCAGCCTCCGGAGGCTGCCTGGCCCTACCCTCGCTCGCGGGCGATTATACCCGATCCCGTCAGCATGACCTGAAACAAATCCGCACGCACTCCCGCGAATCAGGCCGCCGCCGAGCCGTCGGCATGGCCCTGGCGCAAGCGGGCTGCCCTTCCCGCCGTCGATCGGCGCCGACGGCGACCAGGCTGTCGCCGAGCTGGTGAGCCGCGTTCCTGACGCCAACTGCGGGCCCTGTGGCCGTCGATCGAGTCCGCCGGCGGCGGCCGGGAGCCCGGTACAATGACCCGCATGCCCCGGAGACCATCGACGCATGGCCGAGTATCTGCAGGCCGGGAATCAGTGGCTCAGCGTGGAGAAGCTGATCCGCGTGGAAGACCAGGGCCACCTCGGCAAGCCTTGCCTGGTCGTTCATTTCCAGGGCGGCGACAGTGCCGTTTACGATGGGCAAGCCGCGCAGCGCGTCCTGGCCTGGCTCAAGTCCCGCGAAGTCCAGCCCTGAGCATCGACCTACTTACTGAACACGCGGTCAGGCAAACGGGGCGCATGGCGCGGGACGCACGGTAATGACAGTTTGCGTGAGTGGCTGTCCGGCCGTGCCGGATCCGCTGGCGTCGATCGACGCCGATGGCGCCCCGGGCCAGGCGGGTTGCGGCAGCTGAACGCCACGCCGGGGAACGATCGTGGCATTCGGCGACCAGGGCGACAGCAAGCCGACGGTGAGCGCCTGACGCAAGCCAGGGCCCTCTGCTGACGGTCCTGTGTCCCCAGCTCCTCTCTCCCCGTTCGCCTCACCCCGTTTCCTCGGCCAGTCGCCGGGCGAGCTGGCCGGCCAGGTCCTCGCGCGAATCATCGTAGCGCTCGAGGACCCTCACGTCCTTGTGGCGGCTGAAGCGCTGGGCAGCCCTTATGTCGCCGCGCGACAGGTCGAGTACCCGCGTGATGGAGCTGTGCCGCAAACCGTGGGGACGGGCCCGGATGCCCGCGGCGTCGCCGAGCTGCCGGACGATCCAATAGACCGTGCTGCCGTTGAGGCGGCCGCCGCCGGGGCGATCGGTGCGCGTGAACAGTGCCGGGGATCCGGAGGGCGGCCGGACGGCCAACCAGCCGGCGATCGCCGCGGCCGTCGCCGGCGGGAGGGTCAGTCGTTGTTTCTCGCGCCGGCCCTTGCCGAGCACGGCCAGGGCGGCGCCGCCCTGGTCGTAGTCCGCCACGTCGAGGCGGCAGACCTCGGCCCTTCTCAAGCCAAGGTCATAGAGGAGCCGCACGACGGCCCGGTCGCGGACCGACCGCGGGTCCGTCCTGGCGTCCAGCTGGGCCAGGAGCCGGCGGTAGCCATCCGTCCCGGGGCCCCGCGTGTCGCGGTAGGCTTCGGACCGCAAGCCCTCGACTTCGAGCCCCCACGTCACCAGGCCGACGGTTCGGGCCAGGGCGACCAGGGACCGCAAAGCGGCCAGCCGGCGATTGATCGTCGCCGGGGACAGTCCCCGGTCCTGCAGGTGAGAGCGGTAGGCCAGGCCCAGCTCGTTGGCCGGGCCCTGGCCGACGGACAGGAGCCGATCGGCGGCCGCCTCGGCCGAGCCCACGCCGGCGAAGCGGGTGAAGTCGGCCAGGTCCTGACGGTAGGCCTGTTGCGTGGCGGCCGATCGGCCGGCCAGGAAGGCGGCAACCAGGCGCTGGGCTGGCGAGGCCTCCGGCGCTGCCGCTGCTGTTGGCGCGGTAACAGGGAGAAGATCGGTAGGCATTGGGCGAAGCGATCGCGTTTCGTCAGTCGTGCCTGCGGAATCAGGACGCGACCGCGGCGGCGCCATAGATCCAGCGCTCTGCCTCTCGCAAGGCCAAGGCCAGCTCCTTGTCGATCTCCCGCTCGGCCGCCGATCCAACGCAGGCCAGCTTCCGGCGCCTGCATTCATCGTGCATGGCCTGAAAGGCGGCCCGGAGGTTCTCCGTCACCGCTGCTACTCCATCCGAAAGCGACCGGGCGGCAAGGCGCGCACGCTCCGCGGCCTGCCATAACGCTTCCACGTCGTCTTGCCATGTCGCTTGCTCGGCTTGCTCGACGGCTGCAGCCGCCTGACCGATCACCACGTCGAGCCGAACGGAAAGCGCAGTGCAGGCGCTGGCAAATGGTCAGAAAGTCGGCGGTCTTTTCGCTCACAGCCTCACCCCCCCGACCTGGATCTTCCCTTCCCGGAAGGCCTTCACGATCTCTCTCAAGAGTTCATCCCGCCGGCCGTCGGACTGTTGCATGAAGTCCAGCGTCCGTTGCCAGCGGGCGGCAGCATCCTGGGGCTGCGTCCCCTGCGCCATGAAGCGGTTCATGGCGCTCACCGCCTCGCTACTGCCCGCCTCGGCCGCCCCGGGCAACTTGACCTCGCCGCCCAGGCCATGCTTGCCCTCGAAGTCGTTGAGGATGTCGAGCACACCGCCGGCAGCCAGCCGCCCGCCGCCGATGCCCAACAAATCGGGGATCCCCTTGAGGCCTGTATCCCGGAGGTCTTCGAGTTGCTCCTTGAGCCTCTCCAGTTCGGAGACGCCCTTGATCCGCAGCTCCCACTTCTTCTCCGCCAGCGCCTTGTCGCGTGCCAGCTCCAGTTCGTGGAGCGGAGCCAGCCCGGCGGCCAACGACTGCCGGAAGCGCTCGCCGATCCCCATCTGCCCAAACGCCTTGTTCAGCACGTCGGCCGTGGCCTGCTGCCGGTCCGCCTGGGCGGCCAGGGCCCGGGTGAAGGCCAATGCGGCGTCGGTGGCGCCGAGCTGCTGCAGGTCCCAGAGCTTGAGTGAATTGGCTGACAGGCCGAGCGTGGCGATCTGATGTTCGAGCCCTTTATTCAGGTCGTCGATGGCGTTGGCGATGGCAATCTGCTGCGGGGTCGGACCGGCTGGCCCGTTGCCAGTTGTTGGCGCGACGCCTTTCTTCAGCCGCTCGAATTCGGCGTCCATGTCGGCGAGCTGGTCGTTGACCGTCTTGTTGCCAACCGGCGCCCGACCCATGATTTCCTGAAACCGGTTCCGCTCCAGAGCACTCATACCGCCCTTGACCTTCGGCCCTGATCGCCACAAGGCCTGCCCTGGCAAAAAGGCCAATGCGGCATCCTCGGCCACATCATGTTTGCCCTTCTTAAGATCGAGCACCGCTTCTTTGGCGATCAGCGCGACCTCGGCGATCGAGCGAAACATGGCGTAGACGGCATTCATGATCTTGTCCATGACTGCCGGGACGCCCCCGGATTGCTTGATGAAGTCCGTCAGCAGCTTGGACGCGCCTTCCAGGTACGGCGCGAGCCCGATTGCTCCCTGCCGCAAGATGCCCTCCACGGTGCCGGTGATCTCCTTCATCGCCTTGTTGGCCCGGGCGACGTTCTCGGCGTCGAGCTGCGAGAACGACAGCCCCATCAGCTTGGCCTGCTCGGCCGAGTCCTTCATGCTGGCGCTGCCCTTCAGCAGGAACGGCAGCATATCTCCGCCGGCCTTGCCGAACAGCTCAAACGCCATCGCCGCCTGTTGCATCGGATCGGGCAGCGCCTTGATGGTATCGGCGATCTGCCCCAGCCGTTCGTCGGCGGGCAGCTTGATGAGCGCCTCCACGTCCAGTCCCAGACCACGGAACTTACTCCGCGCCTCAACCGAACCGCCCGACGCCTGGCCCAGCTCCCGCCACAGGTGATTGAGCCCGTGACTCAGCGCCTCCGAGCTGGCCCCGGCCAGTCGCTGGATGCCGACCAGGTATTCCGTCGAGACGCCGAACCGCTTGGCTTCGCGGCCGATCTCCACCATTTCGTCCATCTGATGCTTGAGCGCGCCGACCAGGCCGGCGCCGCCGAGACCGGCCGCAAGAGCGCCGCCGAGAAATGGGATGGAAGTGAGGGCCCCGGTCAGCGGGGAGCCCAAGGTTCCGGGCATGGCACCGATCCGCGCCGGGATCGACAGCAGCTTCTTCATCCGTGCCGCCGCCGCGCCGACCTTGGTTTCAATGGCGCGCAGCCCGCCGTCGAGCTGGTCATGTTTGGCGCCGACCATCAGGAACAGGTTGCCGATACTGGCCATGCGACACCTTGGGCGTAGGTGTTGGAAAAAAACCCTGCAGGCGCGGATCGGACAGCCGAATCCGATGCCGCGCGCTGCAGGCCCACAAGGGCTTCATTGCTGGCCGGCAAGCTTTGCCAGCCGGTCCCGTAGCTCCTGCGCGTCGAGGTTCAGCAGCCGGTCCCGCTGAACATCGAGCCCCTGCAGCGGCCGCGGTAGTGCCGCACGCTGGGCCTCGATCGCGTCGAGCTGGTCGCGGAGGTCCTTCCCCTCGCGCTGGCCGGGGAAGAGATACCACGGCCGGGCCGGGGCGCAGCCGGGCAGGTCTTCATCGGGCAGCTCGGCTGGCGAATCCATTGCGACCTTCTCCCCTCGGCAAGGCTCGCCTACGGGAAAGGCACCCCGATTTGGAGCGCCACGACCGGCGGCGCGTTGGGGTCGGCAATGAGCAGGTTCCCATCGCTCCGGAGGGCGGCCCAGACCAAAGACTGATCCTGCTCGATCGCGTTGACGGCCTCGACGGCGCGGGTAAAGCGGGCCGCGGCGTCATCCCTGATCTTGTAGTAATCGAAACGACCGAACAGGATCGGAACGGAGCCGCAGGCGATCGCGGGCATGTGCGCATTGGACACGATGGGGGAGTCGAGCAGGCTCCTGCGTAGGAGGTTGATATTCAGCCCAACCCCGTCTCTCATCTTGGCCAGGGTTCCAAAGGTCGAGGGGGACATCATCCAGACCGGCTCGATGTCCGCCTCCCACCAGGTTGTGTCCAGGCTCGTGTACAGGTCGATCAGATTGTCGATCGTGATGGAGCCAACCGGCGGCGCGACGGTCGTTACCTGGACCGGCGCGGCGTTGGACACGCCGAGGGGTTGGGAGCCGCCCGTCCCGGTCGTGAAGAGCCTGTTTTGCAGCCGCGCGATCCGTCGCATGCACGTCACGACCAGGGCGTTGAGCGCCCGCTGTTTTCCATCCTCGAAGATCTCGTTTGGGACAAAGAGCTTCTTGGAACCGAACTTGAAGAGCTGCAGGTCCATGCGCCGAACGTGGGCTCCAGCTCCGTGAAGGACTGGCCCTCGCCAACCAGCTCGCCCTCGCCGGCCGAGCCAGAGCCGGGATTGGCTGTCACCCAATCCATAGCCGCTGCGCCCGGCTTGCGTACCACCTCGGCGAGCCGTCGCATGACGGAGCTGGTCAGAGCCACCTCGACGGCGTCGGCCAGCGTGTCGGGGAGCGCCGCATAACCGCCCATGCTGCCGATTTGCCGTGACAGCGCAGCCCGTGGCACGATGGGCAGCACAACATCGGCGCGGAAAGGATCGTCACGCAGGGCGCCCCGTAGCCCTTGCCAGTCGGCGGCCCGCGTTCGGGGAACGGGGCGTGTTTCAGTTTCGGTAACCATGCGTCTTGCTCCTTTGGTCCTGCTGCCGCCCTTGCTGTGGGCCGATCATTCGCCGCCTGTCTCGCGAAGGCGCCGATAATACGGAGCCAGTCGATTCACGGGCCCGGCAGCTGCCGGCCCGCGGCCGACGCCGGCGACTAGCCGCTTCACGACCTGGTCGAGCGGCTCGACGCCGTCGGCCATGCCCGTCTTGACCGCGTCATTCGCCAGCAGCATCCGCCCCTTGCCGAAATCGCTCCGCACACGGGCCTCGCTCATCGCGCGGCCTTTGGCCACGTCCCGCACAAACAGGGCGTGATAGGAATCGACCTTGTGCTGCAGCTCCTCCCGCGCATCATCGCTCAGCGGCTCGTAGGGGTTCGCCTCGGCCTTGAACTTGCCGGCCCTCACCAGCGTCGTCTTGATGCCGGCGAGCTTGTCTTCCTGGCTATGGTCTTCGTGCTGCGCAAGCACACCGATCGAAGCCGACCTGGCCGCCCGGGCTGACCAGGAATTCTGTTGCTTGCGAACCGAGCCAGTAGGCTGCCGAGGCGGCCATGCTATCGGCGATCGCCACGACCTTCTTGTCCTGGCGCGTCGTCCGCACCAGGTCCGCCAGCTCGCACAGGCCGAACACCGAGCCGCCCGGACTGTCGATGACAAGGAGGATGGTTCCCACGTTGGAGTTGCTGGCCGACTGGCGGATCGCAGCAGCAATTTCGTCGCAACTCGTCCCAAACAGGCACGTCCAAAGACTCGGCCGCTGGTCGATGAAACCGAAGATGGGGATGATCGCCACGCCGCGGCCGGCCGCCGGCGATGCGCGGCCGATGGCACCGAACACGCCGAGGGCGTCGGCCTTGCTGGGCGGCCGGCCGTCGCGGGCGCGGATCGCACTGTCCGTGAACAGGCCGCGGAGCGCGGCAGCTGCACTCGGGAGCATGGCCAGGGGGTGAAGCAGAAAGTCGGGCGGAAGGATCATCGGGCTTCGGATTGCCTCTGGGCGTCGAGGGACCGCTGCCATTCGCTCCACCAGGTGACGACGGCCGGCGCCGGCCGGGCGACCGCGTCGCCGATCGCAGTGGCGAGGTGAGCACTGAACTTGCCGCGGGCCGTGCTGGGCCGCGCGACGGTTGAACACTGTGCCGGGGCGGCGCTGGCGGGTTTGGAAGTCACCTTAATTCCTCTGGCACCCGGCCCAGCTCCAGGATTCCGTTGCGACTGAACTCCAGCCAGAAGTCGCCGTTCAGGCTGTAGTCGATCTCGTCCTCAAGGGCCAGGCATGCGATCAACTCGTCATACTCCGAGCCCTTCCCTCGACCCTTGAAGAAGACACAGCCGGTCGCATTTATCGAGCTTTTTGGCCAGACGACGTCGTCCGCGGTGAAGCGCGCCACGCCGGTGAGCTTGTCCGTCTCGATCCGGCAGCCGCTCAGCTCCTTGCCGCCCGCCTCATAGCCCTCGGCCTGGACCTCCCCGAAGATGTGAGACCTACGAGAGTGCTCATTGAACTTCGGGACGTAGCTGTTTCCGACCAGCATGACCCAGATGTGGTCATGGTCGAGCACCACAGCCCCACGCATGCAATCGCTCTGAAACGAGAGGTACGTGCCACTCTTCACCTGGCTCACCCCCCTACCCCGAAACTTGCGGCAAAACGCGCTCTGGTGCGTAAACGGTCGAGGGGCGAGCCTCTCGTAGAAAAATCACCCCCCCCGGCCGCCTGGGCGATGGCGGCCGCGGGGTTACGCTGCGGAAGGGCAGGCGTTGGCCGAGCTGCCCGTCGCCTGGACGGCGGAAGCATTTCGGATGGCAGCTTCAACCTCGGAAAGATCGAAACGCCAATGGCCGAGGCTGCCGACCCGTCGGCCTGGCAACTTACCCTGCAATGCCAAGCGCCGCACACGCTCAGCCGAAAGGCCAAGACGCTGCGCGAGGACGGCGGCTCCGATGTAGCTGCTCACGGTTCGGACTCCTTCGCTTCGGATCGGCCGAGCTGAGCCGAGTCTACCCGGAACCTGGGGGAGCAATGCAAGGGCGCCCCCGCGTGGGAAGTGAACAGGGCAAGGGGATGGCGACACACCAGGCGATCAGCGCTGGCGACGGCGAGAGCATTGGCCGGCGACTTGGCCTGTGTAATGGGCGACAGAGGCGACGCTCTGCCGGTAGTAGGATGCCGCCCGCGTGTTGGCGATCGCCGGTGGCGTGCCCTGGCGCATCATCCGGCGGGCGAACATCACGGCCTTGAACAGGGTCCTGTCCCGGATGTAGTCCATACCCATAGATCCTTACATTTGAGCATGAATAGGCGCATGTACACTACATCATCTGCGATCGCGCGAGCCGCTGATCCTAGTGCCACACCGCGGAAACGGCGTAGCACGAAAACTGGACATGGCGTATCTTGCCTGGTCCCTCGATTGTGAGGCGGGAGATCGACCTATGCCAGGGAAGGCCGCGAAGATCATCGTCAGCGAAAGGCAGCAGGTTCTGCTGCAGGAATTCAGCAAGTCGCGTACGGTCGCCAAGTGCGTGGTGCAGCGGGCGACGATCATTTTGCTGGGATTCGCCGGCCTGCTGAACGAGGAGATCGCCTCGCGGGTCGGCCTCAACCGACTGCAGGTGGGCCTCTGGCGGCAGCGCTGGCGGGACGCGTGGGATTCGCTGTGCGTGTGGGAATGTACCGAACCGCACCGTCTGCGTGAGGCGATCGTCGACGTCCTCTCCGACGCCCCGCGACCGGGTGCCCCGGCGACGTTTACCGCCTTTCAGGTGTCCCAGATCGTGGCCTTGGCGTGCGAACCGCCGAAGTTGTCGGGCCGGCCGATCGACCACTGGACGCTCCGGGAACTGCGTGACGAGGCGATCACGCGGCAGATCGTGGAGGATATTTCCGTGTCTCAGGTTGGCCGCTTCCTGCAGCAGGCCGCCGTGCAGCCGCACCGCAAGAAAATGTGGCTCAACACCACGGAGAAGGACCCCCAGAAGTTCCAGGCCGAGGTCGAAAATGTTTGCCGAACCTACCTCGAGGCGCCGGCGAAGGCGGGCGCTGGCACGCACACGGTGAGCGTGGACGAGGCGACCTCGCTGCAGGCCATCGAGCGGAACGCCCCCGACAAGCCGGCCCAACCCAACAGCGTACCGAAGCAGGAATTCGAATACACCCGGCACGGGACGACGACGCTGACCGCCGGTCTGGACGTGGTGACGGGGATGATCGTCTGCCCAACGCTGGAGGCGACCCGTACCGAAGCGGAGTTCGTCGCGCACATCACCCGCACCGTGGACACCGACCCCGCCGCCGAATGGCTCTTCGTGGTCGACTGCCTCAACACGCACATGTCGGAAAGCCTGGTGAAGTTCGTCGCCGAACGCTGCGGCCTGCCCGAAGAGCTGGGAAAAAAAACGACAGCGGCATCCTCGCATCGATGGCTACGCGGAAGGAGTTCCTGTCGGACGCCGCCCACCGGATCCGCTTCGTCTACCTCCCGAAGCACAGTTCGTGGCTTAACCAGATCGAGATCGTGTTCGGGATCATCCACCGGAAGCTGCTGCGGTGCGGAAACTTCACGTCGGTGACGGACCTGGAAGCGCAGTTGCGAGAATTCATGGACTACTACAACGCTACGATGGCCCACCCCTTCGCCTGGACTTACACCGGCAAGCCGGTGCAGAAGCAACGCCGCGCGAGCTTCGTCGCACCGCACCGCCGCCTCAAACTGGGGAAAATCCAGCGACTGGCGGAAGCCGCTGCCTTATGCAATGATGCTTGAGAGATGCGGCACTAGGACCCATCGGCTTTCCGCGTGTTGGGCTCCCCAGTTTCCCCACTTCGAACTGGGGAGCCAAACGCCCCCGCCCTCGTCATCGGCGGTCAAATGGTATAACTCTAAACATGGAGTCGAGTTGCGGCTCATCCAAGCCAGGGTTGTTTTCGAAGTGGGGAAAGTGGGGAAACTGGGGAGCCCCATTTGAGGAATTCGCCGTTTGGGCTTCCTCGGGACGACGCTTCCAGCCCGACGGCTCGCCGAAACCGGACCACCAAGCCCCCTTCCCGTCCTTCTGGTGGCGCAGTCCCTTACCCATTTTCAACCGTGCCTTGGCCTCCTTCACGTTGTCAAAGGTGAAGCCTTGCTTGTCGGCGGCCGCGTTGATCTCCTCAGAGGGGTACGCGAACGGGGTCAGGAACTTCTCCATCCACTCCATGCAGCGTTGCACCTTGTTCGGGTCATTGGTCTTGCCGGATGCACCTGTCAGGGAATCAGCATCGGTGCTGACGGCGCCTGCCCAGACCACTCGAAAGAGCTGGGCGGCCAGGCGCGCCCGGTCCCGTTCTTTCAGTTCCTCGAAGCGCGAGAGGATTTGCATGGCCTCCTCCCGCTCGAGCGCCTGCAGCCGATAGGAAAGCCCGGTCGGTCGGGGGCCGAGATTGAACTTGATCGGAAGCAGCAGCTTCAGCGCCGGCTCGTTCTCATCCGGCAGAACGATGTAGGCGGCGCGAACGGCATTGACGTAGCCCGCTCCCCCGCTGACCTTGTGAACGGCCTTCGCCGATGCGCCCTTGTTGAGGTGCTTTACGAGCGCGATGGTCACACGGCTGGACGCCGCCAGCTGAGCCATCGGATCCAGTAGGGTCCGCAACTCGCTATCCTTGTGGTCATCAACGCTCCGCCCGATGTAGGCCCCGGCGGGGTCGATGACGACGAGCCGAATGTCCTTCATCTTCTCCAACTCGCGTTCCATCTCCGCATAGTGGGCCAGGCAGAAGGGCGTGGGCTTGCCGTTCTTGTCGCGGGCAAAGTCCACCTTGTGGATGCGATTTAGGTCAGCGCCTGACGCCAGAAGCCGCGGCACAACGGTATCGCCGTAATCGTCTTCGCAGCCAACAAGAAGAACGTCGCAAGCGGGCTCCGGCAGGTAATCCAAGCCGAGGCACGGCCGGCCCTGGGACAGGTCCGCGGCCAGGGCGAGCGTGAGACTGCTCTTGCCATGCCCGCCGTCGCCGGCGAGCAATAGCAGCTTGCCCAGCGGCAGCACTCCCGGAACCAGCCAGTCGATTGGTTGTGGCGTGATGGAAGCAAGGCAGGTCGTTCCCAGACCCCATCCATTGCAGGGCTTCACGACCTGGCGATTCTTGTCAAGAAGTTGCGCCAGCTCTGAGCCGAGAACATCCCATTCGTCCGAGCAATCAATCGCGGGCTTTTTGATCTCCACTATCCAGGTGCGGACATCCTTGGCGTGGTCGGGGGGCAGGGCCCAGCTCACTGGCCGGCTGAGGGCGTTGGCGAGCTGGTCGGCGATGCTCTTCGCGCCATCGCGCCCTGGCCACTTCCCATCCTCTTTCGGGTCCCACTCCCCCAGGACGATGATGGGCCGCTCGGCGGGAATTGGGGTGAGCAGCTCGATGAGTTCCTTGACTCCTCCGGTGTTGCTGGGGCGGCCGATCGCCGGCAGCCCCAGGGCGGTCAGGGCGAGGGTGTCACTCGCGCCTTCCGGCAGCATGACCGCGCCTTCGCGTTCCTGCCAGCGGTCCGGGATGGTGAGCCCGCGACTGCCGCCCTTCACGGCCTTCTTCGTACCGTCTTTCCATCGCCGAGTGATGCCGATGACACGGCCTGAGCTGTCGCATTCCGGAAAACACCAGCAAGGGCCGGCCGGGTCCTGTTCGTCAAAGCCGAGTAGTGGGAGACAGGAAAGGACGTGCTCGGGGATCCCCAGGGCGTTGGCCAGCTCGGCACGGTGCCAGGGCTTTAGCCTGGCCGCATAGTCGGCGGCCGCGCCCTGCATTTCCCTTCGTGCCCCAGTCGCCGGCTTGGCGGTGGTGCCGTTAGCCCGCGATGCATGCCTGGCGAAGTCGTCATCGCGTTTGCGCTGCCGTTCGATGAGGACGGGGTCATCCTTGCTCCGGAATGTGCCCCACTGATCGTCCTTCCCGCGGCCAAGGAAAACGAACCCATTGCATTCGTCGCCTTTCTTAAGATGATCGGGCGGCCGCCCGCACAGGATGAGCCCGTCGCTGCAGCGGCTGCACTTATGCGTCCCACGGCAGATTTCGCAGGGACTGTTGCGCGTGACTTGGCGAGGGGCGGCGCGCTTGTCGCCGCTGGGAAGTGCTGACATAATGGGTTTTCCTGTTCGTTCTAGGGGCCGCGGGAGGGTGATGACCTCCCCGGCCCGCTCTCACTCCGCCACGGTTGCTACCCTCCGCCCTGCCAGGTACTCAACCAAGTCCTGCGCGTGTAGCGGATCCGGCGCCCGACGATCGAGCTGGCGCCGATGCGCCCGCGGCGACGTTCATCCCGCAGCACGTGCGGCTCCAACCCCGGCAACCGGGCGGCCTCTTCCTCGCTCCAGGCGAGCCGCCCTTCCGGTACGGCGGTTCGGGCTTCTTCAAGCTGCTGCAGGACCTCCCGGACGATCTCACGCACCAGCGGGGCCAGGGCGTCCTGGTCGAGCTGCAGGGACAGGCCGGACGGCGGACGGCCGTTCGCCGGCTGTCGGGCAGGGCCAGGTTGTCCGTTGCGATGTTGCACGCTGCTCGCCTCATTGGCCTCTGTCGGGATTCCCCTCCCGGTCGCAAAGAAGACTACCCGTCACGCGCGAGAAGTGTGAGGACAAATGAGGACAGAACAGTTTTGTCCCCCTTTTGTCCCCCCTGGTTTTCAAGGTAAAAGCTACGCCCGCGCGTTTATCGGCAGGCGCTTCCTCTTGGCGTAGCGCTTGGCGTAAAGCCGAATGTCGGGCTCTCCTTGGGGGCCATCGTCACCGAATCTCTTCTGCAGCGCCAGCAGCGCCTGAGAGAGCGTCTTCGTGCCCATGTATTCGAGGTAGCAAGCCTCAAGGATTTTTTCAGTTTCCTTGGAGATGGGGCGTCCGCCGCGGGGCTTGCCTGAGTTCACTTGCGCGGCGGGCTTGGCCGGCTTCTGTTCAGTCCGTTGCGGGCCCTGCGCGGCAGCCGGCTCACGGCGGCGGTCTTCAGGCACCCCGCGCTGTTTGCTTATCGTTTCGAGATCATCCCGGTGAAAGTGCCAAATCTCCCTCACACGCCCATCCTCCATGCGAGCTGGCATCCGTTGCGCCCGAATGGGCCTGCCGAACAGGACGCAGCCGGACCTCCAGTAGTGAAGGGTCGCGGTTGGGACCCAAAAAGTCTTGCTCGCCCTGCCGATTGGCACCCATACCGTCGGCGTTTCCTCTGCCTTGCCCTGCATTGCCGAGCGGATTAGTTCCAGATCCTCCCTCGCAAACACTCGCTTAAGACCGGCCAACGAGCCGGACCCGCGAAGTTCTTTGCGGCAACGGAGCCCCTTCCTTCCCAGGGCGGCGTGCCCATGCGCTGCCCAGCGGTTAAGATTTCGGGCGGTGAAACCGAACTCCTCCTTGGCTTCTCTGGCACTGAGCCATGCACTGTCCCTCCGGGCCCGTCCGGTCCCGTTTCGAGCGGCGGCCAGTTCATCAAGATCCGGTTGAAAGTAGAGCCACGCCCTCCGGAGTCCTACTTGGCGACCGCCGGGGCAGACAATCATCCGCCTGGCCTGCAGCTTGCGGCCGAGCAATGGGCAAATCTTCTTCCGCCACGGCGTCAGGTGTGTGACAGGGAAGCCGTACTTCCGATGCACCGCGGTGGCAGTGAGCCAGACGCCGCGTGCGTCCGTGTAGGTGCCGTTTTCCAGGCGGGGTACTCTCGCGATCAGCTCAAGATCGCCTCGCCAATAGAGGCGGGGCGTGGCATGCGGACCCTTGACGCGCAAGCATTTGCCGTTGAGAGCAATGCAGCCCTCCCTTGCCCAGAGGTTCAGATTGACCGGGGAGAAGCCGAATTGTGCGCGTGCCTCTTCGGCGGTGAGCCACTTGTCCATGATGTGTGCTCCACGCCCGGGCCGGCCAGGGCGGCGCCGCCGGGTGGAGCCCCGGAGAGCCGCCCTGGCCGCTTGGCCGCAAGGTTTGCAACCCCTGCAGCCGTCCCGGGCGCCAGACATATTACCCTGTGCTGACTAAACCTTGATCCCCATCGCCCGAATCCTGGCCAGCGCCGCGTCGGCCCGGCCCTTCAGCTCCTCATCCGTGGCCGGCAGCTCGGCGGGCGCCTTCACAGGCTCGTAAAGCCGCAGTAAGTCGGCCCGCTGGTAAAACCAGCGCCGGCCGCGGCGGAACGCGGGCACGCGGCCCTGAGCACGCCAGCGGTGAAGGACGTGCGGGTGCAGGCGCAGCAGCTTGCTGGCCTGTTTGTGGTCAAGCAACTCGCCGGGGTTGTCGAGGCTCATACCGATCTCCTTGAGGGGCGAACGGTGCTGGTGAAAGCCAGGCCGGCGCCAGCACGATCGACGCCGGCCTGGCCGTGGTCACTTGACGCCCATGCGGTCCAGAACGGCGGCCGCCTCGGCGCGTTCCTGCGCACGTCGGCGTTCGCGTGCGGCCTATTTTCATGGTGATTCCAGCTCTCCCAATATGCGGGCGATGTTACGGACGCGACGCATGGATTCTTCGGCACGCAGCTCCCGCTTGTAAGCGCGTGCTCGTGCTAGGATTTTCTCGCGATTTGCCTTGTAGTATGCCGACCTGGTCGCTTTCGCCTTCTCTGGGTTTGCCGCAGTGGTCGGCCGCACAGACCGTTGGCTCTGGACCTCGGCGCGGATCACGCGCAAACGCCCATCGATCGGATCCCTCCAGGCGCGGAGCTGGCCGCGACTAATGCGGCGGTAGATGGTCGGCAGGCTGACGCTGCCAAGCTTGGCGGCCTGCGACGGCGTGATCGGATCGTTGGGGAACGGGGAAGTATTCTCAGGCAGATGCATGACTTTCTCCTTTTCAGGTTCGGGCGAGGTTTAGCGGGCCGGTTTCCGCGCGTTCCTCACGCTCCAGGGCGTCGAGGAGCTGCCGGCGTTCCGCGTCCAGCTCCGGGAAACGGCGGCGGATGAACGTGGCCGAGGGGACGATCGAGCCCGACAGCAAGTCGCTGAACATTTCCGCCAGGTAGGCGCCCGCCTCGGCATCCTCAACCAGCTCAGCCTGGTCGTGAATGCGCGCCAGGGCGGCCAGCGCGTCGCGAAGGTTGAGCAGGGCGATGGCCGCGGCCTCTTGTGCCGGATGATCCCGACCCGTGGGGGCCGGGCAGTCCTTCTCCTGCAGCTCGGCCAGGTCCGCCCGTAGCAGTCGAGACTCTCGACGTTGCCGTTCCACCGGGTTACCCGTCCGGCAGCAGTATTCCGATTCGAGCACGGCGACGAGCCAGTCCACGGCGCGGGCCATGAAGGCGCCGTCCGCGCAGGCCTCGCACTGGTGCCAGTCATCGACTCGGCAGCCGTGCGTGTAGTGCAGCGTCAGCAGAGCGTCGCCGGCCCGGTACGCCGCCACGATCGCCGCGGCGTGCAGCGGATGGCTGCCCCTGGCGACACGCTCATCCATGCACGCCCGGCAAAAGCACAGGTCCGCGGCGGCAGACGCGCTGTCGTGGCGCTCGAGGTCTGGTCTCGGCGGAACGGCCGGCGGCGGCGCGGCAGCTGCCAGCGGCCCGGCCAGGGCGACGGCGGCCAGGAAGGATCGGCGACAAGGTTGCGGCATGGGAAGCATCCTCCAAAGCGACGTACCAGGATGAGGAAGTCGCCGGCCCGCGGCGCCTGGTACTCGCGCCGCGGGGCCGGGCCTCAGTCCCGCCGGCGGACCTGACCCGCCGGTTCAAGGCCGTTGCAGGCGGCTCGGGCCACGGACACTACGCAGCCGTGCGCGGCGGCTCGGTTGAGGTCGGCCTGCCTTCACCGTGGGACGCTTAGTCGCGGCGGCCGAGCTGCCGCAGCTCCCGCAGCTCGCGGCGGATGCCGAGGACCTGGCGGATAGCCCGGGGCGTGAAGTAGCCGATGGCGGCCAGGGCCAGAACCGAAAACAGGCCGTCGAGGAAGGCGTCAAACATGGGAAGGCTCCTCAAGGGACACGCGGGTCTCATTGTCACTTCCAATGTAGAACGATCAATGTACACCGTCAATAGTATACAGCCGGTTTTTCTGGTGAATTCTCCCCCGGGGTGATA
Organism: uncultured Planctomycetota bacterium; assembly: GCA_963827935.1. GTDB lineage: Bacteria > Planctomycetota > Planctomycetia > Gemmatales > Gemmataceae > DATFNV01. Next base: position 1,419,625 of record CAWHCN010000004.1, on the reverse strand, counting down.
CATTGATCGTGGTAGGCATGACGATGGGGTCCCCAGGATAGGGAGCAAAGGACCGATGGCGGAGCTAGCATCCCTTGGAAGCAAGTTGAAGCGACTTCGCGAAGCTGCAGGTCTGTCGCAGCAAGCGCTGGCCGTCCGAGCTGGACTGAGCCTCGGCCTGGTAGCACGGATTGAACAAGAGGCCAAAGCCGACATTCTGCTGGGGACGGCGGCTGCCCTGGCACGTGCGCTCGGGGTCAGGGTTGACGACCTGGCGGATGACGTTGCACCGCCGATGCAAGCGAAGTCCTCTCGCAAGAAACGGGCAAAGTGACTATGGGGGCGCGGCGGCCAGGCCCTGCCCCCCACAAGCGATCCTTCGGCCGCGCCGCCGACCCGACCTGAGAACCGGGAAGGCGGCCGCGGCCGTTCTCAGGAAGGAGCGCCTTATGTCCCCCAGCGCCTGGACATTCCAGCGCAAGGAGCAGGTCCTCAAGTTCGGCGCGGACGGGGCCCCGTGGTACGTGGGCTGGTATGACCTGGACGGCCGGCGGCACATGAAGTCGTGCGGCGTCGGCTTCCGCGGCAAGAAGAAAGCCGAGCAGCTCCAGCGCCGGCTCGAAGATCAGTTGGCGTCGGGCGATTATCGGTCACAGGTCAAGAAGCTCTGGGCCGACTTCCGCCAGGAGTTCACCGATCGCGTCCTGGCCGGTAACACCCCTGGCACGCGCGGCCAGGCGGACGCGGCCCTCGACCATTTCGAGCGCATCGTCAAGCCGATCCGGGTGTTGACCATCCGCACCAGCGACCTCGACGATTACATCGCCGCGCCGGCAGGAACGGGGCAAGAAGAGCGGGTCACTCGTCTCGCCGGCGACGGTCAACAAGGAGCTGCGTCATATCAAGGCGGCCCTGCGCATTGCGCTGGAATGGGGTTACCTGAAGCAGTTGCCGCGGATCCGCATGCAACGCGAGCCGAGGAAGCTGCCCCGCTACATCACCCCGGAGCATTTCCCCGCGATCTACCAGGCATGCGACCAGGCCCGGCAGCCGGCGGGTATGCCCTACTCCGCGGCCGACTGGTGGCGCGGGCTCTTGATGCTCGGGTATATGACGGGCTGGCGCATCGGTGACATGCTCGCCCTGAGGCGCGAGGACCTGGACCTAGCCGACGGCTATGCCATCACGCGGTGGGAAGACAACAAGGGCAAGCGCGACGAGCGGGTGAAGCTCCATCCGGTTGTGGTCGAGCACCTCAAGCTGCTGCCCGGTTTCACCCCCACCGTGCTGCCGTTTCCGAAGGGCCGCTGGTCGCTCATGGCCGAATTCCATCGCATCCAGCGGGCCGCCGGCATCGAGCTGGCTTGCCGGGAAGAGCACGAACACACGGCGGCTTGCCACGTCTACGGCTTTCACGACCTGCGTCGGGCCTTCGCCACAAACAACGCCGCCCGGATCCCGGCGGACGCCCTGCAGACGCTGATGAGGCATAAGAGCTACCAGACAACGCAGCTCTACATCAGCATGGCGCGGCAGGTCGATGAAGCAGTCAACTCGCTCTTTGTGCCGGACGTGGGCAAGAAAAGGAAGCGATCGCGGCGGGCCGGCGGCTGACGAATGCGAGGGCGCTGAGCGTAGACCTTGTGCGGTCCTCACGGCCATTATGGAATCACCGCGGTATCTCGGCATCTTTCGCCGCGGCCCGATTTGCCGTAAGTCATTGGCCGCGGCGGGATTCGAACCCGCACCCCACTTACGCGGGAAGAGATTTTAAGTCTCTGGTGTCTACCGATTCCACCACGCGGCCGGCACGGCTGGTTCAGCGTACCGTATCCGGCCACGGCGGTCCATGCGTGCGCTTCTAGGAAGCGGCCAGCGCGCGACCGCCCACCGGCGCCGGCTCACGCCAGCCCAGTCCCTGGGCGCTGAAGGCGGCTGCGGGCCGCGGTCAGCATCTCCTCGATCGAACAGGGACGCTCCCGATCGTAGTGAGCCAGGCCCAGGCGCAGCACCAGGGTGTAGGTGCGCTCGTCCTGGGCGTTGCAGGCCAACACCCCCTCGTCCAGGCGTGCGGTCAATATCGGAGCAGTCGACTCTGGGGCGCCGACCGCAAGCACGGCAAAGTCGGCCCCGCCCAGCCGGGCACGCAGGTCCGAGCCGCGGAAGGTGTCGCGCAGCAGGTCGGCGGTCTCGCGGAGGGCCCGATCACCGGCGGCTGTGCCGGCACGGGAGCACAACGCCGTCAGGCCGTCCAAGGCCAGGTACAGCAGCGTGGCGCCCTTCCGCAAGCGGGTCGGCGAGCGCCACAGCTGGCCGGCCTGCGCCAGCAGCCCGTCGCGGTTGGCCAGGCCGGTTACCGGGTCCACGAGGTGGATTCCGCCGGGGGGCGTCGGACGGTAGCGCTCCACCGCTTCGCGGATCATGCGGGCCAGCAGGTGGGTAGTCAGCACGTCCTTGAAGAGGTAGTCGTGCGCGCCCTGCTCCATGGCGGACAAACAGAGGGGGACATCAGCCGCCGACGCCAGGAGCAACAGCGGTACGTCCGGCGCCGCTTCGCGGAGGCGGCGCACCGCCTCCGTACCAGGCGCGTCGGCCAGGGCCGGGTCGAGCAGGACCACGTCAAACCCGCCGGCCTCCAACAGGGTCAATGCGCCGGCCAGCCCGCCGGCCCAGGTCAGCTCGAAGTCCGCACCCTGCTCCCGCAGGGCCAGCCGCAGAAGGTGTACCTTACCCCCCTGGTCCTCGACCAACAATACACGCACGGTGCTTGCGGACATTCTGGCCTCTTTGTGCCGAACTGTTCTGTTCCGGTAGACGGCAAGATCTTCGCGGGGGGCCGGCGATTGCACCCCCAAGGCGTGCTACCAGGAAGCTTACCTTACGATTCACGGCCCGGAGGACGGAAGACGGCCTCTTTCGCCCTTCGCGGTGCTTTTCGCGCCGGGGCGGAAAAACGCCGGCCGATCCGCCTGGACCGTGGAGCGTTGGACGCTACCATGCCCTGGGACCCCCAACCCGGGCGCGGAGACGGCTGTGGATGCAAGCGATCCGCCACAGACGAAATGGACCAGCGCGAAGGCCTGGCCGCGACTGGGCCTCTGGCGCGGGCTACTGCTGCTGGCCGCACTGGACGCCCTGGCCTGGGGCCTGGTCTGGGTACTACAACCAGGCGAACTGTGTCAGCGGCTGGGCATGGAAGCACGGCACGATGCCTGGGCCTGGCAATTGCGGGTGCCGCGCGACGACCCCCCGTCGGGCATCCCCGCTCCGCGCGATGCTCCGGGTTTGTGGCAACTGCTTGCCGGGCTCAGCCTGGTGGAGGCCGCCTTCCTGGCCCTGGCGGCGTGGCGGCCGCGAAGCCTCGGCGGGCTGGCCGTCGCCCCGCTCATCGGCCATCTCCTCGGCGCGGCCCTCTGGCTGTGGGCCCTGGGGACCACCGCCACCTTTCCGCCCGAACGGATCCCATTTCCGGATCGGAACGTGCTCTGGGCGCTGGCGGGACATGACGCTGTCTGGGTGCCGATCCTTGTTGCGTTCCTGTTAGCACGGTGGCGTCGGGCGAAGCCGCAAGCGGCGGGGCGGCATGGCATGGAAAACGCTGTCCGGGTACAGTAGTCACCGCATCGCCCTTCTCACCGCGCCGCGGAGTCTGCCATGCCACGCCGAATGCTACTGGCCGTGCTGCTCCTTTTCCTGGCGAGTTCCCTTCGGGCGGCCGAGAAACCAGCGGCCCAGTGGGTCGTGGTCGCCGCACCCGCCTATCGCAAGGTCCTCGAACCGCTGTGCGCCCAGCGCAAGGCGCAGGGGATGCGCGTCCAGGTAGTGCTGACCAGCGACGTGCTGTCGGACCGGGCGATTCGGGCCGGCGAGGCAGAAAAACTGTGCCGCACGGATCGTGCAGCTCTGCCGCGACTTTTCGGGGCCCAGTTACGTGCTCCTCGTCGGTGCCGTCGAGGCGGGCACGCTGACCGACGCCGAGACGAAGGTCGCCCCGCCGCTGGCCGGGACCGCGGGGCGCATGAAGGGGCAGCCTAGTGACAATGGCTATGGGACGCTCGACGAGGGGCTGTTGGCGGCCGTGGCCGTCGGGCGCATGCCGGCCCGCTCCGAAGACGAGGCCCAGCGGATGATCCAGAAGACCCTGGCCTACGAGAAGGACACCGCCCCGGGGGAATGGCGACGGCGTCTCACCGTCCTGGCTGGCGCCCCGGAATTTAACCCGGCCATCGACGCCCTGGTCGAGCGCCAGGCGATCGCGCAGCTCGGCCGCATCGATCCCTGCTGGGGCGGGCAGGCGCTCTACCACAACCCGGCGTCGCGTTTCAGCCTGGCCGATGACGAGTGCCACGACCGTGCCCTCGCCTATGTTGGGGCCGGGCAGGCGCTGACGCTGTACCTGGGCCACTCCAACGCCCGGGGGTTCTGGGCCAACGAGGCCCGCTACCTCGACCGCGACGACTGGGCCCGCCTGACCATCCGCCGCGGTCCGGGAGTCTTCGCGACTTTTGGTTGCTTCGGCTGCCAGTTGCGCGGCAAGGACGGCGAGGGGTACGGCGTCGCCGCCATCCGCAACCCGGCCGGACCGGTGGCGGTCATCGGGTCACAGGGCGAATGCTTCGCGGCGATGGTCAAGCTAGCCTCCGAGGGGTTCACCGAAAGTTTCCTCAGTCCCAAGCCGCCCGAACGGCTGGGCGAGTCGTTCCTCCGCCTCAAGCAGGGGCTGGCCCACGGCAAGATTGACGGGCTCACCTTCCGACTCCTTGACCTGGTGGACGGCGACTCGAAGATCCCCCAGGCCGTGCAGCGGCAGGAGCACCAGGAGATGTTCATTTTGCTGGGCGACCCGGCCCTGCGCCTGCCCTGGGTGCCGCGGGACGTGATGCTGAGCGTTGCCGGCTCGGCGTCACTGGGGATCCGACTGGTCGTGAATGGGACGCTGCCGCCGCGATTGGAGGGCGCCCGGGTGCATTTGACGGTGGAGCGGCCGCGCGACAGCGACCCGGCCGAAGCGGTCGTCGTCCCAAAGGCCCCGCCAGCGGAGCGGGCCAAGGCCTTGGCTCGGCGGCACGAGCTGGCCAATGACTTCACGCTGGTCCAGAAGGATGTGACGGTCCACGACGGGCGGTTCAAGGCGACCGTGGACCTGCCCGCGAAGCTGCCGTGGCGGCGGCTGGTCGTCCAAGCCTACGCGGCGACGGAACGACAGGAGGGGATGGGAGTGCTGCCGGTCGCGGTGCGAGAGCCCGAGTGACGGAGCAGCCGGGGCGCCGCCGCCCCTTCCCCTGTTTCCCTATTTCCTCTGTGACCTTCCTTCGTGAATAGACATCACCGCGAGGAAGGCAGAGCAGCCCACAGTAAAGAAGGGCACTCCAGAAGGGCAGAATCATTTCCACCATGATGGCCTCACCTTCGGGGAAAACATTAGGCCGACGGAGCAGGGAACACTCGTTGTGGCACGGTCTCCTGACCGTGCCACTTCGGCTGACCACTCGTTGTGGCACGGTCTCCTGACCGTGCCACTTCGGCTGACCGAAGGTCTCCACGCATCCATCGCGGATTCCTGGAGACCTTCGGTCAGGCCGGGTGGCACGGTCAGGAGACCGTGCCACAACGGCATCATTTCCACCATGATGGCCTCACCTTTGGGGAAAACATTGGTCCAACGGAGTAGGGAACAACGAGGCGACCATCGCCTCAACGGCTGTAGCTTGACTTGGGTGGGGCCCCGGGGCGGGGCTTGCCGCGTTTGGACTTCGACCGTTTGACGGGCGGCGTCTTGGCCGTGAACATCGAAAACGGCCAGATGGCGGCCTGGGCCGGCGCAGGCCCCCAGGCCAGGCACAGGCCCACCAGCAGGGCTCCGGCCAATACGCTACGAAGGCACATCATCCCCTCCCTCTTCGCAAGAAGCGATCGGTCACGGGCCGCGGACATCCTTGCGACGGTCCGCGGCCCGGGCTGTCGCTGTTGCCGTTTCCTTACCGAGTCTCGGAGGCCCGTGCGCGCTCCAGGCCGGTCTGACGGAGTTCCTCTTCCTCGTTGATGATGATGCGGGGCGTCACCATCATCATCAGGTTCTGCACTTCGCGGCCGTAGCCGACGTTGCGGAACAGGCGGTCGAGGTAGGGGATCTTGCTGAGCACCGGCGGGCCGAACTCGTTGCGCCCTTCGGAGAGGCGCTTCAGGCCGCCCAGGAGCACGGTGCCGCCGTCGGGCACGGCCACTGTCGTCACCACGCTGACCGTGTTGAAGACCGGCTGCTGGAAGAACTGGGTGAAGGCCACCGGCGATGTCTGGATGCCGCCGTCCAGCACCGTCGGCACCAGTTGCACGATCGGGAACAGCGGCACGGTCGCGGAGGACAGGTTGGTCAGCGTGATCCCGCCCGGCCCCTGGCCGTTGCCGCTGAAGTTGAGCCGGACGAAGCGCCGGTCCGCCGAAATCACCGCCTGCACGTTGATCGTCACCCCCGTCGGGAAGAGCTGGTTGTTCGGGATGAACACCGGCGACCCGTTGACCACGGTCACGCTGGCACTGGTGACGAAGAACTGCTGGTCCGACACGATCAAGGTGGCCAGCTGGCCGTTGAACAGGGTGATCTTCGGCGCCTGCATGACGTTGGTGCGCTGGTCGCCCTGGGCGGCTTCCAGGAACATGAAGACCTGGATGTCGCTGAGGAAGGCCAGCCCCAGGTCGATGCCGCCGTTGCCACCCGGGATGTTGGGGAAGCCGCCGAACGGCGGGATCGCCATGCCGTAGCTCGAAGTGGTGATCGGGATGCCCAGGTCGCTGGTGAAGGTCCCGGCCGGCGTCAGGCCGGACAGGAACTTGTCGGGCGAGAAGTCGTTGATGAAGCCCGCCGGCTGGAAATTGCCGGATGTGATCATCGGCTGGAACTTCTGCGTCCCCTTGTTGTTGACGATGTTGACGTTGAAGTTGACGCCGATGCGCTCGAAGAAGCCTTCGGCGATGCTGATCAGGCGGATTTCGACGGCCACCTCGGCATCTTGCAGCCGGCGCAGGGCCGCCAGCAGGTCCGCAATCTGCTCCTGGATGTCGGTCGATTGGTTGATGACCAGCGTCATCGTCATCGGGTAGTAGTCGATGGTCCCCTGGCCGCCCATGTCGGCCCAGCTCCGGGGCGAGATGGTGTTCTTGATGAGCTGGATGAGCTGGTCTTCGCGCGTCTGGCTGATGTTTTTCTTGACCTCCCAGTTGCCGCCGCCAGAGGAAGCTGTGGCGAAGGGGCTACCCGGGCTGCCCACGCTCTGCCCGCCGTTCATGCTCAGGGGGCTTGTCACGGGCGAGGCACCGGCCGGTGGGGTCGGCACCTGGGCAGGGCCGGGGAGGATGCTGCCCGGCGACTGGCCGCCCTCCGCGATCGGAATTACCAGATCCGTCACCTGGTAGGGGATCAGCGTCAGCCGGCCGCCGGCCTGCTCCTTGGTGGTGACCACCAGGGCCTCGTTCTCGATGCCGTAGGTCAGGTGCACTTGCTTGAGCAGCAGGTCGAGGGCGGCCCTCAGCGAGAAGTCGCCTTTCAGCGTCAGCGGATGATCGAGCGAGACGCCTTCCGCATCCAGGGCGGCGATGTCCGGCACGATGTTGATGCCGTGCACCGAGGCCAGATAGTCCAGGACCTGGCCCAGCGGCACGTTGGTGAAACTGACGGGCGTTGACATGAGCAGACGGCTCTCGATCTCGCGTTCCTTCTCGTTCTTGAGCCGGCTGATCGGCTTGGCGCTGTTGTACTTCTTGTCCCGACCCTGCATCAGCTCTTTCATGGCGGGATCGTAGATGATGGGGTGTTGGGTGTCGGTAAACTCCCCCTCCCATTCGCCATCGTTGGCGCCCTTGAAGAACATGTTCTCCTTGTTGGCCTTCAGATTCCTGGCAGCCACGAGCGCTTGCCCCATCTTGGCGAGCTGCACCGCCGCAGCGGCGGCGACGTTGTCCGAGTCCAACTCGTGCGCTTGCAGGGCGAACATTTCAGCCTCGCGGTACTTGGCCTGCTTGTAGAGCACGTTGTACTTGTCCATCAGCTCCTTGATCTTCTGCTCCTTGTTGGATTCGGCCAGGAGCTTCTGAGTGTGGATATCCTTGGCCTTGCCGGCGTAGGCCGTACTGGCCTCCTTGATCTTCTTCTGAGCATCCAGCGTGCGGTACTGCTGCACCTTGGCCTCGACGGGGCGGCGGAGCAGCGCCGTCTTGTCGGGGTCCAGGCCCGACCCGGGCAGCTTGTCGAGGTACTGTTGCAGGATCTGCAGGGCTTGCTCGGTGTCGCCCGCTTCGGCCAGCTTGCGGGCTTCCTTCTCCTGATTCAGCTCTTCGTAGCGCAGCTTCTCGAACTGGACTTGCCGCATGGCAATGATCTGCGACAGGTAGTCGGCCTCGCGGCTGGGGGTGTCCGAGACGTGCATGGTGGCACCACCGCCGCTGTTTCCCACGGGAACCGGTCCGTCGCCCTTGGCGACGACCGACGGGACCGTGTTCGGCTGCATTTCCGGGACGGTCATCAATTCGCGCATGCTCACTTGCTGCTCGGGCAGCAGGAGCTTCACGTCGATGGTGCCCAGGAGGCTGCGGGCAATCTGGAAGTCGCCGCGATCGAAGGCTCTGTGGGCGGCCTCGAAGGTGCGCTGCGCTTCCCGCCGCTTCTGCTCGTACTCCTCGATATCGATGTCGCGGAACAGCTTCTCGGCATCGGTCTTGAGCCCGAAGGGTCCGGCATAGACCTGCTCGGCCAGGTGGCGGGCCGCGCTGGTGTTGCCGGCCCGAATCTCGAGGCGAGCCTGGTCCATGAGCTGCTGGCCCTGGTTTTGCGGTCCGCCGTCGGTGGCCTGCACGTGCTGGATGACGCTGGGATCGCGCTGGGCGACCACCGGTCCGCCGCGCCGCTGCTGCACCCAGGCAATCTTCTTGTCCAGCACGTAGGTATCGAGCTGGAAGCCGCGAGCCAAAGTCAGCGCCTGCGTCAGCTTTTCCTCGGCCACGGCATAGTCGCGCGGATCGGTGCCGCGCTTGGCGGCCTCGTCGCCCTGCGCTTCGAGCTTGTCTATTTGGCGGCGAGCCAGCCCAGCCAGGTCGAGCAGGGCCTTTTCGGGACGGTCTTCTTCCGGCCCGAAGTTCCCGGGCAGCTTCTGGGCTTCGAGCAAGCAGGTGCGTGCTTCGATCAGCTTGCCCTGGGTCTGGAGCTGGCGGGCCTGCGCGACCAGGGCCCGCGGCCGGTCGTTGCCGCGATCCACGACCGGCGTGGGTGGCGGATTACCGGGGGGGGTGACGGCCGGGGGCATCGGCCCGCCGGCGAGGGCGGCCAATTCGCGGCGCACGGCGGCGGGGCTATCGCTGCCTAGCTGGTCGGCAGGCAGGTTCATCCGCTCGACGCTCGCCACCATCGCCGTGGCACTGGCCATGTTGCCGGCACGGGCGGCCGCGCGGGCGTCGTTCATCATCCGTCGGGCCTGACGCAGGGCCCCGTTGTCGGGGGGACCGGCGGGCAGCCGGCCCGACCCGTCGTTGGCAGACACCGCTGAACCGCCCGGCGGCGGCAACGGCGGCAGACCCTTGGCCACGCCCTTCTTGCGCTCGGCATCGATATCCGCCCGCAGCTTCGACGGCCGATCGCCCATCTCCCACATGCTGTAGTTGCCGTTACGCAGCGTCTCCGCCTTGTAAGCCAGCTTCTGAGCCGAGTCCAGCAGCTCGCCCTTGTGACCTCGTCGTGCTGGGCTTGCTCCAGCAGTTTGCGCCCCTCGACAAGCAGCCGGGCGGCTTCTTCCTGGTTGCGCTTGGCGCGGGCCTTGTTCACCTCGTTGATCAGCTTGTCCGGCGTGTCGAAGTCGAACAGACCCCAGCTCGGCGCCCGGGGCGATCTTGGCTTTCTGAGCCAGGGCGACGGCGTCGTCGTACTTGCCGGCGTCGAACGCCTCGTGCGCCTGATGCAGCAGCCCCTTGGGATCGGCCGGCACGGTCTTGGGATCAGCCTTCGGATCGGCGGCCTTTACGACCGTCTTCGACTTCTTTGCCGCCTGCACATCGGCGAGCAGCTTGGCGGGCGTGTCCTCTTCCCACCAACCGAGATTGGGCTTCAGGGCGTCGGCCTTGCGGCCGCACTCTTCGGCCTTGTCGAGCTGGCCGTCGCGCAGCGCGCTTGCGGCCCTCGCGCATCAGGAGGCGAGCCTGGTCGGCCGTCTGGGCCATTCGGGCTGCATCCGGGGCCGGCGGCAGAGCATCCGGCTTCGGTGGCACCGGCGGACCCTTCGGAAGGTCGGCCACCAGCAGGGGGTCCTTCGGTTTGTCCTTCTCGACGACCATCGGCTTGGGCCCGTCCTTCTCGGCGGGCTGCACCTTGACCACGTCCTTCTTCGCGGCTTGCTTGCGGGCCAGTTCCTTCTCGGCGGCCTCCTTGCGGGCATGGGCCACATCGTCCAGCACCTTCGACGGGCTGTCGCCCCACATGTGGAAGGCCACGACCGACTCTGCCTTTTTCGAGGCCTTGGCCAGCGCCTCGGCCCGATCCAGGTCGCCGCGGGCCACAGCGGCACGGGCCAGCATCAGCAACGCGCTGGCGTCCTGGCGGGCATGGGCAATCTCGTCGAGCAGCTTGCGCGGCGAGTCGTCGCCGGGGCCGACGACAATGCCGATGCGTTCGACCTCGTGGGCCATTTGCTCGGCGGCCTCGAGGTTTCCCTCGGCGTACGCCTTGCGAGCCTGAGCGAGCTTGGCCTTAGCGGCGGCGTTGCCGTTGGCGGCCATGGCCGGCGTGCCGCGGACCCGGGCCAGCAGCTCCTGCGCCTTGACCTTGTCCAGCGGCGGCAGGTACTGGTTGCCCAGCGCCTTCTGCGCCAGGTCGGCGGCGACGGGGCCCTTGCCTTCGCGCTCGGCCTTCTCGGCCTGGAGAACCAGGTCGGCGGCCGCGGCGCGATGCTGCAGGGCCTTCGTGTTGAACCCGACGAACCGGGCCAGGTCTTGCTGTTGCAGCGGCGTCAGGTCATTGACGCCGGCCTGGGCCACCTTGAACCCCTCGGCGGCCGCCTCGTAGTCGCCCCGGCGGTAGCTATCGATGGCGTCGTTGAGGGCGCTGGAGGCCCGGGACCGGGGCTGGTTCTGGCAGATCACAACGTCCGGGCCGCGCCCGAAGGCGCTGTCATCCCGCCGTCCGCCCGGCCCACACCCGCGGCCGGCAACGCCAGTCCCGCGACCACGCCCATCCACCTGGTCACCTTCGCCCTTGCCACGATGGCCTCCTTTCCCCAGCCGTCGTCCCTGATCCCGCCTCGCTCCCCGGCGGGCGCAGGTCGGAAGTGTCGCCGCAGTGTCCCCGGCTTCCCCGGCGTGCTCGCCGGGAAACCTGAGTCTTTGTTTTCGTTCAAGTACGGTCGTGAAAGCGGCGTCCCCATAACGGGGGCCGAAAGAAGGGTCAAGGGCAAGTCTCGTTTAGCTGCCGCCCAGCGGGCGGCGCAGAGGACCGCCGCCCGCTGGGCGGCGGCTAAACTGATCTGGTTCCGTATTTCTTCAACGCCTCCCGGTTCAACTCGATCCCCAGCCCCGGCTTCTCCGGGATCGTCAGGAACCCTTCCGCATCCGGCAGGAACGGCTGCGTGATCAGCTCGTCGATGTACGGCGTCGGCGTCAGGTACTCGACGTAGCGGGCCACCGGCAGGGCGGCCACCAGTTGCAGGTCGGCGGCCAGGCCGACCGCCGTGTTCCAGCCGTGCGGCACCAAAAGCACGTTGTGATCGTAGGCCATCCAGCCGATACGCCACGCCTCGGTCAACCCACCGCACTTGGTGGCATCCGGCTGGACGATGTCCACCGCGCCGCGCTCGATGTAGGGCCGAAAGCTCTGCCGCCGCGTCAGCACCTCGCCCGTCGTGATCGGCAGCGGGGCGTGGCGACGCAGCTCGATGAACCCCTCGATGTCGTCCGGCGGCAGCGCCTCCTCGAACCAGACCACGTCGTAACTGGCCAGCATTCGGGCGGTTTGCAGGGCCCACTTGTAGCCGTGCGGCCAGAACTGCTCGCTGCCGCCGGCATCCACCATCAGTTCCACGTTGGGGCCGACAGCCTCGCGGGCAGTGCGGATGAGCAATTCGTCGGTCTTGCTGTCGCGCCGGCCAAACGGGCGCCAGCCCAGCTTGATGGCCCGGAAGCCGCGGGCCACGGTCCGCTTGAGCTTCTCCCGCAGCGGACCCGGCTCGTCGAACAGGATCGACCCATACGGCTTGATGCGTTGCCGATAGTTGCCGCCCAGCAGCCGGCTGACCGGTTGATTGCACACCTTGCCGAACAGGTCCCACAGGGCGATGTCGATCCCGCTGATGGCATGCTCGACCGTGCCGCCGCGCCCCTGCCAAAACAGGCTTTGCCGCAGCTTCTCGCTGACCCGGGCCGGCTCGTCGGCCCGTTCCCCCTGCCAGAGCGGCTTCAAGAGCTTCACCGCCGCCTCGGTCAGCGACCGGCCGGTGAACGCGCTGCCGACGCCCGTCAGCCCCTGGTCGGTCAGCACCTCGACGATGGTGTGGACATCGTCCTCGGGCTTCAGGTCATCGACCCAGCCCCCCTCGACGGTGCCGCCGGCCAGGCCGGTGCAACGGATGTCGGCGATCTTCACGGTGTCCGTCTCCGTTTAGCCGCGGATCGCAGATCCGCGTGGCTCGCAGAACCACGTTACTTCGGCAGCCCGTCAAGCGCCTCCCGGGCCGCCGCCTTCGTTGGTGCCTTGGCCTTGGTGCCGGCGATCAGCTTGTTCAGTGCATCGGCATTGTCCTTCGTGCCCCATTTCTTGATGGCGATGATGGCCGAATCGCGCTCGTAATCGGAATGGCTGTCGTCCAGCAGCGGATTGAGGGCCAGGGCCACCTCGTTGCGGCGCAGTCTCGTCCACCGGGAGATCGGCGAGCTGGCGGGCGGCATCGCCACGCTTTCTCTGGTTGGCGTCGTTCAGTTGCACCAGCAGCGGCGTGATCTTGTCCACGTTCCCGGGCGCCTGTTGCGGCCCAGGCTGCTGCGGCCCAGGCCGCTGCGGCCCGGGCACGTGCTTCGTCGTCTTGTAGATCATCATTCCCACGAAGCCGGCGATGACGAAGAAAAACAGCGGCGCCACGATCGCCCCGATCATGAAACCGATGAACCGCTTCTTGTAGTGCCCAACCAGCTCCTCCTCGTTCTTGTCGGTCACCAGCAGCGGATTGTCCTTCTTCCAGAAGCTGGCCGTGCCGCTCTTCTTCACCTTGCAATCGCCGACGACGAACACCTTGGTATCCGGCTCGATGACCGATTCGGTATAGCGCATGCTCTTGTTGAAGATGAGCCCCTTGCTGGAGACGCCGTACCGCTTTTGCAGCATCCGCTCCAGGTCGGCGGACAGCGTCTTGAACGTGCCCGACGTGGCCCGCATCGCCTTGAGCGTCAGTTCGGCCTCCGTCAGATCGAGCAGGGCCTCGCCGGTCTTGTCCTTGACCGCGGTGGGCACCGTCTGCACGTCGGTGACGATCGGGTGCCAGTAGGTCTCCGTCCGCGTGACGCTCCGGTTGCCCTGCATGCTGCTGACCGTGCGCGTCCGCTGCTCCTCCACCACGAAGCGGAAGTAGACGCAGTAAGTCTTGGTGAGCGGACTCTTCAGCAGGTCCTCGTCGTCCAGCGGCACGATGGTGCCGCGCAGCTTGGCCAGCCCGGTGATGAGTTGGTCGGCCTTGCACAATGGGGCCGCCTGGATGAGGCGGATGCGGTTGCGGGCGCGGATGCTAAAGAACAGCAAGCCCCCGCAAACGGCCAGGCCAACCAGGATCAACACGGCCGGGACGATGATGGCGATGAACAGCATGACGGGAACTCCCGCGGGGTGCCAGGTGAAGCCGGCGTGACGATTTTGGCCGCGGGACCCGGGCAGCGCTGCGGAGGGCGCGCGACTGCCCCCATCATAGAAACTGCTCACGGGGGGATAAACGGCATCTGGGCGAAATCTGACGAGTGGAACGGCTGGGCGGCCTTACAATGCGCCAGCCCTGGCAGCCCGAGTGTGAGCCCGACGCGCCAACAAGGTTGGGCCATGCACCCGTCCGGCAACTGATGGTGCCACCACCACCCTCTGACACCCCGTGGCACCCTCATGGCACCCTCATGGCACCCTGGTGGCACCCTTGGCACCATCGTGGCACTGTCGTGGCACCATCGTGGCACTGTCGTGGCACCATCGTGGCACTGTTGTGGCACCATCGTGGCAGGATGCCCTCCCGGATGCCAGCCAAGGTGCCAGGGGCACAGCTGGCGCTGGCAGGAACGCCAGCTGCGCCGACGGGGGTGACTCTGGCGGCCTGCGCAACGCCGAACTCTCATACGCCGGCGACAGGTGAGAATCTCCCCTCGCCCCGGAGGGTTCGTGCCAAGGGAAGGTGAAGTCCTGCCCCTTGCCTTACGGCTTGCCCGCGGCCCGCTTCGCCAGCCGGGCCACTGCTTTCTTCGCCTCCGAAGCGGCCCGGCCATGCATCCTGTCGATCCTGTTCATCCTGTCCGAAGTAGACAGGATGAACAGGATTGACAGGATGAGCAACCGCACGACTGCGGAAGTCGAAAATCTTCGCGCCCAATGTAGAAATCCAGCGAAGCGTAGTACGTACGACCCCCTTTGGTTCCTTGTCGTCGTGCTTCCGTATCCCTTGGCGGTTATGATGTCCCCAATCCTGTTCCGCGCCCGGATGCGGCCTTTTCGGGCTCTGTACCTTCAGGAGCCGACCGTGGCCTCTCCGTTTGCAGCCGAGGACCTGGAGCCCTATCGCGACTACCTGCGTCTGCTGGCGCGGCTGCAACTCGATCCCAGGCTGCGGGCGCGGTCGATGCGTCCGACGTCGTGCAGCAGACCTTCCTCCAGGCGCACCAGGCGCTGGCCGGGTTTCGCGGCAGCACCGAGGCCGAGCTGGCGGCCTGGCTGCGGCAGATCCTGGCGCGCAACCTGGCCCATCTGGTCCGCGACCACGGGCGCGACCGCCGGGACGTCGGCCGCGAGCGCTCGCTCGAGGCAGCCCTGGATGCCTCCTCGGCCCGGCTGGAGGCCTGGCTCGCCTCCGAGCAATCGTCGCCCAGCCAGCAGGCCCAGCGCAACGAGCAGCTGCTGCGCCTGGCCCACGTCCTCGCCGGCCTGCCCGAGGCGCAGCGCGAGGCGCTGGTGCTGCATTACTGGCAAGGCTGGACGACGGCGGAAATCGGCCGCCGGCTGGATCGGTCGCCCGCCGCGGTGGCGGGGCTGCTCAAACGCGGGCTGAAAGAGTTGCGCGCGCACCTGCTCGACCCGGAGTGATCGATGACAGAGCAAGCGAACGAACCCGGCAGCCACGAGGAGCGGGTCAACGCGATCCTGGCCGCCTACCTGGATGCGGCCGCCGCCGGCCAGGCGCCCGACCGGGCCGAACTGCTGGCGCGGCATCCCGACCTCGCCGCGGAACTCGCCTCCTTCCTCGCCGAGGACGACCAGGTACGGCGCTTGGCCGAGCCGCTGCGCTGTGCCGATGCTGCCGAGGCAGCCTCCCTGCCACTCAGCGAGCTGCCCGCCAGTCCGTCCCTGGGCGTGGTTCGCTATTTCGGCGACTACGAGCTGCTGGAGGAGATCGCCCGCGGTGGGATGGGCGTCGTCTACAAGGCCCGGCAGATCAGCCTGAATCGGCTCGTGGCCATCAAGATGATCCTCGCCGGCGCCCTCGCAGACGACCTGACCGTTCAGCGCTTCCACAAGGAGGCGGAAGCGGCCGCCCAGCTCGATCATCCCCACATCGTGCCGATCTACGAAGTCGGCGAACACCAGGGCCAGCAGTATTTCAGCATGAAGCTGATCGAGGGGCCGAGCCTGGCTCAGCGGCTCGCGGGCCGGAACCCGGAATCCGCCATCGGCAAGGAGGAGCAGAAGGAAGCGGCCCGGCTGCTGGCGCTGGTGGCGCGGGCGGTCCATCACGGGCACCAGCGCGGCATCTTGCACCGGGATCTGAAGCCCGCGAATATCCTTCTCGACGCGGCCGGCGAGCCCCATGTCACCGACTTCGGGCTGGCCCGGCGCATCGAAGGAGGGAACCAGCTGACGCAATCGGGCGCCATCGTCGGCACCCCCAGCTACATGGCACCCGAACAGGCGGCCGGCAAGAAGGACCTGACGACGCTGGCCGACGTCTACAGCCTGGGAGCGATCCTCTACGAGCAGATGACCGGGCGGCCTCCCTTTCAGGCGGAGACGCCGCTGGACACCGTTCTCCAGGTGGTCGAGAGGGAGCCGGCAGCTCCGCGAAGTCTCAATCCGCAGGTCGATGCCGATCTGGAAACGATCTGCCTGAAATGCCTGGAGAAGGAGCCGCAGAAGCGCTACGAGTCGGCCGCGGCCCTGGCCGAGGACCTGGAGCGCTGGCTGCGTGGCGAGCCGATCCGGCGCGGCCGGCCGGCGCCTGGGAACAGGTCGTCAAGTGGGTCAAGCGCCAGCGGACCGTTGCCGGCCTCTGGGCGCTGAGCGCCTTCGTTACCTTGATCGCCGTGGCAGCGCTGTTCGGGGCGAAAGCGTTGGTTGTGGGGGGCGCCTGTGGGTCCTCTGGCTTGGTGTGGCTCTCTTCCTGCTGCGGAGGAAGGCGCTGCTTCGTGACTCGGTGGAGAAGGCAGCGGCCAAGACGAAGTCCACAGCCTTGGCTGGTGAGAAGAACCAGCCGATCCGGGCGCGGCTGGCCGGCACCTGGGCACAGTTCGTCAAGTGGGTTAAGCGCCACCCGATCATGGTTGGGCTTTTGGCTCTCAGCATCTTCGGTCCCTTCTTCGCCATGTTAGCGGCGGTAATGTGGTCGACCGCTGCGGTTGCCTTTACCGCTGCGGTTGCCTTTATGCTTACCGCTACGGTTGCGGGTGGGGCCGCGGTCATCTATATCAATGTGCGGCGGAAAGACCTGTTTCGTGCCGCGGCGGATCAGGCTACCGCCGGAACGAAGTCCACAGCCTCCGCCAAACTGCCTCCGCTACTGCGGTGGCGGTTTGGCATCGTGCTGCTCGTGGGAGCGCTCTTCGGGGCCTTCATGGGCCTAATCGCCATCGGCCGCCTGCACGAACTGGAGGCTTTCGGGACCTCGGGGGCCATGCTGATCGAGGTGCTCCTCGGGGCGACGGTTGGGGCCCTGGCCTTCGCCATCGTGCGAGCCTATCGGGCAGTGCAAATTATCACCTACATTTCCAGCTCTATGACCTTGATGTGGTTACTGTCATACCTCCTGTCATACCTCCTGAATCGGGACTGGGCGTTCGTGCGTTCCGGGGGCTGGATTTGGGTTGAGGTCAGCCTCCTGCTTCTGCCCGTAGCGGTGACGGTCACCTTCCTGGAGCGGTTCTGGCGGACACACAAAACACCGGCTTCCCTTCTCGTCTGGATGACCTGGGTACTAATGCCCGTGTACCTGACGATTCTACTCAGCATGATCGGGTCCGTGGCCTCTGCCGCCGTGCTGGCCGGACAGATCGGCCGGCAACTCGGCGGCCAGCTTGGTCTTGAGGTCGGCGAAATGGCGGGGGCGCCGCTGGGCTCTCTGCTTATCCTGACGATCCTCTTCAGGACCCTGTCGATGCCCAAGGCTTCTGAAGGTCCCCCCCAACTGCGGCAGTGGGTGGTGAGCCTGGTGGTTTGCTTCCTCCTGATGGATGGAGGCGTGCTCTGGCTGCTCCTGGGTGATGGCTCGCAAGGTGTCGAAGTGCGCCAGGTCCGATCAAGCTTAAGCCGGGCGGAGAACCGAACCAGGGTGGATCCCTTCGAGCGGGACAGGGATCCCATCGAGCCCATCAGGGAGGCCGTTGGCGATATCGCCCTTTTCCCGCAAGGGCAGCAGTTTCAAGCCGAGAAACTGGAAGTCAAATATTTTCCCTCCGACATCCCTCGCAGCATTGAGGAATTGGGCCGCATGGTTCGCTTTCAGAAACTGGCCCGCCTGAGCCTGCCGGAGGATCGCTTCGCTAGCGCGGTCCTCTCGACGGATGGCCGGCGGCTGCTCTTGGGAGGCAGGGACGGCAGCGTGCGCCTGTGGGACCTGGAGAGCAAAACGGAGCTGGCGCGCTGCCAGGGTCATCGCAACTGGGTCAGGAGCCTGGCGTTTTCTCCGGACGGTCGCCGCGCCCTTTCGGGCAGCTATGACTGGACGGTGCGGTTATGGGACCTGGCGAGCGGGCGCAGGTGTGCGTCTGTCGGGGGCACACGGATATCGTTGACAGCGTCGCCTTCTCGGCGGATGGTCACACGGCCCTTTCCGGCAGCCGTGACGGCACTGTCCGCGTGTGGCAACTCCCGGAGTGATCCGCGCTTTCTTGTTTGCGTTTCGCGCTCGCATGATGTCACGCGAGAAAAAGAAAAAGGGGTCAGGTTAGGTTTTTATCCCAGGCTCGACTACCTGTTCTGGACTGGCCGGGATCCGCGCGGCCGATTCCAAACCACTCAAAACCTAACCTGACCCCTTTCCCCTCTTCGCGGACGCATTGGGGCGGGAATGGTCCCACTTGAAAACGGCGAACAAGCTGGCGCCGGCGATGGGCAGCAGCAGGGCGAGCACGGCGGCGAGAATCCAGATTGCGGTCCTGGGAGGACGCTCGGTCGCAGCTGTGCTGGGGAGCCGATTCTCTTGGTTTTCCGCCGTGTCGGCACGGTGGGCGGTCACGGCGATGGGTGCGGCGCGAGGCGGGGCCGGCGCCTTGGGTGCGGCCGTCTGGAACTGGGCGCCGCACTGTGTGCAGCCGACCATTCGGCCCACCAGGGCATCGGAAATCCTCAGCACCGTGCTGCACCGGGGGCAGCGGGCCGCGGCGGGCATGGGGGGTACTCCTTCGGCCGGGCCACGTCGGCCCGCACTACTTCTTGCCGTAGATGGCGACGGCCGCGGCCGAGGCAGCCTCGCGCACATCCTCCGCCTCGCTCTTGTTGGTAAGCGTGGCTTGAAGGATCGCATGCACATCGGCGCAGCGGGCCGGCGGTCCCAGCTTCGCCAGCACCTGGAAGGTCATTTTGCGGGCGTAGGCTTTTTCGGCCCGGGCCTGGGCCGAGTCGCTGCCGTCGGCCTGGACCGAGAACGCGCTGACGCAGGTTGCGCCAGCGGAACCGCGACCGGCTTGCCGCCCCGGGCCAGCGCCTTCTTGGCCCGTTCGTGCAATCCTTCCTCAATCGGGTCGCGCTCCGGCTTGTCGAAGTTGCGCAGGCGGAGTGCCTTGACGACCAGCGGCACCACGGCCCGGGCCTGGGTGCTGTCGGGCGCGATCCTCAAGAGGGCGAGAGCGGCACAGGTCTGCTGCGCCCGGGTCTCGTCGGCGGTGTCGGAGGCCAGGTCCTTGAGTTCATCCAGGAACGCGCCGGAGTCGCCCGGGAGGGCCTCCAGCGCCGCTGGCCCGATGTCGCCGAGTGCCGCCAGGATTTCCAGCCGTACCTTGGGGCTCAGGACGGGGTCGCGGGTCTTTTCCCGGGCGAGAGCGGCGCGCAAATCCGGGGCAGCACTCGACGCGCTGGCCCCGAGCCCGCCCAGGGCGAAGGCCGCGAACAGGCGCGCAGCCGGCTCGGGACTCGCCAGGGCCGCCTTGAGCCCGGCCACATTGGTGCTCGTCAAATTGAGGACCGGGGCATTCCGGGCGAAGGCGCTGGTACTGGTCAGGCCGTCCAGCGCAGCGCGGCGCACGTCCTCCTCGGGGCTGCCCAGCGCCTTCAAGAAAGCGGGAAGAGTCAGGGCGTCCACGCCCAGCGCGGATCGCCGCGGCCGCCTGAACGCGAACCGGCTTGTCGTTGTGATCCAGGGCCTTGCCGAGGGCTTGGCTGACCTCCCGGGTGCGGACCTTCATCAGGCCCAGGGCCTTGACGGCGGCGGCGGCGACCAGCGGGTCCGACTCGCCCGACGCCTCATCGAGGAGGGTGGGCAGCGCCTCGGTCCCGGCGGCCTCGGCCAGGGCCAGCACGGCGTAGGCGCGGGCCTCGCCCGGGGCGGAACGGTCGGCGAGCAGGGCCTTCAGGGTCACAGGTTCCACCGCCGGCTTGCCGAGGAGCGGCAAAGCCGCCTGGGCCGCCTGGCGGACCCCGCGGTCGGCATCACGCAGCAAGACGAAAAGCACGGCCGCTGCGTCATCGCGCGCTCCCGGTCCAATGCGCCCGAGCGCCGCGGCTCCGTGACGCCGCACGGCCGCGTCCTCATCCTTCAGGGCCTTGACCAGGGCGGGGATCGCTTGCCGGGCGCCCGGCCCGAGGTCGGCCAGTGCCGCGGCGGCGCCGGCGCGAACGGTGGCGTCACGGCCGGCCAGCGCCTTGATTAGCCGGGGCACGTCGTCGCCGACGGCCAGGTCCTGGGCCGGCTCGGGCGGCTCCTTCCACTCCTTCTTGGCTTCGCGGAAATAGGCCTGGATAAAATCGCGCACCTCCGTGGCGTCGATGTGCATGGAATTCAGTTGACCGGCCGTCCCAGCATTGTTGACCCCCACCAGCACGCCCCGGCCGTCGACCAGCCCTCCGCCGCTGTCGCCCCGGTTGATCGGCACCTGGCTGGCGATCGCCTTCGCGGAGTGCTCGAAGCCATCCTCGTACTTCCACTTTTGCGTCATTACCTGCCGCACCGCACCGTTGCTGTAAATCCACTGCCCCTGGTTGCCCTCCGGGCAGCCGCCCACGGTGTGGACCTTTTGCCCGGAAATAGGGGACCGGCTGGCGACACGCAGGGCCTGAGCATCGACGGGCAGTTTTTCCAGCTGGATCAACGACAAATCGCGGCGGCGATCGTAGCGCACCAGCTTGGCCGGGATGGCCCCGCCCTTCGACACCTCCTTCCAATACGCGGCGTTTTCGGTGACCAGTTGGCCGTCGTGCACCATCGGCAAGATGACGAGGATCTTGGTGCGGGCCGGGTTGACGACATGCTCGTTGGTCACCACCAGGCGCTCGCCGACATCGACGATGCTGCCGCTGCCCGTGGCAAGTTTTTCGGCAATCTTGCCATCAGGGGTTTTGACCTTGGTGCCGTCGGTGGCGACGATCCAGACGCACGATTTGAGCACACGCTGGTAGACGGCTTCGTCGGACAGGGCGGTCGGGCGGATAGGCAAATCGCCCGGTTCCTTGACCTCGGGTTTCTGCGGCTCGGTGTTCCGGGGCTCGTCCGGCACGGGAATGGGCGCGGGGTCAACCGGTGGTCTCTCCGGATCACGCGAGGGCGCCGGCTCGGGGCGGCGCGGCGGCGGACTCAGGTCTGACCGCTTGGGCTCGGGCTCCGTGGGGGCCGGGTCCTGACTCGTCGCTACCGGGTCCGCCTTGACGGGGGCGGGCCGAGGTGTCGGCGCCGCGGCGAGATCGGGAAGCTCGATGCGGGCCAACTGCTTATCCGGGGGCGTCTGACCCGGACCACTCCCAAACAGCGCCCAAACCGCAACGATGATCGCTGCACCGAGCAGCCCGACGATCCCACTGGCGATCACGAGCAGGGGAGGGGCCAAGACCGGCGGGCGGGCCAGCGCCGGGCGCCGGGCTGGCTCCGGCATCCTCTTGCCCTTGCGTTCGTCTCGGAGCACGATTCGGAGCGGCTGGTCGCAGACCGGACAGGGGGTAATCTCGCCGTCGCGGACCGCAGGGGCGCAGGTTGTGACCCGACACTTGGGACAGGCGTACTTGTACATGAGCGACTCCGTGCCCGCCGCCGCAGCGGCCCAGAGGCCGCCCAGGAAGCGCTGAAAACCGCGGGAGGACATCAGTATGAACTTACCGTTCCTGAGTTTCAAGGGAAATGAAACGAAATGTGAACACAGCCAATTGTGTTCGGCACGAGGCTTGCGATCCGCAGGATTCGACGGGCACCTACCCCGGAGGGGTTGCATGGAACTTCAAGCAATGTTGTAAAATGCCCCCGTCGGGGCTAAGGACAAAAGGGTGCAGTTGCACTTTGTACACGATCTGAACACTGTCTTCACCGACTCTGATCTCCTTGATCAGCAGCCGCAGCAGCTGTCGTTTGGTGGCCTTGTCGGCCTGCTCCAGGCCGGCTTGCACCTGCCGGGCGAACCCCTCGAAGTCGTCCAGGAGGTGACCCAACGCCGCAGCGCCCTGCTCGGCTTCCGCCTGTGCCGCATACGCTTGTTCTTCACACCGCAGACGCTCCTTCACCCGCTGGGCACGCGCGTCAAACTCTGCCTGGTCCAGGTACTCCGTCGTGTACAGATCGAGCAACCGCGCCAACTGCCGCTTCAGTCGCGCGATCGACGCCCGCAGCGACCCCGTCGCCGTCGCCGCTGCCGGCTGCTGGCGACGTTGGAGCTCTTCGCGGACGCGGCGGGGGTCGCGCAGCAAGGCGCAGACATCGGCCCAGACCTCAGTTTCCAGGGCCGAACCCACCGAAGCATTGCGGCACCAGGCCTCGCCGCCGTGACGGTATTTATCCGTTCCAAGACATCGATAGTAGACATAGCGTTTATCTCCGTAACGGCTGCGCCGGCCGCAGTACGCCCCACCACAGAGGCCGCACACGAGCAGGCCGCTGAGGAGGAAGTCGGCCCCTTGCTGCTGCGCCCGCTGCCGTCGGCGGTTTTCCTCCAGGCGTTCGGCCGCGGCCTGAAAGAGGTCTTGGCTGATGAGCGCCGGCACCGCAATCACGGCGTGTTCGGCCGGCGGGGTGGGCCGCGGCACTTGGTCTCTGCGGGGCAGCGCGGGTTGTCCGCGGCCCGGCCGCCGGTCGGCCGACCGCGCCTCCATTCGGGTCTTGCCGTAGTGGGCCTCGCCGTAGTAGGCCGGGTTCAGCAAAATGCCGCGCAGCGTGGCCCGGTCCCAGCGCGGTCGGCCCGTGCGTGTCGGCACGCCCTGGGCGGTCAAGCGCTGCACCGCCGCGCCCAGCGACAGCCCTTCCAGTCCGACCCAGGCAAACAGGTCGCGGACCACCCGAGCCTCTTCCGGGACGATGTCATAGCGGGCCAGGCCGCCGCTGTCGTGCTTGCTGACGTAGCGGTAGGCGTAGGGTGCGTGGGCCAAGGCGCTCACCTGGCCCTGGCGGGCGCTGAAGCGGCGTCCGCGGCGAGTCCGTTCCAGGATTTTCGCACGCTCATACTCGGCAATCATGCCTTGCATCTGCAACAACAAATTGCCTTCCGGCGAGGCCTCGGCCAGCGGGTGGTTCAGAAAGACGACCTCGACGTGCCGGCGCTGAAATTCCTCCAGCAACACGGCCTGGTGGACGAATTGGCGTGCCAGGCGATCGGGCGAGTGGACGTAGAGGCGTTCGACGCCGCCGGCATGAATCAGGTCACGCAACCGCTCCAGGCCGGGGCGGCGCAGGCTGGCCCCGCTGTAGCCCTCATCGAGGAAGCGGAGTCGGGCTCGAGCCGGCAGCCGTCGGCCTGCAGCCGCTGCTCCAGAGCGGCCACCTGGCTGTGAATGGTCGCTTCGTCCGCCTGACGCTGCGAGCTGACGCGGGCGTAGAGGGCCACGCGACGGTTGTCGTCCATGACATTAAGCTCCGTGGGCGATGGAAGAAGAGGTTGGAGCGCGGGGCCGGGCGCGCTTTCGGGCCGGCTCGGGCAGCCGCCCCGCGGGGCGGCCGATCCCTAGCCCGAGCTGCTGGTAGGCCAAGGCCCACAGTTGTTCTTCGAGGCGTGAGCAGACGCAGAGACGCTGCAGCGTGCGTGATTTCCGCCGGCGTTGATCCTCCATGATCTCCTCGCGGAAGGAACCGGGCGGCGCCGTGCCGCGACCCCTACCGCTCTCTGCCGCGCCGCCGAAGCGACGAGCGAGGGATGAAAGTATCGACGAACACCGGCCGTTTTACAACATCGTTTGTGCTGTCATGCAACCCCTTCGGGGTACGGGCCTCTCGAATCCGGCGAAGCGCACTCTGTTGCCCTAAGCCAATTCGGACACGCCGCGTAACTTGTGGCGTTAACCACCAGACGAGGAAGCCTGCCCAGTCGACCATCACCTCGGCCCGTGCGGCTCCGGGTCGGTTAGCTCGAAGTAGGGTAGATGATTCGCCTTCGCCTCCACGGTGGCGTGCAACAAGGGATGTGCGGGGTCTGCATAGCGGTCGTTCCGCTTGTCGGGCCCGAACTGTGATCGGCCTTGACCCGGGCGCCTCACCCGTTTCCATGCGATGAGCACATCGTAGTCACCCGGCGGCGCGCCTGTCCCCGAGGAGCCGCACGCCAGCTCAAATGATCCGTCCTCCTGGACGATGCCCAAAATCGCGGGATCGTTGCTCGAGTCGCCGCCTTTGCGCACGAAATAAACGGCGGCCCCTGACGCCGGGGAACCGTTATACGTCACCTTACCCGAAACCGGATAGGTGTTGTTCATGTTGCACGAGGCGCAGGCCAGTACCAGAGCCGTCGGCACGCACAAGGCGACCTTCCTCACGGCAGAATACCTCCCGGCAGGATAGCGTAGGCTTCACGTTTGGACGAACCACCCGATCGCCGCTCGAACGCTCACGGGCCCGCCTGTGCCGGCGGTAGACGGCCTTCCATCCTGGCCACCGCGCAGAGCAACGCTGGATTGCGACGCAACGGCGCATCACCAACATTGACCCACTGAACCGTGCCACCCCGGTGAATGACAAATGTCCCGTGGCGGAGGTCCGCCTGTCCGTCCGGCGCCGGTCGGAACACTCGGTAGGCTTGTGCTACCTTGCTGCCCGGGTCCGAAAGGACCGGGAAGCCGAAGGGTCCGTGTTGTTGAAAGTGGCGCCGCGTCGCCTCCGGAGGGTCGGCGCTGATGGCCACCACCCGCGCACCCACCTCGCCGAAGAGCGGCAGATCCCGCTTGACATCGGAAAGCTGCCGGACGCAATGAATGCAGTGGAAGCCGTAGGAGAAGATCAAAACCAACGACCGGCCGTCCAGCAATTCCCTAAGGCTCCAGACCTTGCCCTCGGGATCAGCAAGTTCGAAGTCGGGCGCATGCCGGCCCAGGAGCGGGTGCTGATGGGTAGGAATGAGATCGGGATGGGCCAGGATCTCCTGGAGCGATCCGGACGCGGAGGCCACCGGGTCTCCGGGCTGGTCGTCCCCGGCTGCCCGGCCCCCTTCTACCGTCGGTTCGGCAACGGCGGCGTCGGACGCTGTGCGGGCCAGCAAACCGAGCACGGCGGCCAGCAGGACCAGGAGGAATGCCAAGCAGGCCGGACCCACGAGGTATCGGCCGCCTTGAGGCGGCCGGGCGGGCATCGCGAACTGGTGGATCGTCTCCTTCATGCGAACTCCTCTATTTCTCCCCGCCGCGGAACGGGGCTCTTGTGGATTCCGGATGTCAAGGGATGTCGAGGGAAGTGGTATTCTGCCAGTTCCAGATCGACTGGTTGGCCGTGAGCCACCCGTTATCGATCGATTGCGCGTGACCGTCCGCAAACAGCACCACGTTGCCGCCCAGATGCGGCGAGCTGAGGGTTTGGTCAAACAGCCCTCGGGGGACTTGAATGTCCGGCATGCTGCTGGCATTGAGAGGTTGGATGCAGTTATACCAGGGCGTCGGGCCGTTGTTATAGTCCTGGGGATTGCAGGCGAGGTGAGCCACCATCGCCGTATTGGAGGAGCCGTTGGCGTCGGTGATCCACACCAGGGAAACGCCCAACGGCGCACCGTAGAGGACTGCGGTACTTTGCTGGACGTAGTTGTAATCGGCGAGCCCATTGCCCCGAATGCCGCGACTGGGGCAGAGCAAGAATTTGAGCAGGACGTTGCCGTTATTGACCGGGACGAGGTACCCGTTGCCGCCCGCCCCGCCGCTGGCGTCTCTGCCGCCTCCGGAACCACCGCCGTTGATCACTGCCTGCACCGCGTTATCCTGCTCCCAGTAGGGCAGCGTTTGCAGAAGCCAGCAGGTGTTCGGGTACGGATACGGAGGGGCGGTGGCGGAATTGTCGCTTGGAAAGTATCCGAAAACGCCGTGGAAGTTCTGGCAGGCGATCCCCATCTGGTGGAGGTTGTTCTGGCAGCTGATGCGGTTGGCAGCCTCCCGGGCTTTTTGGACGGCGGGGACCAGCAGGCCGATCAGCGTGCCGATGATGGCGATGACCACCAGCAGCTCAATCAGGGTGAACGCGGGGCGGGGACGCGCGATTCCGGGGCATGTTTGATCCTCCTCGGCAGCGAATTAGTGGCGACTACTACACGGATATAGTCATGCCTAATTTAATTGCCTAGCACAGACTATCACCTGGACTTCGTTGTGGCTAGGGGAGGAGAATCGTCTTCGCGGTGATAGGCAGAAATGAATCCGGGCCCGGCGAGGCCGCCGCGGAAGCGGCGGCCTCGCCGGGCCCGATTTTCGGTGGCTCGCCGCCGCTTCAGGCCAGGCTCACCGGCCCGTGGTCGTCGCAGTGGTCGCCGTGCGGGTGGTGGAGGTGGCCGCCGACCAAGAAATCAACGTGGTCGCCGTGCGGCACGGCAGCGTGGCCGCAGCTGGCGCGATGCTTGTGTGCCTTGTCGTGACCGCTACAGCTGTGCTTCGGCGTGCAGCCCGCCGGGTTGCTGCCGTTGACTGCCAGCTGGTGCTCCTCCACCTTGCCGCCGGCCACGTGGTGCAGGTGGCCGTCGTGCAGGTAATCGACGTGCCCATCGTGCAGGATGCCGGTGTGTCCGCAGCCCGGCCCGTGTTGGTGGGCGTGTCCCTCGTGGTGCTTGGCCATTGTCAACCTCCTCGTGCCAAGGACTCCTTCGCCGGGCCCGCCTCCAGCTCGGCGGCGTGCGCCAGCGCGTTGTGGATCAGGTCGGCCACGTGCCGATCTGCCAGGGCGTAGTAAAGGTGCGTCCCTCCGCGCCGTCGGACAATCAGCCCTTCGGTCCGAAGGATGCGCAGCCGTTGCGAGACGGTGGAAAACTTATCGCTGACCGCGGCCACTATTTCGCTGACGCACAGTTCCCTGTCAGCTAGCAAGCACAGGATCCGTAGCCGGGCCGGGTCGCCCATGGCACGGAACAAGTCCGCTGCCCGCTCCAGCGAGGCAGGACTCGGGGTCGGCACAGACAACCCAGGATGCACGTGCACCGGGCACCTCGTTTCCCAATTTCACCACTTATTGAAGTAGTCGATAACGGCCGAGAGTCAAGCCCTTTGGACAGAATGCTTGATTTAGGACTCCTGGGCCATGCTGTTCGGCACGCCGTGTGCGCGCGGTGAGCCGTCTAAGGCGTCGGGCAGCACTTGTCCTCCCTTATCCACCGATGTTGCGAGGGGGGGGTGGCGAGTTTGCCCAGCAATTTGCCCAGAAACGCCTTCCCCCCGAGGGTAGGCTATCTCCCGCCGCTCGCCTAAGAATGCCTTCAGACACCAGGGCAGGGGTCTGACCTCGCCTTTTCCTCCTTCCGGAGAGTTCCGATGGCCGGCAAGGTGCCGAAGCTTGACCTCGCTTCCCAGGCCTTTGGGCGGGACCCATTCCCGACTTACGCCCGCTTGCGCGAGGCGGGGCCGGTGTTCCAGACCCGGGTGCCGTTGCTGGGCAAGACCTGGGTGGCAACGACCTACCAGGCGGCCAGCGAGGTCCTGAAAGACGACGCGATCTTCATCATGGAACCGAAGAAGGTGGGGAAAACCCTTTTCAATGGCGTCCTCCGGTTGCTGCCGTCCATGTTGCGGGTGCTCTCGGAAAACATGCTCCGGCACGACAACCCGGACCACCGCCGCCTGCGCCGCCTGGTCGAAGAGGCGTTCAGCCGGCACAGCGTCGAGGCCATGCGCGGCCGCATCGGCGACCTGTGTGATGGCCTCCTCGATGGCCTTGCCGGCGGGGATACGGTGGACCTGCTGGAAGAGTGGGCTCGGCCCCTGCCCGTGGCGGTAATCTGCGAGCTGCTCGGCTTGCCCGACGAAGATCGACGGAAATTCAGCCGGTGGGCCAAGGCGTTCTTCTCCTTCACCTCTCTGTTCGGCATACTGTCGGCCTTGCCCACCATTTACAGGCTCCTGAAGTACTTCCGGCGGCACTTCGCGCAATGCCGGCACCAGCCGCGCCCCGGGTTGATGACCGCCCTGGTCCAGGCCGAGCACGATGGCGACAAGCTGACCGAAAACGAGCTGCTGGCCATGGCGTTCCTGCTGCTGCTGGCCGGCTTCGAGACAACGGTACACCTGCTCAGCGGAGGCACCCTGGCCCTGCTGAAGGAGCCGGAGCAAAAGGAGCGTCTCCTGAACGACTGGGCCCTGGTCTCGCCGGCGGTGGAGGAGCTGCTTCGTTTCGTCAGCCCGGTGCAGATGTCCGAGCCGCGTTACGTGATCCGGGACCTGGAGTTCCGCGGCCAGTCGCTGCGGCGGGGCGACACCATCGTGGCCTGGCTAGGGGCCGCCAACGCCGACCCGGCCCGTTTTCCCAACCCGGAGAAACTGGACCTCTGCGCAGCCCCAACCCGCACCTGAGCTTCGGCTCGGGCATGCACTTCTGTCTGGGAGCCCAGCTCGCCCGGGTCGAAGCCCAGGTCGGCTTCGAAAGACTCTTCACCCGCTATCCGCGGCTGGCCCTGGCCGCGGCCGATTCCGAGCTGAAGTATCTCGGAACAGTGGGACTGAGAGGCGCTGGTGACGCTGCCAGTCCGCTTGCAGTCCCGGTCGCTGTGACCCACGCGGCCCGGGCTCCTGGTAGACTCGTGATAGTCTGCGCCGGCCAGTATAAAATCGTCTCCAAGGCTGAGAAGGTTCGGCCCGCATCCCGGGGCGGTGGCGATGAGCGACAACAATCCTTCCTTCGCGGACCCGTTCGGGCCAATCGCGGACGAGTTCGTGGAGGCGTTCCGGCAAGGAAAGAACCCCTCGGTCGAGGAGTTCGCCCGCCGCTACCCCGCGCAGGCCGACGACATCCGCGACATCCTGCCCGCCCTGGTCCTGATGGAACAGGCCAAGGTCTCGGAAGCCCCGGGCCAACAGGCTCCGGCCACGGCGGCGGCGACCACCTCCCCGCACACCAGTAACCCTATCGGCGCGACGCGGAGCAAGGCGGGCGAGCAAGGGCTGTACTTCCTGACCCCATCGCAAAAGCCCGGCTCCCTTGGCCGGCTCGACCATTACGAGATGCTCGCCGTGATCGGCCGCGGGGGGATGGGCGTTGTCTTGAAGGCCTTCGACGAGAAGCTGCAGCGCGTCGTCGCGGTGAAGGTGCTGGCTCCACACCTGGCCGCCTTCGACGAGGCCCGCCAGCGCTTCGTCCGCGAGGCCCGGGTGGCCGCCGCCGTGCGCCACGACAACGTGATCGGCATCCACGCCGTCGAGGACGCCGCCGGTATTCCTTACCTGGTCATGGAGTTCATCGACGGCCCCTCGCTGGAGGACAGGCTCCGCCTGGGCGGGCCGCCAGAGGTCGAGGAGATCGTGCGCCTCGGTCTGCAAACCGCCGCCGGCCTGGCCGCCGCCCACGACCAGGGGCTGGTTCACCGCGACATCAAGCCGGCCAACATCCTGCTGGAGAGCAGTACCCGGCGCGTCAAGATCACTGACTTCGGCCTGGCCCGTGCGGTCGATGACGGCAGTCTGACCCAGAGCGGCCTTATTGTCGGCACACCCGCTTACATGTCGCCCGAGCAGGCCAACGGCGATCCCGTGGATCACCGCGCCGACCTGTTCAGCCTTGGTAGCCTGCTGTACCAGTTGTGTACCGGGCGGCCGCCGTTCCTCGCCGCGAGCACGCAGGGGCTGCTCAAACGGGTTCGCAACGACACCCCCCGCCCGCCACGCGAGATCAACGCCGACGTTCCGGTGTGGCTGGAATCGCTCATTTTCCGGCTGCATGCCAAGAACCCGGCCGACCGCGTGCAGACGGCCGCGGAAGTGGCCCATGTCCTGGGCCGACACCGGGAGCAACTCCCACCGCCGGACTCGACCACGCTGATGCCCGCCCCGCCGCGGTCGGGTGGGAGGAAACCAGGACGGCTCTTCCGAGCCGCGGCCCTTGGTTTACTGTTGGTGCTGGCCGCCGGCGTTGCCGGTTACCTGATTTTCCGCGACCGCACCGGCGAGCCGGGGCCTGCCGTGGCCGTCGTCAGTCCCACCCCCAAGGAGCCCGTGGCCCTCGAGCCGAAGCCCGAACCGCCGCCGCCCGTGGCTCCCGAGCCGAAGCCCGAACCGTTGAAGCCCGGTCAGATGCCGTCGGCGGAGGAACTGGCCCGGCGGCCCGCCGCCGCCGATGCCTTGCGGCGTCAGGACATTCCCGAAGAGGTTTTGGAACAGGTCGTTCGCGATGCCCAGGGCGATTTGCCCGAACTGGTGGCCATCTTCGGAACGCCGCAGCCCCCGGGGAAGAACGACCCGCCGGGGCCGCACGCCACCCTGGCCATCAGCCCGGACGGCAAAACCCTGGCCGCGGCCGGGCGCGACAAGGTCGTTCGCCTTTGGGACCTGGCCACCGGCAAAGTGCGCCTGGAGTTGACCGATCACCAGCGACCGGAGGTGTCGCAACTGTGCCAGCCCGCCTTCAGCCCGGACGGCAAGCTGCTGGCTACCGGCGACCGGCAAGGCACCATCCGCCTGTGGAACCCCACCCGGGGCAAGCTCCTCGCCACCCTGGCGGAACCCGCCGGCGACCTCCACCAGATCGCCTTCTCCCCCGACGGCCGCTTCCTCGCGGCGGCGCGCGACGGCGGAGCGACCCAGCTCTGGGAGGTGCGGACCACCAAGCTCCAAACCACCTTGCGCATGGGAATGGACCCCGTTCACTGCCTGGCCTTCAGTGCCGACGGCAAACTCCTCGCCATCCCCTCGGGGCGAGCCGTCGTCCTTTGGGACGTTGCTACCGGCAAACCGGGTTCCACGCTCTGGGGAAACGGCGCACCCGTTCGCTGCCTGGCGTTCCAGCCCGACGGCAAGACGTTGCTGGCCGGCGCCGACGATCAGGACTTGATGTTGCGCGACGTGCCTGGCCAACGGCCGCCGTTTGCCATGGGCCTGGTGGGCCACGACAGCGGCGTGCGCGACGCCGCCTGGCGCGCGGACGGCGGGCTGCTGATCACCGTTGCAGAGACGGATGGCGGCGTGCGGCTGTGGGAGCCGTTGGCGACCCCGCTCCGCGGCAAGATGATCCGCATCGCCCCGCCCCGGACCCCCGGGCGCTGCTCGTTCGCCCTGAGTCCCGAAGGCCGCCACCTGGCCGTCACCCATCCCAACGGGACCATTTACATCTTGCGCCTGGCCCCGCGGGAGCAGGTGTTTCGCCTGCCCTGACCGGCCGCTGCAATCTAACCGGTAGGGCGGGCCAATGGGACGGCTACCGGACGTAGTCGTAGTGAGCCGCGCCGCCGTAGGCAGCCCCGCCGGAGTAGTGGTAGTCGTAGTGATAGCCTCCCGCGGCGCCGCCGGACGCCCCGCCGTATCCAGCGTGGTACGCTCCGCCGCCAGCCCCGTACGCGGATTCGTGGTAGCCCCCGGCTGTCCCACCCGGTCCGTGAACGGCGGTCGCACCTTCGTGATAGACCCCGTTGGGGCCGACGTGCGTGTAGCCGACATGGGCTGCCCCGTACGCATCCACCAGGGTGGGCGCCAGCAGGGCCATCAGCACGGCCCCGACCGCAGGCAGCATGATCTTGTTCAACATCGCATTCTCCTGATTCATTGGGTTGAGGTAACTCTCGTTGGATCAACAGGAACCGCCCGGCTTACGACTGGGGCGGTTTGACGCGCTTCATCTTCACGGACTTGGGGTCGGGCATCGCCTTGTCGTCCACGGTCAGCTTGGTCATCTGCCAGGTGCAATGGTCGTCGTCCACCCGGGTGATGACGTTCGTGGCCGACAGCTTCTGGCCGGCCGCCGACCGCGCCGTGGTCTTGACGAGCCACTGACCGCCGTCGTGCTCCCAGACTGCCTCCCCGAACCCGCCTCCCGAGTAGAACGACCAGGAGCGGATTTGCTTGTCGACCGCGTCCCAGGCGATCCACTGGGTGCCGCCGACCACCGGCAGGCCGTCCAGGGTGGTGGCGAAGTCGGAGACGATGAAGTTCTGGTTCTCCGCCCAGCTGTAGGAGGCCCGGGCCGACTCGCCCTTGGTGGCTTCACCGGTCCAGTCGCCGATCAGCCAGTCGAGGTCGTCGAAGTGCTTGACATTGGAGGGCGGGCGGGGAGCCGAATCGCGGCAGCTCTCGATGTACCACTCGCCGTCCTTCTTCACCAGGACCGCCGCGAACGCGGTGTCGAACGCCGGGCTACCGTCGGCCAGCTTGACCTCGGTGATCCCCTCCTGGAGGGCCACGTCGGGCGTCAGCATTTTCCTCGAGGTGATGTGGATGTCGAGCTTCGCCCCCTTCTGTTCGGCGAACGTCCGGGCGTACAGCTTCTCGATGGCCTTCCGCCCCTTGGTTTCCCGGCCGGTCTGATCGACGTAGGTGGCATCCTCGGTCCACATGGCGGCCACGGCCTGGGCGTCGCCTTTGTCGTACGCCGCGATGAACTCCAGGGCGCGTTTCCCCTTGCCCGGCGCCTCTTCGTCCTTGGCCTTCGGGTCATCGGCCCTGACCTTCGCTACATCTGCCCTGACTTTCCCTTCGCACACCTGCGCCGGCGGCTTGCCCGCGGTGACGAAGTGGCCGACGCCCAGCGCGGCGGCCAGGCCCAGGGCCAGGCCCACGATTCTTCCAGTACTCATGCTCATTCCTCCCAGTTGAGAACGGGTCCGTAAACGGTATGGAGTAACGACCGCATCCGGCGGCGCTAGCTCAGGGCGGTCTCAGGCTTCGGCAAGCCAGGCGCGGGCCGCGTCGATCTCCCCCACATCGAAGTAACGCAGTTTCGCCAGGGTGAACGGCTTGCACACCTTGGCCATCCACGCCTCCCACTTCTTGTCGCCGACCAGGGCGATGCGCTCGATCTTCGTGCAGTGGGTGGTGGCGAACTTGATGTCGTCCCACAGGGCATGCAGGTCCCAGCCGTGGAAGTCGTGGAATTGAGCCAGCAGCCGCACCTTGCCCTGCTTCGCCGCCACCGCGTCGACCAGCGGCACGAAGGTCTTGTAGTCCTCGTCGTGCAGTTTGCCGGACATCTTGAATGCGAGGACCTTCTCGGAAGTTGAGGGCAGTTGTTGGATCATGGTGAAATCCTCCTTACTGAGGGCGTAGTGACTTTCGCGGCCCGGTCACAGAAGAAACGTCCACACCAGCAGGGCCGCGACAACCAGCACGAATCCCACCACGAACAGCCAGGCCGGGTGAAACGGCAACAGACTTTTCTTCTGCTGATTTTCGTGCACCTTGTGTTCCTTCTTCTCGTGCTCCCGTTCCATCTCGTGCTTCAGATGATGTTGTTCCTTGTGATCCATTGGCTCTCCGTTGAGGGTTGAACGACGCCTGTGGCGCAGAGCCCGGAGCGTCAGCGACGGGTTGATGACAACACGTCGCTGACGCTCCGGGCTCTGATTCCCCGCGTCACAGGGCGATCTTCACGGCCGGCGGCTTCCAGGTGCCGTCGATGATCGACGGGGGCTTCTCGTTCGGCCAGTACAGCCGCATCATGAGGACGAACTTGCCCTTGGGAGCCGGCAGCCAGTTGGACTCCAGGTCCCCGCCGGGCGATTCGTTCTGCAGGTAGAGCGTGATCGATCCGTCCTCATTCGCCTTCAGCTTGTTGCGCTCGCTGAGCGTGAAGCGGTTCAGCGGATTCTCGACGAAGAAGTAGTTTTCGTCGTACATGGTCAGCGACCAGAAGCCGTTGACCGGCGGTAGCTGACCTTTGGGGAACGTCAGCGTGTACTTGTTGGCCCCGTTGTAGGGCTTGCCGTCGGCGGTAGTTTCGGAGGTAGGGTAGATGGCATCCTTGCTGCGGTTGCATCCCAGGCCGAAGTAGGCGACCGTGGCCCGCTGCAGAAAGTCGGTGCCGTACTCGCCGGCCGGGGAGGGGTAGACCCACCCATTGACGACTTTACCCCCATCCTTGAGATGGGCCAGGATCTTTTCCAGGCCCGGCTTCGTGGCCTTCTCAAGGCCTTTCTGCACGGCCGGGTCGAGCTTGCTGATGTCGAAGTCCTGGCCCGGAACGACGCCGATCTTGGCCATCTTTTCGACGATCGCGGCGTCCGCTTTCGCCGGCCGGTTGTGCTTCATCAGCGACGCGAGGAGTCTGAAGTAGGCCCCTGCGTCCATCTTGTTCACCTGATCGCGCACCGGGGTTTTCATGTCGATACTCGGATCGACCTTGCCCTTCGGCGGCGTATAGTCCTTGCCGTAGGCGCTGAGCGGGACGAGCGCATACTTGTCCTGGATGGTGTGGACCGCCTTGTAGTCCTCCGGCGTGCCGGTGCAGTAGGTGCGGCCGATAATCCAGACCATGCTGGTTGGCGCCTTGTACTCCTTGACGCCGTCGGGGACCTGGCCCGTCCAGCCGGGACCCGTAATGAGATACTTTTGCGCCTTGTCGCCCGTGGTCCGCTTGCCCGGGACCTGGAACACGTCCGTCCAGCCACTCAGCATGGGCATGAGGTAGTAGCGATCGCCCTCGTCCGGCAAGCTGAGGACGTACGGCTCCTTGGCCAGGTCCAGCCAGGCGCTCGAATAAAGCGTGTCCGCGTTGGGGGCTGTGACGTCCCTGAACGAGGCGTCCGGATAGGTCCGCGCGTAGATGAACTGGCCCATCGGCCCACGCATGTCTTTTGGGGTGGCCACGTTGGTCATGACGCGCCGGGTCATCTCCATCGTGACCAGCGGGTAGCCGTAGATATAGGCCTCGGTCGCGATCGCCAGGGCCTCGTCCTCAGTGAGGCTGTCGTTTGCCTTGGCCACTGCGAATTCCCCGCGCAGGTCGAAGGAGTTCTTGCCGCCCGAGCGGACCGAGATTTCCCGAGTGATGGTTTTGCCGCCGGCGGTCACCTTCAGCTCGTAGCGGTACTGCGGCCCGACATCAAGGGGGGGCGTTTCGTAGCGCCGGGTCTCGCCGGTCGATGTGGTCTTGTTGCCGTCGATCTCCACCTTGGCGTCCTTCGGGACGCGGACTTCGATGGCGATGACCTTCTTCGCACCCGCTTCCTGGGCGGGGGCGGCGGTCAATGCCAGTCCGCTGAAGGCAGCGGCGGCGAGTAGCCCTGCCAGGGCCAATCGAAGCATCATTGGTGTTCTCCTTGTGAACAGAGCGTCAGCAGCGGATCAATAGCCGTAGTGATAGCCGTAGCGATAGCCGCCACCCCCGTAGCCAGCGGTGGTGTGGTATGCGCCGTAGCCGTAGCGCTGCGCCATAGACGCCGCCGTAGCGATAAGCGCCGCCATAGGCCGCGCCGTAGCGGGCGCCGCCGTAAAGGTCGCCGCCGTAGGCGCCGGTGCGGCCGTAGTGCTGGACGCCGCCGTAGCCGACATGAGTGTAGCCGACGTGGTAGGCGCCCCAGGCCTGGGCCTTCGAGGACGTCACCAGGGCCACAAGCAAGGCGGCCAAGGTGAGGAACAGACTGTTTCGCAACATTTGTTTCTCCTGCAATGACTTGGCTGTTGAGAGTCATGCGAGAAATCACTGGGCCCGCTTCATCTTGATCACCGCGCTGTCCGGCGCCGCCTCGCCGTCGATCATGCGTTTCGTCGATTGCCACTTGAGGTGGTCGCCATCGACCTTGGTGATGAGCACGGTCGCCGAGGCCTTCTTGCCGTCGCGCGGAGTGGCGCTGACCTTGATCGTCCATTTGTCGCCATCCCGGCTCCAGGCCCCTTCCGCGAAGCCGCCGTTGGAGTTGAAGGACCAGGAGCGGATGTGCTTGGCCGCGCCGTCCCAGCCGATCCACTGTGTCCCGCCGCCGACCGGCACGTCCTTGAGCGTGGTGGCGAACGACGAGACGAGGAAGTTGTCGTTCTCGGCCCAGGAATAGCTCGCCTTGGTCAGTTCGCCCTTCTCGGCCTCATCGACCCAGTCGCCTTCGAGCCACGCCAACTCGCGCAGGTTGTCGTGATTGGAGGGCGGGACGTAAATGGCATCGCGGACACTGGCCAGGTACCACTCCCCGTCCTGCTTGACGTGGATGGCGGTGTAGCGGGCGGTCGTCGGCGGGGCGTCGCCGGCGTAAACGAGTTCCGTCGTTCCGTCCTCGATGGCCAAATCGTCCTTGACGAAGCGAAGCGACTCCGTCCGGATGATCACCTTGGCGCCCTTGGCCACTGCGAATTGTTTCTCGAAGGCCTTTTCGATGGCCTCGCGCCCCTTGAGCTTGTGGCCGGCCTGGTCGATGTAATCGCCGTCCGCCGTCCAGAAGCCGGCCAGCGCCTTGGCGTCGCCCTTCTCGAATGACGCCGCGAACGCTTCGGCTCGCTTCTTCAGGGCCTCTTCACCCTTCCCGTCGCCCTTGTCGCCCGCCCAGGCCCAGGACACGACAAGCACGGCCAAACCAACCACCGGTGTCAAGCAGAGTAGCTTTCGCACGAGACTGCTCCTTTCGTTTTCCATTCCACCGCGAGCACGCCGCTGGACTCGCAGTGAAGTGGTTCAGTTGATGTTCCAGGTGTAGGTCTTGAACCGGCCCCAGATGTTGACCGGCCCGTACTTTTGCTCGTCGTCGTTGCCGTAGCCGGTCAACACCGTGGGGTTCCAGCGGTGTTCGATCAGGAACGACTGGCTCATCCCCGGAGTGACCTGCACCTTGTAATAGCCGTTGACCCAGATATCGATGTACTCGGTGGTGTAGTTGTTCACGATCACCTTGCGGGGAGTCCAGGTTGGCTCCTGATTCATGCGGATCGCCTCGGAGTCGGCCGCCGCCTGGGCCTTGGAGTCGGCCAGGATCTGCTTCAAGGTCGCGATGCTGTCATCCGTTCCGGTGATCTGCTGCTGGACCTGGAGTGTCGCCCGCAACTCCGCATCCTGGCGGCGCAGAGCGGCGAGTTGGGCCGATTCCTTGGCCAGGGCCGTCGAGGTCAAACTCGCCTTCTTGCCCGAGACCTTTTCGGCGACGGCCAGCTCGCTGGCCGTATGGGCCAGGGCCACCGGGTCGTGGGCCCGGCGGGCAGCGTCAATGCGCGACCCGAGTGTGCTGAGGGACGACAAAGGCAGAGCCAATTCCTTGCGGAACTTGATCGCCGCGGCCCTGGGCCGGGGTGTGGCCTTCGTCTCGATCTTTTCCTTATCCATCTCGGCCGGATCGTCTTTCTTCGGTTCGTCGCCCCCCGCCAAGGACACCAGGCCGAAGGGGAGCAAGGTCAGAAACCCCAGGAACAGCAGGCCGGTTCTTGCACGTGATGGAAGCATCATGAGTACCTCAATACGCGGAATAGAAAACGCCTCATTCCAAGCAGCCTTGCTTACCGCCGGCGCCGTTCGCCGCCTACTTCCCTAACTGCGCCAGGGCCGCACGCAGCGGCGCGCTGGAAATCTGAATCATCCCATCGAACGGCCGATCCAGTTCCAGGATCAGAAAGACAGCGCTGGACACCGCTAACGCGCAGACAAGCAGGGTGATAAACACAGTGGCGTTCGGCGGTGCGAACAGACCGAAGCTGCCAAGAATCAGTGTCAGCCAGCACACCATCACCACAAGGAACGGCGTGGGAATGGAGCTGCCTTTCTGCGTGAACAGCAGCCAGCGTGTCTGCGCGATGTCGGCGGCCGTCTTCAAAGCCTGAGCCTGGAGCGCCCGCTGCGAATCATTCTTGGGCGTCAGCTCCTGAAGTTTTTCGTAGAGTCCCTCATAACGGCCTTCGGTCCCCATTTTGGCCTCCGCTGGCCCCGCCTGGGGGTTCTCCTGGGGCCAGGTGTGCTGAAGCATGTCGGCGACCGAGGCACGGAGCATTTCGCGCGCCTCCTTCGTTTCCGGTCCGTAATGCGCCAGGGCCCGATCCAGCAGGATGAAGTTCGCCGATAGTTGGGCCAGTCCATTTCTCTGCGTGTCGAACGAATTCTTCGCGGAGGCGATCAGGAGGCCGAGGACGAGCGCCGTCATAGTACCAATGAGACCCATGCCCAGTTTCACGAGGTCTTTTGATTCCGCGCTCAGGTGCTGCTCGGGCAGGCGAGCGCGGAGTAACATTCCGATGAGCGTCCCTCCGAAAACAGATGCGAACACGATGCAGCTAATCGTCAGGGAACTCATGACCATCTCTCCGAGCAATCCCGTCAATGCGAACCGATCAGATAACTTGAGTACAAGGACGCCATGCCAGCGTCGGCCAATGCCAGGGCAAACGCGATCGGCCGCCGATGGAAGGGCGAGAAGAATATCATGTAGCCGACCGCGAAGGCTGCCTTTTCCACAATGGCGACAATGAGCACTGGGAGCCGGACCTCCTCGTGGTAGGCGGCGTAAATGAGCAGAGCCCCGACCAGGCCAATCAGCAGGCCCCAGTGCCGGACGATGAGGATACTTTGCGGGTCGGAGGGAGCCTGGCCGAACAGCAGCCTCATCATCGTGACCGGCGCCAGGGACACCACCACTGCGCCGGCCGTTGCCAGGCCGGTGAGCAACAGGATCAGCTCGATGTGGGCGGCCAGCATCTTCGTCCTCGCTCAACGGCAGATGACGAACAGGCGAGCGCCCCCAATGGGGCGCTCGCTCGGGAGATTCCATTACTGGCCGGGGCCCTTGCTGGCCGCCTCGGCCTGCTGCATCCTTTTCGCCATTTCCGCTTTCACGGCATCGAGGTTGAAGCTGGCGCCCCGCTGCATGGGCGGGTAATCCAGGAAGGTCTGGAGTTCCTTGCCCACCAGCTGCTGGACGAACACGAAACGCCAGAACTCGTACTTGAACCAATCGAAGTATTGCTGCGCCCCTTCCTTCGTCCCATTGTTGGGCCAGCCCATGCGCTCGAACGGATCAAGACGCAGGTTGGTGATGTTGGGCACGTCCATGTGCGTCTTTTCACCCAGCCAACCTTGAGGTTGGTTGATGAAGGTGAACTTGTAATCGTCGATGCGTACAGCGCCGACCGTGCTTTCGCCGAGGTAGAAGATTTCGTGACGATTGGACGGGCCTTTGCCGGTGATCATGGCTGTCTGGTCGTAGCCGTCCAGATGGTTCTTGTAGGTCCGGTCGCCGAGCTTCACACCCTTGAGCAACTGGTCGGTGATGTCCGGGTTGCCGGCAGCGGTCACGAATGTGGGGAACCAATCCATGCCGGACATGAGGCCGTTTTGCACCGTGTCCGCCGGGATGTGACCGGGCCAGCGGGCGATGCACGGCACGCGGAAGCCGCCTTCAAAGATCGTCCCTTTGCTCTGCGCGAACGGCGTCGTGCCGCCATCGGGCCACGTGAACAGTTCGGTGCCATTGTCGGTCGTGAACACGACAATGGTGTTGTCTTCTTCGCCGATGTCCTTGAGCTTCTGCAACACGAGGCCGATGTCGTTATCGAGCTGGGCCATGCCGGCCTCCTGGATCGACCA
The DNA here is from genome assembly GCA_963827935.1 of uncultured Planctomycetota bacterium. Taxonomy (GTDB): domain Bacteria; phylum Planctomycetota; class Planctomycetia; order Gemmatales; family Gemmataceae; genus DATFNV01. Next base: position 1,380,401 of record CAWHCN010000004.1, on the reverse strand, counting down.
GCCGTTCTTCGAGTTGCGCGTCCCTTGCCACTTGGGCGAAAGATGGGTGACGATGTGCATTCGGGTCGGGTTGAGCCAGCAGAAGAACGGCTTGCCGTCCGTCTTGGCCTTGTCAATGAACTTCAAGGCGAGGTCGCGTATCTCGTCGTCCACCGTCTCCATCCGCTTGGGATAGAGCGTGCCGGCGTCCTCGATCTTTTGCTTGCCGATCTTGCCCCAGCGCGGCATCTCGGTTGGATCGTCCACGTCAGTAGCCCATGAGTGGACCATGTTGCGCGGGCCGACGACGTTCAGCAATTCCTGCGGATAGTCGGGGTGCGCTGGGTCTTCCATCGCATCCAGGTGATACAAGTAGCCGAAGAATTCGTCGAAGCCGTGAACGGTGGGCAGGAACTCGTTGCGGTCGCCCAGATGGTTCTTGCCGAATTGCCCGGTGGCGTAGCCCTGCGCTTGAGCGCCGTGGCAATTGTGCAGGCCTCCGCGGGAAGCCCCATCTTGCGCCTGCCTGGCCAACCGTGGTCATGCCGGTGCGAATCGGCAATTCACCGGTGATGAAGTTCGCGCGACCCGCCGTGCAGCTGGCCTCGGCGTAGTAGTCGGTGAAGATCATGCCTTCCTTGGCCAGCTTGTCGAGGTTCGGCGTCCGTCCCGCCATGAGGCCGCGGTGATAGGCGCCGATGTTCCACATGCCGATGTCATCGCCCATGATGACAAGGATGTTCGGCTTCTTGCCGTTCTTCTCTTCGGCCCTGGCGACGGCCGCCTTCACCTTGGGGTCGGCCATGGCCAGCAGCTGGGCCTTGTTCGCCCCGTCCGAGCAGCAACCGTCGCACTCCGCCGTTGCGGCAGTCGCCGGCTTATCCTTGTCGGCGGCCTGGACGGATGATGCAGCCCCGACCCAGGCGAAGAGCCGGGACGGGCCGGTTGCGGCCACGTAGCCGAGCACCGCGCCCAGCCCGAGGACCAGCAGGAGTTGGAGTTTCACGGACTTCATAGGATGTTCCTCCCCTTGCGGTCACGATCGCGGTCCTACGGCAGACCGCGCCTTGCTTCCTACTGAGCAGACGGGCGAACGCCGCCCGTCGTCCCAATCACGCTGCCTGATTCGTCAGCACCTGGGTGATTTCTCACTCCTTTTCCGGCGGATCGAGCCGCACCAGCGTCCACTGCTGGGTGCGGTCCTTGCCGAAATGGACCAGCATCGATGTTTCGGCCTCGGTCAGGTTGCCAATGCCGGTCTCGTACACCGTCTCCTTGCGGTCGCCGACGGTCCAGGCGGCGCGCTGGGTCTTGCGGTCCACCGCGCCGGTGACCGGGGTGGTCGTGTCGCTCAGGGCGTCGTAGTAGTTGCCGCGGAGGATGCCGTCCTTGTTGATGGCCAGTTGAAAGATCTTGTTGGCGTCTTTCTCCTCGCCCTGGACCATGCCGAACACGCCCAGGGCCGTCCACGTATCCTTCTCGGTCACCGGGGCGTCCTGGCCCTTCGTCGCAATGGCAACGGCCTGGTCTGTGTACTCCTCGGCCGTGGCGAGCGGCTCACCGTTGTAGTAAACGCGATTGTCCTCGTAGACGATGGTGGTGCCGTAGTCGTAGATGACGGGCTGCGGCGGGTAGGCGCAGGTGGTGGCCAGTGTCGCCCAGGTCGCCCCGACCCAGAAGCCGGTCGCCGTCCAGGCCACCGGCCGCCAGGCGTTCACGTGGACTCTGTACCAGGCCGGTGTGAAGCAGTTGTAATGGACGAATGATCGGCGGACGTAGACGCCCTGGGTGCGAATGGCGCCGGCCGAAACGAAGGTCGTTCTGTGGCCAACGGCCACCTTGCCCGTCGTGGCGTAGCGCGACAGGCCGTAAGGAGCGGCAGCCACGCCGACGCGAGTGCCGCCAGCGGCAGCACCGCCGGGCCCAATCACAGCACCGCCGCGCGCGCCCGTCACCGCCGTGCCCCGCGGTCCCGATCCGACCCCTACCGACGAGCCGCCGACCGCGGTCCGGCCGCCGGGTCCGGACACGCCACCGGCGGTGCCGACCTTGGTGGCAGTGCGGCCGCCGGGCGTCGTGACCTGCACGCCGCCGGCGCCGCGTCCGGCTGTCACCCCGCCGGGGCCGGTGGCTTTGCGGCCGGCGCCGGCGTAGTCGATGGTGGTCCCACGGCCGGTGGTGTACGATCCCTGCGCGGTGCCGCGGCTGGCCGATCCGCCGCCGGGACCGATGACGGCTCCCCCCGTTCGCGTGCCGCCGCCGGCCCCGCCGAAGGGACCGCTAGCGTAGCCGCCACGGGCTCCGCCCACGGCCGCGCCGCCCCTCTGGCCGTAGGAGTCGGACTCGGTCGCCAGCAGCAGGGCGACCAGGGAGCCCAACATCAGCAATCGCTTGTGTCGCATGAGCCGGCTCCTTTTACTTGACGCGAGTGACCTTTATGGGCGGCAGGTTCGGCTGCTCCTTGCCGTCGTCGGTGCGGTCGATGGACTGCCAGGTGAACGAGTCCTTGTCGAGCGGCGTGAGGACGTTGGTGGCGGTCATCTCCTCGCCATCCGACTGCACGCCGGTGGCTTCCAGCAGCCAGCGCTTGCCGTCCCGCGACCAGGCCGCCTCGGCGAAGCCGCCGTCTTTGCCGAAGATCCACGAGCGCAGCCCGCCGGTGCGCGGGTCCCGGGCGATCCTCTGCGTCGCCGTCATAGTGCGGCCCTCCTCCTTCATGATGATGCGGCCGCGGAGGAACACCTTGTCCTCGTCCCACTCGTAGGTCGTTCGCACCTCGCCCTGGGCGGTTTTGGCGGTCCAGGTGCCGACCAGCCAGTCGAGGTCGCGGAGCATGACCCCCTCCTCGGGCCACTCGCGGAGCAGCGCGATCCGCCAGCGGCCGTCCTCGCGGACGCACAGCGTGCTGTAACGGCTGACGACCCGCTCGTTGCCCTTGGTCTTCCGGAGTTTGGCGATGCCCTCCTCGACGGCGCTGTCCTTCGACAGGAAGCGGATGGTGTCGATGGCGATGTCGGCCTTCACGCCGCCCGATTTGGCGAAGAATATGGCGTAGGCGGCCTCCAGGGCGGCCCGACCGCGGACCGTCGTGCCGTCGTCGCTCACGTACTCGCCCTCCTCGGTCCACAGGGCGGCGAGTGCCTTCGCGTCGCCCTTCTCCAGCGCCCGGGTCAACTCCGCGGAGAGCTTGCGGACGGCCTCCTCGTCGTCCTTGTGTTTCGTGTCAGCGGCGTCGGCGCAACTCGACCCGCCACCGGCACGTTCCTGCCCAGCCAGGAAACCGACAGTCAGCGTCGCGAGGACGGTGCAGGCCAATAGCAGGCAGACTCTCTTCTTCATGCGTGATCCTCTTTGGGCAAAGTCCGATGTGGCGCTCAACGAGACTGGACGCACCGAAAGCCAACGTGCGACATGCCGGTGTCCGGGGTGCAGCCCATGCGGGCGCTGGGGCGGTAGTTGAAGCAGTAGCCGACGCAGCAGAGGAACGATCCGCCGCGGTGGACGCGTTCCGGCGGTCGCTGCCGCGGGTCGAAGCTGTGGGCCGGCCCCTGGGGATTGTTCAGCACGCCTTGATTGGCAGTCAGGGCGTAGGCTTCGGGAAGATACCAGTCGGCGCACCACTGCCAGACATTGCCCGCCATGTCGTACAGGCCATAGCCATTGGGCGCGAAGGCCTTGACCGGCGAGGTGCGTGGGTAACCGTCTTTCACCGTATTGTGATCCGGAAAGTGGCCCTGGAAGTTGTTGCACTGTGCATGGTCTTCATCGAACGGCTCGTCGCCCCAGACGTATTTCTTCCCTTCGAGTCCGCCGCGAGCCGCGAATTCCCACTCGGCTTCCGTAGGCAGTCGCTTCCCGGTCCATTTGGCATAGGCCTCGGCATCGAACCACGAGACGTGGACCACGGGGTGATCGTCCTCGCCCTCAATGGTGCTGCCGGGACCTTCGGGGTGGCGCCAGTCGGCGCCGGGGACCCACTTCCACCACTGCCGCCAGTCGTCCAGTTCGACGGCGTGGTCGGGGGGCGTGAACACCATCGACGCCGCAACCAGGTCTTCCTTCTTCGGGGCCGTGCGCCGGGGCTTGCGTACTGCCGAATCTCCTCCAGCGTTGGGGCTTTCTCGGCCGTGGTGACGTGGCCGGTCGCCTCAACGAAGGCGCGGAACTGGGCGTTGGTGACATCGGTTTCGTCCATCCAGAACCCGTCCACGCGGACGCGGTGGGCGGGGCGCTCGGGCGCCTTGGCATCCGCAGCCTCGCTGCCCATCGTGAACTCGCCGCCAGGAATCCCGACCATGCCGGCAGGCGCGTCGGGCGGCTTCTCGCGCGTGAGCACAACCACCGCATAGGTAGCGCCGAACGAGCAGACAGCCAGTCCGCCGAGCAGAAGAAGGTGATGCTTCATCATGATGTCGCCCTCCGGGTTGCCTGGTCGTTATAGCCCGCTTCGCGGCGGAGGCACCGCGTTGCCCAGGCGAATTGCTTCGAGATACTCCAACCCCTTCACATCGGAAATCGAGTAATAGCGCAGCACGGGTGGCCGGTCGGAAGCCTCCATCAGCGCCAGCATTCGCTCGTAACGGCAGGAGCGCATGTGGCGTTCGAGCTGTTCCGTGGTCTCCCATTCCTCCACGTAAAGAAGCTCGTCGCCGTTGCCGGCATCCAGGTACAGTTCGCACGAGCGGCAGCCTGGCTCCACACGCACCGGCCCGAGAAGCAGAGCGAAGACCTCCATCACCCCCGCGCCGCTCGGGCGGCACGGCGAGTTTCAGGGTTGCAAGTATCATGGGCCCCCGTCCCGCGCGGTCGCGAGTCGTCTGACGGCTCCTGTCGAGAGCGAAGCTGCGAATGAGGCAGGAAATTGAGCGAATTCAGTACCGCTGGCGAAGTGCGTCGCGTGAAGAGTCGCAAGCCATTGCAGCCCTTTGCGTTGGATCGGAGAGAGCAGCGGGGGAGACAGGTGGGCTGGCCGGGAAAACTCCGGTATTTCGGATGATCTACGAAATGTCGGAGTGTTGGCCGTGCGGCAGGGCCCGGTGAGTCACACCAATGCGGGAGATGCCCACCCAGCGCCTTGAATTCTTCTCTGAAACTCTCCCTGCCTGCCGATAATCCCGGCTAGCGGCCGGCAAAAGTGCTAGGCTCGGCACACATCCGCGCGGAGGGGGGGCATGACGATGCGGTGGCCATGCCTCTGCCTGGGCTTCCTGCTGGCGATCGGGGCAGTTCCGCGTGTAGGGCGCAAGGACCCACCCCGGCGGGTCCACGACCGCTGACCGCATCGGCTCCGGCGATCGAGCCCGTTACTCCGGGTGGCGACACGATGCCGGGAACTCTGCCGCCCCAGACTTGGATGACGACCGCGTCCGCCCCGGCCGACAGGTCGCAGGGCAGCGAAGTCGTCCCGACCGCGCCGTCACCAGCTGCGACGGCACAGGGCGGGGACTGCACCGTCCCGTCCGATCCGCAGCCGGCGCCACGGCGTTTTCCCCTCGAAGCCAGCTGGGACAATGGCCTGCACTTCGCGTCGGCCGACGAACAGTTCCAACTGCACATTGGCGGCGTGGCCCAGCTCGACACGGTCTGGCTGATCGGTCCCCAGAGCGTGTTCGCCCTGCCCGGCGGCGGCACGAGCGGCGTGGGTAACGCCCAGGCGACACAACTCCGTCGCGCCATCTTGCAAGCGGACGGCACCATCTTCGGCGACTTCGACTACACGATTCAGTACGACTTCGCCAACGCTTCCAACGACAACAGCGGTCTGCAACCTCCATCCTTCGGTAACCTGTCGAGCAGTCCCGCGCCGCTCAATATCTGGATGCAGGCCCGCGAGGTGCCCTACCTCGGCAACGTCCGGATCGGCAACCAAGACAAGCCGATCGGCATGACGAACAACACGTCCGGGGCTACCCTGCCGTTCATGGAACGCCCCGATAACCAGGACGCTTTCTACGGGCCCTTCGACAACGGGTTCGCGCTCGGCCTGGCCTCCTGGAACTGGTCGGAATCGGAGCGGGTCACCTGGCGGTACGGCATCTACCAGCCAGCGACCAACGTTTTCGGCGTGGCCCTGAACAAGTACACGTTCGGCGCGCGAGTCACGGCCCTGCCGTGGTACGAGGACGAAGGAGCAAACCTGATCCACCTTGGCCTGGGCTACTGGGGCGGCGAGATCGTGGAGGATGAGCTGCGCGACCGGGTGCGTCCCCTTCTCCGCAATGCCCCCGGTTTCGCCGTGCCGGTCCTGGCGGACACGAGCGAGGTCTCGGGCAGCAAGCAGTACACCATCGCTCCGGAGTTCGCGATGGTCCTGGGGTCATTTTCGGTCCAGGCCGAATACGCAGCCCAGTTCCTTACCCAGGCGACCCCGACGGACGGACAGGACCAAGGGACGGTCTTCTTTCACGGGGGATACGTCGAGGCGCTGTACTTCCTGACCGGGGAGCACCAGGACTACGTTCGGCGGGAAGGCGTGTTCGGCCGAGTCGTGCCGCACAACAACCTCCACTGGAAAAAAGACGATGGTGCCCGCGCCTGCGGCGCCTGGCAAGTCGGCGTCCGCTTCAGCTACGTCGACCTGAACGACAAGGCTATCCAGGGCGGGCAAATCTACGACTTCACCGCGGGCATCAACTGGTTCCTGAACCCGAGCATGAAGATCCAGTTGAATACCATCGCCGAGCACCGCGACACCGCGGGTGTGCCGGTCGGTTGGATCAACGGTGTTGGCCTCCGGGCGTCCTACGATTTCTGATCGATTCGCTCACGCTCCGGTCACCGGAGGCATCAGGGCACGGCGGCTGTCTTGCCCTCGCAATCGACATTTCGGGCATCCCCGCGACCTGAGGCGGGATGCCCCCGGAATTCCACAGCGGCAGACCACAAACAAGCGCAGCGGGGCCGTCTCTCCAGCCGATTCCTGGCATATCCCACGACGGGCGGCGTCACACCGCGCGAAGCCGCGCGGGGCCCGCTGACGCTGTGCAGTCACCCGAGGCACTGTTCGCGGAGCGCACCATGCCGTTACGTTCGAGTTCCTGGACCTGCGCCGTCACGCTGGTGGGGGCCCTGGTTTTGACCCCAGCGACCCGTGGCCAACAGCCGACGTCAAGGGCCGTTGCCGGCTCGGGCTCGGCGGTAATCTCGGCACCAGCCGTGTTAGCGGCTGAGACTCCCTCCGCCCCCGCCAAGGCACAGCCGACGGTCGAGCGCCTTACCCTGGACGAGGCCAAGCGGCGGGTGGTGGCCAACAGCAAGTTGCTGGAACTCGCTGCCACGAACGTCGAGGGGAAGGGTTACGCCACCAAGGCCCTGCGCGCAACTACTTCCCGCAGGTCATCGGCAACACCGTCTACTTCCACTTCAACGACGAACTCGGCACGGTCCTCGCCACCCAGGGGCGAAAGGTGACCGGACCTCGGGGCATGCCGCTGGGAAGTATCCCGAGCTTCACGGTGGACCTTCCCGTCCTCAACCAGAACTCCGAATTTTCGACGATCGCTGCCGTACAGCCGCTCACCGCCTTGCTGAAGGTTCGCGCGGGGGTCCAGGCGGCGCGAGCCGACGAGCAGATTGCTCAGGCCCAGCTCGATAAGGGACGGCGCGAGCTGGTCAGCGGCACCGAACAGCTGTTCTGGGGCCTGCTGGCTGTCCAGCGCATCCGCGCGGGCACTCTGGTCGCTGTCCGCGGGGCTGAAATGGCGGCCAAGGCCCCGACGGCGCCGGTCGAGGTCCGCCTGGCGCTGGCGGAAGCCCGCGAGGCGCTGCAGCAGGTGGACAACCAGCTGCTCGATCTTCAGGAGCAGATGGACCTGCTCCTCGACCTGCCCACCGGCACGCAGCTCGAGCTGGTCGATCCGCCCGCGCCGACGGTCCCTGTGAAAGGGGTCGAGGAGGCGGTGGAACTCGCGCTGGCGTGCAGCCCCGATGTGCGCGAGGCGGAGCTGAACGTCGTCCGGGCCCAGGCCGGAGTCCGCGTCGCCAAGGTGGATTATCTGCCCAACGTCGTCCTGATGGGCGGGTATGCCAACCAGACCTTCGCCGACTATGTCCAGCCGAACATCGGCTATGTCGGAGTCATGGGGAGCTACACGTTTGTCGATTGGGGGAAGCGGCGGAACAGCATCCGCGAGGCCCAGAACCTGGTGGCCCTGGCCAACCTCAAGGTCCGAACAACTCAGGATGATGTGCGCAAAAGGGCGATGAAAGCGTATCGCGAGGTCGAACAAACCCAGGCGGCGATCAAGCTCGCCCAGGATCTGGTGGTCCTGCGGACCGAGGCCGAGAAGAAGGCCACCACGCCGGCGGCGCTGACCAACCCGGGTCCCCTGCTCGAAGCGGGGAAGAAGCGCATGGAGGCCGAAGTCGATCTCGTGAAAGCCGACCTCGCCTTCCGGACTGCCTACGCCCAGCTCGATGGCGCTGATCGGCGATCACTAGACGATGTTTCGCAAGATCACCATCGCGATCAACTTGGTGCTGCCAAGGTACCAAGGCCCACCCCGGCCGATCGGTTCGGGGGGGGGTGTCCGAGGGGTCCTGAAACGAATGATCAGAAATCCCTGTCCGGCATGAACTTAGGACATGCGTTTCGTTTCACAGCCCCGGTGGCTGCTATCTAGCCCGGCCGGCGGATGCCGAGCCGGGCCATGCGGCTGTCGAGGGTGTTGGGCTTGATGCACAGCATCTCGGCCGCTCCCCCCTTGCCGCGGATGCGCCAGCGGGTCATTTCCAGGGCGCGGAGGATGTGCTCTCGCTCCATACCATCCAGCGCCATGCTTTTCACGCCCGGTGAATCTGCTGTCACCGGAGGCGCGACCCGCAAGGTCCCGCCGGTATGGGTAATCATGGCGCGTTCGATGATGTTCCTCAGTTCGCGGACGTTGCCCGGCCAGTGGTAGCCTTGCAGCGCCTCCATGCTCTCCTTCGCGACGGCCCGGACGGTCCGGCCGAGCCGTTGCGCGAATTCCTCGACAAAAGCCCAGACCAGGAGGGGGATGTCCTGGCGCCGTTCGCGCAGCGGCGGGACGGTAATGGGGAACACGTTGAGCCGGTAGAAGAGATCCTCGCGGAAGCGCCCGTCGCGGACGGCCTGGGCCAGGTCGCGGTGGCTGGCCGCGATGACACGCACGTTGACATGGATGGGCCGCGGACTGCCGAGATGCTCCAGCGTCCTTTCCTGCAACACCCGCAGCAGCTTGACCTGGACCTCCGGCGGCAGATCGCCGACCTCGTCCAGGAAGATCGTGGATTCATCGGCCAACTCGAAGCGGCCGACCTGCTTGGACAGGGCGCCGGTATAGGCCCCCTTTTCGCGGCCGAACAGCTCGCTCTCCACCAGGGTGGCCGGCAGAGCCGCGCAGTTGACCCGCACCATGGCCCGATCGCGGCGGGCACTCTGGTTATGGATGGCGGTGGCCACCAATTCCTTGCCGGTGCCCGTCTCTCCCAGCAACAGTACCGTCGCCTCGGCGCCGGCTACCTGCTCCACTTGCGCGAGGACGCCTTTGATCGCCTGGCTCTGCCCCACGATCTGTTCATAGTTGGACGCCAGCTTGATCTCCTGCCGAAGGTAGGCGTTCTCCTGGTGCAGCCGATCGCGGAGTTGCTTGATCTCAGCCAGAGCGTGGCGGAGCTTCTGCTCGGCGCGTTTGCGCTCCAGGGCATTGGCGAAGACCTGGGAGGCCAGCCGTAAGCGCTGGACCAGGTCCGCCGGCCAGGCCCGTTCCCGGGTCATCTGGCCGAACGCCAGCGCCCCAAACACCGGCGCCCCTCCGGCCGAAAGCGGGAAAGACACGTTTGACTTCGGCCCCAGCCGGCGTATCGCCACCTTGTCGCGGGCCGCTTCCTCGGGCAAATCCTCCACACTGGAAAAGACGATCGTCTCACCCCGCAATACTTCCCGCAGGGCCCAGGGAACCTCGTCTTGCACGATGATGCGCTTGACCGGCTCGAACCCCGGGGCCGCCCACCCGTGCGTGATGACCAAGGTCTTCTCATCCTCGGAAAGTTGAAAAAGCGTGCTGCGATCCAGACCGACGGCCTCGACGAGGCGCCGCAGCGCAGCCTCAATCTCTTGGTCCACCTGGTCCGCGGGCAGGTTAATGAAGCGGGCGGAGAGGTCGGAGAGCACGGTTTCGAAACGCAGCCGTTCTTCCAGCGTGTCCGTCAGCGTCTGGTGTGACGCGCCGAACCCGTTCCGCCCATCCTGAGTGCAGCGGCAGGACACCTCCGCCCGCGTGACCGGAGCCGAGTTGGTGTGCAAGTCGATGGCCATGGTCCGTCCCTCCCCACTGGTGCTGGGCCCCGCCTCCCAGCCGCTTGAACAGACCGGTAGCCAGTCGCGAGACAACCTTGCGACTGGAGCCGGCGGCATCCGCACCGAGAGGTCCCAAGGCGCACGGGGCTTGAACGGAAGGGTGACGGCGAACGCTGGGCCACCTGTGTCAAGAGCCCGTTGCCTCGCCACCTGTCGTAAGTGGTATCGGCCAAATGCAAGCGGCCGCTGTCGAAATGAACTGCGGCCAAGGTCGCCTGGGACTGCCGGCCAGTTCCCCATCATCGGGGCAGGCCCTGCGGCATCACAGGCCGGATTCGTCCGACCGTCTCATGAAAAGTCTCCGCACGTCCTGGGTCCAGGACGCCCGGAAATCGGCGATCATGTGAAACGGCTGCTATTGGGTTTACTCAGCAGTTTTCGAAAGGCAAGGCGTTGCCACTCCTTGGTAGCGGGATTCGCCAGAATTCCGCCAGCGCGAATGCGGAATTCTGGCGAATATCGCTACGGGGCCACTGGCGAGTTATTCCCTCATACAATCGCAGGAGGCCGGTTGCTGGCGGGTGGTCCGCCGGTCATTCTGCAGGAGGGCGCGAACCGCGCCCGCTTCAATCTCAGGGAGGCCGTTCCATGTCGTCGCCGGCTGTCACCCGCCGTTCCTTCGTCCAAGGTGCCGGCGCGGCGACTCTGCTCACGGCTGCCGGCTGGAGCCGCGCCGCCGGGGCCAACGAGCGCGTCGGCGTCGGCTTCATCGGCTTCGGTTTGATCGGCAAGCGGCACGTCCTCGATTTTCAGGCCCAAAAGGACGCCGATCTCGTCGCGGTTGCCGAGGTTCACCGCGGGCGACTCAACGAAGCGACGCACCTCATCGGCGGGTCGGTTCACGGGCATGCCGACTTCCGCCGCTTGCTGGACACCAAGGACGTGCAGGCCGTTGTCATCTCGACACCGGACCACTGGCACGCCCTGGCCACCATGCTCGCCTGCGCCGCCGGGAAGGATGTCTACGTGGAGAAACCACTGACGCTCTTTGTCCGTGAAGGGCGCTGGATGGTCGACGTGGCCCGCAAGCAGCGCCGGGTGGTGCAGGTCGGCACGCAGCAGCGCTCGGGTCCGCATTATGCCCGGGCGCGCGACCTGATCCGCGCTGGGCAGGTCGGCAAGGTCCACTCGGTGCGGATGTCGGCCTATCGCAACATCATGCCCGGTTTTGGTCGGCCCGCGGATGGTGACCCGCCGGCCGATCTCGACTGGGACTCGTGGCTGGGCCCAGCGCCGAAACGGCGCTACAACCCCAACCGCGCCCTCTATCATTTCCGCTGGTTCTGGGACTCCTCGGGCGGCCAGATGACGAACCTCGGGGCCCACGCCCTGGACGTGCTGCACTGGTTCCTCGGCGTCAAGGGGCCGGTCGCGGTGGGCAGCGCAGGTGGGCGCTTCTGCCTCGAAGACAACGGCGAAACACCCGACACGCAAGATGCGCTCATCGAGTACCCGGGCCTCACCGCGGTCTGGTCGCATCGCGAGGCGTCTGCTGGTCCGAAGGGATCGCCGGTCGAGTTCTTTGGCACGAAGGGGAACCTGGCGGTGTCGCGGAGCGGGTTTGCGCTGACGCCCGATGCGAAGGTGCCGCCCGAGAATGCGGTGCCCCAGTTCGCCGGCCCGCACCCCGTTGGCGGACCAGAGCGCCCGCCCACAACGGCCCCGACGGAGCTGTGGACGAAGGCCGTCGCGGATCGTTCGGGGAGCGTGGCCGACCAGTTCCGCCTGCACGTGCGCAACTTCCTGGATTGCGTGAAATCGCGGCGCGAGCCGATTTCGGACCTGGAGAGTGCGCACCGGGTGGCAACGGTCTGCCACCTGGCCAACATTGCGCTGCGCCTCGGACGCCGGCTGCGCTGGGATTCCGAACGCGAAGAGATCATCGGTGACGCCGAGGCGGCACGCTGGCTGGTCCGGTCTTATCGCCAGCCGTGGGATCGGGAACTGAAGGCCCTGGGTGTGGGGTGAAGCCATGACACGTCGCGAGGTGCTGGTCGCCACAGCTGCGGCACTCCTGGCTCCCGCCGCGGCACGCGCCGAGACCCCGGAGCGAGCGAAACTGGGCATCGTTATCTACTCGTTCGGCATCCGCCGAGCCGACAAGGACAGCCACCTTGACGATCCGTTAACGTTTCTGGACTACTGCCACGGGCTGGGTGCCGCCGGCATCCAGACCGCCCTTGGCAGCCGAGACGACGCATACGCGGCGAAACTACGGGCCCGGGCCGAGGAGCACCGGATGTACGTCGAGGGCTCGGTTCGCCTGCCGCGCGATAAAGGCGACCGGGAGCGCTTCGCGGCGGAGCTGCGGACGGCGCAAACCTGCGGCGCTACCGTGGTGCGCACAGTCCTCCTCGAAGGCCGCCGCTACGAGACCTTCGACAGTGAATCGGCTTTCAAGAAGGCCGTCGAAACCGCACGCCAGGCGCTGATCCTGGTCAAACCGCTGGTCGAACGCCACCACGTGAAGCTGGCGGTGGAGAACCACAAGGATCTGGAATCGAAGCCGCTTGTCGAGCTGATCAAGTCCATCGAGAGTCCGCAAATCGGGGTCTGCGTCGATACCGGCAACAGCCTGGCCCTGCTCGAGCCGCCCCTGGAGACGATTGAGACGCTGGCACCCCTGGCGTTTTCCTGCCATCTGAAAGACATTGGGGTTGAGGAATACGCGGATGGATTCCTCATGGCCGAGGTTCCGCTGGGCACGGGCTTTCTGGACCTGGCCCGGCTCGTGGCGATCCTTCGCAAGGCCAACCCGGCGGTCCAGCTCAACCTGGAGATGATCATGCGCGATCCGCTCAAGATTCCCTGCCTGGGCGGCCAGTACTGGGCGACGCTGGAACACATGCCAGCCCGCCGCCTCGCCGAGGCGCTGGCACTGGTCCGCAAGAACGCGGCCAAGAAGCCACTCCCGCGTGTCTCAGGCTTGAGGCACGCTGAGCAGATCAGCCGCGAGGAGGTCAATGTCCGTGAGAGTCTTCGCTACGCCGCCAGCCAGTTGTCGCAATAAGCCGCACATTCAAGAGTCCAGAGACTGCGCAAATCTGATAGGACCGGACGAGCGGTCCGTTGTCGTTTCCGCGACTGAGGCACCGTTGTTGCACACCATGTCTTTGGAGGGAGTTGCCATCTGGGTGGTCGAATGAGCGGCCCGGCCTGGAACGTGCGCCTGGCTCATGCTGAGAAGGAGAATGAAATGGACGCGATGACACAACCGCAGGGCCTTCGCATTTTCAGCGTCGCTTCGATCGTTTTTGGCGTCCTGGGCGCGGCGTTCTACTGGTGGGTGCCGATGGGAATGGTCCTGAGCCTGGGCGGGCTGATGCTGGGATTCGTCGATGTCATGATCGCCCGGCGGCGGTCTCTGACCTTCCGCCTGTCGCTCGTAGGCCTGCTCGTTTGCGCGGCCGCGCTCGCTTTGGACATCGTGATATTCCGTCTCGGTCTGCAAACCGTGAACTTCGTCGTCGGGCCGTGATCGGTAGCGGCCAGCACGTGGCGAGTTGATCGCCCCGAAGGCGTCCGCGATGGTTTAAGAATGCTCCCCGAGGCGTACTCAACTCGAACCAGGATTCGTCGAACGCGGAACCTTACGCCTCAAGAGGTTATGTCGAGCGGCGGTTATCGAAGTCATCCCCTGGAACGGTTCCAGCGAACCAAAACCCGTCCAAGCGACTTCGTGCGAACCACGCGATCCGCTCAAATTGGCCCGCTATTACCAGTCGCTTCTTGACTCTGGTCAGTTCAAGAACCGGGCGGCAGTCGCCCGCTATCTGGGGGTCAGCCGAGCCAGGGTCACGCACGTATTGAATAGGCTGAGTCTCGCCAACCAAGGATGCGATACTTAGGACCAAATTTTGTTCATTCGGTGTGTCGGTCCTCCGCGCAGCGGACTTCGGCTTGCGTCCTTAGGTCGAGAGGACCGATGCCAAGAACGCTTTGACACGAACTGGCCTCGGCGTGTCGGACCGCCGCGCGCAACGCTCCGAGGATCAGGGGATCGGCGGCAATGAAGGAACGGGCGGTAACGGCGCAACGGGCGCGTTAGAATCCTTCTCGATAGACCTTGCGCGCCAACATCGTGCCGGTTTTTTTGTCAAGAACTTCATAGTAGTCACCGTACGTTTCCCTTCCTGAGACCCATACGACGCCGTCGGTGCTTTTGTCGGAGTCCTTCAGCACCTTCAGGGAAACCGCATTGTAGACGCAAGACATGGGGAGAAGACATGGGACGCCTTTCAATGGAGAACTCCAGAGCTGTTTCCCGGTCTTCAAATCGTGTGCCGTGACCTTGCCACCCCATGGGAGGCTCCTTAGAGCGAGATACAAAACGTCGCCCTCAATGCGGAAGTCGGCCTCATCGACCATAAGCACCGGGGTGCCAGTGTCGTTCCCTTCGATCTTCAATACCTCCTTGCCGTCGCGTTTGAACTTGAACGTGGTAGCGTAGACATTACCCGCTCGTGCGACCACTGGTGTGCCCGGAGGAAGCACTGGTGCGAACGGATCCACTGGTGCGCCGGAGCTAGGCCCGGAGCCACTGGTAGGTCCGGAAGCACTGGTGCGCCCGGAGCCAATGGCGTGGGGTACGCATTGACCTTCTCCATGATAGCATCAACCCTGTACTCCCTGATAGCATCAACCCTGTAGTCTCCCATCTGGCAGATTTTCAATGAGTATGTCGATCCATACTCCTTCTCGTTGAACTTGAAATCCGTCGAATCCAGAACTTTCTGCCACTTCTCTTTCCGCGCGGCTAATGAGACCGGCGGCTCCACGTCGGGTTTTTCGACGATGTTCGGTGGCTTTTCATCCTTCTTCGTGGCGACGGGCGACCTCGGGCTTTCCTCTATCGCCGGGGGCTGGTTCGGCGGTTCCGTCCGAGCCACCGCCACCGGGTTCGTCATGAATCCGAACCCCGCCCCAATTCCGCCAAGGGCCAGGCCGACGACGAGCACCACAGTCAGCATGCTCTTGATCTTGGTCATGAACATGGGTTTCACCGCTCCTTCTGTGAGATCGGACACCACTGCTGAGATCATCCCTGTAGCCGCCACTTCCCCTGCCGACAGCAAGGTTATTACCTTGATCGTGGACGCCACCAGAGCACGCGGTGCGGACGCCGACGCCGAACCCGCCGACAGGACCGCAGCCACCGACCCGCCCGCCATCACGATGCCCCGCTGGGTAAGCCGCCTCGCCAGCATCACCCTTGCCCTCGCCAGCCGACTCGCCACGCTTCCTTCGGGGATGCCGAGTTGCCGAGCCGCTTCCTTGCGGGTCATGCCCCCCAGGTCGCAGAGGACGACGACGCCCCGGTAGTGGTCGGGCAGGCGGCTCAACTCCTCGTCCACCGCCACCTGCAAGTCGGCGTCACGAAGTTCCGGCACAGTCGGTACGGGCATGTTCACCACCTGCGTCTCACGCCGCCGCCGCTTCGCCGCTGTCGCCCGCAGCCGAATCGCGGTCTGCCGGGCTACCCCATACAGCCAGTTGGCCACAGCCCCCTTTGGCACGGCCGCTGCCTTGCGGACGAGGACGAGGAACGTGGCCTGAAACGCATCTTCGGCGTCGTGCTGGTTCAGGAGGCGGCAGCAGACGCCCCATACCATCCGGGCGTGCTTGCGCACCAGAGCGGCAAGGGCGTCTTCGTCCCGGCTTCTCAGGAAGCGGGCCAAGAGTTCCTTATCGGTCATGCCGTCGCCGTCCGGTCTGAGATCGGCCAAAAAGTTCTGCATGACCACGCTTAACGGGCTCCTCGGCATTGCCTTCAACCTCCCCACCATCGCCGCCTCTACTTCATTATCCTCGATGCGGCTCGTTTTGATCCACCAGTTTGACGACGGCCACGGAATTGTCAACCCGCCGTCCCGTCCGCGCCACGTCGGCCGGCTGCAACCCGGCGTGCCGGCACCAGTGACCTACGACGGGATCGAACACTGGACGAGGCGCTGCCAGCTTCGGGGCCGACCGGCGCGCTAATCCGAGAGCCAACTGCTCGACCCATCAGGGGAATGTGGGAACATGGGGGGACATGGGCGTTCTCCGGGCGAGGTGAAATGATACCAGGCGAGAGAATTGTACGGCGTACCATTCTGGCTCGGCTGAACTACTTCAACCCAACAGCAGTCTGTCGAAGTCGGCGGTCTGGTCGTAGCGTTGCACCTGACGAATGGCAACGTGACGGGTCTGGTGGCCGGGCGCGGCGGTCGGACACTCCTGAGTAAGTTCGCGGCATAGCGTTCGATGCGGAGGTACAATCGACCGCAGTAAATTAAATTTCCGTAGCAGATTTGTTAAGCCTCAGCGGTTCGCATAGGCGGTCAGGTCTTATCCCCGAGGCGTACTCAACTCGAACCAGGATTCATCGAACGCGGAACCTTGTGCCTCAAGAGGTTACGTCGAGCGGCTGTTATCGAGATCATCCCCTGGAACGGTTCCAGCGATCCGAAAACGGACAATCCCGATACTCCGAAAGAACCCCGCGATCCGTTCAAGCTCGCCCGCTATTACCAGTCGTTGCTCGATTCCGGCCAGTTCGAGAACCGTGCCGCACTCGCTCGTTACCTGGGCGTCAGCCGGGCCAGGGTGACGCAGGTGCTGACCAAGGCCAAGTCGATGTGCTCCGCCGGGGAATGGACACCGGAACTGGAAAAGGCCGGAATAAGCAAGCAGGCGCATCGGAGTACATGCGCGCCGTGCAGGCCCCAGCCGAAACTCAGGCCGCGTGGAACTCGATCACTGACCTCCGCCGCTGGGTTGAGAATTCCGGACAGGATGAGTCCGGTACGTCCGCATGCGGACGTACCGGACAAGATGGGGAGGATACTCCCGGGAAAGGGGAAGCGGACACGTCGGGTGCGCAAAGCACTGCCGCCGGCGCCAGTCCGCCTCCCGATCCGCCCGAGCTTCTCTGCAACCGCTGCAAGCGAGTGGGCTGGTAAATGGGGTGTAAGGGCTGCGAGGAGAAGAACAAGGCCAAGCCCAAAGGGGGCCGACGCAGTGGTGGGGCTCGTAACACGCCACCAGCTCCGAAGTCGCCCAACCAGAATGTCGAGGACGTGGCCAAGGCCATCCGCCGGGTCATGAACCGGATCGCCCGGGCACACGAAATCACCTGGGAAGAGGCTTCGTTGGGCACGCCCCGGAAATACGACAACCCGCTACTGGATCGCGTGAACCAGTTCTGGATTCAGTTCAAGCCCCAACTTGTTCAAGTTGAGCGAGCCTTGGCCATGCTCAAGCGAAAGATGGGATGACATGGCCTGGACCGCCGGCCAATGGGAAGCCTGGGAAGAGCGGGCTGCCATTATGGAGTTCGAAGCCGGCCTGGCCAGGGACCAGGCCGAGGAAGCGGCGATGGACTGCCTCTTACGGCTGGAAATGTGGAACGGACACGATGGCTGGATACTGGATGTGCCTTTCGACGATGACACCACGCCGAGGCAACGATGCAACCGGACTGGCGGACGGCGTCCGGGCGGCTGGGCGAAAGGCGAACATGGGGGCGGCGTTGCAGATTTATTCCTCGCAGACCGAACACGCTCGCAGGGGCAAGGTGGAACGGTTCCCGGCCCAACGTGTGATCGTGGACGAGGTCCACCTGCAAAGCAAACCCACCGCCCAGGCTCAGTTTGCCGGGCACCTTGAGGACAGGGCCGTCGTGCCGGGCCTGACCGCCACGCCGCTCGACCTGTTGAGCTGCTCATGCAGACCATTAACGGGGCACAGCACGCGGCGACCGGGGCTCGCATCCCGGGTGCCCCCTTGTGGACCTGGATCAGGCCACAACGGCGTTTGGCCTCCCTCCCCGGCGGGAGGCCCACAACACACGCCGGCCCGCCCGGGGTAGGCGACGGCGCCTTGAGGGGGCAGTTCCCTCAAAGGCTCGGGAAGTGGGGCGGACTCCGACCCCAGACGCACAGGACTTATGCGGTGCGGGTGCTCTACGGAGCCAAGTGGAAAGCCGCCGCTGACAAGGGCAAGCCACGCCGACTCCCTTCGGGGACGAGGCGGAAACCTGACCGAACGACTGATCGACCGACCGACCGACGAGGTAAGTAACGCTGCCGGTCCTGCGTAACAGGGCCGGGCAGGGCAAGGGCTGAGGCAAGGGCACGGACCAGGGCAAACCCCACCGCGTCACACCCCACCCGGGCACACACGTTACCTCAGAGGGAGGGAGGGAGAGAAGGAGTGAGGGAGGGGGCGGGGCGGCAGTACGGACATAGAGGCAGCCCGGAGGTCATTTCGACCCGATAGCGCGCCAAAACGCTTGATCCTTTCGGACGATTTTCAACAAACGGGCCATCCCGAGCAGGAGGCAGCCATGCCGGACACGATCTTCACGCAAGCCCAGCAGGAGGCGGCACTCCAGGGACGCCGCGATCAGTCGGGCGGTGTGCCCGGAGCGGCTCCCCCCGACGTTGCGAGCGCAGTTGCGGATGCATGTTCGGTGGGAGGGCCCAACTCCAGTGCGAGCTGCGCCATCCGCTCCCAGTATTCCGCCGACGAGCCAGCAGCAGCCGGCCCCACATCGAACTTCTTCAGTTGAACGCCGTGGAGCCGCCGGTAGCGGTAGGCGCGGAGTCTGGCGGCCGTCTTGCTCATCCGCAACTTGGTGCAAACCTCGCGCAGCGTCTTAGCCGCCTGCCACGTCCGGATGAACTCCTCCGGGAGAACCCAGGCGAACCCTTCCGGTTCGTACTCCCTCGCCCTCTGGCTCATGACTGTTTCACTCCCGTTTCGCTGGTTATCACCCCGCTTGCTGCCTCAGGTCATCCTCAGGTCACCCTCGATGGCACTCTCGACAGCACGTTTCCGTTTCACTGCGGCCGGGCCTGTGCGCGAACTGTAACCGCCCAAAGAACTTCCCGCAATCACCGCTGCGAACTGACCCGCGCTCGCAGCACCGAAGGAGAGGGAGGGAGGGACGCGCAGGGGGGGGTAGCGGGGCCGATCCGGACCGTCCGCGGCACTCGGCGAATCGGAAGGCTATCCGGCCGGGCCCAGGCGGGGGGGAGGAGAGACGCGGTGCGTACAGGCTTGGTCTGCTTCCTGCGTGCCCCCCTGCTACCCCCAGTGCCCCCACCGCAAACCGCTGAACTCAGGTTTGAACTCCGGGACTACCCCACCCTTCGCCACCAGCGGGAACGATGCCGAGCGGATGACGAGAGCGACAACATCCCGGGCGGCATCAAGACGGCTGGGGACGATCTTGCTGTCCTCGGGGAGGTTATGGACCCAAGGGGCGTTCTGGTGGCCGAGCCGGTAGGCCAGGGCCTTTGTGGACACTCGCAACACCATCAGATGGTCGTCGCAGGGAGCTAGATCGGCCGAGGGCGCTGCCGCTGGCTTGAACTCCGGAACCGGCTCGCCCTTCGCGATGCGCGAAACGATGCCGAGCTGCCGATGACGGCGACGGCATCCCGCCCGGCATCGACACGGAGGGCAACGATCTCGAAGTCAGGGGGCAGATTGATGATCCCCGCCAGGGAACCTTCGCCGGAGCCGGCGAGCCGTTGGACGAACTCCCGGCTCGGCACCCAGAGCAGCGCCAGCCGGCCGGCATAGGGGGCGCGATCCTCGTAGGCGGCCCACGACTTCTTTGGGCGACCGTCCCGGTTGATTCGCGGATCGGCAGGCCGGAACGAGCCGGCATTGCTTTTGGGCGCCGGCGCCTGGTCCGGCTCGACCACCACGTTGTTCGCCTGTTCTTCCATAGCCCTCATTATACCCGCCGAACTGGCCGACCAACTGGCGATGCAGCAAGCCTGCGAGCGGGCCATTTCATGGCGGGCGCGGCACCGTTTACAAATGTAATGACACCCCAATCGTAAACGACCGCCGAACCCGTTCTCTGGAGCGACCCGAGCTTTCCTATCGGGAATCTGATCATACAACACAGCTGTCATGGATGGCGTGTTGCTCCCACCTCTGGAGGCGGTGTCCGCAAGCGCGGCTTTGACCGCGCTGGTTGCGCGGCGTTTGGCAGAAGTGGATCAGTTGCGCGCCGAAGTGTCCAGCCTGCGGCGTGAGAATTTGGAGTTGCGGCAACAGGCCGGGTATTGGCGGAGCCGACACGCCGATGCCGTGGAGCGAATCGCGGCGTTGGAACAGGAAAACGAACAGCTCCGCGGCGAGAATCGCAAGCTGCAAGCCGAACGCTTTGGACGCCGCTCCGAGAAGCACTCCGGTAGCGACCGCTCCAACGATCTCGATGACCCCACGCAAGCCAAGCCGAAACGCCAACGCGGTCGCCAACCCGGTCAGCCCGCTCCAAAGCGCCGCGATTACAGCCACCTGCCCACTCGTGAGCAGTTCATCGACCTGCCCGCAGCGGACCAGAACTGTCCGCAGTGTGGCCTGCCGCTGAAAGCGTGCGGCAGCGAAGATTCGGAACAGCTCGAAATCGAAGTCAGCGTCTATCGCCGCGTGATCCACCGGCGGCGGGGCCAGCGGACTTGTGGCTGTCCGGGGCCGCGCACGGTCACGGCGCCGCCAGCGCCCAAGTTGATCCCTAAGTCGCTGCTGGGCGTATCGGTGTGGGTGGAAATCCTGCTGGACAAGTTCGCCAGTTATCGGCCGACGCAACGGTTGCTCGAGCAATGGCGGTTGTTGGGGCTGGACCTGGCGGCGGGCACCGTCACCGATGGGTTGCAGCGGTTGGAGCCGCTGTTTGCGCCGATCATGGAAGCACTGCGGCAACGCAACCGCCAGTCGCACTATAAGCAGGCCGATGAGACCCGCTGGCTGGTCTTCGTGGAACAGCAAGGCAAGGTGGGCTTTGGTTGGTGGCTGTGGGTCTTCAACAGCGAAGATACCGTGGTGTACCTCCTGGATGACTCGCGTAGTCATCAAGTACCGGAAGATCATTACCCGTCCCAGGCGGGCGGCGTGCTGATGGTGGATCGCTACAGCGCTTATAAAGCCATGCTCCAGGTGAAGAATGGCACGCTGATGTTGGTGTTCTGCTGGGCGCATGTCCGCCGCGACTTTGTGCGTGTGGGCAAGGGCTGGCCCGAGTTGAAGCCCTGGGCCTTGGCATGGCTGCGACGCATTCGCGACCTGTATCGGTGGAATCGACAACGACTGGCCCAGCCGACGGACCTTGCTGGGCAAGCCGGCTTGGAGCAGGCCGTCGCAGCCATGCGGCAACAACTCGACCTCGAATTGGCCGCTCCTGACCTGCGTATGCCCGTAGACAAGGCGTTAACCAGCCTGCAAGAACATTGGTCGGGTTTGACGCAGTTCGTCGCTGACCCACGCATCCCGATGGACAACAACCTTTCGGAACGACGCTTGCGTGGGCCGGCTTTGGGGCGGAAGAACTATTACGGTTCGGGAGCCCTGTGGAGTGGCCGCCTGGCCGCGATGCTCTTTTCGATCTTGGCCACGCTCAAGCTGTGGCAGATCAATCCTCGGCTGTGGCTCAACTGGTATCTGCAAAGTTGCGCCGAGGCCGGGGGCCAGGTGCCCAACGACATCGAACCGTTCTTGCCCTGGAACCTGAACCAAAACCTGCGCGCAAAACTGGGCCTGACTTCCCCAGAGCAGAAAATCGACACCAGTTGATCCCAGATCCGCGCCTGCCATCCCACCCGCGGCAAACCCTGCTCTTCCCTCGACGAGCAAACGAGGGCAATGCCGCACCCGGAACGGGTTCGGCGGTTGTTTACCCCCAATCCGCCGCAAGTCATTAACCGGCTTGTCATTGAGGCGCCAGGCAGGTTCGGGACTCCAGCAGGAGCACGGACAGTTGGTTCGCGTGCGGGCGGGGGGAGGGGATAGGCCTGTGCCGGTTTTGCCCTGGCGCGGGCTTCTGGCGTGCCTGCGCGCTTTCAGAGGGCGTTTTGCTGGCCCATGCCGCGCCTGTTTTTTCCGTGCTCCCGACCGCTGCCTCAACGCCCGGCCTCCGTCGCCGCGTCACGGGGCCCGGCGCACGACGCAAGGACGGGCGCTGGAGCCGCATCGGGCGCATCCGCTGGCGCGTCGCTGGAGGGGACCAGTGAGGCGGCGTACTTCGCGAGGTCTTCCCAAGGGAACGGCTCAGGCGGCGGTTCAACCTCGTGTTCCTTCAAGGGCACGCCGTGTTCAAGGTAGCGGAAGGCACGAACCCTTGCCGCCGTCCTCTTCATCCGCAGCTTCAAGCAAGCCTCTCGCAGCGTCCTCGAAGTCTGCCAGACCCGAATGAACTCCTCGGGTGAGGGGGACGCAGTAGGCGCTTGCTGCTCATTACCCTTCTCAGTCTTGAACATGGTCCATTCTCCGGCGTTATACGACGGTTACACCACCGGCTTACCGACCATTACACCACGGGCTTACCGACGGTACAGAGCCCGTTTCAGAGGCGTCGTGCCTCACCGCAAGTCTAACGGGAGCTGGCATTTCTAGCAATCCACACCAAAACGAAAGTGCGGGGAAACGCCCGACATTCGCGGCCACGGGGGTAGCCGCCCGGGGGTTTTGGCCTGGCTCCCTTGTCCCTACAAGGGTCCGGAGGGCGGCCATACCGCGTTCCGACTGCCTCGAATTGCCTGTCATGCGAGAAAGCATTTTGGCAGGCTGCCCCGTCCCGGCCTGTCGTTCAGCCAGTGCATCCGTGACCGCGTCAACGATTGCTCAGGCGGACGGTCGCGTTGTCGGGGATGAGCATGAGGCGGGCTGGGAAAAGCCCTTGCGCGTGCGCGAGCCAGGAACGTGGAGGGGAGAGACGGAGGATAGCCATCCCCGTTTTCCGCCCGTTCCGCGGCGCCTCTGGTCTGTCCGTACAGGGGTGAAATCCGCGCCGTCCGTCAAGCTGAGGCGTCCCAAGGCGCAGGCAGCGCTGCGGCGTCGGGTGGAGGCGGGCTTTTTCGGCCGAGGAGCGTTCGGCCCGGGTTGGCGGGGTGGACCCACCTTGGGGCCAGTTAGGGGCCCCGGTGGCACTTTAAGGGGGTCGCTACTGCCTCGGAGGCAGCGAAAAACGTGCTTCAACGGGTCGTCATTTGTCGCCGGCGCGAGCGGATTCAATCTCCGCGTAGTGGCGGTGGTATTCGCAGGCGAGGCATTGGTCCCCTGGCCCAAGGCGATTACCGTGCGGGCAGAGTCGAAGTTTCGGTGGTGCCGGGGGATCGATCGGTTGAGGGGGATCGGGTTCGACAACAGGTTCTGGGACTGAGGCCGGCGGGGGCCGCGGTAGGCTGGTGGTTGTGCTGTTCTTCGGGGCATCTGCTTCGGCGACTCGTTTGCGGCACTCGTCGAGCGTCCAGGTATGCACCAGCTCTCGGGTTACCTGCTCTTCGCGCTCCCGGTGAAAGCTATCCCGCATCGCGTCCCTCTCCTCCTGCCGGCGCCGTTTCTCCTCGGCATCCTGCTCCGCCTTGGAGAGGATCAGCTTGGATGCGAACACCTTGAGGAACTCCGCGGGGCTCTTCCTGGCCAGTTTCAGCAGTTCCAGTGCCCCGGCAGAGGGTGGGATGAGGTTATCCGGATCGATTCCGATGTTTTGGTAGGCCCATCCAATATCGCCGCGTATGTCCGCGGGGCTCTGCTTTGGCTTGCAGCGCCGGCGCCGGGTCTTCGCGGGCGAAGGTGCTTCCTGGGAGATCGGCGATGAGTCCGGCTCGTCTGGCTGTTGCTGGTTCGCGGCCAGAGGCGGGAACTTCTCCAGCATCAGGCGGTGGGCTTCGGCAGGCAGCACGCCCTCCTTCTTGAGGCCTTCGCGGAAGGCGAGGGCCTCCTGCCATCGCTTCTCGCGCTGCAACCGCACCTTGGCCTCGGCCCGGGTTTCAGGTTGGTCCATCGCAGTCTCCTCTCGATCCCGATGCAGCCGGGGGCCGAACGATGTCATTCTACCGCAGGCACTCGACCTGCGCTTTCCCCAGGCGGATGCGGCCGCCGTCCAGGCCGGCCTGTCGCTGTCCGAGTTCATCCGGGCCTGCGTCAATGCAGGCATCACCGGCCCGACCGGACGCCCTTCTGAGGCGACCGCCGTGCCCACGGCGCCC
Source organism: uncultured Planctomycetota bacterium (assembly GCA_963827935.1). GTDB lineage: Bacteria > Planctomycetota > Planctomycetia > Gemmatales > Gemmataceae > DATFNV01. Next base: position 1,356,116 of record CAWHCN010000004.1, on the reverse strand, counting down.
GTCGTGCAGGTCGCGCCCCGATCCCCGGCACCACCGCCTGTTGCCGCAGCAGGACGCAACGAGCCGTCGGTCAGAATACGCTACAGCTTCCCGCTCTGCCCACCCTGCGAGCGCCTTGGCGTGGCAACCTGCGGCCTGTGCCTGGACCGCGCCAAATCGTGTGACCTCTGCAAGCAACCTCCGCAGTAGCCGCCCGATGGCCGCCCCGCTTCCACCCCGTCGCCAGTCCTGCTACACTCCCCGGCAGGAGGGTTCCGCCATGCCGGTCCTATCCCGCTTCTCGCGCTGGCGTCTCGGCCTCGCCTGCGCTGTCCTGCTCCTGACGATCCTAGTTGCGGTTCCTCTCGTCGGATGGTGGCATCAGGGCGAGTCCGCGCGATCACGGTGCGACCGCATTCAGGTAGGGATGACCTACGAAGAGGTGGAGACCATCCTGGAAGGCTGGTCACCAGACTTGGGGATCGGCGGCTTGTCTCACATGAGCCATCGTTGGGAGTCGCCTGGCGGCGATACGATTTGGGTGAGCTTCGAGGTAACGGGCTGGCCAGACTCGACAGACTCGCCAGACTGGTCAAACGGTCCAACCATGACCGTGACAGGCAAGGAGTTCCGGGACGGGGATCGGTCCTTCGCGGCGAGGATCAAGCGGCTCCAGCGGCGCCTATGTTATCCATAAGCGCGGAGTAATGCGTTTCGGCCGCGGTCAATGCGTTTCAGAAGGGCTATGCGTTACAAAGCCCGCAATGCGTTTCAAGAGGTAAATGCCTTACCAGGCCGTGGTCTGTCATGCCCCGTTCCGAACGCCTCGAACTCCGCCTGACCGATGCCGAGAAAGCCGTCTGGGACGCGGCCGCCGTCCAGGACGGCGTGCCGCTCAGCGAGTACGTACGGGCCCGGGTCAACGCAGGCATTGCCGCCCGCGCCGAGCGGACACCGGTGCCGACGACCCCAATCGCGGCCCCGACCGAGCGGCCTGTCCTGCCGCCGAGCCCGCTCCCGACTGCCGCCGAGCGGCCACCCGTTGCTCCAACCGCCCCGCAGCCGCCTCTCGTTCCAGCCCATCCGCAGGCTGCATTTTTCCCTATCTGGCGCAACGGTCTCTGCCCCGACTGCACGCGCCGAGGAAGTCCCTGCTGCGTCCCTTGCCGACTCCGCAACGGCCTCGCCATCTGACACCACGGCGCCGGGCATTTGCCGATGGACCCGAACCGGAAGTCAACGCTATCCCGCCGCGCCGCACTCATAGCGCTTCGGGCGGCGCCGCGGGAAACTCGACCTCCAGCCAGCCGGGGCGGGCGTAATCGACGTACCAGCCGCGGTAGCCCATGAGCTGAAGAACGACACGGTTCATGAGGTTCAGCACCAGGTGAAAGCGGTCCAGGCGCGTTTGCAGCTCATCCCGGCTTGGCGCCGGGCCGATCAGATGGCCGTGGGCGCCCGGATTTCTGGTGCGATCCCACGCCTTCACGTCCTCTTCAGTCACACCGAGCAGGTGTCGCCTCTGCCAGTCCCAAAGAACGTCGATGGTACGGCGGTGGCTCAGCGAGTCCAGCCATCCCCGTAGGCGTTTGACGAAACGCGGCGTGAACTCCGCCTTGGTGTTCGCCAGCCAGTACTTCACCGCCTCCCGGTCAGCGGGGGTGTGACTGCCATCATCAGGGGTGGCATTACGAGAGGCGAGTCGGAGCATCCCTTCGAGACAGATGCTTGCGACCGTCAGGCGGGTCGGTAGCGCGTTGTCCGCTGTGTCCCAGCAGAGGTAAAGGTGGTCCGCGACTCGCGCCCCTGCTCGGTGAAGAAGAAGTCGATGGCGCGGCCGAGAAGCTCCTCGACGTGCCGGCGATAGCACAGTCTGTCGCCAAGGGGGGTGAGCAGCTCGTTCCTCGTCGGCGCCCTGTCACGGGCAACGATTTCCCGCGTGTCGCGGTCCGGTGCTAGGTCCTCAAGCCCTCGGAAAATAACCCGGCGGCCGAAGATGAATCCGAAGGCCCGAGCGATGGCGGTGAAGATGTCCCAAGCGCCGTCACGCGGCGGTTTCTTCTTCACCAGGACCTTCACTTCGCACCAGTCGTCCGAACGGCGGCGAACGGCCACGACGCCGAACGCCGGCTCTGCAAGGAGCCAATCGACAATTCCGACCCGCTGTGGAAAGTATTCATTGTCAATCACCGTCTCCGTGGGTCTGAGATACGTCTTCGGCGAAGGGCCCATGAGGGCTCGCAGAGTGCGGTAGTGCATCCGTGACGTTGCCCGCTTAAGGCTGATGCCGTGGGTGGTGAAATCCCATACGACGTGTGGCGAGTCGCTTGCAACGCGGTAACCGTCGGTAACCACGGGCGTTGTAGAGGCGTGCCAGCCGTCCTGCGTTCGGCCCGCTGCGGAAATGAACGCCCCGTGGGGAATCAATTGGCCCAAGTCGGCCGGCGCGCGGCCGAAGACTCGCATCAGCGACTCCCCACCGTCCGTCTCCGCCTGGACTCTGATCCCAGACTCCGTCTGCCAGCTCAACCGTCCGCCCCCGCGGAATGGCCCCGCGTTTCCACCGGACACCACCAACGAGGGCAGGTTGACCTCGCAGTTGCCCCTAAACAGGGTGTCTATCCAGTCGTCAAACAAAGATGCTCCCATTTGTCCCGAAAATTGCCCGCCTTTGGCTCTATCGTCCGCGGGCTTGGACATGCGGCGACGGTGCTATCTTACCGGCCACACTTGCGCACTGAAAAGGTCTCGTGGGCGAGGGTGCTGGGCCGCGGATCGCGTCCTGGAGCGCGTGGGATGTCTTGCGGGGTGACCAGGGCTCGGCTTGTGGCGGGTAATAGCGGCCAGGGAACCCTTATTGTCCAGGGGGCGGGACAGGAGCAAAGATCAGCTGGGCCTGGAGCATCTGGAAGAGCGCCACGCCGTTTGAGTTTTCCCACATCTTGATGACTGGACTGTTTTGAAACGTGTGCTCGACGGTGTACCACAGCTCTTCGACTAGTTGCCAGAGCGCCGGGTCCACCTTCGTGATGTTGTGGACCTTCGCGCCCATCCCTTCAAGGGTTTCGAACGTCCACCCGCCGGGCGTGAGACAGGAATTTGTTGTGGTCGCCGAGGTAGTCAACCAGGACCTGAGCCATAGCTGACGGGTTTGCCTCCGTGGCGAGCATGTATTGCTCCAACCAGCGCTTGACGAGTTGCTTCGACAACTGCACGGCGTTCAGCGCTTGCTGGTATAGGCCAGGCGGATGACCCTGCACTTGAGCCATCCAGACGGGGAAGTCTTGTTGCTGCGCCTTCATAGCCACTTGAGCGCGTTGAACATCATCGATGATCGCCTAAGCCGGCGTCATGCGCTGGCCGCCGCGACCATCGCTCAGGAGGAACTGCGGATCGATGGGGCCGAGTTCAGCGCTAATCGGCATCAGGATTTCGTTGGCGGACAAGGCGATCATGGTCGCCGCACTCTTCGCCATAACCGGCACGAGGACCCGCACGTTCTTGAACTGCGAGCGCAAGACCGTAACGATCGATTCGGCGGCTTCGGGCAAGCCACCCGGACTGTGCAGGATGAGGTCGAGCGAATCCTCTTCGATCCCTCGGATGACTTCCGCCAGGCCCCGAACGTCTTGCGGGTTGATCGCCGTCGCGTTTTGCGCGTGTCTGATCTTGCCCTCGTTGAGAAAGTCGGTCGCGTACAAGACCGCCGGACGCTTGGTGTGCGCCGCCAAGGCGTCCAGTTTCCTGCGGCGCACCTTGTCATAGTCAATGGCGCCCTGGTCGTTGCGTGTGGCGTTCAGTTCCCGCCTCACCGATTCCCAGGTGATGCTCTTGGTGACCGGTTCGGGCTTCCCCGGCTCGGCCTTCTCCGGCTCGGTTTTCTTCCTCCCCATCTGCATCCTCCGGCCGCCAGAACCGGCGGCAACAAAACAGCAGCAGGGTGGCGAGTCCCTCGGGGTTCGCCACCCTGCTGCATCCGCGGAGCACCGCCTGCTCAGCCTTTCTGTGTAACCAACCTTGCGGGCCGAGGGCCAGCGAGTTGACCCGTTAACTCATGCACGGGGCGTAGCGTCGCCAGCACGTCGAACAGTTCGGCGACCTGGGGCAGCGACTTGCGCAGTTCTTCCTTTAGCTCGGCAACTTCCGGCGCCTCCGGCGGAGTCGGAGGGATGGCGGGTTCGGGCCACGCATCCAGACGCACGCCTGCGCGCAGCATACCGAAAGACATCATCGGACAGTCCCCCTCGGCACTTGCCGCACTGCTTGCTGGGTGATACCGGCGTGAAGACACGATTGTGCCAGATTCTTCGCGCCTGTCAATTCTTTCCGACCGGTTTTTATCATCGGCGTTTTTCGGCCGACCTGTTAAACGAAACACCCGTACATATAATCGCGGCCGACTCGCGGCGGTGGCGGGTAGTCCACCTACGACGCCTATCCATTGTCATTCTAGCCCGCGCGGCTGGCAAAGCCGGCTAATCCCGGGTAGCTCATGCGGAGCGCGGCGAGCTACATTCAAGCCGCTAATGGCCACTGTCACCCTGGCCGAAATCGACCTCGCGGTCTGCGGCCAACACCCCGCCCGACGACTACGAAGCACATGCTTGGCGCCGGCCCTTTCAGCAGCGATAATCTACCCCTACCTGAACAGCTCGCTTCATGCCGACGACAGACCCGGAGACCCGATGCCCCCGCCCGCACCGCCCCCTCAACGGGGTGATATCGTCTTCGTCCGCCAGCGTCGCTACCTGGTGGAAGACATCATCCCGCCTCCATCGGCGACCGAGTGTACCCTCGTCCGCCTGGCGTGCCTCGACGACGACGCGCAGGGGCAGCTTCTCGATGCGCTCTGGGAAATGGAGGTCGATGCCCAGGTGCTCGGCGGGGAGGCCTGGAGCAACATTGCGACTCGGGGTTTCGATCCACCGCGGCAGTTCTCGGCCTACTACCACACACTCCGCTGGAACTGCGTTACCGCCACCGACCCGAAGCTGTTCCAGGCACCCTACCGGGCCGGCATCAACATCTTCGCCTATCAACTGGAACCGCTGCGCAAGGCCCTGCTCCTGCCCCGGGTCAACCTGTTCATCGCCGACGACGTGGGCCTGGGCAAGACGATTGAAGCCGGTCTCATTGCGCGCGAGCTGCTCCTGCGAAAGAAGGTACGCGACATCGTGGTCGCCTGCCCGCCCTCCGTGCTGCCGCAGTGGCAGGACGAGTTGGAGACTCGCTTCGGCCTGACCTTCAAGGTGCTCGACCGCGACTACATCGCCCAGGTCCGCAAGGAACGCGGGTACGGCGTCAACCCCTGGACCACCCACAGTCGCTTCCTCGTCTCGCACCGCCTGCTCATCGACGAAGCCTACGCCGGCACCCTGCGCGACTGGCTCACGCGCTTCCGCCCCGGCTCGCTTCTCATCCTCGATGAGGCGCACCACGCGGCCCCGTCCAGCGGCCAGAAATACGCCATCGACTCACGGATCACGTCGGCCATCCGCGAGCTGGCCCCGCGCTTCGAGCACCGGCTGTTCCTGTCGGCCACACCGCACAACGGCCACTCCAACAGCTTCTCCGCCCTCCTGGAAATCCTCGACCCGCAGCGTTTCTGCCGCGGCGTGCCGGTCAAGGAGAAGAAGCTGCTCGAAGATGTCATGGTGCGCCGGCTGAAGGACGACATCCGCTCGATTGCCGGGGGCCTGCCCATTCGGGTTCCTGTGCAGATCGACATTGATGGTCTGCCCGAAGACGCTCCCGAGCTGCGGCTGTCGGTGCTGCTCGACCGCTACCGCGAGCTGCGCGAGGAGCGGCTCAGCAGCGAGACGAAACGCAAGCGCGCGGCAGCGGCACTACTGGTCTGCGGTCTCCAGCAGCGCCTGCTTTCCTCCGTCGAAGCGTTTGCACGCACCCTCCGCGTCCACCGTCGCACGGTCGAACGGCAGCAGGCCGAAGCGGCAGGGAAGGCCGCCACAGAGGCGGCGCCTGGCCTGTACGATCGGCTGGGTCAGTCCCCCGACAGGGACGACGACCGTGCCGCGCTGCCGGAAGAGGAACTGGCGAAGGAGGAGGATTCCCAGGTCGAGGCGGCGACACTCGCCGCCGGCAGCGTCTCCGCCGAGGAGTCGGCACTTCTGGACGAGATGGAGCGGATTGCCCAGCAAGCGCGCAGCGAACCAGACGCGCGCGTCCGCCACCTCGTCGGCTGGATACGCCAGAAAATGTGTCCCGCCCTGCCTGAACTCGGCGAGAATTCATCCGGCCCACCGCCCGCATGGAATGACCTGCGCGTCCTGATCTTCACCGAGTACGAGGATACGCTGCGCTACCTCCGGCGACTGCTGGAGGAAACCATTGCAGGGACCGACCGTGCCGAGGAACGCATCGAGGTGTATCACGGCCCGACCCCGGACTTGAAACGTGCGGAGATCAAGAAGGCGTTCACTACCGATCCGAAGAAGCACCCCATTCGCATCCTCCTGGCCACAGACGCGGCCCGAGAAGGCCTCAACTTGCAGTTCTTTTGCTGGAATTTGTTCCACTTCGACGTGCCGTGGAACCCGGCCCGCCTGGAGCAGCGCAACGGCCGCATCGACCGCAAGCTCCAGGACAATGACAAGGTATTCTGCCACTACTTCGTCTATGCCCAGCGAGTCGAGGACCGCGTTCTCAAGGCGATCGTGAAGAAGACGGAGACGATCCAGAGGGAGTTGGGCAGTCTGTCCCCGGTCGTCGAGGACAAGCTGACGGACACGATGCGCCAGGGCATCCGCCACGACCGGGCGGATGAGACGGCGCGGTCGATTGCCGGCGCCGACGTTGACGCCGAGGTGAAAGCAACCGTCACGGAGGAGCTGGAAACGGCGCGGGAGCCGCCGAAGAAGCTGGTCGAACAGTTCGACACGCTACGAAAGCTGCTCGATGCTTCCAAGAAATGGATCGGCTTCGACACCGGCCATTTCCGCGAGGCACTCTCTTGCTCTCTGGAGCTGATGAAGGCTGGCTCGCTCCAGCCGACGCAAGCCGACTCAACAAGCTTCCAGATGCCGGCCCTGCACGAGCGGTTCGGGGCGGACTCGACCTGGGCCGATACGCTCGACACGCTCCGCGCGCCCCAGCGGAAGGAGCAGACGTTCTGGGAGTGGCGACGCGAGGCTCCGCTGCGGCCGGTCGTGTTCGACGCGCCGCCGACGATGACGGACAAGGTTGTCCACCTGCACCTGGAGCACCGCCTGGTCCAGCGCTTGCTCGGGCGCTTCACCGCCCAGGGCTTCGTCCATCACGACCTGTCGCGGGCCTGCCTGGCCAGCACGGCCGACGCGCGGCCTCGCGTCGTCCTACTGGGCCGGCTGTGCCTGTACGGCAACGGCGCCGCCCGGCTCCATGAGGAGCTGATCGCGGTGACGGCGTACTGGAATCCCCCGTCGCAATCGGCCCAACGTCCCCTTGAAGTCTTCGGACGCGAGGGCGAGGCGACCACGCTCGATCTTCTGGAGAAGGCGCTTCTGCCTTCGGCCCAACGCGCGATCCCCCGGGAGCAAGTGCAGCGGTTTCAGGCCGCGGCGCCACAGGATGTCGGCGAGCTGCTTCCGCAGTTACAGGAGCGCGGCGAGAGATTGGCCGCGGAGGCGGAGGACTTGCTCAAGAAGCGGGGCGACACGGAGGCGAACGACATGCGCGGCATCCTGGAGAGACAGCGCAAGGCGATCCTTGTCACGGAGGAGAAGAGCCGGGAGTTACAGCCGAGCCTGTTCGAGGAGGAGAGGCGGCAGCTCCAGTACAATCGCCGGCGCTGGATGACTCGCCTGGAGGAGCTGGAGCACGAGCTGAGTACAGAGCCGGAGCGTATCCGCGAGGTCTATCGCGTCAAGGCGCGGCGGATCGAGCCTGTCGGGTTGGTCTACCTCTGGCCGGTGACGGGGTGACGTGCATGGCGAAGGACCCGGAAGTTGAGGCGCATCGACAATGGCTCGGCTACTTGCAGCCGGTCGGCCTCGTCGTCTCCCCGGCTGCCCTGGTCGATGCCGGGGCCTACGTCGATCGCAATGTCATTGACGTGCAAAATCAGTTCAAGGAGTGGGTCAAGGCAGTGCCTATCGGCGAGAGCGAGCCGGTCGCGTCCGTCGAAAGCCTGCGCGGTCTGCTCTGCGGCGTCTTCGGCTGGCGGCAGGCCGATTTCCTCGGCAGTCCGGACGCGGAGCCGCTGCCCGAGTCGCTGGAAGTCCCCCTGACCGACTACCACGAGACGCTACGGCCGACCTACGCCGTCCGCAGGCCCGCCCCACAGAACCCGGTAGCGGGTGCAGCCTCCATGCCCGCCTGGCTAATGCTGATTCAGACCTTGCCTACCGGGCAGGCGCTCGACGAGGTTCACGCTGCCGACGACCGCCACTGGAAAGCCAGCCCGCAGGCGCGTTTCGAGCGGCTCCTGCGCGAGACGCAGGTGCCACTTGGCCTCCTGGTCAACGGCATTCAGCTTCGGCTGGCCTATGCGCCCACCGGCGAGTCCGCGGGACACCTGACCTTCCCCGTCAAGCCCATGACCGAGGTCCCGGGCCGGCCGATCCTCGCCGCCCTGCACATGCTCTTGCGTTCCGAGCGGCTCTTCACGAATCCCGAGAAGCAACGCCTGCCCGCCATCCTCGCTGCCAGCCGCAAGTACCAGAACACCGTTTCGACGCGGCTGGCCGGCCAGGTGCTGGCCGCCCTCTTCGACTTGCTCCGCGGCGTCCAGGCGGCCGACGACCAGCGCAAGGGCGAGCTGCTCCGCCAGGTACTCGCCGAGGACCCCGACAGCGTCTATGCCGGCCTCCTCACGGTCTTGCTGCGGCTGGTCTTCCTGCTCTATGCCGAAGACCGGGGCCTGATGTCCGGCGACGCGGTGTACGTCAACCACTACGCCGTCACCGGCCTGTTCGAGCGGCTGCGGGCCGATGCCGACCATTACACCGATACGATGGACCAGCGTTACGGGGCCTGGGCCCAGCTGCTGGCCCTGTTCCGCATCGTCCACGACGGGGCGAAGCACAAGGGGCTGGACCTGCCGGCCCGCAAGGGCTACCTGTTCGATCCAGACCGCTACCCGTTCCTCGAAGGCCGGCCGCTGCACTCCCAGCGCGTGCCGGGCGAACGCCTCGATGTGCCGATGGTCTCAGACGGCGTGGTTTACCGCGTCCTCGACAACCTGCTGATGCTCGACGGCGAGCGGCTGTCTTACCGCACGCTGGACGTGGAGCAGATCGGTTCCGTCTACGAAGCCATGATGGGCTTTCGGTTGGAGAAGGCGGCGGGGCCGTCCATCGCGGTCAAGGCCCACGGCGCCCCGGTGACGGTCAACCTGGCCGAGCTGCTGGCGCTGGCGCCGAGCAGCGCGGCAAACGCCTCAAGGAGCTGACGGACCAGACGCTGGCCCCCGCATCCCTCAATGCGCTGAAGGCCGCGAAGACGCCGGCGGACGCGGTGGCGGCCCTGGAGCGCAAGGTGGCGCGGGACGTGACGCCGAACATCGTGCCGGCCGAAAGCATGATCCTTCAGCCCAGCGACGAGCGCCGCCGCTCCGGCTCGCACTACACGCCGCGCAGCCTCACCGAGCCGATCGTCCGCAAGGCGCTCGAACTGGTCCTCCGCTCCCTGACGGTCGCGGCTCCGAAGGACATTCTCGCCCTGAAACTCTGCGACCCGGCGGTGGGCTCGGGCGCCTTCCTGGTCGAGGCGTGCCGGCAGCTGGGCGACGAGTTGGTGAAGGCGTGGCGCCGCCACGACTGCCTGCCGGCCATCCCGCCCGACGAGGACGAGGTGCTGCACGCCCGCCGCCTCGTGGCCCAGCGCTGCCTGTACGGCGTGGACAAGAACCCGCTGGCCGTGGACCTCGCCAAGCTCTCGCTCTGGCTGGCGACGCTGGCCAGGAACCACCCGTTCACTTTCCTCGACCATGCCCTGCGCTGCGGCGACTCGCTCGTCGGCCTCGGGCGGCAGCAGATCGCCCGCTTTCACTGGAAGGAAACGCCACAGCAAAACGAACTCGGCCAGGAGAAAATCCGCGAACGCATCGAGGCGGCCACGCGCTTCCGTCGGCACATTGTCGAAGCCGGCGACGAGATGCCCTTCCTCTTGAAGCAGCAGAAGCTGGCCCTGGCGGACGAAAGCCTGAACCTGGTGCGCCTCGCCGGCAACCTCGCCATCGCCGCCTTCTTCGGGGCCGACAAAGACAGGAAGCGACAGGAGCGGCGCGATGAGCTGCTCGCTCAATTCACCGAGTACCTGCGCACGGGGGACATGAAACTGTCCCCGCGGGCCACGGAGAAAGCACTCCGTGAAGGCCCCAAGGGGATCACCCCGTTTCACTGGGAAATCGAGTTCCCCGAGATTTTTTCAGAGCCGGAAGCGTCAGCGACGGGAGGTTTCGATTGCATCGTCGGCAACCCGCCGTTCGCCGGCAGAACCACTCTCACTGAAGGACACCGCGAAGGTTACGTCGATTGGCTAAAGGCGATCCACTCCGAGTCGCACGGCAACGCCGACTTGGTGGCGCACTTTTTCCGCCGCGCGTTCGCTCTACTGCGACCCGGCGGCACCTTCGGGCTGATCGCCACCAACACGATCGCGCAGGGGGCACAAGGAGCACCGGGCTGCGATGGATCTGCGCCAACGGGGGCACCATTTACGCGGTGCGCCGCAGGTACAGGTGGCCCGGGCAGGCGGCCGTGGTGGTGAGCGTGGTACACGTTGCCAACGGGCCGGTCTCGGAGCTGTGCGAACTGGACGGGCAGCCCACCGGACGGGTCAGCGCTTACCTCTTCCACGCCGGCGGTCACGATGACCCGCTGCCGCTTCAAGCCAACGCTGGCCTGAGTTTCCAAGGATATGTTGTCGTCGGCATGGGCTTCACCTTCGATGACACGGATAAGGAAGGCGTGGCCACTCCCATCCACCTCATGCGCCAGCTGATCGCCAAGGATAAGCGGAACGCCGAACGCATCTTCCCGTACATCGGGGGCCAGGAGGTGAATGACAGTCCGACCCAAGCGCACCACCGCTATGTCATCAACTTCGGCGAGATGTCCGAAGAACAGGCCAGGCAGTGGCCCGACCTCATGAAGCTCGTGGAAGAGAAGGTGAAACCTGAGCGCACCAAGCGAACTGGTAGCTGGAGCGTGGATAAGGAAAAGCGGGCGCAGCGTTGGTGGCTGTTTTCCAGAACTGCAAAGGAATTGCACGCCGCCATCCGCGGTCTGGAGCGCGTGCTCGTAGTCGCCCAAACAAGCAACACGCTTGCGTTCGCATTCAAAGAAGCGGAAATCGTCTTCGGTCACACGCTAATCGTTTTTCCTGTGGATCGCTTCGGTTTTTTCGCTGTTGTGCAAAGCCGCGTACATCAATTATGGGCCTTGTTCTTCGCTGCGAAGATGAAGGACGACGCCCGATACATCCCCTCCGACTGCTTCGAGACGTTCCCCTTCCCCGATGCCTTCGAGACCGACCCGCGTCTGGAACAGGCCGGCCACGACTACTACGAGTACCGCGCCGCCCTGATGATCCGCAACAACGAGGGCCTGACGAAGACCTACAACCGCTTCCACGACCCGAACGAGCGTTCGGCGGACATCGCGAAGCTGCGCGAGCTGCACGCGGCGATGGACCGGGCCGTCCTCGACGCCTACGGCTGGACCGACCTGCAGCCGACGTGCGAGTTCCTCCTCGACTACGAGGACGAGGAAGACGAAGGCGAGCCGGGAGCGTCAGCGACCGGAGGAAGACAGCGGAAGAAGCCGTGGCGCTACCGCTGGCCGGACGACTTCCGCGACGAGGTCCTGGCGCGGCTGCTGGAGCTGAACAAGCAGCGGGCCGAGGCGGAGAAGCTGGCGGGGGAGGCGGCTGATGCCGGGAAGAAGAAGGTGCGAAAAGGGAAGGCGAAAAAGCCGGAAGCGGGTGGGCTCTACGAGGTGGATTGACCTTGGTATGGCTTCGTTTTAAGAAGGTCACGCAAGGTGGCGTCATTCCCGGCCAGGATTCGTGCTGCAAGCTCACCTGCGTTGACCGCGCCGGAATCCCATAGCCCACGGTCGCAACCAGGGCGGTGTTCGTCAGGATCTGGCCTGGTGGCGGAGCGGCGTCGGTGACGACCCGGATCACGGGCACCGCGACCTCATCCGGCAATCCGAGATGCTCGTCGGTATATGCGAGTCCGGTCTCGAAGATGACCACTTCCAGCCCCTGTGCGCCGTGCGCGAGGACGCGGGGCACGTTGCGCCACTCGGCTTGTGCGAAGGCAATCCCGTAGTGATTCAGCACACTGAGCGTATGGGCCACCACCTCGTCCTGGGCCCCCGGACCCAGGACGACAAGCACCGGCGGCCGTCCTCCCGGCTCATCCACAGGGCACCCCGCAAGTCGGCCTATATCTTCATGGCCCGGACGCGCAAGACCTGCTCCTTGCGCATCTGGTGGAGCTTCCGCCACACCCCCGAGTCGTGCTCCGAGATAATGGTCGCGGCGAACAGCGCCGCGTTGATGGCGCCGGGCTTGCTGACCGCAAACGTTGCAACGCCGGGCGGCATTTCTAGGAACGGCCGTAGGTACTCGTCAACGCAGCCGATCGGTCCATTCACGATGGGGACCCCAAGCACGGGAAGCGTCGTCGCTTTTGCGATGTCGCAGGCAAAGCCAATTCCGCGGCGCGAACCAGCGATGAAGACAGCGGCGCCGCTGTCTTCCAGATTGGCCAGCTGTGACACCACCCTACTCTTTGCCGTATCGGGGCCGACGACCACGCATTCATGGGCAACGCCGAGCTTGCGGAGGTAATCCTCGGCGTGTTGCAATACCTCCCGGTCGGGGTCGCCACTGGCGAGGATGACCACCCTGGTGGGTGCGTGCGACGCGACGGCGCGGCTAGCCGTCCTCCCTCGGAGAGCCCGCAGCCGCGGCGCAACCTGGGAACCGTTGGGCTCAGCGCCCTCAGGGCAAACATAGCTGCATCCTTCGCCCCCTTCTCGCCGACACCAACCGTGGCAACGCCGACCTCGGTGGGCATTTGCATGATGGAGAGCAGGGCGTCGAGGCCGTTCAGCGGCGTGGCGTTCACGGGAACGCCGACGACGGGCAGGATCGTTTTCGACGCGGTCATACCGGGCAGGTGCGCCGCGCCGCCTGCCCCGGCGATGATGAGGGACAGCCCCCGTTGTTCGGCACTGCCGGCGTATTCGAAGAGGTCGTCCGGAGTGCGGTGCGCAGAAACGACCCGTTTCTCGTACGCGATCCCGAAGTCATCCAGGACTCGGGCCGCAGGGCGCATCGTCTTCCAATCGGAATCGCTGCCCATGATGATTCCGATGGTCGGGGAAGCACCGCCGCTTGTACTCTCGTCCACCGGGGACTCCAGCAACGTGTTCTGGGGCGGGGCGGATTGGCCACCTGCGAGCGACCGCCTTGTTCTTCCGACTGAGAAGTCTCAACCCTACTCTCAAACGGGTAAGCCCTTGCCCCATCGCAGGGAGGCCAATGGCGTTGTACGAGTTTTCACTGTGACTGTGGAGCGCCGGGGGCCAAGTATGAACGGGCGATCGGCCCGATCCGTGTGCTGCACTTCCGGTGGATCGGTCACGACCCTGGCGGCAAGAATATCCCGCTGATGGCGTATCCGCAAGAGTCTGGTTAGAATTCGACGTAACCGCAACATGGAAGAGAGGGAGCGACCCCCGGACCAGGGACGGCGGAGGAGCGAAGCTATCAGTTCGACCGGAAGGGAAACGACATGACCTCGGCAGATGTCCGTGTCCAACTCGTGCGCACCCTCAGCCTCGACCTGATCGGCCCCGACCGCGGCTCCCCCTTGCTCGACGAGGTGCTGCCGCAGGCGCCGTCGCGCTGGTATCTGACCGGCTTCCTGGTCCCCGTCGATGCCGACGAGTCGCAGAAGACCGACGTAACGGCCGTAGAGGAGGTAGACAGCGGCGGCGACGACGACACTGGCGATGATTCGGTGATACCCGAGCAGGCTGCCGCGCGGCGAGCTTCCTTCCCGTCTTCGATGGGGCTCAGCCTGCTCTTGCCGGCCGGCGCGAAGGAATTGACCGCCACGGTTCGCTGGGGCGACTATCACCCCCTTGATGCGATCGACACTGCTGACACCCCGCCGGAAACGGAACCGGCAGGCGGCGGTGACGGAGGGACGCGCACCCCTACTCGCTGGCAACGGAAGGATCGCGAGGAGACGGTGCGGCTGAAGTTGCCACCACCCGCCGAGCCCACGAAGGTGCCCGGCAGCAACGGCCTGGAGCTGGTGGTCACGGTGCGCCCGGTGCAAGACGCGGCCTCGTTTGGCGGCCGGGTCCCCAAGGGCACGCGCTCCGTGTCGGTCTTCCTGGTCAACCGGCGGACCCCGCTGGGCGACGCGGCCCCTGACCCGGCGTTCGCCTTCCAGGCTGCCCTGGAGGTCACCAGTCCGGTGCCCCTGGTACCGCGGCCGAACCTGAGCGGCCTGGATTCCGATGATCGGGACGCCTGTGTCGCCGACTTGCAGTATTGCGACGCCTTCGAGTACGCGGTTGGGCACAACGTCTCCACCCACGCGGTCGTCAGTGCGGATGGCCAGTGCCGCGAGGTCCATACCCGCTGGATTCCCACTGCCGAAGTCGAGCGGGTCGCGCCCGCTGAGATCAGCGGCGTCGAGTTGGGCATGGAGTCCCTGGCGGCCTTGGCCGACGGGACCGTCGCCCGGCAGAAGCTCGAAGGCCTTGTGAGTCTCTACCGCAAATGGATTGACAGCCAGAAGGCAAAGGTCCCTACATCCGAGAAGAATCGCAAGGAGACGGGGGACGGCCTGCTCAAGCTGGCACACGTCGCCGCCGACCGGATCGAGGGCGGCATCAACCTGCTGGCCGACCCCGAGGTCCTTGACGCCTTTCGCACCGCCAACCGCGTCATGGCGACCGCCCAGCACCGCCGGCGCCTCATGGAAGGCAACCCCGCCGAAAAGATCAGGCCGCCCGCCTGGCGGCCGTTCCAGCTCGCCTTTCTGCTGATGAACCTGCGCGGCATCGTCGAGCCGGGCCACGCCGACCGGGAAGTGGTTGACCTGCTCTTCTTCCCCACGGGTGGCGGCAAGACGGAAGCCTATCTCGGACTGGCCGCCTTCACCCTTCTGCTCCGCCGGCTGCGCAACCCCGGCCTGAAGTCGGCGGGCCTCAGCGTGCTCATGCGCTACACGCTCCGTTTGCTCACCCTCGACCAGCTCAGCCGCGCCTCCACGGTAATCTGCGCCCTGGAGCTGGAGCGAAAGAAGGACGTGAAGCGGCTCGGCGAATGGCAGTTCGAGATTGGCCTGTGGGTCGGCCGCGCCGCCACGCCGAACGTGATGGGACAGAAGGGTGACCCCAACCCTAACTCGGCGAAGGCACGCACCATTGCCTTCCAGACTGGCAAGTCGCCGGCCCCACCGGTCCCGCTGGAGGGGTGTCCGTGGTGCGGGCAGAAGTTCGGCAAAGAGTCATTCCGGCTGATCCCCAACCAGGACTACCCGATCAACCTGCACATCATCTGCTGTAACCGTGACTGTGCCTTCGTGGGAGACAACCCGCTACCCATCGTGGCGGTCGATGAGCCGATCTACCGCCGGCTGCCCTGTTTCCTCATTGCCACGGTGGACAAGTTCGCCGCCATGCCCTGGACTGGCGAGGTTGGTGCGTTCTTCGGCCGCGTGGACCGCTTCGACAGGGAGGGCTTCTACGGTCCCTGCGACCTGGGCAAGGGAACCCCGCTGCCGCTCGCACCGCTGCTGCCGCCCGACCTGGTGATCCAGGACGAGTTGCACCTGATTTCGGGGCCGCTGGGCACCCTGGTCGGCCTGTACGAGACCGCCCTCGACGAACTGTGCAGCCGCCAGGTGGGCGATAAGAAGATCCGTCCGAAGATCGTCGCCTCGACAGCGACGGTCCGCCGAGCCCACGCCCAGATTCGGGCCCTGTTTAACCGCGCACACGTGGACATCTTCCCGCCCCCCGGCCCCGACCGCCGCGATTCGTTCTTCGCCCACACCCATACCACTGAGCAAAGCCCGGCCCGCCTCTACGTCGGGGTTGCTGGCCAGGGCGCAGTGCCAAGCGAATCATGCTGCGCGCCTACCTGGTGCTCCTGGCGGCAGCCCGGAAAGCCTACGAGGAGGCTGGCGGGAAAAAGGTCGCGAACAACCCGGCCGACCCCTACCTGACGCTGCTCGGCTACTTCAACAGCCTGCGCGAGCTGGGCGGCGCTCGTCGCATCGTCGAGGACGAGGTCAACGTCCAGGTTCGGGCCTACTCGAAGCGCAAGCGCGAAGGGGAGAGGGGTGGCCTGTTCGCCGACCGCGACATCGACTACGACGTGCTGGAGCTAACGTCGCGGGTCGGCACCGACAAGGTGGCTGAAGCCCGCCGGCGCCTCGGTTTGCCCTATGAGGACAAGGAACACGTGGACGTGGCGATTGCCACGAACATGATCTCCGTGGGCCTGGACATCAAGCGGCTGGGCCTGATGGTGGTGCTCGGCCAACCCAAGACCAGCGCCGAGTACATCCAGGCGACCAGCCGCGTCGGCCGCGACGTGGACGGCAAGGACTCCGACAAGCCCGGCCTCGTGGTGACCGTACTGAACATCAATCGGCCGCGCGACCGGTCGCATTACGAGCGCTTCGCCGCTTACCACCAGACCTTTTATCGCAGCGTCGAGGCCACGAGCGTAACGCCCTTCTCGCCGCGGGCGCTGGACCACGGGCTGGCGGCAACGGTGGTGGCCCTGGCTCGGCAGATGCATGCACCGCTCACCCCACCCAAGGGCGCTACGGAAATCCTCCGAGAACGCGGTAAGCTCGACTTCGTTCTTGACGCACTGGGCGAGCGGGCCGCGGCCTGTGGGCTTGTCTCCGGCGACGAGGCGAAGGAGCTGTGCGAGCACGTGCGGCTCCGCGTCAAGGACCTGCTCGACAAGTGGGAGCGACTGGCCAACGACTTGCAGAGGAACGGCGGGCACATGCAGTATCAGCCGAGGGAAGTGGGGGACGCCAAGCCGCTGTTGCACCAGTTCCTCGACGCCGAGCTTCTGACTTTGCCGGACGAGTACAAGAAGTTCCGCGCCAACCGCTCCATGCGGAATGTCGAGCCGGGAGTGGGGGTACGGGTCAAGGACCTGGACGACAAAGACGTGGAGGGCGGGTAATGAAGAAGGGAATCAACATCCCCTTACAGGGCCAAATCCGCCAGAGCCAGGTGATAACGACCTTCGGCCCCGGGGCGTTCCTTGACCTCCCCAACAATTCCGTGCTCGTGGGCGGCTTGGAATGCTGGTCCGAGGGGGGTGAGGAGATCTTCGAGCCGCGGCTCGTGGAGAAGCTCAAGCGGTTGTTCAACCCGCCGCTGGCGTCGCTCCAACTTCGCACGCCTCCGCCCCTGAGTGAGGAAGCGCCGGGGGCCAAGAGGACCTGCATCATCGGCTGGCAATTCCCGGAGTGGTTCGTCAGCCAGAACGTGGTGGCAACCGATGCGACAGGCAAGATTCGCTCGCGCTACCTCGTTCACCGCACGCGCCTGGAGCGCGACGGGAGATTCATTGACAGGGACAAGAAAAAGCACACCGTTGTTTCTGTGCGTTTTGTTCGCGCGTGCCCCAAGGGGCACATCGGCGACATCGCATGGTACGACTATGTCCACCAGGGGAAGCGGGCTTGCCGCCAGCAGTTGTACATCGACGAAACCGGCACGAGCGGCGACATTTACGAAATCTGGATACGCTGCGAGTGTGGTTTGTCCCGGCCGATGGGCGCGGCAACCAACCAGAAGATGCTCGCCCTGGGAACGTGCGACGGGTCGCGCCTCAGGCTGGGCCCCTTTGCGCAGAAGGACCCGTGCGGCGCACCCAATCGGTTGCTAATCCGCACCGCGAGCAACGCCTACTTCCCGCGCATCATGAGCGTCATTTCGCTGCCTGACCGTCAGGATTCCCTTGAGAAGGCCGTCAATCAGGTCTGGTCGCTTATCCAAGGTGCGGGCTCGCCGGAAAACATCGCCGTCTTCAGAACCATCGAGGCCGTCAAAGCCGCGTTGGGGACCTTCACCGATGCGGAGGTCTACAAGGAAATCCTCGCCCGCAAGGGCTTCAGCGCCGCGCCTTCGAGCAAGTCGGTCAAGCAGGTGGAAATCGAGGTACTGTCGGCCTGTGTGGAGCGGGTCGGGGCCGACGAGCCCGATGGCACCTTTGACGGCCGGGCCTGGCCGCGCAAGCATTGGGATAGGCCCTGGACCGAGGCCCTGGACAAGGTGGTGCTGGTCCACCGCCTGCGCGAGGTCATGGCCCAGGTCGGCTTCACGCGACTTCGAGGCGTCCAGCCCCGGCGTTGATGGTGAGTTGGAGATCGGCGCAGATGGCGCCGCTGGCCCGCGATGTCATCTGGCTGCCCGCTGTGGAGAACCGCGGCGAGGGCGTGTTCCTCGGCTTCAAGAAGGAGCGAATCGACGAGTGGCTCAAACGAAAGGCCGTTCTGGATCGCGCCAGGCAACTCGCCGAAGGCTTCGGTTGCTGGTGCGAGGAGCATCCGAAATCCGGTCGGCAGTTCGTGGGGGCACCCTACATCATGCTTCATTCGTTGTCGCACTTGCTGATAACGGCGTTGGCGCTGGAGTGCGGCTACCCGTCCAGCTCCATCCGTGAGCGCGTCTACGCCGGGGAGAGCGGCTACGGCATCCTCCTGTACACAGGATCGGCGGATGCCGAGGGCACGATGGGTGGCCTGGTTGAGGCGGGCAAGCAAATTGAACGGCACCTAAAGGCGGCCCTGTACATGGCCGGCCTCTGCTCCAACGACCCGGTGTGCCGCCGAGCACGACCCGAGCAGCCCTCACGAGCGCCGATTCCTCCACGGAGCAGCGTGCCACGGCTGCCTGCTCATCGCCGAGACTTCTTGCGAGCAGTTCAACGACCATCTCGACCGGGCGCTGGTGGTGGCGACGGTGGACAATCTGGGGGCGGAATTCTTCAAGCAGTGACGGCCATGTCCACGGAGTTCCAGCACCTGACGAGCAGTTCACTCCGCGCCTCTCGCTGCCGCCCTGCGCACCGGCCGCCTGTCTCCTGTTTACAGCGCGGCGGCGTTGCACGCCTACTGCCCTGGCGACGACCGCATGGGGATTGCCGCCCGAATGCAGCAATTGGACGACGAAGGACTGCGCCGCCTCACCTTGCCCTGCTTCTCGATACCATCGCCCAGACCCGGGCCTGTGAGGCGCCGGAGGGCAAGGGTGTTGATCTGGTTTGGTCAGGGCCGGTGGCGAAGGGGCTGCCGAATCGCGACACGGGTAGCGTCGTCCGCGAGCTGTTCCACAGTGCGACCGACGAGGTTTTGCTGGCCGGCTACGCGATTCATCAGGGCCGAGACGTGTTCCGCGCCCTAGCCGAGCGGATGGACGCCGAGCCCGCGCTGCGGGTCCGCATGTTCCTCGACATCCAGCGGAACCTGGGAGACACGTCGCCTGCCCCCGTGCTGCTGTCGGAGTTTGTCCGGCGCTTCCGCACCAAGGAGTGGCCAGGGAACCGCCTCCCCGAGGTCTTTCACGACCCGCGCTCACTGGCGGTCGATGCGGTGAAGCGTTCCAGTCTGCACGCGAAGTGCGTCGTCGTGGACCGGCGCGTCGCGTTCGTGTCGTCGGCGAATTTCACCGAAGCGGCCCAGGAGCGGAACATCGAGGTCGGCGTGCTGATTCGGTCGCCGAGGTTTGCCGAGCCGTTGGCGGAGCGGTTCGAGGTTCTTGCCGTCCAGGGAGTGTTGCTACCCCTGTCCTTTGAAGCCATCGAAACCAGGTAGGCACGCGAATCTCGTCGGTCAACCGCGGAGGCTCCGGTTTGCAGGGAAGTCACAGCAGGCACCTATCCGAATTCTCTTACGGCTTCGCGCTGTCCTCGGAGCTTATACACTGGCACGTAAACCGTCACCTTTTCTCACTTCACGTGCTGCCGGCGCTTTCCCCAGCGGCTTGGCGGGCCCTCACCCTTGGCAGCACAAACACGGCGTCACCGGCCTTCCAGCCGCTCCGCAAGATCTCCACATGAACCGGGAAGATGAGTTCGTCGGAGCGATCGGCGCTCCAATCATATTGCTTGACCTCTTCTTGTGTAACAGTGAGCGATTCTCCCGGCTCGCAGACCGCCTGGACTTCAAGCGCGCGGCAAACATGATCGATAGCGATCCGAGCCGAACGATGGTGGGGGGCCAGCGATTTTGGCAGACCGGCGGGGTCAAGGCTATCAAGCGCCGCTGCGAGGCGCTGCAGGCTGTCGAGGATGCCATCCTCAGCCAATGCCTTGACCCGCCGCAAGCGGTCGCGACGCACCCCGAGGGCTACGAGTTCAGGCAGCGTTTCGCGTAGTTGCTCCAAGTTGCTCTGCAAACCATCAACCGATCCCTCGAACTTCCTAACCACCTTATCGAGGTGATGGGCTACTTTCATGTCGCTATTCTTGGCCATCCTCGGTGCTGGCCGGCCCTTTTCACCGACCGGTCGCCGCGACTTCTTTTTCGCCTTCTGGGTCTTTGATCGCTTCTTCTGCGCCACGGCTGCATCCCCTGTGTTGACGGTGATCTGGCCTTGCCTTCCGCCTCCAAGAACTGATTCGGGCGGTGTTTGCAACCAGAGTGGGCTCGCCGACGCTTTTCTGACTGGCTACTCCTCAGCCGTGCTCTGCGCCTGCTAGAAGGGCTCTTCGCGTTTTTTAGTGGGTAACTTTCGGCCCAGGAAGGGACAAATCCCCTGCTTTCCCCGAGGAAAACCGCCTTCCCCGCGGAGCAAAAAGCTGCCATGCTGACACGATGGCCATCTTCAAGCTTCTCCATGACCTCTACCGGTTTCCTGGCTTCGTCCCTCTGGCCCAGGTCCGGGGCCTCTTCGGGGACCCCCACGCCGTCGTTATCACCCTGCGGCGCTGCCGAAAAAAACGCGCTGCGGCGTCTGCGGCCAGGAGTATTACAGCCACTACGACAAACGGACCCGACGCGTCCGCGATCTCTCCTGCGGCGACAAACGCGTCTACCTCACCTTCCGCCTCCGCCGCGTCCAGTGCTCACGGTGTGGCGGCGTGAAGAACGAGGGCCTCGACTGGCTGGCCGACAACCCGCTCTATACCAAGCGGTTCGCCTTCTTCGTGGGCCGCCGCTGTCGCCAGACGCCCATCAAGGAGGTGGCCGAAGAACTCTTCCTCGATTGGCACGCCGTCAAGGAGTTGGACAAGCAGTACATGCGCGACAGCTTCGCCGGGTCGGCACCCCGGCGCCCGGGTCATCGGCATCGACGAAATCGCCGTCGCCAGGGGGCACCAGTACCGCATCGTCGTCAGCGACCTGGAGCGTGGTCGTCCCATCTGGTTTGGCGGCGTGGACCGTTCCGAGGCCAGCCTGGACGAGTTCTTTGCCTGGCTGGGCCCAGAAAAATGCGGCAAAATCCGCGTGGCGGTCATGGACATGTGGCAGGCGTTCCGTAACTCCACCCTCAAGGAGGGGAACGCTCCCCAGGCCACGATCGTGTACGACAAGTTCCACATCCTGATGCACCTGGCCGAGGCGATGGACCAGGTGCGCAGGCGGGAATACGCGCGCGTGTCGGGCAAGGACCGGCGCTTCATCAAAGGGCAGAGGTACACGCTTTTGTCTCACTGGGAAAACCTCAACGCCACGGGGCGGGAAGCCCTGACGCTGTTGTTCAAGGCCAACCGCCGGCTGAACAAGGCGTACCTCCTCAAGGAGTCCTTCGATCAGCTCTGGGACTACTGGAGCCCCGGCTGGGCCCGGCGTTTCTTCGACCAGTGGCGTGCCGCGTTGCGCTGGCAACGTCTGGAGCCCTTCGAGCGCTTCGCCCGCATGGTGGCAGCGCACTGGGACGGGATCGAGGCCTATTGCCGCGCGGAGAACAAGGTGCCGTTGGGTTTCGTGGAAGGCATCAACAACAAGATCCGTGCCATCCAGAGGCGGGCGTACGGCTTCCGGGATGAGGAGTACCTCCGGCTGAAAATCCTGACCTGCATGCTCCCAAAACTGTGAAAAGTACCCACCAAAAAACGCGAAGACCCGCTAGAAGATTGCGCGGACGACCAAGTTTTCGGATGTTTTCAGTCGCCTCCTCGGCATCTTTGTAGCGGCCAAGTCGGATGGCTGCCTGGCGCAATTCCTCCCATGTGGAAACATCTTCAGGACGTTGAACCGTGTTGCGCTGGGCATGGGCGTGCCACTTTTCCAGTTCCTTATGCATCTCGTCAGCGTTTCCGAGTGCCTGAAATGCTTCAGCCAGCCACCAATGCAAGTATGTCAGCGAAGGCTCTTTCGATAGAGCCTCACGCATAACAGCGACGGCCTCCAGGTTACGCTTGAGGCGCACGAGGGCAGTCCCATAGTTGCCCCGCGTCACCATGTTCATTGGTTGGAGCGCGGATGCCTCCTCGTAGCTCTCCAAACTTTGCCGGTATTCGGCTCGTTGGGCATGGATCAGGCCCTTGTTATGCCAGCTATAGAAGTGTTTCGGGTTTGAATTGACGAGGTCCTCGATCAAAGCTAACGCTTCTTCGGGGTAACCGGCTCGGGCCGTCTGGAGGGCCTCGTCTGCCAGGATCGCCAGCTGCGGCTTCTGATCGGCGTCCACCGACTTGCGGATTTCCTCGCGGATCTTCTGGAGCTTATTGACATTCTCGGTCGGCTCAAGGCCTATCCACGGGTTGGCGGCCTCCTTTACATCGGTCCAATCGTATCCCTTCGGGCGGAACCGCCAGCGGGACTTCTTGTCGGCGTCGATTTCGACTTCTACCTCGACGGGATGGCTCTGGGTCAGGCGCTGGGGGAACTTGAAAGTCAGCGTAGATGCCAGGCGGCGCCTGTCGGGATCGTACCCGATGTAGATTGGGACGACGATTTCATCTTGGCCGTCGTAAGAGAGAAGGAATTTCTGGTCAAACGTCTTTTTGAAGGGCAGCCCGTCTCCGGCATGGGCCAGATAGGTGTAGTGATTCCCAACAGTCTGGACCGACATCTCTTCCGGCACGATCGGCTGGATGTAAGGCTTTCCGTACTTCTTGGAAAGGCACCCAGATAGAGCGGCCCCGCGGGCGACGGAAGTGATGGGATCCGGGCTCGTGATGATCTTGCAGTCGCTCGCCAGGAAACCCGTTCTCTGCATTTGCTTGAATGCCCAAGGAACAAACGGCGACAGGCAGCTACCGCCGTGAAGCACGAGTAGGTCGAGCTTGTCCGGTGTCAGCCCAGCGCGTTCCATGGTGATCTCAACAAGCTTGGCGAAGCAAACGCAGTAATTAGACTCGCCGACTGTGAACGGATTGCCGTCCGGGAACGGATCGATGAAGGGCAACATGACTTGCTGAAGATCATTGGCACTCAATTCGGCGGTGCCGTCGATTTCCTTGTCCCCAACAAAACAGCCGACCCCACGCAGGGGCAATTGTACGGATACCCCGGGCCAGTCCTGCCGCCCAAATTGCTCGGACGATAGCTTGCTGAGGATTTCATTAAGGTGTTCCTTCAGGCGCCGACACTTTGTGGGGCGGAGCCCATCCTCGATAATCCTACGCTCGGTCGCAGTCAGCTGACGATCAAGCCCATTCTGGCGGCAGACCTGGGGCCAAACGACCTTCTGCATGACGGCCAAATCGATCGTATCCCCGCCGATTTGTTGGTAGGGTGAGATAGCCTGGGTGCGGATATCGATCCCGGTCGGTTTCGAGGCATCATAGCGGACTCTGAGCAGGGTAAGATCAAAGGTGCCGCCCCCGAAGTCGAAGACGAGCACGGTATTCTCGGCTTCTGGCTTGAGGTAGAGGTCGCTGTCTGAATAGTTTAGCGCGTCAGTCAGTGCGGCCACGGGCTCATCGATTAGATGCACAAGGTCAGCTTTTTTATCCACATTGAAGCCGGCTATGCGAGCCGCCTCTATCGTCTCGTCGCGCTGCGCATTGCCAAACGAGGCGGGCACCGTCAGTACAGTCGGGTGCTGGCGGGGGTCGAACTCCTTCCCCTTCTCTGCCACGGTCATATCACAAAGTCGGCCAATCAGTGTGGCCCAGACCTTAATAGGGGTATTCAAGGCAGGGACAGCACCCACGTAGGAGCGCCCGCTACCGAGGTGCGACTTCACTGAACGGAAGACCTCCTGGTAGTTGCGCCCCCGCACACGGCCATTGCTCACCTCCGTCTCGGCTTCGAATGCGAACAGCGTTTCTCCTTGGCTCGGCGTACCGGCTCGCGGCCGGGCGACGACCGAAGGGACGACCGATGTTTTTGTGCCCAAGAGCGCGTCCACGCGGAATTCGACCACCGTGGGTTGCGGGTTAAAGTTGGGTCTGGAACTGTTTATGGCGTAAGCAACGCAACACTTGCTGGTCCCCAGATCGATGCCGAAGAATTTCATGCTTCCTCCAACAACGAACCTTTAGTGAGGGCGTGAGGGCGGCCTCACCGGATATGTGGTTGGCTGCACCGCGGCATCCTCCAGCACACTCTCAATCAACCCCGTCACACGCTCCGTCCCTCGTTAACATCCTCCGCCTCTGCCGGCGCTTCCTTCTCCTGAACCGGGTTCGCCTGCATCGTGGCTCTGCCCTGGGGGGCACGGGGTCGGTTCTCAAACCGACGACCAGGGGGCGCGCTGGCGAGGATTGTCACGGATGGGCATAAGGGAAGCAAGCAAAATTCAATCTGCTTGGCCAGCGCCGCATCCGGGGCGCCGCGAACGCCCTTCCAGATGCCGCCTTTTTGCGCTCGCCAAGAGGCTTGCTGGGCTACCAAATCGGGCCTGGAGGCGCGCTCCGCGGCGCGACGGGGCCGGAACCCAACCTTGAGCCGCGACACCGCCTTGTAAGAAACCGCACCTTCACCCCGTCGCACCAGCTGCATTGAGCTTGCTTCCTCAAGAACGCCGAACGGCACGATTCTTACAACGCCACCGGACGGGGGGGCCACGCACTGGTCCGCCCGCGCTTCCACTCTGCCGTACCCCACACTGCACCGCCTGGCTTCGCCGGGGGACGCAACCATCCCCCTCTGCGCACTGACAGTTTCCCGCTCGCGCCGGGGGGACCCCAAAGCGAGAAGCGGGGGATAAGCGCCCCCGGGACCCATCGCGACCCCCGGGGGGTCTGGTTCAGATTCCGCAGGCTTGCCCCTGGCACCCCAGCAAACCCCTGGATAACTGCTGAAAACCCCTGAAAAACGGGGCTTTCCGGGGGCGCAAAGGGAGTCCCTTCTTGACGCGCCCGCTTTGGTAGACAGGCAATCGGAACGAAGCAAAGCGGGATTGAAAGAGGGCGGAAAGAGGGATGAAACAGGCCCCATACAGCCCGCAAACAAGCCGCAAACAACGGGAGGGAACGCGATGGCAGGGTATGACCCGGTAAACCTGGACGGCTTCTCAATCGACCCGTCCGACCTACGCCAGCTTGCCGAAGTGTACGGCAGGCTCGCCGCCTACGCCGATCAGAAGGCGGCCGCGATGGAGCTGCGATTGAAGGGGGACATTGAAGCCGCGCTCTCATTCGAGCGCGCCTGCGAAACGACTTACCGGCGCCTCCCGCAATGGGCGCGCTGGTAGCGCACTGACCGGCAGCGCATCCCGGGAGTCGCGTTCCGGGCCGGTCGTTTCGAGTCTCTTTCCAGTCTCTTTCAACCCTGATTCACGGGAGGGTATGCCATGCGTACATGGCGTGAGCGGACGGTGCGCGCGGTGGTGCTGGGGGTCCGGTGGGACGTGGTCCCGCCTGAGGCGCGGGCGGCCGTCGCGTGCCTGACCGCGCGGCAATGGGAAGTCCTGTCCTGGCACTGAACGGCGAGAGCTGCGAGAGCATCGGCGAGCGCGAACGGTGTAGCCGACAGGCGATTCACACTGTCGAGCGGACCGCACTGTGCAAGCTGGCACGCGCGGCCGGCAAGGCAGAGCCACTGTCGGTCGATACCATCGTGCGCGCAACCCGGGAGGCGCCTGAGGCTGCCATCACTGAGGATGAAGCGCGAGGACTGTGCGGCCATAGGGGCGGACTCCCCCGGGACGCGCTGGACAAGCTGGCCGATGCGTTCATCGCAGAGGCGGAGCGCGGCCCGGTGAGCGCGGCGCGGCGGGAATGGTACGACCGGCGAGCGCGGCAACTAGAGGCGCGGCAACTGGCGGAGTGACGCATTCCCGGGCGCAAGCCGGTTGTTTGCGCCCCGTTTCATGCCTCTTTCAACCCTATTTGGGGCGCGGCCCGAGTGATGCCGCGGATCGAATCCGCCCGCGCCCCCTGTTCTGGCCCACGTGGGCCAATGGCAAAGTGGGCCGGCGCGCGTTAACGCGCCGGCCCGGTTCAACCCCTGTTATGGAGGGATCGAACGATGGGCAGTCTATTCGGACAGGCGCCTCTTGTGGAGCGCTACCGCCCGACAACATGGGCGGAAGTCGTCGGGCAGGAGAAGACCGTCAAGGCCGTGCGCCAGCTCGCCCAGCGCGGCGCTCTGGCCGGACGCGCCTTCTTCCTGTCCGGGCAATCCGGCACGGGCAAGACAACCATTGCCCGGCTCATCGCCGGGGAAGTCGCGGGACCGTGGGACGTGGAAGAAATGGACGCGGCGGCGCTGACGGAAACCGGCCTGCGCGACCTGGAGCGCGCCCTGTCCCTGCGCGGGATGGATGCCGACAAGGGCGGCCGCGCCATCATCCTCAACGAAGCGCACGGCCTGCGCAAGAACGTCATCCGCGCCCTTCTGGTCGCACTGGAGCGCATCCCGCCCCATGTGGTGTGGGTCTTCACGTCCACGGTCGAAGGCACGGATTCCTTGTTTGAAGACTACGACGACGCATCGCCCCTCCTGTCCCGCTGCCTGCGCCTGGACCTGTCCCGCCGCGACCTGGCTAAAGCGTTCGCCGTCCGCGCCAAGGAAATCGCGGAGAAGGAAGGGCTCGACGGGCGCCCCATCGACCAGTACGTCCGGCTCGTGCAGAAGCATCGCCAGAACCTCCGCGCCGTCCTTCAGGAGATCGAATCGGGCGCCGTGGTGAACGACCAGTGAGACGAACAACCGGCCGGCGCCCTCGCGGGCGCCGGCCCTTACCGGAGGAAAGACCAATGGGTGAATACATCGGCATCAACGGCGAGCAGATGAAGCTGGGGACGTGCGAAGACCTGTACTACGTCACCTACGATCAGGCGCGGCAGCTACTCACCAGAGCCGTGCAAGTGCCGGGCAATCTGCCCCCGCGCGAGTACCTGGACCCCAAACACCAGTGGCGTACCGCTTCCCCTTCCCCGAGGAAGACGGCCGGGCGGCCGGCTCCTTCGACGACTTCAACAAGGGGCGCGTCTTCTCCTGCCTGCCCGGCTCACCGTTCGCCCTGTCCCCCGACAACCACGACACGATATGCGTCTCCATCAGCCTGGGGGGCGTGCGTGGCATCGGTTGCCACAACGTCAATACCCGGGTCGCCTGTCCCGCGTCCGGCCGGCTGGACCGGCATAGCCCGATAGACGCCTGGCCGGTCGAAATCGTGCAGCAGCGGCTCATGGCAGACGGTGCCCTCTGGACCGTGCTGCGCTGCGGCTGGTGCGGGAACAAGTACCGCATCGACCGAACCGCCGCCGAGGCCCTGGCCGGGTTCCTGCGCAACTACGAACGCGACGAACGCAGCCCGAACCGGAGCTACTGGCACGCGGTCGCGGATCGCATCCTCGCCGGCTACCCGGACGAGGCCCTGGTCGTGAAGTGAAAGCGTCGATGAACCAACCGCGCCCCCGGAGGGTGTGCGCGTCTACCTCAGTCATGACTGAGGTGGACGCGCACACCCCCTGCCCGGGGGCGCCCTTCGCCCCGGAGGAACGAGACAATGGCTCAAGCTGTGATTTACGCCCGGTTCTCCCCCCGCCCCAACGCCGCGGAGTGCGATTCGGTCGAGAAGCAGACCGAGCGCTGCCGCGCCTACTGCGAAATGCATGGCTACGAAGTGATCGGCAAGAAGCACGACAACGACATGAGCGGCGGCCGGGCTGACAACCGCCCCGGGCTCCAGGCGGCCATCGCCCTGGCGTGCAAGCGCAAGGCCGTGCTGGTCGTCTACAAGCTGGACCGCCTGGCGCGGAACACGCGCGACGCCCTGGAAGTGCTGGAGCGGCTCCAGAAGTCGAAGGCCGACCTGGCGTCTCTGGTCGAGCAGATCAACTCGCGCAGCCCGATGGGGCGATTCTTCTTCACCCAGCTCGCGGCGTTCGCGGAGCTGGAGCGCGAGCAGATACGGGAGCGGACCAGCGCGGCCATGCGCACGTACCAGGCGGACGGCCGGCGCATGACCCGGGCGGACCGCTGCCCGTTCGGCTTGCAAGCCGACCCGGCCGACCCCTCGCGGCTGATCGACAACCCCGAGGAGCTGGCCGCCCTGGAGCGCATCCGGGCGTTGCGGGCCGAGGGGAAGGGCGCGAAGGCCATCACGGCGGCGCTCAACGCCGAGCGGTTCCCCTGCCGCGGCTGGTGCTGGCATGTGACGACGGTAAAGCGGCTCCTGGCGCGTCAGGCTGCCGGACCGGCGACTTGACAGAGCCGCATTTACAGAACGAGGCGGTTTCTGCGTTTCATCCACAAGCGGACGGCTCGCGGAAACCGCCGAGTTTTGCAAAAGGCTGGCCGCCGACCCAGCGCGGCTCGTTGCTTCCCGGACATTCTTCGACGATCCGGGTAGGATATTCCTTGTCCTTTGGCCGCGTGCCGCCGACCCGTCCTCAGAACCGGGGAGGCGGCGCCGGCCGTTCTGAGAAAGGGACCCCTCATGCCCCGCGTCTTCCGCCAGCAGTACACCCGCCCGATTCCGCCCGAGGCCCAGCGCGTCACCCTCAAGAACAAGAAGGGCGAGACCATTGCCGCGGTCCGCTTTCGTGGCAAGGACGGCAAAACGATTACCGCCCCGGTCGTAATGAAGGGCAAGGGGGCGGGCCAGAGCTGCCGCGTGGTATCGCCGAACTGGTACGGCCGGGTGAACGGCGAGGCCGTTACTCTCTGCACCAACAAGACGGCGGCCGAGGTCATGCTCGCAGACCTGATCCGCAAGGCCGAGATGGCGGACAGAGGCATCACTGATGGCGGACAGAGGCATCACTGACCCCTTCGAGGGGCACCGTAAGCGACCCCTGGCCGAACACCTGGCTGATTGGGCGGCTTCCCTCCTGGCCGACGGCGCAACGGCCAAGCACGTCAAGCAGACACTCGCCTGCGCGCGCCGAGTGATTGCTGCCTGCGGGTTCACCTTCATGGCGGACCTGTCCGCCTCCCGCGTCCAGCAGTACCTCGCCGGACTGCGCGAACAGCGCCTGCGCCTCCCGCCCTTCGACCGAGAGCAGGCCGACTTCACCAAGAAGGAACTCGCCGCGTTGCTGGATGTCAAGCCGTCCGCGGTCACAGCGCTGATGCGGCACCATCGGCTGGTGGCAACAGGCAACGGCAAGGCGCGCCGCTACCCGCGTGCGACGGCCGAGGCCCTGCGCTCACTTCGCTCGCGCGGTCGCAGCATCAAGACGAGCAACCTGTACCTCGACGCGATGAAGGGGTTTGCGGGCTGGCTCGTTCAGGACCGTGCACCGCCGACAACCCACTGGCCCACCTGTCCGGAGGGAACGTCAGGCTGGACCGCCGGCACGACCGTCGGGCGCTCCCGCTGGACGACCTGCGCGCCGTCCTCGACGCGGCCGCCCGAAGTGAGGTTACCTTCCGGGAGCTGTCGGGTTCTGACCGTCACATCCTCTACCTGACTGCATGCGCCACCGGTTTCCGTGCCGAGGAGCTGGCATGCCTTCGCCCGGAGTCTTTGGACTTCAAGGCCGAGCCACCCGTGGCAATCCTGGGGGCCGCCGAGACAAAGAACCGCAAGGGCGCGACTCAACCTCTCCCGCCGGACGTGGCCGCCGCGCTACGCGATTACCTGACAGGCCGCCCTGCCGGCATCGCCCTCTGGCCGGGGACCTGGTGGAAGAGGGCCGCTGACATGCTCCGCATCGACCTCGACGCTGCCGGCATCCCCTACGCGGTCGAAGGCCCAGACGGTCTCCTCTATGCCGACTTCCACGCTTTGCGGCACAGCTACATCGCGCTCCTGGAGAAGAGCGGGGCGACGCTCAAGGAGGCGATGCAACTGGCCCGTCACAGCGACCCGAAGCTGACGATGGCCGTGTACGGTCGGGCCCAGCTCCACGACCTGGGGCGTGCCGTCGAGCGACTCCCCGACCTGATAAAGGGGCCGCTGTCCGAGGCCGCCGCGGCGACCGGCACGGACGGCCCTTACACGCTGCTTACACACACGGGCGATAAGGGGAGAGGGGAGGCGAGGGCAATCGATGACAGCGGACCAGGTGAGGGGGATAAAGAGAACCGTCCTCAAACCCTTGTATTGCAGGGGGTTGAGGACGCTTGCGGATCGGCGATGGCGGGTGAGGAAAGCTCCCCGAGTAGGACTCGAACCTACAACAAACCGGTTAACAGCCGGTTGCTCTACCATTGAGCTATCGGGGAAGTGATGGGGAGGCCCTTTTCATGCGAGAAACAGGCCCCCGCTAACACCCCTGGTTATAGGGCACGATCCCGGTTGCCGCAAGCGGTCTTTCGGCGTGGGCCACCGGGCTGAGGCGGCACAATCCGAACGGGTCGCCGGCTTCTCGGGCCGCTCAGGGTGTCCAATCCTGTTGGGCCGTCACGCCAAGGCAGAACTCCGCCAGCAAACGGGCGGCTCGGTCCAGGTCGTCCAGTTGCACCACCTCGACCGGGCTGTGCATGTAGCGGTTAGGGATGCCGATCAGTCCGGCGGCCACGCCGTCGCGGCTGAGCTGCATGGCGTTGGCGTCGGTGCCGGTGCCGCGCAGCGCACCCGGACCTGCACCGCGATCTCGTGGGCCTTCGAGGCCTCGTGCAGGCGCTCGAAGACGCGCGGGTTGATGTTCGGTCCGCGGAACAGCACCGGTCCACCCCCAGCTTGACGTCGCCGATCTGCTTTTTGTCGTTGCCAGGCGTGTCGGTGGCGTGACAAACGTCTACGGCGATGCCCACGGTGGGGTGGATACCGTAGGTACTGGTGGTGGCTCCGCGCAGGCCGATTTCCTCCTGGACGGTCGAGACGGCGTAAACCGCCGCCTGGAGATGCCGGCCCTTGAGCAGGCGCAGGGCCTCCATGACCACCCACAGGCCGACCTTGTCGTCCATCGCCGGCGAGACGGCCAGGCCGTTGCGCAGGTCGCGGTAGCCCAGGGCAAAGGTAGCGGGATCGCCGGCGGTGACCTGGGATTCGGCTTCCTTGCGATCCTTGAAGCCGGCGTCCAGCCATATGTCCTGGAACTGGGGTACCTTGTTGCGCTCCTCCGTGGTCAGCAGGTGCGGGGCCCGGCGGGCCACGACGGCGGGGAGCGCGCCGTAGGCTGTCCACACCGTCAGGTTCTGGCCCAGGAGAATTTGCATGTCCCAGCCGCCGATCGGCTGGACGTAGAGGTACCCGTTATCGTCGATGTGCTGGACCATCAGGCCGATCTGATCGCAGTGGCCGGCCAGCATGATTCGCGGCGGCTCGCCTCGTGTGGCGTGGGGCAGAGGCCCAGGCGGCGACGGTCGCAGCACGGCTATGACGTTGCCGTGGCGATCTGTGCGCAACTCATCGGCAAGCGGACCCGCCCAGGCGCGAACCAGGTCCTGCACGGGGCGCTCGTAGCCGGATGGGCTGGGGGTTTCGAGGACGTTCTTGAGGAAGGTGAACGAGGCGTCGTGCATGAGCACCCTCTGACCAGGCGGAAGACGAACAGCTTCGCCTCCGGAAGGCTGCGTCGCGGTGGAGTGAACCGATTCAAGCGTCATTATACGCGAGCGGCGGACGATAGTCTCCCCTCGAGCCGCCAAGCCGCGCCTGGCCAGGTTGCGGATCGGGGAACCGACGGCAGCCGGGCCGCGTCAAAGTTCCCAGTTTGCCTCGGGGAGACGTCCGCGCACAGGCGTTGGTGCTCACAACGTGCTACATTTGCTGCGCGTGCCGACAGCCGTGGCGGGACCAGTGTCGCGCCAACGAGCCTGGATTCGCGCCTCCCGGCAGGGGCGGCCGGCGGCGACCGCCGCCCTTGGACGATCTTCCGCGCGGGCTTACAATATCGCCAACCGGAACCTGGATCCCTTCCGAACGCGTTGGCCAACCGCTCTGCCCGGGGAAATCGCCCGCATCGTCCCGCCACCGCCAGCGGCCGTGCTGAAACGGCCCCTTGGTGCGTGGTCGTCTGGTCCGGCCGTTTCTGCGACAGGCGAGGTGCGACCATGCGGATTTGGCTGGTCGAGGAACAGCACGCCGACGGCCGGCCGGCCCTCGAGGTGGCCTTGCGCCAGTTGGCCGACTGCCCCGGCGATCGGCTTACCGTGCTGGGCACCGGACTGCTCCGCCCCGGACATTTGACCGAACTTCGCGGCTGGCAGCTGGACGTGGTGGTGGTCCCCGAGCACCTTTGGCCGGCCGAACCCGAGGCGCAGGCCCTGCTCGATCTGGAGGTCGGCGTGCTGGTGGTGGCGCCGGGGGACCAGGCAGGCCGATTCCTGGCGCTGGCCGAGACCTACCCCGTTAGCCTGGTCGCCGCGCCCCGCCAGGCCGAGGACTTGTGGCCCGCGTTGCTGGGGGCGCTTGGGGCCCGACGGCGCTACCTCCAGTGGAAAGGACGGGTCGCCAGCCTCCAGGCCCGGCTGGACGATCGCATCATCATCGAGCGGGCCAAGGGGATTCTGGCCCAGCGCCTGGGCCTGGCCGAGGAGGATGCCTACAAGCGTCTCCGGGTGAGTTCCCGCCGCCAGCGCCGGCCGATCCGGGATATTGCCCAGTCCCTGCTCGATACGGAGGCTCTGCTTCAACCGGGGGCGGGCGACTGCGTCAACGGCGAGACGCCGGGCCTTCGGAAAATCCTGTAGGACGGAGCACCGCTCCGTCCCACCCCGTGGCCCATGAAACTTGGCTAGTGTGTGCGGAATGCAACGATTTTGCGAGCTGTAACGGAAAAATGAGGATAATGCTTGACAGGCGCCAGACACTCGCCTACATTCGCATACTTCAGGGAGGCTGGCCCCGTTGCCAGCCGACCTCGGCACAGTGCAGGAGGCACGCCAGAAAGGAGTGCTCCCATCCCGGGAGCCATTGGCGAGAGGCCACGTCTGCCTTCGCTTGCCTACCTCAAAGTTGGATCGCGTTCACGCTTCCACGGACGATGGGCGGGGACGACGGGGGGATTGCCTCCACGCACCGGCGCGGCTGCGTGACGGTTGGAGCGGGTCGTCGCATGACTCGGTCCCGCCAGCCCGGCGCGCGGAGGGCGTTCCAC
Source organism: uncultured Planctomycetota bacterium (assembly GCA_963827935.1). GTDB lineage: Bacteria > Planctomycetota > Planctomycetia > Gemmatales > Gemmataceae > DATFNV01. Next base: position 1,322,792 of record CAWHCN010000004.1, on the reverse strand, counting down.
CGCGCGTTCAGGATTCGCCGGGTGGGGTAGGACCCCAAAGGGACTTCCCTGCGCAGCACCGCCAGGCTGCAGCGGGAGCGGTTTCCGTGATCTAGCGCAGATCCTCGGCATCGGCCCGGTGCGCGGGACTGCAGGCTTACGAGTACACCGCCTGTGCCACCGGCTTCGGCGTGCTTGCCGACCGGCCGCGGCGGTCCAGGAGGGAGACAAGCAATGACAGGTAGCCGCGTACGCGCTGGTCGCCGAGGACCAGCGGTTGGCCCTGGGCATTCAGACCGCCCTCAAGAAGGCCCTGGGGCAGGCCGCGTTTCAGGCCAAGTACGATACCGTCCGCAACCACCTCGGCCGCGATACCGACGGCGTGCTGATCGTCGGCGTGGCGGCCGTTGCCGAGATCGAGCCGCTTCTCCGCCTCTTGCAGGAAATCTCGATTCAGCATCTCGAACTCAACATCGTCCTGGTGACCTCGAACGAATTGCCGCCCGGCCCGGAACTCGAGCAGCTCGATCCGCACGTGGCGGCCCGGCTGGAATGGCCGACGGCCGCCAATACGCTGCTGGCCCTTGTTCGCGAGCGCTCGGCCTCGGCCAACACCTTCATCGGCACGCGCGAGGAAACGCTCGAAGAACTGATTCGCCGACGCCTCCTCGGCCTGACCCCATCGCTTACGCAGGAACAGATGGTCGAGCGCGTGGCCTTGGCGGCAGCCCACGATGTCACGGTCCTGCTGACCGGCGAGACGGGCACCGGCAAGACCTACCTGGCCCGGCTGATGCACGACTGCTCGCCCCGCAAGCACAACCCCTTCCTGGCCGTCCCCTGCGGCGCCCAGCCGGCCAACCTGGTCGAAAGTGCCTTCTTTGGCCACATCAAGGGGGCGTTCACCGGCGCCGACCGGGCCAAGATCGGCAAGTTCGCGGCTGCCGGCAACGGCACCCTGCTGCTCGACGAAATCGACACCCTCGGCCTCGAACAGCAAGCCGGCCTGCTGCGCGTGATCGAAACCGGTGAGTACGAGCCGGTCGGCAGCAACGAAACGCAAATCTGCACCGCCCGCATCATCGTCGCCAGCAACTGGGACCTGCAAGACCAGGCCGAGAAGGGCCGCTTCCGCGAGGACCTCTACTACCGCCTTAACGTGATGTCGTTCCACCTGCCCCCCATCCGCGAGCGCATCCAGGACATCGAGCCGCTGGTGCGCGGCATGGCGGCCCGCTTCAATACCAAGTTCCGCAAGGACCTGTTCCACGTCCACAAGGACACGCTGGCAGCGCTGCGCGGCTTCCCCTGGCCAGGCAACATCCGCCAGCTCGAAAATGCGGTGCAGCAGGCGGTCCTGGTCAGCAGCGGCTCGGTCCTGCTGCGCGAGCACCTGCCGCCCCCCATCCGCGAGTATGCACCCGCCCCGGTGAATGGCAACGGCCACCACAAGGCGCTGGACGAGTCGCTTTCCAACAGCATCGACGCCGTCGAGCGCAACTTCATCCTGAAGGCGCTTGAGAAGCACGGCAACAGCCGAGCCCGCGCCGCCGAAGCCCTGGGCATCAGCCGAGTGACGCTCTACAAGAAGATGAAGAAGTACGGATTGATGCCGGCGACGGTGCGTGTGAGCCGGGTGGCGGCGGAGTAGGGCCCCCTCTTGCGGCCTGGTGCGATCAAGGGATCGGGAGTTACCCCCGATCCCTTTTGCTTGCGCGGACTTGATGTCCCCTCCCACGCACCGCCAGATCACCGTCGGCAGAGGCGTTTCTTGGGCTCTAGCGGGCTTTGCATCGCAATTGCCAGGCGCACCGCAATTCGGCGAGGCGCACCGCAATTCCGCTAGCGCCGGCTCCGGCGGTCCCGGAAGTTCGGGATGCCGAGCCGGGTCCGCCGGCTTTGCAACGACTTCGGGCGGGGCGAAACGAGTTCGCCAGGGGCGCCAACGCCCCCCTCACGCCATTTCCTTGCCGGGGCTCTCGCCGATCTGCCGATGTGTCCTATCCTACCCCGATGGGACTTTCCTGTCTGAACGCGGCTTTACGATGTGGTGGTCGGCCGCGGGCGTGCCATTTTGCCCGCTGGCCGATTGGGCTAGTTCCGTTTCGCTCATCGCAGTATCAGCCGACAGCAGCCACGGAGGGCGAGAATGAATAGCCGCCAGTGCGTTACCACGCAAACCCAATTCGTATATTCCTTTACGGCTTGGCCGGACGAGACGTGGAAGTTCGACAAGGCCGTATTCGACCTCTTCCGCCATTTGCTCATGCGGGTGGAAATGACCTTCACGGCTGAGGAGTTCCAGAACTTCCGGTCAAGATTGTCCCATCACGGTCTGACCCTGCGTGAAGTCGAGCGAGTTCCCTACATGAAGCCGGAGCCGGTCCATTGACCGGCTCCGGAGCAGAAGACAGAAGCGATACAGGTGGCTACTGCGGACGGCGCACGCTCAATCCGGAGTTCGGCCCCGCGGGAACCCCGAGCGCTGTATCGACGCCCACGTTGTGACGCAAGTCGTCCAGCAAGGTGGCGGCATTGACACGAGTGCCGATCTTGGCCTGCGATTCAGGCCGCGGTTGCGCGACCGCTTTGGCCCGGTAAACCTCGACCTCATGCTGCTCATTCGCCAGAACGGCCCGACAAACACCACGGATATAGAAGCGATTGAACTCGCCTTCCGCGAGGGTTTCGGCGGCGGTAATGGGCACGCTCACGATGCTGTAGCCGCCGCTTTTCTTGCGACGCTGCTCAGTAGCATTGATGCGACCACGCCGCCGAAGCTCGCTATCGAGCCAGCGATCGTCGTGATCGCGGATCGATTCTTCCAGCAGGCCGGGATAATCCCGCGCACGTACGCGCTCAGACGCGGGCTCATGTACAGGCTCCCGCTCGCGACATCCATCGTCAACTCTTCCAGCATGAACTGCCGCACTGTCTGGTCAAGGCTGTCGTAGCGCAACATCGTAACGACTCCAGGTAAAACACAGAGGCACCCGACGACCGCACGGTCGAACCTCGATGCCCACCTGAGTAACATAGCAATGCTTGACCGTTCATGCAAGGCCAGTTCCGCGATTCGTGAACGGTCAAGCAAATCCGTGAGCGCACAAGCATGGTGGCATCTGTCCACTTGACGCCCCCGGGTTTTTTAGGCATACTGGTCCAGTATGCCTAAACGATCAAGCAAAACGCCAATCGACGCGAACAAGATCGCTGCTGCTATTGTCCAGCAGGCGACGGAAGCAGCCAGCCCGTCACCTGAGCCTGTCGCCAAGAATCCAGCGGCGGTGGCTCTAGGCAAGCTGGGCGGCCTCAAAGGAGGGCCAGCTAGGGCCAAGAAGCTCAGCAGGGCGAAGCGCGTCGAGATAGCCAGAAAGGCCGCTCTTGTCCGTTGGCAGAAGGGCGGGTAACAGGATGCTCGATTCGGACGCCCTAGCGAAGAAGATACAAACGTGCGTAACCTGTGTCTCTGGTAAGCTGAACGCAGACATCGTCTTGTTTAGTGGGGACATCCGTTCCCCGGCCGATCACGAGCTGATTGACTTGGTGAAGGAATACCAGTCCAAGCCGAATGTGTTCGTCTTCCTCACGACGGATGGAGGGTCAGCCGACGCCGCATACCGAATCGCTCGCTGTTTGCAACAAAAATACTGCAAGGGTCGCGTAATACTATTCGTGGAAACGTACTGCAAAAGTGCCGGCACCCTGGTTTCTCTCGCGGCAGACGAAATCGTGATGTGCGATTTGGCCGAATTGGGACCTCTTGATGTGCAGATTTCAAAGCCAGACGAGCTTTCGGAACTGACCTCTGGGTTGACGCCGCTCCAAGCTCTTAATACTCTTCAGACAGAAGCGTTTAAGACATTTGAAGAGAGCTTCTTGAAATTGCGGTTCAGGAGTGGCCTGCAAATCACAACCAGAACAGCTGCTGACATTGCGGCGAGGCTTGCGATTGGGCTCTTCAAGCCGATTTACGCCCAGTTGGACCCGATGCGGCTTGGTGAGTATCAGCGGGCGATGCTGATAGCGCAACACTACGGCACAAGGCTTGCTCGCAAGAATCTACGAGAGAACGCCCTGGACCGGCTGATAGCCGATTATCCCTCTCACGGGTTCATCATAGACCGTATCGAGGCCGAAACGCTCTTCCACAAGGTTCGAGGGCCGAGCGAAGAGGAATCCGAGTTGGCAAACCTTCTGTCTGTTCTTGTCCAGGAGGGATTAAAGAATGACGAGGCGACTGTCGAATTCCTCTCTGCCGAAGAAAGGGGCGATGCATGTGAACTTCACACTGAAACAACTGAACCTGGAGAAGTATCGTCGCCGTCAAGACCGGATCGCGACCCGGCTCTTGGAGATGGCCGGGCGAAATCCTTTCAAGTCACTCATCAAGAGCCTGACAAGGCCACCGGGAAGGCCCGCAACGGCAAAGAAGAAGGCCAGCCTGGCTAGTCGCCTTCGACGCACATCGTGTTAAAGATGGACAAACAAGATCTCGACAAGAAAACCCGGAGCAATCCGGGTTTTCTTGTTTGCTACGCTTGCTTCTGCCCTATTCTTGGCTCTTTCTTGCTCGCGTGCGCGGCCTGCGCCGTGACGCAGCCGCGTTAAGCATCTCGCGAATCCAGTCCGAGCACTCCATGCCAGCCGCTTCCGCCGCCGCAACATAGGCGGCTTTCTCGGCTGGATCGACGCGGATTTCCAGGCGGGCTGCCATCGCCTTGTCGCCGTGTTTCGGGGGTCTTCCCATGCGCCCTTCCATGCCCGAAATTGTACGGACGAAATCAGAAAAATCAACAAAAAAAGGATTGCCGTCCCCTACTTTCGTCCGTACAATAGTGGTGTCAGCCGAAAAACTCACGGGGACGGACAATGGACGCACGACAGCAGCGCGGGGTCTTGATCGCAGCGACTTGCCGGCTTCATCGGAACGACGACGGGACGTGGCTCGTGCCGAGCCAGACGAACGCGGCGGCGGTGGGGTACGTCGTGGACCTGGACAGCAAGACCTGCACTTGCCCGGATCATCAAGAGAGTAAGTTCATCTGCAAACACTACTACGCAGCGAGCATCGTCCACCAGCGGGACGTTTTGCCCGACGGCAGCGTGATTGAGACGAAGACCGTCACCCTCACGGAACGGAAGACGTACAAGCAGGTCTGGCCTGCCTACAACTACGCTCAGGCCACGGAGAAGCGCCGGGTCCGCGTCCTGCTTCAAGACCTCTGCCGCAAGCTGCCGGCCCGGGAGCGCCTGGAGTCGAAACGCGGCCCGAAGCCGCACCACCCGGCCGACGCGGTGTTCGCGATGGCCTACATGACGTACTGCCGGTTGTCCTCCCGCCGCTTCTCGACCGATCTACTGGAGGCGCATGAGGCGGGATTCGTCAGCAAGCCGATCCCCGGAACCAAGGTCACGGCGTTCTTTGAGGACCCGTACTACACGCCGATTCTCAAGGAGCTGATCGCCATCAGCGCCACCCCGCTCCGGGCCGTCGAAAAGGACTTCGCCATCGACTCGACCGGGTTCGCCTCGACCCGCTACGAGCGGTGGTACGATCAAAAATACGGCATTACCCGTCTCAAATGTGTCTGGGTCAAGGCACACATCGCGTCCGGGGTCCGTACAAACTGCATTACCGCGGTCCGCATCCTCGACAAGGACGCTGCGGACTGCCCTCAGTTCATCCCGCTCTTGAAGGAGACCCGCAAGGGATTCGAGATCGGCGAAGTGAGCGCGGACAAAGCGTATGCGAGTTATGACAATTTCGAGGAAGTGGCCGCGATGGGCGGGACGCTCTACGCGGCGTTCAAGGAGAACACGACCGGCGGGGTGGGCGGGATGTTCGAGAAGATGTTTCACCTGTTCCAGTTCAACAAGGAAGAGTACCAGGCCCGCTACCACAAACGGAGCAACGTCGAGTCCACGATTTCGGCGGTGAAGCGGAAGTTCGGGGATGCCGTCGCGAGCAAGACCGACACGGCCCAAATCAACGAAGTGCTGACGAAACTTCTTCTCCAGAACTTGACGGTGCTGATTCAGGAGCAGGAAACCCTTGGCATCGCCCCGGTTTTCTGGAAAGATGAGCCAGTGGAAGAGGGCGATGAGCCGGCGATCCTGCCCCTGGTCCGGGCGCATCGCAATTCGTCCACTTGCAACGTATTTGACTCTTAAAGGTCAATTGCGATGCAAAGCCGCTCTAGCGGGCGGCTGAAACGAATCGCATGTCCCAAGTTCATGCTGCGCCATGACTTGTAATCATTCGTTTCAGCACCCCCTCGGACACCCCCCCCGCAAACGTTGGCCCCGCACCCGGCACGGGCGGTGAACGGCTCCAAAAGGCCAACAAGAATCGCGCGTTTGGCCCAGGAGAAAGCCAAGTTGAAGGAACGGACAGGGGGACGCGTCTCGTTAAGACAGTATGTCTTAACGAGACGCGTCTCCTGTCTTTTCGTGCCCTTTCTGCGCCGCCCCATCGTTCCTGCCCCGCGGCACGCTACAATAACCGCCATCGGGCCACGATCTGCCTCAGCCGCTCTCCGGTGTTGCACGATGCAATGGCACCCGCTGTTCGCCGATCTCTTGCGGCCCCTCCTGGAACGGAGCTTCGAGGTCCGGACCAACATGCCGGTCGGCGATCTGCCCCGGGCCGCCGATCTGGTGCTGCTCCGCCGGACCTCGTTGACTGGGCCGCCCTTCCTGGGGCTGTGGCGCTGGCTGACGGCGTGGAACATCCTGGAGTTCAAGGGCCCCAGCGTGTCGGCCCGCCTCGCCGACCTGGACCTGCTGGCTGAACTCGGCCTGCGCATCCATCGACGGCTCAACGACGAACGCCCCAAGGAAGGCCAGAGGTTGGTCGGCCGGGCGCAGGTTTCGTTTTGGTACCTGGCGAACCACCTGGGCCGACGCTTCCTGGCCGGCGCACGGGATCTCCTGGGCGACCTGGAGCCGCTGGGCGCGGGCGTGTGGCGCGTTGAGCACCTGGGGCGGGCTATAATCCTCGTTAGCAATCGGGACGTTCCGGTAGAGCACGACAGTGTGCCGGTTCATCTGCTGGTACACGAGCCTTTGGATGCGACGCGACTGTTGGCCCAGGAAGTCACAAGCCGGCCGGAGCTATGGCGCCTGTACGGCCCCTGGCTGACAACGCTGTTTCCCCACCTGTGGGAGGAGGTCCGTCAAATGGCACGCAGAGCAAGCCAGAATGCAACGATCGATATCCGTCCCGTCGTCGACAAGCTCGGGCTCGACGAATTCATCCGCCAGGTCGGCCTGGAACGGATGATCGACCAGGCCGGCCTGAAGCAGGTGATCGACCTTGTCGGCGTCAAGCGAGTGATCGAGGAGGTCGGCGTGAAGCGGGTGATCGACCAGGTGGGTCTGGACGGACTGCTCGCCGGGCTGACGCCGGCGCAGCGGCGTCAAATGCGGGAGATGTTGAAGTAAGGGCGTGGCGATGGTCAGGCGGGGTGGCCTGGGAAAAGACTGACTGCACGAGGGGATGGAGATTTGAGACGCTTGGGGGGGGGGAAAATGTAGGCTGTCCCCTTTGTGCGCTCGCTCGCAACCCCTTCGCCGCCGTCTGGGGCGTCCTCGACCGCGACGACATCCTCTGGCTGACCGGCGAGCACTACTGCCGCAACCAGACCCTCGACTTCCATAAACAGCACATGCCGCGCGAGGTGATGTGGTACTGCGACCCGGCCGGCGCCCGCGAGCGCATCGAGCTGACCGCCGCCGGCCGCAAGGTCCGCCCCGGCATCAACGACCTCCGCCTCGGCATCATGGCCGTCCGCAGCCGCCTCGAAACCGGCCGCCTCCGCGTCGTGGACGGCGCCTGTCCCAACCTGCTTTACGAGGCCGGCCTGTACCGCTACAACGACGCCTCCAACGGCCGCGGCTCTGCGGCCCCCTATCCGAGAGCAACCACGCCCTGGACGCGTTGCGGTACCTGATCTCGCGCCTGGTCCAGCGGCGGATGGCGAAGGATCGGAGGCCAGCGGCGCCGGCTGAGGGCGCCGGCCGGCCCGAGGCGCCGGTGCCGAAGGAGGACTGGCGCGAGCGCTGGGACAACGAGGATCTGTGGACGCGGATGACGTGAGGGGAGGTTCCTGATCGTCCATCGCAGCAGCGTCCTCTTCTCGTCGTCTGCTTCCTTGGCTCGAAAGCGGGCAGAGGGTACACTGGCGGATGAGGCGGTGTGCCCGGCCAGGGTGCACCAGGCTATTTCGGGGCAAGCGCAAGTGTCGTAGTGGTACGGCGAAGGGTCCCTCATTTTCCCCAGGCGAACATTGCTCGGCGGCATTGACGCAAGTAAAATGTGCAAATGACGATTGCGCTCGGCACATTCTGGGACCTGGCTTGTAATGGATAAGGACCGTGCGTGAGGAATGATGTCCAGCCTGTTCCGCAGTATGAAGGAGGACAACGACGGCCTTCCCGTGCTGGAACCGAGCGCGCGCGGCCTCGGTGTTCGTCCTGGAAGAGACGTGCCTGCAGAACAAGCAACTGATGTAGTGCGGCCAGGCCAGGGTGGCATGTCGGTCAGCCCGGACGATCCAATGAACTTGCCTCGCTGGAGACGGCCAGTTGAATTCCAGGGCACTGGAAAGGATCCGGTCTGGAGTATAGCGGACGCCCAATTGGGGCCGGATTTGAGGTACCACAACGACGTAAGCACGCCGGGTCACGGGTTCGTTGAGCCCGCTTGGCACATGACACTGTCCGAGTATGAGGCCGCCATCAACGCTACTCGCAGAGTCTGGCGCAAGGTACCAAAGCAGTAGTCGGGCAAAGGACGATGGGCATGAGCACTGAAGAACTGCTAGAACAAGCCCTGGCCTCGCCTAACCCGGCGTTGGAACTCCGATCTGTGATCATGCGCCTTAATTCCCAGGGATTGACAAAGGAAACCCTGCTTGAACGACTAGAACGCACCAGAGAAACGTTACGCGAAGCCGGCCGCGAGCGAGACGAAGATTTAGTGCTGGATGTGATGGACTTCCTCGCCGGATGGTGCAGCCCACACATGAAGCTGCGTCTTGAGAAGCCTTTCCCCTCGCGAGAGAGCGCTCTTGCCAATGGTTCTCCCGTCCGCTTGACGCCGTTAGTTGAAGAGAGGGAAAAGCTTGATTACTGGCTCGCTCGTCCGTATGTATCTCGACAACTCCAAGATGCCCTGAGGGAGGCGCAGGTCGTCATCCTGCCATGGGAGCATTTTCACAACTACAACGGTCCTGTATTTCCTAATGGGACGAGTGAGTTGTTCGTCTTCTTGACTACACCGGTTCAACCCAAACTTCGCGTAGAAGCTCCAGTGGAAGAATCAAACTATCAAGAGGTCGCCCTCCACGCGGCCTCGGTCGATCTCGGGGAATTCATGGTCACAGCGAGTGTCCTACCGGTGTTCATAGATCGGCTGATCCAATACATTAACCATCGATGGCCCGGTGCGAGCCTTCGTGGTCCCAAGGATACGATCGAGGTAGTGATTTGCGTACCGGATGCTGCTGCGGGAATTAGATTCTCTTTCACAGGGACGCTTGATGAGTTAATCGGAAATCTTCAGGGGCTCCCGTCGAGTCTTCAATAGATACGTCGGAGTAGCGGTTGTATGGACATGGCTGAAAAATGGTTGGCGATAGTGTCTTTTCTGCATGGAGCCGACACGAACTGGAAGGCGCGAGACGGGGATGCTGTCCTGCGATCGCTGGCAGACTTGAAGCGGCTGGCAATCCAAGCCAATGATGAGGCAGAGACGAAACGTCTCTGGTGCTATGAGCAGGCGCTACTTATCCAGAACCGCTACATCAGCGCATTCAACAAAATGAAGGATGGTGAGTATTACGAAGGCTGGTGTGAACTTGAACAAATCGAGCTGAACCTTAATCGACTTGAACGACATAAGAGCCTCTTGAAGGCTGATTTTCATCTTTCTCTTATCCGCATACATACCAGTCGCTTTCAGGAGCTTTTTCCGTACATGGTGTTCGGCAGTCCGGAGATCGTCATTAAGAAGCGTGTTTGCAGTACGTGCGGCCAGCCGCGAGGGTTGAGGTCGGGTTGTGGACACATTGTGGGTGAGATATACGACGGAGAGGACTGCTTCAATATCGTCGAACAGTGCGAATTCGTCGGTCTGGCACTTGTTCAGAACCCGGTGCAGAAGTATTCGGTCGTTTTTTCCGAGAGAGATAACAACAATAGCCCGGCCTACGACTTGGTCCGGTATTGCATCGAGCGTGTCGCAAGTCCGTTTCACGGTTGGAGCTTCATACGCACGACTTCGAGGCATCCGCATTCGCTGTTCAAGGAGACGGGACGGAACGATAAATGCCCGTGTGAATCAGGCCTGAAGTACAAGAAATGTTGTATGCCCCATCCCGAGGGCGTGCTGAGGCCGCACGTCCAATTCCAGTTCGATGTTCCACCCGCGCGCTGGCTGGAAGAGACCATCTATACCGGGTACGTCCGACACCGCAAGTCGCGGCCTCCGGGTGCTGCTTAGTTGCACTGTAAGCGTTTTTCGTGAGCAGGTATCCTGGAAAAGGAAAGACAAAGGGGGACCGCGTACGTTTTGCATGTCGTCGCGGCACGGTTGATCCTGTCCGCAATCCTCTAATTGGACAGCGCCACTTTTTATTCTGGGTAAGATGGCCACACGAAAACCAAGGACTTACGGCGATTTACTTTGCCCAGCTTGACTTCGGCCTTGCCCAGTGTGAAAAGTGGCGCTGTCCAACTAATTGACCATCTACCGCCGAGCAAAAGGACAACCAAAGGACGAAGCGAAACTCCTCCAGCGCATCACAGCGAATCCGAACATCTTTGGCGGCAAACCCATCATTCGCGGTCGCCGGCTGGCGGTCGAATATGAGCTGGGGATGCTCGCGGCGGGAGACAGGCCGGAAATCCTGTTGCAGGGCTACCCCTGGCTGGAAAAGGAAGACGTCCAGGCGTGCCTGGTCTATGCCCGCCGGCTGGTCGGGCCTGAGCGCATCGAGCCTGTGACGATCGAGGCGGCCGCATGAATGGGCTTCTCGACACGTGCGTCTGGGGGGCGCAAGGCGGCGGGTGGCACGCCCTGAGGTACTCCGAAGGGCGTGCATAACCGTCAACCACGCCCTTCGGAGTACCTCAGGGCGTGCCACCCAGGCCACCCGGCATAACCGTCAACCACGCCCTTCGGAGTACCTCAGGGCGTGCCACCCAGGCCACCCGGCATAACCGTCAACCACGCCCTTCGGAGTACCTCAGGGCGTGCCACCCAGGCCACCCGGCCGGCGCCCTGAGGTACTCCGAAGGGCGTGCGAAAGCCTCCGCCACCTCATCCCCGTGCGAGTTCCGCCAGCACGCCGGGGTCCATTTCCAGCCTCACCGGCCGCATTCCCGCGTACCATCGCGCACTGGACCATTCCCAGTCTTCCGCTCGGGCCACCAAGCCGCGACGCACCGGGTTGGCATGAATGTACTCGATCATGGCCCGCAGCGCTTCGGTGCTGGTGATGTTCCGGTCGTAACCGCCGCCCGGCTGCCAGAAGCGGTGCCTCAACCGGCGCCCCTCGCGCACCGTCACCCGCGCCAGCCATTGCGGTGCGTGGCTTTTCAGATACCGGATTGCTTTGCGGGCGACTGGCTCCTTCACCGCTTGGAGAAAAGCAGCCATCCGTTCCGGTCCGTCTCCGGGGTAGACAAGCAGGTGGACATGCTCCGGCATCACCACGTAGGCCCAGAGTTGAAAAGTGAATTTCGTCCGTGCTTCGTCGAGTGCTTCGCAGAACCACTCACGCGTTCGGTCGCGGTCGAGGAATGCAAAATGGCGGTAGCAGGAAAACGTCAGCTCGCGTGGCTCGCCGGGCTCGTTGTAACGAACGCGGCGTTTTTCGATGTAGATTCTGCCAGTTGTGGGATCGACCAATCTCATGCGGAAGAGGATACGCTCTCGTCGCATCTGCTGCAAGGAGCGAGTGGCAGTTCGGCACGCCCTTCGGAGTACCTCGGGGCGTGCCACCCGAGGGAAGCACCCACTTCGCGGCGACACAGCTATCGACAACGGTGTCAGAGGTCGCGCATCCGGTCCTCCGCAATGTCCGGCGTGCTATCCGGGAAGCATCCGCGTTCCTTGATGATGCTTTGCTGGCGCTCTTGCATGCGTTTCAGGAGCGCCATGGCATAGCCTATATCGATCGGCTGAACCGCCGAGCGCAGCGCGCTGGTTCTCGGGCAATTTCACCTCGCCGAGCGGTTTGAACACGCCGCCCTGGAAGACCGCTTCAATCTGCTCCACGACCTACCTCCTGCCGCCTGCGCGGCCGTTGAAGCCGCGCCCATTATAACGTCGACCGGCGCACACACAACGAGGCGGCCCGCGCGAAGCCCGCCGCCCGCAGGGCGGCGGCTAAACAGTGTTCTCATTTCAGAATCGCCACCACCTCCGTCTGCGGATCGCCGCCCGTGACCATCACCTTCCCGGCCGCATCCACCACCACATCCACCTCGCTGCGTACGCCGAACTCCGGCAGATAGATGCCCGGCTCCACGGAGAAACAGGTACGTGGCAGGACGCGGCGTTCCTCGTGGGTTTCCAGGTTGTCCATGTTCGCGCCGTTGCCGTGGACCTCCTGGCCGATGGAGTGGCCGGTGCGGTGACAGAAGGCCTCGCCGTAGCCGGCGGCCTCGATCGCCGACCGCGCCGCCTGATCCACTTCCCACCCCAGCAGCGGTCGATGGGCCGCGAAGGCGTCGCGCACCTTGGCGATGGCCGCATCCCGGCCCCGGGCCACGATGGCGAAGATCTCGGTGTAGCGGGCCGGTACGTCGCGGCCGACGAATCCAGTCCATGTCAGATCGCTATAGACCGCATTGGGCCGATCCAGTTTCGCCCACAGGTCGATCAAGACGAAGTGCCCCTCGCGGATCGTTCCCTCCGGCCCGGGTTTCGGCTCATAGTGCGGGTCGCCGCTGTGGGGCCCGACGGCCACGATCGGCGGATGATCGCAGATGACCTTGTGCTCCGCGAAGTGGTCGAGGATGCGGCGCTGCACGTCGAGCTCGTGGACCGAGCCGCCGCCGCGTGTCCTTTCAGCGATAAACCGCCAGGCCACATCGTAAGCCGACCGTGTGTGCCGGGCCGCTTCCAGGTGCATGGCCAGCTGCTCGTCGCTCCAGGTCGCCTCGAACATCTGCACCAGGTCGCCGGACGCGACGACTTCCGGCCCGCAGGAGCGGACCAGCTCGACCGTGCCGGCATCGACGCGCGAGACGTAAGGGTTGGCGTTGCGCGGCACGTACTCCATGGCCACCTTCTTGGCCCCCTGCACCAGCCCCGCGACGCCGGTTTCCAGCTCCTGCCAGCGCAGGTAGATGGTGCGCGACCCGGGGAAGGCATCGAGGGCGCCCGACTCGATGCGGTGGACCAGCTTGCGCGGCTCCCCCCGGGCCGGGATGAAGTAGAACCAGCGGCGCGAGAGCATGGCATCGGTGGCCAGGCCGAGGACGCGGCGGGCCAGGATGTTGAGACCGCGGAAATCGTAGAGCAGCCAGCCGTCGAACCCCAGCTGCTGGATGGCGGACTGAATGGCGGAAAGCTGCGGCAGGCCGGATTGCGACATGGTAGACCTCTTGAAGCGGTAAAATCGGGACGCGCTCCCTGGAGAGGGCGTGGGGGTAGCCTAGCCGGTTTGCAAGCGCGCCGCAACCTCCTCTATAATCTTCCGCATGCGCACTCCTGGTCTCTCCTTGGCCGTACTGCTCGCTGTCGTCGCGCCTGTCCCGGCCGCCGATGGCGTTGATGCTGAATCGCTGCGGCCTGGCCTCATCGCCGTCTATCGCGATCTCGCAAGGCCGACAGCCAACGAGGTCGCCTGCCGGGAACCGACGATCGCGCTGGCGCTGGGCCCGCGTGAAGCGCCGGACCCGCGCCTGGCGGCCCACGGCGGCAGCGCCCGTTGGGAAGGCTACCTGAGGATCGCACCGGCCGGCGATTACCAGTTCCGCGCCGTTGTCCGCGGCCAGTTCCGGCTGACCATCGGCGGGCAGGAGGCGCTGGCGGCCGATGTCAAGGACGACTCGCCCGCCCTGCGCGACGGGCCGTCCCTTCGCCTGGAGGCGGGCTGGCACGCTCTCGTCGCCGAGTTCACACGCCGGCCGGGAGTGGCCCGTGTCGAGGTGTTCTGGACCGGGAAGGGCTTTCGTTTCGAGCCGTTGCCCCATGAGGTTCTCAGTCACCTGCCGGCCAGGGCACCCACACGCCTGTCAACCGATGCGGCTGCCGCGCGCGGACGGCTCCTGGCCGAGGAGCGCAATTGCGTCGCCTGCCATCAACCGGACGACAAGGACCGATTGGCGAAGGGCCTAGGCAGCCGGCAAGGCCCCGACCTGTCCGGGGTGGGCGCGCGGCTCTACGCCCGCTGGATTTATCGCTGGCTGGACGCGCCGGATCGACTGCGCCCAGGAGCCGTCATGCCGCGCCTCTTTGGTGATGACGAAATCGGCCAGACCGAACGCTACGCCGTCGCCGGCTATCTTGCCTCGCTAGGTGGACCATTAAGACAAGAAAAGCGACAGGAAAAGAAGGAAACCATTGAGTCCGGGCGAAAACTCTTCACTGCCGTTGGCTGTGCCGCTTGCCACAGGGAGCGGATGAAGGACGAAGGACAGAGGACGACGGCGACGCAGCTCGCAACGTACCTGCTGGACCCGCTGGCCCTCGATCCGAGCGGCCGCATGCCCAACATGCTCCTCCGGAAGCAGGAAGCCGACTCCCTGGCGAGTTATCTGCGCCAGGACAGTGCCGCTGCCGAAACGGGCCTGCCCGAGCCGCCTGCGAAGGCTCAACTGCTGGCGGCTTTCCGGCGCGTGGAGGATCGGGCCGACGAGCTAGCGGCGTGGCAGAAATTGCCCGCCGATGCGCAGATCATGGATCTCGGCCAGCGTGTCGTCATCGCCCGCGGCTGCAATAACTGCCACACCATCGAGCCGGACGGCAAGCCGTTCGCCTCGGTCCTGGCTCAGGCAACTTTCGACGACGTGAAGAAACCGGAGACTCAGGAGCGCGGTTGTCTGGCAACCCGCCAGGCGAATGACGTCAGGGGCCCCTGGTTCGCGCTCAGCGATGGCGAGCGGAGCGACGTTCGGCAATTCTTGACACAAGGCACCCGCGGTGCGGGTTCACCGGCGCCGGCCTTCGCGGCGCGGACCGCCCTAGCCCGCTTCGACTGCCTCGCCTGCCACACCCGCGACGGCGCGGGCGGATTACCTCCCGACCAGGTCGCCGAACTGCGGCGCCTGGCCAAGGCGGACAACGACGAGGCGGTTGTGCCTCCGACCCTGACCGGCATGGCCCACAAGCTTCAACCGGCCTGGGTGTCCGCCGTATTCGCCGAGGCCCGGCGTGCCCGCCCCTGGATGACCGTGCGCATGCCGCAGTTCGGACCCGCCAACATCGGCACGCTGCCGCACGGTCTCGCGGCCCTGGAAGGGACGGCGCCGGACGAGAAGATGCCAGCCATTCCCGGCCCGCCGGCCCGTTTGGCGGCCGGCCGGCAGTTGGTCGGCAAGCCGGCATTCAACTGTGCCTCCTGTCACGACCTGGCCGGCATCCCGAGCAGCGGGGCGCACGGACCGGACCTGGCCACGATGACCCAGCGCGTCCGCTACGACTGGTATCGCCGCTGGCTCGAACAGCCGCTACGGCTGGCCCCGGGCACGCGCATGCCCAGCGTCTTCACCAACGGCAAATCCCTGGTGGAAAATGTGCTGGACGGCTCCTCGGATGCCCAGGCCGAGGCGATCTGGGCCTACCTGGCCCAGGGACCAAGACTGCCCTTGCCCGATGGCGTCAACGACACAAGGAAACCGCTGCCGATGCCCGACGACCCCAAGCCCGCCTACCCCGCCACGCGTCGCGACGACGTTGTCGAGACGCTGCACGCCGTGAAGGTTCCCGATCCGTACCGCTGGCTGGAGGACGGCAACGATCACACGGTTCAGGACTGGGTCGCCCGTCAGAATGCCTTCACCCGCGGCGCGCTGGACCAGGTGCCGGGCCGTGCGATGATTCACGATCGTCTCGACCAGCTCTTGCAGATCGGCCATGTCGGCACGCCGGCGCCGGTCAAGGGACACACCTTCTTCACGAAGCGTGAGGGGAAACAGAATCAGCCGGTCCTTCATGTCCGCGATGGCGTCCGGGGCGCGGATCGCATCCTGGTCGATCCGAACCAGCTGGCGGCTGACGGCTCGGTCTCCCTCGACTGGTGGTATTCCAGCCGCGACGGCCGGCTGCTGGCTTACGGTCTATCGCACCACGGCAACGAACAATCGACCTTGCACATCCGCGCTGTCGCCAGCGGCAAGGACCGGGCCGATACCATCGAGCGCACCCGCGCTTGCTCGCTGACCTGGCTGCCCGACGGCACCGGCTTCTACTACACCCGCTACCGGGCTGACGTCAAAGCGGGCGAGGAGAACTACAACCGCCGGGTCTTCCTTCACAAGCTGGGCGACGATCCGGCCCGCGATGCGCTCGTTTTCGGCGAGGGACGAGCCCGCGAGGACTGGCCGAACGTGACCCTCTCCCCCGACGGCCGCTGGCTCGTCGTCACCGTCTCCCAGGGCTGGTCGCGCTCCGAGGTTTACTTCCAGGATCGCAGCGTGGCCGACTCCCCGTTTGTCCCCCTGGTTGAGGGCGTGAACGCCCTCTTCCACGTCGTCGCCCGCGCCGACCGCTTCTATGTCCACACCAACGACGGCGCGCCGCGCTACCGCCTCTATCGCGTCGATCCCCAGAAGCCGAAACGGATCGACTGGAAGGAGATCATTGCCGAGGGGCCCGATGTGCTGGAAGGGATCGCGGCGGTGGGCGACAGCCTGGTCGCGGAGTACATGCACCAGGCCTCATCG
Organism: uncultured Planctomycetota bacterium; assembly: GCA_963827935.1. Lineage (GTDB taxonomy): Bacteria > Planctomycetota > Planctomycetia > Gemmatales > Gemmataceae > DATFNV01. Next base: position 1,305,911 of record CAWHCN010000004.1, on the reverse strand, counting down.
CGGCTCCGTCTCTTCGATCTCGACGGCACCCCTCGCCGCGAGGTTGAGCTGCCAACGCTCGGCTCGCTGACCGGCCTCGGCGGCGAATGGGACGGCGACGAGTTGTTCTACGGCTTCCAGTCGGCAACCCGGCCGCAGACCGTCTATCGCCTCGACCTGAAAACGAACAAGACGGAGTTGTGGGATCAAGTGAAGGCGGATATCGACTTTGCCGCTTACGAGGTCGAACAGGTCTCGTACAAGTCGAAAGACGGCACACCCATTTCCCTGTTCCTGGCCCACAAGAAAGGGTTGAAGCCCGACGGCAAGACGCCGACGCTTTTGTACGGTTACGGCGGCTTCAACATCAGCCTGACGCCGTCGTTCAATGCGTCGCGCTTCGTGTTCCTGGAGCGCGGCGGCCTGCTGACGGTCGCCAACCTGCGCGGCGGCGGCGAATACGGCGAAGACTGGCACCGGGCCGGCATGCTCGCCCACAAGCAGAACACCTTCGACGATTTCATCGCCGCAGCCGAGTGGTTGATTGACAAGAAGTACACGGACCGCGACCACCTGGCGATCCAGGGGGGCAGTAACGGCGGGCTGCTGGTTGGGGCGGCACTGACGCAGCGGCCCGACCTGTTCCGCGCCGCCGTCTGCCAGGTCCCGCTGCTGGACATGCTGCGCTACCACCGTTTCCTGATCGCCCGCCTGTGGATTCCGGAATTCGGCTCGGCGGAGAAGGAGGAAGAATTCCGCTGGCTGTCCGCTTATTCGCCGTACCACCACGTCAAGGACGGCGTGAAGTACCCCGCGGTGCTGCTGGAAGCGGCCGAATCGGACACGCGCGTGGATGCCCTGCACGCCCGGAAGATGGCGGCCCGCTTGCAAGCCGCGACCGCCTCCGGAGCGGACCGGCCGGTGCTGCTGCGTGAAGAGACGAAGGCGGGGCACGGGGCGGGCAAGCCGCGTGCGACGGGTGCTGGAGGAGTTGACGGATACGTGGAGTTTTTTGTGCTGGCAGCTGGGGCTCCATGAGTAACCTGCAGTTGACGTGTTCGCACTTTGCGAATACCATTCTGGTACGAGTCCTGATAGAGACTGGCGCCCAATGACGGGCCAACCTGGGACGTGCTTTCTTCATGCACGTTATCTCTCAAAAGCCACTCCGCGAGTTCTGGGCGGAGTATCCCGCAGCAGAGCGTCCGCTCCGGACGTGGTACAAAGTTGTGTCGCGAGCCGTCTGGGAAACCTTTGCTGACGTGCGCGCTCAGTATCCTCACGCGGATTTGGTCGGGAAGTTCACCGTCTTCAACATCGGCGGTAACAAGTACCGCCTCATTGCGGTGATCCACCACAACCGCCGCAAGGTGTTCGTCCGCCACGTGCTGACCCATGCCGAGTACGACGAAGGGAACTGGTAAGGAGGACTAGAAGAGATGGTAGCTCGAAGGGGCAAGGCTGTGCTCGCCGAAGTGCCGCGAGCTTACTGGAAACTGGTGCGCGCCTTTCCCCTCCGCCCGATCCACTCGGAGGCGGAACTTGACCGCGCCATTGACGTCATCAATGCGTTGCTCGACCGAGACGACCTTACGCCGGCCGAAGCGGATTACCTCGACGTGCTCAGCGACCTCGTCGAACGCTACGAGACCGAGCACCACCACATCGAAGACGTGTCCGATGCGGACATGCTGGAACACCTGATCGACGCGAGAGGGGTGACGCAGGCAGACGTCGCCCGCGGTGCCGGGATCGCGGTGTCCACCATTTCGGAGGTTCTGTCGGGCAAGCGGACGCTGAGCCGGACGCACATCGGTAAGCTGGCCCGTTACTTTGGCGTTGACCCAGGCGTTTTTTCCTTCGAGGCAGACTGAGTCCCACCTCGTACGGGAAGCTCCCCAATGAAGCGTTACCGCTACGTCATCCTGAGCAGCTACGGTGCCAGCTGGGACATCTCTCGCGAGATCGAGAAGCCGCTCGGCGGGCTGATGCAACTGCCCTGGTTCGGCGACCTGAAATACCAGGACCTGCAGGACCTGCTCGACAAGGGCTGGCACCCGGTCCGCGAAACCGGCATGGGCGGGGCGAGTTCCCACGGCGGCGCGGCAGTCGCGTTCTCGCTCATCCTGCTGGAAAAGGACCGACCGGAGGCGACTCCGGTGGCCCCGGAGACTTGAGTGGACTGGTCCCCCTTCGATCTGCCGCTGACCGATCCGCGGCATCCGTTCCACCTGCACCACATGGAGCTGGCCCTGGCCGAGGCCGATCAGGCCGCCGCCGAGGACGAGGTCCCGGTGGGTGCTGTCATTGTCTCGCTGGAGCAAGGGGTCATCGCCCAGGCCCACAACCAGCGCGAGCAGCTCCACGATCCGACCGCCCACGCCGAGATGATCGCCATCACCCAGGCCGCCGAGAGCCTGCGCTCGTGGCGGCTGAACAACTGCGTCCTGTACGTGACGCTGGAGCCGTGTCCCATGTGTGCCGGCGCCATTGTGCAGGCCCGGCTGCCGTATGTCGTCTACGGCTGTGCCGACCCGAAGGCGGGTGCCTGCCACACGCTCTACCGCATCACGGCCGACCCGCGGCTTAACCATCGGGCCACGGTGATCGACGGCGTGCTGGCCGAGCGCTGTGCGCAGGTGCTGAGTGACTTCTTCGCGGGGAAGAGGCGGATGGGGAGGAAGTGAGGGTGCGGAGTGGCTCCGTGACCTGTCACCCCCGATGCCGGCCGGAATTCGGTCAGGGTAAACCTGTCCAGTAGGGACGGATCGGGTAGAGTAAGTTGAGAATGCTGGCAATAGGTGGGCGTGGCCCTGCTGATTCGCCTCCCTGAGGAAGGGGGCTCAGGGAGTCCTTCGCCACCGAAAGGGGCTCGAAGACGGCGGGTGTCTGCGCGAGCTCCACGGCCTGGCCATCGGCTGCCCCAGCCCGGAGGCGTTCCGCGCTGGCTTGGGCGCCGGACCCCTACCCGCGGGAACGCCGCGACGGCGCCCGGCACGAGCAAGAAATGGGAAAGGAATGGGATCGCGTTAGCTGGCGCCGCTGCCCATGGGGAAATGTCATGCGAAAAGCACGTTGTCCCCTTCCCGTTCGCCCGGGCTACCTGCCACTATAGGAACCTGCGTTGGCGTGGATTTAGGCCTTAACTGTCGTCGGAAGTACCAGATCCCCTACTACCCTCCCCCCAAGGCACATTGCTGCAATTGGGCTGGTGGCCATCCGGGGGAGTATTGCAAATGAATCCACGTCCTGGCCCTGCGCCACAATCCTCGAGACAGCGGAAAAGCACCAAGCCTCAAGGCGCCGTCACCTCACCCGAGGCCAGCCCTCCCCGAGAAGTAACTGCGACCCAGCCCCGACTTGACGACGATCAGAGATTCTCGGATCTCCTGTCGATCAAGAATCTTCGTCGAGTCTGGACCATCATTCGAAAAGAGGCAAAACTACATCGAGTGCGCGACCCGTTCGACTGTCTCGACTGGGCAACCAGGGCAAACGCATCTAAACGCCTGTGCATTATTGGCTGTTCAGTAGTCTGGGACAAGGGACTCGCGAATGATTCTCCTCGAAGTCGCCCGTCTCACGGAGGAGAATCGGCATGTCGCAGTCCCGCGCCGGTACCTTGCTTTCCCCCTTCGCCACCTTGACGGACCCGCGGGTGAACCGCACCAAACGTCACGACCTGCTGGACATCCTTTTCATCGCCCTGTGTGCCGTCGTCAGCGGCGCCAACGATTGCGTCGCCATGGCCAAGTTCGGCACCAGCAAGCGGGCCTGGTTGGAGAAATACCTGGACTTGCCCAATGGCACGCCGTCGCACGATACGTTCACGCGGGTGTTTGCCGCCCTGGATGGCAAGGCCTTTGTTGCCTGTTTCCTGGAGTGGGTGGCGGCCCTGCAGGAGAGCACCGACGGCCAGTTGGTGGCCATTGACGGCAAGACGGCGCGCGCCACTCTGGACAAGGCCAAGGGCCAGAACCCACTGCACGTCGTCAGCGCCTGGGCAACGGCGAATCACTTGCTGCTGGGCCAAGAGGTTGTGGCCACCAAGTCCAATGAGATTACCGCTATTCCCAAGCTGTTGGAGGTGTTGGAATTGACCGGGGCCATCGTGACCATCGACGCCATGGGGTGCCAGAAGGAGATCGCGGCCAAGATTCGCGACAAAGGGGCGGATTACGTGCTGGCGGTGAAAGGAAATCAGGACCATTTGGAAGAGGACATCGTCGCAGCGTTCGAGGCCGTGGACGACGGTCAGGGATCGGCCACGGTGCGGACGCACACGGCGTACGACAAGGGCCACGGTCGCCAGGAGACGCGCCGCACGCAAACCATGGCGGTGCCGGAGACGCTGCGCAACCTAGAGGCGTGGCGCGACCTGAAGAGCATCGCTCGCTGTACCCGGACCTACCAGGAAGGGGGCGTGGAGAAGTCGGAGGTGCGCTACTTCATCAGCAGTCTGTCGCCTCAGGCGAAGAAGTTGGCCGTGGCGATTCGTGGCCATTGGGGAATTGAAAACGGGCTCCACTGGGTGCTGGACATGTATTTCGCAGAGGATCGCAACCGAGCGCGTACCGGCAATGCCGCGGCCAACCTCGCCTTGCTGCGTCGCTGGGTAGTCTCCCTGTTGCGGCGCGACGAATCAAGCACGGGCGGCATCGAGAAGAAACGCTTGCAAGCGGGATGGAACGACGAGATCCGCGAGGCGATTCTTGGCCTTCTTATGGGGAATTAGATGCGTTTGCCCTGACTGGGCAACCTGCATTGATGCGACTCTCCCGCAAATTCGCGCCAATCTCCTGTCTGGGGAGTATACGCCTTGCCCACCGACGAGGTATACACTTGCCAAGTCAAAGGGCGCTTTTCGGGTAATGACAGTTCCAAATATCAAGGATGCTCTGGTATACCGGCTCATTTGTGACCATGCACTAGAGTTAGCCTTGCCGGCCAAAGTTCCCGGTGCGTTCTTCTCGCGCCGACACCAGAAAACGCCAGTTGGCAGGACCTTTGAACTTGATGATGATCCTTATCTCCGGTTTTTTGACGTATGGCTACGGTACCAAGAATATCGGACTCAGACACTCCTGAACCAGCCGTACGAAGTTCTCGTCGTTAGCGATATCACGAACTACTTCGATTCGATTTCTCACGGCCTGTTGTTGGAATACTTATGTCCTCTGGGTCTTCCTAGAAAAGCGATTGGTGTTCTCGGGCGAATCTTGGAGGCATTCAAACCCCTGGCAGGTCATTCTCCAAATCCCAGTATCGGGATTCCTGTTGATGATTTCGAATGTTCGCGACAATTGGCCCATCTGTTTCTATTTGAGCATGACAAGCGCATCGTGGATTTCGCTGGCGAGGCGAATTATGTACGCTGGATGGACGACCAGAGCGTGGGGGCCAAATCCAAGACAGATGCGCGAGGAATTGTACACCGTCTCACGGGCTCATTAGCTTCTCAAAGGCTTACTCTTAATTCAGGAAAGACGGTGTTCTTGACACCTGAGGAGCTGGTCGATCATTTCCAACTTGATGCCAACGCAAAACTTAGTGAATGGGAGACGAAGTATAAAGGGAAATTGCCGAAAGAGGAGTGTGAGGCAAGAGAAGATCTTGAGCTTGTTTGGAAGGCACTTGCAAATGGTCCCGCTGTAGGTAAGGGCTACTGGGACAAAATACTGAAACGTGTTTATGGCTTGGCCGCTAAGGTTGGGTCCTCCATACTTGATGATCGAATGTATGATGACCTAATTGCACACCCGCATCTAGACGAGCGAATCTTCGTGTCACTCGCGACACGTAATCAAGGAGACACGCTACTCAGCCTATTCAGGAGGTATTGCGAGGAGGGCGAGTCCTTATTTGAAGCAACCGAGGCGAGTTTTTTTGAGTCATGCCTTCGCTTAAACGCATCACGGAAAACGGAGCAATCCATCAAGGAATACGCTGAGGAATTCGCAACCGAGCACGCGCAAGGACAATCAGGCGGACAATTTGGCAAGGCATCAGCTCTCCTTTGTCTATATTGGTTTGGCAAGAATGGCCGAGAGCTTGCCGATCTCTTTTCCGTCGAGGAGGCTCGTTTGCTTCCATCAGTTGTTGCAAGAGCTTGGCTCGCCATCGTTGTAGCGAGAGACTCCGGTCTCTTGCCTTATATCCAGGCGAAGTTGGTCGGGCACTCAAGCGATGATGTTGCCAGGCTGTCGAAGTTCATGGGCGATTTACTTTCGGGCGCTGTGGAAAAGGTTGGCAATTATAAGAATCAGAAATCTCGTTGGCCAGGCGTTGAGAAATTCTATGATGCTCGTGCTTGGCTGCAACTGGAGGTGTTTTCTTGTGTTGGATCGTCCAGGCTAAAGCAGACGGCTCAAGCGGACCTAACGGCGTTCTCAAGACTGGCAAAGACTCCGCAAGAAGCTCGTGTTCTCGGCCGCGTTCGGGAGAGGCTTAGCCGATGAGCCGAGGTAAAGGGGACAACGTGGGTCAGCCCGTACCCGCTTGGTAAAGCCCGAGTGGCATGTGTTTTCTACATGACCGGCGTTACGGAAACCCAACCCGGAGCCGAACAGTGCGACCTATGCACGTCGTTACCAAGCTACGCGGGAGGCGCGGCTCATCCGCGAAAGACCGGCGATGAAACGGGACCACAACACCGCCCACCGTTTGCTCCGCCAGATCAAGCCCGGCAACCTCCTCTCCTTCGGCCCAAGTACGCCGGCTCTCAACCTGACGAATCTCAACGTCTTCATCGGCCCAAACGCCTCCGGCAAGTCGAACGTGATCGACGCACTCGCCTTGATGCGGGCCACGCCCGTCTCGCCGCAAACGACCTCAGACTCCGATGTTCGCGGCGTCATCCGGCGTGGGGGCGGGGTGCAGGAATGGATCTGGAAAGGGGCCAGTGACCAGCCCGCGTCGGTGGAGCTCGTGGTCAACAATTCCCGCGGGAAGCAGCTATTTCGGCACATCTTCACATTCCGCGGCGACAAGCAGGGCTTTCAGTTGGACGATGAGCGGGTGGAGAGGGGATCGCTTTACAGTAAGCGCGCCGAAGGGTACTTCCTTTACGGTTTCCAGGACGGCCATCCAGCCATCAACACCGCCAGCGGTATCAAGACGAAGCTATCGCTACTGGTGGTCAACCGTGATCTTTCCATCCTCGCCCAGCGGCGCGACCCGGAGCTTTACCCGGAAATCACGTATCTGGCCGAAGCTTACGAATCGATCCGCATCTACCGCGAGTGGACGTTTGGTCGGAACACGGTCTTCCGCGAGCCGCAGCGGGCGGATATGCGGAACGATCGGCTAGATGAGGATTTCTCCAACCTGGGGCTGATCCTCAGCCGCCTGCGCAAGACGCCGAAGAGCAAGCAGGCGATCCTGGCCGGGTTGCGGGACCTGTATGACGGAATCACCGATTTCGACGTCATTGTGGAGGGGGGCAGCGTTCAGCTCTTCTTCACCGAGGGCGATTATTCCATTCCCGCGACGCGGCTGTCGGACGGCACCTTGCGCTACCTCTGCTTGCTGGCGATCCTTTGCGATCCGTCGCCGCCGCCGCTGATTTGCATCGAGGAACCGGAGCTGGGGCTGCACCCGGACATCCTACCCAAACTGGCGGACCTGCTGGTCGCGGCATCCGAAAAGACGCAGCTCATTGTCACCACGCACTCGGACATCCTGGTGGATGCGATGACGGAGCGGCCGGAAGTGGTCGTTGTCTGCGAGAAGCACGAGGGGCAGACAGCGATGCGCCGGCTCAAGAAGGCAGACCTGGCCGCGTGGCTGGACAAGTACCGGCTCGGTCAGTTATGGACCAAGGGGCAGCTCGGAGGGACACGCTGGTGAGCGCGATTTTGTATCTGGAGGGCGGCGGGGATTCCAAGGAACTGCACGTGCGTTGCCGTGAGGGCTTTCGCCGGCTTCTGGAGCAGTGGGTAAGGGCAAGCGACCTTACGGAGGCTTCTCACCCGCCCACCCTCAGCTCCCGATCAATCTCCTCCAGCCGCCTTAACAACCCGCCCCCGTTGGCAATCTGAATCGCCAGCCCCGGGCGGGCGTTGGCCTCCAGCAGCAGCGGCCCCTGGCGCCGGTCGAGGACCACGTCCACTCCCACGTATCCCATCCCCGTGGCGGTGCTCACCTTCCGGGCCATGCTCAGGATGTCCGGCCAGTGCGGGACGCGGAAACCGACCACCGATTCGCCGGTGTCCGGATGCCGCTCGGTGGCGCGATTGCACAGCACGGCGCGGGTGGTCACGCCGGTGGCCAGGTCCACGCCGGCGCCGATGGCGCCCTGGTGCAGGTTGGCCCGACCGCCCGACTGGCGCGTCGGCAAGCGCAGCATGGCCATCGCCGGCACCTGGCGATAGACGATGACGCGCACGTCCGCCGTCCCCTGGAAGCTGATCCGCGCCAGCGCTTCGTCCGGCACCACGCGCTGCTGGAACAAGGCCTCGTCGGCGCGGCCGCCCAGGGAGAAGAGTCCCGAGATGATGCTGGAAACGTGCTGGTTGATCTCGCCGGGGCTGAGGCGCTGGCCGCTGTGCCGCAGGAAGGCCGGCCCGTCGCGGCCCACGATGACCAGGATGCCTCGGCCGCCGGCGCCGCGGTTGGGCTTGATGACAAAATCGTCGCGGGCGGCCAGCAGCCGCGGCAAGTGGCGCAGGGCCGAATGGGCCCCCACCAGCGCGTACAGCTCAGGCGTCGGCACGCCGATCGCCAGGCACAGGTCGCGCATCTGCTTCTTGCCGTCCACCAGGGGGAAGAGCGGCCGGGGGTTGCGGTCCAGAATGCACTCCGTGTTGCGGCGATTCATCCCCAGCACGCCCATCGCCCGCAGCTGCCGGATGCGAGCCAGCAGGTTCATGCTTGTCCCCGGGAGGAAATTCCTCCAGTAACAGGTCGCGGAAGCGGAACAACTCGGTCAGCCGATAGCCGGTGTAGCGCCCGAGCAACAACTGGGCCGCCAGCACCAGGCCCAGCGCCTCGGGATAGCGGAACAGCGTCGTCCGTACGGCATCCGGCAGCACCAGCGGCCGGTGCCAAACGTGGCGGGCGACGGCGTTGACCGGCAGGTCGAAGTTCACCACGAAGGTGACCACGATGGCGACCGCCACCGTCCCCAGCAGGGTGCGGAATGACGCCGCAGTGCCGTCCTCCGTCTCCACCGTCCAGAAGCGCTCGATCATGTGGGTCAGGATGATGAGGGGCAACAGGGCGACGTAGCCGCGCGTGGTGCCGGCCTCTGGACCCAGCAACGCCAGGCTGATGACCAGCAGGCCGACGATGCACGTCAACAGCACCGAGATGCGCGGCACCATCAGCAGGTGGAACGGGTCGAGCACCCGCCGGATGATCCACCCCGTCAGCATGATGCCGACGAAGATGCCCAGCGCCCAGGGGAAGTCGTGCAGGTCGCGGCAGACCAGGCCGAGCAGGGCCGGGCCGAATGTGCCGAAGGTGGTGATGCCGATGACCGTGCGGAAGACGCAGACCACGAGGGCGCCGACCGGCAAGAGCAGCAGGAACTTGACCCACGCCTGCTCCTCGGGGCGGAGATTGGCCAGCGATAGCTTCCGCCACAGGTTTCGCCACCAGCGCCGGGCCGCCGAGAGGGGTTGCGCGTCCTGATCGAGAGAATCATGCAGGTCGGCGACGGTGAAGCGTATCCCCTGGATGCGGGCCCCCTCCGCGCGGATCGGCTGATCGCCCAGTTGCAGGACCAGATAGTTGTCCGGGAAGCGGGAGGCGCTGAAGTGGTGATCGGTCGGGTCGATCGGCATCCAGTAGTTTTCGATCCAGGCCTCGGCCCAGGTATGGATGCTCGGGTTGCCTTCGGCCAGGACCAGGCCGCTGACGGGGCGAGCCGGGATTTTGTGGTTGCGGCAGAGGGCGACGAACAGGTGGGCCTTGCCGGCGGCGCTGCCCCCATCCTCGTGAAGAGAATCGAGGGCGCCGGCGGCATTCCCCTCGTCCAGGCCGCCGACGTGGTCGTAAAAGGCGCGGACCTGGCGGCGTTCGTCGCCGCCGGCAGGGGCGAGGCGATCGGCCAACTCTCCGATCTCCGGATGATCGCTTTCGACCAGGGGCGTGGGCCGCAGGTCGCGTCCCTCGGCCCGGGGGGCGGCATCCAGAACGCGCGTCCGTTGGACCATGCCGGGCGTCGGCCGGTGCATGCCGGTCACGCAGCGGAACGAGTAGGCCAGCCGGATCGACTGGGGCCGCCGGCTCCCGGGCGCGGCCCCCAGACCGCCCGCCGTTGCCCGCCGTCCTTGCCGGTGCGGACCGTGTGGGCCAACTGCTGGCTGCTGAACTTCTCGTCGATGATGTGCTGCCGGCGGAAATCGGGCGGCAGGACCGTGGTGACGGAAGCCCTCCGGGCTACCAGTTCCCCTTCAACCTCAAGCGAGACTATCCAGACGGCGGTGCCGGGCGTGCCGTCGATCTCGCTTCCCAGCGCCTGCCACCGGCCGACCATGAGCAGCACCGACAGCACGATCATCACCAGTGCCGTCACCACCGTCAGCCCTGTCCGCGACATGAATGGAGGCCCTGTGTTTCGTGTCCGGCAGCTATTATGGCAATTCTCGAACGGATCTGAAATGGACTTCACATCGCTTCCCACACTGGGGACATTCCCCAACGACAGTCGTTAACCCGTCCTCCACGTACTCCTTGAAACTGGTTGGGCTGTGTCGATGACACCACGGCAGGTTGCAGATAATCAATTCCTGTTCGTTGAGTGGTCTTAAGTTGAAGTCGCCTACCGATTTGCCCATCAGCATAATCCTCCGCGTGTTTCAGCATCCCTACCACCGGAAGTGGGCCACTTGAAGAGGAAGCTAAGGATGGCCACCTTGACGCTGTCGGACGGCGCCGCCGCGGTACCGAAGGGCCAGCAAGAGTTCGCCCCGTCCTCGCTGGCGCGTCGGTGGGTGGCACGCCCTGAGGTACTCCGAAGGGCGTGCTTGACTGTCCGCACGCCCTTCGGAGTACCTCAGGGCGTGCCACCCTGAGAATGGGCCCATCTGATTTCAGTCCGCCATTCTTCACCGCCAAGTCTCAGTTGGCGGTGAAGAGTGGCGGTATAGCAACCTCAAGGCCCGTAAGGACTTATTTCTTTACCGCCATACCGCCAAGCGTTGCGCCCGCGTAGGCAGATCGACCACGAACTGGAGGGTCGACTAAATCGCTACCCGAAACTTTCCCCGCCCGCGACTGTTGGTATAATATAGCAAGACCTTCCTCGCCCCCTCGCCGATAGACCCCACCGACCCGCCGTTGGACCTGACTCCCACACCATGATGATCTCCCCAACCGCTCGCCTCGCGCGAACGCAGCGCTCTTACTGATCCTTACAGGGTTAGCCGCCCTGCCGCTGGCCTCCGTGCCGGCGGCCAGCCCGGATCGTCGGGCCGCCGAGTCGGTGGCCGTCGCTCGGGCCCAACACTTGACCGAACTCGGGGTGGACCGCTGGCTGGCGGCCGGCGTGTCGGCCCGGGGGATCAAGATCGCCATCCTCGACAGCGGGCTGCACGGCTACAGGGAGTTCCTCGGCAAGACGTTGCCGGCCAAGGTCACGGTCCATTCCTTCCGGAAGGACGGCAACCTCGAAGCACGCAGCAGCCAGCACGGCCTCCTTTGTGCCGAGGTGGTTCACACGCTGGCCCCCGATGCGGACCTGCTTTTGGCCAACTGGGACCAGGACGACGCCGCCAGCTTCCTGCAAGCGGTCCGCTGGGCGCGCGAGCAGGGGCGCGGATCATCTCCTGTTCGGTCATCATGCCCCGCTACAGCGACGGCCAGGGCGGCGGACCGACCCATGAAGCCCTGGCCCGCCTGCTGGGCACCGGCACGCATCCCGGCGACATGCTGCTCTTTGCCAGTGCCGGCAATACGGCTCAGCGCACCTGGTCCGGCACCTTCCACCCCAATGCCGCCGGCTTCCACGAATGGCAGCCCGGAGTGGACGAGAACCTGCTCAGCCCCTGGGGGGACGAGCACGTTTCGGTCGAGCTGACCTGCAAGCCCGGCTCCAATTACGAACTGCTGGTCAAGGATGCGGCGTCGGGGGCCGAGGTCGCCCGGTCGAAGGCGTCGGCGATCGCCGGCAGTGCGGCCCGCATCGCCAGCTTCGAGCCGCAGGACGGACATTCCTACCGGGTGCGCCTGCGCCTGGTGGACGGCAAGCCGGGGCCGTTCCACGTGGTGGCCCTCTACTCGGGGCTGAGCATTGCCAACCAGGCGGGCAGCGTGGCCTTCCCCGCCGATGGGCCCGAGGTGGTGGCGGTCGGTGCGGTCGATCACCAGGGACGCCGCACCTATTACAGCGCGTGCGGCTCGGCCGAATTCAAGTCGAAGCCCGACCTGGTGGCCCCGGTGCCGTTCACCAGTTCGTGGCGGCCTCAGCCGTTCGCCGGCACCTCAGCCGCCGCCCCCCAGGCCGCCGCCGTGGCCGCCCTGCTCTGGTCCCGCACCCCCGACTGGGCCGCCGAGCACGTCCGCACCGCCCTGCGCCAGTCCGCCAAGGACCTGGGCCCGCCGGGGTACGACCCGGAGACAGGGTTTGGGCTGATTCATCTGCCGGTGGCACCGGCGGGACGGGTCGCGGGGAAACCCTGAGTGTCGTTCGGGAACAACTTCGCCAAGTGCGGCCGGAAAAAGGGGGAACCGGACTCTTGATTCAGGCAAGTTCCCTGCCAGGCCCACGACCCCGCGCCCGACAGGCCAACTGAGGGTGTCACCACATCCTCGGACACCCCCTGACACCCTGATGACACCCTCTGACACCCTGGTGACACCCTCTGACACCCTCCTGACACCCTGGTGACACCCCGCTGACACCCCCCTGACACCCTCCTGACACCCTCGTGAAACCGTGCCTTCCCGATCGCCGGTGAATCGGGCCCGGGCACAGCTGGCGCCGGTCCGGACGACAGCTGCGCGACGGGGCCGGCTCTGGCGGAGTTAGAGCGTTCGGAAAGAATGACGTCCACGCCGCCTCTGTTGTGGCGCGGTCTCCTGACCGTGCCGCTCAGCTCGACCGCAGGTCTCCCACAGCCCCTCGCGCGACAGCATTCTGGGGAGACCTGCGGTCGGCGGAAGTGGCACGGTCAGGAAACCGTGCCACAACGCGGGAACAGGGCGGCGCCGGGGTTCTTCTCCAGCAGGCACTTCGCGGCCTCGGCCCGGTGCCAGGCGAACGCCTACACAAGGAATGGAACACTGATCCGCGCTAATCTTCGCTAAAAGAAGAATGGAAACCCACTTTCCGATTAGTGTGGATCAGCGTCGATTAGTGTTCCCCCATCACCACCCCGGCCTTCCGCTGAGCAGGGGCCACTCCAGGCCGCTGTGCAGGGTATGGAACAGGGCGGCGCCGGGGTTCTTCTCCGCAAGGCACTTCGCGGCCTCGGCCCGGTGCCAGGCGAACGCCTGCTCCGCGGTCACGCTGAAGTCCTGCGGATAGCGGCGCGCAGATACTCCCAGTCCTCTTGCATTTCCTGCGGGGACAGGGGCTCGGCGGCACCGGAGCGGTCGAGGCGCTGGCCGTCAAGGAACTCGGCGAGCCGCACCCAGTCCGCCGCGGGACGCTCGTCCAGCGACACATCCCACACCCGCGCCGTGCCATCAGCACTGGCGGTGACGACGCGGCGACCGTCCCTCGTGGGACAATCCTCGGTGAACGCCCGGGCGCTGCCGTTCTCGTTCTCGCTGCCTTTCTCCGGTGCCTGGAAGTCCGCCTCCCTCGCCCCCAACGCACGCCCGCCGAACCGGCGGAGCACCGTTATTTGCTTGCATTTCGTCCCCACGCCGACTACACTCCACCACCACCGTGCGATCCCACATGGAGGGGCTACCATGTTCGCGATCCTGGCTGCGGCAGCGATGTTCGCCCCCGTCCCCGAACCCGACCCCGCCGAGCAGAAGGCCCTCGCCGCCCTGGAGGCGCTCGGATTCCGATTCGTGCTGACCGACGACAAGAGCAAGCATGTGAAAGAACTCCATTACTCTGGGGTCACTCTGGATGGGAAGCAGCTGGCAGAGCCCACGGACAAGGACCTGGCCAACATCGCCAGCCTCCCGAACCTCGTGAAGCTGCACTTGCCCCCTAAGTTCACCAAGGATGCCACGCTCGATTCCGTCCGAAGTCCCATCCTCCAAGAACTCTCGCTCCAGGGCTCCAGCGTGACGGATGATGGCCTGAAAAAGCTGGCGGGACTCAAGAAACTAACCAGACTCTATCTCGACTCGACCGAGATCACGGACCACGGCCTGAAAACATTAGCATCGTTCCCTTCCCTCCTCAGCGTCGGCTTGCAAAGGACTCACGTAACCGACAAAGGGTTGAAGGAATTGGAGAAGAGCAAGATTGGGAGTCTCGGCCTCGCTAGGACCCGGGTCGGGGATGCCGGCATCCCTTCTTTAGGGAAGATGCCCGCGTTGGGCGTGCTTGACCTGGGCATGACGGCGATCACAGACAAGGGGCTGGCACAGATGGCCACGGCCGACGCCTTCCGAAAACTAGGGACGCTGGCGCTGGAGGACACGGGCGTGTCCGACGAAGGGTTGAAAGCCCTTAATGACCCCAAGACCCTCCCCTCCCTCAAGCGGCTCGGCCTCGAACGCACGCACGTCACCGAGGAAGGTATCGAGGCCCTCAGGAAAGCCAGGCCGCAGCTAAAGGTGATTTGGAAGCGGTAGCCGGATAAGGTCTGATGGGTGTCACTGGTACAGGGTGATCGTAAGGACGCCCGCGGCCCAGCTGTGACTCGACTCTGTAGGAAGATCGTAGAAATAGAAATCCCCGCTGAGTGTGCCCTTGACCGTTATCGCGGGAAAGGCAAAACCGACCACGCCAACCATGGCCTCGTCCGAGCAATCGAACGTCGCGGCGTTGCCGCTTATCGTGAGGTTCTTGTCCACGATGAGTTGACCGAAGGCCCCCGTGCCGGAATCGCAGTTATCGACGACTGTCCCTGCCTCGATGTACATGTTTCCGCCCGCGATTTCGAGCTTGCCGACGGCACCACTGGTAGTGGTGACGTCCAACGCGCCGCCGTCCATGCCGAACGTATCCCCGGCGTCCATCGTCACCATGCTGGTGACAGAGCCGCGCGTGCTTACGGTGCCGCCGGCCATGTCGATGCCGCCGTGTGCCACGACTTGGCCCTCCAAATAAACCGTACCGCCCCCCACGTTAACAACTCGTGGCGCACCATTCTGTCCGCTCGTGAGGGTGCCAGAGGTCTCCACGAAGCTAACGCCCCCATCCACGTAGACTCCTTGTTCCACGATCATGCTGCCGTAAACGTCGAAGGCGCCCCCGTTCACGATCAGGCCACCGTTACCGGGGCCCGCGCTCGATGTAGTAAAGTGAATCGGGCCGCCGCCACTCCCGCCAGCGTACACGAACAGGTCCCCTGAGTTGATCGTGACACCCATGGCCACGAACATTTCAGCGTTGTCCGTTCGGTTCACCGTCCCGCCGGCGATGGTGATGGTGTGCGTGTTGGTGTCTCCGTTGCTGATGGCGGTAGCTGTGTCGCAGCCGTCGAAGTCGAGCGTAGCGTTCGTGTTGACGGTAATGTTCCCCCCATCCTTGACGACAAGGGCCACAGTGTTGCTGCTATACGCCATCGTGGTGCGGACCGTCCCATCCCCCAGGTTTAGCAGGCAGCCGAGAGTAGGCTTGTCCGCGGCGGTCGTTCCGCCGATGTTGAGCACGCCTTCCACTTGGAGCGTTCCCGATCCACCGATGCTGCCCCCCTTGAATTCGACATCTTGATCGCAGTGTACCTTGCTGTTCGTTGAAAGCCCAATCTCGTAGGTCGGAAGGAGGGTTGATGTTCTGGCGTTCAGGGTCAGGTTATGGGTGTTGATCACGCCGTTATCTCCCGACCCGGCGACGAGGTTCAGAACATCGTTCCAGGTTGGGTCGAATGTCAGCGAGGCCAGCGTCGGCGTGGTGACGGAAAGATAACAGCCGGAGTCACCGGCCCCGGTTCCTGGGTCAATCTTGAACAGGACGTCCTGCCCGGCGACGGGGCTGACGCCGAGGCTCCAGTTTGTACCGACGCTCCAATCGGCCATCGCCCCCTTGGCGATCCAGGTGTCTGTGACCGGGACTACTCGCTCTTCGAGTTGAAGCACCTGCGGCCGGAAGTACGCCGCCGCACGAGGCCGGCTCCGCGAGGGGCGCAGCTCAACGCAGAGGGTGTCATACCACCGTTTGAACGTATTACGCATGAGCGGCCTCGCGCAAAGGGAGAGGATCGACAAAGGCCGAATCTGTAAGATGGGGACGATTGTTGTTCGGGCTGAGCCGCTTGTCAAGCAAAACTTTGGGAGAATTCCAGATCATTAAACATCGCACCGGTGGCTCGCGTGATCCGCTCACTGAGAGAAATCGGTATGAGTTCAGTTTTCGGCTTAAAAACTGGAGTAAGACCGATTTCCCAGCGCCGTGCCTGCACTCCCCACGGCTCCCGCCACGCGCCCACCGGCTCGTCCGCCAGCCAGTACACCACGTCCCCCGCCAACGCCGCCGCCGACTCATAACGCTCCCCCGGCTGCAACGCCATCGCCTTCTGACAGATCGCCTCCAGCGCCGGCGCCACTCCCGGCTTCACCTGGCTCGGCCGCGGATACTCCCCCATCTGCACCGCCGCCAACAGCATCATCATGTTCGGATCGGTACACGGTGCCCGACCCGTCAGCAGCACGTACAGCGTGGCCCCCAGGCTGTAGATGTCGCTGGCCGGGCCGAGCAAATCCAGCTGGCCCGCCGCCTGTTCCGGGGCCATGAACGCCGGCGTGCCCAGCACCGCGCCCTGCTGCGTGTGCCCCACGCCGTCTCCGGACGGCCCCAGAAGCCGGCTCGTCCTCCCGCGGCGCCGCTCTCCGCCTGGCCCATCACCTTGGCCAGGCCCCAGTCCACCAGCAGCGTTTCGCCGAACTTGCCCAGCATCACGTTGGCCGGCTTGATGTCGCGGTGCAGCACGCCGCGCGAGTGGGCGTAGGCCACGGCGTTGCAGACGGCGATGAAACCGGTCAGGAGCTGGCGGAACTCCAGATTTCGCTCCGCCGGCGAGCGGGGGGCGTTAGCCCCCTGATTCGTCGCGTCATCAGGGGGCTGACGCCCCCCGCTCGCCGCCTCGTGAAAGCGGCGGGCGGCGGAGTCCAGCGTTTCGCCGCGGATGAAGCGCATGGCGTAGTAGGGCCGGCCGTCGGCATGTCGGCCCAGGCCATAGACCGGCACGATGCTCGGGTGCTCCAGCCGGCCGTTGACCTCGGCCTCGCGCAGGAAGCGCCCCTGGCTGGCCGGGTCGTCGGCGAACTCGTCCTGGATTTCCTTCAGGGCAACCTCACGGCCGACCTCGGTATCCAGGGCGACGAAGACCTCGCCGAGACCGCCGCGGGCATGGGAGCGCAAGACACGGTAGCGGACGCCATCGGCGGACGGGGCGCCGGCGGGAGGGGTGCCGTCGGCGAGCGTCGGCGGCAGGGTGGCGGCCCCATCGGCATCGAGCGGCGGCAGGGTGGCCTGGGAGTCGACTTCGGAAACCGGACGGGTGGGCGTGGGATCGGTCATGGCAGGAGCCTCGGCGTCGCGGAGAGGGGAAGCAGGATGAGTCTACCAGTGGGGAGCACGTCGAGACAAAGGGAATCCGGCAGAGCGGAAGGAGGTTTCGCAGGTGTAGCGAAATGAATACACTCGTGACTTGCCCACAAATGCGTGAGCAAGTGAGCAAGTCACTATGTCGTAAGGCGCAACCCCTTGTGGCACATGCGGTTGTCGCACGGAAGCGACTTGCTCACTCACTGGCCCGGTGGGCAAGTCACTTGAGGACGAACAACCGTGGTACCGCCTTGGGTAGATTCACGCCGACCGCTTATCCCTGGCACGGCGGTTGCCTTAACCGCGCGCGGGCCTGCCGCGTGTACCGTAACATTACGGACCTCGTTTGCAGCCGGGATGAACTGGGGATTCTGCTCTGACGCCAGGACACCGCCATGACCGCAACGCTGGCCGCCGCCTCTCCGTCGCTGCCCGAGCCCGCGGCGGCTTCGTCGGGCCCGCCGCTGCTGCTCAACCGCCAGTGGCTGGCGGCGTTGGCCGTCGTCTTCGTCTTCGCCGCCCCCTACCAGACCCTCGTACAGACCGTCATCACCGACGACGCCGTACGCAAGGGCCTCAACATCGACGACTACGACATGACCTGGCAACAGGTCGGCTACGGCGTCGGCATCATCTACGGCATATTCGCGGGGCTGGGGCTCTCGACCCGCATCGGCGCCCGCTATACCATCGCCCTGGGCCTGGTGGGCTTCGCCCTGGGCAACGTGCTGTGTGGGGCGGCGGTCGGGCTGGAGAGCTTCGTCCTGGGCCGCTTCGTCGATGGTCAGGAGGCGGCCCGTTGCGGCGGGGGGCTGGGTTCTTTTGCGTCCGCTTCGGCCTTGGCTGCCAGGTACTCGGCTTCTGCCTCCTCGGGAGAGATTTCCATCACTTTGCCGTCGCGCAGATGATTAGCGGCACGCCAAATCGCTTGTGTTCAGCGATGACCGTCCCGACGGCGTCGCGCAAGGCTTGCAGAGCTTCCTCGTGAAGCGGGCCTTGAGGGCTGATAGTCCCGTTCGGATTCATGTTTCTTCTCCTGCTTGCAGGAAGCGCTGATAGGCTTCCTCATCAACTATAGTCGGAATGCCGGCGCGCGCAATGCGATGTCGCGCGGGTGAAGCCCGGAACTGTCGTAGAGGGTCCAGTAATCCGTCAACGGACGATAAACGTGCAGAAAGTTCGTGATGCCACGCCGGTAGCGGCGCCGCACATCATCTTCCGGGACGTTATGGCCGCCATGCCTAACGCGATGGGCGACTCGCTCGACATTCATATCAGGGCTCGGCAACCAGAGGAAATAGAGATACACCTTGTAGCCTTGCTCCCTCATGCGGCGCAGCAAGCGCTCGTAGGTTTTTCCCGAAAGCGTTGTTTCAAAGGCGAAACTGGCGCGCTGATCCGCGAGCCGCTGAATCTCCGCCAACATAAGCCGTCCAGCGGTAAGGGCCGCATTCTCGGGCGCAAACGGGGACAGGCCGGCGGCAATGAGGTCAGCGTTGACGAAGTGAGGGACCGTGATGTAACGAGGCAGGAATTCCCGAACGAAAGTCGTCTTGCCCGACCCGTTCGGCCCCGCGATGATACGCAATTCGGGATGTTCATCGGCCATGTGCGCCATTGTATTCGGACCCACCTCATGCACTACCTCGGCCTCGAGATCGGCGGCAGCAAGCTTCAGCTCGGCCTCGGGCCGGGCGACGGCACTCTCGCCGCGCTGTGGCGCGGCACGGTGGATCCCGCCGCCGGGGCCGATGGCATCCGCCGGCAGATCACGGCCGCTGTCCCGGAGATGCTTGCCCAGTCGGGTATTGACCGCGCTCAGTTGCAGGGGGTCGGCATCGGCTTCGGCGGGCCGGTGGACGACGCCACCCGCACCGTCATCAAGTCGCATCAGATCGAAGGCTGGGACGGCTTCCCGCTGGCCGACTGGATCGGCGAGATCACCGGCCTGCCGGCGGCGCTGGGCAACGATGCCGACGTGGCGGGACTGGCGGAGGCGCTCTTTGGGGCGGGGAAGGGGTTATCGCCGATCTTTTATATCACGATTGGCTCGGGCATCGGCGGCGGGCTCATCATTAACGGGGAGATTTATCGCGGCTGCGGGCGGGGGGCGGCGGAGATTGGCCACCTGCGATTGAGGTGGCACTACGGATGCGCCATCGAGGAAGAGGTCTTGGAGAAATACGCTTCAGGATGGGCAATCGGTCAGAAAGCAACACATGGCAAGCCCGGAAGAGTGAAGGGTTCCAAGTTGCTTCAGCGAGTGGATGGGAAACGACGGGAAATTACTGCCGCAGAAGTCGCTTGTGCCGCAGAGGAAGGTGATCCCTATGCCCTCTGGGTTTTGGAACAGACCTGGCCTTCGCTGGCCGCCGGGATTTGCCAGATGATTACACTGCTCTGCCCCCGCCGCATCGTCATCGGCGGCGGCGTATCCTTGATGGGCGAGAAGCTCCTGTTCGAGCCGCTCCGCCAGCTCGTCGCGGACCGTGTGTTCAAGCCGTTCGCCGATTGTTACGACATCGTGCCTGCGGCACTGGGCGAGGCGGTTGTGGTGCATGGGGCGCTGGCGCTGGCCCGCCGACGCTTGGGAGGTGAGCCGCGCCGCCCGGTGGGCGGCGGCCAAACACATTCCGCCGGGCGTTGACCGGTCCGTCAGGGTGCCCTAGAGTGAAAAGGGCGCCATTTTCGCCGTTCGCACATTCACGGAGAATTCCCAGTGCAAAAGAGAGGAAAAGAGCGCGGCCGACCGTGGGTCAGCGTCATCCTCTGGATGCTTTGTCTGGGCGGCACGGCTACCCTCCTTTGGATCGTTCTCAACCGCGATCGCGGCGTCGTCAAACTGAACTATGGCGATCTCATTCAGGTCCTCAATGCCGCCCGGCAGGATCCGTCTATCAGCCTGCAAAACGTCAAGGTCAGCCAGCACGAGATTCACGGCGACATCGTCACCAACGACCTGGTGACCGACGGGCAAGAGAACGGCCGACGGACACAGAAGTATTCCTTCACCACACTGCGCGTCGGCTTGCAGGAGGACCAGGACCTGCACCGCCTGCTGCGGGAGGCCGCCCCCGGTTACCAGGCGGAGGACGAGGAGTCGGCCGTCAAGGGGATCTATGCGATCGCCACGCCGCTCTTCTTGATGGGGGCCCTCGGACTGGTCGGCTTCATGCTCTATCGGTGGATGGCGGGAGGCGGCTCGCCGTTGACCTTCGGCCGCAGCCGGCACAAGGTCTATGCCCAGAAGGATTTTGAGACCACCTTCGAGAGCGTGGCCGGCATCGACGAGGCGATGGCCGAGCTGCGCGAGGTGGTCGATTTCCTCAAAACGCCGGAGAAGTACCAGGCCCTGGGCGGACGCATCCCCAAGGGCGTTCTGCTGATCGGCCCGCCCGGCACCGGCAAGACGCTCCTGGCCCGGGCGGTGGCCGGCGAGGCCCATGTACCGTTTTTCAGCCTCTCCGGATCGGATTTCGTGGAAATGTTCGTCGGCGTGGGGGCCGCCCGCGTCCGCGATCTCTTTGCCCAGGGCGAGGCGAAAGCCCCTTGCATCATCTTCATCGACGAGCTGGACGCCCTCGGCAAGGCCCGGGGCGGTGCAGCCGTCGGCGGACACGATGAACGCGAGCAGACGCTCAACCAACTCCTGGTCGAGATGGACGGCTTCGACTCGAACCGCGGCGTCATCCTGATGGCCGCCACCAACCGCCCCGAGACGCTGGATACCGCCCTGCTGCGCCCCGGACGGTTCGATCGCACTGTGGTGGTAGATCGGCCCGACATCAACGGCCGCGAGGCGATCCTGAAGGTCCACGTCCGCAGCGTTGTGCTGGGCCCCGACGTGGACCTGCGCCGCATTGCCGCTCTGACACCCGGTTCGGTCGGTGCCGACCTGGCCAATCTGGTCAACGAGGCGGCGCTGATGGCGGCGCGGGCCGGCAAGGAGGTCATCACCATGAGCGACTTCGAGGAGGCGGTCGAGCGCGGCGCCGTCGGCCTGGAACGCAAGAGCCGCATCATGCACGCCGACGAGAAACAGCGCGTCGCCTACCACGAGGCCGGCCATGCCCTCGTCGGCTGCGCGCTGCCAAACACTTATCCCGTCCACAAAGTCTCCATTATTCCGCGCGGGGTCGGCGCCCTGGGCTATGTCCTCAGCCGGCCCGACGAGGATCGCTACCTGATGACGCGGTCCGAATTGGAAAGCCAGATCAAGGTGGCCCTGGCCGGCACGCTTACCGAGGAGATGATCTATCGCGAGATTTCCAACGGCGCCACCAACGACCTGGAGCACGCCAGCAAGATTGCCCGGGCGATGGTGAAGGAGTTCGGCATGAGCCGGTTGGGGCGGGTCAATTACAAGGAGCAGGGAGGTCCGAATTTCCTGGGCGGCCCCGGCGCCGGCCGCAGCGAGTGCAGCGAGGAGACATCCCGCGAAATCGACCTGGAAGTGCGCAAGATCATCGACGACGCCACCGAGGAAGTGCGCGGCATTCTGGCGTCGCGTCGCGATGCCCTGGAGGCCGTGGCCCAGCGGCTGATGGAAAAGGAAGTGATCGACGGCGCCGAGCTACGGCAGCTGCTGGAGCAATACCACGCCGGTCTGAAGCTGGTGCCGGGGACGCTGGTCGCTGAGGAAACGAAGACCGCGCAGGTCGCCGGGGACGTCAACCAGTCAGAGGGGGCGGGGCCGAAGGGTGGCACCCTCGGCGCGGGCGGGAGGCCGTGAGCTCCCATGACCGACTTTGACAGCCCGTGGAAGGAGGCACTGGACTTCTACTTCCAGGCGTTCTTGCTGATGTTCTTCCCGGAGATCCACGACGACATCGACTGGTCGCGGCCTGTGGAGTTGTTGGACAAGGAGTTCCAGCAGCTGGTGCCGCGGGCGGCGCGGGGCCGGCGCACGGTGGACAAGCTGGTAAAAGTCTGGCGCAAGAACGGTCGCGCGGCGTGGGTCCTGATCCACGTCGAGGTGCAAGCGCAGCGGGACCGGGCCTTCACCCGCCGCCTGTGCGTGTACAATTGCCGTATCTTCGACGCCCACGAGCGCGACGTGGCCACTCTGGCGGTCCTGGCGGACGACGACCCCAACTGGCGGCCGCGAACCTACCGCCGTGACCTGTGGGGTTGCTCGCTGCGGATGACATTTCCGCCTGCGAAGCTGCTGGACTACGTGGGCCGTGAGGCGGAGCTGGAGGCGAGCGACAACCCGTTCGCCAAGATAGTTCTGGCCCACCTGAAGACGCTCCAGACACGCCGCAACCCGGCCGACCGCCGGACCTGGAAGTTGCGGATCGCCTGTGGGCTGCACGAATGCGGCTTCGGCCCCGAGGACGTGCAGGAACTGCTCAAGCTGGTCGACTGGCTGATGGAGCTGTCGGAGCCCTTGCAGCAGGAATTCAAGCAAGAGTTACATGACTATGAGGAGGGACGACGCATGCCATTCCTTCCATTTTGGGAGCGCGATGGGATGATGAAGCTGATCGAGGACATGCTTCGCGCCAAATTTGGCGAGGAGGGAGCCAAGCTGCTGCCGGGCATCGAGGTGATGGATGACGCCGAGAAGTACAAGGCGGTGGGCCGGGCGGTCGCGACCGCGACGACCCTGGACGAGGTGCGCCAGGCATGCGCGGTCGCGGCGGGGCCGGCGCGTCGGGGGAAGAAGGGAGGAAATGGCAAGCACGGGCGGGAGAGGACCTGACGCTTGCTGGCCAAACGCGCTACCCGAGTGCGACAAAGACCCATTTCGCCGTAGCTGCCCTGGAGGCCGTCGCCCAGCGGTTGATGGAAAAGGAAGTGATCGACGGCGCCAAGCTGCGGCAGTTGCTGGAGCAATATCACGCCGGCCTGAAGCTGGTGTCGCGTACCCTGCCGGTGGAGGAGCCGGAGAGCACGCCGGTGGCGGGCGTTGACTCAGCCGAGACGGCCGGGACAAAGGGTGGTATCGTCGGCGGCGGGATGACGTGAGCCGTGGCGAGTGCCGCGAGGAAGGGGCAGTCGCCGTCGCAGGGTTTGCGATGGCGACTGCCCGTTTCTATTGGCCCCTCAGCAATTCCTTGACTTGCCACGGCGTGGGCATTAGAAGAGTCCGATAGTCCGGGTCGTGTACCGGTTGCGCCGCAGCTGCGGCGCGGGACGCCGGCCCGCCGCCGGACGCCCGATCCCTTGGCCCGTTCCTGTGGCCTGGAATGCCAGACCTTCGAAAGCCCGACCGCTCATGGACCGATCGACGCGAGACAATCGCCTGGCCGCGCTCCCCTCCGAGGTTTTCGACGTGGCGGTAGTGGGCGGCGGGGTCCACGGTGGCGCCGCCTTTCGCGCCCTTCTCGGGGCGGGCTACCGCGTGCTGCTCGTCGAGCGGGGCGACTACGCCTGCGGCACCAGCCAGTCCTCGACCATGATGGCCTGGGGCGGGCTGATCTATCTGAAGAACGGCGACCTCGGCACGGTCTGGCGGCTGAGTCGGTCGCGCGACGAGCTGCTGGCGCGGGACGGCGACGTGTCTCTTCTGCGGGTTCGCTACCTCGGGGGCGGTCCCGGCGCGCCGCCCCGGTTTTGGGAGCGTCTGGCCCTGCACCTCTACTGGGCGATGGGTGGCTGCCGCCGCCGCCGCCCGGCGCTGGAATCCTCCTTTCCCGAACAGGAGTTGTTGCGCGGCGGGCGCGCCTGCGTCTCCCTGACTTACGAGGAGGGCCGCATCGGGGCGTCCGACGCCCGCTTTGTGCTGCGCTCGATCCTCCAGAGCGACTCGGAGTCCGGCTGGTCCTTCAACTACTGCCGGCTCCAGGGCGGCGGCTTCGACCCGCGCCGGCGCTGCTGGCAGCTGGAGTTGGAGGACCGCCTCACCGGCCGGGCCCACTCCGCCCGCGCCCGCTGGGTGGTGAATGCGGCCGGCGTCGGCACCGACCGGCTGAACGCCTCGTTCGGGGTCGAGGCGCCGTACCGGCACCTGTTCAGCAAGGGGGTCTTCATCACCCTGCCGCGCCACCCGGCTCACGACTCGGTCCTGGCCTTTGACAGCGATTTCCTCTCCTGGGGTCCGTGGGGGCCCTGCGCCCTATGGGGGCCGACCGAAACCGTCCTCCCCGACCTTGACGCCGCTTCCGCGCCCGATCCGGACGACGTGTACTACCTGCTGGGCGAACTGAACCGCTACACCCGCCGCAGCTACGCCCCCCGCGACGTGATCTCGCTCCGCTGCGGTGTCCGGCCCATCGCCGTCCGCCGCGACAGCGCGGGCGGCGACTCCCGGCAATTCTCCCGCCGCGCCCGGCTGGTGTTCGAGCGCGAGCGCCCGTGGGTGAGTGTCTACGGCGGCAACATCACCTACGCGCCGCTGCTGGCCCGGCGGCTGCTGGCGGCGCTGCGCCGACGGCAGACGCCGACAACCCGACCGCGGCGGAATGGCGCCGCCCCTGCCGCCCCCGACGGCACGGACGCGGCACCCCGGATCACCTTCCCCGGGCTGCCCGGCACGTTCCCTGCCCCAGGGTGGTGCGCGGCCCGCGAGGAATGCTGGCACCTGGAGGATTACCTGCGCCGGCGGACGAACATCGCCCAGTGGGTCCCGCGCGCGGGGCTAGGCGCGGGCGACATGCATCGGCCGCTGCTGGAGCGGTTGGCCCGCGCCATCTACGCGGCGGACGGGCCGGCTCACAAGGCGGTGGAGGAGTACGCCCTCCGCTCCGCACGGGACCATCAATGGTTGTTGGAGGAGTCAAGCTGAGATGATCGCGAACTGCCAAACCGATACGCGGCCGGCCCACCTGGGCGGCCGGCCCGCCGTCACCCTGGACCAGACCGAGGCGAACCGCTGGCCTATCGTGACGGCGGCGGACGAGGCGGCGGTGCTGGAGGTGCTGCGCGACGGCGACCTGTCGCTGCACCCCGTCACGCGCCGGCTGGAGGACGATTACCGCGCCCGCTTCGGGGCCCGCCACGCCCTGGCCCACTGCAACGGCACGGCCGCCCTATTTGCGGCCTTCTTCGCCCTCGACCTGCGGCCCGGCGACGAGGTGCTGGTGCCGTCGGCCACGCACTGGGCCTCGGTGGTGCCGATGCTCTGGCTCGGCCTGGTCCCCGTTTTCTGCGAAAGCGAGCCGGAGCGCCTGGGCCTCGACCCGGACGACGCCGAGCGCCGCGTCGGGCCGCGGACGCGGGCGCTGGTCGTCGTCCACCTGTGGGGCCTGCCGGCGCGCATGACGGCGCTGCTCGCCCTGGCCCGGCGGCACAACCTGAAGGTGATCGAGGACGCCTCGCACGCGCCGGGGGCCGTCTGGTGCGGCCGGGCGTGCGGTACGCTCGGCGACCTGTCCGTCTTCAGCCTGCAAAGCGGCAAACTGGCCCCCGCCGGCGAGGGCGGCATCCTGCTGACGCAAGACGACGCCTATCACGAGCGCGCCGTCTGCCTGGGCGACGTGATGCGCATCCTGGAGCTGCCGACGCCGGCGAGGCGCTTCGCTGGCACCAGCTTCGGCATGAAGACGCGCATGGCGCCGCTATCGGCGGCGGTCGCGCGGACCCAACTCGTGGCCCTGCCCGAGCGCAACGCCCGCCGCAACGATAACCTGCGTTACCTCTCCGAGCGGCTGGAGCGCCTCGGCTTCCACACCTTCCTGCCGCCGGGGCACGTCGAGCGGGTCTACTTCGAGTACCTGGTCCGGCCGCGGCCCGAGACATGGACGCTCTCCTCCGAGCAAATCGTGACGGCCCTCCGCGCCGAGGGCTGCGACGCCGCACTGCCGCGCTACCCGCTGCTACACCAGCAGCCCTTCTTCACCGAGGGCCAATTCGCGCGGGTCGGCCGCCTCGAAGGGTGCGGCGACGTGACGCCGCCCGTCTACCGCCCGGACGCCCTGCCGCGCACCGATGCCTTCAACGGGTCGCTGGTGCGGCTGCCGTCGTTCCCGTCGGCCTCGCGCGAGCTGCTGGACCAGTACGCCGAAGCGTGCGCGAAGGTACTGGACGCCCAGGACGCCATCGCCCGCCTATCCTGACACGATGATGACCACCGCACCGCAACAACCCGACCGCCCCTACACCCCCATCCTCGCCACCCTCGGCTACATCCTCTCCCCGGATGCCCGGCAGGTGCTGCTCATCCACCGAAACAAACGATCGGGCGACGCTCACTTTGGCAAGTACAACGGTCTGGGCGGGAAGGTCGATCGGGACGAGGATGTGGTCGCGTGCCTCCGGCGGGAGGTGCGCGAGGAGGCCGGGCTGGAGTGCGACGAGTTCGTCCTGCGCGGCACCATCAGCTGGCCGGGCTTCGGCAAGCAGGGGGAAGACTGGTTCGGCTTCATCTTCCGCATCGACCGCTGGAGCGGCACCCCGTTGGCCGATAACCCGGAAGGGACGCTCGAGTGGGTCGCGGTGGATCGCATCCTGGAGCTGCCCCTGTGGGAGGGGGACCGCCACTTCTTGCCGCTGGTCTTCGAACGGACGCCCCGGCAGTTTCACGGCGTCATGCCATATCGCGACGGAAGGCCGGTGGGGTGGACGTACAGCCTGGTGTAGCAGCCGTGCTCACGCCCGCCTCTTCTTGCCGAGCGCTATCTGCGTCGGGTAGAATCACGGACATGATCATCATTCGCTTTCCTGACGATGCCTGGAAGCGCCGCGCTCTTGGCTGGCTGGCAGGCCGATTCTCGTTCAAGAGCTGGGCCAGCGGGGAAATGATGGTCCCCGACGAAGCTTTGCCTTACCTGGCCCGTGAGGGTATTCGCTTCCAGGTGGAAGGGCCTCCGAAGTATGAGCAAGCCGTACCGGCGCTTCGAGATGCTGCTCCCGCTCCTGTTCAATGACGGTCAACCTGTTCCCGACAGTCACCCAGACTACTCCGGCCGCGGCCGTTTCACCCCCTGCGCCTCCAACCGGTGCAACCGGTCGGCCACCTCATCCTGCGTGGGGTCCTGTTCCAGGGCCCGTTCATAGAGGACCAGCGAGCGGTCGGGGCGTTGCAGCGCCTCGTAAACCAGGCCCAGCTCGACCAGGGCCTGGGTGTCGTGCGGGTCGAGGCGCAGGGCCTCTTCGAGGCGCAGCTTGGCGGCGGGCAGGTCGCCGAGCTGGTGGAGAAGGATGCCGTAAGAAGCGTGGGCGGCGGCCAGTGTCGGCTGGCTTTGTAACCAGCCTTCGATCATGGTCTGGGCTTCGTCGCGGCGGCCCTGGCGGAGCATCAGGGCGGCCAGGCCGTTGCGACACCCCGCGTGGTTGGGTGATTTCTGCAGACAGGCGTTGTAATACTGCTCGGCCTTGGCCGCATTGCCGTTGTGGTCGTAGCAGCGGGCGGCATTGTAGAGCAGGGCCGTGTCGCCGGGGTTGAGGGCGATGGCGGCCTCGAAGCTCTCGGCAGCCTTGGCATAGGCACCCTGGCGATAGAGGTGCAAGCCGTCGTCGTTGTACTCGCGCACCCGGTCCTGGGCCGTCGGCGCACAGGCGCCCAGCCAGAGCAGTCCGAGGCTCGCAATGCGGCCGACCCAACGCATGGACGGATTCCTCCCCGTCGAGGCCCTATAAACTGGTGAAGGGAAAAAGGGAAGGCGAGCCGTCACGCTGCCTGCGGGGCGGCGGTTGACCAGAGAGATTGGGCAAAGCTGGGCGAGGTGTCGCGTGATTGTTGACCTGGTCCAGACCACCAGCCGCGACGGCGTGCGCCTTGACGGCATGTTCCAGGCCCCGGCGTGCTCGCCGGCGCTGCCCCTCGACGGTCTTTGCCTGGTCCACGGCACCGGCGGCAATTTCTACAGCTCGACGCTGTTCGACACCCTTGCGGAGCGGCTGCTGGCCCTGGGGATCGGCGTGCTGCGCATCAACACGCGCGGGCACGACGGCATCAGCACGGCCCTGACGCCGAAGGGTGGCCGACGGCAGGGGGCGGCCTACGAGATTGTCGATGAGAGCCGGCACGACCTGGCCGCCTGGCTCGACTGGCTCCGCGGCCGTGTCGGTCCGCGCGTCGGCCTGCTCGGCCACAGCAGCGGAGCGGTCAAGGCACTGTACGCAGCTGCCCACGAGATCGCGCTGAATCCGGCTTGCGTCATCGCCCTGTCGCCACCCCGGCTTTCGTACTCAGCCTTCTGCCAGAGCGACAAGGCCGCGGCGTTTCTGGATACCTTCGGCACGGCGGAACGTTTTGTCCAGGCCGGGACGCCGGGCGCGCTGATGGAGGTCCAGCTGCCGCTGCCGTTTTTCATCACCGCGGCGGGGTTCCTCGAAAAATACGGGCCGGACGAGCGCTACAACTACCAGCGCTTCCTCGGGACGCTGAGCTGTCCAATGCTGGTGACGCTGGGCGCCCTCGAAGTGGCGAACAACATGGCCTTCGCCGGCACGCCCGAGGAGCTGGCCCGGCTGGGCGAACGCTCCCCGAGCCTGCGAACCGACGTGATTGACGGGGCGGATCACTTCTACACCGGCGTGCGGGAGGCGCTGGTGCGGTGCGTCGAGGGCTGGCTGCGTGAGGCGATGCGTTGACGCCGCATTCATTTCTGGGTCACGCACTTGCACGGGCGCGCACCATCCGCTAGCCTGAGGGTCAGTCCCGAAGTCGCTACCCTCCTGCCGCGCTCTCGGTCCGTCTCGGGTTCCCTGCCTCGATCCCACCGGAGCCTCCGGCGTGGGCGCAACCCTGTGAGAAATGGGAAAGTCGGTCGTCTGTTGTTCAGGGCGACTCGCGCATTCCCGCAAGCCCTGGTCATTGAAGGAGCAGTCGTGATGAAGTCAGCGATCGTCGCAGGCATCTTCGCGGCCCTGGCGCTGCCGGCCGCCGCCCGGGCGGATGAGCTTCCCAAGGAATATCGGGATTGCGTCACCAAGGGGCTGGAGTGGCTGTCCAAGCAGCAGCAGACCGATGGACACTTCGAGGCCGGCGGCCAACAGTACCCGGTCACCATGACCGGCCTCTCCGGCATGGCCTTCCTCATGGAAGGCAGCACCATCCGCGAAGGGAAATACAGCGACCGTATCCGCAAGGCCGCCGACTGGCTCATCGCCCGGTCGATGCCCAACGGCATGATCGGCAACCCGGCCAACCCCAGCGAGGCCGGCCGCTATATGTATGGCCACGGCTTCGCCCTGCTCTTCCTCTCCTCCGTCTACGGCGAAGAAGACGATGGCGAACGCCGCCGCAAACTCGAAGATATCCTGACCCGGGCCGTGCAGTTCAGCGGCAAAGCACAGACGTCCAAGGGCGGCTGGGGCTACGTCTCGGCCGCGGATGGCGGTAACTTCGACGAGGGGTCGGTCACCATCACCCAAGTGCAGGCCGTCCGCGCCGCCCGCAATGCCGGCATCAGCGTGCCCAAGGAGATCATCGACAACGCCATCAAGTACCTCAAGGAATCGACCAGCCCCGACGGCGGCGTGATTTATAGCCTGGCGGGCGGGGGCGGCGGCAGCGGGCGGCCCGCCCTGACGGCGGCGGCCATCTCCTGTGGCTTTAGCGCCGGCGAATACCACAACCCGGTCGTCGCTGGCTGGTTCAAGTTCTGCAATCAGCAGATTCCCCTGGGCAGCGGCGGCGGACGCTTCGGCCACGACGAGTACACCCACTACTACTACGCCCAGGCCCTCTACATCCTCGGCGAGGACGGCTGGGGCAAAATGTTCCCCGGCTCCCCCGAACGCGACCGCATGTCCTGGAGCAAGTATCGCAAGTCCACCTTCGATAACCTCGTCCATAGCCAGGGCGCGGACGGCGGCTGGAGCGGCGGCATGATCGGACCCGTTTTCATCACCGCCACGCACCTGACCATCCTGCAGCTCGACAACGCGACGCTGCCGATTTACCAACGGTAACCTGTTTGGCCGCTTGCGGCTTCGCAACAGCTGCGAAGCCGCAAGCGGCTCATCACACAACTCCGAGACACCGCATGAGCGAACCATCCTTTTCTCCGAAACTGGTGCGCCCCGAGGGGGACAGCAGCACCGAGTCGCTGGCCGCCAACGACCTCGAAGCGGTCCGCCGCCTGCAAGAGGGCTTCAAGCAGATCAAGCAGCAGCTGGCCAAGGTCATCGTCGGCCAAAACGACGTGATCGAGGAGTTGCTCATCGCGCTCTTCAGTCGCGGCCATTGCATGCTGGAAGGCGTGCCGGGCCTGGCCAAGACCCTCATGATTTCGACGCTGTCGAAGTGCCTCTCGCTGGGCTTCAGTCGCATCCAGTTCACGCCTGACCTGATGCCCTCCGACATCACCGGCACCGAGGTCATCGAGGAGAATCGCTCGACCGGAGCGCGCGAGTTCAAGTTCATCGCCGGCCCGCTGTTCGCCAACGTGATCCTGGCCGACGAAATCAACCGCACGCCCCCCAAGACGCAGGCCGCCCTGCTGGAAGCCATGCAGGAACGCCAGGTGACCGTCGGCCGCGTGCGGCACCGCCTGGACGACCCGTTCTTCGTCCTGGCCACCCAGAACCCGATTGAGCAAGAAGGGACCTATCCGCTGCCCGAGGCGCAGCAGGACCGCTTCATGTTCAAGGTGTTCGTCAAGTACCCCAACTTCGACGACGAGTTCGAGATCGCCCGCCGAACGACGGCCCTGGTCACCGAGGAAATCCAACCCGTTCTCTCCGGCGAGCAGATTCTGGAGCTGCAAAAGCTGGTGCGGCGCGTGCCGGTGACCGATCACGTCATCCGCTACACCCTGGCCCTGGTACGGCAGACGCGCGTCGGCGAGCCGGGCGTGCCGAAGTTCATCAAGGACTGGCTGGCCTGGGGCGCCGGCCCGCGCGGTGCAGAACCTGATCATCGGCGGCAAGGCCCTGCGCCCTGCTCAACGGCCGCACCCACGTCCAGACCGACGACATCCAGGCGCTGGCCTACCCGGTGCTGCGGCACCGCATCCTGACCAACTTCACCGCCGCCTCCGAAGGCGTGACGAGCGACATCGTCGTCAAGAAACTGCTCGAGGACACGCCGAGCAAGGACAGCGAGCTGACCAAGGACGAGCGGTTCAAGAAGATCTTTGCGTCGTGAGTTCGATCCTTCGCTGAGCCGGGTGGTGCGCGGGGAGTTGGGGACAATGGCGTCCGGCGAACCATTAGTCCGTCTGCGCCATGGAACGACGAGACAGCGAGCGGAGGCCATTCTCCGGGACGGACCGGACCCGAAGTTCAAGGAGCCGGGAGGCCAACTCCTTGCCGAGGCATTCTCCACGGCTCGGCTTCACGGTCCTTATCCTCAAGGTTCGGCCGAGCGGGCCGCAAACTATAAGTCCAGGCTTTTCACCGATGAAGGGGGACCGGCGCTCCTGGAAATCGAAGTGCCGGAGGCTATCGTGAAGAAAGCCGACCTGGGAGGTGAAGTTCGGTTTGAAGCTGGCTATGGCCTAGAAGAACTATTGGCCGCCTGGCCCTCGCTGTCAAAAAGGATGATTCTGCCATGAACGCCGACTGTAGAATCCGAGAGCTGGTCATGGCGACCCTCGCCTCCAACCACGATGTGGACGGCGTCCGTTTCATCGATCAACTGCTCCTCGTGGTCGCCGAGGTAGGTGAGATCAAGTGTTCCCTGGTTGAGGAACGCGCATTGCGTTTCCAGACGCCTACGAAGACGCTCTGCGAAGTGGAAGTTGGCCGGACCAAGTCCAAGTTGCGCCTGCTCTGTGCTCGATTGAGCGTCCTTTGCAATGAAAGCAACGGCCCGGAAGTCTCCCTCTACGGCGGCGAGGGTATCATCAAGAGGGCGGCTCTGGGCAATTCCTCACAGGTGCTGCATGACCAGCCCGCTGCGGGTTCAGCAGTGGGAACACTTCGCCATGCACCCGCAGGCTTAATAGGCGGCGCGGCAGCTCTTCTCGGCCTCAAAGAGAAGGCTTCAGGTGGCTCGAGTACCGTTACGGAACAGTGGAGTGTCCGTTTCAAGAACACTCCTTCCGAACAGGAATTCATCATTCAGGCGCAGTGAGGTATCCGTAACCGTGTCCACCGCCACCAAAGACCGCGACCTCAAAGACGACCCGCGCCGGTTCCTGCACCCGGATACCATCGCCCGCATCTCGCGGCTCGATCTGCGGGCCCAGCATGTCGTCGAGGGGTTCATCTCCGGCATGCACCGCAGCCCGTTCTTCGGGCACTCCGTCGAATTCGTGCAGCACCGCGAGTACACCCCCGGCGACGACATCCGCCACCTCGACTGGAAGGTTTGGTCCAAAACCGATCGCTTTTACATCAAGCAGTTCGAGGCCGAAACGAATCTGCGTTCCAACCTGGTGGTCGATGTCAGCGAGTCGATGCACTACGGCCGGGGGGCGCTCAACAAGTACAACTACGGCTGCACCATCGGCGCCTGCCTGGCCTACTTGCTCCTCCGCCAGCAGGACGCGGTCGGCTGCATCACATTCGACGAGGATGTCCGCCAGATCATCCCGCCGCGCAGCCAGCAGCGGCACATCGACGGCATCTGTCGCTCCATGCACGTCAGCAAGCCGCGCGACAAAACCAATATCGAGAAGATCCTCCGGCGGGTGACGGAAAGTATCGCCAGCCGCGGCATGATCGTCATCGTCTCCGACCTGCTTGTCGATCGCGAGCCGCTCTTCCGCGGGCTGGAAATGCTGACGCAACGGCGGCACGACATCCTCATCTTCCACGTCATGGACGACGACGAACTGATCTTCCCCTTCGCCGGCACCACGCGGTTCGAGGGGATGGAAGAGCAGCCGCAGCTCATGTGCGACCCGCGTGCCCTGCGCGACGGCTACCTGGAAGCGCTGGAAGAATACCTGACCGAGGTCCGCCGCGGCTGCACGCGGCTGGGCATCGACTACGCCCTGGTCCGCACCGGCGATTATCTCGACGCCGTCCTGAGCAAGTTCCTGCACCACCGCATGGCGATTCGGGCGTCGGCGAAGATGGGCGGACACGGGGGCAAGTAGCGCGGCGAGCGGCGCGGCGTCAGCCCGCCGGTGATGGACTCACCGGCGGGCTGACGCCGCGCCGCTCGCCGGGTTTGATTCACCACGCGACCCAAGGCACTACGCCATGTTTGACTTTGTCAATCCCGCCTACATGATCGCCGGCGCCGCCCTGGTGAGCGCCCCGATCATCATCCATCTGATCAACCGCATGCGCTACAAGCGCATTCGCTGGGCGGCGATGGAGTTCTTGCTCAAGTCGCAGAAGCGCAACCGCCGCCGGCTCATCATCGAGCAGTTGATCCTGCTCATGCTGCGCTGCCTGCTGGTCGCGCTGGCCGGCTTCCTGGTCGCCCGCTTCATCGGCGGCAGCCTCAACACTGCCGAACGCGATGTCCATCACTTCATCGTCATCGACGATACCCTCAGCATGCGCGACCGCTGGCGCGAGGAGGGGGACGACAAGACCGCCTTCGAGGTGGCCAAGAAGCGCGTGCTCGATATCGCCAAGGAGGCGATGAACGCCAACTCGAAACAGTACCTGCACGTGGTGCTGCTGTCGCAGCTGGATAACGAGCTGAAGGTCAACGAAGCCGGCAAGGGGCGGCTCAACCAGCAGTCGTATCGCGAGCTGGAAACCAAGCTCAGCGAGCTACAGCCGTCGAAGCTGCACGTCCGCCCCGCCGACGGCATCAAGTGGGCGCGCGCGCAGCAGGTTGATCAGAACACCGATCGCAAGCTCCACTTCGTCAGCGATTTCCGCATGGTCGACTGGACGGGCACCGAGGTGAAGAACCTCAACGAAATGCTGGACGGGTTCACCAGCTCCGGCGGCAAGGTCTACCTGTTTGACATCGCCCACCCGTACCGGACCGAGCGCCAGCCGGTGGCCCTGAATCACGAGAACATCGGCATCACCGACCTCCGGCCCGAGACGCGCTTCACCGCCGCCAATCAGCCGGTCCAGTTCACGGCCACCATCCAGAACTATGCGGCCGCCAAGAAGACAGTCTTCTTCAACGTCAAGGTGGACGGCACCGTCCGTTTCGAGGCCACCCAGCCCATCGAGATCGAAGCGGGCGAGAGCAAGCACAGCTTCCTGTTGCTGTTCAACAAGCCCGGCTACAACATGATATCGGCCGCCCTCCAAGACAAGGACCAGACCGGCATCCCGGACGACAACATCCGCGTGGCTGTCATCAAGGTCGAGTCGCAGGTGCCGATCCTTATGATCGACGGCGGCGACGACCAGCCCAACGGCGCCCACAAGGACACGTTTTATCTGCAAAAACTGTTCGTCGATGCGGCCCGCGGCTACCAGATCGTCAGCAAGACGCGCGACGACCTGGAAACGCTGGAGCTGACGCCCGACCGCTTCCCCTGCATCTACCTGCTCAACGTGCCAACCCTCAGCGAGAAGGCGGTCAAGCGGCTGGAGAACTATCTCGAACAGGGCGGGCGCGTGGCCATCTTCCTGGGCGACCGCGTGCAGGCCACCGCCTACAACAAGCTCCTCTACGCCAATGGCAACGGCCTGTTCCCCGTGGAACTGGAGACCGTGCTGCCGCCGCGCATCGACGCCGAGGTCAAGTTCAAGCGCATGTTCGAGGGGCAGTTGCAGATTTTCATCCGCGACGATGCCCACCCCATCTTCAGGGACGTTTCCGATCCGAAAATCAAGGAAGACTTCAAGTTCCTGTCGATCGACCAGTACTGGCCGGCGGTGGCCCGCTTCAAGTGGAATGCCGACCCGGCGACGGTCCACGAGCTGGTGACCCTGCCCAATCGCAAGGACATGAGTGCCTACAGCAGCCAGGCCGGCCTGGTCCTCAAGGCCATCCCGCGCAACGAGCCGAAGTTCGAGAAGTACGAAAAAGTACTGAAGCGCTATTACGACCTGATCCAGCGGGCGACGGCGGAGAACGAACTCTATCCCCTGGCCAGCGCCCTGGACCTGTTCCTGACCGACCAGGGCGATCCCAAGGACCCGGTGGGCCGGCCCAGTTTGCAGGAATTCTGGAAGATGCCGGAGAATGCCACTCTGCATTCCGACGTCGAATCGCTCAAGAACACCGTGACCTACGGCGACCCACTGGTGTTGACCAAGTCGTTTGGCAAGGGGCAGACGGTCGTCTTTATGACGACGGCCGGCAAGCAGTGGAACGACTGGGCCGGCGGCGGTCTGGCGTCGGCCACATGGCCGGTCGTCATGCTCAGCTTGCAGCGTTACCTGACCAGCGCCACCGATGAAAGCAGCCGCACCCTCGGCACGCCGCTGGACATCGCCCTCGATGCCGAAAGCTACGACGATCATGCCAAGATTTCCTTCCAGGCGGCCCCGGGCGAGGAGAAGGAAGGCGGCGTGCTGCCGGCCAACGCCGACGGCACCGTCCGCGAGCTGGAAACGATTGCCGGCAAGGAAGAGGGGAAACAGCTGCGATTCAGCTTCCCCAAGACCCGCGAGCCCGGCGTCTACTACGTCAGCATCAAGGGGAAGGCGAAGGCCAACGACCCGAAGGAGCCGTCCCCCTACGACGAGGCGTTCGTTTACAACGTCGATACCGAGGCCGAAGGGAACCTGAAGCGGCGCCGCGCGACATGCTGGAAAGCGGCGGCAGCTCGGCCGCCTCTCACGGCCAGGTGGCCCTCATTACCCCCGACATGCCCCTCAAGGAGTTGCTGGCGCCCGAGCGCAAGGACATGTCCGAGGCGCCCTGGTTGTACCTGATCATCCTGATCTGCCTGATCGTGGAACAGGCGCTGGCGGTCCACCTGAGCTTCCACCTGAAGGGGAACGAGGCGCAGATGCCGGCCGGCGTGACCGGCGAAGGGCGAACGCCGGTGCCGACGGCGGGAGCGGCGTGAGTCCTGTTTAGCCGCGAGGCGCCAGCCGAGCGCTCGGCTGGCGCCTCGCGGCTAACCCGAGAGGGGAACCCCCATGAACGATATCAAAGAATTCGTCCTCCGCCGCCTGACCATGACCCTGCACGGCGACGGGTCGGTCAGCGTTGACGACCGCAATACGGCGGCCACGTACCTCGTCACCCTGCTCCTCGTCCTGGCCGTCGGTGTGATCTATGTCATCTGGATGTACGTCCGCGACGGGCACAGCATCGGCTGGTTCTGGGGCACCTTCCTCGCCGCCTGCCGCCTGACCGTCTACGCCATCCTCTCGTTCGTCTTCCTCTTGCCCGCCTGGCAGAACTGGGAGGAAACCAAGCAGCAATCCAAGGTCGTCGTCGGCTTCGATGTCTCGCGCAGCATGGAAAAGCAGGACGATCCGGTTTCGGAAGGGATCGACCCGAAAACCCGGCCGACGCGGCAAGAGAAGGTCATCGCCTTCCTGGGCGAGCCGGGGTCCCCCACCGAGTTCTTCAAGCGGCTGGAGAAGACCAACCCGGTCACCCTCTATCGCTTTGGCAGCACGGTCGATGACGATTACTTGGTCGTCAACCAGGACGGCCTGCTGTTCGACCGCAAAACCTGGGAAGACAACCAGCACGAGAAGGAGGCCAGGGCGCGCACGGCGGGCCGTCCGTTCGCGCGACGAGCTGTCCGCCTTTCTGAAGCCGGACCTAAAAATCGAGCCGCCGCCGGGCCTGGGCGACGAGGAGCGGGCCGCCTTTGACAACCAAAAGCAGAGGCTGGAACGGATGGTGAAGAGCACCAATGTCGGCGAATCGGCGCTGGCGGTGCTGTCGAAGGAAATCAACAACATGCCGCAGGGCGTGGTGATCTTCAGCGATTGCCGCAGCACCGAGGGGGGCGCGCAGGCGTTCAAGGACCTGGCCGACCGGGCCCGCCGGGCCAAGGTGCCGGTCTTCGTGGTGGTGGTCGGCGAGGATCGGCCCGAGACGCACATCGAAATCGTCGATGCCCGCGGCCCGGACAAGGCCCGCCCCGAGGATCCGTTCCCAATCAGCATCGACGTGACCGGCGTCGGGCTGCGTGGGCGGGATGTCACGATCTATCTCGACATTTTCAAGCCGGGGCAGGATCCGAAGAAGGACGTGCCGGTCAAGACGCTGGAGAAGAAGGTGCCGTTCAAGGGGACCGAGGTGCCGCGGGCGCAGGTCGAGTTCCCGATCACGCCGGCCGACCCCGTCCTCGGCGAGATCCCGGCCGACGAGCCGGCCAAGCCGGGCGACAAGCCGCCGGCCAAGCCGGAGGAGAAGCCGACCAAGCCGGAGTTCAAGGTTGGCGACTGGCGCTTCGTCCCGCGAGTCGAGCGCGACCCGGCCGAGCCGATCAACGAAAAGTTCCACACGCGTGATGCGGTGGTGGTGAAGATCGAGAAGAAGCCGCTCAAGGTGCTGCTGTTCGCCAGCGCCCCGCTGCGCGATTACCAGTTTATCCGCACCATGATGGTCCGCGAATCGGACAAGAAGCGCCTGGAGCTGTCGATCTATCTGCAACCGCTGCCCGGGCGTGATCGGCGGCCGGGCATTGTCCAGGACGTGCCGCCCGACCGCATGCTGGTCCGCTTCCCCGACCGCCTGGACGCCAACAAGGCGACCGAGGAGGCGATGTACAATCTGGCCAACTACGACGTGATCCTCGCCTTCGACCCGGACTGGACCGAACTCTCGAAGGAACAGACCGATCTGGTCGAGCGCTGGGTCAGTCAGCAGGGGGGCGGGCTGATCGTGGTGGCGGGCCCGATCCACACCCTGGAGCTGGCCCGGCCGGGAGCCTCCGGATTGAAGCCGGGGGCCAGCGACCTGGCCAAGCTGAAGCCGATCCTCGATCTCTATCCCGTCTTCCTCAAGGACATCCGCCTGGAAAAGGAACGGAACACCGCGCTGCCCGCCTCGCTGGCGTTCCCCAATGCCACGCCGGAGATGGAGTTCCTGAAGCTGGACGAGGAGGAGGGGAAGACATCGACCGGTACGCTGCTCGATTCGTGGAACGAGTTCTTCTACGGCCCGGGCGGCAAGCCGGGCGACCGGGTGCTGCGCGGCATGTACGGCTTCTACCCGGTGCAGAAGGCCAAGGACAACGCGATCGTTGTCGCCACGTTCAAGGACGACACGCGCCTGGACAAGACCGAGCCGCCTTACCTGGTCATCACGCCCAACTACGGCCGGGGGCGCATCGTCTGGCTCGGCTCCGGCGAGACGTGGCGGTTGCGGCAGTATCGCGAGGTCTGGCACGAGCGTTTCTGGACCAAGCTGGTGCGCTATGCCAGCGCGGGCAGCATGGGCAGCACTAGCCGGCGCATCAACCCTCTGGTGGGAAGCCGGTTCAAGGCCGGGGAGTTCGTAACGTTCGAGGCCCAGTTCTTCGGCAAGGACCTGAAGCCGTTGCCGCAGACGGTGCAGCCCAAGCCAAAGGTGATCCTGCGGCCGCCGGTCGGCTTCGCCGACAAGGACTTCAAGCTCGAATACGAGATTACCCCCAAGAGCGAGGGGAGCGACTGGGACGGCCGTTTTAGCGCGCGTGTCCTGATGAAGGAGCCGGGCAAATACGGCGTCGATATTACGCTTCAGGAGCCAGGCGAGCCGCCCAGCAGCCAGGTGATCGAAGTGTACGAAACCGACGCCGAGCTGAGCAACACCCGCCCCGACCTGGCGGCGGCCTACGAACT
Organism: uncultured Planctomycetota bacterium; assembly: GCA_963827935.1. Taxonomy (GTDB): domain Bacteria; phylum Planctomycetota; class Planctomycetia; order Gemmatales; family Gemmataceae; genus DATFNV01. The sequence continues at coordinate 1,266,865 of CAWHCN010000004.1, read as the reverse complement.
GGCCAGCGAGGCCGACGATGTGTTGTCCCGCATTGACGACCCGGTCAAGAAGCAGCAGCTGCGGCAATCGCTGCAGCGCTTCCGCCCGGCCGAGAACGCCCCCGGCGAGAAGCCGGCCACCCCGGGAGCGGACAAGGAAAAGCTGCGGCTGGTCTTTGACCTCCGCAGTGCCGCCCTGATCCCCGACTGCATGATGAAGCGCGAGAACACTCAGCAGAGCCGCGGCAAGGTGGACGATGTCTGGGACGACGGCTGGGAGCTGCCCCAGTGGCTGCGCCCTGCGCCGAAGTCACCCGACGACAAGCCCTGGAAGTTCTCCTATGTGCTGGCGGCGGTCGTCGGCTTGCTGTCGATCGAGTGGTTGACGCGGAAGTTGCTGCGCTTGGCGTAACACGCCGCTTGCGGCTTCGCACCCTGCGAAGCCGCAAGCGGCTTTCCCTGGAACCATCCCATGGCCACCATCACCCCCCGCCGCCCCCAGTCCCTGGTCGAGGCGCACGCCCATGTCCGCCATCCGCTGCAACGGGTGCGCGGCACCATTCGCACCTACGTCGGCCTGGAAGGTGCTGCGCTGCTGCTCACCCTCCTGGCCTGCTGGTTCTGGGTTACGTTTGTGCTCGACTTTGGGCCATTCCGCGCGGTCGGCTGGGACTGGGTGCAGGAAATGGCCCGGCCCATTCGGGCGTTTAGCCTCGGTTGGCTGTTCCTGTGCGCCGTGGTCCTCTTGCGCCTGGGGCTGATCCGCCGGCTGTTCGGCGAGGAAGCGTCGGCCATCCTGCACACCGCCTTCGCCACCAGCAAGAAACGGCAGACCTTGCCGGTGTGGATGCGGCTGCCGGTCGTCGGCACGGTCGCGCCGCTGCTGGCGCTCGGCGTTTCCGTGCTCATCGCCCTCTTCGGCGAACGGGCCGCCGCGGTGTCCGCCTACATCGCCGCACTCGGTGTATTGCCGCTGACGGCGTTTCTCATCCCGGCGCTCCACGAGCTGTACCTGGTTCGCTCGTCGTTGTCGCGCTGGGTGCGTGCCCCGGTGGCCGGCCTGGGTGCCGCCGCCGGCGCCCTGATCGGCGCCACCATCGCCACCGCCCTCACGAGCGATGCACTGACGGGTGCGTCCGGGGGCGTCGCCACCCTCATCGGGGCCGGCCTGGGGGCCATCGTCGGCGATGTCCTGGCCCTGGTCAGCATCGGCATCATCGCCGGCCTGGTCCGCGGCGAAGGATACCTGGTGGCCCTGGCCGTCCCCTGCGTCGGCGTCTACTTGGGGCTGTGGGTGCTGGCCGGTCTGGTGGCGTCGGTCAGCTCCGTTGCCGCCGGCGCCTGCGTCGTGCTGCTGATGGCGGTGCCGGTGCTGGCGGTGGTGGCGGCCCGCCTGTTCCGCGACTTCCGCGACGCTGCCCTGGCCCTCGTCCTCGAACGCCGTTTCCCGGAGGTGCTGGGCGATCGCCTCATCACCGCCGTCGAGCTGGCCAACCCGAAGAAGGCGGCCGAGTATGGCTACTCCGAGGCGATGATCGAGCAGACCATCCACGATGCCGCCGAGCGCGTGCAGACGGTGCCGGTCCGCGAGGTGTTCGACTGGAAGCGGCTCTATCGCCACTGGACCGGCGTGGCGGCCGTCACCCTGGGGCTCTACCTCGTCTTCGGCGGCCTGTTCAGCATCCCGTTCATCGGCGAGACCGGGGCGGGAGAACACGCGGGGTTCGCCGCCTTTCACCAGGCGGCCGGGCTGGCCCTGGAACGCAACGTGTTATTGCAGAACACCATCTGGCCGCGGCGGGCGTTCCTCGAAGTGCTTGACTGGCCGGAAAAGGGGGAGAAGCGGATCGGCAAGGATGACTCGGCCCCGGCCATCAAGGTCCGTGCCTACAAGTGGGTGGTGGCCGACTCGAAGGCCCGCGAAGGCTGGCGCGCCCTGGCCTGGCACGACCTGGAAAAGCACAAGAATTACCTGGGCGAGTCGGCCCCCGCCGTCAATTTCCGCGAGAAGGACGAGCACGATCAGAAGGACTGGGGCCTGCCGCGCGACCCGGCCATTGGCTGGACCCTCGACGAGATCGAGCTGCGCCTGGGGCGCGACGAGACCCACGAAACCCTGGAGCCGCAAACCCAGAGGGACCTGCGCGACGTGCTCAGCAAGCTGGAAACGCGGGCCGCCGACCCGTCGATGCGCCGCACCCTGCGCATGCTGATCGTGCCCAACCAGGTCGGCATCCGCTACCGCGGCGACAGCGGCGGCGGCGAACTGACCCTGCAGCGCCAGGGCGATAACGAATACACCGGCCAGTTCCCCGACCTGAAGGAAAGCGTCAACTTCACCGCCCGCGGCGAGGACTACCAGACGCCCAGCTACCGCATCACGGTGGTGCCGCCGCCGGCGCTGGTCGATCTGGAGTACCTGGAGGAACGCCCGGCGTACATGCTCTACCGGGCCCGCGGCGACGATCCCAACGCCCTGCGCGGCCTGAAGCAGCGGATGCCGGCCCGCCCGGTGTCGGTGATCGGCGGCGATACCTCGCGCATCGACCCGGTCCCCGCCGGCAGCAACATCGTGCTGCGGGCCAAGGCCGACAAGCCGCTGCGCCAGGTCACGCTGGTCGCGCCGCCCCGCGTGGCCCCGCTGGTCAACGAGGTCCGGATCACCGACGATCCCTACACGTTCGAGGTGCGTTTCGACGACCTGCGGGCCACGCCGGAGCGGCCGTTCTACGACTTCAACTTCCACATGATCGACACCGACGGCGTCGTCGGCCAGCGGCACGTCATCATCAAGCCGCACGACGATGCCGCTCCGGACGTCAGCATCGATGTCAAGTCGCTCCGCAAGACGCCGCAGGGATACATGGTGACGCCGATCGCCTACATCCCACTGGAGGCCAAGGTCATCGACGACCGCGGGCTCCACCTGATCGAGTACGCCGCCAGTGCCGCCAAGCTCGATCGCCAGGTGGAGCAGAGCGGGCGGGGTCTGTTCGTGCTGAGCGCCCTGCACCTGTTGCCCGGCGGTGCCGGCCAGGAGTTCGCGGCGGCGTCCCGCATCGCCAGCCTGTCCCGCGAGCCGAAGGCCGGCAACAAGGCCGCCGGCGAGACCGGCACCCAGCGCTTCCCCGTGCCGACCTTCCACCCCGAACCCGAGGAGTATCCGCCCCTCGACCTCATCAAGACCACCCTGGCGACCGACAAGCCGCTGAAGGTGGCCCTCAAGAACACCTTCACGCTCCTGGAAAAGCTGGAAGAGCGCGATCCGCGCAACAAGGACACCGATTTGCCCTATTTCTTCAGCCTGGAGCAGGTGCTGAACCCCGACGGCAAACCGCTCAAGGCCGGCAAGGACGAGATTCAGCCACGCTACCGCGTCCAGGTCTGGATGGAGGCGGTCGATACCGATATCGAAACGGGCAAGGACGTGCTCAAGACGGCCAAGGGGATCGAGTACCGCGGCAACCGCGGCCTCAGCAAGGAGAAGCTCACCTTCATCGTGGTCGCCGAAAACGAGCTGCTCTCCGAGATCGCCAAGGAGGAGGACGCCCTCTACGTCAAGCTGGCCGAGCAGGTCAGCCGCCTGCAAGACAGCCTGGCCAAGCTCGACCGCATGAAGGAAGACCTGACGGTCAAGGAGCTGAAGGAATCGCAGTTCATCGCCATGACCGCCCGCGCCGACGAGCTGGGCCAGTCGCTTGACCGGAACGAGTCGATCGTGACCGAGGTGACCACCGACTACCAGCGTATCCTGCGCGAACTGGTGGCCAACCGGGTCGAGACGAGCATGATCGAGCGGGTGCAGAAACAGATCGTCGAGCCGCTGACAATTGTCGTGAACGGCAACGAGGATGACAGGAACGCGCTGGATACGTTCCCCAAGGTACGCGTTGGCATCGCCGAGCTGCACAAGGCGGTGACAGCTGAGGGGAACTTCGACGCCCGCGTGGTCGACAGCCGCACCAAGACCGACGACGCCCGCCTGCGTACGGCCGCCCTGATCGCCCGCCTGGTCGATGTCCTGGACAAGATGCAGTCCCTGAAGGATGTGAACAAGCTGATCGAGGACTTGCAGAAGATTGAGGCGGAGGAGAACCGGCAAAAGGGGGCCATCAAGACGATCATCGATCAGATCATCGGGGACACGTTCGGCGATCTTAAGTAGCGGCGCCGCTTGGCGGTATGGCGGTAAAGAAATAAGCGAGCGGCAGGAGATAGCCTGCCCTCGGGGTGAAGGGTGTTTCTGGGCAAATTGCTGGGCAAACTCGCCACACCCCCCCCTCGCAACACCGGTGGATAAGGGACGACAAGTGCTGCCGGTCGCCTAAGTCCTTGTGGCCGTAAGGGTTGCTATACCGCCAACCTTTACCGCCAAGGGGGAGTTGGCAGTAAAGGAATGGGCTGGTCGAGATGTGGGGTGGCACGCTCTGAGGTACTCCGAAGGGCGTGCTGCACTGACTGCACGCCCTTCGGAGTACCTCAGAGCGTGCCACCTAGCCAGAGGTTGATGTGCGCGCGTTGCGCGCAGTGCAATCCATTTTGCCTGTGACGGCCGTGTTAGCCGTTGGTAGACCCGACCGACTGGGTAAAATGAATCGAGGCGCTCTCCCCCGGCGCCTGCTAACTCTCTCCAGCTTCGCGCCGGAATCTTCGTGACTTACCCCAACCTCTGGGGTTAGGATGTTGGGATCGTGCGGGAGGATCGTCAGTTAGAGTGGCGGACAGCAGGGGCCGATGCGACGCGGCCGGGACCCATCGCCAGCGGGCCGGTCCCCGCCTGAGTGTTAAGGGGCACGATCGAAAACCAAAGTTGGGGGACTCCCCCCGGTGCCGGGAGGAACGTTCATGACACGCCGTGTACTCGCCTCGGTCTTCATCGCCGCGGCAGCCTTCGCGCTCTTGGCCAGGGCTGAGCCGACCGATCCGCCGAAGGACGCCAAGAAAGCGCCGGAAAAGGAAAAGCTTGACGTCAAGTTGACGGCCGAAGACCTGGCCGCCAAGCAGATTCGCATGCAGGCGCTCTACAGCGACTTCAAGGGGGCCCTGCTGCGGCTGTCGCAGCGCATGGCCAACAGCCCCAAGCCCGAAGACCGCGAACGGGCCAAGCTCCTCAAGCAGGCCCTCGAAAAGGCCAACGAGGAAGGGATCGACAACAGCTTCGACAAGCTGGTCACCATCCTCAAGGCCGCCAAGCCGGACGACCAGGCCGGCTTCACCAAGGCCCTGAATGAAACCGACGACCTGAGCAAGCGCCTCCGCGCCATCCTGGCGCTGCTCATGACCGATAACCGCGATGCCGAGTTGAAAAAGCAGATCACCGAGGCGACCCGCCGCCTGGAAGAGCTCAAGCGCATCATCCGCGAGCAGGACACGGCCCTGACCAAGACCGAACTGAACCGCGGCACCAAGAAGACGCTGAAGGAGGGCCAGCAGAAGATCACCGGCGACACCAAGAACCTGGCCGACGGCAAGGGCAAGGGGAAGGACAACCCGGGCGCCGAGGCCAAGGGCAAGCCGGGCGACAGCAAGGGCGAAGGCAAGCCGGGCGAGGCCAAGGCCGCCGGCAAAAACGATACCCCTGATGCCAAGGGTGACAAGAAGGACCCCAAGGCCGGCGAGCCGAAGCCCGGCACCGACCCCAAGAAGGATGCCAAGGGCGAGGCGAAGGACCAGGGCAAGGGCGACCCCAAGAAGGACGGCCAGAAGGGCGAAGCCAAGGACCAGGGCAAGGGCGACCCCAAGGACCAGAAGGCGGACCCCAAGGACGCCGGCAAGCAGAGCCCCAACGACCCGAAGAAGGGCGAGCAGAAGGACAGCAAGGGCGACAGCAAGGGGAAGGCCGACGGCAAGGGCGAAGGCAAGCCCAGCGATAGTAAGCCGATGGATAGCCCTCCCAGCCAGTCCAAGCCGAGCCAGAAGCCCGCCGAAGGACGCCGGCGGCGCCAAGAAGGGCCCCCCGCCGCCCCCGGCCGACCAGCAGCCCCCCAAGAAGGACGATCAACCCGATTTCCCCGGCCGCAAGCAGGTCCAGGACGCCAATGAGCAGCAGAAGGGCGCCGAGAACGAGATCGACAAGGGGAATAACGACGCGGCCGCCAAGAAGCAGGCCGATGCCAAGAAAAAGCTCGAAGAGGCCAAGAAGAAGCTCGAAGAGCTGCTCCGCCAGTTGCGTGAGGAAGAAATCGAACGGATCCTGGCCGCCCTCCAGGCCCGCTGCGAGAAGATGCTGGCCATGCAGAAGGACGTGCGCGACGGCACCGTCGGCCTCGACAAGACGATGAAGGATCGCGGCAGCCAGAAGATCGACGCCGCCGATGCCCAGCGCGGCCTGGAGCTGTCCGACCGCGAAAACGCCATCGTCAAGGAAGCCGACGCCGCCATCGAATTGCTCCGCGGCGAGGGATCGTCGGTCGCCTTCCCGGCGGTCTTCGACTTCGTCCGCGACCTGATGGTCAACGTCGAGAAGCGGCTGCGCAAGACCGATCCGGGCGCCACCACGGTGGCCACCGAGGACGAAATCATCGCCAGCCTCGAAGAGATGATCGACGCCCTGAAGAAGGCGCCAAGGAAAACGGGCAGTCGCCCCCGAAGCCGCCCGGCGAGGGGAACCCGAACCCGTCGAATCAGCCGTTGCTCCAGGAAATCCAGGAGCTTAAGATGATCCGTAACATGCAGTTGCGCGTCAACCGCATGACCCAGACCTACGGCAAGGAGTACAAGGGCGAACAGGCCCCCGCTCCCGAGAAAGCCACCACCCAGGAAAAGGAAAAGGCCGAGATGCTCCAGAAGGAGCTGAAGGGTCTATCCGACCGGCAGGCCAAGATTTACGAAGTCACCAACGATCTTTACAAGGGGAAGAACAAGTGACACGCTCACGGTTGATGCTGATGCCCGTGCTGGCCGCCTCCTTCCTCCTGGTGGGAGCGGGTCTGGTCCGGGCCGACGGCGAGAAGAAGGCACCGCGGGAAGTCTCGTTCGGCACGCTCCGTGCCACCGACGAAGACGCCGCACGCACGCAGGCCCAGACCTGGCTTGCGGAGTCCGGCAAGACGGACGCCGGCAACCAGGCGGCCTTTGACGCCATCTGGAAGACCGACCGTACGGTCCTCGACAAGGTGGCCGACACGCTGGCCCTGGGCAACCCCGACGCCAAGACCCTCCTGACCGAGGCGCGCGACCCGAAGAGCGCGGCCCCGACCGAGGTTCCCTCGCTCCTCAAGGACCGGAAACTGCCCAGCTTCTTCCGCGCCAACCTGGCCCTGGCCTACGGCAAGGCGCTTTCCAACCGCCGCATCTACGAGGAAACTCTCGAGGCGCTGGAGACGGTGAAGCCGGAGCAGGTGGTCGATCCGGCCACGCTGCTGTTCCACAAGGCCGTCGCCGAGCACGGCCTGATGAAGATGCGCGAGGCCAGCAACAGCATCGTCCGCCTGCTGGACGACGTGGTGGACGCTCCCGAACGCTACAAGACCGTGGCGGCCCTGATGGTCTTCGACATGATGGCCTGGAAGGACAAGGACCTGGGCTCGATCGCCCGCAAGATGGACAACATCGAGCGCCGGCTCGACCTGTCGCGCGGCGGCCCCAAGACCCAGAAGATCCAGAAGGACGTGGTGGCTCGCCTGGATGAACTCATCAAGGAGAAGGAGAACCAGGCGGGTGGCGGTGGTGGTGGCGGCAACGGCGGCAATTGCCCTCCGGGCGGCCAGCCGGGCAACAACCCCAATAACACCACCAACCCCAGCGCCCCGCAGAACGACAGCTTCGGCGGCAACGGCAGCGGGCCGGGCAACGTCGATCCCAAGCGCCTCAAGGAACTGGCCGAGGTCTGGGGCAAGCTGCCCGAGAAGGACCGTGCCAAGGCCATGACCGAGCTGACCCGCGACATGCCGCCCCGCTACCGGGCGGTCATCGAGAAGTACTTCAAGGAGATCAGCAAGAGCGGTGACATGAAGTAACGGGGTCACCCCCTTGCGGACGCGACCGGGGCCGCGGTAACAACTCCTGGCTGTTACCGCGGCCCTGTGCGCTGGTGAGAAGACAACAAACCACGAAACACACGAAAGACACGAAAAGAAGGCAAAGAAGCCAGAAAAATGTAGGGTGGGTCGAGCGGAGCGAGACCCACCGCCACGTTAGGTGGCTTGTGGTGGGTCTCGCTCCGCTCGACCCACCCTACAAATCCTTTCTTTCGTGTATTTCGTGTATTTCGTGGTGATTTTGTGGAGTCCCCTCCATGCCGGTAATGCGCACCCTGTGCTTTCTCTTCGTCTGTGCTTCCGTGGCCTCGGCCGTCGATCCGCCCGAACTCCGCTCCCTCAAGGGCGATAAGCTCAAGGGGGATCTCGTCGGCCTCAACGGCAAGGAGCTCGTCCTTACGGTCAACGGCAAGGCGGTGGTCACGCCCATCGAGACGGTTTTGCAGCTCGACTTCCGGGCCCCTGGCACGCCGGTCGGCAGCTACAGCCAGGTCGAACTGGCCGACGGCAGCATCCTGCGCTGCTCCAAGGTTGAGTTCAAGGGGAAGGACGCGGTGCTGACGCTCGTCTCCGGCCAGACTGCCGCTGTCCCCATGCGGCTGCTCAGCTCGGTCATGTCGGAAGCCAACGATGTGAAGCTGGTGGCCGCCTGGAAGGAATTGCTCGGCGGCCGCAAGGCAGCCTACGATGCCCTGGTCGTCAAGAAGGCGGACACCGGCTCGCTCGTCTACGGCGAAGGCACCTTCTACGACGCCAGCGCCGACGGCAAGACCATCGAGTTCAAGCGCCAGGGCAAGGACGACAAGGACAAGTTCAATGTCGAACGGATCTTCGGCATGGTCCTTGTCCGCCCGCCCGATCCGAACATGCCCAGCCGGGTGTGCGAGGTCTTCGACATCCAGGGCGCCCGCCTCTTTGCGAAGAGCGTCACCCTGAAGGATGGCAAGCTGGTGGTCGAAACGCAGTGCGGCGCCGTGGTGGCCTACACGCTCGACTCGCTGGCCAAGCTCGATTACAGCAAGGGGAAGTTGACTTTCCTGTCCGACATCGACCTGGCCCGCACCAAGCTGGTGCAGGTGGCCTATCTCGATCTGAAAGAATTCAAGCGCGACCTGAACGTGGAAGGCGGCCCCATCCGCCTGGCCGGCAAAAAGTACGAAAAGGGGCTCAGCATGCACGCCCGCACCGAGGTGACCTTCGACCTGGACGGGGAATACCGCGAGTTCAAGGCCCTAGCCGGTGTCGACGACAACGTCACCCAGGGCAACATCGATCCGGTCGTCCTGCGCATCGAAGGCGACGGCAAGGAACTGCTGACGCTCAACATCACCCAGAAAGGCGGGCCCAAGCCCGTGGCCCTGAACATCAAGGACGTGCAGAAACTCCGCGTGATCGTCGACAGCGCCGGACAATCTCTTCGGGCTGGGCAGCCACCTGGATCTGGCCGACGCCAAGGTCAGCAAGTAACCACTGGCGAGCGGGGGGCGTTAGCCCCCCGGTTATGAGTCACCGGGGGCTGACGCCCCCCGTTCGCCGGAATCTTCGAGGACTTTCCCATGCACATCCGTGGCCCAATTGCGCTGGCGCTGACCTTCTCCGCCCTACTGGCGACGCTGGCCTTGGCCGCCGATGCCGTCGTCAATCCCAAGGTGCTGGACATCGAGAAGGAGCGGATCGCGGCCATCGAGAAGGTGCGGCCCGCGGTTGTCTCGGTCTTCGCCCCGGGCGGGCAAGGGGGCGGATCGGGCGTCCTGATCGACGCGGACGGCTATGTGCTGACCAACTTCCACGTGGTGGCAGGGCCCGGGCCCGCCGGCGGCCGGCCCTACATGCAATGCGGCCTCTCTGACGGCATCCTCTACGATGCGGTCCTCGTCGGCATCGACAAGATCGGCGACGTCTCCATGATCCGCCTCCTCCCCAAGAAGGATAAGGACGGCAAGGTCATCGCCCCGAAGGGGGGCAAATTCCCCGTCGCCAAGATGGGCGATAGCGACAAGGTCCGTGCCGGCGACTGGTCGATGGCGATGGGCAACCCGTTCCTGCTCGCCACCGACTTCACGCCCACCGTCACGTTCGGCCTGGTCAGCGGCGTCCACCGCTATCAGTATCCGGAGGGGAAGGGCCTGTTGGAGTACACCGACTGCATCCAGGTCGATACGTCGATCAACCCCGGCAATTCGGGCGGGCCGCTGTTCAACATGCAGGGCGAGCTGATCGGCATCAACGGCCGGATTTCGCTGGAGAAGCGTGGCCGGGTCAACGTCGGCGTCGGCTACGCCATCAGCATCAACCAGATCAAGAACTTCGAGGGGCAGCTCCGTAGCGGCATCGACACCGATCATGCCTCGACCGGCTTCCTGGTGGCCGAACGCGCCGAGGACGGGGCCGCCAAGCTGACGGTCACCGAGGTGCTGGAGGATTGCGACGCCGCCCGCCGCGGCATCACCTCGGGCGATCTGCTGCTGGCCTTCACCGGCCGGCCGATGGAGAGCGTCAACAATTACAAGAACGTCCTGGGCATCTACCCGCGCGGCTGGCGCGTGCCGGTCAAGTACCGGTCGGCGGCCACGGGGGAAACGAAAGACACGCTGGTCCGCCTGATGGGGGTGATCCGCAGGGAGATCCAGGACCCGACCAAGCCGATGGGTCCCAAACCGCTGATTGCCGCCGGGCCGCCACCGCCGCCGGCTGTCGCCAAGCTCTACGAAGCGAAGCCCGGCTACGCTAACTTCTACTTCAATCGCCAGGAGCGCAACCGCGTCCTGAAGGCCTTTGCCGCCGGCCACGGCAACTTCGCCGGCCTGACCGGCGCCTGGACCATCAAGGGCGAGGGCGAGGTCAAGGGGGCCAAGGGAGTGGCCGTCGCCTTCAAGATCGCCGAGGAAAAAGACAAGGACGGCAAGACCGAAACGACCGTCCATTGCAGCCTGCGCGGCGTCGAGGACCTCTTCGTGTTGCAGCCCTTGAAGCAGGGCCAGACGCAGGAGGAGTTGGAAAACCCCGGCGGCAGCGGCGGCCTGCTCGTGGCCCTGATGCACTATCGCCAGCTCCTCGCCTTCGGTGACAAGGGCTTCCCGTCGGATGGCTTCGCCAGCGGCGGCGTCGAGCCGTTCTATCTCCCGACCGACGACGCCAAGCCGGACTACAGCAAGCTGCGCATCGATTGCGACGTGATCGCCACCAAACTCGCGTCGGTGCCGGCCAAGTGGTATTTCTCCCGCAAGGACGGCACCCTCCTGGGCGCCGAGGTCCACCTGCTGGAGCGCGAGAAGGACCCGTGCGAGCTGTACTTCAGCAACTACAAGAAAGTCGGCGACCGCAAGCTGCCGCACACCATCGAGGTACGCTACGGCAAGGACCGGTACGCTGAACGTGACGCTTTGATGTAATGTGACGGACGTTTGCATGTGAACGCTCGCATGGCGATCCGGCGCGAGCGAGTTCTTCCCCCATGAGAATCCTGATTTCGTTCCTCACGCTCCTGACCCTCGGCGCCCTGGCGCGGGCCGAGGATTCGTTTGCCGATGCGGTCGACAAGGTCAACAACAAGAGCGTTAAGATCTTCGGCGCCGGCGGGTTCATCGGCATTCCGTCCTACGGCACCGGCGTCATCGTGTCGAGCGAAGGGCATATCCTCACCGTGGCCACGCAGATGCTGGAAACGCGCGAGCTGCGCATCCACCTGGCCAGCGGCGAGCGCTATCACGCCCGCGTCGTCGCCGTCGAGCCGGACCTCGACCTGGCCCTGCTCCAGCTCGAAGAGACGGGGGACGGCGGCAAGAAGCTGGTCATCAAGACGCCGGAGTATTTCGACATCACGGTGGAGGCGCAGAAGCCCGTGGCTGAGCCGGGCACCGGGGTGCTGGCGTTCAGCAACCTGTACAACATCGCCACGCGCGGCGAGCCGGTGTCGGTGCAGCGCGGGGTGGTGTCGGCCTACTCGAAGCTGCGGGGCCGCCGCGGCGTCAACCGCGCCCCCTACGACGGCGACGTCTACTTCGTCGATGCCATCACCAACAACCCCGGCGCCGCCGGCGGACCGCTCACCACCCGCGACGGCAAGCAACTGCTGGGGATCATCGGCAAGGAGCTGCGCAACACCCTCAGCGATACCTGGATCAACTACGTCGTCCCTCTTCAGGGCAAGATCACCATCAAGGACGAGAAGGAGAGCAAGACGGTCACCGTCAGCGATTTTGTCCGCCTGGCCATCGACGGGTCGTACAAGACGCGGCCGCCGCGGGAGAAGAAGAAGGGGAGCAACCTGTACACCGGCATCATCCTGGTGCCCAACGTGGTGGAACGAACGCCGCCCTACGTCGAGGAGCTGATGCCCAGCTCGCCCGGCGTCCGCGCCGGCCTGAAGCCGGACGACCTGATCGTCTACGTCGACGGCGAGCAGGTGGTGAGCATCAAGGAGTTCAAGGAGGCGATGGATCGCTATGAGCCGGGGCAGGAGCTGAAGCTGGAAGTTCGCCGCGGCGACAAGCTGACGACGTTGACGCTGAAGGTCGAGGACCAGCCGAAGCGGAAGCCGTAAATCCCCGTTTAGCGGCGGATCGTAGATCCGAGCGGAATTCCGGCGGATCTACGATCCGCCGCTAAACGAGCCAACGCACCAACCGAGGATCCCATCCATGTTGCGTCGCGCGACATTGCTTCTCATCGCGGTCGCCCTGCCGGCCTTTGCCCAGGACTCCCCGGACGACCTGCAGCAGAAGGCGATCAAGGCCGCCACCAAGGCGGTGGCGCCCAGTGTCGTGCAGATCGAGACCTCGGGCGGCACCGACATCCTCGTCGCGGGGCCGATGGGAGTCCCCGTTCACAAGGCGGCCGGCCCCACCACCGGGCTGGTCGTCGGCACCGATGGCTACGTCATCTCCAGTGCGTTCAACTTCGTCAACAAGCCGACCACCATCACCGTGCGCGTGCCCGGCCATCCGGAAGGGTACATCGCCGACGTGGTGGCCACCGACCGGACGCGCATGCTGACGCTGCTCAAGTTCAAGACCTCGCCCGTGCAGCCGCTGGTCGTCCCGAAGGCGGCTCCCAAGGCGGACATCAAGGTCGGCCAGACGGCGCTGGCCCTGGGCAAGACGCTCGATCCGAACCCGAATGATTCCCCATCGGTCAGCCAGGGAATCATCAGCGCCGTCGGCCGCATCTGGGGCAAGGCGGTGCAGACCGATGCCAAGGTGTCGCCGGCCAACTACGGCGGGCCGCTGGTGGACATCCAGGGGCGGGTCATCGGCATCCTGATCCCCGCCGACCCGCGGGCCGAGGGCGAGACGGCCGGGCTTCGAGTGGTACGACTCCGGCATCGGCTTCGCCATTCCGCTGGAGGACCTCAACGCCGTGCTGACGCGGCTGCGGGCCGGCACGCCGGACAAGCCGGTGGTGCTCAACCGCGGCATCCTGGGCGTCACGCCGCAGGGCACTGACGAATACAGCCAGCCGCCCAAGCTGGCCACGATCATGCCCGAATCGACCGCCGCCAAGGCCGGCATCAAGGTCGGCGACGTCATCACCGAGATCGACGGCCACTCCGTCCACAACTACGCCCAGGTCCGCCATGCCCTGGGCAGCAAGTACGAAGGGGACGTGGTCACCGTCAAGGTCCTGCGCGGCACTGAAGAGAAGGTCTTCAAGGACCTGCACCTGGGCGGCGTCCAGGCCGCTTATGGACTGGCGATCCTCGGCTTCTTGCCCATGCGCGACGATCCCGCGCTGGGCGTCGAGGTGCGCTACATCTACCCGAAGGGGCCGGCGGATGCGGCGGGGGTCAAGGAGGGCGACCGCATCATGAAGATCGGCGGCATGCAGGGACCGCTGCAACCGTTCTCCGGCCGCGATCAGCTCGCCAACTTGCTGGCGACGGCCACGCCCAACACCCAGGTCAAGATCGAGGTGATCCGCAAGGACAAGAAGACGGAGACGTTGACTCTCACTCTCGGCGAAGATCCCAACAAGGGGGCGGCCGACGAGGTGCCCGACAAGCTGCCCGAGGAAGCCTCCTTGAAGAAGGCGCTGGAGCCGCGCAAGCTCGTCGGTCCCGGCCCGAAGCCCGGCCGCAAGCCGGCACCGGCCCCGAACAAGGAAGACAAAAAGGTCGAGACCGGCGTCTTGCAGCGCAAGAACGCCGCCGCCACGCACAGCTATTGGATCTACGTCCCGCGCGATTACGATCCGAACATCAGCTATGCCCTGCTGGTCTGGCTGCACCCGGTCGGCAAGGACAAGGAGAAGGACGACGAGGACCTGCAGGACGCCTGGTTCAGCTTCTGCCGCGAGAACCACATCATCCTGGTGGCCCCGAAGGCGGAAAACAAGACCGGCTGGGTCCCCAGCGAATCCGACGTGATCGCCGAGATCACCCGCGACATCATGGCCACCTACACGGTGGACCGGCGGCGCTGGTGGCGCACGGCATGGGGGTGGGCGGGCAGTTCGCCTTTTACCTCGGCTTCCACAACCGCGACCTGTTCCGCGGCGTGGCCGTCACCGGCGCCGCCCTGGCCAGCCAGCCCAAGGAGAAGGTGCCCAACCAGCCGCTTTCCTTCTACCTGCACGCCGGCAGCAAGGACCCGCTGAAGGAATCCGTCTTGGAGAGCCGCACCAAGCTGCTGGAGGCCAAGTACCCGGTGGTCTATCACGAAGACAAGGACGCCGGACACCAGTACCTCGACGACCGGGCCCTGGAAGAATTGGTGCGGTGGATCGATTCGCTGGATCGGCTGTAAGCCGCTTGCGGCTTCGCGCTCGGCGCATCAGGGCTACGACCTAGCCCCGATCTCCCGAGCGCGAAGCCGCAAGCGGTGCCGCATTCCCCGGGGCTACGCCATGCACCTGACCTGTCCCGACTGCGGCGCCGCCATCCCGGCCGAGGACATCGTGAGCCCGTCTTTGACAGCCCGCCCGGGTTGACCTACGCTTTCCCAGGCACCTCTCCCCGGAACAGAGGCAGACAAGAAAGCCATGCCGAACCCGAGCGTCCTTTCCGAGAAGGCGGGGGATCCCGGTGCGCCGCGACCGGCGCATCGCGGTCCGCTATGCCGCCAATCCGGACACCGATTGTCATGCCTCGCTGTCGCCGGGCCGCAGCCATCCGGCCTGGGTGCGCGACATTTCGGCCACCGGCGTCGGCCTGCTCATGGCCCGCGAGGTGAAGCCAGGGACTGATCTGACCCTGATCCTGGAAAATGTGGCCCAGGGACTGCTCCGCCTGCTGCGGGCCCGGGTGGTCCATGCGATGGAGGTGCCGCCCAACAGCTACTGGCTGCACGGTTGCAGCTTCGAGCGCAGCCTGACCAATGCGGAGCTGCGGGCGTTCGCGGAGTGAGGGTTTTGCCCCCGCCCGAAGCGCGTCGGGTGGCACGCCCTGAGGTACTCCGAAGGGCGTGCGGTGCCTGCAAGTTCTGCACGCCCTTCGGAGTACCTCAGGGCGTGCCACCCGACCGCCGCCAGCAGACAAACTTCGCGTCCACTGCGGAACTCATTGCGCGGATAGCGGGCTCGTAGTCGAAACCTGGAAGGTGTCCCAGCTTCTGCATCAACACTTCACTTTCGGGTGCTCCGTGCGGGATGACACACCCGGTGTCATTTCGGCCGACCAGGACGAAGAACACGTCCTCGGCAAAGGGGCCATCGCTGGTCGTCACGATCGAGACTTCCATCAGGTCCTCCCAGGTGACTGCCTGGACTTTGCCGTCGGAGAGGGTGCGGCGGACACCCGCATCGTCAACTGTGATGGTCGCCCTTTCCATGTCCGCCTTTCTCGCCTACTGGTGGCACGCACGCGCCGGGATAAACCCGGCCGCTCGTACAATTCATCCCTTCCTAGAGTACACCCTTCCCGCAATCACCAGCGTCACCTGCTCCGCCAGGATCGCGACAATGGCGCCCGCCGCATCCGCGATCAGCAGCATCCGTTCGTCCAGGTAGGGATACAGCAGGAAGTGCAGCGAAACGATGAGCAGGAAGACGAGCAGAAAATAGCCCAGGAGCGAATCGGTCAGGCGCAGGGGGCGGAAGGGGCGGTCGTTGGGATCGATTTGCAGCGAGCGCGTGCCGATGGCCAGCCGCAGCCGAATGTACGTCACCATGCCGACGACGACCGTCACCACCATCAGCAGTCCATAGGCCAGCGGTCCGTATTGCTGCACCGCCTCGGAGGGGAGGTCGGTGCTGCCCCTGGCCTTGCCGAGTCCGGAGAGTCCCTCGAAGGCGGAGAAGACGATGAGGCCGACCAGGGCCAGCACGGTAATCATGTCGTGATTGGCGTCGCGCAGACTGTCGGCCACGTGGGCTTCCCACGGCTTGCGGTTGAACGGGGCGCACGGTTCGCGGCCGATGCGGTCCAGGGCGTAGCCGGCGGCTTGGCGGTGGAAATAGAGGTAGAGCAGCAACCCGGCGACCACGACCGCGGCGCCGATGGCCGGGGCGGCCGGGGCGTTTGGATTCGTCAGGGCCATCTCCAGCAGGGCGGCCGCGAAACCGGCCAGCAGGTCGGCCAGCAGGAACATCAAAAACGACACGCCGAAGATGTTCACCCCGGCCGCGGCCCGGGTCGCCTCCGGCCCGGCCCGGGAGGTGAAGGTCTGTTCCTGCATGAGGCGGGCGTAGAGGATGCCGTTGAGCGTCATGCCGGCGTTCAGCTTGGCGAGCCGCAGCGCCAGCAGCAAGCTCGGCACCAGCAAGAGTAGGGCGTAGGCCGCAAAGGCGTGCTTCTCCAGCCCCTTGAGCGATTCGGGCAGCGATCCGCCCAGCAGGTTTTGCAGGAAAATGCCCAGGGCGGCGAAGACCGAGCCGAGGAAGGTCAACAGCTCGCGGCGGTGCGCCAGGACGCTGCGGATTTCGTGGCTGACGGCGGTGAAGTCGATCATAGGGCGGTCTCATTATCGGGTTGGCCGCTTGCGGCTTAGCGCTCGCGGCTGTCAGACGCGAGTGCTAAGCCGCAAGCGGCCCTCAGGTCGGCACCAGGATCGGGTAAATCCGCATCGGGTTCGTCGTCGGGTAGAAGAAGTAGTGGCGCGACGGATCGATGGCGACGTTGGTGAAGACCTTTTCGAGCTGCCCCTGGTCGTTGCGGCAAAAGACATAGCGCCGGCCGAAGCGGTCGGTGACGAAGCTCTCCACCGCCACGATGCGCGGGTAGACGCCGCCGTCGGCGATCGTCTGCAGGAACACGCTCACCTCACCCAGTAGTTCGCGGGCCGTGTCGCGGATTTTGTGCAGGTTGGCCTGGGCCAGCGTTTCATTCCAGTGCGTCAGGTTATTGCGCAGGGCGGTCACCTTGGAGTTGGTGAGGAACTCGGGCGGCACCGCGTAGGAGCGGCCGAAGACGCGGCGGAATTGCTGCGCCTCGGCCGAGTCGCCCGCAAGGTACGCATTGAGGGTATCCAGCAAGCCAATCAACTCGCCGAGAGTGACGCGACTGAGATCGTGCTTGTGCTCGGCCAGGCGCTTGCGGGCCAGGCGGACCAGGGAGCGTTCGTAGAAGCGGCCATAGAGGAACTGGCCGTAGAAGCGGAGCAGGTCGCGCAGCACCTTCTCGTATTCGCGCGCCGCCGGGGCCACGAAGCCGGCCACCTCGCCGGCATCGCGGCACTGTTCCAGGCGGTGCCGTAGGTTATTCACCAGGCGGACGCTATCGTGGATGCCGCGCGGGGCGGCACTGGTCCCCAGCCCCAGCTTGGTCAGAATGGCCTGGGCGAACTGCTCGCGTTCGGAGCTGCCCGCCTCGACGGTCGCGCCCATCTGGTCGGCCAGGCGGGCCAGGCCCGCCTTGCTGAAGCAGGAAAGAAGCACCTCGATGGGGTCCTCGTCGAGGCAGTATTCGATGACCAGGGTGCGGCGGTCGTCGCCGCGGTAGCCGCGCCCGGCAACTCTTTGGTCACCAGGAACTCGAGGTCCGCCGGCGGCGAATGGGTCATGACGCAATCGGCCAGGCGCGAGACGAGGTCCTGGTTGGTGTCGGCCTCTTGCAGGTCCGCGATCAGCTCGCCGACCGATGGGTAGCGGTCCTCGACGTTGGCTTCCAGGCAACGGAGAATGATGCGTTCCAAGGCAAACGGGAGGTCCTTGCGCCGCTCGGACGGCAGGCCGTCGATCTGCCCGGCCCGGATGGCGGCTTGCAGCGACTCTTCGTCGCGGCCGCGGAAAGGTCGGGCCCCGGTGACAATTTCGTAGAAAAGGCTGCCCAGGGCGAAGATGTCCGACTGGAGGCAGGGTTTGCCGTCCCAGACCTTGGGGGCCATGTAGGCGGGGGTGCCGGCGACCAGCTTGTCCGGCACCTGCCCGCGGTCGGTGACGCTGCGGGAGACGCTGAAGTCGGTCACCTTGACCACGCCGTCCTCGCGGCGGACCAGGACATTCTGCGGCTTGAGATCGCCGTGATAGACGCGCTTGGCGTGGATGATGCCCAGGGCGGCGGCCACGCTGGCGATGACGCGCAGGGCCTCGTGCAGCGCCAGGGGGCCCGACGCCCGCGCGAAGTCGGCCAGGTCGCCTCCCTCCACGTACTCCATGACAAACGCGATGACGCCGCCGAACAGGTTGAGATCGTACAGCTCCAGCACATTGGGATGGCGGCCCGCGCTGAGCGCACGCCAGAGCTTGGCCTCGTGGCGGTACAGGTCCACCTTTTTCTTCGACACGCTCTGGGACTTGGGCACCTTGAGCGCGACGCGCGTGTGCAGCTCCGACTCGATGTCCTCGGCCAGGTAGACGAAGCCGAAGGTTCCCTCGCCGATCAGGTCGATGATCTTGTAGCGGCCCAGGCAATCGCCCTTGCGGATGCGCTTCTGAATGGAGGCCTGTGGCGCTGTCTCGGGCGGCGGGGCTCCCGGCACGGCAGTGCGGGCAACGGCGTCCGGGTCCGCGCTGGACAGCTCGGCTGGTGGTTCACCGGGGGCAGGTCGTGCGGCGATGCTGACGGCCCCCAGGGTCGGGGGGTTTTCTGCTCCTGCCTGAGCGGCCGGCGCAGCGGCGGCATCGGGCGGCCGGGTTTTCCAGAGCGACGAGTCACCGGGGGCCTCCACGAATACGTCCCGTGTCAGGAACTCGGCGACGCTCTGCACCAAGTTCAGATCGACGGGCTGGCGTGAGGCGTTTTCGGCGGCGGGCTGAACCGATGCCGACTGGTCCAACGACGGCGCGACAGGGAGCGTCGCCGGACGCTCCGCAATCTCGTGTAGCGTGGCGATGAGCTGGGGGATGTCGGAGGGGCGAGCCTTCGGGTCCTTCCGCAGTAGCGACTGGATGAGCTTGCTGAGGTCCAGCGGGATGTCCGCACGCAGCGAACGCGGGTCGGGCGGATCCCCTTGCGTCTTCTGCGACAAGACCTTCAAGAGCTCGCCCTCGAACGGAGGGCGGCCCGTGAGCACCTCGAACAGCAGAATGCCCAGCGCGTAGAGGTCCGATGCGGGCAGGAGGGTTCCCGGGGAGAGCCATTGTTCCGGGGCCGCGTAGGCGGGCGTCAGCGGCCCGGGGGCGGTTTGCTTCGGCGGCGCCTCACCGACCAGGCGACCCCACTCAAACCCAACCAGCTGCACGCTTTCGTCGGGGCGCAGGAAAATGGTTTGGGGCTTCAGATCGCCCCAGACAACCCCCGCCGTGTGAACCGCGTGGAGGGCCTTAAGCAGCAGCTCGCCGAATCGGGCCCCGTCCTGAGGTGTCGGCAGGCTGCCCTGTTTCATGGCGCCATGCAGGCTCTGGCCCTTGACCCGCTCGATCTCGATGAAGTCGAGTCCGCTGAACGTCCCGGTGGTGAGCAGCCGTGGGACGCACGGCACATCGCGCAGGTGCTTCAGCAGCCGGGCCTCGTTTCGCGGCCCATGGCGATTATCTTCCTCGCCGGGCGGCGAACGCTGGATCTTGAGGCACGACTCACGGCCCGTGGGCCGGTGGCGAACGTCATAGACCAGGGTGAGATCGTGCAGGTCGGGCCGCTCGGCGATGAATTCGTACTCCGGCGGGAGATTGGGGACGGGCGGCTTCGTGCCACCGGCGGGCTCAGCCACTTGAGACGCTGCGCCGGCCCCTGCGGTAAACCTATGGCCGCACTTGGGACACTGGCACGCCTGGCCCATCAGGCTTTTTGGCACCCGCAGCTGTTGCCCGCACGAGGGGCAAGGGATGACATCGGATGGCGGTGGCAGGGTGTCGCTCACGGCGGTCGTCACCCTCAAGAGCGGCGTCGGGTGGCACGCCCTGAGGGTACTCCGAAGGGCGTGTTGCACTGACTGCACGCCCTTCGGAGTACCTCAGGGCGTGCCACCCAGGTACCGGGAACTTGACCAAGTTATTCTTTCGCGAGCCCTCTGGGGCGGATTGTAGCACGAGGCGGCCCCTGAATGAACAGTCATCCGGCCCGAGTCCGAGGCACTGGCAGCGGCGGCAGCACGGCCAGGACCGCGGCCGCCGTTAACGGTTCCAGCGGTTGGTACCCCTGCCGCGCGATCAGCGGGGAACGCACCGCGCACTCCTTTTCCAGCAAGTAATAGCGGTTGTAGTCAGCTCGCAGGGCATTGACGGTTGTCAAATCAAGCCTGTGGACGTGCTCGATCCAGCGGCGGTTGAAGCGCTGCAAGCTGTCGCTCAGTTCGCGCAGCGCCTCGCGCAGGGTCCGGGCGGACAGGGTCGGCTCCACCGGAACTCGCAAGCGTGGCTCCAGCAAGAGCCAGAGTTCGTCGAGCTTCCGCAGCTCGCCTTCGCCGGCCAGGTGCGGCGCGAGCGCGGGCCAGTCGCCGGCCAGGGCCCGCAACGTGCCCAGGCGGATGCGGCACATCGCCAGCCATTCGCCGCGCTGCCGCCGCCCTTCGTCGAGCAGCGCCAGGTAAGCCCCCTGTACCCGCCGGGCGCGGCGGAGGTAGGCGGGACCGTCGAACTGGGCCACGACCTCGTTGAAGAAGTGCTGCCCTTCGTCACGGCTGGGAATGGGCATTTCGCTCACGGTTGGGACCCTGCCCGCCAATGATGCGATTCCTCGAAATCACCGGACTGGCACGCGCTGTGCATCAAGGTTCTGGCGTTTGGGCCGTCCTGCTGGGGGAGGCTGCCAGGGCCTGACGCGTGGGCTTCGGCAAGCGTCCGCGGCAACGACGGACCGGGTAAGAGCGTTCGGGAAAAAAGGGGACCGGCCCCCTTCCTCAGAGGGGGCCGGCCCCCTTTTTTTCCGAACGCCCTCAGTGCGTGATTCTGGGAGCCCGTTTTCACACCCTCGGGGGACCATACCATGCTTCGCAAGTTGTGGAACGACGACGGCGGCAGTGGCCTGATGACGGCCGAGTGGCTCTTCCTGTTCGCCATTCTGGTCCTGGGCGTGATCAGCGGCCTGGTTGCAGTGCGGCAAGCCCTGATCTCGGAACTCGTCGAGTCGGCGCAGTCGATCCTGGCCATCAACCAGAGTTACAGCTTCAGCGGCCAGTCGAACTGCGAGGCCATCACCGGTGGATCCTCGGCTGTCGACATCGACCTGACCGACACGACCAACCTGACCGGTATCAGCAACGGCAGTGTTGGCGCCTCGACGGCCATCATCAACCAGGTGCCCTGCGATTGAGCGGTTGCGCCCGACCGCCCCAGCAGATGCCGGAGCGTCGCGATAGGTTGAGTCAAAACCTGTCGCTACGCTCCGGCTCTTTTTGGTTAAGACCGTTCGGAAACAACGACAGCAGCTCTGCGAGCCCGCGGGGCCAGCCCAGGGCGGCCCGAGTCGCCCTTGGCTGGCGCCGCGGGCTCGCGCGGAGCGCCTTCGCACGGTCCGGTCCGTCGCCTGCCCGCTTGCCTGCTCGGACAACTTCTCATCGCCCGGCGACGTAAAAACCGGCAACCAGGACCCAGCCGTCGGCTCCGATCAGGGCGCTTCCGGCTTTTCGGTTTTCCATTCCAGCACTGCATCCTTCTCGAAGGTGACGCGCCCAAGCCCGCCCTTGCACGGCTTGCCATCGAGGTACGCGGTCCACACCAGGCCCCGTGGAGCACTGACCCCGCACAGGCTGGTAACGATCGGTCCGCCGTCGGGATCGGTGCGGTAGCTGACGGCGAGCGTGTGGCGGACGAAGTCGAAGGCATTGGTGTCGGCGGTCACCAGTTTCTTTGCTTCCAGAGTCAACCCGGCCGTCTTGTCGGACACCTTCAGCGTGATGGAGACATCCTTCTTGCCCGCGGCCCGCGCCTGCCCACCAGCCGGCTGCGGCGAAGGTCCGCCCAGGAAGAGCAGTGCCAGGAAAGAGGCCGTGAATGCCCAGCGCACAGAGACTCGCAGTGACGTCATGATGCACCCCCTGTCCTTCGGGATGGAAACCACGTCCTCCGATCATCCCGCGCGGGGCGGCTCGGCAACAGGAGATGAGCACCGGCCCCCCTCGCCCCGGTACTCCGGGGAGAGGGGTCGGGGGTGAGGGGTTCTGCCCTAGCGAAAGTCGGCCCCTCACCCGAATCCTTGGGGCCCGCGAAAGAATAACCTGGTCAAGTTCCAGGGCATCTGGGTGGCACGCCCTGAGGTACTCCGAAGGGCGTGCTTTCAGTGCAACACGCCCTTCGGAGTACCTCAGGGCGTGCCACCCAACAGGTGAGATCGAGCTGTCATTGACCAAGTTATTATTTCGCGGGTCCTTGGTGATGCGGAGCGCGACCCACCCTGCACAGCGCCGGACCTGGTGAGTCTCACTCCGCTGGCCCCGCCCGACACCCCCGCCCAACCCGTCAAGCCATCGCATCGTTGCATCGTTGCAACCGTTGCAGTGCAACGATGCAACGATGCAATCATTGCATCGTTGCAACCGTTGCATGCATTGCAGTGCATTGCATGCATTGCATGCATTGCAGTGCAATGCAGGGGTTTTGGCATAGCTGCAATCGTGCAACGATGCAACGGCAGCACCTTCCCGGTCCGCGCGCTTGTCGCCAAGGGGCCGCCGCTTTCCACCTACCTTTGAGCCGCTCGCCCCCGTATCCCCAGCCAGGGCAGGTGGTTCTCGGGAGCTGGCAGTCGGTCAAACCCTGTATTGCAGGTCGATGACCCCTGCCGGCTCGTCAGGCAGGGGTCGCCAACCCCTCAAGCTAGGATTGACGAAGCACCAGGGGCTTTCCGGGCACCGCCTCACTCCTGCCGCTCGATCACCACCACGTCGCACAGCCCCAGGACGGTCTCGCCCATCGCGTTGCGCAGGCGTTCGGTCAGACCTTCGCTAAGGCCGAAGTGGATTTCGCGGGTCACGTGCAGGTCGGCGGGCAGGGCGGCGCGCAGCCCCTTCAACGTGTGTCGATGGGTGCAGAGAACGACTGTCCGCGGCTGCTCGTGCAGGGCGTCGAGCAACTGCACCAGCTGCTTCTCGCGGAAGCTGCGCAGGTCGTCGCGCTCCAGGTAGAAGCCGACGGAGTCGCAGCCGCGGGGGAAACAGATCAGCGGCACGGTGCGGTCGCCGCAGAGGGCACGGACCTCGTCGGGCCGCCCCATCGGCGCCCGCTGGCCCGCGTACCAGGGGAGCACAACGAGGTGGGCCAGGGCCATCAGGAGAAAGGCCGCGCCGCACAGCGCCGCCGGCCAGCGCCGGCGGTCCCAGCCCCGGGCCGTCAGGAGCTGACCGAAGGCAAGTGCCAGCGGCGGGAAGGCGGGCAGCACATAGGTCGGCAGCTTCGATCCCGAGGCGGAAAAGAAGAGCACGCACCAGGCCCCCGCCAGCAAGAGATAGCCCAAGGCCACCGGTCGCTGCCGGGCCGTGGCCGCCTCCCCCGCGATCAGGAAGCGCAGGAAAGACCCCAGGAAGAGCGTGGCCGGCAGCAGGCCGAGCAGCATCACCGGGGCATAGAACCAGAGCGGGCGGATGTGGTCGAACGGTTGCAGAAAGCGGACGACGTTGTGATGCCACAGGAAATAGCCGGCAAACTCCGGCAACCGCACGCAGACGGCCACGAACCAGGGGAGGGCGACGGCCAGGACGACGCCGAGGAACGCCGCCAACGCCGGGAGACCGATCCGCCAGCCGCCGCCGCTCAAGCGCCGGTAGAGCCAGGCGGGCGGCAGCAGCAGAACCAAGGCGACCGGCCCCTTGGTCAGGATGCCAAGTCCGCAGGCCGCCGCCGCCAGCAGCCACCAGCCCCAGCGCAGCGCTCGCCGCGCAGGGCCTCGAACAGGGCTAGCAGGGCCAGCGTCGTCCACAAGGTCAGGACGCCGTCGAGCAGCAGGAGTCGTCCCATGCCGGCGAAGGCCGGTGCTACTGCGAGGAAGGCGGCCCCCCAGAAGGCCGCCCGTTCGCCCAGGCTGCGCCGCCCCAGCAGGTAGGTGAGCAGGATGCAGCCATGCACCGCCAGGGCCGGCACCAGCCGGGCCGCCCATTCCTGGGGGCCCAGCAGCCGATAGCTGACCATCACCATCCAGTAGAAGAGCGGCGGCTTGTCGAGATAAGGCTCCCCCTGCAGGTAGGGAACGACCCATTCGCCGCGTGCCAGCATCTCGCGAGGGATTTCGGCGTAGCGCCCCTCGTCCGGCTCGAACAGCGGAAACGCCAGGCAGGGATAGAGCAACACAGCCGGCAGCAAGACGAGCAGGGCCAGGGCACGCCAGCTAACCCGGCCGGAAGCAGGAGCAAGGCCGGGAAAAAGGACGTGACGCCACAGCGCCGCCAGCCAGGCCCCGAGGGACGCAGGCGACGGTTCCGGGAGAGCGGCGGTGCTGACCGATGGCATGACGGGCCTCCCTGCCCTGCGGACGACGGCAGGCGGGGAATCTTGCCACAGTCGCCGGCGCGGGTCAATGGGAGGCGGCCTGTCAGGCGTTGGGCAGCACTTGTCCTCCCTTGTCCACCGATGTTGCGAGGGGGGGGGTGTGGCGAGTTTGCCCCGCAATTTGCCCCGAAACGCCTTTCCCCCCGAGGGTAGGCTAACTCCTGCCGCTGGCCCTAGTGCGGCAGCAGCCCGGAGCCTAGCCCCGGCACCATGCGGTTGCCGACCAGGTTCGGCACGATTTCGAGCTGCACGCCCACGCTGCTGGTCAGGGCGTTGTAGGTCAGGCCGAAACTCACCGTCAGGTCCGAGCCGGCGCGAGTGACGGTAACGGCGTTCGACAGCGCCTCGTTGGTGCCGAAGTCGTAGGTCGAGCTGGCGGTGATGGAGTACTTCGGGCTGAAAACGTAGGTGAGCGCCGCCGTCACTGCCTTGCTTTCCAGCGGGTCGATCTGCCGGTAGCCGAGGAAGAAGTTGGTCCGGTCGTTGCGGTTCAGGTAGGCGCCGATGGCCCAGAAGCGCGGGCCGTCCGTCTCGGGGTCGATCCAGCCGCTCGACGTCAGGGCGGTACGGTCGCCGATGTTCCAGTTCCAGTCGTACTGGAGGAAGCCCAGCGTGCTGCCGAAGTTGTCGCGGTTGGGTGCCGGGAAGACCGTGGCCGACAGGTCGAGCGTCATCCAGTCGATGATGTGCTCCTGTCCGGGGAACCCGCGCTTTGTTTGCCAGCGCTGGCGGAGGTCGAGCTGCAGCTCCTCAATGGTGCCGAGTGTGTCGATGCGGTTCATCACCAGATCGCGGAGGGCATAGAGCTGAGTGTTGTAGACCGGCGAGGTCATCAGCGCCTGGCCGTAGGCCGGGTTGAACAGCAACTGGTTGGGCGTCATCCAGCGCAGGGAGTAGTCGTTCACGTCGTCGTTGAGCCGATCGAGTTCCGGGAAGAGGGTCGGCGATGCGGTCGCGCTGGCGGTGTAGTAGTTGCCGCTCAGCACAAGCTTGTGATTGATGCCGTCCAGGTTCCAGAGCAGGCTGTGTACGTCGGGGTAAAGCCGGGTGAAGGGGATGCTGGCCATCAGTCCGCCGCCGCCGACGGCCCGTCCCTTGTCCTGGCCTTCGAGGTCGTCGGTGTAGTACGACAGGTCGAGGGTGGCGTAAGGCATCACCTTGACCGGACCGAGGTAGAAGGGCAGGCGTAGCTCCTGCTGCACATCGAAGCGGCCCGTGTCCACGGCCACGGCATTGCTGGCAATGGGCGGCGTCCCCGAAAAGAACGGCGACGGCCCCACCGACGCCGGCCGAAACTGGGCATAGCCGGCGTCGGCGTGGACGTTGTAACTCAGCAGGTCGAAGAACGATTGCCCGATCAAGTAGCCGTCCACCTTGGGCAGCCAGCTTGTCTCCGTGAACCAGTCCCTCAGCCCGTCCTCTCCGAGCACCGTCCAGGCATAGTTGGTGTGCTCCGGCTGCTGCTTGACGTAAAGGAAAGTCTCCTGGTTGGGACCCTGGTCGAAGTTGATCTTGTCGTACTGTTCCTGCACATTCTGATCGCTAAAGTGGGCGAACTGCAACTGGGCGCTGAGGCCGTAGGGCAGATCGTCGATCCGATTGGTCAACTGGACGCGGTCGCGGGACTCCGGATGGGGCTGGCCGTCGCGCTCGCCACCGAGCCGATCCGTGCCGGAATCGTCGATGAACCAGGCCTTCAACAGGCCGCTGTACTTTCCCGGCACGCCGAATGGGTTCGCCCCGGCGTACTGAAACTGCGATCCCAACGACGGGCCCCGCTCCGACAGGTAGTCGGTATCCAGATGCCAACTCGTCTGCTGGGCGGCTCGATGCCGAGCAGGTCGAACACGTCCCACGTCACGTGCAAATCAAACCCGTAGATGTTGTTGTAACCCATCGAGATGTCCTTGATGGGGCCGAGCGGATCGTTGGCATCGCCCTGAAGCACCGGGAACCAGAAGACCGGCACATCCTCGATGCGGAGGATGATGTCCTCGGCGCGGACCAACTTCTGGACCTCGACGGCGGGCTGGTCGGTCTGCAGGTTGATGACTTCGCGGCCAAAGATGGTCTTGCGGAAGCTGCCGCTGTTCCTCCAGCGTCGCCTGGGCGAACAGTACCTTCAGGCCCGGGTCCGAGGGAAGCTTGCTGGAGAAGAAGGTGCCGCGCAGCCCCCGGAAGTTGGCCGGGCCGAGCTGTTGCAACTCGTCGGCCTGGAAGTGAATCAGGTCCGGCACGCCGTTCTGCCGCCACTCCAGGTCCGCGGTCAGGGCCAGGGCGACATTACGGCTTACGTCGTAGTAGAGTTCCTCGGCCCGCAGGGTGCGCTCGTCCTTGCCGCTGTGCTGGCGGAGTTCGACGTTACCGGCGAGGTAAAACTCCATTTCCGTGCCGGTCACCCCTTCCGGCGTCGGCAGCCGGTCGGCCTGATCGCGAGCCTGGCCGCGCGACCAGACCACGGCGCGGTCGGCCTCGATATCGAGGAAATCGACCGACCCGTTGTGGGGATCGACACTGCGCACCGTGAGGATGAGGCCGCCCGTGACGACGGTCGCCTCTTCGGGCGGCTGTCCCACCTGGGTGGGCGTCAGTTTCTCGTGGTGAATCTTGAACCCTGCCGGATTCCTGGGCACGATGCTGTACTGGCGCACCGGGGCCAGCCCGCCGGGAGGGACGCCGCCGAAGGGACTGAGAGGCGTGCCGGCGGCTCCCGGGACCACCGGTCCCGGCGTGGCCTGCCCTCCCGACGGTGGCGCGGGGGACGGGCGGTTGCAGGGTGACGGGCGGCGAAGTTCCCTGCGTTGGCGTGGCCGCGACCGGCGGTGCGGCCGCGTCCGCCGGAGTTGCGTAACCGGCCTGCTGGATGGCTGGGCTGGCCGGGGAAGCCGGGGCGGCTGGGCCGGGCGGCTGGGATGGGGCGGCCAGTCCCCGCAGGGCCGCCCGCTGCTTCGCCCCGCGGCGGAAGACCGGATCGTCGGCCCGCGCCTCCTGCGCTACCTTCCCCTTGTGGGCATTCAACTTCAGCTCGCCGCGGGTGTGCAGGTCCACGAAGGCCGTGGCACCGCTGCTGATGTCGGCCCCGCTCTGCACCCGGGCTTCGCCCTCGCCGTAGATGTCCGCGTTCCAGATGTGCGTTGCCTGGTAGCCCTTCTGGTCCACAAAGACGACGCCGTTCTGGAACTGGGCCCGGACAACGCCTTGCTGCACCAGCACCTGCCCCTTGAGCAGGAGGATGCGGGTATCGCCATCGATCCAGGTGGCGATGTCATCGGCGTCGATGATGATGGACTGGGATTCGCCGGGGACGTTGCGGGAGAAGCGGACGAGGTCTTCGGCCGACGCCACGAGCGCGGCCCCAGCCCCGGCAATCAGCAGCAGGGAACCGAGAAGTCCACGTCGTAGTCGGGATCGGATCTTCACGGCGCCTCCCGCGCTCCGCCATGACGCACGCCCGGCGCAAGGGCCGCGGCGGTGCGCAGACGTCCTCGGTTGCGAGCGGGGGATAATACAAGGAGGCGGCGCGGCGTCAAGGGCAGGTGAAGAGAGTGGGGGACAGTGTGCTCACCTGGCCAATCCAGTCAGGCGAGCGGGGGGCGTTAGCCCCCCGGTGCTAAACCGGGGGGCTAACGCCCCCCGCTCGCCACGCCCGGTTAATGATGTCCCTGGGCCGCCAGCCAGCGTTCGGCATCGAGGGCGGCCATGCAACCGGAGCCGGCCGCAGTCACCGCCTGGCGATAGGTGCTGTCCGCCACATCGCCGGCCGCGAAGACGCCGTCCACGCTGGTATAGGTGCGCTGCGGCGTCGTCCACTTGACGTAGCCGTTCGGCTCCAGCTCGACCTGGCCCCCCAAGAAATCGGTGTTCGGCGTATGGCCGATGGCGGCGAACATGCCCGAGGCAGCCAGTTCCTCGCCCGGGTGCCGACGGTGCTCCGCAAGCGCACGCCGGTCACACCGTCCTTGTCGTTGCCCAGGACCTCGTCAACGGCGGTGTTCCACTTCATGGCGATCTTCGGGTTTTCCAGCGCCCGCTGCGCCATGATCTTGCTCGCCCGGAGGGCATTGCGGCGGTGGACCAGGTAAACCACCGAGGCGAACTTGGTCAGGTACGTGGACTCCTCGACTGCCGAGTCGCCGCCGCCGACCACCACCAGCGGCTTGTTCCGGAAGCGGGGCAGGGCACCATCGCAGACGGCACACGCCGAGACGCCGTTGTTCTTGAAGCGATCCTCGGACGGGAGGCCAATGTAGTTCGCCCGCGCCCCGTGGCGATGATGACCGTCAGCGCCTCGACGGTCTCCCCTGCTGACGGCGTCAGGACGAAGGGGTGACGGCGGAGATTGACCTTGAGGATGTCCTCGGTGATGACCCGCGCCCCGAAGTTCTTCGCCTGCTGCCGCATCAACTCCATCAGCTCCGGCCCCTCGATGCCGTGGGACCGCTGCGGCTTCCCCTTCTGCACCCAGTGCGGCTGCACTTCCGGGGGCAGGGCCGTCTTGAGATACTCGTGGGTATGCCCCGATGGGAACCCGGGGTAGTTCTCGACCTCGGTGGTCAGGTTGAGCTGGCCCAGCGGCGTGGTCCCCTTGAGCTGGTTTTCCGGCGTCAGTGCCCCCTCAAACACCAGCGGATTGAGGTTGGCCCGCGCGGCATAGATCGCCGCCGTCCAACCCGCAGGCCCCGATCCGATGATGACGACTTTTTCTGGCATGTCTTGCCTAGTGGCTAGTGGTGAGTGGCTAGTGGCTAGTGTCTGATGACCCGCACCTAATGTATACTAGAGGCTGCTACCGGGGCAGGACAAGCGAGGCGGATTCGGCCGCCCAGCTCTAGCCACTCACCACTAGCCACTGCTGATGCTGCACCTGACCGACCTTCGCGAAATCCTCCGCTACGTGCCGCAGTTCCGCGACCGTGTGTTCGTCATTGCGCTCGACGGAGCGGTGGTCGAGGATGAGAACTTCGCCAACCTGCTGCTCGACATCGCCCTGCTGCGCAGCCTGCGTATCGGCGTCGCCCTGGTGCACGGGGCCGGGTATCAGATCAAGCGCATGGCCGAGCAGACCGGGCAGACGCCGTCCAACACCGACGGCACCGGAGTCACCGATCCGGCCACATTGCAACTGGCCCTGACCGCCGCCAATCGCGTCACCCACGAGGTCATTGAGGGACTCGCGGCGGTGGACCTGAGCGGAGCTTACGGCAACGCCCTGGTGGCCCATCCGGCAGGCATCATCCGTGGCGTCGATTACCAGATGACCGGGCGGGTCGAGCGGGTCAACACCGCGATGCTCCAGGCCCTGCTGGAGCACGACATTGTGCCGGTGATTCCGCCGCTGGGCTGCGACGGCGAGGGCGCACCTATCGGCTCAATTCGGATGCGGTCGCCGTCGAGGTGGCGCGGGCCATGCGGGCGGTCAAGCTCATCTACCTCAGTTCCGGGGGCATCGTCCGCCGGGGCGAGCAGGCGCTTCGCCAGTTGACCGTCGAGGAGGCCCAGGCGTTGCTCACGGAGGCGCGAAGCGAGATCGTGGAGCCGCTCGTTTCCAAGCTCGAAAACGCCGTCCGGGCCGCGCGCGGCGGCGTGCCACGCGTCCACATCATCGATGCCAAGGTGGAGGAAGGGCTCCTGGCCGAGGTTTTCTCCAACGAAGGGGTCGGCACCCTGGTGCACGCCAATGAATACCAGGCCGTCCGTCGGGCCCAGAAGAAGGATGCCCGGATCATCCTGAAGCTGATCCAGGCCGGCATCGAGAACGACGAGTTGGTCCGCCGCACCCGGCAGGAGATCGAACGGCAGATCGGCGACTATTTTGTGTTCGAGGTCGATGCCAACCCGGTCGGCTGCGTGGCCATCCATTCCTATCCCGACGAGCGCAAGGCGGAGCTGGCCTGCCTGTGCGTGGACGGCAAGTACGAGAATCAGGGGATCGGCGCCAAGCTGACGAGCTACGCCGAGGCCCAGGCCAAATCGCTGGGCGCCGCGGAGCTGTTTTGCCTTTCGACCCAGGCCTTTAACTTCTTCGTGCAAAAAGGCGGCTTTCACCTCGGATCGCCGGACGACCTCCCGGCCGCGCCGACGGGAGCGCTACGAGCGCAGCGGCCGGCGGTCGCTGGTGCTGACCAAGCGACTTTAGGAAAAACCTCTCGCAAGGTGGGCAGCCCAAAGCGCGAGTGAGGAGTTGCCGTTCCCCCTCGCTGGCGCATTCGGGCTGCCCCGGTCATTCGCGACGGATTTGCGACACGGTTATCTGCTCTTTGCGCTCTTTGCGTCTCTTTGCGAGAGGTTTTTTACGCTGGCACCTGCCGATCCTTGACCGGGAGTCACCGGCCAAGGAGGGCCCGGCCCATGTCCACTTTCTATCTCTTGCCGCCGCGACCTTATCTCGGCGAGCATTTCGCGGGCTACCTGCAAACGCTCTTCCCGGGTCTGCACTGGGACCGCGCCGTCTGGGCCAACCTGGCGGAAGGGCTGGCTGCTGCGGCCACCTGTCATCCGGGAGTCTACGTCGTCTACCGCGAGGAACTGCCTGAGGGCGAAGACCCGGCGCGGGCCCTGGCAGACGGCTTCGGAGCCGAGCCGGGAGACGAAGTCATCGAGCTGCGCGTGGCTGGCCGGCCCGATGAGCTGGCGATACGCCGCTGGCACATCAACACCGCGGCCTGACACCCCGTTTCCTTGCACTCCGCGGGACACTACAGTAATCTGCGACGCCCAATTCGGGAGAGTCGCATGAGTCCCAAAGGCTTGCGTGCCGGCGTTTATGTCGATGTCGAGAACATCGTCCGCAACGGCGGCCGTGGCATGCGCTTCGATACCCTGCGCCAGTATGCGGCCCGCGACGGGGCCGATGCCATTCGCCTCAACGCCTATCTGGCTTACGACGAGGAGCGGGCCCAGCGCGATTTCGACTATCGTTCCCGGGCCACGCGCTACCACTTCGCGCTGCGCGACGTCGGTTTCAAGGTGATCGAGAAGCCGGTGCAGTGGTTCACCAACGAGGATGGCGTCCGCGTTAGCAAGGCCAATTCGGACCTCGACCTGGCCGTGGACATGCTGCTGCAATCGGCCAAGCTCGACCGCGTGGTGCTGGTTTCCGGCGACGGCGATTTTGTCCAGGTGGTGCGGGCCCTCCAGAACATGGGCTGCCGAGTGGAGCTGATCGGCTTCCAGAATGTCTCCTACGATTTGCGCTGCGAGAGCGATGTGTTCGTATCGGGCTACCTGATCCCGGGCCTGGTGCCGGTGGCACCAAAAACCGCGGCTCCGGTGCCGGTCAAGCCGCCGGCCTGGGGTGATGCCGGCTCGCGCATTCGCGGCACCTGCTACCACTACAACACGGAAAAGGGGTTCGGCTTCCTGCGCTACCTGAGCCGGCTTGGCGATCTGACCATCACCGACACGCGCGACCCGGATTCGCCCTATCGCGAGGCTTTCTTCCACCGCTCGCAGTGTCCGCCGATGCTGGACCTCAGCTTGTTGCCCAACCGCGACCTGGTCTTCGAGTTCCTGCTGGTGCCCGGCCGCGAGGGGAAGATGGAAGGGAACGAGCTGACGCTGGTGGCCAATTACGGACCGCACCTGCGCTCGCCGCACGGGGCGGGTTCCGCGAACGAGGTGCGCGCGGCGCGGCCGGTTGTCACCCGGCCAGCCGAGAATCCGGAGGCGGAGCGACCGGCGCCGTCGCCACCGGCACCTGCGTGGGGCCGAGCCGGGCTCGATGATGACCCGGCGGGCCCAACGCGGTAATCCCGGGCCATGCCGCGACCCGGGCAGCCCGAAAGCGCCAGCGAGGGACTGTACTCCCTCGCTGGCACTTCGGGCTGCCCGACTGGCCGCTGGACTTGCAAAACAGGCATCTGGCGGTTTGTTGCTCTCCGGACCCCGCGATCGCTCTTGCCGGCCGGGCGAATCCCTTCGTAAGATGATACATCTAACTGACGGCTAACCTGGAGACTGGTATGAAATCCGGCATCCATCCCGAATATGTCGAGGCGACCGTGGTGTGCGGCTGCGGCAATCGCTTCACCACGCGCAGCACCAAGAAGAACATCACCGTCGAAATCTGCTCCGCCTGCCATCCGTTCTTCACCGGCAAGATGAAGTTCCTGGACACCACCGGCCGCGTCGAGAAGTTCCAGCGCAAGTACAACTGGGACAAGCGCAAGAAGGGCGAAACCGCAGAAACACCGAAATAGGTTGTCCCTCCCTCGTTTAGCCGCGAGCGTCCCGCGAGCGCTTTGCAGAAGCGCTCGCGGGACGCTCGCGGCTAAACTTTTGGACGATCCCCGTCCCGCTTGTTCCAGGCCCCATGCCATGTGGAATCGCTTTGAAGAAGCCCTCGCGCACTACCGCGAGTTGGAAGCGCAGCTCGCCGACCCGGTCGTGATCGCCGACCGCGCCCGGTTTACGCGCAGTTGCCAAAGAGCACGGCAGCGCCGGCAAGCTCGTCAAGCCCTATCTCGAATACAAGAAGCTGGCCGAGGAGATTGCCGCCAACGTGGCCCTGGCCGCCGACACACGCGACCCGGAGATGATCCAGTATGCGCTCGAGGAACTGGAGGGGCAGCGCGAACGCCGCGCAGGCCCTGCAAGCCCGCCTCGAAGACCTGTTGCTCATCGAGCCGGGCGAGGATTTCGGCAGCGTCATCATGGAAATCCGGGCCGGCACCGGCGGCGACGAGGCGGCCATCTTTGCCGGCGACCTCTATGCGATGTACAGCCATTACGCCCGGGATATGGGCTGGAAGGTCGAGGACATCTCGTTCAGCCCT
This sequence comes from uncultured Planctomycetota bacterium, assembly GCA_963827935.1. Taxonomy (GTDB): domain Bacteria; phylum Planctomycetota; class Planctomycetia; order Gemmatales; family Gemmataceae; genus DATFNV01. The sequence continues at coordinate 1,233,402 of CAWHCN010000004.1, read as the reverse complement.
GGGGAGCATGGCGGCTACAAGGAAGTCGTCTTCAGTATGAGCGGCGACGAGGCTTACGCGCACCTGCAGTATGAAAGCGGCGGCCACCGTGTCCAGCGCGTTCCCGCTACCGAGCAGCAGGGCCGCATCCATACCTCCGCCGCCACCGTGGCCGTCATGCCCGAACCCGACGAGGTGCAGATCGACATCAAGCCGCAGGACATCGAGTGGGAGCGAATGCGGGCCGGCGGCGCCGGCGGCCAGCACGTCAACAAGACCGAGAGCGCCGTCCGCATTTGGTATCGTAAGGGCACTTCCGAGGAGCTGGAGGTCAAGTGCCAGGACGAGCGGAGCCAGCACAAGAACTACGAGCGGGCCATGCGCATCCTCCGCAGCCGGCTTTACGAACGGCAGCGCGAACAGCTGCATCAAGCGCGTTCCGAGGCCCGGCGAACGCTGATCGGCTCCGGCGACCGTAGCGAGCGCATCCGCACCTACAATTTCCCGCAGAATCGTCTCACCGACCATCGCATCAACCTGACGCTCTACAAGCTCGATGCCATCATTGCCGGCCGCCTCACCGAAGTGATTCAGGCGCTGAAGGAGTTCGACAAGCGCCAGCGCCTCGGCGGGCAGGCAACGCCATGAGCGGCGGCCAGGAGAGCCGACGCCCGGTCCCCATCGCAGGAGGCCCCGACCGTGGACGTGAAAGCCAGCAACCCGAAGCCAAAGACGGAGGAGCCCTGGACGGTCGGGCGGCTTCTCGACTGGACCGCCAAGTTCCTGGCCCAAAAGGGGTCGGAGTCGCCGCGCCTGGACAGCGAGGTTCTGCTGAGTCACGCCCTGGGCTGCAAGCGCATCGAGCTGTACACGCGGTATGAAGAGACGGCAACGGAGGAGCAGCGCCGCGCGATTCAAGGAGTTGATCCGCAAGCGACTGGAGGGGTGCCCGGTCGCCTATCTCGTCGGCCGCAAGGAGTTCTTCTCGCTGGAGTTCGAGGTCGGTCCCGCCGTGCTCATCCCCCGGCCGGACACCGAAACCCTGCTCGTCGAGGCCCTGCGCCTGGCCAGGGATATCGCCGAGCCTGCCGTCATCGACATCGGCACCGGCTCGGGCGCTATCCCAATCGCCTTCGCCAAACGGCACCCCGGGGCCCGGATCACGGCGACCGACATCAGCGCCGACGCCCTCGCGGTGGCCCAGCGCAACGCGGCACGACACGGCGTCTCCGAACGGATCGCATTCCTTCAGGGCGACCTGTTCGCCCCGATCGCGCTGGAGGCCCGCTTCGATTTCATCCTCAGCAATCCCCCGTACATCCCTCGCGAGGACCTGGCGGCCCTGCCGGTGGGCGTGCGCGATTTCGAGCCGCGTCTGGCCCTGGATGGAGGGGTGGGCGGCTATGTGATCTTCGAGCGCCTGATTCGCGAGGCGCCACGCTTCCTGAAGCCGGGCGGGTCGCTGATCGTCGAGATCGGCTCGCCGCAGGAAGTATCGGCTCGCCAGCGGATCGAGGCTTGTGGCTGCTACGAGCTGGCCCCGACCATCAAGGATGGCTCGGGCCACCCGCGCGTGCTGTGCGCTCGCCGGCCCCCGATCGAGCCCAGGCCTGGCGCCGCTGATGCCGGCCGCTGATGCCGGCCCCTAATTTGGCTACCAATCCGGACCGAGCATATCTCCGCTGTAGGGGGTGATCGCGGCCTGCCAGGTGGCGGCGCTGATGGCCGGTGAAACCGTCCTGACGCTGTTATCGCCCATGCAGACCACCATGCCGCCGGGGTGCGGAGTCTGGAGCTGCGCGAAGTTGCACTGCGTCGGCAGCGGATTGGCCTGGAACGGCGCGGTCGTGAAGAATCCAGGCGGTTGCACCACGGGCGTCGTGTTCTTGCCTGGTAAGGGCCACCCCCAGGCAAGAAGACCTTGATTTCCCACCGGACCACAGAGCCCATACTTCTCGGCGAAGAAGACGGTATTCGAGACGCCGTCCCTGATCGCGGCCGGGTACTTCGGGCCGTTGCTTGAGCCCGGCGGAAACACGAAGCCGTTGACCGGGTAGTTGCACAGAGCCAGGAGACCGACGTTGTTCCCCCGGTCTGGCCCGATGGCCCAGGCCGACGAGTACAGCCCTTGCTCGGTGGTGGTGTCGCTGGGGCAGAGGTAGCCCTTGACGACGTGCCCAATGATGGGCCCCGGCGGCGCCTCAGCGACCCCGCGAGGTGGTTTGTAGAATATCGAGTAATAGGGCGGGATTCCCTCGGGGTTCCCCGGCAGGCGTGAACCGGGTCTTGAACCGCCGTTGTACAACTGTTCGTTATCCAGGTAGGGCAGGATGAAGTAGAAGCAGGTGCCCAGGCTGGATAGGCCCTGCGCCCGCCCGTACAGCGGCGGCAGTCGGTCGTTATTGGTGCCGGCGTAGTTTATCGTGGCCAGCCCGATCTGGTGCTCGTTATTGCTGCACGAGATACGCGCCGCAGTCTCGCGCACCTTCTGCACGGCGGGGGCGAGGAGACCGATGAGGACGGCGATGATGCCGATGACCACTAGCAGTTCGATCAGCGTGAACCCTCGCCGCGACCGCGCAGGCTTGGACAGCGCCATGAGCAGGACCTCCTGCCAGCGTGAGCGCACCGTGGAGCCCCAGCTTGCTAACGTCGCCGGCGGGCGGCGACTGTACATCGAAAATGGGGTTTGTCGCTAAAAGCCTGTGGCAAAATTGGGAGGGCGAGGCTCCTGCCGAGCCGGTTTCTCGGCCGTCTGCGGCTCGGCAGGAGCCTCGCCCTCCCAATTTTGCCACAGGCTTCATAGTCTTCCTATGCGCCTGCCGAGGTGGGGTGGATCTCTTCGTACAGCATCACATCCCGACGATGCTGCCGCATCATGTCCAGATACGACCGCTCCACGGCGGCGCGATGGCCTGGATCGAGGTCGGCGCGCACCCGGAGAGCCGCGAGCCGGGCCTCCATGTTGGCCAGCTTGCGCTGAGTGGATAGGTAGCCAGTGCACGTCAAGTATGGACTCATGGCTCAAACCTTCGGCTTGATGTGTTCACCGCCAGGGTCGCCTTCACCGTACGGCCGCCCGCCCGGGCGGTCGCCGTGGTCCGCCGACTGGATATGCTCTTCAGCCCAGTCGCGGTCGTCCGCCTCGCTGGACGGTGGGCTCCGGCGAGAGTCGTCGTCATCTTCTTCATCATGCCGGCTTGCGCGTTCGCTTTCGGCCGATTTCCAGGCTGCATTGGCGATCATCCAAGAAAGGAGTAAGCAGCCCCCAGTTAAGCCAAGACCCACCGGCCACAGGCTCGTGGAGTCAAGGCGCTGACCTGCCACCGCCGCCCACGCCCGCAGGGCAAAAACGATGAACAAACACAGCGACAAGGGTAGACACAACATCAGACCTGCAACACGAGCCGGCACCCCTTCGACAAAACGGTCACGGCCCAGCGAATATCTTCCCCTGATGATAACCACGAGGCCCATGATCAGCATTACGGCCCCACACACAGCTACTTCTCCCCAGCCACTCACAACGCCGCCCGCCTTCCCGCCTTGCTCGGCTCGATGCAGGCCCCGGCCGTCGGAAACATCTTCGACGGACTGCACCGGTTCTCCGGGTTGAACGCCGACCGCAGCCGCAGCATCATGCCCAGGTCTTCGGGGGTGAACAGCTTCGGCATGAAGTCGATCTTTTCCACGCCGATGCCGTGCTCGCCGGTCACGCTGCCGCCGCAGTTCAGGCACTCGTCGAGGATCTCGTGGCTGGCCGCCAGTACGCGCTTGACCTGGTCTGGGTCGCGCTCGTCGAAGAGCAGGATCGGGTGGATGTTGCCGTCGCCGGCATGAAAGACGTTGGCGATCTTGATATTGTAGTGAGCGCCGATGCGGGTAATCTCGCGCAGGATGTGCGGCAGCTTGGTCCGCGGCACCACGCCGTCCTGGCAGCAGTAGCTGTTGGCCAGCCGGCCGATGGCGCCGAACGATTGCTTGCGCGCCTTCCACAACAGCGTTCGCTCGGCGTCGGTGTTGGCCCGCCGTACCTCGCGTGCCCCGTTCCGCCGGGCAAAGCCGGCGATGCGCTCGGCGTCGTTTTCGAGCCCTGCCTCCAAGCCGTCCACCTCCATGATGAGCACCGCGCCGGCGTCGAGGGGGAAGCCAAAGTGAAACGCCTCCTCCACGGCCTTCAGGATCAGCGCATCGAGCATCTCCAGCGCACCCGGAATGATGCCGGCGCCGATGATGTCGCTGATGGTGTTGGTGGCGTCGTCGACCGTCTCGAAGACGCCCAGCAGGGTGCGGTACGCCTCGGGGCTGCGGGTGATGCGGACCGTCGCCCGGGTCGCGATGCCGAGGGTTCCCTCGCTGCCGACGATGGCGCCGGTGAGGTCGTAGCCGGGGTTGTCTTCGGTGGGGCCGCCCGTCTGCACCAACCGGCCGTCGGGCAGGACGAAGTCCAGCCCCAGGACGTGATTGACCGTGACGCCATATTTCAGCGTGTGCGGCCCACCGGAGTTGGTGGCGACGTTGCCGCCGATGGTACACGCCTTCTGGCTGGATGGGTCGGGAGCGTAGTGGTAGCCATCGGGCCTGAGGCGGTTGCTGAGCCATTCGTTGACGACACCGGCCTCGACGACGGCGTAGCGATTGCGAAGGTTGACTTCAACGATCCGCTTCATCCGTGTGAGAGTAATCATGACCCCGCCGCCGACCGGCAGGCATCCCCCCGCCAGGCTGGTGCCGGCGCCGCGCGGCAGGAACGGCACGTTGGCCTCGTTGCACGCCTTGACGATCTCAACGACGTGTTCGGTGGACGCGGGGAAAACGACGACATCGGGCGTCTTCTTCGCGATGGTGAACCCGTCGCACTCATAGACAAGGAGGTCGCTGGGTGAGGTGAGGAGGGCGTCGCGGCCGACGATGGCGCGGAGGCGGTCGAGGAGGGTCATGGGGGTGCTCGTCATCGAACGGATCTACGATCCGCCGCTAAACATCAATCACGGAAGCGCTGTTCTTGCCACGGGTCACCGCGCATGTGGTAGCCGCCGTGATCCCATTCCTCCCAGAATCCCGGCCGATCCTTCTCCATCAGTTCGATGCCGCGAACCCACTTGGCGCTTTTCCACGCATAGAGCCGCGGCACAACCAGGCGCAGCGGGTAGCCGTGGTCCGGCTCCAGGTCCTGACCGTTGTGCTTCCAGGCGAACAGGCAGTCCTCGCCCAGGAAATCGTCGAGCGGCAGGTTAGTCGTGAAGCCGTGCTCGCCGTGGACCATCACGAACTTCGCCTCGGGCTTCAGCTGCACCTGCTCGATGACGGTGCGGGTGCTAACGCCCTCCCACAGGTTGTCGAGCTTGCTCCAGCGGGTGACGCAGTGCATGTCGGACTGCACCTGAACGTGCGGCAGGGCCAGGAACTGCTCGTAGCTGCACTCCCAGGGCTGCTCCACCAGGCCGAAGACGTGGAAGGTCCAGTGGGCGCGATCGAATTTCGGCACGCCGCCGTAGTGGAGCACCGGCCATTTGCGTGTCAGCGCTTGGCGCGGCGGGATGCGCTCGGCACGCTGCACATCGGGACTGAGGATCGGTCCGCTCATGGGTCACTTCTTCCGGTCCGAGCCGCGCACGAAGCGAATCTTCGAGCGGAGTAAGCGGCCTGATGCCACGCCGCTTACTCCGCTCCGCTACGTGCGCGGCTCGGCTCACTTTTTCAGCAGATCGCCGACCACCTTGCCGATGTCGCCGTAGTCGAACTTTTCCTGATCGTCCGGGTAACGCTTCTCGCGTTTCCCTTCCGCGTTGAAGATGTAGACCGTCGGAAACGAGCTGACTCCGGGCGGCTCTTTGGACCAGACAGCCGTCTTTTCGTCGAGGATAAGGTTGGTGACGTTCCCCGCCTTCTTGGATGTGAGGAACTTCTCGGCCTTGGCCTTCTCGGCCTTGAGGTCGTCGCCGTCGTCGACGAGGACGACGGTAATCGCCACGAGATTGTCGCCGTGCTTCTTCTTCAACTCCACCAGCCGGGGTAGTTCCTTCTTGCACTCGACGCAGGAATTCTGCCAGAAATCGACGACGATGACCTTGCCCTTGTTGTCCTTGATGAGTTGTTTCAGATCGTCGTACTTGAGCGTCTTGACCTCGACCTTGTCCTCGGCCACGACCGGTGCGGCCATCAGCAGCATCACGACGCCGGCCCAGCAAGTCCTGCGCATCATCCAACCCTCCTCGGGAACGAGCGCCGACGGTCGGCGCGGTCTCTGGGGCTCATGGTAACCATCCGGGCCGCGGCGGCAAAGACCGCCTTTCCCCCCTCGCCCCGGTACTCCGGGGAGAGGGGTTGGGGGTGAGGGGCTTTTCTTGGCCGGGAATTACCCCTCACCCCCAACCCCTCTCCCCGGAGTACCCGGGCGAGGGGAGACTTATGTGCGGCGGATCCGGTACAGCGTCCCGCGGACCCGCCGCCCTCCCGGCTCCCCGGCGTGCATGACCTGCGTGGTGAACGGCAGCCCCTCGCGCGCAGCGTTTCGCGCAGCAGGTGGGAGGGAACGCGGTCCTGATCGGTCAGGAGGCACACGCCGCCCGGCTGGAGCACCGCGCGGAGCAGCCCAACCAGCGGTTCGACGTTGCGCAGCTCGTAAAGCAGGTCCGATGCCAGGACCACCGGCACCTGCAACGATGCCGGCGGTTGTCGCCAGTCGAGGCGCAGCGTCTCGAAGTCGTGGAAGCCGTTGCGGCGGGCGTTGCGGGCCGCGAAGTGCAGGGCGGTGGCGTCGTAATCGCTGAAAGTGACGCGCAGGCCCCGCGCCAGCGCCGCGATCCCCGGTAAGCCCAGTCCGCAGCCGACTTCGAGCGCGGCCAAACCCTCCGGCCACGGCTTGCGCAGAATCGCCTTGGCCAGCATGCGCGACGCCGGCCACAGGTCCGCCCAGTACGGCAGATACTCGTCGGCCGCGAAGGCGGCGCGAACCGTGGGATCGTCGAGCAGCCGATCCGAATCGTCGGGCCGTTCAATCAGGAAGGTTCGCCCCTCGACGATGACCTGGTCGAGGACCGTGGCCGTGATGGCGTCCAGGGGGGTCGCCGGCAGCGGCGGCACGTCAGGATTCATGTGTCCATCAACTCGTTGAGCCGCCGCCCACCGGGCGGCGCGTTCCTCACGCGGTCCCAAGCGCGGCCAGCAGGGGCGAATAATCCGCATACGGCGTTACATCCGGCGGCCCCTGGGCATGCAGGTAGATACCGGTTTTCAGCGGCGAGCGCACGGCGACAATGCTGCTCGACACCGTCCCTCGATCACCCGCGCGAAGACAGATCGCCGGCCCATCCGCACCATTCTGGGCACACAACTCCTCCAGGGCAACGACGACCTGCTGGCTGCATCCATACGTCCGGGAGCCAAGCCAGTTGAGAGCGTTCATGACGCGGGGATCGCTGGCATCATTCACGTCGCCATTGGCCAGGACGTGAATCCCCGGCGGCAGCAGGCGGACGCGCAGCCAGTCGCCGGCGTGGATGACGGCGGCCTCAGTCGTATCGGCACAAACGAGGTTGCAGCCGGCGTATTCTCCGCTTTCCAATTCGCGGATGGCCTGCTCGACCGCCTCTTTCGCCGATTCGCAGGCGAGCAGATCTCGCGCCAGCAGTCCCCGACTCCGGGGCCGCTCGGGCAATCGCGATTTGCGGCGGTTGGTGACGCCAACAAGGACACCCCGGGCGTTCAACCCGAGCCAGGTCCCGCCGGCCGTGGGATCGACGCCGGCAATGGCGGGCACCGGACCCGGGAGGAGACGCGGCGGGTCGCCCCCACGGGCATAGAACTCCTCGCGGTTGGCGCCGACGATCAGCGGGGCATCTTCGACGACGCGGAAAAACAAGGCGATAAGGCACACCGCTTCAGACCTCGTCGGGGTTGATGCCAAGGGATCGCAGCTTCTCGGCAAGGCGTTGCGATTTCTCTGTCGCGTCGTCTGCCTTGCGCTGGGCGTCGTCTGCCTTGCGCTGGGCGTCGTCTGCCTTGCGCTGGGCGTCGTCCTTGGCCTCCCGCTCCGCGTCACGCTGGTCTTGCGGAGTTGGGAGCAGGTTGCCCGCCGCGTCGTACCAGCGCAGCCACGTGAGTTCTCCGTGGAATTCATATCCGCCGTGCCACAGGCCCAACTCCACACCCAGTGGGGGAATCGGGTAGTGTCCGCGCTCGTTGGCCGGGAGAGGCTGGTAGCGCCCGTCCACGGCGTGATATACCTCCAGCGTTTCACGGAAGCCGTCGAAGATGGCGTAGTACGGCACGCGGATTCCCTGTTCGTAGACCCAGAACTTCCCCGTAAGCGGCGTGCGATCGTGCTCCTCCGACCCATCGCGGGAGACGAATTCCATGACGATCAGGGGGGCAATGCCTTCACGCCAGAGCACGTAGGATCGCCGGATTTCGCCGTCGAGGAGCTGCGGCCGATTGGGGACGTAGAACCAGTCGGGCGCCTTGCAACCGTTGAGCGGCGGGTCTGTCAAACGCCAGTAGATGCCGTTGTCCGTGCCGATGACAAAATGACCGTCCGGGTGAAGCCGTTGCAGCACGGGTTTGATTGTGTCGGTCAGCAGCCCCATCTGCGGACGCTCCTGAAAGTTGATCACGATCGCTCCGTCGCTGTCGGGGAGGTCCTTGTGGCCCGGCGGTGTAGGCGGGATGCCAATCGCGACCTCTTCGTCCCTGTCGGGAAGCTCCTTGTGGTCCGGCGGGATCGGGTAGGGCGGCAGCGAGATGGGGATGTTCATGCGTCCTCTCCTGCTGGGGGCGGCGATGCGCTTCATTGTACGGTCGGCTGGCCCCAGGTAAAATGGGCCAACTCTTTCGCAGTCGGCAGACCGACCCGGATTGGTCCTCAGTTCGCCGAACGACGCCCACGGAGGCTGCACCATGTACGAACGGTTTACGGACCGCGCCCGCAAGATAATGCAGCTGGCCAACCAGGAGGCGGTGCGCTTCAACCACGAGTACATCGGCACCGAGCACATCCTTCTTGGCCTGATCAAGGAAGGCTCCGGCGTCGCCGCGAACGTGCTGAAGAACTTGGACATCGACCTGGCCAAGATCCGCGGGGAGGTCGAGAAGATCGTCCAGTCCGGCCCGGACGTGGTGACGATGGGCAAGCTGCCGCAGACTCCGCGGGCCAAAGAGGTGATCAAGTTCGCCATTGAGGAGGCGCGCAACCTTAACCACAACTACGTAGGCACGGAACACCTGATGCTTGGCCTGTTGCGCGAGCAGGAAGGCGTGGCCGCCCAGGTGCTCATGAACCTGGGCCTCAGGCTGGACGACGTGCGCCAGGAAGTGCTGAACTTGCTGGGACACAATCCGGAAGCCGATGTTTGGGCGGGGCAACGGCCCGTCCACCAGGGCACCGCAACAGTCCGAACGCCGACCCTCGATAGTTTTGCGGCGGACCTGACCGCCCTGGCCCGCAAACAGAGCCTGGTGCCCTGCGTCGGTCGCAGCAACGAGATCGATCAGACCCTTCTCGTCCTGGCCTGCCGCAACGAGGGCAATCCTCTTCTCGTCGGCCCGGTCGGCGTGGGCAAATCGTCGATCATCCGCGGGCTGGCTCAGCTGGTCATCGGTGACACCCCGCCGGAGTATCTGCGCGGGCGTCGCATCGTTCATCTCCGCCTGCGGTCGGTTGTGATTCACGCGAAGGACGATAGCAGGAAGCTTTTGCGCTGCGCTCAGACACTGGCGAGCGAGGTGCGCGGGGCCGGCAACGTCGTGCTCTTCGTCGACGACCTGTTCGCGTACGGCCACGATAGCCGGCTCTTCAAGTCGGCCTTGGACGCCAACGACGTCCAGTGCATCGCGAGCGTTACGCCCGAGGTCTATCACGGGACGATTGCTCGCGACGCGGTCCTGAGTCGCAACTTCCAGCCCGTTTTTGTAGGGCCGCCTCCCACGGGCGAGGTCGTCGCCATCCTGGGCGTGTACCGCGCCTACTTCGAGAAGTATCACCAAGTGCAGATTGCCGACGAGGCTGTGGCCGCTGCCGCGGAACTGTCCGAGCGCCGTCTGATGGAAGGCTGCCAGCCAACGAAGGCGCTGCGTCTGCTTGACCAGGCTGCGGCGCTGTTCCGTCTGCACCATGCGCCGGCGCCGCCCGACACGCGCGAGTTTGATCGGCTGCTCGAAGAGCTGAACGTGGCAAAGGAAAACGCCGTCGCGCAGGCCGACTTCGAAAAGGCCGCCGGCTACCGTGACGAGGCCGACAAGCTCAAAAAGAAAAAGCAGCAGTTGGCGAGCAGATCGGCGGAGCGAGTTCACCTCGATGGAGTTGTCGATAGATCGCCCGTGGAGCAGGTCGTTACCAAGCTGACCGGCATCCAGTTTCCGGGCAGCGACGCCATCCGCGAAAAGCCGCCTTAGCCCGACGCGCCAGCGAGGGAGCCCATCCCTTGCTGGCGCGTCGGGCTGCCATCACAGCGCCTCATCCGCCAGGTACACAATCCGCCCACACGCTTTGCACAGCACCAGCCGGGCCGACAGCAGGTCGTTGCGCTGCTGCTCCGTCAGGGCGGTGTGGCAGGCCGAGCAGGTATTCCTGGTGGCCAGCGACAGTGCATCCTCGCCCATCGAGCCGACCAGGCGCTCGTAGGTGGGTCGCAGCTCCGGCGGCAAGGTCGCTTCCACTTCCTTGAGCTGGGCCTGGGTCTTCTGCAATTCCTCGCTTAGCACGGTGACGCGCTCCTTGGAGACCACTTCGAAGCGGGCCAGCTCATCCCTGCTCGCCTTCAGCGTTTTCTCCAGCTCGGGGAGCCGCATGGTCATCTCCTCGGCCTTGCCCATTTCTTCGAGGATGGCGTTCTCCAGCTCGCCGGCCTGCTTGCGGCAATGCGTGATTTCATGCTGCAGCGCGTCGTTTTCCTTCTTCGACTGGATCAGGTCGATCTGCCCCTCGAACTTGGTCATCTGCTGATGCGTCTGCTTGAGCGTCCCCTCGTGCTGGCGGATCGTCGTCTTGACGTGCATGAGGGCGTCGTGGGCGGCTTTCAGCTCCTCGTCCAGGCGAGTGATCCGCGTCTGCTGGGCCTTGATTTTCAGGGGCACGCGTTTGATCTCGTCCTGGAGGGCCGCGATATGGCGGCGCAGGCGGTGGAGTTCACGCAGAATGCCGATCGCGTTAGCCATGGCCGTGTCCTCCGAAGGTGCGGGGCGAGCGGCGTGGCGTCAGCCCGCCGGTTCTCACCGGCGGGCTGACGCCACACCGCTCGCCAGCTCAACAAAAAAAACCGCCGGCCCCTTCGGGCCGGCGGTTGTGGTTTCAGTCCGCTCCGCGGCGCTTGCCGTCGAGGAAGCCCTCGAGTTGCCGGCTTCGCACCGGATGCTGGAGTTTGCGGACGGCCTTGGCCTCGATCTGCCGCACCCGTTCGCGGGTAACCTTGAAGATGCGGCCCACCTCCTCCAGCGTGTAGGTGTAGCCGTCGCCCAGCCCATACCGCAGCTTGATGATCTCGCGCTCGCGGTAGGTCAGGGTCTTGAGCACCTGCTCGATCTTGTCCTTGAGCATCTCCTGCGTGGCGGCCTGGACGGGCGATTCGGCCGAATCGTCCTCGATGAAATCGCCGAAGTAGCTGTCCTCGCTTTCACCGACCGGGCGGTCGAGGCTGATCGGATGGCGGCTGATTTTCATCACCCGCCGGGTTTCCTCGATGGTGATGCCGGCCGCCTTGGCGGTCTCCTCGATCGTCGGCTCGCGGCCCATCTCCTGCAGCAGCTTCTTGGAGACATTGCGGAGCTTCGACATCGTCTCGATCATGTGGACCGGGATGCGGATGGTCCGGGCCTGGTCGGCGATGGCGCGGGTGATGGCCTGGCGAATCCACCAGGTGGCGTAGGTGCTGAACTTGTAGCCGCGGCGATACTCGTACTTGTCCACCGCCCGCATCAGGCCGGTGTTCCCTTCCTGGATCAGGTCGAGGAAGCTCAGGCCGCGGTTGCGGTACTTCTTGGCGATGGAGACGACCAGGCGCAGGTTGCCGCCCGACAGCGCCCTCTTGGCCTCCTCATACTCCGCAAAGCGGACCTTCACGATCTCGACGCGCTTGTGCAGCCCGGCCGGCTCCTCCAGCGTCATCCGCATCAGGTCGGACAGTTCCTTCTCCAGGTTGGTCCGGTCCTCCTTGCAGGCCCGCAGCCCCTTCATCTCCTCGATGGCCTTTTCCAGCTCGTCCATGCGCACCGAGAACTGCTCCAGTTTTTTCATCAGCGGCTGCACGCGCTGGGTGCGGATCGACAGTTCCTCGACCAGGGTGACCATCTTGCGGCGGCGGATGCGGATGTTGCGGCGCATCTTGCGCCTGGCATCTTCATCGTCCCCTTCCACCAGGACCTGCTCGAAGTCCTGCTCGTTCTGGCCCATCAGGTATTCCAGCGTCTTGAGGTTGTGCGGCATCCGCTGGAGGATCTTGTCTTTTTCGAGGTTCTCGGTGAGGGACACCTTGACGGTGCGATCGAAGGGAAGTTCGCCGGAGTGGACACGCTTGAGGGTTTCGACCACCTGGCGGAGGGCGCCGTCGCATTCGAGGACCTTGCGGCGGAAGCGCTTGCGGGTGACCTCGATCTTCTTGGCCAGGGCGATTTCCTCGTTGCGCGTCAGCAGCGGGATGTTGCCCATCTGCGTGAGATACATGCGGACGGGGTCGTCGATCCTTCGGCCGTCGTCGTCGTCGATGAAGCTCAGGTCCAGCTCGGCCCCCGCGTCGGCCTCGGCGGAGGCGGCCCCGGGCGAGCGCTCGCGGTCGGCCACGTCCTCTTCGTCGATCAGCTCGATCCCTTGCTCTTCCAGCATCAGGATCAGCTGGTCGAGCTTCTCGGGGTTGACGGCGTCATCGGGGAGGTAGTCGTTGACCTGCGTGAAGGTCAGGTAGCCTTTTTCCTTGCCCTGTTCGAGCAGGGTTTTCAGGCCCTCGTCGATCTTCTCCATCAAACCCTCCGTTGGGAGAGTTTTGTGGTTAGCCGCGACCCGGAGGGAAGCGTTGTTCGCCAGCGCTCCCCTACCGCGTCGCGGTTAACCTCAAAACTCATTTTGACGCCGAATGATCCTGCAACCGCCGGAGCAGTTCCACCGCTCGGGCGTGGTCGTTGACCGCGTGGAGCTGGTTGTGCAGCTCCTGTTTTTCGGGCTGAAGCCGCCGCCGGCGGTACTCGGCCAGGAGCAGTCGCAGCGTGGCGTCCCGATCCGGGTTGGCCCGCCCGACCTCCTGGAGCAAGAGGGCGGCCTCGGCCAGGCGCGGGTCGTCCAGTCGCGCCCGGAGCAAGTCGAGAGTCGGCGGCTCGCCCTCTATCTGCAAAGAGTACAGCCCGGCCAGCAATTGCCGCAACCCCAAGTGTCCGATCTCGGTGGCCGGCAGCTCCGCCTGGGCGGCCGCCACCAGCTCCGGCTCGGCCAGCAACACCTCCAGTAACTGGCGATCGTGCGGCTCCGGTTTGGCCGACCGGACCTCGCCAGCGGTCTCGTTCCGGTGGCGGTTCTCCTCGGCGCGCTGCCGCCGTTGCCGTAATTCATCGAGCCGGCCGCGCACCGTCGGCTCCCGCATGCCGAGGCGCTGGGCGATGCGTGTCACCATCAATTCCCGCTTCATCGCCCCGGACTGGCCGACCAACTCGGGGGCCAGGGCGATGATGGCCAGCACGGCATCGGCGGCCCGACGCCGCCCCTCGACGCTGTCCTCTCCGGAGGTCACCTGCCGCAGCTTGAACTCCAGGGCATCCACCGCGCCTTCCAGGGCCTGCTTGAAGGGTTCGGCTCCGCGGGCCACCAGCAGGTCGCAGGGGTCCAGCCCGTCGGGCAGGGTGGCGACGGTAAGGTCCACCTCCTGGCTGGCGAAGATCTCCAGGGCCCGGTCGACGCCCGTGTCGCCGCCGGCGTCGGCATCGAAAACAAGGACGACGCGGGGGGCAAACATCCGCAATTTGTGGACGTGCTTCGCGTTCAGTGCGGTGCCCATGGTGGCCACCACCTGCGGCACGCCCGTCTGGTGGGCCATCAGGACGTTGGTGTACCCCTCGACGACGGCGAGGTAGCCGGCCTTGCCCGCTGCCGCCTTGGCCGCGTCCAGGCCGTACAGCTGCTCGTTCTTGTTGAACAGGGGAGTTTCCGCGGAGTTATAGTACTTGGGCGCCCGCGGGTCAGGAGATGTGGGCAGGATCCGTCCGCCGAACCCCACTGTCCGGCCGAGGGCGTCCCGGATCGGGAACATGACCCGGTCGCGGAAACGGCCATAATAGCCGTTCCCCTGCATCCGCCTGGCGATCAGGCCGACCTCTTCCAGCAGGTCGAAGCTCACCCCGTCGGCCCGGGCCCGCTCGATGAGCCAGTCGCCGGCAGGCGGCGCGAACCCCAGGCCAAAGCGGCGGACCGTCTCGCCCAGCAACTTGCGCTCGCCCAGGTACTGGCGGGCCGCTTCGCCGAGGTGTTGGTCGTCCAGCAGGCACTTCTGGAATTGCTCGGCCGCCCAGCGGATCGACTCAAGCATAAGAGCGCGTCCCTGCGCCTGCGGGGACGCGCCCTTCTTTTCCAATGGGATTCCGGCCCGGCGTGCCAGAAGATCGAGCGCCTCGGGAAAAGTGATCCGCTCGTGTTCCTGCACAAAGCTGATGACATCGCCGTATTTGCTACAGGACCAACATCTGTACCGCTGCCGCCGCGGATCGACATCGAACGACGGCCGGTGATCGTCGTGGAAGGGACACAGCCCCTTGAAGGTGGCTCCCACCTGGCGCAAGGCGATATAACTGCCCACGACCTGGACGATGTCGTTGGCTTCCTTGACCTGCCGGATCAGGGCGTCGTCCGCCAAGGGCCACCCGTGTGCAAGAGTGCGGGAACCGCGCGGCAGCGGTTCGCGCTGTCGCGTGAAGCGTCGAGTCTACAGCAGAAGGCAGAAACGGTTCCGGCGGGACGCCGGCTTGCCATCCTGACGAGGCCGGTGCATCAGGCGAAATTATAGTTGTGCTCAAAATAGGCGTCAAGCTGGGTAGGCGCCGCAGCCGGCTGCGTGCTGCGATGCTATCTCGTTTGGGGACAATGGGTTAGAGCCTGCGGCAAGAAGGCGCATGTCGTTATTTGACAAGGGATTGCGGTATGCGCGCCACTTTGCATATAATTCCCGACGACTTTAGCACAAAGTGGCAATTTGCGTGGAACCGGCCCTGCCTTCCGTCTCCTCGATCTGGTTAGGCGACCGGCAGGAGATAATCTCCCCTCGCCCCGGTGCTCCGACCGAGTACGGGGGACTGGGGCGACGATCCCTCGCCCTGCGGCGAAGGAGCCCGTCGTAGCGCTCCCGCACACATCGGACTTCAGTTCAACCTGGCGATTCTTGCTGAATTGCGAAGCCACATGTCGTTATTTACCAATGGCTTGCGGTGTCCGCGCCAGGTTGAACAGAAGTCCCGGTCACTTCAGTTCAACCTGGCAGCGCGTGCGGTGCCGGCGGGCGGTCGGAGATGCGCTGCCGAGGGCACCTATCTCCTGCCGTTCGCCTTAACGAAGCGGCCCGCGATCGGGCGCCTTCACGCGGGGGCAGGGGCAATTGCCGGGGCAGCAGCCGCCTTGCAGCGCGAGACCGCCAGGTCGAACTCGTGGAGGACGGTGTGTGCGTTCGGGGGCCGGCAAGACGGGTCGAGGTCCGTACAGCGCCGGACGAGGTCAAAGAGGGGCTCGGGGAGGCGGCGAACGTTCTCGTTCTTTTCGATCGTGGAGCCGGCGGCGACGGCCAGGTTGGGAAGGGGGCGGTCGCCGATGGCCAATTCGGCGAGGACGATGCCCAGGGAGTAGACGTCCGCCGCCGGCCCGACGTCCTTGCCCTGCTCCTGCTCCGGCGCCATGTAGTGGAGCGATCCCAGGAGTTGTCCCTGGGTGCTCCCCGGCCCGATCGTCTCGCCCGTCCGCACCCGCCCCACCTCCTTGACGAGTCCGAAATCGGCCAGGCGCAGCTCGGCGCCCTCTTCGCCGTCCACAATGAGCACGTTGGCGGGCTTGATGTCGCGGTGGATGATGTCGTTGTCGTGGAGGTAGGCTACCGCGCCGGCAATCGCGCGAAATTCAGCAACGACCTGGGCACGACCCTCGGGGTCGTCCCAGGCGAGCGCTCCGTCGAGTCGGGCGCGGTGCTCGCGGATGAGCGCGCCAGGTCGCCCCCCGCGGCAAACTCCATCGAGTACCAGGGGTACTCGCGCCAACCGATGATGTCGTTGCCCTGGTCGAAGCAGCGGATGATGTTGGGGTGCTGGCTGCTCGCCTTGCGGAGCTGCTCGAACTCGCGCGTGAAGCGAGGGAACTGGCCGAAGTCCTCCTCCGTCTCCATCACCTTGACGGCGACCCGGCCGCCCCGCCCGTCGCGGGCGTCGTAGATCGTCCCGAACCCGCCCTTGGCGATCGGGCCGATCAGCCGTAGAGGGTTCGCCTTTTTCTTCCCCAGCATCTCCCCGGAGAGCCGGCCCACCAGCGACTCCGCCAGGCCCCGAGCCAGGCGCAGCGGGGCGGGCAGCGCGGCCAACGCCGGGCCGTCGCGCAGCTCCTTCGCCAGCCACTCAAAGTCCCCGGCACCCTCCGCGCACAGATCCTGGTTCCAGAACGTCCTCGTGATCGATGGCGGCGGAGGTGATCCGGGCCAGGTGCTCGGCCCCGGGCCGGACTTCCTGGAAGGCGTACAGCGTCGGCCGCTGGGTCCGGTCCGACTCGCGCTGGAGCAGGAACGGCCACAGGTAGAGCACGGCGGAATCGTCGGGGGCGGCGAGGAACGGTACCCCGGCCCGCAGCTCGACGGGCGCCTCCAGCGGAAACATTTCCTTGGCGGTGGCAACCCGCGCCCCCATGCACGAGTGAATGCGGTAGCGCCGCAGGCCAGGCTCGTCCTCGCCGGAGTAGCCGGGCAGGGCGAAGCCCAAGGGGTAACGGCGGACGAAGCGGATTTCCTGAAAGAGCCGCTCCAGTTTCGGCCGGGTCTCGCTGAGCAGCCGGCGGCAGTCCGCTGACTGCGACTCCAGCGCGATGTTGTGCATGGTGTGCACCTCGTTGCGCTTCTTGACGAGCCAGCCGCAGAGGTCGGCGTCGAGGTAGCCTTTCTCCTGACACACCTCGGGCAGCTCGCGGAGGAACCGGTCAGGCTGTTTACCTAGCTCCTTGGTGGTTTCGCGCAGGGTTTCCAGCCATTGGCCCAGGGTCTTCTTGTGGTGCCCGCGCAGGAAGGCAAAAGGCTGGCCCTTGGGCAAGACGACCGGCTGTCCCGACCGGGCCAGGCACTGCAACAGGTCGCTCAGGCCCAGGAAGACGAGGTACTTGACCGTCGCCTCAAAGGTGTCAAATAGCTGGGCGAGGCGGTCGTGCGGCTGCTTGCGCTGGCAGAAGCGGCGAAAGGCGATGGCGATGGGGGCCGGGTAATGCAGCACGACCGTCTGCGAGGAGAAGGCTTCCGTGTCCTCCGTCGGGTTCACAGGGGGGACAGGCGCCACGTCGGGGCCGGCGGTCGCGGTCAGTGAGACTCCGTCCCCCAT
Organism: uncultured Planctomycetota bacterium; assembly: GCA_963827935.1. Lineage (GTDB taxonomy): Bacteria > Planctomycetota > Planctomycetia > Gemmatales > Gemmataceae > DATFNV01. Next base: position 1,215,900 of record CAWHCN010000004.1, on the reverse strand, counting down.
CCCGGCGGCGCCGTCCGCGGAGACCGTCACCACCGGCTCCTTCTCGTCTGGGGTATCGGGAGGCTTGGGTGCAGCGGTCGCGTGAACCGGCTCGTCCCGACGCGGGAGCACGTTGAGGGCTACCGGGCGGGGACGGCGGAGGCGCGAGATCACCAGCGTGCCGACCAGTGCGGACAGCAACATGCCCGAGGCGGCCCAGCCGCCATAGGCGAAGGCGTCCGTATGGCCGGGGGCGAGGGACGGCCCATCGGTCTTGGGGTCGTGCGGCTCGCCTTCGAGGGCTCGCACCCGATCTTGCAACTGCGTGTTTTCCTGCGTCAGCGAGCGGATCGTGTAGAGGGCCGGGAGGTTCCCCAGTACGAGGGCGACAAGCAAGAAGGCGGCGGTGCCGGCGACGACCCGGTTGCGCCGGAGGAACTTCGCCGCCAGATAAGACCAGGCCGGGGGCTGGGCGCGGACCGCCTCACCCCGCAGCCAGCGCGACAGGTCGTCGGCCAGCTCGGCGGCGGTGGCGTAGCGCCGCCGCGGGTCTTTCTCCAGGCACTTGAGGACGATGGCCTCCAGGTCTGCAGGGACGCCGCGATTGTACTGCCCAGGGCGCGGCGGCTCCTCGTACTGGATGCGCTGCATCAACTCGGGGGTTGGCGTGTCGTCCGTCGCCCCGTAAAGCGGCCGCAGCGCGAGCAATTCCCAGAGGGTGGCGCCCAGGTTGTAGACGTCGCTGCGCCGGTCGAGCCGGACGACGGCCAGCACCTGCTCGGGGCTGGCGTAACGGAGCGTGCCGACGAACTGCCGCGTCCGCGTCAGCCGGCCCTGCTCCTCGTCCTGCAACTGCGCCAGGCCGAGATCCATGAGGACCGCCTGGGAACCGTCGGCCGTCAGCAGGATGTTCCCCGGCTTGATGTCCCGGTGGATGACGCCGGCTTCGTGCAGCGCGTGTGCCGCACCGGCCACCTGCCGGACCAGATCGACGGCGTGGCGGATATACCCCTGCGAAGCAGGCGCGGCGGCGGACGGTTCGGCGGGTGTGTCCGGCTCACCCGCCCGGGGGATGGTGCCGTCCAGGGGTCGCTCCCGCCGGCGCGCCGCCGCACGCGCGGCGGCCAAGGCGCCCTCCCAGCCCGCGTTCTCCGGCCGGCCAGCCGCGCCGCTGGCTAGGTAATTACACACCGTGGCGAGATCGGAACCCTCGACCAGTTCCATGGCGTAGAACCACTGCTCGCCGTCGGCCCCCGAAGTGAAGATCTTTACGATGTTGCGGTGATCGACCCGGGCCAGCGCCTGGATCTCACGGCGGAAGCGCGCTTCCGACTTGGGGTCGCCGGAGCGCGACAAGCATTTCAGGGCGACTTGCCGGCCGAGCGAGGGCTGCCAGGCGCGGTAGACCACCGACATGCCCCCTCGGCCCAGTTCGCTGAGCAGCTCAAAGTCGCCGAGGGCCCGCGGGGCCGGGGCGCGGATCGCGGGCGGCGGCTCCTCCGCCTGGCTGCGCACGGCCCACGCCTCCGGGGCGGCACCGTCAGCCGAGGTGCCGAGCAGCCGGGCCAGTAGCTCGCGCTGCTCGCCGCCCAGATCGTCGCGGCGGACAACCTCGCCGGTTGTGTAACAGATATACTCGGCGCGTCCCTCCCCACGGCGATTGTTGAAGAACAACACCACCGCCGGCTCGGCGTCGTAAAGCACCAAGGGGTGCAGGGCCTGGTGCCGGCCGGCCCCCGCTTCGCCTGGCAGTTGTGCGTACACCCATCCGGGGGTCGGGAGCGAACCGGCCTGGGCAATCGGCACTTCCTGCGTCTCTATCCGCCGGGCGGTCTCCCCCGACAGGTCATAGCGCTCGACTAGCCAGGTGCTCGGCCCCCCCCGCCGCACGTCTGCAACATACAGCAGACTCCGCCCGGCCAGAACGTCCAGCCGCGAAAGGACCTCGGCGACTCCGGACAACATCGCGGGGCCCATGCGCTCGTAGAATTCGGCGGCTCGCTGGCCGGCCGCACCGTGGCCGATCTCTCGGTTTTTGTACGTGAGCAGGCGGTCGAAGAGGTCGCTCAGCCGGACGGTGGCCCGAGCGGACCGGGTGCCATCCAGGGCCTCGCGCAGGGCCACGTCCAGGCCGGCCGCCCGGGGCATGTCGTCGCGCCAGCGCCCCAGCAGGAGGTCGCGCATGGCCTCGAACCCATGGCTCCCGGCCTCGGCCAGGGCGGGGGTAAGCATCCGGACGAATTCCCACCAATGCCCCAGGGCGGGGCGAGCAAGGTTTGACAGGCGCTCGACCAGAGCCGGGTCGTGGTTGTCCTGCTCGGCATAGGTGACGATGGCGACCGAACCAAGGAGCTTTAGCGAGGCTTCCCACAAGTAGAAGGCCGACAGGTACCGATCCAGGGCGGTCTTGGCGTTGTGAGCGCGGCGATAGAGCTGGGCCAGCGGCAGCGGAAGCCGCTGGACGAGGGCTTCGTCGGAGGGCAACTCGGGGCGCATGCGACCGCTCCAGCCGTGGCGGTGATGATGGGCTCGGAGACGAGTAGCCCGATGATAGCAGCCAGGAGGAGAAAGTCGAGCCTTGGTTTGGCCGAGCCACACTCGATCGCGCAGGCGGGATTTACTTGACTCGACAACCCGGGCTTAGGACTATGAGTGCGACCGGGCGCGGGACGCGCTGGCGATCCGACATTCTGGAGCTTGGCCTGTGCCGTACCCGACCGATCTCGACCTGACCGCCAAAGACGTGGCCGAGCTAGCCTCGTCCGACGCCCTCACTGCCTTCTTGGCCAGGCTCGGGTACGACACCAGTGACCGGGCACTCCTGTCCCCAGAGGCGGTGGGATTATCCGGCGAAGCGGCCAGCGCCGTCAGGAAGGTCGAGCTCCTGTCCGAGGATCCAGAGCAGCTCCTCCGCGTCGTCTTCGCCCAGCCGAAATCCCTCACGGCCAAGGTGCGCCACGACCTGGTGCGGGTCCTCGGCAAGACCACAATGGATTACCTGCTCGTCCTGGCATCCGACTTCGACACCCTGGAGTTCGTCTTCCTTCACAAGGACAAGCGGGCGCAGAAGGGGCCTGACGGGGGCGAGCGCATCCAGGTGGTCCCCAAGATCTTCAAGGTGGACCGCCGCAGCCCGACCCGCCTGGAGCTTCGCGCGCTGAGGCGCTTCACCTGGACCGCCCCGGACGCCCTGGAGCAATTCGACAAGCTGCGCAGCGTGTTCGACGCCGCGGCCTACACCGGCGAGTATTTCCAGAACCGGGCGCTGTTCTCCGACTACTTCCTGCGCGAACGCCTGCGGGACGACCCGGCCTGGCGAGAGAACCCGTCCGAACTTTTCGCTTTCGTTCGTGATCTTCTCCGGGATGCCCAGACTCGCTGGGGCGGCAAGGACAAGGAGATACTGCGCACCCAGCTTCTCGAACCGCTGTTCAAGAGGCTGGGGTTCAAGCCGAGCGTCAACCGGCCCAGCAAGTCGAATCAGACCGAGCCTGACTACCTGCTCAACCTGGCGAGCCGGGAGCGTGAGCGACCGGAGAAGCTGACCGCCGCGTTCGTTTACGCCTGGGACCGCTGGCTGGATGGCCCGGACCTGAACGACACCGACACGCCGGAGGAATACCCTGGGGCCTGCGTTGTCACGGCGCTGGACCAGGGCGCTGCCGACTGGATCATCGTGACCAACGGCAAACTCTGGCGGCTGTACAGCCGCCAGGCTCGACGCGCGGGCCACGAACTTCTACGAGGTCGATCTCGCCGAGGCGCTCACCGCCTCCGGCGACACGGACCCCAACGAAGCCTTCCGCTACTGGGCGCTGTTCTTCCGCCCGGATGCCTTTCTGAGCCGAGCCGGGAGCGTGAGCGACCGGAGCTGCTGGCTGGACGGCATCCTCCACGGCAGTCGGGAGTACGCCAAACGCCTGGGCGACCGGCTCAAGGATCGCATTTTCCTCACCATCTTCACGAAGCTCGCCGAGGGGTTCCTCGCTGACCGCAAACAGCGCCTCCAATCGTCTCCCCTCTCCCCTCGGGGGAGAGGGGTTGGGGGTGAGGGGAAAGCTCCGGCCGAGGCGGAACTGGCGGACATCTTCGAGGCGACCCTGACGTTCCTGTACCGGCTCCTCTTCCTGCTCTACGCCGAAAGCCGGGACCTGCTGCCGATCCGGGAAGCGCCCTATTACGCCGCCAGCCTGAAGAAGATCAAGGAGGAGATCGCCAGCAAGGCGGGAGTGGCCGAAAGCGGCGTGAAAGAAGCCGTGCAGAAGGCCTACTCGCCGAAGGAGACCGCCCTCTACGACCGGCTGGGCCGGCTGTCCACGCCATGGACAAGGGCGACCCGATCCTCAACGTGCCGACCTACAACGGCGGCCTGTTCAACACTGTTCCTGAAGGTGGGGGTGGGGCAGGCGTCTCGCCTGCCCGGACCGGCGGGACGCCGGTCCCACCTTCCGAAAACCGCGACCAGCGCATCGCCCGTTTCCTGCTGGAGCACAAGGTCCCGGATCGATACCTTGCCCTCGCCATCGACCGGCTCGCCCGGGACCAGGACGAGCGAACTTTCGCTCTCGTCTTTATCGACTACAAGTCATTGGAAGTGCGGCACCTGGGGTCGATCTACGAAGGCTTGCTGGAGTTCAAGCTGAAGCTCGCCGACGAAGACCTCACCACCCAGGCCGACAAGAAAGGCGAGACGTACATTCCGCTCTCGCAGACCCAGGCGAGCCGCCGGCGTAAGCCGGCGGAGGTCGTCGTGCGGAAGGGTCAGGTCTACCTCTCCAACGACAAGGCCGAGCGCAAGGCCTCCGGCTCCTACTACACGCCCGATCCGATCGTCGAGTACATCGTCGCCCACACCGTGGGCCCGGTCCTGGAGGAAAAGCTGGAAGCCCTGCGCGGCGACTTTCGCAAGGTCCGCAAGACGTTTGACAACGAGTTGCAGAAGTCGAACGCCTACCCCTCCCGGGAAGTCCAGAGCAAAAGGATGGACCACCGCCAGTGGGCCGGGCTGCAAACCTACAACGGCCACAAGGACCTGGTCGAACGCCTCTTCGACCTGCGCGTGCTCGACCCGCCGATGGGGAGCGGCCACTTCCTGGTCGAAACCGTCGATTTCGTCACCGACCACCTGCTCAAGTTCCTCAACCAGTTCCCCATCAACCCGGTGAACTTCGCCCTGGAACGCACCCGCCAGAGCATCCTGGAATCCCTCGGCGAACAGGGGGTCACCGTCGATCCCGATAAGCTGACCGATATCAACCTGCTCAAACGGCACGTCCTGAAGCGCTGCGCCTACGGCGTCGATCTGAACCCGATGGCCGTGGAGCTGGCGAAGGTCAGCCTGTGGCTGGACGCCTTCACGCTCGGGGCGCCGCTCAACTTCCTGGACCATCACCTGCGCTGCGGCAATTCGCTGATTGGGGCGACGTTCAAGGAGCTGGAGACCGAGACGGCCACGCTCTTCGCCCTGAACTACGAGCCGCTCTTGCGGGCCATTCAGCACGTCCTGTTCGTCAGCAAGATGGCCGACGCCACCGCCGCCGAGGTGGCCACGTCCGTCAGCCGCTACGATCAGGCCCGGCAGGCCCTGGCCGGCTACCAGATCATCCTCGATTTCCTGGTGGTCCGCCACTTCGGCGTCTCCGCGGCCGCCCACCTGTTGCACTACGGCAGCCATCTGAAGTTCGACGATCGGGAGCGATTCTACGCCTCCCTGCACGACGGCGATGTGCAGAAGCTGGTCGCCCAGGTCGAGGCGGTGGCCCAGCGGCCGGATCGGCGGTTCTTTCACTGGGAGATCGAGTTTCCGGAGGTGTTCTTCGGTTTCGCGGACGCCGGGGAGCGGCAGATCAAGCACAAGGATCGATTGCAAGAGGGATCGGCGGGATTTGACGTCATCGTCGGCAATCCGCCCTATGTCCGACAGGAGACGCTCAAGCCTCTCAAGGGCTACCTGAAGACCCGATTCCAGACCTTTGACAGCACCAACGACCTCTATGTCTACTTTCAGGAAATGGAGATCACGAATCTGCGCGTGGCTGGCCGCATGGGCATGATCGTTGTCAACAAATGGATGCGGTCCGGGTATGGCGCTCGGCTTCGGGACTTCTTGCAGCACATCGGCCAGCCGCTGGAGGTCATCGACTTCGGCCACTCGCCGATCTTTCCTGACGCTGATACCTTCCCTTGCATCTTGGTAATGACAAGGCGGCCATCTCCGCTCAAGGAGAGTGACCCGCCTTCGCAAACCGAGACGATGGCTGCGTGCGAAGTACCGAGGGAATACTGGCATGACCGCATGGACCTCGGCACATTCGTTTCAGGACGGCGGCACCGCATTCCAACACGACTGCTCCGTAATGAAGGCTGGTCCTTGGAAGACCCTCGAGTCCAAGCCCTGCTGGACAAACTCCGCAATACTGGCGTGCCCCTGCGCCAACACGTTGGCTGTGAGATTTATCGGGGAGTGCTAACGGGTTGCAACGAGGTGTAGTCGCTCCTGCACCGCGAATTATGCGGCCATACCATGAGTTTCCTCGTCGTCTGCCCGGTGACTTGCCTCTTGGGCGGGGCGGCACGCGGCAGCAAGTGGTACGGGCAGTTCGCGGGCTCCCAGGTCGGCGGCGAAGGCTTGGTCCCACATGCCGCTCAGGTGGATCGTACGCAAATCCAGAATCACCTGGCCGGACGCGCCCTGCCAACGCATCCCCGAACGTTTGAAGCGTTGCGTGAACACCGTCTTGCACGCCGCTTCCGTCACGCCGCTGCCGAGCGGCAGGCCGCGACGGCGATAACCGGGGTAGTCCATCAGACGCCGATGGTGACGCAGGTAACGATACGCTTTCCAGAACTCCGCCTTCTGCACCTTGGTCATCGGCCGTCGCTCCAGGTGCTGCATGGCTGACCGCAACACGTGGGCCGCTCCCTGCGGCCGGTCACGCAGCCAGCGCCGCATCCGGGCGAACCACCGCGCTGCCGCCGCCGTTTGCGGGCCAAACAGCGCGTCCGCCATCTTGCCGATGTAACCGCACACATGATAGAAATCGAGCACCCATTCCCAGGTCAACGCCTGCCCGTCACGCGGATGCTTCATCTTCTTCAGCACCTGCCGATAGTATTCGTCCGGCGCCGAGCCCTTGTCGGTGATGTAGGCCAGGCGTGGCACGGGCCCCTGCCAGGCCGTCAGCGTGGCCCGCAGCAAGGCCGTCAAGGCTGCGCGTCAGCGTCACTTGCTTGGCCTCCGGCATCTGGCCCAGGTAGATGGTGCCCAACCGCCGACGCCGACGGTCGTAGACGCTCACCGTGGCGGTGCTGGCCTCCTGGTAGCCGCCCGCACGCATGGGCATCATGACGCCGTCCCGCCCCGCCGCCAGCACCGGACGATGGCGGCCCCGCGACTGCTGGGCCTGTTGCAGCCACAGCAGCAGACGCGCTTGTTGCAACGCCGCCACGAACGGCAGCAGCGCCTGGCGAAAGCCGGCCAACGCCGCCCGCAGCCGATCGTTCGACCACTTCAGGCCATGTTCACGCAGCAACCAGTCGCGCACCTCGGCCTGCGTCTGGTCCACCGACAGCCGCGCCACACGTTCCAAAAGCGCCGGCGTGGCCGCACCCGCACCGATACCCAGACGCACCCACAACGGATGCAAGCCCGGTTCGCCGTCCTCGGCGTTCAGGTAGTAGAACGAACGCAGGGTGATCGTGCCAAAGCGGCTGGCGATGCGGGCCGGTGTCTTCTTGTTGACGCGATACGTCTCCTTGCGATAGCGGATCTTAGCTGGCACCTCACGCCGATCGTTGCCTTCCAGGCGGTTCGCCTCATGTTCGACGACGCCCCGGCAGAACTCCTGGGTGGCGTCGTGCAGGCTGTTCTCAAGCTCCATGAAGCGTTGCGCCGTCACGGGACCCTCCCGGAAGCGTTCGACGATCTCGTCCAGGCACTTGCGGAGGGCGTCGGCCGGTTTGTCCACCGCCGCCGGAACTGCACTTGTCGCTGCCACGGGCCGCTGCGTAATCTTGACGACCATGAGGATTCCTTTCCTCGGGAGTGGTTGTTGTACCTCCCATTAGAGGAAAGGATCCTCATTTCTTCAACGACCAGTCACGCGGCTTATGCTGCGGGGACGGTGCGTTTCCTCGCGAATTCTCGATGCTGGGGCGACTGCACCCTTGCAACTTGCAACGAGGCTTTCTACATCAGCGAGGATACCCGCAAAGCCCTTCTAGCCGAGGATTCCAAGAGTGCGGAAATCATCAAGCCCCAGCTTCGTGGGCAGGATGTTGGTAGATGGAGGCCTTCATCGAGCGCCGTATACCTCATCTTCGTAAGGCGTGGCACGAGGATTCAGCAGTATCCTGCCGTTCTGCGCCACCTCCGGCAATTCAAGGATCGCCTCGAACCACGTCCTCCAGATTGGGATGACAAAGAGAATGGAAAGTGGTCAGGCCGCAAGCCAGGCCCTTACGAGTGGTTTGAGATCCAGGACTCAACCGCGTACTATCCGCTCTTCGAGAAGCCAAAGATTGTCGTCCAGTGCATTGGCTACCACAGTCGGTGGGCATTCGATGACAAAGGCAATTATGTCAACAACAAGACCTTTCTTCTGCCCACCGGAGATCCGGTGCTCCTTGCGTTTCTCAACTCTCCCTTGATGTGGTGGTATATGTGGCGGGTTTTCCCCCACATGAAGGACGAGGCGCTCAGTATCGATGGGCAGTGCGTTGAACAATTGCCAGTCGCCCGAGCTGAATGCAAAACCACGGATTCCATTCGACAGACTGTGCAAGACGTGCTTTCAGTGGTCGACCAGTTAAACGAACTGGAGGTCGAGTTCGCCTGTGAACTATGTCGAAAAACCGGGTCGCTCGCCGGTACGAAGCTATTGCCTCAATTGATTGGCCTCGGCCCAGGCGAGTTTCGCTTGCGAGTTGACAGACTTCGGAGTCGCGACGTGCCGTCGTCGGCACTCGGAGAGGCTGTGAAACTGCAACAACAGGTCAGGGCCAGAAGATTGGAACTCCTAAGTCGGCAACTAGGACTGGAGAAGAAACTTGGCAGTCTCGTTGAAGACGCCTACGGGCTCACGGGAGAGGAGCGGGCGCTGCTTCGCTCGACCCGGCCTATGCGAGACCCGCTGGACGTGCTGGAGGCAATGATTCGCGGAGGGCAGCAAGAAGAGGTCCATAGCGACGAACAAGTGACCTGAGACTGGGGAGAAACCATGCCTTCCGAGATCAAGCGCAAGAAAAGTTTCGGGACCGTGGCGATCGATCATTTCAGCCCGAAGCTGGGTGAAGGCTTGCCGCGAGCCGTCAACATCCATTCTCAGCTTTGAGGAAGCCCGGAAGCTGCACTTGGGGCTGAGCCAGATTCTCGGTCATCTGAACGGGTACAAGCGCAACACCCGGGCCGGCCGCCGCACGGGAGTCAACCTGTGCCTCTTCCCCGGCGTGGGGCACATTACGATCAACGAGGGGCGGGTGCAGGAGGCGGAGTGAACAGGCCCTCTGGCTTGAGGGGCCACTTGCCCGGGTTGTGGCGGCCCGTCTACTGCTCTGGGCCGGTGCCGATTCGGGTGGCGATATCGGCCGGGGGAGCGCGCCATGAATATCCACGAGCTGTCCGATCTTGTTCAGGGCGGTGAAACGGAAGGGGTCGAGTTCAAAAAGACGACCGGGCAGCGCACGGAGGGCATGCGAACCGTATGCGGCATGCTGAACGGGGCTGGAGGGTTCGTTCTGTTCGGGGTGACGGCGGCCGGGAAGATTGTCGGTCAGATGGTGACAACACAGACGCTGGAAGAGATTCACAACGATCTGAGACGGATTGAGCCGCCGGTCTTCCCCGATGTTGAAACGGTCGCTCTTGCAGGCGGCAACAGCGTCATCGTCCTGCGCGTCCCCAGTGGCGGTGGGCCGTATGTATACGATGGCCGGGCTTACATGCGCAACGGCCCCACAACCATCATCATGCCGCAAGCGATCTACGAGCGGAAGTTGCTTGAACGTAGCCACGCCCTCAATCGTTGGGAGAATCAGCCGGCTGAGGGACTGACCCCTGATGACCTGGACCGGGCGGAGATCACGCCGCACCGTGGACGAGGCGATCCGCCGAGGCCGGATGGAAGACCCCGGAACTCGTAACCGCCTCGACTTGCTCACCGGGTTGCGTTTGGTTCGTGATGGCCGCCTCCTGAACGCCGCTGTCGTCCTGTTCGGGCAGTCGGGGAAGGTGCTCCCGAACTACCCGCAGTGCCTGCTGAAAATGGCCCGCTTCAAGGGCCTGGACAAAACGGAGTTTCTCGATAACCGCCAGGAATACGGCAACGCCTTCGATTTGCTCGTTCGAGGCCAACGGTTCCTCCGCGACCATCTGCCGGTTGCCGGCCGCGTGATTCCCGGCCTGTTCGAGCGGGTTGACGACCCACTTTATCCGCCCGAGGCCCTGCGTGAGGCGCTGGCGAATGCCCTGTGTCACCGGGACTACGCGGCGGGCGGCGGCTCGGTCAGCCTCGCCCTTTATGACGACCGGCTGGAGATCGCCAGCACTGGTCCACTGCCGTTCGGCCAGACTCCTGCGGATTTGATGAAACCGCACCCTTCTCGCCCCTGGAATCCGCTGATTGCCGCCGTCTTCCACCGCCGGGGGATTATCGAGTCCTGGGGAAGGGGAACTCTTCGCATGGCGGAGACTCACCCGCCGTGCCGGCCTGCTCGCGCCGGAAATCGAGGCGGGGGTCGGTGAAGTGATCGTCCGGTTCCGGCCTACCAAGTACGTTGCCCCCGAGCGTGTCGGCCACGATCTGACTCCCCTCCAGCGGCAAGTGCTCCAGGTTCTCGCCAACCTGGAGGCCGGTTCGCTGTCCGAAATCATGTACCAGCTGCCAGCCGGTACGTCTCAGCGCACGGTTCAGGACAACCTCCGGCTTCTACGCCAGCTCGATCTGGTCGATCTTCAGGGCGAACGCCGCTGGGCCAGGTGGATGCTCAAGGGTACACCGCCCTGACGTGCATAGCCGTGCATGCTGCGCCCTCCCTAAGTTTCGGCCGCGGGGGAGGAACGGGAAAATGAGCCGTGTATAGACGTGCATAGCCGTGTTTAGCCGTGTTTAGCGGCAACAGGTCTGGGGCGGGACAATTCCGGAGGCTTCAGGTATGCCACCGTTCGACAGCAGGCCGACAAACTCACCACTGCCGTTCGTCCTTGACAACCAACAGCACCGCATGGCGGATGCCCTCAACCAGCTGCTAGCGCAAAGCAGCGGCAAGCCGCTCGACATCGCCACGGCGTACTTCGCCGTCTCCGGCTATCGGCTGGTGAACGAGCGCCTGCATCAGGTCGGGGCCTTCCGGCTGATCCTGGGCGCCGAACCGCACTCGGGGACCGATCTCGGCCTCAGGCCCGACGCGGAGGCGTTGAAGAGGCAGCTCCAGGGCGACCTGGAAGCCGAGCCGTTCAACGAGGCCACCCTGAAGCTGGTCGAGGAGTTGATCGCTTTCCTCCACGCCGACAAGGTCGAGATCCGGCTCTATGACGAGGGCTTCCTACACGCCAAGGCGTACCTCTTCCACCAAGACAGCGTCGGGCCACACAACCGGGCGGACCGGCTGCGCCCCTTCGCCGCCATCGTCGGTTCCAGCAACTTCACCGGGCCGGGGCTGTCCGGCAACCAGGAGTTGAACCTGGTGCATCGGGTCATCCTGCCGAGTGAGGAGGCGGTGGACCGGGAGGCGGCGGAGCGGGTCGGTTACCTGGAGAAGCTCAACGAACGGGAGACGCTCTTCGATCCGGCCGGCATCGAGCTGCCGGACGAGGCGCGGCGCTTCATCAAGAGCGAGGTCGGCGCCAGGGCCATAACGGACCTGATGAACTGGTACGAGCGCCAGTGGGCCGACTCGGTGGACTTCAAGGACGACCTGATCGAGTTGCTCGATGCCAGCAAGTTCGGCAGCAAGGAGTACACGCCCTACGAGGTCTATACAAAGGCGCTGTACGAATACTTCAAGGAGGAACTCGGCGAGGACGCCCCCGAGTTGGGCCGCAGCGCCGTGGACCTGGCCGAATTCCAGGAGGATGCCGTCAAGAAGGCCCGGCGCATCCTGGCCCGGTACGATGGCGTCCTCATTGCCGACTCGGTCGGCCTAGTGCCGCACCGCGGAAACGGCGTAGCACGAAAACTGGACATGGCGTATCTTGCCTGGTCCCTCGATTGTGAGGCGGGAGATCGACCTATGCCAGGGAAGGCCGCGAAGATCATCGTCAGCGAAAGGCAGCAGGTTCTGCTGCAGGAATTCAGCAAGTCGCGTACGGTCGCCAAGTGCGTGGTGCAGCGGGCGACGATCATTTTGCTGGGATTCGCCGGCCTGCTGAACGAGGAGATCGCCTCGCGGGTCGGCCTCAACCGACTGCAGGTGGGCCTCTGGCGGCAGCGCTGGCGGGACGCGTGGGATTCGCTGTGCGTGTGGGAATGTACCGAACCGCACCGTCTGCGTGAGGCGATCGTCGACGTCCTCTCCGACGCCCCGCGACCGGGTGCCCCGGCGACGTTTACCGCCTTTCAGGTGTCCCAGATCGTGGCCTTGGCGTGCGAACCGCCGAAGTTGTCGGGCCGGCCGATCGACCACTGGACGCTCCGGGAACTGCGTGACGAGGCGATCGCGCGGCAGATCGTGGAGGATATTTCCGTGTCTCAGGTTGGCCGCTTCCTGCAGCAGGCCGCCGTGCAGCCGCACCGCAAGAAAATGTGGCTCAACACCACGGAGAAGGACCCCCAGAAGTTCCAGGCCGAGGTCGAAAATGTTTGCCGAACCTACCTCGAGGCGCCGGCGAAGGCGGGCGCTGGCACGCACACGGTGAGCGTGGACGAGGCGACCTCGCTGCAGGCCATCGAGCGGAACGCCCCCGACAAGCCGGCCCAACCCAACAGCGTACCGAAGCAGGAATTCGAATACACCCGGCACGGGACGACGACGCTGACCGCCGGTCTGGACGTGGTGACGGGGATGATCGTCTGCCCAACGCTGGAGGCGACCCGTACCGAAGCGGAGTTCGTCGCGCACATCACCCGCACCGTGGACACCGACCCCGCCGCCGAATGGCTCTTCGTGGTCGACTGCCTCAACACGCACATGTCGGAAAGCCTGGTGAAGTTCGTCGCCGAACGCTGCGGCCTGCCCGATGAACTGGGGAAAAAAACGACAGCGGCATCCTGAAATCGATGGCCACGCGGAAGGAGTTCCTGTCGGACGCTGCCCACCGGATCCGCTTCGTCTACCTCCCGAAGCACAGTTCGTGGCTTAACCAGATCGAGATCGTGTTCGGGATCATCCACCGGAAGCTGCTGCGGTGCGGAAACTTCACGTCGGTGACGGACCTGGAAGTGCAGTTGCGAGAATTCATGGACTACTACAACGCTACGATGGCCCACCCCTTCGCCTGGACTTACACCGGCAAGCCGGTGCAGAAGCAACGCCGCGCGAGCTTCGTCGCACCGCACCGCCGCCTCAAACTGGGGAAAATCCAGCGACTGGCGGAAGCCGCTGCCTTATGCAATGATGCTTGAGAGATGCGGCACTAGGCAAGACGTGGATCGGCAAGAAGCTCCTGGAAGATTTCGCCTACCACCGGCGCCAGAAGGCCGTCGTCGTGTGCCCGGCCTCGCTGCGGCAGATGTGGCAGCGAGAACTGGCGGGCGCCACCATTGCCGCCCAGGTCGTCGGCATGGAGGAGCTGGGCCGGGATGCCTTCGACCCGTCACACTTCGGCGATGCCGATGTCCTGCTGATCGACGAGTCGCACAACTTCCGCAACGACAAGGCCAATCGCTACCTGGCTCTCGACACCTTGATCCAGTTCAATGGCGGGCGCGGCCGGGACGGGGAGCACAAGAAGGTCATCCTGATCTCGGCGACCCCGATCAACAATGACCTGTACGACCTGGCCAATCAGGTGCGGTTGTTCACGCAAAGCCGGCCCGATTATTTCCGCGAGGCCGGCATCGGCGACTTCAACGCCTACTTCCGCAAGGCCCGCCGGACAGTCAAGCAAGGGGACACCTCGGCAGGCGTCGTCCTCTTCAACCTGCTCGAAGAGGTCATGGTCCGCAACACGCGCCCGTACATCCGGGCGGCCTACCCGAACGCCACGATTCGGGGCAAGCCGGTCGCCTTCCCCAACCGGCGGCTGCACACCGTCACCTACGACCTGGGCGCGACCTACGGCGGGCTTTACGACGACATCGTTGCGGCCATCGACTCGCTCTCGCTGGCCCCCTACGCGCTGGAAGCCTACAAGAAGCGGTCGGCCATTGCGGATGAAGAGAAGCACAAATTCGAGCAGGGCCGAGAGGAAGGCCTCGTGGGCATCTTCAAGACCCGCTTCCTCAAACGCCTGGAATCGAGCATCGAGTCGTTCCGGTTGAGTCTGCGCCGGGCTTTGACGTTCGAGGAGACGTAGAAGGATTACCTGCTGGACCGGAAGGTCGTCTCATCGAAGGACTTTCAAAAGGCAATCCGCTTCCTGGCACGCGACGAAGAGGACGACGTTGCCGCCGGCAGCGTGGCGGACGAACTCGACACCGTGGCGGAGGCGAGGACGTACATCGAGAGCCTTCCGACCGTCGATCTGAACGAGTACGACCTGCGAAAGTTGACTCACGACGTGGAAGCGGACGTGAAGCTTCTAAAACGCCTCTACGAACGCACTGAGACTCTGGCGGCGAACGATGGCAAGCTACAACGCCTCAAGGAACTGCTGGCCGGCGACCTGAAGGGGAAGAAAGTCCTGATTTTCAGTACCTTCAAGGACACGACCCGTTACCTGCACCGGCGCCTGATCGAAGACGCCGGGTGGCTGAAGCTGGCCGGCAACCCGCACATTCGCCGCATCGACAGTGGCAACCACCCTGACGAGCGCGGCCACATCATCGCCCAGTTCGCTCCGGTTGCAAGTGGGACCGGCGTCCCGCCGGTCAGGAAAAGAACAGGCGAGACGCCTGTTCCACCGAACCAGGCCCCCGGCGAGGAGATCGACATTCTCATCAGCACGGACGTCCTCTCGGAAGGGCAGAACCTCCAGGACTGCGGCATCCTCATCAACTACGACCTGACCTGGAACCCGATTCGGCTTGTGCAGCGCAATGGGCGCATCGACCGCATCGGCAGTCCGCACGCCGAAATCGGCATTCACAATATGTTCCCCGAGGACGAACTGGAGGCCCTGCTGCACCTGATCGAGCGGCTGACGAACCGCATTTCGACCATCGACGACCTGGGCCTGCTCGACGCCAGCGTCCTCGGCGAGGTCGTCCATCCCCGGACCTTCAACACTCTCCGGCGCATCCGAGACGAAGATGGAGCGGTGCTCGACGAGGAAGAAGCCAGGGCCGAGCTGGCCGGCCCCGAGATGCTGCTCAAGCAACTGAAAGACCTGCTGAACCGGGACGGGGCGAACATGCTGACGACCCTGCCGAGCGGCAACGGCTCGCCGCGCCGCAGCGTGGCCCGGCCCACGGGCCTGGTCAGCGAAGCCGGTACCCGCGCCGACTCCACCGTGCGGGTTGCTACGCCAACACTGGCCACCCCGTGATGTCGCGAACCGCCAGGACGCCATTCCCGCGCTCCCGCATGGGCCCACAGTGTCACCACACCCTCGGATACCCTTTGACACCCTCCTGACACCCTGGGCCGGGTCGCCTCGGGGGTTGCCCCCCGAGGCTCCCACAGATCCGGACTTGCCCAATTAAGGCATCCGGCTCGTCTCGTCGCGGGCTCACATGCGCTCTGCTACTTGCCGGCGTTACGTGTACAGCACCCGGGGTTCAGAGACCCCGACCTGTTGCCCACCGACAACTCCGCGGCGAGGTGCCCCCTTCACTCGGCAGGGTCCCCGTCGCACAGGTTCCCCTACCCCCAACGCTACTATGAGGCACTCCGACACCCTACGGACCGTCCGGCCGCGCTTCGCTACTGCTTCGCTTGGCCGTACCATCCCGCGCCTGTGTTTGCTCCGCTCAGGCCCGACGCCGGCCTGGGGCCAGGGACCTTCGGGTTTGGCGGTCCCGTCACGCCAACTGCTGTCGAGATGGAGCCGTAGGGGCTCCCAGGTTCCCAGGGAACCCTTGTGGACCTATGCCGTGTTCTCCGACCCCGGCCGGACCGGACGCACCTCGCCGCTAACGGTGCGCCGATGTTGCCCCCGTTGTGTCAAAGACGAAGGCTCCAGCGGGTACGACTCTCGAGGCTCAATCGCACGGCCTTGGCCCTGGCTGTCTACGCTTCGTCATCGCCCTTACGGTGCCGACGACGCAAGACTCGCTTCCGGTGGCTGGCTAGACCCTGCCGAGTGGGATTGGTTACCCACAGGGTTCCTACGAAAGGTTTCCGTGATGGTTACTCCATCGCCTTCCTCCTCTCCTGAGCTTCCTGGCGCAATGACACCCTCCGCCGGGTCGCCTCGGGGGTTGCCCCCCGAGGCTCCCACAGATCCGGACTTGCCCAATTAAGGCATCCGGCTCGTCAGATCACGGACTCGCTGCGCACGGCGACACCCACCCAGACGGCCACGGCAACTTGAACCGCTTCAAGAGCCCGTGGAACCGCGCCCAGGACCACTGCCCACGACGCTTACGCCGCGACAGCCACTTCCGCCACAGACGCAGGACCGCGTACCGGAAGTTCTGAAGGCAACGGAGGTTGCCGATCAGACCGCCATAGTACGCGTAATGCCCCCGAAGCTTCTGTGAAAGTATCCGGTACTGCTCCTCGAACGGCAGGTGACGGTTCAGACGACACCACTCCGCGATCTTCTTGAGCGCTCGGTCGAGCCGACTGCCGGCCGTCTTCCGCTTCACCACCCAGCGCCCTTGCTTCGACCGGCCCCAGAAATGCGTGAACCCCAGGAAGTCAAACGACCCCGGGGAAGGCACCGTCCCAGAGCCTGCCGGCGCAGGCCGATCCGCTGGACGCACAAACGGCACCAGACGGGTCTTGTCCGGATGGATCGTCAGACCGTACTTGCCGAACCGCTTCGGCAGTACGTCCAGCACGCGACGGGCGTCTTCCTCACAGGCAAAGCCCATGACGAAATCGTCCGCGTAACGTACCAGGAAGGCACGACCCTTGAGACGCGGCTTCACCTCCTGCTCGAACCACACGTCCAGCACGTAGTGCAGGTACACGTTGGCCAAGAGTGGTGAAATCACACCCCCTTGAGGCGTCCCCGCCTCGGGATGGCTGATGTCCCCGTCCTCGAGGACGCCCGCCTGCAACCACTTGTCGATCAGACGGAGCAGCACCCCGTCACGCACCCGCTGACGAAGCAGTTGACGCAGATGAGCATGATCCAGAGTGTCGAAGAACTTCCGGATATCCACCTCCACGACCCAACAACCACCTAAAGCCATCGCCTGCTGCCACAGGGACTGCAACGCCGTGTGCGCCGACCGCCCCGGCCGGAAACCGTACGAACAGTCCAGAAAGTCCTGCTCGTAGATCGGCTCCAGCGCCATGACGACCGCCCGTTGAAGCACCTTGTCTTCAAACGTCGGGATCCCAATCGGCCGGGTCTCGTTACCCGTCCCCTTTCGGGATGTGCACACGCCGCACGGGCGGGGCCCGGTACGTGCCGGACTTGGCCCGGTCCAGGAGCGACTGGAGGTTGCCCACCAGATTGGCCCCGTAATCGTCACCGGTCAGTCCGTCCACGCCCGGAGCGCCGTCGCCGCGGGTGCGATTGCAGGCCTGGAACATCCAGGGAAGGTCCAGGTAGTGGTTGAGGGAAGTGAACCCCAACTGCGGCGACTGCGCCGCCAGCTCAGCTAACCGTTGTTGTTTCGTTGACACGGGATCCGATTTCTGAGCATCGGCCATGTTTCCTCCCGATGATTCCGCGCTCCGGCGCCCCCTTCCCTCCACCGGGTCCCCGCGGGTCGAGTTCCCCGGCTTCATCGGTAACTATGAGGCGCTCCGACTCCCTACGGACCGTCCGACCGCGCTTCGCTACTGCTTCGCTTGGCCGTACCATCCCGCGCGCCTGTGTTTGCTCCGCTCAGGCCCGACGCCGGCCTGGGGCCAGGGACCTTCGGGTTTGGCGGTCCCGTCACGCCAACTGCTATCGAGATGGAGCCGTAGGGGCTCCCAGGTTCCCAGGGAACCCTTGTGGACCTATGCCGTGTTCTCCGACCCCGGCCGGACCGGACGCACCTCGCCGCTAACGGTGCGCCGATGTTGCCCCCGTTGTGTCAAAGACGAAGGCTCCAGCGGGTACGACTCTCGAGGCTCAATCGCACGGCCTTGGCCCTGGCTGTCTACGCTTCGTCATCGCCCTTACGGTGCCGACGACGCAAGACTCGCTTCCGGTGGCTGGCTAGGCCCTGCCGGGTGGGATTGGTTACCCACAGGGTTCCTACGAAAGGTTTCCGTGATGGTTACTCCATCGCCTTCCTCCTCTCCTGAGCTTCCTGGCGCAATGACACCATCCTGACACCGTGGTGACACCGTCGTGGCACCGTGCCTTGCGGACACGGACCAAACGCGGCCGGCGCGACAGCTGCCGCTGACGGCGATGCCAGCTGTAGTAAACCTGCATGCAACAGCCCCCCTTTTTGTTTGCGTCCGCGCCGGTGCGGCAGTAGCATGAGTCAAGCTCGCAACCATTTCGACCACCACGATCGGCTTCGGCCCAGGAGCTTCGACGATCATGCCCCTTGCAGCCAGCACGCGGCTCGGACCCTACGAAATTGTCTGCTCGTTGGGATCCGGGGGAATGGGAGAGGTCTACCGGGCTCGTGATGCCCGTCTGGAACGCGATGTTGCCATCAAGGTCCTGCCCGAGCGACTCGCCCAGGATGCGGCCGCCCTGTCGCGCTTCCAGCGCGAGGCACGGGCCGTGGCGGCGCTGTCCCACCCCAACATCATCGCCATCTACGATGTCGGCACGAACGCGGGACCACATTCGTCGTCATGGAGCTGCTGGAAGGGGAAACGCTCGGCCAGCGCCTGGAGCGGACTGCCCTGGACTGGCGCGGGGCGCCGAGCATCGCCACCGCGGTCGCGGACGGCCTGGCCGCTGCCCACGCCAAGGGGATCATCCATCGGGACGTCAAGCCGGAGAACGTCTACCTCGCCACGAGCGGGGGCGTCAAGATCCTCGACTTCGGACTGGCGCGGCTGGAGAAGGGGGGCCCCGCCCCCGCCGGGGTTTCCGCCACCGTGACGTTCGAGACGCAGGCTGGGGGTCCTTCTGGGGACGGTTTCGTACATGTCCCCCGAGCAAGTCCGCGGCCAGCAGGCCGACACCCGCAGCGACGTTTTTTCCCTCGGCTGCCTGCTCTTCGAGTTGGTGACCGGCAAGCGCCCCTTCGTCGGGGAATCGACGGCGGATGTGATGGCGGCGATCCTTCGTGGCACCCCGACGCTGCTCTCCGAGTCGGGCCGCTACCGGCCGGCGGCCCTGGACCGCATCGTCGCGCGCTGCCTGGAAAAGGATGCGGCCAAGCGCTTCCCATCCGCGACTGAAGTAGCCGTGGCCCTGAACGGTCTCGGTCTCGACGCCGCCCTCCACGACAGCGCCCGCCAGCACGCCGTCGACACGGTCGTGGAACCCGGAGGCGGCCCCCGGTCGGCGGCGCCGTCCGTCGCGGTGCTGCCCTTCGTCAACATGAGCTCCGACGCGGAGAACGAGTATTTCAGCGACGGCCTGGCCGAGGAGCTGATCAACGTCCTCAGCAAGGTCGAGGGGCTGCACGTCGCCTCGCGCACCTCTGCCTTCGCCCTCAAGGGGAAGAACGAGGATGTCCGCCGCATCGGCGAACAGCTCAACGTTCGCACGGTGCTCCAGGGGAGCGTGCGCAAGTCGGGCAACCGGCTGCGGATCACGGCCCAGCTCAGCAATGTCGCGGACGGCTTCCAGCTTTGGTCCGAGACCTACAACCGCCAGCTCGAAGACGTCTTCGCCATCCAGGACGAGATCGCGCAGAGCATTTCCAAGGCGCTGCGCGTCATCCTGACGGACAAGGACCAGAAGGCACTCGGCTGCCGGCGGGCGACGGCCGATGTCCGGGCGTACGACTGTTACCTGCGCGGGTCCAGTTGTTCCATCAGTTCCGGCGGAAGGCCATTGAAGCCGCCATCGAAATGTTCACCCGGGCGATCGAAATCGATCTCGATTATGCACGGGCCCATGCCGGCCTGGCGGACTGCTACTCGCTCCTGTACATGACCTGGGGTGCGCGTGGCGATACGCTGGACAAGGCCGACGCCGCCAGCCGGAAAGTGCTCGAGCTCGATCCGGAGTCGGCAGAGGCGCACACGGCACGCGGGGTGGCGCTGGCCATGTCGCGGCGCTTCGAGGAAGCGCGGCCGGAGTTCGAGACGGCGATGCGCCTGGACCCGCACTTGTTCGAGGCCCGCTACTTCTACGGCCGCGCCTGCATGGCCGAGGGCAAGCTGGCTGAGGCGGCACGGCTCTACGAAGAGGCGTCGCGCCTGCGGCCGGAAGACTACCAGGCGGTGATGCTTGCCGCCGGCGTCCTGGCCGGCCTGGGGAACAAGGCCGAGTCCGAGGCCGCCTACCGCCGTGGCATCCGTGTGGCCGAGGAATACCTCCGCCTCTACCCCGAGACGCCCGCGCCCTCTACCTGGGTGCCGGCGCCTGGTGTCACCTCGGCGAACGGGAACGGGCCCTGGGGTGGGCCCGGCGCGCCTGGCCGTCGATCCGGACGAGTCCATGACCCTGTACAATGTCGCCTGCGTCTATGCCCTGCTCGGGCAAACCGAGGAGGCCATCGACACCCTGGACCAGGCCGTCAAGAAGGGGTTCACCCACAAGGCCTGGATCGAGAACGATGCGGATTTCGAGTCGCTTCAGGGGAACGCACGCTTCCGGGAGTTGCTGGACTCGATTCCGTAGGGTCGCCCGGGCTCCGATTTAGAGCGCGCCCGCGCGCTAATCAGATGGGGCGCGCGTTTGCGTCCCAATAAGACGTTCGCGTCTTAGGAGGTCCTCTATGGCATTCGGGGCCTGCCAGCCCCCGGCGACCGCCTTCGGCACCGTCCTGCAACTCTGTGCCGGCTGAGTTGGCTACGACGCGGGGGCATTTGCTGGAGTGGCACCACGCAATCGCATGAGGACCAGGCAGTGACCGTTAGGCAAATGATTGCGTGATCTTGCCACGGCCGCGATGATCGCCGAGGCTATCCGGTCAGTCCTTGCAGATGGCCAGGCCACTTATACGTACCGTGAGGTTTTCGAGGCCGATGACGAATCGGCGTTTTGGACGGTGATAACTCCGTCAGCATGGCCTTTGCTCTTGTCCCCCAAATGAGGTCACGCTTCCCCAACGTTCAGCCCTGTGCTGCTGGGGAAGACACGATCGCCTGGTTCCTGCCCGACATCTTGTGTCCTTGATGGCGGCTTATCCGCGTCTCCTGGCGCGGCCCGCAGCTTGACCCTGGTCAGCCCAGGCAGCCCGTTGCGCGGCAGCGCGTTCGGTTCCGGCCGTCGCTATCGTGATCGGCGGCACGCCAGATGATGCGGACTCGGGAGCCGATTACTGGCGTCGCTGCCTTCCAACAGCTCGGTCCATTGACCCCGCCTTGACCTTCGGCGGATGAGGTGGCGCTAGCGCCGGGTGAGGCGGCGAGTGGTCGTGATAGGCCCGTCTACCGGCCTGACGTTGAGCGGTCCTCCTGCGAGACTCATCGTGCAGGTCGAGCACGGCGGGACCTCCTGCGATGTCTGGCAGGACGGCGAGCAACTCCGCTAGCGGTGCGGGCCGAACCACGCGTTGCAGATGTAACGTGCTAGAGCGGTGCTGGCGCGGGGTCAGCGGCAGGCTTGAGGTCAGCGGAACTGTGGAGTCCAGAGGGAGTTTATCGCGAACCGGCCGCTTCTGCGGACCCGCCACGCGACCAGGCCACCTGGAATATGCGTCTTCCTTCGCGTGAGCGGGCCGCAGAGCCTTATCGTTAGCGGAGGAGACGCAAGCGATGTTGTCGCCGCTATCTCTACTCGGTGACTCACCCCGCGTCGTTTTGGCAGATGCGTATGGAGACGGGACCGTCTGGTTCGCCATCGACGACTCGGAGGGCCGTTACGCACTCGTTTGCATTGATGGCCGTAGGTGACTTGGTGTAGCAGTCGGCTTTTCCCAAGCGTTTACCCCATATTCCGCACCCTTGATTTTCGGGCTAACCAACCGTAGCATTTGGTGCCGTCAACCCCCTCTTCTATTGACTGTTCGAGACCAGCCCGGAAACCTTCTTCCTGTTGCTTGGGATGACAACCGACCTGGCTGCGGACACAGCGGCACGCTACGAATACAAGGCCCTTGAGTTCAAGGAGACGTTCGCACTGCGTCGACGGTGTGTTCCTGCCGAGAGAGTCCGGCTTGCCGGTGTTCTTCCTGGAAGTGCAGTTCTACCCATTGCCCAATGTGTATGCCGGTTTGCTGGCGAAGGCCTACACTTATCTCAAGCGAAACGATCCGGCCCAATCGTTTCGCGGCGTGGTGCTGTTCGCGGATCGTAGCATGGAGCCGAAGGAATTGACGCCCTATCAGCCGCTGCTGGACGCCGGCCTGATCCATCGCTTCTACCTGGAAGAAATGCCGGAAGTGGCGAACGCCCGCTGGGCTTATCAATCCTGTACCTGATCCGGCAAACGGAAAGCCAGGCACCGGCGATGGCTCGCAGCCTCATTTCGCGTGCGAAGACGGAAATTGAGCGGAAAAAACGGCTTTTATTCTCTGCATTCTCTTTATTCTGCCTACCTTCCGCTTGAATGGAGCCTCGAAACAACGGGTGCGGAATATGGGGTTTACGCGTGATGGCCGATTATGGCAGTTCCGGTATCTGGGTGGACGAGCCGATCGGTCCATTTCGGCATGGAATGATCACGCACCGTCGTCTCGGATTACCGGCAGAATTGGCCGCCCAATTTGCGGCCTGGATCGACAAATACTGGGCGAGGTCAGGGCGTAGGCCACTTGATGTCCCCAGCTTCAACGCCCAGGGTCGTTCGTTCGCGGTGGAACTGAAGCGCTTTGTCGGGGCCGAAACCACGGTGCTCTATGAGCCGGAGTTGGAGGACGGTGAGTTAGGACCGCCTGAAGTGATCGAGGTCACGGAATCGGGCATACAATAATGCCAGGAGGTGCCACCATGTACACAATCCAGCCGGTCATTCAAAGCGATCCGGATATCCTCGGGGGCATTCCGGTTTTCGTGGGAACTCGCGCGTTCCTGTCCGTACTCTTTTGGATTACCTGGCCGCCGGCGATTCGTTGGACGAGTTCTTGGACCACTTTCCGACTGTTTGCGCGAGCAAGCAGTTGCCGCCCTGGAACAAGCCAACGACTTGCTGGTGGCTCATGCGAATCCTTCTTGACGAATGTGTTCCGCGGCCGCTGTGCCACGAGTTTGCAGGACACGATGTCCACACTGTAGGCGAACAAGGATGGGGCGGCAAAAAGAACGGCGAGCTGCTCGCCCTGCTGGTCGGAGCCGGGTTCGAGGTATTCCTCACGGTCGATCAGAACCTCCGGTACCAGCAAAACCTGGCGAAGTCGGGCGTCGGAGTCATCGTCATGTGTGGCGCAAACCAACCGCGTGCCCGATCTGCTGCCCTTGGTACCGGCAGTCGAAGCCGCATTGAAGTCGATTCGCGCGGCCAAGTAGTTGAAGTTCGGGCCGGATCGTAGGGGCTTTCGCTAACAACGCGTTTCAGCCGACGGCGGCCCGCTAATACGGTTTCGGTCATTGTTCTGTCAACACAGCGGGCCGCGGCGGCTGAACGCTGGTCGTTCGATAGCGGATTCAAGCAACAATGAAAACACCTGGCACCTACATTATCCGTGGTGGCGCTGAAGGAAAGAAACGGCTCGAAGTGCTGGCGCGCGTGATGTGGCCCACGACATCGCGCCTGTTGGCTGAGGCGGGTCTCGCACCAGGAATGACGTGCCTCGACCTCGGCTGCGGCGGCGGGGACGTCACCTTGCAACTTGCCACCTTGGTCGGCCCCCAGGGACTTGTGATCGGCGTTGACATGGATGAAATCAAACTGGACTTGGCCCGGCAGACTGCCACTCGGTTGGGGCTGGCTAATGTTCAGTTTCGTAGGCTAAACGTTCAAGATTGGGTCGAAGTGTCCCAATACGATTGCATCTATTCCCGATTTCTGGTCTCTCATCTGGCCGACCCGCTTCACGTGCTCCGGCAAATGCTGCATGCCGCTCGGCCCGGCGGCATGGCCGTCGTGGAAGACATTGATGCCAGTAGTTCCTTTTGCTACCCGCACTGCGCGGGTTTTGATGCGTTTCTGCGACTTTACCGGGCCGCGGCCGCGCGACAGGGGGCTGACGCGGACATCGGTCCCAAACTCCACGGAATGCTGCTCGACGCGGGCTGGGGAAACGTAAAGATCAACGTGATCCAGCCTACGTTCGCGTCGGGCGAGGGGAAGCAGATCCCCGTGTTGACGCTCATCAACATTACCGACTCGATACTGGCCGAGAAACTGGCCACCGAGGCGGAGCTGCAGTCCACCGTTGATGATTTGACCCGGTTCACCGACAACCCGCGGACGCTCATCAGCCTGCCGAGAGTGTTCCAGGTGTGGGGACGACGAGAGTGATTGATGCCACCGAAAGACAAGAGGGGACGTCCTGAATAATCGATCCGAACAATTGAGCTGCTGCTGACCTGGCTGGCAGTTCGGGTTTTCGCGACCCGGCGGTCCCCCAGGCGGCCAGGCAGCAGAGCGGTGCGTTCGGCAGCGGAGAACTATGCAGCATCGGCTCCAGGATGTTTGGAAGAGGTATTGGATGTTTGCTGGTCGGGGCGGCCCGGTGTCGGCGTCGTGCCGAACCTGCCGTTGCCGTTGACGGGAGAGATCACCATGCAAGACGATGTCGTGGCGTTGTTCGCGTACGATCGCTGGGCCAATACCAAGGTCTTCGACGCCTGCCGCAAGCTGACCGCCGAACAGTACGTCGCGGAGCCTGTTCCTGGCTGGTCGTCGGTGCGCTCGACCATCTACCACATCGCCCTGGCGACCGAGTTCAACCTGCGCACGCTGGCCAGCGATCCGGATGACCGCATCCCGACCGAAGCCGATCTGGCCACGGTGGACGACGTGGCCCAGTTGCTGGAACGTGCCTACCGCCGCTTCGAGGAGCTGCGTCCCACGCTCACGCCGGAGCGGCTCAACACCGTGCTGACGCTGCGCGCGGTCGGCCGCACTTTCACCCTGCCGCGGTGGGCGATACTGCGCCACATTGTCAATCACTCCAGCTACCACCGCGGTCAGATCGCCTCCAAGCTCAAACGGTTCGGGATCGAACAATCGATCACGGACTTCTTCTGGTGGATGATCGAGCAGATTCCGCAAGAGAAGTGAACGACATGGGTGGGCGGCGCGGCGTCGACCCGCCGGTGAAGCTGCCGAAAGGAAAAGGAAAGGAACGGAGGCCGCAGCCAACTCTGTTCGGCACGAGATTCTACGGCTGAGCGATAACATCCCTAAACGCTGGGAGATCCCATAGCCGTGGGTCGCGGGGCGCACCCACGGTCACGCGGCCAGGCCCATTGGCACCTAACCCGAAGGGGTTGCATAGCAGAGGCCCAGCCCGATCCAGGTTATGCAACCCCTTCGGAGTAGACATCGCCCTCGCGCCACGGATGCCGTGGGTGCGCTCCGCGACCCACGGCTATGGGCTGCAACCCCTTCGGGGTAAATAACCCGCGGCGGCCCCCGTGCCGGACACTATTGCGAAGTACCGGGGCTAGGGCAGAAGCTTTCGTGGCCCCGCCCAGGTCCGGCCCGGCCAGCCAGACCTACTTCTCCTCCGCGAGCAGTTGCAGTTTGCTCGACAGGTCCTGGGCCAGGTTGGCCCGTTTGAGAAACAAGAGCGCAAGGCATGTGCTGCTCAGCGGAGTGCTGCCGGTGAAATTCCCGTTCGGCCAGCTCCCGCCGGCGGACTGGTTATCCAGCAGATCGTTGGCGCCCCAGGTGTACCAGTCCTTGCCCTCAATCTTCGCCAGGTCGTAGAGGACGGCGACACGCTCCAGCGACCAGAGGAAATAGAGATCGATGGGGCGGCGGGTTTCGCCGGGCTTGTCGATCTCCCGCCCCAGCATCGCCAGGGCCTTCTGCACGGCGGGATCGTCGAGGGCCTTCTTGCTCTGGTCCGCGCTCACGCCGTGGGCGACGGCCAGTCCCAGCAGGCCCGAGCAGGTCATGGTCGGCCAGGGGCTGATGTTAACGTTGCCGTCGTAGTACCAGCTGCCGTCCAGACTCACGTTGAGGCCGCGGTTGAGCCCATCGGCGAGCTGCGTGGTGCGGAAGTGCTGCTCCACCGGGGCGATGGTCCGATCGATCGCGACCGAGTGCCGCCGCGCCACCCACAGGGCCAGTACGACAAACTGCGTGTTGGAGTTATCCCAGTCGCCGGGATTGTAGTTGCCGCCTTTGAGCGCGCTCTTCCGCCAGTCATCCAGGGACAGGACCTTCTCCGGCTGCTGGAGCTGGCCGATCAGTTGCGGCACAAGGGCCCGGTCCAGGGTGGGACTGGAATACCGCCAGGCCCCGGCCGCCGGGTGCTGGCCGGCGATCAGACACAGGGCCAGGTACTGGATCAGCTCCTCGTCCCGCGAATCGCCCAGGCGGTCCAGGAACAGGATCGCCAGAGCGCGCTGGTAGTTGTCGTGAGGGGGCGCCAAGGTGGGGGCCTGGGCGCGGACCAGGGCGGCGGCTTGCTGCAGATGGGGATCGTTCGCGGGGACACCGCATTCGAGCAAGGTGAGACCAGCCAGCGACGTGTAGCCCACCGGATGATCGCTGCCGAAGCCGCCGTTGGCGTCCTGGTCGTTGCGGACGAACCAGACGCCGCTGACGGTGGCGTCGTCGATCCTGCGCTGCAGCGCGGCAGGGACCGGCGCGGGTGGAGGCGGAGGGAGGGCTGGCGGCGGTTGCGGCGCGGGCTCGTCGTCCTCCAGCCGGGCCCCTTGCTGGTGCGCGGCCGGCGCGGCGGCGTTCAGGTGGAAGCAATACCAGGCCAGGGCCACACCGCCAAACAGGTACATGAACGCCGCGCACGCCACGACCCTGAGCCGGATCCGACGCTGCGTGTGCGGCCGGTGACCGGCCTTGGCTGGCCCCGCGTCCGCGGCGGCCATGAACGTGGCTCCACACTGAAGGCACTGCACGGCCTTGCCAGCCGGAACGCCACGGATCGACCGGAACGCCGCGCCGCACTGGGGACAGACAAGATGGTTGGCACGGGGCATGATAAGAACACTCCCCGAAGCGAACGAAGGAACCACAATGGCCCGCGCATGATACCGGCCCGGTGGAGAAACTCGCCCTTTTGAGGCGGACCATTTCGGCCGGCGCTCCAGTTAGCCTACTCCTTCGGTCTGTCGGCCAGCGACTTGCGGATGGCCTTCACAGTCACCTCGGCCCGGAAATCGACGATCTTCTTGCCCCATGCGATGGTCTTCTCCGCCGGCGCCAGGTCGATGCCATTGATGCGGAAGTTGCCGGCCGCCAGGCGCTGCTTCATGCGCACCGTGGTGGGGTCCACCACCATCATCTGCGCCGTGATCGCGAAATCGTCGTGCAGCCCCTCATCGACCTGCTTGACTCCCTGCCCTTCCAGCCATTTCCGCACGCCGGGGTAATCGTAATACTCCGGAATGAAGTGGACCCGTGTCTTGCCGCCGGCCCATTTTCGGTTGAGCCGGGCTGCCACCTCCTTCATGCCCTTCTGATTGCCGCCGCTATCGCCGATGAGGACGACGTTCTCGAAACCGTGCTGGCGAAAGGAAGCGCAGATGTCTGTCAAGAGCCGCTCGAAGGTGTCCTCGGTCAGGCTGATGGTGCCGGGATACTTCATGTGGACGGTTGGCGGGTCGATGTCGCCCTCGGGCACGAAGGGCACGATGGGCGCGACCAGGGCATTGCCGAGCTTGCGGGCGATCGCCTCCGTGGTGGCGCGGAGGATGATGTCGTGCTTGCCGGTAGCCAGGTAGGGCCCGTTCTGCTCGACCCCGCCGGTGGGCACGATCACGGTAGTCTTGCCGGCCTTGAGTGCATCGCGCACCTCCATCCAGGTCATCTCCTCGAGAAACACGGTGTCCAGCGCCTCGATCGGGCGCCGAGCGTTCGGGTCCGGGCTCACCGCACTCGGTGCGGCGGCGATGGCACCAGCAGCCAGCAGGACCACCAGCAAGCCGGAAAAGCGCGACATGACCTTTAGCCCAGGGGACGATTGTTCAACGTCATGGTGTAATGGCTGAAGGCGATGAGCCTTCCCTGTCACGATAGGCTCCCCGAGCATCATTCTCTCCCGTGTTGTGGCACGGTCTCCCGACCGTGCCACTCAGCTGGACCGAAGGTCTCCCACAGCCGGTCACGCTACAGCATTCTGGGGAGACCTGCGGTCGGCGGCAGTGGCACGGTCAGGAGACCTTGCCACAACGCGCGGCGGCTAAACTTGCCGGGTCCGTCCAAAGCTACTTCGGCGCACCCGCTGGCGGGGGCGCAGGCGGGGGGGGCAACGAGTCTTTGGCGAGGAGGAGGTACGTCGCCTTGTATTTGACCTTCGTTTCCTCGCCCTCTTTATCCGGTGCCTTTGCCGGGGCGACGCCCCCCTCGGTGTCGATGCGCTGCACATAGGTGGGGTCGTCCCCATCCTTTACTTTGAGCAGGAGCCAAGGGATGTTCCCAGGCGCGGCATCCACCTTCTTCGGGGGCAATTCGCCGACCTTTTTCGGCTCATCCTCCAAATCCCAGACCGGACCGTCCTTGCTGAAGTAGTGCTTGCCCACAATCCGGTCGTCGGATTTGAGTTCGGCCTCCACCCCCTTCAACACCCACTCGAAGCCTCCGCTGGCCTTCGCCTTCGATCCATAAATCTGAACGCCAGTGGCTCGGAATTCGCCGCGAAGATAGCAGCCAGCGGGGGCTGCGATGGCCGCGGGAACCTTGGGCGGCTTTGTGTCGAGGGGGAGTACCCACACGGGGATTGGCGGCAGTTCAGTATCGCGGGCTGTGGCCTCCGCGGGCCGTCCGGTAGCTCCCGACTTCGGCTTTTCCGCCGGCTTCGTCGCGCTCTTGAGGCCAAATGCCGTCTGATTGAGCCCTTTGGCCACAGTCAGGGTGATCCCCGAGGTGTTCGGATTGCCGTAAGCTGCGGGAACACCCGGCCCGATGACCGAGCCCTTGTAGGCGCCGAGCGGCACGCCGTCGAGCTTGAATGAGCCGTCGGCGGCCACCTCGGTGGAGAGGGCCTTGCCATCGGCGCCGGTCAGTGTCACCATTCCTCGGGCGATCAGCTTGCCGTCCAGCCGCACCGTCCCTTCCACAGTGCCGACATCCCCCTTCGGCGAGCCGGGCTGCTTCACCTCAACGATGTCCTTGCGTGTCGAGTCGATGACGGCCAGGACGAGTTGCATGTCCGCGAGCTTGACGTTGTTCTTGGCCATCGCCTTGCGGAAGTCGGCGGCGGCGGCGTCGAATTGCTCGTTGGTGATGCCCATGCCCTTGTGCGCTGCCTTCATGCTGGGGCCGGTGTACTTCAGCGGACCGCCGGATTTGGAGCTGATCCATTCGACCGATTTCTGTTTCAGGTCCGCGAGGGCCAGTTCATCCAGCGGCCGCTTGCCGCCGCGGGTGATGTCCACCTTCGGGTCAGCGCCGACCAGGGCCGCGAAATCGTCAACGATCTTGCGCACGCCGGCCTCGCCGCCGAGGCGGTCCCACAGGGTGGTGGATGTGGGCGGGGTCGGCTTCTTCACATCGGGATTGAGAGCGCCGCGCACCTCGTTGAAGACGGCCCGCAGCGCGAAGGCCGTCTGGCGATTGACCGGCGCCAGCTCCGGATTGGGCATGGTGGCCTGGGCGGCCATCTTCGCGCGCCAGGCGGGGTCCTTGTCCACCTTGACCAGCTCCTCCTTGATCATCTTTTGCACGTCAGGGCGGGCCGTCAGGATGGGGATCAGGTCCAGGAGCGATTGACGGAAATGGTCGACGGCCTCGTCCACCCGGCCGCCGTTGTACAGGTCAACGCCGTGGTTGATGACGAAGCGCAGATTCGTGTAGAGATAGCGGTCAAGCGCCTTGGCGTCCTTCGGCTTTTCATCGGCCGCGGCGGCCAGGGTCGTCAGGGTCAGGCCCACCAGGCAAGCCAGGATGGGCCGACCGGCGCGGAACAGGGGGTTCATGTCTTCCTCTCCTTTGGGGGCACCGCCTCGGGCCCGGCGGGACGCCCTGTTGCATGACTCAACCACGCTGCTGGGATCATAAGGAGGACGGGCGAGGAAAGGAAAGAGTTTTTTTCCCGTCTTGCATCGTTCCGCGAAGAGAACATAATGGGCGGCCCGGGCGGAGGGATGGCCGGCCGGGCATCAAGCTCCCCCCTCGCCCCCGTACTCGGGGGAGAGGGGTGAACCTCGGCTGCGGCACCGGCCATCCCAGCCCCTCGCCCCCGTACTCGGGGGAGAGGGGCTGGGGGTGAGGGGGCAGGATTTCCCAGGACCAGAACCCCTCACCCCCAACCCCTCTCCCCGGAGTACCGGGGCGAGGGGAGAAATGCCACGGAGGGCTGTCATGGCGGACCGACCGACGCAACTCCTGCTCGACGGCCTGAGCCGGGCCGTCGCCGACCCCGCCGGCGTGCCCCTTTTCGGTAGCAAGTCGGCGGCGGGGCTGTTCGCAGCCACTGCCGGCGGCAAGGCCATCGCCCAGCGCTGCAAGGATGAGGGGCTTCTCCGCGTCGTTCGGACCGAGGCCAGGGGAAAGACCCCGCTCGATATCTGCACCATCACCGACAAGGGGATTGCGTATCTGCTGACTCAGGTCAGCCCGAAGCAGGTGCTCGAAGACTTCATCCGGACCCTGGATGCGAAACAGTCGCAGGCCGGCGAGTTGCTCATGATCGCCCGGCAGATGCAGGCGGGCATCGACGCCCTGAAGCTCACCGCCGAGAAGGTCCTCCAGGACTTGCACCGACCCGAAGAGAAGCCGGCGGGGAACGGCAACGGCTCGGAGACCTGGCCAGTCGCGGTGATGTCGTATCTTCGGCGGCGCCAGGAGGCCGGGGCGACGGAGGACTGCCCGCTCCCGGAGTTGTTCCGCGAGGCTCGACTGTCGTCGCCGGAGTTGACCATCGGCCATTTCCACGACGGCCTGCGCCGCCTGCTCGATGCCGGGCAGATCTATCTGCACCCCTGGACCGGTCCGCTTTACGCCCTCCCCGAGCCGCCTTACGCCCTGCTCGTGGGGCACGAGATTGCCTACTACGCCAGTCAGCGCCTCCGTTTAGCCGCGAGCATGTGCGAGCGCCAGCGAGCCCCCAGCGTCAGCGGGAGGCGCTCG
This sequence comes from uncultured Planctomycetota bacterium, assembly GCA_963827935.1. Classification (GTDB taxonomy): domain Bacteria; phylum Planctomycetota; class Planctomycetia; order Gemmatales; family Gemmataceae; genus DATFNV01. The sequence continues at coordinate 1,184,549 of CAWHCN010000004.1, read as the reverse complement.
CGGAAGCTCGCGGCTAAACGGACGTAAACATGGAGGTTTCCGATGCCAAGCGCTCTCGCCGCGTCCCATTCGCTTGAGGAACCAGCGCTGGAGGCGCTGCGTCGTTCCGGCAACGTCTTCCGCAACTATTTCGCCCGCAATCCCGATGACGAGGTCTGCGCCGCTACCATGTCGCCGAGCTGTTTGCCAGCGAACGTGAGCTGCTGCTGGGCGTGGTGGACCTGTACCGCCGCGACCCGGGGACGCACTCCGAGGTGGTGCCGGTGCTGGGCAACAAGGGGGCCGGCAAGACGCACCTGTTGCACTCGATCAAGCATGGCGACGACGGGGCCTGGCAGCTTCTGGTGACGCCGGGGACCTATCAGAAGGACACCGAGTTCCTGGAGTACCTGCTGTTCCAGGTCATCGACACCCTGTTGAGCGGCGGCCGGCAAAAGGGGGCCCGGCCGCTGGAGTACATCGGCGAAGAGCTGGTACGCCGACTGCTGGCCCAGGCCATCGTCGCCCTCACGCCCCAGCAGCGTCTGGATCTTTTCCCGGCCGCGGGGCTGGGCGGCTGGGCGCGGAAGCTGGGGCTGGGATCGTCGCAGGCCCAGGAGCGCACGCAATGGCTGCTGGATGCGCTGGCCCGGCCATCGCCGCGGCCGTTCGTCCCCGGAGTCGTCCGCCGCGCCTGTGCCGAAGCGGGGCTCGACTTCAAGCGGGCCTGCGAAACCCTGTGCCTGCACGTGGAACGCACCGAGGCCCATAACACGCACGGCCTGATGCGGCGGCACATCTACCAGGGGTTCGCCCGCACCGTTCTGCTCGGCGAGGAGGCCGACCTGGCCAACTTCCTGACCTTCGGCTTCGCGGAACTGGAGTTCCACGTCCGGCCCAGCCGGCAAGACCTGGTGCTGGCCCTGTTCAAGGTGCTGATGGACGTGATGCGCGGCCTGCGCATTCCGGTGGTGACAGCATTCGACCAGCTCGAGGACCTGCTGCTGGCCCGCCGCAGCGATGACGCCCATCGCACCGCCGAGGCCTTCTTCGCCGGCATTGTGCAGGCCATGCACCAGATCGACGGCATGTGCTTCCTGATCTTCGCCGAGCGCGGCCTGTGGAACCGCTTCGTCCCCTCGCTGGACGGCTACATCCAGGATCGGCTCAACAACCCGGTGCACGTGCCCGGGCACGGCACCTTCAAGGCGCTGCGGCTGGAGGCACCGCCCGCCGACCTGGTGCGCCAGGTGGTGCGGGCCCGGCTGCGGCCGGCGCTGGACGGCTTACCGGGGGCGGCCGACCTGCCCGAGGTCTTCCCGTTCACTGACGTCCAGATCACGCGGATCGCGGCCACCGAGCCGACCCTGCGCGACATGCTCCAGCAGTATCGCCACCTGTTCGATCATGTCGTTTATGGCGAGGCACCGCTGGCGCTGACGGCGGGGCCGGAGGAGAAGGGCACGCGAGACCTTGCTGACCGCAATCGTTCCCCGGTGGTCGAGGAACTGCCGGTCGTCAAGTCGGTGGTGGTGGTCCAGTCGCCGGGTGGGTCGGAGAAGCTGCCCCCCAGCCCAGCACCCGCCGCCGCGCCGTCGCGGCCGGCGGTCAGCCCGTCCCACCTGGCGGACCTGTGGGATCAGGAGGTGCGCGGCGCAGGCGCAAGCTGGAGCCGGAAGGGGCCTTAACCGGGGCCACGCGGGAGTTGCAAGCCGGCCTGGGAGCGTTCTTGCAGATCTGCCACGAACACGGCGTCAAGGTCGGCCCCTGGCGCTTGCAGCACGTTGTCGGCGAGTGGACCTTCGGCGACCATCCGACCTACGGGGCCATCACCATCGGTCACTGGGTGTGCAAGGACGGCCAGCCGTGGAAGGTCGGCATCGGCTTGTTCCTGGGCCGCGGACCGGCCAAGCCGAAGGACCTGGGGACCAAGCTGGCCGCCCTCGAGGTCGAGCCGGCGGTCATCGATCATCTCATCTTGCTGCGTCCGGATGACGACCTGGCCCTGACCGGCAAAAGCAAGACGCTCTGGCAGGAAGCGGAACGGCGCGGCCGGCACGCCCGCCTGGAAGCCGTGTCGCTGGACGGCTTCGCAGCCCTGTACGGCTTCCCGCGCTGGCTATCAAGCCTGACCGAAACCCTGCCGCAGGGCCAGCCGCTGCCCAACCTGGCCGACCTGTTGCAGGACAAATGCGAGCGGCTATTGCAACAGGTGTGCATGCCGGTGCAGGGGGGGTAGGTGCTTGAGAGGGGCGGGGCCGCCGGGTACGATAGGGAGAGATCAAGATGGCGGCGCCCACCCGCGGCGAGGAGGTTCCGATGGCCAAGCACTACGTTCCCGAAGGTTGGTGGGACTACCTGACGTTCGAGGAGAACCAGAAGAAGTTCCCGGAAGAGGAACTCATGCAGTACGTCGGTCTAAGCATTGCCTGGAGCATCGACGGGACGCGCATCGTAGCCAGCGGCAAGGACGTGGGTGAGGTCGCAGACAAGCTCCTGGCGATGGGAATTGCGCCAGGTCAGACGGTGCTGGACTACGTTCCTGATCCTGACCTGAGCCAGCTGTCATGAACCGACGGCAAACCAATGCGATTTTACTATAAGCCGTTGCGCTCGCCTGTGCCGGTCATTTCGCTTGGTGGGCGGCGGGAGCGGCCCCGGCCCTTGACTACTGTAACGCTCGTCGGTCCAGCTGGAAGCTGGCCGATCAGAGGTGCGCTGGATAGCTACGCGGATGACACGGTGTTTCCGGAGCACCTGGCTACCCATGTTGGAATCGACCTGAGCAACGCCCCGCAAGGCACCTCGGCAGGCGTCGGACAAACTCCAGTCCCCGTCAAATACGCCCAGGTCACCCTGCGCATGACCGACGGCAAGGAATTCCGCGAATGGCCCGCCTGGGTCGGCTTCACACCGGTCCTGTCCAAATACGCGCTCCTCGGCTTCGCCGGCTGCCTGCAATTCTTCACCGCCACGTTCCACGGCGATCTCGAACTGGTCGATCTGATCGTCAACCCGCTCTACCCCGGCAGCTGATTCGCCCCGCCAACTCTTCGCGCCATCGATATCATGTTCACAGCAGGCGTTCGCCATTGTCACCAGGGAGTCCGCACATGCCCCGCTGCGTCCTGAGCGCGACCGTCGCCCTGTTGCTCGGCCTCGCCGCCGGCGCCGCCGAGCCCGCCAAGGGAGGGAAAGCCACCGTGCAAAAAACCGACTACGGCACGCTCGCCGACGGCAGTGCCGTGAACCAGTACACGCTGACCAACGCCCACGGCCTGATCGCCAAGGTCATCACCTTCGGCGGCATCCTCACCGAGCTGCACGTGCCCGACAAGGATGGCAAGATGGCCGACGTCGTCCTTGGCTGCCCCGACCTGAAGACCTACGAGGCTGGTCATCCGCACTTCGGGGCCATCACCGGCCGGGTTGCCAACCGCATCGCCCACGCCGGCTTCACGCTCGACGGCCACGACTACAAGTTGGCCGCCAACAACGGCCCCAATACCCTGCACGGCGGCAAGAAGGGGTTCGACAAGTATGTGTGGAAGGCTGAGCCGGTGGATGCCCGCCACGGGGCCGCTGTCCGCCTCACGCGCACCAGCCCCGACGGCGAGGAGAACTTCCCCGGCAACCTCAAGGTCGCTGTAACGTACACCCTCACCGACAAGGACGACCTGCGCTTCGACTACGAAGCGACCACCGACAAGACCACGCTGGTGAACCTGACCAATCACAGCTACTTCAACCTGGCCGGTCACGATTCGGGCACCATCCTCGACCAGGAGATGATGATTGCCGCCGACCAGTACACGCCGGGAGACGCGATGCTGATCCCCACCGGGAAGATCGAATCGGTCATGGGCACGCCTTTCGATTTCAGGAAGGCGTCCCCGATTGGCGCTCGCTTCAAGGAACTGAAGGACAAGCCGGTGGGCTACGATGTGAATTACGTCCTGAACGCTCACGGCAAGCTGACGGAACTGGCGGCCCGGGCGCGCGACCCGAAGAGTGGCCGCGTCCTGGAGATGTACACCACCGAGCCGGGCGTCCAGTTCTACACCAGCAACTCCCTGGGACGCCAGAAGGGGAAGGGCGGCGCGACATACGCCCAATACGCCGCCTTCTGCCTGGAGGCCCAGCACTATCCCGACGCGGTCCACCACGAGAACTTCCCGGCGATCGTGGTCAAGCCGGGGGAGACGTACAGGCAGACGACGATCTACAAGTTCTCCGTTTTGTTAGCGAAGTAGACCCGCGGATCTACGATCCGCGGCTAAACTGCGAGATACGCCATGTACCTCCTGAAAATGGGCAAACGCATGCTGCTGGAGACCGACAAGCGTCTCCTCTGGAAACTGGCCTGGAACATGGGCTGGAAGGGGATGCTGTCGGTCGAGCGGCACAAGCGGCGCTTGAAGCGCGGCGAGTATTTCCCACCGTTCCTCTACGTCTCCGTCATCAACAGCTGCAACCTGCGCTGCCAGGGCTGCTGGGTAGACGTCGCTCACAAGCAGGAGATCATCACCCCCGAGGCCTTCGGCCGGATGGTCGGCGAGGCGAAGGAAATGGGGAACGTCTTCTTCGGCATCGTCGGCGGCGAGCCGTTCATGCACCCGCACCTGCTCGACATGCTGGCCGAGCATCCGGACTGCTATTTCCAGATCTTCACCAACGGCCACTTCATCACCCCGGAGCGGGCGAAGCGGATGCGGCAGCTCGGCAACGTCACCCCGCTCGTCAGCGTCGAGGGGACGGAAATTGTCAGCGACGAGCGCCGCGGCAAGAGCGGCGTACTGAGCAAGACGCTCCAGGGAGTGCAGAACTGCCTGGACCAGAAGGTCTTCACCGGCGTTTGCACCAGCCTGTGCCGCACGAACATTGACGATCTTCTGACTGAGAAATGGGTCGATCGGCTGATCGAGATGGGCGTGATGTATACCTGGTTCCACGTCTATCGCCCGATGGGCCCGGAGGCCTGTCCGGACCTGTGCCTGACGCCCGAACAGCAACTCCGCGCCCGTAAGTTCGTCGTGGACATGCGGGCGACGAAGCCGATCATCATCATCGATGCCTATTTCGATGGCGAGGGCCGGGCGCTGTGCCCCGCTGCCAACGGGCTGAGCCACCACATCAATCCCTGGGGCGACATCGAGCCGTGCCCCATCGTGCAGTTCACCAAGGAGTCGATCCACTCCAGCGAGGCGGATAATCGTTCATTGCGCGACAAGTTCGTCCAGTCGGCGTTCCTGCGGGAGTTTCGCGAGCTGGCCCAGGAGACGACGCGCGGCTGCATCGTGCTGGAACGGCCGGACCTGCTCAAGGCCCTCGTGGAGAAGCATGGGGCCAGGGATTCGACGGCACGCGGCACGGCACTCGCGGAGCTGGCGGCGATGCCGGTGCGCACCTCGCAATACAACCCGCACAACGAGGTGCCCGAACGCAACTGGCTGTACCGCCTGGCCAAGCGGTTCTGGTTCAACGATTTCGGTGTGTACCGGGGACAGGACCATGAGCGAGCATCGGCGCCGGCGGTGCTGCGCAGGAGCGAGGGGATGCCAGTGGGCTGATCCGCTGGCCGCAGGGTTCGTGGTTGAGGAGAACTTTCATGCTCGTTGAAACCGATAATCTCGTGTCAGCGGACGAGTTCACGAAGCACCTTGAGAAGTATGTCGAGGTGGCGCGGCAGGGGACAGGCCCCATCGCCGTGACTCGGGATGATCAAGTCCTCGGCTTCTTCATTTCGCCCGAAGAGTACGAGGCCATGTTCGGAGTAGCCGTGCGGAAATTGCTATCGTCCCGCCTGAGCGAGACGGCGACGGTCTCCCACGAACAGGTGCGCGACTCTGCCCGCGAATCCATCCGGCGCGGCGGCAAGACGTCATGAGTGCGCGACGAAAAGCGGTGCGTTGGCTTATCTCAGCTCAAGATGAGTTTCTCGCCCTTGTCGAGCAAATTGCCAGCGACAAGGAATCGGCGGCGGAGCGTTTTTTCGATCGCCTGCTGGAAAAGATTGAGCTACTGGGAGACTCGCCTCACCTGGGCGCGGTCTGCCCCTATTTCCGGAGAGTGGGACAATTAATTCACGGGAAGTACGTGATCTACTACACGGTACACCGCACTGAGGTTGTGATTCGGGCCGTCGTTCACGGGGCCAGGCTATTTCGTTCCCATTGGCTGCGGCGCGATGACTGACCTTCACACCGATAGGATTGGCAGGAGAAAGGCGCTGTTGCTCGAAGCAACCTCATTCGCGCGGCCCCTCACCGGCAGCATCTCCTTCGGGAGGATTCAAGCGCTCCTCAAGAAGCCTCCACATCGCGCGGATCGGGCCAGCAGAAAATGTCGAAGCTCAGGGCGATTCCCCGGTCAGCCAGTAGGCCCAGCACCCCCTCATCCAACTCGAACCCGCGGTTGACGCACCGAATGGTCACATCACAGATGAGGTCCACGCTGAACTGCGATGTCAGGGAAGTCCACACTTCCCCATCGCCCGGCAGAGGCCCCAGCAATAGCTCGATAGCCTCGCCGATGGTGGCCTCCCCGGTGACCTGGTAATCCAGGAGCCAGGAGCTGGTACGTGCAATCCGCTTGCTTTCGCCAGTTGGAGAGAGGATCGCCGCACCCTTACGCTGGCTTCTGGAAGGCTTGCAACCCAGGGACCGGAAGACAAGATCCGGGTCGAGACTGTCGCCGAATACGCGTAAGCAAAGCCCAACTTCGTCCGGGTGGCCCCCGAACCAAATGGTCCCTTCTGAGCCTTGAGGAGTGACTTTCGGCATGCAACACCACCAATCGGCCAAAACCCGGGTCAAACCTCCCCCAGCCGCTCCTTCGAATCGCCGAAACTCTCCAGCCTCACCCCCATCCTGTCCAGCATCGACAGGTACAGGCTGCACATCTTGCGGTTGGGTTTGCCCAGGTAGTCGAGCACGCGGCCCGACTTGATCTGCCCGCCGCCGCCGCCCAGCAGGATCACCGGCAGCTGATCGTTGTTGTGGTTGCCGGTCATCATGCTCGACAGGTACAGGACCATCGAGTTATCGAGCAGGGTGCGGTCGCCTTCTTTCACCTGGTCCATCTTTTCGGCGATATAGGCGACCTGCTGGGTGAAGAACTGGTTCACCTTCAGCCAGTCGGCCGAGTCGGTGTGCGAGAGCAGATGGTGGATCATATAGTCCACCTTCAGGTGCGGGAAGCGCAGCGACGAATGATCGTTGTTCAGTTTCAGGGTGCAGACACGCGTGGTATCGGTGCGGAAGGCGAGGACGACGATGTCGGCCATCAGGCGCATGTGCTGGTCGATGTCCTGAGGCACGCCGTCCGCGGGGCGCGGCATGTCGGGCTTGGCCAGCGTCGGCCGCCAGCCTTGCAGACGCCGCTCCTTGCCCGCCCGGTCGATCCGCTGCTCCACCTCGCGGACCGACGAGAGATATTCATCGAGCCGGCGCTGGTCGGACTGGCTGACCTTGCTGCGCAGGCCGTTGGCTTCCTCGAGGACGGAATCGAGCACGCTACGATCGGCCCGGCCGACCTCGTCGCGGAACAGGCGGTCGAAGGCCAGGGCCGGGTACAGCTCCAGCGGCGTCGGCGTGGTGGCCGAGCTCCACGAGATGTGCGAGCTGTAGATCATCGAGTAATTTTTGTGCAGGGCCGCGATCGACGCCTCGCAGCCCAGGACCAGGCTATCGACCTTGGTCTGGCCGCGCAGGCGTTCGGCGGCAACCTGGTCCATGCTGACGCCGGAGCGGATTTCGCCGCCCGGGGCGAGGTGGGCCCCGGTGAGCAGGTTGCCGGTCTGGCAGCTATGGATGCCGCCGATCAGGGCCTCGGCGTTGTACAGCCCGCGCAGGAAGAGCATCTTCTGGCGATGGGGCCGCAGCGGTTCAAGCACCTTGCCGACTTCCATCTGCGCGCCCTCGCCCTTCGCCCACCATTCCCTGGTGTGGAAGCCGTTGCCGGAGAACAGGCACGCCAGCCGCACCGGCGGCTCCGAGGCCCGGCCCTTGGCCTTGTCATCGCCCCAGACCGGCAGCGATTCCAGCCAGGGGAGGGCCATGGTCACGCCGAGACCGCGAAGGAAGGTGCGGCGGGAGAGGGGGTAGAATTTCGACTTTGTATGATCGGTCATGGTCATTTCTCTCCGGATTCGCTGCCGCGGATCATGCGGAACTAGCGTTGGGTGGCACGCTCTGAGGTACTCCGAAGGGCGTGGGAACCCTAAGAACTCACGGACCACAGGACACGCTCTACAAGCCAGCGAAGGAATGACAGATGCCAAATCCTTCGCTGGCGCATCAGGCTTGTGGTCACCGCACGCCCTTCGGAGTACCTCAGAGCGTGCCACCCGCCAAGTCAGTGTCCAGCGGCTTGTTCGGCGGCATTCAGCGCTGGGTCAATGTACAAAATGAGTTCAAGAATTTCCTCTGGGGAAGTGTTAAACCACTCGTCGCCGGGCGCGTCCTCTACAATCCGGCCCCGAAGAGCGAGAATGCCGTGGAGGACGTGTTCCCATTGAGAAGGCAGAGAGGTCCTCAACAACAGGCCGATGGCTGGCGCCTCGGGCAACCCGGTGGTTACTTGAGAGTGAATTCGATTGATGGGGTCTCGGTCGCTCCGCCCAATCTTACAGGGCCAAGTCTTTTGCCCCTTATGCTCCGCGTTGTGGCGATAAGTCGGAAAGTAGTAAAGATAGACGGATGACTCGCCAGTCCCAAGCATCAATTCGGCTTTTGGGAGAACTTCGACCTCCATCGGCTGCAAGTCTGGACTGCTTGGAAGTTCCGGAGCGCCTTCGGTGCTTGTGAGTCGCCAGAAACCAAGTGTCGGATTGCTGGCCCGTCCCGAATTCTTCAATGCGGCAAGTGCCCTCATGACGATATTCGTGACGCTCGCGCGAAGCAGCGCCGCCCCGTTCCAAGTGCGTCTTTTCCACCGCAGTAGCGATCTGATGGCGTTCAACCGTCTTGCCTGAAAAAAGTTCAAGGATCAAGCTCTGAATTCCAGTCGGCGTCATTGGCAGACCATGAAGCGCGTACCCATCGTTGGTCTGGGCTAACTCATCGGACATGACTCGCCTCCGTCGCCAAACGGTCACTGATTCGCTTCAAATCCGCCGCCCCGGATCATCCGAAACTGCGGACTCCGCACGATCGCCAGCACCGCCGCCGACAGCCGCCCATCTTTCTTGTTCAATTCCGCGACCATCTCGTCAATCACCGTCTGGTCCGACAGCGTGACCGAGCGGCCCAGGGCGTAGCCCAGCAGTCTACGGCAGAACAGCCGCACGATCACATCCTTCTTCTTCGTCAACAGGTAGTCACGCAAGCCGTCGATACCCTCAAACTCGGTCCCGTCCCGGAGCTTGCTCCGGGAATCGACCGCCAGCCCGCCGAGGTCCTTCTCGCGCAGCCGGCCAATTGGGTCGTACTTCTCCAGAGCGAAGCCGAACGGGTCGATGCGCACGTGGCAAACCGCACATTCCGGAAGCCGTGTGTGCTTTTCGACCAGTTGCCGCATCGTCAAGCCATCGTTGCCGCCCTCCTCCTCCGGCAGGCGGGGGACGTTCGGCGGGGGGCGCGGCAGCTTTTCGCCCAGCAGCGTCTCGACGACCCAGTTGCCGCGCAGCACCGGGCTGGTCCGCGAGGCGCCGGACTCCTTGGCCTGCACGCTCGCCAGGCCCAGGATGCCGCCCCGGCCGTACTTCTTCACCCCTTCGACCTTCCGCCATTGCAGTCCGACGACGCCGGGGATGCCATAGTGTTTCGCCAGCGTCTCGTTGAGGAACGTGTAATCGGCATCGAGGATGCGCGTCACCGGTTGGTCGCCCTGGAACAGGTCCTGGAAGAAGAGGATCGACTCCTCGTTGATCGCCTGGCGCAGCGACTGATCGAAAGTGGGGAACAGTTTCTCGTTCTTTTCCTTGAGTTCGTCGAAACCACGCACGTGGATCCACTGGGTGCCGAACTCGATGGCCAGGGCGCGGATGCGCCCGTCCTTGAGCATCCGTTGCGTTTGCTGGGCCAGCACCTTCGGATCGTGCAACTGGCCGGCAGCCGCGAGTCGGCGCAGCTCCTCATCGGGGACGGACGACCAGAGGAGGTAGCTGAGCCGGGAGGCCAACTCCCAATCGTTGACAGGGAGCGGCTCTTTTCCGGGCGGCGGTTGCTCCAGGTGCAGAAGGAACGACGGCGACATCAGCACCCGGGCCAGGACGTTGCGGAAGGCTTCCTCGTGGGGGACGTTCTTGGTCCGCAGCGTTGAGTATAGCCCCAGGAGATCGGCTTTCTCCTTCTCTTGCAGGGGACGGCGATAGGCCCGGGCCGCCAGGGCGACGAGGGCCTCCAGTTGCTTCGGTGCCGCGGCTTCGACCTCCTTCTCGAAGGCCTCGGCCCGTTTGCGGAACGGCTCGCGCAGCCCCTCGAAATAGACCACCAGGGCCTTCGGCTGGTCCTGGGTCACGAAGCCGATGAACAGCGGCAGGTTCTTGTGCTCGGTGATCGGCCACCGGGTGATGAAGCGATGCTCCTCCCAGAGGCGGTTGAGACGTGCCTGCTGCTGGTCGTTGAGGAAGAGGCGGGCCAGCGGCTCGTCTTCGCGGTGATAGAGTTTCAGGCAGACCACCTCGTCCTCGGGGACGATGCGGGGGTAGCAGAGGGATGGCGGAAAGACCGAGCGGAAGGCCGCGAAGCCGTGGACCAATCCCTCGACAGCTTTACTACCAGCAGCGACAACCGGACTCTTTCCATCCCAGACGGCGTCAGCGCTCGGCGGGGCGGTCAGGACCTGGAACTGCACGACCCGGTCGCCGCCGGCCGGGTCGAGGCGCCCTTCCACCACGAACTCACGCTCGCGGAAGAGCGCGGCGGGCAGTCGGACTTCCGTCACAGAATTGGCGGCGACGACGAGGTTGGCCGCGACTCGGCGGAAGGCCTCGGACGCAAGACCGTATTTCTTTGTCCCAGGTCGTGGTTTTCCTAGTCGGCCGAAGTCGAGTCCGCGCAGGAGAGGGCGGTCCACCGACACCAGGGTGTCATAAACGAGGCGATCGGGAGCTTTTTCCTGCGCCGGCCGGGTGCCCGTGAGCAGGGTCTTCACTCGGTCAGCCAGCGCGCCGACTTCGGCCCGCCGAGCCGGATCGGACGCCGCGTCGCGCCAGCGGCCCAGCACGGAATCCGCCGGGATCGCCGCACCGGAGGCCAGGCCCTGCACCGGCCGCGTGGGTCCCTTGACGAAACTCCAGACCTCCTTGTTCCCCAGGCGGTCGGCGTGGGGGTTGCCGTCGAGGATGGTGTCGGCGATGTCGGCAGCCAGGTCCCAGGTGCGGGCCGGTTTCTCCGCTTCGACGATGGTCAAGGTGATTTCGGTCAGGTCGCAGCTATGGTCGCCGTTGCGGGCGTCCACGACGAGCAGAACGCGGTCCCCTTTGGCGACCTTCAAGCTCCGCGGTCCCAGTTGGGCCTCGCCGCCGACGTTGATGGTTCCCTCGGCGAGGACGGCGGCCTTGTCGGCGTGGCGATGCTCCAGCCACCAGGCCACGCCGTTGCCGCAGGCAGGGTGAGCGTGGACCACCTTGGTGCTGATGCGGACACGCCCGTCCAGCGGACTTTTCCAGACCGCGGCCACGAACTCGGTCGGCGTCGGATGCACGGCGACTTTATGCGGCGACACCCGGCCGGGGACGTGCTCGGTCTGGTTCGAGGCATTGGTGACCAGCACCGGCAGATCGGTGCCCTTCTTCTTCCAGCCGTTGATGGCCGGCTTCTGTTCGTTCTTCGGGACCTTTTCGCCCAGCAGTTCCAGGGCGACCGCGGGCACTTCGCGGCCAGGGTCCTCGGCTCCCGGCGGCTTGCCGCTCAGGGCCAGCAGATCGATCCAGCGCTTGAGGAGGGCGGCATCCAGCCCGTGCTTCCGTGCCAGTTCGTCCGCGGCAAGCTGACGGTTGCCGGCTGCTTCCATCGCCGCCGCGAGGTAGGCAGGCGTGTCGGCAAACACGGCGGGGAAGTCGATCTCGTACTGCGGGCCGAACTGGGCGTAGTCCCGCAGCAGGAGCGGCGGCTTGCCCGGCATCTCGAAGCGCGGCCGCTGCCAGACGACCTGACCCGCACCCGCTCCCGCCAGGACGCGCGCCGCCAGATAAAGCACGACCTCGCTCTGTCCCGGCACCGGCTTCAGTGCGAATTTCAGAGTTTGCGACTCGGTCCCTACTGGATCGTTGGCCACAAAGCGAATCGTGTTGCCGTCCCGGTAACTGCCGATGGGCACGGTCTTCCACAGCGGCCCCTGCCAGGCGGCGATCTCGGCGAGAAGGGCTGGCACGTCCTTCTCGGAGGCCCGCCGCCAGCGTGCCCGCAGACGGTCCAGCGGGTACGAGGGACGCTCGTCGGTCAGCGCCGCCCACAGGATGCCGAGGTACTTCGGGTTGAGCTTCTCTTGTGAAGCGACCGCGCCCAGCGTGGTCTTCCCGGCGAGCAGCGCCTCGCGGTGTCGGACCACGGCGGTCAGGTACGGTGCCAAGGGCAACCGGCCATCGGCGGTGTACCTGGCGAAGAAGGCACGCAATTCGGCCAGGCTCTCGTTGGTCCAGTCGCGCCGCGTCTTTGCCAGCGAGAAGCGGAAGCCGTCCGGAAGGAGGACTGCATGGTCCGCGATCTCCTTGGCGGCTGCCGAAGTATTTGTCCAGGAGTGCCGGCGAGAGGGAGAGGGCCTCAGCGGCGTTGGTGAACCCTTCGCCGGCTGCCCCGTCGGCCGGAAAGTCGCGGGCCGGGCGGAGATCGACACCCGTCAGATCGCGAATGGTGTAATTGTACTCGGCGTTACTGAGCCGCCGCAGGCGCGGCCGGTCCCGGGTCGCCGGCTCGGGCCCGCGCCTCGTCGTTCAGAAAGCTTCGCACCCAGGCCAGGAGGTGCTTGTGCTCGTCGGCCGTCGGCTGTGGTTTCTTCTTGGGCGGCATTTCGCCGCTTTCCAGCATCTCGATCATCGCCTGCCACGGCTTCAGGTCCTTGCGCATCAGCTCGATCGAGGTGAATCGTTCCAGGTCAAGATCACCCTTTTTAACCTTGGTCGAGTGGCAAGAGAGGCAGAACTTCTGAAGGAGTGGCCGGACGGCGCTGGTGTACTCATCTTTTGGAGCCGCCGCTGTGGTCACATCCGCCCCGCCGGCGCCCGTGAGCGCGGACAGGCCGAGGCAGACCGCGCCGAGAGCGGCCGTCCAGCGCAGCAATGAGAGCGCCCGCGGCTTCGGTCTCATCAGGAACTCGCTCTCAGGAGGGACAAGCATAGAGGTAGGCCCAGTCATTTTAGCCGACGCGGGCCGGATTGCCGAACGCTTTCCGCAAGCGGATCGCGCCGCGGCGCGGCTCAGAGACTGTCCCATAAGCTCCCCTCGCCCCGGTACTCCGGGGAGAGGGGTCGGGGGTGAGGGGCTCTTGTCCGGGGATGTCCACACCCCTCACCCCAAACCCCTCTCCCCGGAGTACCGGGGCGAGGGGCTTCCGGGACAGACTCTCAGTGGAGCGGCCTGCGGTTCTGTTCCAGCACCTTGGTCCAGTCGTCGTCGTACAGGTTGGCATTCTGGCCGTGAACGGGAAGGGCGGTGAGCCACAGGGCTGGGTGGACTTCTGCCAGGCACTCCAGTGATTTCTGGTAGCCGTCGGGACTGCCGCCCGGGCTGTTGACCTCGGCGGCCAGTTGCTCCGCGGCAGCCAGGCTCATTTTCACCGGGATGCGGCCCGAGATCAGGACGGTCTTGCCGGCCCAGGTGACCACGTAGGTCAGCGGGGCCAGGCCACGGCCCTGAAGTGGGATACACCGGACCTCAAACCACCCTTTCGTGGTCAGGTCGTCGTCGCCAAGCACTTTTGTGCCCGGAGGGCACAGGCGGCGAACGGCCTCGAGGCCGACCTTCGAGACGACCACCTCGCAGCCACTGCTCCGCACCAAGTCTGCGAGGCCCGCGGTAGCCGGCTCGCTGGCCGAGGTGAGCAGCACGGCCGTCGGCTTGCGTCCCGCCCACCCCAGTTTCTTGAAGGCCTCGGCGAGAAAGGCGATCAAGCCCGGGCCGCCCGGCGCGTCGAACAGGAACAGCCCCCGGGGACCGTTCAGACAGTAGACGGGCAAGCCGCCGCAGTCGCCCAGGTAACGCAATCCGGGCAGCAATTCCTTGGGGGTGCCGTCGAGGAAGCTGGCGCCGTCGGCCTGGTAACGGGCCAGCAAGGTCTCCATCTCGGCGATCCCTCCGTCCAGCAGTTCGTGCCAGCGCTCCGGGCTGAGATGGGGATTGCGGGGGACGATATCCTCGTGCGGATGGCCGGGCAGGACCAGGTCGGGCAGCGGCAGGTCCCGCAACCGGCGCAGCGACGCCAGATAGTCCCGGGCATCGCCCCGGTACGGCGGCGGCAAGTAAGCGCTGTAGGTGCCCAGGGCAGGACCGTTCGACGTGCCGAGATGCTGGATCACATCCCCCGTGAACAGGGCCCGCAGGCCGGGTCGCTCCATCAGATAGCAAACGCTGCCGGGCGTGTGACCGGGCGTGGCTATGACCTCGAACCGAGCTTCGCCGAACTGAAGCGATTCGCCGCCCGCCAGGGGCACGTCCACGGTGGTGGCATGGAGGACAAGTTTGGGCATATCGGATGTGCCGAGGAACGCTTCGCGCGGCCCACCGGCGCGAAGCGGAGGACAGTCGCCCCGCCCGGCGTAGATTTTCGCCCCGGTGAGCGCGCGCAGCCGTTCGGCCCCCAGGCTGTGATCCGCGTGAACGTGGCTGAGCAGGATGGCCTTCAGCCGGGCGACGTTGAGGTGCAAGGCCGTCAGTTGCTCGGTCACGGCGGCGGCGCTCGACTCCAGACCGCTGTCGATCAGGACTAACCCGTCCGAGGTGTCCACAATATAGGCGGCGGCGGGCAGCGTGCGGCCCAGCAGGAACACCCCGGGAGCGACGGCCACCGGAGCGGGGAACAGGGCCCGCACGATAACGGGCTCGCCGGGCGTTTCGCGCTGGGATGGCGCTACCGGAGCGGTCGCGCCGCCTGGCCGGCCCCAGAGCCAGACCGCCGCCAGGGCCGCTCCGAGGACGACCAGCCCCGCCAGCAGTGCGGTTCGCCTCCCAAATCGTCGGGGCATACCATCGACCTCGTTTTCCCATGCCCTTACAGCGTTCGGAAACAGTGAGTGGGCACGGTGCGTTGTGGCACAGTCTCCTGACCGTGCCTCTGCCGCCGACCGCGGGTCGCGCGTTGTGGCACGGTCTCCGCGCGTTGTGGCACGGTCTCCTGACCGTGCCACTGCCGCCGACCGCAGGTCTCCCCAGAATGCTGTCGCGCGACTGTTGTGGGAGACCTTCGGTCGAGCCGAGTGGCACGGTCAGGAGACCGTGCCACAACATGGCCGGCGTGGACGTCATTGTTTTCGAACGGTCTCATGCAATGGCATCGCCACGCGCACTTCGGTCCCCTTACCCGGCTCGGCGGTCAAGAGGAACGTTCCCCCCAGCAGTTCAGCACGCTCGCGCATGCCCAGCAGACCGAGGCGCTGATCGTCGCGGGCCGCCGGGTCGAAGCCGATGCCCGCGTCGCGGACGGTCAGGGCCACCTGGGCGGGAGTCACCTCCAGCCGAACGAAGACCTCCGCGGCCCGGGAATGGCGCGCCACGTTGGTCAGGGCCTCCTGCAAGATGCGATAGACGTTTTCGCTGACGGCCGCCGGGACGCTCTGGTGCTGGAAGTCCAGTTCAATCCGCGGCACGATGCCGGCCCGCCGTTCGTAGTCGCTGAGCAAACTCTGCACGGCATCCTTGAGCCCCAGGTCATCCAGCATGGGCGGTCGGATCCGCGTTGAAATCTCGTGGATGCGATCGAGCAGGCAGCCGCTCCCCAGCAGGGCCCGGTCGATCAGCTCGTTCTTCTTGCCGGTATCGTCGGCCTGGGCGGCCCGTTGCAGGTCGAGCGTCATCGAGGTGACGACCTGGCCCAGCTCGTCGTGCAGGTCGCGGGAGATGCCGCGGCGCTCTTCCTCCTGGGCTGTCATCAACTGGGCCGACAGGGTCCGCAACCGGGCCTCCGATTCCGCCAGCCGCTGCTCGTGCCGGCGGCGGCACGGTGCCGACGTAGGCCAGGTACCACGCCAGCGGCAACAGAACGAGCAGGACCGCCGCATACAGCAACAGCAGCAGGCGCAGCAGTTGCCCCGACCGCCCCTCCAACACGGCGGGTGGCGTGGTGGCGACCACGATCAGACCGGCGTCGCGGCCCTCGGGGCCAACGCCCGCCCCCCGCGGGTCAATAGTGTGGTAGGTGAACAGTCCGTCGGCGACGAGGAATTGCCCCGACTGACCAGCGGCCACCTGGGACCAGGCCTCGGGGTGCTGGGCGGCGAAGCTGCGATCGTGCCCCAGCATGAATCCCCATTCGTCGTACGGTGTCGGGCCGCGGAGGTAATGGCCCTGGCAGTTGAGCAGCACGGTGGTGCCGGGGAAGGGTCCGGACACCTCGGCCAGCTTGCGCAGCAGGGCGGCTCCGAGATAGTTCAGCACCAGCACGCCGCACTTCTTCACCCCGGCCCGGTCGAAGACCGGCGTGGCAAAGCGGAGCGTTGGCTTCAACGGCCGCTCGATCTGCTTGTGCTCCACATTCAGGTCGAACGGCGACACGAAGACCTCGCCCTGATTCAGGCGCAGTGCCTCCGTGAAATAATAGCGATCCGCCTTGGGCTGCAATTCGCTGTCGAGGACAATGGCGGGCCGCCCGTCGTTGAAGTTGACGCGGACGCGCTCGCGGCCGTCGGCATCGAGGTAGCGGATCTGGTCGTAAACGCGGCGGAGGCGGCAGAAGTTCAGGTACTCGACCTGGAGTTCTTCATGGCCGGCGGCATCGCCCGCCAGGTAATGCTGCAAGGCCGACTGGCCGGCCAGGTACAGCAGTTCCGATTCCACCTCCTCCAGCTCTCGCGTGATGATGGTGGCGTGCAGATCGACCAGGTGCGTCCCCGCCTGCTCGTGCAGCTTGTAGTCGGCGGCACGTTCCTGCCAGTGCAGAGCCAGAACCACCGCACCCGTCAACAGCGCGATGGGCGGGAAGATGAAAAGCAGGCGGCGCAGCACGGCGGTCGAGAAAACGCCGGGCGGCCCGGAGAGGGAATCCGACATGGGGAACTCGATGGGTCAGGGAAGCCGCCAGCACGAATTTCTCACCACAAAGGATCTAACCACAAAGGACACAAAGAACACAAAGAAGACACTGGGGAGAAATCGCGAGGCAATGCGCCAGGCGGAGCTAGCGCCGTTGTGGCACGGTCTCCTGACCGTGCCACCCTGCCTGACCGAAGGTCTCCCTGAATCCGCGATGGTTAGGTGGAGACCTTCGGTCAGCCCAAGCGGCACGGTCAGGAGACCGTGCCACAACGAGCGACCGTGCCTTGAGGTTTCTCTTCACGTTGTGTTCTTTGTGTCCTTTGTGGTGAGAAATCTGGCCAGCCTGTTACGGCCGAATCGTCTGTCCCGGGATCACTGTCTCGATGGCCGCCTCGCCGGTCTTGCCCTCCTCGACGACGATGTGCCGGTCGCCGGCCACGTTGGTCAGCTCTTGCACCTCGCCGGAGGGCCAACGGATGGTCAACTTCTCGACCCGGTCGTGATCGCCCAGGCCGAAATGGACGATATTGGGCATCTGCGAATAGAAGGCGACCTGGGGATAGAGTTCGCGGACCAGCGGTTGGCCGTTGACCACGGCTACCAGCCGGGCGCCGATTCCCTGGCGGTTGCTGCGGGTGCCGCGCAGCGCGACCTTCAGGTAGTGCCGTTGTGGAAAATGGTTCTCGTAGAGCTGCAGCGGCCCGCCGCCGGCCTTGCGCAAAAGCAGGTCCAGCCGGCCGTTGTTCCGGAAGTCGCCGGCCACCACGGTCCGCCCATCGCCGTCATCATCCGCCCCAGAGAAATAGCTAATGTCGAGGAAGGACTGGCCGCGCACGTTCAGCCAGGTCCGGCTGCGCTCGAAGGCACTCAGGTTATGGCCCTTTTCCACGGTTTCCCAGGGGTTGCTGACCCAGAATTCGTTGAGATCCGCATCGAGCGGACCGGGCCGCGCGACGCCGCGCGACCCCATCGATGGCTGTGACACGACAGCCAGCCACAAGCAGTTTCAGCCATCGGGCTTGGTGCGGTCGCGGCTCATGAAGCCGGCGCTGGCGTGCAGGTCGAGCCAGCCGTCGTTGTCGAGGTCGATCAGGGCCGCCCCGTGCGCCCAGCCGCAATCCGCCACCTGCCAGTCCTGGCCCTTTTGCTCGAACTGGAGGTTCCCCTTGTTGCGGTGCAGTTGGCTGCCGGCGACCAGGCTGCGGAGGTGGGCCATGATGTCGGGCGGATAGGTGTCGGGCCTCAGGTTGCCGATGACCCGCTTGCCTGCCTTGGAGTACATGTTGGCGAGGTAAAGATCGATGTTGCCGTCATTGTCGATGTCGCCGGCCGCCGCCCCCATGGTGGCGTAGTCTCGCGGCCCGTCGGCCAGCGGTCGTTCCTTGAAGGTGCCGTCTCCCTGGTTGATGAGCAGCACGCCGTCGCCGAATTCATTGGGGACATACAGGTCAGGCCAGCCGTCGTTGTTGGCGTCGAGCCAGACGGCGGTGAAGGAGGAGCGGCGTCCGCCGCTGGCGTTGGCCGGCCCGGTGACCTCCTCGAATTGCCAGTTCCCCTTGTTGCGCCAGAGGTGGTTGCCCATGCCGCTTTTGTCGTCGAGGAACCCCTGCCAGCGGGCCGCCCCCTTGATGACCACGTAGACATCAGGCCGGCCGTCGCGGTCGTAATCGGCAATGGCGAAGCCGACCGCATCGGCCGGCAACCCCAGCGTGCAACGGGCGGTGACGTTGCTGAAATGCTTGCCGCCTTCATTGCGATACACCGACTGGTACAGGATCAGGTCCTCCCACCCGTCGTCGTCGATATCTACGAAGGCGGCCGGGTAGGCACTGTCCTGGCGAATCGGCCCGTGGCGCGGCAGCCCCATTTCCACGGTCACGTCGCGGAACTGGCCGTCCGGCAGGCCCTTGTAGAGCCATGTGCCATTCACGTCGGTAATCAGGATATCGAGGATACCGTCGCGATCGAAATCGCAGAGGTACACACCCCCGGTGAAGATGCGTGGCTTTCCGGCTTTCCAGTTATCGTAGAGGGCGGCCACGTCCAGCCCGCGGGCCGCCGCCACCTCGCGCATCAGGAAGCGTTCGGCGTGGCCGACCTGGCTCTGCTCGATGGCACAGGCGGTCAGCCAGCCCCCCTTCTCCAGCGCTTCCTTGGTGGGCCGCACGATCTGGAAGCCAAGGTGGGCCACGACCTCGGCGGGTTGCCCCGGCGCCTTCTCGCCCGACAGGCGCAGCAGGCAGGTGCCCTGCCAGGGGCCGTCCAGTTGCAGCCGTTCCACCGGCGTCAGTTTCATTAGCGCGATCTTGACCGTCGGCTCGGCGGCGAAGCGGCGGCGATAATCGAGCAGCCGCTCAAGGAATTGATCCCGGTCCAGCGGCAAGGGCGACTGCCCGCTGGTCACCTGTCGCACCACGTCCAGCCAACCGCTGTGCCAGGCCACTTCTTGCGGTGCGCGCAGCGTGTTCCCCTGGAAGGCTTCGTTGCAGAGGGCCCGCAAGGCGGAGGCATCGCCGCGACGCAGGGCCGCGGCCAGCGGGCCGAAGCCCTTCTGCACCAGCACGTTGCCGCCGTGCTCGATCTCCCACAGATAGGCACGCTCGGACTCCGGCAGGCTCAGGGTCGAATCGGGTGTCCCTTCATCGTCACTGGCCCGGACCTCCGGGTCGATCTCCACAGCGGCCTGCGGCGCGGGGCGGAGATGATAAAATGCCCCGAAGGCTGCACCGCCTGCCACGGCCAGGCCCACCAACCAGACGATCAACCGCGATAGCTGCATGACGCGCCTGCTCTCCAAGGGGTCGCATCGGATAGGCCGGACTTCTAACCACAAAGGACACAAAGAACACAAAGCAGAGAAGGCCCAGGAACATAAGCCGGGCTAGAGTCTACCGGCGGGCCAAACGCCTAGTTGGCTTCGCCCGTCACAATGGCTTGCAACTTCAGATTCTTTGTATCCTTTGTGTTCTTTGTGTCCTTTGTGGTGAGAAATCCGGCTCACGGCAGGATTGTCTGTCCCGGCACCACCGTCTCAATCGCCTTCTCGCCGGCCTGCCCTTCCTCGATAACGATGTGGCGGTCGCCGGCCACGTTGGTCAGCACCTGCTCCTCGCCGGACGGCCAGCGGATGGTCAACTTCTCCACCCGGTCGCGCTCGCCCAGGCCGAAATGGACGATGTTCGGGGCCTGGGAGCGGTAGCTGTTAACCGGAAACATCTCGCGGACCAGTTGCTGCCCGTTGACCACGGCCACCAGGCGAGCACCGATCCCCTGGCGGTTGCTGCGGGTGCCGCGGAGGGTCACCTTCAGGTAGTGCCGCTGGGGGAAATCGTTCTGGTACAGCTGAAACGGTCCGCCGCCCACCTTGCGCAGGATAACGTCGAGCCGGCCGTTGTTGCGGAAGTCGGCGGCCACCACGCAGCGGCCGTCGCCGTCGTCGTCCGCCCCGGACAGGTAACTCACGTCCAAAAAGTTCTGGCCGTGGACGTTCAGCCAGGTGCGGGTCCGCTCGAAGGCACTCAGGTTGTGGCCCTGGCTGACGATCTCCCAGGGGTTATCCACCCAGAATTCGCCCAGGGAGTGATCGACCTGGCCCGGCGTGCTGATGCTGGCCGAGCGTTTCGTGGGCTGTGACACGACAGCCAGCCAGACGCAGTTTCAGCCATCGGGCTTGGTGCGGTCGTTGCTCATGTAGCCGGCGGTGGCGCAGAGGTCGAGCCAGCCGTCGTTGTCCAGGTCGGCCAGGGCGGCGCCGTAGGCCCAGCCGCAATCGGCCACCTGCCATTCCTGGGCCTTCTGCTCGAACTTCAGCCCACCCAGGTTGTGGTGCAGCTGGCTGCCTTCCACCAGGGTGCGCAGCCGGGCCATCACATCCGGGGCGTAAGCGTCCGGCCGGAGGTTCCCGATCACGCGCTTGCCGGCCTTGGAATACATATTGGATGAATAAAGATCGATGTTGCCGTCGTTGTCGATGTCGCCCGCGGTGACGCCCATTGTGCCAAAGTCCGAGGGGACGGCGGTCAGGGCCTGCTCGCGGAAGGTGCCGTTGCCCTGGTTGACCAGCAGCACGCCGCTGCCGAATTCGTTGGGAACGTACAGGTCGGGCCAGCCGTCGTTGTTGGCATCGAACCAGATGGCGGTGAAGGTGGAGCGTCGGCCGCCGTCGGCGCCGGCCTTTTCGGTCACCTCCTCGAACTGCCAGTCCTTGCCGGTATTGCGCCACAGGCGGTTGCCGGCGGCCCGGCCGGCCTTTCCCTCCAGCCACGAATCGGTCTTGCCGTTGCCGTTGCGCACCACGTACAGGTCGAGATGCCCATCGCGGTCGAAATCGGCCACCGCGAAGCCGACGGCATCCAGCGGCAGACCCAGGTTGCAGCGGCCCGTCACATTGGTAAAGCGTTGGCCCCCTTCGTTGCGATAAACCGACTGGCCCAGGATCAGGTCCTCCCAGCCGTCGCCGTCGATGTCGATGAACGCCGCCGGCGGTGCGTACTCGGCCAACGGCGGGTGCTTCGGCAAGCCCATCTCGGCAGTCACGTCTCGGAACTTGCCCCCGGGCAGCCCCTTGTAGAGCCAGTAGCCGTTGAAGTCGGTAATCAGCATATCGACCAGGCCGTCGCGGTCGAAATCGCACAGGTAGACGCCGCCGGACACGTCGCGGCGCGAGCTGCTCTTCCACCGGTCCGACAGGGCAGCGACGTCGATTCCCGCTTCGGCCGTGACGTTCCGCAGCAGGAAGTGGGCGGCGGAGCCGACCTGGCTCTGGTCGACCGCACAGGCCTGGAGCCAGCCGCCGGCCTTGAGCCGTTCCTCCGTCGGCCGGGGGAGCTGATAGTTCAGGTAGGCGACCACCTCGGCCGGCTGGCCGGTGGCTTTTTCGCCGGACATTCGCAGCTGGCAGGTGCCGCGCCAGGGACTGTCCAGGTCGCCGCGGCGGATCGGGGCCAGCTTCATCAGCGAAATCTTGACCTTCGGCTCCGTGTGGAACAGCCGGCGATAATCGAGCAAGAGGTCGGCGAACTGGCGGCGGTCCAGGGACAGCGGGGGATGTCCGGCGTCCATCTGGCGGACCACGGTCAGCCAGTCGCCGTGGCTGGCCACCTCGCGCGGGTTGTACAGAGTTTGTCCCTGGAAATCGTCGCTGAAGAGGGGCTGGATGGCGGTGGCGTCGCCGCGGCGCAAGGCCGCGGCCAGGGGTCCGAAGCCGTGCTTCATCAGCAGGTTGCCGCCGTGCTCGATGCTCCAGAGATAGGCCCGCTCGGCTTCCGGCAAGGTCAACTCGTCAGCCGGGGCGGCGTCGTCCGCGGGATAAATCCCCACGGGGCCGGGGTCGATTGCCTCTGGTTCGGGGCGCAGGTGCCAGAACGCACCAATGGCGGCGCACCCGCCCAGGAGCGCTCCCAGAAACCAGACGGCCGTCTGCGTGCGGAACATGGGATACCGACCAAGCTCACCTGCCGGGGCCGCTGGTGAGACGTTTACTCTTGGAAACACCGAAAGGCGGCCCCGGTCAGGTGCAGCAAATGGTTCGCGGCTTAAGACGCCCCATTATTCGCTGCGCTCTTGCCCCATCAATTCCGCCAGGGACGCCAACCATTGTGCGAAGGACGGAGCCAGCAACTCCCGCTCGGGAGTTTCATGGTTCATGGTTATGATTTGGCCGGCGGTGCCGTCCGCGGTCGGCGCCAGGTCAAGGCAAAAAGAGTCGCCGCCGCCGTTGGACGCGAAGGATATCCAGCCCGGGTGCCACCACGCGTCCTGGATGCCCTTGTCGGGCCCGCTGGATTGGCCCGCAAACTCGCCGCCGTTGGTCAGCTCCTTCCAGCCTTGCCATTGCTGGATCATCTCCTCGACGGGGAGCAAATAATAGCCGCCGGGGCTCTCGGAGTTGCCGTAAATGTCGCCGGGTTCGTCCAGCGGCGGCAACAGGCTGGTCGCCATATCGGCGTTGCCGTTGTGCATCCTCCACGCCTCTTTGAAGTCCTGGGGCAGTTTCCTGCCGATGATGCTCTCCAGCGAAGAGAGATCGGCATCCGAGGCCGGCGGATGCAGACCGGCACGGAGCTTCGGATTATGGGCATCCAGCCAGGCCTCGATCCTTTTCCAACTCTGGGCGACGGAGGGCGCGGCCGCTTGGGTCCTGGCAGGCATACGCGGGGCTTCTTGCAGAAGAGTGATAACTTTCTTGGCCTTCTTGGCACGAGCCACGTCCAGCGCCGTCTTACCGGCAAGGTCGGGGTTCTCAAGATCAGCCGCGAAGCGAAAACCAGAGTCGGCACCGCTTTCGAGCAGCACCGCGGCGTTGTCGGCCCGATTATTTTCCGCGGCGAAGCTAAGCGGAGTGCCTCGAGACGAGACGGCATTGACGTTGGCCCCCGCAGCGATGAGCGCCCTGAGGATGGCCGGACTGGCCTCATCGCTCGCTGTCATAAGTACGCTCCTGCCGACGTTGTCAACCGTATTCACGTCGGAACCGGCGGCGATCAGGGCCTCGACGATTTCGAGCTCGACCTTGGTGCGGCTGGTAGCCGCGAGTTGGAGCGGAGTACAGGATCGGTAGTCTCTAGCATGGATGTCGGCGCCCGCGGCGAGCAGTAATTTGACCACCTCGACCGGCTTGCCTAGTCCTGAAGGGCGTGGACCTAGCGTGTGGCGGCCGGCAATAACGTGTAGCGCTGTCTTCTCCCATTCGCCTTCCGCGTTGACCTTGGCGCCGGCCGCCAGCAGCAGTTTCACCGCTTCGACGTTCCCAACATCGGCGGCGAGGGTCAGCGGATAGTTGTCCCACGGGTCTATTTCATTGACCAGATCAGGTTGCGCAGCCAGGAGATTCTTCATCTCGTCCAGGTCGGCGCCGATGCGCCCTGGTGCCCTGATGGCTCTGCTCAATTTCGCGGGCATGGTATCAATCATGTTTTTCTCCCGGCTCAAACGTGGACAGTCGTGGGGTCGGTCTCGCTCAACTCGACCCACCCTACGAGTCTCACGGCCGGATCGTCTGACCCGGGACGACCTCCTCCTTGGACCCCTCCGGATCGTCCCGTCCTTCCTCGATGACAATGTGCCGGTCGCCCTTGACATTGTGCAGCACCTGTTCCTCGCCGTGGGGCCAGCGGATGGTCAGCGTCTCAACTGTGGCGGCGTCGCCCAGGCCAAAGTGAACGATGTTGGGCGCCTGCGAGCGGAAGCTGTTTACGGGGTACAGCTCGCGGACCCGGGGCTGACCGTTCACGACGGCCACCAGGCGGGCGCCGATGCCCTGGCGGTTGCTCTTGGTGCCGCGCAGCGTGACCTTTAGGTAGTGCTTCTGGGGGAAATTGTTTTCGTAGATCTGGACGGGCTGTCCGCTGAATTTGCGGACCGCCACGTCCATGCGGCCGATGTTGCGGAAGTCGGCGGCCACCACGCAGCGGCCGTCGCCGTCGTTGTCGGCGCCGGACAGATAGCTGACATCGACGAAGTTGCGGCCCTTGAGGTTCATGAACATCCGGCTGCGTTCGAAGGCGCTGAGGTTGTGACCCTGGCCAACGATGTCCCACGGGTTCTCCACCCAGAACTCGCCGAGGTCCTTGTCCAGAGCCCCGGGAGCATTGATAGCGGCCGACCGTCTGTAAGGCTGTGACACGACAGCCAACCACACGCAGTTTCAGCCATCCGG
Organism: uncultured Planctomycetota bacterium; assembly: GCA_963827935.1. Lineage (GTDB taxonomy): Bacteria > Planctomycetota > Planctomycetia > Gemmatales > Gemmataceae > DATFNV01. Next base: position 1,159,784 of record CAWHCN010000004.1, on the reverse strand, counting down.
CTTGGTGCGATCGACGCTGACGTAGCCGGCCGTGGCATAGAGGTCCAGCCAGCCGTCGTTGTCGAGATCGACCAGGGCGGCGCCGTAGGCCCAGCCGCAATCGGCCATCTGCCAGTCCTGGGCCTTCTGCTCGAACTTCAGCCCGCCCAGGTTGCGGTGCAGCTGGCTTCCCTCCACGAAGGTGCGGAGCTTGGCCATCACCGCGGCGGGATAGGCGTCCGGCTTCAGGTTGCCGATCACCCGCTTGCCCGCCTTGGAGTACATGTTGGCGAGATAGAGGTCGATGTTGCCGTCGTTATCCACGTCACCGACGGTGACGCCCATTGTGCCGAAGTCGGACGGGCCCTGCGTCAGGGGATGCGGGCTGAAGGTGCCGTCGTGCTCGTTGATGAGTAGTACGCCATTGCCGAATTCGTTGGGGACGTAGAGGTCGGGCCAGCCGTCGTTGTTGGCGTCGAACCAGATGGCAGTGAAGGTGGAGCGTCCGCCGCCGCTGACCCCGGCCTGGGTCGTAACATCCTCGAACTCCCATTTCCCATCCTTGGTGCTCTTGTTGCGCCACAGATGGTTGCCTTCGGCCTTGCCGGTCTTGCCGCTCAGCCACGAATCGGCCTTGGGGATGGCCCCGCGTGTGAGATAGATGTCGAGGCGGCCATCGCGGTCGTAGTCGGCGATGGCAAAGCCGCCGGTGTCGTCGGGAATGCCGATGTTGCACCATCCGGTGACATTGACGAAGCGTTTCCCGTGGTCATTCCGATAGATCGACTGGCCCAGGATCAGGTCGTCCCAGCCATCGCCGTCGATGTCGATGAAGGCCGCCGGGGCCACATAGCCCATGCTCGTGGCCGGCTTGCGCTGCAGCCCCATTTCGCCGGTGACATCCTGGAACTTGCCGCCGGGCAACCCCTTGTACAGCCAGTAGCCGTTGGTGTCGGTGATCAGCAGGTCGATGTAGCCGTCGCGATTGAAGTCGCACAGGAACATGCCGGCAGTGCCGGTGGGCAGCCGCCGTTTCGCGGTCATGTTGTCGTGCAAGCTGGCGACATCGATGCCGCGTTCGACGGCCACCTCGCGCATCAGGAAGTGCTCGGCGAAGCCCACCTGGCTCTGTTCGATGGCACAGGTCCGCAGCCAGCCGCCCTGTTTCAGCGGATCCTCGCTCGGCTTGCCGATACGGTATTTCAGATAAGCCACCACCTCGGCCGGCTTGCCCGGGGCCCGTTCGCCCCACATCCGCAGCTGGCAGGTCCCCTCCCACTCGCCGTCCATCTGCCCGCGCTCCAGCGGCGCCAGCTTGATCAGCGAGATCTTGACCTTCGGCTCGGCGTGGAACTGGCGGCGATAGTCGAGCAGCTGGTCCACGAAGCGGGCGCGATCGAGGGGGATGGCCGGCTCGCCGGCCTTCATCTGGCGGACCACGGTGAGGATGTCGTTGCGCCAGGCAACCTCAGTTGGCCGGCCGAGGGTCTCGCCGTGGAAATCCTCGCTCAGGGCGGCCGCCAGGCGCGTTCGATCATTCGTCCGCAGGGCCGCCGCCACGGGGCCGAACCCATGTTTCATCAGCAGGTTGCCGCAGTGCTCGATCCCCCAGAGGTAGGCGCGCTCGGATTCCGGCAGGCTGAGGTCTTCGCTGGCCGTGTCCAGAACGCCGCCATCCGTCTGAGAAGTCGAAGGATCGGGCGGCAGGTCGGCCGGCGCCCGCAGCTGCCAGAAGGCGCCCAGGCCAAGGCCGGCCGCCACGACCGAGCCGACCAGCCAGGTACCGAGTTGACCGCGAAACATGGGCCACCTGCTTTCGCATCGGGCAGAACGGCAACAGCGACGGTTTGTCTCCATGGAGCGGCGCCGGGTGGCACGCCCTGAGGTACTCCGAAGGGCGTGCTTCACTGACTGCACGCCCTTCGGAGTACCTCAGGGCGTGCCACCCCGACGCCACCTGCTTTCGCATCGGGCGGAACGGCGGCGCCGCGCGGACTCAAGGCCCAACGGCGCTCGGGCCGGAGGCGGGCTCCGTGGAATCGTGAGACAGACGCGCGCGAAACTCCCGGGCTCGCTGCATATCGCCCTTGCCCTCAAAGTGCTCGGCCAGGTACATCAGCGTCGGCTGATACTGCGGATCCTGTTCGAGGGCCTTGTAGAGCCAGACCATGCCATTGTCTTCGCGTCCGTTCGCCACCAGGAGTACGCCCAGCTCGTGCAACAGGGCCGGGGTTGTGTGCGCGGGCAGCTCCCGGGAGATGATCTCCTCCACGCGCATCATGGCCTTTTCGGTGGCTACACGGGCCTCACGCATCCTGGCCGCGTCCTGGGTCCGACCCAGGTCGGACAGGCACACTTCCATCTGATACAGGGCCAGGGCATTCTTGGGTTCGATTTCCAGCGCTTTGCTCAGCCACACGTAGGCTTCCTTGGGCTGGCCCATAATGAGGGCGATTTTGCCGCGTTCCGTCAGGAGGCTGGCGCTCTTCGGGTTGTCGTTCAGGGCACGGTCCAGCAGGTCGGCCGCCTTCTGCACCTGCCCCTTCCCCATGTAGCACTTGGCCAGCCCGACGGTCGTAAAGGCATCCTTGGGCTGATGCTCCAGGGAGATTTCCAGCTGCTTGGCGCCATCGTCGAACGAATTGATATCGATCAACGCCATTCCCAGGGCGGTGCGGACGTTGTCGCGGCTCTCATCGCGGCGCAGGGCTCGGCGCAACAACTCCACGGCATCCTCGGCCGCGCCATTGTTCAGCTTTGTCACCCCCAGGTAGTACAGTGCCTGCACGTTGTCGGGGTCTTTGGCGATCCACTGCATGGCGTAGCTGCCTGCCGACCGATACAGCTCCCGGTTGAGCAGGCTGATGACCAGCGATTCCAGAACGAGCCCCTGCTCCGGCCGATTCTCCTTCACGTACACGTAGAGCTTGTTATAGACCTCATCGAGGTTCCCCCCCTCGGCCTGGAGCATCAGGATTTCCAGCTGATAGGCCTCGGTTTGCCCTTCCAGGCGGCGCAAGGCCTTGAGGTGGGCCTCGGCATCGAGCAGCATCCCCTGCTGGCGGCAGACCCGGCCCAGGCGCAGGTGCAGGGTGGGACTGTTCGGCCGCATCTTGAGGGCTTCCTCCAGATGCGTGCGCGCTACCTTGTAGTTCTGGTGTTCGAGCGCCCGGTCGGCCTCGCGAACTTGGTAAGCGGCAACCCCTTCGATCCCGGCCCGCACCACACCCAGGGTAATCAACAAGACCAGCAGCACAACCGCCAGGGGCCGCAGGAATCGCCGGATCGTTAGGTCAGGCATGGTGCATGCACGGGAGAGAGGAAGAGGGATGTCCGCGGTAGGACATCGGCGTTCCGAAGGAGACTGGTGGCACGCCCTGAGGTACTCCGAAGGGCGTGCAGTCAGTGGCAGCACGCCCTTCGGAGTACCTCAGGGCCTGCCACCCAGCAGTGCTTGTAGTCAGCACGCCCTTCGGAGTACCTCAGGGCGTGCCACCCTTGGTCCGAGCAGCTGCCGTCTCAGCCGCCGCCCGGGTTCTTGGTCGGCATCTTGCCTGGGACCCAGCCCGCCGGCTTGACAAGGTCGATGTCGAATGTCTGCGAGCCGCCCTTGACGGTGTAGGTAATCTTCGACTGGTCGGGCACCGAGTACTCGATCGGGATCTCAGTGTATTTCTTCGCCATCTCGGCGAACTTATCGGCACTATCGTTGGACTTGTCCTTGAGCTTTTCCCTGCCTTCGGGTGGTAGATTCGGCTGGTTGGCCGGTCCGGTGGGGGTTTGCCCGCCCGGCGGTGGCTTGAGGAAGGCGGTATCGACAGCGATCTTGCACAACCCAACGGGCGCCTTGGCCATCGTGTAAACGCCGTCCTCGATATCGGCGGTGTCCGCCACGTTGCCGGGGCCAGTGAAGGAAACGCGTCCGGCCAGGAGCGGTTTCCCCGCAAAGGTGACCTTGCCGGTGACCTTGGCGGTCTTGGAGCAGCCGGTCATGGCGCAGGCCGCCAGGAGGATCGCCAACGCGCCCACCCGACGGAGGAGTTTTGATGAGAGGAAGGGATGTTGCATGGGTCAGGTTCCTGTCTCGTAGCAGCTGGTGAAAGTAATGACGATGGGGACAAACCGCGGGGGTGAACACATGCCGTCGGCGAAGCCGAAGCAGATGGGGCGCCACTGATAGCCACATCCAGAGACCACCTGCGCGAACGCAGGTGGTCTCTGGATGCGGTCCGTTCAGCCGGGGGCAGGCTCACGGAAGAGTCAGTCGGCTTACCAGTCCGAGCCCAGCACTTCGCCGCCGGCCGGCGTGCAGGCATTGGCGAAGGTCGTGGAACTCACCGAGCCCGAAACCAGGCGGACGCTACCGTCGAACATGCTGGCCTGAATACCGGCCGTCGAGAACGACTGGGCGTAGTTGTTCTGGGCATTGCCCACGGGAATCGGCTTGACCTGGAAGGGCGGGCTGGGTCCCCAGCTTTGATAGCCGGAACCCCAGTTGGCCGTGCTGATATTCTGCAGGTTGAAGTAGTTGCTGCCGTCGTACCAGTTACGAACGTTACCCCACGAGTAGGTCTTCATGTAGCCTTCGGCGTAGGCAATGGTCTGCGAGGTGCCGTCCGAGATGGACGCCGGCCAACGCGGGTTGACGTTCCAGGCGGTCCAGCCGTTGCCGAACGCGGTGCCGTTGTACAGGTAGCTGATGCCGCCCTGCCCCTGGACAAACGTCGGGTCGCCCGAGGCGATGTAGACCTTGGGGGTGGTGCCGCCGCTGGCCCACTGGGTCCAGTAGCCGGCGTTGCCCGGCTGGCCAGGCCACATGGCCAGGTTTTGCTGTTCGAGGTAGGGCAGGATGTGGAAGTGCGGGCCGCCCGTGGAGCCGCCGGCATTCCAGGGGTTATTCACGTTCGGGTAGCTGATGGCGTTGCCCCAGCCATAGCCGCCGCTGCCCGGCATGATGCCGTTGTTCGTGTCAAACATGTTGACCGAAGCCAGCGTCTGCTGCTTGAGGTTGTTGGAACTCGAGAGGCGAGCAGCCGCCTCGCGAACTTTTTGGACAGCCGGGACGAGCAGCCCGATGAGGATCGCGATAATCGCGATTACCACCAGCAGTTCGATCAGTGTGAAGCCCCGCCAGCGGCGGAACACGCGGAACAGCGGCATGGGTACACCCCCAGAAAAAAGAAACAGATAGAGAGCACATCCGGCCAAGCGGCCGGAACAATCTTGCACGGTCCGGTTTCTGGCCTCATGCCTGTTGCTCAACCCGGTCGCACGACTGGGCACTTCACCGAACGATGCCACTGAAAGCCGTTATCTATCGATCCCGGCCTAGTTAGTACTTCAACAATGACGCCTCTGCTCCAACCTCACGCTGAACGTCAGTCTTTACGCGACGCAATTATGTTCAGCACGAGTATAGCTCATCCCCTCAATGGTGGAAAGTAACCGCTGCCTAGGGTCCAGTCAAGAATAAAGGCGCAAAAATGTAAAAATAATTCGGATCGTGCGAATCTGTACAGCAATACACAGCGCAGGGGCAGCGCTCCGGGGCGGTCCGTGGCGGTTGGGACGGCGGCGCCAATTTCATTGTTATCCTATCCCCGTTGTGGCACGGTCTCCTGACCGTGCCACCCGGCCTGACCGAAGGTCTCCCGAAATCCTCGATGGAGCGTGGAGACCTGTCCTTCATCGTCCGGGGGAGGAACCGTGGTGAAAACCCTGCTGTTTGCCGGGCTCGGGCTTGTCGTCCTGGCCGCCCCGTTGCTGGTATTCGCTTTCGCCCCAGCTCCGGATGCCGGCAGCAAGCCGGTCGAGTACAGAACGGTGAACGGCTATGCCGAGTCGCCCGACTCCGGCCTGAAGGGGGACTGCTCGTGCCTGGCGTTCACGGCCAAGTCGGAGTTTGACAGCGTCTTCAGCCCGGTCCTGACGCCCCGCGGCTTGCCGGACCCCGTTTCCAAGATCGCCTTCAACACGCGACTGTTTGTTGCCGTCATCAAGCGTGACGAGGTGCTCTGGGACTTCAAGGTGGAGAAGGTGACCGCCAATGGCGAAACGCTCCAGGTGCGTTACAGCACCACCCGCCGGAAGGGCGGCGGCGGCAGCACGCAAAAGGGGACCAGCACGGGACGGGCCGCCACAACCGGTCGAGCGCTGGCCACGTTGAAGGAAGCCCCGCGGGATTCGGCACCGGCGGTGCGCACCACCGAGCGGGCGCGGCTCCGGCGCGACCTTCGACTCGCCCCTGATCCTGTCCGTCCCTGGCGACAAGTACCTGTCGGTCGTGTTCATCGAGAACGGCAAGAAGGTCGGCAGCGCGGCGCGTCGGCAACTGACGGCGTGCCCGCCGCTAGAAGGTCGAGACGATCAAGCTAGACAAATGAATCAGGGCAGTGCCAGCGCCACTCGCAGCCGCGCAATCTGCTCGTTCATGGGCCGAGGCGCTTTGGGAGTTGCTTGCCCCAGGCGTCCTTCCACCTTGAGCGAAACGACCACAGGACCAGGACCCGAGAGGGCCTCGGCCGCGCCGCCGCGCCAGCCGTTCAGGTCTTCGAAGGAGTAGCTCCGCCGGATGCCCGCGGCCCGGGCGAGGGCGGCGTAGTCGGCGTGGCCTGTGCCGGCGTGGGCCTGGCCGCCGGTCACCTCATACAGCCCGTTGTCCATCACGAGCAGGTAGACGTTGGCCGGGTTCTGTGCCAGCGTGACCAGGCAGCCGAGATTCATCAGCGTGCAGCCATCGCCATTGACCACGATGACGCCGCGCTGCGGCTGTGCCAGCGCCAGCCCGAGGCCGAGGCCGGGCCCATGCCCCATGGCGGAGGGAATGTAGGCAAAATCCAGCGGCGTATCGGACAGGGCCGGCCAGACTCCCACGGAGGTCATGGTGGTGATGACGACGCAGTCGCCCCGGTGGGCGGCCAGGACCTCCAGCGCTTCCCGATGCGTCATTGGCATGGTTCTTACTCCGCCAGTAGCACAACTGTCGCCGTGTTGTCGGCCTGGGTCCGCCGGTACGCGGCCACCAGCTGTTCCGGGCACTGATCGCGCGTCAGCAGCACCGCAGGAACGCCCCAGGCCCGGACAATCGGCTCCGCGTACACAGGGCAAGTGTCCGTGGTTGCCCCGCGCTGGTAGGCCGAGTAGCTGCGGACGCCGACGATGAAGAGGAGCGGCAATTTCAGGTCGTGGACGATGTTGCGAAAGGCGTCGCCGGCCTCGAAGAAGCCGGTACACTGCATGACGACCACCGGCCGCCGACCGCCCAGGTGAAGCCCGGCCGCCACGACGATGGCCTCTCCTTCGCGGCAGACGCGCACCAGCGTCAGCCCCGGCTCGGCCAGCAGGGCCGGTTCCCAGGTGCCGAGGTCGCTGTCCGGCACCCAAACGACGTGGCTGACACCGCATTCCTTCAGAGCCGCAACGACTGATGGACCATCGAGCATGGCCGTCTCCGTCTGCTCCTGGTCGGCCCCGCTGGGCTGCGAGGCCAACGCCGGCTCTCTTCTGCTTAACGCGGGAGGGACGAGGTGTCAACCAGCCGACAGCGAAACTGGTCGGTAGGCGACGAGTATCATGGTGCAACGAGGGCAGGCCGAGGACTTAAGGTTTACGGAGTCCGAGGCGCGGCCTGAAACCGGTGGAAGCACCTCAGGGCCGATTCCAGGATGCGCTCGGGAGGCTCTGTGGCGCCATTGACCGGCAGCGCGAGGTCAACGCGCCAATTGCGCCGCCACCATCTCCGCTCTCTTGCCACGCGCGGCCAGGCGGCGTCGAATCGCTCCGGGGCGACTAAAGAAATCGCGAAATAGCGCCAACCCAGGCCGCCGCGACAAAGGGTGAACTGGGTCACGTCTTGGTAGTGGACTTCCCACCGGACGCGTTTGCCGATACGAAACTGGATCCGATCGACGCAGAGCACAAGCCAAAGCTTGTGGCTGAGCAAGTGGGAGAAAGTTAGGACACATACCATGCACCACAATAACCCCACCGAGATGCATAGGATAGACGCTCCAAATTCGTGTTGGGTCGACGCGGTTACGAGGAACTGCACTCCCACGCCCAACGGGATGACCGCAAGCACGCTGCAAAGTAACGACCCCGTAGCGAAGGCGCTATGCCAACGGGTCAGAAGTATGGCTTCCCCAGAGCCGCCCGCGGGTACGGCCATTGGACCATCCAGCGTCTTGACGGAGTAGCGCAGCACAGCTTCGTCTCACACCCACGCCTTCCGAATCAGCCACGCCTTCACCAGTTGCGTCAGCACCACATAGCACGTCAACGTCAAGAACACCAGCGGCCAATACAACCCCGGCAGGGGCTCGAAATCCAGGTACTCGGCCAGCGGGGAATACGGCAGATAGATGCCTGCCACCATGATGAGTACCGTGGTGACAATCAGCGGCCAGCTGGCGCAGCTCTGGATAAACGGAATGCGGTTGGTGCGGATGATGTGGATGATCAAGGTCTGCGTCAGCAGCGATTCCACGAACCAGCCCGTCTGAAACAGCTCTCGGTTTGTCCCAGCAGCCGAACACGTAAAGCATGATGAAGTAAGTCGTGTAATCGAAGATCGAGCTGCACGGGCCGATGAACAGGATGAAGCGGGTGATCTGGCTGATCGACCAGGGCCGCGGCTTGGCGATCTGCTCTGGATCGACGTCGTCGGTCGGGATCGGCACCTGCGAGAAGTCGTAGAGCAGGTTGTTGGTCAGGATCTGAATCGGCAGCATCGGCAGGAACGGCAGGAAGACGCTGGCGCCCAGCACGCTGAACATGTTGCCGAAGTTGGAGCTGGCGCCCATGCGGATGTACTTGAGGATGTTGACGAAGACCTTGCGCCCCTCCAGCACGCCTTCCTCCAGCACCATCAGGCTCTTCTCCAGCAGGATGATGTCGGCCGATTCCTTGGCGATGTCCACGGCGGTATCCACGGAGATGCCGACGTCGGCCGCCCGCAAGGCCGGCGCATCGTTGATGCCGTCGCCCAGGAAGCCGACCACGTGGCCCTTGCTTTGGAGGGCCTTGATGATGCGCTGCTTGTGGGCCGGCGACAGCCGGGCGAAGAGCACGGTCTCACCGACAGCCTCGGCCAGGTCCGCTCGGTCATCGCCTCGACCTCGCGGCCCAGCAGGACGCTGCTCGACAGTCGAGCCCGACCTCGCTGGCAAATCTTCTTGCTGACCAGGTCGTTGTCGCCGGTCAGCACCTTGACCGACGACGCCGTGCTCGCGCAGCGCCGCGATGGCCGGCATGGCCGATTCCTTGGGCGGATCGAGGAAGGCGACGTAGCCCTTGAGGATCAAGCTCGCACTCGTCCTCCTTGGAATAGGCCGGCTTGGCGTCCATGTCGCGGTAGGCCAGGGCCAGCACGCGGAAGCCGTCGCGCGCTCAGGCTGTCGTATTCCTCGCGCAGGTCGTCGATCAGGATGTGGTCCATCGGGTAATACTTGCCGTCCAGCTCGAAGCGGGTGCAGCGCTTGAAACCTCTTCCGGCGCCCCCTTGCAGATCAGCCGATTGACGCCCTCCGGCGTCCGCACCACCACCGACATCATCTTGCGGCCGAAATCGAACGGGATTTCATCGACCTTGTCGTACTTGGGGATGGATAGCTTCTCTTGCAGATCGGTGTACTCCAGGACGGCGCGGTCGAGCACGTTCTTGAGGCCGGTCTGGAAGTGGCTGTTGAGGTAGGCCAGCATCAGCACTTCCTCGTCTTCCTTGAGCACCACGTCGCAGTGTTTTTCGAGGATGATGTGGTCCATGGTCAGCGTGCCGGTCTTGTCGGTGCAGAGCACGTCCATGGCGCCGAGGTTCTGGATGGAGTTGAGCCGCTTGACGATGACCTTGCTGCTGCGACATGGCCATGGCGCCCTTCGACAGGCAGACGGTCACAATCATCGGCAGCATCTCCGGCGTCAGGCCGACCGCGACGGCCAGCGCGAAGAAGAATGCCTCGCCCCAGTCGTGCTTGGTGAGGCCGTTGATGAGGAACACCAGCGGCACCATGACCAACATGAAGCGGATCATCAGCCAGGTGAATCGGCTGACGCCGCGGTCGAAGCTGGTCTCGCTGGGTTGCTGGACAATGGACGTGGCCATGCTGCCCAGGTAGGTTCGCTGCCCGGTGGCCACGACGAGCCGCGGGCCGTGCCGCTCTCGACGCTGGTGCCCAGGAAACAGACGTTGCGCAGCTCCAGCGGGGCGGTCTCGGGTCGCTCCGCGCGCGTCGGCTTTTTCGACGGGGAACGCCTCGCCGGTGAGGGTGGCCTGGATGACGAACAGGTCCTTGCAGGCGACGACGCGCAGGTCGGCGGGGATCATGTCGCCGGCAGCCAGCTTGACCACGTCGCCCGGGACGAGGTCGGCCAGCGGCACTTCGCGGGCCTGGCCGCCGCGGATGACGGTGGCCGTCACGCTGATCATGGCCTTGAGCTTGGCGGCCGCCGTGTCGGCCCGCGATTCCTGGATGAAGCGCAACGCGACGCCGAGGACTACCATCACAAACATCACGATCGCCGCGCGGATGTCGCCGGTCAGCCACGACACAGCCGCCAGTACGAGCAGCAGGATGACGAGCGGGTTGACCATCGCCTTGCCCAGCAGGCGCAGGCGGGCCCAGCGCTTCTCATGGACTACGACGTTGGGGCCGTACTCCTGGCGGCGCCGGTCCGCTTCCTCGTCCGTGAGGCCGTCGGGCCTGGTCTGGAGCAGGCCGAAAGCATCGGGCACGTCGGCCTTCGCCGCTTCCAGCAGCTGCGGCGCCACGCGGATGGGACCCGCCCCGCGAGGAGGCATATGCCGCGGCAGCAGCGGGCTTGGTTGATCGGGCATCGCGGACCTCGCGAACGACCCCTCGCTAGCGCTCGGGGCTGCTGGGTTACTTCTTCACGCCCCACACCTTCTCCAACACATCGTACATCTTCGGGTCAAACTCCTTCAATTCGCTGCGCACAAAAGGGTAGAAATCGTTGGTCCCAAAGTACGCCTCCGTCGCCTCGGCAAAGTACTCCATCGGATTGGTTAGTGCGTAGTGCCCGACCTTCTTGCCGTCGTAGTGCAGGACGGACTCGTAACGTTTCGATTTCCGCGCCTTGTCAAAGCAGGCCCTGATTTCCGCATGATCCTCGCCAAGCACCTGGAAATGGTAGCCGTGGGCCAACTCGTGCAGCACCATCCAGGGCTGTTCGTGCGTCCAGGAGACGAAGTTTTTGGCGTTGGCGATCTCCACGGCGCCGGCCTTCTCGGGGTTCATCAGGTGTTCGCGCAGCCAGTCGGCCGAGGGGTGGTAACACATGCAGGGATGCCGCGGGTGGGCCAGCTCCACCCAGATGGGGATCTTGCGCAGCTTCGTTACTGCCTCGGCCGGCACCACGCGCGTGATGTTGTAGAGCTGATGGCCGAGCTGCTTGAGCGTGGCGTCGCACAGCTCCTGCCGGTCCCTGGCGAGCAGGGCCTTGTTGACCAGCACGCGCCAGCCCTCGATCTTGCGTTCCTCGTAGCGGTCGATGGTGTCCCAGGCCGTGGGCTTGACGTCGGCGGCACGGGAGGCGGGCGGGAGCAGAAGGACGAGCAGGACGGCCGGCGTCAGCGATTTCATGGGGAACCTCGCGTTGGTTGAGATCGAGAATCAGTGTATCCGGCCGCGTGAGTGCTGCCACTGCCGGAAATCCGCTTGCCTTGCCGCCCGAGCTTGTTGAGAATCGGATGCACCTGCCGCCACGAGGAACTCCCCAGTGCCCGCACTCCTCTTTCTCCTGATTGCATTCCCCGCGCCAGCCGACAAGCCGCTGAAGGCTTGCCTGGTCCACTACAGCGGCAAGGTCCAGGGCGTCGGCTTCCGGGCCGCGACCGCGGAGATCGCCCGCGACTATCCGGTCGTCGGCTGGGTGAAGAACCTGGCGGACGGCCGCGTCGAGCTGCTGGTTCAGGGTTCGGACGAGGCGGTCGACAAGTTCCTCAAGGCCGTACGCACCCGCTGGAAGGACAACATCGAAAAAGAAGAATTGGAGAAGAAAACGCCCGACGGTAAACTCAAGGGGTTCGAGATTGTGAAGTGATAGCGCACCCTGCGAAGCCGCAAGCGGCGAACTGTGACGGAGAACCAGCATGCACCCTCCGAGCCCTGTGTTTCAGCACCCCGCCTGGTCCCGGCGCACGATGCTCCAGGCCGGCGCGGTGGGACTGCTCGGGCTGGGCATGAACCATGTGGCCGGGCTAAGGGCGCTGGCGGCCAATGCTCCGACGGCCAAGGCCCGGGCGGTCATTTACATCTTTTTGTCAGGCGGCCTGGCCCAACAGGATAGCTTCGATCTGAAGCCCGAGGCCCCGCCTGAAATCCGCGGCGAGTTCAAGCCGATCGCCACGCGGATCCCCGGCATCCAGATTTGCGAACATCTGCCGCGACTGGCCCAGCGCATCCATCTCTGGGCGCTGGTACGGTCGCTGACGCATCCCTCGAACGATCACTCGGCCGGGCATCACATCATGTTGACCGGGCGGACGGACCTGCCGCCCGGCTTCAACCCGAGTTCGCCGCGCCCCGGCGACTGGCCGTCCATCGCCTCGGTGGCCAGCGGGGTGACGCTGCCGCGCAACAACCTGCCCCCCGCCGCCGTGCTGCCCGAGCGGCTGATCCACAACACTGGCCGCGTCATCCCTGGCCAGTTCGCCGGCCTCATGGGTCCGTTGCGCAATCCCTGGTTCATCGAGGCGTCGCCGTTCGACCCGCTCGGCTACGGTGCCTATCCGGAATATGGCTTCGATCACCAGGAACGGCCCAACAAGCCGAAGGAGAAGGTCTTCCAGTGCGCAAGCCTGGCGTTGCCCGAGGGAGTGGCCCAGGGCCGGCTCAATTCGCGCCTGTCGCTCCTGCACCAGATCGACCGGCAGCGGCACGACCTGGACCACATGGCCACCGTGGAGAGCTTCGACGCCTTTCGCCAGGGCGCGCTGTCGATGCTGACCGATCCGCGCGTGCGGGCTGCCTTCGATGTGACGCGCGCGCCGGAGAAGGTGCAGGACCGCTATGGCCGCAACGCCTTCGGCTGGTCGCTGTTGATGGCCCGCCGACTGGTCGAGGCCGGCGTCAACCTGGTGCAGGTGAACCTCGGCAACAACGAAACCTGGGACACCCACGGCGAGGCCTTCCCGCACCTCAAGGACAAACTTTTCCCGCCGACCGACCGGGCGCTGTCCGCCCTGCTCGACGACCTCCACGACAGTGGTCTGCTGGCGAGCACGCTGATCGTGATGGCCGGCGAGTTCGGTCGCACGCCGAAGGTCACGCACCTGCCGCAGTACTACAAGCTGCCGGGCCGCGACCACTGGGGAGCGCTGCAATCGGTCTTTTTCGCGGGCGGCGGCGTGAAGGGCGGCACCGTGGTCGGCACCTCCGACCGCATCGGCGGCCACCCGAAGGACGACCCGCAAACGCCGGAGAACATGGCCGCCACGATCTACAACGCGCTGGGCATCCCGGCCACGGCCCAGTGGCGCGACGCCGAGGAGCGGCCGCACCATGTCTATCACGGCGAGCCGATTCGGGGGCTCGCATAGCCCCGTTTAGCGGCGGATCGAAGATCCGCGCGGATCTTCGATCCGCCGCTAAACTATTTCACCTCAATAATCATCTTCGCCGCCGTCCCCTCCTTCGGCAGCAATTTCTTGTCCGTTTCCAGCTTGAACACCGTCTCGTCCTTGAGCGTCAGGTTGCTCTGGATCACGGTTTCATCTGTCACCGGCAAGAGGGTCATCAGAGTGCCGGTCAGGTCGGCGGCGTAGACGCGGTCGTCCTTCTCCGGGTCGGGCTGCTTCAGGACCGAGCCGGTGAAGTACCACTTCAGCTCCGGGATCGGCTTGCCGGTGTCGCGGAAGACCATCGTCTTGCTCATGTCCACGCGGCGGACCTTGCCGTCGGTGCCGGTGAATTCGAGATAGAGCTTCAGCTCCGGTCCCTCGGCCTTCTGGTCCTCGCCGCGGGCCGGCCGTCCTGCTTTGAGGCCCAGGAGTTCCAGGGCCCGGTGGACGTCGCTCGGCTTGATGTCCTTGAAGGTCACCACCGTTTCGTGCGCCTTTTGACCCTGCGGAGCCGGATAGCAGGCGATGACCTCGATCGGATAAATCTCGCTCAGGTTGGGGAGCTTGCGCGGGGCGATGGCGCAGGCCACCGTCAGCGTCTTCCGCTCGCGGTCGATGACGACCAGCGGACTGGGTTTGTCGGGCAGCACCGAATTCATGGGGCCGGTGGGCATCTTGCTGCCGCCCTCCGGCTTGACCGCGACGGCCACCGGCTTCTTCTTCGGCAACGGCACCTGGGCGGTCAGTTCCATGTCGAGGTAGATATCGGAGCTGCCCTTGTGATTCTTGACGAAGACCGCCACGACATTGCGGCCGGAGCGCACATGCTTGAGGGGGAGTTCGACATCGCGGTTCCAGTAGGCGAAGTTGTGATCGTCCACCGGGTCCTTGTCCACGACTTCGCCGTTGACGTAGACATCGGCATGATCGTCGCTGGCGATGCGGACCTGGAAAGCGACCCCCTTCTGCGACCGGAGGTCGGCGGGAACGTCGAAGGCGCGGCGGAAGAGAAAGTTGACGCCCTGCTCCTTGACCAGGGTGCCCTTCCGCTTGGCAATCTCCCCCTGGCCGTAGCCAATGGGCGCCTTGCCTGTGCGCCATTTGCTATCGTCGAACTCGGGTTTGCGCCAGCTGTCGCCCTTGACTTCGGCCTCGGGCAGGAACTTCCAGCCGGGGGTGCTCTCGGCGATCAACCGGAACGTCTTGGACTCGACGATCTCGTCGCCGTCGCCGCCCAGGGCGACGAAGTCGCGCTTGGCGTTGTAGTCTTGCAGCTTGAGGCTGGCCTTGAGGCGGTGCAGCTTGGCCTTGCGCAGGTGCAGTTCGTCCTTGTTGCCGTCCACCATGCAGGGGACGACAACCTCCTTGTTGGCGAGCATCTGCTTGACGGCGGCGGCCAGCTTCTCGGCGTCGCCGCAGTAGGTGCGCATCATGAACGGCTCGGCGTGGCTCATGCCCCACCATTCGCCTTCGGGGTAACACTGGTACCAGTAGGTGCCGGTGCAGGTTTCGCTGGCGCCGCCGTTATGGAAGAAGACCGCCTTCTTGCCGACCTCGGCCCAGGCGGCCACGTTCTGCCATTCCCGGGCGTGGTAGCCGCGCTGGCCGATGTTGTGCTTGATCTCGTCCTTGGGATGTTTCCCCTTCAGGTCCTCGAGCTTTTTGAAGATGATGAGATTCTTTTCCTTGTTGACCTTCACGACCTCGACCAGGACGATGTTTGTCGATTCCTGACAGACCCGGCCGAGTGTGTAAGGGATTTCAACGTAGGCCCGCGCGGCGGGGACGGTGGCTAGCAGGACCACACAGGCCGCCACGGATGCTGCGTGCTTCATGAGTTCCACTCCTTTGGGGCAAAGGCCGAGACGATGGCCAAGCGGAGTGGGGAGCCAGGACAGGTATGGGCGGTCCCCCCTCCGCCTCCAAAACGACTTCACGGATTCTACGTCAAAGGCGCGGTCACGCCCAACAGCAATCTGGGATGGATTCGTAACAAGTGCGCGGCGACTCCCCGCTGGGTCGCGGCTAACCTAGAATGAAGCGCATCGCCCCGCTTTCCGGGAAGCACGCCATGCCCCACGCGGAGGCCCCCGCCGACCAGCTGGAAACCTTTCCGAACCCCGCCCCGGGGCGCGATTACACCATCGAAATCGTCTGCCCGGAGTTCACCAGCCTCTGTCCGAAGACCGGCCAGCCCGATTTCGGCACCATCACCTACACCTACACCCCGGCGGAGAAGTGCGTGGAGCTGAAGTCGTTGAAGCTCTACTTACAGCGGTTTCGCGATGCGGGGATTTTCTACGAGGATGTGGTGAATCGCCTGCTGGACGACTTCGTGGCCGCCTGCCGGCCGCGGCGCTGTCGGGTGGTGGGCGTCTTCACGCCGCGCGGCGGGATCACGACCACGGTGACCTGCGTGCATGAGGCAACGACGTAGGTCACTCGACAACGATCCCGTTCTCCAGCCTGGCATCGGGGAGCACGTCCCAGACGCAGTGCTGCGCCAGTTGCTTCAGATAATAGGACGACGTTTTCCCGCGGAGGACGACGCGCTCGTTGCGCACCTCCACCCTGAGCCCGTGAACCCGGCGGCCCGTGCGATCGAGGATGTGGCGCTTCGAGTTCCTCGCACTCGTCCTGCGGAAACATCGGCGAGACCAATTGCGGCATAAGAAATGACTCCTGCACAACCGGGCGTTCCTAGGCTGCCCACGCCGCGAGCGGGCGTTGCAACCTTTTCGGGCAAAACCTTGCTACAATGCCTGGGGAAATCCGCTGTTTGTCTGCAGAATAGAAAAGTGCAAACCGGGTGCCAATAACCAGACTCATCCGCGCATGCACATCGACGGCCTCGACAACCTGACGCCCGCAGAGCTGGAAGCCGAACTGGCCGCGGGCGGGCGTTTCGTCTTCTACGAATTCTGCATCTCCTTCGTTGTGTTGACGTTGCGCCGCCCGACGCGCATCCGCTACCTGGGGCCCAGGGATCATGGCGTGGTGCGCGGGCTGCCGTATGTGCTGTTGTCGCTGCTGCTGGGCTGGTGGGGTCTACCCTGGGGCATAATTTACACGCCGTTCACGATTTTCACGAACCTCTGCGGTGGGCACGATGTGACGGATCAGGTGGCCGGCCTCGTCCTGGACCGCCTGGCCAAACAGGCCGAGCCGGCGGGATCGGGCGAGTGAGGAGGAGAGCCAATGCGCGCAGCATGGATCGTGGCGGCAGCTGTGGCGCTTGGGGGGGCGGCCGTCCAGTCCGCGCGGGGCGGGGTCTATAACACCTCCGAGCCTTGGCCGCAGCCCAGGCCGTTCAAGGACTTTCAGTTCGAGTGGGCGGCTTACCGAGCGGCCGCACTCCCGACGGCTGGGCAGGCGTCGCAGGATTTGCTTGGGCTGCGATATCGCCGACAAGTGGCCGAGCTGGAGGACCGGGAACGAAAGGGATTGCTCAGCCAGCAGGACCGCATCAACCTTGGCGCCTATTATCTGCGGCTCCAGGAACATCAGAAGGCGATCCGCCTCCTAGAACCGTCGGCCCGGCAGACGCACCACTTCATGCTCTTGGCCAACCTCGCTAGCGCTTACGAGCAGGCGGGGATGCTCGAGCGCGCCGTCGACTATCGGGGCCTGGCCCTGTCGGCGTGGCCGACTATGTACCCCGGTTGGGACACGTTCCAGGTCAATTTCTACCGTAAGGCAGAAAAGTATCAATTGACCCTCGCACAACGCCGGCTTGAGCAGGCGCGCACCCTACCACCCGCCGAGCAAGGGGAGCTGCGGTTGGATGATCTGTTCCCGCGTGTCCGTTTCGTCGGGCCCGGCGGAAAATATCAGGTGGGCGGCATCGCCCCGGCCCAGTGGGGCGAGTTGCCCAACGACGCCACCGCAGTCGTCCAGCAACTGGTCCTGTGGTCACCCTTCGATGACCGCCTCCTATGGCTCCTGGGCGAGTTGCTCAACGCCAACGGCGAGGTCGCAGGGTCAGCCCAAATCCTGAAATCGCTGGTCGAGAGGCAGGCTGGTCCGAGCAAGCCGGGAGCTAGTGGCGTCCCGTGGTCGTCACCCGCCCCGCCCGAGCTACGCGAGCACTACCGCGCGATTGCGGCAGAGGCGGCGGCACGGGACCTGCTGAGCGCGGAGCTGGTAAAGCTGAACGACCCCCTTCTGAACCTAAAGCTGCTCTGCGCGTTTGCGCCGCACGGCATGGGCCTTGGCGCCGGTGACCTGATGCAGGAGGCCACCTGGCCGGCGATTGCCATTTCGATGGGAGGCCCGGGCGATCCCCGCCGTCTCGCCCCGGGTGGTGACGCCAGCGCGAAGAGTGTTCCCCCCTCCTATCAGGACACCAAGGTCGACTGGAAACAGGTCGGCATCGGATTCGCAGCGGGGGCCGTCGTCGCCCTGCTACTCGGGATGCAGATTCGGCAGCTGGGGCGCCGAAGAAGTGAAGGATCGCGCATGGAGCATGACGCCACAGGGCCCGTGCGGCCGCTGACCATCGGCTGGAAGGAGTACCTGGCCTTCCCCGCCTGGGGCATCCGCAAGGTGCGGGCCAAGGTCGATACCGGGGCGCGCACCTCGGCCCTGGACGCGGCCAGTTACGACCTGTACCACGCCGACGGCGGGCTGTTCATCCGCCTGCGCCTGGCCCTTCGCCATCGGGGTGAAGCCCGGCTGCGGTTGATCGAGGCTCCCGTGTTGCGGATGGTGGTAGTCCGCAATTCCAACGGCATGTGCGAACAGCGGCCGCTGATCGAAACGGAAATCGCGCTCGGCCCGGTGACGAAACGCATCCAACTGACGGTGACCAACCGGGCCGGCATGCGTTATCGCGTCATCCTGGGCCGCCAGGCACTGGCGGAGGATTTCGTGGTGGATGTGGGGCGGAAGTATTTGTTGGGGCGATAACGTCGCTTGCGGCGTAGCGCTCGCTCCACCCCGGGATGAAGCGAACGCTACGCCGCAAGCGACGGAAGGGTTACGGTATGCGCATCGCGATCCTGTCGCGGAACGAATCGCTGTTCAGCACGCGCGCCTGGCTGAGGCCGCGCGCGGCGCGGCCACGATGCGCGCGTGCTGGATACGCTCCAGTTCGACATCCGCGTCAGCAAGCGCAGCCCGGAGCTGTTTTACCAGGGCAAGCCGATTGGCGCCGTGGACGCCGTCATTCCGCGCATCGGGGCGTCGATCACCTTCTATGGCCTGGCGGTGGTGCGGCAGTTCGAGATGATGGGGGTCTATTGCGTCAACGAATCGCAGGCCATCGCCCGCTCGCGCGACAAGCTGCGCTGCTTGCAGATTCTGAGCCGGCACGACATCGGCATGCCGCCGACCGTCTACACGCGGCAAGCCGACCATCTGCTGGAGTGCATCGAGCACGTCGAGGGGCCGCCGGTCGTCATCAAGCTGTTGCAGGGGACGCAAGGGATCGGCGTGGTGCTGGCCGAAAGCACCGCGGCCGCCTCGTCGGTGATCGAGGCGTTCCAGGGGCTGGAGCAGAACATCCTGATCCAGAAGTTCATCAAGGAGGCCAACGGGGCGGATATTCGAGCCCTGGTGGTGGGCCGCAAGGTGGTGGGGGCGATGAAGCGGCAGGCGTTGGCCGGCGAGTTCCGCTCGAACTTGCACCGCGGCGGCACGGCCCGCAAGTTCCGCCTGCCGCCTGAGTACCGCAAGACCGCCCTGGCCGCCGCCCGCGTTCTCGGCCTGCGCTTTGCCGGCGTGGACATGATCGAATCGGCCGAGGGACCGATGGTGATGGAGGTCAACTCGTCCCCCGGCCTGGAGGGGATCCAGAGGGTGGCCGGAATCGACGTGGCGGACGCGGTGATCGAGTACATCGAACGCGAGCTGCCCTCCAACGGGCGAGCCACGCCTCTGCCGAGCAAGAACGGGGCCCGGAGGCGGCGACGACAGCGCAAGGAGGAATGAATGGAGCCCGGAGCGTCAGCGACGGGTAGAGGATCCCGTCGCTGACGCTCCGGGCTCTGATAAGATTCCTCGATGATCCTCGCGTTGTGGCACGGTCTCCTGACCGTGCCACTGCCGCCGACCGCAGGTCTCCCCTGAATGCTGTCGCGCGACCGGCAGTGGGAGACCTTCGGTCGAGCCGAGTGGCACGGTCAGGAAACCGTGCCACAACATGGGAGCCCGGAGCGTCAGCGACGGGTAGAGGATCCCGTCGCTGACGCTCCGGGCTCTGATAAGATTCCTCGATGATCCTTCTGGCCGGCCTGGTCATCATTGTCGCCGCCGTCGTCGCCGTCCTGCGCAAAATCGATGTCCGCCTGGTCCTGATCGTCGCGGCCCTGGCGCTGGGACTGCTCTCGGGCACCCCGGACGTGATCGTCCGCACCTTTCTCAGCACCTTCAGCAGCGAGCAATTCGTGGTGCCGATCGGCTGTGCGGTCGGCTTTGCCTATGTCCTGCGGCACACCGGCTGCGAGCAGCACCTGGTGCAGCTTTTGGTCCGGCCCCTGCGCCGCGCTCGCTGGCTGCTCATCCCCGGCGTGGTCCTGGTCGGCTTCGCGGTCAATGTGCCGGTGGTGAGCCAGGTGGGGACGGCGGTGTCGATCGGGGCGGTGCTGGTGCCGCTGCTGCGGGCGGCGCGGGTCTCGGCGGTCACCAGCGGGGCGGCCCTTCTGCTGGGCTGCTCGCTGGGCGGCGACCTGCTTAACCCCGGGGCGCCGGAGCTGCAAACGATCGCCCGCACCCTGAACGTGCAGAGCACCGCAGTCGTGCTGCACATTCTGCCCCTGCTCCTGGTGCAGGTGGCGGTGGCGACAGCCGTCTTCTGGCCGCTGAGCCTACGGGCCGAGGCCGCCTCGCCTCCGGACAAGCTGCCCGCCGAAACCGCGCCGCCCGCGACTTTTCGCATCAACTACCTGAAGGCCGCCGTGCCACTTGTGCCCCTGATTCTGCTCTTCCTGACCGGCCCGCCGTTGCAGCTGGTCCACGTGCCGAAGGAATGGCTGACCACGACCGATGACGTGAAGCGCTTCGACAGCCGGCTGATCGGCGTGGCCATGCTGATTGGCGTGCTGACAGCGGCCGTGGTGTCGCCGCGGACCGCCCTCGGCACGGCCCGGGCCTTCTTCGATGGGGCCGGTTATGCCCTGACGCACATCGTGTCGCTGATTGTGGCGGCGGCCTGCTTCGGCAAGGGGGTCGAGGGGATCGGTGTAAAGGACGCCCTGGGCCAGCTGATCGGCGCCCGGCCGTCCCTGCTCTTGCCGGCGGCGGGTCTCTTGCCGCTGGGGTTCGCCGTGGTCTGCGGCTCGGGGATGGCAACGACGCAGCGCGTATTCGGCTTCTTCGTCGATCCGGCCCGGGGGGCGGGGATCGATCCACTCCTGGTTGGGTCGGTGGTGGCGGTGGTGGCGTCGGCAGGGCGAACCATGTCGCCCGTGGCGGCCATCGTACTGATGTCGGCGTCGATGACCGGGGCCGACCCGCTGGTCCTGGTACGGCGGGTGATGCTGCCGCTGGCCTGTGCGGTGATCGCGGTGGTGGTGATGGCGGCACTGCTGGCGCATGGATGAACGGCGGTCCGGAGGCCCCTCGCCAGCGCAACTCGAATTCCTCACCACAAAGGACACAAAGAACACAAAGGAGAAATGTCCAAGAACATGCGTCGGTAGAGCGTTCCTCGACGTGGTCAGACCCCAAGCTGGATCATCGGCCACATTGCCCTACGACTTTCCTTCGGCTCTTCGCGTTTTCGAGTGGGCAACTTTCGGGCCTCGGGGCCTATGAAACCGCGGGATTTCCAGGGGAAACGCTCTTTCCCTCCGGGGGAATTCTTGTCATGCTGTGCCGATGGCCAACTTCAAGCGACTCCCTGACCTGTACCGCTTCCCTGGTTTCCTGCCCCAGGCCCGCCTTCGAGGCATCTTCGGTGACCCCCGGGCGGTGGTCATCACCCTCCAGCGGCGCCGAAAAAAACGCTGTGCGGCGCCTGCGGGCAAGCCTCTTGGACCTATTACGATACCCGACCTCGGCGTGCCCGGGATCTCTCGTGTGGCGACAAGCGGGTCTACCTCGCCTACTCCCTGCGCAGGGTCCAGTGTCCGCGGTGCGGGGGCGTGAAGAGCGAACGGTTGGACTGGCTGGCCGACAACCCACTGTACACCAAGCGCTTCGCCTTCTTCGTGGGCCGGCGCTGTCGCGAAACGGCCATCAAGGAAGTGGCCGAGGAACTGTTCCTCGATTGGCACACGGTCAAGGAGTTGGACAAGCAGTACATGCGCGAACAGCTCCGCCGGGCCGGCAACCCTGCTCCCCGGGTCATCGGCATCGACGAAATCGCCATCGGCAAGGGGCACCAGTACCGCATCGTGGTCAGCGACCTGGAACGGCGCCGGGCCATCTGGTTCGGCGGCCAAGACCGCTCCGAAGCGAGCCTGGACGAGTTCTTCGCCTGGCTGGGCCCCAAGAAATGCCGGAAAATCCGCTTGGCCGTCATGGATATGTGGAAAGCGTTCCGCAATTCCACCCTCAAGGAGGGGAATGCCCCGCAGGCCGTCATCCTGTACGACAAGTTCCACGTCCTCGGCCACCTCAGCGAAGCGATGGACAAGGTTCGCAAACAGGAGTACGCCCGCCTCTCGGGGGAGGACCGGCGTTTCATCAAGGGGCAGCGCTACACGTTGCTGTCTCACTGGGAGAACCTTTCCCTGGAGGGAAGGAAGGCCCTGCACTTACTTTTCCAGGCCAACCGGCGTTTGAACAAGGCATACCTGCTCAAGGAGTCCTTCGATCAACTGTGGGACTACTGGAGTCCCGGCTGGGCCAGACGTTTCTACGACAACTGGCGCGCTGCCTTGCGCTGGCAGCGCTTGAAACCCTTCGAGAAGTTCGCACGCATGATCGAGGCTCACTGGGACGGCATCGCCGCCTACTGTCAGGCCGACAACAAGGTCGCCCTGGGCTTTGTGGAGGGCTTCAACAACAAGATCCGCGCCATCCAGCGGCGCGCCTACGGTTTCCGCGATGAGGAATACCTGAGGCTGAAAATCCTCACCTGCATGCTGCCAAGACTGTGAAAATCACCCACTCGAAAACGCGAAGAACCCGATTTGATTCGTGAACGCGCAAACAAAGAAGTATTGTTGGACGAGTGGATTCCAAAGCAGTTGCGTGATGAATATGACAATTGGATCATCAGCGAGTCGTGACGTTAGCCGCCCTACAGAGGGCCTGCTTCGCGAGACGTATTTGCTCTTCCTCTCGTCTCCCTCCGCCCCTGCCCCGCCCCGGGGCCGAGGTTGGTCCCCTTCGGCCCCCCATCCGGCCCTTCCCCCACCTGCCCTCGCACCGTCTCTATCCCGCCATTCCTCTGTCCCCGCCCGGGAGCCCCGTTCCCGGGGCTTGCCGCGTCGCGGTGTCGGCGCGCCGTTGACGGCGGTTCCCCGGGCGGGCCTCTCCTCCTCCCAGCCCCGTTCCCGGGGCTTCGCCAAGCAGATGTCGGCCGGCGGGCTCGATGTTGTGGCACGCCCCGCAGCGACTACAATGAAACACGCCCGGTATGGACGGGGAGACCAGTCATGAGCTTCAACGAGGTCGTGATCGAAGGCACCCTCAAGCCCGATGGGACGCTGGAACTGGATCAAAAGCCCAGGGCAAACGCATCTAAACGCCTGTGCATTATTGGCTGTTCAGTAGTCTGGGACAAGGGACTCGCGAATGATTCTCCTCGAAGTCGCCCGTCTCACGGAGGAGAATCGGCATGTCGCAGTCCCTCGCCGGTACCTTGCTTTCCCCCTTCGCCACCTTGACGGACCCGCGGGTGAACCGCACCAAACGTCACGACCTGCTGGACATCCTTTTCATCGCCCTGTGTGCCGTCGTCAGCGGCGCCAACGATTGCGTCGCCATGGCCAAGTTCGGCACCAGCAAGCGGGCCTGGTTGGAGAAATACCTGGACTTGCCCAATGGCACGCCGTCGCACGATACGTTCACGCGGGTGTTTGCCGCCCTGGATGGCAAGGCCTTTGTTGCCTGTTTCCTGGAGTGGGTGGCGGCCCTGCAGGAGAGCACCGACGGCCAGTTGGTGGCCATTGACGGCAAGACGGCACGCGCCACTCTGGACAAGGCCAAGGGCCAGAACCCACTGCACGTCGTCAGCGCCTGGGCAACGGCGAATCACTTGCTGCTGGGCCAAGAGGTTGTGGCCACCAAGTCCAATGAGATTACCGCTATTCCCAAGCTGTTGGAGGTGTTGGAATTGACCGGGGCCATCGTGACCATCGACGCCATGGGGTGCCAGAAGGAGATCGCGGCCAAGATTCGCGACAAAGGGGCGGATTACGTGCTGGCGGTGAAAGGAAATCAGGACCATTTGGAAGAGGACATCGTCGCAGCGTTCGAGGCCGTGGACGACGGTCAGGGATCGGCCACGGTGCGGACGCACACGGCGTACGACAAGGGCCACGGTCGCCAGGAGACGCACCGCACGCAAACCATGGCGGTGCCGGAGACGCTGCGCAACCTAGAGGCGTGGCGCGACCTGAAGAGCATCGCTCGCTGTACCCGGACCTACCAGGAAGGGGGCGTGGAGAAGTCGGAGGTGCGCTACTTCATCAGCAGTCTGTCGCCTCAGGCGAAGAAGTTGGCCGTGGCGATTCGTGGCCATTGGGGAATTGAAAACGGGCTCCACTGGGTGCTGGACATGTATTTCGCAGAGGATCGCAACCGAGCGCGTACCGGCAATGCCGCGGCCAACCTCGCCTTGCTGCGTCGCTGGGTAGTCTCCCTGTTGCGGCGCGACGAATCAAGCACGGGCGGCATCGAGAAGAAACGCTTGCAAGCGGGATGGAACGACGAGATCCGCGAGGCGATTCTTGGCCTTCTTATGGGGAATTAGATGCGTTTGCCCTGATCAAAAGCCAGGTCTCGCCCCCGGTCGTGTCAAGGTGGTTGTTCAAGCGGCGGTGGCCAGCCCGCCGCCTCAACGCGGTCTGGCAGCGGTCATCGATGAGATTCACCGAGGCCAGCAGGCCCGAGGCTTTCAGGGACGAAGCGCTGAGGAGATCGAGGCCGGGCTCCGAGAGGGTGAAGAAGAGTACGAGCGCAAGATGCAAGCGCTCTCGGCGCAGACGCAATCTGGGCCGCCGGCAGGGAATCCGTGATGCTGTACTACCTGGATAGCAATATCGTCATTTATGCCGTGGACGGGCAGCCCGCAGTGCAGCAGCGTGCCAGGAACCACATCGCCGCTCTCGAACTGGCCGGGCACCGCTTTGTCGTGAGCGAGCTAACCTGGACCGAAAGCCTGGTCATAGCGCTGCGGACGGGCAACGGCCCCTTGCTGCTGGACTATCAGCGCTTCTTCTTGGGGCCGCATCTAACCACGGTTCCCTCCACAGCCGCAATTCATCACAGAGCAACCATGATCCGCGCAGTGCACAATTACGGGTTGGCCGACTCCTTGCACCTCGCGACCGCCGTGGAGTATCGCTTCGACCGTTTCTTGACGAATGACCAGCACCTGGCTGCATTTCCCGACATACACGTGGAACTCCTGCCATGAGCGGTCGGCCACCGTTCAGCCAGCCAGCCGCCCCGTTCACGAACCGCCCGCCCACCGTCTCTCTCCCATCGCTCTCCCGTCCCCCGCCCGGGAGCCCCGTTCCCGGCCCTTCCCGCGCCGCGGCGTCGGCCCGCCGTTGACGGCAAGTCCACGGGCGGGCGTCTCCTCCTCCCAGATCCGTTCCCGGGGCTTCGCGCTGCTCGGGCTTGAGCCGCGTCGTTGGGGGCTGATGCCGGGGCCGCGAGAAGCCGTGCGAATGGCGCGGAAGGCAGACAGGCCGTCTCCTGACGGGACGAAACGGCTCTTGGAATTCCAGCGGCGGGCGGCGATAATGGACCGCGGCGGGGATGGGAGAGAAGCACTAGGGGCAGTCACGGGGAGCATGTCATGGCACGTGCGAAGAGCGCTGGTAACGGCCAGCTGGAACAAACCGTGGCGAGCTTGATGCAGTTACAGGCCAACTTGATGCAGCATCAGACGGCAATGATGCAGCAACAGGCCGTTTTCCTGGCGAGGGCATCGGAAATCGACGCGCGCATGGCCGAGATGGCGCGGGAGCGAATCGAAATAGATCGTCGCAATGAGGAGCGTTTCGTGCGCATCGAGGCCCTGCTGATTGAGCACAACCGTATCTTGCTGGCGCTGCCGGACGCCCTCCGCGAGAAGATCGGCTTCAAGGTCCCCGGGTCGAAGTAGATAAGGCTTGCGTTGCTACCCCTGCCGCCCTATCACCGAACTGCCCTCGCACCCTCTCTGTCCCGCGCATCCGTCCCCGCCCGGGAGCCCCGTTCCCGGGGCTTGCCGCGTCGCGGTGTCGGCCCGCCCGTTGACGGCGGGGCCACGGGCGGGCGTCTCCTCCTCGCAGCCCCGT
Organism: uncultured Planctomycetota bacterium; assembly: GCA_963827935.1. Classification (GTDB taxonomy): domain Bacteria; phylum Planctomycetota; class Planctomycetia; order Gemmatales; family Gemmataceae; genus DATFNV01. The sequence goes on along the minus strand of CAWHCN010000004.1, from coordinate 1,133,828 downwards.
TCCCGGGGCTTCTCGCCCCGCCGGGTGTTGGTTTCTGGAGGGGGTGTCCGAGGGGGTGCTGAAACGAATGTTCGGAAGTCGTGGACCAGCATGGGGTTATGACACCACATTCGTTTCAGTTCCCCCCGGACGAGAAAAAACAGGTGCGCAGGCCGTGATGGCGAAGACAGACGCGAGCCTATCGAAGGGGATCCCATGTCGCCGATTCGCACGGCCCTGATCGGTTGCGGCAAGGTGGGCCAAATTCACGCGGCGGCCCTCAGCAGCTTGCCCGAATCCGAATTCGTTGCCGTTTGCGATCGTGATCGGAGCCGGGCGGAGGCTTTCGCACAACGGTACGGCGTGCGGCCTTACGACGACCTGGATACCCTCCTGCGCGAGAGCGGCGTCCAGGCCGTGATCGTCGGCACGCCGCATCCGCTGCACGCCGAGCCGGTGATCCGGGCGGCGACGGCCGGCGTCCACGCCTTGGTCGAGAAGCCGCTCGCCGCCAGCCTGGCGGACTGCGATGCCATGCTGGCCGCCTCCCGCCGGGCCGGCACGCTCCTGGGCGTCATCAGCCAGCGCCGCCTATACGAGCCGGTGCAGCGAATGAAGGCGGCCGTCGACGCCGGCAAGATCGGCACGCCCGCCCTGGGCACCTTCGCGATGTTCAGCTGGCGCGACCAGGCCTATTACGAATCGGACCCCTGGCGCGGCCGCTGGGCAACCGAGGGCGGCGGCGTCCTCGTCAACCAGTCGCCGCACATGCTCGATCTCCTGCAATGGTTCATGGGTGAGATCGACGAGATCACCGGCTGCTGGGCCAACCTCAACCACCCTTATATCGAGGTCGAGGACACCGCCCTGGCCATGATCCGCTTCAAGAACGGCGGGCTGGGCTCGATCGTGACCAGCCTGTCGCAACGGCCAGGAATCACCACCAAGGTCCACATCCACGGCTCCGATGGCGCGTCGGTGGGCGTGGAGACCGACCGCGGCGCCACGTTTGTCGCCGGCGTCTCCGAAATCGCCGAGCCGCCGCTCAACGACCTGTGGACCATCCCCGGCGAGGAGCACCGCCTGGCCGAGTTCCAGGCCGCCGACCGCGCCCACTTTGGACGGATCAACGCAACCACGCACTATCACGCCTTGCAGATTCAGGACTTCCTGCGGGCGATCCGCGACAATCGCCCGCCGCTGGTGACGGGGGAGGAAGGGCGAGTGGTGGTGGCGATGTTCACGGGGATTTATCGGTCGCAGCGGGAGGGAAGGGCGGTGCGGTTTCCGGTGGAGGCGGAGGGATAAACGCGGCACTCGGCTAGGCTGGCGCTTTTTCACTGGCACTGGGTGGCCTCGCGGGTTATGCTCCGCGCGTGGGCCGCGAGCCCGGTTGGGCAGCACAGAGGGGATTCTCATGAATTCGCCATCCGAGTCGCGTTGGCCATCCATCCGCCGCGCGCTGATCCTCCTCGTTGTGCTCCTGGCTGGTACGTCGATCTATAGCTTGCTTTTGGGCCGACCGGGAGACTTTGGTGGCGGTCTGGTGGGGCTAGTTTTCGGCGGGGCCGCTGGTCTGGCAGTTGGACTGGTCGAGCTGATCGGGCGTTGGTCGGCGCGGCGACGATCACGGTTGCGGGGTAACGAAACTGCCACCACTGATCCATCGCCTCCCTCCCTTAGATCCGAAAGAGGCTCCCAGTGACCGCTCCCACCTCCGCCGCCTTGCCCGAAGGGTCGAAGGTCAAGCTCTCCGTGGTCCAGGGGCTGCGGAAGGGCAAGACCTATGCGCTCAAGGAAGGCGTCACCTACGTCGGCCGTCAAGGGCCGCATCCGGTCAACGTGGACCTCACCGAGCAGGAAAACGCCGGCGTGGCCACATCGGTCAACCGCTTTGCCTTGATCTGGTACGACAAGAAGGGCCTCGGCATCGCCGATACCGGCCGGCGCGTCACCCGCGTCAACGGCACCCTCATCGCGTCCGGCAAGCGCATCCCGCTCAGCGGCGACGACACCGTCCAGTTCGGCAAGACCGTGTTGCAGGTGAAGATCATCCTCAAGAAACGCACCGGCGTGCAGAAGTAGTCCCCTCAGGAGAACGCCATGAATGCCAGCGACCGTCCGTCTTCAGAATCATTTGCGTCCGCCAGTCGCCGCGATTTCTTGCAGCAGGCGGCGGGGCTGGCCGCGGGGGCGGCCGTCCTGGCTCCAGCCGTCGCCGCCGACCCCAAGGCCGCGCAGTCAGCACCCCTGCCGACCATCAAGCTCGGGACCCACACCGTCACCCGGCTGATCCTGGGCGGCAATCCGATTTACGGCTACTCGCACTTCAACAAGCACTTCAGCCGGCACCTGGCCGACTGGCACACGCCGGACCACGTGCAGCAACTCCTGCAGCGGGCCGAGCAGGCGGGGATCAACACCTGGCAGAACAGCTACGCCGACCGCACCCTCGCCGATCTCGAACGCTATCGCGAGGCCGGCGGCAAGATGAACTGGCTTCTCCTGGGCAAGCCGGACTGGGACAGCAAGCTCGGACGGCTCGACGACGCGGCGAAACGCAAACCGATCGGCATCGCGCCACACGGCGGCATGTCCGAACGGCTGCACCGGCAGGGGAAGATCACCGCGTTGACCGACTTCCTGAAGCGCATCCGCGACAAGGGGGTGCTGGTCGGCCTGTCGGCGCACAACCCGGCCTTGATCGGGCTGGCGCTCGACAAGGACTGGGACGTCGATTACTTCATGTGCTGCCTGTACTACCTGACCCGGCCGAAAGAGGAGGCGCAGAAGCTGCTGGGCCAGGACCTGCCGCTGGGCGAAATCTACCTGCCTTCCGATCCGCCGCGGATGTTCAAGATGATCCAGGCGGCGAAGAAGCCGTGCCTGGCGTACAAGATCCTGGCCGCCGGCCGGCGGGTTGGCACGGCCGCCGAAGTGCGGGCGGCGTTCACCACTGCGTTCGACAACATCAAGCCGACTGATGCGGTGATCGTCGGCATGTATCAGCAGTTCGGGGACCAGGTGGGCGAGAATGCGGCCACGGTCCGGGAGTTGTGCGCCCGGGCCCGCGCCACGCGCTGAGCGCTTGCCATTGGGTCGCCTTCCGGAACAATAAGGAATGGGGGAGAGAGGCACGGGGAGCCATCCGCACACAATTACGGATCGTTTCGGGTTCGCTGCGAGGCCGCAAGATTGCGTGCAACGTGCAGCCCAACCTGCGGCCCACACCCGACATGGTCCGGGAGGCGCTCTTCAGCATCCTGGGCAACGCGGTGCCGGAGCGGCCGTTCTTCGACGTGTTTGCCGGGACCGGCGTGATCGGACTGGAGGCCCTGAGCCGGGGCGCCAGCCGGGTCACCTTTGTAGAACGCGATTTCCGTGTTGCCCAGGAGATCGAGCAACATCTGAAGGCCTTCGGGGTGGCCGACCGGGCCGGATTGGCCCGTGCCAACGTCTATCGCTGGGGCGAGCGCTGGGAGGCGCCGCCGAGCCGGTGAACGTCTTTTTCAGCCCGCCGTTTGCCGACTTCGAGCGCCGGCCGGCGGACTTTCTGGCCCTGATCCGCCAGGTGCAGGCCAAGGTGGCGGACGCATCGGTAGTGGTGGTGCAAAGCGAACGCGGCGCCATCGAGCACGAGGAGCGGGTCTTCGCCGACTGGGACATCCGCCATTACGGACGCAACGAGTTGCTCATCTGGGTGAAGGAAGAGGACGCCGGCCATGGCGACGGAGAGTCCTGACTTCCTGGCGGCGAAGGACCCGGTCAGCTACTTCACCAGGCATCGGTTGTTCATGCTGCGGGCTGTGCGCTGGGCGGTCTGGTACGGGATGCCCATCGAACCAGCGACTGCCGCCGCCATCCAGGCGATGGCCAGGCAAATCAGGGCAGTCAGCGCTGAACTCATCACCGAGGAGCTGCGGCGGCTGCTGGTCGCTCCCTTTCGAGCCCAGGGCATCAACCTCCTGTACGATATGGGCCTGGTCGAACCGCTGTTGCCCGAACTGTTGCCGATGAAGGGCTTGCCGCAGGGGCTACCCGCCACGCCGCTCGGCGACCTGTGGGATCACGTCATGGCCGTGCTGGACGCCCTCGGAAAGGAAGTTTCCTTTCCCCTGGCCCTGGCCGCCCTTTTGCATGACGTCGGCAAGCCGCGTGTCGTCGCCCGCACGGCAGAACGCTACACGTTTTACCATCACGAGCACGTCGGCCGGCGCATGGCTGCGGAAATCTGCCGGCGGCTGAAACTAGCGGAGCCCGAGCGCGAACGGGTCGAATGGCTCGTGGAAAAGCATCAGTACCTGGCCGATGCCCCACGGATGCGCCCGGCCAAGCTGAAGGCGATCCTCGGCCATCCGGGGATCGAGGAGCTGCTGCGACTGCACGAGGCGGATGCCCGGGCGAGTGGGACCAGCCTCGATCATGTGCGCTATTGCCTGAATTTGCTGAACGAACAGCCTGTGGAGGTGATGCGGTCGCCCTGACTGCTGCTCCCCGCACATCGCCGGCCGGCCCAGTCAGTCACGCCACCTCTTCCGCCTCCATGCTGTCGCGAAGCGTGCCCAGAGCCTCGCGCTCGATCTGCCGGACGCGCTCGCGCGTCAGGCCCAGGCGTTCGCCGATTTCCTTCAGCGTCTTCGGCTCGCCGCCGTCCAGCCCAAAACGCAGGCGCAGCACCGTCGCCTCCCGCTCGCCCATGCGGTCGAGCAAGGTCATGACCTGGCGGACGTCGTCCGTTTCGATGAGGGTGGCATCGGGCGTTTTCACGCGCACATCCATGATGGTAGCGTCGATGGTTTGCCCATCCTCGGCCGTATCAGCCTGGGGGGCAGCATTGTAGATGCGGATGGCCTTCTTGATGAGGTTCAACTTGCGGCGCGGCAGGTTCATGTGGGCGGCGATTTCTTCCTGGGTGGGAGGCCGGCCCAGTTTTTCCTGAAGCTCGGCCGTGGCCCGCCGCCATTCCGTCAGAAGCTGGGCCATGTACGCTGGGATGCGAATTGTCTTGCCCGTATTGATGAGGGCGCGCTTGATCGACTGCTTGATCCAGTAGCCGGCGTAGGTACTGAACCGGGTGTTCATCGAGGGATCGAACCCTTCCACGGCGCAGCAAGCCGAGGTTGCCTTCCTCGATCAGGTCGGGCAGGTCCAGACCTTTTCCCACGTAATTGCGGGCGATGTTGACGACGAGGCGGAGGTTGGCGCGGACCATGCCGTCGCGGGCGGAGCTGTCGCCGTCCCAGATGCGGCGGGCCAGCTCCTTCTCCTGGGCGGCGGTGAGCAGCGGCGTTTCGTTGATCTCGCGCAGGTACGTTTCCAGTGGGGACTGAGCCACCGTACGCCGGGAGCGGAATAACTGCATGAGGGAACCTCCTCCGCCGGGGCGTGGGGTGAGCTGAGTGCGAGTCCGTGATACCCTAGTGCGCGTTTCTCCGGGATGCCAGCAAGTTTCCGAAAAAGTCAAGCAGTGCTTCCGTTTTGTGGCGGAATGACACGAACACTTGCGCCTGTGTTCAACAAAGAGACCGGCGATGCCTGGCAGAATACCGGCAACACCCGTTTGCCGAAAGAGAAGTTCTTCATTCTAGGGCCGTCGAATGCTTGCGTTGCCCGCTTTGAGGCGGTATCCTCAACATTTAACCACGACCGGAACCATCGGCCCCCAACGCACGAGGCTCCTGATGCGCCGCACTCTCCCTGCCCTGGCCGCCTTCCTCCTGGCCGCCACCGTCCCTGGGACTGCCCGCCCTGCCGACGACGATCCCAAGTTCGGGCCATACCCCGCCTCGTATCTGATCAGCATTCTCAAGACCGACAAGGTCGTCAAGAAACGGCGGGTGGCCCTGGGAGGCCTGGAAGAAATCGGGCTGCGGTCCCCGAAGGGAATCCTGGCCATCGTGGCGGCCATCAAGGATGACACCGACCCAGGTTTGCGAGAAGCGGCCGCCCAGTCGCTGGCGAAACTGGCGCAGAAGGCCGACGAGACGAAGGATTCCAAGGAGCCGCGCAGAACATGGTCGAGATTCGCGATGGCTGCCTTGATGCCTTGCGGATCGCCCTGAAGACGGACAAGGATCCCAAGGACCCCAAGGAGGACGCCAAGCGGGCCCGAGTCCGGGAAGCCTGTGCCATCGGCCTGGGCCGCGTCGGCACCGACCTGCTGACGCTCAAGAAGGAAGACGAACGCGAGCAGACGTTGATTGCCGGCTTCCGGGCGTCGGTGCCGGTCTTGACGGCGGCGCTGAAGGACCCCGACTCGGGCGTGCGGGCTGCTGCTGCCGAGAGCCTGGGCCGCCTGAGCGATTACGCCACGGATGCCGTGCCGGCGCTGATTGAGACGTTCAAGGACAAGAAGGCGGACCGGTTCGTTCGCGGCTATGCGGCCTTTGCCCTCGGTCGGATCGGCGGCGACGGGGCCGCGCGAGTCCGTGACCGTCCTGGCCGAGGCGCTGACCGATAAGGAAACGCCGGAAGAAGTGCGTCGCTCGGCCGCCACCGCCATTGGAGCGCTGAAGAAGGAAGGGGCCGCCGCCGCGGGGGCCCTCGGTCAGGCGCTCAAGGACAAGAATGTCGATGTCCGGCGGGCGGCAGCCACGGCTCTCGGACAGATCGGCCCCGAGGCCCGCTCGGCCCTGGGCCCGCTCAAGGAGGCCGCCAAGGATCAAGACAAGTTCGTCCGCGCGAGGCCTTGCATGTGCTGGGCACGATGACCCAGGACGCGGCCGATGTGGTGCGGGTGCTGACGGCGGGGATGCAGGATCAGCTCCTGGAAGTACGGCTGGCGGCCATCGAGGCGCTGGGCAACCTCGGGCCGGACGCCAAGGCGGCGCTGGAAAGGTTGAAGATGGCCAAGACCGATGCCCAGGCCGCCATCCGCGAGGCCGCGGTCGAGGCCATCAAGAAGATCGAGAATAGCGAGAAGAAATGAGCAGTGCTCCCCCCGCTGACGCGGGAGGCTTGCTCGCCATTTCGTCCCTGTGCGAATTATGAGGTCCGCCAACAACTTGACGATTCTTCGTCAACGGATTTGACACCGGGTCGGAATCTGTCCTACAGTTTCGCGTTCCGCCCCGGCCGGCGACAGCCGCCCGGATGCCCTAACACCCCAACGAGGCCACGGCATGGGGGACGCCTCCGTCCTCGGTCATTCACCCGACTCCGGCCTGTGCCGGTCGGCCCTGGATTATGCGCATCGTTGCCTAGTCGCCCCCGAGTTGGCCTCGAGGCCGCTCGGGGACCTTCTCGCCGATGTGGCGCGCGTCTTCGGGGCCTCGGGGGCAGGGCTGGTGCAGCTTCCGGGCGGCGAGCCGATCAGCGGGTCGGCTTGCGACTGTAAAGCGTTTCCCTGGCAGCAGCGCCCGAACTGCTCCGCGAGGCCGCCCATTCCAGCACCGGGCTGCGGATGAGCGATGGCACAGGCCAATGGCTACTGGCCGCCATCGATGGGGACGAGCCGGCGTGCTGGCTTATCTGGATGCATCGCCTGGCCGGGGGCGCCTGGTCCGAGCCCGAGGCAGCCGCCCTGGCGTTGACGGCACAGGCCCTGGCCCGCGTCCTGCGCCGGCCCGACTGCTCGGCCCACTGGGCTCGGCAGTTGGGGATGCGGCGACGGCAACGGCAGTTCGACGTGGCGGCCCTCGCCGCCCGCCGCATTGCGCACGACTACGGCAATGTCCTCACCGGGATTCTCGGTTTCAGCGACCTGGCCCTGAGCCAGTTCCCGCCCGGAAGCGGGCACGCCGGCTACCTCGGCGAGATTCACCGGTCGGCCCAGGCGGGGGAACGGCTGACGACCATGCTCCGTCACTTCACCCGCCGGCACTGGCCACGGACCCAGCCGGCACGATTGCCCGCCGTGGTGGCCGACGAGGTCCGCCGCTTGCGGAGCCGGCATCCCGGCTGCACCGTCCACGCCGCTCTGCCGCCCGATTTGCCGTACCTGGCCATCGACGCCGAACCGCTGCAACTGATGCTGGGACAACTGCTGGACAACGCGGCTGAGGCGACCGCCGCGGCTGGAGAAATCCGGGTCTGGGCTCGCCCGACGGCCCTGACGTGCGACCAGTGCCTCGATCTGCTCGGCACCGCCCAGCCGGGGCCGCATCTCGAAGTGGCGGTGGAGGATACTGGCTGCGGCCTGTCAAAGGACGCTCGCCAGAAGTTGCTGGTCGAGCTGTTCTTCAGCACCAAGACGCGGCAGCGCGGGTACGGGCTGGCGGTGGTTCACGGGATCCTGAGCGCCCACCAAGGTGCCCTGATCGTGGAGCCGGCCGCCGAGCGCGGCACCGCGGCCCGCATCTTCCTGCCCGTGGCCGCGGTGCCGGCCGACGCGGACGGCGAACGCGTCCTGGTCGTGGACGACGACCCGATGATTCTGCAGCTGGTGCGGACCACGCTGCAACGCGCCGGCTACCGGGTGGAGACCGCGGTGAGCGCGGCCCTGGCCGTGCGCTCCTATACCGAGGCCGCCGAACCGTTTCGTCTGGTACTTTCGGACGTGGCCATGCCGCAAATCAACGGATTTGAGATGGCGCGGCAGTTGCAAACGCACGACGCTTCCGTCAATGTGCTCTTCATGAGCGGCCAGGTCCCCGCAGACCTCGACCAGCCCCCCCGACTGTCCGGATTGCCGTTCGACTTGCTCGCCAAGCCATTTCGTCCCGACGGCTTGCTGCGGGCCGTGCGTTCGGCCCTGGAGCGCGGCCATCACCGCCCGCCTGCCACCCTCGGAACAGGGGACCAAGGCGTCCTTACACCCACGCGCTGACACCACTCAGAGGAGATCGCCGTGCTTACTCTTCGCAACAAGCCAGCCGCCGGGAACGGGGAGCCCGGACACGCGCCCCTCGCCGATGCCGCCACGCGCCGCTGGAGCCTGGAACGCGCTGACCTCTACTGCTCCAGCGAGGTGCGCATCCTGGTCATGGACGACGACGACACCATCTGCCGGGTCGTCCAGGCCGCCTTCGCGCCGCAGGGGTTCATCGTCGATACCATCAGCGACCCCGCCGGCATGGAGGCCCAGCTCAAGACACGCTCGTACCACGTCATCGTCCTGGACTATGTCATTCCGGGGCTTCTCGTCTGAGCAGATCCTGGAATGGATCCATGCCCACCAGGTCGAGGCGAGCATCATCGTGGTGACCGCCTACCCGTCGATCGACAGCGCGCTCAACTGTCTGCGGGCACGGACCTACGACTACCTGACGAAGCCGTTCCAGATCACGCACCTCCAGCGCATCGTCACCCGCTGCCTGGAGAGCAAGGGCCTGCTGCGGCTTTCCGAGCAGGCGCTCCGCGAATCGCTGGGCAACGCCATTCGCGAGCGCCGCAAGAGCCTGAACTTGACGCTGGCCCAGATGGCTCAGCGCACCAACGTCTCGCTCGGCTACCTGTCGCAGATCGAGCTGGGCAAGAACTCGGCGTCGATCGAGACGCTGTACCGCATCGCGCTGGGTCTGGGGATGAAGATCGCGGACCTGTTTCAGACGGTGCAACCGAACCTGTAGTGCGGCGTAGCACAAAGAAAACGCCCGCGATCCTCGGAGAGATCGCGGGCGCGGTGAAAGAACTCCCGTCGCCGGGAGCCCCTCCTTGTCGTGGAAAGGCGGTGCCGGGCCGCACCTCCCCTCTCGACGACAGCCCCGCCTCATTTATTCATTTCCGAACAATTAAGAATGTGTCGCCCTGGCGCTCGGTCACCTCCCCGATCACGCAGGCCGCCGCCGCGCCGCGTTTCCGGGCGGCGTCCACCAGGGCGCCGGCCTTTTCCGCCTGGACGCTGATGAGCAGCCCGCCGGAGGTCTGGGCATCGTAGAAAACGTCCAGGCGAACCGGATCGGGCTGCCCCTCGACGCGCAGCCCCGCCGCCACATAGGCCGCATTGGTCGCGCTGGCCCGGGTGTAGAACGGCTTGTGGACCAGCTTTTCGACACCGGGAATCACCGGCAGCCGCGCGCAGCTCGAACACCAGCGTGCAGCCGCTCCCCTCGGCCATCTCGTAGGCATGGCCCGCCAGGCCGAAGCCGGTCACGTCGGTGGCGCTGTGGACGCCGATTTCCAGCATGGCGTCGCGGCCGACATCGTTGAGCTGGATCATTCCGGCCACCGCGGCCTGAAAGATCTCCTCCGGACAGGAATCGGCCCGATGAGCCGTGGTGACGAAGCCGGTACCGAGCGCCTTGGTGAGGACGAGTTTGTCGCCGGGTCGGGCGCCCGCATTGGTCAGGATTCGGCCCGGGTGGATCAGGCCGGTGATGGCGTAGCCGAACTTGATCTCGGCATCGCGGACCGTGTGGCCCCCCAGGATGACGGCACCGGCCGCCCGGCAGCGTTCGCCGCCGCCGTCCATGATCCGGCCGAGCCACTCCAGGTCCAGCTTGTCGTCGGGATAGCCGGCCAGGTTCAGCGCGGTCTTGGGCACACCGCCCATCGCATAGATGTCGCTGAGGGCATTGGCGGCGGCAATCTGGCCATAGATGAACGGATCGTTCACCACCGGCGGGAAGAAGTCGATCGTCTGAACGAGCGCAATCTCGTCGGTCAACTGGTAGACGCCGGCGTCGTCGTGCGTTTCGGTGCCGACCAGCAGGTGGGGGTCATCGACCTTGGGGACGTGGCTCAGAACCTGAGCGATCTGCCCGGGGGGCAGTTTGCCCGCTCAGCCGGCGCACGAGGCGTAGTCGATGAGGCGTTTCTTCTTGCCGAAGAAGAGCATGATAGTTTGGTAACCGGTGGCTCGTGGCGGATAAGCTAGCCGGCCGCGAGCCACCGGCCGCCGGCTACTTCTTCTTCTTGCTGAGCCGCCCGCCGATCATATCGACGATGGCCTGCTCATCGGGGAACTTCCCGGTTTCGAGCTTCGAGTAGAGCAGTTCATCATCAGCTTTCAACTCGAAGCAGCCGCCGCCGGCCGGAATTAGTGTCAGCTCCTTGATCTGCTGCTTGTAAGTCGTCAGCAGCCTGGCCGTCAGACTGACGGCCTGGGGCTCGTAGTTTCACAGCGAGCAGTAGCGCAGCTCCAGGTTCATGGCAACTTCCCTTGGGCGTGTTCCGGCCCCGCGCGCTGCCGAAGGGCAGGCGGACGGGGATAATGTCATCATAGACGGTTGGGATTAGTTCGGACAAGGCGCCTGCTCCACCGCATGAATTCCCCTTACCCTCCCACGGTGATCGTCCGGCATCCGCGGGAGAATCCGCGCAAGTGTTCGATCTTGCCCCTGCGCGGCCGGTCCGACCTGGTTTTTCTGACCTATCCCGTCAAGGAGATGCCGCCGCTGGACGGCTACCTCCGCCTGGCCGCCGACGGCCAGCCGCTGACGGCCGCCGACGCCGAGCAGGGACTGCTGCTCCTGGATGGCAGCTGGCGCTGGGCCGACGCCATGAACCGCTCGTTCCTCGCCGTTCCACCGCGCTCGCTGAGCGGCTGGCAGACCGCCTATCCGCGAGTCTCCCGCCAGGGCACCGACCCGGATAACGGACTGGCTTCCGTGGAGGCGCTGTTCCTCGCCTACCACCTCCTCGGACGATCCACAGCCGGCTTGCTGGATCACTACCGCTGGGCGGGGGAGTTTCTGAAGAAGAACGGATTGCAAGCTGGCGGGTGAGCTAGCGCTTCCATTTTGCTCTGGACAGGCGGCCGTCATTCGCCGATAATGCTAAACATGATAAACAATGACATGATTGCGGCCCAGGAGCCAGATCATGCCTGACACACCCGCCCCGCCTGAGCCGTCGGGGCCCGAGCCGAAGAATCGCGGGGCGCTGCGATACGTCGAAGATGCCGTGCGTACTCTCGCCTACGGTACGGTGACTGTCATCGTGCAGGATGGCGTGGTTGTGCAGGTAGAACGGACCGAACGGCGGCGCTTCCAGCGCGGCGGGCGGATCACCCCGTGAGGCCCGCTTCCGGAAGCGACGGTTCCCTCAGCAGCGCCCGACTTGAACTGAACTCAGCCGGAATTATGTTCAACCTGGGCGCGGCGTTGCAATCCCCGTCTCAACCACGAGTTACGCTCGCGCGATTAGCCAAGAAGTCCCAGGTTGAACATAAGTCCGATGTATGCACTCCGCCGCTTGCTCACTCTTTGCGAACGCTGTCTTGGGTGGCACGCTCTGAGGTACTCCGAAGGGCGTGCATTCAGTGCAACACGCCCTTCGGAGTACCTCAGAGCGTGCCACCCGGAATCTGAGCAATTATCCTTGCGCAAGCCACCTACTTCGCCGGCAGCAGCCACACGTTGCGGAACTGCACCGGGTTGCCGTGGTCTTGCAGCATGATGGGGCCCGGCTTGCACGGGTCGCCGCCCAGGCCGGCCCGGGTGTTCGTCACGAGCTCTTCCTTCCCCTCCTTGTCCTTGCGGGCCAGGCGCGTTTTGTCCTGAATCTTCACGCCGTTCTGGTAGACGGTCATGTGGGCCGGCTCGGTGATCTTGCCGTCCTCGCACTTCGGAGCGGTGAATTCGATGTCGTAACTCTGCCAGACAGTCGGCGCCTTGCAGGCGTTGACCAGCGGCTTGGCCACTTCGTAGATGGCGCCGGCATCGTTGTCCTTGCTGTCCAGGCCGTAGCTGTCGAGGACCTGCACCTCGTAACGGCCCTGGAGGTAGACGCCGCTGTTGCCGCGCCCTTGGCCCGAGGCCTGCGGCATGTAGGGGACGCGGAACTCGACGTGCAGTTTGAAATGGCCGTCGAACTTCTCCTTGGTGATGATGTTGCCGGTGCCGTTGACCTGGGCCGCCCCGCCGTCCACCAGCTTCCACCCGGCCGCGTCCTTGCCGTTGGTCTTGGTCCACTGGTCGAGGTCCTTACCGTCAAAGAGGACGATGGCGCCTTTGGGCGGCGGCGTGCTTTTGATGTCCTCCTTGTCCTCCGGCTTGGCAACCTTCAGGTCGCTGATGTCCCAGGTCTTGTCGTCGGCGGCGGCAAACAGCGCGAGCGCGAGTGCGGCAACGAAACGCATGGAGAGAGCTCCTGGTGGGGAAAAGGACTTGTCGTTTCGCGCTCGCAGGAACTTACGAGCGCGAAATGACAAATCGTTACGCCTTGATAATGTCTTTCACCGTCGCCCCGCCGGGGATCATCGGCAGGACGTGCTCCTGGTAGGGCACCATGACATCGAGGACGAACGGCCCCGGGGTATCGAGCAGCTCCTCCAGGGCGGCGTCCAGGTCCTTCTTGTCGGTGATGCGTTTGGCTCCGCAGCGGAAGCCACGGGCCATGGTGACGAAATCAGGATACGGCGCCTCATCCTCGCCGGCACCCAGGTAGGTGTGGGCGCGGTTGCCGCCGTGGAAGCGATCCTCCCACTGCACCACCATGCCCAGGTGCTGGTTGTTGAGCAGCAGCACCTTGACCGGCAGCTTCTCGGTGTAAGCGCAGGCCAGCTCCTGCACATTCATGAGGAAGCTGCCGTCGCCGTCGATGTCCACGACGGTCTTCTTGGGGTGGGCTGCCTGGGCACCGATGGCCGACGGCAGGCCGAACCCCATCGTCCCCAATCCGCCGCTGGTCACCCACAGGCGCGGATTGTTGAAGTGGTAATACTGAGCCGCCCACATCTGATGCTGGCCGACCCCGGTGGTGATGATCGTCTCGTCGAGCTGCCCGCGCTCCTTGAGAATCTGCCAGAGCCGTTCGATGGCGTGCTGGGCCAGGATGACATCATCGCGGTCGGCGTAGCGGAGCGGCTTGGCATCGCGCCATTCGTCGATCTGTCGCAGCCAATCGGCGTAACGGGGCTCCCCCGCTCCCTTTCTCCCTTTCTCCCCCTCTCCTCCTCCTCTTCCGGCGTCGAGGAGCTTCAGCATGTCGATCAGCGCCTGCCGGATGTCGCCGACAATGGGCAATTGGGCGGCCTTGTTCTTGTTGATCTCCGACGGATCGATGTCGATATGGACGATCTTGCCGTGCTTGGCAAACTCGCTCACCTTGCCGGTCACCCGATCGTCGAAGCGGACGCCGAAGGCCAGCAGCAGGTCGGCATCGTTGATGGCATAGTTGGCGGTGACCGTCCCGTGCATTCCGAGCATTTGCAGGCACAGGTAATGATCGCTGGGGAAGCCGCCCAGGCCGAGCAGCGTCAGGGCGACGGGGACGCCGGTGCGTTCGGCGAACGCTTTCAGATAGGGCGCGGCCTCGGAGGCGATGATGCCGCCGCCGGCATAGATGATCGGGCGTTCCGCCTGGCGGATCATCGCCAGAACCTGTTCCAGCTCCGCCTTGGCCGCGGTTCGATACGGGTTGTAGCCCGGGAGGTACATCGGCGGGTCCCAGTCAGGGACGATCTTCCGCATCTGCACGTCCTTGGGCACATCGACGATGATGGGCCCCGGCCGGCCGCTGCCGGCGATGTGGAACGCCTCCTTGATGACGCGTGGAATGTCCTCGGTGCGCTGCACCAGGTAATGATGCTTGGTGATGCCGCGCGCCACTTCAACGATCGGCGTTTCCTGGAAGGCGTCAGTGCCGATGACGTGCGTGCCGACCTGCCCAGTGATGGCGATGATCGGCACTGAGTCGAGCTTGGCGTCGGCCAGGCAGGTGACGAAGTTGGTGGCTTCCGGCCCGCTGGTGGCGACGCAGACGCCGATCTTGCCGGTGGTGCGCGCATACCCCTCGGCCGCGAACCCGCCCCCCTGTTCATGCCGCGGCAGAATGGTCCGCAGCCGCTTGCTGACCTTGGTCAGTGACTGGTGGATGGGCATGCTCGCCCCGCCGGGGTAGGCGAACACGACCTCGACGCCGTGGTTGACCAGGCACTGCACGAGGATATCCGACCCGAACAGGGGTGCTGTCAGTTCAGCCATCGCGGCACGACTCCCGTAGCTGACTGCGCCCGGGCTCAGGGGCCGGGCGTGGCGGTCAGGAATCCTTCAGTATAGCAGGGGAATGAGCCGGGAACCAAGCGGGGGATGGGGGAATCTGGCAGGAGGAAGTGTGCCGCGGCTGCGTCAGCCGTGGCCTCGTTGGGTGGCACGCTCTGAGGTACTCCGAAGGGCGTGCTTTACTCTCAGCACGCCCTTCGGAGTACCTCAGAGCGTGCCACCCAAATCTCTGGAAATGGGATTGTTGAGCGCTGCCAGTTGGAATGATTCATCGGCCCACACGGCGGACCACGCCGCTCTCCCAGGTTGCGCTCGGCACCGGGGCCGCCGGCGTCTCGCAGGTCCCCGGCAGGGTCCAGTTGCGGCGGCAGCGGGGACAGCGGATCTGCTGCCCCGCCCGGGCGCTGCCGAAACGCACCCGTTGGTCGCAGCGCGGGCAGTGGGCATGATTCACATCCGGCTTCTCGCGGCGTCCGAAGGCGTACGCCAGGGTGCCGCCCGCCGCCAGCACCGCCACCGCCCCGGCCACAATGAGCACCTCGACCACGGTACACCTCCGCGGCAGACACTGGGGACCCCGCCCACGCCGTGGTGAACTCTAGCATTTTCACGGTGAGGGAGCCCTGAGAGGGGCGTGAGAAGTTTCTGAGACCCGACAGGACCGGGAGCGCCGGCTTTACTTCAGTCCCGCCAGGAACTCGACCAGGTCGCGCAGGTCCCGCTTCGAGCGCACCAGGTCCTCCGGCATCGCCGACTTGCCGCGGATTCGCTCGTCAATCTGTCGCTTTGGCACCGCGATCAACTTGCCGTCGGCGGTCATCAAGCGCACTTCCTTCTCGTCCTCCGATTTCAGAATGCCGCTGACCACGGTGCCATTGGTCAGGCTCAGGATGACCGACTCGAAGCCCTGGGCCAGCTGCTTGTTGGGATCGACGATCGACTCCAGCAGATACTGGCGCGATTGCTTGGCGCCAATGTGGGTCAGGTCGGGGCCGACGTTGCCGCCGCGGCCGTTGATCTTGTGGCAGCGCACGCAGGAGGCCTCGATCAGGGTGAAGAAGATTCGTTCTCCGGCGGCCGCATCGCCGCCGGCCAGCGCCTCGCGCGACCGGGTCACAGGATCGTCCCGCGCGATCGTCCTCAAAGCTCGTCAGGTGTTGCTTCACGGGCCCGCTGTCGCGGGTGCCGGCGGCTTCCAGCAGATCGAGTTGAAGGGCCGGGGGATAATCGCCGGCCGACAGCCGCTCCAGCGCCTGGACCAGCAGGGCATCCGCCTCCACGCTCTTCATTTCGCCCAGGGTCGCCAGCGCCAATTGCTGCTCGACGAGGTCGCCGCTCTCCAGTGTCTGCTTCAGGAGCGGGATGGCTTCGGCCGGCTGGGTGTGGGCCAGCATCCGTCGTCCCTCGGCCCGGATGCGTGGCTGCGGGTCCTTCAGGGCCAGGCGGATGGCCGGCGCCGTCCGCTCGTCCGGCATCGACGCCAGGGCACGGAGGGCGGCAACTCGGGTGCCGACAGCACGATGGCTGTCGGCCGCCAGGACCGCCATCTGCGGGGCGACTTCCGTGATCCCCAGGGCGCCGGCAGCGGACGCGGCTTCCGCCAGCACCTCATCGGGACCGGCCAACAAGGCCTCGAGTTGGCCGCGCAGGGCGTCGGCCGCCGGCTGGGCCGGACGCGGGCTCAGCGCCTGCGGAAACCCCGTCACCCGATCGCGCCGCCCCGGCCGGGACCAGGCGCCGAGCAGCCGGGCCGCCTCCACGCGGAGCGGCTCCGGCTTGCCGGCTCCGGCAGCGAAGCGAGCCAGGGCGGCGGCGTTGTCGGCCTGGGCCAAACGGTAGTTGGCGTTCAGGGCCCGCCACAACAGCGGTTCCGGCTGATCCGGTCGATTCAGGGCAGCCGCCAGCGCCGGCAGCGCGGCGGCGATCGGCTCATCGTGGATCGCACGGGCCGCCTCGGAACGGATGCGCGCGTCGGCATCCTTAAGCAGCTCGGCGATCTCGGGTGCCCGCTGTCTTCGCAGCGCCACGGCCGCCGCCAGCCGCACCGATGGCGACGCGTCGCGGGCCGCTGTCAGCAGGGTCTCCCGGTCCGCGGCCGCCAGGGCCAGGGAACCGGCGTGGCGCAGGTAGGCGTCGCCGTCGGCATTCTCGCGGAGCAACGCGATCACCGCCGTCGCCGCCTCGCGATCGGGTTTGGCGTTGGCCAGGGCGAGGGCCGCGAAGAACCGGACCCGCGGCGACGGGTCCCGAAGCAACGGCAGCAGAGGAGCCGACGTGGCGGTGTGACTCTCGCCCAGCGCCCGCGCCGCCTGCGCCCGCAGCTCCGGATCGTGTTTCTTGAGCAGGCCGACCAGTGCCGCCGTTGCCTCGGCCTCGCCGCCGCGTGCCAGTTGCCCCAGGCCCCACATGGAGTGCAGCCGAACGGGAGCGTCCGGAGAGTTGTCCGCCGCATCGGCCAGCACCGGCACGGCCTCTCGCCCCATCGCGACCAGGGCAAACTGCGCCTCCTGCCGCACGCGCAGGTCCTTGTGGCGCAAGAGAACCATCAGTTCTCCGACCGACTTGCCCTCGAACCCCGCGGCCAGCAGTTTCCTGGTCTCTTCAATCTCGGGCCGGCGGGCGACTTCGGGGTCCGCGAAGCGATAAATCCGGCCCTTGCCGGTCAGTCCCCAGCCATTGACCCAATCGCTGACGTAGAAGCCGCCGTCCGGGCCGAACTGGCAATCGGTGGCCAGGATGCCCTTCAGGAATTCGTGCCCATCGACGATCTCAAATGACGCTCCCCGCGGCTTGACAGCAAAGGAAGTGACGCCGCTGCGGCTGCTGGCAGCCAGGAAATCGCAAACGAAGAAGTGCCCGGCGTAGCGGTCCGGCAGGGCGGTGGCCCCGGGGTTGTAGCACAGGCCGGCCGGGCCCGTGGCCAGGTGCCGCCAAGGGCGGCACGATGAAGGCCGGCTGATCCGGATCGGCCAGGTGCCAGATCTTCTCGGCGTTGAACGGTCCGCGATCACCCAGGTCGCTGCCGTACTGGTAGCCCGTGCGCCAGCCGCTGTCGCCGCCCGGCACAACATAAACCAGACGGCAGCGATCGCCCGAGTCGCTATTGTTGTCAACGGTGAACAGGTTCCCCTGGTCGTCGAAGGCCAGCGCCTGCGGATTGCGCAGGCCCGTGGCGACAATCTCCAAGTGCGACCCATCCGGTTCGCAGCGCAGCACGGCACCACTATCGGGATTGACGAGTTGCTCCCCTTCCCGGTTCGTGACGTTGAAACCCCGGTCGCCGATGGAGAAATAGAGGCGTCCGTCCGGTCCCATGCGCAGGCCGTGCAGGTCATGGCCGAAAAAGCAGACGTGGACGCCGAAGCCGGTGGCCAGCGACTGGCGCACGTCGGCCTTGCCGGTCCCCCTGGTGTCTTTCAACAACCAGAGATCGGGAATACAGGTATAGTAGACATTTCCGTGATGGGCCAGCACGCCGGCCCCGACGCCGACGGCCGCATCCTTGAAACCGTCGGCAAACACGGTGGCCCGGTCGGCCTTGCCGGCTCCCTTAGTGTCTTCGAGCAGGCGAATGCGCTCTTGCTCGGTCTCATATTCGTGAAATCGGTCGCCCAGGTACTTGTGATACAGGGCGACGCGGTCCGACACGGTGCGCGAGGCGAGGTCGTCGTCCACCCATTCCGGGTGGTCGCGGTTATCGGGGACGCCGTGGTGCAGGCGAAAAGTCTCGGCGACATAGCAACGGCCCTGGGCATCGAAGCTGAAGGCCACCGGGTTGGCCACCTGCGGCTCGGCCGCCCAGATGGTCGCCTTCATCCCTGGCGGCATTCGGAAGGCGCTCATCGCCATCTCCGCCTCGCGCGAGAGGACGACCTCGTCGGAGCCGCGCGTCAGGAAGAAGACGGCAACGGCAATGCCAACGACAACGACGATAGCGGCGAGGACCAGTAGCAGGCGGCGCATGAGCTTCACAGGCTGGACCCGGGGAGGCGGATCGACGATGGTCTATTATCGGGCACACTCGATGGGGACGCAAGGAAGTGGCGCGCCGCGGGCGGGGACAGGCCGAATTGACATTTCCGCCACGGTTTCTTAAAGTACAGGCGACTTGACCGCTCTGAAGGAGCCCCAGACGTGTTTCTTGCCTCCCTCATCTCGACCGCCATCGCCATTTGCGGAGCGCAGGGAGTGCGCAACGTCGGGGTCGTCATCGTCAGCGAGGGCTAGCGCCGGGAACCATCGCAGACACCCACAGCTATCGAACCCGGCCCTGAAGCGCACGCTTCAGGGCTTTTTTGTTGCCGGGAGGTCCGATACTCCCCTCCCCCCAGGGGCGAGGGGGAAAGAACCGCCATGACACGCATCCACATTTACGACACCACGCTCCGCGACGGCAGCCAGGGCGAAGGCGTCAACTTCTCGCTCCAGGACAAGCTGCTCATCACGCGCCGCCTCGACGAGCTGGGCGTCGATTTCATCGAGGGCGGCTACCCGCTCTCCAATCCGAAGGACTTCGAGTATTTCCAGGAGGTGCGCAAGCTGCCGCTGAACCACGCCAGCGTCGCCGCCTTCGGCATGACGCGCCGCAAGGGCGTGTCGCCCGCCGAGGACACCTGCCTCAAGGCGCTGCTCGACTCGCAGGCGCCGGTCATCACCATCGTCGGCAAGACCTGGGACCTGCACGTCCGCGAGGTGCTCGGCACCACGCTCGGACGAAAACCTGCGGATGATCGCCGACTCGGTCGCTTACTGCAAGGCGCACGGGCGCGAGGTGCTCTACGATGCCGAGCACTTCTTCGACGGCTACCAAGGCCAATCCGGAGTATGCCCTGCAAACGCTGCGGGCGGCGCGAATCGGCCGGGGCATCGGTGCGTCATCCTGTGCGACACCAACGGCGGCACCCTGCCGGAGGAGATCGCCGAGCGCGTGGCAGGCCGTCCGCGCCGCCCTGCGCTGCGAGCTGGGCATTCCACTGCCACAACGACTGCGACCTGGCGCGTGGCCAATACGCTGGCCGCCGTTCGCCAGGGGGCGACGCAGGTGCAGGGGACGATCAACGGCATCGGCGAACGCTGCGGCAACGCCGACCTGGTCAGCGTCATCGCCAACCTCGCTCTTAAATACGGCCATGAAGTCTTGCAGCCGGGCAGTCTGCAACGCTTGACCGAGGTGTCGCGCTACGTCTACGAGATCGCCAACATGAACTTCCGCTCCGGGCAGCCGTTCGTGGGCACCAGCGCCTTCGCCCACAAGGGCGGCATGCACACGCACGCCGTGGCCAAGGTGAGCCGCAGCTACGAGCACATCGACCCGGCCCTGGTCGGCAACGAACGCCGCATCCTGGTCAGCGAGCTGTCCGGGCAATCGACGATCCTGGCGAAGACCACGAAATACGCCGTGAACACCGACAAGGCGCTGATGGTCAAGATTCTTAACGAGGTGCAGGACCTGGAGCACGCGGGCTACGAGTTCGAGGCGGCCGAGGCGTCCTTCGACCTCCTGGTGAAGAAGGCGGCCGGCCTGTATCAACCGAAGTTCGAGCGGCTGGCTTATCGCGTCAACATCGAGATCGATGCGCGACGGCGCGGCCGGTGACCGAGGCGACCGTCAAGGTCCGCGTCGACGGCGAGGTCATGCACACCGTCAGCGAGGGCGACGGCCCGGTCAACGCCCTGGACGGGGCGCTGCGCAAGGCACTGCTGTCCGTTCTATCCCGCGGCTGGCGGAGATGCAGCTCGTCGATTACAAGGTGCGCGTGGTCAACGCCAGGGCCGGCACGGCGGCCCGGGTGCGCGTCGTCATCGAGTCGCGCGACGGCGACGATGTCTGGGGCACGGTCGGCGTCAGCGAGAACATCATCGAGGCGAGCTGGCTGGCCCTGGTCGATTCGTTCGAGTACAAGCTGTTCAAGGATGAAGAGAAATAACCACAAAGGACACAAAGGACACAAAGAAAACTCAGTTTCTTTTCTTTGTGTTTTTGTGTTCTTTGTGGCTGAGGTGCTTCACATGCCAACCGAACTCCCCAAGCAATACGACCCGCGGAGGCCCAGCAGCGCTGGCTGCAATTCTGGGACGAGCAGCGGCTACTTCCATACCCGGCCCGACAGTCGCCAGCCGTTCTGCATCGTCATCCCGCCGCCGAACGTGACCGGCGCCCTGCACATGGGCCACGCGCTCAACAACACGCTGCAAGATGTGCTCATCCGCTGGCGGCGCATGCAGGGGTACAACGCCCTGTGGATGCCCGGCACCGACCACGCCGGCATCGCCACCCAGGCCGTGGTCGAACAGCGGCATGCGCGAGGAGGAAGGCAAGACCCGCCACGACCTGGGCCGCGAGGAGCTGGTCAAGCGCATCTGGCAATGGAAGGACCAGTACGAGGCGCGCATCCTCAACCAACTGAAGCAGCTCGGGGCGAGCTGCGACTGGGCCCGCACACGCTTCACCCTCGATCCGGTCTGCGCCCGGGCGGTGCGGCAGACCTTCTTCAACATGTTCCGCGACGGCTACATCTTCCGCGGCAAGCGCCTGGTGAACTGGGACGCCCAGCTGCAAACCTCGGTGGCCGACGATGAAACCTACACCGAGGAGGTGAAAGGCGGCTTCTGGACGTTCCGCTACCCCGTCGAGGGAAGCGTGAGCGACGGGGGCGGCCAACCCGTCGCTAACCCTTCCGGCTCGGAAAAGCCCCAGTTCATCCGCTTCTCGACGACGCGGCCCGAGACGATGCTCGGCGATACCGCGGTGGCGGTACACCCCAACGATGAGCGCTACAAGCACCTGATCGGCAAGATGGTGACGATTCCCGCTCGTGAATCGGGACATCCCGATCATCGCCGACGGCCTGCTGGTCGATCCGACGCTGGGCACCGGCTGCGTGAAGGTGACGCCGGCGCACGATCCCAACGACTACGCCTGCGGCCTGCGGCACAAGCTGCCGATGATCAACATCCTCAACCCGGACGGCACGATCAACGAGAACGGCGGCAAGTACGCAGGGATGGACCGCACCAAGGCCCGCGAGGCGGTGACGGCGGACATGGAGGCCCTCGGCTTCTTCGAGGGCCGCGAGGACCGCGACATTCCGACTGAAATACAGCGACCGCAGCAAGACGCCGATCGAGCCGTACCTGTCGGACCAGTGGTTCGTGAAGATGGGCGACCGCGACGACGGCAAGCCGGGCTTCGCGCAGATGGCGATGGACGCGGTGAACGCTGGGAAGGTGAAGTTCTTCCCGGAGCGCTACGCCAAGGCGTACCTCGACTGGCTCGGCGAGAAGCGCGACTGGTGCATCAGCCGGCAGTTGTGGTGGGGGCACCGGATTCCGGTGTGGCGGCTCCGCGTCAGCGCCTCCGCCACGGATGACGAGTGGAACGCGGCGTTCCACTGGTCGGATGTGGACGAGATGTTTGGCAATCAGGATGAGGAGTACGCAGTCTCCGTCATCGACGTGGCGACGCAACAACCGCTCTCCATCAAGGGCACGGATCTTGGCGATATAGACGCCTTCCGCGGCAAGGAACTCGAAATCCTTCTCTGTAAGAGGCGAGGCGATTGGAATTTGGGATACGAGGACATGATCCAGAAGATGGGTTTTGTCCAAGATCCCGACGTGCTCGACACCTGGTTCAGCTCCGCCCTCTGGCCGCACTCGACGCTCGGCTGGCCCGGCCCCGCGCTGCCGGATCAGCCGCCGGGTCCGCAGAATCCCGAGTGGGCCCAGATGCGCTACTACTACCCGACCAGCGTGCTCGTCACCAACCGCGACATCATCACGCTCTGGGTGGCCCGCATGGTCATCACCGGGCTGTACAACGTGGGCGATGTGCCGTTCCATCACGTCTACATCCATCCGAAGATGCTCGACGCCTTCGGAGAGGGGATGAGCAAGTCGAAGGGCAACGGCGTCGATCCGCTCGACATCATCGAGCTGTACGGTACCGACGCGCTGCGCTTCGGCATGGTGCACCTGTCCACGGAGAACCAGGACAGCAAGCTGCCGGTGGCCAACGTCTGTCCGCACTGCGGCCATCAGGTGCCGGTGAAGCACGAGCATATGTACATGCGGACGAAGAAAATCACCTGTCCGGAGTGCAAGAAGCCGTTTCGCCCGGGCGGTCCCTGGCCGGCGCCCGATCCGGAGCTGCCGACGGCCAAGCAGGCGTCGGAGCGGTTCGAGATGGGCCGCAACTTCGCCAACAAGCTCTGGAACGCCGCCCGCTTCCTACTGCTCAACCTCGAAGGCTACACGCCGGGGGCCCTGCGCCTGGAGGAGTTGCCCATCGAGGACCGCTGGATCATGAGCCGGCTGGCGACGACGACGGCGGCAGTGACCCGGCAATTGGAGGCGTACCAGTTCAGCGACGTGGCCCGCACCATTTACGACTTCACCTGGTCGGAATTCTGCGACTGGTACCTGGAGATGAGCAAGGACCGGCTGCGGCCCCCCTCACCCCAACCCCTCTCCCCCAGGGGCGAGGGAACGATGGGCGGGCCACGGCGCAGCGTGTGCTGGCCGGCGTCCTGGACACCATCCTGCGGCTGGTGCATCCGGTGATGCCGTTCGTGGCCGAGTCGATCTGGCAGGCCCTGGGCGAGGCGGCGTTCGAGCGCGGCCTGCCGGCCCCGGAGCCGTCGGCCGAGAGTGTCGTCATTGCCCCCTGGCCGGAGTTCCCGGCGTCGTGGCCGGACATCGCGATGGAGCAGCGCATCGCGCGGATGCAGGACCTGGTGCGGGCGGTGCGCGAGGTGCGCAACCGCTACGACCTGAAGAAGGACACCGGACTGGAGGTCTTCGTCCGCTGCAATGAGGCCGTGGCGAGCGATTTCCGGGCCCTTACCGCGTTCGTGGCGTCGCTGGCCGGAGTGGCAAGGCTGGAGTGCGGCCCGGCCGTGACCAAGCCGCCGCAATCGGTAACCACCGTGCACCCCGATATCGAGGCGTCCGTCTCGCTGCGCGGCCTGATCGATCCGGATGCGGAAGCGAAGCGGCTGGAGAAGCAGATCACCGAGAAGCGAAAGCATCTGCAAGGAACGCGGGCGAAGCTGCAGAACGAGAGCTTCACCAGCAAGGCTCCGCCAGAAGTAGTACAGCAGCAGCGTGACCAGGTGACCGACCTGGAGAACCAGATTCAGGTGCTGGAGGGGAACCTGCGCGAGCTGCGGCCGGTCTGATACACTGCGAAAAGCGCCGGCGCCGCTGGCCCTTCTGCCGTCCTACAATAGCCCGCATGGCGGAGGCGTCTGACATCCTGGAAGCCTTCTTCCGTGGCGAGCCCGGACCGGTTTGCGTCGAGCCCGATGGGCGGGTTCGGTCGGCTCCGCCCGCTCCGCCGTTGCTCCTTCCCGGTTCCTTCAATCCGATTCACGCGGGGCACTGGGCGCTGGCGGATGCCGCGGCCGAGGTCTCGCGCTTGCCGACGGCGTTCGAGCTGAGCATCACCAATGTCGACAAGCCGCCGCTCAGCCCCGAGGAGGTGCGCCGCCGCCTGGCGCAGTTTGCAGCACAAGCGCCGCTCTGGCTGGTACGAGCTCCAACGTTCGCGGAGAAGGCACGCCAGTTCCCCGGCACCACCTTTGTCGTCGGCATCGATACCGCTGAGCGGATTCTGGCACCCCGCTATTACGGCCAGAGTGTTGAGGCGATGAGGGCAGCGCTGGCGGAAATCGCTGGGCTGGGCTGCCTCTTCCTGGTCGCCGGACGGCTGGGCCCGGCTGGGCGCTTTCTGGAGCTGCATCACCTCGACATTCCCGGCGAGCACCGCGACCTGTTCCGTGCCATCCCGGCCACCATCTTTCGGGTCGATCTGTCGTCCACGTCGCTGCGGGCGAGATAAGGCAATGGCTTGTCTCTGCGGACCGGGCAGGGGTAAAATGACCCGGAGACTCGCACCCCCCGACGGAAGGCGGCACCCCCGATGGCCCAATTCTGCGACGGCGGTATTCGCTTCCGCTACCCCGAGAACTGGGTCCTGGAACGCGAGGACAACGACGCCGGCTGGACCGTTTCGGTTCAGAAGCCCCGGCACCGCCTTTTTGATGATTTGCCTGCGGTCCGATACGCCCGCGACAGAAGAAGTGGCCGATGCCGCCCTGTCGGCCTTGCAGGAGGATTACCCCGAGCTGGAATACGACCCGTGCATCGACTCCGTGGCCGGACAGCCCGCAGTCGGCCACGTGATCCGTTTTTTCAGCCTCGACCTCACCAATACCTGCTGGACGCGCTCTTTTTACTCCTCGGAAGGGACCGTTCTGGTGTTGTGGCAGGTGAACGACCTGGAGCTGGAGCAGGCGGAACCGATCCTCAAGGCGATCTGTTCGACGTTCGAGGTGGAAGCGGACTGAAGTGGCGCGGCATCGGGTGGCACGCCCTGAGGTACTCCCTCAAGTTTTGCCACAACTTGGCGAGTACCCTCGGCGCCCGCCGCGGTGGCCGTCGACCATCGACTCGAGTTTCATCCAGCCGCGCCACAGCGTGAGCCATCCCGGGAAACCGTCCGCCTTGCGATTCTGGTGACCGCCGAGGCGAGCCACATGCATGTAGAACGTCAGCACCGAAGGCTTCGGCCCCACCCGCGCCCCGTAGTGGCCGGCCAACACCTCGACGTACTCCGCACTCACTACCTCCGTCGCCGGACGCCGAGCCGCGTCCGGAGCACGGGCCGCATCGCGCAAACGCAGCAGCGTCGTGGCCACCGCCGAAATCAACGCGATCGCCGGCTCCAAGGGTTCGATCTTCTCGAATTGCATCCGCTCCACGCCGCAGCCGGTCTTCATCCCCTTGTGCAACTCCTCGATGATGGCCCGACGCTTGTACCAGTCGATGCGTTCCTCGGCCTGGGCCGCGTCCGTGACCGGCACGTTGGTCAGCAGAATCCACTCCAGCGGTTCTTCGCCGGCGGGCGTGTTCTTCTCCCAGACCCGGATCACCCACAGGTCCAGCGGCTGCTTGGCGTACTCGCCCATGTGCTTGCGCGGCACCGCCAGACGCACGGCGACAAAAGCGATCTGCACAGTCGTTTGACGGCCGCGGCGCTGGGGCGACGTCTCCACCTGGATCAGGCGGCTGCCCGCCGACGGCAACTGCCGCACCGCGTCCAGGAGGTAACGCTGGCCAGCCACCGCCTCGTCCAACTTGCGGTTCTCCTTGGCCCGCAGCACGAAGGCGCGGCCGTGGCTGACCTCGTAGGCCAGGTACTCGAACGTGTCCGACAGGCTGTCGGACACATCGACGCACCGGATCCCGGCCGGCGCTGGTCCGCAGGCCGCGGCGCCGCGGACCCACAGGCGACTCTCGCGGTCGGCGCGTGCCCGCGCCTGCGGCACGCTCTCTGCGTCGGGGACATCGGCCCGGTGATGCAGAATCTGCGACAAAAGTCCTAGCGTTTCGCCGGTATCGGCCCGCACCGCCAAGCTGTTGTGGCAGATGTAGCCGCGACGCGTGCCCTGGCCGATCTGCCCCAGGTGCTCCAGCAGCGTCGTCTTGCTGGTGAAGTCCAGCTCCGTGGCGTCGTGCAGTTGCAGCACGACGCCCGAGCCAAGGGCGGCGAGCCGCTGCCGGGTGGCGTCGGCGTGGCTGGCCATCAGGGCCGTGTGGCTGACCTCCGGCCGGTTCATGAGGCGGTAGAAGGCGCGCAGCTCGGCCGGCCGGTTGAATTTGTCGGGCAGCGTGCCGCCGGGATGCCGGCACAGTTGGTCCACCAGCGTCACCAGGCGGTGGGTTCGCCGCGGGTCGCCCAAAGCCGCGTTGCCGAAGTCGCTCTGACCGAAGGAAAGCATCGTGCCGTCCATACCCTGCCCCTTGAGAAGCGAGCGCGGGTAGCCCCCGCGCCTCGCACCCAAGGTTGTCACGGCCGGTCAAGTCCCAGGCAGCGATGGCCGGACAGATTGCAAGAATTGCCATCACGAGCGCACCCGCTAAGGAGGCACGATGCCGGTTGAAAGACTTTCAAACCGCAAAACGACAAACCAGACACCTCCCCGGCCGTAACTATCGCCAGGGAGTTGTGGTAAAACCTGAGGGTACTCCGAAGGGCGTGCTGCACTGACTGCACGCCCTTCGGAGTACCTCAGGGCGTGCCACCCGCTGAAATGGCTCGCGTTGAACCAGGCCGGTGCCACCAAGGGACCTAATCGTGCTCCGCCTGCTGGGGTCGCCGAAAACGCTGTGCGACGGCCTGACGCGCCGCGATTTCCTCCACGTCGGCGGCCTCGGGGCGATGGGGCTGGACCTGGGCGATTTTCTGCGTCTGCAAGCGGCAGCCCCCTCAGCAAGCCCTCTCCCCCGCGAGGCGGTGGGAGAAGTCGGCGGGTTCGGCAAGGCCAAGGCCTGTATCATGCTCTTCCCCTACGGCTCCCCGCCGCAGCACGAGACCTTCGACCCGAAGCCCGATGCCCCCGCCGAGATTCAAGGGGAGATGAAGGGGATCGCCACCCGCGTCCCCGGCCTACGCATCTGCGAACGTCTGCCCCGGATCGCCGGCGTGGTCGATCGTGTCTGCGTGGTGCGTTCGGTAACGCATCCGTATCCCGAGCACGGCGTGGCTTACGCGGTGAGCGGCATCCCAACTTACACGCCCGCCCTGGAGACGCTGCCGCGCGATGGCCGCCACTGGCCGTTCATCGGCTCGGTGGTGGACTACCTCGAAGCGAAACGCAGCGGCCGGGCTGTCCCGGACATGCCCCGGAACGTCGGCCTGCCCTGGCTGCTCAACTCGAAGACCGATTATCCGAGCGTCAGTGCCGGGCCCTATGCCGCCTTCCTCGGCCAGGGGTACGACCCGGTCTGGACCGACTTCGAGGGCCCGGGGACGCGCCTCGCGCCGAAGTACGGCGAGAGCCAGAAACTGGAGTTTCTCGATCCGTTTGCGGGGGTGACGCCGGCGGGGCGGTTCCAGCTCTCCTCGGCCGCCCAGCTCCCGAGCGATCTGCCGATGGAACGATTGCACGGGCGGCGGTCGCTGCTGGAGCAGTTCGACCGCGCCCGGGCTGGGGTCCAGTTGCAGGAGCATCGGCAGGCCTTCGACAAGTTCCAGCGGATGGCCTTCACGCTGCTTGCCTCCGGTCGGATGCGCCAGGCCCTTGATGTGGGCCGCGAACCGCTGGCGGTGCGCGAATCCTATGGCATGAACCTATTCGGCCAGGGCTGCCTTTGCGCTCGCCGGCTGGTCGAGGCGGGGTGCAAGTTCGTGACGGTCTTCTGGGATGGGTTCGGCCAGTTTTCCGGCTGCGCCTGGGACACGCACGCCAACCATTATCCGCGCCTCAAGGAGTATCTGCTCCCCGGTTTCGACCTGGCCTACACCGGGCTGCTGAACGACCTGCAAGCTCGCGGCCTGCTGGACGAAACGTTGGTGCTGTGGCTGAGCGAGCACGGACGAACGCCGCGGATCGACTCCAAGCCGAAGGGAGCGGGCCGGCATCACTGGTCACGGGCCTATTCCGTCGCCCTGGCCGGCGGAGGGGCCGCTGCCGGTCGCGTGGTCGGGGCCACCGATCGCCACGGTGGCGAGGTTCGCGACACGCCCGTCTCCCCCAAGGACCTGCTGGCGACCGCGTTCCACCTGCTCGGCATCGACCCGCACACCACGGTGCCCGATCTCCAGGGCCGGCCCATGCCGATTGCCGGCGCGGGCGTGGTCCGGCCGGAACTGGTGGCATAGAGCCGAGGCCCATCATGGACCGCCTACAGCGGATCGCCGATTACGCGCGGAAACAACGCGGCAAGGGGATCGTGCTGCGCGGCAATGAAACCTGCCTTCTCCTGGGCGAACACGGTGCGAGGCTACCGCTCAATCGGGTCATGTCGTCCGAGGAACTCGACGCTCTGCTGCGCGAGGCCTTGCCCCCCGAGTTGGCGGAGCGGTTCGATGTGGGCGAATCATTCACCTTCACGCATCCCAGTTCCGACGGCGAGCTGTCGGCGCGCATGGCGCGGGCCGGCGGCGTTGTCGAGGTCGTGATCGCGCTGCCCGGCGAGAAGCTCCTCGAACCGGAAACGACCGCCATCCAGCGTCGGCCAGAGTCGCCCACGCTCACCAGTCCCCCGTCACCGGTGGCGGTGCCGGTGGACCTGGCGCCGGCGGGAGCGGCCGCGCCGCCACTGGCCGTGCATCCTCCGCCCCCGCCGGCAGCGACGCCCGACGGGCCCCGGCCGATCATCGAGTTTCCACGGGATTATTTGCCCGGGCTGTTCCGGGCCGCCCTGGCCGCGCCGGCCTCGGATGTTCAGCTTGAAGCCGGCTCCCGGCCGTGGGCCCGCATCGGCGGCGAAGTCCGGCCGCTCGACTACGGCCGCGCCTGAGCGCCGACCAGCTCCAGGCCGCCCTGTTCGAACTCTTGCCCCGTGCGGCCCAGGCCCACTGGATTGCCGACGGGACAGCCGAGTTCTGTTTCACCTTCGAGGACCGCGCCCGCATCCGTTGCACTCTGTTCCCGGGGGCGCGGGGCCTGTGTGCCTCGTGCCGGCTGCTGCCGCTCCAGCCTCCGACCCTCGAGGAAATCCAGGCGCCCGGCTTCCTGACCGACCTGGCCCGAGCGGAGCGCGGACTGGTGCTGCTGGGCGGTGTGCGCGGGTCCGGCACCACGACCACGCTGGCCGCCCTGCTGCACACCCTGGCCGCCCACCGCCGCGCCCGCATTGTCACTGTCGATCAGCCGATCGAACTCCTGCACCGCCCCGAGCGGGCACTGGTCACCCAGGTCGAGGTCCCCACCCACGCGCCGACGACCCTGGAGGCCCTGTGTCGGCTGGCCCTGGCCGACCTGGACGTCTGCGCCCTGGGCGACGCGACCGACCCGACGGTGTTGCGTGCGGCCGTGCGGCTGGCGGAAGGGGGCGCGCTGGTGCTTGGCATCATCCGCCAGCCGGATGTGCCTGGGGTGGTGGAGCACCTGCTCGACTGTGTCGCCGCCACCAGCCGGCAGCCAGGGGAGCGCATTGTCCGGGTGTTGCGGGGTGTGGTCTGTCAGCGACTGTGCCGGCCGCGCCGGCCCGGTCGTCCCGTGCCGCTGTTCGAGCTGCTCAACGTCGGCTCCGCCGCCGCCGCCCTCATCCGCCAGGGCAAGCCGCGCGACCTGCACGGGGCCATGTTCATGACCTTCGACAACGCCCTCATCGGATGTGTCAAGGAGGATAAGATCAGTTCCGAAGAGGCCCTGCGCCAGGCCACCGACCCAGACAATGTCCGCCGGCTGCTTGCGAGCGTGTAGCGCCGCCCGCTGGGCGGCGGCTAGACGGGTACAGAATCCCCTTTCGCAACGGCTGTTTGGACTTGTTCCTGAATTTGCTCGCCGACCAGGTGTGCCTGTTCGAGCAGCTCCTGCCAGCAGGGAACCAGGTGCTCCGCCTGAACGGCGATTTCCTCTGCCTCTTGCAACAGATCCTGTACGAGTTGCTCGTTCATCTCAGGATTCTCGATTCAGTTCCGGCGGTAAGGCTTGGATGGGGCCGGCGAGAATCGCCGGCCCCGAAGCGAGCGTTGAAGCCCTGCCCGCTAGCGGTTTGCGGGCATCGGCTGCATGAAATCGACGGTGGCACCTGCGTTAGCCTGGACATCGACGTGGCGGGTCTGGGTCACATCCTTGCCGTTCTGATCGCGCCACTGGGCCTTGATGTCGTAGCTGAAGGTCTTGCCGGCGGTGAGCGGCGGCGACTCGAAGAAGCGCATCTGGCCCGTCTGCTGCGTCGCCTTGTCATCGAACCAGACCTTGGCGTCCGACGGGACGATGACACGGATGCGGGCCGCATTGTCCTGCGGTTGGGCGTTGGCATCCAGGGCGCCGTAGTAGCCGCCATCGGCCGGCGTCATATCGCTGGTGCCGTAGGCCGGCGTGGGGTAGTAGTAGTCGCTGTCACCGTAGTAGTACGGGCTATAGCCGTAGCCGCCGTAGTAATACGGGTACCCGAGGCCGAGGCCCAGGCCGAAGCCCCAGCCGAAGCCGCGGTCATAGCCGCGACCGCCGTAGTAGCCGCCGTAGTAGCCGCGGCCGCCGTAGTAGCCGCGGCCGCCGGAGTAGCCACGGCCGCCGGAGTAGCCACGGCCGCCGGAGTAGCCACGGCCGCCGCTCCAGCCCCGACCGCCCCCACCGCGCGGCGCGGCATGAGCGATCGCTGGCGAGAGGCCCAACGCCCCCACCGCCAAGACCGCCGCGAGTATCGAGAGACATTTCTGGTACATGATGGCACCTTTCTGAATTCCGTTGTGCGCGGGAAGCCGGTACCTGGGTGGCCGACCGCCGTCTCGACCTGAGGCTCATGCAGGCATTCACGCGCAAGCAACACGCCCTGTAAAGACACCTCGGCCTACCCAAAGTCAAAACTGCATATCACGTGCCGTCGCGTAGCAGAAGCAGGGCAGTTCGGGCCATCGCCAGCAAAGGTAGAGCTGTGAAGCGGGAGCTGAAGCAGTGTCTTGCTGGCAGCTTGCAGAGTCACTGCCTGGAAGGCCGCTCAGGCCCAGCATTCAGCCACAGGAAGACCGAGGACGTTGAATCGGAATGAATGGTTGTGCTCGACCTGGCACTGCGCGGACAGGTACGCGGAATCGCGCAGCGAGGGACCAACGGGTTGGGCGATTTTGGTCCTAAGCGGGCACCAGCCAGGTGCCTGCGATCTGGTCGTGAATAGAGAACTCGATCCGGACGCCGCAGTGAGGACAGTCAAGGTGCATGACCAGCTTCCCGGGGCCGCCGCGCTGCGCTCAGAACATGTCATGCATCCATTCGCCGCCGTGCTCAGGATTCCCCGTCAGCTTCTGACCGCTCGGATCGACCACGAAATCGAGGAGCTCCAGCGGAATCTGGCCGATCAGTACCGGGCATTCGTCGGACACTTCACTCACGTCCGTGTTGCAGTAGCGCCCCTGAACAATCAGCTTGACCGGACCATAGATGTTGGAATCTCTCAGGCCGCCCGTAGTACGGAAACGGCGCGTTGTGAACGGCGTCAGCCCGAGCTGTTTGATGAGCCGCTTCGGCATGCAGAGCATGGCGGCTCCCGTGTCAACCAGGGCGTCAGTGACCTGAACGGTGCGCACCTTCTCTTCGGTCAGGCGGCCTTGCTTGACCGCGAACAGGTCCTCGATGCTCTCGATCTTGGCAGGAACGCGTATCTGTCCCATCGTTGCTGTCTCCACGATGTCCTCCCCTTGGCCGACGGTGGATGTCTCGCCATTATACCAGGGCGGGCGGACGCGACTCCCCCAACTGGAATCCCCGATGGAACCGATCCTGGCGCCGTTCAATGCCGTGAAGACCTGCCGCCACAGCCTGATGCTCTACAACGTCAACGATCAATACATCGGGCGGTCGCTCGACCTCTATGGCGAGTTTTCCGAGGGTGAAATTGACCTGTTCCGTCAGCTGGTCCACCCGGGACAGACGGTCCTCGACATCGGCGCCAACATCGGGGCCCATACGGTCTTTCTCGCTCGCCAGGTGGGGCCCACCGGCCGAGTGCTGGCCTTCGAACCGCAGCGGTTGGTCTTCCAGGCGCTCTGTGCCAACATCGCCCTCAACAGCCTCACCAACACGTGGTGCTGGCAGCAGGCACTCGGTGCGCAGCCCGGGCACATCACCGTGCCGGGCCTCGATCCGCACCGGGCGAACAACTTCGGCGGCCTGTCGCTGGCCGATAACCTGCCCGGCGAACGCGTCCCCATCGCCACCGTGGACGGCCTGGAGCTGGGTGTGTGCCATCTCGTGAAGATCGACGTGGAAGGGATGGAGATCGAGGTCCTGCGCGGCGCCGTCCAGACGTTGGCCCGCTGCCGGCCCTATCTCTACGTGGAAAACGACCGCGTGGAACGGTCGGACGCCCTGATCCGCTTGATTGACTCGCTGGGCTATCGCCTATTTTGGCACCGCCCGCCGCTCTTCAACCCGAACAACTTCTTCGGCAATCCTCAGAATGTGTTCGGCCAGATCGTATCGCTGAACATGCTGTGCCTGCCGCGCGAGGCGTCGGTGTCGCTGCAGGGGTTCGAGGAGGTGGCGGTGCCGGGAGCGGCAGACGGCGGGGGGAAGGAAGTGGGAGGCGAGTCCACGCTCGGTCAGGCCACTGCCTGATTTTGTCCTTGCGAGGGAAACGGGCCCCTTCCAGAATAAGACGAGACCTCCAGTACGCAATGCGGGGGGTCGCTTCTAGCTGGAGACTGGGATCATGGGAAGCGAAGCGACTATTTCCGAGGCCGAACGCTCCGCCTGGGAGGAGGAGTTCGCCGCCGCGGCGCGACGGCCCCTGCCGCTGCGCATGCGCTATGCCTTCATCCGTACTTACAAGCCGGTCCTTGACGACGCACCCTACCGGTCGTTCGAGAGCATGGCGGAATACCGCCGGTGGTGTGAACGGGACCTCCCATCCTGGTTGGGCTATGGCCACGTTTGAGTACCGGCAGGCGGAGGAATTGCGCGAGGCGTTCTCTCGCCACGGCGTTCAGTACCTGTTTCTGGGCAAGTCCGGAGCCATCTTGCTCGGATTCCCCGACACGACACAGGATGCCGATGTTTTCCCTGAGCGTTCCGCGGCCAATGGCCGCGGCGTTGGTCGCTGCCTTGCGGGAACTGGGATTCGGGCTGGACGCCGCGCAGGCGGCAGAGATCGCCCGCGGCAAGGATTTCGTCCAGCTCAAGAACGGCCCCTTTGATCTCGATCTGGTATTCGCGCCGGACGGCATCGCCAGCTTCGCCGCGGCCTGGTCGCGGCACGTCGAGGTTGAAGGGTTTCCCGTTTGCCACCCCGACGACATCATCGCGAGCAAGCAGGCCGCCAACCGTGCCAAGGACCGAGAATCGTTGCCGCGATTGCTGGCCTTTCGCGACTACTGGCGGCGAACCCACGGGCGGTAGCTCCCCTCAAATCTCCTGCCCGCGCAGGTGCGCCACCTCGAAGCAGTCCTTGTCGCCACGGCCGGAGAAGCAGATCACCACCACGTCCTCCTTCGCCCGTTTGCTGGCGATCCGCATCGCCTCGACCACCGCGTGGGCCGTCTCCAGGGCGGGGAGGATCCCCTCCAGGCGCGAGCAGAGGTCGAAGCCGTGCAAGGCGTCGTCGTCGCCGACACTGGTGTACTTCACCCGGCCGCTCTCTTTCCAGTAGCTGTGCTCCGGGCCGACGCCGGGGTAGTCGAGACCGGCGGAGACGGAATGAACGTCGGCCGTCTGGCCGTCCTCATCTTGCAGGACGTAGCTGAAGCTGCCGTGCAGGACCCCGGGCTGGCCGAAGCTCAGGGTCGAGGCATGGGACCCCGGCTTGTCCCCCCGGCCGCCCGCCTCGACGCCGACCAGCTCCACCGCGGCATCGCCGACGAACGGGTAGAACATGCCCGCCGAATTGCTGCCGCCGCCGACGCAGGCAACGACCACGTCCGGCAGCCGGCCAAGCTGCTCCCGGCATTGGGCCTTCGTCTCCACGCCGATCACCGCCTGGAAATCGCGGACCATCATCGGGAAGGGGTGCGGCCCGACCACGCTGCCGATGATGTAGTGCGTGTGCTCGACGGTCGCCATCCAGTCGCGCAGGGCCTCGTTGATGGCGTCGCGGAGGGTTCGGCTGCCGCTGACGACGGCCCGCACCTCGGTCCCCAGCGCCTGCATCTTGAAGACGTTGAGCCGCTGCCGCCGCACGTCCTCGGCCCCCATGTAGACCACGCACGGCAGGCCGAACAGGGCCGCCGCGGTGGCCGTGGCCACCCCGTGCTGCCCCGCCCCCGTCTCGGCGATGATCCGCGGCTTGCCCATGCGCTTCGTCAGCAGGGCCTGGCCGATGCAGTTATTGATCTTGTGGGCGCCGGTGTGATTCAGGTCCTCACGCTTCAGGAAGATGCGGGCCCCGCCGGCCTCGTGCGTCAGCCGTTCCGCGAAGTAGAGCGGCGACGGCCGGCCGACATACTGCTTGAGGTAGTACGCCAGCTGCTTCTGGAAGGCGTCATCGTCGCGTGCCTGTTCGTACTGCTCCGTGAGCTGACGCAGAGCGTGCATCAGCGTCTCGGGGACGTAACGCCCGCCAAACGGACCGAAACGGCCCTGGGCATCGGGAACCGACAGCGAGGCGGTGGACATGCGCAACCCTGGGAGGCGGGCGGACGAAAAGTTCAGGGTAGAGGGGGCGTATGAACCGGTCAAGCGGTTTAGACCGTTGCCTGGCAGGTGCGCGGATGGTGCCACCACACCTTCCCACACCTCGTGGCACCATCGCGGCACGCAACGCCAATAACAATTCCGTCAGGCTGCTGTGCGTTCCAGTCGTGAAATCAGGGCTTTTTGCGCGGCCGTCAGCTTGAGCAATCGCGGCGGCTTCGGCGCCTTGTGCGGCTTGCGTCGCGACCACTCGCGCACCGCCTTCGCGCTGCTCCGCTCACGACGTTCGCGCACGGCCTGACCTAAACGCTCCGCGTATTTCCCCGCTCGCCCTCGCAACAGAACAGACAACTCCTGCCGGATCGCCAATAGCACCTTCCGCGGACTGCACATCGGCTGGACGGCCCCCGCAGCACCCCGCGGCGACACCGCCAGCACGCCTTGCGCCAGCATCAGTTGCAACGCCAGCAGCGACCCCTCGGCCTCCCGATGCACCAGACGCACCGTCCGGCTGGTCAACTTCATCTTGCCCAACGTGCCGCTTGTACGCCCGGAATTGCCCCTCGCTTTCCCAACGCCAACGATAAAACTGCGCGGCGTTGGCCAGCGACAAACGCTGGCGGTCCAGCACGTTGGTCAACAGCCACACGTCCTGCTTGCCCTTCTTGGACCGCACCCGCAGCAAACGCAGACGTAAAGGCGCTGCCTGGCCCTGACGCTTTGGAGGGAAGAAATAAACCAAGCCGTCGTCGGTGTGCGACCAGGAGTCTGGGTCGTCCACCTGCAACGTCACGTTGGCGCACATCCGCAACAGAAACGGCACACGCTGCTGCACCAGCTGTTGGGTCAACGCGAAGCCGCAGAAGCCGGCGTCGGCGACCAGCAAGGCGGCGGCGGGCAACAGCGGCAGCAGCTGGAGCAGGTGCAACCGTTCGCTGGCCGTGCTCAGGCCGAGCCGCCACGCCCACGGCACACCCAGACGCAGATGCACCAGGGCCGTGACGTACAAGCTCGGCGCCGTCGCCGCCGCCCCCGCCTTGTTGGCTGTCCCCAGGCGTTGCTCCAACTCCGCCGTCCGAGGGCATTCCAGGCGTGAGCCGTCGCAACCGATGGGGATGAAGCCCTGCGTCAACCAGTAGTCGGCCAGACGCGTCGCCAGGACCTGGCGGATGCCGGCCGCCACCGTCCGCAGCACGCGGCTGGGCAGACGGGCCAGGGCCTTCTGAAAGCCGGCCACGGTCTTCCCCGGCCGGCGACGCCTGGGGAGCAGAGCCACGCAGCAGGCCCCGGCGGTCTCGAAGCGTTCGGCCTGAGAGTCGCCACAGGTCCAGGTCATCAAGAGGAGTACGAGCAGCAGGGGCTGAGTACTCCAGCGCGAGGAGCGCTTCTGGCCCTGGCGTTGCTGGTGGGCTTGCTTGTACAGAGCGGGTGTGAGAAACTCGCGGAGGCAGTGAACGAAGGAGCGGGCCTGCGGTCGCAAGCGTCGCGCTGTCGAATTGGCGTACATGAGCCGTTCCTCCCCTTGGACGTTTGGCAACATCCAGTGTGGCGGGGAACGGCTCATTCAGCTGCGCCAGTTTGGCGCGACCACAGAACAGCTGATGCAGGAATTCGGCGAAAGCCATAATACTTCAACAACTTACAGCAAAAACAGACCTGGTTCCGTTACTGGCGTTGGGTGCCACCCTCGTGGCACCCTGTGGCACCCTGGTGGCACCCTTGGCACCATCGTGGCACCGTCGTGGCACCGTCGTGGCACCGTGCCTTCCGGCGCCAGCGCATGCGGCCAGGGCCCATCCGGCGCTGCTCCCGGATGCCAGCTGCGCAACGGGGTGGGTCCTGGCGACTCTCGCCTCGTTGTGGCACGGCTCGTTGTGGCACGGTCTCCTGACCGTGCCACTTCGGCTGACCGAAGGTCTCCACGCATCCATCGCGGATTCCGGGAGACCTTCGGTCAGGCCGGGTGGCACGGTCAGGAGACCGTGCCACAACGGCGGGTCAGGCCGGGTGGCACGGTCAGGAGACCGTGCCACAACGGCGGGTCAGGCCGGGTGGCACGGTCAGGAGACCGTGCCACAACGGCGCGAGCATCGGGCATGGTTTCCGCACGCTCTTACTGGTTTGCAACGGCAGGCCGCGGCGGGTACTCTCGTGATCGTTGAGGACAAATCCTCGCCCCGGCGAAGTAGGAGCCCGCCATGCCCGACACCCCACCTCCCTGGGTCGATGGCCTGACTTTCGCCCAGGTGCTGCGCCACACCGCGGAAGGTCACTCCGAAGGCCAGGCCCTGGTCTTCCCGCGGCTGAACCACCGCCGCACCTACGCCGCCTTCCATGCCGAGGTGCGTCAAGCGGCCCGGGCCCTCCTGGCGCTCGGCGTGCGGCCCGGTGAGCATGTCGGCATCTGGGCGACGAACTGGCCCCAGTGGGTGGTGGTTCAGTTCG
The DNA here is from genome assembly GCA_963827935.1 of uncultured Planctomycetota bacterium. Taxonomy (GTDB): domain Bacteria; phylum Planctomycetota; class Planctomycetia; order Gemmatales; family Gemmataceae; genus DATFNV01. The sequence goes on along the minus strand of CAWHCN010000004.1, from coordinate 1,096,498 downwards.
CCGCCGCCCACACCGGCGCCGTGCTGGTCAACGTCAATCCCGCCTATCGCGCCCACGAGCTGCGTTACGTCCTTCAACAGGCCGACATCACGACGCTCCTCCTGACCGACCGCTACAAGTTGTCGAACTATTTCGAGTTGCTCGCCGAGGTCTGCCCCGAGCTGGAGCGCTGCCCTGCCGGCGAGTTGCATTCGGCGGACTGCCCACGGCTGCGCCATGTCGTCAGCATCCAGGAGGCGAAGCGCCCCGGCATGCTGGCCTGGGACGCATTCCTGGCGCGGGCCGATGAGGTGAGCGAGGCGGAGCTGGACCGGCGCGCCGCCGACATTCGACCGGAGGACGTGGTCAACATTCAGTACACCTCCGGCACCACCGGCTTCCCCAAGGGGGCGATGCTGACCCACCGCAACCTGCTCATGAACGCCTATTACATCGGCCAGCGCATGGCGTTCAGCGCCCAGGACCGCCTTTGCATCCCGGTGCCGTTCTATCACTGTTTCGGTTGCGTGCTGGGGACGCTTACGTGCGTGATCTATGGGGCCGCGATGGTCGTCCCCGCCGAATCCTTCGACCCGCTGGCCACGCTGCAGGCCGTCCAGGACGAATGTTGCACGGCGCTCTACGGCGTGCCGACCATGTTCATTGCCGAGCTGAGTCATCCGCGTTTTAGCGACTTCGACCTGCGCAGCCTGCGGACCGGCGTGATGGCCGGCAGCCCGTGCCCCATCGAGGTGATGCGTGCCGTCGGCGAGCGCATGGGGCGCGCGAAATGACGATCGGTTACGGCCTGACCGAGGCGTCGCCAATCATCACGCAGACGGCGACGACCGACGACCTGGAACACCGGGTGGGCACCGTCGGCCGGCCCATCCCCGGCGTTGAGGTGCGCATCGTTGGCCCGGGCTCGCTGGACCCGCTGCCAGTCGGGCAGCCGGGCGAGCTGATCGCCCGCGGCCACGGCGCCATGAAAGGCTATTACAACAAGCCGGCCGAGACCGCGGCCGCCATCACCCCCGACGGCTGGCTGCACAGCGGCGACCTGGCCCTCGAGACGCCGGACGGCTACTTCCGCATCACCGGACGCATCAAGGACATGATCATCCGCGGCGGCGAGAACATCTATCCGCGCGAGATCGAGGAATACCTGCACACCCACCCCGCCGTCCTCGACGTGCAGGTGGTCGGCCTGCCGGACGAGCGCTACGGCGAGGAAGTGTGCGCCTGGGTACGGCTGCGGCCCGGCGCAACCCTGACGGAGGACGAGGTCAAGTGTTTCTGTCGGACGCAGATCGCCCACTACAAGGTGCCGCGCTACGTTGTGTTCGTGGATGAATATCCGACAACGGTGACGGGGAAGGTGCAGAAGTACCGTCTGCGCGAGCTGGGGATCGAACGTTTCGGGTTGGGGAAGGCAGCGAGCGTGGAGACGGCGTGAATACGTGCCTGGATAGCCGATCACCCCACAACTTGCAGGCTTCGGGCGTACTCCGGTTGGCCGTTCACCTGACCCAGATCCTTGAGCAAGGCCAGGACGGAAAGCGCCAGGGATGGATCCAGGCGGTCGGCCTCCTTCATGAACGTGAGCGCAGTTTCCAGGTCTCCCAGATTGTGCCAGCACTCCGCCTGAAGGAAGCGAATCACCTGGGCAGGCAATCCCGCAGGCACTGGTTGGCGCAAGAATGTAAGCACTGCATCTACGTTTCCTGCTCCCCTGGCATAGGCCGTCTCTAAGCCCCCTTGCCACTCAGCAACTTGTTCGGGGCTCATGCTCATTCGCTTTGGTCCGCCCTCTCTGAGCGTGTGCAGGTCGGCTGCCAGCCCGCGCATTCGTGCCTGCTCCTGGGCCGTCATCGCGTACCAGGGCGCATCCATACGGTCGGCCAATTCCTCTGCCTCCGCGCTATCCCCAGCTCCAGCCAGAATCAGCCGATGCAACTCAAGTAGGAGCCGCGCATAGGCCAGAACGGGAGGCAGCGAGTTCCCGGCTTTAGCTTCGCTGGTCATCAATTACTCCTCCCACCTTTGCCACTGATCCTGCGTGGCCGCAAAGGGTCCTGATACCTTTTTAGACGCGGGTCCTGCGCCGTCTTTCACGAGACTCACCGCCGGATGCCCCAGCGTACCGGCAGGGCTTGCAGCACCAGCCACAGCTTGTGCCAGCGGCTCAACCGCACCCGGCCGCGGAACACGTCGTAGTCGCGCTGGGCGATCGCCTCCAGCAGCCCCCGATAGGTGCGAAGCATCACCAGGAACACCGAACGGGGGGCCGGTTGCAGCAGGGGAACCAGCGGTGCGGCTGCTTCGTAATAAGACCGCGCCCGCTCCACCTCGAAGCCCATGAGTCGGCGAAAGTGCTCGTCGCGCTGGCCGCGCTGCAACTGCTCTTCGCCATAGCCGAAGCGCGTCAGGTCTTCGCGGGGCAGGTAAATGCGGCCGCGGGCGGCATCCTCGGGCAGGTCGCGCAGGATGTTGGTCAGCTGCAGCGCGATGCCGGCCGCCTCGGCCGGCGCCTTCGCCTCGGGTTGCTCGCAGCCCCAGATCGACAGACACGCCAGCCCCACCGCCGAGGCGACGCGATAACAGTACTTGTAGAGGTCCGCAAAGGTAACAAAATGGACCGGCTCCAGGTCCATGGCCACGCCGTCCAGGACCTCCACCAGGTACTGGCGCGGGATGCGATAGGTACAGACGGCATCGTGGAAGGCCGGGTGCAGCCGGTGGATGCAGGTGCCGGCGAACATCTGGTCGAGCTGCTGCCGCCAGTCGTCCAGCCGGAGGCGTTTTTCGGCAATCGGCTCCGGGCCGTCGCTGAGATCGTCGGCGACCCGCAGGAAAGCGTAGAGGGCACACATGGCCCGGCGCTCCGGCCGTGGGAGAAGCCGCATGGCGTGGTAGAAATTGCCCGCCTCGCGGCGGGCCAGTCGTTCGCAGAAGGCGTAGGAGTCGGCCAGGGTCGAGGTCATGAGTGGTGGGACGTCTCCTGCGGCGGACGGACGATACGCTGTTCTAATTCCCGCACTCGCGCGGCGAGGTCAGCCGCCCGCGCTTCCGCGGCTTGTCGGGCTTCCTCTTCGGCTTTGCGGCCGCGTTCGGCCTCGTGTCGGGCTTCCTCTTCGGCTTTGCGGCCGCGTTCGGCCTCGTGGCGGGCTTCCACCGCTTCTTCAATGGCATTCACCGCTTCCGCGCGGGCTGCGATTTCGGCTTCCAGGGCTTGCGCAATCTCGTCGTAGTCGCCCTGTTCTTCGTCCGTCTTGGCGTCGTAGAGCACGACGCGCCCGCCGCGCTGGCCGAGCAGCAGGCCCAGGCCGAGCAGCTCGACTCGGCCTTCCTTGTCCGGCGGCATCTGCACATAGCACTCGGGAACGCGGCGGTAGTCGGTCAACCGCAGCACGCGTTCCTCGCCCCGGCCCTCCACGGCGTCCACGACGACATACTGCGGCACGCCCGCCTTGTGATAGTGTGTGACCTTGGTCACCAGGTCGTTGAACCGTGTGATCTCCGAAGTAACCTCGATGATAAGCCACGGCAGCACCCCCTCGGCGGCGGTGTCAAAGGTGCGGATGTCGCGGTCGCGGTTGCTCCGCACGCCCCTCAGGACCGCGAGGTCGGGTCCATGACCGCGCAAGCCGATGGTCTCCGGCCAGGCTACCCGCGTGTCGGACAGCACCAGGGCCTTCCAGCGCGGATGCCGCTTGCAGCGCGATTCGATGACATTTGCCAGATACTTGCGATCGGCGCATGGGCCGTGCTGTTCACGATGAAGTCTCCCACCTCGGGATGCAACACGTCATCGAGGGTAAGCGGCACCTGGTCCCAGAGTTCCTGGCCATTCGGGGCAGTCCCGCGCAGGACATAGCGCCAGCCATAGCGGAAGGGGTCGTTCCGTGGCGGCAGCGCGGGCGGCGGCTTGAGCGGCAGCATCCGGGACATGGGTCGGCCTCCGCGTTCGGTGAGAACTGTTGTCCGCGGCCGATGATACCGGCCAGGGCTGGTCCGCGCAAGTCGAAACGGCTCGCCCTTACGAGGCCTTTTCGAGCATCCAGCCGGCGATTTCTACCCAGGCCCCCTTTTGCAGGAAGTGGACCTCGACCACGAACCGGAGGTTTTTCCCCTGTTTGATGACCTTGCCTTGCAGGCCGGCCAGGGGGCCCCGGACGATCTCGACCAGCATGCCGGGGAGCAGCCGTTCCTCGGCCGCCACCGGCATTTCGGAACGTCATCAGTCGATGAACGCTGGACAGGTCGGCGTGCAACTCGGCCTGGTCGGGCACCGGCAAGCAGTTGACGACCAGGTTTGTCGTCAGTGCTTCGATCCGTGCGGGTTCGTCGGCCAGAAGGAACAGGTAGCCGGGGAACAGCGGCACGTGGGACGTGAGGACCCGGCCGCGAGAATGGGTGTGTCGCTCGCAGAGGGGGAGAAAGAACGGCAGACGACGACTCAGGCAATTGCGGGCCAGCATCTTCTCGGCGCGGGGGCGGGTGTGCAGCACCCACCAGCGGGCGGCGGCGACCGGCGGGCCGCCGGGGAACAGGTCGGCAGGAAAGAGGAACGGCTCGAGGGGCAGAATGGGCATGACAATCGCTCACAGCTGCGAGCCCGCGGCGCCAGCCAAGGGCGGCCCGACTCGCCCTTGGCTGGCGCCGCGGGCTCGGGTCCAGCGCGGGATGGGTGGGGCGAACGCCTTGCTCGTGGAAATGCGCCCGCCGGCTCCAGTTTTTTCTAGTAATTCGGAACCAATTCGGCCCGTGGCGCATCGGAGGAGGTGAGCAACCGATGAGCCGGAGCAGTTCCGCTGGCCGGTTGGCCTCTCCAATTGAGGAAACCAATCTGCCTCGATTGGTCATCCCCTGACGGCAGGTGTTTCTCGGAGGAAACATTGTAAATGGGGCACGATAACGGATGTTTACACAGCGGAGGACTGGCCGGTTCGGGGCATGGCGCAATGTGGCTGGTTTTTTCGCTTCACCCGCATTGGAAGCGCGATTGATGGACCCCGGCAAGGATTTTGCACGGCGTTAGGGTTTGCCCGAATTTGGCTCTCTGCAGCTCGTGCGATGCTCAGCCACTGAGCAATGCCTGTCTGCCCCCCTGGCAGACGACCTTCTGCGGGACCTTGGCAGGACAAGGCCTTCCACCTCGCGGAGTGAGCCCCAGTACTTACGGAACACGAACAGAGGACTCCAATGCGCTGTTTCAACCGGAACCCATTTCTGGGGGCCCTCCTTGCCCTTGCGGTCTGCCACGCGCTGCCGCAACGAGGCACGGCGGACACGTTTACCGTGACTGTTCTGCCATCGATTTCGCCAAATCCGTTCGGCTCGCCGAGTTTCGCCGGCTACGCCAACAATGCCATTACCGCCCTGGTCAACGGCCAGACGAGCGCCGGCACCCCGGGCACGCCCACTTACTATTCGGTCCTGCCCATGTCGGGATCGAACTACACGACCACCACGGCCAGTATCATCGCCACGGACTTCAATTCCTGGAATGGACAGGCCAACCCCGGCGGGGCCTTCGCCAACGAGCTGGGGAATTTCCTGAATTTCGGGGTCGTCGTCACCCGCAACAACGCCACCGTACCGCCGACGGATACCTTCACGCTGGCCGGCGTGAGCATCAACATCACGGACACGAACGGGAACGCGAACGACAATCTCGGCTACTCGGACGACCTCAGCGGCACGAATTTCGGGACGGACTCCATCGGCACCATCAAATACGGGTGGGATGGCACGGGTGGCCTGAGTCCCAACATTACGTCCGGAGACGACACTACCCCCACCAACGCCTTGTGGTACACGGGCTTCGCCACTTCGTACCAGGTTCTGTCCAGCGTCCGGGGGCGACCGACCAGGACAAGATCAATAACTTCCTCACCCAGCTCATTGCGGACGGCGCGCCGTTCACCGTGACGGCCACGTACACCGTGGTGGACAGCAGCGGCGATACCTCGACGGGATCGGCCACGGTCATCGTGCAGCCGTCCGCGCCATTTGCCGAGGTTCCGGAGCCCACCTCTCTTGCGCTTTGGGGTTGCACGGCGGGCCTGGCGGGCCTGGCCTTGCGGCTACGTCGGCGGGCCCGACGTTGGTCGTAGCAGAGAAGTTGGCGCCGCAGACCACGACCACCGGTTGCGGTTTACCGGGCTGTCGCCTATGTTAGATTGTTCGTGCGATTCCTGCCAGAAGTCGTCTCCGGGCCTCTCATGCCATCGCCCTCGGAGGAGACGCACGCTGCTCGGGAGGGTCAGTGACGCCCCGCCTGGCGCCCAGCTCAGAAACGAGCTAAGTTGCGGGTTAGGTTTGTCGCCGGCCGGCTCGATCCGGCCGGCGAGGAGCATGGCTCGGGCCGCCCGCAGCCCTGTCGGAGGCTCACGGCATCTCTCCTTTTCATCGGGCATCCGTTGGGGTTCCCGAATCGGGCATGGCTGCCCATTCCTGCACCGGCGCAGGGCGAGCCGCGGCTGGCCTGGCCAGCGCGGCGCTCACGGAAGGTCAGTGGTGGCATCGGTGGTGCCGCTCGGCGCAACCGACGGGGACGGAGTCTGCGCTAATTTCTTGGGCTGGCGGTAGTCCGGAGGTGCCGCGGCCACAACTTCTGGAGTCCGCCGACTCCCGCCGCCTCGTCGGCGTCGGCCTCTCACGGCGGTCAGCTACGTGGAACGTTTGATGCTGACCCTCCTTCTCCCCTTGCTGGCGCTGTTCGCCTGCGGCGTTGGGATCAACCTGCTGTTGATCCCAGCTATTCGCGCGTTGGCCCTCCAGGGGGGTCTGGTCGATCGCCCGGACGGCCGCCGCAAGCTTCATGGCCATTCCGTGCCGGTGGCCGGCGGGCTGGCGGTGCTGGCCGCGTCGGTGGCAGTGCTGCTGATCGCCTTGGTCGTGCCCGGGCCGGTCGGGGAAGCGATGGGCGAGAAGTCCGCCGGCTTGCTCGGGCTCCTCCTCGGAGCCTTGACGATCGGCGCGGTTGGGGTCGCCGACGACCTGCGCTGTCTGCGGGGACGGCATAAGCTCATGGGCCAGCTGCTTGCCGTCGGCCTCGTGGTGGCCTTCGGCGTCCGCATCGAGGGAGTGCGGCTGTTCGACTGGCAGGTGGAACTGGGACTCCTGGCGATACCGTTTACGGTCTTCTGGCTGCTGGGGGCCGTCAACGCCCTGAACCTGCTGGATGGCATGGACGGGCTGCTGGGGAGCGTGGGCGGGATCATCCTGCTGGCCCTGGGCGGCATGGCCCTGATGAAGGGGGATGCCTCGACGGCCGCCGTGGCGTTTGTTGTGGCCGGCGCCGTGCTGGGCTTTCTGCGCTACAATTTCCCACCCGCCAGCATCTTCCTCGGGGACTGCGGCAGCATGCTGATCGGGCTGGTGGTTGGGGTGCTGGCGATCCAGAGTTCACTGAAGGGTCCGGCCACTGCCGCCCTGGCGGCGCCCGCCGCCCTGCTGACGATCCCGATTCTCGATACGGCGGCTGCCATCATTCGCCGCAAGCTGACCGGCCGCAGTATCTACAGCACCGACCGAGGCCACCTGCACCATTGCCTGCTCCGGCGCGGCATGTCGGTCCGCCTGACGTTGCTCCTGGTCTCCGCCCTGTGCCTGGTGACCGTGGCGGGGGTGTTGGCGAGCGTGGCCTGGAACAACGAGATCCTGGCCCTGATTTCGGCGGCCGCCGTGGTCCTCACGCTGGCCGTCACGCGCCTGTTCGGTCATACGGAGTTCGTGCTGGTGCAGCGGCGGATCATTTCCGTGGTGGTTTCGTTCCTGTCACCGCCCCGGCGGGAAGCGCGGCAGGCGGCCCTGCGCCTGCAGGGCTCCGCGGACTGGAGCGGACTGTGGGCGCGGCTGGCCGACTGTGCCGCCCGCCTGGACCTGCGCAGTGTTTGCCTCAACGTCAACGCCCCGGCCATCCAGGAGGGCTACTACGCCGTTTGGACCCGGGGGGACGACGGCGAGGAGGACGAGCAAGAACTCTGGCGGGCCGAGATTCCCCTCAACGCCTGCGGGCAAACCGTCGGCCGGATTGAGGTGCGGGGGCGGCGCGACGGCCAGTGCGTGGCGACCAAAATCGCCGCGGTGGCCCACCTGGTGGCCGAGATTGAAGAGGCCGTCTCGGGCCTGGCGCTGCGGCGCCATGCCGGGGAGCCGTTCGCGCCGCTCCCGGCCCACCTGAAGATTGCTCGGGAAGAAGCCCCCATCGCTTGATTCGCGGATCCTCGGTGGAGAATCGGATGAACCAGATCCCGGACGACCAGGTAGACACGGGGCCAGCCTCACCGAGCCCGGGCCCCCGCAATCCGCTCCAGATCGCCTGGCAGCGCAAGGCGATGGTGTTGCTCGGGGTGGTCATCGGCCTGTTGCTGGCCGGTCTGTTCGCGTTCCAGCGGGCGCCGACCTATCAATCCACCGCCCAGGTGCTGGTGGTCAAGAAGCACGTGGAAACGGCGCTGCCGATGCCCGGCGTGCCGGCCGGTACTGCCTTTTACGACGATTACGTCTCCACCCACCTGGCCCTCATTCGCAGCCAGGTGGTCGTCGACAAGGCGATCAGGAAACACGACCTCCAGTCACTGCCGTCCCTGGCTGGCATTGCGAACCCGACCAGCGCGATCATTACTTCGCTGACAGCCACGCGCGACACCAAGGAGTCCGGGGCCACCAACATCATCAACCTGTCCTACAAGGGGAGCGTTCCCGAAGACTGCAGCGCCATCATCAGTGCGGTCATCGAGAGCTACAAGGACTTCCTCGACGAGACCTATCGCAATGTGAGCGACGACACACTAGGGCTGATCACCCAGGCGCACGACCTGCTCCAGAAGGACCTGGTCGAGAAAGAAAAGAAGTACGCCGAGTTCCGCGAGAAGGCGCCGGTGGTGGTGGCGCAGAACAACAAGGACGGTGGGCCCGTCTCGCTGCTCGTGCTCGGGGAGCTCGGATAAAGCCGCCTCAACCTGTTCATGCGTGAAGCCGAAATCCAGGAGCGGCTCAAGGCGATCAAGGAGGCGAAGGACAAGGGGAAGGCCAGGGAGCTGGTGCTGGCGCTCACCACGGCCCCGACCGAGAAGCGGGTGCCCGACAGCGCCTCGGAACAGCAGCTGCTGGCCCTCATGCTGGAGGAACAGACCCTGCTGAAGGACTGCGGCGAGGAGCATCCGCTGGTGCAGGCGGTTCGAGAGAAAGAGGAAATGGCGCGAAGCCTTCCTCTCCCCGGAGAAGCGAGCGGCCCAGCTGAAGATCAGCGCGCCGCCCGACGAAGACCCGGTCGAGGCCTACGTCAAGTCCCTCAAGCAGGAACTGGCCACCGTTCAGCTGACCCAGCAGTCGCTGGTCGGCGTGACCGCCGACCACCAAAAGGAGGCGCGAGAGCTGGCCCGCTACGAAATTCAGGACGCCAGCCACCGCGCCGACATTGCCCGCACTCAGCAGGTGTACGATCAGACCATTGGTCGTCTGAAAGAGATTAACTTGATCCGCGATTTCGGCGGTTACGACGCCAAGGTCATCTCCACACCGGGTCGGGGCATCCGGGCCGGAACCGGGTTGGTTCAATTCTTGCTGGCGGGTGGCGTGCTCGGGTTGTTGCTGGGCGTCGGCCTGGCCTACCTGGCGGATGTCACGGACAAGAGCTTCCGCAACCCGGAGGAAATCCGGCGGCGCCTGGGCCTGCCCATTGTCGCCCACATCCCGATCATCCAGGAGAAGGGCGCCCCTGCCGAACTGAGCGGCTTGCCGCTGGATCGCTCGCTGGCCGTCTACCATCGGCCCAATTCCGGCGAGGCGGAGGCGGCCCGCGGCCTGCGAACCGCCCTGTACTTCGGCACGCGCGGCAAGCGGCACAAGGTCATCCAGATCACCAGCCCCAACATGGGCGACGGCAAGACCACCATCGCCAGCAACCTGGCCATTGCCATCGCCCAGTCCGGCAAGCGCGTGGTCCTGGTGGACGCCGACATGCGCCGGCCCCGCCTGCACGCCATGTTCGGCATCCGGCCCGAGATCGGCCTGACCTCGGTCATTGCGGGCGAGGCCGAGCTATCCGCGGCGATCGTGGAAAGCGGCATCGACCAGCTGTCGCTGGTCACCTGCGGTCCGCGGCCGGCCAACCCGGCGGAGCTGCTGACCCAGCCCCCCTTCGAGCAGATCCTAACCGAGCTGCGCGAGCGGTTCGATTTCGTCATCGTGGATACGCCGCCGCTGCTGGCGGTGACCGACCCAGCCGTCGTGGTGTCGCGCATGGACGGGGTGTTCCTGGTAGTACGACTGAGCAAGAACGGCCGGCCCGCCGCCGAACGGGCCCGCGAAATCCTGCACACCGTCCAGGCGCATGTGCTGGGCGTGGTCGTCAACGGCGTTGGCCGGGCGGCCGGGGCCTATGGCTACGACCACTACAGCTACGCGTACGGTTACAGCTATGGGTACGGCACCAAGTACACCGCCGCCGACGGCGAGACCAACGGTCACGCCGAGAACGGTACGGCTGTTGCCGAGGCGACGGAGAAGCCGCCCCATCGACGCCACAAGTCGGCGGGGTGGTTCGGCCGCTGGTTGCGCTGAGGGAAGCGCCAGACGATGCTGCCGCTCGTTGACATGCACTGCCACCTGCTCGCGGGCCTGGACGACGGGCCCCGCACGCCCGATGACGCCCTGGAGATGTGTCGCATCGCCTACGCCGACGGGACCCGCCTGGTGGCGGCCCTGGCCCATCAAAACGAGCGCTGGAGCGCGGTGACGCCGGCCGCCATTCGCGAGGCCGTCGGGAAGCTGGCTTGCTCCTTGCAGCACGCGAATGTGGCCCTCAGCGTCTTTCCCTGTGCGGAAGTAACCGCCCATCCCGATCTCGAAGCGCTTTGGGCGGACGGCAAACTCCTGAGCATCGCCGACCGCGGCGGGTACCTGCTGGTGGAGTTGCCGCACCAGCTGTTTGTCGATCTGCGGCCCATCGCCCGCGCCCTGCGACAGCGAGGCGTCCGCATCATCCTGGCCCATCCGGAGCGACACCCCGAACTGTTGCACGAGGCGGGCGCCATCGAAGCGCTTATCCGCGAAGGGTGCCTGGTCCAGGTGTCGTCCGGGAGCGTCACCGATCCAGCAAACGCCTCGGACCGGCGGGCTCTCAAGAGCTGGTTTCGGCGTGACTGCGTTCACTTGATCGGGTCCGACGGTCATTCGCCTCGCAAGAGACTTCCGCTGTTGGCAGCCGCCTATCGGCAGATCGCGGCCTGGGCCGGCTCGGCAATCGCGGATCGCGTTGGCAGTACCAACGGGGCCGCCGTCCTGAGCGGATTGCCGCTGCGCCTGCTCGATCCCAAGCCGGAAGGACGACGCTGGCTGCCGGCCTGGTGGTAGCTCGCCCCGTCAGGGGACCGTGGCGGTGCCGACGCCCAGCAGGTCGCGCTGGCGGATGAATGTGCCCGTGAAGTCCAGCCTCAGGACGTTGGTAATGTACCGTGTAACCGCCTCGGCCGGGGTTTCCTGCAACATGAGGAGGTCTCCCGCCTGAACCAGCAGACGCTCGCGCGGATCGCGCAGGGCTCGGTCCAGATCGACGCGGATCGGAATCTGCCCGCCGCCCGCCGTCTTCCGCAGGACCGTGACCAGGCTGGGGGATGGGAAGCCGATACCGGATTGGATGAGTGCACCGGACAGGTTGCTGCCATTGAGGCCGCCGTTGACGAGGGCCCCGTTGGCAAACGAAATCGCCTGGACCACGTCGAGGTCGTAGTCGCGGGGCAGCGGCAGCTGACGCGACGGCAGCAGGCCGCCAACGTAGAAGACCTCGGTGTCGCGGGCCTCGATGAACACGATGTCGCCGTCTTGCAGCACGACATCCTCGGGCCGGAAGGGCGGCGGCTGGTCCGGCCGCAGCCGTAGCGGGATGCGAACCAACTTGCGGCCTTCGCCTCCCAGGTGGGCTTTCGGCGCCAGGTGCTCCAGCTGTTGGCGGATGGCCTGCGGGTTGGCGAAGTCGGCATAGGTGCCACGCTCGATGACGACCTCGTTCTCGGCGTCAAGCCCGGGCAAACCGCCGGTGCGGGCCAGGGCGTTGAGCACGTCGTTCTCGTAAGCCGGCAGGTCGACAACGTAGCCGGTGCCGCGCTTCGTTTGGCCGATCGAACCGGCCTGCCCGACTCCAATCGTGGGGCTGATCGAGATGGCTCCCGTGTCCTGACGGACCACCAGGACGTGGTAGGTCCGCGGACGCATCAGGGTAACGCTGACCCGCTCGCGGCCTGGCTGGATGATCTTCCGGGTGACCGTGTAGGCCTTGATGATCGCCGCCTCGGCCTCGTCGAGGGTCATCCCCTCGACCTTGAGCGGGTCGATGAGCGGCAGCCGCACGGTGCCGTTGTCGCGCACCGTGATGGGGTAGCCGAACGCGGGCTTGTTAGGTCCTGACTGCTCGCCGGCAACCTGCTGCAAGAGCGGCGGCGGCTGCCCCTTGTCGCCCAGAACCGTTTCGATCCACACCCCAAGGATGTCGCCCGGGGCCAGTCGATAAGCATCGTGCGGCTTCTGACGAAGGAGCGGCAGCGCAATGGTGCGTTCCTCTTCCTTGCGCTGGCCGAGGACCTCGGGAGGCAACTGGTTGACCGGCACGGCATCTTCCACCGGATTACTCAGCGCCGCGCAACCGCTGAGAAAGGCACAGACCAGCGCCGCCGCCGCGACGACAAGCGGCCTCCGGCAGACGCAGCCGGTAGACGGCACCGGGTTGGCGAGCGCGAGTTGCATGGCTGCCTTCTTTGCTCCGAGGACGCGATCGACCCTGCAATGCGCTGCGATCTATTCAGGCGGCTGCGGTTGGGTTTGCGGGACCGCTTCTTCCTGGGGACTGTTTGGATCGGCTGGCCGCGGCGCCGGCAGTTCTCGGGACCCCGGCGTGGGAACCTCGGCCGGCAACACAGGCTCCGCCGGCGCATCAGGGTTGCGAACCAGAGCGTTGACCGGCGGCGCCGACAGCGGCAGCACGAAGACCTGACGCAGGCCGCTAGCCCGCGCCGCCGCCGAACCATCGCGGAAGCCGGCGTACCACGTCTCGATGGCCTGGTACCCTTCCGGCGTTTGGTATTTCGACAGGCGGTAGTGGAACGGAGGCACGGCCGGCGGCTGGCCGTTCCCGCCCGATTCGAGGTAATCGGCGTAGCCGGCCTTGAACCCGCAGGCATAATCCGGCGAGAAGGCGCGCCGGGGCTGCCCTCTGGCGATAGCCTCCCAGGCCTCGTTCGCCAGCCGCTGGTTCCGCTTGGAGATGCGGCACTGGTCGATGCCAAAGACCGGCGCCTCGGCCACGTTCCGCCGCGTGTTCTCCCAGAATGAGCCACAGCCGGCGCCAGCCGCGCACAGGCCGGCGGCTATCAGACGCAGCTTTAGCCTCATGATGATTCCGCCCTCGCTGGACGCATCGCCGGCCGGCACAAACGGCTGCGGTTCCAGAGCCGCACACACCAGCATCCATCGGCGGCCAAGCTGGGCCGACTTTAGCGACAGTAACGGCCCACCTCGTTCTCCGAGCCGCGCGGCGGCGTTTTTCTCTCACGGTGCCGTATCGCCCCGGCCGGCTGCCGCGGATGACGAAGGTTGGGCGACCTTGGCAAACAGCTGTCCTGTCACAGCAGGGGATCGGCGATGAGTGGCCAGTTGATTGTCATTGCCGGCGCGGGTGGTTTCATCGGCGGCCACCTGGTAGCCGACCTGCTGCGCCAGGGCCAGGGCCCATCCGGGCCGTCGATTACAAGCCGCTCGATTCCTGGTGGCAGCTCTTCCCCCATGTGGACAACCAGGTTTTGGACCTGCGCCATCGGCAGGACTGCGAGTCGGCCGTCGAGGGCGCGACCCAGGTCTATAACCTGGCCGCCGACATGGGCGGCATGGGCTTCATCGAGAACAACAAGGCCCTGTGCATGCTCTCGGTGCTGATCAACACGCACCTGCTGATGGCCGCCCGCGAACAGAAGGTCGAGCAGCTTCTTCTACGCCTCGTCGGCCTGCGTTTATGCCGCCGACAAGCAGACGCTCGACCCAGGTCGTGCCCTTGAAGGAGACGGACGCCTATCCGGCCATGCCCGAGGACGGCTACGGCTGGGAGAAGCTGTTCAGCGAGCGCATGTGCCGCCACTTCCGCGAGGACTTCGGCACTGGCGACGCGCGTGGCCCGCTATCACAACGTTTACGGCCCGCACGGCACCTGGGACGGCGGCCGCGAAAAAGCCCCCGCCGCCATTTGCCGCAAGGTCGCCCAGGCGAAACTCACCGGCCGCCACGACATCGAAATCTGGGGCGACGGCGAGCAAACCCGCAGCTTCATGTACATCGACGACTGCATCAAGGGCACCCAGGCCATCATGCACAGCGACATTCTCGAGCCGCTGAACCTCGGCAGCGACGAGACTGGTGACGCATCAACGGCCTGGTCGACCTGGTCGAGGACATCGCCGGCCTCAGCTGAAGCGGCACTACAACCTGAGCGCTCCCAAGGGCGTCAACGGCCGCAACAGCGACAATACCCGCATTCAGGCCCTCCTCGGCTGGGCGCCGAGCACCCGCCTGCGCGACGGACTGGAAAAGACCTACGCCTGGGTCTACGACCAGATCGCCGCCGGCAACGCGAGCATGGTGGCGTGACGAAGTAGCCCCTCGCCCCGGTACTCCGGGGAGAGGGGTTGGGGGTGAGGGGAATGGATTGCATTGCGCGTGCACACACAACACACAACCCCTCACCCCCTTCCCCTCTCCTCGGAGTACCGGGGCGAGGGGGGAAGAGTGTCGAATGCTATTGCCGGAACATGGACAAATGACCGCCGACAGACCGCCGCGCATCGCGGTCCTCTACCAGTTCTTTCATCCTGACAACGTCGTCTCGGCGCGGCACCTGACGCAGTTTTGCGAGGACTTGCAGGAACGGGGCTGGCAGGTCGAGGCGCTGCCGTGCAATCGAGGCTGCCGCGATCACTCGGTCACCTATCCGCGCCACGAGCAATGGCACGGCATCGCCATCCGGCGCATCTGGCGGCCGCGCTTTCGACAGTCGTCCGGCATCGGCCGCATCCTGAACGCCCTGTGGATGCTAGCCGCCTGGTCCCTGCTGGCCCTGCGGAGGCCCCGGACCGCCCCGGACGTGATCGTCATCGGCACCGATCCGATCCTGAGCGTGCTGGTCGCCCTGGTGGTGCGAACTCTGCGGCCGCGCATCCGCCTGGTCCACTGGTGCTTCGACCTCTACCCCGAGGCGGCCATCGCGGACGGCAAACTGGCCGCGAACGGCTGGCTGGTCCGCGGCCTGCGGCGCTTGCTGCGGCCGGCCTACGCCTCGTGTGATCTAGTTGCCGACCTGGGTGCCTGCATGCGCGACCGCCTGGACCAGTACGGCCACGCCGCCCGCAAGGTGACACTGGTCCCTTGGGCCCTGGTCGAGCCGGCCGCGGTGGAGCGGTCGGAGCCGGCGGTCCGTCGCGAGCTGTTCGGCGACGCGCCGCTTGGTCTCCTGTACTCGGGTAACTTCGGCCGTGCTCATGCCTTTGCCGAGTTCCTGGATCTGGCCCGGCGGCTGCGGACCAGCGGCGTCCAGTTCTGTTTCGGCGTTCGCGGCAACCGGGCGGAGGAACTGAGGGCGGCGGTGCGGCCCGACGACACCAACATCCGCCTGGCCGGCTTCGCGCCGGAGGCGCTGTTGGCCCAGCGGCTGGCGGCGGCCAACATCCACCTGGTGAGCCTGCGCCCGGAGTGGTCGGGCCTGGTGGTCCCCTCGAAGTTCTTCGGCGCCCTGGCCGCCGGCCGCCCCGTGCTCTTCGCCGGCCCACGCGACGCCGCCGTCGCCCGCTGGATTGACGAGCACGGTGTCGGCTGGGTGCTCGACGACGCCTCGGCGGATGACGTGGCGGACCGCCTGCGAGCCCTGGCGATCGCGCCGGAGCAACTGGCCCAGCTCCAGCGCCATTGCCACCGTGTCTACCACGCCGAGTTCTCGCGGCAGCGGATGATGGACGAATGGAACCGTGAGCTGCGGGCGCTGCTGACGCCGGCCGCGGCCAGCGAACCGGCCCGACCGCTTGTCCCCTGCCCAGCGTCCGCCGGCCGATGAGGAGCAAGGCTTGAGCCCCCCTGAGCTGGCACCGACGCTGGGCGAAACGCCGCCCGTACCGGTTGAGACGGCACCCGTCGAGCTGCCGCTCCCCGGACCCACCCGGACCATCCGCATCCGGCCCAGCCGCGGCTGGCGGGCGGTCAACCTGACGGAAGCTCTGGCGGTACCGGGAGCTTCTCTATTTCCTTGCCCTCCGCGACATCAAGCTCCGCTACAAGCAGACGGCCCTCGGCGTGCTCTGGGCGGTGATCCAGCCGCTTTTCACGATGGTGGTCTTCACCATCTTCTTCGGCAAGCTCGGCAACCTGCCCTCCGACGGCAAGCCCTACGCCCTGTTCACCCTCGCCGCCCTGCTCCCCTGGCAACTGTTCAGCTACGCCCTGACCCAGTCCAGCACCAGCCTGGTCAACGAACGCGCCTCATCACCAAGGTCTACTTTCCCCGGCTGATCGTCCCGGTGGCCTCGGTCCTCTCCGGCCTGGTCGATTTCCTGGTCGCCTTCGTGCTTATGATCGTGATGATGCTCTGCCTATTCGGCGGTTACCGTCCCGTCGTTGGCGGTCCTCGCCTTGCCGGCCTTCGTCCTGTTCGCCGTGCTGACGGCCCTGGCGTTCGGGTTGTGGTTGTCCGCGCTCGAACGTCCAGTATCGCGACATCCGCTATACCCTGCCGTTCCTGACCCAGTTCTGGATGTTCCTGACCCCGGTCGCCTACTCGGCCAAGATGGTGCCGGAGGCGTATCGTCCGCTCTACGGCCTGAACCCGATGGCGGGCGTCGTCGAGGGCTTCCGCTGGGCCCTCCTCGATACCGACACTCCGGACTGGGGACTGATGGCCGTTTCGGTTGGCGTGGTGACGCTGTATGTTCACGGGCGGCCTGTTCTACTTCCGCCGCCTCGAACGGACCTTTGCCGACGTGGTGTGATTGCATGGGCGACGTTGCTGTCCGCGTGGAAAACCTCGGGAAGAAGTACCGCCTCGGCGGCCAGACCGCCCGGTATCGCACCTTCCGCGATCAGGTGACGAAATGGGTCACGAACCCGCTGGCGACGCTGCGCGGCAACGGCCGGCCGGAGGAGTTCTGGGCACTCAAGGACGTTTCCTTCGAGGTCCAGCGCGGCGAGGTGGTCGGCATCATCGGCCGCAACGGCGCCGGCAAGAGCACCCTCCTGAAGATCCTCTCCCAGATCACCGAGCCGACCGAGGGCGAAGCGGACATCAACGGCCGGGTTGGCAGCCTGCTGGAGGTTGGGACGGGCTTCAACCCGGAGCTGACCGGGCGAGAGAACGTGTTCCTGAACGGAGCGATCCTGGGCATGCGCCGGGCAGAGATTGCCCGGAAGTTCGACGAGATCGTGGCGTTTGCGGAGGTGGAGAAGTTCATCGATACGCCGGTCAAGCACTATTCCAGCGGGATGTATATGCGGCTGGCGTTTGCGGTGGCGGCCATCTGGAACCGGAGATTCTGCTCGTGGATGAGGTCTTGGCGGTGGGTGATATGGAGTTCCAGAAGAAATGTATCGGGCGGATGGGCGAGGTCACAAAGCAGGGGAGAACTGTCCTCTTCGTAAGTCACAACATGTCGGCGATAGAGAGCATATGTAGTCGAGCGGTCTTCCTCGACCATGGGGTGGCGACGGTAACCCCGACTGTACGCGAGGCGCTTAAGCGTTATCTTGGCCAAGGAAACACCGCGGAGGCGTCATTCGGCGATCGGCCGGTTCGGCGCGTGCAAATCAAACAGGTGAACGAGGTACTGATCCTTACGGCGGAATACAGGGTCGATAGCCCAATTAGACTCCCCAGTCTTGGGTTCGTTATCAGCGACGCACTCGGCACGCCGATCTTCGGATCAAATCCTGTGGTGAATCCGCCACGTGAGCCGGTGCCCCCCAGCACGTGTGGGGAAGTATTGGCACGCGTCGAGGGGCCAAAACTCCAGAACGGCACCTACCGACTTTCGATCTGGTTTGGGGATGGCACATCGAATTGCTTTGAGGCACGGGACTGCTTGACATTTGAAGTGATCAACATGACTAAACAGTTGACCCAGCCAATGTCCCAGGTAGGATCGGTCGTCCCTGTCTGCCACTGGTCCTTCCTCCCGGAGGAGGCCAGTTTCAGCGCCAACTAACAGGCGTCGGCCAGCGACAGGGATGTCCGCAAACATCGCTATAACGCGGAGGCAGATCTGGGTGGAAAACCATAATGGAGCCAAGCAACGTGCACAGTTATGTTCTTTGCAACCCTACAGTCGTCGCTTCTATGATACCATCGCTGCTGAGTCACTAGGGTCCGCCAGAATCGTCGTGCCGATCATTGTTGATTTGCTGCGACCGACCAGTGTAATTGATGTCGGCTGCGGGACCGGTAACTGGCTCAAGGCCTTCCGGGAAGCTGGAATTGAAACTATCCGCGGGATTGACGGTTCATGGGTGGATAGATCGAGTCTTGTCATCCCACAAGAATGGTTTTCCCATTGCGACCTGCGACAGCCATTTCAACTCCCAAGGCGTTTTGATCTTGCCGTCTCTCTTGAGGTCGCAGAGCATCTCCCGCCACAGTCGGCTCGGACCTTTGTGGAAGGTTTAGTGGGTCTGGCCGATGCCATCGTGTTTTCCGCGGCTATCCCCTTCCAAGGTGGAACGAACCACTTGAATGAACAGTGGCCCGACTACTGGGTAGACCTCTTTCGGGAGAACCAATACGCGTTGGTCGATTGCTTGCGGGGCAGGATTTGGCACGATGAACAGGTCGCGTGGTGGTATCGTCAGAACATGCTTTTGTTCGTCAAAATGACAGGTGTTGACGATTACTCGGAGCGCTTGAAGATCCAACCAAAGATGGCGGCTTCACCGACCTACCCGATTTCAATCGTGCATCCCACCGCATATCTGGCACGGCTTGATCTAGACAAACAGCTTAGCGGTCGGACCGCCGTTCGGCTCGCCGCGCGGGTGGTTTTGAGGGCTCTTCGGCAAAGAATTCGAAGGCTCTTTATCAAGACTAAGGGCCAGGCAGGGCACGATGAGCAGCGCAATCTGCACCTTATTTGAAAACCACTATCACGTCGGACTCGCGGCTCTGGTGAATTCACTCTACATTAACGGATTCCGGGGGGCGGTCTGGGCTGGTTACCGCGGTCCCTTGCCTCCTTGGGCAAAACCAATCTGCGATAACGGAAAGTACGCCGAATTCGCCGCAGCGCCGGGATGCGTGTTAAGGTTCCTGAAACTATCGACGGAAGCCCACCTCACCAACTACAAGCCGGATTTTCTGCTCCAGCTGTGGGACGACCATTGCGCTGAGGCTGACTCGCTCTTCTATTTCGATCCCGACATAGTCGTGAAGTGTCGCTGGTCGTTCTTCCAGGATTGGGCCGACTGCGGGGTGTGTTTGTGCGAGGATGTCAATTCTCCCTTCCTCAATTCGCATCCTGTGAGGGAAGCGTGGCGCCGTTATTATGCACCACACGGGTTTTCTTTTCCATTCCATACGGATGTATACGTTAACGCCGGTTTCATTGGCCTGCGCGAACGAGACCGGCGTTTCCTACATGCTTGGCGCATGGCTCAGCAATTAATGGCGCCGGCGATCGGTGGACTTCAAAATGTCTTCCTGAAGGACCGCACCTTTCTGTTCCACAGAACAGATCAGGACGCGTTGAATGTGACCGTAATGACCGGTACCGCAGAGGTTAGCCTGATTGGACGTGAAGGAATGGCTTTTGTCCCTGGCGGCTTCACAATGGCACATGCCATAGGAAGCCCAAAGCCCTGGGAGAAATCTGCTATCGCGGAGGTCCTGCTGCGAGGTCGTTCTCCTTCTGCTGCTGACAGGGGTTTCGTCCAGCACATGGAGCAACCAATCCGACTGTACTCCAGGCTCAAGACGCTCTGGAAGCGCATGGACGTCAAGCTTGCTGCTGGGATCGGGCGCGTGGTTGGCACGAACTGACATCCCGGGGCACCGCCGACGCGATTCTCCTTCACCAACCCCGTCATTGGCGAAGATCGATGACCAGGATATCCTTTCTCGCCCCTCGATTTCCGCCCCGCGTATGCGGAGTAGGCGATCATACCTGGTGGATGGCCGAGACTCTTCGAGGAATGGGAGCCACCGTCGGCTTCATCCATGGGGACGATCAACACGAATTTGTCCTGCCTCCCGGTCCTGTCGATTTCTGGGATGGCACTCCGCAATCGCTAATCCGCTGTGTTAACCGGCAGCAACCCGACTGGCTCTGGGTGCAACTCTCTGGCTATGGTTACTCCCGCTGGGGTGCCCCATACCGTCTAGGAGTTGCCTTGAAGCACTTGAAACGCAATCGTGCGGATATCCGCCTGGTGATATATCTTCACGAAACCCACTGCCGCCGGAATCAGCTAGGAATAAAGGGTCCAGTCTTATCGCCATGGCAACGATTCACCGTGGGGCGGGTGGCACGGATGGGCGATCTGGTGTTTTGCACCATACCCCGGTACAGAGAACAGGCAATTGCAGATTATGGTGTTTGTCCGCAGCGCGTTTCCGTAGTGCCGGTAGGAACCAACATTCCGGTTAAAGCACTCGACACTCTGGAGTCGCCAAGCGGCACGTCAACGCCTGGGCTGGAGAACCAATGAAATCGTGGCTGTCGTTTTCGGGTCCTTCGGAACACAACTGTGGGCTCTGGAGCGATATCAATCGCTACTCTTGGCAGGAGTTGGCCGTGGATTAGATCGATTGGTGTGTGTTGGCGGAAATGGTCCCGACATACCCGACGTGTTGGCCGGCTGGCAAGCGCACGTTGGCTTCCCCGGCGCGGTCAAGATTCTTGGAAATATCTCCCAGGATTCGCTAGCAACGTTACTGCCATGCTGCGACATTGGCCTCGTCCCGACGGAGGAGGAGGCGCTAGACAAGAGTACCGTGTTCAAGGCATTCGCGGCCGCCGGCCTGATAGTCATCATACCACCCAGCCATGTCCGCAACGCCAGGCCCCCGGTGGAACTGCCGGTGATCTTCGCGGACCAGTGGGACTGGTCGGCCGTACGCCTTCCCCGAATCACGGAACTGCGGCAGGCGTTGGAGCGGCGCGCTCGAGAATGTCTGGAATTGGGACCGCCTTGCGGAGACGGCCCTTCAACGGATGGGAACAACGGTTCGAGTTCGCGACCCGCATGGCCATCCGGTGTAGCAAGTTTGTACACGCACCCGCCGCTCAACAGCTTAGGCGGCAGCCAAATGAACGATGCCCGACTTGTCGTCATCGAGACCCATCCAGTACAGTATCACGCCCCGGTGTACCGCGCCGTCCAGCAGACGTTTGGGATCCCCGTCACGGTCATCTATGGGTCTGATTTTAGCGTCGCGGCGTACCATGACCGCGAGTTCGGGGCGACGTTCGCATGGGATACGGATCTGTTGGGTGGATACAGTTCGGTCTTCCTCTCGCGGAGTGAGCCCGGTGTCGTGCAGAGCACCGATACGATATCCACACATGGGCTTTGCCAGGCAATACGGCAGGCTCGTCCCGGGGCTATTCTGCTGGTGGGCTACAGTCCGCGATTCTGCCGGACTGCAATCTTTCAGGCAATTAGATTTAATTGCCCTCTCTTGTTCCGCGCTGAAACCACGGACCACGCGAGGCAGCGAAGCTGGTGGAAACACTGGATCAGAGACAGGCTTCTCCGATCGCTGTATGCCCGGTGTTCCCGGCTATTGTACGTGGGAAAGCGATCCCGCGACCATTATCGACGCCTTCACTGTCCCGACGAGAAGCTTGTTTTCGCCCCATACTGCGTGGACACCGCCCCGTTCCGCCCCGCAGAGGCAGACCGCCAAGAGATGCGAGAATCCACGCGGGAATCGCTAGGACTTTCTCCCCAGCAGAAGGTTGTGCTGTTTTCCGGGAAGCTCAGTCAGCGCAAGGGCGCGGCCCTTCTGGTGCCGGCAATTCGAGAGCTTCCCCCCGCACTGCGTGAGCAGACCGCGGTTGTTTTTCTCGGAGACGGAGAGCTTCGCGCCGAATTGGAGCAGGACGCGCACCGTGCCCCGGAGATGGCCATTCGGTTCGTTGGCTTCCAAAACCAAACGCGCCTCAGTAGGTTTTACCATGCGGCCGACCTACTGGTCCTCCCCAGCATTCACTCGGAAACCTGGGGCCTGGTGGTCAACGAAGCGCTGCTGCATGGGGTCCCGGGGGTTGTATCCGCCGATGTTGGCTGTGCCCCTGACCTTATCGAGCCTGGCGTGACTGGAGAAGTCTGCGCCACCGGATCTGTCGGTGCCTTGGCTGCTGCCCTGGAACGCGCCCTACGACGGGAGCATTCCATGGCCGTACGTGAGCGCTGCCGGGCCCGGGTCTCCGGGTACTCTGTCGAGCGGGCCGCGCAAGGGATCGCTCAGGCGTGGCGTGACCTTATTCCGTCCCGCTGCTAAGTTATTCGTGCTACCAGCGGCTACCTGCAGCTCGGTCATATGCCGGCGCGCATGTTCAACCGCAATCGGCCTAGGCTGCTTCCCCGCACCCAGCGACGGGTCCGGGCCGCGCAACTTGGGCATCGGAAGCCAATGGAAGGATGTGCCTGATGAAACGAGTTCCCTTTGACCGGTCCTGGCCAACATCCGTTAAAGAGAGCCATCACTATGATATGGTTGAATTTTGGGGCGACACATCCAACCTGGGCTATACCTATGCCTATCGGAATCGCTTCGGGATTGCCCTCGATCTGGTGTCGAGATCTGCTGGTCCACCGGCAAGAGTTCTTGACGTGGCTGCCGCACAGGGAAGCTTTAGTCTCAAATTGGCGGAATTGGGCTATCAGGTGGTTTGGAATGACCTCCGCTCCGAGTTGGCGGCTTATGTTCGCCTAAAGCACGAGGCCGGAAACGTAGAATACCGCCCAGGAAACATATTTGACATGTCACCTGATGACATTGGGAAGTTCAGTGTGGTCCTTGCCACGGAGATCATTGAGCATTGTGCACACCCTGACGAGTTCTTACGGAAGCTCGCAACATTTCTCGACGAGGACGGGAGGATTGTGATAACCACGCCGAACGGCGGCTATTTCCGCAATGGACTGCCGCGTTTCTCCGATTGCTCGGACCCGTCAGTTTATGAAGCTGTGCAATTCAAACCGAATTCCGATGGCCACATTTTTCTTCTGCATGCCGACGAAGTGGTGAGTCTGGCTGACAAGGCTGGCCTAGCAGTTGAAACGGTAAAACTGTTCACCAACCCGCTGACTGCCGGACACGTCAAGACCCGATTGTTGTTACGGCTACTCCCGCGGGGCGTTGTTGAAGTGGGCGAAACACTGACCCGTGCATTGCCTCTGCCTATCCAGCGCGTTTTCAACGTCCATATAGCTGCATTTCTGAGGCGAATGCCCGTGAGAAGCGCCATGACGAGTGGCAGCGCGACTTCGTCGAGCGGGTAATACAATTCAGGTTGGACAATGGTGACTGAACCGCCAGAGTTTTCGCCATTTCCGAATGGTATCCGTTCGATGCAGTGCCCCCCAAGGGCCATCTCATTTTCGGGCTGGTGCATCGCAACCTCCATCGTTTTTTGCGCGTTGGAAGGTGCTGCCCGGAAATGGCTTTTTCCTGACAGCAGCCTGGTCGGTCAGGCCCTGTGCTACTTTGCCAAGGACGTACCGCTCGGGCTGGCGGTACTTTGGTCCCTTGGGACAGGTTCCGTGTCTGAATGGGTTCTGTCGTTCCGCCGGTCTCTCGTACTAGGGACGATCCTCATTGGTGTCGGCAGTCTACTTAGCTTGACAGGGGCGACGCTTATCGGCGGCGTGTTGACGACTAGAGCTTTGATTCTGTTGCCCTGGGCCGCCGTACTGATCACCCCAACGCTTCGCGGACGAGGCGACCTGCCGCTAATCTGTCACCTGATCGGGTTGCTTGCCGTAGGTAACGCCATGTTGGGTGGACTGCAATCCATCTTGCCGGACAGCCATTTTCTGAATCGTCAGGTACAATCCAGTATCCAGGCGACTGTTGCCCTTGAGGGGACCCGCGTACGTGCCTCTGGGACCTTTTCGTTTATTACCGGTATTGCTGATTTAGGCATTGTGGGCAGTTGGGCCGGGGCGGTCCTTATCCTTCGACACCCTTTCCGGCCCTGGGGTTATGTCTACGGATTTGCCGCGCTGTTTGCCGCGGCTAGTGGGCTCTCTCGTACGGGGGTGATAGGAGCGGCTGTTATCCTTGGCATGTGCGGCCTGACCGCGCCGAGACAGGTGCGGCGTTACCTCTTGCTTGGGTTAGTGGTTTTCGGCGCTCTCGTCCTCATCCGGGAAATTACCAACGATTCTAGCCATAGTGTTCAGGGCCAAGAGCAAAACATGTTCCAGGCCTTGTACAGCCGCCACCAGCAGTCAGACAGTTTCAGCGAACGGCTGGTGCAGTTTCTCGGACAAGTCCCGACCGCAATCAATGAGACCCCGCTCGGGATAGGATTGGGCCAGACTCAGGCCGGGCAACGAGCTGTTGCGCCGGAGAGGCAGAAATTATCCAGATTGAGTGGGAAACGGCACGGATTGTCGTTGAGATCGGGTTTTTGGGCTTGCTCGGCGTAGTGTTCATTCGCCTATCCCTTTTGCTCACTCTGCTCCGCTCGAGCCAACGGACGTTAGGAGCGGAGGGAGCGCGCGCGTCGCCGGTTTGGGTCACCTCGTTCTGGGCTCTGTGTTATCCTGGCCTTGAGCACCTGCTACGACCACGTGCTCGCTACCTTCGCCTGGGTGATTGCCGCTTTTGCCCTCGCGGAAGTGGACGCGCAAGCCCGTACTCCCCGATCCAGTCGTGGAGGCTCTGCTGGATGATGACTCCTTCCGCAGTGTGTGTGGCGCCAGTCCTCGCCCAGGATGTACGCCATTACTTAAGAGCGCTCGCAGAAGCGGGCCTGCTTCGCGCGGTTGTCGGTTCCGCCGCCTACCACGACAATAGTGGCGTGGCTGCCGGCCTCCGGTGGATGGAACAGGCGCTGAGGTGTGAGACTGTATTCGCGTACCGAGGCTCGACGGCTGGGCGAGGAACTGCCGTCGTCCCGATTCCATGCGCGGCCGTGGCCAGAACTTGCATATCACCTGGCCATGCGGCTTCGGCTACGGCGCCCGGGGCCTTCCGGTTCCGACCGGTTCATCAGTGCCATCGACCGCGCAGCGGCATGCCACCTGCAACCAGCAGACCGATTGGTCATCGGCCGTGAAGATGGTTGTCTCGCCACCTTCCGGGCGGCGCATCGCATCGGAGCCTCTACACTTTATGACCTCCCGATACCGCACCACGGGGTGATGAAGCAGATCCTCCACGACGAGGAGGCCCGCTACCCGGATGCGTCCTCCGCGCCCCCGCTGAAGGCGGAATGTGGCGGGCGGCGAACCGAGCGCAAAGATTCCGAGCTGGCAAGTGCGGACCATGTGGTAGTCCCCGCCCGTTTCGTAAGGGATGGGTTGCTCGCGGCAGGAATCCTCCCCACCAAGGTTACCGTGATCCCCTTTGGGTGTGAGGCTGGTAGATCGTATCGCACTTGGTCAGAGCGCAAACCCGTGGTTCTTTGCGTCGGTCACTTAAGTCTACGTAAGGGAACTCCTCACCTGCTGGACGTGTGGAAGCGTCTGGGAGCCTACCGGAGTCACGATCTTTTGCTGGTCGGCAAGTCGATGCTCACGCCTGCCTTTCTAGCGCAGTACAAGGGGACCTTTAAGCACATCCCTCATTTACCCCGAAGTGAGTTGTGGGATCATTACAGCTCGGCACGTGTATTCGTCTTCCCGTCGGCTTGCGACGGGTTAGGATTGGTGCTCAACGAGTCCCTTTCGAGCGGCACGCCGGTCATTGCCAGCGACCGTAGCGGGGCCCCGGGGTTCATTCAACACGGGGTGCAGGGGCTAATCTACCGGCACGGGGACGACGACCAACTGGCGACCCATCTCGACTGGATGCTGAGCCACCCCCGCGAGGCGGCGGAGATGAGCCGGGCGGCGTACGCCTTCGCGCAATCCTGGGGATGGTCGCAGTACCGCGCGGCATTCCTGGACCTGGTGAAATCCCGCCTTACGGCTGCCCAGGCGAGCTGACCTATCGTCGCCAGACTCCGGAGTTTTCGGCCAGGGGCGGTACGAAGACGCGAGGAAGGAGAGCCGCCATGCTCGTTGCAGACAGGGGGGGGCGAGCCTCGGCCCACCTGGACATGATCCGCGGCCTGGCCGCCATCGGCGTATTTCTGGGACATGCCCGGAACCTATTCTTCGTTGACTATCGTGACCTTACCGGGACTGGCCTCGCCCTCAAAGGCTTTTACTTCGCGACCGGGCTCGGGCACTCCTGGGTCATGGTCTTCTTCGTGATGAGCGGGTTCTTCATCTCCGGTAGCGTCATCCGGGACGTGCCCGCCGGTCGCTGGTCCTGGGCGAAGTACTCGGTCACCAGGTGTACCCGGCTGTACATGGTCCTCGTGCCGGCGCTCCTGCTCACCGTCTGCTGGGATCGCGCCGGCATGGCACTCGCTGGCGAGCACTCGATTTACAGCGGCGGGGGGGGGCAAAACTGTGTCGCCGCCGTTGCTGACAAGCTGAGCCCGGCAGTCTTCCTTGGTAACTGTCTCTTCCTCGAAACGCTCGCCGTGCCCCCCTTAGGGTCAAACGGGCCACTGTGGAGCCTGGCCAACGAATTCTGGTACTACGCCCTCTTCCCGGTCGTCTGGCTGGTACTGCGAGGGGGCTATTCTGTTCTGGTGCGGCTCGCCCTTCTGGGCCTCGCGGCCGTGATGGTCCTGTTCACCTGGCCTCTGATGGCCCATTTCCCGATCTGGCTACTGGGAGTGATCCTGGTCGTGGCCCCTCGGCTCCGGGTCTTGGGTAGGCGGGTCCTCGCAGCACTGTGCGGCGCTGCCGGCGTCGTCGGGGTCGGGGCCAGCCTGGCCGTCTCCTACCTGCACCTGCTCCCTGTCCCTCTCTTGGCCGACTACCTTGTCGCTGTGGCGTTCACGATTCTCATGTACTGCGTGTTGCACACGCAGGGGGAAAAAGGGGGGGACTCTACTCCTCGGTCTCGGCGTTTTTCGCCAACATGTCCTATACCCTCTACCTCGCACATCTCCCTTTACTCGCCTTCTTATACGTCGCCTTGGGGCCTGCGCACCGCTGGCAACCGAATGGCTTTCAGCTTCTCCTGTTCGGCGCCATTTGCGGTGGTGTTTTCGCCTACGCGTGGATCATTTCGCGAGTGACCGAAGCACAGACCGACCGCATTCGAGGCAAGCTCTTACGGTGCATGGCCGCACCCGCCAATGTACCACCTGAGTGTGCCGGCTGGCGGAAGGGAGAGAGAGTGCCCGATGCTGCAGGCCTGTCCGCCCCGGGCGACGGTGCAGGTGCGTGCTCCCCCGCTGCCAACCAACAATGAAGTCGCCCGCTCAATGAAAATCGTTTTCGCTACACCTGATCTCCTCGGCTATGGCGGCATCCAGTACTGCAATCGGCTCGCGGTCCAGGCGCTTCGCGAGGCCTTCGGCTCCACCGCGACGGTCCACGTCATCACCCGGACGGACACGACAGAATCGCTGAACGCGGCAGTCGGCCCACCGTGTTACGGGGCCGACGGCAGCCGGATCAAGTTGGGAATAAAGTTGCTGCAACTCGTGAACCGCAAGGATTGCGATGCACTGCTTCTCATGCACGTGAATCTGGCGCGCCTGCTCCCGCTGTGCCTTCGACACCTCCCGACACTTGTGATGCTGTATGGGATTGACGCCTGGCGCCCGTTGCCCTGGACGGTACGCTGGGGTCTTCAACGGGTCAACCGGCTAGTGTCGATCTCCGAGCACACGCGTCAGCGGGCTGTGGAAGAGAATGCTTGGATGAAGGACCTGCGCCACAGTATCTGCTACCTGGGCGTTCCTCCAAGTTTCGCATGCCCCAGCACGGTAGAGGCCTCTGGTGAGAAGCATCCGTATGCCCTGACAATCGGCCGCATGGTTGGTGCGGAGGCGCTATAAAGGCTTCGATGAGAATGATCCAGATTTGGCCGCGGCTGGAGAATGAAAGGCCGGGTCTGAAACTTGTGCTCATCGGGGACGGTCCGGATCGCCCCCGGCTGGAGGCCCAGGCGAGCCAGGTTGGCGCGAATACCCACTTCCTGGGCCGTGTGGACGATGCGGTCCGCGATCGATACCTGCGGCACTGTATGTGCTTCTGCATGCCCTCCCGCCGGGAGGGTTTCGGGCTTGTGTACCTGGAAGCCATGCGCCTGGGCAAACCGGTCCTCGGTGGATCGAGCGATGGTGCGGCCGAGGTGATTATCGACGGTGTGACTGGTCGAACCGTGGACCCAACGAACACCGAAAAATTGCTTGCCGCCTTGCTGGACGTCAGTGGACCAAACGCCCCTGCTTACGGCGCCGCGGGCCGCGCGCGGTTCCTCGAGCACTTTACTTACGAGCAATTCCGCGACCGCTTCAGCGCCGAGGTCATCGCCATGCTCGGCGGCCCTGCCCCGCGCGAGAGAACCTGCCTGATGTGTGGCATCGCCGGGTCGATCGGCCTGGATCGCGACACGACTGTCGATGGAATCGGGAAGGCCACCGAGGCCCAGCGTCACCGTGGACCCGACGATACCGGCATCACGGTCCTCCCCTTCGGCAATGCGTTCCTCGGCCTGGGCCACACGCGCCTGTCCATCCTCGACCTGTCGGCCGCCGGCCACCAGCCGATGTGCCACCCGCGGACGGGCGACAAGCTCGTCTACAACGGCGAAATCTACAACTTCGCCCTGCTCCGCCGCGAGTTGGAAGAGGCGGGCGACACCTTCCACGGGCACAGCGATACGGAAGTGCTCCTTCACGCGCTGTCGCGCTGGGGTCCGTCCTGCCTGTCGCGCGTCGAGGGGATGTTTGCGTTCGCCTTCCTCGACGTGGCCGGGCGTTGCCTGATCCTGGCGCGGGACCCGGCCGGCATCAAACCGCTGTACCTGGCCCGCAGCGGCGATACGCTGCTTTTCGCCAGCGAGGTCCGCGCCCTGCTGGCGTCCGGCTTGGTCCCGCCTCGGGTCGATCCGCGCGGGGTGGCCGGCCTGCTCGCTTATGGGGCGGTGCAGCACCCCTGCACCCTGTTCCGCGATATCTGGTCTTTGCCGCCCGGCTCGTCGCTGGAGATCACGGCCGACGCCGACGGCGGCTGGACGATGGGGCCGCCCAAGCGATTCTGGCGCTACCCCCGGCCGAACCTGCAACTGAGCGAGACGGAGGCCGTCGAGCGCATCGCCGCCACGTTTGACAGCGCGGTTCGCGATCACCTGGTCAGTGACGTTCCGGTGGGGGTGTTTCTCTCGTCCGGGTTGGACAGCAGCGTGGTGGCCGGCGCGGCGGCTCGCCACGCCCGCGATTTGCACAGCTTCACGGTCGGCTTTGCCGAGCACCCCGACCTCAGTGAGGAGCACCTGGCGGCGGAAACGGCGCGGGGATTGGGGCTGACGCACGTCGCGATTACGCTTTCTCACAACGAGATCGAGACGGCTGCCCGCGAATGGCTCGAAGTCCTCGACCAGCCGTCCATGGACGGGCTAAACGTCTTCGTCATCTCCCGGACGGTGCGCCAGTTCGGCATCAAGGTGGCGCTGTCGGGCCAGGGCGGGGATGAGCTGTTCGGCGGCTACCCCAGCTTCCGCAACGTCCCCCGCATCTGCCGGATGATGAGTGCGATGAAGCGCGTGCCGACACCCCTGCGGCGCGGGTTGGCCGGCCTGGCGGGGGTCGGCCGCTCCACGGCGTATCGCCACAAGCTGGGCGACATGTTCGGCAGCAACGGCAGCCTGCTTTCCATCGCCCTGCAGCGCCGTCGGGTCTTGTCGGACGGCCAGCTGGCAGCCCTGGGCGTAGCAGCCGCCCCGCTGGGCCTGACCCCCGATTTTCTGCCGCCGGAAGCGCTCGACGGCGTCGATGCGGACGACGCCGACCCGATTGCGGCCATCTCGCGGCTGGAGTCGCAGTTCTACCAGGGGAACATGCTGCTGCGCGATGCGGACGCCAACGGTATGGCCCACGGCCTGGAGATCCGCGTCCCTTTCCTGGACCGGCGCCTGCTCGACCTGGTCCACGCCCTGCCCGGCTCGGTGCGTTTGCCGCCGGGGGCGCCGGGCAAGCATCTGTTGCGGCAGGCGTTCACTCCCCTCCTGCGGCCGGAGCTGCTGCGGCAGGCAAAGCGCGGCTTCACGCTGCCGATCAGTCGCTGGATGGTGGGACCGCTTCGGAATTGGTGCGAACGGTCGCTGGCGGCGTGGAAGGACCTGGGGATGCTGCGTCCGGAGGCGGTGCAGGCCGTCTGGTCCGCCTTCCTGCGCAAGCCGGAGAGCCCGTTGTGGACTCGAGCGTTCACCCTGTGCGTCGCTGGCCATTACCTGGTGCAGACGGGGGCGAAGGCGTGAGGCGGGTGGTAGACGGGCCGCCCAGGATCAACGGGGCTTGCTAGAATAGAAGTGCCTAACCGCAATACGCCCTGGGGTGGGGATGAGCGAAGCCCGACCACTGCACCGTCTGTTCGGATTGTCCTGGATCGACTTCCTCCAGGACACGCCCATCGGCGTGGAGACAGAGTTGGACCTGTCGGTGAAGCAACAGTTCATCGACGTCATCCTCATCCGCAAGGGCCCGGGACCGCTCCCGCGGCGGCTACCGGATGGCTTCGAGGACCTGGCGGCGCATAACTTGTTAACCTTCAAGTCGCACCAGGAGGCCCTCGACGCCTGGACCTTGTGGGAGTTGGTGGGTCACTTCGTCAACTACCGGAAGCAGGCGAGTCCATCGCTACAAGACCTGCTCCCGGAGGACGACTTCCGGCTGTTCGCGGTGTGCGTTCGCTACCCGCAGAACCTGGCGCAGCGCGTCGTGCTGACGCCGGTGCGGGACGGCGTTTACGAGGTACAAGGGCTGGGCTTGCGGATTCGCCTGATCGTGGTACACCAGTTGCCGCTGGCGGAGCAGAATGCCATGCTCCACCTGTTCAGTGCCCGCGAGGAGTTCCTCCGCTACGGGCGTGAGCACTACCGGCCGCACTCCCGGGACACCAGCACCCTCTTGTACGAGCTGTTCAAGGCTTACAGCGAGGAGCCCGACATGCCCGATAAACTCAAGGACTTTGTCCGCCAGAGCATCGACGAGCTCTGGCCAGCTTGCCCGCGGAGGAACGACTTAAGGGGCTTTCCGCGAAGGAACGCCTCAAGGGGTTGTCTCTGGATGAGATGGTCCAGGCCCTTTCCCCTGAAGCCCTGGACGCACTCGCCCGAAGGCTCAAACCCAACGGTCAGTCGTCAAAGTCACCATGAAAGAGCCGAGGGCCTCGCACATTGCGCGTCCTGCACGTCATCCCCGGCATCGCTCCCCGCTACGGCGGGCCGAGTACCGCCATCATTCCCATGTGCGAGGCGCTGAACCGCATTCCCGGAATCCGTGTCGAGGTGGCCACGACGGATGCTGACGGGGCCGGTCACAGGCTGACCGCGGAGGCGCTGGCGCCAACGTCGGTGCCGATCCATCTTTTCCGCCGAAGCCTGTCCGAGCGCTGGAAGTACTCGCGCGGCCTGGGGGCGTGGCTGCGGCAGCATGCGGCCGACTACGATTTGCTGCACGTCCATTCGGTGTGGAACTATCCCGTAGCGGCCGCCTGCCGGGCCGCACGCCGCGCCGGCCGGCCGGTGGTCCTGCGGCCGTGCGGCATGCTCTCGGATTACTCGCGGCAACGCTCGGCGTGGCAGAAGGCCGTCTACTGGCACCTGGTCGAACGGCGCAACCTGACCGGGGTCCATTGCTTCCATGCCACCAGCCAGGCGGAAGCCGACGAGGTACGTTGTCTGGGGCTGCCGGGAGCGACGGCGGTCATCCCGCAGGGAGTCGATGCGGCGGCGTGGAGCCGTGAACCGCGTCCGGAGGTGCTGCGCCGGCGCTGCGGCCCAGGGGCCGACGGACGACCGTTGCTCCTGTTCCTGTCCCGGTTGCATCCCAAGAAAGGACTCGTCGATTTGCTCCTCCCTGCCCTGGCGCGAGTGGGCGACGCTTTCCTCGCCATCGCCGGTGGACCGGACGAACACGCCCCGGGGCACGCCGAGGAGGTTCGCCATGAAGTGCAGCGGCTGGGTCTAGCTGGGCGAGTCGCACTTCTCGGTCCTGTGACGCCGTCGAGGCGCTGGGACCTCTTCGACGGGGCCAACCTGTTCGTGCTGCCAAGCCACTCGGAGAACTTCGGCATCGTGGTGGCCGAGGCGATGGCGTGCGGCGTGCCGGTCGTCGTCTCCGATGCCGTGCAGTCGTGCGAGCATGTGAAGGCCGCCGACGCCGGCCGCGTGGTGCCGCTGGAGGTGGGCGCTCTGACTGCGGCGCTGGAGGAGCTGCTCGCTGACCGGGCGGGGCGGAACGCGATGGGCTGTCGCGGCCGGCGCTACGCGGAGGAGAACCTGGCGTGGCCGGCCATTGCCGGGCGGATTGCGGAGGTATACTTCCGCTGCGTCCGGAGCTGTCGAGGAACCCCCCGATGATCGTTCTCGGCATCAACGACGGCCACGATTCCGGCGTCTGCCTGCTGCGCGACGGCCGGGTCGTCCTGTGCAGCTCCGAGGAACGGCGGCTCAACTCCAAGAACCATGCGGGCATCCCGGCCGAGTCCATCGCCGCCGTCTTCCAGCGCGGCGGCATCGATCCGCGCCAGGTCGATCTGGTTACGCTCAGCAGCCGCATCCGCACCACCGTCCCGACGCGCGGGCACAAGCCGATCTACAGCGTCCTCAACACGCTGTCGTCGCTGGCCCGGACCGAGTGGGGCACAGCATTGGGCCGCTGGCTGCTGCCGAAGTTGCGCAAACGCCACGACCTGCTGCGCTGCCTCGCCGATCATGGCCTGGCCGACAAGCCGCTGCTGCCGTTCGACCATCACCTGTGCCACGCGGCCACGGCCTATTACCATCGCCCCTGGTCCGAGCCGGCTACGGTGTTGACTCTGGACGGTGCCGGCGATGGGCTGTGCGCCAGCGTCGGGGCGGGCCGCGGAGTGGCGCTGGAGGCGACGGCCACCACGCCGAAGTTCCATAGCCCGGCCGCCTGCATGTACTCGGCCATCACCGCCCACCTGGGCCTGAAGCCCTACGAGCACGAGTACAAGGTGATGGGCATGGCTCCCTATGGCCAGCCAGAGACCTGCATCGACGTGTTCCGGTCGGCCTTCCAGGTCGAAGGGCTGCGGTTCCGCAACCGCACCGGCCGGATGGCCGCCGGCGTACAACGCTGGTGGGGGCGGCGCCTCGCCGGTCAGCGGTTCGACAACGTCTCCGCGGCCTGCCAGCTCGCCTTCGAAGAGTTGATGGTCCAGTGGGTGAAGAACGCGGTCGCGGCCACCGGCCTGCGCCGCGTCACCGCCGCCGGCGGGGCCTTCCTCAACGTCAAGGCCAACAAGCTCATCCGCGAGCTGCCCGAGGTGGAATCGCTCTACGTCTATCCGGCCAGCGACGACGGCGGCACCCCGGTCGGTGCCGCCATCCTGGGCTACCTCCACCTGTGCCGGGAACGCGGGGTCGAACCGGCACTCGACCTGCCGCGCGACATGTACCTGGGGCTGGAGTTCACGGAGGCACAGATGGAAGCGGCCGCCCACGCCAGCGGGCTGCCCTGCCGGCGCATGGCCGATCCCGCCGCCGAGGTCGCGGACCTGCTTGCCGCGGGCAAGATCGTGGCCCGCTTCAACGGCCGCGAAGAACTCGGCCCGCGCGCCTGGGCAACCGCAGCATCCTGGCCGACCCCCGCGATCTGCGCGTCATCCGCAAGCTCAACTTCGCCATCAAACAGCGCGATTTCTGGATGCCCTTCGCTGCGTCGGTCCTGGAGGAGGACGCGCCGCGCTACATCCGCCGGCCCAGCCCATGGGCCTTCTACATGATCGAGGCGTTCGACACCACGCCCGAGGGGGCCGAGTCGCTGGTGGCCGGCACCCACCCCTTCGACCAGACCATCCGCCCCCAGCTAGTCAACGACCTGAACCCGGCTTACCGCGATGTGATCCGGGCGTTCCGGGAGCGCACCGGGGTGGGGGGACTGCTGAATACCAGCTTCAATTTGCACGGTTCGCCCATCGTCGGCACACCGGAGGTGGCGCTGGATACGCTGAAGAAGAGCGAGCTGGACGCGGTGGCGCTCGGGCCGTTTCTGGTCGCAAAACGACGGCGGGCGAGTGAGCAGGTGAACGGGGCATGAACGAGGGCCGGCTTCCCGTCACGGTGCTGATTGCCGCGCAAAACGAACAGGCCAACATCTCACGCTGCATGGCCGTACTTGGCCCAGCAGCCCGCGTAGTCGTCCTGGATAGCCACAGCGACGACAAGACGGCAGAGCTGGCCCAGGCGGCGGGTGCCGAGGTCGTTCAGTTCGATTACGGCGGCGGCTATCCCAAGAAGCGGCAGTGGGCCCTGGACAACATCGACATCCGCACCGAGTGGGTGCTCCTGCTTGACGCCGACGAGGTGGTGCCGCCGGCTTTGTGGGAGGAGATCGCCGCCGCTGTCGCGGCCCCGGATGACACGGCTGCCTTCCTGATCACGAAGGGATTCCACTTCCTCGGCCGCCGGTTGCGCTTCGGCGGCTTCTCCTTCGCCGCGGTCCTCCTCTTTCGCAAGGGCCGGGCTCGGTTTGAACGCGTCCTGGGCGATGCCGGGGACGGTCTGGACATGGAGGTTCACGAGCGGGTCATCGTCGATGGCCGGGTGGGGCGGCTGGACACACCGCTGATCCACGAAGATTTCAAGGGGTTGCACGCCTATCTGGACCGGCACAACCGCTATTCAACCTGGGAGGCGGCTCTCCGGTATCAATATCTGACGACGGGCCGGTACGGTGAGGAGACGATCCGCCCGCAGCTGTTCGGGAACACGCAAGAGAGGCGGCGGTTTCTCAAGGCGCTGATCATTCGGCTGCCCTTCGAGCCGCTCTTGTGGTTCGCGTACCACTACTGGTTTCGGCTCGGCTTCCTGGAGGGGCGCCCGGGCCTGATTGCCAGCCAGATCCGCGCCTCTTACATCAAGGAGGTCCGGGCGAAGGTCTATGAGTTGACCCTACGAGCCGGGCAACTGTAGCAAAATGCCGCATGGTGATTGATTTCTGTACACAATGGGTGACTTGGCCACAAAGCATGTGGACAAGTGGACAAGTCACTTTTTATAGGTCGTAAGTCCTTGTGACAAAGCCATTTGTCACACATAAGTGACTTGTCCACGCACTAGGCCAGTGGACAAGTCACTCTCGTTGGCGAGCCCGCCCCCTGGTGGCAGCCATTCAAGCCGGACAAGGAGACGCTCATGATTCCCCTGGCCCTCCTCCTCCTCCTCCCCGCCGAAATCGGCATCCTTGACTCGAAGGACTTCCCCAAAGAGGCCCAGCTGCGAGCGGTGACGGCGACCGTGCGCGTCGTCAACCTCACCAAGGGCGACGAGGGGAGCGGCGTCCTCCTCAAGCGGAATGGGCCGATCGTTTACGTCCTGACGGCCAACCATATCGTGGATGGGGCCAAGCGCGTGGAGGTATCCACCTTCAGCGCCGGTTCCCACCCCAAAACGGCGGCGGTCTACCGCATGGCCGAGGTCATCGCCCAGGCGCCCGAGTCCGACCTCGCCGTGCTGCAATGGACGACCCGCGACGAGATGCCGGGCGCGGCGAAGGTCTGCCCGCCGTCGAAGCTGCCCGAGGGCAAGGAGTTCGTCGCCCTCTCGGTGGGCTGCGCAGACGGCCGGCCCCCCACCTGCGCCCTGGAGGACGTGAAGGGACGGCGCAAGGTCCGCAAGCCGGGGGTCGAGGGGACCGTTCTCTGCTGGGAGACCGCCCGGGCGCCACTCAAGGGGCGTTCGGGGGGCCCGCTCCTCGACCGGCGCGGCTACCTCATCGGCGTGGACAGCGGCGCCGGCGACGGCAAGGGGTACTATACCCACATCGAAGAGGTCCACGCCTTCCTCAAGCGCAACGGCCTGAAGTGGCTCACCGAGGAAAAGGCCGAGAAGTGACCGGATGGTGTGGCGGCGCGTTTCCAACGTGCCGAACTAACCCCGGCCCCCGGCACGTTAGAAACGTGCCGCCACAAGAAGATCTGGTTGACAGCGAGAAGCCGTTCTGCTAAAACAGTCTTGTACGTCTGGCGGCTGTCCCCCCTCGGCGCCAAGCGACTGCGGAGCAGATGGAATCCTACCCAGACGAGGCACGATCATGACTACCCACAAGCTTTCCAGGTGGCGCATCGCGAAGAAGGTGTTCGGTGCCCTGGTGCTGTTGTCGGTGCCGGCCCTGGCGCTGGCACTCTTCAGTGGCAGCGCCAACGCGCTGCTCACAGGCCCGGTCGGCGAGTTCCGGGTCATCGACGCCGCCCCGCCCGCCTCGGCTCAAACGCCGGTGGCCAGGGCAGCCGCCCCGGCCGATGAGCCGACCGAGGTCGAGTTCAAGAGCTGGGAAAAGACCAGTAACACCTCCCGCTTCAAGTAACCCGATCCGCCCCCCCGATTGGTAAGCCAGGGCGGTCTGCTACCCGGATTGTCGGGCGGCAGGCCGCCTTTGTCGCTTTGCCGCCGCCCTGAGCGGTCATCATGAGCCGTACCTCTCAACCCGCCGAACAGCGTCCGCGGACGGCCCCGCTCCTTCGCGCCGCCATGGAAGGCATCGTCCTTCTGATGGTGTGCCTGGCACCGTGGGCCTTCGGGGCGGTGCAGCCGGCCTTCGAGGCGCTGCTTTATGCCGGCGTCGCTCTGCTGGCACTTCTGTGGGCGGCGCGGGCGATCCTCGAAGGCACCGCGAGCTGGCGGCGCTGCCCCGTCACCGTTGGCCTGGCAGGACTCTTTCTGGTCGGGGCGATGCAGCTGGTGCCGCTGCCGCACGGGTTGCTGAACCGGCTGTCGCCGACGGCTGCCGGGCTCTATCGTGAATTGCTTCCGGAGAACCGGGAGGCGCTGCCGCCGCCCCACGCCGTGCCTGCGGCCGTCCTTCCGGCCGGCGACACGCTGAGCCTCTACCCCGCCGGCACGCGCGAAGAGCTGTTCCGCCTGCTTGCCGTTTTCCTGCTCTTCGTGGTGGTGCGCAACGTCGCCTCGCCGGGGTCGCTCCGCCGCCTGGCGTTGGCGGCAACGATCAACGGCGCTGCTCTGGCGCTGTTCGCCTTCCTGCAATTCTTCTCCTCACCGCGCGGGACCATGTACTGGTCCGTGACGACCTATGCCGACGCCTCGCCGTTCGGCCCGTTCATCTGTCGCAATCACTTCCCGTTCTACGTTAACCAATGCATCGGCCTGGCCGCGGGTTTGCTCCTGGCGCGGCGCAACGCGGCGACCGACCCTGGAACGGACCACGAGACCATCGCCAGCCCCGGCTGGTGGAACCCGCTGGAATTGCTCAGCGACGCGCCGTCGCTGTGGCTCGCGGCTTGTCTGGCGCTCATGGCCGCCGCCGTCGCCTTCAGCCTGTCGCGCGGGGACTGGTGGCCCTGACCTGTGGCTGCGCCGTCTGCCTCCTGCTCCGCGCCGCGCGGTCCTCCCGTGCCGGCCCCTGGGGCGGGGTCATCCTGGCGACGGCCTTGGCCCTGGGATTGCTCGCCTGGCTGGGCACCGGCCCGTTGCGTACCCGCCTCTTGACCCTCTGGGAAGGCGATGCCCTGCAGGAAGGTCGCGGCGAGATCTGGTCCGACGTGCTGCCCGCCGCCCAGGATTTCCCCCTCACCGGCACGGGTTACGGCAGCTTCGTCCACGTCGAGCAGATGTATCGCACCAGCCCCCTCCACAAGGGATGGATCGTCGAGCACGCCCACAACGACTACCTCGAAGGGCTGATTGAAGGGGGCGTCGTTCGGTTGCTGCTCAGCATCGCCGTGATTCTGCTCGTTTACCGGTTGGGCTGGCGGGCGCTTCGACGGTACCGCGGCCAGTCGGCGGGGGGTTTGGTCCTGGGGGCGCTGCTTGGCTTCACTGCCGTGGCCGTACACAGCTTCGTCGACTTCGGCCTGCACATCCCCGCGGTGGCCGTGCTGACCACGGTGGTGGCGGCCCACATCGCCGCGCTGGGCGAAAAACGTCCCGAGACAGGCCGAGCGGTTGCCGCGCCTCCCTGGGCAAGCCGCCTGGCCGTGCTGGCGGGAACCGCCACGGCAGCGGCCCTGGCCCTGCTTCTGGGCGCCGAAGGCTGGCGGTCCGCCCGTGCGGAGAGTTTGCGGATCGGTGCCGGCCTGGCCGGCGGCGACGAGGGTCTCGCCCTCATCGAAGCCGCCACGCAGACCGCACCGGATCACGCCGACCTTCACCTGGCCGCCGGCCAGGCCTACCTGGACCGTTACGAGAAACAAGCCGCAGAGGCGCCAGACGCCGAGGAGCGCCACCAGGCAGAGGAACGGTACCTCCTGCCAGGGCTGGCTCACTATGTCCAGGCACGCGACCTCTGCCCGCTTTCGGCGCGGGCCAACCTGCGCCTGGCCGCCCACCGCAGCGCCTTCAGCAACGCCGCCACCCGGGCCGTTTATGTGGCTCGCGCCGAGCACGTCCTTCCGAGCGACCCCGAGTTGTACTATCTGGCCGGGAGCCTGGAGTTGGCCGACGGCGAACGCCGCCAGGCGATCGCCAGCTGGCGGCGCTCCCTCCAGCTATCCGACGCTTATCAAACGCCGATCGTTGCCCACGCCGCCGGCACACTAACGGACGAAGAGTTGCTCGAAGAGGTCCTGCCCGACCAGCCGCAGCAGATCATGGCGGCCGCGCTCCAACTGCATTCCGAAGCGGAGGACTCCGGGCGGCGACCGTTCCAGGAGAAGGCCCTGCGGCTGCTGAGCGAGCCAGGATCGGCACGTTCGGCCGCCGACCTTCACCTCAAGGCGGTCCTGTCCGAGGCGCTGGGCGACCCCAACCAGGCCGCGTCCGCCTATGAGGCGGCCCTGGAGCAGGCGCCTCGGGAGACGGAATGGCGCTGTGAGCTGGCCCGCCTGCTGCTCCGCCAGGGCGCCCCAAGGACGCGCGGCGCCAGACCCTCGCCATTCTCGCCGACCGCCCCGATCACCCCGAAGGGCTGCGGCTGATGCATCTTGTGATACGCGACCTGGCAGAAAAGGAGTAGCTCCCACGAACGCCCTTGTCGGGTCGGCCGGTTGCCTCTGCTCCAGTTTGCCTTGCCGGGCACTGGGGGCGGCGTAGAATGGCCCTCGGATGAGGTGAGAATCATTCGCGCCTGTAGCTCAACTGGATAGAGCATCGGTCTACGGATACAAAAGGTAGCAAATAACCCGTGGATTTCCGCGGGTTTTCGCGTTTTTTGGTAGCCCAACTACACCCCTCTGAACCTGTCTGCGGTTGTAAACGGTTGTAGAACCCGAGCAGCCTTCGGATGCTGCGGCACGTCCCTTTTTGTCCTCCGGTGTAGCCAGTTCGGCCAATAGTCACCCGTATTTCCGCAGCCGGCCCCGTGGCCTCATCGGCACAGTCTCCGCGGCGAGGCCCTACCCAGCCGGCCCCGCCACGGCGTCCGGCCGCGGGCCGTCGTCCAGGTCGTCGTCGATCCCCCTCGACAGGATCCACACCCCATACTGCGGGTCGCCACCGTCGTCCAGGACGAACTGCCGGCCGCCAGCGTCCTCGAATACATCACGGGTCACGCCGTCAACGAATGGGACACGGGCGATGGCCCGGGGGTAGCTGGTGTTGCTCATGCCCTGTGCTCCCTCCGCCGCCCGTCCGGTATCCCCAGGTCGATCCGGCGATTGTAAACCGCCGTCAACGTGCGCCCCGTCCGTTCCGCCGCTTCACGCGCCGGCAACGACCTGAGCAACTCGTCTTCCTCGACGGTCCAGGGCCTGCCCGCTGCGGAGGGGCGAGTCCCTCGACGGCGCTGGGCTTCGCTCATCTTCTGCCGTGTCTCTTCGGGCAGGCGCCGGCCCCGGTTGGCCCTGCGCAGGGCCTCGGGGACGCGGGCCGGCCGTGGCTTGCCACGCTTGGCCGCTGCGATCTTCTCCCGCCGGCCGGGGTCGTTGGTCTTCTGGCGGGCCTTCTTCCGGCCGGCAGCAACGCCTGGCGTCAGAGCGGTGTCATGGTGGAGCCGGTGCGTCCCTTCGTTGGCCCGCGGCACGTCCAACGCCTTTCTCCACTTGCTCACGGTTTGCAGTGAGACCCCCCACCAGTGGGCTACGGCCTGGTTCGCCTCCCGGCGGATCGCGTCCACCAGCCGGCCGTACACGACAAGCGCCCGGGCACCCCGACCGCGGCGCTGCCCAATGGGCCACGGGATCGGAGCGTCGCTGTAATCGACCACAACCACGTCGCCGTCGCGGATCTCACAACTCAGGACCTCGCCGAGCGGGAGGCGGGGCGTCGCGTAGGGGCCGAACAGTAGTCTAACGCGGTCGGGGTTCTGGGCGTGGGCCACGGGTCAAGCCTCCCTCCTGCCACACCGCCCGGCGGGCCGGAAATCTTCTTCGTTGACGGTCTCGCCGCGCCGATACATGATGGGCGGTAGTGTAGCAACCGCACACGCGGCCCGCACGGGTCCCGTCGGCGGCCTTGCCGGGAAGAGGTCCCTCCCGTGCACCCACTTCGCATCGGCACCTGCGGCTGGTCGTACAAGGAATGGTCCGGCGTCTTTTACCCCGCGGACCTGTCCGCCGGGGACTATCTCTCCTACCTCGCCGAGGGCTACCCGGTCGTCGAGGTGAACAGCACGTTCTACCGCAGTCCGTCCCGCAAAATGGTCGAAGGATGGCGTGACCGGACGCCGGCCAAATTCGGATTCTCGCTCAAGGTGCCCCAGGTCATTACGCAC
Organism: uncultured Planctomycetota bacterium; assembly: GCA_963827935.1. Lineage (GTDB taxonomy): Bacteria > Planctomycetota > Planctomycetia > Gemmatales > Gemmataceae > DATFNV01. The sequence continues at coordinate 1,055,618 of CAWHCN010000004.1, read as the reverse complement.
GAGAAAGTTCTGCTCGACTGCCCGGTCGAGGTGGGCAACTTCCTGACCGCGGCGTGCGTCCTGGGCGACAAACTGCTCTGCTGCGTGTTGCAGCCTTCCTGCCTTTGGTCCCTGCCGGGTAGTGTCCTAACTGATGCCAGGACACTACCCTTGCCGCGAGGGCGGCCAGCTGCGAGGTGCCTTGAGCAGGCCGGTCCCCTGTGGGCAGAAGGAATGAGGCGCAGCGGGTCTTTTCATTGGCGAGGGGCGCAGGTGGCCTTATGATGCCAACTGGCGGCGACAACGGCAACGGCACAGCGGCGGGTCGTCACTCAAGGCCAGAATGCCTGTACCGATTTCTGCGCGGGCAGTGACCATTGCTGCGTAGAGGCACGCCGTGAAAGCGTGCGGAAGAAATCACCAGATCACCTGACATCATGGCGCTTTTTCCATTTGTTCCGAACGCTCTTAGTCTGTGACACGATACGCCACTTGAAGGAGGTCGCATGCGGCTTGATAAAGACATCTGGACGACGAATTGCAACGAATACCGCAATTCAATTGTCGCGGAGCAGGACCTGCGACACCTGACCACGGTCGCCCAAGGCTTTCTGTCCATGTGGCTAGAGCTGTTGCAAGACGACCGGGCGCCCGCCACAAGGATACTACGGACCTTGGCGTTGCCCGATCTTTTCGCGGTGATCCGGCAGGCACTCGATTTGTTCCAGCAGCATGCGGAGTTCGCTTATCGGCTTCATGCCTCCTTACGCCAAGCGATCAAGCGCATAGACGACCTTCGCTTGAACTATCCTGCTCGGCTTGAGGCCCACCGATTCATCACATTCGGCAGGGATTATATTGATGTGATAGAGGCCGATGATCGGCAAAAGAGCGAAGGTCTTCTCCGCCAGAAATACGGCCTTCAGAAGACCATCGATGTTGAGAAGTACCTTCTTGGAAGAATTCGTCAACTTGCAATTGCCGTCCATGCACGCTACGAGCAGGCAACGAGTACAGGGATGCCCTGCTGAGCTATCTAAGAGACTCTCTGCATGGCGCGAGAGCTAGCCTGCGGGACTGCTGTGACGGAGGCTATCCCGTCATCGAGGAAGTGTTATCGTTTTCGCTTGATCGTGGATAATCTCGCGAATGGCTTGCAGAACTCCCCGTCAAGTACCTTCGAGGGGACAGGATCGGACTACATAGCACTTCGCTCGAAGCGAGGGTCGGATTGATCCTCGGTTCCTTGCGGGGGGCCAGACAGAGATACCTCGTGTACTTGCCATTGGACGAGCCCGGTCTCCAGATCTCGGGTGAGATCTTCCCCCCAGGCGTTTACCTGATGGCTGGCCAGGGCTACACAGACGAGCTGTTACAATTCGGACAGGACCAACAATTGCTACAGCCATCGCCGCAGGGATTGCGCGTCGATGTGGAGGAGTACTTGGGGTCAGTAAGTGGGGAATCTGAAGCTGCCCCTCGCGACGTTTTTGCAGCACGCGATCTTGCAGTACGAGCCTCCCGGCAGTGCCTTGACGCTGTCTTTCTCTATAGTCGGAGAAGCGCTTCAATTACCCAGTACTGCGGTGTAGTGGCCCACGACGGGGGAGGTCCTGTATATCGCTGCGTTCTCGAACATGATCGAGATAGCAAAACTGAAGACGAGATTTTCCTTCCGTTCGTGCGTCCAGTGCCGCCGGATTGGGCTGACTCTTTGCATTGGTATCGGATCGGCACAACCACGCCAAAGCATGAAGCCGGCATCGTGAACTTGTGGACTGCCGCAGAGATCCTTGCCGAACGGGGTTCTCGTTTGGGAGGTGCAAAACTCGACACGGTGATCCGATCCACTGGGGCCATGTCATCGCTGTTCCTTTTCTACGACGAACATCTTTACTTTGCTCGGGCCGCTCGAGCCTATGCAGAACGATACAACCTGCTCGACAACTTGGATCCACCAGAAAGCCAGGCACCTGACGGGGATCTCATCAGTTGGTGGATTGAATTGTGTTTGCGATTCTCATTCCGAGAGCTTGATGAGCAAGTGTTCCATAACTATCCGCACTTGGCATATCTGGCCTGGCGAGTCCGGCTTTGGGTCTCTTACGGGGCCCATCTGTATAAAGAACACAAGACTACGATAGGCGACAACCTCCGCTGGATATATGGGTGCCGAAACGATGTAGTTCATGAGGGGCGTCAGCATATCTCAGGTGCGGCCGTTGCTCGTCGTCTTCTTGCGGAGTACTTGGGAGGGACTCTTCGCAGGAGCCTCGCAATGAGAGCGCGGGGGAGTATTTCCACTCCATCCGAATCCTTCCACCTTGCGGCCGAAATGGAGGTCACTGTCGTTGAGATGCTCGCCGACAACCGCCTCTTGGACGCTCTGTTGTACTTGGCGTGATCTGCGAACGTGCGGGTCGTCGCTGCTCTGATCCCGTCACCGATGTCCTAGCCTCCGCCGCGGCCTTCCAGGGCCGGCCCCGGTGTGCCTCCGGCGCCAGCCCGGGCTCCTGGCGGAACGCCTCGGTGGTCAATCCTTCCACGGCCGGTACTATTCCCCGCTACTGTGGCATCTCGTCCTCCTCGTCGCGAACGCGCCAGAATTCGCTCAGCTCTTTCCCATGTTCGATTTCATACATAGCCCATTCCCGGATTCGCCGGATCCGGTCGGTCAGAAAGGGGCGTGCGGCCTCAGCCTGCTTTTCGTACTGCTCAGCGATATTGCCCCAATAAACCGCCCCTGAGTGCACCCCAGCGCAGAATTCATGGAACACGCCGTCCTCACCCTCGAAGCGTTGGAGGACATAGGCCGTCAGTTCGGGGACGCGCGGCTGTCCACCCTCAACAACCGGGGGCGGAAGGTGGCGAGCGATCACCAGCGCCCCGGCAAGCCGTGGGACTCAAGCCAGCACCTCACCACTCCCGGAGGCAAGGCGCCTACCAAGCCGTGCAAACCCTGGATGCCCAGGATCGGTCCGACGGTGGGATCGAGTAGTGCGGCCCCCAGCCGCTCCATCACCGCCTTCGGTTGCGCGTGTGCCAGTGCGGTAAGACAGGCAACGGCGGACTCGCGTACACGCAAGTCCTGACTTGTGAGGCCCAAGCCGGCAATGGCGGCCGCCTCGTCGGGGTCGATTTCGGCGAGGTAGCCCAACAGCTCATCCCAGGCGTGGACTTCACGGCTGGCTGTCTCTGCGGACAACCGAAGGATGTCTGTCAAGAGCCCTCGAATTTCTGGGTCCTGCAGCGCGGCGGTGGCACTGCCACCGGCCTTGGGTCCCAACTGTATCCATAGGACGTTTAAGGCGGCCCGAGCCGCGTCAACGTCGCCTCGCCGGGCCGCCCCGGTCAGACGACTCAGCACTTCAGCCAATTCCCCGGATGGCAGGTGGCGTTTGCCCGCGTAGAAGTAGCCGCGCAAATCGACAGGCGCCAGTTGCCCGCCGTCTACCATCGCCAACAACCGCGGGAAAGGTCGCAGTGCCGTGGCCGCCGAACTGAGGTCGAAAATCGCCTGGGGGTGGTCCTGCTGATAGCTGTCGAGCAACTCGTTGGCGCGGCCGAGGTGCGGCGGATGCCGCTCGGTCAGTCCTTTGAGGTATCCTCGGGCCAGGCCCAAGTGGGCGCTGGCGACAGCAGCGGCCAAGAGGGGCTCAAGCAATTCGCCGGCCACGTCTAATTCCCCTAAGTGGTCGCCGAGGCGGAATGCAGACTTGGCGTGCTCGGACAGCAGCCAGCCGATCTCCCGGTCGAACGCGGCCCGGTCCCGGAGGAGTTCCTCGGCAATTTCTCGGATCACAGGTTCCTGATCCGCTTGCCCCCGCCCCTGCCCCCTACCCCGCCCCCATAAGTGCCACGGCTCCTGTCCGATGGTAGCAACGAGTCTCCCGTGGAGCGTATCCGGCACCAATTGGTCCCGCCAAGCCCGGACACCGGCCTCGACGGCCATCGGAATGAGTTTCGACTGGGGATCGCTAAAGAACTCAAGGAATTCATCTATCTCCTTTAGCAAGCTGGCCAACAAGTCGTCAGGCAAGGCCCCGGCTTCCGCGATCATCTCTCGCGCATCCCGGAGAGAGCCGAGCAGCAGGATAGTGTGAACGCGCTTGACAGCTAGTCGCAGGGCCGCTTCGCGGGTCGAGGCATCGCCGTGGTGCGTGAGCCGCCGCAACAGGCTCACAGTGGCCTCCCAGCACCAGGTTGCCTCCGCTGAAGAGGTGGGTTGCCATTCGGCCGGCGGTATCCGCCCCGCCACGACCGGGGGGCCAAGCACCCGTCCGCTCCCCCCGCGGAAGGCGGAAATAGAAGTGTCGAGGCCCGCGAAGCACAGCCTCCTTTCCCTTTCGTCCTCGCCCTGGAACCGGGATTCGAGCAGCTGGAGTCGGTCAGGGTAGGAGACCGGCGTCCCTGATAGGTACAACTGGAAGATTGCGGTCCAGACGCCGGTTGCGTTGTTCGCGTAAGTTTCCGTCTCCGCCAGCGCCAACCGGAACAAAATCCGCTCCGCGTCGCGGAAGTGTTCGGGAAGCGACAAGAAACGCTCGGCAAGCCATACGAGGTCCCGGCGGGCCGCCTTGGCTTTACCCCTGCGCCGGCCTCCGCGAAATCCCAGGTGTCTGTAGAACTATCCGCGTGCAGTCCCTGGAGATCGCCAACACCAACCGACTCGATTAACTGTCGGAGGCGAGGGAGGACGCTGTTCGGTTCCACGTCGGCTAGGCGGACCAGTCGCCGCACGTTCATATCATCAGCCACGTCCTTTACCGTGAGCTGGGTGGTCCACTTCAAAAAAAAATCCGCGCACGCCCGTCTCATCTCAGCTGTGCCGGCATCGCGCAGTTGCGCGAAAAATGGCTCCTCAAGGCCCGCGGGCAGGGCGAGGAAGAAGTCAATAGGTGACGGGCGAACCCAGTGATCCCAAGCTGTCCGGAAAGCCGCCTGGGCGATCAGCCGCGGCGTCACGTAAAGATAGCGCTCCCCTACCGCAATGAATCCCGGTGACTGTTTCAATCGACGTGCGATCTCCACGACCTCTTCGGCGGTGATGCCAGACCCCTGGCATGCCGCGCACAGTTCATGCAACTGCGATGCCACATCGCCGCTGAACCCCACCCGAGAGGCTAGCGAAACGATTATCACCGCGGTGTGTTCTTTATCATGGAGCCGGGCGGTGAGGTAGTGCCTCTGGAACCATTCGATCAACGTCGCGTCGATGTTCCCCCTTTCTGGGATGAGATGCTGATATTCGCAGAGGTCCACAGCCAGGCGGACGAAACCGTGAGAGAGGTGCGCGAAAGCACGCCGGCGGTCCAGCAGGACGGTTGGAAAATTGAGTTTGAGGATCTCATCGACCTCTTGATCGGAAAGGCGGGCGAGCCGCAGTTCCCCCATGCTCGTCCGCTCGGCTTGTTGCTGGTTGTCGATGGCGATGACTCGGAGGCGGCTCCTGTGCGTCCCCAGCGCCCTTTCCAATCGGACTGCAACCTGTAGCCCACATTCATCGGCGACGACTAGCGCCTTGGCATTAGGGTCCCCGGCTAGGTGGGTCACTAGCGCTTCCGCCTCGCTCTCATTCGTCGTGTAGACCACAACGGCTTGGTTCGCCGCGTCTGCGGCAAGAGCTTCGTACACGCAGCGTGTCTTGCCCACGCCTGCCTCGCCGCTGACTGTCAGGACTCCCCCCCGTGGCGTCGTCCGAAAGTCCGCGAACTCGCGCACCAATCGGAGGTGGGCAGCCCAAGCGGGCACCGGAAAGTACGTGTCGGTTAAGCGTCGAATCTCCTGCCCCCAAGTCTTCAGCTCACGGAAGGAGCCGAGGTCGTTGCGGAGTTCGCGGATCAACCCAGGATAGCGGCTGGCCCATGTCGCCAGCCGTGACGCGGTCAACACGATGGGTCTTGGGGCGCCGGCGTTGATCTTCCGAACCTCCTGAAACAGCCAATCCTCCCACTCGAAGATCCGGTTAGGCGGAAGTTCGTCTGCGATGCAGAAGCGGTATCCATATCCCTCGGTTGTAAGCCTCCTGACCTCTGGCTTGCTGACCTCGTAAACGAGGCCGGCCCGTTGCCCACCTCTTTCGCCTTGAGGGGCGTGTATGTGCCCTGTCGGGCATGCTTTATACTGCCAACAGGTCCGGTCCGTCAAATAGCCCGTCGAGTCCCTCTCACGAGGAGCAGCTTGATCTACGGCCGCATCGACACCCCCGTCGGGTGCTAGTGTATTCAGGTTTAGCCGCAATGCTGCATCGGGCAAATAACAATCCCGGGATTGCCGCACGAGCAGGGAGTTTATCAACTCGGCGAATGGTCGGTCCCGTCCCTGGAACTGCTTGATGTGAATCGACTCGACATACCAGATGCGACTCATGAGGCACCCCGGTTCAGCACAGCGCAACCGACTCTCGTCCTCAGCTTACGGCAGCGTCATCGCTTGGCCAAGCACAAACGGCAGCAAAGCTCCGCTGCGTGGTCACGTCAGCTTCCACGGCCTTTCCAGGGCTTTCACTGCCGGCGGGGCCTTCCGTGGCCGCCCAGGTAGTGCTATCTGCGCCGGGCCGGGCTCCTGCCGGAACGCCTCGGTGCTGACTCCGAGCGCGTCCGCCAGGGCAACGACGTTGGACCAGCTCGGCTCGCGCGTGCCCCGTTCCCATCGGGCAACGGCGTCCCTCTTCACGCCAGCCTTCTCGGCGAGCTGATCCTGAGTGAGCCCGGCCCCGACGCGCAGCTCCCGCAACCGTCCCGCGAACCATTCCGCGCTCATGGGCATACCCTAGAATAATCCTGAAAATGTAGCCAACTGGACTTGTCAATTAGGCCAGTTGGCCTTATTATATCAATGTAGTCAGTAGGCTACAAGCTCATTGACAACCTGGTCCCTCGTGGCCAATCTCCCGGCGGCTTGCGGGTTCAGCCGGGACTTGCGAGCGGCCAAGGAGAAACGGAGAGAGGCAATGCCGGCCTGACGGTCGGGCCGGCGACAAGTTGGGACGGCGCGTGCGCTAACACGCCCGTCCCGTGGCATTCCTTCTCATGAAAGGAACGCAATATGAACGCTACGATCCTTCCCCCGGCCCGTCAACGCAACGTCACCCGCTCCCTCGACCGCAAGCCCCTCCTGCCGGTACAGGTCGAGGGGCGATTCGTCGGTGGGGCGACTGCCCAGGACCTGATCGACGGCGCCGCGGTGCTGGCCATCGTCCACGGCGATCACACCGACCGCGACGAGATGGCTTACTGGTGTCAGGCGATTCTCGACGCCGGTCGCCTGGTCGCCTTCCGGCTCAGCAAGTTCGTCACCGGCGAGCAGTACGACCTGCCCGCGGACCTGAGCGGGTGCGACTGCCCCGATGGCATCTATCGCAGCGAGCGCCCGGGCGGGTGCCGGCACCAGGCGGCGCTGCGGCAGGCGCTGCCGACCGTCCAGCCGGACGCCACGTCGGCGCCGGCCCGGACCCATGAACAGGAGCGGATGTTGCGGGATGAGTTCTACAGCGGCGACTTCAGCGAAGCCAACGCCAACGAGCGGTATACACGTCACACGTCCCACCCGGCCGGCGGCTCGCCACCGCCGGCCCCTTCCCCGAACCGGAGACCCGATGACGACCTAACCACCGCTGGCGCTGACGTGCAACGCATTGCGGCCGCTACGGCGGCCCCGTTCGACATGAGTGAAGTGCGGTTCAAGCCGGTCCTCGTCTCGGACCGGCGCGCCCTGGCCCCGCCCTACGTCGATGCCCGCGTGATCTGCGATCGCCTCGATACCGTGCTGGGCGTGACCGAATGGCAGGATTCGTACCGCGTGCTGCCGGACGGCTCGGTGATGTGCCGGTTGCGCCTGCGGATCAGCGAGCGGTGGATTTGCAAGAGCGATGTCGGCGGCCAGTCCGAACAGCCCGACAGCGGCGATCGGATGAAGGCCGCCTTCTCGGACGCCCTGAAGCGGGCCGCGGTGAAATACGAAGTCGGCCGGTATCTGTACCGGCTGCCGAGCCAGTGGTGCGACTACGACCCCGGTAAGCGGCAGCTTGTTCGCACGCCGACGCTGCCGCAGTGGGGGACGCCTGGCGCCAAGGCCGGCGGCGAGAAGACCGTTGCCGCCGACGGGCCGATGCCGGCCCCGAAGACCGCGGACGCCGGCATCGGCCCGGTTGGCGATCGTAAGCTGACCGACCTGGCCGCGCAAAAGCACGTTCGGCTCGCTGATTACCTGGAGCCGGTCCCCGGCGCGTCAGGGCGGGTCGAGGACATGACCGCGGAGCAGGCGCGGCGGGTGTGGAAGCAACTCGCCGCGCTGACGGATTCGAGCACGAACGGTTACATCGCGACGGCCAGCGCTCCATGACGGCCGACCCGCAGCCATATCAATGCACGGGAGAGAGAAGAGGCGCCGGCCGCCGCGAGAGAGCGCAGCGGCCGGTCAGTCGATGGCCGCCGGCGGGCGTTTCATTCCCAGGTCTCCGCTTTCGCTGCTGGCCTTCGCCGTGTTGACGCTCTTGACTTGCTTCTGGCAGTCCGAACGGACATCGGCGGGGAAATCGACGTATCCGCCGCGCTTCGTGGCGTCGGCGCGTGCTGCCGCCAATTTGGCGCGGAACTCGTCCGCCTCGGGGCCGGTCACGGGCGCCTGGTGGTTCGGCGTTTCCAGGTAAATGGCCACCATCTGATCGACAGTGAGCATGGTCGCACCTTATGGCAATGGACCGGCCGACTTCGTGGGCGGCAGCCCGTCGTCTTCGGCCTTGGTCGCGCGGAAGTAGGCCGACTTGTAGTGCAGGTAGAGGCTCTTGATGAACTTCTCGGGGTCGTCCTTGGCGTACAGGTCACCGTCGATCAGCCAGAGCGGCTTCTCCAGGATGTTTCGCATGACGTGGTCGTCGGGGGAGATTTTCAGGGTGTCCCCGTCCAGCGTTACCACGCCCAACTCGTGGTCGAGGCTGACCTTGTCCGCTGCCAGGATGCGGGACCTCAGCATCGCGGGACTCCCTCACTCGCGTACTTACGACCAGTCGCGTCAAGTTGCGCAACCCGTCGGCTTCACCACGGCACCCTCGCCAGCCGCGACGCACGAGGCGCACAGCCCGTGTTCGTCGCGACACTGTTCCTTGAATCTCAGGACGAAGAGGCCGGCCGCTCGGGTGCCTTGTTTCTTTCCATCGCCTCGTTGATCCCTTTGGCGATTTCCTCGGCCGTGGCTCCCGGCGGGAACTGCACGCGAACGAGCTTCCTGCCAGGATCGTTGCCCGTGCCCTTCATCTTTGACGATGAGGATTCTTCCGGCTGCGATGTCTTAGAGCTGCCCTTCTGATTGTGGGATTTTCCGAGGTCCACGGCCTGGTCCTTGTCCTGCACGACCCGGGAGATGCCCTGGTACTTCTTTCCCGTTTCCGCGTCGTACCGGCCGCCCAGGTGAGCCTCTGGCTGGCCTCGATCCCGGCCGCTTGCGCCGGGGGGTACACCTCGATGGCCTCCTTTGCGACTTCGCCCTTGACGAGCGCCTTCTCCGCTTCCGGGATGGCAGATCGCTCCCGTCGTCAGCGTACTGATAGCCTATTGACCACAAGTTGTTCTCGATCCCAAGCACCAGGTTCGCATCATCCTCAAAATTCACACACCAGTGCTTCGCCATGACTGTCACCCCCACGAGGCGGAAGAGTCAGGTCACGCATCATCCTGACCATCCACGTCGGCCTCTGGCTCCTCAGCGCCGCCAGCCTCCGTCCAATCTGTGCTGAGCAGTTTCTGCGTGGCTGCAAGCTGAAAGTAATTGAAATCGGAGTCCGTTGTCAGAAGAAAGCTGAGGCACCGATCCTCTTTGACAGACTTTACTTGGTTCGGTTGGCTCAGGCCGCTACGCCAGAAATCGATGTCGCCGTCAAATCGGCCACTTTGCCAGACATAAGCCTTCTGACGACGGGCAGCGACCGACCATCGTCGTTTGCGCGCGATTCGATACCGCAAGGTTCGTTTACGGAGGTAGTTCTCCCTGCCTGCCTCCAGTTCCTTCAAGTAATAAGCAACCAAGGCGGCGTTACTTACCTTGTCGAGAGCGGCATTCCAGTCGGACCACTTTGGGGGGTTGACGCCTCCCCTCCCTCTCCCACGGCGGACAGCTTGCTGCGCCAGTTCAGGTGCGGGGAAGATGTTCGAGCAGACCAGAAACTCGGCGTTTCCTGTGGTATCCGTGGCAAGGGACAGACGGCAACAGAGAATATCGAGGCCGAATTGCTCGGTAAGCCATTCGGCACCGACGAGGACACTGTAATCAAACCTCTCTGCGACGAGGATGATCCGCTGGTGCCGATTGATCTCCTCCTTCTCTACTTCAAGGAAGTCCAGTAGCTTTTCCCGCTTGTCCGGGTCCAGGCGGGCAAGAAAGTCGTCTGGTTGCCACTTGGCGATCATGCCAGCGTAAGAGATGGCCTGGAACATCTGCAACTTGTGGTTGCCCCGTTTTAACTCTAGGATAACGGCCTGCCCCTCTTTGTCCAGAGCCAGAACGTCGATGCGGTCTTCCACGTCGTCGGAGGGCTGCAACTCGTTGTCGATGAAGAAAAGTTCCTGGCCGATCTCCCTAAAGAAGGCATCCGGGCTGTTGCAGATGTACTCTTGCAGGTCGTAGCGTTCCGAAATCGAAGCGTCGGCCAGGGTCGGTGTCTCCAGGCGTGTGAAATGTTGCTTCTGGCGATCAATCTTCAGCATGATGAACTCCCGTTGTCTCGATGCGAGCCGACACGGCACGACTATTCATTGCCCCCCCACACTGCCACCCGCTCCCCCTCCCACAGCAGCGTCGAACACGCCCGCAGGAGCAGGTTTTTCCAGAGCAGCGAGTTGATGAACGTCTCCTCGTCCGTGCTGAAGAGCGAGAAGATGCTGCGGGAGGCGACCAGTATCATTTTCCGCTTTGCCCGGCTCAGCGCCACAGTCAGCCGGCGGGGGTCGAGCAGGAACCCGGCGGACGCCATCAAGTAGGCCCGGTCGCTCTCGGTGGCGCTCACCAGGATCAGTGTCCGCTCCCCGCCCTGGAACCGCTCCAGCGTGTCGATGGCCGACCACCCAGGCAGGGCGCTTTTGGGGTCGATTATACACAGTTGGGGGAAGGACATGCGTAGCCGCCGCGAAACTTGTTCAGGCCCGGCGTAATTATTAAAGGGCGTGTGTCAACGCGCATCGCACAGCGCACAGGCCGCGTGACTCCAAATCTATACCTGCAACAAGTTGGGCGGCGATCCTTTCCGAAATTGAGGCCGAGGACGCCTTCATGATCTTGGGAACCTCTGCCCGAAGGTGCGCAGCCAGATCGTCCATTCCGGGGACACCTTCAGCAGCCGACAGCCCCGACCCCACGATGGTGACGAGGCCGTCCGTCAGGTGCTCCTGAAGTCGTTTCTTAAGCGATCCCACGTCCATTGAGGTATTCCGCTAGGAGCGCTCCACATCGCGTGTGTCGTCATTCGAAGCCGGCGACCGCCAACCGGCAGCATCCGTTGAGTTACGTCAGGCTGTCCGTGTTCTTTTGCTCGACAATCTTGCCTAGGTGTATCTCGTACCTGTGTGGCGTTTCAACGATCTTCTCCAACACAACGATCACTTCGGGGGCGGTTTTCAAGTAGCCATTACGGAACCTGACGTGGGTGAATTTCCTCCCCTTCAGTCGCCTCTCCCAGAAGTCTGTTCTACTTCGGTATTCCACCCTCTTAGACCCGTCCAGAACAGCGCAGAAGTGCCCCCGGTGCAGATTGAGGTTGAGCAAGGTCATCTGCATCTCCTGATATAAGGAAAAGGGAGTGACCTGCGCTGAGAAACGCGGTCCCGTGCTTCTTCTCTTCATGTCATCCCCAGCGCCTTGATCGCTGCCGTCATCGGGTCAGAGAAAAACACCGGATCGACCCGCTCCACGATGTCGCCGGATACTTCTAGGAAGTTCCGCTTGTTCTCCAGGGGAATCAGCGCCCGGCGTGCCCCGTTGTCCATCGCAACCTGCAACGGCTCGGCCAGCGACCGCATCGACTTGATATTCCCCTGGATGCTAATTGGACAGCGCCACTTTTTATTCTGGGTAAGATGGCCACACGAAAACCAAGGACTTACGGCGATTTACTTTGCCCAGCTTGACTTCGGCCTTGCCCAGTGTGAAAAGTGGCGCTGTCCAACTCAGGTCGCCCAGGATGACGAGGCCCGCCTGGACGGAGTGCCTCTTGATGGCCGAGTAGACGGCAATGACCAGGGCGATGCCGGCCTCGCAGGGGACGTGGTTGCTGAGAAGGTCGATGGCTTCCACGTGAAAATCGGTCGTGTCCACCGACTGGGCAATGCCCATCTTCACCTTCTGACCCATGAGGTAGGCGAAGGCCCGCTGAATGGACTCCTTCATCGGCCCTTCGACGCCGCCTGCGATCTTTAGCTTGCCGGTGCCGGGCGAGCAACCAACTTCGAGCCGGTAAAGGCCGACCTTTCCCTGGTCATCGACCGACACCGTGTACACCGATCCTGGTGCCAACGGGTCGAGAGCGATCATGTCCCGCCCGCCTTGCTCGGGCACCCCGACGAACTTCTCTTCTCGTGTTTCGTTGTCGATCAGGGAAAACGATGTCTGGTGATACTCGAACGACCCCATCTTCTTCAGTTGCTCTTTCACCCGGCGACGGCCTTCGAGAGCACAACTCTACGAGTTCCGCCAACTCTTCCTTAGACAACTCGCCGTGTGGGTATATCAGCTTGACCAGGCCCGACACGGATTTGCGGACGGCCTTCACGTCACGAGCGTTGAGGTGCGTACCGAGCGAGAAGTGTCGGTCGATGATCTCGGTGTAGTTGTGCTTCCGCAGTTCCCGGAGGGCCTCGGCCAGGTAGTCCACGACGAAGCCGTAGTGATCGGTGAAGAACTCGACTCGCATCTTCGGGATTTCCCAGCCGGGGATGTAGAAGTGAATGCGGTCGAGAAAAGCCATGTCCTCACGAATGACCTCGGGCATCGGAATGAACAAGTGCGACGACCGCACCATGACATCGACCGGCTGGTTCGTGTTGCCGAACATGGCGATGGACGCCATGCCCGAGAGTGAATCCTTCCCACGGGCGAACATCCCCGATTCGCAGTAGGTCTTCAGCGTGGTCACGACTTCCTTGGGCATTTTCTGAAGGTCAGCCACTTCGTCGAAGCCGATAGCGTCCCAGATGCCAACCAGCCCCATCTTCCCGCTCGCCATGTTGTAGAACAGGTTGGCGACGGTCGTCGGGCCTGTCAGCAGGATGGTGTAGGGCGAGAGTTCCTGGTAGCCGTAGCTCTTGCCGGTCCCACGGGGGCCGAGTTCCACGAGGTTGTAGTTGTGCTCGCACAAGGCCAGCAACCGCACGAGAAAGAGCAGCTTCACCCGCCGCTGGAAATGGCTCGGCTCCATGCCGATTGTGCGGAGCAACAGGTCGATCCACTCCTCCGTGGTGAACTGACGGCGGCACCCACGGTACTCTTCCAGGTCGAAGGTCGCCAGTTGGATCGGTTTCAGGCTTTCGATCCAGAACGGGCTGCGCTTGCCCTTGGCCTCCTCGTCGTATTGATGCTTGAGGTCCACCTGCGCCCAGATGCCGCCCATCAGCAGCCGGTCAAACTCCCGCAGGTAATGCTCGGGAATGTGGACGAACTTGTGCCCGAAGTTCTTCAGTTCCGCCCAGTGCTTGTCGTCGTCGGAGACGTAGCGGACCTGCACCTTGTCGATGAAGGTGTGCTTGCCCTTGTCCTTGACCATCGACTGCGCTTGTTCGCCTCGTCGGGCCGGACGAAGTTCGACGACAGCGTGGTGTTCACCACCCGCAACCCGGCGTCGATGGCTGCCTGGTCGTCGGTGGCGCAGTATTTCCCCAGCAGGTACTCCAGGACGAAGACCGGGACGTTGGCCCCGACCTTCACCTTGCGGACCAAATCCTTGCGGACCACCTTGCCTGCGAATACGGAAGCCGCTTTCTTGTCCAAGCTCGGCATGGCTCACCTCACATCGAAATGGCGACCTCGACGGTGAGCGGAGTCGCCAGTTCTGCTCCGGTGGTTGCGTCAAGGAGATAGACCCCCGCCGTCTTCTGGGTGATCTCCTCGCTTATCATTACCGTTACGGTGTTTGATTCGATACGCTTGTCGTCTTGCTCTGCCACTTTCAATTTTACCTCGCCCGTGGCGTCCTCGAAGCCGTAGGAGGCGCTCGACGGGGACCGAGACGCACTTCTTGTTGGCCCGGACTTCGATTCGCACTTTGGGCGGCTCGAAGCCGAATAGGCTCGACTGGCTCGGCATCCCGGCGATCTGGACGGAGAAGAACCTTGTCGTCAGTTTCGCCGTTCCAGGCGTGAGCGTCCATGCGATCCCGGTGGTTGGCTCGCTGACCTTGGCTCTCGAAGTCATGACCACCACGGGCACGATCAACTCTTGGGGCGACAAGCCGCCGTGGAAGTACAGGAGGTTCCCACCCGCCACCTTGAAGATGGCGAAGCTCGCCGGCGTGGCGATGTCGAATTCGCTGTCGATCCCCAGATGAAGACAACGAGGTCCGCAGAAAGGACGTGTCGGCCGTGCCCCCCTCGCCGACCCAGACTCGCCGATGCAGGTCAGCCGTCTTGCCGCCGGGGGCGTCGATCCGCATGTCCTCGCTGATCTCGTCGGCAAACAAGTACCCGTGGTCGGCGGCGAGGATGATCGTCTTGATGCCGTGGTCGGCTCAGGATACGGACGCCTCGTCGGAGGTACGTCAGCATACTGTCCATCTGCAACCGGGCCAACTTCGTGTCACTCTCGCCAAACTCGTCGATCTCCTGCGATGTGACGAGGATCAACTGGGCGTTCTGGATGCCGTCCTTCACCTTCTTCGGCGGCTTCGGCAGCAGGTCGTCCAGCTTGCAGTCGAAGACCGGCACGCCCGCCTGGTCCTTGAGGAAGGCGACTCGATCCTTGCGGTCCTTGATGACCTTGCCGCCGATCTCCAGGCCGAGCTTGCCGGTGCCCACGCTGACCACCTTGGCTGACTCGTTGGCCTTGGGCAGCAGCGCCGCCATACCGATCTCGGTGATCGTGGGCATCATGCCGATGGCGGGCTGAATCGCCAGGTCGAAATCGTCCTTGAGCAAGCGGCACAGTTCACGGGCCATCTCGAACCGCAAGGCGTCCACCCAGACATAGGCGACCTTGCCGCCGCCGAGCTTCGGCTTCACCTGCGTTTGGAAGAAGTCTCGCTGGCGCAGCAGGCCACTGATTGGGTGCTTCGCCTTGACGAACTGCGTGACAAAATGCTTCGCCAGTGACGAGCCGACTTCGGTGTAGCGCTGCTCGGCTTTCGTGATGAGCTTGTCCAGGCCGTGGTGTTCTCGTCCGGCGTCGAACTCGAAGTTGTACTTTCGGCTCTCCAGGTGCCGGTGGTGCGTGTCGAGCAGGCACCACGGTTCCTCATCGTCGGCGTAGGCTTTGACGAGGGCGGGCACGGTTGTCGGGGCCTTCTTGATCGCCTTGGCTACTCGGTCAGCTTCGAGCAAAACCTCGGCAGCGGCGGCGATCAGCGCCCAGCGAGCTTGAACGGCTGGCACGGCCTCGGCCCAGAAGCGGGACAACCGGGTGACGGCCAACTGAAGGAGTATCGGGACTGGCGGCTTCCAGCAGTTCGTTCTCGACGTGACGAAGGAGTCGCCCGTTCCACGGCGAGGAACGTCTCGTTCTCGATGATACTCTTGGGATCAAACGCCGCCTGGCCGAGCGAGAACTCCCCCTCGACCTTGTTCGCCGCCTCGACGTAGCTGTCCCGGATGCTGCGGCTGTTTCGCCACGACCGGGCCAGGCGCACGCAGGCATCGACGCCGCCCGGCGAAGTTGCCACGGCGACCGACGACAGCGAGGCAGGTACATGCTGCCCCAGCCCGGCGATCAGGTCGGTGAGCAGGACATGCCGGGCCAGTCGCTCCCGCAGGTTGGCGAGTGTGACCGAGGGCGGCAGGTCAAGATCGAAGCTGACCTGAAGCAGGTGCCGCAGTTCCTTCTCGACGGCCTTCTTCTCGATCTCGGCGTCGTGGTGATCGTCAGGCAAGAAGGCCAGGGCGACTTCCTGCGGGTTGGCCGTGCCGAAGATGAGCGTCAGGATGCCCGTGGAGATGTCCTTGCCCTTGTCAGCGAGATTGTTCAGGTCGGCCAGGCTCAGCTTGCCGTTCTCGGCCTGGCGCTCGATCTCATCAACCTGATCCTCACCCAGGATCGGCTTGAGGGCGTTGCGGGCCACGACGGACAACCGGGTGTTGCAATTCGGCGGTTGCTGCCTCGGCTTCATGACGACGCCAGCGGCTTCAAGCTCGATCAGGGCGTCATGGGTCTGGTCCCTGTCCACCGGAACGTACACGACCAGACGAGGCGGTTGGGTGTCGTTCATCAGGTGGTCGATGCCGTGCCGCAGCTTGAGGTAGCTGCCATCGTAACGGGCGACGGTCGTGTTCGGGAGCGCCAGGTCCGCCGCCGCCGTTGAGTAGGCTCGTTCCGGGTCGTACCAAACGACGAGGCCCCGATCCTCGACCTGCTTGGCGATCAACTGGTACAGGTATTCGGTGACGACGGCCATTACTTCACCAGCCCCTTTTCCCGCAGTAGCTTGCTCATCGAGGACCACTCGTACTCCCCTGCAAGGAGTTTCTTCCAGTAACTTGCAGCTTCCCTCCAGGGCACAAGCTCGTGAAGCGGGGCGATGTTCAGGACCACTCCATCGTTGAAGTCCGGGGTATACTGGACCTTCGAGTTTAACTTGTCCTGGTCGCCAAACTCCAGCTTGGCTGCTCGCTCCAGCTTCTCGGCAAAGTCTTTCAATTCGTTCAGCAAGTCGTCCTGCGTGTCGATTTCCTTGTCGAGTTTCTTCGCTGTCTTGTTATCCCCCTCGGCGCTCCTCCGCTTCTTACGCAGATCGTCGAGGCGGCTCTGCTCCAGGTTCATCTTCGTCTGAACCGGCCCTTTGGGAAGGAGGGCCTTCAGCAGCGTTTCCTTGTCGAGCCGATGGTAGTACAGCCACAGTGCGAACTTTTTCTGCGAAGATTGCAGCAACCAGTAGATCGGGGCCTTGCGGCGGCTTTTGGAATAGCGGGCCACATGGTCAAGCCAAAAGCCGCCGTTCCCCGGCTTGCGAAGGTACTCTCGGAGTGTCGAAACTCCGAGCGCATCACACGCCGCCTTCTCCTGAGCAGCGGCTTGCGAGCCGAAGACGATCTCGAACACGTTCAGAATCCGGCGTTCGATGTCGCTGGGGCTTGCCGACCGCCCATGTTCATCCGTTGAATCGACTAGCACGCTATCCCACTGAACCGCCACTGGGTACTTAGCGTCAAGGATGGTCGGATGCGTAACGCTCGTGGTCACAGGGAGACACACAGCATTCGGCCTCGCCTTCAGCCATTCCTCGCTGACAATTAGGCCAGCCGTCGCCGGATACCCGTCCGGTGCCACCAGTGTTCCGGGCGGTACAACTGGCAGCGGATCGAGAACATTCTGACTCTTTGGGATAAGGTTTCGGTGTTGAGCAAAGCGAACATCCCATCGCCCAAACACGACCCCGACGCAATACGAAATCAGCCCTTCGTATTGTGCCCGTGGCGACAGATCGACCAGGCTGATGGAACCGTCATCATCTTCCTCACCATCTTCGGCTTCCTGCTCCGATTCGTCTTCAACTTCGGCCTCGTTGGTCCCAGACTTGCTGCGAATAGAAATGGCCTCGTCCAAGTCTCGGCAAAGAGTTGCCAAATCTTCCTGGGACAACCCTGCGTCGGCAGCGATACGAGCCTCCAAATTCATGCCGATGAGCGAATCCAAATGCCAAGCATCGTCCACTTGCAGGTTATCGAGGATGGCCGGAAGGACGAACTCATGCCACGGCTCAAAGTGGCTCAGAACCCTCCTTTTGCGTTCGAGTTCTGAGTTAATGAACTGCTCAAGCTGACCCTTTGTCTGCTTTCCGATTGGAATAGCGGGAATGCTCTGCACCATACTAGCTTGAAATTTGGGCCACTCGAATTTCTCACCGTAGAACCTAGCAACCGCTGATCCCAGTCGAGAGCCGCAGATCGCCAACACATCAATTTCGAGGCCGGGTTCCGGGTAGACTTGAGACCGGCCAGCGGTCGAGATTACTCCTGGCGGGACGACATAGGGCACGAGCCGAGTCGAGCGCAGCATAAAGCTGAACCCAGGTCGAAAGTAGAACTCGTCATTTCGGTGCCGTGATCGCCGTTCTCCTCGCTCATTTGTAAAGTTCTTGATTTCATGGCCATCATTTTCCCAATTAACCATCAGAATGATTGGTGAATACCACGGAGACGCAACTTCAGTCTTGGAGTAGAAGGCCCACCGTTGTCCGTGGGTCAGTTCATGGAGGCACCTGGAACGAATGTTATCATGTTGGGTAGAAGTGCCTGGCTTTGGCGAGAACGAACGGGGATCAAGCTCCCAGGCTAATCGCAAGAATCTCCAATCACTCCCGGTCTGCAAGCCTACCTTGATGCGAGCCGAGTGCCCTTCAATAGTAGGCAACATCGCCAACGCCTCGATCACCGACCGAGGCACCCAATAGCAGAACGGCGAAGACGGTAATTGTGAAAAGTCGTTTGGGTTGGAGTAGTACACCCGCTGGGACACCAGCCCGCCATTTACGGCACCGATCTCGCTCAAGACTGCGGTGCGCTTGTCAGCCTCCAACAGGACTCGGATAAAAGGGACATGCCGATCAGTCTGCCGGGTGTTCCGCACAATGTATGCTGATGGCTCCACCGTTGCGTCTAGCACCCCTTGCCCCAGATCAATGAACGTCTCGAATTGTAGCCGGTGCCGGAGAACGTTCTTGCGGTAGTTCGTCAGCGTGGTCAGATAGAAGCAGGTGCGGTTAGTGATCGCCCCGATCAGTCCGTTCTCGTGACAAAGCTGCGAACAGCGTTCGACAAAGGTGGTAAGAATATCAAGGTGCGAGTCCTCGTATTCGGCAAAGAGGTACTGCTTGGTGCGGACGTTAAGCTCTCCGAATGGTGGATTCATCAAGAGGACATCGAACCGCTTGCGGCATAGGTCCACGAAGCCAAACCCCCGCACGGCATCTTCTGCGAACAGCTTCTTCTGTAGCCGTTGGCCGTTGTGCGCTTGTTCGGAATAGTGCCGCAGTGCATCGACCAACTTGGCTTCAGCCTGCTCGAAGAACTGATCTTCGGTGATTTCCGACAGGTCGAAAAGCTGGGCCTGCTGCGGCTTGTTCACCAATCTCTCCATGTCGGCCCGAGAGAAGAGAAGCTGCTGGCCTTTGCGGTCGGTAGCACGCTCTGTCTCTGCGACCCATTGTTTCCTCGCCGCTGCGATGGCTTCTCGGATGTCCTCCTCGATCTTGAGAAGCGATCCCGCTTCTCCGGCCAGGTCCATCTTGTCGAATACGACTTCAACAAGCTGTCCCAGGAGCTTCGATTCAAGCTGGGCCAGGAACTCCTTGAGCATCTGCTGCTCGCCCGGCATCGGTTCGGCGCAGACGAAGTTCGTCCGGGTGATCTTCGGACGATCCTTCTTGAGGCCCATATCCTGAAAGGCCCGTTGGCAGCGCAGCCAGAGGGCCAGTGCCGCAATCTGCGTACACCGAAGGTCGATGTCAATGCCATGAAGGTTGTGGGCAAGAATCAGGGCAGGGGCCGCTTTCCTCAGACCGGCTAGAGTCGGGTATTCCTGCTTGAGCGGCGGGCCAAGGTCGGCGTCGTCGTAGGCTTCCTCGTAGATCGTGAGCAGCAGGTCGAAGCAGTAGAGCAAGAAGTGCCCGCTCCCGCAGGCAGGATCGAGTACCTTGATTTCCCGAGGGTCTTTCTTGGGGCGATGGGAAATGTACACCGGCAGTTTGAGCAGTTCTTCTTGTGTGAGGCTGTCTCGATTCGCTGTGGCTTTTGGTTGCTTTTGGCCTTCAGCAAGAAAGACTTCGCTCGGGCGGCGAACCATGTACTTGCACTGGCCTTTGAGCCTGGTATCGCCCTTCCGCATCTCGTACCAAGTGCGGCCCAGCGTGTTATCGGTCAGGAACTCAACGACGTAGCGGGGCGTGAAGAACTGGTTGCGGAATGCCAGTTCATACGAGTTGCGAGGAGACCGACTTGCCTTGCGTGCCTTGATGCGATCCTCGACTGGGGTGAAATACTGGTACACCCACCCGATGGTCTCGTCATCGGTCCAGATGTCACCCAGCGCCTCATCATTGATAAGGTCAAGTATTTGTGCGAGAAAATGGTGTGGCGGATACAGACGGTTGGCCGACTCGCTCGGATTGAAGAGGACGCCGATCTCTTCGGACAACAACCCACCCAGCCAGTCGAGGCAGTGCCGGTAGGCGACTGCTTGCTGGCCTTTGTCGAACAGTTTCTTTTCATCCGGCCTGTCTGCCAGGAAGAACTGAACGAGCTTGGAGTTTTCGCCCTTCCCGACAACATCATAGATTCGTTGCTCCCCAACAACGACCTGCCTGGCAGCCATCATCTTGTAGGCGCAGAGCCGGTTCAGGTGCGTGAAGGCAATCTCCCGCACCAGTTGGTCGAGCGCATCGTTCGCCTTGAAGCTCCGAGCCTTGATGTGCGCAAAGTGGTCGAGGATGTCCTTGCGGGCAGGCCGCTCCTCGGCGGTCAGGTTCAGGCGATTCTCGTCATCGACCTGCACGTCGTCCTTCTTGGCGGCGTAGATACCGAACTTGCCCTGAAGCTCCTGGCGCACGGAGTCTTCGAGCAGCTTGCGGCACTGCGTCACCACGGCCCGGAGCTTGTTGCGGATGGCCTGGTCCATGTTACGCTGCCCCCTGCGGCTGAAGCGCCGCTGCCTCTCGGAGTTCCTTCAGCCGTGCCGTCACAAGCTCGTCAAGGCCAAGACACACCACCCTGACCGTATCCACCGCCTGGCGAGTCCAGGCGTAGCCGATCTCCTGGGCCTCACCGTCTGGGGCCTTCTTCTCCCGGTCGGCCCGATGAACGATGTCGTTGCGCCTGTTCACGCTGTCGTCCAGGGTCTTTTTCAATTCCTCCTCGTTCCGCCCGAGCCGCTCTCCGACCTGCTTCCACGGGTTGTCGATACCCAGGAGTGTCCCGGTGACGTGGATACCACGCTTGCCGCTCAAGTAACTGAAGTTCACGAAGCTAATCATCTTGTTGGCGATGAAAAGCGGGTCGGGGTTCGCCAGGAGGCGCATGCACTCGTCCAAGTTGAATGTCAGCGTCTTGAACTGTTCGGTGATCTCCTTGTCCTTGGGCACGAAGTCCCGTCCCCGCAACTTGATGACTTCCGGCAACTGACTGCGCATGAGCGTCGGCAGGTACGTCTCCAGGGCGGTGCAAGCCGTCACCACTGCCTGACGCAGCAGGTTGCACAGGGCGCTGTGCTTGATGGCCGATGGCGGAACCTCGGCTCGTTCACGAATCAGACCCAGGAAAATCTCGTTGTAGATGATGGTCAAGGATTCATCCTTGTCGGCCTTGACCAGTTCTCGAAGTTTGCGCAGGAGTTCGGCCTCGGTATTGGGCACATCATGCTCCAGCAGCCGGAAGACCTTGAGAAGCAGGTCCGCCGGTCGGATGTTGTCTTCAAAAAGCTGGCGAGGGCTTACCATCGGTTCACTCAAGGATGATCGCAGCACCTTCGTCGATGTACTTCTGGAGCGAGTCCCGCAGTTGCGTCAGCGCCGCATCCAAATCCTGCTGGGTCTGGATGGGGCGGTTGAAGATTTCGGAGACTCGCACACGACGGATCGGCGTTTTTTTCTCGCCGCCCATCGACAACTCTTGCAGCTTGACCAGTACCGAGGACTTCAAGCCATCGACCGCCGCCAGATCAGATTCCATCTCCGTCAGGCTGGCCTGGCCCAGCCCGGTGCCGTTGGCGACGGCGGCACGATCTGCGTCAGACCCGATCCTGGCCACGAGGGGCGATAAGAGCGTCACCGCCAAGTCTTTGTTGGTCTTCTCCAGCGGCTCCCACTCGGGCCGATTCTTGATCTCTTCGAGCGCCTTCTGATACGTCTCGGCCCGCCGGTCAAAGAGCGCCAGGTACGCTTGCTTGTAGGCGTCCTGGACAATCTTCGTCTTGGCAGCGATGGTATCCAGCGATTGAACGACCTGCTCCGAGGCCAGCAGCGCCTTCACGTCGATCACGCACTGGGATACCTCGGGCGCAGGGCTGTGAGCGGCGAGACGCTGCCAGACCTGCTCGGTCGCTGTGCGGGCTTGCCGCAGCACACCGAGGGCATCCTCGTTCAAGGCTTCCCGGAGCTTCCGCACTTTCTCTCGGGTTTCGGAAAAAATCGCCCCGGTCTCGGTGAGGATGCGCACGCAGTCGTCCGAGGCCGACGCCTGGATGCCCAGGAGCGTCTGCTGGTACTCCATCAGCATGTTGAGGACCGGCAACCGTTGCGCTTCGGCCAGGGCCTTGAGCGGATGGAGCTTCTCCATTTCCTCGCTGGCGACCTTCTTGAACGCCGTGGCAATCGCACCTTCTTCGACATCGACTTCCTCGCCGGTCAGGTCTTCAAGCTGCTGCACGGCCAGCGTCAGTGTTTTCAGCCCGACCGATTGCCGTGGCGAGAACAGCGATGCCCGGAACGCCGGGGTCTTGGTGAACGGGATGCGAGACACCGGGTCTTGGTAGTTGTGGTAACGGTTGCCCTGATAGGTCACCTCGATCTCGCCTGCCCGGAACAGGACGGCGAGTACCAGCCGCACCATGTCGCCTTCCCAGCCGTAGCCGATGCCGGTGAAGCGGCGCTCCAGGGCCTTGCCCATCCTGGTGTCCTTGTTGCCGTAGCTGTGTTCGCTCTTCAGGTAGTCGAACACCTCCTTCACCACGGGGGCCGAGGTGTTGATGACCTTCTTGGCTCCATCCGGGATCACCAGACCGAGGCCCTTGTCTCCTGGGTAGAAGTACGTCGGCAGCGCTTTCAGATCGGCAGCCTTAAGGAACTGCTCGGTATCGTCGGCCTTGAGTGGGCGTGCGCCGATTTCCAGCTTCGGGTACAGGTACGGCACGATGGTGCTGAACAGCTTCTTGAGAATCTCGGCCAGGCCCTTGCCAAGAGATGCGGCGTCCTTGGGAACACTCCGAAATACGCCGGTGCCCTTCTCAATCGCCTCGGTCAGCTTGTCCTTGAGCCGGGATTGCGAGCCAAGGACGAAGTTCTTCTCGTCCTGGAGACAGGCGGCTTCTTCCGTGGTGATCTGGTTCTGGGCACGGAGTTGATCGTACTTCTCCACCATCTTGCGGGAGGCGTGGAGTTGGGCGACCACTTCGTCGATGTCCGGTGTCAGGCAGAACAGCCAGTACAGATCGTTCTCCTGGGGCGAATTGGGACGGCACTTATCCTTGGTTTGCTCCAAGAGTTTCGTGAACTCCTCGGCGTCATCCGCATTGCTGAGCATCAGGTGGATGTCGCCCTCGTCACCGATGTGGGTGCCGTCGAGACTGATACCAATGCGGAAGGAGCGGAAGTTCTGGTGCCGGTAGGTCTTGAACTCCGGCTCGTCGAAAATCTGCTGCAACGTCTGCCGGATGATGTCGTTCCGTTCCTTGGGTTTCGGTTGCAGGTGGCCTTGGCGCTCGGTCTCCCAGTTCTTCTCCTGGGCGGTTTGCAGCTTCCAGCCGTCCTCGGTACTACGGATGAACTTGGCGGCGTGAAGCCGTTTGACCGCCGCTTGAACTTCCTTGATCGGCGCTGGCTGACCAACCTCATCGACCAGGAAGGCGGCGAGGTTGGCCTCGGTGCGGGGCAGGTCACGAATGAACTCCAGGAGGCAGATCACCTTGCCCACCCGCAAGGCCCAGCCCTTTTCCTCGGCGTCCTTCTTGAATCGCTGGCTGATGTCGTTGATGTCCCGCTGCTTCTCGGTCGAGAGGTTCCCTTCCACCAACTCGAACACCTTGTCCAGCGTGACCAGCGAGCCAATCGGCTTCTTGGCGAACTCCGTGCGAGGCGACACCAGCATCTCGTAGGCTTGCTTGATGATCGTCCGGTTGCTGCCGCCGTAGTGCCGAGGCGCACCAGGCTGGAGTCGGATACCAGACATGATCCCGATGCACAGGTCGATGTAGTGCGGCGGGTACGGATAGAACTGGACGAAATCCTCCTCATTGATCTCCGTGGGGCGACTGGTGCGTTCCAGGTGCAGTGCATCGTTCAGCGTGCCCTCGTTGGCGCTGAAGAGTTTGCGAAGCACGGGCATGGCATCCGTGCTTTTGTCGCCCGGCTTCTTGGCGAGGACACGCTTGGTAGCTACCTCACGGATGTCGGAAGGAGCCAGATCGACCCGGTGATGGAAGCGGTCCTGGAGTTTCGCCAGGTCCACTCGCTTTGAGTCGATGGCAGCGACCACCTCGTCGAGCTTCTCCTGGGACGTGACGACGATCCAGCACGGGGCCTTGATCTTCTTGGCCTTGAGGAGATTCTTGCCCACCTTGCCGAACTCTTCGACCGTGGCCCGCAGGTCTTCGATCTTGTCGCCGCTGCGAGCGACGTGCTGGCCTACCTCGTCGATGATGAAGACGAGCGCCTTGCCCTTACGCCGCCGCCCCCAAAGCTCGAAGGTGCGCTCGACGACTTTTCTGACGCTGACAGCGGTGTCTCGCCCCTTCTGGGTGTGTGCCCAGGAGTCCGTGTCCTTGAAGTTGGCTTTGTCGATCTCATGCAGGACACGGCTGGCTCGGGAGATTCGAGTGGCGCTCTTGCGAACCTTCTGCCAACCTTCGGGGAAAAGCTCGTTGCACTTCTTGATGAAGGCGTCGAGCTTGTCCTTGTTCCTCCAGTTCGATCTCCAGTTCAGCGATGTCGAAATCTTCTGAGTAGTCGAGTTCCCGGAGCAGGACGGTGTACATCAACTCTGCGATCCGCTCCGTCACCTTCCGGGTATCCCGTTCCTTGGCAACCTCGAAGAGAATGACATCCGTGGGAATGCGGGTGTTGATCGAATCGAGCAGGTCACTGATGCGATAGATCGCTGCCGTGCTTGTCTTGTCTGCTCGTCAAGCTGATTCTTGAACAGATCGGCGAAGCTGTTTCCTCTTCATGAGCAGCGGTTCTGAAGGGCGAAGCCGAGGTACTTGGCGAACGAGCTTTTGCCGGAGCCGAAGAAGCCGGAGACCCAGACACCGATCCCCTCGTGCGGCTCGGACGGCGCTTCGGCTATGGCCTTGAACAAGTGATGGTACTGCTCTCGAATCTTGTCCGTGGCGACGTACTCGGTGATCTCGTCGTAGACCGATTGCTCGTCCCCTTGATCGACCTGGATGATCTCCTCGATCTTGCGGCTGAGCGGACGGGACAGCAGTTCGCCTATGGTATTCATGGTTCACCTTTGCCTCAGCCGTAAATCTTGACTCGGAAGCTGGCAACCGATTCCCGCTCCCTCAACCCCATGAATCGAAGTCCCGATGGCCCTTCAAACGAGCCGGGGAAGAACAGAATGGTCATCACACGGGTCTTGCCTATCACCTGATCGAGTAATTTCGACATGTGGTAGAGACCCGGCGACATGATCCCCAATCTGGTCAAGAAGACGATCTCTCTCGCAGGATCGAGTTTCGCCAGGCGCTCCAGAAGCAGCTTCGGCAATGGCCTCCAGTCCTTGTCGGACAAGTACGTCGTGACTTGCTCCTGGGCCGCAATGTATCCACGTTCCCGCTCAAGTTCAGCGACGGCATCCAGGCCCTCCGTCTCCTCGATAGCCTTCCAGAGGAACTCCGACATCGGGATGATGTGGACTTCCTTGCCCGCACTTTCGAGCCGGGTCGCCAGCAGCTTGACCTCCCGGCGCAAGGCCCATTCGTCGCTCGGTTCGTAGCGAAGAATGGCGAACGGCAGGTCGTGATAGACACTGATGCGGGGCGGCACCGCCTTCAGGTCATCTTCGAGAAGCTCAATGCGATCTTTGAGCGAGGACACCGGCGTACTCCTCAAGGGTTGCGGCGGGGAAGGTCAACCGAGTCACCGTGCCCGCCGCATGGTACTCCAGCAGATCATGCTGGTGCGCCTCGAACAAAAACCGCTCAACTCCTTCTCGTGGTAGAAAAAACAGATTCCAGTCGGCCAGTTCTAGCAGCTTTTGCCCCGAGGGCTGGTGCTGCTTGAGGAAGAACATCAAGAAGGCAAACGCCTCGATCGGCAGGTACGCCGGGGCGATTCGCTTCTTGACGGCCCCTTGCAAGACGCCGAAGTCCCGCAAGGCCGACAGCAGCCCTTGTGCGATCGCGCACGATGGTCGGGTCTGACCACTGGCCGCTGGTCTTGCCCTCGTCCACCCACTTCTTCAGTGGCCGCTTCAACTCCACCACGTCGATGTCGGTGATGCCTCGGGCCTGCAATGGTAGCAAGACCTCGGTGACGACATCGTGTAGCAATCGGTCGGCTCGGGCCGCAAAGTAGTAGAGGATGCGGTCCAACGATGCGGCGGGAAATCGTTCCCGTACCAGTACGACCAGGGCTCTCGTCACGGACGAGTCCGTGAGGAAACGCTGCCGAAAGATTCGCCAGAATATCCTCGACCCTCGACCGGGACGCCTTGCCGAACACGTTCTCCCGGCGAAGCCGCTCGACGTTCTCGTGGACCGAAATCGCCACGTCCCAGTGGGCGAGGAGCGTCTTGGTGTCGGCGAGCAGAGCACCAGCCTTGATTATCTTCGACGAGTACACCGGCGAGACAGATGCCGATACTCCTTTCTGTTTCGTGGCCTTCTGCAGCGCCATGCTCGCTTCCCGTTCGTGGCCTTCCTCACAGATTCATGGCCTCCTCGCCTCCTTCTTCCCCTTCGGCCCCGTCTCCTGGGCGTCAGCGAAATCCGGCAACTGCTGGGCAAGGTCGGCCAGTGCGTTCGGGTTCCAGCCGCACCTTGAACCGCTTCAGCACCCTCACGAGCCGCAGGCCCAGCCTGTCGGCGGGGATCTACTCAGCGCGCTCCTTCCTGGGTTCGTCGTGAAAGGCGGGGGCTACGAGCAGGCATGAGATGCTGCGGTGGCTCCAGGCCGGCTTGCAGGCGTTCGGGTGGCAGTGTGCTGGCGGAAACGTCCGTCACCACCCAGTTACGCCACCGGACGCTGACCTGTTGACCTTGTTCGAGCGGTGAAAGGGCGACGCTGCTCATGAGGGCGTCCTCTGATTGGCGGCTGGCTGTCCAATTCCCGAAGGAGGTCGGGAGGAGCGGAGTAGCCGGCGAACCCGTCCAGTTCACCGTAAGCTAACCGCTCGCAGCCAGCTACGCAAGGATCGCATGCCGGCAAAGCGGAATACTGGATGTTACCACTCCTTACCTGCCCCTCAGTGGTCCCGCACCCGGTACGTCGCCACCGTGTCGCTAGTCGCCCCCATGAACAGGTGGCCGTTCACCAGCACCGAGGGAATGGCCAATCGGCGCCGCTCTTGCCTCCCCGAACCACACGGCTGCCAGCGCCAGTGGCCCCTGCGCCAGTGCGGTGAAACGGTCCAGCCACCGTCTCCAGCCCCGTGATGTTCCGTGGCCGGTTCCCGCTGGTACAACGTGACCTCTTGGGCGAAGACGTATCGCACTGGCACCAGCCGCACGTCCAGATCGGCCTTCTCCTGTTGCTCCCGTCCACGCTTGCGGGCCAGCTTCGCATACCGTTTCAGCCGCTCGTAATGCGACGGGTTGGCAGGCCCCAGGCACTTCACCCCGTAAGCCGTCGCCATCAGGCACACGTTCAGCGCCAGCTTCGTCAGGGAACTTCCCAGCGCCGACTCCTCCGGGGTCATGCCCAGCGAGTCCTTGGCGTCCCAGGCCCGTTCGCCCTTGTCCCACATTTCTTCCAGCGTCCAGGCCGGGTCCAGCTTCAAGAGCCGGGTCAAGACCTGATGGCTGGTCAAGTGCATCGCCACCAGCACGCACCCGGCTTCCGGCTCGTGGCGGACGATCAGGAAGTCAAGGGCGTGATTGCCCCGCACGAACGGCACGACCCGCTTCCTCGTGTAGTCGTCGGGAAGCTCGATCACCACGGACGGGAACGGCGGCCAGTAGTCGGCGGTGCCTAGGCTCAGATCGAAGTTCTCCAGGGCCTCGCAGGTCAGGGCATCAAAGGCGAAGACCTTCGGTCCCTCGGCCAGTGTCCGGCTCATGACGTAGGACTCGGTGCAGGAACTCGCTCCCATCGTGAAGACGTGCTTTGCCATCTCCAGCGCAATCGACGGCGCTGCCAGGTTGGCGTCGAACTCGAAGCGGTCCCTCGTGAGGCGCAGCAGGCCGTACTTCGTCAGGGCGACGTAGTACGGCAGCGTGGGTCGCAGGACGCTCAAGGCGTTGGCGAAGCTCATGGTGCGACTCGGTGGCAGATGGTGGCGCCGTACAGCGTAACCCCGGCGGGCTGGCGCCGCAAGCGTGGTAGCGACAGGCTTTTTGCTTCTCCCTCGTTGTTAGCAGCGGATTAGTTGGGACAGCGCCACTTTTCACACTGGGTACTGTACGCAAGCCGTAAGTCCTTAATCTTCGTGGAGCCACCTTGCCCAGTGTGAAAAGTGGCGCTGTCCAACTAGAATGAGGCCACTTTCGCGGCGGTGGCCCGGGGGCCAGGGGAACATTTTTTCCCCACAAACGCCCTCAGCAACGGGTGCAGGGCGTTTGTGGGTAAAAAATGTTCAGGGGGCCCGTTGGCCGCGAAAGTGGCCCCCCTTTTTTTCCGCGATCAACACCCTCGGCGGGTGGCGTTATACGATCTGCTGTCGGCTAGGCTACAGCACGTCCTTCACTTCGGGAGGATTCATGAAGACCAGCGAGAACATGGTATTCGTCGCCCTCAACGGGCGGGTCGTGGCGCTGGACCGGGATTCCGGCGAAATCCTCTGGCAGTGGCAGGCCCCAAAAGCAGGCAGTGGCTACATGACGCTGCTGCCGGATCGGGACCGGCTGATCGTGTCCGCGGGCGGCTACATCTACTGCCTGGACCCCTCGACGGGAGAGGAGCGGTGGCAGAACCCGCTGACCGGCTTCGGTGTCGGTGTGGCGGCGCTGGCCACGCTCCGCAGCCACCGCCCGCACAGCGATGTGGCCTCAGCAGCAGCCCAGAACGCCGCCCAGGCGGGCGCAGCGATGGCGGCATCGGCAGCCACGATGACGGCTGCATCATGACATGATGAGGCGAAGCCCCCACGATGTTCCGACCTCGCCGGTCCATACGGCTCCGAGCACCAGTGACCCCTGCGCCAGTGCGGGGAGAATGAGGCACTGGACCGGTTCGTGGCCCAGATCACGGAGTAGCCATGAATCACAAACCTGACGGTGGCAATGGTTCAGGTAAGTTCGAGATCGGCCACCACGACATGGGCGGCTGGGGGAGGGTCTGTGCTGGCCGGGTAAACCTGCCCGACGACCTCCCGGTGTACCCGTCACAAGTCCTATCCGACTGGTTCCGACGGCGGCCTCACCTGCACATGCGCTGCGTCGTGCCCGCCCGCATCCGCACCCTGCGGTTTGAGGAACCGCGGCCCGGGTTGGTGAGATTAGGCGTCAGAGCTACTGGTCCCACCACGACCCCATGCGATCGTCGTCGGCCGCCGTTTCACGGATCAGCCTTGCCATGTCATCCTCGTGGCGCTCGTCCGCCGAACGGTAATTGCTACCGTAGTGCAAGAGATAGTCCAGCGAGCTAGGGCGGGGCGAGGTTGGTTGGGCGTCTCCCCGAATGGCCGCGTAGGGGTCGGCCGCTGCCTCCTGTTCCGACTCGGGCGCCGGCGGCCAGACGAGCAGGGGCTGCTCCTGGGCAGCGCGGAGGTAGGCGTCCTGCGTCGCCAGCAGCCCGGCGTAGGCTAGCACGTCCACCTGGTCCTTGTACGTGCCCGCAGGAAAACTCAGCAGCTCGTCGGTCAGGCGGAGCAACCAGGGCGCCCCGGAACGGTGCCACACCTTCCCATTTTCATACAGCGTGGCGACCGGGCCGGGCGCTGGACCTTATCCCCGTCCACGGCCAGCTGCCGGAACGGCTTGCCTTCCGCCGCCGCCTGCTGAATCAGCCCGATGCCAGAGGCTTTGGGTTCCACCGCCTGGAACAGCAGCCGGCAGGGCCACGGGGTGACCGCCCCGCGAGCCAACCATTGCCGCGAGCTGCGGTCGAACACCGCCATGCCGGCACGCAGTTCCATCAAAGCATTGAATTGCTCCGGCACCTCCAGTTTTTCCCGCCAAACGTGGTAGACGAGCAAGTCGTTCTGCGGCGAAAGCGCGAAAGTGCCGACACAGGTGTAGGCACTGGAACGGTTCGCGGTCAGGGCCGTGTCAATCGTCTGGAACCAGCGGCACGCCGAGGCCGGCACGCGGCGTGGCGGGCGGTCCGGGTCGGCTGACGTGCCCAGCACAAACCACAGTTGCCCCCGATGGTCCACCTCTTCCGTGAAGTCGCGAAAGTGGCTTTCTTGAAGACGCTGCCCTCCGCGGGCGATGGCCGCTGCTGGTACATCGACGCCCAATCGCGCGGGCCGACCAGCTCGCGGGTGTCGGCGAGCGCCTTCTCGTCGAACAGCCTCGGCCAGAGTGCTTGACCGACCTGGCGGGGGTCGTCGGGGTGAACGTCCTCCTCCTCGCAGACGGCCGGAAACCGAATGACGGTCCACTGCGGCAGCGACGGGTTCTCCCGCGCCTGCTTTAGGAGGCGGCCGGCCAGGTCGTCCTCGTGCCAGCGGGTAACAGTCAGGAGGATACCGGCATCGTCGTTCTCGCGGCGAGTATAGAAATCGCTGATGTACCAATCCCAGATGTGCTTGCGATACGTCTCTGACTCCGCCTCACGGCGGGATTTGATCGGGTCATCAATGATGCCGTACCGGAACCCCTTGCCGACGATGCCGCAGCCGACGCCAGCCCCGATGTACTTGCCCTGCCGGCCGACGATCTCAAACACGTCCGAGTTCCGCAGCCAGGAACCGCTCGCGATGGTGCGGATGTTCTTCCCGAAAAGCCTCGTCTCGGGAAAGAGCAATTGGTACTCTTCGGAGTCGATAATTCGCTGAACATCGCGATTCATGTCGGCAGCGAGGCCGGCGTTGTAGCTGCACGCGATGATTTGCGCGTCGGGGTCGCGGCCCAAAGCGTAGGCCGGAAAGCGCCGACTCACCGTCTCGCTTTTGCCGTGTCGGCTTGGGGTGAACAGCATTAGCCGCCTGATCTTGCGCGAAGAACAGATCAAGGTAGCGGAAGGTGACGCGGTGGTGCCAATTCAGGATGAAATCAGGCTTCGTGAACAGCGTGAATTCCAGGAGGGCGTTCCTCGCTGCCTCCCGCCGGAGCAGCTCCTGAGCCGCCTCCCGGCGGAGCCTCGCTCGTTCCTCCTTCGGCAATGATGGCAAGAAGCTGCTCATGAGAGAGACCCCGCACGTTAATGTCCATGTTGACCGGCCCGCCGCCCGGCCCCGTCAATTGCGTCTTCTGAGGAGCATTTAATCCCAGCAGCTTGCACCGCGCTTCGATGCACCGTTCCACGCCGGCCAGGTATCGGGGGTCGCCCGTCTGCTCGGCCTTCCGCAGAGCGGCTTTCACCCGCCCGCTCTCGCCGGCACCGTCGGTCGTTTGCTCGGTCGTGGTCGTTTCCAGGGTCTTGAGCGATGCCTGCCAGGCGTCCCAGTACTCCCGCTCCAGGCGGTCGATCTTGGCCAGTTCCTCGGCCTTCTTCGCGTTGAAGTCCATTACGGCCGACTGGACCCACTCGCGGCGAACGGCCTCCATGTCGTAGCTGATTTGCGGACGGGACAGCCCGAGCTTGACGGCGATTTCCGCTTGTGTCCACCCCTGGAGGTAGAGGCGAGCGGTTTCGGCCCGGTCCCGGCGTATCTGGTCGGGCCTGCGCCCCTTCCGTCCGCGAGCCATCGAATTGACCTCTAAAGCAATTGACCACGCCCCCATTGTACCCGGCGACCCCGTGCTCAGCTGCGCCGGCCTAACTCGTCACGGTGGCCGAGCTGCCACACGGTCTTCTGGAAAAAGTTTCGCCCGCAACTCCTTGCCGGGCCGGGACGTGGGTGGAACCGAAGATAGTGCCATAAAAAACCGCCGTATTATCCTTGACTCCCCCCGGCCAACCGGTAAGATGTATTACAGAACGAGACACGAGCTGAAATACACTGGAGCGGCAATGAACGTCAACGAGATCACCTTCGGGGTTGAGATCGAAACCACCATCCCGACCGGAGCCATCGAGGTCGGTCCTCACGGCTGCGGACTGCCGATCCCGCAGCTTCCCGGCTGGAAGGCCGACCGCGACCCGTCCATTCACGCGACACGCGGGCGGACGGCCTGCGAGTTCGTTAGCCCCGTCTACAAGGGTTCGGACGGGTTGGTCCAGCTTATCGCCGACCTCGCCGCGATCCTGCGCCATGGGCGCCCGGGTCAATGCCTCCTGCGGGCTCCACGTCCACGTCGGCTTCGACAAGACGAACGCCGAGGCCGCGGCCAAGCTGGCGACCCTGGTCAGCAACTTCGAGAAGGCCATCTATGCCTCGACCGGCACCAAGAACCGCGAGAACGGCCGATGGTGCCACGGTCTCCAGCAGCACGGGGACGCCGACCGGGCCATTCGCTCCAGCCAGCTGAATCGCTATCACGTCGTCAACTTCGGCACCCACCTGCCCACGGTGGAGTTCCGGGCGTTCGCCGGGACTCTCAACAAGGACAAGATCGTGGGGCACATCCGGACGTGTGTGGCGCTGGTGGAGCGGGCGCTGACGGTGAGGAAGGTGACGGACTGGACCGCCAAGACACCGGTGCAAAGCAGTCCGATCCACCGTAGCGGCGAGGGGCAGACGGCCCTCACCCGCCTCTTCTATCAGTTGGGCTGGACCAAGGGCCGCCAGCCGCACACCCACGGCAATCTAACCGGCGAGCGCCTGCCGTCCATCCAGAAGACGAAGAAGGTCCTCATGAGGCTGGCCCGCAAGTACGACGGGCAGGCGTAGCAGAGGGGCCGGTGCTCGCCCGGTGTAATGCACCCGTCTCAATGGGAGGCGGGCGGTCCCAAGTCCGCAGAAAAGGAGCATCCGATGCCGAGTCCCAATCTGAACCCTGCTGCGAAGACCGCCCTGAAGAAGTTCCGGGCCAGCAAGCCCTGGCGGGGCACGTTCGAGGAGCGCTGGGAAAAGTTCATGACCCTGCGCCAGAAGCTGTCCGAGGCGTGCGACGTGGCCCCCATTCTGGAGTTCCACGGCAACGAGCAACTGGACCGCCCCGGCAACGGCGCCTGGCTGGGCCGGCGCAACACCATCGTGCTCACCGGCAAGCTGTCCGTAGTGACCTTCCTGATGTGCTTTGCCGGCGCCCTCGGCATGACCCGTGACGACGCGCTCGGCTGGGCCCAGGGCATCTTCCGGCACTACTTCCCCCGTTCGTTCGGCGGCTGCCGGCGTCAGG
The DNA here is from genome assembly GCA_963827935.1 of uncultured Planctomycetota bacterium. GTDB lineage: Bacteria > Planctomycetota > Planctomycetia > Gemmatales > Gemmataceae > DATFNV01. Next base: position 1,022,255 of record CAWHCN010000004.1, on the reverse strand, counting down.
GGGACCTGCTGCTTCGGGATCAGGCCATGCGCAACTGATCGAATGCGGAACAGAGGAGAGGCTTTTCTGTATTTCACTCTGACATACGATGACTCGGGAGGTTTCCATGTGCGGCGTTTTCGCGTTTGTGTCTCGTGACGGCGGGCCGGTCAACATGACGATCCTCTCCCGCGTGGCCCGCAAGACGGAGCGTCGCGGGCCGCACGCCTGGGGCATGGCCTGGATCGATGGCAAGGGCCGCATGCGGATGTTCAAGCAGACGGGTCGGGTGAGCGACCACCTCGGATTGCTGACGATGGCGAACGACGCTCGCTATCTGATCGGCCACTGCCGCTACGCCACTCAGGGCGACCCGGCCAACAACCTGAACAACCACCCCCACCCCTGCGACGGCGGCTGGATCGTCCACAACGGGCAGGTGTTCAACTACGAGTCCATGATCGAGCGGTTCAACCTGTACCCCGTCAGCGACTGCGACAGCGAGGTTCTGGGGCTGCGCGTGGAGCAGGAGGAAGGGCGGCTGATCGACCGCTGTGCCGAGGCCGTGCTTTCCGTCCAGCGATCGGCCCTGGTCTTTCTGGGGCTGTGGAAGCCAGGTCGCCTCATCGCCATCCGCCAGGGCAACCCCCTGTCAATGGGCACGACCAAGCGGGGCATCTACCTGGGGTCCCTGGCGGACGGACTGCCGGGCCGGGTGGAACAAGTGAACGACAACCAAGCGATTGAGCTGGGCAAGGAGAGAGGGGCGATTCATGTCGAAGTCTGAAAGGGAGTCGGGCCACGGCGCTGTCGCCCGTCACGCCGGCTTTCAGCACGCCGCCTCGCCAGCGGCGCTCACGTATGCTGACCGTGCGCCTCACCGAGGCCCAGGACGCCTTCTTGGACGCCGCCGCCGAACGGCTGGGAGTGCATCGGGCCGAGATCGTCCGCCAGGCCATTGACCTGTGGGCAGCGCAGCAGGCGACAGTGCCGACGCCGCCCGCGGCCTAGTTCGGGTCGAACACCTTCTCCTGAGCGTCCACCGCGAAGGTGTATGCCGTCCGGAACGTCTTGCCGTCGAACTCCCAGTTGCTGATGCAATCGGGACACTGGTAGACAGGGAACACCTCATCATCAACCGCCGTCTCGCCTACGGGAGCTAGGGGCTTCTGACATCGCGGGCAGGGAAAGGAGTCGATCATGAAGGCGCTCTCCGTCTGCCAGCCGTGGGCTTGGGCCATTGTAGCCGGCGTGAAGCGGATCGAGAACCGCTGGCGTCCGACCCGGCACCGCGGGCCGCTGGCCATCCACGCCAGCAAGTCGCGGCGCTACCTGGCCGGCGACTACGCCGGCCTGCTGCCCGGCCTGCCGCCGGCGGAAGAATTGCCATTCGGCGCCCTGGTCGGGGTGGTCGAGGTCGTGGATTGCGTGCCGCTGGCGGAGGTCGAGGGGGACCCATTCGCGGTGGGGCCGTGGTGCTGGGTGCTGAGCGGGGCGCGGCAGTGCCGGCCGGTGCCGTTCATGGGGCAGGTGAGTCTTTTCAGCGTGCCGGATCGGCTCGTGGAACCGCCGGGACTTTGCAGGAGCGCACCGGGTGGGAGCAATAGGCGAATACTCAACGGGAGGCTACTCTACGCGGCAGGCGAAGGCCCAGATTGACCCGGTGGTCGTACACCGCCTTCAACGCCCGTCCCGTGCGCCGTGCAACCTCGCCAGCCGGCAGGGAGCGCAGCGACTCGTCTTCGTCGAGAGGGCGGACGAACAGTGGGGGCAAAGAAGACGGACGAACTCGCGCCAGTGGATCTCTCACCGCCGGGCGCCGGGCTTCTCCTTCAGCACCGCCACGGCCTCGCGGCTTGCGTCCGGCGACCTCACGGTCCCTTCTTGGTCCGTTGCTCGGCAAGCGCGCGGTCGAGACGTTTGCGGTAGTCGGCATTCGCCGGCTCGGTCAGGAGCAAGCGCTTCAGGTGGAACGCAGCGGCGAACCAATCGCGGGCCTGCTCGCATTCCACCGCCTGGCGCAGGTGCCATTCCCGGCCGACCTCGGCGTCCACCTCTTGCTGGCGCTGCCATTCGTCGGCGCGGATGACCTGCACGCGGGAGCCATTGGCCCAAGCGGTCATTTTCCCATCCGGGCTGTGGGCCAGCCGCTGGTCCGGCGGGGGCGGCGGATCGGGACACGGCTCAATCGCGACGCCCGTCGTGGTGTCCCAGGCTTTCACGATGTCCCCAGCCTGGGCGACGATCCGCCGGCCGTCCGAACTGAAGCCCACGCTCTCCATACGGCCGGTGAACTTGAGGGTGAGTGTCTCCGAACAAGGGCGGGCGTCCCACAGCTTCACGGTCCCGTCCTGCGAGGCGCTGGCCAGGCCCCGGCCGTCCGGGCTGAAGCAGACGCTCCAAACCGTGACCGTGTGCCCGTTGAGGGTGGCGATCTCCTGCCCCGTGGCGGCGTTCCAAACCTTCACCGTCCCGTCCGCCGCACCAGTGGCCACGCGCCGGCCGTCTGGGCTGAAGCAGACGCTTATGACCCCGTCCGTGTGCCCCTTGAGAGTGAGTAGCTCCATTCCGGTGGCCGTGTCCCACACCTTCACCGTCTGGTCCAGGGCGGCGCTGGCCAGCGCCGGCCGTCCGGGCTGAAGCTGACGCTGCAGGCCGGCACGGTGTGCCCTTTGAGGGTTGCCGTTTCCTGTCCGGTGGCCACGTCCCACAGCTTCACGGTCCCGTCCTGCGAGGCGCTGGCCAGGTGCAGGCCGTCCGGGCTGAAGCACACGCACCGGACCATGCCCGTGTGCCCCTTGAGGGTTGCCGTTTCCTGTCCGGTGGCGGCGTCCCACACCTTCACCGTGCGGTCCTCCGAAGCGCTGGCCAGGCGCCGGCCGTCCGGGCTATAGCAGACGCTCCAGACCCCACCCGTGTGTCCCTTCAGGGTGGCCGTCTCCAGCCCGGTGGCGGCGTCCCACACCTTCACCGTATTGTCATCGCCGGCGCTGGCCAGGCGCCGGCCGTCCGGGCTGAAGCACACGCTGTTGACCCAGAACGTGTGCCCTTTGAGGGTTGCCGTTTCCTGTCCGGTGGCGGCGTCCCACACCCTCACCGCCCGGTCCCACACGGCGGCGCCGGCCAGCGCCGGCCGTCCGGGCTGAAGCACACGCTCCGGACCGTTTTCGTATCCCCCTTGAGGGTGGCCGTCTCCTGCAAGGTGGCGGCGTCCCACACCTTCACCGTCCCGTCATATGAGGCGCTGGCCAGTGCCGGCCGTCCGGGCTGAAGCTAACGCTATAGACCACACTCGTATGCCCCTTGAGGGTGGCCGTCTCCTGTCTGGTCGCGGTGTCCCACAGCTTCACCGTCCCGTCATCCGATGCGCTGGCCAGGCGCCGGCCGTCCGGGCTGAAGCACACGCCCTGGACCGAGCTGGTATGTCCCTTGAGGGTGGCCGTCTGTTGTCCGGTGGCAGCGTCCCACACCCTCACCGTGTGGTCCCACGAGGCGCTGGCCAGGCGCCGGCCGTCCGGGCTGAAGCACACCCTCAGAACCCCGGCCGTGTGCCCCTTGAGAGTGAGTAGCTCCGTTCCGGTGATGGCGTCCCATACCTTTGCCGTCCCGTCATGCGAGGCGCTGGCCAGGCGCCGGCCGTCCGGGCTGAAGCACACGCTTATGACCGAGTCGGTGTGTCCCTTGAGGGTGGCCGTCTCCTGCAAGGTGGCGGCGTCCCATACCTTCACCGTCTTGTCCTCCGAAGCGCTGGCCAGGCGCCGGCCGTCCGGGCTGAAGCAGACGCTATTGACCAAGTCCGTGTGCCCCCTGAGGGTGGCCGTCTCCTGCCCGCTGGCCGCGTCCCACACTTTCACCGTCCGGTCATAGGAGGCGCTGGCCAGGCGCCGGCCGTCCGGGCTGAAGCAGACGCTATTGACCAAGTCCGTGTGCCCCCTGAGGGTGGCCGTCTCCTGCCCGGTGATGGCGTCCCAGACCTTCACGATGCTGTCTGACGCGGCACTGGCCAGGCGCCGGCCATCCGGGCTGAAGCAGACGCTGTGCCCCGCGCCCGTGTGATCCTCCAGGGAATGGACGAGAAGAGCGGCGCGGCGGACCTGTTGCCATTCCCAGCCGCGCTTGTCCCAGGGGCAGTCATCGAGCACATCGACAGCCTGGCCGAATTCGTTCTTTTCGATCTGGCGCTGCGCCAGGGCGATGCGGTTAACGTACAGCAAGCCATCGGCGCGGCGCGCTGGCGGTCGGCTTCCTTACTCGCCGCGACCGCCTTCCCCCGCTCTTCGTCGGCAATGCCCTGCTGCGTCGTGGCTTCGGCCTCGGCGTTCACTGCCCGGTCACGTTCGTCTTCCGCGTTGCTGCGCTCCCGGTCAGCGTCTTCTCGTTCCTGCTTGGCGATGTCGCGCTCGGCCTGCAACTGGCCGCTGTAGAACAGGCTCACCCCTCCGCCCACCATCGCCAGCACCATCAGCACCGAGACGGCAACGAGCGCCGCCGTCGCCGGGCGCCGCTTCACCCATTTCCAGCCGCGCTCCCACGTCCGCACCGGCCGCGCCCACACCGGCTCGCCCCGCAGGTAGCGCCCCAGGTCCTCGGCCAATTCCCGCGCCGTCGCGTAGCGCTGCCGCGCGTCCTTCTCCAGGCACCGCGCCAGCACCGCCTCCAGGTCGGCCCGCACCGCCGGGTTGTGCGGCCGCACCGGGCCCGCCTCGTCGAACTGGATGCTCCGAATCAGTTCCGCGTCCGACTTACTCGGGGCGTCGTACAGCGGCCGCAGGGACAGCACCTCCCACAAGGTCGCGCCCAGGGAGTACACGTCGCTGCGCCGATCGACCAGCCCGCGCACCAGCACCTGCTCCGGGCTGGCGTAGCGCAGCGTCCCCGGGATGTCGCGGCCGGTCGTGAGCCGTTCCGCGTCGCCCTCCGACCACTGGGCCACGCCCAGGTCCATCAGCACGGCTTCCGTGCCGCCGGCCCGCACCACGATGTTGTCCGGTTTGATGTCGCGGTGGACGATTCCGGCCTCGTGCAAGGCGTGCGCAGCCTCCGCCACCTGCCGCACCAGTTCCACGGCCCGGGCCACGAAGCCGCGACTGTCGGACGGGACCGCCATCGCCGGGGCCGGCTCCGGCGCGGCCGACGGCGCGGCGCCTTCGACGGGCCTCTCGTCGCGGCGGGACTGGTCGCAGGCGGTGCTGACCGCCCCCTGCCAGCTCTCGCCGGTGAGGGCGGCGGCTCCCCGGGCCGAGGCGCTCAGCCACTCGCAGATGCGCGCCAGGGCGCCCCCTCTACCAGCTCCATGACGTAGAACCAGCGGTCGCCTTCCTTGCCCTCGGTGAGGATGCTCACCAGGTGCGGGTGCTTGACGCGGCCCAGGGCACGGATTTCGCGGCGGAAGCGGCCCTGCATGCGCGCCCAGGCGCGGGCGTCGCCGTGGCGCAGCATTTCCTTGACGGCCACCTGCCGCCGCACCGCCGGCTGTGCGGCCCGGTAGACGACGCCCATGCCACCGCGGCCCAATTCGCTGATGAGTTCGTACTCGCCCAGGCCGGGCCGCGCCGGACTCGGGCGGCGGCGCCGGCTCGTCGGCCTCGGCCCGGGCCTCCCAGTCGGCTACCTGACCGGCATCGACCGACGGCAGCCCGAGGACTTCGGCCAGCAGCCGGCACTGCTCGCCGCGCAGGTCGGCGCCGGTCCTCGCTGCGGTTGTTGGTGTAGCACAGGTACTGGCCGCCGCGCTGGCCGCGACGGGCGTTGAGGAAGAGCACTTCGCGCGCCTCGGCGTCGAACAGCAGCAGCGGGTGCAGCGGCCGGCGGCCGGCGGCGCCCTTCCAGGTAGACGCGCTCGCCGTCGGGCAGTCGGTCGGTCGCCTCGCGCGGCAGCTCCAGCGGCGGCAGCCGACGGCCGCGCTCGCCGATCAGCTCGGTCCGCTCCACCACCCACAGCCCGCCGGCCAGGCGCACCGCATCGACGTGGACCAGCTTGCCGGCCCGCCAGCAGGTCCACGCGGCCGAGTACCTCGGCCGCGCCCAGGAGCAGCGCCGTCCCCATCCGCTCGTAGAAGGCGGGCTTGGCCATGCCGGCGGCGCCGTGGCCGATCTGGTCGTTGCGGTAAGTGACGAGATGGTCGAGCAGTTCGGGCAGCGCGACGGTGGCGCGAGCGCCGGACTTGATCCTCCAGGCTGCTGGCGCAGCAGGGCGTCGAGGCCGGCGGCGGCGGGTAGGTCGTCGCAGGACGGCCCCTGGAAGAACTCGCGGAGTGTGGCGAAGGCCGGGTCGCCGCGTTCGGCCAGCGGCGGCAGCAGAAGACGGACGAACTCGCGCCAGTGGCCCAGCGAGGGGCGGGCCAGGTTGTGCAGCCGCTCGGCGATGGCCGGGTCGGGGGCGTCGAGGGTCGCGTACTCGACGACCGCCACCGACGGCCAGGAGCTTCAGGGCCGCTTCCCACAGGTAGAAGGCGACGAGGTGGCGTTCCAGGGGGAGGGTGGCTTCGTGGGCGCGGCGGTAAAGCTGAGCCAACGGCAGCGGCAGTTGCGCGAGGAGGCGTTCATCGAGGGGCGGTTCGAGGGGCATCACTCACCTCGGCGGCAACGAGCGGGACGGGGAGTTCTCGTCCCCATGCTATGCAGGAAGGCGCAGCGACACAATGGTCCGATTGCCTGAACCGCTGGCAGACGCTGGTCATTCACGCCAGCAAGTCGCGGCCTTACCTGGCCGGCGACTACGCCAACCTGCTGCCCGGCCTGCCGCCGGGGAGGAACTGGACTACGGCGCCCTGGTCGGGGTGGTCGAGGTCGTGGACTGCGTGCCGCTGACGGAGGTCGAGGGGAACCCGTTCGCGGTGGGGCCGTGGTGCTGGGTGCTGAGCGGGTCTCGGCGGACCGACCGGTGCCGTTCATGGGGCAGGTCAGTCTTTTCAGCGTGCCGGATCAGCTGGTGGAACCGCCAGGGCTTTGCAGGATGCACCGGCGCGGGCAAGGGGCGAAGACTCAAGGGGAGGCTGCTGGACGCGGCAGGCGAAGGCTAATGCGTGGCAGAGCAGATGAGGCAGGTTGGATTAGCGCCACTCCGCCTTGGTTCACCCAACTTCGTGTCAAACCCACCCGACCGCACGCCTGGCGCTGTAAGGATTATATTCGCCGACACCTGTAATACGCGCCTCAATGTGCATCTGCCTCACTTCTTGCCACGCTGCTCACGACAATGTTTCTTTAGAGCCTCTGTAAACGACGAGGTGCGGATGTGATCTCGGTCGAAGTTTCCTTGCGCAACCGCACTCACGGCGGAAACCGCCTGCTGGAACGCACGTTCCGCGTTCGTGGCATCCCATAGCAATTCCATAAGTGGCCGGCAGTAGCGCTCCATCCCACATGCGCTGCGGCGCGGGTAGGTTTATACCTCCGCCAAGCAGGCGAAAGGCCAGCAGTGTGTGAAAACGTGCTGGTTTGTATTTCGCGTCCAAGGACTGATTCCGGAAAAGGTATTCTAGCCTGTATAGCCCGAGTGCGGACACATAATACGGCTCCAGGCGGTGATTGTCGCCAAAGATAGTTCTTCCCACCGTGTCCAAGAGTGCCCCGTAATTGCGGGCTGTGCGATGAGGCTCCTCCAAGAACATCGAAGCGTAAGTGCGTACAAGGTTGGCAAGCGTTACAATGCGAGTCTTCTCGATCCCAGCGACACTGTTGTATTGGCGGGACCGCCGCTCGTAGTGCAGTTTCTTGCCATTTTCAAATGTCTGAAAATACGCTTCTAGCTTTTTCTGGAAGTCGGAAAGGGCGAGCAACTGTTCCTCTTTGACTTGAGTTTGACGATTGGTAGCCTTGATGATCGACGCAATTACATCCTCGTCTTGCGTAGCAATTAGCCGCACCGGGATCATGACGCTGGCGTCAATCGCTCCCTGCTGGTCGTAGAGAACGTGGCTTGTCTGGCATCCATTCACGATTTGATAATCTTCGATGTGGAAACGGTTCCCGGTGGCTTGCAAGGTTTTTGCGATAATAGTGATGCCATTATTCATTAGGGCGAATCTAGGGCGCAGGGTCGCTGAGGTTACTGTGTCCCGGATTCCGTCGTTTACTGCATTGTAGTCCTGCCAGTCACGCACGTTGTCGTAGAATATGGAGCGGATTAGGGAGCCATTTTCGTCTAGGATAAGTTGTAGAAACTCCGGTCCCGGAACGATGCCCAAGTATGCCTCCGTCACCCCTGGAATCTCCGGTAACACCGTCCGGGAAACGAAGGTGAAATCGCGGGAAATGGCATTCTTCGTCTGGCGATACCAGTTTTGAATCAAGTCGGCGCCGATTGGCGTAAACTCAACATCGCGGAATAGGTTCAGGGCTGTAAGGTCCTCAATTACACCAGCCCTTCTGGCTTCGAGTTGCCTATCATTCAACCATTTGCCCGTCGTTATATAGAAAATGCGGCAACTCGGATTACCCCGTTTGAACCGGCCGCTCCGCTGGTAGATCGCGGTCATTATCGCCGCTGCTTCCGTGATGAATTCGTTGCGCGGCAATGTCGGATGATCCTTGAAGAAATCCCCGACTCCAAAGCCAATTTGGCCTATTGTGGCGCTCTCAAAAGATGGTGATCGCTCCGCTTGGACGAAGACAAACGATACGTCCAAGTAGCCATTCCGATCCGCCAAATCCTCAATCAAATCGCTTTCGGTCACGAGCGCTCCGTTAACCACGATGCCTACCGCGTCAATGCCGGTGTCGCCGCCGGACCCCGCTACAAGCTCGGAGGTGTCAAACGATTCTGCTAGGAAGCGACTCAGTGCAAGATAGGCGGAAAAATGCTCAAACTGCTTGTCCTCCTGCAGCGCAGAGAGTCCGTGTTCCTGGCAGAATTCAGTGAGCAGAGACTTGGAAATGCGGTCCATTGCGTGACGCTCCCACGTGTCATCCTGCGGCGGATCATAAGATCGACGAAAACTTCATAATGGTACGAAAAAATGAACAAGCGTCAAGGCGGCTTCGATAACCCCACTTGGGCATGCGTGTTGGCGGCAGCCAGCTGCGGCCCGACATACTCGAAACTCGCCGTCAGCCGCGACGTGCTGCTCGTGTCCGCCATCATGCCGATGGTCAGGTGGACCTTCCGCTCGTGCGCCTTCAGGTGGCCGAACCGCTTCATCGTCCACAGCGCGCTCCTGGCCCGGTGCCGGATCATCGCCGGATGGCTGGTGACGGAGGTGAACCGGAGGCCCCACGATTTCAGGTACGCCCCCAGCCACTCGCTCAGGGCGTTGCCGATGCCGACCCCCTGGAAGTCGGGCAGGACGACCGTGCGGTGCTCGCGCCAGACGCCGGCGTGGCCGACCAGCGGCATGGTGCTGGTGAAGGCCACGGGCACGTCGTTCCAGGTCGCCACCCAGCAGCGGGCCGAGCGGTGCAGCCGGCCGGTCAGATAGTGATGTCCCCGGAACAGCGGCCAAGCCGCAGGGGTTGCCTTGCGGACCTGGAGCTGGATCGGTGGCCGGCATCGAAGGGACCTCCGGGCGAAGCTGCCGTCAGCGGTGTTGTAGAGCCAGTCCGGGTCGAGCCAGTCGATGATGTCGTAATGGCAGGACAGGGCAATCAGCCGGGGCCGGCCGCGCCGGCGTAGGGCCTTGGCGACCGCCGCCGAGCTGACCTTGGCGGCGTCCCGATCCACAACCGACGTAAACTCGTCGAAGACGACCAGCTCGGCGTCCTCCAGCATGAGCCGGGCCAGCTCGCAGCGGAACTTCTGGCCGTTGGACAGGTGGGCGTAGCGCTTCAGCCAGTGTGGCGGGCTGGAGAAGCCAACCGACGACAGGGCGGCGGTGATCTCCCGCCCCTCCAGGCCGGCCGGGAAGCCGTCCACGACGGACGCGGTCTCGGGCCACTGGTAGCCGGTGTGGAAGAGCGCGTCGGGGAACAGGCGCCGGCCGATGGTCGTCTTGCCGGCCCCGCTGGGCCCGACGATCAGGCCGATCTGCCAGTCGGTCCCCTCGACCGGGATGTCCACGGTCCATTCGTGGCGGATGGTCTCCTGGGCCGGCACGTCGAACATGCCGCGGACCTGTTCCACGCGGAAGCTCGGCTCGATCGGTGATTCGACTAGAACGTGAGCACGCGGCATCGCAGCGCCTCCTTCGTGAGTCGGTCGTAGACCTCCCGCTGATGCCGCTCGTCTTCGCACGACACGATGATCTCGAACCGTTCTACCGGAAGGGCCGGGGCCTTGTCCTTGTCGTCCTTGCCGGCCGCCCGGGTCGTCTTCGCCGCCAGGTTCTTCAGCATGTCCATGACGGCGGGGGCCTTCGCCCGGACATCCTGCAAGAGCGCGTCAAGCCGGGGCTTGTCGTACTCCGCCAGGGCCGCCACAGCGTCATGGGTGGCCAGCAATAGGTCGGCCTCGGCGTCACTCACGTCCAGAATGAGCGTCGGCCAATCGAGGGCGTAGTCCTGCTTGCGCAGGTGGCCGTCGATCGCAGTCAGCTTGCCGCCGTTGCGTTCGCTGTGGTAGGCGACCAATGCGCCGGCGATGCCGACCTGTTCCAGGACGCCGCGGAGGGCGTCTCTCTGGGCCTGCGGGTGCCGGCGGGGATTGCCGTTGTGGTCGAGCAGTTCGTGGGCTGGGACCCGGCGGAACTCGCGGATGCGGTCACGGATTGTCGCCCCGGGCGTGGGCCCCTCGATGGTTACTCGATCTGTCGTCATACAGGCTCCTTCGTCGATTCACTCCGCAGCGTGTGGATCCCATCATGCCGCCTCCACCCACTGTTTTGAGATCAGACCCGGGGCCGGCAGACGGTAGCTCCAATGCCTGCCCCCCAGGGGGCAGGGCATTGGAACTCAACTCAATCAAGCTCAGTTCCAATGCCCCAACCCCCCGTAGGGGGGCATTGGAACTCAACTCCGCAGACGCCAGCCGTGTCCGCGACCTCCCCTGGCCGCGCCCTGCTCAAGGGGAGGGTCGCGCTCGATTGCCCCTTCAGCGCCTTCCGCGTGCAGCCCTTGCCGCACCAGTTCGAGGCTCGGCCGCGGCTCGTCCAGCAATCCGTGTACCTCAGCGGTCTTGAGCCAGTCACTCGTGAGTACCTGGCGGATGCGCCGGCGCACGTCGGCCAGCGTCACGCTGGCGGGGTCTCCCAGAACCACGAAGCCCCCATCCTCGCCCTGCTCATAGAGCATGTCCTCGGGCTGGATCAGTCGCGCGTACCCCTTGACTAGACGGCGATTCGGCCGACTGTCACGGCGCAACTCCAGCGCAATATCGACCGCGCCGAAGAGGGCGTGCCCGCCGCTTATGCCCTCCCCGTGTTCGCCGGCGCCTCTGCGCATGTGATGACCCATGATAAGCGTCTTGCCGTGCCGGCGCGCCGCTGAAACCCAGGGGGCAATGGCGGCAGCAATCGCCGCATTATCGCACTCATCAGCTCCGAGGAGGCCGAGATTTCGCAGTGTGTCTACGACGACGACCTGCTCACGCCCAACGATGACCCGCTCCAGCAACTCCAGGGGCGGCCCTCCTAGGCCGAACACCAATCGCAATCCGCTCCACGGCCCCGGACGCTGGTGCAGGCGTTGTCGCCAGATGGAGCGTGGCTCCTCGGTGAAATAGAGGACTGATTGCCCCAGGCGGAGCCAGTCGTGAACTGACGCGAGCAGCAACTCCGTCTTGCCGCAACGGGGGTAGCCCGCCAGGAGGTGGGACCAGCCGACCACGAGGTAACCGTCCTTACCCAACACCGGCAGGTACTCCAGGGCTGCGGCTGGCGCCTCCTTCAGCAGATCCTCACCATCAATTTCGTCCAGCCCAATCTTGTCTATCGGAATAGGCGCCGCTCCTTTTTGCGGGTCGGCTCGGGGCGATGCCCTCTGTTCGCGCGTCTGCCGCCACCCGGGCTTTACCGCGTCACGCAAGTCGTGCCACCCTTTGCCCTGACATGAGTTGTGCTTGCAACCTGCCCCAATCACGTCGCTGGGCCAGCGCACGATGAAGGCGCTGTTGTCTGTGTGCTGGTCGTTCCAAGGACATATCCCGAGGACCCAGCGGTAGCCGCCGCATTTCCAGGGGCCTTCGCGTGCGACATCCAGGTTCCGGCTGACTATCCACCCTGCCAGGTCAAAGCGCCCGTCGCCGTTTCCCCCGCCCGCCCCGGCGTGCGCCTGCGGTTTGGGCTCGTCTGGCGGCGTTCGATCGGCCAGGGCTTCCAGCAGGTCGCACGGCACCGTCGGCACCGGGTCGGGAACGACTAGCAGACGCGCCAGGCGATGGGGACGGCCCGCCGCCCCGTCCCCCTTCGCCCCGGCCGTGCCGTACAGCTTCCAGATGCGGGCGGCGTTGGCGACGGACGTATCGACATTCACGGAAGCGTCGGAAAACAACCAGTCGATGCACGCAGGCAACGCACAACGAGGTCCAACGCTCCGGAATTGTTCGCGAGGTCAATTGAATATAATAGGTGTCCGCCATTCGCGCTGTCACCCTCCACGGGAGATGGCCAGCCGAGCGAGGCGAGGTAATCTCGACACCGAGCCGCACGTTGCAAGGCCGCTTGGTGTTCCTGATCGGTGGAAGGGATGCCGGCCGGGCGAACTGCGTCGAAGTCCAGGGGCAGCCAGCGGCGGCGTAGCACATCGGCGTCGGAAGTGGTGTGCTTGACGAACTCCTGCATCCGGTTATTGATGTGCGCGAGTAGTGCCGGGTTGATTTCATTGAGGGTGACGTAGATGCCTGGGCCTCTGCCGCTGAATCGTGCCGCATCCCGAGCCAACATGTCGAAGTCGTCGTAGTACCCAGCAGTGGTGGACTTGGTTCGCGGACAATCGGGTATCCGCACCTCGACAACCTGACCCGGCCGGGCAAGAACCTGCATCACCTGGCGGATGACCGAGGGATCAGCCCGCAAGTTGCCCTTATTGCGTCCAGCTGCGCCTGGTGCTACCATACGAGGAGTCTCGATATCTCGACCCCATTTACGGGCCGCGTCACGGACGCCGCGGACTGCCATCCGACACTGCCAATCCCTGGCGCCGACAACCGCGGCCACAAGTAGCTGACGGCGACCGCCGCGACAGTCCGACGCCGCGGCAGTCGCGCCCTCGGTTCCACCTAATCGGGATAAAAATCTCGTGCGGCCGCCCGCCGGCGCCTCCGTGGTGGTTTGGGCGGCGGCGTGCTGCTTCGCCGGCGCTCGAATTGTTCGACCGACTCAGCGGTAATCCGCCACTGAGGCTTGCCGCAGAGATTGGAGGCGACATTGATAGCAACCAACTCGCCACGGCGAAGGAAGCCGCGAATCTTGTCCGCCCCGATCCGCCAGCGACGGCAGAGGTCCGCTACTGTCAGGCCGGCTGCGGAATTGGCGTGTGAGTGTGCCACGGCAGCGGCGGGAGTCTCTGGGATTTCGGGGAGGGGAGTGTCATCGACCATCGCGCATGCCTCCCTTCCTCAGCAGGGGGAGGGCCTCGCGACGCCGGCGGGCTTCCGAAGCCTTAGCTGCAGCGCGGCTGGCGCGGAGCAGGCGGCGCATCGCCTTCAGCTCGTCTTCCAGGGCTGCGACCTGCGCCTCGACAATCTCGGGAGCAGGCAAAGAGAATTGCGGGGGGCTGGCGTTCATGCCCCCTATGATGGCGCTGACTTTTACAGAAGTCTTACAGAAGTCTTACGAAGTGGAATCCGTGACCGGGGGAGGGGCGAAACGATAGGATTTCTCTCGGTGGATTGGGGTAATGGGCTTGGTTTCCAGGTGCCAGAGAGCACAGAGAGCTTTGTTCAACTCCGCAACATAGCCGCCGGCACGTTCCGTGAGACCGTCACTACATGCGTTGTTGATTTGCTGGTGTGTCAGCACGTAGCCGTTTCCAAGACCCTTAGCGGCCACGAATGCCTTGAGCAGTTTCAAGGGCTGCCCGGTGAGGGGATACTTGACGCCGTGCCTCTCAAAACCATCCACCAGCCACTTCCATTCGACGCTTTTCTTCGACCGCCTGGGCATGCCTGTTTTGGCAGCCGGCGGTGCCTTACCTGCGGTTTGAGCGGCCAGGCGATCCCGCTCCCATTGGTCGCTCGCCTCCTGCGCCCGCTGCCGGGCCAGCGAGAATTCCTTTTTCAGTTCGTGTCGCACCTGGGCCAGGTTGCACGCCAACCGTCGTCCGATCATTTCGCAGAAGATCGGCGTGCCACCCGTCACAGCATAGTCATCCGCCAGCAACTCCAGTACGTTGTTGACCAGCTTGTGCGTGACCTGAAGTGCGCTCGTTTCCACTACCGTATTCGCCACGCCTGGCGCCATCGACCATTCGAACTCAACATCTTGACCGTGGCGTGCGCAGTGCTGCGCCAACGGCAGCGTCGGCATGGTCGAACAGCGGCCGGAGGTTGGGGAGTAACTCCGTTAGTGCGGCACGATGACTGGCCAGTCGCCGCGGTACGCTGGATGAAGAATCGTGATTGAGCGCCCCCCGCTGCACGGTCAGCTTCAGCCTGGCCAGCTCGTCGAGCAACTGGCCGGCGAGCTGTTCGGCGGATGGGAGGGACTTACACTCGTCGGAAAGCGTCGAGTCGCGGGGCGTCTTGGGTCGCCTTGCCATGTGGGGTACTCCATCTCTCCCGGGCCGGCGCCGGCCGGCCGCCTGGGATGGAGTGACCAGGACGACCGGCCGAGCCTTGAGAGCCGCGAGCGTCCCCGTGGCCTTGCCCGTTGCTTCGATTCTACCCGATCAGCTTGCCCTCGACTCGTCTGCGGCGGGAGATTCCACAGTTCCCGTCGCCGAGGCGAACAACCACGCCCGCACATGGTCGCTGACGGCCTTCAGCCGCTCGTCGCTGATCGTTTCCCGGTAGACGCTGCTCATGTGCGCAACCTCGTGCCCCATGATGAAGTCGGCAGCCGGTTGGTCCTTCGCCTCGTCGGCGATGGTGCGGAACGTGTGCCTCAGCGTGTAGAACCCGAGTCCCTTCCGGCCTTTCATCCCAAGCGCATCGAGCAGCTTCCGAGTCTCCTTCGAGATTGGACCGTCCGGGGTGTCCTTCGCCCACGAGAGCCGGTATTTCGTAATGAAGACGAGCCCAGCGTGCTCGTCCATCTTCGGCTCCGGGCGACCTGTCAGTGCCTCCCGGATCGCCTCGACAGTTTCGGGCCACAGAGGGCAGCGGCGGGGCATCCCGGTCTTCGGCCGCGGGTAGTCGATGATGCCCCGTTCCAGGTTCAGGGCGGAGAGCGGCAGGCTGCCACAGTCGGCGTTGCCGAAGCCGCAGTTGATCCCCAGCAGGATCATCGCCTTGATGGGCTGTCCGGCGGCGGCGAGCAGGCGCTGGATTTCGTCGCCGGTGAACAGCTTGGCGCCTTGCTGGGCTCGGTGCAGGCGCAGCGTCTTCTTGCTAGGGCGCTTGAAGCCGGGGCCAAACCGGACGGGCCGGTCGATCAGGCCGGCGTCGTAGGCGTGCTTGAACACGGACCGGACGCGCTGAATGGCGTTACTCACACGGACGGGTCCCCACTTCTCGGTCATCCGAGTCCGGAGAGGAGCGAAGTCATCCGGCGCCAGGTCCACGACGATGCGCCGCTTGCCGAGCCAGGCGATCAGCAGGTCCGTCGCATCCTTGTATTCGCGCCAGGTGCGCGGCGACAACTCGCCGCTGTCCACCAGCGCCTGTTTGTGGTTGAGAAAAGCGTTGACCACATCCTTGACCGTGACGGCCTCGGCATCAAGGCGCGGCTTTCGACCGGCGTGCAGGTCATCGCGCTGCGCGAGGTACAGCTTCAGCGCTGCGTCAGGATCGGCCCACGGGCCGAAATAGTGGAGCTTGCCGCGTATCTTCTTGCACCAGTACCCGGCCGGATGCGCGGTCAGTGGGAAGTCAGGGTACGGCTTGGCGGGCTTGGCACGCTTGCCGCAGAGAGGGGCGCCGTAGAATGGGGCTCGGACATGGTGACTTGCTCCTCGAATCGCGGGTCACTGCGTTCACGGCCGGGGCGTTACGAGCGCCTCGGCCACTATGTTCATGATAGGGGTTGTAGAGTCGGTTGTAAATGGCGGAAGGAGACAGGACAAAAACAAGACGCAAATCAGGAAGTGACAAGCACTTGCGCCTGTAGCTCAACTGGATAGAGCATCGGTCTACGGAACCGAAGGTTGCTGGTTCGAATCCAGCCAGGCGTACTTGCAGCATAAGGATTTACGGCAAACCCCTCTTCTCTGACTGAAGCGTTTCCACTCATTTTCCATGCACCTTCGGCAGCGGGAACACGAAGCTCACCTTGCCCTGGGCGGACCCGTTCACCGTGTCCCAGATGAAACCCTCGCTCATGGTGCTCGTCAGCGGCGAGACGGTGTTGACCGCGTAGGTATTGCCGTCGCCGCTCCCCTCGATGGTCAGAGAGCTGACGCCGTGCGTTGTCTTGCCCACCACGAAGCCGTCCTGGGAGGTGATGGTCGGTCGCGCCCTCTTCGCCGGGGGACGCTCGGGGAACACAAAGTCGCGGAAAAAATTGGTTCCCCGAAAATACGCTCGGTATACTCGGGAGGCGGGCCGCATCGTTTTCTCCCGGGTGATGTACCATGCCGACCGACGCCGCCGGGACCACTCCAGACCCATCGGGCGAACCGGAGTCTGGCGCGTTTGCTGGGTTCCTGCGGGATATCCGCGCCGGCGACGCGCAGGCGGCGGCCGAGTTGGTGCGCCGCTACGAGGCGGCGATCCGCCTGGAAGTTCGGCTGCACCTGCGCAATTCGCGCCTGCGCCGGGTCCTCGATTCGATGGATGTCTGCCAGTCGGTGCTGGCCAGCTTCTTCGTGCGCGCGGCGGCGGGGCAGTACGACCTGGATCAACCGGCCCAGTTGCGGAAACTGCTCGTCGCCATCGCCCGCAACAAGGTCGCCGATCAGGCGCGCAAGGAACAGGCCCAGCGCCGCGACCAGCGCCGCATCGCGGATGTGGATGTGAGCCAGGCGGAGGTGGCCGCGGGGGGTCCCAGTCCCAGCCAGCTCCTGGCGGGGGCCGAGCTGCTGCAGGAATTTCGGCGTCGGCTCACGCCAGAAGAACGACAGCTGGCCGACCTGCGTGCCCAGGAGCAGGGCTGGGCCCAAATCGCCTCGGCCATGGGCGGCACCCCCCAGGCTCGCCGCATGCAGCTCACCCGCGCCGTCGATCGCGTCACCCGGGAGTTGGGGCTGGAAGGGGACGAGGCATGACCCCATCCGCCCCGCCCCCCGCGACGCGGTCCCTCGACCTGGAGCAGCGGCTGTCTCACCTTTGGCAGCGGGGCCAGCGCCCCGATGTCCACCGGGTTCTCGCCGAGGCCGGCCACGTGGCCCCGGACCGGCTCGCCGCGGTCCTGGGCGTCGACCAGCGCGAACGCTGGCTTCGGGGTGAGCGTCCCCCCGCGGAGATGTATCTGCAGCGCTACCCGGCCCTCCAGGCGGAGGCCGAGCTGGCCCTGGAACTGGTCTACGGCGAGTACCTGCTGCGGGAGCAGCGCGGCGAGACGCCGGAGCTGGCCGATTACGTCCGGCGCTTCCCGCAGTACGCGGCGCGCCTCCAGGAGCAGGGCGAACTCCACCGCGCCCTGGCTGCTGAATCCACACGCCTCCTCGACACGCAACCCCCTGCACCGGAAGCGACCAATGATGGGTCCGTGGCGGGGCCAGACCTGCCAGTTGTGCCCGGGTACGAGGTCCTGGAGGAGCTGGGTCGGGGCGGCATGGGTATCGTCTACCGGGCCCGCCAGGTACAGCTCAAGCGCCTGGTCGCCCTGAAGATGCTGCGCGGGGCGCTGACGCCGACTCGGAAGAACTGTCGCGCTTTCGCGCCGAGGCGGAGGCGGTGGCCCGCCTGCAGCATCCGAACATCGTGCAAATCCACGAGGTGGGCGAGCACGCCGGCCGTGCGTTCTTCGCCATGGAGCTGGTCCCCGGCGGCAGCCTGGAGCGCAAGCTCGCCGGCACGCCCCAACCAGCCCGCCAGGCCGCGGAGTTGCTGGCGACCCTGGCACTGGCAATCGACCACGCCCACAAGCAGGGCATCGTCCACCGCGACTTGAAGCCAGAGAACGTGCTGCTGACGGCCGACGGCACCCCCAAGATCAGCGACTTCGGACTGGCCAAGCTGATGACGGGAGCGGTGGCCCAGACCCAGACGGGCGCGATCCTGGGGACGCCGTGCTACATGGCCCCGGAGCAAGCCAGCGGCCAGTCCGCCCAGATTGGCCCGGCCACCGACGTCTACGCCCTGGGAGCGATCCTGTACCAGGTGCTGACCGGCCGCCCGCCGTTCCTGGCGGCCACGCTCCTGGAGACGCTGCGGCAGGTGCGCGAGGATGAGCCGGTCCCGCCGCGCCGCCTGCAACCGAAGCTGCCACGCGATCTGGAGACGATCTGTCTCAAATGCCTGCACAAGGAGCAGGCCCGGCGTTACCCCTCAGCGGGGGCCCTGGCCGACGACCTGAGCCGCTTCCTGGCGGACGAGCCGATCCGCGCGGCCGGTGGGCCTGCCGGAGCGATCCTGGCGCTGGTGCCGGCGAAGGCCAGCCCAGGCCGTGCTGATCGGACTCCTGCTGCTCGCCATCGGCCTGGGCGGCGGCGGCATCACCTGGAAGTGGTTGGAGGCCGCCACCAACTTCCACGACGCCAGCACCAATCTTGCCAAGGCCGAGGCAGAAACCCTGCGCTTTCGCAAGAAGTCCTATGTCAGCGACATGAAGCTGGCCTGGCAGGCCTGGGACGAAGGGCGGATCGGTCGTGTCCAGCAACTCCTGGAAAGCCACCGACCCCCGCCGGAACAGGAAGACGTTCCGGCAGTTCGAGTGGTATTGCCTGGAGCAGGCGAGTCATGCTCGAGCGCCTCACGCTGCGCGGCCACGAGGGGCCGGTGAAGGGCTTGGCGTACAGTCTCGACGGGAGCCTGCTGGCCACGGGGGGCGACGACGATACCATCCGTCTTTGGGATGCCGCCACCGGTCGGGAAGTAGGCATCCTGCGCGGCCACCGCGGAAGGATCTCCTCCCTCGCCTTCTCGCCTGACGGCAAGACGTTGGCCTCGTCGGGCGGAGGCTGGGAAAACGGCGGTCTGCCCGTCACCGGCCCGGGGCAGGTGAAGCTCTGGGATGTGGCCCAGCAGAAAGAACTGCCGTTCCTGACGGAGACGTTCGGGTCGGTCGGCGGCCTGGCGTTCAGCCCCAACGGCAGGGTACTGGCGGTCCAGGCCTCGGAAAGCCACGCACGTCTGCTTGACATTCGCATGGGTAAGGACGTCGTCGTCCTGCCCTCCGGTTACCGGGACTCGCTCCTCGCGCTGGCGCTCAGCCCCGACGGCAAGACGCTGGCCGGCGGCTACTCCGACGGGATAGTGCGGCTCTGGGATACAACCATCGGTGATGAGAAGCCCGCCCTGCGCGGACATACGAACATGGTTACGGCGCTGGCCTTCGCCCCCAGCGGCCTGGAGCTGGCGTCAGGGGCCCAGCACGGCGAACTGCGCTTCTGGGACCTGGCGACCGGGAAAGCGCGCCCTTTCGGGCTCGGCCCAAAGGATGTCCGGCACCTGGCGTATTCCTCGGACGGCAAGACCCTGTTCGCGGCGTCTTCGGGGGCGGACCGATCCGCCGAGATCAAGGTGCTGGACGCGGCCAGTGGGCGGCTGTTGGACACCCTCCGTGGCCACACCGACACAATCCGACGGCTGGCTTCAAGCCCCGACGGCCGTACCTTGGCTTCGGCCAGCGCGGACGGGACCGTCAGGCTCTGGGACACTCCCCCCTCGGTCGCCCCGGAAATCCACGGCGGCCCGGTGAGCGCCCCTGGCCTTCAGCCCCGACAGCCAGACGCTGGCTACGGGCAGTTGGGATCACACGATCAAACTGTGGAACCTGGCGACCGGCCGGCTCCGGGCCACGCTGCACGGGCATGGCGACAAGGTCGGCGCCCTGGCCTTTTCCCCGGACGGCAAGGCGCTGGCCTCGGCGGGCCTCGACCAGGCGGTGCGCATCTGGGACGTGGCCGCCGCCCGGGAGCAGGCGGTGTTCGCGGGCCAGCAGGTCCAGCCCTATCGCCTGGCCTTCAGCCCGGACGGCAAGGCGCTGGCCTGGGGGGCCTTCGGCGCCGTGAAGCTGCACGACCTGCGCACGGGCCGGGAACGCCTTATCCCTCTGGACGGGGGTCCCGTGGTCGGCGCGCTGGCGTTCCGGCGCGACGGCACGCTGGCCGTGGCCGGAAATGATGGGACCCTGCGCCTGTTCGACGGGGCGACGGGGCGACATCTGGCGGACTTGCCCGGGCACATCAACCACGTCCCTTGCGTGGTCTTTTCCCCGGACGGCAAGGCGCTGGCCTCGGCCGGCACGGACGGGACGGTGCCGCCTTTGGGACGTGGACTCGCGTAAGGAGCTGGCCACGTTCCGCAGCCACGCCGGCATCGTCAACTTTGTGGCCTTCACCGGCGACGGCCAGTTCCTGGTCAGCGGCGGCACTGACAACGCTGTCCGGGTCTGGGACCTGGCCACGCGGCAACTGCGGCAAACCTGGCCGCAGAAGCGAGTATCCATCAACTGCGGGGCCGCGGCCCCGGACGGCCGCACCCTGGCCTGGGGCGATGCGGATGGACGGGTCACCCTTTGGAACGGGACCGCGGGGCAATGGTTGCTGGAGCTGGGCACGCACATGGCTCGTGCGGCGGCCTATAGCCCCAACGGCAAGTCGCTGGCACTGGCCACCTACGGGCAGGTTCTCCTGCTCGATGCGGTCACGGGCCGCGAGCAGGCCGCACTGCCCGTGGCCGCCCCGTGGGCGTGGGCGGCCGCCTTCTCGCCGGACGGCACCATTCTGGCCACCGGGGAGGGCGATTATCCCCAGTCGGAGCCGGGGGTGGTGCGCCTCTGGGATGCGGCGACGCGCGAGCTGCTTGCCGTCCTCAAGGGGCACCGCCACGCCGTGTACGCGCTGGCCTTCGCTCCGGACGGCAAAACGCTCGTCTCGGGAGGCGGTGACGGCGACATCAGACTTTGGGATGTGGCCACGCAAAAAGAACGCGCTGCGTTCACGCTGGGCGAGTCAGGGCGGATGGTCCGCGCCATCGCCTTCGCGCCGGACGGCAAGACATTCGCTGCGGCCTCCTCGTCTCAGTGGTCCAACGTCCCCTGCCAGGTAAAACTCTGGGATCCGGCCACCGGGCAGGAACGGGCGACCCTTCAGGGTTTCACCGGCGTCGAGGCCCTCGCCTTCAGTCCCGACAGCCGCATCTTGGCCTCGGCCGGCTATGACCAGACGGTGCGGCTCTGGGACGTCGCGGCCGGGACGGAGAAACGGGTGCTGGAAGGGCACACCCAGACTGTCACCAGCCTGGCCTTCTCGCCCGACGGACGCCGGCTCGCCAGTGGTAGCATTTACGGAAGCGTAAACCTCTGGGACCTGGACACCGGGGAGGAAGTGGCCACCCTCCCGAACCACGACGGGCCAGTCCACGGCGTGGCCTTCTCCCCCGACGGCGAGACACTGGCCACGGCGACCGCCGGCTGGGCCCCGGCGCAGGCGGTGCGCTTCTGGCGGGCGCCACGCGGCCGCTGAAGGGCTGCCAGCGTCAGCGAGGAGTTGGGCCGAGCGCCCTCGCTCACGTTTCGGGCTCCGATCTGTCGCCTTGGCCGCGCAGGAGTCACTAGGCCCTGGCGGGCACCCACACAAAATGCTCGTTCGTCAGCCGCTGCTCCCCGTTCCAGCGATAGGCGCAGAGAAAGCCGCCATGAGTCACGCTGTAGTCCAGGCAGGCCACGTTGTCAGCCAGGAGCGCGGGACGCGGGGCCATTAGCCAGTAATGACCGAAAAACACCGGCTTGGCCGTCGCCGGATAAGATGCCCCTCTGTCACAGACGGCCTTCTCCAGCGGAAGATCGCAAGGAATGTCATCCGTCTGCAGTGCATACGTCCGGTAGGTCTGGCCCTCCGGGGAGAGGTACCATCGGGTACGAATCTCCCGGCGTTCATGGCCCTCCCGGTCAAAGAACGACATCCCGCCGGGGAGGGGCGCTTCCTTGCCTTTCAGGATCACATCCACCGGGGTGAACAGGGGCTGGCTCTTCTTGCCGGCAGAGTGCAGGAACGCATCTGTTATCCCGCCGTGCTCTGCCAGACCCTGCGTAGTTTGGTTCACGGCCCGGTCATCCCAGCAGGCATGGACAACGCGTAGCCCGTCCAGGTCCAGGCAGAGTGGCAGGGTCCGAAACCATTCCAGCGAGTCTTGCAGCTCTTGAGGCGCCAGTTGCGCGACGGTCTTGCGCAGTTGCCGCGCGTGTTCTGGGGTGTGACTGCGCAGGTATTCGCCGGGCGAATCCGGATCCGCGGTGTGGTAGGCCAGGGCATTGAATTCGTGGTTGCCGATGATCGCCCAGAGCCTGGCCTGCTTCGAGCATCGAGCGCACGACCTGCAGGACCTGGGGAATCTGCGGTCCACGGTCGATAAAGTCACCGAGGAAGATCACCTGGCGTCCCTGGTGCCGGTACACGCCGTGCGATTTTCGATACCCGAGGACCTCCAGCAGCTGGAGCAGTTCCTCAGCATGGCCGTGGATGTCACCAATCAGGTCGTACATGGTTCCAGGACCGCCTGCTCAGCGTGCGCCGTCAAATCACCGTCCCATCCCGCACGACGCTGCCGCGTGGAATGACGACGACGCCCTCGCGGATGACGTAGTTGTCGCCTTCTTCTTCGCTTTTCCCCTGGCGGTTGACGATGCGCACGTTGTTGCCGATGCGGGCGTCCTTGTCGATGATGGCCCGCTCGACGACGCAGTGATCGCCCAGGACCAGGTCGGGCACGCCGCGTTCGCGGTTCCTGGCCCGCTCGGCATCGGTCTCGAACTCGTCGGCACCGATGATGATCGTGTCGCGGACGACGGCATTGCGGCCGATGCGGCTGCGAACGCCGATCACCGAGTGCTCGATCCGCGTGCCGGCGTTGATCACGCAGCCATCGCTGATGAGGCACTGCTCGACCGTCGCCCCGCTGAGGCGCGACGCCGGCAGGTAGCGCATGCGGGTATAGATGACGCCGTCCGGGCTGTGGAAATCGAACGGCGGATTGTTGCTCGCCAGGGCCAGGTTGGCCTCGTGATAGGCCTTCACCGTGCCCAGGTCCTCCCAGTAGCCGTCGAAGAGATGGGCCTGCACGTGGTGGGTCTTGATGCTGCGCGGGAAGATTTCCTTGCCGAAATCGGTGGCCAGGGGCGGAGCATTGAGCAGATCGATCAGCACCTGGCGATTGAAGACATAGATGCCCATGCTGGCCAGGTACGGCCGGCCATGCGCGATGATCGCGCGCCTGTGCCAGCCAGTCCGCGGGGGTGGCCAGCGGGCCCAGCTGGGCCTCGGTCTGAGGCTTCTCGACAAAGCCGACGACGTGGCCGGCATCGTTGAGCTGGACGATGCCGAAACCGGCCACCTGGCTGCGCGCACCGGCAGCACGGCAATCGTCACGTCGGCCCCGCTGTCGCGGTGCGTCTGCACCAGCTTGCGGAAATCCATGCGATAGAGCTGGTCGCCGGTCAGGATCATCACCTCGCGCGAACCGTCCTCGCGGACGTAGCGGATGTGCTGGCGGACGGCGTCGGCGGTGCCCTGGAACCAGTCGGCCGTCTCGTTCGTCTGCTGCGCCGCCAGCACCTCGACGAAGCCGTGACTGAACGGATCGAATTTGTAGGTGTTGGCAATGTGCCGATGCAGGCTGACGCTGAGGAACTGCGTCAGCACGTAGATGCGGTTGCAGCCGCTGTTGATGCAATTGCTGATCGGGATGTCGATCAGCCGGTACTTGCCGGCGATGGGGACGGCCGGCTTGCTGCGCAGCTTGGTCAGCGGGTAGAGCCGCGTGCCGCGGCCGCCGCCCAGGATCAGGCTCGAGGACGTCGTGCATAGCGATCACCCCAACGGCCCAGGGAAACGTCTCGTGGT
Source organism: uncultured Planctomycetota bacterium (assembly GCA_963827935.1). GTDB lineage: Bacteria > Planctomycetota > Planctomycetia > Gemmatales > Gemmataceae > DATFNV01. The sequence goes on along the minus strand of CAWHCN010000004.1, from coordinate 998,360 downwards.
CATGCTATCACACCGGGCGGGGGTCGCAATGGGCGCTGGCCGCGATGCGGGCCGCCAGCACGCCGGCCTGTTCCGTACAATCGTTCATCGCCACGCCGCGATAGGCGTTGCCGGTCAGGAATAGCCCGGGATGCAGCCGGGCCCGCTCCTCGATCCAAGCCACCCGCTCCAGGTGTCCCAGGTGATACTGAGGGATCGCTTTCTCCCAGCGGATGATGCGCTGGAAGACCGGTCCTGCCGTCACGCTCATTGCCACGCGCAGCTCTGCCCGCACGGCCGCCAGCAGACGGGCATCGTCCCAGCCGACCATCTCCGGCCGGCTCCCTCCGCCACACATGGCCCGCAACAGTACCGTGCCCGGCGGGGCCCGTTCGGGGAAGATCGACGAGCACCACTGCACGCCCAGCAAATCGCGGCCATCGCGCTGCGGCACCAGGAAGCCAAAGCCATCGAGTGGAACGGGTACGTCAGCCTGCCGATATCCGAGCGCCGACCACGGCAATGCGATTGTAGGCGATGGCGTTGATTTGTTCGGCCAGTTCCACATCGAGGTCGGCCAGCAGCGCCGCTTGCTCGTAGGCAGGGCAAGCCAGGACGACGGCATCAGCTTCCCAGCAGTCCTGACCGTCGCCGTGGATGATCCAGCCGGGCGGGCCTTCGCGCCGTTCCAGGCGTCGGACACCGGTCCCGACGATGGGCGGTTGTCTGAGGCCTGTGCGAAGCCCATCGACAAGTGCTTGCAGCCCTTCGCGGAAGGACCACATGGTACCGGGGCGCTGGTAGGCTTCGCCGCGGGCATTTGCCGCGGCCCGGCGCTGTTTCGCGGCGGCGGCGAAACCTCTCATGACGCTGCCGTGCTGCTTTTCCAGCTCCGCCAGGCGCGGAAAGGTCGCGCGCAGGCTGAGCCGCTTCGGGTCGCCGGCGTGGATGCCGGTGACAAAGGCATCGGCCAGCACGTCGGCCACCTCATCGCCGGCCCGCCGCCGCGCAAAGGCGTCGATCGACTCATCTGCACCATCGCGCCGGGCCACGCGAAATCGCTCCGTCAGTAGCCCCCACTTGCCGCGCCAGCTCAGGACCGGCGAGCGGACAAACGACCAGAAACTGCTGGGCAGACGATGCAAGCGGCCACGCAGGAATAGATAGCGGTTCTTCGCGGCAGCATCGCTGGCGGCGATGAGACGATCGCCAAGCCCCAGAGCATTGCAGAGGGCGAGTGTCGTCGGCTTGGTATCGAGGAAGCCATTGGGGCCATGCTCGAAGCGGAAGCCGTCGTGCATTTCGGTGTGGATTTTGCCGCCGGGGCGGGTGTCTTTTTCGAGGAGGGTGATCGCGAGTTGCGGTGCAGCGTGCTGGAGGCGGTAGGCGAGGGCGAGTCCCGACAGGCCGCCGCCGACGATGAGGATGGTGGGCATGGGGGCTCCGCGGAATAAGCGGCGCGCGTAACAGGATCTCTCATCCGCGGCGCGGCGGCACTAGCGCCAGTTCAGCGATCACGGATGCGTCGAGACCGCCGCTTGGGGGGCCGTGTCGCGGTGGCTTCGAGTGGCAATCGTTGCTGGAGCCAGGCGGCCTGTTCGGGGGTCAGCGGGGGCACCAGCGGTTTGGTGTAATCGATGCTTTCCTTATAGCGGCTGCGCTGGTAGATCGCGTCGACCATCGGCTGGAGCGCCAGCGGGATGTCGGGATCGGGCTTGCTTAGCGGAATGGGGATGATCGGCAGCGGCCGGTCGAACGAGGCAGGCCAAACGCGGCAGTAGGGCGCCTTCTCTTGCCGGCCGACAAGGTGGTAATAGGGGCTGGCGGGCCACGGATCGAGCATCGGCATGCGCGTCCCGCCCCGAAGCAGGTCGATTTCGACGAGGTTCGCCTTGCCGAGAAGGAGGGCCTGACGCTTACGCAGGTATTTCCGCCATCCCTTCGACCCACGCACCTTGTTCGACGGCGAGAGTACCTCAATGCTGGTCACCAAGCGATGGTCCGCTTCATCGAGTTCATAGATGTCGATGAAACTTTCCTTGAAATCCTCCTCGATAAACGCCCTCAAGGAAACGGCATCGGCTTCCTCCAAGGCGGTCACAGCGTTTCCGTCGCCTCGCGCCGGCTTCCGTTTGCCGCTCCGCGGGGTTGTGACCTTGACGTCCGGCTCGAAATGGCGTTCGTCCTTTTGCTCGGATTCGGTGAGGACGATGTAGGACCGTGCCCTCAGGCGTGCGACATAACTGCGCGGGAGCGCCTCGCTTACGGCCCTTTCGATCTCTCCGATGAGTTTGTCGTGAAAGTCCCCCCAAAGTCGGCGGGCTTCGATATAGGGATCCATGCCGGGGAACGGTGATTTCATTGACGGCTCCTCCGCAAGGTGCGGGCACTTCTTCCCGCAGGTTACCGCGGAAGCTGCCTTGCGACCAGCGGAGTTCTCGCAGGGGCGCACAGGGCGCATCTTAGATTATTAGGCGAGCGGCAGGAGATAGCCTACCCTCGGAGGGGAGGGCGTTTCTGGGCAAATTGCTGGGCAAACTCGCCACACCCCCCCCCTCGCAACCTCGGTGGATACGGGACGACAAGTGCTGCACGACGCCTTAGCGAGTGCCATCGATGCTGGCGGATCGTGTTTGGCCGCTCCCCTCATTTCCCCACCCCATCCCCCTGCAAATACGCAAACAGGTCCCGGATCTCCTGCTCGCTCAGCGGATCGAGGATCTTCTCCGGCATCAGCGACACCGGCGAGGCGGCCATGTCCTCGATCTTTTCGCGGGCGATAACGGTGCGTTCGTTCTTGTCGTTGAGCAGGGTGATGGCACTGGGGGACGACTCGGCGATCAGGCCGGTCAGCGCTCGGCCGTCCTTCATGTTGACCACATAGGCCACGAACTCCGGCCGGATGTAGGCGCTCGGATCGACAATGCTCAGCAGCAGGAAATCGCGGTTCCTGCGGTCGGCGCCGGTCAGCTCCGGGCCGACCTTGTTCCCCTCGTTGAACAGGGTGTGGCAGGTGGCGCAGGTCTTGGTGAACAGTAGCTTGCCGTTGACCGGATTGCCCCGGCCCAGGTCGAGGGAATGGCGGATCGCGTTAATCCGCGCAATTTTCTCGCCGGCGGCCTGCGGACCCACCTTGCCCCAGTGCTTTTCGATTAGCTTTGTCAGCTGCGGGTCCTTGTAGCCGGCCACGCGCCGTAGCGGATCGAGCGGCACGTCCTTCGGATTGATCTTGCCGGCATCCACGGTCTGTAGGAACGCCAGGGCCGACGCCGGCCGGCTGCACAGGAGCGTCTGCGCCTTGCCGCGCAGGGCCGGCGACAGGCGGGGATAGGCGTCAAGCACCGCCCTCGTGACGCGCTCCTCGGCGAACGGCTGCAGCGCCAACAGGGCGGCACCGCGCACGCCGTCGCCCTTCGCCTCGGCCAGCACGCGCAGCAACACCGGCAGACACTCCGGCTTGCCTGTTTGCCCGAGGACCTCGATCAGGTTGACTCGGTCGCCGTCCGCTGCCTTCGGATCGGCGGCGATGGCCAGGGCGCGGTCGTAACCCTGTGGACTGCCCAGGCGCAGGGCGAAACGCACAATGAGGTTATTGGTGCTCTGTTTTGTCCACAGCTCGTTCAGCTGCTTTTCCAGCACAGCGGGCACCTTCGGCAATTGCCGTCCGTCCAGTGCCTTCTCCATTCCCTGCACGAGCAACCTCACCTCGTCTGGTCCCGGCGCCGACGCTAGCAGCTTGGCACAGGTCGCCAGGTCGGCCTCGCCGCCCTCGGCCATGTAGCGCCGGCCCAGGCGTTCGATGATAACCTGCCGGATGAGCGGCACCTTCCAGTCGTCCGGCGAAGCGAGCAGATTGAGGACCAGCTCCCGATAGCTGATGGCCTTGTCCTCGATGGCCCACCACAGCAGCAGCGGGATGTGCGGATCGGTCTGATCTTCGTTGTGCCGCAGCAGCTCGCGGACGATCGGCAGGCCATCCTTTCCGGATAGGCGCTTGGCCGAGCAGGCGAGCTGGCTGCGCACCGTCGGGCTGGTTTCGCTCCTGGCCAGTTCCGCCAGCCGAGCCGCGATCGACGGACTCACCTTCTTCGGGTCGCACAGGAGGCGGACCGTCCAGGTGCGGACATCTTCATTGGCATGGTCGAACAACTTTAGGGCGAAGGCGTCGTCGAAGCCGCCGCTGACGTGCAGCGCCCAGAGCGATTCCAGGGCGAGTTGGCCCCGTTCGGTCAGGATGGTCTTCTTCAGTCCAGGGATCACCGCCGGGTCGCGCCGCTCGGCTAGGATGCGCCGGGCCTCGCGCGAGTACCAGTCGTTGGCACTGCCCAGAAGCGCGACCAGGTCGTGGCTGGATCGCTTAAAGAGCGGAGTGCGTAAGCTCGATGCGTCCTCGGGGGGCTTACGCCCCCCGCTCGCCACGATTTTGTAGATACGTCCTGTCGTTTTGTCCCAATTATCGACCGGATCGACATGGTTAGCGCGGATGTCGTACCAGTCGGCCACGTACAGGGCACCATCGGGTCCGGTCAGGCAGTCGACGGGGCGGAAACGCGGGTCGTTGGCGACCAGGAACTCGCCGGCAAAGCGGCTGGTGAAGCTCGATCCCTTGCGCTCCAAGGTGTGCCAGTGCAGGGCATTGGTCAGCAGGTTGCCGGCCACGTACTGCCCTTCGTACCGGCTGGGATACGCCCCGCCGTGGTAGACAATGCCGCCGATGGTGACATGGCCGCCGCGGAAGCCGGTGTAGGGCACGTGGTCGAAGTAGCCATAGGTGTGCGGGTTGTGCAGGGCGCCGTGCTTGGCGAAGCCCTTGATGTAGTAGCCGCCCTGCACCTGGTGCAACATGGCGGAGTTGCCGTAATTGGTGCCGGCGATGACGTTGCCGTGGGCGTCAAAATCGAGCCCCCAGGTGTTGCCGCCCCCCTCGGCGAACAGCTCGAATTCGCGGGTGATTGGGTGATAGCGCCAGATACCCTGCTGAAATTCGATGCCGCGGATGTTCGCCGTCACCGTGCTCCCCTGGGCGCCGTAGAGCCAGCCGTCCGGCCCCCACTGGAGCGAATTGGCCACGGCGTGAGCATCCTCCATGCCGAATCCCTTAAGGAGCACTTCCGGATCGCCATCCGGCACATCGTTGCCGTCTTTGTCCGGGTAGAAAAGGAGATAGGGGACCTGCAAAACGTAGACGCCGCCGTGTCCGATGCACATCCCAGAGGCCAGGTTCAGGCCGGTGACGAAATCTTTGGACTTCTGGGCCCGCCCGTCCTTGTCGAAATCGGAGAGGATGGTGATGCGGTCGGCCCCCTTGGGTCCCTTGGGCGGCGGCTCCGGCACACGGTCGTAGACGGTCCGCAGGTATTGATCGACCTTCACCGCCTTCAGACCGGCGGGGGCCGGGTATTGCAGATACTGCACGACCCAGATGCGTCCGCGATCGTCGAAGGAGATGGAAACCGGTTGCCGCACCATCGGCTCGGCCGCCACCAGCTTGACCTCGAAGCCGTCGGCCACTGTCATGCGCTTGACGGCCTCGTCGGGGGAGAGCGTCTGATTCGGGGCGAGCCCAGCGAGCAGCAGGAGGAAAGGAAGCGGCAAGGCGAGGCGTGTGAGCATGGCGGGGCCTCTGCGCGAGGGAGGGCGGGATGGGCCTATGGTAAGTCGGCAGGCGGAGTGGAGCAAGCGGGAAGTGAAGGAGAGGAGGAACCGCCGCCGCCCTGCTGGGGGCACGCGGCGGCCAAACGCACAAAGGGCAACGGGGGCGGGTCCAAGACCCGCCCCCGTCCCTCTGGCCCCGATCACGCGGGGGGGTCGTCACTTGCAGCAGCCGCTGCCGCAGCTCGTCTCACAGGAGTTGCAGGAGTCGCAGCAATCGCTGTGGAAGCGGCGCGACAGCAGACGCTTCAGGAAGCCTTCACGCTCGCAGCAATCGCTCGGGCAGCAGCCCTTGCTCTCGCAGCAGGTCGTGGTGCAGTTCGTGCAGCACTTGCTCTCGCAGCAGCCGGTCGTGCAGCAGCCGCAGCCCTTGCTCGCGCAGCAGCCGGTCGTGCAGGCCGGGCAAGCAACCGGCGCACACGGCACCAGGCGCGGCTTACGGATGCAAACCTCTTCCGGCACCTGCACGCACACCTTCCTGCTCACGCACGTCGGCACCATCTCGGTCACCGTGTAGGGCACGCGCTTGCACACGGTGTACTGCTCCTGCACCGTCACGGTGTAGGGCACCCGCTTGATGCACTTCTCTTCGACCATGGTGCAGATGGTGACCGGCACCATCTTCTTCACCTGGCACGGCACCATGTGGGTGACCGTGTAGGGCACTTTCTTGACGCACTCTTCCTGCACCGTGCGGATGACGGTGTAGGGGACCTGCTTGCGCACGATTTCCTCAACCATGCGGGTCGTGGTGGTGGTCACGTTCTCAACCACCTGGGCGCCTTCCACGAAGGTCCGGCCCGGGCCGGCGGTGGGGAAGGTGTTGCCGGCGTTGCAGGCGCCGGCGGCATTGGCACCGACGGCCGCGGCGGCCGCACATTCCATGTACGCCCCGCGAGCGCAACGCACCGTGGTATACGGCACCTGCTTGACCACGCATTCCTCCACCATCCGCTTCACCGTGTAGGGCACCTGCGTGCGAACCACGGCGCACTCCACGAACTTCGAACCCGGGGCCTCGCACTCTGAAGCGACGCCCGCTTCGTTCACATACGCGCCGCGGATGGTGCGGTTGATGGTGTAAGGCACCTTCTGCACGTAGGTGTAGGGCACCTTCCTGACCACCGTATAGGGCACCTTCTCGCACACCTGATGCTTGACGTGCGTCACGCAAGGGACCTGCTCGCACACGGTGTGCTCTTTCCAGACCTTGCGGGTCTTGATTTCCGGGCACCCCTCGCAGCAGACCTTGACCTTGTGGTGCTTGGTCACGGTCTGGCAGGTGCAGGGATCGAAGCAGCATTCGCAGCAATCGACCCACTGGGTGTGGCTGCGGGCCGGGCAGCAGTAGCTTTCGCAGCACCATTCGCCGCACTTCTTCTGGACCGTCTTCATAACGGTGCACTCTTCGCAGACGGTGCGGACGCATTCCTTATAGCAGGTCACGCACTCTTCCTTGCAGCCGTGGCAGCAGACTTCCCGGCAGCCCTGCTCGCACACGGTGGTGCAGACCTGATGGCAGCACTCGTGGCAGTGGACCTCGCAGACCTCGCGGCACTGGTGGCAGGCCACTTCCTTGCAGTGCTCCTCGCACAGCTTGGCGCAGACCTGGTAGCAGTGCTGGTGGCAATGCACCTCGCACACCGGCTTGCACACGTGGCAGCACACTTCCTTCATGCAGCACTCGGGGACCTTGCGGCAGACGGTGTAGTGGCATTCCTTCCAGCAGGTCTCGCAGACCGGCTTGCACACCGTCTCGCACACTTCCTTGCAGCCCTTCTGGTAGCAGGGCTTCTGGACGGTGTACTCGCAGTCCTTCATGCAGGTCTTGCAAACGGGGCGGCAGTGGATTTCCTCAACGGTCTTGTAGCAGGTCTTGCAGACCGGCTTCATGACGGTTTCGTGAACGGTCTGGTAGCAGGTATGCCAGCGTTTTTCCAGCACGGTGTCGTAGACCAGTTGGTAGCTGGTCTTGCACTGTTGCTGGCATTCGTTGAAGCCGCACTGGGCTTCGCAACACGGGGTGCTACAGCTCGAGTAGCTGCAGGCGCCACAGTGTGCCGCGCTGGCGGAGCTGCTCAGGCCAAGCAGGCCGGCAACCGCCACCAGGAGCGACACTCCCACGCGCGTCCTCATGATCTCGCCTCCTCGTCGAACCAAGGGCCAGTTGGTGATCCATTTTGGGGCGGGCACGTGACCCCCCGCACGCGTCCCCGGATCCGTCCGGGGTTCGGGGGAGCGCAAAAGGCATTGCTCCTCCGGCGTCGCGGAACGCGCCAGCCTTTCCCGGGCTATCTATCGGCTCGACTTTCCCGCGCCGTGCACCGCGCTGGCCTCTTACGGCCCTTACCCGGCTTCCGCCCTTTCCGGAAGCGACGGACGTGAGGAGGATGACGAAGGTGACGAGAAAGCGTCCTCCGCCAAACCCGGCAGCTTACGCAGCCGGTTCGCCGATTTGGCTTGGCGAACCGGCTGCGTAAGCTGCCGGGTTTGTATGGGCGAGCCGGCTGCGTAAGCTGCCGGGTTTGCATGGGCGAGCCGGCTGCGTAAGCTGCCGGGTTTGCATGGGCGAACCGGCTGCGTAAGCTGCCGGGTTTGTATGGGCGAACCGGCTGCGTAAGCTGCCGGGTTTGCATGGGCGAACCGGCTGCGTAAGCTGCCGGGTTTGCATGGGCGAACCGGCTGCGTAAGCTGCCGGGTTTGGCTTCGAGAGAAAAAAGATATGCCGGCGACGTTGCGGCGTCGCCGGCATGAGGATGGGGTCGTTGACTTGGGTCGGGGTGTGAGGCCGCCTCCGGGAGAGCCGGCCTGAGATAAGTCTTGGGAATGGCTCCTTGCCTAGGCCGCGGGCTGCGAGGCCGTCCGCCGGTGCAACGCTTCGCACACGCGGCGGCAGCTCTCCAGATCGCGGAGCATTGTTTCCGTTAGAACCTGAACGGCCTCGGGGTTCTCCGCCCACTCCAGCTGTTTCCGGCAGGCCGCCAGGTGATCGAGCATGTCCTTGAGCCACAACAGATTGGTGTCGCGCTGGCTCATGTCCAACACCGCCTCTTGCGTCTCATCGTTGTCCCTGCTGGGAACGCTCGTCTCAATGCAACAGGCGTGCCAAGATCCAGCCAGCGCCAGGCCAACTCGATCCAAGCCGCCTCTGCGACGGGAGTTAGATTGTGCGGCCTGGATAGCGGGCGAGGAGATGCCGGCGGCGGAATTGCAAAACTTTCCCTGGAGCGACGGGCTGGCGTTGTAAGAACGACAAATCTACATCCCTTGCTGGCGCGTCGGGCTAGCTCTCCCGCACGATGCTGCGGCGCCGGCGGCGGCGCCGGGGCATCGGCTCGTTCTCCCAGTGACGCGTCCGTTCACGGTCGGCGACCCACTTCTGGGCACCGTTCAAGAACAACCGGGCCGCGACCCAGAACAACAGGATCAGACCGACACTGGTCGCAATCAGAAACGTGAGCCAGAATGTGCCAAACGCGCCGGCCAGCCCGCCGGTCCCAATGCCCATGTACTGGGCCACGATCATGATGACGAAAAAGATCACCAGGCCGATGATGAACAGCACCGGCGACATCACCAGGTACAGCAAGATGGCCGCGATGTAGGCCACCAGAATCGTGGTTAACAGGCTCCGCCACGATCCGCGCCCGCACCGACGACCACAGGCCGACCGCTCCCAGGTAATACATGGCCAGCACGGTGAGTCCGAGATACAGCACCGTCCAGAAGACGGCCATCGGCCCGGCGAGGATCGACATCAGCAGCGCCGGCACCGCATAGGCCGCCAGATAGATGAAGCTGACCCGCATGATGCCCCACAGCTTGCCGCGGATCAGCTGCTGCACCGTCAGGGGCGACAGCAGCAACGGCTCCCACGTCTGCCGTTCGCGTTCGCCGGTGACGGCCCCGGAGCAGCGGATGGCGACCAGCAGGCCGAAGACATTCATGGCCAGGCTGGCCTGGGCCAGGAAGCCCGACCCGGTGCCGGACCAGTCGACGGCTTGAACCAGTTCGAGCAATTGGCCGCTCAACGCCTTGGCGAGCAATCCCTCCGGCGTGATGCCGGGCTTGAGGTTCATGGCAATGATGGTCCCCGAGCCGGCGATGGTGGCGACCGTGCAAACCAGGATGCCGAGCCAGCGGGGGATCTGCCGCATCCAGGCGACCGGGGCCAGGCCCTCGACATGCTGTTCCTTCCAGCGGACCGGTTGTTCGGCGATGGGCGGCCGGCGGCTGTGCCACCAGCGGACCTTGGCCGCCCGCCCCGCGCCCTGGAGCTGGCGGATGTACGCGGGCCGCAGCCGCCAGGCCGCCAGCGCCAGGCAGGCCGCGGTCAGCCCGCCCCAGGCCAAAAGTCCCAGGAACAGCTGCCGGCCCATGATGCGGGCCGCTTCCAGTCCACCGGCCTCGAAGACCGGCTCCAGCAGATGAACCGGATTGAAAGAGTCCACCGGGCCGCCGAACCACCACATTGCCGAAGCCGCCACGATGCCCACCGCATAGAGCCCCAGCACGGCATCGCGCGTATTACGAGCCCAGACCGCGGCCAGGAACGTCGCGGAGGCCACGCCGGCCGCCACGTAAACCGTCAGGACCAGCAGGCCCAGTAAGAGCGCCGGCTCGACGCCGCCGAACGCGCCGAGCAGAGCGAAGAGCGGCAACCCGGCCAGCGCCAGCGTACACACCTGGAGGATGCGGCCGATCAGCTTGCCCACGATGATGTGGATCGGCGCCAGGTCGGTCGTGAGCAGGTACTGGAGGGTTCCGCGCGTCTTTTCCTCGGTGATCGCGCTGGCGACGAAGGCCGGCGTGACCAGGGCGATCAGGATGAAGTGCTGGGGGATGAAGACCTCGCAGAAGTGGCGACAGACGTAAGGCGTGTAATCCTGGTTGGGCGGGTTGAACCAGTAAAGGAACTGATCGGTGAAGGCAAACCAGAGCAATTGCAAGATCAGCCAGCCGCCGTACACCCAGCGGAAGATGTAGTCGCGGCTGCGGCGGCTGCCGAGGAGCATCTCGTGATAGAAAAGGGGGCCGACCATGAGGGCAGTTTCCGGGCTGGGGTCAGGGCCGAGCCGCCTGCGAGAGCGGGCCGCTGTGCATGGTAGCATGGTAAGCGCAGCCGACACGTCCCGCAATCTCCATCTCTTATTTCTTGCACGGTGCGAAGCCGCAAGCGGCCCGGGCTCCTGGGTAGGCCCCGCATGCCGCGCGGACTTTTCCGAGATTCGGCTTGACACCGGCGCGGAAACCTGCGACGGATGGATGGGAGAAGAATACTACTCGCGGACCGGTTTCAGACCGGTTGCAGAAGAGACCGGCGGCACCGGGGCAGTCTCGCCACGACCCCGGCCTGCCCGCATTTCGGAGGGTCACTCGTTCATGTTGCACGTCACGTGTGATCTCTGCGGCAAAGTGCTTATCCCGGGCGACGACCAGCACTTTGTCGTCAAGGTGGAAGTCTTCGCGGCGCAGGACCCGGCGGAGATCACCGAAGCAGACCTCGACGACGACCACATGGAAGCGGTCAGCGAATTGCTGCGCGAGATGGAAGACAGCCTCACGGACGACGACGGGTTGGAACAGCTTACCCAGCACTACCGCTACGACCTGTGCCCGCACTGCAAGAAGAAGTTCACCCGCAACCCCCTCGGCAAGGACACGGCACAGAAGTTCGATTTCAGCGAGAATTGAGCTGACAAGCCCGGAGCGCGAGCGACGGGTGGTTTGACCCCTCACTGGCGCTCGGGGCTTGTAGAAACTATTACCCCCGGCAGGATTCGAACCTGCATTGACCCGCTTAGAAGGCGGGTGCATTTCCATTATGCTACGGGGGCCAGACGCTCCATCTCACCAGAGCCGCCTCCGACCGTCAAGGTTCAGCCCCCGATCAGCTGAATCAGCTTGACCAGAAAGACGTTCGACACCAGCACGAAGAAGATCGACAGGACCACGCCGCGGGTAGCAGCGCGGCCCACCCCTTCGGTCCCGCCCGAGGCCGCCATCCCAAAGTAACACCCCGTCACGCCGATCAGGTAGCCGAACGCCACTGTCTTCAGCACCGCCGGGATCACGTTATTCGGCGACAGTAGCCGCAGCGAGGCGTTCATGTACTGCGTCCACGTCAGGCTGCCCCCCACCGCCTCGGCAACAAAACCGGATCCGACGGCCAGGTAGGCGATGAAGACGGTCAAGGCGGGCAGGGCCAGCACGCAGGCCAGGACGCGGGGGCCGACCAGTTGCGCAGGGGAGAGAGGCCTAGGACTTCGAGGGCGTCGATCTGCTCCGTCAGGCGCATGGAACTCAGCTCGGCCCCGATGCTGGCACCCGACCGCCCGGCGACGATCAGGCCGGCGCCGAGCGGAGCAAACGCCAGGACCACCGCCAGCGCCTGCCCCTGCGGCAGGTACTGGGCGGCTCCGGGGCCGGCCACGTTAACCAGTTCGCTACGGAGGTGCATCCAGACCACGGCCCCGAGCGACGCCCCGGCAGCGATGCCAAGCGGCAGAGCCCCGATCAGGATCGCATAAAGCTGCCGCCCCAACTCGCGCGGCCGACCCAGGGCCAGGGGGACGACGCGAAGGGCCCGCACCGCGAAGTAGGCGAAATGACCGAGGTTTTCGAGTATGTTGAGGACGGGCATATCGGCCCACCGTTTCAGCCGCCGCCCGCGGGGCGGCGCGAGGATTTGCGGGCCGTCCACGTCCAGTGCCGATCCGTCGTCTGTTGCACCGTCTCCACCGCGAAGCCAAGCGCCCCGACCAGTTGCCGGATCTCGTCGAGCGTGAGAGCCGCATGGAGCGAATCGGCGAACATCTGCTTCTGGTGATCGTTCGCCTCCCCCGCGTAGGTCGCCACCAGGCGGAGCAACGTCATCTCGTCGGCCGGGCGTAGCAGATCCCGAAGGAACAGCAGCGCCCCTGGGACAGCCACCCGGACGACCTCGGCCAGGACCGCGGCCGGTTGCGGGATGTGGTGAACGATGCTATTGGAGATGATTGCGCCGAATGCGCTGTCTGGGAAGGGCAGGTCCTTGGCGTCGATTCGCTGGAGTACAATCCCACCCCCCAAACCCGCCCGATGGACATTGTCCCGCCCGACCTGGAGCATTTCCTCCGCCAGATCGATGGCGATGACACGGGCCTTTGGATCGCGCTGGCAGAGGGCAATTGGGATCTGAGCGGTGCCGGTGCCCAAGTCGAGGATGGGGTTGGCGCCATCCCAGACTTTCAGGAAGTCCTCGACAAAGACGCGATTGACGGAGCAATGGTCCATCGCGTCGTAGTCACGCGCCTCTTCGGGCGTGTCCATCACCTCGGGTTCGAGGATGCGTGGCAGCATGGGCGATCAAGCGTGGAGTAGCGTTGGCGAGCCGGAAGCGTTAGCGACTGGGTGTCCGTCGCTGACGCTTCCGGCTCGTCGCGTCGCACGTTCTTCCTTGAAGTAGCGGAGCAACTCGAACCGCACCTCCAGCCCTTGCTGGCCGGCGAGGTCCCATTCGCGAATGACGTGCGAGGTGGCCGGATTCAAGCCGGCGACGCGATGAAGCCAGCTGATGCCGGCATCGACGGTCAGATGAGCGGTGCGCGGGTGGTGCCAGGCGGCGTGCGTCGCCAGGCAGCCCGTCGGCAAGGCCCGACTGAAGCAACCGTGGACCAATAGTGGACTTCCCTGTTCCAGCAGATGGATGAGCCGATCGAGTGCCGAATCGGTGATGTTCGGCAGCCATAGGCGCGCAGTTCCCGGACGGTTTCCTGGCTCAACATGGTCAAACTCCTTTTCTCGACGCGATCCCGCCGCGACGTGGTCGAATGCGGCCGCTTTATTATAGGCACGAACCGGATCGGCGGCGAAAAAACCCCGCCGTTCGCCAGCGCGAATCGGCGGGGCCGGAACAGAGAAGAGGCCGAAGTTGGGTCAAAGGTAAACCAGTCGGCCCGCCGTGTCAATCGTTTTTTTGGTTTCGACCCACGGAATTTGGACCGGCCGTGCGCGTTTATGCCGGTTGGCGCGGTTGGACTTTGCCGACGATTCAGGCCTTGCCGGTATCGGTTTTCGAGGCCCGCTCGGGCGCAGGGCCCGCACCACCGTTCCCGCCTGCCACATTTCGCTGTCGGCGATGGCCTTCAGTTCCTTTTCCAGCTGCTGCCGGTAGTCCGGCCGGCTGTTCGCCTCCAGCACCCGCTTCGTCTCGTTGCCATTGGCCACGTTCTGATAGAGCGCCTCGAAGACCGGCCGGGTCGCATCGCGGAACCTGGCGAACCAGTCGAGCGCCCCGCTGCGCCGTCGCCGAGCAGTTGGCGTACATCCAGTCCATGCCGTTCTCGGCGATCAGCGGATACAGGCTCTGCGTCGCCTCCTCCACCGTCTCGTTGAACGCCTCGGACGGCGAATGGCCGTGCGCCCGAAGTACCTCGTACTGCGCCAGCCACAGGCCGTAGATCGCCCCCATCAGGACGCCGCGCTCGCCGGTCAGGTCGCTGAAGACCTCCTTCTGAAAGGTCGTCTCGAACAGGTAACCCGACCCAATGGCGATGCCCAGGGCCAGGCAGCGGTCGCGCGCCCGGCCGGTGGCATCCTGGTGGACGGCGAAACTGGCATTGATGCCGCGCCCTTCGAGAAAGAGCCGTCGGACCGTTGTGCCCGAACCCTTGGGAGCAACCAGGATCACGTCGATGTCCTTGGGCGGCACCACGCCGGTTTGGCCGCTGTAGGCGATGCTGAAGCCGTGAGAGAAGTACAGGGCCTTCCCCTTGGTCAGCAGCGGCTTGAGGGCGGGCCATTGTTGTTTCTGCCCGGCGTCCGACAGGAGATACTGCACGACCGTACCCCTCTGGGCGGCCTCGTCCAGGGAGAAGAGGGTCTTGCCCGGCTCCCAGCCGTCCTGCTGGGCCAGGTCCCAGCCGCGGCCCTTATCGCGCAGGCCGATGATGACGCGGACGCCGTTGTCCTTCATGTTCAGCGACTGCCCGCGCCCCTGCACGCCGTAGCCCAGGACGGCCACGGTTTCGTTGGCCAGAATCTGCTTGATGCGCTCCGGCGGATAGTCGGCCCGCTCGACGACGGTTTCGGTGATGTTGCCGATGGTGATCTGACGCATGCGGAGCTTCCTTCGGGCAGTGGTGGTCGGGGGTCAATCTTCAGTGTACAGTGAGGGCAATCGTTCGCCAGGGGAGTGAGCGCCGCCCACAGGGCGGCGGCTAAACGGGGAACAACTATGCTGGTCTTTGACGCCCATTTGGACCTGGCCTGGAACGCCCTGGACTGGAACCGCGACCTGAAACTGCCTGTGGCCGACATCCGCCGGCGCGAGCAGGAGCAGGGGATGAAGGCCAAGGGGCGGGGTTGCAACACCGTCTCGTTCCACGCACTCCGCGAGGGCCGTGTCGGCATCTTCATTGCCACCCTGCTGGCCCGGCTGCTGCGGCCAAATCTGATGCCGGCCATCCAGCGCTACGAGGCGATGGAGTCCGCTCATGCCTGTGCCCAGGGGCAACTCGCCTACTACAAGGCGCTGGAGGCCCAGGGCTATCTGCGCTTCATCAAGGACTGGCCGACGCTCGACGCCCATGTGAAGGCCTGGCAGCGGAACGAGACCGGCCGCGAGCCGCTCGGCTTCATCCTGAGCATGGAGGGGGCCGACCCGGTCTTGTCACCGGAGCAGATTCCGGAGTGGTACGCCGCCGGCCTGCGGATCATCGGCCCGGCCCACTACGGCCCCAGCCCGTATGCCCGCGGCCACGACATGGTCGGCGGACTCTTCGAGAAAGGGCCGGCCCTGCTGCGGGCGATGGAAAAGGTCGGAATGATTCTCGACGTCACCCACCTGTGCGACGGCTGCTTCTATGAGGCACTCGACATCTATCGCGGACCCGTCCTGGCCAGCCACCACAACTGCCGGGCCCTGGTCGATGACCCCCGCCAGCTGAGCGACGACCAGATCAAGCGGCTGATCCAGCGCGGCGCGGTCATCGGCATGGCCCTCGACACCTGGATGATGGTCCCCGGCTGGATTCGCGGCAAGACACTGCCCGCGGAGGCGGGAGCGACCCTGATCAAGATCGTCGATCACATCGATCACGTTTGCCAGCTGGCCGGAAGCAGCCGGCACGTGGCCATCGGCACCGACCTGGACGGCGGCTTCGGCCGTGAGCAATCCCCCGCAGACCTGGACACCATCGCCGACTTGCAGAAACTGCTGGCGATGCTGCGGCAGCGCGGCTACGACGCGGCGGCGATCGAGGGGATCATGCACGGGAACTGGGTGCGGTTCTTCCGGGAGGCGTGGACTAAGGCGATTCCGGAGGCGTGACTACCCGGCTAACATAAAGGCCCTCGTCCGGCCTTTGCCAGAGCACCCACTTGAAATCGGGGCTAAACGTGTGGCTGCGGGCCTCGTCCTTTTTGGTCAGAGGATAGCTCATCTTCAAGGTCTGGACATCAAGGAACGCCATACGGTTCAGGTGCAAGAGCAAATAGCGTGGGCTGACCCATTGGAAGACTCCTTCACCCGCAAAGCGGCGGTCATCCTCGTGAAAAGTGAAACTCCGCTTCTGGCCTGTCGTGACGCTGGTGAGAGTCAGTTTTTCTTTCCCCTCGACACCAGCGATCTGATTACCATTCGGTGATAGGCTGCGCGAGTTCGTCTCCGGGCAGCGGTGCTTTCTCCGAAGGTCGGTACTTTCCAGTTTCCGGCTCGCTCAGATACCACTCCTGTTTCACATTCTTCTCCCAGCGGTGGTTCTTGAGAAAGACCAGTCGAAGCGCTTTGCCGGTGCCGACCCACCCGATTGGCTCGGGTGATTGATTCGGCATTTCGATGGTCTTGGTCGTGCCGGATTGACGGTCAAGGACATGAATCACCGAGTAGTTCCCGCGATTACCATCGGTCCGGGGTCGCCAGTTGGTGATCACTATGAAGCGGCTGTCCGGGGATACAGGCTTCTCGGCGAGATGGAAGCTCGTGCCTTCCCACGGTCCCTTTAGCTCGCGGGTCTCCTTCTTCGCACGATCGACCCACCACAACCGTTTTGGGTCTTCTGACGAAATCACCCCCTTTTCCTTCGGCAGGACCTCCATGATCAGAAGCTGATTAACGTCAGGGTCCAGAACTGTGATCCCGTTCAGTTCTTGCTGCACTCGCGCCAATTCCTTCGGTTGATCGGGCCGATCGGGCGCAACAGCGAAAACGACGGTTGCACCGTCTTGCGACTTGCTAGAGAAGAGGATTTGCTTGCCGCCCGGACCGAATTGGAAGTTACGGGCCCTTTTGGGAATCAGCTGGCCCTTCGCAAACATCGGCCCGACATCTGTCAGGTTGGGGTCCGTCTGCGGAGTGCGCTCGGGACGCGGTCCATCGCGGACAACAACCGCCAGGACGGCAAGCAGATCTTCGCGATACTCCGGGTCTTTTTCGCTGAACTCGCCTTTCATGTCCTTCAGGTTGTAGTTGAAGAAGACCTCGGCCGAGAAACCATCACGCTCAAGAAACCACTTGGTCGCGCACCAGCTGCCGCCCTGGCCGCCGAAACCGCCCTGCGGTTCACGCTTCATTCCTTCTCCAAGCACAGCCGTGTTGAATTTCCAGGATTCCAGCGGCTGCTGCTTGCGTTCCGTCGGTGATTTGCGCTTGAAGGCTGTACTGATGGAATCGAGCAGTTTTGCTCCGTTGCCTCGGTCCGCAACCAGAATGGTCGCTTCTCCCCAGGCCATGCGCTTGCCATCCTTGGACTTGGCGGTGACGCCTACCGTGAAGTTGGCCGGGCCAGCTGCTCGGCAATCGAAAAACGTCCAATCTCCGCCATCGCTGTGCCAGGGCATGACCTCGATTCGTTTTTGGTTGGGATACACCCTCAGAATATCGAACGAAAGCAGGCCCCAGTCCTCAGGGTCCCCATCGCCGATTCTGACCTGCACGCGGGGCTCATCTTTTGGAGCATCCGCCACTGGTGCTGCTCCTTCCGTGTTGGCGGCAGGTAACGCAGGCTTGCGCTGGCAGCCAGACGACGCCACCAAGAGCAAAGGGACGATCAAGACCAGTCGGAACATGGCAGTATTGCTTTCCAGGTGTCACCCGGAGTTCCATACCGAAGGGCTCACTCCTGATGTCAGGGTGCCAGGGTGGTTGAACCCGCGCAATTTAGCGACTGCCACGGCGGCTCACTATTGTGCGTTGCAGCCAATCCGTTCACGAGCAGCCTCAGCCAACTCCTCCAATTGACGACTGAGTTGGTTCAACATCCGGGTGTGTTCGTCCAGGATACGTCGAATCTCGGCCATCATCGCTTGAATGCGAGCCCAGCGCTCGTCGGATTCGCGCTGCAGCTGTTGGTGCTGCCGCGCCAGCTCCAATCGCTCTCGCTCGTACTCTACACGCTGCCATTTGAGTTCTGCGCGAGCGCGGTCCACTTCCGCCATGCGGACAGGAAGCCTCGGCACTGCTGCGCTGAGCCGACGGTTCCGCGCGATACGTCTTCTGGCCACAATGGCCTCCAATCGGGGCGGCGGGATTCGAACCCACGACCTCCTGCGCCCGAGGCAGGCGCGCTAGCCAAACTGCGCCACGCCCCGTTACCCTTTCACCATAGACGACACCCGGCCCGATGCCAAGTTCGCGCCGTCACTTCCGCAGCACCTCCAGCAGACGCTCGAAATCGTCATTCGACTCGAAACCCAGCACAATCTCGCCGCGGTCCTTGGCGCGAAGCCGAATCTGCACCTTCACCGCCAGCTGCTGCCTCAACTCGTCTTCCAGCCCCTTGACGTGGGCGGTCTTCTCGACGGGCGGCGTGCGTTCGGCCGGCTCCTCGATGGCGGCCTGCTGCTCGGCCTGCTTCTGCTCCTTCAAGAGCGCATCCAGGCCGTGGACCGATAGGCCGCGGGTCACGATCTCCTTGCACAAGGTCCGCTGCCGGTCCGCATCCAGCCCCTTCAGCACCTTGGCATGGCCGAGGGTCACCTGGCCGGTACGGACCAGGTCCTGGATCTCCACGGACAACTCGAGCAGGCCGACCAGGTTGGTGATCGTCGGCCGGGCCAGGCCGAGGCGGCGGGCCAGGTCGTCGTGGGTCATCTGGAAGCGATCGAGGTACTCCTTGAAGCCGTGAGCCTTTTCGATCGGGTTCAGGTCGGTGCGGTGGATGTTCTCGACCAGGGCGGCTTCGAGCACCTGCTGGTCGTTGAAATCAACCACGCGGACCGGCACTGCTTCCAGGCCGGCCACACGCGCAGGCCCGCAGGCGGCGTTCACCGGCCACGAGCTGATAGCCCTCGTCAGTGGCACGCACCACCAGTGGCTGCAGGATGCCGTGGTTTTTGATGCTCTCGCTGAGCGAGGCCAGCTCGTCCTCGTCGAAGGCACGGCGGGGCTGCCAGGGGTTCTGATGAATCTGGTCGAGGCGGACCTCGGCGGGGATGGCCGCTGAAGCCTGCGGATCGGCCGGGCCGCCCAGCAAAGCATCCAGGCCGCGGCCCAGGCGGGATTTCTTTTCCATGAACGTCGTCCTCGTGCCTCGATGCAACCCGGTTGGGATCCGTCCAACCGCGGCGGCATTGTAACCGGGGGTGGAAGGAGGGAGCAAGGTGCGTTGGGGGAGGGAATGATCCGCGCGGAACATGCGGGCCATTTGGCCGCCGATCAGGGGTCGGCACCCGATCTCAAAGCGGTGGCACGCTCTGAGGTACTCCGAAGGGCGTGCTGCACTGACTGCACGCCCTTCGGAGTACCTCAAAGCCTGCCACCCAACGCCGCCAGTTGGGCGGCGGCTAAACGGCGAATCGTAACCGATCTCGCCACGCGGTTTCCACCCGAATATCCACCCGCCGTTTGCCCTTTTCCTTTGCGACACGCCTGGAGTAAGATTCGCCCGCCGACGAACGGAACGCGTCGGCAGGGACAATGGATTTCCCGTCACGGAACCCGTCGGCCGGAACCCGGCGGCTTCCCATCTCGAAGGAACAGAGAAGATGACTCGCGACCCCATTCTCTTCCGCGTGGACGGTACGTACCAGACCGGCCACGAGCGGCTGTACCGCTGTCTCACCTATGCGGCGGCGCTGCAGCGCCGCCGCCGGCCCTGCTTCTTCCTCTCGCAGATCGAGCCCGCCCCGCTGGCCTTCGCCCTCCGCCGGGCCGGCAACGACCGCGTCGAGGCCGAACATCCCGTCGGCTCGGCCGCCGATCTCGCACAGACCGTGCGGGAACTGCGGCGCGTCAACCCCGTGGCTGTCGTCGTCGATGCCCCAGAGGCCGACGAAACCTACCTCCGCCAGCTCCGTGCCGTCTGTCCCGTGATCGTCTCCCTCGATCACCTCGCCTCGGTCGCCTTCCCGTCGCGCCTCATCATCAACCCGCTGCTGGGACCGGCGAAAGAGGGTTACACGTTCACCCGCGGCACCCAGTTGCTCCTTGGCGCCCGCTACGCCCTGGTTCGTCCAGAAGTCCGGCGGGCTCGGCCGATCCGCAGCCAGAAGCCGCCGCAACCCTTCCGCATCATGGTCGCCCTCGGCGAGGACGACCCGCAGAACCACACGCTTGAGCTGGCCCGGGTGCTGATGAACTGCCCGCGCGTGGGCCGGGTCGATGTGGTCGTTCGGCCACACCATCCAGGGCTGGAGCAGTTCCAGCAGATGGCCGAGCAGTACACCGGCCGCTTCGAAGTAGCCACCGAACCGGCCGAGCTGACCGCCCGCCTGTCGCGCTGCCACCTGGCGGTGACCACCGGTAATAGCTGGTCGGTGGAGTTTGCCTGCGTCGGCCTGCCGCAGCTCATCATCGTCGAGCAGGAGGCCCACTGGCCGACGGCCCGGCGGCTGGAGGAAGAGGGCGTCGCCGTCTGCCTCGGACAGCACCCCAACGTCTCGGCCCAGACGCTGCGCCAGGCCGTCCAAGACCTGCTGACAGACCAGGCCGAACGCCAGGCGATGTCCCGCGCCGGCCGCCGACTGATCGACGGCCGCGGCCCCGACCGCCTGGTCACCGCCCTGGAAGTGCTGCTCCACTCGAAGAAGCAGCCGGCCGTCGCGATGGCGGCGTAAGAGGAAATCACCACGAAACACACGAAAGACACGAAAGGGAAGCGGGGCAGAAAATGGATTGCACTGCGCACGACACGCACAGCCGCGTCGCGCATGGTGTGCAAATTGCCGGCAGGGTGGCACGCCCTGAGGTACTCCGAAGGGCGTGGGGTCCATCTCAGGTCGGTTCACCACGCCCTTCGGAGTACCTCAGGGCGTGCCACCCTCCCTGTAGGGCAGGCTCTGCCTGCCTCGCCAATTGCCGGAGCATCCCCGCCTGGCTATGCTCGCCTGGGGCCTTTCTTCCTTTCGTGTCTTTCGTGTGTTTCGTGGTGATCTCCTATGGACAAAGCACAAATCGCCGCCGCCCTCGATGAGGTCGGCACCCTTCTGGAATTGCAGGGCGAGAACGCCTTCAAGTGCAACGCCTATCACAGTGCCGCCCGTACCCTCGACCAGCTCGAAACGAGCCTCGACGACGCCATCCAGTCGGGCTCGCTGAGCGAGTTGCGCGGCATCGGCGATCGCTTAAAGGAACACATCCTCGAGCTGCACCGCACCGGCCACCTCGCCCAGCTCGACGACCTCCGCAAGAAAACGCCGCCGGGACTGCTGCAAATGCTCCGCATCCAGGGCATGGGCCCCAAGAAGGTGAAGGCCCTTTACGACCAGCTGCACGTCGACGACCTCGACAAGCTCAAGGCCGCCTGCGAGGCGGACCAGGTCGCCCACCTGAAAGGCTTCGGCGCCAAGACCCAGCAGAAGATCCTCGAAGGGTTGCAATTCCTCGGTCAGGTCGGGCAGCGGGTGCGCATCGACGAGGCCTTGCCGCTGGCCCAGAGCCTGCTGGCCGGACTGCGCGAGGCCCCCGGCGTGATCCGCATGGAGCTGGGCGGCAGCCTGCGCCGCCGCAAGGAAACCATCGCCGATATCGACATCCTCATCAGCTCCGACGATGCCGGGCCGATCATGGACCACTTCGTCAGTCTGCCCGGCGTGCAGCAGGTGATCGGCAAGGGAGAGACGAAATCGAGCGTGACCTACAGCGGCGGCCGCGGCATCGCTCATGAATGCCGACCTCCGCGTCGTAAGCGACGCCCAGTTCCCGTTCGCCCTGCACTACTTCACCGGCTCGAAGGACCATAACATCGCCATGCGGCAACGGGCCATCGACCGGGGGCTGAAGCTGAACGAATACGCCCTGGCTGGGCCGCACAAGTCGATCGCCTGCAAGGATGAGGCGGACCTGTTCCGGGCGCTGGGCGTCGATTACATCCCGCCGGAGTTGCGCGAGCAAACCGGCGAGATCGAGGCGGCCGAGGCCCATCACCTGCCGAAACTGGTGGAAGTCGATCAAATCCACGGCGTCTTTCACTGCCATACGCAGGCCAGCGACGGCGCCAACACGCTGGAAGAGATGGCCCACGCCGCCCGCGCCCTGGGCTTGCAGTACCTGGGCATCGGCGACCATTCGCAATCGCTGACGGTGGCCAACGGACTGACCCCCCAGCGCGTGGCCGAGCAGCAGGTGCAGATCGATGCCCTGAACAAGAAGCTCAAGGGCTTTCACGTCTTCAAGGGGACCGAGGTGGACATCCTAGCCGACGGCCGCCTCGACTTCGACGACGACGTGCTCGCCTCGTTCGATTACGTGGTGGCCAGCGTCCACAGCCATTTCCAGCAGTCGCGCGAGGACATGACGGCCCGCATCATCCGCGCCATCAGCAACCCACACGTGACCATGCTGGGCCACGCCACCGGCCGGCTGCTACTCCGCCGCGAGGGCTATCACGTCGATCTCGAAGCGGTCCTCCAGGCCGCCGTCAAGCATGGCACCATCATCGAGATCAACGCCCACCCGCTGCGGCTGGACCTCGACTGGGTCCACTGCAAGCGGGCCAAGGCGCTGGGCGCGAAGTTGGTGATCAACCCCGACGCCCACAGCACTGCCGACGTGGGCCTTTACACCTATGGCGTAGACGTGGCCCGCCGCGGCTGGCTGGAGAAGTCCGACGTGTTCAACACGATGACGCTGGCCCAGGTCATCAAGGCGCTGGCGGGCCGAAAGAAGGGTTAGCTTGCATTTCTCACCACAAAGGACACAAAGAACACAAAGAAGAGTATGCGTCGGGACAGCCTTCCTCGGTGTGGTCAGACCCCATGCCGGCTCACCTGCGGCAATGGCCTGCGGCTTGCCTTCTTTGTGTTCTTTGTGTCCTTTGTGGTGAGAAATACGGGTTAGCCGTCGCGCTCCTCTCCTTGCTCCCGCCAGTCCATCGCTTACACTATGGGCAATCCCGCCCCGGCCGCGCACCCCATCCCCTCCGAGGAGAGCCCCCGTGAAGACGCGCTGGACCTTTGCTCTCGTTCTTCTATCCGCCGTCGCCTTCGTTCGTGCCGACGGCCCCGCCGACAACATCCCCGAGAAGGTGCGGCCGGTGCCGCCGCCGGGCGTCAAGATTTCCGACCAGGCCCGCGCCGAACTGGAACTCGAGGTCGGCGATCTGGGCGCAAAGATCGATGCACTACGCACCGATCTGAAGGGGAAGCCGGCCCTCCTCGATCTGCTGCCCGATGTTCAGATTTATTACTACGCCGTCCACTATGCCCTGACCTACAACGAATTCCTTGGAGCCGAACGGACGCCGGCCGAGCGGGAGCGGACCGCCAAGAGCCAGGTCGCCATCGCCCTCAGTCTGCTGAAGCAGGGGCACGAGCGGGCGGCGCAGCTCAAGGAACGGAAGCCGACCTGGCCGACCCAGACCGGCCTGGTGGTTCGCGGCTACGTCTCGAAGATTGACGGCTCGGTGCAGCCCTACGGCCTCGTGGTGCCGCCGTCGTACAAGCCGGATTACCCGCACAAGTACCGCGTGGACTTCTGGTGCCACGGCCGCGGCGAGACGCTCACCGAGCTGAACTTCATCGATCAGCGGCAGAAGTCCTACGGCGACTTCACGCCGAAGGACGCCTTCGTCGTCCATCTCTACGGCCGTTACTGCTGCGCTAACAAACTGGCTGGCGAGATCGACCTGTTCGAGGCTCTTGACAGCGTCAAGAGCCGTTACCCGGTGGACGAGAATCGCCTGGTGATCCGTGGCTTCTCGATGGGCGGCGCCGCCTGCTGGCAGTTCGCCGTCCATTATCCCAGCGTCTTTGCCGCCGCCGCTCCCGGCGCGGGCTTCGCGGAGACGGCCGACTTCCTGAAGGTATTCCAGAGCGAGAAGCTCCAGCCGACGGATTACGAACAAAAGCTGTGGCACATGTATGACTGCACGGACTACGCCCTGAACCTGTTCAACCTGCCGACGGTCGCGTATAGCGGTGAGATCGACTCGCAGAAGCAGGCCGCCGACATGATGGCGGCGGCGCTCAGGAAGGAAGGGATCGAGCTAACGCACATCATTGGGCCGAAGACGGGGCATGCGTATCATCCCGTGGCCAAGCAGGAGGTCATTCGGCGGATTGATAGCATCGTGGAGCAAGGGCGCAACCCGGTGCCGGAGCGGGTGAAATTCACCACGTGGACGTTGCGCTACAATCAGTCCTTCTGGGTGACCGTCGATGGAATGGACAGTCACTGGAAGCCAGCCCGCGTGGACGCCTGGCTGACGCAACGCAGGGGAGTCCCTACGACGGAGGACGTGGTTGTAGCGACGGAGAACGTCAGCGCCTTCACGCTGTCCATGGCACCCGGCTTGTGCCCGCTTGACACCACACGCCCACCTCGCGTCTCCGTGTTTGAGCTGGGCGGCGCTCCTGTTCCTGCGGCCCCCGTCCAGTCCGACCGCTCCTGGGTCGCCCATTTCCGCAGGATCGATAGGAAGTGGCAATCAGTGGATCAGGTAGACGATGGCACGCTCCGCAAGCGCCACGGCCTCCAGGGTCCCATCGATGACGCCTTCCTCGACAGCTTCCTGATGGTCCGGCCCACGGGGACGCCTATCAATGATAAGGTCGGCTCCTGGGCGGACAAAGAAATGGCCCACGCCATCGACCACTGGCGCAAGCAGTTCCGCGGCGCGGCGCGGTCAAGAGCGATGATGCGATCACCGAGGCCGACATCCGGGACCATAACCTGGTGCTCTGGGGCGATCCGCACAGCAACAAGGTACTGGCGAAGATCGCGGACCGGCTGCCGATTCGGTGGGATTCGCAAGGGGTCGAGCTCGGAGCGAAGACCTACGATGTCGGCCATCATGTGCCGGTGCTGATCTATCCGAATCCGCTCAACCCGAAGCGCTATGTGGTGCTCAACAGTGGATTCACCTTCCGAGAGTACGATTATCTCAATAATGCGCGGCAGGTGCCCAAGCTGCCGGACTACGCGGTGGTGGATGTGAACGTGCCGGTGTCGTCGCGGGCACTTGGCGGAATTGTGGCGGCGGGGTTCTTTGACGAGCAGTGGAAGTTGCCGGCGGCAAAATGAGTTTAATCGCGGATCTGCGATCCGCGGCTAAACTTGGTACGATGGGGTGCGCAAACGCCCGCGCCTGGGGACCCTGGCATGCTGCGCATTCTCGGATCGCCGAAGCGCTTCTGTGACGGCCTGACACGCCGCGACATGCTGGTCGCCGGCGGGTTGGGGCTGTGCGGCCTGGGTCTGCCGGACCTGCTCCGGGCCGAGGATTCCCGTGCCCCGAAACCCGCCGACGCACGCCTGGGCAAGTCGTTTGGCAAGGCCAAGTCCTGCATCCTTCTCTTCCTGTACGGCTCGCCCAGCCAGCTAGAAACGTTCGACATGAAGCCGGACGCGGCGCCGGAGGTCCGCGGCGAGTTCAAGCCGATCCGCTCGCGCCTGCCCGGGCTCGATGTCTGCGAGTTGCTGCCCAACGCGGCGAAGGTCATGGACAAGGTGACCGTGCGTGCGGTCGATGACGCATCCGTATCCGATCCACGGCGTGGCCTACGCCACCACCGGGGTGCCGCAGATCGACGTGCCGATGGAGCTGAACCCGCACGATAGCCGGCACTGGCCGTTCATCGGCAGCGTTGTGGACTATTTGACCTCCGGTAAGGCGGCGAAACGGCGGGCGCGTCCGACCAATATCGGCTTGCCCTGGCCGTTCAGCACGCAGCGCGTCGGCGAGGTGGCCCGGGCCGGGCCCTATGGTGCGTTCCTGGGCGGGGCGTACAACCCGCTCTGGACCGCCTTCAAGGGCAAGGCGACGCGCACCTGGACCAAGACGCTGGGGGAGCAGAAGTTTGTCGGCGGCGAGCCGTACATGGGCATCACGCCGGAAAGCCGGTTCGAGCTGGCCACGGCCACCGACCTGCCGCCCGAGATCACCCTGGACCGCCTCGACCAGCGCCGCAGCCTGGCCCAGCAGCTCGACGGTGCCCGCCGAGCCAGCGACGACAGCAACGCCGGCCGGCAGATGGACCGCTACCGCGCGATGGCCTATTCACTGATCGGCTCGGAGAGAGTCCGTACCGCCCTGGAGCTGAATCGCGAGCCGATCAAACTGCGCGAGTCGTACGGCATGACGGTGTTTGGCCAGGCTGCGTTGGCGGCCCGGCGGCTGGTGGAAGCCGGCTCTGCGCTTTGTTACCGTCTTCTGGGACGAGTACGGCCTGGCCGGCTCCGGCTGGGACACCCATTACGACCACTATCCGCGCATGCGGCAGGAGCTGCTGCCCGGCTTCGACCTGGCCCTTTACGGATTGCTCAACGATTTGGATGGCCGCGGCCTGCTCGATGAAACCCTGGTGCTGGTCATGAGCGAACATGGCCGCACACCGAAGCTGCAGAATGTGAAGGGCGGCGGGCGCGATCACTGGTCGCAGTGCTACAGCGCCCTGATGGCCGGCGGCGGCATCGCCCGCGGCCAGATCATCGGCCGCTCCGACAAGATCGCCGGCACTGTGGCAGAACGGCCCATTTCGCCGAAGGATGTGCTGGCCACCACCTATCACCTGCTCGGCATCGATCCCGAAACGCTGCTGACCGACCGCACCAATCGCCCGGTGCCGTTGGTGCAGAACGCTTCGGTCATTGGCGAAGCGCTAGCTTGAGCGCGGAATAGAACGCGGATGAACACGGATTGGGCGGATTGACGCGGATCAGATCCGTGAGAATCCGCCCAATCCGTGTTCATCCGCGTTCTATTTCTTCGCTCACAAGTCCCGCCCGATTGCCAGCGCCACCTTGCGGCATTCGGCCATCAGTTCGCGGAAGGCCGGCAGGGTCAGTGTCTGGTAGCCGTCGCTGAGCGCCTTCTCCGGTGCGGGATGGACCTCGACGACCAGGCCGTCCGCCCCCGCGGCTACCGAGGCCCGGGCCATGATGGTCACCAGGTTCGCCTTCCCGGTGCCGTGGCTGGGATCGACGACCACCGGCAGGTGCGTCTTCTGGTGTAGATAAGGCACCGTCGCCAGCGCCAGGGTAAAACGGGTGTGGTCCTCGAAGGTGCGGATGCCGCGTTCGCACAGCATGACCTGGCTGTTGCCGGTCTTCAGGATGTACTCGGCGGCCAGCAGGAATTCGTCCATCGTCGCTGAGGGACCGCGTTTCAGCAGTACCGGTAGCCCGGCT
Organism: uncultured Planctomycetota bacterium; assembly: GCA_963827935.1. Classification (GTDB taxonomy): domain Bacteria; phylum Planctomycetota; class Planctomycetia; order Gemmatales; family Gemmataceae; genus DATFNV01. The sequence goes on along the minus strand of CAWHCN010000004.1, from coordinate 971,182 downwards.
TCGCCCACCGACTCCAGCAGCGGATAATTCTGCATGTTGCGGGCGCCCACCTGCATCACGTCTGTGTAGCGGGCGACGAGTTTCACCTGCTCGGGGGCCATCACCTCGGTGACGACGGCCAGGCCGGTGGCGGCGCGGGCCTCGGCCAGCAGTTCCAGCCCCTTCTCCTTGAGCCCCTGGAAGCTGTACGGACTGGTCCGCGGCTTGAAGGCGCCGCCGCGGAGGGCAGTCGCTCCGGCCTCGCGCACCGCCTGGGCGATCTCCAGGATTTGTTCCCGGCTCTCGACGGAGCAAGGCCCCGCGATCACCCCAATCGCCGATCCGCCCACCTTGAGGCCGCGGGCCTGAACGACGGGTGCGCTCCTTCTTGACCTCGGTGCTGGCCATCTTGTAGGGCGCCAGGATCGGGACCACCTGTTCGACCCCCTCTCCCGTTTCGAGCGCCTGCTTGGCCCCGTCGCGCTTCTCTCCCAGGGCGGCCACCACGGTGCGTTCGGTGCCGACGATGACGTGGCTGCGCAGCCCGAGTGACTCGATCAGCTCGATGACGTGATCGACTTGCTTCTGGGTGGCGCCGGATTGCATGACGACGATCATGGACTGGTTCTCCGTCCGTTTGATAACCGCGGGCCGGTGCGAAGGTAAACAAAAACGGCCCTGAAACCGCGTGGGTTTCAGGGCCGTTGGTCGAATCTGCTGGCGTTCTACACGCCGCACGCTGCCCCTGAATCCCACCGAGATGGGGGTAAAAAACCAGAACCGGAAAAAGGAGCCAGCGATGGTGGCGTGCATGGTCGGGGTCGGGAAGGAAGGGGAACCCCGGCGAGATACGCGCCGGGGTTCCCTACAATTCGCGGCTGCATCCGACGGCAGCCCGTCGGCTGCGTTAGAGCAGCCGCACCTGTCTGCTATTACACACTGAACCACCTCCTTTTGCTAAAGACACCCCGGGGCAGGTCGGTAAGCGGCCGACCTCCGCGAGCTTTAGCCCGTCGTGCCACGTTAGCACGACCCAATATGCCCATTCTAACTCGCGGCGTTCAGCGGTCAAGAAGAGTTATCCACAGATGACGCAGATGGCGCAGATAAGAAGGGAACAAATGACGAAGCGTTCGTATTCGAGGCGCTCGGCGCCGCGGTTCAGGAGAAAGCCGCGCTTGTAGCCGGTGGCGCTCCGGTCTTCCTATCTGCGTCATCTGCGTAATCTGCGGATCACTTTCCGCTACGCAACAGCACCTTCCCCTCCCGCCCCGCCTGTCCCGCGAGTGCCGCAGCCTTGGCGACTTCGTCAAGCGAAAAACTTGCACCGACCGCCGAGGTGAGCACGCCGGCTCGCATCAGGTCGCGGATGGTGCGGGTGACGCGCAACATGGTCAGCAGGCGCTGCTGCCGTACCCAGACCGACAGCCAGAATCCTTCGACTTGCTTGGCCCCGACGATCAGCAGCCGGGGATCGATGACGATCGGCTTGCGCGACAGCGTGCCAAAAATCAGCATCCGGCCGCCCAGGGCGAGGGCCTCGATTACCGCCGCGCCGGTTTCGCCGCCAACCGGGTCAATGGCGTACTTGACGCCGCGTCCGTCGGTCAAGGCGCGGACGCGCTGGGGGATCGACTCGGTGGCGGTGCAGATGACGGCGTCGGCACCGGCCCGGCGCAGCTCCTCGGCCTGCTCGGGGCGGCGGACCGTATTGATGGTGCGGAAGCCGAACCGCTGGCCGAGGCGGATCACCATGCGTCCCAGGGCGCTGCCGGCCGCCGTCTGGAGCAGCCATTCGCCCGCCGGCACCTTCAGGACGTGGCGGGTCATCACCAGGGCGGTCATGGGGTTGACGAAGAAGGCGGCGGCCTGCTCGTCGGCGATGTCATCAGGCACGGGCACCAGTTGCCGCGCGGAGACAACGGCGAATTCGGCCCAGGCTCCGCCGGCTGCGATGCTGAAGGCGACGCGCTGGCCGGGCTTCAGGCCGCGCAGCCAGGGGACCAGCCCGCCGCCGCTTTTGTCTACCACGCCGACCCCTTCATAGCCGGGGGTGGCCGGCAGCGTCGGCCGGATGCCGTACTCGCCGCGCACCGTCATCAGGTCGGACGGATTGAGGGGGCTGGCGAGAACGCGCACCCGCACCTGGCCCCGGCCCGGCTCGGGGGTCGGCACGTCGCGCACGTGCAGCACCTCTTCCGGCAAGCCAAAGCGGTCGAAGATCACGGCCTTCATTCAAGTCCCCCGTCTGCCCCAGACTAGATGACCGTCTTGCAATTTCCCCGCCAGTGGCGAATCCGGGCAGCCCGAAGCGCCAGCGAGGACGTTCGGCGAAACCTCGCTAGCGCTTCGGGCTGCCCCGGTGGTGGCGGACTTGCGAAGCGCTCATCTAACCCAGTTCGCCCCGCGACCGCGTTCATCTTATCCACTGTGATGTGCAAGACACGCAAAGGAGGCTAATCTCAAGTTGCAAGAAGTTTGCGGACGATACCGAATGGGACGCAATTTCCGCCCGTATCATCCGGCATCAGGTGCCTCATGTCCCGCCGCACGACGATCTCTGACCGGGCTGGTCGCTGGTGGGCCCGCTGCCCGCGCTTGCCCAGAGTCCTCCTCTTCGGGCGTTCGGCCCTGAAACTGACCCTGGCGGGTGGGCTGCTGGCCCTGGGAGTGGGCTGCACGCGGCATTTCTACCGCGACCAGGCGGACAAGGAGGTCGGAGAAATCCTGGCCCAGAAGGACAAGTACGCGGACTGGAAGATCGAGAACTGGTGGGTTTATCCGCACCCGCTGTCTCGTTTCGCGGATCCCACGAATCCGGACCGTCCGCCGAAACCGCCGGACGACCCGGCCGCTTACGCCCTGTCGCCGAATCCCCAGAAGACCCCAAAGGCGGGCATCGAGCGCATCGAGGGGACCGGCTACCTGGAGCTGATCGCGAAGTGGGACCGGGAGAACCGCGACGCGGAACGCGCAGGGAGAAGCGGCTACCAAGGCGTCGATCGAGCCGCCGCTGCCGGGCGGACCCGGCGGCAACGAGGAGGAGGAAGCGGCGGCCGAACAGCAACCGCCCGCTCCCCCCGCGCCGGCCGGCGCGGCGACCTATCCGGCAACGGCCTTGCCCTCGCAGCGCGACGCCATTGCCGAGGCCCGGGCCCGCTCCTTGCTGGACATCGCGGGGCGGCCGGCTTACCTGCTGACCCTGGATCAGGCGGCCGAACTCGCCACGATCAATAGCCGCCAGTACCAGGACCAGCGCGAGGACCTGTACCTGGCCGCCCTGCCGGTGGCCCTGGAGCGATTCTCCTTCATGGGCCAGTGGTTTGCCGGCAGCGAGGCCATCCGCAGTTACGCCGCCTCCGACGCCCCGGGCGGGCCCCAGAACAACTGGGCCCTCAACAACGGCGTCGGCGTCAGCAAGGTCCTGCCAACCGGGGCGCTGTTGCTGCTCAACTTCTCCAACCAGACCGTCTTTAACTTCCTCAGCCCGAAGACGACCAGCAGCGTCAGCACCCTGGATTTCAGCGCGATGCAGCCGCTGCTCCAGGGCGGCGGCAAGGCGGTGGCGCTCGAATCGCTCACCCTGGCCGAACGCAACCTGCTCTACGCCATCCGCAATTACGCCCGCTTTCGCAAGGAGTTGTACGTCCTTATCGCCAGTAACAACGGTGGGGCCATCAGTGGCGGGGCCTTCCAGCCCTCGGGCGTCCTGTCCAACAACGGCACCGTCCAGGTCGGCGGCCTGGGCAACTCGGGCCTGACCCCGGGCGTTATCCCGGCGGCGGCCATCGTGCTCAACGGCGTCACCGTGCCGCCCGCCTCGCCGGGCACGCTCTTCGACACACCCGCCATCACCCCTCCGTCCGCCGGCTACCTCAACACGATGCTGGAGAAGATCACCGTCTACATCGATCAGGAAAACATCGACGTGCTGAGCGACATTCTCCAGCGCTTCCGGGGCTTGCTGGAGGGGGACCTGGTGGGGCCGCTGCAGGTGCAGAGCGTCGAGCAGCAGCTGCTCACCGGCCGTTCCACGCTCCTGGCGGACCAGCAGAACTATCTGCAATCGCTCGATGCCTTCAAGCTCGATATTGGGGTCCCGGTGGACCTGAGCATCGAGATGGACGATTCCGAGTTGCAGCCGTTGATCCGGCAGTATCGGCGGGCGCGGGCCATCATCGAGGACGAGCGTGCGGGCCTGGCCGCCGCCTCGGCTTTCATCCCGATCGAGAAATCGCCCCAGCTGCGGGCGGGGCTGCTCCGGCTCTTCGAGACCTCCCCCCTCAGTCGCGGAACACCCTTTGCCGGCAGCATCCGCGCACGCTGGGCCGACTGGGAAAAACTGTCCGACAAGGACCTGGCCGCCCGGATCGACGCCTTGCAAAAGCAGATCCAGCAACTCCTCGACCGCCAGGCCGAGCTGCAGAAAAACGAGCAGCTCCTGCCCCCCGCCGACCAGGCTCGGCTGAAGGCCCTGGGCAGCCAGCTCGACCTGGGCCTGCTCGAGCGGGTCCTGCGCCAGTACGAGGCGGCCTACGTGGTCGGCGGCAAGCCCAACAAGCCGGCCCCCGCCGACGAACGCAAGCGGATCACGCTCTTCCAGGCCGTCGTTCAGCGCCTGGCAACGGGTCACGGTGCAGGCACGCGACGATCGCTGGACCGCCGTCCGCTCCAGCTGGCCCGAACTGCCCGCCTGTTGCGTCGACGGCGTTGACCTGGTCAAGGACAAACTGGATCGCGCCCAGGCAACGGCGAATCGGCATGCCGTGGTCAACCGTTTCGACCTGATGAACACGCGCGCCCAGGTCGTGGACGCCTGGCGGCAACTCGCGGTGTACGCCAATGCCCTGCTGGGGACCTTCACGGTCCAGTACAACCTGAGCGCGTCCTCGCCCCCGGGAGGCGCCCAGCCGCTCAATGTCGGCGGCAGCGCGACCACCAACCAGCTGGTCCTGAACGCCTCGCCCCCCTTGACGCGCATCGAGGAGCGCAACAACTACCGGGCCGCCCAGATCGCCTACCAGCGCCAGCGCCGCCAACTCCAGCAGGCCGAGGACCTAGCCGTGCAGGCCGTCGAAATCGAGCTGACCAGCCTGCGGCAATATGCCGAACAATACAAGATTCAGCAGCGTCAGCTGGAGCTGGCCTACCTGACCATCGACAGCTCGCTGGAAAGCTTGCAGGCCCCGGTCGCACCGCCTCCTCCGCCCGGGCTGACGCGGACGACGGCGGACGGCCCCGCCGCCCTGACGCAGCAGCTTCTGGCGGCCCAGCGCTCCTTGCCCGCAGCTCAGAACGCGCTGCTCGGGATCTGGATCAACTACATGGACCAGCGCCTGCAGCTCTATCGCGACCTGGAGTTGATGCCGCTGGACGCGCGCGGAGTGTGGATCGACCGGATCAAGGAGTGTGAATGCCCGCCGCCGGGCGCTCCGGCGGACGGAACCGCCCCGGCGCTCTTGCCGGCCCCCAGGGCCGCCGAGCTGGCGCCGGCCGAGAAGCCCAATGAGAACTGACCTGCCGGGTGGCACGCCCTGAGGTACTCCGAAGGGCGTGCTTATTAGCCCGACGCGTTAGCGAGGGGATGACTCGCCCTCGCTAACGCGTCGGGTTAGTGCAGCACGCCCTTCGGACTACCTCAGGGCGTGCCACCCAGCTGCTGGCGGGAGGAAAGACCATGAGGCGTGCCCATCGGCTGACGCTGTCGGCGCTCGTTCTGTCCGCCGGTCTCTTGTCCGCCACTCGGGCGGATGCCGGCCCCGTGGCGGACTGGTTCGGCTGCGGGGACTGTCCGCCGCCGTCGTATTCACCCTTCCGCTACTGGACGCCTGCCCTGGCGCATCTTTACGATTGCACGCACGGTCCCCGCCTGCCGGTCAATGGGACCACGTTGCATCCCGAGATCGCGCCCGGCGTTACCATCCTGAAGTACCCTTGCCCGCCCGCCCAGGCCGCCGATACGCTCATTCCGACGCCGACAGCTCCGGCCACGTCGCGCTTCCGGTACTAAGCCCCTCACCCGATCTGCCCGTTTAGCCGCCGCCCTCGGGGCGGCGTTCTCTCCGCGCTGCCCGAGGGCGGCGGCTAAATCAGTCTCCGCGCCAAGCCCTCGGTTAGCCGCCGTTCTGTCTGGGAGCGCCTCGGGCACTTCCCTGCGCCGGCCCCGGGAAAAGGCCCAGGGCGGCGCAAACGGCGGCGATTGTTAGTTGCACCCGGCTGTGCGGGTCGGTAGAATCTGAGGAAGGTAGGGGGTGTGCCGCGTCATACTAGCAGCCAACAGCCCCTGCGATTCCCCCCGCTACGGTTTGCCACCGCCCCGAGGTCGATTCACCATCCAGGCGGCCCCGATCGTTGAGGCGATCCGGGGCAGATGGATAGCCACACCGAGTAGCCGCCGCGTCCCAACCGAGGAGTAAGGAACAATGGCGTTGCAAGACTCTCCGCCCGCAGCTTGCCCTGGAAACCCCCACTGCGGCCCCCGCGCCGGTGCTTATTCCCCCGGCATCCCCCAACGGGACGCGCCTGCCGACGGCGTCCCGCGTGCCCCGGGCGAAGCGGCGCGGCAAGCTGCTGTGGCTGCTCCTGATCGGGGCCGTCGTGCTGCTGATCGGCGGCGCCGGCGCGGCCTACGCCTTCTGGATCCGCGGCCCGCAAGTGCGGCCCGACCTGGTCACCTACCACGTCGACTACAAGGACCTGCAGCTCAAGATCGTCGAGCGCGGCAGCCTGGAAGCCGGCAACACCTACGATGTCAAATGCGAGGTCAAGACCGGCAGCCGCGGCGCCCCCAAGATCAAATGGGTCGTGGAAAACGGCACCCACGTCAAGAAGGGCGATCTCCTCGTCGATATCGACGACTCGTACCTCCAGGAACAGGCGCAGGGCAAGAAGATCGACCGCGACAAGGCCGAGGCCGACAAGATCACCGCCGAGGAAGCCTACCCCGCAAAAGCAGAAGGCCATCGAGCTGGCCGAGCAGGCCGCGGAGAAATGGATCAAGGGCGATTTCCCGCAGCAGCTTGCACAAGGCTGAAAGCGACGTCACTCTCTCCAAGGCGGTCCTTCAGCAGCAGAAGGACCGCGACGACCTGGGTGGGACGAATGGTCAAGAAGGGCTACATGACCGCCAGCCAGGAACAGGCCGAACTGGACAACCTGCAGCGGCGACGAACTCGACACTGCAGAACAAGGAAGAGATCAGGACAGTCCTGCTCGACTACACCGACCCCTACAACCGCAAGAGCAACGAAAACGCCATCAAGGATGCCAGGGTCGCCGAGCGCACCGCCCTAGCCACCATGAAATCGACCCAGGGCGTTTTCCAGCAACAAGACGACCTCTACAAGGACCTCGTGGAGCAGATCAAGCTGTGCAAGCTCTACGCTCCGCACTCGGGCATCGTGGTCTACTACATCCCCGAACAGACCCGCGGCGGCTTCGGCACGACCCAGTCGATCATCGCCCAGGGCGAGCCGGTGCAGTACAACCAGACGCTGCTGCGCATCCCCGACCTGGCGCACATGACGGTGAACCTCCGCATCCACGAGGCCTTCATCAACCAGATGCAGGCCCGGGCTGCCGTGTACCGTCCGCGTCGATGCCGCTGCGCGGCAAGATGCTCAAGGGCCACGTCAAGAACGTGGCGGCCGCCGCCGCCCAGCAGGACTGGATGTCGCCCGACGTCAAGGTGTACCAGGCCTACGTCGAGATCGAGCGATTCGGTCGAGGAGTTGCGGCTCAAACCCGGCCTCAGTGCCGTGACCACGATCTACACCGATGCCAAGGCCGAGCACGTGCTGGCCGTGCCGGTGCAGGCGATCCTGCCGCCCGCTGGAGAAGGGCGACAAGCCGCACGTCTTCGTGATGACCCCGGCCGGCCCGGAGAAACGCGATGTCTATCTGGGCATGACGCGACGAGAAATTCATCGAGGTCAAGAACGGGCTGAACGAAGGCGATGACGTGGTCCTCAACCCGCGGACCCTGCTGAGCGACAAGGAGAAGAAAGCCGGCGGCGGCAAGGAGGACAGCAAGATCGTGCCGACGGGCAGCGGCGGCAAGACAGGCGGCGGCCGGGGCGGCCGCGGCGACGAGGCCGCCCCGGCAGCCAGCGGGTGGCGGCGGCCGCGGCGGGAAACCCGAAGCAGTAACGTTTCTCTCGCCGCTTGCGGCTTAGCAGGCGCTTGCGAACCCGCAAGCGGTCCAGGAATCCATCATGGGCGCGGTCGTTCGTATCCAGGACGTGGTCAAGAACTATCACCTCGAAGGCGGCACCGTCCGTGCCCTGCGCGGCGTGTCGCTCGCAGTCGAGGACGGCGAGTTCGTCGCCCTCATGGGACCTTCGGGGTCCGGCAAGTCCACCTTGCTCAACGTCCTGGGCTGCCTCGACCGCCCCACGAGCGGCGAATACTTCCTCGGCGAGGAGGAGGTTGCCCAGATGGAGGACGACCAGCTCTCGGAAGTCCGCAGCCTGTACCTGGGGTTCATCTTCCAGTCGTACAACCTGCTGCCGCAGTACACGGTGGTCGAGAACATCGAGATACCGCTCTTGTACCAGGGCCGGCCGTTGACCCCGGAAACGCACGCCTGGTGTGTCGAGCTCGCGGGCCTGGTGGGGCTGGGCGATCGGCTGGAGCACCGCCCGACGCAGCTCTCCGGCGGACAGCAGCAGCGCGTCGCCATCGCCCGCGCCCTGGTCAACGATCCGCAGGTCATCCTGGCCGACGAACCCACCGGCAACCTCGATTCGAGCACCAGCGACGAAATCATGCAGTTGCTGTCGAAGCTGAACGGGGGCGGCAAGACGATCATCATGGTGACCCATGAAAACGACATCGCTGCCTGGGCTCGGCGCGTGGTGCGCATGCGCGACGGGCACATCGAGTCGGACATGCGCAACGAGCATCGCCACGGAGCGTCGGCCCGCGCCGTGAGCGAGCGACCGCTGAACGGCGAAGGCACCCGAACGCCGGCGTGAGCCTCTGCGAAAGAATAACTCGGTCAAGTTCCGGATTCCGGGTGGCACGCCCTGAGGTACTCCGAAGGGCGTGCTGACAGTCAAGCACGCCCTTCGCCGGATTCCGGGTGGCACGCCCTGAGGTACTCCGAAGGGCGTGCTGCACTGCCTGCACGCCCTTCGGAGTACCTCAGGGCGTGCCACCCAACAACTGACAGGGGCCTGTCCTTGAGCAAGTTATTGTTTCGCGGACCGTAAGCCGCGGGACGGGCCCTCTGTAACAAGAGATTCCGTGCCATGCACTTTTCCGCGTTTGAATGGGTCCTGTACCTGCTGGCCATCCTGTTCACCATCGTTTTCGTGGTGCTCCTGGGGGTGCTGCTGTCCCAGGCCAAGGGTCGGCGGACGCTGGTGCTGGCGGTGCGCAGCCTGCGGCTGCACAAGATGCGGACCTTGCTGTCGGTGCTCGGCATCATCATCGGCACCGCGGCCGTCATCTCGCTCATGGCCTTCGGCGAGGGGAGCATGGATGACGCCCTGGAGGACATCAAGCGGTTGGGCGCCACCAACATCATAGTCCGCAGCGTCAAGCCGCCCGACGACGATCAGCACCGCAACGCGTACGTTCGTGGCCCGTTACGGGATCACCCAGGAAGACTACGACCTCATGGGCTACATCCCGACCGTGCTCCGCATGGTGCCGATGCGTGTCTTCCCCAAGCCGGTCTACCACGATCAGTACATGTGGAACTCGCGGATCGTGGCCACCACGCCGGAGTATCAGGATATCAACAAGCTGGAGGTGGCCGCCGGCCGCTTCCTGGTCGACCAGCGACGGCCAGACGCGGGAAAACTACTGCGTGCTCGGCTCCAACGTCGCCGCCCGGCTGTTTCCCTACGGCAGCCCCATCGACGAGACGGTCCTGATCGACAAGTTCAGCTATCTGGTCGTCGGCGTGGTGGCGGAGCGCATGCCGACGGGCGGCAGCGGCGGCAGCCAGGCCGCCGAGGACTTCAACAACGACGTCTACATCCCGATGGGCACGCGCCGAACTGCTCATCGGCAAGACGGTTTTCCTACGTCAGACGGGCGCGCGCAGCGGCGAGCAGGTCGAATACAGCCAGGTCACGCTCACCGTCGGCGACACCGAGGAAGTACGCCCGGCGGGCGAGGCGATCAAGACGATCCTGGAGCGACGTGAGATCACCGGCCGGCCAGCCACCCCCGCCAGGACACCGAGCTGACCGTGCCGCTGGACCGCCTGGAGGAGGCGGAACGGGCCAAGGACCGCTACACACTGCTCCTGGCTGATGATTGCCTCCATTTCGCTCCTGGTGGGCGGCATCGGCATCATGAACATCATGCTGGCCACGGTGACGGAGCGCACCCGCGAGATCGGCATTCGCCGGGCCCTGGGGGCCAAGCGCCGCGACATCATCATGCAGTTCCTCGTCGAGGCCGTGGTGCAGACGACGGTCGGCGGGCTGATCGGCGTCGGCCTGGGGCTGCTGATTATTTTCGTGGTCCCCTGGGCGGCGGCCGTCCTGGCGGAATCGAAACTGCCCGCCAAGCTCAACGTGCCGTCCATCTTCCTCTCGCTGGCGGTGGCGGTGGGCGTCGGGGTCCTGTTCGGACTCTACCCGGCGTGGCGTGCCTCGCTGCTCGACCCCATCGAGGCCCTGCGCCACGAATGAGACGTGCCGCTTGCGGCTTCGCACGCGCGAAACCGCAAGCGGCGGCGATCAGCGGCTCGCCGACAGCACCGGCTGCATGCTGCCGAATTCCACCACCGACTCGGCCCCCGCCCGCACGGTGACCTTGCGGGTGGCGGTCACGGTGCGACCGTCGCGCATCACCTCCGCCGTCAGCGTGTAGAAGTATTCCTGACCCGGGTCGAGAATCGGCGTGTCGAAGGATCGCGTCGCCGAGGTGAGGGGGCAGGGCGTCTCGTCCACGAACAGCCGGGCCTCCGCGGGCAGCTTGACGACGACGTGGGCGGGGGCCGGCGTGGTGGCCTCGTCAGTCTCGCTCGGCTTGGCGGGCTTCCTCGGCTTGCCCGGCTTGTCCCCTTCCATCCGTTTGAGCTGATTGCGGAGGGCTTTGTTCTCCTCCTCCAGGGCCTTGATGCGCTGCTCGACACTCGAAGGGGCTGTTTTCCCGTCCGGCGCGATCTTCAGCTCCATGCCTTCGATCGAGAAGGTCATGCCCGCGGGCTTCGGCTTGGCGGGGGCAACGATGACCGGCGGGCCGACGAGGACAGGCGGGTAATGGCTGAAGGTGCTGAAATAGGCACCCGAGCAGCCGTGGCAGCCGATCGAATCAAAGTAGCGGCCGCCGAGGTACATGCCGCTGCACGAGCAGGAGCAACCGCAGCACCCGAAGCAGCTGCTGGTAACGACGACCGGCCCGTAGCAGCCACCGCAGCAACCCCAGCAGCTGCAACTGCAGGAGCCGCGACAGCTGGTGAAGGCGTTGTAGCCGTAGTACCCGGTACAACTGCAGCAGCCGTGGCAGTAGTAGCCGGAACAGCCGTAGCAACCGTGGCACCCCCATTCGGGCGTGGCCGACGTGGTCGTCAACATCGCTGCGAGCATCACGCTGTACATGCTGTCGCACCTCCCCACTGTTGGATGGCGCCACCCCGGCCGCGCTGGCAACCCGGGCAGGACCGCGAGACTTTTCCCCAGAGGAGTTCTGGGAAAATCCAGGGTTACCATAAAAGAAGCAACCCTGGCAGTCAAAAGCAAAATGGGAGAGATGCGTAAATTGCGTCAAGTCGGTGCCCGCATAGCCGGAACCGCGAAATTCCGACTGCGGCCTCCTTGCATTTCTGCAAAATGTACTGGCGACTGTTCCAGCCGGCGATTACAATGAGTTCACTAACTCAGGCGTTACGCGGACCCAGAACTTCATCCGGGGCCGCTTTCTCCTGGCCCTGTTTCTCTTCATTCCGGCCTGCCGTCCCTGCTCATTCTCGGGCGGCAGGCTATTTTCGTGCGCCCGGCGGCCCGCGGTTATAACATGATCGCACGGACGGTTAGGGCCGTGGCAACCGTTCATCGTCCCCGGCTGCGGGCCGGCCCCAGCGTCTCAAGGGGGGGTGTCCGTAGGGGTGCTGAAACGAATGTTCCGAAGTCATTGCCCGGCAATAACTTGGGGGATGCGATTCGTTTCAGCTCCCCTGCGGTGATCGGCTACGGTCCATAAACAGGCACGGAGGAACACCCCATGGCCAGCCTCATCCGCATCGGCGCGGTCAACTACCTGAACACCAAGCCGCTCATCTGCGACCTGGAGCAACTGGCGCCCGATATCGAGTTGCTGCTCGCAGTGCCCGGCCGTCTGGCGGACCTCCTGGCCGAGGGACAGCTTGATGTCGCCCTGATCCCGGCCATCGAATACTTCCGCGCCGGCAACTATTCCATTGTGCCGAATATCGCCATCGCGGGCGACGGCCCGATCCTCAGCGTGACACTGTTTAGCCGGGTGCCCTGGCCGGGGATTCGCCGGGTGGCCCTGGACGTGGGCAGCCGAACCAGTGCTGCCCTGGCCCAGGTGCTGTTGCGGAAGCGTTACGGCGTCCGTCCCGAGGTGGTGCCGTTGCCCCTGGACCAGACCGCCGAGGATGTGGACGCCGACGCTGTCCTGCTCATTGGCGATCGGGCCATGCGGGCCTGCTTGCCGGGCTTTCAATACGGCTTCGACCTGGGCCAGGAATGGCGCGACTGGACCGGCCTGCCGTTCGTCTACGCCTTCTGGGCGGTCCGCGCGGGCGTGGACCTGGGACCAGTCGAGGCGGCATTCCACGAGGCGAAGCGGCGCGGGCTGGAGCGAGTGGGGCTGATTGCGGCCTGCGAGGCACCCGGTCTGGGGCTGGACGCGGGCTTCTGCCGCCGCTATCTGAGCAACATCATCCACTTTGACCTCGGGCCACGCGAACAGGCCGGGCTGCATCACTATTACATGCTGGCCTGCGAGCTGGGCCTGGCCCGGCGGGGGGTGCCTCTTGAGTACTACCGTCAAGTCGATCTTGCAGCGAGCCGTTGACGGCGAGCGGCTGACGCCTGAGGACGGTCTGGCGCTGTTCGATGGCCGCGACCTGCAGGCGCTGGGCCGGGCCGCCGATGCCGTCTGCCGTCGGCTGCACCCCGAGCCGTACCGCACCTACAACATCGACCGGAATATCAACTACACCAATGTCTGTGCTGCTGTCTGCGATTTCTGCGCCTTCTTTCGCAAGAATGGCGAGGCCGATGCCTATGTCCTGCCGCGCGAGGTCCTGTACCAAAAAATCGAGGAGACGATCGCCCTGGGCGGCAACCAGATTCTGTTGCAGGGCGGCAACCATCCGACCCTGAAACTGGATTGGTACGAGGAATTGCTTAGCGACCTGCGGACACGCTTCCCCTCGGTCAACCTGCACGCCTTCAGCGCCTCCGAAATCTGGCACTTCCACAAGCTCAACAAGCTCCCCCTGCCGGAGGTCCTCCGGCGATTGAAGGACGCCGGCATGGGCAGCCTTCCGGGCGGCGGCGCGGAGATCCTGGTCGATCGTGTCCGCAAGGCCATCACGAAAAACAAGGTGCTGACCGAGGAATGGCTGGAAGTCCACCGGGCCTGGCACGAGCTGGGCGGCCGGTCCACCTGCACCATGATGTTCGGCCACGTCGAAACGCCGGCCGAGAGGATCGAACATCTGGAGCGGTTGCGGCAGCTACAGGACGAGACCGGCGGCTTCACCGCCTTCATCTGCTGGACCTTCCAGCCCGAAAACACGGCCCTCTCCCACATCCCGCCGACGGGATCGTTCGAGTATCTGCGGACGCAGGCCATCGGCCGGCTCTACCTGGATAACGTGCCCAACGTGCAATCGAGCTGGGTGACGCAGGGAGCCAAGATCGGCCAGCTGGCCTTGCTCTTCGGTGCCAACGACATGGGCAGCCTCATGATCGAGGAGAACGTGGTATCGTCGGCCGGGACGGTGTATCACCTGACGCTGGAGGAGATCAAATCGGCGATCCGCGAGGTGGGGTACGAGCCACGGCAGCGGAATGTGTTTTATGAGTATGTTTAGCCGCCGCCCGTCGGGCGGCGCGTTCAACCCAGCGCGTCGCGGTCCACTTCATGCTACGGTATATCCGCCCCGCCCAGACCGAGGCTCCCTTCCGTGAGCGCCATCGTCGTCGACAACCTGACCAAGTCTTTCCGTGACCTGCGGCGCGGCCTGGTGCACGCGGTGCAGGACATCAGCTTCGAGGCCCGCGCCGGCGAGGTCTTTGGCCTGCTGGGGCCCAACGGGGCCGGCAAGACCACGGCCATGCGCATCCTCTGCACCGTCCTGCGGCCCACCGGGGGGACGGCTACTGTCGCTGGCTACGACATTGTCACCCAGGCTGCGGAGGTGCGGCGGAGCATCGGCTTCATGTCGATGAACACGGCCATCTACGACCGCATGTCGGCCTGGGAGATGGTCCAGTATTTCGGACGGCTTTACGGCCTGGCCGGCGAGGATTTACGGCGGCGCATGGAGGACGTGTTTGCCACCTTGCAAATGAACGACTTCCGCGACGTCCTGGGCGCCAAGATGAGCACGGGGATGCGACAGAAGGTGTCGATTGCCCGGGCTATCGTCCACGATCCTCCGGTGCTGATCTTCGACGAGCCGACGGCCGGACTGGACGTGCTCGTGGCCCGGTCGGTGATGCTGACGATCGAACGGCTGCGCGAGCTGGGCAAGTGCATCTTGTTTTCCACGCACATCATGCGCGAGGTGGAGCGGCTGTGCGACCGGGTGGCGGTCGTCAGCCAAGGCCGGGTCCAGGCGTGTGGCACGCTCGCGGAGTTGCGGGAGCGCCACGGCGAGGACGATCTGGAAGAGTTGTTCTTCCGCCTGGTGGCGTAGCCTGTCTCCCAAGACGCCGTTAGCCCGACGTGCTAGCGAGGGCCAATCCTCGCTGGCGCATCGGGCTAACCGTGTGTCGGGCGGTGGGCGTGCGGTTACTGGGCGAATTCGCCATTAAAGCCACCGAGCTTGCCACCGAGCCCACCGCCGCCGAAGCCGCCGAGCCCACCGCCGCCGAAGCCGCCGAGCCCGCCGCCGCCAAAGCCGCCGCCGCCAAAGCCGCCGAGCCCGCCGCCGCCAAAGCCGCCGCCGAGCCCACCGCCGCCAAAGCCACCACCAAACTGGCCGCCACCGAAGCCCCCGCCTCCAAACTGGCCGCCACCGAACCCACCGCCGCCGAACTGGCCGCCACCGAACCCACCGCCTCCAAACTGGCCGCCACCGAACCCACCGCCGCCGAAGTTGCCGCCGCCGCCGTTGCCGTTGACGTTACCGCCGCCGCCGAAGTTGCCGCCGCCGCCGAAGTTGCCGCCGTTCTGGCCGTTATTGTTGCCGTTATTCTGGCCGTTGTTCTGACCGTTATTGTTGCCGCCGGTGTTACCGCTCGAGGTGCTGATAGTCGAGACGAGGGCACCGATCTTCGGTTGGCCCGGCAAGGTCAGCCGATAGCGCGGCGACTGTGCATCGCTCTGCAACGCCAACACCAAGCCCACCGCCACGGCTACTCCGCTGCCGATCTTTACCGTGCTGGAGGAAATCATGGAAACCCCTCAATTAGGAATTGCTCTGGTTGGGTTCGCCGGGGAGGACGATCCCGGCGGCGGCAATGCCGGCGCTGGGCCGTGCGGGTCAACACCTGTGACGTAAAACGCCATACCGGGCGAAACTTGCGCGCGCCATGTGGCCCTATTGTCGAGCGAAACGCCGGCCCAGTCAAGCGGTTCCTGCGCCCGGCTTCGAGTTTTCCCATCCTGCCTCGCCAGCAGAACCGGCTCTGCGGGATGCACGGGTGCTAACGACTGGGCTTTCCGCACCGCTCAAGCCAAACGGCGCTGCCATTGTTCCTCGGCGGACGACGGTCTGAGGTAGAGCGGTTCAAGGGTAAACGGGTCATCGCGCTCGCCGGCCTCCCAGCGCGCCAACGCCAGCTGGAGCAGTGCTTCGGGCTGTGGGTCCCAGCGTCGTTCCTCCACAGCGCGGATCGCGGCCGGCAATCGCTCGCTGTGCAGCCGTAACCCCGGTCCACTCACCCAGGGAGCCGGCGCTTCGCCAAGCCACTCGGCGGCCGGCCGAATCAGCAGCGGCGACGCCGCGCCCCCCCTTCATAGCGCTGCAGGTAGACCTTCTGTTGCTGCGCATCGGCGATGATGTCCAGCGGACTGGCCCCGCCAGAGGCCTGAGAGGCAATGATGGCGAAGGTGTCGATCGCCAGGATGGGGCAGCCGACCGCATAGGCCAGCGCCTTGGCCGACATGATGCCAACCCGGAGGCCGGTGTAGCTTCCCGGTCCACGGCTGACGGCAACAGCCGAGAGATCGCGCGGCGTCCAGCCGGCGGCGACCAGCAGGTCGGCCACCGCCGGCGCCAGGTCGCGGGCATGACGGCGGGACTCCTCCAGGCGCCGGACACCGACCAGGGAGGGGCCGTCGGCCAGGGCAACCTGGCCGATGCGGCCGGAAGTCTCAATGAGCAATAGACGGGTATTCACGGTGTGAGGGGCGCCCTTGGCGCGGGAAGGAACCGACAGACACCCGACCTGGAATCCGCGAAACCGCGCGTGGTATCGATGACAACCCGCCACCGCCTCGGGCCCTGATTGGTCAAGGCCGGTTCCGCCAATACGATGGCCGTCTGCGTCCACTTCGCCACTGCCACCACCACTATATATCCCCGTTGGCGACGCGATAGACGATGCTGTATGGGTAGCGTCGCAGCATAAAGCGGCGATGCAAATCATCGATGAGGGGCCATTGCTCCGGGGCCGTCCCGATCCTGCGCGTCGCCTTATCCACTGCCAGCTGAAAGTTGACAGCGGCCCGTGCGCTCCTCGCGAAGTACCAGGCGTAAGCCTCCTGGTACTCGGCCAGCGCCGCTGGAAGAAAGGAGACGTTAGCCATTTGGCCGATATTTCTCCTGTGTTCGCTGTTTCACTTCCTCCCACGGAATTGGCTGGACCTGGCCGGCATCGAACTCCAGGGAACGGCGCCTGATCTCGGCCAACCAGGCCTCATCGAGAGGAGCATCGCCTTCGGGGTCGAGACTGGCGCCTAGCTCATCGACCAAATGAGCGCGATCCTCTTCCGGCAACGCTAGTGCCGACTCAAGCACTTGTTCGAGTGAACTCATCGTAGGACCCCACGGTTGTGGCTACGCCGCATCGAGAAGGAACCGTTTCCCATCGTACCAGCAACCGCCGGTCGGGTCATCCGTAATCGAACAACCCAGCCTCCGACCTATGCCGTATGTACGTCCTTCACCAGTAGCTCATTCACCGTCCGCGCCAGCCCCATCGGGTCCTTCACCCGACTCCCCTCCGCAATCAGCGCTTCATCGTACAGGAGGCGGCCGTACCTCTCCAGCCGGGCATCGCCGGCGTCCTTGGCGTGCAGCTTCTGCAGCGCCTCCACCGCCAAGTGCGTCGGGTTCAGCTCCAGGATGCGTTGCGAAGCCGGCACCTCGTGGCCGCGGCCCATGCGCTCCATCAGCCGGGCCATCTGCGGGCCCACGGCCCATTCGTCGGCTACCAGGCAGGCTGCGCTTTCCTTCAGCCGGCCCGAGAGGCGCACCTCCTTCACCTCGTCGCCCAGCTTCCCCTTAAGGAAATCGAGCAGCGGCCGATAGCGTTTGGTCGTCTCCTCATCGACCGCCGTGCCGGGCAGCTCGCCCTTGTCGATCGCCGTCAGCCGCTTCCCCTTGTACTCCGTCAGCGCCTGTGTCACGAATTCGTCGATCGGGTCGGTGAACAGCAATACCTCGCGGTCCTGAGCCCGAAAGCCCTCCAGGTGTGGCGAATGCTCCAGCACCGCGCGGCTTTCCCCCACCAGGTAATAAATCTCGTTCTGGCTCACGGTCAGGCGATCGATGTATTCACCCAGCGACGTCCGCTTCCCCGGCTCGGTCTTCGTCGATTCCAGGAGCAACAGGTCGGCCAGCCTCTCGCGGTTTTCGTGGTCGTGGACGATTCCTTCCTTCAGGTACGTCCCCAGCTCGCCGTAGAAGGTCGCGTAGGCCTCCGGCTCCTTGTTCCTCCAGGTCGTCAGCGTGCGCAGAATGGTGTGGACCAGGTTGTTCCTGATCCGGTCCAGCGGGGCGCTCCGCTGAAGCATTTCGCGCGAGACGTTCAACGGCAGGTCCGGCGAATCGACCACGCCGCGGACGAACCGCAGGTAAAGCGGCAAGCAGCGCCTCGCAATCGTCCATGATGAAGACGCGGCGGATGTACAGCTGCAGCCCCTTGTGCTGGTCGCCGAACATCAGGTCGAACGGCCGATGCTTCGGGATGTACAAGAGGGCCCGGAACTCGACGGCCCCTTCGCCGCTATAGTGGATCACCTGCGCCGGCGGCTCGGTGTCGTGCGACAGGTGCTTGTAGAACTCGTCGTACTCCTCCCTGGTGATCTCATTTTTCGCCCGCAGCCAGATGGCCTTGCGCGAGTTGAGCGTCTCCTCGACGACCTCCTTCTTACCGTCCTTCTCCTTCTCGACATCCATGACGATGGGGTGCTCGACGAAATCGGAGTAGTTCTTGACCAGCTCGCGCAGCCGCCAGGCGTCGAGGAATTCGCGGGCGTCCCCCTTGAGGTGCAGAATGACGTCGGTGCCGCGCGTCGCCTTCGTCGCCGGCTCGACGGTGAATTCCCCCTGCCCGTCCGACTCCCACTGGACGCCCTGGTCCTTCGGCAGGCCGGCGGCGCGGGAGATCACGGTGACGCGGTCGGCCACCATGAAGGCCGAGTAGAAGCCGACGCCGAACTGGCCGATCAGCTCCGGCCGCTCCTTCACGTCGGCCTGCTGCAGGCTTTCCAGGAACGCCTTGGTCCCCGACTTGGCGATGGTGCCGAGGTTTTCGACGATCGCCTCCGCCGACATGCCGACGCCGTTGTCCGAAATCGTCAGCGTGCCGGCCGCGGCGTCGGGGATGAGCTTGATCTGCCAGTCTTCGTTCCCTTCCAGGAGCTCCGGCCGGGTCAGTCCCTGGAAGCGGAGCGTGTCGATGGCGTCGCTGGCGTTGCTGATCAGCTCGCGGAGGAAGATGTCCTTGTGAGAGTAGAGCGAGTGAATGATGATGTCGAGGACTTGCTTCAGCTCGGTCTTGAAGGGCAAGGTCTGGGCAGTCATTGGCGACGACTCCGTTACCAGCCCCGAGCGTCAGCGAGGGGAGAGTGCCCCTCGCTGACGCTCGGGGCTTGTAGTTCTTCAATCCCCGATCCGCACGCCGAAGCCCTTCAGCGCCGTGATCTGCTTGCTCTTCGCCTCCTCGGTCAACGGGTTGTCCTTCAGGTACAGGTTCAGGTACGGCGCCACACGCTGCCTGGACTTGTCCTCGGCATCGGCCTTGAGCCAGTCCACCAGGACCTTCAGATCGGTGATCTTGTTTTTCTGGAGGAACAGGTACTTCAGGTCGGTCTGCTTCGCCAGCGGACTGAGGTCACTGATGGCATTCTCCTTCAGATCGAGCGACGACAGCCGCGTGATACCGGCCAGCACTTTGATGTCGCCGATCTTGTTGCCATCCAGGTAAAGCGACGACAGTTTCGTCAACTTGGCCAGGGGTGCAATGTCGCTGATCCCGTTCTTCGAGAGATACAGCGCCGAGAGCGCGGTCATGTCCTTGAGGGCATCGACCTTGGTCACCTTGTTGCCGGCCAGGTGCAGGTATTGCAGCTTGGTGAGGCCGGCCAACGGCGTGATGTCGCTGACTTTGTTGTTCTCCAGGTCGAGCGATTGCAGGCTGGTCAGGCCGGCGAGCGGCTTGAGGTCGCTGACCTCGTTCTTCGTGAGTCGCAGCGCCGCCAGCTCCTTGCACTTCTCCAGACCGGTCAGGTCCTTGACGCCCTTGCCGATCACCTCGAGGGTCGAGTTGACCTTCAGAAGATTTTCGTCGGTCAGCCCTTCCTTGGGATTCTGGAGGAAGGCCTTGAGCGCCTCTTCCAGGGCCTTGTCGGGAATCTTGACCGGGGCAGCGTGGCCGGCACCGGCCAGGCCGGCGAGGATCAGGCAGGCGGTGAGCAGGTGTTTCATGGAGGTCGGACTCCGGTTGGCGGGGTGCGGGGTACAGGCTGTGCGGTTATTTTGTGCGGGATGGCTGCAGCGGCCAGTGTCCAGACGCGGTGGAGCGTGGGGCAGCGGCTCTGGGGCCCCACACGGAGAGCAGGGTCCATCGCTAGTTTTTCCCGGAGACGTGGAGTCGTTTAATTGGCGTTAAACGACATCGCGTTCCCGATGTCGTTGCCATTTCAAAACTTGCGATGATTCGGACGAGTCATTTAACGGGACATGGACACAGCCCCCCCCACGCCGAAATTAAACGACTTCGCGAGTGGGAAATAAAGGCTTGGCCGCCGCTCCACCTGGCTGCGTCGGTCGAGATCTATTGCCGCGTGAGCGCCGGTCGCTCTCTGGACCAACCGGCGCCCCGCTTGTCCAACCGTCACTCAATCGTCCACAGCGTCACGGCGTTCTTGTCCTTCACAAAGATGCGGTTACCGGAGACGACGGGATAAGCATAGGTGTCACCCTTCGCGACCGAGTACTTCGCCAGCTGCTTGAACTCCTTGGCGGTCGGCTCAAAGACGAGGAGCTGGCCGCTGGGA
Source organism: uncultured Planctomycetota bacterium (assembly GCA_963827935.1). GTDB lineage: Bacteria > Planctomycetota > Planctomycetia > Gemmatales > Gemmataceae > DATFNV01. Next base: position 950,593 of record CAWHCN010000004.1, on the reverse strand, counting down.
TTGAGGGCAAAGAGGACCGAGCCGGCGTCGACGACCGTGCCGTAGACGTAGCGACCCATCATTCCTCCCCCTCCCCCGCCGCCGCCCAGTGAGGTTTTCCAGGCGGTCTCGCCGGTGTCGGCCTTGACGCAGAACAACGAGTTGCTCGAGGAAATGCCAAAGAGCAGGCCGTCTTTCAGCACGGGTGTGTTGAATTGCGTGGCGGCCGGGCGGTTCCAGAGTTCCTTGGCGTCGGCCTTGTCGCCGTCCTTGGTCAGCTTCAGGGCCTTCGTACCGGCTCCGGCGGAGGTCAGGATCACGGTCTGTCCATCCACCACCGGCGACGCGCCGTTGTACTGCGACGTAAAGGGGATCTCCCAGAGGAGCTTGCCGTCGGCGACGTTGACGGCCACAGCGGTGCCGGCCGTCTCCGCCAGGATCGCCTTGGTGTCGCCGAGAGTCAGCAGCGAGGGCGAGCCGTAGGCAGGACTGCCGCCGGTCCATTTCCACTTTTGATCGCCGGTCGTCAAGTCGTAGGCGACGATAGCCCCTCCGCTGCCGCCTGGTTTGCCGCCGCCGGGTGCGCCGCCTCGTCCGCCTCGTCCACCGCCGCCGAGCTGGGCAATCGCCAGTCCGTTCACGATGATCGGCGAGCTGGAGACATGGAATCCGGGCACCTCCTTGATATCGTGCTTCTGCCACAGCCGAGTCCCCTTGGCCGCATCGAAGCAAGAGAGGATGCCCTGGGCGCCCAGGGTCACGACCTTGCCGTCGGCCACCGCCGGCGAGCTGCGCGGGCCCTGGAACGAGGCATCGATCCCCTGGAAGCCGGCCGAGGCGTACTTCTCCTTCCAAACTTCCTTGCCGTCCGCTGCGTTCAGGCAGCGAATAACTTCATCGCCACCCTCCCGGCTGAAGACGTACAGCTTGTCGCCGACCAGGGCGGGGGTGGCGACGCCGTCGCCCACGGTGACCGTCCAGGTCTTCTTCAAGTCCTTGGGCCAGGACTTGGGCGCGGTGAAGCCAGTCACCTTGCCGTCGCGGTTGGGCCCGCGCCATTGAGGCCAGTCCTGGGCCTGGGCGCTGCCAATGCCGAGCACGATCACCCAGGCCACGATCAGATGCACGATCCTCATGGTCACTCCCGTTGGAATCCCGCCCTCGGGGCAGCGAGGGCGCTTGTGTCTCATTGTGTCTAACCCCAGGGAGGAAGGCAGGTGACGGCCGTTGCCATCGGCAGGCCGAGCCTGCCCTACACCGCACCGTAGGGCAGGCTCGGCCTGCCGAACTCACGCCGCGCGGCCAATCTCCTTGACTCGCCCCCTGAATCCGGGTAGTCCTAGGAGATACGGTCGTTCTCGACCTGCCGTCCCCGCCGCGATTTCGATGCTCTCCATTCCGCAAGCAGGAGATCCCACCGTGTCTGAACCCAGCAGTGCGTCTCGCCGTGATTTTCTGAAGACATCTGCCGTCGTGGCCGGCACCACGCTGGCGAGCGGCCTGGTAGTGCCGTCGGTCCATGCGGCCGGCAGCGACGTGCTGAAGGTGGGGCTGGTCGGCTGCGGCGGCCGCGGCACCGGCGCCGCCATGCAGGCCATCCGCGCCGATCCGCACACCCGCCTCGTCGCCCTGGGCGACGCCTTCAGCGATCGTCTGGAGGACTGCCTGAACCACCTGAAAAACCAGACTGACATCGGCGGCCGCATCGACGTGCCGGCCGAACGCCGTTTCACTGGTTTCGGAGCGTACAAGGCGGTGATTGAGAGTTCGGACGTGGTGCTGCTGGCAACGCCGCCCGGCTTTCGCCCAATGCACCTGCGCGCGGCCATCGATGCCGGCAAGCACGTCTTCTGCGAAAAGCCGATGGCCGTGGACGGTCCTGGCGTCCGCAAGGTCCTGGAGGCGGCCCAGGAAGCCCGCAAGAAAAACCTGTCGCTGGCCTCCGGCTTCTGCTGGCGCCGCCATCCCATCATGCGCGAAACCATGAAGCGGGTCCACGACGGCGCCATCGGCGACATCGTCGCCATGCAGTGCTCCTACAACACCGGGCCGCTCTGGGTCCGCAAGCGCGAGCCCGGCTGGTCGGACATGGAGTACCAGATGCGCGACTGGTACTACTACGCCTGGCTATCCGGCGACTTTAACGTCGAGCAGCACATCCACAGCCTCGACAAGATCGCCTGGGCCCGGAAGAACGAATACCCGGTCAAGGCCGTCGGCCTGGGCGGGCGGCAGGTGCGGACCGGGAAGGACTACGGCCACATCTTCGACCACCATGCCGTCGTCTACGAATATGCCAACGGCACCCGGCTATTCAGTTTCTGCCGGCAGCAGGCCAACTGCGCTCCCGACGTGTCCGACCACTTCTGGGGCACCCACGGCAGCTGCGACGTGATCGCCACCTTCCCGCCGCGCGTCGAGATCAAGGGACAGAACCCCTGGAAATCGAACCCCCGCGACGACGGCGACATGTATCAGATCGAGCACGACGAGCTGTTCGCCAGCATCCGCGCCGGCAAGCCGATCAACGACGGCGAATGGATGGCCCGCAGCACGCTGATGGGCATCCTGGGCCGCATGGCCACCTACACCGGCAAGGAAATCACCTGGCAGCAGGCCATGAACTCGAAGGAGGACCTGTCGCCGCCGACCTACGACATGAAGGCCTCGCTGCCGGAGCCGAAGGTGGCGATGCCGGGGATAACGAAATTCTCGTAATGCACGTCGCCGGTTAACCGCGACGCGGAGCGGAGCGCTGTCCCTCACACATGAACGACTATCTGCGCACCGTCGAGTCGGTTTACGCCGAAGCCGCCCGCACTCCCGATGCCGGGCTGTGCTGCGTTGCCGCTCCTGTCTGGCGCCTGCCCGACCTGACGATTCCGCCGGCCATGCTGGAGATGAACTACGGCTGCGGCGCGACAGTGGAGCCGCGCGACCTGCGCGGCCACGACACGGTGCTGTACGTCGGCGTCGGGGGCGGGCTGGAATCGCTGCAGTTTGCCTACTTCACCCGGCGGCCCGGGGCAGTCATCGCCGTCGATCCGGTCGCCGACATGCGGGAGCGGGCGCGTGCCAATTTCGCCGAGGCGGCCCGAGTGAATCCGTGGTTCCGCCCGGACTTCATCACCCTGCTTGACGGCAGCGCCCTGGACCTGGCAGTGCCGGCCGACACGGCGACGGTGCTGGCCCAGAACTGCCTGTTCAACGTCTTCACCCGCGACGACCTGACCCGAGCCCTGGGCGAGGTGGTGCGCGTGTTGAAGCCGGGCGGCCTGTTTTCGACCTCGGACCCCATCACCCCGGTGCCATTGCCACCCGCGTTCGCTGCCGATGCCCGCCTGCGCGCCCGCTGCCTCTCCGGCTGCCTGACGCTGACTGATTACCTGGGCGCCCTGACCGGCGCCGGCTTCGGGCGCGTCGAGGTGCGGGCCAAGGTCCCCTATCGCTATCTTCATCCCCGCGAATATCCGGCCCTGGCGGAGCCGGTGCTGCTGGAGAGCATCGAGGTGGCGGCCTACAAGGTGCCGGACGGACCGGACGGGCCGATGATCTTCACCGGACGCACGGCGACCTACACTGGGCCGGACGCGAGTTGGGATGACGGGCGCGGCATCCTGCTGCGGCAGGGGATGCCGACGCCGGTGTCGGATGCGGCGGCAGTGCGATTGGCGGGGCAGCCGGAGATTGTGCTGACGGGGGCGACGTATCAGGCGAAGGGCGGGGGCTGTTGTTGATGTTGCGATCATTCTTGGGGCGATGGCGCATGAAGACGCTGAAGCCTTTTGGACGTGGCTTACCAGCCGACGGCCTCCGCGTGAGCCTGTGTGACACGAACGAAGAGGTGGCGAGAACTCTGAGCGCCGCGTTCGCGGATGTTGTGCGTGTCGAGATCCTTCATGGAAACCTGCTAGATATTGCCTGTGACGCGATTCTGAGCCCGGCCAACAGCTTCGGCGACATGGGCGGCGGCATCGACAAGCACATTGATGACCGGTCCGGTGGCAACGCGCAGCGGGCGCTGATGGCTGCCATCGCTGCGCACTTCTTCGGCGAGTTGCCGGTCGGTATGGGGATTGTGGTCGAAGTGCCGGGAGGAATCATCCCGCTCCTCGTGGCATCGCCAACCATGCGGGTTCCGGGAAGCGTCGCAGGAACGATCAACGCGTACCTGTCGATGCGTGCGGCTCTCGTCGCCGTCCTGCGACACAACGCGACAACCGCGCGACCCGTCAGGCACCTCGCCATACCTGGGCTCTGCACTGGTGTCGGGGCGATGCCATTCGAGGCAGCCGCCGCGCAGATGCGGGCGGCATATGACAACGTGCTGGGGGGCGGTTGGCGTCAGGTGACTCACGCGGTGCTCGCCCCGTATGCAATGGCTGAGGTGAAATTCCGGCGCCACGCCGGCGAGGCAGGGTCGGCATCCTGAGATTGTCGTGACGGGGCCGACATATCAGGCGAAGGGCGGCGGCGGCGCAAGAATCCCCAGGTGTGTCATGATAGCTGTTAGAGTCACCATTACCCGGTTCGTCGATGATTCCCAACCTGGCTGGGTTGAATGCAAGCTCGTTGATGCTTGGGGGCGCGAGTGGTCCTTCATTGAGAAGGAACCGGTTGTCAGTCTTGTGGCCCTCGACGCCAGCAGCAACTATCCTCAGCCCGGCGTCATTGGCTGCCTGATTGTCGAGAGGAAGCAAGACGCTGATGGCCGAGAAGTCGTGACCATCAATACCGAAAAGCCCTGGGCCATCGAGTCCACGACTGGCGAACATCAGTTTGATGTGATGCCCGGGCAACTGATTGAGATCGAGTGAGACCTTCCTTGTTTACCATCAACAACGTCCCCATCGACGACACCTTCGCCGAGGCCTTCCCCATGACGGCGGGCCGGCTACTCGTCACTGCCGAGACGACCGCCTGGGCCCAGACCGCCGGTCAGGTCACCACCGGCTACGCCTCGTCGGTCATCGGCTGCGATGCCGAGGCCGGCATCGAACGCATCCTGAGCCCCGACGAAACACCCGACGGGCGGCCCGGCGTTAGCCTGCTCCTGTTCGCCTTTAGCCGCGACGCGCTGCAAAAGGCCCTCGTCAATCGCGTGGGTCAGTGCATCCTGACCTGCCCAACAACCGCGTGCTACAACGGCCTGCCGCTGGTGAAGGACAAAAACGTGCGCATCGGCGGCAGCCTGCGTTTCTTCGGCGATACCTTCCAGTTCAGCAAGCAGCTCGACGGCCGCCGCTTCTGGCGTATCCCGGTCATGGACGGCGAATTCGTGTGCGAGGACTGGTTCGGGACGGTCAAGGGGGTAGCGGGCGGCAACTTCCTGATCGTGGGCGCCAGCCAAGCCGAGGCGCTGGCGGCCGCCGAGGCCGCGGCCGCCGCCATGCGGCAAGTGCCGGGCGTCATCCTCCCCTTCCCCGGCGGTGTTGTGCGCAGCGGCAGCAAGGTCGGCAGCCGCTACAAGAAGCTTCGCGCCAGCACCAACGATGCCTACTGCCCGACCCTGCGCGGCCAGGTCGCTTCCGCCCTTCCCGAAGGGGCCAATGCGGTTTATGAGATCGTGATTGACGGCATCGACCTGCCGGCGGTGGAGGAAGCGACCCGCATCGGCGTCCGGGCTGCCTGCCGGCCGGGAGTGCTGCGGATCACGGCCGGCAACTACGGCGGCAAGCTGGGGCCATTTCATTTGCACCTGCACAAATTGCTCGGATGATAAATGGTTAACCGCGACCCGGAGGGGAGCGCGGTGCGTGCAGCGCTCCCTCCGGGTCGCGGCTAAACGGGTCGGCTCATATCTGCTGCGACACGCCAAAACTCAAGAACCCGATGATCACGCCGACGTTCAGGCCGCACAGGACCAGGCCCAGGGTGGCGAGGATCATGTGATCGCCGCGGGCCCGGAGGGCGGCGATGCCCTGGCCCAGGCCCAGGACGCTCGGCAGCGGGCTGCCGCAGATCAGGACGACGGCCCCTAGGAGCAGCGGCACCGCTCCGCCACCGGCCACGGCCGCCGCCGCCGTAATGAATCCCAGCAGGAACATGACCCATCCGCCCAGTCCCAGGACCAGCGCCAGAACGGCCTGGCGCGAATGCGCGCTGGCCTCGGCGGGCACGGCCTCCTTGCGCTCCAGCGCCAGGTCCACGCAGGTGGCACACAGCCAGCGCGCCCGCCAGCGCGTGCGGCAGACGGCACAGAAATAATTGCCGCAGCGGCCGCATGTCCCCAGGGCCGGGTTCTCCGGATGCACGGGGCACTGGCTGTCGCTGCCGTCGCGGCGCCGACTCGGGGGCTCATCGTACAGCGGCTCCCGGCAGGCCGGGCAGCGCGAGCCGTAGCGCTCCGGCTCGCCCGCCAGCCGTTCGCCGCAGTCGGGGCAACGGGCCATCAGGTCATCCCTCCCCCAGGCGGCTGGCCATCATCACCACCAGGGTCAACGACCACAGGAAGGCAGCGATGCCGAACGCCGCCCCCGTCAGCGCCATGCCCCGTCCGCCCAGGCGTGCCTTCTTCTCGGTCTGGCGCAGGGCCACGAGGCCCAGGGCCAGGGCCGCCGCTCCCAGGAGCATGCCGATGACGCCGCAGACGAAGATGGCGCCGGGCTGCCGGCTGCCGATGGCGCTCAGCGTGATGCAGAACACGAGCGGAGCGCTCGCCAGGCCGGCGACCAGGGCGCCGACCGCCAGGCCCGCTACGCGCGGTAGCCGCTGCAACTGCCGCACCCGATAGTTCTTGCACGCCCCGCAAAGGCGGACTCCCTGGAATTCGACGAGACACCGCGGACAGAACGCTTCGCCGCAGTCCGGGCAGGGCCCCGTTGCCGCCGCCTCGGGGTGGTTGAGGCAGTGATTGGGGTCGCGCGGGCGGGTCCGGCCCCGGCGGCGTCTCTCGGGTTCCGCTTCGTTCTCGGCCCCGGGGTCGGACCAGCGCGTGCGGCGGGGCGCCGGCCGCTCGGCCTCGCCCTCGCTCTGTCCCGGCGGCTCGGGGACGGTACTTTCCCAGGGCACGCGATTGGCCTGGCCGCATTCGCAGAAGATGAGCGACCCCGCCGCCTCCGCGGGCTGCTTGTGCCGCTTGCCGCACTTCTTGCAGGGAAACCAGATCATGGCAGGCTCTGCGCTCCCCTTCGGGTCGCGGCTAAACGGGGTGAGGACGATTCAGTCGGCGTCCGATCGCCCAACAGCGCCGCCAGTTGCAGGACGAACTTCTCATCGCTCTGGTATTCATCCCGGGTCAGACTGAGGCGTTCCTCGAAATAGGTCGCCATTGTCTGAAATAACCGGCAGCGCTCCCGAAGGGGGAGTTGGTCGCGGCGCAGGCACAGGTCCAGCAGCGCCTGCTGCTGCTGGCGATCGAGTTGCCCCAGCCGCTGGCGGACCAGCATCGCCAGGGCCCGGTCGGCCAGAGGCGGGCCGTCGGGCAAGGGCCGAACGGCGCGGGCGGTGCGCTCCATGTGGACGACCAGGGTGCCGGCTGCCAGGTCGCCCAGCCGGCGGTGCTGGCGGTTACAGGCGGCGATGGCAAAGCCCACCGCGTAGAAGAACGGCAGCGCGTCGGCCACGCGCAGAATGTTCCGTAGGGCCGATTGCACAAACGAGATGCCGGTGCCGTTCATCTGCAGCACGCGCAGCCCCAGGAAGCGCTTCCCCGGCGTCTGGCCCGTCCACAGCCATTCGAAGAACAGAAAATAGCCCCATTGCAGGGTGAAAATCCACACGAACATCACGGCGGTGCCCACGCCGGGCCGCAGCAGGTTCAGCACCCCGCCGACTCCCGCGCCCACGGCGAGGAGCACCAGGATCAGGCCAACGTCAACCAGCCAGGCCAGGAAACGCGACCCCATGCCGGCAACGCGGAAGGTGATGGGCACTTTCTCGGTGGTGATGACCTTATGGAGCATCAGCCCAAACCCTGGCGAGCGGGGGGCGTCAGCCCCCCGGTAATGTCACCGGGGGGCTGACGCCGCCCCGCTCGCCATCTTACCCCAGCCAAGTAAGAGCGTGTACGCCAGGAAGACGATGGCAAAGACCCCCGCGACGAGGAGCTTGACGCCGGGGCCGAGGAGGGAATCGGGCGAACGGGCCACGCCGGCTTCCAGGATCCCCGCCACGATCAAAAAGGGTACACAGCCGCCCACCAGCCAGAGGGCTTCCTTGCCGGCGCGGGCCAGTTCGTCCAATCGCGGCCAGGGCCGGGCCCGGATGATCCCCTGGGCCAGTACGAAGCCCGCCGCCCCGCCCAGGAGCGCGGCCGGGATCTCCAGCACGCCGTGCGGCAGAATGCCGGTGGCATACGCCAGGAGCTGATCGGCTTCGTAGAAGATGGCCCCCAGCGCCCCCATCATGATTCCCGTGGCGAACATCAGCCAGGCCGTGCCGACCCCCAGCGTGATGCCCAGGGCGAAGGCCGTCAGCGTCACCGCAATGTTGTGCGTGAACAGGAAACTGGAGAACGCGGCCACGTCACCCGTCGTCTGTTGCTCCGGCTCGTCGCCGGGCTGGATCATGCGCATGTCCGGCAGCAAATAGGCGCGCGCCACGTCCGGATCGAAATACGAAGCCAGGAATCCGAAGACGGCGCCGACGGCCAGCAGCGCGGTGGCGAACAGGAAGTACCCCAGGTTTCGCCGGAACGCCGCCGGAAAGCCGAACAGGAAGTAACGCAGGGTGGCGCGGACATCGACCCTGGTTTTCGAGTAAATGACCAGGTAACAGCGGGCCACCAGGTCGTTGAGGTACTGCACCGTCGCCTCGCCGCTGACAAACGTCTGGGCCTGGTTGAGGTCCGAGGCGGTGCGGCGATAGAGGCGGCCGAACTCGGTGGCCTGGTCGTCGTCGAGGGTGGCCAGGCCGCTCCCCTCGACCCGGGCGAGGATCTCTTCCAGGCGCCGCCAGTCGGGACGACGCTGGTTGAGGAAGGTGGATAGGTCCATGTGGAAGATCCCCGTATAGCCGCTGTCGGAGCCGTGCACGTAGCGGAGCGGAGTAAGCGGCCGAGCGCCGCTTACTCCGCTCCGCTACGTGCGCGGCTCCGACAGCGCCCTAACCTCACATTCGTGCCCCCGTCTTCAGCGCCAGGTATCGATTCACCGCGTCGATGGTGAGCCGCTCCGGCACCGTGTCGAGCGTCATCACCCCTTCGCGCTCCAGGCTGCCCAGCAGTTCCGCCCGCGACTGGAGGAGATCGCGGGCCACCAGGACATCGTACATCTCGTCCGTTGTTTGGGGCGTGCGTGCGGCCAGGTCTTGCAGTGGCACGTCGGCGACGGCCAGGGTCAAAGGCAGGTGGAAGCGGCGCAGCAGCCGGGCTGCGTCGCGATACTCCGCCGACACCACCGCGTCGAGCAGGTCGGTGAACACCATCGTCAGCGCCCGCTTGGGATGCCGCCCCACGAGGTAATTGAATGCCTCGCGATAATTGACGTAAGACAGCTCCGGCTTGATGCTGTACAGCGCCTGCAGGAACTGGGCGTGCTGGGCCTTCCCCTTGGCGGGCGGCAGGTACAGGTGCACGGCGTGCGAGAAGACGAGCAGGCCCAGGTTGTCCTGGAACGTCTGGCTGACGTGCGTCAGCATCAGGACGGCGTTGATGGCGTGATCGAGCTTGGTCAGGGTGCCGACGCGGGCGGCCATCATGCGGCCGATGTCGAGGCAGAAGATGATGTCCTGGCTGTGCTCGCTTTCGTGGACGGCGGTGATCGGCTTGCCGCGCCGCGCCGTCGCCTTCCAGCTCACGTTCTTGTAATCGTCGTCGGGGACATAGTCGCGGTAATGGCTGAACTCGCGGCCGGCGCCCGGCAAGCGCTTAGAGCGATAGCCGCCCGCGCGGACCAGCGTGGTGCGGACCAGCGCCTCGTACCGACGGACTTCCAGCAGGTTGGGATAGACCTGCACCGGCTCCGCCGCCGGCACGGTGCGCTGCGTCCAGGCCAGGCCGAGCGGTCCGCGGCAACGCAGGTAAACCTGGCCGAACGCGAAGTTGCCGCGATCGGTGGGCAGCAGACGATAGCTGGCCCGGGTCCGGCCATGGCGCGGCACACGGACCCGTTGTTCGACCGGCTCGGCCAGGAAGGTCGCCGGCGGTTCATCGCGCACCACCAGCCGCAGCCGATGCTCGCCGGTGTTTTCGAGGACCAGTGCCACCTCGTTGTCGATCCCCACCGATAGCCGGGCCGGCCGCTCGCGCCGGACACGCAGCCGTCGGGCCCGGCAAGACCGCGCCGACAACACCGCATCGACGACAAATGCCAGGAGGACCAGCCCCAGGTAGCCCAGCACCAGCCAGTGCAGCCCGGCCGTGTAGCCGGTGCCGGGCAGCCAGTCGGCCGCCCCAGGGAAGTAGCGGATGAGCACGGCGTGTACCACCGCATAGGCCAGTCCCAGCAGATGGACGGCGACGCCCAGAACGGATAACAGCACGGTGGTACGGGTTGGGAGCATGAACATTCCTCTCCCCTCGCCCCGGTACTCCGGGGAGAGGGGTCGGGGGTGAGGGGCTGGATTTCCCCGGTTAAAACCCCTCACCCCCGACCCCTCTCCCCGGAGTACCGGGGCGAGGGGAGTCCGTTCGCATCAAAACATCAGCGCCAGGCTCCGCAACCCCCGGAAGACCGGATACGGCCGCCAGGCCACCTTGTCCTCGGCCAGGCGCAGGTTGGGTAATTCGCGGGCCAGGGTCCCCACCGCCAGCTGCCCCACCAGCCGGCCCAGGGCCGCACCCAGGCAGAAGTGCGGCCCGGCGGCGAAGGCCAGGTGGTCGATGTCGGTACGCGTCACGTCGAAGCGATCCGGGTCGGGAAACACCGCCGGGTCGCGATTGGCTGCTCCGATCAACACCATGACATGCTCGCCCTTGCTGACGGTAATGCCGCCGACCGCAACGTCCTCGGCGGCCTCCCGGCCGAGCATCTGCACCGGGCTCTCGTACCGCAGCCCCTCTTCGACGGCGTTGGCCACCAGCCTGGGCTCTGCCCTTAGTTTCTGCCACTGGTCCGGATTGCGCAGGAGGGCGAGGATGGTGTTGCCGATCAGGTTGGTCGTGGTCTCGTGGCTGGCGTTGACCAGGCCGACCACGTTGCTGAATAGCTCGGTCTCGGAGAGCCGATCGCCCTGCTCCTCGGCGGCCAGCAGCGCGCTGAGCAGATCGTCGCGCGGCTGGCGACGGCGGGCGGCGAACAGGTCGGCCAGGTAGGCGCGGAGCTGGCCGGCGCTGGCGGTCGCCTGCCGGGTCCGCTCGGCCAGCGGCACCGCACTCAGGCCCAAAAAGCCGTAGATGTCGTCGGTCCACCCCTTGAAGCGCAGCCGATCCTGCGGCGGCAGGCCGAGCATGGCGGAGATGGCCAGCGACGGCAGGGGGTCGGCAACGTCGGCGATCAGCTCCATCCGCCCCGCCGGCCGGACCCCGGCCAGCAGCTCGTCGAGGGCCGCCTGGATCACCGGGCGCATCAGCTCGACGCGGCGCGGCGTGAACGCCAGTTGCATCAGGCTCCGCAGCCGCGAATGCACCGGGCGGTCCGTGAAGACCAGGCGGTTGGTCAGGATTTCCCGCAGCGGGGCCGCCGCCGCCTGCTCTGCGGCGGGGATCCGTCCCAGCAGGCTTTCCAGCCGGGCCGATGACCAGCCGTGACCTCTCAGGAGGGCATCCGCGTCGGCGTGGCGGCTGACCACCCAGGTCGCCAGCTTGTCATCCCAGCAAACCGGCAGATCGCTCCGCAGCCGCTGGTAGATCGGGTACGGATCGGCCACGAATCCCGGCGCTGTTACATCGAAGGTATTGACGGGCGTGTGCGGCATGGCGAAGCCTCGTCAGGGGAAACGGGTTTCCTGCGCTCGTGATGGTAGCGGGTGGTGCGGGCGCTGGCCACGGGATTTGGCTGGGCGGCGGGGGAATCTGTTGAACGGCCCCGGGCAATGCCTTAGACTCGACCGGCCCGGTTGGCGCCGACGTTCCGACGAGGTCTTCCGATGATCTGTGTTTCCATCGCCACCGAATCGCGGCGTATGGCCATGGCCGACATGCTGACGGCCGCTCACCAGGCCGATCTGCTGGAGGTGCGCCTCGACCGTTTCGACAAGGCGCCCGATTTCGCGGAGCTGCTGGCCGCCCGGCGCAAGCCGGTCATCCTGAGCTGCCGCCGGGCTCGCGATGGCGGGGAATGGCGGGGGACCGAGGACGAACGCCTGGCTCTGCTCCGCCAGTGCGTCGTCCACAAGGCCGACTACGTCGAGATCGAGTTGGACGTGGCCGACCAGATTCGCCCTTTTCCCGGCGCCCGCCGGGTCATCGCCTACACCAATCTCGGCGAAACACCGGACGACATCGCGGAGATTTACGACCTGGCACGGAGCAAGCATCCCGATGTCATCAAGATCACCACGTTGGCCCGCACCCCGGAAGAGGCCTGGCCGCTGTTGCAAATCCTGTCCCGCTCCTCGGTGCCGACGGTCGTGGTCGGCCTGGGCAAGCCGGGCCTGATGCTGACGGTGCTGGGCAAAAAGATCGGGGCGCCGTGGGCCTATGCCGCCCTGGGCCGCGGACTGGAAGCCTACCCCGGGCAACCAACCATCGCCGACCTCGAAGAGGTCTATCACTATCGCGCCATCGAGCGCACGACGCGCCTGATCGGCGTCACCGGGTTCGAAGAGCCGGCGCGGGCCACGGTGGCCGGGTTGAACGCTGCCTTGGCCCACCTGGCGCTGCCGGCCCGCTGCTGGCCGGTGTCGGTCGGCGATCCGGGGTTGTTCAAGAAGATTATCAGTGCGGCCAAGCTGGCGTCGGTGGTCATTGCCGACGAGCACCAGCACACGGCGGCGGAGCTGGCCACGGACCTGGACCCGGCCGCCCAGCAGGCACGGGCCGCTGACCTGCTGCTGCACAAGAACGAGCGCTGGCGTGGCTACCAGACGCAGTGCGGCGTGGTGGTGACCGCGTTGGAAGCGGCCCTGCCCGCGGGGGCGGCATCCAGGGAAAGATCGTTGCCATCGCCGGCACCGGGGCCCTGGCCCATGCCCTGGCCCTGGCCGTTCAAGCCCGGGGCGCCGGCCTCATCATCGCCGGCCACGATCACGAGCGCGCCCAGCGACTGGCCCAGGCCCTCGGCTGCCGCACCATCCGCACCGAGGCCCTCTATAGCACGCTGCACGACATTCTCGTGGTTTGCCCCGAGGAATCCGACGCGCCGGGCGGCGAAGCCATCCATCCCGGCTACCTTCGCCCGGGCATGGTTGTCCTCGATCTGACCGCCGGCCTGACGCCGTCGCCGCTGCTGATGGAAGGCCGCGCCCGCGGCGCTGCCGTGGTTTCGCCGCGGCACCTCTTCCTGGCCCGGCTGGCGGTGCTCGCGCGCACCTGACCGGCAAGGACGCGCCGCGCGAGATTCTGGCCGCGGCCGTGGAGAGGTTCTTTGACGAAGACGAGATCGACTGAGTTAAGAGCGTTCGGAAGAATTGAGCCACAGAGACCCTCGTTGTGGCACGGTCTCCTGACCGTGCCACTTCGGCTGACCGCAGGTCTCCACGCATCCATCGCGGATTCCGGGAGACCTTCGGTCAGGCCGGGTGGCACGGTCAGGAGACCGTGCCACAACGGGGATTCTTTGACGAAGACGAGATCGACTGAGCTTGACAGTTGTAGGGTGCGTCAAGCGTACTCGCGCCGACGCACCGTTCCTTGCCCCCCGGTGCGTCGGCGCGAGTACGCTTGACGCACCCTACGCCTGCTGGACAGGGGCCGTGCTCCTCGCGAATGGCTTCGAGCGCAGAGATCGACGCATGATTCGTCTCCGGCTTTGGCTCGTTGTCTGTCTCATCCTGGCCGGAGGCTGCGGCCCAGCCGCCGTGCCAACTGAGGCGCCGCCGTCCCTGTCCGAACCGCCCTGGTTCGAGGATGTCACGGACCGTGTTGGCCTGCACTTCACGCACGACTGCGGGCCGATCACGCCGGAGTACTTCATGCCGCAGATTGCGGGGTCGGGGTGCGCCTTCCTCGATTTCGACGGCGACGGCCGGCTGGATATCTATCTCATCCACAACGGCGGCCCGGGCGGCGCCAAAAACCAGCTCTTCCACCAGGAAAAGGACGGCACCTTTCGCGATGTGTCGGCCGGCAGCGGCCTGGATGTGGCCGGCTATGGCATGGGCGTCGCCGTCGGCGATGTCAACAATGACGGCCGGCCCGACGTGCTGCTCACCGAATACGGCGCCACCCGCCTGTTCCTCAACGAGGGGGACGGGCACTTTCGCGAGATCACCCGCGAGGCGGGTCTGGATAATCCGTTATGGGCCACGTCCGCTGCCTTCTTCGATTTTGACCGCGACGGCTGGCTCGACCTGGTGGTGGTCAACTACCTCGATTACGACCGTTCCATCCCCTGTACCGGGCGCGGCGGTCCGCGCGACTTCTGTGGCCCCAACATGTTCCCCGGCACCGTGGCCCGGCTCTACCGCAATCGTGGCCGGGTGGGAACGGCGGGCGTGCAGTTTGAGGACGTGACCCTGAAGGCGGGTCTGACGGCAGCGCGGGGCAAGGGGCTGGGCGTCCTCTGTGCCGATTTCAACGGCGACGGCTGGCCGGACATCTTCGCCGCCAACGACATGATGGCCAATCACCTCTGGATCAACCAGCACGACGGCACGTTCAAGGAGGAGGCGTTGACGCGCGGCGTGGCCACCATCATCGGCGGCGCGACCGCGGCCAACATGGGCATCGCCTGGGCCGATGTGGACCACAGCGGCCTGCCGGCCCTCTTCGTCACCCACATCATTGATGAGCCGCACACGCTGTGGAAGCAGGAGCCGCGCGGCTTCTTCCAGGACCGGACCGTCAGCGCGGGACTGGCGGCCGGGGGGCGCAGCACCGGCTTTGGCACGGCCTTCGTCGATCTCGACCGCGATGGCTGGCCGGACCTGGCCTTTGTCAACGGCGGTGTGCTCCGCAACCGCGACGCCAACCCCGCCGACCCGTTCTGGGCCCAGTATGCCCAGCGCAACCAACTGTTCGCCAACACCGGCGGCGGCAAGTTCCGGGATGTCAGCGCTTCCAACCCGGCCTTGTGCGGCTTCCCATTCGTCGGCCGGGGCCTGGCGGTCGGCGACTTCGACAACGACGGCGCCCCCGATTTGCTCATCACGGAAATCGGCGGCCGGGCCCGGCTGCTGCGCAACATCGCGCCGGCCCAGGGCCACTGGCTCGCCGTCCGCGCCCTCCTGCCCCTGGCCCACCGCGATGCGTACGGCGCGGAGGTGACGGTTCGGGCCGGAGAGCACTCGTACTGGCGCCTGCTGACGCCGGGCACCAGCTACGCCAGCAGCAACGATCCGCGCGGCCACTTCGGTCTGGGGCCTCATGGGCGATATGATGCCATTGACGTGCTCTGGCCCGACGGCCGGGCTGAAACCTTTGAGGGCGGTGCGGCCGATCGGGCGATCGAGCTACGTCAGGGAGAGGGGAAAGAACAGAAACCGCACGGGTCGTCGACCCGCCGCTAAACCTTGGGGTCCGTCTGTCGTGACCAGCCCGCCTACTATTCCGGCTTCCGCGGGGCGTCTGCGCCGTCTGCTGGTCCTGTCCTGCATGCTGCTGCTGGTTGTCGCCGGGGTGGGGGGCTACTTGCGGTGGCGGCCGCGACCTCCCGCGATCCCGGCGATTGCGACGGCGGGCCTGGATGCCGAGGTTGTGGCCGCCATTGACGAGGCCCGCGGCGGCATCGAGGCCCGACCCCAATCGGCCGCCGCCTGGGGCCGACTGGGCATGGTCCTGTTCGCCCAGGACATGTACGCCGACTGCGACCCCTTCTTCGCCGAGGCCGAACGGCTCGATCCCCGCGACGCCCGCTGGCCTTACTTCCGCGGCCTGGCGGCGATTCTGATCGATCCGACCGAGGGGCTGGCTCTCCTGGAGCGAGCCGCCCGCCTGGCGCCGGATAGCCTGGCAGTGCGGCTCCGGTTAGCAGAGGAGTCTCTGAAGCGGGAACGGATTGACGAGGCCGATGCGCTGTTTCGCGATCTGCGGACCGACTACCCCGATCACCCGCGCGTTTTGCTTGGCGTGGGACAGATCGAGCTGCGCCGCAGCCGATCGCAGGAAGCCCTGGAGCCGCTTCAGAAGGCGGCGCTCGATCCCACCGCGCGGCGTTCGGCCCGGGCGGCGCTGGCGGAAGCCCAGGCCCGCCTTGGCAACGCTGCTGCCGCCGAAACCGAACGCCGGATCGCCGCCGGGGTGCCGGCCGACCTGGGCTGGGCCGACCCATTCCTGGCCGAGGCCCGCCAGTTCCGCACAGGCCTGCAACCGCGCCTGATCGACACCATCACGCTGAGCGACAACGGCAAAATCGACGAAGCGCTCGACCTGATCGACCGTGTCCTGCACGATCACCCGGATTCGGCCGAGGCTCACCTGACGCGGGCCAAGGTGCTGATTCGGGCGCGGCAATACGACGAGGCCAGGACGGAGCTGCGCCAGCCATCACCCTGAAGCCCGACCTGGTGGACGCCCATTTTCTCCTGGCGGGAGCCTTGATGGTGGCCAACGACTATGAGGCGGCCGAACGCAGCTATCTCCGCACCCTGGAACTTAAGCCGGCCCACGGCCTGGCACGCTTCAACCTTGGCTATTGCCAGCTCAAGCAGGGGCACAAGGCCCTCGCCCTCGCTTCGTTCCGCGACGCGGTGCGCTATCGGCCCGAGTTGGCCGTCGCCCAGCTGGAACTGGGCGGCGCTGTTATTGGAGGAAGGACAGGTGAAGGAGGCCATCGAACATCTCGAACAGGCGGTGCGCCTGGACAGCAAGAGCCAGCGGGCCCGCGAGTTACTGGCCCAGGCGCGGAAGAGGGGTAGATGACTGGCCGATCGCGAAGCCGGGCAGCCCGAAGCGCCAGCGAGGGTTCGCCTTACTTCCTCGCTGGCGCATCGGGCTGGCAGGTCTGGGGCAGCCCGAAGCGCCAGCGAGGGTTCGCCTTACTTCCGCGCTGGCGCATCGGGCTGCCCGGCTTCGGGCTGCCCGGTCCAGCGGGGACAGGTCACGCCAGGCGCATCAGCCCGTACTTGTGCATCTTGTTGTAAAGAGTCATCCGGCTGATGCCGAGTTCGGCGGCGGCACGGAGGCGGTTGTTGCGGTGGCGCTGCAGCGCCCCGGCGATGCACTGCTTTTCGGCCTCTTCCTTGCTGCGGGCCAGCGTGGCCGACGCCCCGACCCGGGCCGCGCGTAGCGCCGGCACCAGCTTTCGCAAGGTATCCGGCAGGTCATAAAGCCCGATGGCGTCGCCGGGGCAGAGAGCCACCGCACGCTCGATGACATTGCGTAACTCGCGCACGTTCCCGGGCCAGTCGTGCGCCTCCAGGGCCAGGAGGGCCTCTGGGAGGAGATCCGGAGTCGTCCGGCCAGCGCGAGCGGCGAAGTCGGCAGCGAATTTCCGGGCCAGGTGCGGCACGATCTGCGGACGTTCGCGCAGCGGCGGCAGGTGGAAGCCGACCACGTTCAGCCGGTAGAACAGGTCGGCACGGAAGCGGCCGGCGGCCACCTCGTCGTCCAGGCGACGATTGCTGGCCACGATGAGCCGCGCCTCCAGCGGTTGCGGTTGGTTGGTACCGACCGGCTCAAAGACGCGCTCGTCCACGGCGCGCAATAGCTTGGTTTGCAGCGCAGTGCGGCAGCGCGTCGATGTCGTCGAGCAGCAGCGTGCCTTGGCCCGCGTCCGCCAGCTTGCCCGCACGATCGCGGTCCGCACCGGTGAACGCGCCGCGGACGTGTCCAAACATCTCGCTTTCGATCAGGCTGCCGGACAGCGTGCCACAATTCACCGTCAGGAACGGCTTGGCCCGGCGCGGCGACAGGTCGTGAATCAGCCGGCCCAGGCAGGTCTTGCCCGTGCCGGTTTCGCCGCCCAGCAGGACCGTGGTGTTTTGCGGGGCGATGCGGCGCACCTGTTCCATCAGCCGGCCCATGGTCGCATCGGGCATGTAGAGGAACGAGGCCCCGTCGCCCAGGCACTCCACGCCCTGCTCTTCCTCCGGCTCGGGGCTCAGGGCCGCCCGCGCATCCGCCGTGTGCGACTCAACCGCCAGGGCCAGGCGGCGCAAATCCAGGGGGCGGCTTCGATACTCGGCCACCCCCAGCCGGAACAGGGCCAATTCCTGCTCCGGGTCGTCTCGGTCGCTCAAGATCAGGACGGGTGTCCGCAGGCGAAGCCCCCGGAACTGGCTCGCCAGGGAATGGACCTCGCCACTGCCGCCAACGGCGTGCAGGACGATCAACCCCACGTCGGTTCGGCCGACGGACCCCCAGAGGGTCTCGGGCCGCTCGCAAAGCTCCAGGTGCAGATCATCCACCAGCTCGATCACCTCCTCGACAACGTCGATGAGGGAAGGATCGGTGCTGCTCAACAACACTGTCAAGCCGGGCACGGGCGCACACTCCTCAAGGTGACAACGGTGTCGATTCAACGGCGGGCAAACAAGGTCACTTGGTCCGCAACCAGCGGGACGTCGCGGTGCAAGTCTTGCCGGATGTAAGCGATCCGGGATAGAATGCAAGCGCGGCGCCAATCTCTCGAAAAACACTTCCATTTACCACATTGGCTCGTTTTTCCAACCGAGCACGATGCCTAATATCTTGCCGCGATTGATCTTGCGACGAGCATCTCTCGGGTTCGACCTGGAAGGCGGCGAGATCGTTCTGTTAAGGTTCATTTACATCCGCGCTAACAATTATTTACAGGTCTTTGCCGGTTGGATACAGCATTGCAATCGCACTTCGAGTGCACGGCCATGTCTGCGGGCAGCCAGACCCGCACGCTGGTACCGCCGGAGTTGCTGGTGGCGTGCAGCCCGCCGCCATGGGCGCGGACGATGCCCTGCACTAGCGCCAAGCCCAGGCCACGCCCCTTCTCGCGTGTCGTGAAGAAGGGGTCAAAGGCGCGGTGCAGCACAGTCGGGGTCATGCCCGGGCCGTTGTCCGCCACCGCCACATAAACGAATCGGACACCCGCCGCCTGGCAGCGCGGAAGAAGCCGACACGAGCACTCGGGTGCCTGGCGCGTCGAGGACCTCGTCCGCCAGCTCCTCAACACCGGTGGCCACCAGGATGTGGCCGGGTCGGGGGCCCAGGGCCTCGGCGGCATTGGCCACGAGTTCGGTGATGATCTGCCGGACCTGGCCCGGATCGCCCCTGGTGGCCGGCAAGCGGTCGGCCGGCATGCTGACGAGCGTGAGATGTCGAGGCAGAGTCGCGGTCTGTCCCGCGAGGCTCTCCGCAACCAGGAAATTGATGTCGAGTGGTTGGGGGCAGAGCGGCGCGCGTCCGGCATAGGTTTGCAGCTGGCGGGTCAGCTGCGCGGCGCGATCGGCCGACCGGCGAATCAATTCCGCCAGCCCGTGCTCCTCGCTGCCGGGCGCCAAGTCGCGGCAGAGCAGGTCGGCGGCGGTCAGCATGCCGACGAGATGGTCGTTGAAATCGTGCGCCAGCCGCCCGGCCAGCTGCTCCAGGCTTTCACGCTTGTGGGCCTGGGCATCGGCATCGAACAGGCGGGCGGGCGCGTCGGCCAATTCCGCCGGCGGGGTCACGGGCCGGCTCAGGCCAGCGGCAGGGGGGCTGCCCAGCGGCAGCGAGGAACGGGCTTTCACGGGCAGCGCCTCCACGGCACACGAAACCCAGGGGTTCCACCCTCCCCAGCGCGGGAGAGTGAGGCGGCCCTCCGCAGAGGGCCGGAGTATCGCGCGTCCGTGGCGAGCAATCGCCTGCGGATTATAACCCAATCGCGACACAACGCCAGAACCTTCTGACGAAATTGTGCCTCGTCAGGTTCCGCTTGCCGCACGCCCGGGTGCCGGGCTATGATGCTGCGGAGCGACCGAAACCGGTTCCCGGCTCGCAGGGCCCTCCGTCGCGGCCGCTCCAGCTGAATCGAGACCCATGGAACTCCTCGCGCTGCGGCTGCTCCTCACCGAAGAGGACATCAACACCCTGGTCACCCAGCACCTGGGCGCCGACCAGTCGGTGCGCGAGTTGCGCGTCCGCTTGACGCCGGAAGGCGTCCACGTCACCGGCGCCTATGCCCTGGCCTTTTTCAATGTCCGCTTCGACACCCGCTGGGTTCTGTCGGTTTGGGGCCGCGAGGTGGCAGCGACTCTGGCGGATCTGCGGGTGGCCGGCGCCGGCCGGACTGGTGCGCAACACCCTCCTCGACATGCTGGCCGCCAACCTCGAAAATGAAGCCGGGCTGCGCGTCGCCGACGACTCCATCCTGCTCGATCCCGACGTTCTGCTCCGCCGCTTCGGATTGACCGCCCGCACCAACCTAACGGCGGTCCGCTGCGAGGCGGGCCAGATCGTCGTGGAAGGCGGGACCGTTGGCGAGCGGGGGGCGTCAGCCCCCCGGTGAAGAACCGGGGGGCTGACGCCCCCCGCTCGCCTAGAGCGGGCAGCGCTCAAACACGAGATAACCGGTCCGGGTCATGCCGAGGCGCTCGTAGGTGGCCTGGGCCCGGGTGTTGGCGTGTTCCACGTAGAGGCGCAGGCCGATGACTTCCGGATCCGCCCGGGCGGCTTCAACCACATGCTGGTAAAGCGCCCGGAAGATGCCGCGCCGCCGCGCCTCAGCGCGGACATAAACGCTCTGAATCCACCACATCCAACCGTTGCGCCAGTCGCTCCATTCCCGCGTCAGCATGAGCTGCCCCAGTACCTGGTCTGCCTCTACGGCCACGAAGTACAGGGCCTTCCGCTCGTCAGCCAGTCCGGCCTCGACGCCGGCGTGCAAGGTGGCCGGGTCGAGCGTCAGGCCCTCGGTTTCGCGGGCCAGCCGGCTGTTGAACTCGGCGATGACCGCGGCATCGGCCGGGACGGCCCGGCGCACGACGATGGGCATGGTTGCCTGACCCTCCGCAGGGCGATAAGCTGTCCTCACGCCCCCGCGAGAGGACCAGCATGGACCTGGCGCAGTATATTCGCGACATCCCGGATTTTCCCAAGCCGGGCATCCTGTTCAAGGACATCACCCCGCTGCTCGCGGAGCCCAGGGCCTTCCAGGAGTCGATCGACCAGCTCTACGACCGCTACCAGCACCGGCCGATTGACGCGGTGGCGGCGGCCGAGGCCCGCGGCTTTCTGTTCGCCGCTCCCCTGGCCCTGCGCCTGCAGAAACCGCTCATCCCGCTGCGGAAGCCGGGCAAACTCCCCTTCCGAACCTATTCCCTGAAATACGATCTGGAATACGGTAGCGCCGAGCTGCACGTACACATCGACGGCGTCAGCGCCGGCGCCCGTGTCCTTCTGGTGGACGATCTCCTGGCCACGGGCGGCACCATGCGAGCGGGCTGCCAACTCATCGAGAAGGCCGGCGGGACCGTCGCCGGCTGTGCCTTCCTTGTCGAGCTGGCCTTCCTGAAGGGAAGAGACGTGCTGCGGCCGCACGAAGTGTTCAGCCTGATTCGGTATTAGACCGAGCCGGAAGCGTTAGCGACGGATCGCCAGGCCCAACCGTCGCTTACGCTTCCGGCTCGGCAGGGACACACACCATGATCGACTTCCAGAAATCCGGCGGCCTCGTCCCCGCCATCGCCCAGGATGCCGACACGGGCCAGGTGCTGATGCTGGCCTGGATGAACTGCGACGCCTACGAGGAAACCCTGCGCACCCGCCGGGCCTGCTACTTCAGCCGCAGCCGGAACAGGCTCTGGCGCAAGGGGGAAGAGAGCGGCCATGTCCAGGAAGTGCGCGAGGTCTACATCGACTGCGATGCCGACACCATCCTGTTGAAGGTGAAGCAAGTGGGCGGCGCCGCTTGCCACGAAGGCTACGCCAGCTGCTTCTTTCGCCGAGTGGAGGGCGACGGGCTGACAGTGGTCGGCGTGCCGCTGTTCGATCCCAAGGCGGTTTACAAGAAATGAACGAACCCGTCCTGAAACTCGGCATCCCGGCGGGCAGCCTGCAAGAGGCGACCGGCGAGTTGTTCCGCAAGGCCGGCTACAAGATCACCTACGCCAGCCGTAGCTATTACCCCGCCATTGACGATCCGGAAATCCACTGCACGCTGATCCGCGCCCAGGAGATGCCCCGCTACGTCCAGAACGGCTCGCTCGATTGCGGCCTGACCGGTCACGACTGGATTCTGGAGAACGACGCCCGCGTCGTGGAGCTGGCCGAGTTGGTGTTCAGCAAGGTGAGCCGCCGACCGGTCCGCTGGGTGCTGGCCGTGCCCAACGACTCGCCAATCCAGACGGTGAAGGACTTGCAGGGTAAGCGGATCGCCACCGAGGTGGTGAACATCACACGCCGCTGGCTGGCACAGCACGGCGTCGAGGCGCACGTCGAGTTCAGCTGGGGCGCCACCGAGGTCAAGCCGCCGCGCTTTGCCGATGCCATCGTGGAAGTGACCGAAACCGGATCGTCCTTGCGCGCCAACAACCTGCGCATCGTGGCCGAGCTGATGCAAAGTACCACGCGCTTCATCACCAACCACCAGGCCAGCGCCGACCCTCGCAAAAAGCAGAAAATGGACGACCTGGTCCTGATGCTCAAGGGGGCGATGGCGGCCGAGGGGAAGGTGGGATTGAAGCTCAACGTCCGCCTGGCTGACAGGGAGCGGGTCCTGACCGTCCTCAAGGATCATCCCAAGACTTCGCTGAACAGCCCGACGATTGCACCGTTGACCGACCCGGACTGGGTCGCGCTGGAGACGATCATCGACGAAGACATCGTGCGGCATATCATGCCGCAACTCTACCAGGCCGGGGCGCGCGGCATTGTGGAGTATGCGATTAACAAGATCATTGAATGATTGTTTAGCCGCCGCCCTCCAGACGGGGGCTAAACAATCACTTCGCCGCCGGCCAGAGGACGCGGCCGGGCGTCGTGGTGCGGATGCTGAACAGGGTGCCGCCGCCGGTGATGTACAGCGTTTTCAGGTCGTCGCCGCCGAACGCACAGTTGGTGACCTCGTCCTTTGGCACCGGCAGGAAGGCCAGCAGCTTGCCGTCAGGGTCCAGCACGTAGATGCCGCCCTTGACGTCCTCGGCCGGCTCGAAGGGCGGGCTCGGCTTGTTCAGGCCGGCCGCCACGTAAAGCCGCCCCTTGCTGTCCTGCTTGACGCCGTCCGGCCCCCGGCCCTTCCCCCAGTCGCGCAGCAGCTTGCGACTGGCGGCATCGACGGTCCCATCCTTGTTCAGGTCGAAGCGCGACAGTGTGCGCGCCCCGCCAAGGTTGTTGTTATTGTTGTCGGCCACGTAGAGGTAACGATCGTCCGGCGAAACCAGCACGCCGTTGGCGCGTTCGACCTCGCGGCCCAACACGCGCTTGACCCGGCCGTCGGGATCGATGCGGTAGACCCCTTCGACGGTGCGGCCCTTGTCGTCGCGGATTTCCATGTCGTCGCGAGGGCCATAACGGGGATCGGAGAAATAGATGCGGCCCTTGCTGTCGATTGTCAGGTCGTTGGGCGTGTTGTAGCGCTTGCCGTCGAACCGTTCGGTCAGGACTGTGAGCTTGCCGTCGGCCGGGTCGATGCGAACCATGCGGCGTCCTTCGGAATCGCAGGCGACGAGCATCCCTTTGCGGTCGAAGAGCAGGCCGTTGGTGCCGGCCCCCTTGCGCCAGATGTGGGCGTGCCCTTCTCGGTCGAGCTGGTGGATGTTGTTGTCGGCCCCGCTGGAAAGGATGCCGAGTTTGGGATGCCAGGCGGGTCCCTCGCCGCCGGCGCCGTCGCCGACCTCGACCATCAGCTTCGAGCCGGGCTTGAAGATGGCTTGCTCGGCCGCCCGGGCTGGCAGAAGGAGGCCGAGCAAGCACAAGGGAGCGCTCGAAGAAGCCGCGCATCGAAGAGGTCCTCACAGGGGAATACGGGCGCTGCACCGGCATCATAGGCGTGAGCCCGAGCATCGCCAGTAGCGTGGTCGGGGTGATGGCGAATTCGTCGAACTTGTCCGGTTGCGCCTGCATCGCTAACATGAAGGCCCCAAGTGGGACGAACTGGAGCGCGTCCTGACGGAGAAACTCGGCTTGCCTGCCCGGGTGGCACATCTGTCGCGACAACGGGTCGTAAGGAGCATCAACAATGCCACGACTAGAAATTGACTGCCCCGACGAACTGCTGACCCCTCCGGAGCAGACGAAAGCCGGACTAGAAAAGTTGGCCCAAGAGGCATTCCTGGTTCGCCTCTACGACCTGGGCGAGATCTCCTCCGGTCGGGCGGCGGAGATTCTTCACCTGTCGCGCCGCGAGTTTCTCGACGCGCTGGGCGCTATGGCGTTGGTGTCTTTGACGAAAAGGTAGACCTGGAAGCCGAGGCCCTGCATGGCCGCTAGCCCGGGACCGGTGGTCTCGAATACAACCCCCTTGATCAACCTGGTGGGTGTCGGCCTGCTAGACTTGCTGCCGGGTTTGTACGGCACGGTCTGGATTCCGGATACAGTAGGTGGCGAATATGCAGCTGGCAAGAGTGCCACCGATCCGGACCTGGAACAGTTGCCCTGGCTGAAGATCGTGGCAGCCGTCGCGCTGGACCCGACACTGCCGGCGGGCCTTGGAGCGGGAGAGGCCGCTGCGCTGTCGCTGGCCCTCGCTCAAAATGCCCGGGCTGTGCTCCTGGATGAAGCTTATGGCCGGCGCATTGCGCGGCAGCGGGGACTACCGATCGTCGGGACATTGAGTGTCCTGTTGTCGGCCAAGCAGACCGGCCTCTTGTCTGCGATTGCTCCGGTGGTGGACGAGATGATCCGTCAAGGTCGCCGAATCAGCGTAACGCTTCGTGCTCAGGTGCTCCGAGCCGCCGGCGAATAGGCGGGGCAGGACCGGGCACCTGGGTGAAGAAAACAAGAAAACAAAACAGGGAAAACAGGGACGCTTCACGCCAGTGTTTGCATGGACTCGCGTTGCGGCGAGAATCGTCCCAAGTGCAAATATCGACGCAAAGGCTGTTACGACAATCACTTGCGTGAAGCGTCCCTAATTTTCGTACGTCTCAATTACGCTGCCGTCGGGCAGTACGTCCCGCTGGTGGACGATGACGGCCGCGTGGTAGTGCTTGCAGACGAACCCGCCCTCCTGATGATCCAGGCAGGTACAGTCTTTCGTTTCGAGGTTGACGACGTAGCCGACAACGGCCGCATTGGACTGACTCGGGACGAGCCACGTCCCGTCATCACGCCGATGGAGTCGGCACGTTGCCGCGATCAGGAGCCCCCGTTGCTGCCGTGCGTCCATTGCCGTTCCCCCTGCCGAATGACGGTTACTGTGTGTACGCCTGCATTGTACGCACAATAACCGTACATGGCAATGGCGCCCCTTGATTTTTCCGGTTTTTATCCGTACCATTACCGCATGGCCACAGCCAAAACAAATCGGGGCGGCAGGCCGTGCAAGGCCGCCGATCAGGTGCGAGGCGGCCGCCTTGATCTTCGCTTGCAGCCGGCAGAAAAAGCCGCATTTCAGCAAGCGGCCGAACTCTCCGGGCTGGATATGTCCGCCTGGATACGCGACCGCCTGCGCCGTCTGGCGCGACAGGAACTTGAAGCGGCCGGACGCCCGGTCGCGTTTTTGTCTGTACCCCCTTTGTCAAGCCGATAGAATGGAAGCGCCGGTGAGCGCGCACCGTCCACGCAAACGACGACCGGGAGGCGTCTTCTCCCCTCTGTTAGCGGTGGCCGGTTCGGTGCCGTGGATCGCGGAAACCGTTTCGCCGATGGCGCCGATCCTTGACCTGCCGCTCACCCGGTTCACCGGGAAGAGGCGGGGGCAATGACGGCGGTTTCGGTGGTAGTGGAGGCAGCAGCGGCCACGGAAGGGCGCAAGATCAGATGGATTCATAGACCACCCCTTTCTGTTCAACCGGACGGCGTGACAACTGCCAAGTAGCTCGCCGGGCCGGAAGGAAAGTGGACGCGAGGGCCGGCGGCACACACTGCCGACCGGCCTCTTGCGTTCCTTGGTTCAGTCACTCACTGGTGATTTATCGCACGTTTCAGTTCCTCCCGAATGTCCGGATTGATGGCGTAGAGGCTGACGGGGCGGCGTCCGCCCGACCGTCCGCCCGCCGGCTGTGATCGCGTCAATATCCCCTCCTCGCCAAATCCGTGGCCGACTGACTGCAATCTGAGGCTCCGAATTATCGAAGGGAGCGCTGTCGTCTCCAGACCGGTCGCGCGTGCCAGTTCAGGCGTCGTGATGCCGCCTGTCGCATTGACTAGCGCCGTGACTATGGCCCTGGTCCCATCGGTCAAACTGGCGACGAATCCGGTCATATTGCGGGGCGTCGCCGTGGCGTCTTCTGTCTCGCCGTTACTCACGCTCTCGCTGCGAACGTACCAGCGCCCCTTTGCATCCTTGGCGAATCCGTTTTCCTCCCTGAGCAAGTCGTTCAGTGTCCCATGCGGGATTCCAGCCGATTCAATGAGCTTCTTGCGCTCGCAAGGCCCGTGCTTTTCGAGATAGGCTCGCAGCTCTCGCAGGCGTGGCCGGGCGCGGGGCCGGCAATCTCTTGTGTCGCCTTGCCTGCTGCCGATCCATAAGCGGCTAGACCGGCATCGTTCAATCGCCACTGGTGTACGCCATCGTCGCCGGTGATCTTCTCAAAGCGGTCCTTGTGCTTGGGCGAGGAATACAGCACGTACGTCGCGGAATTTCTCGAAATACCGGTGCCCGCCGCGATGTCCTTTGCGGTTTTGGGCTGATTACCCTGAGACCGCAGGAACGCTACAATCTGTTCGACGTGAGACAGCTTGCCGTTCGCCTCTGTTGACGGGCGTTTCTCAGGCACTGACGGCGTGACCGGGCGCTCCGTACTGTGGACGGACGCAAGCCTGTCCACAAGGTCCGGGTGCCGTGCGAGAATCCCTTGAATGTCCCGTACGGCGGCAAGCTTCTCTTCAAGCTCTTTGGCCAGCTCGTCCAGGGTCTGGTTCTGGTTCATCGTTGCCTCCCAAAGCGCGGTGCTGACATTGACGGGAACATTGTACCGCTCCCGTGCGGGAACGGGAAGTGACAAACGTGCGGGACATTGGTATGTCCCGTCAACGTGGACTTGTGGCGGGTTCCACTGGATTGGCAGAGCGTACTCGTGTAATCTGGTGCCACTCAAGGGAAAGTCACGTTATGTCGCAAAACATGCTGTATTACGGAGACAACCTCGACATTCTTCGCCGCTACGTCGGAGCGGAGACAGTCGATCTTGTGTACCTGGACCCGCCTTTCAACAGCAACGCCGACTACAACGTCCTCTTTGCCGAACAGGATGGTTCACGCGCAGTGGACAGGTGAAGGCATTCGAGGACACCTGGGAATGGAACATCGACGCAGAGGCGCGTACCGGGACATGGTCGAGGGGGGCGGGCGCGTCTCTCAGGTAATGCAGGCCCTTCACACGATGCTCGGCTCAAGCAACCTGATGGCCTACCTCGCCATGATGGCGCCGCGCCTGGTCGAGCTGCGCCGCGTCCTGACGCCCCAGGGCACCCTTTACTTGCACTGCGATTCAACAGCGAGCCACTACCTCAAGATGCTCATGGATGCCGTGTTCGGACCGGATCGGTTCGTCAACGAGATCGTCTGGAAACGGCACAACGCGCGGAGTACAGACCAGCGGCTGGCCCCGCATTCACGACATCATCTTAGTCTACTCAAAAGAGGATACGTTTAGGTTCACGTCCATCCAGGTCGGTGCTGACAAAGCCAAGATGCCGCATACGCTCATTACTGGGCCGAATGGCGAGAAGTACCAGACGTACGAAATGACCGCGCCAGGCGTCAGAGAGGGCGATTGCGGCATGCCCTGGCACGGCTACAGTCCTGGCGACATGGGGCGTCACTGGGCGAACACCGCTGCCTTAATGGACGAATGGGATTCCGCTGGTCTCATTCACTGGCCAAAGAAGGGCAAGGCGGGCGGATTCCCCCGGCGCCGGGCAGCGGAGCCGTTTGTCGAGGCGGATCGCGTAATCACGGTTGGCGATGTCTGGACGGACATCGACCGCATAAATCAGTTGGCAAAAGAACGGCTTGGCTACCCGACGCAGAAACCGGAAGCCTTGCTTGACCGGATTATCAAGGCTAGCAGCAGCCCAGGTGACACGGTGCTTGACCCGTTCTGCGGTTGCGGGACGGCGATTGCCTCCGCTCAACGGCTTGGGCGGCGCTGGATCGGCATCGACATTACCCACCTGGCAATCACGCTAATTCGCCATCGCCTGTTTGCCGCGTTCGGCAAGGACATCATCAAGAGGTACAAGGTCATTGGCGAGCCGACTTCATTGCCAGACGCGCGGCGCTGGCGGCAGACAAGGACCGCTATCAATTCCAGTGGTGGGCGCTCGGCCTTGTCGGTGCTAGGCCGTCGCCGAGCGATCAGAAGAAGGGCGCTGATAAGGGCATCGACGGACGGCTCTACTTCCACGATGAAGGCGAGGCCGGCAAGACGAAGCAGGTCGTGCTTTCCGTGAAGTCCGGGCACCCGCACATAAACGACGTGCGCAGTCTGGTCGCGGTCCTGACCCGCGAGAAGGCTTCTATCGGAGTGCTGCTCACGATGGAAGAACCGACCGGGCCGATGCGCAAGGAATCTGCCAGCGCCGGATTCTACGAATCGCCGTGGGGCAACAAGAAGCATCCCAAGGTGCAAATCCTGACCATCGAAGAGTTGCTCGACGGCAGGGGGATCGACATGCCGCCGATTCGGCATACGAGTACGACGTTCAAGAGGGCGCCGCGAGCGAAGGGGAAGAAAGCGCGGCAGGATGACTTGCCGTTCAGCGGCAAGGCAGAAGGGGACGCCGAAGACCCGGCCCCTGGGATTGACCAATCAACATAGGCTACTTCGTAGGGAGGCAGCGAACAAATGGAACCTGCTTTTACTCACGCTGAAGTGTTCCCCGTCATCGCCCGGCTTGTCCGCGCCCTGTCCGGCAGCAAGTGCTGCTGGGTCACGCACGCGGAGTTGGTCGCGGCCCTAATGGCTGACGCGGATGGGCGGCGGCTAATCGACGGCGCGATGGCGTTCGCGACGGAGGGCAACAAGGCGGCCGAATGGTGGGCGGGCAACATGATCGCATGGTTTAGCCAGAGGATCAAGATCGGCGTTTCTGACTACGCCGATGATTTTGAACTGGAAATGAGGCCGGATGGCTATGCCTACCGACCGGCTTGATCGAGGGCCGTCGTTGGAGGAATGCGCTGTGCCTCACTCGAATGCGTTGCGCCGGGCGAATGCGCTGCAAAGCCGGGTGTGCGCGCAGGCGCAGTGCAATTCATCCACGGGCGATCCACCTCTGGCATCAAGGGGCGTGTGCGCGCAGAGCGCAGTGCAACCCATTCCGCGGGCGATCCACCGCCTGGCATCAAGGGTGTGTGCGCGCGCAGGCGCGGTGCAACCCATTCGCAGGCGATCCAGACGGCGTGTCTCCATCGTGCTCAGGGAGCCGCAGGTTTTGACGCCGCCGAGGCGGCCAGCCGAATCACATACACGGTCCCATTGCTGTTGAGCGTCAGCAGATGCCGCCCGTCCGGCGCGAAGGTCGGGGTGAGCACGCCGCCTACCGGTCCCAGGCGGAGCGTCTCGGTGGACTTTCCGGTGGCCACGTCAACTAGGTCCACCGTCTCGGCGCCGGCGATGGCCAGGAAAATGGCGTCAGCCAGCCCCGATGGACCAGCTCGCGGGCCAGGGTGGCCGTGGTGGGGAAACGGGCAACCAGATCGCGCTTGATCTCCTCCACCTGGTTCGCCTCGAGGAGGTGGAGATCGTGCAGCGTATCCGCGAAGGCAGGCAGGGAGGGCGTGGCCATGATGAGGATCCGGCGGGAGTGCGAATCGTGTCGGCGAGTATACCGAGTCGCCGGCGGCGGGGGAAGCGATTACGGGAAGGGCCCAGGGCGAAGGCTTAAGCCACCATCCACTTTCCGGGAACCCTTCCGCCCCCTCGCGGTATAACCATGCAGCGGTTGCACGCAGCGAGGCCCTCTCGATGGACGACCAGGCGGTGATCGCGCAGGTCCTGGCGGGGGACACCGACGCCTTCCGCGTGCTCGTCCTGCGCTACCAGCGGCCCCTGTTCGTCTTCATCGGCCGCCTCGTGGGCGACCGGCAGGAATGTGAGGATATTGCCCAGGAGGTCTTCCTGGCGGCGTACGTGCACTTGCGGCGCTACGATCCGCAGTGCGCCACCTTCTCGACCTGGCTATACACCATGGCTCGGAACCGTTGCGTCAACGCTTGGAAGAGACGCCGGCCGGCCGCCCGCGACGTGCTGCGCGAGCCCGCCGACATGCGCACGCCGGACCTGAGACTGGCCGAGGAGGAATTGTTTCAGCGGCTCGATGCCGAGCTGGACGCCTTGCCGCTCGAGCAAAAGACGGTCTTCGTCCTGAGCGAGTTGCAGGAACTCTCGCACGAGGAGGTCGCTCGCATCGAGGGGGTGAAGCTTGGGACGGTAAAGTCGCGCCTGAGCCGGGCCCGCGCGAAGCTCCGGGCCGTCTTCGCCCGCATCGTGGAGCAACACCAATGACACACGATGAGCTGTACGAGGCCTGGAAACGGCAGCGGGGCCAGGACGAGGTGCCCGCCCAGTTCGCCGACCGCGTGGTGGACGCCGTCCACGCCTACGAGCAGCGGCCGCTGCGCCGGCTCGTCCGGGGGTTGCAGGCGCTGGCTACCTCTCGACTGGGCCGCGCCGGCATCTGCACAGTGGCGCTCGTGCTCTTCGCCATCCGTCTGGTCAGCGTTCTGGCCCTTTTTCTGTCCGGCCTTCCGGAAATCGGAGAGTAACGACCATGAGCACTGGCGCAGTCAACCGCCGCAAGCCGTGGGTGGCGGTGGTCCTTTCGTTGCTGGCGACGGGGCTGGGCCACATCTATTGCGGCCGCATCGCCCGGGGGCTGGCCCTGTTCCTGGCCTCGTCGCTGTTCGCGCCGCTGGCCGTGGCGGCGTCGCTGCTGGAGCCATCCACGCCGCTGCTGGCGGGGCTGGTCGCCCTGGCCCTGGCCGTGATCGGCCTGTACCTCTTCGCAGTGGCAGACGCGTTCCTTCTGGCTCGCCGGCTGGGCGACGAGTACGCTCTGCGCGATTACAACCGCGGCTTCTTGTATGCCCTGTTCATCCTGGTCGGCGTCTGTTATCCGCCGGGCGTGGTCCACTACCTGCGCTCGAACGCCTTCGAAGCGTTCCTGATCCCGACGGCCAGCGAGGCACCCAACATCCTGGCCGGCGACCATGTGCTGGTGAACAAGCAAGTGCTGCACTGGCGCTATCCACGCCGGGGCGACGTGGTCGTCTTCCGAGTACCCCATCAGCCGGGCCGGCAGTGGATCAAGCGCATCATCGCCCTTGCCGGCGACACGGTCGCCGTGCGCCAGGGCCAGGTGTTCGTCAACGGCAGGAAACTGGACCACGAACGGGAGCCGGCCGAGAGCCTGGCGGAGGCGACCGGCGGTCTGCAGGGTGATGTGCTTCAAGAGGTGAACGGGGCCAGCCGTTACCTGATCCTGCTCGATCGCCGGGAAGAGGGCGTCGATTTCCCGGAAACGACGGTGCCGGACGGCGCCTGTTTCGTGCTGGGCGACAACCGCAGCGATTCGACCGACAGCCGCCAATTCGGTTTCATCCCGCTGGGCGAACTGCGCGGGGTTTTCCAGTACATCTACTGCCCGGCCGGGAGTTGGAGCCGATTCGGGGCCTATCGGGGGGCGTGGTAGGGGGTGGCCCATGAGTCTGAGTCGGCCGCGCCAGGCAACGGAGTAGGGATGCTACTCAATGTACGCTGTCAGGTGCCAATCATCCGGCAGAATCGGGAGACCTGTCCCGGCCGGGTCGTCAACCCGCTGTTTGGTCATGACTCCGAACTGCACATACGCCTGACATCCTGGACAACGCCCGATCAGCCCGAAACTTGGCTGAATTCCCCACGAGGTCATCACGTGAGCGTAGAGTGCCGGGTCGTTAAGTTTTTCCAGCTGAAAGTCGATTAGCTCGATCCGATGGCCGCATCCGGGCCAGGGACAAAACAGATTCGCAGCCAGGTAAACGACGTGCGGCATGGCGGAGCGCCCTTGGCCATTCCAGCGCACTAAACCGGCCTCGTTACCACGTGCGCTTTCTGGTGCCAGTCGTCCGGAAGTACCGACGTGCCCCAGGATGCCGGGTCGATGACGGCCCGTTTCTGATGCAGAGCGAACAACACATAGCGTCCACACCCGGGGCAGCGCGCACGAGCCCAGGACCGTTCCACCACGCAGCCATCAACTCAGCCTGCCTTGACGTATCCCCGAACGCGTCAAGCTGGAAGTTGATCCCCGCGATGCCCATGTCGCAGCCGGCCCAGGGACAGGCGTGATGTTCCTCGTGGTAGACGACGTGGGCGGGTGCCTGTCGTTGGAAGCCGATGCGCCGGTACTCCGCGATGCGCCGCGCCACCTCTTCCGGTGACACCTGGGCAGGCATTACTTTGGCTGATGCGCTCATCGCGTTGCTCCTTTCGCCTGACGAGCCCACGGGCCGCGGCCCGTGGGCTTCATTCGCCTCTTCAATCCCGCAGCTTGAAGCTCACATACTTCGTCTCCAAATACGCCTCCAGCCCCTCGTGCCCCAGTTCGCGCCCCATGCCGCTCTCCTTCATGCCGCCGAAGGGGCACTGCGGCGTGGCGGGGACCGGGTCGTTGATGCCGATGATGCCGGCTTCCAGGCCCTCCGCCATCTTCCAGGCCACCGTCAGATCGTTAGTGAAGACGTAGGCCGCCAGGCCGTAGCGCGTGGCGTTGGCTGCCCGGATCACGTCGTCGATCTTACCGAAGTCGAGCACCGGCATCACCGGCGCGAACGGCTCCTCGGTCAGCATCTTGGTGTCCGGCGACAGGCCGGCCAGCACCGTCGGCTCGAAGAAGTAGCCCTTGGGGAAACGGTCGCTGCGCTTGCCGCCGGTCAGGATCTTGGCGCCGCGTTTCCGGGCGTCGTCGATCAGGCCGAGGGTGTTGTCCATGGCCCGCTTCTCGAACATCGGGCCGATCTCGACGCCGGCGTCCAGGCCGTTGCCCAGCTTCAGCGCCTTCGCGAATTCGACGGCGGCCTCGGTGAACTTCTTCTCCACATCTTTGTGGACGTAGAACCGGCTCGGGGCAATGCACACCTGCCCGTTGTTGCGGAACTTGCCCATGACCGCGATCTTCGCCCCCATCTCGGGGTCGGCATCGGGGAAGACGATGAACGGGGCGTGTCCGCCCAGCTCCAGGCTCAGTCGTTTGACCTGGTCGGCGGCCCCCTTCATGAGCTGCTTGCCGACCTCGGTCGAGCCGGTGAAGCTGATTTTGCGCACGATCGGATTCTCGAGGAATTCGTCGCCGATCTCCTGGGCCGGTCCCATGACCAGGTTGGCCACCCCCGCCGGCAGCCCGGCCTCGATGAGGCATTCGAAGACCTGCACGAGGCACAAGGGCGTCTGGCTGGCGGGCTTGCTGACGATGGTGCAGCCGGCCGCCAGGGCCGGTGCGATCTTCCGTGCCTGCAGCGTGATCGGGAAATTCCACGGGCTGATGGCGCCGACGACGCCGACCGGATGTTTGAGGGTGACATGGCGCTTTCCCGGAGCGGTATTGGGGATGACCTGGCCATAGGCGCGTTTGCCTTCTTCGCCGAACCACTCGAAGGTGTCGGCCGAGTGCAGCACTTCCGCCTTGGCCTCCGCCAACGGCTTGCCCTGCTCCATCGTCAGGGTGCGGGCGATGGCGTCGGCCCGCTCGCGCATCAACTCGGCCGCCTTCTTGAGGACCTTGGCCCGATCCCACGCCGACAGCTTCATCCAGGCGGGCATGGCGCGGGCGGCGGCCTCGATGGCACGGCGCGTCTCGGCCCGGCCGCCGTAGGCGATCTCGGTGATGACCTCTTCGGTGGCGGGGTTAATGACCTTGAGGGTGCGGCCGCTGTCGGCATCGCACCACTTGCCGTCGATATACATGCGCCGGGCTGTGCTGGTCGCTGTTGCGGTGGCCATCGTGGTTCTCCTGCGGTGGTTGATCGTCGTGTTCCCGGGGTCATTGTAACGAGCCGGCGCGGCCGGGGCATCGCGGCGCTGTTAAGGTATTAAGGTGCCCATCGTTGGCGCACCGGGCTGGTACTATGGAAATCTCGCTCGACGCGAGGCTCCGCCATGGCCGACGACACCGTCCTCGATGTCCAGCACACTTCCTGCGTCATCGTCGGCGGTGGCCCAGGTGGTGCGATACTCGCTCTACTTCTCGCTCGCCGCGGCGTGCCGGTCACACTGCTCGAAGCGCACAAGGATTTCGACCGCGACTTCCGTGGCGACACGATCCATCCCAGCGTCCTGCAAATTCTGGAGGAGATCGGCCTGCTCGATCGGGTCATGGAATTGCCGCACGGCAAGGTGCCGCGGCGTCACGTTCCAGACAGCCGACGGCCCCGTTCACTTGCCGGTCTTCGAGCAGACGAGCGCCCGCCATCCCTACATCGTCATGATGCCCCAGGTACGGTTCCTGGACTTCATCACCGCCGAGGCGCGGCGTTACCCGTCGTTCCGGCTCCTGCTTGGCGCGAGCGTCCAGCGGCTGGTCGAGGAGGGTGGAGTCGTGCGCGGCGTGCGCTATCGCGCCGATGACGGCTGGCACGAGCTGCGGGCGCTGCTGACGGTGGGCGCCGACGGGCGCTTTTCTAAGGTGCGCCATCTCGCCGGCCTGCGGACGTTCCCGAGCGGCGAGCCGCCGATGGACGTGCTCTGGTTCCGCCTGCCCCGCCGGCCCGGCGACCCGGAAGATTCGGCGACCGGGGCCCTGGGACAGGGTCGCGGTCTGGCCCTGCTGACCCGGCCCAACGACTGGCAAATTGCTTTCATCTTTCCCAAGGGCGGCTACCAGCGGCTGCGCGACGCCGGCCTGGACGCGCTGCGCCACTCCATCGTCGAGCTGGTGCCGTGGCTGGCCGGGCGGGTCGACGGCTTGCAGGACTGGCACCAGCTAGCCCTGCTCTCAACTCAGGCGACCTGCTGCCGCCGCTGGTATCGGCCCGGGTTGTTGTTGATCGGCGATGCGGCCCACGTTATGTCGCCCGCCGGCGGCATCGGCATCAATTCCGCCATCCAGGACGCGGTGGCGGCGGCCAACTTGCTGACGGGGCCGCTGCTGCGCGGTGTGGTCTGCGTGCGCGACCTGGCGGCGGTGCAACGCCGCCGACTGCTGGTGACGCGCCTGGTGCAGGCGCTGCAGGCCTTCGGCCCCCGGCGCTTCATTACCCCGCGCGGCCTGCTGAAGGGAGGCCCGGGGCGGTTGCCCTGGCCGGTCCGGTTCGCCCTGCGCGTGCCCGGCCTGCGGCGGCTGCCCGGCTGGTTGATGGTGCGCTTCCTCAACCTGGGCAGCGAGCACGTTCAAGCTTAACACCCGCTGTTGTCATCCTGCCCCGCCCCCGCTTACACTGGAGGCGATTCGTCGACTACCAGGGAGGATGCCGGCCCTTGCTCCATTACCTGCCCCATATCACCACGGTCTTCCTCGTCGTGGACGCGATCGTCTTCGTCACATTCATTCCGTGGATTCTGATGACCAAGCGGAGCGCCACGGCGGCGGTGGCCTGGTGCCTGGTCGTCGTGCTGATGCCGCTCTTGGGGGCGCTGTTGTTCTGGGTGTTCGGCTACTCACATGTGTCGCGGCCGTTGCGGCGGGTGCAGCGGCAACGATCGGCGTTCCGGGCCCGGCATCCGCCGCTTCAGCAAGAGGCCGCCCGGGGCGAGGACGAGGACATTCCTACCTGGGCCGACCTGGGCGAGGTCGCCTGCAAGGTGCAGGCCTTCCCCGTCAGCGCCGGCAACGCCGTGCGGCTGTACCACGACACAACGCCGGCCTTCGATGCGTTGCTGGCTGCCGTGGCCGCCGCCACTCACCACGTTCACCTCGAATTCTACATCCTGCGCAACGATGCCACCGCCGCCCGCCTCATCGACCAGCTGGCCCAGCGGGCCCGGGCCGGCGTCCAGGTCCGCCTGCTTTACGATGCCATGGGATCGGTCAACCTCAAGAGCCGAACGCTACGGCCGCTGCTCCGGGCCGGCGGCCAGGCGACGGCCTTCCTGCCGCTCAATCCCTGGCGCTCGCGCATTCAGGTGAACCTCCGCAACCACCGCAAGCTGGCCGTCATCGACGGCCGCACGGCCTTCACCGGCGGCATGAACATCGGCGACGAATACCTCGGCCTGTGTGCCGACGTCGGCTACTGGCGAGATTCGTTCCTGAAACTGGAAGGCCCGGCGGTGGCGGGCTTGCAGCGGGTCTTCGCCGAGGACTGGGACTTCGCCTGCCAGGAGGCGCTTAACGGCGATGCCTATTTCCCAGACCTGGCCGATGCCGGCGACGCGGTGGTGCAGGTGGTCGAGTCGGGGCCGGATCAGGAGGTGAAAACGATCCGTGAAATCTATTTCGCCGCCATCCTGAATGCCCGCGAGCGCCTGTGGCTGGCCACGCCTTACTTCGTCCCCGACAGCGGCCTGCTCGACGCACTGCGCCATGCCTGTTACCGCGGCGTGGACGTGCGCCTGCTCACGGTGCTCCAGCCTGACCATGCCATCACCTGGTACGCCGGCCGGTACTACTATCCCGGCCTGCTCGATGCCGGCGCCGAGATTTACCAGTACAAGCGCGGTATGATGCACGCCAAGCTGCTAATGGCCGACGGACGCTGGGGCATCGTCGGGTCGGCCAACCTGGACAATCGCAGCATGCACCTCAGCTTCGAGGCCGGCTGCGTGCTGCACACGCCGTCGCTGGTGGCCGAACTGGAGGAGCAGTTTTGCCGCGATTTGCTGGATGCCGTGCGCCTCGACCCCGACGCCTTCGCGGCCCGGTCCTCCACGGCCCGGCTCACGGAGAACGCCTGCCGGCTGCTCTCGCCCTTGCTGTGAACCGCGCGGGTCTTCGACCCGCGGCTAAACCCGGAGGCCCCCCATGACACGACCCCTTGTCGAGCCGGTCAAGCCGGACGAGGTTGTTCGACTGGCCCGGGCCGTGGTGCAGGCGGACCGCTTTCCGCACCTGGCCACGATGGACGGCGAGCAGCCGCGCGTCCGCCCGGTGTCCCCGGTACGCACGGACGGCTTCACGGTCTACGTGGCCAACCTGCGCAGCTATCACAAGACGGCCGAAATCGCGGCCAACGGGCGCGTCGAGCTGTGCTACCTCGATGACCGCCACGATCAGGTCCGCATCACCGGCGTTGCCGAGGTGGTGACCGACGCGGCGCTGCTGCAAGCAATCTGGGACGCCAACCCGCTGTTACGCCAGTACCTGGGCCGCATCGACAACCCGGAGTTGATCGTCTATCGGATTCGCCCCACGCGCATCCGGTATATGCGGGAATGGGCTCTTGAATACATTAGCGTACCCTTGGAATCGGCCGATAACGCCGCAGAATCGCCGGCGATGGGGTAGATCGTCACCGTCGCCAGGACGGTGTTCTTCTTCCCCCAGCCGCTCCCGGTCTCCCCGGTCGCCTCGAACGTGCATTCGATCCGCTGGATGACGGCTCGGATGGCCTCGGCCCGCTGGCGGAGGGCTCGCTCCCCTGCTCCCTTCGCCATCGCCCGCTTGGCCTCGGCGATGGCCGTCCGCAGGTCGTTCATTTCCCGGTAGTGTTTCTCGACGACCTCGGCCGCATCCTCCCGCTGCCGCTCCAGCTGGCTAAGCCGGGCATCGAGTGCCCGCAGCTTGGCTGCCGCCGCGTCCTTGGCCCGCTTCGTCGGCAGGTCGGTCCATTCCCCGACGAGCCGTTCGTGCTCCTCCTCCAGCTCCGCCAGCTCGGCCGCGACCGCGGCGGGGTCGAAGACCGAGCGGTAGGCCCGAAGGCAGTCGCGGAGGTAGGGGCTGCCGGGCTTGTCGAAGGGGTCGGTTTCCGATGCCGCCTCGGCGACGCCCATGAGGTCGATGTTGCCGAGCAGCTTGGCGGTGGCAGGCGGCCTTTCGGCGACAAGCTCGGCGGGATGGGATCGGACGTATGCCTCCTCGGCCCGCCTGGCGTCATCCTCGGCGATGATCGCCGCGTAATCCTCGGGATGGTGCTCGGCGAGGTACGCCTCCAGCCGTCCCACCCCGTCGATGAACCCCTGCCACGCCTCCGTCTCCTGACCCTCCAGCCGGTCGGTCAGGTTTCCGGCGTCCAGGCCCTCGGTCAGCAGGTCCAGCCGCTTGCCGGTCTCCTCCAGGTAGCGGTCGATGTACTCCTCCAGCGTGTCCTGGAAGACGCCGTTGCGGAGGCACTTGCACTCGGCCCGCCATCCCTCGCGGACGGCCTTGAAGTAGGTGCCGCAGAAGTACTCGTGGCGCTCGCCGACGTGCCCGTCCTTGCGCGGATTCTTCGTCGCCTTGCGGAGCGACCCGGAAACCATCCGACAGCCGCAGTTGCCGCAGTAGAGCAGTCCGCCGAGGTACTGTGCGGCGGAGCGAGGTGCCTTGGCACGCTTCGGCCTTTCGAGCTTTCGCTGCACGGCATCCCACGTCGGCTGATCCACCAGGGGCGGGAACAGCCGGTGGCTTTGCACCCAATCGGACCTATCGTTCTTGGATTGCTCCTCCTGGTAGTTCAGCTCCAGCACCGTCTTCCCTTTGGACCAGCGATGGAACTTGCCCGAGTGCCGGCGGTTGTAGGTGAAATAGCCGAGGAAGATCGGATCTTCGAGCATGGCCTCGACGTGGTGCGGCTGGAACATGCCGGCATAGCTGGTGCGGAATCCCAGCTCGTTCAGGTGGTGGCCCAGGGCGGTGAAGCTGATCGACTCCGAAGCGAACCGCTTGAAGACGCTCACGGCCGCATCGATCTTGGCCTGATCCTTGCTCGGCGCCACCCGCAAGACTTCGGTTGGCTGGCATTTCGGGAAGTTGTCCTTCCCATCGAACCGCTCCGTTCGGCCGTCCGGATGCACCTTCAGCCGCTTCTGGAACCCCTCGAAGACGACCCGCCACAGTTCCTTGAGGGTCGAAGATGCAGCTTTAGGTCGTGAGTCATCGCGAGCGTAGCACACCACGTCGAAGCCGAGCCGGACCGGGCCGCCCTGCCATTCCCCGAGCCGTGCCTTCGCGATTTTGCCGCCCAGCACGCGGTGCGACTTGCTGGTCTGCTCGCCCTTCGACTTCTCACCCTCGACGACCGCGGTGATGATCGTGGCGATGTCCTCCCCCGTCCACTCCTTCCCCGCGGCGTCGTAGAGCTTGCAGCCCGCCTCATCCAGGCGGTGCAGGTAGGTGATGAGTTGCTTGGCGTTC
Organism: uncultured Planctomycetota bacterium; assembly: GCA_963827935.1. GTDB lineage: Bacteria > Planctomycetota > Planctomycetia > Gemmatales > Gemmataceae > DATFNV01. The sequence goes on along the minus strand of CAWHCN010000004.1, from coordinate 911,391 downwards.
TTGGTGCCGAACCGGTCGAGCTGATCGACCGCAATCCATTTCACCTTGCCCGCCTCGACGATCTTCATCAGCCGCTGGAAGTCGGGCCGCCGGTCGGCGGTGTCCCTCGCCCAGCCCTCGTCCTTGAACCAGTGGTGCTCCGGGATCGTGACCCCGTGCCGCTTCTCGAAGGCGTGCAGAGCCTCGTACTGGCGAGCCGTGTCCTGCTGGTCGTCGGAGACCCGAACGTAGGCCGCCCCGTCGCCGTTGAGGTCGAGGCCGTTGGATGGTGCCGCTGACATGACCGTGTCCCTCCTGCCGCGTCCCTGGGGAAAGAAGGCGGGGCGGCGTGGCCAAGCCGGGACACGGCTCTAGCAGGCCCCGTTCGGGTAGCTACTCCCGCACGGTGCCGCCCGGGAACAAGATACAGGTTTGGGTGGAAATCGGCAAGGCCCCCCACTCGGCCGCTCCGCCATTGGAGACACATTTTCTAGGAAAATCACCACTTGCCCTTGCCTCCCGCCGAAGACCACCGTAGAGATTAAACAGGTCTGCAATGTCTCAAGTCCTCAACCAAGGGAGCCAACATGAACGCGAACACGACCACGACCGAGAACACCGCCCCGATGCCGTCAGGCATCTTGTCCGAGACGCAGGCGACCGATGCGACCCCCGCCAAGCTGTACGCCAGCAAGGCGGAGGCGGAGGCGAACAAGCCCGCCGACGCTCCGAAGGGGATGCGTCCCTTCGAGGTCAGCAAGGCCGGGGCGGTGGTGGGATGGATTAACGGACGTGGGTACGACCACTGCCTCGCGCAACTCGCCCGCCTCGACGGCTACACCGTCAGCACCGGCAAGGCAGCGGTGCCGGTGACGAAGGAAACCATTGCCTCAAGGCTAGCCGAATTCAGCGACGAGGAGCTGGCCGCGATGGGACTCGAGCCGCAAGCCGGCGAAGGGAGCCAAGAAGTAGCAATCGCAGAGCGGCGGGAACAGCCCGCCTCATGCCTCGCTGGCCGTCCAGGCTCGTCCCGGGCGGCCTTTCTCGTCACCATCGGCTCATTGCCCCACCTCACGGCCACGGCCGCCCCCGGCCGACCGCAGGCCCGCGTAGCCGCCACGTGGCCCGCCTACTTCCCGCTTCCCTTGCACGCCGGGTCGCTGGACCTCTTCGCGGTCGGAGGTTGGTGCGGAGCCAGCTTCCCGTACCTCACGTTGACGATCTTGCCGCACACCGGACACCGCCTCGGCTGGTCGTTCCTGTCGCAGTGCTGACGCATTTCCGATCCTCCGACTGATCGAACCGCTCGGTCCACCCCGGGGCTATCCCTGGCGGGACAGCACGCTGTACACCAACTGGCTTGCCCCACCTCGTCCCCGTTCGCGTCGGGTACTTGCCGGGCTCCGCGTTGAGGGCGTCGGCGATCTTCTGCAACGACAACCGGGGACGCATCGCCCGCAGCTCGCGGTATCGCCGCACCACCTCGACCTCGCCCGGCCGAGCAGGGTCCTGGCCGAACGGCAGCGGTCCCTCGCACCTGCCCGTCTCGTTGCGGATGCGGTCGCGGGCGGCCCGCAGCTTGGCGACGATGCACGTCTTCTCGAATTGGGCGACGGCGGCCAGCACCTGCCGGATCAGGACGCGGGTGGGCTCCCCGTCTGCCACGGTTAGTTCCTGCCCACCCTCACACTCGACGACCTGGACGCCACGATCCCGGAACTGTTGCAACAGCACTTCGCTCACCATCAGGTCGCGGGCGATGCGGTCGGCCCGCTCCACCAGGACCAACCGCACGCCGTTGGCGTCCAGGCGCTTGCACAACTCCGCCAGGGCCTCACGGCCGTCCAGCTCGGTCGTACCGCTCACGTCCTCGCGGAACTCGTCCACCAGCGTGATGCGGTTCCGCTTCGCATACCTGGCGATGGCATCGCGTTGACGCGGAAAGCCGTCGCCCTTGAGCTGGTCGGCGCTGCTGACCCGCAAGTAGGCGAACGCTTTCGTACTCATGGTCGATCTCCGGGAGTCCGAGGGGGGCGGGCGGCCTACCCTCAGTCTATCCGGGCCGGGAGCAATCGTCAAGCGGTTCTAGGGAATGGATTTACGATTTGCCGCAAGATATATGCGGCATAGGGCTTTGTGGCAAACATGCCGGACGGACGTGGAGGCGGGCCGGCAAAGCCGATGGCGTGGCAAGGAGGGCGGCGGCCGAGGGAATCGCCGGGTGATGATGGTCCCGACTCGGGCTGACCGGAGACGCTCCGTAGCCCTCGGCCGCCTCCGTGCCGCCGTCGCGGCCGATGCACGTCGGACCGCGATGCCGACCGCCGCCCCGATCCTCTAGCGCACGGACCGCAGTCCGGGCGAGCAAAGGGAGTTGAAGTCCAGGGTCGGTGGGATCATGCCGGACGCCTCGCTGGCGCATGTCCGTTGACGACGAGTCCTTCATCCGAACGGTATCCCCTCCCGCCCTGCGACCGGGAGACAGCCGCGAAGTTCAGGGTCGGCGGGATGGGCGGGGGCGGGCCGTCGTCCCTGACGCGGTTGGCGATTATCCCCTTTCCCTGGATGATGTCGTCCATCGTCGGCCGGTACGGGTAGGTGTCCAGCGGCGAGTCCTCCGGCAGGCCCTGACGACGGCGGTTCTCGCGGGTCACCTCATCGACGGGCTGGCCCCATCCGAACAGCTCCCCGGCATCCCGGACCGGCGGGGCCTCCCCGTACTGAGCGTCGCTGCCGTAGGGATTCTCCTCGTAGTCCGACACGTCCGCGTTGCTCCCCTCGGCCTTGGCGTTCCGGCGCAGCCTGTCGTTCTGAATCTGCGCCACCAGCGCGTTCATGGTTGGCGGGACGGGCATCCTGCCGGGCGACACGTATCGGATCGGCGGGGCGTTCCGGACCAGCTGCCGGCGGTTCTCCAGGACATCATCGTCGTCGTCGGTCGCGTCGTCGTCCTCGTCGTCGAAGGGCGGGACCGACATCGCATGGGCCGCGGCCGCCCGGCGGTTGGCCATAGCGGCTCGGCGGTGCCCGTCGGCCTCGTCCCCGGCACTGGCGAGCCTGTCGTGGGCCATCGCCGCCTTGCCGTGAAGCTCGGCAGCGGCCGAACTGTCCCCGGCCCGGGCAGCCTGGACGGCCCGCATCGCCAGCTTCGCGGCACGGGGATCGGACAGCTGGACGGACTTGAGTCCGGCCCCCTCGCTGCGTTCTACGTCGCTGAGGGCGTTGTTCGTGCTGCCCCGCCTGCATCCGCAGTTTCGGACCATCAAACCACAGCCGCTGCACGTCGATGCGTTGACGACCAACTCACGGCTGGCTCTTGCTCCACGCTTGGCTTTTTCTGTCCGGACCTTCATGTTGGGAATCTCCTCGGATGAGGGCGATGGAAAAAGGGCGAAGTAGGTCAGCAGGAGGCGAAGTTGGTCTGGTACGCGGAGAGCTGCACGTCTAGCTCGGCGACGGCCTTCAGCTCCCTCTCGGCAATGGATCGGAGGTGCGTCAGGACCGCCTCTCCGCTGGGCTGGCCGCAGGCGTCGCGGGTCTCGCACTTCGGGAGTGGAAGGTAATGTTCCCGAGCCCAGTCCCGGGGAAACTCCCACGGCGTCGCGGTCATGGCTCCACCGGTGCATCGCAGGGCCGCCTCCAACTTGGCGCAGTCGGACTCGACCCGCTCAAGCAGGGTCGCGTGGTACATCCTCCTCCGCCGAACGCCCTCCCTGCCGTAAGGGGCCTCGTGACAGGAACCGCCCACGATCCTCGCTCCGTCGGCCAGAAGCAGGACCGTCCCGGTGCGATGGTCGGAGGCTCGGACCGGGGGTCCTCCGTGCAGCTCGGTGAACTCCTTGATGGCATAGAACGCGCTCATAGGTCTCCTTTCAGGTAGGTTGGTCTTGATCCAGTTCTCGGAACCCGCAGGGCAGTCGCAACAGCTCTTCGATCCTCTGCTCCACGTAGTCCACCGGCCTGGCCGGCTCCGCGAGGACGAAGGCTTCGATCAGCTCGGTCGGCACCCTCGCCCAATCGAGGTCGGCGAAGTCGGCGGTGCCGGCGAGGCAGTCCCAGAAGACCGACGGCGGCGGCGGCCGAGCCTCCAGTCGATCCAGGCGACGGAGGATGTTACCGAAGATGGCGGCTCTCCTCCAACGCTTCGAGGCGGCGGACGATCTCGTTCAGTTGGACTCCGTTCAGCATGAACGCCAAGATCGCGCTCGCCGCTTTGTTGCGAACGGCCGGCCTCTTGTTGGAAAGGTTCGCCTTGAGGGTGTCGATGGCGGGGCAGGATGCCTCGACTAACTTGGCGATGGCTCGCTCAAGCAATTCATTCCTCCGCTGTCTGACTTCCGCACGGAAGGCCTCGTCCTTGACTCTTCTGTAGACCGTGGTCACGCCGCAACCCGAGGCCTTGGCAGCCTCCGGCAGGCTCATCCCCATCGCGATGGCGAGGACGAGGGCGTTGTCGCTCGCCTTCCGGCCCAGGGCTTTGACCCCTTCCTTTCCGACCGCATCCTTGCCGCCGATTTCCAGGGGCTTGCCTACCTCATCCGCCCGCGACGGCTCGTCCTCCGCCCCATTCCCGTTCCTCGTGAAGATCGCCAACGCAGTCGCAGTCTCCGCCATCACGCACCTCCCATGTCCGATGCCAGCGTCTCAAGTTCCGCCACGCTCATCCCGTCCAGCACGGCCCGCAGCTCCGTCTCGCCCAGCTCGCACAGGTCACGCCGGACCACCTCGACCCTCCAACCCCCATCCTTCCGCCCGCAGACTGGGAACGGTGCCGTCAGACGTTCCGCCTCGGCCCGTGACATGGCCACCCTCCGCTCGACCCGCCCGGTCATCACGTTCGAGATGATGACGGTGAACACGGTCAAAAGCGGACCTCCAGTTCCTGCCACAAGGCAGAGATGGCCGACTTCTCGTCCTCGTACTTGGCCCGGCTGTAGACCGGTCCCTCCGGGTCGGCCGCGCACCAGCAATAACCCCTGCCGTGGCGATCCTTGAAGACTGACAAGGTCAGCCGGCCGTCCCACATCCGCCACAAGTTGCCTCTCGCCGACCTCCGAAACCCGGAGGCGAAGTCATCCAACTCGCGGTCGAGGTCACGCTCCGTTGCGATCCGTGGCATGTCTGCTGCTCCACCAGTCTCGCGGGGGGCCTGATTTGGGTGGGGAGGGAGGCGCCCCCCTGCCCGGCCCCCGCCGCCCAAGAATCCATTTAGCGGCCCTCCCTCCTATAGAAGCTCCTATAGGGGAAGGGGCCGCTAATTCGTTATTCTCCAGCCGCCCCGGTTCCCGAACCTTCGCACCCGGCCGGACGCCTCCAGCCGCTTCAAGACCTTCCGGACCTGCCGCTCCCTCATCCCCAAGGTTGTCGCGATGCTCCTGACCTGCACGATCCCGCCGGTCTTTACGCCCAGGGACTTCATCGCGTCCAGCACCCCCACGTCGGATTCCTCGACGGGCAGGAACCGCCCCTCGTCCGCCAGGGTGTATCCGTTCCGGCCATCGTCATCGTCGTGCGGGGCAAGGTTCTCGGTCGAGACCACGAAGACCGGAATTCCTTCCTCCAGAATCCCCCGGCCCCGACCGATGCACTGGATCAACTCGGAGCGGACGAGCGAGCAGTAGGCGGCGTGCCAATCGTGGTCGGCGTAGTGCCAGCACTTGACGGTCCGCCGCTTCCCCGACTCCGTGATGCCGGACCAGTAATCCCAATCCCACTTGACCTCGTCCCGATGCCGTTGAGCGGCCTTGACCTTGCCGATGCGGTAGAGGTGCAGTCGGATCTCGTCGGGACCGACCCTTTGGGTGCCAAGCACGATCAGGGCATCGCAGGCCGTCATCCACTCGTTGCTGCCCCGGTCCTTTCCTCCGCCGAAGTAGTGGACCATCGCCAGCCGCTCCTTCTCGGCGGGCGACAGCAGGGGCGGCAGCCCCTTGACGAGCTCCTGGTGGGTCAGGAGTCCGACCCGGGGGTGAGGAAGGTCGTGGAGCAGGCCCCGCAGGATCGGCAGCACCCTCTCGGCCTCGCGAGCCTTGGTCACGTCGTGCTTGGGAACGATCTGGAGCACCCGGTGCTTGAGGGGGAGTCGGCCGTGAGGGGTGATGTCGCGGACTGGGCGGCCCAACGCCCGCTCGATCTCGTCTGGGTCCGCCGTCGCATCGTTGATCCAGATGCCCGGCGGCAGGTCGATCCTGACGACCCCCACCAACTTGCGGACGGTCTTGGTGGTGTCCTTGCCGTCGGGTCGCTGGTCCTCCCCCACCCCCACAAAACTCAGGCCCCCCTCCGCCGCCGCCAGGACCAGCCGCATCGCCTCCGGTGCGGGAGCCCCTCCCGCCAGCCCGAGGGTCAGGATTGCCTCGTTCAGGCTGCGGTGTGCGTTCTCCGGAACCTCAGCCGGCGGATCGTGTAAAGGAATCTCGCATGGTCCCTCGGCACCGTTCAGGTAGCCGTCGAACTCCCTGGCCAGCCGGGACATGTGCCGGAAGAAGCCTCGGGCGTAGGGGTCGCTCGCTTGACCTTCTGCCTGGTCGGCGATCAGGGCGACGACCAGCAGAGCCCGATCTTGGGTGACAACATAGGTGGGGCGGATCATGTCCAGTGCGGCCTCATGCACGATGAAGAGGTTCCGCTTGACCTTCGTCGGTCCCCTCTCCGGATCGTCTTCGGACTGATGCGAGATCGTGTGGATGCCTCGGGCCTGAGTGGCGACCGCGTGCTGGGATCTCTCCGCCGCTTTCCGCTGGGCGACGTAGGGACAGCCGTCGAGGAAGGGACACTCCGGGCACAGGACGTGCTGGAACGCCAGACCCCGCTTCCTGACCGCGAGCGCCTCGTCGTGGCAGTCGCACGTTTCGGACGAGAGATTCGGATAGGGCACGACCGGCAACCCCAGCTCGGCCGCCTCCTGGACGTGCTCCTCGCACTGGGCGTGCGTCGGAAAGTAGGTCACGGAGCGGGGAGACATCGGGCTGTTCCACGCATCCGAAATGAGGTCTTTCAAGGTCCTGATGCCCTTGGGCGGCCTGGACATCTCTTCCAGTCGGAGGATTGTCTTCGTGCCGGCGTAGTTCTTCCCCGTCCCGGTCGGCGACCGATCCAGCAAGGTCTCGCAGCACGCCGGGAAGTCGAATGTCTCCTGCATCGTTCTGGGCTTGGTCCAGTCACGCAGCCGCCCCTCGACCATCTTGGCCCGGTACTCATCCAGGGTCCGCAAGGGGATGCCGGCCAGCTGAGCCTGCACCCAATCGACGAAGGGGACTTCTCCGTGCCACTCATCGATGGCCTGCTTGACTGGGCGACCGTCATCGCCTCGCGGACCGAACGGCGGCCGAAGCAGTCGGACATCGGCACCACGCTCCGTCGGCACTCGGGCCAACTCCGCCGCCCCGTGGTTGACGCCCGGCTTGCGGACCGGGTCCGCATCGCAGACGATCAGCACGACCTTGCCCCGCCAGTCGATGCCGTCGAGGTCGGGGATCAGCCGCCTCGGATCGCTCTCGTCGGCACGAGGCTCGGACCAGTTCTGCATTCCCATCAGTCCGATGCAGGGGATGCCGGCCTGAGCCGATGTCAGGGCCTTCAGGATGCCCTCCGTGATTAGGAGATAGCCGCCGGGTTCGTTGACCGCCTCCCAGACCCAGGGGAAGGGCGGGAAGTAGGCCCGGTTGCCCATCCAGCGAGGGGCGAGGTACTTCGCCTCCTCTCCATCGGGCAAAACGTGCGGGGGCATCATCCTTACTGCGGCGTAGTCCGTCAGCCGGCCCGTCCGGTCGAAGAACGGCAACACGAGTCCGGCGGTCTTGACCGGAACATCCAGCCGCCTTCTGAGGTCGCCGATGTCGCGGTTCGTGTGGGCTTCGACATAGTGTGATCGTCTCGTCCGTCAGGCCCGATCCCCTCAGCTTCGCCAGGTGGACGGCGTCCAGCCCCGGAAAGTCCGCCCCAGCCTTCGCCTTCGGTGCGGGGCACGGCATCGAGCCGATGACCGCCGGAGCCTTGCTCCGGACGGGGACATTTGCTATCTTTGGCACGTCGATTTTCCCCCGAGCCGGCGGTTTTCCTTGGCAGGGCCGCCGGCTTTTTTCGTTAGATCGCTCCCTTCGACGCACGGGCCGGATCGTTCGGGCCAGCCCCGCCTGCCGCACGCTGCTCCGCTTCGAGCCTCGCCTTGATCGCCCGGTCGATCCGCTCGTGACGTTCGAGCATCTTGCGGGTCGCCTCGTCTTCGTCCTTCAGCACGGGATCGGCCTGTCGGAACCCGGCGAAGACCGTGTTCGCCTCGGGAGACGCCAACCAGGACGCGGCCTCCTCTTCGGTGTGGAGGTCGGCACGCAGCCCCATCCACTCGGAAAGGGTGCTGTCGCTCATCCCCTCGAACGCCTGCATCACGTCCCTGGCATAGGTCCGGGCGCAACCCTGATCGGTCTGGATCAGGACCGCTATCGCCGCCAGGGCGTAGAGCTGCTGGCAGCTGAACCTGTGGCTCCCGCCCCTGCCTCTGCGGCCCGGGACGGCCGGCGTGACGACCCCGACGTTGACCAGCACGCCCAGGGCCTTGGGATCGAGGCCGGCGAGGCTCGCGGCATCGGCCAACGTCCACAGCGGAAACCTGCTCGTGGGCTCGCTTAGCTTCACGGCTTCGCTCCTTTCCTGCGGTTCTAAATGCACGTCAAACACGACCTCCATACTAGCAAAAAGAAATACCCATAGCAATAGAAAAATCCGAGGCAAAATCGCCATATGCCCTTGCCATTTCAATGGTTACGGCGAGTCACGGCCCCGAGCGGCCAGTGGGGGGAACCGCCCCGCTCTCCATCGCCAGGGGTGGAGAGCGGGGCCGATGGGGATGGGTCCGGTCAGCTGACCGAGTCGGCGAACATCCGAGGCTGACCCTCCGAGTAGCGCCAGACGCCGTTCACCATCTTGGCGGGATGGCCGAGTTGCTCCAGCACGTTCACGTCATCGCAGACGGCCTCGATGTCCACCTTCCACCGCTTGGCGAAGCCGTCGATGTCAACGCCGCAGGTGGACAGGTCGTGGTCCAGGTCCCGCAGACGCCGCAGCTGCCTCACCCGCCGCTTCTGATGCTTTACCCCTCGGTCCTCTCGGTCCTCCGATGACGATGACCGCGTCCGAGGCTTGCTGACAGGGACGACCTCCCTGTCGGCCTCGCACGGGGGTTCGGCCGGCCCATCGCCATCCTCCGCGATCCTCAGGACGACCGGCTCACCGTTCCGAGACGGGGCCGCCGCCGATGCGGACGCGGTGTCCTCCGTCTCGGCCTCCGTCCCTTCCTGACTCTCCGTCGGCGAGGGCTCGGCCTCCTCCTGACTCGCGCCGTTGCCGGAGATGCCGCCGCCACTCCGCCTCCAGTTCCTCCTGACCCAAGTTTCCAGTCACTGGAAACTCGGCCAGCTCGATGAGCTGGTAGGCTTGGCTCTGACCGAACCCCAGCGTGTCCTTGTTGTCCTTCAGCCACCGCACCCAGCGTCGCCCGCATTGCTTCCTTGCCTCGATGAGCATCTCCCCCGCCCGCCGGTGGTGCTCCAGGCTTTTCCTCATTGCCTTCTGCCCGGCGGAGTGCTCGGCGTGGATCTGGCGGGCGAGCGTGGTCAGGTCATCTGCGGGTCGGGCGGCAGAAGCTGCGGACGTGCGGTCGTAGTTGAGAACTGGCATGTTGCGGACCTCCAATGGGGACCATCGTGCGTGCCGGGCCGAACATCGGTCCCGGTCGTCGAACGGCATCCTCGCGCGCGCAGGGCACCGGCCGGTCAATGAAACGGAGTTTTCATCCGACGGACCATTTCCTTCGAGAAAAACGATGGTCGGGGGATCAATCGGAGCGTCAGAGCCGATCGTCGAGTTGGCTCTGCATCCGGGTCGATTGTCGAGTTGGCTCTGGAACGACGAAAGGGGCTCTGCCGTTCGCAGCCCCACCCTGGTCTTTCCCGTTACGCCAACGGCATCCCGTTACGCCAATGGTCTCCCGTTGCTCCATCGGTAGGATGACCGGGGGCCGACCAGACGGGAGGCGACATGGGTGCCAGGGAGGAACGACGGGCTGCGGCGAGGGCGGGCCGGGTCTGTCCGTGCGGCGAGCCGATTGACGACGCCCGGCGATTGACCACCCGCTTCTGCTCGGTCCGCTGCCGGATGAAGGCACACCGGGCCAAGGGCATCCCGTCCCGGAAGAATGGGCTGCGGCGCGGGCAGGTGCGCATCCTGGAGGTGCTGAGCAAGGTCAAGGGTGGCATGACCCGCAGCGCCATCGCCGAGAAGACCCGCATCACGGGCCGACTCGGGATCACGGGCCAGTTGTCGGACCTGCTGGGCCACGTCGATCCCGACCGGCGGGGCAGTGAGACCCTGCTCTGCCTCCGTCACGTCGAGGAGGTGCGAGTAGCTGTGGAGGAAGGGATGCGAGCGGAACGGCTCTACCGGATCACGGACGCCGGCCGCGAGGCCCTGGAGGAGCACCGCCGGCAGGGCCTCGGCTCCGCACCGGGCGAATAGGGGGGCCGAGACGGGGTCACCGCCCTATCCTGAAGGTCATCCGGAGCAGCCGGATGAGTGTATTACTGCGTTCAAGGGAATGGGCGCTGGACTACCACGAGGTGCCGGTGCCCTAGGCGCGAGAGTCGGCCCAGCTCGCCGTCAGGGCGTATCGAGGAGTTGTTGCCAGTTAGTGGCCGTCCCATCGAACAACCGATCGATCAGGCGATCCAGCTGATCCAGGTCGGTGATGCCGGTCAGTTTTGCCGCAGTGGACTCATCGGGACGACCAAACCGCTTCTCTCCCTGGCGCAGGATGATGCTCTTCGCTTCCTCTTCGCGGCCTTCGTCCAGAATCATCATGTAGGTGTCGGAGTCTCTCATGGCTCGTACTCCCCGGAAAACCTGTCGGGCCACGTCGCGCCGGACGCGTAAGGGCCCGCGAAAGAATAAACTGGTCAATAACAGGGCGATGTCAACTGTTGGGTGGCACGCTCTGAGGTACTCCGAAGGGCGTGCTAGACAGTCAGCACGCCCTTCGGAGTACCTCAGAGCGTGCCACCCAGATCCCGGGAATTTGACAATGTTATTGTTTCGCGGGCCCTAACCCGGTCAGGAGCAACGCCGCGGTGAGCAGCTTGCGTGTCCGCTCGGGCGGCCCTTCTCGCTCCAGGCGTTCGATCAAGCGCTGGGCGCCTAGCCGGCTGCCTACTCCTTCTTTTCCGGCTTCGTTTCCGCGATGGCCTTCTTGTCCGCGGCGGTCAGCGCGCGGACGCGGATGTCGCGGACCAGGGCGGCACTTTCGTAGGTGGCGATGCCGAACGGCTTGCAGGCGGCACACTCCAGACGGATCGAGAATTCGCCGATCCGTCGTGTCCACATCGACCACCTTTTCCTTATCGATCCAGCTCTCGATGCGGTTCTTGCTGACGCGGATGCGCACCCGGTACCACTGGCCGGCCTTGAAGGTCATGTCCTTGCGCGTCGCGTTTTCGGAGGCATCGGCGGAATCGAGGCTGGACAGGCCCACCACCCCGCCGCCCCAGCCGCCGACCACCAGCGAGCAGAAGGCCTCGCCGACGGGGAAGGTGGTGGTGGCGAAGAAATCGTTGCCGGCCGTCTTCTGCGCCTCCAGGCTGACCTCGTAATCCATCTTGGGAAAGTCCGTGCGGGCGTAGGTAGCCCCGGTCATCTTCTTCCCCCGCTCCAGCACCAGGGTGCGGTCCTTGACGAGGACCTTGCCGGTGCCGAAGTAGTCGGCCGACTTCCAGCCGTCCAGCGACTTGCCGTCGAAAAGGGTCTTCCAGCCGGCGTCGTCCTTGGCCGGCGGTGGTGGGGCCGCCGACAGCTGGGCCAGCCCCAGGGCCACGACGACACCAGGAATCAATACGCGAATGTGCCTGAGCATGAGTGAATCCCTCGACTGAAGCTGAGCCGGGCCTTTGCAGGGGAACGGCTGTCCGCACCCTTGCGGTGGCCTTGAGACTACGGTATAGTATGAACTCATACCCCGTCCCACGTCTGATGATAGGACCGCGGAAATGAGGTCCACGCAGGACCACCTTGAGCATGGGGGCCATGTCGGCCGGTTCCAACACCTGAAGATGTTTTGGTAAGGAATCATCCTTCATGACGAACATGGAGAGTGCGCGTTCCGACGAAGCAGCGCCGCCTCCCTCCGGACTGGACATCCTCGTTGTCGAGGATGATGGAGATTGTGCCGCTAGCATGGCCTTGCTGCTGGGCCTGTTCGGGCACAAGGTTCAGGTGGCGAGCGACGGTCCGGCCGCCCTGGCCCAGGCGCAACTGCAGCGCCCCGACGTGGTCCTGCTCGACCTCGGCCTGCCGCGCATGAACGGTTTTGAGGTAGCGCGCCGGCTGCGGGCCCTGGCCCACACACCGCCGCCGCTCGTGGTTGTCATCAGCGGTTACGGCCAGGAAGCCGATCGCCACCAGGCTCTCGGGGCGGGCATCGATCAGTATCTGATCAAGCCGGTCGCCCCCGATGAGCTGGAGCGACTGCTGCGGGGTTACCAGGCCCAGCGCGCCGTTTAGGCGTGAGCGTCGTGTTAGTTGGTAGAGCGGATGTCCAGTGAAGCCGCTTGAGCCCCGTCTACAGACCGTCTCGTTATTTGAGTAGTCCTGGATGACTCGGTAACAAAATGGCCTCCCTGCGTTGGCGGGTTTTGGGCAGAGTAGCGGTACCGCTACCAACTCTGCAACCGCCCAAGCAAGGAGGCCGGGCCAATGGTAAAGGGAATTGCCGGTGCCGACAAGCGCGACCGCTTTGCCACCCCGCCCTGGACGACCGAATCGGAAGAATGGCAAGCCATCGATCGGCATCTGCCAGCTGATCATTTGGCCAGGCGGATCGCTCAGGCGGTCGAACGCTTGGACCTGGGCCCGTTGTGGGATTCGTACCTGGGTGTCGGCAAAAGAGCCTTGCCTCCGGACCTGCTGCTCAAGGTGGTGCTCTACGAGATGCACAGCAAACGACCATCGCCGGCGCAGTGGACCAAGGACGTTCGCGAAAGCGAGCCGGTCCGTTGGCTGCTGTTCGGCTTGGAGCCGTCGCGCGCCCGCTTGTACGACTTTCGCGAGCGCTTGACGCCCTTTTGGGACGATTGGAATGCTCAGGTGCTGCAACAGGCGTTGACGGCGGAGATGACGCCGGCGGCACGCATGTCCTTGGACAGTTCGAGCGTGGCGGCGAATGCTTCGCGACGACGGTTGCTCAACGAGGAGCGGTTGCAAAAACGGCAGCGGGTGATCGACGAGCATCTGTGCGGCGCCCAAGGCGGCGAAGCGCTGGCCGAGAAGCCGGGTTGGCTGGCGACAACCAAAGCGGGACTGCACGAGCAGAAACAACGCTACGCTCACGCCGCCGAAGTCCTGCGGCAAAGGCAAGAGGCCAACGCCCAACGACGGTCGTCGAAGCGCCAGCCCGCCGACAAGGTGCTCGTCAGTCCGGCCGACCCTGAGGCCGCACTGGCACGCGATAAGGAGGGCGTGTTTCGACCGCTGTACACGGTGCAGTTGCTGCGCGACCTCGAGTCGCCGCTGATCTTCGCGTACGACGTGTTGCGCAGAACAACGACAACGGCGTCTTGCAGCCATTGCTCGAGCGCCTGGTGGATAACGTGGGCGTTAAACCCAAGGACGTACTTGTGGATTCAGGCTACGTGTCGGTCCGGCACCTGGAATTCTGCGAACTGGCGGGGATGACGCTGTACGGTCCGTGCCAGGAGAACGATTACAGTTCGGCCAACGACAAGAAAGCGCAGAGCAATCAGCACACCGAGTTGCCCAAGAGCGCTTTCACCTGGCTGGCCGAGGAGCAAACCTATCAGTGCCCGCAGGGTCATCGACTGGAGTTCACCAAGACGCAAACGCAACAGCGGGCAGACCACAAGATCACGCTCGCGCTGTCCACGTGTCCGCCGGAGCATTGTCAGGCCTGCCCGCGTCAGTCGGCCTGCACGCGCACCCCGGAGAAGGGGCGGACGGTCAGCCGCATGGAGAACGAAGGGCTACTCGACGCCCTGCGGCAGCGGATGCAAACCCCCGAGGCCCGGGCGCTGTACAAACAGCGCAGCCGCACGGTCGAACTGAATTTCGCCGACTTGAAGGAACACCGTGGTCTGCGGCGTTTTCATGGTCGTGGCCTCGACCGAGTCAAGTCGGAGGCAGGCGCGCTGGTGCTGACGCACAATCTCCTGGCGGTCCGGGCACAGGCGGGCCATCGCTCGCCGAGCGCAAGCGCCGCGGGCCTTCCCCAATCTCTATGCCCTGTGTAGATAACGAGACGGTCTGTGAACGGGGCTCAAGCGGCTTCACCGGACATCCCGCTCTACCAGCTAAAAAGTCGCTCACACAACGGTTTTCCGGGACCCGGTCTCCAGGCCGAGTTCTATCCTGGGTGGATCGGCAACCCTGCGGTAACCTCTTCCTTTCCCCGTGCCGTTGCTTACAATGAGCGCGCATGGAGGTGAGGACGTCACCGCCACGCCGCGGTCTGGCGGACCGGCGACGGGGCATCTCGATGGCCAGTCGGGAGGTCCGGCCCATGTCCATCCCCGCCTCGCTCCTGCAGCATGCCGAGGCCCATTCCTGTTTCTCGGGCTGCTACGGCAGCGATCCCGACGTTAGCGTCTGCCTCGATCCGGCCCGCCCCCTGGCGCCGCTCCTGGTGGTTTCCTGTCACGATTGTTTTGCCCGCCTCGGGGTGCCCCGGGCCTCGCTCCCGTCCGGTGCCACGTCGAGCTGGCTGGCCGGCCAGCTCACGCAACACCTGCGCAAGCTGCGCGGGTTCGGGTTGTCGTTCAGCGGCTATCACACCAAGGGGCCCGGCTTCTGGCTGAGCGCGGCCTATTACGCCTCGTTTGGCCTGTTCCTGCTTAACGGCGAGCGGTCGCGAGCCCTGGGCACCGATCTGGAGTTGCTTCTTCTGGCGTTCCGTCACGGCGTGGCCGCCCCGCCCGACCCGCGCATGCTCGACCCGCGGCTGTACAGCACGCAGGAACTCTACGTTCGCTTCACGGTGCCGATGGCAGCGATGGCCAGTCGTCAGGCGTTGGTGACCTCGCCCCACTGCCGCACCCAGCCCGGGCCGGCTATCAGCGCGTGACGTTCGCGGAGTTTCAGCCGATCGCCCGGGCGGCAGCCGCGCCGGCTCCGGCCAAGGCCCCCGCCGCCGCACCGGTCCCCCTCAAGCCGGGCGATGTCTGCCCGGTGTGCGGCGCGGAATTCCGCGTGCGGGCCCTGTTGCAAGGGACGTATTTGGGGTGCCTGTGCTGAGACTATCGGTCGAGTTGCCTCCTGTCCCTGCTCCGCGACCGCTATAATAGGGGCCACAACGGAACCCTGAAACCGGTGGGAGGCACACCATGTCGGCAATCGGTCAGGCCCGCGCAACGCTGGATGACCTCTACCGAACGCCGGAAAAGGCCGAGTTGATCGGAGGGAGGATCGTGCGGTTCATGGCAACAGGACGCATGCCGAGCCGTGTCGCCGGACGCATCTATCGCAGCCTGGACGACCACGCCGCTCAGACCGGACGAGGCGAGGCCTATCCAGACAATTTGGGATTTGCCATCCCCGAACTGCCATCCGGCCGCGAATCCTTCTCTCCGGACGCTTCGTACTACGACGGTCCCCTGCCGGCCAATCCGATGCGTTTCATCGAAGGCCCGCCGACCCTGGCCGTGGAGGTCCGCAGCGAGAATGATTACGATCCAGCCGCTGGTTGAGATGGCGGAAAAGCGGGCGGATTATTTCGCCGCCGGTACGAAGGTCGTTTGGGACGTGGATCCGCTCGCCGCGTGCATCCATGTCTACAAGGCGTCCGATCCGAGCCAGCCGGTGAGCTATCATCGCGGCGACACCGCTGAAGCCGAACCAGCCGTGCCGGGCTGGCGCGTGGCGGTGGATTGGATTTTCCGATAAGCGCAAAGCACAATCGCCTCGGCCAGGCGCCATGGCGCCGGCCGAGGCGATTGCGTTGGTCCCATTCTTCCGGCCTCTCAGCCGAGTTCCAGTTCCTCGCGCACCCGGTTCAATTCCACTTCCATGGCGACCAGCCGTTGATAGAACTGCGACAGGGCCCGGTTCTTGGACTCGGATGAGGTGCCCGGCATACGTTCGACGCCGCACATGAAGGCGACGTGCCCCTCGACACGCTTGCCGAGGACGCCGATGTGCAGGAGGAACTCCTCGGCCGTGGCCGGGGCCGTTCGCGGCAATTCGGCCGAGACGGCTAGGGGCGACTTGGAGGTTGGCGGCGGGGCTTTCGACGTGGACGGCGGAGCCTTGGGCAGGCTCGGCATAACCTTTTTCAAGGGGGCCGAAGTCATTTTTGCAGCGGCGCGGGCCGGACGGGCTTTCGTTTTCGTGGCCATGAGGGGTTCTCGTACAGGTTGCAGATCGACGATGCGGGTGCCCCAAGCCAATGCGGGAGTGGGATCAGGGCTAGCAAGCGATGAGGTTCATTGTACCCGATCCGGCCCGGTCCTACCATCCGTTTCCGACGAGAAATGCCCGAAACCCGCAATTAGCTCCGATCTTCGCCAGTTTCTCATACAGCCGAGGCGCGGCTGAGCTTGAGCGATGCCGGCTCAGGGCCCCTTCATCCGCTCGATCAGAATCTTCGCCGTTTCCGGGC
This sequence comes from uncultured Planctomycetota bacterium, assembly GCA_963827935.1. Taxonomy (GTDB): domain Bacteria; phylum Planctomycetota; class Planctomycetia; order Gemmatales; family Gemmataceae; genus DATFNV01. The sequence goes on along the minus strand of CAWHCN010000004.1, from coordinate 894,761 downwards.
GCATGACGCGGGGATCGGGCAGTTCCCCCTTCCGCAGCTTGTCGCGCAGATCGCGGCCACTGATCGACACCTGCTTCCAGCCCTTGCTGCCGTGCTCATCGACCAATCCGACGCGTCCCAACTCTTCGTAGTAGGCCGCGAAGCCCACCTTGACCGGTTTGATGTGCAAGTCGCCCTTCAACTCGTCGAATTTGCGCTGGGCGGCCAGCCCATCCCAGATGTCCTTGCCGTCGTCGTAGGGGGCGTCGGCGTGCTTGCGGCCGATGACGATGTCTGTGAAGCCGAAGTTCTGGCGATAGATGGCGTGCATGATCGCCTCCTTCGGCCCGCCGTAAAACATCTTGATGTCCAGGCCGAGCAAGATGATCCGATCGGTGATAGCGCAGCCCGTCTTCTTCCATAATTCCTGGTCCGAGTCGCCGTCGCCCAGGGCCTTGTTGTCGATGAGGGCCTTGTAGGTGCGCATGCGCGTGGCGGCGTCAACGTCGTCCCCCTTGGTTTCGCCCACCAGAGGGTTGAGCACGGCACCGGCGAAGTGGCCGGCCCGCGTCAGCTTCTCCAGGCCGAACACCAGGGCATATTCGTGGGCCCTGTGCAGCGGGTTGCGCGTCTGGAAGGCGACGACGCGCTGCCAGCCCTTCTGCCGGAACAGCTCGCGCGTCTGCCGGGGCGACAGGACAAACTGCCCGTACTCCGGATGCCGGGGCTGCGGCAAGACCCGGACCTCGCCGCCCAGCAGCAGGTCGCGTGGGTCGGTCGTGACCATGCGGCCGCCCGGGTGATCCGTGCGTTCCGTGCCGTAGACCACGCGGACGTATTTCGCCTTGTCCCACGCGAAAATGTCGCTGAGGTGGAGACTGCCGACAACCTCATCCGCCGCGTTGGTCAGGGCCACCGTTTCGCCGGGCTTGAGCGAGGCGGCCAGCGCCTTGTCAACCGGGAAGGCCAGCGGGATAGTCCAGGCGTATGGCTTGCCGCCGTGGAGAATGACCTCGTCGTCAAGCACCTTGCGGTAGGTGGGGCCGTCCATGGGACCGGTCAACGGGCTGAGTCCGCCATCGCCGAGACGGTAGAGCGTGGACAGGTCGGCATCGCTGATCGGCACCTTGCGAAGGGAGGCGGCCTGGCGGCGAAAGGCGCCGGCCTCGGCCTCGGGCACGCTGCGGTTGATCGGCTCGCTTATACCACCGTGGGGAGGGACCAGGTCCGGCATGGAAATGAACTCCCAAGTGTTTAACCGCGGGCGTCCGCGAGCGCTCGCGGGACGCCCGCGGTTAAACGGGTAGTGACATCAAATCTGATACGAGACGGCGTTGGTTTCCTGGGTGCGGCGAACCAGTTCGGCCAGGGTCAGATGCTCCAGGACATCCTGCTCCCGGGCCTGGATATCGCTCCAGACCGACTGCATAGCCTGGCGAGCCGGTGACCGAGGGCCGTTGGCGAGCGGGCGGACCGGCTGCTCCGGGTCAATGGCTGCAATGATGTCCGCCAGGGTGACCTCGGCCGGACGACGGGCCAGCTGGTACCCGCCGGCGGCACCCCGGACACTGGCCACCAGGCCCGAACGTCTTCAACTGCAACAGGATCTGCACCAGAAATCGCAACGGAATGTCGTGGGCATCCGCGATGGCCTTGACGCGCACCGGCTGGTCGCCGAAGTTGGCGGCCAACTCCAGCATCGCGATACAGGCGTACTCCGCCTTGGCTGACAACCGCATGGTAATTGCAGATTTGAGATTGCAGATTTCAGATTGCAGATTTGGCTGCAATCTGAAATCTGCAATCTCAAATTCCACTGCCTCCCTCGTGCTCGATGACGTGCAGGCCGCACTCCTTCTTGACCTGGCCGGCCCAGCGTCCAGCCCGCTCGTCCTCGCCGGCGCCGATGGGGCGTGTGCAGGGCCAGCAGCCGATGCTCGGATAGTTCCGGTCGTGCAAGGGGTTATAAGGCACGTTGTTCTTCATGATGAAGGCCCACACTTCGCGCCGGGTCCACCCCAGGAGCGGGTTGACTTTCACCAGGTCGAACTTCGGGTCCCACTGAATCACGGCCGCCTTGGCCCGGTCCTGCGTCTGGTCCTTGCGGATGGCGCTGATCCAGGCGTCGTAGCCCGCGATCGCTTGCCGTAGCGGCACGATCTTGCGGTCGTGACAGCACTGGTCGGGTCGCATCTCGTACAGGGGCCCGCCGTGCTCCGCCTCATACTCCGCAACGGTCAGCTCGGGCCGGATATACTCGACCTCAACGCCGTAGCGTTCCCGCAGACGTTCGCGCAACTCAAGCGTTTCAGGGAATTGATAGCCCGTTTCCAGGTTGAAGATGCGGACGCGCGGCTCAATCTCGGCCAGCATATGGATGATGCAGCAGCCCTCGGCCCCGAAGGCTGTCGCCATCGTGAGGCGTGGAAAAAACTGCTCGACGGCCCAGCGCAGGATGGCCTGGGGGCTGGCCTCCGCCAGCTGAGCGGCCGCCTCATCGATCTGCGCGGGGGAAAACGCCAGCGCGGGCATCGGGCCTCCTGGGGAGGGCGGCGGAGGCTGCGAGTCGCTGTCATCCTGACAACAACTCACCGCCTCTGCCATCTTTATCGACATAATAGACATTTCGTCAAGGCCGCGCTGCGAGATGAAGGAATTGCGCGTCGCAAGAATTTAATACAAAAGGAATTGCGTCGTTTAGCCGCGGTTCGCAGGACCGCGCGGTTCTACGAAATCCGGCTCAACGGGGGAAGGTTACTTCTTCTCGGTGCCCTTGGGGTCTTTCTTCTTCTCGACCACCGGCTCGAGAATGAGGGTGACCTTGGTGCCTTTCGGGGGGATCCGGTCCGTGAAGGCGACGAAGCTGCGTTCGGCATCGGACTTGGAGCTATTGAAAGGCAGATCGAGCAGGGCGCCCTCGAAGTTGGCGACGCAAACCACGTCTCCCTCATTGGCGAGGAAAATCGGCGGCTGGCCCTCCTCGAAGTTCTTGATGAGCCGGCTGCCGGCGTAGACCCAATCGGAGTTCAATTCTTTTTTCGTCATTTCGTTCATGACCCACTTCTGGGCCGGCTCCGTGCGCAACTTCCCCTTTTCTTCCCATTGCACGGACACCTTGACGGTGGGCCCGCGAGGTGCCTTGAACGTCGGCTGATAGACGACCGGCGCGCCCGGTACCGCGCCCGTCAGCAGCAGGGCCTGGTTCAAGTCGCGGGCGTCGATGTCGGCAGCGAGGATTGCCTCGTGCTCTTTCCTTTCCTTCCTTGTCAGCAGCTGTTCCAACGGCCCCTCGCGCAGGCAGACGACGGTTTCGACCAGGACATACCGGCGATCGCCCTGAACGGCCAGGGTGATGTTCTTCTTGCCGACAGGGACCTTCTTTACCTCCGGCGCTCTGCGCGTTTCCGGAGCGGGCGCGGCGGCATCATCCGTTTCGCAGCCGAGGGCGGCCAGCAGAGCACCGGCCGTCAGCAGAGCACCCAGGACGCCACGGAGGGGGAAGATGAGGTGTCTCATGCAGTTCAGCATAAGCGAGCCGCGCGGCGATTGCAACGAGGGGGTTGCTGTTTGGCCGCCGCAAGAACGCGGATCAGGCCCGTTTCTCGCGTTGCTCCAGCAAGTCGCGGAGGCGGGCGACTTCGGCTTCGCGACCGCAAGCTGGTGTTGCAGAAAGCCCATCCGCCGCATGAACACGCGCCACATCTCCTCGCCTGAGATTCCGTCACTTTTTCTAAATGCCGGCGCGTAAGCCGCGAATAACCACTCAGGCGGGGATTCCCCGTGGGGTTCGTTCGTTCGCTCAAGTCACCCTGGTTTTGAAGCAGAAAGGGGTTCGCAACCATGTGCAAGAAGTTTGGAGTCGCCGCGCTGGTGGTGGTGGCCGCGTTCTTCACCCTCCACAAGCTCGGCCTCGACAGCTACCTCAAGGTGGCCTGGAACAAGAGCAAGGCGGAGATCAGCAACTCGATTCCGCCGGAAGCCAAGCTGGAGCGCCTGCGGCAGGAAATCCGTGACCTTGGGCCCGAGGAGCGCAAGTCTCGCACCGTCATTGCCGGCGAGATCGTGGCGGTGGACAAGCTCAAGGGGCAGATCGCCGAGACCAAGACCAACCTCGAAAAGAGGGAGGTCGCTCTGAAAGACCTGCGCGGCGAGCTGCAGAAGGGCACCGCCTTCGTCACGCTCGACAACCAGAAGATCCCGCGTGAGAAGGTCGAGGCCGCCCTGGCCCGGCGGTGGGAGTCCTACAAGGCGGCCAAGGAGGCCCTCAAGAGCCAGGAAGACCTGCTGAAGTCGCGCGAGGAAGCCCTCGATGTCGCCAAGGCGAAGCTCGACGCCATGCAGGACAAGCGCAAGGAGATGGAGGCCAAGGTCGAAAAGATGGACCTGGACTTGCGCAAGCTGCGCCTGGCCCAGACACGGCACGACGTGGCGATCGACGATACCCAGCTCGCCAACGTTCTCAAGCTGGCCGACGAGATCGACACGCAGATCAAGACGCAGCAGACCGAATTGGCCCTGCAGAAGGGCGTCGATAGCGACGAGGCCGTGGAAAAGGCGCTGACCCGCCAGGCCGAGACCGCCAAGGCCATCAAGGAGATGGATGAGGCATTCGGCGACACAAAGGTCACCAAGAAGGACTAACCGGCCCCGGGGCGTCGTGGGGGCGCCCTTTCTCGTCCCCGCGGGGGAACGGAAGAAGAGAACCAGGGTAGTGCGAACATGCCCGGGGATGGCCGGAAGCCTCGAAAGAGGCACTCACAGGGTCACTTGGGGTGGCCCACGGGAGCTGCGAGCCGACCATCTCCGGGCTGTCCTGGTACAATAGCGCTGTCGGGCCCCCGGCCCGTGTCCTTTCCGCGGCAGCGACCTGTCGCCCCGAGAAGTCCGACGGAACATCGAAACCATGCTCGGCTTTGCGTGGCTGGCCCTCAAGCAGCGCAAGAGCGCTCAAGAACGGGCGCTGGAAGAGCGCACCGATTGCTCTGCCAGTCGGCGGCGCAGGGCCACAAGAAGTCATTCGAGCTGCACCAGCAGGTAGTGCGCGGCTTCGTGGAACGGGGGGAGCGGCACTTCCTCCAGGGCGATCCCGAAGCCGCTTGGCACGATCTCCTGCAAGGCGAGCAGCTCGACGGCGACAACCGCGACGCCGACCGCCTGCGACAAGCGCTGGTACGGCTGGGACTGGCGGAAGTGCGGGCCCACTTGCAGGCCGGCGAGCCGGGCCGGGCGGGCGAAACGATCACGCGGCTGCGGGAACGCTCGGTGCGGCAGCCGGAGTTGCTGCTCTTGGACGAGGCGGCCCGAGCCTGGCTGCAGGCCCGCGATTATGCCGGCCGCGGCGAGTTCAGCCGAGCCCTGGAACTGGTGGAACGGGCACGGCGGATGTTACCGGGACCGGTCGAGCCGCTCAACCGGCTCCGCGCCGAGTTGGAAGGGCACCGCGATCGCTTCGCGGAGTTGGTCCAACAGCTGCACGAGGCGACCGAGGCGGCCCGCTGGCGTGATGTGCTCGAACGGGCCGACCAAGTGCTGGCCGTGGCCCCGCAGTACCCGGAAGCACGCCGGGCCCGCGGCCTGGCCTGGAAGGCGATCGAGCCGGCGACCTTGGTGACGCCCACCTTGGTCCCGGCGGCTCCGGCCAGCGAGGGCGGGCAGCGCGGCGAGCAGTCTCAGCGCTTCGCGTTGTGGATCGACGGCGTTGGCGGTTTCCTGGTGTGTCTGGCCAACCGGATCACACTCGGGCAGGCCACGCCGGATGGCTACGTGGACGTGCCGCTGTACGCCGACGTGTCGCGCCTGCACGCCGGCCTGACGCGGGCAGGCGGGAGCTATATCCTGGAGGCGATGCGGCCAGTGCAGGTCAACGCCAAGCCGGTGGAGAAGGCCCTGCTGCGACCCAACGACCGCATCACGCTGGGGACGACGTGCCAGCTTCAGTTCCGCCAGCCGGCCCCGGTGAGTGCCTCGGCCCGGCTCGACCTGATGAGCGGGCAACGGCTGCCGCTGGGGGTGGACGGCGTGATCCTGATGGCCGACACGCTGCTGCTGGGACCCGGCCCGCAAGTACACGTCGCCATGCCGGACCTGAAGCACCCGGTGGTGCTGTACCGGCACAAGGACGGCCTGGGCGTCCGCTGCCCCGGGCCGCTGCTGATCGACGGCCAGCGCTGTCAGGAGCGCGGCTTGCTGCGACCCGCGTCGAGCGTGTCGGGCGAGGACTTTGCCTTCGCCCTGGAGCCGCTCGGATCGCGAATGGGATAAGTCTACGGGGGATGCCATGAAGTTCACCTATAGCTCGGGGCAGCGGCCGCTGGACGGCTACGTCCTGAAGCGCGGCATCGGCCGCGGCGGCTTCGGCGAGGTCTACTTCGCCGTCAGCGATGGCGGCAAGGAAGTCGCCCTCAAGCTGCTGCGCGGCGGCAGCAATAACGATGTCGAACTCCGCGGCGCCGCCCAGTGCCTCAACCTGAAACATCCCAACCTCGTCGGCCTCTACGACCTCAAGACCGACGCCCAGGGCGATCCCTGGGTGGTCATGGAATACATCTCCGGCGAGCCGCTCAGCGTGGTGCTCAACCGCCATCCCAACGGCCTGCCGCCGGAATTGGCGCAGCAGTGGTTCCTGGCCCTGTCTCGGGCGACGGCGTGCCTGCACGATCATGGCATCGTGCACCGCGACCTGAAGCCGGGCAACATCTTCCTGGAAAACGGCACCGTCAAGGTCGGCGATTACGGGCTGTCCAAGTTCATCGGCGGCAGCCAGCGGACCGCGCAGACGCAAAGCGTCGGCACCGTCCACTACATGGCCCCGGAGATCAGCACCGGCAACTACGGCAAGCAGATCGACGTCTACGCGGCGGGCATCATCCTCTACGAGATGCTCACCGGCCGCGTCCCGTTCGACGGGGAGAGCGCCGGCGAGATTCTGATGAAACACCTGACCTCGCCGCCGGACCTGAGCAAGCTGCCGGCCGATTATCTGCCGGTGGTCGCCAAGGCGCTGTCGAAGAACCCGGCCCATCGCTACGCCAGCATGACGGAGATGGCCAAGGCGGTGGAGGCGGTGGGCATCGCGGCGCCGCAGCCGGCCCCCGTGGCGCGTCCCCGGCCGTTGGCCCAGCAGCCGGCTGCCCCCGTGCCGCCGCCCCGCCCTCGCCCCAAAACTCGCGACGACGATGTGCCCACCGTCCTGCCGGTGCCTACCGGGCGTGGCCAGCTCGGCGAATTGACCGGCTCGATGGCCCTGTCCGCCCTCTTTGCCCTGCTGGGCACGACGCTGTGGGCCAGTATCGGACAGGTTCATGTCCTCAGCGAGATCGGCACAGTCTTCTTCTTGACGGTGGCTGCCACCTGGGCCGTGCTGATCCCGGCCAAGCTGTGGGCCTATCGCAAGGGCGATTCCTGGCGCCGCCGCCTGGTGATGATGTTCCTGGGCGTGCTGGTCGCCTTCGGCGCGCTGTGGATCAACGGCTGGGTTCCCCGGGTGCCGGGCGAAGGCGGCGCGGCCCCGCAGGAAGGGTGGATCTTCACGTCGCTTCTGCCGGCGGGCACCGGCCTGGCGGAGGGAGCGGCCTACGTGATTTACTTCGCCATCGCCTTCTTCGCACTGCGGTGGTGGCGGATGGCGGACCCGCGGCGTTCGTCGCGCTTCAGCTTCCTGCCGCTTCTGGCCGCCGCCTTCTGGGGCCTGCTGCCGCTGATGATCTGGCAGCAGCCGTGGCAGAGCGGCGCGCCGCTCGCCCTGGTGATGACCGCCGCCATCGTTCAACTGGTCAGTCCCTGGGAGCAGCCCGCACCGCCCAGCAGCCGACGCCTGCGGCTGCGCTATTCGTGATCGATCCGTCTGATCGTGGACCTCGATCATCCTCGGGAGGAGAGACTCATGCGATCTGCCGCCTGGGTGAGTTTTCTGGCCATCTTCCTGCTGACCGCGGCCATTGGCAACTGCGTAGCCAGCGCACAGGCGCGGACCACCGCCCCCGCCGAGGCGCTGCCTTCCTGGGTCGTGACGGGCGACTGGATGACCACCGAGGACGACGCCCTCAACGACGCCCTGGCGAAGGGCCAGAAGAAGCTTACGGAGTACCTGCGCAGCCGGACCCCCCCGATGGAATGGACCCCGGACCCCGCTTACATTCAGCAACGGCTGTGGAACGACCTGGCCGCGAACGACACCGACGTGGGCTGGAAGGACGCCCGGGAACTGACTCTCTCCGGCCACAAGGTGCCGGTGGAAATCCGGAGGTTCGAGGGATTGGGCGACATGCGCCGCGCTGCCATCCGCATCACGGTGACCCCGAGCGTTCGCAGGGAGTTCGATACTCAGGAAGAGGCCTATCAGAAGAAGGTGCGGGACGAGCGGGCCACGACCCGCCAGGGCGTGCTGGCCCGGATCCTGGCGGGGTTGGTCGCGCTTCTGGCGGCGGTGGCGTGCTATCTGCGCCTGGAGGACGCTACCAAGGGGTACTACACCACGCTGCTGCGGCTGGCGGCGGTGGCGTTCGTGACGCTGGTGGGGGCGGGCTTGTGGCTGTTGACGTAACGCCAGCACTCACGGTGATTTCTTGGGCCTCGCAGACAAAGGGCGCAGACCCAGCAGCAAACGCGCTGCCGTACGCACTCGATCGGCCCACCGAAGAGCGGCCGCAGCCTGGCGCTTGCTGGCATACTTTCCCGGATAGCGCACGTCCACGGCGTAATCGGACAAGAATTCCAGGCCACGACGGAGCGATCGCAAGGATGGATGCTGCGCCAAAAGCTGGACGCGTAAGAATTCCAGATCGTGGGTGCGCGTGATCGCCAGCCCCAATTCCTGGAGCAGGGCCTTCAAATACTTCTCGGCACACTGCTGAGAATGGAAGCAAACTCCATCGTAAACGGGTCGATCACTCGCGTAGTTTTGCGTGGCCTGGAGGTAATCGCCTTCGGCCTTTCGTACCCACTCCCTGGTAAGCTTTGTCATACAGGACCTTCCCCCGGGACACGATCTCTCGCAGGAACCAATCGCCCTGATCCAACCGACATCGCAAATTCTCTGGGGTGCGGACGATGAGATCCATCGCGAAGTAACGCCTGACCGCCAGGCGGATCCGCGTTGCCTGGGCCGTCTCGTTTTTCGCCGGCATGACCACGAGTAGGTCTACGTCGCTGCCTTCATCCGGCTTGCCGTAGGCGTAGGAGCCGAACAGGATGATCTTGTCGGGGTCGAAACGCCGGGCCACTTCCAGGGCGAAGCGGCGGATGACGCGCATGGGGACATCGGCGCCTTCATGCCATCGAGCCGGCTCCGGAGCTGTCGGTTTGCTGGATTTCTTGCCCATGCGGTCATTCTATCACTGGGATTGCGGGGCCTGCAATTGATCAGTCGGTGCCGGGCCGCCCGGCGCGTCTTCCCGACCGCGCCGCTCTGCGAGCGGCCGCTAAACGTTGGGTCGCCGTTGGCAATTTGGGCCGTTTGCGGTATACCATTTCTTCGCCAACTGATCGCCCGCCTCGGCCCGTCGCCACCTTTTCAGGGAGATGACTCGATGGCACCCGCCGCCGCACGGACCACTCCTACCCGCCGCACGGGCAAGGCCGCCCCGGACTATGTCGTCGCCGACCTGTCGCCTGGCCGACTGGGGCCGCAAGGAGATCGCCATTGCCGAGCACGAAATGCCCGGCCTGATGGCCATCCGCAAGAAATACGCCGCCAGCAAGCCGCTCAAGGGCGCCCGCATCGCCGGCAGCCTGCACATGACCATCCAGACGGCCGTGCTCGATCGAGACGCTGCAAGCCCTGGGCGCCGAAATCCGCTGGGCGAGCTGCAACATCTACTCCACCCAGGACCACGCCGCCGCCGCCCTCGCCGCCAAGGGCACGCCCGTCTTCGCCAAGAAGGGCGAGACGCTGGACGAATACTGGGACTACACCCATCGCATCCTGCACATGGCACGACGGCGGCACGCCCAACCTGATCCTCGACGACGGCGGCGACGCCACCCTGCTGGTCCACCTCGGCTGCGAGGCCGAGAAGGACCCGACGATCCTCGACACGCACGGCCGAGTCCGAGGAAGAGACCGTCCTGCTCGCCTCGATCAAGCAGACGCTGCCAGGATCATCCGCAACTTCTACAGCACGCATCGCCAAGAACATCGTCGGCGTCTCCGAGGAGACCACCACCGGCGTCCATCGCCTCTACGAGCGCGGTCAAGAACGGCACGCTGCTGTTCCCGGCCATCAACGTCAACGATTGCGTCACCAAGAGCAAGTTCGACAACCTCTACGGCTGCCGCGAGAGCGCTGATCGACGGCATCAAGCGGGCCACCGACGTGATGATCAGCGGCAAGAAGGCCGTGGTGTGCGGCTACGGCGACGTCGGCAAGGGCTGCGCCCAGGCCTTCCGCGGCTCCGGGGCCACCGTCTTCATCACCGAGATCGATCCGATCTGTGCCCTGCAAGCGTGCATGGAAGGCTTCCAGGTCGTCACCATGGACGAGGCCTGCAAGTTCGGCGACATCTTCGTCACCGCGACCGGCAACGTCGATGTCATCACCCGGCAGCACATGGACCAGATGAAGCACAACGCCATCGTCTGCAACATCGGCCATTTCGACAGCGAAATCCAGATCGCCGGCCTGCGACGACCTGCAGTGGGAGGAGATCAAGCCGCAGGTCGATCACGTCATCTGGCCCAACGGCAAGCGGATCATCGTGCTGGCCAAGGGCCGGCTGGTCAACCTCGGCTGCGCCACCGGCCATCCCGAGCTTCGTCATGTCCAACTCGTTCAGCAACCAGACGCTGGCCCAGATGAAGCTGTGGCAAGGACGGCAAGACAGATGGAGAAGAAGGTCTACCTGCTGCCCAAGGAGCTGGACGAGGAAGTGGCCCGCCTGCACCTCGATCAGCTTGGCGCCAAGCTGACGAAGCTGAGCGCCAAGCAGGCGGAGTACATCGGCGTCAAGGCGGAGGGGCCGTTCAAGCCGGACCATTACAGGTACTGAAAGTCTGTGCGAAAACGGGGTCGGGAGGTTGGGAGTCCTTTTCGACGGACCATGCGGGCGATTGAGGCATAGGAAAACCACGCCCGACCTCCCGACCCCTTTTTCCTACCCGACATCCCTCACCAGCCTCGGAGGGCGGAACTCTGGTCCGGCTGGCCCGCTGCTTGCCTGAGCTGCCCGCCATGATGGCAGGCAGCTTTTTTGCCGTTACTCCTTGTTCTGCTGGCGCTGCGCCGCCCAAAAGAGCTGCCTGCCAGCCAAGGGGGTCCCCCTTGATATCCCTCCAACGCACCGCCAGGTCACTGCCTGCGGAGGCGTTTCCTCACATCCGGAGGTAGCTGAAACGAATCGCATCTCACAAATTCATGCTGCGCCATGACTTGTGATCATTCGTTTCAGCACCCCCTCGGACACCCCCCTCCCAAAACGTTCGCCCCGCACGCGGCACGGGCGGTCAACGGTCCCAAAACGTGAACAAAACTCACACTTTTGTCCCGATAGGGCGCCAGGTTAGGCGACGGGCAGCACTTGTCCTCCCTCATGCACCGATGTTGCGAGGGGGGGTGTGTGGCGAGTTTGCCCAGCAATTTGCCCAGAAACGCCCTTCCCTCCGAGGGTAGGCCATCTCCTGCCGCTCGCCTTACTGAGTGGGTGGGGGGGATGGCAGGCAATTCCCAAGACAGGTGCGCACGAGCAATCGATCGCCCCCCAGCCCAATGCGTTGCAGTGCCGCTCAGGGGGGCGGGATAGCTTCCCCGCCGGCCGGCGTTATCATGGCCCGGAGCGTGGCGGGGGGAGTTTTCTTGGGGAGAAAGCGGCCCGTACTACCATCCGCCATCACCGCCTGGAAGCCATCGTGGAGCCCGATTGTACCTTCCGCGGGCCGGCCAGTCAGCGCCTCACGCAGGTGACACTCCCGGGCTTCGGGGACAAGCTCGACTGCCCCGAACCGATGGCCCCTACCCCGTTCCTCCTCCCGGTGGTGAAGTCCCGCTGTCGCCCCCGCCGGTGCTGTCCCCTTAGCGCAGAGGCGACCGCTGCGAACGTACCCACTTCTTACCCTGGAGTAGGTCGACCTTTGCAAACACCGTGTTGATGAAGTCCTCGGCCTCGGTACATGCGATGAAGATGCTGCTGCCGCCGAGATCGTCGGCCACGCTCCCATGGCTAACACCGACAAGCTCGCCACGATTGTTGCAGCAAGGGCCGCCACTTTCGACCTTGCGTTCCATGCGGGCCTCGATCACCTTGGCGTTGAGTTTCACCATAAGGTCGGGCCCGTACGAGGCATTCCACGTCTTATGATACACCTTGTCCACGCGTCCGGGCGTGTAAACCCAGAGCCTGTTACTGTGCCCGGGGTTGCCGATGGAGTTGAGGAAGTCGCCTATCCCCGGGGTCTCCTTGGAGATTGCCATCGCGTCGATGCCATCGGGCACGCGGTCCAGCATGATCAGTGCCAAGTCGTGGGTCTTATCGTGAGCGAGGACCTTGCCCTTGATGGCGTCGGCACGCTTGGCCAGCTGCAAATACACGTTCCGATCGTTGATCAGCTTGTTCTCGCCGTCGTAGATCGGGAACGAGACAACCAAATCCAGCAGGGCGGTGACATTCTCATAAGTGGTCAGCACCAGCCGGTTCTCGCGGTCGATAAGCGTTCCCGTTCCTGTCACCCAGCGGACGCCATCGAGCCTTGCAATCCAAGCGACCGAGTTCAGGACGTGGTAGTAGACGTGGTTGCTCGGCACGGGAGAAACGGGGGCCGGCTTGCCCGCCTCTGGTGTTGCGACGGCCTTTTTCCCGCCTTCGGCGGCGGGCACTGGGACGACCTCGGTCCCCGTCACAGTGGGCGGGCCGCCTCCCTCCGTCCTCACAGTCCCCAGGAAGAAGATGGACGCAGCGTTGAAGACCAGCGACACGACCAGTAGCAGGAGCAGGCAGGCCACGGACCCGCAGCCGGCCAGCCACCAGCGGCGGCGCCAGCTCCAGCGGCGGAAGCGCTGCCCTCCGGTCATCGGCCGGGCCTGCGTCGGCTCGCCGTTTAGAAAGCGCTCCAGGTCGTCGGCCAATTCCGCAGCGCTGGCGTAGCGCCTGGCGGGGTCCTTGCGGAGGCACTTCAGGCACACCGTCTCCAGGTCGCGCGGGCAAGTCGGCTCGATGCGGCGGGGCGGGAGCGGCTCTTCCGTCATCACCTTGTAGATGACGTCCACAGGGTTGTCCGACTGGAACGGCGGTCGGCCCGTCAGCAGTTCGTAGAGGATGGCCCCCAGGGCATAGACATCGGTAGCGGGGCCGATGCTGCCGCGTTTGCCGCCGGCTTGCTCGGGGGCCATGTAGGCCGGCGTGCCGAGAATGGCGCCGGTCGCGGTCAGGTGCTCCACGGCCTGACGCCCGGGGCTCGCCGCGTCGTGCTTCTTGGCCAGGCCGAAGTCGGTGATCTTCAGCTCGCCCGTCTCGGTCAAGAGGACGTTGCCCGGTTTGAGGTCGCGGTGGATGATGCCGCGCTGGTGGGCCGAGTGGACGGCTCGGGCCAGGGTCTCGACCAGCTCGGCGGCCTGGTCCGGCGGCAGCGGGCCCCCGGCAGACTTGTGAGCGAGGTTGCCGCCGCCGACATACTCCAGGGCCAGGAAGGCATGTCCGGCGTGGCTGCCGATCTCGTAAATCTGCACGATGTTGGGATGCTGCAATCCGGCAACAGCCTCGGCCTCCAGGCGAAACCGGGCCAGTTGCTCGGCGCCAGCGTAGGGGCCGGCCAGGATCATCTTGAGGGCGACGAAGCGGTTGAGCGATACCTGGCGGGCCTTGTAGACGACGCCCATGCCGCCGCGGCCCAGCTCTTCGATGATCTCGTAGCCGGGGACGGTGGGCCGGGCCCCCGCGGTGGCCGCGCCGGAGGGGGACAGCGTGGGCGCCTCGCTGGCGGCGCGCCCGCGGAGACCGGCAGCGTCTCGGCGCCCGCCTCGATGGCCTTGGGGATTTCATTCATGGGCTCGGGCCTCCCGCGAGGTGGTTCGCGAACGGATCGTACTCTCTCCCGCTGGTCGGTGCAAGCAGGCCGGCCTGGCGGGGTCCATTTTGGTAGGTGCGCCGCCGCCTGCTCCGCGGGCTACCGTCCCTGGTAGCGCAGGAACGGGAATGGACCCCGCCGCGTCGTTCTTGTTCCCCCCCGCGCCCGGCCCTGGTATAATCCCGTTGTCCGCAGCCCAGCCGTGCCCGGGACGTCCGCGGGGCCCATTCCATGAAGCATCCCCTCCGGCTCTGCCTGCTCGCCGCCGTGCTCGGCGCCGCCGCGGCGCCGGCGGTGCTGGGCCAGAACGCCCGTGTTTTTCAGCGTTCGCGCCCATCGCACGTCCCGATCGAGGGGGGCATCTCCGCCAGGCGAAGCCGACAGGTTCCTTCGCGATCGGCTGGTCCAGGCCGAGGACCTGGCCCAGGTGCAGCGGCTGCTTACCGAGCTGGCGCAGCACCCGGAACGGCATGGCATCGAGAGACCGCGCGACCAGGAGACGCTGAAGCGTGCCTTGAAGCAAGCGGAGGGGCTGCCGGAAAAGGCGCTGAAGGACCCGGAGGTTCGCCGCATCATTACCGAGGCCGTCGAGGAGCAGCGGAACAAGCCCGAGGTCACTCCGGAGGAGCGGCAGGAGCGCCGCCGCTGGGAGGAATTGGCCGATCGTTTCCTACCGCGCAAAGCCGTCCCCCTGATTTTGGCTGGCACACCGGCGACAATCCCAACGACCCGTCGCAGCCGTTGCCCGGCGACCCGAAGCCAGCGAGCGGGGGACCGGCGGACCCGGGCAGGCCGCCCGAGGCCGGTCCCGCCCTGACTCCGGCCGCACCGCCGCCAGGCCCGGCGCCTCCGCCGGCCAGTTCCCCGGTGAACGATCATCTGCGTGACCTGGCCGAATCGCTGGCCAACTCGCGCCTGGGCGAATCGCCGGCGTTTCGGCGGCTGGTCGCCAACATTGATCGTGTGAAGACACCCGAGGCCGAGGCGGCGGACTGGAACCAGCGGCTGGACAAGCTGGAGTCGCGCTTCGCCAGCATCGGGACCCATCTGCCGAAAATCCACTGGCCCCGGGGCGAGCGGGGGCCGCATAGCCCGGTGGCACCGATCAGCCCGGCAGCGAGCGACTCCGGCATGGCCCTCGGCGACGGCTGGCAGATCATCCTGGCCGCGGCCGTCGCGGGGCTGCTGGCCTGGGCGTTCCTCCGCCGCAAGGGGTTGCTCGTCCTGCGGCGGGCCGACGGCGGCTGGCGGCTGGGGCCCTGGCCGGTGCGACCCGAAGCGGTCCACACCCGCGAGGAACTGGTGCGGGCCTTCGAGTACCTGGCCCTGCTGCTGCTCGGTCCCACCTGGCGAAGCTGCCATCACCGGGAGATTGCCATCGGGCTGGGGGCCGACGACGACACGCGCCGGGCGGCCGCGGACCGGCTGGCCGACCTGTACGAACAGGCCCGCTATGCCCCGCCGGACGAGGAGTTGCCCGCGAGCGAACTGGCGGCAGCCCGTGCTCACCTCTCCCTCCTTGCGGGGGTCGCCTCCGCATGACCCGCCGTGCCTGGGCCGTCGCCGTCGTCCTTGGTCTTGTCGCGGTGCCGGCGGCGTCCGGCCAGCCTCGGCCGGCGTCCGATGCGTCGCCGTTCCTCGAAGGGACGCACGCCTTTCGCCACATTCTTTATGACGTGGCCGGCGGTCGCATGGACCAGTTGACCCCACTGCGAACGGCCGAAGCCGCCGCGGCCGACCCGGCCCACACGCTGGTCGTCGTGCTCGGCCAGCCCTGGCCACTCAATGATCTCGAGCGGATGCTGCGAACCGGGACCGGCCGTCAAGAGATCGGCTTACGTTCCTTCGTGCAGCGCGGCGGGGCCCTGTTCGTGGCCACCGACCTGGCCACGCCGGGGCCGCTGGTCACAAACTTTGGGGTCGAGGTTGACGGCACGCGCCTGAGCATGGCGGTTCACCGCGAGCGCGCCTATCGAGAGATGGAGGATTGTCCCTTTATCGACCCGCAAGTCGGTGCGGACCCGCCGCTCTTTCAGGGTCTCCCGGCCTTTCGCGGTGTGCCGGCCCGGCGTGTGGCCAGCAACGTGCCGAGCCACCTCGTTTATCGTCGCATCCAGGACCTGCGGATGGTTCCGTTGCGGGAGCCGCTGCCGCTCCTGGCTTCCTTGCCGCCGGAGTGTACCGATGGGCTGGGTAACTTCGGCCCCTGGGACTTCGCCGTCGGCGGAGGCCTCGGGAACGGGCGGGTCCTCATCATGGCCGATCACAGTGTCCTCATCAACGGAATGATGCTGCAAAGCGATAACGACAACATCGACTTCGCCTACCGCTGCGCTCGCTGGCTGGAGACGGGACCGGTGGGCCGCCGCGACAAAATCCTTTACTACGAGGACGGCCTGGTGCGGACCGATTTCGATCTTCCCCTCAAGAACCTGCCGTTGCCCGTGCCGCCGCCGGCCACGCTGCTGGACATGGCGGACCAGACGCTGCACGGCATGGAAGAGGACGGCACCTTCCAGCGGATGGAGGACGAGAACTTCTTCAACGGCCTGGTGGAAGACGGCGTGAACCTGCTGCCGCTCGCGGAAGGGACGACGCCCGCGCGGAAAATCGGGCTGTTCGCCCTGGTGGCGGCGAGCCTGGCTCTGGGCCTCTATGGGTTCGTCCGCCTCGGGACGTTCCGGCAGCGTGTCGACCTGACCGCACCCGCCCTGGCCGCGCTGCTGCCGAAGGAGGCTGTTGGGGGTGGGGTCCTGGAACAACGGCAGGAAGCGCTGCTGCGCGACGGCAACCTGGGGGAGGCGGCCCGGGCGCTGGCGCGCAGCCTGTTTGCCGCCGGCGGAGTATTGCCGGAACTGGCGCCGCCAATCGCGGTGAACGGAGGCTGGTGGCGGCGCCTGGCGCGTGCGATGGCAGTGGCAGTCGCTCTGGCGCCTGGCTCGCTCGGACCGGCCGGGGCGTGTCTCCGCACGCGGCTTCACGCACCTGGCGGCCCAGGTGGACGCGCTGCGAACGGCGCTGGCCGAGGGAACGGTGCGGATTAGTGATTGACTTGTTTAGCCGCGACCCGGAGGGGAGCGCTGACGAGCAGCGCTCCCCTCCGGGTCGCGGCTAAACATCGAGTGACCCATGAACCTGCGGATCAACGCCAACGCCGATCTGACGATTGTCCGCCGCCTGGCCGACCAGGTGCAGGGTCTGCGCGACCGTACCATCGCCGAGGTCGCCCAGGTCGTTGTCGGCATGGAGCATGTCACGCAGCAATTCCTGGTCGCCCTGCTGGGGGCGGGCCATGTCCTCCTGGAAGGCGTGCCGGGCATCGCCAAGACGACGCTGTCCAAGACGTTTGCCCAGGTGCTGGGCATCCACTTCCAGCGCGTGCAGTTCACGCCCGATCTGCTGCCGTCCGACGTGACCGGCACCTACGTGTTCGATCGCAAGCAGAACGAGTTCGTGCTGCGCAAGGGGCCGATCTTTGCCCAGGTGCTCCTGGCCGACGAGATCAACCGCGCCCCCGCCAAGACACAGTCGGCCCTTTTGGAAGCCATGCAGGAAGTGCAGGTTACCATCGAAGGGACCACAATGGCCTTGCCGCAGCCGTTCATGGTGCTGGCGACGCAGAATCCGGTGGAACAGGAGGGCGTTTATCGGCTACCGGAGGCGCAGCTCGACCGGTTCCTCCTCCGCGTGGAGATGGGCTACCCGGACCCGGGAGCCGAGGTGGCGATGTTGAAGCTGCACAGCCGGCCGGTCGTCGAGGTCGAGGAGGTCTGGACACCGGAACTGATTCTCGATTTGCAACGGCATCTTGGCGAGGTCTATGGCGACGAGTCGCTGCTGGACTACATCGTGCAGCTGGCCCTGGCCAGTCGGGCTCACGCCGATGTATCGCTGGGGGCCAGTCCGCGGGCCTCGCTGTGCCTGTTGCGCTGTGCCCGGGCGCGGGCCCTGCTCGACGGACGGCACTACTTCACCCATGAAGACGTTCAGGCCGTCGCCCACGGGGTCCTGGGGCACCGCCTCATTGTCCGTCCCGAGGCCGAGGTCGAGGGCCGCACCAGTGCCGAGGTCATTGATGAGCTGCTGCAGACGGTGCCCGTCCTTGAGGCGCCTGAAAAATCAGCTTGCCTCCCTTTTGCGTTGTGAAATCGGGTGGGCCGGGCTAGAGTAGAGTGGTCCGGATGAGGGTGCGGCCCTGAACGGAGGACGGTCGAGATGCGATACGGCTTCTCCCTGGCGGCGTGGTGCGTCCTCATTGCAGGATCGGCTGTCGCCGCCGACCCCAAGAAGGACGCCGACAAGGACGCCAAGAAGCCGGAGGGCGAAAAGCTTGTCAGCCTGGGCCAGGTCGCCGGGGTGCTGACGACCACCGGCGGCTCCGAGGCCGATTACACGATCAAGGTAACGCTTCGCGTTGTGCAGCCGAACCCGCAAGCCCAGGCCGACCTGCTGCGCAAGCAGCAGCAACTGGTGCAGCGGCAGGTGCAGATCATGGCCACGCGCAACCCGGTGCAGCGCCAGCAGCAGATGCTCCAGTTGATCCGCGATTCCCAGCAGGCGCCACAAAACCTGTACACCGTCAAGGAGGTGCAGCAGGACGTGAAGGCATCGCCGGCCGACGACATGAAGGTCCGCCTTAGCAAGCCGCCCGAGGCCTTCGACGATAAGGGCAACGTCAAGAAGTACACCGCCAAGGAGCTGAAGGAGCTAAAAGGCCCCGACAATCTGCCCGGCTACACCGGCGCGCTTGAGGACGTGAAGACCAACCAACTCGTGGTGGTTTACCTGGCCCGCAAGCCGGCCAAGGGCGGCGACAAGCCCAAGGATGGGGATAAGCCCAAGGACGGCGACAAGATGCTGGACAAGGAGACGCCGCTACTCATCCGCATGATTGTGGTACTGGGCGATAACAAGAAGTGATCTGTTTTGAGCGTTCGGAAGAGTTGCACCACAGAGACACGCGTTGTGGCACGGTCTCCTGACCGTGCCACTTCGGCTGACCGAAGGTCTCCACGTATCCAGTGCGGATTCCGGGAGCCCTTCGGTCAGGCCGGCGTGGCACGGTCAGGAGACCGTGCCACAACGGGAGTGGCACGGTCAGGAGACCGTGCCACAACGGGAGGCATGATCGTGGTGCTGGGCGACAAGAAGTAACGGTCAATACTTCGCCATCTCCCCCTTCTGCCATCCCGCCCCCAACTGTTTCAGGATGGCGCCGGCGCCGTCGAGCATCATCCGCAATTCGCTGCCGATGGCGATGAACTGCCAGCCTTCCTCCATTCGCACCTTGGCCTCCTCAGCGTTCATGCAGTGCAGTCCCGGGGCCACACCGTGCCTTTTGCAGGTAGCGAGGATGTGCTTCATGGCCTCGGTCGTGGCCTCGCCGCTGGGTGGCTTGCCGTCCTTGGTGCGCATGCTGGCGGCCAGGTCGTTGGGGCCGACGAAGATGGCGTCGATGCCGGGCACGGAAAAGATGGCGTCGGCATTCTCGACGGCGGCGATGTGCTCGCACTGGAGGACGATGAGCAGCTCCTCGTTGGCGTGGGCGAAATAGTCGGGGGCGGTGGTACCGAAATTGAGCGGCGGCAGGCTGCCGCCAACGCTGCGGTTGCCGACGGGCGGA
The DNA here is from genome assembly GCA_963827935.1 of uncultured Planctomycetota bacterium. Lineage (GTDB taxonomy): Bacteria > Planctomycetota > Planctomycetia > Gemmatales > Gemmataceae > DATFNV01. The sequence goes on along the minus strand of CAWHCN010000004.1, from coordinate 875,166 downwards.
TAGAGCATGGCGGCGACGGCGGCCTCGGCCTCGGCCCGGCTGTTCACCATCGGCACCACCACCCCGTGAGCGCCGTTATCCAGCACGCGCTTGATGTGGTCGTGACGGTTGGCCGGCACCCGGGCCAGGGCCGTGCAGCCGGCGTCAGCGATGGCACCCCACATCCAGGCCGCCGTTTCCATGCCCACCATGCTGTGCTCGATATCGACGGTCAGCCAGTGGAAGCCGGAGCGGGCCATGAAGTGCGCCGCGGGGATGTTGCCCAGCGACAACCAGGTGCCGACGGAGGGTTGTCCCGCCTTGAGGGCTCGCTTGACCGGGTTAGGACGCATCGTTGGATCCTCGTTTGGGCAGCCGTGGCGACACAGTCGCCTTATTATAAGGCGGCGGGCCGTCCTGTCCTGGTCCAAGATTGGCCCATCGGCGACGAAGAACATACGGTGAAGCCGCTGCCGCTCCGATTGACGCCCGTGCACGGGGCCGATACGCTGTAGGTTTCTCCCGTCCTCTCCGGTAAGCGAGCCCCATGCCCGAGCAATACATCCTCACCATCGAACGCCTCGGCAAGGCGTACAACAAGCGCGAGGTCATCAAGAACATGACCCTCGCCTTCTTCCCCGGGGCCAAGATCGGCGTCATCGGCGGCAACGGCACCGGCAAGAGTACGCTGCTGCGGATCATGGCCCGCGTCGATACCGACTACCTCGGGACCGTGCGCCACGCCAACGGGACCACCATCGGTTTCGTTCCGCAAGAGCCGCGGCTCACCGAGGACAAGAGCGTCCGCGACAACATCGAGGAGGCCGTCGCCCCCACTCGGGCCTTGCTGTTACGCTCCGAGGAACTGGGCGCGAAGTTCGGTGAGGACCTGCCGGCCGACGAGATGGAGAAGGTGCAGGCCGAGTTCGATCGCGTGCAGGACCAGATCGCGGCGGCCGATGCCTGGGACCTGGATCGCCACGTCGAGATCGCGATGGATGCCATGCGCCTGCCGCCAGCCGACGCCATGCCGAGCACGCTGTCCGGCGGCGAACGGCGCCGCGTCGCGCTGTGCAAGACCCTGCTCCAGAAGCCCGATCTGCTGCTGCTCGACGAGCCGACTAACCACCTCGACGCCGAATCGGTCGCCTGGCTGGAACGGCACCTGCAGGAATATTCCGGCACGGTCGTGGCCGTCACCCACGATCGCTATTTCCTCGACAACGCCGCCCAGTGGATCCTGGAGCTGGACCGCGGTAATTACTACCCGTGGCAGGGCAATTATTCGGGCTGGCTGGAGCAAAAGCAGAAGCGCCTCGACGTTGAGGAGAAACAGGAATCGGCCCGGCGCAAGACGCTGGCGCGTGAAGCCGAGTGGGCGAAAATGGCCCCGCGCGCTCGAGTGGCCAAGAGCAAGGCCCGACTCACCGCCTACGAATCCCTGGCGGCCCAGGAGGTCGATGAGCGGCAGGGGGAGCTGGTCATGCAGATTCCGCCGGGGCCGCACCTCGGCGACATCGTCGTCAGGGCCGAGCACCTGCGCAAGGGCTATGGTGATCTGCTCCTGATGGAGGACCTGACCTTCGACCTGCCGCGCGGCGGGATCGTCGGCGTGATCGGACCCAACGGCGCCGGCAAGACGACGCTGTTTCGCATGATCGTCGGCCAGGAAAAGCCGGACGGCGGCAGCCTGCGCGTTGGCGAGACGGTGGTTCCCGCCTACGTCGATCAGGGCCGTGATACGCTCAACGCCGACGCCACCGTCTTCGAGGAGATCACCGGCGGGGTCGATTACCTGCAACTGGGCCATCGGCGGGTGGCCGCCCGCAGCTATGTCGCCCAGTTCAATTTCAAGGGGCCCGATCAGCAGCGCAAGGTCGGCGAGCTGTCCGGCGGCGAGCGCAACCGCGTCCACCTGGCCAAACTGCTGCGCCGCGGCGGGAACCTGCTGCTCCTCGACGAGCCGACCAACGACCTGGACGTGGACACCCTGCGTTCCCTGGAGGACGCCCTGCTGAACTTTGGTGGTTGCGCGGTGGTCATCAGCCACGACCGCTGGTTCCTCGACCGCATCGCCACGCACATCCTCGCCTTCGAGGGGGAGAGCAAGACGGTCTGGTGCGAAGGGAATTACCAGGTCTACGATGCGCAGCGGAAGCAGCGGCTGGGCGTCGAGGCCGACCAGCCGCACCGCATCCGCTACAAGAAACTGGGGCGGTAGTCCACGGGTAAAAGAATAGAACACGGATGACACGGATTGGACGGATTTTCACTGATCAGATCCGTGTAAATCCGTCCAATCCGTGTCATCCGTGTTCTATTCTTCGTGAAAGGTGTACCCGGATGATGGAGCTACGGCAGGTCACGAAGGTCTATCAGCAGGGCCGGCGCACGGTGCAGGCGGTGCGCGGGGTAAGCCTCCGCGTGGAGGGGGGCGAGTACGTTGCCATCATGGGGCCGAGCGGTTCCGGCAAATCCACGCTCATGCACCTCCTCGGCGCCCTCGACACACCCACCACCGGGCAGGCCTTTTTCGACGGCCGCGATCTGCAACGCATGTCTGATACCGAACGCGCTTTGCTGAGACGCAACCGGATCGGTTTCGTCTTTCAATTCTTCAACCTGTTGCCGACCTTGACCGCCGTCGAGAATGTGGCCCTGCCCTTGCTTCTCGGTGGCCGGGGACGAAAGGCCGCCCGCGGGGCAGCCCTGGCCGCTCTCGACCACGTTGGGCTGACCGACCGGGCCGATCACTTCCCCGAGGAGATGTCCGGCGGCGAGATGCAGCGGGTGGCGGTCGCGCGGCGCTGGTCACCGAGCCGGAGGCCATCCTGTGCGACGAGCCGACCGGCAACCTCGACTCGGCCACCAGCAAGGAAATCCTGTCGCTGTTGCGGGCCCTGCCGGAGGCGGGCAAGCGGGCCGTGGTCATGGTGACGCACGATCCGGCGGCGGCCGCCTATGGCGATCGCATCATTCACATCCGCGATGGCCTCGTTGACGGCGAGGAGCACCAGAGGCGAGCGGGGGGCGTTAGCCCCCTGATGATCGGATCAGGGGGCTGACGCCCCCCGCTCGCCGGTTCTCGGAGTCCGCATGTTCGCGCTGTATCGAACCCTGAGCCTGCGCTACCTGCGCATGCGCTGGGGCCTGAACGTCCTTGTGGTGCTGAGCATCGGCCTCGGCGTCAGTGTTTGGGTCGCCACCAGCGCCCTCTACGAAAGCCTGGAACAGTCGATCCTCGTCAGCCTCAACCCAATGGCGGGCATCGCCGATCTCTATCTTTCCAACGGCGACGCCGGCGTGCGCCGCGACCTCGACAAGCGCGTGGCGGCCGTCCGCGGCGTCAAGGACGTGCGACCCGTCGTCATCAAGGACGTGCGCGTCATCCTCGACGGCCGGCCCTGGCAAGCCGCGACACTCTTCGGCATTGATCTCCCGGAAGGGGCCGAGGCCGACCCCTCCTTTCACGATGTGAAAGTGGGCGAGATCGACCGCCTCGCGGCTGCCGTGGCCCTGGCGACGGGCCGGACGCCGGTGGTCGTCGGCCACGGGCTGGAGACGATGTTGCCGCCGGACCAGCGCCGGTTGCGGCTAATGATCGCGGGCCGGCCGCAGGAGGTCACCCGCGTCGGGACCATCGAGGCGAGCGGCTCGATGGCCGTGCTGGGCGGCAACGTGCTGGTGACGAAGTGCGACCTGGCCGCCCGACTGGCAGGCCGGCCCGGCCGGGTCACGCGCATGGACATCGTCCTTCAACCCGATGCCGACCACGAGGCCGTGGCGCGCGCCATTCGCGCGGAACTGAACGAGCCCGACGCCGGCCAGGTGCGGACGCCGCAGGCCGAAGACAACCGCGTCCGCGAGACGCTGGAGCCGCTCAAGGTCGGTTCGCTGATCGTCAGTGCCGGGGCGCTCGTGGTCGGCATGTTTCTCGTCTATAACACGCTCTCGGTGAGCGTGGCCGAGCGCCGGCACGACATCGGGGTGCTGCGCTCGCTGGGGGCCACGCGCGACCAGGTGCGCCGGCTGTTCCAGGGCGAGGCCATCTTCCTCGGCGTGCTGGGTGTGCTCGTCGGCATCCCGTTCGGTCTGGCGCTGGCGCAGCTTACTGCTCGGCCCGATTGGCGCGCTGGTCTTTGAGGCCATCGGCACGGTGCCGATGCGTGTGCCGCCGCTGGCCGACCTGCGCGCCACGCTGCTGACGGCGTTCGGGGCCGGCGTCGCCACGTCGATTGCCGCCTCGCTGGTGCCGGCGCTGCGGGCCGCCCGCGAGGAGCCGGCCGACGCGGTGCGCCGGGTGCCACTGACGGCGGGACTGTCCGCCCGCGTCGCGCAGGTCGCGGCCTGCCTGCTCCTGGCCGGCCTGGGCATGGCCCTCATCGGCTGGCGCGAGTACCTGCCGGCCAAGCGGGCGTGTACCTTCGCCGGCATCGGCTGCGTCTTCCTGGCGACGTTCCTCGCCATCGCCCTGTTTGCCGCCGTCTGTGCCCGCCTGCTGCGGCCGGTCGCCCAGCGGTTCTTCCCCGTCGAGGGCCGCCTGGCGGCCGACAACCTCGTCCGCGCCCCGGGGCGAACCGGACTGGTCATCGCGGCGCTGGCGGCGTGCGTGGCCCTGATGGCTCACACGGCCGGCGTCATCCGCAGCAACGAGGTGGCCGTCACCGGCTGGCTGGACCGCGCCGTCACCGCCGACCTGATCGTCACGTCCGGCGGCCCGGTCAGCTCCACCGGCCTGACGACGACGATGAACGAGAGCGTCGGCCACGACATCGTGTCGCTGCTGCCGGGCACAAGATCGTGGCCATCTCCTGGCACGACCCGGTCTGGAAGCGCAATGGCGAGGACACGGACGCGGTCGTCGCCGCCATCGACGTCGGTATCTATTCCGCGGCCAACCGGGGACGCGGCATGGACCGTGATCGCCTCGACCTGTTCGACCGGCTGGCGACGGAGCCCCGCACTGCCGTCATGTCGGACAATTTCGCGGCCCTTTATCGCATCAGTATCGGCGATGTCGTCACGTTGCTCGGCGAGAACGGCCCGGTGCCGCTGCGCATCATCGGCAGCGTGGAGGACTACTCGGGGCCGCGCGGCCTGCTCCTGGTCGAACGGGCCCACTACGCCCGGGGTTTTCGAGCGGACGGCACCCTGCCGGATGTCGACATCCTCGATGTCTATCTGCCGGCGGGGACCGACCCGGCGGCGGCCCGCGACCGGCTGGCGCAGTCGTCGTTGCGCCGAGCATTCGCTGGTGCCGCTGACGGGGACGGAAGTACGGCAGCACATCATCGACATGATCCGCCGCCTCTACAGCCTGGCGTACTTGCAAGAAATCGTCGTCGGCGTGGTGGCCGCGCTGGGCGTGGTGGCGGCCCTGGTCATCTCGGTCATCCAGCGCCGCCGCGAACTGGGCCTGCTGCGCCGTAGGGGCGACGCAGGGTCAGGTGCTGCGCACGGTGATCTTCGAGGCGCTGCTGATGGGGCTGATCGGCAGCGCGCTGGGGGTGTTGTTCGGCTTGCTCCTTGAGTGGTACGCGGTGAAGGTGATCCTGCTGGAAGAATCGGGCTTCCGTTTTCCGCTGACCGTGCCCTGGCGTGAATCGGGGTTTATCGCCTTGCTAGCGGTGACGACGGCGACCCTGGCGGGGTTGTTGCCGGCACTGCGGGCGGTGCGGCTGCGGATTGCGGATGCGATTGCGTATGAGTGAGACCCGCTTGGCCCGGGGCATGACCGCGAAGCCGCAAGCGGCGGGAAAAGTTCTTGCAACTTTGCTCTCGCTGTGCCATCATCAATCTCATCAGCCCCCTGGGTGCTGACCCTACCGCTGCCGACCTTGCCCGCCTAGATTCCTTGCTGGTGCTTCGGGCCGGTGTTGCCCGGCCCGGCGAGCGTTTGCCGACCATCACGAGGCTCCCCGATGACCGCGGCTCGACCCTTGGCCCTGGCCAGTCTCTTGCTGACATTCACACTCAGTCCCCTGTATGCGGCCGACCCGCCGCCGGACAAGGACGCGCTGCCCGCCGAGGTCAGCTACTACAAGGATGTCCGTCCCATCTTTCAGCAGCATTGCAACGGCTGCCATCAGCCCGCCAAGCCCTCGGGCGGCTTCATCACCACCAGCCGGGCCGACCTGCTCAAGAAGGGTGAAAGCGACAAGCTCGCCGTGGTGCCCGGCCAACCCGACGCGAGTAATCTCGTTTCCCAGGTCACGCCACAGGACGGCAAGAAGCCGCTCATGCCGCGCAATCTGCCCGAATTGATCCAACGCGACGTGGCCCTCATCAAGAAGTGGATCGCCCAGGGCGCCAAGGACGATACGCCGGTTTCGGACCGCGTCGTCATCGACATGGAGCATCCGCCACGTTACCTGCTGGCGCCGGTCATCACCTCGCTGGCCTATTCGCCGGACGGCAAGACGTTGGCCGTGGCCGGCCGGCATGAGGTGCTGCTGCACAAGGCCGACGGCTCCGGACTCATCGGCCGGCTCGTCGGCCAGTCCGAACGCATCCAGTCGATCGCCTTCAGCCCTGACGGCAAGCTGCTAGCCGTGGCCGGCGGCTCGCCCGCCCTGTTCGGCGAAATCCAGATTTGGGATGTGGAGAAGAAGAAGCTGAAACTATCACATTCCGTCACGTTCGACACCGTCTACGGCGTGAGCTGGTCGCACGACAGCACCAAGGTGGCGTTCGGCTGTGCCGACAACACGGTCCGGGCCATCGACGCGGCCACCGGCAAGCAGATCCTCTACCAGGGGGCGCACAACGACTGGGTCATGGGCACCGCCTTCTCGGCCGACTCGGAACACCTCGTTTCTGTCAGCCGCGACATGACCGTGAAGTTAACCCACGTGCCGACGCAGCGCTTCATCGACAATGTCACCAGCATTACTCCGGGCGTGCTCAAGGGCGGCATCCTGGCGGTGGCCCGCCGGCCGTTCAAGGTCAAACGCATGATGAAGCCCAAGGACCTCTCGGTCGGCGAGGTCAAGGAAAAGGTGTACGATGAGATCTTGCTGGGCGGCTCCGACGGCACGCCTAAGCTGTACAAGATGCACCGCGAGACCAAGCGCGTCATCGGCGATGATGCCAACAAGATCCGCGAGTTCGAGGCGATGCCGGGCCGCGTTTATTCAGTATCGTTCAGCCCGGACGGCAAGCAGTTCGCCGCCGGCAGCAGCCTCGACGGCACCGGCGAGGTCCGCGTTTATGAGGTGGACACCGGCAAACGGCTGTCGAAGTTCGACGGCCAGAAGGGCGGCGTTTTCGCCGTGGCCTTCAGCCCCGACGCCAAGACGGTCGCCTCGGCCGGCTTTGACGGTGTCGTGCGTCTGAACGACCCGCTCACGGGCAAGCTAGGCAAGGAATTCATCCCGGTGCCAGGATTGAAATCGACAACCACGGCGGCGAAGTAACGTCGTTTAGCCGCGAGCTTCTGCGAGCGCTCCGCAGAGCGCTCGCAGAAGCTCGCGGCTAAACAGGGAAGGATAAAACCATGAAAACTCGCACAATCACTGGATGTTTTGTTGCCTTCGCCCTCTGCGCCTCCGCCGTTTGCGCGCAGGAAAAACTGCCGCCGGGCACGAAGGTCGTCAAGCTCGAAGCCCAGCCCGCCGCCATTACCCTCAAGGGGCCGTTCGACTACGTCCAGCTGCTGCTCATTGGCCAGCTCGACACCGGCGACCGCATTGACGTGACCCGCCTGGCGACGGTTGCCAACCCGGCCAATCTGGTACGCCTCACGCCAGCTGGCCTGGTTCGACCGGTGGCGGACGGAGCCGGTGAATTGAAGCTGACAATGGCCGACCAGTCGGTGACGATGCCCGTCAAGGTGAGTGGTCAGAAAGCGACGCCGCAGGTCAATTTTGTGCGGGATGTGATGCCGGTCCTGTCGAAGGCGGGCTGCAACGCCGGCACCTGCCACGGTGCTGCCAAGGGGAAGAACGGCTTCAAGCTGTCGCTGCGCGGCTATGATCCGCTGGCCGACCATCAGGCACTGACCGACGAACTGGAAGGGCGCCGCTTCAACCGCGCCGCTCCGGAACGGAGCTTGATGCTGCTCAAGCCGGCCGGCGAGGCGCCGCACGTCGGCGGCATGCTCTTCAAGGCGGGCGATCCCTATTACGAGATCATCAAGGCCTGGATCGCGGCGGGCGTCAAGCTCGAGCTGGCCGTGCCGCGCGTCCGCAGCATCGAGGTCATACCGCGCACCGCGGTGCTGCCTCTGCCCGAGATGAAGCAGCAGATGGCCGTCATCGCGACCTACAGCGACGGTAGCAAGCGCGACGTTTCCGCCGAGGCATTCATCGAGAGCAGCAACACCGAGGTCGCCACCGTCGACAAGCAGGGACTGGTGACCGCCGCACGCCGCGGCGAGGCCACCATGCTGGCCCGCTATGAAGGCACCTACGCCGCCAGTTCCCTCGTCATCATGGGCGACCGCAACGGCTTTGTCTGGACCGACCCGCCGAAGAACAACTACATCGACGAGCTGGCTTACGAGAAGTTGAAATCGATCAAGGTGCTGCCAAGCGGGCTGTGCAGCGATGAGGAATTCATCCGCCGCATTACCCTTGACCTCACCGGTCTCCCGCCTGAGCCGGGCGACGTCAACAAGTTCATCGCCGATCCCCGCCCCACCAAGGTCAAGCGCGACGAATTGATCGACCGGCTGGTGGGCAGCAACGATTACATCGAGCACTGGACCAACAAGTGGGCCGACCTCTTGCAGGTCAACCGCAAGTTCCTGGGCGAGGGCGGGGCGGCGGCGCTGCGGAAGTACGTCCGCCAGGCCATCGCCGACAATAAACCCTACAACAAGTTCGTTTACGACATCCTGACCGCGTCCGGCTCGACGTTGGAGAACCCGGCCGCCGCCTATTACAAGGTCTTGCGCGATGCCGATGCGGCAATGGAAAACACCACGCAGCTCTTCCTGGCCGTCCGCTTCAACTGCAACAAGTGCCACGACCATCCGTTCGAGCGCTGGACGCAGGACCAGTACTATCACCTGGCCGCCTATTTCGCCCAAGTGCAGCGGACCGAGGATCCCAAGTTCAAGGGCAAGAAACTCGCCGGCACCGACGTTGAAGGTGGCAAGCCGCTCGTCGAGGTCATCGCCGACGCCACGGCGGGCGAGGTGCACCACGAACGCACCGGCAAGGTCAGCCCGCCGGAGTTCCCCTACACCTTCCCCGGCGCCACGGTCTCCGGAAAGACCCGTCGCGAGCTGGTCGCCCGCTGGATCACGGCCAAGGACAATCCCTACTTCGCCAAAAGCTATGTCAATCGTCTGTGGAGCTACCTGTTGGGCGTCGGCCTGATCGAGCCGGTGGACGACATCCGTGCGGGCAACCCCCCGACCAACCCCAAGCTGCTCGATCGGCTCACGGAAGACTTCATCGCCGGCGGCTTCGACACCCGCCACGTCGTCAAGACCATCTGCAAGTCGCGCGTCTATCAGCACGCTTTGACGGTCAACCAGTGGAATCGAGACGACGACATCAATTACTCGCACGCCCTGGCCCGCCGGCTGCCAGCCGAGGTGCTCTACGACGCGATCCACCGCGTCACAGGCTCGCAAAGCCGGCTCCCCGGCCTGGCCCCCGGGCGCGGGCGGCGGAGTTGCTCGATTCCAGCGTGCCCATCCCAGGCGGCTTCCTGGAGCTGTTCGGCAAGCCCCCGCGTGAAAGCGCCTGCGAATGCGAGCGCTCCGGCGGCATGTTGCTGGGGCCGGTCCTGACCCTCATCAACGGCCCTGTCCTGGGCGAAGCACTCAAGGATCCGTCCAACCGGCTGGCCAAGCTCGTGGCCGCCGAGAAGGACGATCACCGCTTGATCGAGGAAATCTACCTGGCCATCCTGGCGCGTCGGCCCACGGCCGACGAGGTTGCCAAGTGCCTGAAGACCTTCAACGCCGCGGCCAAGGATCACGTCGAGATGGCCGCGGAGTACGGCCGATTGCTGGCGGCCGTGCAGGCCCACGAGAAGCTCATCCCTGAGAAGCAGGCCCAGTGGGAAAAGGGGTTCAAGAACGTCGTGGCCTGGGACCCGATCGAGGTGAAGGAAGCCAAGGCCAAGGTGGCGACGCTCACCAAGCAGGCCGATGGCTCGATCTTGCCGGGTGGCAAGAACCAGGGGCCGGAAACCTACACGGTGACGGCGACGACCAAGGCCACCGGCATCACCGGCATCCGCCTGGAAGTGCTGGCCGACAACGGCAAGGGGCCGGGACGCGCGCCCAACGGCAACTTCGTCCTGCACGAGTTCAAGGCGACCGTGGCGCCGGCCAACGATCCTAAGGCGGCCAAGCCGGTGGTGTTCAAGCTGGCCGTCGCCGACTTTTCGCAGGAGCTGTTCCCGGTGAAGAACGCCATCGACGGCAACCTGGCCACGGGCTGGGCGGTGGCGCCGCAGTTCGGCAAGACCCACATCGCCGTGTTCGAGACCAAGGAACCGCTCGGCTTCCCGGCCGGCACGCTGCTGACCATCACTCTGGAGCAGCACTTCCAGGACAAGCAGCACAACATCGGCCGCTTCCGTCTGTCGGTGACGACGGCCGCCAACCCGGGCGGCAACTTGCAAGGGCCGCCCGATGCCACCGCGCACATCCTGGCCGTTGAGGCGGCCAAGCGCACGCCGGCCCAGAAGACGGAACTGACGAATTTCTATCGTGCCCAGGATGGAGAATTGCTGCGGCTAACCCAGGCTCGGAACGAGTATGGTGCGCCGCCGGACAAGCGCCTGCTAGGTGCTCAGGATGTGGCCTGGGCCCTCATCAACAGCCCGGCGTTCCTGTTCAATCATTGACCCAATGGCGAGCGGCGCGGCGTAAGCCGGTCTTGCCGATAGCAGGACCGGCGGGCTTACGCCGCGCCGCTCGCCTACCTCAGCGATCTCCCGCCGGCGGCGGCAGCACCTTGCGAAGGCCGATCTCTTTGATCTCTTTCGGGCCGCTCTTCACCTCGAAGTCGCCCGGTGAAGCGGCAGCCGGCACCACGTCGCCGCTGGGCCACAGGTTGCCGACGAACTTCACGTCGTCGACCACTTTGCTCCCGGTGTCATTCTCTTTCCACTTGTCATTTTCCGCCCGCTGAGGATCGCCCTTGGTGCCGGCCTGCTGGTCGAGCATGTGGGAGAAGTTGGCGTAGTTGTTGCCGTCCGCCTGCCAGGGCATGCGGGCGCGCGTTGGCTCGGTGCTCTCGGCGGGCCCCGCCTCCACCAGCAGCAGGGCCTTGCGGTGGTCGGAGGCGGAAACGAATAAGCACTTGACCGCGTTACAATGGACCGGCACCAGGCTATTGACGTTGGCGGCCCGCAGGCGGACCAGGTGCCCGCCCAGATAGGCCGTCACCTGATTTAACCGCAACTGGATTTCCTTGCCAGAGGGGGCGGGCGCCTCTTTTGTGCCCGCCTCGACATCGAGCAGTGAGCCGGTGAGGGCAGCGAGCGAGTCCTTCACATCCAGGTCGAACGGGCGGCTGGCCCGGGCCGACACAAGGTCGCCCTGACCGCGGATAAAGCAGCTGTCGAAAGCGATCTTGGGCATGCCGGTGGCGCCGGGTTGCATCATCACGCCCTTCGTGGGATCCGCCAGGGTCACCCCCGCCAGAGGCACGCCCAAACCGTCCGCCTGCCCATCCAGCGTGATCCGACAGTTGGTGAAATGGACGCTGCCGTCGCCAAAGACGAGCGCCACCCCCTGGGAATCGAAGCCCGTGGCCATCGGATCGGGAGCCAGGCGAAACTCCAATTCTTCCAGATTGAGCTGCCCGCCGTCAACGCGGAACAGCGCTGCTTGCCTGTCGTGCGTGTCCCGGTCCAAGTCCAGAATCGGTTGTGAGCCACGCTCTGGCCGGATCGTTACCGTCACGCCGCTTCTCAGGATCGGCAGCGGACGGAGATGTAAGGTCTCGCTCGCTCGAATCTCTATCACGTCACCGCTTTTCGGTTTGGTGAGCGCCTCTTCCAGCGAATTGTACACTCCCCGGGCCGTGTCGGTCTCTGCTTTCGGATCGACCAGTTTCCTGGCCAGGAGCGGGCCCACCGGCGGCAAGGGCGCAACCCACACTGGGCCCCAGGGCGAAGCATTGAGCCCCACAACGGACGCCTGCTGTAGGCCGAAACGCAACTCAGGTACGCGGATCGGATCGAGCGAGAATGCGGATCGCAAATCCTCCGCCGTCAGGGCCCCCTGGAGCAGGGCGAGCGGATCGGCGGCCTTCCAGGGTCGCGTATCGGCCGGCAGCACCTTGTCGTCGGTGACAGCAGGATCTCCAAGCTGCTTCGCAAATGACTCCGCGGTAGGAGTGACTTCGTCATTCGCCGAAATGCGGACGGCGTCCAGGTTCAGATAGCGGTTCGAGGTGCCCTGATAGTCGACCCGAGTGGTCGCCTTTGTGCCGCTCATCCGCACCAGGCAGGCCACGGCTTTCTTCTCATTCATCATCGCCATTGCATCGGTCGGCGAGCCAATCCGGCCGAAGAAGCTACTGCTGGCGCGCAGGGTCAGGGGGGTGTCCTCGACGGCTGCCGCGGTCCAGTCGTCGCCGGCCAGCGCGGTGCATCGCTCCAGCGCGAGCTTGCGGTCCGAGGTACCCTCAAAGAAGCGGAACAGGGTGGCGTGAGGCCCGAACTGCGCAGTCCTTAGCCTCGACCGACATGGCCCCGCGAGCCGTGACCGCGGTCTGACCACCGGTCTTGCCCACCTCGGTGAGCCAGCCGCCGCGGTCGCCTTCGGGTCGGTGGACGTCTTTGCCTCCCAGGAAGCAGCACTTTGCGAAGGTGACGGAGGGCGACCGCGCTGGAGTCCGTGCCTCCAGGCCAACCGAGCTGAATTGCGACCCGGTGCCGACATTCCCTTGAAGGAACTCGCAATCGCTTATCGTCACTCCGCTGCCGAAGCGCAGCAAGATCGCAGCTGCTCCCTGATCTCGCCCCGGGGCGTTGCCTCCGGCGTCAGCCACAAACCGCAGGTTCTCCAATTTCACTCTGTCGGCATCGAGGACCAGGGGAGCCGGGTCGCTGGCCGCCAGTCCCACGTGCCAGCGGCACCAAAGCGTCGGCCGGGCCGTGGCCGCCGGGTCCCCGCGCAGGGTGATCGACTTGCCTCGCAGCACGATGGGCTTGTCATCCGGCTCGCTGCCAGGTCCCTGCTCGCCGGTCATGGTGATGACGTATCCCTTCTCAGGCGCGGCCGCCATCCGCTCGGAAAATTCGCGGAACTGGAGCTGGCTGGCGGGGCCTTCCAGGAGGACCTCCGCCTCGGGTGGCGGCGGAACAACCTTCGGCGCGTTGCCAGTGCTCACCAGGCTGGGCGCCTGCGTGCCGCTCGCCGGCGATCCTTTGGCCATGTCGTCGGCCGGCCTGGCGGGGGCTGGCGAGCTGGTGTCCCCCAGTGAGCGCATATCTTGCGATCGCCCTATGAGCAGCACCAGCACAACGACGATGGCGGCGGCGCAGCCGGCGACGAGCAGCGGCCGGGCCCGTGGCGGCGACGGCAGGGCCGCATCCACGAACAGCACGCCCTCCGGAGCCTCGCTGCCGGGTGCCAGCCGATGTGTGGCCTGTAACAGGTGCTGGACCAGATGTTCCGGACGCTGGTAGCGCTGCCGTGGATCCTTGGCCATCATCCGGCCCAGGATGGCGGCGACCTCGTCGGGGATGTCCGGGTTCAACTGCCGCGGGTCGATGGGCGGTACGTGCTGGTGGTGGTGCAGCTTTTTTGCCGCCGTCCCCTCCGGCACCGGGGCCGTCCCGGTCAGCGCGTGATAGAAGGTGCAGCCCAGCGAATAGATGTCGCTGCGCACATCGGCGTCGCGCGGCTCCAGCGCCTGCTCGGGCGAAATGTAGTCGAAAGTGCCCAGGGTAACGCCGGACTGCGTCAGGCCGTCGTCGGAATGCGGGCCGAGGTTGCGGGCCAACCCCATGTCCACCAGCTTGGCCCGGCCGTTGGAGCTGATGATGATGTTCGACGGCTTGATGTCGCGGTGGACCACGCCGCGCGAAGCCGCGTGCTGCAGGCCGGTCGCAATCTGGACCAGGTAGTGCAACGCCTCGGGCACCGGCAGGGGACCGCGGCGATCGATCTCCGTCCGCAGGTTGTTCCCCTCGACGAACTCGAAGGCGATGAAGTGGAGCTTCTGATCCTCGCCGCAGAAGAAGACGCGGGCGATCGTCTCGTGATCGAGGCGGGCGGCGGCGCGGGCCTCCTGGTGGAAGCGGGCCACGTTCTCCGGGTCGGCCGACATCTCCGGGGGCAGGATCTTCAGGGCGACGAAGCGCTCCAGCTGCGTGTCGCGGGCCCGCAGCACGGCGGCCATGCCCCCGACGCCGATCGGCTCGATCAACTCGAAGTGGGCCAGCTTGCGGCCGCGCAGGATGCCGTTGAACAGGTTCTCTTGCGGCCGCGGCGCCGACTTGGAGATGATCGTCGGCGTGTCGTCGGTGGGAGGCAAATGGTTATTCAGCACGCTCTCGCTCAGCACCTTGGCGACGGGTTCCAGGACAGGCGGCGCAGAGCCGGCGTCGTCCGGCGGGTCGGGCCGTGGCGGCTGCTCGGACATGAAGCCTGTAACGGGTGCTAACCCGCCCCTCCTGGGGGACGCGCCGTCCCGACTGATCCGGGTGATCCGCGTCCAAGGGCATTGCTTGTGCTCTGTGGGCGACGCTCAGAGTTCCCCGAGGCGCTGGCTCCCGCAGGTGCGAGACATGAGGCGGGACACAGCGCAAGCAACGATACGACATCAGAATATAACTTGCGCGGGGGTCCGGTGTCAATGCAATCGGTGGCCCAGCAGTGAATGGATGAACACAAACATGACCAGCCCCGAGCGCGAGCGAGGGCGCTGGTTCATCACATAATCCTGTTCCCTGTGTACTTCCGCACCAGGTTATAGTCGTTCATGTCGATCAGCCCATCGCCGGCGACATCCAGGTACGGGATGCCGACATCGACGATGTTCAGCGAACGGACAACGGCTAGCTGGTCGTACAGATCGACGGTGCCGCTGTTGTCCACGTCGCCCACCACCACGCTAAACGTCTTGGTGAAGTTCGTTGTCAAGTGCAGCCCATTACCCTGGGCCGAGACCGCGCTGCCGGTGAAGTTCAGGGTAACGTCGTCAACCCCGCTGAGGCCGCCAAGCACATTGCCGGTCAGCTTGTACTCCAGGGTGTAGGAATTGAGGAAGGTGGGGGCCGACAACGTGTAGGTGTAGAACTTGCCGAGGACCTTGAGGGCCGACGCGGCCACGGTGGGACTCAGCGACTGGCTGAACACGATGTCGATGGCGTTGATGTTGGCGAACGGGATGTCGATGCGCCCGCCGTACGGATTGCTGGCGCTGACCGGGTTCAACATCGACAGCAGCGAGGCCTTCTCCTTGCCCCAGTGGACGATGATGTCGGTGATGGTCGGGGGCGCGGTGGTGGTGGCGGTGATGGTGAAGGTCTGCGCGGCCGAGCTGTCCACGTCGCCATGCGGCAGTTGTTCCGACAGAACGATGTTGACGTGCGCCACCAGCACGGGCGGCAGTGGGTTCGCCAGGGTGAAGGTCAGAATGCCCGTGCTGGGATCCACCGCGGGCTGGCCGGTCGCCGTGAACAGGCTGGGATCATCGCTGGTGAGCGTAAAGAAGAGCGAGGTCTGCCCCGCGAAACTGGGCGGCGCCGGCTCCGCCGTGATCTGCGTGGCCCAGGGCGAGAAGGAGAAGCTGTTCGGGCCCCCGGAAGTGAAGGCCACCAGCTCGCTTGATCCCTCGACGAAGGAAGGCAGCTCCGGCAATACGGTGATGGTCAACGTGGTGGACACCGTTTGTGTGCCCGGCAGCAAGGCCGTGCTCCCCTCGTTCGTGACAGTCACGCTCATGACGACGCTGCCGGTGAAGTCATAGGCCGGGTTGTACGTCAGACCGGCCAGGTCGGCATTGAGATTGGCCAGGCTGGTAGCGCCGCTGCCGATGGGGAACGTCAGTACCTGGTTGCTCCCGATCAGCACGGAAGTCAGGGGACCGCCGGGGCTACCGGCGGCCAGGCTGAGCGTGCCGGCGCTGGCGGGAATGCTGATCGTGGCCTGGAACTGGGCGGAATAGGGAGCGGCCCCCTCCAGGTCCGAGACCGAGATGCCGTAGCTGTTGCCGTTGCCAAACTGCAGGGGGACGTTCTTCGGCGTGCTCGGCAGGTTCGACGAACCGGGCACGTTCAGCGTCGGGACATCGGGCGCGCCCTGGGCGATCACCAGGTTCAACTCCGGCTGGCCGCTGGCGGTGGTGGTGTAATCCAGCTCGACGGCGTAGTTGTTCGGGTTGTTGATGATCTGCACGCGGTTGAAGACCGGCGTGTTGCCGATACGGCCGATCACGGCGGGCATGAAGCTGAACGGGGCTGGCGGCGGACTGCCGTACAGGATGACCCCGGTCACTGTTGTGGCCGTCGTGATACCGCTGAGACCCGCCAGGTCGAGCATCAGGGTCGAGGTGCCGCCCAGAACCAGTGTGCCGCCACTGAGGTTAAGGACATCGTAATCGGTGCCCGGAGTGGTGGTGCCGGCGATGCGCAGGTGCAGGGTGCCGTTATCGCTGAAATTGGCCCCGCCAGCCGTCAACTCGCCGACGGCCGCCGGGGTGCCCGGCTCCACGATGCCGTTGCTGCCGACCGATATGATGCCGGCAGTCCCGTTGCCGTCCAGGAGGGTTCCGCCGGTCCCGTTGGCGTTTAACGGCGTGCTCCCGGTCACGGGCACCGGGCTGCTGGGCTGCGAGCCGTCGATTTCAAGCGGGCCCGGTGTCGCAGCGGTGAAGCCGCTTTGTGTGCTCTTGGCCCCAGAAAGGATGATGGTACCGGAGACGTTGAGCGCCCCGGTGCCGCTGATGTTCCCGGAGATTACGACCGGTGTGGCAATGCTGGGGGCACTGTAGAGCTGGAAGGACTCCGAGCCGGTCGTTCCGGGCACATCAAAGTTAGCCAGATTTCCGATCGCGCTGTCGAACGCTGTGGAAGGACCATTATTCTCATCCCAGAAGGCAGGATCGCCGTTCGTCACAACGGCATTCTGAAGCGAGAGGTAATACGTGCCGGGTGCCAGCGTGATGCCGAGAGGGAAGGTGATCTCATCGACGTTAAAGCCGCTGACATTGGCCTGGAACGTACTTCCCGTAGTGGTCGTGCCGCTGGCGATGATCCCGGTCGGCTGCGTGCCGTCGCCGACGCCATTCCCGGTCGGACCCGTACTGATCAGCCAGCCCACGGAGGATACAGTGTCCCCCGGAAACAGGTCGACACCGAACTGTGCACCGGTCAGGTTGGTGGTCTGGGACAAGGTAAACGAGTCCGAAACCTCGAAGCCCCCATTGATGGTGAAACCATCGATCGCGCCATTGGGCGGTCCGTTGTCGTAGACCGGGACCGGGGGCGGCACGAAACCGAAGAGCTGGAAAGACTCCGACCCAGTCGTGCCGGGGCCTGTAGTATTAGCCAGGTTACCGATTTTGCTGCCAAACGCCGTCGAGGGGCCGTTATTCATATCCCAAACGGCAGCGTGTCCGCCGGTAACCACAGCATTCTGGAGTGATAGATAATAGGTCCCAGCAGGCAGCGTCGTGTTGAGAGTAAAGTTGATCTCATCCAGGTCATCGCCGATGCTGTCGTTGGACTGGAACGTAGTGCTGGTCGTGGCCGTACCGGAGGCGATAATCCCGATGGGTTGGTTGCCATCGCCGACACCGTCCCCGGTGGGACCGGTACTGATCGTCCAACCCACGGAGGTCAGCTGGTCACCGTGATGGAGATCGACGCCGAATTGGACCCCGGTCAGATTTGTGGTCTGGGATAGCGTAAACGAATCCGAGATCTGACCGCCCTGGCTGATTGCGATTGAGGCAAGCGTGCCATTGATGGGGCCGTTGTCGTACACCAGCGCGGCGCGGGCGGAACGACGGTGAACAGGTTCGGGGCGGTGACCACGTTGTTGACCCCGGTCAGGGTGACCGCACCGCCGAAGATGATGGCGCCGTTGTTGGGATGCTGCCGCCAAGGGTCACATTCGCAGATTCCAGGTCGAGCGCGTTGGCGATGGTGACGGATGTGTTGGCCTCGATGGTGCCGCCGACCAGTCGAAGCGTGCCGGTTCCCAGGGCGGTAGCGTTGGTGACCAGGAGGGTCGGCCCCCAAATGCCGCTTGGGGACAAGTCGGTGCCACCGGAGTAATTGTTGGTGGCGTTGGTGAGGGTAAGGACCCCGGCGCCGCTTCCGGCGCCGCCGCCGAGCACGTACAGGGCTCCCGCGCCGGTCACCTGATCGTTGACAACGAGGTCGGTGTTGGCCGGGATGGCCAGCACGTCGCCGCCGGCCAGCGTGAGGGTGTTCGTCGTCCCGGCGCTGCCGAGCGAGACATTCATGACCGTTCCCGCTGCCAAGTTGATCGGCAGGAACTCAGCAAGGCCGCCGTTCATGGCGATGTTATTGAGGATGGAAACACTGGTACTGTTGAGCCCATTCGCTCCAGCGTCGAAGGCCAACACGCCGGAATCCAGGTGCAGCGTGCTCATGGTGGGACTGCCGAACGGCGTGTTGTCCGTCTCCAGAAGGACCGTGCCCGAAGCGATGTAGGTGTCGCCGGTGTAGCTGCTGCCGCCCGTTGGTGGTGCCAGCAAGGTCTCACTGGTCCCGGCAAAGGTGTAGCCGGTGAACGAGCTGTCCGGTTTATCGTCGGTCAGCTGGGCCACCAGGGCAGTCGGAGTGTAGCTCATGACCACGCCTTCGTTGGGCGTGGCGTCCTTGCTGGTTTCGCCGCCGCCGATGGTCAGGACTGGGGCGGGGCTGGTCACCGATGCCGGGTCCTGGCCGATGTACGTGCCGCCGTTGCCCGCCGTCAGTAGCCCGCTCTGCAGGTCGAGGGTGGCCCCGGGCTCGATGTAAACCGTGCCCCCGCCGTCGATCCGCAGGGCGGCCAGGGTTGTGGTGGTGCCGGCCGGGATCCTCAAGATGGTGTTGGCTGTCACCTCGCCGACGAGCGTCGGATTGTCGCCGGTGATGTTGCCCGCGCTGTAGGTGGTGAAGGCAACGATCTGGTAGGTCTGCGGCTTGGTTCCCAGCGCAATATAGGTGGCGTAGGTGGTCTCCTGGCCCGCCGCGGTCACCGTGGCGTAGGGGAAGATCTGGTTGCTGGCATCCTGGGTGGGGGCGGCGGCATTGGTCAGCTCGACGATGCACTGGGAGCTTCCAAAATCGGCACCGGCGAAATTGATAGTGGCACCCGCGTCGCGGGTGATGTGGTCCATGTTCAGCTCGACGGCGCACTTGGTGCCGCTGCCATGCGTCATCTGAATGAGCGACTGCCCGCCCGCGAGGACGATGTGGTCGATGACCTCCTCGGAGGTGGCGGTGCCGCCGGCTCCCAGCATGAGGAACTCGCCGCCATCGAAGGTGAGCACGGGACTAGAGCCAATCAGCCGGCCGTTCGCCGGGTTCACGGACCGGTCGTCAATCTCGAAGAGGGCCAAGGGCCCGGACGCGTTCTGGGCCGCGTCGGTGCCGATCACGATGTTCGTGGACTTCAGGGTGCCGTTGCCCGTCACGTCGAGGGTGCCGGCATCAATGATGGTGGCCCCGGTGTAGGTGCTGGCCCCCGTGAGAGTGACCACGCCGTTGTAAAGATTCGGCTTGGCGGCGGTGCCGGTCCCCGGCGTCATGTCGCTGTTGATGGTGAACGTGGACCCGCTATCGTTGCCCTTGATCGGCACCGTGATATTGACGGCGCTGCTTGCTCCGGCCGACGCGGTGTTGATCGTCAGGGGCGACCCGTTGCCGGTGCCGTTGTCCAGGGCGATGGGGGTGCTGACGATGTCGAGCTGCGTGTTGGGGTTGGGATTGTCGATGGTGGCGGTGGCCAGGAGATTGACCCCGCCGGTCAGGGTGAGCGAGCCGGTGTTGTTCACGTCGAGGGCGCCGAGGGAAGTGCCCGGCACGCCGCCGCCCACCCCGGTGCCGCTGAGGTTGAGGGGCTCGGCGAGGACAATGGCATTGCTGCCGACCGATTCCAGGGTGGCGCCCGTGGCGACGGTGGTGTTCTGCCCGCTGGCGGTAAAATCCCCCAGCGACGAGCTGAGGTTGAAGGTAGTAATGCCGGCGTTGAGCGTGGACGGGCCGGTGAAGCTGTTGCCCGCTCCGGAAGCGGGCCAGAGGTTGAGCGTTCCCGTCCCGTCCTTGACGACGCCGCCGGCACCGGAAATCAGGCCGCTGACCGTCGTGGTGCCCGAGCCGTCCACCACCAGGTTGGAGCCGCTGGTCACAATGGCGCCGCCCAGTACCAGCGTCGTGCCGGCATTGGTGCTCTCAATGATCGTGGAGGCGGAGGCGGCGCCGTGCATCACTCCGACCAGGGTCAGCGGAATGTTGACGGT
The DNA here is from genome assembly GCA_963827935.1 of uncultured Planctomycetota bacterium. Taxonomy (GTDB): domain Bacteria; phylum Planctomycetota; class Planctomycetia; order Gemmatales; family Gemmataceae; genus DATFNV01. Next base: position 854,788 of record CAWHCN010000004.1, on the reverse strand, counting down.
GTCGGTGGTGGGCAGAGGATTGGCGGAGGCGTCGGGGGGCTCGGTGGTGGTCAGCCCGGCGGCCAGATCGATGGGCGTGGTGCTGTTGAGCGGATTGAGGGTATAGCCGCCGGCCTCGATGGTGATGGAATCGATGGCAATCCCGGCCGCCAGATCGTCGATGTTGGTGAGCTGGGCCGCCCCGGCCGGGAAGACCAGGTCGTCGTTCTTCGTCGGGGCGGCGTCGTTCAACCAGTTGGCGGGATCGGACCAGCGGTTGGTGGTCGTGCTGGCGCCGGTCCAGATGAAGGTGGTCTTCGGCGCCAGGTCGGCCTTGGTGTTGGTGCTGGGCGTGAGGATCACGTTCAGGGCCGCGGGCGTGTAATCCAGCGAGGCGGCGAAATCGTTCGGGTTGTTGAGGATGTCGAGCTGCTCGAATTCGGACTGGGTCCCGAGTTGGCTGCCGTAGACGATAGCGCCGGCCGCCTCATTGGTGCTTGCCAGGCCAGTCAAATCGAGATTTAGGATGGACGGGGCGGTGGCGGCGTTGCCTCCCACAATCAACGGACCGCTGCCGAGGTTCAGGCGGCTGTAGTTGGTGCCGGCGGTGGTGGTGCCGGCGATCTGCAAGGTCAGGCTGCCCCCCTCCGAGAAGTTGGCGCCCGGAGCCGTGAGCACGCCCTTGGCAGCCGGGCTGGCCGCCGGGTTGCTCGGGGTGACCGTTCCGGTCGGCCCCACGCTCAGGAACCCGATGGTCCCCGCACCGGTCAGTGTGCCGTTGACGACAGCGACCGGACTGTTGCCCTGGATGCCGTTGATGGTGAGCCCCGCGCCCTCGAGCATCGTGGCCCCGGTGTAGCTGTTGTTCCCCGTCAGGACCAGGCTGCTGCTGCCCGTCACGGTCAGGCCGCCGGTGCCGCTCATGGCGCCGGAGATGGTAACCGGAGCGTTGACCTGCAGCGTGGTAAGGCCGGTGAGGAGGACCGGATGGGAGAGGGTGAAGCCCGCGCCGCTGAGCGTGACATTCGGGCTGCCCGCCGCTGCCGCGGGGTTGCTCAGCAGGACGCTATTGATCAGCGAGATGCCGGCCACCGAGTTCTGCAAGGTGGTGGCCGACGCCGCGGTTCCCGTCAGCGTCAGCGTTCCGGTGCCCAGGGGATTGCCGGTGGTCGCCAGGTCCAGGGTCCCAGCGCCTACGACGGTGCCGCCGGTATAGGTGTTGGAGGTTTTGCCCAGACCCGGGGCCAGGGTCAGGACGCTGCTGCCCAATTCGACGAACCCGGCCGGGCTGGCAGGTGCATTATTGCTGATGACGCCGTTCAAGGTGGCCGGCTGAAGCACGGTCAGCACATCGCTGCCGGCCAGGCCGATGGTGCCGCTCAGCGTCAGGTTGTTGGCATTGAGCGTGGTGTTGGCCGAGGCCAGGACGATGGCGTTGCTGAGCGTGCTGCCCGAGAGCTGATTGGCCGCGCCGGCGCGGTGGCCGTGGTCAGCCCTCCGCCCACGATGGTGACGGTGGCGGTGCTCAGCGGATTGGTGCCGGCCAGTCCGACGTTGGCGCTATTGATCCAGGTGCCGCCGGTCCAGGTGTTGGCGCGGTGCCTGGGTTCAGATACAGATAGTTGTTGGTGCTGGCGGCACTGATGGCTGGCCCCGCCAGGTCCATGCCATGCGTTCCCGTGATCTGCGTGCTGATCGAATTGGCACCGGAGGAGGCATTGGAGTAGATGACCCCTTCCGAGCTGAACGTCATGTTGCCGCCCAGCAGGCCGGCCGGGACGATCGACGCATGGTTCAGCAACAGGCCGCCGCTGCCCAGGGTGAGGTTGATCCCGACGGGGACGGTCAAGGTGGATCCGCCACTGATCACCAGCCCGGCGTAGGTCACCGTCAGTCCGCTGGCGGGTGTCGGCAGGGTAGCGCTGCTGGTGTACTTGACAACGTCGGTGGTGTCGGTCAAGGGATTGAAGGTCGTCGGGTTGACGATGTAGCCGGTAAAGGCCGCCACGCCAGTGGCCCCGTAGGTCGCCAGGTCGGTATCGCCGACAGTGACATAGGGCAGCAGTTTGCCGCTGCCGTTGGCCACGCTGATGGTGGCCGGGGCGGTGGTGAACAACACCTTGGCGCTGGCGGTGCCGAGGGTGGCGTTGTTGTTGTTGCTGCTGACGTTGAGCGTGTAGCGCGCGGAGCGAACCAGGGAGCCGGCCTGGAGGATGGCGGGCAGCCCGACGCCCGTGTTGAGGCGAATGTTGGACTGCCCACCGATCAACTTGATGGCATTGACCGTTTCGGTGACGGCATTGGCACCGCTGAGCAGGTTGAGGGTGCCGCCGTCAAGGTTAAGGGCCGAGGCCGCCAGCGACGGGAGGCGGATGGGCGAGGCGCCGCTGCTGTTGTCGAGCAACAACGTGGCCCCGTCGTTCACCGTGACGCTGTTGGAAACGAGCGACCCGTTGGCGCCGCCCAGGTCGAGGATGCCGGCATCTACCGTGGTTGCACCGGTGAACGTGCTGGCCGTGTTGAGAGTCACCGTCCCGCCCGTGAAGGCAGAATTCACGACCAGTGCGCCGGCGTTGGCACGACCCCGCCGTTGAGCGCCTTGATGAAGGTAGCAGTCGCTCCGCTGGCAGCATTGACCGTCAGCGTATGGCCGGCCAGGGCCACCGGGTTGATGTTGACCGTCAACGCGCTGGCATCGACGCCGATCGTGGCATCGCTGCCCAGGGTGTGCGCCGTTGACCGTGGCCGTCCCTGGGCCTCCAGGTGCCGACCGTGCTGTTCACCAACCCGCCCCCACCCCCGTGCGCCGAGCGCGATGGGGTTGGTTGAGGATGGCCAGGGGAGCGAATTGCAGGTGATGCCGCTGCTCGACGAGGACGCTGGAGCCCAGGGAGGCGTTAGCGGCGAGCTGGAGGGTGCCGGCGCTGATGGTCGTGGACCCCGGGTAGCGCCGCTGGCCGGGACCCCAGACGGCACGACCAACGGCACCACGAGCGTGCCGGGCCCGGACTTCACCAGCGAGCCGCCGTCGGTGATGCCGTCGGGCACGGTGATGTTGCCGCTGCCGCCCAATGTCAGGACAAATCCGGAGGCGCTGGCTCCCGTATCAATCGAGTTCAGTTGCAACGAAACGCCGGCGTAGGTGTCGGTGATGGCAGTGCTGGCACCGAGGACGATGGCGGTGTCGACGATGTCGCTGCCGCTGCCCGCGGCACTGTTGACCGAGAGGCCGCCCGCCCCCAGGGCGATGGCGTTGCCGCCGAGGGTGGTGCCGGCGGCATCGATGGCGATCGAATGGAAGGCGGCACCCACGAAGTTGTTATTCGTTGTGGTGATCTGGGCCGCCCCGCCCGGAAAGACCAGGTCGGCCGTGCCGTTGGTCACGGGCGCTGCCGGTGCCCCGTTCAGCGTCCAGTTGTTCGCGTCGCTCCAGCGCATCGGTCCGCCCGGTCCAGACATAGGTGGCTGGCGCAATGCGGTCTTCCAGGTGCTCGAAGTTGGGGCGGAAGAAGCGCCGCCCGGCCGCGGCCTGGCCTGGTCACGGGGCCGGCGCTTGCCAAACAGCTTGCTCCAGCGACCGGTTCGGGAGGAGGGCATCGCAGTCGTCCTTTCGGGAGACGAGCGGCACGGTTGCAGCGGTTATCCGCTTGGCCGGTTGAGAACGTTAGTTGATTTTCCACCCGCGCAGACCTTCGAGCACCCTCCGGGTAGGTGGAGGGCGTTGCCAGGGGCGGGGGGTTTCCGTTCCTTTGTCTAATGCCGTTCCGGGGCAAATAGACCGCGCCAGGGCGCGATTTTTTCCATCTTTCAGGGGAATACAGCGTGCCGACAACCTGGGCCAGGCTGCAGGAGGGAAGGACCACGCGAGTTCTGGGCGCACCGAGAGCGCGGTCCTCCGCGCTGCTCCGATGTCCTCGCCGGGCCGTGCAGGGGGGGGCGGCCCGGAACGAGTATGACAAACCGAGTTTGGTAAATCCAGAATATTCTGCAAATCTGGACCCGAAATCGCAAGACTTTTCCGGCCCAGGTTCAAGGCAAGCCCCGACCGGACGCCGCCTGCGCTATGACCTGATTGTGATGGTGGTGGCGACGACTGGGCGACCATTCGGGATGACCCACGCGAGTTGCCTGCCAACGACTGGCGAGCTGCCTGCCAGGCTTGGCAGGCAGCTCATGTGCCGTTACTGCTTGATACGATAGCACTTGCATCTCTGCCAGGATCTGCCTGCCAGGTTATTCAGTGGGTGGGGGGGTGGCAGGCAGCTTCTTGAGGCGCCGACAAACCACGGCATCGTCTTTCGGGTCGAACGGACCTTTGATACCTTGATACCATGACGCCCGTGTGCTGCGGGGCCGGAGTTAGCACATCACGAGAAGAATCATGGCGGTCACCATGGTACGGCATCGTTTCAGCGTGGACGATTACGAGCAGATGGTCGAGCGGCATCCTCACGGAGGATGACCGCGTCGAACTGATTCGCGGGGAGATCATCGACAAAATGTCCATCGGCGACGAACATGCGGCGTGCGTCAAGCGGCTCAACCGATTGTTCAGTCGGCTGTTCGGCGATCAGGCCGTGGTGAGCATTCAGGATCCCATCCGACTCGCAGATAGCGAGCCGGAGCCGGATGTGGCCCTGGCGAAGCCGCGCGACGACTTCTACGCCTCCGGCAAGCCCGAGCCCGCCGATCTGCTGCTCGTTGTTGAAGTGGCCGACACGTCGCTCGACGCCGACCGCGAAGTCAAGCGACCGCTCTACGCCGAAAACGGCATCGTCGAATACTGGATCGTCAACCTCGCCGAGGCCTGCATCGAGGTCCATCGCCAGCCCCGGCCCGACGGCACCTATCAGGAGGTCCGCACTCTGCGGCGCGGGCAGACGATCGACCTGGCGGCGCTGCCGGGATGCACGGTGGCGGTGGATCAGGTGCTGTGAGGGTCGGGCCTGGGAGGTGCTGCTGCGATCAGTACAGCTCGATGATATGTTCCCCGCCGTGAGCCGGGTTGCCGATCAGGCGCTGGCCGGCCGGATCGACCACGAAATCCAGCAGTTCCAGCGGCACCTGTCCGATCAGGGCCGGACAGTCGTCGGGGATCTCGACCACGTCGCAGGAGCAGTCACGCCCCTGCACGGTCAGGCGGACTGTGCTGAACATCTGAAGCGTGACCGGACCGGCGCTGGTCCGCGCCTGCCGCGTGCGGACGGGCGCAGGCCGAGTTGGGCGACTAATCGCTTCGGGAGGGAGAGCGTCGAGGCCCCGGTATCGGCGAGGGCGTCGGTTATCTCCACGCTGCGCGCTTCCTCGGGTTTGAGATGTCCCCTGTAGACCATGACGAGGTCGTCCATGTTCTCGACCTTCGCGGTCACGATCACCTTGCCCATTGTTGGCGGCTCCATGAGAAGCCTCCTGTGGCCTATCTGGGAGTCCAAGCGGGGGTAGCGCGTCGTCCGACCCCGCAATTATACCGGCCGGACGAAGACGACGGCCGCAAGCCGCGGATGAGACCGCCGCATTGCGTCGAGGCCTCACTTGGGCTGCGGCTTGCCCTCGATGGCCTGAATGGCCTGGAGAATCGGGTCCAGAGGCGGAGACGGCTCACGAGGAGAAGGTAACACCAGCACCGCTGTTGCGGGCTCCTGTGGTTTCGGAACGGGTAGCTTCATTGTCGCCTTCAGTGCGGGCACGGCCTCCTTGGCCGCCGGCCCGATCCCGGCCAGCGTCTTCGCAATCTCAGTCACCTCGACCGACATCTCCCGTTGTCGTTTCAGAGCTTCGATGAGGGCAGGGACCGCATCCCTGGCTTCGGGGCCCGCGTACTGAACGAATTTCAGCGCCGCCAGGCGAACGTTCGGCTCTTCATCCTTCAGCGCGGTCGTGACCGTTGCCAGGGCAACCTTCCGGTCTGCCTCGACCGCCACCAGCGCTTCAAGGGCTGCCCAGCGGACCGTAAAAACCTTGTCCTTGACTGCGACCAGGAGCTTCGGGATTGCCGGCTTGGCGTTCTTCCCCTCAGAACCAAGCCACGTGATGGCCTGCGATCGCACATCGGTGGCGCGGGCGTTGATCGCCTTCATGAGAAACGCCACTTTGGCGTCGTCCTCAGTAATGATTTGCTGGTATCCGGCCCTCAACGCGGCATCGCTCACGGGTGACGACTCGTCCTCAAGCGCTGTCGCCAGTTGCGGTATGGCCGAGTTCGCGTCCGGACCCATTTCTCCTAGCGCGGCTACCGCGAATCGCCGGCCCTCAGCGGAATCCTGCTTTAGCGCTTTGACGAGGACGGGGAGAGCCGGCATGCCAATCTTCTTAAGCCCAGCGACCGCCGAGAGGATAACCTTCCCGTCGTCGTCCTTTTCCGCATCATTTAACGGCGCCAGTATGGTTGTGATCTTGTACCCGCGCACCGCTTCCACGATCGCCGTGGCTGCCTCCGGGCCGTAGTCTTTCACCCCAAACGCAGCCAGCGCCTTGATCGCCTCGCAGCGCCGTTCCGGTTTCAGTTCCGTCAGCAGCATCGTGCGCCACTGGTCGAACGACTTACCATCATAGCGCAGCGCCTCCTTCGGCGGCCGACCGTCGTCAGCCGCCTTGTCCTTCGCCGGCTCATCCGCGACCGAGCGCCCCTCGGGGCAGAAGCGATCAGCAGTAGTGCCGCGGCGATGATCCATGACAACCATGACCGATTCATCTTCCGTCCTCCTGCGGGGTGCGGTTTGGCGACAAAAGGCCTGGCAAGAATACTCGCGTCCGCTGTGGCGGGCAACATCATCTGGCCCGCGCTGCGCTTGGCCGGTCCTCCGCGTTGGGGTACACTGAGTGAAGTCTGGAACGGATTGGGGTCGAGGAGGTAGAGTGATGACGATGAAAGTCTACGGTCCTCAGTCCCCCTCTGCGGCGACCGAGGAGTATTCGTATGGACAGGCTGCGGTCGTCAAGATCACGTCATTCAGCGCCCGCCAGAAGGCGAACGCCTTCGTCAAGATGGAGATCACATCCCAGATGGGCAGTGGGGAGCCGGCATTGATCTTAACCGAGCGACCGCGCTGGTCCGTCCCAGTGTACCTGTGCTTTCCCGATCGCGGCATGGTCGGCAAGGTCGGAGACATCCTCGTTGATGCCATGACGGGCGAAGTCATGGGAAACGAGGAAACCGTGCGAAAGATGACCGAGGATGCCACCTGTCTGGCTGAGCGTACCCTGCGGCAAGCATGACTCGCACCCCCTCCACCACCCTCGACCTCACCGGCACCGGCCTCACCCTCGACGATGCCGCCGCCATCCTCGCCGGCACTGTCGAGCGCCTGACCCTGGCCCCCGCCGCTCGCAAGCGCGTCGAGAAGTCTCGCCGGGTCCTCGAATCGCTGATCGCGTCCGGCGCCACCATCTACGGCGTCAACACCGGCTTCGGTAAACTGTCCAACCAACGTATCGAGCCGGACGAGGTGCTTGCGCTACAGGAAAACTTGTTGCGCAGCCACGCCGTCGGCATGGGGCCGTTGCTGAGCCTTGGCGTCAGCAGGCTAGCGCTGGCGCTGCGCATCCAGGCGCTGGCCAAGGGCTACTCCGGCGTTACGATTGAATTGATTGAGACGTTGATCGAGATGTACAACCGCGGCGTGGTGCCTGCCATCCCCGAGCAGGGGAGCGTCGGCGCCAGCGGCGATCTGGCGCCCCTGGCCCACCTGGCGCTGGTCACCATGGGCGAGGGCCACGCCTTCGTCACCAAGACTTCGGCCAGTGCAGGCCTCAAGCCGCTCAGCGGGCGGGCAGCGCTGCGCCGCGTCCATCTGAAGCCGCACCGTCCGCTGGCCAAGGAAGGGTTGTCGCTCATCAATGGCACGCAGATCAGCACGGCGCTGCTGGCCGACGCCCTGGTCCGGGCCCGTCATCTGGCGAAGGTGGCCGACGTGGCCGGGGCCATGACCGTCGAAGCGACCAAGAGTTCGCTGCGTCCCTTCGATGCTCGCATTCAGGCAATCCGGCCGCATCCGGGCCAGGCGGCCTGCGCTGCCAACCTGCGCCGCCTGCTGGACCAGAGCGAAATCATGGTCTCGCACGCCGAGTGCAGCAAGGTTCAGGACGCCTACAGCCTGCGCTGCATGCCACAGGTCCACGGCACCCTGCGCGATGCCCTGGCCCATATCACCCGCGTGGTGGAATGCGAGATGAACTCCGCTACCGACAACCCGCTCGTATTCGCCGATGAGGGCGAGGTACTGTCGGGCGGAAACTTCCACGCCCAGCCCATCGCCCTGGCGGCCGACCTGCTGGCGGCAGCCGTCACGGACCTGTCGAGCATTGCCGAGCGGCGCGTCGAGAATCTGGTCAATCCGGACCTGAGCGGATTGGCCGGCTTCCTGACTCCCCATCCGGGGCTCAATTCCGGCATGATGCTCGTGCAGGTCCTCGCCGCGGCCCTCGTGTCGGAGAACAAGGCGCTGTCGTTCCCGGCCAGCGTCGATTCGATCCCCACCTCGGCCAACCGCGAGGACCATGTCTCGATGGCCACGGCGGCGTCCCGCAAGGCTCGGACCATCGTCACCAACGCCACGCGCGTCCTGGCCTGCGAGGTGTTGTGCGCCGCTCAGGGCTTGGAGTTCCATCGGCCGCTGAAGGCCGGGAAGGGAGCCGAGGCGGCGTATCAACTCGTTCGGCAGCACGTGCGCCCCCTGGGCCGCGATCGCACGCTGCACCGCGATCTGGAGGCGGTGGAACGGCTCATCCGGTCGGGCAGTCTGCTGGACGCGGTGGAGGCGGCATGTGGGACGCTGGAGTGACGAGTCCCGTCCGGCTTGCTTAGAGCATTCGCAAAGAATGAGGCACGATTGGGCGAGAGTTGTAGGGTGCGTCAAGCGTACTCGCGCCGACGCACCGTTCCTGCCCCCCGGTGCGTCGGCGCGAGTACGCTTGACGCACCCTACGCTTGCTTGGCGGGTCGGGCTGGCCGTCATTGCTTCCGACCGCTCTTACCGTCCCGCCATCACGGCCGCCAGGTCCACCTGCTGGGCCTGCTGCCAGGCCTCGACATGGCCGATGGGCAGCCAGAAGCGGGCCGGCACCACGCTCACCGGCTGCCGCTCCGCCAGCTTCGTGACATAGTCGGTGATCTCGTACTCCCCGCGGGCGGACAAGGCCAGCGGGATGTCGAAGACCTCGCGCGGGAAGAGGTAAACGCCCGTGTTGGCCAGGCGCCGCCCTTCGAGCGGCGGCTTCTCGACCAGCTTTTCCAGCGTGCCATCCGGCTTCAGGAAAGCGATGCCCCAATGGCGCGGGTCGTCCACGGGGTAAACCAGCACGCCGGCGGGACAGGCTGCCAGAGCCGCCAGGTCGGCGGCGCCGTACAGGTCGTCGCCGTTCATCACCAGGAACCGCTCGGAGCGAAGCTGCGCCTGGCAAGCGCGCAGGGCATCGCCAGTGCCACGCGGCTCGGCCTGACGCACCGTCGTCCACTCCCCAATGTGCGTCTGCTGTTGCAGATAGGCCTCGATTTGCTCGGCGAGGTAGTTGACCACGACCACGACGCGGTCGATGGCGGGGGGCAGGGCGCCGAGGGTCCAGTCGAGGAGCGGCCGGCCGCGCACCGCCAGCAGCGGCTTGGGCGTGGTCAGCGTGTGCGGTCGCAGCCGCGTGCCCAGTCCGGCGGCCAGGATGACGGCATCCATGAGGGCTTCTCCTGCTGCCCGCCTTACTTCACCGCCTTGTGGAACGTCATGGCTGCCCCGTCCGGCGCCCCATTGTATGTCGGCAACAGATCGCGGTTGCTGATGCGGATGAGCCGGTCGCCTTCCTGGGCGACATACTCGAGGCCCGTACCCTTGAGGCGACCAAACGGCTCCATGATGCTCCAGCGCGTTCGCACAAAGATCAGCCCCTTGATTTCGCCGCGCTCGGCCGGGTTGCAGCTCCAGCCGAGGCGGGGAGTTTCGATCGCCTGCATGTCCTTTTCCAGCACGTCTTCCAGTTTCTGGCCGCCCGGTGCGGTTGTGATCGATACCTCGAACACCGGCTTGGTCCCGTCCTGCCGAACGGGGCCGGTCCAGCGATAGGTCTCGCGGCCCGGCTCGGCGAGCTTGGTCAGAACGTAGCCCAGGGGCGGTCGAATGCGATAGGCCCCGATCTGCACTTCCTCGCCCAGCTGACTAAAAGCGGTCGATCCCGGTTGCCAGAGGGGCGGCGCGTTGGGCGGCCGCACTACGCCGTCCGCCATCGCCAGATCCACTTCCGAATCGAGCTGCACCTCCGCGACAAGGGCCGGATGGACCTGCTGGATGATCCCCTTCTTGTCGATGATGAAGGTGGTCGGCACGCCGGTCACACCATAGCGGGTGCCAATGGGCCCGGTCGCCCCAGGCTGGCCACTGCCGTCGAACCACGAGCGCCAGCTGATCTTCTGGTTTTTCACCACCAGTCGCGCCTGCTCCCGCGTCGCGTCGTTGTTGACTCCAAGAAGGACGAAGGGCTGCCCCTTCATGCGATTGATCAGGTGGTTCTGATAGGTGTAGGCACCCTTGCAGAACGGGCACCAGTCGCCCCAGAAATCGAGGACGACGACCTGGCCCTTGAACTGGCTGAGCTTCATAGGCTTGCCGTCCAGGTCCTGGCCGTCGATTTCCGGCGCCGCGTCGCCGACCTTGAGGAGTTGCGGCATGGCCTGCATGGGCCCGCCCATGCCGGGTCCCCCAATTCCGGCCATAGCTGGCTGGACCATGCCCATCGGGGCTTGCTTGACGGCCGCCACCTGGACCGCCTCCTGCTGCGATTCCTGGCGGGCGACGAAGCGAACCACGATCACGCCGCCCACGCCCAGACCGAGGAAGAGGATCACCAGCACGGCGATCAGCAAGGCGATCGCTCCGCCCTTGGAGCGCCGTGGTGGGATGGGCTCGGAATCACGGCGGCGAACGTCGTCGGTGTCCCAGCGACGGGGCCGGGGGTTCGTCCCAGGGGCCTTGGCTCCGGCCGGCGACGGGGCCGTCTTCAGGCCCCCGACCAGGTCGGCGGCGCCGGGCGGCGCGAAGTTCGCCCCACAGTCGGGGCACTGCAACCGCTTGCCCGCCGGCACATCCTCGGGCACTTCCAGCGGAGCGCTGCATTCCGGACATTGCATTGTCTGCGACATGGCATTCCCCCCGGCTCGTGCGATAGGTCATGCGCCTGCGAGACGCTCCGTCAGTCTAATCGGGAGCGTAGCGGGACTCAAGGGTGGGAGCGGACAGTAGTTCGTTCCGGAGCGTGGGTCCATTCCCGGTATTGTGGTGCGACCAAGGCTGTGTAGCCCCGGAGGGGCGGCCGTTGTTAGCCAGGGGCTTCAGCCCCTGGGACGACGGCCAATACAAATCCTCCGTAGCCCCGGAGGGGCGGCCGTAAGCTACGGCCGCCCCTCCGGGGCTACCCATCCAACAATAACGCCCTTGTCCAGGGGCTGAAGCCCCTGGCTAACAACGGCCGCCCCTCCGGGGCTACCCCCTGCGAGACGAAGATCTCTGGCGGCGCAACAACGGGAATGGACCTCCTTCGTTCCCGTTGTCCGTCGCCGCCGCTCGTGTTAGGCTATCCACCGCTCCGCCGGGTCGCCCGTTCCACGGACGAGGTTTGCCGATGTCGCGACTCCGCTATCTGCCACTGCTGGTACTGACGGCTCTTTTCCTGGCGACGGTGCCGGCCCGCTCCGCCGACGAATCGCCCTACGCCGACGGCAAGCATGGCGCGGGAGAGTTGAAGCACATCAAGGGGATCCCCGTCCTGGTGCTCCAGGGCACTCCCGAGGAGATGGGAGAACAGGCCGGTGCCTTGACGGCCAGGCCGCTGGCGAAGCTGCTCGACTTCCCGCGAGAACTGCTCAAGCAGCGGAAGGCCGAGGCGCTGCTGCCGCTGCTGATCGCCACGGGGAAGGCCATGGAGCCGCAGTTTCCGCACGACCACCTGAAGGAGCTGGATGCCCTGGTGAAGGAGGCCCGAGTGGACCGCGACCTGGCAGTGTTCGGCAACGCCTTTCCCGACATCAGCAAGGCGGCCGGCTGCGCCAGCCTGATCGTCGGCAAGGAGTCGCAGCGCCACCGGCGGGCCCCTTTTCGGCCGCAACCTCGACTACCCCACCCTCGGCTACTTTCAGCACTACAGCCTGGTCACGGTCTACCGCCCCAAGGGGAAGCACGCCTTCGCCTCGGTTGGCTTTGCGGGCATGATCGGCTGCCTGTCGGGGATGAACGACGCCGGCCTGGCGCTGGCCGTCCACGAGGTCCGCAAAACCAAGGACGGCTCGCCCGGCCTCGACATCAAGGGAACGCCTTACACCCTGGCGTTTCGCCGCGTGCTGGAGGAGTGCAGCACCGTGGCCGAGGCCGAGAAGCTCCTGCGCGGCATGAAGCGCACCACCATGCTCAACCTGGCCGTCTGCGACAGGAATGGCGGAGCGGTCTTCGAGCTGACCTCGAAGAACCTGGTGGTGCGGCCGCCGGAAGCCGACATTTGCACCTGCACCAACCACTTCTGTTCGAAGGAGTTGGGTGCCGGCGTGCAATGCGATCGGCTGCCGAAACTGGATGCCAGCCGCGACACCAAGCAACCGCTGGGACTGGCGGATGTGGCCCGGAAACTCGATGCCGTCAACCAGGGGGAAGGGACCTTGCAGACGATGATCTTCGAGCCCACCGTCTTGAAGCTGCACCTGGCCATCGGCAAGTGCCCGTCGTCGGCGTTGCCCTTGAAGGAGATTGAGTTGGAGGGGATGCTGAAGAAGTAAAGGAATCCTCGAACCTGAATCTCTTGACCGCAATCCCGGAATCTGTGCAGCGAGGGTGTCTCATGGAGTTGGAAGGTGTAGTCCACAACGGTGTCATTGTGCCGGATGATGTAACGGCTTTGCCGGAAGGAGCCCGGGTGCGGATCACTCCGGCTCCCGAAGAAAAACCGAAACCATTCGGTGAGCGTTTCGCGGCGTTCAAGGGCGCGGTCCCGGGCCTTCCGGAGGACCTTGCGGCTCAGCACGAGCACTATCGTCTGGGGACGCCCAAGCGATGACGGTCTTTGCCGACACGTATGCGCTGATTGCCTGGCTGAATCCACGGGATCAGGGTCATGCGGTGGTCAGTGCCTATCTGAATGGGTTCACGGGGAAACTCGTCACGACCGAATGGGTGCTCATGGAGCTGGCCGATGCGCTCTCGATGCCTGCCGCCAGAGCAACGACCGTTGGGTTCCTACAAGCCGTCCGTGCGGATTCGCTGTTTGAAGTCGTCGGCTACGATCCGGCGATTTACGAGGCTGGTTTCAATCTCTTTGTCGCGCGCCGGACAAGGCCTGGCCTTTGACCGACTGCATTTCCTTCGCCCTCATGACTGAACGCGGCCTGACGGATGCCCTGACCGCTGACCATCATTTCGAGCAGGCCGGTTTTCGGGCCGTGTTTTCCCAGAAAGCGTGACCGTCCCCCCATTGCTCCACGCCTCTCCCGTGCTTACAGTGTGCTGCAAGCCCGATGGGGTACCGAGGGATCGTGACCGACCCGCAGATGGCGACGAACCCGCGGCAGCGCATCAGGGAGGCGAACGATGCAACGTCGTCCCGTGCTCAGCGTCCTCCTGCTCTCGCTCCTCGCGCTCCCCGCTGCCGCTAGCTCCCCCATCGTTCCGCGACTGCTTCCCTTGCCTTTAAGCATGTTGGTGCAGGAGTCGCGACAGGTCCTTGTGCTCCAGGTCGAAGCGGTCAAAGAGAAGGAAGGCTCTTCGCGTTTTTTAGTGGGTAACTTTCGGCCCAGGAAGGGACAAATCCCCTGCTTTCCCCGAGGAAAACCGCCTTCCCCGCGGAGCAAAAAGCTGCCATGCTGACACGATGGCCATCTTCAAGCTGCTCCATGACCTCTACCGGTTTCCTGGCTTCGTCCCTCTGGCCCAGGTCCGGGGCCTCTTCGGGGACCCCCACGCCGTCGTTATCACCCTGCGGCGCTGCCGAAAAAAACGCGCTGCGGCGTCTGCGGCCAGGAGTATTACAGCCACTACGACAAACGGACCCGACGCGTCCGCGATCTCTCCTGCGGCGACAAACGCGTCTACCTCACCTTCCGCCTCCGCCGCGTCCAGTGCTCACGGTGTGGCGGCGTGAAGAACGAGGGCCTCGACTGGCTGGCCGACAACCCGCTCTATACCAAGCGGTTCGCCTTCTTCGTGGGCCGCCGCTGTCGCCAGACGCCCATCAAGGAGGTGGCCGAAGAACTCTTCCTCGATTGGCACGCCGTCAAGGAGTTGGACAAGCAGTACATGCGCGAGCAGCTTCGCCGGGTCGGCACCCCGGCCCCGGGTCATCGGCATCGACGAAATCGCCGTCGCCAGGGGGCACCAGTACCGCATCGTCGTCAGCGACCTGGAGCGTGGTCGTCCCATCTGGTTTGGCGGCGTGGACCGTTCCGAGGCCAGCCTGGACGAGTTCTTTGCCTGGCTGGGCCCAGAAAAATGCGGCAAAATCCGCGTGGCGGTCATGGACATGTGGCAGGCGTTCCGTAACTCCACCCTCAAGGAGGGGAACGCTCCCCAGGCCACGATCGTGTACGACAAGTTCCACATCCTGATGCACCTGGCCGAGGCGATGGACCAGGTGCGCAGGCGGGAATACGCCCGCGTGTCGGGCAAGGACCGGCGCTTCATCAAAGGGCAGAGGTACACGCTTTTGTCTCACTGGGAAAACCTCAACGCCACGGGGCGGGAAGCCCTGACGCTGTTGTTCAAGGCCAACCGCCGGCTGAACAAGGCGTACCTCCTCAAGGAGTCCTTCGATCAGCTCTGGGACTACTGGAGCCCCGGCTGGGCCCGGCGTTTCTTCGACCAGTGGCGTGCCGCGTTGCGCTGGCAACGTCTGGAGCCCTTCGAGCGCTTCGCCCGCATGGTGGCAGCGCACTGGGACGGGATCGAGGCCTATTGCCGCGCGGAGAACAAGGTGCCGTTGGGTTTCGTGGAAGGCATCAACAACAAGATCCGTGCCATCCAGAGGCGGGCGTACGGCTTCCGGGATGAGGAGTACCTCCGGCTGAAAATCCTGACCTGCATGCTCCCAAAACTGTGAAAAGTACCCACCAAAAAACGCGAAGACCCAGAAGGAAATCACCCTCAAGACGATAGCGGTACTCAAGGGCAACGGACAGGAGGTGCCTTTCCGCGCACTCGTTCTGCTGTCAAATGCGGAGAATGAAGCTCTTTTCCGCACCGGCGACACGGTGCTTTGCTTCTTCGGCGGCGTTTGGGTAAGCGGAGTGGGTGACACGGAGGCGAGGGTCTTCGTGAAGGGGCGCTGGGCCACGGCCTGGCGGGACGAATCGGATTGGTACTGCACGGCCCAGGATGGCCATGACTCGACGTTCGTCGGCTCGACGGAAGCCCTGCGCGATGCCGTCACCGCCCTCCTCGCGGGGCGCGAGACCACCATCCTCGCGCATGCGCCGATGCTTTGGAACGCTCGCGGCACCGGCCGGTTATGGCGCATCAAATCCGGACTCAAGGTCACCAGGTACGTGTTGTCCGACGATTCGCCGCAGTTCGTCGGGTGGGGCACGGGCGATCCGGAGGAAGCGACCAAGCTGGCGCGGACCTTGGGCGAAGGGACCCAACGGGCGCGCATGATCGCGGCCGCGGATCTCGCCTATCTCGGAGCGGCGGCGCACACCGCATTGCCGGCGTTGCGCCGCGCCCTCAAGCATTCGGACCTCGGCGTTTCCTTGGCCGCTGCCAGTGCGCTGGTGCAACTCGATCCCGAGGACAGGGACGGCATGGCAACCCTCCAGGGCCATTTGGGAAGTGAAAAGCTGGAAACACGCTGCGCCGCCATCCGCTCTCTTGGCGACCTGGGGCCCAAAGCCGGTGCGGCCCTGCCGTCCTTGTTGAAGGCGCTGACGGATGGCGAGGAGCCCATCCGTGTGGCCGCCGTTGAAGCGGTCGGCCGGGTGGCTCAGGATTCGCCGTCTACAGCACGGGCCGTGGCCGGCCTCGCGGCCTTGTTGAAAAACACCAAGCACGGTGAGGATGCTCAGTTATCGACAGTCCGCGCCCTCCAGGGCTTTGGCCCGCAGTCGTGGGAGTCACTGGACGCGTTGCGGAAAATGCTCTTGAGGCCCGACCACGCCTCGGACTGGTCACAACCCGAGATCGAGTCGATGACCTTGCTCGCTCGCTTCGACCCACCGCCGGTCGAAGTGCTGGCGGAGATGCTGGCCAATCGTGCTTCTGTCCACTACGGCCGGCGAGCAGCGGCGCGGAACCTGGGCCTTCTCGGTCCACGAGCCCGCCTGGCTCTGCCGGTCCTGCGCCGGGTGCTGCAAGATGCTTCCGAACGCCAGGAAGACCCTTTCCGGGAGTCCATCCGTCTGCACGCGGCCCGGGCAATGCTCGACATCGATCCCGAAGGAAGTCCGAGCCTGGTTACGCCCAAGGTCCTCGACCTGGCGAAGGAACGGCAGTCCGACCTTTTTTGGGCGTACTACCTTCTAGGCCGGTGCGGCAAGACGGCGAAACCGTCCCTGCCGGCCCTGCTGGCACAGCTTTCAACAAAGGATCATGCCTCGCGTGCCCTGGTCCGTGACCTGGCAAACTTGCTCGGCCCGGAGGACAGGGAGTTGCTGCCGCAGGTCCAGACCCTCCTCGCTGAACTTGCCGACGGGATCGACCTGGCCGACGTGCTACTCCGGCTAGGCGAGCGCGAGAAGGCAGTGGCGCATGCCACGCGCTGGCTGGATAAGGCCGAGCTTGACCACCGCGTCTTGGCGGCTCGCTGGTTGGGGGAACGCGGTCGCGAGGCCAAGGCTGCCGAGCCGGCATTGCGGCAGGCGCTAGAGAAAGCGACCGGCGCCGAACACGCCCGCTTGGCGCTTACGCTATGGCGGGTGCGCGGAGGTGAAGGTAGCGAGAGACAGCGCCGGGTCTCGACGGCATTGGACGATCTCCTGAGTGCCTGCGAGCGCAGTCCATGGGAGTCGGATCACTTCGCGCCCGGCGTTTTTTGGCAGCCGGAACCCTTGGGATGGGAGGAAGAAAAGCACGTGGGCGCCGTAATCGCCACAGTATACGACCGGCTGGAGGGCAAAGACGACACGGTGGCCTTGCTGGCCCAAGGGCTACACGACATCGATCCGTATATCCGCCTGGTGAGCGTGGTAGCGCTGGCTCGCGTGAAGCCGGATCACCCAGATACGGTGCCCGTTTTGCGGAAGCTCCTCGAACATCATCCCCACTTCTTCTGTTTCCTGGTCGAGACCCTGGCTGCACAGGGACCACGGGCCGCCTCGCTTGCTCCTCTGGTCCTACCACTGCTCCGGCATCCCAACGACGACATCTGGCGTGCCGCGAGCCGGGTGATGCACCGGATCGACCCGGCCCTGGCCGCGAAGGGTTGGGGCGCCGCCGGCGCTCCGGGGGCCGTGCCGGACAATCTCGTCCCCCTCTGGGACGACCTGGCGGCCGACGACGCCCTTCGCGCCGACCTGGCCGTCTGGCGCTTGGCCGGTGCCGGACCACGGGCGGTCACCGTGCTGCGCGAACGGCTGCGCCGCCCCTGACTCTGACGGCGGACCGCATTGGTCAACTCATCGCCGACCTGGACAGCGAGGACTTCGCCACCCGCCAGGGGGCGAGTACCAAGTTGGCGGGTGGGATCGAATCGGCCGCCCCGGCCCTTCGCCGGACGCTGGCCGCCAAGCCCTCGGCGGAGGTTCGGCGCCACATCCAGACCTTGCTGGAAGGCCTCGACCCAACCCGCGACCCCGAACAGCGCCGCCGTCTGCGGGCCGTGCGCCTGCTTGAGGAGATGGGTAGCACCGAGGCCCGCACATTCCTGGAGCGCCTGTCGCGCGGCGATGCCCGCTTCGCCCTGACTCGCGAGGCGCAATTCGCTCTGCGGCGCTCAGGACTCCGCCGCGCCACCCCTGCGGCCGAGTGTAGCAAAATCGTACACCGGTGACTTGCCCACAAATGCGTGAGCAAGTGAGCAAGTCACTCTCGCGGAAGTCGCAAGTCCCTGGGGTAGAGCTTGTTGTGTCACCCAGTGACTTGCTCACCTGACTTGTCCACTGAGCAAGTCACTCGCCCTTGCCATCTTCCCCTGGCCAGAAGTTCCCACGGCGGCGGGGCCGACTGGGGCAACTCGGTTCTCATGGGAAGCGAGCGCGCAGCGATGCGGCTCCGGGACAACATGCGGGGCGCGTCCGCCTTGCCCATTGCTCCTCGCCCCTTCCGCGCTTACAGTGTCCACCAAGCCCGATCCCCCGCCGTTCGTCGCCCGCCCGGAGTACCGCCGATGCGATCCGTTCTGGCTTCTCCCACCGTCGTCATCCTCCTTCTGCTGGCCGTCGGCCCGGCATTCGCCGCCGACGCCCCGCCCGCCATGAAGTTCCAGGAGGTCAAGGAGGTCGCCCCCGGCGTCTTCTTCCGTTACTCCTCGATTGGCCCGGAAGGGAGCAGCATTCCGTTCGGCGGCAGCAACAACATCTGGGTGGTGTTCGAGGACTACGTCGCCGTCATCGACGCCAACTTCCCCAAGGAGGCGGCGGACGTGATTGCGGCCATCAAGAAGACGACCGATAAACCGATCCGCTATGTCCTGGATACGCACCACCACGGCGATCACGCCTACGGCAACGCGGTCTTCGCCAAGGAAGGGGCCACCATCCTCGCGCAGGCCAATTGCGCCCGGCTGTTGCGGATCAACGGGCCCAAGGAGTTCGAGGAGGCCGGCAAGGGAGCCACCGGCCGCAAGGACGTGCGCGAAAGCCAGCTGAAGGTGCCCAGCCTGGTCTTCGATGACAAGCTGGTGCTGGACGACGGCAAGCAGCGCGTCGAGTTCCTCTTCCTGGGCCATGCCCACACCAGCGGCGACGCCTTCGCCTACCTGCCGCACCACAAGGTGCTGTGCACCGGCGATGCCTGCGTCAACGGCGCTTACAACTTCATGGGCCATTCCGACTCCGCGTCATGGATTCGTGTGATGGAGCGGGCGCAGCAGCTCGATGTCAAGTGGGTCCTGCCCGGTCATGGACCGATGGCCGGCAAGGAGTTGCTTGAGAAACAGAAACGCTATTTCGTTGAGCTGCGGCAGCAAGTGAAGAGGGGTGTGGATGGGGGGCAGGAGTTGGCCGACATTCAGAAGGTGATCGACATGCCCTGGTACAAGGAATGGACCAGTGTGCCGCCGACGAAGCCCAACGTGGAGTTCGTGTACAACGAACTCACCGGCCGAGTCGCCCCGTGGGACCTGACCGAGGAGCACGGCATCACGGAAGGGCCATCGCCGACGAAGGAGACGCCGGGCTGGTCGGCGCCGACGCGGATCGTGGTGCCCAACCTGATGCCGGCCGATCTGGCGCAGCTCAAGCGGATCGCCCCGGCGGTCGAATTCGTGCCGGTCAAGAGTGCCGCCGAGGCGGCCCGCGAAGCGGCCGATGCCGACGCGGTCCTTGGCTTCTCCACCTCGGAGATCGTCAAGGCCGGCGGCAAACGGCTGCGCTGGATTCAGGCCGGGCACGTCGGCATTGAAAAGGAGCTGTCGCCGGAGCTGGCGAAAAGCGACATCGTGTTCACCAATACGCAACGCCTCTCCGGCCCGACGGTCGCCGACCAGGCCTTCGCCCTGCTGCTGTCGCTGACGCGCGGCCTGCGCGAGGTGCTGCCCGGCGAGGCGGCCGACGCCGTCTGGCGCAAGCCGAAGGTGCAGGAGCAGGAGCTGCGCGGCAAAACGCTGGTGCTCATTGGCCTGGGCGGCGTCGGCACGCAAACGGCCCGGCGCGCCCATTCCTTCGGCATGCGCGTCATGGCCGTCGATCCCAAGGAGATGGAACGCCCCGATTACGTCTTCAGCCTCGACCGGCCGGCGAAGCTGCACGATCTTCTGCCCAGGGCCGACGTCGTCATCGTCGCCTGCCCCTTGACCGACGAGACCAAGGGCCTGATCGGCGAGAAGGAGTTCGAGGCGATGAAGAAGAGCGCCTATGTCATCAATGTGGCGCGCGGTCCGATCGTGAAGACGGATGAGCTGGCCGCAGCGCTCCGGAATGGTCGCATCGCCGGGGCCGGGATGGACGTGACCGATCCGGAGCCGCTGTCGAACGGCCATCCGCTGTGGAAGATGCCCAACTGCGTCATCAGCCCGCACATCGGCGGCCAATCGCCCGAGGTCAAGGACCGCCAGTGGCGCCTGTGGCGCGAGAATGTCCGCCGCTTCGTCGCCGGGGAACGACTGCTCTGCGTGGTGGACAAGGCGAAGGGGTATTGAGGGGGCGACCGTTCGCCGCGGCAACTGGGGATAACTCCCATGAACGTCCTCGATCGCTTCCGATTGGACGGCAAGCGCGCCCTGATCACCGGTGGCACGCGCGGCCTGGGGCGGGCGATGGCCCAGGCGCTCGGCGAAGCCGGGGCCGACCTGGTCCTCGTCGGCACCGACCCGAACAACCTGCTCAAGGCCCACGACGAGCTGCTCGCCCTGGGTCGGCGCGTCGATCTGGTCGAGGCCGACCTCTTTTCGCCGGATGCCACCCAGAAGATGTGCGAGCGGGTGCTGGGCGAGCATGGCCCGATCGACATCCTCATCAACAATGTCGGCGGGCGTCGGCAAAACATCGCCACCGAGGAGATGCCGCTGGACGTTCTGGCAGCGGCACCTCGATCTGAACCTGACCAGCGTCTTTTTGTGTACCAAGCTCGTGGGCGGGGCGATGCTGCCGCGGAAGTGGGGGCGGATCATTAACATCGCCTCGATCTGCGGCCAGATCGCCACGCGTGGCATCTTCGGCCGGCATTACGAGACAGCCAAGGCGGCGGTGGTCGGCTTCACCCGGGCCCTCGCCGCCGACTGGGCGCCCTTCGGTGTGACCGTCAACGCCATCGCTCCCGGCGGCTTCATGACCGATGCCAACCGCCGCTGGTTCCGCGAGAACCCGAAGCTGCGCGAAACCTTTGAGGGCCAGGTCCCGATGGGTCGGCTTGGCGAGCCGGATGAGATCGGCCCGCTGGCGGTTTACCTGGCCAGCGAGGCGTCCAGCTATATGACCGGGGCCATGCTGACGATTGACGGGGGGTACACGGTGTGGTAGGGCGGCACGCCGATCAGTCAATCAACCGCTTCGTGAGGTCGCCATAGGCATCGATGCGGCGATCGCGCAGGAACGGCCAGTTGCGGCGCACCTCCTCCATGTGCCGCCGGCCGCACTCGACGACAAGCACTTCCTCTCGGTCGTGGGATCCCCGTGTCAGGACCTGTCCAAACGGGTCGCAGACGAACGACGCGCCCAGAACTCCAGCCCACCCTTTGCGTCGCCTTCGTGGCCGACGCGGTTGACGGCCGCCACGTAGACACCGTTGGCCACGGCGTGTGCGCGCTGCATCAGCTCCCAGGCCTGGTGCTGCGCGATGCCGTACCCTGCCTTTTCGCTCGGATGCCAGCCAATCGCCGTCGGGTAGAAGATCACCTCCGCCCCGTGCAGCGCTGTCAACCGCGCGGCCTCCGGATACCACTGGTCCCAGCAGACGAGCACGCCAATGCGTCCGAAGCGTGTGTCAAAGGTGCGAAATCCCAGGTCCCCTGGGGTGAAATAGTACTTCTCGTAGTAGAGCGGGTCGTCCGGGATGTGCATCTTGCGGTAGAGGCCGAGGAGGAGGCCGTCGGCGTCGAGGACGGCGGCGGTGTTATGGTAGACCCCGGCGGCCCGCCGCTCGAACAGTGAGGCCACCACCACGACGTTCAGCTCCTTGGCGACCCGCCCCAGCCGCTCCGTCGAAGGGCCGGGGATCGCTTCGGCCAGGTCAAACACAGCTGCGTCCTGGCGCTGACAGAAGTAGTGCGAGCGAAACAACTCCTGCAAGCAGACGATCTGGGCCCCCCGCGCCGCCGCCTCCCGGATTCCAGCGGCCGCCTTCTCCAGGTTGGCCTCCGGCTCGGCGTCGCAGCGCATCTGCACCAGGCCGACGGTGAATGACTGCGGAAGGTCGGGCATGGCGCTATCCTCTGGCGACCGATGCGGGCAGCCCGACGCGCCAGCGAGGGTTCGCCGTTTCCTCCTCGCTGGCGCGTTGGGCTGCCCGGTCCGGGCAATGGCGGCGAACTTGCGAACCGGTCAACTAGAATGACATTCTATGCCATCGTGCCGGGGATCATTCCAATGGAGGAGAGGTTTGCATGTCGGAGGATCACGCTCTTAGCCCGGACCTGCTGTCACGCCTGGCGAGGCAGCATCTGGAAAGCCTGCGGGCGGCCGGGGTCGATTGGCTGCCGACCGGCCCACTGCCTCCGGCTCTCGCCGTGGCGGGGCCAGTAGCGGAGGCGCCCGACCGACGCCGGCCCCCCGCCCGCCTACGGTCACCGAGGCAGTACCTGTCCGAGTAGCACTGGTCAGCAGCGACGCGGCGTTGACGGTGGAGCAGCGGCAAGAAGCCCTGGCGGCCCTGGCCCTGCGCGTTCGCCAGTGCACACGGTGCGCCGGCCTGGCCTCGACGCGCACGCAGACGGTGTTCGGCGTCGGCCGGCTCGATCCCGATATCTGCTTCATCGGCGAAGCTCCGGGGGCGGACGAGGACCGGCTGGGCGAGCCCTTCGTCGGCCGGGCCGGACAGTTGCTCGATCGCATCATCGCCGCGTGCGGCTACCAGCGGGCCGAGGTCTACATCTGCAATATCCTCCGCTGCCGGCCCCCCGGCAATCGCCCGCCGCTGGCCGATGAAGCGGCCAACTGCCGCGAGTTCCTCGAGCAAACGCTGGAACTGGTCCGGCCGAAGTACATTTGCTGCCTGGGTGGGAGTGCCGCCCAAAACCTGCTGCACACGACTGTTGCCGTCGGCCAGTTGCGCGGCCGGTTCCACGACTACCGCGGCATCCCGGTCATGGTGACCTATCACCCGTCCTACCTGCTCCGTTGTGAAGGGGACCGCCAGCGCTATGACTCGGAGCGGATGAAGGTTTGGGAAGACATGAAGAAGCTTTTGACGAAGATGGGCAAGCCGATCCCCGGGCCGAAGAAGTGAGCCGCTTGCGGCTTCGGGCGCCCAGCGAAGCCGCAAGCGGCTCAGGCTGTTCCCAGCAACTCCCCCAGCAAATTCTCCTGCGGGTAGCTGTGGCCCAGATGCTGTGAAAAGCCCTCGGCAAACGCCACACCGTGCGGCCTGCCGCGCTCCCGGCCCCAGTCACGCATGGCCTGGATGTATTGATCCATGCCGTGCTGCTTGCGCAGCCAGTCGCGCTGGCTGGCGTGGCAGCCCAGCATCTCCTCCTTGGTCTGCATCATGCCGGAAATGTCGAGGCAAAACGCCGGCGTCACCGGTCGGCCCAGCAGGTCCTTCCCCTCGATCGCGTCGCAGTAATAGAGGTGGGGAATGTGATCGAGCGGCGGCTCCGCCAAGCGGTCGCGCTGGAAATTGGGCACCGCCGCCGCGAAGCACGCGGCCCGAACGATCGTCGCGGTCTGCTCGTGGTCGAGCATGTAGTCGGTGGGATTGTGGGTCAGGACGATTCTCGGCCGCACCCGCCGCAGGAACCGAACAACGCCTTCCAGCGGTCCCTCACCGTAGACGATGCGCAGGTCGCGCTCTTCGAGGCAGTGATACGCGGCGCCGATGACCGCAGCCGCGCGGCGCCTTCCGCGCGCCGGATATGGGCGATGTCGACAGGAGGTAACTCCGCCGATCCGCAATCGCCCGGCGTCATACTGGCAATGTGAACCTCCCAGCCGCGCTCGCGAACCAGGCGGATCAGGGTGCCGGCACAAAGGAACTCGGCGTCATCGGGGTGAGCCAGGACGCTCGCAATGCGATCGGCCATGCGACGATTTCCAGCACAAGCCCCCCTCCCAGGAGTACCTGGGCGAGGGGCTTTCCGAGCCTCCGATCACCGAGGCGGCACCCCTCCGGGCCCTGGAGGCGGCCCGCCGCCGGGGCCGGGCATCATTCCAGGGGGAGGCCCGCCACGGGAACCCGGCATCATCCCGGGCGGTCCGCCACCGGGACCCATCGTCATTCCCGGCGGCGGCGACGCGCCGGGCGGCATCATCCCGCTGGGGGGCATCATCTGCGGGATAATCCTGAGCAGGCCGTGCTTCGCCTTCACCTGGTCGCGTACGATGTCTGGAATCAGCGGATTGCCGTCCTGGCCCTTGCCGTCGATGCGCATGCGCTCGGCGGGGATGACTTCCGGCACCGGCAGGTTCGACAGGAGGGATGGGCCGGTAAGCAGGAGATTGACGGCCCCAGTCCAGGCGGTTCCGGCGGCTCCGTGTGGGACGCCGGTGCCCAGCAACCCGCCGGCGGCCATCACCTGCTTGAATAACGGCCCCCCGTCCTTGTCCTGCAAGAGCTTGATGTACCGCACCTGCAGCTCGAAGAACTCCTCTTGCGTGTCGTGGTCGGCGCGGGCATGCGGATAGGTCTCAAGCATCAAGCGCAGGCGCTGCAGCCCCGTTTCGGACTCGAACAGTTCCGCGGCCTGATCCCGGTGGCCCTGGCGGACACTCTGCCGCGCCGCGAACATGGTTCGCCGGGCATCGATCATCAGCGGGTCCTTTTCCATCATGGCGGTGTAATAGAAGTGGGCGAAGTTCGGCAGCGTCCGCGAATAGTCGTACAGGAACATGAACTTTGCCGCCTTCCAGCCATCGTGGTCCGGGCTGTCCTCGGCCGGCTCCGGGCCGTACAGGTTGCCTCCCAGCTGCTTCTCGAACTTCTTGCGGAAGTCGAGCGCCTTTTTGTTGATGTCGCTCAAGGTTTGGTCATCGAGAAGCATCAGGCTGCGCTCGCCGCGCCGCTTCCACATGGCGAAGGCCTTGTTCCACGTCTCCTCGCTCCAGTTCGACTTCGGGACCAATTGCTCCCCCGTGCCGACCAGGGCAGGCCGGTCGTCGTGGAAGCGATCGTTCGGGAACCAGCCGGTGATAAGCCAGCCCTCGGGGCCGAACCACCCCTCGTCGGTGAGGCGCTGGCCGACGAAGGTCTGGGCCTGGGGCGGCTGGTTGCGGAAGATGTTGGTCGTCATCCGCGCCGGCCGCTGCCGGGTGCGATCGGTGATCGGCGCCGACTCGCCCGGCCACTCCGTGCTCGGCTGCGGGATCGCATCCTGCGCGTAGCCATACCAGGCGCGGGAGCAAGCATGGGCGTCGAACGCATCGTCCAGCGGGCTGTCGTAGCTCAATTCGTTTTGGTCATAGAGTTCGACCACGCCGTGCGGCAATTCTGCCTGGCGGATGTCGGCCGGCGGAGGCAAGGCCGGAAAGCGCTCGGGCATCGGCCGGAGCGGAGCCCGGCCCTGGCGCCATTCCGGACCCGCTTCCTCCGGGTCATCCTTGTAAATCGTCGGGATCTGCTGGTTTTCCGTCAGGAAGTGGAGCACATCCTCCAGCGTATTGCAGCGGAGCCGATCGTGCAGGCGCCGCACCAGCTGCGGATGAGCGATGCAGAACTTCTCGAAGGCCAACAGATCAAGCGTCCTGTTGCCCTCGGTCTCGATCACGAAATGGGCCGGGTCGCGGTCCGGCGGCGGGATGCAGCTCAGCTGGTACAGGCAGCGCATGTAGTGCGTCTCATCGCTCTGCATCACTTTGTGCTGCTGATAGAACCCGATGTTGAAGCGCATTTCGGGATTGAAATGGTTCTTGCGCTCCCCCTTGCCCAGCAATTCCACGCCGCGGCTGGCATAGAAGTACTTGTCCTTGACCTGGTCCGCCACCGCGTAGACGTTGTACGACAGGTTCCAGCTCTGGAAGAGCCAGGGCCGGATGAAGTGCGGCTGCAAGCGGGTCAACGAATCGCAATACAACTCCAGCTCGTTCCAGCGATTCTTCTTCTGCGCATCCATCGCCCAGTACCACAGCCCGCAGACGACGAAGCCGCGCGAGCCCGTCAGGCTGAGCTGCAGGGCCGAACCGCCGAGTTCCACCTCGCCCACGTTCTGCTCGCGCAGCGCAAGTTCCTCGGCCTTGGCCTCGACAACGAAGGCGCGAAAGATGCCGGCCACCGTGAACAGGGCCACGATGAGTCCGAGGTAGACTAGCTTGCGACGCAGG
This sequence comes from uncultured Planctomycetota bacterium, assembly GCA_963827935.1. Lineage (GTDB taxonomy): Bacteria > Planctomycetota > Planctomycetia > Gemmatales > Gemmataceae > DATFNV01. Next base: position 828,792 of record CAWHCN010000004.1, on the reverse strand, counting down.
GCCTGCTGCTGATAAGGACTGGCCATGACCAAGCTCCAGGTAATTCTAGTATGTGCGCCGAGGCGAACCGGCTGCGTCAGCTGCCGGGTGCCAGCCCCAAACCCGGCAGCTTACGCAGCCGGTTCACCGGGACTTTATCCATTTACGTCGTCGATGCCACCTCACGCCACTTGAGCAGGTAGTACGCCAGGACCACCCAGGGCAGGATGTACCCCGCGAGCAACAGGAACGCCATCGCCATCTGGTCGGGGCGGATGGACACGCCTTCGGCCACGAAGTCGGTGAAACTGTAGCGGGCCACGTCGGGGATCAGGTTCAGGATGCGGCGCAGGGTCCAGCTGAAAGAGCCGTCGATCCAGGTAGAAACCTGCATGGCCGCGGAATCGTCCGAGGGCAGGGCGATGGGCGCGCTGCCGGGGCGCTGCAGCAGGCGCATGGTGGATTCCATCGGGCCGCCGCCCACGTTCTTGCGCAGGGCCACTTCGGTGATGAACTCCTGGAAGAAGCCGAGGATGTAAAGGATCCAGGTTGTCAAGATGGTGATGACGCCGCTCAGATAAGTGCTCAGGGCCACGGCCAGGCCGATCATCAGGCACAGCCGCAGCCACAAGCCAAAGCTCCCCTTGAAGAAATTGGTGCAGAAACGAAGCTTGTTGACAGTGCGGTTGCTGTCGTCGTCGAGACGGAAGAACAGGTCGTACTTGGCCATGCCAAGGAACTGGCCACTACTGTCGCAGCGGACGCTGACGCGGAAGGGGGCGGCGGGCCATTCGTTGCGGCGGCGCAGCTCCTCCCAGCCGGGCCGCTCGCGCAGCTCCTTCTGCCGGGCCCTGTCCTCGCCCTGGGCGTTCTTGAACAACCCTCTCGGCACCGGAATGTGCTGCGTGTGGCTTTCCTTGATTTCCATCGACGGCCACTCGAAATAGCCGAACTCCTCGGCCAGCCTGTCCGCGATGTCCACGCCCGGCTCCGGATGGTCCTCCAACTCCTTCTTGCGGGCGATGTACTTCTGCTTCAGCGCGTCGTTGCCCGGATCGAAGCGCCAGCTCTCGACAATAAAGGTGCAGAAAATGCCCTGCCCCTCGACACCCTTGTGGGTGCGGTAGATGTCGAGGGCAAATTCGAGGTTGCTGGTCGGGCGATCGAGTAGCGGCTGCGGAATATGGCTGAAGCTCCAGACGGCGTACTGCAACGGATCGGTGGCAGTAGGCGGCTTGCCGACGATGTAGCCGCGGTAGTCCCATTCGCGGCCGACGCTTTCGCCCTTCTCCAGGCTAGGGGTATTCTTGAAGCTGAGGTTGCCGTAGTACGCCTCGCGGGCCTTCAGGCTCTCATCCTGCGCCTCGCGATCGATGTTCCGCAGCACATAGAGCAGGCCCAGCCCACTGATGCCCACCAGCACCGCCGTCATCAGCAGGGCGTAGCCCAGGAAGCGACCCAGGAACACCTCGAAGCGCTGCACCGGCTTGGTCAGAATCGTATGGATGGTCTGATGGCGAATGTCATCGGGGATGCCGAACCCAGAGATCAGCCCGGCCGCCAGCAGCATCAGGAAAGCCATCGCCAGGAAGACGACCTGCACGTAGGTGCGGACCTGGTCTTCCGGCTTGTGGGGAATGAACCAGCTCCCGAAGAGGACGACGAGGAGCAAGGCGACAAAGACCCAGAGGACGCGGCGGCGGACGGCCTCCTTCATGCTCAGGCGGGCGACGGCCCAGACGCGGCGTGGGCTGAGCCGCACCAGGTCGCCGAAGATCGGCACGAGCACGGCGACGATGGCCGCCGCCCCGGCAATCGTCCACAGGTAGCTCTGGGCGAGCAGCCGCCACGCCGGGACCTGTGGTGCTGCCGTCTCCGATATCAGCTCGTGGATCCACTCGGGCACGTACAGGGCCAGCAAGATCAGGTAGCCGCTGGCCGCCCACACCAAAGCGCCGATGAAGAGCTGCGCTGGTCACGGTCACCCGGCGGAAGTCCTGGGCACGGAGGTTCAGACTCCCCACGCCGACATCAGCCCCCTGGGCCTGACGCCTCAGGATGGACAGGATGACGACCAGGGCACCGATGGGGCCAAACATGAGGATGAGCAGAACGCCCAGGGTGCTTCGCGCCATCAGGTTGGCCGCCGGCGAGTCGCCACGCGAGAACAGGTAGCCCACCAGCCAGACCAGCAGGCACAGCATCGCGAAGCCGCCTACGATCTGCGTCCACGAATTGAGGAACGGCAGGAACGTGTCCCACGACAGGGTCAGCGGGTCGCGATCGAATGTCAAGGCTGCAAACATGAGTCGGCCCAGGAAACGCGTTGTGCTCCACCCCGCTCGCCTATCCCTTCTTGACCTGGGTAGGCGGCGCCGGTGGCGGCCCGTCCGGCTCCCCCTCCTTGCCTGGCAGGTAGCGCCGGCCGGGGTGCGCCTTGCTCTCCTCGACGATGCGCAGGAACAGGTCTTCCAGCGTTGTCGTTGGGTGGCCGAAGCTCTCCAGCTGGCCGCCATGCTTGCGCAACAGTTCCTCGAGGTCGCGGCGCAGCTCCTCGGTCAGCTTCACGCCGCTGGCCTGGATCTCGACCCGGTTGGCCACCTGCAACAGCTTGCTGACCTTGCCCAGCTCCTGAAGCTCCCCTTCGTGGAGGATGGCAATGCGGTCGCAGACATCCTGCACGTCGTCCAGGCGGTGGCTGCACATGAGCACCGTCTTGCCCTGATCGCGGAGGCGGATGATCAGGTCCTTCATCCAGCGGGTGCCGATGGGGTCCAGGCCGGAGGTCGGCTCGTCCAGGATCACCAACTCGGGGTCGTTGATGAGCGCCTGGGCCAGCCCGATGCGCTGGCGCATGCCCTTGGAGTATTCCTTGAGGATGCGCTTGCGATCGGTCTTGAGGCCGACCATTTCGATCAGCTCCTGCGACCGGCGGTTGCGTTCGGCAGAGGCCTTCAGCTCCCGGCGATTGAACAGCCGGCCATAAAAGTCGAGCGTCTCCTCGGCGTTGAGGAACTTGTACAGGTACGATTCTTCCGGCAGGTAGCCGATGCGCTCGTTCTTGCCCACGTCGCTGGCCGGCTGGTCGAACACCAGGGCGTCGCCGTCGGTGGGGAAGAGCAGGCCCAGGAGCAGCTTGATGGTCGTGGTCTTGCCGGACCCGTTGGGGCCGAGCAGGCCGAAGATCTCGCCGCGGTAGATCTTTAGGTTCAGGGCGCGAAGGGCCACCTTCTTCTGGCGGCCCCAGAAGTCGCGATAGACCTTGGTGAGCTTGCGCGTTTCGACGATGACATTGTCGGCCATGCCGGATCACCTCTGGGGTGAATCGTGCTGTGTCGGTACAACGGACGTTCCGCGGGATTGCTGCCTGCTGCCTGTACGCGGATCAGGTCGCCAGCGTTCGCGGGTTTTACCGCCTCGGGGTGCCGCAACGTGGCGAGGGCGTCTTTCTCCGCCGGAGCAGCCTGCCATCGCAGCCGACCTGCCTGCCATGATGGCAGGCAGTTTTTCTGCCGTTAGTCCTGGTCTTGTTTGCGCCAGCGGCGTCAAGAAAAGCTGCCTGATAACCAAGGGGGTCCCCCTTGATTTCCCCCCAAGGCGAGCGGCAGGAGATAGCCTACCCTCGGGGGGAAAGGCGTTTCGGGGCAAATTGCTGGGCAAACTCGCCACACCCCCCCCTCGCAACAGCGGTGGAAAAGGGAGGACAAGTGCCGCCCGACGCCCAGAGGCAGCGCCGAAATCTCGGCGCTCGGCCGCAACTCATAACGCCACAAGGGCTTGGACAAAGCTCGAAGAAAAAAATCGCACACCGGCCCCGATAGGGCGCCAGGTTGGTGAGAGGGTGCGGGAGGTGGCAGGCAGCTCCCAGGTTTTCTGAAGTCTGGCGACTTCAGCTACCCAAGATCTTATGGTTGACGACGCACTACCCTGATGGCGTCAGGGGCTGCGTCGTCCAGGCCGCGCGCAGCAGCAGCCCCTCGACGGCCGCCAACGTCAGCACCGCGATGGCCAGCGCGAACAGCCGCTGCGGATCGAACAGGATGGGCTGGAGCAGCGGCCCGATCCAGCCCCAGCCGAGCCAGGCGACCACGATGGCCAGTGCGAGGACCAGTCCCACGATGGGCGGCCGCCGCCACTGGATGGCCAGGGGCCAGCCCAGTGCCAGGCCCAGGAGGATCGCGATCAGCAGCGGCTGCCAGCCGAGGAAGGCGCCGGCGATCATGCCCAGGTCGGCGGCGCCCCCGGGGAGGACCTCGCGCCCGGCAGCGGCCCCGGCGATGCGGGCGATCAGCCGAAGCCCCCAGCCGCCCAGCAGAGCGCCGGCGCCTCCGGTCACCAGGCCCAGCTGCCAGCTTCGCGGCGGCAGACCCGCCGGCAACGGACCCCACACCGGCCAGGGATAGAAGCCGGGCGAAACGCGGAACGGCAGCTGGTGCGAGGCCGACGACGGCGCCTCCGGATAAGGCCACGAGAACACGATGGCCCCGGCCAGGCCGACCAGCAGGCCGGACCCGGCGATTGAGGCCGGAACGCGACCGCTGTCCACCAGGCAAGCCGTCGCCGCGATCAGGAAACAGGCCAGCAGGGCATGGAACACGAACAGCTCCCACGAATGGGGCGGGAACCGGGCCAGCTCGAAAAAGGAGAATCCGTCCGGCCGCCACAGCGGCAGGCGCTGGACATTCAGCCCGATTTCGAGAAGATACAACGTCACCAACGTCAGCGCGGTGAGCAACTCCACCCAGAAGTAGCGCATCGAGAAGGGGGCCCGGCAGTCGCGACAGCGGCCGCCCAGGACCCAGTAGCTCACCAGCGGTATGTTGTCCTTGAGGCGGACTTCGTGGAAGCAATGCCCACAGCGCGACCCGGGCCAAATGAGACTCTTGCCGGCCGTCAAACGATAGATGCACACGTTCAGGAAGCTGCCGATGGCGGCTCCGACCAGGAACAGCCACAGCAGCACCGGGACGAGCCAGACGATGAGGACCATGCCGGAACTCTAGCAGTGGCTAGTGGCTAGTGGCTAGTGGCTAGAAAAGACGGGACTAATGCAGCGTCAATCACAGGATTTAGGGTGGCACGCCCTGAGGTACTCCGAAGGGCGTGCAGTCAGTGCAGCACGCCCTTCGGAGTACCTCAGGGCGTGCCACCCAACTGAATCCTAAATCCTTGCATTGACTTGACCCTGCACTAGATGGCCATTTCACAAGTTCCTGAGCAGCTTTTCAGCCGTAAGTCGTTGGCCTGTAACGTCCGAAGCTGCTCATGGATTTACGAAACGGTCATCTAGCCACCACCGCCGGGGACTCGCGATGATCCAGGTCGAGGAGCTTACCCGCCGCTTCGCTTTGCCCGACGGCGGGGAGGTCCTGGCTGTGGACCGTCTTTCCTTCGCGGTCGGGGCCGGGGAGGTTTTCGGACTGCTCGGTCCCAACGGGGCCGGCAAGACGACGACTTTGCGCATGCTGCTGGGCCTGCTGCGGCCCACCTCGGGGCGGGCGACCATCGCCGGCTACGACTCGCGCCTGCAGCCCGACGAAGTCAAGCGTCGGGTCGGGCTGGTTTCCGCCAACGTGGGCGTCTATCCGCACCTGACGGTCCTGGAGACGCTGCGGTTCTTCGGCGACTTGTACGGCCTGGAGCCTTCGGCGGCGGCCGACGAGACGGTCCGCCTGGCGCGCCTGTTCGGCCTGGACGACCTCTTCCAGCGCCGTTGCGGGACCCTCAGTACCGGCCAGCGGCAGCGCCTGAACCTGGCCCGGGCCCTGGTCCATCGTCCCCCCGTGCTGCTCCTCGATGAGCCGACGCTGGGGCTCGACGTGCTGGGCAGCCAGGTGGTGGTGGAATTCGTCGCCCATGCCCGGGCCGAGGGGAAGGCTGTCATCCTGACCACGCACCGTCTGGACGAGGCCGAGCGCCTGTGCGACCGCTTCGGCCTGTTGCACCGCGGCCGACTGATCCAGACGGGTACACTCCAGCAGCTGCGCGACGCGACCGGTTGCGCTGGCCTGGTGGAAATGTTCCTGAAGCTCGCCCAGACCGGACCCCTGCTCTCGGGTTGGCCGGCCGACGTGCGCGAGCCGGGCCGCGGAGGAGTCCTATGACAAGCACCCCGCCGTCCGCAGATGGGCCAAGCCCGGCTGCCCCGCGCAGCCCTGTCTTCTCGTCTCGGCTGTTCCGGCTGGCGCGGAAGGAGCTGACCGAGATCCTGCGCGATCGTCGAACGATTGTCACACTGGTTGTCATGCCCTTGCTGCTCTACCCGCTCTTGACGGTCGGGTTCGGCCAGGTGGTCCTGGGGACAGGCGAAGCTGTCCCGGTCTACCGGGTGGGGTTTGTGAAGAAGGATCAGGAGCGGCTGGAGCGTTATCTGGACCTGGGATTAGGCAAGCGACGCCCCGGCCAGCCGGACCTGAAGGTCGGCGTGGTAGCCGACGACGACATCGATGCGGCGGTGCGCGAGAACCTGGTGGATGTGGGCTTCCGTCCGCCGCCCGCCGCCGATCTTCCCCGCCGCGCCGACGAATGGGACCTGGTCTATCGCGAGGATTCGCCCCTTGCCCAGGACGTGGTCCGCTACCTGGAGCAGCTGGCCGCCCGCGCCGACGCGAATGGACTGCGGATGGACCTGAAGCATGCTCGGGCCTGACGCCGCCGCCGCCGCTGCGCCTGGTCCCAGCGCCGCTGGCGGTCGAGAGCCAGCCCACCCTGTCGCTGGCCGTGTTTGTCCCCCTGGTGCTCATCCTGATGACGATGACCGGGGCGGTTTATCCGGCCATCGATCTGACCGCCGGCGAGCGCGAGCGTGGCACGCTGGAGCTGCTCATCGCCGCCCCGGTGCCGCGCGTCCGCCTTCTGCTGGCCAAGTACATCGCGGTGGTCACCGTGGCGGTGTTGACCGCTCTGGTGAACCTGCTTTCGATGACCGTCTCGCTCCTGGTCGGCGGGCTGGCGGCTCGCGTGTTCGGTGCCGGCGGCCTCCGCCTGGTCACCCTGATCGAGATTCTGGGGATCGTGTTGCTGTTCGCGGCTTTCTTCTCCGCCCTGCTGCTGGTGGTCACCAGCTTTGCCCGCAGCTTCAAGGAAGCCCAGGCGTACCTGATCCCATTGATGGTCCTGGCCCTGGTCCCCGGCATCGCGGGCCTGTTGCCGGGCCTGCCGCTTAACGGACCGTTGGCGGTGGTACCGTTGTTGAATATCGTTCTGTTGGCCCGCGACCTCCTGGGAGGCCATGCCGACGGCCTCAGCGCCGCCGTGGTGGTCCTTTCGACCGCCGCCTATGCCCTGCTCGCCGTGATCGTGGCGGCCCGTGTGTTCGGTGCCGAAGGAGTCCTGTACGGCGACTCCGGCGGCTGGCGGACGTTGTTCCGGGGCAAACGGTAGAGCCGTGGGTGGTCTGAGCGGTCCGGCGGTGTTCGCTCATTGGGCGGCGACCCCTGGATGTATTTCGGCCTGAAAGGCCGATTCTGTCAGCCCAGGCCGTAAGGCCTGGGTTTGTGGCATCCGTTCCATTCGGCCCTGTAAGGGCCGTTCACCGCTCATGTTTCGAGACAATGAATGGCCCTTACAGGGCCAAAACCTGATCGCCGACATTCTCCCAGGCCTCACGGCCTGGGCTGACAGAATCGGCCTTTCAGGCCGAAGAGATCGCCAACGCACATTCTCCTCCCAGGCCTCACGGCCTGGGCTGACAGAATCGGCCTTTCAGGCCGAAGAGATCGCCAACGGATTTCCGATTCGGGACACTAATACCGGGAATGGATCAGCAATCTGCTTGCCCCACCCTTCGTCTTCCGTTTACAATCGACGTTCTCTCCACGCGAACTGCTCCGGGGGGAGCAGTCGCCGCCGCCTGCCCGCTGCCGCCCGAGTTCTCCCGCACCGACGTGGGAGCCGGCGCGGCCTGTTCGAGATCGAGGATCACGCTGCCGTCCGCTGTCTTGCCGGCTGGTTCGGCTGGTGGAACAGGGGACATCAATCTGGGGGAATGTCGTAATGGCCACCGTCGCTGTCCTGCCTTCGGCCCTGCGCGAAGATCGATGCGGTCGCCCGCCATGTCCGCCTGCTGCGGGCGGTGCGCGGCCTCAGCGTTTTGCTGCTGGTCCTGGCCCTCAGCGGTGGGCTGGCGCTGCTGGCCGATGCGGCCTTCGACCTGCCGTGGATGGCGCGGGCGGCCCTGCTGGGTGTGTGGCTGGTGCTCGCCGCCGTGCTCAGCGTGATCGGGCTGATCGTTCCCCTCACGCGCCGTCTCGATCTCGAAACCATTGCCGCCGTGGTGGAGGAAAAATATCCCGATCTCGGCGAACGCCTCACGACCACCGTCGAGCTGTCGGGCGACACGGCCGCCTATCATGGTTCCCCGGCCTTCATCGCCCTACTGGTCAGCGAAACAGAGACGCGGACCTCGCGGCTCGACTTCCTGAGCGCCGTGCCGTCGCGGTTTGTCTGGGTGCTGGGAGCCGTCGCGGTGGGTGTGCTCTTGCTGCTGGCCAGCCCGGCGGTTGTCGCCCCCGAGCGCTACGGCGAATTGACGCAGCGGTTCTTCCTGCCGCTGGCCAACCGCCCGGCCGTCAACCCGCCGTTCGCCATCGATGTGACAACCGGCGATGCCACGGCTGCGGTCGGTCGGCCGTTCACCCTGGCAGCCCATACCCGGCTGCTGCGCAGCGACGCCACGTTGCCGGCCGGCAGCACCCTGGTAGTCGATGACGGCCAGGGCAGCATTCGCCGCGAGCGGATGACGGCCGACGCCGCCGATGCCTTCTCCTTCCAGTTCGACAAGCTGCCCGGCAGCTTCGCCTATCGTGTCGAGGCCGATGGCATCCAGAGCGAGACGCACCACGTCCGCGGCATCGTGCCGGTCGAGTTGGCCGCCGACCAACCGGTCATCACCATCACGCCCCCCGAATATGCCCGCGGCAACGAGGCCACTCAGGTCGTCAACGGCCTGAACGACCTCAAGGCGCTGCAATACAGCCAGGTGGCCTTCGAGTTCCGCTTCACCCGCTCCGCCGTGGCGGCGACGCTGCACTGGGTGCCGAAACGCGGCGACAGCAAGAACGCCGCCGAGCCGCAGGTCATCAAGCTGGAGCTGAGCGACGATGGGCTGAGCGCCCGCGCAGCGCTGGCCGCCGTCACCGATGCCCGTTACCGCATCAGCATGGAAGCCGAGGACGGCATCCGCACCGAGCCGGACGACCGCGCCCTCGCCGTCCAGGTCGACAAGCCGCCGAAGTTCGTCAAGGTCGCCATGCCCGACGATGGCAAGACCGTATTGCCCTACGAAAAGGTGCCGATCGACGCCGACCTGGCCGACGATTTCGGCGTGGCGAAGGCCGAGGTCGAGTACCGCGTCAACAACGGGCCGTCGAAAACCGATGACATCACGCTGTGGGGCGATGGCGGCCGCGAGGCCCAGGCCCAGCACCTCTTTACCCTGGGCGGCAAGGTGAAGGACGGCGATGCCGTCGCCTATCGCCTCAAGCTGTACGACAATCGCTCCATCCCCGAAGTGAACCTGACCCCCAACATCACTTACTATCCCGCCGAGGGCTGGCGCAACCTGCGCATTTCCCGCCAGGCGATCCCCCTGCGCGAGCAGGAGATCCAGGCGGCCCGCGACAGCATCGACAAGAAGATCGAGGCGATCAAGGAAGAAGTCCGCAAGGAGAAGCGCGGCGTGTATCGTCTGCAACAAGAAACGCGGAAACAGGACGCCCTGGGCACCGAACAGGCTCAGGACTTGAAGGGGTTGCAGAAGGACAACCTGTCGATCGAGGACGCGCTGCGCGATGTGTCCCAGGAAGCCGCCGACGCCGGCCTGAAGCCGATCGCCGACCGCGCCCGCGACGTGGCCGAAAAGGAGATGCACAACAGTGCCGAGGAGCTGCGGGCCGTCCCGAAGCAGAAGACGGCCGACAACCGCAGCCAGCGCTTCGACAAGACCGACCAGGAGCTGGCCAATGCCCTGCAGAAGCTGGAAGACCTCAAGAAGGCCAACGAGCAGCTCGCCCAGCAACGCCTCGACCAGATGAAGCTGGAAACGGCGGCCGAACGCCAGAAGGACCTGGCCGAACGCGCCAAGGAGCTGGCGGCCAAGGACCCGGTCAAGGATCCGTCGGCCAAGGCCGAAGCGGAAAAGCTCAAGCAGGAGCAGCAGGAGGCTGCCAACGAATTGCAGCGCCTTACCGAGCAGAGCGATGCCCTCAAGAACGCCTTGGACCAGGCCCGCGCCGAGGAAGCCAAGGAGATTGCCCAGAAGGCCAAGGAGCTGGCCGAGGAGCAACGCCTGCTGGCCGAAGCCGAGAAGAACACCGAACAGAAGCAAGGGAACGAGAAATTTGCCGAGCTGGCCAAGAAGCAACAGGAGTTGGCCGAGCAGGCGGCGAAGCTGGCCAAGGAGACCAAGCCAGCCACACAGGCCGCCAAGACCAACCCGCTCAAACCGGACGAGGCCGAGAAGGCCGCCGAGGCCCTCAAGCAGAACAACATCGCCGACGCCCTGCGCAACCAGGACCAGTCGGCGAAGGAACTGGATCGGTTGGCCAACGACCTGGACCGCGCCATCGACCTGGCGAAAGACCCGCGTGAGGCGGCCCGCCAGCTGGCCCGTCTCGAAGAGGATCTGCAAAAGCGCCTGGCCGACGAGGCCAAGAAGCCGGGCGAGAAGGCGTTGGCGCCCTTGCAGCGCGAGCAGGAGGCGATCAGACAGGCCACGGATCGGCTCTCGCTGCCGCCGCAGAATCAAGGGGCCAAGGAAGATCGCAAGCAGGCGGCGGAGCACGCCCAGCAGGCCGCCGAGGCGCTGAAGAAGGCCGACAGCAACACCGCCCGCGCCCAGATGGAGCAGACGAAGCAGGCCCTGAATCGCCTGGCCGACAAGCTGCCCACCCTGGCTCAGCGGCAGCAGCAGGCCGCCCGCGAGGTTGCCGAGCTGCGCCGCCAGCAGGACGACATCGCCCGCCAGGCCGAGCAGGCCGCCCGCGAGGCCGAAAAGAAGGACCCCAACGCCCCCAAGACGCGCGAAGAGCTGGCGAAGAAACTGACCGACGCGGCCCGCAAGCAGGCCGAGGCCGCCGAACGCATCGGCAAGATGGATGCTCCGAATCAAGAGGCCCGGCAAGAGCGCGTGCAGGAATCACTCAACCGCGCCCTGGCCGACCTGATGGACGCCCGTCCGCAGGACATCGCCGCCTCACAGCAGGAGGCCAAGCGCGAGCTGGAGCGCTTGCAGCAGGCGCTGAACGGCCAGAAGCCGGCCGATGAGCAGGCCCAGGAACTGGCCAAACGGCAACGCGACCTGGCCGACGAAGCGAAGCAGGCCGCCGCCGATGCGAAGACCACGCCGCAGAAACAGCAGGAACTCAAGCAGAAGCAACAGCAGATCGCCAACGAGACCGCTAATCTGCACGCGCCGGAAGCCCCGCAACGCAAGGCCGAGGCCGCCGACGCCGCGAAGAAGGCCGCCGAACAGGCTACTCAGAAACCAACCGATGCCAACACCCAGAAGCGCATGGACGCTGCCGCCAAGACGCTGGAACGTCTGGCCCAGCAGATGAGCGGCAAGGAAGCGGAAACCGCGCGGGCCGAGCGTCTCGCGAAGAAGCAAGCCGAGGCCGCCGCCCAGGCGGAGCGCCAGGCCAAGGCCAATCCCAATCAACCGCCCACTGCCGAGGCGCAGCAGAATCAGCAGCGCATCGGCGACGAGGCCAAGCAGGTCCGCGGCGGCCAGGAGGCCCAGGCCGAAAAGAAGAAGGCAAACGAAGCCCTCGCCAAGGCCCAGCAAGCCTGGAAGGCGGAGGACAAGGCCAAGGCAACCCGCGAAGCCGCCGACGCCCTGCGCGACCTGGCCGACAAGCTCGCCCACAAGGATGCTGCCGACAAGGCTGCTGAAATCGCGAAGGAACAGCGCGATCTGGCCAACCAGGCCAAGCCGGAGGCCGCCAAGGAGCAGGCGCCGGATGCCGCCAGGAAGGCGGCCGATCAGCAGGCCGACATCGCCCGCCAGACGGAGCGTCTCGATGCGAAGGGTGCGTCCGAGGCGCGGAAGGAAGCGGCCAAGGAAATGGCCGCCGCCAAGCAGGCGCTGGACAACGCCCAGACGCCGGCCGACGCCAAGGCCCAACTCGACCGGGCCGCCGACGCCGCCGACAAGCTCGCCCGGGAAGTGGCGAAGGAGCAGGCCGCCCAGGCCAACGCCGACAAGACCAATGCCGACAAGGCCAAGCAACTGGCCCACGAGCAGCGCGACCTGGCCAAGCAAACACAGCAGGCCCAGGCCAATGCCGCCAAGAAACCCGGCGAGGCCGGCAAGCAGCAGCTTCAGAAAGCGATGGAACAGATCGCCCAGGCCCAGCTAGAAGCTGAACGACCAGGCGGCCAAGCTGCCCACCGAGGGGGCCAGGAAGCCGGTCGAGCAAGCGCGTGAAGCGATGAACCAGGCCCAGCAGTCGGCCAAGAAGAGCGATGCGCCGGCGACGCAGCAGAAGCAGAACGATGCCGCCGCCGCCCTCGACCGGGCCGCCCAGCAGATGGCCCAGCGCACCCAGACCAGTGAAACGCCCAAGCCCAATGCCGACGCGCCGCGCCAGGCCGCCCAGCAGCTCGCCAGGGAGCAGCGCGACCTGGCCAAGCAGACGCAACAGGCCCAGGCCGATGCCGCCCGGAAACCCGGCGAGGCCGGCAAGCAGCAGCTCCAGAACGCGATGGAGCAGATCGCCCGGCAGCAGCAGCAGTTGAACGACCAGGCCTCGAAGCTGCCGGCCAACGGCGCGAAAAGGCGCTGGAGCAGGCCCGCGAGGCGATGAACCAGGCCCAGCAGGCGGCCCAGAAGAGCGACGCGCAGCAGGCCCAGCAGAAGCAAAACGATGCCGCCGCTGCCCTCGACCGTGTGGCCCAGCAAGTGCCCGCCAAAGCGCCGGCCTCACGCCAGGGGCAACAGCAGGCCCAGGCACCGGCCCAGGGGCTGCCGAACAAGCAACAAACCGAACAGGCCAGGCAGCTGGCCCAGCAGCAGCGCGACCTCCGCGATGCGGTGGCCAAGGCGATGGGCCAAACGGCCCAGGCTAATCCCCAGGGTCAGAACCAGGCCGCCGAGATCGCCAAGGAGCAGCAGCAGATCGCCAAGCAAGCGGGCGAGCTGGCCAAGGATGTCGGCAAGGAGCAGGGGGCCCAGTCGCAGCCGGCCCAATCGGCTCAGAAGGCAGCCCAGTCGGCCCAGCAAGCCGCTAAGCAGTCACAAGCCGGCGCCATGCAACAGGCGCAGCAGGCCGGACAGCAGACAGCCCAGCAGCTCCGCAACCTGGCCAAGGAGATGGCCCAAACCCCGCGGAACGACAAGGCCGACCCGCACGCGGCCGACCCGGTCCTGCAAGCCCGCGACCTGGCCAAACGGCAGGAAGCCCTCAACGATCGCATGGGCCAGATGGCCAACGACACCGGGGCCCAGCAAGCCCAGCAGCAGGCGCAGCAACAGAATCTGCAAAAGCAGACGCAGCAGTTGACCCAGGACCTTAACCGGCTGGGGCAACAGATGAAGAGTTCGCCGCAGGCGCAGCAGGGGACGCAACAAGCGGCCCAGGCCACGCAGCAGGCCCAGAACGCCATGCAGCAGGCGCAGGGCCAGCAGCGGCAGGGCAACCAGGGCCAGGCCCACCAGGCGCAGGAGCAAGCCGCCCAGGCCCTCGACCGCGCTGCTCAGCAGGCCCAGCAAGCGGGTCAGCAGATGGCGCAGCAAGGCCAGCAGCCGGGGCAACCCGGCCAGCAGGCGCAACAGGCTCAGGCCGGTCAACAGGTGCAGCAGGCCCAGGGGCAGCAGGCCCAGGCGCAGCAGCAACTGGGCCAGGGAAAGCCGCAAGGCGCGCAGCAGTCGATGCAACAGGCCGCCCAGTCGCTCCAGCAAGCGGCCCAGGCCATGGCGCAGCAGCAGAAGGGACAGCAGCCCGGCAAGCCGTCACAGAAGTCGGATCCGGGCGACCTCGGCGCCGCCGGCGGCGGACTGCCCGACCTCAGCGCGCTGAACCCCGAACTGAAGAAGTACGCCGGCAAACGCTGGGGCGACATCCCCGGCGAGCTGCGGACCAAGATCATCCAGGACATGCAGGCGAAGTACGGCGAGGACTACGCCCGCAACATCAAGTTGTATTTCGAGCAACTCGCCGAGACGAAGAAGAAGTAAACGGACCCGTTTGGCCGCGAGCTTCTGCGAGCGTTCTCCCCCGCTTACGCGGGAGGCTCGCTGGCGCTCGCAGAAGCTCGCGGCTAAACGGCGGAGATTGTTCCCATGCGCCTCCTTTGCGCCACCCTAGTCGCCCTCCTGTTGATGACGCCGTTCGCCCGCGCCGCCGACCCGCCCAAGAAGGACAAAACGCTCGAGGCGGCCGTCAACAAGGCGCTGTCATTCCTCAAGAACACGCAGCGTGAAGACGGCTCCTGGTCCGCCGGCCGCGCCGGGGGCCGCAATGCCGCCATCACCGGACTGTGCGTCATGGCCTTCCTCTCCGCCGGTCATGTCCCCGGCGAGGGGCCCTACGCCGAGACGGTAGAAAAGGGGATTCGGGCGGTCCTCAAGTTTCAGCAGGCCAACGGCCTCATCGCCAGTGAGGGCGGCCACGAAATGTACCACCACGGCATCTGCTCGCTCATGCTCGCCGAGGCCGCCGGCATGACGGAGGGACCGCTGGCCGAGGAGGTCCGCAAGAAGCTCGAAAAGGCCGTCGCCGTCATCCTGCGGGCCCAGCGCAAGGACGGCGTGGGTCCGGCCCGCGGCGGCTGGCGCTATAACGTCAACGGCAACGACGCCGATATCAGCGTCACCGGCTGGCAGATCATGGCCCTGCGCACCGCCAAGAACCTCGGCTGCGACGTGCCCCCCGAGGCCATCGGCCGCGCCGTCGAGTACATCAAGAGCTGCCAGGAGCCCTACACCGGCGGCTTCCGCTACATGCCCGGCAGCCGCGTCACCGTCGCCTGCACCGGCACCAGCATCCTCGCCCTCGAAATCTGCGGCAAGGACGAGCACCGCTCTGACTCGGTCCTGAAGGGCGCCGGCTTCCTCCTCAAGCACCCGCCTGGCTGGGGCGGCGAACAGTTCTCCTATTCCATGTACTACTGCTCCCAGGCCACGTTCCAACTGGGCGGGCAGTACTGGAACGCCTACCGCGAGCAGATGCACAAGATCCTGTTCGCCAACCGCGCCGACAGCGGCGGCTGGTACGGCGGCGATTCCGTCGGGCAGGTCTACGGGCCCAACTACACCACGGCGATGGCCATCCTCGCCCTGACCGTCGAGTATCGCTTCCTGCCCATCTACCAGCGCGGTGAAGAGCCCGGCGACAAAGAGAAGTAAGGCAACCAGCAGCGCCCCTGGGTTGACCCGCCCCGTCCCATCCCCCATAATCCAGCACCCAGTTTGCCACGCCGCGGCCGCGCCGGGCCGGGGTGGCTCTGCAACCTCTCCAAGCTCGAGACGCGCCATGATCAGGTTCAAGTGTCCGCACTGCGACAAGGAAATCAGTGCCGGCGACGAGAACGCGGGCAAGAAGGGGCGCTGCCCCGGCTGCAAGGAATTGTTCGTGATCCCGGCGGCCGGCGCCCGCAAGCCGGCGCCCGCACCCGGCGCCGAACGCCGCACCCGCCCGAGCGATGACGACGAAGCCCCGCCCCGCAAAAAGGCCGCCCGGGATGATGACGACGAGGCCATCGCCGAGGTGCCCCGCAAAAAACGCCCGGCCCGCGAAGATGAGGACGACGAGGAAGCCCTCGCCGAGGCTCCCCGCAAGCGGAAGCCCTCCCGCGCGGAGGACGACGAGGACGACGACCGACCCTCACGCCGACGCAGCCGGGACGACGAGGACGACGACCGACCCTCACGCCGACGCAGCCGGGACGACGAGGAGGACGAGCAGGACGACGACGATCGCCCGCGCCGCAAACGCAGCCGGGACGATGAGGAGGAGGACGACCGGCCACGGAGGAAAAAGAAGCGGAGGAAGGGCCCCTACGCCGATTGCCCCAACTGTGGCAACCGCGGGGATGCTCAGCGCGTCTACTACACGTTCGGCTGGGGCTTGCTGCCCTTGTTCTTCCGCACGGTCCGCTGCAACCGCTGCCATACCGAGTACAACGGTAAGCACGGCGATTACAACACCAAGCGCTACCTCATCTACTTCGCCATTGTCGTCCCGATCGCCGTGGTCCTGGGTATCCTCGGCACCGTCTTCGGAGACCATCGTTAGGCGACCGGCAGGAGATAGTAGCCCTCGGCAGCGCATCTCCGACCGCCCGCCGGCACCGCACGCGCTGCCAGGTTGAACTGAAGTGACCGGGAATTCTGTTCAACCTCGCGCGGACACCGCAAGCCATTGGTAAATAACGACATGTGCCTTCGTAATTCAGCAAAAATCGCCAGGTTGAACTGAAGTCCGATATGTGCGGGAGCGCTACGAGGGCCCCTTCGCCGCAGGGCGAGGGATCGTCGCCCCAGTCCCCCGTACTCGGTCGGAGCACCGGGGCGAGGGGAGATTATCTCCTGCCGTTCGCCTTAAGGTCTGGGTAGGCTCGCTTTATCGTCTCGCAAATCGAAAAAGCGAGCTGATGCTCACGGCCACCAGCACGCCCCCGAGTGCTACCACCGCCAACAGCAGCAAGCAGAAGGCGGCCAGGTCGTTGGTCACCCCGTAGTGCATCTGCGTGAAGACCTCGTGGGCAAACGTCTGCGAGCCCGGCGTCTCCACCAGCTTGCCGGCACTCAGCTCGCCCAGCGCCAGCACCGCCACCACCAGGCCGGCGCGGAGCACAGCCGGCAGGGTCAACGGTCCCACCACGTACCACAGCTCCTGCAGCGGCCCGGCGCCGTCCACGCGGGCCGCTTCGCGCAATTCGCGCGGAAGTAGACGCACCACCGGCCAGAGCACGACCACGGCACACGGGAAGAAGCGTAGCAGGTAGGCCCACAGCGCCGGCACCGGCGAGGGGCCGAGGTAAAGCACCTGCTCCAGGATACCGCCGCGCGCGGCCGGCAACAGGAACTTGATCGCTCCCTTGAGTCCCAGACCGACCACCGGCCCGGGTAGCGCCCACGCCGCCGCGATCAGGAGCAGGATCGCCGCGTGAAACCAGCGCGTGCCGACCGCCAGCCAGCAGGTCAGCAGGGCCAGACCCCCGGCCAGCACCCCGGCCAGGGCGGCCAGCCCCAAGCTATCCCGGATCAGGCGCCACTTCAGTATCAGCACGCGGCTGAGGTGGGAGCCCGCGTCGGAGGCCGACCAGTGACGCGGGGCGCCGCCTAGACCCAGCTTCCAGACCAGGCTGCCCACGGGGACCCCGGCCAGCACCGCCACCAGGACCGCCAGCGCCAGGGCAAGGGGCCAGCGCAGCTGGCCCAAGTGATAGGTGTGCGGCGTGGTGGCCAGCACGTCCAGGGGCGGCAGCCGGCGCTCCCACCAGGTGGCGGCCGCCAGCACCAGGGCCGCCGTCACTGCCACCGACGGCAGCGAAGCCACCACGGCCCGGGCCACCGCGTCGACCGCATCCGGCGCCACGTACTGGGTATATACTTCCTCGCCAAAGGTGCGGACCTGGAACATGTCGGTGACGGTGATCTCCGTGGCCGTTTGCAGCGTGACCCAGAGCGCCGCCCCGCCGAGCGCCGCCAGACTGCGGCGCAGGGTCACCGACCAGAGGACCCGCCAGGGGCCGGCGAAGGTCAGCGCTTCTTCCTCCAGGTCGCGCTCGACCCAGCGCAGGCCCTGGCCAACCAGCAGCACCACCCAGGGCAGGGCGGCAATGGCATGAATCCACAGGGCCGCATTGATGCCGCGACCCCAGGCCTTCCACATCAGACCAGACGACGACACATCGGGGTCGCCAGCGGTCGGCGGGCTCCAGAAGGACGCAGGCAGCAGCCCGCCGCTGCCAATCGCCGCCTGCCACCCCGAGGCGAACAGCGGCAACGGCACGAACAGCGTTAGAAGCATGAAGAAGCGGAAGACGCCGCGAAACGGCAGATCGGTCCGATAGAGGAGGATGGCCCCAACAATGCCGGCTGGCAGCGCCAGCGCCAGGGTGCCGGCAACCAGCAGAAGAGTGTTTCGCGCCAGTCCGAACAGACGGCCGCCCTCAACCCAGATGTGCCAGGCCCCAGGCGAAGCCAGGGCATCGTGGAACGGCCGGAACAACGGCAGGCCGATCAGCAACACCAGCAGCGCCAGCAGCGTCACACGCCAACCGGTCACATGGTGCCCCCCGGGCCAGGCCGATCCAATGGAGGCGGCACCGACTTGGGTAGCTGAAGTCGCCAGACTTCAGAAAACCCGAACGCCCCGTTGTGGCACGGTCTCCTGACCGTGCCACGGTGACGAAACTCGTTGTGGCACGGTCTCCTGGCCGTGCCACGTTGACTGACCGAAGGTCTCCACGCTATCCCCCCGGCATCCTGGAGACCTACGGTCCGGCCGGGTGGCACGGTCAGGAGACCGTGCCACAACGTGGAGCTATCCCCCCGGCCACTCGTTGTGGCACGGTCTCCTGACCGTGCCACGTTGACTGACCGAAGGTCTCCACGCTATCCCCCCGGCATCCTGGAGACCTACGGTCCGGCCGGGTGGCACGGTCAGGAGACCGTGCCACAACGTGGTCCGGCCGGGTGGCACGGTCAGGAGACCGTGCCACAACGTGGAGGCGGCGCCGACAGCCTACGGCTTCGCCGCGTCGGCTGGCGCCTTCGGCTTGCCACCCGGCCCCATCGGCTTGCCGCCATCGCCGGGAGGCATCGGCTTGCCGCCGCCAGGGGGCGGGAGCGGAGCGCGTTTCCTTCACCGTCTTCATTTTGAGCGGCGTCTGCTGGTTGCGATCGTTCAGGCAGACGATCAGGCCGTTGTTGGCGGCCAGCAGCAGGCGATCGGTCAGGTCGTTCTGGATGGGAAAAACGAAATCGCGCGTGCCGTCGTAACGGCTCAGGGTTGTTCCTCGAGCGCGGTCGATGACCAGCAGGCGGCCGTGGCGGTCGGCGGCGTAGACGAAGTTCTTGCCCGCGGCCAGGAAGCGCCGCCCGTCTTCGTTCCGCCACACCTCGTCACCGCGCTCGCGGTCAATCCGCAAGAGCCCCGCACGTTCGACGGGCAGGTAAATCTCTTCGTCCAGCACGGCCGGGCGTTCGAGGGGGGTCCCCCCCGCGGCGAAGCGCCACAGGAGTTGCCCGCTGGAGAATGGCGATAGCATAGACGTTGTAATCGCTGCCGGCGACATAGGCCGACTCGTCGTGCTGTGCGACAGGGACCGCCAGCCGGCCACGGACACGAATGGGACCCCAGACCGCCCGTTTGGCGCCCTTGGCCACGCCGACAACCCGTCCGCCGGCGCCAGGCAACAGCACCCGATCCGACGAGAGCACCGGCACAACTCGATCTTGTCATCCGGCGCGAAACTGAACCGCTCGACCGGCTGCGGCCCGGTCTGGGGAACGCGGTAGGCCTCGCGCCTCCGGACAGGGGGCCGATGGCCGGCGTATCAATCCCCTTGCGGGCCCGGCCTGCTTCCAGCATGGTGCCGGCACCGGGGCGCTTGCCGTCTCGTGCCAGCTTCTCCCAGGCGGCCAGGTTCGGCAGGGCGTAGGTGGCGAAGCGATCGTTAGTCAGGCTCAGGTAAATCTGATCGTCGTCAGCCACGGGAGGAGCCGCCAGGCCGCTGGCCAGGTCGTACTGCCACTGCAGCCGTCCCGTGGTCCGCTCCAGCGCATCGAGCTCGACGTTGTTGGCCACAAAGACCGACTCGCGGTTGTACGCCAGCGGCTGGGCAACGCGGTAGGGGGTGCCGACGCGGGTGGTCCAGAGTGTGCGGCCGGTGGTGCCGTCCAGCGCCGTCACCCCGCCGCTGCGCAGTCTGGATCAGGATGTCCATCCCGGTGCCCCGCGGCGCCAGTTGCACGCTGTAAAGTCCGTCCCGCCGGCCGTCGGTCGGCACCCGCGCGGTCCACGCCGTCTGCAAACGCAGGCGATCGAGGGCCTCCTGGGGCGGCAAGGCGGGGACGGTGTAAAGCCGGCTGGCCTCCTGGGCCGGCACGGAAGGAACGATCACGGCGAGAATCAGCAGCGCCGGCAACGGGAGCAGCTTGTTCATGGCAATCAATCCGCAAGCGAAACCGCGATGGGAGGATACACTGGGCGACTGCCGCCAGTTTAGCAGAACCGCCCGAGCGTACAACAGCGGCGGGGCAAGCCGCGCGGCCTTTGCCGATCGTGAGGGTCAGGAAACAACGATCGTGCGGGCTGTCGGTGGGGCTCGAGAGGCGACAAGGCGTGGCCCCGCCCCACCGCCAGCACGGCTTGCTCGCAAAGCTAGAAGAAGCGGGTAGAATGGGGTTCGGAGGAACTCGTCATGCCATTACGCGATCACTTTCGACCGCCGCTGGACACCATCGCCTCCTGGGAGGGTTTCCACGGTCAATGGCCGGCGGTCATGGTGCAGCAATTGCGCAAGCAACTTCCACCCGGATATGTTGCCGAGCCACGCGTTCATTCCGGGTCGCAAGTCGAAATCGATGTCGCAGCGTTCGAGAAAGTCGATGGCCCGCCGCTGTCCGGGATGGCCGAAGGCAGCGGCGCGGTGGCGACTGCCGTGTGGGCGCCGGCTCAGCCCAGCCTGACCGTGGAGACAACCTTTCCCGATTACGACGAGTACGAGGTCCGGATCTTCGATGCGCGGCGCGGGCGGCACCTGGTCGCGGCCATCGAACTCGTCAGTCCGGCGAACAAGGATCGACCGGAGCATCGCAATGTCTTTATCGCAAAATGTGCGGCCTTGCTCCAAAAAGGCGTGGCGGTCAGCATTGTCGATCCGGTGACCGTTCGGCACGTCAACCTTTACTGCGAGTTGCTGGCCCTGATCGGCCATGCCGACCCAACGCTGGGCGATCCGCCCCCGCCCCTTTACGCCGCCTCATGTCGTTGGACCAGGCAAGGGAAACGAACGATCCTGCAAGCGTGGTCGCACGTGCTGACCCTGGGAGCACCGCTGCCGACCTTGCCGCTCTGGTTAGGCACCGAGCTGGTCGTCCCGCTCAACCTCGAACAGAGCTACGAGCAAGCCTGCCGCGACTTGTGGATTGCGTGATAGCGTTCGCAGAGAATGACCGCGAGCCCGCGGCGCAAGCCAAGGGCGGGCCGGGGCGCCCTTGGCTTGCGCCGCGGGCTCGCAGAGGTGCCGTCATTGTTTCCGAACGCTCTGAGCCAGTCAAGGCCCACCGGCCAGCCCGCTCAATCGGGATTCTGGTCGAAGATGTGCTGGAAGTTGGCTTCGCCATTGCGGAAGGCGACCAGCAGGGCGGGATCAAACTGGCCCTTGTCCGGGTCGAGGATCAGGCGGCGGGCGGCAACGTGCGACAGGCCGGGCTTGTACACCAGCTTGCAGCGCAGGGCATCGTAGACATCGGCCACCGTGACGATCCGCGCCGCCAGCGGGATGGCCTCGCCGGACAGGCCGTCGGGGTAGCCAGCGCCATCGTAGCGCTCGTGGTGATGGCGGACAATATCGATCGCCATTTGCAGGAAGGCCAGGCAGGCCCCGTGCTGGCGGGCCACGGCGTCGAGGACGCCGGCACCAACCACGGTGTGCGACTCCATGATGGAGCGCTCTTCGGCGTCAAGGCGACCCGGCTTGAGCAGGACGTGGTCCGGGATGGCCACCTTGCCGATATCGTGCAGCAGCACACAGCGTTCGAGCATGCGCGTGAAGGTGTCGTCAATGCGGCCGGCGAAGGCCGGCAGACGCGAGGCCTCCTCGGCCAGCACCCGCGTGTAGGCCTGCATGCGCAACAGGTGCGTCCCCGTTTCGAGGCCCCGAACCTCGGCCATCTTGGCCAGGGCGAAGATCAGGACATCCTGGGCCTGGTAGGCCTCGTTGTCGCGCTGGCGCAGCGTATCCTCGAGCTGGCTGTCGGTCGTCAGCAGGTGGCCGGTCATGCGGTCGGCCCGCTCCTCGGCGTCCTTGAGGCGCAGGGCCAGCTTGACGCGGGTGGCCACTTCATGGGGCGCCGCCGAGCGGGCCAGGTAGTCGTCGGCGGGGGCCTCCGCCAGGGGCAGCGCGGCCCCAACGGGCGTGATGAGGATCAACTTCACATGAGGCCCCGGCGGCTCGGCCCGCAGCCGACGACACAACTCGGGCCCCTCGCCGCCAGGCAGTTCGCCATCAATCACGAACAGGTCAAACGGCGCACACACCAACCAGTCGAGCAGCTCGGCGGGAGACGGCACCGCGCGGCATTCCAGGTTGTGCTCTTCCAGAAGCGAGACGTACCGGGCGCGGACGTCGGGGGACGCGGAGGCGACCAAGATCCGGTGCCTGTTGCGGCCGTCATCGCCCGGGCGCGGGTCGGGATGGGCGGCCTGAATGTCAAACAGCGTTTCGGCCGTGGGCGTGCCGTGAGCCGTCGAGGGGCCGGCGCGTGCGCGGCCGCGCCTGGACCCGGTCGAGAAATGCGTTCAGGGCGGTGATGGCAGCCAGCGGCGTCGGAAACCGATCGTTTGGAGCCTGGGCCATCATCTGGCTGACGATGGCATCCAGCTCCGCCGGCAGCTCGGGGCGCCAGCGACGCAACGACGGCGGTGATTCTCGCTGCCGAGCCAGCAACTCCTCCAGCGGCGGGCGATCGCCCGGGAACGGCTTTTGCCCGGTCAGCAGCCAGTAGAGGACGCCGCCCAGGCCGTAAATATCGGCACGGATGTCCACCGTGCGGGCGTCGCGTGCCTGTTCCGGAGCCATGTACTCCACTGTGCCCAGCATGGCGTGGGCTTCGGTGCAGCGGCGGCGGCACAGGCGGGCCAGCCCGAAATCGAGGATCTTGATCTCGTCCTGTGCCGTCACCAGCAGGTTGCCCGGCTTGATGTCGCGATGGACCAGCCCGTGTTCGTGGGCATGCCGCAACCCCTCGGCGGCCTGGCGGACATAGTTGCACGCCAGGCCCACCGCCAGCGGTCCACCGTCCAGGATGACCTGTTCCAGATCGCGGCCGGTGACATACTCCATGACCAGGTAGCGAAGCACCTTGCCGCCGCCCTGGGGCAGGTCGATTTCGCCGGCGTCGAAGGCCAGCACGATGTTGGGGTGGCGCAGCACCGCCAACGCCTGCATCTCGCTGGTGAACCGCTGCAAGAAAATGTGGCTGCGATCGTCCTCGGCTGCCAGGATTTTGAGGGCGACCGTGCGGTGCATGTGGATGTGTTCGGCCTTGTAGACGACCCCCATGCCGCCCGAGCCGATGCGCTCGACGATGCGGTAGTGTCCGAGCACCAGGCCGAAGGTCTGGCCGGCGAGCAGGCGGCCGAGCTGGAACTCGTTGATCCGACCCTGGCACAGCAAGGCGTCGACCAGCCGCGAGGCGTCCCCCTCGTCTAGGCCGGGGTTGGCCCTCAGGAAGGCATCCAGCTCGGCCGGGGGCAGCAGGCGGCTTTCCGCGAGATAATGGAGGAACTCCGGGGCCGAAGGCACGGCCTGCTCGGCCACGGCGACCGCGAGCGGGTCGACGATCTGCCAGTCCCCTGTGCGTTCCATGAGCGGCTCCTCTCCGGGGCCAATCCGGCGGTGGGGCGGCGCGGGGCCGCGGCCGGGGTTGGATTGGGCCGCACCGGGGAGCCTCGACCTAACCAGCGGCGCGACGCTGCGGTTTGACGAGGACTGGCGTCCCAGACGGTAGGTGTCTCTACAAGGATAGGTCTCTCCAGGGGCCAGTCAAATCCGGCCTTGCCCCGCCGCAGCGGCCAACGGAGAATGAGCCGAGAATCGTCCACTGTCCCGAGAATCCATTCGCGCAAGGCGAGAAGCTCTTACCCATGCCGCTTCAGGTCAGCACGGAAAGCGAGAGGAATGAAGCGCCGGAGGCGCCTCCTCCTCTGCTGCGCATCGTGGAGGCCCTGCTGTTCGTCGGCGGGTCGCCGCTGACCTCGGCCCGAGCCCGCGAAACGATTCGCGGATTGACCGAACTACAGTTTGCCGAGGCGGTGGCGGCCCTGAATGCCGAGTATCGCGCCAGGGCCGGCCGTACCTGATCCAGGCCCAGGGGCCCGGTTACGTGCTGGCGCTGCGGCCACGCTTCAAGCCGCTGCTGGAACGCCTCTATGGCGGACCCCGCGCCGCCCGTCTATCGCCGGCCGTCATCGACGTGCTCGCTCTGGTCGCCTATCGGCAGCCGGCCAGCAAGCAGGAGATCGACACCCTGCGCGGCGCCGACTGCGGCTCACTGCTGCGGCAACTGGTGCGTCGCGGCCTGATCGCCGTGGTCCACCGCGGCGACGCCGACCGCCGTGAGGTTACCTACGGCACCACGCCGCGTTTCCTGGAACTGTTCCAGTTGCGCAGCCTCGACGACCTGCCGCAGACCCAGGAATTGCAACGATTGTAGCCCCACGTTTAGCGGCGGATCGCAGATCCGCCGGGACCTCACACCAACGGCCCATACATTTCCGGCCGGCGGTCCCCCACGCGATCGACTTCATGCCGGCCCGGCACGACGACCACGCGCTTCTGCCGCGCCTTCTCCGGCTCGATCTCGCCATAGATGATCGTGTCCGCCTCGCCGGCCTGGGCGACGACCTCGCCGCGATAGTCGATCAGCCGGCTGCGGCCGACGAAGTGGAACCCACGCTCGTCGCCCGACCGGTTGACCGCCAGGTAATAGACGTGATTCTCCAGCGCCCGGGCCTCCGGCAGGTTGAACGCGGCTCGCGCTCCATCGGTCCAGTTGGTCGGCAGGACGATCAGGTCGGCGCCGAGCAGGGTGAGCACCCGCGCGCTTTCGGGGAAGCTGCCGTCGTAGCAGATATTCATGCCGACGCGCAGCCCGCCCAGGTCGTGGACGGCAAAGGGACGGTCGCCCGGCGTGGCGAAGCGGTCGATCCCCATGCACGGCAGGTGAATCTTGCGATAACCGGCAACGAAGCCCGCCGGCCCAATCAGGGCACAGGCGTTGAAGAGGCGATCACTCTCGCGTTCCAGCAGGCCGACAATAGTCCAGACGTTCAGCCGCCGGCAATCGTCGGCCAGGGCCCGGGTCGCGGGACCCGGCAGGGGCTCGGCATGCGTCTGTGCCTCCGCCCGGCTCTCGAAACTGTACCCGGTCAGAATGCATTCCGGAAAGACGATGAGGCGGGCTCCCCCGAGGCGGCCTCTTGCAGCCGCTGGCGGATTCGCGCAGATTGGCCGGCCCGTCGCCCAGGCCACAGGTCATTTGCACGGCGGCAATCTTCCACAGCGACATGCGGACTCTCCCGTGCGACCTGACCCGGCATTGGCCCTCAGCGTTTGGCGCACTGCTTGCCGAAAACCTGGGCGTAATAGACTTCCCCCTTTTCATCGGCCGCCAGGCCGATGCCGATCTCGTCGTACTTGGGGCTGACGATGTTGTCGTGGTGGACCTTCGATTCCATCCACGCCTTGAACAAGGCCTCGATGCTAGCGCCCTTCTCGCCGGCGCCGATGTTCTCGCCGACGCTGCGGTAATCGTAGCCGGCTTTGTCAACGCGGTCGGTCGGGTCCTTGCCGTCGAGGACGTGCTCCATGCGGCGCTGCTTGGCCATGTTAGCCGCGTGGGCCCGAGCTACCTTGAGGAGGGTGGCGTCGATCTTGAGGGCCGGCAGCTTTTCCTTCTCCCGGGCCTGGTTCGTCAGGTCAAGGATGCGCTGTTCCTCCTGGGACAGCTTCGTGTCGTCCGCCTTGGGCTCGGCGGCAGTCCCGAAACCGGCGACGACAAGGAACAGCACCGTGCACCAGCGGCCGGCGTTCAGCATGGCGATCTCTCCTGCGGGCGAAGGGCCACGAACATTCTATCCCGCATTTTCTCACCACAAAGGACACAAAGAGCACAAAGAAGAGCAGACACTCGGCTGGCTCCGCAAACCGCATTGCCTTGCGAATTCCTCTTCTTTGTGCTCTTTGTGGCCTTTGTGGTCAGAAATGCAGGCCGACATCACCAGGAGCATCCCATGCGCATCGCCGTCGCCGGCTTCATGCACGAGTCGAACACCTTCAATCCGCTGCGCACCGATCGCACTGCCTTCGCCGCCCAGAGCTTCACATTCGGCCGCGCGCTCCTAACGGAATGGCGGGAGGCGCATCATGAAATGGGAGGGTTCTTGGAGGCGGCGGATGCGGAAGGGTTTGAGGCCATACCCATCTTGATGGCCTGGGCGACGCCCTCCGGGCCGGTCACCGCTGAGGTGTTCGATGAGATCACTCAGGCGCTCATCGACGGCGTCCGACGGGAGCAGGCCGACGGATTGCTGCTGGCGCTGCACGGGGCGATGGTGGCCGAGTCTCACCCCGATGCGGACGGTGAGGTGCTGGCTCGCTTGCGGCAAGCGTTGGGAACCGAGTTCCCCATTGTCGTCACGTTCGACCTGCACGGCAACCTGTCGGAGCGGCTCGTCAACGGCTGCACGGCGGCGGTTGCCTACCGGACCAATCCGCATGTCGATCAGCGTGAGTGCGGCCGGCGGGCGGCGCGGCTCATGCTGCGCACCCTGCGCGGCGAGGTCCGCCCGTGTGTCGCGCTGGCCAAACCGCCGCTCATCGTCAACATCATGGTTCAGGACACTTCGCAGGAACCGCTGCGGGGCTTCATGCAGGAGGCCCGCGCCCTGGAAGAGCGTCCCGGCATCCTGGCCGTGAGCTTGCTACCCGGCTTCCCCTATGCCGACGTCCCGCAGATGGGGCCGTCCATCATCGTTGTGGCCGATGGCGATCTGGCCCTGGCCCGCCGTGAGGCCGATGGACTGGGCACGCGGCTCTGGGAGGCTCGCGCTCATCTCACTCGACCCCTGCCGGACGCGGCGACGGCGGTGGCACAGGCCCTGCGGGCCGACCGCCTCCCCGTGGTCCTGGTGGACACCGGCGACAATGTCGGCGGCGGCTCGGCGGCGGACGGCACCGTCCTGCTCGCCGAGATGCTGCGCCAGGGGGCGACCGACGGCGTTGTCTGCCTCTACGCGCCGGAGGCGGTTCAACGCTGCCAGAGCGCCGGCGTCGGGGCAGACGTGACAGTGACGGTGGGCGGCCAGGTCGATCGGCGGCACGGCGAGCCGCTGACACTCGGCGGCCAGGTGCGGCTGCTGCACAACGGGACCTATGTCGAGCCGGCCGTGCGGCACGGCGGCAAGCGCGTCAACCACATGGGGCCAACTGCTCTGGTGGAAGGCCCGGGACGCAATCTGCTCGTGCTGACGACCTTGCGACATCCGCCGTTCAGCCTGGGCCAGCTTACCTGCCTGGACATCCGGCCGGAGAAGCAGCGGCTTCTGGTCGTGAAGGCGGCCATCGCTTACAAGGCGGCCTACGCGCCGGTCGCCGGCACCCTCATCGAGGTGGACACCCCGGGGCTGACCGCGGTCAACCCGCTACGCTTCGACTACCGCCACATTCGCCGGCCTCTCTATCCGCTCAGCTGACGCCCGGCTCGAAGTTACCCCGCTTCCCTCGGCGCATCCCTCCTTCCGCGCCTGGTCATTACTTTCGTCTTGCTGCGAACAGGCGGCAAAATCGGCGTCGTCAGCAACCGATACTATCACCGTAGGCGAGCGGGGGGCGTCAGCCCCCCGGTGATGGATAACCGGGGGGCTGACGCCTCCCCGCTCGCCCATGATTCGGTTCGTGATGGTGAAGGACCACTTCATGACGCACCCGTTGGTCGGCGGCAGCCTGCGCGTGCTGGCCGTCGCCCTCGCCCTGGTCCTGGGCTGCAGCAGCGGCCATCGAGCTGGCACCGCGGGGCCCGTGGCGGCGTGCGCGCGGACGGTTGATCCGGTTGCCGCAGAGCGCCACTCGGCCGTTGCTCCGCCGGTAGTCCGGATTCTCGCCGCCCTACCCCAAGAGGCAACGCTTGCCGAGGAACAGGAGGCTCCCCCGTCGGCCGTGGTCCGGGCCGCGCGGCCGAACTGCGGCGAGGCTTCCATTCCCTACAATCACGCTCCCGATTACCAGTGGCTGACCGGCGAGCTGCGCTATTCGCCGGCGCGGGCCGTCTGGTGCCTGCACTACGCCGGCCCGGATGAGGACGACCGCCACGGCGGCACCGTCACCCTGGTCGCCGCTACGCCGCTGACCGATCTTCGGTCTGGGCTGGTCGTGCGGGTCGAAGGGGAGCTGCTCGATTCGCAGAGCCAGGAGCCCAGCCCCCCCTATCAAGTACGTAGCGTCCGTTCACTTCCAGGGGATTGAAAGCGGGTCTCTATCTTTCGCATCCGGGCCAGTCCCCGCAAGTTCATCACAAGACAGAGGGGATGAGGAACAGGCATGCGCGGCACCTCCCGAGCAAAGCTGCTCAAGACGGGGAGGGTAGGTTGCCGAATTATGAAGGCAGCAACATGGGGAATGGAGGCCCCGCCGGGAAGCTGCCCGGTTTTGGATGCGGACGATTCCACGCTACCAACAGGAAGGCGAGGGCTGGCGGGCCAATGCGGTCGGCGGAGTCCGGCCTGGCTACCACGGCTCCGAGCCGACGTTCATCCCTTGGGAGGATAACTCGTGAATGCTGCGTTTTTGCTCGTGACCACGGCATGGATTGCTGGAGCCGATGCGCCACCCCCCGCTGCCCCGCCGCCTGCTGCTGCCCCGGTGTACTCGGTCGGCCACGGCGGTTGCGCCGGCGGCGGCTGCGGCACCTGTGGCGGCTGTACCACCTGCGGCGGCTGCGATAGCTGCTGCGAGAGCGAGGGATTGCTCTCCAAATTGAAGGGCCTGTTCCATCGCAACGACTGTGGCTGCGGCTGCGATAGCGGCTGCGGCTGCGAAAGCGAAGGACTGCTCTCTCGCTTCAAGCACAGGAGCGACTGCTGCTGTAGCACCGGCTGCGGTTGCACCACCGGCTGCGGCTACACCACCGGCTGCGGCTGCGGCAACTCCTGCGATACCTGCGGGAGCTTCGGCGGCGGCAGGCTGCGCGACAAGCTCCGCGGCCTGTTCAACCACGGCGATTGTGGCTGCGACACCTGCGGCACCTGCGGTGGATGCGCCGGCGGCTGCGGCACTATCACCACTGTCCCCCTCAAGCCCGAACCCCTCGGCAAGCCCAAGGTAGAGCCCAAGAAGCTCCCCTCCGGCGACCAGCCGCCCAAGGGCAACGTCCAGCTGATTCCCCAACCCATCGACACCCCGGACCTGAACATTGCCCCGACCTCGGGCAAGAGCCCGTTCTAACACCCCTTGGCGAGCCGGGAGCGTAAGCGACCGGAGTTCTGCACCTCAGAACTCCGGTCGCTCGCGCTGCCGGCTCGCCTATCGGCGATCATTCCACGCGGCCGCGGCATACTTCTCCCGGACAAGGACATCCCTTCGCTCCAGCTCGTCATCGGTCCATGAGCCGGTTTCCAGCGGCCAGCGCGTTTCCGCACGCAACGCCGCGCCGATGGACGCGATCGCCTCCTCGACCTTCAGCTCACACCCGGTCAACTCCCGGATGCCGAGCAATTCCGGCGTCAGCGGACTGCGTGCGAGCAGAATCCCACCATGCTGCAGCAGCGCGCCGCGCTGCTTGCGTTGAGCGCTGCCGACGATCTTGTTTCCCTGCACGCACAGGTCGCCGCGCGTGATGTGCCGGAAGCAGAGCGGCGTGTTCAGGTGCCGATCGGGACCATCGTGCAACGTGGAAGCAATGGGCCACCTCGCCAGGGCTGTCGCGATGATGCGATGCATCCGCCGCAGCCAGGGTTCGGCCCCCTGCCATCCTGTCCCAGCCGGAAGGGCGAGTGCGTAGGTGATCTCGTGATGGTGCACCAGCATCAGCCCGCCGGAAGCTCGGCGGACATAGGGCAGGCCGGGAAGGCGTGCGCTGTGCGGTTGGAAATAACCGAGGCTGACGGTCGGTTCGGACCAGCCGTAGAACCGGAGGGAGGCCTGGCCGCTCGTGGCCTGCTCGAGGAGCAGTTCGTCCAGGGCCATGTTCGCGGGGCCGTCCAGGACCGTGTACCCCAGCAGACGACATGCAAAACAATCAGGCACTTACGGACCTCACGGTTGCCAGCGCAGGATCGGCTCCTTGGCGGCCTTGACCTCGTCGGGCCGGCTGATGCCCAGCGTGTGCGGTGCTTCGTGCAGAAAGTCGGCATCCTCCTCGCGGATGCGCAGCAGCGTGTCGGCGAAGGCGTCCAGCGTTTCCTTGCTTTCGGTTTCGGTCGGCTCGATCATCAGCGCCTCGGGCACCACCAGCGGGAAGTACACGGTCGGCGCATGGTAGCCGAAATCGAGCAGGCGTTTGCCGATGTCCATGGCGCTGATGCGCCGCTCCCTGCGGAGGTTGCGCGCTGGCCACGAACTCGTGCATGCAGCGGTCGCCGTGCGGCACCTCGTAGGCGTGCTTGATCCGGCTGAGCAGATAGTTGGCGTTGAGCACCGCCTGCTCGCTGACCTGTTTCAGCCCATCGGGTCCCAGCGTGCGGATGTAGAAATAGCCGCGGAGCAGGATGCCGACGTTGCCGAAGAAACTGCGCACCCGTCCTATCGACTTGGGGCGCTGGTAATCCAGGCGGTAGTGGTCGCCCTCCTTGGCCACGACGGGCGCCGGCAGGAAGGGCTCCAGCGAGCGGCGCACCGCGATGGGGCCAGCCCCCGGGCCGCCGGCGCCGTGCGGGCCCGTGAACGTCTTGTGGACGTTGTAGTGCATCATGTCGGCGCCGAAGTCGCCTGGCCGGGTGATGCCCAGAATGGCGTTCATGTTGGCGCCGTCGAGATACACCAGGCCGCCGCACGCGTGGATCATCTCCGTGATCGTCGCGATCTGCCCCTCGAACAGCCCCAGGGTGTTGGGGTTGGTAATCATGAAGACGGCAGTGCGCTCGTCGAGCTTGCCGCGCAGGTCGTCGAGATCGACCAGGCCGCGGGCGGTGCTTTTGACGGTGACCGCCTCGAAGCCGGCGATGGCGGCACTGGCGGGATTGGTGCCGTGGCGCCTGTCGGGGATGAGGACGCGGGTCCGCGTCTCGCGGCGATCGCGGAAATAGGCAGCCGCTACCAGGAGGGCTGTCAATTCCCCCTGTGCCCCGGCCGCCGGCTGCAGCGAAACCGCGTCCAGGCCGGCAATCTCCGCCAGAATGTTCTGCATCTCCCAAAGTATCTGCAGCATACCCTGGCAAGACTCATCGGCCTGCAACGGGTGCAGGTTGGCCAACCCGGGCAGCGAAGCCAGCCGCTCGTGCCGTTTGGGGTTGTACTTCATGGTACACGACCCCAGCGGATAGAAATTGGTGTCGATCGACATGTTCCGCGTCGACAGGTTGACGTAATGGCGGACCAGGTCGATCTCGCCGACTTCCGGCAGCGGGGGCGGACTGTCGGCGACCGCGTCGCGCGGCAACAGCGGGCCGGCCGCCGGCACATCGCACGCCGGCAGCCGATGGCAGCGCCGCCCGGCGTGGCCGATCTCAAACAGCAATTCGGTCGATTGCGCTTTGTCCATGTTTCCAGATCGAAGGAACCACGGATGGTACGGACAACACGGATCAATCATCCGTGTCATTCGTGTCATCCGTGGTTGATTTCCGCGACCAATCGGTCGATCTCCGCTCGGCTGCGCTTCTCGCTGACGGCGATGCTGAAACAATCCGCCAACTGCGGATACCAGGTCCCCAGCGCCAGGCCCGCATGATAGCCTCGACCGAGCAATCGACGCAGCAAGTCGGGTACGTCAGTTGAGCTGCGGAGCGTGAATTCGTTGAAGAACGGCCGATCGAAGCGCAGCCGCAAGCCGGTCTTCCCGAGTTGCTCCATCGTGTAGTGCGCCTTCCGCAGGCACAACTCGGCCGTCTCCTTCAATCCCTGGGGCCCGAGGGCGGCGAGATAAACCGTGGCCCGCAGGGCCAGCAGACCCTGGTTGGTGCAAATGTTGCTTGTCGCCTTTTCACGGCGGATGTGCTGTTCGCGTGTTTGCAACGTCAGCACCCAGCAGCGCTTGCCGTTGCGATCGGTGGTTTGGCCCACCAGGCGGCCCGGCATCTTGCGGACAAATTCCTGACGGCAAGCCATCAGCCCCAGCACCGGCCCGCCATAGCTCATCGGCGTACCCAGGCACTGGCCCTCGGCCACGGCGATGTCGGCCTCATAGTGCCCCGGTCGTTTCAGCAGACCCAGGCTGATCGGGTAATAACTCACAACGAACAGCGCCCCCGAGCATGGGCGATGGCTGCCAGGTCTTGCGGCTCTTCGAGGCAGCCAAAGAAGTTCGGATGTTGCGCCACCACGCAGATCGTGTCATCATCCACGGCACGCTTCAGGTCGTCGGGGTTGAGGAAGCCTTCCGGCGCCGGCAGCGTCTGGATGTGTACGTCGAGGTCGCGCAGGTAGGTGGCCAGCACCTGGCGATATTCCGGATGAACGCTCTGGGGAATAAGAACCTTGCGCCGTTTCGGGTTGACGTTCATGGCCATGATGACCGCCTCGGCGACGGCACTGCCTCCCTCGTAGAGGCTGGCGTTGGCCACGTCGAGGCCGGTCAGCTGGCAGACCAGCGTCTGAAACTCGAAGAAGGCCTGCAAGCTCCCCTGACTGGCTTCGGCCTGGTAGGGGGTGTAGGCGGTGTAGAACTCACTCCGCCCGGCGACGGCATCGACGACGGCGGGGATGAAGTGATCGTAACCGCCGCCGCCCAGGAAACAGAGGGCCGTATCCGCAGCCTGATTGCGCGACGCCAGCGCCTGGACGTGCTGGGTCAGCTCCATCTCGGACAGGGCCGGGGGGACGTTGAGCGCTCGGCCGAGGCGCACACCCTCGGGCACATGCTCAAACAGTTCGGCCAGCGATGCGACCCCGATCTGGGCCAGCATGGCACGCTGATCGTCGGGGGTGTTCAGGGTGTACAAAGCGACCTCCGGAGGTACATCATGGAACTTCGCCAACTCGCGTCATTGTCATGGGGCGGCCGGGGGATTCGGCACGCGCGGCAGGACATGTTGCCGGACCCATTCGCGGAAAGCGTCTTCGAGTGCGATATCGTCGAGCCCTTGAGTCTCATTGATGAAAGCGGCGAACTCGGGCAGCGGCAGGGCGGGAAAACTCACGCTCTGCGTGGACTCTTCATACTCGCCGTCCGGCGCAAGCGGTGAACGTGAATCGTTTCCCCGTCGTAGCGCCAGACCTCGGGCACGCGCAGAGTGGCGTAGATGTCCATGCGATCCAGGGCGCTACGCGTACCCTCAACCTCAAGCGCCAGATCAGGAGGTGGATCATTCGCGAGATTGATGCGCTCGCGCAGACCCAACATTCGCGGCGCGTTCTTGATGTAATACGAATCGTCTGCCTCAAGCCCACACTCTGCATCCTCCCGCCGCAGAGTGGTCGAGCCAGCACCCTGCATCCCTAGACCCAGTGCCCGGCAGAGCACGCGCAGCAGTATCCCCACCCGCGTCTTCCACCACTCGTGGTTGAACAACGGAGACATGATCTCGAGTACCCCCTGGTCGTAAGTGAGGAAGATCTGGCGGTTGCCGACCGCGGCGAGGAACCGCTCATAGGTCGGCCAGTCGATCCAATCCAGGACAACACGGCCTCCGGCGCGGGCGCGGGGCAATGCACGAAGATGCCGTCCGCAACGGCTCGGCCACGATCGTCATGTTCCGGTCCTTTCTTGCAGTGAAGCCGTGAGCGGCAAGCGTTAATGCCCCCCCTCCGCGATCTGTTTCTGATACTGCTCCAGCGTCTTCAGATGATCCAGCTTCGTGCCCGGCGCCAGCTTGATCTTGACCAGCCAGCCCTTGCCGTAGGGCTCGGCGGTGATCAGGCTGGTATCGCTCTTGACCGCATCGTTCACCGCAACGACCTCGCCGGCCACCGGGGCGTACAGATCGCTCACCGCCTTGACCGACTCGATCTCGCCCAAGCGGTCGCCGAGGGCCAGGCGGGTGCCGGGCTCCTTCAGCTCGCAGTAGACGATGTCGGTGAGCTGATCGACAGCGAACTGGGTGATGCCGACGGTGCAAACATCGCCCGCCAGGCTCGCCCACTCGTGGGATTCGCTGTAACGAAGCGAGTTTGGGTCCATGATACCTCCATCAACCCGCCGCCCGGTGGGCGGCGGCGGCTAAACGGGTCATCTCGGTCGTCGATAGAACGGCAACGGCACCACCCGGGCCGGCGCCGGCCTGCCGCGGATGTCCACCTCACATGCCGTGCCGGCCGCCGTCAGGGACGGATTAAGGTAGGCCATCGCAATGGCCCGTTCCAGGGTCGGCGAATAGGTGCCGCTCGTTACCTGACCTACCGTCGAACTGCCCTGCAAGACGCTGGCTCCTTCGCGGGCGATGCGCTTCCCTTCGAGTTCCAGCCCGACGCGGCGGCGCAGGCCTGCATCCTCCTTGCGCCGCCGCAGGGCCTCGCGGCCGACGAAATCGCCCTTGTCGAGCTTCACCGCCCAGCCGAGCCCTGCCTGGAATGGGTCGATTTCCTCGTTCAGTTCGTGGCCGTAGAGCGGCATGGCGGCCTCCAGGCGGAGCGTGTCCCGCGCTCCCAGACCGCACGGGCAGGCACCTCGGCCGAGCAGCTCGTCCCACAGCACCACCGCCTGGTCGGCCCCCAGCATGAACTCGAAACCGTCCTCGCCGGTGTAGCCGGTGCGGCTGACCACGCAGTTCTTGCCGCGGTAGCGGGTCGGCATGGCGAAGTAGTACTTGAGCGACGACACATCCGCCTCTACTACTCCGCGACACCATTCTACCGCCTTCGGTCCCTGGATTGCGATCATGGCCGTCGTCAGCGTCTGATCGACCATCTGCACGTCGCGGCCGGCGCGATGCTCCTCGATCCAGCCGACGATCTTCTCGCGGTTGGAGGCATTGACGACCATCGCCCAGCCGTAGGGCCAGCGGTAGACAAGCACGTCGTCGCGGATGCCGCCCTGCTCGTTACAGATCAGGCCGTAGCGGACCTGGAAGTCCTTCATCGTGGCGGCGTCGTTGGTGAACAGGTGCTGGATCAGGGCGAAGGCGTCCGCGCCGCCGAATGATAGCCGGCCCATGTGGCTGACGTCGAACAAGCCGGCTGCACTGCGGACCGCCGTGTGCTCCTGGGTGATGGCGCTGTACTGGATCGGCATCTCCCAGCCGCCGAAATCGACCATCCGCGCACCATGAGCGACGTGCCAGTCGTACAGCGGCGTGCGCATCGGTCACCTCGCGCGGGGGAATCATCGTTGCAGATATGGTACGAGGCAGCCGAGTGGGAGGGGAGAGCCGCTGACTAGCTTAGCGTGCCGCCTTGAGATGGGCCACCGGCTTGAGGAAGTCCCACTGCCCCGTGGCCGGCGGAGGCGGGGGCGGGCCGTCGTCCACGACCTCGACGTGCCCGGCGACCACCGCCAACTCGCGGGCCAGCGTCTCGATCGAGTACGGATGCGACGGCGAGCCGAAGTGGAAGACATCCGTCTCGTGGATGTTCTCGGCCCGATCCATCCAGGCCCCGTTCCAGATCGCCCCGCTCGCCAGGACGTTGACGATGCGGACTGCATTGTCCGGCTGGTCATACGCCTCGTTGTTCAGCGTGTTGCCGCCGAAGTAGACCAGCAGATCGATCGGAATGTGATCGTCGCGGACCGAGTTGGCCAGGTAGCGAACCGCGTTGGCCCCGAAGCTGAAGCCGACCAGCACGAACCGCGCCTGGGGTCCTCCACATGGACGCGCCGGATTTCCTTCTCAAATTTCCAGGTGTGATACAGCTGCCCGTAGTACGTCTTCCGGAATCCCAGCGTCTGCACGTAGTCGTGGAGACCAACCAGGTTGGCCCAGTCGAAGGGATCGACACCGTGGACCAGGAAGACGTAGACGTGGTCGCGGCAGCAGGGCGGGTAAGCCAGGCAAGTGGCGTGGACCTCGGCGGGTGCGGTCTCGACGGGGTGCAGGAAAGTCATGCAGCCGCTACCGGCCAGGCAGGCAGCCGCCAGCACGGCGAGGATCAGGCTCCTCGGCCAGGTCACTTGCCGCCTCATGCTTGGCGTTCCTTCCCTGTCAATCCGGGCTTGCCAGGCTCCGCTTCCCTGCGGACCTTATGCTAGCTTCTTCTTTCGACCCGTCGCGTGGAGAGTCTGGAAAGCAAAGGGAAGAGCCGAAGGCGCCGCAGACGGCAGAGGATCGGAACATGACGGGGACGAGGAAGATTCCGGAGAGAAGGAAAATGCCGGCCGGCTATGCCCGGGATCAGGAGCTGACCCGCACGCGCCGCCCCTCAATCCGCAGCCGTCCCTCGGCGAACAGGCGGATCGCCTCGGGGTACGCCTCGCATTCCTGCTCGAACACGCGGCCGGCCAGGGTCTCGGACGTGTCCGCGTCGAGGACCGGGACAGTCCGCTGGAGAATGATGGGCCCGTGGTCGTAGATGTTGTCGGCGAAGTGAACGGTGCAGCCGCTGACCTTGACACCCATTTCCAGCGCCGCCTCGTGAACGCGCGGCCCGTAGAAGCCCTTCCCGCAGAAGGCCGGGATCAACGCCGGGTGGATGTTCATGACCCGGCCGGCGAAGTCGTCCGGAATCGGCAGGAATTGCAGGAAGCCGGCCAGGCAGACGAGATCGACCCGCGCTCGCCGGCAGAGATCGAAGATGCGGCGGCCGAACTCGTCCCGGGAGGCACAGTCGGAACGCTCCACCACGGCGGCGGGGATGCCGGCGCGCTCGGCGCGCTCCAGGCCGAAGGCGTCAAAGCGATTGGAGACGACCAGCACGACCTCGGCCGGCAGCCGGCCGGCGGCGCTGCGGTCGAGGAGGTTCTGCAAGGTGGTGCCGTTGCCGCTGAGGAGGACGGCGAGACGGAGGGGGGGCATGCGGAATCAGACCTCGCGGATGATGAAGTTCGGTGGAATGGAACACGGATGAACACGGATTGGACGGATTGACACGGATCAGATTATCCGTGTCAATCCGTCCAATCCGTGTTCATCCGTGTTCCATTGTCTTGTGCTGCGCCGCGCGGCGAACGTCCGGCCGTCTCTCGTGGTCCTACAATAAGATAACGCTTTTCGTCCCGTTCCGCGAGGTCCCGCTCATGCCGTTCGAGAAGGTTGACACGCAGGTCGATTTCCCCGCCCGCGAACGCGCCATCCTGGCATTCTGGGAACGAAACGGCATCTTCGAGAAGCTCCGCCAGAAGAACAAGGGGAAGCCGCGCTGGTCGTTCCTCGACGGCCCCATCACCGCCAACAACCCGATGGGCGTTCACCACGCCTGGGGCCGCACCTACAAGGACGCCTACCAGCGCTACTTCGCCATGACCGGCCACGAGCTGCGCTACCAGAACGGCTTCGACTGCCAGGGGCTCTGGGTGGAAGTCGAGGTCGAGAAGGAATTGAAGCTCAACTCCAAGCGCGACATCGAGAACCTCGTCCCCGGCGACCGCTTCGCCAGCATCGACCGCTTCGTCACCCTCTGCAAGGACCGCGTCGATCACTTCGCCGAGCGACAGACGAACCAATCGATCCGCCTCGGCTACTGGATGGACTGGGACCGCGGCGACGACTGGAAAAAGCCGCCCGACGAGCGGCGCAGCTATTTCACCATGTCGGAGGAGAATAACTACACGATCTGGTCCTTCCTCAAGAAGTGCCACGACCGGCAGCTCGTTTATCGCGCCTACGACGCCATGCCGTGGTGCCCGCGCTGTGCCGTCGGCCTGAGCCAGATGGAGATGCACGAAGGGTACCGGCTGGTGGCCCACCGCGCCGTCTTCGTGCGGTTTCCGCTGCGGGGCAGGCCAGGAGAGAACCTCCTCGTCTGGACGACGACGCCCTGGACGCTGACCAGCAATGTCGCCGCCGCGGTCAATCCCTCTCTGGTTTATCTCAAGGTGAAGCACCGCGACCAGGCCTACTATCTGGCGAAGGGAGCATTCACCGCGAAGCGGCTGGAAGAGGACTTCAAGCAGAAGGAATTTAAGGAGTTTCAGCGTCTGGAATCGCTGGAGCAAATCTTCAAAAAGCGCGGCGGCTTCGAGATCGAGGGCGAGCTGCCCGGGTCCGCCATGATCGGCTGGACCTATGACGGTCCGTTCGACGAGTTGCCGGCCCAGCAGAACCCGGCAGGGTATCCGGCGATGGTCGCCGAAGTCGCCGCCCGCCAGGGCTGGTCCGCCGGGACAGCTGGCCGCAATGCTCATCGCGTCATCGCCTGGGACGCGGTCGGGGAGACGGAGGGGACCGGCATCGTCCACATCGCGCCCGGTTGCGGTAAGGAGGACTTCGCCCTCGGTAAGGACGAGCATCTGCCGCCGATCGCTCCGCTCGATGATGAGGGTGTTTACCTCCCCGGATTCGGCGAATTGAGCGGCAAATCCGCGGTGGATCACGCGACGACCGACTCGATCCTCAGCAACCTGAAACAGAAGGGCCTGCTACTGGAGGTCGAGAAGTACCCGCACAGCTACCCGCACTGCTGGCGCTGCAAGACGGAGCTGCTGTTCCGCCTGGTCGATGAGTGGTTCATCGACATGAAATGGCGCGACGAGATCATGCGCGTGGTGGAGGAGGCCACGTTCTTGCCGGAGTCGATCAACGGCAAAGCCCGGGAGCTGGACTGGCTCAAGAACATGGGCAACTGGATGATCTCGAAGAAACGCTACTGGGGCCTGGCCCTGCCGATCTGGGTGTGCGACTCGTGCAACCAATTCGACGTGATCGGCAGCCGCAAGGAACTCAAGGAACGGGCCGTCGAAGGCTGGGACCGCTTCGAGGGGCACACGCCGCATCGGCCGTGGATCGACCTGGTAAAGGTGAAGTGCAAGTGTGGCGGCAAAATGAGCCGCATTCCCGACGTGGGCAACCCCTGGCTCGACGCCGGCATCGTGCCCTATTCGACGATGAAGTACAACACGGATCGGGCTTACTGGGAAAAGTGGTTCCCGGCCGACTTCATCACCGAGTCGTTCCCCGGCCAGTTTCGCAACTGGTTCTACGCCATCCTGGCCATGAGCACGATGATGGGGGGGCGGCCTCCGTTCAAGGTGCTGCTTGGCCATGCCACCGTGCTGGACGAATGGGGCCGGCCGATGCACAAGTCATCGGGCAACTCCATCGCCTTCGATGACGCCGCGGACCAGGAGTACGAGATCACCGATCCGAAGGGGCAGGTGAGCCGGCACAGGGCGATGGGCGCCGACGTGATGCGCTGGATGTACTGCCGGCAGAACCCAGCGGCGAACATCAACTTTGGGCCGGGACCGGCGGACGAGCTGCGGGCGAGCTTTGTTCTGAAATTGTGGAATAGCTATGCGTTCTTTTGCAACTATGCGCGGCTCGATGGGTTTGACCCCGACGCGCCACGGGTGCCGGTAGGCCAGCGACCCGACATTGACCGGTGGATTCTGTCCGACCTACAGCTCCTCGTGAGGACCGCTAACGACAGCTTCCGTAGTTTCAACATCATGGCGTTTTGCCTGGAGGCGGAGAAATTTGTTGATGACAAGCTAAGTAATTGGTACATCCGCCGTAACCGTCGCCGGTTTTGGAAGAGCGTACACGGAATCGACAAACTCGCCGCATATCAGACGCTTTACAGCGTGTTAAGCACCCTGGCCCGGTTATTCGCGCCTGTCATTCCGTTCCTTACAGAGATCATGTGGCA
Source organism: uncultured Planctomycetota bacterium (assembly GCA_963827935.1). Taxonomy (GTDB): domain Bacteria; phylum Planctomycetota; class Planctomycetia; order Gemmatales; family Gemmataceae; genus DATFNV01. The sequence continues at coordinate 789,246 of CAWHCN010000004.1, read as the reverse complement.
AAGCCTGCGACGCGACCGAGACGCGGCCAGCGTTCACCATTGCGACTACCCCACGCCGGACCAGGCGCTGATTGATGAAGAGCTGTCGCAGCATGTTGCGGATCTTCTCCGCTTAGTGTCACTAGGCTTGGCCGCTCGCAATGCCTCTGGGCTCAAGATCCGGCAACCCCTAGCTGAGGTTGCCGTCGACAAGCGAGGTTTGACCGAATTGGAAGCGGTAGTGCGCTTCGAGGACCAGCTTCTCGATGAACTTAACGTCAAACGGCTATCCGTTTGCTTGCCTGAGGACGAGCGTCACATCTTGACCGAAGTAAAGCAACGGTACCACCCGGCATCCCAGGTGGGATTGCGCATTCGCGAAGACGACAGGAGAATGCTATGCCCAAGCGTTCAGTTGAATCCGCGGACGGCCAAGGCAAAGTACAAAGGCAGGCCCGAAGGCGCAGCGGCTGCGCTTGCCACTATGAGCGCAAATACGGTCCTTGAGAAAATGGGCTTCTCCGGCAGTTTCACTCTTCTTGGCGTCGAGCTAGGACCGGACGATGTCTTATGGAATTGGGGGGCACCGGATGGGTGGGCGGGTCTACAAGATCGCAAGCGGGCCACGCAGGTGATGATCGACACGCGGATCACGCCGGAGTTGGCCCGCGAAGGAATGTCCCGTGAGGTGATTCGCCACATTCAGCAGGGCGCAAGGAGGCCGGCCTAGAGATGGAGGACCGCATCGCGCTGCATCTCGGTACGGAATCGCCGGCCCTGCGCCAGGCCATCGACGTCCACCGCGACTACATCGCCGCGGAGACGCTAACGGTGCGCTGGTCGGAGGAGCCCTTCGGCGACGGCGCGGCGACGGCGAATGTGAAGGTGGATGGGCAGGCACTGACGATTCAGTTGCGGAAGGAGTGAGGGTGAGCATCAAAAAGGCGGCCAGCAGGTGGGCCCGTTCACTCCTGCAACATCCCCGGCGTGAGCAGCTGAGACGCCCGAAGAACACGCACGACGACAACGCATGACCCATCCACGCGGTAAAGGATGCGATAGTTTCCGAACAGCATATGCCTGTACTCGAAGGGGTAGTTGCGTTCTTCCGCCTCTGGGATGACCTCAAAACGCAGCGGCAAGCGCGCGAGGGATCGGATGTGGCGCCTGACCGCAAGCAGCCATTTCGTGGCCGCCCGTGGACGGTCTTGGGCGATGAACAGGCGGTGCGCAGCTAGGTCATCTTGTGCGAGGGGGCCGATTTCTATTCGATACCTCTTTGTGGCCACGCAGCAACTCCTCGAATACTTCCTCGGCGGGGCGGGTGCCCCCCGCCTGAATCGACGCCTCGCCTTCGGCCAACAGGCGCGCCAGGTTGACCGCTTTCAGTCTGCGCTCGTAGGTCGCGGCGTCCAGGATGACCACGTTCGGCTTGCCGTCCACCGTGATGACGACCGGGCGGCCCGTATCGTGGACCTGCTGCAGGACCTCTTCGGGCCGCTTCTTCAACTCCGCCAAGGTCTTGAAGTCTTCCGTCAGGCTAATTGACACGGTTGCGCTCCCCGGGTTCTTCCGGTTGGGATTGTGAGGATGCTTCTGCAACACGATCATAGCCGGGCTGTCGCTCCTCCGTCCAGACGAGCCCGCCGCCGATCACTAAGATGGGTCTGATAACCGTCGCCCCGAGTCGATGAGCCGAACCATGACCCAACTCGATCACACCGCCCGCCTCACCGCCATCCGCGCCAGGGTCGAAGCCGGCGAGCGCCTCTCCTTCGACGACGGCCTGTTCCTCGACCAGCACGCCGACCTGTTCACCCTCGGCGAATTGGCCAACCTCGTCCGCGAGCGGAAGAACGCCAACTTCGCCTATTACAACGTCAATACGCACCTCAATCCTACGAACGTTTGCGTCTACCGCTGTGTCTTCTGCGCCTTCCGGGCCGACCTGAAAGACCCGAAGGGCTATGTCATGAGCGACGAGCAGATTCTGAACGCGCCGCCGAGGCCGAGACCCGCGGTGCCACCGAGCTGCACATCGTCGGCGGACTGCACCATCAGCTCCCCTACGAGTGGTATCTGAACGTGGTGCGCATCATCCACCAGGCGCATCCGCGACTGCACCTGAAGGCGTACACGGCGGTCGAATGGGACTGGTTCAGCCGGCTGACCAACCGGCCGACGCGCGACATCCTGGCCGAGTTCAAGGACGCCGGGCTCGGCAGCCTACCCGGCGGCGGGGCGGAGATCTTCCACCCCGAGGTGCGCGACCGCATCTGCGAGCACAAGGCCGACGCCGACGCCTGGATCCGCATCCACCGCGAGGCCCACGAGCTGGGGCTGCGCTCCAATGCCACCATGCTCTACGGCCACATCGAGGAGGCCCGGCACCGCATCGACCACCTGATCCGCCTGCGCACCTTGCAGGACGAAACCGGCGGCTTCCAGACCTTGATCCCGCTGGCCTTCCACCCGGACAACACCAAGCTGGGCGCGGACCACAAGATTCAGAAGGCGAGCGGGTTGGTCGACCTGCGGACGATGGCCGTCTGCCGGCTGATGCTCGACAACTTCCCGCACATCAAGGCCTACTGGGTGATGCTCGGCATCAAGATCGCGCAGATCGCCCTGAGCTACGGGGCCGACGATATCGACGGCACCGTGGTCCACGAAAAGATCTACCACGACGCCGGCTCCGATTCACCGCAAGAGGTGACGGTGGCGGAGTTGCGGCGGCTGATCGAGGAAGCGGGCCGCGTGCCGGTGGAGCGCGATACGCTGTACCACGAGGTGATCCGCGATCATACAAAGTGGAAGACGGGGCGATCGTTGCAGTTGGCGGCAGCTGATTGAGCGTGCTGTGGTCCGAGGGAGATCGGCCCTTGCGGCCGTCCCGCTGAGCTTTGGCGGGCTTGCCGGGGAGGGTCAGCGCGGTAGGATGATTTGCAGTGAGTTTCAGCCCCTTTAGCTCAATTGGCAGAGCAGCTGACTCTTAATCAGCGGGTTGTAGGTTCGAGTCCTACAAGGGGCACTTGTCAACTCCCATCGGTTCGGCCGAACGCTGCGGACCGCGCAACAGCCGTGGGCGCGAATGCCGCGCCCATCCCCCCGACGTGCTTTCATGCCATTCCCGCCCCGGTAATCCCGCCCTTCCGGAAAAGCTCAGGGTGAGTCGACCGGATCGCGCAGGCGGAGCGTGCCGTTGATGATGTGCCGGCGCAGTTCATCCTCAAAGCGCAGGGCCGCGGCTTCGCCGGCCGGGTCCGAAGGCAACAAGGCCCCGCGAACCTGGCGGATCGCCTCCAGACAGTGGCGTTCGTCGTCCGAAGCGGCGGGGTAGGCTTGCCGAAAGTATTTCCAGGCAAAGTCCGGCGCGGCCCGGTCCAGATCGCGCATGCGAGCGGCACCTTCGAGCAAGCTGATTCGTCCCTGCACCAGGTCCAGGGCAATGGCCTGCTTGGCGGCGGTGCGGCGGATGACATCCTGGAGCGCACGCTCAGCGCGGTCTTCGCGAGCCTGCTCGCGGGGCATCAGGGCCCTGAACACGGCGGACTCCCCCAGCATCACCGGCAGGTTCGGGGTCCGCAGCAGGAGACAGAGAACCAGGCCAGGCAGAAGGCTCGCTGTGGCCAGGCTATAGGTCAGGCGACGCTCGGGTGGGAACATGACTGCACCGCACGGTGAGAGTGTCTGTGGATGCCGCGCACACCAGTGAGGCCGGGCTGCGGACCCGGTCAACCTATGCGTGGCGCCGAATATAAGACATTGTGTCTTAATTGTCAAGCGTCCGATCCCCGGGAAGACCTGACTCTGCGGGTAGGACCGGGATTGCTACCTTGATGACGCCGCCGGCGCGTGCTTATCTCGCGAATAGGCGTCGATCCTTGCAACCCGTGGTTCGCGCTCCGGGCTGGTTTGGTGACTCTTTCGTGACGGCGAACGATTTCCCGTTGACGACCCCCGCCTAGCGGGATAGGTCATCGTCCGGGTCGATCTGGGATAAGCTTGCTGCCACAAACTCTAGCAAAGGAGACGCAACGATGGGAAAAGTGGCCCGAGAGATGGTGGAGAAGTCGGGGATCAACGTCGAGCAGCTGTTGAAGAAGCTGGTGGCTGCCGCCGGCGCTGAGTTCACGACGTTCTACTACTACACCATCCTGCGCGTCGCCGCCATCGGCATGGAAGGGGAGGGGCTCAAGGAAATCATCGAAGACGCCCGCATCGAGGACCGCAACCACTTCGAGGCGCTGCTGCCGCGCATCTACGAGCTGGGCGGCGAGCTGCCGCGCGACATCCGCGCCTTCGCCGACCAGGCCGGCTGCCCGGATGCCTACCTGCCCGATAGTCTCAAGGGCGGCAAATCGCCAACCGGGTCCTCACTCAAGGACCTGCTGCACGTGCTGGTCGAGGCCGAACGCTGCGCCATCCGCACTTACAGCGACATCTGCGCCTTCACCCAGATGAAGGATCCGCGGACCTACGCCATCAGTGCCGCTATTCTCAACGAGGAGATCGAGCACGAGGCCTGGTTCTCGGAGTTCCTGGGCGAGGGCCCATCGGGTCACTTCCGGCGGGGCAAGCCGGGGGCCTCCCCCTATGTCGCTCCGTTCATGACGGCCGACCACAAGTAACAAGCCGCCTGGCGGCGGGGCGTGGTCCCGCACGGCTACGACCCGCCGCCAAGCACGGGACTGAGGGATGGACGACGGCTTGCCGGATGATTGGCAGCGTGTCCTGCCTGGAGGCGATCTGGCACCGGGATCGTTGGCCAAGGTGCTGGTCGCCGGGCGGGAAGTGTTGCTGGCCCGGCTGGAAGACGGCACCGTGGCCGCGGCCTCGCCCGTCTGCCCACACCGGGGTGAGGACCTGTCCGGCGGCCGGGTCTACATGGGGACGGTCGATTGTCCCCTGCACCACTACCTCTACGATCTGCGTACCGGCGAGAATCGCTATCCGCGAAATGTCTTTCCCGCCGACCTGGCGGCCCGGCTGGCCCCACTGCCGCTCTACCCGGTCAAGGAGGAAGACGGCTGGATCTGGGTCGGTCCCCCTGCGAGGGTCCCGTGACGCAAACCCAGCGTCAGATCGAGCAGCAGCGCCAGAGCGAGGCAGTGCTGCGGTTGCACGCCGCGGACCGCCGGCCCACCGCCGAACTCGACGTTCTGGGTCGAACAGGAGACGCACGAGTTCCGCTTTGCCGGCGTCCGGCCGGAACTGGGCACGCTGACGGAATCCGACCAAGGGCGCTATCAGCAGCGCTTCGCGGAGGTCTTCAATAGCGTGGCGCCGGCGCTGGCCGAGCCGCACATCGAGGTAACGGAGCGCGTCCACCTGGCCGCCCTGCGGTCGCAGCTGGATCGGCAGGCGACGGCCGGCCAGCCCTTCGCTGTTCATATCTCTGGTCGGACGGTGGGATTGCCCCAGCTGAGCGAGGACCAGGGCGCCCGCCGCCTGGCCGACCTGTACGCGCTCTGCTTCGCTCACCCCGCGGTCGCTGGGATTGTCTGGCATGGCTTCTGGGATGGGGAGGCCGGCGCGGGGGGCGGCGGACTGCTGCGGCGTGACCTGTCGCCCCGGCCTGCGTTCCGGATGCTGCAGAAGCTGCTCGGCACAGTCTGGCATTCGCGAGTCGCCGGCGTAAGCGACCCGATGGGCTGCTTCCACTTCCGCGGGTTTCGGGGGCGGTATCGTGTGGGTATCGTGAGCGGCCCGGACGCCGTCGCCGTGTCGTTGTTCCTGCTGACCCGGTCCCAGAGCGCGGAGGCACCACTCAGCATCGATCTGCACGTCTAGCCGTGCGATCCGCCGAACGAATACGTCACCCCGACCGATCCGCCAAATGTGTTAATGCCGAGGTTGCGCGGCACAGGTCGGCATTGGAAATGTGGATTATCCGGCTGCCGATCACCTTGCATGGCCTTGCCGTGTCATCCCCCTTATAATCCAATCTTTTCCCACTGTCTCGTTGGCAGGAAGGTGTCTCATGGCCGAGAAGATCACCAGTCGGGCCCAGGACTACTCGCAGTGGTACCTCGACATCGTCCATCGCGCCGGCCTGGCGGAAAACTCCGACGTGCGCGGCTGCATGGTCATCAAGCCGCACGGGTTTGCCATCTGGGAGAAGATGCAGCACGCCCTGGACCGCATGTTCAAGGCCACCGGGCACGTCAACGCCTATTTCCCGCTCTTCATCCCCAAACGCTTCCTCGAAAAAGAGGCCGAGCACGTCGAGGGCTTCGCCAAGGAATGTGCCGTCGTCACCCACTCGCGCCTCAAGGCCAACCCCGACGGCGGCGGCCTGATGGTCGATCCGGCGTCGAAGCTGGAAGAGGAGCTGATCATCCGGCCCACGTCCGAGACGATCATCTGGAACAGCTACAAGAACTGGATTCAGAGCTACCGCGACCTGCCGCTGCTCATCAACCAGTGGGCCAACGTCGTCCGCTGGGAGATGCGCACGCGCCTGTTTTTGCGGACCGCGGAGTTCCTCTGGCAAGAAGGGCACACCGCCCACGCCACGCAGAAGGAGGCTGAGGAGGAGGCCAGGTGCATCCTCGAAGTTTACCGCACCTTCGCCGAGGAGTGGATGGCGATGCCGGTGCTGACCGGGCCCAAGAGCGACGGGCAGAAGTTCCCGGGAGCCGTGTACACCCTCTGCATCGAAGCGCTCATGCAGGATCGCAAAGCTCTGCAAGCCGGAACGAGTCACTTCTTGGGTCAGAATTTCGCGAAGGCGTTCGACGTGCAGTTCCAGACGCAGGATGGCAAGCGGGAACACGCCTGGGCCACCAGCTGGGGGGTGTCGACGCGCCTGGTCGGCGGGTTGATCATGACGCACAGCGACGATCAGGGGCTGGTGGCACCGCCGCGGCTGGCGCCGATCCACGTCGTCATCGTGCCCATCGGCAAGAGTGATGCCGAGCGCAAGGCCGTCGTGGAGGCGGCGGAACAGCTGGCGTCCGGGCTACGCAACTTCCCGCGCGAGCCGTTCTTCGGCTACGAGCCGATCAGTGTCAAGCTGGACGACAATTTCAAGGAGTCGCCGGGGTTCCGCTTCAACGACTGGGAGCTGCGCGGCGTGCCGATCCGGGTCGAGCTGGGGCCGCGCGACCTGGCCCAGGGAACGTGCGTGCTGGCGCGGCGCGACCGGCCCGGCAAGGAGAGCAAGCTGGCGGGAGTGCCGCTCGCCAGTGCCCCGGACCGGATCGTCGAGTTGATGAAACTCATGCAGGCGGACCTGCTGACCCGGGCCCGCAAATTCCGCGATGAAAACAGCTTCGAGGTCAATAGTTACGACGAGTTCAAGCAGAAGATCGAGGATCCCGGCGGCTTCCTTTGGGCCCACTGGGACGGCACCCGCGCAACCGAGGATCGGATTGCCGCCGAGACCAAGGCGACCATCCGCTGCATCCCGTTTGATCGCAAGCAGGAGCCGGGAAAGTGCATGGTCACCGACAAACCGTCCGAAGGCCGGGTGGTCTTTGCGCGTGCGTACTGACGGAAATAGAACACGGATGACACGGATTAGACGGATTCTCACGGATCAGATCCGTGAGAATCCGTCTAATCCGTGTCATCCGTGTTCTATTCTTCGGAGCGCCGTACAATCCCGCTGACGTCCCTGGTTCGAAATCAAGGAGACTGCGATGGCCAACAGCAACGTGCCGCAGGATAAGCGCAAGGCCAAGCTGCGGCGGCGCCGGCGCGAGATCAATCGATTGATCGACAAGATGGGCCCGGCCGGCACGCCAGATGTCGATCGCAAGGCGCGCGAGCTGCGCAAGACGATGCGTTTCGAACGGTAATCACCACGAAACACACGAAAAACACGAAAAAGACAGAAGAGGCGACGGCGGTGAGGCAATGGCCGCTGATCCTTCTTTCCTTTCTGCCCTTTCGTGTCTTTCGTGTGTTTCGTGGTGAGTTCTTTTATCCCGCGGAGCATTCCCCATGTCCTCGAAGATTACGCGTCGTAGCTTCACGACGGCCGCCGCTGGAGCACTTACCGCGCTGAGTGCTGCTTCCGTCTCGCGCGTCCTTGGCGCCAACGATCGCATTCGCCTGGGCTTCATCGGCGTCGGCAACCGCGGCGATCAGCTTCTCGACGCCTTTCTGCCGCATGCCGATTGCGAGGTGGCCGCCCTGTGCGATGTGTACGAACCCTACCTCCCGGCGGCCCGCAAAAAGACCGGCGGCAACGCCGAGACCTACCACGACTTCCGCAAGCTGCTCGATCGCAAGGACATCAACGCCGTGGTCATCGCCACGCCCGACCATTGGCATGCCCTGCACTTCGTCCATGCCTGCCGCGCCGGCAAGGACGTCTACTGCGAAAAGCCGTTGTCCCTGACCATCGCCGAGGGACGCGCGATGGTGGAGTGCGCGAAGAAGACGGAGCGCGTGACCCAGGTGGGCCTGCACCGGCGCTCGGCCCCGTTTATCCAGGACGCCGTGAAGTTCCTGCGCGAGGGCGGCATCGGCCACATCACGGTCGCGAAGGCGTACCACCTGCGGAACGAGTCGCCGCTGGGCATCGGCAAGCCGGCCGACGGGAAGCCGCCGGAGGGCCTCGACTGGGACCTGTGGCTGGGTCCGGCCCCGAAGGCGGCCTTCAACCGCAACCGCTGCCTGTACAAGTTCCGCTGGTTCTGGGACTACTCTGGCGGGCAGCTCACCAACTTCGGCACCCACTATCTCGACGTGATCCAGTGGGCGCTCGGCCAGGACGCGCCGCGCGGCGTCTTCTGCGCGGGCGGCAAGTTCGCCATCGACGACAATCGAGAGATTCCGGATACCCTGGAGGCGGTTTGGCAGTACGACGGGGCCCTGGCCACCTTCTCGCAGTTCAACGCCAACGCCGCCTGGGGCAACCGCAGCGGCTGGGAGCTGGAGTTCCGCGGCACCAAGGGGACGCTGCTCATGCAGGAAGGCAGCGGCACCACCGTGCTGGCCGAAAGCCAGCGGACCCAGGAATTGCCGGCGCTCAGCCCCCTGGCCCGGGAGGAGAATGCCAGGCAGGCACGGGCGACGAAGGCAGCCATGGATTCGATCCCGATCAAGACCGGCAAAGCGGACACGACCTACCACGCCCGCAACTTCCTGGACTGCGTCAAGAGCCGCAAGACGACGAACTGTCCGGTCGAGGTCGGCCACCGCTCAACAACCGCCACCCTGCTGGCCCGCATCGCGCTGATGCGGAAGCAGCACTTGGTCTGGGACGCCGCCGAAGCGAAAGTGACGAACGACGCCGCGGCGAACAAGCTGCTCAGCTACGAGTACCGCTCGCCTTGGAAGCTCACGTAGCCTGGAATAGAACACGGATGAACGCGGATTAGACGGATCTTCACGGATCAAATCCGCGTCTATCCTTGTTCTATTCTGGGAGGCTCAACCCATGTTGCATGCGGAAGTGACTGACAAAATCATCAAGGCGTTCTATCACGTCTACAACACGCTCGGCTACGGGTTTCTGGAGAAAGTGTACGAGAACGCCCTGGCCGTGACACTTCGCAAGTGGAGGCTGGCTGTCGTCCAGCAGCACCAAATCAATGTCTACTTCGAGGGGGACCTGGTCGGCGAATACTTCGCGGACGTACTGGTCATCGAGCGAGTTATCGTGGAGATCAAGGCGGCCGACGCGCTCTGTCAGGCCCATGAAGCTCAGCTGCTCAACTACCTGAAGGCCACGGACATCGAGGTCGGCCTGCTCCTGAACTTCGGCCCAAAGGCCCAGTTCAAGCGCAAGATCTTTAGCAACGAGAAGAAACTGCCCCATGCATGATCTTTGTCCCTGATCTGATCCGTGAAAATCCGCTTCATCCGCGTTCATCCGTGTTCCATTCTTTACTCAATGAGCCAGGAGCCAGGAGCGAACCTCCTCGATCACGTCGTCCGGTGTCGAGGTCCCCGCCGTCAGTCCGACGACCTGCACGCCGTCGAACCATTCCGGGCGAAGTTCACTCGCCCGGGCCACCTGGTAGGCGGTCAGTCCTCGGCTGCGGGCGAATTCGGTCAGTTTGCGGCTATTATTACTCTCCGGTCCGCCGACCACGACGATTACCTCGCTCTCCTCAACCAGCCGGTGCATCGCCTCTTGCCGTTCCTTGGTCGGCTGGCAGACCGTGTCGATGAAGGTGATATCCGCCTCGGGATAGCGGCGGCGGATCGATTCGACCAGGGCCTCGACGCGCTCCAGCGGCTGCGTGGTCTGGGCCACCACGCCCAGGCGCCGCCGACCTGCCAGCCGCGCCAGATCGGCCTCGTGGAGGACGACGGTGTACTCGCGCAGGTCGCCCGTCAGGCCGCGGACCTCGACATGATCCTCCTGGCCGACGATGACGGGGTGCCGGCCTTCGCTGACCAGTTTTGCCAGTGCCAGGTGGACGCGCTTGACCAGAGGACAGGCGGCATCGTGGACCTGATGCCCCTCGTCGCGCAGGCGCAGCTTGACGCCTTGCGGCGTGCCGTGTGCGGTCAACAGCACGGCCCGCGTTTGCACTTCCTCGGTGGCGGATGCACGGGTGGCGCCGGCGGCGTCGAGGCGGGCCACCACGTCGGGGTTGTGCACCAGGTCGCCCAGGATGGTGAGCGGGCCCTGCCGGGTCAGGCGCACCGCCAGCTCGATGGCGTCGCGCACTCCGAAACACATGCCCATGTGTTCGGCCGTCCGGACTTCCATTGCATCTCTCCTTCCGGGGACTCTCCCTGTCCTAACCGGCGCGGCGGCCCGGGGTTAACCGAACCGTTCAGGCTCCCGGCTGGCCGCGCCCTTGACGGACAATGGCTTCGAGGTGGTCGAGATGGCGGGTAAAGGCCTGGCGGCCGGCCCGGGTGAGCTTCACCGTGGTCTGCGGGCGACGGCCGACGAACCGCTTGTCGATGGCGACGTAGGTCTTCTCTTCGAGCTTCTGCAGGTGCACGCTCAGGTTGCCGTCCGTCATGCCGAGCTGGTCGCGCAGCTCGGTGAAGGTCAGGGTTTCGACGGCGGCCAGCACCGACACGATCGCCAGCCGGCCGCGTTCGTGCAGGACCGGATCGAGGTCGGCAAAGAGTTGCTTGAAGGCATTCATCCGCAAATCCGTTGAGTTGCCGCCCTCGGGAGCGGCGCGGGACGCCTTACGCCACCGACCGATGGATGCGCAGCACCGCCTGCCGGCGTTCGCGGACGAGCAGGACCGCGCCCAGGACCAGGTGCCCCAGGCCGAAGACCACGCCCATGGCCGCCACGGACCAGGCCGTGCCCAGCGCCAGCGTCACGCCGCCCAGCAGCAGGACGGCGATGCCCAGCCAGCGGATCGGCGTCGGCGCGTAGGCCGAGGTGGCCAGCGCCCCCTGGGCGTAGCAGAGCATCCACACCCCCGGCAGCCATTGATGCCAGCCGCGGGCGAAGAAGAAGATCGTGAGCGCCAGGGCGGCGACCAGCGAGGGCGTCAGCGCCAGGAGCACGGTCCGGGCCTGGCGCGACCAGATGTGTTCACCGCTGGCCCGGCCGCGCAGGATCGTGCCGAGCGCGGTAGCCGTCAGCGAGCCGACAAAGACAACACCCCAGACCAGACCGAACTGCCAGGGCAGCGCCGGATCGAGCCAGAGGAAGGCCAGCGCCCCGGCACCGGCCAGGCTGCCGGCCACGAGGCTGGCCCGCGCTGTCAACAGCTGGTACTGGCAGGTGCGCTCCATGAGGGTGCGAATCACCTCCAGTGTCTGAGCCGCTTGCCTCGCGTCCATTCCGCCGTCCTCCGCAAACAGGTTTACGACGCAAAGTACTTTAGCCTGAGTATCGGCTCGTGTCAAGCCAGCGCATGAGAAAAGCCGCTTGCGGCTTCGCAGCAAATGCGAAGGCGCCAGCGGCTTCTGAGAATCCGTTTCACAAGCTCCCCTCGCCCCGGTACTCCGGGGAGAGGGGTCGGGGGTGAGGGGCTTTGGTCAAGGGAGGTTCAGCCCCCTCACCCCCAACCCCTCTCCCCGGAGTACCGGGGCGAGGGGAGCCGGAACAGCCTCCGAGAGCACCCGCGTGTTACTTCACCCGCTTGAACGTCTCTTTCTTGCCCTTGCTATCCACCGTCGTCAGCTGGTCCTTGGTCACCGTCACGGTCAGAGTGTCTTTCGTCTTGTCAATCTCGACTTCCACGACGTTGTCCTTGCCCTTGGCGAAGGTGTAGGTGCCTTTCGCCTCGAACTTCTTGTCACCCTGTGTGCCGCTTACGGTGACCTTTCCATCCTTGGTGAATTCGATGATCGGCTTGTCCTTGTCGCCGTCGGGCAGCCACTTGCCGACGATGAGGTCCTTGGGTTTGTCTGCCTTCTCGGGTGCCGGCGCCGCTGGCACCGCTAGCCCAAGGACCAGCACACAGAGCACACCGGCCAGCGAGGCATTCCGCATGGTTTCCTCCGTCGTTACTTTTCCGTCTTCAGCTTTTCACCCACCTTGACGTCCCAGCCCGCATCGTCCGGGTTCGTCGTGAGAACCAGGTCCTTGAAGTGGATTTCCTGGGGTTGCGTGTTCGAGTGCAGTTGCAGGCCGATGACGGCCTTTTCGATCAGGTCGGGCTTCGGATCGGTCCAGTCGACGACCAGGGTCCCATTGACGGCGACACGGATGCGATCGCCCTTGGTCAGAATCCACAGGTCGTTCCAGTCCTTGTTCTTGCCGACCTTCTTGGCTGGATCACCGCTGGGCGGCAGGCCATTGCGGCGGTGCAGATCGTACATGCCCCAGCCTTCGGGAAACATCACCAGGTGGCCCATGTAGGTGTACTTGTCTCCCTTTTCCGGCGCGACATGTCCCCAGACGGCGATGCCGGAGTGCGTTCGGCTGGGCCCGACCAGCTTCACCTGGCTCTTGAGCAGGAAATCCTTGTACTTCTTCTTGGTGACGAGGTAGGTGCTCACCTTCACCTCATCGGTGCTCTTGCCGACGATGACGCTGTCCTGGACCGACCAGTACTTGTCGTGGCCTTCCCAGCCGTCGAGGGTCTTGCCGTCGAAGAGTTTGATGGTTTCGCTTTTGCCTTTGTCCGCGGCGAAAACCGGGAGGGCCGCGAGGAGGGTAAGGGCCAGGGAGAGGAGAGGTTTCATGCGGGTGTCCTCGATGTTGGGCGATCGGGGTTAGGTGGGGATTGTAGCAATGAGTCATCTGGATGGCAGTGTCGCCCTGGATCTGGTGAAGGCACCCGTGAAGCCAAAATCTCGGCGACAACCTGTGCGACATGCTCCATGCCAAACGGTCCGTGAGGGTTGGGCACCGACAGTGGGATCACACGACTCGCGTGCAGCGCCTGCCTTATTTCTTCTTGAGTGAGCATGATGCCAGACCCGGTTAGGAACTGTTTCAAGGGCCCCGCCTGACGAGCCGCCGGGCTTGTCCCGGCGGGATAGACCCGCCGGCTCATGGGCATTTGAAGTAGGTCTTTCATCCAAACAACCCCGTCACCGGCTGCCCCTCGCAGATGCGATAGGGCCGCCCATCGCGGTCGCGGACCTCGGCGTCCGGCGACAGTCCCAGCGCATGGTAAATCGTCGCCAGGAAGTCCGGCGGCGACACGGGGTTGTCTTTCACGTAGGCGGCGTGGCTGTCGCTGGCGCCGTAGACCTGGCCGCCGCGGATGCCGCCGCCCGCCAGCAGGGCCGACTGGCAGGCGCCCCAGTGGTCGCGGCCGGCGTCGGCGTTGATCTTCGGCGTGCGGCCGAACTCGCCCGCGGCCGCCACCAGGGTGTCGTCCAGCAGGCCGCGCTGGGCCAGGTCTTCCAGCAGGGCCGAGTAACCCTGATCCAGCGGTGGGATGCACACCGGCGACTTCAGCAGATCGAAGCCGGTCTTGGCGCCGTGGATGCCGTAGCCGGCGTGGTTGTCCCACACGTTCGCCACTCTCCCGCCCGGGAAGATGTACATCCAGGTCACCGTCACGAAGCGGACGCCGGCCTCGATCAAGCGCCGGGCCAGCAGGAAGCTTTCGCCGTATTCGTTGCGGCCATAGCGGTCGCGGATGGAGGGCGGCTCCAGGTCGAGGTGGAACGCCTTCTTGGCGGCGGGCGACGACACCATCCGCAGCGCCTGCTCCTGGAAGCCGGTAAGCCCTTCGGTGGCCCGGCTCTTCTGCAAGGCGCGTTCCTTGTCCTCTATCAGGCTGAGGAGCCCTCGGCGGGCAATAAGGCGCGTTGCGTCCACATCGGCAGGCAGGGCCACGGGGAAGGCGTTCTGCTCGCGGGAGTTGGGGGCGGCCACCAGCTCCAACGGGTCGCAGCGCGGGCCAAGGAACCCGGCGTGCGTGCCCGAATAGGTGACGCCGTCGTGCCCGATGGGCCGAGGCACCGTGACCGACGCCGGCATCGAGCCGGGCGGCGTGAAGTAGGCGGCCACCGACGCGATGCAGGGGAAGTCGCCGCGCGTGCGCTGATTGCGCGGCACCGCCAGCGACGGATTCTGTCGGCCGGTCAGCATGTAATAGACCGACGGCTCGTGGTTGTTGCTCGGGTGGCTCAGCGAGCGGACGATGGCGACCTTGTCCATCTGCCGGGCCAGCAGCGGCATGTGCTCGCAGATGCTGATGCCGGGGACGTTGGTACGGATCGGCTGGAACAGGCTGCGCACGCCCTGCGGGGCAGCCGGCTTTGGGTCCCACAGGTCTTGCTGTGGTGGACCGCCCCACAGGAACAGGTAGATGCACGACTTCGGTCGGCGCCGCGTCGCCGGCGCGGCAGCGGCCCGCTCGGCGTGAAGCAGCCCCGGCAGCGCCAGGCCGCCCAAACCCAGGCGAATCATCGCATCGCGGCGGTGGAGCATCCTTGGTTCCCCAAGAGTCCGTAGTCCGTAGTCCGTAGTCCGTAGTCCGTAGTCCGTAGGGTGGGTCGAGCGGGAGCGAGACCCACCGTGACCTCCCGGGGTCCTGGTGGGTCTCGCCTCGCTCGACCCACCCTACTCTTTCCCCACAAACGTCAGCGTCCCATAATCCTCGTAGCGATGGAAGTCCGGCAGGGTCAACGGGGCCGTGGACGACAGGTCCGGCCGTTCGTAGGCGACCGAGTAGTCATAGCGGCACAGGGCGAAACGCCACTTCGCCCCGGCTTGGGCCGGCCGCCCGTCGCCGCGAAGGCCTTCCACGGGATGCGTCCCTCGACCGTCCAGCCCTTGTCCTTGTCGGTCCAGTCGTTGAGGGTCCCGTCCAGCTTGACGGCCGACTGCATGCCCAATTTCGAGGTCAGAAAGCGCTGATAACCGCCGGCGCCGCGCGACGGCAAGAACATTTCCAGCTGCGTGTTCAGGGCGTTGACCTGGAACTCGTAATAGCCCAGCTGGTCCTCGTGCGGCTTGAAGAACAACTCGAAGACGTCGTTGGTCCAGGCCATGCCGTTGTGCTCCTTCACATCGGCGTAGAGATCGACATCCTCCATGTCGGCGGCGAAATAGAGATAATCGTCGTCCCAGAGAAGGCGGGCCCTGGTGGCGCTTTTCGCCTTCCGCTTCTCCCAGAAGGTGGAAAAGTCGGCGAGCACGGGCGCCTTAACCCAGGCGGCCTCATCAAGGACGCCGTCCAGCTTGATCGGGCCGGCCGCCCGTCGGCATTCAGCGGCGCGGACGGCGGGTGGGGCCAGTTCTTCCGGCACCGGCAATGGCAGCCGCACGGCCAGTGCCCCAACCACCGCCAGGCCGGCCAGTCCCAGGGCGACAAGCGCTTTGATCATGGTGGAACCCTGTCTTTCCATCGGAGCCAACTCGTGCCGTCACCTTACCGCAGGACCCTGGGGAAGCAAGCGGACGCAGGAAGAACTCCCCTTGACACCTGTCATGGCCAGGTTTAGACTCCCAGGTAAGATTGGGTGTTCCCTCCGCTGCGTGTGATCATGTCCTGTTCTCTGTAGGTTCTCCAACTGCTTGTCCGCTCGCGCACCGGGAATAGGTCAGGTGGGGCTCGTGCCCACGAGCCGATGATCCGGCGGCATTCCTGAATCCCCCTCTGGCGAAGTTGCCAGGCGGCCGGCCGCGTTGCGGCTTGGCGTTCGTCGTACTTCCCCTGCGAGAACGCTGATCCCCAGGCGGCATCACGTCCGAGGAATGAGCATGCCGGCCCCCGAGCCAGAACGCATGTACCTGGTCGATGCGCATTCGCTCATCTTCCAGGTCTTCCATGCGATCGGCGAAATGAGCAGCCCGACTGGGTTGCCCGTGAACGCTGTGTTCGGGTTCGCCCGGGACTTGCTCTTCCTGCGCGCCCGCCAGCCGGCCTACCTGATTTGCGCCTTCGATAAGGGAGAGCCGACCGTCCGGACTCAGGTCTACAAGGAATACAAGGCCCACCGGGCGCCGATGCCCGACGACCTCCGGGCCCAGATACCGCTCATTGAGCAGCTCGTGACGGCGATGGGCTTGCCCCACCTGACGGCCCCCGGCTACGAGGCCGACGACATCATCGCCACCATCGCCCGGGCGGCATCGGCCCGCGGCATCGAGGTGTTCATTTGCACCAGCGATAAGGACTGCCGCCAGCTGATCGACGACCGCGTCCGCCTCTACAGCCTCCGCAAGCATGCTGAGTTCGGACGGGCGGAACTGCTGAAGGACTGGGGCATCGCACCTGAGCAAGTGATCGACTTCCAGTCGCTGGTGGGGGACAAGGTGGACAATGTGCCGGGGGTGCCCGGAATCGGCGAGAAGACGGCAGCCGTCCTGCTGCAACAGTTCGGCACACTCGACACCATCCTGGCCAACATCGACAAGGTGCCGGGTGCCAAGAAGCAGGAAAACCTGCGAGCCTGGGCCGCCCAGGAGCAGATCAGCCGCACCCTGGTCCGCCTGGAGACGGGCGTGCTGATCCCGCTGGACTGGGACGGCTGGCGCCTGGGATCGTGGGACCAGCCGCGGCTGCTGGGGTTATTCCGTGAATGGGGCTTCCGCACCTTCGCGGCCCAGGTCGCTGCCGAGCAGTCCCCGGCGCCGGCGGCCTCCCTGGGCGACGGCACCACCCAGGGGGAGTTGTTCCCCTTTGGCGCCAACGCCGAGTCCGAGGAATCGCGCAACGGGGATGCTGCGCCTCGATCGGAATGGAAGGCTGTTTATCACCTGGTGGACACCCCGGAGAAATTTAACGCCTTTTACGGGGAGTTAAAGAAGCAGAAGCGCATCGCCATCGACCTGGAGACGACCTCGCTCAATCCGCTGGAGGCCGACATCGTCGGCATTGCGATCTCCTGGAAGGAAGGCGAGGCCCATTACCTGGCTGTGCGCGGGCCGAGCGGGGCGCCGCTGCTCGATCCGGACCAGACGATGAGCCGGCTCCGCGCGGTGCTGGCAGACCCGGCGGTGGCCAAGGTCAACCAGAACGTGAAGTACGACTTACTGGTGCTCCGCCACCAGGGCATCGATCCAGTGGGCGTGGCCGGCGATCCGATGGTCGCCCATTACCTCTTGCACGCCGGGCAGCGGAGTCATAACCTGGAGTACCTAGCTCAGGAGTACCTGCACCATCAGGTCATCCCCATCACGGACCTGATTGGCCGGAAGCCGCGGGCCAACGAGAAGGGGGCCCGCCAGTTCCGCATGGACGAGGTACCGACCGCCCGCGTCGCCGAGTATTCCGGCGAGGACGCCGACGTCGCCCTGCGCCTGGCCCGCATCCTGGAGGAGCAGCTCCCGGCGAGCGGGTTGGCGGACCTCTACCGCAATCTCGAGGTGCCTCTCATCGAAGTGCTGGCGGAGCTGGAGTACAACGGCATCCGCGTGGACATCGCAATGCTCCAGCGCGTCGGCGAGGACATGGCCCGGCAGCTCGCCGTCATCGAACAGGAGATTTACGCCGCCGCCGGGCACGAGTTCAACATCGCCTCGCCCCGGCAGCTGCGCCAGGTGCTGTTCGACGAGCAGAAGCTGCCCGTGCGGCGAAAAACGGGAATCACCGGCGAAGCGAGCACTGATCAGGAGACGCTGGAAGAGTTGGCCGCCGAGGAGAAAAGCCCCATCCCGCGGCTGATGTTGCAGCACCGGCAAATCGCCAAGCTGAAGGGGACCTATGTCGATGCCCTTCCGGAGGTAGTCAACCCGCGGACGGGGCGGATTCACGCCTCGTTCAACCAGACGGTGGCGGCGACGGGCCGGCTGTCGTCGTCGGACCCGAACTTGCAGAACATCCCGATCCGCCGCGAGCTGGGCCGGCAGATTCGGGCGGCCTTCCTGCCCCGCGAGGGGTGGAGGCTGCTGACGGCCGACTATTCGCAGATCGAGCTGCGCCTGCTCGCCCACTTCTGCGCCGACGCCGAGCTGCGCCGGGCTTTCGCCGAGGATCGCGATGTCCACGCCGCCGTGGCCGCCCAGGTTTTCGGGGTGGAAGAGAAGGATGTCACGGACGAGATGCGCCGCATGGCCAAGGTGGTCAACTTCGGCGTGATCTACGGCATCAGCGCCCACGGCCTGGGCCAGCGCCTGAGCATGAAGCGCGAGGAGGCGGAGAAGTTCATCGACGCCTATTTCGCCCGCTATCCCCAGGTGAAGGAGTACCAGACGCGGCTGCTGAGCGAATGCCGTCGCACCGGCTACGTCAGCACGATCCTGGGCCGGCGCCGCCTGTTCGAGAGGAACAACATCCGCGCGGATTCCACCTATCGCCAGCGCAACCAGACCGAGCGCGAGGCGATCAACATGGAGATTCAGGGCAGCGCCGCCGACCTCATCAAGCTGGCGATGCTGCACGTGTACCGGCGCTTGAAGCGGGAAGCGCGTCAGGCACGCATGCTGCTGCAGATTCACGACGAGCTGGTCTTCGAGGTGCCGCCGGAGGAGTTCGCCGCGGTGGCGGCGCTGGTCCGCGAGGAGATGACGACGCCACGCGAACGGGAGCTGAAGCTGGAGGTGCCGCTCAAGGTCGATCTGGCGGCGGGGCGGAATTGGTTGAATGTGGAGGAGTTTGAGTTGCGAGTTTAGAGAGTGGAGGGGCGCTCGGTGGATGAGGCCGACTACTGGGTGAGTCTGGAGTATCGCGTCTGCCGCGAGTTCGCTGGAATGCCGGAACGACGCCTCCAGTTCATGTGGTGTGACGGCTTCATCCCGTGCGAGTACATCCTCGATGGTCCCCCGCCCCGGATCGTCGGGCGGGCGTGGATCTGTTATGGCCAGCGGCAGGCCGAGTGGAAGTTCACCCTCTTGCTGCCCAGGCCGTTCGGTTCGCGGGAGCAGATCGATTGGGCGTCGCTGTTCCCGCCAGAGAACATGACGCGGTGGCTCGCCCTTGATGAGGCTGGCCGGCGGATCGAGATCGAGCCTGCGGCTGCGGTGCCAGACCGAGTGCATAACCCATGATTCCGTTGGATATCGAGGTGCGTTTCCTCGCCAAGTGGGCCCAAGAGGAATCGGAACCTGAGTGCTGGCGGCTTCCCGCGCATCAGCTACAAGTTCAACATGGACTACCCTCCATTGAGATCATCAAGCGCATCAGGGCGCGGTTGGACGCCGCGAAGATCCGCGACGGGGAGTTGGCCGGCCTCTATGACGGGCAGGCCGTGGAATGGCCCTGGGTGACTCAAATACCTGAAGCAGCCCCCAGCACTTCGACAGCCCGAGGATGAACGAGGAGGTGGTCATGGCCGAACTTGCAACCAAGATCATGTATCACGTGGAAAAGTTCCTGCCCCCCGAATGTCCCAAATGCCGAGCCCGCTTCCAGCAGGACGGAAAAGACTACACGCGGTTGCTGGGGGACATCATCGATGGGAAAAAGACCATCCGGGAGACGAGCGGGTACTACATCATTGTTTGTTCGCGCTGCGAAAACATGACCCCTTGTTGGCCGCTGGAGCAGTACCAGGTTGCTGACAGGAAGAAGGCGGAAGCACTGGTCAAGGAGCAGGGGTTCGTCAACCTGGTTCAGGTCCTGGCGATGGGCCACATGGCACAGGATAGGCACGTGGTTTTCGGTGAGGCTCCCCGCTTGAGGGTCGAGTCAATTGAGTGTGACGGGGAGAGCGATGAGCCGTTCGTCACGACAGAATAGGAAAGCGGGCGAACGTCAATGGTCGGGAACCAAAAACTGGTCATCGGCCTGATCGGCGGCATCGGCAGCGGCAAGAGCACGGTGGCCCAGGCCTTCGCGCGGCGGGGAGCCAGGGTCATCGTCGGCGACGCCCTGGGGCACCAGGCGCTGTTGCAGCCCGACATCCGGGCGAAACTGGTCGCCCGCTGGGGTCCGGACATCCTCGACGAGGCGGGCGAAGTAAGCCGACGCAAGGTGGCGGGCATCGTGTTTGGGAAAACGCCGGCGTCCCAGAACGAATTACGGGCGCTGGAGGCGCTGGTCTTCCCGTGGATCGAGCAGCGGGCCAAGGAAGAGATCGCCGCCGCCCAGTCCTATCGCCGCACGGCCCTGATCGTCCTGGACGCGGCGGTGATGCTCGAAGCCGGCTGGGATGGGGTGTGCGACCGGATCGTCTATGTTCACGCCCCCCGAGCGGTGCGGCTTCGCCGGCTGGCCGAGGGACGTGGCTGGACCGAGCAGGAAGTGACCGAACGAGAGGCGGCGCAACGATCGTTGACCGAGAAGGCCACCCGGGCCGGCGCCGCGGTGGACAACTCCGGAACGCCGGACGCGGTGCAGCGGCACGTGGATGCCCTGCTGGCCCGCTGGGGCCTGGCAACAACGTGATCGAGAAGTGATTCTTGAACCCATTGTCTTCAACCGACGGCTCCGCGGGCCATCCCGGGGCCAAGCCTGCCGCTGGCGCTGCCGCCGTACCCATCGGGGACATCATGGTGTCCCCAGCGCGGCCGGTGGCAGCTGGTTAGCCGCGACCCGGAGGGGAGCGCTGGTGAACAGCGCTCCCCTCCGGGTCGCGGCTAACCAGCTGCCGACTGATTCGCGTGCCAGCTCGCTGAAGGAGATGACCAGTCATGGCCGAAGCGAAAAGCCGAAGAGAACCGACCGCCATGCGTCCCCGGCCGCACCCGGATGGGAGCGATGGCGCCCCCGACGGACTCGATACGCCGCGCGACCAGGTGCTGGCGACCGAGACGCCGCCGCCGGGCCGGCCGCTGGAGCGCACGATGGTCACCTCCACGGCGGAAGACTACGCCGGCTTCGACGAGGAGATCAACAACCGCTACGAGGAGATCAAGCGCGGCAGCACGCACATCAGCGAGCTGCAAGGAATGACCATGCCGCAGCTCCTCAAAGTGGCCAAGGAAGAGGGGCTCAGCGACTACACCGGCCTCAAGAAGCAGGATCTGATCTTCAAGATCCTCAAAGAGCGGGTCAAGCAGAACGGCCTCATGTTCGGCGAGGGGACGCTCGAGGTCCTGCCGGACGGTTTCGGCTTCCTGCGCAGCCCCGACTACAACTACCTCCCCTGCCCCGACGACATCTACATCTCACCGAGCCAGATTCGGCGCTTCGGCCTGCGCACCGGCGCGGTCGTCGCCGGCCAGATTCGGCCGCCCAAGGAGAACGAACGCTACTTCGCGCTGCTCCGCGTCGAGGCCATCAACTACCAGGATCCGGATATCCTGACTCAGAAGGTCGTCTTTGACGACCTGACGCCGCTGCACCCCAACAAGCGGCTCAGCCTGGAGACCGAGAGCACCGAGATCAATATGCGCGTCATGGACCTGGTGACGCCCATCGGCCGCGGGCAGCGCGGCCTGATCGTCGCCCCGCCGCGCACCGGCAAGACCATCCTGCTCCAGAAGATGGCCAACAGCATCCTGAAAAACCACCCCGAGTGCTACGTCATCGTGCTGCTCATCGACGAGCGGCCCGAGGAAGTCACCGAGATGGAACGCTCCGTCAAGGGGCAGTACGTCGAGGTGGTCAGCTCCACCTTCGACGAGCCGGCCAGCCGGCACGTCCAGGTCAGCGAAATGGTCATCGAGAAGGCCAAGCGCCTGGTCGAGTTCGGCACCGACGTGGTCATCCTGCTGGATTCGATCACGCGCCTGGCCCGGGCCTACAACACCGAGGTGCCGCACTCCGGCAAGATCCTGTCCGGCGGCGTCGATGCCAACGCCCTGCACAAGCCGAAGCGCTTCTTCGGGGCGGCCCGCAACATCGAGGAGGGCGGCTCGCTGACGATCCTGGCTACGGCCCTCATCGACACCGGCTCACGCATGGACGAGGTGATCTTCGAGGAGTTCAAGGGCACCGGCAACATGGAACTGCACCTCGACCGCCGCCTGGTCGACAAGCGCATCTGGCCGGCCATCGACGTCAACGCCTCCGGCACCCGCAAGGAGGAACTGCTGCTCGACCCCGAGGAGCTGCGCCGCATCTACATCCTGCGCAAGGTGCTCAGCGACATGAACCCGGTGGAAGCCATGGAGCTGCTGACCGGCCGCATGGCTCGCACGAAAGGTAATGCGGAGTTTTTGATGAGTATGAATCTCGCGTGAGTCCCAACCCGTGGCGGAGCGAGCTTTGGTCCCTACTCGCGCGGCGGGCTGCTGCGCTCGTCTCAATCAGGGCGATTCGGGAGGAAAGTCATGATCTCCGTGGCGGACGCAGTCAAGAAGGCATCATCGGAGGTCGCCAACCTGTTTCCTCCCACGGAGAAAATGCGGCTGGAAGAAGTCGATTCGACGGATGATGATGGGTTCTGGCTGATCACCGTCAGCTTTGTTGACAAAGACCGGGAAAGCCCTTTGCTCCCAGCTCTTCCGGCATTCGGCCCGGACTCTCGGGCAAGAGCATACAAGGTGGTTAAAATCAACAAGGATACTGGAGAAGTCCGTTCCATCAAAATCCGGGAGGGGATTGATGTCTGACGAATGGCTCCGATCTCTCATCGAGAAACATGCTTCTCGCGGAGTCATTGTCGATACGAATCTGATGTTGCTTTACGCTGTCGGCTGGCACTCCCCAAAGCTCATCCAGCGGTTCAAGCGAACACA
Source organism: uncultured Planctomycetota bacterium (assembly GCA_963827935.1). Taxonomy (GTDB): domain Bacteria; phylum Planctomycetota; class Planctomycetia; order Gemmatales; family Gemmataceae; genus DATFNV01. The sequence continues at coordinate 766,409 of CAWHCN010000004.1, read as the reverse complement.
GCAATACACTGAAGATAACTATCGTCTGCTATGTGCGTTTCTCTCCCGGTTTCACAGAATTGTCACCACCCCGAACATCCTGACAGAAGTTAACAGTCTCTCCGGGCAGTTACCGAAGGAAATCGCCCCGTTATTCCGGCGCAGCTGGAAGATTCAAATAGCTGCGCTTGAGGAAAATCACCTTCCTGGTATAGCTGTCTCACAGCATTCGGCGTTTGAGCAGTTCGGCCTGACAGATGCCGCAATCGCGATTGCCGCGGTCCAGGAGCTGCTTGTATTGACGGACGATTTGAGACTGGAACACTACCTGCATAGTCAGGGAGTGGACTGCGTTAATTTCAACCATCTGCGGTATTATTCGGCTTGATAATGTGACAAATGAGGCGGTGTTGTATGACGATGTTTTCAGGGGACCTCACGCCGCCGCCGGGCCGTTTCGGCCTGGTGGCGGCGCGCTTCAACCAGGTCGTGGTCGAGCAGCTTGTCGCCGGGGCGGTTGATGGATTGAAACGCCACGGCGTGGCGGACGACGCCATCGACCTTGTCTGGGTCCCCGGTTCCTACGAGCTGCCGTTCATCGCCCGGCGGCTGGCGATGACCGGCCGGTATGCCGCCCTGATCGGCCTGGGGGCGGTCATCCGCGGCGTGACCGACCACTACGACCACGTGGCCGGCGAAGCAGCCCGGGGTATCGCCCAGGCGGCGCAAACATCGGGGGTGCCCGTCATCTTCGGCGTCCTGACTTGCGATACGCTTGAGCAGGCGATCAACCGCGCCGGTGCCAAAGCGGGCAACAAGGGCTTCGAGGCGGCGCTGACGGCGATTGAGATGGTGAATCTGCTGCACAAGCTGCCTGAAAAGTGAGCCGCGATCCGCTACCATGAGTGAAGAAGCCCGTGCGACGGATCGACCATCATGACCAAACGTTCGCGAGCCCGTGAAGTTGCCCTGCAGCTTCTTTTCCAGCGCGACCACAATCCTGGCATCAATTCCTCCGCCGTCGCCGACTTCGCCCACGCCCGTCTCGGCAATGCACAGCTCGAACCGTTCTGCCTGGGGCTGTATGACGGCGTCGTCGCGCAACTACCGGAAATCGACCGTCGCCTGGCGCGGCCGCCGAAAACTGGCGTCTGCCGCGTATGGCCGCCGTCGATCGCAACGTCCTTCGCCTCGGCGCCTACGAACTGCTGTTCGTTCCCGACACACCCGCCGGCGTCGCCATCGACGAGGCGATTGAGCTGGCCCGGCGCTACGGGTCGAAGGATTCGCCGGGATTCGTGAATGGGGTGCTGGATCGGCTGCGACAGACAAAGGAGGAGAAGACACCTCCCGTTTAGCCGCGAGCGCTCTTGCAGAGCGCTCGCGGGACGCTCGCGGCTAAACGGCCCCACCCATGCCTGCACGCCAGCCCTTCACCGCCCTCTGCCGCCAGGTAACCCGCGATCCGCGCGCCGGCCGGGCCGACCTGCACCTGCACACGACACACAGCGACGGCCGGTACACGCCGACGCAAATCGTGGAGCTGGCCCGCCGCAGTGGTCTGTCCGCCGTCGCACTTACCGACCACGACACGATGGCCGGCTGGCCCGAGGCGGCCACGGCCGCGGCCGGGTCATCGGTCGAGGTCATCCCGGGGGCGGAAATCACCTGCGAATTTCGCGGCAAGGAATTGCACCTGCTCGCCTACTTCGTCCGGCCCGATGGGCCCCTTTGCGAGGCGCTCCAGCGGCTGTGCGTTCACCGGGCCCAGCGTTTTGGCGACATGGTCGAGCGATTACGGGGCTGCGGCGTGTCCATTGCAGAGGGGGAACTCGACGCGGGGCCGGCCCCGGGATCCCTTGGTCGGCGCCACCTGGCCGAGCTGCTGGTGCGGTCGCGCCGGGTTGGTTCGGTGCGAGAAGCGTTTGCCCGCTACTTGAAGGATGGCGGCCGGGCGGCCGTGCCGAAGCTGCGGCTGCCGGTCGTCGACGCCATCGCCCTGGTCCGCCAGGCCGGCGGCGTTGCGAGCTGGGCGCACCCCTCCTATGATTGCACTCGGGATGCCCTGGCCGAGCTGGGGCGTCAGGGTCTTGGCGCGGTCGAGGCGGTCTATCCCACCACCCGGCCGGTCCGGATGCGCGAGCTGCGCGACTCGGCGCGCGACCTGGGCCTGGCGATCACCGGCGGCAGCGATTGCCACGGACCGGATCACGCGCGCCGCGGCGTCGGGGCCTGCGGCGTGACGGCGCAGGAAGTGGAAGCGCTACGGACGAAGTGTGCCAAATGATTTTCGCCCCTCGCCCCGGTACTCCGGGGAGAGGGGTTGGGGGTGAGGGGTTTTGGGCTTGGGAGATTCAGCCCCCTCACCCCTGGCCCCTCTCCCCGGAGTACCGGGGCGAGGGGAGTTGGCGGTTGCGAGGTTAGCGTCATGGTCTTTCGGGCCATCTTCAACAAGATCAAGCAGGGCCTGGCCAAGACGCGCGGCGTCTTCACCGGCATCGGCCAGCTTCTGCGCCTCAAGGGCCGCGTCGATAGGGATTTCCTCACCGAACTAGAGAAACGCCTCTATCACGCCGATGTCGGCAGTGTCGCCACCGCCCTCATCGTCGATCAGGTTCGGCAAGCATTCCTCGATAAGGAAATCACCGGCGATGTCGAACTCTTCGTCAAACAACAGCTCAAGGACCAATTGCTCTCCGATCAGACGGGAATCCACCTGAATCCCTCCGGGCCCACGGTGATCCTGGTCAGCGGCGTCAACGGGGCGGGCAAGACAACCTCGATCGCCAAGCTGGCCAAGCGCCTGAAGGACGACGGCAAGAAGGTAATGGTGGCCGCCTGCGACACCTTCCGCGCCGCCGCCGTGGAGCAGCTGACCATCTGGAGCGAACGCCTGGGCTGCGACATCGTCAAGGGGCAGCAGGGATCCGATGCCGCGGCCGTGGCCCACGACGCCGCTGAAAAGGCGGTAGCCCGCGGCTTCGACGTGGTCATCGTGGACACCGCCGGCCGGCTGCACACGCAGACCAACCTGATGAATGAGCTGGCCAAGATCAGCCGTATCCTCAAGAAAAAGATCGACGGCGCGCCTCACGAAGTGCTCCTGGTGCTCGACGCCACCACCGGCCAGAACGCCATCACGCAAGCCGAGCAGTTCAAGAAGACGATCGCGTGTACCGGCATCATCCTGGCCAAGCTGGACGGCACGGCCAAGGGGGGAGCCATCTTTGCCATCAAGCAGAAACTGGGCCTCCCGGTCAAGTTCATTGGCGTCGGCGAGAAGCTCGACGACCTGGAGCCGTTCGATCCCGATGCCTATGTCGAGGCCCTGTTCGAGTAACCCATCGTTTGGCCGCCCTCTGGGCGGCGCGTGCGGAACGCCGCCCAGAAGGCGGCGGCTAAACCCATGAGCGATTTGTGCCTCGTCACCGGCGGGGCCGGCTTCATCGGCTCGCACCTCGTTGAAACGCTGGCCACGCGCGGCCAACGCGTCCGCGTCCTGGACAACCTCAGCACCGGACTGCGCACGAACGTGGCCCACATCACGCCCGCCCCGGAACTCCTGGAAGGCGATGTCTCCGACGCCGCCGCGGTGGTCCGGGCGATGCACGGGGTCACCATCGTCTATCATCTGGCGGCGCGGGCCTCCGTCCAGTACAGCATCGACGATCCGCTCGGCAGTCATCAGGCCTGCGCCACCGGTACGCTCCAGGTGCTGGATGCGGCGCGAAGGCTGGCGTGCGCCGCCTCGTCTATGCCGGCAGCGCCAGCGCCTACGGCATCCCGGCCGGCGACGGTGCAGACCGAGGCCGACCCCCTGCGGGCGCTGTCGCCGTACGCGGCCGGCAAGCTCGCCGGCGAATTCTACTGCCAGGCCTTTGCCGCCAGCTTCGGTCTGGAAACCGTGGTCCTGCGCTTCTTCAACATCTTCGGCCCGCGCCAGGCGCCGGATAGTCCCTACAGCGGCGTCATCGCCCTGTTCACCGACGCGATGTTGAAGGGGAAGACGCCGCGGATCAACGGTGACGGGCAGCAGTCACGCGACTTCACCTACGTCGGCGACGTCGTCCAGGCCCTGATGAAGGCTGCCGATACGCCTGGGATCAGCGGACGGACCTACAACGCCGGCACCGGGCGCGGCACCAGCGTGCTCGACCTGGTGGCGGCGCTGAACCGTCTGCTGGGCACTAGGCTGACGCCGGAGCACGGACCGGAGCAGACAGGTGATATCCGCCATTCGCGAGCGGATATTGGAGCGATTCGCCGAGATTTGGGATACGAACCGGCGTTCGCCTTTGAAGAGGGATTAAGGCGGACGTTGGAGTGGTATCGGAACCAGTGAGCCGCTTGCAGCTTCGCAAACGGGCGAAGCCGCAAGCGGCTCATCCATCCCTACCTCCCCGCCGCCATGCACTTCGCATACAGCTTGTCGAACTCCGGGCTGGTCCGTTTCGCACCCTTCTTCAGGCGCTCGAGGAACTTCTTCTCGTTGTCGTCCACCTTCTTGTCGGCGAAGATCAGCTTGGTCAGCCACTTCGCCTCCTCGGCGTCGATGACCCCGTCGGCCAGCACGTTGTTCTCGATGGCCTCGAAGAAGAACTTCTCGAAGGCGGGGAGGAGCTTGCCGCGATACGCCTTCTTCTGGGCGGTGTTGCGCAGCGCGATCAGGAAGTCGCGCTCCTCGTCGTCGATCTCCCGGTCGCCGAACAGCTCCTTGCGGAGCAATTTCACCTCGGCGTTGTCGATTTTGCCGTCGGCCATGATGGCGGCCAGGGCCAGCTTCGCCAGTCTGCCATGCGAGTGTCCCTCCCTTATCGCGGATCGCGCCGGACTCACCACGAGCCCAAAGGCACGCCCATCGTCACTGCTGAGTGTTGACAACATACAGACAACGGCGATGAACGGCGTGCGAAATCCGAGCCGCGCAGCGCAGCGGAGCGGAGCGGAGTAAGCGGCCTTTCGACCCGCTTACTCCGCTCCGCTCCGTGCGCGGCTCGGACGAATACACCTCAGCGCCCACCCGGCTCCACGTGCTTCTTTAGCCAGGCGAAGACCTCCTTGTGCCAGTACTCGCTGTTCTTCGGCTTCAGCACCCAGTGCCCCTCGTCGGGGAAGTTGATGAATTTCGCCTCGACGCCCTGGCGTTTCAGCGCGGTGAACAGCTCCCGCCCCTGGCTGACCGGGCAGCGGAAATCGAGATCGTTCTGGATCAGCAGCATCGGCGTTTTGAACTTGCCGAGGTTGGCGGCCTTCTTGTGCGGCGAGAACTTCTCGTAGCTCTCGCGGTTTTTGCCCCAGGGCGGACCGCCATGCTCGTACTCGTCGAACCAGAGTTCGTCGGTGGTCATGTACATGCTGTCGAAATCCCAGACGCCCGCGTGGCAGATGATGGTCTTGAACTTGCCGGTGTTGACCGCGAACCAGTTCATCATGTAGCCGCCGAACGACGCCCCCGCCGCGGCCATGCGGTCCTTGTCGATGTAGGGTTGATTCTCCAAGTAATCGAGGCCGGCCATGAGGTCCTCGTAGCACTTGCCGCCCCAGTCGCCGCTGATCTCTTCGACGTACTTCTGCCCAAAGCCGGTGCTGCCGCGCGGGTTCGGCAGGGCAACAACGTACCCCTGGGCCGCCCACAACTCCGGACACCAGCGGTACGACCAACCGTCTTCCCAGGCGCCCTGCGGGCCGCCGTGGACCAGAATAGACGAGGGGCCATTTTTTCTTGGGATCGAAGCCCGGGCGGCTTGAGGATCCACATCTGCATCGGTGTGCCGCCGGCGCCCTTGACCGTGACCGATTCGGGCCGGGGCAGATCGAGTTCCGCGAGGAGCTTGTCGTTGGCATGGCTGATGTTCGTCGAAACCATCGCAAAACGAAACCCATAGGCGACGACTTCCGCGGGACTGCGCATCGTGGCCCGATTGCTGGCGACGATCGCGTCATCACCACCGGAACTGACACTGGTGCGCAGCCCGCCATTGGCAAGCGTGTGGTCTAACAGACCGTTATCGGCCTTGCCAAGTACGCGATAGTAGGTGCCCGTCCGTGTTTTGCTCTCAGCCGTGATGTAGAGCGCAGTCGTAGTTGGGCTCCGTCCAGACGTACTCGTCCACGGAGGCATCGAGTTCCTCCGTCAGGCTGCGCGGCTTGCCCGTGAAGGCGCCGCCTGCGTCCGTTTCCACGACAAAAAGCTGCCAGCGATCCGCCTCGTACCCTGCCTTCCTCTGCGCCCGATACGCCAGCTTCTTGCCGTCCCTGGAGAACACCGGCCCGCTGTCGGCTGCCGGGTTGTCCTTCGTCAGGTTCTCCCAACCCGTGGGCTTACGCCCACGGTTCGCCGAACCATCGACCGGCACGCGGCAAATATCGTAATTCGTACTCCACGCCTCGTTCTTCTCGGGGACGGCAGTGAAAATGAGATACTTGCCATCCGGGCTGAAGGTGAAGTTGTCGCCGGTGCTGAAGGTGTCCGAGGTGGGGAAGGCGTCGCGGTCGCCGGGGGTCACGTCATGTCGGGCACCGTCGCTGACGCTTCCGGCTCGGTCAAATAACATGACAAACAGATGCTGCCTCTTGTCCTCGACCCAGCTGTCCCAGTGCCGGTAGAAGAGCTTCGTGAAGACCTTGGCCTTGACCGGGTTTTTCTCGATCTCGTCCGCCCGCTTCTTGTTGGCGTCGTCGCTTTCCTTGAAGGGCTTCTCGGAATATTCCGGATAGACGGCGGAGACGAAGGCGATCTGCTTGCCGTCGCGCGACCAGACAGCGTCCGAGGCGCCGGTGCTGATCGTGGTGAGCTGCTTCGCCTCGCCGCCGTCGAGGACGATCATCCACAGTTGCGTCTCGCCGCTGCGGTTGGACTCGAACAGGATGCGCTTGCCGTCGGGGCCCCAGCGGGGGTGACGGTCTTTCTTGCCGGCAGCGTTGGTCAGCTGGCGGGGCTCGCTTTTGCCGTCGGTCGCGGCAAGCCAGAGGCTCGACGGAATCTTGTTGGCCTCCAGGTCCACGGTGCCGACGACGTAGACGACCTGCTTGCCGTCGGGGCTGATCTGCGGATCGCTGACGCGCTTGAACTTGAACAGGTCCTCGACGGTCATCGGGCCGCTTCTTGTCGGCGGCCGGCGACGGGGCGACGACGACGAGGAAGGCGATCAGGAGAAGTGCGGCACGTTTCATGGAGGTTCTCCGGGGGTGATGCGACGGGAATCATTTTACGAAGACGCCGCGCTGATGCGTCGCTAAACTGGCCCTGGCCACGCGGATCTGCGATCCGCGGCTAAACACTGGGGGCATTCATGCGACACTATCTCTCCGCGTTGGTCATAGTCCTGGTGCCGGCGCTGGTGCGGGCCGAACAGCCGGCCTACCCGGCCCCGTCCGAGGTCCGCGAGGCGTTCCTGAAGCTGCTCGATCGGCCCAAGCCGCTGTTCAATGTCAAGAACGAGAGTGCCGAGAAAGGGGACGACGGCCTGGTCACGGAAAAGCTCAGTTTCGCCTCCGAAAAGCGGCCGGACGTCGAGTTGGAGCGCGTCCCCGTTTTGCTGGTCCGCCCCGAAAAGATCAAGAAGAAGCTGCCGGTGGTGATCGTGCTGCACGGCACCGGCGGCGACAAGGAGGGGCAGAAGCAGTGGCTGGCCCACCTGGCGGCGCGCGGCATCATCGGCGTCGCCATCGACGGCCGTCATCACGGCGAACGCGCCGGCGCTGCCAAAGGAGCCGCAGCCTATAACGAGGCCATCATCCGCGCCTGGAGGACCAAGGACGGCGAAAAACGCGAGTTTCCTTTCTATTACGACACCTGCTGGGACGTGTGGCGCACCATCGACTACCTGGAAACGCGCGACGATATCGACGCCGATCGCATCGGCCTGATCGGCTTCAGCAAGGGGGGCATCGAGACCTGGCTGGCGGGCGCCGTCGATCCGCGTATCAAGGTTGCGGTGCCGGCCATCGCCGTGCAGAGTTTCCGCTGGTCGCTCGACAACGACAAGTGGCAGGGCCGCGCCAACAGCATCAAGGCCGCTCACGAGGCGGCTGCCAAGGATCTGGGCGAGCCCAAGGTCAACGCGAAAGTGTGCAAGGCCCTGTGGAGCAAGGTGATCCCGGGCATCCTCGACGAGTTCGATTGCCCGAGCATGCTCCGCCTGTTCGCCGGCCGACCACTGTTGATCCTGAGCGGCGACAAGGATGCCAATTGCCCGATTGAGGGAGCCAAAATCGCCTTTGCCTCGGCCGAGGCTGCCTACAAGGCCAAGGGGGCCGAGGACAAGCTCAAGATCATGGTCGCCAAGAACAGCGGGCACACGGTGACCGGCGAGCAGAAGAAGGCGGCACTCGACTGGTTCGACAAGTGGCTCAAGCCGTGAGGTTCGATGTGTCGCCGATCCTAGAAACCGAACGCCTGCGTCTGCGGCCCATCGCGGCCGAGGACCTCGACCACATCGCGGCCCTCTACGGCGATTCGGAGGTGATGCGCGTACATCGGCGTGCGCGGCGCGCTGATGCGCGACCAGGCCAGTGAACGCCTCGACTTCATGGTCGGGCACTGGCAGCGCCACGGTTTCGGCATGTGGGCCGTCCTGCGGCGGGCCGATGGCGCCTTTCTGGGGCGTTGTGGCCTCCGTTATCTCGACGATACACGTGAGATCGAGCTGGGGTACACGCTGACCAAGGCATGCTGGGGCCTGGGATATGCGACCGAAGCGTCGCGGGCCGTGCTGCATCATGCCTTCGAGGTGTTGCGCCTAGAACGGCTGGTCGCCATTGCCGATCCGGCAAATGTGGCCTCCGTCAACGTGATGACGAAGATCGGCATGAACTTCGAGCGGGTGGGCACCTTCTACGGCAGCGAATGCGTGCTCTATGCCCTGGCGGCGGCGGACCGTCGTGCTGCTACGATCCCGATTCCGCCTCCTTGACGAGTTGATCGAGTTCGCGGTCGATCTCCCTCTCCACGCTGTCATTGATGCCAAGGGTGTCGGCGTAGCGCAGCACACCATGATGATCGATGAGGAAAATGGAGGGATAACCCCTCACGCCGTAGGCCGTCTCGATGGCGTTGTCGCCGTCCCAGAACGAGCGCCAGCTCAGATCGCGATTCTCCTGAAAGTCGCGTCCCTTTTTCAACGTGCGGTCCTTGTTGACGCCGACGAGGGCGAAGGGGCGGCCGGCAAAGCGGTCGGCGGTGTCGCGCTCGTGGGGAATCAGCCCCACGCAGGGCCCGCACCAGCTGGCCCAGAAGCTGAGCATGACCACCTTGCCGTGAAATTCGGCCAGGTCCAGCGGCTTGCCGTCCAGGTCCTGCCCCGAGACCAGGGGGGCCGGCTGGCCCAGGGCCGGCCCATCCGACTCGGCCGAGCTTTTTGTCGGATTGGGTCCGTTGCAGCCGGCCGCCGCCAGTCCCAGGATCACGAGGCAGACCAGGTACCGCCGGAACGATGTCATGGAAACAACTCCCTCGCCAGGGGATGATCGGGCACCTTCCTGCTGATCCTACCGGGAATGGACAGGGCTGTCACGGCCGATTGGCCCCCCTGCCCAGTTCCGCTAAGATTTCCCGAGGAATGCGACCAAGCGGATGGATCACTCATGCCCGCGCCTCCTCGACGTGCAGGCCCTTCACAAGCGGTACGGCCCCATCGTCGCCCTCGATCACGTCAGTTTCGGCGTCGCCGAGGGGGAAATTTTTGGCCTGCTGGGACCCAACGGCGCCGGCAAGACGACCCTGCTTTCGATTCTCTCGGGCCTGCTGCAACCGAGCGGCGGCGAGGTGCGGATCGCCGGCAGGCCGCTGCGTGCAACCGACCGCGAGCTGCGGCGAGCGGTCGGGATGGTCCCGCAGGAGTTGGCGCTGTACGGCGAGTTAAGCGCCCGCGAAAATCTCCTGTTCTTCGGCGAGCTGTATGGCCTGCGCGGCGCGGACCTGCGTGGCCGGGTGAACGAGGTGCTGGCCGCCATCGGCCTGGCCGACCGGGCCGACGACCGAGCCGACACGTTCTCCGGCGGCATGAAACGCCGCCTCAACCTGGGCATCGCCCTGGTCCACCGCCCGCGCCTGTTGCTGCTCGACGAGCCGACCGTCGGCGTCGATCCGCAATCGCGCAACCACATTTTCGAGGAAGTCCGCCGCTTGAATCGGGCCGGCGTGACCATCGTCTACACCAGCCATTACATGGAGGAAGTCCAGGCGCTGTGCCAGCGGATCGGCATCATCGATCACGGCCGGCTGGTGGCCTCCGATACGCTGGCCAACCTGCTGCGGCGCGTGCGCAGCGTCATCCGCTGCCGGGTCCACCCCATCGGCGCCGATTCTGCGCGAGCGCGTCCGCGGACTTCCTGATGTGCGCCTGGCCGAGGCGAACGGCACCCTGTTGGAGCTGGAATGTGGCGACGTGAAGGCCGTGCTGCCGGGGTTGCTGTCGGCGCTCACGGAAACGCAGACGGAACTGCACGGCCTGGAGACTGAGGAACCGAACCTGGAGCGGGTCTTCTTCGACCTGACGAAGACGGCGCTGCGCGATTGATACGAGCCGGAAGCGTCAGCGACGGTCCGACCCAACCCGTCGCTGACGCTTCCGGCTCGTACTGGAGCCCCCCGATGGCCCCGATCTGGACCCTGGCGAAAAAGGAACTGCGGCTGCTGCTGCGCGACCCGCGCGCTGCCGTGCTGCTCCTGGGCATGCCGCTGCTGTTCATCCTCATTCTCGGACTCCTTCTGGGAGAGGGATTCGGCCAAAATCCGGACAAACGCCTGCGCGTGTCGGTGGTCGATCTCGATCAGGGCTACGGCGTCGAGGAGGCCGTTGCCTGCTTGGCCGCGACGCCGGGCCTGGGACCACTGCCGGCCCTGGGACTCGTGGCCGGCAATCGGCTGGGACGCTTCCCCGATGGGCAGAAATGGTCCGAGGTGGTCATCAAGGATTTGCAGGAAACCGGCGACATTCAGGTGCAGCCGCTGCCGGACCGGGCGACGGCCGAGCGCCTGGTCCACGACAGCAAGCGGCCTGCGGTCCTGGTCTTCGGCCCGAACTTCAGCCGCCGCCTGGCCGCCTGCTCCTTCCTGGCTGACGGCATCAACCCGTTCTATCGTGACGGCGTCAAGACCAAGGAGGTCGGCGCGGAATTGCTGCGCGATGAAACCCAGGCGACGACCGCCGCGGTCATCGAGCAGGTGGTCCAGGTCAGCCTGTTGCGCGTGACGCTGCCCTGGATGATCGGCAAGGCGTTCGAGCGGATCGGCGAGGAGCAGTTCATCGAACGCCTCGGCGACACGGTGCGCTTCCCCGTGCCGGAGGGCGACAACGCCCTGGAGCAAGCCATCGTTAAGGCCAAGTTCAAGGCAAAAAAGGTCGAAATTGTCGATGGCAAGGTGAGCCTGAACGAGGCGCTGCACGTGGCCGCCCCCAACCCGGAGGCGGAAAACGACTATCGCAAACGGGTCGGCGCCGGCGTGCAGCAGGCCCTCCGCGACCAGTTCAGCAAGTACGATCTTACCGCCAAGACTTGGGCGGCCCTGACCAAGGCCGAGGAACCCCCCGGTGCCGGCACCGCGCTGACACCCTATGCCGACGAGGGAGGCATCGGCCCGCTGAAGCGCGGCTCGGCCGTCTACAAGACCCTTGTCCCCTCCTATACAGTGATGTTCTCGTTCGCCCTGATCCTGGTGGTCGGTTGGCTGTTCGTGTCCGAGCGTCGGCGCGGCACGCTCAAGCGCTTGCAGGTCGCTCCAATCTCGCGCTCGCAGGTGCTGCTCGGCAAGTTCCTGCCGTGCCTGGCACTGGCGGTGGCCCAGGGGATGTTCCTGCTGGTGGCCGGCAAGGTGGTGTTCGGCCTGCCCTGGGGACCGGAGAGCTGGCCGCTGGCCCGGCAGGTGCTCTGGCTGCTGCCGGTCATCCTGAGCACGGCGCTGGCGGCGATGGGGTTGGCCCTGCTGGTTGCAGCCCTGGCGCGGACGGAAATGCAGGTCGCCATCTACGGCGCCCTGCTGGTGCTGGCGCTCGGCCTGGTGGGCGGCTGCGTGGTGCCGCGCGAGATGATGCCCCAGGCCGCCCAGGAGGCCAGCCAGTGGACGCCCCACGGCTGGGCCCTCGATGCATATCAACAATTGATGATGAGTAGCACTCCGAACGGGACGATCGTGGCGGAGTCGGGGGAGAAGCTCACCGCGTTTGGCCTGGTCTGCCTGGGGCTGGCGTGGTTGACGCTGCGGCTGGAATAGGCGCCGACCCTGGCAGCCCGAAGCGCTAGCGAGGGACTTCTTCCCCCCTCGCTGGCGCTTCGGGCTGCCATGATGAACGGGTGCGGCCCGAAAAAAAGAAGGGCCCCCTCCGGGGGTCAGGAGGGGGCCCTTGGGACGGGGTATTGGGGGGGAGTTCGGCGGGGGAGTGAAGGGTCGCAAGGCGGAGGAGCGGGGTGATCCGGGGGACCGCGGCCGACGGGGGAGACGGCCTGCGGCTCGGAAACCCCCTCCTTACGTTCTGCCACCAGCCGGCGCCGTCGGGGGAGACGACGGCGGCCGGCTTGACCAGACGGGGGAAGCCCGGCGTTTGGGGGAAACAACCGGGCTTGGTCCGATCAGGGTGACACATCAGGCTCTTGTCCCCGCGGTCACCGTTGCGACCGCGTTGACGCAAAGGGATAAAGCAACCTTGATGCCAAACCCAGCCGGACGCACGTTCGGTTTTGTCTCAAAGAGCGATGGCCGAAGGGGTTGAAGAAAAATGGCGGCGGCCGGCCCGCGGCGATCTCCGACAAATCGCCACACTGGGCCGGCGGAACTTTTGTAATTCTGGCCAGAATCGTTGTAATAATCTCCCTCGCAGAGGTTACAAGTCATGCCCTCCGACGCGCTGACGCAGGAATTGTACGCGGAACTTTGCCGCATTCCGCTGATCGACCCGCATTCGCACATCGACCCGCATCGCCCCGTCGCCCGCAACCTCGACGACATCCTGGGTTACCACTACTACACGGAACTGGCCCACTCGGCCGGCATGTCGCAGGCGCCGCTGGCCAAGGAGGTGCCGCCGCGCGAGCGTGTCCGTGCCATCCTGGGGCACATGGACCGGTTCGACAATACCGCCCAGTACGGCTGGTTCCTGGAGATCGCCCGCACGTTCCTCGGTTTTGAGGGCGACCGCGTCACCGCCGCCGACTGCGACTGGCTGTGCGATGCCGCCGATCGTGTCTTCGCCCAGCCGGACTGGGAGAAGCAAGTCTTTCGCAAAACGAACCTGGAGAGCATCTTCCTGACCAACGAGTTTGACGATCCGCTGACGGGGTTTGACACGCAGCGCTATGTGCCCTGTTTGCGGACGGATGCGCTGGTGTTTCAACTTGAGCAATACGAAGTGATGCAGCGCCTACAAAAGGCGAGCGGAGTGGAAGTCGCTGATGCTGCCAGCCTGCGAAAGGCGTTGCTATCGCTGTTTGAGCATTTCCACGGAAAGGGCGCCCGCGCCTGTGCGATCTCCCTGCCACCTAACTTTCATCCCACCGATTCGGCCGTCGGAAACGTCTTACTGAACAAGAAGCTTGCCAAAGGCGCTACGGAATTTGATCGAGCCAAGTGGTCGGGCCGGGTCTTCTGGACGCTCGCGGAATTGTGCCGAGAGTTCGGCCTGCCCTTCGACTTGATGATCGGTGTTAACCGCAAGGTGTACGCCGGAGGCGTCTATCAAGGACAGGACCTGTTCGACCAGCGCAATTCACTGATCGCCTACGCTCCTTTATTTAACGCCTTCCCCGAGGTCACCTTCTGCATTTCCGTCCTCTCCAGCGGCCAGAACCAGGAGCTGGCGAGCCATAGCTGGATCTTCCCCAACGTCGTCACCAACGGCCACTGGTGGTACTCGAACATCCCGGTCCACATCGAGCACGACCTCCGCGCCCGGCTCCAGGCCGTGCCAAAGACGAAGCAGATCGGCTATTACAGCGATGCCTACAAGCTGGAATTCGTGCTGCCGAAGTACAACATGTACCGCCGCATTCTGGCAAAGGTGCTGGCGGAGGATTTCGTCGGGCCGGGGGTTTATTCCGTGGAGCGGGCACTGGAGTGTGGGCGGATGCTGCTGCGCGAGAATGTACGCGGCATCTTCCGGGTGTGAAATCGTTCCGCTTCTCGGGGTTGAGGAGACGGGTGTCGGGTGGCACGCCCTGAGGTACTCCGAAGGGCGTGCTGACAGTCAAACACGCCCTTCGGAGTACCTCAGGGCGTGCCACCCAACAACTGACATCGGCCTATCATTGAGGAATTCATTTCTGCGCGGATCCTTCTGGATCAGGCTTTCATTGCGTGACGGCGATCTTCCAGAGGTGGATCAGGTCGCCGCTCGTCTTCCAGCGCACCTCGATCCGATACATTCCCGGCTGCTCGGGCCGGAAGACGTAGCTGACCAGGCCGGAGGCATCGAACCGCGGCAGGTGCATTGCGGCGCCGTTGACCGTGACGCGCCAGGCATCGAGATCGAGTTCGGGCCCCTCGCCGGCGGGCAGGTGCAGGGTGTGGCCGACCGTGGTGGTGACCTCGGTTTCGTCTTCAGGCACATCGGTCACCCTCGACAATGCCAGGAACGGGGGCGCCGGCCCTGTGACGATCTCGATCCCCGAGCAGCCACAGGCCAGCCCAAGGAGCGCACAGACAAGAACGCCGCGCCGACACATGGCGGAGCCCTTTCGGGACGTTGGGAGACGAGAAAGCGGGCGTATAGCGACAGGCGTTCGGCGTGTCAAGCACGGACGGTAGGACGGAGCGGTGCTCCGTCCGTTTGCAGGACGGAGCACCGCTCCGTCCTACCCATTCCACGCCACCGCTTCGACGTAGTGGACTTCCGGCATGCGGCGGCAGAGTTCCTGGTCCAGGCCCAGAATGATGGCCATCACGGTGCTCGGGCAACCGCTGCAACTGCCAAGCAGGCGCACCGCGCAATCCCGTCAACCACGTCGAGCAGCTCAATGGCCGCGCCGTCCAGTTGCAGGGCCGGCGCCACTTCCTCGGCCAGGACGCGGGCGACTCGGGTTTTGAGATCATCCAGATCTGACATGGGTCAATCGTGGGGTCAAGGTTTCGATTCCGGCAACAGGTGCAGGCCCGCCACGGGCAGCGGCGGGTGAGGCTTGCCGTCGCGGTCCCCTTCCCAGGCCGCCACCCACCAGTCCCAGCGCAGTTCGACCCGGTCGAAGAGCAGCGGCACGGCCGGCAAGGGCGGCAGCGGCTCGGGAAAGCTGCCGGACTTCACGCGCGGCAGCAGCATCTCGCCCGGCGTGTCCAGGGGGTAGACCGCCTCGGCGTCGGCGTCGGTGCCGACCGCGACCCAGAGTCCCTCGTCCACGATGTCGTAGTCGGCCACCGCCAGCGGCAGGACTGCCTCGATCTGTTGCCGCACCAGGCCAACGCCGGCCAGCTTGTACAGCCCGGCCAGTGCCGTCGTCAGGGCGCCGCGCTGGTCGAGCGTTAGCCGCGCCAGCCAGCCGCTCCCGGTCAGGACCGCGAGCAGCTGGCCGGAACGTTCCTCGAACGTCAGCCAGACCGCGTCGGCGTCCAGGGCGGGACAGGTCAGCCCGGCCCGGATGCTGTTGGAGCCCAGCTCGACGCCTCCCAGCGCCAGTGGGGAGGCTCGCCAGAAGGTGCTGCCGTTGAGCAGATCGAGGAATTCGCGCTCGAAGAAGTGGCGGACATCCTCGCCCAGGTGGTGCAGCGCCGCCTTGTGGCGGCGGACGGCGTCGGCGTAATCGGGCCGCCGGGCCGCCCGCCGCTCCGCCTTGCGCAACTTGGCGTGCAGCTTGGGGAGCGTCCCCGAATGGAAGCCCGGCCGCAGCAGGCGCACCACCGTCTCGCCGTGGCTGGCGACCATCACCGGCCGCAGCTTCGGCGGACGGTTGGCCGCGTATAGCCGCCAGTTCTCCTTCAATTCCCAGACCAGGAAGCCGGCCAGACCGGGCAGGAGCAGAAAGACGACGAAGCCAATGCCCTCCGCCGTCCACTGGCCGACGAACGAGAACGTGTCCCTGCAGAAATCCAGCCAGGCCTTGCTGAAGGGCAGGAGCAGCTTGGCGGTCACCGTGACAGTCGGGAAGTGCTTGATGGGGTTAAAGGTCGGCTCGACGAACAGCACCACCACCAGGCGGATGAGATAGGCCACGGCGAACCACGCCAGGCCGAGGAGGACCTTGGCGACGAAGGTGCCGGGGCCCGCGCCGCTGCGGAAGCGCAGCCATTCGTCCACGCTGTAGAGCAGACGGTCAAACGCCCCGAGCAGCCCCTTGAAGACATCGAGGATAAAGTGGATGAACTCGGGCACAATTTCCAGGCTCAGGCGTTGCCAACCGCGGGCCAGCCCATCGGACACCACTTCTTCGAGGGCCCGGCCCAGGCGGGAGTTGAGCAGGATGTTAAGGGCGACGAAGACCCCGGCGGCCAGACCCGCTGTCAGGCTTGTTGTGGCGTCGTCGGCCCACAGGGCCAGCCCGACCAGGGCGGCGGGCACGCCGGGCTTGAGCAGGCAGCGCGAGACCAGGGCAAAGGCGCGGCTTTCGAGGAGGCGACGCAGCGGCGGCCAGCTCAGCACCGCCTGGGGCAGGACCACGAATAACCCGTGCAACCCGCGCCCGACCTGCAGCAGGGCGGCGGCCACGGCGCGGCGGAACGGCGGCACATGGAGCAGCGCCAGCAGAAACAAGCCCAGGGTCCCGCTCAGCACCCCCCGGGCCAGGCTGCGCTCCAGGGTGGTGAACGGGTGATAGTGCCGGGCCTCCGCCTCGCTCAGATCAGGGGGCAGCGGCGGATCCTCGGTCAGCCCGGTCAGGCGAACGGTCCAGTCGTACACCAGCGGATTGAAGAAGTCGATGGCATGAAAGCGATCGAGACGAAAGACATAGCGAGCGGCGATATCGACGATTTCCAGCCCGCCGACGACGATGCCGTAGGCCCCGCCAAAGGGAAGGGCCAGGTAGCGCATGAGGAAGCGGCCCACGGGCGTCCCGAAGGCCACGGAGCTGATGCGCTGGAAGAGACGGCGATAGACCTCGCCGCGGCGTGAGACACCGTCGAGGGCCACGGCCAGTTGCTTGTCGGCGCACAGCAGGCGGTCGCCACGCACCACCTCGACCGGCAGGCGCAGCCAGCGCCGGGCGATGCGGAGCAAGCGGCGCGGCCAGGACTCGTCGGCTGGCACAGCCGCCGCGTTGCCCAGGTCCGGCAACTTGAGCTGGCTGCGCCAGGGCGTCGCGCAGGTCGCCCATCCGGCTGAAACCGTGCTCGACGACGAGGTCGAGCAATTCCTCGACCAGCTTGTCGCGGGCCACCTTTTCGGGCACGTTTTGCGGCACCAGCCCGACGGCGTCGAAGACGGCGAAGATGCGCGGGCGGAAGCGCTGGCGCAGCTCGGTTTCCTTGCGATCGATGGCCGCGCTGAAGAAGTGGACCAGTTGCTGGCGTTCGTCCTCGGGCATGCGGGCGGTGCGCAGCCGGCGGCCGGCGCTGCGGAGGTGCTTGAGCAGCAACACCTGACGCTGCTCCGGCAATGCCCGTTTGATTGGACGGCGGAACGCCGAGCGCACCCACTCCACCAGGTCCGCGGTAAAGAGCTGCCGTTCGTGATCGACGCAGACCTTTTGCAGATCGTAGAGCAGGCGGGCTTCGATGGGCCAGATGCCGTCGGCGGCGGGCGTCAACAGGCTGGGCAACACCTGCCGCCAGCCACGGGTTTCGTCGTCGCTGAGTCCGAGGGCTGGCCGCAGCCGGTCCACCAGCAGGGCGAGTTCGGCGCGGGCGGCGTTGCGGGCCGCCCGGACCCGCTTGGGCTGGGCCGCCTTGGCCGCTTCCATTCGGAGGATGGCCGCCCGAACCACGTTGCCCCGAGCCCGGGCCCGGTCGGCCCGCTCGATCAGCTGCCGGTAGGCGGCATCGGAGGGGGGCCTGATGGGCGGCGCCTCGCC
Source organism: uncultured Planctomycetota bacterium (assembly GCA_963827935.1). GTDB lineage: Bacteria > Planctomycetota > Planctomycetia > Gemmatales > Gemmataceae > DATFNV01. The sequence goes on along the minus strand of CAWHCN010000004.1, from coordinate 748,499 downwards.
GAGCGGCGGCCGCCCCGAAGCCGCCCCGTTCGCCCGGAACACGGTGGCCGGGTCGGTGCGCCGACCGGCGCGTCCGGGCCAGCAACTCGTCCGCCGCCACGTCCTGGGCCAGCAGCGCGTCAATCGCCTCACGATTCGCCAGACCGGGAAAATAGTGCGGCAACAGACCGGGCGCGAAGTGACGCAGCTCCAGGTACAACGCTGCAAACTCGATATAGGCGGTTGTATCGTCCCGCGGCGGCATCAGGAAGTTTTCCAGACGCAGCACCGCCCGGGCGGCATCGAACTCGGTCGCCCCGAGGCTCTGGATGCGATGCCGCACGCCGGACGCCGTCAGCCGTCCTTCCGCCAGACGGGCATCCATCGCGCTGTGGACCCGCGCATGGAACAGGTAGCGCCAGTAAAGGACCAGCGCCTCGTCGCGGCTGAGTGCGGCCAGTTTGTCCGGCTCGGGACGGGCCAGCAGCACGACCGGATCGGCCAGGTCGCCGGAGTCTCGGCCCAGCTCGCCCGCCGCCGCGATGTCGAGCAGGGCGGCCCGGCCAATGACGTAGGACTTCACGTGCGGCACGCGCACTCCCAGCCCGACCAGACGCCGGTCGGTCTTGATGACGCGGCGCAGGATGCGCGGCGCCACCAGGACCACGGCGGGGTCCACGGCGACCAGCGCCTGCTCCAACTGCGTCGTGTCCATCGCAGGGGCGGCAATCGGTGTCATGGCACGAGCCAGGATAACTCGGGCGTTTCCCCCATTCTATGGTAGCAGGGCTCCGCCTTTACAGGAGGTGATATTCTCCGGGTGCATTCCCGGCATTGCGGTGCGACCCAGCCTGTATAGCCCCGGAGGGGCGGCCGTTGTTAGCCAGGGGCTTCAGCCCCTGGGACGACGGCCAAAACAGATCCTCCGTAGCCCCGGAGGGGCGGCCGTACCTTACGGCCGCCCCTCCGGGGCTACCCATCCAACAATAACGCCCTTGTCCAGGGGCTGAAGCCCCTGGCTAACGGCGGCCGCCCCTCCGGGGCTAACCCACCTCGCTCGCACCGCAGTACCCGGAATGGACCCAGAAGGAGTTCTGCGGCTTGGGGCTGGTGAGGATCCCCCGCGCCGGGGTAAGATACAAGTGCTTGCCGTTCCCTCCGGCGGCCTGGCGGTCTGTGGGGTACACGCATGGCCATGCGCAGCGAAATCCGAGTGGTCCTGGCCGACGATCACGCCATGGTCCGCGAGGCCCTGGCCCAGATTCTGCAAGAGAGCGGCTGCATTCGGGTGGTCGGCCAGGCCTCCGACGGCCCCGGCGCTATTGCCACCGCCCTCCAGACCCGGCCCGATGTCCTGGTGCTGGACTACAGCATGCCGGGCCTGGGCACCCCGGAAATCCTCGCTTCGCTAAAGCAGCAACTCCCCGAGCTGCGCATCCTGGTCCTGACGGTCCACGAGAACATTCACTATTGCGTCAAGGTGCTGGAGTGCGGCGCGCGGGGCTACGTCATCAAGGCGGCGGCCGTCGGCGAACTGGTGCAGGCCCTCAAGGAGGTGGCCGCCGGAGAGACCTACATCTCCCCCAAGGTCTCGCAAAAGGTCATGCAGAAGCTGCTCCAGCCGAAGAAGGACCGCGTTGGCCTGGATGCCCTGTCGCAACGCGAATTCGAGCTGCTCCGCCTGCTGGGCGCCGGCATGAGCCTCAAGGAGTGTGCCGATCGCCTGGCCATCAGCACCAGCAGCACCTCGACCTATCGGGCGCGGCTGATGGAGAAGCTCAACCTCCACAGCACGGCCGACATCATCCGCTTCGCGCTGGAAAACGACATCGTTGGTTAATCCGGATTTCTAACCACAAAGGACACAAAGAACACAAAGGAGGAAAAGGCCAAAGAATTGGTGCCGAGGGTCAGCCCCTCGCTCACGCTTCGGTCCCTGGCGCGTCGCTCTCGCTGCGCCGTTATCAATAGCGGTCCCGCAGCTGGCATGCGGGAAGACGCCGGCAGTGCATCGGGCCGGCGTGGCTGGTGGCCCCGGAGCGGCAGGGTCACGACGGTGCCACCACGGTGCCACGACCATGCCACCACGGTGCCACGACGGTGCCACGACCATGCCACGATGGTGCCAAGGGTGCCATCAGAGTGCCACGGGGTGTCCTAGGGTGGTGGTGGCACCATGCACTCAGGCCGGACCGCTTCTTCATGTCACCTCCGGGTACTCCCCGACAATAAGTTGATCGAGATGGACAGGAATCAGCCACGGTTGCGAATCCGCCCTGGACAGGGGCAGCAGGGGCGGCTATAGGGCGGCGGCTGCGGTCGCCCAATCCACTTATCCCTGACCCCGCGCCCGGGGCCGTCCCTTTGTTGGAGTTCCACCATGCGTGTGCACTCCCCTGCAACCTGGCTGGTGGCGTTGCTGTGTAGCGGTGCTCTGGCCTTTGTCCTGGTCACGGCAACCGATTCGGCCGCGCAGGCGCCGCCGGCCGGCGATCCGGCGCCGCTGGATGATCCGGCGCCGCCCAAGGGGGTCGAGATTCAGACGCGCGGCCCGGTCCACGAAGCCTTTGCCTCACCGACCGACGAGGCACAGCCCACCACGCCGGTCGTCAAGGCCCCGCCCAAGGCCATCGAGGAAATGCCGCCCGAGGACAAGCCGGAAGGCGATGCCGTCTGGATCGGCGGCTACTGGGCCTGGGACGAAGACCGCAGCAACTATCTGTGGGTCAGCGGCGTGTGGCGAACGCCGCCCCCCAAGAAGCACTGGGTGGCCGGCTACTGGCGCCAGGACGACGTGAAGTACCAGTGGGTGCCCGGCTTCTGGGCGGAAACGCAGGAGACGCCCGAGAAGCACGAGGTGACCTACATGCCCAAGCCGCCCGATCCTCCGGAAACGGCAGCCCCCGCGGCGCCCCCCAACCCCGATAGCTTCTACGTCCCCGGCCAGTACGTCTGGCGCGGCGACGCCTATGCCTGGCGGGCCGGCTACTGGGCGCGAGTGCAGCCCGGCTATGTCTGGGTGGCCGCCCACTTCCGCTGGACGCCCTACGGCTACATCTACATCGCCGGCTACTGGGACCTGGCCATCGCCAACCGCGGCGTGATGTACGCCCCCGTGGTGATCGACCCCGATGTCGTCGGCGTCGGCTTTGTCTATACCCCCGTCTTCGTGGTGCATCACACCATCGTGATGGATGCGTTCTTCGTCCGGCCTTGCTATTGCCATTACTACTTCGGCGATTACTACGGTCCGGCCTATCACGACCGCGGCTTTGAGACGGTGATCGTCTACAACCGGCGGCATTACGATGCGGTCATCGTCTACGAGCGCTGGGACCATCGGGCAGACCCGCGCTGGGAGTCGGTGCAGATCGACATCTGCCTGGGGCGGGGCGCGGGACGGATTGCCTGCCCGCCGCGGACCTTTGTGGAGTTCAACCGCTGGGGTCGCGACCGGGGCATCGTGGTGGCTCCGGCAAGGCGGGTGGCCGCACTGCATGGGACGCGCATGGTACGGATGGAAGCCGGCGAACGGGCCCGGGTGGTAGAACATGCCCGCGCCGTCCGCGAGGTGGCCGCCGAGCGGCGGGCCACGGAGGCGAAGCTGCCCGTCGGCGCGCCGCGGCAGCCGCACGCCGCCACGGTGGCCATGCCGAAGGGGTATACGGCGGCCCATGCCCCGAGTGCGAAGCCGTCTGGGACGAATACGCCGGGAGCACGCTTTGGACCGACGACAACGCCCGGCAGCACGCCCGGCAGCACGCCGGGCAAGCCAGCGCCCGGGAAACCGCAGCCCGGCAAGCCGATGCCTAAGGTACCGCCGGGAAAGGAACCGCCGAAGAAAGATGAGCACCATTGATCCGACGTAGACATGACGCACGCCAAGCGTGCAGCCGTGCGCGACCGGAGTTCGGCGGTATCGAACCCCGGTCGCGCACGCTCCCGGCTTGCCATCAGGTTTTTCGCGGCTTAGCCCATCTCCCGCTACAACACATCCGTTCTGCCCTTCCCGCGTGGCTTGTTTGGGCGTTGCATCACGCGAAGTCGGCCATTTCCGCGCCACCAGATCGCTTTCCTTCTTTTTTCCACCGTCCCCAGTCCGGTTCGCTTTACCAGCCCGCCTGGATTGGGCATAGTTGGATCAAGTGACAACCCCTTCGGTTTCCGGTCCAGGCGCCGGCCAGTGGTCGTGCCGGCCGGATCGGGCAATGGTCCAACACTAGGAGAAGACGGCAATGTTGTGGCAGCGCATTCGCATCGCACTGCTGACCGGCGCCCTCGTCGCCATGACCGGACTGACGGCGTGGGCGACCGAGGACGAGGCTCCCAAGGGCGAGAAGATCGCCGCTCCCGCGGCCCCCGCGGCCCCGGCTGCAACCCCCTGTGCACCCACGACCTGTACGGTCTGGGTCAACGAGTATGTGCAGGAACAGGTCCCCTGTACCCGCACCGTTTACAAGAAAGAGTGCCGCACCGAGGAGTACACCGCCTACAAGACGGAGTGCGTCCCCGAGACCCGCACCCGCAACGTCACCACCTACAGGAAGGTGTGCGAGACGGTCAACGAGACGCACTGCGTCTGCGAGACCGTTCCGTGCGTTGAGGAGCGGACCATCATGAAGCATGTGACCGTGTGCAAGCCGGTGACCCACGTCACCCGCAAGTGCGAGGATCACGGCCACTACGAGTGCAAGGAAGTCTGCTGCGGCCCGAGCTTCTTCGACACCTTCAAGAGCAAGTTCGGCCACAAGAACGATTGCTGCGATCCGTGCGCCACCACCTGCTGCACCCCGGTCAAGACCAAGACGGTCAAGGTCTGGGTTCCCTGCAAGGTGTGGGTCGAGAGCACCTGCTGCAAGATGGAAAAGTGCACCACCTGCGTCCCCGAGGTGTGCCACGTGACCGTCTGCAAGAAGGTCATGAAGACCGTAGTGTGCCCGGTGACCCGCGTCCGTTGCGTCCCGGAATGCCACACCGAAACCTACACCTGCAACGTCAGCCGCTGCGTGCCCTGCAAGGCGACGCGGACCGTTGAGGTGTGCACGCCGGTCTGTGAGACCTTCATGGTGACCCGCTGCGTGTGCAAGAAGGTTGCCAAGCAGGTGCCGGTCGTTCCGTGCTGCGAGACGAGCTGCAATTCCTGCAGCTCTTGCAGCAGCTGCGATAGCTGCGGCAAGTTCCGGCTCTTCCACAAGTGAGCAGTCCCCCCAGGCAGGTGGCCGGTCCCTCTCCGGGCCCGGCTCCTGACCCCGCGACACGGCGTCCCGATTCCCCCTCGGGCGCCGTGTTCGCGTTTGTACCGACACATTCAGAACGTGAGAGCTGCTCTTTTCTTTGTGTTCTATGCCTCTATGGTTCAATTCGTCCGAGCACTCCAGGGGTCAGGGCAGCGGAGTCTCACGATGAAAATCACGCGCCTCGAAACGTTCCTGACCAACGCCGGCCTGCGCAATTACCTGTTTATCCGTCTGAGCGCCGACGATGGCCGGACTGGGCTGGGCGAGGCGTCGTTGGAATGGCAGGAGCGCACGGTCGAAACGCTGATTCACGAATGGGTGGCCGACCGGGTGATCGGCGCCGACCCCTTCGACGTGGAAGCATTGATCGGCGGCCTCATTCGCGATCAGTACCAGGGCGGCGCCACGGTGCTGACCGCCATCAGCGGCGTGGAGATCGCCTGCTGGGACCTGATCGGCCAGGCGTGCGGCCAACCGGTCTATCGTCTGCTGGGCGGCCGGGCCCGTGACCGGCTGCCGGCCTACGCCAACGGCTGGTACGGTGCTGCTCGCATCCCGGACGATTATGCCGCCCGGGCTCGCGCTGTGGTTGCCCGCGGCTACCAGGGCCTCAAGTTCGACCCCTTCGGCACCGCCTGGAAGGAGATGAGTGCTGCTGAGACGGACCAGGCCGAGGCGATCGTTGCCGCCGTCCGCCAGGCCGTCGGCGAGGGGGTCGATCTGATGATCGAGGTCCACGGCCGGTTATCGGCGGGCTGCGCGATAGCTATGGGCCGGCGCCTGGCCCCGTATCACCCGGCCTGGTACGAGGAGCCGGTGGCGCCGGCGAACCTCGATCTGCTGCGCGAGGTCAAGCAGGCGCTGCCGTTTCCAGTGGCGGCCGGGGAACGGCTCTACCTACTGGAGGAGTTCCAGCAGCTGTTGGGTCCGCGCGGCTGCGACGTGGTGCAGCCGGACCTGGCCCACTGTGGTGGGCTGGGGGTCGGCAAGAAGATCGCCGCCCTGGCCCAGGCGCGCGATGTCCGCGTGGCCCCGCACTGCTCGGTCGGCCCGGTCGCTCTGTGTGCCGCTCTCCATTTCGGCTGGGCCACCCCCGGCGTGCTGGTCCAGGAGAACTTCGCCGAGTACGACGTACCCTGGCGAAACGAGCTGGTGAACGGCTGGGACCCGGTGCGCCGCGGCGAATTCGCGCTCCCAGAACGGCCGGGGCTGGGGATTGAGCTGAACGTCGAGGCGTGCGCTCGGCATCCTTACAAGAAGAACAGCTTTCCGTCGCTATGGGACAAGAGGTGGCTGGAGGAGTTCACGAAGCGCGAATAGGCCGCTTGCGGCTTCGCAGGGAGCAGCCATGTCCCACGCCGTCCGCCTCAACGCCCAGACCTACCCCGTCGAGCCGACCGAGCGTGCCGAGCTGGAACGAGCCGGCGCCCGTTGGCACGCCATCGAAGGACAGGATCCCGATGAGATCATCGCCGCTGCCGCCGATTGCGATGCCCTCCTTGTCGTTTCCTCTTATGTGCCCGGCAAGGTCGTCGAACGGTTGACGCGCTGTCGCGTCCTGTCCCGCCTTGGAGCCGGCACCGATCGCATCGACCTGGCGATGGCGACGCGGCAGGGGATTGTGGTGGCCAATGTGCCGGATTTCTGCGTCAATGAAATGGCGGAGCACGTCCTGGCCTTGCTTCTGGCCTGGGGCCGCCGGCTCTTCACCATGGAACAGGCCATGCGCCGCGGCGACTGGTCGGCGCGGCATCATCCGGGCGTCCACCGGGTCGCCGGGCAGACGCTCGGGCTGGTCGGCTTCGGCAGCAGCGCCCGCTCCGTGGCGGTCCGCGCGGGCCTTTGGCCTGCGCCTCTTCGCCTGGGCCCGCAATCCCCCTCGGCATCGGGACGAGGCGGCTCGGCTCGGCGTCGAGCTGGTGCCGCTTGATAGGGTGTTGACGGAGTCCGACTTTGTCTCAATCCACCTGCCGCTTACTGCCGAGACCCGGCATCTGATCGGCCGGCGCGAGCTGGGCCTGCTGAAGTCGAGCGCGGTCCTCATCAATGTGGCTCGCGGGGCCATCGTGGATGAAGCCGCCCTAGTGGAAGCGTTGCAGCAGCATCACATCGGCGGCGCGGCCCTGGACGTGTTTGAGGGAATCGACGTTTTCTCGCTCTCGGGTCGCTCGCCTCGCCATCCACTGCTCGACCTGGATAACGTGATCCTGACCCCGCACACGGGGGGGAGTTCGGTGGAATCGACTCTGGAATCCAAGTTGCGGGGGGCACGGCATGCGGTGGACGTGCTCCAGGGCCGCTGGCCGCTACACGTCGTCAACCCAGAGGTGGTGCCCAGGGTGCCGTTGCTGCCGTGTGACTGCCGGGACAGTGGACCTGGTTCAAGCCAGGGTGGTACGCCCTGAGGTGCTCCGGTCTTCCGAACAGCGCGCCGCTCGGCGTACAGAACGGTCTTGATTCTTTGCGGGAGGCGGCTCAGAATGGCGGGCCTGTGACGGGATCACAAGGACGTGCGGATGCCGCGCCGCTGGAGCCGGGAGGAGATGACAGGGATGTTGCCATTCAACGCCTTGCGGGGCTGGTGGGCCGATCTCCAGGAAGACGACGACCGCTTCTTCGAGCGACTCTCGCCGCGCTGGCAGCGCCTGGCGGTGTTCGCGGCCAGCGCCTTGGCTCTCTACGTCGAGCTGGTGCTGGTGCGCTGGCATGCCACCTGTTTCCACGCCTTTGCCATCTTCAAGAACGTCAGCCTGCTGTCGTGTTTCCTGGGGTTGGGCATCGGCTTTGCGCTGAGCGGGCGTAGCCGGGGGCGCCTCTCCACCTTCTTGCCCCTGCTGGCCCTGCAAACGCTCCTCTTCGCTATTCTGTCAATGACCCAGTACGGAGCGCGAGCCGTCAATCCGGTCGCCGAGCAACTGGTGATGGGCGTGACTCAGGATCGGCGGAACTGGATGTTCCTGGTCGAAGGGAACATCTTCCTGGCCGTGGTGTTCCTGCTCAATGCGGTCATGTTCATTCCGCTGGGCCACCTGGCCGGCCGGCTGATGAGCGGACTGCCGCGGGTGGAAGCCTATTCGCTCAATTTGGTGGGCAGCCTGTGTGGCATCGCGATCTTCTCGGGCCTGTCGTTGCTGTGGATGCCCCCGGCAGTGTGGATGGGTGTTGCCATCGCCGGGGTGGCGCCGTTCCTGGGGCGTAGCACGCGCCGGCTGGGGGTGGCCATCGCCAGTGCCGCCGTCATCCTGACCGCAATGGGCGTGACCGAACGCCCGTCGGAGAAGAACTACTATTCGCCTTACCAGCTCATCACGCTGCGGCTTCCGGAAGGACACGGGAGCACGGCCACCCCGTCGCTGCGCGTCAACCATTGCTTCTATCAGCAAATCTGGGATTGTTCCCCGGCGGCGTCGGCGCGGCCCGACCCGCAACAGCAGCACGCCAGAGAGTATTACGACCTGCCTTACCGCGTCCTGGGCGATCCGCCGGCGGAGGTGGCGGTGGTCGGCGCCGGCTCGGGGAACGACGTGGCAGCGGCCCTGCGCAACGGCAGCCAGTCAGTTACCGCCGTCGAGATTGATCCCACCATTGTCTTTCTGGGCGAGCGTCTGCACCCCGAGCAGCCGTATGCCGACCCGCGCACCCATGTGGTGGTCAACGATGCCCGGACCTATCTGCGCCAGACCGACCACAAGTTCGATCTGATCGTCTATGGCTTGCTGGACAGCCATACCAACCTGGGCGCGCTGACCAATGTCCGCCTGGACAGCTTCGTCTACACTGTGCAAGGTTTCAAGGAGGCAGTCGCACGCCTCAAGGACGACGGCATCCTGGTCGTATCGTACGCGCTGATTGACCCGCGCCAGGGGGACAAGCTGTTCGCGATGCTCAGTCAGGCCTGGCCCCAGCAGCCGCCGCGCGTGCTGAGCGGGTCGGGCGGCACCCACTATCTGACCGGCCCCGGCCTGGGTCGGCTGCCCGACCGGGTCGCCGACCAGACCGACGTCACCCAGGAGTTCCTTCGCCGCGGGGCCGATCGTGCCGAGGTAGCCACCGACGACTGGCCCTTTTTCTACATGCAACAGCGTTCTTATCCGGTGACTTACGCGGTGATGGTGCTGATCCTGCTGGCGCTGTCCGCCGTACTCGTGCGAAGGCGGTTGGGGACGCTCGCCTTCGCCTCGGATGCACGCACCGCCGCCTTCTTCTTCCTGGGTGCGGGGTTCATGCTCGTCGAAACCCGCGGCATCACCGAGCTAGGGTTGGTGTTCGGCAACACCTGGCAGGTGATCAGCGTGGTGATCGCCGGCATTCTGCTGATGGGCTTCCTGGCCAATCAGTGCGTGTTGCGCCGGGGTCCGGTTTCGCACCGTACCGCGTTCGCGCTCCTGGGGCTGACCCTGGGGCTCGGCTGGTTCCTGAATCGGTTCACGATGGACGGCGGGGTGCTGCCCGCGGCGATGCTGATCCAGCCCATCGTGCTGACGGCACCACTTTTCTTTGCCGGCCTGATCTTCTCCAGCGAATTGCAGCGGGGCGGCGCCATCGGCACAGCCCTGTGCGCCAACCTCTTCGGCGCCATGCTCGGCGGGTTCCTGGAATACAACTCCATGTACTGGGGCTTCAGCAGCCTCTATCCGCTTGGAATGGGACTGTATGCGCTGGCGTTCCTTTGCACGGAACGGGCGCAGAAACAACAGGCCGCGGTGCCCTCCGAGCCGACCGCCGTTGCGCCGCGCCATGCCGCCTGATGTCCGTGCGCCCCTTCCCGGGAAGTCCCCGTATAGCACAATTAGTTCCGCCAAACGGGATTTCGTTCGCGGTCTTGTCACCTTCCTGGCAGGAAGCCCGCCAAAGAGAAAGGCCACAAGCCCTTGATTTTCAGGAGCTTGTGGCCTGCTCAGAGCGGAGAGGGAGGGATTCGAACCCTCGGTGATGTTGCCACCACACCGGTTTTCGAGACCGGCCCGATCGGCCACTCCGGCACCTCTCCGAACGGCCTGTACCAGGAGGCCCGCAGGCTCTTCCGAGAGTACGTAGGCAGCTTAGTGGACGCCCAAGACGACCGCAAGGGGCGGCAGTTGGGTGCTGGCGAGTTTGCACCGTGGCTAATCCCGAGTGCCCGAACCCATCTTCTCGCGCCTCACTTCCTCGAGCAGGTCCCTGGCCGACGGATCATCGCGATAGAGCTGTTCCAGGGCGGCGCAGAGGGCGTCCGCCTCGTCCGTTTGCCCATCGGCGCGCAGCCGGCGGGCCTGCTCCAGGGCCTGGTGGGCGGCCTCGAAGCGACGTGCGTCGGCCGGCGCGTTGTCCTTCTCCAGCTGCTTTTCCGCCAAGCGCACCCAGCGGCGTTCGGCGGGGACGTCGCGGAACGAACGCACCAGGTTTCGCCAAGTTTCCTTGGCCTGGGCATTCTGGCCTTGCTGCCGCTGCCGCACGCCCTGCTGATAAAACCACTGCGCTTCGCTCAGGCGCTCGCCCTGCCAGCTGGCCCGGCGTGCGGCCTGGTATTCCTCCACCTTTTGCTGATAGCGGGCGATGTCGGCGGCATGGGCGCCTTCGGGCAAGCGCGGCTGCGCTTTCTGGATCAGCTCCCAGCCCTCGGTCCAGTCCTCGGGGTTGTCCGATTCCAGGAGCGACTGACCTTTCAGATACTGCTTTTCGGGATCGGTAGGCCAGAGCTTCCAGCACACCGGGACGGCACAAACGAGCAGCAAGAGGATGATGACAGTGGGTCGGTTCAGGAGCTGCCGGACCGGCCCGCCGTGGTTCTGCTGATCCAGCTCCTTGCGGAGCAGGCGACTCATGAGCGTGGCCGGCCCCTCGCCCCGCTCCCGGAACGGCCCTTCCGACAAGCCGGACAGCGTATCGATGATTTGCGTCGACTCGGCCACGACGGCGTCCTGGGTGGGATCGCCCCGGTGTTCGAGCTTGGCCCGCAGCGCTTCCAGGCGCCGCTGCAAGATGCCGGCGTCGGGCGGGCGTTTCGCGGGGTCCTTCTCCAAGAGTTGGCAGATGATCTCATCCAACTCATGCGGCAGGTCCCGCACGAGCTTGGCCGGAGGATCGAACTGCGCGTAGCGGTGCTTGTGCAACAGATCGACGACGTTGTCGCCGGCGAACGGATTTTTGCCGCAGAGGAACGTGTACAGGACACAGCCGAGGGAATACAGGTCGCTCCGCTTGGTGGCCGGCTTCCCCTCGGCCTGCTCGGGGGAGAGGTACTCGGCGGTGCCGACGACCGCGCCGGTGCGCGTCAGGTGCTTGCCGGCGAACACATGGGCCACGCCGAAGTCGGCCAGCTTGACGACTCCCTCCGGCGTGCGCATCAGGTTGGATGGCTTGAGGTCGCGATGGATAACGCCGTGATCGTGAGCGTGCTTCAGGGCCCCGCAGACCTGGATGGCCACGCCGAGCACCTCGGGCCACTCCAGCCGTTCCTGATCCTCCAGCAGGTCGGCGAAGTCGTTGCCCTGGACGTACTCCATCACATAGTAGAGCAACCCCTCGTAGGTGCCCGAATCGAACAGGCGCACGATGTTGGGATGGTTGAGCTTGCTCAGCACCTCGATCTCGCGCTGGAAGCGATGGACCGACCCGGCATGCGTGGTCAGCTCGCCGGCGAGGACCTTGACGGCCGCCAGGCGTTCCGGCTGCTCGGCATCGTGAGCCAGGTAGACGGTCCCCATGCCGCCGCGGCCCAGCTCGCTGTCGAGAATCCAGTTTCCGAGTCGGGAACCGATCATAGGTCAGAAGTCAGGGGTCAGGAGTCACTAGGCAGCAGTCCCGAGCGATTTCACCACTTTACATCCTTCTTGGCGGGCTGACTACGGAACCCTGCCGTCTGACCGCTGACCGCTGACGGCTGACGGCTGACCGCTTAGGCGAGCGGCAGGTGATAATCTCCCCTCGCCCCCGTACTCGGGGGAGAGGGGTTGGGGGTGAGGGGCTGAATCTCCCCGGACCAGAACCCCTCACCCCCGACCCCTCTCCCCGGAGTACCGGGGCGAGGGGAGGAGTAGTTCCGCCGCTCGCCTTACCGCTGACCGCTGGTTGTCAGCGGCGTGATCGTCACGACCGTCAGGGCCGCTTCAGAGCGCCGCAACTCGTGTCCCTGTCGCATCTTTCCAATTGACATCGTTATGTCAGTCTCGCTAAGTTAGGAACACTGTGACGGGGCAGCAGGGCGACGCGCGCCGCCCCGGGCATTCGCCTCCCGCCTGGGCGGGAGTGGTTCGGCCGGAGAACACGGGAGAAGAGTAGTCATGATCGCGAGTAGTGCCGCGGTACGTCCGGATGAGTTGGCACGGCAGCTGTTCTCCGTCGTTACCCAGTTTTGCCTGTCGCTGCCGCGCGGCCGCCGCCGCTCGGGCGACCTCAAGGAAATCGAGTTCCTCACGCTAACCATCCTCAGCAATCACGGGACGATGATTGTCGGCGATATTCAGCGTTTGCTCGGCGTGCTGCCGGCGCAGATGTCGCGCATCATTCGGTCGCTGGAGGCTCGCGACCGGCCCTACATCGCCTGCCACATCAACCCGCACGACAAGCGCAAGATCGACGTTCTGCCTCACCGCCCCCGGCGAGCGCGCCCTGGCCGAGTACCGCGAGTACCGCGTTCGCGGCATCACCGAGCTGCTGGGCAAGCTGCCCGAGGAAGACCTCGACGACATTCACGGCCTGCTCGAAAAAATGCAGCTGCTGCCCGAACGGGCCGGCAGCCTGTCGTAGTCAGCACATGGCCAATGCAGTGCGGGCCGGGCCGCCGGGACACCAGTCTCGGCGGCCCGGCCCGTTTCGTTGTTGGTCCGGGCGCTTGACGTGGACCGGGGGCGTGGTACGTTGCATATAAGCCCTGCTCTCGCTACGACCGGAACCGGGAGACGTTCATGCGCCAGCTGCTCACCACCGCCTGCCTGGCCCTGCTCCTGGGGGGCTGTGAACGTGCCTTCCAGGATGAAGCCACCTACGAAGGAGTCTCGACCAGCACCTGGGTCCAGTCGGCCAAGGACACCGACCCGGACAGGCGGCACAAGGCCGCCGAGGCCCTGGGCGAGTTGGGTCTCACCGAGGCGGAACAGACCGTGCCGGCTCCGGGACCTGGTGGCCGACGAAGATCCCGGCGTTCGCTTCCAGGCCCTGCACTCGCTGGGGCTGCTGGCGCCGAAGGCCGGCAAGGCCCAGGGCGCGGTCGGCCGGGCCATGAGCGACAAGAACAAGGGCGTGGCCAAGGAAGCCATGAAGACCTTCAAGCTGATCGAGATGGCCAAGCCCAGCGCGCTCAACGGGAACTGACCTCGCGTAGCGGAAGTCGCCAGACTTCCGCCGAAACCAGTCCTCGTCTGAAACGGCGGAACTCTGGCGAGTTCCGCTACGCGCACGGGACCTTGCCGACCACCCGCCCGCGCCGCATCATGGCTCCGAGTTCGCTTCCTCCGTCCGCCGACCCATGACGAGGCGCCGCGCATGCTGGCACACAACGTTTATTTCGCGCTCAAGGACAATTCTCTCGCCGCCCGGCAGAAGATGCTCGCCGCCTGCAAGAAGTACCTGTCGCAGCACCCCGGCACAGTACACTTCGCCGTCGGCGTGCTGGCCGAGGCGCTGAAGCGCGACGTGAACGATCGCGATTTCGATATCGGCCTGCACGTCCTGTTCACCGACCAGGCCGCCCACGACCGCTACCAGGACGCGCCGGCCCATCACCAGTTCATCGCCGAGAACCGGGACAACTGGAAGAAGGTGCGCGTGTTCGATTCGGTGGTCGAGGGGGCGTAGGTGGTAGGTGCTGGTGCTTCCTAGGGCGAAATGCAGAACCCCTCCTCCCCTCGCCCCGGCTTTGCGGCGCATTCCCAGTTTTCGAGGCGAATGCGTTGCGCCCTGGCAGATTGCGTTGCGCCCCGTCATCGGGAGAATCGCCGGCAAGGGCCAGAGCGGTAGCGACAAACAGCCGATGGTCAAAGGCGGCTAAGTGTTCTACTTGCGATTTGGCTTGTAGTCAAGCAATGGGACCCCTAGCCTGGCGAAGATCGGCAGCGCCCGCTGGAATTCTCTATTCCCGTATTTCCTCTTAATGTACTCTGGGAAGTGCTGAATCCAGTACACCTCGTGCAGCCATAGCTTGAAGTGCTCCAGTTCTTGCATCGGGTAGCAGGCTGGCCTCACGGTTCCACGCGGGTCGCCTGGTGGAAATGTGTAGTCGTAGCCTCGTCGCAAGCCCATCCACGGCTTGTCCTGCCTGTAGGCTGCCCACAGCTTGCCGAGGGAGCCGTCGAGCAGGTCGTATTGATGCATCTCCAGGTCAGCCGGCCCGAGGATGTGTTCAGCGCCGATCAGCAATTCGGCGCCCTCAATGAACACGCACCAGTAACCCTTCGGGAGGCGCTGGCGGACCTGCATAACCCAGACAACCCGGGAGGTGTACGGCTTCAGCGTGATCTGAAAGGGGTAGTCTTCTGGCGGCGGGTAAATCCCATGCTTCCTGATGCTCGGCAGCACATCTCCAAAAACCCATTTCTGAAATCGCTTCGCCTCCGGCTTTCGGGACTTGAAGACCAGGCGGTAAAGGCCGGATTCGTAAACCGTTAGCAGTCTTTGACTTCCGCCAAGGGTATGGTTAATAACCATGCCCTTTTCGTCATCATCGAAGTCCCGGATCGCGTCGGCAGCAGAAGCGATACCGATTGCGTCGCAGACATCCTGAGCGATCCACTCAGGCTTGTCGGCGGTCCCGACAAATCGGACGCGGCGCCCCTCGAAGCTCAGGCTCAAGGGGGCGTGGGAGGAGAACGGTAACGGGCTACTATTCATTTATTCACTTTTTCGCAAGAACTCATTGACAAGAGTCGCCCGCCGTTGTACTATACCTACAACATGGCTGTTGTCAAGACAATACAACACGAAAAAAGCGAAGGATGGATATATGAGCACTGCTTTTGGGAAACTGCTGAAAACACTCCGGATGGCGAAAGGGCTGACGCTGCGGGAATTCTGCCAGTCGCATCGGCTTGATCCTGGCAACTACAGCCGGCTGGAGCGGGGACGGTTCCCGGCCCCGCAGAAGGAAGAACTGCTGGAGAAGTACGCGACAGCTCTCGGCCTTAGCCGGGGCTCCGACGAATGGCTGGAATTCTTTGACGTGGCGGCGGCCTCAAGGGGCGAAATCCCCAAGGACCTGCTATCGGATGAAGGAGTGGTGGAGAAACTACCTATCCTCTTCAGGACGCTACGCGGGAAAGCCATCACGCCGGATAAACTGGACGATCTGGTAAACAAGGTGCGGAGATCCTAGGATGGCCGTCGTCGCTCCATTTCTTCCTTACGACAAGCTCCGCGTGATCGCGGCCTCCTTCCTCGATGAACACCATCGATCCGGAGAAATCCCGATCCCTATCGAGAGGATCGTCGAGTTCGGGCTCAATCTGGACATCGTTCCTGTCCCGGGCCTGAAAGACGAGTTCGACGTGGACGCCTTCATCACGAGCGATCTCACCGAGATTCGGGTGGACCGTTTCATTCAGGAGAAACGGCCTGCCCGTTATCGGTTCAGCCTCGCCCACGAGGTGGCGCACCTTCTGATTCACCAGGATGTATTCGCGGAACTGAAATTCTCCACCATCAATGAATGGAAGGCCACGGTCTGTTCCATCCCCGAGGATCAGTACGGCTGGATCGAATGGCAAGCATACGCTCTAGTGCCGCACCGCGGAAACGGCGTAGCACGAAAACTGGACATGGCGTATCTTGCCTGGTCCCTCGATTGTGAGGCGGGAGATCGACCTATGCCAGGGAAGGCCGCGAAGATCATCGTCAGCGAAAGGCAGCAGGTTCTGCTGCAGGAATTCAGCAAGTCGCGTACGGTCGCCAAGTGCGTGGTGCAGCGGGCGACGATCATTTTGCTGGGATTCGCCGGCCTGCTGAACGAGGAGATCGCCTCGCGGGTCGGCCTCAACCGACTGCAGGTGGGCCTCTGGCGGCAGCGCTGGCGGGACGCGTGGGATTCGCTGTGCGTGTGGGAATGTACCGAACCGCACCGTCTGCGTGAGGCGATCGTCGACGTCCTCTCCGACGCCCCGCGACCGGGTGCCCCGGCGACGTTTACCGCCTTTCAGGTGTCCCAGATCGTGGCCTTGGCGTGCGAACCGCCGAAGTTGTCGGGCCGGCCGATCGACCACTGGACGCTCCGGGAACTGCGTGACGAGGCGATCGCGCGGCAGATCGTGGAGGATATTTCCGTGTCTCAGGTTGGCCGCTTCCTGCAGCAGGCCGCCGTGCAGCCGCACCGCAAGAAAATGTGGCTCAACACCACGGAGAAGGACCCCCAGAAGTTCCAGGCCGAGGTCGAAAATGTTTGCCGAACCTACCTCGAGGCGCCGGCGAAGGCGGGCGCTGGCACGCACACGGTGAGCGTGGACGAGGCGACCTCGCTGCAGGCCATCGAGCGGAACGCCCCCGACAAGCCGGCCCAACCCAACAGCGTACCGAAGCAGGAATTCGAATACACCCGGCACGGGACGACGACGCTGACCGCCGGTCTGGACGTGGTGACGGGGATGATCGTCTGCCCAACGCTGGAGGCGACCCGTACCGAAGCGGAGTTCGTCGCGCACATCACCCGCACCGTGGACACCGACCCCGCCGCCGAATGGCTCTTCGTGGTCGACTGCCTCAACACGCACATGTCGGAAAGCCTGGTGAAGTTCGTCGCCGAACGCTGCGGCCTGCCCGATGAACTGGGGAAAAAAACGACAGCGGCATCCTGAAATCGATGGCCACGCGGAAGGAGTTCCTGTCGGACGCTGCCCACCGGATCCGCTTCGTCTACCTCCCGAAGCACAGTTCGTGGCTTAACCAGATCGAGATCGTGTTCGGGATCATCCACCGGAAGCTGCTGCGGTGCGGAAACTTCACGTCGGTGACGGACCTGGAAGCGCAGTTGCGAGAATTCATGGACTACTACAACGCTACGATGGCCCACCCCTTCGCCTGGACTTACACCGGCAAGCCGGTGCAGAAGCAACGCCGCGCGAGCTTCGTCGCACCGCACCGCCGCCTCAAACTGGGGAAAATCCAGCGACTGGCGGAAGCCGCTGCCTTATGCAATGATGCTTGAGAAATGCGGCACTAGGCGGTCTGATTTTGGTCCCAGCGCGTCCGCTGGCAGATTTGTTTCAAACAAAACGCGAGGAGGCCCGCCGGGCTGGCATTGAATTGCTGGGTATGGACACGAAGTTGCGCAGAACGGTTGAGAGCCACATGGGCGACTACTTCGAGGTTTCGGCGGACGTCATCGCCAAGCGAATGCAATACGATGGCCATTGGAAATGACCGCTTCTCGCCTTCCTTCGGGCTGGCCGTAGGGGTCGGGCTGAGGGGCTTTGGTCCTGGGAGAGTCAGCCCCTCACCACCAACCCCTCTCCCCCGAGTACGGAGGCGAGGGGAGATAATCACCCGCTTCTCGCCCTGCTCTCCCGGATGCCCCCTCATGCCCCACTTCGGCGCCCACATGTCGGTCGCCGGCGGCCATGCCAACGCCCTGTTGGCAGCTCAGGCGCACGCCTGTCGCGTCGTGCAGCTGTTTACCAAGAACGCCAACCAGTGGGCCGCCCGGCCGCTGACCGATGACGACGTCCGCCTCTTCCGCCGCACCTGCCGCGAAACCGGGATGAAGAAGACGATTGCGCACGATTCCTATCTCATTAACCTAGCCTCGCCGAACGAGGACCTCTTCCGCAAGTCGGTCGAGGCCTTCGTCGTCGAGATGGAGCGGGCGGAGGCGCTGGGGCTCGATTACCTGGTCGCCCATCCCGGGTCGCACACCGGGACCGACGAGGCGACCGGGCTGGCCAACGTCGTCCGGGGCCTGGACGAGGTCCACCGCCGCTGTGCCGGCTTCGGCGTCCGGGTCCTGCTGGAGACCACGGCCGGCCAGGGATTGTCGCTCGGCCACCGCTTCGAGCACCTCGCCTGGATCATGGGCGCGGTGGCCCAGCCGGAGCGGCTGGGCGTCTGCCTCGACACCTGCCACGTCTTCGCTGCCGGTTATCCGCTGGCCCCAGAAGCGGACTATCGGGCCACGATGGCGGAGTTCGATCGGATCGTGGGGTTGAAGCGGCTGCGCGTCTTTCACGTCAACGACAGCAAGAAGCCGTTGGGCAGCCGGGTCGATCGCCACGCCCACATTGGCCAGGGTTGCCTGGGGCTGGAGCCGTTTCGCCTGCTGGCAAACGATTCCCGCTTCCGCGGCCGGCCGATGATCCTGGAGACGCCCAAGGAAGAAGAGGGTCGAGAGATGGACGCGATCAACCTCGGGGTGCTGCGCGGCTTGGTTGAGGTGCGATGAGCCGCCGTGGTCACTCCGTAATCTCTACCCTGACCCCGGCCAGCACGCAGCTGCCGCGTCGCCCGGCATCCTCGCGGACCCGCACCTCCACCAGGTTGTCGCCCGCCTTGAGGACATCGCGCCTCAGCGGCACCACCACCGGCTGCGTGGTCCGACCGCCGTCGGTGGATTTCCCGAGGTCCGCCACACGGCTTCCGTTCACGAGCACTTCGGTCCGTCCATCCAGCGGCAGGAAGGTCAGCAGCAGGCGGGCCGGGGCCGGGGCGTCGGCCAGGCGGAAAGTGTACTCGATCCGCGGTCCCTCCGCCCGCGCCGGCCTGGCGCCGGGCACCAGGCGCCCCTTCTCTCCCAGGTGATGCGTGCCGTTATCCAGCTCGATCCGCCGGCCGTGAAACAGCGGTTGCAGGCGGCGCAGGCGGGCACGGTCGATGGTCAGGTCGCCCAGGGCCGGGTGCCGCAGGATCGCTTGCCGATCGTCCAGGCTGCGCAGGACGCCTTCCAGCTCGTCCGGTTCGTTCCCCGCGGCGGGCCGTAGCCAGATACGGAC
This sequence comes from uncultured Planctomycetota bacterium, assembly GCA_963827935.1. Classification (GTDB taxonomy): domain Bacteria; phylum Planctomycetota; class Planctomycetia; order Gemmatales; family Gemmataceae; genus DATFNV01. The sequence goes on along the minus strand of CAWHCN010000004.1, from coordinate 729,397 downwards.
GTGTGCCCCCTCAGATGTCGCTGGTGCCGCCGCCGGGTGCTGCGGAAAGACACCGCGAGCTTCCGCCCAGGAGAAACGGTGCTGGCCCAGGCGCCCCTCCAGCTCGAAGCCGCCCCGGTCCAGTCGCGTGAGCTTGCCGAACAGCTGATCGCCGGACGCCAGCCAGGCCTCGTCCTGATCCGCGTTCTCATCGGATCGTTTGCGGACCGGTATCGCACCCAAGAGCGTGAATTCGTCGAAGGCCACCGAGCCACGGACCGGTCCCGCGTCGGCAATGCACGTCAGCCGCACTTCGCGCAGGGGTCCGCCCGGTCCCTTCTGGCGGCTGTACCAGAGCACGGCGTCATCGACTGTGACCAGCAGCGAGTCTGTCCCAAATTCGAGGGCGAGGCGGTGCCAGCCGGCGGCTGTCGCGACGCCTGTGCCTTCATCGCGGGGTGACGGCGCCTCGACAACCTGCGTCTGGGCTGTGCCGGCCAGGAGGACGCGCACGATCTTCGGTCCGGACGAAGTCTGAAACTCGGCCTCCAGCTGCCAACGGGCCCCGGCGACGGTGGAGGGAAGATGAAAGTTGATGCCGGCGCTGCCCACCTCCAGAGGCTTGGCCAACACGAAGGCGGCCGACTGCCCCGGACTCTCCAGCACCAGGCTATGGCCCCCCGAAGTGAACTCGCGGTCGCTGATCTTCGGAGAGCCGACCAGCTTCCAGTCCTTGAGACCCTTCTCAAAATCTTCATCGCAGATCGTCAACAGTCCCGATAGGTTCTCAATACTGATCAGGGAAGTGCGCGGGACCGCCAGGCGGTCGCGCCAGGCCGTTCGCAGGCGCAGCTCGCGGGCATCGAGACCCAGCAGTTCGCCGGTCAGCCGTTGCCCATCCGGCAGCCGAACCTGGTGGACGACGCCGGCGGGAATGACGCGGGCCGGGCAGGCGCGAAGCGGAGGTACTGCACGCGGTCGGCGGGAATGGGGGACCGGTCCGCGGCGGCGAACTGCAGCCGGCCGGCCTCCGTCAACGACAGGGTCGCCGGGACGCGACGGCCATCGGTCTGCGTGACCTGGTCGCTTCGCGCGGTTTCGGTGGCCACGGTGCTTGCGGCCAGCAGCAGTATCATCATCCCGTGCATATCTCTTCCCGGACCGGGGTTGCGAGCATTGTAGCTGAGGCTTCGACCCCTCGCTCGCGCTCAGGGCTGTTAGCGCCGCCTTGTGACGGATGCCAACGAACCTTATAATTCTACAGGCCCTTGCCATCGCATCCGACCATCATGGGGTGAGTTGAACGTGCCCGAGCGACCGCGAGTCCTGGTTCTGAATGGCGCCGAGCGCGTCGCGGAGTTGTTGCACCCCTGCCTGCCCGGCTGCGAGGTCGTGCATGTGGAGAAGGTGGCCCAGGCCCTTGCGCTCATTCGGGAACAGCATTTCGATGCCTTCTGGGCCGACCCCGGCGAGGCGGCGCTGCGCGAGCAGGCCGGCGACCTGACGCGGGCGGGGCGCCTGCTCGACGCCCTGGCGGACGGTGTGGCCGTGGTGGACGCGGGGCTGAAGATCATCTGGGCCAACCCGGCGTTCGCGGCCTGTTGCGGTGGGCCGGTCCGCGAGCGGGCGTTCTACGAGGCCTTGGGCACGCCCGAGATTCTCGGACCCGACTACTCTCCTTTCCATACCGCCCTGGCCGGCCGCATCGCCACCACTCGTCTGCACTGCAAAAACGACCGCTACCTGGAACTGAACGTGACGCCCATGGCCGAGCCGGGGGCCGCACCGACGCAGCTCATCGTGTTGACCCGCGACGTGACCGCCGAGGTGCAGCAGCAGCAGAAGCTCGACGCCCTGCACAAGGCCGGCGCCGAACTGGCCGCCCTCGCCCCCGACCAGATTGCCGACATGAGCCCGGCGGAGCGCATCGAGCTGCTCAAGCAGGACATCCGCCGGCTGACCCACGACCTGTTGCACTACGACGTCATCGAAATCCGCCTGCTCGATCGGGCCACCGGTCGCCTCGAGCCGTTGCTGGAGGAAGGGATGACGCCCGAGGCGGCCGGGCGTGTCCTGTATGCCGAGCCGCAGGGGAACGGCGTGACCGGGTTCGTCGCCGCCAGCGGCAAGAGTTACCTGTGCGGTGATGCCGCCAACGATCCGCTCTACATCGAAGGGGCTGCCGGCGCCGCTCGTCGTTGACCGTGCCGCTCTTGCACGAGGACCAGGTGATCGGCACGTTCAACGTCGAGAGCCCAACGCTGCACGAGTTCGGCGAGGCCGACTTGCAATTTGCGGAGATTTTTTGTCGAGAAATCGCCGCCTCGCTGCACACCCTGGAACTGCTGTCGGCCGAGAAGCACAGCACCGCCACTCGTTCGGTAGAGGCCATCAGCCGCGAGGTGGCCCTGCCGGTGGACGACATCCTGACGGCGGCCACAGCGGTGCTCGATCGCTACATCGGCCACGACGCCGAGATGGCTGCCCGGCTGCGGCAAATCCTGGCCGGCGCCCGGGCCATCAAGCAGAGCATCCAGAAAGTCGGCGAGGACCTAGTGCCTGCCAGCAGCACCCCCACCCGGCCGGAAGATGCCACCCGGCCCCGGCTCAAGGGGAAACGCGTGCTGGTCGCCGACAACGACGAGCGCGTCCGCCGCTCGGCCCACGGGCTGCTTGGCCGCTGGGGCTGCGTCGTCGAAACCGCCCGCGATGCCCAGGAAGCCGTGGCCATGGCCCGCCTGGGCAGCTACGACTTCGTCCTGGCCGACATCCGTCTGCCGGATCGCTGCGGTTACGATGTCTACCGCGACATGCGCCAGGCCCAGCCGCACGCCCGGGTCATTCTCATGACCTGCTACGGCTACGACCCCAGCCACACCCTCGTCAAGGCCCGCCAGGACGGCCTCCGCTTCATCCTCTACAAGCCCTTCCGCATCGATCAGCTGCTGGTGGCCCTGGAGGGCCCCGAGCCAGCGCCCGCCAAGCAGCCGGAAGTCGTCCAGGCCTGAGCCCGCGAGGCACAATGACCAGTACGGATCTGGCTTGTCTGCCTTTCGCTGTTTTTCCATCGCCCACCGGCGTGCTCGGCGCCCTACTCTTCCTGCTCGGGCACGGCCTGCTGCTGATCCGAACGCACAACTGGTTCTACGGCACCGGCCTGGGCCGGCGGACCATCGACCTGATCCAGTACGCCCACGCGCTGACCCTGGTTGCCGTGCCCGTTGGTCTCTGGCTCCTCGTTGGGTTCGAGCTGGCGCCGCTGCCGGACCTTTCCGGAGGGGCGGTGCTGACTTGGTGCGGCATCGGCTACATCGCCCTGTGCTGGACCATCGCCGGCCTGTTCCCCGTGCTGACCCTGGCCCGTCTGCTCAGGCCGAAACCGGCGGTACTGGAGAGCAACCACACGCGCACGTTGGACATCGCCCGGGAGCTGGGCTACAAGCCCGTCGGCCGCACCGGCCATCGCCGCATCGCGCGAGCTTCCGTGGAATGAAGCCTTTCAGCTTGAACTCACGGAAAAGACCCTGCGGCTGCCCCGGCTGCCGGCGGCCTGGGATGGGCTGAGCATCTTGCACATCAGCGATGTCCACTTCACCGGCTCGCCGGACCGCGACTATTTCCGCCAGGTGCTCGACCTGTGCGCCGCCTGGGAGCCGGACTTGGTGGCCTTCACCGGCGACCTGGTGGATACGCCGACCCACCACCGCTGGATTATCCCTCTGTTTGGCCGCCTGAAAGCCCGCTACGGCCGGTTCGCCATCCTGGGCAATCACGACTTCTATTTCGACACCCACGTTCTGTGCAGGCGACTCCGCCGGGCGGGGCTCCACGTCCTCGGCAATGGCTGGACGCAGCTCGAGGTCCGCGGCCTACCCTTGCTGGTCATCGGCCATGAAGGCCCCTGGCGAAGCCCGGAGCCCGACCTGTCCGCCTGCCCATCCGGTCCGTTCCGCCTTTGCCTGAGCCACACGCCGGACAACATCGCCTGGGCCCGGCGGCACGGCATCGACCTGATGCTGGCCGGCCATGTCCACGGCGGCCAAATCCGTCTGCCGTTGTTTGGTTCGGTGCTGATCCCGAGTCGGTACGGCCGCCGTTACGATTGCGGCACCTTCGACGAGCCGCCGACGGTGCTCCACGTCAGTCGCGGCCTGAGCGGCGAACACCCGGTGCGTTACAACTGCCGACCCGAGGTGACGAAACTGATTCTTCGACCGATGCTGTCCGTTTAGCCGCCGCCCTGCGGGCGGCACCTCCCACCAAACGCGCGTGATCCCATAGGCGTCAAACTGGCCGTCGGCACCGACGACCGAGACTCCCTCGGTCAGGGCCTGCGCGATCAGGAGGCGGTCAAATGGGTCAAAGGTGGTGCCAGGGTAACTCGGCCTGGGCACCGGCGTAATCGACGGTCACGGGCAGAAATCGCGCAGTGAGTCCATGAAGCCGTACATGGCCGGGCGGCCGCCTCTGGGAAACCCCTGTAGGCCACGCAAGTAGGCGCTGACGGTGCTGGCGACCTCGACGCGGTAGGTCATGACCGGCTCTCCGTGTCCCTACTCGCCGAGCAACGCCTGCCGAAACTCTTCCGCGGTCAGGCGCTCGCCACGCCGTATGCGCTCCTTCGCTTCGGTAAGTTGCTCCCCCCCCGGCCACCGGGCGGGTGCGTCAACGACCTTCAGGAGGCGGACGGCTTCGGCGCGGATCTTCAGGAGTTGCTCTGCTGCCGCGGCCAGTGCGGCCCCAGATTCAGGCTGGCGCCCCAATTCCTCGCGGAAAACGCGGGCGCGTTCCTTCAGCACACCCACCAGGGAGAGATTCTTGTCCACCACTTCGAGGAGTCGTGCGAGGAGTTCGTGAGCCGTGGGGCCGGTCGTCCCGCCGCCGATTCGGCCCCTGAGGATCGGCCAGAGCCGGGGGACGCGCTGGATAGCGGCCAGTCCCGATGCGAGGATGTACTCGGCCTCGGCCGCGTCCAGGCCCTCCTCGGACGACAGCCGGCCAATGCGCTCCGCCGTCTCGACACTTTCCGCTGCCAGTTCCGGGAACACCGTCACGCTCATCGGTTCAGCCCTCCCGTTTGCGCGGGCATCGTTTTCCAGAAAACCGTCCCACCCGCGCCAACGGCGCTTTGCACCCTCGTTGTTCCAGTCTAGTCGAACGAGACCACCCTGTGAAGCGATGCCCATCCGCAGTCACTGTCGCCCGGTCAGATTGAGGTGACGTGGGCTGAAGGCGGGGCGGTGCGGATGATCGGGTCGGCAACCCAAGAGCGCTGGCGGTGGTCGCAGTCGCGTGCCACCTGGGGAGAGGGGGGCCTGGCCGCCCGATCGGGTCTTCCAGGCCATTCATGCTGTGATGGGGTAGCCCGGTGGAGGTGGGGAAGGTCGGGACGCTGGCGCCGCAGGGCACCGGGGCCAGCCACAGCCGACCCCCGGCGGGGCGATAAATCGAGCCGCGCGCTCATTTTCTTCTCCGGCTGTAGGTTGAGTCGATGTCGGCGATCGACTATCATGCGGCAGACGAGAGAGGGGACACCGGCGACGCTCTGGGAAGGAGCCGCCTCATGGCCGACTTTGACTCCCCCTGGAAGGAGGCACTTGACCTCTATTTCAAAGCGTTCTTACTCTTGTTCTTCCCCGACATCCACGACGACATCGACTGGTCGCGGCCGGTCGAGATGCTCGATAAGGAGTTCCAACAACTGGTCCCCGCGCGGCCCGAGGGCGGCGCACGGTGGACAAACTGGTGAAGGTCTGGCGCAGGAATGGCCGGGCGGCCTGGGTGCTGGTGCACGTCGAGGTTCAGGCACAGCGCGATCGAGCCTTCCTGCGTCGCCTATGCGTGTACAATTGCCGCATCTTTGACACCCACGCGCAACGTGGCCACCCTCGCGGTGCTGGCCGACGACGATCCCAACTGGCGGCCGAGCGAATACCGGCGCAGACTGTGGGGCTGCTCATTGCGCATGACGTTTCCCCCGGCCAAGCTGCTAGACTTCGCCGGCCGCGAGGGCGAATTGGAGGCGAGCCAAAACCCGTTCGCGAAGGTAGTGCTCGCGCACCTGAAAACGCTCCAGACACGCCGCAGCCCCGGCGACCGCCGGGCCTGGAAATTTCGCATCGCACGCGGACTTCACGAGTGCGGCTTTAGCCCCGACGACACGCAGGAACTGCTGAAACTGGTCGACTGGCTGATGGCGTTACCGGACGCTCTGCAGCGCGACTTCCGCGAGCAGTTACACGCCTACGAGGAGGGACGAACCATGCCGTACGTCACGAGCTTCGGGCGACTCGCCATGCTCGACCTGATTGAAGCTCAGCTGCGCGCCAAGTTTGGCGAGGAGGGTGTCACGTTGCTGCCGGAGATCTCAACGATGGACGACGCCGAGAAGTACAAGGCCATCGGTGAGACCATTGCCACGGTAGCCAGCCTGGACGAGGTGCGTCGGGCCTGCGCGGCGGCGGTGGGGCCGCTTCCGCGGGGAAAGAAGGGAAGCAACGCCAAACGCGGTCGGTCAAGGACTTGACGTGGGCTGAAGGCGGGGCGGTGCGGATGATCGGGTCGGCAACCCAAGAGCGCTGGCGGTAGGCCCAGTCGCGGGCCGCCTGGGAAGAGGGGGGCTGTCCTCCCGATCAGGTCTTGCAGGCCATTCTCGATGCGATGGGGTGGCCCGCGCAACCCCCGGCTGGCCGCCCGTGGGGCGACAAACCGAGTTGCCCATCCGTCCTTTCTGATAGAATCCTGTCGGTATCCCGGGTGGCGGGGGCACTTCGGTGAACAGGGCCGAGTTGCAGCGGCTCGCGAATGAGCGAATTAGCGATGCCAAGGTACTTCTTGCGGCTCGACACTGGTCATGCGCCTACTACGTGGGCGGATACGCTGTGGAATGCGCGTTGAAGGCCTGCATCGCCAAGCTGATGAAGTCGGAGGAGTTTCCAGATAGGACCTTTGCGGAAAAATGCTGGACCCACAGTCTGCCGCAACCCCTCGGCCTGGCGGGGCTAAAGGACGACCTCGCCGCCGCCATGCAGGCAGACCCCGGCCTGGCCGATAACTGGGATACGGTCAAGGAATGGAACGAGTCCAGCCGCTACGCTCGCACGCCGAAGGCCGACGCCGAGGAACTCTACGACGCCATTACCGACAGAAATCATGGGGTGCTCTCATGGCTCAAGCGACGCTGGTAGACCTGGAGATTCGCGAAGGCCAGCGCCTGATCGACCGGCTTGTGCAAGCGGGGGTTGCCGTGGCAGCCGCTGCCTGGGTGAAGGAGAGCGAAAGCGGCGATTGGTATCTTTACCTGGTAACGCCGCTCGTCCCCGAGGGCGGAGGGAAGAAGCAGGCGTACCACCGTGTCAACGCCGTGATCCGCGAGTTGCAGAAGGAAGGGTTCGGGATGGACCCGTTTGCCAAAAAGGTGATCGGGCTCCACGATCCCATCGCCAGGGACATGGAAGCGAACCGCAACGGCCGCCCGGGTGGACCGCCCAGGCCATTTCGAGGGAGCCAACTCGGGAACCTGAGGATCGAAGAGGCCTACATTTACCCGCGCCCGGCAACCGCTTCGCCGGTGTCTTGACTCGGGACCGCGGATGCAGACCAGGCCGTCTGGCACAGGACGATGTACCGCCCGGCGATGGCCAATCCGCAGTCCCGGTCGCCCGGTCAGCTGGAGGTGACGTGGGCTGAAGGCGGGGCGGTGCGGATGATCGGGTCGGCAACCCAAGAGCGCTGGCGGTGGGCGCTGTCGCGGGCCACCTGGGAAGAGGGGGGCTGCCCGCCCGATCAGGTGTTGCAGGCCATTCTTGTCCCCTGGTATGTAGGCTTTTCCCGGCCTTTTCCCGGCCAGGACCCCCTTTCCTGGCCCAAGAGCGCTCCCCCTTGCACGGCCGTCATGCCTTTGCGACAATCGTGCATCGTGGTAACTATCCGTCGCCCAACACATGCACCTTGTAGCCCTCTATCACCGGCAACCCCGGTCCCGCAACGGCGAGGGAGCGCATATGGCAAATGAGCCGCCCCTGAAATTTAAGGTCGCGCCTCACCTTGTCCAAGACTTGGGGCTCAACCTCTACACGAATCTTCCGAAGGTGCTGGTCGAGTTCATGGCCAACGCCTACGACGCCGACTCGCCGTCCGTAGACATCTTGATGGATTTCGACGACATCGAGTACCAGCGTAGTGTCCTGAAGGCGCAGTTCGAGAAGGAAAAGAAGGCGGCCGGCGGCAAGGCGGAGAAGCTGGCGGCCATCATCCCGCTAGGGAGGCGCGTGCTGCCGTCCTCGGTCGCGATCTCAATAGTTGACCGTGGCTCCGGCATGTCCCGTCAGGAACTCGACGCGCAGTTCCTCGTGGCCGGCCGTCGTCGCCGGGAAGAGGCTGATACGAAGGGGGAACGCTCGCCGGGCGGTCGCCTGCTCATGGGCCGGAAGGGCCTAGGCAAGCTGGCGGGATTCGGGATTGCGCACCGCATCACGATCACCACTCGCAAGAAAGGTGAGTCGCACGCCACCCGCATCGTGCTGGACTACCACGAGATCGGCAAGCATCGGACGACGAATGACATTGTCATCCCCGACGAGCGTTTGCCTGATGGGGGCGGCATACCGAAGACCGGGGGCACCGAGATCGTGCTGTCGGAACTGCTGCACGAACCATTGCGGTCCAGACCGGAAACGATCGAGCACTCCCTGAGTGACCACTTTTGGCTGGTCAAAGCGAGCGACTTCAAAATCAAGTTGAACGGCAACCTGATTAAAGGCGTAGCTCCTACATTCAGGTACGCGTGGCCATGTCCCGACCAGCCGAAGAAACAGCTCGTGGACGGTGCGATCAAAGCAGAGGACGGTCAGCAATACCCGTTCCGCTACCGCATCCGCTTTCGGGACGAATCACTCCAAGCGGCGGACCGCGGGATGAGGATTTATTCCCACGGGAGGCTCGCGGCCGCCCCGAGCCTCTTGGACGCGCCGACGGGGATGCACGGGTTCAGACAGACCGACTACCTTGACGGGGTTGTGGAAGCAGACTTTATCGATGACCAAGTGACCGACTACATCGCCACAGACCGGCAGTCGCTCCGGTGGGACACGCCGCTTCTGACGCCGCTGCGAGAATTCTTGAGCAAAGAGATCGAAAAATCCGTGAAATCTTACCAGGCATTCCGTGACGCCGAATCGCTAAGGGAGGCCGAGGAGGACGATTACACCAATCGGATCATCGAAAAAGCGGGGTTGCCCAAGCACAGGGCCAAGGCCGTCCGGCGCATGGCGGCGGCGCTGGCGAGCATTTGCAAGGACGGGACCAAGGGAACAGAGTACAAGGAGCGGGTCACAATTCTTGTGAGCGGGGTGGAGCAAGGCGACATCCTGACCGAGCTGCAAAAGCTCGCAAGGTCAGCCATGCCAGACTTCAACGCCGTGGTGGACGAGATTACGGAGCTGACCAAGCAGGAATTCGGCGACTTCGGCCGTTACATCAAGGGGCGACTGGCCGGCATCGAGTCGCTCGTGAAGATCATCGAACACCAGGACTTTGCCCTGGGCAAGAACGAGAAGGAACTGCACGAACTGTTGCAGAGGAACGCGTGGCTAATCGACCCGACCTTTACCCAGTTCCTTACGTCGAACCAGACCAAGGATACAGTCTTCGCCAAACTGAGCAAGGAGCTTGGGGTTGGCATCCACGCGCCTCGCGGGAGCAATGCAACGACGAGAGCACCCCGACCTCGTGTTCCTGCTGCACAACGAGGGGTTGAATCGGGTCGTGATCATCGAGCTCAAGGCGCCGAACGTTAAGCTTGAGAATGGAGCACCTGCTTCAGCTACGCGATTACGTCCGCGACACGAGACGGTGGCTGAAAGCGGTCAGGCGCGGGGAAGTGGTTGTCGAGTCCATCTTGATCGGTACCAGGGTCAAGACTGGCAGTAAGTCGAAGGGCGTGTTAAGGCTAGAGGACGAACTGGACAAGCGCGAGAGCACTGACGCGGAGCGCGTTTACGACTTGATGGACCTGCTCGACATGACAAAGAAGGCCCACGAGGAGTTGCTGGGCATCTATAACCGGCACAGCAGCTAACCCAGCCTCGCCCGTACGGCCCGCGCTATCGCACCCAGCAGGGGAGGGACGCTGTTGCCAATTTGTCGGGCGATCTGCGTCGGCAGCCCGGCGAACGTCCACCGGTCCGGGACGGTCTGAAGGCGGGCCGCCTCGCGCAGCGAGACGACCCGGTTCTGTTCGGGGTGGATGTAGCGGCCTTTCGACGGGTTCAGGAGAGCGGTCCTCAAGGTGTTGCTGGGCGCGTTCCATTCCATCCGTCCCCAAACGTCGGTGACTTCGCAGTTCAGGCTCCACCAAGAGGGCGGAGTCATCTGCGGCGCTTTTCGCATTACGTCCCGCTTATCGCCGCCCGGCGGTATGACCTGCATCCGGGCCAGAGCCAGGGGCGAAGGCTGAGGGGCGTAGTGGTGGTTGCGCCCATCGGGCATTACCGGGAGTCCTTCCCAAGCTTCGCGTACGGTTAATGGCGCCACGGACCTAGGGACCGTCACAACAGGAATCCCTACCCAGGCGGCAAACGTGAAGGACCGGCGACGGAATTGCGGAACGCGGAACTCCGACGCCTCGAAGACGCCACCCCACACCTCATAGCCGAGTCGCTTCAGCCCCTTCGCCAGGCGTGTCCAGACAGGGGAGTCCAGGAAGGCAGCGACGTTCTCGATAACGACGATGGCCGGTCTCAACACCCGTGCCCATCGGATCACCTCCAGGCTCAGCGCATTCCTGGGATCGTCATGCTTGCGCTTGCCGAGGGTCGAGAACCCTTGGCATGGCGGGCCCGCCGCAAGGACGTCGCAGCGCCCCTCCGGTCTCGCGGCGCGAACGTCTGCGACCTCGACGCGGTCGCCTAGGTTAGCCGCGTAGGTCGAGGCGGCCACCCGGTCGATTTCAACGGCGCGCACCACATCAAACCCCTCGCTGGCGAAGGCGTAACTGAAGAGGCCTGCGCCTGCGAATAGATCCGTGACGGTAGGTTTTCTCCTTCTCGTATGGAGCATTGCACTACCTGCGCACAGAGCGGGGGCGCTTCGGCGCCCCTCACGGTCCGGTGGATCACGACTCCTCGGCCCATCCGAAGTTGTGCCGTTAGACAAGCAGAAGGCAGGGATAGGGGCTTCCGCCCGGAACGTCAACGGGCGGCGGCCGCCAGGATACCTGCCACCTCCTTGACAGTCTTCTCGAATGAGGCCCTTGGGCGAAGAGTGTGTTCCGGAACCCTCACCACGTTCCACCCTTCCGCCCTGAGTTCAGCCGAGACGCGCCGGTCTCGCTTCCGGTTCCTTTGAACCTTCTGCCGCCAGAAGGACGCGTTCTGTTTCGTGGTACGCCTGCAGATCGGGCAGCCGTGCCAGAAGCAGCCGTCCATGAAAAGAACCACCCGCCGGCGGGGGAAGACCAAGTCGGGGTTCCCCGGCAGTCCTTTCAGGATTCGTTTCCTGTAGCCATCGCCGGTGAGGTAACGAAAGCCGAGTCGCCAGAGCGCGGAGGCGAGTGCGAGTTCCGGCGCCGTCCGCCCCCGGTTGCTCCTCATGACTCGCTTGCGCTGCTCTGGGGTCAACGTGTCCATGCGGTCCATCCCTCGCACTCTGCGAGTCTATTGTCGGCTATCTACTGGTCATGAATCCAGCGGAGTAGGTCCGAGGCGCATTAAGGGCGCATCAGGGACAAGGGCGCATGAAAGAGGCGCATCAGGGGACAGCATGATTTCCGGGCGGAAATCCACGCCATCCCCTTGTCCGCTTTCGCTCCGGCGGTCCGTGTGCTCCGGGTGCGCAGGGGCTCCAGGTCCTTGTGGTCCTTACTGTACCCCTCGACGAAGTCAAGGAACCGGGCGCGGTGCTTGCCGCTGCCGTACTTGTCCAGATAAAACGCCGTCCACTGGCCGCAGACAGCACAGAGCTGCACGCTCAGGAGCGGCGTCAGGGGCAGGGCGTCGCCGGCGGGCTGACAGGGGAATTCGCTGAACTTGAAGACGACGCTACTTCTTCTCGACGATCAACTCGCCGTGCGGGGCCCCGATCGAGGCCGGGTCCTTCTCGGCGGAGAACTTGAGGACGTCGAGGAGGTGGAGCGGTTGGAGGAGCTTCCGCGGGAGTTGCCCGCGGGGCGTCCCCGGGGCCGGCGGTATGTCGGGGTCGCCCAGGAAAAAACAGGGCACGGCGTAGCGAGTCTGGTCCATCCCGACGACGCGGAAGGCGAGCATCCCCGAGCGCACCTCAAGACCGGTCTGCTCGTGGGTCACGCCGGCGGGCCGGGGCGTCAGGTAAAGCCCCATTCGCTTGGCCTCGTAGGCCGGGAAGGTGGTGATGTCGCTGCCGGTGTCTACGCGAAAACGCTCCTGCGACCAGCCGCCGGCGCCGTCCCGCACCAGCAGGTCGATCCAGACCCGGAGCATCACGTCCCCGGTGGCGTAGAGGTTTTGGCCCCGGACGGGGAGAGCGAGTCTCGACATCTGCTAGTCCTGGTAGGTCTCGAGCTTCATCTGCTCGTCGAGCGGCACCCGGCTCTTGAAGTCCCTCACCTCGACCATCCCCACCGCCAGCACCTCGGGGCCTTCGGGGGTCTCGCGGTAGATGACCTCCTGCCCGAGCCCGTCGTAGTACCAATCGACGGCCCAGCGGTTGAGCGTCCGCGCCCACACCTCTTCCGAGCAGTGGGGGTACTTGGCCCGTTCCCTCTCGACCAGTTCGCGCACCTCGGGAGGGATAGGGAGTAGGCCGTGGGGCAGTTCCTCGGGGGGCTTGCCCTTGAGGTCCAGGGCGGCGTTGTGCAGCGGGAAAGTGAGCATGGCGGTGGTCCTCCGGCGCCAGTATAGCAGAGGCGGATAATGGCATCGAGAGCGGCTACCGAGCGGCTGCCAGGCGGCGTGAACGGCCTGACCCTCATCCATCCAGCGGCGGATGTCGTCGTAGCTGGCAAACAGCGGGCCAGGGGGAAGGTCTCCAGGCGTGGTCAGGGGAATACCTCGCTGCGGGGTTTCCACGGCGCTCACTACGCCACTGACCCGCAGCTGCCATCCGGGTGACTGCCCGCTGTGCGTAGGCCGCAGTTCGCTCATGTTCGGATGACACGGTGCCACGACCATGCCACGACGGTGCCACCACCATGCCACGACGGTGCCACCACCATGCCACGATGGTGCCAGATGGTGCCAGATGGTGCCATCAGGGTGCCACCACCATGCCACGATGGTGCCACGGGGTGTCCGAAGGTGTGGTGGCACCATGCGCGGCCAGGCCTGGCCCCATTCTAAGGTCGTTTCCAGGGGGAGGCCAGGCACGCAACCATCAATACGTGGCGGAGCACGACGTCATTCTTTCCGAACGGTCTGAGCGGTGGAGAACCTGTGTAGGGTCCTCAATTACTGGAGAAGCGACGCTGGAAGGAGGGACAGGACGGGTCGCCAACCGGACGCAATCCCGGCCGTGGCATAAACTGTCCGAAGTCCCCTGGCAGTGGGGCTTCGGAGGACCGTCGTGCGGCCGCTCAAGATTTTGTTCCTCAGCGCGGAGGTGGCGCCGTTTGCCAAGGCGGGCGGGTTGGCCGATGTGTGCGGGTCGCTGCCCAAGGCACTGGCGGCCCTGGGGCACGAGGTCCGCGTGGTGATGCCGGCGTATCAGCCGGTCGAGGCGGCGTACCGCGACGGGCAGCAGGGCATCCGGGCCCACCCCACCACGCTTCAGGTGCCGATGGGGACCGAGGCGGTGGCGGCGGGGGTGTTGGAGGCGGTGCTGCCGGGTAGCGAGGTGCCGATCTATTTCATTGCCGAATGGCACCGGTTCGGCGGCCGGCCGTTCTTCTACGGCTATGGCGACGATCCGTTTCGCTTCGCTTTCTTCAGCCGAGCGGCGCTGGACCTGATCTTCGCTGCCCTGCGTTGGCGGCCGGATGTTGTCCATGCCCACGACTGGCACACGGCCCCGGCCGTCACCTGGCTGGCCAGCGCCGGCCAGTGCGACGAGCGCTATTCCGGGCAGACCACGGTCTTCACCATCCACAACCTGCGGCACCAGGGGCGGGCCCCCTGGCACATCTTCCGCTACCTGGGGCTGCTCACCCACGGCCTGGTCGAGGAGCGCCGCGGCGAGGTGAACTTCATGGCCCGCGGCATCTATCATGCCACGATGGTCACCACCGTCAGCCCGACCTATGCCCGCGAGATCATGTCTTACGAGGGGGGTAGCGGGCTGGACGGCATCCTGCGGCACCGGCACTTCGATGTCCACGGCATCCTGAATGGGCTGGATTACGAGGTGTGGAACCCGCTGACCGATCGCCACCTGGCCGCCCCGTTCGATGCGGCCAGCCTGGAGCGACGAGCCGAGAACAAGCGGGCCCTGCAGGCGCGGGCGGGGTTGGCTGAACGGGCCGATGTGCCGCTGGTCGGCATGGTCACCCGGCTGGACGGGCAGAAGGGGCTGGACATCACTGGGCACGCGCTGCACCTCTTGATGAACGGCCACGCCGGCGAGGCGCAGTGCGTCGTTTTGGGTGCGGGGGAGGCTCGCTACGAGGGGATGCTGCGGCACCTGGCCGGCTATCACCGCGGGCGGATGGCCGCCTTCCTGGGCTACGATGCCGACCTGGCACCGCTCATCTACGCCGGCAGCGATGTCTTCCTGATGCCGTCGCTCTTCGAGCCGTGCGGCCTGGGGCAGCTCATCGCCATGCGCTACGGATCGGTGCCGGTGGTCCGGACCACCGGCGGGCTGGCCGACACCGTCCGCGACGGCGTCACCGGCTTCACCTTTGCCGGCTACTCGTCCGACGACCTGTGGAACGCCCTGCGCAAGGCCCTGCACATCTACCGGGTCGATCCGGAAAGCTGGCGGGCGGTGCAGCGGCAGGGAATGGCCAGCGACTATTCGTGGCAGGCCTCGGCCCGGGCGTATCAGCAGGTCTATGAGTGGGCGGTGGCGCGCACGCGCGGCTGGTAAGACACGGGCAGAGGTCCGATCGGCACAGTGGTCAGCCGAGCAGGTCCTTGACCACGTGGCCGTGCACGTCGGTCAGCCGGAAGCGGCGGCCCTGGTACTTGTAGGTCAGGCGCTCGTGATCGATGCCCAGCAGGTGCAGGATCGTGGCCTGGAGATCGTGAACGTGGACAGCTCCGGGGGTGAAAGTGGCCTTCTCCGGGTTGATCGGCTCGCCGTGTTCGTCGGCGATGTTATAGCCGTAGGCGTCGGTCTGGCCGTAGGTGAAGCCGCCGCGTACGCCGGCGCCGGCCAGCCAGACGGTGAAGCAGCGTGGGTGATGGTCGCGGCCGTAGTCGGTCTTCGTGAGCTTGCCCTGCGAATAGCTGGTCCGGCCGAACTCGCCGCCCCAGATGAGGAGGGTGTCGTCGAGCAACCCGCGCTGCTGGAGATCGCGGATTAGGGCGGCGCTGGGCTGGTCGGTTTCGCGCGCCTGGACGCGAATGGCGGCGGGCAGGTTGCCGTGCTGGTCCCACCCCTGGTGGTAGAGCTGGATGAAGCGCACGCCGCGCTCGGCCAGCCGACGGGCCAGCAGGCAGTTGGCCGCGAACGTGCCCGGCGTCCGCACATCGGGGCCATACATATCGAGGACGTGCTTCGGCTCACCGCGGAAGTCGGTGACATCGGGCACGCTGGTCTGCATCCGGTAGGCCAGCTCGTACTGGGCCATCCGCGACTCGATTTCGGGGTCGAGTTCCCGTTCGAACTGGACGCGATTGAGGGCTTCGAGCTTGTCGAGGAGGGCGCGGCGGCTGGCGGCGGAGACGCCTTCCGGATTGGAGAGATAAAAGACCGGGTCCTTGCCGGCGGCGAACTTGACCCCCTGGTGCCGCGAGTCGAGGAAGCCATTGCCCCAAAGGCGAGCGTACAGCGGCTGCCCACCTTTCCCCTTGGTGACGAGCACCACGAAAGCCGGCAGGTTCTCGTTCATGGAGCCGAGGCCGTAACTGAGCCAGGAGCCCATCGAGGGCCGGCCGGCGATCTGGCTGCCGGTCTGCAGGAACGTGATGGCCGGGTCGTGATTGATCGCCTCGGTGTACATCGACTTGATGAAACAGATCTGGTCGGCAATGGCGGCGGTGTGCGGCAAGAGTTCGCTGAGCCAGGCGCCGCCCTTTCCGTGCTGGCCAAACTTGAAGACCGAGCCAGCCAGTGGGATCGACGACTGGTTGACCGACATGGTGGTCAGGCGCTGTTGGCCGCGGACGTGAGCGGGGAGCTGCTCGCCGTTCTTCTCATTGAGGAGCGGCTTGTAATCGAACAGGTCCTGCTGCGCCGGGCCGCCGCTCTGGAAGAGGTAGATCACGCGGCGAGCCTTCGCTGGGAAGTGCGACGTGCCCAGGATGCCGTGGTCGGCAGCCGAGGCGCGCGGCAGCAGGGTGCTCAGGGCGAGGGTGCCCAGCCCCAGGCCGGCGCCGCGCAGGAAGTGCCGGCGGGTCGGGGTTAGCGGGTCGAGGGGTTCGTTGGTTGTCATGGCTAGCTCGGAATTCCGCGGGTTGCTAGCCGCCTCCTGCAAGCAGCGCCTGGAGGCGCTGCAGCACCTGGTTCACCACTTCCTCCGGGACGGCCCCGATGCGCGACGCCTTGCGCGCCGCCAGTCGAGGCTCTTCACCTGGTCCGCCCCGACGACTCCCGTTACGGACGACCCGGCCGGGATGGGCACCTCGAAGGGGTAGCCCTTCACCTGATTGGTGATCGGGCAGAACAGCGCCAGACCCACGCGGCCGTTGTAGGCCGACGGCGACAGGACGAGTGCGGGCCGGCGCCCGGCCTGCTCATGGCCCGCTTGCGGATCGAGCGTGATCCACACCGCATCGCCTCGTTCCGGGACATACGCGGCTTTGCGGCTCACCAGACCTCCTTGCCGGCGGCCGGCCCCGTGTCCCACTCACCGGGGAGGTTATCGTCCGTGACCCCGCGCAACAGCTCGTCGAGGGTGACCGGCTGCGGAGCGATCGGCTGCACGACCAGCGCGCCGGCGACCAGGGAGAGTTCGACGGCCGCATTGGGTCCGAGCCCCGCCTCTTCGGCGAAGGACTTCGGGATGCGGAGGGCCAGACTGTTGCCCCATTTCTGAACGCGAGTCTTCATCGCAAGCTCCTGTGTCTACGATGAAGATACATGCACAGGCAGGACGAGTCAACGGCGCCCCGGCCGGTGGCTGAGTTCCGCAATCACCTGGCGAAGAGCCGCTGAGCCGACAAAACCTCGAACAACGCTTCCCCGGCCGTCGCACAATCCTCGGGCCGGAATGCTTTCGGCTCGAACGCCGACGAGAACACCTGCGACAGCACGTGTGCCGCGTCAGCCCGCGACTGGATACGGGGCAATTGAGCGACCACCGCCGCGACCTCTGCGTCGAACTCGTCCGGCGGGCAGCCACCGGCGAGGAGGCCATAGGGATCCCACCGCTGGACGACCTCACGCACTGCTTGCAGTGCCCGCTCGTAGTCCGCACGACTCTTCATCTACCCTCCTCGGTTGCCGAACTGCCGAGCCCGCGGCGTCACCCTTCTTGAGCCCTACCGCGTGGTGACTGCCGCATCCAGGTTCAGGATCGCGCCGGCCGTGGCGGCGGCCGCGGCCAGCTCGGCTGGGTCGAAACCCGGCGCCGGCGGCCGGTCGCCAATCTTCAGGAACTTCTGCGCCGCCACGGCATCGGCGCGGAACAGTCGCAATTGCTCCTCGTACAACTCCACGAGCAAGCGCACCTCCTTGTCGGTGGGCCGGCGCGTCGCGGCCAGGCGGAACGCGAAGGTCATCCGGTCCTCCAGCGTGACCCCGCCTTTGCGCAGCAGGCGCTCGCCCAATCCGCGGGCCGCCTCGACGAACTGCGGGTCGTTCAACAGCACCAGCGGCTGCAACGGCGTGCTCGTGGTCTGGCGGTGAACGACGCACACCTCGCGGCTCGGGGCGTCGAAGGCCAGCATGTTCGGCGGCGGCGACGTGCCGCCGCCAGAAGGTATAGAGACTGCGGCGATGTAACCCCTCGCCTTTGTCCGCCACGTATTCGGGCAGGAACCCGTTCATGCCGCGCCACATGCCGGGGGGCTGGTAGGGCTTAACCGGCGGCCCGCCGACCTGTTCCACCAGTAGGCCACTGGCGGCCAGGGCGGCGTCGCGGAGCATCTCGGCCGGCAACCGGCGGCTCGGTCCGTGGGCCAACAGTAGGTTATCCGGATCGCGCTCGCGCAGCTCCGCGGAAGCCGCCGAGCGCTGGCGGTAGGTCGCCGATAGTACGATCATCTTGCAGAGGCGCTTCATGTCCCAGCCGGAGGCGATGAAGTCGCGGGCCAGCCAGTCGAGCAGGTCCGGATGCGTGGGCAAAGCGCCCTGGGTGCCGAAGTTCTCGGTGCTGGCCACCAGGCCGCGGCCGAAGAACATTTGCCAGGCGCGGTTGACGGCGACGCGCGCCGTCAGCGGATGCCGCGGGTCGGTGAGCCAGCGGGCCAGGCCGAGGCGGTCGCGCGGGCCATCCTTCGGAAAGGGCGGCAGCGCCGCGGGTGTCTCGCGGCCGACCGGCCGGTCGTGCGGTGCATCGTAACTGCCGCGAGTGAGGATGTAGGCCGGCCGCGGGCGCGGCAGCTCGGTCATCGTCATCACCTCGAAGACGCCGGTCTGGGCCGCGAACAGGCGCTGTCGCGCCTGTGCCAGGGCGCTCTGCACCTTGGTCGTTTCCTCATCGACGGTCCCGAAGTAGTAGGGCCGCAGCGCTGCCTCGTCCTTCCGGGCCAGGGCGTTGGCGAGCGACTGGCCGTCGTACAGTTGGGCGACCTCGATCGTGCTCAGCGATCGACTGAAAATCCGCACTTCGTCGAGCAGCACCCCCTTGAGGCCCGTCGATCGCATGCGCTCGCCGAAGGTTAGCCCGCTGCCGCCGGTTTGCAAATCCTTGGTCAGGTGGTCGCGTAACACGTCGACGTTGGCAGTCTTGCCGTTGACGGAGAGACGAAGCCCCATGGCCCGGCCGGAGCCGTCGTAACTGGCCACCACGTGGACCCACTCCTTCGCCGGCACTGGCAGCCGCGTGCGGATGGCGATGGCGTTGCCGGGCCAGAAGCGGATCAGGGCGAAAAAGAGACGTCCTTCGTCAAAGGATAACTCGGTCCCGTGAAATCCGGTATCGGTGCCGGCCTGGCGGTGGAAGACGATCCCCTGCTTCATGACGGCCGGCATTTGCAGCCAGAAGGAAGCGGTGAACGGCGTGGCGCGGTCCAGGCCGCCAGGCGCCGGGAAGTTGGCGGCATCGTCGCCGGTGAACCGTAACGCCTGGCCGAACTTGCCCTGCACCAGCGTGTTGGCTGCTGACGTGGAGCCGGGCGCCTTGTCGCCGGCGAGGTTGGCGAGCTGGTTGTTCTTCTCCAGCCGGTCCAGCGGGTAGTGGCCGGCCAGCCCGGGCACATCGGGCTTGTGATCCGCCCGGACCAGCCAGGCCTGGAACGCGGTTTCGCGCGACTTCTCGACCTCGCGCAGCCGCGCTTCCAGGGCCTTGACCTCCTTGACCAGTGCGGCCTGGGTCCGTTCCTGCTCGACCGTCGGCAGCGCCAGAGTCGGCGTGGGCCGGAACGCGGAGCTGTCGTAAGTGCCCCATTCATCGATGCTGTTGAAGAAGGCGCCGAGGCCGTAATAGTCCTTCATTATCAGCGGATCGAACTTGTGATCGTGGCAACGACAGCATTCGAAGGTCAGGCCCAGCACGGCCGTTCCGAAGGTGTGGACGCGGTCGGAGACATATTCGTTGCGCCACTCCTCGGCAATGCTGCCGCCCTCGCCGGTCATGCGGTGCAGCCGGTTGAAGGCCGTGGCCAGGCGCTGTTCGCGCGTCGCTCCCGGCAGAAGATCGCCGGCGATTTGCCACGTCAGGAACTGATCGTAAGGCAGGTTGCGGTTGAAGGCGCCGATCACCCAGTCGCGCCAGGGCCAGAGCTGGCTGTCGGCGTCGGACTGGTAGCCGAACGAGTCGGCGTAGCGGGCGGCGTCGAGCCATTCCTGGGCGAGCCGTTCGCCATAGTGGGGCGA
Source organism: uncultured Planctomycetota bacterium (assembly GCA_963827935.1). Taxonomy (GTDB): domain Bacteria; phylum Planctomycetota; class Planctomycetia; order Gemmatales; family Gemmataceae; genus DATFNV01. Next base: position 709,366 of record CAWHCN010000004.1, on the reverse strand, counting down.
GGCCAGCAGACGGTCCACCACCCGGTCGAAGGCGCGGGACGAATCGTCGGCGATGAAGGCGTCCACGTCGGCCGGCGCCGGCGGCAGGCCGGTCAGGTCGAAGCTGACCCGGCGAATCCAGTCCTCCTTCGACGCGGCCGGCGACGGCCTGAGTCCCTCGCGCTCCAGCCGGGCCAGGACGAAGCGGTCAAGCGGGCCGGCGGGCCACTTGCTGTCGGTGACGGCGGGCACCGGCACACGGTCGGGCAGCGGCAGAAAGGCCCAGTGCGGCTTGTACTCGGCCCCCTCCGCGATCCAGCGGCGGATCAGGGCGATTTCATCCGCACTCAGCGCCAGGTTGGACTTGCTGGGGGGCATGCGCTCGCCGGGGTCGGTCGCGGTGATCCGGGAGATGACGCCACTGTCCCCGGGCTTGCCAGGAACGACGGCCTTTCGGGCGATGGCCACCTCAGAGAGGTCCAGCCGTAGCTTCGCCTTGCGTTTCTTCTCGTCGGGCCCGTGGCAGGGGAAACAGCGGTCGGCGAGCAGAGGGCGAATCTGGAAGTTGTAATCGACCTTCTCAGGCGGCGCAGCGATAACAGGGACAGCGGCAGCGGCCCAGAGCAGGAGTGCAACGGCCGGCACGGCAAGCGGGCGGTGCCACGGGCACATGCGAGTTCCTCGGATGGGGACAAGGCGGTGGGGACGGCCCGTGCGATCTCGGCCGAGGCCGTTACTCCTCAGACTACACTCCCCGCGCCAGGCGTCAACGCTTCTACCCGACCGCGCGTTCCTCCTTCTATCTCGCGGAGCGATCCGCTACAATGCTGCTGACGTGGGAATCTGGCAGCGGCAGACGAGGAGGCACGATGGGGGGAATGCGCTTTGTGATGAACGCGGGCCGCACCAGCAAGCAGGGACAGCAGATCAATATCGGCAAGGACCACGCCGAGTACGAGGCCATCGTCAACACCGTCATCATGCACCCGGACGACCTGAAAGCGCTGGGGGTCGCCTCCGGTGCGACGCTCCGCATCCGGTCGGAATACGGCGGCGAGGCCAACTTCCAGTGCAAGGAAGGCAAGGTGCCGGTGGGGATGATCTTCGTCCCCTACGGCCCGCCGACCTGTCGCCTCATGGGCGGCAGCACCGACGGCACCGGCATGCCCACCTCGAAAGGGTGGGAAGTCGAGGTTGAGCCCGCCTGATGTTTAGCCGCCGCTCGCAGAGCGGCGCGTTCCCTGGGAGAACCCACCGTGGAAGCCATTCATCACACCAATGATCCGTCGCCGGACCCCATCGAGTCCCACGAGGTCCCATTGGTCCCAGACGTGCCCGCCTCCGTGTTGTGGCCCGGTTTCCTGACCGGGCCACTTAGCCCGACCGAAGGTCTCCCTGGTGCCCTTGAGACCTTCGGTCGGGCTAAGTGGCGGGGTCAGGAGACCCCGCCACAACAGCCGCCGCATGAGGTCCCATTGGTCACAGACGCACCCGCCTGGGAGCAAATCGAATCCGGCCGTTACATGCCGCGCCGCATCCGTGGCAGCTGCCTGGGCCGCGAACTTGGGTGAACGTTTACCCTGCCGCCCGGTCCGGGCGGCTCGATCAGTCGGTGAAAGGGCATGGGTCAACCTTGGGTGGCACGCCCTGAGGTACTCCGAAGGGCGTGCTGACTGTCAGGCACGCCCTTCGGAGTACCTCAGAGCGTGCCACCCCATCATGACCATGTCGATGAAAGGGAATGGGATGGACCTGACGGTTGTCAAAAACGCGACGTGTACCTTCTGCGGCTGTGTCTGCGACGATATTGAGCTGCACGCCGACGGTGTGCGGATCGTCGAGACCAAACGCGCCTGCATCCTCGGCGAATCCTGGTTCAAGAACCACACGGCCGAGCACCTCTATCCGGATGCCCTGATCGACGGCAAGCCGGCCAGCGTCGAAGACGCCGTCGAGGCGGCGGCCGACTATCTCTACCGGGCCGACCTGCCGCTGGTCTACGGACTGAGCAACATCACCTGCGAGGCCCAGCGGGAGGCGGTGGCGCTGGCCGAATCGATCGGCGGCATCATCGACAGCCATACCTCGCTCTGACACGGCCCCACGGAGATCGCCGCCCAGTTGGGCGGTAAGGTGTCGTGTACGCTGGGCGAAGTCAAGAACCGGGCCGACCTGATCATCTACTGGGGCGGCAACCCGGCCGAATGCCACCCCCGGCATTTTACGAAGTACACGCTGACGCAGAAGGGGAAATTTGTCCCCAACGGCCGCAAGGGCCGGACGATGGTGCTGGTGGACATCCGCGAGACCCCCAGCGTCAAGGCGGCCGACCTGTTCCTACAGGTGAAGCCGTCTCGCGACTTCGAGATGCTGACCACGCTCCGCGCCCTGGTCAAGGGGCAGCCGGTCAACCGCGAGCTGGCCGCCGAGACGGGCCTGTCGCTGGAGCAGCTCCAGGAGTTCGCGGACATGATGAAGAGTTGCCGTTTCGGCGTGCTCTTCTTCGGCATGGGCCTGTCGATGACGCGCGGCAAGCACATGAACTCGGCGGCCCTGCTGTCGCTGGCGGCCGAGCTGAACGCCTTCACCAAGTTCGTGGCCATGCCGATGCGCGGCCACGGCAACGTCACCGGCGGCGACGTGATCATGCGCTGGACCACCGGCTACCCGTTCGGCGTCAACCTGTGCCGCGGCTACCCGCGCTTCAACCCCGGCGAATACTCGACGGTGGACCTGCTGTTGCGCGGCGACACCGACGCGGCCCTGATCCTGGGGGCCGACCCCGGCGCGACGATGCCGCAGCCCGCCATCGACCATCTGGCGCGAATTCCGACAATCGTGCTGGACCCGAAGGTCACGCACACGAGCCGACTGTCGCGGGTCCACATCACGACGGCGGCGACGGGGATCAGCGCCCCGGGGACGGCGTACCGGATGGACGAGATTCCGCTGCCCCTGCGTCCGGCGCTGAAGTCGCCGTATCCGACGGATGAGGAGGTGATCCGGCGGATTGGGGAGGCGGTGGGGAGGAAGCCGGGGTGGATGGTGCCGGCGAACGGCGTGGCAAGAAATGGGGAGCATTGACATGCCGCTGCTCGATCACTTCCGTCCGCCGTTGCGCGGCCAGCGCCACTGGGAGGGATTCCACCACGTCTGGGCAGCCAATATCGCCCAGAACCTGAACCGGGAAGTCTTGCCGGCGGACTTCTTCGCCGAGTCTGAAAGCAGTCTCGGCGCGACGCTGGAGATCGACGTTGCCGGTTTCGAGGAGGGCAACGGCCCCGAAGTCGCGGGCACGACTACTGGAACCGCCGTCTGGGCCCCCGCCAAGCCGCTGCTGACGTTCCCGGTCGATTTCTCCCGCCTGGATCTTTGCGAAGTCCGGGTTTACGAGGAGCTGGGCGGACCACAATTGCGGGCGGCCATTGAACTGGTCAGCCCCGCCAACAAGGACCGCCCCGGCAGCCGCCGGACCTTCGCCGCGAAGTGCGCCGGCTATCTGAAGCACGCCGTTTCCGTCGTCATTGTCGATCTGGTAACGGAACGGACCGCCAACCTGCACGCCGATTTGCTGGAGGCGTTGGAGGTGACAGAGGCGGCCTGGGAATCGCCGACGCAACTGTACGCGGTGGCCTACCGGCCGGTGCCGGTGCAGAAGCAGCAGCGCATCGAGGCCTGGCCGGAGACGCTGACGCTGGGGCGCGAATTGCCGGTGCTGCCGCTGTGGTTGCGGGTGGATTTGAGTGTGGCGTTGGAGTTGGAGGAGACATACGCGACGACGTGTGAGGGGTTGCGGATTCCTTGTTAGAGACAGCCATACCAACCGCGGCGGAGATTAGCGGTCATGAGTGACGAACCACGCAGTGACAGGCAGTACCTGGGGCAGTTCGGTGTCGCCAAAGTGTATCCCAAGACCATGTTCAAGAGAGGGAAAGATGGTGGTGCAATGGTCGAGGCGAAGACCGTTTCTCTACTTCTGCCCTTAGCGGAGGCGTTGAAGCTAGCGGAAGCCATTCAGCGTGCGGCAGCTCTGAAGGAGGGCGGTCAAAGTGGCCCGGAAACCATTGAGATCAAGGTTAATCGCCGAGAGGAGAGGAGGGGCAAGACCAGTGGCCTCTTCTCCTCCACTGTAACGTGGGTGGAGTAAAGCGGACGGCTCTCCGGGAAGGTTGAGCGATGCCCACACTAAGGCGATACGTGATGAGGCGGCGCTACTACGTCAAGACCCGTATCAAGCATCGGCCCGTTACGTTCCAGTTGTCGAAGGAAGGCGAAGATTATCTAATCCGCGTGCTGAAGCTCTCCGATCGAAGCCGCTTTGACGTGTCAACGTTGCAGTTTCTGATAAAGCGGGGTTGGGCTTATACCAACAAAACAGGACCTGGCGACCCGTTGCCTAGTTCTACTGTGCCCCTTTTTCATATGTCTGGCGCGCGCCGAGACGGTGGGAATTCTCCGGTCGCATCTACCCAATGGTAGATGCGCGCTTCTTCCGTCCGGCGCAGCACGGTGTTGACTTCGGCGAGAATCCCTGCCAACGTCGTCGGCCGACGCTCCAGCACCCAGGCGAAGATTACCCGCAGTTGCGGCACGGTGATCCACACCGTTTTTTTTTGAGGACCGACTTCTCCAGATTCAGAAACCACAAGGCCAACAGCGACAGCGTCATGTGGTGATACCAGCCGACCCAACTGCGCACTTCGTAGTGGGCCAACCCCACCTCACCCTTGCCCATCTGCAACGCCTGTTCGATCCGCGGCCGCTCACACTTGACACGCACCAACTCCGCCAACGCTACCCCCGACAAGGCGTTGCTCAACGCATAGGTCACGTCGCCGGCGCGATCCACCGGACGCACGATCACGACTCGTTCCGGCCTGCCGACGCAGCCGTCGGCATCCTTGGTTTGCACCAACCGCGTCAGGGCACGCACCACCAAGGGGCCTTTCTCACCCGCCCGCACCGTCAGGCGCTGCCACGCCGACGCCGGCTGACGCGCCGCCCAGGCCTGGACCTGCTCGAAGGGCGGCAACCGTCGCCGTCCCGACGGCCCCGCCTCTCGCTCGGCTTCCAGGTCGCGGATCAGCGTGTTGCACGGCACATCCACCACATAACGCTCGCCGCCACGTCGCAAGGCTTGCCGAAACTCCGTCACCCGGCCAAACTCGTCGTCGGCCGCCACCCAGCCGTGCGGCAACGCTCGGCAACGCTCCCATTGGCCCAAGGCCAGACGCCATTTCTCCTGAAACGTCGTCTCGGTGGGCACGTAACATTTCGCCCGCCGCTTGCGATCGTCCACCCACTCTTGCGGCAAATACAAATCCGCGGCCAGCAACGTCTCGCCCTGAGCACAGGCATAGGCCGTGAACACGCCCACCTGACAGTTCTCGACCTTGCCCAGGCGGCCGCACCACTGCCGGGCCACGCCACAGGAGTCGTCGCCTTTCTTGGCGAAGCCGCTGCCGTCAAAGATCAGCACCGCGTCGTCGTCGCGCCACGCTGCGGCCACGTGCCGGTGCAACTCGTCCAACACGGCGCTATCGGACCATTTGCCGGCGCCGACGAACTTTTGCACCGGCTTGCGTGCCGCGCCAGCTTGCCGAGCGATCGGCTCGTTGGTCTTGCGCTCCAGGTTGCTGAGGCGGCCTTCGAGAACGACCTCGGCCCAGTGCCGTTGTTCCGTGCGATAGAACAGGGGCTGATAGCGTTCGATGAACCCCGCCAAGCGGCGGACGCCGCCCTGCACGGCTGCCAGCGGCACCTTCACATCGGCGAGCAAGGCGAGCGCTTCCGGGGATTCCAAGAGGGACATCCGTGTTCCTCCATACTGATCTTCCATGATGGGGCGAGTTCCGGCATACTATACGAACTATCCCAAAAGGGGCACAGTAGAACTAGTGCCGGTGGACAGAGGAAGAAGCCCAAAACAAGGCCAAATCTGGCGCGAGGGTGCGCGATCGCTGCCATTGTGCTTGTCTTTGTGATGGTTATCGCTGTTGCGTGCGCCGGGATACGGTGACCTCCTTGTATGATGGAACAGGCGAGGCTAGGCCACGAAAGGCAAAGGGACACAGGAATGAGCCCCGGGAAGCCACAAAAGCCCTATTGGGAAATGACCACCGAAGAACTGCGGGAAGCCACCAAGCAGTTCGACGAGGAATTCATCGCCGAGAAGAGCCGCCCACTGACCGCCGAGGAGCAAGCTTTCTGGGAACAGGCCAAGGCCAAGGTTCCGTGCAAGCCGGATGGACAGTTTGAGCAAACGTAGAGGAGAACCCGACCATGATCGAACTAACCGAACCACAGCGACAGGCCCTCCGCAGCGGGGAAGCGGTGCGTCTTCCAGCCCCGGAGATCGGAGAAGACATCGTCCTCGTGCGTGCGAGTCAATACGAGCACTTGGTGGAACTGGCGGACCACGAACTCGCGAAGCAGGACCCCCTGGAGCCGTTCCTGGGCGCCTTTGCCAGCGACGTTCCCGACGCCGCCGACCAACACGACAAGTACCTGGGGGAATCGCTGATGCGCGAAATGGATGGGAAGGGCCAGCCCAGGAGCTGATATGCCCGATTTGTTCGTGGACACGTCGGGGTGGGCCAACATGGCCGATCGTACTCAGCCCTTCAACTCCCGGGCGCTACGCATCTACCGTATCGCTCGGATCAAGGGCCGGAGGATCGTCACCACGAACTACGTCCTCGCGGAACTCGTGGCCCTGCTGACCAGCCCAATGCGAATGCCACGTCCCTCCGTGGTCAATTTCATCGAGGGCGTCAAGGCCTCCCGGTTCGTCGAGATTGTTCATGTGGATCCGCCCCTCGATGACGACGCGTGGGCTCTTCTGCGAACCCGGCTGGACAAGGAGTGGAGCCTCGTAGATTGTGCCAGCTTCGTGCTCATGAACCGGCGCGGAATCCTGGACGCCTTGACGACGGATCACCATTATGAACAGGCCGGGTTCGTTCGTCTGCTGAAATGAGACCCACCCCCATGCTTCGCATCACCGGCGGCAAGGTCTACGACCCCGCCAACAATATCCACGGCGAAATCCGCGATGTCTGCATCGCCGATGGCCGTATCGTCGCCTCGGTCGAGGGCGGCCGCACCGTCGATGCCACCGGCATGGTCGTCTTCCCCGGCGGTGTCGATGTGCACACCCACGTCGCCGGGCGCGCTCAACTTCGCCCGGGCCATGATCCCGGAGGATCATCGTCGCAATATCCCCTTCCAGCGTACCGCGGTGCGCCGCGGCGGCATCGGCGGGGCGACGCCTACGACGTTCGTCACCGGCTACCTCTACGCCGGCATGGGATGGACCACGGTCAACGAGGCGGCCATGCCCATCCTCTCCGCCAAGCACACCCACGAGGAGCTGCGCGATACGCCGATCGTCGATCGGTCCTGCTGTGTGCTGCTGGCCAACAACGAAATCCTGCTCGACCTGATCGAGGCGGGCGAGCTGGAGCGGGCCCGCCACGTCGTCGCTTGGCAAATCTGGGCGGCCAAGGCCTACGGGGTCAAGGCGGTCAACCCCGGCGGCGTCGCAGCCTGGAAATGGGGGAAGGACGCCAAGGCGCTCTCCGAGCCGGTCCCCGGCTACAGCAAGATCACGCCGGCCCAGATCATCAGCGGCCTGGCCCGGATCGTGGACGAGCTGGGCCTGCCGCACCCCGTCCACCTGCACTGCAACAACCTCGGCGCGCCGGGCAACTTCACGACCACGCTCGAGACCATGAAGGTCCTCGAAGGCAACCGGCGCACCTGGCCCACTTGCAGTACCACGCTTACGGCGGCCACGACTGGTTCACGATGCGTTCCGAGTCGGCGGCCATTGCCGACTATTTCAACGCGCACAAGAACCTGACCACTGACGCCGGGGCCGTCCTGTTCGGCGACACCGTCACCATCACGGCCGACGGGCCCTGGCAGCACCTGCTCTACAAGCTCACCGGCCGCAAGTGGGGCAACCTGGATGTCGAGAACGAAACCGGCTGCGGCATCGTTCCCTACACCTACAAGGAAAAGAACCTGGTCAACGCCGTGCAGTGGGCCGTCGGCCTTGAGTTGCTGCTGCTCATCGACGATCCCTGGCGGATTTATCTCACCACGGATCATCCGAACGGGGCCGCGTTCTGGCGCTACCCGGAGATCATCCGCCTGCTCATGGACCGGGAGTTTCGCAAGGAGCAACTGAAACGGCTAGCACCGAAGGCGCTGAAGCGGATCATTCTGCCCGAGCTGGATCGCGAATATACGCTCTCCGATATCGCCATCATCACCTCGGCGGGGCCGGCCCGGGCCCTGGGATTGAAACAGAAGGGGCACCTGGGCATCGGGGCTGATGCGGACGTGGCCATCTTCAACCAGGATGCGGATGTCACCCGCATGTTCGCCTACCCGCGCTATGTCATCAAGGGCGGCGAGGTGGTCCTCGAGGAAGGCGAAATCCGCAAGGTCGTGGAGGGACGCGGCTTCCTCGTCCACCCAACCTACGATGAGAAAATCGAGGACTACATCCGTCCGCTGTTCCAGCAGTATTACACGATGTCGTTCGACAACTATCCGGTGGAGATCGAGCGGATCGAGCATCCGGAAATCGTGGCCACCAGCGCCGCCCATCAGCATGACCACCCTGACCCTCAAGACCGTGCCGACCGTGCCTCTGGAGACCGAGGTGATCTCCCCGGACGTTCTTGCGCCCTTGAAAAACGAGGCGATCCGGGCCCTGCCGGTCTATCTCGGCAAACGCCAGCAGCGGCTGGACGACCACTTCGAGGTCGAGGGGGACGGCAGCGAGGAGATCGAAATCCGCGGCGATGCCGGCCGGGTCAAGTGGATCGGCCGGGGCATGACCCGCGGCCGCATCAGCATCACCGGCGATGCGGGCATGCACCTCGGCGCGTTCATGAAGGGCGGGACCATCACCGTCTCGGGTGACGCTTCCGACTGGGTCGGTGCCGAGATGCGCGGCGGGCTGATTTATATCCACGGCAACGCGGGCGGGCAGATTGGGGCGGCGTACCGCGGCAGCCTGTCGGGCATGAACGGCGGCACGATCATCGTCGAGGGGTCGGCGGGGATGGAAATCGGTATGCGCATGCAGCCGCGGCATCATCGCGGTCCGCGGCCCGGTGCGGGATTTCGCCGGCCTGCAAATGAAGGGCGGCACGATTTTCCTCCTCTCGGGGGCGGAAATGCGCACGGGGGCGTGGATGATCCGCGGCACCATCGTCTCGCTGCGGCCGGTGCGGCTGCTGCCGACCTTCGCATCGGGCTGCGCGTACCGCCCCACTTTCCTTCGCCTTTACGCGCGCCATCTGAGCGGGCTGGGATGCGATATTCCCTCGGCGGTCCACGATGGGGTCTATCAGCGTTTCACGGGCGATGCGGCGGTGCCGGGCAAGGGGGAACTCCTAATCTGGCAATCGCCCGCGCCCTAATACCATGTACCCACTGAGGTAGCCCGGTGGGACCGGCGTCCCGCCGGTCCTCTATGGCCTTGGACCGGCGGGACGCCGGTCCCACCAGACAGCCTCACCGCGTGCATGTATGAGAGCGCGCCTGCAGGTAAGAATTGAGGTTCATCCCGCCAGCGCGTGCAGCAGGCCTTTCGCACAATGGTTCCGCTTGAGCGGGCAGGTCGCTTCGCTCAAGCTGATCCTTTGCCGGCAGCGCGTGTCCGCACACACCGAATTATATGCGACCTGTGCGCGAGGCGCTGAAATGTGAAGGCGTATGTGGTTACTGGACAAAGGATTGCGTCGGCGCTCCACCTTGCATATAATTCCCGGCGAATTAACGCCTACATGAGAATTTGTGGGGAACCGGCGCTGCTTTGCGTCTCCACGACCCGGTTGGCGAAGCGGCCCGTGATCCGGAGCCTTCGCGGACTGCCGCGCGCGATTCCCGAATGACCCGGATTTATCCCGGCCGTTGACAGTCGCTCCCTGCCGTGAGAGACTACACCCCTCACCCACGGCTCGCGGCCGTCCCGTGGATCGCACCCGCCCGCGGGTCCCACCTGTTCGCCTGCCCCGGAGGTCCCACCGCCATGAAACCCAGGCGCTCTCCTGGCCGTTTTCGCCGTATCGCCACCCGCCTCCTGTTTCTCCTCGGCGGCGTGTTCGCCTTCCATGCGATCGCGGCCGACGACGGCCCCGCTCCGCCGCCCGGGACCATCGTGCTCAAGGGACACGGCGAGGCGGTCTACGGGATCGCCTTCACACCCGACGGCAAGAACGTCATCACCGCCAGTTTCGACAAGACGCTGAAGGTGTGGGACGCTGCCAGCGGCAAGGAACTCAAGAGCTTCGGCGGACCCCAGGGACATCAGGGTCTTGTCCTCGCCGTCGCCGTCAGTCCTGACGGCCATACCTTCGCGTCCGGCGGGGCCGATAACACCGCCCGCCTCTGGGACTTCCCCGGTAGCAAGCCGCTGCGCGAGTTTGTCCACGCCGACGCGGTCAACGCCGTCGCCCTCAGTCCGGACGGGAAGACCGTCGCCGGCGCCGGTAAGGACGGCGCCATCCGCCTCTGGACGACGATCGACGGCAAGCAAACCTTCGAGCTAAAGGGGCACGTTGGCGCGGTGACAGGCGTCGCCTTCAGTGCCAACGGACTCCTCCTGGCCAGCAGCGGGGCTGACAAGACGGTCCGCTTTTGGGACCCGGTCAAGGGCACCCTCCTGGGGACCTACGCCGGCAGCAGCGCGGCGGTGAACGGGGTCGCGCTGAACGGCAACGGGGGGGCGGCGTACAGCATCGATGACGAGGGACTGCTCAAGAGCTGGAAACTGCCGCCCGATGTGGTCCGGCCCCTGCCGCCCCATGCCGACGCGGTCACGGCCTTGTTCCTGTCGGCCGACGGCAGCCAGGTGCTGACCGGCAGTGCGGACAAGACGGCCCGCCTGGTGACCTTTGCCAACGGCCAGGTGGCGCGGACCTGGAAGGGGCCAGCGGCGGCGGTGACCTCGGTGGCCCTGGCCGCCAACGGCACCCTGGTTGCCGGCGGCACGGCCGACAACCGCCTCTTCCTCTGGAACGGCACGACCGACGCCCTCGTCAGCCAGGCGCTGGCCCACGGTGGGCCAGTCAATGCCGTCGCGTTTAACCCGGGGACCACGCAGCTCATGACCGGCGGCGGGGATGGCCTCATCAAAACCTGGGCCCTGCCGCCTATCCCCGGAAAGACGCTGGTCCACCCGGACGGCGTCACGTCGGCCAGCCTCAGCGCCGATGGCAAGCGCCTCATCACGGGCGGGGCCGACAAGGTGGTACGAAGCTGGAACCTGTGCCCGCCGTCACTCCCACGCAGCCGGAACGGCAGTTCCCGGGCCACACCGGCGCGGTGACCTCGGTGGCCCTGTCCGCTAACGGCCAACTGCTCGCCTCGGGCAGTGCCGACGAGACGATCCGCTTCTGGAACCAGGCCAACGGGCAGCAGACAGACGTGATCGGCGGCCACGTCGGCGCCGTGACGGCCCTGGCCTTCAACCCCGCGGGGACGCAACTGCTGTCCGCAGGCGAAGACGGTAGCGTCAAGGTCTGGCAGTTGCCGCTCGTCGCCCCCAAGATGCTGGCCCACGCCGACCAGGTGACCAGCGTGGCCGTCAGCCCCGACGGCACCCGCCTGCTCACTGGCTGTGCCGACAAGACGGTACGGCTGTGGAACCTCACCACCAACGCCATCGAACGCCCCTTCGCCGGCCAGACCCTGAGCGTAACAGCCGTCGCCTTCGACGCCGCCGGCACCAACGTGGCCGCTGGCGGGGCCGACAAGTCGGTCATCGTCTGGAACACGGCCGACGCTAAGGAGCTCAAGAAGTTCCCGGGTCTCTCTGGTGCGGTCAACGCAATCGCTTTCAGCCCGGACGGCAAGTCCGTGGCCGCCGGCCTCGCCGACAACAGTCTCCGCCTGCTCGACATCGCCACCGGCAAGGAGGCGAAGAGCTTCGCCGGCCATACGGGGCCCGTCACCGGCGTGGCCTTCACCCTCAAGGGAGATCGGCTGATCTCGGCCAGCGCGGACAAGACGGTGCAGGTCTGGAATGTGGTCGATGGCAAATCGGTGCAGAAGCTGGAGTCGGCTGGCGCCGCCACCTGTCTCGCCCTCAGCAAGGACGGCATGAAGGTAGCCGCCGGCGGCGCGGACAAGAGCGTCGCCGTGTGGACGCTGGCCGACGGCAAACCGGCCGGCACCATCGCCACCCCCGCCGAGGTGCGAAGCGTCGGCTTCAGTCCGGATGGCCTGCGGCTGGTCGTTGGCGGTGCGGATAACCGGGCCCGCATCTATGGCCTTGACGGGCAGATGCGCGAATACTACACCCATGCCGGCCCGGTGCTGGCGACGGTCTATCACAACGACGGCAAACGCGTCATTTCGGCGGGGGCAGACAAGTCGGCGTGGATCTGGCAGCCGGCCTTGCTCTGGCAGGCTGCCCATGCCGGTCCGGTGCGGCAGGCGGCTTTCAGTCCCAAGGGGGACGCCGTCGTCTCCGCAGGCGACGACAAGACCGTCAGGCTTCTGGGCTGCCCTCGACGGCAAGCCGATTCGCTCCATCGCCGCGCACGACGGGCCGGTGGTCGGCGTCGGCATCAGCGCCGACGGCACCAAGGTTGTTTCCGCCGGCGCCGACAAAACGGTCAAGGTCTGGTCGGTCGCACCGCCGGCCGCCGGGGCCAAGCCGGACGACAAGCCCACAACGACGATCACCCTGGCCGATCCAGCCCAGAGCGTCTGTATCAGCCCCAACGGCCTGCGCGTGGCCGTCGCTGGCGGCGCCAAGGAAACCGCCATCCGCGTCTTCGACGTGGCCGGCGGCAGGGAAGTACAGGTGCTGGCAGATCACACCGCCGCGGTCCGGAGCCTCGCCTTTGCCGCCGACAACCGCACGCTCGTCTCCGCGTCGGCCGACAAGACTGCCCGGCTTGCTGATGTGGGCGTGCTGACCGTCCTCGAAGCCCACGCTGGCGGCGTCACCGGCCTGGCCTATCACTCGAACGGCACCCAGGCCATCTCGGGCGGTGCGGACAAGACCGTCAAGCTGTGGGATCTGACCAAGGGAACCGTCCTCAAGACCTTCGGCCCATTGACCGACCCGGTGACCGCCGTCGCCTTCAGCCGCGACTATCTCCAGGTCGGTGCCGCCGCCGGCAAGCTCGTCAAGGTCTGGACGCTGGCCGACGGCAAGGAGGTACAGACGCTGACTCATCCCGCGGTCGTGTCTTCCCTGTCGTTCAATGGCGACAAGGCGCGGCTGGTGACGGGCGCGGCCGACAACCTGGCCCGCGTATGGGACGTGGCCGGCGGCAAGGAGTTGCAGGCCTTTCCGCACGCCGGTCCGGTGAGCGGCGTGGCCTTCCACCCCACCCAGCCCGCCCTGGTCACCGCCAGCGCGGACAAGACGGTCACGGTGCAGGCGCTGTCGGCCACGCGGGTGGTTGCCGCGTCGGCGACGGCGCTGCGGGCCGTCACGGTGATCCCGGCCCAGACGCACGTTATCACCGCCGGCGACGATAAGCTGGCCGTCCTTTGGAACCTGAACACCGGCGTCAAGGAGCGCACTTTCGAAGGAGCGACCGGGATCCTCAACGCGGTGGCTGTCTCGAAGAACGGCCTGATGGTGGCCACCGGCGGAGCCGACGCCACGGTGCGTGTCTACACCTTCGCCGACGCCAAGCTGGTCGGCCAGTTCAAGGCGACCGGTGCGGTGCGCGGGCTGGCCTTTAGCCCGAACAATCTGACGCTGGCCGCCGCCTGCGACGACAAGTCGATCATCACCTGGAATGCCGTCTTCACGCCCGGCCAGCCGGCGTCGGCGGACTTCGGCCGGCCGCTGCAAACCTACGCCCACGATGGAGCGGTCCATGAGGTGACCTTCAGCGCCGACAGCACCCTGATCTATTCCGCCGGTGCCGACAAGGCGGTGAAGCAGTGGAAGATCGCCTCGGAAGCGCCGATCAAGACCTTCTCCCACCCGCGCGAGGTGGACGCCGTCGCCTTCGACCCCAAGGGAGCCGTGCTGGCGACCGGCTGCCACGACGGCAACGTCCGCCTCTTCGACTTGGCCAAGGGGACCGTCTTGAAGGACATCAAGGCGCATGCGCCGCAGCCGAAACCGGCAAACGAGACCAACCCGGTCTACTGCGTGGTGTGGAACCCGGCCGGCACGCAAGTGCTCTCCGGCAGCAAGGACGCGAGCCTGAGGCTGTGGGACGCGGCCGGCGGCACCCTGGTCAAGGAGTTCAAGGCCTACAAGGAGAAGGACTTCCCGAAGGGGCACAAGGAGCCGGTCTTCTGCGCTGCCTTCAGCCCGGACGGCAAGACGATCGCCAGCGGGTCGGCCGGCCTGGAGCGGACCATCAAGATCTGGAATGTGGCCGACGGCAGCGTGATCCACGACCTGGTCAACCCGAACCTGAAGCTCCCCGCCGGCAGCCCGCCGCAGTCGCACCCCGGCTGGATTTACGGCCTGCGCTTCACGTCCGACGGTAAGTACCTGGTCAGTGTGGGCGAGGCTCCGAAGCGCCGCGGCTACCTGGCCGTGTGGAATGTGGCCGACGGCAAGCTGCTTTATGGCGAAGAGCTGGCACTCGGCTCGCTCTATTCGCTTTCGTTGTCGCCGGACGGCAAGCAGATCGCGCTGGCGGCCGGCTACACCGGCGGCGTGACGCCGGATGCGAACAACTGCTACATCGTCAAGATGCCGGAGGTGCTGAAGTAAGGCGACCGGCAGGAGATAGTAGCCCGCTCGCTCCAGCCGCACGTGTGCCAGGTTGAACAGAAGTCGCCGCGACTTCTGTTCAACCTGGCACGCACGCCGCAAGACCTTGCGAAATACCGACATCCGCCTTCACGATTCAGCACGAAGCGCCAGGTTGAACAGAATTCAGATGTGCCCGGGAACGCTCAGACGGTCCCATGCGGCACCGGGCGAGGGGAGCTTACCTCCTGCCGTTCGCCTAAGGGCTTGCGAAAGCATAACCTGGTCAAGTTCATGGGATTTGGGTGGCACGCTCTGAGGTACTCCGAAGGGCGTGCTTAACTGTCAGCACGCCCTTCGGAGTACCTCAGAGCGTGCCACCCGACGAGCGGCGCTCGTGATGCGCCGCCCGCAGGGCGGCGGCTAATCGGTCCCGGCTCCTTGCCTGCCGTCCACCGCCGCGGTACGATCCTCTCGCTACTCATCTCGCGGGAGGTTTCCGCTCATGGCCGAAGTCCGCAAAGAGGCCGGCGCCGAGACGCTGCCAGCCAGCGGCCCGGCCGCGCCGGTTCCCGGCCGCGCGGCCGCCACGCTTTCCCCAGCCGGACCAGACATCGACGCGGCCCGGCCGACCGTCCCCGGGTTCGAGATCCTTGAAGAGCTGGGCCGGGGAGGCATGGGGGTCGTCTACAAGGCCCGGCAACTGTCGCTCAACCGCTTTGTTGCCCTTTCAATGAACAAGGCCCCGCTACCCGGGCGAGAGGTGTCGTGCTCGGGCAGCGATCTTACGGTGCGCGTATTTTCGACGCCACCGCCCCAAGCGGCTCGGCTTGAGATCGACCTCGCCTACTTCCCCGACGTCGTCTGTTGCCCCGCCGACCCTGCTCAGATCGGCACCACTTGCAGCCCTAACTCCCGCCTTTGCGCTGCAGCGCTTTGACCTGACGCTCCTGCTGCTTGACTTCTTCGGCTGCCGTGCTCTCACGGCGATACGCTTCCCCACGCGTGATGAGGCGATAGAAGAGCTTCGCCAGCTTGTGGGCTGTCGCCCTGATGGCGCTGCCTATCCCCAGCCGGGCCCGCAGGCGGCGCAGGAAATTACCCAGCACGCTCTTACTTCTGAGCAAGGACCGCGCCGCCAGCCGAAACGCCCTGGCCACCCGGCTGGCCGTCTGGGCGGGATAGCGGATCCGCTTGCCCGATTGGTGCTTGCGCGGCGCCAGCGTCGTCCAGGCCGCGAAGTGCTTGTCCGTCGGGAAACGTGCCGCCAGGTCCGGGCCTGTCTCCGACAAGACCGTCAGCACCGTGCTGGCGCCAGACCGTCCACTTCCGTGACACGCACGCCCGTCAACTGGAAGATCAAGGCGTCGGCGTCGAACTCCGTCGGGCGGTTGCGACTCTTCGGCGCGGCCTTCTGGGACTCGGGCAACGGACGCCCCTGGGTCTTGTCCGGCATCGGCCCGGCCGCCTTGGCGTACTCCCGGTCACAGACATGGAGCTGATTCTGGTAGAAGTCCCAGGCCTTGAGCAGTTGTTTCAGCTCGAACAGGTGGGCCGTGTCCCAGGTCCCTTCCAGGGCCTTGGCAATCTCCTCGCGGCTCTTCTTGCAGCTGGGATCGCGCATCGCCGCCAGCGTCTGGGGGTCACGCTGCCCCTGGGCGATGGCACGCAGGATGCGCATGCCGGTGACGCCGGCGATGCTCGACACGGCCAGGTCCAAATGAACATTCATCTGGACCAGCACTTTGAGCATCATCTGCAAGAGCTTGGCTGCCTCGGTGATCAGATGCTCGCGATGCCGCCACAGCGTCCGCAACGCCAGCACCTCGTGCGCGGGTCGAAAACAGCTCTTGAGCTGGCCACAGGCGTGCATCTGCTGCAGCCAGACCGCATCGCAAACGTCGGTCTTCTTCTTGAGGTTGCGGGCCAGGCTGCGTGGATCGACCACCACCACTTCGAAGCCCTGGCTTTCCAGGAAGTCGCATAAGCACATCCAGTAGACGCCGGTCGATTCGAGCACGACGCTCGTGACGCCGCAGTGGCGTAACCACTCGGCCAGCGTCTGTAGGTCGGCGGTATAGACGCCGAAGGTACGAACGGGCTGCGGATCGCAAGCGGGGTCGACGGCGACGACGTGGCTGGCGCTGCCGACGTTCGATGGCGGCGGCACAGGGCCGGACGATGCGGGGCGGCGGGATGGGCTGGCGTGTCTTCTTCCGAGGCATGAGGACCTCCAACGACGGTGAGGGACGGGCGAAGAAAAGGTCGGCGGAGGATGGGTCGAACGAAGGACGAGACTTTCAAGCGGGCTCGCGGCACCAAGGAAAGTGAAGCCGACCCAAGGGCCAAGCTCAAGCACGGGCTCAGAGGCACCAGATCAAACGCGGCCACCGCGCTCCGCCGCCACAAAGAAGAGCTAGAGAAGCGCAGTGCGAACGGAAAGCCGATGGCCTGTCAGGTTCATAGCGGAACGTGTGCCAGGGACTGGCATCAGCCCTTTCAATGAACAAGGCCCCGCTACCCGGGCGAGAGGTGTCGTGCTCGGGCAGCGATCTTACGGTGTGCGCGTATTTTCGACGCCACCGCCCCAAGCGGCTTGGCTTGAGATCGACCTCGCCTACTTCCCCGACGTCGTCTGTTGCCCCGCCGACCCTGCTCAGATCGGCACCACTTGCAGCCCTAACTCCCGCGCTTTGCGCTGCAGCGCTTTGACCTGACGCTCCTGCTGCTTGACTTCTTCGGCTGCCGTGCTCTCACGGCGATACGCTTCCCCACGCGTGATGAGGCGATAGAAGAGCTTCGCCAGCTTGTGGGCTGTCGCCCTGATGGCGCTGCCTATCCCCAGCCGGGCCCGCAGGCGGCGCAGGAAATTACCCAGCACGCTCTTACTTCTGAGCAAGGACCGCGCCGCCAGCCGAAACGCCCTGGCCACCCGGCTGGCCGTCTGGGCGGGATAGCGGATCCGCTTGCCCGATTGGTGCTTGCGCGGCGCCAGCGTCGTCCAGGCCGCGAAGTGCTTGTCCGTCGGGAAACGTGCCGCCAGGTCCGGGCCTGTCTCCGACAAGACCGTCAGCACCGTGCTGGCGCCCAGACCGTCCACTTCCGTGACACGCACGCCCGTCAACTGGAAGATCAAGGCGTCGGCGTCGAACTCCGTCGGGCGGTTGCGACTCTTCGGGCGCGGCCTTCTGGGACTCGGGCAACGGACGCCCCTGGGTCTTGTCCGGCATCGGCCCGGCCGCCTTGGCGTACTCCCGGTCACAGACATGGAGCTGATTCTGGTAGAAGTCCCAGGCCTTGAGCAGTTGTTTCAGCTCGAACAGGTGGGCCGTGTCCCAGGTCCCTTCCAGGGCCTTGGCAATCTCCTCGCGGCTTTCTTGCAGCTGGGATTGCGCATCGCCGCCAGCGTCTGGGGGTCACGCTGCCCCTGGGCGATGGCACGCAGGATGCGCATGCCGGTGACGCCGGCGATGCTCGACACGGCCAGGTCCAAATGAACATTCATCTGGACCAGCACTTTGAGCATCATCTGCAAGAGCTTGGCTGCCTCGGTGATCAGATGCTCGCGATGCCGCCACAGCGTCCGCAACGCCAGCACCTCGTGCGCGGGTCGAAAACAGCTCTTGAGCTGGCCACAGGCGTGCATCTGCTGCAGCCAGACCGCATCGCAAACGTCGGTCTTCTTCTTGAGGTTGCGGGCCAGGCTGCGTGGATCGACCACCACCACTTCGAAGCCCTGGCTTTCCAGGAAGTCGCATAAGCACATCCAGTAGACGCCGGTCGATTCGAGCACGACGCTCGTGACGCCGCAGTGGCGTAACCACTCGGCCAGCGTCTGTAGGTCGGCGGTATAGACGCCGAAGGTACGAACGGGCTGCGGATCGCAAGCGGGGTCGACGGCGACGACGTGGCTGGCGCTGCCGACGTTCGATGGCGGCGGCACAGGGCCGGACGATGCGGGGCGGCGGGATGGGCTGGCGTGTCTTCTTCCGAGGCATGAGGACCTCCAACGACGGTGAGGGACGGGCGAAGAAAATGTCGGCGGAGGATGGGTCGAACGAAGGACGAGACTTTCAAGCGGGCTCGCGGCACCAAGGAAAGTGAAGCCGACCCAAGGGCCAAGCTCAAGCACGGGCTCAGAGGCACCAGATCAAACGCGGCCACCGCGCTCCGCCGCCACAAAGAAGAGCTAGAGAAGCGCAGTGCGAACGGAAAGCCGATGGCCTGTCAGGTTCATAGCGGAACGTGTGCCAGGGACTGGCATCAGCCCTCAAGATGATCCTGGCCGGACCCTATGCCGGGCCCGAGCAGCTCGCCCGCTTTCGTCTGGAGGCCGTGGCCGTCGCCGCCTTGCAGCATCCCGGCATCGTGCAGATCTATGAGATCGGCAGCCACGCCGGGCATGCGTACCTCGCCCTAGAGTACGTCGTGGGCGGCACGCTGATGCAGAAGTGCGCCGGCAAACCCCTGTCACCGACCCGGGCAGCGGAGATGGTCGACGCACTGGCCCGGGCTGTCCACTACGCCCACCAGCACGGCATCATCCACCGCGATTTGAAGCCGAGCAACGTCCTCTTGACCGAGACGGGCGAGCCGAAGATCACCGACTTCGGCCTGGCCAAGAAGCACGACGCGGCGAGCCCCGATCTGGCGAGCCTCGGGCGTCAGCCCGGGGAGGGCCTGACGGCCAGCGGGGCGATCCTGGGGACGCCGGCCTATATGGCCCCGGAACAGGCCGGCGGGCTGCGCGGCGGCATCGGCCCGGGCAGCGACATCTATGCCCTGGGCGCCATGCTGTACGAGCTGCTCACCGGCCGGCCGCCCTTCCAGGCCGCCAATCCGATGGACGTCATCCTCAAGGTGATGACCGCGGAGCCAGTCTTCCCAGGCCGTCTGGAAGCGACGGTGCCGCGCGACCTGAAGTCGGTCTGCCTGAAGTGCCTGCAGAAGGAGCCGGCCCGGCGCTACAAGAGTGCGGAGGCCCTGGCCAACGACCTGCGCCGCTTCCTGCTGGGCGAACCGACGAAGGCGCGTCCGGCGACGGCGGGCGAGCGTTTCCGGCGCTGGGCCTGGCAGTGCCGCGGTTGGCTGGCCGGCGGCGCGGCTGCGGCCGTTCTGCTCCTGGTACTGACGGTCTCGCTGGCGATGAACGCCCTCGGCCTGCTGTTCCCCAGCCCACAGGGCGTCGTCTCGTACGGCAGCGCGGGAGTCTCCGATGCAGGAATCGCGGTGAAGCAGGAGGCACCCGTCGCCCTGCCGGAGGATCTCGACCTGGTGCCGCGCGACGCCGTGCTGTTCCTGACTATTCGGGTGGCCGATCTCCTGAACCGCAACGATGTGCAGGGACTGAACCAGGAGCTGATCCGGGCCAAGCTCCCAAGCCTGGATGACGCCGGTGCCGCGATTGAGCAGGCTCTTGGCCTGCGCTGGGGTGAAATCGAGCACGCTACGCTGGTCAATCTGCAACCGGGACCTCCCGGGCGACTCGTTCGTCATCCTGCTGGCGACAAAGCAAGCCTATTCGCACGAACAGGTACGGGCCCACCTGGACAATCGCGGGCTCAAGGCCCAGCAACTCCAGGGCAAGACGTGCTTCGTCCTCGGTCCCGACGGACAGGCCAGCGTTTTCCTGCACAGCGATCGCGTCCTGGCCTGGAGTCCACGGCAAGAGTGGTTGAGCGCGTGGTTGGCCCGCATTCCGCCGCACGAGACCGACGGGCCGTTGCGCCCGGCCCTGGAGCTGGCGGCGCGCGGCGGCATCACCTCGTCGCCGGGGCGGTGCCGCCACCCCAGACCCGAGAGGACCTGGTGGGCTACCTGGAGAAGGCGTGCCGTCAAGCCCCGCCCGCGCCAGGCGTGGGGCCGCCCAATCTGCGGCCGCTGGCGGAAGTCCGGGCGGCGACCATGACGGCGGACCTGTCCTCCCGCGCCGACGGGGCCAACTCCGACAGCCTCAGGCTGGACCTGCGCCTCGGCTTTGCCGACACGGACGCGGGGCAACACGGCCACAATTCGCTCATGGCCCTTTGGCCCTTCCTGCGCGGTTTCGCGAATCTCTACAGCACCGGAGAAAGGACAGGTCTCCCCCCCACCATCGCCCAGGAGCTGACTTATGCCCTGCGGACTACCGTGCTGCAGAATCTTAGCGGCCAGGGTTCCCTGCCGCGGCGAGGCGGCGATGGGACTCGTCCGGTCCTGCCGCGGGAAGGGAACACGGTCGCGGAGGAAACCGTGATCATGACGATGAACTGGGCCTCCACCTGGCCGGCTCGCCGCGGTCGCCGCCGTCAAGGAAGAGGGCGACCGCGTTCACAGTCTGAATAACCTCAAGCAGCTCGGCCTCGCCACCGTCAACTACGGCGACACCTTCGGCCGCCTGCCGCCCGCGGCCCTGACGGACAAGAAGGGCAAGCCGCTCCTGAGCTGCGCGTGGCCGTGTTGCCGTTCCTTGAGCAGGGGGAGTTGTACAAGCAGTTCAAGCTCGACGAGCCCTGGGACAGCGAGCACAACAAGAAGCTGCTCGCGAAAATGCCTGCCCAGTTCGAGCCGCCCCTCAAGCCCAAGGGCTGGCAGCCGAACACCACGTTCTACCAGGTGTTCGTTGGCGATCAGACCCTTTTCCCACCGGGCAAGGCACTGCGCCTCGCCGATCTGGGGAAAGTCTCGGCGGGTACCCTGATGATCGTGGAGGCGGGCGAGGCGGTCCCCTGGACAAAACCCGAAGACTTGCCCTACGACCCGGCCCGGCCGCTCCCCATGCTGGGGGGCATCTTCAACTCCGGTTTCCAGGCGGTGACGGCGGACGGGCGCAGCGGCCGCTTCCTGCCGAAGAATACGCCCCCGGCAACGCTGCGAGCGATGATCTCGCCTCGACGGGGGGAAGAAGGTTGCCCCACCGTGAGGGAGTCGCGCCTGACCGGGTCCATTCCCATTGTTGCTGTCGACGGGCAGCGCAGTGCAGCCCCGGCGGGGCGGGCGTCGTTAGCCAGGGGCTTCAGCCCTCAAGTTTGCCCACATCTTTTCCGACTGATGGCGCGAGCACCTTGGACCAGGAGGTGGAGCTTCATCCAACCGCGCCAGAGTACCAGCCAACCGGGAGGTCGATCGTGCTTGCGATTCTGGTGGCCGCCCAACCGGCCCAGGAGACGGCAGAACTCCCGCACCGTCAATGGCCGTACCTCACCGTACCGATCCAACGCCAACACCTCCACGTATTCCTGGGGGAACATCGTCGCCGCCGCTTTGCTCTCCGCTTCCGGACGCCGCGACTCGGTGCGCAGCCACAACAACCACAGCGTCACCACCGACAAGAAGGCAATCGCCGGTTGCAACGCCTGTTCGGTCGTGAACTGCAGATCCTCGATCCCGCAGCCGGTCTTCATGCCCTTGTGGTATTCTTCCACGACCCAGCGCAGGCAGTACCAGTCGACCCGCTCCCACGCGTCGGCGAGCGTCTGGACCGGCACGTTGGTCAGCAAGAACCACTCCAGCGGCTCGGCGTCCGTCGGCGTGCCGACCTCCCAGACGCGCAGCGCCTACACCGTCAAGGGAACGCCGCGCTCTTCGCCCCGCGGCTGCCGCGGCGGGACGATGGTGACGAGCGTCCAGGCCACGGCGACCGTCGCCGTGCGTGCCGACCGCTCCGGCCGTTCCCCCAGGGCGATCGTGCGCTGGCCCTGCTCCGGCAACGTCCGCAGCCAATCGTGCAACTTCGCCGAGCACGGCGGCGAACAGGCAGAGCCGGAGGGGATGCTTCATGGGATGGGGCCCCGCGGACGTCCCGGGCACGGCTGGGCTGCGGACAACGGGATTATACCAGGGCCGGGCGCGGGGGAACAAGAACGACGCGGCGGGGTCCATTCCCGTTCCTGCGTACCAGGGACGGTAGCCCGCGGAGCGGGCGGCGGAATGGTGCCCCGGAGTGGAGCGAAACCCGCGAAGCGGGTGGAGCGCAACCCGGGGACAGGGACGCACGACAACCGTAAGAACCCGCGGAGCGGGTGACGGAGCCCGAATCCATTCCCGTTCCGCCACCCGCTCCGCGGGTTCGATCCTGGACGCTCCGGTTATCCCCGGGTTTCGCTCCTCCCGCTTCGCGGGTTCCGCTCCACCCGGGGCTACACTCCGCCGCCCGCTCCGCGGGCTAATCCGGGCGGCAACGAAGGGCCGCGCGACAACGGGAATGGACTCCGCGGGAACTTCGTGCTCGACAGGCGGCCCGGTCTGCGGGTACGCTGTGGGAGTCCACGTCTCGAAGCTCGATCGTCCACGGAGAGCATGCCTTGTCCCGGCTCCACCTCGGTCTGCTCACCTTCGCCTGTTCCGTGCTCTTGACTGCTGCGGGCGAGGTCCCGAAGCAGCCGACCGGCGCAGGCAAGCCGGCCAGCGCGGCGGAAATCGACCGGCTCATCCAGCAGATGGGGAACGATGACTTTTTCGAGCGCGAGGCGGCGAGCAAGGCGCTGGAGGGCATCGGCGAGCAGGCCCAGGAGGCCCTCTACCAAGCCGCGACCCAGAGCGACGATCCCGAGATCCGTAAGCGGGCCGAGAATGTACTCAAGACCGTAAAGCTGTTCACGGATGCGCGCCTGCGTGGCGAGTTGGGCTGCTTCACGGGCCACACCGAATTCGTCGCGGCCGCGGCAGTAAGCCCGGACGGCAAGCGGGTGCTCTCGGGCAGCCGGGACGGAACCGTGCGGCTCTGGGACGTACGGACGAAGCGAGAACTGCGCTGCTTCAAGCGCGACCAGTTCACCGTCGGCACTGTGGCCTTCAGCCCGGACGGCAAGCGGGCCCTCTCCGGCAGCCGGGACAGCGTCATGCGCCTCTGGGACCTGGGAACAGGCAAGGAGGCGCACACATTCACCAACCACACCGGATGGGTCTGCAGCGTGGCGTTCAGCCCGGATGGCAAGCGGGGTCTTTCCGGGAGCACCGACAAGACGGTGCGGCTCTGGGACCTGAAGGCGGGCAAGGAATTGCGCCGCCTTCACCGGCCACGGCAGCTGGGTTTACAGCGTGGCCTTCAGTTCCGATGGCAGGCGGGGCCTCTCCGGCAGTGCCGATAAGACGGCGCGGCTGTGGGACCTGGCAACCGGCAAGGAGCTGCGCTCCTTCCTGGGCCATACCGATGAGGTCCTCCATGTCGCCTTCAGTCAGGATGGCAAGCAGGTGTTTACCAATGGCAAGGATCAGACCGTGCGGCTGTGGGATGTGGCGACGGGCAAGGAAGTGCGCATCCTTTAGGGTGCCGCCGTGTGCCGCCATCAGCATGGCATTCAGCCGCGAGGGGACGCGGGCCCTTCTGGGCACTCCCGACGGGACGGTGCGTTTGTGGGAGATTGCGACCGGCAAGGAACTGCGCTGCTTCACCGGCCACTCGGGCGATATCTCTGCCGTGGCCTTCAGCCCCGATGGCAAGTCGGCGCTTTCCGGCGGTGGGGACATGACTGTGCGCCTTCGGCAGCTGCCTGCCGAGGCTGGGAGCCCGCCGAAGCCAGAAAGCGGACCGAGCGGGGCGAAACAGGACTGACAGCGTTGAATATACCAGCTACGCATTCCCCAGCATGGAGGTGGAATTGTGGGTGAACCTCGAAAACCACTGCTCGCGGTGGTGGGTTCCTTCCTCTTGGGGACAGCCCTCTCGTTCGCCCTGGCAGCCGACAAGGCGCCGGCCCCGGTGGCACCCGAGGCGCTCCTACCTCGCTTGGAAGTGCGCGCTGATTCCGCGCCCGTTATCCCCAAGCGACGAGTTGTTGTGGAGTTTGACCGAATCGTCGAAGGCGACGGCCGGAAACTCGCCCGCTTCCGGTTCGTGAATCGAGCAGACAAGCCCGCGCGATTCTCGGGCTACAGTGACGATTACCCGCGCGTTATCATCGAGCGCACATCAAGTACAGGCTGGGAGCGAGACCACCCGAACTGGTGTGGAACCGGCGCCGGTTGGCATTCGTTGGCACCGGGCCAATCCATCACAATTAACGCCGTTTCTATCGCCGAGGACAAGCGGGCCGTGCGCGTGGGGGTCATTGCA
Organism: uncultured Planctomycetota bacterium; assembly: GCA_963827935.1. Lineage (GTDB taxonomy): Bacteria > Planctomycetota > Planctomycetia > Gemmatales > Gemmataceae > DATFNV01. Next base: position 684,653 of record CAWHCN010000004.1, on the reverse strand, counting down.
GCCGATGGCCAAGCCGACCTGGGCATGGATGAGGCTGCCGGCGTCTTTTGGAGTGCTGAAGTCAAGAAATGGTGAGAATCGATGGCCGGCACTTGATCGCTTTCAGCAGCAGGAGGACATGATGTCACTCGCTGGGTGCTTGCACCTTGATCCCATTGGGCAGGAAGGGATGTCGCGGTAATCCTTCTTCACCGGGATGAAAAGGGTGTGCCGCGCGACAAATCGTCGCCTTGGCCCGACCGCGGCTCTTTTCGTAAGAACCTCGCCCAATTACCGACGCGCCGCCTCGCTTTGACCGTCTATATAGACGTGGGGGCACGAGGGCACAGCGCATGGCGAGCGGGTTGCAGCGCGTCGTCGCACATCTTCAGCAGGCTAGCGGCGGGTTCACCGACGGCCAGCTCCTGGGCCGATTCCTCGCCAGCGGCGACGAACCGTCGTTTGCGGCCCTGGTCCGCAGGCATGGGCCGATGGTGCTCGGGGTCTGTCGCCGGATTCTGCGCGACTTTCACGATGCTGAGGACGCCTTCCAGGCCACGTTCCTGGTCCTGGCACGCAAGGGGGCGTCGGTGGTCCAGCGCGAATCCATCGGCTGCTGGCTGTATCAGGTCGCCTACCACACCGCGCTGGAGGCCCGGGAAGCGATCGGCCGTCGCCGGACGCGGGAGCGGGTCATGTACGAGATGCCAGAGCGCGAAACGGCGCTCGTCGAGGCGCACGACTGGCGGCCGGTGCTGGATCGGGAGCTGAACCGGCTGCCGGAGAAATACCGCGCGGCCATCGTCCTTTGCGACCTCGAAGGGCGAACCCGCAGGGAGGCGGCGCGACTACTCAAGGTCCCCGAAGGGACGCTGTCGAGCCGGCTGGCGGTCGGGCGGCAGAGGCTGGCCAAACGCCTCGCCGCCAGCGGTATCGCCCTTTCGGGAGGGGCGCTGATGCTGTCGCAAGGGGCGGCCTCGGCCCAGGTGGCGGCCAGCCTGGTGAACCTGACGACGAAGGCCGCGACGCTGGTCGCGGCCGGTCAAGTGGCGGCGGTGTCAACGCCGGCCATTATGCTCATGAAAGGGGTCATGAAAGCCATGTTGATGAAAAAGCTACGCCTGGCCGTCGGAACGGTGATGGTCGCACTGGCGCTGGGGGCCATCGGCCTGGGCTACCAGGTCGCGGGCGGGTCGGGCGCCGCCCACGCGGCGCCGCCCGACAAGTCGCAAAACGACCTGGAGGCCCTGCGCCGCGAAAACGAGCTGCTCAAGCTGAATCTGGAGGTGGTGCTGGAAAAAGTCCGAGCGCAGGAGACCGAGCTACGCGGACTGCGCAAGGAACTGGCCAGCCGGCCCCCACTCCGCAACGAGAAGGGCGTCGCCTGGATCGATGTCGATAACGACGGTTTTGCGGACATTTTCGTGGCGAACGGCACCCTGCTCCGCAACGGGAAGGACGGGACCTCCACCGTGGACCGCCTGGTGCGGGAGGCCCCATCGGATGGCGTGAAGGACGCCGAGTCGGCGCTCAAGGCGTTGAAAGAGGCCAAAGACAAGGCGGGGCGCCAGCGAGCCACGGAAGCTCTGGGGAAGGCCCTGGAGAAGCTGAAGCGACAGGGCCAGGCCGAACCGCCCCCGGCAAAAGGCCATTAGCAAAGCGGCGAGCGGCGCAGCGTCAGCCCGCCGGTCATCACCGGCGGGCTGACGCCGCCCCGCTGGCGGCCTCAAAACTCCGCGTTCCCCGGCGTTCGCGGGAACGGAATCACATCGCGGATATTGGCCATCCCGCTAATGAACTGCACCGTCCGCTCCAGCCCCAGGCCGAACCCGGCGTGCGGCACCGTGCCGAACTTGCGCAGCTCCAGGTACCACCAGTACGCCTCCGGGTTCAGCTTCTGCTCCTTCATGCGGGCCTCCAGCACGTCAAGGCGCTCCTCGCGCTGGCTGCCGCCGATGATCTCGCCGACGCCCGGCACCAGCACGTCCATCGCCCGCACGGTCTTGCCGTCGTCGTTGACGCGCATGTAGAAGGGCTTGATGGTCCGGGGATAGTCGTGCAGGATCACCGGCTTCTGGAAGTGCTTCTCGGTCAGGAAGCGCTCGTGCTCGGCCTGCAGGTCGGTCCCCCATTTCACCGGAAACTCGAACGCATGGCCCGACTTTTCGAGGATGTCGACCGCCTCGGTGTACGGCAGCCGCACGAACTGGCTAGTCGGCAACGCCCTGCAAGCGCTCGACGACGCCCTTCTCGATCCGCTCGTTGAAGAACTCCATGTCCTCGGCACACCGGTCGAGAGCGTCGCGGATGATGCGCTTGATGAACGCCTCGGCCAGGGCCATGTTGTCGTTGAGGTCGTAGAAGGCCATTTCCGGCTCGACCATCCAGAACTCGGCCAGGTGGCGGGCGGTGTTGGAGTTCTCGGCCCGGAAGGTCGGACCGAAGGTGTAGACCTTGCCGAGGGCGCAGGCGAAGATCTCGGCTTCGAGTTGGCCGCTGACGGTCAGGTAAGCCGGCCGGCCGAAGAAGTCCTTGGTGTAATCGACCCGTCTCCCCTCGTCCCCCGGGGAGAGGGGTTGGCGGTGAGGGGCACATTGGCCAGGTCGAGCGTCGTGACCTTGAACATCTCGCCGGCCCCTTCGCAATCGCTGGCCGTGATGATCGGCGGCTGGATGTAGAGGAAGCCCTGCTCCTGGAAGAAATCGTGGATCGACCTGCTCACCTGATTGCGCAGGCGGGCGATCGCGCCGAAGGTGTTGGTGCGCGGCCGCAGGTGGGCGATGGTGCGCAGGAACTCGAAGGTGTGCCCCTTCTTCTGCAGCTTGTAGGTTTCCGGGTCGGCCGTGCCGTGGACGGTGATGGCGTCGGCGTGCCACCTCGGTCGCCTGCCCCTTGGCCGGCGACGCCTTCACCTCGCCGGTGATGGTGACGCTGCACCCCGCGGTCAGGTGCTTGACCTCGGATTCGTAGTTGGGCAGGGCGGCGGGGGCGATGACCTGCACGTTCCCCTGGGAGGAGCCGTCGTTGATTTCGAGGAAACTGAAGCCGCCCTTGGAATCGCGGCGGGTGCGCACCCAGCCCTGGAGGGTGACGTGCTTGCCGACGGCCTCGACCTTGCGGGCGTCGGCGACGGAGATGTGGTGCATGACGGCTCCTGCGAACTGGAATAGGGGAAGGAGATCCACCCGCAGGAATTCTCGCGGCGCCGATCCGGGAAGGCAAGATGTCGCGGGTTCACGGTACTCCCGGCAGATCAATCGGCCGATTCGCATCCACAGCGGGGTTGAAAAGATCGAACGTCTGCATGCCGCCATTGCCCGTCGGTTTCGCGAACGAAAGTTGCTTTGACGCGATAGAATAGTCCCTCGGGGACCACGCCGCCCCGAGGCTTGGCAGTGAACTCGACCTTGCGCGTCAAGTCGGTGCCGCCGTCGGGCGTCCGAAAGTCCCAAACACTCAGGTCCTCGATGAGACCCTGGTGCAGGGCCCTGTCCACCAAGGCGGCAAAGGCGGCACGGTCCTGGTGGCGGAAGTGGAAGTCAGCCGCGATGTGCCTCATCACCGCATCCGGATTGCGTGCCTTCACCGCGGCCGCCATCTCGTTCAGCTTGCGCCCGATCTGCTCGTTCGGCGTCTCCACCAACCGATCGAGCAGGAAATACACCCCTGCCAGGCCCGCTAGAACGCCGACGCCGACCAGTAGCCAGCGTTTGCGAGTCATCCACCAAGCGGCAACCAGCAGGCCCGCGAGGGCGCCGAGCAGGCAGTAGATGGTCGCATGGCCTTCGAACAGCCAGTCGAACACGGGGACCCCTGGTCTCTTGTCCCCTCGCTCGCGCTCGGGGTTTAGGCGCCGGCAACAGTTGGCGGCGGCGGTTCGGTGGTCCGCCGGCGGCGGCGCGGCGCCGGGCGGTCCGGCGGATGGAAGAACACCCACGCCGTCACCAGCAGGCCGGCGGCACAGGCCACGGCCGTACGCCGTATTGCGGTATCGTGGGCGAAGAGTGCTAGGAGACGCGCCTCACCATTGTCCGCCAGCGGGGCCACAATCACAAGGACGATCAGGAGAACGGACAGGAGAACCGCCAGGAGGAACAGGAGGCGCGAGATCATGGGGTACCACCGTTTAGCCGCGAGGCGCTCAGCCGAGCGCTCGGCTGGCGCCTCGCGGCTAAACAGGTTATCGGCGCGCCCGGGGCCACAGGTCCGCCCCATACCGCGCCGCCCCCGCCAGGTCCTCCTCGATGCGCAGGAGCTGGTTGTACTTGGCGACACGATCGGTGCGACTGGGCGCACCGGTCTTGATCTGGCCCGCGTTGGTCGCCACGGCAATATCGGCAATCGTCACATCTTCCGTCTCGCCGCTGCGGTGGCTGATGATCGTGGTGAAGCCATTCCGTCGGGCCAGCTCGATGGCGTCGAGTGTCTCGGTGAGCGTGCCGATCTGGTTGACCTTGACGAGAATGCTGTTGGCGGCCCCCTTGTCGATGCCTTCCTGCAGGCGTTTGACATTGGTGACGAACAGATCGTCGCCAACCATCTGCACCTTGTTGCCCAGCTCCTTCGTCATTTTCTGCCAGCCGGCCCAGTCGTCCTCGGCCAGGCCGTCCTCGATGGAGAAGATCGGATAACGGGCGCAGAGCTTCTTCCACAGGTCGATCATCTCGTCAGAGGACACGACCCGGTCGGGATTGCTCTTGAAGAAGCAGTAGCCGGCCTTCCCCTTCTTCTTGGCTTCCTCGTACAGCTCGGTGGTGGCGGGATCGAGGCAGAAGGCGACCTGGTCCCTGAGCTTGTAGCCGGCCTTCTCGACCGCCTTGCTGAGGACATCGAGGGCTTCGTCGGCACTCTTGAGGTTTGGGGCGAAGCCTCCCTCGTCGCCGACCGTCGTGCTCAGATGGCGGTCGTGCAGGACGCCCTTGAGGGCATGAAAGACCTCGGCCCCCATGCGCAGGGCTTCGCGGAACGACTCGGCGCCGATGGGCAGGATCATGAACTCCTGGAAGTCGATGGTGTTGTCGGCGTGCTTGCCGCCGTTGATGACGTTCATCATCGGCACCGGCAGAATGCGGGCGTTGGTGCCGCCCAGGTAGCGGTAGAGCGGCAATTCGACGGAGGTGGCGGCGGCGTGGGCGACCGCCAGGGAAACGCCGAGCAGGGCGTTGGCTCCCAGCTTGCCCTTGTTCGGTGTGCCGTCCAGTTCCAGGAGAAGGGCATCGATGGCCGCCTGCTCGCGGCAATCCTGGCCGATCAGGCGCGGGGCGATCTCGTCCTCGACGTTCTGCACCGCCTTGAGGACGCCCTTGCCGCCATAGCGCTGTTTGTCGGCGGCATCGCGCAGCTCGACGGCCTCGTGGGCGCCTGTGCTGGCCCCGCTGGGCACCGCGGCCCGCCCGGCCGAGCCGTCGGCCAGGATGACTTCGACTTCGACCGTCGGGTTGCCGCGGCTATCGAGGACTTCGCGGGCGTGGATGTTTTCAATGTCCATGACGGTTTCCTCGTTTAGCGACGCCTCGCAGAGGCGTCCGGAGAGAGACGCCTCTGCGAGGCGTCGCTAAACGAGTTGTACGCCCCGGCGCGGAAGTGAAAAGAAGGGCCCCGGCGGTGTCGTCGCGGTGGCGCTCCGGCGTGTGGCGTCCCTGGGGTCGCGGAGGGAGTCGGAGGCGCTGGGTGGGAAGGTCGGGGTGCCGGGGCCCTTGCCAGTCGGCCGCAAGAACTCCCTTCGCCCCGCGCGGGGTGGGGAGGGTCACAGGGTCCAGGGTTGGCGCAGCCCGGCGTTCGGGGAAAAACCGCCGGGGGGTGGGTCTGCCGCCACTGTCCTGCGGCCGATCGTGCGGGGAGACGAATCGTGTCATTCCTGGTGTGCATTGGCGAGACAGAGACTATTATCGGCCCGGCGACCGTGCGGCTTGAGAAGCTCGATGCGCCGCGGGAAACTTGGCTGAGTTATCAGCGGACTCTGTCCCCGGCGACCCGGTCAAACCTGGTAACGCTTGACCTTCGCCTCATCCACCGTCACCCCCAACCCCGGTGCCTCCGGGACAGCCATTCGGCCGCGCTCGATCCGATGGAGCGGGGCGATGATGTCGTCGGTCAACCCGTAATAGGTACAGTCGTTGGCCAGCGGGAAGTTGGGGGTGCTGGCGACCACATGCAACATGGCCGCGGTTTTCAGCCCCAAATCGTGAGCGCAGTGGAAGACGCATGGCACACCCGCGGCCTGGCAAAGGGCCGCGATCTTCTTGACGGCCAGGATCCCGCCGCACTGGTAGGTGTCCGGCAAGAGCACGTCAGCAGCGCCGAGCTGCAGGATCTGAGCCGTGATCTCCAGCGTCGTCACCGATTCGTTGAGCCCCAGCGGGGTTTGCGTCCGCCGCCGCAGCCGGGCTGATTCGGCCAGCAGCGTCAGGTGCATCGGCTGCTCGAAGTATTCGAGGTGGTACTTCTCCAGGTCGCGCGCCAGCGACAGGGCGACCTCGGGCGTGTAGCCCATGTTCGGATCGATGCGCAGCTTCAGCCGATCGCCGGCGCCGTCGCGGATGCCGCGGACCATTTCCAGGTCCTCCTCCGGGCGGCGGCCGGCCTTCGTCTTTAGCGTGGTGAAACCATCTTCGGCATACTGCCGGGCGATCGTTTTCGCCTCGTCATAGGGTCGAATGCCCATGCAGGCGGCCAGTTCGATCTGCTTGCGCACGGCCCCGCCCAGGAGCCGGTAGAGCGGCTGGCCGGTCGCCTTGCCGATCAGGTCCCAGCACGCCATCTCCACCGCGCTGGCCAGATACGGGCCAACGGAATTCTCCGCGTACCAGGACTCCAGATCGAAGGGATCGCGGCCGAGGGCCTGGCGGCGGAGCAACTCCTCGGGGGCGCCCTCGAAGGATTTGTTGATCCAGTCAACCGGCGTCTCGCCCCAACCGACCTGGCCGGTGTCTGTGGCCAGGCGCACCAGCACCGCTTCCTTGACGGAGCCGGCGCGGTAGCGGTTCTGGTAGGGCGCGATGGGCGGTTTTTGCGGGATGTGCACCACGCAGGCGTGCAGAGTGGCAATTTTCATGACCCGGAGCGTACTGTCCAGGCGGCCGAGCGGCAACGAAAAAATGGCGCGGCCGGGGGCAGACCCGGTTCGGGCTGCTCCCGGCCACGCCATCGATCAGCGAATCTTGCGCATCTCATCGCCGCAGCAGCGGGGCGGCGGATTCTCGCTCGGGGCGGCAATGATCTTGCCGCAGTCCTCGCACTTGTACGAGGAGATGCTCCGTGGTTCGCGCACCTCCCACTCTCGCTCCAGCACCGGAGCTTCTGTCGCTGGCATGGCCTACCTCCGTTCCAGATGAGACGAAATCCCGTCGTTCGAGGAACCTGAGCCGGCCCAGGCGGGAGAGGTTCGCCACACCCGCGGGCTCGTGCCCCATTCTACTTGCCCTAATCTAGCACATGACGTGCCGGCGCGGTCCCGGGAATCGGAGTTTCCCTCCCCCGGCCCGGCCCGCAGGGAAGGAAAGGCCGTAACACCGTGCAATCTCGATCATTGCGACTCTGAGTTCTCAGCGGTGGACTGGGCAGGATAGGGGAAGCCCCGCCAACCTCGAGTTCCAGCTGATGTCCACGGACACCTGGATGTTCGCCTATGATGAGAGGACTCGGACCCCGTGCGGAGCCCAGCGATGCCAAGTCGTCGGTTGCAGCGACTGATGGGCCTGTCGATTCTAGCCGCGCTGGTGAACCTCGGCCTGAAGGCGGCAGCCGCCCAGGTAACCGGATCGATGGGCTTGCTGGCCGACGCCGGCGAATCGGTCATCAACCTGGTGGCAGCCGTGGTCGCCCTGGTTTCGCTGCGCTACGCCGCCCGCCCGGCGGACGTGGACCACACCTACGGCCATGAGAAGATCGAATACTTTGCCAGTGGCCTGGAAGGGGTGCTGATCCTGGTGGCCGCGGGGGGCATCGCCTGGTACGCCGCCAGCCGACTGCTGGCCCCACCCATGCCCCAGGCCCTGGATGTCGGCAGCGCTTTTACCCTGCTGGCCACCCTCATCAACCTGGTGGTCGCACGCATCTTGCTTCGTGCCGGCCGCCAGGCGGACTCCATCGTCCTGGAGGCCGACGGCCGACACCTGATGGCCAACGTTTACACCTCCGTCGGCGTTCTCCTCGGCCTCGGCCTGGTCTGGCTAACGCACATCGCCTGGCTGGACGTACTACTCGCCCTGGCCGTGGCCGGCACCATCGCCTGGACGGCGTTCGGACTGATCCGCCGCTCCTTCGACGGCCTGATGGACCATGCCCTGCCCACCGACGAACAGGCCCGGGTACGAGCAGCTGTTCGAGGTGGTCCTGAGCCCGGGCATGGACTACCACGCCCTGCGCACCCGGCGTGCCGGCACGCGCCGCTTCGCCGATTTCCACCTGCTGGTGCCGGGCGTCTTCACGGTACGGCGGGCCCACGAGATCATCGCACAGATTGAAGAGGCCCTCCGCACTGCCCTGCCCTACCTGGAGGTCACCATCCACGTTGAGCCGATCGAGGAGGAGGCGGCCTGGGGAGACAGCGCCCTTCTGCCGCTGGAGCAGGCGGCGAGGCAGGCACGGCGGGAATGAAAGAGGAACTGATCACCTCGTTCAGGAAGCGAAGGAAGTCATGTCCGAATCCTACCTCGCCATCCAGGTCGTCATGATGCCACGAGACGTCAATCCCCACGGGACGATCTTCGGAGGCATTCTCCTCAGTTACATTGACCAGGCCGGCGCCATCGGGGCCCGGCGGGAGGTGATGCACCGCGGCGGGCCGCCGCCATTCGTCGTTACCGTGGCCCTCAACCGCGTCGAGTTCCACAAGCCGGTCCTCGTCGGCGACGTGGTCCGTTTCCTGACGCGCGTGGTGCGGTTTGGCCGGACTTCCATAACCATGCACGTCGATGTCGAGGCCGAACGCGGGACCGAAGTGCTACAAGTCACGGAAGCAGAAGTGGTCTACGTCGGCATCGACCCGACATCGTCGGAACGGAGGCCGATCCCGCTGCTGCCCGATTAGCTCCCCTCACCCCCAACCCCTCTCCCCTCAGGGGAGAGGGGAGTACTGGTCCCTTCGCGCGGCAGCCGAGACGTCGAAGCGGGCCCCCTGGCCCAGGCTGGCTGGCCACCTCGACGTGACCGCCGAACCCCTCCACGATTTGCCGCACCATGGCCAGCCCCAGGCCGGTGCCGCGCTCCTTGGTAGAAAAGAAGGCGTCGAAGATGCTGCCTTGAATCTCCTCAGGAATTCCCTCGCCATTGTCCTGGACCGAGAGGCGAATCCAGTCGCCGGGGCCCTGGCCGTTGCCGGCCACCGCTTCGGTGCGCACGGACAGGTGGCCGCCATGCGGCATGGCGTCGCGGGCATTGAGGCACAGGTTCATCAGCACCTGCTGGAGCTGCATCTCGTCGGCTTGCACCGGCAGCTCGGCGTCGGCCAACGCCGACTCGATGTGAATCGCCCGGGGCAGCGTGGCCCGCAGCAGCTCCAGCGTACGCGCGGCCACGCGATTGATGTCGATCCGCTGCGGAACAACACGGCGCTGCTTGCTGAATGTGAGCAGCTGGTGCGCCAGATTGGCCGCCTGCTCCCCGGCGTAGGAGATGCGCCGCAGATCGTCGCGTGCCGGGTGGTCCGGCGGCAAGCTATTCTGCGCCAGCTCGGCCAGTGTCAGGACCACGGTCAGCAGGTTGTTGAAGTCGTGCGCGATGCCGCTGGCCACCCGGCCGATCAGCTCCAGCCGCTGCGCGCGCTGCAGAGCGACTTCGCTCTCGCGCCGGGCCGCCTCGGCCGCGCAACGCCGACAGGTCCTCGAACACCCACACCGCCGCGTCGTGCTGCTGCGCCTGGTTGCCCAGATTGATCGGCGCGGCCCAGGCGATGAGCGGAACACACCTCCCATCGGGATGATGGACGACGATGTCGTCGCGCATGCCGGTGACGCCGCGGCGCAGGGCGGCGGTGACCGGCAAGTCGTCGGTCGAATACGGGGTGCCGTCAGGCCGGCACAGACGATAGACGGCGGCCAAACGATCCACACCTGCCAGGGCGTCTTCGGGTTGGCCCAGGAGCTGGCGGGCCCGGGCATTGACCAGAATCGGCAGACCGGCCTGGCCCTGCACAAAGAAGACGCCGGCCGGCAGGTTGGCGATCAGGGCGTGCAACATGCTGGTGGTGCGGCGCAGGTCGTCGGCCAGGGCCCGCTGGACGGTGATGTCGCTGAGCACTCCATCCCAGCCTTCCAGCTCCCCGGCCGCGCTGTACTGGGGGGCCAGGGTGTCGCGCATCCAGCGCATAGGGGCCGGCAACCCCTCCTTGCCGTTCAGCAAGGTCAGGCGATATTCGCAGGTCACCGGCCGGTCCTCGCGCCCGAGCTGCGCCAGGGCGGCCTGAACCACTTCCTGGTCGTCGGGGTGGACGAGGGTGAGCCAGCGCGTGTAGTCGCCGAGCAGAGTGGCGGGATCGGTGGCCAGGACGGTGCGGGCGGCCGGGCTAACGAAGGTGATCTCGGCCAGCGGAGGCCGCCCGCTGGCCGGCCGTTGCGTCACCCGGCGCTGTAGAGGACCACGGGGATGCGCGTCACCACCTGGCGATAGCGGGTCTCGCTCTGGCGGATTGAGTTGGCCGCCGCCGCCGCCAACAGCGCGGTGCTGCACTCCGCCAGCAGGTTCGCTTGCAGAATCGGGTGAATCGGATTGAGCGACGCGGTGAACTCCTGAAACGGGTGCGCATTGGTGGGCGGCAGCAACAGCCCCAGCAACAGGAGCGGGGCTCCCACCGAGCTGGAGGCCATGATCGTGCCGCCACGCAGCCCGTGCCGCAAGCTGGCCCAGACGATGACCAGTAACGGCAAGCCCCAGAGCTGCCAGCCTGCAATCCCAGGCTGGGCGTTGATGAACGCCTGCAACAGCGACATAAACGCCAGGAGCAGGGCCATCGCCGAAATCTCGGCCACGTCGCTCCATGACATTCGCCGCGGCTCGTCGGCGTCGGCGGGCTGCACCGGTGGTTCGCCCCGGGCGTACCGGTGACGCACCAGCCACGGCGTCAGCGTCGCCAGCAGGGGCGGGGCCACCGCCAGCACGCCCAGGGCATGACTGAGCCAGAAGATGCCCACCCAGCGCGCCAGCGGCGTGGATTCGGGATCGAGCAGCCAGCCCGCCAGGCCCAGCAGGCCGGCGAACGCTCCGACTGTAAACGTGGGGACCAGGATCAGGAACAGGGTGGCGGAGGCGCGGGTCGCCCAGGCGGCGCGAGCCACGACCCAGGCGGTGATAGCAGTACCAGGCCGCCAGCACCTCCGCCGACAACAGCAAGGCCTCGACCAGGGCTCCGGCCAGGGCCCGCCAGCCCTCGCCCCAGAGCGTGGCCGTTCCACGCAGACGGGCCTGCACGGCAACCAGGACGATATCGGCGAACAGCAGCAGCACGCCGCGCGGCCCCAGCCAGGCGACCAGGACCAGCCCGATGCCGAAGGGCGGAAACCACCAGTCGGGCAGCGAATGGCCCCAGGCGAGCGGATTGCCGGCGTGCAGCAGAAGCAGGCCCAGGGCCGCCAACAGCCAGGGGCGGCGGCCGCCCGGCGCGGCCCGGCCGACGACCCGGTGCAGCGTGGTCCTGCGGGGCTCGGGCGCCGACTCGGGAGTGAGGTCGGAGCGTGGCATCATTGCGCGACGCATTGAGGTTGGTGGCGCACCAGATGGGGGCGGAACCGGGCCGGGCGCACCGCCACGTCGCCGGTGGGGCGGTCGCGGCCGGTCCCCTGAATCAATGTAAGCCCGGCAGGCGTTAACCGCCAGTAGGGCCCGCACTTGGGGTCCATTGGCGGTATTGCGGTGCGACCAATGTTGTGAAGCCCCGGAGGGGCGGCCGTCGTTAGCCAGGGGCTTCAGCCCCTGGGACAAGGCCAAAAACAAATCACCCGTAGCCCCGGAGGGGCGGCCGTGCCTTACGGTCGCCCCTCCGGGGCTAACCATCCGACAATGCGGCCCCTTTCCAGGGGCTGAAGCCCCTGGCTAACGACGGCCGCCCCTCCGGGGCTAACCCCAGAGACGAGGATTTCTGGTGGCGAACTACCGGCAATGGACCCCCTCGCTTGCGCTCGGAGCTGGTCGAAGGCACTTACTCGTTTTCGAGTTTCTTGCGGGCCTTCTTCAACTGCCGGCGTGCTTCCTCCGTCAGCGTCGGGTAGCGCAGGTCGAGGGCGTGCAGGCTGGCGGTGAGGATGTCGGCCACCACCGCTCGCGTCACCCATTTGTGATCGGCAGGGACGACGTACCACGGGGCCCAGTCGGTGCTGGTGGCCGTCAGCGCGTCTTCGTAGGCCTGCTGATAGTCGTCCCAGTGCGCCCGCTCGGCCAGGTCGGCCGCGGAGAATTTCCAGTGCTTTTCCGGCTCGTCCAGCCGCTGCAGGAAGCGCCGTTTCTGCTCCTTCCGCGACACGTTGAGGAAGAACTTCAGCACCACCGTGCCGTTGCGCACCAGGTGACGCTCGAAGGCGTTGATGTCGTCGTAGCGCGCCGCCCAGAACGACTTGCCCCGCTTGCCGGGCGGCAGTTGCTGCCAGGCCAGCAACTCCTGGTGTACCTTGACGACCAGCACTTCCTCGTAGTACGAGCGATTGAAGATGCCGATGCGCCCACGCTCCGGCAGGCATTTCATGCAGCGCCACAGGAAATTGTGTTGCAACTCCTCGGGCGACGGCTTCTTGAAGCTGAACACCTGGCAGCCCTGCGGATTCACCCCAGACATTACATGCTTGATCGTCCCATCCTTCCCCGCCGCGTCCATCGCCTGGAGGATGACGAGGATGGCGTAATGGTCGTCCGCGTAAAGCCGCTCCTGGGCTTCGGCAAGGTGCTCGAGGTTCTGGGCCAGGATCTCACGAGCCCGTTCCTTGATCTCTTCCTTGCCCAGCTCCTTCAGTTCCTTGGTCTGCGCCCAGCCGGGGTCATGATCCTTCAGTCGGAACTTGCGCCCGGGTTTGATGCGGAATTGGTCGATGAGGTGCTGATCGATCATAAGGAATTCCCAGCAGCGTGGCAGCCCGAAGCGCCCGCGAGGGAGTCCCTTGCTGGCGCTTCGGGCTGGACGGTTGACCTCAGCGGCTGGCCGCCTCGACGGCGTCCATGGCGCCGAACTCCACTACCGTTTCCTCGCCGGCCCGGACGATGACTCGCCGGCTCTGGGCCACGGTCCGGCCCTGGCGGGCCACCTCGGCCCGGATGGTGTACTGGTATGTCACCCCGGGCCGCAGCTCCGGCGTGTTGAAGGAACGTGTCGCCGAGGTAAGCGGACAGGGATCGTTGTCAACGAACAGCCGGGCGTCCGCGGGCAACTTGACGACAAGACGGGCCGGGGCGGCCGTTTCCTTCGGCCGAGGCTTGGCTTCCTGGAGCTGCCGGAGCTGCTGCCTCAGTCGCTCCACCTCCTCGCGCAGGGCCTTTTCGCGGGCATCCGGCGGAGCGGGCGGGGGGGGTGGCTGGGGCACGGCAACCACTTGCACCGCGGGGACCGCCCAGGCCGGATAGCCGTAGTACGGGTAGTAATAGGGGTAGTAGCCCCAGGTGCCGTACCAGGGCGGATAGGCCCAGGGCACGCCGCAGCCGTACCAGCCATACCAGCCGCACGGTCCACAGCCGCCGATCCAGCAGCAATCGGGGGCGGCGCCACTGGTCGTCAGGGCCGCCGCGAGCATCAAGCTGTACATCGTGTTGCACCTCGTAAGGGATTGTTCAGCCGGCCAGGAGCATTTCGTTGCATTGACGGTGCAACGAAATGCCGTTTCCGATAGCCTTGGAGAATAACCACTTGCGCCGACAAGGTCATTTCGTTGCACGGGTCACGGACACACCCCCCCCGGTTTGAAATGCAACGACTCGCCAGGGAGGAAATTATCGGCCAAGGCCCTTCCCAGCCCTACAGTCATAAGCTTACTCGCCCAGAAGTCAAAGGGAAGATGGGAAGTTTGCGCAAAATGAGCATAATGACGGCCCCTACCACCCGGTACCGACCGGCACCCGACGGACCTCCGTTGACGCCGCCGCCCGGGTCCGTCATCCTGAAGGCAGTTGTCCCATCCCCGCGCCTTCGAGAGCCGATCCACCATGATCCGCCGCGTTGCCATCCTCAGTATCGCCGCTGCCTTTTTGACCGTCTGCCTGGCGCCAGCCGACGACAAGCCGGCGCCGCCGGCCAAACCCCGGCCCACCCTGAAGGCCGGCGCCGACCTGCCGGGACCCTTCCGGCCCTTCAACGTCGTCAACGGCAAGTACGTCAACAAGTTTCACAGCCTGACCAATGAGCACAGCCTCAATCCGGGCGTGATCGTCTTCCTCCAGAACGTCGATCCCACCAAGATCGAGAAAACGCGGCAACTGCTCCAGGAACTGGACGACACTATCGTTGACAAGCCGAAGACGCGCCTGAAAGCCTTCGTGGTCTTCACCTTCGCCGACCTGGCCGACGTGGTGAAAGACGACGATGTGCGCGATATGCACGTCGACGAGGTCAAGCGCGTGGCCGGCGGAAACAAGGCTCTGCAACAGGTGGTCCTCTGCCTGGACAGCGCCGCGGCCTTGCAAAAGGCCGGCTATCCGCTGGAAAAGCCCATCACCGTCGTCCTCTACGACAAGCTGAAAGTGGCCGGGAAGAAGATCTATACGTTCGACAGCGACGACAAGGTGGACGCCGGCGCGATCATGGCCGACGTGAAGACCAACCTGGCGCCGTTCAAGAAGTGAGAAGCGTTCCGCGTCAGCGATGCGATCCGCCCGCGTTCCCGGTTTGGCACTCCTCCAGCTCGTGGAAGACTCCCTCGGCCTGCAGGATGTCGGCGCCGACCTGGACCAGCCTGCGGTTGTGGATGCTGGCCAGCTTCTGCATGGCGCGATAGGCGGCGACCTCATCGACGTGCAGGCGCCGGCCGACCACCCCCTTGGCGCGCTCGATCAGTTTGCGGTCCTCCAGGGCCTGGCGCAGGTCGGCGGCCTCGCGGCGGGCGTCCTGGAATTCCTCGAACGAGCCATCACCACGGACAGAGCGGCCTGCACATCCTGCGGTTTCACCGGCTTGACCAGGTAGGTCATGACCGGGCCGGCGCTGGCTCGGCTCAGGGTTTCCGCATCCGAGTAGGCGGACACGATGATGACCGGCACCGGGCGTTCCTGGTTGACGGCGGCCGCGGCCTCCAGGCCGTCCATGTCCGGCATGCGGATGTCGGTGATGACCACGTCGGGATTGAGGCGGCGGCACTGCTCGACCAACTCCTTGCCCGTCTGGGCCATGCCCACCACCTGGTGGCCCATGTGCGGCAACAGTTCCTCGAAGAGCTGCCGCGTGTCGCGCTCGTCGTCGGCGACAATGACACGCAAGCCGCTTTGCGGGCTGGGTTTCATTGTATCCTCCTGGGAACGGTCAACCGGATGGTGGCCCCGGGACCGTCCTGCACTGCCTCGATCCGTCCTCCATGAGCTTCGATGATGCGTCGGCAGATGGCCAGGCCAAGTCCGGTGCCATGTGTTTTTGTAGTGAAAAAGGGTTCGAACAGCTTGTGAATCCGGTCGGGCGGAAAGCCGGGGCCGTTGTCGTGGATGCCGATTTCCAGCGCCGGCCGCTGCTCCAGCGAGGTCGGACGGCAGCGGACCTCGATCTGCACCGGCGGCGTGGCCGCCGCCAGCGAATTCTCGAACAGGTTCCGGAACACGCGCCGCAGCTGGAAGGCGTCCACCTCACAGGTCAGGTTCGTCTCCTCCGCCTCGATGCCCTCGTGCAGCTCCCCGCGCACCGGCTCGGTCGCCAGGTTGTTCCAGGCCTCGCGCGAGACCGCCGCCACGTCGCACAGGCTGCGGGTCAGATGGGTGTTGGCAGCGTAGCCCATGACATCGTCGAACAGGTGGTGCAGATCGTCCTGGGCCTTCTGGGCTCGGTTCACCAGGTCGCGCACCTCCGGCTGATCTTGCAGACGAAGGGCCAGCAAGGAGAGGCAAGCCTGGATGCGCTGCAAGGCATTGCGGCTTTCGTGCGCCAGGCCGGTGGTCACCTGCCCGATGGTGGCCAGCCGCTCGGCCTGGAGTGCCTGACGCTGGGCGCTCTGCAGTTCCGTGACATCGTGGCCGAGCAGGACGACGGCCCCCGCCAGTCCCTCGGGCAGGCCGCGGGCCGACCAGATGACTTCCCGGGTGCGGCCGGTGCGGGCGGCCAGCGGCAGGGCGCCGGTGTGACCTACGCCGGCCCGCCGCGCCTCGCGAACCAGTCGGCGGGCCGCGGGCAAGTCGGCGGGCGCTAGCAGCAGCTCATCCCAGCTGCGACCCGCCAGCTCCTCCGGGGGGTAGCCGGAAATCTCGCGCAGGTACGCATTGCTGCGGAGCACGCGGCCGTCGGCGTCCAGGACCAGGATGATGGCCTGGGCGACGGCGATGACACCGTCAAGGAGTTCCCGCTCCGCCCGCAGGGCCTGCTCGGCCCGGCGGGTGGGCGTGATGTCGCGCAGCAACCACTGATAGCCGCTCGCCTGGTCGCCGTCGCCCAGGGCTGCCTGGACAAAGACGATGATGTCGCGCTCCGACTGGCCGCGCCGCCCGACGCGGGTTTCGAACACACGGTGTTCCCCCGGCGGCGTGGACCGGGCCAGAAACTCATAAAAGGCCGGCCGCGCACCCTCCGCCAGCAACAGACCCAGCGGCTTGCCGACCAGGAAGGGACGCGGACAGCGCAACAGCCCGGTGGCCGCCTCGTTGGCGTCCAGGATCACGCCGCGGGCATCGGTCCGCAAGTAGCCGTCGGCCGCGGTGTGAAGGAGCGACGGCTCTACCGCGTCAGTCAAGGCGGTCATGATACCCCTGGCCCCTTGGCCCGCAGGCGCTCGACCTCTTGCTGAATCGTGTCGATGTCCAGCAGCACGATCGAGGCGCCGTCGATCTTGTTGTCCAGCGTCACATAGGGCCGAATGCGCAGCACATACCAGTGCCCGGCCTCGTCCTGCACACTCGCCTTCGTAGGGCGTCAGGCTGTCGATGACACTGCCGATGAGGCGCGGCAGGTTGTCGAGCTTCAGGTTGGGCTTGATGTCGCTGATCGGCCGGCCCACGTCGGTGGGGATCAGGTTGAAGACCTTCTCGGCCAGCGGCGTGAAGCGGCGGATGGCGCAGGTCGCGGCTGACCATGACGATCGGGATGTTCACGCCGGTGAGCAGGTTGACCAGGTCGTTGTTGACGCGGCCCAGCTCGAGGTTGCGATGCCGCAGCTCTTCGTTGACCGTGGCCAGCTCCTCGTTGGCCGACTGCGCTTCTTCCTTGGCGGTTTGCAGCTCTTCGTTGGTCGATTGCAGCTCCTCGTTGGCCGACAGGATCTCTTCATTGGCCGATTTCAGCTCTTCGTTGGTGCTTTCCTGCTCCTCGATGACCGATTGCAGGTACTCGCGCAGGGCGCCGATCTCCTGCTGAAGCTGGCCGACCTGCTGGTCGCTGACGCTGGGTCGCGTCCGGCGAGGTGGGCGGCAGGGGGCGGCCGGCGGACTGCGACTTCCTGGAACAGCACCAGGAAAAAGCGCACGCCCGAGGGGGCACCTTGAAGGGGATGACCTCGACGCGCACCGGCATGTTCTGCCCGCCCTCGGACAGCTGCACCCGCTCGCGGACGACGATCGCGTTCTCGGCCTTGGCCCGGGTCATGGCGGCGCGCACCTCGGCCAGCAGCCCCTCCCGCAGCATGCGGAACAGGTCGAGGCTGGCCATGCCCGGGGCCGGCTCCAGGTATGGCGCGGTGCGGCCGCGGAACTGCAGCACCGTCATCGCGTCATCCACGACCACCCCGACCGGCGCATAGCGCGCCAGCAGGATGCGGTCGGCCTCGCGCTGCACGTCCAGGGCGCTCCACAGGATGGTGGGCACCTCGCCGCGGCCGCCCAGCCGATGACGCAGCTCCGGCGCCACCGACGCGAACTCCAGCGGTACGGCCGCCGACGTGCACACGCTTGGCGAAAATGCGGTGCCGGGCATCCACCGCTGCAAACAGGTCGCCAAACGTGCCCGACATTCTCCGACGAGCCCAGGAACAGAAATCCGTCCGGATTGAGGGCATAGTGGAGGATGGGCAGCACGCGCTTCTGCAGGGCCGTGTCCATGTAGATCAGCACATTTCGGCAGCTGACCAGGTCCAGGCGGCTGAACGGCGGATCGCTGGCCATGTTGTGCCGCGAGAACACGCACAACTCGCGCACCGGCTTGCTGATCTGGTAGTCGCCGCTTCCGTGCGCACGAAGAAGCGCCGCAGCCGTTCCGGCGTGACGTCGATCTCGATGTTGTCCAGGTAAAGCCCGGTCGCGAGCCTTGTCCAGCGCGCTGTCGTTCAGGTCGGTGGCCAGGATCTTGATCGGCACGTTGTCCGGGTTGTCGTCCAGAAACTCCAGCAGCGCGATGGCCAGCGAGTAGACCTCCTCGCCCGTGGAGCAGCCCGCCACCCAGATGCGGATGGGCGTCCCCGTCGCCCGGCCCGTCACCAGCGCGGGAAAGACCTTGTCCTTGAGGACCTCGAACGCCTCCGGATCGCGGAAGAACTGGGTGACGCGGATCAGGAAGTCCTGGTAGAGGTTGTTCAGCTCGCCGGCATCATCGCGGAGCAGGCGGAGGTAGTCGTTCTGGTTTTCCAGCCCGCGCAGGGCCATGCGCCGCTGGATGCGCCGCTGGATGGTCGTCTGCTTGTAATGGGTGAAATCGACGTTGGTGCGCGAACGCAGCAGGCCGATGATCTGGATGAGCGGCTCGTCGTCGGCCGGGGGCACCTCGCGGGCCGCGGAGTGCTGCAAGGCATACGGGTGGCGGGCGATGCGTTCCAGCTCGGCGGCGATGTCCCGCGGCCGCAGGACGTAGTCGATGCTGCCGTCCTGGGCGGCGGCCCGCGGCATCCCCGTGTGCTTGGCCGACTGCTCGTCCTGCGCGAATGTGATGCCCCCCTCCGCCTTGATCGCTTGCAGGGCCAGCGCCCCGTCGCTGCCGTTGCCCGACAGGATCACGGCCACCGCCCGCGATTTCTGGATCGACGCCAGGGAGCGGAACAGGTGGTCGACCGGCATGTGTTGCCCGGGGAGCTGCGAGCGCGGCGTCAGCGTCAGCCGGCCGTCGGTCATGGCCATGTTGGTCGCCGGCGGGATGACGTAGACGTGGTTCATCTCGACCGCCATCCCCTCCTTCACCTCGCGCACCGGCATGCCCGTCACCTTGCCGAGGATGTCAGTCAGATGGCTCTTGTGGTTCGGGTCGAGGTGGCTGACAAAGAGGAAGGCCAGGCCGGGGTCGGGCGACAGCCCTTCAAGCAACTCGGTGAACGCTTCCAGCCCGCCCGCCGAGGCGCCGACGCCGATGATGGGAAAATGCGGGCCCGTGGCATGTTCCGGCGCCAGCGGTGCCGTTTCCTCGGGGTTTGCGGGCGGTTCGGGTTCAGCCGTCATGGGACGACCTCCAGGAGCGGTCAGCCAGCAGGGTGCTGAGCCGGCTGCTTCCCGCGATCCAGTCACATTGGTACCGAGGTGTTCTAGCCTGGGGAGGGCGGCCCAACGAGTCACAGTGCACTTTTGATGCGCAACCGATTATAACCCGCGATGGAAAGAGATGGGGAAAGAAAACGGCGGATGGTTAAACGTGTTTGAGCAGCTGAAAACTGGTACTGTCTCAGTTTGACGATTGCCTCGCTAACGCTTCGGGTTGGTACAGGCACTAACCCGACGCGTTAGCGAGGTCCCTGGTCAAACTGAGTCACTACCTGAAAACTTGGTGGAATCTTTGTTCAGCAGCCCCGTTCACAGACCGTCTCGTTATCTACACAGGGCATAGAGATTGGGGAAGGCCCGCGGCGCTTGCGCTCGGCGAGCGATGGCCCGCCTGTGCCCGGACCGCCAGGAGATTGTGCGTCAGCACCAGCGCGCCTGCCTCCGACTTGACTCGGTCGAGGCCGCGACCATGAAAACGCCGCAGGCCTCGATGTTCCTTCAGGTCGGCGAAATTCAGTTCGACCGTGCGGCTGCGCTGTTTGTACAGCGCCGGGCCTCGGGGGTTTGCATCCGCTGCCGCAGGGCGTCGAGTAGCCCTTCGTTCTCCATGCGGCTGACCGTCCGCCCCTTCTCCGGGGTGCGCGTGCAGGCCGACTGACGCGGGCAGGCCTGACAATGCTGCGGCGGACACGTGTACAGCGCGAGCGTGATCTTGTGGTCTGCCCGCTGTTGCGTTTGCGTCTTGGTGAACTCCAGTCGATGACCCTGCGGGCACTGATAGGTTTGCTCCTCGGCCAGCCAGGCGAAAGCGCTCTTGGGCAACTCGGTGTGCTGATTGCTCTGCGCTTTCTTGTCGTTGGCCGAACTGTAATCGTTCTCCTGGCACGGACCGTACAGCGTCATCCCCGCCAGTTCGCAGAATTCCAGGTGCCGGACCGACACGTAGCCTGAATCCACAAGTACGTCCTTGGGTTTAACGCCCACGTTATCCACCAGGCGCTCGAGCAATGGCTGCAAGACGCCGTTGTCGTTGTTCTGCGCCAACACGTCGTACGCGAAGATCAGCGGCGACTCGAGGTCGCGCAGCAACTGCACCGTGTACAGCGGTCGAAACACGCCCTCCTTATCGCGTGCCAGTGCGGCCTCAGGGTCGGCCGGACTGACGAGCACCTTGTCGGCGGGCTGGCGCTTCGACGACCGCCGCTGGGCGTTGGCCTCTTGCCTTTGCCGCAGGACTTCGGCGGCGTGAGCGTAGCGTTGTTTCTGCTCGTGCAGTCCCGCTTTGGTTGTCGCCAGCCAACCCGGCTTCTCGGCCAGCGCTTCGCCGCCTTGGGCGCCGCACAGATGCTCGTCGATCACCCGCTGCCGTTTTTGCAACCGCTCCTCGTTGAGCAACCGTCGTCGCGAAGCATTCGCCGCCACGCTCGAACTGTCCAAGGACGCACGCGACGCCGACGTCATCTCCGCCGTCAACGCCTGTTGCAGCACCTGAGCATTCCAGTCGTCCAAAAAGGGCGTCAAGCGCTCGCGAAAGTCGTATAAGCGGGCCCGCGACGGCTCCAAGCCGAACAGCAGCCAACGGACCGGCTCGCTTTCGCGAACGTCCTTGGTCCACTGCGCCGGCGATGGTCGTTTGCTGTGCATCTCGTAGAGCACCACCTTGAGCAGCAGGTCCGGAGGCAAGGCTCTGTTGCCGACACCCAGGTACGAATCCCACAACGGGCCCAGGTCCAAGCGTTCGACCGCCTGAGCGATCCGCCTGGCCAAATGATCAGCTGGCAGATGCCGATCGATGGCTTGCCATTCTTCCGATGCGGTCGTCCAGGGCGGGGTGACGAAGCGGTCGCGCTTGTCGGCACCGGCAATTCCCTTTACCATTGGCCCGGCCTCCTTGCCTGGGGGGTTGCAGAGTTGGTAGCGGTACCGCTACTCTGCCCAAAACCCGCCAACGCAGGGAGGCCATTTTGTTACCGAGTCATCCAGGACTACTCAAATAACGAGACGGTCTGTAGACGGGGCTGCTGAACAAAGATTCCACCAACTCTTCAGCTGCTCAGACAAAACCGTTCACGCCTGTGAAAAATGCTGGCCAGCCGCGCATCCCGCACTACACTGACTCCTGAACCGGTGGTCCCGACTCGTCTCGCACGGCTTGAGCGAGTGGGAGTCCGGTCGCCTGCTGTCCGAGGACCCGAAGAAGCGGCAGTCCCCTGCCTGCGGCGCGGGCAACGCTGTTCAAGAACTGCGCAGCAGCGCCTGCCAGCGCTGGTCACGAGGCCCCAGGTCGAGGGCATAAATGGCCCGGGTACAGGCAGTTGGCGAATTCGCGACGTGGCGAGAGATGAGCGGCACTCAAGTTGCTTGACAAGCCGCCCATGAATGATGATTAACGTTGCGGAGGCAGGAGGCCACGGTGCCTCGGGCCGATTGGGCCGGTCCGCGAAGGGCCAGCCCACCCGTCGGACACCACCACACCTCCGTATTTCCTACCCACGACGGGCTTTCCGCGAGCCCTGCTGCCCCGGCCTGTGCATTGTCGCAACGGGACACTGCCCGGCCCCGACCCCGGCCCCAGGGTTGTGGCATCGGCGTCCTGGGAACTTCATGGAACGACAGGCACGGCCTTCACGAACTATTCAGAGACGTTGGCCAGATCAGACGGCGCGTGGCTTCGGCGGTAATGACGCCGCGAAGGACCGTCTGTTGCGCTCACGACCGGCGCCGGGTATTACCACAGGACAGGTGATCGAGACCCGCGGAGGAACCAGCAGTGCGAATTGGTCTTTTCTCATGGGAAACGCTGCATTCCGTCGCCGTCGGCGGCGTTGGCGTCCACGTCACGGAGCTGGCGGCCGCCCTCCAACGGCGCGAACACGAGGTCCACGTCTTCACCCGCCAGGGCCAGCATCAGCCCCACTACGATTGCATCCACGGCGTCCACTATCATCGCTGCTCGTTTGCGCTTCATCCGAACTTTGTGGACGAAGTGAACAACATGTGCCGCGCCTTTGTGCAATGCTTCAACGGCGTGGAAGACCATGTGGGTCGGTTCGACGTGGTCCATGCCCACGACTGGCTGGCCTCCAACGCGATGGTCTGGATCAAGGAAGGGCGCGGCCGGCGCGGCGTCCTCACCATGCACTCCACCGAATACGGGCGCAACGGCAATCGCTTCTTCGGCGGCCAGGCCACCCGCGTTCAAGACCACGAACGGCACGGCACCTACTGTGCCGATCGCGTCATCACCGTCTCCAATCAGCTCAAGGAAGAGGTCAAATGGCTGTATAACCTCCCCGATCACAAGACCCGGATGGTCTACAACGGCGTGAACTCCGTAGCGTTCGATTACGTCGTCGATCCCGGCGAGGTCAAAAAGCGCTACGGCATCGGCCCGCTCGACCCGACCGTGCTGTTCGCCGGGCACATGGTGGTGCAGAAAGGACCGGACATCCTGGTGCGCACGATGCCGGCAGTGTTGCGCTATTATCCCCACGCCAAGTACGTTTTTGCCGGCGACGGACACATGAAGAACGAGGTGGCCGGCCTGGCGCACCAGCTGGGGGTGGCCCATGCCCTGCGCCTGCTGGGCGATCGCCGCGGCCGCGAGCTGCACGACCTGTTCAAAGCCTGCGATGTCGTCGCCGTCCCCAGCCGCAACGAGCCGTTCGGCATCGTCATCCTCGAGGGATGGAGCGCCCGACAAGCCGGTGGTCAGCACCAAGCGCGGCGGGCCGGCCGAATTCGTCTGGCACGGCGTCAACGGCCTGCAGGTGGACGATACGCCCGATTCGGTCGCCTGGGGCCTGGGGACGCTGCTGGCGGACCACAACCGCTGCCGCTGGATGGGGAAGAACGGCCGGGCCGCCGTCGATGCCGCCTTCAGCTGGGACAACATCGCCGAGCAGACCGAACAGGTGTACGCCAGCGTGGCCTGATCGGTGGCGGCGAGCGGGGTGGCGTAAGCCCCCCGGTTTCGTCACCGGGGGGCTTACGCCACCCCGCTCGCCGCCACCTAACCGCAGAGGACCGATCGGATCATGACCATTCTGTTGAACGGATTCCTGGACTTGAAGGGCGTCGGGACACGGGCGCGCCTCTTCCTGGAAGAAGCCCCGGGCGAGGGCGATGAGCCGGTCTTCGTGGCCCGGACGCTGGCGCCGCCCAGTCCCGAGTCGCTGCGGCGCATCGCCTGGGAGATCGGCGCGCGGCGGCCTGTCGATGCCCATGTCCCGGCTTACGCCCATGTCGGCCTGGCCGCCGTTCGGCCGGGCGAAGGGTTTGCCCACTGGCGCCTGCCGCACGAATGGGTGGAGCAGACCGCGCGGCAGCGGGGCGAGACCTGGCGCGGCTGCCGGCCGATCCTGCGCCTTTACGATGTCTCCTGTATCCAGTTCAACGGCTTCAACGCCCACGCCATCGAGGATCACACCCTGCCGTCCCTGTGCGGAGAGTTATTCTTTCGCCTGCCGCGGCCGGGCACCTGGCAGCTGGCAGAGGTTGGCTTCTTATTGCGTAGCGGCGAGTTCATCCCCGCGGCCCGTTCCCAGACCGTTTCGTTTCCAGTCAGCGCCTTCGCCGCGCGGAAGCCAGGCCGGCCTGCTGGTCGATGGTCGCGGGCGCGTCGAGGACATCGGCAGCGTCTGGGACAACGATCGGATTCTGGGCGAGCGCCGCCGGCCGCACTTGCGGCAACCGCTCCGGCTGATCTCCCTGGCTCTGGGGTCGCTCCTGTCGGGGTCGGAGAGTTCGGCGGCCCGCTTTGTCTCGGAATTGGCGGCCGGCCAGGCGGCCCGCGGTCACGAAGTCCACGTACTGGTGCCGGCTACCGATTCCCTGCCCGCGGACCAGAAGGAAGGCGGCGTCCACTACCATGCCCTGAATGTGCCGGCGAACGGCTGCCCGCTGGAGCGGGCCCGGGCCTTCGGTCGCGCGGCGGCGAGCCGCCTGCAGGACCTGGCCCCGCCGGACCTGCTCCACCTGCATGACTGGATGGCGGCCCTCGGGCCGCGCTGCGACACGCCGACGATCCTGTCGCTCAGCTCGATCGAGGCGACCCGGCGAAACGGCGCGCCACCCAGCGCGCCTGTCTCTGGAGATTGAGCAGGCCGAGCGCCAGGCCGCCGCCGAGGTGGCCTGCGTGCTGACGCCGGACTGGCTCCGCGAGCAGGCCGCCGGCCTCGGCCTGGACGACGGCCGGGTCGTCGCCTTCCCGATGGAAGGCCGCCTCCCCAACGAGTGGGAATGCCCGCTCGATTACGGTCAGGTCAAGCGCGAGATTGGCGTGGGTCCAGTCGATCGCTTGCTGCTGTTCATCGGCCCGCTCGAGCATGGGGCCGGCGCGGACCTGCTCCTGGATGCGCTTCCCGTCCTCTTGCAGCGTTATCCCAACCTGCGCGTGGCCTTGGCCGGCGCCGGCCCGATGCACGGTCCGTTGCAGCACCAGGCCCATCATCTCGGCGTCGCCCATGCGGTCCGGCTATTGGGCCACGTGGACGCGGCCCGGGTCAAACGGCTCATGCGTGCGGCGGAAGCGCTGGTGCTGCCGTCCCGCTACCGCGTGCCCTTCGACGACGCCGTGGTGGACCTGGCCCGGCGAGCCGGCCGGCCCGTCATCACCACGCATGGTGGACCGGCCCACCTGGTCCGGCACGAGGAGAACGGCGTCATCACCTACGACAATCCCGGCTCGATGGTCTGGGCGGGCGACCGGGTCCTGGGGGACCCAGCCCACGCGGAGCGGATGGGGCAGAACGGCCGGCGCGGCAGCGACGGCGCCATCGTCTGGGGGGAGGTGGCGCGGCATTACCTCGACCTGTGTGCGGCACGATTCCCGGAGCTAACGCAAACGCGCCTGTGAGGTCGTCGACCTGCGGGTCTACGACCCGCCGCTAAACAGCGCTGATTGAATGGAGGCATGCGATGTTGGTGCCGATCGACCACGCCAGTGGGACCGTTGCCGTTCCGGAGTCGGAAGCCGCCGAGGCGCTGAATGGCCACGCGCGGGTTGGCACGCCAGTGAACGGCCAGCCGCCGGGCACGCTGGGCCGTTTGCACGCGGCCTTCGAAGCCGGGCGGGTGACCACCGAGGAAGCGCCGCCGGACGATCGGCCGATCCTTGCCGTCTTCTCCTATGAAGACCCTGACAGTGCCCCCACCCGGTTCGTCGCCAACCTGGCGGCTTCCCTGGCCGGGCAGGGGGTTGCCGTCCATGTCTTCACACGCATGCCCTTCATCCTGGAAACGGAAGGCGCTTCCGTTTACGTGCTGGGCGAGGGGGAAGATGCCTGTCTGCTTGACCGCGTCCACGAGTTCACCCACCGCGCCTGCAACGCCTTTCTGCGCCGCTTCCAAGGAACCACGCCGCCCATCACGCTCTTGGGCTGCGAGTGGTCCGCCGTCCCCGCGATGTCGATCCTCCGCGGCATCAAGGATCTCAATACGATCCTTTCGCTGCATTCGCTGGAGCGGCAGCGCAGCGACATGAAGAGCGACCTGAGCCAGCAGATTGAGACCATCGAGCTGACCGGCCTGCGCGAGGCCCGCACCGTGCTGGTCCACGAGCCCGCCACCGCCGAGGTGGCCAAGTATTGGGTGCCCGAGTGCGGCGACCGGGCCACCTGCGTTCGTTCGATCTTCCCCACGCAGCGTTTCAACCGCACGCTCGATCCCGGCGCCATCAAGGCCCGCTACCAGGTCGGTCCGATCGATCCCATGATTGTCTACTTGGGCGATCTGGATGAGCGGTACGGCCCGGACCTGCTGGTCAAGGCGATGCCGCCGGTATTGAAGAACCATCCGCAGGCCCGGCTGGTGATCGTCGGCGACGGAGCAGAATACTGGCCGTTGCGCGTCTATGCCCGCTACCTGCTGTTGGAGCATGCGGTGCGCCTGCCCGGGCACGTCGGCGGCGACGCGCTGGACGAGCTGATCCAGGCGGCGGACATCATCGCCGTCCCCAGCCGCGAGACGACGCCGTGGTGGCCCATCCTGGCGGCCTGGGCCGGGCGCCGGCCGGTGATCGCCACCCACACCGCCGCCCCCGGCCTGCTGGAGCACGAGCGGGATAGCATCCTCTTTTATCCCAACGTCAACAGCTGCGTGTGGGGCATCGAACGGGTGCTGTTCGACGCCGACCTCGGGAAGACCCTGGGGAGCAACGGCAGCCGCAAGCTGGGCGAGCGCTTCGGCTGGGGCGCGGTGGCTGCCCAGGTACACGAATTGATGGCGCCGTGCGCGGCAAGCTCGTAATTCGGTTAGCCGCGACCCGCCAGGGGAGCGCTGGTGACCCGCGCTCCGCTTCGCGTCGCGGCTAACCCCAATGAAGGACCCATCCATGCCGAAGGGCTACCTCCTCCTGGTCCTCCACGCCCACTTGCCGTATGTCCGTCATCCGGAATACGATCGCTTCCTCGAGGAGCGCTGGTTCTTCGAGGCCGTCACCGAAACGTACATCCCGCTCATCAAATTTCTCGACCGCCTAAGGGACGAGGGGAGTCGCTGTAAGCTCACGCTGTCGATTTCGCCGCCGCTGGCCAACATGATGGAGGATCCGCTCCTGCGCGAGCGCACCATCCGCCATCTCGACCTGTCGCTGGGCCTTGCCGAGCAGGAGTGCGAGCGCACGCGGCACTGGGGCGATGTCAATTCCCTGGCCTGGATGTACCGCCGCTTGTTCGAGGAGGCCCGCGAGGTCTTCATCGAGCGCTGTGGCACGCGTCTGGTGACCGCTTTCCGCGAACATGCGGAAGCAGGCCGCCTGGAGCTGATCACTTGTGCCGGGACGCACGGTTACCTGCCACTCCTGGTCGCGGAGCCTGCCTCTGTCCGGGCACAGGTGCAAACGGCGGTGCAGGAGCACGAACGCATCTTCGGCCAGCGCCCCGCCGGCATGTGGATTCCCGAATGTGCCTTCTATCCTGGCCTAGACGAGATCCTGGCCCAGGCCGGAGTGCGTTATTTCTTCGTCGATTCGCACGGCATCGATCACGCCGAGCCGCGGCCGCTCTTCGGCGTGGCCGCTCCGCTCTACTGTCCGTCCGGCGTGGCCGCCTTCGGACGCCATCCGCTGACTTCCAAGCTCGTCTGGAGCAAGTCGGTCGGCTACCCCGCCGATTACAATTATCGCGAATACTATCGCGACATCGGCTTCGAGCTGGATCAGCACTACCTGGAGCCGTTCCAGTACGCCTGCGGCATCCGCACGCACACCGGCATTAAGTATCATCGCATCACCGGGCCGACCGAAAACAAACACCTGTACAACCCGG
The DNA here is from genome assembly GCA_963827935.1 of uncultured Planctomycetota bacterium. Taxonomy (GTDB): domain Bacteria; phylum Planctomycetota; class Planctomycetia; order Gemmatales; family Gemmataceae; genus DATFNV01. The sequence goes on along the minus strand of CAWHCN010000004.1, from coordinate 656,910 downwards.
ACTGGGCCCGCGAGTCGGCCGAGAGGCACGCCCACGATTTCGTCAACCGCTGCCGCGATCAGGCGGCCCGCGCCCGCACCGGCATGCCGTTCCCCAGCGTCATCGTGTCGCCCTACGACGCCGAGTTGTTCGGGCACTGGTGGTTTGAAGGTCCGCAATGGATCTATTACGTGCTCCGCGAGCTGGCGAAGGGCGGCGACCTGGAGGCGGGGACGCCGGGGGAGTACCTGGCGGCCTTCCCGATTCAGCAGAAGGCGATGCCGGCCGCCAGCAGCTGGGGCCGCAACGGCTACAATGAGCACTGGGTCAATCGGAAGACAGCCTGGATGTGGCGGCCGTTGCACGAGGCGGCGGTCCGCATGGGACAGGCGGTCCGCGACCATCCCGACCGACCCGCCGGCAGCCTCGAGGACCGCGCCCTGCGGCAAGCCGGACGCGAGCTAATGCTGGCCCAGGCGTCCGACTGGCCGTTCATCATCACCGACGGCTCCACGGAAGAATACGCCCGCCGCCGCTTCCACGATCACGTCAACCGGTTCCACGATCTGCTGCACGGCCTGGAGTGTCGCCAGATCGATCCGTCCCGGTTGGCAGCCCTGGAGTACATGGATGCCCTCTTCCCGGAATTGGATTACCAGCTATTCGCGTAGGGCAGGCTCTGGGAAAGCGGTCTTACTCGCCGGGGCGGAATTGTTTACCATCCCTTCCCCGTTTAGGTTTCGCGCTCCCCTCCGGGTCGCGGCTAAACGTAGGAGACATGATGATGCAGCTTCGGCCCTTGCCCGAGATGATCGACGGCCTGCCCAATTTCTGTGGGGCCGAGGCCGAAGTGCAGGAGGTCGTGCGGCTGCGCCGGCCCGTGTTCCTGCCGGAGACCAACCTCCACCTCGATCGCCTGCGCGCCACCTTCGCCGTCGCCCTGCACATGCACCAGCCGCTGATCCCGGCCGGCGGCAGTGATCTCCGCACCGCCGAGACCATCAGCAACCTCGACGCCATGATGCGCGACCCGGGGAGCGGCGACAACTACAACGCCACGGTCTTCGCCGATTGCTATGGCCGCACCGGCGACATCATTGCCGACCTGGTCCATGCGGGGAATAACCCGCGCATCATGCTCGATTACTCCGGCGAACTGCTGTACGGCTTGCGCAAGATGGGCCGGGGGGACATCCTCGACCGCCTCCGCGGCATCGCCTGCGACCCTCAGCTGCGGAAGTACGTCGAGTGGCTGGGCACCATGTGGGGCCACGCGGTCGCCTCGTCCACGCCCATTCCGGACCTGAAGCTGCACATGCGGGCCTGGCAGCAGCAGTTCGCGGCCGTTTTCGGCTGGGATGCGCTGGGCCGGGTGCGCGGCTTCTCGCCGCCGGAAATGCACCTGCCCAACCACCCCGACGCGGCCTTCGAGTACGTCAAAACGCTGCGGGAATGCGGCTACCGCTGGCTGCTGGTGCAGGAGCACACCGTCGAAACGCCGGAGGGGCAAGGCCTGCGCGACCGTCATCTGCCGCACCGCTTGGTCGCCCGCAATTCCAGCGGCGAGGAAGCGGTCATCGTCGCCATCATCAAGACGCAGGGATCCGACACCAAGCTGGTGGCCCAGATGCAGCCGTTCTACGAGGCCCAGGGCTTGCAGCGCCGCGACGTGGGCGGCATTAGTATCCCGCCCATCGTCACCCAGATCGGCGACGGCGAGAACGGCGGCGTCATGATGAACGAGTTCCCTAGCGGCTACCGCCAGGCGATCCAGCGGATGGGGACGGAGGGGGTGGTGGCCGTCAACGTCACCGAGTACCTGGAGATGATCCAGCAGGCCGGCGTTCGCGATACGCTATTGCCGGTGTGCCGTCCGATCCACCAGGCCCAGGTTTTTGCCCAGATCACGACGTGGGAGCCCGGCGCGGCCGACCGGGCCATTGCGGAGATTAAGCGCGACCGGCCGCACTTCAGCATGGACGGCGGCTCCTGGACCAACAACATCAGTTGGGTGGCCGGATACGAGAACCTGCTGACCCCGATGAACCAGCTCAGCGCCCGCTTTCACCAGGTGCTCGACAACCGGCCGGTGGACCGCAACGGCCCCGCCTACCGCAACGCCCTGTTCCACCTGCTGGCCGCGGAAACCAGCTGCTTCCGCTACTGGGGCCAGGGCATCTGGACCGATTACGGCCGGGAGTTCTGCCGGCGCGGGATGGAGATCCTGGCGCACGATTTCAGTTGAAGGGTCTCACCCCTGGCGAGCCGCCCGCGTGAGCGGGCGGAGTTGAGCGCCGCGGACCTCCCCCTGCTCGCTCGGGAGGCTCGCTCGGGTGTCCAGGCCAACGCAGGATGCGTCCACGGAGCCACGCATGTTCGTCCGCCGTGTGATCTCAGCCCCGGATGACTTGACCGAATCCGCGCTGTCCGGCACCGGGAATGGCGAGGCGGTGGCGCAACCCGTGCTGACTGCGACGCGCGGCCATTGCCTCCCTTTCGGTGCCACGCCTCGCCCGGGCGGCATCAACTTCGCCGTCTTCTCTCGCCACTGCGCTGCGCGTTGACCTGGTCCTGTTCCGCGAGGGACACGAAGAGCCGATCGCCGAGTTCCCGCTCGACCCCGCCGTCAACCGCACCGGCGATGTCTGGCATGTCTTCATCCGGGGGCTGAAGTCGCCGGTGCTGTACGGCTACCGCGTCCACGGTCCGTTCGCGCCGAAAGCCGGCCACCGCTTCAGCCCGCGGAGCGTTGTCCTGGATCCCTATGCACCGGCCATCAGCGGCGGACAGCGCCTGGGCGCGCCGGACGTGCCGCACAATGGGAATGGGCGCCTGACCCGTCGTGGACTGGTCGTTACCGAGGAGTTCGACTGGGAGGACGACGCCCCGCCCGCCACGCCGCTCGGGCAGACCGTCCTGTACGAGCTGCACTTGCGCGGCTACACGCGGCATGGCTCCTCGGCGCACGGCATCCGGGCAGCTACCTCGGCCTGTGCGAAAAGATCCCGCACCTGAAGAGCCTGGGAATCACTGCCGTTCAGATCATGCCCGTTCTGGAGTTCGATGAGCTGGAGCCGGCTCAGCGCCACCCGGCTACGGGGGAGTTGCTGAAAAACTACTGGGGCTACGCCCCGCTCTCCTTCTTCGCGCCCAAGGCCTCGCTGGCGGCGCGGGCCGGGCAGCAGCTCCGCGAATTCAAGGAGATGATCAAGACCTTCCACCGCGCCGGTCTCGAAGTCATCCTCGACGTCGTCTACAACCACACCTGCGAGGGGAATGACGCCGGTCCCACCCTCAGCTTCCGCGGCCTGGACAACGCCATCTACTACATGCTCGACAAGGACGGTCGCTATTATAACTTTTCTGGCTGCGGCAACACGCTCAACTGCAACCACCCGGTGGTCCGCGATTTGATCATCGACAGCCTGGTCTACCTCGTTTCCGAGTTGCACGTGGATGGCTTCCGCTTCGACCTGGCCGCCATCCTGGGCCGGGGCACGAACGGCAAGGTGCTGGAAGACCCGCCGTTGATCCAGCACATCGCGGAACACCCGGTGCTGGCCGGCACCAAGCTGATTGCCGAGGCCTGGGATGCGGCCGGCCTGTCGCAGCTCGGCAAGTTCCCGGCCTGGGGGCGCTGGGCCGAGCTGAACGGCTGGTTCCGCGACGACGTTCGCCGCTTTGTCCGCAGCGACCCCGGCGCCAGCGCTGCCCTGGCCAAACGCCTCTGCGGCAGCCTCGACCTGTACGGCGACTCGGCCCGCCATCCCTACCATTCCGTCAATTTCATCACCTGCCACGACGGCTTCACCCTGAATGACCTGGTCAGCTACAACCAGAAACACAACGAGGCCAACGGCGAGAACAACCGCGACGGCTGGCACGATAACCTGAGCTGGAACTGCGGCCACGAGGGGCCGACCAACGATGCCCTCATCAACGCCCTTCGCCAGCGGCAGATGCGCAACTTCCTCACGCTCCTCTTCGTCTCCCAGGGCGTGCCGCTCCTGTTGCAGGGCGACGAGTTCGGCCGTACCCAGCACGGCAACAACAACGCCTATTGCCAGGACAACGATACCTCCTGGGTGGACTGGACCCTGGCCGAGAGGAATTCGGGCCTGCTCCGCTTTACCCGCCTGATGATCGCCCTGCGGAAACAGTATTTCGCCCTGACGCGGGAGGAATTCGTCAACCGAGTGACCTGGCACGGCACGAACCCCCGCGAGCCGGACTGGACCGGCCAGCGGCGCATCCTGGCCCTGCAACTGCACGGCACACCCGGGCGGCCCGATGTCTATCTGCTCTTCAACGCCCACTGGGAATGGCAGCGTTTTGCCTTGCGCTCGCACGGCGGACAGTGGCAATGGCGCCGCCTGGTGGACACCAACTTGCCGACGCCCGACGACATCGTCGAGGTGAAGGACGCCGTGCCGCTTCGCCCCGGGGACGCCTACGTTGCGGCGCCGCGCTCGGCGGTGGTCCTGATTGGGCCGGCGTAGGCCGGGGGTGGTGTGTCAAACCTTGTTTCATGGGTCCGACCCCCATAGTACGAATTGACGAATACCGTCGCATCTGGCCCCCCTGCTCCACCGAAGGTCGGAACGCCCCCTTGCCTCTCCGGCCAAGCGTTATTACAATTCCTGCGTTCGTAATACGCGGTCCAGCGTCCACCTGGGGGGGCCTGCTTTGTGATCCAGCGACAGGGCCGGGGCGGCTTCACGCTCATTGAACTCCTGGTGGTCATCGCCATCATCGCCGTCCTGATTGGGCTCCTGGTGCCGGCGGTCCAGAAGGTGCGCGATGCCGCCAGCCGCATCAAGTGCGCCAACAACATCCACCAGCTGCTGATCGCCATCCATAACTACGCCGGCGACAACGACGGCTACCTGCCGCCGGCCAACTTCTACCGCGTCGTCAATCCGCAGACCGGCAATGCCGCCGAAGGTAGCGCCTTCTACGCCATCCTTCCTTACTGCGAGCAGGACAACCTGTTCCAGCTTTACACCCAGGACCGGCCCGATGCTGGCTACCGCGGGGCTCAGTACGTGCCCATCAATCCCCTCCATGTCTGCCCCGCCGATCCAACCAGCCCCAACGGGATCGCCTCACTGGACGGCAAGACCGCCACCTCGAACTATGCGCTGAACCTGGCGTTGTTCGGTGCCGCCGGCACCTTCAACATCAAGGGGGTGCCCTCGCCCTATCGCCTGGGCAACATTCCCGACGGGTCGTCGAACACCATCGGCATCGTTGAAACGTCCGGCTGTTTTCCGTCCTATCCCACAATTGATCCGCAGTCCGGGACTCCGGAGAATTACATGGCCTGGGCGCCCCCTGCCTATACAAACACGATCGGTCCCTACTGGCCCAACCCGGACGAACTGCCCGGCCAGATCCACTTTACCGGCACGTTTCCGCTGCCGCAGATCGGCGTCCGGCCCGCGGTGGCGAACCCCAACCTGTGCCAGAGCTATCACGCGACCGTCATGAATCTCGGAGTGATGGACGGCAGCGTGCGCAGCATTGGGACGTCCCTGAGCGCGACGACCTGGACCAACGCCCTAATCCCCGATGACGGCCAGGCGCTCGGCTCGGACTGGTAAATCCGCATGCCGCCGACCCACGGCGCGTCGTTGCTTTCCTACACCAAATTAGTTGCAATTCCGACAGACGGAACGTCCGGCGTACCTCAGGATAGAGCCCATCGCGCTTCAGTCGCGGCGGAAACTTGAGGAGGCAACAATGGACGACCAGCGGCGTTGGGTTGGCGGCGTGAAGATCGGACCGCGGGAGAACCGGGTCGGTTGGCGCGGACGGGGCCCGCACTCGGCTCAGGTCTCGGTAGACTCCAAAGGCGTCGAATGTGTACCACGGTTCAGCGCCGGCGAGCGGGGCGAGCGGCTGATGTGCTGGTTGGTTGGGCTGCTGTTGGTCGGCTCGATCGCCGTCCTGATCGCCTGCCAGGCGTATCTGCCCAGCGAGTTGTTGGCCCGTGCGGTGCCGTGAGAATGCACGGCGACGATGCTGGCTTATTTGAGTTCAATGACTCCCAGATCGTTTTCGCCGGCCTGGACCTGCACCTCCCGAACCGGCTGGCGCGGGTTAGAGTAGTGGCCGCGGAACCGGTCCGGCCCTTCCTCGTGGCCCCGCGTGGGCGGCAGCGACCACTTCACCGTCAGGGCGTAGCTGCCGACCGGGGCGCCGTCGCTGGTCCGGTACGTCGTGAGCCGAAATGAGCCGTCCGGCTCGACAATCGCGTGCGGGAAAAGCCCCACTAGCTTGAGGTCGGCGGCGCCGGCATTGAGCTGCACCAGCGCTCCGGCGGCCGGCTTGTCCCCCACCAGGAGCCGGCCGGTCACCGGGTACGTGGCCAGGTGGTTGCCCTGAGATCCCGAGCACCCCGCCAACAGCATCAGGAGCATTAGCGTCCCGCCCATCGTCCCACGCCAGGTCGTCATCACAAGTCGCTCCCGTCGAACGTTTCAGCGCCCGCGCGTGTCACCAGGGCGGCGAACACCTCCCGATCCAGCCCAACGCGCAGGAAATGAACCGACCCATCCACGAAGACGGCATTGGCGCCGTGGGGATGAAAGCTGTAAATGCCCCATGAATTGTTGCAGTTGATGGTGCAGAAGCCGCCGGGCGTCTGGCCGTCGTCGCTCCACGTCTTGTAAATGCAGCAGTTGTACGACGCCCACGGTCCCCACCAGTAGGGGAAGCGCAGACCGCCATTTGTCGGTTGCTGGACGCCCATCACCCACAGATTGGGTCGTCCGGCCAACTCGGAGATCAGGAGCGTGTTGGACGAGCCGTCCTTGATGGCGGTCATGGGTCGAGGGACGTCGACGGCCAGGGCGGGCGCCTGCAACTCGTCCGAGGCGGCGGCGTACTGCGCGGCCGGCCACCAGAAGGCGTCCACGCTGTTGGGGGCGAAGTAATCGCCCTCCGCGCCAAAGGTCCCCGGCGAGTTGCCATTGACGTCCACAAGCCCGGCCGTCTGGCCATCCGTCGGGGACGACGCGCAAGAGAACACCTTGAGCGGGAGCGAGACCACGGGCGCATTGGCTGGGTCCCAGAAATCGAGGTCGTAGCGGTACAGGCGCGACATCGACTCCTGGTCGATATAGGGCAGGATGGTCGGTCCCCAGCCGCGGTACGGGGAGATCGTCGAACAGCGCGGGGCAGCCCGCGGTTGACGTTCTCGTAATGAAGCGCCGCCAGGCCGATCTGCTTGAGGTTGTTCTGGCAGCTGAGGCGACTGGCGGTCTCGCGGACCTTCTGAATGGCCGGAAACAGCAGGCCGATCAGGACCGCGATGATCGCGATGACGACCAGCAGCTCAATGATGGTGAAACCGGAGCGGCGGGAACGCGGCATGAACTGTCCCTCGTCGGGTGGCACGCCCTGAGGTACTCCGAAGGGCGTGCTCCAGCGCGCACACGCCCTTCGGAGTACCTCAGGGCGTGCCACCCCAGCACCTTACCTCTCACCCCTTGCCGTTCCGCCCCTTGGCGTGCTTCGGGTAGTCATACGGCCCGATGTTTTCCTTGACCCACTCAAAGTAGAAGCGGATGCCGCGGTCGTCGGGTCCGGAACCATCGCCACCCATCTCCGGGTGCGGGGCCGTGCCGCTCTTGTTGGTGATCCCCTGGATGTAGGCGGCATGGAACAGCAGGAAGGCGTTGGGCTTGCTCCGGTACTTCTCCCACGTTTCCACCATTCGCTTCTTCGCCTCGGGAGTGAAGACACCGTCGTTATCGTAGGTATCCTCGCGCAGCGTCTCGACATTCACCACGAAGCCCGAGTCCGGGATGTCGGCCCCCTTCTGGATGATGCGGACATCCATGCCGGGATAACTGTCGCCGGTGCCGCTCTTCCAGCTCGGGCAGACGCCGGCGGGCACATCGGGGGCGTACTTCCTAAACCACTTCGTCAGCTGGGCCTTTTTATTTGCGCCATCCGGTTCGTGGAAGAGTTCGTGATCGAAGCGGGCCGTGATGCGCACGCTGTTGTACTCGTGGACCAGGTCCACGAAGACATTGCGGAGCTTGCGTTCCGTCAGGAACTTGGCCGTCTCCTCGACTGCCTTCTGCACGGCCGCATCGTCCTTGAGTTCCTGATCCTTGCGGGGCGAAATGAGGCCGACCATGACGACCATGCCCCGTTTGTCGGCCTCGCGGATCAGCCATTCGAGGCGGCGGGCGAACTCCGGTTTCAGGGCGCCTTCGGGGGTGTAGCCGTTGCGGCCGGCATTCACGTCGGGCCAGCCGCCGTTGGTCCCCTGAATGTAGCAGCCGATGCAGTTGATGCCGTTGGCGATCATGTTGTCGAGGCAGCGGACATGGCGTTCGGTGACGGCGTCGCTGTACAAGGCGTTGCCGCAGCGCAATCCCCAGAGATCAATCTGCTGGCCACCGAGGAACGGGCGGTCATGGCGCACCTCGAAGCGACGCGTCGGCGTCGGCGGAGGTTCGTCGGCGGCCTGTGCCGGAGGGAGGAGCGGAACGGGGGCCAGAAGGGAGAAGATGAGGAGGATCAATGGTCGCATGGCGGTATTGCCTTCGGGAGTGTCAGAAAGACGGCAGCGAGTCAAGCGCCGGGTTATTATAACATCCGTCGTTCTGCCGTACGACCTTCTCAGAGGGCATCCATGCCCCGCTATCCCATCAGCCCCGTCTGCCCGAAGTGCGGCAGTCCGCACTACCAGAAGCGCGGCCGGCAACGCGTCTGCCGAACCTGTCTCACGCGCTACACGCCGCCTCCGTCGCGCTGGGAACGGGCGCTGTTCGGGACCGTGTTGATCATTTCCGGTCTGATCTTGTGCATCCCGGCGGGTGCGGTGGCGTACAGCCTGTTGGCAGAGCCCAAGGCCGCGGTCCCGGTGGGCTGTTTCGGCCTGTCCATCCTGCCGGCGCTTTTAGGACTTGTGTGCCTCGGGTTCGGGATCAAGGAACTGGTCGGCCGACCCCGAGGCGCGCCATTCGAGGATCGGGGACCGGCGGAGTACGAGGAGGCGATGGATGAGCCCGCTCCGGTTGAGGAGCGGATGGTGCCGGCCGAGCAGGCCGAGGCCCTCGTGCGGGAGATCGCCGAGCGTCACGGGGCCAAGGGGGTTCTGCAGCGGTTGGGGAACTTCCCGGCAAAACTCGTCGCCAACGCACGGGCCCGATTCGCCCAGGACATGGATGATGACGAGACACCGCTCGCCATTATTGACACGTCGATGTTGCGGAACGGCAAGGCCGGGGTGCTGCTGACTAACAAGCGGCTCTATTCCAGTTTTTATCGTCGGCCGATTCCGATGAATGAGCTGCATCGCGTTGAGGTCTTGCACCCTTCGGGCATGCCTCCGCTGTTCGGGCCGTTTCGCCTGTACTGGTTGCTCACGGGCGGCATGCGGGAGATGCAGTACCGTCTCATGGTGGGCGGCGAGATGGTGTATGCCGGAGGCAACCCGATCCGCGACCGCTTCTGGCTCGAGGTGCTGCCGGCCCTGTCCGATGCGGCACGAGACCTGCAGGTCGAGCAACAACCGCGCACGCTCAAGCCTCCGTCTGACGCGATCGCCGAGGCGGTGCCCCGGAAGATCACACCCACACCGGCCGGGCTGGTCATTCGGGCGCTCGAAACCAACCCTCACTCCGCCGCCGGCGAGCCGCTGGGCGTCGAGTACCTCCACGACCCCACCTGGGAGCAGATCGAGGCCCGCATCCGCCAGCTGGACCACCACGCCCAGCCGCTGGTCCGCCTCTGGACTGGCGAGCCGGAACAGTCGGCCGCGCTCGAGATCATCGGCGGCCCCGGCGCCTATGTCGTCCGTGAATGCGACGACGCCTGGGTCTACTACGACTCCAGTCGCGGTGACGAGGAAGTCGAGGTGCAGACCAGCGGCGAGGGCTACCGCTGCCCGGCCTATTATGTGTGCGAGAATCTGGAACGCGTGCTGAACATGGCGAAGCGTTTCTGCGAGACCGGGACAGCGCGTGAATAATCTTCACTAATCCGATCAATGAACAAATGTTTCCTGCGTTTCAGGGGGGGGGGTGTCGGGGGGTGTCCGAGTGCATGTGAAACGAATGTTCGCAAACCCAATACGTGCAGGCATTTGCGGACAGCGTTTCGTTTCACTAGGCGCCAGGGCTCAAGGCGTCGTGGTCATCTGGCCGTTTCGCCAATCGCATACAGCGTCCCGAACCCCCGTAGATAAATCCGCCCGTTGCTGATCGCCGGGGAGGCGTACAGCGAATCCGGCAGCCGGTTCTCGGCGATCGGCTCGAATTTCGGCCCCGCCTTGATGACGGTGACCACCCCGTCGCGGGCGGTCAGGTAAACATGGCCGTCAGCGGCGACCGGGGAGGCCCGGTAAGCCGAGGCGTGGATGCGGTGGTTGAACTGCTCCTTGCCGGTCCTCGCGTCCAGGCAGCTCAGCGACCCGTCGCCGCACAGGTAGATCAGGCCATCGTAATTGAGCGGCGAGGTTACGTCCGGCGTCCCCTTGAACAGGCGCCAGGCCTCGGCATCGCTGCCCGGCATCACCAGGCCCTTCGCATCCGGCTTCAGGCCGACCACGCCGTGGTTCTTGGCCGAGGGGACCACGATCAGGTCCGGCGTCGCCACCGGCGAGGAGACAAAGCGAAGGGTCGCATCGTACTTGCTCTTGGGGTTCAGGCCGCCAACGCGCCAGATTTCCTGGCCGTCGCTGAGGCGATGGGCGATGGCGTAGTCGTTGCCGTGCGTAATCAGGTAAGCCTCCTTGCCGTTGCGCCAGAGAGTCGGCGAGGCATAGGAATGCTTGTTTTCGGCGGTGCCGTCGCTGTCGCGCTTCACTCTCCAGACTTCCTTGCCGTCGCGGCTGTCCAGGGCAACCACGAAGCCGCCGCCATCGTGGATGAATTGCAGATACAGGCGATCGCCGTCGAGCACCGGGGTGGTGTGATAGCCGAAGCCGAGGCGGAACTTGCCGTAGCGCTCCTGGGTGTTGACCTTCCAGGCCTCGTTGCCGTCGAAGTCGTAGCAGGCCAGTTCGCCATTGCCCATGAAGGCGAAGACGTGCTTGCCGTCGGTGCTGGGGGAGGGGGAGGCCCCGTTCGCCTCGCCGCCGCCGGCTCCTCGGGCCGGTCCGAGCTTGTTCTTCCACAATTCCTTGCCGGCGGTGCTGATGCACAGGACCACAAGGTCGGCGCCGTATTCGCAGGTGAGGAAGAGGCGGTCGCCCCAGACGGCCGGCGTGGAGCTGCCTCTGCCCGGCATCTTCAGGGTCCAGGCGACGTTCTTCGTGGGGCTCCACTCGGTGGGCAGGCCGGTTTCCTTGCTGATGCCGTCGTTTCGGGGGCCGCGCCACTGGGGCCAGTTGTCGGCGCGGGCCGCATGAGCGAGGAGCAGGGTGAATAGGACCACAGGGAGATAAGTGATACGCGGCATGAGTTATCGTCCTGGCGAGAATGTCCTAAATGGAACCACAAAGGACACAAAGAACACAAAGGAAGGCCGAGAATCCACGCAATTCTGGCCGTGTTCTTTGTGTTCTTTGTGTCCTTTGTGGTTTACTTGGCCGGCGTCCCGATCGCATACAACGCCTTCCAGCCGCGCAGGTAGATGCGGCCGCCGCTGACCGCCGGGGAGGCGTACAGGTTATCCGGCAGACGGTTCTCCGCCACCTGCTCGAACTTCGGACCGGCCTTGACCACGGTCACCACACCGTCGCTGGCGCTCAGGTAGACCCGGCTGTCGGCGCCGACCGGCGAGGCCCGGTACTTGGCGCCGTGCAGCCGCTGCTTGTAATGCTGCGCCCCTGTCTTGGCGTCGAGGCAGGCGAGGAAACCGTCTTCGTCACACAGATAGACACACCCCTCGTAGACCAGCGGCGAGGGGACATCCGGCGTGCCGCTGGTCAGGCGCCAGGCTTCGTACTTGCTCCCGGGCATGACGGAGCCCTGGGCGTCCGGCCGAAGGCCGACGACGCCGTGGTGCTTGGCCGAGGGAATCACAATCAGGTCCGGCGTGGCTACCGGCGAGGCGACGAACCGCAGCTGGGAGTTGTAGTTATTCTTGGGGTTCAGCCCGCCGACGCGCCAGATTTCGCTGCCATCCTCCAGCCGATGCGCGATGGCGTAGTCGTTGCCGTGCGTGATCAGGAAGGCGTCCTTCCCCTTGCGCCACATCACCGGCGAGGCATACGAATCCGGGTTCTCACCGTAGCCGTCGCTCTTGTGCTCGACTTTCCAGATTTCCTTGCCGGTGTTCTTGTCGAGGGCGATAACGCTCTTGCCGAGGTTATTGAGAAGCTGCATGTAGAGCCGATCGCCGTCGAGGAGCGGCGAGGTGTGCAGGCCCCAGTTGGTCTTCCACCGGCCATAGCGCTCCTGGACGTTGAATTTCCAGACTTCCTTGCCGTCGATGTCAAGGCAGGCCAGGTCGCCGGTGCCGGCGAAGGCGTAGACGTGCTTGCCGTCGGTCGAGGGAGACGGCGAGGCGTTGTTTCCTTCATTCCGGAACGATTTATCGCTGCCGGCCAGCTTGCTCTTCCACAATTCCTTGCCGTCGGTGCTGACGCAGATCACGACGATATCGCTGCCGTCGGCGCTGGTAAGGAAGATGCGGTCCCCCCAGATCGCCGGCGTGGCCCCGCTCTTGCCCGGCAGCTTGAGCGTCCAGGCGATGTTCTTGGAATCGGACCATTCGGTCGGCAGTCCGGTTTCCTTGCTGATGCCATCGTTGCTGGGCCCGCGCAATGCGGCCAGTTCTCTGCAGCCGCAGGGCCGACGGCGGCCAGGAGCAGGGCGCAGAGAACGAGGCGGGCGGATGGGAGGCGGTGCATGGTGAGTCATCCTGCGGGGCGGGAAGGTCGGGAAGGCCGTTGGGGGCGGGCAGGGAGAGAGCAGGCGCCCCAACTAATCCGTATTATCATGGCGGGAGAGTGGTGTCCAGGGGGTGGGTTTTTGGTTGAACGTGGACGAGGGGATGGCGTACTCTCAATTGAGGCTGTGGCGGTCGTAGCAACACGCACCGAGAAGAATGACGCCTCCGGACTCGTGCGCGCTGGTCGAGGTATACTACCGTTATGAACACACTCCTCTCTCGCATCACCATTGACCCCGCGGTGTGCCACGGCAAGGCGTGCGTCCGCGGGCTGCGCTATCCCGTCGAAACCTTGCTGGAATTGCTTGGCTCCGGCATGACGAGCGATGAGATTCTAGCCGACTACGAGGATCTGGAACGGGAGGACCTCCTCGCCGTCCTGACGTTCGCGGCCCGACTCGCCCAGACTCGCCGACTCCATTCGGTGAAGCCATGAATTTCTTGGTGGACGCCCAGTTGCCGCGGCGGATGACAGCGTGGTTGACGGCCGCCGGGGTGCAGCGCCATCCACACGCTGGACTTGCCGGACGCGAACCGGACGACCGACCATCGGATCAACGACTTGGCCGAGCGAGAGCAGCGCGTGTTTGTCACGAAGGACTCGGATTTCGTGGACTCGCACATCCTCCGAGGGCGACCGGCCAAGTTACTTCTGATCTCGACCGGAAACATCAACAACCGTGACCTGGAGGCACTGATTGTGCCGCTCATTCCAGATATTGTGCGCGAGTTCGGGTCGCACTCGTTCCTGGAAGTTGGTCCAGGGGGAATCCTTGTGCGCGGTTAGGTCATGGTTAAAACACGGCTATGGACCTCCTCACCAAGCTCATCGCCGTCCTGATCGGCGGCATCATCGTCTGGAGCCTGTGGCGGACCGGCCGGGGGCGATCGGCCTTTGTCGTCCGCATCACCCGGGGTGAGCCGCGGGCGGTCGTCGGAGTGGTCACGCCGGCGTTCCTCCGCTGTATCCGCGACGTGGCGGCCGGGCACGGCGTTCGCACGGGGAAGGTGTCGGGGGTGGCACGCGGCCAGCGGATCAGCCTGGTGTTTTCACGGCAGCTTCCCGAGGCCGCTCGGCAGCAGCTGCGGAACTGGTGGGCGGCGTCGGGCTGGCCGGCCACCAGCCGTCGCGCTTCCTGTCGATGAGGCAACCAGCGAGGGCAATATGGCCGACACGTTCCACATCTATCCCGCCGGCCCCGACCCGGCCGTGGCCGAGGGACTGACCGACGTGCTCCTAGACGTGGTGGAGGGCGGGGCGTCGGTCGGCTTCATGCACCCGCTGTCGCGCGCCAGGCGCTGGCCTTCTGGCAAACTGCACTGGCCAGCGCCGCCCGCGGCGAACGGATTGTCCTGGTCGCCGAGGACGGAGAATCCCACGCCATCGTGGGGACGGTGCAGGTGGTGCTGGCAATGCCGGAGAACCAGCCGCACCGGGCCGACGTGGCCAAGATGCAGGTCCACCGCCGGGCGCGGCGTCGCGGCCTGGGGACAGCGCTCATGCAAGCAGCGGAGGCGACGGCACGTGAGGCCGGCAAGACGCTGTTGGTGCTCGACACGGTTACCGGCAGCGATGCCGAGCGACTGTATGAACACCTTGGTTGGCAACGCTGCGGCGTGATCCCCGGCTACGCGCTCTGGCCTCGCGGCGGGCTCTGCAGCACGACGGTGCTGTACCGGGTGCTGGCGCAGTGATGCCCGACGGGGTCTAGCACCTTGCTCATCAATCCGGATCTGCCTGCCCACTTACCCCCTTGGCAGCAAGCGTAGGGTGCGTCAAGCGTACTCGCGCCGACGCACCGCGGGGCAGGAACGGTGCGTCGGCGCGAGTACGCTTGACGCACCCTACAATTATTCGTGTCACCATTCTGTCGGCTTTCCACTACTACCCCAACCCGGGGCGCACGACCTGGTTTGCAATCACGCTGCCCGCCGGTAGGGACGCTGCCCCGAGGTCTGGTCTTGCCGGCGTTCCCAGAAGGCCTTCAGCGGCTCGTTCTCGCTCAGGTAATCGCCGCGTAACTGGAGTATCGCCTCTGCGCCTTCCTCTCCCCAGAACTTCTCCGTTCCCTTCGCCCGCTGGTTGAACTGCTTGACCGCGCTTTCCACGTAGCTGGAAGTTATCGGCAAGCCCTCGCGGCGGTAGACGTCGTAACGCATCCGGCGCTTGTTGTTCTCCAAGTAGGTCAACGCCTTGGCCACGACCTTGCGCGGCTGCGTCTCCTTGTCTTCCTCTTGCGGCTCGCCCAACTCCGCCTGACGTGCCCGCAAGGCCTCGAGCACGCGATCCACACGCCCTTCCCAGACCCAGGCGATCCACACGCGGTAACGCAGCCAGCCCGCCGTCTTCGTGCAGCCGGCGTGCGCCGCCGCATACACGTACGACAGGGCATGGATGAAATCCAGGATCGGCACGAACGACGAGAAGTAATCACGCCATACCGTCCAGTTGTTCTCCGCCCCATCGCCGATGAAGGCCTGGCGGGCCGACCCGAACAAGCCCATCGCCCAGGCCGCCGCCGCCACCATGGGCCCGAACGCGGCCCAGCTTTGCCGCGAGCCGACCAGCCGTTTCTCCGCCACGGCCGGCGGTTTCCAGACGGCGGGCCGACTTTCATAGGCGTCCGCTGCGGCGGCCGGGTCCCGGGCCTCGTCAGCGGCTTCCTCCGCCACGGGGACCCCCTTACGCAAGTCGCGCACCAGTTGGCCCATACGCGTGGGATCGAGAAAACCCTCGGGAATTTGCGGACAAGGATCGCTCGCCGAGACGGTGCTCGTCATGCCCATCAGCAGGCCGATCTTGTCTTCACGCCAGTGGCGGCCCCCACGCTCCGCCGTGGCTGCCGACGGCGCTGGACGCGCGTTGGCGGCCACAGGCGTCGCGGCAGCGGGCGCGACGGCCAGCACCGGGATGGCCACGGGCGTCACGCTCACGGGTTCGCTGGCCACGGCTGTCACGGCCACGGGCGACGCTTCGGCCGACGGCACCTTCGCCGCGGCGGCCGCGGCACGATCCAGGATTTGGATCCGACCGTCGTCCGTGCCGACCACGCCCACCGCCGGCGGCGTCACCCCGTCGGGGACGCCTTTGCGTTGCACCAACGGCAGGGCCTGGTAGCTGGCGACGCCCTCGTCACGTTCCACGCAGCGTTCCAGACCGATGCCTTTGGTGACACGCTCGATCTGCTTGGCGGCAACTTCCACATCCCCCACCACGCGCAGGTTGTCGCTGGCGTTGGCAAAGGAGGTGTTGTTGACGCCCGCGTAAACGATCTTGTCTTGCAGAGCGGGGCTGTAGTGACTGCGATCAATGCCCAGGCTCTTGGACTGAGGGGAAAAAAGCCTGCCGACAGGTGCGGCAGTAAGCCTGGGGCTCAAGCCATTCGGCCTCTCCCGCTCGCGTCTGCACCAAGCGGGGTTCCGTGTCGTCGCAGACGAGGGGGCGCTGGCATTCCGGACAGCAGCCGAAATCCCTGGGCCGCCGCGGGTGGTCCGCCGCCTGGCGTTCCAGGGCCACGTCCAGCATCTTTTCCGCGAGAACGGCGCGGATGCCCAGGCAGACGTTTTCCAGTTCGGTCAGAGTAGTGCCCCACGGCAGTCCGGCGGGGCCGTACAGCTTGTCGACGAGGTTTTTGGCAACGCCCTCCACGTAGGGTCGCACTTCGTCAACCTTGGCAGTGGATTTTTCAGTTCCTGCCATCCTTGGCTCCTGTAAAGAGTTATGTCAATGAGACGACTGAATCCCTACGAGCTAGTGTAGGAGTTCGGTACGTCAGCTGCAAACCGTGTCGTGCGCCCCCCAACCCGAACCCCGTCGAGCCCGGCTTGACAGCACGGCGCCCCGACCGTATAGCCCCGCCTCCTCAGTTAGCGCGAGATCAGATGTCGGCCCCGGGAGACGTTGCGTCATCCGCGGGCCGGGTCGACGGGCCCAGGTGGCACTGGCGATGGCGTCGGGGGACGCCGTTACGACCGATGGCCAGGCTTGAGCCCGATCGGCGGCATGGACAGAGCGGGAGCCGCTCGATGGCGCCCGTCTCCACGGCCGCACCCTCCGACGCCTTGGGAGAGAATGGCGGAGAATCGAGCCGCTTTTTCTCCAGCCGAGGAGGCAGGGGGGTCGATAACAGGGGGGCAGGCGGTCCGCCTTCTCGGGCCGCAACGGATGGGGTTCGGCGAACGCAGTCGAACATTCTGGGGGCCGGCTCCTTTTGCGGAAGGGGCCGGTGGGCTGGGCACGGAGGTCGGGGGGTCCAAGCGGGCCAGGCCGCGGCTGGGGAGCCGTGGTTGCCCGGCCGTGCCGGTCCATGTCTCACGCGGGACTTCAACAGCACTTGCCGCAGAGGCGCCTCCGGGCGCCGGGCGGTCCTGCTGCCGGTGAAAGCGGGCAGCCTCGCTGGGGCTGCGCCGCGCCGGAACTCCAGGATGGGTCACTTTGCCGACGGGACCACGCCACAGGCGGGGGAGCGAGGGCGACGACGCCCGCGCGGGCCTGGCGGGGTCAGGGCAGAGGCCAGCTCGACAGCGCTTGCCAAACATCAGGGAGGAGTCCCATGGTGACGCATCTGGCAACCGATATCCAGCAGGTCTGGCGCGACTACCGGGCCGCTCCTACCACCGAGCTGCGCAACCAACTGGTGGAGAACTTTCTGCCGCTGGTGAAGTACAACGCCGAGCGCATCTGGTCGCGATTACCCGAAGGCGTCGACCTGGACGACCTCATCAGTGCCGGCGTGTTTGGCCTGATGGATGCTATCGAGGCCTTCGACCTGGAGCGGGGCGTCAAGTTCGAGACCTACTGCGTGCCGCGCATCCGGGGAGCCATGCTGGACGAACTGCGGACCATGGACTGGGTGCCGCGCCTGGTGCGCAGCAAGGCCAGCCGCATGGAGGAATCGCGCAAGGCCCTGGAAGCCGAGCTGGGCCGGCCGCCCCGCCCCGACGAAATGGCCGAAAAGCTTGGCGTTTCGCTCCAGGAATACGACCGCATGGCCGGCGACGCCACCGCCGTCAGCCTCGTCAGCCTCAACAAGAAGTGGTACGAGACCGACAGCTACAAGGACGTCCGCGAGATCGACATTCTGGAAGACAAGAAGGCGGAGGATCCGACGCATCGACTACAGAACCGCGACCTGATGCGCCTGGTGACGCGCGGCCTGAACCGCAACGAACGCCTCATCATTATCCTCTACTACTACGAGGACATGACGATGAAGGAAATCGGCGCCACCCTCGACCTGAGCGAATCGCGCGTCAGCCAGATGCACTCGAGCATCGTGACCCGCCTTCAGCAGCAGCTCGCCGCCCGGCGGCCGGAGTTCAGCAACTGAAGCCAGGAGAGCAAAAACGATTGGGGTCGTCCTCTCAATGGCGCGAGGGCGGCCCTGGTCGTTTCAGGCAACTATCTCCCCCGCTTCCCATTCGCCGGACCCTTTCCATTCGTTCGTCGCCGCGGGGATTTTCGCGGCACGCGCGCGAACAGTTCTCGAACCGACCAGCTGAACCCAGGTAGCACTTCACCACCCGTTAGCATGTCAGTCTCGCCCAGGCGGGTCATTTGGTCGGGGGCGGTATAGACGCGCACCGTCCGGGTCGGCGGATCGACCAGCCAGACGAGACGGGTTCCCGCAAAGAAGTATTCCCTGAGCTTGCGCTCCATTTCCCCCTTGGTGTTCCCCTCACTGAGCACCTCGACTGCGAGATCGGGATAAAGGAGCGGGATGGGCTCGGACGGGTATTCTTTGGTGGGAAGTTGCTGCCAGGAGATGAACCGAGATGTCGGGGATGCGCACCAGCCGAGGCATCAGCTTCAGGGTGCCATCGGCCCCGGCGACGAAGCCAAGATCGTTTTCCCGAACGAAGGGCGCCAGCCGGCTTCCGATCTCCATGGCCACCGCCGCTTCCGTCAGTCCCATGACCTTCTCCACCAGGATACCGTCAATCAGCTCGTACACCCGATCCTCGTGATCCAGCAGGCGCAGCACATCCTTTTCCGTGGCCCGGCCCGGTGGCGGCCAGGAGCGGACGCGGCGTGGGTCAATGCCGCCAAGTTGCTCCAGCATCTCGGCGACGTTCTCGAACGGCACAGCTGTTCGCGGCATCGGCAGCTCCTTTCAGAACGACCGGCGAAGGTCGGGCACGGCGGCGCGGCATTATAGCCAGAAATTGCATTGGCCAGACAAGGCCAGTCATCCCTGGGCCGGATCAGTTCGATGGCGCGCGGCACAGCACTTGCTCTACTCTTCCTCAACGGTTCATCTTCGAACCCATCTTGGGGAGAGCACCATGCGCGTCTGGCCGGGCCGTCCGTATCCGCTGGGCGCCACCTGGGACGGCGCGGGCGTCAACTTCGCGCTCTTCTCCGAACACGCCGCCAAGGTGGAGCTGTGCCTGTTCTCCTCGCACGAGGATGGCCAGGAAAGCGAGCGCATCGATATCCACTATCACGACGACCAAGTATGGCACTGCTACCTGCCGGATGCGTTGCCGTCGCAGTTGTATGGCTACCGTGTCCACGGCCCGTACGAGCCGGCCCAGGGGCACCGCTTCAATCCGCGCAAGATCGTCCTCGATCCTTATGCCAAGGCCATCGGCCGCGACCTGAAATGGGACGACGCCCTCTTTGGCTACCGGATCGGCGACCCGACGGCCGACCTGTCCCGGGATGAGCGCGACAACGCCGCCGTTTGCCCATTGGCAGCCGTTCTCGACACCGCCTTCACCTGGGGCGACGACCGTTCGCCGCGCACTCCGTGGCACAATACCCTCATTTACGAGCTGCACGTCAAGGGCTTCACCCAGCGAATGCCCGGCGTGGACGAGGAACAACAGGGCACCTACGCCGGCCTCGCGTCCGATCCCGCCATCGAGCATCTCAAGGGTCTCAATGTCACGGCCGTTGAACTGATGCCGGTCCACCATCACGTCGATGATCGCCACCTGGTCGAGGAGCGCGGGCTTAGCAATTACTGGGGCTACAACACGCTGGCCTTCTTCGCGCCGGACATGCGCTATGCCTCGAAACAGTCGCCCCGCAAGGCGGTGCAGGAATTCAAGAAGATGGTGCGGACGCTGCACACGGCCCACATCGAAGTCATCCTCGACGTGGTCTACAACCACACCGCCGAGGGAAATCAACTGGGCCCGACCCTGTCGATGCGCGGCGTGGACAACGCCAGCTATTACCGTCTCTCCGGAAAGGACCAGCGCTACTACATGGACTTCACCGGCTGCGGCAACACGCTCAACATGACTCACCCGCGTGTGCTGCAGCTCATCATGGACAGCCTCCGCTACTGGGTGCTCGAGATGCACGTGGACGGCTTCCGGTTCGATCTCGCCAGTACCCTGGCCCGCGAGCTGCACGAGGTCAACAAGCTGGGCGCCTTCTTCGACATCATCCAGCAGGATCCGGTGCTCTCCCAGGTCAAGCTCATTGCCGAACCGTGGGATGTCGGCCCGGGTGGCTACCAGGTCGGCAACTTCCCGGTCCTCTGGACCGAATGGAACGGCAAGTACCGCGACGGGGTTCGCCGCTTCTGGAAGGGCGACGGCAGCACCGCCTCGGAGCTGGCCACGCGCCTGGCCGGTTCGAGCGACCTCTATAACCACGACGGCCGCAAGCCTCACGCCAGCATCAACTTCATCACCTGCCACGACGGCTTCACCCTCCAGGACCTGGTCAGCTACAACGACAAGCACAACGAGGCCAACGGCGAAAAGAACCAGGACGGCAGCAACGAGAACCACTCCTGGAACTGCGGCGTGGAAGGCGCCACCGGTGACCCTGCCATCCGGGCCTTGCGCGCCGCCAAAAGCGCAACCTGATCGCCACCCTGCTCCTCTCGCAGGGCGTGCCGATGCTCTGCGGCGGCGACGAACTGAGCCATTCGCAAAACGGCAACAACAACGCCTACTGCCAGGACAGCGAACTCACCTGGCTCAAGTGGGACCTGGACGACGAGCAGAAGGCCTTCCTCGACTTCGTCCGCCGGATCACGGGGCTGCGGCGGAACCAGCCGGTCTTTCGGCGGCGCGGCTTCTTCCTGGGCCGGCCCCTCCGCGGCGAAGGCATCAAGGACATTTCCTTCCTCGATCCTTCCGGCAACGAAATGCCCGACGCCGCCTGGAATGCCGGCTTCCTCAAATGCCTCGGCCTGCGCCTGGCCGGCGACCAGATCGGCGACGTGGATGAACGCGGCGAGCCGATCGTCGGCGAAACCTTCCTGCTGCTGCTCAACGCCCATCACGAGCCGATCCCCTTCAAGCTGCCGATCACCCGCGCGGAGCAGACCTGGGAGACCGTCTTCGACACCGCCGCCGACACATCGGAACCGGCCTGCCTGGAGGGGGGCAGCGAGTACCGGATTCAGGAACGCACTTTCGTGGTCCTGCGCACTCGCTTGCGCGAGGAGGAAGGCGAACGCCTGTCCGGGCTCGAAGTGGAGGGACGACGCAAGGAGGCGCTGGAGCCGGTGTTGCCGCGGGAGAAGGCCGTGCTGGCGGTGGTGGGGTAACAGTCCCGCCCGACACCAGCGAACCCTGAGCCTCGCTGGTTTCATTTGCCGTCCAGAACAGATTGCGCGGAACTGAAACGAATCGCTCTCCCGAAACCCTTTCGCTCATTCGATTTGCGAACATTCGTTTCAGCACCCCCTCGGACACCCCCCCTGAATCCTTTCCCCGCCATCCTTCCCCGATGGCCGGAAGCAACTGACCTCCCCACATCTTTTGGACATATGTATACTATGCCTGGCTCGAAGCGCGCCGTCAGCGCCCGGACGCACCCCTCCACCAAACCGCTGCCAGTGGGGGCAGCCCGAAGCGCCAGCGAGGGACCTGAACTCCCTCGCTGCCGCACGGGCTGCCAGGGCCGGCAACCGGCAGGTTATTACCAGTATCCTTCCCCGACACCGAGGTCCCCCATGCCTTCATCCCACAATGCCGCCCCGCTCGCCGACGCGATCGAACCTCACGTCCCGCAGTCCCTGGCCGACCTGAAGGCTGCCAGGCGGCATCGCTGGGACTGGCTCTGGCACGGCTTCCTCGCCGCCGGCAACATGACCCTGCTCACCAGCCTGTGGAAGGCCGGCAAATCGACGCTGATCTCGGTCCTCCTGGCCCGCATGAAAACCGGCGGCACGCTGGCCGGGCTGCCGGTCGCCGCGGGCCGGGCGGTCGTCATCAGTGAAGAATCCCCCGATAAATGGGTCGAGCGCAGCCAGCTCCTCGACCTCGACGGGCACGTCGCCTGGTTCTGCCTCCCGTTTACCGGCACGCCCACGGAGGAAGACTGGCTGAGGCTTCTCGAACGAATCGTCCGTCTCCACGAGGAGCAGCCGATCGCCCTCCTGGTGATCGACTCGCTTGCCAACCTGTCGCCGATGCGAAGCGAGAACGACGCCGTGGCCATGCTCCGGCCCCTGAAACCCCTCCGGCGCCTAACCGAGAAAGGCGTGTCGATCCTGATCGCCCACCACCCGAAGAAGGGTCCAACGCTGCCCGGCCAGGCCGCCCGGGGCAGCGGCGCCCTGCCGGGCTTTGTCGATATCATCGTGGAGATGCAGCCTGCCTCGCGCCGGCCCCACGACCGCCGCCGGCTGCTGCGTTCCTTCTCGCGCCACTCGGCCACGCCGCCCCGTCTGGTGATCGAATGGACCGCCGACGGCACCGATTACCGCAGCCTGGGAACGTCCGCCGAGCCGACCTTCGATCTCGGCTGGCCGCTCCTGCACGCCATCCTGGACCAGAGCCAGGGCCCGCTGGCCCGCCGCGACATCCTGCGCCGCTGGCCGGAGTCGGGAATGGCCCCGTCCCGGCTGACCTTGTGGCGCTGGCTGGACCGGGCCGTGCAAGAGGGGCGGGTGCTCCAATCCGGCCGCGGCACCCGCGGCGACCCCTTCCTCTACCAGCTGCCGGGCATGGCCGAACGATGGCAGCAGAACTTCCTGGACTGGTGGGCCGCGCAACACCCGGAACCGGTCAAAAAAGCGCCTCCTTCAGGTGACGACCAGTCAACCCCGCCCATCTCCTCCGCTCCGCCGCCGCTGCCGGAGGCGAGATCGGAAATCGCGGCGCCGGCGAATCCCCCACCCGATCCCCTGCCCCCGCCGCCTTCGGAGGAGCCGCTGCGGTTGCCGTACCCGTGGAACATCATGGATCGGGCTGATGTGCCGGAAGAGGTGTGGGCGCGGGCAGGGAGGCATCGCGGGTGGACAAGGAATGGGTGATAGCGACGCCTGCGACCGGTCTGAGCCAGCCATCAAAACTGCCACGACGCAGCCCCTTGAGCTCGCCGGACGCCCGCCCGCCCCCACGAGACGAGTACGTCGGCCGTGCCTGCGGCCGCCTCCCGCAACCGCTCCAGCAGCGGCAATCCCGGCACTCCAGCGGACGAACCGGGGCAGGGTAGGGGCGTCAGGGCGATCCTCCCCCGATATAGTGAACGTCTGTTCCCACTGCGGATGTATCCCGGCGACGCTACCTGTCAAGGAGAAAAGCGAAAGTTCTTGACACGGCCAGCGGAGCGGGTTGCAATGAGTCAGGAAAAGTGCCGGCATCACCAGCGTGCGCCGGCGCCGGCATTAATGTGCCGGCGCCCCTTGATAACGTGCCGGCGGGGGCGCTGATGTGCCGGCGCCCCTTGATAAGGTGCCGGCGGGGGCACTAAAGTGCCGGCACCGGTTGCATGACTCATTAGTTCGGGGGCGGAGGTGCATCCATGGCAGACGGCCCCCCGGAAATCATCGCGATTAACCACGACGACTACCACGCGGAGTACGTCGGTCGAACGGCAGACGGCAGGCAGTTCATTCTGACTTCACCGTTTGAACCCGCGATTTCGGGCCGCAAGGGCGGCGAGTTCGTCGCCCTGTATTTGTTCGATCCAAAGGGCAAACTGCTTGAGGCAAAGATTGAGGATTTTGGACCGCGCAACCCTCGACCACGAGAAACGCCTGGAACTCCGAGACCGGTGGCTGAAGGACCTTGGCGCCGTCACTTATGACCGAATCGAAGTAGCTCCATTCGCCATCCAGCGCTTCGGCACAACCTTCGGGCTTGTTCTTCGCGAGCCAGAAGAAGATGGTGATCCATGGGCAGTTGAAATGCAACCAGGCAACTACATGGCGTTCGTTGAACCGTGGGATAGCGGCGACTACGATACTTGAAGCAGAGATGCTGCCGAACCTGCGGCTGCAGCCAACCGGCGGGGCATGGCGAGTTTCCAAGGTATTGCGTCTCAGCCGCCCCGCCGGTGGCTGAGCTTCATCGTTATCCCTTAGCGAGTTGTGAGGATGAAGTTTTTCACCCGAGCCTGGGTCAAGGGCGAGATGGCCGATGAGCAGGCCGCCGTTTTACTGGAGGCTTACTGGCATTACATCACCTCACTCGATCTCCCAACACCGATTGTGGCGCTGTCGAAGGTGAACCCGCACGACGCGTACTTGGTGGCGCTGGAACATGATCCGGAGCATTCGCGATTGATGCTTCGACTCCGGTGCGGCGACCTCCAGCGGGGCTACTCCGACGTAACCCTCGCTTTCTCGCGGGTCGCCGTTGATCGTGAGACGTTGGACACGCTACGGCACGCTATGCGGCCGGCTTCCGTCGAAGTGCTGTATGATGAAGTAGACCGCTCACGCGAATGCTTCGAGTATCGGTTGCTTCTGTACCCAGACGGCGAAGTCAGTATTCAGTTCAAGCAGGTAGATATCACCGAACGGCCCGTTGCTGCTCGTGAGGCGGGATAACCAACGGATGAAGCTGACCGGGGCCGCCATACTGGTTCCGCGCGGCATGAAGGTCTTACAGGCGGCCCCGGCAGCTTATCCTTATCGTTCGCGGCTCAGATGATGGGGCCTTGAGATGCTTCAGCCGGAACTCCGGGGGATTCGTCCGAATGACTATTCTGGCTGGGAGCACTTTGCCGCAGCTGAACACCCAGAGCCGTGGGACGAGTTCGCCTGGTTTCAACTGGACATCGGACTGGAAGGCGAGGAAGGCACGGCCTGCTTTCAGGTTCTGGTGACGACGCCCGCCGCCGTGTCACGTGCCAAGGGTGACGACAAACACCGCCGCTTTCTCGTGGTCGACTCCTTCGACCCGGAGCTATCTTCATGAAGTCCTTGCGGGAGTACATTTCAGCGGCGGCATCCCACACGTGGGATGAGATCGATCGAAGCGCCTCCGCGCCCACATGTATTGGGAGTACGAAAAGCGGTGGAGCTAAGAGGCTTGTGCGATGTGACCCCAGCGCGAACAAGCTGCTGCTCGTGACGGGGCCGCATGACGGTTGTCGTGTGTCAATGGCTTCCTCCGCGTGAGCGGGCCGCAGAGCCTGGTCGTTCGGCCACAAGCATAACGGGGTTTTGCCGCGCCCCGGCGCTGCGCACTTGCTCGTTATCGGCGAAGAAGGTGGACTATGGACGTTATTGTTCGCCCGATGGTTGAGGACGACCTCAGCGAAGCGGAGCACATTTTCCGCTGCGCGTTTGGCAGGCAGTTGCGCCTCGAAAGCTCGATGACCGCCTTTGGGGATGCTGACTACGTATACGGCCGTTGGAACAGCAACTCGGCAAGCGCTTTCGTGGCCGAAGTAGACGGGCGAGTCGTTGGATCGAACTTCACGACGCGCTGGGGGACCGTTGGCTTCTTCGGACCATTGACCGTCGATCCGCTCCTCTGGGACAAGGGCGTCGGAAAGCACCTCGTCGCCGAAGCAGTGTCTCGATTTGATCGCTGGGGCATCACGCACCGCGGCTTGTTTACGTTCCCAGACAGCCCCAAGCACCTTTCCCTGTATCGCAGATTTGGATTCTGGCCCCGATTCCTGACCGCGCTCATGGAACTCAAGTCCCCCGCCGCGTCCGGGAACCTATCCTACGAGCGCTGGTCCAAGCTGAACCCAGAACAGAGAAAGAGCGTCGCCGTCCACTGCGCGTCCCTGACCGATGCAGTCTACCGGGGGCTCAATCTCTCATGCGAGATTGATGCCGTTACACGCCTCTCCCTCGGGGATACGATTCTCTTGGAGGACGGCGCACAACTGGAGGGCTTCGCCGTCTGTCATTACGGTCCACGGACGGAAGCCGGTACCGGAACGTGCTACGTCAAGTTCGCGGCAGCACGGCCCTCCGCGCACTGCGAGGACGCCTTCAATCGTCTGGTTGCGTCATGCGAAGATTATGCAGCCCAACGGGGCTGTGAGCGCATCGTTTGCGGCGTGAACTACGGTCGAGTTGGTGCGCTTGAGCTCTTGGTTCGCCGAGGATACCGAACGGAGAGCTTAGGCGTTACGATGCACGGCGCCAATGCTCCCGGCTACAGTCAGCCCGGCAAATGGGTTATCGACGATTGGCGCTGATAACTGGCCCCGTCATTTGTGCCATACTGTGAGGCCATCAATGTCAGCGAAAACTCAAAGGGGTCGGGAGCCAATTCTGGGCCAATCAGAGCCGAACCATAAACTACAGCGGACGGGCCATTTGATGCAACTCGGATAGTTCAAGGCCAAGAGGCCCGCCGCTGAGTTGTCCCGTTCGAGGGGACGGCCCTAACTTCCTCCAGGAGATGCACTCATGCCCCCCACCGGTGCAGTCTGTCCCCGCTGTGGCGCCCAGGTGCCGATTGCCGAGAATACCGTGGCGGGTACGGACGTCAGGTGTCCGGAGTGCAATTCCGTGGTTAACGCCCCGGCAGCCGGGCCGTCCGGGAGCGAGGGACCGGAGGGCGCCGCGGGGGTGTCGTGTGACTATGCCCTCGACCTGGGAAGGATCTTCAACCGCGGCTGGAGCGGCTTCAGCCAGGGCCTGGGAATGCTGATCGGCGTCACGCTGGTTGCTTTCCTCCTCAGCCTTCCTGTCATGGGAATCAATCTCGCCTTGAACTTCATCCCTATCGTCGGCACCTTGCTGGGCGGCGTGGTCAACGCGGCCGTCCTGAGCCCGTTGTGGTATGGGCTGCTCATTGTCGCGCTGACGCAACTCCGCGGCCGTCCCTGGGCGTTCGGCGATTTGTTCGGCGGCTTTCGCTTCTGGCGGCCGGTGTTTGTCTATGGCCTGATTACCGGCGTCTTCGCCTGGGTTTGCACCTTACCGGGCACGATTTGCCTCTACCTGGCTGGTAGTGGTGGTAATGCCCAATTCCAGGCCCTCCTTCAAGGCAAGCTGCCGCCACCGCCTGACCCGACGCTCAATCTCCTGGGTTCGGTGTTGAACCTCGGCGGCCTGGCGATCTTCATCGTTGTCTCGATACGGTACTTTCTCCTCGGTCCGTATCTGATCATCGACCGCAACTATGGTGCTATCGGCGCGCTGAAGGCCAACGCGACCCTGACACAGGGCCATTTCTTCGGCTGGCTGGGCCTGGCGCTGTTGTTTGGTCTGATCGCGGGGGCGGGGGCCCTCGCTTGCTGCGTCGGTCTCGTGTTTACCATTCCCTTGTATTTTTGCCTGATGACCAGCGCTTACCTCGAGGCGACAAACGCCCCATCATAATCGCAAACAAGCGGTGTTTCCAAGCTTTGCCAATCACGCTATGCCGGATTGGCGGATAAAAGGCGGATAAAAGACTGCCAGCGGATAAAAGGGGACAGCGTACTTATCGGGTGGTTGTAGGCGAAAAACAAAGTACGCTGTCCCCTTTTCCTGCTGTCCTTTTCCTGCTGCTCCATTTGACCCGCTGCGACGACAAGTTCGGCGCCGCTGCCTGGAAAAACCATGATTGGGATGCGTTGAATCGCCTTCACGCGAAGGGCTACATCGGCAACCCCGTCAGCAAGGCGAAGTCGGTCGGGCTGACTCCAGAAGGCAAGGCCAGGGCGGAGGAGTTATTCTGGAAGCTCTTTGGCAAGGCCACCTGAAAGATCGGATCAACTCCTCGGCAAAAGCGGTACGCTGTAGGCCCGTACGGCATCGTCAACCGTTGCCAGCTTCAGACCGTGTTGCAGAGCCTGCGCGATGAGAAGGCGGTCGAAAGGGTCGCGGTGCAGCGGTGGCAGCCCGGCCAAGTGCACAAAGGCACCTTCGTCGATCGGTAAACTCGTAATGCGGTGGGCCTCGCGTTGCCGGGGCAGGTACTCCGCCGGCGCCTCTGGCAAGGGCAGTTTCCCCAGGGCGTACTTGATGACGGCCTCCCACACGGATGCCGCGCTCAGATACACCTCGTTGGCCGAGTCACGGATCGCCTCGCGAAACGCAGCCGGCATCTGCGGATCGGCACTGATGTACCAGAGAAAGACGTGTGTATCGAGCAGGATCCTCATGGCCCCTCAAACTGGCTGAGGACCTCATCGGGGAGCGGCCGGTCAAAGTCGGCGGGGACAGTGAAGTGGCCGGCGCACAAGCCGAACGGCCGCGGCTGGGGGGCGGCCGTCAACAGCGGCCGCACTTCGGCCAGCCGCCGCTCGCCCCGAACAACCAGGAAGGCCTCTCCGGCTTCGACGCGCTGAAGAAACGCCAGGGGATTGCTCTGAATATCTTGCACGCTGATGGTACTCATGCGATTATTCTAGCGGCTCAGCCGGGCCGAACAAGGCGTTGCACTTGACCGGGCCGGCATTACGGTTTTGCGTGACATCACGTTCCTTGCAGCCGGCCCGGCAAGTGAACGCGGTCGTTGAACTAAACCGCTCCGCGGTGGGCAGTCGTCTCGCTTCGAAAGGTCGATACACGTAGTCGATGGAACGTCGTTCTCCGCGTACGCTCGGGGTTTCGCCCCGGGCGTTTTCTTTTCCCACCCGCGGGGATGCACCCTGTTTCGTTACGAACGGGAACCGATGTCGCCCTTGCGGCGGCGTTTCATCGACGACTTGCGCGGGACAAAGGAGGGACAAAGGTGACAGTTTACGGTTCCTATTGTGACAGAGGGAGTTCCGTCGAAATGTTCCGGCGCATGGCTAGCGGGACCATTTCAAGCAAGTGATGCTTTGGTAACGAGGAACACAAAGTGCCACCGTGGCGCTTGGCTCCTCCGACTGTGCCGATAGGCCGCTCGGGCTTGCCGATTCCGCGATAGGATGAATTACTTCTCCACAACTGTCACCCGAATGTCCTTGTAATCAGCATCCTCGCCGCTCTCGACGACAGTGATTGTCGCATGGAGGGGAGCCAGGTTCTTCTGGGCCGTGCGCAGGGCCTGGTAGTCGATGGCGTCGCCGGGCCGCAGCGGGACCTTCTTGAGGATGGCCGCTTGCTCGGTCTTCGTATTCCCCACGAGGATGATGTGGCCAACTTTGACTGGCTTCTCGTTCGCACCATCGGCGGGCTTCGGAACCGTCGTGTTGGGCAACGGCGGCGGTGGCGGGACGACGGGCGCCGTTCCGTTGCGGAGAGAATCGGGTTCGATTGCTGCCAACCGTGCTTCCAGATTCTTCACCCGTTGACGAAGTTCGTGGATTTCCTGCTCGTATGCCGGTCGGTCCGTTCTTGCCAGAGCGTCTGGTTGTGGCTTTCCTTTGTCCTCAAGTGCGGCCAATCGACTTTCAAGAGCCTTCACCTGCTGTCTGAGTTCGAGAACGTCCCGGCTTGCTTTCGGTGCCTCTTCATTCATCGGGGGTGGCGGAAGTTGCTTCGGTGCCTCTTGGATCTTCGGGGGCGCAGCAGGTTGCATTGGCTGTCCGGGTGGCCCCCACACTTCTGAACCGTCTACCAATCGGGTGCGGTGCTTCTTGAGGTCTTCAAGCCCTTGCTTTGCTTTCTGCGCAAGTCGGTGCCCGGATGGCGCATTTGCACAAGTTGATAGTAAAAGTAAGCCGTACTGAACTTACCTGTGCGCTGGTAGAACTCCGCCACTTTGATTTCCCGATCAGCGTCCTGTTTCGCTTCCTTGCTTCCAGGTGAATGCTTTTCCATCCTTGTCAACACGATTGCATCATCGGTGAAATCCTTTGGACGGGCTTCGCCACTACCCATCTCAATGCGAAGTATCCCTGGTTCGCCAAACTCCATGATCATCTTTGCGGGTGACTTGACGTTTCCGACGTTCAATTTCAAATCCAGGTGATGGGGATTCTTGCTCCAATCCACGGAGTAGGTTCCCGTGTCGTCATGACGAAGCTGATCAGTTTCCGCGATGCGGCGAACTGTGTTGCCTGGCCCGAAGATAAGGCTAAAGTTGCCGTGTTCGTGGTCAATCCACGCGCCATGCAGTTTTTCCTCGTCAAGCGGTTTCGACAACTCCGGCGTGCTGCTCGGTGGTTTCTCGGCACCGCCAGTCCCGCGGCCCGGCTTCACGTGCCCCTCGTTTTTCTTCTCTTCCTGCCGTTTGTAGACAATCAGTGACCTGCCGTCGCCGCGTTTGGTCGAAAACTCAATCGGCCGTTCGGTCTCCGCCGCCCCCGGCGGCAAGCCCTTGTTGCTCTGGCACCACGTCAGGGTGTCACCGTCGAGCTTGTAAATCCCCAGGTATGTCCCATTCCCATGCACACCAGTGGAATCCAGGGTCTTCGGCTTCGTGCGAGCGTCCAGTTTCAGAGTGGTCTCGGTCCACTTCTCCACCCCCACGCCGAATAACTCGATCACCTTTGCCCTGTCCTTGAAGACCGTTTTGCAAGATAGTTTGCCGTCCGCCTCGTCGATGACCAGCAATGCGTTGTCCTTGAGCCAGGGCTGCATCTGGTTCTCCCCGTTGCATTCGCACGAGATCATCAGCCACTTGCCCTGAAGTTGATCCTTGTCGCTTTTGGCCGGCTCCTTCGGGACGCCGACGGCTTCGGTATTCTTGCCGGGGCTCTGCTGGCCAGCCGGCGTCTGCTGCCCCGCCGCGGTTCCGTAGCCGAGAAACCCGGCTCCAATTCCGATCGCGGCCGCCATCACCAACATGACGGCCATCACGTTCTTGAGATTCGTCATGAACATCGTTTTCAGCACTCCTTCAGTGAGAACGGCGACCTTGCCACGGGACCAGCCCGGCAGCGGTCGTCTGGCCCGCCGCAATCTTGCATGCGGCCTTTACCGTGGAACTCATCAGCGAGATCGGCACGCCAGCCGACGCCACATTCTGCGAAACAACCAGCGCCAGCGATCCAGCCGACAGCACCACACCTCGACTCGCCAGCCGCTTCGCCAGCAGTTTCCGGCCTCTGGCGAGCCGACCGGCCAGCGTGCCTTGCGGCCAGCCGAGTTGCTG
Source organism: uncultured Planctomycetota bacterium (assembly GCA_963827935.1). Classification (GTDB taxonomy): domain Bacteria; phylum Planctomycetota; class Planctomycetia; order Gemmatales; family Gemmataceae; genus DATFNV01. The sequence continues at coordinate 625,947 of CAWHCN010000004.1, read as the reverse complement.
GGCCGCCTCCTTGATCGCCTTGCCTTCCAGATCGCAGAGCAGGATCGGCAGTCGGTAGTTTTCGGGCAGGCCGTTCAGTTCTTGGTCCAGCAGGGGTTGCAGGTCACGCCATGGCCCTGGCTGGGGCGCTTCGGGTTCGGGCATTTCCGTCACCTGCTTCTCTCGGCCCCGCCGCTTCGTCGTCATGCTGTTCGCTTTCAGGGCGGTACGGAGGGCGACACCGTGCAGCCAGTTGGCGACCCGCTCCCTCGGCCTGACGGACGACGCTTTGCGGGCGAGGACCAGAAAGGTTGCTTGAAAGGCGTCCTCGGCGTCGTGGTGGTTGCCGACGACACGACGGCAAACGCCGAAGACCATCGGGCCGTGGCGACGGACAAGGGCTTCAAAGGCCGCTTCGTCCTTCTGGTCGATGAAGGACGCCAACAGTTGCCCATCCGTCCAGCCCGCCCCATCCTCCCGCAACACGGCCCTGCGAAGATGCCGAATCACCGTGTCGATCTGAGCCGTCGCCATACCTGCCCTCCGTGGCCGGTCGCATCCGACCTCTACCATTCATTGCCCGGCCAGAGCCGAGTTTATACACTTTTTTCTTCCGCCGAGCGACCCAGGGGCGGCCAGATTCGAACCGCCTCACCGCAGCACTGGCGTCAGCAAATCGGTCCAGACCTTGTAGCCCGCCGCGTTCAGGTGCAGGCCGTCCGTGGCGTACAGTTCCGCCCGCAGCCGGCCGTCGTGGCCCAGCATCGGCCCGACCACGTCCACGAAGTGGAGCCAGTCGTTCCCCTTGCAGAAGGAAGCCACCAGAGCGTTGGCCCGCTTCTGCACGTCGAACAGGGCCCAGCGCGACGGGGTCGGTTTCACGGCCAGGAAGATGACCTTCGTCTTCGGCAGAGCCCGGTGAACGGCGCCCGCGAAGGCGCGGAAATCGGCCTCGACCTGGAAGCCCGACTTGCCGGCGGCGATGTCGTTGTCGCCGGCGTAAAAGACCACCACCCGCGGCTTGGCCTTCAGCACCAGTCGCTCGGCGAAATGGGTGCAGTCGGCAATCTGCGAGCCGCCGAAGCCGTGGTTCACGGCCGGCAGGTCGGGGAACGATTTCGCCAGATCCCACAGGCGGATGCTCGACGAGCCGGCGAAGACGATGCAGCCCGGCGCCGGTGGCTTCTCGCGGTCGCGCTGCTCCAGGGCCTGGATCTCCTTCTCCCAGCGGGCGAACCCGGGCGAGGCCGCCATGCCGCCCTTGAGCAGTTCCTTCAGCTCCTTGACGGTGTCGGCGTGGGCCGGATCGGCGGCGAGGTTGCGGAATTCGTGCGGGTCGTTGTCGTGATCGTACAGCTCGGTGCCGCGCTGGCCGCCGTCCCATTCGGTGTAGCGCCAGCGCTCGGTGCGGAGGCTGCGGCCGGCGAACCGGTCCTTGCCGCTGCCGCGCAGCACCTGGGTGTAGGCGGCCTTTTTGCCCGGGGCGGTCGGGTCGTTGAGCTGGCGGCGCAGGCTGGTGCCCTGCAACCCTGAGGGCACCGGCAGGCCGCACATGTCGGCCAGCGTCGGATACAGGTCGAGCAATTCCGCCGGCCGGCCGCACGCCTGGCCACGCGTCTTCTGCCCCGGGGCAACGATCACCAGCGGCACCCGCGCCGATTCCTCGAACAGGCTCATCTTCTGCCACAGGCCATGCTCGCCCAGGTGCCAGCCGTGGTCGCCCCAAAGGACGACGATGGTGTTGTCCGCGAGCTTGAGCCGATCCAGCGCGTCGAGCAGGCGGCCGACCTGGGCATCGCCGTAGCTGACGGCCGCGTAATAGGAGCGCAGGAAATTTCGCAGCTTCTCCGCCGGCAGCCCGTAGTTCGGTGGCGTCACCGTGTAGGCCGCCTCGGGGTGGTGCTTGCGGTCGTCGGCCGGCTCCTCGGGCAATGTCACCTTGTCGAGCGGATACAGGTCGAACCATTTCTTCGGGGCGACGCAGGGGACGTGCGGGCGGTAGAAGCCGATGCCGAGAAAGAAGGGGCGATCGTGCGACCGTTCCAGCAGGCGGATCGCCTCGTCGGCCACGTGGGCATCGGTCTGCTCGTTGTCGCCACCGTCGGCGATCATCCAGCTCAGGGCGCCGCCCAGGTTGCGGTCGGGCGTGTAGTTGATGACCTTCGCCTGGTCGGTCTTATCCCGGCCCCAGGCGTTGACGCTGACCTCCCACGATTTGGCGTCGTCCATGCCGGCGTTGCCGATGTCGTCCGGCACGCCGTAGTGGAACATCTTGCCGACGCGGGCGGCGAAGTAGCCGTGTTGCCGGAAGAACTGCGGCAGGGTGACGGCCCGCGGCAACTGGCTGCGGTAGTTGGTGCTGTTGTCCTGGATGCCGGTGGCGTCGGGCCGCAGGCCGAACAGGAGCGAGGTGCGGCTGGGGCTGCACAGGGGATACTGGCAATAGGCCCGGTCAAAGCGGGTGCCGCGGGCCGCCAGTCGATCGATGTTCGGCGACTTCACCAGCGGGTGGCCGTAGCAGCCCAGGGCCGTGTTGAGGTCGTCGAGGGCGATGAACAGCACATTGGGCCGCGGTTTGTCATCGGCCCGCACCGGCCAGACCACAACCGCCAGCAGCAGCAAAGCGAGGATCGCGCGTCTCATGGAGCACCTCCCGGGCACGAGTATGCGCGCCGGGGCGGCGGAGTGCAAGCGCTGAGAGCGCAAACAAGGATGAACAGAGTGACAGGAAAGGAGGGTGGATTTTGATCGGGAGTTCGTTTTCAACGGGCCTCGTGGTCGGCTTGCCGGCGCCTCAGACCGTCAGCATCGGCTCGGCATCGCAGGCCTCGCGCCAGGCGCGGCTGACGGCCTCTTCCAGGGTGATCTTGAGCAACTCGCGCTGCATCGCCCTGCCGGCGGGGGTCTGGTAACGACTCTCGTCGCAATGCACCAGCATGGCCCAGGTGAAGCCGTCCTCGCTAAGACCGAAGCCCACCTCCCGGGCGCCCGCCGCCTGGACCCGGAGGCGCGTGAGTTCGACCTCGCGTCGGGCCCTGACCTCGGCGACGTAGTTATCGTTCCCGAATACCCCCAGGACGGTCCCCGCCTCGACGACCTGTAACGGCCCCGGCAGGTCCTCAACCAGGCGGACCGGCACGGCGCCGCGCTCGACGCACGTCAGGTTCTTGCGGACATGAGCCGCCAGGCCACGGGCGATGTCGTTCAAGCTTCTCCGCAACATGGCTCGTCCTCCCGGCTATCGCGTTGCCGTCTGCCCTGTCCGAAAGAGAAGGCGAGCAAGTTCTGTGCCACCACGAGAGGACTCCCTCAGCGTCGCCGGCGGCACATGGCTTGCGCGCACGGAACTGCTCGGAAGGACCAGGGCGGACGGAAATGAAGCGATCATTATGCAGCCGTTTTGGGGGGCGACAACTCCCAGAGACTCTCGTCCTGCCGCGCTGCCAGTAGGGTGTCGAGATGAGTGCAGAGGAGGTCTTGCAGCGGGGCTGCGATGGCGCCGGTTACCAACTGCAGGCGGCTGGCGGCCATCCCTGTATAGACCACGACCGGCGGATTCAGCAGCCATTGAAGGAAATGCTCCGCCACGGCGGCGGTGAGCCGGCCCGTCGCGTCCGGCAGGGGATCCTCAAAGACGAAGACGAACTGACAGGCTTTCAGGTTGCGGGCCCAGAGGCGGTCGCAGCCGCGCTGCAGGACGCCGCACAGGCGGTGGCGCAGGAAGAGGAGTTGCTCGTCGAAGTCCAGTGTCTGGTATTGTTCGAGGTCCCCCACTGCCGAGCGGAGCAGGGGTGCCGCCTGGCCGTCGCAGCCAATCGCCGCCACAAACCAGCGCAGCCGTGCCGTCTCGATCAGCACCACGAGCAAGGCCGGCGCCTTGGCGTCCATCGGATCCCCATGCGAGACAGGCTGGCGATCCCAAGGCTTATTGTACGAGCGGAGTCAGCGCCGCCGCCATGTCAGCCACTTCTTGAAGAGGCGTTTGACGAAAGGCGTCAGCCGCGTGCGGTTGTAGGCATCGGCCACGCGTTTCATCGCCTCCGCCTGCGTCGGATAGGGGAAGATCGTCTTCGCCACCGCGCCCAGCCGCAGGCCGGCGGTCATGGCCAACGTGAGCGTCGCGATCATCTCGCCGGCGTGTCGGGCCACCAGCGTGGCGCCGACGAGCCGGTCCGTACCGGCGCGAACGTGGACCTTCACAAAGCCGTCCGTCTCGCCGTCGAGGATCGCTCGATCGACGTGGGTCAACTCCGCGACGAAGGTCCGGACCTCGATGCCCTGCCGTTTCGCGTCCTCTTCCGAGAGCCCGACGTGGGCCACCTCGGGATCGGTGTAGGTACACCAGGGGATGACGAGGCGGCTGACCCGGGCCCTTGGCAAGAAGAGCGCATTCTGGATCGCAATTCGGGCCATGGCGTCGGCAGCGTGCGTGAACTTGAAGCGCGAGCAGATGTCCCCCGCCGCGAAGATGCGCCGGTTGGTCGTGCGCAGCCGGTCGTCCACCGTCACGCCGTCCCGGGCATCGTAGGCCACCCCGGCCGCCTCCAGGTTCAACCCCTCGACGTTCGGCGTTCGCCCGACTCCGACCAGGACGCGATCGGCTGTCACCGCGAGCGGTTTCCCACTCTGATCGGCATGGATCACTATGTTGCCGTCCTGCCGCTCGACCCGGCGCACGTCGGCACCCAGGAGAAGGGCGACAGAATCGCGGCGCAGGGCGCGTTCGACGAAGCCGGCGGCGTCGGCATCCTCGCGCGGCATCACCTGGGGATGGTTGCCGATGAGGGTGACCGCTGAGCCGAAGCGCGCGAAGGCCTGGGCCAACTCGCAGCCGATTGGCCCCGCTCCGAGTACGGCCAGGCGCCCAGGAAGCTCGGTCAAGGTGAAGACAGTTTCATTGGTGAGGTAGCCCGCATCTGCGAGTCCGGGGATGTCCGGCCGGGCGGCGCGGGCCCCGCTGGCGATGATGGCCCGCGCAAAAGACAGGCCGCGCCCGCCGACTTCGACGCTGTCCGGCCCCGTGAAGCTGGCGGGGCCGAAGAACACGTCCACCCCCAGGGCCCGGAAACGCTGCGCCGAGTCGTTCGGACCGATCGACGCCCGCAAGCGGCGCATGCGTTCCATGACCGCAGTGAAATCGACGCGACTCCCGGGCGGCACCGGCACGCCGAAGGCCCCCGCGTCGCGCACGTCGGCGAAGGCCCGCGCGGCCCGGATCAGGGCCTTGGAGGGCACGCAGCCGACGTTGAGGCAATCGCCGCCAAGGAACTCGCGCTCGACCAGGGCCACCTTTGCTCCCAGCCCTGCGGCGCCGGCCGCGCTCGACGAGACCCGCGGTACCGGCGCCGATCACGACGAGGTTGTAGCGCCCGGCCGGCTCGGGGTTGGCCCAGTCCGGAGGATGGACGTGGCCAACCAGTTCGCGGTTGTACTCGTCATCGGGCAGCACCTGCGGCACCGGAGTCATGGGTCACTCCTTGGGGCTCGGCGGCGGGGACGGCGTGACGGAGCGCGTTCCGCGCGACGCGGGTGACGAGGACCGTCACCACCGCCGTCACCGCCAGTCCCGCCCAGAAGAACACCTTTTGAGCCGGGGTACGCTCGACGTTCCCCGCAGCGAGGTCGGCGATTTCGCGGACCGTCGAACCCAGGTAGACGTACAGGACCGTCCCCGGCAGCATACCGAGCCACGAGGCGATCAGGAAATCGCGAAAGCGGACCTTCGTCAGGCCGTAGGCGTAGTTGAGCAGTAAGAACGGGAACACGGGCGAGAGCCGGGTCAGGAGAACGATCTTGAAGCCGTTCTCGGCGACGCCCTGGTCAAGGGCGCGGAACTTCGGACTGGCGGCAACCTTGGCCTCGACCCAACCGCGCGCCAGCGTCCGCCCCAACCAGAAGCCCATCGCCGCGGTCGTCACACTGCTCAGTGAGACGACGACTGTGCCGAGGGCGACGCCGAAGGCGAACCCCGCCCCGAGGGTCAGGATCGAGGCCGGGAAGACCAGAGCGGTGACGGCGTAGACCACCCCGAAGACCAACGGCCCCCACCAGCCCAGGCCGCGCACCCATCCGACGAAGTCGGCGAGGTACTGCTTGACCGGGAGCAAGACGAAGGCGGCAACAGCGGCGATGACGAGAATCAGCAGGCCGAGGGCGCGGAGGACGGTGGATTTCTTCATGGCACTCCCCCACGGGGCGGGTACGCGGTCTTCGACGCCGCCGGGGCGGCCCGGTTACAGGTTGCCGTTGGGCGAAGAAGGAAACGCCTGGTTCCCGAGCATAGGCCGGCGGCGGGAGCCGGCGGGCGGGTTGGTTGTTTACGGCGTCTTCCCTATGATCGCCCTCGCGACCAGTGCGGTGATGATTCCGAACGGCAGATTGACCAGCAGCAGATAGACCGCGAACTTCGGCCCGCCCGCCTGAAGCCCGAAAAACCCCGCACCGCTCAGCGGCAGGAAGATGGTAAACAGCGCCAGCACCGGCGCGAGGAAGTAGAGAAGTCCGAAGAGGTAGAGCCGCCCCCACAGGGCCTTGATAAGAAGTCCGAACGGGATGCCCCACAGCCCGGCCCAGAAGAGCGGCTTGTAGATGTCCGGCGACTTCAAGGAGACCGGCTCCTTGACCCCGAGTGTCGCGCTAACCCCCAACTCAAACAGGACGTGGCTGAAAAGGACCACAGCCAGTCCGCCTGTGACACCCGCCATGAAGCAGATTGCCACCCGCTGTATCAGGGTCGAACCACGTTCCAACGTTCCGGTAGCCACGTGTAGTCCCTCCTCTAGGCAATGCGTGGAAACAACGGCTTCACCTTCCCCCCCTCCGAGGCCGCCGTCACGCGCAGCTCTGTCGCCGTGCGGGCCGCCGCCCACGCGTCCTCATAGTCTACGGCTTCCCAGTCCTGCGGGAACGTGAAGCTGCGGTAGATCGTCTCCGCACTGCGCGGCAGGAATGGTTTCAGCAGGATCGACGCCGCTCGCAGTTGCTCCACCATGTCGAGCAGCACCTGCTTGGCGGCCTCCTGATCCGTTTTTACCAGCTTCCACGGCTCCATGCGGTCGGCGTAGCGGTTGGTCGGGTCGAGCACCTGTTGCCAGATGGTTTGCAGCGCCTGGTTGTAGCGGCACGCCTCGATGTGCCCCTGGACCTGCTTCACGATCGTTTCGAGATCCACCTGAGTGTAAATCACGCCGGGCTCACCACTCGGGTTCGCCACCAGGCAGCCGTCATAGTTCCGTGTGATGATCGTCACCACCCGGCTATAGAGGTTGCCCAGGTTGTTCGCCAGGTCCGCGTTGTACACATCCGCGAACCGCTGCCAGCTAAACTCGCCGTCGCCGGGGAACGGGCACTCGCGCAGGAAGTAGTAGCGGAATGCCTCGGCGCTGAATTTCTGGATGATCTCCATCGGCTCGACGATGTTCCCCAGCGATTTGCTGATCTTCTCGGCCGCCCCGGTCCCCTCGTTCTTGATATAGACGAAGCCGTGGCCGAAGACCCGCTGCGGCGGCTCGATCCCCGCGGCGAAGCACATGGCCGGCCACAGGGCGCAGTGGAAGCGCGTGATGTCCTTGCCAATGAAGTGCAGGTCGGCCGGCCACCACTTGCGGAACCGCGCGTCGTCCAAGCCGTAACCAATCGCGGTGATGTAGTTCAACAGCGCGTCGAACCAGACATAGATGGTGAATTCCGGATCGAACGGGATCGGAATGCCCCAGGCCTGCCCAGAGCGGCTGATGTTCACGTCCTGCAGCCCGCCCTGGACATAGGCCAGCACCTCGTTCCGCCGGCTTTCCGGCTGGATGAAGTTGGGATATTCCTCGTAGAAGCGCAGGAGCTGGTCCTGGAACTTCGACTGGGCGAAGAAGTAGCAGGGCTCGCTGCGCCGCAGCGGCGGCACCTTGTGATCGGGACAGACGCCGCCGGCCTCGGCGATCTCCTTCTCGGTCTTGAACGATTCGCACCCCTCGCAGTAAAGCCCCTCGTAGGTCCCCTTGTAGATGTGGCCGTTGTCGAACACCGTCTGGATGAACCTGCGGCAGCCGTCGTGGTGGCGTTTCGCGCTGGTCTGGATGAAGTCGTCGTAACTGACCTCCAGGGCACGCCACACCTCCTGGAACTGCCGGGCCATTTCATCGCAATAGGCCTTCGGATCCTGCCCCAGCTCCGCCGCCTTCTTCGCCACCTTGATCGTGTTCTCGTCGTTGCCCATCAGGAAGAAGACTTCGTACCCCTCCTGGCGGCGGTAGCGGGCCTGCACGTCGGCACCCAGCTTCTCGAAGGCGGTGCCGATGTGCGGCCGACTGTTCGGGTAGTCGATCGCGGTTGTCTGGTACCAGCGGGGTGTCTCGGCCACGGCGGTTGTCTCCTTCCTCGGTCCGGCGAGGCGTCCTGGGGGCTTCGCCTGTCCTGTCTTCATACCATGAGGACGCCCCGCGGTCACGGGTTCGGCACTGTTTGCCGGACGCTTGTTAGCCCGACGCGCCAGCGAGGGGGAGCCATCCCTCGCTGGCGCTTCGGGCTAACCGCTGTCCGTCCGCGTGGCCCCCGGGTATAGTCACTGCGATGCCCGACGTGCTCGATCCCTCGTTTTCAGGAGTCTCGATGATGCGTATCACCTGGCGACTCTCCCTCGTCGCCGCGGCCTTGCTGGGTCTGCTGGCAACGGCCCACGGAGCCGACAAGGCGGAGCCGAATACCCTCACCGACAAGGAAAAGGACGCCGGCTGGAAGCTCCTTTTTGACGGCAAGACGACCGACGGCTGGCACGCCTATCGCGGCAAGGAAGTCGGCGACAAGTGGAAGGTCGTCGACGGCGCCCTGGTGCTCGACCAGGCCGGCGGCAAACGCGGCGGCGACATCGTCACCAACGACGAATACGGCAGCTTCGAGCTCTCCCTCGAATGGAAGGTGACCAAGGGCGCCAACAGCGGCGTCATGTACCGCGTCAGCGAGGCGAAGGGAGCGCCCTACGAAACCGGACCGGAGTACCAGATCCTCGACAATGCCAATCACAGCGACGGCAAAAACCCCAAGACCTCGGCCGCTTCCGCCTACGCCCTTTACGCCCCCAGCAAGGACATGACCAAGCCCATCGGCGAATGGAACAAGGCCCGCATCGTCGTCAAGGGGAACCATGTCGAGCACTGGCTCAACGGCACCAAGGTCGTCGAGTACGACTTCGGCAGCGAGGACTGGAACAAGCGCGTGGCCGAAAGCAAGTTCGCCTCGATGGACCGCTTCGGCAAGGAGAAGAAGGGACACATCGACCTGCAGGACCACGGCAACGACGTGGCCTACCGGAACATCAAGATCAAGGTGCTCAAGAAGGCGCAGGATTGACGCTGCCCAGCCGGGGTCGGAAGGAGGCACCTGGTTTAATTGCGTTGGGACTCGGCTGGCACGCTCTGAGGTACTCCGAAGGGCGTGCAGTTAGTCAAGCACGCCCTTCGGAGTACCTCAGAGCGTGCCACCCGTCCGCTGCCTGGCCGGGGCCGAAAGGAGGCACCGTGGACCAGCCCGTCATTCTCTGCGGACTGGGGCGTGTCGGCTGCCGGGTGCTGGAATACCTGCAAGCGGCCGGCATTCCGGTTGTCGTGATCGATACCTGCTGCATCCTGGACGATCCGCGCCTGGGCCGGGCGCGCCTCGTCCAGGGGGACTGCCGCCGCCGTGAGGTGCTCGAACGAGCCGGCGTCGCCGGGGCTCGCGGCGTGCTCATCCTCACCAGCAACGACCTGGTCAACGTCTCTACCGGACTGATGGTCCGCAGCCTCGATGCCGACGTGCGCATCGTGGTGCGGATGTTCAACCACAACCTCATCGCCGGCCTGGGCAAGGCGGTCCATAATGTGTTTGCCCTGAGCACCTCGATCCTGACCGCGCCGCTGCTGGCTCTGACGGCGCTAACGGGGCAGGCGCTGGGGACGTTCCGACTGGATGACACCCCGGGGAGCCGGCAACAGGTGGCGGAGGTGGCGGTCGGTCCCGGCTCGCCGCTTCTGGGGCGGACCGTCGCGGAGGCCGTTTCGCCGCACCAGGCGCTGGTCCTGGCCCACCGGTCCGCGGCGGGGCCCGTGCGTTTCCTCCGCGAGGTTGCCCCGGAGGCTCGCCTGGACGCCGACGACCGCCTCGTCGTCTGCTGCGAGCCGCACGACCTGGCCGCCCTGCTGGGCCGGGCAGAGGATCTCGACCCCGCTGTCCGCTGGGGCAATCCCCTCCGCCGCAATCTGCGCGTGCTGTGGCGCACCCTCGCCGAGGTGGACACCTCGGTCAAGGTCTGCACTGGCGTGCTGCTCGCCGTCATCATCGCCAGCACCATCACCCTGCACTTCAGCTGGGACAACGAAGGCAAGCCCGTCGCCGACGCCCTCTATCGGACCATCAGCCTGATGGCCACCGGGGCCGACATGCGCGAAAAGGGGTACGATTACTCGTCGTGGCAGAAGGTCTTTGTCAGCGTCCTGCGGATCACCGGGGCGGCGCTGACGGCCGCATTCACAGCCATCGTCACCAACTACCTGCTGCGGGCCCGGCTGGGCGGCGCCCTGGAAGTCCGCCGTATCCCCGACAGCGGCCATGTCATCGTCTGCGGATTGGGCAACGTCGGCTACCGGGTCGTGGAGGAGTTGCTGGGCTACGGCGAGCGCGTGGTGGTGGTCGAGACGGCACGCGACGGCCGCTTTGTCACCACGGCCCGCCGCCTCGGCGTGCCGGTCATCATCGGCGATGCCACCGTGCGCGAGGTGCTGCGCCAGGCCCACTCGCCGGCCGCCCGCGCCGTCATCGCCGCCACCAACGACGACCTGATCAACCTGGAGGTGGCCCTGCTGGTGCGCGATCTCAATCCGGGGCAGCGCGTGGTGGTCCGCCTGTCCGACCCGAACCTGGCCGACACCCTGCGCGAGAACGCGAACGTCCGCCTGGCCGTCTCGGTGCCGACCCTGGCCGCCCCGGCCTTCGTGGCTGCCCTGTTTGGCGACCGGGTACTGAGCGTTTGCCTGGTCCACGGCAAGCTGCTGGCCGTCTTGCACCTGCGCATCGGCCCGCAGGACGCCGCCCTGATCGGCTCCTCGGTGCGGGCGCTGGCGGTCAATTATCGCCTGTTGCCGGTGGCCTTGCTCGGTGCCGACGGCCGGCAGCACGCCCGCCCCGCCGACCAGGTGCTGGGCCCCGGCGATCAACTGGTGGCCATCCTGGCTCTGGCCGACGTGGAGCGCCTGGTCCGCCGCGAGCCGATGCCCGCCGACTGGGCCGTCGACGTGCTAGGCTTCCCACTGCCTGCCCGCGAATGGCTGGTCCACCAGCTCCGCCTGCTCCGGACCCTGAGCGCCGACGACGCCAACCGCGCCCTGGACACCCTCCCCCTGCCGCTCGCCACCGGCCTGACCCACGGCCAGGCCGAGGACCTGCTGGCCCGAATGACGCGCGAACGGGTGACCGGGTGCGTGCGGCAACTGGTCTAGCTTCGCCTTGCGCTAGGTTAGGCCTGCCGGCGCATGGTGCCACCACCACCCTCAGACACCCTGTGGCACCGTGGTGGCACCATCGTGGCAGGGTGGTGGCACCATCGTGGCAGGGTGGTGGCACCATCGTGGCAGGGTGGTGGCACCATCGTGGCACCATCGTGGCACCCAGTCATCCGGACGCGAGAGTTAACCCGGCTAGAGGTCAGCCGGCCTTGCCAGAGGTGTCAGCTGCGCCGAAATTGCTGTCTGCTGATTCCGCGGCCAACCACCCCGGCGCGGCGCCCGATCCAGCCCGGGGCGCCCAGCCGTCGCCTGGCGGCCAACCCTCAACGGTCGCCGCGAGAAGTGGGAAGACATCCGCCCACGGGAAGTTGCTTTCCCAGCGACCGGCTGGCCTGCGAGGGCATCGCTCCTCCCCAGGCTACGTCACGCGAAGCGCTGAAAAGAAGCGATTCCATTTCCCACTCAGCACATTGGCGTCCTCGTTTGAGCCGGACTGGAAGCGGTCCAGGGCGGTCCCGCTGCTGGGGATGGTCAAACGCTGATCGACGATGCGGCCGAAGCGGTCGAGGCCGGGGTACTGGTCCCCGCCGTCGGAAACCGGGTTTTCGTGGGACCATAAGGGCGCAAGTGACGTCAGCGTAGTGATTTATCTAAACTGTCACTTTGGTCACTTTCTTTGGCCACTTTGGTCTCACTGTAGTCTTTGCTTTGGTCTTTGGTCTCCCACAGGAGCCCCCGGAGCCGGGCCGAGCCGCCCGCTTGACATCCGCCCCGGGCGAGCTACTGTTTACACAGCCGACTCGTCACATTACCAGGCCCCTCACTGTGGGATCGGCCCCCTCCCCTACCCACGAAACGGCAAACCCGCCGAAAGGCGGCGACGCAAAGCCATGGGCCTACCGCGGCCTTAGCCGGCCGCCACGGTTGCCAGGTCACCGAAGTGTGTTCGGCTTCCCGGAAGCGCCGGCAACGGCAGTCCCCGGAAGACCGACTGGCGTTGCGCATTGCACCCAAGACGCCCGAGGCCGAGCCGTACCATGATCCTTACTCTGCGACACAGGTCCGCAGGCCGCCGCGCGGTCGCCGCCGTCGAGGCTGCCGTTGCATTGCCGATCCTGCTCATCTTCCTGGCCGGCATCCTCGACCTGGGGCGCCTGGGAAAACTCGCCGACTCCGTATCCAACGCCGCCCGTAACGGCGCCCAGTACGGTTCGGCCAACACCACGGCTCTGAACAATGCTGCCGGCATCCGCGCGGCGGCCCTCACCGAGATGGCGGGCCTGCCCAACGTTTCGGCCACCAATCCGACGGTCCAGACCACGCAGCCCAACTCCGGGGTTATCCAGGTCACCGTCACGTACACGATGGACAACAGCGAGACGTTGCTCTTCCCGTGCCTCAGCATAACGTGCACGGTCCAGATGCCAATGATGCCCCAGTGACGGCCACGACAGCCGCCCGTCCGCCTCGAGCGCCGCCCAGGGAGACTGCCCATGAGATACGCGGAGACAACTTCGTCTCGGCCAGCCGCGCGGGCACGCCGCGGCGCCGCCGTGACGGAAATGGCGGTCATCCTCCCGGTGCTCCTCCTTTTCGTGCTGGGCATCATTGACTTCGCCCAGATCATGTATGCCTACGGTGCGGTGTCCGAGGCGGCCCGCGTGGGCGCCCGCTATGCCATTGTCCATGGCGCTGCATCCTCGGCCCCCGTCGGCCCGACCGCGAATGACGCAACCGTCCAGGCTGAAGTCCAGGCCGCTGCGCTGGCCCTGAACACCGCGAACCTGACAGTCGCCTCGAACTGGGCTCAGGGCAGCAACGAGCCGAACTGCCCGGTGACCGTGACCGCCACTTACAGCTGCCCCCTCACCGCGGGCAAGCTGATCGGATGGAATTCCATCACGGTTAGCGGCACGACAACCATGATCATCACCCACTGACCCGAGCCGCGTCCGTAGCGCAACTCGGACGCCTACCCTTACCACGGAACGAGAAGGAAGAACCAACCATGTACTTGCGAAAAAGCCGAATGGCCGGCGGCCGGCGGCGAGCCGCGACGCTGATCGTGACCGCCGCCTGCCTTATGGGCATCCTCTTTCTGAGCGCCCTGGCGATCGACTGCGGCAACATGATGGCCCAGCGCCGCCAGGCCCAGAACTGCGCGGACGCCGCCGCCCTGGCCGGGTGCATTGAAATGGCCAACCAGTACGCCGACGGAACGACCCCGACTTCAGCGCCCATCGCAACCGCCGTCACGACCTCGGCGAGCGCCAATGGCTACGCCAGCGGCGTCACGGCACACTACCCGCCAACCTCCGGCACCAACCAGAACAACTACTCGGTCGAGGTGGAGATCACGTTCACCTACAACAACCTTGTAGTGAGGGGAAGTAATTCCATCACGGTCCGCGCCGTCGCTACCTGTAACCCTGCTTCCGCCCCCTACGTCCCGATGCTCCTGCTGGAGCCGACGCGGTCCAACTCGTTCTGGGTCAACTCCGGGTCGATGACGCTGAACAACTCCTCGATCATGGTCAATTCGAGTAGCACGAGCGCTGCCGTCGTGGACGGTATTACCGGGTCGGCTGCCGACGCAAGCGTGCGCGCCGTCGGCGGCACGTCCGGGTCCTTCACCCCGGCTGCGCAGGCGAGCAACAGCAGCCCGCCGTCCAACTTTGGCCCCCTGGCCAACCCCTACGCCCTCGCCCCGGTCCCGAGTACGACCGGCCTGACGACGTACAGCCAGTCCAGCTATTCGCCGGACGGCAACGGCAACATCACCCTCAACCCCGGATACTACCCCAACGGGCTGTACTGTATCAGCGGCGGCAACGTCACGATGAACCCGGGCCTCTACTACGTCGCCAACGGCAATTTCTGGATCAATACGCCCGGGACCGTCAACGCCAACGAGGTGACGATCTATCACAGCGGCGCCAACAGTACCGCCCTGCTCGACCAGTGGTTCGACCTCGACTGCGGTATCGTCCTGTGCCTGACCAACGGCAACTACACCTTCACCCCGCCGACCAGCGGTCCTTATGCGGGCATTAGCTTTTTCCAGGGACCTAACTGCACCAGCGAGGCCTTTTACGACTTCTTCGGCACCGGGCAACTCAGCTGCGGCATTCAGTACTTCCCCGACAGCACGCTCCGCTGCTGGGCGGCTAGCGATGGCGTCATCAACTGCAACCAGCTGGTCGGCCTGGACTTCAAGGTCACCGGCACCCACGAGATCTACGGCAATAGCCTGAACGGCGGCTTCTCACGCATCACCTGGAACGCCAGCCAGGCCAGTAAGCAGCCCCCGACGACCGTTGCACTCGTTGAATAACGCCGCAACTCTCTCAGAAGGAGAACTATCATGCGTATCGTCACAGCCACGCTGTTGGCCACGCTGCTGTTCGTCGGTTCGGCCCCTGCCCAGGCGCCTGACGACGGCGCCGTGCCCAAGAATCTCGAAGGGCGCTGGATCGTCGCCCACCGCTACTACACTCCCTCAGACGTCACCAATCCGGTCGGCGACCTCCTGACGAGCCTCGGCTCCATACTGGACCTCAAGAAGGAGAAGCTATCGGCCTGTGACCCGGCGAAGAAGGGCGTCTACCTCACCGTCAAATTCGAGCCGGGCAAGACGCCGCCGGCCGTTGATCTCAAAGCGCCGGGTCAGGAACAGGTCCTGCGGGGCATCTACCGGCTCGATGGCGACGTCCTGAGGATCGCTGTCGGCACTGGCAAGAGACGGCCCCGGACGTTCGACGACCCCAGCCGTGACGTGCAGCTCATCATGAAACGGGCGCCGAAGAAGGCGCCGGCTGCGGCCCCTAGCTCCCCTTGAGGCCATGCCCCCGTTGACTAGGGGACGCATCTCAAGTCATACGAGTTATTCAATCCGTATGATCTGAGATGCGTCCCGTTTGGCGATCGACAGTACTTCTCCTCCCCTCGCCCCGGTACTCCGGGGAGAGGGGTCGGGGGTGAGGGGTTTCTCGGAGGACGGAGCACCGCTCCGTCCTACCTGTAGGACGGAGCGGTGCTCAGTCCTGCTGCTCACCCTCAATCCCTCTCCCCGGAGTACCGAGCGGAGGGGATATTATCACTTGCCGCTCGCCTTGTTGGCCCCCAGCGGATCCAAGTGGCAGACACAAGCACGCAGCTAGATGTTACCGGCAGCGCTTTTGCCCAATAAGCGTGAGCCCGCGGCGCCAGCCACGGGCGGTTCGGCCCGCCCTTGGCTGGCGCCGCATTTGACCTCGGGCCGTCGCGGTTGCAGCAGCTTGGCGACCAGGCCGGTCCAGCCCGTCTGGTGTGACGCGCCGACGCCGCGACCGGTATCGCCGTCGAAGTATTCGTGGAACAGGACGTAATCGCGGAAATGCGGGTCGCTGTGCAATTTCTCGTGGTACGCCAGGACGGGCCGCCGGCCGTTCTCGTCGCGGAGGAACAGGCGCGTCAGCCGCCGGGACAACTCGTCCGCCACCTGGCCGATGGTCAAAAATCGGCCCGAGCCGGTGGGGCACTCGACCTGGAACTCATCGCCGTAATAGTGGTGGAACTTCTGCAGCGATTCGATGAGCAGGTAGTTGACCGGCATCCAGATCGG
The DNA here is from genome assembly GCA_963827935.1 of uncultured Planctomycetota bacterium. Lineage (GTDB taxonomy): Bacteria > Planctomycetota > Planctomycetia > Gemmatales > Gemmataceae > DATFNV01. The sequence goes on along the minus strand of CAWHCN010000004.1, from coordinate 609,897 downwards.
CCCGCGCCAGTTAGAGTTGCCGCCGAAGAGGCTCGTATCCGATTCGCCCGGCCGGTAAGCCACGGCGTGGGTCGGTGCCGTCACTGGTCAGGGCGTAGGGGTGATCCTTGTGGACGCGCGAAAGTGCGCGCACGCCGAAATCGGCAAGGAACTCCGTCTCGTCAAGCATGCGGCGCAGTAGTTTCTTCATGCGGTGCCCGCGCAGGAGCGACAACAGCCGCCGCTCGCCGCGGCCCGACTCTTGCCAGCGCGACACAAGGGCTGCCAGGTCCGGCCGGTGGTTGAGGAACCACGTCAGCCGCTGGCCGAAGTCCGGCAGCTTCGCGACCAACTCCGGTTCCAGCACCTCGACGGCGAAAAGCGGGATCAGGCCGACCAGCGAGCGCACCTTCAACGTCAGCATGCGGCCGTCGGGCAGGTTCAGCTCGTCGTAGTAGAACTGGTCCTCCTCGTCCCACAGGCCGACGCCGGGCTCACCACCCATGTTGGTCATCGCCTCGGCGATCTGCAGAAAGTGCTCGAAAAACTTGGTTGCCATGTCCTGATAGACGGGGTTGTGCAGGGCCAGCTCCAAAGCGATCCGCATCAGGTTCAGGCAGTACATGGCCATCCAGCTGGTCCCGTCGGCCTGATTGATGAAGCCCCCGTGTGGCAGCGGCGCGCTGCGGTCGAAGACGCCGATGTTATCCAGGCCCAGGAAGCCGCCCTGGAAGATGTTCCGGCCCTCAGCATCCTTGCGATTGACCCACCAGGTGAAATTCAGCATCAGCTTGTGGAAGACGCGCTCCAGGAAGGCCAGGTCGCCGCAGTCGCCGCGCTGCTTGCGGTCGATCTGAAAGACGCGCCACGTCGCCCAGGCGTGGACCGGCGGGTTGACGTCGTCGAAATCCCACTCGTAGGCGGGCAACTGGCCATTGGGGTGCATGTACCACTCGCGGGTGAACAGCAGTAGTTGCGCCTTGGCGAACTCCGGGTCGATCAGCGCGAACGGGATCGTGTGGAAGGCGAGGTCCCAGGCGGCGTACCAGGGGTACTCCCACTTGTCCGGCATCGAGATGACGTCGGCGTTGTTGAGGTGCGTCCATTCGTGGTTCCGACCGCGGCGGCGCTCGGCCGGCGGCGCCGGCTGGCTGGGATCACCCTTTAACCACTCCGGTATGTCGTAGTAGAAGAACTGCTTGCTCCAGATCATCCCGGCCAACGCCTGCCGCTGGACGTTGCGGGCGTCGGTGTCGGCCAGGTCGTGCTGCAAGTCCGCGTAGAACTCGTCCGCCTCTCGCTTACGTTGCGCGATGATGGCGTCGAAGTCGGTGAAGGGCTCGGCGAGGCGCTCCGGCGCCAACCGCAGCCGCGCCGCGCCGACCCACCGGCGGGCACCCGCAGGCGGTGCTGGGCCGCGGCCTTCGTGCCGGTCTGCTGCGGGTTGACGGCGTCACGTCGGCCGTGGATGACGTGCTCGTGGAAGGCGTCTTTGAAGTACCCAGCCGCGCCCGCCTCCCCGAACAGCCGGCGCCTGTTGGTTTCGTTGTCGCAGAAGAGCAACTCAGCGTCGCCCTCGACATGCAGGTGGGAGGTTCCCAACTCGGCGTGCGCGGCGACGAGGACGCCCGGCGCCGCCACGCGGATCAGCGGCTTTGGCGCGCCGGGTTTCCACGACCAGGTGTTGCGAAACCAGAGCTGCGGCAGCAGGTGCAGCTCGGCATCCTCCGGCCCGCGGTTGTGGACCGTCACCTGCATCAGCACGTCGTCGGGGGCGGCCTTGGCGTACTCGGCGAACACGTCGAAGTAGCGGTCGTCGTCGAAGAGGCCCGTGTCCAGCAACTCATATTCCCGCTGGTCCTTGCCGCGCCGGCGGTTCTCCTCGATCAACTGCGAGTAGGGAAAGGCCCGCTGGGGGTACTTGTAGAGCATTTTCAGGTAAGAATGCGTCGGCGTGGCGTCGAGGTAGTAATAGAGTTCCTTGACGTCTTCGCCGTGGTTGCCCTCGGCGTTGGTCGAGGCCGAACAGGCGCTCCTTGAGGATCGGGTCGCGCCCGTTCCACAGGGCGAGCGCCAGGCACAGGCGCTGCTCGTCGTCGCAAACGCCGGCGATGCCGTCCTCGCCCCAGCGGTAGGCTCGGCTGCGGGCGTGGTCGTGCGGCAGGTAGCCCCAGGCGTTGCCGTTGGCGCTGTAGTCCTCGCGGACGGTGCCCCACTGGCGCTCGCTCAGATACGGCCCCCAGCGCCGCCACGGCTGTTTGCCGAGACGGTCTTCTTCCAGGCGTCGCTTCTCATCGCCGATCACCTTGCCGTTCTGCGACATCGTCCGTCTCCTGCAACAACGAGAATGGACCCGTCCATCCTCTGCGACTATTCTACCGGCGCTGCGGGTACAATGGGCCGGGGGAGGAGTGCCATGCCGCCAGAGCGGGCAGGTGACCTACCCCGGCGATAAATCGCTGTTCACCTGAGCCGAGCCATCGGCCGGCCCTCCCGTATCCTGTGCTCCCGGGTCAGCCGGCCGGCAGTAGAATGAAGGGTGCGGCAGCCAGCCACGCCCTGGTGGGAGATGCCAATCCATGACCGTCCACCTCATCCGCGCCGCGCGGCCCCGAGCGTTCCTGCAAGGGCTGGATTCAGGAAGCCGCCCTGCGCATGCTGATGAACAACCTCGATCCCGAGGTGGCCGAGGATCCCGAGCGGCTCGTCGTCTACGGTGGCTCCGGCAAGGCGGCACGGACCTGGCGCGACTTCGAGACCATCGTAGCCACGCTCCGCAAGCTGGAGAATGACGAGACCCTGCTGGTGCAATCGGGCAAGCCCATCGGCGTGCTCCGCACGCACGACCTGGCACCGCGGGTTCTTATCGCCAACAGCCTGCTGGTGCCGAAATGGGCCACCTGGGAGGAATTCCGCCGCCTGGAAGCGATGGGCCTGACCATGTACGGGCAGATGACGGCGGGAAGCTGGATCTACATCGGGTCGCAGGGGATCCTGCAAGGGACCTACGAGACCTTCGCCGCCTGCGCCTGCTCGACATTTCCGACCAGCCCCGAGCGTCAGCGAAGGGCCTTTGGCCGGTCGCCTGGTGCTGACGGCCGGTCTCGGCGGCATGGGTGGTGCCCAGCCCCTGGCCGCCACCATGAACGGGGCCGCGTTCCTGGGTGTCGATGTCGATCTCGCCCGCATCGAACGCCGCCTGCACACCGGTTACCTAGACCGCATCAGCCACAATCTCGACGAGGCGCTGGCCCTCGTCCTCGACGCCAAGAAGAAGCGGCAGCCGCTCTCGGTCGGCCTGGTCGGCAACGCGGCCGCGGTCATGCCCGAGCTGGCACGCCGCGGCATCGTCCCCGACGTGCTCACCGATCAAACCTCCGCCCACGACACGCTTAACGGCTATGTCCCCCTCAAGGAGTCCGAGAACGAGGACCTGGCCGCGTTGCGCCGGGACCATCCCGACGAGTACCAGCGGCGTGCTCGCCAGGCAATCGCCCGGCACGTCCGGGCCCTGCTGGCGATGCAGCGGGCCGGGGCCATCGCCTTCGAGTATGGCAACAACATCCGGGCCCAGGCGGTCGAGGCGGGCGTCGCCGATGCCTTCGAGATGCTCGGTTTCGTCCCCGAATATATCCGCCCGCTGTTCTGCGAAGGGAAGGGCCCCTTTCGCTGGGTGGCGCTGTCGGGCGACCCGCAGGACATCTATCGCACCGACGAGGCGGTGCTGGCTGAGTTCCCCGGCAACGAGGGGCTGGCTCGCTGGATCAGGCTGGCGCGTGCCAAGGTGCAATTCCAGGGGTTGCCGGCCCGCATCTGCTGGCTGGGGTACGGCGAACGAGCCCGGCTCGGGCTACGATTCAACGCGCTGGTGCGCTCCGGCGAGCTGAAAGGTCCCATCGTCATCGGCCGCGATCATCTCGATGCCGGCTCCGTCGCCTCGCCCCACCGGGAGACGGAAGGGATGCGCGACGGCTCGGACGCCATCGCCGACTGGCCGATCCTCAACGCGCTGGCCAATACCGCGTGCGGGGCGGGCTGGGTCAGCGTCCACCACGGCGGCGGTGTGGGCATCGGCTACAGCCTGCACGCCGGCATGGTCGTGGTTGCCGACGGCAGTCCCCAGGCCGAGCGCCGCCTGCAACTGGTGCTGACCAGCGACCCGGCCACCGGGGTCCTGCGCCACGTCGATGCCGGCTATGAGGACGCGGTCCGCTGCGCTCAGCGGACGGGGGTGGCGGTGCCGAATCTGAATTATTGATCCCACGGTGCTTGCGGCCCCCGCCGCCGCCGGTACACTTGGGGAGAGTTTCGAGTTTTGAGTTCTGAATTGTGAATGGAGACGGTCATGGGCCAGCTCTTTGAAGCGGTGGTGGACTACCTCACCGAGGACGAATGGAAGTTCCACATCGTCAAGGACGACACCGCGGTGATGCTCCCCTTCCGCGGCGAGAACGGCTCATGGCAGTGTTTCGGCACCGTCGATGAGGAGAAGCAGTGGTTCACGTTCTACTCGCTGTTGCCGTCCAACGTGCCGGAGGAGAAGCGCGTGGAGATCGCCGAGTTCGTCACCCGCGCGAACTACGGGCTGGTAATCGGCAACTTCGAGATGGACTACAGCGACGGCGAGGTCCGCTACAAGACCAGCGTTGACGTCGAAGGAGGCGAGCTGGGGCCGAAGATGATCGAAAACATGATGCGCGCCAACGTCATGACGATGGACCGCTACTTCCCGGGCTTCATGGGCGTCCTTTACGGCGACCGCGAGCCGGCCGAGGCCATCGCCGAAATGGAAGAGGATGCCCACGAGCATGACGTGGACCCCGAGGAACTCGACGACCTGGACTTCGGCGCGGAGGACGAGGACGAGGACGAGGGGAATGGGTTTGGCAATGGGTCGGAGCCTGGCCACAAGCCGCCGGATGCCCCGGCGGGCCCCTGAGGCGAGCGGCCCGGGCAGCCCGAAGCGCCAGCGAGGGACTCCCTTGCTGGCGCTTCGGGCTAACCCTCCACCTCCGCAACGCTGACCGCACGTCCCTCGCGGGCCGACAGGGCGGCCGCATGACAGACCGCCAGCGTTCGCAGAGACGCCGCGGTGGCGGTCGGCACCGCCCCCGGCTGTCGAGTCCTCACCGCTTCCAGGAAAGCGGCCACATGGTCCGCGGCCGGATCGTTCAGACGCCGCAGCACCGTGGTGCGATCGCGCTCCACCAGTCGCAGGGAGGCCAGTGCCGGTGCCGATCCTTCCGTAGGCGCGGCGAAACCGAGTGTCCACCCCTCGCCCAGCAACTCCAGCTCCGCCCGCGGATCGGGCCGCGGATAGGCCGTGCAGGTCAGGACGCCGACGCCGCCGGACGCCAGCTCCAGTTGCACCACCAAAGCTCCGCCCGAGGGCCCCGCACTCCGCGCCTGGACCCCGGCCACCTCGCCGCAGAAGAAGCGGAGCGCGTCGACCAGGACGCACGCCTCGTTCCAGAGCAGGGCCGATGCTGTGGGGGGCCCGTCGTCTTCCTGGCTGGGCCGCAGCCACCATCCCAGCGCCAGCGGCAGCACCTTGGCGCCGAGATACTCGCGGGCCTCGGCCAGCACATCGGTATAGCGGGTGGAAAAGCCCACCGCGGTAACCAGGTTGGCTCGCGTCACCCGGTCCGCACAAAGCCGCGCGGTGGGATAATCGGCGGCCCCGGGGGGCTCCACGAAGAAGGGCACGCCCTGGTCGGCGGCCCGCAGGAGCACATCGCCCAGCAAATGCGGCGGCACGCAAGCCCACAGCACATCCGGCCGGCCCTCGCCAAGCAGGGCCGCGCTTGTGGGGAAGACGCTGGCCCCCCAGCCAGCCGCCACCGCCTCGGCGGCGCGGCGATCGCGGTCGCACACCGCCGTAACGCGCACGTCCGGCTGCCGGGCCAGCGCCCGCAGGTAAGGCTGGGCCGGCTCGCCGGCACCATAGAAGGCCACGCTGAGCGTCATGTTGTGCCGCCGATTTCGGGAAGACTAAAGCGGCGGGCTAACGCCGCGCCGCTCGCCATTCCCTGAGTGCTTGTTAAGATAACGGGTGTTGCCCTGTGTCCCAATCGCAATCTCTTCCGCCAGGGAACCCGACCATCGACCACCGGCCAGCCAGGCCCGACGGCGGTTCGCCGACCCCGGCGGTGCAAGATTACCTGAAGGCGATCCACAGCCTCGGCGGGGCCGCGGCCGTCGTCACCCCCGTGGCCATCGCCGCCCGCCTCAAGGTTCGCGCCCCGTCCGTCACCGGCATGCTCAAACGTCTGGCCGAAGCGGGCTGGATCCATTACGAGCCCCGCTCGGGCGCCCGCCTGACCGAGTCCGGCATCACCGAGGCCCGCCGCGTCATCCGCCGCCACCGCCTGGTCGAGCTGTTCCTGACCCGAGTCCTCGGCCTCGACTGGAGCGAGGTCGATGCCGAGGCCGAGGCCCTGGAACACGCGATCTCTCCGCGCCTGGAACAGGCCCTGGCCGCCCACCTCGGCGAACCGCTGGAGGACCCGCACGGCCATCCGATCCCCACCCGGGAAGGGACCCTGGCTCAGCGCGAACTCCAAGCGCTGGGCACCTTCCAGCCCGGCCAGCGCGTCCTCATCCGCGAGGCCCAGGACGACAACCCGGAGCGGCTGCGCCGCTGGCAGGCGCTGGGGCTGACGCCCGGGGCGGTGGTGGCCATCGTGAGCTATCAGCCGCTGGATGATCTCTTCGAGGTGAGGGTGGGGAGCCGGGTCATCCCGATGGGGAGCGAGGGCTTGGCGGGGTTGCGCGGACAGGTGGTGCTGTGAATAGCCCGGCCGGCCAGCCAGCCTCCCGTGAACCAGCGCGCCGTCAGGGAAAGAAGCTTATCGAAGATCGACAAAGAGCATCACCACAGAGCGCGCCTGGACGCGATAAGCAAGATCAGGAACCACCGGCGCCGTTTGCCAGGGAACGATGTCCTGGGGCGAATCGAGAGCCGTGTCGATCCAGCGCCGCCAGGCGGGCCCACCTTCGGGCTTCGGCAGTTCGAACTCGAGAGGCTCCCAGTAGGCGTTCAAGATGAGGTGGAAGCACAGCCCTTCATTCCGCATTTCCGCGGTGAGCGCCACGCTGTGGGAGCCCTCGCCCCAGTCGGGTTGGTTAAGTTTCGCGCCGTGCCACGCCTTGTTGGCCCGCTGGAGCATCGTGGTTAAACTCACGCGACGACGCTCGTGTTCCACGTCGCGCAACAAACGCCGCGCGATCAGAAGCTGGACGAAGCGATGAACGTCGGCATGCCTTCTCAGCAGCGTCCAGTCCAACCAACTGATCTCGTTGTCGTGGCAGTAGGCGTTGTTGTTGCCGCCCTGTGTGTGCCGGACCTCGTCGCCCATCAAGATCATGGGAATGCCCAGCGACATCATGGTGACCGTCAAGAAGTTCTTCACCTGGCGGTTGCGCAACCTCTCCACGTCATGGTCATTAGTCGGCCCCTCGACGCCACAGTTCCAGCTCCGGTTGTCGTTGGCCCCGTCGCGGTTGTCCTCGCCATTCGCCTCGTTGTGTTTGTGGTTGTAGGACACTAGGTCGTTGAGTGTGAAACCGTCGTGACAGGTCACGAAGTTGACGCTCTGTTCGGCCTCGCGCTCCTTGTGGCCGTAAACCTCAGGGCTGCCAACCAGCCGGTCGGCCACGCGCCGCAGCGAGCCGGGCGCGCCGCGAATGAAATCGCGGACATCGTCCCGAAACCGGCCGTTCCATTCCCGCCAGGCGTCCCCGACAAAACTCCCGACCTGGTAGAGCCCGGCTGCATCCCACGCCTCGGCGATCAGCTTGGTGCCCGCCAGCGCCGGGTCCGACTCAATGTCCCAGAGCACCGGCGGATTCGGCAACGGGTGACCCGAGGCGTCGCGCGACAGGATCGAGGCCAGGTCGAAGCGGAATCCGTCAACGTGCATCTCCTCGACCCAGTAGCGGAGACTATCCACGATCATCCGCCGCACCACGGGATGATTGGCATTGAGCGTGTTGCCGCAGCCGCTGTAATTGGCGTAGCGCGACCCGCCCTCTTCGAGGATGTAATAGGTCGGGTTGTCGATGCCGCGAAAAGTGAGGGTCGGCCCACGCTCATCGCCCTCGGCGGTGTGGTTGAATACCACGTCGAGAATGACCTCGATGCCGGCGCGGTGCAACGCCTTGACCATGTCGCGAAATTCGTCGAGCGGGCCAAGCGGATCATGACGCGAGCTGTACGCCTGATGCGGTGCAAAGAAGGAGACCGGCGCGTAACCCCAGTAATTCACCTTTCCGGTAGGACAATCCTGGCCATCGAACTGAAACACCGGCAGCAGCTCCACGGCGGTTATGCCGAGCTGTTGCAAGTACGGAATCTTCTCGATCAGCCCGGCGTAGGTGCCGCGCGTCTTCTCGCCTACACCCGAACTCGGGTGGCGCGTGAAGCCGCGGACGTGCATTTCGTAAATCACGGTGCGCGCGGCGGGCCGACACAACGGAACGTCGCCCTCCCAGTCGTAAGCCCCCGCATCGACGACGACACTTTTCATCGCCGTCGCGGCATTGTCCCCGTCCTGGCGGGCGGCCTCGCGCGTGTAGTTCTTCGGGACGACCACACCCCGGCCATAGGGATCGAGCAGCACCTTGGCGGGGTTGAAACGCAATCCGTTTGCGGGCGCCGCCGGCCCCTGGACCCGATAGCCGTAGAGCTGGCCGGCAATCAGGCCCGGTACGAAGATGTGCCAGTAGTGGTACGTGCGACTGGCCGCGGGATCGAGGGGCAACACCCGCTCGGGCCGGGCATCATCCTCTCGGTCGAACAGCAGCAGTTCCACACCGGTAGCGCTTCGGGAGAACAGGCTGAAATTGACGCCGCCGGCCACCACCGTGGCGCCGAGAGGGGAGTGTCGTCCGGGCGAGTGCATGTTTCAGATCCCCTGGTTCACGGAAAAAACAGACGCCTGCCAGGGCGGCACCTCCAGGTACAGACCGTGGCATTGCAGGTCGTTGCCGTCCCGCTCGTAAGCAGCCTCCCCCATCAGATCGGTCAATCGCCACCGGCTGTTAGCCAGGTCAGCAAATGGCAACCGCACATGGCACTGGCTTTGGTTGCCCGCATAGTTCACCGCAACCAGGAGCCGATCTTCTCCGGGAGCCTGCCAGGCAAAAGCCAGGAAGCAATCCCAGGTCCAGTTTCCGTCCCAGGCGGGAGCGCATTCAAGGAGTTGCCATTCGCCGTCGCGAACGGTTCGGCGGCGCAACACGGCAAGCAAACGATCGTAGAACTTGGCCAGGTCCGGGTTGATTGGTTCGTCCGGGGCCCGTCCCAGATGCGGAGAAATCCGTTTCGTCCGCCCCTGGAACTGGCCCTGGTGGAAGAACCGCAGGCCGGGCGACAGGAACGTGATGACCGCCGCGGCCTCATGAATCTGTGGGGGAAAGGCCGTGGCCGCACGCGGCTCGTCGTGATTCTCCAGAAAGCGGGCCATCCGGTCTTGATAGTCCAGGCCCGCCCGGAAATGGTCCCGCACCGGCCGGGTGTGCCGGTCGCGGAGGCGGTCGTAAAGCCGCTTGTCGTAGGTGTAATTGAACCCCTGCTGCTGGAGCGTCCACTCCAGGTCCCAGTAGACCTCGGCCATGAAGCAGAACTCCGGAAACGCCTCGCGGACCCGCCGGCTCACCTTCGGCCAGAAGGGCTCCGCCTTGAGGCCCCAGGTCCGCTCAAAGATCTCGGGCAGCACCAGCATGGCCATGTCGCAGCGCACGCCGTCGCACTGTCCGGCGATCTTCATTAACTCCCGGGCCATCGCTTCCTGTGTCTCGGCGTTGCCGTAGTTGAGTTGCAGGGTGTCCGGCCAGCCGGGGAAATAGCGGTCGCGCCCGTGGGCCAGCAGAAGGTCGCCGCACTGGCGCTTGACCCAGGTGTAGTTTTGCGGTGCGCGGGCCAGATCGAGCTCGGTTCCCCGGATGAAATACTCGGGATGATCCTCGACCCAGGGATGATCGAGCCCCATATGATTGGGGACGAAATCAAGCATTAGCTTCAAGCCGCGCTTCTTGAGTCGTCGCGCAGCCGGGCGAGGGCGGCATCGCCTCCCAGGGCCACGTGGGTCGTGTAGCCGGTGATGGCGAACCCCGAGCCGGGGATGTCTGCCTCACGCAGGTCGGGCAGGGTCTCTTGAAATTCCTTGCGCCACTCTGGATTGGTGCGCGACACGTTCTGGGCAGCCCGGCCGGTTTGCCAGACGCTCAGCATCCAGATCCAGTCGAACCCCAGCGCGGCGAACCGGTCCAGCTCGGCATCCGGAATGTCATCGAGCGTGGCCGGCCGGCCCAGCCCGCGCGACAGCTGGGTCAGCCAGACACGCGTGTTGATCTGGTACAGCGAGGGGTAGCGCGGAGCGGCCATGAGATTTGGGCTCCTCTACGAAGGAGATTTGTGCATCACCTGGGTCTCACGGCGTTTTCTCTGCTGCTCCGACATTCCGCCCACGCCCTGGGCATCGCCGACCTCGGCCAGGGCCCGGTCTTCCGGGTCGGAGAAGAAGCGTTCGGCGGAGCGCTGCAGCAGGGCCAGCTCGCGCCGCAGCAGCGGGACGCGTGCTTCCGGGGCCGTTTGGATAAGGTTTTCGAGCATGGCCCGCAGACGCCGGGCCACCTGGATGCTCTCGCCGCCGAACTGGCGGATTTCCGTCACGGCCAGTCGCACAAAATCCTCCCAGTCTGGCGTCCGGTAAATGAGGCGCACCTTACCCGCGGCATCACGAACCTCGCCCGTATCCAGGTTGCGTGTGCCGACGAAGCGGAGCAGGTGGTGGATTTCGTCCAGGGCCGCCACCGCCGTTGTCGGATCATTGATGGCCGGTGACAGCGCCTTCGACGCAATATCCACCATGATCCGGAAGGCGAAGGTGGGGTCCTGTTGCAGGGTACGTTCCTGGCCCACGGCCACGGCTTGGCGCAAGGCCCCGGCGGGCAGGTCCTTCCCGCCCCGAAGCACACGAAACAGCGGGTCTCCCGCGGCGATATGATCCCCCACCTGTGGAATCATTTCGATAACACCATCCATCCGCCGGGCCAGGGCCAGGAGCCCCTGCTGATCGAAGGCGAGGACCACGCCGTTTCGTTCGCAGGGAATCACGGCCGTTGGCTCCGGGTCCGGAGCCAACCCAGTCGCAGGCGCGGACCCCGCGGGCGCTTCAGCGAGGGGTTGCGGATAAACGTGAGTGATCACCCGGCGCCCCATCCAGGCCACCGCTCCCAAGGCACCACTTGGCCGCAGCGCCTTGCCGAGATGGTCGATCAGGTAGAAGAACACGCCCAGGTTCACCATGCAGGCATAGGCCGCCGTGTGCGCCGTCAACAGCGGAACCGTAGCCTTGATGCGAATCAGGGCCGACAGCGAGAATGTGAAGGTGAACACCAGCAGCGTCAGGGCCAATTTGGTGATTGGGTCCCGGAAGACCAGGGCGATGATACGCGGCGTCAGCGCGGCACTGGCGAGCTGGACCGCCACCAGGAGGGCCGTGCACACGAAGACGATGGCGGTAAAGAGAGCCGACGCCATGGTGCCAATCACCGCACGCGCCGTATCCGCGTCCACCGGCGAGGTCCAGCCCAGCTCCAACTCCACCCAGTGAAGCACCCGAACCGCCGCGATGGCCGCAACCATGCCGAGCACCGGGGGAAGCCAGATGGAATTGGCGAAATAGCTCCTGAAACGATACCAGTGCAGCCAGGTCATGAGACGCCCACCTTCTGCTCCAGAGCGTTCTTCTCAAGAATCCAGCCAGCGGACCGCTCCAGTCCCCAGTTCGTAGACCGCGCCCGCGATGAGGATGTTTTTCTTGTCGCGGAGCGCCAGCTGGACCTCGGGCGCGCCGAGGATGCGCTCGCAGGACCACCGCACATTGGCCTCGACCCCGGCCTGGAGTTGCTCCGCAGACAGTTTGAGCCGGATCAATGCCGTCCAGGCCGGGCTCGATCAAGTCCACCAGTTGCTGAATTCGTTCCGGATGCTTGGCCCGGTGGAACTTGGCGGCGAGCGCCGCCTTCACGGCACCACATCCTTCATGCCCCAGAACCACCAGGCAGCGAGGTACCCAGGTGCTGATAGGCGTACTGAATACTACCACCCACGCCCGGCGCCAGCAGGTTGCCTGCCAGGCGAATCACGAACAGGTCGCCGAAGCTCTGGTCGAACAGCAGCTCCGGCGGGACGCGGGAATCGCTACAGCCCAGGATAATCGCAAACGGCCGTTGGCCTTGCCGCTGGCTTGCAAAATCCTTCCGGGGCGACCCGCACATGGAGGGCCCGGCCTTCCACGAAGCGCCGATTGCCTTCTTTCAGGCGGTGCAGCGCCTCCTGGGGCGTCTGAGGTCGTGCCGACATTGGCCGTTCCTTATTTCCCTCGACCGAGCCTCTACTGTGTCGTCAACCCCTAGGACAGGCATCGCCTTGCCTTGGCTGTAGGGTGGGTCGAGCGGAGCGAGACCCACCGCACGCCTCGATAACTCCCGGTGGGTCTCGCTCCGCTCGACCCACCCTACGGCTACTCATACTTCCCTCGATCGAGCCGCTCCCACGTCGGGCGTCACTTGTAATTCCAGCTGAGCTCGTAGGTGGTGCCCGCTTTCAGCGACAGCAGCTTGAAGGCGAGGATGGTGGAGTCCTCCGGAACGTATTCGGTGACCGGCCGCACCGCTTCGGTTTTCTCGGGCTTGTCGGCCTCGTGCCGGCTGATCCGAAAATGCTGGTACTCGTAGCCGTGGGGCATCAGCAGCCACATGGTCAACTCTGCCGTCTCTGTCAGTACCGGGAACGACAGGGATGAGCCGTTTTGAGCACGTTTCAGGTACTGGCCGGGCGAGCGCTGTTCCGCCAGCAGGTCGATGTACTCGCCGGCCGAGACCCCCTGGAAATCGTAGGCGGCCTCCCAGCGACACTCGTCCTCGCCCGTGGGCGAGGTTTCCACGTCGCTCATCCGAACCCGGGCCGGCAGCCGTTGCGAGGGAAATCGCACCGCCGACCGCGGACTGGTCAGCACCAGGCGAAGGCGGAATTCGTTCGTGCCCGTGTCCTCGCGCTCCCTGACCACCTTCATCCGCCGGTGAATGGTAACCTGCGAATCCGCGGCCCCAGCCTCCGCCGGGCCCGGCTTCCAGTTCCGCAAATCTATGATCCGGGAGTCCTGCAGGATCGTGAAGCCGGCAAGGTTCGGCTTATCGAGATGCCGCATGCGCTCGGCCTGTTCCCCCGGCCAGGCCGCCGGCGGGTGTTCCAGCATCTCGTTCAGGGTCTCCAGATCCCGCGTCCCCTGGGAAAACGACTCCACCAGTTGGTTGAGTCGATGATAGTGCTTGTAGGTCGTGACCGTGAAGTAGGGGAGCAGCACCAGGAGCGGCACGAGGATCGGGACGTAGATGTAGGTGACCCAGTCCCGCCGATCGAGCAGGGTAGTCCAGATACGCCGGAGGGCCGAGGCCTGCAGCGTCCGCGCCTCGCGGGTGACTCCCGATGGTGCCCCGGTCTTTCCGTTCTTTGCCGGTCCCTGCGGAAGCGTCGAAGCTGCGCCGGGGGGCGAAGGGTACGGGTCCCAGGCCGCCTGGCCCGGCAGGTCAGCGCCAAACAGGTCCGGATGGGCGCGGCAGGCCTTGCGGCCCACGCAGTACCCGTGCCGCACCAGGGTGCTGATCTCCAGCGGCGAAAAGCGATCCAGGTCCGTTCGAATGTGGGCCACCTGCCGCTGCACCTCGGGGTGCATCGCAGACGGGTCCTCGGCCGGATCGACCACGTCGGCCATCCGCGCGAACACGAACCCCTGCGTGTTATGGAACCGCTCGTTTTCGAGCTGCCAGACGCGGTCCATGAGGATGTCGCTCGACCGAAGCGCCGTTCGGATGAGCCCGCCGGCCCGGCGACTGCTTTGCACCTGGATCTTCTTGCCGACATCGCTGACCAGGACGCCGTCGAGCCCGCTGTTGAGCCGGCGGAAGCAGGGGCGCCCGGTGCTCTGGCGGAAGGCCGCTTCCAGCAGATGCCGGTTCAACCAGAGCTGGTCCTCCGCCTCGAGCGGCTGACCATCGAGCCGGCTGGCCTTCAGCAGGGCCTCCGCCTCCGGCTCCTGCAGCCCGAGACCGGCGAAGAGCGGATCGAGTCGAAACTGGTAATGCCTCAAGGTATTCCACAGCCCGGACAGGATGACCTCATCGGGGTGCTCCACCCAGGGTCGCGGCGCGGCCGATTCCAGGGACAGCGTTGCCGAAGCCGTGGGCTTGATGGCCGGCGCGGCCGCTGTGCCATTGGACGCCCCCCGGGGCAGAAGGACCAGGTCCGGCTGGCGGCACGCGACGATCAGGATCTGCGCCAGTCGGCGGAGCGGCGTTTCCTCCGCGGACTGACTCGCCGCCTGCAGGGCCTCGACCGTGGCCTGGAAATCGACAAAATCTTCGCGGCCCAGCCGTCCCTCCGCCAGGAGCGGCCGTTGCAGGCAGTGGAACATGCGGACGCCGAGGTTATCGAAGACGCCGCCGTCGATGTACGCCTGCCGGTCGAATTCGTCGGCCCCGGCTCCCACATCCCTGCTGGTCAACTCCAGCGGCGGGAAGAATCCAGGGAACGCCGACGACGCGGTGACGGCCATCGCCACGGTGGCGAGTCCCACGTGAATCCGGTCCACGCGCATGCCGCCGCCCGGCTGCCGCCGCACCATCAGGAGCCCGTCCCGGGTAAAGGAGCACAGGCAACCCTCGCTCAGGTTGGTCGCGAGAATGTGGAGCTGCGGCTTCTCGGGCAGCTCAAACAGGCTCTTGTCGCCGTACAGATATCTCTGATAGTGATATTCCAGAAGTCCGGTGAGCGTGAGCTGGCGGTTCGAGTGCCCGAGCAGCCGCCGCAGCCAGCGCAAGGGCAGCGCCAGCGGAAAGCGCCGCAGAAGGCGATTGCGGACATCCAGCCCTACAAAGGTCAGCAGCTCGGACGCGGCCGCCTCAAACTCCTCGGCCTTGCCGGTGTAGCGCCCCCAGTTGAGGGCGAGGTGGGCGGCCATGATGCTGCCGCCGGAAACCGAGGTGATGTGCGTCACCTGCGACAGGAGGCCCGCGTCGCGCAGAAACCGGAGCAGGCCCAGGTGATACAGGCTCGCCCGGAAGCCGCCTCCCGAGAGGGCCAGGCCAAGGTTCTTCATGCTAGGACTCGCGCAAGGGGGCTCCGTCCTCACATCGGGTCGTGACTGGCACATGGGGGCTACGCCACGCCGTTTCTGTGCAAATTGCTGTGCAAATCGCCCACCCCCCCCCCGCATGCGTCAGTTGAAATTGTAACATCAACGGAAATAGCTGACGAAGCTCGCTTCGATGGTAACGCGTTCGATCATGGCCTATCTCGCCCGAGGAGCAAGTCACGCTGTCCCCTTGGCGCCCCGGCCCGGCTTGGCCTCAATTCGACTCCCGACCCCTTTTGGCCCTTTCCGCCGCGGCCTGCGCGGACCGGTCGGCTGCCCTGCGGCTCGCTGGGCCAGGTACTGCCGGATTTGTTCGGTGGACAGGTCCGCAAGGCGATCCTCTGGCGGCAACGCCTGGAGGACTTCCCGGCGCTGCTCGGGAGACAGCAGTTCCAGGGCCTCACGCTGCTCCTCAGGCGTCAGTTGCGGGAAATGCTCCTTGGCGTACTGGCGATTGAAGTCTTCCATCGTGAACGACACGGCAAAGCCCTCCCCTCGAAGCCTCTCGAACAGTTGGCCGAGTAACCGACTTGTCTGCTCCGAGCGCCGCCGGTAGGCTCGCCCGCCGAACTCAACCAAATCCGGCGCGGCGCTGAACAGGTGCAACGGCGCGTTGTGCGCCTCTTGCGGTAACTCGCCCGTCACCACAACGCGGATCGTGTCCGTACCCCACCGGCAATCATACACTCCCGCCGTAACGTGCTGCCAGGGTACTTGCCCGGACAGGTTGTGCGGGAAGCGGGCGGCCACCGCGTACAGGCCGAACTGGTCTTCGGGAAGCAGCTGGGACGGCGACGGGCTGACGAGCTTGCGGTAGGCCACGTCGGCACCAACCAACTCCTTCATGGCCCAGCCGTCCAGCGCCTCGTGGTGCGACTTGAAAGTCATCAGGTTGTGCGGCCGCAACCCCTCCAGCCCATCGGGCAGGCGGCCGGCGAACCGCCCCCGGCCGCGACGAACTATAGTCACGTCGAGCAGCTGTTGCTGCACGGATAGGTCGCGCTCGACATCGACGCGGTACGGCGAGCCAGTGAAGAAGTCGGTCAGCAGCAGGCCGAACAGCCGGTGCCAGTCGCGCAGCGCCTCTCGCTCGACCGCCATCGCAGAGCCCTCCGTGGATCGCGCCCGATTGTACCCAGCGGCCAGCAATGGTGGTAGGTCGCCGAAGCGTGAAGAGCCGCCCGTGGCCTTGCCAGCCGGCACCAGCCCCTGGCCTGCCAGAAAAACCTACGACGTCCCCTTCCCGCCTGCTGAAAGACCAATTGCGAAACACAACGTTCATAATCCCCACCGCGGATGTCCCACCCATCGTGCGTGATTTGCTGATGCCCCCCGACGATCAGGTCACGGCTGGGGCGGGCAGTCAAATAGCTGACGAAGCTCGTCTCGATGGTAACGCGTTCGATCATGGCCCATCTCGCCCGACGAGTAAATCACGCTGCCCCCTCTGCGCCCCCTCCTTACTCTTCGTCCTCGTCGGCTGCCGCCGCGGCGTCGAAGATTGGTTTGCAGGCCAACGCAAATCCGGGAAGCAGCTTGCTTGTGCAGAGGTCATCGGGCCCGAGACGTTTCTCGATCCAATCCGATTTGCCGTGCCGCAGCATGACGAGTTGCGAGCGTTTCGCATCCACGATCCAATACTCTTTGACACCGAGCGTCCAGTATTCATCGCGTTTCTCGACATAGTCTCGATGGTCGGACGCGGCCGAGACGACTTCGATAACAAGTGCAGGAATCCAGCGTCGCCATAACGTGCGATTCTTCGATCCCTTGGGCCGCGTGAGATAGACGGCAATATCGGGATGCCGTTCGCTCTCCAACTCGGGAATGAGAAGCTTGCATTCCATGCCGTTAAGAATGAGCTGGTCAAGCTCCGGATGGGCGATTCGATAGCGCCGAAGGCATCTCGAATCATGGAAACGATCAACGCGTGAATGAAATTGGCGATTTCCGACACAGTGACATATCCTCGGGAGAGTTCGTAGTGGTAACCGGGCTCGGTCTCCGCA
Organism: uncultured Planctomycetota bacterium; assembly: GCA_963827935.1. Classification (GTDB taxonomy): domain Bacteria; phylum Planctomycetota; class Planctomycetia; order Gemmatales; family Gemmataceae; genus DATFNV01. Next base: position 592,709 of record CAWHCN010000004.1, on the reverse strand, counting down.
AGTTCAAATGCCTTGAGGGACATCTTGCGGCCGTGATAGAGCGGGCCGATCTTCATTTTGCGTCGAGTGGTTGTCAACATTCAGTCACCATGATGTTAGGAGTCAGAAAACGGTACTAACACCTTCTCCGTCTTCGTTTGGATCGGTGTGAAAACCTACGATGTCCCCATTTCTCTTTTACGTCACGCTGTCCCCTTTTGCGCCCTTCGTAGATGCCTCTCGCGAACGTACCCAACCCAAATTCTGGCTTCCGCCTAGCGACTCTTACCCTGCACCCCAATGTCTACGCAGATGGGGAATGTGAAAGAACAATGCCGCCAGTTTCACGACCCGCGCCCGATCCTCAATCATTCGAAACTCAAAGTTGTGCCACGTTTCCCCATGAGCCGCCACGGTCCGAAGGTAGTTGGGGTGCGACGATGTGATGCCAACTATTTCGTTGAGGACAGGGCTGAAGTCTACATTGGGGACAAATATTATCACCGCACCATTGGTATCCCGCCACGACAGGTAGCTCAAAAGTTGGTCGATAGTTTCCAAGTATGCTGCGCGCCCACGCCAAAACTTGCACTCGCCGACGAATTCGTTCCTGTCGCCGTTTCGCACCAATATGTCCGTCTTGCCGCGCTATTGAATGTCTCCCCGGTCGCAGACCCAGCGACAATCGCTTGTAGAGAAACAAGGATATGATCTCGCAGCGACTCCTCGTCCTTTTCGGAATACGTACTCGGCAGGCTCAAACATTTGTCCAATGGTGTTTATGCAATCCAAAATCCTCTGGTATTCCGGCACAGGGAAAGAAGCCTGTCGCTGGCCCGATTCAAATTTGTAAATATCGGACTCCCTCAAGGCATCAATGGTCTGTTTGACGTCCTGCAAGAGTGAGATCTGGCTATCATGAAGCCGGATCATTTGATCGACTGCCGAAGGCTGGTGTTCCAATGTGGCGAGAGTATCTTTTGCCCTCTGGGAGGCTTCCTTGAGGAGATCAATCTGATATAGCCAGCCGTTGTCAAATGAATCGACGAACCTTTTTAGAGTCGGAAACTCACTTGGATAATTGAACCCGACGAGTCGGGGAGTCTCATGAACACAGCCAAATCCCGACCGTCACAATAGATACTTTCCAGTGGAGTCTGACGTCCCATTCAAGTCCGTAGACAGCGTCAAAATCCTCTCTGTTTTTCAAGTGAGACCATCGATCATGATTGTTTTCCTGAAACACGGATGCGAACTGAATCAGACGATGCAACAGCCCCTCAACGGACTTGAAATCGTTACGAGTCTCCATGTGTGTCCCCGATGCCTCAGGCGCCTTTCGATGCCTGCTGCCCTCGTGTTGCTAGCAAATAAATCAGGATGCCAACGCCTGGTAGAAAGAAGGCTAGGCTACACATCATAACAGTTCTCGCACCCTCTTTCTGCTCTTGGCTGGAAACATACACCTCGCGGTTGGCTAAGTCATCAACGTCGAGATCAGATAACTGCTCACCGCGCTGAGACTTCTCGTATGCCTCACGCTGACGTGATGCTCCAGGCGATTGGTATGCGCCCTCGGTGTTGCTGAAAAGGCTGCCGAGCAAGCACGGCGTAGACACGAGCAACAGCAACAGAGCCGCGATCAGCAAACCGATTCGGTTTTGCTGGATGGCCTTCGCCTGGAGGGATGCCATCGTAGCGCGATCAACCTTAAAACCGCACTTTGGGCAAGCGTCTTCCGTCTCGCTGAACTGCTTCTTGCAACCAGGGCAGCGAACCAAGATTGGCTCTTCGCGTTTTTTAGTGGGTAACTTTCGGCCCAGGAAGGGACAAATCCCCTGCTTTCCCCGAGGAAAACCGCCTTCCCCGCGGAGCAAAAAGCTGCCATGCTGACACGATGGCCATCTTCAAGCTGCTCCATGACCTCTACCGGTTTCCTGGCTTCGTCCCTCTGGCCCAGGTCCGGGGCCTCTTCGGGGACCCCCACGCCGTCGTTATCACCCTGCGGCGCCGCCGAAAAAAAACGCGCTGCGGCGTCTGCGACCAGGAGTATTACAGCCACTACGACAAACGGACCCGACGCGTCCGCGATCTCTCCTGCGGCGACAAACGCGTCTACCTCACCTTCCGCCTCCGCCGCGTCCAGTGCTCACGGTGTGGCGGCGTGAAGAACGAGGGCCTCGACTGGCTGGCCGACAACCCGCTCTACACCAAGCGGTTCGCCTTCTTCGTGGGCCGCCGCTGTCGCCAGACGCCCATCAAGGAGGTGGCCGAAGAACTCTTCCTCGATTGGCACGCCGTCAAGGAGTTGGACAAGCAGTACATGGCGCAGCTTCGCCGGGTCGGCACCCCGCGCCCGGGTCATCGGCATCGACGAAATCGCCGTCGCCAGGGGGCACCAGTACCGCATCGTCGTCAGCGACCTGGAGCGTGGTCGTCCCATCTGGTTTGGCGGCGTGGACCGTTCCGAGGCCAGCCTGGACGAGTTCTTTGCCTGGCTGGGCCCAGAAAAATGCGGCAAAATCCGCGTGGCGGTCATGGACATGTGGCAGGCGTTCCGTAACTCCACCCTCAAGGAGGGGAACGCTCCCCAGGCCACGATTGTGTACGACAAGTTCCACATCCTGATGCACCTGGCCGAGGCGATGGACCAGGTGCGCAGGCGGGAATACGCCCGCGTGTCGGGCAAGGACCGGCGCTTCATCAAAGGGCAGAGGTACACGCTTTTGTCTCACTGGGAAAACCTCAACGCCACGGGGCGGGAAGCCCTGACGCTGTTGTTCAAGGCCAACCGCCGGCTGAACAAGGCGTACCTCCTCAAGGAGTCCTTCGATCAGCTCTGGGACTACTGGAGCCCCGGCTGGGCCCGGCGTTTCTTCGACCAGTGGCGTGCCGCGTTGCGCGGCAACGTCTGGAGCCCTTCGAGCGTTTCGCCCGCATGGTGCAGCGCACTGGGACGGGATCGAGGCCTATTGCCGCGCGGAGAACAAGGTGCCGTTGGGTTTCGTGGAAGGCATCAACAACAAGATCCGTGCCATCCAGAGGCGGGCGTACGGCTTCCGGGATGAGGAGTACCTCCGGCTGAAAATCCCGACCTGCATGCTCCCAAAACTGTGAAAAGTACCCACCAAAAAACGCGAAGACCCCCAAGATTGTTGCCCGCGTCGGGGGAGCCGACGGTGTTCGAACGGCAGGAGGAACTCCGGGTATCGTGGGACTTGGCGCTGGAGGAGACCAATTCTCGGCCCGGGGAGGGACTCCATTTGGCAACCGCCGCCCCTCGATCGCCTGCTCGAAAGGGTTTGGCGTCGGGACTCGCACCACCTCGCCGCATTTGCACTTGCCGGCCTTCCCGGCGGCCTCGTCAGGAGCCTTGATGGGTTCGCCGCAAGATGGGCAGGGGAAGCGGATCATGGAGACGACCTCGGACAGTGCCGAACATGAATGCGGGTCCGCGTAATCAAATCCGCGCGCATCCTATCCCGGCGCCGGTCGCCCGAAAGGCACGCGCTCGCCTTGCAACCCGGTGCCGGCTTCCCTATTCTCGGGCTACCTCAAGAGCGGCGTCAAGCGAAAAGTGGCGCCGCGCGATTTGTCGCGTCAGTAGGGCACGCCCGACCCCAGCAAGAAGAGCATCTCCTCGACGGTGTCGTAGTCGCCGCGCTCCAGAAGATCGATGGGGGCACGGCCGCCGATCTCGGCGCAGGCGGGACTCGGCTTCTCCAGCCAGGTGAGGATGTAGTCGCGGCGCATCACCCCGGCCGCCCTCTCCAGAATGCTTGCGACCCTCTCGATCCGGTTCCTTTCCTTGAGGTCACTCGGGCGTTGGCCTTTTTCCCACCGTGCCAGGGCGGCCGGAGAGAACCTCGCCATACGGGCAAGGAGGTCGCGATTGAGGCCGTACTCCGTAAGGAGTTTGTGCATGTCGGGATCCGCCGTTGGGGGCGGGGCGGCGGTAACGTGCTCGGCGGCAGCCGGCTTCACTGACTCCCGGGCCACGCGTTTCGTGCCCTTCGTCGCCATGACCGCCCCTCCCGGGCCCCGGTGAGAAAGTCGAGGACCTTGTCGATGCTGTCGAGGCCTTTCGGGACGGCATCCGGGTACTTCGCGACGCCGGCCACGGCGAGAATCACCGAAGTCGTCACAGTCTTCCTTGGCCGGTTGGCCAACGGGTTGCTGTCATTGTAGCCCCTGACAGGGCACGCACAAAGGGGCACGCCGCGGACCCAACGGCAAGCCGGTCAAGGAATTCTGGAAGGACGTGGACGCCGCGAAGCCGTGAGAACGGGAGAGTCTGTGAACCTGACCCGTGTTGTGCGAACGCGGCTACGGAGCGAACACCCTCACCGGATCGGGGATCCGAGATTCGCGCGCAGCACTTGCCTCCGAGGGGAGGAAGAATTATCATGACCATGTTCATCGGAATTGGCCTATATCTGCGCCTCAGCGCCCCCGCACACATCGTAATTATGTTCAACCTGGCGCTTTCGTGCCGAGACATGCAGGCGCAACCCTTTCTGTTACAGGGATTGCAACGCCGATCCAAGTTGAACAGAGGGACTTTCTCACAATAGTTGAGCCCGAGCGGACGTTTGCTTTGCTTTCAATGAACAAGGCCCCGCTACCCGGGCGAGAGGTGTCGTGCTCGGGCAGCGATCTTACGGTGAGCGCGTATTTTCGACGCCACCGCCCCAAGCGGCTCGGCTTGAGATCGACCTCGCCTACTTCCCCGACGTTGTCTGTTGCCCCGCCGACCCTGCTCAGATCGGCACCACTTGCAGCCCTAACTCCCGCTTGCGCTGCAGCGCTTTGACCTGACGCTCCTGCTGCTTGAATTCTTCGGCTGCCGTGCTCTCACGGCGATACGCTTCCCCACGCGTGATGAGGCGATAGAAGAGCTTCGCCAGCTTGTGGGCTGTCGCCCTGATGGCGCTGCCTATCCCCAGCCGGGCCCGCAGGCGGCGCAGGAAATTACCCAGCACGCTCTTACTTCTGAGCAAGGACCGCGCCGCCAGCCGAAACGCCCTGGCCACCCGGCTGGCCGTCTGGGCGGGATAGCGGATCCGCTTGCCCGATTGGTGCTTGCGCGGCCAGCGTCGTCCAGGCCGCGAAGTGCTTGTCCGTCGGGAAACGTGCCGCCAGGTCCGGGCCTGTCTCCGACAAGACCGTCAGCACCGTGCTGGCGCCCAGACCGTCCACTTCCGTGACACGCACGCCCGTCAACTGGAAGATCAAGGCGTCGGCGTCGAACTCCGTCGGGCGGTTGCGACTCTTGGGCGCGGCCTTCTGGGACTCGGGCAACGGACGCCCCTGGGTCTTGTCCGGCATCGGCCCGGCCGCCTTGGCGTACTCCCGGTCACAGACATGGAGCTGATTCTGGTAGAAGTCCCAGGCCTTGAGCAGTTGTTTCAGCTCGAACAGGTGGGCCGTGTCCCAGGTCCCTTCCAGGGCCTTGGCAATCTCCTCGCGGCTTTCTTGCAGCTGGGATCGCGCATCGCCGCCAGCGTCTGGGGGTCACGCTGCCCCTGGGCGATGGCACGCAGGATGCGCATGCCGGTGACGCCGGCGATGCTCGACACGGCCAGGTCCAAATGAACATTCATCTGGACCAGCACTTTGAGCATCATCTGCAAGAGCTTGGCTGCCTCGGTGATCAGATGCTCGCGATGCCGCCACAGCGTCCGCAACGCCAGCACCTCGTGCGCGGGTCGAAAACAGCTCTTGAGCTGGCCACAGGCGTGCATCTGCTGCAGCCAGACCGCATCGCAAACGTCGGTCTTCTTCTTGAGGTTGCGGGCCAGGCTGCGTGGATCGACCACCACCACTTCGAAGCCCTGGCTTTCCAGGAAGTCGCATAAGCACATCCAGTAGACGCCGGTCGATTCGAGCACGACGCTCGTGACGCCGCAGTGGCGTAACCACTCGGCCAGCGTCTGTAGGTCGGCGGTATAGACGCCGAAGGTACGAACGGGCTGCGGATCGCAAGCGGGGTCGACGGCGACGACGTGGCTGGCGCTGCCGACGTTCGATGGCGGCGGCACAGGGCCGGACGATGCGGGGCGGCGGGATGGGCTGGCGTGTCTTCTTCCGAGGCATGAGGACCTCCAACGACGGTGAGGGACGGGCGAAGAAAAGGTCGGCGGAGGATGGGTCGAACGAAGGACGAGACTTTCAAGCGGGCTCGCGGCACCAAGGAAAGTGAAGCCGACCCAAGGGCCAAGCTCAAGCACGGGCTCAGAGGCACCAGATCAAACGCGGCCACCGCGCTCCGCCGCCACAAAGAAGAGCTAGAGAAGCGCAGTGCGAACGGAAAGCCGATGGCCTGTCAGGTTCATAGCGGAACGTGTGCCAGGGACTGGCATCAGCCCTCAAGCTGATCCTTCTGGGGCATCCTCCGCAAGACGGCGGAATGTAGCAAAATTGAACACCTGTGACTTGCCCACAAATACGTGAGCAAGTGAGCAAGTCACGCTCTCAGAAGGCGCAAGTCCTTTGGTTGGAGCTTGTTGTGTCATCCAAGCGACTTGCTCACCCAACTTGCCCAGTGAGCAGGTCACTCCAGGACCAGGGCCGCTTGGGTAGACCAGTGGCTCCCGCCATCAGGGGGCGAGGCGAAACGCCAACTGTCCGCGGAACTCATCTGTGTGGGAGAAAGTCTCTGAACAGAATTCCCCCGCCAATTATGTACAAGATGGCGCTCTCTGAGGCGACGGGCGGGTGAAAGTCTCCCCTCGCCAGGCTCCTCGGGAGGCGAGCGGACAGTATCTGCTGCCGGTCGCTTCAGTAATGCACGCATTTGCCGGATGAGCCATAACAATAACAAGCGTCAGTTCCTTTTTCGTGGCCGGTCAACGAACTGTCGAGGTTGTGGAGGACCGCCTGAAGCTCTCGCGGGCGAGGGGCGTCCGGAATCAAACCGGCACCGTTAACCTTTCACCCCACGGAGATTCGGTTTCGACCAGCGCGGCTCGCTTGCCCAGCTGGAGCATCTGCTCCGCGGTCGTGGTCGCGAACATGTGCAGGCCGCGGGCGACGATTCCGGTCCAGCCGGTCTGGTGGCTGGCACCCAGGCCGGCCCCGTTGTCGCCGTGGAAGTACTCGTAGAACAGGATCAGGTCTCGCCAGTGCGGGTCTTCCTGGAACTTGCGGGTGCCGCCGTAGACCGGGCGGCGGCCCGCTCCGTCGCGCAGGAAGATGCCGGCCAGCCGCCGCGTGATTTCTTCGGCAACCTGGTACAAGTTCAGCTGCCGTCCGGAACCCGTGGGGCATTCCACCGTGAAGTCGTTGCCGTAGTACGTGTAATACTGCAGCAGGGCGCGGATGATGAGACCGTTGACGGGCATCCAAATGGGGCCGCGCCAGTTCGAGTTCCCGCCGAACATGCCCGTGTCGGACTCGGCTGGCAGGTAGCTGACCTGGTACTCGTGTCCGCCCGCAGAGATCACGTAGGGGTGGTCGGCGTGGTAGCGCGACAGCGAGCGCAGGCCGTAGGGGCTTAGGAACTCGTTCTCGTCGAGCATCTTCGCCAGGACGCGGCGTAGCTTGGTTTCGTCCAGGATGGCGGCGAGCCGGCGCCCGGCCACGCCGACCTTCCGCGGGTCGTGGACTGCGGTACACAACTCCGGGCGGGACTGAAAGAACCACTGGAGGCGCTCCGCCAGCTCCGGGTTCTTTGCGAGCAGTTCTCCTTCAAAGACCGTGGCCGCGCAGAGGGGCAGCAGCCCGACCATCGAGCGCACCTTGAGACGCTCGGCCCGGCCGTCGGGCAGGCGCAGCACGTCGTAGTAGAAGCCGTCCTCCTCGTCCCACATGCCCGTGTCGCCACCCACGTGCCCCATCGCCGAGCCGATCCAGAAGAAGTGCTCGCAGAACTTGACGGCCATTTCTCCATAATCTGGGTCCGTCATCCCCAGCTCGGAGGCGATTTCGAGCATGTTCTGGCAGTAGAGGGCCATCCAGGCGGTCCCGTCGGCCTGTTCCAGGTAGCCGCCGGTCGGCAGGGGGGCGCTGCGGTCGAACACGCCGATGTTGTCCAGGCCCAGAAAGCCCCCCTCGAACACATTGCGGCCGCTGCGGTCCTTGCGGTTGACCCACCAGGTGAAGTTAAGGAGCAGCTTCTGGAAGCAGCTCTTGAGCCAGTCGCGGTCACCCTCGCCGCGCAGCGACTTCTCCAGGCGGTAGGTAAAGATCGTGGACCAGGCATGAACCGGAGGGTTAACGTCGCCGAAATTCCACTCGTAGGCGGGAATCTGGCCGTTGGGGTGCATGTAACGCTCGCGCAGCATCAGCTTCAGCTGCTGCTTGCCGAAATCCGGATCGACCAGGGTCAGCGGCAGCACGTGGAAGGCCAGGTCCCAGACCGCGTACCAGGGGTACTCCCACTTGTCCGGCATCGGAGATGATGTCGCCGTTGTACATGTGGTGCCATTGGTCGTTGCGCGGGCCGGCCTTGCGTGTCGCCTTGAACCGGTCCGCGCCGCGCTCCTCGAGCCACTTGTCCACGTCGTAGTGGTAGAACTGCTTGCTCCAGAGCATCCCCGCCAGGGCCTGGCGATACACACTGGCCGCATCGGCGCCCAGCGATGGGGGCGTGATCGCCGCATAAAAATCGTCGGCCTCCTGCCGTCGCGCCTGCAGCCCCCGGTCAAACTGGCCGCCGAACGGACTGCCGCCCGCGCCGTTGCCCTGGGCCAGGGCGGCCGGGGCCTTGTCGCACAGCCGCAGGCGAATCACCGCGCAGGCTCCAGGGTCCACCGTGAGGCGGTACTGCGCCGCCACCTTCGTCCCTTTCTTCTCCGGGTTCACCACTCCTTCTTGACCGTGGACGACGTGATTGTTGATCCCGTCCTTCACGTAGGGAGTGCGACTGGTCACGCCGAAGATGCGCTGCGTGTTGGTTTCGTTCTCCGTGAACAGCAGGGGCGCCTCACCTTCGCAATAGAGGTAACGCTCGCCCAGCAGGGCGTCGATGGCCTGGACGACGCTCCGCGCCGGTGTGCCCTCGGTCTGCTGCAAGGTCGGCCGGTCCGGGCCGCCGTGCCAGGACCACTGGTTGCGGAACCAGAGCGTCGGCAGGACGTGCAACTCCGCGGGCTCTGGGCCGCGGTTGTGAACTGAGATCTGGATCAGCAAATCCTCGGCAGACGCCTTGGCGTACTCGACGAAGACATCGAAGTAGCGGTCCTCGTCAAAGACCCCTGTGTCGAGCAATTCGTATTCGAATTCGTTGCGGCCCCGGCAGCGGTTGGTTTCGACGAGATTGTCGTAGGGGAAGGCGGCCTGCGGATACTTGTAGAGGTACTTCATGTACGAGTGCGTCGGCGTGCTGTCGAGGTAGAAATAGTACTCCTTGACATCTTCCCCGTGGTTCCCTTCGGCGTTGGTCAGGCCGAACAGGCGCTCCTTCAGGATCGGGTCCCTCCCGTTCCAGAGAGCGAGGGCGAAACAGAGCCGCTGCTTGTCGTCGGAGATGCCGGCCAGTCCGTCCTCGCCCCAGCGATAGGCGCGGGATCGGGCCTGGTCGTGGCTGAAATAGTCCCAGGCATCGCCGCCTTCGCTGTAGTCCTCGCGGACGGTGCCCCATTGCCGTTCGCTGAGGTAGGGGCCCCACTTTTTCCAGGGGACCTTCAGCTGGCGCGTTTCGTCAAGCCGGTCGTGCTCCGCGGTCATGGGCCACTTGCTTTCTGCTAGAATGGCAGGCCGAGCATGTCCTTGTAATGCCCGGGAACGGGCTCCAGTTCGGTTTCCTCGGCCGGGGTGAACGGTTGGCGCTGGTCCCAGGGGTTGTCGGTGGACGGCAAGCTCCAGAACTTGCCCTCGGGGTCCAGGACGACCCACTGCTGGGTCGCCCTGTCCACGTAGAGGGTCGCCGCGCGCTTTCTTGCCGCGAGCATGCTTGGTCCTCCATTAGCTCGGGAACGAACCTCACACATTATCCGCGGACGGGTGGCACGCCCTGAGGTACTCCGAAGGGCGTGTAGGACGATCAGCACGCCCTTCGGAGTACCTCAGGGCGTGCCACCCTGGCACCCTGCGCGAGCATGCTTGTTCCTCCATTAGCTCGGGAACGAACCTCACACGTTATCCGCGCCCGTGTCGCGCTTCGTCGGACCGGACCCGCCTTGCCCCCAGCGCCAGCCGGCGATTGCCGGCATGTCGTCGCCGTGGCAGGCGATGTACTCCTTGTGCTCGATCAGCTTCTCGTGGATGGCCTGTTTGAAGTAGGCGGCACGCGCGCCAAGTTGGGGCAGCCGGTCGATCACGTCCTCCACCAGGTGGAAGCGGTCCAGGTCGTTGAGCACCACCATGTCGAAGGGCGTGGTCGTCGTCCCCTCTTCCTTGTAGCCGCGCACGTGCAAGTTCTTGTGGTTGGTGCGCCGGTACGTCAGCCGGTGGATCAGCCACGGGTAGCCGTGGAAGGCGAAGATGATCGGCTTGTCCTTGGTGAACAAGGCGTCGAAGTCGCGGTCCGACAGACCGTGCGGGTGCTCGCTCGCCGGCTGCAGCTTCATCAGGTTCACGACGTTCACCACCCGCACCTTCAGCTCCGGCAGGTGCTGCCGGAGCAATTCGACCGCCGCCAGCGTCTCCAATGTCGGCACATCGCCGCAGCAGGCCATGACCACGTCCGGCTCGCCACCCTTGTCGTTGGAGGCCCACTCCCAGATTCCCAGCCCGGCAGAGCAATGCTTGATCGCCTGGTCCATGGTCAGCCACTGCGGCGCGGGTTGCTTGCCGGCGATGACGATGTTGACGTAGTTCCGGCTGCGCAGGCAGTGATCCGTGACCGACAGCAGCGTGTTGGCATCCGGAGGTAGATAGACTCGGACGACGGAGGCCTTCTTGTTGACGACGTGGTCGATGAAGCCGGGGTCCTGATGGCTCAGGCCGTTGTGATCTTGCCGCCAGACGTGCGAACTGAGCAGGTAGTTCAACGAGGCGATCGGCCGGCGCCAGGGAATCTCGTGGCAGACCTTCAGCCACTTGGCGTGCTGGTTGAACATCGAATCGATGATGTGGATGAAGGCCTCGTAGCACGAGAAGAAGCCGTGCCGGCCCGTCAGCAGGTAGGCTTCCAGCCAGCCCTGACACTGGTGCTCGCTGAGGACCTCCATCACCCGGCCGTCTGGCGACAGGTGGTCGTCTTCCGGGTAGATGTCGGCCATGTAGCAGCGTTTGGTCACCTCCAGCACGTCCTGCCAGCGGTTGGAGTTGTTCTCGTCCGGGCTGAAAAGACGGAAGTTCTTGCTGTCCAGGTTTTGCTTCATGATGTCGCGGAGGAACCGCCCCATCTCGCGCGTCGACTCGGCATCGGTTGCCCCGGGGCTGGGCACCTTGACCGCATACTCCCGGAAGTCCGGCATCTTCAGATCGCGGAGCAGCAGGCCGCCGTTGGCGTGCGGATTGTCACTCATGCGGCGGTGGCCCGTCGGGGCCAGCTCGGCCAGTTCAGCCTTTAGCGTTCCCTGGGCGTCGAACAGTTCTTCCGGCCGGTAGCTCTTCATCCACTGTTCGAGGATGCGAATGTGCTCGGGCTTGTCCATGTCGCCCATCGGGACCTGGTGGCTGCGCCAGTAGTCCTCGCACTTCTTGCCGTCGATCTCCGGCGGACAGGTCCAGCCCTTCGGGGTGCGGAAGACGATCATGGGCCAGGCCGGCCGTTTGACGACACCGTTGGTTCGGGCATCCGACCAGATCTGCCTGATCTCGGCCGTGACGGTGTCGAGCACATCGGCCAGTTGCTGGTGGACTGCCGCGGGATCATGCCCCTCGACGAAGTACGGCGTGTAGCCCATGCCCTCGAAGAACTTCTGCAGCTCATCCTTCGGGATGCGGGCGAGGAAGCACGGGTTGGCGATCTTGTAACCATTCAGGTGCAGGATGGGCAGCACGGCGCCGTCGCGGGCGGGGTTGAGGAACTTGTTGCCGTGCCAGCCGGTGGCCAGCGGTCCGGTTTCTGCCTCGCCGTCGCCGACGACGCAGGCGACGATCAGGTTCGGGTTGTCGAACGCAGCCCCGTAGGCATGGCTCAGGGCGTAGCCGAGTTCGCCGCCCTCGTGAATGCTGCCCGGCGTTTCGGGGGCGACGTGGCTGGGGATGCCCCCTGGGAAGCTGAACTGCTTGAACAGCTTCTGCATCCCCTCTGCGTCCTGGCTGATATTCGGGTAGTATTCGGAGTAGGTTCCTTCGAGATAGGCGTGGGCCACCAGCGACGGGCCGCCGTGCCCGGGACCGATGATGTAGATCACGTCCAAGTCATCGCGCTTGATGACCCGGTTGAGGTGAACGCAGAGCATGTTCAGGCCGGGCGAGGTGCCCCAGTGGCCCAGCAGCCGCGGCTTGATGTGTTCTCTCTTGAGCGGCTCGCGCAGAAGCGGGTTGTCGAGGAGGTAAATCTGGCCGACCGAGAGGTAGTTGGAGGCCCGCCAGTAGGCATCCATCTTGCGCAGCTCCTCCGCGGAGAGAGGACCGGCCAGCGCGGCCTGGCTGCTCGTTGTCGGCTTGCGTTTCACATCGGTTGTTGCGGACGTCATGGGTCATTCCTTGGGTAAGGGGTGTCTCGCCAGCTGATCCTTGAATCGTCTAAGTGCCTGCGGAAGAATAACTTGGTCAACTTCCGAGTCCCGGGTGGCACGCCCTGAGGTACTCCGAAGGGCGTGCTTGACTGTCTTCACGCCCTTCGGAGTACCTCAGGGCGTGCCACCCAGATACCAGGAACTTGCCCAAGTTATTCTTTCGCGAGTCCTTAGCCAGAATCTGCGAAACTCGAACTTAGCCGGCCACCTTCTGCGTCACCCGTGCCCGGGCGAACTGCTCCAGCTTGCGGGCATCGGCGTAGAACTTGCGGATGCCTTCGGCCAGCTTCTCGGTGGCCATCGCGTCCTCGTTGTGCATCCAGCGGAACGCTTTTTCGTCCAGGTGGATCTTCTGCCCGTCGGACCTGCGAGCCGTCTCCGCGCTCAGCCGGCGCGTGACCTCGCCCTGAGTCTTTTCCATCTGCTCCAGCAGGTCGGGGCTGATGGTCAGCAGGTCGCAGCCCGCGAGGTGAACGATCTGGTCCACCTTGCGGAAGCTGGCGCCCATGACCTGCGTCTTGTAGTCGAACTTCTTGAAGTAGTCGTAGATCCGCGTGACGGACGTCACGCCGGGATCATCATCGGCGGGGATGTCCTTCCCGCCGCGCTCTTCTTGTACCAGTCGTAGATGCGGCCGACGAAGGGCGAGATGAGCGTCACGCCGGCCTCGGCACAGGCGACGGCCTGGGCGAAGCTGAACAGCAGCGTCAGATTGCAATGAATGCCTTCGCGCTCGCAGCTGCTCGGCCGCCCTGATGCCTTCCCAGGTGCTGGCGATCTTGATGAGGATCCGTTCTCGCCCGATCCCTGCCTCCTGGTACATGCCAATGAGCTTGCGGGCCTTGTCGAGCGTGGCGGCGGTATCGAAGCTCAGGCCGGCATCGACCTCGGTCGAGACCCGGCCTGGGACAATCTTGAGGATTTCGCAGCCGAAATCGACGAACAGGCGGTCCGTGAACGCGGCGGTGCGCGCGGCCTGATCCGCGCCGGCCTTCAGGGCGAAGTTCAGCGCCTCGTCCACGAGGTACTGGTACTGCGGCTTCTGGGCCGCCTGGAACAGCAGCGACGGATTGGTAGTCGCGTCTTGCGGCCGGTACTCGCCGATGGCGTCGATGTCGCCGGTGTCGGCCACCACTGTGGTGTAACGCTTCAGGGATTCGATCAGGTTCATCTCATGGCTCTCCGTGGAGGACTGAATTCGGAATCACGCCTTCTTCTTCTGTTTCCTTTCCTTGGCCTCAGCCGGTGCTTGCGAAGCGCCATTGGGGCCCCAGGCAAACGCACGCGGCTGGCGGCCATCGCCCTCCCAAAGGCGCAGGCCGCCGAGGAATGCATTGGCGTTGTCGCCCAGCCGGGTGCCGGGGGGAAGTCGCTCGAGTTTCTTGGCGTTGCCTCCGCCGAGGACCACGTCGTCGGGTTTGAGGGCCGCGATCAGGCGTTCCACGACCTGCTCGACATGGTGTTGCCATTTCTTCCTTCCGAGGCGCTTCAGCCCCCGCGCCCGACGTAGTCCTCCAGGGTGCCCTTCTTGTAGTGGAAGCGGCCCAGCTCCAGCGGCTCGATGACCCCGTCCATGATGACCGTGGCGCCGAAGCCGGTGCCCAGTCCCAGGAACAGCATCTTGCCGCCCTGGTAGCTGCCGAGGGCCTGCATGGCCGCGTCGTTGAGGACCTTGACCGGATGGTGAAAGGCCGCCGCGAAATCAAAGCCCATCCACCCGCGGCCCAGGTTGACGGGCTCCGTCATCGGCTGCCCGCACAGGATCGGCCCGGGGTAGCCAATGGTAATGGCTTCGTACTCCCAGTCCTTCGTGGCGTCCAGGACACCGTGCACCATTTGCAAGGGAGTCATCTCCTTGCCGGAGGGGAATTTCGCGGGACATCCTGTCCCGAGGCCAGCATCTTGACGTTGGTGCCACCGATATCAACCACCAGGATTTTCATGGACATCTCCCGTCACGATCGGCCATCAGCCGCCAGCGCACTCCGGCTATTGAGACTGCCCGCGGCGAAATTCCAACCCGGCGTCATCCTTGGCCCCGCCCACCATCTTGAACTGCAGCGTGTCCGGCCCCTTACCAGTTAGCTCGGCGAGCATGATGCCGCCGTTTTCGGGCTCCATCGCCAGGACATTCCCCTCCAGGGTGTAGATTCCCTTAACCGCCTCCTTGCGTGAGCCCTTCTTGAACTCCCAAGTGAAGGTGCCATCCTTCTGCAGGCCCATGCTGTACTTAGCGGTGCCCTTGCCGGTCGCCGACCAGTGGGCGACGATCTGGTCCGCCGGAACCGCCTTGGGGGCCGGCCCAGCGGCGGGCTTGGCCGGCTGCGCCTCGCGGGGCGAAAGCGTGGCCATTAGCGACACCGCCACGGCATCGTTGGGCCGCAGCTCCGACGCCTTCCGAAGCATCCGCAGCGCCGGCTCCGGGTCGCCGCACGTCAGGTAGTGATACCCCGCCAGGAAATACAGCTCGGCCGCCTTGGGCGATTCGTCGCGGGCTGCTTCCAGAGCGCGAAGCTGCTTGGTGTAAGTTTCCACGCTGGGGTACAGGCTGCCCAGGGTCTTCCAGTCCCAGCCGGGGCCCACGTCGAGGACGGCGTGGATCGTGGCCGCGGACTCAGCATAACGCCTCAGCGCAAACAGCACCAGCGAGCGGAATTCGTGCAGCACGGCATCGCGCGGCATCAGGGCGATGGCGGCATCGGTCAGCTTCAGTGCCTCGTCGTAGCGGCTTTCCTGGAAGGCGACGCGGGCCTTGTCGAACTTGGCCACCGCCTCGGGCGAGACGCCGGGCGGAAGGTCCGAGGCCGCCGCCGCGGGCGCCTCCGGCGCCGGCTCGATCGGTGCGGTCACCACGGGCTGTGAGTAGTAGGCCGGCATCTCCTCGGTGTAATAGGGATTGACGTAGTCGTCATATCCGAAGCGATAGCCGATGCTGTTAGCGGCCCACCAGGTAACACCGGCCGCGGCTGCCACCGGGTACTCGTCCCACAAGTAATCCCAGCGGCCCCAGTAGCCGGGCGCGTAGCCCAAATACCAGCCGCCGTACCAGCCGTAATGGTCGTCGAACCAGTTCTGCCAGTCGTCGCGGGCCTCATCGCGATGGTTCTGCCAGTCATCGCGCACCTGGTCGCGGTTCTGTTGCCAGTCGTTCCGCACCTGATTCCAGTCCCGGGCCGGCTCGCCGGGCCGACCTTCGCCGGCCAGTCGCTCGTGGAGATCCTGGCGGCGCTCCGCGGGCGTTCGGTTGGCCGGAAGCTGGCTCGGCCGGCCATCGCCCAGTCCCGGCAGCGTGCCGGGTCGATCGCCCAGTCGATTGCCAAGACCGACACCTGCCGCAGCGCCTAGCCCCAGGGCTGGCAGCTGAGAGGCGCCTGGTCGGCCGACGCCGGGCCGCCCGCCGATGTCCGGACGGGTGGACGGCAGCTGCGACGGGCGCCCCCGACGTCCGGTCGTCCGCCGCCGATGTCCGGGCGGCCCCCACCAATGTCCGGGCGGCCGCCGCCGATATCCGGTCGTCCCCCGCCGATGTCCGGGCGTCCGCCGCCGATATCGGGCCGTCCGCCGCCGACGTTGGGCCGGCTCGGCAACTGGCTGGGACGGCCTCCACCGGGAGGACTGAACGATGGGGTGCGCCCGCCGGCCGGCAGCCCGCCGCCCGGCCGCGCACCGCCACCGCCACCTCCACCACCACCGACACTCGGTCGCGCGCCGCCTCCTCCGGCCGGGCGCGCGCCGCCTCCTCCCCCTGGCCGGGCGCCTCCGCCGCCGCCACGGCCGCCGCCGCCGCCGCGGCCCGCGAACAGCTCCGTGCCCGCCCACAGCCCCACCAGCGACACACCCAGTATGATGCAAAGATGATTTCTCATAGTGAATTCTCCGTGAAGAACGATCCGGGTTCCCTGGCGTCACGCACTACTTCCTGGGCTGCGGCGGCTTCCGAACCACCCTGACTTCCGTCGTTGGCTGCTGCTCCCCGGCGACGATGCGGTCTGTCGAGCGCCAGACGTAGCCGTCGTGCCCGGTCGGCACCAGCAGATTCGTGGCCGAGGCCGTGGTCCCATCGGGGCGGACCGCCGTCGCCCGGATGATCCAGGCATTGCCGATGCGGTCCCAGTCGCTCTCGCCAAACCCGCCTTCCGAATCGAAAACCCAGGAGTGAACCCGCTTCGCCAGCGGGTCCCAGCCGATCCGCTGGGTGACGTCCATGGCCTCCCGGCCATTGACCTTCAGCTTGAAATCCTGCAAGAGGAAGTGGCCGTCCGCGCTCCAGCGGCACGAGGAGGCGACGACGCTGCTGCCGCCGTCGTCGATCCAGTCGCCGACCAGCCAGGCCAGCGCCTGCAACCGTTCGTGGCTCGTGGGCGGCAGGCCCTCCTCGTCGCGGGCCATGGCCATTTGCCATTTGCCGTCGCGCTTGACGTGGATCACCGTGTAGCGGTCGCGTTCCGGCGGCTCGCCGGGCGCGGCCGTCTCCTTTGTCGTCCCTTCCTCGATGGCCAGGTCCGGCCCGAGGAAGCGGATCAATTCGACGGACACCTCGATGCGTTTCTTCGGTTGCGCCTTGAAGATGGCCGCGAAGGTCTCCTCGATCTCCTTGCGGCCGCGCGACTCGTCGCCGTCCTTGTCGATGGCCTGCCCTTCCGGGGCGAACAGGGCGGCCACGCGCTTCGCGTCGCCCTCGTTGTACGCCTTCACAAACCGTTCGATATTGGCCCGGATGGCGGTCTCATCCGGCGAGCGCTCCGGGGCGACCCGCGCGGGCCGTTCCTCCTTGACCGACCGGCTTTCCTTCGGACCCTCCCGGGGCGGCTCCGAACGACTGGGAACGTACTGTGTCATCACAGCGAGGAGGGCGACGATCAGTCCCCCTGCCACTAGAGTCCGTCGCATGATGTTGCCTCCCGGTTTTCCCTGGGCGCGTTCTGTATCACGGCACGTTTTCAACGCCTGTGTTGTTCTCGCCAGACCGTGAAACGAAACGGTCATCCGAAGTCCCTTGCTCATAGCGACTTGTGATCATTCGTTTCACACCCCCTCGGACACCCCCCCTCCCGCTCCCAACACAAAGCCACGGTATGACAAAGTATCACCCGGGCGGCGTGGACGTTTACGCCGCCGGCGACGCCGAGCGCACGTCGGCCCCGACGCCGCTTTCGTACTTCTTGAAGTTCTCGTTGAACAACCCAGCCAGCTTCTTCGCCGCGGCGTCATACGCCGCCCTGTCCGCCCAGGTGTTGCGCGGCCAGAGGATCTCCGCCGGCACCCCCGGGCAGCTCGTGACCACATCGAACCCAAACACCGGGTCGCGCTGCATCTTGGTCCCGGCCAGCGCCCCGGTGGGGATCGCGTCGATGATGGCCCGGGTGTGGGCCAGCTTGATCCGCTTGCCGACGCCGTGGCCGCCGCCGATCCAGCCCGTGTTGATCAGCCAGACGCGCGAGCCGTGCTGCCGCATCTTCGTCGCCAGCAGCTCGGCATACTTGTTCGGATGCCACACCAGGAACGGCCCGCCGAAGCAGGGCGAAAACGTGGCCGACGGCTCCTTCACGCCGATCTCGGTTCCCGCGACCTTCGCCGTGTAGCCGCTGATGAAGTGGTACATCGCCTGCGCCGGCGAGAGGGCACTCACCGGCGGCAGCACGCCGAAGGCATCACAGGTGAGGAAGATCACATCCGTCGGATGTCCGGCCAGGCACGGAATGCGCGCGTTCCGGATGAACTCAATGGGGTACGCGCCGCGCGTGTTCTCCGTGATGCTCGTATCGGTGAAATCGACCGAGTGATCGTCGTCGAGCACCACATTTTCCAGCACGGCGCCGAAGCGCAGCGCCCGGAAGATATCCGGCTCACTTTCGGGAGAGAGATTGATCGCCTTGGCGTAGCACCCGCCCTCGATGTTGAAGATGCCGTCGTCGCTCCAGACGTGCTCGTCGTCCCCAATCAGGTCGCGCTTGGGGTCGGCGGACAGGGTCGTCTTGCCTGTGCCCGACAAGCCGAAGAGCAGGGAAGAACGGCCCGTTTGCCGGTCGGCCGTCGCCGAGCAGTGCATGGACAGCAGTCCCCTTTTCGGAGCGAAATAGTTCGCCACCGTGAACACGCCCTTCTTCATCTCCCCCGCGTACTCCGTGCCGAGGATAATCAGCTCGCGTTCTTCCAGGCTCAGGCAGATGCTGGTCTTCGATTCGACGCCGGCGGTGAAACGATTGGACGGAAACGCCCCGGCATTGCAGATGACGAAGTCCGGCTTGCCGAACGCCGCCAACTCTTGCCGGGTGGGCCGAATGAGCATGGTGTGCATGAACAGCGCATGGTACGGGCGCGAGCAGATGACGCGCACTTTGATGCGATACTTCGGGTCCCAGCCCGCGAAGCCGTCGAAGCAGTAGAGGCGCTCGCGCGTGTTGAGGTAATCGCGCGCCCGTTCCCGGTTGATGAGGAACGCATGCGCATCGAGCGGCACATTCACCGATCCCCACCAGACATCCTTCTCCGACTCCGGATGCCGCACGATGCGCTTGTCCTTCGGCGACCGCCCCGTCTTGGTCCCGGAGTAGGCGACCAGCGCCCCGTTCTCGGCAATGCTGGCGTCCTTTTCGTATCGGATGGCATGCTCATAGAGAACGCACGGCGGGAGGTTGTGATGGACCTCGGAGACGGTGAGGTCGTAGTCGTGGAGGTTGATGGAGTGGGACATGGGGGTGCTCGCTTTCAGAGGGTGGCGGGGCTTGGGCTAGATTCCGATCCACCACAGCACCGTCAAATCGCAGCAGACATCTTGTCGGCGATATAGAAGGACACAATAGCTAGGAACAATGAAGCTCCAGCGCACAGCCCGAGAATGATCCAAAACGCCCGATGAATGCCCAAGAAGTAGCAAATCGCTCACGCGAGTGCGAGAAGTAGCGCGAGGAAACCCAAGCCAACCGCAAGGAAAAATGCATGCTCCGGCCAAACCGTCCAAGACATTTGCCACTCGCTCCCCACCATAGCGTCTCACCCCCTCCCAAACCCAATCTTCCGCTTGGTCTCCTTCTCCGGCGGCGGCTCCATCAGGCGGCGGATGGCCTCGAAGACGATCTGGAACTTCTCGTCGTGGTCGCCGAGCTTGCGTTCCAGGTCCTCCAGCTTGCGGGCCAGGTCCTTGTAGGTGGACAGCAGCTCGCGCAGGCGGACGAAGGCCCGCCTGATGGCGATGTTCACCTCGACGGCCCGGGCGCTGTTCAGCACGCTCGACAGCATGGCCACGCCCTGCTCGCTAAGCGTTCGGAAAGAATGAAGGCGATAGGGCCGGATGGCCGTCTGGCGTAGCCCCGGAGGGGCGGTCGTTGTTAGCCAGGGGTTTCAACCCCTGGAACGGGGCGTCATACAGCGCCAGTAGCCCCGGAGGGGCGGCCGTCACTTCAAGCCTCGGCCGCCCCTCCGGGGCTTGGGGACATCTTCATCCTCCCGATCCAGGGGTTGAAACCCCTGGCTAACAACGGCCGCCCCTCCGGGGCTTGCCAGCGCTGCTGTCCATGCAGCACACCCGCTGTCATTGTTTCCGAACGCTCTAAGCTAAGGTTCCAAACTGAAACCTCAGAACTCCATCTTCAGCCCCGTTCACGGGGCTTCCCCGCGGAGCGGGTTTAGGCCCGCCGTTTCACGGCGGGTATCGGGACAGCGAAAAAACCCGGGCAGCCCCGTTCACGGGGCTTCTCGCCGTACTGGCTTCAGCCGCGAGCGGCACCATTTCCAGCTCCCATCGAGAAGTCCCGTGAACGGGGCTCCAGTCGCCTGGGGGCGTTCCATGCACCCGGCCCAAGGGCCGGGCCTACACCGCTGCGCGGAAAGCCCCGTGAACGGGGCTTGAGCAGCCCCCTGCGGACGTCCGCTCTACCGTCCCCGAACACCCTGCCGGTCCCTCGTGCTTTGAGGTCACATTTCGTGACCTCAAAACTGTCGTTCATTCGGGGCACGGACTAGCGGTATCATGGCTGAGCCTGTATTGCCTCGCAAGGATAATGACCCGCTCTACCTTCTTGTCGGCTGGCCGCCAGATACGATAGGATCATGTGACGGCAAACGCCAGCCTGCCTCCTCGAACCCGCAGGCCGTTTCGGAGTTCCTGCCATGCAATCGCTTCCCGTGGAACAGGCTGAAGGCCGTCTCACCGAGATCATCGACCATCTCATGCCGGGTGAGGAGATCCTCCTGACCCGCAATGACCAGCCCGTGGCGAAGCTGATCAGCACCCCTGGAGAGCGGCCCCGACCGGTGCCGGGCCGCGGCAAGGGGATGCTGACCGTCCTGTCGGAGGATGAGGACCACCTCAAGGACTTCGCCGAGTACATGCCGTGAAGCTGCTGCTCGACACCCATGCCGTGCTTTGGTTCTACCTGGCCGACCCGCAGCTGAGCGCCGCGGCCAGCGCCGCCATCATCGACCCGGCGAACGAGAAGTACGTCAGTCCCGCGAGCTACTGGGAGGTGGCGATCAAGATCAGCATCGGCAAGTACGCCATCGCCGAGCCGTTCGAGGACTTCTGGCGGAAGGCCATCGACTTGAACGGCTTCCAGATCCTTGCCGTGTTGCCGCGCCATGCAGCGAAAGTGGCCACGCTGCCGTTTCTGCCGAACCGGCACCGCGACCCATTCGACCGGCTGATCGTTGCCCAAGCCCTGGTCGAGGGAATGAACCTGGTCAGCGCGGACTCGCTGCTGGAGACCTACGGCGTTACCCGCATCTGGTAGCATCGCATCTCCTCCGCCGACCTTGAGGTCGCAAATTGCGACCTCAAGGTTTCGGCTCTACCGCGGTTCTGCACGGCAAAGAGGTCCGCGCATCATGGCCGAGCTTGCGTTCCCAACTCCCCCAGCGCCCGCCGAATCAACCCCGCACTTTCCCGCAATCGCTCCGTCTCGTCCGCATCCAGCGGCAGCGGAAACGTCTCCAGCACACCCCGTCCGCCCACCAGCCGGGGCAAGGCCACCGTCACATCGCGAACGCCAACCACGTCGGGGGCCGGGGCGCAGACGGTCAGGATGGCCCGCTGATCGTGGAGCACCACGTCGATGATGCGCGCCAGCGCACTGCCGATCCCGTAGTAAGTCGCTCCCTTACCTCCGATGATCGTATAGGCGGCCCGGCGGACTTTCATGTCGATGTCGCGGCGGACCGCCTCCGATAATTCGACGCCACGCAGGCGGGCGAACGCCTCCAGCGGCATGCCGCCGACTGTCGCCAGCGACCAGGTCAGCACCTCGGAGTCGCCGTGTTCGCCCACCACGTAGGCGTGGACATGGTGCGGATCGACGCCGCAGTGCGTGCCCAGCAGTGTGCGGAAGCGGGCCGTGTCCAGGGTTGTCCCGGAGCCGAGCACGCGGCCGGCCGGCGCACCGCAGGCGACGGCGAACTGCGTGGCCAGATGCGTCATCACATCGACCGGGTTGGTGGCGATGATCAGGACGGCCTCGGGTGCGCGGGTCAGCACTTGCGGCACAACCTCCGCGAAGACCGCGGCATTGCGGCGCAGCAGGTCGAGCCGCGTCTCGCCGGGTTTCTGCCCGACGCCGGCACAGATCACCACGGCGCAACAGCCCCGGAGGTCCTCGTAACTCCCCGCCCGCACATCGAGCGGGTGCGCAAAGGGGACCGCGTGGCGGATGTCAGCCGCCTCGGCCTCGGCGCGGGCCGTATTCTTGTCCACGAGGACCAGCTCGCGCCCCACGCCGCTCATGACCAGTGCATAGCCGGCCGTGGCACCCACGAATCCGCTACCGACGATGCCCACTTTCATGCGCACCCCCGCGATCTCTCGGTCAGGCGACGGGCAAGGGATACTCCCCCTCTCCCCCGTACTCGGGGGAGAGGGGTTGGGGGTGAGGGGGCAGAACCTCAGGGGACCCAAACCCCTCACCCCCGACCCCTCTCCCCGGAGTACCGGGGCGAGGGGAGATTATCTCCAGCCGCTCGCCTAAGCGTCCGTTTAGCGCTGGCTCAGGCGCAGCTGCTCCCGGGCGGCAGCCGCGACGTGTTCGGGCGTAAAGCCGAACTTCTTGATCAGGTCCTTCAGCGGCGCCGACGCGCCGAACGAACGCATGCCGATGCTGGTGCCGGTGGTGCCGACGTACCGGGCCCAGCCGAACGTCGAGGCCTGCTCCACCGAGACCCGCGCCGTTACCTCCGGCGGCAGCACGCGGTCGCGATACTCCTGCGGCTGGTCGTCGAACAATTCCCACGACGGCATGCTCACCACCCGCGCCTTGATCCCTTCCGCCTTGAGCCGCTCGTGCGCTTCCAGGCACAGCGCCACCTCGCTGCCGGTGGCCAGCAGCAGGACGTCCGGCTTGCCGTCGGCCGCGTCGGCCAGGACGTAGGCCCCCCGGGCCACTCCAGCGGCTGCGGCGTACTTGCTGCGGTCGATCGTCGGCAGCGCCTGGCGCGTGAGGACGAGCACGGCCGGCTCGTGGTGCAGCTTCATGATGACCTTCCACGCCTCGGCCACCTCGTTGGCATCGGCGGGGCGCAGGACGATCAGGCCGGGGACGGCCCGCAGCGAGGCGAGCTGCTCGATCGGCTGGTGCGTCGGGCCGTCCTCGCCGACGCCGATCGAATCGTGCGTGAAGACGTAGATGACCGGCAATTCCATCAGGGCGCTGAGCCGGATCGCTCCGCGGGCGTAGTCGCTGAAGATCAGGAAGGTGGAACCGTAGGCGCGCACCTTGACCAGGGCCATGCCGTTGAGCACCGCGGCCATGGCATGCTCGCGGATGCCGAAGTGCAGGTTGCGCCCGCCGGGGCTGTCCGCCTGGAAGTCGCCGGCCCCGTCGAACGTCAGCCGGGTCTTGGTCGAGGGCGTCAGGTCGGCCGAGCCGCCCATCAGCCAGGGCACGTTCTTGCCGAGGGCGTTGAGCACCTTGGCGGACGAATCGCGCGTCGCCAACCCCTTGGCGTCGGCCGAGAAGGCCGGCAGGTCGCGTGTCCCATCCTTCGGGCAGTTGCCGGTGCATGCATGCGATAAAACTGATCCGCCAGTTCCGGATACTTGGCCTTGTACTCCTTCACGCGCGCGAACCAGGCGTCGCGCAGCTCCTTGCCGCGTTTGCCGATGCCGTCGCGGAAGTGGTCGTAAACACCATCCGGGACGTAGAACTTCGCATCCTCCGGCCAGCCGTAGTTGCGCTTGGTCAGCCGGATTTCCTCTTCGCCCAGCGGCTCGCCGTGGGCGGCGCTGGTGTCCTGCTTGTTCGGGGCGCCGTAGGCGATGTGGCTGTCCACGATGATCAGCGTCGGGCGGTCGCGCGTGTTCAGGAAGGTGCGGAAGGCCCGGGCCAGCATCGCCAGGTCGTTGGCGTCGCCGACGCGGGTGACGTTCCAGCCGTGGCCGATGAAGCGGGTGGCCACGTCGTCGCTGAACGCCAGCGCGGTGTTGCCCTCGATGGTGATGTGGTTGTTGTCGTAGATCCAGCAGAGGTTGGAGAGCCTCAGATGGCCGGCGAGCGAGGCGGCCTCGGCCGAGATGCCCTCCATCATGCAGCCGTCGCCGCACAGGGCGTAGACGTTGAAGTCGATCAGGTCCTCGAAGCCGGGCTGGTTGAAGTGGGCGGCCATGCCAGCGGCCGGCGATGGCCATGCCGACGCTATTGGCCAGCCCCTGTCCGAGCGGGCCGGTGGTGGTCTCGACGCCGCTGGTCCAGCGATATTCGGGGTGGCCGGGACAACGGCTGTCCAGCTGCCGGAAGTGCTTGATCGCTTCCAGCGGCACCGACGGCTCGCCCAGCGGTCTCGTACTCCTTGCTGACCGCCTTCACCCCGGTCAGGTGCAGCAGCGAGTAGAGCAGCATGGAGGCGTGGCCGTTGGAGAGAACGAAGCGGTCGCGATTGGGCCAGATCGGGTCCTGCGGGTCGAAGCGCAGGAACTGCTGCCACAGGCAGTAGGCCACCGGCGCCAGGGCCATCGGCGTGCCCGGGGTGCCCGGAGTTGGCCGCCTGGACGGCGTCCATCGACAGCGTGCGGATCGTGTTGATACACGTGGCGTCGAGGTCGTCAGTACGTGGCATGAGTCTTGTTCCTTTCAGAAGATTCTGACACCCGCTTCCACCCGGCCTCTCAATTACCCTTGCACCATTGCAGGGCGCGGGCAAAGAGGCTGACCTGGCCGGCCCCCACCCACAGACAGAGACCGGTCACTGCGATGGCCGCGAACGTAAACCAGCTGAGTATCTTCCCCTTGACGCGCGCCAGGTCCTCCCGCGAGGCGTCCAGCCCGGCCTGCCAGTTGTCCACGGCCGCCTGGCACTGCTCCAGGACGCGGTCCACAGCACTCGTTGCGGTTTCAACCTCCTGTCTGCCGGCCTCCAGGTCGCCATCGCCGACCAGCGTTTCGAGTCGTCGAAGCGTGACCGAAACCTGCCGCACCTCCTGCGCCGGTCTTGCAACTGTTCGGGGTCGAAACGGACACTCCGGTCGGGCGTCACCTCCTGAAAACTCTGAAGCAAGCTGGCGAGCGCGACGGCGGCGTCCGACAACCCCGCCAGCCGCCCTCCCAGGTCGTCGATGTCTGGGCCGGCCTTCTGCTGGATTAGGGTCCGCAGGGCGCGGGCTGCGCGGCGACCCTTCTCACCGTCCCCACCGAGATCGGCGGTTTCGCGGCGGAGTTCGGCCACATCGGCCTGGGCCCGGGCCAGCGCGCGCTGCACACTCTGGTTGCCGGCCGACACGCGCTGCAGGCCCGTATCGAGCCTGTCGGCGATCCGCCGCACCTTCTCGGACAGTCCCTGGCACATCACCCAGATGCCGATGATTCCCGCGACGCAACCGGCCGTGCCGACACCGGAGAGAATCAGCACCAATGCTCCAACCAGGCGACGAAGAAACGCCATCCCGCTCTCCTCGTCCGGCAGGAAAGGGGCCGTGCGCGAGGTCGTCGCACAGGCCCCCTTCCTGCCGTGCTCGCACTGGTCAGGACGGACCTTTTCACGTGACGGTGCGGGCTGTCGTGTTGCGAGCCTCATCATCCCTTGAGGACAGCAACGATCGACTCCACCTCCTCCCGGACGGTGGCACGCAGCTTGTTACCCGCCTCCTGAACCTTGGGCCGGTACTCCTTGCGGATGTCCGCGATCTGGGTCTTCTGATCCTCGGTCAGGTTCAGGTCCTTGAGGTTTGCGATCCGATACGCCATTCGGTCGCGAACGCGCTCGCCGCGCTCCTCTTTCAGGTCCTGGAGCTTCTCCTTCTGCTCCGCACTGAGAACGTCCCGGATCTTCTCCATTTCTTCGCGGACGATCCCGGCCAGCTCCTTGGCGACGTTCTGGACCTTCTCCTTCTGGTCGTCGGTCAGCTTCATGGCCTCCATGACCTCGCGGCGCTTCTTGTTCGCCTTGAGCGCGTCTGCCCGTGCCTTCTTCTGGTCGTCGCTCAGCAGGCCCTCCAGTTGCTTGACGGCCTTTTCGATCTTGGGCCGGTACTCCTTGCGGATTTCGCCGATCTTGGTGGAGCTCGCCATCTGTGATGTCCAACTCACTCAAATGGGCGATCCGTTCAGCCAGCCCGACCGCCCGGCGTTCTTGGTTCTCCTCCTTGGCCTCGGCAAGCTTCTTTTTTTGCTCGGGGGTGAGGATGCCCTGGACCTTGTCCACTTCTTCCTTGACGATGGTTGTCAGCTCCTTGGCGGCCTCCTGTACCTTGGGCCGGCATTCCTTGCGGATGTCCGCGATTTTGGCTTCCTGATCATCCGTCAGGTTCAGGTCCTGGATCCGGGCGACCAGCACGGTCGCCTTCGGATCCGCCGCTTTTGCGGTCGGGGCAGGCAAGGCAGCCAGAACCCCCACGCCCACTGCGAGCGCCACCACAGCCATCAGAGTCTTCATCACCGCCTCCTTCGGCTTCGGGCGAGACAACGCCCCGCTCGCTGCTTGCCCTGGTTGGGCAGGATGGCAGCGGCGCCGGCGCCTCAACTCGCTTGAGCGGCAAAGAGCGGCCTGGAGCACCGGCTGTCTGTGCCAGAGCACTCGGCCTTCTCCCCCTTGCCTGCTTCTTGATGGCGATCTTGTTCTTCTCGGCGAACTCGCGACGTGTCTCCTCGCCGATAAAGTAGAACTTCTGCCCCTGCCAGTCCAGCGGATCTACGATCCGCCGCTAAGCTTGGTTGCACCGTCGTGTGTGGTGATGGCGGTGCTCACTGCGGGTTCGTGGGCGACGCTCAACTTGTCGGTCGTTTTTCGCTCCGCCAACCAGCGGACGACCACGTAGAAGACCGGCGTGAAGAAAATGCCGAAGATTGTCACGCCCAGCATCCCGCTGAAGACCGCGATCCCCAGGGCCACGCGCATCTCGGCTCCGGCACCCTTGGCCAGGACCAGCGGCACCACGCCGAGAATGAAAGCGAACGAGGTCATCAGGATCGGCCGCAAGCGCAGCCGGCACGCTTCCACGGTGGCCTCGTGACGGGCCAGGCCCTGGTCCTGCTTTTGCTTGGCGAACTCCACGATCAAGATGGCGTTCTTGGCTGCCAGCCCAATCAGCACCACCAGGCCAATCTGCGTGAACAGGTTGTTATCCATTCCGGCCAGCCAGACGCCGGTGATGGCCGCGAGCAGGCACATGGGCACGATCAGCACGATGGCCACTGGCAAGGACCAGCTTTCATACTGGGCCGCCAGCACCAGCAGGACGAAGAGGACGGCCAGCGGAAAGGCCAGGCTTGGAGGCAGCAAGCCTTCGCTCAGGTTCTTGGCGAAGTCTGCCGCCAGGATCTGCTGATAGGTCAACTCGGTCCACTGAAAGCCCATGGATGAAGGCAACTCCTGCTTGCCCAGATTGTCCATGATGGTGATGGCCTGGCCGGAGCTGATGCCGGGGGCGGTGTTGCCGTTGATCTCCGCCGAGGGATAGAGGTTATAGTGATTGACAATGGCCGGGCCGCTGTCGTAGCGCACCTTGATCAGGGTTTGCAGCGGGACCCGGTCCCCCTTGCCGTTGCGCACTTCGAGGTTCCCGATGTTTTCCGCCTTCATGCGGAACGGCGGCGCCGCCTGGATGTTGACCTGCCAGTTCCGGTTCTGAAAGAAGAAGTCGTTGACATAGAAGGAACCCAGCGAGGCCTGCAGCGTCTCGTCGATATCCTTGAGCTTGATCTGCTGCGGCCTTCGCTTTCTCCTCGTCAACCTCGATGAAGAGCTGAGGCTGGGTGACGCTGAAGCTGCTGAACAGGCCGACCAGCCGGGGATCGCGGTTGCCCTCGTCAGCCAGGACCTGAACGCTGCCCTGGAGCGCTCTCAGGCCGGCGCCGCGCAGGTCCTGGACCTGCAGCTTGAAGCCGCCGGTGCTTCCCAGGCCGTCGACCGGCGGGGCGCCGAAGAGGGCAACCCGCCCTTCCCGGAAGGCGGCAAACTTGTTGCGGAGGCGGGCCGCGACCTCCGGCGCACTCATGCCAGCCTTCCCCGCGCGTTCCTCGAACGGCTTCAGGATGACGAACATGCCCCCCACGTTGCTGATGTTGGTGCTCACCAGCACCGAGTAGCCGGGCAGGTCAATGGTATGGGCCACCCCCTCGTCTTCGCGGGCCAGCTTGCTCAACTGCTGGATGAGCTTGTCGCTGCGATCCAGGCTGGCGCCATCGGGGAGCTGGGCATTGAGGACCAGGTAGCCCTTGTCCTGCTCGGGAATGAAGCCGACCGGCACGGCCTTGAAGCCGACAACGGTCAGGAACATCAAGCCGCCATAGACCGCGAGGGCAATGACGCTGACCCGGAGCAGGATGCCCACGGCCTTGCCATAGCCGCTGATCGTTACGTCAAAGAGCCAGTTGAAGCCGCGGAAGAACCAGCCCAGCGTCGCGTCGAGCAGCCAGGTCAGCGGGTCACGACTCGCGCCGTGCGGCTTGAGCAGCAGGGCGCACAGCGCGGGACTCAGCGTCAGCGAATTGAACGCCGAGATCACCGTCGAGGCGGCAATCGTCAGGGCAAACTGCTTGAAAAACTGCCCGCTGATGCCGGCCATGAACGCGGTCGGCACAAACACGGAACAAAGCACGAGGGCAATGGCGATGACGGGCCCGGTCACCTCGTCCATGGCCTTGCGGCTGGCCTCCCGCGGCGACAGCCCCTTGGCCAGCCAGGTCTCGACGTTTTCCACCACCACGATGGCATCATCCACCACGATGCCGATTGCCAGCACCAGGCCGAAGAGCGACAGGTTGTTGAGCGAGAAGCCGAGCAGCGCCATGACGCCGAACGTGCCGATCAGCGACACGGGCACGGCCACCATCGGAATGATCGTGGCCCGCCAGTTTTGCAGGAACACCAGGACCACGATGAAGACCAGGATGAAGGCTTCGACGAGGGTGTGCACGACGCTGATGACCGACTCATGGATGAATACCGTCGTGTCGTAGTGGATGGCGTACTTGACCCCCTCGGGAAAGCGGCCCTGCAACTCCTGCATCTTGTCGCGGATGCCGTTGGCCGTCTTGATCGCGTTTGATCCGGGGAGTTGAAAGATGGCCAATGTCACCGAGGGCTCGCCGTCAAGGTAGCTGTTGACGTCGTAATTCTTGGCGCCCAGCTCCACCCCCTTTTCCAGGACCTTGGCGTCCTCCTCGCGTACCACGTCATCGCGGACCACGTCCCTGAGCTGGACGGGGGCGCCGGTCGGACCGGTCTTGATGACGATGCCCTCGAACTGCTCTTCCGAGGTGAGCCGGCCGCGGGTGTTCAGGGGCAGCTGGAACGCCGTGGGCGAATTGGCCGGCACCGGCGGCTGGCCCAGCCGGCCGGCGGCGACCTGGCGGTTCTGCTCGCGCACCGCACCGATGACGTCGCCGGCGGTCAGCTTCTTGGCGGCCAGCTTGTCCGGATCGAGCCAAATGCGCATGCTGTAATCGCGCGGGCCCAGGAACGCCACGTCGCCCACTCCCTTGAGGCGGGCCAGGTCGTCCTTGACGCTCAGGGTCGCAAAATTGCTGAGGTAAAGCTGGTTGTAGTAGTAGCTGCCGTCCTGCTTCTTTTCCGAGGTGAGGTTGACGCACATCAGGATGCTGGGCGACTTCTTCTTGGTGGTGACGCCGATGCGCTTGACGTCCTCGGGCAGCTTGGCCTCGGCCACGGCTACCCGGTTCTGGACCAGCACCTGGGCCGTGTCCAGGTTTGTCCCCAGCTCGAAGGTGACGTCCAGGTTCATCTGGCCGTCGTTGGTGCACTTCGACGACATGTAAAGCATGCGCTCGACGCCGTTGACTTCCTGCTCGATGGGGAAGGCCACGGTATCGGCCACGGTCTTGGCGTTGGCACCAGGGTAGGTGGCCGTCACCTGGATGGTGGGCGGAGTGACATCCGGATACTGCGCAATCGGCAGCTGCAGAAGCGCCACGCCGCCGATGATCACGATCACGACTGACAGCACCGTCGCGAAGATCGGTCGATCGATAAAGAAATGCGAAATCATGGTGCGTTCTCGTGATTCCTGGGGTCGGAGGCCGGCGACATGGACTACGGGCTCGCCGGTTCCGGGGTGACCGGGTAGTTGAGCCGGGCCCGCTGCAAGTTGTCCACGATCACCCGCCAGCCTTCCGCCTGCTCTCCCTCCGCGACCTTGTCGGCCGGCTGAATGGCCCGCAGCCCGTCGTCGGTCAGCGTGCCCAGCGTGACGTTACGCCGCTTCACATCGTTCTTGCTGTCGGCAATCAGAACGTAGCGCTGATCCTGGTCGGCCAGGATCGCGGTTTCCGGCACCAGCAGGGCCGGGTAAGGCTTGCCGATGGGGATGCGAACGCGTACCCGGGCACCGGCCACGAAGAAGCCGTCCTTGTTCGGCACGGTGCCGTACAACTGGATGGTTCCTGTGCTCGGGTCGATGCGGTTGTCGCTGAAGGAAAGCCGGCCCTTGTGCGTGAACTCGTTTTCCCCCTCCAGGGAGAAGGTGAAATCGACCTGTCGATCCTTGAGGGCGGCCAGCAACTCCGAGACGTTATTCCCGGCGGCCTTGACGCCTTTCGCGTAGAACTGCAGGGAACGCTCATCGACGTTGAAGTACACGCGGACGGGATCGGTCGTAACGATGGTGGTCAGGAGCGGATCGCTGCCGCCGGCGTTGACCAGGTTCCCTTCGGTCAATTCCGCCTTGCTGATACGGCCTGTGATGTCGGCCGTGATGCGCGAGTATTCCAGGTTGAGTTCGGCGTCCTTGACGCCCGCTTCGGCCTTGAGCTTGTCGGCAGCGGCTACGTGCTGCTTGGCCACATAAACATCAAATTCTTGCTGCGAAATGGCCCCTTTGGACACCAGGGGTGCATTCCGGGCCACTTCCTTCGTAGCTAGCTCCACGCCGGCGTCAGCCGCCTTCACCTGGGCCTTGGCGGCGTTCAGCGCCTCCTGGAACGGCCGCGGGTCAATCTCGAACAGCAGCTCGCCCTTCTTAACAATTTGGCCGTCCGTGAAGTAGACCTGCTTGATGTGCCCGCGCACGCGGGCACGGACTTCCTGGGTCTTGTCCGGCTGCATCCAGCCGTTAAACTCCGCGAAGTTGTTGAGCTCCCGGGACACGGGGTGCTTCACGCTGACCTTGGGCGCCTCGGAGGCAGGGGGAGGAGCCTCTTTGGAACAGCCGGCAAGAAACAGCGGCACGAGCCAGAGCAGCCCGCCAAACCAGGCACGTCGTTCATGAGAAGGCACTGCTGCACCTGTGAGCATGTGGTCAGTGAGGAATCGTAGAGAGGAGCTACCGTACCTCGTGATTTACGCGGACATAGGCGGCACGGGCAAGGGCAGCGCCGTTCCCCACCTGGGCAAGCGCT
This sequence comes from uncultured Planctomycetota bacterium, assembly GCA_963827935.1. Lineage (GTDB taxonomy): Bacteria > Planctomycetota > Planctomycetia > Gemmatales > Gemmataceae > DATFNV01. The sequence goes on along the minus strand of CAWHCN010000004.1, from coordinate 561,382 downwards.
CGTTGAGGCGCCTCCCCCCCGAACGCACTTGCAATGCCAGGGGAAGGCAGGCGGTCAAGAAACCCAGGACTTGCGGGAAAGATCGCTTTGGGCGATTGCCCTTAACAATGCGTAAATAACGGCTTACAGCATGTGGTGCTAGCCCCGCCGATTGTCCCGTCAGAAGGGCGATGCGCCGGTGCCGCACGCCTATGGCCGGATTCGCACAGGCCGGCGGTTCCGGTGGCGCGTCCCGGCCGCGCCTTAAGCGCGGGAGAACTCGAAAGAGAAAAAAGAAGAGCGCTCGATAACGCCGGGAGTACGTCGGATAGCTCAACAATTCGTTTCTTGTCGCGACTACGTTGCCTCAGCCGTTTCCCAATGTTCCCGGGCGCAAGGATTTATAGCTCAGCCATGAACTGCCGTGCCGGACACTATGGGGTCAGGTTAGGTTTTGTTGACAAATTAGCCGGTGCGGTTATCGCGGGGGTGGCGCGACGAATGCCTTGCTCTCACACGCGGCATGGCTACAGGAAACCGAACCTGACCAACCTGACCCCCTTTCCTCTTTCGTTTTTGAGTTTACGAAAGGGAGCCGCGTCCGCTTTTCACTTGCACCGTGGACCAGTGGAACTCCTTTTGTCTTCCTACTTGAAGGCGAACAAGGTGAGCGTCTCCTGCCAGTGCACTCCTTTCAACTGGAGGTCAATGTCACCTTTCTTCACACTCTTCTTGAGGGTTTTCCATTTCCAATCTTCGCCCTCAGGGAACGTCGTATCAACTTCTTCCTTCACCTCAGTCCAGCCTTCTCGGGACAACCCTGCGAGGGTCGCCTCGCTCACCTGCTCCTTACCCTGCCACTTCCACATAAAAAGCACGTAAGCGGTCCCATCCATTGACGCCGTCAGCGCTTGCTGGTTGAGCCAAGTGCGATGTGAATCCCGGTCCCGCACCAACAGGGTGGCGCCCTCGATCACCCTGGGAAGTTTTGTAAATGTGAAATCCCTGTCCACCAAGAACTTCCCATCGGTCTTTGCCTTACTCAATAGCCATGTCTTGGGCGACCTGGCCGTCAAAGTAAAGTCCGGTTTGAGGACTTCCCTGGCATCGTCCCCATGGACGGGTTGGCTGGTCGTGGAGGACCGCCCAATCCAATAGCCGATCGCAAGCCCTCCCACTAAGAACACGGTGGCAACTCCTGCAAGCAACAGCACGTCCCGTCGCTTCATCCACGGCGACATGGCGACGCCCCATTCCTTGACACGCTGACGGATCAGGGCAAATACTTCCGCAAGGGCAGGCATCTGGACCGTCCTTCTTCGCCGAAGCCTAAGGATCACTTGCCGGGCCCGCTGGGATGATTTCAACCCGCGGCGAGCCACAATGCCGGCCCGGTCAACCGCATCCGATGTTTCGGCAATAACAATCTACAATGTCCCCTTTTTCTCCTCCCCTTTTTCTCCTCTCCGATTATCAGCTGGGGCGGTCCTGGCGCTGCTGACGCAAGTGCTCCGCGAGCCGGTGGGCTTCCTCCAGCCACTGCAATTTCTCCGACAGCGGCAAACGAGCCAGGCGGCGCATCTGAGCCAACTCGTGTCCGTCCCAACCCCGCTCCCAGTATCTCTTCTGGTCCAGTTCGTCCTCATGCATCGCTCGTTCCCTCCCGCAGGGCTTTCAGCCGGGCGATGTCCTCGATGTCCCTGGGCCGGCCCGCTTGATTCTTGAGCATCAGCAGCCCCTCGTAACTGACGAACGTCGCGGACAGGCCAGGGGTCAATTCCATCACTGCGGCTTCCGCGAATGCCTTGTCGAAATCGAAGGGCGCCTCCACGAACAGATCGACCTCGGTCCTTGGATGTCTCGGGCTGTCCAGCGAGAATACGGTCAAGTGCTTCTCCCTCACCCACTGCGCCCGCTTCTGGGCATCGGCAAAATCCTCCAGGGGCACTGGAGCGCGAGGCCGATAGCCTTGACCGGCCAGGGCCGCCACAGCTCGGCGCAGGTTGTCATCCCGAAGATCGACGATCAGGTCCAGGTCGGCAGTGAAGCGCACGTAACCGTGAGCCACAACCGCCATGCCCCCCACGATCAGGTAGCGGACGCCCGCTTCGTTCAAAGCACCGACGACCGCCTCAACGCTGCTCTTCTCCACAACTCAGGTCCCCACGGTTGCTACGGCTACTTGATGGTTCCACGGCAAGAAAAAACCGTAGTAATAAGCTTGGATGTCCCGTTTTTTCTCTCCAGGATCTTTCTCTCTCTCTGAAAAGGGTCCTGACACCTTTTCTTCCCCCCGACAGGATCGGTCAATCTCTTCTCGCAGAACCAGCACCGCCCGCCCTCCACATCCCGCGCCGTTTGAGAAGAGCCACAATGCGGGCATTTCTGGAGTTCCCCGACCGCGGGCTGCACATTTGCCGGGGCAGGCTGTTTTGCGGTGCCCGACAACTTCGGTGCGGCGGCGGGTTCTTTCCGAGTTCCGTCTCGTTCCGTCATTGCGATCGCTCCACACTGCCGGGGCCTCGCTCGAACGATGGATCTCAGCCACGCGCGGACCATCAATGGAGTCCGCAGCGTCTCAACCTCCCTTTCCTCTCGGAATGAACCCGGGAACACCGGTCTCCACTACGGCATTAAACCTGACCCGCAACTTGATTCCTTCGCTAATCTCCCGCACGGCCTCTTCAGGAAGGGTGGAGACTTCAAAGTTCTCCTTGATCCGGCTGGGGGTCTTCGAGGTGGTCAGGAGGGCCGTCCCGCGCTGGATGGCCCAGGCGAGCAAGACCTGCGCCGGGGTCTTGTTGACTCGCTTGGCGATGGCGGTAATGACAGGATCTTCCAGCAAGTTGGGCTCGCTGCTATGCCCCAGCGCTGCGAACGCTTGCAGCACGATGCCATTCTTTCTGCAATAGTCCAAAAGGTCCCATTGCGGGAGATACGGATGGGATTCGACGTGAACAACCGCAGGCTTGATCCTCGCGGCTTCAAAGATCTCTTTCACCTGTTCCAGGCTGACGTCGGATAATCCGATGGCCTTGCACTTGCCCTCGTCCACCAGGCCCTCCAACGCCCTCCATGTATCCAGCAACGTCACCCCTTTGTCATAAATCACGTTGCCGTTCGCATCCCTCGGGTCTTGCTCGTCTCCGGGTTGGAAGGCAAAGGGGGTGTGGATGAGATAGAGATCGACGAAGTCGAGTTGGAGTTTCTTGAGACTGGCCTCGAAGGCGGGTTTGACGCGTTCAGGACGATGATTGTTATTCCAGAGCTTCGTGGCGATAAACACTTCCTCCCGCTTGATCTTCCCCGCCTTGAACACCTCCTGCATCGCTTCGCCGACCTCCTTTTCATTTCGGTAGCGTTCCGAAGTGTCGAGCAGGCGAAATCCTGCCTCCAGCGCCGCCTTGGTCGCGGTTCTGGTTGCCACGGGGTCGGGAATCAGTGTGCCAAAGCCGAGGGCGGGGATAGCACCGGATCCATTGTTGAGGGCCATCTTCGTATAGCGAAGGTTGTCGCTCTCTACCATTGTTTCGACCCCTCCGATATTAACCAGGTGGACCTCAGTCCGCGGCCGCCGCGGACCAGCTGTAGTGGCCTCGAAATGGGGACATCGTGATTATAATTCCCTAGAGAGAGGGCTTATCTACGCTGTCCCCCCTTTTCCTGGCCCCAGGCTGCATGTGGTTGAATGGGCCAGTTGAAAATTGGCTCCCGGTCACGTATCAGGCGCCTCTCCCATACGCCCACGCCGATGCCACCCAACTTGGCTCCGGCCGCAAACTGGAAGCTGATTTCGTCCAGGCGGGGAGTCCAGAAGCCGTTGGCGACCAGATCGAAGGCCTTCCCAGTTCGCAGCTGTTCAGCGGCCGGCCGCATGTCCTCGTTTCGAGAAATGTAGAGGTATCGCCCCCCTTCCTTCAGTTCGAATAGGCCCGGTGACGACGGGACGTTGGCGGAGTTCACGACCGCCAAACTGACTGGCTTGCTCCACGCCTTCTCCACGACATCCACGTCCAGGCCTTCGATTTTGGCGAGATCCTTTTTCTCGAAATGGCGGGTTTTCCGGATGTAGAGGCGCGAGGCGCAGGTCCACGTCGGGGAGGCCTGGAGCCAGTTCGGAAGCCAGATGCTCGAATTTCTCGCCCAGGTCGGGGTCAAGAAGGATGTCGTCAATCGAGGCGCCGTACCGGTAGCGCAGCCGGACCAAGGCGAACTCGATGATATGCGCGTATTGCGGCACGATGCTGGGATGGGTTTCCTTTTTCGTTGCCGGGGCGATGGTAATGCCGTGCTGTTCGTACCGCCTAATGTTTTTCCGGATGTTTATCAGCCGGCGATTCAGGAAAGCCTCGGAGGCCTCCAGCCCCAGTTGGCGGCACCTCTGGGCGAACGCCAGCGCCAGCGACCGATCCCATAGGATTGCGTCCGTGGCAGCCCCCTGTCGGACGCCCTCAAATGCCTGCACCACCAGGCGATCTTCCTCGTACGAGAAGTTCGTGGCCGCGCTCGACGGGCTGGATGCCTGCCGCGCCCGTAGTGCTTCCGCGGTTGTTTCGAGCAGGCCGAAGTTGCCGAACCGGGCCCGCTTAACGGGGGTCATCTTGCTCCCCAGAATCTTGCTGATGGCGTATTGGTTCACTTTGTCCACAGTCTTCACCTCTCCGTGCGGGGGCGGGTCAGAATTCAGTTATTTCATGAAACACGTCGTTGATGATGAGGGCTACCGCCTTTTGCCGCGTCTCTCGGCCCATCCGTTTTGCAAAAGCAAGCAGCTGTTGCAAGCTCGCCTCATCCGCCAATCGTGAGCGCTCGACATAGGACTCGATGAGGATCGGCTTATCGCGGTGGACCTCTCCGCCGCTATCCTTGTAGATGCCCTGGAACGTCTGGAAGGCTGTGCCACCCCTGTACAATTCGGCGAAGAGGTCCATCGCGTTCCAGCCCAGATTTCCTGATCTCTCAGAGGCTTGTCTTTCTTGCCTTCCTTGTAGTGACTCGGAATAATCAGGATGACAGTATCCTGTCGTTCATCCTTGTTGATAATGCTGATGATCTGCTCGACTTCTGGGAAAAGCCCCTGCTTGGCCATCGGTCAATCCCCTGAAATCGTCTACCAGTCCTGCCGAGATTTATCATCAGTGGCCCACCTACTCGCCGCCGTTTATCTGAAGTTGCACCACACGACTTCCGTCTCTCGCCGTTTTTCTTTCCCGGTCGCGGCATTGTTTGGCAAATCGAATGTGTACCTGGTCCAGTCCCCCAGGCTGCGCTCATAAAGCTCGGATGGATAGCCCGAGAGCATCACCTTGCCCTTGCACTTGCCCAGCACATCCAGCAATTCCCGATGACAAGCCTCGGTCATTTCAAACGCGTACGCCGCTGTCGATTTCCTTGTTTCGTGCAGGTACGGTGGATCACAGTAGAACAGCGTTCCGGGAGCGTCCTCTCGTCGAATCAGGTCAACGGCCGGAATGTTCTCGATAAGTACGCGGCGGAGCCGGGCGTGTACATCCGGCAAACCATCGACGGCAGATAACCACTCCGAAACATTGCCGTTCATCTCCGCCGGGTGCGACTGCGCGTGACGGGTGTGAATCCCTTCATCAACCCGACCGGCTCTGGCGGCAGTCCACGAAGAAGGCCAGCGCGTCCGCCACCGGATCATCACCAGTGGGCGTGTGAGTATGGGCCGCCTGCCATTCCGGGCGGCCTAGCGGAATAGCCTGGGCCATTCGGACGAAGCTCCGGCACGCTTCCTCATCTCGCAAGACTCGCCAGAAATTCACCAGGCGGCCGTTAATATCGTTCACTACCTCCGAGACGCCCTTGTGAAACGGATGCCACAAGGACTGATCGTTCGGGTCACGAGCCAGGAGAACCGCCCCGCCGCCAAAGTAAGGCTCAACGTAGTGCAGGTGTCGGGGCATCAGGCCCACGATCCTGGAAGCGAGGTAATGCTTCCCGCCGTGCCACTTTAGCGGCGGATTCAGGGTGTGGGTAGGAATGCTCATTTCGGGAGAATCTCACGCCCTACGCGCGGGCCACGGTTCTCGCGCACACGATAGCCTGCCCGAACGCAGGCAAGCACAACGGCTCCCTACCGCTGCTGCCTGGATCGCAGGCTAGCCATCTTTTCCTGGGGAGGCGCTGAACCGTTCCTGCCCACGAGTTCATCCAGGGTGATCCCCAGCGCCGTGGCCAGTGCTGTGATGGTGCTCATGCGCGGATCAACTCGACTTCCCCGCTCGATTTGAGAAACGAGCGAAACACTAAGGCCGGCGGATACCGCAAGGGACTGCTGTGACATCCCCGCGTTTTCGCGTAACGCCTTCAAGCGCCGAGCGATGGGCGCTAAATCCTGCGTGACCACTCGTTCTTCCTCCTTTCAGGTCGAGTGTTTTATAGCACAATTGAACTAGCACTGTCAAGCGTGCAAAGGGACCAACCGCTCAGGCATCGGCTCCTTCCTCGTCACGCTGCGATGGCCCCCTCACGCCAGCACCGCCCTGCACTTCAACCCCTCCCCTTGGAACCGCCCCAGCAACTCCACTTGCTGCTTCTCGTCCCGGTACTCCACCAGCACGTACCACTGCTCCTTCAGGTCCAGCTCGCGCAGCGGCTTCTCCTCCGGCATTTCCAGGCATCCCTCGGCGGCGGCCTGCCAGGCGGCTTCCAGCTCGGGGGGCACGGGCGGGGCCAGCGTTTGCAGGCGTTCGCGCAATTGCTCCTGCTCCTCGGCCAGGGCGGCCAGCGGGTCGATGCTCAGGAGCAGGGTCCGGGCCTCGTCGTCGGTCACGTCCAGCACTTCCACGTCCACCTCCATGTCGGGGTCCAGGTCGCGGCGCAGGTGGCCGTCGATCAGTTTCAGGCGGCCGTCGGGCAATTCGTAGGCCAGCAGGCTGCGGGCGAAGCCAACCTGGCGGTACAGGGCTGCCAGGGCGGAACGCTGGAGTTCCGGATGCGTGCGGAAGTTGAACTCGTGCGGCACCAGGTCGCCGGCACGGACGCGGCGATGGGCCTTGATGCGATTGCGGATGGGGTTGGACATGAGGCACCCGGGGGGAAGAGGAATCACCACGAAACACACGAAAAACACGAAAGAAAGGCTCAGAGGCTGTGTTGATGGGGGGCATAAAGGGTCTCCATTGCGGCGAGCCGGGAGCGTGAGCGACCGGAGTTGTAGGGTGCGTCAAGCGTACTCGCGCCGACGCAGCGGGGGGCCGGAACGGTGCGTCGGCGCGAGTACGCTTGACGCACCCTACAACTCCAGGCGGCGTCACATGTCATCCAGCGGGCTGCGCGAGGGGTACTGTTCTTCGAGTTGTCGGAGGCGCTCGAAGATGGGGTCGGGCTCTTCCGTGGGCGGGGTGTTCGGCGGTAGGTCCTGGTCGGTCAGCATCCAGTAGGTAATGGGCAGGCCGTTGACGGAGCCCCAGCCCAGCTTCACGGGCAGGTGGTGCCGGGCCTGCGCGAGCGTGCCCCTGGTAATCCCTTCTTTCTCGGCGTGCCGCCAGACCTCCCGTGCCGGCAGTGGGCCCTGGGCGAGGACGCGCTGGAGGAAGGCGCAGGCGGCGTCGCGTTGCAGCGGGGGGCGTCCGCGCCGCAGCGGGGCCTGCAAGTCGTCCGCCGAGACGGCCGCCGGCCCCCGCCAGTGCAGCGCCGGCGGCCCACCTTCCAGCACCACAACCTCGAAGGCCAGCGAGGGCTGCACGGGCGCCAGGTTGTTCTTCACCTGGGCCAGCACCCGGCGTGCGGGTGTCTCGGTATCCTGGGCGACGAGCCAGACGGACCGACAGGTCCCGGCCAGGCCGATGGCCCCGAGGCCCCGATGGATGGCTCGCCCGCGGCCCGCCTTCGCCAGGTGGCGAATCAGCAGCACCGCGCAGGCGTGGTCCCGGGCCAGCGCCGCCAGCGGGGCCAGCGCCCGCCGGACCGAAGCGTTGCTGCAAACATTCACTTCCGCGCTGAGAAACGCCAGCACGGGATCGATCACCACCAGTCGGGCCTGGACCTGGGCCACGAGCGCGTCCAGGGCCTTCACGTCCGTGGGGAGCGACAGGGAGGCGGTCGGGGCCGTCCCCTGACGATCCAGGACGAACACACGCGACAGGTCGGCCCCCAGGCCGGCCAGGCGCGGGCCCAGGGTCCGCTCGGGATCGTCCTCGCCGTTGAGCACGATGGAGTTGGCCGGGGCCGGGGCCGGGGCATCGTCGGGCCAGGGGCGGCCCGTACTCAGGCGGGCACACAGGTCGAGGGCAACAAACGACTTGCCCAAGCCCGGGTCCCCTTCGAGAACGGCCAGTTCACCGAGTGCCAGGTGAGACAGCCAGAGCCAGTCGATGGGGCATGACCCAATGGCACTGACCGGGCACAGTTGCGGACCCGGGTTGGCAGACGGCAGCGAAGGCATGGGCCCCCTCCTTCAGGAGATACGATTCGTTTGTACAGTATTATTATGACAAGAATGGCCCCACCAGGGTAGCCCAGTTGTGCGGGACGGAGGCGCTGTGGGAATGCGCGTCCGCACAGACGGATTTATATGCGACCTGGCGCCTGGCGCTGAAATGTGAAGGCGCATGTGCTTTCTGGACAAGGGATTGTGGCGTGTGCGCCAGGTCGAACATAATTCCCGGCGAATTTAGTTGGACAGCGCCACTTTTCACACTGGGCAAGGCCGAAGTCAAGCTGGGCAAAGTAAATCGCCGTAAGTCCTTGGTTTTCGTGTGGCCATCTTACCCAGAATAAAAAGTGGCGCTGTCCAATTAGTGCAACGTGGAGATTCTGGGCAAGTCCGCACCTCCGTCCGTCGCCTCGAGCCGGCTCGCGAATCGACCGGCGATCAGGAGCCTTGGCGGACTACTGCACGCGATTCCCGGATGACCCGAAGCTGGTCGTCATCGAGGTGCCGCAAGGCCTGGAGAAGCCCTACGTCTGCAAGGGCAGGATCATGGTGCGCCGGGGTGCCGCCGTCGTGCCCGCCGTGGCAAGCGAGATTTCGTCGCTGATCGGCCAGCGTGCCCCCAGCGAGGCCCGCTGGGAGCGCCTGCCGGCCCTGGGCCTCGAGGAAGACGACCTTGACGCTGACCTGATCCGCACGGTGGCCGAGACGATCAAGGAGCGCCGGGGGTACGCCATCGAGCCCAGCAGGAAACCGGCGAAGGTGCTTGAACGGCTCGGACTGGTCCAGGCGGGGCAGTTCTCGAATGCGGCGCTGGTGCAGTTCGTCAACAACCCTGCGGAGTGGTATCCGCAGACGAGGGCGCGAGCGGCGCGCTTCCGGGACAACGACCGGACGGACTTCATCGACAACAAGGTGGTCGAGGGGAGTCTCTTCTCGCTGGTCGAGTCCCTGGTTGCGTTCGCGCAGTCCCACATCCCGGTGGCCTCCAGCTTTGACCGGGATGACGTGCAACGCCGTGACCGGCTCGCCTACCCGCTGCCCGCCGTCCATGAGGCCATCGTCATCGCCCTTGTCCACCGGGACTACAGCGCCTTCGACGGAGGCTGGGCTACCTCGTCAAACAAGTTGGGGGTTGAGATGGACCGTTGCCCGTGGGCGAAGACCGACCTGTATGTGCATTATCACGACACGGAATGGGGCGTGCCGGTCCATGACGACCGGCTCCTGTTCGAGTTCCTGATCCTCGAAGGAGCGCAGGCGGGTCTGAGTTGGGAGACGATTCTGAACAAGCGAGAGAGCTATCGTGCAGCCTTCGACCATTTCGACCCTGCCACGGTCGCCAAATACGGCCAGAAGAAGCGAAAGAACTTGCTGTTGGATGCTGGAATCGTCCGCAACCGGCTGAAGATCGAAGCTGCGATCCAAAATGCGCAGATGTTCCTGGCCGTGCAGCAGGAGTTCGGCACGTTTGACGAGTACATTTGGGGATTCGTCGGCAGCGTGCCGAAGCAGAATGCCTGGAAGTCGATCAAGGAAGTGCCTGCCAAGACCCCGGAATCGGATGCCATGAGCAAGGACTTGAAGCGGCGAGGGTTCAAGTTTGTGGGCAGCACGATCTGCTACGCCTACATGCAAGCCGTGGGCATGGTGAACGATCACCTTGTCGAGTGCTTCCGTCACACTCAGCTGTCGAGGCCGGCGAGACAACTGCAATGAAAAAAGCATCCGGCGACCCGTGGTTTGTCTACGTCGTTCGTTGCGCTGATGGCTCGCTTTACACCGGCATTACCAAAGACGTGAAACGCCGCTGCCAGCAGCACACCGATGGAACGGCCTCATCGCTACCATCATGGACAGGTTCTCACTAATCATTCGCGTACAGGGCGTCGAGGCGACCATGGGCCGCGGCGAGTCCCGCAGGGTAGTCCGTTTTGCCTCCGACGACCTCGATGTAGCACGCTGAGTCACCCTTGGCGGCCCTGTCCAGCGCGGCATCGAGTTCAGCGAGCGTGCTGACTTTTGCCGTGAACCAACCCTGGCAGCCCAGGGCGGCGGGCAGAGCATGATAGTTCCAGGGGGCGAGGTCGTTGTAGACCCAGTTTGGGTCTGCCTCGAGCGCCCTCTCGACCATGTAGCCCTCGTTGTTGAGGACAAAAATGATCGGCTTGAGCCCGTAGCGTCCCATGGTCCCGACCACGGTGGCCGTCAGTTGGTGCGAGCCTTCCCCTGTGATGAGGATGGTTCGTCGCGATGGATCGGCCAGGGCCACTCCAAGCGCGGCCCCGGTGGCCCAGCCGATCGAGCCCCACAACGGTGCAGTCTGCACCTCCGCACCGTCGGGAAGGGGGAGCGAGAAGGTCCCTGAATTCGAGCTGCCGCTCTCCAGGACGATCAAATCCCTTGGCTTGAAAAAATCTCGGTAGCGGGGGTACAAAGTTGCCGCGGTGATGGGGTCGCTCGGCTTGCCGCCTGGTCTCGCCTGAGCCTGTCTACGTGGTGCAGAGTATCCGAATTTCTTGGGCACCGACTTGAGCAGCATTTCGAAGAGATCGCCCATCTGCACAGGGTTGAAGATGCGGTTGCCAATCCGGACGTGGTCGATGTCGATTGTCACGAGTTTCTCAGGCGAAAGCCGGCTCGAACAGGCGCCCGTGTTGATCTCGTTGAAGTTGACTCCGCCGGCGTCAATGACCAGGTCGGCAGCCTCGACTGCCTCCAGCACGCTGGCGGACGACCCGGCTCCCATGTACATTCCAGCGAACTGAGCGTGCGTCTCGGAGAGGACGCCCTTCTCCATCGGCGTCACGGCGAAAGGGCAGCCGAGCGCCTCGATCAGCGCCTGCAAGCTTCGTTGGAGCTTGAACCGCGAGACAGTGTAGGCGGGGAGCACGGCCACGGATCGTGCGGCATGAATCCGCTCGGTGATTGCCTGGGCGGCCTTGGCGAGGTCGGCGCCGCTGGCGGGTTTTGGATACGGGGTCGGGTCGCTGGCCGTGACCGGCGTAATGGCGAAGTCCCCCGCGACGAGGATGTAGGCGGGCCGGCTCTCTGCCCGCGCCGTGGCGATCAGCCGCTCCATTCCGTGCTGCGCAGTTGTCGGGAGTGATAACTGCCGAAACGCACGCCGCCTGCGCCGAGATGTTCGCGAAGTTCTGGAATGTCCCGTCGCCGAGCGTGTGGTGGATGATCTTGCCAACCCGCTGATTGCGCATGGTCGGCATCCCGACGACGTGGAAGACGCACGACCGCTCGGCCTTGGCCCCCATCACGCCGTTGAGCGCGGACAGCTCGCCGACGGCGTACGTAGTTGAGAGCAGCGAACAGCCCCGCACGCGGGCGTAGCCGTCCGCCGCGTAGGCCGCGTCCAGTTCGTTGGAACAGCCGATCCAGCGGATCGCCTCGCTGCGAGCGACGGCATCGTCGACCTGGAATGCGAAGTCGCCCGCGACGCCGAAGCAGTCGGTGATACCTTCCCGTGCGAGTCGCCGGACGATGTAATCCGCGACATTGGGTTGCTTACTCATGATGTCCTCCAGTCAAGCATTCCGATCATCACGCATCTACGCCGTGCACGCGGACACTCTCAGCAAAGGGAGTGCCGGCGCGAGTTTTCTGCAGCAGCTCAGGGTAGCTTGTCGAAAAACAGATAAAGGGCGGCAATCCGGCCGTCCCGGGCAATGATGAAATCAGTCCCGGCGTAAGCGGGCGCCTCACCAGGGCGGCCCGATACCCACTTGAGCCGCCCGCCGTTGCCCAACTCCTCGGGCTCGGCAATTGGCTGATACCGAAAGTCAGGGTGAGTTGCCCGGAGCGCAGCCGCGACGCGATCGATCTCGTCGCGGCCACGGTGTGCTCCACTGGTAGGATCGTAGTTCTACTGTACCCCTTTTGCGGAAACCGGCCAAAAAGGCTGACACTCGAGCGATGGCTGTAGCAGATGTGCAGACCTATACAAATATCACTACGAATTATTCCTGCCAGGGAAAAACCTGCGAATTCCGCCCCGACCCTCGTCGTTGACACCGGGTTGTCACAAACCTATGCAGGAACGCGAGTTAGAAAAAGGGGACAGTAGAAGTAGAACACACCATCTTCGGTGAAGATCTCGTCGATTACCGTGCGCCGACGCGCAGGGTCGCCTTCACCAAATACGTCTTGCAGATTCCGGGTCAACAAGGTCGAGATGCTGGACATGGCTTGTCTCCTGTCGGCATCGGGTGCGATTTGGTTTGGTCGAAGTACCCCTTGTCTTAACTCGGAGTGGGCGACAGTGCGTAAGCCGGGAAGTCCGTGTATCCCTTCCCGGCGCTCGGCGAGGACCAGTCGGACATCGGCGCTGGTTCGGCCAGCGGCCAGCCGTTCCTGAAGCGCTCCACGAGGTCCGGGTTGCTGATGAAGGGTCGCCCGAAGGAGATCAGGCCGGCATATCCTTCGGCGATCGTCTTCGTTGCCGTCTCCTTGGTGTAGCCGCAGTTGCCGATGAGCGGGCCGTGGAACACCTTGCGGAACTCGGCCAGGGTCATCGGCTCGCCGAGGTTGTGGGAGCCGAACGCCAGTCCGTCTACGATGTGCAGGTACGCCAGCCCGAAGCGGGCGAGTTGGCCGGCGACGAAGGTGAACTGCTCCCGGTAATCCGGCGACCCCATATCGTTGTACGGGCTGTTAGGCGAGAGATGCACGCCGACCCGCTGGGCGGGCCAGACGGACGTGACGGCTTCGATCACTTCCTTCAGGAAGCGGTAACGATTCTCGACACTGCCGCCGTACTCGTCCGTGCGGCGGTTCGTCTTCGACTGGAGGAACTGGTCGATCAGGTAGCCGTTGGCTGCGTGGAGTTCCACGCCGTTGAAACCGGCTTGCTTCGCTCGCTCGGCGGCTCGCCGGTAATCCGCCACGACCCGTGGAATCTCGGACGTTGCCAGCGCCCGTGGGACTTCGTGCGGCTGCTTGCCGGTGGGCGTGTGGATTTCCGGCTCGTTGATCTTGATGGCCGAGGGAGCGACGGCGGGCTTGCCGCCGTGGAAGCTGCTGTGGGAGGCCCGTCCGGTGTGCCAAAGCTGGAGGAAGATCACCCCGCCCTTGTCATGCACGGCGTTGGTGGTGTGCTTCCACCCTTCGGTCATCTCGTCGGTGTAGATGCCCGGCGACTCGTTCCAGCCGTTGGCCTCCTCGGAGATCGTGGTCGCCTCGGTGACGAGCAGGCCCGCCGCACTGCGCTGGGCGTAGTATTCGGCCATCAGGCGGTTCGGCAGGCGAGCGGCCCCGGCCCTGCCACGGGTCATGGGCGACAGGACGATCCGGTTCGAGAGGGTCAGGTCGTGCAGGCGGAAGGGCTGAAAGAGGACGCTGTTCATGTCTTGCTCCTTTCCGAAAGGTCGCTCACGGTACGAAGGCTTCCGCGCTGTCCGCGCTAGTCCGCACCGCTTTTGTCGAGGGAGCCGAGAAACTGGCGAACACGCCGGGGACGCGCAGGTACGCGCCCGCCCAGGTCAGCAGCAGCAGGGCGGACTGGAGCACGAATGGTTCGCCCTTGGACATGTGCAGGCAGATGGCGCCGCCCCAGAAGGAGCTGGCCAGCAGGATGCCCAGCGACGAAGTGCGCGGGACGAGCAGCAGGACGGCCGTGGCGAGTTCGCCCGCGCCGATCACGGTGATCCATCCGGCCAGGCCGAGCTTCGCGACGGCGTCCGGCGGGAACAGGCCAAGGACCTTGGCCGAGCCCGCCAGGATCATGATCCCGGCGATCAGGCCGTGCAGCACCAGGCCCGTGATCGTCTTCCAGGTCCAGGTCGCTTTCATCGTCAAGCTCCTTTCCGAAAATGGGTGGCGGTCGGCCGGGTTTAAGGCCCTCGCGTCCGCCGCCCCGCACATGGTCATCCGCCTCTGATCGTCTACGCAGCGACGATTGATACGTCATCTAATTGTGCAAGAAAAAAGCCGCTATTCATCCGCCTCGCACAGCGGCTCCCGCACCTTTTCCAGCAGCCGGATGAGTTCCTTCAACTCGCCTTGCGACAGATGGCCGCCTATCAGCTTGCGGTGCAGGGCGACCAGCGGCTCATCCAGGGCAGCCAGGGTCGTCATGCCCTGGTCCGTCAGCGCCACATAGATGACCCGGCGATCCTTCTCGCAGCGCAGCCGGTTGACGAAGCCTGCCCGCTCCAGCCGGTCAATCAGGCCGGTAATCCCCGGCACAACGGTAATGGTGCGGCTGGCGATCTCCAGGATGGGCAGCGGCTTGCCTTCGCCGCGCAGGATGCGCAGGATGTTGTACTGCGTGGGGGATGTCAGCCCATATTCTCGGAGCAGCCGGGCGAAGCGTATCTGAAGCTGATCGCTGGTTCGCACGATGTTCAAGGCGGCTTCCTCTTCCGGCGACTCGAAGGGTCGTTTCTTCTTGAGTTCGTGCTGCAACTTCGGGGTCGTCATGGGTCGTTCCGTGCAGTTCATTCACCTGCTTATAGTTTATATGTCATCTATCGGCATGTCAAGCCCCTTGCTGGCGTTTTTCTCCCGTGCGTGAGGCGACAGGCCGGAGAGGCGGGCTGACCCAAGCTGCCGCATCCTTCGGACTACCGGATCGCTATCGTCACCAAGTCCTCCAGCTTCCGGTCCAACATGCTGGCGACGGGGGCGATCCCGGCGTTGCCGAACTGGCCGAACAACGAGGATGGCTTGTCGTACTCCACGCAGGTCTTCCCCTCGTCGTCCTCATAGATCAGCACCCGTAGCGGGGCATACAGGCTCGCCCTGATGTCGTGCTGCGTCATCTGGAGGGCGAAGACGGGATTGCCGACGACGTATTGGATCGCCTTCCGGTTCTGGCCGGCAAGGCGCAGCAGTGCCCCGTGGTCCGACGTTCCGAACAGCATGAAGCCGCTCGGCCCCGCCATCGCTGCGATCTTGGCTTTCGCTTCCTCGCTGTCATCGCTTGCGGTAGCTGCCCTGCGCACGTCGCCATCGAATTTGCCCAATTGAGCCTCGAACGCTCTGGTAACTTCGTCGAATGGCTTGTCGGTCGTCCGTCGAACGTGGTTCACCGTGAAACGAGAGTCATTCATCGGATTGCCTCCCGGGCGCTGGACTCCGAAACGGCCATACACGAGAACGCCGGCCAAGACGACCCCGGCCAGCATGATCGTGCAGACCAGAAGTTTCCAACGCCCTTGAATTGCCATCGTTGCCTCTAGCGCATCAATCGACGAAACGGGCCGGCATGACGTCGCAGCCGGACGGGACTCGCGCAACTTCATGCAGGTACTCGCCGCTCGTGCCACCAGCTTGCCGGCCTGGTCGGTGACATCGCACTCGACGTAGCCCAGAGCGCTGCCCGCTTTGATGACCTTCGCCTCGGCGGTCAGCCTCCCCTTACGAACGGGGCGTAAGAAGTTGATCTTCAACTCGACCGTCGTGAACGTCTCGCCTTCGCCCAGGGTGGCGGCGTAGGCGTAGCCCATCGCTGCGTCGGCCAGGTCGCAATAGATGCCGCCGTGCAGGGTGCCCATTGGGTTGTGGTGGCGCTCGTCGGCCTCCATCTCGAAGACCGCATGGCCCGGCTCGATTACCTTCAACACAAAGCCCAGGAGCCGGCCAATTGGGGGCGGGGCGCTTCGCCACGTTGCATCTTCTGCGCAAGTTCGAAGATCGTCGTCATGCTTCCTCCCCTTCTCGGAAATCCGGCTGTCATTGCGGCCAGGCGAGTTTGCCCTCGGCCTTCTGGCCGTCAGCGCCGCCGCCTTCGATCACGCTGTTCGCCCGGTACTGAACGCACAGGAGATACAGCGGGGCATCCGAGTTGTTCCGCCAGGCTCGCGCCGCCGGTGGGCTGATGCGCAGGACGGAGCCTTCCGCCACGTCGATGCACTCGCCGTCCACGAGGAACTGGCCCAGGCCACCGACGACGACGTAAACCTCCTCGTTCTGTCGGTGCTTGTGCAGGAAAGGCATCCCCTGGCCGGGCAGGACCACGTTCAGCGACATCTCCAGGCCCGCCGACCCCAGCAAGTCGCGCAGGAACAACTTCCCCTGCATCGGCACCGGGGCATTGGGCGGCTCCAAGCGGAACTGCACCCAGCCCTCCATCGGGCCAGCGTGGAAGCAGGTGAAGTGGGTGCCTTGCACCGTCCCGTCGTTCAACATCGACTTACTCCTTTGGGGATTGTTCCACCGGGAAACGTGTTCCGAACATGGGAAGGCCGCTCTTGGACTGCTGCTGCGTTGCCTCGTCCTGAATCACGTCCCAATGTTCGGCCAGCATGCCGTCTGCGATGCGCACGATGTCCGCCACGATCCAGTTCGTCGGCTGGCCGAAGCCTGAAAACCGCCCGTGAACGATCACGAACTCCTCGTCCGCAATGATCGTTCCCGGCTCGTACCGGAGCGTCGATGGCAGGCTCTCGACCAGACGGAATAGCCCTTCACGCCCTGGACCGATATGGGCGCTGTGTTGGATGTAGTTGGGCGACCAGAAGCGCAGGGCGGCTGCGTAGTCCCGTTTGTTGAACAGGGTGTGGAATGCCTCAAGGACAAGCGCCTTGTTCTTCTCCTGAAACGTGTCCATGTCTTGCTCCTGTCTTGATGGTTGTCGTGGAAAGCGACGGCGGTTCTTTCTCACGGGGGAAAACACTTCCCGAAAGCGACCAGCAACTTCGGCGACCCCTTGATGCGGATACGTCGGCGCAGCAAGGCCCACAGCAGACTGCGCTCCTTTGCCAGGAACCCCAGCCACGTCTCGCTGTCGGCGGTCACACGCAGGTCCGCCTCGCCCTGGTGGCCGTCCTGGACCTGCAAGGTGCCCTCGCGGATCGTCACGGTCGCCTGCTTCGCCTCCTTGCCGGTGAAGGTGAAGTGGTACACAGCGTTCAGCTTCGCCGCTTTGCCCGGCTGAAACGTGAGACGCAGCCCCGACAGGAAGCGCCGGATCGACCGGGGCCGCAGGCCGTTGCCGACCCGCTTGATCGTCTTGAGGGGGAAGCGGCGGGCGACATGATCTTCGGCGTCCGAACCGGCGACGACGTAGACCGTCTCCTCCTTCTCCTGCAACGGGCGGACAACATCCCGCAGGTGCCCGGCCTTGTCGGTGAGGTAGGGGCCGATGACTTCCTCGCCAGCCGGGCAGACGCTCAGACAATACGCCGCCTTGTAGTTGGCCCCGAAGGAGAGGCTTTGCCATATCGACGCCGATTCGGTGTCAGAAACCTTCTTGCGGTAGTCCAGTGCATCCTTGCTCTCGGCGATCTGCTCGACCCAATCGGTGAAGCCGCCCATGAACTCCCGGTAGTTGTGCGTGTAACAGGCCGAGAAGTTGAAGTCCCCGTTCGGGGAGATGGCTCCCACCGGACACGCCGCCACGCACAACTTGCACTCCAGGCACGGGTTGTACGAGAGCGGCTGGTCGTAGGCGCTGGCCTCGGCACCGATCAGGACCGTCCCCAGCAGAATGAAGTTGCCGAAGCGGGGGTGGATGACGTTGCGGTGGATGCCCATGTGACCGAGGCCGGCAGCGACGGCGACCGGCTTGTGCGAGACGACCCAGATTTTCCCACTGGAAAACTGATCCATCTCCATCGGGAAACCCATCGCTGGGTTCAGCGCCCGGATGCCCTGCTTCTCCAAGGTCGCCACGACCTTGCGGGCAACCTCGTTGACGTGATCGCCGCTGTGGTGGAACTCCAGGTTGGCCACCGAGCGGGCCGGGCTGCGAATCGGCTCCCGGCTCATCCGACAGACGAAGCTGAGGAGGGTCTTTGCGAGCGGGAAAACACGCAGGATGTCGTCTCGCTGGTTTTCCAGGGCCGGGCGGCTGATCTCGACCAAGCCGGTGTCATCGGCCCCACAGTCCAGACACAGTTGACGCAGCCGCGCCGCATCGAGCGGCGCCGGCGGCTCGGGGTTGCCGGGGCGGTTGCTCTCTCGGAAACGCCGCACGGTCGGGTGTTCGGCCAGGTTCATGAGGACGCCTCGTTTATTGCATATACAATTATCATCTGAAAAAAACACGGGCGGATCAGCGGTGGGCCTGCGACATGCCCACCTTCTTCGCCGCTTTGTCAAGCATGGCGATCCCCTCGTCGCCCAGCAGTTCGGTGGCCTGGCGCTGGGCTTCTTGCCAGGCCGGCACCGCCTTCTCGATCAGCCGTTTCCCCTGGGGAGTCAGCCGGAAGGGCTGGGCACGGGCGTCCTCTTCCGGCACGACCTCCAGCCAGCCGTGGGCCTGCAACGGCTTCACGTTGCGGCTGAGGGTGGACGCATCCAGTTGCAGAATCTCGCAGACCTGAGCGGGCCGGGCGAGGCCGAGCCGGGCGGTCACGATGAGGATGTTCAACTGGCTAACCTTGAGGCCCAGCGGCCGCAAGGCTTCGTCGTAGAAGTTCGTCACCACCCGGTTGAGCAGCCGCAGCGCACGGCGATGCACGTCCTGGCGATGGTGTCAATGTTGCTGGTCCTGGCTTTATCCATAATCGTACGGCTCCCTGACCGTCACGATCATTGTATATGCAATTATCGGCGGGAGTCAAGGGGATTCTTTGACGATTCCGGCATGACAACTCGGAGCCAAGCAATACTCTCAGAGCCGCCTCAAAGCCGACGTTCCGGCCTCGTGGCGGCCACAAGGCGGGTCGGTGCCCAGGGACCGCCCCACCAGAACCGCCACCCCAGACGACGGCAGATCACGTCGCTCATGCCGAGCTTGGCCAGGTGTGCCTGGTACTGCCGGGTCGCCCAGATGTCGGCGATCAGCAGCCGACCGCCGGGACGCAGCACCCGCACCGCTTCCTCCAGGGCTTTCTCCCGCCTCGCACGCCCGCTGATGTTGTGAATTGCCAGGCTGGAGACAACCAAATCGAAGCTGTCGTCTGCAAGAGGGAGCGCCATCATATCGGCGGTGTGCAGTTCGACCCGATCCGCTACCCCCTCGGCGAAGGCATTGCGCCGAGTGGCCTCGGCGGCGTTGCCCGACTGATCCCAACTTCTCCACAGGTCCACCCCCACGGCCCGGCCCGTGGTCAGGTGTTGAGCGGCCAACAGCAGCACCGCACCCCGGCCACATCCCATATCTAGGATTCGCTCGTCACCCCGCAGGCCCAGCCGGTCGAGCAGGTCGGCCCAGACCACGAACTTGCCCCGGAGCGTGGTGTAGAAGCACGAGCCTGCACAGGCCGACAAGAACACGACCGGCACGAACGGCCACAACTTACCGGAGAGGGCTGCGTTTACGACGTTGGCGGCGATCACGACCGCAAAGACGGCGACCCAATAGGGAGCATCAATCCCATACGAACCACGCCGCCGAGGTTGCGCCGGTCCAGTCATCGGGTGTCCTTCCTCTGCAACGGAGGCCGAGAATTTACCTCGCCTTGTCTGCTTTCCAATCATCGCTGAAGCGGATGCGATTGTCGAACGGGTCGATGACAAGCACGCATTTTGCGTTGTCCTCCTGGCGTCACGTTTCGCCCGACCTGTTACTTCGCAGGCAGCTTCCCGACGAACTTCAGCGCCCGCTTGATCCAATCCTTCACCTGGCCATCGCCCTCGACGCCTTCCGGCTCGACCAGCACCCAGCCCTTCATCGGCCTGCCGGTGATGTCGAACTCGCCGACATGCGGTTCCAGGAGCGCCGCCTCAGCCTGGTCCGGGCCAAGCCGCACGCAGAGGGAGTCCTTCCAGACGCCGACGAGCAAATTGCCGTTCAGCAGGAAGCCGATGCCGCCAAACATCTTCTTCTCCTCGATCCCTTTTCGGCGGGTCAGTCCTTGGCGGATGCGCTCGGCCAGAGCTTCATCGAAGGCCATAGTTGACTCCCATCGGGATGTTTCGTCGGTCAGCCAGCCGGTATTCTATCGGTGTGGCTAGGCCGAGGATGCCGCTTGACGACGCCCAAGAGTAACCGGCCATGACGAAATCCGACAAGGTGCTGGTGATCCTCTTCCGCTATCTCCTGGGCATCGGCAGCCTGTTCGCCCTGGTCCCTGTGGTTATGCCGTGGTCGTGGATGGCCGCTACGCATCGCTGGCTGGGGCTGGGCGAGATGCCGACCGGCCCCATTGTGGAGTACCTGGCCCGCTCCCTGTCGGCCTTCTACGCCCTGGTCGGCGCTCTTTGCCTGGTGATGGCGTCTGATCTGGATCGTTACCGTCCCCTGGTGCGGTTCTTTGGTGTGTGCCTCGCACTGCTCGGCATGGTCTTCACGGGCGTCGATCTGGCAGCGGGGATGCCCTGGTGGTGGACGGCCTTGGAGGGGCCAGGGGCAGTGCCGATTGGGGCGTTGGTCTACTTTCTCGCCCGTCCCGTTCACCGAGCCGGTAGCTCCCCGGATCGCCCGGAGAGCGCCCGTTACCAATGACCTGGACAGACCAGTACGGTGTGGCAAGGTGATCCCTGCCTCATGCAGGAACGACCTGCGGTCACTTCGCGGGCAGCGCCCCGACAAACTTCAACGCTCGCTGAATCCAGCCATTCAACTGGTCGTCGTTCTGGATACCTTCCAGGCCGACCACGACCCATCCCTTCATCATGCCACGGACGCAGCTCTTTTTCGGAAACCTCTTTACTAACGCCGCAGGGACTTTGGAGACCAAAAATGTGCTGGTCCAAGAGAGTCAGGTCGGGTACTTTCCCGAATGAGAACGGCTTGGACTACAAGAGTCCCAACCAGCGAGCGATTATGCTCCGCTGAATATCCGATGTGTCCGAATAAATCGTCGAACCGACGGCGTCGCGCAGCGAGCGCTCCACGTCATGGCCGTGCATGTAGTCTGAGGCGCCGTAGGTGTGGAGACCGGCCAGGGCGTTCTCGACATACGCTTCGCCGGTGAACAGCTTGGCCATGGCCGCGTCCAGCGAACTGCCTCTGCTTCGTTCCAGGCGGGAGGCCGCCCGGTAGACGAGCAGCCGGCGCGGTGGCCGGTGAGACTCCCAATTCGGAAAACGCTATCGGCCGCCGCGGTCAGGCGCAGCGGCTGGCTCGGCCTGGGGTGAGTCCGCGTCAAAGCACGCACGGTAGACCACTCCTGCGCAGGCAGCGCCGGCGATCGGCGCGACCCAGAACAACCATAGTTGCGCCAACGCCCAGCCCCCAACAAACGCTGCCGGACCCGTCGAGCGGGCGGGATTGACCGACAGGTTGGTCACCGGAATACCGACGAGGTGGATCAGGGTCAGGCCAAAGCCGATCGCGAGCGGTGCGAACCCCGCCGGGCGCGTTGATCCGTGGCGCCCAGGATGATCATCAGGAACATGAACGTGAGCACGACTTCTGCCGTCAGGCAGGCCGCCAGGGAGTATTTGCCCGGGGAATGCTCGGCGTAGCCGTTGGCTGCGAAGCCGTCCGAGAGGGTGAAGCCTTGCTTACCGGTAGCGATGACATACAGCACGGCCGCGCCCGCCAGCGCTCCCAGCACCTGGGCGATAACGTAGGGCACCAGATCCTTCACCGGGAAGCGGCCTCCCACAACTAGCCCGACGGACACGGCCGGATTAAGGTGGCAACCCGAGATGTGGCCGATGCCGTAGGCCATCGTCAGGACCGTCAGGCCGAAGGCGAGGGCCACGCCGTCGAGGCTGATGCCGATATCAACGGGAGTACCTTCGAGTTTGCCGCTGAAGACCGCGGCCAGGACAGCGCTTCCGCAGCCCGCGAACACGAGCCAGAACGTGCCGATGAACTCAGCCACACCGCGTTTCCACAGCGTCATGGGGTCTCCTTCATGGAACCGGCGGGGGCGCGATCAGGCGCTCGCCGGGCATGCGCATAGGCTCGAGGCGGCTCAGGGTTCCTGGCGCGGCGCCGTTAGATCAAGCGCCGCTCACCACCTCGCGCGTCTGGAGCATCTGCTGGATCAATTGGAGCTTGTTGCCGACAAAAAGAACATTATGCATCTCGAACTGCTGAGCGTGGGCGCCTGCGGTCTTCACGAGCAGGTCGCCGGAGCCGAAGCCGAGCAGCCAGTGGCGAAACAGGTCGCTGCGCCGCTTCGCGACGACCATTCCCACGGTGTCGTAGGCCACCTCGCCGCTGCCGATTTCCTGGCACACCAGCAGCTGCCCGGGGGCGAAAACCATGTACATCTTGCGGTCGAAGAACAGGACCGACCACGAGCCAGAGGACGAGGAGCGGCAGGGAAATGGCCAGGTAGCCGAAGGCGTTGATGTACACGTGGGAGTGAGCCACCGCCTCGAAGATGTCGTCCCACCAGCCCGCCAGAGCCAGGATGATCGTCCCCAGCAACACGGTGAGGACCACGATCACCGACCAGAGGCCGCGGATCGGCACGTTGGTTATGAAGACGACGAGGAGCACCACGACGATAAAGACGACGCCGTAGCCGGAGCGGCTGGCCACACGCAGGGTGGGCTCGCGCGGCTTTCCCTGTGGTCAGGGTCCTGGGGCAGGTGGGCGCCGGCGGGCAGCACCAGGGCTTCCCTGCCGCCCTCGAAGCCTTCCACGACCTGCGTACCGGCCGGCACAATGGCCAGGCAGTAGCCGCTCAACCAGGTCAGGCCGGCCAGGAGGAGGCCGACCACCCAGACCGGCCACCAGTAGAAGAGCATGCTATGAGCAACGATGTGGACCTCACGCGGGCGTTCTTTCTTGGCCGCGTCTTGCCTTTTTTCCTCGGTCATGGTTCTTCCTTTCCGGTCCCGGTCAACTACAACCCTTCGTTCGGCGATCACAGTTATCTGGAATCGAATCCCGCCCACCTTGTTCTCCTCGGTAGCAACTCGATTTTCAACTCATCCGCCTCGACTTGCAACTCGGAGGGATTGAAGAGAACCTGTAGATTGAAACGCGCCCGTGGACTCAGATGGGCCTCCTCGTATAGCCACCATTGGCCCCTGAGGTCTGAGATGGCCGGTCGCCCTTTCACCCCGCGGAACGCAAGCCGCACCTGCCGCCCGCGGAATCCACTCAAGGGTAGTGGTACACTTTCGCTAGTCACACATCCGCAATGTCCTTGATAGCGGCACGGCAGTTGCTTACGCCTGATTCTTGGCAGCGCGGGTCTTTGCTGCCTTCCGGCCGGCCTCTCGCCTCTTCTTCGTCAACGCCGCCTTGCGGCCAGCTTCCCGTCGCTTTCGTGTCAGCGCCGCCTTCTGGCCGGCAGCCTTGCGCTTGCGCGTGGCAGCGGCCTTCTTGGCGGCCTCGCTTCGCTTGGCGGCTAGGGCATCGTCGATGGGATCGGGCACGGCTTGCTCTCTTTCGTGTCAGTGGTGTCTGTCATGGTGCGTCGCGAGTGTACCCGTCTGGCGGTGAGCCGGCAACAAGAAAACCGCCGGGGACGCGGCGTTAGCGGACAGCTAGAATCGCCCTATCGGGAAGGCCGGCTGATCCCCGGCTGATGCCCGGCAGGCGCTCGCGGTGGCTCCATCCCGCGGCGCCTGTCGGGCTGGCCCGGCAGATGGAGCTGGCCATGTCGTTGGATGCTTTTGTGGCGGCTGTTGCGCCTTGCCTGACCTCTGCGCCATCACCTTGCGGCCAAGAGGTTACGCCCCGACCTGACGCTAATAAACCGAAGTTTCAACAGCTTGCTTGATGCTGGTAACACCTTAAGAGACGCTCTTGGTGGCGTTGACGATCTTCTGTGGCTTTAATCGCTGCGGTACAAGAGGCAAACCGCGAAATGTTGCTTGCCGCAGTTGGCTCAGCAGAGGTGCGCTTTGAAGCTGCGGTTGCGGCGCAGCGGCTTGCAATAAGCAACGTCTTTTCACACCTTAATTGGCGGGAATCGCTCGGACTTCCGCCGGCCGTCCAGCCGTCACCCTTTGGTCGCCCGAAGGACGCAACACGCACTGAACGAGGCAAGGTCATTTTGCAAGCCCAGCGTGACGGCGTTAGTTGGAAGGAAATGCCGTCTTACGTCCTCAACATCTACCCGGATTGGTTCCCGGAGTACAAGGGCAAGCCGCCGACCGGAGAGGCACGAAAACGCTTTGCGGAGCGGTTCGCAAGATGGCCAGAGACGCTAAAGACCCGGAATAGTAGCGAGCCACCCCTGGACCGAATGTTCCGTCCACCCCTGGACCGAATGTTCCGTCCGAAAAAAGAGGGTGGACGGAATAATCTATCCAATTCCCATCCGGTAATTGCCGCGCAAGAATAAACCCCGGCGAGAGAGCGGCTCTCTCGCCGAGGTTCATTCGCTTCACCCATCCCGCGCGGGTCGGTCGCCGCCCGGCGGGACGCAAAACGCCGTGAAGGCCAGTCCCGAAGTCTGCTTGGTTGGTCGCCGGTAGACTTCGGGGCAAGGCGACCGCTTTTTTCGTGCGGGCTCTGCCAGGTTCGGGTGCAGGGCCTTATAAACTCAAGCACCCCGGTTCAAGTCCGGGCGGGTCCACTCTGCGCAATGATACCGTGGCGACCGATGGACGGCAACAAAATTACCGCCGCTTCGGCCCTGACAACGGCCTTGCCAGGGTCAGCAGTACCGCCCGCGCCCAGGTCGATGTTTCTTCGCCGCGAGCTGCCGCCTCCCTGTCAAGGGCGGCACGTTCGCTGACGCTGAGGCGGATGCGAAGAGTGTTTTTCCGGACTTCGCCTTCCGGTTTCTTTGGTCTTGCCATGCCGTAATCGTAGCCGCACAAATAAGATAAAACAAGACCAGTCCACTTGTTTTTCATGTTGACGTGGCTACAATAACAGTGTTGCCGGGGACGGTCCTGGCAAACAAAAACTCCCGCGGCTGTTGAAGCAGTCGCGGGAGCAGACACACCCGAGCGGGTTTCGCTAGAGCGTGGCCTAGAGAACCTCATTCTAGCGGTCCTGCCGGGGCTTTCCGAGAGGAAAACCCGTGGCGAACCTCTCTTTCCGCGTGGGACCAGCTTGCCGTCCTGAATCAGCTTGTCGAGGGAAGCTCCCTCCGATCCATCACCCGCCTGACCGGCGTCCATCGGACCACCACGGCCCGCCTCATGGTCAGCACGGGCGAGCGCCTGCTGGAGTTCATGGACCGGCGACTACGCAATCTCCACCTGACGCATCTTCAATGCGATGAAATCTGAACGTTCGTGCTCAAGAAGCAAGGTCAGCTCAAGCCGCGCGATGGGCAACGACCGGATCGGCGATCAGTTCCTCTTCGTCGCCCTGGATGAGGAGACGAAGCTGCTGCCGTCCTTCGTCATCGGCAAGCGCAACGGCGGAGAAGCGGGCGCTCATGACCGACCTGGCGTCGGCGGATCGTCTGCTCCCGAACTGTTCCTGCCCGGCCCCCGGCCGATGATCTCGACTGACGGGTTCAACGTCCTACCCCGGCGCCGTGGACGCTGCGTTCGGCGGGGCCGTGAACTACAGCGTCTATCATCAAGGACTATCAGGAATCGCAACAGCCGGGGCGGTACGGGCCGCCGGAAATGATAGGCGCAGCCGCCAAGTCGATACAAGGCGCCTTTAGCCGCTCCGAAATATGCACGTCCCACGTCGAGCGACATAACCTGTCCATCCGCACCTTCCTCCGGCGGTTCACTCGGCTGGCGCTGGGGTTCTCGAAAAAGCTGGAGAACCTGGAGGCGTGCGTGGCCCTGTACGTCGCCCACTACAATTTCTGCCGGTCCACGGGAGCTTGCCTGGGACGCCCGCGATGGCGCGCGGCTGACCGGGCACCCCTGGACGATGGAAGAGTTGCTCGAAGAGGCAGAGTAGCCGCGCAACTGGGCTGGGATACAAAGACGGGCGGGACGCCGGGAGTAGCTACCCGGTTGGCCCGCCCTCTTGCTTCGCGGCTGTACTCCACGCGAGCAAGAGGGCGGGTGCATCCCACGGGAGTACGCTCAAGTGAGCAAGGTCAAGTGCGCCGCTTGCGGGTTCCTTGCGCAGCTAAACCGCGGTACGGGAGAAGCTGTTTCAGCAGACGATTACGTTAGGAATAGTGGCAAACTGAATAACAACCTCTTGGGCAGTACCCGGTCTGTTCTGTCAGCGCCAAGAGGTTGGCGAGGAAGCGATAGCCACAGGTAGGGAAGCCAGCGCTGCGGTCCTGCTGGTGATTTCTCAGGAGCGAGATTGCGATAGATTTGCTCCCTTGAAAGAGGGATACGGCCCGAAGGAGCATCAAGAAATGCTCAACCTGGAAAACGAACGGCAAGTTAGGAGAGGAACGTCTGGAGCAGGATAGGCAGTTTCAGAAAGAACTGCGCGAAGAGGGGTATCGGCGTGAAGAGGAACGCGACAAGCGGGAGCAGGAACGCGAGAGGCGGAAGACATTTGCCAGCCGGATTTTTACGGTCATGCTGATCCCGCTGACCATTCTCTTGACTGCCCTTTCGTCCTACATCCTGTCCGGCGAAAGGAATTGCAGACTGCCCCGCAACGGACAAGGCAAACATGACGGCAAAGCCGTGAATACTGCCGCGTGAAAGGACCCCTCCCCATGTCCCTGCCCGTCACCTGCCCGTCCTGCAAAGCCCCCGGCAAGGCCCCCGACACCGCTGCCGGCAAGTCCGTCACCTGCCCAAAGTGCGGGCGTCGTTTGTCGTGCCGGCCGCAACCGCACCGGAGCAGACCGTTTTTGTCCCCACCCCATCGCCGGCCAGCGGAATGACCCGTCGCCAGGTCATCACTATCGGGATCATTGCCGGTGTGGTAGCCGGTGTCGTCATTCTCGGAGGGAGGGAGATATGGTCGCGTTTGGAGACGAAATACTATGATAAAGCGTTCGAGAACATCAAGACAAAGATGAGCAATAATGGGGTGTCGTGAGAATCGCCTTGGCCGGAGGCTGCCAGTCCCGGCTCACGCAGGAGCGTCGTCCAATGCCCCTGATTCCCTGCCCTGACTGTGGTGCGCAGGTGTCCGACAAGGCACCCGCCTGCCCGAAGTGCGCTTGCCCGATGGCGGATATAACAGACTGCAAAGCAGTGGAAGGCTATCCAGGCAGTCGGCGCCGTTGTGATGGTGGTGGGCATGATGCTTACATGTGCCGGCGTCGGTCTGAACATGGCGCCGGTGCTCACATTCGCCGGTATCGTCGTGACCGTTTTAGGACTGGCCACGCTTATCGCTGGTCGTGTAGCCGCGCGCGGCCCACGGCTGACGACTCCGACAGGAGGACCACCGTAGCACCACCGCTGAAAAAAGATTTCTCAAACTGTACCACTACCCACTCAAGCGTTGGTTGCGTCCACCAAGACGACCAACTCTCCCCCGCCGAATGTCGCCTCGCGGACGACCCCGTCGTGCAGTCCCTGTTTGCACAGACGCCGAACCGACGCAGGCAGCATCGGACTGATGACCTCGTAGTACTTGGTGTAGATATCGTCTCGGCGGTACCACTCGCGTTCCGCCCGGCGCTCCCAGCCGGACTTGGGCTGGATGCCGAGGTACAGTTCGCGAGTGAAGAAGACCATCCCGTCGCACCTCTGGGGCGTAACGTTAAGGACCAGTTGCCGGGCCGGCTGCAACGCCTTTATGCCGCGCAGAACGAGGATGCCGGTCCGCTCAACTTCGTCCGGTTCTTAGGGACGATACTCAATGAGCGTGAAGCGATCCAACCACGATTCGCCCTCTACCCATGCTTCCATGAGTTGCTCCAAAGTGCAGTTCAACGGAATGAATGAATCTGCCCACGACTGGCCGGAAGTGTGCGGATTTGGCTTAAACAGGACGATTCTTCCTTCGGGTGACTGCGCAATCGACGCAAAGATACATGGCACAGCCACAACGAACCAGCGGGAAGAGATTGTCCGGCCAACACCAATAGGGATCATTATTGTGCGGTTGTCGAAAGCCTTGGTACAGAGTTACCGCATCATTACCGCCTTCGCTGCAGGCCCCTCCGTCAATCCCCAAGAGTCCATAGTCCGGGCCAAAGCCACCGTTCCCGACCTCGGAATACAGCCGCACCAAAAGAGGCGGAAGCTTGTATCCGATCGCTTTCTCGGTCTTCGCGACGCTCTTCCGGTCAACTGGCGAGTAGCTCTTTTCAGTCGCCCGCCCGCCGTCGGTGGGTTCCGCCGACGTAGCCCGCGAACGAACTCGAGCAATTAGGTCGTGCATCGCGAAAACCCCTAACCCGCGCCAGTTTCCCGAAAAGCGGTCGCTGCGCACCCTAACCCGGCGCCGGTTCTCTTATTGTCGGACCGCCCCAACAGCGGCGTCAACGGAAAACTGTCGGGATAGCGGGTCGCAGGCGGCCAGGTCCACCCCAGCAGCGGTGTGCGGGATCGCGATGAATGCCCGCAGACTCCCGGCAATCGGCCAGGCGGGGTTTGCTACGGCCCCGCCTCCCGCCCCGTATCGCCCATCCGCGCCAGTGCCTCCTGAGCCGCCTTGCGGACCAGCGCGTGCCCATTGCGCAGGCAGCGGCGCAGGTCGGGTTCGGCGGTGTGCGCGGGGGGGCCGATCTGGCCCAGGGCCAGGGCCGATTGCCGGCGGACCGTCCATTCCCGGTCGGCCAGGGCGGCTGTCAGGGCCGGCACCGCGTCGTCCTCGGCCAGACCGATCTGCCCCAGCGCCAGGGCCGCCTGCTGGCGGACCAGCGGGTCCCTGGCGTGGAGGGTCCGGGTCAGGGCCGGGATGGCCGGGCGGGCCTCGGCACCCTGCCGGCCCAGCCCGAAGGCTCCCTGCACCTGGACTGTCGGGTTGGGGTCGTCGAGCATCCGTTCCAGTTCAGCGACACTGCGCCCCTCATAAGGGGGCTTATGGCCGCAACCGAGGAGCAGCGCCATCAGCAGGGCCGCCAGGCGCCACCTCATGGCTGAACCCTCTGGCCTCGGATCAGTAGGGTGGGTCGAGCGCCAGCGAGACCCACCACACATTCCTGCGTCATCGGTGGGTCTCGCTGGCGCTCGACCCACCCTACGACCACGACTAATTCAATAGTCCGTTTCCGGCACCACTTCGCCCCCCGCGTAGGTGGAGAGGGCGCGGTAAACCGGCGGGGCGATCGACTGCGAGATGAACTGCACATGGCCGTCGGCGAAGAGGAAGTTGCAGCCGCCGGGGTGCATGCTGCGGAAGCCGGAGACCCAGTCCGTGCCCTGGGCGTTGGTGCCGGAGGTGTCGCCGCCGACGATGGTGGGCGTGCCGGGCCGGCGGTTCATCGGCTCGTCACGCGGGTCGGGCCCCAGGCCGTACTGGGCGGTCACGCCGAAGATGCTGGCGTACCAAGGATGAATCGTGTCGCCCAGGCTGGCGGCTTCCCAGGCCTGCTCCATCACCGCTGGGCCGTTGACGAACGGCTTGGTAGCGGGCTGGCCGGGATTGTTGATGTCGGCTACCTGGTAGTGGGCGTTGCCGCCGGCCCCCTCGCCGATGGCAATCGTCGTGGACGTGCCGTCGGCGATGTGTATCAGCCGGATGCGGAACGGCAGGCCCGGCCCGAAGCGGATGTCCGGCGGCAGATCGTTGTTGGCACTGACCAGGGGAAACAGGCCCCGCGCCGCCTCGGGAATCAGGTTCGGGTCGCCTTCGAAGGAGGCGTTGGCCCCCTTGCAGAGGATGTAGTCGCTGGGTCCCACGGACGGCGGCAAGGGGAAGCCCCATTGTTCGATGATGGGGGTCAGGTCCATCGCGCCGTTGGTCCGGTTGCTCGGGCAGTAGAAGACAAGCGCTTGCTGCTCGACGGCGGTCCAGTTGGGCGGGTCGTACCAGTGCTGGTCGAACTGCACCAGGCGATAGAGATTGTCCTGTTCCAGATAGGGCAAGAGGTAAGTAAAGGCGGTGTGGTAGCCGTCGTTGGCGATGCTGCCGGCGACGATGCCGGGCGGCAGGTAGCCCTCGGCGTCGTGGTAGCCGTGCAGCGCCAGGCCGAACTGCTTGAGGTTGTTCTGGCAGCGGATGCGGTTGGCCGTCTCGCGCACCTTCTGCACGGCGGGGAGCAGCAAGGCGAACAGCACGCCGACGATGGCGATGACGACGACGAGTTCCAGGAGCGTGAAGCCCAGGCCTAGCCGTCGATGAGCAGGCCGACTCATCCGTCGTCCTCCTTTCCCGCCAGCCGGCGGCGAGCGGCACCCCTCATCCCCGGACGCGCCAGTGTATCACCGGGGCGGCCGGTTGAGAAGCGGCGGGGCCGGCTGCCTGTAACGCCGGCTTGTATTCCCCGGTGAAGGGCGGGCATCCGTTCAAGCCCCTCGCCCCCGTACTCGGGGGAGAAGGGCTGGGGGTGAGGGGGTTGAATCCCTCCAGACCAAAACCCCTCACCCCCGACCCCTCTCCCCGGAGTACCGGGGAGAGGGGGGACTTCAACATCCCCCACAGAAAGGAGCGATGCGTGCAAGCGACCCGAAGCAGCCCCGTCCGCACGGGCGGGGACCGTCCCGCGTGTGACCGTGACCGTGAATCGGCGCCAGGTGGTGCTGAACCGCCACGAGGCCGCCGGCGCCCAGATCAAGGCCGCCGCTATCGACCAGGGCGTACCGATTCAGCCCGACTTCGCCCTGTTCGAGGACAAGGGGCAAGGCAACCTGAAGACGGTCGGCGACAAGGACGTGCTCATCCTCCACGAGGACGAGACATTCCGCGCCGTCGCCCCGGACGACAACTCCTGAGGCCGGGTGGCACGCCCTGAGGTACTCCGAAGGGCGTGATTTCAGTGCAGCACGCCCTTCGGAGTACCTCAGGGCGTGCCACCCACGCCTGACTGTCCGAACCCAGGGAACGCCCCATGTGGATCACCCGTGCGCGACGGTTCTTTCAACGGCTGCCGCCGGTACAGGCGGTCCCGGTCTTCGCTATCAAAGCCGCGGGCCATGTGATCCCCGGGCCGGCGGTGCGGCCCCCGACGGCACCGAAATTGTTTGTGCCTGACCATCAGGAGCGTGTCATGACGCCCGAAGTGCAGGCGGCCATCGAGGAAATCCGGCAGAGCTTCCCCGGCCATCTGGTGGACGCGCAGCCGGAGCCCCAGGGTGGAGCGTACGTCATCGTTCACAGCCTGGACTTGGGCGAGCGCTACACGCCGACCCAGGGCTGGATCGGCTTCGTCGTCAGCTTTCAGTATCCGCGGGCCGATGTGTATCCGCACTTCCTGGATGGCGGCGTGCGGCGGGTCGACGGCCAGCCGCACGGCCTGGGGATGTATGGGCCCATCGCCTGGCGCGAGCGGTCGGCGCTTCAGCTGTCGCGGCGGTCGCGGCAGTGGAACCCGGCGGTCGATACGGCCGCCGCCAAGCTCCACAAGGTTCTGGAATGGGTGAGGTCCCGGTGAAAACGCCAGTCAGCTTGCGGATCGACGCGCCGCTCTTCCGGCGGCTGATTGACCACCTCTTCCCTGGCGACGGGGACGAGCATGGGGCGATCATTGCCGCGGGGATGACGGCCAGCGAGCGAGGCACGCGCCTGCTGGCCCGCGACGTCTTCCTGGCCCGCGACGGCCACGACTATGTCCCCGGCGAGCGCGGCTATCGCGCCCTGACGCCGCGCTTCGTGGCCGAGAGGTCCGATTATTGTGCCGCGCAGAACCTTTGCTACCTGGCCGTCCACAACCATGGCCGGGGCGAAGACGACGAGGTCGCCTTCTCGGACGACGACCTGGCCTCGCACGAGCGCGGTTACCTGGCACTCCTGGATATCTGCAACGGCGGCCCGGTCGGGGCGGTGGTGATCGCCCCCAATGGGGTTGCCGGCGACATCTGGACGCTTCGCGGCCGCTTCACCCTCGCCAACCTGACCGTGGTCGGTCCGCGGGTGGAACTCTTGCGGCCAAGGCCCCCAGGCTGGCGGCCGGCAGCGGACCCGGTCTTTGACCGCCATGTTCGCCTGTTCGGCGATGCGGGACAGCACATCCTCGGCGGGCTGAAGGTCGGCATCATCGGCCTGGGCGGGGGCGGATCGCTCGTCAACGAATGGCTGGCCCGCCTGGGCGTGGGGCACATTGTGGCCGTCGATTTCGACAAGGTGGCCCCGAGCAACCTGCCCCGCATTGTTGGGGCGACACGCCGCGATGCGGCTGCCTCCCTGACGACCCACCCCAACCGCTGGCTCCAGCGCCTCGGCCAGTGGTTGGCCCAGTACAAGGTCGATGTCGCCCGCCGCGTGGCCCGGCAGGCCAACCCCGCGATCCGCTATGACGCGATCATCGGCAACCTGCTCGACGAGGCGACCGCCCGGCGGCTACGCGATGCCGATTTCCTTGTGCTGGCCAGCGATTCCATCCAGAGCCGGCTGGTGTTCAACGCCCTGGTGCAGCAATACCTGATCCCCGGTGTCCAGATTGGGGCGAAGGTGACGGCCGGCAGCGAGGAAGGCACCATCGAGGAAGTCTTCGCCAGCACCCGGCCGGTGCTGCCGGGGGTCGGCCAGGGCTGCCTGCACTGCCACCATGTCATTCCCCCCTCTCGGCTCCAGGAAGAAGCGCTGCCCGAGGGGGAACGCCGGGCCCAGCGGTATGTCGATAGCGACGAGGTCCCCGAGCCGAGCGTCATCACCCTCAACGTCCTGTCGGCGGCCCAGGCGGTTAACGACCTGATGATGATGTTTACCGGGTTGCTCCGGGACGGCGTGGCGCTATGCCATCAGGTGAACTTCGTTGCGGACCGCACGCTGACCACCATCGAGCCGGCGGTGGATGAGACCTGCCTCGATTGTGGGGCGGGAGTAGCCAGTCGGCGCGGTCGCGGCGATGGGAAACGCTTGCCATGTCGGATGATGGCGAGCGGGGGCGATAGCCCCACTCGCCACCTTGCTCGCCATCTCCCGTTCGCGTAAGGTGACCCGAACGGGAGGAATACGGCAATGGATCGGCGGCAGCTGCTGCGCTGTTCGGGTGCGACCCTGTTCGCGGGGCTTGGTGCCGGCCCGCTGTTAGCCGGACAGCCCAATGCCCTGCCGACGGTCGATGACCGCATCAAGCAGCTCGCCGCCGAGGCACCGCTGGCTCTTCGGTTCCGTGGTACCACGGCCGACGAGTGCCGCCGCTGGCAGGCCGACTTTGCCGCGAAGCTGCGGGAGTTGCTGGGCGATTTCAAGCCGCCCTCGAAATGGCAGACGGTCACCGAACGGACGGTCGATCTCGACGACCATCGGCGCGACGAATTGATCCTGAAGGCGGACGGCTTGCCGGCCCTCCCCCTCTACCTGCTGACGCCCCGGAAGAAGAGCGATCGCCAGCGGGCCGGCATCCTGGCCCTGCACGGCCACGGTCCGTTTGGCTATGACCCGGTGGCGGGGTGCGATGACCGGCCCGGGGTGGCCGCGGCGATTCGGTCGTCCAACTACGATTATGGCCGGCAGCTGGTGCGGCGCGGCTTCGTGGTGGCCGTCCCTTGCCTTACCCCATTTGGCCGCCGGCTCGGTAAAGTCGACGCTTCCCGGAAAGACGATCCCTGTGCCGTCACCTTCATCCGCTTGCAGCTGCTGGGGAAGCTGCTGATGGGCGAGAACCTGCGCGACGCTCTCTGGTCCCTGGACGCCCTGGCCCGGCACGAGCAGGTGGATGCCCGCCGGCTGGGCTGCGTCGGCCTCTCCTACGGCGGACGCATGACCATGCTGGCGGCGGCAGTGGACCCGCGGATTCGGGTGGCCGTCGTCTCCGGGGCGCTCAACGTGATGCAGGAACGGGTCGGGCAGCAGTACACCTGCGGTGCCCAGGTCATCCCGGGTTTGCTCAAGTACGGCGACGTGCCGGAAATCGCCTCGCTGATTGCCCCGCGGCCCTGCGTCTGGGAGGTCGGTTCGCGGGATGGACTGATCGCCCCGAAGTGGGCGGACGAGGCCCTGGGACGAATCCGCCGGGCTTACAAGGCCCTGGATGCGGACGACAGGCTCCACGTCGATCGCTTCGAGGGCGGCCACGACTGGAGCGGTCGAGTCGCCGTTCCGTTGCTCGAGAAGGTACTGGCGTGACGATTGGCGCGGGGGGAAGGAGCGAGAGGCGATAAAGGCAGCGCAAGCCGTTTTCGCGCAACTTGCCTCGAAAAAAGGATCGTGTAGTCTGTTTACGGAGCGTGCCTTCTGGCACAGGAATGGTGTCCAGTTTTGATTCTTGCTTGGCCGCCGCATGGAGGACGGCGGCTAAACGGATAGGCTGACCCGGGGAGGAGACCAATGAGCCGACGTCATGTGCCTGTGCTGATCCTCCTGCTCACCGCCGGCTGGTGGACCTGGGCCTCGCCCGGCGCGGACTCGAAAGTGGCTATCGAGGGAGCGCCGGAGGGTTGGACCACGGCCGCCCCGCGCGAGGAAATCCGCCCGGCGTTTGCCTTCGAGGCCAGCGGCGGACCCGGCGGCAAGGGAGCCTTCGCCATCTCCCACGACAGCCGCGAAGGACTGGACGGCTGCTGGACGAAAACCTTCGCGGTCAAGGGCGGGCAGTACTACGAATTCCATACCCTCTACCGCGCCCACGGCGTTGCCGTCCCACGCCGCAGCATCGTCGCCAAAATCGACTGGCGCAATGGGGATGGTGAAAAGGTATCGCTGGACGAGCCGGCCGTTAGCGGCTATTTGCGCGGCAGCATCCCCCAGGCCGAAACCGAGTTCCCCGCAAGCAAGGCTCCCGATGCCGCCGGTCTGATCGAGATGGCCGGCACCTACCGCGCTCCCTCGAAGGCCACCCGGGCGGTCGTGGAACTGCACCTACAGTGGGCGCCCGGCGGCGAGGTGCGCTGGGGTCAGGTCACCCTGACCGCGGTGGCGCCGCCGCCGCCACGCAAGGTCCGCCTGGCCACCGTGCATTTCCGGCCCCAGGGCGGCAAGACGCCGGCCGAAACTTGCCGCCTCTTTGAACCCTTGATCGCCGAGGCCGCCCGCAAGAAGGCCGATCTCGTGGTCCTGGGCGAGACGCTGACCGTTTTCAGCGAAGACAAAACGTATGGCGACGTTGCCGAGCCGATCCCCGGACCCTCGACCGACTACTTCGGGGGGCTGGCGAAGAAGCACAAGATGTACATCGTGGCCGGCCTGGTGGAGCGGGCGGAACACCTGATCTACAACACCGCCGTGCTGCTCGGGCCGGACGGGAAGATGGTGGGCAAGTACCGCAAGGTGGCCCTGCCGCGCTCCGAGATTGCCGCCGGCATTTGCCCGGGCGACGCCTACCCGGTCTTCGACACCCGCTTCGGCCGGGTAGGGATGATGATCTGCTACGACGGCTTCTTCCCCGAGGTGGCCCGGCAACTGGCCAACCGCGGCGCCGAGATCATCGCCTGGCCGGTCTGGGGCTGCAACCCCCTGTTGGCTCGGGCCCGGGCCTGCGAAAACCACGTCTATCTGGTCAGTAGCACCTATGAGGGCGTCGGCAGCAACTGGATGATCTCCGCCGTCTTCGACCACGCCGGCGATACCATCGCCCAGGCCAAGGAGTGGGGGACCGTGGCGGTGGCCGAGGTCGATCTGGGCCAGCGCACGAAGTGGGTCAGCCTGGGCGATTTCCAGGCCGAGATCGCCCGGCACCGGCCGGTGTGGAAGGGCGAGGAGAGCGCAGCGAAGTGAGGGTTCATCCGTTGAGATAAGCAGCAGTCAGATCCAAGGCGAGCGGCATGTGAAACCTTACCCGGTGCCTCGTAGCGATGCACGACTTCCTTGCAATGGGGGGGGTGTGAGCGATTTGCCCAGCAACTTGCCCAGAAACGCTCCCCATCAGATCGGGTACACTATCCCCTGCCGTTCGCCCAATGGGTGCGCAGGAAGGCCTCGGCTTCGTTCAGGCTTTCGGGCGTGCCGATATCCAGAAACGGGGCACGACAGGCGACCACGCGCAGGTCGCACCCGTCCGCCAGCCAACGAGGGATGACCTCTCGCTCCAGGCTGAGGGGCGTTTGCGGGGGAAGGCCTCGGCGGAGGCGGTTCTTCAGGAAGTAGAGCCCGGCGTTCACCAGCCCCGGCCCCGGTTGCTTTTCCGCAAAGGCCAGCAAGCGTCCATCCATTCCGGTTTGCATGGTGCCATAGCGCGAGGCATCGTCCTGCCAGAGCCCCAGCAGCACGCCGTCCACTTCGGGCTGGGCGAACAGGCTCCGCAACTCCCCCAGTTCGGCCAGCGCCAGCGAGTCGGCATTGGCGGCAATCACATCGGCATCGGGAATCGTCTGCCAGGCCCAGCGCAGGGCGCCGCCGGTGCCCAGCGGCTCCGGTTCGACGACGGTGCGGATCGTCAAGCCGTCCGTGGGACGCTGCTGGAAGTAGGCCTCGGCGGCGCCAGCGAGGTGACCCAGCGACACAACTACCTGCGACACTCCCTGGCGGGCCAACCGCTGGATGACCCATTCCACAAAGGGGCGGCCCAGGCAGGGAATCATCGGCTTGGGCAAATCGGGGTTTAGGTGCGCAATGCGCGTCCCCCGTCCGCCGGCCAGCAGGATCAGCCAGGTGGCATCGCCGCGCTCTGTGATGGTGCAATACTCCTGCCAACAACTTTTTGCGCTTGACTGGCCGAACTTCCCTGCGAAGATGGAGTCGTCTCGCCGTCTGACGATTCGGTGATTGGGCGACGCCGGAGAGTTGGGCGGCGAGACTTTTTCATTTCTTCTGGGTCGGGCTATCCCCCCTGCTCACTTATCTATTGCCGCCGGGCTACCAGGAATGTCCCACCCGCCCCGGCGTGAAGCTCCGGCGGATGGTCGCGGAACCGGCTGCGGGCCACCAGCTCGCGCAGGCGCTTTTCCGAGCGCGGGTGGACTTCCCATTCCAGAATGTGCTGCAAGAACGCCTGGTCGGCGTGCGTCAGGTCCAGGCTGGCCAGCGCCGCGGCCCCGCCCTTCTGCAGGTGCTCGTGAGTCCAGTCGAGCAGCAGCAATACCTGGTCGTCGTCGAGATAGTCGCACGACCCCTGGGCGTAAATCAAGTGCTGTGGGCCGATCGACATGGAGCCGCGTCCGCCGATCGAGCCCAAGCGCGTCGACCTGGACGAACGTTATCAGTTCGGCGTAGCCCAGTTCCCGAGCCACGCCGGCCGTGGCTTGCAGGGCGTCGGCGTCGCTGTCCAGGCAGGTGGCAAAAACCGGGGTCCGACTGGTGCCGAGAAAGTCGAACAGTTCCTCGGCGGAGCCGCACGCCAGGCTGGTGATGCGGAACGGGCCGCTGCTCCCGGCGGTGGCCGCCGCTTTCTCCAGCTGGCTAACGATCTGGCGCCGGCCCTCCCGCCGGGCCTGGCAGACCGCGTTGGACAGAAACCAGCGATCCAGGTACCCGCCCAGACGGCCGTCCCCCTCCGGCTCATCCTCGTAAATGCGCTCCAGGGTTTCGCGGTCCTCGGGGTAGCCGTGCGGCTTCTTGTAGCAGCGCGCCATGGTGGCGCTGGTCATCAACAAGGGAAACGTCTCGCGCAGCACATAGATGCCCACGCCTTGGGCCAGCTGCGCCGGCGTGCGGAACGTCAGCACATCGTCGTAGCCGATCTCCACGAGGGCGGCCGGCTGGGTGAAGTGCTCGATCAGGTCGCGCAGATGATCGCAGGAGGCATTGACCCGCGCCTGGGCCGCCTCCTCGTCCAGTTGCCCATCCGCCAGGGCCCGGTCCACCGCGTGCAGGGCCCGCTGGAAGGCCACCACCCCGTTGACCAGCGCCTCCGGCAGCTGACGCTCGGAGAGCTGCAACGTTCGATCCACGTGAAACCGCTGCCAGGCGGCCTGCTGCTGGGCCCGGGCCAGCGACCAGTCGTGCGTCGTCTTGCGCAGTCGCTGCGCCATGGCGACAGCCAGCGATTGATAGAAGCGTGCCGCGAACCCGGGGTCGGACCGGAGCAGGGTGTCGAGGTATGCTCCGTCCACGATCTCGGCATGCACGTCGTCCTCGGCGATCACCGAGGCCGTGGCTCCGGTCCCTTCCAGGAAGCTCATTTCGCCGAACACCTGGCCGGGGCCCAGACGCGCGACAGCAATGCCCTGTCCCTTGGCTGTGTGCTCGATGCGGACATAGCCCTGGCGGATCAGGAATAGCTTGCGCGCCTGGGTGCCCTCGGCCAACAGCACGTCGCCGCGGTGATAGGCGGCCTGCTCCGCCTTCGCTCCGAGGAGGCGCTGGTCGTCCGGCGTCAGAAAGCCGAAGGAATCCTCGCTCATGGCTGGTTGGCTCCGACAGGGCTGGGGCTGGGGCTGGGGTTGGCGGGGCTGGAATCGAGTTGTTGCGGCATCGCGAAACTCGGCCGGGACGGACCGGGATTGGCCCCGAGACGCTCGGCGATCGAGCGCGTGCCGATCGCCACGGCCAGGGCGTGCAGGCCCGGAACAATTCGCCGCAATACCTCGAACGGTTTGAGGATCAACCAGGTCAGGTGGCGGGCGACGTAGCGCCAGCGCGTCGCGGGATAGTTCAGCCCGCGGGCCAGCCGGCTGCCAAGCAGCGCGTGCGAGATCCCGTAACAACAGTAGGCCACCCGCATGCGGTGGCGCTCGGGATCGTTCCGTCCGGCCAGGATCAGCCGGGGCAGGGCGTGTTCCATGAGGGCCCGAGTCAGGGCGTGCGAGTCGCGGTCTGGTGTCTGGTGGTTGCTTTCGATGAGGTGGAGTAGGAGCCGGCCTTCGTCCTCGGTTGCGGACAGCAGCTCCGGCTCGATCCCCATCAGATAGCCGGAATAGCGCCAAAGCATCATGACCGCCTCAGCCTCGGCCCGGGAAAAGTGGAAGCCGAGCCGGCGGAGGTGTTTGAGGTGCGCCGCCGAAAAGACCAGGTTGGTATGCGCCAGGTAGACCTGGTTGATCGGCTCGCCCCAGGCCGGGTCCCAGCGGCCGGATTCCTTGAGCAGCCGTCGAATCTGGGCGTGCATCAGCCGGACCTTGACCGCGCTCTGCCAGGCGCCGGCACGGCAGCGGAACTGGCCCGGCTGGCAGCTTTCCAGCACGAAGCGGGCGGTTTCGGTCAGCCGCCGGTGCGAGCGCTGCTCGAGCCGGCCCGAAAACACCAGCGGTTTGTTGCCCGCCGCCAACGAATAGCTGATCGGCAGAGCGCACGACGCCAGCACCAACCCGCCGAGCACGCCACAGCGGCGGTAAGTCGCGCCGCCCAGGTCGAGCTGCTCCCAGCTGACCCACAGCGGCACGTCCTCGACCTGAGCGAACAGCTCGCGCAGGGCCTGTGGCACGCCACGCTGGTCGCCCAGAGCTTGTGCGAGGCCCGTCTCGAAGATACGACGACCGCGGCTGGCCGGGAGGCGCCCCAGGGCAGCGGCCGCCTCATCGGCCAGCGGATCCGAACGGCGGTAGTAGGCGGCCAGCTTCTCGATCGGATCGCCGCGTGGCCGGGCCGGCTTAGCCGGGCTCGCAGGCGGCGACGACGTGTTCGGCTCACTCATGGCGGATCGCCCGCGGTTCGGACTGCCAAGCCACCCGGGACGGCCGGGCACGAGCGGCTGAACCGGACCATCCCGAACCCGTATCACCTGTCCGGACCGCAATGGGGAGATTGTACCCTGTGGCGAACGGGTCGCCACGGTTTTTCTCGGGGGCCGGACCGTTCGCGGGCACTGGGATTAGCAGGTGGGTGGCCCGCCGAGGTGCTTCGGGCAGCGGGCTGGACAGCGGAACTGGCCGCGGGACGAGGGATGGACAGGCCAGGACGCGCCGGAGGTGTCATCGACTCAAGGCGTTTCGCCACGGACGCGTTGCAGGGCGCGGGCTGCCTGGCGGCGCACCGTCGGATGGGGGTCATTCTGAGCGGCCGCGGCCAGGGCCGTTTCCGCCGGCCGCGCCGCCGGACCGATCTTGGACAGGGCCAGCACAGCCTCGCTGCGCACGCCGGCCTCGCGGTCGCCCAGCGCCTCGGTCAAGGCCGGCACGACCGCAGGGTCGATTTCGCCCACGTTCCCCAGCACACGGACGGCTTGCTGGCGTTCCGGCTCATTGGGGCTGTGCAGGGCCGCGATCCACTCGCCCACCGGCTTGCCGTGGGCCAGGGGCGGGTCGGCCTTGTGACAGCCGACGGCGGACGCGAGCAGGATCAGCAGGCACACGCGGTGCATCGCGGTCTCCTCAGTAGTCGATGCCACTGACAACGTCACCGGCCGCTCGCGTCCCCAGCGCCCAGAAGCCCCAGCGCGGCGGTCCGTCGCCGGTGATGTCGTGGAGAAAGTGGACGGACCCATCGGCAAAGAGCACGTTGGCTCCGCCGGTGTGGTTGCTGGAAAAGTCGTCCAGCCCGCCATCGGCATCGGTGCGGATGTTGATGTAGTTGTTGTGGGCCAGCACCAGGACGGCCGCGGAGGCGGTCGCGTTGGGCCAGGGGTTGCGGGTGCCGGCCCGCAGGACGGCGCCCGAGGGTGCGCCCGCCCAGATCCCTTGCCCCTGTGACCAGGCCCGTTCGCCAAGCATCACGGTCTGGCTGGTGCCGTCGCTGATGTCGGTCAGCTTGGTCTGGCTGTTGCGATAGAAAACCCCCTGGCCCGCGAAGCAGTCCGCTTCGTCGGCATCAGGACCCACCGTGGCCGCATAACTGGAGGGTGCGGCCAGGCCGATCGGGTTGAAGCCGGCGTCGGTCAATTGGAACGCGACAGGCGGGGCTGTGTCCTGGGGGCACAGGAACGCTCGCAGAACCACCTGGCTGGCTGCCGAACTCTGCACCGGTGCGTTGAAATCGATCTGCCGATACAGGTTGTCCTGTTCCAGATAGGGCAGCAGGAACGCACCCCAGCCCCAGCCAGGGTAGGTGTCGGGATAGGAAGCGGTGGCATAGTAACCGGGCGGCAGCGTCTGCTGGGCATCGTGATAGTTGTGGCTGGCCAGGCCCATTTGCTTCAGGTTATTCTGGCACTGGAGGCGGGCCGCGGCGTCGCGCACCTTCTGCACCGCCGGCACCAGCAGGGCCAACAGCACGGCGATGATGGCGATCACCACGAGCAGCTCGATGAGCGTGAAGCCGCGCCGGGTTGGGGGATAGGTCGTCGGTCGTCGGGCCAGCATCGGCGGTTGTCCTCGAATCGGCAGGCCGTTGGGCGGGCCCATCGAGGAAAGCACACTGCGTGCCGGAGCGGAAGTCGGCCATTTCACGGCCGTTTCTTGGGTTTCCGCGACGGCGGCTGGTCAGGACCTGTCCGCTGGTGGTCATACAGGCGTCAGCGCGCTTCAGCGCGCCGCCCGCAGGGCGGCGGCTAAACTTGCGGCGCAACCTTCGGCGACCGAAGCACCGCCAACCAGCGCCCCGCGGCTATCAACAAGAGCATCAAGACGCAGGCGATCACAAACACCATCAGGCCCACGTTGAGTGACCTCTTGAGCATGCTCCACGATTTGGTCAGTTCGCTGTCGCTGTCCAGGAATTGCGCAATCATCATCTCGGCGGCCGTCATCGTCGTGGCCGTTACGAACAGCATCGGCAACAGCGTGATCGGGGCATAACGGGCGCGGCCGCTATTCACCAGCAGCGTGGTCACCAGGCACAGGGCAATCACCGCCAGGAGCTGGTTGGCGATGCCGAACATCGGCCAGATCGTGTCGATCGACCCGCTCCAGACGAGCAACCCCCAACCGGCGGTCACCACAAAGGTGGCCAGGGCGGCGCCGGGCAGCCAGTCGGTCTGCTCGAACTTCGGGTGGACCCGGCCCAGCGCCTCCTGCAACAGAAAGCGCGCGATGCGTGTGCCGGCATCGATCGTCGTCAGGATGAAGAGGGCCTCGAACATGATGGCGAAGTGATACCAGTACTTCATGACGCCATCGATCTGGAGGCCGACCTGGTGGAAGGCGTCGGTGAAGATCATCGCCATGCCGACCGCCAGCGTGACGGCCCCACCGGTCCGGCCGCGCAGCGATTCGTTGCCGACCATCCCCTCCGCCTCGGCCAGATTCAGGTGCTGCACCGAATCGACGTTGGTGCGGTGCAGCGGGTCGCGGGCCTCGTTGCTGCCCAGCGAGGCGTACAGCTCGTCGAGCTGCGGCTGGTACTTCTCCACCCGGGTCAGGTCCACGTTGATGTCGTAGTAGAGCTTGGAATCGAGCGAGGCGGCGGCGATCAGGGCGACGATGCCCACCAGCCCTTCCATCAGCATGGCCCCGTAGCCGATGGGCCGAATGTGCGACTCCTTATCGATCATCTTCGGCGTCGTCCCCGACGCGACAAGCGAGTGGAAGCCGGAGATGGCCCCGCACATGATGCAGATGAAGACGAACGGAAAAATGCCGCCCCAGGGGAACGTCGGCCCGCCGTCCGCGAACTCATGATCGATCGGCGGGCAGCGCAGCGGGGGGTTCGCGATCAGCACACCCACAATGAGGAGGGCAATGGTGCCGATCTTGAGGAAGCTGGACAGGTAGTCGCGTGGGCAGAGGAGCAGCCACACCGGCAGCACCGCGGCCACGAAACCATAGCTGGTCAACGCCAGGATCGTCTCAGTCTTGCTGAGCGAGAAGAACCCTTCCAGCGGCGACCCGGGAATCCAGTTGCCGAGGATCACCGCCCCGATCGTCAGGGCCCCGCCAATGAGCGACGCCTCGACAATTCGGCCCTTGCGGAATCGGTACATGTACCAGCCGACGAATAGCCCGATGGGGATGGTGCAGGCGATGGTGAACGTGCCCCAGGAGCTGCCGGGGACCACCTGGTTGCAACCGGCCGGCAGAGTCGTGGAAGCGGGATCGGTCCCAACCCGCCGAACCACGAGTCCGGTGGCCCTGGGGACCTGGACCTGGAACGATTCGGGGCGAGTGACTGGCTCGGAGCCCTTCTTGTAGCGTAACTCGCAGCCGCGGGGGAAGGTGAAGACGTAATGGGAGCTGGTCTCCTTGGCGGGTTCCACGCGGGGATCGGCGCCGCCGGGAATGCGGATGTTCATGCCGGCCGGCAGTCTGACTTCCTCGCCGCCCAGCGCCTTGACCACGACGAACCCCAGACCGGCGAGGGCGATGACGACAATGAACAGGATGGCCGCCGACACGACGACCGCCGCCGGCTTGCCGAGTTCGGCCCGGGCGATCTCGGCCAGCGACCGGCCGCCGCGGCGTACCGACGCGGCCAGGACCAGCATGTCCTGCACGGCCCCGGCCAGGCAGACGCCGATCACCAGCCAGAGCAGACCAGGAAAGAAACCGTACTGGATGGCCAGGACCGGCCCGATGAGCGGTCCAGCCCCGGAGATGGCGGCGAAGTGGTGCCCGAAGAGGACCCACTTGTTGGTGGGATCGTAATTGGCGCCGTCGGCGTAAAGGTGTGCCGGCGTCTTGCGGGAATCGTCCAGCGCAGCGACCTTCGCCGCCAGGAAGGCGCTGTAATAGCGGTAAGCGATGGCCAGCACGCACAGGGCGCCGAGCAAGAGCGGCATGGCCCGCAAGACGGTGCGGCCGCCGATGGTTTCGGTGAAGATGTCGGCGAACATCAGGACGCCTCCTGAATACAATCCACAGATGACGCAGATGACACAGATAAAGACAGGAGCAGAAGAAAGGTAGGGGAACCATGACGGATACGCGCGATCCGCAAACCTACGCCATCATTGGGGCGGCGATGGAAGTGCATCGGCAACTCGGCTGCGGCTTCCTGGAAGCGGTCTATCAGGAGGCGCTGGGCATCGAGTTCGAGCTGCGCGGCATCCCAGCCCGGCCGCAGGTCGAGCTGCCGGTCACCTACTCCGGCCGGGTGCTCAAGACGACCTACCGTGCCGACTTCATCTGCTACGATGCCATCATCGTCGAATTGAAAGCGCTGGCGGCACTGGGTGGCGCGGAGGCCGCGCAGGTCATCAACTATCTGAAGGCGACCGGCCTGGAACGCGGCATTCTCCTCAATTTCGGCACCCAGCAGCTGCAATACAAGCGTTTCATCCGCTCTTTATCTGCGTCATCTGCGTCATCTGCGGATTAATGGGTCCCGGCCGTCTCGCGGCCCGCCGCCCCATGCGCCCCTCCGCCACCGACCTTCGGCAGGTCATTTTTTTTTTCCTTTGGTGGAATCCGCATCGCGTAGAACGAGCGCCACACAAACGCCAGCGCCACCGCCAGCATGACCACACCCACGTAGGGAGCGTAGCTCGAACCGCCATGCTCCGTGGCTGCCTGCTTGATGTGGACCGCGATCTCCACCGCCAGCAAGCCGAACAGCGTCGAGAATTTGATGATCGGGTTCAAGGCCACCGAACTGGTGTCCTTGAACGGATCGCCGACCGTGTCGCCGATGACGGTCGCCTGGTGCAGCGCTGTGCCCTTTTCCTTCAGATCGACCTCGACCAGTTTCTTGGCGTTGTCCCAGGCGCCGCCGGCATTGGCCATGTAGATCGCCTGGAACAGGCCGAACACAGCGATGGAAATCAGGTAGGCGACGAAGAAATTCGGGTCGAAGAAGGCGAACGCGAG
This sequence comes from uncultured Planctomycetota bacterium, assembly GCA_963827935.1. Classification (GTDB taxonomy): domain Bacteria; phylum Planctomycetota; class Planctomycetia; order Gemmatales; family Gemmataceae; genus DATFNV01. The sequence goes on along the minus strand of CAWHCN010000004.1, from coordinate 516,861 downwards.
CGTGAACGACATCAGGGCAATGAAGATGTTCCACATGCCGGCCTGGGCATACTGCGTGCAAATGCGGACGACGGTGATGGAGTCCTCAAGGTCGGCCTCCTTCTTGTCGAGGTTCATGTTCTTTTTGATGAACTCGACGGCCCGGTAGGCCCCTGTGGTGACCGCCTGCATCGAGGCGCCGCAGAACCAGTAGACGACCGCCCCGCCGCAGATGAAGCCGAGCAGCACGGGCGCTTGGGTCAGTTCCAGGTGAAGCATACCCGCCTTGGCGAGCAGCAGGATGATGGAGAAAATCATCGTCGTGGCGCCCACCACGGCTGTACCAATCAGCACGGGCTTGGCGGTCGCCTTAAAGGTGTTGCCGGCCGAGTCGTTGGCCTCCAGATAGTGCTTGCCACGCTCGAAATCCGCGGCAAAGCCGAAGTCGCGTTGAATCTCGTCCTTGATGCCGGGGATGTGTTCGGTCTGGGCCAGCTCGAAAACCGACTGGGCGTTGTCGGTCACCGGGCCGTAGCTATCCACGGCAATGTTGACCGGCCCCATGCACAGGAAGCCGAACGCCACCAGGCCGAACGCGAAGATCGAGCCGACGCCGACGAGCAAGGTGGGGTTGGCAGGGTCGAGGTTGACCATCATCACGTCGTTCAGCCCTTGCAGGCTGACGAAGTAGGCGGCCGCCATGAGCGCGGCGATGAGGAGGCCCATCCAGACCGCACTGAAGTTGCCCGCCACGATACCGGAGAGGATGGTGAGTGAGGCGCCGCCTTCCTTGGAAGCGGTGACGATCTCGTGGACGTGCTTGGAGTGCGAACTGGTGAAGGCCTTGGTAAACTCGGGGATGAGCACCGCGGCGAGCGTGCCGCAACTGATGATCGTGGCCAGCTGCCACCACAAGTGCGGCATGGCTTGGTGAGCCACCACTACATCGCTCAGCAGCAGGGCACTCATGATGTAGGAGGTGGAAATGCACAGGATCGAGGCAATCCAGATCAGCCGCGTCAAGGGCGCCTCGAAGTCGAACTCGGACTTGCCTGCGTACATGCGCTCCGAGATAGCCTGGTTGATGAAGTACGACACCCCCGACATGAAGTCCATAAGGAAGCGCATCGCAAAGATCCAGACGATGAGCTTCGCCTGGAGATCCTGCTCGGTCTTGGGGATCGCCAGCACGATGAAGGAGATCAGGGCCACGCCGGTGACGCCGTAGGTCTCGAAGCCGTCGGCGGTCGGGCCGACCGAGTCGCCGGCATTATCGCCCGTGCAGTCGGCGATGACGCCTGGGTTGCGTGGGTCGTCCTCCTTGACGTTGAAGACGATCTTCATCAGGTCGCTACCGATGTCGGCAATCTTGGTGAAGATGCCGCCGGCGATGCGCAACGCCGAGGCGCCCAGCGACTCGCCGATGGCGAAGCCGAGGAAGCAATAGCCGACGATCTCGCGCGGCACGGCCAGCAGGATGATGACCATCATCACCAGTTCCAGCGAGATCAGGAACAGGCCGACCGACATGCCGGCCCGCAGCGGGATGTTCACCACGTCCCACGGCTTGCCGCGCAGCGACGCAAAGGCGGTGCGGCAATTGGCATACGTATTGACGCGGATGCCGTACCAGGCCACCGCGTAGGAGCCGCCCATGCCGACCACCGAGAACAGCAAGACCAGCACCAGCGTCACAATGGGCGGGTACGCGTGGTCCTGCCCGCCGGAAAAGCCCAGCAGGTAATAGGACATCGCCGCCGCGATCAGGACGAACAGCATCAGCAGGAACTTCCCCTGCTGGACCAGGTAGGTCTTGCAGGTCTGGAAGATGATCTCCGCCACGTTCAGCATCGACTGGTGGGCGGGCAGTATGTGGATCTGCCGGCGCAGGTAGAGGCTGATGCCAAGGGTGCCGCAGATGACAAACGACCCGACCAGGAGCAGGGTTCCGGCCCGGATATTCACGCCGAAGATGTCGAACGAGCCGTGCTCCCAGAGGTTGGGAATGGCCAGGTCCGCATCGCCGGCCCGGGCGGAGGCACAGCCGAGTAGCAGAACGGCGACCGCCGCAAGAATGGGCAGACAGAAACCACAAAGAAAGCGCTTCAGGGGAGAGCGTTCGGTTCTCATCGCAGGAGATTGCTCCACATTGGTTCTCGTTGACCCGCCGGAACGGCGCGTGCCACGAGCGGGTTGCCCTTGAATATACGGGGTCAGGATAGGGGTCGTATGCAGGGAAGTCTACCGCCTGCGCAAAATCTGCCGGCCGCCGAGCCGGCTGTGCGGAGGATGCCGTCGAGGAGCGGAGGAGCTGTGCGGACGACCGGAGAGCGGGGCAATCGCCAGCGCGACAGCGCCCGCGTCAGGGGCTCCCTTGATGGGAATGAACGTGCGCATCAGGAAACGTCGTTCCCCGATTGACCGAGCTGCCTGCCTCCCCCCCCACTCTCCGTGACTGGGCAGGCAGAGAATTTCTCAGGGCAGGCAGTCCTGGCGGACAGTTTGGGTTGCGCCGTCCGAGGGGCGCAACGAAGCGCCATCGCCATAAGTCGTTGCAAAAAAACAACTTAATAGGTTGCATTGCGCCGACGCGCGCACACGGCTTTGCGCCGCATAGCCTGTTTTCGACCGCAATGCGTTGCAGGTCGGGGCAATGCGTTTCAGGGCGTTTACCCGCATAGTCCGGCTTTGTAGCGCATTCCCCTCTTGTAACGCATTCGGGCGTAGCGAAACGAATTCTCCCGAGTCAGGGCTATTGTCCAGTTTGCCGGCTCGCTATCCGCGCCTGGGCCGCTTTCCGGCCGTCCTGTTGGCCCCCCCCCGTCCGTTCTTCTATCAGGTTTTGGCATAGAACTGCCGACTTCCAGCAAGGAGGTCGGCCGTGAGTGACAAGCAGCTTACCAGCCAAGTCGCCAAGAATGTTGACAGCCGCTCGGCAACACGGTACGGTTTAGTCCCTTACCAGCGCCCGCTTTTAGCGCTGGGGGAGAGGCTAAACGTGCGCATCGACCAAGAAGACCTGAAGGTCGTCGCCTTTCTATGTGAGGACCGCAATGGCGATAGCGGTACGAGACGCACCCCGGTGGCCACGGGGTTCTTTGTAAACGTCCCCTGCCAGTCTGACCCAAACGTGAGTTGGGACTATCTGGTTACTGCTAGGCATGTGATTGGTATGTCCGAGAAAGACACCCTCTTCGTGAGGATTCGGACAACCGGGCAAAACGGCTTTCGCGACATTCCCACTGACAGGAAGCAGTGGCATGCTCACGAAGAAGCAGACGTGGCCGCCATCTTATGGGCGTTCCCAGATTTCGACCACGAAGAGTCGCTGGAGTTCACTTACATTCCCCTGAGGTTGTTCGTGGGACCGGGGCCGAATTACAGATTCGGTGAAGCCGACCTTGGTTCCCTCCCCCATCGTGCGATTGAAGCCGTGATGGCAGTCGCCCCCGCCGAAGGCGAACAAGTTGGCGTTGGGGACGAGGTGTTCGCTGTTGGACTGTTCACTCAGAAGCCACGGCGGCGAGAGGATTTTGCCCGTGGCCAGGTTCGGCCACATCTCTCGAATGCCCGGCCCGGTCAACATCGAAATTGGCCGTGGTGTGGGAGGATATGTCGAGCGACTCGATGTCGTCGCCTACCTGGCGGAATTCCTTTCGTGGGGTGGGATGAGTGGCTCCCCCGTGTATTGGCTTCCCCCGATGCGCTGGCCAGCCCACCCCGCTTTTTTGCGGGAACACCAGAGGGTTTTTTTGGGTCTCGTCTCGGGGCACTTCTTCATCCGGCAGAAGGCCGATGAAAGCATGGCTCGTGAGGAGAGAATCACCACTAAATTGAATTCTGGCGTCGCAATTGTGACTCCGGCCGAGGCGGTCAGAGAGTTGCTGATGAGCCCCGGTTTTGTGGACGACCGGGAGCGCCGGTTGAAGAAAATTCAGGCCGACCGCGCCGACTGTACAGAGGCTGACGACCGGGGTCGATGAGCATTGCCTTTATGACTACAGATGCGTAGACTGCACTTATGGCGACTGCAAAGGCTGTCCCTGTGTCCGTAGCAACCGTGCGGGAGAAACTGCGCCGGGCCGCTGCCGAAAGCGGCATGACGCAAGAGGAAATCGGTCTGCGCATGGGGTTCGCCAAGGACAGCGCCCGCAAGGCTGTCTCCCGTCTGCTGAACCTTGAGGCCGACTACGATCCTCGCATCTCGACACTTCTCGCCTTCGCGCGGGCCGTCAATCGGCGGCTGAGCGAAATCATCTAAAAAACCCGCTTTTCCGTCTACATTCCCGTTGACATTCGTGCCCGTCGTGTCTACACTACCGTAGACACAAGAATCAACAACAACGGGGGTGAATCATGAACGCACGCGAGGAAAGGGGCCTGGTGATCGCAGCAACATGCCGACTTCGCCGGAACGATGACGGCACCTGGCTCGTGCCGAGCCAGACGAGCCGGGACGTGGTTGGTTACATCGTCAACCTGAAAACGAAGGACTGTACCTGCCCAGACCATAAGGAAGGCGGATTCACATGCAAGCATTACTTCGCCGCGAGCATCGTCCACAACCGGGACGTACTGCCCGACGGCACCATTATTGAGACTAAAAAGGTCACGTTTGAGGAAAGGAAGGTCTACAAACAGGACTGGCCCGCCTACACGCGGGCACAGAGGACCGAGAAGCGCCGACTCCGCGTCCTCCTACACGACCTTTGCCGCAAGCTCCCGGCCCGCGAGCAGCCGCCCGCGAAGTCTGGCCCGAAGCCGCACTTGCCGAGCGATGCCGTATTCGCAATGACGTACAAGGTGTACTCCGGCCTGTCGGCCCGGCGATTCGGCACGGACTTGGAGGAAGCCCATGAGCAAGGATTCCTTACCCGGTCAATTCACCCGATCAAGGTCGCATCCTTCTTCGAGGACGCCTACTACACGCCGCTTCTCAAGGAAATGATCGCCTATCAGCGCCCGGCCGCTGCGGGCCGTGGAACGCGACTTCGCCATTGACAGCACCGGGTTCGGGTCCACGCGGTACGAGCGGTGGTACGACCAGAAGTACGGCGTCACGCGGATGAAGTGCGTCTGGGTTAAGGCCCATATCGCCAGTGGGGTTCGCACGAACTGCATCACCGCCGTCCGCATCTTGGACAAGGACGCGGCCGACTGCCCGCAGTTCGTCCCGCTCGTCAAGGAAACCCGCGAAGGCTTTGAGATTGGCGAAGTCTCTGCGGACAAAGCGTATGCGAGTTATGACAATTTCGAGGAAGTGGCCGCGATGGGCGGGACGCTCTACGCGGCGTTCAAGGAGAACACGACGGGCGGGGTGGGCGGCATCTTCGAGAAGATGTTCCACTACTTCCAGTTCAACAAGGAGGAGTACCAGGCCCACTACCACAAGCGGTCAAACGTCGAATCCACCATCAGCGCCGTCAAGCGCAAGTTCGGCGATTCGGTCCGCAACAAGACGGACGCCGCGATGGTCAACGAAGTGCTCTGCAAACTGCTGTGCCAGAACCTCACCTGCCTGATTCAAGAGCAGGAGACGCTCGGCATCGTGCCCGTGTTCTGGAAGGACGAACCGAAAGAAGAGCCGGCCCCGGAAGCCGGCGCCCCTGTCCTGCTGCCCTACGCCGCTGCCCGTTGATCCTTGACGCGAAAGGGAGGATTCGTCATGCTATGCCCTATCTGCTCTGACACCGCCCTGCCTGCTGGCCACAATCGGACGGGCTGCCGCCGCTGGCACTGTCTCGCGTGCAACCGGACATTTACAGTGCGGGTCCGGCGGTGCCAGGCGGGCAAACTCGCCGCCCTGGTCGCGGATCGGCTGTGGGTGGGGTTGAAGAGCCGGGCGGACAGGCTGTAACGCATTCACCCGGCCTGTAACGTATTCCCCTCCGAAATGGTGAATACATTACAAAGCCCGCATAGTCCAATCGCATCAGCAATGCGTTGCAGATTGGACCAATACCTTGCAGACCCATCTACCTGGATCGCCAGGGCCTTTTTGGTTTTCGTAGTGCAGGAGCCCTGTCGGTCATCTTCGCTGACCGACAGGTCTCCTCTCGGTTTTTGTTATTGCTCTTCTTGCTTTGGCTGCTCTTGTCCGCCGCCCATGCCATCCGGTTTTTCAGGAGCCTTGGGGCACGGCGCCTCAGTCGGCCGGGCGTTACCAACCCGCTGAGAAGGCACGACGAACCGGCGCTGGGCCGGACCAGGAGAGGTCACATCACGCGGGTACGTGTTGTTGGGCATAACATGCTCGGGGCTTGGGGACATGGCCAACCTCCGGGTTAGGGATGCTTATGCTCCCACCCACGAAAGGCGACAACCGGGTTTATCTGAAGGTTCAGGTCTGGCAGTCTGGATGCCAGGATATTTGGTTCATCCGACTAACGCGTGCTTTGTTTGGTGGATGGCGAGGATCTTCAGTTTGAAGAATGCCTGATCGCGGAAGCCATAGGCTTGGCGCTTCATCAGTTGGATCTTGTTGTTGGTGCCCTCCAAGGGGCCGGTCGAGATCGGATAATCGTAGTAGTTCAAGACTCCCTCCTGGTGTTTCTCGAGGGTGTTGGCAAACTGGATTAGGATGCGAACGCCCGAAGCACGAGCCGCGCCAGCCAGTCACGCAGCACCCGCCGCGCCGTCCGCTTGTCAGGCTGCGACCAGATCTGCCGCAGATCTTCCTTGAGGTAGTAGGCGATGGCCAACGGCTTGTTCAAGCGTAAGGCATCCTCCAGCCGCTGCTGTTCGTTGCGGTCCTCATCGAGGTTCTCCGGATTCTTGAGCAGCAGCCAGCGCGTACCCTTGAGGAGCCTGCGTTCCTGCTCACTGCTGGCCTGGTGATAGAGCTGCCGCCGCAAGGCACTGAGCTTCTCGTTGAACAGCTTGATCACGTGGAAGTGATCGAAGACATGCACCGCCGCAGGCAGGTTGTCGCGTACGGCCCGGATGTAGGCGGCCGACATGTCGGTGGCCACGGCCTGGACCTTGGCCCGGGCCCGACGCAACCGTTTCCAGAAGGGTTTCAGGGCGTCAACGCCCTTGCCGTCGCCGACAAACACCACGGCGCCACTGAGCAGGTTGAGCACCACGGTCACGTAGTGATGCCCCTTGCCGATGGCAATTTCGTCGATGGCGATTTGCCGCAACTTGTGCAGCTTGGGCTTGCCGAAGCGGCGTTGGAGGTTCTTGGCCTGGATGTCTTTGATGGTGTCCCAACCGACCTGCAGGTGATCGGCCACGTCCTTGATAGTCATGTGCCGGGACAGCTCCAGGGCATAGCGCTCGAAGGACCGGGTGTAGCGCTTCTTGGGGTCGGCAAAGCCGATCTTGACCTGGCGGACGCGGTCACAGACGGGGCACCAGACGCGGGCGACATCGAGGGTCACGAAGGTCGGTTTGCTGCCGATGGGCACCATGCGGAAGGTGCGTTCCTCATGGCCGTGAACCCAGACATCGTCGCAGTCGCATTGCGGACAGCGGAGGCGTTCCCGGGGTTGGCGGATACGGAACGTCACCTGCCCCTCCTGGAATTGCTGGCTGACATAGTGGTAGCCGACGATGCCGAAGGCGTGATACAGTAGGCTGGTGGACATGTGTCTTCCTCTTCAGGGAGCTTGTTGGCGTAACTCCATGAAAGGAAGCCCTGTCCACCTTTTCAAGGACCACTACACGCGATTGCCGGATGAACCGGATATTTCCCTTCTCGATGTTTCGACTGGCCAGCCGAGGCGATTCCATTACCGCCAGAACGTGCTCGAAGGGAACCGGATCGATCTTTACCACCTTATCGAGAACCTCGTTTACCGGGGTTGGGGGCCACGAAGCCCCCGGCGCATTCACTGGCATTTCGAATTGCGGCACCGGTGACATCAGTTTTGCGCCTTCTGGACTACCGCATAGCTCAAACACAGGATTAAACGGCTGGCGCTCCTTCAGCTCCTCCTCTAAATCAAGCCACGCTTCCCACATTAGTGCCTCAAGCGTGGGGTCGCGATCCTTGTTGACGCGCAAGTCAATCGTGATCGCTTCTTTCCTGCTAACTGGATATCCATGACCGTAGAACTCTTTACTAAGCCTTTCCACCATCGCCTTTTTCTTGGCCCCCGTTTCGTCCTCCTTTACGTGCAGCCCGAGGAGTCTTTCGCCAAGGGCCGCCGCCAATTTCGAGCTTCTGGCCGTAAAACCCACCCCCGTTGTACCCATTTCCTTGCATGTAATCTCAAACAGTCTCCTAAGGTGGCGTTGATCTGTGATAGCCAGATTATCCTTGACGTAATCCAAGAAGGCGCCGATGTCCTCCGTAGAAAACTGCCTCCTTCTGCCCTCGGCGAAGGTCGTTATTTGCATGTCGATCGGGCCAAGGTGCCCGTTCGGGTGCATGACGATTTCATCCGCGCCGAGAGCCAGCAGAGTCGCGGCACTGTAAGCACTTTGCGGAATGAGCGCCGAAACCTTGTCCACTCCACGCTCACGGACCAGCGACATCATCCGCCAGGCCACCATCGGGTCACCACCAAGGCTGACGATGAGCAAATCGAGGTTTGTCGTGTTTAGCGGCAGCTTGTCAAGCTGATCGATGAAGAACGGCAACGCATCCGAAGCCATAAATGCGTTGATGCCATCGCGCTTGCTGGTCGCGTAAACGATCAGCGGACGTTTTCGGTGTTCCTCGATTTTTCCATAAAGCTCACATCGCTTCTCAAGGCCCATCGCCATCCTGCCTCTAAAGGGACCGCTTCTTTGGACGCCTCGGCTCCGACCCAAAAATCGTCGAACAGACAAAAATAGCCCCATCGCGGCAACTCTGCCGGGGGGCCATCCCACTTTCCATTATATGCCCATCGATCGCGCAGAGGTCACGCCGCTCGTCACCGCGTCAGCTCTGCTGACGCCGCGCGAGCGTAGCATCGAATACGGTTCTTGTCAAGTTCATTTTCTGCAATTTCGGGTTTTCCCGTGCCAGGCAGCCCCAGGAATGTGGGCAACGCGCGCTTTGCGCTGCATTGACCGAAAACCGGCCTTATGCGTTTCAAGGCGGGTTAATACGTCTCAGAGGCCCAATGCGATGCAAAGCCCGCGCACACACAACATCGGGCGTCATCCACCGGCTTACGGTTAGGGCGGCCCACCCAGTGTCTGCAACTGCTGGCGCCGTTCGCGGAGGATGTCTTCCGTCAGCGGATGCGCGGTGCCGGCGGCGTCGAGTTCCTTGCCGGCCAGAAGTTCTGCCCAAAGACGGAGCCGACGGACATCGCCGGCCAGGGGCTGAGGTACGTTCCCGAGCCAGGCGGCGCCGGCCCGATCACCGCTCAGCAACCTGCGTCCGTCCGGCGCAAAGGCCAGGCTCAGCACATCTGCCTTTTGCTCCCGGGGGAGGCCGATCGGCGCGTGCGCGGCCGTATCCCAAAGCTGTACCGCCCGGCCTGCCGCCGTGGCCAGCAGTCGGGAGTCTGGGCTGAATGCAACGGCTCGCACCGGCGCGTCGTGGCGCAGCGGACTGCCCCGAGGAGTCCCGCCGGCATCGTACAGTTGGGCCGTGTGGTCCTCGTGGCCGGTCAGGATGAGTTTTGCGTCCGCACTCAGGGCAGCCGCCAGGACCGCGCTGTCTGGGTGGATCGGGTTCTTCACCCCCTCGCGCCCGCCTCCTTCGGACAGCCAGAAGCCCCTGGCCGCAGGTGCCCAGCAGCAGCACCTTCCCGTTGGCGGACGGGGTCATGGCGAGGACCGCCCCCGGCGACTCGACGGCTTCGCCGAGGGCCTGCGCCGTGGTGGCATCGAAGCGATGCACGAGCCCGCCGCTGGCAATCAACCATTCCTTGCCCGCCGCCACGAACCCGACGGCCGTGATCTGGCCCTCCGTGGTTAATCCCTCGCCGACGGGCTTGCCGCCATCGAGGCTCCGGGCGCGGGCGCCGCCATCCTCCGTGCCGATCAGCGCCGTCTTGCCGTCGGGACTGAACGCCAGGGCGGTGACGGGTGACTTCGATGCGAAGAGTGTCCAGGGGTTGGGAAGCGTCTGCCCCCAGGCGGCCAGGCAGGTGCGGAAGGTTCGCTGCAAGGTAGGGTCGTCGGCCGACTGTTCCAGACCCCGCACGAACCAGAGAAGTCCCTCCCCCACCTGGCCCTGCCTGCAGAGCTTGGTGCCCTGTTCGAGCGTGGGCTGGGCGGCCCGGGGCCGACCCGCGCGGAGGAGGTCTTCCACCTGCGGATCGTTCTTGCGGTGCTTGGCCGCCTCGGCCTCGGCGCGGGCTTGTTCCGCCTCCTGCCGAGCTGCGTCCGCTTCCTCCCGGGCCCTCATCTCTTCCACCAGGGCCCGTTCGCGCATCTGCTCGATAGTCCGCCAGCGCCAGAGCATGAAGCCACCTCCACCGGCCAGCACAAGCAAGAGCAGAATGATGACCACGCTCAGGGCGGTCATATCCGTCTCGGAACGGCTGGAGCGGGATTCGGCAGGATCGGACATGGTGCGATCTCCCGGCACGGTGGTGCGATAACGCGCTGATCATTGTAGACGATGACGGCTGGTCAACTGCCTCGAGTAGCGACGACAGCGCTGGCGGCGTCGAAATCCCGTTTGCAATTGGCCGCGCTTCGGATACAGTTGAAGTGCCCTCCCACCTTCTCCGGGCGCTCCGCCGTTCAGGCGACCCCGGGGGATCCGCGACCCGCCTTGGCCAAAAGGAAGTCCCGCCAATGCTTCCCTCCCTCTTCCTTGTCCTGGTATTGCCGGCCCCCGTCCAGGCAGCGCGGACTGATCGGCTGGCTGACGCCCCGAAGATCGCCGCCCATATCGACGAACTGCTTGGCAAGCACTGGCAGACTCAGGGGATCAAGCCCGCCGCCCCGGCGGATGATGCGACCTTCCTGCGCCGTCTCACCCTGGACCTGGCTGGTCGCATTCCCACACGCGACGAAGCGGTGGGCTTCGTCCAGGATCGCGCTGCCGACAAGCGGGCGCGAGCGATCAAACGCCTGATGGATGGGCCGGAATACGCGCTGGCCCTGGGTCGCGTCCTCGATGACGCGATCCAGATGAAGTACGCCGGCGAGGCGGACTTCATCGAATATCTCCGCGCCAGCGTGGCCCAGCACCGCCCCTGGGACGCGATGTTTCGCGACATGATGCTGGGCCCCTGGGACACGAAGGACCAGAAGCGGGCCAACCGCTTCCTGTCGCGCCGGCAGCGCGACCTGGAAGAGTTGACCAACGACACCGCCCGCGTCTTCTTCGGCGTCAACGTGGGCTGCGCCCGCTGCCACGATCACCCCCTGGTGGCGGACTGGACCCAGGACCATTACTTCGGCATGGCGTCGTTCTTTACCCGCACGGTGGAGGCGGGCAAGGGGAAACAGAATGGCGAGGTCGGCGAGAAGCCGGTCGCGGAGGTCATGTTTGTTACCAGGAAGGGGGAGCGGCGGACCGCGAAGGCCATGTTCCTGAGCGGCCGGGTCGTGGATGCGACGGCCGCCAAGCAGAGCCGTCGCGAGCAACTGGTCAAGGTGGCCCTGGAAGAAAAGGGCTTCTTCAGCAAGGCGATCGTGAATCGGCTGTGGGCCCACCTGCTGGGCCGCGGCCTGGTGCAGCCGCTCGACCAGATGCACTCCGCCAACCCGCCCTCCGTGCCGGGCGTCCTCGAATGGCTGGCCGACGACCTGGTGACGCACGGCTACGACCTGGACCGGCTGGTGGCGGGCATCGTCTCCAGTCGCGTCTACCAGTTGAGCAGCACGAAGCCCGGTCCGGGCGATCCGCCCAGCGACAAGGACTTCGCCCAGGCGCTCTTGAAACCGCTGACGCCGCAGCAATTCGCCCTGTCGCTCCTGATCGCGACCGGCGACGGCGCACTGGATGACGCGAAGACGGCCGAGGCCCGCACGAAGAAGTACCGCGACCTGGAAGGGCAGGCGGCCGGCCTGACTCGCCCGGGCATCCTCGATGGCCGCGGCGAGCGGTACGAGGCCAGCACCGGCGAGGCGCTGTTCCTCTCGAACCACGCCGACGTGCAGCGGCTGATGGCCCCCCAGGGCAAGAACCTGGTCGCCCGCCTGGCGGCCACAGCCGATAATGGGGCGATGGTCGATATGGCGGTCTGGACAATCCTGGGTCGAGCGCCCGAGGCCGAGGAACGCCCGTTCCTGAGCACCTGGGTGGCGAATCACAAGGCGGAGCGCGGCAAAGTGTGCGGCGAACTGGTGTGGGCGCTGGTGACGTCGGCGGAGTTCCGGTTCAATCATTGAACGATTCATTGTTTGCGCGCGAAACGACCTTGATAGGGGGAAGGACAATGGCACACAATCAATTCTGCGGATCGCCGGAACACACCGTGGATCGCCGTCTCTTCCTCCAGGGCGGCCTGGCCACGGCGCTGGGCGTCGGCCTGGCCGGCCTCGACGCACCGGCCCACGCCCTGTTCGCCGGCGAGGTCGCCAAACAGAAGAAGCATGTCCTCCTCCTTTGGCTGGCTGGCGGGGCCAGCCAACTGGAAACCTGGGACCCCAAGCCGGGCCGGCCCACCGGCGGACCGTTCAAGTCGATCGCCACCAAGGTGCCCGGCGTCCGCATCAGCGAGCTGCTGCCGAAGATGGCGAAGCTGATCGACCGCATGGCGGTGGTGCGCGGGCTGGACACGAAGATCGGCGATCACGGCCAGGGGGCCACGCTGATGCAGCTCGGCCGCAGACCGGAAGGCGGCATCGCCTATCCCGACTTCGGCGCCGTCGTCGCCAAGGAACTCGGCCAACGCGAAAGTGCCGTGCCGGAATACGTCTCGCTCTACCAGGCGACCGAGGGGCTGGGCTCGGGCCGGCCGACCTCCGGCTTCCTCGGCGGCCGCTACGCCGCCATGAGCCTGGAACGCTCGCTCCGCCCCGAGAACATCGACCTGCCCAAGGGCCTGTCCGACGAGGAGCACGCCGAGCGCGAGCACCTGCGCCAGTACCTGAGCGACCGTTTCAACAAGGCCCGCGATTCAGGCGACGTGCAGGGCTACAACAGCGCCTATAGCCGGGTCAAGGGACTGATGCGCTCCGACGCCCTGTTCGACCTGGAGAAGGAGCCGGCCCACGTCCGCGACCGCTACGGCAAGACCGATTTCGGCCAGTACGCCCTGATCGGCCGCCGCCTGATCGAGGCCGGCGTGCCGATGGTCAAGGTGGCCCGCGCCTGGTGGGACAGCCACGCCGACAACTTCGAAAGCCATCGCGAGTTGGTCTCGGAACTGGACCATGTGATGTCCACATTGATCCTTGACTTGGAGGAACGCGGCCTGCTGTCGTCCACGCTGATCGTCACGCTCAGCGAGTTCGGCCGAACGCCGGGGATCAACAAGGACCTCGGCCGCGACCATTTCCCCAGCGCCTGGTCGTGTACGCTGACCGGCTGCGGCATCAAGGGCGGCGCGGTCCACGGCAAGACGGACCAGAACGGCAACACCGTGACCGACGGCAAGGCCGGCGCCGGCGACGTGACCGGCACCATCTTCAAGGCCGTCGGCATCAATCCGAAGAAGAACTACCACGTCGGCCTGCGCCCGATCCCGCTGACGCCGGAGGACAGCAAGCCGATCGCCTCGGTGCTGGCGTAATTACAGGATGATCGGCGAGCGGGGGGCGTTAGCCCCCCGGTGGTGACACCGGGGGGCTAACGCCCCCCGCTCGCCCTGGAGTTCCCCATGCCCCCCATCGACCCCGCCAAGGCCAAGGTCAGGACCACCTTCCCCCACCCCGGCATCTTCTACGGCCTCTGCGCCGACCCCTCCGGCAAGCGCCTCTACGCCGGCAGCGACGACTCCGCCATCTACGTCTTCGACCTGGACGCGAAGAAAAAAGAGCCGGTCGCTAAGTGGACGCGGCACGACAATTACGTCTCCGGCCTGGTTGCCCTCACCCGATCCGGCAAGACCGTCGTCGTCTCCGCAAGCTATGACCGCTCTCTCATCTGGTGGGACGCTGCGAAGGGCGATGTCCTGCGCACCGTCCCGGCCCACGACGGCTGGGTCCGCGACCTGGCCGCCTTGCCGGACGGCAATCGCCTGGTTTCCTGCGGCGACGATATGCTCGTCAAGCTGTGGGAGACCGACACTGGCAAGCTGATCCGCAGCTTCGCCGGCCACGAGATGAAGACGCCGCAGGGGCACGTCACCGCCCTGTACACTGTGGCCGTCAGCCCCGACGGCAAGCACCTGGCGAGCGGCGACCGGCATGGCACCGTGATCGTCTGGGAAACCGACACGGGGCGCATCGCACAGAAGTTCATGGTGCCGACACTCTACACTTACGATCCGAGACAGCGCAAACGGTCGATCGGCGGCATTCGGACGGTCCGCTTCTCCAACGACGGCCAGTACCTGGCGGCCGGCGGCATCGGCCAGGTGGGCAACGTGGATGGCCTGGAGGGGCCGGTCCACGTCGAGGTCTGGGACTGGAAGAAGACGCAGGTCCGCTTCACCGCCGGGGCCCAGAATCACAAAGGAATGCTGGAGACGCTGCTCTGGCACCCCGACAACACCTGGCTGATCGGCGGCGGCGGCGGCGGCGACGGCGGCCTGCTCGCCTTCTGGAAGATCGACAAGATGCCCGACACGCCGAAGAAGGACGCCGTGCCGGGGCAGCGGGTCAAGGTGGACGGGCACGTGCGGCGGATGGTGCTGGCGGCGGGTGGGGCGGGGTTGTATGTGGCGGGGCATCGGAAGGCGGAGGTGTGGGGGCTGGGGTGATGCGCGATCGCACCGACGTTGCTCCGCGTGTCATTGCCACCCGTTCAGCACGATGTACTGATCGGCGATGGGCACGCCAGCCGCTACAAGCTTACTCAACGCACGAACGATGTCGCGCGGAGACATGTTCCGCCGGGTGTTGTCGTCACGGCGGATCACAAGTATCCCCGGATGACGACCGCCGGCCAGATCGAGCAGGTTGTGCAGGTCTTCGAAATCGCAGTAATTGCGCGTCAAGACGGCTCGTCCCTGTTGAATCGCATGGCTCATCTGCACGGGGTCCCATTCTCCCGCCAGCCCGGCCTCGGAGGGCGTCTGCACATCATGCCCGGCACGGCGCAAGGCCTGGACAAGCAGGCCCCAGGCCGTGTCTTCGTCCAGGTAGATTCTCATCGCTTGTTGAGCTGGGCGATCTCCTGGGCGGTGAGCGGCCGCGGCCTGCCCTGGTAAGCGGGGTCGAGCATGCCGGTCGCCTTCAGGCGGGCCTCCTCCCGCCTGCGATCTTCTTCAATTTCCGGCGGGTCGGACCGGCAGTAGGCGATGGCCTCGAGGACGGCCGCAAGCGGCAACCCGTAGCCCTCAGCCACTTCTCGCGGCGTCGCGGGCTCGCTGCCGTCAACCGTCCAGCCGTAAATCACCTCGGCCCGGATGCGCGTCCCCTTGATAAAGAGCTGCTTGTAATGTGACTTCGGATTCGGCTCCAGGTAACTCCACTGCGCCGCCGTGGGCGGCGTGGCTGGTGCGCTCATCGGTCAATTCTCCACGCGCTTCGGGAATCGCTCCCTGCCAGCTTAACCCTTCGACTCGATAGCCTCAACGGCACTTGCTTCGCCATTCGGGCGGCGCCTGCTTGTGGCGTGGCGGCACAATCTCAAGGAGTTCAACCTGGACGTGGTCCGCCGGCAGATCAGTTGGTGATAGAATCCTTCCCCCTTCGCCTCACCGCCCCTCTTCCGATACAATCATCTTTCGATTCCCTGACCACTCCCTCTCCCGCCTTCACGGAGCTGCGCCATGCCGAGCCGTGTCATCTTCGTGCTTGCTCTGCTCATCGCCTCGCCGGCCTTCGCGAAGGGACCGGAGGCGCCGGCCCGGGACTTTCGGCCCGACCCCGCCTCGGTGAAGCGCTACGGACCGGCCTATCGCTACCCGCAATCCGGCTGGGTCGTGCTGCACATCGAGGGGCAGCCGTACGAGCGCGGCTACCAGCACGGGCAGCTGATGTCGGCCGAGATTGCGGATCACATCAATACGCTGGCGACGGCCCGCAGTCCCCAGGCTCCGGCCAACGGCTGGCGCGATCAGCGCCTGGTGGTCAACGCCCTGTTCCTGCGCCGCTACGACAAGGAGTATCTCGAAGAGATGAAGGGGATCGCCGATGGCGCGGCGGCGGCCGGGGCCAAGTTCGACGGTCGGGCCGTCGATTTGCTGGACATCGTCTCACTCAACTCGGGCATCGAGATCGACTTCCTGGAGGCCAACCTCGAAGCCACGCCGCACGGTCTGGAGGGGATGAAGCACAAGGAGCCGCAGTACCCCGGCACCAGGAAAGCGAAGCCGGCCGAGCATTGCAGCGCCTTCGCCGCCACCGGGCCCGCCACCGCCGACGGCCACATCGTCTTCGGCCATATCACGATGTGGGACCTCTACCATGTCCGGCATTACAACGTCTGGCTCGACGTCAAGCCGACGAAGGGGAACCGCGTGCTGATGCAGTCGTTCCCCGGCGGCATCATGAGCGGGCTGGACTACTACATGAACGACGCCGGCCTGCTGGTGGCCGAGACGACCATCAAGCAGACACGCTTCGACATCAACGGCGACTCGATGGTGTCGCGCATCCGAAAGGCGCTGCAATACGGCTCCAGCATCGACGAGGCGGTGGCGATCCTCGAAAAGGCGAACAACGGCGTCTACACCAACGAATGGCTGCTGGCCGACACGAAGACGAATGAGATCGCCATGTTCGAGCTGGGCACGCACAAGAGCCGACTTTGGCGATCCTCGAAGGATGAATGGATCGGCGGCACGAAGGGGTTCTACTGGGGCTGCAACAACGCCCGGGATTTGCAGGTGCGCCTGGAGACGGTCCCAAGCGTCGAGGGGAAGCCGGCCAACGTGGTCTTTTGCGCCTCCGACCGGGACCAGGCCTGGCTGAAGCTGTACGAGAAGCACAAGGGGAAGATCACGGCCGACTTCGGCTTCGAGGCGTTCACCACGGCGCCGCTGGCGGCGTTCCCGTCGTGCGATGCCAAGTTCACCACCGCGGCGATGGCCAAGGACCTCAAGACCTGGGCGCTCTTCGGCCCGCCGCGCGGCCGCACCTGGGACCCGTCCGAGGCGGAACGGAAGAAGTACAGCGATATTCGCCCCCTGGTGGGCAACGACTGGGCCCTGCTGACGGCGGCAGTCCCGAAGGCGAGCAATCCCGCCATCGTGGCGGCCGACCTGAAAAAGCCCCGGGCCGCCACCTTCGAGCCCTGCAAGGTCGAAGACGAGAACACCCTGCCGCCGGCCTGGCACGGCACGCTCCTGCCGAAAAGCGACGCCGACGTCTGGCTGGCCGCTGCCTTCGCCGATTATGAACGGATTGTCGCCCTCCAGAAGTCGCTGAAACAGACGGGCAGTGACGACAAAAGCAACGAGGACGACAAGGAACGACTCGCAGTGGCCCGCTTCGAGCCGCGCTCGCGCTACCTGACGGCAGTCCGGCGCCTGGGCCGCGATGTCCCGCTGGCGGAAACGAAGGCGGACGGCACGTGCGGCGACTGGTACCACCTGGCCTCGGGCAAGGGGATCCTCCTCCTGGCCGATCTTCACGCCCAAATGGGAGACGAGAAGTTTGAAGAGATGATGGACGCCTTCGGCCGGGCCCACGCCGGCAAGGAAGTCACGACCGAGCAGTTCCGCAAGCACGCAGAGAAAGCCTGCGGCAAACCCCTGGCGGCGCTGTTCGATCCCTTCGTCATCGACAAGGGAAGTGCCGATGCGGCGTCGCCGGGATACTGGTCCATTTACTCGTTCGAGCGGGAGCCGGAGAAGGCGCTGATCGTCTACGGGACCCTGAAGGATCGCAGTGCCCAGCGCGAGGCGGCCGACGCCCTGGCCCGCAAGATCCAGCGGCGCTGGTCCAACGTCGACGTGCCCATCAAGCCAGACACCGATGTGACCGACGCCGATCTCAAGAGGCATCACATCCTGGTGATCGGCCGGCCGGAAACGAACGCGGTCACGGCCCGCGTGGCGAAGGGGCTGCCCGTGGCTTTTGGGCCCGCGTCGTTCGTCCTGCGGAAGGACACCTACGCTCATGCGGCCAGTGCGGTGGTTGCCGCGGGAGAAAACCCGTTCAACCCCCGCTACTCCGTCGTGGTCTACGCGGGACTTGGCGCGGAAGCCACCTGGCACTGCGTGCAACGGCTGCCGGATAAGGACAAAGCGCCCGCGACCGAGGTGTTGCTCATGGCCGCGGGCTTGGCGCCGAAGGCGATCATCGCGACCGATCCATCGCAGAAGGCGGTAACGGCCGAGGCAAAGAAATCGAACGGCCGTTGACGCGAAAGGGGATCTTGTGGATCTCGGACTGGCCGGAGAGGTCGCGGTCATCGTGGGCGGCGCGCGGGGCATCGGCCGGGCCATTGCCGTGGCCTTCGCGGACGAGAAAGCTAACGTGGCCCTGGTGGACCGCGACCCGGCGGTCGAGGCCACGGCCGCGGAGATCGCCGCCAGGCAGGGCGTGCCCGCGTTCCCGGCCCTCGGCGACGTGACCGATTTCGCGGCCATGCAAACCGCGGCCACGCGGATCAAGGATCGCTTGGGTCGGCTCGATCACGTCGTCGTCGCGGCGGCAGTTGGCTCGGGCAAGTTTGGCTTTCCGTTCTGGAACCTAGAGCCGACCGACTGGCCTCGCGTCCTGCACGTCAACGTCAGCGGCGGGGCCAACGTCGCCCATGCCTTCGCTCCGGAGCTGGTGGCGGCGAAAACCGGCACCATGCTCTTCATCGCCTCGATTGCCGGGCAGATCGGCTCCCAAACCGACCCGCCGTACAGCGCCTCAAAGGCGGCGATCATCAACTTCATGCAGTGCTGTGCGAAGGACCTGGCCCCCCACGGGGTGCGCGTCAACGCCCTCTGCCCGGGGATGGTGAAGACAGAGCTGAACCGCGCCGTCTGGGCGGCTTGGGCGGCACGCCAGGCGCCGGAGCAACGGCAATCCTACGAGGAATGGGCCGCCGACAAGATCAGGCGCCTGGTCCCGCTCGGCCGCTGGCAAGACGAGGAAGATGTCGCCGCGATGGTCGTCTTTCTCGCCTCGAAACGGGCGAAAAACGTTACGGGGCAGACGATCAACGTCGACGGCGGGATGGTGATGCACTGGTGAAAGGAGCCGCGACCGTGAGGGAGCGGTCTGGCCCGCTCCCTCACGGTCGCGGCTCCTAGTGCGATCTACCGCGCCAGGTCCGCATCAATCTTCACGATGGTCCG
Source organism: uncultured Planctomycetota bacterium (assembly GCA_963827935.1). Lineage (GTDB taxonomy): Bacteria > Planctomycetota > Planctomycetia > Gemmatales > Gemmataceae > DATFNV01. The sequence goes on along the minus strand of CAWHCN010000004.1, from coordinate 497,689 downwards.
GGTGTCCCCCTTGCGGACGGTCAGCGTCACCAAACCCGGGGCGTTGCGCAGGGCGTTGGCCAACTCGGCGTTCGTGCGCGTGCGGTGATCGTCGATCTTCAGGATGGTGTCGCCGCGGGCCAGGCCGATGGCCTCGGCGGGGCTGCCGGGGACCACGGAGGTAAGGCGCATCCCATCGGTGGCCGGCTCGCACCAGGCGCCGAGTTGGTTGTTGGTCAAATCCACCTGGAGGCGCGTCGGCGATCCGCCCACGCGCTGCACGATCAGCGACACCGAGCCGCCCGAGTTCTTGATGAGCCGGTCGAAGTCCTTCTGGCTGCGGACGGTCCGGTTGTCGATCCGCAGGATCATGTCCCCCTTTTGCAATCCGACATAGGCGGCCGGCGTCCCCGGCGCGACAACGCCGATGGTCATGCCGTCCTTGCTGAACTCGCCCAGCACGCCGAGATCGTAGTTGGTGAGGTCCACGTCCTGGACGACGATGCGGCCACTGGCCTTCTTGATTTGCAGCGTGACCGAGCCGCCGGAGCTGTAGAGGACCGTAAAGAGATCGTTCTGGTTGGTGATGGTGACCTTGTTGATGCCGAAGATCAGGTCGCCCTTCTCCAGGCCGGCGCGGGCGGCCGGCGTCGCGGGGATGGCGTTGGTCACCAGCATGCCGTTGGGGGTGAAGCTGCCGACCACGCCGAGGAAATAGGGAGCCGGCGGGCCTTGCTTGTTGGTGCCGGCCAGGTCGAGGCCGACACGAACAATGCGGCCGTCGCTGCCACGCTTGACGACCAACACCACCTGGCCGCCGGAGCTGTTGACGACAGCGACGAAATCGTCTTGGTTGGTGATGAGCCGGCCGTCCACCTTCAGGATCAGGTCGCGGTTCTGCAAGCCGCCCTTGATGGCCGGCGTCTCGGCCAGCACCTTCTGGACCAGCATGCCGTCGGGCGTGAACTTGCCGAGCATCCCCACGGGGTACTTCGTGATCTGAGGAACGGTCGTTCCGGGGCCGGTGCCGGTCAAGTCGAGGCTGACCTGGACGGCTTTGCCGGCACCGCCCTTCTTGACCGTGAAGGTCGTCTGGCCGCCGGAAGCGTTGACGGCGTTGACGAAATCGGTCTGGCTGCGGACCGGGTTGCCGTCGATCCGGGTGATCACGTCGCCGCTCTGCAAGCCGCTCTTGTCGGCTGGCGTGCCGGTGGTCACCTTTTGCAGGAGCATCCCGTCGGCGGTGAATTTGCCCAGCACTCCGACGCTGAATTTGAGGGTCTGTGCTCTGGCCGTTTGGCCCAGCACGAGGAGACTGGCGAGGGCCGCCAGGACCAGGGTCGTTTGCTTGCACCCACACCGTCTCATGGGATTCTCCTCGGAGATGATCGCTCAACCGCGGGATCGTTTGTTCAGACTCGCAGCCGGGACCGGATACGGGCTCATTATGCCGGCAGAACGGCCGTCTTGCGAGAACTTGCGCGTGAAAAATCGCCCAGGCGCAGCAGACGGGCCTCGGCGTCCTCACCCTCGAAGATCAATTCCTCCCCGTTTTCCTCGACCAGGGTGGTCAGGCGGCGCATGAAGGCTAGCCCGACGGCCGCCGGCTCCACATCCAACACCTGCGGCGACGCTTCGAGCAGGGGACGGGGCAGGCACAGAACGCATTTCGACCGTGCCCGGGTCACGGCCACGTTGAGCCGGTTCAGGCCATAGATGAACTCCGCCTCGCGGAGTGCGAACTCCGGGTCGGCGACGCCGTAACTGACGATCACCGCGTCGGCCTCCTGCCCCTGCATCTTGTCCACGGTATCGACAAACGGCGTCGAGTCCCACGAGCGGCGGGCCGCCAACTCGCTCTGGATCGCGCGAATCTGGGCGTGATGCGGGCTGACGATGAAGACGCCGTGCCGGAAGAAGGCGGCATCATCGCGGTACGGTTGGCCATTGTCGTCGCGCAGGCCGGCACGCAGGGCGACGACGAGCTGAGCCACCAGGTCCGCCTCGACAGGGTTGGCCTGCGCGGCGCGGGGGCCGTCGAGGATGACCAGCACCAGTGGATAATCCGGATCGAGACAGGCCGACACCAGGGGATCGGCATCGCCCGGTTGGAACGGCAGCCGGCGCTGGGCCACCGCGCGGGTGCCGCAGGTGTAGCGGGGCCCGTAGAGGAGGCGGGCGGCGACGCCGGTCAGCACGTCGTTCATCCGGAAGTTCTCGTGGAGCTGCCGCAGGATGCCTCCCGCCGCTTGCGGCTTCGCCCCCACTTCCTGACGCGGACAAACCGCCTCGAAAATGGAGCGATGGAGCACCGGCTCGCCTGCGGGTGTCTCCGGATAGGTGCCGGTGATGATGGGCGGCAGTTGCAGGTGATCGCCGGCCAGCACGAGCCGGCCGCTGTCGCCGACCAGGCTCGCCGCCACGGCCGCTTCCGGCACGCGCACCTGCGATGCCTCGTCGATGACCACTAGGTCGAAGCCCGACAGCTCCTCGCAGGCCTTCAGACAGGAGAAGACGGTTGCGCCCAGGATGGCGTGCTCGTGGCGTTCGAGCCAGAGGGCAACGGTGTCGTCTGGGACCACCTCGACGCCCGCCTCCGCACTCTGCCAGTACTTGGCCTTGGCCAGCCCGATGTGTTGCAAGCGCTGCTCCCGGAGTCGGTCGGCGACCTTGCGGAGCAGGTTCTCGATGGCGGCATGGGTGAAGGCGGTGACCAGGACGCGATAGGGCTGGCTCGCCGCTTGGTGAGCCGCCACCAGGCCGACGATGGCCGCCGCCAGGAAGTGCGTTTTGCCGGTGCCGGGCGGGCCCCAGACGGCGGTCACCCGCTGCCGGCCGATGGCCCGGTACGCCTGGCGCTGGCTCGGCGTGAAGCCCAGCGTGTCGCCCAGCCGCTCGGCCAGGGCGGCGGACTTCTTCGCCAGGGCCCGCGGTGCGGCCGCTTGCTCCGGATCGCGCAGCAGATCCAGTATCAGCCCGCCGCCGGCCGCGTCCAGTCGCTCCAGGAAGCGCATCAGCGGGTCGGTGGTGAAGTCGGTGAAGCGTGGATACAGCAGGAAGCGCTCGCCGCGTGCCGGTCCGTCGCCCTTGAAGGCGCCGCTGTAAGTCAGCCGCAGCACCGTTGTCCCGTCGGCCGTGGTGGTCACGCCCTGAACGCCGGCGACGGCGCGGTGCGGGTTTTGCGGCCCGCCGTGGAACTTATTGCGATACCAGTAGTCCGCATATTCGATCTGGGCACGGCGTCCCTCGTCGGTGTCACGCACCAGCAGCCAGGCCGGGAAGCCGTTCGCCTCCGGCTCGACGTGCAAATCGCCGACCACGGCCATCTCGGAAGCACTCTGCGCCTCTAATTCGATGACCTGTCCGCGCAGCTTCTGGGTCGAGCGAGCCTCGGTGCGAGCTTCCCGAACCGCCAGGCAGTTCAAGAGGCTTTCGTAGCGGGCGAAAAACGCCAGGCGCGACAGGGTGCGATCGCGGATGCCGGTGCCGCTGGGCAGGGCGAACTTCGGCGGCCAGGCAAAGAGCTGCCGCCCCGCCCGCTCGCGCACCGCCCGCAACAGCGCCTGCACTCCGAACAAGTACAGCCGGGCCTGCTGCCGGATTTCGTCGAGGTTGCCGGTCTTGCCGCCATACCACGCCGCGTGCAGCGCCTCGGCCCGCAGCCCATGCCCCAGCGGGAAGTGGAAATAGTCCTTGCGGGAGTAATGGAACGGGCTGTCCAGGGCGTGCAGCATCTCCGGCAGGGTATAGCTGACTTCGATCGGCAGGGCCAGCAGCCGGCTGACCGCGCTTTGCAGGACCACCACCGGATAGGCGATCTCGCTGCCCGGGTGGCGGTCGGCCTGCATCAATTCCGGCCCCTGAAAATGAAAGAGCAGCATCATCGCCTTTTCCGCCAACGCCGGCTCCCGCAGCGCCTCCAGCAGCACCGCGAACAGCAGGCCGCGTTCCTCTTCCGTATGGACATAGGCTTGCAGGCTGAGCTTTTCCTTCCATTCGCCGTGTTTGGCGTTGAAGGCGTGGACCTGGTCGAGTACGTCGTACAGCAACTCCACAAAGCCGCGGCGCACGTCGGCCGCCTCCTCGGACCGGGCCGCCAGCCAGAGGCAGGGTTTCGCCTTGCCGTCGTCGTCCCACAGCCGGGCCGCGATGGGCCGGGTGAAGACCGTCTCCTGCACTTCCGCACGGGCAGCCACCAGCAGCCCGGCCAGGTAGACGACCTGCCCAAGCGGCTCCTGCTGAAGCGTCAGGAACAGGCCGATGTTCTCCCCCTGGGGCAGGTCCGGCGAGGCGGCCCCGTGCAGCCGCGGCTCCTCGCTCTCCAGCGCCGCGACACGCACCGCCAGCCGATGCCGCTGTCCGGCCAGCGAGGCGCAGCGATCGAGGACCTCGTCGGCATCGGCCCGCTTGAGAAACCGGCCCAGTTCGGTCAGGGTCTGCACCCCCGCTTCCTCCACCAGGTGCCGCTTGCCGTAGGTGGTGAGCTGCTCCAGGCGAGAGACATCATTGGTGCGGCGCATCTCGTCGCGGCAATGTTCGAAGAACTCGCACCACTCGCAGCGGGAATAGAGATGCCAGTGCGCAGTCCTGCGGCTGGCCCGCCAGGATGCGCCCAGGTCGCGCCGCAGAAAGCGCTCCAGATGGGGACGGAACACGGCCAGCGGAAAGACTTCCGGCTCCGGCTGCTGACCCAGCCAGACCGCTCCCTGGTCCAGATCGACCCGCCCGGGGATCCCTTCCGCATCAAGGATCGCCTGCAATTGCAGGGCATAGAGCAGGATCTGCACGCGGTGCGTCAGCTTCAGGGCGTCGCCGCGCTTGACATCGTGGACGCGCAGCAGCCGGCCGCCCCCTTCTTCGGCCATGATCTCGATGAGATCGGGATGGTTGTCGCTGAGGACGACCAGTTCCGAGTCGATGCCGTACCGCTCATAGAAAAGCGGCGGCGGCACCAGGGTCGGCTGATAGAGGAAGCGGCCGGCCGGTTCGCTGGTCAGGCACTCGATCGTCTGCTCCGGCGGCAGCCGGCGGGTGTGCAGCTCGCCGCGGCCCCGGCCGATGACCACGCGCCCCCGGAGCAGACGGGTAACCACGTCCTCTTCCCAGCGATAGCCGCTGGCCAGGATGGCCTCGACCAGCGGGCTGTGGTCGAACTCCGGCTTCGGGATACCGCGTTCCTTGCGGACGGCCGGATCGGCGGCGGTGTTGTAGAGGAAGCGTTCGCAATCGTGGAAGAAGTAGCGGGCGATGGCGGATGGGTTGGTGCGGAAGGGGGGAGCGGCCATGAGATCCTCTCGGTGGGCGCGTTTCCCTCATTGTATGAGGGCGCAGCTGCGCGGTTGCCGGCCGCGCGGCCCCGGCACCCCGTCCGACGCGCCCATCCTCCGCTGGTTGCGGCGAGCGGTTGACCTTCGGCTGCTGCTCTGCGAGGGCAGCGGCCGACGCAACGCCCCGCTGCTCTACTGGCTGCCCGGCCGCGCGGAGGAGCGGATGAAAGACCCGTACTATCGGATGGAAAAAGCCGACGAGGAACTGGTCGCCCAGGTCCAGCGGCAGTATCTCGAAGCGATGGAAGCGCGGGCCCTGCCGCAACCGCGGCAAGAGGGGGAAATAGCTGGCGGTCGTCATGCCGTCCCGCGGCACAGGAACTCCTCAGCCGGTGCTTGACAGCAGTTGGGCTTTGTGTTCTGCTGGCGAGGCTACCGGCAGCGAGATACGGGATAGGGCGCGCACCGGCGCGCTTACCGGATGGGGCGCGCATCGGCGCCACGAGAACAAGTTCGCCATTGGTGTCATGATGGACGATGAATTGACCCCGCAGGAGAAGTTCGCGGCGGAGAACCCTGAGACGATGGTACCGCGCGCCCTGATGGATGGCCGTGCCCCCGAGGACATCGTGGCTGACTTACTCCGCCTCGATTGGTCGCTGCCCGCGGCACGGGCCTTGGTCGCCCGAGCACAAGACGACCTTCGGCGCTTACACGAATCGCCTGAATCCCGCCAGCTGCTGCTCCGCGAATCGAAGAACCAGTTTTTCGCCGGCCTCATGCTCGCCTTGCTCGGGGTAATCTTTACGACGTTCACGCTCCTGGCCGCGCTTGCCGGGGCTCTGCCGTTCATTCTCGTGGCATTTGGCTTGTTCTTCGGTGGCTTGATCCTGATGGTTCGCGGTTGGGCACGGTGGCGGCTCTACCGACGAATCACTGTGCTTTTTGGGCCGGCGAGGGAATACCCGGCGAGTTCGGGCGAACTAGGTGCTTCAGCGGACCCGCCGCGCGAATGACGATGATCCTAGTTCAGCCCCGCCTCCCACTTGAGCTGGCGGCTGAGCGGGCTCGCCTTAGTTTCCGGAAAAGGAGAAACACCAGACATCGAAAAGGGGACATCGTAGATTGTTCTGGTCGAACCCTGTGAGCAGTAATGGCCGAACACCCAAACAAGCACATCAGGGAAGCAATCAAGTACGCCCTGAAAAAAGGGTGGCGACTGCTCAAGGCTGGACCGCGTGCCCACGTTTGGGGACAGTTGTTTTGTCCGTTCGCGCGTCGCGGCGGTTGCATCATCCGCGTGTTCACTACGCCAAGAAACAGCGAAAACCACGCCAGAAGGATTCGCGAAGAAGTTGATAATTGTTCCCACGTCTGAAGTCGGGACGGAGGAGCGAGAGATGAAAAGGAAGAAGACCTATGGTTTTTCCGTGGTCTTGAGCGTGTCCGCTGTCAGTGCTGTAGAGTGTGATGCGCTTTATGAAGCCGGTTGCGACGATGGCACCATTGTGACACGCAACAAAGTCACATTCATTGCCTTCGACCGGAAAGCCGATTCGCTCGAAGAGGCCATTCGCTCCGCGACCGCTGATGTGCGGGCAGCCGGGTTCGAAGTAAAACGTGTGGAGATGCCTGCCTTGGTATAGCGGCGAACCAACGGCTGAAGCTGGCCGGGGCCGCCATCCTGGTTTTCCGCACTTCAACGTCCTTGCAGGCGGCCCCGGCAGCTTAGCCGCGCGTTCGGCCGCAGAAGAAACATTCCTCTCACCACCACCGCGCACCGGAGGTCACATGAAACGAGTCACTGGCATCGGCGGCATCTTCTTCAAGGCCAAAGACGCTCCATCACTGCGGGCTTGGTACAAGCGGCACCTGGGAATCGATGTCCAAGTCTGGGGCGGAGCTGCCTTCACTTGGACCGACGCCGAGGGCAAGCCGGTTGCCGGCACAACTGCCTGGTTGATCGATCCGCAAGAAAGTAACCACTTCGCTCCGAGCTCTGCTTCCTTCATGGTCAACTACCGAGTGGAAGACCTCCACGCCCTGGTAAAGGCCTTGAAGGAAGAAGGCTGCACTGTGCTCGAGAAGATTGACGAATCCGAGTATGGGAAGTTTGCCTGGGTCATTGATCCAGAGGGAAACAAGGTCGAGCTGTGGCAGCCGCCTCAAGGCCAGTGAGCAGGCACGTCAGTCATGGCCGCGAACTGCGGCCTAACGTTAAGGAATCTATCCTGCCCTGCCCCGCCCCGACGCCAGCGGCACCACCACCAAGGTGGAATAAGGGGACATTCAAGATTATTGTGATCTAATAATGGATAACTTATGCCGACCGTGTTGCGAAGCGGTCCGTACCGTTTCTACTTCTACAGCCATGAACCCAGTGAGCCGCCGCATGTCCATGTTGACAGGGACGATTTGTCGGCCAAGTTCTGGTTGCAGCCTGTTGGCCTGGCCCGAAACTTCGGCTTCTCCCCGAAGGAGTTGCGGCGGCTTCAGAAACTGGTAATTCAACATCAAACGGCATTACTGGAGTCATGGCATGGGCATCTTGGCGCTGGCAGCTGACGAGCGCGTGACGGACGTGAAATTCACGAAAGACACATTCAGTGTGGCCCTGCGAGACGGGCGGACCATCACTGTCCCGCTCGCTTGGTATCCGCGCTTGTTTGGTGCGACCGCGGACCAGCGGAAGAATTGGCAAATCGCAGGTGGTGGCTATGGCATCCATTGGCCGGATATCGACGAAGACCTGAGCACGGAAGGGTTGCTTCGCGGCGCTCCGGCCCCACGCCCCCGCCAGGGCGGGAATGCGGACAACGCCAGCCGCCGAACCAAACGCTAAAGCTGACCGCCGCCCGCCTAGCTGGTTTCGCGCAGCGCCAAGGTTTTCGCAGCGGGCGGCGGCAACTTAGCGTCTGTCCCGGAAGCCCCTCGCCCCGGTACTCCGGGGAGAGGGGTTTGGGGTGAGGGCTGTGGACATCCCCGGACAAAAGCCCCTCACCCCCGACCCCTCTCCCCGGAGTACCGGGGCGAGGGGAGCTTATGGGACAGTCTCTTAGCTCTATCGTTCGCCAAGACGGCCAGCACGAACAGGATTACGATTTCGCTCCCCTTTCCGGCCGCTCTTATGACCCCGCTCCCTTGAGGAAAAACACCTGGGACGCTGATGTGCCGCGCGGCGGAAGGGCTACGGATTTCCCTCCCTCCTGATTCCCGGCACTGACGCTGCGCCAGGCCCTTGTGGAGGCTTTCGGGCTGCGGTAATCTCGGGGTATGGCTGCCGAACGGGAGAGACCCATGCCCGCCACTGCGCCTGCGGACACCACTGGGAGAACACAGATGGGGCCGACGGCGCCCCGGACCTCCGTCCAGTGTGCGGGGGGACCGCGGCGACGTTGTCCGAGACAGCGAATCCGGCCAGCTGGGGGACGCAGTATCCGGTTCCGCCCGTCGTGGACCATGCGGAGCGTGGGAACGAGAAGCCCACCCAAGTAAGAGACTCACCCGCCCAATGGCCTCGCCGCTCGCTTTTCGGTGGACCGGCGTTCGCTTCCCCTGTATCGTCCAGACAGTCCGCCTTGCACCTCCCAGAGGACGCACCATGCCCGCGTGTCATTGGCGACTCGGCCTCGTCCTCGCGCTGCTCTTGCTAACAACGGCCGCCCGCGGCGACCCGCCACGCCTCGACGATCACGGCGACCCGCTGCCGCCCGGCGCAGTCGCCCGCCTGGGGACGGTCCGGTTGCGGCATATTATCAGGGACGGCAGCGGCGCCGCCTGTGTCGCCTTCTCACCGGACGGCAAGACGCTGGTTTCCGGCGGCAACGTCGGCCTGTGCGCGTGGGACGTGGCCACCGGCAAGGACCTCGGCTGGTTTCGCGAAAACAAATCCGCCACCGCTGTCCGGTTCACTGCGGACGGCAAGGCGCTCCTCACCACCGACAACCAAGGATCGATCCGACTCTGGCAGGCAGGCACGGGCAAGCTGCTTCGGGAGACGAAACCGCCTTCGGACAATCGGTTCTTTCACGGTCTGGAAAGCTTTCTGTCGGCGGACGGCAAGGTGGCAGGGGTGATCGGAATGGGGGATGGCGTGCGCCTCTGGGAGACGGAAACCGGCAAGCCGATCATGGCCCCCAAGGAAGAAGGACGGAGCCTATTCTACTCCGGCGCGGTGTCTCCAGACGACAAGATGCTGGTCCTCAGCGGCAAGGAGAACCGTGCCTCCCTCATCGAGGTGGGCACGGGGAAGGAACTCCGACAGATCGAGGGGCCGAACAAGGCTTTCGACCTGCCGTCGGGCTTTCCGCGAATGCAGGAAGAGGCGCTGTTCTGGTTCACATTTGCGCCCGACGGCAAGACACTGGCCGGCATGTCCGGGAAGCAGTCGATCAGCGTGTGGAACATCGCCGACGGCCGCCTCCGCTTCACGATCAAGGGGTGTCGCGGCCGGCTGGCCTTCTCGCCGGACGGCAAGCACCTGCTCTGCGGGGGCGACGAGGCGATCCGGCTTTACGAGACGGCAACCGGCAAGGAAGTCCGGCAGTTCGAGCGCCACCCTGGCATCGTGTACGCTCTCGCCTTTTCCCCGGACGGCAAGACCGTGGCCGCGGCGGGGGAATACACCATCGGCCTGTGGGACGTGGCCACCGGCAAGCGCCGGCATCCGCTCGCCGGCCACGCTACTCCAGTGGCCAGCGTGGCTTTTTCACCCGACGGCAGCGGCCTGGCCTCCGGCGACCAGCTGGAGGGAACGCTGATCGTCTGGAGCCTGAAAGACCGCAAGCCGCACTACACCTTCGCTGGCCATTACCCGAACGTCCTCTCCCTGGCCTATTCCCCCGACGGCAAGATCCTCGCCAGTGGCGACGGCTACCGGGGCACGGGCGGCTTCGACGCCCAGATCCGGCTCTGGGACCTGTCGGCCGGCCGGCTGCTGCGGCAATTTCCGGGGCACCTCAACAGCGTCGAACGCCTCGCCTTCTCGCCCGACGGCAGAAGGCTGGCTTCGGTCGGCCACGATGCCCGGACCAGGGTGTGGGAGGTGGCCACGGGCAAGCGGTTGCTGCAGATTCGGGGGGAAGACACCTGGGACAGATCGATCGCCCTTTCCCCGGACGGCAAGACACTGCTGGTGTCCGGTTCTCACGGTGAGTTGGCCCTCTGGCGGTCCGATTCGGGCCGGAAGGTGCGCGACCTCCTTCCCACGACCGGGGATCCGAGACCGATGATCCAGTATGCGGCCTTCCTGCCGGACGGGCGCACGGTGCTGGCTTGCGAGTCGAGCAACGGCAGCTCGAAGTTCAACGAGGCCCGGTTGTGGGACGCCGAGAGCGGACGACTCCTGCGATCCTTCTCCCTCGGAGACGCCGGGGGCCCCCGGGACTGCCGCGCCCTCTCGCCGGACGGCAACACGCTCGCTGCCACCGGAAGTTTCAACGACCCGGTTATCCACCTGTGGGACACGACCACGGGGAAAGGAGTGGGGCAGTTCAGCGGCCACAAAGGAGGAGCCCCCATGTCGTTGGCGTTTTCCGCCGACGGCAAGCTGCTGGCATCCGGGGGCCGAGACACAACCGTGCTGCTCTGGGAAGTGGCGCGGGCCCGGCTGCAGCATCTCTGGACCGAATTGGCCGGCGAACAGGACGAAGGGGCCCGCAAGAAGTTGGCCGCCACTCCCGAGGAAGCCATCCCTTTTCTGAAGGACCACCTCCGGCAGGCAGCCGCCGCGGAGACCAAGGCGCACCGACTGGTCGCCGACCTGGACAACGACAGTTTCGACGTGCGCGAGAAGGCGTCGCTGGCGCTGGAGGCCCTGGGGACGGAGGCCGAGTTTCCGCTACGGCTGGCCCTGCAAGAATCGCCGGGTGCCGAGGTTCGCAAACGGATCGAGGCGCTCTGGGCAAATTGAAAACCCCGCAGGGCGAGCAAGGCTTGCAGCCGCGAAGCGTCCTGCTCGCCCTGGCGGTGCTGGAGGAGATCGGCACCCCGGCGGCCCGGCAGGTGCTGGAGGAATTGTCGAAGGGCACGGCCCAGTCACTGGTGACGCGCGAGGCCGCGGCCGCCCTGGAGCGCCTGGCCAAACGCCGCAAACCCTGAAAGGAAGTTACCATGCGACCCGCCCGATTCTTCGTCGCGGCGCTGCTCTTGCTGGTGCCGCTCCCGGAAGCGAGTGCTCAGAAACTGATCGAGCGCTGCACCATTAAGGAACTCAAGTTTCGGGTGGAGCGAGTGGCGCTGAGCCCTGGCGGCAAGATCCTGGCGGCGGGGGGCGGGGACTCGCTTGGCGGTGAGCTGAAGCTTTGGGACACCGCCACCAGCCAGGAGATCGCGTCCCTACCAGGATACACGGGTTCTCTTTATTCCCTGGCTTTCAGCCCGGACGGGAAGCGGCTGGCATCCGGCCGCCATGACCGGGTGCAGCTCTGGGACGTGAACGCCCACAAGGAGATCGCCTCCTTCACTGGTTTCTTTCAGGTGAATGTTGTCGCACTCAACCGAGAGGGCACGAGACTGGCAACGGAGGATTTAGAACGGGTCAAGCTCTGGGAAGTCGCCACTCGCAAGGAGCTGGCTTCCTTCCAACCTCATGTCCCCGTCTATGGCGGGCCGGTCGCGGCCTTCCGCAGGGACCTGGCTCTCCTGGCGGTCCGAAACTACCAGGACATCGACCTGTGGGACACCGCGACGGGCAAGGAGAAGACGCCCTTGTCGGAACATCGCGGCGAAGTCGGGTGCCTGGTCTGGAGCGCGACGACAAGACCCTGATCGCGTCGAGTTGCCGCTACCAGGGGAAGGATTACCGGTGGAAAGGCGACGTGAAACTGTGGGATGTGTCCTCGGGCAAGGAGCGAGCTACGCTGCCCGGACCGTTTGGCCGTATCCTGGCCATCGCTTCCAGTTCAGACGACAAGACCCTGGCCCTGCTGGATTCGCCCGAACTTCAGGCACAGGCCGACCTGAAATTGGTGGACGTGGCCACGGGGCGGCAGCGGGTCGTGCGCGTCCCTCCTACTTGCTCGTTCCTCTCGCTGCACTTCACGCCGGAGGGCAAACTCCTGGTCGCCGGCACGTCGGACAGTGCGCTTCGGGTGTGGGAAGTCGCGCTGGCGAAGAAGGACGGGAAACCGTGAGCGGTCCAGGCGGCTCCCAAAGGCGGGCCCCGGTGGACGGGCGTTCGTTTCGGAGGGGGGGTGTCCGAGGGGGTGCTGAAACGAATGATCACAAGTCCTGTCCCAATATGAAGTTCGGCGATGCGATTCGTTTCAGCCCCAGGGTAATGGCCAGGATGCGAACCCGCCGCTGATCCGTCAAGAGGTCGGTCAGGACACCGCGATCCACCCCGCCTCCCGATACCACGCCAGCGCATCGGCCAGCGCCTCCCGCACCGGCGCCGGATGCAGTCCCAGCTCCGCCAGGCTTTCGCGAGCGTCGAAGCTCATCACGCGCCGCGTCAGGCGCACGCCGGTGACGGTGGCCAGCGGCATGCGGCGGGTCCACACGTCGGCGACAAACTCGCTGACGGTGGCGGCAGCCAGGGCGACGGCGTAGGGGACACGCCGGACCGGCTCGGGTAGGCTGGTCAGCTCGGCCAGCAGCGTGAACACCGCGCGGATGGTCAGGTTCTCGGCCCCGAGCAGGTAGCGTCGTCCCGGCCGGCCGTGGGCCATGGCGAGGATCATCCCCTCGGCCACGTCGCGCACGTCAATCAGGTTCAGCTCGCCGTCGAGGTATTCGTTGCGCTGGCCGCGGCAGAAGTCGAGGATCATCTGCGTCGGCGGCGAGCGGCCGCGGTCGCCGGGGCCGACGGGAATGGTCGGGTTGACGATCACCACCGGGGCGCCGGAGCGGGCCAGGCGGAAGGCGTAGCGCTCGGCCAGCAGTTTCGAGCGGCAGTAGGGACCCAGGGCGTCGTCCAGGCGGACATCCTGGTCCGCGCGGATGGCCCCGGTCTGGTGAGCCCGCGTCAGGATGCTCTCGGTGCTGGTGTGCAGGATGCGGCGGGCCCCGGCTTCCAGGGCAGCTTCAAGGACGTGGACGGTCCCCTGGTAGTTGACCTGCGTGAAATGGCCGCGGCGGTGCGTCCACAGGTTCGGATTGGCGGCGAGGTGATAGACCAGCGGGCAGCAACGAACGGCCCGGGCGACGGCCGCGCGGTCGCGGATGTCGGCGAAAACCAGGTCGATGGCGTCGAGCGGCAGATGATCGACGCGGGCCCCGGGCCGTTCCAGCACGCGAACGGCAGCGCCGGCCTCGACGAGGCAGGCGACGAGGTGGCTGCCGATGAAACCAGCGCCGCCGGTGACGAGGACATCCATGAGGCGGTCCGAAAGGAAGCTCTCGCAAAGACGCAAAGGGCGCGAAGGCAAACGGCAGGAGATAATCTCCCCGCCCCGGTCCCCTCGCCCGGCGCCGACTGGGACGGTCAGAGCGTTCCCGCACACACGGAATTATATGCGACCTGGCACTTCACACTGAAATGTGAAGGCGAAAGTCGTTATTTCATAAGGGCTTGCGGCGCATGCACCAGGTCGCATATAATTCCCGGCGAATTCAGTTCGACTTGGCGGCGTCCCGAAAGTGGCCCTCACGCACTGGGAGCGTGAGAGCCACTATCTGTTGCCGGTCGCCAAAGGAAGACAAGGAAGAGGAAAGAGAGTGGGATGGCAAGGTGAAGTGGGCTGGTTTCCCATCTTTCTTGACTTGACCCCTCTTCTGCCTCCGCTTCTTCTTTGCGGCCTTTGCGTCTTTGCGTGAGCAATTGCTTTCCCCTCGACGCGGCCGGAGGAATCGCTAGAATCCGCCGCCCTTGCCGGTCGATGAGTAAGACAAGGGATCCTCCGGACCCGGGAGCACACATGAGTGCCGCACAGTCCTCGCCTGCGCAGGAGCGGGCCGTTCGCGCGCGCCGTTCGCTGACCACGCTGGCCACCTTCGCCGTCGGCATCCCCCTGGCCGCCGGGGCGCTGACCCTCATCCACATGGGGGCGTTGGCCGGCACGCCGCTGCACCACTACCTGTCGCATGCCGTCGAGCAGGTCGAGGTGGTCATGTTCTGCCTGGCCATCAGCGCCCTGGCTTCCAAGATATGGCAGAACATCGGCGAACGCCGGGCTTTCCGTGCCGCGGTGCTGCCGCCGTGGGATGGGCACCCCGTATCAGTGGCCGAGGCTCCCGAACTGCTGGCCGGAGTGACCCGGTTGCCGCGATCGGTCCAGAAGAGCTGGCTCGCCAATCGGGTGACCGGCGTTCTCGACTTCCTGGCAGGGCGGGGCTCCGCGGCTGAGCTGGACGATCATCTCCGCGACCTAGCCGACGGCGACGCGGTCACCCTCGAAAACAGCTACGCCCTCATCCGGTTCATCACCTGGGCGATCCCGATTCTCGGCTTTTTGGGGACGGTGCTCGGCATCACCGGGGCCATCAACGGCGTCACTCCGGAGGTCCTCGAGAAATCGCTCAGCACCGTCACCGACGGCCTGGCCCTGGCGTTCAACGCGACCGCCCTGGCCCTGTCGCTGACGATGCTCACCATGTTCCTGACCTACCTGGTCGATCGGCTGGAACTAAGCGTGCTGGCGTCGGTCGATGAGTACGCCGCCCGCCACCTGGCCCATCGCTTCCAGCGGACCGGCGGACCCAACGGCGAGGTGGTGGATGTCGTCCGCCAGAATGCCCAGGCCCTGCTGCGCGCGACCGACGAGGTCGTCAAGCGCCAGGCGGAGGTGTGGGCGCGGTCGCTGGACGAGATCAACCGCCGGCATGCGGAGTCGGCCGGCCGATCACAGGAACGCATGACCGCGGCCCTGGAGGCAGCCCTGGAGCGCACGCTTGCCAGCCATGCGGAACGGCTGGCCCAATCGGATAAAGTCGCCGGCACGTTGCTGGAGCAGGTGGCGGCCCTGGCAGCCTCGGTCGCGCAGCAGAATGCCGCCCTGGCCAAGCTTCAGGAAGGCGAAAAGCACCTGCTCCGCCTGCAAGAGACGCTGGCGCGGAACCTGGAAGCGCTGGCCGGGGCCGGCTCGTTCGAGCAGGCGGTCCACAGCCTGACGGCGGCGGTCCACTTGCTGACGGCGCGGACGGGCGGATCGGGTCTGCCCGTCAAACGGCCGGGGGTGGCTGCATGAGACGACCCCGGCGGCGTCTGGAGGTCTCGACCTTCCCCTTCCTGGCCGTGCTGCTGTGCGCGATGGGCTCGCTCATCCTGCTGCTGCTGGTCCTGGATCGGCGTGCAAAGGTCGCCGCCCAGGCCCGGGCGCAGGAAGCGGCCCGGACCGCCTGGGATAACGCACGAGGCCGCCGTGCAGGCCGCCGCCGAGGCCGCCGTCCAGCGGGCTGCCGACCGGTCCGCCGACCGGGAACGCCGCCAGCGCGAGCGGCACGATGGGCTGGTCCAGACCCAGCGCGAGCTGGCCGGGCAGTTGCAGACCGTCACCGGCGCCAGGGCGAAACCACCCAGGCGGCCCGGAAGCAACGCGAGCACTGGCGCGAGCTGCTCGAAATCCTCGGCAGCCAGCGGGAGGAATTGGCCCAGGCCGAGAAGGAAGCCGCCGTGGATCGGACCGGAGCCGCTGAGGCCGAGCAGATGAGCGAGTCGGCCCGCAGGGCGGCGATGCAACTGAGCGCCCAGTTGCGCGGCCTGGAGCTGGTGCTGGCCGAGCTGAAGGCGGCCCGCAAGCGCGATGCCAAGACCTATTCACTGATGCCTTATCACGGCAAGCGTGGCGACGCCCGCCGCCCACTCTACGTCGAGTGCACCTCAGTGGGTCTCGTCTTCCATCCGGATCGGAAAACGCTCACCCAGATCGCCACGGCCGAAGAAATCCGCGATGAGGTGGAAACCCGCGCCGCCCGGCAGCGCGAGCGGGTCCAGGCCCAGGGCGGTCAGCCGGACAAGCGCGCTTACCTGCTGATGCTCGTGCGGCCCGACGGCATCCCCGCCTATTACGGGACGATCAGCGCCTGCGCAACCGTCCCGTCGATTTTGGCTACGAGTTCATCGATGCCGACTGGGAGCTGGACTTCCCCGACGACGACAGCGCTCCCCGTTCCCAACCGTGGATGACGGCCCACGCCATCCCCATCGCCCCGGCCGACCCGTCGGCGCCGAAGCGCCACGTCTCGGGCCTCCGCGCCGGAGGCATGGACGGTGACGAGTACACGGAGGGCGACCGCTCTGCGGCGGTGCGAAGCGGGTCAGGTCCCGGCCGGCCGCACGGCGGATCGTCCGACCTGCCGCCTCTGCCCGGGGCGGGGAACGCGAACAACCCGGTGGGCGGCGGGACGGGGCCGAGGTCGGGTCAGGTGGCGTGGGCGTCTTCCGGCGGGTCGGCTTCGGGTGGTGTGCCGGGGTCCTGGGGATTATCAGGCGGGACCGGGTCCGCAGGCGATTTGCCACCGCTTCCGGGCGGATCGGGCCGAGGACAACCCGGGGTCCCATCCGGGTGGGGCACCATTGGCGGCTCGGAAGGTGGACCGGGCAACGCTGGCCCCGGACCGGGCTCGGGCCAGCCGGGATTGGGCATTCCCGGTGGCTCGATGACAGGAAATGGACCGGGTCGGGCGGGCATGTCGGGCGGAACTGGAGCCGCGGGATCGGGGCCAGGCGGAACCGCAGCCGCGGGATCGGGGCCGGGCGGCACGGGGCCAGGCGGCACGGGGCCGGGCGGCACGGGGCCAGGCGGGACGGGGCCGGGCGGCACGGGGCCAGGCGGCAACACCGGGACAGGCGGCTGGGTTCGGAGCGAAGGCGTGCCTTTGGCCGGTTCACCGGGCACGACCGGGCGGGGCGGCGGTGGTGGCGGGCCTGCCGGAGGTCCTGGCGGTGTCGCGGGCTCGGGCGGCCTTCCTGTCGCGACGGGGGCACCGTCACCATTCGGCCTGAATCTCGGGCCCCAGGTCGCACGGAGCACCGCCGGCCCCGGCGGTATTCCGGACCAGGACGGTTCCCTACGTGGCAGCGCACCTCGGCCCGGGGGCAGCGGCGCGGCGGGCCCGCCCGGGACTCAGGCTCCTGGCCTGGGCCAGGGCGGCGGTGGCACGGGACCGGGCGGCGTGCAATCTGCTGGCCAGAGCGGCGGCGGAGCGGGCGGCGCCCGGGATACAGCCTCCCGGACCCGGCCTGGGCGGCGGTGGCACGGGCCCAGGCGGTGCGCCCTCGGTGCTCCCGCCTCTGGAGTCGGGAAGCGGCGGCACCGCGCACGGAACAGGCTCGCCCGGAGGCGGCGTGGCCTCGGGAGACCCCGGAGAACAGGGGCCGCCCTCCGCCGGTGGAGCGGGGGGGCAGGCCGACGGGCCTTCGGGCGGCAACCTGGGCGGCAGCCAGTCCGGCGCTGGCCAGCCCGGTGGTGGTCAATCCGGCGGCGGTCTGGCCTCAGGCGGCGCGGAGGGATCATCTTCCGGCGCTGGCGGTGTCTCGCTCAGCGTCGGGCCACGGCCACCCGCAGGCGCCCAGGGAATGACCGACGATGCTCCCGGCGCGGGCATCCGTCCTGGGATCGCACCCACGCCAAGCGGCGGCCCGGTCGAGGGTCCGCAACTGGATGCAGGTCTCTTGCCGAGCGGGGGCAAGCCGTCGCGCAATCCGGCTCCGCGCCGGCTGTTGCCGCTCGTCGGCAATCGCGACTGGATCATCCCCATCGAGTGCCGGGCCGACGGTGTTGTGCTGCGCAATGCCGGTCAAAAAATCCCGCTGACCGCGCTGGCCGGCACCACTCCGGTCGACAACCCCCTGATGCAATCGCTGAAGCAAACGATCGCCCGGCGACAGGCCAGCGTCCGCCCCGGGGAGCCGCCCTATCGACCTCAGGCGCGTTTCCTCATCTATCCGGACGGCCTGCGGACCTATTACCTCACGTTCCCGCTGCTGGAGCCGCTGGGCATTCCGGTGACGCGACAGAACGTGGAGGCCGATGCCTCGGCCCGCGCCACGCCGTAAGGAGGACCCCGCATGATCCGCCGCCGACGCCGCACGCGCGACATCCCGTTCAGCTTCGATTCGTTCCTCGACGTTGTCGCCAACGTGGTGGGGATCATCATCCGGCTGATCCTGGTTGTCTGGGTCGGGGCGCGCTCCTACAGCAGCATCAAGGAATGGGCCGCGCCACCCGAGGTGCCTGCGGCGGTCGCCGACGCCGATGACGATCCGAACGCCGAGCCCGACCCGCTTCAGGGCGAGCTGACGGCCGAGCGGCGGCAATTGGCCGAGGCCGAGGCCGCCCTGCGCAAAGAACTCGGCGAACTGGAGAAGCTCGCGCGTGCAGGTCGCGCTGACCGACAAGGAACTGCAACAACTGGCCGAACGCCGGCAGGCCCTCGCCGAGGAACATGCCCGCGTCGGTCGCACTGGGGATGACTCGAAAAAATCGGCCCAGGCCACGGCCCTCTCGGCGGCCGAGCTACGCCAACGCCTGGAACGGCTCACCGAAGAGATCAAGGCCGTCCAGGCCCAGGCCGCCCCGAAGAAGGTGCTGCACTACCGCACGCCGGTCAGCAAGCCGGTGGAGGCGGAAGAGTTGCTCTTTGAGTGCCACCACGGGCGAGTGACCTTCATCGACGTGGGGGCGATGCTCGACGAGGTGAAAGGCGGCATGCGAGCCAAGGGGGAAATGCTGCGCACCACCTGGGAAGTCAGCGACGTGGTTGGGCCGATCGGGCCGTTCGAGATGCACTACACTCTGGAGCGCGAGCGCGATGCCGTGCCCGGCACCATTCCCGACGGCGGGGGATCGTATCGCTATGGCCTGACGTCGTGGTCCGTCGAGCCGGTAACGGAGGTGCGAGGAGAAACGCTGTCAGACGCCCTCAAGCCGGGCTCGGAGTTTCGCCAAATCGTGGACGGACTCGATCCGCACTACGCGGCCGTGACGTTCTGGGTCTATGCCGATAGCTTTCCGATGTATCGGCTGTTGCGCGACTATCTTTATGAGCGGGACCTGGTGGTGGCGGGCCGGCCGCTACCGGAGGGCGCTTACATCGCCAGCTCGCGGCACGGCACGGTATCGCGAGGGCAGTGACAACGCCGCCACATCAGGCGAGCGGCAACGCGTCATCTCCCCTCGCCCCCGTACTCGGGGGAGAGGGGTTGGGGGTGAGGGGGCGGACCTACGGGAGACCAGAACCCCTCACCCCCCAGCCCCTCTCCCCGGAGTACCGGGGCGAGGGGAGTAGGGATCCTACCGCTCGCCTCACAGCACGCTCATCGTTCGCTCAGCGGTGGCGGCCTGGATCAGCACGCGCAGGCCCTTGTCCGTCAGGCGTGCCACGGCCTCGGCGGGCTCAAGCCAGGCCCGCTGGCGCAGCGACGCTTCCGGCCAGTCGGCCGCGGCCGCGGTCACCTCCATGACAAAGACGACCACGTGATAGGTGTTCCCGTACTTGGTGTAGACGAAACTGCCGACCGGCTCGGGCTGGATCACGCCGGTCAGTCCGGCCTCCTCCCACGCTTCCTGCAGGGCGATTTCGGCGGCGGACTTGCCCGGCTCGAGGTGCCCCTTGGGGATCACCCAGCGGCCGCCGCTGCGCGACGTCACCAGGCACACCTGCCCGCCGCGCATCGGGATCGCCGCCGCCTGACCAATGTAATCGGATGAATCTGCCATGAAGCCCCTCGCCAGAGTCTCAGGATCCTTCCCCTCTTACCATGATGCTCCAGGGGGGATGATGTCAAGCGGCGCAGCTGCTTTTCGGGCGACCTCCATCAAATCTTCAAGAATAGCTCCCGCCCAGAGTGCGGAACCGCTTCCCTGCGACCGCCAGTCCCCATCGCTCGAGCCGTTAACGCAGGCGGCCCAACGCGGTTCATGATACAGGAAGACGTACCCGGCCCCGCCCGAAGGAGATCGCCATGCTCTCCCCCATCGGCCACCGTGCCGCCTGGCTGTGCAGCGCCGCGCTCGGCCTCTTGGCCTGGGTCTTTGGCCTGCCGATCATCCATCCCGATTGGGCCCCCGCGTTTCTGTTGTTCGGGGCGCTGGTGGTCGTGCCGCTCGGCCTGGCCCTGCTCGATGACCCGGGGGCCTGGGTAGGCCGGTTCTGGCTTCTTTCCTTCCTGCCGTTGGTCCAGCTTGTCGCCGCCCTGGTGTTGCTCCCTTCCTTCGCACTAGCCCCCGGATCCCGAGCCGGCATGTTGGCCTTGCCCTGGCTCGGATTCACCGCCGTGATCGGACTCCTCGGCGTGGTCCGCCTTGTCGCCTCGGGCTACCGAAGCGCAGCCGGTATCGGCACGAGTGCCGCCATGATCTTCCTGCCGGTCGGCGGCGGTTGGGTGCTGGCATCGCGCTGGGGGCTGGAGCCGATGGGCTTTCGCGAGCCGATTGTGTTGCTCACCGGCGTCCACTTCCATTTCGCCGGCTTCGCGCTGCCCATCCTGACCGGCCTGGCTGCGGGGGCCGGGCCCCGCTGGATCAGCCGCCTGGCCGTGGCCGGCGTGGTGGTCGGCGTCCCCTTCGTGGCCGTCGGAATCAGCGCGGGGCGGACCGTGCCGATCGTGGAGCTGTCGGCCGCCTGGTTCCTGGCCGCCGTCTGCCTGCTCGTCGTGGCGCTCCAGGCCGCGCAGGCGGTCCAGGCGACCCA
The DNA here is from genome assembly GCA_963827935.1 of uncultured Planctomycetota bacterium. Classification (GTDB taxonomy): domain Bacteria; phylum Planctomycetota; class Planctomycetia; order Gemmatales; family Gemmataceae; genus DATFNV01. The sequence goes on along the minus strand of CAWHCN010000004.1, from coordinate 476,870 downwards.
TTGGCCGGAGCGGTTGCTCTTTGCCCTGTCCGGTCTGGCCTTGCTGGCCGGCATGGCCCTGGCGGTCCTCTATGCGCTCAGCACCTACCGGGCAGCCTACTGGCTGACGATTCCGCGGATGGTCCCCTGGCACGGCACCCTGAACGCCCTGGGCTTCGCGCTGCCGGGGCTGCTGGCCTGGCACATCGCCCGGCTGCGACAGGCCGAACTGCAAATCGTGCTCACGTTTTTCGGAGGATCACCCCAGCTCGGCGACTGGGAGACACGTCCTTTCTGGCCGGGAGTCGAGAACGGGCCGGGACCGGGAGATCGACAGGACGCTTACGAACGCGAGGTGGGCGTCGAGGCTCTCGGGCCGCCGAAACCGAATGGCCTCCATCGCCGGGCGGCTGCCGCGATCCTGCGCTTCGACATATTTCCGCCACGCCTGGTCCGCCCGGTGCAGCGGCGCGAGCCGGTGCAGGCCGGCGACACGGTTGGCATTTGCTATCACCAGGCGCCGGGGGTGGACCTGTTCTTCGCGGCGCGCGTGATCGCCTGTTTCGATGAGGAGAGGGAAGGGGTGTGGGTGACCGGCTTTACCTATCGCACACTGGTCGGCCATCCGGAACTGGGCGAGGAGACGTTCAGTGTCGAGAAGGACCTGGAGACGGGACTCGTGATGGTGGCGCTGCGGTCCTGGTCGCGGCCGGGGACGGTCCTGGCGCTCCTGTGCCCCTGGTGGGTGCGGCGGCAGCAGGTGCGGGCCAGCAAGGCGGCTGTGGAGCACCTGGCGAAGAGCATTTAGGGTGGGTCGAGCGCAAGCGAGACCCACCGCAAGTCCTGGAGCGCGGCATTGATCTTTTGGGCCAAAAAGATTAACCTGCCTTCAGGGGGACCTCATCATGGAAGGCGGGCAGGAAACGGGCGATCAGGAAGTGAATCTCGGTGCGGCACTCGGGGCGGACGCCGGCATTTCCACGCAGTGCTTCACCGTCTACGTACCCAACAGGGACCGCGACGGCCAAGAAATCGGTAATCAACGGAAGTGGGTGCTGGAAGCGATCCGCCTGCTGTCTGAAATCAACGGCGGTGCCACCGCCATGCCGCCGGTGGAGGGAAGCTGGCTGAACGACCAGGGCGAGATCATTTGGGAAAATCCCATCGTCGTTTACTCCTTCATTCGCCCCGACCAATTCCTGAGCCACATCCCCCCCGATTGCGGGAATTCCTACACCGTATGGGACGAGAAACCAACCAGGGCGAAATCGCCTTCGAGTTCGACGGCCGTTTCTACCGCATTCGGAACTTCGATGCGGACCAGGCCAAGGGGCAACCATGACGAAAAGAATTCGGACGACTGAGACGACGCTGCCGCCAATCCTGGACGCCAGCCGCCCTCTTCGACGGATCGACCCCGCCCAGGTGCAGCAGGCATTGGGGGCGGAGAAAGTGCCGGCGGGCCTGACGCAGGCGCTGGCTCCCCTCACGCTGTTCGCCCTCCGCGAGGAGTTGGTGAGCCGCCTGCAATCCAGCGGCGGTCGGCCCGCTCTTACGGGGACGACGCGCCGGGCCAAGATTCCGCTGAGTGACGAGGAATGGGAAAAGCTCGAAGAACTCGCAGCCGCGATTGCCGCGCCGGGGTTTGCCCCGTCAGCCGGCCAAGTGGCGAGCGTGCTCTTGTCCGTCTCGCTCCACTCGGTCGCCTCGCGGGTTGACTCCCAGCCGGCTTCCTCGCCGCTCGCACGCGAGTTGCAAGGCCTAACTAATCGTTAGCCTTCGAGTCCTCCCTATGGATGCAAACCGCCTGAGCGCCGGCATAGCTGCAAAGCTGAAGGATGCAAAGGCGAACGACGTTGGCCCATTCGGTGCAGAGAAGCACTGTTTCCGGCTTCAACCGGTTCTCACTGAGCCGCAGCTCGCCAAATTCGAGGCCATCCGCCAGCTCATGCTGCCGCGGCCGGAGAAGGAGAACAAGAGGCGGATCGGGTTCGGGCGGGAGTGAATTGGGGTCGCGCTGTCTGGCCGACAGGACGCGGAGTGTGAGCGTCTCGTGCGTTGGTAGCGCAGATGTGCAGAAATCTTGCCTTAGCGCGCAGGAGCCCCGTTCACGGGGCTTTGCCGCGCAGCGGTCCTAGGCCCGGCCCTGGGGCCGGGTGGGCGAAGTCCTCCTCCTGGACCCGAGCCCCGTTCACGGGGCTTCTCGTAGGGGGCTTGACCCTCCGCAGTCGTGCACGGCTGAAGCCAGGACCCCGAGAAGCCCCGTGAACGGGGCTGGAGGGGGTCTTGACGGTTCGCTCACCCGCCGTCAACGGCGGGCCTTCACCCGCTGCGCGGGAAAGCCCCGTGAACGGGGCTGCTGAACAGGGATTCCGCCAACTTTGCAGCTGCTCAAAGAAACGCGGATCAGCTTGGGATTTTGGCTTGACGGCAGGGATCGGGGCGGCGGACAACGACGCGACCGGCGATGGGATAGGATGCACGGAGGCACATTTGGGGAAACCGGCGCCGGGATGGGGTGTGGGCCGAGTTGGTTGAGCATGCCCGAATTCATGTTCGGCGCCAGCGGGAGAGCTTGTCGTGGCTGATGAAGGCGAGTTCGAGGCTCTGGCCAAGTACCTGTTCGGCTTTGCTCAAGATATGCTCGCCGCCGCAGGCGAGTTCTATCCGACAGCCGCCTTCATTAATCGGGTAGGCAAGCTGGAAGCATTTTCGGTGTATCTTGGGGAGCACCCGCCCCGCGAAGAACTCTTTGCAGCCCACGTCAGCGCCCTTCAACGCGACGCTGGGTCAGAGGGCTATCGTGCTACGGGGATCCTGGCAGACGGTCGCGCCGCCCATCCTAATGGCGGCGAGAAAACCGACGCGATTCTCGTTTTCTTGGAGCATCAATCTGGTGATGCAATTGCCGTTGTCATGCAATACAGGAAGACTCAGGATGGACCGTTTGAGTATGCAGAGACATTTGCAGTCAGGCGGCAGCCAGAGGTTTTCAAGTAGAGAGTTCATCGCCGAACCGCTTTATGATCCCCTCCGCCTGAAAAAACACCGCGGCCGATCACGCCTGAGCCAGTCGCCGACCGCAAGGGCGGACGCATCAGATTCAGCAACCGCGATGGGACGGTCAACCGACGTGGACATCCTGGATTTGCGCGTTCCCCTGCTCGTGTCTCCGGAAACGATCCCACAGGTGCGATTCGGCCAGGACATCCGAAGTAGGAACTGACCATGCGCGATGTCATCGTGGATGAAGTGAGGCGCGTCCGCGAAGAGCTTATCAACCGCTTCGGCGGCATTGACGGCTATTTTCAACATTGCCAGTCCCAGGATCGTGCCTCGGCGGGCCGCCGCAAGCCGCGCGAGCGCAAGCAACTGCTGCCTGCGTCTCGCAAGAGCACCAAGACGCAGAAGTACAAAGGTGACCGGGAATCGAAGTGAGGCTGGGTAGGCTCGGGCGCCTACGCCAGCACCTCCCTCACCACCTTCCCATGCACATCCGTCAGCCGGAAGTCGCGCCCCGCATAGCGATACATTAGCTTCTCGTGATCGAAGCCGAGCAGGTGCAGGATGGTGGCGTGCAGGTCGTGGACGTGGACCGGCTTGTCGACGGCCTGGAAGCCCAGGTCGGCGGCGGCGCCGTGGACGTGGCCGCCCTTGATGCCGCCGCCGGCCAGCAACTCCTGACACCGCGCCAGGTTGTCCTGTTTGCTGCGGTTGGCGAGCAAGCCATAGCGGCGGCTGCGTTGGAAGCCGCTGGGCAAGACGTGACACAGGAAGCGGCGCCGGAACTCCTCCGCCGGCAAGGTCAAGGCCCTGGGTGAACACCGTCCCTTTTGCCGAGGCCCCCAAGGGGGGCGTTGCGCAAGATTGTCGTAGGGGTGCCGACCCCATTCGCGGCGCAAGACGCGATTCTCCGCAGCTGACGCCCTTGGCAACGTCGGCTGGGCGCGGGCGTGGTCGCAGGTGGGTCCGGAAGGCACGGTGCCACGAGGGTGCCACGACCCTGCCACGAGGGTGCCACGACCCTGCCACGAGGGTGCCACGACCCTGCCACGAGGGTGCCAAGGGTGCCATCAGGGTGCCATCAGGGTGCCATCAGGGTGCCATCAGGGTGCCACGGGGTGTCCGAGGATGTGGTGGCACCCTGGGCGAGCACGACGGCAGGCTTTCCGAACACTCTTACGGATGCCAGGGCCTGATCTTTACTACCTGGCTGGCACTTCCTTCCACTCTGCGTAGAGCCGCGGCGGGCCGTTCTCTGCATCTTGCCAGAACAGGCGGACGCGGGTGCGGTCGTCGTGCCAGCCGAGGCCCTGAAGCGCCTGGCCGTCCGCCATGTCCTGGCGCATCGGCCAGCCCAGGGCGCGGCCGTCGCGGCCCCAGGCCTCGGTCAGAAGTTGGGCGAGCTGGGCGGGGCGGGCCCGCGCCGGGGCGGCCTGGGCATAGCGGACCACGATCCGCGTGACGCGGTCGCCGTCGAGCCACACCATCAGCGAGTCGTACGGTCCCGCGCCGCGGGGGGGCAGCAACAGGCCGCCGTCGCTCAGCGTCTTCGGCTTCTCCCCGGCGCTGGGCGTCAGGTGGTCGCGTCGGGTGCCCAGGGCCACCTCGCCGGCAGGGCCGCGCGGCAGGAATTGCAGGGCCGGCAAGGGCGATGGAGCGTCCGGGTCGGCTCCGGCGGCGTCGCGGAGGGTCAGTTCCAGGGCCCAGGGATCGCGCTGGCAAGTCAGGACGGCGAGGTCGTCGTGCCAGCTGTAGAGCGTGGCGGCCGGCTTTCGCGGGGGCAAATCGGCCCAGAGGGCGACCCAGGTACCGGGCCGCTCCGTGGGCGCGCCGCAGTGGCGCTTGAGGTTATTGACCAGCGTTTGCTTCCAGTTGTTGCCTGTGCTCCCCTCGCTGTAGCGTGTCCGCAGCTCGATCACCCGGCCGCGATTGTCGAAGCGGATGAACGCCTGGCGGGCCAGGTCGGGCGCCCCCTTCGGTGCCTCGCCGATGAAGGTGACCATCAGGCCGCCGGGCACGTTCTGTTTCACGATGCTCTCGCCGCGGGGCAGCCCTTGCAGGACCTGGTCGCGCGTGCTGCCGAGCTGCACGGTTTCCCAGTCGAGGTGGCGTGGCAGCCGGGTCAGGGGGGTGCCGGCGCCGAGGCGAGCTTGCCGCTCGGCGCGATCGAACAGGGCGGCCTGGGCGGCTCGCTGAATCGGGACGGTGCCACTGGCATCTGCCGCTTCGAGATCGATGGTCTGGCCGTCGGCGTAGGGCATGCGCAGGGCGAGGCGTGTGCGCTTGTCGTTCCACGTAAGGACCAGGTGGCCGCCGTTCTCGTCTTCCTCACTGCTGATCTGGGCGGGTCCGCCGTCGGCCCAGAGGCGCAGCGCCGCCTCGTGCAAGGACACCGCGCCGCCATTGCTCTGGTAGCTGATCGCAATGCGTGCCGTGGCGTCGCCGGTGCCGGCCCGCTCGACGGCCACTTGCGCCGCGCCAGGCCGCGCAGCAGGCCCTTGGCCTCCTTCAGCAGCGCCGGGCGATCGGTGCTGATCCGGCTGCCCGCCTGGTCGGGAGCCAGGCGCAGGCGGTTCTGCTCGAAGCCGCGATCCAGGTGGACGACGCTGAAATCACGCGGCAGGGCCGCGGAGCTGGCGGACGGACCCGTGAAGCGCGCCAGGGCTCCGACTGAATTGCCGCGGGACACCACCAGGGCCTGGCATGTGAAATCGCCCAGCGGGTAGCTGCGGACCAGGAGACCCGGGGTCGTGCGATCCTGACCCGGGATGCCGGCCTCTTCCAGGATGGGGGCCAGGTCGCCCGGCCGGGGGTAGAGCGCGGCGATGCCGGCGCGGTAGGTGACCAGCACCTCGGCCAAGCGGTCGGTCGGATCGAAGACGGCCAGAACGGCCTCGGCCCCTTCCGGCGGCAGCGGCAGGTCGAGCAGGTCAAGGCCGCGGCCGGTGGCCAGGGCCGGGATGACATGCCCCTGCCCCGGACTGCGCAGCAGCCGGGCGACCTCGGCCCGCGCGGTGCCGGGCTTGACGGGCAAATCGAGCTTCGGCGCTTCGCCCCAGTCGACCAGGGCACCCTCCACGTCCTCGGCGAGCTGGTTGGTGCGCCGGGGTCCCTTCCAGGCGCGGGCGGCCTGGCCCAGCGCTTGCCGGCCCGGCGGCAAGAGCACGGCCCCGAGCGCTCCGTGAGCGGCCTTAGTATCGAGCACATCGCGGAGCTGGCGATGGAGAACGACCAGCTCGGTCGCCCCCTCGGTTTCGCCGGCGGCCAAGCGCATCTGGGCGGCGTGCTGCATCAGGCCGACCAGGCGCGACCACTCAACCGGGTAGCTGCGCTCGTAGCGGGCGGCGTCGATGCGCCGGAGGGCGTCGGTATCGGCGGGATCGACCAGCTGCCGCGCGGCCTCGTTGTCCCCGTAACGGGCCAGGTGGACGGCGAGATCGCTGTCCCGGGTGCCTTCCGCGATATAGGGCGGCAGGCTGAGGCAGGCCTGGGGCGAGAAATGCGCCTCGCGGAGCACCGGCACTACCAGCGGGAATCGGGCGTCGGGGAGCAAACCGAAGCTGAGTCGGCGTTCGCGCCGCGCCTGCTCCTGGACCTGGGCGCGGGTGGCCCATTCGTCGGCCAGGGTGGCCAACTCGCTCCGCGGTTTGCCCAGCAGATCCGCGAGCGAGACCTCAAGGCTGGTACCGAGGCGCTCGACGGGCTCTTCGGGCGGAGGAGGAGGGGCATCCTCCTCGACCTGGCTACAGCCGCCCACCAGGGCCACGATCACCAACGCCGACCACCCCCATCGTGCCACCATCGATCAACTCCCCGGGAATCGCGCCAGGACGGGTTCGGATTGCAACCGCTACGGAACTATAGGTTCCGAACGGCCGGCAGGAGGAACAGTCGCTGCCCGCGATCAGGTGGAATCGGGTCAACGAGTGAAAATCCCCTTGTATGGGGGTCAGGTAGGTCGCCAGAATAGGTGAGTAGCGCAACCCCCGATCGCCTGACATCGCTCCCAGGACCTGTGCCGGCCTCGTGCCGGCATGGGGGGAGTCTAGCATGGCCTCCTTGACTCCGACGCACGGCCCCAGCCGGCCGCTTGCCCTGCGCCCCGTTGACGCGGCGGTGCCCGTCGGCCATGTCTACCTCGATGTCCGCCGCCGCCTGCTGTATTGCCTGGACGAAACCGCCCGCCGGCTGCAAAACGAAGGGCTGCCGTTCACCTCGGTCGATGCTTCTCGCCAGAGCTTGACGACGATGGGGGGCCGGCTAGCCACGAGTGCCGACCTGCCATTGGTGGTGGCCTGGCGCGAAGGGCGAGCCGCGGAGGCAGCATTCCTGCTGACCCGCAAAGGGGCGGTGGTGCAGCATTTGCAATGGACAGCCGCCCCTCTTTGCGACGCCAATGGGCAACTGGTGGCGATCGTGGGCACTCTTCTGCTGCGGCCGCCGGAGCCGGACTGGCAGATGCTGGCCGGCCTGGCCCACGACCTGCGCAATCCGTTGCAAGCCCTGCGGCTCTCGCTTGACGAATTGCCCGAGGTCGAGCGCCTTCCCGAGGAGCTGCGCGGCCCGGTGGGCCGCATTCGGCGGGCCGCCGAACGCGCCCTTTCGGTCGGCAAGGACGTGCTCGACTGGGCACGCGGTCCCGCCCAGGGTGGTCGCCGGGTCGAGTCGATGTGGTTCGCCCTGGAGCCGTTCCTGTCCGCCCTGGTCGAGGAGCAGGCGACGGCGGCGCAGCAGAAAGGGCTCCTGCTGGTCCAGGACCTGCGCGGCCCACGGGCTGGAGATTCTCTCCGACCGCGTGCGCCTGAGTCGCCTGCTGACCAACCTGCTCGCCAACGCCATCCGGTACACGCCACGCGGCCAGGTGGAGTTCGCGGCGGAGTGGCGCCACGAGGGCGGTAGCCGTCAGCTTGGCCTCGGCATCCACGACACCGGCGCCGGCATCTCACCGGAGGAGCAGGAGTCGATCTTCCAGCCGTTCGTGCGCGGCGCAGCCGGCAAGGGCGACTCGTCGGGCGGTAGCGGCCTCGGCCTGGCTGTCGTGGATCGCCTGGTGCAGGAACTACACCTCTCGCTCGAAGTCTCCAGCGACCTGGGTCGGGGAAGTTCCTTTTTGTTGCTCATCCCCGAGAAGTTGCTCCAGCCGGCGACATGTTAGGCGCAACTCAACCGCCATTCGTAGAATAGCTCCGCCCGGCGATCGTCCCTCTGGCTGCGGAGCCCTCCATGCGTCCTGATTATCCCCGCGAGCGCCGCGACAAGGTGCGCCAAGCTCTCGTGGAGGAAGGCCTCGACGCCCTGCTGGTGACGCAGCCGATCAATGTCACCTATCTGACCGGGTTCACCGGCGAAAGCAGCTTTCTGGCCCTGGGCCGCGACCGGACCGTACTGCTCAGCGATCGGCGTTTCACCGAGCAGATCGAGGAGGAGTGCCCCGGGCTGGAGGCAGCCATCCGGCCGCCGACGCAAACCGTTCACCAGCTCGCCGGCGAGGTCTTGACTCGCCTGGGGTTCCGGGCGATGGCCTTCGAGAGCCAGCACCTGACCGTCGCGGAGCTGGAGGCCTTGCGCGAGTTGTGTCCGACAGTGACCTGGAAGGCGGCCGGCGACCTGGTGGAGCGGCAGCGTGTGGTGAAGGATGAAGAGGAGGTGGCCGCCATCCGCGAGGCCATCGCCATCGCGGCCCGGGCCTTCGCCGCGTTTCGCGCCCTGATGCGGGCGGAAGATAGCGAGAAAGACCTGAGCGACGCGATGGAGGCGCACGTGCGGCGCTGCGGCGGGCGCTGCACCAGCTTCCCCACGATTGTGGCGGCGGGCGCACGGGCGGCCCTGCCCCATGCCCCGCCGTCAGGGCGGCCCGCCGGCAGCGGAGCCATGCTCCTGGTGGACTGGGGCGCGAGCGGGGCACTCTACAAGAGCGACTTGACACGCGTTCTGGTGCCCCATAAGAATGCTCCTTTCCCCCGGCCGGATGAGGCCTCGGTGCCGCCGCCCGCCCCTCTCGAAGAGGTCTACGAGGTTGTCCTGCGGGCGCAGCAGAGCGCCATCCGCCAGGTCCGCCCCGGCGTGCAGGGCCAGGAGGTGGACGCGGCGGCTCGCGCGGTGATCGCCGCGGCCGGCTTCGCGGAACGGTTCGGCCACGGGCTGGGCCACGGCATCGGCCTGCAGGTCCACGAGGCCCCGGCCCTGCGGCCAGGGTCCGAAGTTGTGTTGCGGCCTGGCATGGTCGTCACCATCGAGCCCGGTCTTTACTTCCCTGGCTGGGGCGGTGTGCGGATCGAGGACGATGTGCTCGTGACCCCCGACGGCTGCGAGGTCCTGTCACGGACCGTGCCGAAGGAGTTGGGGGCGATGTATTGGTGAGGGAGCCCCGGCTGGCCTGCGCCGAAGGGGTGAGTTCGAGGGGGGCTCAGCTGGTGCCAGACGAACCGACTCCGCCCAGCCCATTCGATGTGCAGACGATCCGGCACCTGGTGACGCTCATGAGTCGCCATGACCTGAGCGAGATTGATTTGCGCGATGGTCCGGCTCGGCTGCGTTTGCGACGCGGACCGCGCCGGGTCGCGGTGCCTGCCGCCGCCGTCCCGCCGACCACGCCGGCTCCCGCGCCGCAGCAGCCACGGGAGGCGAGGAACCCGCAGCCCGCCCGGGCAAGTCGCTGCTCGAAATCAAGAGCCCCAGTCCTGGGATTTTCTACACACGCCCTAACCCGGAGTCTCCGCCATACGTCAGCAAGGGTTCGCGCGTCTCTCCGACCACAGTCGTTGGCCTGCTCGAGGCCATGAAACTCTATAACGAGATCACCGCCGACTGCACCGGCGCCGTCGCCGAGATTGTTGCCGAAAGTGGGCAGGCTGTCGAATATGGGCAGGTGTTGTTTCGGGTCGATCCCGCCGGCTAGTAGCTAGTGACCGCCGGACACTGGCCCTTTTCCCCAGCCACTAGCTACTATGTTTCAACGCATCCTCATTGCCAACCGCGGGGAAATCGCCCTGCGTGTGATCCGCGCCTGCCGCGATCTGGGCATCGAATCGGTGGTCGTGTTCAGCGAGGCCGATCGCGGCGCACCGTACCTGGAACTGGCCGACGAGGCGATCTGCATTGGTCCCGCCGTCTCGGCGGAAAGTTATCTGAAGATCCCGCGACTGATTGCGGCCGCAGAAGTCGCCAATGTGCAGGCGATCCATCCCGGCTACGGTTTCCTGTCGGAAAATGCCCACTTTGCCGACGTCTGCCGCGACTGCAACATCACCTTCATCGGTCCCGGACCCGAGGCGATGCAACGCCTGGGCAACAAGAATGAAGCCCGCAAGCTGGCCCAGCAGGCCGGTGTTCCGGTCGTCCCCGGCAGCCCCGGCTTGTTACGCAACGCCGAGGAGGCGCTCCGCCTGGCCAAGGAGATGGGCTATCCCGTGCTCATCAAGGCGGCGGCCGGCGGCGGCGGACGCGGCATGCGCGTTGCTCACAACGACCTCAGCTTGCAATCCGGCTTCAACGCCGCCCAGCAGGAAGCCGAGAAGGCCTTCAAGGATGGCAGCGTCTACCTCGAAAAATACATCGAACAGCCCCGCCACATCGAGGTGCAAATCCTGGCCGACAAGCACGGCAACGTCGTTCACCTGTGGGAGCGCGACTGTTCCTTGCAGCGCCGTCATCAGAAACTGCTCGAGGAGTCGCCGGCCCCGAACCTGCCCGGAGAAGTGCGCCAGGCCATCTGTGCGGCCGCTGTCACACTCGTGACGGCTGCAGGCTACCAGAACGCCGGCACCTGCGAGTTCCTGGTCGATAAGTCTCACCGCTTCTACTTTATCGAGGTGAACGCGCGGATTCAGGTGGAGCACCCGGTGACCGAATTGGTTACCGGCATCGACCTGGTGCGGGAGCAGATCCGCATCGCGGCGGGGGAGCGGCTGCGGCTGACGCAGGACCAGGTGGAACACCGCGGAGCGGCCCTTGAGTGCCGCATCAATGCTGAGGATCCAGCGGCGGGCTTCCGGCCCTCCCCCGGCACCATTACCCGCTGGCAGGCACCCGGTGGTCCCGGCGTTCGCCTGGACACGCACGCCTGCCACGGCTACCGGGTGCCGCCCAACTACGATTCCCTGGTGGCAAAACTCCTGGTGCACCAACCCACCCGCCTGGAGGCCATCGCCGCCATGCGCCGCGCCCTGGCCGAGTTCGTCGTTGAAGGCATTCACACGACCATCCCTCTCCACCGCGAGATCGTCACGCACTCGGCCTTCATCGAGGGTCAGGTGGACACAACGTTCATCGAACGGAACTGGCAGCGAGCTTAGGCGCCGCCCAGGGGCGGCGCTGGCTTCCCGCCGCCCGGAGGGCCGTGGCTGAACGATGCAGGGGATCGACCATGGCGCACAAGGTGGGCATCCTGACCGGAGGCGGCGACTGCCCCGGACTGAACGCTGTCATCCGGGCTGTTGTCCGTAAAATCGAGAATGCCGGCGGCACCTGCCTGGGACTGCTGGAAGGCTGGCGCGGCCTGGTCAATTCGGTCACCTGTCCGTTAACCGCCCTGCAGACCGACGACATCATTGCCCGTGGCGGCACCATCCTGGGCTCGTCGCGCACTAACCCGTTCAAGCAGCCGGCCAACGTGGCGCAATGCCTGGAGAACTTCCGGGGCCTAGGCCTGACGGCCCTGGTGGCCATCGGCGGCGACGATACCCTGAGTGTGGCCTCGCGCCTTGTTGCAGAGCACCAACTGCCGGCCGTCGGCGTCCCCAAGACCATCGACAACGACCTATCCGCAACCGACTTCACCTTCGGCTTCGACACGGCCATCAACATAGTGATGGAGGCGGTCGATCGGCTGCGCACCACGGCCGAATCGCACCGTCGGATCATGGTCGTGGAGACGATGGGCCGACATGCCGGCTGGATCGCCTGCCTGAGCGGCATCGCCGTCGCTGCCGACTACATCCTGGTCCCCGAAGTGCCGGTCGACCTCGACCACATGTGCGCGGTCCTCAAGCGGCGCCGCGAGGAGGGCAAGCTGTATGGCCTGGTCGTGGTCAGCGAAGGAGCTCATCTGCCGGAGGGAGGTCTGGTGGCCACCGACCATTTGTATGACGAATTCGGCCACGCCAAGCTTGGCGGCATCGGCGAGATTGTCGCCGGCCTGCTGGAGAAGCGCCTTGCCGTCGAAACCCGCAGCGTCACGCTGGGCCACCTGCAGCGGGGCGGGGCACCCAGCGCCTATGACCGCGTGCTGGCGACGCGGTTCGGCATCAAGGCCGGCGAGTTGGTGCTGGCCGGACAGTTCGGCCAGATGGCCTCGTTGCGGGGGACCGAGATCGTCGCGGTGCCATTGAGCCAGGCGGTTTCCGCCAACCGCCGGCTCGATCTGCGCTATTACGACGAGGCGAAGGAGTTTTTCCCAGGGTGAACAAACACGCCGTCGGCGGCCTCTGTTGAGGCCGCCGGCGGCGAGTGAGCCACACAAAAACAGCGAGCGCGCTCTCCTGGACGACGTGGGCCAAGAGGGCGCCGTGTTCGCAAACAGCTCGCACCGAAGAGAGCTGCCAGGGCGGCCACCAGTTGCCCTGGGAAGAGTGGTGCCGGATCCAGTGCCGCCACTCAGACGTTTTGTCATGCAAGTCGCGGGCCAACGCGAACGCTTCCCGATGGTCCCAGCCATCATGTTCGTCGCAAGTATTTATTTCTCAGTGTGTTAGAGCAAGACACAAGCCCTTCCATTCGGGGCAGCGCCGTATTCGATTCTCCGGCGGGCGTTCACGTCGTTTAACACTTGTTAACTTCGATGTTTCCTCGCGAAAACATCATCCTTGTCTCGAAGGGTAATGGCGCCAGTCCGAGCAGAGCCGTAAAATTGAACACATTCCGCAAAATGCAACATATTGATGAGGCATTACAATGCACCCGCCCAGGATCGCGGTCCAGGCCGGGCTGGCCTGCTGCCTCATTCTCGCCACGATAACATCCGTAAGCTGTTTTGTATTGATGACTTGCGCGATTGCGTCTGAAAAATGCCGTCCTCGGCGCAACGATGGCACTCCTCTTGCAATCACAAGGGACAGTGATGAGACGGTAGCGAGTCCCGGCTCATCACCAGATGAGAGTCTGTATTCCTCCCAACACGACCCTTCCACACAGCGGCACGGGGTCGGACTGGTAGCGAGTCCCAGTTCGGCCCCGTGCCACCACTTCTTCCCAACGCCACGTTTCAGGTCCGCCAACCTCACGGCACAAATTGCGTGAAAGCTCCGACTTTTCCTTGACAACCCTGCGTCGGCGAGTTCATATGGTTGCTGAAATCCCTCGTTGCCAGGGATTGTCCAAACTACGCTCTCTACTTCAGGAGATGATCCGTGACACGCCTTCACATTCTGGTTGGCATGCTGGCGCTCGCCGTCTTCAGCGGCGGTCTGCTGCTCGGCGACGATCCAAAGAAAACTGCCGATCCCAAAGATCCACCCATTAAGGTGAATCACCAACTCCCGCAGAACTACGGGAAACTGGGGCTTTCCGATGATCAAAAGAAGAAGATTTATTCGATTCAGGACGATTACGGACCGCGAATCGCGGCGCTGAAGAAACAGATCGAGGATCTGACCAAGGATGAACACACCAAGGTGCATGATGTGCTGACAGAGGATCAGAAGAAGCGACTGAAGGAAATCCGCGACAGCAAGGACGGAACCACGGAAAAGAAGTAGCGCGATCGGGCCGCTTGCGGCTTCGCACTCGCGAAGCCGCAAGCGGCGCAATCCTCCGACAATCACCCTTCCAGTCCGCGCAGCCGTCCGGTAGCGTCGCCCAGCGCCTCGACCTTCACGCTGACCCGATCGAGCAGTGAGAGCCACAGGTTGTTGAGCGGCGTGTCCCTGTCGCGTGGCAGGCGCAGATGGCGTCCGCCCTTGATGGTCCCGCAGCCGCCGCCCGCCAGCAAAATGGGCAGATCGTCGTGGTTATGGCGGTCGCCGTCGGAGTTGGCGCTGCCGTACGCCAGCATGCAGTGGTCCAGGAGCGTGCGGTCCCCTTCCTTGATCGACTTCAGCTTCGTGAGCAGGTAGGCGAATTGTGAGATGTGGAAGGTGTTAATCTGCTTGATTTTCGCAAGCTTCTTCTGATCGCGGCCGTGGTGCGACAGGTCGTGATGCCCCTCCGGCACGCCGATGAACCCATAGGGCCGATTGCTCCCTTCGTTGCACAGGACGAACGTGCATACGCGGGTGAGGTCGGCCTGGAACGCCAGCACCAGCAGGTCGCACAGCAGCTTCACGTGCTCCTCGAACTTCGCCGGGGTGCCTGTCGGCCTGGGAAGGTCCGGCGCCTTGACGGGGGGTAGCTTGTCCGATCGAGCAATGCGTTCTTCGATGTCGCGGACCGCCGAGAAGTATTCATCGAGCTTACGCTGATCGTTGGCCCCTAGCCGGGTGCGCAGGTCGCTGGCATCCTCACGGACGAAGTCGAGGACGCTCTTGCGCTGGGCATCGCGGCGGGCGCGATCGGTGTCCTTGCCGCCGCCGAAGAGGCGTTCGAAGACCAACTTCGGGTTCACTTCCTTGGGCAGCGGCTGCGTGGCGGAGCGCCAGGACATGGTCGAAGAGTAGACGCAGCTGTAGCCGGAGTCGCAGTTGCCGGCCATGGCTCCCGGCTCGCAGCCGATCTCGAGCGAGGCCAGGCGCGTCTGATCGCCGATGCGGGAGGCGGCCACCTGATCGACCGAGACGCCAGCCCGGATGTCGATCCCGTCGGTCTTGCGGGCCTGGCAACCGGTCAGGAATGCCGCCAGGGCCCGGGCATGATCGCCGCCGCCGTCGCCATTCGGCCGGGCCTTGTCGGCTGTTAACCCGCTGATGACCAGCAGATCGTCCTTGACCGGCGTGAGCGGCTTGAGGATGTCCGGAAGCACGCCCAGGGCGCCTTCCTCCTTGGGCCGCCACTCCGCCATGTTGACACCGTTGGGGACGTAAAGGAACGCCAGCCGTTTTGGTGTCGTCCCAGCGGCGGGTGCGGCGGCGGCAAGGCCGGCCGGAGCCATCGCTTCCAGCCAGGGAAGCGCTGCCATGGCGCCCAGACCCCGCAGGACGGTGCGGCGGGAGATTAGCGAGTGAGGCATCGGGTGGCTTCCTTTCTGTCGAGGCATGAAGACGGCGGGCGGGCGGCGGGGCAGGCGGGGTTCGAACCTTCTCAAGAAACACCGGCCGATGGATAAAGTATCGGTCCGCAAGGCACCGGCAACTCTGCCATGAAGAGTATCACACCGCTCCGCGGCGCTCCACGGCTATTTTCTGATTGGCGAGCGGGGGGCGTTAGTCCCCTGATGACTCTATCAGGGGGCTAACGCCCCCCCGCTCGCCATTTGCTTGTCGGCAAAATCCAGAAAGACCTTCCAGTCCCCGGTCGTCATCGAGTGGATTCCGGGGCGGATGTAATAGCCCAGGCGGCTGTCGATCAGCCGCCCAGGTTCGGGCATTTCCCTGGCGTCGAGGGAACCGGCACCGAGGAGCTTGTACACCGGCTCGGCCGCCTTGAGCACCTCGAACTGGCCCTGGGGGTTCGCCCACTGGTCCTCCACGGCGTTGCTGAACAGTAGCGGCCGCGGCGCCACCAGGGCAGCCAGGCAGTTCTGATCGAAAGGAAGTTTCGACGGATCGTCGTTGAATTTCTTGAAATTGGCGCAGAACCAGTGCGGAAAGCTGGTATTGATGCGTTTCACCGACTCGACCTTCGGGTTGTTCTGGCGACTGGGGGCGGTGCCGCCGCACCCGGCCTGGTGCGGGATAGCCAGGGCGATGCGCTCATCGAATGCCGCCGCCAGGAGGACGGTCTTGCCCAGGCGCGAATGCCCGACGGCGGCGATGCGCTTGCTGTCGATGTCCTTGTCGGTGACCAGGTAATCGATGGCGCGGCTAATGCCCCAGGCCCAGGCCATGATGGTGGCCGTCGCCTGGCCGCTGGCGATGTCTTTCTCGCTGGTTGGCAGGAACGGACGGAGGCCGCCGCGTTTCTCCTTGTCGTCGGGGTCGATGTCGCCGTTGTAGAAGGTGGCCACCGCGTAGCCGCGGTCGATTGACTGTTCCAGGGCCCAGACGTCTTTCTCCTTGCCGCGGCCCGCCTCGGTGGCGCGATTGTCCTTCACGCCGGGATGGCCGGGGTACATCCAGCTGATCGGAACATGGATCTTCGGATCATCGACCAGGGCGTGGTTCCCACAGAACGTGATCCCCACAAATGCCGGGGCCGGCACCGTGCGCCGATTCGGCACCACGAGCAGCAAGTAGATCGGCGGCGCTTCCGAGGGGCCGACCGTCAGGGCGATCTCCTTGAGCGTCGCCTTGCCGCCGAACGCCTTGTCGTCCTCGTGAAGCACCTGGGCCTGAACTTTGCCAGGCGCCCGGGGCTGGACGCCGTACATGTAATGCTCAAAGAGCTTCTTTAATTCCGGACGCCGCTTCTTCTGCCACATTTCCTTGGTGGTGATCTTGGTGCCGTCGAGCATCACCAACGGGTCTGGGAAGGCCGGCCGGGAGGGCAGGGAGCCAGGATCGGGCAAGTCGGCCGCGCGAGTCATGGTGGTGCCGAGGAGCAAGAGGAAGAGTATTGCAAGATGGCGCATCGGGGGGGGACTCCTGAGTACGGGTACGCCCCCGGAGTATAAGCGTGACGATCGGCAGCCGCAAGCGGCACCACCAGCTCGGCGGCTGCGCCTAGATGATCGTTTCGCAAGTCCCTCGCCACTTCCTCGTAGCGGAAGTCGCCAGACTTCCGCTCTTACTCGGCGGAATTCTGGCGAATTCCGCTACGGCGGCACTGGCGGTAAACTTACGAAACGGTCATCTAGGTCTTTTCTGGTTGACAGGTCCCCCTGAGCCGGCGTAGGCTCAAAGCGTCATCCTGCGTTCTCCCTCTCCGCCCCGGTCCCTGGGGCTGTGTACCTTTCATTCCGGGAGGCGTATCCGCATGGGCTTTGCTCCTCGTGGCGGGCGGCGCGGCTTCACCCTGATCGAATTGCTGGTAGTGATTGCGATCATCGCCGTGCTGATCGGCCTGCTGGTCCCCGCCGTGCAGAAGGTGCGCCAGTCGGCCGCGCGTATCGCCTGCGCCAACAACCTGCACCAGATCATCCTGGCCACCCACAACCTGGCCGGCACCAACGGCTACTTGCCGCCGGTGGCCTCGCCGGACGGTTGGACGCCCCTGACCGCGGCCGCACCGTGCTACAACGGCGGCCCCTGGACCCCCTTCACGTTCCTCCTCCCCTATGTCGAGCAGGACAACATCTACCAGGACCTGACGCGAATGGCCAGCCCGCCGGGTGGCTACTGCGGCGGACAGTACTACCAGGTCATCAAGACCTACCTTTGCCCGTCCGACCCCGGCGTGAACAACGGCTACAGCCTGACCACCTACGGCGGCGCCAACGGCTTTGCCGCCAGCTGCTACAGCGCCAACTACCTGGTCTTCGGCAATCCGACTCAGAGCAGCGACTATTACTGCGTCCAGGGGACCAACACCCTGACCGCCTCGATTCCCGACGGCCTGTCGAATACGATCTTTTTTGGCGAGATTTACGCTTCCTGCGGCCTGTGGGGCGGTCCCAGCTACGCGGCGGCCTCGCTCTGGGCGGATTCCACCTTGCCCTGGCGGCCGATCATGTGCCACAACAGCCTCTTCAAGAATGTCTCTCCCGGCTACGCCCCGTGCAACACCTTCCAGGTCCTGCCGCAGATGTTCCTGAATTGCGACCCCAGCCGCGGCCAGTCGAGCCATCCGACGGGCATGAACGTGGCCCTGGGCGACGGCAGCACCCGCTTCGTCTCACAGAGCATCAGTGCCGCGACGTGGGCCGCTGCCTGCGATCCGCGCGACGGCACAAGCCTTGGCCCGGATTGGTGAGCGCATGACCAAGCCCCTGACGTTCCTGACGCTGGCCGGTCTGTTCCTGGCCGGCGGCTGCACCAGCAAGGCGGTGCCGATCACCTATCCAGTCACCGGCAAGGTCGTCTTCGCCGACGGCACGCCGCTGACCGGCGGCCTAGTCCAGTTCAAGTCCGAGGCCAACGCCGATGTCACCACCACCGGAGTCATCCAGCCCGATGGGTCGTTTACCCTGAGCAGCACGGTGGGCCAGGAGCAAGTGACCGGCGCGGTGGAGGGGCCGCATACCGCCCTGATCCTGCCGCCGTTGGGGGAAGATCAGCATGCCGCCCGCGGCCTGCCGCAGCATCCAATCGCGCTCCGCGGGCCGTTCACCGTCACTCCTGACGGGCCCAACAGCTTCACGCTGATGGTGCAGGCCCGGCACTGATGCTCCAGCCCATCGGGCAGCCGGTTGACTCCTCTTTATTCGTGTTTTTCGCGTGTTTCGTGATGAAGTCCCCACTTCGATGGACGCGCCGCATTCCCTCTGCTACACTGCCCTTCTACTCGTTCCACATGCATCGCGGGAAAGCCGGCCGTGCCCGTCATCGAAATCAAGAACCTCGCCAAGCAATACGGCAAGATCGAGGCGCTCAAGGGCGTCTCGCTCAGCGTGGAGAAGGGCGAAATCTTCGGCTTGCTCGGCCAGAACGGGGCCGGCAAGACGACAATGGTGAAGATCCTGCTGGGTGTCACCAACCTGTCTTTTGGACACGCGGCGTTACTCGGCGAGCCGGCCGGGACCGCCGCTGTCCGCAAGCGCGTGGGCTACTTGCCCGAGGACCACCGTTTTCCCGACTACCATACCGGCTATAGCCTTCTGGACTTCTACGGGTCGCTGTTGGAGGTGCCTCATCGCGACCGGAAGAAGCGCAGCGAGGAGATGCTGGAAGTTGTTGGGCTGAAGGGTCGGATGCATTCCAAGGTGCGAACGTACTCCAAGGGCATGAAACAACGCCTTGGCATTGCCCAGGCGATCTTCCATGATCCGGAGGTGATCTTCCTCGACGAGCCGACCGACGGCGTCGATCCGCTCGGCCGCCGCGAAATCCGGGACTTGCTGCATCAACTCAAGGAAGAGGGCAAGACGATTTTCCTCAATTCGCACTTGCTCGGCGAAGTCGAACTCCTCTGCGATCGGGTCGTTATTCTCGACCGCGGGGAAGTCATTCGGATGGGGACGATGGCCGAGTTGACCCAGCAGCGCGGCCTGTACGTCCTTGGCCTGGCCCCTGGGCAGGAGTTCCCGCGTGCCGAGGTGGCTGGCCTGGGCTACGAAGTGGGCCGCGACGGCGACTTCTGGGAAATCGGTCTCAAGGATGGACAGACCATTGACGCTGTCGTCGATCTGCTGCGGGGCCGTGGCCTCAACCTGCGCCACCTCGCGGAGAAACGCCAAACACTCGAAGACCTATTCATTCAGACCGTTGAGGCGGCGGAGCCGGGCGTGGACGACCGCAAGCCCCGCCGCAAACGCCGCGATTGACCTTCCGCGGACCCCGGAGCGCGTGCATGAAATTCCTGACCATTCTGAAAGACTCCCTGCGCGAGGCGATCGACACCAAGGTCTTCTATGTAATGGTGGGCCTGTCGATCCTGGTGACGCTGCTCACCGCCACGCTCTCCTTCAAGCCGCGCTCGGGGGAGGGCGTAATGAAGCTCTCGGCGGCGGGGCTGGTCCTTAGCGACACCGCGGACCTGAGCCAGGAGCGCATCAGGCGCTTCATGCTTGACCCGGGCTTCCGCATCTACGAAGTGATAGCAGCAGTGCCGGCCCGGGGTGCACCAGAGGGGCCGGAGAGCCCCTACGACCTGACGCTGGTGGCCCACGGCAAATCCGAGGCCGACGCCGAGAAGCTGCGCACCGACCCGTCCGAGGTGGTCGAGCGCATCAAGCAGCGCCTCGGCCGGCTCGACGAGTGGCGCCTCGTGGAGGTTAAGGACGTACGGCCAGCCGCCAAGGACAACTCCTTCCTGCCCAAGGAGCCAGCGCCGACGGACGTCTTCTTTGAGGTCGCGGTGCAACCGACTGCGGCGGCGCGCCGCCTCTGGCCCCACGAGCCCAGCTTGTTCTTCGGCGCTCTCCCGATGGCGTTCCTGGGGGACGCGCCGCTCGGCCTGCAACTCTTTGTTCTCGAAGATACGATCATCGGCGGCATCGGCGCCTGGGTCACCATCCTCATCAGCGTCATCATCACGGCGTTCTTCATCCCCAATATGCTGCGCAAGGGGACGGTCGATATGCTGCTGGTCAAGCCGATTCATCGGACGGCGCTGCTTCTGTACAAGTACATCGGCGGGCTAACGTTCATCTTCCTCAACACCACGGTCGCGGTCGGCGGCGTCTGGATAGCACTCGGGCTCCGTTCCGGCATCTGGGCGCCGAGCTTCCTGCTCACCATTTTCGTCATCACTGCGTTCTTCGCAATTCTCTACGCCATCTCGACACTCTTCGCGGTGCTGACTCGCAGCCCCATCGTGGCCATCCTCCTGACCTGTGGTATCTGGTTCGTCCTGTGGCTCGTCGGTCTAGCGTACGGGATCGGCGAGGAGATCCGCCAGGAGGAGAAACGGATCGCTGCGCGTCAGGCCGAGAGGGAGGCCGCCAAGGACCAGGATCCGCCGCCCAATCAGGAGGAAGAGAAGAACGACAACCCGGGTGGCGGCCGTCGGGGGAGACGCGGCGGCGATGACGCCAACAGATTGCCATTCCGGTCGGATAACTGGTTCTTCCAGACGGTGGGGGCGATCCATTTTGTCACCCCGCGCACGGGCGACCTCAACCACCTGATGAGTCGAGTCCTCTACCGTGACCTGCTGACCGCGAACCAGGTGAAACAGCAAAAGCTCGACGACGCGCGCTTCTCGTGGGGCGAAAGCCTGACGGTTTCCGGCCTATTCATGGCGATTCTCCTCGGCCTGTCCTGCTGGCGTTTCGCCACCAAGGATTACTGATGACCGACGCCGTCTTCCAGCGCTGCATCGCCCCCGCCTGCGCCGCCACCATCGCTGTCGAGGACACCTCCTTCGTCTGCCCGCGCTGCGGCGGATTGATGGACGTGGCCTACGATCGCACGCGCTTGCCTCCCCCCAAGTCGCTGCGCGATTTCGAGGCCCGCTGGGCCGACCGGGCCAATCCCCTCTCCTTTAGCGGCGTCTGGCGCTTCCGCGAATTGCTCCCCTTTGCCCCTTCCGACAAAGTCCTGACCATCGGCGAGGGCCAGACCATCCTGCAAAAGGCCGACGCCGTCGCCGGGTTCGTCGATCTGGAGCCAGGGCACCTGTTCCTGCAGTACGAGGGGATGAATCCGTCGGGCAGCTTCAAGGACAACGGGATGACGGCGGCGTTCACCCATGCCCGCATGGTCGGCGCCCGCCGGGCCGCCTGCGCCAGCACCGGCAACACCAGCGCCAGCCTGGCCGTCTTCTGCTCGGCCAGCGGGCTGATGCGCGCTGTCGTCTTCATCGGCAGCGGCAAGATTTCCTACGGCAAGCTGGCCCAGGCGCTCGATCACGGAGCGCTGACGGTGCAAATCGCCGGCGACTTCGACGACGCCATGCAGCGCGTCCAGCAGGTGGCCCGCAAGCTCGGCATCTACCTGGTCAACAGCATCAACCCCTTCCGCCTGGAAGGGCAGAAGACGATCATGTATCGCGTGCTGGAGTCGCTGCGCTGGGAGGTGCCGGACTGGATCGTGGTGCCCGGCGGCAACCTCGGCAACGTCAGCGCCTTCGGCAAGGCGTTCATCGAGCTGCGCGAGCTGGGTCTGGTGCCGCGCGTGCCTCGGCTGGCCGTCATCAACGCGGCCGGGGCGAATACCTTCTATCAGCTCTACGAGAAGCAGGGTTTGCGCTGGAACGACGGCCGGCCGGACCCGCGCGTCAGCGACGCCTACTTCGGCAAGCTGGACCGCGAGCACATCCGCGCCTCGACCATCGCCAGCGCCATCGAGATCAACCGGCCGGTCAACCTGACCAAGGCGCTGCGGGCCCTGCACTACTGCGGCGGCGTAGTGCGCGACGTGACCGACCAGGACATCCTCGATGCCAAGGCGAAAGTCGGCGCCGGCGGCCTGGGCTGCGAGCCGGCGTCGGCGGCCAGCGTGGCAGGGACGAAAAAGCTGCGGGCCGAAGGGATCATCGCCAAAGAGAGCGCGTCGTCTGCATCCTGACCGGTCATCAGCTAAAGGACCCGGACGCAACGGTGGCGTACCACAGTACCGACCGCGAGAAATTCGACGCCTATCTCGGCGCCCGCGGCGTGAAGCGGGCAAGCTACGCCAACCGTGCGGTCCAGGTGCCGAACGATCTCGATGAGATTATCAAGGCGATCGAGGTGTATTCGTAGGATGATCAGGTTTCGACTCAACCCGTCGCTCACGCTCCGGGCTCTGACCATGGAGTAGAACCGAGTGAAAACCACCATCGCCATCAACGGCGCCTGCGGCCGCATGGGGCAACGCCTCGTGTGCCTGGCCCGCGAAGATCCGGCTCTCACCGTCGGTGCCGCCCTCGAAGCCCCGTCGCACCCGCAGCAGGGACGCGACATTGGCGAGGTGTGCGGCCTCGGCCCGATCGGCATCCCGGTCCGCCACGGCATCACGCCCGACCTGCGGCTGGAAGCGGTCATCGACTTCTCGGTGCCGGAAGGGACGCTGGCCCTGCTGCCGCAGTGTGTGGCCCACCGCATTCCCCTGGTCATCGCTACGACGGGCTTCACTCCGGAGCAGCGGCGCGAGGTCGAGGAGGCGGCGCATGAGATCGCCGTCCTGCAGTCGCCCAACATGAGCCTGGTCGTCAACGTCCTGTTCAAGCTGGTGCGCGAAGCCGGCGTGGCCCTCAGGGGCAAGGGCTTCGATGTCGAGATCATCGAGCGCCATCACCGCTACAAGAAGGACTCGCCGAGCGGCACGGCGCTGCACTTCGCGAAGATCGTACAGGAAGCGATGGGGCAGACGGAGTTGCGGCACGGTCGCGAGGGTCTGGTCGGCGAACGGCCGGCCGGCGAGATCGGCATCCACGCAGTCCGCGCCGGCGACAACGTCGGCGAGCACACCATCATCTACAGCGCCGTGGGCGAAACGATGGAGTTGGTGCACAAGAGCAGCTCGCGCGACAGCTACGCGCGCGGAGGCGCTGGAGGCGGCGAAGTTCCTGGCGGGCAAACCGGCGGGGCGGTACACGATGGACGATGTGCTGGGGTTGTAATGCCTTCGACCGGTTGGCTACACTCTTCTTGGGGTGCCTGAGGCAGAGGAGGAGGACAGATGACGACCATTTCCATCATGCCTGACAACACACCAACGGGAGACGGCGCGTACCGAGCAGTGGCGGGTCGAACCCAATCGGTGGGGAGGACGCCGGGGGAAGCCTTGGACGCCCTGACGTCCCAATTGAGCGAGGCCGAAACCGGCACACTCGTCGTCGTGCAAAGCCTGCGGCCGGATCGGTTCTTCACCGCCCAGCAGCAGCAGCGGCTGACGGAGTTGATGCAGCGTTGGCGCGCCGCCCGCGACACGGGGACAATGCTCCCGCCGGATGAACAGGCGGAGTTGGATGCTCTCGTGGAAGCGGAACTGCGCGGGGCGGCGGCACGGGCGGCGGCCTTGCTGGGACAACAGGTGCCATGAACCCGCTCTACCCGCCGGTGGCCCGGCGCCGCCGGCCGCCGCTGTGAGTACTGTCGCGCACCTCAGGAGATCTTCAATTTCCCGTTCGAGGTGGAACACGTCCTACCCACATCGTTACACGGCTCCGATGACCTTTCCAACCGGGCCCTAGCGTGCCGTTCGTGCAACGTGCACAAGTCCGCCCACACCACCGGAGTAGACGAAGTCACGCAGACGGTCGTACCTCTCTTCAATCCGCGGCAAGACCGCTGGGAAGAGCACTTCCAGGTCGGTACGGAAGCGGGAGCGATTCGTGGGCTCACTGCCATCGGGCGCGCGACGATTGCCCGGCTGGAAATGAACAGCCCTGCACAGTTCGCGGGTAGGCGACTGTGGGTGCGGCTGCGGCTCTTCCCCTGACGGTGCCGGACCGTGCTTCAAGTAGTCGTTGATGGAGCCTTGCGCCGCGGCCAATACCGCCACGCCAGCGCCCCCAGGATCAGGGCCCCGCCTGCCAACGTGTACCGTGTCGGACTCTCCTTCTCCGGCGCCACAAGGTACGCCCACACCGGGTTGAGCAGCGGCTCCAGCAAGGTAATGACGCCGGCTTCCTGCGTGCTCACCACGCGCAGGCCGCGCGCCATCAGCAGGTACGGAATCCCCATCTGCACCGCCCCGAACAGCAACATCACGCCGAACTGTTGCCAGGTCAGGGTCGGCCAACCGTTCGACGAAAAGAAGAGCAACGGTGCGACGGCGGCGGCACCGCCCAGGTGGTTCAGCACCGTCAGCCAATTCGACGAAGCGCCGCGCAGGATGCGCAGAAACAGGATCACGCCGGCAAAGCCGACGCCGCTGGCCAGGCCCAGGCCGATCACCGGCAGGGAGTCTCCGCCCCAACCGCCAGCGACGATCACGGCCACGCCCGCCAACCCCAGGCCCAGCGCCAGCCAGCCGCGCACGCTCGCCGCCTCGCCCAGCCAGAGAACACTGATGATGTAAATCCACAATGGCGCCGAATACTGCAGCAGGATGGCGTTGGACGATTTGCCGCCGGCCAGCGCCAGCACGAAGGTGAGGTTCATCAGGGCGAAGATCGCGACCATCGCGATCATGGCCGGACGGAACGAAAGATCGCGGCGGCGCAGCGTCAGCATCAGTACCAGGCCGGCGAAGCCCACGCGATAGAAGGCGATGGTCAGGCCGTCCACCGGCTCGGGACCCAGCCGCAGCGGGGTGTCGTGGCCGAGGATGCGCGTGAACAGACCGCTCAGGCTCCACAGAACCGCAGCCACGGCAATGATAAGGCGGCCGCGGACGAGGCTGGCGGCAAGCGGGTCCATGCTCAGACGACACTCTCCTGTCGGGCACGGGCCAGCAGGTCGGCGACGCCAAGCTGGCCCGCCCAGTGGTCGAGGTAGGCGATGTCGAGCCGGGGTGCCTGAATCTTGAGAACATTCAGGATGTCTGTCCACTGCTTCTCGGACACTTCGTTCCCCAGCCGATACCAGCGCAATTTGAAGAGGATGAGATCTTCAGCCGATTGCAGGATGATTGGCTGGTCCGGAGACTCAGGGAGGGACGCCGCAACCCGGCGCAACATGGCGGATAACTCGAACGGATCGTCTTTGCGGACAAACACGTCGATCTTGAAGGCGGTCTCGTTGTGAATCAGGTTGAAAGACGATCGCTTCCGCACGGCCTCCTCGATCGCCGGCAGGCTGGCGTAGTAGGCTTCGCCGAGTGAATCCACCAGCCGCTGTTCCTTGCCGGGGAAGGGCTCCACGGTGATGTCGGCGTCGTGCGTTTGGCGAAAGTACCCGTGGACGGAAGCGGCCAATGATCCGCCGAGAGCGTAAGGGATGCCGAGGGTCGTCAGTTTGCCGACCACGTCTCGAAAGACCGCCAGTTCGTCGCTGGAGAGGAACATGGCCGGGTCTCCACGGGGTGTCGGCGGTCGGTTGCCCAGGCGTTTTCTGAGCCATTCGTCTCGAATGTCGCTGTCCGAGGCCGCGGGGTTCCGCAAACGCACCCCCACAGCGTGCAGCACTCGCGCGGTGCGAAACGTGTCCCCGATGATCTTCCACTTCCGCGCGAAGGGCATGCGGCGGTAGATATCAATCAGAACGCGTTCGGCTTCCGGTGATGTGTCGGTCATTCGTCATCCTCATCACGCGGCCGGCGCCGCTTCGGGCGCGGCGCATCGTCCTCATCCTCTTCGTCTCGCGACCGCCGTCGCTTCGCCCGCGGCTCATCGTCATCGTCATCGGACCGGCGTTTCTTTCGAGGCCGATCATCCTCGTCTTCGTCGTCTTTGCGGCGGCGCTTCCGTTTGACGCTCACGGCCTTCGGCTCTCCCGACAACATGCTGAATACGAAGAAGCCGAGGGCGCCGAGCAGAAGGATCGCCCCGCCGCCGAACATCAGAGCCAGGATGGCCCCGCTCATCGGCTTGCGCCCTTCCTGGATGATCAGGCAGGCGTCGACGTTGATCCCGCCGCCGTACTGGTTCTGCAGCAGGCGCTTCTCCTCCGACCCGAGCGACTTGATGCGATTGGTCACCAGCGCGGGCAGCTCACGGCGGGCGATGACCGTCTGGATATCGGCATCGCTATGGACATTCAGGCTGAAAATGACGGCCTTGATGGATGCCACCGGCCGGCCGGGACCCACGCCGGCTTTACCCTCCCCGGGCGGAAACGCAGGAATGTAGACGCCGTTCCAGCGGTGGGTCTTCGTATCCTCCGAAATGACGTAATTGTCACCCAGCTCGAAGTCGGTGAGAAGAATGTTCGGATTCCCCTCCGGCCCACGGGCGATGAGCTGTTTCAGAGTCATGCGCTCGGGTTGGGCCGAGGCGCCGCTCCCGAGTCGCCACTCCATGACGCCCCAGACGATCAACCCGATGCCGACGACCGCGAGGGCCAGACTGAGACGCCAGCGCACGATGTCGCTCCTTTACGAGAGCCGTCAACAGCAGGGGTCAACTGATTTCCACCAGCACTTCACCGAGGCTCTCTTCCAGGATAGACACCATTTCGTCGATCTGTTCCGCCGTCGAGATCAAGGGCGGGCCGAAGGCGATCCAGTGTGGGTCAAAGCGGCAGAGCAATCCGTTGGCCAGCGCCCGCCGGCCAACCCTCACGCCGAAGCCGATCTCGTCGGCGAAGCGCTCCTTCGTCTTGAGGTTGCGGACAAACTCGATCCCCTGAAGCAGTCCCTTGCCGCGGATGTCGCCGATGACGCCGGCCTTCCGCGCCAGCCGTTCGAACCCCTCGCGCAGGCGCTGGCCCTGCTTGCGGGCGTTGCCGCACAGGTCCTGTTCCAGGATTTCCCGCAGGACAGCCAGGCCGGCGGCGCAGGAGATCGGGTTCCCCTCGAAGGTGTGCCCCTCGACAAAGCCGGGGTTCTCCGCAATCGGCCCCCAGAAGGCGTCGGCAATCGGCTTACGGCAGATCATCGCCGACAGCGGGGCGTAGCCGCCCGCGATCCCCTTGGCCGCGCACAGCACATCGGGCAGGACGCCGAAGGTCTCGGCGGCGAACAGGTGTCCCGTGCGACCGGCGCCGGTGATGATCTCGTCGAAAATCAACAGGATGTTGTACCGGTCGCAGACCTCGCGGAGGATCGGCAGGTACTCCGGCGGCGGGTCGATGATGCCGCCGGTATGGCCAATCGGCTCGACCATGACGGCCGCCACCGTTTCCGGATCTTCCATGTCGATGACATCACCCACCAGGGTCGCGCAGGTGATGCCGCAGTCGCCGTAGCTCTTGCCGAAGGGGCAGCGATAGCAGGTCGGCGGGAAGACTTTGAGGAAGCCGGGGGCCAGTGGCTCGTTGACAGTCTTGCGCGATTTCAGGCCCGAGGCTGACAGCGAGCCCAAGGTCGAGCCGTGCCACGACATGTACCGGCTGATGACCTTGTACTTGCCCGGGTGGCCGGTGAGCCGATGGTACTGGCGGGCGAGCTTGATGGCGGCCTCAGTCACCTCGGACCCGCCGCACTGGAATTTCACTGCGGACAGGTCGCCAGGCGCCAATTCCGCCAGCAGCGTGGCGAGCTGTACCGCCAGCGGGTTGGTCCCGTGCATCGGCGGCGAGAAGCACAGGGTGTCGAGCTGGTCGCGGATGGCGGCGATGACCCGGCGATTGTTGTGCCCGACCGAGGCGACGTAGATGCCGGAGAGCGCGTCCAGGTAGCGCTTGCCGTTCACGTCCCAGTAATGCACGCCATCGGCCCGGGCCATGACCAGCGGGTGCTTGGACCACTCGGCCATCTGGTCGCGCACGAAGATGTGCCGGAGGAAGCGCTCCTCGGTGGTCTGGGCGTCGGCGATCAGGTCGGGGAGAGTGGCGGTAGACATGGGGGGTTCCTCACTGTTTGGCCGCAAGCTTCTGCGAGCGTGCAGCGAGCCTCCCACGTAAGTGGGGGAGCGCTCGCAGAAGCTCGCGGCTAAACGGGGGCTCATGGCTTCGGTTGGTGGTACGCCTTTTTCTGCTCATACAGCGCGACACGCTCCTGGAACTTCTTCTTCTCCGCCTCGGTCGCCAGTTCGACGGCCTTCTTCTGCCATTTCACCGCCTCGTCGAAGTTGCCAGCCTCGGCGTAGGCGGCAGCGAGGGTGTCAAGGGCTTCGGGGACCTTGTGCTTGGACTGCTCGCACACCTTGGCGGCCAGTTCCACCGCCCGCTTGCCGTCCCGCTGGCCGGCCTCGGGGCAGGTGGCCAGGAACCAGGCGAGGTTGTTCAGGGCCAAGCCGTCCTTCGGCGCTGCCTTGAGGGCTTCCTCGTAGTCGGCGGACGCGTTGACGTAGTTGCCCTTCTTCTCGTAGGCCTGTGCCCGGGCACCCAGAATCTGCGGATCCTTGGGAGCGAGGGTCAGGGCCTGGTTGTAGTCCTCGACGGCGCGGTCCGGATCGCCCTTCTCCTGGTAAAGGTGCCCGCGGGTCAGGTAGGGGAGGTAACTGTTCGGTGCGAACTTGACGGCGGCGTCAAGATCGGCCTGGGCCTGGTCGTAGTCGCGTTTGCGGGTATAGACCATGCCCCGATCGAGGTAGGCCGTAGCATTCTTGGGATCGAGTTTCAGCGCCTCATCGTAGTCCGCGATAGCCTTGGCGAGATCACCCTGGGCAACGCGAACATCGGCACGCACGATGAGCGGGGCGGCGGTCTTCGGCTCTAGCCAGATGGCCTCATCAAGGTCCGCCAGCGCCTTGGCAAACTCCTTTTGCTGGAGAAAGACACGGGCTCGTTCGAGATACCCATTCGCATTCCTCGGCCGGAGAGCCAGTGCGGCGCCGTAGTCGGCCAGCGCCTTGGCCGAATCGCCCTTCACGAGGTAGATGCGCTCGGCCAACGAGAGGAGCGTAGTCCTTGGGATCGATCGCAATGGCAGCGTTGTAGTCGGCCAGTGCTTTATCGATCTCGCCGCGCCTGCCGTGAATGCCGGCACGCTCCGTATGGTAGGCCGCGTTTTTCGGTTCCAGTTCCACCGCCTTGTCCAGGTCAGCCAGGGCCTGTTCGAGCTTGCCCATCCACAGCAGGGCCGTACCCCTGTCTCGCCGTGTCTCGGCGTTTTTTGGATCGAGTTTGACGGCCTGGTCGTAATCTTCAACGGCTTTTCCGACCTCCTCCCGGCTTCGTTTGAGGACCGCGGTTTGCCAGCGGGCATAGCCTCGCCAGCGGTAAGCGTCGGCAGAAGCTGGGTCGAGTTCAATGGCCTTGTCGAAGTCCGCCAGCGCCTGCTCCGTATCGTTACGGGCCAGGAAGACACTGCCGCGTTCGACGTAGTCCTTGGCGGTGCGCTCCGTCTTTTTCGGGGCATCGGCCGCGGCGAGGGGGCCGACACCGGCGAATAGAACCAGTAATCCCAGCAGGTGAGTGGTTCGCATCAGTAGCTTCTCCAGTCAGATGGGCTCGTCCCCGAGGATCAGCCGCAGGCAGTCGAGTTCGTCGGGCAATTCGTCTTGCCAAAGCCAGACTGGCATCAATCCAGAACCCGGGAATGACCTTCGATTCGATGCGGCCCACGCGATGCGTGGCTGCGGTGTAGCGTTTTCCTCGCCGCCAATCCACCGTGATGCGTTCCCTGTCGGGGTCGATCAACCAGATTTCCGGGACGCGGGCCGCCTGATAGGCCAACCGTTTGACCTTCAGGTCGTGGCGGCGATTGGAGGGGGACAGTACTTCCACCATCAACTCGGGGACGCCGTTGAATTCCTTGGGAGGGCGGCCGGGCGGCAGCCGGCCCCGGGCGAGGAAGTACATATCCGGGCCGAAACGTCGGCCCGGAGCCAGACGGACCAGCGAGTCGGGGCCGAAGATCGAACCCAGCTTCCTTCGCCGAGCGAACACACGTGCCACGGCGCGGAAGAAGTCACTCACCTGGTCATGGCGCATCGAAGCTGGCGAATGCACGTACATCACCCCGTCAATTAGTTCCGCCTTGGTGTCCTCATCGACCAGTTCATCGAACATTTCGTCCGTCACATCCGGCAGTTCGACCATGAACGGCAAATCGACTGTGCGCAAGCCTAGTGACAACTCAACCATTGCTCGTACCTCCTTCGCCTCCGCAATACGCCACCGCCGTCAGCGCATAGACATGGGCCACGCGCACCAGGTCGTCGATGGACACCCACTCGTCCAGGGTATGCGCCCGCCGGCGCGTGGCCCGTGAGTGATGGCCGGCACCTGGGCCAAGGCCCAAAAGCTGTTGCCGTCGTCGCAGAACGGCTTGGCTCCCACCTTCAGCGGCCCCCCACCCGAAGCGGTGGCGTAGGCCTCTTGAAAGGCGGCCACGAAGGGGTTGTCCTGCGGCAGCAGGAACGCATCGCGCATCAGGTTGAACTGGGCGGTCACCGTCGTCCCGGTGTCGCGCGCCAGTTGGTCGAACAGGCCGCGCAGCTCGGCCACCGACGTCGGCCTGGCGGGTGCCGGGCAGCCAGCGGCGCGTCCCTTCCACGAGACATTCCTGCGGATACTGGTTGAAGATTTCGCCGCTATGGACCTGGCCGATGAAGACACTCTCCGCGCCGGCCATCGGATCGCTCTTCGTCGCCACCTGCGCGTGCAGCCGGTTCAGCCGGGCCACCAACTCCGCGCCGGCAGCGATGACGCTCGGCTCGGCGGGACGCATGACTTCGTGGATCGGGGCCCCAGGCCGGCGGATCGTCGACCTTCCACGTCAGCCCGCCGCGGCCGATCACCGGCAGACACTCGTTGAGGTACTCCGGCAGCAGCACGGCATCGCCGACATACCCATCGGCGATCATCTGGTTGAGCTGCCGGCCATCGCCCCACGGGGTCTCGTGCAGGTCATGAGCCGTGAGCAGGGCGGCCCCGCCCGGCAGGGCGCCGGTGTCGCGCAGCACGCGGAGGGCTTCCACGGCCGCCGCCACGCCCGCCTTCATGTCCGAAGAGCCGCTGCCGGTGATGCGGTCGTCGTGGACCGCCGGCGGGACAAAGGGCAGATGAACGGTATCGAGGTGACCGTTGAACTGGAGGTTCCGCCCTGGCTTGCCGCTGGAGAAACGCACCGCCACCGCTGGGGCCGCCGGGTAGCCGCCGACGGGACGCTCGACCGTGAACCCATCGGCCCGGAGAGTGTCCGCGAGACAGTCGCTGACGGCGCCGGCCTCGCCGGTGCGGCTGGGGACGGCCACGAGCCGCACCGCCGTCTCCACCAGACGGCGACGATCAATGGCTGCCCGAAGCCGGTTGCTGAGAGTCGTGGAGATGTTCATGGCCGTGGATTCTAGCCGACGCCACGCTGCCTGGCCACCACGAACCCGATTCACCGCATTCCGACGGATCGTCCACCAGCCCAGGGTGCCACCACACCTTCGGACACCCCGTGGCACCGTGGTGGCACCCTGTGGCACCGTGGTGGCACCATCTGGCACCCTCGTGGCAGGGTGGTGGCACCCTCGTGGCAGGGTGGTGGCACCGTCGTGGCACCGTCGTGGCACCGTCGTGGCACCGTGCCTTCCGGACGCCAGCAAATCCGGCCAGGCGAGAGCTGGCGTCGCCACGGCTGCCAGCTGCGAGCCCGCGGCGCCAGCCAAGGGCGGCCCGACTGCGCTCTTGGCCGGAGCCGCGGATTCGCGCCTATTCTTCCCGAGGGGTCTTAGCGCTGACCTGCCGCGCTGATAGACTAGCTGCACCGTCTTGGCGGACTCCGACCAACCTCCCGCCCCCCAACCTAAGGAGTTTCCCTCCATGATCGACTCGCAGCATCCGGGCGTCACGCGCCGCGAAGTTCTCCACACGGCCGGCGCGGTCGCAGCCGCCTCGGCCCTGGCCGGCGTCGCCATTCCCGCAGTCCACGCCGCCGAGAGACAACACCATTCAGGTGGCCCTCGTCGGCTGCGGCGGCCGCGGCACCGGTGCCGCCGTCAACGCCCTGTCCAGTCCAAGACGGCCCGATCAAGCTCGTCGCCATGGCCGACGTCTTCCAGGACCGGCTCGAATCCAGCCACGACACCATCAAGCGGGTGGTCGATCCCAAGACCGGCAAGATCGACGTGCCCGAAGAGTCGCCAG
Organism: uncultured Planctomycetota bacterium; assembly: GCA_963827935.1. Classification (GTDB taxonomy): domain Bacteria; phylum Planctomycetota; class Planctomycetia; order Gemmatales; family Gemmataceae; genus DATFNV01. Next base: position 444,829 of record CAWHCN010000004.1, on the reverse strand, counting down.
TTCCTCGGCTTCGACGCCTACAAGCAGGCCATGGACTGCCTGCGGCCGGGCGACGTGGTCATCCTCGCCACGCCGCCGGCCTTCCGCTGGGTCCACTTCACCTACGCCATCGAGAAGGGCGTCAACGTCTTCATGGAAAAGCCGATCACCGTGGACGGCCCCAGCACCCGGCGGATGCTCAAGCTGGGCGAGGAGTCGGTGCAGGCGCAACCTCAAGGTCGGCGTCGGCCTCATGTGCCGCCACTGCGCCGCCCGCGGCGAACTGTTCGAACCGCATCAAGCCGCGGCGCAGATCGGCGACATCGTGCTGCTGCGGGCCTACCGGCAGACGGGCCGCGACGGGATCTGCGCCTCGAGCCGCCAAGCCCAAGGGCATCAGCGAGCTGGTGTACCAGATCCGCCGCTTCCACTCGTTCCTGTGGGCCAGCGGCGGCTGCTACAGCGATTTCCTGATCCACAACATCGACGAATGCTGCTGGATGAAGGACGCCTGGCCGGTCCAGGCCGAGGCTTCCGGCGGCCGGCACTATCGCGGCAACTACATCGACCAGAACTTCGACACCTACTCGGTCGAGTACACCTTCGCCGACGGCGCCAAGCTGCAGCTGGAAGGCCGCGAGATGCCGCGGCTGCCAGCAGGAGTTCGCCAGCTACGCCCACGGCACCAAGGGCTCGGCCGTCATCTCCGTCGAACTCGCACACGCCGGCCCGGTCGCCGCATCTTCAAGGGCCAGAACCTGCCGCCGGTGCACCAAGGCACGACTCTGGCCTGGCAATGGCACCGGCAAGCACGAGCCGAACCCCTACCAGCTCGAATGGGACCACCTGATGGACGCCATCCGCAACAACAAGCCTTACAACGAGGTCCAGCGCGGCGCCGAGGCCAGCCTGGTCACGGCCATGGGCCGCATGGCGGCCCACACCGGCCAGATCATCACCTACGACCAGCATCCTGAACCACGAACACGAGTTCGCACCGAACGTCGACAAGCTGACGCTGAATCGCCGTGCCCCCGCTGTGGCCGGCGCCGACGGCAAGTACCCCGTGCCCCAGCCCGGCAAAACGCGGCCGCCGTATCGGGAGTTCTAGTTCTACTGTGCCCCTTTTGGGATAGTTCGTATAGTATGCCGGAACTCGCCCCATCATGGAAGATCAGTATGGAGGAACACGGATGTCCCTCTTGGAATCCCCGGAAGCGCTCGCCTTGCTCGCCGATGTGAAGGTGCCGCTGGCAGCCGTGCAGGGCGGCGTCCGCCGCTTGGCGGGGTTCATCGAACGCTATCAGCCCCTGTTCTATCGCACGGAACAACGGCACTGGGCCGAGGTCGTTCTCGAAGGCCGCCTCAGCAACCTGGAGCGCAAGACCAACGAGCCGATCGCTCGGCAAGCTGGCGCGGCACGCAAGCCGGTGCAAAAGTTCGTCGGCGCCGGCAAATGGTCCGATAGCGCCGTGTTGGACGAGTTGCAGCGGCACGTGGCCGCAGCGTGGCGCGACGACGACGCGGTGCTGATCTTTGACGGCAGCGGCTTCGCCAAGAAAGGCGACGACTCCTGTGGCGTGGCCCGGCAGTGGTGCGGCCGCCTGGGCAAGGTCGAGAACTGTCAGGTGGGCGTGTTCACGGCCTATGCCTGTGCTCAGGGCGAGACGTTGCTGGCCGCGGATTTGTATTTGCCGCAAGAGTGGGTGGACGATCGCAAGCGGCGGGCGAAATGTTACGTGCCCACCGAGACGACGTTTCAGGAGAAATGGCGTCTGGCCTTGGGCCAATGGGAGCGTTGCCGAGCGTTGCCGCACGGCTGGGTGGCGGCCGACGACGAGTTTGGCCGGGTGACGGAGTTTCGGCAAGCCTTGCGACGTGGCGGCGAGCGTTATGTGGTGGATGTGCCGTGCAACACGCTGATCCGCGACCTGGAAGCCGAGCGAGAGGCGGGGCCGTCGGGACGGCGACGGTTGCCGCCCTTCGAGCAGGTCCAGGCCTGGGCGGCGCGTCAGCCGGCGTCGGCGTGGCAGCGCCTGACGGTGCGGGCGGGTGAGAAAGGCCCCTTGGTGGTGCGTGCCCTGACGCGGTTGGTGCAAACCAAGGATGCCGACGGCTGCGTCGGTAGACCGGAACGAGTCGTGATCGTGCGTCCGGTGGATCGCGCCGGCGACGTGACCTATGCGTTGAGCAACGCCTTGTCGGGGGTAGCGTTGGCGGAGTTGGTGCGTGTCAAGTGTGAGCGGCCGCGGATCGAACAGGCGTTGCAGATGGGCAAGGGTGAGGTGGGGTTGGCCCACTACGAAGTGCGCAGTTGGGTCGGCTGGTATCACCACATGACGCTGTCGCTGTTGGCCTTGTGGTTTCTGAATCTGGAGAAGTCGGTCCTCAAAAAAAAACGGTGTGGATCACCGTGCCGCAACTGCGGGTAATCTTCGCCTGGGTGCTGGAGCGTCGGCCGACGACGTTGGCAGGGATTCTCGCCGAAGTCAACACCGTGCTGCGCCGGACGGAAGAACGCGCATCTACCATTGGGTAGATGCGACCGGAGAATTCCCACCGTCTCGCGGTACGCCAGACATATGAAAAAGGGGCACAGTAGAACTAGGAAGTTCGATTCGCAACAGGCCCTGGCAGCCCGAAGCGCTAGTGTCCTGAGTTAGAAACTCGTCCTGGATGTACTTCGGCCTGAAAGGCCGATTCTGTCAGCCCAGGCCGTAAGGCCTGGGTTTGTGGCATCCGGACCATTCGGCCCTGTTAGGGCCGTTCAGTGCTTATGTTTCGAGACAATGAATGGCCCTTACAGGGCCAAAACCTGATCGCCGAAATTCTCCCAGGCCTCACGGCCTGGGCTGACAGAATCGGCCTTTCAGGCCGAAGAGATCGCCAACGAATTTCCGATTCAGGACACTAGCGAGGAGCCGCCGCGCGTCCGCGCTGGCGCGTCGGGCTAACAGGATCGCCAGCGCACTACCGCCGGCGTACCTGGGCCAGGGCGCGAAGCAGCTCGTCCAGCTCGAACGGTTTGGAAAGGGAAGCGGCGAAGCCCATCGCGGCCATCCGGGTCTGCTCGCTGCTGCCGACGTAGCCGGTGGCGGCAATGACGGGCACGTCGCGCAGCCGCGCGTCGGCGTGCACCTGCTCCAGCAGGTCGTAGCCGTCCTGGCCCGGCATGCCGATGTCGGTGATGATGACATCGGGCCGTTCGGCGCGGGCCAGCTCAAGGGCCTTCGCCACGGAAACCGCCTCGCGCACCACCAAGCCCTTCACCGCCAGCAGCCGGGCCAGCACGGTAACCGTGTCAATGGAATCATCCACCAGCAGGACGCGCAGGCGGCTCCAGGTCCACCGGAGGCGAGTGCGGCAGGGGGGCGGGCGCGGGGACGATCGGCAGCCAGACCGTGAAGCAAGCGCCGGGGCCGGGCGACTGGTTAGCCGCCTCCACCCGCCCGCCGTGCAACTCGATGATCTGCCGGACGATGCTCAGCCCCAGGCCCAGGCCCCCGTGTTGCCGGCGCGAAGAGGAATCGGCCTGGCGGAACGGCTCGAAGACGTGCGGCAGGAAGGCCGGGGCAATACCCGGCCCGCTGTCCGTGACGCTGAAGACCGCCTGGCTGCCCTGGCGCCAGGCCCGCAAGGCGAGACGGCCTCCCTCCGGGGTAAACTTGCTGGCGTTGTCCAGCAGGTTGCAGACCACCTGGCGCAGCCGGACCGGATCGGCCAGGAGCGGCGGGATGGACTCGTCCAGGGCGACCTCCAGCGTCTGCCGCCGGGCGTCGGCCTTGGGGCGGACCGCATCGGCCGCCTCGCGCAGACACGCCGCCAGTTCCACCGCCTGACGCTTCAAGGCCATCTTGCCGGTGTTGATCCGGGCCACGTCCAATAGGTCGTCAATCAGGCGCGTCTCCTGATCGAGGCTGCTCGCCATCGACTCCAGGACCGGCCCGAACTCGTTGCTGGCACACTTCAACTTCAGCAGGTCGAGGGCGGCCCGCAGTGGGGTCAACGGCGTCCGCAGCTCGTGCGACAGCGTGGCGAGGAAGCGGTCCTTGGCCGCATTCGCCTCGGCGAGGTGTTCGTTGACGCGGGCCAGCTCGGCGGTACGGGCGCGGACGCGCTCCTCCAGCTCGTCGTTCATGTCCCGCAGGCGCCGGTCGTGCTCCGCGGCCAGCTGGCTCGCCTGGCCGTGCTCGATGGCGCGGGCCACGGTCTGTTTGAGGTCCTCGACTACGCAGGGCTTGATGAGATAGTCGTAGGCCCCCCGCCGCATGGCACCGATCGCCGACTCCAGCGTCGCATAGGCGGTCAACAGCACGCAGACCGTGGTCGGCCAGCGGCGCGGACCGCACTCAGCAAATCCAGCTCGCCGGCGGTCAACTCGGTCAGAAGCACATCGGGGCCGGCACCGGCCTGGTCGCGCAGGACTGACTGGAGGCGATCGGCCGTTTCGACCTGGTGCCCCTCCTGCCGCAACAGTGTCGAGACGGTGGCGAGCACCTTGGGCTCGCTGTCCACTACCAGCACCCGAGCGGTCTGGTCCGGCACGTCTCGGTTCTCCACAATGGGAATTGAAGGATAGCTAGCGCACCGTCAACGGACCAGTTGAGTGGCACGCCCTGAGGTACTCCGAAGGGCGTGCCTGACGGTCAGGCACGCCCTTCGGAGTACCTCAGGGCGTGCCACCCTAAATCCCGGGCTTGACGCTGCACTAGCCACCGAACTTCTTCACCTGCCGGGCAAGCTGGCAGGGGTCGGACACCGGGTTCCTTGACCCGGAGCTGGATGACGGCCCGCTACTCCGCCGCCCGCAGCTCCGCGATGAACACGACCCCCCCGCCCGGTCGTGGCTCGGCCCGGACACTGCCGCCCAGACGCCGCGCCACCGCGCGGGCCAGCGCCAGGGCAGTGCCGTCGTCCCCCGGCCGCAGCCCGACAAAGGGCTCGAAGGCGCGCGGCAGCAGGGCCTCATCGGTGACAGCCGCCGCATCCTCCACGCGAAGCCAGACCGTGGCCCCGGATCCCCGACCAGTGCTGACCGTGACGGCGTCCGGGGCGTTCCCGGCCGACGACCCGCGCACCAGGGCGTCGGCCAGGCGTTCCAGGTCGAGGGCCGCACCCTGAACGGGTGGCAGGTCGGGCGCGAGGGTCAGCGGCGTGCGCTGGTCGACGGCGCGGCGCACGGCCCGGTTGAGATCAGCCGGCTGGCGCGGCGGGCTGCCTCTGTAGCAAAGGTCCTGGAGCCGCCGCACCATGGCGCCCGCCGCCGCCACCTGGCGCCGGACCTCGGCCAGCTCCGCATAGTGGTCCGCCGTCAGTCCCTTCTGCGCCAGGGCGGCGATCTGCAACCCGATGGCGTTCAACGTATTGTTGAACTCGTGCCCCACCAGGTTCGTCAGGTCGGCCAGGTCGCGATACTGGTGCTGCCCGCGGCGTTCTGCCTCTTCGTGAACCAGTCGGAAGGCCAGGTGCTCGGCCACATGGGCGAGCAACACCTGTGCCAGTGGCGCGTCGGCCGTCCGCCGGTGCAACGCCAGCGCCAGCACCCCATACTGGCGATCGTCCCACTGGATGGCACCCAGGTGGAGGAGATGCTCTGGCAGCTGAAGCGCGGAGGGTGCCGAGATCGTTTTCGCCGGCCCGGAGCCCAACGGACCCAGTTGAGAGCGCAAGGCTTCGTGCCAGTCTGGGCGCGGATGCCCCGCCTCGTCGCGGATCGCCAGCCCGGTCGCCTCCCGGCCGGTCAGCAGGCAGGCCGCCAGGGCGCCGGCCAGAGGTCGATGAGCCCGGCCGCCAGCCGCTCCGCCCGCGCACCCGTCTCGCTGGTTGCGCGCAACACCGTGGCGGTCAAGTCCCGCCCTTCGGTGAACAGCGCCACCGCGTCTCTCCGCTTCTTGCTCACGTCATGCACTCCTGTGCGCAGCACTGCAACTCCCGCTTCCCAACTGGCAGGAACTGGTCCCTGGCGCAGCACAAGAAGCAGGGCCGATGCGGCGAGCGCCGGCGGCCTGATTTGGCCGCCGGAGGGGATAACGCCCGCAAAAAGCGCTGAGGTGATACCTCAGACGACATTCATCATAGGCCAATGAAATGCACACGGTGTGCCCCGGAGCGAGCCGGGGCACGGAAAGGCTTCACGACGCCGTGCGGCGCTCCAGATTGAGGAGGAGCTGCCCTGCGCCACAGTCCTCCGCCATAACCTCCGAGGCCGCCCCCCTTGTTGATGACGCGATGGCAGGGAATGACGATGGCGACGCGGTTCTGCCCATTGGCCCGACCCACGGCGCGGACGGCATTTGCATCGCCCAGGGCCCGGGCGATGTCCTCGTAGGAGCAGGTGGTGCCATAAGGAATCTGCCGCAGTTGCCGCCACACGCGCTCTTGAAAGGATGTGCCCGAAATCGCCAGCGGCACCGCGAACTCGCGCCGCGTACCGGCGAAGTATTCCTCCAGCTCCGCGGCCAACTGGTCAAGGTGTGGGTGCCGGCCCGGCCCGATGGCCTCGCCAAACTGGCGCCGCAGGACGGCCAGTTGCTGCTCCTGCCGGTTCGGCTCGGCGAACTCGAGCAGGCAGATGCCGTCGTCCACGGCTGCCGCGAGCAGAGGACCGACGGGACTTGGAAGCGCGATGGTCACGACGCAATCGGCCAGTGTAGTGTTCATAAGTGCATAATAGGCAGCGGGCGCCGCGCGTCAAGAATCAGTTCTTCGCCGACGGTACGGAGTGGAGCTGTGCATCAATCATCTTCAGGACTTCATCCGGCGATTGTCGGTTGATGTACCGCTCCGGGCGGAACACATCGCCGCGGACCTGACCGGACGGGTCGATGAAGACCGTTGTCGGGGCCAGGGTGTCGCCGCCCTGCGGGGTGTGTTGCGGCGCGATGACCGCCGCCGCCCGGGCCAGGCTCTCCTCCGCATCGGAGACGATGACCAGGTGCGGGAATTTTTTTTTCTGCATCTCCTGGCTGTCCGCGACACTATCCAGCGAGACGGCGACGATGCGGGTGTTGCGTTTGGCGAATTCGTCGTGTCGGCCTTCGAGCTTACCTAGCTCGACCATGCAGATCGCTCACCAGTGCCCGCGGAAGAAAATCATCACCGTGTTCTGGTCCCCCTTGAGGTTGTCGCGCGTGAACGGCGTGCCGTCGGCCAGCGTGGCATGGAACTCGGGGAATGGCTGGCCCTGGGCCAGCGGACCGGAGTAGCCCGGCAGACGCGTATAGGAGAGGACGAACCACCAGTTAAGGGCCGCCATCGCTCCGACCAGCAGCAGGGCCACGACCCGCCAAACGGTGACGCGCTTGGACAGGGAGACGAGGATCAAGAGCGTGCCCACCGTGGCCAGGGCCGGCGCATACCAGGGCGTGCTGAGGTTGGCGGCCGTCATCTGGACCGGGTAAGCGACGACGCCGACAACCAGGGCCAGGAGGCCCGCCCAAAGAAGCAGTCGGCCGCCGCGCTGCGGCGGAGCGATGGGGGGTGCGGTGGTACTCATGGGGTTCGTATAGGCGCTGGGGCCGCGGGCGGCGAGGGGAACGGCTGCCTTTCGGCCAGCCCGAAGCGCAAGCAAGGGCCTCCAGCCGGACGCCCTTGCTTGCGCTTCGGGCTGGATGCATCGCACGCGAACTCGCCGTTGTGGCACGGTGCCTCCTGACCGTGCCACAACGAGCGACCTTCGGTCAGCCGAAGTGGCACGGTCAAAGCAAGAAAAGGGGGCAGCGAAACACGCTGTCCCCTTTTCTTGCTCTCCCCTTTTCTTGCTCTGAAACCAATGGTTGCTACTTGTGCAGACGAACGTTGAAAGAAATCGAGATTCTTTCAGAATCAGTCTGATTCATCATGACGGCGTGTTCCAGGAATGACGGAAACAGAATCAATAGACCTTCCTTGGGCTCATATTCCACGTCTCGATAATTGGACCAATAGCTGTTCTTCAGCCCCGTCGAATCGCTCCGGAACTTCAGTAAGCCGTCCTTGCCGCTGGTCTGGTAGTAGTACACGCCTGACATATCCGACATCGAGTGGCTGTGATAGTTCTGATAGCCGTGTTTCCGACACACATTGACCCAACTGGATCTCAGGCTGATGCTTCTGGAAGGGCTGCGCAGGTCATCCGTGAACGCGGCGACATGTGACAACACATACTGTTTCAACAGTGGCGTGTCATCCAGAATATGGCCTTCGGCCTCGTACGAAAACGATGTCAGCGCGGTATCGTCCCAGGCCTTAGCCAACCTCTCTCTGTGTCGCGGCAGCACGCCAGCGATCTCTTCTTGAATCGACGCGACTTCGCGCGGATTGTAATGGTGATATATCGGGATATGAAAGTGATGAAGCGTTGCCATGGTCGGTCCCGCCCCTCGCAAGATTCAGTACTCCTACCCACAGCCCACAGCCCACAGCCCACAGCTGGATTTTAGAGCCAGACTAGAGCGGAGTCAACCGAGAGAAGAAAACGCGAGATGAAAAGCGGACGCAGCTTGGGACAGCGTACTTTTCCCAGCAGAGGGGAAAAGAAGGAGAAAAGAGACAAGGAGAAAAGAGCAAGCAGCTCGTTTTCCCTAGACTCAAACAGGAGCTGCGTCCTGGTCCCGTCCCCTTTTTTCCGGCCGCTCGTCACCGCGCCCCCATGCGCATCGCCCCGTCCAGCCGCAGCACCGCGCCGTTGACCATCTCATTCTCGATGATGTGCAGTACCAGGGCCGCGAACTCTTCGGGGCGACCCAGGCGCGGCGGGAAAGGGACCTGCTGGGCCAGCGACTGCCGGGCCGGCTCGGGGAGGCCGGCCAGGAGCGGGGTGTCGAAGATGCCGGGGGCGATGCTGGAGACGCGCACGCCGACCCGGGCCAACTCGCGGGCGGCGGGCAGGGTCAGCGAGGCAACGCCCCCCTTGGAGGCGGCGTAGGCGGCCTGGCCGATCTGCCCCTCGAAGGCGGCCACCGAAGCCGTCATCACCACCACGCCACGCTCGCCGCCGGCCGTCGGCGCGTTCCGGGCCAGCGCCTCCGCCGCCAGGCGCAGGACGTTGAAGGTGCCGATCAGGTTGACGGCGACCACGCGGCTGAATGACGCCAGCGGATGCGGGCCGGTCTTGCCCAGCAGCCGTTCCGCGATGGCAATGCCGGCACAGGTGACGGCCCCGTGCAGGCCACCGAAGGATGTGACGGCGCACTCAACGGCCGCACGGACGCTGCTCTCGTCGGTCACGTCGGTGACGGCGGCGCGGACGCGCGGCGCCAATTCCGTAGCCAGGCGCTCGGCGTTGTCCTTGGCGAGGTCGGCGATGACCACGTTGGCCCCGGCCCGCGCCAGGAGGCGGACGCAGGCGGCCCCCAGGCCCGAGGCGCCGCCGCTCACCAGGAAGGTACTCCCGGGGATGTGCATCGAGGAATCCTCCTTAAGGGCGAGGCTGGAGAAGGGACCGCGCTTGCTCCGGCGTCAGCGCGGGGTCGGGATTCGGGCTGCCCCAGAGGAAATCCCAGGCGTTGAGGCGATTCTCCGGCTGGGTGCCGCCGCCGGGGATGTCGAGCCATTCCAGGGCCTCCCGCGCCGTCGCCGCCGAGATGCGATATTCCCGGCAAAGTCGGTCCACCTCATCCACCTGCCGCAGGACCTGGCCCTGCTCGTCGTCCGCCGGTGTCCAGTCGGTCCAAAAGGTCCGCGGCAGCTGGATGAGGGTCAGAACGCACGCAAGGCCGACAAGAGCCAGGGCGGGAGCCGGGCCCAGGCCGGTGCCGCTCCGCAGGCTCCAGCGTCCGGCCCAGCTCGGCAGGGCGGCAACGATGAACAGGGCCAGGCCGAGTTGAGGGAGCAAATGATAGCGGCTCCAGTTGGGCCGGTTCATGTGCCCCTCGTAGGTCCAGTCCGCCCGGGCACTGTAGACCAGGAGATAGCCGGCCAGGATCAGCCCCCAGCCAAGCAGCATCAAACGGCGTCCTTCGGGGGAGCCGCGCCAGCACCAGCCCGCCACAACCACGAGCATCGGCCAGAGCGCCACGGCCAGGCCGAAGGGCACATCCACGCTGCTGAGGCCAAGGTTGCCCAGGAGCAGGTTCTCGACGACGGACCAGACGGTGTACTTCAGGCCGGGCAAGAGCTGGAACGATTGCAGGGCGGTCTTTTCGCCGTAATGCGGCAGGTGCATGATGGCCTGGGCCGTCCGCGGCAGACTGACGGCCAGGAAGAGCGCAGTGCCCAGCAGCGGTACCAGCGCGACCAGCAGGGACCGTGTCCGGTCCCGGAAGCGCGGGACCTGCGGGTGGGCCTCCAGCGGCAGCAGGTACAGGGCGGTCAAGGGCCCAGCCAGGACCCCACTGGCGAACCACCCCGGTGCCAGCGCCGCACCCAGGACAGCCAGGGCCAGGTATGCGGGTCGCCTCGTTTGACGCCAGGCCTGTGCCGCCAGCAGGGCCAGCAGCAAGGTGTCCAGGGTTAGGACCGAGAAGCTGGCCGAGAACCAGTAAATCGCCTGTTCGTAGACCGTCGAGACGCCGAAGAGGATGGCGGCCGCCAGGCCGTAGAACGGCTGGCCCAGCTCGCGGCGAACAAAGAGGTAGAGCAGGAGCTGGCCCAGCAGCAGGGCCAGGGGCCCTTGCAGGGCGGCCACCTGCGGCAGGGCGCTGGCCCGGCCCGCCAACTGAACCAGCACCCAGGTGCTGACCCGTCCCAGCGGCATCGCGTGTTCGTTGGCCGGCACCCACAGGTCGGCCCCGGTCCGCTCCCAGGTCCAGGAATGCAGCAGGATCTGAAAGTCATCCACGGCCAGGTAGGGTCGGGAAATCCAGCGGGCATAGAGGAGGCCGCTGGCTGCGCAGCCGACAGCCAGCACGAGCAGCACCGACAGCCGGGCGGTGCGGCTGGCGAGGGAGCTTCCGGGCTTCTCCTCGGGTGCGACAAACATGGCATCCCCGGGGCGGCAGGCTCACGATGGTGGGAAAGTCCTTATCCTCCGGCCCGGGGCACCGGCCGGCAACCCCATCAGCGCCTTCCCCGGCGCGCTTCCGGCATCTTGTCGCCGGCGCTGCAAAAAACCGCATTTTGCCATGCCAGCGCTTGCATTGTGACGCCGGGGGAGGTAGAACAGGGGCTCGAAATCTCTCCTCACCCGGGCGCCGGGCGGCGAAACCGTCCCTCATCCTGAAGCTGCGGGGAGAGCCTGCGTGTCCCTGGGGTCTTCCTTGATCTTTCTTTGTCGCTGGAAAGGAACGCTACGATGGATGGTTTCCTGGAATTCGTGCAGAGCTGGACCTTTATGATCATCATGGCCGTCCTCCTGGCGGCCCTGATCGCCGTGCTGCTCTTCCTGCGCAACCGGCGCACCGACGACTGACGGGCCGCGAAGAAATAATCAGCTCAATCACAGGCCGATGTCAGCGCCTGGGGTGGCACGCCCTGAGGTACTCCGAAGGGCGTGCTGGACGGTCCGCACGCCCTTCGGAGTACCTCAGGGCGTGCCACCCACCCGCCGCCGCCCGGAGGGCGGCGGCTAAACTGGACTACTGCGCCGGACGAAATCGAACCTGCCCCCGCGACCAATCGCCGATCACCGCATCGAGCGACACCGTTCGTCGGTCGCGCCAGACTTGCAGCCGGATTTTCTGGCCGGCCGGGGTGGCGGTGATCAGGTTGATGAGCTGGTTCTCGTTGCGGATCATCGTGTTATCCACTTGCAGCACCACGTCGCTGCGCTTCAGGCCGGCGGCGGCGGCAGGCGTCTCGGGGTAGACGGTCTCGACCAGGGCCCCCTGGGCGCGGTCCAGCCCCAGGCGCAGGGCGTCGGCCGCCTCGAACGTCTCCGCCAGTTGCATGCCCAGGTAGCCGCGCGACACCGATCCCTTCTCCAATAGCTGCTTCATCACCCGTTTGACCAGGTTGATTGGGATGCTGAAGGCCACGCCGCTGCTGCTGTTGGAGTGCGACGCGATGGCCGTGTTGACGCCGATCACCTCGCCATCCAGGTTCAAGAGCGGTCCGCCGCTGGAGCCCGGGTTGATGGCAGCATCGGTCTGCAGGAAGTCCTTGATCCGGATCGTGCTCCCCAGCCCCACCTGGCCCCGCTCGCGGGCACTGATGATCCCGTGCGTCATGGTCTGGTTGAGTCCGAACGGGCTGCCCAGCGCCAGCACCCACTGACCGACCCGCATCCCATCGCTGTCGCCCAGCACCGCCGTCGGCAAGCTGTCAAGCCCGTCCAGACGCAGCAGGGCCACGTCGGACTCGGGGTCGGCCAGCACCTGCGACGGCTTGACGATGCGATCGTCCGCCAGGCTGATGGTGATGCCTTTCGCCGGGGCATCGGCAATGACATGATTGTTGGTAAGGACCAGCACGCCGCGCTGGCCGTCGACGCGAATGAGGACGCCGGAGCCGGACTCTTCCTCCGCTTTGGTGCGTTTGCCGCCCGCCGGTTTCTTGGCCTCGACGGCAACCACGCACGGCATGCACTTGCGGGCGACGGCCTCGAAGCGCTCGCTGGTGCGTAGCACATCGACCGTACCGGCTGCGGGGGGCTGGCCCGCCTGGGCGGTGGCGGTGCCGGTGAGGCGCGGCCCCAGCACCACCGCCGCCGTGCCTCCGCCGAAGGCGCAGGAGCCAAAAAACAGCATCAGCGCGACACGTCTGAGGATCGTGACCACGGCACCCTCGCTCAAGAGTGGCTAGTGGCCAGTGGCTAGTGGCTGGTGGGCCAACATTGCGACCGGCCGACGGGACGGACTCTCCATTGTAGCGCTCGCGGCCGCCCGAGGATGAGAGAAAGCCGCGCCATTCCCGGGAATGCCCGGCGAGTGATCCCGCAGAAAACGCAAAGAGCCCGCGGACGGCATCCGCGGGCTCCCTGGTGTATCCTGCCTGTCCCGTCGCTGGCGCTCCGGGCTTGTGAGGGTTTACTTCGACAGGTCCATTCTCGATATCCGAAAGGGTGATCTCGCGCTGATCTTCCAACGGGATGCCCACATCGAACGCCTTCTCCCAGTTGCCGGCGCCGCGGCGGTCTTCCCAGCCGGGGTTGCGTTCGGCCTCGCGCTGGCAGTCGATGCAGTAGGTGGTGTAGGGCAGGGCGTTCAGGCGGGCTACGCCGATTTTGTTGGCGCACCCCTCGCAGACGCCATAGGTGCCGTTCTTCAGCTTGGTGAGGGCGCGTTCGATCTGATTCAGCTCGGCGCATCCAGCTCGGCCAGCTGCGAGGCCATCTCGTCGCTGCCGGACTCGAAGGCCGCATCGGCCGAATCGCCGGTACTATCCGTGCCGAAGCCACGCAAGTCGGCCCATTCGCCCGCCAATTTCTTGACCAGATCGCCGCGGCGGGCCAGCAAGGACTTATGCAATCGCAGCAAGGCGTCACGTCGTGCCATGGGTCACCACCTTCCACAAAGCAACTCTCACAGATCTTGCCGCGCCTGGGCGGCTGCCTCGACCCCTTAGTTTACCGGTGGGGTTGATTTTGCAACTCCCGTGCCCATTATTGGCAGCCTGTCAAGTTTCCGCGGCTGCCCGGAAGCCCGCTTTTTATGCGGGTTGCCGCCCCACCATTCACCGGCCCGCCGGTCGCATGCCTTCGTCACTGGCTATTTCTTGCACAGTCGGCTCCCGCAGATTCAGCACACTCGGTGCGACCCGGCGTACCCAAACCGCCCCAAGTATATCTGACAGATGGCCGCCGGGCGGGCGCGGAGACGACCGCCGGCGAAGTTTTCGCCGATTCCTCCGGATTATTGCATGCCCCAGGCGGTCTTTTCCTGCGTCGCCAAGACACCTGGGTCCGGCAAAGCCGGGCCTAATGCCCCAGGCTCCAGCCTTATGACGATGAAATGGGGGAATTGTGCGCGCGAATTCAAGGGAGGCCGGCAGTGGGCGCATGGACAGTAATGATTTGAGGCTTGTTGCCGCGAACGCAGTCGAACTCAATCCGTACTGGGTTCGGCCCGTCGTACACCCATTGCTCTAGGTAACGCCTGTATAGGATTTGGCGAGCCACGTGGTTCGGCGGGCCGAGGAATTGGCGGACCTGGGCCTGGGTCAGGCCCTTATGAAGCCGTGAGAGGTCAGCGGGCTTGTCGGCATCATCAGCCCGACCGCTGGCGGTGAGGTCAACTGCCAGCATAGCCATGCCGAACACCAGCGCAAGTGCAATCTTGTGCCCCATCGCGTTCTCCATCGGCGTCACAAGACGGCCCGGCAGGCAGAGCCTGCCCTACGCCCGTAGGGCAGGCTCTGCCTGCCGGGCCGTCACCCATTGCAAGCCTGCCGACGCGAAATTGAACACCCTGTAGCATTTTGCTACAAAGGACAGCCCGCTACAGCAGGCTCGACTCACGCATGGTGATGCACACGCTCTCCTGGGATGAGACACCGGCGCCCGACTGCCGGCATGGAGCCGTCTCCGTCGGCAATTTCGATGGCGTCCATCGCGGGCACATCGCTCTCTTGGAAGAGTTACGCCGCCAGGCCGCGGTCGTCCACGGACCGGCCGTGGTAGTGACCTTTGATCCGCATCCGCTCCAGCTGCTTCGCCCCGAGATTCTGGGCCCCCCGCTCACCGTCCCCGCCGAGCGGGCCCGGCTGCTCCAGGCTCACGGGGCCGACCACGTTGTCCTCCTGCAGACGACCCCCGCCCTGTTGCACCTGACGGCCGAGGAGTTCTTCGAGCAGGTCATTCGCACCCGCTTTGAGGCGCGGGCCATGGTCGAGGGGGTCAATTTTGGCTTCGGCCGGGGCCGTGCTGGCAACGTCCAAACCCTGGCCGACCTGTGTGCTCGCGGCGGCCTGGCCCTGGACGTGGTCCCTGCCGTCCGGGTTGACGACGCACCGATCTCCAGCAGTCGCGTGCGGGCTGCCCTGGAACGGGGGGATGTCCGCGACGCAGCCCGCTACCTGGGCCGGCTCTATCGCCTGACCGGGACCGTTGGCAGCGGACAGCGCCGCGGCGCGACCCTGGGGTTCCCCACCGCCAACCTGGAACGCATCCCCACGCTTCTCCCCGGTAACGGCGTCTATGCGGTGCGGGTTCCACTTCCTCCCCTCGCCTCTTCGGGGAGAGGGGCTGAGGGGGCTTGGCCCGGCGCCCTGAACATCGGCCCCAACCCGACGTTCGGCGAACACGCCCACAAGGTCGAGGTCCACCTCATCGGTTTCCAGGGCGATCTCTACGGGCGCGAGCTGTCCGTGGATTTCGTCGAACGACTGCGCGACACGTCCGTTTGGGAGCGTGCCGGAGTTGATGGCCCAGTTGCGCGAGGACGTTGAACGGGCGCGGGCCTTGGCGGGAAACGCGATCCTTTAACGACGCACTAGCCGCCCTCTTACGCCCCCGCCTTGAGCAGCTTCTCGCGCTTGCGGCAGCTGCGGATCAATTCCACCATGCGCTTGCGAAACGCCTCAGTCGGTGCGCCATCGTGCAACAAAAACGCTTGCCGTTCGCGAAAGACTTCCGGCACCTTGGCGTCTTCCATGGGGATGTCGTCGAGGAGCAGGGGCACGAGGAAGGAGACCGAATCGGCCATGCCGTGCGTGCGCTCGGCCGCCCAGCGCCATTCTTTGCGGAAGTACCCCTCGTCGCGCTCCTGCGTCGTGTGGGAGATAACCGGCAAAAAGTACGAGCAGTGGCGGATGCGCCGCTGAATCTCGTGATGCCAGGCATCGCCCCCCTTGAGGTCGGACTTGTCCAGCCAGACGTCAGCCCCCATGTCCCGGAGCGATTCGGCAATGCGCGAGACGGCCCGCAGGTCCTGGCTGGCGTAGCTGAGGAAGATGGAGCCGGGAACCATCTCGCGGACCGGCACCCGCACCGGCGCCGCCTTGTTGGCGGGCTCGTCCCGCGGGTGGCGCTTCAGGTAGCGCTGGCTGAGTTCCTCCACGAAGGCCACCGCGCCGCCGCCGGTGAAGACCTGGGTGCCGTAACTGAAATGCTGCAAGAACAGCGTCAGATTGCGGTCGCGGGCCACCGTGCGGTCGGCGACGATCTCCTGCCAGTCGCGCGGGCCGGATAGCCGGGCCCCCTTGGCCAGCCGGATGAAAAACGCGCCAGCCAGTCCGGGTAGCTGCACCCGATGAGCAACAGGTGATGGCTGCGCAGCTCGTCGAAGAGCAAAGCCGGACGCTTGCCCGATTGCATGGCACAAAAGAACTCCAGAGTGTCCTCTTCGGTGACCACGTAGTCCGGAGTGCTGGACACCTGCCCCATCAGTTGGAACACGGTGGACCGTTTCAGGGCGCCGGCGCCGCGACGCAGGTCCTGCACCTCGCTGGCGCTCGGCGAGTAGACGATCTGATCGGGCTCTTCGCCCCGTTCTTCCTGCAGCGCCCGTTTCAGGAGCCCGTCGCAAGTCATGCTGACATACAGGTTGAAATCGCGAATTTGCGCCAGACGCCGCAACGACTCCGGCACCGGGATCGGCAGCTCATTGGTAATCAAGCGTAGTTGCGAATAAATCCGCTCGCGGCGGTTGAGTTGGCTCTTGTTGAGATAGGCACAGACCACCGAATTGATCGGGGTGTCTTCCGCCAAGTCATCGGTGGCCACGCCGAGCCGTTCGCCCAGCTTCCGCGCCAGGTAGCGATCGAGCAGGCACTTTTCGCCGTCCACCTCGATCTGGAGGAGTTCGTGACCGAGAACGGGAATGACATGGCGTTCGTCGATGAACTGGAGCAGGTCGTCCCAGAAGGGCTTAGAGAAGTTCATCGCAGCGGCTCCGGTGGCGCTGGGTGGGGTGGTTGCGGATGGAGTGAGTCGATCATACCGGACCGGGAGCCGTCCAGCAACGTCCGCGGTGGGGCCCCCCAGCCTACTGACCCTTCAACGATTGCAATAGCGTCGCCTTGAGATCGTTCCAGGCGCTCTCGGCATGCTCGTGGGCCTGGTGGGCTCGCTCCTGCACGGCAGCGGCCTGCTGGTTGATCGCCTGGACCGCTTTCTCGCGCAACGCCCGGGCATCCACGACCAAGGGCGGCGACTGGGCAGCCAGGTCGCGGATGGCCTTGTTCGTGTCCTCGCTGGCCCTGGCCTGGTCCCGTTTGGCGCGCGGATCACCGCGTGCCGCCACGGGCTGAAGCTTGTAGGCGGCCAGGGCGGAGAAGCCGCCGGCCAGTTCGATGTCGCCGCTGGCGTGCATGCAACCGGCGAGCTGCTGGAGCGTTTCGGCAAACTCGATCAACCAGAGCGTCTGCGTATTGTCGGCGTTGATCAGCTCCTGCCGTAACGCCAGCGCGTCGAACAGGTCCGATTTCGCACCGACAAAATCCTTTTTCGTGAGCTTCACCCGGGCGATTTTCTCCAGGGTGAAGGCGACGTTGCGCTTGTACAGGGTGTTATCGGGCTGCCGGCTGGCGATGTAGCGGCGCGTGCCAAGCCCCTGTTCGTACTTGACCAGGCCTGCGTCCAGGTCGTTGGTCAGGCAGAGGATATCGCCCACCTTGTTCAGGTCCCAGGCCAGCTCGCGCTGCCAGTCCACGTTGTCGGGCTGTTGGCCGACAAGGCCGATGATGAGGGCCAGGGCGTCCTGGTAGTTCTTGGCGGCACCGGGATAGTCCTTGTCCGGGCTGACCCGGAGATCGCCGAGACGCACCAGGCTTTGCGACAGGGCGAAGGCCCACGTCGGATTGCCCGGGTCGTCCTTGTGCAAGCGCTGGCGGATGGCGTAGGCCTGCTCGAACAGTTGACGGGCGGTGGCGAATTCCCCGGCCGCCGCGGCATCGCCGGCGGGCAAGTTCCTGCCCATCTCGCGGTGGATATCGCCGACCTGTTCGAGGCTCAGGGCCTGGTCGCCCAGCCACTCCGGCCTGGCGGGCGGCTGCGCCGCCAGGCCGTTGCGGATGCTAAGGCCCGCTTCCGCCTCTTTCAACGCCCGGGGAAGGATCCTTTTGTTCTGGAAGACCTTGGCAAATTCGTAATACATGCGCGCGCGGATTCGCCTCAGCTCCGGATCGCCCTGGTTCTGTGTTTCAAGGAAGTCGAGGAGTCCGCCGGCCAGGTTGAGTTCGGCGTCAACGGTGCCCAGCTTGATGCCGTCCAGATCGCGGAGGTCATCGGCCATGGTGGTGACCAGGCGGTCGGCAGTGTCGCGCGCGGCCAGGTAGCTGGCGTTGGCCCGCTGGCTCTCTTCACTGACCCGGGCCCGGTACTGGTGATAACTCCAGATGCCGTAGCCGGAGACCACGACCAGCGCAGCCGCCATGCCGGCCAAAATGAACACGAGCTGTCGGCGTTGTCGCCGGGCCTTCTCGCGGGCTTCGCGGGCCTCGCGCTGCTGCCGTTCGTCGCGGCTCTTCTTGACCACCGCCGTGAGCACGTCGTGAGTCAACTCCACGCGCTGGATGTCCAGGCGGTTTTCGAGGTGAAGCAGGCGTCGCTTCACGAGCTCGTCCAGGGCCGTGGCGGGGCGCCGTGCTGGCCGAGAATCTTGCGGGCCCTTTCCACGGCCATGTTTTCCCGCAGCCCGGAATCGGTCAGCAGTTCATCTTCGATAAAGGTGCGCACGGCGGGCGGCTGATCGGCCAGGCAACGCTCGTAATAATCGTTCAGAATCCGGTCGCGGTTGCCGGCCAACAGATCGGCGGTGATGTGGGGCAAGGCCAGGGCCAGGCGGCGATTGTTCAGCTCGCGCGCCACCAGGCTCAACAGCGCCGGTTCGACTTCCAGCTTGGCCAGGTCGTCTTCCTCACCGTCAGCGGTTGGCGGAGCCGGCTGTCCCCGCCCGTCCCCGGCAGCCACAAAACGGACCACCTGGCGGGCCACCTCCGGCGCGATGAGGTGTCCGCCCGGATTGAGGATCGCCTCCAGGGCGTGCGTGCCGTTCATGCGCGTCAGGCGCATCCGGTTCTCGGTGATCGACGGCATGGCCTGGCGCAAGCTCTCCAGGTGCGGCAGATAATCCTCGCGCAGGCAAACGAGAGCCCGATAATCGCGATCGTCGAAGGCGAATTGCTTCACCAGCTCCGCGCTCTCTTCGAGTCGCTGTTCCAGCGCCTCCGGCACGCGGTTTTCGAACAGATCGGCGAGTTCGGCCAGGAAGGGGGCGGTGCGGCCGCGGGCCGGCGCGCTGGCCTGCCCCACGGCAAACAGCTCCTCGAATTGATCGAAGACCAGCACCAGGCGCACGGCCCGGCCGTCGGGCATTTGCCGGCGTTGGCCGCGGCGATGGAAATGCTCCCAGAGGGTGTCGCTGCCGCCCGGAGCGACCGGGTCGCATTCGCCGCCCGCATCGAGGATGGCCCGGGCGACGGCCGCCTTCACCTGCTCGGACAGCGCCGGTGCGGAGGTCGCATGATCCAGGCGAATCCCGACCGGCACATATCTGGCGTCGCGCAAGCGCGGGAACAACCCCGCCTGCAACAGCGACGACTTGCCCAGGCCCGATTGCCCAAACAGCACCGTCACCGGTCGCCGCTCGACGCGCCGCAACAACTCGTCGGCCTCGTCGGACCGGCCGTGGAAGAAGTCCTGAAGCTCCTCGGTGAAGGCCACCAGCCCCAGCCAGGGATTCTGCGCATCGGCACCAGAAACAGGCGGTCGCTCGGGGGCGACAACGGCAGTCATGATAAGGACCCCTGGAGCCGCCTCGGTCACGACCGACCCACGATGGTTCTCAGTTCCTGCACAAAGCGCGGCGTGACCCGGCCGCCGGGAAGCCAGGTGTAGTTGAGCTGGGCAAAGCGCGGCGGGACCGCATGGGGCTCCGCGAGATCATCCACCACGACGGGAACGATGAAGCGCCGCTCGAAGTGAATCCCCCGGTCTCGCTCCACGGCCAGGGTCCATTCGCGCCGGAAATAGCCCTCGTGGCGCTGTTCGGTATTCCTCGAGATGACCGCCACGAAGCAACTGCACCCCTTGGAAATGTACTGCTCGATTTGCGGGTTGAAACTCTCCCCAGGCCGGAGGCGGTCGTTGTCGAACCAGACGGGCAAGCCGGCCGCTTCCAGCCCGGCCTTCAGCTCCTGCACGGCGGGCAAATCCTCCCGGGCATAGCTGATGAAGACGGCGTTCTGGGGCAGGCCGCCGTCGGCGGGGTTGTCCAACGGCGGCGTCGCTTCCGCATGCCGTTCGCGCCAGCGTTTCCACAGCTCATCGACAAACTCCGCGGCCCCGCCGGCCTGGTAGATGCGCGTGTGGCTGCTGAAATGCTGCAAGAACCACACCAGGCCGGGATCGCGATGCGACTTGCTGTCGGCCATGATCTCGACGAAATCACGCGGCGCGGACAGGCGCCCTCCCGTGGTGGTCCGCAGGAAAAAGCGAGCCAGCCAGTCGGAGAAGTCCTCGCCCAGGATCAACAGGTGATTGTTCTTTAATTCGTCGAACAACCGCTCCGGGCGCCGGGCCGGCGATTGCAGATCGCAAACGTATTCCAGCAGGTCCTCGTCGGAGATGACGTAGCTGCCCGTCGCGGAGAGCTTGCCCATCAGGTAGTAGACAGTGGGCTTGGTGAGTTTCTCTTTCCCCGACGGCAAATCGGCGCACTTGTTGGGCGAATAGGCGACGGCGAGGGTCCCCGTGGTGCCGCCGAAGCGCGTCTCGTTGATGGCCTTCTCCAGGAGCGAGTCGAAGGTGGTGGAAACATAGAGGTTGAAGTCGGTGATTTCCGCCAGCTGCCGCAACGAACGCGACGGGCTAAACGCCGTCTCCTTCATGATCTGGAAGATGTCGTCGCAGATGGCGTAACGGTCTTTGCGGCGGCGCAGGAGCTGGCAGACCACGTAATTGAGCGGCCGCTCAGCGGGCACCTGGTCCACCGGCAGGCGGTCGGCCTCGGCCAGCCGGCGGGCGACGTGGTTGGCAAGCAGGGTGCTGGCCCCGTCGATTTCCACCTGAAGCAGGTCCGGGCCCACGACCGGAATGACCCGCCGTTCGGCCAGCGAGTCCAGCAGCCGATCCCAGATGTTGTCCTTCCAGAGTTCGGGCGCCGCCTCCAACGCAACCGGGTTGTCAGTCATGGGCCTGCCTTCACGAGTCAGCGCGGGTGGAAGCCAACGAAGAAGTGCGGATCGAGGGCGCTGCCAGGACCCGGTCCCACATTCGCGGGTGTAACCAGCGCAGTTTACGCCGTTGCCAGAACGCGGGCAACACTTTTCCTGGTGGGGCAGACAGGGCGTTGGTGTTCGGCCGCTCTGCGGCCTTTCTCACCGCGTCCGCGCAGTTTGCCGAAAATAACGCCTTTGCCGAATCCAGTGAGCCTCCCGCAGATGCCGATAATGAGAGGAGAAGGGTCAAACTCAGGCACGCTCGGGAGAGAGCCGTCATGGCGGGGTGGTGCAAGCGGGGCATTCTGGCGTGTCTGCTCGGGGCGGGATGCCTGGGCTGCGCCACCGGGCCGGGGCGCGGGCTGAACCCGTTCCCGCAGGGGTACAAGCTGACCAGCACGGCCCGCGACCTCCGTGCCGCGCACCCCGAGCCGCTGCCGCTGCCCAAGGAACTGGACAAGCACCCGCTGCCGGCCTGCACCGTCGAGCCGGGCGATGTCCTGCTGGTGCAGCCGGCGGACCTCGATTCCCCCCTGCGGCTGCCGGGCGATCAGCCCATCCTGCCGGACGGCACCATCACCCTGGGGCGCTACGGCCGGGTCGTCGTCGCCGGCCTGACCGTCGAGCAGATTGAGCCTTTGGTCCACGAGGCGGTAGCGGCGCACACCGGAGGCGGGGCCGATTACCGTTCGCGTCATTAGCCGCGTCAGCAAGGTCTACTACGTGCTTGGCGCGGTGAACGCGCCGGGCGCCTTCACCCTCAACGGTCGCGAAACCGTCCTCGACGGCCTCCTCGCGGCGGGGGGCCTGACCGACCGCGCCTCGGCCGGGAGCATCGTCCTGGTCCGCCCCACGCGGCCCGACAGCTGCCGGGTCGTTCTGCCGATTTGCTACCGGGAAATCGTCCATGTGGGGAACACCAGCACGAATTATCAGTTGCAACCCGGCGACCGCCTGGTCGTGCCGACCCGAAGCTTCTGCGAGGAGTTGTTCCACATCGAAAAGGAATGCGCTCCCTGTGGCCGCCCCCAGGAGGCCTGTCCCGGCGGTCAGTGAAACGGCGAGCGAATTGGCGAACCGGCAGCGTGAGCTGCCGGGTGCGGCGAACCGGCAGCGTGAGCTGCCGGGTGCGGCGAACCGGCAGCGTGAGCTGCCGGGTGCGGCGAACCGGCAGCGTGAGCTGCCGGGTGCGGCGAACCGGCAGCGTGAGCTGCCGGGTGCGGCGAACCGGCAGCGTGAGCTGCCGGGTGCGGCGAACCGGCAGCGTGAGCTGCCGGGTGCGGCGAACCGGCAGCGTGAGCTGCCGGGTGCGGCGAAAAACCCGGCAGCTCACGCTGCCGGTTCGCCCGCCTGCTCACCATTCTCACCTGTTGACCTTCCGCTCTTGCTCCAGTCCAATAAAGTGGTCGTGGTGCGCATCGGTAATGAGGGATCGGAGCCGGACATGCCCGACCTGCCGGACGCGGACTTGCTGGCCCGCTTTCGCCGCGGGGATAAGCGCGCGCTGGAGCTGTTGATCGACCGCTACGAAGTGCCCCTGTTTCAGTTCCTGGCGGGCCTGCTTCGCGACCACCACCAGGCCGAAGACGCTCTGCAGGACACCTTCATCCGCGCCCTGGGCCGCCTCGACGCGGTCGACCCGGATCACCTGCGCGGCTGGCTGTTCACGGTGGCCTATCACCAGGCCATGCTGCTAAAACGCCGGGCCCGTCGGAGTGCGACTCAGCCCCTGGCGACCGACACGGCCACGCCCCGGGCGGGTCCGCTGGCCCAGGCGGAACAACGGGACGACACGCGCCGGCTCAACGAGCTGCTGGCCCAGCTGCCCCACAGCCAGCGCGAGGTGATCCACCAGCGCGTCTACGAAGGGAAGCGGTTTCGGGAGATCGCCGCGGCCCTGGGCTGTCCGCTCAACACGGCCCTGGCGCGAATGCACCAGGGGCTGAAACGGCTGCGACTCTTATGGGAGCAGGACCATGCGCGAACCGAACAACTCGGCTGACCCGGCTGACGAGGCCCTGATGAGCGCGGCTCTGCTCTACGCGGGCGGCGAGATGAGCGGCGCCGAAGCCGCGGCCTTCGAGGTGCGTCTGGCCGAGGATCAGGCGGCACGCGAGGCGCTGGCGGCGGCGGCCGGCCTGCTGGGGACGCTGGCCAACGGCCGGCCGCTGCGCCCCGATCCGGCTTACCGCCGCCGGGTGGCGGCTCGGCTCTGTCCGCGGCCAGGGGCCTGGGCCTGGCTGGCCCGGCCTCGCCTCTATCGCGGGCATCCGGCGGCCTGGGGCCTGGCCGGCGCCGCTGCCGCCGTCCTGCTGATGCTGGCCTGGACCCATGCCCCCTGGGCGGCGGAAGGCACCGTCACTGCCCCGGGCGGACCGACCCTGCGCCACGCCGAGGAACCACCAGCGGCG
The DNA here is from genome assembly GCA_963827935.1 of uncultured Planctomycetota bacterium. GTDB lineage: Bacteria > Planctomycetota > Planctomycetia > Gemmatales > Gemmataceae > DATFNV01. The sequence goes on along the minus strand of CAWHCN010000004.1, from coordinate 421,484 downwards.
ATCCCGGCGGCCAGCGCCGATGTGGCCAGCGTCTGGGCGACCCTGCACACCAAGGACCACCTGGTGCGGGCCCACGACGAGGCCGCCCGACGCCGCACCCGCGCCGAGGATCGCCTGCACGCCGCCCGGCCCGACGACCACCGCCCGCACAACGCCTCCGACTCCGAGCGGAACGATTAGCCCGAGGACCCTGCGATGCGCACAACCCTGTTGACCGCCCTGGCCTTCCTTCTTCTGTTCGGCACTCGGGCCATTGCCGAGGATCGAAGCCTGCCGCGCTTCACGGAGGAACGCGAAGCCGCCGCTCTGTTCTTCGTCAAGAAGCAGCTGCCCGAGTTGTTGCCCCTGCTCGAGGGCCTCAAAAAGAGCAACACCGACCAGTACCGCCGCGAGGTCCGCGAAATCTTCCAGGTGACCGAGCTGCTCGCCGACATCGAGGATACCAAGCGCTACGACCTGGAGCTGAAGATCTGGAAGACTGAGAACAAGGCCTACACCCTGGTCGCCAAGCTGTCCACGCCGAAGGACGACGAGCGCAAGAAGGCCGAGGAACAGTTGCAAGAGCTGGCCAAGGAGCTGGTCGAGCTGGACATCCAGGTCCTTGAGCTGAAGGCCGATCAGCTCGAACACGAGCTGGGCGAGACGAAGGACGAGCTCTCGAAGATGCGCGATGGCATGGAGAAACATGCCAAGGAGCGCTATCAGCTCCTGATGGAGAAGATCACCAAGCCGAAATAGGAAATCGTCGCTTACGGCACCAGGCCCAGGTTGTGCAGCACCTCCGCGCAACTCGTCACGCGATTCAGACAGTAGAAGTGCAGCCCGCGCACCCCGTGATCGAGCAGCCGGCGGCACAGATCGGTGCACACCTCGACGCCGAGCCGGCGCACCGACTCGTCGTCGTGGCTCAGCGCCTCAATGCCACGCACGACCGCGTCGGGCAGCCGGGACCCGCACAGGCGGGTGAAGCGCTTGATCTGCTCGGCGTTCAGGAACGGCAAGATGCCGGGAATAATCGGCACCTTGACATGGCGCTTGTGGCGCAGATAGTCCTCATAGGCGAGGAAGTCGTTCACATCGTAGAACAGCTGGGTAATCAGGAATTCGGCGCCGGCCTCGACCTTCTGGGCGGAGCGGTCCCAGTCGAGGAGCTTGTCGGGGCACTCGACGTGCCCCTCGGGATAGCCGGCGGCACCGATGGAGAAGCAGCCGCGGGCCTTGACGAAGCGGATGAGATCGAGCGCATGGCCGAAGCCGCCTTCGGTGGCCCGGAATGTGGCCTGTCCCTTCGGCGGGTCGCCGCAGCGCCAAGATGTTCTCGATCCCCAGCGACTGGGCCTCGTCGAGGATGGCGGCACTATCGGCGCGGGTGGCGCCGACGCAGGTCAGGTGGGCCATCGCCTCGATGCCGAATTGCCGGCGCAGGCGATCGACAATGCGAAAGGAGCGGCGCGCGTGCCGCCGCCGGCCCCGTAGGTCACCGAAATGAAGGCCGGGTTGAGGCGGCTTCAGCCCGGGCACGGTGTCGCGGAACAGGGCCTCCTCGGCCTCATCGTTCTTCGGCGGGAAGAACTCGAACGAATGGCCGGACTCGGCCGGGTGTACATCTCCGGAATGCGCACGCGCTCACCTCCTGCGGGCCGGCAGACGGGCCCGCCCCGTTTTTGATCCGGACAAACTTCAGGGCATTGTGCAATAATGACGCGACGTTGCCAAGTGGAGGAATCAGCGCCGATGATCCGGCGACACGTGCGCGGGTTCATCGCCCGCCGCCTCTCTTCGGAGGAATACCTGGGCCTGCACCTGACGGTCGGGTTGCTGGTGTGCCTGGTCCTGGTGGGGGCATTCGGGTTCCTGGCCCATGCCGTGGTCGGCGAGCGGGCCCTGACGGAGTTCGATACGCGCATCGGCTTGCAGTTGGCAGCGCACCGGCAAGCCGCGCCACGGTTGCGCCAGACCTTCATCGTCTTCACCGAAATCGGCTCGCCCGAGGCGATGGTTTGCCTGACGGTGCTGGTCGCGCTGGCCCTTTTGATCCGGCGCCGCCGGGTGCTGGCCCTGGTCTGGCTGCTAGCCCTGATCTCGACCGCCGTGCTCAATCTGGCCCTGAAATCGGTCGTTGCGCGCGATCGGCCTCCCTTCCGCGACCCCATCATCGACGAGCCGACCCACAGCTTCCCCAGCGGCCATTCGATGGGGGCGGTGGTGGCGTTCGGGCTGCTGGCCTACTTCCTCCTGCTGGCCCTGTCGGACCGGCGTGAGAAGGTCCTGGTGGTGGTGGTGGCCGTGCTGCTGACCCTGGCGATCGGCTTCAGCCGGATCTACCTCGGCGCCCACTATTTCAGTGACGTGGTGGGGGGCTATACTGTGGGCGGAGCGTGGCTGAGCGTCTGCATCTCGGCCATCGAGGTGGCGCGACGGCGGGCGCGGATCCACAAGCGTCTGGCGGCCCGGACCCACGCCAAGGCGGAGGCGGCTGTTGATCCGCCGGCTAGTGGCCCCCCTCTCCCCGGTACTCCGGGGAGAGGGGCTGGGGGTGAGGGGCAGAGACCAGAAACCGTCGGCTCGCAAAACCCCCTCACCCCCGACCCCTCTCCCCGGAGTACCGGGGAGAGGGGAGCGGAACGTGAGTCCCTGCGCAGCGATCTGTTCCCCGCGCCCCCGGAGATCACCCCCATGCCCAGCCGCCTCTGCCTCACCATCGCGTCGAGCCTCGTTCTCCTGTTGGCCCCGGCCGGCCACGGCGGCGCCCCGCAGACCGACTCCCCAGACCCCCGGCTGCCCAAAAACGCCGTCGCTCGCCTGGGCACCCTCCGCTTCCGCCACCCCGGCCCGGTCAGTGCCCTGGCCTACAGCCGCGACGGCCGCCTGATCGCCACCGCCTGCAACGACCGCCTGATCCGTCTCTGGGATGCGGCCAGCGGCACGGCGGTCCGCGTCCTCAAGGGGCACGAGGCCGAGGTCCGCTGCCTTGCCTTCTCCCCGGACGGCAAGACGCTGGCCTCCGGCGGCGGCGATAAGGCCGTCCGCCTCTGGGACGTGAACACCGGCACCGAGCGCCGCCGCTTCCTCAACCACGCCGACTGGGTCGAGGCCATCGCCTTCTCCCCCGACGGCAAGGTGCTGGCCTCGGGCAGCTGCGATGCCAGCCTGCTGTTGTGGGACCTGGTCGCCGACAAGCCGGCGCACCGCCTCACCCAGCCGGGCGGCATCAAGGCCATCGCCTTCAGTCCCGACAGCAAGACCGTGGCGGCCGGCGGGTCGGACGAGACCCTGATCCTCTGGGACGTGGCCACGGGGACCGCCGTCCGCCGCATCCTGGGCCGCTGGGTCGCCAGCCTGGCCTTCTCGCCGGACGGCACGACGCTGGCCGTTGGCCCCTATCACACCAACGTTGCGCTCTACGAGGTCGCAAGCGGCAAGGAGTTGCACCAGCTGGCGGGTCATCAGCCGGTCCGCCGTCGCGGTGCCGCCATCCTCGGCGTCGCCTTTTCACCCGACGGCAAGACGCTGGCCTCGGCCGGCACCGACGGCACCCTCCGCCTGTGGGACCCGGCCCTGGGCAAGGAGACACGCAAGATCGAGGGGCACGGCCAGCCCATCACCTGCCTGGCTTTCGCCCCGGACGGCAAGACGCTGGCCGCCGGCGATTTCGGCCACGCTGTCGCCCTGTGGGACTCCATAACCGGCAAGGAACGCGATCCCCTCCCCGGCCACCACGGCGCGATTGTTACCTTGGCGGTGGCCCCGGACGGCAAGCTCCTGGCCACCGGCAGTCCCGATGGCACCGTGATCCTCTGGGACGCCACCGGCAAGCAGCGCCGCACCGTCACCCCTGGTGCCGCCGTGGGATCGGTCACCTTCTCCGCCGACGGCAAACGGCTGGCCATCGGCACCAGCGACGGCTTGGTCCGCCTCTGGGACGCCGACGGCAGCCGCGAGTTATTCCGGCTCGAAGGCCATCGCGGCAGCGTCAGCGCGCTGTGCTTTACTACGTCCGGCGATCTGCTCTCGGGCAGCCAGGACCATACCCTGCGGCTCTGGGACCTGGAGAAGAAGAAGGAGGTCCGCCAACTGGGTCGCCTGGGCGGACCGGTCGTCGCCCTGGCCCTGACTGGCGACGGCCGAACAGTGGCCTGTGCCGGCGGCGACAATGTCCTGCGCCTGTTCGACCTGGGCAGCGGCGAGGAGGTGCGCAGCTTCGGCGGCCAGTCCGGCGGCGTGACCGCATTGGCCATGTCTCCCGACGGACGCACCCTCATCACCGGCGGCCGCGACCGCACCGCCCGGCTCTGGGAGGTCAGCACCGGCAAGGAGCGCCTGGTGCTCAAGGGACACGGCGGCTGGGTCGAGGCGGTGGCCCTCTCGCCCGACGGCCGGGTGCTGGCCACCGGCGCCAGCGACGGCGTGGTCCGCCTGTGGGGCCTGGCCGGCGGCAAGTCGATCGCGGAATGGAACGGACATCGGGCCGCCGTCAAGTCGCTCGCCTTCTCCCCCAAGGCCGATCTGTTAATTTCCGGCGCCGCCGACACCACGGCCCTGCTTTGGGACGCGGCCGCTCTGCTCCGCGGCGCGAAATTCCACCCCGCCGCTCTCAAACCGGAGCAACTCGACGCCTGCTGGACCGACCTGGCCGCCGACGATGCCGAACGCGCCTTCCGGGCGATCAACACCCTGTTCCGGTCCGGCGATCAGGCGGTGGCGCTCTTGAAGAAGAACCTTCAGCCGGTCACCGGCGACAGCGTGGCCAAGCTGATCGCCCGCCTGGACGACGACGATTTTGCCACGCGCGAAAAGGCCAGGGGAGAACTGGCCCGGCTCGGCAACCACGTGGAGCCGGCCTTGCGACGGGCGCTGGCCGATAACCCGTCCGCCGAGGTCCAGAGGCGCCTGGGCGACTTGCTCAAGGCGCTGGCGGAGAGGCGCCTCGAGCCGGAGGTGGCCCGGGGACTGCGCGGCGTGGAGGTGCTGGAAAGGATCGGCAGCGCCGACGCCCGTGAGGTACTGCGTGGGCTGGCCAAGGGTGTGCCGGAGGCCGAGCTGACCGTCGAGGCCAAGGCAGCGCTGGAACGGCTGGGCAAGTAGGCCAGGGCGCCGGCGGGGCGCGCAACTCGCCGCGAAACCCCGGACGGCCGGGCGGCGGAGCGCCCAGCTCGATGCCATGCGTTCCCGCGGCGCAGCCTCCCACCATCGCCAGGACCATGCCGAATAATTGGAGAAAGAATGGGTTCTTTGTCTCCTCAAAGTGCGTAATGACGTAGAAAAGGCCGTAGAAGGGGACGCACAGGCACAGGAACCCTTGCAACGCGTCGTCCGAAAAGGCGATCACCAGCAGCCAGATCCCCGCGACAAAGCAGGTGAGGGCGCCGAAGCCATAAACCACCACGGCCAACGGGGGGACAAGGAACGCCCCAGCCCCCAGCGCCAGACAAATCACGGCCGCAATCCCCACGGCCACCAGCGTGCCGCCGGCGATCGGAAACGAGCCCGCGCTGGACGAACGCTGGCGCTTCCTGCGCCGGGGAGCGCGCCGCCGCCGCCGCCTCGGTTCATCCTCGTCGTCATCCTCGGCCAGCCGGCGGCGGGCGCCGCGCGTGCGATCCTCGTCGTCATCGTCGTCATCCCGGCGCGAACGGCGCGGACGATCTTCGTCGTCGTCATCGTCGCGCGCACGGCGCGACCGGCGGGGGCGATCCTCGTCCTCATCGTCATCCTTGCGGCTTCGCCCGCGCGGCCTGGCGGCGATGCGCTCGTCGTCGTCGCGGTCCGGCTTCTCGTCCTCCTCGATGACCTCGTAGCCGGGGTCTTCGTCCTTAGTCACCTGGACGGGCTGCGGCGGGCGCGGGGCCACCACCACCTCGGCAGTCGCGATGAAGGTTTCGGCGCAGCCCGGGCACTTGACACGCTTGCCGACGAGGGCATCCGGCAAGCGCGAGCGCCGCTGACACTTGGGGCAGACGACAACCTGAGGCATGACTCCCTCACGGAGCAAGGATGCCGCGCGACCGCTGTCAGTCCGCGAGCTTGCGATACTTACCGGCGTAAAAGAGCAAGGGCCGGCCGTCCTCCCGATGCCCGCCTGCCAGGATTTCGCCGATGAAAATGTCGTGATCGCCGCCGGGAACGACCTGGGTCATACGGCAATCGGCCCAGGCCAGCGCTTCGCTGAGGATGGGCGCGCCGGTGACCGCGGTCGTCAGGGCCAGGTCGCCGAACTCCTTGGGCCCGCTGGCGGCGAAGCGGCGCGACAGCGGCTCGTGGGTATCGTCGAGGATGTTCAGCGCGAAGCACTGCCCCGCGTGCAGGGCCGCGTGCATGCCGGCCCGGCGGTCCACCGCGACCAGCACCAGCGGCGGCTCCAGCGACAGCGACGTGACCGCGTTGGCCGTCATGCCGTGAAGCGTCTCGCCGATGCGAGTGGTGACGACGGTCACGCCGGTGGCGAAACGCCCGAAGATGCGCCGTTGAAGCTGTGGGTCGAAAGGCACGGGAGGGTCTCCTGCTCCAAACGCGATCAATTCGGGGTTGTTACGGTACTCTGCCTCGGCCAGCACGGCAGCGGCTGCCATGATCGCGTCGCGCTCCGCCGGCGGGAGTTTTCGCAGCTCCGTCGCCGTCCACCGCTTTTTTGGAGGCATGGCCTGCACAGTACTCACCTTCCGCCTTCTCGCTCAGAGCCAGCGACTTCACCCCGCAAAAATGTCGTCCACCGCCATGCGCCATCCCGGCACAGCCGGCTCGGCATCGGCGACCTGGCCGCGGCGGAAAACCACGGCTTGCGTTGGGGCGGCGGCCCGGTAAACCGCGACCGTTTCGGCCTGGGGATCGACATCCCAGACCACAGGCGTCTCGGCCGCGAAGTAATCGGCCCGCTTGGCGGCCATCTCAATCTCAGCGGCCTGCCCGTAGTCATTCTCGCTGCGCACCTCGACGGCCAGGGCAGGTGGACCTTCAATGAAACGCATCCGGTTCACCGGATGTGGGCCGTCGTAAAAAGATGCATCCGGCGAGAAGGATTCCCGACCGGACGGCAGCTCTGGAACAGCGTAGCCGATGCCGTCTGCGTAGGCCTTGCCGTGCCCCGTGGCCTTGGCGTGGGCCCGCAGGCTAACGGCGATCTCGAAAGCCGCAGCGCTGGGCAAATCTCCTGATGCCATGAATCGTACAATCCTCCCGCCGATCAACTCGGCTTTGCCCTCCTCGCGATAGAGATCGTCGAGGGTGGCTCGCGTCGTGGTCATCGCGCCTCTCCTGAATTGGCCCCTGCTCAGATTATCGCCAGCCGCGTTTCCCTGCAATCGCACCCGTGGCCATCATGCCTTCGGCTCCAGCACCAGCCGTGCCACCGCCCCCTTCGCCGCCGCGGCGCGGTCCAGCGTCAGTGCGTGATACTCGCCCCGGGCCCATGCTTCGAGCTGATCGGCGTAGTGCGGGCTGCCGGGGTGCCCGGATTGGCTGGAGGCATCGACGGCCCATAAGGTCGGCAGTGGATCGCTGAAGTCGGCAATGAGGCGATAGTTGGCGCCGGAGCGGGCCTCGAAGGCGCCGCCCAGGCCGGTGTTGCAGACGGTGGTGAGGTCGCCTTTCACCGCCAGTCCGCCGTGGTCGAGCAGCCGGCCCAGTTCGCCGCGGCCCGAGAGAATGTGGCGCAACGGCATCACGTGCAGTCGGCCCCAGGTCCAGCGGGTCCGGTCCGTCCCCAGGCGTTTCGTCAGGTCGTCGAGGGCGGCCTGCATGGCGGCGTGGACCGCTTCCTCGCGCCGGCCGGAGGCAAACCAGCCCGCGGCATCGTCTCTCAGCAACCGGGCTGCGAGGCCGGCGGCGCCGCCACCCAGCAGCCCGGCCGTGTCCCCTTGGAAGCGCTCGCGCACCACCGCGCGGACCCAGTGGACGAAGAAGACATCGAAGATCGTCGCGCCGACTTGGTCCGGCTCCATCCGGCCGTCCCAGGCGGCCAGCAGCCGCGCCGCTTCGATCAGGCGTGGGTCGGGACTGGCTCGCAGAATCGTCAGCAGATGAGGCAGGGCCTTCGTCGCCCGCAGCGACAGGGCATCCTGGTGCATGGCGACGCAATCGGAGCGGCCCAGCTTTCGCCCGGTCCGCGCCTCGAGCATCTGCCGGATGCGCTGCGCCCGATGCCCATCGCTCCAGGTCCCCGCCATGGGATAGGGAAAGTCGTCCGGGGCCACGCGATTATTGGCGGTGGCGACCCAGCCGCGCGGCGGATCGGCCAGTTGCGGCATCCCCTCGAACGGAACCAGTCCCTGCCACTGGTGCGCCGGGTCCCAGCCAGGCCGGTAGCCGCGCTCCGCCGTCGCCCGGACCGGCACCCGGCCGACCGCCTGGTAACCGATCTGGCCGGCGGCATCGGCAAAGACGACGCAGAAGGTCGGCACCATCCAGGGTCGCAGGGCCTCGCGGAATTCGGCCGCGGAACGGGCCCGGTTCATGGCCAGCAGGGCCTTCAGCGGACCGTTCTCGGAGGCGCCCAGCCAGCGGAGCGACACCGGCCCGGTCGTCCGTGCCGGCGGCGGCAGGATGTCATCGACGATCGGCCCGTTGCGCGAATAGCGCACGGTCCGCCGCACCGGGTCGCCCCCCTTGACGCCGATGACTTCCTCCCGCTGGCGTCCCGGCTCCCAGCGGCCGTCGTATAGGTAGCAACCCGGATGCTGCGGATCGGTTTTCTCCTGATAGAGGTCCCGCTGCGAGCAGATGTTGTTGGTGCAGCCCCAGGCGACCTGTTCGGTGCGGCCGAACAGGATGCCCGGGATGCCGGCGTAGGCCATGCCCGCCGCGTGGAACGATCCGCCGCACAAGTGGACCTCGTACCACCAGGAGACGGCATCGAACGGCACGTGCGGATCGCTGGCGACCAGCGGCCGGCCAGCGGCGGTGTGCGTGCCGCTGATGACCCAGTTATTGCTGCCCGTGCCGCCTTCCGGATCGCTGACCGACCGTCCCACCGGCTGCAGCGGCCGCCGCGTGCGCGGATACGACCCCGGCGGCAGGATGCTTTCCTCATCGGCCTCGCCTTCGATGAAGGCCCGGTACAACGGCCCATCGCCCAGACCGCGCCGCGCCAGTTCCGGGATGACAATCACCGGAAACCGCCCCGTTAGATACCAGCGAAATTCGACCTCGATGGTGAGGCAATCGACGGGCGACCAGGGCTCGGGGCGATAATCGAGCAGGTCGAATTCGATGGGCGGGCGGTCGCGGGTCGCCTGGATGACGGCGTTGATGCCGTCGGCGAAGGCGGTCACCAATCGCCGTGTTTCCGCGGGCAGAGTGGCCCACTGGTGCTCGGCAATGCGGCGCAGGCCCACGGTTCGGGCCAGCAGGTCCAGCTCCAGGATATTCTTGAAGCCGACCACGCGGGCCAGCAGATCCAGGTCCGTGCCATCGGCCCCGAGCACCTCGGCCAGGCGTCCCGACCCGCGCCGGCGGAGATAATCGAGCTGGAACAGGCGATCCTGGGCCAGGGCATAGCCGAACCCGAAGAACAGGTCGTCATCGCTCTCGGCGTAAATCGACGGAATGCCCCAGCGATCGCGCTCGATGCGAACCGGCTGCTTGACCGGAGCACCGCTCCGGCCCACGGCCTCCGGGACACGCGCGCGGGCTTCGGCCTGCCACCAGGCGTCGAACTGTTCCCGGCTCCAGCCGGCGGCGGCACTGACGCTGGCGATGGGCTCGCCAGCGCCGAGCCGGCGGAGAATATCGCGGGTGGGGAGGGTCATGGCGGGCTCCTGGGGTGGGCTGGATGGAGAACGGATGATAACGGATGGGACGGGCCTGGTCCATTGTGGCACGCTTTTGATTGCGGCCGTGGGCCCCGTCGAGTAGGCTGCCGGAGTCGATCTCAGGCGGAGGGACGAGAGGATGCTGCCACCCCGGCGTTTGCTGCCCATCTTGGCTCTTGTGGCCCTGCTGACAGGGCTCGTCCCTCTGTTTGGCCAGGGCTACGCCCCCGAGGTGGCGGCCCAGAAGATGACCGTCGCCGACGGCTTCGCGGTCCATCTCGTCGCTGCCGAACCAATGGTTCGCCAGCCGGTGGCCATCGAGTTCGACGATCGCGGGCGGCTGTGGGTCATTCAATACTTGCAGTATCCCAATCCCGCCGGGTTGAAGCGCGTTGCTGTCGATCGCTACTCGCGCACTGTCTACGACCGCATCCCCGAGCCGCCGCCGAAAGGGCCGAAGGGGGCCGACCGCATCACCATCCTCTCGGACTTCGACAAGGACGGCCGGGCCCGTAAGTCCAAGGACTTCCTCTCCGACCTGAACCTCGCCAGCGGGTTCGCCTTCGGCCACGGCGGCGTCTTTGTGTTGCAGGTCCCTTACCTGCTCTTCTACCCCGACCGCAATCGCGACGATGTGCCCGATGGCGACCCCGACGTGCTGGTCAAGGGCTTCGGCATGGAAGACGCCCACTCGGTCGCCAACTCGCTGACCTGGGGACCCGACGGCTGGCTCTACGGCTGCCAGGGGAGCACGGTGACCGCGGACATCAACGGGATTGAGTTTCAGCAGGGCGTCTGGCGCTATCACCCCATCACGCACCGCTTCGAGCTGTTCTGCGAGGGGGGCGGGAACTCGTGGGGCCTCGATTTTGACCGCCACGGCAACCTGCTGTACAGCACCAACGTCGGTGGCTTCATCATGCTGCACGGCGTGCAGGGTGGCTACTACTGGAAGCAGTTCGGCAAGCATGGGGCCCTGCACAATCCCTTCGCCTTCGGCTACATCGACCATGTGCCGCATCGCAATTTCCAGGGCGGGCACGTCACCGTCGGCGGCATCGTCTACCAGGGCGATTCGTTCCCGGCCCGTTTCCGCGGCAAGTACATCGCCGGCGACCTGCTCGGCCACGGCATCTACTGGCACGACCTGGCCGCGGACGGATCGTCGTTCCGCTCGGCCCACGGCGGCGAGTTGCTGCTAGCCAACGACACCTGGTTCGCCCCGACCGACCTGACGCTGGGGCCCGACGGCAGCATTTACGTTGCCGACTGGTTCGACAAGCGCACCGCCCACCCAGACCCCGACGCCGACTGGGACAAAAGCAACGGCCGCATTTACAAGATCGAGTACAGGCGAGCGGCGCGGCGTCAGCCCGCCGGTGAAGACCGGCGGGCTGACGCCGCGCCGCTCGCCGCGGCCTTCGACCTGGCAACGCTCCCCAGTGACAAGCTGGTGTCCCTGCTGGCCCATCCCAACGACTGGTTCCGGCGGAAGGCGCGGCGCATCCTGGCCGACCGCCGCGATCCGGAGGTCATCTTCCCGCTGCGGACTCTGGTGAAAGAGGCAAAAGACCCGGAGTTACAACTGCAAGCCCTCTGGGCCCTGTATGTCAGCGGCGGCTTCAACGTTGCTTTCGCACTGAAGCTGCTCCGGCACGCCAACCCCGACATCCGCCGCTGGACTGTGCGCTTACTCGGTGACGAACGCCGTGTGGCGCCGGAGCTGGGAGCACGGCTGGCGGAGCTGGCGGCCTCGGAGCCGGACGTTGTGGTACGCAGCCAGCTGGCGTGCAGTGCCCGGCGGCTTCCTGCGCGGGATGGTCTGCCCATCGTCAGGCGGCTCCTGGAGCGGAACCTGGATGGGCGCGACCCGCACCTGCTGTTGCTCCTGTGGTGGGCGGTCGAGGAACACGCAGTGACTGCCCGCGAGCTGGTGCTGGAGGCGTTCGGCACCGCCGCGGCATGGCAGGCACCGCTGGTGCGTGAGGCGATTCTGGAACGCCTGATGCGCCGCTATGCGGCGGAAGGAGGCGACGCAGGCTACGGATCCTGCGCCACCTGCTGGCTGCGGCGCCCCTGGATCAGCGCGGTCGCATGCTGGCTGCCCTGGAGCTGGGCCTACAGGAGCGACCGGCCGGCGCCGGTCCCAGCCACGGCACGCTGTTCCACGACCAGGCCGTGGTCAGCAGGCCGCCCGAGCCACGCCGCGTCGGCGAGGAGAATGTGCCGCCAGCGCTGGCCCGGCAGCTCGACGCCCTTTGGAGCGATACCACAACCGACGTGACGCTGATCCGCCTGTCTGCCCGCCTGGGTCGGCCGGTGCTTTCGACCGAGCCCTCGCCCTGGCCATCGATCCAAAGGTTGCCGTGACGACACGCGTGGCGCTGCTGGAAGCACTGGCGGACATCGGCAAGCCCGACTGTGTCGCGCCGCTACTGAAACTGCTGGGCGGCGGGGCGCAGAGGAGATCCAGCTTGCGACGCTTGGCACCCTCCAGCGTTTTGATCGCGAGGAGATCGCCGTCGCGTTGCTGCAACGCTATCCGAAGATGACTCCTCGACTGCGAGCGCGCGCGAGTGTGGTGCTGCTGAGCCGTAAGGCCTGGGCCAGGTCGTACCTCCTGGTGATCGACTCCGGGCGTTTGGCCGCCAAGGACGTGCCGGTGGAGCAGCTTCGAGTGGTCGCCCTGCACAAGGATCGGGCCCTGGACGACCTCGTCCGCAAGCACTGGGGCAATATCCGGCCGGGGACGCCGGAGGAAAAACTGGCCGAGATGTCGCCGGCTCAGCAACGACCTCCGCGCCGGCAGCGGCAGTCCGGTCGCCGGACGCGAGCTATTCACGAAGCAATGCGCGACCTGCCACAAGCTGTTTGGTGAAGGCGAAGCCATCGGTCCCGACCTGACGCACGCCAACCGCAAGGACCGCGACTACCTGCTGGTCAGCATCGTCGATCCCAGTGCGGTGATCCGCAAGGAGTATCTGGCCTACAACGTGCAAACGACCGATGGCCGTACCCTGACCGGCCTCCTGGTGGAGCAGACGGCGGCCGCTGTCACCCTGCTGGACGGCAAGAACCAGCGCGCCAAAATCGGGCGGGACCGCATCGAGTCGCTGCAGGAATCGCCGGTGTCGCTGATGCCGGAGGGTCTGCTGAAGGGGCTCAAACCGCAGGAGCTGCGGGATTTGTTTAGCTATTTGCAATGTGACCGCCAATAACCACCGTTTAGCGGCGGATCGTAGATCCGCGCGTTGACCACGCGGATCTGCGATCCGCGGCTAAACAAAGGAAAACCATGCATCGCCTTCTTCCCATCCTTTTCTTGGCCGGGACCGTCTCCGCCCAGGAAGCCCGCACCTATCACAACCGCCTCACCCCCATCAAGGACCCCAAGCCGCTACTCGCCGACCATCCCGATTTCATTGAACCTGTCACAGAGCTGACGCGCTTCGAGGCCCCGCTCTTGGCGGACGACAACAACGCCGACCTGCACGTCCGCGCCTGGCGCTTTTCGTACAACGCCCGGGCCATCATCGAGATGGCGAACCGGCTGAAGGCTTCCGAGACGGCCCTCATCGTGGTCCACCCGTGGGGCATCGACGATGGGCAAGGATGGAAGACGCCGCAGCCGGCCGGGGTCTGCGACTTCTGCACGCCGGCCAAGAATGCCCTTTCGGGCCGGCATACCCGCGAGGTCGTCAATCCTTTCCTCAAGGCGCTGCGCGGGAAGGTCGGCCTGGTCCTCTACAGCCTGCCCGGCGATGAGGACCCGATCCGCAAGAAGCTGTATCGGTCGTTCCACAGCCGGCCCACCAAGGAAGAGCGCAGGCAAGGAGCCAGGGAATTGAAGGAGAAGCTGAACGGCTTCGTCTACAAGGGCGATCCGCTGCCGAAGGAATTGACGCTGTCGAAGGACCGGCCGGTGGTCGATTACTTCAAGCAGTTCCCCGGACTCGATCCCGGGCCGCGCTTCAACAACGCCGGCTTCTGGAACCTGCCGATCCCCGTCACCGCCGATATCGACACCGACCCCGACGACGTGGTGGTCTACGACGCCGCGGGGTACGGGCCGCTGAAGAGGTTCTTGCAAGAGAACAAGGTCCGGCACATTCTGCTGGCGGGTTATGCAACCGACATGTGCTTCTGCAAGACCACCGCGGGCTATCAGAACCTGTCGAAAGACTTCAACGTCTTCCTGGTCGGCGATGCCACGTTGGCAACGTTCCCTGCGAACAAGAGTCCGAAGCATGCTACCAACGCCGCCATTCTCGTTTGCGGCCCTGGACCAGCTGGTGACGCAGGTCTCGTGGATCAAGTACGAGGCTCCGAAGAAGTGAGCGGACCCGGGCGGTGGGTTGACCGCGCGCTGCCGGGGCTATCAAGGAGGGCGTCGCTCGCCGTGCAACTCGGGTAGCCGATGTCCGACCCCGCCCCTGCCGCCGATCTAGGTCTGCGTGGCCGGGTCACACCGTGGACCGTGATTCTGGCGGCTCTCACCCTGGTCCTGTGGGTTCGCTTCCTCCTCTTTCCCACGTTTGTCGCCGCGGACAACCTGGACCATTCGTGGATGCAGGCACTGGGCCATTTCTATCGGACGAATGCCCAGGCCGGGACCGATTACGTCTTCACCTATGGTCCGCTCGGTTTCTTCGCCACCGAGGCTCACGACCACGAGCTGTACTGGCAGCGCTACGGCTGGGAGCTGGTCGTGAAGCTGGCGGCAGCCGTTGTCGTCATGCTCGCCCTGGCCCGGCTCCCCTCGCGCGGTCTGACCCTGCTCGGGGCCGGCCTGGTGATCGCTTTCATTCCCTACCATTTCGACACGATCTATCAGGTGACTCTCCTCGCCGGCGGGGCGCTGCTGCTGGAAGGGACGTGCCGGCGCTGGCCCCGAGCCGCACTCCTGTTGCCGCTGTTGGCCTTGCTGGCGCTGACGAAGTTCACCTACTTTGTGCTGGCCCTATGGGCGGCCGTGCTGGCCGAGTTGGCGTTACGGCTGCGGGGATATCGCGGTTGGCTGTCGCCCATCGTGCTCTACCTGGGCATCCTGGCCGCCATCTGGCTCTTCTGCGGACAGCACCTGGGCAACCTCTGGCCCTATATCCGCAATTCGTGGGAAGTTTCGGCCGGCTACGGCGAAGCGATGGCCGTGGCCGGCAAGCCGTTTGAACGTCGGTCTCGCCGTGGTCACGCTGGTGCTGGCGGTCGGCCTCCTGCTCGTGGCCGGGTGGCGCCAGTGCCGCGCCGCCGTCCCGGTCGCCACCGTCCTGTTCCTGGGGCCCGGGCTGTTTTTGGGCTGGAAGCACGGCATGATTCGCCATGATGGACACCCGTTCATTTTCTTTGGCATGGCCCTGTTTGTCGGCCTGCTGCTAACACGCCTCCTCGCAGCGGCACCGTCTGGATTGACCGGCCTGGCGCTCGGCGCGCTCCTGGCCTGCTCCGTCGCCGGGACGCTGCTCACCGAGGGGCGGGTCCGGGACGATTTCTTTGCGTGGAACATCAGACAAACGAAGGCCAACCTCGCAGTCGCCGCCAGCCCGGTGGCCAATCGACAGCGACTGGATGCGGAGCAGGCGCGCCTGGCGGACGAGTGGCGCCTCGACAAGGTGCGCGACATCGTGGGCGAGGCAGCGCTCGATGAGATCTCCTGCGAGCAAGGGATTGTGCTGCTCAACGGGTTTCACTGGCAGCCGCGGCCGGTGTTTCAGAGCTACACGGCGTACACGCCGGCCCTGTTGCGGCAGAATGCCGAGTTCTTTCGCTCCCAGGGCGCTCCCGAGTATCTTCTGCTCCACCTAGCGCCGGTCGATGGCCGCCTCGGCGCCATGGAGGATTCGCAGGCGCTGCTGGAAATTCTTCGCCGCTATGAGCCAGTGGCCGCCGAGAAACAGTTTGTCCTGTTCCGTCGCGTCCCGCCCAGCGAGGAAGTGGGGGCACCCGTGCCCGAGATTGTCCGGCGGCAAACAGCCAATTTCAGGGAGGACGTGAGCCTGGAGGACTTACCCGGCACGCTGCAACTGTTGTCCCTGCGCTTCGTGCCCTCGGCACGGGGCATGGTTCGCAGGGCCTGTTTCAAACGCGACGAGTTGGAGCTGGAAATACGGACGGCCTCGGGGCATACACTCAGCCGCCGTTTGGTGCCGGCGCTGGCGGCGGAGGGATTCCTCATCAACCCACTGGTGGACACGACCGCCGATTTCGTCCGCCTCTACGGCCCGGGCGACGGCGACCGCGTGGTGAGTCTCCGGGTGACACCGGCGAGCCACGACTTCCGCGACGAAATCGAGGTGACCATCACTGCCTGTCCCCGGCTGGCCTGCCGCACGCTGGAGGCGTCGTTCCTGGAGGAACTGCTAACGGGTCGCGGCGAATAACACTCCCTCCGCCGGTCGATTGGCCCACGACTCAATCCCCTCCAGCAGCGCCAGGTTTGTCCGTTCATTGGTGCGGGTGGCATCGGCGGGATTCACCGTCAGCGGCGGATGCTCGGTCCAGTGCAGGAGCCGCTGGAGAACCCCGCCCAGCTTGACGGACGACCAGTCGCCCAGCACGTCCATTCCCAGCATCTTGCCGCGTGCCGCCGCCAGGAACGCCCGCAGCACCGCGGCCACCTCGCCGAATTGCAGATGCCCCGAGTCCCAGTTCACCACCGCGTCCGCCGTGGTCATCACGTCCTTGTCGAGCGAGATGTAGAGGGGGCAGGCGCCAGGGTGGCGGCGAACGGCCCTAGCAGCCGTTCGACGTGCTCTTCCGTCAGCGGGGCCTCGGCGGGCCGGACCGGGAAGTTGCGGATGCCTTGCCAGATTCCGCGCCGGAAGGTGCGGACCGCCGGAAAGACGGTGATCTTGCCTTTGCGCAGGTCGTCGTTCGGGGCCAGCCAGCGCCAGGCGTTATCGAAGTCGAGGTCGCCGCCGACGTGGAACACGCGCTGTAACAGCGGTAGGCGGGTGGCGTGCAGCAGCCAGGTGCCGCAGTGCAAGAACGGGATGCCCCGCATCCAGTCGGGATGCTTGTCGAGGACCAGCAAGTTAAACGGTGTCGTCAGACGGCGGAGCAGGGCCAGGGTAACGTGGTGGAAGTCGCCGGAGCCGAAGAACGTGAGGGTCGGCTCGCCCTCGGACGGCAGACAGCGGGCGAGCGAGTCCTCGAAGCTGCGGAAGCGGTTGAAGGAACAAGCCAGCCGCAGGCGCGGTCCCCAGTCCTGCAAGGGGACGACCTCGGCGCCGGCGGCGACGACGAGGCGGGACTGGAGCGCGACGCTGCCATCGAGGTCGAGAATGCGGATGTGCATGGTGTCCTCCTTGCCACCAGGTCTCGAACCCCTAGTTAGCGCTCGGGGTTGCTTCCCGTTCACCCCGCCACCGCCGCCGGCCGGCAGCGATCCAGGAACCCCAGCACGCTGTCGGCGTACAGGGGGCCCGCCACCTCCAGCAGGTCGGTGTGCCCCGCGCCGGGCACCAGGACCAGCTCCTTCGGGCCGCGGCAGCGCGCGTACAAACGCTTGGCATCGTCGGGGGAAGCGTGGCTATCTTCGGTCCCCGTAATCAGCAGCACCGGGGCCGGGGCCAGGCGGCCAATGTGATCGGCCGGGGTCAACTCGCGCACCGGCACGCCGAGACGGCGGTCCGTCATCCAGATCAGGCCCGGCGTCAACCAGCCGTACCAGCGCGGGAAGCCGGCGCTCACGCGCGTGCGGAACGCCGTCAACAGATCGTGGTACATGCTTTCGAGGATGATCGCATCCAGGCCGCGCGACCAGTCGGCGGCATAGCACAGGGCGGCGGCGCCCATCGAGATGCCCACGGCGATCCGTGCTTGCTCGGGCCAGCGGGCCTTGACCAGCCCCAGGACGGCGGCCACATCGTGCGCTTCGTGATAACCGAAGCTGGTCACCCGCCCCTGGCTTTCGCCGTGGGCGCGGTGATCGAAAGCCACGCAGCGATAGCCGGCCCGGGCGAAGAGGGCCAGTCGCTCCAACACCAGCTCGCGCGTGCAGCGGAGTCCGTGGAACAGGGCGACCGTGCCGCGCGGCGCCGGCGGCTCCACAAGCCAGCCGGCCAGGCGCAGGCCGTCCTGGGTCCGGCAGCTCAGGGTCTCGAAGGCCAGGCCGTGGTCCGCCGGCGTCGTTTCGAGGCGGCGCTTTTTCGCGCGGGTTAGCCAGCGCGAAACCAGATAGGACAGCCCGACGTAGCCGACCCCCGTCGCCAGGACCGGTGCCACCAGGGCCGACGTCGACCAGCCACCCGACCGCTCTGGGGTCGTGGACATGCATTTTCCCCCACATCGATTGCCACAGACTGGGCGGCGGACAAAGGGCGGATCATATCATCGGCTGTACCATCCGATCAAGCGCTCTAGCTCGCCGGTGTGCGCCAGCAAGCGCAGGGCGAAGCGCTGCCGGGCGGTCCCCAGCACCGGGTGATAGGCAAAATTGTCGTCCACGATGCTCAGCGCGGGTCAAGGCAGCGGCCGGGTCGCGATCGGTCATCCCGCGCCGCAGCCACATCAGAATGGGAAAGGTCAAGAGCAGCGATTCCAGTCCCTCCCAGAACGGCATGCCGAAATTGGTGACGCCGCAGAACTGCAATGATCCCACCTTGATGAGGTAGTAGCGCTCCAGCAGGGCTTCGGCGTCGGCCGGCAGCGGCCCCGCGGGTTGCTCGGCCTGCTCGAAGGTGGTCGCCGGGCTCCAGGCGTGCAACCGTGGAGCTTCCCCCGGCCGCGGGCGTAGCGCCAGGCGGCCCGCAAGAGGTTCAACCGGCCGAATGTCGCCGGCCCGCGATTTGGGCCGCGATCCTTTCGGGCGTACAGCGCCAGCGCCTGCCGAAAGAGGAGACGCCCCGTCCAGCCGGGGCCGGCAAGCGTTTTCGGGTCCACCGCCACTTCGCCCTCCAGGCCGGCGGTCAGCAGATCGAGCAACTCAGTCAGCCGCGGCCCTTGCACTGCGTCGAACTTTGCCTGCCGGCACAAGTGGCCCAGGTGCAGGCATTTCCGCAGACGGCGCTCGATCCGATCGTTCCTGTTCCGTAACAGCTTTTGCAGTGCCTCGACGAAGCGGAGCAGGTCGGGCCAGGTGACACTTTGCCGGCCCTGCAGCGGCGGCGGCGGAACGGCGGCAGGTCCACCGGCCTGGACCACCCCCTCGCGGCGTTCCAGCAATGCGGCGAATTCTCGCAGGTCGGCCTCATGGACCGAAGTCGCCCGTCCCTGGCTCTGGGCCGCGGACGGGCAGGCGAAGCGGACGCCCACCCGGTAGTGATCGCCCGCCGGCACCAGGATGAACGGAAACAGCCGGCAGGGCAGCGGCTTGGCGGCGGCCCCAAACCGCTCGTGAATCCGGCAGCGCCCCGTCGGACTCAGGAAGACGCAACTGCCGTCCGCCAAGTGATTGAGCTGATAGTGCCGCGCCCAGGGCGGACCGTGGACTCGGAAGAGCGGCACATCCTCGAATTCCGGCTGCCCGGCCCAGCCCTGGCTCTCGATCCGCTGCCGTTCCTGGTCGCTGACCGGCACCTGGTATTCCTTGCAGCAATTGCCGGACTGGTGGCAATCCCAGTTCTGCACAACGGGGAGGGAACGGACGGGAGACGGCATCAGCGGCCCGGGGTCGAAGGGAAGGGGCGGTTCGCTGGCTATTCTACTCCGCGACGGCCTACGGCGGAGCGCTGGCCGCAGCGGCCCGCACAGGGATGTCGCGCCCTGAGTCACTCCGATGGGAGCGCTGCCCTGACTGCCCGCCCTTCGGAGTCCCCTCAGCGTACCCCGCCACCATCGCCTGCGCCGGGAAGCTCGTAGCAGGCCGCTTCCTCGCCGTTGCGCACGTACAGCTTGCCGTGGGCCACCACCGGATGGTTCCAGCACTTCCCATCAATCGCGTGGAAGCGGCCCAGCTCGCGGTGCTTGTCCGGGTCGGCGGCCACCAGGACCACGTCCCCCTTCTCGGACAGGACAAGCAGCAAATCCTGATCGGCCAGCAGGAGCACCTGCCCGTTGCCGTAGCGTCCGCCGCGCCAGCGGGCCTTGCCGTCGTCCACGTTCAGGCAGGTGAACATGTTGCCGTCGAAGCCGTAGATGTGCCCCTTGTGGATGACGCGGTCGTTGAAGTAGGCGTTCAGGGCCCGGCTGGTCCAGACCTCGGCCGGGTCCGCCCAGCCGTCGTCCTTGCGGTCGATGCGCAGCAGCCGCTCGCCGTTGCCCATGGCGGTGGCGAGGAGCACGCGATCGTCGCCGGCGAGTGCCGGCTGAACGCAGCGCGGCGCGGGGCCGTCGGTCTTCCATTCATGATGCCAGAGGACCTTGCCCTCCTTCGGGTCCAGGCCCGACATCCCGGCATTGGTGGCGATGAGGACCTGATCGATGCCGCGAAGGCGGGCCGGTTGGGGCGAGCAATAGCCGTGGTTGCCGTCGCCGGCCATCCAGAGCGGGGAGCCGGTTACGGCGTCATAGCCGCTCAGGCTCTTGCCCTCGGCGCCGGTAAACACCATGACGACGCCCTGCCGCACCAGCGGCGACGAAGCGAAGCCCCACGTTGGCATGGGGGCCCCGGCATCGGCGGCCGCATCGCGCTCCCAGATCACCTGGCCGTCGCTGGCAGCCAGGCAGTTGAGCCGCCCCTTACCCCCCAGAGTGTAGATCTTGCCCTCGTGAAAGGTCGGCGTGGCCCGCGGGCCCGCTCCGGACATGGTTTCCTCGAAGCGTGTTTCATCCTCGTGGACCCAGACTTCCTCGCCGGTGGCGGCGTCGTAGCAGACGACCGCTTCGACGGTGCCGCGCTGCTCCTGCGTGAAAAGCCGGCCGCCCACCACGGCGAAGGAGGACCAACCGGGACCGACAAGGTGGCGCCAAACCTGCCGGGGCGGCGTCTTCGCCCAGTCCGTGCCAATGCGCACGCCGGTCAGGCGGCCGTCGCGCTCGGCACCGCGGAAGCCCGGCCAGTCGCCGGGTTGGGATTCGAATGGGGCGTGGTCCGTGATGTTGTGGGCCACCAACATCCGCGGCCCGTGCTCCGCCAGGAACTTCTGTTCCGCTGTCTGGGACCAGCGCAGGCTCAGCTCGGCCGAGAAGTTGCCATCGACGCCGTCCATGCGGAACAGCAAGGCCGCCGCCCAGCATCCCATCACCACCGCCAGCAGGCCAATGCGCCGCGGCGACCAGGAGAGGAAGGGCGTACAGAGTAGCCACAGGATCCACGCCGAGGTCGCCACCGGCAGCACGTACAGAATCAGCCCGAACTGGAAGGACGGGTCCACGGTGAACCACGCCGCCACTGCGCCCCCGACAAAGACGCCCAGGACGAGGAACCGATCCAGCCAGGGGACCCGGCTGAAGAAAAGCCAGGTGAGCATCAGCACCAGCGTACAGGCGATGGGTCCCCACATCCGCAACATGAACTGGGCCATCGACGGCACCAGGACCATCCCAGGCACAAAGACCAGCCCCAACAGGATGACCAGGATAATGGCGCCCGGCCAGACGCGGGGATGGCGTTCCGGTGGGGCGACTTCGGGGGACCAGGCATCGGCAGCGGCGTTGGCATGCGGGGCGTGCGAGAAGGCTTCGCTCACGGGAAACTCCTACCAGCGGGTTCTACGGCGAATGACATGACGGGGCTGCAAGATCGTGATACAGAATGCCGCATCGGAGTTCGAGATGTCAACCCCGGCTGGCCGTTTAGCCGCCGCCCTGCGGGCGGCGCGATGAACGCCCCACGCACGTTTCGCTAGGATACCCCCGATCTTGCCCGGAAATCCCTGTCGCGCCGGCCTCCCCCGGATCGACCTGCGCAAGGACCGTTGACCATGCCGGACCCGAGGCCGAGGCCCATCCGCAAGCTCCTCGTCGCCAATCGCAGCGAGATCGCCATCCGGGTGTTTCGCTCGGCACACGAGCCTCGGCATCCGCACCGTGGCCATCTACTCGCACGAGGATCGCTACGCCCTGCACCGCTTCAAGGCCGACGAGGCCTACCGTCTCGGCCGGGCCGGCGAGCCCATCAAGGCCTATCTCGACATCGACAGCATCGTCGGCCTGGCCCGGCAGCGTGGCGTGGACGCCATCCACCCGGGCTACGGCTTTCTTTCGGAAAATGCTCGTTTCGCCCGGGCCTGTGCCGAGGCTGGCCTGGTCTTTGTGGGACCAAAACCGGAAATCCTCGACCAGCTGGGCGATAAGGTGGTGGCCCGGCGCATTGCGCAGACGGCCCAGGTTCCGATTCTGTCGGGCAGCGACGCGCCGGTGCGGGAGAAGGCGGACGCCCAGGCGCTGGCCGGCCAGCTGGGCTACCCGATCATGGTCAAGGCCGCGATGGGCGGCGGCGGCCGCGGCATGCGCGTCGCCCGCCGTCCGGAGGAACTCGACGAGGCGCTCGACCAGGCCCGCCGCGAGGCCGGCGCCGCCTTCGGTATTGCCGATGTCTTCCTGGAAAAGTATGTCGAGCGCGCCCGCCATATCGAGGTGCAGCTCATCGGCGACCGGCATGGCCGGCTCGTCCACCTCTACGAACGCGATTGCACCCTGCAGCGCCGGCACCAGAAGATCGTCGAGATCGCCCCGGCACCCAACCTCGACCCCGGCACGCGCCAGGCCATCCTGGAGGCGGCGCTGGCTGTGGGACGGGCGGTCGGGCTCGACAACGCCGGCACCGTCGAGTTCTTGTTCGACGCCGACACCGGCCGCTTCTTCTTCATCGAGGTCAACCCGCGCATCCAGGTCGAACACACCGTCACCGAGGCCGTCACCGCCATCGACCTGGTCAAGACCCAGATCCTGGTGGCCCAGGGCTGTCCGCTATCCGATCCGGAGATCGGGCTGGGCTCGCAGGAGGCGGTTCGGCCGCACGGCTTCGCCCTGCAGTGCCGGGTCACCACCGAGGACCCGAGCAAGGGATTCGCGCCGGACTATGGCCGGATCAGCGCCTATCGCTCGGCGAGCGGCATGGGCATCCGCCTGGATGCCGGCACCGCCTTCGTGGGTGCCGTTATCACGCCCTTTTACGATTCCCTGCTGGTGAAAGTGACCGCCCACGGCCTGCGCTTCCTCGACGCGGCCCGGCGCATGGAACGCTGCTTGCAGGAGTTCCGGGTCCGCGGCGTCCACGTCAACATCCCCTTCCTCATCAACCTGGTCACTCACCCGGCGTTTCTCGACTATCGGGTGACCACCAAGTTCATTGACGAAACGCCGTCGCTGTTCGAGCTGCCCGAGCGGCAGGACCGGGCCTCGAAGCTGTTGCAGTACATTGCCGAGGTCATCGTCAACGGGAATGCGGAGGTGCGTGGCAAACCCGTCCCGACCTCACGGCAACCGGCGCCGGTACCGTACGAGCCGGAAGCGTCAGCGACGGGATCGAAGGGATCGAAGTCCGTCGCTGACGCTTCCGGCTCGTCTGGCACGCGGGACAAGTTCCGTGAGCTGGGTCCGGAGAAATTCGCCGCCTGGGTCCGCGAGCAGAAGCGCCTGCTGATCACCGACACGACGTTCCGCGATGCCCATCAGTCGCTGCTGGCGACGCGGATGCGCACCTACGACATGCTGCAAATCGCCCCGGTCTATGCGGTCCGGCATGCGGGGCTTTTTTCGCTGGAGATGTGGGGCGGGGCGACGTTCGACACGGCCATGCGCTTCCTGAAGGAATCGCCCTGGGACCGGCTGACGGCCCTGCGCGAGCGCGTGCCCAACATCCTGTTCCAGATGCTGCTGCGGGCCGCCAATGCGGTAGGCTACACCAACTATCCCGATAACGTGGTGCAAGCCTTCGTTAAGGAATCGGCCCGGGCGGGCATCGACCTGTTCCGGATTTTCGACGCCCTGAACTGGGTGCCGAACCTGCGGCCGGCCATCGACGCCGTCCGGGCGGAAGGAAAGATCGCCGAGGCGGCCATCTGCTACACCGGCGACATCTCCGACCCCAAGCGGACCAAGTACAGCCTGGGCTACTACGTCAACCTGGCCAGGGAACTGGAGCGGGCCGGGGCCACTATGCTCGGCATCAAGGACATGGCCGGGCTGTGCAAACCGTATGCAGCCCGCGAACTGGTGCGGGCGCTGCGCCAGGAAATCGGCCTGCCCATCCACTTCCACACCCACGACTCGGCCGGCGGGCAAATGGCCTCGCTGCTCTTGGCCTCCGAGGAAGGCGTCGATGTGGTGGATGCCGCCATCAGCTCGTTTTCGGGCATGACCAGCCAGGTCAATCTCAACTCGCTGGTGGAGGCGCTGCGGCACACGCAGCGCGACACCGGGCTGGACTACGACTCGCTCGAAGCCACCGCGGAGTACTGGGAGGCCGTCCGCGATTACTATCGACCGTTCGAGAGCGGCCAGCGGGCCAGCAGCGCCGAGGTCTACCTGCACGAGATGCCGGGTGGGCAATCGACCAACCTGCAGGAGCAGGCACGGGCGCTGGGGTTGGCGGGGCGCTGGCACGAGATCACGCGGACCTACGCCGCCGTCAGCCGGCTGTTCGGCGACATCATCAAGGTGACGCCGACCAGCAAGGTCGTCGGCGATATGGCCCTGTTCATGGTCGCCAACAACCTCAGCCACGACGAGGTCCTCCAGGGATCGCGCGAGCTGGCCTTTCCGGAATCGGTGGTCGAGCTATTCGAGGGCCGTTTGGGCCAGCCGCCCGGCGGTTTTCCGCCGGAGTTGCAGAAGCGCGTGCTGCACGGCCGGCCGCCGCTCACCGATCGCCCCGGCGCCCTCCTGGCCCCCGCCGACTTCGCCAGGACCCGCGAGGACTTGCAGAAGCAACTCCGCCGGCCCGTCAACGATCAGGAGGTCGTGACCCATTTGCTCTATCCACGCGTCTTCGCCGAGTTTGCCGCCCATCAGCAGAAATACTCCGAAACCAGCGCCTTGCCGACGCCGGTCTTCTTCTACGGCCTGGAGCCGGGCGAAGAGATCAGCGTGGACATCGAGCCGGGCAAGACGCTGATCATCCGCTTCCTGACCGTCGGCGACCCGAACGCGGACGGAACCCGCCTGGTCTTCTTCGAGCTGAACGGCACGCCGCGCGAGGTGGTGGTGCAGGACCGCGCCCTGGCGTCGCGGGTGCAGCGGCGCCCCAAGGCGGAGACCGGCAACCCGCTCCACGTCGGCGCGCCGATGCCGGGCGTGATCGCCAGCGTACTGGTGACGGCGGGCGAATCGGTCGCCGCGGGGCAGAAGCTCTTCACCCTCGAAGCCATGAAGATGGAGACCACCGTCTGTGCGGAGCGCGGCGGCAAGGTGGCCGAGGTCCTCGTGAGCCCCGGAACCCAGGTGGAAGCGGGGGATTTGCTGTTGCGGTATGAGAAATGACAGGATGAATCGGCTCTGCAACGAAATTGCTGGGCAAAATGCGGGGCAAATCGATCACACCCCCCCTGGGGCGTTCGTTCCAGAGGTCCGCAACGCCGGTGCGATGGACTTCGTGAAAAAAAACACGAACCGCCTGTTGACGCTTGTGCGGCCATCCTGAGAATAGCCCCGTCTGAGAATTCCCGTTAAAGACAACGCAGCTTGCGCCGGCGCTTGTCGCCGGCCGGGGAGGAAAGGCCCGTGGCCCAGCGGCCGCCAAACTCCCGCGAGTTGGGCTATTACTTCGCCCTGGCCCAGGTCGGGTTTGAGATGATCGCCCCGATGCTGTTCGGGGTATTGCTCGATTACTGGTTCAGCTGGACGCCGTGGGCGACGGTCACGGGCCTGGTTCTGGGGTTCGTGGGCGGAATGATTCACCTGGTGGTAATGGTCCAGAAGCACGACGCCGAGGAGCGGCAAAAACCGCCGGGGAGAGCGCCGTGATGAAGGGATTGCTCGGCCTGATCGGCGGGACCGTCGCGTTCTGGGGTCTGGCGAGCTACGGCGCTCACCTGCTCTGGCCGGACGACCCGACCCTGATGTGGAGCACGACGGCGGCCTTCCTGTGTCTGCTGCCCACCGCCCTGACCCTCGTCTGGACGCGCTGGGCGTACCGCGGCCAGCCCGAGCAACAGTTGCTCGCCGTCTTCGGCGGGACGGCGCTGCGGATGGTCGTTGTCATTGCCGCCGGCCTGATCCTGTTCCTGGGTGTCAAGGGGTTCGAATACCAGCGTTTCTGGCTGTTCGTGGTCGTTTACTACCTGTTCACGCTGGCGCTGGAAATGGTCCTTGTCGTGCGCGGCACGTCAGCGGAGCCGGCGCAGCCGAAGAACTGATGCGGGGTGGCCCGATGGGTCGCGTCGGACTCGACAATGGCCGGAAGTTGCCGCCCTCATGCCTCGGTGCCGTGGCGGCGGTGCTGGCCGCTGCGCTGCTGCTGGCCGGCGCGGCACGGGCGGCGCATGAGGACCACTCAGGAGGGGCGGAACCGAACCCGGAGGCTACGCATACCCAGAAGCCGGCCGCCGAGCCGGAACAGAAGAACCCGCTCGATCACGTCGTCGATCACTGGGACATTGAGCTGTTCGAGTCCTTTGGCCCCAAACACATCCCGCTGCCGCACTACACGTTCTTCAAGGACACTAACCATCCGCTCACCCTGGGGCTGTCGAAATTCATGCTCCTGGAGTTGCTGGCGGCCGTGATCGTGGCCGCCTCCTACATCCCCCTGGGCGGTCGCTTGCGCTCGGGTGAGCTGCCACAGGGCTGGCACACCAACCTCCGCGAGGTGCTGCTCACCTTCGTGCGCGACGATATCGCCAAACCGGCCCTCGGCGAGCACGATGCCGACAAGTACGTTCCGTTCCTGTGGACGCTGTTCCTGTTCATCCTGGCCAATAACCTGCTCGGGATGATCCCGTTCTGCGGGTCGGCGACGGGCAACATCTTCGTCACGGGCGGCCTGGCCCTGTGCGCCTTCTTCGCGATCCACGGGTCGGCCGCGGCCAAGATGGGGTTCGGCCACTATGTCACGTCCATGTGGCCGCACTTTGACGTCCCCTTCGGGCTCGGCTATGTGCTGAAGCCAATGATCTTCGTGCTGGAGTGGATGGGGGTGCTGGTGCGTAACCTTGTGCTGGCCGTCCGTCTGTTCGCCAACATGTTTGCCGGGCACGTCGTGCTGGCGACTATCTTGATCTTCATTTCCGTGGCCGGCACGGCGGGGATGGCGCTGTGGGGGACGGTGACGGCCGCCAGCGTGCTCGGACAGGTCGCCTTGAGCCTGCTGGAACTGTTCGTGGCCTGTCTCCAGGCATATATCTTCACCTTCCTGGCGGCGATATTCATGGGGATGGCCATGCACCCGGCCCACTGATCCCCGAAACGGAGTCACACGCCCATCGGTGCTCGTGTTGAGATTTCAAGGTGAACTGGCGACACGGTCGCCACCCTGTACCTGGGAGTACCTAGTTCCATGAAAATGCTGAGACTGTCTGCCCTGGCCGTTGTCGTCTTCCTGGTAGTCGCCTGGCCGGCTTTCGCGGTAGATAAGGCGACGGAATTCAACCCTCCCTCCAACCCAACACTGTCCGGCAAGGGCATAGCCGGCGGTCTGGGCATGGGCCTGGCGATCATCGGCGCGGGCATCGGCTTCGGAAAGATCGGCGGTTCCGCCCTCGACGGCATGGCTCGCCAGCCGGAGGTCGCCCCCCGCATCCAAACGGCCATGCTCATCATCGCGGCCATGCTCGAAGGGGCCACGCTGGCCGCGGTCGTGCTGTCCTACGTCGTAGGCAGCGGAGCAACCTTCTAGCAGCGGTGAGGTCCTTCATCATGCCGCGTTCTCGGCCGATCTTCCTGTCCTTCTTGCTGGCTGCCCTCTTCGTCGTCGCCATGCCGACACTGGGGCTGGCGGCCGATGACCACGCCAAGGAATCCGCGCCGAACATCCTCGAGCCACGCCTGGATCTGACGATCTGGACCGTCATCGTGTTCGCCGTGCTGCTGCTCGTGCTGCGCAAGTACGCCTGGGGCCCGATGCTCGCGGGCCTCCAGGGGCGCGAGGCCCGCATCCGCGGGGCCCTCGATGAAGCGAACTCCGCCCGCGACGACGCCCACAAGCTGCGCGATCAGTTCAAGACCGAGATGGACAAGGTCCAGGACAAGATGCGCGAGCTGATGGACGAGGCCCGGCGCGACGGCCAGCAGGTCAAGGAACGCCTGCTCGCCGAGGGTAAGGCTGACATCCACGCCGAAAAGGAACGTTCCTTGCGTGAGATCGAGGCGACGCGCGATCAGGCCAAGCAGGAACTCTGGAACCAGACGGCCCAGCTGGCGACGCTGGTCTCGGCCAAGGCGATTGGGCGCAACATGACGGTGGACGATCACCGGCACCTGGTGGACCAGGCGTTGGCGGAGTTAACGGGCGCGACGGGACGGCAGACGGCGTGATTTATCGATTCGCGAACCGACAAATCGACGAGTATTCCTTCATGATCCACGACGAGAGCGCAACCCACCACGAGACGGTGCTCGATGCCACCACCGAGCGAGTGGCCCGGGTCTACGCCGAGTCCCTGCTCGATGCCGCGGCCAAGCGGAACCAGATCGCGGAGATCATGGAGGAGTTCGGCTCGCTCCTGGATGACGTCTTCCGCGCCGACCCACAGTTCGAGGCGTTCCTGGCCAGCGGCGCCATCGGGCGCAAGCCCAAGGCCGCGGTCCTCCACCGGGCCTTCGACGGCCGGGCCAGCGACCTGTTCCGCAATTTCCTGATGGTCCTCAACGACCACCAGCGGCTCGATACGCTCCGCGCGATCTATGCCGCGGCCCAGGAACTGTTCGACGAGCGTTCCGGCCGGTTGCGCGTGCTGGTGACCAGCGCCGCACCACTGCCCGACGATCAGCGCGAGCGGCTACGGCAACAGCTCCAGGCCTCCTATCGCAAGGAGCCGATCCTTTCGACCCGGGTCGATCCGGCCCTGCTGGGCGGCCTGGTCGTCCGGGTAGGCGACTGGCTTTACGACGGCTCGGTCCGGTCACGCCTGGAGACCATTCGGAAACAACTGATCGAGAGGGGGGGCAGTCATGGCCAGGTTTAATACCAACGAGATCGTCTCCGTCATCACCGAGGAGATCCGCGAATACCGCCCGCAGCTCGAAGCGCGCGAGGTCGGCCGGGTTCTCGAGGTCGGCGACGGCATCGCCCGGGTCTACGGCCTGTCCGGCGTGATGGCCGGCGAGTTGGTCGAGTTCACCCGTACCGGCGTTCGCGGGCTGGCCTTCAACCTCGAAGAAAACTCGGTCGGCGTCATCATCTTGGGGCAATACCTCGAGATCACCGAGGGCGACGAGGTGCGCAGCACCGGCGAGTTGCTGCGCGTGCCGGTCGGGCCGGCGATGATCGGCCGCGTCGTCGATCCGCTCGGCAATCCGCGCGACGCCAAGGGGCCCATCGTCACGGACACCTACCGCCCGGTCGAATCCTACGCGCCCGGCGTGGCGGGGCGGCAGCCGGTGAACCAGCCCTTGCAGACCGGCATCAAGGCGATTGACTCGATGACGCCGATCGGCCGCGGCCAGCGCGAACTGATTATCGGCGATCGCAAAACGGGCAAAACCGCCATCGCCGTGGACGCGATCATCAACCAGCGCGGCGAGAACGTGGTCTGCGTCTACGTGGCGATTGGTCAGAAGGAATCGGCCGTCGCCAAGGTGGTCGAAGGGTTGCGGGCCGCCGGGGCGATGGATTACACCATCGTTGTGTCGGCCGCGTCGTCCGACCCGGCGCCGCTCCAGTACATCGCGCCCTACGCCGGCTGCGCCATGGCCGAGTACTTCATGTACGAAAAGGGGGCGACACGCTCTGCGTCTACGACGACCTGTCGAAGCAGGCGGCCGCCTATCGCCAGCTGTCGCTGCTCATGCGCCGCCCGCCCGGCCGCGAGGCCTATCCCGGCGATATCTTCTATGCCCATTCTCGCCTTCTCGAACGCTCTGCCAAGCTGGCCGAGCGTTTCGTGGTCGTCCCCGGCGACGCCGATGAAACCAAGGTCACCGAGGACTGGAGCGTCATTCGCAACGCCGATAACTCGCCGGTGGTCTTCAACGGCCCGCTGGATGATGAGCATCCGGTTCGTGTGAAGGGGACCGAGGACGCGCTGGCCAAGTACCCTGGGCACAAGCTGGTCAAGGTCCCCGGCTCGGGCGGCTCGCTGACGGCCCTGCCGATCATCGAGACGCTGGAAGGCGAGGTGTCGGCGTACATCCCGACGAACGTGATCTCCATTACCGACGGACAGATTTACCTGCAGCCCGCGCTCGGTCGGGCCGGCATCTGGCCGGCGGTGGACGTGGGCATCAGCGTGTCTCGCGTCGGCGGCAAGGCCCAAACCTGGGCCATGAAGAACATCGCCGGCAGCCTGCGCCTCGACCTGGCTTCGTTCCGCGAGCTGGAGGCCTTCGCCCAGCTCGGCACCGACCTGGACAAGGCGACGCAGCAGCAGCTCGATCGCGGCTACCGCATGGTCGAGGTCCTCAAGCAGCCGCAATTCCAACCGATGAACGTGACCGACCAGGTGATGATCATCTACGCCGGCACGCGCGGGCCATCTCGACAAGGTCGAGCGCCGCAAGTGCCAGGCCTGGGAGCAGCAGTTCCTGCGCTACATGACCGACAAGCGCGGCGACGTTCGCGCGACAGTGACGAACAAGAAGACCTGGAAGAAGGGGGCCGACGGCAAGCCCCTGCACGAGGGACTGGAAGCGGCGATCGCGGCGTTCCAGCCGCAGTTCAAGGGGTAACGAATCCGGCGAGCGGGGGGCGTTAGCCCCCCGGTGATGGTGAGAGTCGTTTAACCGGGGGGCTAACGCCCCCCGCTCGCCAGTCTGGGAATCGAGGACATGGCCAATCCACGCGCACTGGTCGGGCGCCGCAAGGCGGTCCGCAACATCCGCAAGATCACGCGGACGATGGAGCTGATCGCCACCGCGCGCTTCAAGAAGGCGCTGGACCGGGCGACCGAGGCGGCCGCGTTCACGGCCAAGATCGCCGAGTTGGCCGCCGACCTCAGCACCAGCGCCAAGAACGTCACCCACCCGCTCCTGCAAACGCGCGAGGTGGTCAAGAACAGCCTGTTGCTCGTCATCACCAGCAATCGCGGACTGTGCGGAGGTTACAACGCCGGCATCCTGCGCGAGGCGAACCACCGCATCCGCGCCTGCGCACCGAGGGACCGACGCTGCATTTGGAGCTGTCGGGCAAGCGCGGCATCACCTTCTTCCGCTACCAGGGCGTGCGGGCCGAGCAGAGCTTCACGCACTTCGAGGACAAGCCCAAGTTCGAGGAAGTGGAAGAGCTGGCCAACCGCTACCTGGCCGGCTTCATCGCCGGCAGCATCGATCGCGTGGAAGTGGCCTACATGAAGTTCATCAACGCCGCCCGCCAGACGGTGATGGTGGAGACGCTGCTCCCTCTGTCGTCGGCGGCGCCGCCGGTGACGAGGCGGGGCGGCGAGCCGGTGACCGTCGCCCCCGCGGCCATCGAGTACGAGTTCCTGCCCAGTCCCAGGGACATACTGGAGGAATTACTCCCCATTTCGTTCAAGGTGCGGCTGTTCAAGTGCTTACTGGACGCGGCGGTGAGCGAGCAGATCGCCCGGCGCGTGACCATGAAAGCCGCCACCGAGAACGCCGACGAGATGATCAAGAACCTGACGCGCAAGTACAACCGAGCCCGGCAGGCGCAGATTACGAAGGAGATTGCCGAGGTGATCGGGGGGGCGGCGGCGCTGGAGTAACGAATACCCAGGCGATCCGGGGAAAGGCAGGCCCCGGAGGGAGGCGGCGAGTGCAACCATCCACGCCGCACATCGCTGGGGTGCTCGGGGCGGTCCGTGATGACGCCTACACCGTTAGTCGCCATATGATCCGTGGCAGACTGGTTCAGAAGGACCTGGCCAAGGGCAAGGAAGCGCACGTTTTCGACGACGGGATCGATTTGCAGGAGTTGGAAGAGAAAGTGTGGACAGAGGGGGTCTATCTCGGCCGGATCGGAAACGTGTCGCGGGTGCTTCACGACCGCTTCGTATGGCAGTCTCCGACCCCGATCGGCCGGCGAGTACAACGCGGGCGTGCGGACCTTCCCTTAACGTGGGTCGAGATCAAGGGTAAGATCGTGAAGGGCGCATGGGTTTATCATCTGGTCCCTCGACCCAGACCTGCCACCCCTTAAGCGAGGTTCTCGCCATGAAAACTGAGTGGTGGTACGACGATGCTACATTGCATGTTTCTGGCGACACCGACCTAGTGTTGGCGCGATTGACGATCCGCGATGACGGCACGGCACAACTCCTTCTCGCAGGGGGCCAGGTTGTCGAGTTGGAGTCGGAGGACGAGGCCTCGATCTGGCTCGTCAGCGAGGAATACCGGCGCCTGGAAGACCTGGTCGAGGATTGGGTTGAGGAAGGGCGGCCTACCGATCCGCGCGTGAAGGCACCAACTGGAACCTCGGCGGAAGAATTGGTGCCGCAGATGGTTATTGAGCTGGGTGCGGCCAACGAAACCCCGGTGCCGACCCGACCCGACGATACAAGCCAAGAAGTCTTACTCCCCCGGAGCTAGTTCATGGTTACCGCCACCCGTAACGGCGAAGCATTCAAGACCGGCAAGGTCGTCCAGGTCATCGGCTCGACGTTCGATGCCGAGTTCGAGGAAGGGCATCTGCCCGAGATCTACAACGCCGTCAAGGTCGATGCCGACTTCAAGGGCGTGAAGCTGAATCTGGTCGGCGAGGTGCAGCAGCACCTGGGCGGCAACCGCGTCCGCTGCGTCGCCCTCGGCTCCACCGACGGCCTGGTGCGCGGCATGGACGCGGTCAATACCGGCAAGTCGGTCAGCGTGCCGGTCGGCAAGGAGACGCTCGGCCGCGTCTTCAACCTGCTGGGCGATCCGATCGACGGGCTGGGCCCGGTGCCGGCGACCGAAACCCGCCCCATCCACCGCGAGCCGCCGCCGTTCTCCGAACTGTCCCCCAAGACCGAGCTGTTCGAGACCGGCATCAAGGTCATCGACCTGTTGA
Source organism: uncultured Planctomycetota bacterium (assembly GCA_963827935.1). Lineage (GTDB taxonomy): Bacteria > Planctomycetota > Planctomycetia > Gemmatales > Gemmataceae > DATFNV01. The sequence goes on along the minus strand of CAWHCN010000004.1, from coordinate 388,817 downwards.
CGCCGTTGGTCCGCGGCGGCAAGGCCGGCCTGTTCGGCGGCGCCGGCCTGGGCAAGACCGTCATCCTTACCGAGTTGATCGCCCGCATCGCCAGCCAGCACGGCGGCTACTCCGTCTTTGCCGGCGTCGGCGAACGGACCCGCGAAGGCAACGACCTCTGGCTGGAAATGCAGGAAACCAAGATCGGCAAGACCGATCGCCAGGTGCTCAGCCAAACGGCCATGGTGTTCGGGCAAATGAACGAGCCGCCCGGAGCCCGCCTGCGCGTCGCCCTGTCGGCCCTGGCCATGTGCGAATGGTTCCGCGACGCGACCGGGGCCGACACGCTGCTCTTCGTCGATAACATCTTTCGTTTCTCGCAGGCCGGCTCGGAAGTGTCGGCCCTGCTGGGCCGTATGCCCAGTGCCGTCGGCTATCAGCCGACCCTGGCAACGGAAATGGGTGAATTGCAAGAACGCATCACCAGTACGACCAAGGGCGCCATCACGTCGGTGCAAGCGGTCTACGTGCCGGCCGACGACCCAACCGACCCGGCCCCAGCCAACGCCTTCCAGCACCTCGACGCCTTCATCTATCTCGAACGGAAGATTTCCGAAAAGGGGATTTACCCCGCCGTCGACCCGCTGGCGTCGTACTCGAACATCCTGTCGGCCCAGTACGTCGGCGAGGAGCACTACGCCGTCGCCAGCCGCGTGCGCCAGATTCTCCAGCGCTATCGCGAGCTGCAGGACATCATCGCCATCCTCGGCGTCGAGGAACTGAGCGAGGACGACAAGCAGGTGGTCAACCGGGCGCGGCGCATCGAGAAGTTCCTGTCGCAGCCCTTCATCGTGGCCGAGGCCTTCACCGGCAAGCCGGGCCAGGTGACGCCGATCAAGGAGACGATCCGCAGCTTCAAGGAGTTGTGCGAGGGGAAGTGGGACCATCTGCCCGAGCAGGCCTTCATGTACGTCGGCGGCATCGACCAGGCCGAGGAACAGGCCAAGCGTTTGGCCGGCGAGACAAAGTAAATGGCGTTTAGCCGCGACCCGGAGGGGAGCGCTTTTGCCAAGCGCTCCCCTCCGGGTTGCGGCTAAACGGGAATCCTGGGAATATTCATGCCTGACAGCCACCGCACCCTGCAATGCGTCGTCGTCACGCCCGAGCGGGCGGTGCTGGACGAGCGGGTCGATTTCGTGGCCTTGCCGATGTACGACGGCGAGCTGGGCGTGCTGCCCGGCCGGGCCGCCCTGATCGGCCGCCTGGGACAGGGGGAATTGCGCATCCGCCATGGCGAACAGGCCCGACGCTACTTCGTGGACGGCGGTTTCGCCCAGGTCCGGGGCGACGTGGTCACCGTGTTGACCCCGCGGGCTCAGAAAGCGGGGGACATTGACTCCGCCGCTGCCCGCGCAGTGCTGGAGGCGGCCCAGACAACAGTCGCCACCCCGGCCCAGATCAAGGCTCAGCAAAGGGCCCGGGCCCAACTGCGCGTCGCCGGACGACAGGGAGCCGGTGGCAGCCAGGCCGCACACTGACCGCCTAGCGCGTCGTCAACAGTAAGATATTGGGTAGCTGAAGTCGCCAGACTTCAGAAATCCCGAACTCTGGCGAGTTCGGCTACCCCACCCCTGACACGACCGGGCGAGCCGGGAGCGTGAGCGACCGGAGTTTTGCACCTTAGAACTCCGGTCGCTCACGCTGCCGGCTCGCCGGCTCGACCTAGCGGCGGTGCCGGCGGCCATCATGGCGTTGCCAGTGGCCGTGGCGAACGGTGCGCCCCTTGTGGACAACCTGGACATGGCTGTGGTTGGCTCGGGTCCGACCCCAGTCACGGGCCTCGGCCGCTCCCGTCAGCAACACCAGCCCCAGGACGACGGCTCCGATGCTCAGCAGGAACTTTCTCATGGCGATCCCTCCACCCCCTGAGGGGGGAGCAAATTCCGCGGGGACCGGCTGGAAAACCCTTGTTTCCGCCCAGCCCCGTCTGGCATGAGAACGCATCTGGGTCGCCAAGCTTGCGCCCTCTCGCCGCCGTCAGCGCAGCGAGGAGAGATACGCCAGCAGGTCGCGCAGCTCCTGGTCGGTCAGCCGGTCGGCCAGGCCTTCGGGCATGATGGACGTGGGCACGGCCCGGGTTTCCGCCACGTCGCCGGTCTTCACTTTGAAGCGTGTCCCCTTCTCATCGACGTAGGTGTATGTGTCGAGGTTGGTGTCGATCAGCAAGCCGACGCGGACCTTGCCGTCCTTCGTCTCGATGCTCCAGGGCTGGTAGCTGGGGGCGACCTCGGCGCTGGGCTGGAGGATGGATTGCAGGATGCGGCGGCGCTCGGTCTGGCCGATGGTGCTCAGGTCCGGGCCGATGTCCTGGCCGCGTCCCTCGACGCGGTGGCAGCGGGAGCAAATCGCCAGCCGGGGATGGGTAAAGATGCGGCGGCCGGCCGCCGGGTCCGCCGGTCCCTCCAGGCGCCGCAGCCAGGCGTCCAACTCGACGGGGCGCGGGCGATCCTTGGCGAATGGCTGCCCGAGAACGCGCGTCACCAGCGGAGCTGACTGGGGACGGTTCTTCGCAAGTGTCTCTAACCCCTGGCGCTGGTCCGCCGTCAGCTTGGTATCGACGAGCGCACGCAGCGCCTCGTCGGACAGGGTAGCACTGTCCCCCTCGGCGATGTGCAGCAAGAGCTTCACGTGATCGGTTGCCGCCGCTGCTAGCCCGAGCACAGCTTGCGCGCGGAGGGCGTCACTCTGCTGGGCGTCGCGCACCACGTCGAGCAGAAGCTGCGTCCGTTTCGGGCCGGTCTGTTCGTCCAGGGTCCGCACCGCCTCCAGGCGCAGGGCCGTGTCGTCCTGGGACAGTAACTTGCCGAGCAACTCGGGCGTAAGGCGCGGGTTGGCCGGCGGCACCATTTGCAGGGCCTTGACGCGGAACCCCGGCGGGCTGCGGTCGTCGCCCAGACGGTCCAGGAAATAGTCGGCCAGCTTGGCGTCGTTGACCTCCTGCTTGTCGAGGCGGGCCAGGGCCGTGGAGTAAGCGAGATAGAGGCGGACGTTGAGCGTTGGGTCCTTCATCGCCTGCACGATCTGCGGGCGGTACTGGGTCAGTTGCTCATCCGCAATCCATTTGGCGGCCAGGAAGCGCACCTCGTCGTCCTTGTCGGAGAGGAAATCGGGGACAAGCCGTATTCCCTCTTTCTGGCCCGACATGCGATGGGCCAGCAACAGGCCAACGCGTTGCCGGGGATCGCTTAAGGTGCTGAAGTCCAGGGCCGCGATAAGGTCCGGCAAGCGGGACAGCTGCCGCACGGCGGCGTGGCGCAAGAACGGATCGGCATCGGTCAGTAAGCGGAGCAGTCGCGGCAGATCGGGCCTGGTCGTGAGGCCGGCGATGGCATCGAACTTCATCTCCAGCCCGTACTGTCCGCCCAGGTAGCTGCGGACATCTTCGCCGCGTGCCGCCATCGCTCGAACAGCCATCGCCCGGATGCCAGCTTCGGGATCGCCGTCGGCGATTGCCTTCAGGGGAGTCCCGCGGTCGCCGGCATCGAGGAGAGCCGTCAGGGCGGCGGCGCGGACGCGGCATGTTCGCGTCGCGGCCTAGTTGCTTACGGAGGAAGTCACGGCCCTCGTCGTCAGCCGCGAGCTTCTTGGCGGACGACTCACGCAGCGGCCGGTGCAGATTGAATAGCCCCTTCCGCGGAGCGGTCGGTCGATCCGGCTTCTTTGCCTCCTTCGCCCGAATGTGCCAGACCGCCCCCTTGCCGTGCAGGGTGTAGTTACTCAGCACCCAGTCGCTGACGAAGAGCGAGCCGTCCGGGGCCACGGCCAGGCCGACCGGTCGAAAATCCTGTCCGCCCTGGACGAACGGCTTGCGTTCGGCGGAAAAGGACGCGCCGCGCGGCTTGAGGACGTAGCGCTCGACCCGGTGATCGGCCCAGGAGGTGACGAGCAGGTTGCCGAGGTATTCGCGCGGCAGGCCGTCCGATTCGTAACTGAGGATTTCGCACGGCGCCTCGCCGACGCCGGTCATATAGGGGAGCGTGCCGGGCAGCTGGCCGTTCCAGGCCTGGAAGGGATGCCGTCCGGCCCGGCCGTAGCGGAACTGAAAGCCGTAATCGCCCCCTTCGACGACGTGGACCATCCGGCAAGGCGGCGAAGAGTCGGGATCATTGTCCACGGTGAACAGCCGGCCGAAGATGTCGCGGCCGCTGCCGAACGGGTTCCAGAAGCCGGTGGCCACGCGGCGCAGGTTGCGGCCGTCGGCCGTGCAATGGAAGATGCCGCCCCCCTCGCCGCCGCCCGTCAGCGTGCTGCCGTCGCTGCCGATCATCTTGTACGCCGCGCCGAGGTTCTCCCCCAGGCCGAAATACAGGTCGCCCTTGGAATCGAAGCACAGCCCCGACAGCCCATTGTGCGGATAATCGCCCTTGGTATCGAGGACGACGATGGACGTCTTCTGATCCGCCTTGCCGTCCCCTTTGGTATCGCGAAGCCGGATGATCTCGCTGCGGCTGGCGACGTAGACCGACCCGTCCGGGTGGCCGGCGATGTCCATCGTCTTCGTCGTGCCCTCGAAGAAAGTGGTGAACCGATCCGCCTTGCCGTCGCCGTCGGTGTCTTCGAGGATGCGGATGCGGTCGAACTTCGGGCCCTTGTAGTTGGGCGGCGGGAAGTGGGTATGGCTTTCGATGACGAGCAGCCGGCCGCGGGCATCGAAATCGAGACAGACCGGATGGACGATGTCCGGGGAGGCGGCGAAGAGTTCGACGGTGAGGCGCTCGTCGGCGGAGTGGGGTAGATCGGCACCCCAGGCCGGGACAGCCAGCAAGAGCCAAGGGGCGATCAGTGCGAGCGTCGTTTTCATGGGTTCTCCTGGCCTCAGCGCAAGGGGCGTGACGAGTCGGTCGAGGCTGCGGAGCCCGCCAGGGAGCCGGGGAGGAATGACGATCCATCGTCGCTATGCCGGCCAGGTTTGCGAGGCACCGTCCACGCGGATGACCTGTCCGCTGATAAAGCGACCGGCGTCGGAGGCGAGGAACGCCACCACGGACGCGATCTCCTGGGGCCGGCCGTAACGGTTCAACGTCCCCTCCTCAACCAGCTTACCCGATTCGATGTCGTGGATCACCAGGAAGCGGTTGGTCACCGTGCGGTCCGGGGGCCACGCAGTTCACCGGCACATTGTGGGCCCGAAGCTGGGCGGCCAGGCAGCGGGTGTATTCGTGGACCCCCGCCTTGGCGACCGCATAGACCGACCCGTCGTCGCGGCCGTAGGTGCCGGCGATGGAGCCGATGGTAATGATACGGCCGGCCTTGCGGGCCATCATCTCGGGAGCTGCTTCGCGACAGCAGAGGATGCACGACAGGAGGTTACGGTCCAGGACGGCGCGGATGTCGGCCAGGGGAATGCCAACGCAGTCGTCGGGGCTGGGTCGTCCGCCGCGGCCGACGCCGGTGCCGCCGGCGCCGATATCGCCGCCGGCGTTGGTGACCAGGATGTCGATGCGGCCGAAGTGCCGGCGAACCTCCGCCGCCATGCGCTGCACCTCCGCCTCGACGGTGACATCGCCCCAGATGGGGAAGGTGGTCGCCCCCGCCTCGGCGGCCACATCGCGGGCGACCTGCTCCATCGACTCGCCCTCGCCGAACGATTTCGGCGAATCGGCCCGCGTCCCGTGGATGGCAACGTGGGCGCCCAGACGGCAGAGGTGCGTGGCCATGACCCGCCCCAGGCCGCGCGACGAGCCGGTGATCCACGCGACGCGGTCGGCCAACGGTTTCTCGGTGGACATGGTTCCTCCGCTCAATGTTGAGCCGCCGCCCGAGGGGCGACGCACTGCGCACTTATGATCCTATCGGGGCGGCAGCCGACGGCTTGGGGTTTCCGTCCAGCTGACCAGGCCAGATCGATGCGGAGTGAAGCTCAGCCCCGCGGATTGGGACGGATGGGCTGCGCAATTGTGGAAGCGTCCGTTAGCAGTGTAAGCAAACACCGTTAACGGAAGTTAACACGAACTGAACTGCGGTCTCGGCGCGGGTCCAGAAGCCCAGAGGGAAGGGTGAACGGGCGTGCGGGGCCAGCGTGTGCTCACCCAGCGATCCCGAGCCGTGCCTGCGGGCCAAAGTCATTCCCTTACTTGAACTTACACGAAGCGCAATGGGGTCTTCCCGAGGCGCGTCCAGCGGCCGGACCGACTGGCAACAGAAAGGAACTGGCATGCGGGCGTTAACAAATCGGCATTGGCAAGGCATTTGCAAGTCTGGTAGGGCAGCGTTCTTATCGCACCCCTAGACCCTTCGCCGTGGTCACGGTTTACGGCCAATATCAGTGGAGGACTGGTCCAGATGTCTAAGAAGCAGGTCCTGCTGGCGATCGGCTTGGTCCTGGCCGTGGGAACCGTTGCCCGCGCTGACCTCATCGGGGTCACCACCACGGAGAGGGTGAACGAGTCCGTGTTCGGGGGTAGCCCGAACCTGACCACACAGATGCGGGCCGCCGGGACGAACCTCGGTGGCTACGAATTCGCGAACGACATCACGCACTCGACGCCGATGGTGGGCGATATCGTCAACATCGTGACTGTGGATCAGTTTTCCTCGTATCTGACGGGCGGTACGGGTGGCAGCCGGGGGACCAAGAATGACGCCAGCCCGGCGACGGTCACAGTAATTACTGCGACCCAGTTCAAAATCACTTCGCTCCCGGCCGGGGCTATTAACGGTACCCTCATCAACTCCGTCGCCGGAGTGTACAATACAGCGGCCATCAACGTGCTGCACCCGGCCTCGTACGGTGCCACCGATGCCACGGGAGCGACTTTCGTCAGTCCGACGGCGACCTATTCGCTCACCGCTCCTCCAGTCCTGGGAATCGTCCCCGGGGCGAACGGCGAAGGAGACGCCTTCACAGCCGCCCAGATCAATTTCCAGGCTGTGAATACGGGGGCCAATGCTCTGTCGCAGGCCACGGCATTGTACAAAGAAATCAACAATGGGGGCTTCCTTGTGATCGACCCCAGCGCCTTCCCCGGACTCAATCCCAGCGGGCAGGGTCAGTTGGGCTTGATCACTGAGGCAGCTCAAGTCTGGCACTCTCCCAACCCTGAGCGCCGCGGACATGGCGGCCCTGAACACGATCTTCACCAACCTGAACCCCGGGGCCGGCTCCTCCTTTGCCACCTTCGGGAGTGGTACGGCTACGGACTTCGACCCTTCGCCGACCGTGGCCACGGGCGATGCCGAGTTCTCGTTCGGCATCAACGTAGATCCGATTAACTTCTTCTCGGCACCCCCGGGAGCCCCGGAGCCCGCCTCGATGCTCCTGTGGGCCACCTTCGGCCTGGGTGCCGGGATCTACGGACTCCGCAAGCGATTCAAGAAGCCGGCCGCCTGAGTTGCGACCTCAATTCCTGAACGTCTTTTGCTCCCCGGCAACCCCAGTGGTTGCCGGGGAGTTTTCTGTTTGGCCCCGGCTGGCACGTCTTCCAGGCCCGCCGCCGCGGGGTCCATCCCCGGGAATGCGCTGCCGGAGACGGGTAGCCCGCGGAGCGGGCGGCGGAATGTAGCCCCGGGTGAAGCGCAAGCCACGGAGCGGCTGCAGCGCAACCCGGGGATAACCGGAGCGCCCAGGATCGAACCCACGGAGTGGGTGGCGGAATGAGAGTGGGTTCAGGTTCCGTCACCCGCTCCGCGGGTTCTCACCAGCGCCCTTCTGCCCTCCCCGGGTTTCGCTCCACCCGCTGCGCGGGTTCCGCTCCACCCGGTGCTACATTCCGGGCGCACGACCTGGTTTGCAATCACGCTGCCCGCCGGTAGGGACGCTGCCCCGAAGTCTGGTCTTGGCGGCGTTCCCAGAAGGCCTTCAGCGGCTTGTTCTCGCTCAGGTAATCGCCGCGTAACTGGAGTATCGCCTCTGCGCCTTCCTCTCCCCAGAACTTCTCCGTTCCCTTCGCCCGCTGGTTGAACTGCTTGACCGCGCTTTCCACGTAGCTGGAAGTTATCGGCAAGCCCTCGCGGCGGTAGACGTTGTAACGCATCCGGCCCTTGTTGTTCTCCAAGTAGGTCAACGCCTTGGCCACGACCTTGCGCGGCTGCGTCTCCTTGTCTTCCTCTTGCGGCTCGCCCAACTCCGCCTGACGTGCCCGCAAGGCCTCGAGCACGCGCTCCACACGCCCTTCCCAGACCCAGGCGATCCACACGCGGTAACGCAGCCAACCCGACGTCTTCGTGCCGCCAGCGTGCGCCGCCGCATACACGTACGACAGGGCATGGATGAAATCCAGGATCGGCACGAACGACGAGAAGTAATCACGCCATACCGTCCAGTTGTTCTCCGCCCCATCGCCGATGAAGGCCTGGCGGGCCGACCCGAACAAGCCCATCGCCCAGGCCGCCGCCGCCACCATGGGCCCGAACGCGGCCCAGCTTTGCCGCGAGCCGACCAGCCGTTTCTCCGCCACGGCCGGCGGTTTCCAGACGGCGGGCCGACTTTCATAGGCGTCCGCTTCGGCGGCCGGGTCCCGGACCTCGTCAGCGGCTTCCTCCGCCACGGGGACCCCCTTACGCAAGTCACGCACCAGTTGGCCCATACGCGTGGGATCGAGAAAACCCTCGGGAATTTGCGGACAAGGATCGCTCGCCGACACGGTGCTCGTCATGCCCATCAGCAGGCCGATCTTGTCTTCGCGCCAGTGGCGGCCCCCACGCTCCGCCGCGGCTGCCGACGGCGCTGGACTGCGCGTTGGCGGCCACAGGCGTCGCGGCAGCGGGCGCGACGGCCAGCACCGGGATGGCCACGGGCGTCACGCTCACGGGTTCGCTGGCCACGGCTGTCACGGCCACGGGCGACGCTTCGGCCGGCGGCACTTTCGCCGCGGCGGCCGCGGCACGATCCAGGATTTGGATCCGACCGCCGTCCGTGCCGACCACGGCCAGCGGCGGCGGCGTCACCCCGTCGGGGACGCCTTTGCGTTGCACCAACGGCAGGGCCTGGTAGCTGGCGACGCTCTCGTCACGTTCCGTGCAGCGTTCCAGACCGATGCCTTTGGGCCGGGTCGCCTCGGGGGTTGCCCCCCGAGGCTCCCACAGATCCGGACTTGCCCAATTAAGGCATCCGGCTCGTCAGATCACGGACTCGCTGCGCACGGCGACACCCACCCAGACGGCCACGGCAACTTGAACCGCTTCAAGAGCCCGTGGAACCGCGCCCAGGACCACTGCCCACGACGCTTACGCCGCGACAGCCACTTCCGCCACAGACGCAGGACCGCGTACCGGAAGTTCTGAAGGCAACGGAGGTTGCCGATCAGACCGCCGTAGTACGCATAATGCCCCCGCAGCTTCTGTGAAAGTATCCGGTACTGCTCCTCGAACGGCAGGTGACGGTTCAGACGACACCACTCCGCGATCTTCTTGAGCGCTCGGTGGAGCCGACTGCCGGCCGTCTTCCGCTTCACCACCCAGCGCCCTTGCTTCGACCGGCCCCAGTAGATGCGTGAACCCCAGGAAGTCAAACGACCCCGGGGAAGGCACCGTCCCAGAGCCTGCCGGCGCAGGCCGATCCGCTGGACGCACAAACGGCACCAGACGGGTCTTGTCCGGATGGATCGTCAGACCGTACTTGCCGAACCGCTGCGGCAGTACGTCCAGCACGCGACGGGCGTCTTCCTCACAGGCAAAGCCCATGACGAAATCGTCCGCGTAACGTACCAGGAAGGCACGACCCTTGAGACGCGGCTTCACCTCCTGCTCGAACCACACGTCCAGCACGTAGTGCAGGTACACGTTGGCCAAGAGTGGTGAAATCACACCCCCTTGAGGCGTCCCCGCCTCGGGATGGCTGATGTCCCCGTCCTCGAGGACGCCCGCCTGCAACCACTTGTCGATCAGACGGAGCAGCACCCCGTCACGCACCCGCTGACGAAGCAGTTGACGCAGATGAGCATGATCCAGAGTGTCGAAGAACTTCCGGATATCCACCTCCACGACCCAACAACCACCTAAAGCCATCGCCTGCTGCCACAGGGACTGCAACGCCGTGTGCGCCGACCGCCCCGGCCGGAAACCGTACGAACAGTCCAGAAAGTCCTGCTCGTAGATCGGCTCCAGCGCCATGACGACCGCCCGTTGAAGCACCTTGTCTTCAAACGTCGGGATCCCGATCGGCCGGGTCTCGTTACCCGTCCCCTTCGGAATGTGCACACGCCGCACGGGCGGTGCCCGGTACGTGCCGGACTTGGCCCGGTCCAGGAGCGACTGGAGGTTGCCCACCAGATTGGCCCCGTAATCGGCACCGGTCAGTCCGTCCACGCCCGGAGCGCCGTCGCCGCGGGTGCGATTGCAGGCCTGGAACAGCCAGGGAAGGTCCAGGTAGTGGTTGAGGGAGGTGAACCCCAACTGCGGCGACCGCGCCGCCAGCTCAGCTAACCGTCGTTGTTGCGTTGACACGGGATCCGATTTCTGAGCATCGGCCATGTTTCCTCCCGATGATTCCGCGCTCCGGCGCCCCCTTCCCTCCACCGGGTCCCCGCGGGTCGAGTTCCCCGGCTTCATCGGTAACTATGAGGCGCTCCGACACCCTACGGACCGTCCGACCGCGCTTCGCTACTGCTTCGCTTGGCCGTACCATCCCGCGCGCCTGTGTTTGCTCCGCTCAGGCCCGACGCCGGCCTGGGGCCAGGGACCTTCGGGTTTGGCGGTCCCGTCACGCCAACTGCTATCGAGATGGAGCCGTAGGGGCTCCCAGGTTCCCAGGGAACCCTTGTGGACCTATGCCGTGTTCTCCGACCCCGGCCGGACCGGACGCACCTCGCCGCTAACGGTGCGCCGATGTTGCCCCCGTTGTGTCAAAGACGAAGGCTCCAGCGGGTACGACTCTCGAGGCTCAATCGCACGGCCTTGGCCCTGGCTGTCTACGCTTCGTCATCGCCCTTACGGTGCCGACGACGCAAGACTCGCTTCCGGTGGCTGGCTAGGCCCTGCCGGGTGGGATTGGTTACCCACAGGGTTCCTACGAAAGGTTTCCGTGATGGTTACTCCATCGCCTTCCTCCTCTCCTGAGCTTCCTGGCGCAATGACACGCTCGATCTGCTTCGCGGTAACCAGCACGTCCCCCACCATGCGCAGGTTTTCGCTGGCGTTGGTAAAGGAGGTGTTGTTGACGCCCGCGTAAACGATCTTGTCTTGCAGAGCGGGGCTGTAGTGACTGCGATCAATGCCCAGGCTCTTGGACTGAGGGAAAAAAAGCCTGCCGACAGGTGCGGCAGTAAGCCTGGGGCTCAAGCCATTCGGCCTCTCCCGCTCGCGTCTGCACCAAGCGGGGTTCCGTGTCGTCGCAGACGAGGAGGCGCTGACATTCCGGACAGCAGCCGAAATCCCTGGGCCGCTGCGGGTGGTCCGCCGCCTGGCGTTCGAGGGCCACGTCCAGCATCTTTTCCGCGAGAACGGCGCGAATGCCCAGGCAGAACGTCTTCCAGTTCGGTCAGGGTAGTGCCCCACGGCAGTCCGGCGGGGCCGTACAGCTTGTCGACGAGGTTTTTGGCAACGCCCTCCACGTAGGGCCGCACTTCGTCAACCTTGGCAGTGGATTTTTCAGTTCCTGCCATCCTTGGCTCCTGTAAAGAGTTATGTCAATGAGACGACTGAATCCCTACGAGCTAGTGTAGGACTTCGGTACGTCAGCTGCAAACCGTGTCGTGCGCCCACAGTCGGTTGTCTGCCCCATTCCCTCTTCTGACCGTGGATGGTATTATCGATTGATGCGACTGTGTCCCTGCCGATTCAACGTGCCGCTGACGGACAACGACGGGCAGGCCATCGACCCCCAGGTGATCGTTGATCTGCACCGCGAGTTGCTCATGCAGTTCGGGGGCTTCACGATCCATCCTACCAGTCAGGGGCGCTGGCAGAATCGGGCCGGACGTGTGTATCAGGAAGAGGTCATCGTTTATGAGGGCGCCGTCCCACCGGACAATGTTCCTTGGCTGCGGGACGTGGTGTGCCGGCTGGGACGGCAGTTGAGCCAACTGGCTGTGTACTTCGATGCCCCGCCGCCCTCAGTGGAGATCATTGATCTATCAGGGCCGCCGGATGTGGCGGCTACGGCTGGAGGAAGAGCTCATGAACCAGGACCGAGCAAAGCAACTCGTCGCCGAAGCAAGAAAAATCGCCCGCAAGGCTGATTCGTGGATCAGCCTCACCAACGCGCTGTCTGACCCGCAGGGAGGATTGATTGCACGTTATTTCCCTGACCCGGGACAGCGTCAGGAATTCCTGGGCTCGCCCCAATACGAGGAACTCAATCAGCTCCTCCTGCGCCTCATCAAGAGAAGGGGACTTTCTCCGCGCGGCACCACGGGGCGGAATGGTGCGGCGAGATGAGGCTGCCGGCTGGCTCGGCTTTGTCCCGCCCTGAGCACGACTCGCCGATGACGGTGCAACGGCGGTTTCATTTCGCTGGCAGGGAAAGCGACGGCGCCGGGTCAGTGCGCCTGCAATTCTCGGTTCCCCCTCTCGCTGATCTCCCAGATACCGGTAGGGCTGCCGTCTTTCAGAAGCCCTTCCTTCACCATCTTCCGCCGCTCCCATTCCGCTGCCTTGCGCCAAATCCTGGTCTTGCTGCGCCTGTAAATCTTGAAATCAACATCGTTGAGCTGGTCTCGCATTAACTCGCGCACTTGCTCAAGGACCTGACGTATCCGCGCACTACCGCCCAGGCTGTGTAGGGCTTGCAATATGGGACGACGATAAGCTGCTTGCGGGGTACGTTGCCCACGCTCAAGCCTCCCCAAAAACTCGCGGGCAGTACTCACGGCGGCACGCTTCTCGGCCTCCTGCTTGGGAACGCCGCTTGTACGACGGTCGCCGAGCCCTTGGCGGCTAGCTTTAGCTCAATCTCCAACAATTTCACCCGAATTTGCAATCGGGTGATGAAGTAAGAACCAATGATACCGAGTAGGGATATCAGCGCGGCAATCACGGCCGCCGCGACGCGCGGGTCGTCCATCACTCTCTCCACCGAAAATAGGCTCCTCGAGCCTGATCCTTCCCCCTCACCACTGTCCACAGCCGGTGCGACCGACAAGGACCCCAGCTCACCGCCGCCGCCGGCCGCGTGGTCTCTTCCCCTGCGGCGCCATCGTCGGCTGTCCCTTCAACTGCGCGATCCGATCGCGCAGCTCCGCGGCCCGTTCGAAGTTGTGCTCCGCCGCCTCCTTGAGCATCTCGGCGTGCAAGGCTTCCAGGTACTCCTCGGTGGCGTAATTCTCGGCCGCCTGGCCCGCCACTTCCTGCACGTATTTGTGCGCCTCGATCTCCTCCTCGATGCCGCTGCTGATGGCACTCTTGACCGTTTCCGGCGTGATACCGTGCTCGGCGTTGTAGGCCAACTGGAGATCGCGCCGGCGGGTCGTCTCTCCGATGGCCCGCTGCATCGACGGCGTCATCTTGTCGGCGTAGAGGATGACCTCCGAATTGACGTTTCGCGCCGCCCGTCCGATGGTCTGGATGAGCGACGTTTCGCTGCGCAGGAAGCCTTCCTTGTCGGCATCAAGAATGGCCACCAGCGAGACTTCCGGCAGGTCGAGCCCCTCGCGGAGCAGATTGACGCCGACCAGCACGTCGAAGTCCCCCTGACGCAGCTCGCGCAAGACTTGCACGCGCTCGATGGCGTTCAGTTCGGAGTGGAGCCATTTGCAGCGCAGGCCGGCCTCGCGGAAGTAATTGCTCAGATCCTCCGCCAGGCGCTTCGTCAGCGTCGTAACCAGGACGCGCTCATGCTTTTCGGCCCGCTTCCTGATTTCGCCGACCAGGTCGGGCACCTGGCCCCGGGCCGGGCGAACGTACAGCGGCGGATCGCACAGGCCGGTGGGGCGGATGACCTGTTCGACCACCTCGCCGCCGCAAACTTCCAGCTCGAACGGCCCCGGCGTAGCCGACATGAAGACGGCCTGCTTGCAGGCGTTTTTCCCACTCGTCGAATCGCAATGGGCGGTTATCGAGGGCGCTGGGCAAGCGGAAGCCGTGCTCCACCAGCGTTGTCTTGCGGCTGTGGTCGCCGGCGAACATGCCGCGAACCTGCGGCAAGGTGGCGTGCGACTCGTCCACCACCATCAGGAAGTCGGTGGGGAAGAAGTCGATGAGAGTGTACGGCGGCTCGCCGGTCTTGCGGCCGGAGAACCAGCGGGCGTAGTTCTCGATCCCCGGGCAATGGCCCACCTCCAGCAGCATCTCCATGTCGTAGCGGGACCGCGCCTGCAAACGTTGGGCTTCGAGCAACTTCCCCTGCTCCTTGAACCAGGCGACACGGTCGTTCATCTCCTGCTCGATCCCCGCGACGGCACCGCGGATGCGATCTTCCGGGGTGACGAAGTGCTTGGCGGGATAGACGTAGAGGTCTTCCAGGTTGCCGCGGAGCGTCTCGCCGCTGGTGGGGTTGATGATGGCCAGGGCATCGACCTCGTCGCCGAACAGCTCGATGCGGAAGGCATACTCTTCCGAGGCCGGCCAGACCTCGATCACGTCGCCGCGGACACGGAACTGGCCGCGCTCGAAGGCCGTGTCGTTGCGCTGATACTGGATATCGACGAGGCGCAGCAGAAGGTCGTCGCGGTCGACCGTCTCACCCTTGACGACGCGGACCATCATGGCCTTGTAATCGCTGGGCGAGCCGAGGCCGTAGATACAGGAGACGCTGGCGACGATGAGGACGTCTTCGCGGCTGACCAGGGCGCCGGTGGCGGCCAGGCGCAGCCGGTCGATGTTCTCGTTGATTTGCGCGTCCTTCTCGATGTAGATGTCGCGCTGTGGAATGTAGGCTTCCGGCTGGTAGTAGTCGTAGTAGCTGACGAAGTAGTGGACAGCGTTGCGGGGAAAGAAGCCGCGGAACTCCTTGTAGAGCTGGGCTGCCAGCGTTTTGTTGTGCGAGAGCACCAGCGTCGGCTTGCCGATCTGGGCGACGACATTGGCGATGGTAAATGTCTTGCCCGTACCGGTGGCGCCCATCAGCGTTTGGGTGCGCTTCCCTTCGCGCAGCCCGGCGACAAGCTGATCGATGGCCCGCGGCTGATCGCCGGCGGGCTGGAAGGGACTGACGAGTTCAAACTTGGCGGTCATGTGGAAGTCTCAGAAACCATCATTTCTTAGCCTTGACCTTGGGACGGGGGGCGCGGTTGCAAGCCCTGGATGGCCCGTTGGGGGCTGGCAGCGCGTCCGCGGGATTGAAGGGCGGCAGCCCAAGTTCGCGGCGAACCTGTTCGCTGGAAATCCCTCCGTGCTGCTCATATTCGCGCCGGGAACGCTCGATGAGGTCCAAGAAGTCGGGGCTTGTTCCCACCATCAAGGACTCCCAATCCACCCCTTCCACCGGCACAAGGGCGGCCACGGGTTTTCCCTTCACCGTCAGGACCAAAGCGACTCCGTTCAAACTCTCTGCCGCATCGGCCAGGGTGGCACTGGCCTTGGCGAGCGGCAGCTTCTTGACGGACCGCTTCATAGCCTTGTCTCCTTGTCGTCGATAATCAGGCGATTGCCGATCTTGACGCCGATTGCCCGGATGATGACCAGCGGGTCAGGCTCCGCTCAACATCGTACAGGACGCGCAGGTCTCCCAGGCCGCTAGCTTGTTCGGGCGGAGTTGCTTGCGGTTGCGAGTCACAATGGCGGCTTGGTGGGTCAGCTGTTCGTCCACCTGGTCGGTAACAACCGACGGTTGTGCGGCGGGCAATCGTCGCAACTGCTGCCACGCCCTGTTGGAGTAGTCGATGCGATAGGGCAAGCGTACGCTGCCTCATTGTACCGTAGCCGGCCCCAAGGATTGGTCGGATCGGCTCACTCCCGCACCGCCACCCGCTCGCCGGCCGGCCCCACCCGGAGATACGGCCGCAGCCGTTCGAGGGTCTTGCCTCCGATCCCCTTGACCCGGCCATGCAGGTCGTCCACCGATTTGAAAGCCCCTTTCTCTCGCTCATCGACAATCGCTTGCGACAGCTTCGGCCCGATGCCCGGCAGCTTGCGCAGGTCCGCTGCCGTCGCCGTGTTG
This sequence comes from uncultured Planctomycetota bacterium, assembly GCA_963827935.1. Lineage (GTDB taxonomy): Bacteria > Planctomycetota > Planctomycetia > Gemmatales > Gemmataceae > DATFNV01. The sequence goes on along the minus strand of CAWHCN010000004.1, from coordinate 372,805 downwards.
AGGTCAAGCGGCTCGGCCGGACCATCCGCTTTTTTCGACCCTGCCGTCCTTTCCTGGACGGCACTCTTGGGATGCTTGAGCACCACCGGTTCTGCGTCTTCCTCTGGCGCCTCCTTCTCGCCGGCTACGCACACCCAGGGTTTCAGGCGAGCCAGGGTGGCCGGGCCGATGCCGGGGACGTGGCCCAGATCATCGACGCTGTCGAACCGGCCGTTCTCTCGCCGGTACTTCTCGATCCGGTCCGCCAGTTGGGGGCCGACCCCGGGGAGTTGAAGCAGCTCCGCGCGGTCGGCGCGGTTCAGGTCGATGCGATAGGCGGGTTGGCTGCTGGGCTCCAGATCAGCCGGGCGGCTGCCCCAGCGGAGGTAACCCCAGGCGTGAATGGCCAGAAGGGTCAGCGCGATCCCCAGGAGCAGCGCGGCGGCAAGCTGGGCGCCCCGTGGCCAGGCGGTGGTGCCGGGCGCGTTGAGCGGCGCAGACGAAGGAGGGGCCGCGGCCATCGGGGGGGGCGTCCTGGGGTGCATCGTGACGGCCCGTTTATTATACGGTCAACGGCGCAGCGTGAGAACGACATAGCGGCAAAAGCGCTGCAACCCGGGCAGCCGCCGCAGCAGCACCGCATCGCAACGGTCCAGCGTGGCTGTCAGCCGCCCGGGTTGCGTGATCCGGCGGACCATCGAGACGAGCTGATGGCCGATCACCTCCACCGTGGGAAAGATGCGTTCGAGCGGCGGACGTGCCGCAACCGCAGCGGTTCCTCATCGACGGTGCGTTGCTTGCCGCGATAGGGCAAACGTCGCCGGGCCCAGCGCAGCAGCGGGTTTTCGCCCCACGGCTTGCAAAAGACGGCCACACCCCCGGGGCGAAGCACACGGAACAGCTCGCGCCCGGCAGCGACCAAGTCGAGATGGTGCAGGACCGCGTTACCCCAGATGCGATCGAAGGACTGGTCGGCGAAGGGAAGGCACTCACCATCCGCCTGCACGAGGTGGAGTCGGACCCGGTTGGCGGCAGCACGGTGGGCGGCCTCGCTGAGGTAGCCTTCGGACAGGTCGAAGGCTGTCACCCGGGCCCCACGCCGCGCCAGGACGACGGCGGCCATGCCGTGGCCGCAGCCGTAATCCAGGACACGCAGGCCGGCAACGTCGCCCAGCTGGGCCAGGGCGGGGCGAATCCAGGTTTCGTGGTCGAGGTAGGCGGCGTCATCAACTTGCAGGCCGGCCGGTCGCTCGGCGAAGGTCGCGCCGCGCTGGCGGGCCTGGCGGTCGTGAAAGGCACGCTCATTGCACACAGGGTCGAAAGTCGTTGCCACAGGTGCGGTCCTTCGCTCTCGGGGGAATGGAGGCCGATTCCCAAGCCTCATTGTTCCCGTCAGCAACACTGCCAAAGGAACTTTCCGGTGTGCCCCTGGCGCGAAAGAAAGGCGTAGCCAATGCCACAATCACCGAAGTTCACGCAGAAGGGGGCACCAGTCGAGTCCAGCTGAAGCAATAGCTGGCGAAATTCCTCGCCTGGAAACTCATCACCTTGGAGGAAGCCTGGCGTCCCGCCGATCTTATTGCCACCCAGAGCCGCGCGATATCTGCGGCTGGACTCCTCGTCTCCCTGCCAAAGATCCTGCTCACTTACAAACGGGGCATCATCGGAGAGGGTTAACCGGGCAACGAATTCGCAGGGCTCGGCGACTAACCGCTCATGGCCCGGCCGGGATACCATCCGATATAGCGTGGGACCTGCAGCCAGATCCTGGGCTGGGACTAGCAACTCTCCCGGCTGAATAATGACCGCATTCTCGCCGCCGTCAGGCTCCCACGTCCCATCAATATAGTCGTCGTCATCGGTAATGAAGAGGTAGGCCATGCGACCTTCCACGGGGCCAAACAGGTCGGGGTCCAAGGAGACTTGTCCAATGAACCGCATCGGCCGTCCGGTCTCTCGGCTGAGAGGCCATTGTGGCGCCAGAAGCCACACCGGTTGCCCACCAAATTTGGTGACGGACTCCCGAATGGGCATAGATGCTTCCACGAACTCGATGGATGCCCGCTTCACCATCAGAAGCCTCAAGGAAGACGCGGATGAATTCAACCTGTTCAGGGCTATTCATTCGGAAGAATACTCTATCCGTTTTGTCGCCAGTAAACTCGCCCTACTTAGTACAACTCGTACACGTGTTCGCCACCGTGGGCAGGGTTTCCGATCAGCTGCCGGGCCCGCAGATCGACGACCAGGTCCAGGTGCTCCAGCGGCAATTGGCCAATGCGGACCGGCACACCATCGGGCACTTCCAGTACGTCCATCGTACAGGCACGTCCCTGGATGGTGAGCCGCACAGCCTCGTACAACCCCGCCTGGGTGAGTCCTCCGCAGCAGGTCACGTGCTTCATCGAAGTCTGCACCAACCCCAGTTGCCGGACGAGGCTCGCCGGCAGCGACAGCAGGGTAGCTCCTGTGTCCACGAGAGCGTCAGGAATGGTGATGCGGCGGGCCTGCTCGGCTGTCCGCAGCCCCTGTTCGACGGCCCAGAGGTCTTTCAAGTTCTCGATCGTGGCTTCAGTCAGGACGCGCCCCATCGGCGTATTCTCCATGAGCCCCTCGCCTTCTCGGGCGTGATTCCAACGCTATCTTAGCCGAGCAAGCACCCACCGCCATCAGCAAGCGCCGGTTGCTGTCAATGATGAACCACCGCCAGCACAATCTCCAGCACGATCAGCACGATCACGATCAGCTCCAGGAACTCGGTCCGATGGGCGCTGGCCTGGTCGGAGATCACCTGATAGACCCCTTCGCCGACCTCCAATTTGCGCTGAATGCTGGCCTCCCAGTCCTTCAGGTGAAAGCGGGCCGCCACCAGGCCGTAGACGCGGGCCAGGTACTGGTCGCCCACCAGTTTCAGCACGTTGCCGGTGCGCTCGAACAGGTCGTTCGCCTCGACTTTCAGCTCGCCCAGGACGCGCAAGGGCTGATCGTAGCTGCGCCAGAAGCGCAGGCGCTGCCGGGTGGCCTCGTGGACCAGGCGGTAGGCACCGGCCAGGTTAGCGTCGAGTCGGCCATCGATGTTGCGATATTCCAGGAGTTGCAGGTTGGCCAACTCGATCACCTGGAGCGTTTCGTTGCACCCCGGGTCGGCATCAAAAAGGGCGGCGGCGGCCCAGTCCGGCACGAACAGGTCGTCAGGGCTGTAACTCAGGTGCAAACGCAGCGCCTCGGCCACCTCCTCGGCACTCAGGGGACCGGGTTCCAGCTGGACCAGGCTGGCCAGCCAGGCGGCACGATCGACCGGCAGGCCCGGCGGCGGCAAGGGATTGCCAGGCGCGAACAGGAAAACGAAGTACTCCTCGCTCAACTCCTCACGCCATTGCGGATCGCGGATGGCGGGAAGGAGGCGGGCATGCAGCGGGGCGACGGCGGCCCGGGCGGCGGCGTGGACCGGAGCGGGCTCGGCCAACGAGACCGCCAGTTGCTGCAACTGGGCCAGCGTCAGGTGGAACGGCTGATGAAACGCCACGCTCACCGCGGCGAAATCGAAGACCGTCGCTTCTGCCTCCACGGCCGCGCTGTCGCCCACCGCCAGCCCCAGTGCGGGGGAAGCCAGCCGAAACCGCAGCGGGGGCGGGTGGTAGGCGATCGAGGGCGGCGTGCGACGGCGGCGCGGCAGGTCGTGGACCTCGGCCGGCACCAGCTGCCGCGCCTGGTCCAGGTCTACCTCGTCACCCCAGTCGAAGGCGACATAGAGGTGAAGCGTACCGGACAGGATCGTTTCCGCACTCGGCGCATCGAGGGGAGTTGGGGCGGTCATATCGAACACTGTAGCGACGTGGGCCGCTTGCGGCTTCGCGCGCCTGCGAAGCCGCAAGCGGCTACTGTTCACCGCACCGGCGCCACCTCCGCTTCGCTGAACGACGCCACCGGCGGGCTGACGATCCGGAACCAGTCCTCGAAGCGCATGCACACGGCATCGCGATGCGTCCCCGCCGGGAACAGGATGTCGCCCGGCACCTGCATCGCGGTGTCCATGAGCACTTCGACGCTCTGCCAGTGCCGCAGCGGGGGAATGGCGCCGATCTCGCAGTCGTCGAAGTATTGCTCGATCTCTTGCTCGGTCGCCAGGCGAACCTCGCGGGCGGCGAGCAGGCGTTGGACCCGCTCGAGGCGGACGCGGCGGCTGGCGGGCAGGATCAGCTCGACGGGCCGGCCATCGATCATCGCGACCACCACCTTGGCCACGCGATGGCCGCTGAAGTGTTCGCTCTGTGCCAGGGACTGCGCCGTGTACGCCTCGGGATGATGGACCTCCTCGAAGGCGACGCCGCATTGTTCCAGCTCGTTTTGGACCCAGAGTACCGTGGACATGATTTGACCTCCGAATTGATGGGAACACGGACGATCAGGGCGGCCGCAGGACAGGCCACCGGCGTCTCGCGCTGTCTTTCGGAGTCACTCGCGGCGCGGCGCCGGCAACGGCCCTTCGACGAGTTTCATCCAGACGGCCGGCTCGGACGAGCTGGCCGCCCGGCAGTTGCAGCGCAGGGTGACGATGTTCCCGCCGCTGCGAACCTGGCGCCGGCAGACGGGGCATTCCCACACCCTGCGCACATCAAACTTCAGGCGATGACCCGGACCTTTGATGGCTGACCCTCCTCGGATGTGAGATATGCGACAGGAAACGGCATCGATGCTCTATCGACAGCATAGTCACCAGGCCGGACACGGGGAAGTGCGCTATTTCGGATATCAGAGCCCGGAAACTGAAAGGCCCCTCAATCCGGCACGGGGTCGCGCACTTCATTTTCCGGCGGCGGCGCCAGCTCGGCGCTCCGGAGCGCCCCATCGATCGCCGCGCAGAGCGAGTCGCCCACGCCGTGCTGGCGGATGGCGTGGACCTTCTGGCGACAGTTATTGAACGCCTCGATCACCCGTGCGTCCCACTGCGTTCCCGCGCCCTGCGTCAGCACCTCCTCGACCCGGCGCGGCCCCATGGCCTCGCGATAGGGGCGGGCCGTGCTCATGGCGTCGAAGGCGTCTGCCACCGCCAGGATCCGCGCCAGCAGCGGGATGGCCTCGCCGGCCAGGCCGTGCGGATAGCCCTGGCCGTCCCAGCGCTCGTGATGCCAGAGGACACCGGGCAGCAGGTTGCGGATCGGGTGCAGCTCCGACAGGATGTTGTAGCCGATTGTCACGTGCTGCTTGATGTGCTCGAACTCCTCGCGGGTCAGGGGTCCCGGCTTGGTCAGGACACTGTCGCGGATGCCGATTTTGCCCACGTCGTGCAAGAGGCCGGCCAGGTAGATGTCGCTGAGGTCGTCGGCCTGGAGGCCGAGTTCGCGGCCCAGCTCCATGGCCACGCGGGCCACGCGTTCGCTGTGGCCGAAGGTGTACGAGTCCTTGGCATCCAGCGCCGCCGTGAGCGACCGCGTCAAGCCGACCAGCAGCTCCTTGAGGTCCTGGTAGCGACGCGTGGCCCGGGCGTGCAATTCCAGCAGGCCGACAAACGGGGTCAGCAGGGCGGCGTCGCTGCGGCGAAACGGCAGCGGGAGCGGCGCCCGCGGGGGGCCGAGGGAGTCGTCGTCGTCTCGGTCCGCGCTCGGCGCGCCGGCGTGCCGCGCTTATTCACGGCGATGACCCAGCCCGGCGGCTCGAGGTCGGCGACGGGCAGGGCCAGCAGGTTGAAGATGCGCGCGAAGCGTCCGCCCAGGGCCTCCCGCACGTCGTTGCACAGGATTGGGTCGGTCGTTTCGCCGGCCAGCTTGGTCAGGCTGGCCGCCGCCTCGCGCGCCTCGCCGGGCGTCAAACACGCCTCGCCGAGCACCACGGGGGTAGCATCCGGCTGCGACGGTACCCAGATCAGCGTCCGCACCTGCAAGAGCGCGAAGGCGCCCTCCAGGATGCGGCGGACGGTGCGGGCACTCTCCCGGTGGATGCGCGTCCGCCGGATCAAATGATCCAGTGTGAGCAGCGCTTCCCAGGCTAGGGCGGCTTGACCCGGGGCCGGCGGGGGAGATACCGGCGCGGCACTGACGCCGCCCCGGGCGTAGAGCTGATCCGTCAGGCGGAGGCGTTCCGCCACGGCCTGCGCCCACTTCTGCAGGCGGGCTCGCTCGGGTTCGCTGGCCGCCGTCAGGGCGGGGATGTCGCCGACCGCCACGAGCACCGGCCGACCGGCGTGCGACAGCGGCAGGGCCATCCGGTAGCCCCCGGACGCCAGTACCGTCACCTCCGCCCGTCCGCCGGCGGCTACCTCGAGAACCGGCTCGGGCGCCAGCGCGGCGCGGGGGGATCGTCATCGTCGCAAGCCAGCGGACAGCCGTCGGCGGCATCGTGGAAGCGGAAGGCCACGCCGAATTCCTCGCGCAGCACCAGGGCCAGGGCCCGGGCTTGCTCCGCGGGGGTGTAGTGCCTGGGCGGCCGCTCGCTGGTTTTTTCCGCGAGCATGGTGATGTCCCCCGTGGATGACGTGGCGCTTTGGTTCAGGACCGCCGCCCGGGGGCGGCGGCTAAACGAAGGATGCGTTCACTTGGCGCCGATCAGGTCGCGGAACTCCTGCCGTTGTCGGATGTTTTCGAGATCGTCATCCTCGGCGGCCTTGTCGCGGCCGTAGCCCGCCGCGAACGCCCGGGCCAGGAAGTCGAACGCCTGGCGGGCCATCGCGTCATTGCCCCGGCACAGCAGGGCCGTCACACAGGCGGCGGCATACAGCGTCATGCCGCTGGCCGGATCGCGGTCCAGGCAGAAGTTAATGTCCTTCTGGGCTGCCTCGCCGCGTCCTTTCCGTGCCAGCACAATGGCCCGAAAGCGACGGGCCTCGACAAAATCGGGACGCAAGTCGATGGCCTCGTCGAACCGGCGCAGGCCCGGGTCCGCCTCGCCGCCCAGCACCCGGAGCGCGCCTTCTCCATAAAGGGCATAGGCATTGTCCGGATCATCCTGGAGCACTCGCTGAAAGGCGCGGGCGGCCGCCTCCGGCAAGCGGGCTGTAACCGCCACGCCGTAGCGACACAGCACCAGGGAGCGAACCGCCGGGTCCGCGGCCGGCAAGGCGGTCAGGGCCCGCTGGAACGCCGCATCGGCTTCCGCGCCCCGGCCCAGCCCTTCCAGGGCGATGCCCTCGTTGAGCCCGCGCAGCGTTTCGTCTTTGACGGCCTCGCCGCCGGCCTGAAAGTCGGCCAGGGCTTCCGTGTATTGCCCCAGCTCCAGCTCCGCCACGCCGCGATTCCAGCGTGCCAGGGCCAGAGCCGGGTCCAGCTGAAGGGCCTCGTTGTAATCGAGGATGGCCTCGGGCCGCTGTCCCAGCACGTACAGGGAATAACCGCGGTTCAGGTAGACCCAGCCCTCCGGCGCCTGCCCGAGGCAGAAGCTGAAGTCGGCCAGGGCCAGGGTGTGCTGGCCGAGGTTCTGCTGGCACAACCCGCGCAGGCAGCGGGACCAGTAATGATCGGGGTTGAGGGCGGTGGCCCGGTTCAGCTCGGCCACGGCGGCGGCGAACCGGCTGGCGCGGGCATCGCCCAGCGCCAGCAGGTAATGGTCGCGGGCGCTGGCCGGTGGCGTCCGGGCCGCCTCCTGGCGGACCGCCTTGGCCGCCGCGGCGTCTCCAAGCGCTTCCAGGTAGGTGGCCCGGTCCTGGAGCAGGGCCGGCGAGGGCTGGAGCCCGCGCACCGCGGCCGCCCGGTCCAGCAGATTCAGCGCCTCGTGCAGCGACTCGGGGCTCGACTCCTGCTGCCGGGTCTGCGCCCAGGCTAGAAGCAGCAGCAACTCGCGAATGTCCTCAGCCAGGCGATGCCGGGTCTCGCCGTCGAGGCGATTCCAGTCCGGATCGTCCTGCCAGTCGTCGCGTTCCTGGGCGCCGTAGAGGGCCAGAGCCGAGCGGATCACGTCGGGGCCTTCCGGGGCGAGGGCGCGGAGGTCGTCGTGGGTGTTGCCCAGGCGCAGGGCTTGAAGAGCGAGGGACTCGAAGTTGCGCCGGCGGTCCTGAACGACCGCCGATTTCAGCTCGTCGCGTGCCTGAACCAGATGGGCCCGCGCCCGGCAAGGGTGCCCAGCGTACACAGCAGCAGCACCGCCGCCGCCGTGCCCACCGACCCGGACGAGGCCAAACGCGGGTGCCGCCGCAGCCACTTGGCACCCCGCTCCCGCAGGCTCAACTCGGGTGCGTGTTCCAAGGGCAGGTCGGTCAGGAAGCACTGGAGGTCCTCGGCCAGTTCCCCCGCCCGCTGATAGCGCTGGACCGGGTCGGGCATCAGACACTTGCGCGCGATGCTCTCCAGGCTCCAGGGTACGTCCGGGCGTTTCTTGCGCAATGAAGGGACGGTGTGGCCGCGCTCCAGGGCCATCGCCTCTATCAGCGCCGGCAGCGGCGTATAGCTGGCGCTCTGGTCGAAGGGGCTTTCGCCGGCCAGCATCTCGAAGAGCACCATGCCGAGCGAATAGAGATCGGCGCGGCGGTCCACCTGCCGCGCCAGGGCCGGGTCCCGGGCCGCCAGGGCACGCAGATGCTCCGGGGCCATGTAGGCAACCGTGCCGCCGACGGTCGCACGGGCCTGCTCGTTGTTGAGGTCGTGGGCCAGGTTGAAGTCGAGCAGGAGCGGCAGACCATCGCGATCGATCAGGACATTACTTGGCTTGATATCCCGGTGCAGTACGCCGCGCTCGTGGGCGTGCTGCAGCGCTTCCGCCAGGCGGGCCACAATCCAGGCGGTGGCGCGGATGAAGCTCAAGTCGGCGTAGGGTGGCGCGGCAGGCGGAGCCTGCCCTACGGGCGTAGGGCAGGCTCTGCCTGCCGTCGCGGTGTGCGACGCCTCGCCGAGCGCCGTCAAGAAGGCGGCCCCAGTGGCCGGCTTGCTATCCCCGCGGAGGCGCTGCAGCACCGCCGACAGGCTGGCGCCGCCGAAATAGGGCATGCAGACCGCACGAATCCCGGCGCGGGCGTCTTCGTGGACCGAATAGATGGGAACGATGTTGGTGTGCTGGAGCTGCGCCAGCGTCTGCGGCTCGTCGCCGTGGATCGCCGACACCTTCAGGACGACCGGCCGGCTCGCCAGGTCGGCCTGCTGGGCGAGGTAGACCCGGGCAAAGGCGCCGCGGCCGAGCTGATCGCACAGCCGAAATCCGAACAGGCTCTCGCCGACTTCCGGTAAGCGGAGGCCGCCGCCAGCGCTGCCGCTGATGCCGCCGACCGAGCGAAAGAAATCCTGCTGGCGAACCAGATCGGCCAGCGAGTTCTTCTGCGCGGGGAAGCGTTTCTCGTAGTCGTCCAGGCTGGGCTGCTCGCCCTGGGAACGGCGCTGACAGAAGTCCTCGAAGAGGACGCTGGCCACGTCAACGTCGAGGTCGGGATCGGCGGGCCAGTGCGGCAGCACGTCCTCCGGCGTCGGGCGGCTGCCGTCGGCGCGCGGACTGCTCAGCTCGCTGAGCACCTCAAGCTTGCGGCGGCGTGCTTCGAGGTAGCTCACTTCTACGGTCACATCTTCGCGGCGGAGGACGGGTTGCGAACCGTCTGGCGTCGTGTGTTCACTCATCGGGGTCCCGAGGGGGGGCTATGAGCGGACGGAAAAAAGGGGACAGGACTTTTAATGGAGGAGTCCTGTCCCCTTTTTTCCGTCCGCGTCAACGGCTGCAAGTCGTCTTTTCCCTCCGTGGGCCTTGATCCGGCGGGACGTTGCTGGGGCCAGCAGGGCGCCGGCGGCCACGGCGCAAGCCAGGCCCCACGGCATTTCGCCGACGCTTTCCCCAGCGCCCCTGTCGAGCGGCACGGCGCCGAGGCCGCCATCGTCCCCGGCGCCGGCGTCGGGCGACGACCCGGCGGGGGGTGCGACCGGGGCCGGGGCATCGGGCATGGGCGCGCTGAACAGTCCCCAGTACTCGAAGAACACATCCAGCACGCGCATGATCGTGTCCAGCGAGGGGGCGGCCTTGCCCGCCGTCCCACTCCCCACACCGGGCAGCAGCCTGCGGCGGGTCGCTGGGCGTGTCGCCCGACGAAGGTTGCGTGGCGATCAGCAGGCCGATCAGGGCCGTGTCGATACCGGGAATGGCCGGCCCATGAACCGCCAGTTGCGTGCCCACCCCCAGGGAACCGTCGCTCCCGGGAGCCGCAACGCCGCTTAGCGGGCTGAAACCCTGAGCCAGCAGGGCATTGCTCGGCAAGGTGAAGACGCTGGCCAGGGGCAGGAACCCCGCGGACGAAGTCGTTGGTGTCGCCCCGCCCGCACCGCCTGAGTTGACCACGACCGGCGGCGTCGACGTGTCCGTGCCGTTGGTCTGAAGGCGGACGCGCAGGGCCGGCCCGGGGCCGATGACCAGCGGCGTGGGGTTGTCGGCCGACCCGGAGTAGCTGACAAGCAGCGTGTAGGCCGCGGGGGCCCCGCTCCAGCTGATCTGCAGCGTATAGGTCCCCGCGCTCAGCTGGACTGGCAGCGGCGGATTACTCGGGTCGTCCGTATAGGTCGCCACCAGCTGGCCCGTGGCGTCGAACAAGCTGACCGTGGCCCCGCCGACCAGGTTGTCCGCGCTGAAGGTGAACGAGTAGAGCCGCGTTTGCAAAAGCGTGATCTGATAATCGTCCTTCGTGGCCGTCGGCCCGTCCTGCGTGCCGTCGCTCGTGATCGTGACGCCCTGGCTCAACTCCACCGGGAACAGAACCCCCAGGACCTGGGCATGGGCGGGGTCGTTGTGGCCGCCCTGCTGCTGCCAGTCCAGCGTGTCGCCGCGTGCGCCGGTCACCACGATCTGGGCCAGGAAATCGCCTGTGCGGGGATCGTTGCCCGCCAGCGGAACACCGCCGAAATTGGTGATGCCCTCGGGCCCCAGCCCCGACAGCCGCAGCGTGTAGGTCCCCGACGGCACGGCATCGAGGAGGAGGAAGGTCGCGGTGTTGGTGGTGTCGTCGAACGATTGCAGGCGTAGCTGGGCGGCATTGCCCTGGGCATCGGTCAGTGTGGCCGCCGACAGAGCGCCGTCCGGAAGTCCCGTCTGCTGCAACGATTGGTTGTAAGCGGTATAGGCCAGCGACAGCAGGTTGACCGGCTGATCGAACCGTACCTGAATCGTGGTGAGCGGATGGCCTCCGGTGCTGTCGGTGGTGACGCTGACGACATGCGGGGCCGGTCCGGCCCGCTGTACCAGCAGCTCCAGGGTATAGGCGCCGACGCTGTTGCCCGCGCCGGTGTTGCCGCTCTGCGACACCAGCGGGTCGAAGCCGCCGCTCCCCTGCGGATTCACGCCGTCCGCCGTGTTGATGTTTTCACCGGAGGAAACGGCGATGTAGTAGTCGCCCGGCGTGAGCGACACAAACAGTGCCGGATCGGTGTAGAGGGGCACCTCGCCGTCGGTGGCCACGCTGACGTTCAGCGTGTTGTCGTTGCTGGCGATAAGCAACGGTTCCGTGGTGATGGTGCCGTCCGGATTGAGAGTCCCCTTGAACAAGGTGAGTGCTGCATCCAGGGGTGAGCCGATGCGGCCGGCGAAAACCTCGGCGTCGAGCGCATACAGCCCGCTGCCGCCGACGTGGAAATGGTAGATTTCCACAGCCCCCTGGTCGTAGGGGATCGGGTCGGTCGGATCGACGCCGATGAAGCCGCTGGCATGGACCAGTTTGCCATTGGTCACGTCGCCCAGGTTCTGGGCAGTGTTGACTGTGTCGGTGGGCTGCGGGTCGGGGCCGGTGTCGCCGTCGATGCCGTCGATCTGGAAGTTCAGGATGTAGTTGGTGCCGTTGCCGCCGTCGCCCCGGAGCGTGACGCGGTAATAGCCGGGCATAAGCGGCGCGCGCGGCGTGAGGAGCAACTCGTTGGCGCTGGCCTGAAACGCGGGGGCATAGAGCGAGACCGTCCGGGGGGCCGACGTGCCGTTGGTGCCCAGGTATTGCAGCTGGGCCACCGTGGTATGGGGGTTGACCGCCTGGTTGAGGTCGAAGCGCAGCACGAACGGCGAGCTGCTGAGGATCGAGCCCGGGCCGGGACTGGCCGTGAGGACCACGGGGCCAGTAGCCGTGATGCCGGACGCCGTCGTGCGGATGGCCAGAATGTAGGCCCCGGTGCTGCCGTCCAGTCCGGAGTCGGCGAGGAAGGGGTGGAAGTTATCGTTGGGGCTGCCGCTGACGGCGACCCAGTAGGTCCCGGGTCCCAGGAGCTGGCCGATCGTGCCCTCGCCGGCGTCGCCGGCGCCATCGTCCTGGGCGATCAGGCGATGCCCCGTGGGCGTGTAGGGATCAATGGGATTAAACGGATCGTAAGAGTCGTCGTTATAGAGACTGAGCGTGCTGATGAGCGGGCTGCCGATCGTGCGGGTGGCGGCGGTCAGCTGGACGCGGGCCGTGGTTGCCAGCCGGAACTCGTACCAGTTGACATCGGCGGCCCCGTCGGGGCCGCTGCCGATGTTGCCGCTGGCATCGGCCCAGGCATAGGTCCCAACGCTGCCCGGAACGAGCAGATAGCCGACTGGGTAAGCGGAGTTGTGGACTCCCTGGGCATCGATGCCCAGGGCCGCATCCAGCGTTTCGCCCGGAGGCAACTGCGAGCCCGGGGCCGACAGCAGGCAGCGCGATTCCAGCCCCTCGAATGCGGGGCGAGCGAATGGACCGGAGCGACGGCGAGGGCGATGACGATGAACGCGTGGCAGCATGAAGTTCTCCCCACGGGGCCTCGGTTCGGCCGGGCCAGGCCTCGGCAATCGCGCGGCCTCCCAGCCTCCGGGCCGCGCTGCCCCAACGGGGAGTCGGGGGCGGCCGCCCATCCGCCTGGGGCCAATCTTCTCGCCACGGTGCGAGCCGCCGAGGATTCTAACCTCTGCCGGCAACGCGCCTGCCCCAGCGCGATCACTTCGGGTGAAACCTAGCATTTCTTTTCGGGCTGGGCGGGTTTTGCCGAATTTGGGGGGGAAGGGCAAGAAAGGAGGAGATTAACGGCCGGACAAAGTTATTGTCCGGGCCGAAAATGCAAACTGGCAGCTTACAAAGCCCCAAAAAGTGCCATTTTTTCTGCACTTATTGTTGCCATTCCTATTGATTCCGCAAATCCGTGAATCAATCATATCGGGAACAGTCAGCGCCGTGGAACTTTTCCGTATCCCTAGCAACCCTCGCGGAATCGTTCCCCGCCGGACCCCGCAGGCCGTGGGGTCGTGCTTGGAATCAGGTGACGGTGGCCCGCGCGGCGGCCGGCGGCAACGTTCCCAAGAAATGTGGGAGCGCCGCTGTATCCTGGCCGCCCGAGGGCGAGGTGGCACATTGGGGTGCTGCCTGGCCCAGCGGCCCCGTCGATCTTGCGGAGATTCTCCCCATGTTCTTCAACTCCAACCCTCGGCCGCACGCCCTGCGCTGCCCCCCCGCCAAGCCCACGCTCGAACCCCTCGAGTCGCGCATTGCTCCCTACGCCAACAGCGGCAATGCCTGGTTGCACCCGCAGCTGATTACCATCAGCTTTGTGCCCGACGGCACCGTGCTGGCGCAGGGGACCAACGGTCCCATCAAAAGCAACCTGTTTGCTACCTTCGACAAGATCAGGGGCGTCACCTCGGCCTCGCAGTGGGAAAACCTGATCCTGCAAGCCGCTCAGACCTGGGCCGCGTCGGCCGACGTCAATTTCGAACTGGTCAGCGACGACGGCTCCAACTCCGGGTCCGGTCTGTACCAGCAAGGCGCCTCCAACTTCGGCGACATTCGCATCGGCGGCTACAACTTCTCGAACAACTGGCTGGGCAGTACCTACTACCCGAACCCGGCGACCAACTACTCCCTGGCTGGCGACATCAATTTCAACACCGGCCAAAGTTTCAACATCGGCAGCACCTACGACCTGTTCACCGTGGCCGCCCACGAATTCGGCCATGCCCTCGGCCTGGGCGAATCGACCTCGACTACCGCCGTCATGTTCAGCCCGTACAACGGCGCCCGCCGCGCCCTGGGGAGCGACGACGTCAACGGCATCCAGGCCATCTACGGGGCCCGTCCCGCCGACGGCAGCAACAACTCCTTTGCTACCGCCACCAATGTCTCGTCCAGCATCGACCCGGTGCTGCTCACCGGCGTCGTCAACAACCTCAACATCACCTCCACCGCGGCCTCGGACTACTACACCTTCACCGCCCCGCTCTTGACCACCAGCAACATGACGGTGACGGTGCAATCGACCGGGCTGAGCCTGTTCACGCCTTCGGTGACCGTGTACGCCGCCGACCAGCAGGCCATACTCGGCAGCAACACCTTCCAGCTGGCCAGCGGCGCCCTGGAGGACGGAGCCACGCTGAGCGTGAATATCAGCGGAGTGACCGCGGGCACGCAATACTATGTGGTGGTCCAGGGGGCGGATTCAACGGTCTTCAGCACCGGCGCCTATGCCCTGACCCTGAATTTCGGCATCCTGCCCAATCCGACGGCACCGTCGCCGTACACGACGACGCTGAACGGCTCCCCGCTGAAGAGCAGCGGCGGGCAGGCCGATGTCGGCGACCCGGGCCGGGCAGCGCCCGCCGACGCCACCCTGGTCAGCAGCCTGCTCAGCCACGGCAGCTCGGTCGGCGCGCCACTGCCAGGCACGGCCACCGGGATCGTCCCAGCACCCGTCGTGCCGACGGCTGCGGCCCCCGCGCCAACGAGCGCGGCTGGCAGCGCGGTCGTCCCGGCCGGGACAAACGGCGACATCACCGGGGTGATGGGCGAGCCGTCTCCCGCCGCCACGCCGGCCCTGGACGCCTCGGGCGACGCCAGCCCCCTCCTGCTGCCGCCGGCCCTGCCCGCCGACGGCTCGGATACCGTTCAACGCAGCGGGCCGCCGGAAGCCTGGCTCCCCGTGGCCCCGGCGCTGCCCAAGCCGCCGCCGGCCTCGGCACCGGCCCTGGCCGAGGCGACCGCGGGGGATTGGGCCTCGTCCGGCGCCCTCGCCACGGTCTCCCTCATTTTCGCCGGGAGCTGGCTCCGTTGGCACGCCGCGCACAAAACCGACGAGGAGCGACGGCATCACCTGCCGGCACGCCAACGGCAAGACGTGTCGTGAACAGCGGTGAGGCGTCGGGTGGCACGCTCTGAGGTACTCCGAAGGGCGTGCCTGACCATCAAGCACGCCCTTCGGAGTACCTCAGAGCGTGCCACCCTAAATCCTGGGTTTGACGCTGCACTAGCCTGCCGGCTTGCCCGGCAGGGGTCATCAACCATCACGCGGATCCTGTCCAAACGTCGGCGGCGTCAGAATGCTCCTTGCGTCCGCCGCCCGACCTCGCTATTCTGAAGCCATCTGTGGGAGGGCGGCCCGAGGGGGCCCGTGCCCTCCACCCCCCTGAGCCCGGCCCAGCAGGATTTCTGCCCGCTTCCCCCGTCGTAACGCCGGCCGCCCGGGCGATCCGACTTTGTTTGGACGCTGGCCTGCGCCAGGCGGCTGGGGCTCTCGCTGGTGGAAGGGAGTCCGATGCCCGACTCTGATCCCGGTCACGAGATTCACGTGTTGCGCGAGCCCGCCGTCTACCTGGTGGGCCGGCAGACCGTGAACGATGCCGAGCTGGATCGCTTCCTCGCCGACCACGGCGTCAGCTGGCAGACCGACACCGAGGTCGCGGCCGAGCACCTGGCCGAAGTGGCCGGACGCGTCTGCTACATGAGTTTTGCCAAGCCCCGGCCCGGCGGCAACAAGACCTACCTGGGGCACATCCTCGAGGTGGGGCACGGCTCGGTCCTGGAGCACGCCGTCTGGAACTTCCTCTTCACCGGGATCAGCAGGTCGCTGACCCACGAGCTGGTGCGGCACCGGGCCGGCTGGGCTTATTCGCAGCTGAGTCAACGGTACGTCGACGAATCCGTTGCCGAGTATGTCGAGCCGGACATCATCGCCGGCGATGTGGATCTGCACCGCCTCTGGCTGGAGGCCGTCGCTCACAGCCATCAGGCTTACATGAAGCTGGTCGAGGGTCTGCACCAGCGGTTCAAGAACGAGCCGGACAAGACACTGCGGCGCAAGCTGGCCCGGCAAGCGGCACGCAGTGTGCTCCCCAATGCCACGGAGACGAAAATCTTCGTCACCGCCAACGCCCGGGCGCTGCGGCACTTTATCGAGCAGCGCGGCAGCCGGCACGCCGAGACGGAGATTCGCAAGCTCGCCATCGCCGTCCTGCGCATCATGCAGGTAGAGGCGGGCCATTTATTCGGCGATTATCAACTGGTTCCCCTGGCTGACGGCACATTCGAGGCCATCACCGAACATCGGAAGGTGTGAGGAAGTGTATCAAAAACCCAGGAGCCGGCGGAATTATTCCGCCCGCCCAAGCCCCGCGGCTCGTCAGCAACTCCCGGAACCAGCTCCGGAACCGAACCGAGATGCCATGCTGCAAGACCAACCCCTGGCCCGGGGGGTGCTGGAGCTGCACCCCAAGGGCTATGGCTTCCTGCGCGATGCCACTCGCAACTTCGCCGCCCAGCCGGGGGACGCCTATGTCCCGGCCCCCTTCATCACCAGGCATAGCTTGCGCGAGGGGCTGCTGCTGGAGGGGCCGATCGAGCCGGCCCGACGCGGCGGCGGCGGCCCACGCCTCGCCCGACTCGACACCATCGAGGGCAAGCCACCCGAGCAATACGCCCGCCGCTCCTTCGACGACCTGACCCCCATCGACCCGCACGAGAAAATCCTCCTGGAAACCGGACCCGAGCCGCTCACCACCCGCGTGATGGATCTGCTCACGCCCATCGGCAAGGGGCAGCGCGGGCTGATCGTGGCCCCGCCGCGCACCGGCAAAACCATCCTGCTTCAGCACATCGCCCAGGCCGTGGCCAAGAACCATCCCGAAATGGCCCTGATGGTACTGCTGATCGACGAGCGCCCGGAGGAAGTGACCGAGATGCGCCGCACCATCCGCGGCGAGGTCTTCGCCAGCAGCTCCGACCGCGACAGCATCAACCACGCCCGCCTGGCGGAGCTGGTAATGGAGCGAGCCAAGCGCCTGGCGGAGCAGGGCAAACAGTCGTTCGTCCTGCTGGACAGCATCACCCGCCTGTCGCGGGCCTACAATCGCAACGTCGGCAACAGCGGGCGGACCATGTCCGGCGGCATCGATAGCCGGGCGATGGAGGTCCCGCGCCGCCTCTTCGGCTCGGCCCGCGTCTTCGAGGAAGGCGGCTCGCTGACGGTGATGGGCACCGCCCTGATCGACACCGGCAGCCGCATGGACGAATTCATCTTTCAGGAGTTCAAGGGCACGGGCAACATGGAGCTGGTGCTCGATCGCAAGCTGGCCGATCGCCGCATCTTCCCGGCCATGGACATCAGCCAGTCCGGCACCCGGAAAGAAGAACGTTTGCTGGAACCGGAGGTGCTGCGCCGCGTGACGCTGCTGCGGCGCACCCTGGTGGACATGAAGCCTGTTGAGGCGATGGAAATGCTGGTGAAGCAGCTGGCGAAATCGCTATCGAATGAGGCGTTTCTCGATCGCATGGCGGTGGCGGTGAAATGATTCATCGTTTCGCGCTCGGGCGCGATGCGAAACGATAAATCAGATTCGTGATGGGTTGTTACTCCACATCCAGCCCGCCGAGGTACTCCTCGAAACTCTTGCGCTGCTGAAACTCAGTATCTTGCAGCGTCTTGATCTTCTTCTGATAGTCCTCGATCTGCGTTTCCTGATCGTCGAACTTCTTCAGATAGCGCTTGTACGCCTCGGCGGTCGGCGGCATCTCCTTCAGGTTGGCCCGCAGACGGGCCTGGTCGTCCACGATCACTTTCAGCTGCCGCTCTTGCTGCTGAATCTCGCGCTGCGTCGCCGACAGCTTCGTCTTCAGCTCGACAGCTTGACCCAGCGCCTGCTTGACCTTCTCGCTGACGATCTGCTGGCTGATGAAGAAACGCATCGTCTGATCGTCGCTGTTGTTGAGGGCTACCGTGCTGTTGACATCCTTCTCCTCGATGATCTCCCGGCTGGCGGTTTCGCCGGCGGGCAGCTTGACCTCGAAGCGATAGACATCGCGCGCCCGTTCGGCCGGCTTGTCCTTGCTGACCAGGCTGAAGTCGGCGCGATACGGATGCTCGATCAGCACGGTGCGATCATGCTCGGAACGGTTCTTGAGGTTGTAGGTCTTCTCCTCACGCACCCGGGTCGTCTGGTAGAGCAGGCCCTTGTTGAGCTTCACCTTGGTCAACCGCTCGGGAACGGCCTTGGCAACGGGTTCCACCTCCGTGCCCAGGTCGATGGCGTAGGAGATCAGGCGTTCGTCCTTCGGCGTGATGTCGAGGACACGAGCGTCGCCGGCGTAGCTGCTCCCCTCGAAGACGGTGATGGGGCCCTGCATCAGGTGCATGCCGGTGGTGTTCTTGAAGCGCAGGCCGAGGAGCGGATGTTTGGCCTGCACGCCCTGGTTGTAGATCGAGACGCGGTTGGCTTCCACGTCCTTCTGGACGATGGGGAGCATGGCGCTCTTCTGGCGGGGTAGAGTGACGGGGTGATCGATCACGTACTGGAAGAAGTCGCCGAGTTCGCCGGCAGTGGCCGAGGACGCAACACCCTTGCCCAGGTCCATGTCGCCGTCGCGCACACCCCTAAACGCTCTCTTGGCGTCGCTGAGGGGCTGGGCACCGAACATGGCCCCGGCCCGATCCTTGCCGGCCAAGCCCGGTGGGGCGGGAGGCGGGACGCCGCCGAAGTTGGCAGCTGGCCCGCCGGATGAGCCGGAGAAACTGCCGCCGCCAAAACCGCCGGCGAGTCGCCCGGCGCCGTTATCCATCGCTCCCTGGTAAGTCGGCGGCCGCAGTGAGGCAAACAGTTCCGGCTCTACCACCGGTCGCGGCACATAGAGCGGCTGATAGAGATCCATTTGGAACGAGATCGGCCGGCCGCTCACCAGGGCCATGCGCACGTCCTTCCAGTCCTCTTCCGATGAGTTGTCCACGATCGCCCAGCCTTGCAGCATCGGCTTGCCGTCCTTCTTGGTATTCAGCACCAGCCGGTAACTCGTCTTCCAGATGGGATTCTCGACCACGTAGCTAACGCGGACCTCGCGTTTCCCCTCACCGTTGAAGTTCAGGGAAACAGCCTTCTTCTGGGTGTCATGCGATTGAGCCAGCGTTTCCAGGGCCCGGCGGAATTCGCCTTCGAGGACAGGGTTCAGGAAGCGGATGCGCTGGACATCGGCCAGCTTCACACTGCGCATCCCCTCCGCACACCAGAGATTCAGCAGCTCAGTCTCGACGGCGTCCTTGCCGACTTGCTGATGCTGCTTCTCAACGCCGATGATGCTGCCGGTCACGTTGCCCGGCTGGGCGGCATTGCCCTGCTGGAGGGTGACCTCGATTTTTTCACCGCGGGCCTGGCCAAGGACGCCACCGAATCCCGGGTTGCCGGTCAGGTTGACGGCGAACGATTGCAGGGTCTTCTCGATGGGGGCCTGGCTGTCGTAGGAGACGGCGCTAATCAGGCCGCCGTTCATGTCTTGCAGGACCATGCTCTTGAGCAGGTCGTTGATGTCCTGCACGGGGAAGGTCAGATCGATGCGCGTATTCCCCTCGACGGTGCCTTCGCGCTGGAAGTAGCCGACGCCGCTGCTGTAAAGGATCGCCTGGGCGACCGGCAACGACGGACCGCCGACCTGCGCGGCCCCAGGGGCCGGGGCGGGATCGCCGGCGGGGGATGGGGACGGCCTGAGGGCCACAAACGCCCCCAGTGCCAGGGTGCCCGCCAGCGGGACTAGCAAGAACGTGCGACGCATGACAAGGTTCTCCAGGCGAATGCGGTGACAGGCGCACGCCGGGCCGGGACCCGACGGCTCGGACTATGATACATGACGGATCAGCCCGCGTGACGGATTGTCCGGCGGTGGGTAGTGGCTCAGTTTGGCGTAGGTCAGGCTTTCCAGCCTGACAACACACGGCAAAAAGTCAGGCTGGAAAGCCTGACCTACGCCAAACTGAGACAGTACGCGACCGTGGGTAGTGTATCAGTTTGAATAGCCCCGCTTGAGCTTGCCCGGCAGATTTCCCTTGACTCCCGCCCGCCCGCCCGTCATGCTTCAAGCATGCAAAAGCGCTCACGCAAGCGTCCTCTGGACCTGAACCAGCTCGCCAAGTCCATCGTTGACCAGGCGACAGGCGATGCACCCACGAACGGGCAGCCGGCAGAACCGGCCAGCGAGAAGAACCCCGCCGCGGTCGCTCTGGGGTGTCTGGGGGGCCAGAAGGGC
Organism: uncultured Planctomycetota bacterium; assembly: GCA_963827935.1. Taxonomy (GTDB): domain Bacteria; phylum Planctomycetota; class Planctomycetia; order Gemmatales; family Gemmataceae; genus DATFNV01. Next base: position 352,668 of record CAWHCN010000004.1, on the reverse strand, counting down.
GGCAAGGCACGGGCTGCCCGGATGACGAAGAAGGAGCGATCCGACAGCGCCAGGAAGGCGGCAAAGGCACGCTGGGCGCGACGCGAGGATAGCTGATCTTGCTTGCGCTACGAACACCGTACACTCCGTTCCACACGCACACTTCCTCAAAACAGCCATGTCTTGTCCTTGAATCTCGTCCAGGCATCCGAAGGCATAAGCATTATTCCAAGCCGCAAGAATCCTCGGTCGGCGCTAACGATGTATTTCTGCTCCAAGCCCAATACGATTTCGCTGGAAATCGCATCGGTAAGATCCCAGCCGTCTACATCCTTGTGGTTTTGTAAATTGACCTTCCCGAGATCGTAAACTTCCTTCGACACACAGATCACACTCACGGCGAATTCGGCCAACCATCTGTTGATGAAATACAGCGCCAGGTCGATACCTTTCTCATTGGCAGGTCCTCGAAACGGATAAATTGCCGTTGGCTTGGCGAGACGCCTCACAGTCTCCGCTACTACGTGCGAAGACGTAAAGAATCTATATCCATTCAATTCCTTCTTGAGCAGATTGACAAAGCGATCTTCATCTGGGACCAAACACGAGAGTATGGCTGCCGAGTCAACATAAAAGGCAACCTGACCTAGATACTTGCGCTGTTCGGCCCAATACGAGTCGAGCGTCTCCTGCGCCTCTTTGGAAAGCGGCGACGGGACATTGTAAGCGGTTTTCTTCTTGGGCATGTTCGTGGTTAGCCGGGACGTTTCTCGGCATTCATAACATTGTCAATTTTCATTCGTTCCGTCGGAGTCAGTCCATAGGCGTCGTAAACAGCCCTATCTATTTCACGAAGAATTTGGTATGCGTCCGCGTTGCCAACGATACCTTGATAGAACAAGCCCTCCTCTTGTCGCTTCCACGCCGAAATAATGGCCCGTTCCATTTGCCGCACAAGTTCTCGAATTGACTTGGTGGCCGTCGCATCAAACTGTGGGAATGGCAACTTGGCAAGTGTGTCTTGGACCACCCATCGTTTTCGGCAATTGGCGTCAAACCATGCATTTGCCACAGGACTATTAAGCACAGCAGCGATTTCTTCTAAAGACACAGACCGAGTAGCCGGGACGATACCATGAAAGTTAAGTGAAAAATACAGTTTTGCCCGATCAATGGCCGCTACCAATCTCCACGACGATCCAGGATTTCGGTTGGCGCTTATCAGGACCTTCTCGCTGTTGAATACAGTTTCCTCTCGCTGTCGGTGAAGGTGTGGTCCGTAATGCAACCACCGCATCGTCCGAATTCCTTCGCTCGTGAGTAGGGCAAAGGGACGCAAAACGTCAAGACGGTCCACGAACGGCTTGTCGTGTACTCCATCCTTCACGTTCGCAACACTCGTGGCATCGGCCGGCTTCAATTGTATGCCAGGACAAACTGTCGCTACAGTCTTGAGTTGCTTGCATCTGGCTACCAGATTGTCAAGCATGTCTGCAAGAGGCGAGACAATAAATCTCGCTTCGGCATCGTCCTGCCATTTGGAATAATCGACTGGGTAGGTTCTGGTAAAACTGCGCCTGTTCCTGAAGTTTGGCAGATCGATGGACCGTAGTTCGCGCGTGGTCACCATGAGTGACGAGGACTCATATGCACTACGCTTTTTTCGTAATAGAAGGATAACGGTCTCGGCTGCCGAATAAAAAATGCCACCGGGAAATAGGCTTATTTCCAAGACCTCGCATTTTTGCAAGACCTTCTTCCGGGCGGATGCTCCAGCACCAGAATCGAGCACGCTTTGAGGGAGTACAATTCCCATCAATCCCCCAGGTGCCAAGATGTCGATTAGTCTCTCCAGTACATCTGCGGCAAATTCACGACGCACACCCGCCTTTTTTATTTCCTTGAACTTTGGATTTGTAACAATGATTGACGGCTTCTTCTTAAAGTCCTGTGCCGTTAACTCCAAAACGTCTTTCGGCTCAACCCGCCAGCCATCCCGGTTGTGCGGGTCTGTAAGTATAAGTGAGAGGCGAGCGATTTCGCAAGCGAACTCATCAATGTCTTTGCCTGTTAGTCGAGCTTGAAGGTAAGAGTGCCTTTTTGCTGGACTTGCGAGTAGATCGCTCAGTAGATTATTCAACCGCTCGAAACCCGCCAACAGGAATGACCCGGACCCGCAGCAAGGATCGCACAAGTGCCTGTCGTCCTCTGGTATGCTCTCCAGGGGAAGACTGTTCAGGATGTATTCCGTAATGAGTCGCGGGGTATAATAAATGCCTAAGTCCTTTCGGAGTCTTGGCGTTACCATAGCGTTTTCGTATGCATGTCCCAACATTTCCGTATTGAGACTGTCGAAAGCAAAATCTCTCTTCAGGGTTTCATAGATGCGATTAGCAAGTTGGTTTCCCACATACTCCGACTCGGTAACCGATAAATCTATGTTGTTTGGGTATCGCTCATATGCCAGAGCCAGCGCATTCTTCGCAGTAGCAGACTCTTGCACTATTCTCTTATCCTCCAGCACCCTGCACGCAAACAAGTGGCATACCAATCGCAAGATTGCCTTCTCAGCTTGGTGATTTTTTCGGACGCCTTTCGGAAGCGTTTCGAGGGAATCGCGGAATAGGGTGTTTAGTAGGCGGATCAGAGCTTGCTCGGTAATCTGTTCGGCCCATTCCCCTAGCAAAGCATTGATAAAACTCCCTTGGCGTGCCCCAGCCTTTGCTGCGCTGACAGACTCTGGAGACAAGTCAGACAAGCGAGTATTAAATCTCGCCTGCCAGTCTCTTCGATCACTCTTCTCGACTTCGGCTGGGGCCGCCGTGCCCAGAGCGTAGAGAGAAACGGTCTCACCCCCTCCTACCAGAGCCACCGGCGCACCCAGGTATCGCAGCGTGTCGAGCTTACTCTCGACCGCACTAGCCACCGTATCGACAACGCTTACGCATGCTGTACGGATCGTATGAGGCATGCCGGAAAATGCGACGAGATCGGCAATCTCGTGGGTGAAGCGATCCCCAGGCCCCGGCCGCGAGTAACGATAATCGACGACGAGGTTCGGCTCGACGTAGCCCGCGGACGCCAAAAAACGCTTCGCCTCAGTCGCAAAGTCATTATTGACAGGCATTTGCGCAACTCCATCTATGAGCGAGAATTCTCCTTGTGCAAGCTTACTGCGTCTATGGTCAGAACAACGGTTCATCCGACTAACGCGTGCTTTGTTTGGTGGATGGCGAGGATCTTCAGTTTGAAGAATGCCTGATCGCGGAAGCCATAGGCTTGGCGCTTCATCAGTTGGATCTTGTTGTTGGTGCCCTCCAAGGGGCCGGTCGAGATCGGATAATCGTAGTAGTTCAAGACTCCCTCCTGGTGTTTCTCGAGGGTGTTGGCAAACTGGATTAGGATGCGAACGCCCGAAGCACGAGCCCGCGCCAGCCAGTCACGCAGCACCCGCCGCGCCGTCCGCTTGTCAGGCTGCGACCAGATCTGCCGCAGATCTTCCTTGAGGTAGTAGGCGATGGCCAACGGCTTGTTCAAGCGTAAGGCATCCTCCAGCCGCTGCTGTTCGTTGCGGTCCTCATCGAGGTTCTCCGGATTCTTGAGCAGCAGCCAGCGCGTACCCTTGAGGAGCCTGCGTTCCTGCTCACTGCTGGCCTGGTGATAGAGCTGCCGCCGCAAGGCACTGAGCTTCTCGTTGAACAGCTTGATCACGTGGAAGTGATCGAAGACATGCACCGCCGCAGGCAGGTTGTCGCGTACGGCCCGGATGTAGGCGGCCGACATGTCGGTGGCCACGGCCTGGACCTTGGCCCGGGCCCGACGCAACCGTTTCCAGAAGGGTTTCAGGGCGTCAACGCCCTTGCCGTCGCCGACAAACACCACGGCGCCACTGAGCAGGTTGAGCACCACGGTCACGTAGTGATGCCCCTTGCCGATGGCAATTTCGTCGATGGCGATTTGCCGCAACTTGTGCAGCTTGGGCTTGCCGAAGCGGCGTTGGAGGTTCTTGGCCTGGATGTCTTTGATGGTGTCCCAACCGACCTGCAGGTGATCGGCCACGTCCTTGATAGTCATGCGCCGGGACAGCTCCAGGGCATAGCGCTCGAAGGACCGGGTGTAGCGCTTCTTGGGGTCGGCAAAGCCGATCTTGACCTGGCGGACGCGGTCACAGACGGGGCACCAGACGCGGGCGACATCGAGGGTCACGAAGGTCGGTTTGCTGCCGATGGGCACCATGCGGAAGGTGCGTTCCTCATGGCCGTGAACCCAGACATCGTCGCAGTCGCATTGCGGACAGCGGAGGCGTTCCCGGGGTTGGCGGATACGGAACGTCACCTGCCCCTCCTGGAATTGCTGGCTGACATAGTGGTAGCCGACGATGCCGAAGGCGTGATACAGTAGGCTGGTGGACATGTGTCTTCCTCTTCAGGGAGCTTGTTGGCGTAACTCCATGAAAGGAAGCCCTGTCCACCTTTTCAAGGACCACTACACGCGATTGCCGGATGAACCAGAACAACAGGCCAGTTGCAATATTTTCAAGCAAAAATCGGATTTCGGCCGCCGTACAGGGCTTTCCATCCGGGCGCGTGCGCTGTATCATGGATAGCTCCAATCACGGGTAAGCCGTGAAGGAAGGGAAAGATGCATTCGTAGTCGTTCATTTCTGGCTAGCTTCTCTACTCCCGATTTGGGATAGTTCACAGACCCGAATAGGTCTCGCCACAGTGGCGAAGCTCCACGCCCTGCCTGTTGAGAATCCTGAAAAAAGCTGCGCTTTCTCATTGCCATGCGTACTCGCTCACGTATAATGTCAGTATGAACCAGCTACCTCTTTCCCGTCGTGTTTCGCTCCTGTCGGCCCTGACCGAAGGCTGCTCCCTCCGGTCCACGTCCCGCATGGTCGGGGTGTCGATCAATACCGTCGTGAAGATGCTGATTGACGCGGGCTCTGCCTGCCTAGCCTATGAAGACCAGGCCATGCACAAGTTGACCTGTCAGCGATTGCAAATAGATGAAATCTGGTCCTTCTGCCATTCCAAAGAGAAGAACGTCAAGCCCGAGAACAAGGGCATCCCGGGGTTCGGCGATGTTTGGACGTTCGTTGCCATCGACGCGGATACGAAGCTGGTGCCGTCGTGGTCGGTCGGGACTCGCGATGTTTGTGGTGCCAAGTCGTTCGTTGAGGACGTGGCGAGCCGCCTGGCCCATCGCGTGCAACTCACGACAGACGGCCACAAAATGTATCTTGATGCGGTGGAATCCGCGTTCGGCGGCGACATTGACTACGCGCAGCTCATCAAGCATTTTGGGAACCAGGGCCAGCACGAGAACCCCGAGACGCGGTACAGCCCCGGCGAATGTTGCGGGACCGAAAAGCGGGTCATCGTCGGCAACCCCGACCAGGCCGAAATCTCAACCAGCTACATCGAGCGCCAGAACTTGACCATGCGGATGCGCATGCGGCGGTTCACTCGGCTGACGAATGCGTTCTCGAAGAAGATCGAGAACCACATACACGCCATCGCTCTGCACTTCTTCGTGTACAATTTCATCAAGCGTCACCAAACGCTGCGGATGCCGCCCGCCCTCAAGGCCGGCGTGACCGATCATCTTTGGACGCTGGAGGAACTGGTTGACCTGATCGACCGGCACCAGGCGGACCCGAATCGGGGAAATCCGGAAAGAAATTCAAACTGATACACTACCCGGCGGTGCATCCCATTGACAACCGTCGCGCCACAGGCGACAAAAGACTACGGTAGCGTCATGCGCCAGGATTAACGGTGGCACGCCCTGAGGTACTCCGAAGGGCGTGCTGACAGTCAAGCACGCCCTTCGGAGTACCCTCAAGTTTTACCACAAGTCGGGAGGCGGGCTTGGAAGTCGTTGCTATGTATCGACTTGCGGCGGCCGCCTTGTTCAGCCTGTGCTCCCCGCAAGTGCCTTGCAAATAAGCACTTGTGGAGATGTGGTATAACATGAGGGAGTACCTCAGGGCGTGCCACCCTAAACGATCCTGAATCCTTGTGCTGACGGGTGCGCTACGGCAGACGAATCGCGGAACGCACCACGGGCCACGCATCCATGACCTTGTCCCCCTTCGCCGTCAGTGCCGGAGCGCTCCTCGGGATTGTCGGCGGCGTGCTTCTTGCGTGCCTGCTGGCGGTCACGTTTTGGCTGGTGTTCGGGCGTGCGCATCGGCGCCGCCGGGCCTATCAGCGCGGCCAGCGCTACCTTCATGAGGGCCAATGGGAGGAAGCCCTGGCCGCCGCCCGGGAGATCATGCGCCTGGGCTCCATGCCGCGGACCTGGGAAGGCCGGCTGCGCAACCTCCAGGGCGAGTGCCATCACGTGGCCGGCGATCAGGCGCTCAAGGCCAGGGAATATGAAGACGCCCTGCACCATTTCGTTGTCGCCGCCGACTTCCTGCGCCTGACGGAGGCCGAGTTCCGCGCGGGTCGTCGAGACGATGCTGGCCGAGGTACTGCGGCAGTTCGCGGCGGGCCCAGCGCACAACGAGGCGACCCAGGCGCTGCTGGCCCGCCTGTTGAAGATTCAGCCCGGCTCGCCGGCGGCCACTTTCTGGCAAGGGCTTTGCCACCTGCGCGATGGCCGCGTGGACCTGGCCCAGGCGGCGTTCAGTTCCGCCCATGAGAGTGGCGGCCGGGCCTTCATCGATCCGCCGCTCTACCTGGGCATGCTGCTGCTGCGGCAGGGCAAGCCGCAGGAAGCGCTGCGGGCCCTGGCCGAGGCCAACCGCGTCGATGCCAACTGCCCGTTCGTCCCGCTGCACATGGGGCTGGCGCTGGTGGCCGCCCACGGCGATGCCGTCCTGGCCGTGCGCGCCTTGCAGCGGGCGCTGGGCCAGCGCGGCCTGTTGCAATGGGTCAAGACGCCGCAGCGAGCCTGGTCCGATGCCCTGCCGGAAAACCGCTCGTATATACGGCGGCTGGCGGTCAAGTACGACTACACCTGTCCGTTTTTGGGTAACGACCTGTTGCCAGCCATCAACCGGGGCCGGTTTGCCCTGGGCCAGGCCCATCATCGGTTGGGCCAGTATGCCGAGGCGGCCGATGTCTACGGCAAGCTGCTCCAGGACTCACCACCGACGCCGGAGGTGCTGCGGGCCCACGGTTTGACGTTGGCCAAGCTGGAACGCTTCGACCAGGCCTACAAGCAACTGCGGATCGCCCTGGAGCAGGAGCCCAAGGATGCCCTGACGGCCGGCACGCTGGCCCTGTGCGGAGCCCTGGGCAAGCCAACCCAAGAAGATGATCGTCCCCGCAACGTGGCCTGGAGCATCCGCCTGCTATCGAAATACGAGAAGTATGTCGACGCCGAGTTTGCCGCTCTGTTTGGTCGGGTTTATGCCGAGGCCCGGACCCTCGGCATGGCGGTCGGCGCCGAGGATCAGCTCCGGCTGTGCGACGTGCTGGCGTCGGTCTTCGCCATCGACCCGGAAGCGGCGGCCGCCTATGACCACCTGGCCGCGACTCACCCCGAGTCCCTGCGGCCCGAGCACGCCTGGATCTATTGCCAGGCCGCGCACCAGCAGGGGCTCAAGGGTCAGTGCGACCTGGAGATGTTTGGCCGGACCTTCCAGGATGCCGAGCACGCCGCCCAGTTTTATGGCCAGCGCGGCTGGGACTTCGAGGCGGTGGAGTTTACCTACCTGGAGCGGGCGGCCAAGGCCCGTCCCGGCCGCTTCCCCGAGGAACTGGGACCAGGCTACGCCGACCGCGGCATCACTCGGCTGCTGGACCGCTCGCGCCGGCAGGAAGAAGAAGGCAAGCAGGAGGCGGCCCTGGCCAGCGCGGAGGTGCTCCTGGCCCTTGCCCCGACCAACGTGATGGCCCACGACCGCGTGGCCCGGCTTCTGCTATCAGCGCGGCAACCTGGAGCGTGCCGTGACATTGCTTGCCGCCTGGCACGACCTGGAGCCGGCCAACCCGGTCCCCCTGGTACGACGGGCGGTGATCGAGGGGCAGCGTGGCCGGGCGGCCGAACGCACCGCTGCCCTGCGCGGCGCCCTCGACCTCACCCATGGCCGGCCGCGGGCCGCCATTGCCTTGCTGGGAGCGCGGCTGGCCCTTGGTGTAGGGCCGGCTGTGCCCGACGTTACGGCCGCTCGTCCGGCACAGCCGGACCTACACCAAGCCGAATCGCTGTTGCAGGATGGCCTGCGCGAAGACGGCGACAATACGGAGGCACTATGGCTGCTGGCGGCGGTGCGCTCCGCTGCCAGCGACCGCGTCGGCCTTGCGGCGCTGGCGCCGACGATGAACCGGCCACAGGTGCCGGACGCGCGTTTTCACTATCTTGCGGCGGTCTGCTTCTTGGCCGCACGCGATTACGCCCAGGTCCTGGACGCCTGTCGCCGGGCCTGGGGCGAGCCGACGTTGCTGGTCGAGTGCCGCTACCTGATGGGCTGGGCCCACCTGCACCTGGGCGACGAGGCCGCCGCCGTCCGCGAATGGGAAGTGGTGACCCGCACGGCGGAGAGCCCGTCGGCCGAATATGCCCGGGCCCTGCTGGGCCGCCTGCGTTTCGGCCGCGGCGAATTCGAGGAAGCATTCCCCTGGTGGACCGGCCTGGACGCCGCCCAGCGCGGCGCCTGGGGATTGGACGAACCGCTGCGCGGGACGATGTTCCTGGCGGGGCTGCTGGCGCTGGATGAGGGGCGATTCGAGGCGGCGGCGGAGCGCTTCCGCGAGGCGGGGAAACTCGGCTTGCGCGACCGGCGCCTGGGGCCGCTGATGACGCTGGCGCTGGTGAAAGCGGGGCAGGAGAAGTTGTTTTCGGGGAATGGGGAGACGGTGGAAAAGGCGGAGCAGGCGGCAAGATGATCTATTGGTGAGGATGCCCCCGCCATGCCTCCATCTGGTTCTCAGCAACTGCCGCTTCTCACGGTTGCGGACTTTGGAGCTGGACTGGATCACGTGGCGGAGACATACCACAATGGCAAAATGTTCGCCGCTGTGCACAAAGCGGAACCGCTGCGATTGATCCTTCCGGGACTAGGTTTCGCCCCGACCGATCCTTACACTTATGTATTCGTTCACGGGGGGAAAGAAGCGACACGTTTCGAGAATGCCGAATCTGCAACCCATGAAATCCCGGCCGCGGTTCTGGCTTATTTGCTGAGTAATGAATTCGGCGGCTGGTTGAGTGGAATGCGCCTGCGGCTCTGCACCTGTTATGGGAACTTGCTGCGCCCGGACGATGCGAGGACGGTGGGGCAGGAGCTTGCCGGCCTGCTGCCCCAGGCCGCTATTGAGGGATATCACGGCCTCGTTATCGTCGAAGCCAGCCCGCCGCAAATTCGACGGGGCGTTTCCGTCCAATGGGATGCAAGCGGCATCCCGCCAGGCCCTGTTGTCGTCGGCCTCCCTGGCCCCTGGGAACGAATTGTGCCATGAATTGGGCAGCGGACTACTTACCCAAGGAGGCAGACATGACTGCAAGCGTGACGGTGAAGTTGAGACCCATCGTCCAGTGCCGCGAGTTTCCCTTTGGGATGGTCGGCGACCCCAGCATGCGAACACTTATGTGCGAGGTGGCCTGGGAAGATCAGGACAAGGTGCTTGAGTATCTCCGTGGGGGCTACATCCTCGGGTACTTGATGGGCGGCGGTATTCCCGACTGGTTTGATCCTAACTGCAGGGCCAATCCCATCATCCACGGGCACGTGCAGGAGGGTGCGACACCGATGACCGATGGCGTCTGGCTCTGGCCCGCGGGCCTCATCTACTTCATCGAGAAGTACAACGTCCGCGTGCCGCAGGAATTCATCGAGCACGCGGCGAGCAATCGCTGGCACATCGACAAGGAAGCCGTGAGCCGGGGCTCTTACGACTACGATTATTGAGCGCGACGGAGCCCTTTATGTCCCCCGGCGATGCCGCTGTTGCCATCCCTGTCGATGCGGCCACCGTTGGCGCTACGCCGAGGCTGCCGCGCTGCTGGACCGGGTCGGCCACACCGCGCCCGAGGTGGCCTATCTGCTGGCCCTGGCCTACAAGCGGCAGGGGAAGATCGTCGAGGCCCGGACGGCCCTGCGCAAGATCGCCAAGCCCGACGCCGCCGTCTTCCTGCAACTGGGCCTCCTGTCCCTGCGCGAGAGGAACCTCGCCCAGGCGGAGGGAGAGTTCGGCCGCGCCGCCGAGCTGGACCCCGAGTCGTTCCCCGCCTGCTTCAACCTGTTGCTCACTCACTTGACCCTGGGCCACATCGACCTGGGCCGGGCGCTGCTGCCACGCGCCATTGCCCTGGCCGACTCGGTCGATGAGCGCCGCTTCCTCACACTGCTGCAGGCGCTGCTGAGCGTCGCTCCCCTCACCCCAGACCCGGGAGGATCGTCTACCAACGGCGCGGTTCACGATCCCGCGGTCCTGGCCGAGATGCTGTCGGCCGATGAGGAACGTCTGCTGGCCCTGCTTTCGGGCCTGGGTCAGCTCGATGTATCGCACGCCTTGTTAAAGGCCCTGGCCGCCGCCCGTCCGCAGAGCGGCCCTGTCCAGGAGGCCTTCGCCGAGGTCGTTCTCGTGAAGGCCAAGGTCGCTTCTCGACAAGGGGGACTGGCTCCAGGCCGAGCGCGAGCTGAGTCCGCTCACGCGCATCAAGGGGCTGACGAAGGCGCACCTGACCGTCCTCTACAACCTGCTCGGCCTCAGCACCTGTCTCATCCAGGACATCACGGCCGGCGTGCGTTACCTGACGCAGGCCGTGAAGCTGTGCAACACCGATGCCCGCATCTACCAGAACCTGGCGCTGGCCTGCGAGCTGAACGGCGAGCTGGCCCAGGCCGACCCGCAGTGGAACCGCTACTTCGACCTGCTCGGCGCCGGCGCCGACCTGCCGCGACCGCGCGGTCACATCGATTATCACGACCGCCTCGCCTACGAGGGGCTGATCCGTCTGGCTGCACGCTACTCGGAACGCGAGCGCTGGGCGCAGGCGTTGTCCTACGTCCAGCGCGCCGAGCGTCTGCGCCTGCGCGATCCAGACACGCTGGAGCGGCTCTTCCACCTCTTTAACCATCTGAAACGTCCGGAAGACGCCCGCCGCACCCTGCGCCAGCTTCGCGAGGCCAAGCCCAACGAACCGCAGTACGACCTGTTCGAGCTGGACCTGGTCGACGTAAAGAACCTCAGCGACATCGACCGCATGCTCGGCGAGATCGATCGCGTGCTGAAACGCTACCCCAACGATGCCCGCGTGGAAGAGCGCGCGGTCATGATGGTGGGCAACGTGGTGCCGCTGATGCACGACATGGCCGATCGACTGACGGATGAATTGAGCAAGGTAGTCGATCAGGTGCGCAACCTGCCGAACTACAAGATCAACTGGTCCGCCGTCAGCGACGTGGTCCGCGACCTGCAGCGCGAATACCAACGGCTGCGCAAGATCACCAACAAGTGCCTGCCGCTGGTGCTGCGCGAGGAGCACCGGCGAGCCATTCGCGATTTGGCGGATTTGATCGATCGGAAGATTGAGGTGTGTCGGTCGATCCTACGATAATAAGCGGTTAGCCGCGACGCGCAGCGGAGCGCTGGGTAGCGCTCCGCTGCGCGTCGCGGCTAACCAGAAGGAATCCTGATAATGCCCCCCCATGCTGAACCCATCGTCCTGGACCTGGCCCCGCTGCCGCGCGAGCAGATCGGTCCCTTCCTCCTGCTGGGATTAGAAAAGGACGCTGACAAGGAGCAGATCGAGGCGAACTGGGCCCGCCGCGTCATTTGGGCACGCAAGAACCTGACGCGCCTGCCCCTGGAAGACATCAACTGGGCGCGCGAGGTTGTCAACGACCCGGACAAGCGCGTGCGGGCCGACAGCGCCAGCTTTAACGCCGACACGACCGACGGGTTGCTGCGGCGCTGGTGCGCCCGCTTCGGCGTCGGTGCGGCGGGCGATGAGGTGCGCATCGGCTGGCAGCCGCTGGACGACGAGAAGTCGTTGGCGGATTATGCGCCGCCTGCCGAGATGCCCGATGCCGCCGCCATCCGGGCCGCCCTTAGCGTCCCCGAACTGCCGCCCGAGGTGCCGGCCGTGCCGCGCCTCCTGGAACAACTGGCCCGCGAACCGATCGACCCGTGGGCCATCGTCACCGAATGGAGCTGAGCCGCGCACGGAGCGAAGCGGAGTAAGCGGCGGCTCAGCCGCTTACTCCGCTTCGCTCCGTGCGCGGCTCGGACGATGCGAGAATCCTCATGAGCGATGAATTCGTGACCGACCCGACCCGCGAGGAGACGCCGCCGGCCAGGGGCGGGCTGCCGACGCTGGGAGCCTCCACCATCTTCCGCCTGTGCGAGGAGGTGATCGCCCTGCGCGAGATGAACAATCGCCAGCACAAGCTGTTCGATCAGGCGATGAGCAAATCGCGCGATGAGATGCAGCGCAGCTTCAACAGCTTCGCCGGCGACACGCAGCGGGCCTACCAGCAGCTTCGCCAGGAATTGCACGGTGAGAAGCGCATCAGCCTGGCGTTGCTCAACGAGCTGCTGGAGCTGGGCACCGATCTGCTGCACATCGTCGCCAGCCGTCCCGCAGCCACCGACGCCGATGCGGTTGCACGCTGGGCCGATGCGGTGGAGGTCGAGTCGCGCAAGGTGCAGGCGGCGCTGTTGCGGCACGGGATTCAGACCTACGACGCGGTCATCGGCTCGCCCTACAACCCGGCCCTGCACGAGCGCGTCGGCAGCAAGCGGGCCGAGGGGATGGGGCCACTCTTGGTGGCCGAGCAGCGCGAGCGGGGTTACGCGAGCCAGCAGCCGGAGTTCGTGCTGCGGCGGCCGAAGGTGATTGTGTCGGAGTGAAGCGGGCGTTTGCCGCATGGGGCCCGTCAGTTGCTGGGTGGCACGCCCTGAGGTACTCCGAAGGGCGTGCTGCACTGACCGCACGCCCTTCGGAGTACCTCAGGGCGTGCCACCCAACGCTCAACTATCCCGGTGAAAAGATATGCGGCACGAACCGGCTCGTGTTCCGCGTCACCGGCCCCCGATCCTCGCGAATCCCAAGGCCGCAGGCGTAGCCGTTCACCATCCAGCTTCCTACCACCGCATAATTGCCGTCGAAGCTGCGCAACGGCTTCCATTCCTGGTAAACGCACGGCTGCTCGCCGTACGGTCCATCCGTCTCCACTTCCGTGCGGCCCTCGATGACAACCGTGATATTCGCCCCCTCGCGTCCCTGGATGGGCTTGCGGACGTAGCTGCTTCCTAATGGTTGAAATCCGGCCCGCAGCAGGTAGGGGCTCTGGGGAAACAGCTCGCACAAAACGGGCAGGATGGCCTTGTTGCTCAGGATCATTTTCCACGGCGGCTCCAGCCAGCGCGTGCTCCCCTCCAGCAGGTGCGGGGCGAACTCGTCGGCGAGCAGCCACTCCCACGGGTAAAGCTTGAAGACGATGGGCAGGGGCATTTCCTGCGGATCGACAAAGGCCCCGCGTTCGGCGTTCCAGCCGATGTCTTCCACCGCGAGATAGGCGGTATCCAGGCCGGCCTGCATGGCGGTGTCGCGCAGGTAGTTCACCGTCATGTAGTCCTCGACGTTGCCGGCCAGCGAGGTGAAGGTCACCCGGCCAGGATCGTCGGCGGCCAGGGTCCGCCAGGCTTCGATCAGCTTCTCGTGGATGCTGTTGAACTGGTCGGCATCGGGGTGGCAATCCTTCATCCAGAACCACTGCGCGACGGCGGCCTCCAGCAGGGCCGTCGGCGTGTCGGCGTTGTACTCCAGCAGTTGTGGCACGCCGCGGCCATCGTAGGCCAGGTCGAAGCGACCATAAATGGTGCGTTCATCCTTCTCCCAGCTCCGCCCGATGAAGTCATGGAAGGCCGCGGGGATGCCGAACCGCTCGAACTGGCGCTGGCCGATCACGTGGTCCACCGCCGCCAGGCACATCTTGTCCAGGGCATAGGTGGCGCGCTCGATGTCGTCGATTTCCGCCGCGGTGAACTGGTAATAGGCACTCTCGTCCCAGTAGGGGCCGTCGTCGGTGGAGTGGTGGTGCAGCCCGACGGATTCGACGCGGCGGACCCAGTCCGGGCGTGGCGTGGCGGCGATGCGCTGCATGCGTCAGCTCCCTCCGGCGGCGTGGCCGGCCCCCCCGAAGCCGCCGCGCGGCGAGACGGCGGGGCTCTTGCCGCCGGCTGGGCCAACCGGCCCTGCCGGCACCACGCCACCACCGCCGTAGTAGTGCCCGCCGCCGTAATAGTACCCGCCCCCATGACCCGACGAGGGGCCACTGCGGCCCGAGTCCGGCGGACCGTCCCCACCCGGCTGGGGGGTGCGGCTGATGCAGCCGGACAGGATCAGGCTGGAGCCGATCAGCGCCAGGGAGATGGCCTGGGACGACTTGCGCATGGCGCCTCCACCGGCAGGGGCGTCAGCCGTGGACGACGGCGGCGACGATCAGACTCACGCCGAGGATTACCGCGGCACAAAGCAGGGCGACGGCCATGTTGTGCTTCTCGCCCAGCTCGTGCTGGATATCGAGCTTGGGCGTTAGCCAGTCGAACAGCTTGAAGCCGAAGACGACCAGCCCGATACCGAGCAGGCCGAAGGCGGCGGTGTAGAGCAACCAGTAGATGACCATCGGGAAGCTGGTCGGCGGCCATTCCATGAGAATGCACTCCGGTGTGCGGCGTCGGAGGGGGAACGGGCCGATTATACGCGGCGGAGGGGCGGTCGCAATCAATTTCCGGCTCGTAGCCCCGGAGGGGCGGCGGAGTGTAGCCCCGGGTGGAGCGCAGCCCGCGCCAGCGGGCGCAGCGGAACCCGGGGTCAACGGCCGATGAACCGGGCACAAGCCCCCGGAGGGGGCGACGGAGCCAGAGGGGCGACGCTAGCTCCGTCACCCGCTTCGCCGGTTCCCTCCGCGCTCTCCGACGCCGTACCCCGGGTTCCGCTCCAGCCGCTCCGCGGCTTCTGCTCCACCCGGGGCTACATTCCGCCGCCCGCTCCGCGAGCTACCCGCCTAGCGGCCATGCAGGGCGGCGCAGTTACGGGACGGGACCCAGGCTTGCTTTCCCGGTTGTCGGCGTGTCTAATGATCGTGTTCGATCGACCCGGGCAATTCACGTCCGGCCTGCTGTGTGACGGCCGGCGGATCGCCAAAGCGGCCGTGGACGTGAGGCAAGCGCATGACTCCCAACCCCAAATACGGGCAAACAGAACCGGCGCCCGTACACGTCCTGCCCGAACTCGCCTTTGACCTGTCCGAGGGGCACCCGTTGCCCGCGAACTTGGGAAAAACCGAGGTGCCGGTGGTCTTTCACCCGGAGTTGGCGTTCGACCTGAGCGCGGCCGAGCCGGTGCCGGCACGCCCTGGCGGAGAATGATGAATGTGCCCTTTTTTGCTTCCTTTTGCCTCTCTTCACCTGTGTGGCGGCTTATCGGAGTCTTCCGAAAGGTCCTTTCCCGGTTTCCTAGGCCTGGTCACGCCGCGGGTCCGACATCTTTGTGAAGCTTCAGGAGCAAACCCATGAATTCCTCAGGCGGGATCGTTCTCGGGACCATCGCTGTGTTGGCACTCTTGACCAGTTGCTCTCAGGCTGAGCAAGGGACCGATACTTCGGTTCCGGCCCTTGAACACTTGGGCGGGCGGATAACGCGCGATGAGAAAGCAAAGGACAAGCCGATCATCAGCTTGGACCTTTCGGGGACATCGATCACTGACACCGGGTTCAACGAACTCAAGCCTATCACGACCTTGAAGGAACTCAATCTTTCCGGTACGGCGGTGACGGACGCCATGACGAAACGCCTCGCCGAATTCCGGGATCTGGAGGTGCTTGTCCTTGGCTACACGAAACTGACGGATGCCGGCATAAAGGCTCTTCGTCAACTCAAGAACCTCCGGACGCTGGATCTCGATGGAACGAAACTCACGGATGCAGGGCTGAGTGAACTTGGGCAAATTGAGACTTTACAGCAACTTGATATCTCTGCTACTGCGGTGACGGACGCGGGGCTGGGCAATTTAAAAGGGCTGAAAAACCTACAAAAACTGGATCTTGGCGCCACCCAGGTGGGTGACGGCGTGTTAAGAGAACTCGCGGCACTCAAGAACTTGTCGGAACTCAGCCTGGCCTACACCAACATCACGAACACGGCTTTGAGCGAGATCAAAGGACTTGATGGCCTGCGAACTCTTGCCCTTGACGGCACCAAAGTGACAGACGCTGCGTTGGGGAGTCTCGGCCGACTTCGGAGTCTGCAGGAATTGGATCTCACAGGCACCAAGACGACCGACGTAGGACTCCATGAGGTTGGGAAGCTGAGCAAGGTGCGTACTCTCGTGCTGGCGGGCACGAGAGTCACTGCCGCGGGGCTTAGCGAACTGAAGGCACTCAAGGAGTTGAAGAAACTTGATCTATCAGACACAACGGTAACGGATGGCGGGCTCATAGAGCTGCAGGGGTTCACGGCGCTAGAGGAACTCCGTCTTATGAAAGGCCTGGTCACGAACGCCGGTCTCCGACATCTCAGAGACCTAACCAGTCTGCGTAGACTTGAGTTGGGTGGTACCTCGATAGATGACACTGGCCTGAAAGAAGTGAGTCACATGAGGCACCTGGAGGAACTCGGTGTTAGCGACACGAAAGTTACAGATAGTGGCCTGAAGGAGTTGAAGGAGCTTCAAGGAATACAAACACTGGCTGTGTCCAAGACGAAAGTGACAACGGCAGCCGTGAAGGTTTTTGAGGCGCTTCAGACTCTTGCAATGAGCGAGACTCACACGACTGATGTAGGGTTGAAGGAACTCAAGGAACTGAAGCGATTGCGAGAACTGGATCTTTATGGGAATCCCATAACGGATGTTGGCTTGAAGGTGCTAAATGGCTTTCAGTCGCTGGAAATACTCGGGCTAAGCCAAACCGCTGTTACAGATGACGGATTGAAGGAATTGAGGCACTTGCGGAACCTTCGAATACTGTATTTACAGAGGACACAAATAACCGAAGACGGAGTGAGGGATTTGAAGAAGGCTCTGCCGCAACTCCAGATTACCCGTTGATCTCGCGGAATCGCGGAGCTTCAGGCGCAGACGGCGAAGCCGATAACACATTCGGGAAGAAAAGGGGGAAGAAAAAGGTGTCGGGAACCTTTTTTCTTCTCCTTGCTCTTTGGAACAGGGAAAAGGCTCCGGACACCTTTTCCCTCCTTGGCAGGTAGGAGGTTGTCCCATGGGCGGCGAGTTCAGCGTGGTCATCGAGCGCGACGAGGATGGGTACTTCGTCGGCTCCGTCCCGGCACTACCGGGTTGCCACACCCAGGCCCGCTCGCTCGATGAGCTGATGGACCGGGTGCGGGAGGCGATCGCCTTGTACCTGGAGATCGAGGCCCAGGAGGCGAGCGGGCTGGAGTTCGTCGGCGTGCAGCGCGTGAGGGTCCCGGCATGAGCGGCAAACTGCCGGCGCTGACCGGGGCGGAGGTCAGTCAGGCGTTGCAGCGCGGCGGGTCACTGTTGTGCGTATCCGTGGGAGCCACCATTTTTTGCGGCACAGCGACGGGCGCAGGACCGTGGTCGCCGGCTCACGCCGGCGAGACCATTGGGCCGGGCTTGATGAGCAAGGTCTTGCGGGACGCCGGCCTGGATCGAGAACAGTTCCGGGGCCTGCTCGGCTGACCAAGGATCGAAGTTCGGGTGTGCTGCCCACCCACCCCTGACCAACAAGGACGAAGCATGACGACCCAGATGACCGCAACCGTCGTTAACGGCATGCTCAAGCCGGACCAGGCACTGCCGCTGGCGGAGCAGGCGCGCGTGAGGCTGACCATCGAACCGTTTGAGGAGTGGTCGCCGGAGGCGGCCAGAGCGGCTTGGGAGGCGCTCAAAGTGCAGATTCGCGAAAAGCCGCTGCATTTTGGCGGGCAGCGCTACACCCGAGAATGAACTCCATGAACGGCGTTGACACCGGGTGCAGTCGCCCCAGCATCGAGAATTCGCGAGGAAACGCACCGTCCCCGCAGCATAAGCCGCGTGACTGGTCGTTGAAGAAATGAGGATCCTTTCCTCTAATGGGAGGTACAACAACCACTCCCGAGGAAAGGAATCCTCATGGTCGTCAAGATTACGCAGCGGCCCGTGGCAGCGACAAGTGCAGTTCCGGCGGCGGTGGACGAACCGGCCGACGCCCTCCGCAAGTGCCTGGACGAGATCGTCGAACGCTTCCGGGAGGGTCCCGTGACGGCGCAACGCTTCATGGAGCTTGAGAACAGCCTGCACGACGCCACCCAGGAGTTCTGCCGGGGCGTCGTCGAACATGAGGCGAACCGCCTGGAAGGCAACGATCGGCGTGAGGTGCCAGCTAAGATCCGCTATCGCAAGGAGACGTATCGCGTCAACAAGAAGACACCGGCCCGCATCGCCAGCCGCTTTGGCACGATCACCCTGCGTTCGTTCTACTACCTGAACGCCGAGGACGGCGAACCGGGCTTGCATCCGTTGTGGGTGCGTCTGGGTATCGGTGCGGGTGCGGCCACGCCGGCGCTTTTGGAACGTGTGGCGCGGCTGTCGGTGGACCAGACGCAGGCCGAGGTGCGCGACTGGTTGCTGCGTGAACATGGCCTGAAGTGGTCGAACGATCGGCTGCGGGCGGCGTTGGCCGGCTTTCGCCAGGCGCTGCTGCCGTTCGTGGCGGCGTTGCAACAAGCGCGTCTGCTGCTGTGGCTGCAACAGGCCCAGCAGTCGCGGGGCCGCCATCGTCCGGTGCTGGCGGCGGGGCGGGACGGCATCATGATGCCCATGCGTGCGGGCGGCTACCAGGAGGCCAGCACCGCCACGGTGAGCGTCTACGACCGTCGGCGTCGGCGGTTGGGCACCATCTACCTGGGCCAGATGCCGGAGGCCAAGCAAGTGACGCTGACGCGCACCTTGACGGCCTTGCTGCGGGCCACGCTGACGGCCTGGCAGGGGCCCGTGCCACGCCTGGCCTACATCACCGACAAGGGCTCGGCGCCGGACGAATACTATCGGCAGGCGCTGAAGAAGATGAAGCATCCGCGTGACGGGCAGGCGTTGACCTGGGAATGGGTGCTCGATTTCTATCATGTGTGCGGTTACATCGGCAAGATGGCGGACGCGCTGTTTGGTCCGCAAACGGCGGCGGCAGCGCGGTGGTTCGCCCGGATGCGGCGCTGGCTGCGTGACCGGCCGCAGGGAGCGGCCCACGTGTTGCGGTCAGCCATGCAGCACCTGGAGCGACGGCCGATGACCAAGGTGCAGAAGGCGGAGTTCTGGAAAGCGTATCGTTACCTGCGTCACCATCGGCGTCTGATGGACTACCCCGGTTATCGCCGTCGCGGCCTGCCGCTCGGCAGCGGCGTGACGGAAGCGGCGTGCAAGACGGTGTTCACGCAACGCTTCAAACGTTCGGGGATGCGTTGGCAGGGCGCGTCCGGCCAGGTGATTCTGGATTTGCGTACGATCCACCTGAGCGGCATGTGGGACCAAGCCTTCGCCGCCGACCTGGGAGCCCGCGAACTGCCCGTACCACTTGCTGCCGCGTGCCGCCCCGCCCAAGAGGCAAGTCACCGGGCAGACGACGAGCAAGCTTATGGTATTGCCGCATAATTCGCGGTGCAGGAGCGACTACACCCTTGACACCAATGTGTTTGTCTACGCACTGGATGCTGATGAGCCGGTCAAGCAGGCCAAGGCGCAGGACCTCTTTCAGCAGCTAACCCTGGCAGGCGGTCCGTGGACGTGGAGGGCACGCCCGCCCGGGTCTTCAGCGCCGAACACCTGGCCGCCATCGCCCTGGAGACCGGCCGGGCCAAGAAGCAGAGAATGGTGACGCACCTCGTAAAGACATATTGTCTTTACGAGGTGCGTCACGTTTCTCCGCCCGAGGGCGCGGCCCAAGTGCCCGGGAGGCGGAGCCGCCTGGAAATAATGGCGTCCCCGATGTGCAGACCAACCGCCGGAGCGCCGCCGGGCCGGTGAGGCGCCTGCCTGGCAGACAGACCGCACCGGCCCGTTGCGTTCCCATTCCTCGCGCTGATGGCGCGGCCTCACCAGCTCCACGGTGGGTCGTCCGTGGGTGCGAGGGCCAGCGACTGGAGGTCGGCGAACACCAGATCGCTGACCCAGTACGCGGGCAGTCCAGGCGCCAAGCCGGCCGGCGGCGAAATCGCCTGGCTGCTGCCGGCCGCGCCGGCCGCCGGGGCTGGGCTCGGCGATGTTGCCGGCTGGGCCTGTAGGCCAGCCAAGAGTGCGGCGCAGCCGGGGCCGAGGTCGCCGATGGGCGGCGTGTTGTGCCGGCCGTGATCACCCTTGCGGCCCTGGTGCCCGGCCGGCTGGATCACGCCGAAGAGGCCGCCGGTGGAATCGCCCGGGTGGTTGGGCCCCGCGTCGAAGAACAGCTGGTTGGTCTTGCCGCCCTGCGGCGTGCCGTCGCCGAATTCCAGATCCCACAGGCCCTTGATGGCGATCGGTGCGCCGTTCGGCTGGTCCAGCTGTCCGAGGTAGGCGCCGGTGTGCGGGTTATAGACGTTGATGTTGCCGGCCCCTGCCACGTTGCCGATCAGCAGGTCGTTGCTGTAGGCGCCGAAGTTCCCCGGAGCCTGGATGATCCCCCAGGGGTTTTGCAGCCGGCCAGGGCCGGGGCCGTTGGCGGCGAGTTGGTACTGGAAGTTGCCGTCCATGTCGAACACGTCCACCGCGCCGCCGCCGCTAGTGGGACCGAAGAGATCGGCGAAGGTGACGTAGAGCTTGTCGTTCACGGCTTGCACGGACCAGACCCAAGAGTCTGGGTCACTCGACACACCCAGACCGGCGCAGTTGATGGTACTGATGGTGGTGAAGCTGCCGTTTATCACCTCCAATTGGTTGTTGAGGAAGTCGGCCGCATACAGGACATTGATCACCTTGTTCCCGTGGGTCTCCTGCCCGATCTCCAGCCCGGTGAAGACCGAGTCTGTGCCGCCGGGCGTCCAGGTGTCCCGTATGAGGATCGCATGGGTTGGATCGACGGCGGGGTTCCAGCCGCTGATGGTGCCGTCGATCGAATCGAAGATCAGGGTGGCCGGAGCGGACCTGCCGTCCTCCGAGATCACGAAGTCCGAGGTCGGGTTGTAGACGACGCCGGTGGGGTGGCCGCCCGGCCCGAGCCCCAGGGCCGCCGACCCCCCCGCCGACCCCGGCACGATGATCGTCTGCGCGAGCACGTGGCCGGATGCGCTGTAGAACGTGGCCAGCCCGGTGGTGAACGCGTTGGCCACGACGAACGATCCGTCCGGCAGGGCAGTCATGCCCCAGCCGTTCAGGTTGGGGTCGGTGTGTGGCGCGAGGCCGGATTCGTAGCTGACCAGGTTGGTCTGTTGGAAGCCGCTGGGAACCAACCGGTCTTCCAGAACTTCCAGTCGCGGCACACAGCGTTGCTTGCGCGGCTGGCCGCCTCGATCTCGGGGAGCGAAACAGACTGGCAATCGTCATGGCAGAGTCTCCCTGTTGAACGGAAGCACTTCCGTTCAACCATCGGTCTGCGGTAAAATGACAGGGTCATCGCCGCCGGCGCAGACCGAGCGCCGGGGGGTGGCCGGGCCGGCGGGGCTTGCTTGACGGTAAGGACCCCGCCGGCCGCATTTCTGGTGTTTAGCCGCGACCCGGAGGGGGAGCGCTGGTCCCCAGCGTTCCCCTGCGAGTCGCGGCTCAACGGACACGATTAACGTCTGATAAGACAATCCACAAGACGGCCGGCGACCGATCAGTTGCCCGCGAGCGTTTTGCGAATGAGCCTGCGCCGCCTCCCGACGCCGACCTCGGCATCCCGTCGCTCATGGTCGAGGAGGGAGTCGGCCCACGCGCACCAGGCGAACCCCGCCAGAGTCAGCGCCAGCAGTCGCGGGCGCTCCGCATCCCATCCCGAGGGCGGGAGTACGAACACGTCGTCGATGGCCTCGCTCGCGCCGATCTGTTCATGCACCTCGGGGTCGGCGCCGATGGCCCGAACGCCCTCTGCCGGCGCGGTCCACCACTCCACCGGCTGTGGGTCAGCCGGGGGTCGGGCGGGGTGAGCAACAGACGCAGGCGCCTGGCCGCTGGCGAGCGCCAGGGCCATCGGCACGCCGTCCCACTGTCCCGGTCCTGGGGGCACGCGTGCCGTCACGCTGGGGCGATCCGGGTCGGGCGTCGGTTGGTACAGGTCGATCCCCCGCAGCTGCTCTTCCAGGTCAATGCCGCCCTCGCCCGGTCGCGGGCCACTGTCCGCTGGCGCGGCGGTCACTTCCTCGGCCCCCTCGCCGGGCCCGCCGCCAGCCGGGTCGGGGGGCGCGGCGGCCGCCACCGCGCCGGCCTGCGGCACCTCGGCGGCCACCACATCGCCGGCGGGCAGGGGGCCGGCGATCAGCGTGACGACCAGCGTCAGCGACCCCTCGACCGGCGGCGTGACTTCCACCGTGGGGCCGGCAGCCACCTCCGCCAGCGGCAGCGGCGGCGACTCCGGCAGGCCGGGGATGCCGAAGACGTACACCCGGTCCCCGCCCGCGTTGGTCACCAGCACCTGCAAGCCCGACTCGCCCTCCAGTACCGCCAGGGCGCTGGGGTCCGACGGGATGCCGGTTAGCGACTGGAAGGTCTGGTCCACGGCCAGGCCGCCGTTGGCCGGCGCCAGGTCCAGCACCGTGCCCCCGTCCAGCGCCACCACGACGTCTCCGTCGGCCAGCGCCTCGACGGCGTTCACTCCCTCCCCGGCTGGGGGCGCAAACATGACGCCGACGCTGGCGGCGAAGTCGGCCAGGTCGAAGCCGATCAGCCGGCCGTCCGCGGTCGCCACCACACCCTGGTCCGATGTGCCGAAAAACGACGGCGCCTCCAGCACTGGGTTGCCGGGGACGTTGAGCACCTGCGGGTCCTGGTCGTTGAAGAAGCCCTGGCCGACGCCGGGCAGGACCGTGAAGGTGCCACTCTGGCCGTTGGTCACCACCAGGTCGGGGATGCCGTTGCCGGTCACATCGCGCACGGCGACTGATACGGGGCCCTCGCCGCCGGACTTGAGCCGGGGGCCATCCCGAGCGATCCAGTCGCCGTTGGCATCGTAGGCGCCGAACAGGACCGAGATGTCGTTGGAGCCCTGGTTGGCAACCAGCAGGTCGGGAATGCCGTCGCCCGTCACGTCCGCGATCGTGACCGACACCGGGTTGTCGCCCACCGGATAGGCCACCGGCGGCGCGAAAGTCGGCTGGCCGGCGGCGTCGAAGCCGGTGCAGCGATAGACCAGCACGTCGTTGCTGCCGCTGCAGACCACCACCGCATCCTCATAGGGACTGTTCTTGTCCAGCTGCGCCACTGGACGGCGCCGGGCGCGAGTTGCGTCGTCGCGTCGGCCACCGTGAGCGTCTGCACGGGAGTGAACTGGGGCCCGGTGGAGACCGGGGCCTGGATGGTGACCTGGTTCGTCTGCTGATCGGCAACCAGGGCCTCGGGCTTTCCATTGGCCAGGTCCAGCACGGCCAGCGCGACGCCGTTGTAAATCTGCGTGACCGGTTGGAACGAGCCCTTGCCGTTGCCGACCAGCCGCAGGACGTTGCCCAAGCCGTTGCCGACCAGCAGGTCGTACAGGCCGGTGGCGCTGCCGGGGACCAGGGTCAGGCCCGTGGGCTGGTCGCCGGCGGGGATCGAGGCGGTGTGCGTGAAGTGGCCCTGGCCGTCGCCGGTGTAGATCCAGACCTGGGCCTGGTCCACCATCAAAATGGCCAGGTCGAGCGGCTGGTCCGGCCCGTTGAAGGTACCGGCCACGACCGGCCCCGGCACGTTGACATCCGTGCCCTCGTTGGTGGACGTGGTCAGGTCCGCCTCGGGATTCGCGAAGCCGCCGTTGCCGACGTTGGGCAGCACGGTGAAGCTGTGCGTGGCACGATCGACCACCACCAGGTCGTTGCGGCCGTCGCCGGTGAAGTCGCCCGCGACCAGGCTGATCGGCTCGCCCAGCGAGGTCAGGCCGCCGCTGGTCGGGTTCACGACCGCATCCGCCAGGCTGGTGCCGGCCCGAAACGTGGCGACATTGGCAAACGAGTGGGTCGCATCGTTGTAGAGGACGCTCACGGTGTCGTCGCCCTGGTTGATGACGACGATGTCCAGTTGGCCGTCGCCCATGATATCGGTCAGGCAGATATCGGACGGCTCGTCGCCGACGGGCTGAATGATGGGAGTGCCGAACTGCCCGGGGGCCGTCTGCAAGGCGATGGTCACGCTGTTGTCGGCGGGGTCGGTCGCCACCAGGTCGTCGAGGCCCGAGCCGGTCAGGTCGCCCGCCGCCAGGAACTCCGGCTGCTGGCTCGTGGAAAAGGCAACGGTCCGGTTCACCGTATCGTCGGAGTTCAGCGTGTAAAGAGAGACGTCATAGGTGAAACTGCCGTCCGGGGCCCTGACCGGCTGGGTGTCCGTGGCGGCGATGGCCCAGCCGGTGCCGATGTTGACGACCGCCAGATCGAATGCCGGCCGGCCGGGGTTGAGGACCACGGGCGGAGCGAACTCTCCGCCCGGCAGCCCCTTGCGGAAGAGGATGTCGCCGGAGCTATCGAGGACGACGCTGTCCTGCACGCCGTCGCCGTCGAGATCCACCAGCTGCGGCGTGTCGCTAAGGGCCGTGCCGCCCGCCGGCGTAGCCGGGCTGAAGGTGCCGTCGCCGTTGCTCAGGAACACGCCCTGGTTGGTCACCAGGTCGGCCAGGCCGTTGCCGGTCAGGTCCGCCGCCACCGCCGAGAGAATGCCGGCCGGCACGTTGGAAAAGACACTGACGTTCTGGAACGTCCCGTCGCCGTTGCTGGCCGTCACAGCGAGGTCGCCGGAGGCATCGAACGCGATCAGGTCCTGTTGGCCGTTGCCGTACACGTCTCCGACCGTCACATTTCCGGAGAAGTCCCCCGACTCGGTCAAGTTGCCGGACCCATCGCTGGCCAGCAACACGGCGGAGCCGCCTTCGGCCGGATTGCCAAGATTCACCACGATCTCGGGCGGAGCGTTGTCGTCGAAGCGCGCGAGCTGGATCGACTCCACGGCGTTTCCATTCCAACCTCCCGCGGAGAGGGGGACAGGAGCTTGAGGTTGGAAGGAACCCTCGCCATTGCCCACGAGCACCTGGAGGCCCTGGTTGTCCTCTACGACAAGGTCGGGAATGCCGTCGCCGGTCACGTCGCCAATCGCCACCAGCTGGACGTCGGCGACGCCCGGGATGGGCACCTCGGGCTGGAAGGTGCCGTCACCGTTGCCCAGCCGAATGCCGAAGGTCCCGTCCGAGTTGCCCACGATGAGATCGGGGATGCCATCGTGGGTGATCGTGCCGACGGCCAGGATGGTCTCGTTCGCCGGCACGGGTTCCAGGGGTTGGAAGGTGCCGTCGCCGTTGCCCAGCAGGATGCCTGCGTTGGTCACCAGGTCGGGCCGGCCGTCGCCGTTGAGGTCGATCACGCCCACCAGGGTTTGTCCGGGAGCAATCAGCTGGGCGGGCTGGAAGGTGCCGTCGCCGTTGCCCAGGAGCTCGACCACGCCGTCGCTGCGCGTGGCGACGATGTCGGCGTGGCCGTTGCCGGTGAGGTCCACGATGGTTTGCGCTTGCAGATTCAAGGCGCCCAGGGTGGGCGCTGACAGGAAGGTGCCGTCGCCGTTGTTCAGGAACACGCTGCCGCCATAGATTTGCTGACCCAGGTAATCCTGGTAGCTGCACACGAGCAGATCGGGCCGGCCGTTGCCGGTGAGATCGGCCACGGCCAGGGTGGTGCTGCCCGGGGGGACCGCGAACGTCAAGGGCGGCCCGAAGGTGCCGTCGCCGTTGCCCGGGAACACGAAGCCCGTGCCGCTGCCGCTGGCCACGATATCGAGCCGGCCGTCGCCGCTGAAGTCCCCCACGCCGACCGAGTCGAGCGCGCTGCCCCCCACGGATACGACCTGGCTGATACGGAAATCGCCGTCGCCGTCGTTCAGCAGGACGGTCACGGTGCCCTGCAACGTCGTTGGGTCGTAGGTGGTGGCGACGAGATCGGGCCGGCCGTTGCCCGTGAGGTCCGCCACCGTTAAGGCAATCACCTGCCCGCCGCCGACGGGAATGACCCGTGACGGCTGGAAGGTGCCGTCGCCGTTGCCCAGGAACAGATGGATCGAGCCGTCGGTCTCCGGAATGAGGAGGTCGGGATACCCGTCGCCGTTGACGTTCGGCCACCGCCAGGAAATTCATGGAGGTGACTGAGCCGATGCCTGGCCCGTCGAGGTCCAGGTCCACGGGATCCTGGAAGCCTCCGGAGCCGTTGTTCATGAGTTCCGAGACGGTGCCGTCGGCGTTGGCGATGATGAGGTCCGGGAGGCCGCCGCCCGTCAGGTCCGCGAGGACCATGGCAGCCGGCGTATGCGAGAGACTGGTTTGGCTCACCAGGTCGCCCAAGTCGCCGATCGGCATCACGTCGAGCGTTTGGTCGTCATTGGCGGTGATCAGGTCGAGGGTGCCGTCGCCGGCGACGTCGCCG
The DNA here is from genome assembly GCA_963827935.1 of uncultured Planctomycetota bacterium. Taxonomy (GTDB): domain Bacteria; phylum Planctomycetota; class Planctomycetia; order Gemmatales; family Gemmataceae; genus DATFNV01. The sequence continues at coordinate 326,229 of CAWHCN010000004.1, read as the reverse complement.
GTCGCCAGGGCGATGGGCGTTGGGCCTGAGAATTCGTTAAAGTCGGGCGGTAGAGGGAAGATGCCCGACTGGTCGAACGCGCCCTGGTCGGGATTCTGGAAGGTGCCGTCGCCGTTGCCGATCCGCACGTCCACGCCATTGGGCACCGCGGCGATCATGTCCGGTTGGCCGTCCGGCAAATCCGCCAACAGCAGCCCAGGCCCGCTGAGGTTGGGCGAGTAAGAGAAACCGTCGCCGTAGGCAACCGCCAGCGGCTGGAGGGGGTCTTGCGCCGGGGCCTCCTGCACCAGCAGCTGGTAGCTGCCCCCGTCCCCCTGCGCCGCCACCTCCAGCTCGAACGCCTCATCGGGATACGACGATAGGTTGAGGGCGATCTGCGCACTCGCACCTCCCGGGGTCGCCTCATCGGACTGACCCAGTACCTGCCCGTCGGGTCCGTAGACGAACAGCTGGGGAGTCGGTGCGCCACCCAGGGCCGTCACGGTCGCATTGAGCTCCGTGTTCGACGGACCGTCCGCATCGGGGAGGGACGGAGTGAACGAATACCACTCGTTGGCGCCCGGACTGACCGTTCCGGTCACCAGGAAATTCGGATCGGTGGACCAAGCGGAGACCGGTTGGGTCAGGAGATCGGCGTTGGCCGCGCTGAGGTTCGACCCGCTCGCCGTGGCAGGAATGACCAGCGTGAGCGGCTCCCAGTCCTCGCCGCGGTGCAGCGGGGCCGGGGTGTTGTTTGGGTCGTACTGCGACGGATCGGAGACAATCACGATTTGGAGGTAAACGCTCGTGAAGCCATAACCAATGTTGTTCACGGCCCAGTCCGCGCTCGGCAGCGTGACGGAGGTAGGCCCCGGCGAGAATGCCTGTCCCGCCCCCAGGCCCGGCTCCGGATACGTCTGCAGGACGTCCGACACGTAACCGTCCACTCCCAGGACCACGAGGACGGCAAAGCTGCCGGCGTCCGCGCCGCCGCGGTTTTCCACGCCGAAGGTGATGGGAACCGTATCGCCCCAGGTGACGGTGGCCGAGGCCACGCGGATCGAGGAAGCCGTCACGTTCGCCTGCGCCAGGGCCCCGGGCGTGAGCTGGACACTGAGCGTGTACAGGCCGGTCGTGTCCCCCGGCGTGCCGCTGCCGGCCACGGTGGGATCGTAGTCATCGTTGGGCGCGCTGGAGATGCCGATGTAGTATTCGCCCGCCGTCGCCGCCTGGAAGGTGAGCTGCGCGTCGCCGGCTTCCTGATCGTCGAGCGCCACCGGCTCTCCCTGGCCATTGAAAACACGCAGGAGCGGGTTGAGGCCGCTGCCCGCCTGCTGGCCGCTGGCCGAGACGCTGATCGTATCGCCGGCGCCCAGGGAGAGGCTGTACAGGTCGAACTGGCGCGGGTCGGCAAGGAAGCCGTCGGCACTGGCCGTGTTTGCGGGGGTAAAGAAGAGCGGCGTGGCCGTGGTCAGCGGCGTGCTGCCGGGCTGGCCCGGAGCCGCACGCATCACGAGCGACACCGAGCAGGCCTGCGGCACGCTCGGGGACGAGGCCTCCAGGATATAGTCCCCAACCGTGTCCAGGGCGAGGGAGCTGAAGGTGGCCACGCCGTCCACCAATGGGGCCGTAGTCGTGCTGCCGGCCACGAAGCTGCCCGGGCCCGAGACGGTGAGGCTCACGAGGGCGCCGTTGGCAGCGGTTTCTATATTGCCGGAGTCATCGACGAGCGATGCCTGCACGGTGCCGAGAGGCTGCCCGGCGATGCCGGTGCTGGGCACCTGGGAGAGGGTCAAACGCGCCGCGGGCCCGATCAGGATCGTGAACGGGTCGGAGGTGGCTCCTGCCAAACCGAGTGCGGAGGCGACGAGCCGGTATTGGCCGACAACGTAGGGCACGACGTCGCTAAACAGAGCGACGCCGCCCTGCACCTGGACTTGTCCGGCGGCAAAGTCGCCTGGACCGGTGAGAGAAAGATTGATCGTGTCTGAAAAGTCGTCGGTGACGAGGTTGCCGACGCTGTCGTCGATATCCACTTCCACGGTGCCGAGCGGCTGTCCGGCCGTGCCGCCGCTCGGCGACTGGACAAACACCAGGCGACTGGGCGCCCCCGGAGTAATCGTCAGGGCCGTGGTGACCCCCGCCAGGCCCGGGGAGGCGGCGGACAGCTGGTAATTGCCGACGGTCCGGATTGCCAGGTCCGTGAAAGTGGCGACGCCGTCGATGATGGGGGCCGTCGTCTGGCTGTCGGCCGTAAAGGCGCCCGGGCCAGTCACGGAGAGGCTCACGGTCCCGGTGCTGTCGTCCAGCACGGCGTTGCCGAAGGCGTCCTCGACGCCCACGATCACGGTGGGCAACAGCTGATCGGCCGGGGGATCGTACCCGCCACCCCCGCCGCCGCCGCCCCCGCCGGACCCGCCGCCGCCGGACTCCCCCTCGAAGACCAGCTGGCTGGGCGCGCCGGCGCGACCACGATGTTGGTATCCGAGCCGGTGAATCCTGGGTTGCTCGTGTCGCTGACGGTGAGGGACTGAACGCCGGCCGTCTCGAAGGTGACGCTGAACGTGCCCGTGCCGTCCGTGAGCATGGTATCGGGCGGCAGTACCGCGTTCGGGTCGCTGCTCGTGAACTCGATGGTGCCGCTGTAGCTGGTGTCGGGCGTGCCGTCGGGATTCAGGGCGGTGACTGTTACCGTACCGGGCGTGCCGGCGCTAATGGCCGTGGGAAAGCCACTGACCTGGAAGCCGGGAGTGACCGCGATATTGGTTTCCGAGCCGGTGAATTGCGGGTCGATCGAATCCCCGACGCTGAGGGTCTGAACGCCGGCCGTCTCGAAGGTGACGCTGAAGGTGCCGCTGCCGCCGGTGAGCGTGGTTTCGGGCGGCAGAACCGCATTCGGATCGCTGCTCGTGAAGAAGATGGTGCCGCTGTAGCTGGTGTCCGGCGTGCCGTCTGGATTTAGGGCGGTGACGATCACCGTGCCGGGCGTGCCGGTGTTGATGGCCGTGGGAAAACCGCTGACCTGGAAGGTTCCGGGAACGACGGCGATGTTGCTTTCCGATGCGGTGACTTCTGGGTTGCTGATGTCCGTGACGGTGAGCGTCTGCACGCCGACCTCCGCGAAAGTCACACTGAAGGTGCCGGTGCCGTCCGTGAGCGAGCAATCGGGCGGGAGAATGGCGGCCGGGTCCCCGCACGTGAATTCGATCGTGCCGCCGTAGCTCGTGTCGATCGTGCCGTCAGGATTCGGGGCGGTCACGGTGACGGTGCCGGGCGTTTCGGCGGTAATAGTGGTGGGAAAACCACTCATCTGGAGAGCAACAGGAGCAACCGCGATGTTGGTTTCCGAGCCGCCGAATTCTGAGTTGCTCGCATCCATTACACTGAGGGACTGAAGGCCGGGGTTCACGAAGCTGACGCTGAAGGTGCCGCTGCCGCCCGTGAGCGTGGAACCGAAGGGCGGGAGAACGGCATTCGGGTCGCTGCTCGTGAAGTAGATCGAAGCCGCTGTAGCCGGTGTCCGGTGTGCCATCGGGATTCAGGGCGGTAACGGTCACTGTGCCGGGCGTTTCGGCGGTAATGGCCGTGGGAAAACCACTGACCTGGAAGCTGACCGGAGCAACCGCGATATTGGCTTCCGATCCGGTGAATTCCGGAAAGAACGTATCCGTCACGGTGAGCGTCTGAACGCCGGCCGTCTCGAAGCTGACGCTGAAGATGCCGCTGCCGCTCGTGAGCGAGGTATCGGGCGGCAGTACCGCGTTCGGGTCGCTGCTCGTGAAGTAGATGGTGCCGCTGTAGTAGGTATCAGGTGTGCCGTCTGGATTCAGGGCAGTGACGGTCACTGTGCCGGGCGTGCCGCCGCTGATGGCCGTGGAAAAACCACTGACCTGGAAGGTAATGGGAGCGACCGTGATGTTGGTTTCCGATCCGGTGAATTCCGGGTTGTTCACAGCCGTGACGGTGAGGGACTGAACGCCGACCGTCTCGAAGGTGACGCTGACGGTGCCGGTGGCTCCCGTGAGCGTGGCGGGCGGGAGACTGGCGTACGGGTCGCTGCTCGTGAAGTAGACGATGCCGCTGTAGTCGGTGTCGGGTGTGCCGTCGGCATTCAGGGCGGTAACGGTAACCGTGGCCGGCGTGCCGGCGGTAATGGGCGTCGGAAAACCATTGACCTGGAAGGTGACGGGAGCGACCGCGATGTTGGTTTCCGATCCGGTGAATAATTCGAGGTCGCTCGTATCCGTGACGGTGAGGGTCTGAACGCCGGCGTCCACGAAGGTGACGCTGAAGGTACCGGTGCCGCCCGTGAGCGTGGTATCGGGCGGAAGAACGGCGTTCGGGTCACTGCTCGTGAAGTGGATGGTGCCGCTGTAGCCGGTGTCGGGCGTGCCGTCGGGATTCAGGGCGGTAACGGTCACCGTGCCGGGCGTTTCGGCGGTAATGGCCGTGGGAAAACCACTGACCTGGAAGCTGTTGGGCCCCGGCTGCCCCTCGTAAGCGCCGATGTCCACCGTGCCGTCTCGGGTTCGTGGGTCGCCGCGCTGGTCGGTGGCCGGCAAAGACACATTGGTGGTGCCCACGGCAAGGGCTGGGCTGTCGGCGGCCAGCGCCATGGTCTCGGTCGGGCCGCCGTTGTCGGCCAGCGGGCCCAGGTCGGGATTGACATTGAGCAAGTCGCCCGTGGCGCCGAAGCCCCATGAGCCGTCGGTGTCGTCCACCAGGTTGTACCCCTGGCTTATGGCGCCGTTCTGGATATCGGGCCCACTGGTCGAGGCCGAGTTATTCGCGAGGATGGTGTTGACCAGGCTAACCGAATAGTTGCCATAATAATCGTCGATGCCGCCGCCATAATTGGCACTGTTGCCCGCGAGGGTGCACTCGGCAATGGTGACGGTGCCCTGGGCCTCAATGGCGCCGCCGGATCCCGCAGTAACGTTGTTGGCCAGAGTGCTATCCTCAAGCGTCAGGCCGGAACCGGCGACATCGCCGGAATCCCAAATGCCGCCGCCGAGGTACCCCGTAGTATCCGGCACGCTCCCGCCGGGCACCGTCTCGGCCGAATTGCCGGAGATCGTGCTGGAGCTGATGGTGGCGCTGCCTCCCAGGTTTGCCACGCCCCCGCCGTTGGTGCTCGTGTTCCCGGCCATGGTGCTGAAGGTCACGGTCAGCGTTCCCAGAATAACGTCGCCGGCACCCAGGGTGCCGACATTGAGAATGCCGCCGCCGGCGCCGGGCGTGGAGTTGTTCGAGATGGTGCTGTGATCGACCGTCAGCGTGCCAGAGAGGTTGGCGATGCCGCCGCCGCCTGAGTTGGTCGAGCTGTCCTGCGCGGTGTTGCCGGTGATCGCGCAGTTCTCGACGGTCAACGTGCCCTGGTTGAGAATGCCGCCGCCGCTGGTGCCCAGGGGAGCGTCGCCGTTTTCGAGCGTCAGGTTCTGCACGCTCAGTGAGGCGCCGGGATCGACGACCAGCAGACCGAATGCCGGCGCGCTCGGGTCGGTGCTGCGTTCGATGGTGTCGCCGTTGCCGGTGATGGTCAGGTCGTTGCCCGCCGCAACGTCCGGCAGCGCCGCGGTCAGGACGTAGGGGGACGTTGATGGGGCGATCAGCGCGATGGTGTTGGTTCCGCCGGCCGCGTTGGCGGCGCTGAGCGCGGCAAGCAGGTCCACCGCCGTGGCCGCCGTGTAGCTGGACGGCAGTGTGCGGTCTTCCAGGCGCTCAAGATCCGGGCACCACCGCCGGACCAGCCGCGACCGGGATCGAAGAACATTCCGCATGGGCCAATTCCCCGTCAATCGTTTCGACTACCGGCCGTAGGCGCGCTGAAGGTCCAGCATGCCGGCGGTGCGCTGAAGCGGCAGCAGCGCCGGGTCGGTCAGCACGCCGTCGCGCCAGAACGTCCGCCGCTCTTTCTCGGGAACCAACGCCATCGCCTCGCGCAGCAGTCCCAGGGCCCGTTGCAGGCAGCGCGCCGCCTCGGGTTCTTTGGCCGCCTCCAGCACGGAGGCGGCGCGCGTGTAGATGCGGGCGCAGGCCATGAGCCGCGGGGCGGTCCACGGCCTGGGCCGCAGGGATTTCTCCGCCGCCGCCGTCGCCTCGGCCACGTCGGCCACCCGGCCGCGCATCGTCAGGGCCGTTCCCCGCCCGGCCAGGGCGTCGGCGTCGTTCGGCTTCAGTTTCAGCGCCGCGTCGAAGTCGTCGAGCGCCGGCCGCACTGCGTCCTGCATCAGGTACGCCCAGCCGCGGTTGCTCAGGATGTCGGCATCGCGCCGCAGCAGCAACGCCTGGGTGTACGCCTCCACCGCCGCCGAGTACTCCCGGCGCTGGGCGTGGAGCAGTCCGCGGGCCCGGTGGGCCTCGGGCGTTTGCTTGCCGCCTCGCTTCTGATACTCGTCGAGCGCCGCGGTGGCTTCTTTCTTTCGCCCGCCCAGGGCCAGCAGCACCTCGGCCCGTTGCCGGTACGCTTCCGGGAAGTCCGGCCGGGCCGCGATGACCGCATCGCAGTCGGCCAGGGCCGCCTCGTTCTCCCCGGCCAGGTGCTTCAGGTGGGCCAGCTCGACGCGCGCCGCGACGAGGCGGTCGGACTTGCTGCCCGGCGGCTCGCGGGCGATCACCTGCTCGAAGTCGCGTTGGGCCGCCGCCCGGTCGCCGTTCAAAGCGTGCAACCGGGCGCGCTCGGAGTAGAGGGCCGGGTTGTCGGGCCGCCGCTTGATCGCCTCATCGAGTTGCTTCACGGCCCCGTCGCGGTCGCCGCGACGTTCGAGGACCAGGGCCAGGTTAACGTGCAGCTGGTGGGCGTTCGGTTGCAGCTCAATGGCGTCGCGCAAGTCGCGCTCGGCGTCATCGCCGCGGCGTTGCAAGAGCCGCGTGGTGCTGCGATTGCTCAGGACGGCGGCCCGGAACGCACGGTCGGATGATCCTGCCAGCGCCTTCGCGAAGTCGGCCTCGGCTTTGTCGAAGAGCCTCATCTCGCCGTAGGCCGCGCCGCGCAGGGAGAGCAGCCACGGTGACTCGGGCCGCCGCGCCAGGCAAAAGCCCAGCTCGACCTCGGCCTCGGGCCAGCGCTTCTCGCGCAGGATGCAGAGCGCCTTGAGGTAATGCGACCAGAAATAGTCGTATTTCAGATTGAGGGCCTTGGCACAGGCGACCGACGCGTCTCCCACCCGGCCGGCACGGTAGTTCGCCAGGGCCGCCTCGAACCAATCGAAGGCGGTCAAGGTTGCCTGATCGGCCTGCTGCCGTGCGGCAAGCGCCCCGGCGGAGTCGCCGAGGAGTTCCAGGCACTTAGCGCGGCGCAGGTGTAAGGTCCGGGACACCGCGAATTCATGGGACCGCGCGAGTGCGACCGCGCCGTCGAGCAGCCGGAGGGCCCGGCGCGGCCCGCCGTCAGGGCTGGGCGGGGTCATTTCGGCGTCGGCCCAGGCCAGCAGCACCCCGGCGCATTCCTCCGCCACCAGATTCAGCCTCGCGGGGTCCTCGACGCGGGGCCAAACGGGCGTCAACCCGGCGGCGAGGGTCGCCGGCTGGGTCGGGTCGAGTCGGAGGTCGGCCAGCGCGGCCGCCGCCTCCGTGCGGACCACGGCGGCGTCGGCCGCCGCCTCGGACTCGCTCGGGCTTACCGTGTGGAGCAGCGCCGCGTCGCGGTGGCGCGCGAAACTCTGCCGCCCCTCGTCAAATTGTTGACGGGCGGCCAGGCGCTGTTGCCGCTCGCCCACCTCCTTCAGCCGGCCCTGGACGCGCTCCAGGCCGTCTTGCAGCAGCCGCCGCATGTCCTCGCCGGCCGCGCCCGGGACGGCGCTCAGCGTGGCCAGGGCCCGGTCATAGTCCTCCTTCGCCCTGTCGAAGTCGCCGTCGCCCTCCGCCCGCTGGGCGCTCGCGTAGCGGTCCTGGACAAACCGACTCGCGTCTGCCTTCTGGTGCTCCAACAAACCGTAGAAAGCGCCTCCAATCGCCAGGAATACCAGGGCGGCGAGCACCGCTGCCGCCAGCCCCGCCAGCGCCGGCCGCCGCCGCACCCACTTCCACCCCCGCTCCCACGCCGGCACCGGGCGGGCCAGGATCGGCCGCCCGTCCAGCCAGCGCTGCAAATCGTCGGCGAGATCCTGGGCCGTAGCGTAGCGCTGGGTAGGCTCTTGCGCAGGCCCTTGAGGCAAATCGTTTCCAGGTCGCGCGGCACTGACGGCTGGAGCTGGCGCACCGGCACCGGCTCCTGCGTACAGACCTGCGCGGTCGTATCCTGCGTCGTGGCGCCCTTGAACGGAGGCCGGCCCGTCAACAGCTCGTAGAGGATCGCCGCCAGGGCGTAGATGTCGGCCGCCGGGCCAACCTCCTTGACCCGCCCCGCGGCCTGCTCGGGCGCCATGTACGAGGGGGTGCCTACGATGGCACCGCTGCGCGTTTGCTCGCTGTCACTGTCCAGGCGCTTGGCCAGGCCGAAGTCGGTGATCTTCGGGACCATCTCGTTGAGATTTATCGTTTCGCGAATCGATGAATCAGCGCTCCCCTGCGGGTCGCGGCCAAACGAGAGCAGTACGTTCGCCGGCTTGAGGTCGCGATGGACGACCCCGGACTGGTGGGCGGCGCGCATTGCGCGGGCCAAGACGGCGACCAGGTCGGCGGCCAGGCGCGGGGGCTGGGGGGTGCCGCTGACTTTCCGGGCCAGGGTGCCGCCCTCAATGAACTCCAGCGAGAAGTACGGACAGCCGCGCTCCTCGCCGACCTCGTAAATCTGGACAATGTTGGGGTGCCGCAGGTGAGCGATGGCCTGGGCCTCGGCGCGGAAGCGCGCCAGCTCCTGAGGACTGGCGAAGTCACCGGCCAGGATCATTTTCAGGGCGACGAGGCGCTTCAGGGCCGTCTGCCGAGCCTTGTACACCACCCCCATGCCGCCGCGACCCAGCAGCTCCAGGATCTCGTAGCCGGGGACCGTCGGCAGCCCTGGGCCGGTGGTGGACGGTGGAAAGTGGACGGGGGACGGCGGAGTGGGACCTTCACCGTCCACCGTCCACTGTCCACCGTCCACCACCGGGCCGGCCGCGGGCAGCGCCGCCGCGACGGTCATGCCTTCCGCGAAGACGGCCCGGATTGAGGCGGTGTCACTGGGGAAGCGTCCTTCGTAATCGTCCCCGGCGACGCGCTCGCCGCGGCCCTGGCGGTAGTGGATTTCCAGCCGCAGCAGCTCGCGCAGCAGTTCCGCCCGCTCCGGGCCCTTCACGCCGGCCAGGACCGCCTCCAGGCGGGGCCGTTGTCCCTTCCGCCAGGCGTCCTCGAAACGCGCGCAGACGTCGTCCACCCGCCGCAGTGCCGCCTCCGAGAGACGGTCGTCCACCAACGATGGGGCTTCACTCACCGGTCGATCTCCGTGCGTACTTCGAGAGACACATCGTGTACTCCCCCCTCTTCCCGGTACTCCGGGGAGAAGGGTCGGGGGTGAGGGGTGTTGAGCTTCTGACCTTCAGGGCCCCTCACCCCCGGCCCCTCTCCCCGGAGTACCGGGGAGAGGGGAGTAGATGTCCTGCCGCTCGCCTGAAGAGATAATCCACAAAGCGGCCGGCGACCGATCAGCCGCCCGCGAGAATTTTGCGAATGAGCCGGAGCCGGCGCCGGACGCTGACCTCGGCACAGCCGAGCCGCCCGGCGATTTCGGCGTTCTTATAGCCCTCCAGCTTCCACACCGCGATCGAGCGCAGCTCGTCGCTGCCGAGGCGGTCGAACAGGCCCTGGAACTCCTCCGCCAGCTGCGCCGCCACGTCGGGCGTTGGATCGGCCGCCTCGACCTGGGCGAAGCCGCCCGCCCCGTGCTCGCTGTCAAGCGGATCGAGCGCCGAATCGCCGCGCACCTGACCGCTGCCGCGCCGCTCGCGCTGGTTGTATTTGGCCAGGTCGGCGGCTTTCCGCACCGTGATGAGCACCAGCAGTGCCCACAGGCCATCCCGGTCCTTGAGTTGCGGGAAGCGCCCTGCTCGACACCGTGGCAGAAGCTGTCGAAGGCGCTGAGGGCCACGTCCTCCTCATCGGCGGCGCAGCGCGACGTACCCCGCAAATGCTTCCGCGCCAACTCCACCAGCCGCGGGTAGTAGCGCTCCCACAGCGGCTGGGCCGCCTCGTGGTCGCCCGCCTCGAGGCGCTCGATCAGCGCATTCACGGACCCCGGGGAGGACATCGCGTCTCTTGTCTTTGACGATTGGGTTTGCCCGGCAGCTCTGCCGAGGAAATCATAATGGCGGAGCTTCGCGAATACTACTGTAATCGGGTCACCCGGCAAGCGCGTGCACTGGGCCCATCCCAGAGTGGTTCCAGCTGGGCGGACGGAGGATCGCTTTGCTCAAGCTGAGCATAGTGCGGCAGCCCGTCAGGCAACCGAGTGTAGCAGCCACTGACCGCAGGCGACAGTACTGGCAAGCCCGGAGAGCAGCCCGGCAATGGCAAACGGTTTCATGCGTGTGTCCAGTTCAGACGGTCCGACGACCGGTCGGGACGGCTTGGGAAACCGCGTTGAGTGCCGGCACGGCCGCGAGAGTGGATCGAGCCGGCAGCTTGTCCAGCGATCACGAGTCCGCTACTGTTCTACCACAACCATCGCCTTCGCCAGCCGGGGAGAAACCGCCGATGAAATCCGCGGCACAGAGCCTATGGACCCTGCTCGTCATGGCAGCCCTGTGGCTATCGCCAAATGCGCCGGCTGCTGGCGCGCCGCCGACGTTCGGCGACGAGAAGACCAGCTGGCACGGGTTCGACCGCTACGACTTCCTGATGGACGAGGCGGACCTGAGCGTCAAGCCGTATAAGGCGCCGCCCGGCGAGGGCAACGGCGTCAAGGCCCAGGTGAAGGGCCGCCTGCGGTGCGTCGTCGTCGCCCCGAAGGAGGCGGCCCCCGGTAACCCGTGGTCCTGGCGGGGCTATTACTTCGACCACGAGCCGCAGGCCGAAATCGAGTTACTCAAACGCGGTTTCCACATTGGCTTTATTTGGTGCGACGCCGGCAAGCCGTGGGACGCCTGGTACGCTTTCCTCACGGAGAAGCACGGGCTGTCCAAGAAGCCGGCCTTCATCGGGATGAGCCGCGGCGGTCGCGATGCCTACACCTGGGCGACCGCCAACCCCGACAAAGTCTCCTGCATCTACGCCGACAACCCCGCCGTAAGCCGGGAAGCGCTGGCCCTCGTCGACGGGTTGGCCCGCAAGGACGTGCCGCTGCTACACATCTGCGGCAGCCTCGACCCGATCCTGGGCAACCACACGCTTGTCGTGGAGAATGCCTATCAGCAGCTCGGCGGGCGGATCTCGGTGATGATCAAGGACGGGGCCGCCCATCACCCGCACAGCCTGCGCGACCCCAAGCCGATCGCGGACTTCATCGAGCAGAGCCTTCGGCCGACCGACGGCGACGCCGCCGCCCTTCGTCGGCAAGGCGTTCACGAAGACCTCGTTCTACTCCGTTGAGAACGACTACCGCGAGCTGCCGAGCGAGAAGACGTACGCCGCCTGCCGCGGGCCGTGGTTCGGGCCGTGCTACGACCGCTACGAATTCCGCATCGACGGCATCCGGATGCCCGTGTCGGTCATCGTTCCGAAGGTTGCGGCCCCGGGGAAGCCGTGGGTGTTCCGGGCAGACTTCGTGACACGGGATGCGGCGGTCGATCTCGCCCTGTTGGGCAAGGGTTTCCACGTCGTCACCGGCCCGGTGCCAACCGACACCGACGGCCCCGTCCTCCAGCAGTGGAACGCCGTCTACAAGCACCTGACCGAGGCCGGCCTGTCGAGGACGCCGGTGCTGGAAGGGGCCGGCGGCGCGGCCGGCGAGGCCTATGCCTGGGCGATCGAGAACCCGGACAAGGTATCCTGCGTCTACGCCGAAAACCCGATCCTGCGCAGCCACATGACCAAGGCCCAACCGCTCGACCGCCTGGACGTGCTGGCCAAGGCTGGTGTGCCGGTCCTGCACGTCTGCGGCAGCCGTGACCCGTGGCTGGACAGCCAGACCCGCGTCCTGGAAAAGCGGTACAAGGGGCTGGGCGGGCGGGTCACCGTGATCGTCGAGGACGGCAAAGGCCACTACCCGACCGCGCCGAGGGACCCGAAGCCGGTGGTGGACTTCATCCTGGGCCGGCAGACGGCAAAGGCTGCGGAACCGAAGCCCCGCAGCTATCGGTTCGACGGGACGATGTCGCGTGAGGTGCTGGAGTACTATCTGTCACGCTCCATCTCGATCAAGCCGAGTTCCGCCGTACCCGACGGCCTCGGGGACGAAGAGGCGATCCGGGCCGTCTGGAGCGCCGACTGGGCAAGGAAGTAGGCAGCGCCCGCCCCGGAGGAGTTGTCCCGGTCTGTGGCGGGCGCGGAACGAGACCTGCGGTTGCGTGACCCGCCCGCCCCCGGACGCGACGGTCAGTACGCCGGCACGCTGGCCCAGATGGCGGTCTTCCAGCGGGCCGGCCTGCTTGGCGGGGCTCGCCAGGATTGCCGCGACCACGTCGGGACCGAGCCGCCACAAGTGGACATTTTGTCTCAAGCGAGTAGATAATTCGTTCCTCCTGGCCCCTCTCTGGACGAGGTGCTGGGCGACATAGGTCCCGGAGATGCTGCTCTTGTACAACCTCGGATGGCGTCGCGATGTTTGACGCTGAGGTCACATCGACCAGCTGGGTCACGGATTCATCATGCCGACTTCCTTGAAATACTGTGCCATGTGGGCCACCGTGGGCACCCGTTGACGGAGGTGCTCGACCTCTTGCGGCTGCAACTCGCGCTGCTGGCGAACCGCCTCCACGGCGGCGATCATGCTCAGCTGCAAAGCATTCACCGGCGTCGCCGGCGGGGCGCTGAGCGCGAGCATCGCCGCAGGCTGCATGAGCGGTGCGACCTCGGGGAGCGTGTCGCGTGGCTGATCGCGGGTCAGCAGGAATTCCAGCGTCGGTGCCGCCTTGATCCGCTCACTGGGCACCATCGCCGAAGCCGGGATCGCCAGCCAGTCACGCAGCGTTGCCAGGATCGAGGTGTGGTCGAACGGCACGCCGGTCGGGGAGCGGAATACGGTGCCGGGCTCGATCAGCGGCGTGACCACCACGGCGGGCACGCGCACGCCGAAGCGGTTGAAGCGGAATCCCTGGGCCCCCGGGAAGCTCGCGGCGTCGGGGCTAAGCGCGCCCCAGGGCGGCGGCACGTGGTCGTAGCAACCGCCGTGCTCATCGTACGTGATCACGAGCAGGGTCTGCGCCGAATTCGCCCCGCTGCTCACGGCGGCCCACACCTCGGCAAGGAAACGCTCGCCGGCGGTCACGTTGTGCGGCGAGTGCTGGTCGTTGGGCTCGATGGTGAAGCTGGGCTCGACGAAGGAGTAACAGGGGAGCGTGCCGTCCTTGGCATCGGCCTTGAACTGGTCGAATTGGTGGAAGTGAAGCGGGAACAGCCCGAGGCGCGGGTACATTAGCTTGGTCAGCGAGGGGACTACGGTGTCCTTGTAAATCCCCCAGCTGTTGCCCGTCTTTTGCAGGACCTCGAAAATCGTCTCCGTGTTGTAGGCGAACGGGCTGGAGTTAGTGACCTGGCCGCGCGACGTGCCGGTATGCACGAAGCCGCGGTTTGGCCAGGTCTGGGCCGGCACTGAGCCGAACCACCGATCGCACACCGCGTAACTCCTGGCGAGTTGGCTGAGCACCGGCACCTGGCCCGGACTGTAGGATTCCATGATGTGCTTAGCGGCATTGAGGTCGTTGCCGGTCGCGATCAGGTAGTCAACCAGGAAGCCCAGCATGGTCGCCGGCTGATTCTCGGCGGGCGTCTGGGTGCCGAAGATCTGGAAGCTGAAATTTGGGAACAGTTCATTCGGGTCAGGGTCGGGAACCGTGAAAGGCGAGGGCCCCGTCGTGCCTTCCGACGCGAACACCTTGTCTGGCTCCGTCCCCGGGGTGGAGAAGAAGTCGGCATCGCCGGGGTTCCAGAAGGCGTCCGAAACGGTAGGCTGGAGCAGTCCGTCAAACGACGGACGACCCTGCGACGGCAAATTGAGCGGGGGCACGTTCCCTTGGTCGGCATATAGCCAGCCGAGCATGTTGTCGAAGGAGCGGTTTTCGAGCATCACGACCACGACGTGCCGTATCTTTGCAAGATTGCCGGCCATGACTTACCCCTTGGGGAAGGGATCGGGATTAGTATACGGAGTCGTCGCTTCTGACACGATAGTCCTGGAATCCGGGTCGATGCTGTGCCGCCGGCGTTCGAGGTACCCCGCTCTTGGGTAGCTGCGCCACCGCATCCGAGATCATGCCCTGAATCGATGCCACAAACGACGGGTTATGTGCTGCGGTCGCGTGGCCCGCAGTGCGGGGCGATCAGGTCACGACAGCCGACACTTGGCGGCTCGGAGACACGTTGTGCGCTCCGGTCCGATCGACGAATGGCACTAGCTTAAGGGCCTAAAGTCGAGCTTGAGCGTTTGAGAATGGCTTGTGTTCCAGCGATTCTGCAACTCATGCTCAGCAAGTGCCATTCGTGTGTCGGACCGAAGCGCGATCCCAGCTTACTTCCTGCTGTCTTGGCAGTAGCGTCGGCCTCCTCCGGTCAGCGACTTGCATTATGCGACAAATTCCGAATTGCGGCGATTAGGCCTATTGCCTGCTTTTGCCACGTGTTGTGCTGTAATAACGTATCTCGAAGCGCAGCGGCCCGTGCGAACGCATGCTCGCGGTTCGCCAGCACTTGCGACAGGCGAGCGCCCATCTCTGGTAATTCTCTTCATCTTCGTGCGCCATTGGCACCACAACTTCCGCCGCGAAGTCAGGCGCATCTCGGCGGAGCAGTTCAGCAAGACCGCTTTCGGCACTGATCAAAACTGGTATGCCGAACCCAATCGCTTCAATTCCGACAAGCCCAAAGCCTTTCGATCTCGACGGCATGAGGACAACTGTGGACCGCAGATAATCGTCCTGAATGACAGATTTGTCGGCGCTAAAGTTATACACCTGCACCGAATTTGGAATCTTGATGCGATCGAGTAGCTCTTGTCGGAGATCCTGGCCCGTGCCGGGCTTGGCTTCGCGAACCACGAGCCGCAGGTCGGAGACATTGGTGTGAGCGCGGCGGAGAGCTTCGGCGGCGATGTCAAGGCCTTTTAAACACTTGTCCTCGGCTCGCCCTATGAATAAGCACTGCACATGGGTGCCGGGCGCGGGTTGCCACTCCTTGTAGAGATGGCCGGATCAAGCTCGAAGGTCGGAGGGCTAGTCGCGTAGGGGTGCAAATAGATCAGAGCCTGTCGCATGAGCCGGGGCCCGACGCCTACGACAAGAGAGCGCTTCGTGCCAGGACTGATTCTTGCTTTTGGCTGATCTCGGTGCGCATGCTCGCGTCGCTATTTCGGTCTTTATATGGTTCGATTTCATCTGGTTGCGTGTGGATGACGTGAACGCAAACGGCAGACTGAAAGTGATCTTGAACGAGTGTCTGCGCTGCAGACCCGGTGACCCAGCCATGCCCGATTACAACGTGTGGGTAGTAGTCGGCCGGCATGGATGGCCTGCGGCGCAAGCATCCGTAGAGTCCGACTTCTTTACCGGTGGTCACAGGTGCCTCAATTAGCCGCACACGTGCGCTCGTCGCGTCTGCATGGGCGTCAGCGTCCACCGTTCCAGGCGGCACAAGGCAATCAACTTGGTGGTCGAGTGCCGCCATCGCGATGCACAGGTCGCGGTTGAGAGTGGAAATACCGCCTTTCGAGGACGACCATTCCGTCCCGACGCAGAGGATTTGGAGGGTGCCGGAAAGGTCGGGATCGGGCCGGCTGGCTCCGCCCGTGCCGCCGACAGCGCCAAATCGCCCGCGAGGTTGGCGTGGCCAGGCCGGAAGGATGAATCGAGGCTGGTCCGGGGATACAGCTTCAAGGAAGAACCAGCCTGGAGCAACCCGCTCGTCGGGACTTAGAGGCACGGGGATTGCCGAGCCTCTTCGCGGTTCCAGTGCGAAATGCCCGTCGCGTTCGACAAGCCGCATATCGAGCACGACTCTACGAGCCAGCGAGTGCTCAAAAAACGACTGCCGACCGATAATCACGTTGTCGACCCTGCGGGTCGCTGGATCAACGATGGCAAATCGCGGCGAAGTTGCTGCCGGGGGTGGACCGATCGCTGCAGGCGGCATGAGTTCATTGGGCAGATCAGTCGATGCGCCAGTACCCCCAATTACCTGCAAGTAATCATCGCCGTCACTTACGTAAGTTATGCCGCCTGCATGGCCGGCTTCTCCCCGCTCTTCACCTGGCAAAGCTTCCCAACCGCCGAGGCCACCGGCGCCAATCACGAAAACATACTGTCGACCCGGAACTAACGGTGCTTGCTGGCTGTGCCAAGGCGCACTCGCTCCTGGCCTCCCCGGTTCGCCGTGGGCACCGGCTCCGCGGCCGCCCCCGCCTCCGCCGCCCGATGTACCCGCGATTTCGAAGCCACTTGCGCCTTCGGTTGCGGCCCAAACGGTTGACTCTGTAAACTCGGCTCGCGTCATGTATAGACTCCCGCAACAGGGCTCACTCGGGGGCGGTGGAATCCTCGCACGAACCCACCGCCCACCTCTTCCCCTTGTTGTAGGGACTACTCGGCCACACAGGGCAGGTGGCTTCGATGGCCGGCCGGCTACGCAGGCCTGCAGAGCACCCCGTGCTCCGGCACTGGCAAGTGCGCCCACTCCTGCCGATGCCCCAGTTGGTGAGCTCAGTCGTTGGCCAGCGCGCGTCGGTCACATCGACGAATGGCACTAGCTTAATAGTATTTCGAGCGATTCTGCGGCAGCCTAGCTGTGGCGCGGGGTTGCATCAGTCGGACTCCAGGCTTGGGCCGACGCTTTCGCGCCCGTGGCTCCCAGCGCCCGGGGCGGTCCCCGACGCGGTGGTACGCGATGGTCCTCAGCATCGCGTCGATCAGCGCCGCCCGCCCCACCTCCACAACGAGTAAAGCGGACATTCACAGCACGCAGCTCATGTCCTTGGCCTGTCTGTATCCCCGGCCCGGGGCAGGCGTCCCTCCCTGCCGCGTCCTGTCCGTCCTTGGCCGGGGCTGTCCGTCGATGTCCGTCAATGGCCGCCTTCGCCTGGTCTCGGGGCTTCCGGTACCGCGTGCCATTCGACTCACCTGGCAGGCTCCGAGTGCCTGCGCGCCGCCTCAGTGTGTGCGCGCGCAGGCGCAGTGCAATCCATTTGAGGAGCGCGTGCCACCCCCCCACACCCCCGCGCAACTTGGCACGCACTCATCGGGAACGGCGCAACTTCATGTAGAACAATGACTAACGGCAGCGCGAGGGCGTGCCAAGCTTGGCACGCACTCACGCTGCCGTTCGGTCTGGCCAGGCGAGCGGGTGTAGCAAAATCGAACACAAGTGACTTGCCCACAAATGCGTGAGCAAGTGAGCAAGTCACTTTGCCGGAGGCGCAAGTCATTATGGCATGGGGTGTTATCACGCCGGAGTGACTTGTCCACCCATAGGCCAGTGAGCAAGTCACTCGCCCCTGCCATCCTGCCCGGCCAGGCCATACGGGAGATTATCACCTGCCGCTCGCATAACCGGGTGCAGAACGGGTGACGTGGCCCGCCATCGCCATGAATCAGTGGTCGCCGATGCGTTAGGTCGCCAGCGGTCGTTGGTCGAAGGCACCGATTCGCTGTTTGAGGATTACGACGACGCATCCCCCCTCCTGTCCCGCTGCATCCGGCTCGACTTGCGCGGCGCGACTTGGCGAAGGCATTCGCTCAGCGCTGCAAGGACATTGCGGAGAAGGAAGGGCTCGACGGCCGGCCCCTGGACCAGTACGTCCGCCTGATCCAGAAGCATCGGCAAAACCTCCGCGCCGCGCTCCAGGAAGTCGAGTCGGGCGCGATGCTGTCCAACGACCCGTGAGAAGAACAACGGGTCGGCGCCCCGCCCAGGCGCCGGCCCCTCGACGACCAGCTCGACACTTCCTCGACGACGACAGCTCCACGACGACCCGTCCAGTCTCCCCCCTAGGATGAGAACCCTTGCGAGCGATTGAGACAACCGGCCTTCCCTGCTTCGGGGATCGCTCAGGCGGGCTCCGGTCGGCGCGCCGGCCCGATGGCTCGCCTTGCAGCCGTTGCGAGCCCCAGCACGCCATCCTGACGGGCCACGCGCCGGCCGCCGGGCGGGGCGACCGGGCCGGTTGGGAGGTCAGCGGACGGTGCAGACCAGGGCCAGCACCGCGGCGCGGATATGGTCAGGCAAGTCGGGCCAAGCTATGATGATTTGAGCCAGGTTGGGGTCAGTTTCGGTTCCCGTGGGCAACTGGCGAGCAACTGGATTCGGTGTCTCGCCGCAAGTGTCTTGCGGCGTAAGGGACTTACGGAGCGGGCTTGCCACGTTGCCAACGTGGCTGTCGTGGGTTCGAGCCCCATCACCCGCTCTCGTGAGCCGAGTCGGTCTGGTTCCGGCGAACCGCAGACGGTCGCCGTCCCAGACTCGCTCGGCTTTCTTGACTTCTGGTGGGGAGCATGCCATGACCGACGAACCGCGTCCGGATGAGACAGGCCCGCAGGCCAGCACCACAGCCACCCAGACGGAGGGCGACGAGGCCGCCGAATGCCACGATCCGGACTGTCAGGACCCCACCCACAAGCACAAGGTCAAGCTGCACCAGACCGTCGAAATCCGCGACGTGGGGCCGTGCAAGAAGCACATCAAGGTCACCATCGAGCGCAAGGACATCGAGAACCGGCTGGACGACAAGTTCAAGGAGTTGGTAAGCGATGCCGCCGTCCCCGGGTTCCGGCCCGGGAAGGCGCCGCGCAAGCTCATCGAACGCCGCTATCAGACCGAGGTCGGCGATCAGGTGAAAGCCGAGATCCTGCTGGCCAGCCTCGAACAGCTCGCCGACGAGCACGACCTGGCCCCGCTCGCTCCGCCGGACCTCGACCCGTTCGGCGTGGCCTTGCCGAAAGAAGGGCCCTTCGTCTATGAGTTCGAGGTGGAGGTTCGGCCCGAGTTCGACCTGCCCAACTACAAGGGGCTGAAGCTGCGCCGGCCGATCAAGGATTTCGGCCCCGACGACGTGGCCGAGGAGAAGATGCGCCTGCTCGCCCCCTACTCGCAGGTGGTGCCCAAGCCGGAGGGGAACGCCCAGCGCGGCGACATCGTCATTGCCGACGTCACGGTGCGCGAGGGCGCTCGGGTCCTGAATGAGATGAAAGAGTACCGCGTTCGCGTCGATGCCAAGCTGGCCTTCAAGGACGGCGTGGCCGAGCGCTTCAGCGAGCAAATCAAGGGGGCCAGCGCCGGCGAGAAGCGGACCGTGGACATCGACCTGTCCACGGCAGTGGCCGACGCCTCGCTGCAAGGCAGGCGGGTCCAGGCCGAGTTCAATGTCGTCGATGTCAAGAAGCTGCGCCCCCCGGAGATGACGCACGAGTTCCTGCACAACTTCGGCGTCAAATCCGAGACGCAGCTCGACGAACTCATTCACGTTCTGCTACGGCGCCGGCTGGAATACCTGCAGCGGCAGTCGGCCCGGCAGCAGGTGGCCTCGCACCTGGCGTTCACGCAGCAGTGGCAGCTGCCGCACGACCTCCTGATCCGCCAGGCCCGGAAGGCCCTGGCCCGCCGCGTCATGGAAATGCAGTCCGAAGGCATCTCCGAGGAAGAGATCAAAAGCCGTCAGCGCATGCTCGAACAGGACATCCTGCAAACGACGGAATTGTCGTTGAAGGAGCATTTCGTCCTGCAAAAGATCGCCGAAGTCGAGAAAATCGACGTTGACGAGGAGGACATCGACGACGAGATCGAGCGCATGGCCGAGCAGAACGAGGAATCGCCGCGCCGCCTGCGGGCCCGGCTGGAGAAGGAAGACCTGCTGGAAGCGCTGGCGGCCGAGATCATCGAGCGCAAGGCGCTCGACCTGATCCTGGACAGCGCCGAATACGAGGACCATCCGCTCGACCAGGCCGCCGGCGCGCCGGCCACCACCGTCGAGATGCAGACCGTCCCCGGCGAGATGAAGGACATGATGACGCCGCCGCCCGAGGAGAAGAAGGAAGAGGAAGCGACGCCGGCGGCACAGAGCTCTAACTGATTCCGCCGCTTGCGGCTTCGCAGGTCTGGCGAAGCCGCAAGCGGCCACGAGGATCCCCACCATGTTCGATCCACTTGGCGCCCTTGGCGATCTCCCCTTCGAGCCGAGGGCCCAGCGCTACCGCGAATACGCCCGCCAGCGGCAGATGACGCTCAGCGACCTGCTGCTGGAGAACCGCATCATCTTCCTGGCCGGCGTCATCAACGAGATCAGCGGCATCGAAACCGTCATGAAGATGCTGTACCTGCAATACGAAAACCGGACGCAGGACATCCACTTCTACATCAGCAGCCCCGGCGGGGCCGTCACCTCGACGTTGCAGATTTACGACACGATGCAGTTCCTGGAATGCCCCGTGTCGACCTACTGCCTCGGCCTGGCGGCCAGTGGCGGGGCCATCCTGCTGGCCGGCGGTTCCAAGGGGAAACGGTTCGCACTGACGCACTCCAAGATCATGGTCCACCAGCCCTGGGGTCAAGTCGGCGGGCAGGTCTCGGACATCGAAATCCAGGCCAACGAGATCCTCAAGGACCGCGCCCGCCTCAACCTGATCCTGGCCAAGGCCACCGGACGCACCATCGAGGAGATCGAGCGCGAGACCGAGCGCGATCGCTACTTCTCCGCCCAGGAGGCGAAGGAGTTCGGCCTGGTGGATGACGTGCTGGCGCGGCCGGAAGTGAAAAAGTAAATCCGCGGTTAGCCGCGACGCGGAGCGGAGCGCTGTTCATCAAGCGCTCCGCTCCGCGTCGCGGCTAAACGAGAAAGGGAGAATCCCACCCATGTCCACGCTGGTACCCTACGTCGTCGAGCGCAGCGGCCGGGAGGAGCGCGTCTTCGACATCTACAGCCGCCTTCTCAAGGACCGCATCATCTTCCTCCAAGGCCAGGTCAACGACGACAGCGCCAACCTGATCGTGGCCCAGATGCTTTTCTTGCAGTTTGACGATCCCAAGGCCGATATTCACCTATACATCAACTCGCCGGGCGGCTCCGTCACGGCGGGGCTGAGCATCTACGACACCATGCAGTACGTGACCTGCGATGTCGCCACCTACGGCATCGGGCAGTGTGCCAGCATGGGGGCGGTGCTCCTGTGCGCCGGGACCAAGGGAAAACGCAATGTGCTGCCTCACGCCCGCGTGATGATCCATCAGCCGCTGGCCGGCACCGAAGGGACCACAACGGAGATCCTCATCCACGCCAAGGAGTTCATCCGCCTCAAGCGCGACCTGAACGAAATCCTGAAGCTGCACACTGGCCGGGGCCTGGAAGAGATTGAGCGCGATACCGACCGCGACAAGTTCATGTCGGCCAGCGAGGCGCTGCAGTACGGCATCGTGGACACCCTGCTGGAACGCCTGCCGGAATCGCAGCTTCGCAAGGCGCCCACGTGACAACAGCAACGAAACGGCGAGCGGGGAGGCGTCAGCCCCCCGGTGAGTGCTGAAACCGGGGGGCTGACGCCTCCCCGCTCGCCAGAGGGTAATTGCCCAATTAAGGACGAAGGACATGAGCGCAGGAAGCCGGCTCAGGTCTTGCTTTGTCCTTGGTCCCTTGTCCCTGGTCCTTTCCCTGGCGGGTTGCCGCAATCGCTGCGAACTGGTCGAGGCGGAGCTCCGCACCCGCGAGATGCAGCTGGCCGACATCCGCGCCGAGCGCGACAACCTCGTCGGCCACAACCAGGCCCTTCAGCGCGAAATCATCGCCCTCCGCGGCGCCGGGCCGATGAAGCTGTCGCCGGAGGAAGCCTCGCAGACCTTCACGCTGCGGGCGATCGTCCTGGGCCGGCAAACCGGCGGATTGGACGACGACGGCCAGCCGGGCGATGAGGCGCTCCAAGTTCTGGTCGAGCCGCGCGATGTCGATGGCCATGCCATCAAGGCCCCGGGCACCCTGCTCATCCGGGCCGTCGAAATCACCCCCGAAGGACTGAAGCAACCACTCTGCTGGTGGGAGGTTTCCGGCGACGCCCTGCGCAAGTCGTGGAAGAGCGGCCTGTTGAGCACTGGTTACTACCTGGTCCTCCCCTGGAAAGCCTGGCCCAACACCGACAAGGTGCGGGTGATCGCCCAGTTCACGCTGACGGACGGACGGCTGTTCGAAGCCGAGCGGGATGTGACGGTCCGCCTGGTGCCGGCCAGCCATCGCAAGCCGTTGCCGGAGCCGGTGGGCGAAGGCGAGGGCCCCGCGTTGCCGCCGCCGCACAAGCTGGATGGGACCGACGGTCAGGGATGGCGGTCCTATCCCACGCGCGGCTATGGGACTCAGCCGGCGGCGCTGTGGCAGCCGGGGAAGACGCCGACGCTGATCGATGCCGTGGAATTTGGGCCGCCGCAGCCGCTGCCGGGACGGTGACGGCGGGGGCAGCTGACTTGCATTTCTCACCACAAAGGACACAAAGAACACAAAGAAGAAACGCCGTTGTGGCACGGTCTCCTGACCGTGCCACCCGGCCTGACCGAAGGTCTCCCGGAATCCGCGATGGATGTGTGGAGACCTTCGGTCAGCCGAAGTGACACGGTCAGGAGACCGTGCCACAACGAGGGGACAACAGCAAAGGCACGGGCCGAGGTACTTCGCAGTACCTCGGCCCGTGCCCCAGATAATCCCTGGGCAGAGAGGAATGCCCGCCCCACCAGATCGGCTCCTAATTTTCCTTCTTCGCCGTCACCAGCAGGTGCGTCGTCCGCCAGGTCCAGAAGCGGGTGGGGCGTTCTTTCTGGTCCGGCCGGGCCAGGCAGCAGCGCAGCGTGTCGCCGTCGAATTCGTAGATGCCGCGCAGCTCCCGTCCGGCATCCGGTCCCTGGGTCAGGGTGACGTTGATGGCCCGGTGCGGCGGGTCGAGCTTGAAGGTGCCGGCGAAGACGACATGGCCGCGCTCCGTGAAGGTCAGGATGTCTTTGTCGACTTCCAGACGCGAGCTGGCCGCGCTGGGCGACTTGTCGGACTTGCCGGCGGTCTCGAACGAGATGACCCGCCAGCTCCCCTGCAACTTGTCGGTTGGCTTCGGGGCAGGGGCAGCGGCCACCAGCAGGCCGACGACGAGCAGCGTGGCGAGGGATCGTCTCATGGCACGGACTCCGCAAGGGGGGAGCGGCGGGGGGAACAGACAGCCGCTGTATCATCGGCACAGGACGGCGAACGGGTTGAAGGGAAAGGGTTCGCGAGAAGGTGGCAGGCTGCGGAGATAGGCCGGGTGAGGGAAGTTGGGCAAGACTAGCCCGATGCCCTCACTCCCTGGCGCCGGCCTTCTTGAGCGCGTCCACGAGGATGGTCCAGGCCCCCTCACCCCCAACCCCTCTCCCCCGAGTACGGGGGCGAGGGGCGAAATCACGCCGACAGCCGCAGCGTCGTATCGCCCGCCTCTTCGCGGACATGGCGCAGCAGCCGATCCCACGCCGCCCCGTTGGCCGGCACATCCGCAGTCGCCTGCTCCAGCTCGTCGAGCAGCTCTCTGGCGTTCGGATAGCCCGGTTTCCCAGTCAGGCGGCGCAGCACCGACTGCAGCGACTCCGGCAGCGGTTTGGGCCGCGGTCCCTTCTGGCCGTCGGTCAATTCCAGCCAGCCGGCGGCGACGGCGCCCAGGGCCGAAAGGTCAGCGGCGGCATCGGCGTCGTCGGTGCCCGGCGGCACGCGCAGCCAGGCGGGCTCGCCGGCGCCGCACAGCTTCACGGTGCCGTCGGCCGTCAGCAGGATCGACCCCGCTTCGAGGCGCCCATGCGGCAGCCCCGCCTGGTGCAGGGTTTGCAGCCCCAGCACCGCCTGGCAGAGGAGCCGATACCAGACGCCCGGGACGGCGGCCAGCGCCGGCCAATCGCCGCTCGGCAGGCCGCACAGCCATTCCTGCAGCACGGCCGGCCGCTCCGCCAGCTCCAGAACCTCCAGCGTGGCCAGCAGGTGCGGATGCTTGACAGCAGCCAGGGCGGCGAAGCGTTGCCGAAATTCGTCGGGGCGGACCGCGTCCTGCATCTCCGCCTCGGCCAGGTGCCGCAGCACAGCTTCGTGGCCGTGGCGCGGATCGAAGACGCGGTAGACCACCTCGCGCGGCGTGGCCCGAAGGCGGTCGATGAGGCGGAACGGGCCGAGCACCAGGCCGTCCAGGTTGCCGGCCTCGATCAGCGCCATCTGGTAAAGCGTCAAGTAGCCGCCCGCCAGCAGGAGCTGCCGCAACGAGCGCCGTTGCCGCCGGGCCTCGACCAGCAGCGCGGTCAGGGTGTCGGCATCGACCAGCTCCAGCGAGCGGAGCAGGTCGCCCAGCTTCTGATCGCCGCTTTCGACCTCGCCGGTCAAGGTCAGGATGCTGCCGTCCGGGGCGGGGGCGTCGGCCTCCACGTCGGCCCGTCCGGTAAGCTCGCGGAGCTTTTTACGATACCACTCCCGCATGTCTTCGAGGTGCTGCTCGACCTCGCCGCGGCGCACGGCCACCAGCCGCTCTTGCTCCTGGAGCTGCTCGGCTTGTTCGGCAAGGCGGGCGGTGGTGGCATCGACCTGGCGGGCCTGTTCGTCCACCTCGGCGAGGCGGCGTTCCAGCCGGGTCTCGCCGCGGGCCAGGGAGCGCTTCATGTCGGCGACCTGGGCCTGCCAGTCGATGAGCTGTTGACGGAAGGCGGTCACGGCGAGCCGGTGCTCGTCCCGCTCGCGGTGCAGGGCCAGTTCCTGCTGACGGACCCGTTCGGCCTCGGCCTGGACCTGCGTGCGCAGGGCTTCCAGGTCGGCCCGGGCGCCCTGGGCATAGGCGTGCAGCTCGGCCAGGTGCTCGGTGAGCTGGGTTCGTGCGAGTGCCAGGCGTTCGGCGGCGGTGCCGGCGCGGGCTTCCAGCTCGGGGAACTGCCGTTGCAGGTCGGCCACCTCCTTGCGGGCAGCGTCGAAAGCGGCGCGGGCGCTGGTCAGCGCCAGGGCGGCCTGCTGCCCCTCGGCCTCCAGTCGGGCCCGTTCCTCGGCCAGCACCTTGCGCTCGCCGCCGACCAGCTGCCCCGCGTGCTTGAGGCGTTCCTGGTTTTGGGCCAGCGCCTCCTCGCGCCGGGTCAGCTCCTCGCGGTGTCGTTCCAGCTCGGTGGCCCGGCCGTCGAGTTCCTGCCGTGCCGCCGCCAGGGCGGCCTCAGCCCGGGTTCGCTCGGATTCGATTTCGGCTCGACGGGTCTGGGCAGCGGCCAACTCCTCTTCGTGGCCGTGACGTTCGTCTTCCTGGGCCTTCTGCCGGGCGGCGATTTCGTCGGCCCGGCGGCGAAGCTGATCCTGCAAGCCGGCCAGCGCCTGTTCCGATTGCACCAGGGCCGTCTCGCGCTCGCGCAGCGCTTGCCGTTCCGCCGAAAGGCGATCTTGCAACTCGCGGACCTGGTCGGTGCGCCCTGAAGCAGCCCGCCCTGCTCGGCCTGCTGGGCGGCGCGCGCCTCGAACTGCTGCTCGCGCTCGCGCAGCCGAGCTTCCTGGGCCTCCAGCCCTTCCTGGGTCTCGCGCAGCCGGGCGACGGCCGATTCCAAGAGCGCGGACCGCTCTTCCAATCGCCTGGCGTCCTGGGTCCGGCTGGCTCGCTCGGCTTCCAGCTCGTCGCGGAGCTGCTGCACTTCCTGCCCGCGGCGCTTCAGGTCGGTTTCGACCTCCTCCTGCCGGGCGCGGACCTCGGCGAGCTGCTCCTCCTCACGCCGGACATCCTCGCGGAGGCGTTCCAGGCGGGTGCGCAGGGCGGCCAGCATCGCCTGCTGTCCTTCCAGGGCGGCCGCCCGCTGCGCCAGTTGCGCCGTCGTCGCCTCCTGCTCGGCTTGCCGGGCCGCCGTCTGCTCGCCCTGGGCCGTCAGCTTCGTCCGCCATTCGTCGAGCTGCGCCGCCTGCTCCTCCATCTCGCGCGTATCGCGCTGCAATTGCTCGAAACGGCGATCCACCTCCAGGGCGTGGCCGCGGAGCCGCTGTTCGCGCTCGTCCAGCGCGGCCTGGGAGCGATCGAGCCGGGCCAGCGCCGCCTGGTGCGCAGCCTGGCTCTTCACCAGCGCCTGCTCGTCCTCAACCAGTTTGCGCTCGCGCATCTCCACCGCCGCCAGGTTGCCGGCATGCTGCTGTTGCAACTCCTCGGAGCGGAGGGCGAGCCGTCGCTGTTCGTCGTCGAGCGCGGTCCGTTTCTGGGCCAGCTCCGCGGCGTGGGCGTCCAGGATTGCCTTGCGGACCGCTTCCTCCTCGCGGCGGACGGCGACGGCCCGGGCCTCGCCTTCCACCTGCTGCTTGCGTTCTTGCAGGTTGCGGGCGGCCCGGCGAATCGCCTGGTGCAGCCCGGCCAGGCGATCGCGCCGCCGGCGATAGCGGTCGTAAAGCTGCTGGCGAGTGTCGTCCAACTCGGCCCGATTCGCGGTATCGACCACGATGGGCGCCAGGCGGACGACCGGCTCGCGGATCGGCGTGGGCGGGATCGGAGCCTCGGTGACCTGGACGAGCAGCTCGACGGTCCCAAGCGTGATGCGATCGCCGTCGTTCAGGCGCTGGCTGCCGGCGGGGTGGCCGTTGACGAGCAGGGCGCCGATGGGGGCCAGCTTGCGCAGTTCGACGCCGTCGGGCCGGCGGGTGATGAGGCAAGAGACGGCTGGCAGGGCGGCCCCGGGCAGACGCAGATCGCAGCCAGGGACCGTGCCGACCAGGAAGCTGATGGACGCGACCTCGTGAGCGATGGCCGGGGCCGACCCGTGCTTCAGGAGCAGGCGGACCGCGGGCAAGCCGTCGGCGGAGACGGCGGCAGCGGGGACGGGGGAACTTGGAGAAGGTTGCGCCATACCCTGCACGGCGAGCAGGTGGTTCCGTCCACCGGCGTCGCAGACGGCACGACGCCCGGCGGATTGGACCCGATTTCCCCCGTTTTGGCTAGGCCGACTTGTGCGGCGGCGCGGGGGTGGATATAGCGACCCGCCGGGTGGGGCAAGGGCGCGGGAGGGCGACATGGGGCGAAATCATCGTGTGCCTTGGGCGGCGCTGGGCGTGGGGCTGATGGCGTGCCCGCTCTTGTCCGGCTGCCTAACCGCTGTCGCCTGGCCCAGCGTCGCTGTCACCCCGGTGCTCCAGGTCAATGCTGCCGCCGACCAGGTCCGCGCCTTTCGCGTCGAGAAAGATGCATCGGTCAGGCAGAGCATGTCGCTCGACTGGAAGAATGAATATCGCCTCAGCGAGGCCTCCGTTTCTTCCGGTGGTTGGGTCTGGCCCGAGGGCCGCGTGGCGTGTGACTCCTTCTGGATTGTCGGTATCCACATGACCGCGGAGCATCACAGTGTTGCCATTCGACTCTACCGACCGGGATGTCGGACGGTGGAGGTGACCGCGTGGGATCTGCCCGAGAGTGTGAAGTGGACCGGAGTAGCGGACCTGGCGGATCAAGAGAAGGCGGTTGACGACCTGGTCTCGATACCGGCCCCAAGCCCGCGGTCTCACATGAGGCAGCGAGACCCGGATGAACCATCGCAAGACCCAGCGCCGGATGATTCATTGCCCTTCCTGGCCCCCGGCTCTATATCCCCCGAGCATCGCAAGGCCCTACTGTTCGCCGCCTCGGAATACGAACGGGTCGCCAAGGGCGCCAAGGACGATGCGGCGTCGCAAGCCATCCGCGACCGGATGCTGAAGAAGGCGGAGTGGTTGCGAGAGCGGGCGGAGAAGTAGCGGGGCCCGATCCGGGTAGCCCCGGAGGGGCGGCCGTTGTTAGCCAGGGGTTTCAACCCCTGGACCGCCCCGCACGTTAATGATCGTGTAGCCCCGGAGGGGCGGCCGAATTGTCGCCTGGGCGGCTTCGGCCGCCCCTCCGGGGCTACAGAGAAATGTCTAGGCCACTGCTCCCAGGGGTTGAAACCCCTGGCTAACCACGGCCGCCCCTCCGGGGCTACCCGTCACGTGCTGCGCCAGGCCGGCCGGCGGTTGAAACCCCTGCCTCACCGTCGCCCAATCTCCTTCAGCGCGTCGCGTGCCACGCGCTTCGTCACTTCGTCCTTCGACTTCGCCGCCGTGCGCAGCGCCTCCAGGGCGTCGTCGCGGGTGCCGCTGCGGGCGATTTCGGCCAGGGCCTGGGCGGCCATGGGGCGGGCGTCGGCACCCAGGGTCTCCTTCGTCCCCGTGCCGCTCCGGCTCGATTCGTCCCCCTTCTTCAGGGTCGAATCGGTCCCCTTGTACTCGCGCAGGCCGGGATTGTTCAGCATGTCCACCAGCACCTCCACGGCCTTAGCCGGCGCCCGGGCTTGCAGCACGAAGGCCAGCACGCGGGCACAGTCATAACGCACCACCAGCTGTTGCCGGTCCGTTTCGTCCAGCACCTTCTCCAGGCCCTGGGTGACGCCGGTCTTGTCGAAGTCGCGTGGCGGGACGAACTGGAACGACATGGCCAGGCGCTGGCGCACGTCTGGATCCTTGTCGTCCTTCAGGATGGCCAGCAGCTCGGGGAGGACGGTGGTGATGGCGTCGCCAGCGTGGCTGAGCGCCTCGGCGGCGAACTGGCGGACCTCGGCGGGTTCCTGCGTGTCCAGGGCGCGGACCAGCGGGCGGACCACGGCCCCCGCCTTCTGTCCCATGCGGGCCAGGGCCACGGCGGCGTTGCGGCGCACGGCGGGCGAGCGGTCGGAGAGTGCCTTGCCCAAGGCGGGGGCGGCCTCGCCGGCGGCCTCGCCCAGGTGGGCCAGGGCGGCAGCGGCCAGCTCCCGCGCGGAGGCATCGTCGTCGCGCAGGGCGTCGAGCAAGACCGGCAGCGCGTCCTTCCCCTTTTCGCCGCCCAGGTTGGCCAGGGCCAGGGCGGCCCCGTGCCGCACCTCGCGGTTGTCTTCCTTCAGCAGGTCGCGCAGGTCGGCGGCCACGGCGCGGTCGTCCGGGCCCACCAGCGTCACCAGGCTGGCCACGGCGACCGTCCGCACCTCGGGTTCCTTTTCGTGGGCCAGGCAGGCGATCAGGGCCGGCAGGGCCGGCCGAGCGGTGGGGCTGCCGACCTCGCTCAGGGCGGCGGCGGCATCGCGGCGGACGACGGCGTCCTCGTCGCGCAGCGCCCGGGCCAACCGTTCCACCCCTGACGTACCTGCCTTGTCCTTGAGCCGGCCCAATGCCCAGGCGGCATTCTGGCGGACGCGGGCATCGGCGTGGTCCAGCGCCTGCTCCAGCTCCGGCCGGGCCGGAGCCGCATCAGGGCCAAACTGCCCAACCGCGCAGGCGGCCGACCGCCGGGCCCCGGCATCGGTATCCTCGGCGAGCATCTTGCGAAGGGCCGGCCCCGCGGCGGTCCAGAGGGCCGGGTCCTTGCGCTCGGCCGCGATCTCACCCAGGGCATAGGCGACCGCATCACGAACAGGCGCCTCTCGATCCTCCAGCGCCCGGACCAGGCTTGGCACCGCTTCCACCGAGCCGCACTTGCCCAGGGCGAAGGCGGCACCGCGGCGAACCTCCGCATTGGGATCGCTCAACTCCTTCAGCCAGGCCGACGACGATTTCCCCAGAAAGTCGCCGGCGCAAGCCGAGGAGAGTAATCCACAGATGACGCAGATGACACAGATAAAGACAAATACAGAATCATTTCTTGTCTTCATCTGTGTCATCTGCGTCATCTGTGGATTCTTCTTCTTCACTTCTGCACCTTGGCCGGCGGGCCGTCGATCAGCTCGATGGCCTTGCGCGCGGCCTCCTTGAAGTACTCGGTTTGATCCTTTTTCTCCATCACCTTCTTCAGGGCGGGGATGGCGTCGCGGGCCTGGGACCCGAAGCCGCCCAGCACGTCGATGGCGGTGGCGGCCAGCAGGGTGTCGTTGTCGTCCACCAGGTTGATGATGTCCGGGATCTTGGGCCTCGCTTCTTTCCCCATCGCCCCCAGCGCCCGCATGGCGGTGACCTTGGCCATCCCGTCCTTGCCCGTCAAAAACTTGGCCACGTCGTTCAGTCCCTCCTTGGTGACCTTGTCCACGGCCATCAGGGCCACCATGGCCCAGATCTGGACCGACTTGTCGGGGTCCTTGGTCTCCTTGCGGAGCGCCTGGAGTGAGAGGCTGAACTCGCTGGCCAGGGCCGGTCGTCCCATGGCGCCGAGGGCCATGACGGCGGCCATGCGCACCTGGCCGCTTTTCTCGATGTCGCCCAGCAGCCGGCTGGCGATGGCGAACACGGCCCGGCCGTCCGGCGGCATCTTGTCGCCCCCGCCCGCGATGGTGCTCAGCGAAACCACGGCGGCCTGGCGCAGCTCCCACGAATTCGGGTCCTGAATGCGGTGGGCCAGGCTGGGGATGGCGACGGTCGCCCGGGATCCGTACGATCCCAGGGCCACGGTGGCGTGATAGCGCAGGATCGCCTGCCCGTCGCTGTCGATGGTATACATCAGGGCCCGCACCGCCTTGACCGCATCTTCGTCGCTGACATACTCCGCGATGGCCGACAGGGCCAGGATGGCATGGGCCCGGCAGGCGATGTCGGGTCTCTCCTGGTCGCGTAGCCGGGCGATCAGGGCCGGCGCGGCGGCGCCGGCCTTGCTGCCGAAGTACGGCACCACCTTCATGGCCGTTTCCTGCACGCTCGGGTCGGGATTGGACTTGATCTCGGCGATCCACTGCGCCAGGCTCTTGCCGCCCACCTCGCTGGGGGTCACCGGCTTTTCCGAGGTCGTGCCGGCCCTTGGCGGGGCGGCCGCGGGCAGTTTTTCTTCCTTGCCCGTGATGTCCTTCAGGGCCTTCTGGGCGGCGAGGCGGAAGTACTCGATCTGGTCCTTCTTCTCCATGATCTTGCGCAAGTCGGGCACCGCCTTGTCGGCCGCCTTGCCGAAGCCGCCCAGCACGTCGATGGCGGCGGCGATGGCGATCGGGTCCTGATCGTCGAGCAGCTCGATGATGTCCGGGATGCGCGACTTGGCCCCCTCGCCCAGGGCCCCCAGGGCGGTGGCGGCCGTGACCTTGACCATCACATCCTTCCCCTTCAGGTACTTGGCCACTTCGCTGAGTCGCTCCTCGGAGGGCTTCCCTTCCAGCGTGATCAGGGCGACGACGGCCCAGATTTGGACGGAGCGGTCGGGGTCCTTGTGCGCCTTGTTGAGGGCGTCGATGGCCTGCTTGAAGTCGTCCTCCCGGGGCCGGCCCATCTGCGCAGGGCCATGACGGCGGCCAGGCGCACGCGGCTGCTCTTCTCGGCGCCGTTGGCCAGCAGCCGGGCCACGCCCGCCACAGCATGCCCGTCGGGGCCGAAGTTCTTGTCCTTGGCCACGGCCGCCAGGGAGATCAGGGCCGCCTGACGCAGCTCCCACGAATTGGGATCGTGGACGCGCTTGACCAGGACCGGGATGGCCGCGGCCGCCTTCGGCCCGAACGATCCCAGCGCCCAGACGGCGTGCAGGCGAACAATGGCCTGGGGGCAGTTTTCGGCCTCGTTGATGAGGACCCGGATCGCGTCGGCCGCTGCTTTGTCCTTAAGGTCCTCCGCCAGGCCCGACAGCGATATGGCCGCGTAGACCCGACAAGCGGCGTCGGGGTCGTTGCCGAGAACCTTCAGCAGTTCCGGGGTGGCGGCCACGGCTGGCTCGCCGAAGTAAGGGACAGCCCGAACGGCCGTCTCACGCACCCCGGGATCGCGGTGGGTGATCTCCTTGATCCATTGCTCCAGCGTCTTGCCGCCGATCTTCTCCGGGGGGGGTGGCCGTTTGCCCGGCGACGGCTTGTCCGCCAACGCGGGGCCCGCCGCGACGGCCAGGAGGGCCGCCGCCACGATCAACCTATGACAGCGCATGACTTCGCCTCGCTTATGGGCGTTTCTTCCCCGCCCCAGGATACCACTCCACCCGAGCGGAGAGCAACCAGGGAAATGTCCGGCGGAGGGATAACTCGACTCCTTGAATTCCCGCTCGCTTGCGCTCGGGGCTGGTGGGTGGTGCTGTAGGAGTCGTTTTGAAGATTCCACGAATTCCCTTTGCAAGCGGAATTCCGGCAGTTATGATGGGAAGTTACGCGGAAAGCGGCCTCGAGGTCTTGTGCAGGGGATCCAAGGGGCCGCGCGGATGGCGTCGGCTTTCCCGGTGTTGACTGCGCCGGGGGGCAGACCATCCCGTCGTTGCACCCAGATCATCACCTCCGGAGGACCCCGCCACTCATTCACGTCTTGTTCGCGACTAACTTTCCGAGGGCTTACATCGCGCAACGATGGTCCCTGGACTGTTTCGCCGTGCGCGCGAGACGGTCCGGGCCTGCCCTCCGCGGACCGCTTCTTGAGGAAAGGGGAAGCCTTCATGTCCACCCCGCTGGACTTCTGGACCCGCCCGCGTGCCGGCCGCTCCCGCCCCCCGGGGCCGTGGCGCTGGCGACGGTCACCTGTTACGAGCTGCTCGAGGAAGTGGGCCGCGGCCACATGGGGGTCGTTTACCGTGCCCGCCACGTCGGCCTGAACCGTGTGGTGGCCGTCAAGGTGATGCGCGACGCCCTGTTTGCCGGCCGCAGCCAGCGGATACGCTTCCGCAGCGAGGCCGAGGCCGTCGCCGGCCTGCAACATCCCCACATCGTCCAGGTCTACGATTATGGCGAACACGACGAGGTCCCCTTCTTCTGCATGGAATTCCTGGATGGCGGGACGCTGACGCGGCGCTTCAAACGCGGACGCCTGGCGATTGCCGACGCCGTCGAGCTGATTGAAACGCTGGCCCGCGCCATTCACTACGCGCACCGTCACGGGATCATCCACCGCGATTTGAAGCCGGGGAATATCCTGTTCACGGCCGACGGCACCCCGAAGATCGCCGACTTCAGCATCGCCAAGCACCTCAACGGCCGCTGCGAGGAAACGGAGACCGATGCGATCCTGGGGACCGCGTGTTACATGGCCCCGGAACAGGCGTGGGGCCGGTCGCGGCGTGTCACCCCCGCGGCCGACATCTACGCCCTGGGTGCCATCCTGTATCAGGCGCTGGCCGGCCAGCCCCCCTTTCGCGGCAGCACGCCGATGGAGACGCTGGCGCAGGTGCGGTCCATGATCCCGGTGGAGCCAAGCCGGCGCCGGCCGACTGTCCCGCCCGAGCTGGACGCCATCTGCCTGCGCTGCCTGCAAAAGGAACCGGGTAGACGCTACCGCAGCGCCCTGGCCCTGGCGGGAGAGTTGCGGCGAATTCTGGACCGAGACGCCGACTGAGGGGCCGAGTCATGCCATCCGAAGGGTCGGTGACGTTGCTCTTGCGCATCTTCGGGGCGGGAGTCCCGAGGCCAGTGCGGAGGCCACCAGGCGGCTGTGGTCCCGCTACTTCGGGGCCCTGGTGGAACTGGCGCGGACGCGCCTGCCGGGCGCCGTTCGCCGCGCTGCCGACGAGGAAGACATTGCCCTGAGCGCGCTGGATAGCCTGTTCCGCGGCGAGGCGGCGGGGCGATTTCCCCGCCTTGACGACCGCGATGCCCTGTGGCGTCTGCTGGCTACCATCACGCTCCGCAAAGTAAATGATGCCATTGCCCACGAGGGACGGCAGAAGCGCGGAGCCGGCCGAGCCGCAGCCACTGCCGTGGGGCTGGACGAGGTGCTGGCCCACGAACCGTCGCCCGACATGGCGGCCCAGCTGGCCGACCTGATCGGCCACCTCCTGGACCGCCTGGACGACGACCTGCTGCGCCGCCTGGCGCTCTTGAAAATCCAGGGCCATTCCGAAGAGGAAATGGCGGCGATGCTGACGGTGTCGCCGCGGACCATCCGCCGCAAGCTGGACCTAATTCGCCGCCACTGGGAACGCGAGGTCGGCTGATGCTCGACCCGGAAACAACCCTGGACACCTCGCTGTCGCTGGAGGCGGCCCGGCAGATCGATGCGGCCTGTGACCGTTTCGAGTCGGCCTGGCGCGCCGGTGAGCGACCGCGCCTCGAGGACTACCTGGGCGAACCGCCGCCGGACCTGAAGGCCACCTTGCTGGCGGAGCTACTGGCCCTGGACGTTTACTACCGCAGCCAGGCCGGGGAAAGCCCGACCGAGGCGGAATATCGCCAGCGCTTCCCCGCCCTGGGTGAAGGCGTGGCCGCTGCCTTCGGTCGGCCCGAGACCCTTGTTCCGCCGGTGGTCGCCGGTTACGAATGCCTGGAGAAACTTGGGCAAGGGGGCATGGGCGTTGTCTACAAGGCGCGTCAAAAAAGTCTCAATCGCGTGGTCGCCCTGAAGGTGCTGCGGACCGTATCGGCCCCCGGCCCGGAGCCAGCGGCGCGGTTCCGGATCGAGGCCGAGGCGGCGGCCCGGCTGCGGCACCCCAATATCGTGCAGGTCTACGAGGCCGGCGAGCGCGATGGCGCCCCCTTCTACGCGATGGAGTACGTGGACGGGCGCACGCTGGGCCAGGTGCTCCACGACGGCCCGATGCCTCCCCGCGCCGCGGCCGAATGCCTGGAGCAACTGGCGCGGGCGGTACACTACGCCCACAGCCGGGGCGTGGTGCACCGCGATCTGAAGCCGGCCAACGTCCTTCTCGATCCGGACGGCACCGCCAAGGTCGCCGATTTCGGCCTGGCCAAGGCGCTCGACACGGGGGGGAGTTGACAGCCACCGGCCAGCTTCTCGGCACGCCGTCCTACATGGCCCCGGAGCAGGTGCGGGGCGGTATCGGTGTTGGCCCGGCCAGCGACATTTATGGCCTGGGCGCGGTCCTTTATGCCGCGCTCACCGGCCAGCCGCCCTTCCGCGGCCCCAGCGTGTTCGCCATCCTTTCGCAGATCGGCGAGGCCGAGCCGGTGCCGCCCCGGCGACTCAACTCTGCCGTCCCGCGCGATCTGGAGACTGTCTGTCTCAAATGTTTGCAGAAGGAGCCACACCGGCGCTACGCCACGGCGCAGGAGCTGGCCGACGACCTGCGCCGCTGGCTGAAGGGCGAGGCGGTGCGTGCACGGCCCACCGGACGGCTCGGCCGGGCCGGACGCTGGGCCCGGCGCAAACCCCTGACCGCCGGGCTCCTGGTGGCCGTAATCGTCCTCTTTCTCTTGTGGTTGGTGACGCTGGGCTTGCTGCTCTGGGGTCACGGTCGCGCTCCGCCGGGAGACTCCAGCAGGCCGGCCAGTACCGACCGCGCCTCGACGATCCGGCCGGCGCTGAGATGGGTCTCCGCCAGTCGAATGGCGTCGCACAGTTCGGCGGTATATGGCACGGCCTCCCCGGGCGCCGGCGGGTCTGGGACGAGTCGGCAGACGATTGCCTCGGCCAGTTGCGGCAGACCGACGCTGGTGCGCGCCGAGACGTGAACTGCACCCTGCGCCTGGCCCAGGTCCCATGCTGGTGGCAGATCGACCTTGTTGACCACGAGCAGGACTGGTCCCGTCAATTCGGGCCACACCGGCTCGGCGCTGGCGTCGAGCACCCAGAGGCAGAGATCGGCGGTGGCGGCCGCAGATCGGGCACGCTCCATCCCCTGCGCCTCCAGATCGCTGTTTCCAGAGCGCAGACCGGCGGTGTCTGCCAGATCAATCGGCCAGCCGTCCAGCGCGATCGCAGTCGTCACCACGTCGCGCGTGGTGCCGGGGACCGGCGAGACAATGCTGCGCTCGTATCCCGCCAGGGCGTTGACGAGGCTGCTCTTGCCGACGTTCGGCGCCCCGGCGATCACCACCTCCCAGGGCCGCGTCAGATGGCGCCCGAGAGGGACGTGCCGGCCCAGCTTGCCGAATAATGGGGCGGCCGGCGTGCCGGGTGCGTCCAGAATCGCCTGCACCGCCATCCGAAACGCCCCGTGGTACTGATCCAGAAGAATCGCCGCCGTCCGGGTCGTGCGCGCCTCGGCCAGGGCCAGGCCGGCCAGCGTGCGGAGAATGTCTCCATCGGAGAAGCGTTGAAACTCCGCTGCGGAGCAGACCCGGGCTCCGTCGGATGCGATGCTTTCGAGCAACAGATCGACGACGGCGGGACCGCCGTGGCAGTGGACTTCGATCCACGGTTGCGGCTCGACGGCTTTCACCGCCAGCACTACCTCATCGGCCATGTCGGCGCCCAGCGCCCGCTCCAGACCCGGCCCGGCTCGGGTGATTCAGGAAGGGAACGTCCAGAGCGCGAATGGGGCCGAAAAAGGGTGCGAATGATTGGCCACGCCTGGGTTCCGCGAACGGCCAGCGTGGCGATGGCACCGCTCCCCGGCGGCGTGAGACAGGCGACAACGGTTTCGCTCACGGCAACGACTCCGCGGTGAGGCGGATGCCTTCGAGGGTCATCTGGGCCAGCACTTCAGACCGAGCGCGGGGGCCAGGAATGGTCCGTCGCCGCCGGTCAAGTAGAGATCCGACCTGGTCTTGTACTCCGCCAGCAGCGCGCGGATACCCCCAATCACGCCCCAGTACACGCCGGCCTGCATGGCGGCTGCCGTGGAGGTTCCTGGCACTGAGGGGACTGTTCTAGGGACCTCGATGCGCGGCAACAGAGACGTGTAATCGTGCAGCGCCTCGGCCATCAGCCGCAGTCCCGGCATGATCGCTCCACCACGGAAGACCCCGGTTTCATCCACGAAATCGACGGTGACGGCCGACCCGGCATCGACGATGATGGCCGGTGCCTGCGGCTGCCGGTAGGCATTGGCCGCGATGGCATCGAAGAGACGATCCATCCCGACTTTCTCCGGGTGCTCGACTTCGATTCGGAGCGGCAGTATCCGAGACGACTCGATCTCCCGAACATCTTGACCGTTGTGTCGGAGCCAACCCGCCAGCCGGCGGCACCGCTCGGGATTTACACCGGTCACCACCCAGATAAGAGGAGCAGCTAGTCCCAGGTTGCGAGAGAGTGTTTCCAGCTCCCAGGAGCGAATCTGTTTCTCCCAGGCCACCGGGTCGTCAGGGGACAACGTGGCCATTCCCGCGATACCGTCCTTGGCACAGCGGCCCCATTTGATGCTGGTATTGCCCACATCAACCACGACCGCCGGCGTCATGGCCCCACCTCCGCAGCCACCGTGCTCAGCTCCTGGGCCACCGCCCCCACCAGGTGTGCCAATCCCTGCCCCGTCACCGCCGACACCGCCAGCACCGGCCGATTCAACTCGCGTTCCAGCCGTTCGCGCACCTCGGCGCTGCCGGTCAATTCCGCCTTGCTGACAGCGATAATCTCCGGTGTGGTCGCCAGGGCGGGGCTGTAAAGCTCCAGCTCGCGGCGGATGGTGCGATAGTTGTGCAGCGGGTCGGCACCGTCCGACGGCAGCGGCTCGACCAGGTGGACCAGGACGCGCGTCCGCTCGACGTGCCGCAGGAACTCGTGCCCCAGGCCGATGCCGCTGTGCGCCCCCTCGATCAGTCCCGGCAGGTCGGCCAAGATGAAGGCCCGCTCGCCGCCGATGCTCACCTGGCCGAGGTTGGGGTGCTTGGTGGTGAACGGATACGCCCCGATTTCCGGCGTGGCCCGCGACAGGCGGCTGAGCAGCGTCGATTTGCCGGCGTTGGGCAGGCCGATCAGCCCGGCATCGGCGATGACCTTCAGCTCCAGTACCAGCCAGCGTTCCTCGCCCGGCGTGCCCGGTTGCGACTCGCGCGGGGCGCGGTTAGTGGCGGTGGCGAACGCCTTGTTGCCGCGGCCGCCGCGTCCGCCGCGAGCCACGTTGACCTCGTCGCCCGGGTCAACCAGGTCGCGCAGGACGTTGCCGCGATCGCGGTCGCGGATGAGCGTGCCGGGGGGCACGGGGATGACGAGGTCGTGGGCGCGTCGCCCGTGGCAGTTGGCGCTACCGCCGCCGCCGCCGCGCTCGGCCCGCCAGAACTTGCGGTTGACGATCTCGGCCAGGCTGTCGGTGCCGGCAACAGCGCGGATGCGGACCGACCCGCCGTCGCCGCCATCGCCGCCGTCCGGCCCCCCCTTGGGGACGTACTTTTCCCGGCGAAAGCTGCACATGCCAGCCCCCCCATCGCCGCCCTTGACAAAGACCTCAACGCGATCGACGAACATCTCTTACCGCCTTGCGACATTCTGTTCACGAACCGTTTCGATGGGGTATTATAGGCGGTCTTTGCCGGGACAGATTGAAGTGTGTGGCGTGCTTGACTTGCCACCCCGAATGCCACCGGTAGCAACCGTTACGCTTCGTCGTTTTCAGCCGAAGAACCAGAATCGCCGCGGCGTACGGAGCGTGGCGAAGCTGTGGCTGCCGCTGATGGCGAGGTCAAGGCGGTTGGTGATGAGCGCCCGCAGGCCGAGTACAGGCAATCGCGGGTAGCGGGATTCGTCGGCATGAACGGCAATCCCCCGGGACAACGCCAACCGAAACGGAGCGCTGCCCGTCAGCCGATCCCGCTCCCCACGCTGGTTCCGATGGATCCAGACATCCGCGGCGTAAATCGGCACGCGTTGCCCGCTGTGGCGGATATGCCCGATTTGATCCAGCTGTTCGGGGTGGAGCCCCGCCCAGCGAATCAAATGCTGCCTCTGAAGTGAGAAGTTGTGCGTGTGGGCGGTGTCGAGGATCGCCGGAAAGACCGGCACCCCCGGCTCCCAGGAGAGCGCCGCCTCGGTCTTGAGGCTCACCCAAATAAGGACTTCGTAGGCCTTCACGGTCACACGTTCGTTCCGCAGGAAGGCCAACTCATCCCGGGTCGAGATCGGGACTCGGTCGAAGATCGTGGGCATGTAGGAGGTCCGTCAAGGAGTCGCCGGATCGGTATCGTCGTCGAACTCGGCGAGACCGAACTGGACTTCCTCCTCTTCGACCAGTTCGGACTCGTCGATCCACGCGACATAGCACTCATCGTGGGCCAGACCGCGGCGCAGGCATTCCGCAATCAATTCGATCTTCGTCCGCGCCACGCCGACGCGCTCGTCGCCATGATAGGCGACCCACCAGTGGAAGACCTTCTCATTAGCCAACAGCGCCGGCAGCTCGCGCCGCAGCGCCGCCTGCGACTTACTGACCCCCGACGAAACGGCATCGGGCACCGGGTCCGGCAAATGGGTTTCCGGCGAACGGGCCACGGCAAAGCCGGACCTCACCTCGGGGCAGACCGCTTCGATTCGCTCCAGCGCCACCTCTGCCCGGAGCTTTTCGAGCGTCAGTCGCTGGGTGAGATGAACGAGAAGCCATCAGGTCCGTGTGCTGTGCTTCGTCAAGGAACTCTTTTCGCTCTCCCAGGTCAAGCATCAGCTCAGAAATGGACGGTTCGAGCGTGTAAGCGGCCATCTCACGCAGCGCCTCGTAGGACGCCTTGAGTGCGGCTGCGATTTGCGGATCAAGTGCAGAGACACTGGCCACCGCGAACTCCTTGCCAGAATAGGGATGAAGGATTCCATCCGCGCAATCAATATTACTCCGGCGGAACCTCGCACACAAGCCACTCAGATAATCCCCTGCAACGCCCCTCCCCGCCCCCCCAGCGCCTCCACCCGCCGCATCACCGCCGGGTCCTCCTCCAAGGGCGGAGCATGGTGCGGCTTGATGCGGGCGTCGATCACGATGGATCCCGTGCAGCCCCAATGCTTGGCGCGGATGAAGGCTCCCACGCCATGCACATCCGCTGCGGGGTTCGAGCGTGTGAAGCCCACCCAGAGCCAGTTGCTGAGCGATTGCGCCGTGAAGTCGCTGTCGTCCACCAACAGGATCAGCGGGAAGCCGGCGAGATTGGGCCCCTGGGCTACCAGCGCGGCAATCAGCTTTGCCACGTCCGCCGGCGTCTCTCCCTTCGGTGGCGCGAACCTCGGCCCACCTATGGCCAGCACGCCGGGCATGCAGACTCGCGGGTCGCCGAAGTCTTCCAGCAATCGCAGCCCGGCCGGCACCTGCGACGCCAGCGTGCGCCGCGCCGGCCCTGCGGCCGCCACTACCAGCTTCGACCCCTCGTTCAAGCCCGTCCCCGAATAATCAAGCGTGTCGATGGTCGTGCAGGTCTGGAAATGCAGATCGGTCTCGGAATCGAACCGCTCCAGCAGATGCCGGAAGAACGCGGGGATATCGTGGATGTCGAGCGACGGATCGTCCTCGTGGGCCACGATCAAAAGATACTTGGCCAGTGACAATTGTCCCTGACCGAGGATGGCATTGGCGCACGTCAGCAAC
The DNA here is from genome assembly GCA_963827935.1 of uncultured Planctomycetota bacterium. Taxonomy (GTDB): domain Bacteria; phylum Planctomycetota; class Planctomycetia; order Gemmatales; family Gemmataceae; genus DATFNV01. The sequence continues at coordinate 286,246 of CAWHCN010000004.1, read as the reverse complement.
TCCTGCGGCTTGCGGCGGTCGCTGTAGGGGACATAGCGCTCGCTGCCGATGGCCAGCAACAGGGGATGGACGCCCGCGGCATCGACGGCATGCACCGCCTTCACGCCGGGGATGACGGTGGGGATGATCGGGCCGGTCAATTCGTGGATGATCTGACCGAACTGCGTATCCTCCTGCGGCGGGCGGCCGACGACCGTGAAGGGCCAGATTGCCCCCTCGCGATGATAGACCGCCTCCACGTTCAGCACCGGGAAGTGGTGCGCCAGGCTGTAGTAGCCAAGGTGATCGCCGAAGGGCCCTTCGGGAAGCTGCTTCTGCGGATCGACAATACCGCTGATGCAGAAGTCGGCATCGGCGGCGAAGGGCAACCCCCTCACCCCCAACCCCTCTCCCCCCAGGGGCGAGGGGGGATAGGCCAGGCGCACGCGGCGGCCGCCTAGGGCTCCGGCGAAGGTCAGCTCGGGCATGCTTTCGGGGAGCGGCATGACGGCGGCCAGGGTCAGGGCTGGCGGACCGCCGACGAAAATGTTGACGCGGAACGGCACGCCGCGCCGCAAGGCCGCCGCATGGTGCACGCCAATGCCCCGGTGAATCTGATAGTGCAGCCCCACCTGGCGGTCGCGCTGGTACTGGTTGCCGCTCAACTGCACCCGATACATGCCCAGGTTGCTGTGCCGCCAGCCGGGCCGGTCCGCGTCCTCGGTGTAGACCTGCGGCAGGGTTACGAAGGCCCCACCGTCGCGGGGCCAGCACTGGAGCTGCGGCAGTTGCGAGACCGTCGTCTGCTGAGCCAGCACCGGGCCGTTGCCGACAAATCGGGGCCGCAGATGCCACAGGGTCCGCGGCACATCGCGGTAGCGCCATGGCCGGCGGAAGAACGCCGAGGGATCGATCTTGAGTTCCACCAGATGGCGGACCGCCTGGAGCGTATCGCGGAACAGGAACCGTGTCCGTTCGATGGTGCCGAACAGGTTGCTGACCATCGGGAACCGGCAGCCCTTGACCCGTGTAAACAGCAGCGCGGGGCCGCCGGCGGCGTAAACGCGACGGTGGATGGCGGCCGCTTCCAGATAAGGATCGATCTCCGTCTCGATGCGGACGAGCTGCCCGGTGCGCTCCAGGTCGACGAGACAGGCGGCCAGACTGTGGTAGCCCATTTTGCCCAGTACCGCGCCCGCCCCGAGGGCGGCGGCTAGGAGCGCTCGGAAGCAATGACGGAGAGTTGGAGCCGCGCACGAAGTAAGCGGTCCGAAAGACCGCTTACTTCGTGCGCGGCTCCATGCATCGCTCATTCTTTCTGAACGCTGTTAGAATAATATCCATACCCCTCGAAACGGTGGCACAGAACTCGAATCGACGGCGCAATACCAAGCCGTACAAGGAATTGCACCGAAATAGTTCCGTGCCAAGCTTGGCACAGAACTACCCCATTTGGCACAGAACTTTGCCCTCAACGGCTTGCGATTCGTCCCCCCCCCTTTTTCCCGGAAGCGCCAAGCGATCTTGTTACTCCGCGCCGGCTGCCGTTATACTCCCCCCGCGCCGGATGGCGACTCGCACTCTCCGAGAATGGATCGAGGGGAGGTCCCGTGACCACGCGCTGGATGATTGGCCTGGCGTCGGGCTCGAGTGCCGACGGGGTGGATGCGGTCCTCCTCGAGACGCAGGGAGTTGGTCTGGAGCTGCGCGGCCGGCTCGTCCACGCCGTGGCGCAGCCGTACGGCAAGGAGCTGCGCGACCTGATCCTGCGCGCGTCAGCCCTGGGTCGTGCGAAACGCGGCACCTGGCGCTGCTGCATCGCCTGCTCGGCGAGACCTTCGCGGCCGCCGCCCGCCAGGTGGCGGACCGGGCCTCCTTTAGTTTGCAGCGGGTGCAGTGCATCGGCTGTGCGGGTCACACGGTTTGGCACGATCCGGAAGGGCGCTTCCCCGCCACGCTGGGCCTGGGCATGGCCGCCGTGGTGGCCGAGCGGACCGGTATCACCACCGTCAGCGACTTCCGCGCCCGCGATGTCGTCGCCGGCGGCCAGGGGGTGCCGCTGGGGGCGCTCGCCGACTATCTCCTGTTCCGCCACTCGACCGAAGATCGCATACTGATCCACCTGGGCGGGCTGGCCCGGGTGGTGGCGCTGCCGGCCAATTGCCGGGTCCCCGAGATCGCCGGCTTCGAGGCCGGCCCGTGCAGCGTGCTGCTCGATGCCCTCATGCGCCAGGTCACCGGCGGCAAGGAGGCCTACGATCCGGGCGGCAAGCACGCGGTGCAGGGCCGCTGCATTGAATCACTGCTGGAGGCGCTGGTTGGCCCATCCCTACTTTCAGAAGCGCCTGCCCAAGAGCCTGCCGCAACAGGCCTTCGGCGACGACTTCGCCGCCCAGGCGGTGCAGCAGGTGCGGCAACTGCAACGGCCGCTGCACGACCTGCTCTGCACGGCAACGCACTTCGTGGCCCACGCCATCAGCGGGGCGGTGCGTCGCTCGCTGCCGGCCGGCGGCCGGCCGCGCCGCGTGCTGGTCAGCGGCGGTGCCACACGCAATGGCCTGTTGTGGCACCTGCTCGAACAGCAACTCGGGGTCACCCTGGAACGGACCGATGGTTACGGCGTGCCGGCCGATGCCCGCAAGGCCGTCAGCTTCGGCCTGCTGGCGGCCCTGACGCTCGATGCCGTCCCGGCCAATGTGCCGTCCGCCACCGGAGCGGCCGGGTCGCGCCTGCTCGGCAGCCTGACCCCCGGCTCGCCGACGAACTGGGCCCGCTGCCTCGGCTGGATGGCTGCCCAGGTGCCGCCCGCCCCGCCGGCCTTTGCGGAGTAATCGGAGCTCAATCGGCAGCACCCCACCGAAATACCTCCCGCAGGTTGGAGAAGTCGTCGGTCCATACCGAGATTCGCCAGTCGGGCGCCAGTCGAAGCCAGCGGGAATCGTAGAGCAGTTTGCCGAAATCGGTATCCCGTTCGGCCGCCAACACCCACGTCGAGTCGCTCTTGCCTACTGCCGGGTTCCTGGTCATGTCGTCGCTCCCCAGCAAGCAAGCCATGCCTTCCACCGACGCCAGGTTGGCGACCACCGGGTTCAGATCCAGGTAGCGATTCGAGGTATGGAAAGCGACAATTCCTCCCTCCTTCAGCTTCGCCCGGAAAATCTGCAGAGCCTGCCGCGTCATCAGGTGGACCGGGATGGCATCCGAGCTGAAGGCGTCCACCACGATCAGGTCGTACTTCTGTTCGGGGCGCGATGCACGCTCGCGGTCCAGCGAGAGGCGGGCATCGCCCAGGACGATGTTGACCTCCGCTCCCCGTTCCCGGGCATCAGCCACGTAGGTGAAATAGGGATTGGGATTGTAGCTGATGGCCTTGACCGCGCGGTCGATCTCGTAAAAGGTGTAATGCTGGCCCGACTCGGCGTAGGCGGCCATGGTCCCGGTGCCCAGTCCGATGACGGCGACATCGTTGCGGGCGGCATCGCCCTGAAACGCCGCCATGACCTGCCCGATGGGCCCCGTGCGATGGTAGTAGGTCATCGGCTGGTATCTCAGCTCGGGGTCGTCGTACTGCTTGCCGTGCAGGATGTTGCCGTGCAGCAGGCGGCGCGAGGCCCCGCCCGGATCGCCGGTTTCCACCCCGCCGCGGATCGTCAGCACTCCGAAGAAGCTGCGGTCGCGGTAGATCACGCTCGGATCGAACAGGGCCGGCCCAAGACTGACGAGCAAAATGGCCGCCACGCCCAGGCCAAACCGCAGTGGGCGTTCCACGAAAATGTAGCAGAGGATCAAGGGGGGAGCGTAACGCAGGATCGCTCGCAGGTTTTCGAGGTTCATGTGGAGCATCGTGGCGGCGCGGTCGAGCATTCCGACAATGACCGCGGCCGCGTCCCCCGGGTTCTGCCCGGCGACCCAGTCGAACAAATGCAGTAGCTTGTTGCCGACCAGGAACACCTTGCCCCAGGGGGCGCCGAAGAACTCCAGGCACAGGAAGGCCAGGGCGGTCGGCCAGAGCAGATCGAGCGCGCGCGTGCGGGCCGGCACCGGTTCCGCGGGGTCGTCCAATCGCGGCAGCAGCAGGGCCGCCAGCACCAGGCCGGCGCGATACTCGATCGGGAAGGTGAACAGCACCGGCGCCGAAAGCGCGTTGAACAGCCCGCCCAGCACGCCGCCGAGCGACACCAGCAGGAAGAACCGCGTCAGGTGCGCCGGCTCCGGCCGATCGCGGGCCAGTTCGCCGTGACACACCAGCGCCACCGCCAACAGCACCGCAAGGTGCAACAGGATCAGCGCCCACATCTGCACTGTCATCCGCGACAACATCATGAAGATCAACAAAAGAAGCAGCACCGGCATGGCCAGCACCAGCACTTTATGCACCAGCGCCGGCAGCTTGCTGAACGCCAGAATGAAGCTCAACAGATACAGGGCCAGCGGCAACACCCACAGCAGCGGGATGGCCGCGATGTCGGTCGTGATATGCGTGGTTACCCCGAGCATCAGGCTGGACGGCACAAACGCCAGCGCCACCCAGCGCAGTGCCCGGCCGGTACTGATCTCACGCCGATCGCGGACGGGGGGCGGCGGCGCCAGGGACGGCCCAATGAAGTCCCCGATCCATCGCTGTAACAAAGTCGCGCCGGCACCAGCGCGCACGGGCTGTTGGCTCGGCCTTGCCTTTCAAGGCGATGGCTGCCGGCGATTTCCAGAACAGCAGCGCGCAGACGCCCAGCAGCATCCCAAGGAGTGCAACGCCAATCGACCAGGCCCAGCGCTGCTGCACCAGGGTCAGGTTGGGCTCGACCAACGCGAGATAGCTGAAGACCGCCAGCATGCTGCCGGCGTTGCTGGCAGCATACAGGAAATACGGATCTCTGGCGGCGGGATGGGCGGTGTTGGCAAACCAGCGCTGCAAGAGTGGAGCCGTTGCCGAGATGGTAAAGAACGGCAATCCCACCGACGCCACCAGCAAAAGCAACAGCCCAGGCACCGGGTTGGCTTCGCCGGCCGGAACCAAGCCCTTGAAGACCTCCAGCCGGAACAGGAGCACGAGGACCGCGACCAGCGCGACAAGCACCAGGTGGAATGCGGCCTGCCGCCGCTCACCCAGCCAGTTGCTGCTGGTGTGGGCGTAGGCATAGCCGGCTAGCAGCATGGCCTGAAAGAAGACCAGGCAGGTATTCCACACCGACGGAAACCCGCCCAGCAGAGGGACGATCAACTTGCCAATGAGCGGCTGAACGAGAAAGAGCAAAAGCGCGCTGAGGAACAGGGTCAGCGCGTAGACGAGCAGCAGCGGGCCGGCACGGCGCAAGAGCGAACCTCCAGGGAGCCAGCGGCGGCGATTTGGTGGGGCGGAGCTTGTTATAAACAGCAACCACTTCTTCCGGGAGTGTACAGCACCCCCAGTCCGGCCCCCTAACGTCCCTCATCCGCTTGCACCCTCACGCGGATAAAGCGGGGCCGATAGATCCTGGCGTCCGACGCAGCCTGCCAGAAGTCGAACGAATTGGCAACGTAGCTGACGATCAGCTCATTGCCGTTCGCGAGCGTCGGGTGCGCTTTCGCCGCGTAACAAAAGATCTTCCGGTCCCAACCCGCTTCGGGACACCGATAGATCACGGTTGCAGCGGACCACGGCCCGGTCGGCTGCGGGGCGGTCCGGGCCAGGATGCGATCCGACAGCCCTCCCTCCGTGTAAACCAGAACGTACTGCTTCAGGTCGGGCAGATAGGAAACCGATCCCTCGCTCGCCATGCCGCTCACCAGGCGCTGGGCGGTTCGGAAATCGGCACTCCAGCCCTTGCCGTCATAGAACCGCCAGCTTGAGAGATCCTTGATGTGATCCACGGCGGCGCGGGCCACGACCAGGTAACGTTCGCGACCCGATGACTTGATGTCCTCATCGGTACCGTACAGGTAGAGATAATCGTCGGCCTGCACGGCGGCCGCTCCGAACGTGAGGATCCGATCGGCCTGGAAGATCGTGCAGGGGAGCTTCTGCTGCTCCAACCGCCAGGACGCCGGGTCGTCGTCGGGGTTGGCGATGACACCCAGCGATTGGCCGACCTGGCGAAAGGCGAAGACGCCGGTCTTGTCGGTTTTCTCGATCTGCGAGAGAAAAAGATAGAGTTTCTTGTTCGCGTGGACTCCGGCCTGGAGCCAGAACCAGCCATGCCCATCGGCCGGCTCAAACAATGCCGCGGCCTTGCCGTCTGGTTTCTTGCGGACGACGAACTTCACCGGGGAATCAGCACGAGGGCCCTCTTGTACGCCCACCGAGTTATTGACAATCGTGGCATCGCGTCGTTTCCCATCCCGGATGCGGCCGACCCAGGTGTCGCTGAACAGCCAGAGCCGCCGTTTGTCGCCCAGGGCAACGGAGTACGCGCCGTCGGCACCGATCCAGCCGTCCGCTTGCTCGAAGAGGGCGTTCATTTTTGGCAGCGGTTCGGCTTCGCTGAACCGGAGGCGCGGAGGAGCGGCCAGCACCGGAGCGCCCAGAGCACAAACAAGAACACTGGACAGAAAGCCGAGGATCGAGAGCCGGAGCATTTATGCCACCTCACCGGGATTAAGCTGACCGCCGCCCACCACAGCGTTTACAATATGGCTCGCGCGCGGCCCGGCGTCGGCAGCAAAAGCAAGGGCAGCTTCGTTCCGCAGGACCGTGCCTCATCACGAACTGGGAGTTCCCGTGAATCGCACCTCCTCTTTCGTTCTCGCAACGGCCCTCTGCGCCGTGCTCGCCGGCCTAATGTTCGCTGCGCCGCCCGATCCGGCCCTGCCGCCGCCGAAGATCGACCCGGTGCCGAAATCTCTCGCGTCCGATCCTTCGGTAAAGATTGATTACGACATCGTCTACGTCCGCGCCCCGCGGTTCGTGATGAAGGAAGCCAAGCAGCGGCCTTCGGCCTGGCCGGAGATCGGCCATCCCACGAACATCGACGCCGGTTACGACCTCATGTTGCTTCACCCCGATGGCACCGATGAACTCCTCGTCGCCGGCGGGGATGGCTTCGTCGCCGACCCGTACGTGTCCTTCGACGCCCAGTGGGTGTATTATGCCCACTTCTACCTCGGCAAGCTCGGCAGCGGCTCGGACATCTATAAGATTCACGTCAAGTCGAAGAAGATCGTCCGCCTGACGCACCAGGAATCCACGCCCAACGCCGGCTGCCTGGCGTTCATCAAACCCGCTCCGGCCGCCAAGGCGGACGCCCCCATCGGCCGCGGGGTCTTCAACCTCGGCCCCTGCCCGCTGCCGGGCGGCCGCCTCGCCTTCACCAGCACCCGCGATCAGGTCAAGGTCCCACGCGGCTATCCGCGCATCGCCAACCAGTTGTACGTGATGGACGCCGATGGGGCCAACATCGAGAAGATCGGCCACATCAACGTCGGCAGCGCGCTGCACCCGGTCGTCCTCAAGGACGGCCGAATCATCTTCAGCTCGCTGGAGTCCCAGGGGGTTCATGGCAGCATCGCCTGGGGCATCTGGAGCATTCACCCCGACGGCACCAACTGGAACCCGATCATCAGCGCGCTTTATGGCCACGGCGGGGCCGACGACGGCTTCCACTTCCAGAGTCAGCTCTCCGACGGCACCCTGGTGGTCGAGCTGTACTACAACCAGAACACGCAGGGCTTCGGCACGTTCTTCAAGCTGCCGCCCCAGGCGCCGGACGGGAAGCCGCGTTTCGGGCCGGCCCGGACTGAGGCGGTCGTCACCAAGGAGCACGGCTGGGAAACCCCCAAGCTGTACATGCGCGGCCGCGGCACCTTCCGGATGCCGTTCCAGCCGTTCGGCATGGAGGTCTTGACGCGGTTCACGCACGGCAGCGACTTCCCGGCCCCGCTGTCGGACCTGAATGATCCGAAGTCGCCGCGGGTCGGCAAGCTGACGCAGCCGTGCGGCGCTCCGGACAACCATCTGCTGGCGGTGTGGTCGCCCGGGTCGATGCCCAGCGCCAACCGCGGCCCGGTCCCCTACGACGACCCGGTCGATGCGGGGCTTTATCTCATCAAGGGCGGCAAGACGGTGGACGAGCCGGGGCAGATGCTGCTGATCAAGAACGACCCGAAATACAACGAGCAGTGGCCGCGGCCGTTGGTGCCTTACCAGCGTGTCTACGGTATCGCCGAACCCACCGCGCTGCCGGCGTTACGCAACGACGGCCAGCTGTCCAAGCACCTGCCCGAGGGAACGCCGTTCGGCCTGGTCGGCACGTCGAGCCTCTACAAGCGCGAGTCGTTCCCGCGGGGCGAGGTGCCGAAGGGGAGCGTGACCGCGACCGGCGATCCGTACAACGCCTTCTCCTACAGCATGTCGAGCCCACCCAACTGGGGCGGCCAGGGTGCAGACGCTGGGGTGTACCAGAACAGCGACATCCACGCGATCCGCATCCTGGCGCTGGAACCGGCCACGCTGCCAGTCGCCGGCCGATTCTACAACCACGCCTTCGAGCGGTTCCGCATCCTGGGCGAGATCCCGGTCCGCAAATTCGGCGAGCCGGGAGCGTCAGCGACCGGAGGCCAGCCCCTCGACCCCGACGGCAATCCGGACACGAGCTTCCTGGCCAAAATTCCCGCGGATGTCGCGTTCACCTTCCAGACCCTCAACAAGGACGGCATGGTGCTGAACATGGCCCAGACCTGGCACCAGGTCCGGCCCGGCGAGGTCCGGTACAACTGCGGCGGCTGCCACGCTCACAGCCAGCAGCCGACCGACTTTCATCTCACCGCGCCGCCCGGTCGGACTATGCCATCTTCGACCTAACGAAGTCCACCCCCTTGCTCACGTCGAAAGACAGGGACCAGAGCAAGCGGAAGTGGGATGCCCGGGAAGAAACCGGCCTGCGCTTCGAGAACGCCGTCAAGGACGTGGAGTACCACCGCGACATCCAGCCGATCTTCCGGCGGAGCTGCGTCGCCTGCCACAGCGGCAAGCTCGATGAACCGGCCGGCAAGCTCGTCCTCGATGACGACAAACTGGTGGAGGGGACCCGCTGGGACCTGGGCGGCTCGGGGCCGCTGCCGGCCACTTACAAAACGCTGGCCGGAAATTACCTCGGCGTGACGAAGTACGTCCACGGCTTCCAGTCGCGCCGCAGCCTGCTCATCTGGAAGGTGTTCGGCAAGCGGCTCGACGGCTTCCCCACGGAGCCGATCAAGGGCAAGGAAGGGATCCACAAGCAGATTCTCGCCCAAGGGGACTTCAAGGGGAGCAAGATGCCGCCGCCGGAGGCGGTGAAGAGCGGGAAGGTCGCACCCCTCTCGGACGAAGACCGGCGCACCCTGGTGCGCTGGATCGACCTCGGCTGTCCGGTGGACAAGGCGTTCGACCCGAAGAATCCGCTGGCGCGCGGCGACGGCTGGCTGTTCGACGACCAGCGGCCGACGCTGACGCTGACCTATCCCCGGGCCGGAACCAACGAGGAGCTGTCGCGCATCCTGGTCGGCATGCACGATTACAACACGGGGCTGGACCTGGATAGCTTCCAGGTCGTCGCCGACTTCTCCGTCGGCGGCGTGGCCAAAGGCACCAACCTGGCGTCCCGGTTCAAGACGACGACGCCCGGCGTCTGGGAGCTGAGGCTGGCCAAACCGATCACGAGCCTGCCGAAGGGGACATTGACGGTGTCGATCAAGGACCGCCAGGGGAACGTCAGCCGCGTGGAGCGCACCTTCTGGGCCGGCAAACAAACCAGGGAGTAAGGCCGACCCGCTTTGCCACCATGCGCGGCACCGGTATAATCGGCCCATTCCCTGTGCGTGCGTACCTCGCTCTCACTGCCGCGCCTTGATGGAGAATCCCCATGCTTATGAGGCTTCGGCGGATCGCGAGCCATGTTCCCGCCGGTTTGACATTCCTCTTGCTTGGAGGACTGGGGCTCTGGGGTGTGCGGAACGATTGGCGGGTCCCCTACTGGGGCAAGGAGGATTCGTCCACGGAAGAAGTGCCCAGCACCGTCGAGGTGGTCCCCGATCCTTCGCCGGCATCGCCGATCGTGCCGAAGTTTCCCGAGGAGTGGCTGAAGCTCATTCGCTTCTCTTCGACACGGGCGGTGGACAAGGCCGGCATCAAGGAGGTCTCCGCGGAAACCCGCGCCCTGGCCCAGCACGTGACCGCCAACGCCACTCTGGATTACCTCCCGTCCCGCTACGTCGAGTTGCATTCGCCGGTGGCCGGACGGGTGTGGAGCGTGGAGAAGGAACTCGGCGAACCCGTCGGGAAGGGCGAAGTGCTGGCGGTGATCGACGCGACCGACGTGGGCCGGGCCAAGGCGGATTTCCTCCTGAGTTTGACTCAAGTTAGTCACCACAAGCAGGTGCTGCAACGGCTGCAGTCGGCTCGCGCCGCACTCCCCGAGCGCAGCCTGCTCGAAGAGCAAACCGCCCTGCGCGACGCCCGCATCCGCCTGCTCAACGACCAGCAGAAGATCTTGAACCTGGGCCTGCACCTTCGTTTGACGGGCATGGAGGACATGCCCGAGGAGCAGGCCAGCCGGCAACTCCGGCTGCTAGGGCTGCCCGAAAAAATCCGCAGCCGGGTCGATCCGGAGACGCTGACCGCCAACCTATTGCCGCTCACCGCCCCATTCGACGGCCAGCTCGTGAGCCATCCGCACGCCGCACCAGGGCAGGTGGTGGGCACGCTCCAGGATCGCGAGCCGCTCTTCACGCTGGCGGATACTCGCGAGCTGCACATCGACATCGAGGTACACAGCGAGGACGTGCGCCTGCTCCGCATCGGCCAAACCGTCGAGTTCTTGCCGGCGAACGAGGGTGGCACGCCGGCGACCGGGGTTCTGGCCCATATCAGCCCCGAGGTAAACGAGAAGACGCGCAACGTGCTGGCTCATGCCGAGGTAGCCAATTCGGACGGCCGGCTGCGGCCGCACACCTTCGGCACTGCCCGGGTCGTCATTCGCCGGGCCGAGCAAGCCGTGGTGGTCCCAAGCGCGGCGGTGCAGACCGACGGCAGCTGGTCGTTTGTGTTTGTCAAGCGTGCCGACGACACCTTCCAGGTGCGTCCCGTCGAAACCGGCCTGCGCGAGCATGAGTGGACGGAAGTTCGCGGGGTTCAGCCGGACGAGAAGGTCGTCGCCACGGGCAGCTATGTGCTCCGCTCCGCGTTGTTCAAGGAGCGCATCGTCGGGGGCGATTGACGGCATGATCAACGGCATCATTGACTGGTCGCTGCGCAACCGCCTCATTGTCCTCGTGGCCGCAGTCGGCTTCGTCGGCCTGGGCTGGTATTCTCTCCAGCGCCTCAACATCGATGCCTTCCCGGATACCACGCCGGTTCAGGTGCAAATCAACACCTTCGCTCCCGGCTTGGGGCCAGAGGAGGTGGAACGGCAGATCACCGCCCCGGTCGAACAATCCATCGGCGGCTTGCCCGGCTTGCTGCACTTCCGCTCGCTCTCCAAATTCGGCCTGTCGCAGGTCGTGGTTGTCTTTGAACAGGGCACCGATGTCTATCTGGCCCGCCAGGTACTGACCGAGCGCCTGAACACCGTGACCTTGCCCCAGGGGATCGACAAGCCGACGCTGGGCCCCGTGGCCACCGGGCTGGGCGAGGTGTTCCATTACCTGGTCCGCAGCGACTCCCGCGACCTGACCGAGCTGCGGACTGAGCAGGACTGGATTCTGAAGCCGGCGCTGCGCACGGTGCCCGGGACGGCGGAGGTCAACGTCTGGGGCGGTTTCCAAAAGCAGTACCAGGTGCTGATCGACCCGAGCCGGCTGCTCAAGTACGACCTGTCCTACGAGCAGGTGGTGCAGTCGATCCGCGACAACAACCTGAACGTCGGCGGCGGCACGCTGCAGCGCTCCGGTGAAATGCTGCTCATTTATGGCCTGGGCCGCACCGGCAGCGTGGAGGACATTCGCCGCATCCAGGTCGCGGCCCGGGACGGGGTGCCGGTCCGGGTCGGCGATTTGGCCGAGGTCCGCACCGCCGGAGCACCGCGCCTCGGCGGCGTCACGGCCGACGGACGCGGCGAGGCCGTCCTCGGCCTCGGTTTCCTCATGATCGGCGAGAACGGCCACGAAGTCACCACGCGACTGCACGACAAGCTGGACGACGTCAAGAAAAATCTGCCGCCCGATGTCGAGGTCGTGCCGGTCTATCAACGCACCGAGCTGGTCGATCAGGTGATCGACACGGTCCGGAACAACCTGTTCGAGGGCGGCCTGCTGGTGGTCGCGGTGCTGTTCATCTTCCTCGGCAACCTGCGGGCGGGCTTGATTGTCGCCCTGGCCATCCCGCTGTCGCTGCTGTTCGCGTTCTGCGGCATGGTCCGGTTCGGCATCGCCGGCAGCCTGCTCAGCCTCGGCGCCCTGGACTTCGGCCTGGTGGTGGATAGCTCGGTGGTCATGATCGAGAACGTAATGCGGCATCTGGCGCACCGCTCCCCCAATCTCTCGCCTCTGACCGGAGCCGGGTCGATATCGTGCGCGATGCGGCCATCGAGGTTCGGCAGCCGACCATGTTCGGCGAGTTGATCATCATGATCGTCTACTTGCCGATCCTGACGCTGCACGGCGTCGAGGGTCAGCTGTTTCGGCCGATGGCCTTGACGGTGATTTTCGCCCTGGTCGGGTCGCTGATCCTGTCGCTGACGGTGATGCCGGTGCTGGCAAGCCTGCTCCTGCCGCGGAAGGTCGAGGAACGCGACCCGCTGGTGGTGCGGCTGGCCCGTTGGCTGTATGCCCCAGTGCTGGCGCTGGCCCTGCGGCAACGTGTTGCGGTGCTGGCGCTGGCGGCGTGTGCCGTGGCGACCGCCGTTATGATGGCCCTCAGCCTTGGCTCCGAGTTCGTGCCGCGGCTCTCGGAAGGGGCGCTGGTGGTCGGCATCTTGCGGCCGCCGGGCACGGCTCTGGACGAATCGCTCCGCTACAACTCGCGCATGGAACAGGTGCTGCTCGCCGCCTTCCCCAACGAGGTGCGCCATGTGTGGAGCCGCTGCGGCACCGCCGAGGTCGCCACCGACCCGATGGGACCCGAGGAAACCGATTTCTTCATCGCGCTGTACCCCCGAGAGCACTGGACCTGCGGGGCCCACACCCAGGCCGAGCTGACCGAGCTGATCGCCGCGGAATTTGCGGACATGCCGGGGCAGAAATTGTCTTATACCCAACCCATCGAACAGCGCGTGCAGGAGATGATTTCGGGGGTGCGGGCGGATGTGGCGGTCAAGCTGTTCGGCGACGATTTCGAGGAGCTGACGAAAACCGCTGCCAAGATACAGGCGGTGCTCGAGAAGGTGGATGGCCAGGCGGACCTGAGCACGGAGCAACTGATTGGCCAGGGGGTGGTCCAGGTGCGGGTACGTCCGGATCAACTGGCCCGTCATGGCGTTTCGGCGCGGACCGTGCTGGAGCTGGTGGAATCGCTGGGCGGCCGGCCGCAGGGCGACATCCTGGAAGGGCAACTCCGCTTCCCCCTGGTGGTCCGCTTGCCGGATCGGCTGGGGCGCAGTCCAGAAGCGATCGGCAGCATCCTGGTCGGCACGCCGGCGGGGGAACGGGTGCCGCTGTCGCGCCTGGCCGACATCGAGGTGAGCGAGGGGCCAGTCGAAGATTCTGCACGAGGCCGGGCAGCGCCGCATCGTGATCCAGTGCAACGTCCGCGGCCGGGACCTGGGCGGGTTTGTGGCCGAAGCCCGCCGGCGGGTGGCTGCCGAGGTGCCTTTGCCCCCGGGCCGGTATCGCATCGAATGGGGCGGCGAGTTTGAGAACCTGGAGCGGGCCACGACGCGCCTCTGGATCGTGGTGCCGCTGGCCCTGGGGCTGATCTTCTTGCTGCTTTACATCACCTATCAGCGCCTGGGCGACGTGCTGCTGGTGTTCACGGGGGTGCCGCTGGCCTGCGTGGGCGGCGTGCTGGCCCTGTGGCTGCGGCACCTGCCGTTTTCCATCTCGGCGGCGGTCGGCTTCATCGCGCTGTCCGGCGTGTCGGTGCTGAACAGCATGGTACTGGTCACGTTCATCCGTCAGCTCCGGGGCCAGGGTTTGCCGGTGCGACGGGGCCGTAGACCGAGGCGGCCCTGAGCCGGCTGCGGCCGGTGCTCATGACGGCCCTGGTCGCCAGCCTCGGCTTCTTGCCGATGGCGCTGAGCACGGGCGTCGGCGCGGAGGTGCAGCGGCCGCTGGCCACCGTGGTCATCGGCGGCGTGTTGAGCAGCACCCTGCTGACACTGCTGGTGTTGCCGGTGCTGTACGATCTGTGGGGGAGACGGGGGACGTGAAGGCGGAGGGATTTCGCTTGATACACCTGGGGCTGCGCGTTACTATACAATCCGACTTGTACAGCCTCTGATTCGGCCTTTGGCGCGTGGGCCACATATGAAGCGAGATGACTTCTCCTTCTGGCGGTTCTTCCACGTTGCCCATGTGGCCAGTGCGGTGGCAGGAGCTATCTTTGCACTGGCTTCCGGGCCAGCCGCAGGCGCAGCAGACATGGTCGTACGCGCCATCGGAGGCGGGCTCTGCGGCCTGCTCGCCTGCGGCATTCTGCACCTACTTCTCGTCCAGCGACACTTGGCAGGGCTCAGCATACCTACCGAGGACTTGAACGAGTCCGAGGTTCAATTGCTGAAGAGTGCAGGGAGTATGGTCCACTTCCGGTCTGGTCGGCCGTTGCGGTTTTGGGAGGCCGTTGGGGGCAAAATATTCCTCACAAACGAGGTATTGGAGTTCCAGGCCCATAGGGGTCAACCCTGGGTATATCGGCTAACTATCCCGTTGAGCGCCATTGAGCGCGCGGCCCCGCTTAAGGTCCTACGGTTGTTTCGCGGCGGCTTGCGCGTCGAGCGGAAGGACGGTAGCTTTGAGCTTTTCACTTTCGGCGCTTTCAGGAAAGACAACAACAGCGAAGGGTGGGCGTCAGCGATTATGGCGGTCAAAGCCGCAGGCGAAGCAAACGGCTGGAAGCACTTTCTGAAGGCCGAGAAATGACCCGCGTTCCTCCCACGTCCCCGTCCCTTCCCGTTTCGCTCCCCGGCGGGAGCGGAACAGTGTAGGCCCGAAGAGCATTATCGACGGTCTCCACCTTGCCGCCCTCAATTCCCTCCCCACGCACGTCGAACCCTTGAGGTGGCGTGGGAAGTGAAGCCGGCTTTAGGTCGATGAGGTCGAGGACCACGGAAGGGAAAACGAAGCTCAAGATCGCAGCCAATGCCACAACACCGACCGCAGACAAGAAGATCAACCGTTTCATCGCCTTGACCTACAGTGAGCACGGACGTCAAGGGTTTATCCCAATTGTTTGATAGTTTACATGACCATGCCTCGGTCCGACACGCCGATGCGGGTTTGTTCGCAGTCTGCACCCTCCGCTCCTCCCCCCGGTTCCGCGGCTATGCGACCCGCGCCTTACTTGACCGGGGCCGCCCCGCACGGGCCACCATGCCCGTGCGCTGACCCCTCCGGGCGCCGGAGCCGGCTTGCCCGATCCATCACTGGCCAGAAGACGTGCCGCCTTCGGCCGCCGGTCAGGTAGAATGCAGGGAGACGCGTCAGCGGATTCGCCGGGAGTGTAGGCCTATGCAGAACGTCAACTGTCCGGGCTGCGGCCAGGAAATGGCTGAGGGCATTGCGTGCCCCCACTGTGCCGGGTCCGTGCGGAACGGGGTTGTCCCTCCCGCCGAGGTCAGGAGCTGGGCGGTGGAGAAGACGCCACAGGACCTGCTCGCGTGGGCGCGGCAGACCTTCGACGAGAAGGAGTTCTTGGCCGGCGTGCGAGAAAACGAGCAAACTGGCGGCGTGCAGTTCGAGGAACTCATCGGCGAGATCGAGGAACGGGCAAAGCGTCGTGAGTGAGCCGCCCGAACCCTACCGCGTGGTATATTCCGAGATCGTCCGGTAGCGGCTCAGAGCTTTGGCCTGCGAGGCTGACGGCCGTGAGCTTTCATCGGTAGTCATAACGCGAATGTCTCGCAACAGACACCCGCAGTAACGCTAGCCTCGATTTCCACGGTACCAAGTTCGGTTAACAAAAGCGACATGTGAGGTCAGGAAAAGCGGATGACCAGGCGCTTGTTACCGAACCAGGGCATGGGGGTCGGTTCGTCCGCGAGCTGCGACGCGACGAGGTAGGGATTGTGAGCCCGCTTGTCCATGGCAATGACTACTTCGTGGTCCAGCACCTCGACGGTCGCCGAAACGTTCAGCAGGTTGCGGAAGATCTTCTTGGCCGTCGCGTGCTGGTACTCCCGGCCTACGCGGTTGGCCAGCAGCCGATACAGGGCGCTGGCCATGAGGGTGATCTGCAGGTCGAAGTCCACCTTCATCCCGATCATCGACGACAGGGCATCGATGTGAAAGAACTGGATGGCCTCGGAGATACCATTCTCGATCAGCATGCGTTGGGCATAGCGAGTCACCAGGGTCGCGCAACCGGACCGGAAGTTGTTGGTCAGGAGGATGGTCGGCTCCTCGTGGCCCAGATCGATCACGATGATTTGCCGCACCTGGCCCGTATAGCCGGGGAGCGACACGCGCTCATCCAAGACACGGGGCGTGCGGAAGGCGCGGGTCAGGGAGGACAGCGTGATCCGCCGCCAGGCCGACGCCGGGAGGCTCCAGATACGGCCGAGCATCGAGCGTGTGCGGCGTCGGAGCGTCAGGAAACCGATACCGCGCTGGTTCAACTGCTGCAGGTGTTGGTAGGTGGTCAGTTGCGAATCGAAGACCAGTTCGCGGGGTGAACTGCCAGTGCGTTCTTGCCAGAAGTCGGCGAAGCGGAGGACCTCGGCCGCCTTCTGGTCTTTGGGGATCCCAGCGTGGGCGTAGCAGAGGACACGGGCGGCGGCATCGCGGGCCAGGAAAACCAGGACGCCTTGCTGGGCGCGGCTGCGGCTGGAAATGTAGTGTTTTTCCAGCGGCTCTTCCTGAGTGTTGGCGGGTACGGAGTGGAAGTCGAGGTCGATGGAATCGCCGAGCGGCAGCCCGGCCCGCCGCACCTCGTCGAACCAGGCAGCCATGAGGCGGACTACGGCCCGGTGATCGACGCGCGAGCTATAGCTGGCCAGGTAGGAGCGTTTGGGTACCACGTTCAGGCCGGCGAACAGGGCGAGGCCCTGGTCGCAAACCAGGTCCATGACGTGACTCTTGCGTTCGGTGCCAACGAGCTTGAGGGCCAGCAGACTCCGCAGGGCCTGCTCGGCGGGAATCATCTGGGAACCGGGGAGGTCAGCCTGACGCAGCACATCCGTCAGCCGGATGTCTTTCAGGAGCGGCACGAAGAAGAAGAGGCCGCCGAGGCGCGTGCGGAAGGAGCGCGGTTCCAGGCTCACGGCGCGCACGTCGGCCGCGGCCTCGGTTGCCGGTCGAGTCGCCGCGGGCCGTTCGTCATCGAGACGGCGCGGCAATCGCGCGAAGCCTTCCTCGCGCAACAGGACGGCGAGGGCATTAATGCAGATGGTGTGTCCGGCCTGGGCCAGTTCACGCTGGATGTCGTAGACGGAGAGGTTGCGTTTGCGCATGGCCACCACGAGTTCGCGGACCCGGTCACGGGCTGGGGCATAGCGTGGCCCATGCTGGACCGTCTGGAAGAAGCGGAGTTGTTTGTCGGGGTCATGGCGGAACTCGTGGCAGAGGACGCGAAACGAGCCGGGCGAGTAGCCGAAGCGGCGTGCGACCTCGTGGGAAGGGCTGCCCTCGACGAAGTAGGCGCGGAAGGCCTCGTATTGTCGGTGGAGGGAGTTTTCGGGAGCGAGGAAGAAGTAGGCGATCGGCGTTAAGTCATTCCGAGTAGTAGTGTTCATACCCAGCACATGCTACGCCTGGCACGCGCAGCTGGCAAGCAGCTCGCGTGCCAGGCGGAATTCCGGGATGCCAGGCGGAATTCCGGGAAATCGTGGGATAATTCGCTCAAGGCGAGAATCCCTCGGAGGAGGTGATGAATGTACAACGAGGATTTAAGTCATCGCAACGGTTAACGAAGACGGCGAAAAACAGCCGGTTTTGCTGAATTTGCATGCGTTCAGAGGGGAAAAATCCCCTCCGTGGAAATCGAGGCTAGTGGGCCTGGCACGAAATAATGCAAGAAATTCCAGTTGACCTATTCCTGGGCGTGCTTGGCGAACCATTGCCGCATCATGTGGTTGGTCCAGTACCACTCGAACGGATGGGCGTAAAGGCGGTTATACTCCGGCCAGGAGACACTGACGTGTTCCAGGAACTGGTCCCGGCTACGCCAAGAGGCACGCTTCAAGTAGCGGTGGCCGAACGCACCTATGAGCAGTTCCGCCTGGTCCAGCCACGAGGCGTGGACCGGCGTAAAGCGGGGCCGCCACCAGCCTCGGCAATCCGACCAGTACGCCGTCGTATCGGCGGCCGTGTGGCTGGGGTCGCCGTCCTGGATCAAGAACGCCCCGCGCAAGCCACGATGCCGGCGCTGAAAAGCGCGCAATGCCCCAATGTACCGCTCCGCATCTTTCTTGGACTCGACGGCCAGTTCCATCCGCCCGCTGTGGACGATCAAGAACAGCAGCAAGTTGACGGTGCCGTGCCGGGTGTATTCAAACTCTTGATGTTCGATGCAGCCAGGCCGCGCACGCCGGATCGGCTGCCGCTCCAGAATCTGCAGGTTGGGCATCTCATCGACGCAAACGCCCCAGAGCCCACGCGCGGCCAAACGCTCGGCATTTCCGTAGCACCACAGCACCCGTTCGGCCCGTTCCTTGAACTCCGCGTTGAGGCGACTCGTCTTCCAGTATCGGGTGCGGTGTGGCTGCAGATCGACGCCATGCAAGATCTGTCGCACCGCACGCGGACTGACGGTCTTGACGATGCCATCGCTGATGGCTTGTCGCGCCAGTCGGCGCTGCTCCAGCGCGTGACGTGCAACCCTTTGGCGATGGGTTGCAGACAAGCCAACTGCACGATCTGAGCGCGTTGCAGGGGGGAAAGCTGCGGCGGTCGACCCGGCCGGGGGGCCTCCCACAGCACGACATCGAGGCCGTGCTGTTCGTAGCCACGGCAGACCCGCCAGACCGTGGCCGCGTCGCATTGCAACTCGCTGGCCAGGGTCTTGACGCGCCTGCCATCGGCGATCCCCAGGAGGATGCGAGCATGTTGAATCTGGAACCAAGGTTGCGAGCGGCAGCGCGCAAGCCACTGGAGGATAGCGACATCATCGGAATCGAGCGTCAAAGGGCGAGGCCTTCGACCACGCATGGGCAGCCTCCTACACCTGATGGGCCTCCATTCCCAGGGTAGCAGACTGCAGCTGGAATTTCTTGCATTATTTCGTGCCAAGGCCACTAGATGACCGTTTCGTAAATCCATGAGCAGCTTCGGACGTTACAGGCCAACGACTTACGGCTGAAAAGCTGCTCAGGAACTTGTGAAATGGCCATCTAGCTGCGTTGCGGCCGGGTTTGCGAGCCCGCGGCGCCAGCCAAGGGCGACTCGACACGCCCTTGGCTGGCGCCCCGGGTCCGTGTCACGACGGTGTCTCGGCCAACGCGTGCAGTGGGACCTTCGCATAGTGCTTCAGCCTGAGCGGACCGCTCGATTCTCTCAAGCTGATCCTTTGTCGGCAGCACGGGTCCGCACACATCGGAATTATACGCGACCTGGCGCTTGGCGCTGAAAATCTCGATGTAAGATTATGTACGTCTGGAGATTACGTGAAGCGTCCCCATTTTCACCATTTTCACATTTTCATTTTCCATAACCTGCTCTCTGCGAGCATTATCACCCCGTCCGGCCGTTCTCGCAAGCCATCTGAGGCCGCGATGACAGCCGCTTGCGGGCCAGGTAGAATCGATGAGGTAGCATCAGGAGGGCCGTGCCATGTCCACCGTCGTCGCGGGCTTCGTCAAGACCCGCGTCGTCGTATCGTCTGCCGGAGGTTAACCATGAGTTTTGAAGGCAAAGTGGAAAACGGCGTCATCGTGCTCGACAACGGCCAGCAGCTTCCCGAGGGGGCGAGGGTCGAGGTCATCGTCGTCGAGCCGGAGACGCCGGAACGGCGCCGCATCTCAATGTTGGAGCTTGTGGAGTCGCTGCCGCCCGGTCCCCGCGCCTTCCCGACCTGGGAGGAGTACGAACGGCACCTTCAGGAGGAGAGAAACGCGTGGGATCGCTGAGCGTGCCCGCCTCCGGTCTGGTGTATCTCGACGCGAACCCGATCATCTACACCGTCGAGAAACATCCTGTCTACGGACCGCTGCTTCAACCGCTGTGGCGCGAGGCCCAGGCCGGGACCATCGAGGTTGTCAGCAGCGAGTTGGCATTTATGGAAGTGCTGGTTGGCCCACTCAAGAGCGGTAATGCTGCCCTGGAGAGGGCTTATGAACAGGCATTCCTGGGAACGGAAATGCGTCTGCTCCCCATCACGCAAGCGATTCTGCGAGAGGCAGCGGGATTGCGCAACCACCAGACTGAGAACACCCGACGCGCTGCACGCGGCCACGGCGCAGCGGGCGGGTTGCGTCCTTTTGGTCACGAACGATGCCAAGTTCCGTGGCGTGGTGAGTCTCCCACTGGTGATCCTGGATGATCTGCTGACACCTTGATAGGCCCGGGAAGATGAGTCCGCTCTCCGCCCGCCAGCACGACCCATTCGCCAACCCCGCGAAGATGGCGCATCACGCCCGCAACCGCCGCGTCCTTCGCGAAGCCGTGCCCGTGGGCCTGCCCGGTGGGGCGATGTCATTGACTGACCTTCCGCGCCCCGTTACTCTGGCCTCAACTCGATCCGCAGGGGGCCGGCATGGCGAAGCGACAAGCGCCAAACAAGCAACTCGTTCCCGCGGCGCCGCCGCGCGAAGCCTCGCCACCCCCGCCGCCCTGCTCGACGACGTGCGCAGCCTGATCCGGCAGGCGCGCGAAGCAACCGCCCAGGCCGTCAATTCCGCCCTGGTCCTGCTCTACTGGCAGATCGGCCAGCGGATTCGGACCGAAGTCCTCAACTCTCGGCGCCTGCCTACGGTGAGGAGATTTGTTCGACACTGTCGAACGAATTGCCCGCCGAGTTCTGAAGCGGCTTCTCCCGGCCCAACCTCACCCGGATGCTCCGCTTCGCCGAGGTCTTCCCGGACTCCCGGATTGTCGCGGCGCTGTCGCGACAATTGGGCTGGAGCCACTTCGTCGAGATCATCCCCCTCAAGGACGCCCTCCAGCGCGACTTCTACGCCGAAAATTCGCTGGCATCCAGACGGCATGGTGCATGGGGTGTCCGAAGGTCTGGTGGCACCATGCGCGGCCAGCCCTGGCGCCCTTCTCATGTTGTCTCCAGGGAGACGCGAGGCCAGCAACCATGAATACGTTTGCGAGCGGGACGTCATTCTTTGCGAACGGTCTTACTTCTTGTCGCCATCGAAGTAGAGCGCCAGCGCCTGGGCCATGGCCGTCGTCCCGCCGGGGTTTTCCTGCATCGTCGGGGCGAAGGCCTGCAAGCTCTTGCGGGCCAGGGTTCGATAGCGGTCGTCTCCGGTCTTCTGGGCCAGGCGGACCAGGTTCAGGGCGGCCACGCTGTTGCCCGAGGGCTGGGCGCCGTCGTACTGGTCCTTGCCGCGGGCGAAGAGCTTCTCGTGGTCGTTCGAGGTGTAGAAGAAGCCGCCGCCTTTTTCGTCGGCGTGATACTTCACCATCATGTCGGTCAGCGCCACGGCCTCGTCCAGCCACTTCTTGTCCCTGGTGGCGTCGTGCAGGCAGAGCAGGCCGTGAACCAGAAAGGCGTAGTCGTCGAGGTAGGCGTTGAGCTTGGCCTCGGCGGCTGCGCCGGGGGCGGCACCGTAAGTGCGCAGCAGCCGGCCGTCCTTGGTCCGCAGTTTCGTCAGCAGGAAATCGGCGGCCTTGACCGCGGCGGCGGTGTACTTTGGCTCCTCCAGCAGCTGGCCGGCCACCGCGTAGCCGGCGATCATCTGGCCGTTCCAGGCCGTCAGCACCTTGGTGTCGAGGAAGGGGCGGTCGCGCGGGGCCCGCGCCTCGAACAGCTTCTGCGCGCAACGGGCGCCAGGCGTCTTCTCCGTCGTCCTCGTCGGCGGACCTCAGCGGCCAGCAGCGAGGATGTGATACTTCTCCTCGAAGTTCGGCGCGCCGTCGGCGCCGTACACCTTCTTGACCAGCTCGGCGTCGGCCTTGCCGGGCAGGACCGCGTCGATCTCCTTGTCGGTCCAGACGTAGAAACGCCTCCTCGTGCCGTCGCTGTCGGCGTCCAGGGCCGAATAGAAGCCGCCCTCCGGCGCTGGTCATCTCGCGCTCGACGAAGGCCAGCGTCTCGCGCACCACCTTGCGATAGAAGCGGCTTCTTCGTG
Organism: uncultured Planctomycetota bacterium; assembly: GCA_963827935.1. Classification (GTDB taxonomy): domain Bacteria; phylum Planctomycetota; class Planctomycetia; order Gemmatales; family Gemmataceae; genus DATFNV01. The sequence continues at coordinate 263,993 of CAWHCN010000004.1, read as the reverse complement.
AGCCTGGATAGGCCCGGGCATAGACCTCGACCAGCTGGGCGTTGTCGTAGAGCATCTTCTCGAAGTGCGGCACGGTCCAGGTGCGTTCGGTGCTGTAGCGATGGAAGCCGCCGCCGAGCTGGTCGTAGATGCCGCCCAGGGCCATCTGGTCGAGCGTCAGCGTCGACCATGTCGCGCAGCTCGTCGGCCTTGGTGCGCTCGGCCTCGCTCGTGGAGCAGAGCCAGGCTGGGCGGCGTGGGAAACTTCGGGCCGCGGAACTTGCGCTCGGGGCTGCCGAAGCCGCCGTGGACCGGGTCGAACTCGTCCTTCGAGCGCCTCGACGGCCTCGGTCACCAGGTCGCGGTTCAGCTCGACCAGGGCGAGGCCGCGGGCGGAGCCGGCCAGGGCGTCGCTCGGTGGCCGCGGCCAGCTTGTCGGCCTGTTCGGCGAGCTCCTTCGGGCTTTTCCTTGCCGGCATCGTGGATCGTCTTGAGGATCGTCTTGAAGCCGCTGACCTTCTCGCCGTCGACCTCCTGGTCCTCGGGCGGCCAGTAGGTGCCGCCGACGATCGGCTTGCCCTCGGCGGTCAGGAACATCGACAGCGGCCAGCCGCCGCGGTTGCCGAAGACGTTCAGGGCCGTCATGTAGACGTGTGTCGATGTCCGGCCGTTCCTCGCGATCGACCTTGATGCAGACGAACTACTCGTTGAGGATCTTGGCCACTTCCTCGTTCTCGAACGACTCGCGTCTCCATGACGTGGCACCAGTGGCAGGAGCTGTAGCCGATCGAGAGGAAGACGAGCTTGCCCTCCTTCTTGGCCTTGGCGAACGCCTCGTCGCCCCAGGGATACCAGTCGACGGGGTTGTGGGCGTGCTGGAGGAGGTAGGGGCTGCTCTCCTTGGCCAGGCGGTTGGTGTGCTTCGGCTTGTCGGGCTTGTCCGCGGCGGGGACGGCTCCCGCGACGAGCGGCCAGTACGATCCAGGAGAGGTGTCGTCGCATGGTGAGGGATTCCCGAGGTGTTCAGCCGCGAGCTGCTGCGAGCGTTTTGCGAAAACGCTCGCAGCAGCTCGCGGCTAAACGGGTATCGCAGGTTACGGCACGGTCACCTTCACGGTGGCGCCGACGAGGCAGGTCTTGTCGCTGCACGCCTGCAGCTTCACGCTGGCGTCCAGGGGTCCGGAGTCCCCCTTGGCGCTGCACGGTCGCCGTGATCTTTACAGTCCCGGCGTAGATTCGGTAATCGCCGACGGTGTCGTCCTTGACGACGGTGCCGGCCGGGTATGCGACCTTCACGTCCTGGAGCTTGGTCTTCGAGCTGAGGGCCACGGTGACCTGGTTGTCGAGCAGGTCCGGATTGCCGACCGGGTTGGCATAGAGGTGCCAGCCCTTGTCCACCGTCAGAGTAAAGGTGACGACCTGGGTGCCGTCATCCGCAATCTTGTTTCCCTTGGCCTCGATCTTCACCACCGAGTCAGACTTCTTGAGCTGGGCGTGGGCGGAGCCGGCCAGGGTGGCGACGGCCAAAGTCAGGGCGGCGAGGCGGCAAGCGGTTCTCATGTCCTGTGTCTCCTCGGACGATCGGCAGCTCGGCGAGCCGCCTGCGGATTCCTGACGCTAGATGACCATTTCGCAGGTACGCCGCCCCGAGGGCAGCCCAAAGCGCCAGCGAGGGAGTCCGGCGAGACCTCGCTGGCGCTTCGGGCTGCCCAGATTCGCCACTGGCGGCGAACTTGCGAAACGGTTATCTACTATCCTCGCTGCGGTCCGTACCGCCAAGAGGAAAATTATGGTGCCGGACAGCAGAAGTCGTTCGGTATAATGGACGGATGCCCTTTCAGCCCCGAGTGAGAGACACCATGCGCACCCTGATCCTCGTTCTGCTCGCGCTGGCCCTCTTGCTCTTTGCCGGCCAGGTCGCTCGTGCCGACGAGGTGGCCGACATGATTGCGGGGCAAAAGAAGACCGCCGAGGAAAACTGGGAAGCGCTGGCAATTGGGGCCGCGGCCCGCGTCGAGACGGCCCACCTCTTTCTCTCCGCGCCGAAATCGTACGACAAGCGGCTCAAGGAAATCGGCGCCACGCTGGAGAAATACGTGGAGCAGGCTCGCAAGCCGCTCGGCTACGAGAAGGACGTGCCCTGGAACGGCAAGCTGGCGGTTTACCTCATCCCGGAGCGGGAGGACTTCACCAAGTTCGTGCGGCGGGTGGAGAAGCGGCGCATCGAGGCCGAGGAAGCCGGCAGCCACTGGGTCGAGGGTGAGGCGCCCCACGTGGTAGCCGGTCCGCCGCGCACGAAGACCGACCCGCCGGTCGAGGGGCAGGCGGGTGAGCAGGTGGCGGCCGCTCTGCTCGTGCTTAAGAACGGCGCCAAGGTGCCGTTGCCGGGCTGGCTGCTGGCGGGTTTCGGCCGGGCTACTGGCTATCGAATCCGGCCGGGAGACAAGGCGGTGGCCGAGGAACGCCGCAGGGCCGCCGTGCTGGTCAAGAAGGGGCACAAGGCCAGCGAAATCTGGGGGACCACGCTGGAGGCCGACGAACGCGCCCGTGTTGGAAGCCAGCCTGGCCGACTTCCTGGCGTATGGCCCGGGCCAGTCGAAGTTTGCCGCCTTCGTCGAAGCCTTCAAGCCGGAAGAGAATCAGGAAAAGAAGACGACCGAACAGGCCCTGGAAGGTATCAACCTGCCGAAGGATCGGCTCAACACGCGCTGGCGCGAGTGGGCGGCCAATCCGAAGTGATGCGCAGAGCGCGAAACGATAAATCGCAATCCGACAATTCCTCACCTGCCTGGCCTTTGCTTGCCGATGGAGGGGATATCCCGCATCCCTCCTCAAACGGCGAGGCACGACCATGGACGGTCTGCGCATGGTGGCTCCCGAGTGTGTCTCCCCGCTCGATCCCTGCAGCCGCTGCCGCGCCAAGGGCTGCCACTGGGACCGCATCAACGGCCAGCCGTATTGCCCCGATTGCCAGGAGGCCGTCGCCCAGGGTCATGCCGAGCCGTTCGTTCTGCGTACCGAGCGCCGTGCCTGTGCCCTGTGCGGCCATGTCGGTTCGGTGCGTTTCCTCACCTTCCCCCTGGGGTCGCGCCCGCCCGTTGAGCTAGACCTCTGTGCGGAGCACTTCCGCGGCCTGCTCGGCCGGCAGCTCGACGCCGCGGACTTCGTCCGTGCTCGTCGCATGCTGGAGAAGGTGAAGCTGTCGCCACGCGGCATCTTCCTGTTGCACGAAGCCTTCTACGACGAGGAAGGGCAGGCGCTGCAACCGGCGCAGCAGGTCGAGTGACGTGCTTGACGGCCGCGCAGCCACCGGCCACAATCCCCTCATGAGCTTCTTCACGCGCGAGCAGTGTTTGCAACGCCTGCGCACCAAGTGGCCGCCGGGCAACCGATCGTGGGCGGCGGCGCCGGCACCGGCATCACCGCGCACTGCGCCGAGGCCGGCGGCATCGACCTGATCATTATCTACAACTCCGGCCGCTATCGCATGGCCGGCCGCGGCAGCCTCGCCGGCATGATGCCCTACGGCGATGCCAACCAGATCGTCATGGAAATGGCCCGCGAGGTCCTGCCCGTCGCCCTCAACACGCCGGTCCTGGCCGGGGTGTGCGGCACCGACCCGTTCCGCATCATGAAGCTGTTCCTGCGCGAGGTGCAGGCCGCCGGCTTCAGCGGCGTGCAAAACTTCCCTACCGTCGGCCTCATCGACGGCACCTTCCGCCAGGGCCTTGAAGAAACCGGCATGGGGTTCGACAAGGAAGTCGAGATGATCCGCCAGGCCCACGAACTCGGCCTGTTGACCTGTCCCTACGTCTTCACCGAAGACGAGGCCCGGGCGATGGCCAATGCCGGTGCCGATGTGCTCATCCCGCACATGGGGCTGACGACCAAGGGCGACATCGGGGCCCGGACCGCCCTGACGCTGGCGGACGCGGCCAAGCGCGTGCAGGCCCTGTGCGACGCGGCGCAGGGCAGTGAATCCCGACATCCTGGTGCTGTGCCACGGCGGACCGATCGCCGAGCCCGATGATGCCGCCTACGTCCTTAAGCACACCAAGAACGTGGTCGGCTTCTTTGGGGCGTCGAGTATCGAACGGCTGCCGACGGAGGTGGCCATCACGGAGTGCGTGAAACGGTTCAAGGGGATGACGAGTCCGAAGCCTTGAGGCTCCGCCATGCCAAAGGTCCTCCTGCCCATCGGCGATGCCACCGAGGTGATGGACACGCTCTATCCCTGTTTCCGCCTGCCGGAGGACGGGTTCGAAGTGGTGCTGGCCGGGCCGGAGGCACGCTGGTATCACGGCGTCCTGCACGAGATTCCACCCAGCGAGGCGATCCCCTGGGACATCACCCGCGAACTGCCGGCCTATCACATCAAGGCCACGGTCGCCTTCCGCGATGTCCGTCCCGAGGAGTACGCCGGCCTCTTCCTCAGCGGCGGACGGGCCCCGGAGTACCTGCGCTACAACGCCGACCTGCTTCGCATTACCCGCCACTTCTTCGAGGCGATAAAGCCGGTGGCGGTGGTCTGTCATGGTGTCGAGATCGCCGCGGCCGCCGGAGCACTGAAAGGGCGCACCCTGACCACCGTGGCGAAGTGTGCCCTGGACATCACGCAAGTCGGCGGCAGCTACGTCGATCGCGCCTGCGTTGTCGACGGCAACCTGGTCAGTGCCCGCACCTGGCACGACAACACGGCGCTACTGAAGCAATTCGTGAGGATGTTAAAGGAAGCCGTTTAGCCGCCGCCCTACCATCGACCCGGCGGCGCGACCCGGTTACACTTCGCGGGCATGAACGAATACGACAAGGCGGGGCGGTATCTGATCAAGCGCGACCCGGCCGGCTTCTTCCGCTGGCTGCTCCGGCTGCCGGACGTGGCGTTCCATGCCTGGATCGACGCTCGCCGCCATGCTCTGCCCGACCAGGGCGACCTGACGAATGACTTGGTGGCTGCCTTTCGGATCGGCTATGGCTTCGAGGCGCTGTGCGTCGAGTTGCAAGCGGCCTCCGAGGGCGGGTCGGTGTGGCGCCTTGTTCTGGGATACGTACCGCGCTTGTTGACCGAGCCGGCCGCGCCGGGCAGCCTGATGCTGACGGCGGCCGGAGGAACCGTGGTCAACCTGACCGGCCCCGAGCAGCCGACCCATGTGGAGCAGCGGCCGACGGTCGCTCCGGGTTGCTCCCTGACGGGCACCATCGAGCAGCGGACCTTGCGCGCGGAGGACGCGGCCCTGGCCCTGAGCGAAATATCGGCGGAGGCGATCTCCCGCTGGTTGCTGGCTTGGCTGCCGCTGATGCACGGCGGGGCGGAGCTGGGTATAATCGAGGGGTGGAAACGGGAAGCACTCAAGGTAAGCAACAAGAACGATCTGGGAATCCTGGCCGGACTCACCCTAACGTTTGCCCGACTGGCCAACAACCAGAGAGTGTGGGAACACGGTTTGGAGGGCATTGACGTGGTGACTTCACCGTATCTGGAAGAACTGCGAGAAAAGGTGCGGGTGCTGGCGCGGGCTGAAGGCCGGGCGGAAGCACTGCGCGAAACCGTGTTGCAGCTGGGCCGCCAGCGCTTCGGCAAGGCGGCCGGCCGCAGGCAGAAGACCCAACTACAAGGAGTGACCGACATGGCTCGCCTGGAGCGCCTCCGTAACAGAATCTTGGCCGCCGCGTCCTGGGACGATTTGCTCGCCACTCCGTAAGACGCTACCCTTCCCAGTCCCGCTGAGGCTGTGGTCGTTCCCGCCCGGTTCGACACTATCATCAGTGCGCCCCATCCCGTCGCCACTTGCGAGGATCGCACGCTTGCCCCCTGTCGCCAAATCCTGGCATCTGTTGCCGCACGACCCCGCGGCGGTCGGCCAGTTCGCTCGCGTCCTCCAGGTGGCGCCCATCATCGCGCAGTTGCTCCTCAATCGCAACATCGGCGATCCGGAACAGGCCCGCCGCTTCCTCGACGCCCCGCTGGCCGGCCTGCACTCGCCGGATCTGCTGCCCGGGATCACCGAGGCAAGCCAACGGCTCTATGAAGCCGCGCGGGCTGGCCGGCGCATCTGTGTCTACGGCGACTACGACGTGGACGGCACCACCGGCACCGCCATCCTGCTCCAGGGGCTGCGCTTGCTGGGTGTCGAGCCCGACTTCTACGTGCCGCACCGCCTCGATGAGGGCTATGGACTCAACGCCGAGGCGCTGCGGCAGCTGGCGGCCTCCGGAACGAAGGTCGTGGTGACGGTCGATTGCGGCGTAGCCAGTTTGCACGAGGCCGACGTGGCGCGCGAGTTGGGGCTGGAGCTAATCGTCACCGATCACCATGAGCCGCGCAAGCGCCGGCCCGATGCCGCCGTGGTCGTCCATCCACGGCTGCCGCCCGGCATCTATCCGTTTGGCGGGCTCTCCGGTTCCGGCGTGGCGTTCAAGCTGGCCTGGAAGCTGGCCCAGCTGGGGAGCGGCAGCGACAAGGTCACGGAGCAATTCCGCCACTACCTGCTCGATGCCGTCGCCCTGGCCAGCCTGGGAACCATCGCCGACGTAGTGCCGTTGCACGACGAGAACCGCATCTTTGTGCGTGCGGGACTCAACCGCTTGCGGCAAGCGCCGTCGGTCGGGCTGAAGGCACTGATCGAGGCGGCCGGCCTGAGCAGCGCTGCGGAACTGCGAGCCAGCGATGTGGGCTACCGCCTGGCACCGCGCCTCAACGCCGCCGGGCGGCTGGGCTGCGCCCGCCTGGTGGTCGAACTCTTGACCACCACGTCGCCGCAGCGGGCCGCCGACAGTGCCCGCTTTCTCGAACAACAGAACGCCGAGCGGCAGACGATCGAGCGGCGCATGGTGGCCCAGGCCCGCGAGCTGGTCGAACGCCACTACCGTGACCAACCGGCCCTGGTGCTGGCCAGTCCCGACTGGCACGGCGGCGTCATCGGGATTGTGGCCGGCCGACTGGCCGAGCAGTACGCCCGCCCGGTGCTGATGATCGCGGTGCGGCCCGGCGAGGATGGCGGCTTGCCCATCGGGCACGGCTCGGGCCGTTCGGTGCCCGATTTCGCCCTGCACGAAGCGCTGAAGGCGTGCGGCGACTGTCTACTCAGCCACGGCGGGCATCGGGCAGCCGCCGGCTTCAAGATCCGCGCCGACGCAATCGACGACCTGCGCGATAGGTTTTGCGCTCACGCAGCCGCTTACTTCCCGGAGGGACCGCGCGCCCCTCGCCTCACCCTCGACGCCGAGGTGCCGCTCAGCGCCCTGACCTTTGGCTTGCTGAAGGAGATCGACCGGCTGGAGCCCTATGGGAGCGATAACAACCGCCCTATCTTCCTGGCGGGAGGTTTGACCGTCCTGGGCCAGCCGCGGCGCATGGGCGGCGGCGAACGGCATCTGGGCTTCCGCGTTCAGCAGAATGGCACGGTCCTGCGGGCGGTGGCTTTCGGCATGGGTCGAGCGCTTCGACGAGTTGATGTCCGACGGAGGCCGGTGCAGCCTCGCCTTCACACCCAAGATCAACGAATGGCAGGGATTCCGCAGCGTGGAGCTGGAGGTGGCTGATTTTCAGGCGGGTCCACGGGCCCAGCTGGGCTAAAGGCAGTGCGCTCTCTGAAGCAAGCGTAGGGTGCGTCAAGCGTACTTGCGCCGACGCACCGGGGGCAGGAACGGTGCGTCGGCGCGAGTACGCTTGACGCACCCTACAACTACAACTGACGTGATGATGAGCGCTCGCAGAAGCTCGCGGCTAAACATTCAGCGCACCCGCGCCTGGAAGCTGATAAGCCCTGCCTGCCCCGGCAACAGTTTCCCGCTGATCTCCCAGCGGAGCACCACCGAGCCGGCTTCGTTCTCTTGCATGGTGAAGACGGCATTGCGGTCGGCCTTGGCGCTGCCGGCCACGTAGGCGAGCCGGCCCGTCAGACTATCGCTCAGCGCCACGTCCTCGATGGGCTTGCTGCCGTTGTTGCTGTACTTGAGGTAGAAGGTGATCACGTCGCCAACCTGGGCGGACTGGCGGTCGGCCCATTTGTAAAGGTGCATCGGTTTGTCGACCAGCACCTGGGGCGGTTCGCCGCAGATGGCGGTCACATCGGCCGTTTCCAGCGTGACGGTCAAGAGGCCGAGCCCCTCGACCCGGCCGACGGCGGCCGGCGCCAACGTCTGCTGCGCCCCCGTGGCGGCGGTACGCTGGCTGAATCCCCGGGCGAACTCCATCTGCCGCGCCAGACGCAGCCGATCGACCTCGGCCAGCTGGTCGATGGCGGCCGTACCGAGGGCCAGGGCCGGGCCTTCGTAGACATGGTAGGCGTCGAGCACCTCCAGGTGGACAAGGCGGGACAGGCGCGTCTCGGTCGCGGTTTGTGACGCCCGCTGTTTCACGCGGAGCGCATCGAGCTGTTCATACTTGCTGGCCTCGGTGCTGGGCAGCAGGGTCGCCAGTTGCACCGGCGGGGCCCGGTCCTCGGCCCCGGCGACGGCCATACGCACGCCGTAGCCGGCCAGCGGCAATTCACTGCGCACGGCGGCAAACCGCGGCACGCAGATGCAGATGCGGTTGGACGGCATGACGCGCCGCCGCCCGCTGCTGTCGGTGTACTCCGCCACCGTATCCGTGGGGTCCAGGCCGTCGAGGCGTCCGCCGGGGCCGATGCCGGCGCGGCGGCCGGTGTCGCCGCCGTCGTGCAAGCACTCCTCCTCCGGCGGCCTGGGGCCGAGGACCGGATCGTAGAGCGGGGCACAGAGGAATGGCAACTGCGGCGGGACGCGAGCCGGCAGCAGCGATTTCTCCGCCGGATACAGGATGGTGCCCGGAATCGCCTGGGCCAGCAGCTCTGCTGTGTCCATCGGCCGTTCGCCGACGCGGAGCACTATCATCGGCCGGCCGACCTGCCGGGCCTCCTCCAGCAGGTCATCGCCCGGGCCGAGAGTGCGCTCGATCAGTTGGCCGGGATGACTCCCGGTCGGCACGGCCCGATCCGGATGCTCCAGGTAGATCACCTTTGTCAGGAAATTCCCCTCGAAAATGTGCGTCACGTCCGTTTCGCTGAGGACGACTGGTGCCGGATAGTCGGCCGGGTTGAGCTGCGGCAGCAGGTAGAGCGAGCCACGGACTTCCAGGGTCGGGTAAATCGGTTCCTTCTGCCCGGGCAATCCCTCGATCTTGACGCGGTAGATGTAACCGGGGCGGAAGCCGACGGTCACCGGGAACTCGAACGAACGCGGGCCTACCTGGTCGCCCCGGTAAAAGGTGACCCGGGCTCCCGGGGCGCCGGTGAAGCGAATATGGAGGAGCGGCGCCGGCCCGCGGCCGGGACCCTGGGCTCGTGCCGAATCGAGGATGCCGAGGAGGAGGAAGGCGGCCAGGAGTGTGCGCTTCATGACGTGCCCCGAATTGGGGGGAGGAGCAACGGTTCGCTGCTCGACAAGCTCCCCGCCGTTGTGGCACGGTCTCCCGACCGTGCCACTCAAACCGACCGCAGGTCTCCGGTGCTTCACGAGACCTTCGGTCCGCCATCGTGGCACGGTCAGGAGACCGTGCCACAACAGGTGCCCCCCTCGCCCCGGTACTCCGGGGAGAGGGGTTGGGGGTGAGGGGCTGGTCCTCCCCGGACAAGAACCCCTCACCCCCAACCCCTCGCCCCGGAGTACCGGGGCGAGGGGCTTCCGAAACGGTCAATTACCGCGACTGCTGTCCGGCCATCTGGGCCGGCGTCAGCGGGTTGGTCTGCGGCGGCAGCGGCGGTAGGCCATCGGTCCGGCCCGTCGGGCGCCCGGAACCACTCCACCCGGAGCGCCCGGCTGCATCGGACCCATCGGGCCCCGGCCCGGCGGCATCATCCCGGGCGGAAGCATGCCCGGAGGCATGCCCATCCCCGGAGGCATCATGCCCATTCCGGGAGGCATCCCGGCGGGCGGAGCCGGACGCGGCGGCGGGGCATCCATCGCCGGCGAATGACGCAGCTCCAGGTCGATGTTGCCCAGGCGGGCGATTACCAGGATGCTGCCCCGCTTCGTCGCCTCGGCGATCGGATCGAGGCCGGGATCCAGCTGGGTCGAGATCAGCTCGCCCAGTCCGCCGCCGACCGCGATGTCCTGGAACTGCGGATCGGGCAGGTAGATGACCTTCACCACATAGTTGCCCGAGGCGACCATGCGGAAATCTTCCGCGGTGAACGAGACCGGCACCGAGCTGTGCGCCAGGAAGGTCATGGCTTGTTCCTTGGCGGGCACCACTTCCAGCGTCGGATAGAGATCGACGCCGGGGTAATCGGGGATGTCGCTGAGCTTCAGGCGGTAGATGGCGGCCTGGGCAAAGTTATAGGTGGCCGGGGCTTCCAGCGGCTTGTCGTTCCAGACGCGGCGGCCGTCGGGTCCCGGAATCATCCACGACACCTTCATACCGCGCGGCTCGACAAAGCGCACCGAGGTGCGGGCGGCGGCAAACTGGCTGGCGTAGCCTCCGTTCAGAGCGCCCACCGCGGCGACGGCCCCGTTCGGATACTGGCCGGGCGGAACCATGCCGCCGCCGGGGGGGACCGCGGGCATCATCCCGGGAGCGCCGGGCATTGGCATGCCGGGCGCGGGCGGTCCGCCGGCCAGCATGAGGCCGCCGCCATCGCCGTTTTGCATCGCCACCTGGCGAACGATGTCCGGCGGCATCCGCTGGGCGATGAAGGCCTTGGCGGCATCTTCACCCGAGGGCACGCCATCGGCGCTGGCCTGCGGCGCCCGCATCGGCACCGGCACGCCGCCCGGGCCCATCGCGCCGGGGATGGTGGGCGGTCCCGCCATCACCTGGTTGGGCCCATAGGGCACCGTTGGCCCGCCGACGTTGCCTCCGGTTTCAGTCGAAACGCAGCCGCCCACCGCGGCCAGCAACGAGAAGGCTACCGCCGTTCGCTTCATGGTTTTCCCCTTGCACCGGCCGACTGGGTCGGACTCCGGGGCGCTGGCCGAGGGACGCCCTTGGTCTGCGGTCACCCGTGCATATTCGTCGGCATGGCGGGGCGCCGATCTTTCGTCAAAAGCGGAAAGGCTTGCCCAGGATGAAGGAGCGCTGGCCCCCAGCGCACCCCTACGGGTCGCGCCTAAACGGGATAAGATGGCGAAGGAGGGCCGCGACCATGAAATCTGTGCGCGTCGGCAACGGCTGCGGATTCTGGGGCGACAACATCGACGCGCCTATCCTCCTCGCCCGGGACGGACAGCTCGACTATCTCACCCTCGATTACCTGGCCGAGCTGACGATGTCGATCCTGGCCCACCAGATGCAGCGCGATCCGCAAGCCGGCTATGCCACCGATTTCCTCGATGTCCTGGAGCGACTCGGCCCCATCCTCAATGCGCAGCCCGGGCTGAAGATCATCACCAACGCCGGCGGCATGAACCCATCGGCCTGCGCCGCCAGGGCCCGCCTCATTCTCGACAAGGCGGGACTGGCCGAGCGCAAGATCGGCATCGTCAGCGGTGACGACCTAATGCCGCGGATTGACGCGCTCCTCGCGGACGGCCATCCGCTCACCAATCTCGACACGGGCGCTCCACTTTCTTCGGTGCGATCTCGCCTGGTAAGTGCCAACGCCTATCTCGGGGCACGGCCCGTCGTTGACGCCCTGCGGCAGGGGGCGTCGATTGTCATCAGCGGCCGCGTGGCCGACGCCTCGCTGACCTTGGCACCCGCTGTGCATGAACTCGGATGGAAGTGGGACGACTGGGATCGCCTGTGCGCCGGCACGGTGGCGGGGCATCTGATCGAGTGCGGCGCCCAGGCGACCGGCGGACTCTGGGCTAACTTCGAAGGGAACCCTGACAGTTGGTACGCGCCCAACTTGTGGAACGTCGGCTACCCCATCGCCGAGATCGAGGAGGATGGCACGCTCCGGATCACCAAACCGGAGGGATCGGGCGGTCTGGTGAACATCGAGACGGTAAGCGAGCAGCTCCTTTACGAGGTCGGTGACCCGGCGGCGTACTTGACGCCCGATGTGGTGGCGGACTTCACGACGGTGATGCTGCGTGAGGTTGGGCGCGACGTGGTGCAAATCGAGGGGCGCGCGGCAAGCCGGCCACGGATAGCTACAAGGTGTCCTGTGCGTACCGCGATGGCTGGACGGCGAGCGGGACGCTGCTGATCTATGGGGGTGGCGCAGGCCAAGGCTCGGCGCTGTGGCGAAATGGTGCTGGAGCGCCTCCGCCGAGCCGGGGTGGAGTTGGAGCACAGCAACATTGAGACACTCGGTGCAGGGGATGGTGTGCCCGGCGTCTTGAGTCGTGACGTGCGCCCGCCTGAAGTCGTGTTGCGGATAACGGCACTTGACCGGCGGCGCGAGGCGGTCGAACGGTTTTCGAAGGAATTGGCTCCGCTCGTCACATCCGGTCCGCCCGGAGTCACAGGCTATACGACGGGTCGCCCGCCGGTACGGGAGGTGTTCGCATACTGGCCGGCGCTGATCGCCAAGGATGTGGTTAGGCCGGCGGTGCAATTCACATAGGAGGAATCGCATGGTGACACAGCATCATCTATCGGAAGTTGCCCACGGCCGCAGCGGCGACAAGGGCAACCACGCCAACATCGCCGTCATCGCCTATAAGCCGGCGGGCTTCGCCTGGCTCGCGCGATTACTTGACAGCCGACAAGGTCGCCGCCTACTTCGCCCCGCTGGGGCCGTCACGCGTAGTCCGTTACGAAGCACCGAACTTGCTCGCACTCAATTTCGTCCTGTACGACGTCTTGGCTGGTGGTGCCAGCCGGTCGCTGCGCATAGATACACAAGGCAAGACCCTGGCGCTGGCTCTGCTTGAGATGCCCGTCATAGTGAAGGGGAGCCTCTTGCAGCATATCGTCTGAGCGGAGGATCAACGGATGAGTGACACGCTGGTCCTCTACGAATTGCGTCCGCAGGCCGCTGTGATTACGCTGAACCGTCCGGACCGCCGCAACGCCATCAGCCGTGGCCTCATCACCGCCCTCACCGAGGCCTTCTTGCGAGCGAACGACGACGACGCGGTGCGCTGCGTTATCCTCACCGGCGCCGGTCCGGTCTTTTGTGCCGGCATGGACCTGGCCGAGCTGGCCGAGTCGCTGAGCCAGGCCAGCACGCCGGCGTCCGTCTGGGACGACGCCCTGCGCCTGGCCACCCTCTACGATCAGATTTACACCCTCCCTAAGCCGACGATCGCGGCCGTCAACGGACCGGCGGTGGCGGGGGTGCCGGCCTGGTGACCGTCTGCGATCTGGCGGTCGCATCGGTGGAGGCTCGCTTTGGCTATCCGGAAGTGCGGCGCGGACTGGTGGCGGCCATGGTCATGCCGCACCTTTTGCGCCATGTCGGCGAACGGATGGCTCGCTACCTGCTGCTGACCGGCGAATTGATCGACGCCCAGGAGGCCGCCCGCTCCGGCCTGGTGAATGCGGTGGTGCCGTCGGCCGAAGTGATGCCGCGGGCAGCGGCATGGGCGGCGGAGCTGGCACAGGGCGGCCCCGAGGCATTGGCCGCCACAAAGGACCTCTTGAAGCGCTTTACGCGGCAGGCGCTGTCCATCGAGGAAGCCGGCCGCGCCAGTGCCGCCCCACGCCTGGGCGACGAGTGCCGCCAGGGACTGGAAGCCTTCTTCGCGAAACGGCCGGCGCCCTGGGTGCCTGGGAGATAAAACGGATGCCTTTGGGCGATGAAATCCGTGTCAGCGACGCGGCGGTAGTGACGCGCTACCTCCAGCTCCGCGGCCATTTCCACGACTGCATTTTGCCGCGGGTGGAGAGCCACATCGAGGCCCGCTATCGGGTCCAGCCGACGCGCCGCCTGACCGCCACCCTTGTCGCCCTGGTGCGCGGCGGCTACACCCGGCCCAGCGAGGGGGAACTCTGGCCGGTCGTCTTCCTTACACCGGTCGATATCAGTTTGGCACTGTGCGCCCAGATCACCCCGGAGCGCCTGACGAACCTGGGCACGGTCCTCAATGGGCCGCAGCGGATTCGCCATCGGCACTGGGAGGACTGGTGGGGCTGGGAAACCGGCCTGGCGGCGCTGCGGCCGAACTTCTTTGAACTGTCCGCCGCCGAGCAAGACGGCGCGATGGTAGCCTGGTATGCCGAGCACCTCGAATGGCTGGCCCAGGGCGGGTTGATGCAGCGGGCGTAACGTAGAATGCCCACGTATGCGCCTGGCGAAGCTTTCTGATCGGTGGCCTGTCGTTGGCAGAGTAGGGTGAAGCTATAGGGCTGACTGGTGGGTTTCGCTTCGCTCGACCCACCCTACTCGCTACTCGCTGGCCCGGCGGCGCTGGCGGCGCCAGCCCCAGAACGCCAGGCCGGCCCCCGCCACGGGGACCAGGGTCCACAGCCACAGCAGCGGGTGCCCCGATTCGCTACGCGGCACGCCGCCCGTGATCTGTTCGGCCCGGATTTCGATTTCACCCACGCGGGCGTCCACCGCCGTCGGCGAGCCACCGGGGTCGGCGAAGAAGCGGACCGCGCGAATGGTCTGATCGGTGAACGCCAGGCTGCCGATCTGCACCAGGGGCGCCTTCAGGTCGTCCGACGCCAGGAACACCAGCTCCTTTTTCTCCCGCCGAAGTCCCATTCGGCCGCGCGTGGCGGCGCTGGGCACCAGGAGGTATTCTTCCTTGAGCGGACTTTTTTTCCCCGGGCTGATTTGCAGGATATAGCCGCTCTCGTTCTTGAGTTTTTCGACGCGCTGCAAGGTAGCGCGACCGATGTCGTCGCCGGCGTCGAACGCCAGTCCCAGGCCGCTGCCGTACCCCTCGCGCGGCGACGGCAGGTTGAGCAGCTCGAAGCCCAGCGTGACCTCGCAATCGCCGGAGAGAGAGAAATAGGAATAGACTCCCGTCTGGCCGACGCCCGCCACCCCCGCGGGCAGCCAGAAGCGGTAGCCCCCCTTCTCGAACACGACGCTGCGCTGCGGCTGGTACCCATAGGTCGCGAACGAGGTCCGCAGCACATTGGGATGGGCCGCATCCAGCTTCAGCTCGTCCTTCATCTCGCCGGCCGTGCCCAGGGCGGGAGCGAGGAGAGCAAGAATAGCGGCAGCGATGCGCCGGTCGAATCTCATGGCACGCTCACCGTTTCGCCGCCATCCGGGGTCAAAAGGGCGGCCAGGATGGTCGGGTCGATCGAGCGCTGGAGCTGATGAACCGCCATGTCGCCGAACAGGAAATTGACGCCGCTGCCATGGGGCGAGCCCCAGTTTTCCTTGTAGTGGTACTGAATGTCCGCGCCGTTGCGCAGCAGGGCCAGGCCGTCGCGCGAGGTCCCCTTCGACCCGCCCAGGAAGAACGGCTCGTCCCAGTGCCAGCTATTGGGGCCCTCCACGGCCGGGTTGAAGGCCTTTTCACCGACCAGGATTGTAGTGGAAAGCCCATCCCGAAAGGCGCTCATGCTGCGGCACACCGGGCGGTTGTCGAATGCCCGGCTGTTGGCCGCATAGTCGGTCTTGGACCAGGTCCACTCGCCGCCCCAGTACTGGCCGTAATCGTCCTGGGCGACCACCGGCAGCGAGCTGGCATCACGCCGGGAGGGACACATGTAGACCGGCACCGCGCTGGCCCACCAGGCGCGCTGCTTGAACATCGTCTCCTGATCGACATAGGGGAGAATGCTGAACGCCCAGCTGCCGGTCTGGTCGCGCGGCGCCAGTAACGGGTCGCCCACGCCCCACTGGTAGGTCTGCCCGGTGGTGAAGTCGTGCGTCTCTGGAGTGAAGGGCGGCCCGCTGAGCGAGGGAATGGTCTGCTTGCCGTCCCAGCCGCCGTTGCTGGGGAACGTGCGGTAATTGCCGTGAAACGTCTGCAAGGCCAGGCCGATCTGCCGCAGGTTGTTGGCACAGCGGAGGCTGTCGGCCGTATCGCGCGCCCGCTGCACCGCCGGGAACAACAGGCCGATCAGCACCGCGATGATGGCGATGACCACCAGCAGCTCGATCAGCGTGAACGCCCCGCGACGCGGCCGAGGCAGGAAATGCGCGGCTGGCATGACAGTCTCCACTGGGCGAGATTGTTCGCTCCGCTTGGCGTCAGCCGGGCGTGAATCTCTTACTTGGGTGGGTTTCTCGTTCCCACGCTCCGCGTGGGAACGCACGTGGCGACGCTCTGCGTCGCTTGAACATCGGCGGCGTATGGGCTTCGGGCCGCAGAGCGGCCAAGCGTGCGTTCCCACGCGGAGCGTGGGAACGAGACGAAAATCCACCCAAGTATCAGCCGCACATCCGCGGGAGCCGGGCGAGAAGGACTCGACGCAGTCGGCACCGCTGCGGGCCTGGCACGCGACCGCCACAGCGCCCACAAGCGCTGCCCGGCCAACAGCACCAGCAGCACCTTGAGCCCCACCAGCGGGACGCCGTAGCGTTCGTAGTAACTGGCGGCGATGTAAGGGAGTAAGTAGATCGCGTATATGCCCATCACCGCCCACTGCACCCGGGTCAGCCCGCACCAGACGGCGCTGACGGCCAGCACCAGGAAGCCCAAAAACGGCAGCGGGTACGTTAGCCGGCTGGACCACAGCACCCACGGCCGCTTCGCCTCGCCGTCGCGGTCGAACGGCTCGTACCACAGGGTCGTCCCCAGAAAACGGCAGGCGACGCGGTCCAGGAAATCGAGCGGGTCGGCCCGCACCGATTCCCAGAACTGCTCGCGCTTGTGATCCAGAAAGGCCATCTCGCCCAGGGCGTTGTACTCCAGCCGCTCGCGCCCCGCCGCCCCATAGGGGTGGCTGGCAAACGTCCGGTTCTGGATCAGGCCGTCCTTCTGAAGACATTGCGACTGGTACAACTCGTAGGCGAGGTTCGACTTGACCGGCACCCAGCGGCCGAAGACGACATAATTGCGGACCGCCCAGGGGACCAATGTCAGCCCCGCGAGCAGGAAGGCGACGGCCAGCGCGGTCCAGGCCCGTTGCCGCACGCCGTCCACCAGCGCGAAGAGGCCCCAGGCCAGGGCGACCATCGGGTTGACCAGGGCACAGAAGCCGCCGAACAGCCCCCAGGCGGCGGCCGTCCAGCGCCGCCGCCACGGCCGACCCCAGCAGAGGCCCGCCACCAGCACGTCCAGCGCCAACAGCACCAGCCACGAATCGTGTGTGATCTGGAAGCACATCCGGAAATGGTCGATGAGACACAGGAAATAGACCGCCGCCGCGATCGCCCCGGCCAACCGGCTGGCCTGCCCCGCCAACGCCCACACCAGGAGGCCGGTCCCGATCAGCACGCTGACCTGGAAGAAGATCATCACCGCCATGACGGCATCCTTGTCGCCGTCGCAAGCCCACAAGGCCCCAGCCTCGATGGCCGGCAGCACCGGCGGCATCCAGGCCGTGGGGCCGGTATTCTCCCCAAACGGGCTGGAGAACCCCTGGCCCCGGTACACCGACCGGGCGATGTTGTAATACTCCGCCCCCAGGTGGCTATTCGTGTTGGCGTTAGCGTGCGGCTTGAACGGCGGGAAGTAGCGATAGTTGACCGGGTTGGTCACCGCGAAGGAGAGGTTGGCGTAGGCCGCGCAGCCGACGACGCCCACGATCAGCAGGATCGGCGCAAGAGTGCCGTCCAGCGGAGCGGATTCGGGGCAGCGGCGGTCGGCGGCTCGCTAATGTCCACGTCTTCCGGCTCCAGTCTCACCGCAAGCGCTCGAGCACAGGGCGACCCGATCCAGCGCGCGCCGCGAGACGACAAACGCATTCCCCTCCCAAGGGCGGCGGCCATCACGCGGCGCGACATCGCCAACTCCTTACAGTACCAGCGACCACCCGAAACCTACCACATCGGCCGACGAATCTGCGCGACCGTGTCACGGTGGCGTATTCAGCCGTCCACTATCAATCGCCGGCCCGCGCGGCGCTGCTGCTTCACCCTCCCCACCGCCACGACCGTCGGACTGCGCGGCCAGTCGGCGGACATCCTCCGCCGTCAGGTGGTAGATGAAGATGGAGTAGCCGGCCTTGGCTACCGGCGTGAGGCGGCGGAAGTAGCCGTAAGCGGCCCGAGAGAAAGGGACGACTTCCCCCCGCCCGTCAAAGCCTCGGAACGGCGCGCCGCAGACGAGATTGACGCTGACCGCGTACCAGCCGGGCTCCGGTCCCGTGAACCCCGCGACATCTGGGACGGGGGCAACTCATAGTCGATGCCGGCGCGATGCGGATCGACGCCACCGTAGTACGCAAGCCGCACGGGCCGAGCCTCCGGATGCTGGTCGAGCCAGCGCTTGAGGGAGAGCAAATCCTGCCCCCAGTCCATGTTCGCCTCGATCAGGTGTTCCCAGCCCCGGTCGGCGCCGCCCGCCAATTCATTGAAATAAGACAGGTGAAAGGGGTGATTCCTCAGGACGGAGATGGCGTTGCCGCCGAGCGCCATGAGGACAGCGATGCCGCCGAGAATGGCCGAGGTGCGATGCGGGCCATTGTGGACGTTGGCGAGCGCCTTCCCCCGTTTTCCAGCAGAATCCCGACCCGGCTTACGGCGATGAACAGAAAAGGAAACGCGGGCAGCACGTAGCGTACCGCGGAAAACTGGTCCCGCATTTGGGTGCTCAGGAGTAGGAACACGGCGCCCGCGGGGAGCCATAAGAGAACCTCGTCCTGCACCGCACCGCGGAACCGTCCCCCTCGCCAGGCCAGCCAAACGGCGAGCCCGCCCAAGAACAACGTTCCCAGCGGCGCTTTGACGGCAACGGCATACAAGTAGAAATACCACCACCCATTCTCGCGCCACTCGCCACGGAGGTACGCCGGTGAGTGCAGTTCGGCCTGATACTTCTGCTCATCGATCCCCCGGAGGTAGAATTCGGGCAGCGGCACCGGGACGCGGGCCACCCACGCAGATCGATCCAACGGCCCCCCGAGATACTGCTTGAAGGCGGCGCTCCGGAAGAGGAACGAGCCCAGACGCTGGCCCGTTCCCTGAAAGCCGTACCCCACGTTAATGGCCAACGCGCTGACGGTCATCATTAGCGCCAATTGGAGCACCCGGGCCACCACGCCGGGGCCATCGGCCGACCTCCGGTCTTGCCACCAGGCGGTAAGCGCTGCCGCCAGGAACACGGGATAGAGGATCAGGAGCGAGAACTTGCAGAGCTGCGCTAACCCGAGCGCTACGCCCGCGAGTGAACACGTCAGCCAATCAGGATGTCGAAAGTAACGGCGCAGGGCATAGGCTGCCCCCAGCGCGAACGCCGTTGCACCCAGGTCTACAGTGCAAACGCCAGCCCAGGAGAGGACGCTGGGGCAGAACGTCCATAAAGACAGGCCCACCAGGCCAGCGGACCGACCGAACAATTCCGCGCTCCAGCGATAAACCAGGCACCCGGTCAGGACCGAGAGCGCGACCAGCACGTAGCGACCCCTCGGTCATGACCTCTTGATAGCTGCCCTGGTTTGCGCATGAATTGATCGAGCGGTCTCGCCCAATTCGTGGTAACACCCCATCGGACCGAACTGGGCAGCGTCGGCTGGGCGGCGGCCACTGGAAGCGCAGTCAACACCTTCACGAGGGGCGGATTGACGCAGTAATAGTCGAATCTTCCCTCCTCTAACGCCAGCAGCCCGGACAGGAGATGGCCGCCTTCATCTACGACTATGTTCTGTTGGCGGAGGGCGTCGAGTGCGAGAGCGCCATGTAGGGCAAATAGCACAACACAGGCCAGGCGCGTAGCCATGACACCTCTGTCAGCCTCGGAGGGTCAGTTGCCGGAAGGCGGCGACCTAGCTTCCCCTTGGACGGAAAGAATTAGCTCACTAACGCATCCATCATCCAGGTAAAGGGGCACAGAAGCCTCAAACGGACCCGGCTTGGGCACTATCACAACACACAAAAGGCTCACAGTGCTCTGGGCAGGAACATCCATTGGCAACGGCTGCTTCACCCGGAAGCTACAATTATCAGATATTCAGGTCAGGCATTCGCCATCGCCGGCCACTCCGTCGGCTCCGACGACCCGCAGCGTCTGGCTGGTACGGTTGTGGACGCGGAACTCGATCTCATGCACATGCCCCGCAGCCAAATCGCTGTAGACACGGGCGGGCTCCTCCACCACCAGCCCCGGCTCCGCGATAGGCGGCCGGAAGTAGAGGTATGACGCGCCGAGAGAAGCCCCCAGCGCCAGCGTCAGGAAGAACACAGACAAGGTGCGGCTGACCATTGCAAGGCCTGCTCTCGAAAGCTGCCTAGCCCCTCTGGGCGGTGGATGCAGGGCGGCGGGTTCCGCGCGTTCGCCAGTAGAACAGGGCCCCCCCGCTCAAGCACACGATACCGAGAATCGCGGCCCAAAGATACCACCGGGTCGGTTTCTTTAGGCCGCCGGGCTCCGTCAGACCAAACGCCGAAAGGGTGAAGTCACGCTCCGCCACATCTGCTTCCTTCAACTCAAATTCACGCTGAGACTCAATATGTGAGCCGCTTGTTGGGCTTTTAGTTGTCGTAGTAACTCGCTTGGGGATCGGGAACCCATCTGCGCTCTCCTTGTATACGTAATTCACTGCCGCCGTCACCTTGGAACCTTGTACCGAAGGCCATTCGAGCTCCAGCTCATATTCGCGGATCACCCAGAAGTGCTGGGGGTCGTACAGGACCCACCCTTCGACAACCGGTACCCCGCGCTTGTCGGCGTTCCGGTAGTTGAATTCGACTCTGACCGCTTGGCCATCGTCTCGTGGAACGGGCGTAACGCGCTTCAGCGCAAAGCCGGGATCTTTGATGTCGATCTCTTTGCCTTTGGGTATCATCATGAAGGTCGTTGCACAGGTCGTCCACAGTGGGACCGCCTCGCTAGGATGAGTACCTTGCTCGAATTTCATCCCATCATGGAGATCCGTAACAAGGTGGCGCACGAACCATGGCACGGCAGCATTCTGCCGCCGCAACTCAAAGCCATAGTCGCGATTGATCCCACCGACCGTTCCCACCTCGGACGGCGGGTCGCCCTCACCCAGATCCTGAGCGAACCATAAGGCACACCCGTCCCTTTGCTTTATCTCAAAGTGACTTCTACTCATCACTTTTCTTTCGTGGTCCAAACGAACGGTTGTCCTTTCGACCGTCCCCTGGAGGCGTTTTGCACGCGTGCGATAGTTCTCCCATGCGAGGGGGGCTTCCGCGAGAAACCGCTCTCTCCAGGAGGCATCGTCTTGTGCTAAAGAGCGCCCTTGCCCATTGACCCCGGGCAATGCTAGGACGATGGCAAACCCTGCGAAGAAGGCAATCCGGAAGCACATCGTCACGACCCCCAATAAGCACTGTCTCGCATTCGCATGCGGAAGCGAAAGAAGGATGGGAAACGCCCACGCCTGGCGGAGCTAGGGGCGATCAGAATCGGATCAGTGTGCATGCTCCGCGGTGACATGTCCCTTCTACTGCTGCGTGTACGCGCACCGTCGGCCCAGAGATTCTGGCTTCGCCCGTAACCGTTCCGGTTCCTTACGGACCAGAAGAAGGCCCGGTAACGTGGGCTGCCTATTAGCTGCAATCACATATGTCCTCTGCAGGGTTCTTGCTGCACGTACAGCCGCCGCACAGGGGGGGAGCAGTAAGACACCTACAATACACCTCAGACCCAGCCGTGCAGGCGTTCGGGCACGATCCGTTCTGGATGAAGTAGATGGTGCAAGCGTTGAAGTTGCACGCTATTCCGGCGCACGGTGCCGCCGGGGGGATGGTTTGGGCGGATACGTTCTGCGGCACCAGCATTAGGCTGCACAGCAGTAGTGCAAGGCCCAGGCTGCTGAGTAGCCAACTTGAGGTGTCCTGAAAGCGTGTCACTGTGTTATCCTCCCTTGTGACCTACAAGGCCACCTGCCCGGCCGCCCCGCCCCTGTCCGTGAGGAGCGCCGCGACGGCCCGCTACTTACCTCGCTCAGGGTGAAGGGGGCTCGATCACGCCCTGGGCGAACCCGGGCCGCGACCACGGGCTGCCTCGCGTTGTCGGTGGCCAGGATGAAGCTGTGCCGGAAGGCCCGCCCCCCCCGCCCGTGGCGAAGCAAATCACGGGCGCGAGCGGTGTTTAGTGCTTGCTCCACCGTGCATTTCCCTGCTATTAGGCGACGGGCAGCACTTGTCCTCCCTCATGCACCGATGTTGCGAGGGGGGGTGTGGCGAGTTTGCCCAGCAACGCCCTTCCCTCCGAGGGTAGGCCATCTCCTGCCGCTCGCCTTATGGAGTGGCTATCCACACTGCGCGGCGACAGAATCGCTGGTTCCCGCCCACCCCTCTAGGTTCTCACCGACCGGAAACAGGCTCGGAGCGCGAACGGCGACTGACTACGAGTGGCAATCACAGATGTCTTCTGCAGGGTTTTTCTGACACGTACAGCCGCCGCAGAGCGGGGGTGCCGTAATACATCTGCAATACACATCACTGCCCGCCGCGCAGGCGTTCGGGCACGATCCGTTCAGCTGGAAGTAGGTGGTGCAAGCGTCGTAGTTGCAAGATATTCCCTCGCATACCGCCGGTGGGAGAGTTTGCACGATGCATTCTGGGGCACCAGCATCAGGCTGCACACCAGGAGTGCCAGGCCCAGGCTGCTCAGCAGCCAACTTGAGGTTTCCTGAAAGCGTGTCACCGTATGGTCCTCCCTTTATGGGCTGCCCGGCCGTCCCGCCCCTGCCCGTGAGGAGCGACGTGATGGCCGACCACCTGCTTTAGTCAGGGCGAAGGCGGTTCGATCACGCGCCCGGCGAAGCGGGCCGTGACCACCGGCTGCTTCTCGTCGTCGGTGTAAAAGATAAAGCTGTGCTGGAAGCGTCCGGCCCCGCCCGAGAACCTGACGCTTACTGCGATGGAGCGGGACTCGCCGGCCGGCACGGTGATTGGCAAGTCTTCCGTGGCGATACACGAACAGGTCGTCGTGCCGCCGAGAATGCGGACGGGCCGTCCCCCGTGATTTGTCAATTGGACGGCAAACTGGCGCTGTTCCTGCGGTACGCCATCACCGACTTGACTGACATTCGGCTCAACGGCGATCACTTCACCGCGTAACCGGGCCAGGGCGGCGGCCGGGTCGTCGAAGGCCAGCAGAAATGCGCCGCCGATCAGGGTGAGGAAAACCGCCGTCGCGAGGCCGGTTCGCAGCACTCCCCGCAACCAGACGGCCGGCGTTTCCTGGGAAGGCAGTGGGCGCCAGATCATCAGCGCGGCGACCGCCACGCCATCGAAGGCGAAGCTCAGCCACGGGTTGACCGTGACACGCCCGAAGCAGCCGCACGATGATTGGCCGGCCAGTGCCATGTACAGGCTGAGGCCCGCCACGGCGATGAAGAAGCCGAGGGCCGCCATCCAGGCGCCGCGCCTCGCTAACCCGCTGAGTAGCCAGAGCCCCAGGAGTATTTCACCATCTATCACGGCGATTTGTAGGCGGGGCGAGGCGAGAAAAGAATCGTCAGCGAGGGGGTCGAACGACAACTCGTACCCCTTCAGGCCCGCGGCTACGAGCAGCACGACGCCCAACACCCTCAAGAGCAGGGTGTGCGTCGCGCCACGGCTTAGCCAGAATTTGAGCATGGATCGCAATGCCCCTGACGGCCGAGCAAGCGCTGCGATTACCCGATCATGCAATGCCGTTACACCTCGACCGCCGCTACAAGGTATAATGCGCCCCTAGGCCGCTTTTACTTATGCTTCCCGTCGCTTTTGTGGAACTTTCCTGAATCCCCCGCGCCGGCTACCTTTGTTTTTTACAGAACTCCTTTAGCATCTTGAGGATGCGCTGACTCAGGTTGTATCCTTGCTTCGCGGAAAACTCGTACGGTCCGCCCGGAACGGTCTCGCCGAGCAGTTCCTGGCGGCAATATGTCTGCTCCAGGGGCGTCAGGGAGGCGACGAATTCCTGGCGCAGCAGCACCGTGGCGGCATCGTCGGCCCAGGTGTCCGCGGGATCGAGCGGACCGAGTGCGGATTCCCCCTGGCGGCGGCGCTTGTTCTGCCGGCACTCGAGCTGCACCGCTTGCACGGCCAGCAGGCGCAGGTACGCCGGGAAGGAAGCGCGGTCCGGATCGAAGCGGCGCAGCCGGGCCCGCTTCCCTTCGAGCAGCGATTCCAGCACGAGTTCCGCCAGGTCGTCGGCGCGGCAGCGCCGCGCTCTTCTGGCCGTGGAGCAGGTGCGCAATAAACCGGGCCAGCGCTGGGGCATGGCGCCGGCGCAGCTCCGGCCACGCCTCCTGCTCGTCGGTAAGACAGATTTTCAGGAGTTGCTCGTCCGTCAGTTGCTCTATGGATTCGGCCATCGCCTGGCCTCCGCCGCTCCCGCCTCGATCTCGGGCTGGCACCTCCCCTGGCGCGGAGAGCATGCGTAGCTGGTAAGAGAAGTGTCGATAGGGGGATCATAACCGAGTGGAGCGGGGCTTGCGACGATTATCCGGTCGATTGGCGAAGCGGCCGCGTACTGCGGGTTTCCGCGGTGTGCCCAACGCCATCGTCGCGCAGCTGGCATCCGTCTCCACGGCAGCTGTGCCCCTGGCCGGATTTGCTTGGTCAGGGTGCCCTGGGTGTCACGAGGGTGTCAGGATGGTGTCATTGCGCCAGGAAGCTCAGGAGAGGAGGAAGGCGATGGAGTAACCATCACGGAAACCTTTCGTAGGAACCCTGTGGGTAACCAATCCCACCCGGCAGGGCCTAGCCAGCCACCGGAAGCGAGTCTTGCGTCGGCGGCACCGTAAGGGCGATGACGAAGCGTAGACAGCCAGGGCCAAGGCCGTGCGATTGAGCCCCGAGAGTCGTACCCGCTGGAGCCTTCGTCTTTGACACAACGGGGGCAACATCGGCGCACCGTCAGCGGCGAGGTGCGTCCGGTCCGGCCGGGGTCGGAGAACACGGCATAGGCCCACAAGGGTTCCCTGGGAACCTGGGAGACCCTACGGCCATCTCGACAGCAGTTGGCGCGGCGGGACCGCCAATTACGAAGGTCCCGGGCCCCAGGCCGGCGTCGGGCCTGAGCGGAGCGAACACAGGCGCACGGGATGGTACGGCCAAGCGAAGCAGTAGCGAAGCGCGGCCGGATGGTCCGTAGGGTGTCGGAGCGCCTCATAGTAGCGTTGGGGGTAGGGGAACCTGTGCGACGGGGACCCTGCCGAGCGAAGGGGGCACCTCGCCGCGGAGTTGTCGGTGGGCAACAGGTCGGGGTCTCTGAACCCCGGGTGCTGTACACGTAACGCCGGCAAGTAGCAGAGCAGGCGTGAGCCCGCGACGAGACGAGCCGGATGCCTTAATTGGGCCAGTCCGGATCTGTGGGAGCCTCGGGGGGCAACCCCCGAGGCGACCCGGCTGGGGTGTCCGAGGGTGTGGTGACACCGTGGGCTGAGAGGCCTGGGTTGATCTGCGGCGATCTGGCTCACCGGTCAATCTCGCCCATGACGATGTCGATGCTGCCCACAATGGCGGGAACGTCGGCGATGAGGCAGCCGCGGCACAGGTCGTTGGTCACGCTCAGGTTGCAAAAGCTCGACGAGCGGGCCCGCACGCGTAACGGCACCTGGCCCTTGGCGAAGCTGCCGACCACATAGAAGCCCATCTGGCCGCGCGGGGCCTCGGTTTCGACATAGGCCTCACCGGGCGGCAGGTGCTTGGGCTGGTCGATCCGGTGCGAGCCCTGGGCCGTCGGATACTTCCTGAGCGCCTGCTCCGCAATCTTGATGCTCTCCACCACCTCGAGCATGCGGACGTAGAACCGGTGCCAGGCGTCGCCGATGACCGCTTCCTTCGGGGCCCGGTAGGGGACGCCGTAATAGTCGTCGTCGAACGGGGGAATGACAGCCTTGAAATCGTAATTCTCGTAGCCGCAGTAAGGCTCGAGCTTGCGCAGGTCGAAGGCAGGGTCGCCGTCGCGGCGGTTCAGCGAGCCGCGCAGCATGGGGCCGGTGCAGCCGTAGGTCAGGGCCTGCTCCTTGGTCATGATGCCGATGTTGGCAGTGCGCTGGACGAAGATGTGGTTGGTGGTCAGCAGGGCGTGATACTCGGCGATGCGCGGCTTCAGGTAGTCGAGGAACTGCTGGCAGCGCTCGACCCAGCCCTGGGGCAGGTCGTCGTGGGCACCGCCGACGGTGAGATAGCTGTACGTCAGCCGGGCCCCGCACGCCTCCTCGAACAGGTCGAGAATCATCTCGCGTTCGCGGAAGGCGTACAGGAAGGGGCTGAACGTCCCCAGGTCGAGCCCATAGGCACCCATGCCCAGCAGGTGGCTGGCGATGCGGTTCATCTCGCAGATGATGACGCGGATGACCTGGGCCTTTTCCGGGACCTGCATGCCGCAGAGTTTCTCGACCGCCATCGAAAAGCCGAGGTTCATGTTCATCGCGGCCAGGTAGTCCATCCGGTCGGTGTACGGAATGAACTGGATCGGAGTGACATTCTCGCCGATCTTTTCAGCACAGCGGTGCAGGTAGCCAAGGTGGGGCGTGACCTCGGAAACCACCTCGCCGTCGGTTCGCAGCACCAGGCGGAGCACGCCGTGCGTAGACGGATGCTGCGGCCCCATGTTGACGAGCATCTCGTCGGTGCGGACGTCGAACTCGATGACGGTCGGGTCGGTGATTGCGAGGTTGGCGGTGGCCATGAGTCGGTTTGCATTGTTTAGCCGCGAGCTTCTGCCAGCGCTATCGGCAAAGCGCTCGCAGAAGCTCGCGGCTAAACGGGTTAACGGCCTCGTATGCCGTGGTATTCCAGGGGGAACTCGTAGTCCTTGCGCAGCGGATGCCCTTCCCAGTCCTCGGACAACAAGATCCGCGTCAGTTCGGGGTGCCCGGTGAACCAGACGCCGGACAGGTCGTAAACCTCGCGCTCGTGCCAGTCGGCGGTCCGCCACAGGGAAGTCACCGACGGCAGTTCGGGCAGCGATCCCGGCTTGCCGTCCTTCCAGCGCGGCAGAATCAGCTTGAGGCCGAAGCGGTGGAAGCGCTCGCGCGGCGCAAAGTTCGAGAAGTGGTAGACCACTTCCAGGTGCGGCTCGAAGCCGGCCTTGGGCGCTTTCTTCGGATCCAGCTCCAGGTAATCCACGCCGCTGATGCAGTTGAGGAAGGCGAAGCCCAGGCGCGGATCGTCGCGCAGGAACTGGCAGACCTCGAACAGGTCGGCGGGGTCGATGACCGCAAACGGATCGGGCCCGTCCAGTTTCGAGGATTTGATCCGATCGCCGAAGCGCTGTTTCAGGACGTCGAGGATTTCCGCGGGGGTCATCGGGGGTCTCTTGGCTCGGCGAGCGGCCAGGCGTTAGCCGGCCGGTACGGAATCATCACCGGCCGGCTAACGCCTGGCCGCTCGCCAGAATCAGGTCGGCGCTAGCTCGGTGGGCAGCAGCGTGTAACCAGTCCGTGACGGGATTGGCACGTTGATCGGCTGCCCGCGTGTCAGCCCCTTCATGCCCTTGACCTTGTCCTGAATCCGCATCAACCCTTCGAGGAGGGCCTCGGGGCGGGGCGGGCAGCCGGGGACGTAGACATCGACCGGCACGACCAGATCGACGCCCTTGACCACGTTGTAGCCGTACTTGTAGTACGGCCCGCCTCCGCAGGTGCAGGCTCCCATTGCGATAACGAATTTCGGATCGGGCATCTGGTTATAGAGCCGGCGGACGCGGCTGGCCATCTTGTAGTTGACGGTGCCGGCCACGATCATCAGGTCGGCCTGGCGGGGGGTCGCCCGAAAGGCGCCGGCACCGAAGCGATCGATGTCGAAGCGCGAGCAGCCGACGGCCATCATCTCGATGGCGCAGCAGGCCAGGCCGAACGTCATCGGCCACATGCTCGACTCGCGGGCCCAGTTCATCGCCTGTTCGATCGAGGTCGTGATGACGCTTTCTTCGAAGCGTCCTTCGAGCCAGCCCATGAGAAGACCCCTTTTCACGCAAACGCGCCGCCCACAGGGCGGCGGCTAAACACTCAGTGCCCGGCCCCGACGAGGACCTTCTTCCCCGGCATCGGCACCACCGGCGGAGGGCCGGGCGGCGATTCGCCTTCTTCGCTGGCCAGGCTACGCACCCATTTCAGGTCGCCGCGTGACCAGAGATAGGCGAACCCGACCAGCAGGACGCCGAAGAAGACGAGAATGTCCAAGAAAGCGATCCGGGAATAATCCCGGGCAGCCTCCTGCTCGGCCGGCGTGATCGGCCGGTCGGTGCCGGACTGGATCAGCTCCTGGCGTGCCAGCTCCACCTGCCCGGGCGTGGCCGCCTCAGGCTTGGCCAGCGCGTTGGCCTGGCCGAAGACAATGGCCCAGGGGAAGAAAAAGGCGACTTCCACATCGAAAATGACGAACAGCAGGGCCACGACGTAGAAGCGCAGGTCGAACTGGATCCAGGCACTGCCGATGGTCGGCTCGCCACATTCGTAGATGGTGCTCTTTTCGGTGGTGGGCTTGAACGGCCGGATCAGCTTGCCGATCATCAGGTGGATGAAGACAAAGCCCGTCCCGATAATCACAAACAGGACGAGGTAGCCGACCAGTCCAGTCATCGCGAACCCCTTGCCGCTTGCGGCTTCGCAGGGCGTGCGAAGCCGCAAGCGGCTTGCTCTTTAGTTGCTGTGGACCTGCTCCGCCTTGAGCTTCTGCCGTCCCGCGAAACCGGCATCCACCTCGTGCCAGTGGGCCACCTCCGGCTCGCCCTGGCGCCAGCACAGATAGACCTCGTGACCATTCATCCAGGCGGGGAAATCGACCAGGCCGGTATAGAAATCTTTTAGCTCAACGCCCAGCTTCTGCAGCTCCTGGACGAATTCCTTCATCTGTGTTTGTCCGCGTTCGTGGTCCTGTTCGAGGGTGCGCAGCTCTTCCTTGTAGGCTTCGCCCAGGACGCCGCGGTCGCTGCCGCCTAGCCGGGTGAGGCGTTCGTGGCGGTCGCGCAGGCTGGCGGCCAGCTCGGTGATGTCCTTGACGATGGAGCGCACCAGGGGCAAGGTGGCGTTGGCCTCGCCCGGGGTGAAGTAGCGCTTGCCCCGTTTGCGTTTGCTCGTGGTCATCTCTTCTCTCCGATCCGAGGTTCCTGGCGACGGTGCCTGGACCCGGGTTCCTTACTTCGGTGCGGCGGCGGCCGGCACCGGCTTGGGTGGCGGCGGCGGGTCGGGCGGCTTGGTCCACACGGGCGCGGCCTCCAGCTTCGACGCCGCCACTGCCGTCGGGTTCAGCGTCGCCTGCCCCCAGGCCACCTCTAAAGGCAGCTTGGCATAGTCTACGATGCAGCCGTCCCGACTGTAGCAGCTGATGTCGTATGTCGAACCCATGAAAATGCAATCGACCGGGCACGGATCGACGCACAGGGCGCAGAACATGCACTTGGTGTAGTCGATCGTGAACCCGTTGACACGGAAGCCCTTGCCGACCGGGTTCTTGATCTTTTCGATGTAGATGCAATCGACGGGGCAGGCGCGGGCACACTTGTCGCAGCCGATGCAGGTGGTCAGGTCGAAGCGGTGAAAACCGCGATAGCGCGGCTTGACGGGCACGGGCAGCTCGGGATACTCGAACCGCTCCGTGAAGGTCTGCCGCCGGTAGGTCTGCACAAAGTACCAGAGGGTGACATACAGCCCCTCGCTGACCGTCTTGATCGCCAGGTAGACGTTGTTGCACCAGGTTCGCAGCGCGGTCATGGAGGTCTCGCGGAAATAGCGAACGGCCGGGTTTTCGTGACGACAGTTCTGATTATAGAGCCGCGGCCACGGGCCGCAAGGTGCCCGGCGAGCGGGGAACGACCCGTTGGTGTACCCTTGCTGGCGCGTCGGGCTAATGATCGGGGGCGAGGGGAGTGACGGGCGCCACCTCAGCCGCCTGGAAGCCGCACGTCCGGTGCGAGCCATCGCAGAGCGGACGGTTTTTCGACTGCCCGCACCGGCAGAGCGCGACAAAGTCCTTGCCGGGGGGAATCGTGAACTGGTTGCCCAGGTGATCGACTAGCTTCACCGCCCCGTGAACGACCAGCGGCCCATTCTCGCGGCAGCGAATCTGGATCGGTTCGGACATGCGCCTCTCTCCGTCTGGGTGAATCGCATCAGCAGTCCCACGCCGGGTCCCTCGGATCACTCTTAAGCCAAAGCGTCGGCAGCGGCCAGGGATCGCCCGCAGAACGAAAACAGCCCACGGGTCCGCGACCCGTGGGCTGTTCTGCCGGCGGTCCGTTGGCGACCTACTGGGCGCCGTACTTGTCCTTCGTGGGATGCTTGGCGAACTGCCAGGCGATCTGCTCGGCCACATGGTCCAGGAACCGGAGCCGGAAGGCGGCGGGGTTCGGTTCGTCAAAGGCGTTGACGGGCGATTCGGGATACTTCTCGTGCAACGGCTTCTCTTCCGGCAGATCGTCCGGCTTGCGGACATTGACGAGCGTCAGTTTGACATCCGTGTCTCCCTGGAGGAACTCCTTGTTGCTCTTGTCCAGGTACAGCGAGAGGCTTCTCGATCTCCAGATAGATGACGTAGCGCACCTTCAGGTCCTGGCCGATTTTCACCAGGTCGAGGGGGCGGTCCCAGTCGGGGTGTTCGGACTTGTAGCGTTCGACCACATTGACCGGCACGACGACGACGTTTTCCTCGTTGGTCTTGCTGAGGTCGCCCAGGCGCCGGACCACGAGAGCCGACAATTCCCGATCGACGCGGGCCAGTTGCTCCCGGACCTCCAGGTTACTGACGGCGAGAACAGCCACCTTGATCTTCTTGTTCTTGTCCTCGGTCGCCAGCTGTTTGAGGGACGCCGGGTCACTCGGCTCGGGACCGGCGAGGAAGAACGGCAGGGAGAGGATGTTGCAGCCGCCGGCCAGGATGGCCAATGCACAGAGCCCCAGCCCAGCCCAGCGCCGAAATTGCGTCATCGCCTCTCCTCCATGAAAGTCTCGACGATCGAATCAATCCGTTGCCGGATTCTCAACCGTCAATCATCCTTGCGTCCGGTGCCACCAGAGGATGGCCAGGACGATCCCCCAGCGCAATAACATCGCCACCAGGAAGGTGACGACCAGGTAAGCCATCGCCCTCTCCAGGGAGAGGATCCACAACGGGCGTTTCAACCAGACCGACGCCAGCGCCCACGGAATCAGTGCCAGGCAAAAGAGCGCCAGGCCGGTGCCCACGCAGTTGGCCCGCAGCGAATTCACAGGGTCGCCGTGCATCAGCAGGCTGAAACTCGTCGTCATCCCGCACGAGGGACAGGGCACCCCCGTCATCTGCTTGAACGTACAGTCCGGCAAGTTCAGCGGCGGTCCCGTATGGGTCCCCATCACCCGCGGGTTGCCGTCCGCATCGTAGGGATTCAGCAGTTGCGCGATGACGAAGACGCCCACCAGCCCGCCGACGATCAGCAGGAGGATGCCGCGCACCCACCACGTGAGATACGGCTGAGCGGTTGGGAGGTCTTCTACCTCGTCCGTCGGTGATAAATGAGCGGGCACGATAGCGATCACCCCTTCGCGATGCAAGCTCAATAGAGGGCAGCGGTCGGCTCGGGCTGTGGCGGCTGACCGGCGGCCAGTTCCTCGGCCGATTCGGTGACGCGGTTCAGGGCGGCCTCGACCTGAACGCGGTATTCCTCCAGCTCTTCGCGAGTGGCGTCCGCCGGCACTACGATCGGCTCGCCGGACACCGAAGCCGCCCGGCTAAATGGCCGGGGGAGGGCAAAGCGGTCCCAACTCCGGGCCCGCCACGGCCGGTCAAACGCGAATCCCATCGGCAAGATGGGCAATCCGGTCAACGCAGCCAGGTGAACGACCCCAGCTTGCAAGCGCCGCCGCGGCCCGCGCGGGCCATCCGGCGTGATGACCAACTGGCCGTCCTGACTCATTTTGAGCATCTCGCGTGTTGCTTCGACACCGCGCCGCGTGGTCGAGCCACGCACCGTCTGAAATCCCAGCCGTCGGCAGACCTGCGCGATCAATTCGCCGTCGGCGTGGGTGCTGATGAGCACATGAACATCCTCGCGCGGATACAGGTACGCCGGCACAAGCATGTATTCATGCCAGAAGATCCACAGGAAACGCTGTTGCCGATCTACGCGCTTGAGGTCGATCCGCGGTCCCAGCGCGACACAGCGATAGCGCAGGGTCCCCAGCCAGAGCCGCAGGAGCACGACCCCTACGAACGCCACGAGCTTGATGAGCCACGGCTGACGAATCTTCATGGCTTCCGTGCCCTCGATGGCCGCTTGCGGCTTCGCCCCGGCTGCGAAGCCGCAAGCGGCTTATGTCTCCGCCCACTCCCCGCTGAACACTTCAACGGCGGGGCCGGTCATGTATACCTGATTATCCGCCTCGTCCCAGCGCAAATGCAAGTCCCCTCCGGGCAGATGGGCCAGCAACCGGCGCCCGGTCCGCTCGGTCAGGACCCCGGCGACGGCGACGGCGCAGACCCCGGTGCCGCAGGCCAGCGTGATGCCGCTACCGCGCTCCCACGTGCGCATCGTCACTTCCTCGGAGGACCGCACCTGCACGAAGTGGACGTTGATCCGCCGCGGGAACACCGGCGCGTTTTCGAGGAGCGGACCGACGCGCTCGAGCGGGACCTGGCTCACGTCGTCGCAGTACAGGACAACATGCGGATTGCCCATCGACACGCACGTCAAAAACGTGTCAGGACCCATTTCGGAAATGGGTCCTGACACCTTTTTCGCAGGGTAGTTCACCACACGCGGTCCGGGCAGCGTGGTCGGAATCTTCTCCGCTTCGAGGATCGGCTCGCCCATGTTCACCGTGACCTGCTCGACCTTGCCGGCCCTGACATCGAGGTGAAGCGTGAGGATGCCGCGGCCGGTTTCGACGGTCATCGGGTTGTGCTTGGTGAGGCCGTGGTCGAAGGCATACTTGGCGACGCAACGGACGCCATTGCCGCACATCTCCGATTCGCTGCCGTCGGCGTTGAACATGCGCATTCTGACATCGGCGCGTTCCGATGGGCAGATCAGGATGAGCCCGTCGCTGCCAATACCGAAATGCCGATCGCTGACCTTGACGCTCAGCTCGGCCGGATGCCGCGGCGGCGGATTGCGGATGCAATCGACGTAGATGTAGTCGTTGCCGAGGCCGTGCATTTTGGTGAAGCGCATGTGCGAGTTCCTTGCTGTTTAGCGGATCTACGATCCGCCGCTAAACGTTGACTCATTCCCATTCTATCGTCGCCGGCGGCTTGCTGCTCACATCGTAGACTACTCGGTTCACCCCCTTCACCTCGTTGATGATCCGCGTCGAAATCTTCGCCAGCAGGTCGTACGGCAACCGCGACCAGTCGGCGGTCATGAAATCGTCCGTCTGCACTGCCCGAATGGCCACCACGTTCTCGTAGGTCCTCCCGTCCCCCATGACGCCGACACTTTGCACAGGCAACAGGATCGCGAAGGCCTGCGCCGTTTGCCGATACCACCCGGATTCCTTCAGCTCCTTCAGCAGGATGTGGTCCGCCTGGCGCAGCACGTTCAGGCGTGGTGCCGTTACCTCGCCGAGGCAGCGGACCGCCAGGCCGGGGCCGGGGAAGGGGTGGCGCCAGACCGTCTCTTCCGGCAAGCCCAGTTCCAGGCCGAGGCGGCGGACCTCGTCCTTGAAGAGGTCGCGCAGCGGCTCGATCAACTCGAAGCCCAACTCGGCCGGCAGCCCCCCGACGTTGTGGTGGGTCTTGATGTTGGCCGCCGGGCCGTCGGCGGCGCCGCCGCTCTCGATCACGTCGGGATAGAGCGTCCCCTGCGCCAGGAAGTGGGCGTCCTTGATGTGCAAGGCCTCGTCCCTGAAAACGTCAATGAAGACATGGCCGATGATCTTTCGCTTCTGTTGCGGATCAGTCACGCCGGCCAGGGCCTGGAGGAAACGATCACCCGCGCTGACCACGTGCAGATCGGCGTTGAAATTGCCGCGGAAAGTGCGGCGAACGGCATCGGTTTCGCCCTGGCGCAACAGGCCGTTGTCAACGAAGATGCAGGCCACCTGCGGTCCCACGGCCTTGATGAGGAGAGCCGCCGTCACTGACGAATCGACGCCGCCGGACAGGCCGCAAATCACCCGAGCCTTGCCGACCCGCTGCCGAATGTCGGCGATGGTGTGCTCGATGAACGATTGAAGCTTCCAGAGGCCCCGACAGCCGCAGGCTCCGTACAGGAAGTTGCGCAGAATCTGGCTGCCGCACGGGGTGTGGCTGACTTCCGGATGAAACTGCAACCCGAAGATCGGCCGGGTGCGATGGCGCACGGCGGCGACGGGGCAAGTGTCCGTCGTGGCCAGCGGCAGCCACTCGCTGCTCACCGCCGGCACCTGGTCGCCGTGGCTCATCCAGACAACGGTGTCCAGCGGTACGCCCTGGAAGAGGCCGTCACCATCGGTGATGTGGCAGTGGGCCCGGCCGAACTCGCGGCTGAGCCCTGGCTTGACCTCGCCGCCGAGCGCCTGGCAGGCGAGCTGCATGCCATAGCAGATGCCGAGGATCGGAATATCGAGATCGAACAGCTTCGGATCGCAGTGCGGGGCCGCCGGTTCGTAGACGCTGGCCGGGCCTCCGGAGAAGATCAGGCCGCGCGGCTTCAGTTCGGCGACACGAGCCGCCGGGAGATCGTGGCGCACGATCTGGCAGAAGACGTTCTGCTCGCGCACGCGCCGGGCAATCAGCTGGCCGTATTGGGAGCCGAAGTCGAAGATCAGGATGCGTTCACTTTCGGGCTGTGGTGGGGGCATTTTTGGTTCCTGCGGCGCTCGCAGACTCCTCGTCCGAACACAGGGCGAACAACTCTGGAAGCACCGACTCGTCATCGATGTGACCGTTGCTGCGAAAGCGTTCGATCTCGATCTCGCCATCGGCCAGAAACTCGATCTCCCAATACTGTCCCGGAGCGAAGGCAGTCACCATGACAGCATCCTCGCGGGAATGCTGCGTCGTGTAAGGGATCTTGGCCTGATCCAGTCGTTCGAGAAAAGTCAGGAATTTATCGAATCGGTCCTGGTTCATTTGTCAAACCTCTTGGCGGTTAGCAGCTTGTGAAAGGTCTTGAAGCCGGGTTCACCGCGGTGGTATCTCTCCTCCACCTCTTCCCACGTCAAGTGCATGATATCATCCCAGCTCGGCGATCCTCTCTCCAAGGGAGCGTTCTTGATCCGTCCCTGTTTCGTTTTGAGGATTTGAGCCACGCTTTGCCCCGCGTAATCCGCCATCTATCCCCTCCCCAGTTCCATCGCCCGCCGCGTCGCCGCGTCCACCGCGTCGATCAAGGCCGCCCGCAGTGCGCCCCGTTCCAGGGCGTGCAATCCGGCGATCGTCGTCCCGCCCGGGCTGGTCACCTGGTCCTTCAGCACGCCGGGATGCAAGCCAGTTTCGAGCACCATCTTCGCCGAGCCGAGCACGGTCTGGGCTGCCAGGGCCGTGGCCACGTCGCGCGGCAGGCCGACGCACACGCCGCCGTCGCTCAGCGCTTCGATGATGACGTAGACGAAGGCCGGTCCACTGCCGCTGAGGCCCGTCACCGCATCGAGAAGGGGTTCGGGTAGTCGGAACGCTCGGCCGACGGCGTTGAGCAAACGATCGACAAGAGCGAGGTCCTCCGGCGTGGCCCGGTCGCCCGCCGCATAGCCGGAGGCACTGGCCCCGACGAGGCAGGGTGTGTTCGGCATCACGCGGACCAGCCGGCGTTCCGGCCCCAGGCCGTCCGCCAGCGCTTTCAAGGCGAGGCCCGCCGCGATGGAGACGACCAGGTGGCGGGCGGCGACGACTGGCCGAACCTCAGCGAGCAGGGCGGCCATCGACTGCGGCTTGACGGCCAGGACCAGCAGATCGCTGGCGGTGACGACTTCGCGGTTGTCGGCCGTGGCCCGGGCGCCGGTGACTGCGGCAAAGGCGTCCCGCGCCGCCGGCACCGGATCGCTGGCGACGATGTGCTCGGGCACCGCCAGGCCGGCGTCGATCCAGCCGCGCGCCAGGGCCGTCGCCATCTTGCCGGCGCCGAGGAACCCGAGCCGAAGCGTGTCGACGGACATCGCCGCTCCTTCCGAGAATGGAGTTTTCTATCATACTGACTGGACAATCCTTGCGTAAATGCTGGCATCCCGCCGCGCCGCCCGGTATAACGAACCGTCACCCCCCGCCGCGTCCTGCCACCTTCGAGGTTTCATGCACCCCGAGCCCCCTCTCCCCGCCGCGAAACCGGACGACAACGGACGTCCGTGGTACAAGGAGTTGAATCGGTATCACTGGTTTGTTCTCGCCGTGTGTGCGCTCGGCTGGTTATTCGACTGCCTCGACCAGCAGTTGTTTATCCTGGCGCAAGCCGGCGATGATAGCCCTCCTCCAGGTCTCGCCCGACAACACGCTGGTTGACGAGTATGGCGGCTACACGACATCCATCTTTATCATGGGTTGGGCGACCGGGGGACTTCTCTTCGGCGTCCTCGGCGACCGCCTCGGGCGTGTGCGCACCCTGGTGCTGACCATCTTGCTCTATTCGCTGTTCACCGGCCTGAGCGCGTTGTCAGTTGGCGTGTGGGACTTCGCCCTGTACCGCTTCTTGACGGGACTGGGTGTCGGGGGTGAGTTCGCCGTCGGCGTATCTCTCGTGGCCGAGTCGATGCCCGAGCGGGCCCGACCGTTTGCCCTCGGGTGGCTGCAAGCGCTGTCGGCGGTTGGAAACATCAGCGCTGCGCTCATCAGCATGGTGTTCGGAAAGCTGGAGAGGGTGGGTGCCATCCACTCCCCGTGGCGCTGGATGTTCGTAGTGGGCGTGGTGCCGGCACTCCTGGCCGCCGTGGTCATGCGCCGCTTGAAGGAGCCGGAGCGCTGGCGTGCGGCCGCCGGCGACAAGGAGACGCGGCGCCAACTCGGCTCCATACGCGAACTCTTTGGAGTGCCGCGCCTGCGACGTAACGTGATCGTCGGCATGCTCCTGGGCTTCTCCGGCGTGGTCGGCCTGTGGGGCATCGGCTTTTTCAGCCCGGAGTTGATCCGCACCGTCTTCCGCAAGGCGTTTGTCGCCAAGGGATTGTCGCCCGACGAAGTGAACGGGGAATTGACGTTCTGGGTGGGTATCACCTCCCTGGTCTTCAACGCCGGGGCCTTTTTCGGCATCTACGCCTTCAGCCGGCTGACTCACCGCATTGGCCGGCGGCCCGCCTTCGCCATCGCCTTTGTGGCTGCCCTCCTCAGCACCGCGCTGACGTTCTGGTATCTGCGGAGTTTTGGGGACGTACTGTGGATGGTCCCCCTGATGGGCTTCTGCCAGCTGAGCCTGTTCGGCGGCTACGCGATCTACTTCCCTGAGTTGTTCCCGACACGCCTGCGGAGCACGGGAACCTCATTCTGCTACAACGTCGGCCGCTTCGTCGCCCTGATTGGGCCATCGGCCCTGGGCTTGTTGACCAATCGGGTGTTCGCCGGCTATACGGAGCCGATGCGCTACGCGGGCCTGACCATGTGCGTCTTCTTCCTGATCGGGCTGATCGCGCTGCCCTTCGCCCCCGAAACCAAGGGCCAGCCGTTGCCCGAATGACAGACCACGCCGCTCTGCGAGCGGCGGCTAAACGGAGACCAGCGCCGAATGTCCATCCCCACCCCCGACTGGCTCACCCGCCACGGCGGCGAGCTTCGCGGCAATCCGGATGGCCTGTCCTACGCCGTTTATTTCGGCCCCGAGCTGGAATACCTCCTCGCCGTTTTTCCCATCAAAGGCCAGCACAGCTGCCGCGTCAAGCAGACGATCAACGGCAAGCACCTGGAAAGCGGCGCCGCGCACCCGACAGCCGATGAAGCAGTCCGCGGCGGACTCGAGGACCTGCGGCAGGCGCTGGGGTGGTGAGCACCGATGGATAAGCCTCGCGATTTCGATCGTCTTCTGCTCCTCGCCCTGCTGGTCCTGCACGTCGCGCCCCTCTGGGTGTTTCGCTACTTTCCATCGCAGGACGGTCCCACGCACCTGGAAAACGCTGTCATCCTGCGCGAGTATCACCGGGACGACCGGGCGCTGCTGCGCACATTCTACACTCTGAGCAGCGACTTTGACCCCAACTGGTTCGGCCACCTGGTGCTTGCCGGCCTGATGAGCCTGTTCCCGCCGCTGATCGCCGAGAAGGTCCTACTCAGCGGGTACCTCGTCTTGCTGCCGCTCGCGGCGCGCTATGCCCTGAACGGGGTTCGCTCCGGGTCCGGCTGGCTGGCGGTGTTGACATTCCCCTTCGCGCAGCACTTCCTTTTTCACATGGGGTTCCACAACTTCTGCTACAGCCTGGCCGTCTTCTTCCTGACCGTTGGCTACTGGCTGCGGCATGACGATCAATTCGGCATCCGCCAGACACTGACGCTGGCGGCCCTGGTCGTGTTGCTGTACTTCTGCCATTCTCGTCGCGGTGGTCATGGCCCTCATGCTGATCGGTGGTCTGGCCGCCGGCTGGACGTTGCTCGACCGACGGCCCCAGCGCCTGCTCGGACCGGCCCTGGCGTTCCTGCCAGCGGTTGTGCTGGGGTTGACGTTCATTGGACGGCAGGGACAGGCGGTGCAGTGGGAGTACAAGCCGCTGCTGCTGACCCGCTTGCTCGATCTGGACGTGCTTGTCTCCTATTTCGACCTGGAACGGCTCCTGTCGCGACTCACTCTGCTGTGTCTGGCGGGGCTCGCTGTCTTCGTCCTCTGGAGGCGCTACCAGACACGGCTGCTGGAAAGGCGCGACCTGCTCCTGGCCCCGGTTGTGCTCGCCCTAGTCGCTTATTTCACTGCACCATCTGCACTGTCCGGCGGTTCTTTCCTGAATACGCGGCTGAGCCTGTTTGTCTTCCTGTTCCTGATTCTGTGGCTCGGGGTCCACTGCTTCGGGCCGCGGCTGAAGCGCGCCGTTGTGGCCGGTGCCGTGGCGGTATCGCTCGGCCTGCTCGCGCTGCACACCTGGGCCTATGCCGAGTTCAACAGCCAGCTGGCGGAGTTCACGGCTCTGGAACCCCATCTGAAGCCGGATACGACGGTCCTGCCGTTGCCCTTCAGCCACGGCCTGCGCACAGGGCCCCTGGCCCAGGCCAAGGTCGGCGTCTTCCGTAACGCCGCGGGCTACCTCGCCCTGCACAACGGCATCGTC
The DNA here is from genome assembly GCA_963827935.1 of uncultured Planctomycetota bacterium. Lineage (GTDB taxonomy): Bacteria > Planctomycetota > Planctomycetia > Gemmatales > Gemmataceae > DATFNV01. Next base: position 225,052 of record CAWHCN010000004.1, on the reverse strand, counting down.
GAACTGGCCAACTACGAGGCGAACACGAGCTACTTCCCGGTCCGCTACCGGCCCGAGCTAAACCCGTTCGACCGCATCGGCCTGGGAAACGCCCCCGATCAGGGGCTCCAGGCCGAGCCGCCGGAGGTGAACATCCTCAGCTATCCGGAACGCACCGGGCAGCCGGTTGATTACGTCCTCCTGTGGAACGTGACGGATGAAGCCCGCGCGTCGCCCCGCAGCGTGGCGATCTTCGACCAACTGAGTCAAGGGTACGAACGGGTCGAGACGCCGCCGGGGCGGGTCCAGCTCTATCGCCGAAAGCGGCAAGAGTCGCCATGAACCGCGGTTCACCCCAGATGTGTCTGCGATCCTCAGAACGCCCTCACCGCGCAGCTGGCCTGCACGTCAACGCCCACGGTGCGTGTGTCCACCTCCGGAAGGCGCCGCGTGGCATGGTGCCACGACGGTGCCACGACGGTGCCACGATGGTGCCGCGACAGTGCCACGATGGTGCCGCCACGGTGCCACGACGGTGCCAAGGGTGCCACCAGGGTGCCACAGGGTGCCACGATGGTGCCACGTGGTGTCCGAAGGTGTGGCGGCACCGTGAGCCGGCCAGCTTGGCACTGGGCCTGGGCAGCATCTTTCCGGTTTTTCTAAACGTCGGTCCATTCCCCAGGTTTGAGCACGACGGGCTGGGCCTTGGTTTCCTGCCGGACGCGCGCCGCCCAGGCCGCCGCGTCCTGGGCTATTACGTCCCAGGTGTTGAAATGAATCGGCACGACCTTTTTCGGCTGGAGCAACTTCACGGCGCGGACGGCGTCGTCGGGCCCCATCGTGTAGTTGTCGCCGATGGGCAGGATGGCCAGGTCGATCCCCTCATCGGCGATGAGCCGCATGTCGCCGAACAGCCCAGTGTCGGCGGCGTCGTAGACCTTGCGGCCATCCTTGAAGGTGATGTGGAAACCGGCCGGGTTGCCGCCGTAGCTGCCGTCGGGCAGCATCGATCCGTGAAAGGCCAGCGTCAGCTTGACCCGGCCGAAGGGGAAGTTGTGCCCGCCGCCGTGCTGCTGCCCGTGGACCTTCCTGACCCCCTGTTTTTTCAGCCATTCGCTGATCTCGTAGTTGCAGACGACCGTGGCCCCGGTGCGCTGGGCGATGGGGATGGCATCGCCGATGTGGTCGCCGTGGCCGTGCGAAACGAGGATGAAATCGGCGGGGACCTGATCGGCCTTCGCCGCGGCCGCCGGATTGCCGGTCAGAAAGGGATCGATGAGCACGTGAGTGCCGTCGCTCTCGATGAGCAGGCAGGCGTGGCCCAGCCACTGAACGCGGGTTGCCATGAGTGATCCTCCCAGAGGGGCGACTCCCCGATGATCGCGTCGAGTGTACCATGAGGGGGACCGGCTCCGCCAACACCAGCTCTCGATTGCGCGTTCGGCAAGGAGTGACCTGCATGCTCTCATCCCGCCGTCTTCTTATCGCGGCCCTCATCTGCGTCAGCCTGCTCGCCCCCGCCGCCCGCGGCGCCGACGACCTGGCCGCCAAAATCGAGGCCGTCACCAACGGCCCCGACTACAAACAGGCCCGCTGGGGCATCCTTATCGTCGATGCGAACTCCGGCAAAACGGTCTACGAACATGATGCCGACCGCCTGTTCATGCCGGCCTCGGTGACAAAGCTCTATTCCTGCGCCGCCGCCCTCGCGGCCTTTGGGCCGGACCACAAGTTCGAGACGCCGGTCTATCGCCGCGGCGAGGTGAAGGAAGGCCGGTTGCATGGCGACCTGATCCTCGTGGCCCAGGGCGACCTGACGCTGGGCGGCCGGACCACCGCCGACGGCAAGATGGCCTTCAATGACCACGACCACATCTACGCCAACTTCCCCAGCGGCAACGAGTCCGAGGTCACCAACACCGACCCGCTCGCGGGCCTCCACGCCCTGGCGAAGCAGGTCAAGGAAGCGGGCATCCAGCGCATCGACGGCGACATCCTGATCGACGATCGCCTGTTCGCTAAGGCCCAGGGGACCGGCAGCGGGCCGGCCCTGTTGACGCCGATTGTTGTCAACGACAACGTCATCGACGCCCTCATCACGCCCGCGGACAAGGCCGGCGACCCAGCCGTGGTGAAGATGCGGCCACGCACCAGCCTGATCCAGATGGACGCCCAGGTGGCGACGGGCTCCGAGAAGGGGCAGCAGTGGATCACCATCGAGGCGGTGGGTCCGAACCGCTTTACGGTGCGCGGCCAGGTGCGGGCGAAGTCGCAGCCGTTGGTGCGCATCTACCCAGTGGATGACCCATCCGCCTTTGCCCGCGCCCTGTTCATCGAGGCGCTGCGGCAGGCGGAGGTCGAGGTGTCCGCCAGTCCGCTGGCCCTGGCGCGGGGCGAACTGCCCGCCAAGGAGAAGTACAGCAAGCTGCCGCGCGTGGCGGTCTACACATCACCGCCGTTCGGGGAGTTCATCAAGGTCACGCTGAAGGTGAGCCATAACCTTTATGCCAGCACGCTGCCCCTGCTGATCGCGGCCAAGAATGGCAAGCGCACGCTGCCGGAGGGAATGCGGTTGCAGCGCAAGCTGCTGGCCGACCTGGGCGTACCGGTGGAGACGATTTCATTCGGCAGTGCCGCCGGCGGAGCCGCGGCCGACACGGTGACGCCGCGGGCCACCGTGGCCTTGCTCCAGGGAATGCGGAAACGCGACGACTGGCCCACCTACCGGGCCGCGCTGCCCGTACTGGCCGTTGATGGCACCCTGGTGGATGTGGTGCCCGCTGACAGTCCCGCCAAAGGGAAAGTGCACGCCAAGACAGGCACCTTCGTTTACGGCGATCTGATGAACGATCGGCCGCTCTTGCGCAGCAAGGCCCTGGGCGGCGTCATGACCACGAAAAGCGGGCGCGGGCTCGCCTTTGCCATCTTCGTCAACGATGTGCCCTTGCCGCGCGGCACCCCACCCAGCCGCGAGGGGAAAGTGCTGGGCAAGCTGGCCGAGATCATCCAGCAAACGGCCCCGTAGGCTACGCCAACTGGCCGAATGCTGCCGATGACGGCCGACCTGCCTGCCACGCTGGCAGGCAGCTTCGTTGCCGTTATTCGTTGTCTTGCTTGCACTTGCGGCGCCGAAAAAAGCTGCCTGCCAGGTTGCCAAGTGGGTGGGGGGGGATGGCCGGCAGGTCCCTGGGGAAGGCTTCCTCAGGGAGGTCCGCTCACCGCCCGATGCCTGGATTGACAGCCGGCACAGCGTCCGCTAGTTTGAGCACAAGGAGAATCGCTCCTCACCCGCCTGGGGCTGTAGCGCAGCTGGGAGCGCGTCTGAATGGCATTCAGAAGGTCGCGGGTTCGATCCCCGCCAGCTCCACTTGAGGGCCGGCTGTCAGGCACTGACAGCCGGCCCTTCGTCTTGGGCGAGCGGCACGTTCTGCAACAGAGTCAGCCCACGGTGCCATTGCGCCAGGAAGCTCAGGAGAGGAGGAAGGCGATGGAGTAACCATCACGGAAACCTTTCGTAGGAACCCTGTGGGTAACCAATCCCACCCGGCAGGGCCTAGCCAGCCACCGGAAGCGAGTCTTGCGTCGTCGGCACCGTAAGGGCGATGACGAAGCGTAGACAGCCAGGGCCAAGGCCGTGCGATTGAGCCTCGAGAGTCGTACCCGCTGGAGCCTTCGTCGTTGACACAACGGGGGCAACATCGGCACACCGTCACAGGCGAGGTGCGTCCGGTCCGGCCGGGGTCGGAGAACACGGCATAGGTCCACAAGGGTTCCCTGGGAACCTGGGAGCCCCTACGGCTCCATCTCGACAGCAGTTGGCGTGACGGGACCGCCAAACCCGAAGGTCCCGGGCCCCAGGCCGGCGTCGGGCCTGAGTGGAGCGCAGACAGGCGCGCGGGATGGTACGGCCAAGCGAAGCAGTAGCGAAGCGCGGCCGGATGGTCCGTAGGGTGTCGGAGTGCCTCATAGTAGCGTTGGGGGTAGGGGAACCTGTGCGACGGGGACCCTGCCGAGTGAAGGGGGCACCTCGCCGCGGAGTTGTCGGTGGGCAACAGGTCGGGGTCTCTGAACCCCGGGTGCTGTACACGTAACGCCGGCAAGTAGCAGAGCCGCACGTGAGCCCGCGACGAGACGAGCCGGATGCCTTAATTGGGCAAGTCCGGATCTGTGGGAGCCTCGGGGGGCAACCCCCGAGGCGACCCGGCCCACACCCTTGGACACCACTTGACACCCTCCTGACACCCTGCTGACACCATCTGACACCCTCCTGACACCGTGGGCCGGGTCGCCTCGGGGGTTGCCCCCCGAGGCTCCCACAGATCCGGACTGGCCCAATTAAGGCATCCGGCTCGTCTCGTCGCGGGCTCACATGCGCTCTGCTACTTGCCGGCGTTACGTGTACAGCACCCGGGGTTCAGAGACCCCGACCTGTTGCCCACCGACAACTCCGCGGCGAGGTGCCCCCTTCACTCGGCAGGGTCCCCGTCGCACAGGTTCCCCTACCCCCAACGCTACTATGAGGCACTCCGACACCCTACGGACCATCCGGCCGCGCTTCGCTACTGCTTCGCTTGGCCGTACCATCCCGCGCGCCTGTCTGCGCTCCACTCAGGCCCGACGCCGGCCTGGGGCCCGGGACCTTCGGGTTTGGCGGTCCCGTCACGCCAACTGCTGTCGAGATGAGCCGTAGGGGCTCCCAGGTTCCCAGGGAACCCTTGTGGACCTATGCCGTGTTCTCCGACCCCGGCCGGACCGGACGCACCTCGCCTGTGACGGTGTGCCGATGTTGCCCCCGTTGTGTCAACGACGAAGGCTCCAGCGGGTACGACTCTCGAGGCTCAATCGCACGGCCTTGGCCCTGGCTGTCTACGCTTCGTCATCGCCCTTACGGTGCCGACGACGCAAGACTCGCTTCCGGTGGCTGGCTAGGCCCTGCCGGGTGGGATTGGTTACCCACAGGGTTCCTACGAAAGGTTTCCGTGATGGTTACTCCATCGCCTTCCTCCTCTCCTGAGCTTCCTGGCGCAATGACACCCTCCTGACACCGTGGGCCGGGTCGCCTCGGGGGTTGCCCCCCGAGGCTCCCACAGATCCGGACTTGCCCAATTAAGGCATCCGGCTCGTCTCGTCGCGGGCTCACATGCGCTCTGCTACTTGCCGGCGTTACGTGTACAGCACCCGGGGTTCAGAGACCCCGACCTGTTGCCCACCGACAACTCCGCGGCGAGGTGCCCCCTTCACTCGGCAGGGTCCCCGTCGCACAGGTTCCCCTACCCCCAACGCTACTATGAGGCACTCCGACACCCTACGGACCATCCGGCCGCGCTTCGCTACTGCTTCGCTTGGCCGTACCATCCCGCGCGCCTGTCTGCGCTCCACTCAGGCCCGACGCCGGCCTGGGGCCCGGGACCTTCGGGTTTGGCGGTCCCGTCACGCCAACTGCTGTCGAGATGGAGCCGTAGGGGCTCCCAGGTTCCCAGGGAACCCTTGTGGACCTATGCCGTGTTCTCCGACCCCGGCCGGACCGGACGCACCTCGCCTGTGACGGTGTGCCGATGTTGCCCCCGTTGTGTCAACGACGAAGGCTCCAGCGGGTACGACTCTCGAGGCTCAATCGCACGGCCTTGGCCCTGGCTGTCTACGCTTCGTCATCGCCCTTACGGTGCCGACGACGCAAGACTCGCTTCCGGTGGCTGGCTAGGCCCTGCCGGGTGGGATTGGTTACCCACAGGGTTCCTACGAAAGGTTTCCGTGATGGTTACTCCATCGCCTTCCTCCTCTCCTGAGCTTCCTGGCGCAATGACACCCTCCTGACACCGTGGTGTCACCCAACGCCAGTAACGGAACCAGGTCTGTTTTTGCTGTAAGTTGTTGAAGTATTATGGCTTTCGCCGAATTCTTGCATCAGCTGTTCTGTGGTCGCGCCAAACTGGCGCAGCTGAATGAGCCGTTCCCCGCCACACTGGATGTTGCCAAACGTCCAAGGGGAGGAACGGCTCATGTACGGCAACTCGACAGCGCGACGCTTGCGACCGCAGGCCCGCTCCTTCGTTCACTGCCTCCGCGAGTTTCTCACACCCGCTCTGTACAAGCAAGCCCACCAGCAACGCCAGTGCCAGAAGCGCTCCTCGCGCTGGAGTACTCAGCCCCTGCTGCTCGTACTCCTCTTGATGACCTGGACCTGTGGCGACTCTCAGGCCGAACGCTTCGAGACCGCCGGGGCCTGCTGCGTGGCTCTGCTCCCCAGGCGTCGCCGGCCGGGGAAGACCGTGGCCGGCTTTCAGAAGGCCCTGGCCCGTCTGCCCAGCCGCGTGCTGCGGACGGTGGCGGCCGGCATCCGCCAGGTCCTGGCGACGCGTCTGGCCGACTACTGGTTGACGCAGGGCTTCATCCCCATCGGTTGCGACGGCTCACGCCTGGAATGCCCTCGGACGGCGGAGTTGGAGCAACGTCTGGGGACAGCCAACAAGGCGGGGGCGGCGGCGACGACGCCGAGCTTGTACGTCACGGCCCTGGTGCATCTGCGTCTGGGTGTGCCGTGGGCGTGGCAGCTCGGCCTGAGCACGGCCAGCGAACGGTCGCACATGCTGCAGATGCTGCCGTTGTTGCCGGCCGCCGCCTTGCTGGTCGCCGACGCCGGCTTCTGCGGCTTCGCCTTGACCCAACAGCTGGTGCAGCAGCGTGTGCCGTTTCTGTTGCGGATGTGCGCCAACGTGACGTTGCAGGTGGACGACCCAGACTCCTGGTCGCACACCGACGACGGCTTGGTTTATTTCTTCCCTCCAAAGCGTCAGGGCCAGGCAGCGCCTTTACGTCTGCGTTTGCTGCGGGTGCGGGGCAAGAAGGGCAAGCAGGACGTGTGGCTGTTGACCAACGTGCTGGACCGCCAGCGTTTGTCGCTGGCCAACGCGGCGCAGTTTTATCGTTGGCGTTGGGAAAGCGAGGGGCAATTCCGGGCGTACAAGCGCACGTTGGGCAAGATGAAGTTGACCAGCCGGACGGTGCGTCTGGTGCATCGGGAGGCCGAGGGGTCGCTGCTGGCGTTGCAACTGATGCTGGCACAAGGCGTGCTGGCGGTGTCGCCGCGAGGTGGTGCGGGAGCAGTGCAGCCGGTGTGCAGTCCGCGCAAGGTGCTGTTGGCGATCCGGCAGGAGTTGTCTGTTCTGTTGCGAGGGCGAGCGGGGAAATACGCGGAGCGTTTAGGTCAGGCCGTGCGCGAACGTCGTGAGCGGAGCAGCGCGAAGGCGGTGCGCGAGTGGTCGCGGCGCAAGCCGCACAAAGCGCCGAAGCCGCCGCGATTGCTCAAGCTGACGGCCGCGCAAAAAGCCCTGATTTCACGACTGGAACGCACAGCAGCCTGACGGAATTGTTATTGGCGTTGGGTGACACTCTCCTGACACCCTGACACCCGGACCCTTGCAAATGGGGCCGGCGCACAGCTGGTGGTGACCCGGATGCCAGCTCGGGCGCACGCGACACTTCATCACGGCCGGCCAACTGTTCTACGACCTGGATGTGAAGAATTTCAAGGTTCCGCGGCCCTGCGTGGGGCTGGTCTACCCCGATTTCGCCCGCTGTGTCGTCGCTCTCCCCTCCCCCCTTGGGGGAGAGGGGTTGGGGGAGAGGGGTTGGGGGTGAGGGGCACCCCGGTCGGCGGCCTCGACTTCGGCGTCCGCAACCCCTTCGCCGCCGTCTGGGGCGTCCTGGACCGCGACGACATCCTCTGGCTGACCGGCGAGCACCACTGCCGCCACCAGACCCTCGACTTCCACAAGCAGCACATGCCGCGCGAGGTGATGTGGTACTGCGACCCGGCCGGGGCCCGCGAGCGCATCGAGCTGACCGCCGCCGGCCGCAAGGTCCGCCCCGGCATCAACGACCTTCGCCTCGGCATCATGGCCGTCCGCAGCCGCCTCGAGACCGACCGCCTCCGCGTCGTGGACGGCGCCTGTCCCAACCTGCTCTACGAGGCCGGCCTGTACCGCTACGACGACGCCTCCAACGGCCGCGGCTCGGAGACCCCCCTGTCCGACAGCAACCACGCCCTGGACGCCCTGCGGTATCTGATTACGCGCCTGGACCAGCGGCGCATGGCGAAGGACCGGCGAGCGGCGGCGCCGGCCGATGGGTCCGCCCTGCCCGAGGCGCCGGCGCCGAAGGAGGATTGGCGCAAGCGCTGGGGCAATGAGGAGCTTTGGACGCGGCTGATATGAGGCGGAGGCAGGGTGGCACGCCCTGAGGTACTCCGAAGGGCGTGCTTGACCGTGAGCACGCCCTTCGGAGTACCACAGGGCGTGCCACCCGACCGACAGTTGACATCGACCTGTCATTGACCAGTTTATACTTTCGCGGGCCTTAGGCGTTCGGCGAAAGTTGTCGCGTTGGCGCGGACCGAAGGACGGATTGCTGGCGAGTGCGGCTTGCCCTACAATACGTGCTGTAACACGTGTTGTCGGAGGCTGCCATGCAAAAGAAGCTCACCATCACCGTTGACGAGCGCGTCTACGACGGGCTGCGCAACGTCGTCGGCCGCGGACGCATCAGCCAGTTCATCGAGTCCCTCGTCCGGCCCTATGTCCTCGGCAAGGATCTTGAGATCGCATACCAGCAGATGGCCCAAGAAGAGGCGCGCGAAGCCGAAGCGCTAGAATGGGCCGAGGCCACCCTGGGAGACGTGGCCGATGAAACGCGCTGACGTCTGGTGGGTCAACTTCGAGGCGGCCGTCGGGGGCGAGGTGCGCAAGGAGCGGCCGGCCGTCATTGTTAGCAACGACGCCTCCAACAAGCATCTTAATCGGGTACAAGTTGTCCCACTCACCAGCAGCGTGGATCGGGTGTACCCCAGCGAGGCCCTTGTCAAAGTGCGGGGGAAAAAGCACAAGGCCCTGGCGGACCAACTGACGACGGTAAGCAAGAAGCGACTTCAGAACCGCGTCGGCCGGCTGTCCGAGGCGGACATGCAGGCCGTCGAGCAAGTCATCAAGGTGCAGCTGGAGCTAACGTAGCCGAGCCGGCGCCGAGGCGGGAAAACGTTCCTGACACCTTTTTCCCGCTTCGAGGGCGTGCTCAAGGACCTCAAGGAATTGCGTGCGACGGATCGCAGTCACATCCTTGACAAGATCGACGAGCAGTTGCAGCACCGACCGACGCAGGCCACGCGGAACAAGAAGGTCATCGTGGGCCTCAAGCCGCCCTGGGAACATGAGGAGCCGGTGTGGGAGTTGCGGGTCGGCAAGTACCGGGTTTTCTATGACGTGGACGAGCAAGAACAACGTGTGACCATTCGCGCGGTCCGCCAGAAGCCCCCGCACCAGACAACGGAGGACGTGCTGTGAAAGTCATCAAAGTCGGCGAGGCGAACCTGGAAGAGTGCGTCCGTGACGCCGAGCGGGAGCGGATCGTGTTGACGCGGCGCGGCAAGCCGGTAGCTGTGCTCATCGGCGTGAAGGGCCTCGACCTGGAGCAGATCGCTCTGGGTCACTCGGACGAGTTCTGGTCGCTCATCAGGCAGCGGCGCACTGAAAAGACCATGAGCCGTAGGGAATTGGAGAAGCGCTTGGCTGCGCGGAAATAAGCGTCGGGCCGGCGTTACGGAAGGCGTGCGGATCGGCTGGCCGCTGGCGGTGCCGGCCGGCGAAACGCGGGGCTGGGAAGACCTGCAGCAGATGACTGGGACACCCGCATGGCCGAACTGAACGCCACAAGCCGGTCCTGGTTTGTCGAGCTTTCCCCTGAGGTCGCGCACCTGCGATGCTCATATCGGCGCCGCGGCAAGCGCGTCCAGCAGTTCACGGTCCAGTTGGAGATCCGACTGGGGGAGACTTGGCATCCGGTCGTTCGCTACGATAACGCTCACGGGTTTTGCCACCGGGACACGCTTCATCCCGATGGAACGCAGGACAAGACCGCCCTGTTCGTGGGGGACGTGAATGCCACGTTCACCTTCGCCATCGAGGATCTGCGTGCCACCTGGGAGGCGCATCGATCCCGATTCCTGGGAGAATTGAAGCCATGATCGATCCCCATGACTTTGCACAGAAGCAGTTGGAGCTGACCGCCGAGTTCGGCAAGTACCTGTTCGACCATCCCGAGTTGGAGGAGCGTCTCGCGGATGGCGCCTACGTCTACTTCGAGGTGGCCGGCGAAGCGGATTTCAATCAGTACAGCCGGGAGCTGGCCGACGCCCGGCAGCGGCAGCACGGCACCCCCGTTGTGCTGGTGCGCGTCAAGGGACTCGCGCCCCTCCAGGGCTCGCGCCTGATCGACCCCGTCGTCGATCCCGTGTCGGCCGTCGCCTGAATCGGGCACGTGGCGGGGAAAGGTGGCGGCAACAAAGGGTTCTGACACGTTTTCTCCGGACTTTCGGCGGCTTGGTGTTGCGAGGTTGATGCGTTTCCAGTTGCTGCATTGTGGCAGGGGGGCGAAATGGACTGGCATGACTGGTTTGAACTCTGCGAAACAACCGCGTGGCCGAAATCCTGCGGGATTTACAGAATACGCATCAGTAATCAAGACGGAGTGCCCATACCAATCCCACGCTTCGGAGGCGTCGATCCAGATGGCGTGCTCGATATCGGGCGGTCGGGACTTCGCACTGCGAAGTCAGATCGTTGCCTCGGTACGCGCCTGTGGGAATTCTGGCAGGGCAAGAACCACTCTGCGGCCTATACATACGGCCTTGCGCGGCTCATGATGGCGGAGATACCTAGGTTCCGTGGCGCTCGTTTGTGGGCGAGCGTCGTTGAACTTCCTGACAGAGCGATCGTAGAGGCGGAACAAAATGCTATCCGAGCGTATTTCGACCATTTTCTTGAATTGCCGCCATTCAATGCGGCATTTCCAGGGAGATAGCGAGGGGAAGGCAAAAGGGGGGAAGGCAAAAGGGGGAAAGGCAAAAGGGGACAGAAGGCAAAAGGGAAGGCAAAAGGGGACAGGGTGGATTCCAAGGCCGAACAATTGCGATGAAGTTGACCGGGCCGGCATCACGACTTTTCAGGACATGACTTTGGTGCAGCCGGCCCGGCAACTTAGGGTGTCGTTCGGCAGCTTGATCACTCGACGGATGAACGATGGAGAATTCTGGATGAAGAAAGCATATTTGGTGGTTGGACCCGAATCCAGCGGCACTCGATTCGTAACCGGGCTGCTGATAGACGCGGGTTGCTTCGGCGACGACGAACTTGAGCAGAGGTTGGACAAGAAGGAAGATCAATCGCGGGCGATCTTGGAGGAATCGCTCCTGCCTCAGGACGAGACGCCTATTGTTTGGCGGCGTAGCTTTCCTCACGGTGGACAATGGGTTGATCTATCAAAGCCAATCGCAGAGCTTCGCGCAAGGGGGTATGCTGTATGGGCCGTGGTGACTACCCGCGATTGGTTTCCAATGATTCAGTCGCAAAGGGAAAGGCATTCACACGTAACAAACGCCGAGGTCGGCCTAAGCAATGTCCGTAACGCATACCGCAAGATTTTTGAAAGCCTCGGAAGCAACGTCCCGTTCGTCATGGCATCATACGACTCCATCACTCATCACCAGTGGAAGGCTATCCGGCGATTATTGGAAGCACTGCAACTTATCAAGCCGCAATCGGTAGACGTGATCATTGACGGGAACGCAAAGTGGTACGAAAAATAGAGCGGAAAGATAAAAGAATGATAAATGGAGGAGCAAAGGGAGAGGAGCAAGGGGGACCGCGTACTTTTCTCATGTCGCCGCGGCACCGTCGACCCTGCCCGCATTTCTCTAATTGACCATCTACCGCCGAGCAAAAGGCCAACCAATCGACGAAGCGAAACTCCTCGACCGCATCACCGTGAATCCGAACATCTTTGGCGGCAAGCCCATCATTCGCGGTCGGCGGCTGGCGGTCGAACATGTGCTGGGGATGTTCGCAGCGGGGGACAGTCCGGAAATCCTGTTGCAGGGCTACCCGGGGCTGGGAAAGGAAAACGTCCAGGCGTGCCTGGTCTATGCCCGCCGGCTGGTCGGGCCTGAGCGCATCGAGCCTCTGAAGATCGAGGCGGCGGCAGGAATGTGCGTCTCGACACGGGCGTCTGGGGTGGCGCGAAGGCGGACCTTCCGGCGGCCGGCCATGACGTGGTGTGGACGGGCGATCTCGCGCAGGACCCGGGCGATGAAGAGATTTGGGTAGGCACACAGGGAGGGCCTGGTTCGTCAGCGGCCGAGTAACCGTTCATCCCTCCACCGGCAGCAGGGAAGGGATCGGCAGGTTGGCTCGGTGATTATGAACGGCCTCGATCAAGAAGTGAAGGATGTTGCGGTCTTGCAAGCGCAGCGTTTGCGTCACGGTAAGCATGCGCTCGACGAAGCGGCAACCGTCGGCGCTGTGGCAACCAAACGAGATCTTCCGCCACAACACGCCACGACGAAGCCCGCGCTCGGCGTGATTGTTCGTCGGCTCGACGCCCTCCGTGATGACGAAACGCCACAGGGCCGGCTCCAGGTCCACCAGGTTGCTGCAAAAGTTAACCACCTTGCTGTCGGCGCACGCCCGCCCAGCGTCGAGCACCTGACGCAGGTGTCGCGCGCGGACCGAGTCGCTGTTGCAGTTGGGCACGCGACAGCCCCCCGCCACGGAACAGGTGCCACGCCTTGAAGACCCGACGCACCACTCGCAACCCTTCTTCACCCACAAATGCACCCGGGCCGCCACGATCCACACACTTCTGGAAATCGCGTTTGAGATGGGCCCAGCAGACCTGCCGCAGCAGCACCGGCCAGCGGCGTACACGCTCCAGCGGTCCGAGCAGAGGATGCCGTGGATGGTGTCGCTGAGCAGAACGGCCAGGCCTGCCAGGCCACGCGTGCCATGAATGACAAAGGCCGCGACGGTGCTGGTGGCAGCGACCCACAACCAACGCTTCTGGCCGCCTTCTTTCCAACTGGTCTCATCGACGTTCTTGACGGCCGCTTCCTTGACGGCCGTCAACGCCTCGGCATGGGCCGGCGCCAACGCCGTGCTCACCTCCCGCTCCAACGCCGCGATGGTGCCCAGGGCGATGGAGACGGCGAAGACGTTTTCACCAATCTCCTCGGTGGCGCGTTTGGGCAGATGGTGGCGTCCGGTGAGATATGCGAGGGTGGCCGTGAGGCGTGGGCCACAGCCGTGCGCGCGGCAGTCAGCCGGAATGACGGCCTGGGTGATTTCTCCACAGCAGGGACAGGTCCGGGCGTGCCCTTGATACTCGGTGATCTCGGCTTGGATGGGCGGCAGTTCGGCGACCTGGAAGCGCGTCGGGGCCGGGTCGTGGGGGCCGGGCTCGGCCGGCAGCGGCGCCTGACACTTGCGACAGTGCGTCGAGACGAAGGTGATGAATTCCTTGACCCGTTCGGGCGGCAACAGCTTTTTCAGGTGCGGCGGATGTCCCGGCTGACCGCCCGGCTTGCGTCCGGTGGGCTTTCTTCACCACGGGTTTGGGCGCATCGAGGTGGGTTGGCCGACGGCGGCGTGGACGAGTTCGTGGCGTTGATGCCGAGCCGGGCCATCAGGTCGCGGATGAGGGCTTCCAGCTCCGCAACACGGGCTTCCAGCTCGGCAATACGAGCGTCGCGCTCCCGACAACCAGGGCAAGCCGGCACATCCATGTTTGATAGGCTAGCAGCTGGCATCGTCGTCAGCTGCGCCGGTTTTCAGGAAAAACGGTGAACGGTTACCTCGTTTGGTTGCCACAGCGCCGATGGTTGCCGCTTCGTCGAGCGCATGCTTACCGTGACGCAAACGCTGCGCTTGCAAGACCGCAACATCCTTCACTTCTTGATCGAGGCCGTTCATAATCACCGAGCCAACCTGCCGATCCCTTCCCTGCTGCCGGTGGAGGGATGAACGGTTACCTCGCGGCTAAACCGCTCAGCGATTCCCCCGTACCACGGCCTTTTCGCGCAGCATGTCCTCGATTTGCTGGACCTTTCGGCCGATGAACAGCACGTTGGGCAGGTCGAAGTGATGCACGCCGGCCCCGGTGGTGTTGACCACCAGGTCGCCGGACCCCAGCCCCAGAATCCAGTGGCGGAACAGGTCGCTGCGCTGCTTCTGGACCGTCATGCCGGAGGTGTCATACGCCGTTTCGCCGCCGCCGATCTCGGTGCGGACCTTCAACTGGCCGGGCGCGAAGATCATGTACGTCTGCTGGTCGAAGAACAGAAACGTCACCAGCCAGATCGCGAACAGAAGCCCCGAGACAAAGACATAACCGGCCAAATTGATGCGAATGTCGAGGAGCGAAAGGTTTTCAATCAGGACGCCCATCACCGTGCCGCTCGCCCCACGGGGCCAGGCAGAGGATGATGACGCCAAGGATCAGCGTGACGATGACCACGACGGACCACATGCCGCGCAGCGGCACGTTGGTGATGGTGATGACCAGCAGCAGCGTGATGAGGAAGATCACGCCGAAGGCCCCGCTGGCGGCCATGTCCAGCTTCGGTTTATCGGGATCGGGGAGGTGCCCGTTGACTTCCTTGGAGGGCGGCAGGTGCTTGCCGCCAGGGACGATCAGGGCCTCGCGGGCTTCATACTTGGCCGGCGGACCGGCCTCGGTCTGGACTTGTACCACCCGACTGGCGGTCGTACCACTGGGGACGATGGCCAGCTGCCCACCGTCGAACAGCGTCAGCAGACCCATGAGCAACCCGACCGCCCAGACCGGCCACCAGTAGAAGAGGTTGGAGTGGCTGACGATCTTGATTTCGCGTTCGTTATCCTCCGGCCTCGGGGGGGCTGGGGTTGCGCTCGGCGGGGAGGTGGACATCGTCTCTCTCTTTGGAGTCTTTGGGCTAGCCACAGTATCATTCGTCGCCCGGCGTCGGTTCTTGACGCGAAGCGGGGCCGATGAAATCACAACCTGAACAGACAATGCGTTGACAGGCTAGCCACGCCCCATCCCGTTGTCAAGCCGATGGCCGGCCCGGGCCGCTGCCAAACGGCTTCAGTTCCCCTTACGTTCGCCCTCCTCGGCAAACGGCTCAATGCGGACCGGCACGCGGAAGCTCTGGTGGCAGCGGTTGCAGACGTTGGCTACGCCGACCAGGCCGCGCTGGCTCTTGTCGAAATCGCGGGCGGCGGCGGCCCGGGCCAGGGTGGTGGCCGCCTCGCGCAACTCGGCCGAGCGATCCATCCAGGCGTCCTGTCCGTTGTTCTTCGGCGGCCGCAGCATCAGCAGGTTGCCCGTCTCGCCGATCAGGAGGGCCTGCCCGCGGATGAACGTCCACGATTCGACATCGGCCGGCTTTTCTCGCAGCAGCCGCTCGATCCCCTTGAAGTTGGCGCTGGCCAGCCCCTCCATGACCAGCCGCGTATCGGCGACCGGCTCCAGCTTTGGCCGAGCCGGCGCCTTGTTTTGCGTTGCTGCCGGAGCCACGACCACCAGGAACATGGCCCCCGCCGAAAACAGGTGGATGCGCGACATGGCTGGGCTCCCCCGAAGTGACCTGGATTAGCCGCCCCCCTGGGGGCGGCGCGGCTCAACCTGGACCTGCACCTCATCCCCTTCGACCCGGACCGGATAGCAGCCGATGCTGATGCGCGGATTGTCGGCCCAGGCGCCATCCCGCAGGCGGAAGCGCCAGGCGTGCCAGGGGCAGGTGACAATGCCGTTGGCGACGTAGCCGCCGGCCAGCGAGGCCCCCATGTGCGGACAGCAATCGTCGATGGCGTAATAGGCCCCGCCGTCGCGGAACACCGCGATCAGCTTGTCGCCCACAACCACCGTCTTGCCGTCGCCCTCGGCGATGTCGCTGCTCTGGCACACGGCACGGAACTCGGACATGCACGGCCTCGAAGGAAGTCGCCTGGATTCGCCGGGGGACCGATGCCATGATTCTAGCAGGGTTTGCCGCCTGCGGCTTCGCCAGGGATACCACCATGCTCGAAGTCGAGATCAAGTACACCGATGCCGATTTCGCCGCCCTGGAAGCCCGGCTGCGGCAGTGGGGCGCCCGGGAGGACCCGCCGCGGGCCGACGAGGATCACTATTTCAACGCTCCCGATCGCGACTTCGCCGTCACCGACGAGGCGCTGCGGTTGCGTCGGATCGGCCCACGGAACTTCGTCACCTACAAGGGGCCCAAACGCGACGCCCAGACGAAGACCCGCACGGAAATCGAGGTGCCCATCGCCGCCGGGGATGCCGCTGCGGACGACTTCACGCGCGTGCTCATCGCCCTGGGCTACCGCCCGGTGGCGATCGTCCGCAAGACGCGCCGCCTCTTCCATCTGCCGCGCGGCGGCTACGGCCTGGAGATCACGCTGGACGACGTTGCCGAGGTCGGACACTTTGCGGAGCTGGAGATTCAGGCTCCCGAAGAGCAGCTGGAGCCGGCTCGGAGCGTGCTCCTGCAAACCGCCGCCGCCCTGGGCCTCAGCGCCAGCGAACGGCGCTCCTACCTCGAACTGCTCCTGGCCGCACGCGGAGGGAAGTCGGGATGAGTCCTGAGGTCGTAACTAGCATCGAGCCAGCCCGCCGCGCCGTGGCGGAGGCCCGCCGGCGGGGTCTAAGCGTGGGGCTGGTGCCGACGATGGGGGCGCTGCACGAGGGCCATGCCAGCCTGATCCGGGCCGCCCGGCGGGAGACCGGCTTCGTCGTCGTGTCGATTTTCGTCAACCCCACCCAGTTCGGGCCAACGGAAGATTTGTCGCGCTATCCCCGGCCGCTGGCGCAGGACCTGGACCTCTGTGGCCGCGAAGGGGCCGACCTGGTCTTTCATCCGTCGCCGGCGACCCTCTACCCCTCGGATTTCAGCACCTGGGTCGAGGTGACCGGGTTACAGGATGTGCTCGAAGGGGCGGCTCGGCCCGGCCACTTCCGCGGCGTCGCCACGGTGGTGCTCAAGCTGTTCAACATCGTGCAACCGGACCGCGCCTTCTTCGGTCAGAAGGATGGCCAACAAGCGCAGATCATCCAGCGGATGGTGGCCGACCTGGATGTGCCGGTCGAAGTGCGAGTCTGCCCAACGATCCGTGCCCCCGACGGGCTGGCGCTATCGTCGCGGAATGCTCACCTGAGCGCAGAGGAGCGGCGTCATGCGACCTGTTTGTTTTCAGCCCTGGAACTCGGCCGGACGCCCATCGCCCGCGGAGAGCGCGATCCCGAGCCGGTCCGTTTGGCGATGGAGGGTCGTATCCGCGGGACGCCGGGAGCCTGGCTCGATTACGCCGCCGTGGTCGCCGCCGATACGCTAAGGCCGCTTGACCGGCTAAGCGGCCGCGTGATGCTCGCCGTGGCGGTCCGAATGGGGACGACGCGGTTGATTGATAATGTGGTAGTAGAGGTGCCCTGAGCCGCTTGCGGCTTCGCCTGAGACAGCTGAGGCGAAGCCGCAAGCGGCTGGTTACGCCAACCACGTCCGATCCTTGCTCTCGCGCTCGAGTTCCCCGATCGGCCGGCGCGTGTCGAGCGGGTCGCTGTGGTAGCGCCAGAAGTGCAACGGCCTGGGATCGAACGCATCGTAAACGTACCAGGCCAGGTTCTCCTCGTGGGCAAACGGGATGATGGCCTGCCCGGCCACGGGGTCCATCAGAACAATGTCCAGCGCTTCGAGTTCGCCGAGCGCCTCGCGAAAGCGGGCGTCGGCCTGCTCGGCGGCCTGAACGGCTTCGGCGTGAGCAATCAGGCGCTCACGGTCCGGCCGGCCGGCGCGGCGCGAGAGTTGTTCCGCGTGACGGTGCTGCATGACCGCTTCCAGCCGATGCTCGCGGAGCGATTGCATCACCGATGCAAGATAAGGAAGAGAGGCCCGCGCCTGTTCCAGAGTCCAAACCCGAATCTGGCGGCGGCGCCGCCTGGCCCCCTTCTGGTCGCGTTTCATGCAAGAGTCTCCTGCTGGGTGCGGTCGGGGTTGGGCAGGCGGCCGACATCGGAACGCCTGCTCATGCCTCCCCCCTGGTTAGACGAAGCAGGGGGGTCGAAAGGTTCGGGCCGATCCCCAGCCCAGCCGGACCGGCCCGTTCCGCGAGCCGGCCCACTTCGCCCCTGCCTGTTCGGTCTACAATCATTGTAGGGCCCCTCGCCCCGGTGGAAGGAGGGGCGGCCTCCGGAACTCAGAAAAGGTGCGCCGCCATGTTCCGCGCCTGGAAGATTGGCCGCCTGTTCGGCATCCCGGTGTACTTCCACTGGTCGTGCGCGCTGCTGCTGATCCCGGCCCTGGCCGGCGCCGGTCCCTCGTCACGGGCTCGCCTCCTGACCGCCGCCTTGGTGCCCGCCACCCTGACCTGCGTCGTGCTCCACGAATTCGGCCACGCGCTGGCGGCTCGGCTGTATGGCATCCGTACGCGCGACATCACGCTGTATCCCATCGGCGGCGTGGCGCCCTGGAGGGACTCGGGAAACATCCGGTCGAGGAGTTCTTCATCGCCCTGGCCGGTCCCGCCGTCAACGTCGGCATCAGCTTCATCCTGGCGCTGTTGCTGCTGACGTTCGAGGCCATCCCCGGCCTGGGCGAGCTGCCGCAGGAGACGCCGGCTCTGCTGGCGGCTTCCTTCGTCTTCTACCTGCTGCTGGCCAACCTGGGGCTGGCCTTCTTCAACCTCCTTCCCGCCTTCCCGATGGATGGCGGCCGGGTCCTGCGAGCCGTGTTGCAGCTTCGGCTGGGACGCCTCCGCGCCACGGAGATCGCCGCCCGCGCGGGCCTGGTCATGGCCGCGTTGATCGCCCTCCTGCTGCCGATGACTCTCTATTACCTGACGCACGAGGTAGTGCTGGTGCCGGTCCTGATCGGGGCGTTTGTAGCCTATGCCGGGCAGCGCGAGTTGGGAGCCGTGCGACAGGCGGAAGGCGAACCGGAAAAGGTGGCATCGCCGGCGCGGCCGGACGATCTGCCCGCCCCCCCGCCGTCTTTTTGATTTGCCCGCTCCACCCCGTTTGCCGATCCGAAGAAAGGAGACGCACGCACTGCGAAGGAGCACCATTGATGGCCAGCGCGGATCGGGACGCGGCCGGCGGGCTGTCGGCCCTGGGGTCGCCGGTTTACACCACCCTGGTCGCTCTGGGGGACGTGAGCCTGTTCGCGGCCCAGACGGTGGGCTGGCTGGCCCGCGCCGGCCGTTTACCCGGACACTGTTGCCGGCCCTCTACTCCGTCGGCGTCCGCAGCGTGCCGGTCATCTCCATCACCGGGCTGTTCATCGGCATGGTGCTGGCCGTGCAGTCGTATGGCCAGTTCCACCAGCTGGGGCTGGCGACGCACCTCGGTGGGATCATCAACATCTCGGTAGTGCGCGAGCTGGGGCCCGTGCTGGCGGCGACGATGCTGGCCGGCCGGGTCGGCAGCGCGATGGCCGCCGAGCTGGCCACCATGCGCGTCACCGAGCAGGTCGATGCCCTGTCCTGCCTCGGCGCCGACCCGGTGCACTACCTGGTGGTGCCGCGCTTCCTGGCCTGTGTGCTGCTGATTCCGCTGTTGACGGTGATGGCCGACTTCATGGGCGTGATGGGCGGCGCCTTCATCTGCATCCGCGTCTACCACGTCGAGGCCCATTACTACTGGCAGCACACGCAGACGATGCTGAGCCTCTGGGACGTGGTGACCGGCCTGATCAAGCCGACCTTTTTCGGAGCGGCGATTGCGGTGATTTCGTGCCACCGCGGCTTTCACAGCAAGGCCGGAGCCGAGGGCGTCGGCCGGGCCGCCACGGAGGCCTTCGTCGCCTCCTTCATCGCCATCCTGGTGCTGGATTTCTTCCTGGCGATGTTCCTGAATAACCTGCACGATTTCCTGTGGCCCATGAACGGGGCCAAGGTGTTCTAATGTTTAGCCGCCGCCCTGCGGGCGGCGGTTAAACGAAGCGGTCGTCCCCATCGGCGCACCCTCCGGTCCTCTGATTGCCTGCGAACACCTGGGCATGCAGTTTGGCCCGCAACCGGTGCTGCGCGACATCGAACCTCCAGGTGCGGCGCGGCGAAACGCTGGCGGTCATCGGCGAAAGCGGCTGCGGCAAAACGGTGCTGCTGAAACTCATTATCGGCCTGCTTCGGCCGACCGCGGGGCGAGTGGTCTTCGACGGCAAGGTGCTGGCGGACCTCAGCGACCGCGAGCTGACGGCCCAGCGGCTGCGCTTCGGCTTCCTCTTTCAGGGGGCGGCCCTGTTCGACAGCCTGTCCGTCTACGACAACGTCGCCTTTGGCCTGCGGGCCAAGGGGGGTCACCCGGAAGCCGAGATCCGCGAGATCGTCCGCCAGCGCCTGCAGGAAGTCGGCCTGCCCGCCGGCGTTGAGGAGAAGAAGCCGGCCGAGCTGTCCGGCGGCATGAAAAAACGGGTCGGCCTGGCCCGGGCCCTCGCCCTCGATCCGGAGGTCATGCTCTACGACGAGCCGACCACCGGACTCGACCCGATCATGACCGACGTGATCAACGAGTTGATCCTGCAGACCCGCCGCCAACACCCGGTGACCAGCATCGTCGTGACCCACGATATGAAGACCGTCGCCAAGGTGGCGGACCGCGTGGTGATGCTGCACCCCCTGCCACGCCTCAAAGCCGGCGAGGTCCAGGTGATCTTCCAGGGCACCCCCGACGAGCTGCAACGCTGCCCCGACCAGCGCGTGCGCCAGTTCGTCGAGGGACAGGCGCGCGATCGGTTGATGGAGCTGGCCAGGAGTAGTGGCTAGTGGCCAGGGGCTAGCTGTAGCTGTAGGGTGGGTCGAGCGGAGCGAGACCCACCGCACGCCTCGATAACTCCCGGTGGGTCTCGCTCCGCTCGACCCACCCTACGGCCTCTGCTGCTAGCCACTAGCCACTGGCCACTAGCCACTGCGGAATGCACCATGAACGAGCAATCATTGCGGTTCCGCATCGGCGTGTTCGTGCTGGCCGGCTTCCTGCTGCTGGCCGTGCTCATCACGCTGTTCGGCAGCTTCCCCCGGCTCTTCATTCGCGCCCACGAATACACCGTGCGCTTCAGCGATGCGCCCGGCGTCGAGCAGGGCACACCGGTCCGCCGCTCCGGTGTCCGCGTCGGCGAGGTCAAGAGCATCAGCCTGGACGATGACACCGGGGAGGTGCGCGTTCAGATCATCATCGAGCATCAGTACACGCTGCGGAAGAGCGAGCAGCCCACGCTGGTGCATGGGCTGCTGGGGGGCGATACGTCCATCGACTTCGTCCCGGTCCGTGCCGAGGGCCAGCCGCCCGATCGCACCCCTATTCCGCCCGGCGTGGAGCTGGCCGGTGCGCGCGAAGCCGAGCGTCAATACCTTGCTCGCCCAGGCCTCGGATGTGCTGCCGACCACGCAGGAAGCGCTGAACGACATCCGCAAAGCGGTGCAGCGCTACGAAAAGGCGGCCCCCCTGCTGGAGGAAACGGCCGCGAGTACCGCGACCTGGCCCGGGCCACGCGAGATGGTGCCGGAGCTGCGCCGCACCAACGACGAGGTGCGCGGCATGGCCCAGGCCACCCGCGAGGCCGTCCCCGAGATCAAGAAGGCGGCCACCGACATCGGCAGCCTGGCCCGCTCCGCCAACGACGTCATCCCCGAGCTGCGCAAGACTAACGCCGAGATCGGCAACCTGGCCAAGGACAGCCGCGAGGCGATTCCCGACATCAAGAAGACCAACGATCAGCTCCAGGCCTCGCTCATCACCTGGCAGCGCACCGGCGAACGAGCCAAGTTGATCCTCGACAAGAATGAGGACAAGATCGGCGAGGCGGTGGATAACCTGAACACCTCGCTGAAGCGCGTCGGCAATGTACTGAGCGACGAAAACCAGCGGAACCTGACCGCGGCCCTGAAGAACCTCCGCACCGGCACCGAGAACCTGCCGAGCATCAGCAAGAACACCGACGAACTGCTCCGCGAGAGCCAGAAGACGATGCGCCGGGTCAACGATTCCCTGGCCAAGACCGACGAGGTTATGAGCAACTTGCAACAGGCGACCAAGCCGTTCGCCGAGCGGAGCACCAGCATGGCCAAGAACTTCGACGAGGGCACCGCACGCCTCAATGCGGTCCTGGCCGACGTGCAGGAATTGCTCAAGGCGATCGACCGCGGCGACGGCACGCTGAAGAAGCTGCTCAACGATCCGTCCCTTTACAACCACCTCGACGAGGCGGCCTGCATCCTGACGCGGTTGATGCCCAAGCTGGAGCCAATCCTGCGTGACGTGAACGTCTTCACCGACAAGATCGCCCGCCATCCGGAATCGCTAGGCGTTCGCGGGGCCATCAGTCCCAGCAGCGGCCTGAAGGAATCGCCCACGGCGTTGCCGCTACCGATGTGGAGCAAGCCGTAGGGGGGCGGTGGGGCGGGACGGAAACGAATGCGATGTCCTAACCTCATGCTGCGCCATGACTTCGGGACATTCGTTTCCGCACCCCCTCGGACACCCCCCCCATCCCGGAAGCCACCGGCCCATGTGGCCGAAGCCACGGCAAAACAAACAAATCGGCCTCCAGCAGGCAGAGCCGTGAACGGTTACCTCCGATTCACCCACTCCTTCCCTGTAACGCATAGCCAACGAAGATGCCGGCATTGGAAAGGAAACGCAGCAGCGGGAACCCCAGACGATCGCGGAGCCGGAACCGCGGGCCCAGGGCGAGCTTGAACGCTTCGACGGCGAAGTGACCGAGGCAGCAGACGAGAAAAGCGGCCAGCAGCCGGTGGCAAGGGCCGTTCTTGCGACCCAGCTTCACCTGCTGCGCCTCGCCTTGCCCGTAGCAAACAAACGTTGCAAACAGGCCCCGCAGCGTGTCCCGGTGGTTGTGGCGGAGGAGGGCTCGCACCGTGGTCGTGAAATAATACCCATGGGAACGAAGTCGAGCGGACAGGTCCACATCCTCCCCGCCGGGCCTGGGGAACCGCTCATCGAACCCGCCGATCTCTTCCAGACAGCTACGTCGATAGAGGGCGTTAGCGGTCACCAACCACAGCACTTGATCCCCTTTGATGCGAGGGTTCATCATGCCGATGGCGTCCATGTACCGAGCCGTCATGCTTTCGCGCAAGCGGATCGTCCTGCCCCCGACGCCGGCACAGCGTGAGTCGGACGGCAACGCCGCGAGGAGGTCCGCCAGCCACTCGGGATCGGGCCGGCAATCGTCGTCGGTGAAGGCGACGAGGTCTCCGCGTGCCAAGCCGATCCCGCGGTTTCGTGCCGCGGCAGGACCGCGGTTGGGTTGATAATGGTAACGCACGTCGAGGTGCGAGTTGCCTCGGAACGTCTCCACCACCTTTGCGGTGTCGTCTGACGAGCCGTCGTCGATGACGAGAACCTCGAATTGCGCGGGGCTGAGCGACTGTTCCGCCAGGGCGTGCAAACAGTGGTGCAAATCCGCGGCGCGATTGCAGGTTGGGATAATCACGGAGGCGGCGACCGTCATGGGATTCCTCGCGCAGCTTTCGGTCATGTGTCCAGTGTGCGTCCAGGCACTCTACCTCCGCGATACTCCCTTCAAGCGGAGCCGAATCCGCTCCCAGGCCTCGACATAACGCACAAAAAACGTAACGGCGACGACCTTGAGTTTGTCGCCGCGCGACTTCAAGCGTTCGTCGCACAGGGCTACGGCGGCATTCTTCAGCGGGGGTACGAGGTCCGCAAGCAAACACCGATCAATGCCCAGGAACGATCGATCCTTCTTCCCTTTCGCGTCGTGTACCCCGCCAATCGTCCGTGTAACCTTCTTGTACAGTTCTGCAAACGAGTGCCTGGCTGGGTGGGCAACACGAGCAGCGTCAGAATAAATCAACTGGTAACCAAACGCGGCCACGCGCTGTCCCCATTCGACGTCCCCGCCGGACTTGACGTTGCCGTCGAATGGGCCAACCGTTTCGACGATCCGCTTGAACGTAAACAAGTTCGCCGTCGCCCCGAAGCGCCCGCGTTCGATGAATTGCCTCTGCGGTAACGCGGTCACGCACTCGTACAGTTCGACGGCAGTCGGGCGCGCCGGATCGTGGGGGAAAATGTCCACCCTTCCGGCGACCAGGCCGCAGTTCTCCTGCCTTTGCAGTTCGCCCACGCCCTGCTCAATCCAGTCCGCGTTCGGAAGACAATCGGCATCAGTAAAGGCGATCACTTCACCCGTGGCGAGAGAGAGCCCCTTGTTGCGGGCCGCGTACGACCCCGGTCGCTCTTCCCGGGCCAGGCGCTGGCGGCCGAAGCGGGCGACGACGGGGGTGAGGTCCTCCTCCGAAGCGTTATCGACAACGATCACTTCGTAGAGGGCCGACGGATAGGTCTGCCGTTCCAGCGCCTCAAGACACAGGGCCAACCGCCCGGCATCGTCATAGACAGGGATGATGACGGAAACGGACGGCAGGAGCATGGCAGCCGCGACTCCGAAAGCCGATGCAGGACTGAAGGACGCTAGTCTGTCGCGCATCAACTCGTTTCGGCCCAGCGTTTCATCCGTTCCGGTGCCACGATGGCGCCGCACATGCCGACCATTTCGGCAACCCTCGCCAGGACCGACAAAGCCGCGACGAGCGGCAACAGCGCGACGCGCCGCCAGGCGGGCAAACGCAGGGCCGTGCTGTAGCGAATCCAGCGCGGGCCGTCCATGAGCACGTACAAGCCCATGTGCAGGAGCGGCTGCAAGGGTCCTGTCCGGGCGATCCACCGGTTCGGGAAGCTCATGTTCGTCCGCATCAACCGGTAGATTTCGTACCCAACTCGGGGGTGATAGCGCAATAGCCACCACCGAGCGGTGTAGATATGGGCGGCCTGCTGCTGCGCGTGAAATGCCATCGGCACGCCGTCCTGGCGCAGACGGCCGAACAGCAGCGACGAGCCCAGGGTCCTCCCGAGGTCGTCCTGGAAAAGGTAGCGTTGAAACGTATCGGCCCTGACAGCAAAGTTGTGTCCGAGCATCCCCGCGGGAGCAGTCCGGCCGCCACCGGCGTCGTAGCCGACGACGAACCCCCAGGTGATCGACCCCACGACTTGCAGGAAGGACGTAGCGCCTCCTTCCCCGCCTTTCCATCGGAAGAGGGAGGGGCCCACCGTGAGTGTGGCGCCCCGTTCGATCGCTTCGGCGATGGCGGAGAGCCAGCGCGGCCCCGGGGTCGCGTCGGCATCGGCAAAGGCGAGGATTGTCCCCGCGGCGACCTCGGCACCTTTGTTCTTCAGCTCGTAGTATTGAGCCCCGTCGACCTCGACAAAACGCAAGGCCGCGAAAGGTCCGGGATCGCGAAACTTCTCCTTCCACTGGGCCACCTGGAAACTGCTGCCAAGTAACAGCACCTCCACCTGGTCCAGGCAATAATCCTGCTTCTTCAGCGCCTCCAGGGTCTCCTCGATGGAAAACTGATCCACCCGTCCGACATCGGCGGCTTCGTTGTATCCCTCAACAATGACGGAAATCCGCGGGGTGCTCGCGCAATCCAGGTCGGTCATTCTCATTCGCCTCCTGGGAACGGAGCAACAGGGCAGGGCGATCTGCGCCCGTGCCTACGATGAACCGAACCTCGCGCATGTTTGCGACTGGGTCCGTCGCTCTCGGGCTCGCGGGCATGCAGACGGGCAGGTGGGGCTACCGGGAAGGCCGCCCCTGATCCTCGGAGGGAACGAATATCGGAGCAAAAACCGTGCCCGCATCGGCACGGCGATCAACGGCGACATGCAAAGATGTAAGTTCGTTCATAGTTGCATCTTCAATCAATGCCTGCCGGCCCGGAGCGATGAGGCACGTTTCCAAATCGAAACACGATCGATCGTTACGTTGCGATTTCGATGCGCCGAAACCTGCCCCTCCGATCGCTGCCGGCCCGTCACGGTTTCGCGAACGTCGCCTCCTCGATCCGCTCAGGAAAGCGATATGACGCCTCGGTGATCTCTCGCACTTTCTTGCCACCGACCGTCTGGATAATCTTCGTCGGCAGCTTGACGCCGTTGAACTCCTTGTAGCCCCGGTAAGTCTCTTCCCGAGTCACCGACTGACCGGCCTCGGCCGCGGTGCGCTC
Source organism: uncultured Planctomycetota bacterium (assembly GCA_963827935.1). Lineage (GTDB taxonomy): Bacteria > Planctomycetota > Planctomycetia > Gemmatales > Gemmataceae > DATFNV01. The sequence goes on along the minus strand of CAWHCN010000004.1, from coordinate 199,163 downwards.
CATCCTGACCAGCAGCCCGCTCTTCTTGTCGAAGTACAGCCGGACCTCGGCGTGCTCCTTGCTCGACACCTTCACTCCGAGCGTTGGCTTGCCGTTGACCTTCGCCTCGGGCAGTGACGCAACGTGCAGGGCGGCTTTCTGCTTCAGCGGCAGCAGGGTCGTCAGCCACTGGGCGTAGGCCTCCTCGCGCAGCTCCTTGAGGCGTTCGGGCGCGATGGCGACGACGGCGCCGCCGCTGCTCTGCCAGCCCCGGTCGCCGTTCACCACCACGAGCACTTGCAACGACTGGTTGCCGACCTGCAGCACCTCGTAGTGACGGAATTGCTGGGGCAGGCGAGACGTGACCTCGCCGGCGAAGGCCTCGTCCTGCCCGGCCACCGTCATCTGCCCCGCCGACTGGGCCACCATGGTCCGGGTCCGGGCCAGGGCGTCGGCACCGCCGTGAGCCTTGATCGCCGCCTCAATGACGATCAGTGCCTGGGCACGGTCGTCGGCGCGCGGCAGCGGCCATCGTCAGAACCAGCGTCAATAGCGAGGCCGTGGTTATGCGCATGGTCGCCTCCCGAGAAAGCAATTCTACCGCCGCAGGGAGGACGTAGATAGAGCCGCGCACGGAACTGTAGGGTGCATCAAGCGTACTCGCGCCGACGCACCGCTCCTACCCCCGGTGCGTCGGCGCGAGTACGCTTGACGCACCCTACGCTTGCTACGCTTGCTCGGCTTCGCAGATAAGCTCGGGCAGGACCCTCAACACGTGGCGGCGAGAGTCTAAACGGCCGCCATGAACGGTTCCAGCGCTTCGCGCAGCTCGTTGCGGGCGCGGTAGAGGAGGCTCTTGGCGGCCTTGGGGGTCATGTCCAGTTCTTCCGCAATCTGGGCGTAGGTGCGGTCGTGGAACTGGTGCAGCTCCATGGCGGCACGCTGCCGCTGGCCGAGGGCCGACACGGCGGCCCGGACGACGCCGGCCAGCTCGGTGCGTTCCATCGGGCGGGAGGGCTCTTCGCCGCGGTCGGTCAGGTAGGCCTCGGCGGCGCCGGGGTCAGCGGGCGAGGCCAGGGCCTCCAGGCGCAGCGCCGGCCGACGCCGCCGCGAGCGCAGGGCGTTGCGGGCCACATTCTGCGAGACATGAAACAGCCAGGTGGCGAACCGCGCGCGCGGCTGATACGTGTGCCGCGAACGGTACAGCCGCAGGAACACTTCCTGGGTCAGGTCCTCGGCCTCTTGCCGATCGCCCAGCCGTTTGATGAAGCTGCCAAAGACCCGGAGGCGGTAGCGATCCACCAGCTCCGCGAAGGCGCCATCGTCGCCGTCCTGCACGCGCAGCATCAGCACTACTTCGGGGTCATCGAGGTAGGTGTTGCGCGGCAGCGTCGTGGGCCGGCGTGGCTGCGGGGCAATGTCGCCAATGTGGTCATGGCTCGCGGCCTTCCTTCCAGGCGTCGATCGTCGTCTTATGCGGCCGGCAGCTCGACCCGGAATGTGCTGCCCTGCCCCGGGGCGCTCTCGACATTGATCGAGCCGCCCATCAGGTCGATGTACCCCTTGACGATGGCCAATCCGAGGCCGGCGTGCAATCCTTCGGCATGGCGGGACGGGTCGGCCCGGTAGAAGCGCTCGAAGATGCGGGCCTGCGCTTCCGGGGCGATGCCGACGCCGGTGTCGCGGACCTCGACCCGCAGGTGGCCGTTGTCACGGGCCACGGTCAGGTCCACGCTCCCTTCGGGCCGGTTGTATTCGATGGCGTTGTGCAGCAGGTTGGTCAGCACCTCGCGCAGCTTGCTGGGGTCGGCCTCGAGGACCGCCTGGTCCGAGCCGTGCAGGTGCAGGGTCACGCCACGGGCCTCGGCGAGCGGGCGGACCAGGGCCGTACATTGTTCCGCCAGGGCACCCACATCCACGCGCTCGACGCGCAGCCGATCGACGCCAGCGTCGATGCGGGCCAGGGTCAGGAGTCGTTCGACCAGCTGGCTGACCTGCTGACCACTTTCACGGCACTCGGCCAGGACCTCGCGGTACTCTTCCGGCTTGCGCGGCTTCTTGAGACAAACGTCAATGGTGGTGAGCAGGGCGGCCACGGGAGTGCGCAGCTCGTGGGAGATATCGGCCGCCGCCTGCTTCTCACGCTCGAAAGCACGGCGGAGTTGGTCGAGCACCTGCTTCAGGCGTTCCACGATAGGCGTCAGCTCGGCCGGCAACCGCGGCTCGTCGAACGGCAAATGGAAGTCCTTCTCGGACACCTTGCTGACCGCGTCGCCCAGACGTTGCAGTGGCATCAGGCCCAGGCGGACGAGGAAGTAAACACCCAGGACGACGGCGGCGAAGGTGGCGAGGCTGATGCCAAGCAGACGGTTGCGAAGCTCGGTCAGCGAGCCGTTGGTCCGCTGTTCCAGGTTGCTCAGATCCTCGTCGCGCTGCGCCGGAAGGGAGCGCTGGCGTCATCCAACCAGCTGGGGCCATAAGCGGCAAGCACCGTGGCCCAGACGCGGAACCCCCCACGCGGCGGGCGCGGTGCGCGTGTCCCCCCCGTGCCGCCCTGGGATGCGGTGCCCGACCCGTGGCTGACGTGGAGCGAATACCGGAACAGGACACGGCGCACGCTGAGGTCCGACTGCAAGGGGACATCCCGGTATTCCGGACCGAGGTATTCCTTTGGCGGAATCGTCTCGTGCAGGCCGGACAGCCAGGCACCGTCCAGGGAGGGCGAGCGGTAAGTGACCTGATTGGGGAACCCGCACTGGATTTCGAGGTAGTCCGCCACCAGGCGGCGGCGATCGGCGGGGTCGTCCCCGTGCAACTCGCTATCGTCGATCTTCACCTCGGCGGACGGGAATCGCGGCAGCCCCGCCAGCTGGTTCAAGGCCGCATAAGCCCAGAGGGCACTGGTGACGTTCCCCGTTGAAACCAGCCCCGTCACCTGGGCCGTGTGCCGCGCCGTGGACTGTATCCACACGCGGGGGGCCTCGAAGGAGGGCTGACCGGGACGGCCGTCCGTCAGAACCTGGGCGTGATCGACCAGGCGCCGTGCGTCGGACAGCAGGGCCTCATCGAGGCGAACACGCTCCTTGGCTCGAAGATCCTCATATTGACGCTCGATCAACTTCCGGGTCGCGACGTTCCTCTCCGCCAGGGTTTCCTTGCTGGAACGGTACACCAGGAACGACACCGCCCCCAGCGCCACGGCCAAGCAGCGCCAAAAAGTAGACCAGAAGGGACAGGCGAATCGACCTCATTGATCCTCACCCCGCAGCTGATACCCTTCCCCCCAGCGTGTCAGAATCAAGGGCGGCTCGTAGCCCTTGTCGATCTTATTCCGCAGATAGCGGATATAGACATCCACCACGTTCGAGGTGGTTTCGTCCTGCTCGTCGTACAGGTGTTCCCAGATCATGGTCCGGCTGACGACGCGGCCGCGGTGGAACGCCAGGAACTCGAGCAGCGAGTATTCCCGCGGCGTCAGGTGGATCGCCTGCCCGCCGCGCTTGACGGTCCGCGTGGCGGTGTCGATTTCCAGGTCGTGGGCGCGGATGACCGGGTCCTTCACCTGGTGGCCGCGGCGGACCAGCGCCCGCAGGCGGGCCAGCAGCTCTTCCAGCTCGAACGGCTTGGTCAGGTAATCGTCGGCCCCGGTGTCGAGTCCGCGGACTCGATCGTCCAGTCCCCCCCGAGCGGTCAGCATCAGGACGTAGGCCTGCACGCCGTCCTTTCGCCACTCCGAAAGCAGCGTCAGTCCATCCTTCTTCGGGAGCATGATGTCCAGAACGATGGCGTCGTACTGGGCCGAGCGCGCCTTGAAGTCGGCTTCCTCACCGTCCATCGCCACGTCCACGGCGAGTCCCTCCTCCTCCAAACCCTGGCGGAGGGCGCGAACGAGCGGCTTATGATCTTCGACGAGCAAGACACGCACGATTCATCACCCGGGTCTTCAAGACAGTCCGAGTCGCGTGTGTGACTCTAACAGAGCACCGATTAAGAGAAAATGAGAGAGTGCGCCGCCCTTTGGGCGGCCGCTAAACGGGTGCATGCGCCGCCGCCATCGCCAGACGCTCCCGAATCGGCGGATGATCGTCGAAGAGCCAGACGACCAGCGGGTGGGGATCGGGGTCGGCCTTGTTTAGCCGCGCCAGCTTCAGAAATGCCGATCGATAGGCCTCGACCAGCCCGGTCCTCTGAAGAGCATAGCGGTCGGCCTGTGCTCGAAGAAGCGGCTGACGGCGTGTTGCGCGGCGCCAGCACCAGGCCCAGCAGCGTGAGCACCAGCAGGACCAGCGGCAAGGCCGCCGGATCGTTGAAATCGGCGTAGTGGAGCGGCTGGGCCGCGAGGTGCAAAACCCGGTCCACCAGAAAGAACCCAGCTGCCGCCAACACCAGGCCGGCCACGATCATCTTCACGAGGTGGCGGTGGACGTGGTGTCCCACCTCGTGGGCGAAGACCACCTCGATCTCCTCCGGGGTGAACTCGCCGAGGAGCGTGTCGCCCAGGAGCACGCGGCGGGTGCGGCCCAGCCCGGCCAGGGCGGCGTTGGCCTTCTTCGTCTCGGCGCTCGAACTCCAGGCGGTAGATCCCCTCGACGTTCAAGCCCGTTCCAGCTGCCAGGCGCTGGAGGCGCTCCAGCAGCGGGGCGTCGTCCAGCCGCGTCACCTTGTAGAAGAGCGGCAGAATCAGGACGGGCACCAGCTGGCCCAGGACGAGCGAGAGGACCAGCCAACCCGCCGTCGCCCAGACCCACCACCACGGACCGCTTAAGCGCAGGAGGAGATACAGGCCCAGCAGCAGCACCAGCCCCAGCGGCCCGCCGACCAGGTAGCCCTTGATGTGCCGCCAAATCCAGCGGCCCAGAGTTTGGTTGCTCAGTCCATAACGGTGTTCGAGAACGTAGCCGGACCAGAAGCCGACAGGCAGGGTGAGCACTTCCAGCACCGCGGCATAGACGAAGCCCAGGCCGACCAGGCGGAACCAGGCGTTTTCGCCGGTGACGCGGCTCACCTGGCTATTGACCCAGGGACCGAGCAGCAGGGCGGCGATCGCCACCGCGGCGAGGCTTCAGGAGCGTGTTGACGATGGTGCCGGTGAGCTTCTGCGCTCGTAGTGCTTGACCTCGGCGGAGGTGGGTTCCTGGGGGCCCGTGGCCGAAGGAGTTTCGAGGTGGGGTGGTTGCATATCGCCTCGTGCGTGAATTACGGAGGATAGGGCAGGTGTTCGATGTGGTTGGCCCAGTAGGCTGAGTCAGTTGCCAGGGCGATCAATTCCAGGTCTCCGACCAGCTGGCCGATGGAAGCGGCCTGCTGATGTGCGAAAGCGAGTCCGGCAAATGGACGCCCTTGCCGCTGCCAGTTCTCCGCCATCGCCTTGAAGCCAATGTCCTGAGTAAAGAGCAGGCGGCCCAGTGTGCGAGCCCGATCGAGCAAAACGTCGTCAGGCAGTTGGTCGGCGCGATCATCCTGCGCGGTCAACACGTCCACGCCGCGTAAGCGAAGTTGGACCGTGACGGCGTACGGTGCATGAACGTCCATGTAAAGCGGCATGGGCATTTCGGGATCCTCGAAGAGGTTCTTCTTTAGCGATGCCCATGGAACCTAACCCTGAACTGTATTTTCGGGGAAGGCCAAAATCCCGCCGAAGTTTATTGCAGCAGATGGAATCCCTCCGGGGTAAAGACGGGGGAGGAAATTACCTTCGGCCCTCGCGCCGCATCCTCTCGTAGAACGGCGAGGGAGTTGCCCGAGCCAGGGCCTCATCCGCCATTTTTCGCTCGGCAGCGATCTCCGCGTCGAGTTCCTCTTGATGATCGAAGTAGTACGCCATCGCCGCGTACGGTTCGGCCGGCAGGAGGTATGGATGCTGCCGGCACATCTCCTCCGGCGACCAGCCGTGGGCCAGGTAGTCCATGACAATTTGCGCCACCCGCACTGCGCCGCACGCGCTCCAATCGGGCCACGTCGCCTTCCGGCTTGATGATGTGCGGGTAGGGGACCTCGGCAGACATGGCGGCCTCGCTTTCCCTGTGGAAACGCCTGGGCGATACCTTATCCTAACAAAATGCCCCATCCACGCAACGGAGCCGCCGATGCCGATCACCGCCGTCCACGCCGAACCCATCTTCGGCCAGGTCCACCGCGACCTCGCCATTGTTTCCTCGCTCACCTTCCTGACGCCCGACGGCGGCCACGCCAAGGGGAACTATGTGCTGGTCCGCATCAGCGACGATGCCGGCCGGGTCGGACTCGGCGAGGCCAGCGTCACCAGCGTTTGGAGCGGCGAGACCCAGGCCGGCACCATCGCCCTCATCGAACAGGAGTTGGCTCCCCTCCTGATCGGGGCCGACCCGTTCGACCTCGAATGGATTTCGCACCGCCTGGAGCGGATCGTATTCGGCAACAGCTTCGCCAAGGGGGCCGTCGAGATGGCCCTACTCGATCTCCAGGGGCAGACGCTGGGCGTACCGGTCTACAAGCTCCTGGGCGGCCAGGCGAGCGGGAGGCGTGAACCCGCCGATGATCCCGGCATCCGCCTGAAATTCGTGGTGGGTGCTGTCGAGCCGGTGCTGGCGGCGCAGCGGGCGCATCGCATGGTGGAGCGCGGCTGGCGGGCCATCAAGGTGAAGGTCGGCCGCGATGACCATCCCCGATCCGACGAGGAACGCCTGACGGGCCGTGCGCGAAGCGATCGGCCCCGAGGTCTGGCTTTCGGTCGATGCCAACGGCGGCTACACGGTAGAGCAGGCCATCTGGGCAGCGGCCCGTTTCGAGAAGCTGGACGTGGCCCTGTTCGAGCAGCCGACGCGGCGGGGCGACCATGCCGCCATGGCCGAGGTGCGCCGCCGCAGCGGCATCCCCATCATGGCCGACGAAAGCGTCTTTACACCCCAGGATGCGATGGACGTGATCCGCGCCGGCGCCGCCGATGTCCTGAGTCTCTATCCCGGCAAGCACGGCGGCATCCGCCCCACACAGCACATTGCCCGCATCGCCGAGGCGGCCGGCATTCCCTGCACCATCGGCAGCAACCTGGAGCGTGAGGTCGCCACGGCAGCGATGGCTCACGTCACCGTCTGCACCGCCAACCTCCAGTGCGAACGCTTCCCCGGCGACCTGATCGGCCCGGTTTACTACGATAAGACCCTGACGCGCGAGCCGCTGCGCTACCAGGCCGATCGCCTCTGGGTCCCGGAGGAGCCGGGGCTAGGGGTGCGTATGTAGTCTCGTCAATCCAGTCCTACCGCGCGGTCGGTCATACAGGGAGCGAGAGCGTATGCGAGTGTTCTTCAGCTATTCACGCCTCTTTATCGCTGCGTGGCTTTGCCTCGGGGGCGTATCTCTACTGTTCGGCCCATCGGCGGCGACGGTTGCTCAGATGCACGCTGGCGCGAGCGGCAATTGCGGACCGTCCCTGCCGAGCAGCAAGCGAAGTGGATCGAAGATCGGGATGTCGAGGATGCCAATAGTCAGGCCTATGTACGCGTGTGCGGCGTGCTGCTGGGTGGACTTGGCTTTGCGGCGGCGCTCCGGGAGACAGCCTATCTGATGGGCCGGTATGGGCGCTGAAATAGACTCACATGCGCTGGCTGACTGGACCGCCCTAGGAGTACCGGCCCCTCTCTACCCATTTTCGCTCATCCTCATATCCGGATTAACCGATTTCATCGGTACAGCCGGAGCCCTGCGCCCGGCGACACGTCAAGGATCGGGCGCCCTGTCGTTGGTCGGGGGAACCCAGGCAATGTGGCGAAGCACGCTGGTCACGGCAGTGGTGTTCCTTGCAGGTCAGGCCGTCCACGCCCAGGACGCCACTTATCCACGCCCAGGCACCGTTGGCGGACCTGCTTTTCCCACCCGGGGGCCTGCGATTCCCGGCTTGACCAACCCGGTGTCGCCAACCTTTACCGGCGGGAACGGGGTTTTGCCGGGCACGCCAGCGCCGCCGACGGTGACGCCGTCGGCCCCGTTTATGACACCGCCGGCGGGAGCCACGCCCGGCCTCGGGGGTCCGGCCTTTGCCACCGGTCCGGCAGTGCCGCTGGAAACGACCGTGGCCTTCGATCCCGACGCGGCCGAGCTGCGCTGGCTGGATAACCGCTGGCAGCTGGTGGCCGGCCCGGTCTTCCTCAAGGACTTTGGCCGCTACGAAACGGAAGGGCGCGAGGTGTTGCGCGTGGTCCGCGACTTGCGCCTCAACACCATGACCACGCTCGGCTCGCCGCGGCCCATCATGGAATACTGGCTTGCCAACGGCGAGGCACCGCATGGTACGGTCGCGGGACTGCGTACCCTGCCGCTGGATACGGCCGCCCTCAAGGCCGAGCAAGTCCAGGGGCAGTGGTGCGTCCACGATACCAACCGCATCCTGTTCAACTTCGGTCAGCAGGGGGATGCCTGTCGCCAGGCCCTCGGCACCATCCAGCGCGATGGCTTCACCCAGGTCGGCTACATCGGGCAGGTGGCGCCGGTGATGCTTGTTTTCCTGGCGAATCCGGCAACGGCGCCGATGCCGCACAACAGTGTGATCCCCGCCAGCACGCCGACGCCCAGCCGTTTCCCGCACATTTTCGGCAATCAGAATCCAGCGCCGCCGGCGAATCCGGCCGCCGCGCCGCCCGGCCAGATGCCGGCCGTGCCGACGCAGCCGCTGAATCCCCAGGCCGGCGTGCCGTTGCATCAGCCGGGCACCACGCCGATCTCGCTGCAATCGCTGCGCTTGCCGGGGACCGAGGCGGCCGATCGCATCGCCATCGACTCGCGGCAATTGCAGGTGCGCCGCGACGGGGCCGACTGGAAACTGGCGATGGGCAACCACGTCGTCGCCAATTTCGGCCCTGGCGAGGCCGATGCCCGCCTGGCCCAGGCCGCCCTCCGCTATTACCGCTGCACCGAGCAGGTGTTCGTCGGCAACCCACGGCCGATGTTCTCTTACTTCCTCTCGAACGGCCAGGCCCCGCACGGTGCCGGCTACTTCATGAACTCCGCCTCCTTCCGCCCCGAATCGCTGGCGGTCCGGCAAATGGGGACTAGCTACGTCCTTTATGACGGCAGCCAGGTCGTGATGAACTTTGGCGACCGCGTCACCGAGGCCCAGCAGGCCCTGCAGGCGATCCAGCAGCACCACTTCGACCGGCTGGCGACCTTCGGCCGCGGCGACCAGTCGATGCTGCTGTTCGTGCGGACAAATTGAAGGGCATCCGGCAATTGCGTGCAGCAGTCCGCGAAGCCTCCCGATCGCGGGTCGCTTCGGGAACCGGGTCGAGGGACCGGAAGGCGGTGCGTAAGGCGGTGCGTAAGGCGGTGCGGCCCCCCCCCAGAATTGCCATGTAGAGGTAAATTCGCCGGGAATTATATGCATCCTGTGCGCAACGCCGCAATCAATTGTCAAATAAGGACATGCGCCTTCACATTTCGGCGCCAGGCGCCAGTCGAATATAATTCCGCGCGTGCAGACACACGCTGCCAGCAACGGATCAGTTTGAGCAAAGCGCGCTGTCCCTCGGGCTGAGCCACGGTGCGAGCCCAAAAAGAAGCTAATCGCGATCAACAATGTCATGATAACGACAAGGCGCTGTCTGGCCTCCTAGTGCCGCACCGCAGAACCCGCGTAGCACGAAAACTGGACATGGCGTATCTTGCCTGGTCCCTCGATTGTGAGGCGGGAGATCGACCTATGCCAGGGAAGGCCGCGAAGATCATTGTCAGCGAAAGGCAGCAGGTTCTGCTGCAGGAATTCAGCAAGTCGCGTACGGTCGCCAAGTGCGTGGTGCAGCGGGCGACGATCATTTTGCTGGGATTCGCCGGCCTGCTGAACGAGGAGATCGCCTCGCGGGTCGGCCTCAACCGACTGCAGGTGGGCCTCTGGCGGCAGCGCTGGCGGGACGCGTGGGATTCGCTGTGCGTGTGGGAATGTACCGAACCGCACCGTCTGCGTGAGGCGATCGTCGACGTCCTCTCCGACGCCCCGCGACCGGGTGCCCCGGCGACGTTTACCGCCGAGCAGGTGTCCCAGATCGTGGCCTTGGCGTGCGAGCCGCCGAAGTTGTCGGGCCGGCCGATCGACCACTGGACGCTCCGGGAACTGCGAGACGAGGCGATCGCGCGGCAGATCGTGGAGGCTATTTCCGTGTCTCAGGTTGGCCGCTTCCTGCAGCAGGCCGCCGTGCAGCCGCACCGCAAGAAAATGTGGCTCAACACCACGGAGAAGGACCCCCAGAAGTTCCTGGCCGAGGTCGAAAACGTTTGCCGAACCTACCTCGAGGCGCCGATGAAAGCGGCGGACGGCACGCACACGGTGAGCGTGGACGAGGCGACCTCGCTGCAGGCCATCGAGCGGAACGCCCCCGACAAGCCGGCCCAACCCAACAGCGTGCCGAAGCAGGAATTCGAATACACCCGGCACGGGACGACGACGCTGACCGCCGGTCTGGACGTGGTGACGGGGATGATCGTCTGCCCAACGCTGGAGGCGACCCGTACCGAACCGGAGTTCGTCGCGCACATCACCCGGACCGTGGACACCGACCCCACCGCCGAATGGCTCTTCGTGGTCGACTGCCTCAACACGCACATGTCGGAAAGCCTGGTGAAGTTCGTCGCCCAACGCTGCGGCGTGCCCGATGAACTGGGAAAAAAACGACAGCGGCATCCTCGAATCGATGGCCACGCGGAAGGAGTTTCTGTCGGACGCTGCCCACCGGATCCGCTTCGTCTACCTCCCGAAGCACAGTTCGTGGCTGAACCAGATCGAGATCGTGTTCGGGATCATCCACCGGAAGCTGCTGCGGGGCGGAAACTTCACGTCGGTGACGGACCTGGAAGCGCAGTTGCGGGAATTCATGGACTACTACAACGCTACGATGGCCCACCCCTTCGCCTGGACTTACACCGGCAAGCCGGTGCAGAAGCAACGCCGCGCGAGCTTCGTCGCACCGCACCGCCGCCTCAAACTGGGGAAAATCCAGCGACTGGCGGAAGCCGCTGCCTTATGCAATGATGCTTGAGAAATGCGGCACTAGCTTCCGAGCGCTCTTACCGACTTCGCCCGCGTGCTGGTCCCCGGCCCGGCCGCGGTCGGCATCCCCGTCGGCGGCCTCGACTTTGGCGTCCGCAACCCCTTCGCCGCCGTCTGGGGCGTCCTCGACCGCGACGACATCCTCTGGCTGACCGGCGAGCACTACTGCCGCAACCAGACCCTCGACTTCCACAAGCAGCACATGCCCCGCGAGGTGATGTGGTACTGCGACCCGGCCGGGGCCCGCGAGCGCATCGAGCTGACCGCCGCCGGCCGCAAGGTGCGCCCCGGCATCAACGACCTGCGCCTCGGCATCATGGCCGTCCGCAGCCGCCTCGAAACCGGCCGCCTCCGCGTCGTGGACGGCGCCTGTCCCAACTTGCTCTACGAGGCCGGCCTGTACCGCTACGACGACGCATCCAACGGCCGCGGCTTGGAGACCTCCCTGTCCGAAAGCAACCACGCCCTAGATGCCCTGCGCTACCTGATCACTGCGCGTGGACCAGCGGCGCATGGCGAAGGACCGGCGGCCGGCGCCGCCGGCGGACGGCGCCGGCCCGCCCGAGTCGCCGGAGCGGAAGGAGGACTGGCGAAGCGCCGGGGTAATGAGAAGCTGTGGACGCGGTTGACGCGAGGCGACCTATCTTCTGCTTTTTTTCGTGTCTTTCGTGTGTTTCGTGGTGATCCTGCTCTGGGAGCCGACATGTCAGGCGAAGGGGTTCGCAGTCTTACCCCCTCGAAGGGCCTATAATCACGACGACCTGAACCGAGCCAGCCATGATGTCGGAACTCTTCTCCCTTGAGCCGATCCCCCGGAGCATCGAACTGCCCGTGGCGATGGCCGTTGGAGGTTGGCCCCCGGTTCACCGTATGCGGGTGCAGCTTCAGGATGATACGATGATTCGGAGCCATACGTACGGCGTGACCCGCACCAATAACCCGAACCCAGGGGTGACCGTGCTTCAGGTCCGCCACGCCCTGCAGGAGTTGTACCAGAATGTCCAGGTTGGCGCGCCGTGGTTCCCGCTCCGACTACTGCCTCAACTGTTCACAGCGATCGTGAACCTGAGCCAGCGACTCGGCCAGTACCCGCCCGGCGGCACCTCGGCGAGCGGGAACATCGAGCGCAGAACGTTCCGGCATCGCGGTGTCGAGCACCGCGTGGATATCGAGAACCTCTTCGGGCACAACCTGCGGGCCTGATCCGGAGAAAGGCACCTCCCATGGACCGCGCTGTGTTGACACTGCTGAAGAGCGCCGCCGCGGGCACGGCAGAGGAACAGACCGGGGCCACGTTCCAACTCGCCATGTTGCTGGAGAAGAATACCCGTCCCTCCGACGAAAGCGGCTTCTACGAGACGGTCCTGCCGCCGGACCTGGTCCGGATTCGTTTGGACGCACAGGCGCAGGCCGCGATCCTCCGAGACCTGGCGAGGCGATTGTCCGCCGAACGCGTGCCATCGGCGGTCTTCTGGGCGATTGGGAAAGCTCTGCCGGAAGCCGCGGCGCCGGTTCTGGTCGAAATTCTGGAACTACATCCCGACCTAGCGGACGATCACGAGGCGGCTTACCAAACGCTCATTGCCCTGGAAAACTGCCTCGATTACGACCGTGAGTCGGGACGCTCGCCTCAGGCTGAGGCCCTATTCCACAACGATGCCGTTATTCAGTTCTTGCGGCAGATCGCCACTGCTGGGGAACCACGATTAGCGGAACATGTCCCACGCCTGCTGAAACGGCTGACGAAACCGCCGCATCGGGGCTGATAACCAGAGGGGAAGGGGCCGGCGCACTTTATACTGGAGCTACTCCAGTTTTTCCTCTTCACTCCTGCTCCTCTGAACTGCTGCGCCTCCCCGTCGGCTACATCCCCTCACCGTCACGAAACACCGACAGAACAACCGACCGCCCCGCTCACGCCCGCTCGGCCCTCCGCTACGGCATAGCGGGCTTCGTCTCCGCTCCGACTCCGCCGGCTGGCCTCCGCTACGGGCTACGCTGGTGATCGCTCTCGCTTGCTTGCCGGGCTTGCTACCGAACGGGAACCCGGGCAAGCCGAAAGCCGAGGTCGTGGCTCCGGTAGACCGGCGCGTCCCCCCAGTGGAGCATCGCCCGGCACTGCCGGGCACCGAGGAGATAGCCGCCGCCCCGGACCACCCGGTGCGAGGCCTTCGGAACGAATAGGTCCTCGCACCATTGCCGCACGTTACCATGCATGTCGTACAGACCCAACTTGTTCGGCGCGTACGAGCCCACTTTCGTCGTCCGATCCAGGTATGGCCCCTTGTCTGCTTTTCCGTCCGGATCATTACCGTCGATGTTCGCTTGCTTCGAGGACAGGTCGTTGCTCGGTTTGTCGCAGTAGTAGTAGTACGAACACTCTTCCTCAGAAGTGGCCCCTCCTCGACAAGCGTATTCCCACTCCGCCGACTTCGGCAATCGGTACAGATAGCCATGTCCCTTCTCTTTTTCGTTCAGCTTCTTGATAAACTCCTGCGCGTCCTCCCAGCATACCGATTCCACCGGGAATTGCTTTAGTTCCTCATCCTTGATGTCCTTGACTCTGTATTTCCCGTTGCCGTCGCGGGAGAAGTAGCTCGGGTTCTTACCCATCACTTCCTGCCACTGCCCCTGCGTGACCGTGTGGATGGCGATCTCGAAGTCCTCCTTGATCTCCGTCTTCTTGGCAGAGCCCTCAATGCCGTACCAGCCCATGTAGAACGTCCCCTTCGGCAGCGGCACGAACATCATCCCCAGCGGGCCATCCTTCGGTTTGGGCGGCTTAGCAGGCGCCGGTTTCGGCTTGGTGTCGGGCAGTGAAGTCGGGGAGCCTGCCGTTGAAGAGCCTCTCGTAGAGGAGCCTCCCGTTGAGGAGCCTCCGGTCGGGGAGCCACTGCAACCAGAGAACGCAACCAGCATCATCAAGCCAAGCAGGGAACGACGCATCATGGAACTCCTCCGTCAAGGGGAATAACTTGCGGTCCACTGCTGGCGCCGCGCCCATCGCCGCGTTTGGGCAGAGGGCACAGCCGACTGCTTTGCTGCGGCCACAATAGCTGAGATTAAGCCCGCGAACGTGCGCTGGCAAGAATAATCTGCAGGAGGAACAAAGGGGACACTCCACTTTTCGCCTATCGTCGCGGCACCGTTGACCCTGTCCGCATTTCGCTAATTGCCCATCTACCGCCGAGCAAAAGGACCACCAATGGACGAAGCGAAACTCCTCGAACGCATCACCGTGAATCCGAACATCTTTGGCGGCAAGCCCATCATTCGCTCGCTGGCTGGCGGTCGAACAGGTGCTGGGGATGCTCGCAGCGGGAGACAGGCCGGAAATCCTGTTGCAGGGCTACCTCTGGCTGGAAAAGGAAGAACGTCAGGCGTGCCTGGTCCATGCCCGCCGGCTGATCGGGCCTGAGCGGCGGCGGGTGGCACGCCCTGAGGTACTCCGAAGGGCGTGCATAACCGTCAACCACGCCCTTCGGAGTACCTCAGGGCGTGCCACCCGGCCGGCGCCCTGAGGTACTCCGAAGAGCGTGCGAAAGCCTCCGCCACCTCACCCACGATACGCATAGATTCTCGGGTTCGTGTCGATTGGGACGAACTGGACCAGGGCCCCGTCGTCTTCGGGGTGAGCCCGACGGCTCCAGGCCCATGCCTCCTCGGGCGTGTCCGCGATAAAGCCTTCCGCGCCGGCCACGGCCACGAACTTGCCCCGCGCCTGGGGCAACAACTCGGCCCAGTGGCACTGAAGTCAGTCACTATTCCGCTGGGCCCGTTCCATCTGCGCGTGCCGCCGCGCTGCCTCGACGGGATCAAGGGCGCCGCCTAACTCAACAGTTAGCAGGGGCGTCTCGCCCCCTCTCTCGAAGATCATCCTGCACCTCCCCGGCACCGAATCAAGCTGGGCAAAGTAAATCGCCGTAAGTCCTTGGTTTTCGTGTGGCCATCTTCCCCAGATAAAGTGGCTGTCCAACTACCACACCCTGCTGCCGCGGTATTGCCAGTCCGCCGTTGAACGCCGTGTCGATCCACACCACGAGGTCCGTGCGTTCCCCGTCGCGCGTCGCCGACACCGGCACGCGGAGCAGTGCCCGCAACTGATCGTCCACGAACCGGCTCACCGCTGCATGCCCCCCATGTGAAAGGCCGCGCGATGCCCGATCCAGATGGTGTGCGAAAGGCGGGACGGGTGCTTCGCCCTGGCCGACTTCACGGCCTCGTCGAACGTATCCGCCAGGAAGTAGTCGCCGGATTCCGGCTCAATGGCAACGAACTGATTCCGGTGCTGCGGCTCCAGCATGGCTTGCAGTTGCTCGGCGTAGATCCGCTTGGCACGCTCGATGACCGATTTCGTGTCGGCTGAAACCATGTTCGCCCCCTCTTCCCCGCAAAGAACCTGCCCGGCATTGTATCCTCAAATCCTCGAACGCATCACCGTGAATCCGAACATCTTTGGCGGCAAGCCCATCATTCGCGGTCGCCGGCTGGCGGTCGAACATGTGCTGGGGATGCTCGCAGCGGGAAACCGTCCGGAAATCCTGTTGCAGGGCTACCCCTGGCTGGAAAAGGAAGACGTCCGGGCGTGCCTGGTCTACGCCCGCCGGCTGGTCGGGCCTGAGCGCATCGAGCCTCTGAAGATCGAGGCGGCGGCGGGAATGTTCGTTACACCTGACGGGGGGCCGTCCCGGTTTCGCGGTTTTCTTGTTCAAAGGGGCGAACTTGCTACAATCGCGGGAGGAGAGTTGGTGAGTTCGGAGTGAGCCACCTATGACGGTTCGCGAGGTTCTTCGCCGGTTAGCCGACGAGGGCTGGGTCCGGACGTCCCAGAAGGGGAGCCACCGTCAGTTCGAGCATGCCACCAAACCAGGCAAAGTGACAGTAGCGGGAAAGCCGTCGGATCGGGTCGCTCCCAAGACGCTGAAGAGCATTCGCCGACAGGCCGGATGGGAGGATTGAACTGTGGACAAAACTAACGAGCTACCCGCCCATCAAGAATGGCAGGAACACCTGGCGGCAGTGGCGGCCGAACAAGAGCCGGGCTGGGAGACCAGGTACGGGCCAGGCTCGTTCGGTTGCCATGAATTGCTTGACCGGGTCCTGTTACTGGGCGACCTCGTGGAAGGGCAGGTGCTGGAACACCCCGCCTGCGCGCTTCAAGCGGAGTGGTATCATCTCGCCGCGCAAGCGGTGGAAGCGTTGCGGGAGTTGTACCAGCGGATCGGGGCGGAGCACTTGGCGGCAGAGGATGCCGGCCCCACCAAACGCTGCACCTGACCCCGCTGCGTTCCACACCACCCCGCCACCCCTGTTCTCTTCCCCCCGCCAATCCGCTAGACTCACTCACATCCGCCCAGCGCCCGCTCCATGCGAAGGGAAGCCCCCATGAGCAGCACCTCCCCACCCGTCCTGCGCCTGGACGTGATCGACGGCCAAATCGCCCTGGTGACCATCGACCAGCCGGGCAGCCGAGCCAATGTTCTCAGCCAGGCCGTGCAGAGCGAGTTCGAGGCGCTGCTGACCGAGCTGCGGGCTCGCAGCGATTTGCAGGGGCTGATTCTGCGCAGCGGCAAACCGGGCATGTTCATCGCCGGCGCCGACCTGAAGGAAATGGGCGGCCTGGCCGGTGACGACGAGCAGAAGCGCCGCGTCGTCCGCCGGGGCCTCGCCATCATGGCCGGCATCGAAAGTCTCCCCTATCCCACCGTGGCGGCCATCGAGGGGCCGTGCGTCGGCGGCGGCCTGGAGCTGGCCCTGGGCTTCGATTTCCGCGTGGCCAGCACCCACCCGAAGACCGAGCTTGGCTTCCCCGAGGTGAAGATCGGCTTGCTGCCCGGCTGGGGGGGAACGCAGCGGTTGCAGCGCGTCATTGGCCCGGCGACGGCGGCGGAGATGATTCTGCAGCGGCGACAGCATCAAGCCGGAGCGGGCCCGCCAGCTCGGCCTGATCTTCGATGCCGTGCCGCCGGAACGCTTGCTGGACGAGGCCCGGCGCATCCTCGACTGGGCCCAGCAAACCGGGGCCGGGCGCGACGCCCGCCGCCGCAAGGAGCAGCCGGTCGGCCTTAGCGAGGAACAGCGCTCCTACACCTTCGCCGTGGCCCGAGCCGTTGTGATGGAAAAGACGAAGGGGCAATTGCCGGCCCCGCTGGCCGCGCTGGACGCGATGGCCGAAGGGTGCAACCTGCCGCTTGACGAGGCCTTGAAGATCGAAACCGAGAAGTTCCTGCCGCTGCTGGGCAGCCCGATCTCGCGCAACCTGATCGCCGTCTTCTTCATGACGGGCCGGCTGCAGAAGGACACCGGCGTCGCCGACACATCGGTGCAACCCGGAGCCGTGGAGCGTGTCGGCGTGCTGGGGGCGGGGCTGATGGGGGCCGGCATCGCGGGCGCTCACGTCCGCCGCGGCCTGCCGGTCATGATGCTCGACAGCGACGCCAAGGCCCTGGAGAAGGGGGTGGCCGCCAACGTCAAGGTCCTCCAATCTCGCATCGACATAGGGAGGGCGACCCAGGCGGACCTGGTCCAGGCCGTCGGCCGGCTCAGCACCACGCAGACCCTGGGCGCCCTGGCCGATCGCGACCTGGTCATCGAGGCCATTGTCGAGAATGAAGCGGCGAAAACGGCCCTTTACGGCCAGCTCCAGCCGCTCCTCAAACACGACGCCCTTCTGGCATCGAATACCTCCACCATTAGCATTACGCGCATGGCCCGGAGCTGGGCTCGCCCCGAGAATTTCGCCGGCCTGCACTTCTTCAACCCGGTCGATCGCATGCAACTTGTCGAGGTCATCCGCGGCGAGAAGACGAGCGATCAGACGGTGGTCACCTTGGTCGCCCTGGCCAAGCGCATCGGCAAGACGCCGATCGTGGTCCGCGACTGCCCCGGGTTCCTCGTGAACCGCATCCTCTTTCCGTATATGAACGAGTCGCTGGCTCTGCTGGAGGAGGGGGCCAACCCGCGCGCCATCGACAAGGCGGCCGCCGCCTTCGGCATGCCGATGGGACCGATCACGCTCAACGACCTGGTGGGGCTGGACACGGCCCTCTACGCGGGCCGTGTGGTCAACACCGCCTTTGCCGACCGGGCCAAGGCGACGCGTATCCTGGACGAGTTGGTCCAGGCCGGCCGGCTTGGGCAGAAGACCGGGGCGGGTTTCTACAGCTACGCCAAGGGGAGCCGCGGCAGCGACGATCCGGCCCTGGCCGCCCTGCTGCACCGGCTGGGCGCCCGCCCACGCGACTACCCGCGGGAAGAACTGCAGGACCGCCTCTTTCTGCCCATGCTGACCGAAGCCAGCCGCGTGCTCACCGAGGGGATCGTCCGCGACCCGGGCGATGTGGACATGGGGCTGATCCTGGGCCTCGGATTCCCGGCCTTCCGCGGTGGGCTGCTGCGCTGGGCCGATTCGCTGGGATGGCCGGCGCTGCTCGACAAGCTGCGGCGCTACGAGGCCCTGGGACCACGCTTCGCGCCGACCGAACAGATGAAGAAGCTGGCGGCGGCGGGAAAGGGATTTTACGGGGAGTGAATGTGTCGTTTAGCCGCCGCCCGCCGGGCGGCGGCTAAGCGGAGGCCACGGCATGGCGAGTTATCGCGGCCACCTGGCGTTTTCTTCCGTCCTGGGCGCCGTGTACGGGGGCCTGGCCGCCTGGTATTTGCAGCTCGACTGGGGCCCCGTCTTCCTGGGCGCCGGCTTGACGACCGTCGGCGGCTTATTGCCCGACCTCGATAGCGACAGCGGCGTGCCGGTCCGGGAAACCTTCGGTCTCATCGCCACCGTCGTGCCGCTCCTGCTTTTGCGACGATTCCTCCACCACAACTATCCCATCGACCAGGCGCTCGTCCTGGCCGCCTTCGCTTATGTCGGCATCCGCTACGGCCTGGCACACGTCTTCAAGCGGCTGACGGTCCATCGCGGCATGTTCCACAGCCTGCCGGCCATGGTCATCGCCGGACTGGTTGTCTTCTTGCTCGACAAGGGCTCCGACTTGCCGGTGCGCCTGTTCCTGGCCGGCGGCGTCATGATCGGTTTCCTGTCGCACCTGGTGCTGGATGAACTCTACAGCGTCGATTTCATGGGACTGAAGCTGCGGCTGAACAAGTATGCGGGCAGCGCCGTCAAGCTTACCTCGAAGTCGTGGGTTGCCAACGTGACCTGCTACGGCATCCTGGCGGCGCTGGCATATTTGACGTGGCGCGATGTGAGTTCGTGACGGTGCCGTCACGACTTCTCCCGGATTTCCTTGGCGCCGGGTGGCACGCTCTGAGGTACTCCGAAGGGCGTGCTTGACTGACTGCACGCCCTTCGGAGTACCTCAGAGCGTGCCACCCGTCAGTACCCATGTGGCCGCTAGGATTTCTCCCGGATTTCCTTGGCGGCGGCGCGGACCGCCTTCTTCACGTCGTCCTCCTTCTCCACGCGGTAAGCGCTGTCCAGGGCGGGCAGGGCCTCCTGAGCGCCAGCGGCTAACTTCTGAAGTGCCAGGGCGGCCCCGAGGCGCACCGCTGGGTCCTTGTCTTTCAGTGCCTTGATGAGTGGCGGGACCGCAGCGTCGGCGCCGATCTTGACCAGCAGGCCGGCGATCGTTTCATGCGATTTGCGGTCTTGCAAGGCGGTGATGAGGTTCTTCAGGGCCGGCCGGGCCGCCTGGCCGAGCGGTCCCAGGGCCGTGACGGCATTGATGCGGACAGTCGAATCGTCATCCTTCAGGGCACTGGCGAGGGCCGGGATGGCTTCGCGGGTGGCGCCGACGGCCGCCAGCCCGGCGCTGGCCTCGCGCCGCACGGCCACATCCTTGCTCGCCAGGAATTCGGTCAGGACCGGGACCGGGGAGCCGCTCGTCGGGTCGGCCAGCGTCAGGGCCCGGGCCACCTTGAGGCGCACGGCCGGGTTCTTGTCGCTCAGCGCGGCAATGAGATCGGCGGTACGCGGACGGGCCTTGGGCCCCAGGCTGACGAGGAACTCCGCCGCATCCAGCCGCACGCCGTCGTCCTTGACGAACAGCGCCCGGGCATAGGCGGGCAGGGCGGCGTCGGGGTCGATGGCGGCCAGGGCAGCCCCGGCCGCCTTGCGCGTGGCCGGATCAATGTCGTCAATCAGGTTGGCCACGTCCACCGAGGCCAGCTTGCCGTCGGCACCGAGGCGGGCGATGGCCTCCAGGGCCAGTCGGCGTACCTCCTTGTCCTTCTCCTTGTCGCCCAGGGCGTCGATGAGCCGCAGCAGCGCACCCTTGGCGGGCGGGCCGATCTGCACCAGGGCGGCGGCGGCGGCCCGGCGAACGGCCACGTCGGGTGAGGCGAGCGCCTCCGCCAACTCCGGGACCGCCTCGCGCGCCCCGGCCCCCAGCTTCCCCAGCGAGTTGGCGGCCTGGGCGCGCAGCTCCGGCGGCGCCCCCTTCTCGCGCAGGGCCGTCCGCAGCGCCGGCACATCGGTCGCCGCCGGGGGGCCCAACCCCGCCATCGCCTCGCCCGCTGCTTTCCGCACCCCGGCGTCGGGGTCGCGCAGGGCGATCAGCAGGGCCGGCAGGGCGGCCTCACGCGCCTTGGGCCCCGCCTTGCCCAGCGCCTGCACCCCCGCCAAACGCAGGCCCCGGTCCGCATCCTTCACCACACCGGCAAAGATCGGCGTCACCGTCTTGGGATCCAGGTCCATGCGCGTCAGGGTTTGCAGGGCGAACAGGCGCACGGCCGGGTTTTGATCCTTGACCGCCTGGGCCAAGTCGGCCAGGTCGTCGCGGAGCGGATCGCCGATCTTGCCCAGGGCGTCGTGGGCCGCGCTACGGACGGCGGGATCACTGTCGCCCAGGGCGTGCATCAGGGCTGGAAGGGCCACGTGCGCCGTCACGCCGATCTTGCCCAGCGCCTGCGCCGCCGCCAGGCGGAGGGCGGGGTCTTTTTCGTGAAGCGTTTCGCCGAGTTGCTTGGCCGCCATGGCGGCGGCGGGGCCGCGGGCCGCCAGCGTGTGAGCCGCCTCCAACCGAGCCGGCCCCTCGCCCTCGCGCAGCGCCCTGATCAGTTCCGGCACCGAAGTTTCTTGTGGCGGCCCACCCACGCGGATCATGCTCCGCGGCACCATGAAGCCGATCGTCCCCGTGCCGCCGAAGTTCCGCGCCGGCAGCGCGAGCTTCAGTGACTGGGCGGCCGGTGCGGGCGGGTCGAACACCAGCACATCGCTGACCCCCTTGCCGGGGGCGATCGACTCCGCACGCACCTGCCCCTGCACGCGGCGCTCGCCGCCGAAGGTGATGAGCTTGTACGAATCGCCGTGCTCGTCGGTCAGGGTGGCCAGCTCCGTGCCGGGCGGCGGGTCGGGTTCGCCCTGGCTCCAGCCGGTATAGGCGATCTTGTGCGAGGCGCTCGCATTGTCGATCCGCAGCTTGAGGACCAGCAGCTTTTCCTTGGACTGGAATTCGCCCTTGCCATCGCTCCACTTGACGAACTCGACGACGGCGGTGGTGACGCTGATGCTCACGTCGCCCTGGCTGGCACTCTTCGTTTTGGCATCGACAAACTCCGTTTCCGGGGCCGCCGCCTGTTCGGTGCTGCCGTCCTTGTCGGTGGCTGCGGCGAGGGCATCCCCCCAGTAGGGCCGCAAGAAGATGTAGCCGGCCGTGCCAACTCCGCCGCAGACCACGACGGCCAGGAAAGCGCCGCACCCCAGGACCAGGGCGATCGTTCGTCCGGCCGAGCGTTTCTTCGGGCGGCGGCCTGCTTCGGGGGGGACGAAGACTTCGGCCTTGCCGTCCCCAGCGGTCGGCGTCTCGTCGCTGAGCGTCTCCCAGGTCGAGGCGGGGGCCGGGGCCGGACCCTTCTCCCGGGGCCGCTTGTCGGACTTCTTCGGGTGCCGTGGCGGAGGTTGGGGCGTCGAGGGCTTTTTCTTCGATCGCGACGATGGCGGAACAGGATTCACGGCGACGACTTCGACTTGTGGCGGGGCTGCGGGGGGACCGGGCGGCGAGGCGGCAGCGCTCAGAAAGGGGGTCCCGCAATTGGAGCACAGCAGGCGCCGGCGACGGGGACTGTCCGGCACCGGCTCCTTGTTGCCGCAGCAGGGGCACGTGGCGGTGGACATGGGGGCAACCTCGCGGTAGTGTGGCCGGGCGCGGCTGCTCTGAGGTTGCTATTGTGCCCACTGTCCGCACGCTAATCAAGATGCCAGCACTAAGGCGAGCGGCGCGGCTGAGGCGAGCGGCGCGGCGTCAGCCCGCCGGTGCTCGTCCAGCACCGGCGGGGAAACGCCGCGCCGCTCGCCCTGGCAGCGTTACTTCTTGGACTTGGCGTGGGCGGCGCGGGTGCGGGCGGCCTTCTTGGCGGCGGCGGAGCGGGCCGCTGCCGGCCGCGCCGCCGAGGCAGCCCCACCTTTCTTGCCGCCCTTGCGGGCCGGTGCCGAGTTGGTCTCCTTGCCGCGGCCGGACCCGCTTTTCTTGCCGCCGCCGCTCGACTTGTTGACCGTGGCCCAGGCCCGCCGCTTGGCCACGCCGGCCGGCACGCCGCGATCCTCGTACCCTTCCTCGATGTGTTCCGCCTGACGCTGCTGCTTGTCGGTATACGCCGACTTGTCCCCGCGTGGCATCACGTGATCCTCCCCGTCCTCCTGGGCCCATCGCGGCAGGCGACGCGCCCCCTGAAGCCAAAACGACGCCAGGGGTCTACGGGGCAAACGGTGTGCCGTTGGGGACTGAGGAGCCGCTCGCGCTACCTCCGCTCCAGCAACCCTGCCACCCCCTCCAGCAACCGCCCGCGCCCTTCCTCCCGCATCGCCAGTTCCCCTTGTTGAAAAATCCCCCGCTCCTCTACCCACGCCGCAAACTCCGGTGCCGGCCGCAGTCCAAAAACCTTCCGCACTGTCGCCGCGTCGTGGTAGCTGGTCGACTGGTAATTCAGCATCACATCATCGGCACAGGGGACGCCCATGAAGTAGTTGCAGCCGGCGGCGGCGAGCAGCAGCATCAGGTTGTCGGCGGAGTTCTGGTCGGCGGCGGCGTGGTTGGTGTAGCAAACGTCGCAGCCCATCGGCAGGCCGAGCAGCTTGCCCATGAAATGGTCCTCCAGCCCGGCCCGCACGATCTGCCGCTCGTCATAGAGATATTCCGGACCGATAAAGCCCACGACGCTGTTGACCAGGAACGGGTCGAAGGCCCGGGCCACGCCGTAGGCCCGCGCTTCCAGCGTCAGCTGATCGACGCCGTGATGGGCGTCGGCCGACAGGGCGCTGCCCTGGCCGGTCTCGAAATACATCACGTTGTCGCCGACCCAGGCCACGTCGCGGCTGCCGGTGTCCTTCCAGGGCGCGCTCGCGCCCTTCGCGCAACGTGGCCAGGGTGATGCCGAAACTGGCGTTGGCCGCCTGCGTGCCGGCCACCGACTGGAAGAGCAGATCGACCGGGACGCCGCGTTCCAGGCAGGCGAGCTGCGTGGTGATGTGAGCCAGGCAGCAAGCCTGTGTCGGAGCGCCCGTCGGGTGATGAGCCGATCGAGGCCGTGCAGGACGGCGGCCACGGTTTCGACGGATTCGGTGGCCGGGTTGACGCCGATGACCGCGTCGCCGCAGCCGAACAGCAGGCCATCGACGGCCGCCAGCAGGATGCCGCCCAGGTCGTCGGCCGGATGGTTCGGCTGCACCCGGATGCCCAGCACGCCGCGCTGGCCCATCGTGTTGCGGCAGCGAGTGACGTTCCTGATCTTCCAGGCGACCAGGACCAGGTCCTTGTTGCTCATCAGCTTGGCGACGGCGGCCGCGATTTCCGGCGATGATCGCCGTGCGCAGGCGGATGAGTTCCTCGGCACCGGTCATATCGTCGAGGAGGTATTCGCGGAACTGGCCGACCGTCAGAGCGCTGCAACGACTGGAACGCACCACGGTCGAGGCCATCCAGGATCAGGCGTGAAACTTCGTCGTGAGCGGGGTCGATGAGCGGGTTGTTGACAATGTCGCCGAGCGTGATGTCGGCCAGCACCATCTTGGCGGCGACGCGCTCGCGCTCGGTGCGGGCAGCGATTCCCGCCAGGCGGTCGCCGGACTTCTCCTCGTTGGCCCGGGCGAAGACCTCACGCAGGTCGGCGAAGACGAATCGCTCGCCGCGGATCGTGGTGTGGTAGGGCATTTATTGTCCCTCCGTCGTGTAGTATAGTCATGCCCAAAGGCGAGCGGGGGGCGTTCGCCCTCCGGTGATGGCGCACCAACCGGGGGGCTGACGCCCCCCGCTCGCCGGGTTTGCATCAAGCGAACGATCAGCCCATGAGCGAAGTGACGCGCATCCTGTCGGCCATTGAGCAAGGCGACCCGCAGGCTTCGGCGCAGCTTCTGCCGCTGGTCTACGACGAGTTGCGCAAGTTGGCGACACAACGGCTGGCGGAGGAGAAGCCGGGCCAGACCCTGCAGCCCACGGCCCTGGTCCACGAGGCCTACCTGCGCTTGCTGGCGAGCCAGGCGAGCCCCGGCGATCAGGCGAGCCCCGCCCGTGAGGGCGGGGAGCACCAGCAGTGGGACAACCGCCGCCACTTTTTCGCGGCCGCCGCCGAGGCCATGCGCCGCATCCTGATCGAGAATGCCCGGCGCAAGCGACGCCTGAAACACGGTGGAGGTAGGCAACGGGAGGAGCTGCACCCGGACCTGGCCACCGCCCCCAAGCCGGACGAAGACCTGCTGGCCTTGGATGCCGCGCTGAGCCGGTTTGCCGAAGCGCATCCCGTCCAGGCCCGGCTGGTGGAGCTGCGCTACTTCGCCGGCCTGACAGGAGACCAGGCCGCCGGGCTGCTGGGCATCTCCTCCAGCACCGCCGACCGCCACTGGGTCTTTGCCCGCGCCTGGCTGCGGCGCGAGCTGGGAGGAAACGGACCGGCAAGAAAAACCTGATGCCGGAGCGACCGTTCCGACGCATGGAGAATAGAGGCCGTTGTTCGTCAACCCGCAGAGACTCGCCATGAACGAAGAATCCCTGTTCCATGAGGCGCTGGCGCATTCGATCCCAAGCGAGCGCCTCCGCGTTCCTCGACGCGGAGTGTGCCGGCCAGCCGGAATTGCGGGCGGCCGTGGACGGACTGCTGGCAGCCCACGACCAATCGGGCGACTTCCTCCTTTCTCCGGCCGCAGGCAGCGCGGTCTGTGCTGCCGAGTACCCCGGCGAGGCCATCAGCGCGTCGGCCCCGGTGCCGGAAACCGTAAACCTGGGTGGCTCGACCGGCGAGAACGACATCTCGGTGTCGGCCAGTCGCACCGAGGAGGATGCCCCCGGCGCGCCGCTGCTGGCGGCCGCCGTGACCGAATCGGATGTTCCTCATCGTGTCGGCCGCTACGCCATTCGCGGGCTGCTGGGGCGCGGCGGCATGGGAGCGGTCTACCTCGCCCACGACCCGGAACTCGATCGCCTGGTGGCCCTGAAGATCCCGAAGCTGGCCGGGCCGGATGCCGAGGAGCGTTTTCTCCGCGAGGCTCGGGCGGCGGCCGCCCTCACCCACCCGAACCTCTGCCCGGTCTTCGATGTCGGCCGCGCCGACGGCCTGCTGTACCTGGCGATGGCCTATGTGCCGGGGCCGGGGCTCACCAAGGTCCTGCGGAATGACGGCCCCTTGTCCATTGCTCGCTGTGTCGCCATCGCCGCCGGCGTGGCGCCGGCATGGCCGAGGCCCACCGGCACGGCATCGTCCACCGCGACCTCAAGCCGGCGAACATCTTGCTGGACCGCCACGGTGAGCCGGTCGTCAGCGATTTCGGTTTGGCCCTCCGGGCGGGACCGCCGCCGGGTTCGGCGGACCCGGCGGCGATCCAGGCTCACGAGCCACGCCTGACGGAGGCCGGCGTCCTGATGGGCACGCCGGCTTACATGCCGCCCGAGCAGGCCCGCGGCGAGCTGGACCGCATCGGCCCGGCCAGCGACGTCTATGCCCTGGGCGCCATCCTGTATGAGTTGCTGACCGGAAGGCCGCCGTTCCCGGCCACGCCGCTGCACGAGATGGTCCGCCTGATCGAGACGCAACCAGCCCCGATCCCTTCAGCGGCCCGCAGCGGCGTGCCGCGCGGCCTGGATGCCATCTGCCGCCGGGCGATGGCGAAGGACCCGAAGGACCGCTATCAGACGATGGATGAATTCGCCGCGGCGCTCGCCCTGCTGGCCGCCCAAGCTCGCCGCCGGCGCATGTGGCGTGCAGCCGTCGCGGGGGCCCTGCTGATGGTGCTGATCGCCGTCGCGGGCGTCGTCTTCTACGTAAAGACCGACAACGGCACGCTGGAAATCCGCATCAACGACCCGGCCGCCGGAGTGAAGGTCACCGTGGATGGTCAAGAAATCACTTTGACCGACGGCGCTCGTGTCACCAAGCTGCGTGCCGGCCCGCATGGTCTTTTGGTTGAGGGGGACGGATTCAAAACCGAGAGCAGGGACTTCACGGTGACCCGGGGCAAGAACCCGGCCGTCGTGGTGACGCTCCAGCCGATCAAGAAGCAAGTGCCCGTGACGCCGGACTCGGACCCGAAGCCGCCGGTGCTCGATCCGCCGGCCGACCGGACCAAGCTAGCCCGCCTACTCCGCCGCGGGGACGGCCTGATCCGGCGCGGGCAGTTCGGCGAACTGGAGACGGTTGTTGCCGAAGCGCTCAAGATCGACCCGCAGTCCCCGGGAGCGCTGGCCCTTCGAGCTACCACCCGGGCGGCCCGGCAGGACGTGGACGGCGCCGAAGCCGATGTCGAGGCCGCCCTCAAGCTGAACCCCGAAACGCTCCAGGCGCGTACTCGTCCGGGTCTTCCTGAGCGGACAGGATGGCAAGCTCGACGACAGCATCGCCGACGCCACGGCAGCCATCCGGATCGATCCGACTTGTAGCCCCGCCTGGTCGAATCGGGCCATGGCGTACCTCGACCGGGGGGACTTCCATCAGGCAATCGCCGACGCCACCCGGGCCATCGAGCTGCGGTCCAAGCCGCCAGACATTAATGCCTATCTCAACCGGGCCGGCGCGCGCCTGCCTCGGCGCCTATGACGAGGCTTCTGGACGACTACAAGACCGCTCTCGAACTCGCCCCGAACCACCCCCGAATCTGGCTGGTCCGCTCAGCTCTTCACATTAAGATGGCGAACGCGGAGAAGGCGGCCGCCGACTGGGAGAAGGCCAAGAGCCTTAACCCATCGCTGCGGATTGAAGATCGGCCGTTGATACCAGACCCGCCGAAACCGCCGAAACGCAAGAAGCTGACCGACGATGAGAAAGAGGATCTCGATCGGGCCCTGGCGGCCTTCAAGCGCGCCTATGCCCGGGGCGAGGGTGCCGGCTGCGAGAAGGCGTCGGCGGAGGCCTGCCGGATCGACCCGACCAGCGCTGCGGCTCACTCCGCCCGGGCCCGCATCCTGGCGCAGACCCATCGGTTCAAGGAGGCCCTCGCCGAGGCGGCCGAGACCCTCCGGCACGACCCGAACGACGCCTGGGCGTACTCCGTGCGGGCGGTGGCCAAGTTGGAAACGGATGACCCGGCGGGTGCAGTCGCCGACGCCACAGTGGCACTCCGCCTCGCCCCGTTGAATGCGGTCGACTGGAACACGCGTGGCCTGGCCTCCTGGCATCGGGGCCAGTACCGCCAGGCCATCGCCGATCTAAGCGAAGCCATCCGGCTCAGGCCGGGCTACGAGTTGGCCTACCCGAACCGGGGTAACTGTCACCTCCGCCTGGGAGAGTTCGAGGCGGCCCTGGCCGATTACACCAAAGCGGCCGAACTCCAGCCCACGGTCGCTCTCTGGCGGATGATGTGTTCGGCCATCCGCGCCCGGCTTGACGACCCCGAGGGCTCCCGGAAGGAGCGTGAGGCCGCCCTCAAGCTCGACGAGAAGCAGGCCGACGTTGTGCTGCCGCCGCCGCTGCCGAAGGCGAAGGTCGATCCGGAGGTGCGCAGCTGAGTCGTTGCCTTGTTGCGCTGAATCGGCGCAGCGAGCGCAACGAGGCAATCAAGCGCAGCTGAGTCGGTGCTTCGTTGCGCTGGTTACGCCTCGTTGCGCTGGTTGCCGTGGCGAGGGCATGCCTGCAACAAGGCAACGAGGCAACCAGACGGGGACAATGACAGATTGGGGTTCCCTCGCTCGCCGGCCCATCCTACAATCGCCCTTCGCCCTGCGCATCGCCCCCCACCGGACCCGGGAAAGGATTCCCCATGCGACGGATCGCGATCATCAATCAGAAAGGCGGCGTCGGCAAGACGACGACCGCCGTCAACCTGGCCGCTGCCCTGGCCGAACAGGGGCAGCGCGTCTGCATCCTCGACCTCGACCCGCAGGCCCACGCCACCACTCACCTCGGCATCGAACCCGACGGCAAGGCCGGGTCGATGTACGATGTACTCGTCAAATCGCGGCCGCTGGCCGATGTCCGCAAGAAGGTGGGCGAGCGGCTCTGGGTGTGCGGCTCGGACATCAACCTGGCGGCGGCGGAGGTCGAGCTGGCCGGCGTTGTCGGCCGCGAGGTCATCCTCCGCGACCTGCTGCTCCAGGACGAAGGAGCGTTCGACTTCGTCTTCATGGACTGCGCCCCGTCGCTGGGCGTGCTGACGCTGAACGCCCTGGCGGCGGCCAACGAGGTCTTCATCCCCTTGCAGCCGCACTTCCTCGCATTGCACGGCATGGGCAAGCTGCTGGAGACGACGGCGCTCGTCGCCAAGCGCATCAACCCGGCGCTGAAGGTGACGGGGATCGTGCTGAGCCTGTATGAGACGACCACCCGGTTGGCTCAGGAAGTGGTCAACGATTTGCACGAGTACCTGGAGCGGAGTCGCGGCAGCAACATGCCGTGGTCCAAGGCCCGCATCTTCAACACGCGCATCCGCCGCAACATCAAGCTGGCGGAGTGCCCGAGCTTCGGGCAGTCGATCTTCCAGTACGCCCCGAACTGCCACGGGGCAATGGACTACCTCAACCTGGCGCAGAGCTGCTCGGCGAATCGGCGATGCCGGCGGTGCTCGAGCGCTCGGGTCGAGGTAAACGATCGGGGTCAGGTGGGCGTGCTGGCGCTGCAACCGCAAATTCGGGAAGGGGCGGTGGCATAGAATACGAGCCATAGAATACGAGTCAGCGACGGGTTCGATCAACCCGTCGCTGACGCTTCCGGCTCGTATTCTTCCAAAGGGTCGTCATGGGGAAGATCGCCATCGCCACGCCGCAAGAGGCCGTCGCCGTCGATCGCAAGCGGGTCCGCGAAATTGTCCGGGCCGTGCTTGACGGCGAGGGCGTCGTCGATGCCGAGATCAGCCTCGCCTTTGTCGATAATCCCACCATTCATACCCTCAACAAGCGCTACCTCGATCACGATGAGCCGACCGACGTGCTCAGCTTCCCCCTGAGCGAGCCGAGCGCGAAGCGGCTGGCCGGTGAGCTGGTCATCGGGGCCGAGGTGGCCCGCGCTCAGGCCGAGGAACGCGGACACGACGTGCAAGATGAGCTGGCGCTGTACGTCATCCACGGGCTGTTGCATCTCTGTGGATACGACGACAAGGGCGACGAGGCGGAGCGGGAGATGCGGCAGCGCGAGCGGCATTACCTGGCGCTGCTGGGGTTGCCGGATATTGTTTAGCCGCGACGCGGAGCGGAGCGCTGCGGGAAAGCGCTCCGCTCCGCGTCGCGGCTAACCGGGAGGATTCCTTGTGGCCGCCGAGAAGGCCCTGGCCCTGGTCTTGCGTACCACCGACTGGAGCGACACCTCGCGCATTGCCACGCTGTGGACGCGGGAATTCGGCAAGGTGCGGGCCCTGGCCAAGGGGGGGCGGCGGCTCCGGTCCAACTTCGAATCTGCCCTTGACCTGCTAACACTCTGCCGTATAGTCCTGCTCCGCAAATCGTCCGGTGGGCTCGACCTGTTGACGGAGGCTCAGGTCGCGCGGCGGTTCCCGGGGCTAACGGCCCGGCTACCCGCCCTGTACGCGGCGTATTATGTCGCGGAGCTGCTGGCCGACGGAACGGCAGAGAACGACCCTCATCCCCAGTTGTTTGACGAGGCGCTGGCCGCACTCGAGGTCCTGGCCGAGCCCACGGAAGGGGCGATCGGCCCGCGCCTGGTTCGGTTTGAACTGGTGTTGCTGCGTGAGTTGGGCTATAGCCCCCTGCTCGACACCTGTGCCATCTGTGCGGCGTCGGTTGGCGGCAGCGGCCTGAGCTTCAGTGCGGCGGCGGGCGGCGTGGTGTGCGCGGGTGCGGGCCCCGGCAGCGCGACCGCCGGCCCTTGTCGCCGGCCTGCCACCAGGCACTCCGCGAGTTGACGGCCTCGGGGGACGCCTGGCGGCGGCCGTGGGACGACGCCGTGCACGCGGAGCTGCGCCAGCTCCTGGGCGGGTATATCACCTACCTCCTGGGACACCGGCCGCGGTTGTTGCCTTACCTTCAGGGGAGTTGAGGTTGTGACCACACACAAAGGACAAAGGACAAAGGACAAAGGACGAATGGGCAAGCCCTGGCGCTTGGTCCTTTGTCCTTTGTCCTTCGTCCTTGCCGCGGGCGGTTGCACCTGGGACCAGCTCAACCCGTTTCACAAGGACGCCCCCCCGCGCCGCCGGCCGTGCAGGACAGCGTCACACTCGGGGCCGACGGCCTGGGCCAGGGCGCGACCAACCCCGTGGACATCGACCCCGACTTGATCGCGGCCAAGGAGGTCTTCCGCCAGGGCGACTACGCCAAGGCCCAACAGCTGTTCCATCAGATTGCCGAAACCGTCAAGGGCGGCAACGGCGGCTTCCTGGAATGGTTTAGCGGCCCTTCCGAAACCAAGGAGAAGGGCAAGAAGGAACGGAGCCTCGCCGTGGGCGAGGAGGCCCGCTTTTATGAGGGCGAGTCTCTCTACATGCAGAGCCTCTACCCCCACGCTGAAGACGCCTACATCAAGTGCCTGAACGAGTACGGCTCGGGCGCCCACCGCGCCCAGGCGGTGCAACGCCTGTTCGACATCGCCAACTACTGGCTGGAAGACACCCGCAAGGGCATGGAGGAGGACAAGGAAAAACGCGAGGGCAAGCGCTGGTTCGTGGGCTGGCACTTCCTGCACCCGACGGACAAGTCCAAGCCGTTCCTCGACGAGGAAGGGCGGGCTCTCGAGGCGCTGGAGCACGTCCGCTACAACCAGATCAACGGCAAGCTGGCCGAGAACGCCCTGTTCATGATCGGCACGGTCAAGTTCTACAACGAGGACTACCGCGAGGCCGATTATCAGTTTTCGCAGATCGTGGAGAAATACAAGGATAGCCCGCTGTACAACCGGGCTGCCGAGATGGCGATCATCTCGAAGAACCTGAGCACCGGCGGGTCGGACTACGACGGCCGCAAGTGTGCCGAGGCCCGCGACATGGTGCCGATCGCTCTGGCCAGCTATCAGAAGGTGGAACAGACCGATCCGAAGCTGGCGCAGGAGCGTGAGGAGTTCCTACGTCGTCAGCTGGCCGGCATCCGCATGCAGCAGGCGGAGAAGGACTTCAAGACGGCCCAGTTCTATCAGCGAACGCACCGTCCGGAATCGGCCTACTTCCTGTATGAGATTGTCCGCCGGCGCTACCCCGGCTCGAAGTATGCCGACATGGCCACCGAGGAGATGCACCGCATTCGGCAGAAGGTCGCCGGGGAGAAGGGCCCGAACCTGGTGGTCCCGGAAGCCGCGCCGTTGCAGCCGGACGCCAACCTGTTCTATCAGAATGTGCCGGGTGCCCCGCCGGGCGCGACCCAGCAATCGGCCCAGGAGCCCAACGCCTTCGGGCCGGCACCGAAACCGCTGCCGCCGAACTTGCAGCGCTGACCGTTGAGCGGCAGATCGCAGATCTGCAGATCTGCGATCTGCCGCTCAACGGTGGAGGATAATGCCGTGTCCACCGCCTTCATCCGCCGCCCCGCGATGTTCCTCGCCCCGAGCGCGCTGGTGGCGATGACGGCCCTGCTCCTGCCCTCGTGCGAATCGGGCGGCAATTTCTCCGTGCTCGGCTACACCACGGTGCCCAACTATCGCTGCGACATCCACAGCGTGCGCGTGCCGATCTTCAAGAACTATTCCTATCGCGATTCGACGCGCCAGGGCATCGAAATGGACCTGACCCAGGCGGTGATCCGACAAATCCAGAAGGTGACGCCGTTCAAGGTCAACGTCGAATCGCCCGATACCGAGCTGACGGGCAGCATCGACTATCTGAACAAGGGTGTGTTGAACCGCAATCAGCAGAACCTGCCGCGCAAGACGGAAACCACGCTGGCAGTGCAAGTGAAATGGGTGGACTTGCGGACGGGCGAAAACCTGTCGCGGCCGTCGCACGGCCCCGGCTCGCTGCCGCCGCCCCCGCCGCCCGACACGCCGCTGCCGCCCGGCTCCCCGCCGCCACCCACCGGGACGGTTGCTGTCTTCTCGCTGGGCCACTTCATTCCGGAAATCGGCCAATCGTCCGCGACCGCCTACAAGCAGAACGTGGACAACATGGCGGTGCAAATCGTGTCGATGATGGAACAACCGTGGTAGAGTTTAGCCGCCGCCCAGCGGGCGGCGCGAACAGCGCCGCCCGCTGGGCGGCGGCTAAACGGACTACCGACCATGTACGAATGGCACCTTCCCAACCGCGTCGTGCGGCTTGAAGGCCGGGCGCTGGTGATGGGCATTGTCAACGTCACGCCGGATAGCTTTTCCGATGGCGGCCGCTTCCTGCCGCCCGACGCCGCGCTCGCGCAAGCGCTGGACCTGGTCAGCCAGGGAGCCGACCTCCTCGACATTGGCGGCGAATCGAGCCGGCCGGGGGCCGAGCCGGTGGCCGAGGCGGAGGAGTTGCGCGCGTCCTGCCGGTGGTCCGCGAGCTGGCCGCCCGGACCACGGTCCCGATCTCGGTGGATACGACGAAGGCGGCCGTTGCCGACGCCTGTCTCGCCGCCGGGCGCACATAATTAACGACATCACGGCGCTGCAGGGCGATGCCGACATGGCCCGAGTGGTGGCCGGGCGGAGGGCGGGCGTTGTCCTCATGCACATGCAAGGGACGCCGGCCACCATGCAGTTCGCTCCGCATTATGAGGATGTGATGAGGGAGGTCCGCCAGTTCCTGGAAGCGCGGTTGCGTGCCGCGGCCGAGGCGGGTATAGGGGCGGAACAGGTGGTTCTTGACCCTGGCATCGGTTTCGGCAAGACACGCGAGCACAACCTCACGCTGCTGGCTCGCCTCGGCGAGCTGCAGGCCCTGGGCCGGCCGGTCTTGCTGGGTGTGTCGCGGAAGGGTTTCATGGGGCGCCTGCTGGGCCGGGATGTCGACGAGCGCCTGGCCGCCTCGCTGGCGGCGGCCTGTGCGTGCGTGGTGCCGGGAGCGGCCCAGATCGTGCGGGCCCACGATGTCCGCGAAACCAGCGACGCCGTCCGCGTGCTGGCGGCCATCGCCGAAGGGGCGGCGAGCGGGGGGCGTCAGCCCCCCGGTAACGGCGAACAACCGGGGGGCTAACGCCCCCCGCTCGCCAATCCATAGCGGAGGAGACTCGTGCGGGATCGCCTGGCTCAGATCTATGAAGCGATGGGCCCGCGCGACCTCGTCGAGATCGCCATCCTGGCGGTCGCCATCTATCTCGCGCTCCGCTTCCTCCGCAAGAGCCGTGGGTCGGGCATGGTCCGCGGCCTCGGGCTCATCATCATTGGATTTTTCCTGCTCGCCCAGGCCGCCATCGCCATTTTCGACCTGACCGTGCTCGGCAAGGTGCTCGACTATATGCACACCACCGTGCTGGTCGGCCTGCTGGTGATCTTCCAGCCCGAGCTGCGGCGCGGCCTGGTGGTCCTGGGACGCTACCAGGTGATGCGCTACCTGACGCGCGTGCGGCACGATCCGATCGCCGACAAGCTGGCCGATGCCTCGGAAGCGATGAGCCGCGACCGGGTCGGCGCCCTGATCGCCATCGAGCGCGAGGTGCCGCTGGCGCCGTATGTCGAAACCGGCGAGCGGCTGGACGGCGAGATATCGGCGGCGTTGTTGCGCACCCTGTTCACACCCAACAGTCCGCTGCACGATGGGGCGGTGATCCTGTGCAACGGTCGGGTGGCCGCCGCCGCTTGCCAGCTGCCGCTCGGCCAGCCGCCGGACCGGATGAGTACGCATGTCGGCATGCGCCACCGGGCCGCCGTGGGTCTGAGCGAGGAAACCGATGCGGTCCTGCTGGTGGTAAGCGAGGAGACCGGGCGCATTTCCCTGGCGGTTGGCGGACGGCTGGAGCCCGTAGCGCGCGAGAACTTGTCGCGCCGCCTGGTCGAGCTGCTCAGCCCGCCGGCAGGGCATCGGCCCGCGGCCAAGGCGGCGTGATCGGCCGGTGCCGGCCTGGTCGCTGGGCAGCCCGAAGCGCCAGCGAGGACGGCGGGCGAACCCTCGCTGGCGCTTCGGGCTGCCCGACCAGCGCACGGGCGATGGCTCGATCGTAGGGTCATCCGGTGGAGGTCCCCCATGCTCGATCGCTTCTTTTCGCTGGCCGTGGCCCTGGGCATGGCGGCCCTGATCTGGCTGTACGCGCGCAGCCGCGAGCAGGAGATGCTCGATAACGTGGCCATCCCCGTGCAGGTCGCCTTGCCGGCCGGGCAGGCCGATCACTACAGCCTCGAGGCAGCCGGCCCGGCACAGGTGCCGGTGTCGTTCGCCGGCCCACCGTCGCGCCTGCGCGAGCTGCGCAGCCTGCTGCAGCGCGGCGAGCTGCGCGTCGATGTCACCCTGGCCGTCCCCGAAGCACACCAGAACGAGCCGCGCTATCACGACACCGTCCGCATCGATGCCGCCGACATTCATTGCCCCGCGGGGGTGACGCCTAT
Organism: uncultured Planctomycetota bacterium; assembly: GCA_963827935.1. Taxonomy (GTDB): domain Bacteria; phylum Planctomycetota; class Planctomycetia; order Gemmatales; family Gemmataceae; genus DATFNV01. The sequence continues at coordinate 164,407 of CAWHCN010000004.1, read as the reverse complement.
TCTCGTGGAGGGGCGCAATCGCATCCCGGTCACGCTGCATCGCCTCATCGAACGGCGCTTGCCGGTGCGCTTCGACCCCGGAGCCGAGGACCACATCAGCCAGGCGGTGGTCGAGCCGGACACGGTGCTGTTGCGTGGACCGCAGGAGGTGCTGGACCACCTCCGCGCCGTGCCGACGCAATCGATCAGCCTGCCGGCTGCTCCGGAAGGCACCACCGACGAAACCGTCGTCCTCGGCCCGGTTCCGCTGGCGGACCAGGTCGAAGGGCAAGCGGTCCGGGCCACGCCGAATGTGGTGACCGTTCGCGTGACGTTCCAGCCGCGCAGCAAGCAGTACGAAATCGAGACGCCGATCCATTTCCTGTGTCCGGCCGGCTTCGCGCGGCGGCCGCGGTTCCGCACTGAACGCGATGGCAAGCTGACGGTGCGCCTGCTGGGCCCGACAGCGGACGAGGCGCCGAAGGTGTTTGCCTATGTGGACCTGACCGCGCCGGGGAAATTCAGCGCGGCGGGCGTTTCGGGCTTATACGACGAGCCACTGCAGGTACAATTACCCACAGGGTTTCAGTTAGCCCAGCCGCTGCCGCGCTATGTGGCCTTCGAGTTGCTGGCGCCGGATACGGCCGTGCCGGCCCCCGGGGCGACGCAGGGACCGCCGTAGGCGCGAGCGCTTGCCGGCGGGTGGCACGCTCTGAGGTACTCCGAAGGGCGTGCAGTCAGTCAAGCACGCCCTTCGGAGTACCTCAGAGCGTGCCACCCAAGAGCATTGGCGGCCATTGATCGACTACCATGCCGACTTCCGCCGTGGACCTGGCCGCCTATTGCACCGACCTGGGTTGTCGTGCGCGGGCGGCGGCACGCATTCTGGCCACGGCCGACGGTGCCCACAAGAACGGCTGGCTGACAGCCGCCGCCCATGCTCTGGAAAGACGCACCGACGAGGTGCTCCAGGCCAATGCCAACGACCTGGCCAACGCCGCGGAGCATGGCCTGGCGAACGCCCAGATCGACCGCCTGCGTCTGACTCCCGCCCGCATCCGTGCGGCCGCCGCCGGACTTCGGGAGGTCGCTGCCCTGCCCGATCCCATCGGCCGTGTCCTGGACAGCAGCGTCCGCCCCAATGGGTTGCACGTTCACAAGGTCGGCGTGCCGCTCGGCGTCATCTTCTTCATCTACGAATCGCGGCCGAATGTCACCGTGGACGCGGCGGGGCTCTGCGTCAAGGCGGGGAATGCCATCATCCTGCGTGGCGGCAAGGAGGCGCTGGCGTCCAACACCGCCCTGCACCGCATCCTTCAGGAAACGCTTCAGGAGAATGGCCTCCCCGTCGATGCAGTGCAGCTGGTGGCCACCACCGACCGGGCCGCCGTCGGGCAGCTGCTGCGGTTGAGCGAGTACATCGACCTGGCCATCCCGCGCGGGGGCGAAAGCCTCATCCGCCGCGTCGCCGAGGAAGCGCGGATGCCGGTGCTCAAGCACTATGCCGGCAATTGCCACGTCTATGTGGATCGGTCCGCCGACCTGGCGATGGCCGAGCGCATCCTGCTCAATGCCAAGTGTCAGCGGCCCGGCGTCTGCAATGCGGCGGAAAGTCTGCTCGTCCACCGCGCCGTGGCCGACAGCTTCCTGCCGGGTGCCGCCGCCGCCTTGCACGCCCGCGGGGTGGAGCTGCGCGGCTGCCGGGAGACCTGCCGCCTCGTCCCGGATGCCCGGCCGGCCACCGAGGCGGATTACGCTGCCGAGTTTCTCGACCTCATCCTCTCGGTCAAGGTGGTGAAGGACCTCGAGGAGGCGATCGAGCACATCGGCCGCTACGGCACGGGCCACACCGAGGCCATCGTCACGACCGACTGGCCGAGCGCCCGGCGGTTTACGGCCGCGGTCGATTCGTCGGCCGTCCTGGTCAACGCCAGCACTCGCTTCAACGATGGCTACGAGTTCGGACTCGGCGCGGAGATCGGCATCAGCACGGATAAATTTCATGCCCGCGGGCCGTGTGGACTGCAAGAGTTGACGAGTTACAAGTATATTGTGTACGGCGACGGACAGGTGCGGGGGTGAAAGCCGACGGATTGCAACTCGTCGGCTTGGGGTTCCACCATGATGCCGTATGCGGTCTCGCTCCTGGCAATCTTGATGATCCTGCTGATCGGCGGCACGTTCCTGCTCACCCGCTATTACTACCGCCGCCGGGCCTATGGCGAAGAGTTGTCGGCGGTCAGCCGGCAGCACATCGAGTTGTTTCAGGGCGGGCAGCTGAACGAGTCGGCCGTCGAATCGGCCAAGGCACGCTTCCGCGAGCTGCTGGAGCGCGGCGAGGTCGAGGCAGTCGAGGCCTGCCTGCGGCCCGGGACGCAGTTCGTGGTCCAGGTCCGTGCCCTGGCCGAGCTGGGCACCGAAGACGCCGGCCGCATCCTCGAACGCCAACTCCAGCGCCGCCTCAGCGACGACCAGATCGAGCAATCGTGGTACTGGATCGACCTGGCCAACGGGTTGCGCAGCCTGAATCGGTCCCAGAGTTTGCCCTACCTGCTGCGTTGTGCCGAGTCGGCGGGCGAAATCCCGCTGGGGCACTTCTTCGCGGCCGAGACAGTTTGCTTCCTCGGTTTCGGCGGTTATCTGCGCCAGCACGAAACGCCGCTGGGCCGCGCAGCCCTGCGCGTGTTGCACCGCGCCCTGGAAGGGCTGCGGCACGGCGTGCCGCCCCAGGTGGTCGCCGAGGCTCGCCTGGGCGAACTGGTCGAGGGCTTGTGGGATAATGGTCCGGAGGGAATCGACCCGCTGGCGGTTCGCGTCTTTCACGAGGCCCAGCGGCTGGTGCGGCGCGCGCCGCATGCCGAGCGGGCCCTGGCCGGCGATTCCTCGGAGATGGAGGCATTCGGCTGGCAGTTGTCGCGCCTCGCCGCCCTGGAGCCGGCGCTGGGAGACTACATCGCGGAGATGCCCGCGCTGTTGGCCAGGGCGCTGCCGCGGGCCGAGGCGCCTGGCCAGCGCGACATCCTGCAAGCGCTGGCCGATCTGCGCGCCGAGGCCGGGCCCGCCATCCTGCCGCTCCTGGGCCAGGCCGGCTTTCCCCACCTCGACCTGGCGGTGGAGGCGTTGACGTGGTCGCGGCACACGGAAGTGGCCCCGTGCCTGCGCGCCTGGGTGCTGCGGCTGGTGCCGCTCACCCGGCGGGCGTTGCGGCGGCGCCGGGCCGCCCCGCCACGCCGGCCTTCCTTCCCGGACAGCATGCCCTATCGGGCCATCCTGCAGGCGCTGCGGGGACATCCGGCGGCAGAAACCGAGGCGCTACTGCTGCTGGCCGCCGAGGACTGGGACCCGACCTTCCGCGCCGCCGCGGTCGGCAGCATGGGTTACTGGGAGCCGTTCCGCCGGCCGGAAGTCCTGAGAAAGCTCCAGGAAGGACGGCGCGATCCGAACCCCGAAGTCCGCCAGGCCGCCCGCGCCGCCCTGGCCCGCCTCGGCGAGCGCCAGGCCCTGCAGTGGTTCCGCCAGGGGTTGGCCAGCGAGGACATGCAGCGCGTTCACGAAACGATTCAGGTGATTGCCGTCGAGGTCATCACCTTCCTCTGGCCCGACCTGGACCGCCTCGCCGATGCCGACGACCTCGACGTGGCCCATCATGCGCGGGAGTCGCTGGAACGCCTCAGTGAGGACATGGACCGGAGGTAAACACCAAAGTTGTAGGGTGCGTCAAGCGTACTCGCGCCGACGCACCGTTCCTGCCCCCGGTGCGTCGGCGCGAGTACGCTTGACGCACCCTACGTTTGCTTCGGTGAAGTGGTCGCGCCTGCACGCTTCCCCCACAATCCTTGCAGTTCCGCCCCCCCGCGCTCGATGACAGAAGGCATGCGGGGAGCGCGAAGGCCGGCTCCCAGTGTCGGTCTGGGGAGCCTGGCGATGCGGCGCATTCTGGGACGAGCCTGTCTGGCGCTTCGCGCCCTGCGCCCTGCTGCTGGGTTGCGCCGGCAGCCGGGTCGCCCACTATCCCGCCGATCCGCTGCTGGCCTCGAAGAAGCCAATCGAGTCCCGTCCGGCCAACGCCGCCCCAACTATTGCCGCGCAGCACGAACCGCAAGCACCGGACAGCCTGGCTACAATGCTGGCATCCGCCAGCTCCGAAAACAGCACGGACGAGGAACATTCACGGCGGCCCGTTCCGGCAACGCCGGCCTCGTTACACGGCACGGCGACCGACGGGCGGTGACTGGCGGGTGCAGCGAAGACAGCCTACCGGTGCGAACGGCGGGCGAGCCCGCCGTACGCTGTTCCGGTAAAGCAACTCAGTGACAGACCTTGCAGTCGGGTTCGGCAAACTCGGCCCGTCGTTCGTGGACCTCCTCACGGTCCACCCGGACGTAACTGGGCGCCTCGATGCCGACGCGCACCTTGTTCCCCTTGATCGCCACCACGGTGACCTGGATGTCGCCATCGATGATGATCTTCTCGCCGATGCTACGGGTCAAAACCAACATGGTCGTCCCTCCCTGGGTGAGAAGATGGGGCCGTGTCAGGCCTCGAGGGGCGGGTGATCCGTGTGCCCGCCTCGTTGGGTCTCCAGGCCCGGCCCAACCCCAACTTGCTTCATGTGCATGAACGCATATACACAATCCGTCTGGACTGAACAAGACCAGAACCGGACTTTTGTTCACGAGCCTTCGCACGATCGCGGCGACTGGGCCAGCGCCATTGCGAAAGGGTGACAGGGTGGCGGACGTTGCCACCGGAGTACGCCACGGTCTGGGCAGACCGTACCCCCGGCGGAAGCATTGGCGGGAGCGCACGAAAAAAGCCTCGGTGGGAATAGCTCCCCGCGAGGCTGCCGTAGCCTGTTGAGTCTTCCCTTATCGGAAAGACAAAGCCTATTGCTATCGAATTGTCCGCTGGTTGTCAATAGCACATCTGGGAAAGCGCGGGCGGACCTGCGGCAACGGCGGGCGACCGAGAAATGCCTTGCGGACGATCCATCCCTCCTCCATACTCGACCTGAGAGTCTGTTCTGCAAGCCCCTCGCCCCGGTACTCCGGGGAGAGGGGTCGGGGGTGAGGGGTCTGGATTTCCGCAGCCAAAAGCCCCTCACCCCCAACCCCTCTCCCCGGCGTACCGGGGCGAGGGGAGCTTATGGAACACCACCTGAGAGATGAAACGCGGTTGTCGGGGGGGAGTCCATGCGCTGCCGGTCGTTTGCCGCCTGTTGCTGTCTGCTGGCTGTCGCCCTTTGCACCCGCGCCGCCCGGCGCAGGCGGCCTTGCAGATCAGTCCTCCGGCGATCGTGCTGGACAGCCCGGAGGCGACGCAGCAAGTGCTGGTGCGCTCCTCCGCCACACCGACGGACCTGACGCACCAGGCCATTTACCAGGTCGTCGATCCAACCATCGCCAGCGTGGATGCCGCCGGCCTGGTCCAGCCCAAAGGCAAAGGGCAAACGGTCCTGGTGGTCCACAGCGGATCGGACGAGGTGCGAGTCCCCGTTGAGGTGCGCGGCTGGAAATCGCCGCCGCCGGTGTCATTTGAGACCCAGGTTGTCCCCATATTCACCAAGGCGGGCTGCAATTCGGGCGGCTGTCACGGCAAGGCCGAAGGAAAGAACGGCTTCAAGCTGAGCGTCTTCGGCTTCGACCCCGCGGCCGATCACCAGGCGCTGGTGATGGAGGCGCGGGGCCGGCGGCTGTTCCCCGCCTCGCCCGACAATAGCCTATTACTGCTCAAGGCCAGCGCCCGGCTGCCGCATGGCGGCGGCCGGCGACTGGCTCCGAATTCTCTCGCCTATCAGCGCCTGCGCCGCTGGATCGTCGAAGGCGGACGCTTCGGGGTCGGCCCCGCGGCCATCACGACTATCGAAGTCGAGCCGCGCCAACAGGTGCTCAGCCTGGGCGGCACACAGCAATTGCGTGTCACGGCCCTTCGGGCCGATGGCACCCGCCACTGTGTCACCCTCGATGCCCAGTACGATTCCAACGCCACTTCGATCGCCACGGTGGACATGCGCGGCTGGATTCAGGGGAGCGATATCCCCGGCGAGGCCGCCATCCTGGTCCGCTACCTGGGGCATGTCACCGTCTGCCGCGTGACCCTCCCCCGGCCGGGTGTGCAGTTCCCGCGTCCGCCGGAGGCCAATTTCATCGACCGCCTGGCCTGGGACAACCTGGCCCGCCTGGGCATTCCGCCCAGCGAACTGGCCGACGACGCCACCTTCCTGCGCCGTGTCTTCCTCGACTCTATCGGCACGCTGCCGACCGTGGCCGAGGCGCGGGCCTTCCTGGCCGACACGCGCGCCGACAAACGGTCCCGGTTGATCGATCAACTCCTTCAGCGACCCGAATACGCCGACTACTGGGCCATGCGTTGGTCCGACCTGCTGCGCGTCGATCGCGACACCATCACGCCGGCCGGGGCGGTGGCCATGACCCGCTGGCTGCGGAAGCAGTTCGCGACGAACCGCCCCTACGACGAGTTTGCCCGCGACATCCTGACGGCCCGCGGCGGCACTGCCGACGAGGGGCCCGCCGCCATCTACAAGGCGCTGACGACGCCGGAGGAGATGAGCCGGTCGTTCAGCCAGGTCTTCCTGGGCGTGCGCATCCAGTGCGCCCAGTGCCACCATCATCCGTCGGAGCGCTGGGGCCAGGACGATTACTTCGCGCTGGCCGGCTTCTTCACCGGCGTCGGCCACAAGCCGCTGCCGGGGCGAACCGACGCGGTCTTCGCGCACAAGGGCACGGAGCTGAACCACCCGCGCACCGGCAACCCGGTCCCGGCCCGGGCCCTGGGTGCGCCGATTGCCGACTTCACCAACACGCTCGACCGGCGGGTGGTGCTGGCGCGCTGGATGACGGCCCAGGAAAATCCGTTCTTCGCCCGCGCCATCAGCCAACCGGCTGTGGGCGCACTACTTCGGCCGCGGCCTGGTCGAGCCGCTCGACGACCTGCGCGCCACCAACCCCGCGACCAACGAGCCGCTGCTGGACGAACTGGCCAAGCATCTGCGCGACTCGAAGTACGACCTAAAGGCGTTCACGCGCACCTTGCTCAATTCGCGCCTCTACCAGCTCAGCGAACGGACCCAGCCGAACAACGCAGGCGACGAGCAGAACTTCTCGCACGCCCAGCCCAAGGCCATCCCCGCCGAGGTGCTGCTGGACGCCATCAGCCAGGCGACCGGCGTGCCGGAAAAGTTCAACGGCTGGCCGGAGGGCTACCGGGCGATCCAGATCTGGGACAACCGCATGCCATCGTACTTCTTCCGCATCTTCGGCCGGCCGGTCCGCGCCAGCGTCTGCGAATGCGAACGCAGCAACGAGCCGAGCATCGCCCAGGCGCTGCACCTGATGAACTCCGAGGAGATCATGAGCAAGATCCGCGCCCGCGAGGGAACAGCGCGGCGGCTGGCCCGGTCGGACAAGGAGCCGCGCGCGATCATCGACGAACTCTACCTGGGGACGCTATCGCGCTATCCGACGGAGAAGGAGCGGACGCTGATGCTCGGCGTGTTCATCGAGGCGGCGGAGGATCGCCAGGGGGCGGTGGAGGACGTGCTGTGGGCGATTCTGAATACGAGGGGGTTTGTGTATAATCATTGATCGGGCCCGTCATAGAAGAGCGCCCCGCGAGGTGTCCCATGACCTTGACCATTGATCTGCCGCCTGACCTGGAGAAGACCGTGCGTCAGCAGGCTGCCAGGAACGGCCAGGAACGTCAGCGCGTTCGTGCTACAGGCAGTCAATGAGAAGATCGCCAAGGCGCAGACTTTCGATGAAGTCTGTGCCCCGTTTGCAGAGGCGGTGGCAGCAACCGGAATGAGCGACGAGGAGTTTGACCGCTTTTTCGAAGAAGCACGTGAAGAAGTTTGGCGTGAGAAGCAGAGCAAAGGGCAATGACGCCGCGAGTGGTCTTCGATTGCATGGTCTATTTGCAGGGTGCCGGGCGCCCGCTGGGGCCGGCCCGTGCCTGCTTTCGCCTGGTCGATGACGGCAAAGTGATGCTTTGCATCAGTTCCGACATCCTGACCGAGGTTCGCGACGTGCTGAGTCGCCCCAAGTCGCGAGAGAAGTTCCCACTGCTGACGACGGAATGGGTCGGGACCTTCGTAGAGAACGCCGAGCGCAAGGCGATCGTGCTTGGCGAAGTCCCGAGGATATTCATTCTGGAGCGGGACCCAAAGGACGAGCCGTATCTCAACCTCGCCATTGCAAGCGGAGCGGAATACCTGGTCAGCCGCGATAAGGATATGCTCGATTTGATGAGCGATGACACTTTTCGCCAGCGCTACCCGGCTTTGACCATCCTGGACCCGCCGGCGTTTCTGCAAGCCATGGCCGCCCGCGAAGAAGACGCACGCTCTGGAGATGTTGCGCCGAACGTCGCTCCGGGCGGCTAAAGCGACACGCAAAGCGTGGCCCCGATTTCGCGGGAGTTATAATGTAAGCTCTCAATAATTCCCGACACGTGAACGGTCGTCAAGTGCGGGTGTTCCTGGAAAAGACTCAAAAACAGGACGAAGAGGCGCAGCGGATCGACTGAGGTTTTCCTAGGTTGGCTTCATCGACGTTTCCGTGAAGACTGTCACAAGAACTCAATCGAACGCCATTGGTCCGAAGACGATCTCCTCGTCCGGCGGCACGATCTCAAAGAGGAGGATTTCGTCTGGCGGCAGGTGCTGCTGCCGGCAGAGTTCGTGGAGTTCGCCGCTGTGCCGGGCGATCCCGACTTGCCGTGGGCCGTGGTAAGCCACCCAGCAGCCGAAGTGATTGTTCAGGAGCTGCGGCAGGTCCCGGGTAAACCCCTGCCGGGCCAATTCCCGAGCGTCGGCCAGATCGGGGACCGGAGGAATTCGGATGTCGTTGGTCATGACCCTGCTCCCCAGGCGACGCGGACCGTGGCGGCATAAGCGTCCTGGTCGGTTAGGAACTTCATGGCGTCGGCGCCAGGTGGATATCCTCCACCGCCATCACGTCAATGGCGTACTGAATGCATGCGCGAATGTCCTCCGGCTCGAGGTCCGGGTAGTAATCCCGAGTGATCTCCGCAAAGGCGAGTCCATCGCGGACGAGTTCCAGAACGCTCTGCACGGGGATCCGCGTGCCGGACACGCACGGCTTCCCGAAGTGGATCTGCGGATTGACGGTAATTCGCTCGTTCATGGTTCCTCCCGGAGCTAATCATGACGGTCCCGTGCGACTTGTCACCAGTTGCCGTGAACCGCGCGACTCCTTCACGGACGCGAAGACTGCCGCTTCAGGCGTTCCAGCGCTGATTTCGCCTCCCGTGTCAGCCGGGCTTCGGGCGCCCCCTTGGCCAATTCGTCCAGCACGCGACGGGCTTCCGGGGTACCAACGGCCTCCAGCACCTCGACTCCCCGCAGGCCGCGGAGCACGGGAGCCGACGTCAGCCGTCCGTCGTGCAGCTTCTCTAGCAATTCGGTTGCCCATCTGCGCTGCTCAGCGCCGGGCCCGGCCGCGGGCGCTCGGGGCGGCGATGGTGGCAACGTCGTAATGGGCAGAGGGGTGGGTGGCCTGTGAGCCCTCCTCACGACGCTTTTTCAGCAGCATCCGGGGGGCGTTCGGGCGACGATTCCTGACCGCTTTTCGTCGTCGAAAGGAGTGCTGCCACAAGGGGAAAGGACATGCTCGCGAACAAGGTGGACCAGCTGACAAGGATCGCAACCTGAATGAGATAGACCGTCCAGGGCTCCCAGACCTCTGTGGGATGATAAAGTGCTTCCTCGAGCAGGGATTCAACGGTGGCGGCGGGATCATCACTGAGGAACTCTCGTGTTTTGTCCTGAAGCAAGAAGCCGCCCGCGACCTGATTGGTGAACGACGGAGCGTTGTAGCAGAAAAAGGATTTCAACAGGATGAAGGCCACGAGCGAGGCAACGAAAACGGCGGGCCATCGTCGGGTGGCTCGCCTCGGGTCGGCCTGAGACTCGCGTGCTGACTCCTGCCTGCACGCAGAGATCACGCACGCGGCGCTGGCGAGCACGCAAAACGCCACGACGCCCGGTTTGTTCGGCCACGGTGGGCCTATCCCGTCGATCAGGGACGCAAGCGGGCCCACGGCAACAAGCCCAACCAATGCAGCCGCAAACCCCAGCGGTCTCCGCCAGTGCCCCCCAACACTGACGCGCACACGGGCAGGACGCTGCCCCGCAGGATTCGTGCCGCCAACCAAACCCGTCCCGTGAGTGCGTTGGCGGTGCCATTCCAGGATCGCACACAGGTCCTCAAGGACGCGCAATGCATCCTCAGGAAGCACGGGTTCGCCGTGAGCGCCCAGGTTGGCCATGTCGCGGATGCTGTTCATGCGCGACACGATGCGACGGTCGAGCTTGCGCGTGAACTGGTTATCATTCAACATCTCGCCCAGTGCAGGCTTGCGTGGGGGCTTCCCCGTCTCAGCCTCGAACAGCAGCAGCACGAGCTTCTCAAGAATGATCCGGGATTTTGTGAGCGAGGCTCCGGGGTCCGATTCGAGATAGTGGTAGGCCCGGCGCAGTTCCTCGGCCTCCGCGGCGGACAGGCCACTCAGACGGTTCAGGCGGAGTTCCAACTCTTCGGCGGTCATTGGGTCGCACACCGACCAAGACGACTGGGTTTCCAGGACCGCAAGGCCCTACCCTCAGCGGCGCTTCTCATCCGGCTTGGGACCTGGCCGGCCCTTTTCGTCCGGATCAGTTGGAATTTGCAGCGTATTCCGGTCGTCCTTGGATAGGTCTGCGGGAATGCGAATGGGCCGATAGTCGCTGAGAGTGCCGTCCCCGAACTCAAGCCGGTAGACGTACTTACCGACTTCAAGCGCGGCTGACTGACCCGGCTTCGTGACGATCTTGTGCAAGGGCGAAATGGCTTGCCTGGTCTTCTCGGCGTAGCGATAGACCAGACCTGGGACAAAGGTAATCGTCTTCACGTTCGCTGTCGCCTTGATCGTGATGCCGCCAACAAGCACTTCCGCGAGCGAATCATTGTGTCTTCTAGTAACTGACCTCACCACATCGTCCACCCCGAAAAGAAGGTCATTCTTCGCAGCGTATTCTTCGAATACCTTGTTGAACATGCTCGCATAGTCCGGGGGCTCCGACCGGCTCGAGGCAGAGGGCTCGGGGTTGTCTCGGTCGCTGTCCAACTGCCTGGCGATCGCTTTCTCGATCGCATCCAGGCGAGGTCGCAGGAACCGCTCGCCGAGAACCGGGTGCCGGCGAAACAATTCCACGGTGAACTGGGCGGCCAGGGTAGGGTTGCTCGGCAGTGCCCCAATATCGAACGTGCCCACATGGACATGGAGGATGCGGCCCTTTTCGCCCGACGAAATCGCCACCTCTGGCATGTGGTAATCGAGCGGACCTTTATCGAAGTACCTTTTGACGAGCATCTTAAGTTCGCTGTGGTCAAAGTCCTTGCGGGCAACAACGCGCCCTGCAATGTGGTAGTGGGTGCCGGGGGCCAGGGCGTACGCGGGCGGGAGCAATAACTCGTGCTTGTCCGCGTACGAGCGGGCAAGATCCTGGAGGAGCAAGTCGAAGCTGTCGGTGATCTCTCGCTGGCGACGAAGCACATCGGTTTCCTCCTCCGAGGGTTTAGCCGCGGGATCTCTTTGGGAGGCGAGCGCGGTCCGGCGGCGCTCAAGAGGAATAAACTCGATGATCTTGTCTTCCAGCTTTGGAACCAGGGGCTCGATCAGGTCTTTGCCGAAAACGGGGTATCGGTTGAGCAGCTCGACCCTGAGCTGAAGTCCTAATTCCGGAAACAGGACAGGCGAAACGTGTCCGAAGGAAAACGACAATAAGCTGCGCGAATTCCTGGAAAGGCAAGGCTCGCTGAAGGTCAGTCCTCCATCTCCCTCATCGCGATCGAGTTTCAGCAGCCTGGGCAGCCGGAACTGGCCCGGGGCCTCAGGCTCGCTGAGGGTCGGTTCGCCACGATCGAGTTCCTCGCGAGCAAACTCCCTGATCCTTTGGAGGGTCTGGCGGGTGCTCTCGGCACCAGGGGGCCGCGCACTACTCCAACCCGCACAGCAGCCCACGATACAACATGCGACGGCGATCAGGGCGGTACGTCGAGCACGCGCAGACGCTCGGCAAAGCACTGGCATAACGCGTCCTCCCTGGGGCGAACTCGCCGGGCGGGCAGAGCGAAAGGCCCGAATCCGGGCGGTCGAAGGTTGCACCCGCGGCGGGGTCGTTCGGTCGGGCCTCGGATCGCAGGTAACACGGCAATTGTCCTGTGCTGTCTTGCGGATAGCAAGAGGAAAAGACGGCGTCATTTTCCCCTTTTCCACTGGGTCAGGCGGGTCCTGCTACAAAGGGAAAAATGGATATGCAAAAGTGCCGACCGAATTTGGCTTTCCCCAAAGTGCTGGCGCGGCAACAATAACAGGCATGCGGTCGTCGTCATCCGTGCCCAACCGCCCGGCGACACCCAACTGCGGCTCATGCTTCACGGACTTCAGGGGGGCGGATCATGTTTATTCCCTTCGGCAATCCCTTGCGCAGCACGTGCGACGGCATTTCGCGGCGGCATGCGCTCCGCATCGGCACCTCGGGACTGATCGCCGGCCTGAGTCTTCCCCGCTTGCTGGAACTGCAAGCCACGGCGGCCACCGAGAAGGCGACGAAGGCCAAAGCCTGCATCTTCATCTTTCTGGAAGGCGGTCCCAGCCAGCTCGACATGTGGGACCTGAAACCGGAAGCTCCGGCCGAGATTCGCGGACTCTACAAGCCGATCCGCACCTCCGTGACCGGCACCCAGATCTGCGAGCACCTGCCGCTCTGCGCCAAGGTGGCCCACAAGTACACCATCGTCCGCAGCCACAGCCATAACGACAACGGCCACAACACGGGCTACCACTACGTGATGACCGGCTACAAGGCCGACTTCCCCGACGGCAACTCGCGCGTCCCCAACAACCACCTGTATCCCTCGGTTGGCTCGATCATTTCCCGCGAGCTGGGGCCGCGCACCACGCTGCCGCCCTACATCAACATGCCGCACATGATGTCGGCCGGCGGCCCCGGGTTCTACGGCTCCGAGCACGCCCCGTTCGTCATCGAATCTAACCCGGTGCAGGCCGACTTCGAGGTCCAGGACCTGCATCCGCTCGAGAAGCCTCAGCTCCTCCCGCCAGGCCCGGCGCGACCGGCTGCTGGCCGAGGTCGAAAAGTTGGAGAAGGAGACGGAGCAGGGCCGGGCGAAGTCGATGTCCACCTATTATCAGCGGGCCAAGGACCTGATGGCCTCGCCCGCCGCCCGCAAGGCCTTCGACCTCAAGGCTCGAGCCGGAATCGGTCCGCAAGAGCTACGGCTACACCGCCCTGGGGCAGTGCGCCCTGCTGGCCCGCCGGCTGGTGGAGGCGGGCTGCCGCTTTGTCGGCATCGACCACGGCGGCTGGGACCATCACTTCACGATCTTCCCGAGTCTCGAAAAGGACATGCTGCCCCACGTCGATCGGGCCTACAGCGCCCTGCTCGACGACCTGGAGCAGCGCGGCCTGCTGGAAAGCACGCTGGTGGTGATGATGGGCGAGATGGGCCGAACGCCCGGCATCAACGCCCAGGCCGGCCGCGATCACTGGTCGATGGCCCAGAGCATCCTCTTCGCCGGCGGCGGCGTCAAGCCGGGCAGGTCATCGGCGCCACCGACAAGAAGGCCTCGGCTCCCACGTCCGACCCGGTCAGCGTCGAGGACATCCTGCGCACCCTGTTCCAGCAACTGGGGGTCGATACGACCAAGACCTACTACACGCCGCTGGGCCGGCCGGTGCCGATTGTCGATGGCGGGCGGGTGATTCCGGGGCTGGTTTAGAGCGCGTAACCCGGCAGCTTACGCAGCCGGTTCGCCGCCTCCGTTTGGGCGAACCGGCTGCGTAAGCTGCCGGGTCGGCGGTCAAAACCCGGCAGCTTACGCAGCTGGTTCGCCGGGACTACCGACGCAGCCGGTCCGCCGGGACTACCGATGAAATCCTCGATAGTTTCCCCTTTGGCTGTGGCGATCCTGATTGTCGTCACCTCCCCGACCCGCGCCAGAAGGTCCCCGACCTCGGTTACGTCTTCCCCCCCGGCGGCCAGGCCGGCACGACCGTCGAGGTCCGCCTCGGCGGCTACGACTGGACGCCGGACATGGAGTTCTTCGTCCACGACCGCCGCGTCCAGCTCAGGCCGGCGGGTCCGTCGGGTCCAATTCTTATTCCCCCGCCCCCCTACTGGTTCGGGGCCAAGGGGCGGATCACGGGGCCGCCGCTGCCGCGCGAAGTCCCTGCCAAGCTCGTCATCCCGGCCGACGTTCCGCCTGGTCCCATCTACTGGCAGGCCGCCAACGCGAACGGCGGCACTTCGACCGGCGTGTTCATCGTCGGCACCGGCACGGAAGTCGTCGAGGACGAGCATCGCAAAACTCCGCAGCGCCTGGCCAACCTGCCTGTCACGGTCAACGGCCGGATCATGAAGATCGAGGAGGTTGATCGCTATCGTTTCGCGGCACCGAAGGATGGGCCGATCTCCTGCGATCTGATGGCCCGACGCATCGGGGCGAAGTTCCTGGGCGTCATCGAGGTGCGCGATACCCGGGGCGAGTTGGTCGCCGACGCGGCGGGGACCAATGGGGTCGATCCGAGCCTGACGTTCGTGGCGAAGAGCGGCAGCGAGTACGTGGTCAGCGTGCGCGATGTCGATTTCGGCGGCGACCGGTCCTACGTGTATCGCCTGGCGATCACGCCGGGTCCGCGAGTAGTGGCGGCCCTGTCGGCCGCCGGGCGGCGCGGCGAGACGCGCGAGCTCGAGTTCGTCGGCATCGGTTTGGCCACCGGCGCGGCCAAACTGGAGTCGGTCAAGCGGCAGGTGGCCTTCCCGGCGACGGCTGCCGCGTCATTCGACTATCGCCTGGAAACGCCCTTCGGTTCGGCCTTGCCGTTCCCGCTGTTCCTGAGCGATCTGGCGGAAACGGTCCGGACCGCGCCCGGTGCCGTTCGTCTCGCGCTACCGATTGGCGTAACGGGCGTGCTGGCAGCGCCGGATGCCGAAGATCGCTATCTTTGCGACTGGAAAAAGGGCGAAATCTGGTCGCTGGCCTGCCAGGCGCGGCGGATCGGCTCGCCGCTCGATGTATCTCTGGCGATCCTGGGGCCGGACGGCAAGGAACTCGCACGAAACGACGACCTGCCCGAGACGACCGATGCCGGCCTCGATTTCACCGTCCCCGCCGACGGCACCTATCAGATTGTGGTGAGCGACACGGCCGGCAAGAGCGGGACGCGGGCGGCGACTTACCGCCTGGTGGTCCGCAAGCCGGCCGACGATTTCGCACTGCAACTGCCCATCCAGCGCGTGTCGGTGCCGCTGGGTGGCAAGTTCGACCTGGCAGTGAAGGCGGTCCGCACGGCGGGTTCAAGGGGCCGATCACCCTGGCCGTGCGCGGCTTGCCGGCCGGCGTCACGGCGCCAGCCAGCCTGATCATCCCGGCCGACAAGACCGACCTGGTCGTACCGCTCACGGCGGCCAAGGATGCTGCCACCGCCGCCGGCCTTGTCACCGTTGAGGGGACAGCCACGGTTGGGACCCGGACGGCCAAGGCTCGGACCGTCCTCAGCCAGGCGCCGCGGAGCCCGGACGACAACCAGCTGCCCGTCCTTCTCGTCGCCGCGACATTGAAGCCGCTGTTCAAGGGGCATCCGGTCGATCAGGACACCGGCCGCAAGGTCCATCGCGGGTCCACCTTCCCCGCCGAGGTCATCGTCGAGCGCCTGGGTGGGTTCAATGGCGAGATCATCCTGCAGATGGCGGCGACGCAGTCGTACCAGGTGGACGGCATCACCGGCGGCGACGTGATCGTGCCGCCCGGCGTCAGCAAGGCCATCTATCTGTGTTTCATGCCCGAGTGGCTCGAGACCAGCCGGACCTCGCGCATGGGGATGATTGCGGTGGCAAAAGTGGCCGATCCGAAAGGGAAGGTCCGCTGGATGGCCAACGAGATCACCGGCTTCATCACCATGACGATGGAAGGCGCTCTGCTCAAGCTGTCGGCCGAGGATCAGGAGCTGGTCGTACCGGCGGGCCAGCCGTTCGACGTTCACCTCAAAGTTTCGCGGCTGGCCAAGCTGGCCGAACCGGCCCGGCTGGAATTGCGGCTGCCCGACGAGCTGGCGGGCCAATTGAAGGCGGAGCCGGTGACCGTGCCGGTCGGCACCGAAATGGCGGTCCTGCGGATCACACCCACGGCCACCTTGCTCGGCTTGCGGACCTTCACCATCCGGGCCACGGCCCTGCAGGACGGCAAGTATCCGGCGATCTCCGAGACGAGCGTGACGGTCGAGTTCCGGGCGGGCACGCCGGCCCGGGGGAACCGACGCTGATGGTGCGGCCCCGCACGCCTCGGTGTGCGGATTCATATCATCTCCGTTCGGTCCTTGCGCCCCCTGCCGCTTCTGTCAACGGCAGGCCCGTGCAGTCACGCCGATTCTTATCGCCAAAACAAGCTTTTTGCGCTATGCGAGCGGCGGAACTTACAACCGTCGCCTGGGGAGATAGCCTGCGTCGCCCCGGTGCCGGCCGTGGTATGAGAATTGCTTTCTACACCCGTAGAAGCCTGCATGGTTGAAGCCATCCCCCCAGCTGGGCTGGGCCGCCTGCTGGGCCCAGCCCGGCCTTTTCCGCATAACGTCCCGCCACGGAGACCGATGCCATGTACGCCGCCGTCACCCTCAAGGTTGTGGAAGGCCCCCTGCACGGGGCGGAGTTTGTTTACCGGCTGCCCACCCTGTGCAGCCTGGGCCGCAGCCACGATTGCACGCTGCGGCTGCCGAGCGACCCCTGGAACCAGACCGTGTCGCGGCATCACTGCCTGCTGGAGATCGACCCGCCGCACGTTCGCGTCTGCGACCTGGGCAGCCTGAACGGCACTCTGGTCAACGGCGCCTCGATCGGCCAGCGCAACCCGCACAGCCACCTCGAGGAACTCTCCCCGCCAACAGCTCCGGACTATCCCCTGAGCGACGGCGACGAGCTGCGCGTGGGTGAGAATGTGTTCCGTGTCTGCGTCGCCGTTAGCGAGGCGGAGGCGGAGTCGGAGGAGGCTCTGTGTGGGGCGGCGGGCTAAGCCCGATGCTCAAGCAGAGCCCGACGGCCAGAGTCGGCGCTCACCCGCGCCTTGCTACCATGTCAGCATGGACCAACCGTCGTGCCCCGGTTGCCGTGAACGCGACCTTCGCATCGTCGAACTGGAGCGGCTCCAGCGGGAGTCAACCTACCTCCGCGACCAGTCCCGGATCGAGCGCGATCTGCGTCAGCTAACCGGCGAAAGTGCGGCCATGCGGGCCGTTCGCCTGGCCATCGGCCAGGTGGCTCCCACCGATAGCACGGTCTTGATCCAGGGAGAAACCGGCACCGGCAAGGAGCTGGTGGCCCGGGCCATTCATCAGCTCAGTCCGCGCCGCGAGCGCCTGCTGGTGTCGGTCAACTGTGCCGCCCTGGCTCCCGGGGTCGTGCAGAGCGAATTGTTCGGCCATGAACAGGGGGCGTTCACCGGCGCCATGCGCCGCCGTCCGGGCCGCTTCGAGCTGGCCCACCAGGGCACTCTTTTCCTGGACGAAATCGGCGAGTTACCGCTGGAAACGCAGGTGATGCTGCTGCGCGCCCTCCAGGAGCGCGTGGTGGAGCGGGTCGGCGGCAGCGAGCCGATGGCCGTGGACGTGCGTGTCATCGCCGCGACCCACCAGGACCTGACGCTGGCCATCAAGAAGGGCCGCTTTCGCGATGACCTCTACTTCCGCCTCAACGTGTTCCCTATCCAGTTGCCGCCATTGCGCGAACGGCGCGACGACATCCCGGACCTGGCCAATCACTTCCTGCACCACCTCGGCCGGCGCATGAACCGACCGGTCGAGCACATCGATCCGACCACGATGAAGCTACTCCGTGACTATCACTGGCCGGGCAACGTGCGCGAGCTGGAAAACCTGATCGAACGCGCCCTGATTGTCAGCACCAGCACGACCCTGTCGATGGAGCCGCACTGGCTGGCGCCCGTCTCGATGGCCGGGTCCGTCGGAGCGAACGATTCCACCCTGGCCGGCATCGAGCGGAGTGCTATTGTGGAGGCGTTGACCCGCTGCCACGGACGCATCTACGGCCCCCGAGGTGCCGCCGTGACCCTCGGCCTCAGGCCAACCACGCTCTACGGAAAGATGCGCAAGCTCGGCATCGCCAGGTCGTCTTCGGCCGATGGAGCGTCGGAATGAACCCTTCTCAGCTCCACCCAGGGATGCCATGCCCCAAATGACGTTCCGTGGTCACGGTGACCAACCCTGATTGCTCCGCTGATCTCCCTGCTCCAACATTTCACTCGCTGGCATCGCGCAACCCTTGCCGATCACGCCTCTTACAGCAAGCCGGCTCTTGTGGGGATGGAATGGCACGCCAGTCGCAAAGGGAGAGCGGATTCGGATCACGACCCAGGGAGACCTGCTCATGGCCTTTGTCGTCTGCGAGCCCTGTTGTGATTGCAAGTACACCGATTGCGTGACAGTCTGCCCGTGCGACTGCTTTTATGCCGACGATCGGCAGCTCTACATCGACCCCGACCAATGTGTGGACTGCGACGCCTGCGTGCCGGAGTGTCCTGTGGCGGCCATCTTCCCCGGGACGAGCGTGCCGCCGGCCTGGGAGCGATTCGTTCAGCTCAACAGCGAGCGGGTGGTCGCGCTGAAGCAACTGGGGGGCCCGTTGACCGAACGCCAGGCACCCCAGTTCGGGCCAGGCTGCTGCGCCGAGGGCAGGGCGTAGGGGACTGCGCGTGGCGCGGCGGCACGCGTGCGTGTCGCAGGCGCAATGTAATCGTCATTCGAAGCCCTGGAGGGACTGGTCTACCCCGACTTCGCCCGCGTGGTCGTCCCTGCTCTCCCCTCGCCCCTTGGGGGAGAGGGGTCGGGGGTGAGGGGCACCCCCGTCGGCGGCCTTGACTTCGGCGTCCGCAACCCCTTCGCCGCCGTCAGGGGCGTCCTCGACCGCGACGACATCCTCTGGCCGACCGGCGAGCACTACTGCCGCAACCAGACCCTCGACCTCCACAAGCAGCACATGCCGCGTGAGGTGATGTGGTACTGCGACCCGGCCGGGGCCCGCGAGCGCATCGAGTTGACCGCCGCCGGCCGCAAGGTCCGCCCCGGCATCAACGACCTGCGCCTGGGCATCATGGCCGTCCGCAGCCGCCTCGAAACCGGCCGCCTCCGCGTCGTGGACGGCGCCTGTCCCAACCTCCTCTACGAAGCCGGCCTGTACCGCTACGACGACGCGACCAACGGCCGCGGCTTGGAGGCCCCCCCTATCCGAGAGCACCCACGCCCTGGACGCCCTGCGCTACCTGATCACCCGCCTGGACCAGCGGCGGATGGCGAAGGACCGGCGGGCGGCGTTGCCGGGCGATGGGTCCGCGCCGCCTGAGGCGCCTGCGCCGAAGGAGGATTGGCGCAGCGCTGGGGCAGTGAGGAGCTGTGGACGCGGCTGGCGTGAGGGGACCGGCGTTTGCTGCTGATGAATTCACCCTGGCCCCTTTGCCAGCCGTGGTATAATGCGTCAATCGATGGCCTCTCACTTCATGAAACGGACCTTGCCATGGAACGCATGACGGTAGCCGACGCCGGACGGGACTTTAATGGTCTTGTCAACCGAGTCTACTCGGAAGGCATTTCCGTGGAGCTGGAACAAGGAGACAGGGTCGTGGCCCGCATCACGCCTGGCCTGCCAGCGTCAGCGGTGAAGGTCGCGCGATCTGAACGCGTTCTTGCAGGGCCTTCCTCACCTTGGTGACGACGCGGAGGCGTTCGACCGCGACCTGCGCGACATTCGCCGCCAGTTTCCCGCCGAGGGCGACCCGTGGGATTGATGGTCGATACCAATGTCTTCATCGCGTTTGAGCGGCGCGGCGGGGTGATTGACCTGTCGCCGTGGGAGCCGACCGAGGATGTGTTCATCAGTGCGGCCACGGTTTCCGAGTTGTTGATGGGAGTCCATCGCGCCGAGAACGAGGCCCGTCGGAACCGGCGCTCCGCCTTTGTCGAGGCGATCATCTCCCGCATCCCCGCCCTGGGCTTTACGACGGAGATTGCCCGGGTTCACGCCGAAATCGGTGGCGATCTCGCGCGGCGGGGTCAGCTAATAGGCGCTCACGACCTGATCATCGCGGCGACCGCGCTTCACCATCATCTGTCGGTGCTTACCGACAACCGTAACGAGTTTTCGCGTGTCCCCGGCTTGACCGTCATCCCCTTTACCCCGTGACAGGGGTTACCGCTCACCTTGTTCGGCGCTTTCGGAGAAATCATGAATGTCCCCTTTGCTCCCTTGCGAAGCTGCATGGAATTGGCGTATCATCTAGTAGAAGGCGCTGAAGTCGAGGACGCAATGATGATCTCGCCAATTGCATTGAGCAGACTGTACCGTTTTGTCCGTAGCCGACAGCTCGACGGGACATTTCCGGGTGGTCGTTCGACCGGAATCTGGCCTATCACCGCCTATCGTGTAGCTCGTGGGTGGGGCAACGTACCGGAGAGCGAATGGCCGTATCCCAAAGACAACGCGCCATGGCCACCTCCCGAACCACCTGGGCTGGATCAGAAAGCGAAGGCGAATCGCATCCTGCGCTACCAACGGGTTAATGGAATAGACGAGTGCAAGGTGCAAAGGGGTGCAGTCGCCCCAGCATCGAGAATTCGCGAGGAAACGCACCGTCCCCGCAGCATAAGCCGCGTGACTGGTCGTTGAAGAAATGAGGATCCTTTCCTCTAATGGGAGGTACAACAACCACTCCCGAGGAAAGGAATCCTCATGGTCGTCAAGATTACGCAGCGGCCCGTGGCAGCGACAAGTGCAGTTCCGGCGGCGGTGGACGAACCGGCCGACGCCCTCCGCAAGTGCCTGGACGAGATCGTCGAACGCTTCCGGGAGGGTCCCGTGACGGCGCAACGCTTCATGGAGCTTGAGAACAGCCTGCACGACGCCACCCAGGAGTTCTGCCGGGGCGTCGTCGAACATGAGGCGAACCGCCTGGAAGGCAACGATCGGCGTGAGGTGCCAGCTAAGATCCGCTATCGCAAGGAGACGTATCGCGTCAACAAGAAGACACCGGCCCGCATCGCCAGCCGCTTTGGCACGATCACCCTGCGTTCGTTCTACTACCTGAACGCCGAGGACGGCGAACCGGGCTTGCATCCGTTGTGGGTGCGTCTGGGTATCGGTGCGGGTGCGGCCACGCCGGCGCTTTTGGAACGTGTGGCGCGGCTGTCGGTGGACCAGACGCAGGCCGAGGTGCGCGACTGGTTGCTGCGTGAACATGGCCTGAAGTGGTCGAACGATCGGCTGCGGGCGGCGTTGGCCGGCTTTCGCCAGGCGCTGCTGCCGTTCGTGGCGGCGTTGCAACAAGCGCGTCTGCTGCTGTGGCTGCAACAGGCCCAGCAGTCGCGGGGCCGCCATCGTCCGGTGCTGGCGGCGGGGCGGGACGGCGTCATGATGCCCATGCGTGCGGGCGGCTACCAGGAGGCCAGCACCGCCACGGTGAGCGTCTACGACCGTCGGCGTCGGCGGTTGGGCACCATCTACCTGGGCCAGATGCCGGAGGCCAAGCAAGTGACGCTGACGCGCGCCTTGACGGCCTTGCTGCGGGCCACGCTGACGGCCTGGCAGGGGCCCGTGCCACGCCTGGCCTACATCACCGACAAGGGCTCGGCGCCGGACGAATACTATCGGCAGGTGCTGAAGAAGATGAAGCATCCGCGTGACGGGCAGGCGTTGACCTGGGAATGGGTGCTCGATTTCTATCATGTGTGCGGTTACATCGGCAAGATGGCGGACGCGCTGTTTGGCCCGCAAACGGCGGCGGCAGCGCGGTGGTTCGCCCGGATGCGGCGCTGGCTGCGTGACCGGCCGCAGGGAGCGGCCCACGTGTTGCGGTCAGCCATGCAGCACCTGGAGCGACGGCCGATGACCAAGGTGCAGAAGGCGGAGTTCTGGAAAGCGTATCGTTACCTGCGTCACCATCGGCGTCTGATGGACTACCCCGGTTATCGCCGTCGCGGCCTGCCGCTCGGCAGCGGCGTGACGGAAGCGGCGTGCAAGACGGTGTTCACGCAACGCTTCAAACGTTCGGGGATGCGTTGGCAGGGCGTGTCCGGCCAGGTGATTCTGGATTTGCGTACGATCCACCTGAGCGGCATGTGGGACCAAGCCTTCGCCGCCGACCTGGGAGCCCGCGAACTGCCCGTACCACTTGCTGCCGCGTGCCGCCCCGCCCAAGAGGCAAGTCACCGGGCAGACGACGAGCAAGCTTATGGTATTGCCGCATAATTCGCGGTGCAGGAGCGACTACACCCCTTTGCACTTTGCACTTTGCATTTCTTCCCGAGTCTCAAGGCTGGCGAGATTAGGGAAGGCGGCAGCGGCAATTCAAGAGGCAGATCTCGCTCGCTAATGGGACGCAGTCCTTCCAAAGCTACCGATCGCATAGCAGTGTGTAGAAGACAATATCCCTCTCTGGAAAGAAGTTGCTTTACAAGAGCCAGATTGGTCGGTTTACAATCCGGATACGGAATAAGAAACCGCAACGGAAGGTTGATCTCAGACGATAGCTCAAACAGCATTTGCAGCAGACGCCTACCGTTACCTTTCTGTCGGTATTGCGGACGAACAAAGAGCTCTTCAACGTCGAGACAACCTGGGTGCTGCACTGCAAAGGTCCACCCCAATCTCTCGTCCGTGGCGACATCGTGCAGTTCCCGGCCATGAAAAACGCGATTTGCGAAATCTGTTTTGGCCCACCAGCTTTGCACTATCCCGCCCGTTACTGGCAAAGGCGGTTTCAACCCCGTACCTTCGCAGATCCACGCTTCGTAGGACAGGTAGTCGAAGTACTCATAGGGTAAGGAGCCGAAGCCTTCGTCTCCCCAGGTCTCTCCCCAACTGTTCGCGAACTTGAATCGTTGCTCTTGGTCTGACCATCCATGAAGTCGGATAGCGTGAACGCCGGTAAGTTCAGTCCCTTCTGAAGGCAATTCGATGACACCCTTGTCGGCGAGGTCCCATTGAGCCGTGACGTCCAGACTAACTTGTACGATCCCGTGACTTTGAATAGCTAGCTTGCACTTTGCACTTTGCACTTTGCACTTTGCACTTTGCACTTTGCACTTTGCATCCGTGAGTGCCAATGACGGCGCCGTCGTCGGCACGGCCAAGATTGTCGATCACGGGCCGAACACCATGCGTTATAACATCGTGATCCTCGGTGATGGCTACCGCAGCGCCGATCTTGACCGATACCACTTCGACGTCCAACGCATCGTGCAGACGGTCCAGGCCGCAGCCCCGTTCTCGGACCTTTGGCGCGCCATCAACGTACACCGAGTCGATGTGGCTTCAACAGAAAGCGGCGCTAGTGATCCCGCGAAATGTCGCGACGGCAGCACTGGTACAGGCGCCAAGCCCCGGACGTACTTCGATTCGACTTTCTGCGGCGACGAGTCCATCCGCCGGCTCCTTACGTGTGACAGGGAGTCGGCCAGAGCCGTCGCCGAGGCGCAAGTTCCTGAGGTCCACGTGATCTTCCTTATCGTCAACACGCCAGAGTATGGAGGCTCAGGCGGCGACGTTGCGACGCTATCAACTCATCCCAGCGCCACCGAGATAGCGCTGCACGAGATGGGCCATACTGCCTTCGGCTTTGCCGACGAGTACGAATCCTATGCTGGCTGCGACAGCGGGGAGATCGGGCATGACCATTATCTGGGCGGCGAGCCAGTCGAGCCAAACGTGACCGCCAACACGGACTGGAACACGATAAAGTGGAAAACGGCACTTAGCAATCCAAGCGAAGCTCTTCCCACAACACGGAACGCCGACTGTTCGAAGTGCGACCCGCAGCCCAACCCGAAACCTGCGGGGTATGTGGGAGCATATGAAGGAGTCTCGGTATTACCACTGCGGCAGCTATCGGCCGGCCTTCAACTGCCGAATGCGGCAGCTCGGCAACCCTTTCTGTGGCGTCTGCCAAAGAATCATTCGTGAGACACTGGCGCCCTACCGCCCGCAGGTCGTGGGCTGATTACCCGACGAATCCGGCCTGGTAGAACACAAAAGGGGAGAGCATACTTCTCGCATCTCGTCGCCGCACGGTTGACCCGGCCCGCATTTCTCCAATTGACCATCCACCGCCGAGCCAAAGGACAACCAACGGACGAACCGAAACTTTTCGAACTCATCACCGTGAATCCGAACATCTTTGGCGGCAAGCCCATCATTCGCGGCCGCCGGCTGGCGGTCGAACATGTGCTGGGGATGCTGGCAGCGGGAGACAGGCCGGAAATCCTGTTGCAGGGCTACCCAGGGCAAACGCATCTAATTCCCCATAAGAAGGCCAAGAATCGCCTCGCGGATCTCGTCGTTCCATCCCGCTTGCAAGCGTTTCTTCTCGATGCCGCCCGTGCTTGATTCGTCGCGCCGCAACAGGGAGACTACCCAGCGACGCAGCAAGGCGAGGTTGGCCGCGGCATTGCCGGTACGCGCTCGGTTGCGATCCTCTGCGAAATACATGTCCAGCACCCAGTGGAGCCCCAGGGCAAACGCATCTAAACGCCTGTGCATTATTGGCTGTTCAGTAGTCTGGGACAAGGGACTCGCGAATGATTCTCCTCGAAGTCGCCCGTCTCACGGAGGAGAATCGGCATGTCGCAGTCCCGTGCCAGTACCTTGCTTTCCCCCTTCGCCACCTTGACGGACCCGCGGGTGAACCGCACCAAACGTCACGACCTGCTGGACATCCTTTTCATCGCCCTGTGTGCCGTCGTCAGCGGCGCCAACGATTGCGTCGCCATGGCCAAGTTCGGCACCAGCAAGCGGGCCTGGTTGGAGAAATACCTGGACTTGCCCAATGGCACGCCGTCGCACGATACGTTCACGCGGGTGTTTGCCGCCCTGGATGGCAAGGCCTTTGTTGCCTGTTTCCTGGAGTGGGTGGCGGCCCTGCAGGAGAGCACCGACGGCCAGTTGGTGGCCATTGACGGCAAGACGGTGCGCGCCACTCTGGACAAGGCCAAGGGCCAGAACCCACTGCACGTCGTCAGCGCCTGGGCAACGGCGAATCACTTGCTGCTGGGCCAAGAGGTTGTGGCCACCAAGTCCAATGAGATTACCGCTATTCCCAAGCTGTTGGAGGTGTTGGAATTGACCGGGGCCATCGTGACCATCGACGCCATGGGGTGCCAGAAGGAGATCGCGGCCAAGATTCGCGACAAAGGGGCGGATTACGTGCTGGCGGTGAAAGGAAATCAGGACCATTTGGAAGAGGACATCGTCGCAGCGTTCGAGGCCGTGGACGACGGTCAGGGATCGGCCACGGTGCGGACGCACACGGCGTACGACAAGGGCCACGGTCGCCAGGAGACGCGCCGCACGCAAACCATGGCGGTGCCGGAGACGCTGCGCAACCTAGAGGCGTGGCGCGACCTGAAGAGCATCGCTCGCTGTACCCGGACCTACCAGGAAGGGGGCGTGGAGAAGTCGGAGGTGCGCTACTTCATCAGCAGTCTGTCGCCTCAGGCGAAGAAGTTGGCCGTGGCGATTCGTGGCCATTGGGGAATTGAAAACGGGCTCCACTGGGTGCTGGACATGTATTTCGCAGAGGATCGCAACCGAGCGCGTACCGGCAATGCCGCGGCCAACCTCGCCTTGCTGCGTCGCTGGGTAGTCTCCCTGTTGCGGCGCGACGAATCAAGCACGGGCGGCATCGAGAAGAAACGCTTGCAAGCGGGATGGAACGACGAGATCCGCGAGGCGATTCTTGGCCTTCTTATGGGGAATTAGATGCGTTTGCCCTGGCTTTGCTGGCTCTTCCTGCTCGCCCTCGCGGTCATTCGCCGTTTGCAACTTCAACTCGTCGAACTACGGCAGCAAGCCGGCTATTGGCGGGCCCTCCATCAGCGGGCCGTCCTGCGTGAAGCAAAGCTGGCCCAAGAAATCCAACGCCTGCAAGGGGAACTCCGCGCCTTAAAACGCCGCGTCTATGGTCGCAGATCGGAAACCTCCTCCTCGACCAAGCCCCCGAACTCCCCCACCGTGCCTGCCGGCACCCCCAAACGTGCACGCGGCCAACAACGCGGCAGCAAGGGCCATGGCCGACGCAACCACGATCATCTGCCGACTACCCATGAAGTCTGCGACCTGCCAGACGACCAGAAATGCTGTCCCCATTGTCAGCTACCATTCGAGGAAATTCCCGGCACCGCCGACGGCGACATCCTCGAAATCGAGGTCCGCGCCCATCGCCGCCGCTATCACCGCAAACGCTATCGCCGCCGCTGTCAGTGCCCCGGCACTCCTGCCCTCGTCACGGCACCGCCGCCCGACAAGCTCATTCCCAAAAGCAGCATCGGCATCTCGCTGTGGGTGATGATCCTGCAACACAAGTTCGCCTTCTTCCAGCCGCTCTATCGCGTCCTCGCCGAACTCCGCAGTTGCGGCCAGCAGTTGTCCGCCGGCACCATCACCGGCGGCTTGCAAAAACTCGTGCCGCTGTTTCAGCCGCTCTACGAACTCCTGGTCGAACACAATCGCCGCGAAACGCATTGGCATTGCGACGAAACCCGTTGGCTGGTCTTCGTCAAACACCAGGACAAAGCCAATTTCATCTGGTATCTCTGGGTGTTCGCCGGCCAAGAGTCGATCGTGTTCGTGCTCGATCCGACGCGGGCCCACGATGTTCCCGAAGACCATTTCGGCGACGACGCCGCAGGGCATCGCCAGCGTCGATCGCTACAGCGCCTACAAGGCCATGGCCCAGGTCAAAGCGGGCCGCATCATCCTGGCGTTTTGCTGGGCCCACGTGCGCCGCGACTTCCTGGCCGTGCTCACCGGTTGGCCGGAATTGCACCGACTGGGCCTGGTCCTGGGTCGAAGCCATTGGCGCGCTGTACGACCGCAATGACCAGCGGCTGTCAGTGCAGGACGATCCGGCCGGCGTTTGCCCAGGCCGATCAACTCGTGCGTGCCCAGGTCGAGCACCTGCGTGCAGCGTCGTGACAGCGAATTGGCACAGCCCGACCTGCGTCTGCCGCAACGCAAGGTGCTGACCAGCCTCGTGGAGCACTGGTCGGGCCTGACGGTGTTCGTCGATCATCCTGAAGTGCCCCTGGACAACAACACCGCCGAACGCTGTCAGCGCGGTCCCGTGCTGGGCCGCAAGAACTTCTACGGCTCCGGCTCGCTGTGGAGCGGACGCCTGGCGGCCATGCTGTTCTCCCTCTTTCAAACGGTGCAGCTTTGGGGCCTGGATATCGGCAAATGGCTGACGGCGTACCTGACCGCCTGTGCCAAGGCCCAAGGTCAACCGCCGCCCGATCCCACGCGCGTTCCTGCCCTGGAACATGACGCCCGCGGAACGTACACGCCTGAGCCCGGCGACAACAAAGCCGCCGGACCCCAAGCTGTCCGCAGCGCCGACCCCAGCCACTCCCTCCGTGGTATAGCCACTCCATTCCCCAGAAGTCCGCGCGGACTCCCCTGCCGCCATTTGCACCCGCTCCCAGGCTACGCCTGTACCTCCCGTTTGCCGAATATTTACCGTGCGCCAGGTCGCATATAATTCCCGGCGAATTTAGTTGGACAGCGCCACTTTTCACACTGGGCAAGGCCGAAGTCAAGCTGGGCAAAGTAAATCGCCGTAAGTCCTTGGTTTTCGTGTGGCCATCTTACCCAGAATAAAAAGTGGCGCTGTCCAATTAGTACAAAGTGGGAATTTGCGGAGAACCCGCACCCCCCTCCGTCGCCTCGACCCGCGGCAGCGCAAGTGGGGTCCTGGGCCGCTTTCACTTCTGGTCGTTCCCCGCCTTCGGCGGGACGGTGCCGAGCGCCGCCGGGTCCTTCACATCAGGGCAGCTGATGACCGGGACGGCAGGCCGGAGCGGCTCGCCCTCGGGGACCAGGCCCACTGCGGGGACGGCCGCGGGCGGAGGCTGGTCCCAGGCCAGGCCGATGGTTGCCAGGCCGTCACGCAGCGCGGCCAGGTCCCAGAGGTCAACGTCGCTCTCGGTGCCGACGACCGCCAGGCGGCGGCCCGTGAAGTTAAAGGTCAGGTCGCGCAGCGTTCCCGCCCACAAGGGGAAGGCCAGTAGCGCCTCCAACGACTGCGCGTCGCGCAGGACCACGCGATGATCGGAGCCGCCGGTAGCCAGCAGGCGCTCGTCTGGGCTCAGCGCCAGGTACTTCACGCCGTCACCACTGCCAACCTGTGCATCCTCCAGGCGGGGGCCGGCAGTGAGGTCGGGGAGCGAGACGCTGCCGATCGCCCCACTCTGAAACGCGACGACCAGACGACTGCGCGACCGGTCGGCCACAAAGCTGCGGATGGCGCCGCCGCCCAGGTCGACCTGCCGATCCAGCTTCCCGGACTCCAGGTCGAACAGGAGCACCGCATTCTTGTTGTGGGTCACGAGGCGGTGCGGACGGTCCAGGAAGACGATTGAACGGACTGCTGAACCCGTGGCGAATTTCTGGACGGCGTGGCCGGTGACAACGTCCCACACCAGGACGTTTCCTGCCGCGTCGCCGCTGGCGAGCTGGGTCCCCGTCGGGTCGAATTCCAGCGCGTAGACCTGCTCGGGCACGGGGATCTGGTTCTTGACCTGGCCCGTGTTCGCGTCCCTGATGACAACCAGGATTTCGCGCGTTTTGGTATGTTGTCGCCAAGTGCCTGTCGCCAGCAGCGAGCCGTCCGGGCTGTAGGCCAGGGCCATGACGGCCCCAGGATTGGGTCCGATCTCGACCGAGGTGGGTCGAGGAACAGAGAGGTCCCAGGTCTTCAGCTCCGTATAGCCGGACGTCGCGAGCCGATCGAGGTGCGGGTGGGCCGCCACGCCCAGCAGTTCGACCCGGTGGCCGGTCAGCCACTGCTGCACCGTGTGCCGCCCCTTGACCGCATAGAGGTGGACCTCGCGGGCGTTGTTCATGCCCACCGCGAGATGATCGCCCGTGGGAGACCACTGCACCCGAAACGCCGGGCTGGACGAGCCGGACAGGATGGCCATGTTCTGCCCAGTGCGTGTGTTCCAGATCCGGGCCGTGTAGTCGAGGCTCCCGGTGGCAAGCCACTCGCCGTCCGGGCTGAATGCCAGGTCGAGGATCCGCTCGCGGTGGCCCCGAAGCGTATTGAACTGCTCACGCCTCGTCACATCCCAGATCACTATCTTGCCCGTATCGGATGGTTCGCCCGGATCATCAGCGCTGCTGGTCTGTCCATAAAACGCGACGGCGAGGCGGGTCCCGTCGGGGCTGAAGGCCAGGGCGGTCGCGCCGACCCCGTTGTGGCGGCCTAGCACAACCCGAGATTCATCGGAGGCGATCGGCAGCAGCGCGAGTTCGGAGTTTTCAAGGCGCGCGAGCCAGCGCCCGTCCGGGCTCAGGGCGAAGTGGGAGCCCTTGAACTTTTCGAGGAGGGCGCCGCTGGCCGTCTCGTGGACCGTGATGCCGGCGCCGGCCCAAACCACCGCCAGCCGCTGTCCGTTGGCGCTCAAGGCCAGCCTGATCGGCTGGTTTGATCCCTGGGTGATCGGGGCGTGCGGCGTGCGGGCGCCCCGGGTGTCCGTGAACACGACGCCCTGATCCTGGGTCGCCACGGCCAAACCCTGCCCGTCGGGAAGGTACACCGCCCGGTCGGCGGCGGAATTGCTCACGGCCAGACCCGCCGCGGACAACAGGTGACGGTTCTCCCGCACGTCCCAGAAATCGAGACCCGCTTTGCGGCTGGCGGTGAGGAGGGTACGACCATCCGGGCTGAAGGCGATTGACCCGGGGTCGTCGGAAGGGACCTTGATCCTGCACACCAGGCGGATATCGGGTGTCGCCAGGACAGCCACGGCCTCGGTGCGAAGCTCGAACGGGTCGCGCTGCCGACAGGGCGCGGCGGCGAGGCGCGCGAGGTCGGCGAGCGCCTCGTCGCGCCAGCCGGGCTCGTGCCCGGCCCGCAGCGCTTTGGCTTCGCTGAACAGGTGGCGGTAGGTTTCGGCCTGGGCCGCCTCGCGCGACTGATTGGCGTCCTGCTCGGACTGCTCCGCCCGCCCCCGCTGGCTGATCTCGTCCTGGCGTGCTGCCTCCGTCTCCCGCAGCTGCCAGCAGACCCCTGCGAAGCCCACCAGGATGGTCAGTACGATCCCCGCCAGCAGGCCCGCCGGTAGCGGATTGCGGCGGCACCAGCGCCAGGCCCTCTCCGTCCCGCCGGCGCGGCGGGCGCGCACCGGCCGATCCTCGACGAAGCGCTTCAAGTCCTCGGCCATCTCGGCGGGCGTCTGGTAGCGGTGCGCCGGGTCGTGCGCGATCGCCTTGAGGACCACTGTCTCCAGGTCGCGCGGCACGGCGCGATCGACTTTCCGCGGCCGCACCGGCTCGCCATGCATCACCCGCTTGACCAGCTTGTTGCGGTCGGTTTCGTCGAACGCCGGCCGCAGCGTCAGCAGCTCGTACAGCGTCAGGCCCAGGCTGTAGACGTCGCTGCGCAGGTCCCCCCGGCCGTTGAAGCGCTCGGGGGCCATGTAACGCAGCGTGCCGACCACGTCGCCGGTGTGGGTCAGGTTGTCGCCGTCGGTGTCGGCCTTGGCCAGGCCGAAATCAGTGACCCAGACGTTGCCAGTGCCGTCAAGTAGCAGGTTCGACGGTTTGATGTCGCGGTGCAGGATGCCCTGGCTGGCGGCATGGGCCAGGGCATCGGCCACCTGCATGCCGATCCGGGCGACACTTGGCCAGTACCGGCTGCCCGACTCGCTCAGCGTGGACCTCTCGCTCTGCCCGGGCCAGCGGACCGTCGCCGACAGGTCCGACGAGCGGGGGGCATCCGCTCCCGTAGGACTCGCCGCATCCGGGGACGGATGCTCACTGCTCACCGTGAAATCGACCGTGAGCAGCGCGCGGGCAACATCAGCTGCCGACAGCCCCACCGTGGCGTTGGTGGCGAGCGGCGGGGCCGCCGTCACGGGGCCGCGGGGTTGCCGCAGGCGCCGTAGCTCGTCCAAGACCACGTCCAGCCCCAGCCCGTGGATGAACTGCATGACGAAGTAGTGCAGGCCGTCCTGCTCGCCGACGCCGAAGACCGGCACGATGTTGGTGTGGTGCAGCTTCGCCGCCGATCGTGCCTCGCGCTGGAAGCGACCCAGCTGCCGCGTGTCAAAGCGGGCGTGAGAGGGCAGCACCTTGATGGCCACGTGCCGACCCAGCGACAGTTGCTCGGCCTCGTAGACGACGCCCATGCCGCCGCGGCCCACCTCCCGCAGGATCTGGTAGTCGCCCAACTGCTCCAACAGCGGGGCCGCAGCCGAGCCAGTGACCTGACGCCGCGGGCCGGAGGGGGCGTCCGGGGCCTTGGCCTTTTCCATCAGCACCAGGGCCGGCAGTATGTCGCGGATCTCGTCGGCGTGCTGAGGGTAGCGCCGCGCGAACTCCTCGAGCGAGGGGCGCTTTCCTTGCCGGAAGGCTTCCACAAACTCGTCCGCGATTTGCCCGAACGGGTCCGCGGAGGAGAATTCGTCGTCGATCATCCTCAGATCTCCCGATGCTGGCTGGCATACCCTGGAACAAGTGGCGGATGTCAACGGAGGAAAGGCGCCCATTCCCAGCGTCCGTGCAGCAGGTGGAACAGGGCGGCCGGGCCATTCTTCTCCCGCAGACAGGCTTCGGCCTCTCGCTGATGCCAGGCGAGCGCTTCCGGGACCGAGCCGGCAAAGTCGGCGGGATACCGGGAGCGGAGTTCCGCCAGGGCTCGGCGCTGGGCGGGCGGCTCGACTTCGACCAGGCCGTCCGTGGCATCGACGCGCTGGGTCGAAAGCACCTGGGCGAGCAAGACCAGGTCCTGCAGCGGTCGCGGATCCGGGCCCGGCAGACTCCAGACCCACGCCGTCCCGTCCCGACAGGCGGTGGCCAGCCGGCGGCCGTCCGGGCTGAAGGCGAATTGATGCACAAAGCTCCGATGATTCAGAGGCGGGCCGAGGGCCTCGCCCGTGGCCGCGTCCCACACCTGGGCGGTGTAGGTCCCGCCCACCGTGGCCAGGCGGCGACCGTCCGGGCTGAAACCGACGCTGACCGCGCCCCGACCGTGTTTGAGCAGCGGCGTCACGGGGGTCCCGGTCGCCGCGTCCCACACCCGCGCTGTGCCCTGGCGGCTGCCGGTGACGACCCGGCGTCCGTCCGGGCTGAACGACGCGGCCGCAACTCCGGCGCCGTGCCGCAGCGGATCGGTAAGCGGAGCGCCTGTTTCCGCGTCCCAGACACGGGCCGTGTAATCGGTACTGGCGGTGACCACTCGGCGGCCGTCCGGGCTGAAGGCCGCATCCTCGACCGGGCCCTGGTGCACCAGGGGCGGCGTCCGCGGCAGCCCCGTGGTCGCGTCCCACACCCGCGCCGTCCCGTCGCCGCTGGCCGTGAGCACAAGGCGGCCGTCGGGACTGAACGCAGCGGTATAGAGCCGCTCGCGGTGCCCGAACGGCGGCCCCAACGGCGCTCCGGTGTGCGCATCCCAGACCCGGGCCAGGCCGTCCGTGCTCGCCGTCAGCACGCGGTCCCCCTCCCGGTTGAAGGTGGCCTGCACGACGCTATGGGGGTGCATCAGCGGAGGGATCAGCTCCTGGCCCGTGGCGGCATCCCACACGCGGGCCGTGTGATCGGCGCTGGCCGTCACGACGCGGCGGCCGTCCGCGCTGAAGCTGGCATGGTAAACCTTCTTGTCGTGCCGCAACGGTCCCGTCACAGGCCGCCCGCTGACCGCGGACCACACCCGCGCTATGCCATCCTCGCAGGCCGTCACCAGGCAACGACCGTCGGGGCTGAAGGCGGCGCACGGCACTAGCTGGCTGTGTCCCAAGGTCAGGGGAGCCTCTCCCCGGCCGACGAGGTCCCACAGTCGCACCGTCCAGTCCGTACTGGCCGTAACGACCAGGCGGCCGTCCGGGCTGAAGCAGGCACCCGTAAGGCGGGCGTTGTGCCGCAGCGGCGGCGTGACGGCCGCGCCCGTCGCCACCTCCCAGACCCGGGCCGTCTGGTCGTTGCTGCGGGTGACGACATAGCGGCCGTCGGGGCCGAACGACGCGGACTGTACCGAGTTGCGGTGTTGCAAGGGAGGACCGACGGGCCGGCCGGTCGCCGCGTCCCACACGCGCGCCGTCGTGTCGTAGCTGCACGTGGAGACATACCGGCCGTCGGGGCTGAAGGCGGCGCGGAGCACGTTGTCGTCGTGTTCGAGGGGAGGACCGGCCGGCTGACTCGTGGCCGCATCCCACAGCCGCGCCGTGTGGTCGTTGCTGGCGGTAAGCACCCGGCGCCCGTCCGGGCTAAACGCGGCGCTCATCACCGCGGCCCCGTGCCGGATCGGCGGGGCGGTTGGCTGGCCCGTGGCCGCGTCCCAGACCTGGGCCGTGCGGTCCTCGCTGGCGGTGACGACGTGACGACCGTCCGGGCTGAACGACACGGAATGCAACCAACTCGCGTGCTTCAGGGGTGAGATGGCGCTGTTGGCCCGTGACTGCGTCCCAAAGCCGGGCCTTCCCGTCCACGCTCGCGGTGGCCACCCAGCGGCCGTCCGGGCTGAACGACGCATCTGCCACTGAGCCCTGATGCACCAGGGCGGGGGTAACGGGCTGTCCGTTGCTCCCCTCCCACACGCGGGCGGTCCCATCGAAGCAGGCGGTGACGACGAAGCGGCCGTCCGGGCTGAACGCCGCCTTCAAGACAGTGCCGCCGTGCCGCAGCGGCAGGGCGACGGCTTCGCCCGTAGCGACGTCCCACAGCCGCGCCGTCCCGTCCTTGCTCGCGGTCACGATGCGGCGGCCGTCCGGGCTGAACGCGACATCCTCCACCTCGTGGTCGTGCTGCCAGAGGTGAATCAGGCGCGGAGTCTGCGCCAGCGCCGCGGCGATCCGGGTCCGGTGTCGTTCCTCGCGCGCGGCGTCGCCCTGGTCCAGGGCCAGGGCCTCGGTCAGCCAGGGCAGGGCGCCAAACAGGTCGCCGTCATCGAGGAGGCGCGTGCCGTTGGCGACGTACATCTGGGTCAGGCGCTGGTGGCTCTCGTGGGCCCTGGCCTCGGCCAGCTGCCGCTGCGTGCCCTCGTTCTCCTTGGCGTCCAGCGCCTCCCGGGCGTTCCGGGTCGCCTCGTCCCGGGCGCCGGCGATGCGGTAGGCGGCGGTCGCCGACACGACGGCCACGCCAACCAGGAGGACCGCCACGGCCGCCAGCAAGCCCGCCACGGCCGGGTTGTGCCGGCACCAGCGCAGCAGCCGCTCGGCGGGCGCGACGCGTCGGGCGTGGATCGGCTCGTCGTCGATGAAGCGCTGCAGATCGGCGGCCAGGGCGGCCGCGGAGGCGTAGCGATGGGCCGGGTCACGGTCGATGGCCTTGTGAACGACGGTCACTAGGTCGCGCGGCACCGCGCGATTCAGCCGGTCCAGCCGCGCCGGCTCTTCCATCGTCACCTGCTTGATGAGCCGGCTGCGCTCCTTCTCGTTGAACGCCGGCCGCAAGGCCAGCAGCTCATAGAGCGTCAACCCCAGCGAGTAGAGGTCGCCGCGGGCATCGGCCTTGCCGTCGAACGCCTCGGGCGGCATGTAGCGCAGGGTGCCCACGACGTCGCCGGTGTGGGTCAGGTTTTGCTGGTCGTCCACCTTGGCCAAGCCGAAGTCGGTCACCCAGACCGTGCCCGTCGTGTCCAGCAGCAAGTTGGACGGCTTGATGTCGCGGTGTCGAATCCCCTGGCGATGGGCATATTCCAAGGCGCCCGCCACCTGGACGCCAATCCTCGCCACACTTTGCCAGTAGGTCAGTGGCTTCTTGCCCGAGTGGCGTCCGGTGCCCGGCAACGACACGGACGAGGACGATGGGGACACCGTGTCGGCCGGCCGCCCGGCGACTGGAATCGCCACCGGCGGGGCCGGGTCAGCAGCCGCGGGCGGATCGCCGCGCGCCGTCGGCGTGTCGTCATCCTTCCCCTTGGCTGGCGCAAAGCGGCCCGCGGCGAGCGACCGCGCCAGTTCGGTGGAGGAAATATCCTTGCGGGGGGCGCGAGGTTTGTCACCCGTTATCCCCAGGGTGCTGCCACTCCCCGGCGTGCCGGGTTGGAGCCGTTGCAATTCCGCCAGGACCACGTCGAGACCGAGGCCGGGGATGAACTGCATGACGTAATAGTGCAGGCCGTCCTGCTCGCCGACGCCGAAGACCGGCACAATGTTGGTGTGGTGCAGCCGCGCCGCCGATCGCGCCTCGCGCTCGAAGCGGCCCAGCTGCCGCGCATCGAGCTGGGCGTGCGAAAACAGTATCTTGATCGCCACGTGCCGGCCCAGCGACATCTGCTGGGCCTCGTAGACGACGCCCATGCCGCCGCGGCCGATCTCGCGCAGGATTTCGTAGTCCCCGAGTTGACGCAAGGACGGCGCGGCGGTCGAGGCCCGGGCCCGACGTCGTTGACTGGAGGGGTCGTCCGCGGACTTGGCCTGTTCCATGAGCGCCAGCGCGGGCAGCATGTCGCGGATTTCGTCGGCGTGCTGGGGATAGCGGCGGGCAAACTCCTCGATCGAGGGGCGCTTTCCTTGCCGGAAGGCCTCCACGAATTCGTCAGCGATCGCGCCGAACGGGTCCGCCGTCGAGGAAGTATTGTCGCTCATCCCCAGATTTCCTCGATGCCGCCTGGCATTCCCTGGAAGACGTCCTTGAGTCGCTTGAGCGCCCGCACATAGCGGTTGACCGCCGCCGGCGGCTTGATCCCCAGGATCTGGGCGGTCTCGGCATTGCTCAGCTCCTCGAAGTGTCGCAGGATCAGCACCTCGCGGTCGTGGGGGTTCATGCTGTTGAGCGCTTCCTGCACACGGATCTTCAGCTCCGCGCGCATGGCCGCATGACTGGCCGTGGTCAGCTTCCCCAGCAAGTGCTCGGCCAGCGACAGCGACGTCACCTGCGGCAGCGCCCCGCGGTGCAGCGAGACTTCCTGCCCGGCGTCGCGCATCTTGGCGCTGATGTGGAACCGATGCACGTCCACCAGCTTCTGGCCGACTTCCAGGCGCAGCCACAGAAAGAAGGACAGCTGCGGGTCGGCCATGTACTGGGCAAACTTGCCGCGCACCGCCAGGTAAGCTTCCTGAACCACATCGCCCGGGTCGATGCGGCCCTGGAGCCGTCGATCCATGCGCAACCCGACCATGCGCTCCAGCCGCTCGCGATGGCGCTCGACGAGGACGGCCAGGGCGCCCTCATCGCCCTGGTGGGCGGCGTCCAGCAATTCGTCGTTGGTTCGGGCATCGGCGTTCATGGGGGAGTCCACAGTCCCTTACACGGAAACGCAGGCCGAACATTCACCGCGCGGAAGGGGCATTATTTCGGTCGCAGAACCGCTCCGCAAGGGCGCGGCCGAGCGGCCGTCCCCTTGACCGGCGGCGCCTCGTGTAGTAGTCTACGCGGTGAGGCGACCGGCAGGAGATAGTAGCCCTCGGCAGCGCATCTCCTACCGCCCGCCGGCACCGCACGCGCTGCCAGGTTGAACTGAAGTGACCGGGACTTCTGTTCAACCTGGCGCGGACACCGCAAGCATTTGGTAAATAACGACATGTGCCTTCGCAATTCAGCATAAATCGCCAGGTTGAACTGAAGTCCGATGTGTGCGGGAGCGCTACGACGGGCCTCTTCGCCGCAGGGCGAGGAATCGTCGCCCCAGTCCCCCGTACTCGGTCGGAGCACCGGGCCGAGGGGAGATTATCTCCTGCCGTTCGCCTTAGCGCCACCAAGGAACCCGGCGATGATGCCTGCCGTAGCAGGCCTCTCGGCGTATCGAACCACGTCACTGTGACCCGGAGGGCTTGCTTCCATGACGACCCGACGAAAAGGACTGACGCGACGGGCCGCCCTGGCCGGCCTCGCCGGCATCGGCGCCCTGGCCACGACGGCAGAAGCACCCGCGCAGGGCAGGCCGCCGCCGCCCTTCGACAAGGTTCCGGTCAACGGCAAGGCCGGCCTCGGCCTGGAGTCGCTCGACGCGGCCATGCTGGACCTCATGGACAGGAATGGCATCCCCGGCGCCGCATTCGCCTTCGCGCGGGGCGGCAAACTGCTCCTCGCCAAGGGCTACGGCTGGGCCAACGTGACCTCGGGCGCGCCCGCCACGCCGGAAACGCTGTTCGGACTGGCCAGCCTGTCCAAGTCGATCACCGCCGTCGCTACCCTCAAGATGGTCCAACAGGGCAAGCTGGGCCTGGACGACGCTGTGCTCGACATCCTGAAGGATGTCAAGCCACCGCGTGGGGCCCGCGTGGACCCCCGCCTCAAGGATGTGACGGTCCGCCAGTGTCTCAATCACTCGGGGGGCTGGGACCGTGGGGTCAAGGGCGACCCGATCAACTGGGAACCGCAGATCTGCCGTGCTTATGGCGTGCGTGCGCCTATATCTTCGGGGAAATTTCTCGAATTCATGGTGGGCCGGCCGCTCGACTTCAAGCCGGGCACGCAGCAGAAGTACTCGAACGTCGGCTACGTTATCCTGGGTGAGATCATTGCCAAGGTGAGCGGGCAGCTTTACGAGCGCTACGTCAGCGAGCAGGTGCTGAAGCCGATGGGTGTCGCCCGGGGGGGCCTGCACGGGTTCGACGGCAAGTATGTCGCGGGGGAGGCGGTGCGCTGCCTGGCCGGGACGCTCATCGCGCTGCCGGCCATGCTGCTGCCGATGATCAACGCGGCGGGCGGCTGGAGCGCCTCGGTAGTGGACATGGTCCGATTCCTCACCAATCTCGACGGCAGCCGCGGCGAGCCGGTCCTGGGCGAGAAAATGCGGCAGGCGATGCTGGAACCGCCCCCGGCCCCGCTCAAGCCACGCGCCAATGGCACCTGGTTCGGCCTGGGCTGGGACAGCGTGGTGCTGAAAGACAAGGCCTTCGGCTATTTCAAGGATGGTAGCTACCAGGGGATGCGCACGTTCATGAAGCGGCTGCCTAACGGTCTCAACTGGGCCCTGCTCTACAACGCCAGCATGGAGTTCGACCCCCAGGACACCCAAGTGGCTGCCCGCGTCGCCCAGGACGTGCAGCAGGTCGTCGAGGCTAACACCAAGTATCCGGACATCGACCTGTTCAAGGACTATCCGTAAGACCGGTCGAGATGGCACTGACCCAGGGCCAGGCAGGTGAGCTGAGGGTGTCACCACACCGCCTGACACTACTTGACACCCTCCGCCGGGTCGCCTCGGGGGTTGCCCCCCGAGGCTCCCACAGATCCGGACTGGCCCAATTAAGGCATCCGGTTCGTCAGATCACGGACTCGCTGCGCACGGCGACACCCACCCAGACGGCCACGGTAACTTGAACCGCTTCAAGAGCCCGTGGAACCGCGCCCAGGACCACTGCCCACGACGCTTCCGCCGCGACAGCCACTTCCGCCACAGACGCATGACCTCGTACCGGAAGTTCTGAAGGCAACGGAGGTTGCCGATCAGCCCGCCGTAGTACGCGTAATGCCCCCGCAGCTTCTGTGAAAGTATCCGGTACTGCTCCTCGATCGGCAGGTGACGGTTCAGACGACACCACTCCGCGATCTTCTTGAGCGCTCGGTCGAGCCGACTGCCGGCCGTCTTCCGCTTCACCACCCAACGCCCTTGCTTCGACCGGCTCCAGTGGTGCGTGAACCCCAGGAAGTCAAACGACCCCGGGGAAGGCACGGTCCCAGAGCCCGCCGGCGCAGGCCGATCCGCTGGACGCACAAACGGCACCAGACGGGTCTTATCCGGATGGATCGTCAGACCGTACTTGCCGAACCGCTGCGGCAGTACGTCCAGCACGCGACGGGCGTCCTCCTCACAGGCGAAGCCCATGACGAAGTCGTCCGCGTAACGTACCAGGAAGGCACGACCCTTGAGACGCGGCTTCACCGCTTGCTCGAACCACACGTCCAGCACATAGTGCAGGTACACGTTGGCCAGCAAGGGTGAGATCACACCCCCTTGAGGCGTCCCCGCCTCGGGATGGCTGATGTCCCCGTCCTCGAGGACGCCCGCCTGCAACCACTTGTCGATCAGACGGAGCAGCACCCCGTCACGCACCCGCTGACGAAGCAGTTGACGCAGATGAGCATGATCCAGAGTGTCGAAGAACTTCCGGATATCCACCTCCACGACCCAACAACCACCTAAAGCCATCGCCTGCTGCCACAGGGACTGCAACGCCGTGTGCGCCGACCGCCCCGGCCGGAAACCGTACGAACAGTCCAGAAAGTCCTGCTCGTAGATCGGCTCCAACGCCATGACGACCGCCCGTTGAAGCACCTTGTCTTCAAACGTCGGGATCCCGATCGGCCGGGTCTCGTTACCCGTCCCCTTCGGAATGTGCACACGCCGCACGGGCGGGGCCCGGTACGTGCCGGACTTGGCCCGGTCCAGGAGCGACTGGAGGTTGCCCACCAGGTCGGCCCCGTAGTCCGCGCCCGTCAGTCCGTCCACGCCCGGGGCGCCGTCGCCGCGGGTGCGATTGCAGGCCTGGAACAGCCAGGGAAGGTCCAGGTAGTGGTTGAGGGAAGTGAACCCCAACTGCGGCGACCGCGCCGCCAGCTCAGCTAACCGTCGTTGTTGCGTTGACACGGGATCCGATTTCTGTGCATCGGCCATGTTGCCTCCCGATGATTCCGCGATCCGGCGCCCCCTTCCCTCCACCGGGTCCCCGCGGGTCGAGTTCCCCGGCTTCATCGGTAACTATGAGGCGCTCCGACACCCTACGGACCGTCCGACCGCGCTTCGCTACTGCTTCGCTTGGCCGTACCATCCCGCGCGCCTGTGTTTGCTCCACTCAGGCCCGACGCCGGCCTGGGGCCAGGGACCTTCGGGTTTGGCGGTCCCGTCACGCCAACTGCTATCGAGATGGAGCCGTAGGGGCTCCCAGGTTCCCAGGGAACCCTTGTGGACCTATGCCGTGTTCTCCGACCCCGGCCGGACCGGACGCACCTCGCCGCTAACGGTGCGCCGATGTTGCCCCCGTTGTGTCAACGACGAAGGCTCCAGCGGGTACGACTCTCGAGGCTCAATCGCACGGCCTTGGCCCTGGCTGTCTACGCTTCGTCATCGCCCTTACGGTGCCGCCGACGCAAGACTCGCTTCCGGTGGCTGGCTAGACCCTGCCGGGTGGGATTGGTTACCCACAGGGTTCCTACGAAAGGTTTCCGTGATGGTTACTCCATCGCCTTCCTCCTCTCCTGAGCTTCCTGGCGCAATGACACCCTGCGCCCCGGGACCCAAGCAGGCAAGGCCAGGGGATAGGCGGCGGTGACGCGGATGCCAGCTGCGTGACTCTGCGGGTGTCACGTCCCTCGACTCGCGTTTCCTGTCAGCCCCCCGTGACAGGAAACGGCGCACCATAACCCCTTGGTACCACGGATCATAGATACATCAATGGAATTTCATGTCATGGCTCACGGAGCCCACCCCCCTGCGACATCCTCGGACAACCGCGGAAGAAGGTGACATCGACGAATGTCATCGGTCTGCCTGGGGCAAATGGTCCAAGGTCCTGACGATGAACCCGCACGGGGTGCAGATCGGCCTAACCGCCACGCCGCGCCAACTCACCACGACCGAGGACACCGCCGAGGCGAAGGCCGACCTCGCTATCACTGCCGACAATCTCGCCTGCTTCGGCGCGACGGTTTACGAATACGAGATCGCCCAGGCGATGGAGGACGGCTACCTTGCCGCCTGCGATTTCAAGCTCGCCCTCATCGACCTCGACGCACGCGGCATCACGGCCGCCGAAGTCATCCAGCGCAACCCGACCGACGCCAACACAGGCGAGCCTCTGACCGCTCGCCAGATCGCCGGCCGTTACGACGCCAACAACTTCGAGAAACAGGTCATCCTCCCCGATCGCGTCAGGGCCATGTGCCGTGACCTCTTCGAGCAGATGCTCGCCAACGTCATTCATCGCGGCATCGACGGCAATCCGCTGGGCCCCTTCCAGAAGACGATCATCTTCTGCGCCGGCGACCGCCATGCCGACCTTGTTGCCGCCGAGATGAACAACCTCCACGCCGCCTGGTGCGCGGCCAACGGCGTCGAGCGCTTCGATCCCTACGCCTTCAAGTGCACCGCCTCCGTCGGCGGCAACGACTTCATCCCCGACTTCCGCGGGTCGGTCCGCACCCACTTCGTCGCCACGACCGTCGAACTGCTCACGACCGGCGTCGGTCGAAGGCTTCGCCCCTGTCGTCAACGATCTGGGCCGCTTCGTCGCCACCTCGGCGCAGGGCCGTCTCAGCCTCGCCCGCGAACCCTGGCCTACGGCCTGGGCTGACGGAAGCGGCCCTTCAGGCCGGCGAACCCGCCGTTGCCATCCGCGTAACCAAGGAAAGGATCTTCGCGGCATGACAACGAGAACCTGCCACGGGCGACAGGACCAATTTTGGTGTTCGAGCCTGAAAGGCTCGTTCGCTCAGCCCAGGCCGAAGGCCTGGGTCGGCTGCGATCCCCCGAGGGTTGGTCGCCCTGAAAGGGCGATTCATCGCGGCCAGACCGCGAGCCCAGGCCTTCGGCCTGGGCTGGCAGAAGCGGCCTTTCAAGCCGAAAGAACGGCCCAGACTCTCGGCCTGGGCTGACGGAAACGGCCTTTCAGGCCGCCTGACGCGCTACCGGCCCGAAGGGCCGTTTCTGTCAGCCCAGGCCGAAGGCCTGGGGCTCGAATGGATGGGTGACAAACGGCTCTCAAAGCCAGCCGTGAGGCCGGCAGGGCCGATCTTGGCGTGAGAAAAAAGGTCGGGAGCCCTCCCCCAGTTGCGCCCGCGCACCTGGCAGACGACTCCCGACCTCTCTATGTCTCGCGTGCCAATGTCACGCGAGCGCGAACCGCTGAATCGCTCACTGATTAAACACAAACTCCTTCGTGTTCAACAGCGCCCAGATGATATTCTCGTACGCCGTTTTCTTCTCCTTCTCGTGCCTGGCAATGTGCGCCAGGGCGGCGTCCATCTGGTCCTTGGTCGGCTTGTGCGCCCAGGCCCAGTAGAACAGCTCCTCCACTTTCTCGGCGTCGGGGCGCTTGTCCTTGGCGTTAGCCAGCACGTCGGCGCGGCCGCCGCTGCGGGTCAGCTTGCCCTGCACCTCGTCGCTATTCAAGAGGTGCAGCGCCTGGGCCAGGTTGGCCTCGCTGACGCGCTCGCACTCGCAGGCACTGATGCGCTGCGGCCGGCCGAATACGTCCAGGAAGTACGACGAGAACGATTCGTCCGGCAGCATGATCGCTCGCTTCGGGGCGTGCTTGTCCTGCGGCAGGCCGCCGAACGGCGTCGGGCTGTCGGTCACCTGGCAGACGGCATCGAACAACACCTCGGCGGCCATGCGCTTCGGATAATAGCGAGCGTAATTCTGCTTGTCGTGCTTGTTGAACTCGTTGGGTGCCGACGCCAGTTGATAGGTGCGGCTCTTGCAGATCGTCCGCACCAGCGATTTCAGGCTGTACTTGTTGGCGACCAGCTCCTTGGCCAGGGCATCGAGCAACTCGGGGTTGCTGGGCGGGTTGGTGACGCGCATGTCGTCGAGCGGATCGACGAGGCCGCGGCCGAAGAAATGGGCCCAGTAGCGGTTGGCCACGGCCCGGGCGAAGAACGGGTTCTTGCCGTCCACCAGCCAGTCGGCCAGCTTGTCGCGCGGGTCGTCGTCGGCGCTGATGGTCATCGGCTCGCCGTCGAGCGGCTTGATGACGGCGGCCTGCTGCGTCCGCTTGTTGATGACGTTGCCGGACCGTTGGCTATAAACGGCCTCGCGAATCTCCTGCTGGTTCTGGAAGCCGCCCGGCACCACGATGTTCTTGCGGGCCACGCGGCCGAAGAAGGCGGCAATGCCCCAGTAGTCGTCCTGGCTCCACTTCTCGTAGGGGTGGTGGTGGCACTGGGCACAGGCCAGCCGC
Organism: uncultured Planctomycetota bacterium; assembly: GCA_963827935.1. Lineage (GTDB taxonomy): Bacteria > Planctomycetota > Planctomycetia > Gemmatales > Gemmataceae > DATFNV01. The sequence continues at coordinate 121,494 of CAWHCN010000004.1, read as the reverse complement.
AGCCCCAGGAAGACCTGGGCGGTATCGTCCACGAACTGGTTCGGCTCGCGCAGCTCCTTGTACCAGACCGTTGTGGGGTTGGTGGTCTCGTCGCCGGTGGCCGTCAGGATGGCGCGGGCGAACTCGTCGTAGGGCATGTCCTTCGCCACGGCCTCGCGGATCCAGTCGTGGAAGCCGAAGGTCCCCTGGGCCAGGTTGGGCTGCCCCTTGCGCTTGACGCGCAGGATGTCGGCCCACTTGTTGGCAAAGTAATAGGCGTATTCGGGCGTCTCCAGCAGCTTGTCCACCAGCTTGTTGCGCTTGTCGGTGGCGGTGTCGGCCACGAAGTCCCTGACCTGCTTTGGTGTCGGCAGCGTGCCGGTGACATCGAGCGATACCCGGCGGATGAACTGCTCGTCGGTGCACAATTCCGAGGGCACAAGGCCGAGTTGCTGCCACTTCTTGAGGGTGTACTGATCGGCCACCGTCTGGGCCTCGAACTTGTACTCGGGAATCTTCACGCCCAGCGGCACGGTGGCGCGGAAGGTGGCGACGTGCCCCTGATAGCGGGCCATGATCGCCGCTTCGCCGCTCTGGCCGAGCGTCCGCACGATGCCGGTCGGATCGACGATGGCGATCTCGGTGTCGTTGCTGTCGTACTGGGCGCGGCGGGTCACGTCCTCGACGCTGCCGTCCGTGTACTGGGCGTAGACGGCAAACTGCTGCTTGTTGTTGCGGAGCAGTGTGCGCTGCTCGGGATAGACCGTGATCTTGGCCACGGTGGGGGCATCCGCGGCACCGACCGGCACGCCGGAGGCGATCCAGCGGCGGATGAGCTTGTATTCATCGGAGCCGACCTCGAGGCGCTTGCCGCCGCCGTGGGCCGCAACGCCGGTGGCCTTGAGCAACAGCAGGCTGTTATCGGGCGAGGCGGGGAAGACGCGGCGGCCGCGGGCTTCCTTCACCAGGGCGTTATAATCGACCTCCGGCTCGAAGCCGAGCAGGGAGAGCTTGAACCCGTTCTGGCCGCTGGCCTTGCCGTGGCAGCCGCCCGAGTTGCAGCCCAGCTTGGTGAAGATCGGCACCACCTGGTTGCCGAAATGGATCGGCAGGTTCACATCGCAGCTTTCGGCGCTAACGGCGACCTTAAATGTCTTGTCGCCGTAAGTCGCGGTGATCTCGGTCGAGCCATTGGCGAGGGGGATGACCCGGCCCGAGGTGCTGACGCGGGCGACCTTGGGGTTGGCCACCTCGAACTTGACATCGCCGCTCAGGTCCTGGAGGCGGTTGCCGGCCAGGGTGGCGGTGATGACCAGTTGCTGAGCGTCATCGAGCCCCTTCAGGGCGATTTTCGTGGGCGAACAGGCGAGAGAAGCGACGTCGGCCGGCTTGGGCAGGACAACGTCGTCGGTCTTGGCCGGGTCCTTGTCGTACAGGTCCGCGGCGGTCAGGCGGCCGCCGGCGAGGACAAGAAAGGCGAGAGTCGCCAGGGTGATGCGACGTGCCGTCTTCATGAGTGTGTACCCCCCTCATGTCTGGCAGGATGGTTGTGGCGGGAACTACGGGCGGCAGGCAGCGGGGCGGGCGAGGCGGTTGCACGGCCGGGGAGGCAGCGGCTGGCCGTGCGGCGGGTCGAACCCATGCGTACAGGATACCTCAATGGGCGACGGCTGCAAGAGGGATGTCGGTGACGGTAGGCGGTAGGGTGGGTCGAGCGGAGCGAGACCCACCAGCACCCGAGAAGTAGGGTGGGTCTCGCTCCGCTCGACCCACCCTACGCCTACGCCGTTATCTCCGGTTCCGCCTCAACGTCGCGTAACGCCGGTGCCTGCAAGGGTCCCGGCTGCCGGATCGCCGCCATGAAGCCACGCAGCACCGCGTCCAGATGCTCGGCCAACGCCGGGTGGTGCTGTAACACGTCATTCAGTTCCCAGCGGTCGTCCGGTTTGACGTACAACTGGGCCGCCCGCCCGGCGTCGTCGCCCAGGGGCAGCAGGTAGGCCCATGCCTGGCCCGCGCAACGCCCACTCTCCGGCTTCGCCGACGCGAAGCCCGGAGCAGGCATAAGCGCGGACCTTGTCGACCTGGCCGCGTGCCAGGGGCAGCAGATCGAAGCCGTGCAATCCCGCCGGTGACACGCCAAAGGCGGCCAGGAGTGTCGCGGCCAGGTCCACCGGCTGCGTCAGCGCCGCGACGCGGCGGCCCGCCTGCTCGCCCCTCGCTAATCGCATCAGCAAGGGAAGGTGCACCAGCTCATCGTGCAACCAGGGCCGGCTGAGTCCGACAACGCCGTGTTCGCCTAGCGGCAGGCCGTGGTCGCTCGTCACGATCACCAGCACCTCGTCGAGCACGCCGCGGTCCTCGAGGAGCTTCAGCAGCAGGTCCAGGCCGGCGTCGAGATAACTCACGGCCGCCGCGTAGGTGCGCTGGAGGCGGATGAACGTCAGGTCATCGGCCGGTCGACGAGGCCGGCGGGCGGATCGAGCAACGGCTCCAGGGCCTCCGCCACCTGGTCGTCCTCCTCATCGGCCTCTTCCGCAGACTCCATGAGGTAGCGTTCGAGGAATTCTTCGGGCACGTCCCACGGCGGCAGTAGCGTGGCCAGCTCCAGCCAGAGCAGCCAGTGGTCCGATTCGGCCAGCCCTTCGAGAGCCTGTCCGGCCCCTTCCAGGACATACTCTAGGGCGGTGGCCTCGTCGTCGGCCTCGGCCTCCATGACGACATCCCAGCCGTCGGCGAAATCGACGGGCCCGGGCCGGCCGGTGTCCACGACCAGCGAGGTCACCACACCCGCGTCCTTGAGCCGGCAGATCACGTCAAGCTCGGGGTCGGCGGACGGTTTCTCGCGAGACGGGAACAGAAGCGGCCGCTACGCCAGGCGCGGCGAGCGCCAGCGGGGTCGGGCTGGTCGGCGATGTGCTGATCGAAGACGACCCCTTCGGCCGCGAGGCGATCAAGCGCGGGTGTCTCGATCCATTCGTTGCCGGCGGGGCCGATGTAGCCCAGATGCAGGCCGCGGGCGTTGAGCACGACGACTTTCATAAGGGCCGATTGTAGGGTCGGCGCCGGCCGCTCACCAGCCGCGTTCCTTGACCTGGCCGACGCGCCTCCCTAAGAATGCCGAGGGAGGTAACCAGAAGGTCCCATGCCACATTCCTCTCTGCCGCCGGCCGATCCGGGTGCCGATTCCGCCAACGGCCGCAGCAACCGCCGGCGGTCGGCATCGCGCCCCGGTCGATCATGCGCGCATCGAGGCGGCGGTGCGCGAAATCCTGCTGGCCGTCGGCGAGGACCCGGACCGCGAAGGGCTGCGCGAGACGCCGGACCGCGTCGCCCGCATGTACGCCGAGCTGTTTTCCGGCCTGCACCAGGATCCCCGCCAGCTCCTCGAAAAGACCTTTACCGAGAAGTACGATGAGATGGTGACCGTCAACGACATCGGCTTCGATTCGCTGTGCGAGCACCACCTGCTGCCGTTCATGGGCAAGGCTCACGTGGCCTACATCCCCAATGGGAAGATCGTCGGGTTGAGCAAGCTGGCGCGAGTCGTCGAGATGCTGTCGCGGCGGCCGCAGGTCCAGGAACGGATGACCGAGCAGATTGCCGACCTGCTGATGACCGAGCTGGATGCCCGCGGCGTCGGCGTCATCCTTGAAGCGACCCACACCTGCATGACCATCCGCGGCGTGCGCAAGCCGCATAGCGTGATGAAAACCAGCGCGATGCGCGGCAGCTTCCTGACCAACGAGTCCACGCGCACCGAGTTCATGGCGCACGTCTACAGCAGGCGGTGATGGCCATGCTCGTGCAGTTCTGCCTGCGCCTGGCCGTCGGCCTGCTCGCCTGCCTGCTGATCGTGACGCCCGCCCAGGTCAATCCCCGCTTCTATCGGACCCACTTCCTGGTCGCCCTGGGCCTGACCGGGCTGGCGATCGCGTTCGGTGCAACTGACGCTGTTTTTCTGGCGACGATGAGTGGCGGCGTGGTGTTTGCGCTGGCCGGCTTCTTCTGCTGGTCGCTGGAGGGCGCGCCGCTGGGCCGGGTCCTCATCGTGGCCACCACCGCGATCCTGGCGGCCGGCCTGGTCGTGGCGGAGTTGGCCGAGCCGTCTGAGATCGCCCTCGGCTGGCGTCTGGCGGCCGATGCCACTTCGGCGGCGCTGCTCGGGGCGGCCACGACCGCCATGCTGATGGGTCACATGTACCTGATCGCCCCGGGCATGAGCCTGGGGCCGCTGCTGCGGCTGCTGGCCGCCCTGCTGGCCGCTACCCTGGTCCGTCTGCTGCTGGCAGCGCTGAGCCTGTGGCTCTGGTCCTCGACGGGCGGGCATTCCCTGCTTAAACTGCAAGATGAAACCGTTCTGTTGCCGGTCCGCTGGGGCCTGGGATTTGTGGGCCCGCTCGTGCTGGGCCTCATGGCCTGGCAGACGGCGAAGATTCGCTCCACGCAGTCGGCGACCGGCCTGCTCTATGTCGTCGTGATCTTTTGCTTCATCGGTGAATTGACCAGCCAGCTCTTGCAGAGCACGACCGGGTATGCCCTGTAAGAGGCCTTGCGGCCTCTGGGGCAGCCCGGGCGGGAGTCCCTCGCTGCGCTGGGCTGCCTGGTCCGGACTGGCCCGGCCCGGACTGCCTGCCATCGAGCGAGGGCCGAGTCTTCCTAAGGGAAGTGTGCAGTACGTCGGCGAACGGAGGATCTTGTTCGTGATCATTCGCTTTGCCTGTCCCGGCTGTGACGCTCCCGCTTCCGTGGTGCAGCCCGGTCCCCTCGAATGGCGCTGCCCCGCGTGCGATCATTCTGGAACGTGTCCCCGTGTCACCCGACCAGTCACTCACGGCCTGTACGGTCTGCGGTTGCCGCGAACTGTACCGCAAGAAGGACTTCCCGCACGCGCTGGGCATGGCGATCCTGATCGTGGCCTGTGTGGCGACCGTGCTGACCTACTGGCTGTACCATCAGTGGCTGACCTGGGGGATTCTGCTGGGCACGGCCCTGTTCGACGGGCTGCTGTACCTGTGGGTCGGCGATGTGGTCGCCTGCTATCGCTGCAACGCCCACTTTCGCGGCTATGCCCGCAACCCGAGCACGGGTCGCACGAGCTGACCGTTGCAGAGCGCTACCGGCAGGAGCGCATTCGCGCCGCGAGCAGTATGCAGGGCCGCGAGCGTCCCGACGAAGGGCGGGGTGAGGGCTGATCGCGCAGACTCACGACCTCTCCGGAGTACCGGGGCGGGGATCGCGCCGCCTAAACAAGGGTGCATTGACCGTGGACCAGCCGCAACGCGAGCGCATCCGCGACGACCTCAAGGGACTGGTCAAGGGGGACCTCCTCTTCGAGGACATCTCGCGCACGCTTTACAGCACCGATGCCAGCATCTTCCAGGTCGAGCCGCTCGGCGTGGTGGTGCCGCGCGACGAGGACGACGTGCGCGCCCTGGTCGCGCTATGCCTCCGAGAACCGCATCCCGCTCATCGCGCGCGGGGCCGGCAGCGGCGTCGCCGGCGAGGCGCTGGGCAGCGGCCTGGTCGTCGATCTGAGCCGCCATTTCCGCGCCATCCTCGAGGTGGGTTCGGACACGGTTCGCGTCCAGCCGGGCGTCGTTTACCGCGACCTGGCCGTGCGTCTGGCGCGGGAGGGCCGGCGCTTCGCTCCCGATCCGGCCAGCGGCGCCCAGTGTACGATCGGCGGCATGGTGGCCAACAATGCCTCCGGCGCCCGGGCCCTGCGGCACGGCTACACGCGCGACCACGTGGTCGCGCTGCGGGCGGTCCTGGACAGCGGCGATGCTGTCGTGGCCGCCCGGCACCCTCGCTGGCCGGCGCCGACGATCCAGCCCGGCCGGCTCGAAGAGATCGTCTCCTCGGTGGCGGCCCTGCTCGAACAGCACGCCGGGGCGGTCCGGGCCTATCGCCCGCGGACGCCGTTCAATCGCTGCGGCTACCTGTTGCACGATGTGCTGGCCGATGGCGAGCTGGACCTGGCCCGTCTCCTCGTCGGCTCCGAGGGGACGCTGGCGGTCTTCACGGAGGCGACGCTGCGGACCATCCCGCTGCCCGCGGGCCGAGCCCTGGTGCTGCTCGCCTTTCCGCGCCTGGATGCCGCCCTGCGGGCCTCCCTGCTGGCCCTGCCGACGCAGCCGGCGGCATGCGAGCTGATCGATCGGCGGCTGCTGATCCTGGTGCGCGGCGGCGACCCGGAGGCGGCGGCACTGGTCCCCGGCGCTGCCGAGGCGGTCCTGCTGGTCGAGTATGAGGCCGACAGCCCCGCCGCCGCCCAGGCCGCCGCCACCGACCTGGCCGACCGAATCCACCGCGTCGAGCGGCTGGCGCTGCAGGCCCTGGTCGCCGTCTCCGAGGCCGATGTCGAACGCTTCTGGCGACTGCGCGAGTCGGCCCTGCCCAGCCTGTACGGCCTGCGCGGCGGGGCGCAGCCGGTCGCCTATGTCGAGGATGTCGGCGTGCCGGTCGACAGTCTCGCTGTCTATCTCCATCGCGTGCAGGAAATCCTGCAGCGGCACGAGACGACGGCCTCCTTCCTCATCCATGCCCTGACCGGGCAGGTGCACACCCGGCCGTTTCTCGACCTGAGCCGTCCCGACGATGTCACCCGCCTGCGTGCCATTGCCGACGAGGTCTACGCCTTGACGCTCGACCTGGGCGGCACGATCAGCGCCCAGCACGGCACCGGCATCGCCCGCACCCCCTGGGTCGCCCGGCAGTACGGCCCGCTCTATCCGATCTTCCGCGAGCTGAAGGCCATTTTTGACCCCAGCCATGTCCTGAATCCCGGCAAGATCGTCGGCCCCGACTCGTCGTTTCCCGCCTGGCCCTTGCGGTCCTGTCCCGTGGCCATGCCTCCGCCCGTACCCGAGGGAGAGGAACCCGGGCACGGGCAGGAGCACCGGACCTGGCTGCGCTGGACCGTGGCGGACATGCGGGCCGAGAGCAACAACTGCAACGGCTGCGGCAGCTGTCGCACCGAGGAGCCGGCGCAGCGTATGTGTCCGATCTTCCGCGCCAGCCACGCCGAGGCGGCCACGCCGCGGGCCAAGGCGAACCTCATGCGCCGGCTCCTGGCCGACGGGGCCGATCCGCAGGCGCTGTCGTCCGACGAGGTCCGGGCCGTGGCCGACCTGTGCGTCAACTGCAAGATGTGCGCGATCGAGTGTCCCGCCCACGTGGATGTGCCGCGGCTCATGCTGGAGGCCAAGGCGGCCAACGTCGCCGCGGCACGGCATGCACCGCCATGACTGGGTGCTGGCGCGGACCGAGTCGTTTCGCCGCGATGGGCAGTGCGATCGCTCCGCTGGTCAACCTCGCCCTGGGCAGCCGCAGCGCCCGCTGGCTGCTGGAGAAGCTCTTCGGCGTTTCGCGGCATGAGGCGGTTGCCCACCTTCGCGCGCGGAGCTTCCTGCGCGGGCCGAGCGGCGCGGCTGGACGCGGAAACCGCACCCGTCCCGCCCGCGCGTTGCCTACTTCGTGGATGTGTTCGCCACCTACAACGACCCGCTGATCGCCGAGGCGGTCGTCGCGGTCCTGCAACACAACGGCATTGAGGTATATGTTCCGCCCGGGGCAGCGCGGCTGCGGCATGGCGCCGCTGGCGCACGGCGACATGGAGGCGGCGCGCGAGGCGGCCGAGCATAACATGCGACTGCTCGCCGACGCTGGCCCGCGAGGACATGCCGATCCTCTGCTCCGAACCGACCGCCGCCCTGATGCTGCGCCACGATGCCCTCGATCTGCTCGACGATCCCGACGCCAAGCTTGTGGCCGACCGCACCGTCGAATTCACGGCCTATCTGTGGGACCTGCACGAGCAGGGTAAGCTGCGGACCGATTTCCGTCCGCTGGAGCTGGCCCTGGGGCATCATGTGCCGTGCCACCTGAAGGCCCTGGGCCGGCCGGCCGCCGGGCCGCAGCTCCTTGCGTTGATCCCCGGTTTGCGCGTGCATACAATCGACGTAGGCTGTTCGGGCATGGCCGGCACTTTCGGCCTGATGGCAGAGAACTACGCCGTGTCGCTGGAGGCCGGCCGGTCGATGCTCGACGAGCTGCGCCGGCCGCGCGTGCTGCACGGCTCGACCGAGTGCAGCACCTGCCGAGTGCAGATGGAAGATGGCAGCGGCAAGCGCACCCTGCACCCGGCGCAGTACCTGGCCCTGGCCTACGGCCTGGTGCCCGCCCTGGAGCGACGCTTGCACGAGCCGATCCGCCGCCTGGTGCTGCGATGACCCACCGCATCCGCCTGTTTGCCCGCGCGAAGGACCTGGCCGGAGCGGAGGCCGTCGGCGTGACCCTACCCGCTGGCGCAACGGTCGGCGATCTGCGTGGCCGGCTCGCCCAGGACCATCCGGCTCTGGCCGCCCTGCTGCCGCGCTGTGCCGTGGCGGTGGACGGCGAGTTTTCGGACGACTCTCTCACCCTGCCCATAGACGCCGAGGTGGCGCTGCTGCCTCCCGTGAGCGGCGGATGATCCCACGCGGCCCCCACGGCACAACCCTCATGGTCCGCCTCACCCCCGATCCCATCGACCACCACGCCCTGACCGAGGCCGTCCGCCGCCCGGACTGCGGTGCGGTTGTCACCTTCCTCGGGACGGTCCGCGACCTGACCGACGGCAAGACGACCGTGGCCCTCGACTACGAGGCCTACCCCGGCATGGCCGAGAAGAAGATGGCGGAAATCGAGCAGGAAACGCGGCAACGCTGGCCGGTCGGCGACTTGTTGATGGTCCATCGCACCGGGCATCTCGACGTCAGCGAGGTCAGCGTGGCCGTCGCCGTGAGCTGTCCCCATCGGGCTCAGGCCTTCGATGCGTGCCGATATGCCATTGACCGATTGAAGGAGCTCGTGCCAATCTGGAAGAAGGAACACTGGGCTGACGGCAGCACCGAGTGGGTACACCCTGGAATCAGTCCGTAGGGCAGGCTCCGCCTGCCTCGTGCTATGGCTCGGCAGGCGGAGCCTGCCCTACGGACTACGGACTACGGACTACGGACTACGGACTACGGACTACGGACTACGGACTACGGACCATGCAGTTGATCGATAGCTTCGGGCGCCAGCACAATAACCTGCGCATCAGCGTGACGGACCGCTGCAACCTGCGCTGCAGTTACTGCATGCCCGAAGAGGTCGTCTTCATGGACCGGGCCGAACTGCTCACCTTCGAGGAGATCGCCCATTTCGTGCGCGTGGCCGTGCCGCTGGGGATTGACAAGGTCCGGCTCACCGGCGGCGAGCCGCTCATGCGCCGCGACATTCCGAAGCTCGTCGCCCTGATTGCCGCCATCCCCGGCATCAAGGACATCGGCCTGACGACCAACGGCATCCTGCTGACCGAGCAGGCCCAGGCCCTGTACGACGCGGGTCTGCGGCGGATCAACATCAGCCTCGACACTTTGGACCCGCGCGCTTCCGCCAGCTGGCCCGGCGCGACGGGCTGGACCGGGTGCTGGCCGGTATCGACGCCGCCAAGCAGGCCGGGTTCGACCCGGTCAAGATCAACGCGGTCAGCATCCGCGGCATCACCGAATATGAGGTGATTCCGCTGGCCCGATATGCCCGCGCCCACGGCGTGGAGCTGCGCTTCATCGAGTACATGCCCATCGGCGCGGAAGCCTGGGAGCGCGACAAGGTCTATTTCGCGGACGAAATCCTGGAGCAGCTGACGCGCGAGTTCGGCCCGCTGGCCCCGGCGGTGGACGGCGATCCGCGGGCGCCGGCCCAGGAATGGGTCTATGCTGACGGCGGCGGGCGGGTGGGCATCATCGCCTCGGTGTCGCGACCATTCTGCCTGAGCTGCAACCGCGTCCGCCTGACCGCCGACGGCAAGCTGCGCAACTGCCTGTTCGCACTGACCGAGGTGGACGTGAAGCAGTTCTTGCGTCCCGCTGCCGACGATGCGGCCCTGGCCGAGGCGATCCGGCGGAATGTGGCGGAGAAGTGGGAGGGGCACGAGATCAATACGGCGCGGTTCATCAAGCCGCTGCGAACGATGCACGCGATCGGGGGTTGACCGCGGAGGAACGGGATCATGATGAAGAGTCAAACACTTTCACGGGCGGAGCTTGAGGAGTTGGACCGCGTCTACCGCGAGGGGGGCCTTCGCACCATGGCATCACCGCACGTCCATTACCACGACCCCGCCTGTCCACACCCGGGCTGCGGTCACAAGATGGAGTGGATCGACTTTCAGCTCGAGTTGTTCGGCGATCCCGAGGGCATCTACAAGCCCTTGGTGCGGGCGTGGTGGGACGGGACGGGTTTCGCCGGCCGTTGCCCGCAGTGCGGTGGCTGGATTCACTTCACCACGCTACGTATCTCGCCTCTGACCGACGAGGCCGCCGGGAATCTCCCACAGCTTCCGGACAACTGGCACACTGTCGCCCAGTTCGGGTAGGTTGAGTTTGGCCGCGACCCGGAGGGGAGCGCTGGGCCCGAGCACTCCCCTCCCGGGTCGCGGCTAACCGGAGAACCTACTCCTGCTGGCGATTGCCCCCCGGCGGAGGGGAACCCTGACCGGGCTGGCCGGTCCCGCAGCTGCCCGCCGGGTCCCATCGGTCCCATTCGAGAAAACGTCTCCTCGAACCGCTTGAACTGCTCGGCATCGAGCACCTTCTTCAGATCCTTGAGCAACTCGGCCCGGACCTTCTCATGGGCCTCGCGTGCCTTCTTCTGGTGCGCTTGCAGGATGTCCTCGACCTGCTTCCGTTGCTTGTCGGAGAGATTCAGATTCCGCAGGGCCTGTTCGAGGCCGGGCCCAGGGCCCGCTGTTCCGGCGCCGGAAAACCGGGCTCGCCTTGGCCCGGCCCGCCTGGGAAGCCCGGACCACCTGGACCTTGACCGCGAAGGAATCGCGGACCAACCCCTGGACCGCCGCCCTGACCCGGCTGGCCGGGGGGGATCCTGGACCGGTCCCCGGACCACCCGGAGGATTGCCGGGACCGCCGCCCGGAAAGCCCGGACCGCTGCCCAGGCCACCCCCGGGAGGCAGGCTGACCGCCACCAGGAGGCACCTGGCCGGCACCCGGGGGCCTCACGCCGCCGCCAGGAGCACCCGGGAAGCCCTGACCGCCACCAGGAGGCACCTGGCCGGCACCCGGGGGCCTCACGCCGCCGCCAGGAGCACCCGGGAAGCCCTGACCGCCACCAGGAGGCACCTGGCCGGCACCCGGGGGCCTCACGCCGCCGCCAGGAGGCACCTGGGCGCCGCCCGGAGCACCCGGGAAGCCAGGACCCGGACCGGGGGGATTGACGGGGCCGCCCGGACCAGGACCCGGGGGATTGCCAGGGCCGCCGGGGCCGGGACCAGCGGGGATGCCGGGACCGCCGACCGGGATGCCCGGGACGCCGCCGGGATTGGGACCGAAGGGGTTGCCGCCCGGCTGGGGACCACCCGGAGCGCCGGGGCCGTGCTCGATCTGCGCCATCAGCTTGTGGGCCGCGGTGGCGGTCGCATCGTCGTCGCCCTCGGCTAGCCTCCTCAGCGCCGGCAGTGCCCGCCGGCCGACCGCGACGATCCCCGCGCGGGCGCTGTCGCGGATCGTATCGTGCCGGTCGGTCATCTTGTCGGTCAACGTCTTCAGCCACGCCTCGACGGCGGGATCGGCCCGCGGCTGGCCCCGGCCCCTCCCCCCTCGCTGGCCCCGGTCCGGCTGGCCCGGCTGGCCCTGGCCCGGCTGGCCCTCTTGGCCCGGCTGGCCCTTGCCCGGCTGGCCCTGGCCATTGTTCGGCTCTTGTTGCGCATCGGTCGGGCCGACGAGCAACACCAGCAGTGCAGTGGCCAGCGCCCTGCGCCGGAGCACCTGTCCCAAAGTTCCCATCGCTTTCTCTCCTTCCCCGAGGTTACAATCAAAGTCTCGGCCGGCCGCTGGCGAAGCGCCCAGGTGCGTGGACCGGCTGATGCGGCACGGTAACACGTTTCTCGCCGCGCCGCCAGAGCCGCCGATCATCCGCACGGGAGGAACCCTGTCATGCGGCAACCGCGCATCCTCATGTGTCCGCCCGATTTCTACGGCATCGAGTACGAGATCAACCCGTGGATGCACGTCGAGCGCGGGGCAAAACAGGAGCGGGCCCAGACGCAGTGGCACCAGCTCGGCCAGACCCTCCGGGACCGAGGAGTGACCGTCGAGCTGATGGAGCCTCGGCCGGGGTTGCCCGACCTGGTCTTCACCGCCAATGCCGGCCTCGTGTTCGGCAAGCGGTTCTTCAGCTCCTCGTTTCGCCACGAGGTCCGCGCCCGCGAGTCGCCGTTCTTCGACGCCTGGTTCGCCGGGCACGGCTACACGGTGGAGCATCTTCCGGACGGAGTTTATTTCGAGGGGGCCGGCGATGCCCTCTTCTGCGGCCGCACCCTGTTCGCCGGCTATCGCATCCGCAGCGACGTGACGGGGCATCAGCACCTGGGCAAAGTGCTGAGCCGCCTGGTGCTGCCGCTGGAACTGGTCAGCCCCTACTTCTATCACCTCGACACCTGCTTCTGCCCGCTATCCGCTGAAGAGGCCATCTACTACCCCGGGGCGTTCGACGCCTATGGCCGCAAGGTGCTGGAAGCGCATGTGCCCCGCCTGCTGGCCGTGGACGAAGACGAGGCCAAACGCTTCGGCTGCAACGCCGTCGTCGTCGGACGCACCGTCATCACCAACTCGGGGTGCGAGCGGTTGCAGGCCGGCCTACGCGAATGGGGCTATGAGCCGATAAGCGTGCAGCTGGACGAGTTCATCAAGTCCGGCGGCAGCGCGAAGTGTCTGACGCTCCGCCTGGATGGGGAAGATGCGGCGGTGTGGGACTGATTCATCGTTTCGCGCTCGCGCAGAGATCGCGAAACGATGAATCACGCTGCCTTACCAGTGCATGTCAATCCGCGGCATCGGCTTGCTGGGGCCGCGCACTTCCAGCCACAGGTCCAGCACCGACCCGGCCAGCGCCAGGATCTGGAACAGCAGCGCCAGCCAGACGAAGATCGTCGTGTGCAGCGTGTCGGTCTCCGGCTGGAAGCCGACGAACAGCTGGATCAGGAGAAAGAACAGTCCGAGGAAGGTGAGCAGGGCAACCGCGCCCGCACGGAAGCTCCACACCTGCTGGAGCGCGGGGGGCAGCTTGAAGCCGGGGATAAGCCGCAACACCGTGATGGCGCCGCTGGCGAACAACGCGAACAGCAGCGTTAGGGTGTAAAAGAACGTGAGCGGATTCCACTTGTCCGATCCACCCCACCCCCAGCCCCACGGCAGGTGGCTTTCGCCCCCCGCACCCGCATAGCCGGCCCAGGGGAAGAAGGTCAGCAGGAACGCCAGTACCAGGGCGCCGGGGCGATCCACGGCACCACGCGCGGGCTGATCCAGATGGTGTGCGTTTTGGTGTACTCGCCGGGGGGTGGCGGCGGCGCGGGCGGGGTCGGCGGACTGGCCGGCGCTTCCTTCTTCCGCTTGGGTATTTCCGGCGTGGTCGGTGGGGGAGGCAGTGGTTCCGGAGCCACCGCGAATGTCCCCGGCCCCGGCGGCGGCGTGGCCGTCACCGGCGGCGGTAACGCTGGCGCCTGAAACGTGTTCTGGCACAGCGGACACTTCATCAGTTGCCCGGCATACTCATCCGGGACGGTTAAGTCTTTCTGGCAGCTTGGACAGCGGAAGTCCATAAGGAGGTGTCAGGGTCAGGGGGTCGGGGATCGGGGCCAACAGTTATGGCTGAGTTTACCCAGTTCTCCGGCCAGCACCAGCCTGATTTCTCCTCCGACCCGCGCGGCGCAAGCTTCCGCTTCGCCCCAACCGTTACACGCCGATTCCTTGAAACGTCCGCGGCAGGTAATCGAGCAGGTCGGTGGCAATGAGCGGCACCTCGCCGCGGTCGATCCGGGCCAGGTCGCCCGCCAGGCCGTGCAGATGGGTGCCGAGCTGGGCGGCGGCGAAGGGCTCCAAGTGCTGCCCCAGCAAGGCGGCGATGAGCCCGGTGAGCACATCGCCGCTGCCGCCGGTGGCCATACCGGGATTGCCGGTGGTGTTCACGTAGGCCCGCCGACCGTCGGTCACCACCGTGCCGTGCCCCTTGAGGACCAGGACGACGCCCTGCTCCGCGGCGAACCGGGCCGCCGCTTCGAGGCGCTCGGCCGGTGCGCTGGAGACCTTCCGCCCGCTGAGCCGTGCAAACTCACCGGGATGGGGAGTAAGGATCGGCGGCACGGCCCGGCCGCGGAGCACCTCGGTTCGCCCGGCCAGCGCGTTCAGCGCATCGGCATCGAGGACCAGGGGCACCGTCGTTTTCTTGAGCAGGGCACAAACCACGGCAGCGACGGCGGCGGTGTTCCCCAGTCCGGGACCGGCGGCAACGACATCGCTAGCTTCCGCCAGCCGCAGCACCTCGGCTTCCGCCGTCGCGCCCAGCCGGCCCTGATCGTCGTGGGGCAGAGGCGCCGTCATGTAGCACGGGTTGCCGCCGGCGACGATGGGCAGGATGTCGGCGGGCACGGCAACGCGCACCAGCCCGGCCCCGCCGCGCAGGACAGCGCCGGCGCACAGGATCGCCGCCCCCGACATGCCGCGGCTGCCGGCCACCACCAGCACGCGCCCGAGGTCCCCCTTGTGACTGTCGGGACGGCGCGGCGCCAGCGCGGGGAGTGTGGCGACCAGGATGGGGGAAGGCGTCGGCATGGCGGCTCCTTCGGGGCGTTGGGAGGGACGACCTGTCCGGGCGCGTTATAGACTGCGCCCGTCCCACGTACATTGGGCCAACACTGCATTTTTTCCCCCTTGCAGGGTTCGTGCCACTTTGCTAAGAAGATGGTTTCTCCCCATCGCGGGACCGACGACGATTGCGCCAGAGAGGTGAGCCATGAAGGTGCGAGCCAGCGTGAAACGCATCTGTGAGAATTGCAAGCTCGTCCGGCGGCACGGCAAGCTGCTCGTTATTTGCAGCAATCCGCGGCACAAGCAACGCCAGGGCTAAGCGAGGAGACAGTCCATGCCGCGTATCCTGGGTGTAGATATACCCAACGACAAGCCGACGCACATTTCGCTGCGATACATCTACGGGATCGGGCCGTCGCTGGCGCTGCGCCTGTGCGAACAGGCGCACATCGACCCGCAGCGCCGGGCCAAGGAACTCAGCGACGACGACCTGGCCCGACTGGCGACCATCCTCGACCGCGATTACACCGTGGAAGGGCCCCTCCGCCGGCAGGTGCAGCAGAACATCGCCCGCCTCAAGGACATCAACTGTTACCGCGGCACACGGCACCGGCGCAGCCTGCCCGTTCGCGGCCAGCGCACCAAGACCAACGCCCGCACCCGCAAGGGGCCACGTAAGACGGTCGCCGGCAAGAAGGGCGTGAAGGAAATGCGTGGCTAGCCCGCAGCGCAAGCAAGGGACCACATGGCGAAGAGCAAGAAGAAGAAGCAGCGGCGGAATGTCAGCCGCGGGATCGCCCACATCAAGGCGACCTTCAACAACACCATCGTCACGATCACCGACACCAACGGCGACGCGCTGTGCTATGCCTCGGCGGGGACGGTGGGGTTCAAGGGGAGCCGCAAGAGCACGCCGTTCGCGGCCCAGCGGGCGGCCGAGGTGGCGGCCGAGCGGGCCAGCAAGTTCGGCGTCAAGGAGATCGAGGTCCGCGTGAAGGGCCCCGGCTCCGGCCGCGAGTCGGCGATCACCGCCCTCCAGGCCGCCGGATTGAACGTCAAGGCGATCGAGGACGTGACGCCGCTGCCGCACAACGGCTGCCGGCCGCCCAAGAAGCGCCGCGTATGAAATCATAAGCCCCGTGCGCGAGCGAGGGGTTCGACACGTGCCCCGCGCTGCGCTCGGGGCTGGTTCAATTTGACACTAATACTGAAACAATGGCACGACAACTCGACTACAAGTGCAAGATGTGCCGGCGGGAAGGCATCAAGCTGTTCCTCAAGGGCAGCCGTTGCGACAGCCCCAAGTGCGCCATCGAGCGGCGCGACCAGCGCCCGGCATGCACACCCTGCGCGGCAAGGCCAGCGAATATGCCATCCGCCTGCGCGAGAAGCAGAAACTCAAGCGGTTTTACGGCGTCCTCGAACGGCAATTCCGCCGTTACTTCGAGTTGGCCAGCCGCTCCACCGAGAACACCGGTGAGCAGCTGCTGACCATCATGGAACGTCGGCTGGACAACATCGTGCACCGGCTCGGCTTCGCGCCTAACCGCACCGGAGCCCGTCAGATGGTGGCCCACGGCCATATTCTGCTGAATGGCCGCAAGTGCAATATCCCCAGCTTGCTCGTCAAGGCCGGCGACCGCGTTGGCATCAAGAACAACCCGCGTTCGGTGCAGATGGCCAAGCTGGCACCGCAGGCCAACGCCAGCATGCCGCCGATTCCCGACTACCTGTCGCGCACCGACGGCGAGCCGCCTGAAGGGGCCGTCCTGCGCCTACCTACGCGCGGCGACGTTGACCCGCGTATTCAAGAGATCCGCGAGCAGCTCATCATCGAAGTGTGCTCCCGTTAACCTTGTTGTTGAGCCGCGACCGTCAGGGAGCGGTGTGCCCTGCTCCCTCACGGTCGCGGCTCAACCTCGGAGACCCCTCATGCGTATCCGATGGCGTGGCTTGGAGTTGCCCAACCGCGTGGTCAGCGACCGGACGACGCTGACCGACACTTACGGCAAGTTCTCGGTGGAGCCGTTCGAGCGCGGCTTCGGGACCACCGTCGGCAACAGCCTGCGCCGCATCCTCCTCTCCTCGCTGGAGGGGAGCGCCGTCACGCGCGTCAAAATCCAGGGCGTGCAGCACGAGGTCACCACCATCCCCGGCGTCGTCGAGGATGTGACCGACATCATCCTCAACATCAAGAGCCTCGTGGTCAAAAACCAGAGCGAGGAAACCAAGACGATCCGCATCGACCGGCACGACCGGGGCGTCGTGAAGGGCGCCGACGTGATCGCCGACGAGGCGATCCAGATCGTCAACCCCGAGCACATCATCGCCACCCTGACCGACGACGTGCCCTTCGTGGTTGAAATGACGGTGGAGAACGGCCGCGGCTATCGCACCGCTGACGAGAACGCCGGTAAGGAGCGTGAGGTCGGCATCATTCCGGTGGACAGTAGCTTTTCACCGGTGGTCCGCGTCAAGTACGAGATCGAGGATACGCGCGTCGGCCAGCGCACCAACTACGACAAGCTGGTCATGGAGATCTGGACCAACGGCACGGTGAATCCGCAGATGGCCGTCGTCGAGGGGGCCAAGATCATGCGCAAGCACCTCAACCCGTTCATCCAGTACGCCGAGCCGGGCCCGGAGATCGCCATCGACGAGGTGCCCCAGCCGGCGCTGATGGATGCCACGGTCGATGCCGAGCTGGAACGGAAGCTCGCCATGAGCCTCGCCGAGCTGGAGCTGTCCGTGCGGGCGACCAACTGCCTCGAATCGGAAGGCATCACCACGGTCCGCGACCTGGTGATTCGCACCGACGAGGAGTTGCTCGAGGTTCGCAACTTCGGCGAAACGACACTGAAGGAAGTGAAGCAGAAGCTGCAAGAGCGCGGCCTGCACCTGGGGATGAAGCTGCCGGCGTCGCTGCGGCGCTAACGCAACGGTTTAGCCGCGACCTTCTGGGGCGCTGTCCGCAGCGCTCCCAGAAGGTCGCGGCTAAGCGGGGACACCTGCCATGAGACACCTGAAAGCCGGCCGCCAGCTGGGACGCAATGCCGAACACCGGCTGGCCCTGATGCGCAACCTGACGATGGCCCTGATCCAGCACGGGCGCATTATCACCACGGTGGAAAAGGCCAAGGAAGTGCGGCCGTTCATCGAGAAGCTGATCACCCTGGCCCGGAAGAACACGGTCCACGCCCGGCGGCTGGCCATGGCCCGGCTGGGGCCGATGGGCCAAGCCCGGCCGATGGCCCACGACGAAGACGACGACAAGCAGGACAACCGCAAGATCATCCAGAAGCTGTTCGACGAGATCGCGCCCCGCTTCAAGGACCGCCCGGGCGGCTACACGCGCATCATCAAGCGGCACGAGCGGCGGTTGGGCGATGGCGGGCGGACAGCGTACATCGAGTTGCTGCAAGAGGGCGAGGTCAAGGTCCGGTTCAAGGCGCGGTCGGCCCCGGCCCCGGTGACGGCACCACCGCCCGAGCCGGAACCCCAGGCCACCACCCCGCCGCCTGTGCCGGAAGCGCCCCCGCCAGCCCCCGAGACGCCACCGACGGCGTAAGACTTGTTTAGCGGCGGATCGCAGATCCGTGCGGATCTGCGATCCGCCGCTGAACAGACATCACTTCGTCTTCACGTCATAGCACAACAGCACGCCCTGATCGCGCAGGTACAGCTTCCCGTTGGCGATCACTGGATGCGGCCAGGCCGGCTGATTGCTGCGTTCGGGCGGGTTGAAGCGGCCCCGTTCCAGGTACTCCTTCGGACTCGGCTCGAAGAGGATCATCGCGCCGTCTTCCTGACGGTAATACATCCGCCCGTCGGCGAATGCGACCGAGCCCTTCTTGACCCCTTTGCGGCCCGGCTTGTCGGCCTCGTTCCACTGCACCTTGCCGCTGAGGAAGTCGAGGCAAACGAGGCTGCCGCCCTCGTTGCCGCCGCTGGAGCCGTAAAGGTTGCCTTCGTAAAGGATCACGCCGCCGTGCTGATTGCGCATCAGGCCCTTGTTCTCCCCCTTGAACCAGATCTCCTTGGCCTGCACACCGCCGCTGTTTTCGGCGCTCAGTTTCACGATCCCGCCACCACCCCCGTATGCCGACGAGGCGAAGACATAGCCGTCGTGGTAGATCGGCGTAGTGGCATTGGAGGTGCCGTTTGCGGGGTGATCGTAACGCCACATGAACTTGCCGCTGGCTGCCTCCACCGCCACCACGCCTTTCTGGACAAACTGCACGTACTCCCGCTGGCCGCCGAACTCGACCGGAATGGCCGAGGCATAGCCAGCACCATCGCCGCCCGGCACCGGACCTTTCCAGAGCAACTCGCCGGTCTTCTTGTTCAGCGCGACGAGGGTGGCATCCTTGCCGCCCGGGGTACAGATGAGCTTGTCGCCGTCGATGAGCGGCGATTCGCTGTAGCCCCAGCCGGACATCATGCGTCCGCCGAAGTCGCGTGGCAGGTTCTTGTGCCAGACTTCCTTGCCGTCCTTGGTGCTCAGGCAGGCCAAGTCGCCGTGGACACCCAGGGCATAAACCAGGTCGCCATTCACCGTCGGGGTGGAACGGGAGCCATTCCCCCGATCGATCTTCTTGGCGTCGGCGATTTTCGCCCACCAGAACTCCTTGCCGGTCGCCTCGTCGAGGGCCCAGACGCCCTCCTCGTTGCCGCGGAAGCTCATCCCGAAAATGCGTCCGCCGGCGACGGACGGTGTGCTCAGTCCGCCGCCCAGATCCTTGACCGACCAGGCCAGCGGCGGACCAGCCTTGGGCCATTCTTTCAGCAGGCCGGTTTCCTTCGAGACCGCCGTGCGGTCCGGGCCCTGCCACTGCGGCCAGTCGAACGGTTTGGGGGCGTCAGCCCAGGCGACCCCGCCGAGGATGAGGCAGGCCAGACACCAGGCGCAGCGATTCATGGGGAGATGCTCCTTGTGAGACAGTTTTTGTAGGCGAGCGGCGCGGCGTCAGCCAGCCGGCACTCATGAGCACCGGCGGGCTGACGCCGCACCGCTCGCCTACGCCTCTTACTTCTGCTTGACGTCATAGCACAGGAGCATGCCCTGGTCGCGCAGGTACAGCTTCCCGTTGGCGATGACCGGATGGGCCCAGGCGTTGGCGCCGCTACGGTCGGGCTGCTTGAAACGCCCGGTCTCCACGTACTTCTCCGGGTTGGCCTCGAACAGGACGACCGGCCCGCCCTCGTTGCGGTAGTAAAGCCGCCCGTCGGCGTAGGCGATCGATCCCTTCCCCGGCTTGCCCTCGTTCCACTTGATGGTGCCGGTCTTCAACTCGAGGCAGGTGACGGAGCCTTCGTTGGAGCCGTACAGGTAGCCATCCACGAGCACCATGCCGCCATGATGGTTCACCATCTTCTTGGTGAAATAGACCTCCTGGGCCTGGGCTTCCTTGCCGGCGCCGGCGACCTTGGAGAGGTCGGCCAGGCCGCCGCCGGTGCCATAGCCGGACGCGGCGAAGACGAAGTGGTCCGCCACGATTGGCGTGGAACAGTTGGCGGTGCCGTTGGCCGGGTGGTTATAGCGCCAGAGGAAGGCACCGTCGGCGGCGGCCACACCCACCACGCCGCCGCTCAGGAACTGGATGTACTGCCGCTTGCCGTCGATGTTGGTTGCGAGGGCCGAGGCATACTGGGCGCGGTCGCCCTGGGGTACGCGGGCCTTCCACAGGGTCTCGCCGGTTTTCTTGTCGAGGGCCGCCAGGGTCGCCTGGTTGCCGCCGGGGGTGCAAATCAGCTTGTCACCGTCGATGAGCGGGGATTCGCAGTAGCCCCAGGACTGAACACTGCCGCCGAAGGCCTTGTCGGTCAGGTTCTTGTGCCAGACCTCTTTGCCGTCCTTGACGTTGAGGCAGGCGAGCTCGCCGTTGACGCCCAGGGCGTAAACGAAAGCGCCGTCCACCGTCGGAGTGCTGCGCGAGCCCTCGGGGCCGGGACCGCCCGCGGCGGCGATGCGGGTCCACCACAGTTCCTTACCCGTCGCTTCCTCGACGCCCAGACGCCTTCGTCCTTGCCGCGATAGCTCATGCCGAAGATGCGGCCGGCGGCCACCGAGGGGGTGCTGTAGCCGCCGCCCAGGTCCTTGACCTTCCAGGCGAGCGGCGGTCCTTCCTTGAGCCAGCTGGCGAGCAGTCCGGTTTCCTTCGAGACGGTGGTGCGGTCAGGCCCCTGCCACTGGGGCCAGTCGTAAGCCCGGGGCCGGGAGTCGATCTCGGCGGCGACGGGGCGCGAGGACGGGCCGCACGCGGCCACCAGGAAGACGAGGCCGCACAGCGGCAGTAGGCGGGACATGGAGGAGGCTCCTGCGGGCGGGTGGGAGGATACTGGCGGGACCAATCGGCAGGCCACGGGGAGACGGCCCGGAATGGTAGTATAGAGAGGGACGTGCGCAATCGCAAGCAAGTGATGCATCGTTTAGCCGCCGCCCAGCGGGCGGCGGCTAAACGGGCTTGACTACCGTGTTACGGCTCTTTCCTGTACTCCGGCGGTTGCGGTGGCTTCACCGGCTCGGGCGGAGGAACCGGTCCGTCTGGGATGTGGCGCAGCAACTCGCGCCCTTCGGCCCCACGACCGGCCTGCATCAGGTTGTCGGCCCGCGCCCGGGCCAGGTTCGGATTGCCCGGATCGACCAGGCAGGCCTGGGCGTAGGCCCGTTCGGCCAGGTCGAAGTCCTCGGACTGCTGGAGCGATTGTGCCAGGTTGGCCCAGGTGAAGCCGTCGCGGTCGGTCCCCGACGACATCAGCAGATAGTCCCAGGCCAGGTCCGTGTCGCCCAGGGCTCGGAGGCTCTGGAAGGCCGGGCCGCAGGCCAGGGTGCCGTCGATGTCGAGCGCCCGCCAGCGGTCGGCGGCGCGGACGACCTTGGCGGCCAGGTCGGCCGGCGGCTTCTGGCCCAGCGTCGCTGTCGCTCGCACCACCTCGGCATAATGCCCCAAGAGCGCTCCGTAATCGGTGCGAACCGCCTGCACGTCGATCCAGGCCGGCGCGGCGCGATACTCCAGCTCCAGGGCCTGGGCCAGGCAGGTGAAGGCCCGGGCCGGGTTCTTACGCTGTAGGGCCAGCTGATAGCCCAGCCGCCAGAGATCGGAATGCTGCGCCAGCATCTCGTCGTCCAGGAGAGTCTGGAACAGCCGATCGGCGCGGTCGTACTGGTGGGTTTGCGAGAGGTATTCCACGGCGGCCAGCGTCGGGGCGGCGCGGCGGCCATCTTTCGGCAGCCCCGCGAGGGCGGTCGTCAGCAGTTCGTTAGCCAGGGCCGGGGCCTCCAGTTCCCAGCACTGCCAGGCCAGGGCCACCGCGGCGATGCGCCGGCCCTCATGGACCAGACGGGTTGCGTGGTTGCGGAGGAGCGGGGCGAACTGGTCGTCGGCACCCCCGGGCTTACGCCCGGGGTTCGCCAATGCCTGGCGGAAGCCGCGCTCCAGCGGCGGCAGGACGCCGTCCTTCGCGCTCTCCTCGTACAGGCGGACAAACTGCTTGCGGCCCTCGGCCCGTTCGCCATTCTCCGCCAGATGGCGGGCGAACTCGTAGCGGGCCGCGTAGGAGAGGACGGGCACGTCCTTCAGGGCCGTGCAAGCCGCCTCCAGCACGTCGCGCTGGACCTGGGTCCGGCCACCCGGGGCGGTCACCTTCTTGTCCGGCGTGCGCAGGACCTCCTCGACCAGGGCCCAGACGAAGACCGGCGCTTGGCCCTGGTGGATGGCCTTGACCATGCGCGTGCAGTCGGCCTGGTCGAGCACACCGGCCTGCTGCCAGCGGCGCTGGAGCGACTGGACCGCCGCCAGCCGCGACAGCAGACCAGTAGGCGACTCCTTCGGATCGGATCGCGGCTCCGGTTGCTTGAGCTGGAGGACATAACGACCTACCAGGGATCGATTGTTGCCCGGCGGCGGCGGGACGGTGGCGACATCCATGCCGGCCGACAGCCGCAGGGCGGTGAAGCCTGGATAGGTGTCGCCGAGGCTCCAGCCGCGCGACTGAATCACCATTTGCAGGTCCGGCGCGTTGCCCACGGCCGCATCGCAAGCGATGAGTCGCAGGCGAGCCGCGTCGTCCATCTGGGCCACGTTGCCGCCGGCCGCACTGGGCTGCTGGATCAGGTGTTCTCGCGTCCGCAGCGGCAGAGGCAGCACGACCAGGTCCTTCAGATCCGGATCCAGATCAGGGGCGCCCTGGACCTTCAGGGCCAGTTTGCGCTCCGACAACTCCTTGTTGTCGCGGTCAAGCACCTTGACGGTGCCGTCGGCCGAATAGGTTTCGCGGTGCAGCACGGTCTTCCTGGGCAAAGCGACCAGCCGGCGTTCGGCCAGCCGGCCGTCGTCGGCGAACACCAGCTGCGTCACCACGGCGAACTGATCGGCCTTGAGGCCGGCCGGCAGCCGGGCGACGATCCGCTCGCCCACCACCTTCAGGTCGTAGCCGTGGGCCAAGTCCCGGGCGGGCGGCAAGGCCCAGGGGACCAGGTCGGACAGTTCGGCCCGGTGGAATCGCGTCGCGCTGCGCCGGGCGCCGAGGCCCAGCTCCGGATAGAGATGGAGCAGCTCCTTGCCGTCGAAAATGACGTGTTCCCGCAGGCCGGAGGAGAGCACGCGGTCGTAGGCAAAGCGGCCGCTGCCGTCGAAGGCGACCGACCAGCCCGGGGTGCCGGCCGAGGCGGGGACGGACAGGGTGCGCCAGCCGGCGGCGCGGGCCCCTTCAATCAGGGTGCGGGCGGCCGGCTCGATGGTGCCGGGGGCGTCACCCGGGTCAGCCGCCGACTCGGCTTCCAGCACGCCAAGAATGTCGGCCTCCGTGGTATTCAGCCCGGGAGCGAAGGCGACCAGGTCGGTGAACAGCCGGCCGTCGGGCGCGACGGTCGGACGGCGATAGAGCAGGGCGTCGGGGCCTAAGCCGGACGAGGGGGCGACCAGCGCCCGCGCCTTGTCCTTCTCAATTTGGCGAACCAGGGCCAGGATGTTCTCTGAGTCGTCAGCCGAACCGTTTATGATTGTGATTCCCAAATCCCTGAGATCACCCTTCGTCAGGTCCTTGCGATCCCGCTTGTCCTTGACGGCACTGAGTTCTTGCTGGACTTCCTTGGTGAGCTGATCCCGTGCCTTCACATCCATTCCGAGCAGGTAAAGACGGATCGCCTCGGCATCCTTGCTATCACCCTTCGGCCGGTCCCACTGGAGAGCGGGTTCCTTGAGCCCGGTTGTCGCCGGGCCGGCCGGCCCGGTGTTCCAAGCGCGGTTGAGATAGCTGTAGTAGACATTGCTGTTCCCCATCGCTCCCCCTGGGACCATCCATCCCGTTTGTGAGGAGAGGAACGAGGGGGTGTAGGTGGTGGTGGCCGACGTCGTGCCGGAGGATGTCTGCGGGCCGGGCCGGCCCATTGGAGCTGGTCCGCTGTATCCGCTGCCGCCGCCGAAGCCTCCACCACCGGTGAAGCCGCCCCCACCGAACCCGCCAAGGCCGGTGAGTCCGCCGCCAAAGCCGCCCAGGCCATAGCCGCCGCTGAACGCTCCGTTGCCCATGCCCGGCCCCCTCGGAGGCTGGAAGCCACCGGCTCCTTGCCCGGGCGGCAGGCCCGGCCCGCCACCGCCGCCGCTGGACGGGGTCGAACTGGGCACCCCGCTCACCTGAGTCGGACCGGTCAGAGGCAGTGCCGCCGGCTTGCTCATGCTGGGGACTGGGCTGTCCTTGTCCATCACGCCGATGTGATCGCGCAGCAACTTCTTGACGGTCAGAATGTCGTTGGGTGCCGCCTGAAGGATGATGGTGTTGCTGTTCGGGTCGGCCACCACGCGGAAGCGCTCGTTCCCCTGCTGGGGCTGGGAAACATCGCGCCCGCTCGGTCGTCGGCCGTTGTACATTTCATCGAGCATCGCCGCCACGTCCACCGCGTTGGCCTGTTGCAGCCGGATCACCTCGACACTCTGATCGCCGCCCAGCACGCCGAAGGCCCCGGCATACAGGTCGTGGGCGGTGATCGCGGCCACCGGTGCGGACCCCGGCTCCGCGAAAGCCCGCGGCGGCACGTGGATCAGGATCGTTTGCAGCACCTGCTCGGCACTCGGCTTGACGGCGGGTGCGGTAGTCACCGCCAGGGGCTGGCCGTCCAGCGGTTCCGGAGGCAGCACCGGGATCGTCGGCGGGCAGGGATACATCGCCCAGTGGTCCTTGCGGCCACGGTCCACGCCGAACTGCGCGTACATCTGCTCGTTTTCCAGCACCAGGAGCGACGTGAACGGCGTCATCACGTAGGAGGCCATGCTCAACTGCACGATCCGCGCCTTGTTGGCCGCCGCGTTCTGGGCCAGCAGCCGATCGATCTCCAGCCGGGCCCACGTCCGCGGCAAGTAGCCGGCGTTGGCGGACACATCCTTCACCGGCAACGAGCGCGAGAAGGTCTTGCCGTCCAGCGTGCCGGTAACCGTCACGGCCTGAGGCAAGGCCGCGCCGGCTTCCAGGCGGGTGATGGCGCACAGCTCGTCGCCCTGGGTGACCGCGCTCGTCGGGCTGAGGAACAGCGCTTTTTCGGCGTTATCGACGACCTTGGCATCGAGCAGCCGGGGCGTCGTCAGCGCCGAGTACAGCTCGAAGGCGCGCCAGTTGATCGCCTCGTCGGGGTTGATCTGCGTGAAGTAGCCGGCGCTGCGCTCGGCGGCGCTCTTCATCAGCGCCCGGTTCCAGCGCTTGCCGACGCCGACCCCGACATAGTGAACGCCTTCCGGCAGACGCTTGACCAGCGCATCGGCCCGCGTCTCGCCCAGGACGGGGTGCCCCGAGCCGACGTGGACCAGGTACGGATTCTGGGCCGCCTTGAGGAACGGCTCGGCCGCCTCCAGCGCCTTGCCCAGGTCGAGCACGCCGGCCAGGTGGGTGCGGTCGAGGAAACGCACGGCGGCGGCGATGTTGTCGGCCGTGGCCGGCTTCGCCTCGGCGGCAAACGTCGCGGCCCGAGTGGCTGCCGTGATGATGGCGAACCTGTCGTCGTGCTCCGCGTTGGTCAGGAGCGAGCGGACGATCTCGATCTGCGTCCGCGCCAGCAGCGGGTCGCGGTCCGCGGACGACTCGAACAGCACCACCCAGTCGCGCCGGCCGCGCGATTTATCGCTTCGCGCAGGCAGCTCCGGGCGATAGCGGACCATGAGGTAGCGAGCGCCGTCGTGGTCCATCGACGAGAAGCGGACACTCTCATCGCCGCGCGGCTTCTTGCTGCCGTCGAACAGGTCGATCGCCACGTCCCCCTCGACCTTCACGTTGTGCTGCTCCGCGTCGAACAGGAGATCGTTGTTCGCGGCGGTGGCCCGCAGCAGCTCGGGATGGGTGTCGCTCGACCAGGTCATCGGCTTGCCGTTCTTGACGGTGGCGTGGAACGACCAGTCGCGCACCGTTTCCAGGCTGTGCCCCGCCGGGAAGCGGTACGGCGTGCGGCCATACTGCACCGGCAGGCGCTGCGTGTAGGACAGGACGATCCGCTTCTCCTGCCGGGCCTCCAGCGGGAAGACGCGCATCTTGAAGGTCGAGCCGTCCACCCATTCCAGCAAGGCCGGATCCTGCATCTTGCGGACGATGCTCTCGAAGGTCTGGCGGGCGAAGTCGCGCTCGGCCATACCGCCTTCCATCAGCTGCCCGTTGACGTACATGGCCAGCCGCGACAGCGAGGCGTCCGGCGGCAGCGGGAAGTGGAACGTCCCCTCCAGCCGGCGCTGGCTGGCGTTGAAGTAGGTCTGGTCGATCGTGGTGCGGGCGAAGCCGTCCTCGATGTGGACATCCACGTGGTATTTGCGCAGGCTAAGCGTCTCCGGCTGCCCCGACGAGTCGTTGACCACCAGGGCGCCGCCGGCGTACTTGCTGGGCGGGACCAACGGGGCTTCCTCGGCACACATGAGCTCGCGCGTCCAGGCCAGGGCGGCGGCGGCCCGCGGAGCGGCGGTCGGCTGCAGGGCACCCGGAGCCAGCTGCTGCCCCGCTCGCAGAACCTCGTCCAGCCCGCTGACCTGCACCCGACCCTGCGTCACCGTGACGCCGGTGCCCAGCTCGAAGGCGGAGACCTCGAACCGCGTGCCCAGGGCGGTGACCTCGCGCTTCGGCGTGTGGACCACGAAGCGAGCGGCCTCGCCTTCCTCGGCGGGACGCGGGGCGACCTCCACGTAGACCTCGCCCGCCGACAGCGTCAGCCGTCGCTCGGCTTCGAGCTTGACCGCCGTCTTCTGGTTCAGATAGACGGCCGACCCATCCGGCAGGACCACCCGGCGGCGCTCACCGGCCTGGGTGCGCAGCGACTCACCCACCGCGAGTTTCGCCCCTTCCGGACTGGCCGGCCGTTCGCGTGGCGTCAGGTGGGCCAGCGCCGACCGAGCGGCAACGCCGTCGATCCGCGGCGGACCCAACTCCTCGGGACCGGCGTTGAGGGGCGGCTCCGGAATGTCGCGCGGGCCGTCCTGCACCACTTCGTTCTTGACCTGGGGCACCGGCGTCGTCAGGGAATTGAGCAGGAACGCCAGGGCGGCGACCGCGGCGGCGGCAGCCAGCATCCAGAGCATGCGCGCCGGCGGAGCGGCAGCACCGCCGCGCGCGCTCCTGGGCAGCGCGAGCCAGGCGCTCACGCACCCGCTGGACGAAGTCCGGATCGGGCGCCTCCGGCTTGTACGCCTTCTCCAGCAGGCGCTCCAGGTTCAGTTCGGCAACATCCGGCGTCTCGGCGGCCGGCAGGTCGTTATCGGTCATGGCGATGTTCTCCGGTTTGTCCTGGCGAGCGGGGGGCGTTAGCGCCACGGTTATTCATCACCGGGGGGCTAACGCCCCCCGCTCGCCAGGTGAATGGTTTCACGGCAACTCCGGCCCCAGGTTTCGGGTCAGGGCCAAAAAGGTCGCGCGGAACGCCTTGCGGGCCCGCGTCAGTTGCGACTCCACCGCTTTTTCGGTCGTGCAGCCGAGGGCGGCCAGGTCGCGTACGCTCTTGCCGGTGACGTATTTCGCTTCCAGCGCCTCGCGGTAGTGTGACGGCAGCTGCGACATCGTCGCGTTGACCAGCTCGCGCGTCTCCTCGCGCAACAGCACCTCGTCGGCGAACGGCTCGGAATCCAGTCGGGCATACAGCGACAGCAGTTCGCGGTCCATCTTGGCCCACAGCGCTTCCAGGGAGACGGTGGCCCGCTCGCGATTGAGCACCCGGTGGATCTCGTTGCGGGCCAGGCCGGTGATCCAGGGGAAGATGTTGTTGTTGGCCCGCGCCGGGTCGTAATGATCCAGGTCGCGCAGGGCACGGAGCACCGTCTCCTGCACAACCTCCTCGCACAGGTGCCGGTTGCGGCCGACGCGGTAGAGGCAGAAGCGGAATAACGGCTCGACGAGGGCGTCGGCCATCATCCCCACGGCAGCAGCGTCCCCCTGAAGGGCACGGGCCAGCCAATCGGCATCGAAGATCGATCGCAAGCCGGGGCCTCCTTTCCGCCTCTCCGGGTGGGGAGGCTTCACGCGGGCCAACGGCGCTCCTGCGCTGACAGCCGGTGCGCCGGCCGGGTCGCACCGGGATTCCTCTGCCGTTCTATGTGAGCAGAGAGAGAGTTGCCTTCGCGGGTTGGGTCAGTTGTAGTTGTAGGGTGCGTCAAGCGTACTCGCGCCGACGCACCGTTCCTGCCCCCCGGTGCGTCGGCGCGAGTACGCTTGACGCACCCTACGCTTGCTGCCCCCCAGTGCGTCGGCGCGAGTACGCTTGACGCACCCTACGCTTGCTGGCGCGTCGGGCTGGCCGTCAACGCGGCGGCCACCGCCTGGACCGCCAACCACCGGCGTATTACAATACCTACGATCTGGTATTACCAAGGAGGTGCGGCTCGTGAAGACTATTTCCCTCAAGGTGAGCCCGGAACTGCTGGGGCAACTCGAACGGGCGGCCCGCACGCGGGGACAGAGCAAATCGGAGGTGGTTCGGGCGGCCCTGGCCCAGTTCTTGAACGGCAAGCCGGCCGCGCGGCGGCCGCTGTCGGCGCTGGAGTTCGCAGGTGATCTGGTGGGCTGTGTCGAAGGCCCCGGCGACCTTTCGACGAACCCAAAGTACATGGAAGGATTCGGCGAGTGATCCGCGGCGTCCTGCTGGACACGGGCCCGTTGCTGGCCCTGATCGATCAGCGCGACCAGCACCATGCCTGGGTGCGGTCGCAGTTTCACCGGATGGAGCCGCCACTGCTGACATGTGAAGCTGTCCTGACCGAAGCCTGTTTTCTGGCGGCGCGAACCAGCCGCGGGCGCAGGCGGCCCTGGAAATACTCGAACGGGGCGTCGCTCGCCTGGCCTTCGACCTCGACGAGAACTTCGCGGACGTTTCGGCCTTGATGCGGCGGTACGCCAACGTCCCCATGTCGCTGGCCGACGCCTGCCTGGTGCGCATGTCGGAACTGGCGGCCGGGTGCGTGCTCTTCACGCTGGACGGCGACTTCCGCATTTACCGGCGACACCGGCGACAGAAGATCCCGTTGGTAATCCCGCCGGATCGATAGGCCGACGGCCGAGAGGTCACTTCTCTTGCGTGGGCCGCCTCTCCAGGGGATACCCCAGGGCTCTGCTCGTCCCGTTAGTCTGCATTTTTCACCACAAAGGACACAAAGAGCACAAAGAAGGAGGAATCAAGGCCTTGCGGCGGGCGGAGCCCACCTGGGTGGCTTGCCACACCGAGGACTCTATCCCGGCTGATGTTCCTTGAATTCCTCTTGCTTTGTGTTCTTTGTGTCCTTTGTGGTGGGAAATCCGGGTTAGAGCTTCCACGGCTCCCGCATCGGCCGCGCCAGCTGCTTGTTCGCCTCGTCGTCGCCGGCAAATCGCTCCTCTTTCGGGTCCCACTTCAGCGGCCGGCGCAGCCAGTAGCCGATGTTCGCCAGCATGCACACCGACGCGGAGCGATGACCGACCTCGGCGGGGCAAATCGGCTCCTTACCGTCGCGGATGCAGGCCAACCAGTTGCCGAAGTGGTCGGTCGCGTGATAGACCGTCTTCGCGTCCTTGCCCAGTGGCTCCTTGAGGATGCTTTCCGGCTGGCTCTGGAGGATGCCGCGGTCCACGTAGATCAGGCCGTTGGTGCCGACGAACGTGCAGCCGCTGGGCCCGCCGTGGAACATCTCGACGCCGCTGGCGTAGGTGAACTTCAGTCCGTGGGTGGCCTTTCCCGCGGGCGGCTCGATCTTCACCGGGCCGCTGCCGTCCATCTCCAGCGCCCACTGGGCGATGTCGAAGTGATGGGCACCCATGTCGGCCAGTCCGCCGTTGGCGTACTCGCGGTAGTTGCGCCAGGCCGGGAAATGGCCGTGCAGCCCCTTCGGACACAGCACCGAGCTATAGCCCCGGACAGGGGACGGGCCGTTCCAGAAGTTCCAGTCGGTCCCGTCCGGCACGGGCTCCTCCTTGAGGTCGCACGGGATGGCCGGATCACCAACGCCGACGTGAACAGTCTTGACCTCGCCGATGCGGCCGTTGCGGATCAACTCCGCGGCCCGGCGGAACATGCCGCTGTACTCGCTGCGCTGCTGGCTTCCGGTCTGGAAGACGATCTTGGCTTCCTTGGCCGCGTTGACGACCGCCCGCCCCTCGGTGATGGTCAGGGTCAACGGTTTTTCGCAGTAGATGTGCTTGCCGGCCCGGGCGGCCAGGACGCACGGGATGGCGTGCCAGTGGTCCGGCGTGGCGATGACGACCGCGTCGAGGTCCTTCACAGCTAGCAGCTCGCGGAAGTCGGTGAAGGCCGCGCAGCCCTTGGTGTCGCCCTTCCTGGTTTTGGCGTACTGCTCCTCGACGCGCTTCTTGGCGTCCTCCCGGCGTTCCTTGACCACATCGCAGACGGCGACCACCTGCACGTCGCCGCGGTTCAGGCAGTAGCGCAGATGATCGCGAGCCCGGACGCCAATGCCGATGAAGCCGACGGTGAGGCGGTCGTTGGCGGATTTCTTGTCGGCGGCGCGGGCCGATGCGCTGAGGATGAGCGGGGCGGCGGCGAGGGTGCGGACGAACTGGCGGCGGGTGAGAGAGGGGTGAGGCATGAGGGGGACCCTTGGGTGGGGAGGAAGCCGCTTGCGGCTTCGCATGGTTTGCGAAGCCGCAAGCGGCGAGGAGGACTACACCTCAATCTTCCACGGCGACCGCATCGGGCGGCTGAGCATCTTGTTCGCCTCCTCGTCGTCGAACACTTCCTTGACCGGGTCCCAGCGCAGCTTTTTGCCGGTTCGCAGAGCGATGACACCGATGTGGCAGACCGAGACCGAACGATAGCCGATCTCCGCGGTGCAGATCGTCGGCTGGCGACTGACGACGCAGTCGAGGAAGTTGCCCATGTGGTTGTGCGAGACGTACAGCCGGGCGGCGCCGCTGCCGAGCGGCTCTTCGAGCAGCTTCTTGTCGCTGGCGTCGATGCGGCCACGGCTGACGAAGATCCACCGGTCGTCCTCGCCGACGAACTTGACGCCGTTCTCGCCCCCCGCCGTGCAGACCAGGCGCGGGCCGTCGTGGGCATAGGTGTAGTGGACCGTGAAATCGGAATGGACGTTGTAGCAGTCGGGCCGCGGGTCCGCGTAGCCAGTGGCCTCGACTGCCACCGGGCCGGTTTCGTCGGCGCCCAGGCCCCACTGGGCGATGTCGTTGTGGTGGGCGCCCCAGTCGGTCATCTTGCCGCCCGAGTACTCGTACCACCAGCGGAACTCGTAGTGGCAGCGCTCGGGGATGAACGGCACCGCGGTGGTCTGCCCCTGCCAGAAGTCCCAGTCGAGCCCCTCGGGCACCGGCGCCTTCTTGAACGGTCCGACCTTGTTCTTGTCGAGGCCGCCGATGCGGGTTTCGACGGTCTTGACCGTGCCGATGCGGCCGTTGCGCACCAGCTCGCAGGCCAGGCGGAAACGGCCGTCCGAGCGCTGCTGGCTGCCGACCTGGAAGACCCGCTTGGTCTCCTTCACCACCTTCAACAGCGCCTGCCCCTCGGCGATGGTCAGGGTCAACGGCTTCTCGCAGTAGACGTCCTTCCCCTTGCGCAGCGCCTCGATGGCGATGAGCACGTGCCAGTGGTCGGGCACGGCGATGGTGACGGCCTGGATGTCCTTGTTGTCGAGCAGCTCGCGGAAGTCGTGGAACGCCTTGACGTCTTGCCCCTTCCCCTTCATCCACTCGACGGCTGACTTGCGATGGCGGGCGTCCACATCGCAGATCGCGACGTACTGGTTCCGGTTGGTGTTCAGGGCATCCTGGGCGATGGCCCGGCCGCGGCTCTGCGGGCTGCCGATGCCGATGGCCCCCATGACGATGCGGTCGTTGGCGCCGACCTTGCGCTCCTTCTTCGCCTCATCGGCGGCGAGGATTTCGCGGCCGTACCAGAGTGGCACGCCGGTCAGCGCCATGGCGGCCAGCGAACGCTGCAAAAAGCCGCGGCGCGAGTAGTTCCCTCGGTGCATGGATCTCCCCTTGTTCTAGCGTGTGCGAATACCGGTGCGAGGTGTCAGGATACCACCGGCAGGCAGAGAAGGGAAAAGAGAAATTGGCAACTCGTCACCGCAGAAAACGGAGGCATTGCGGCCGACGCCGTGGTATAGTCCCGGGACGCATTTTCCAAGAGGGACCAACCAGCGGTATCACCATAAGTCGAGGGCCTACCCGTGTGCGAAATTCTGCTGATGTACTTCCTGGGGAAGAGGATTGCGGCCATTGCCGGCGAGAAAGGGCGTGGCGCCACCGGTTACGTCATCATGATGGTGCTGCTCTGGGTGAGTGGGGAGGTTGTCGGTGGAATTTTCGGCGCTATCCTGGTCGGCGGTCAGGAAGACAAGATGGTGGTGGCCTATGCTTGTGCCCTGTTTGGTGCCGTCGTCGGCGCCGGGCTCTCCTTCCTGATCGTCTCCAATCTCTCCCCGCTGGAGGATGATCTACCGCGTCGTCGCCGGCCACGCCGAGATCGCCTCGACGAGGACGATTACGATCGCCCCCGGCGCCGGCGGCGGGATGATGACGAGGACGACGACGAGGATCGCCCACGCCGCCGCCCCGACGATGACGGCTCGTTCAAGCGGGAGCCCGATCGCATGTAGTCGGCGTTACCGACCCCCTGTTCTCCTCGAGGAACTCCGTCATGGCGTCCCTGGACGAGCTGTTCGAGCGCTTCCCCGAGATGAAGCCGGTCAAGACGGCCCCGGCGATGTCCACCCTCAACGGCGTCGGCGCCCGGGTCTATGGACGCCGCGACTACGATCCGGAGTCCGGCACTTATGTCCTGACGCACTGGTTCACCATTCTCTACATCCCCATTCTGCCGCTGGGGGCGTACCGGGTGGCCAACGCGGAGAACGGCGGCTGGTACTTCCTGGGCCGGGTGCCGGTGTCGGCCGCGGCCAAGGCCTGGGCCACCTGCCTGCTGCTGATTGCCGCCAGCGTCGGCGGCGCGTTCGCCTGGAAGGCGCACACCGGGACGCCTGCCTACCAGGCCGGACAACGGCTGGCGGAGGCGAATCGGCTGCGGGATGTCGGCTCCTATGCGGCCGCCGCCAAGATCTATCGCGAGGTCGCCGAGGGCAAGTCGGTCCACGCGGCGGCCGCCGTCCAGGCGGTCAATGGCCTGCTCGACAACGTGGCTTTCCAGGAGAAGGCACCGCCCGCGGAGCTGTCCGCTGTCTTTGGCGTCGCACACGACCTCCTCCGCCAGCCGGGGGCGCTTGGCCCCTCGGACCTGTTCGACCGGGGCGTCAAGCTGGCGGAGGCCCGGACCGCCAACGACCCCGCCGGGGCGCTGGCCCTGCTCGAAGCGATTGAGCCGATGGCACCTGCCCCGGATGCCGCCGCACCCGCCAAGCAAAAGCTGCTCGAACGGATCACCGCAGACCATCCCGACGACATGGAGGCCCTCGCCAAGCTGGCGGTGGTGTACGAGTCCACCGGGCAGCTCGCCCGCTGCCAGGCGCTGCTGGAGCCGCACCAGCAGGAGCTGGGCGTCACCGAGGGGCGCGCGTGTTGGGGCTGATCTACGTGGGGAAAAACCGCCACGAGGAGGCGTTCGCCCTGCTTCAGCCCTATGCCGACGCCCACCTGAAGGAGCTGCACGAAGCCGAGGGCCGCTATCAGGCGCTGGAGGATTCGGCCAGCCAGCGCGTGGTGGACGAGCTGAACAAGGGCAACGTGCCCGATTTCGCCTATACCCGCTACAAACAGGCGGCGAAGGAACAGCAGCAGGAGATGGTGGGCACGTACATCTTCGGGCGGCTGAAGAACGATGCGGCGCTGGCCCGCGAGCGCGAGGCCGTCACCCGTGCCTCCGGCGTCGTTGCGGTGGCGCTCGACCTGGGCATCCTGCGCCTGGAGCGGGCCCAGAAGCTGAACGACGCGGCCGCGCGGAAGACGGAGCTGGAACAGGCTGAGAAGACCTTCCTGGCCGTGCGCTCCCAGGCCGGCCGGAGCCTCGAATATCAGCTCTCGCTGGGGCGAGTCTATTACTGGCTGGGCAAGCCCGCCGAGGGGCGCAAGCTGTTCGACCAGGCCGTGGCTGACGGCGGCCGCAAGTTCGAAGCCCTCATGGTCGTTGCCCGCCTGCTGCGTGAACTGGGAGCGGTGGCCGAGTCGCGTACCTTTTCCGAGGAAGCGTACAACCTGCCCAACCAGGACGCGACCCGCAAGCAGCAGGCGGCCCTGCTCCGCGCCCTGACCCGCACCGATATCGACGACGAGCTGGTCTGGCTGGAACGCGCCAACCCGACCGACCCGGAAGCGAAGGCGTCACTGGCCACGGCCCGCGGGCGCAAGGCGAAGCGCGACGGCAAGGATGCCGAGGCGGCGACCTTCTTCCGCGAGTCTGCCGCCATCTACGCCGGCCTCCCCGAGGACGCGGCCTCGCTCAACAACGGCGGCGTGGCCTCCATCGAACTGTTCGAGGTCACCGGCGAACGCGACGCGCTTGATCGGGCCGTCAAATTGCTCGAAAAGGCCCTGGCCCTGAAGCCGGACGATGGCATCATGACCGGCAACGTCGCCGGCATCCTGCTCGGCGTCGGCCTGCGCGACGTGCTTGGCGACGGGATCGATCTGAAAAAGCTCAAGCGCGAGGCCGGGCTTGACCTGTGCTCGTTCCTTTATGCCGACTCCGCCGGCCGCCACGCACTCGCCCAGCGCCGCCGGGACAGTGCCACGCTAAACAGGGCCCGCACCCACCTGGAGCGAGCCCTGGTGCTGGCACCGAACAATCCCCAGCTTTACCACGAGAGCCAGGAATTGCTGAACTTTCTGGACGACCGCGACGGCCTGCTGCGTCTGGCCCGCCGGGCCGCCGAGGCCAACCCGGACGTGGCGACGTCCCGGCAGGAGGCGCTCGACTTTCAGCAGGGCAAGGCCGACGACAAGTACCGCCGCGATGTGACCGCCGCCGTGGCCCGAGCCGAGCGCACCTGGAAAGATGCGGAGCCGGCCGGCGGAGCAACGCTGGCCGTCGCGGCCGTCGGCCTGGTCCACGCCCGCCTGGGCCAAGAACTCTTGGGCGAACTTCCCAATCCCGCCGAGTTGGTCCGCCTGGCCGAAGCGGCGGACCGAGCGGCGCCATCGTTGGCGACGGCGACCGCCCTGCAAGCCGCCCTACTCGCCCGCGCCAGCCAGTCGCTGGCGGCCCGGGAGCCAGAGTACGCCGCGATGCGCCAGCGTGCCCGGCGCTCGTTGGGGAGCAGCTATCTGGTGGCCGTCGCCCTCGATCGCCCCGGCAAGCTGCGCGACGCCGCCCTGGCCGATCCCGACGTGAAGCGCGCCCTGGAATCGATCCGTACCCAGGCGACGAGGTTCTCCGACGATCCGTTGGCCTGGCAGTGGGCGATGCTGCGGGCCGCCTATCCGGACACCGCTGCCGCGATTGCCGCCGCACTGAAGAAGGATGGAACGGCCCAGCCCTCGATGGAGCTGGAAGCGCGGCTGACGCCTGCGAGCGCCACGACGGCCCTGCGGCAAAGCTGGGCCCTGGAAGCCGCCGGCAAGACCGAGGATGCCCTGGCGCCCTGACGGCGCTGCGCCGCCGAGGGAGTGCCGCTGCCGTTCGACGTGAAGTAGTGTGCGGGCCATCTCCAGCGGCAGAGCTGCTGCACCGTGGCAACGGACAGCTCCGTCAGCGTCTTGACGACGAGATTGGCGCCGGCCCCATGCAGTGCGGCGTCGGAATGGTGTCCGACGAAGCTGACGCCGACGCACTTCATGCCCCCCGCCCGAGCCGCCTGCACCCCGGCGACGGCGTCTTCCAGAACCACGCAGTGGGCTGGAGAGACACCGAGCTTTGCCGCTGCCACCAGGAAGACTTGCGGATCGGGCTTGCCCCGCTGCGTATCCCCCATGCTCGCGATGGCGTCGAAGAAGGCGCTGGTGCCGGTCATTTCCAGGATCAGATCGACGTTGCCACGCGGGCGCTCGACCCGATGGCCTGCCGAAACCCGGCCGCTCGCAGCCCTTCCAGCAAGGATCGCACCCCCGGTAGCAGCGTGACGCCTTGTCGGGCCGCTGCCTTATAGAGGTTCTCTTTGCGCGTGCCGAGTTCGTCAATGGCACGGTCATCGAAGCGGTCGCCGAACAGGTGGCGGATGATCTCGGGGTTGCGTCGGCCGAAGGTGGCGGCGAAATCGGCCCGAGTGAAGTCGCGGCCCAGCTCGCGGCAGAGATCGAGCCAGGCCTGGAAATGCTGCTCCGCGGTATCGACGAGGGTGCCGTCCACGTCCCAGATGACGGCGCCGGGGGGAGGTGGGGGCATGGGGGTCCTTTTCGCGCCATGGTTTAGCGGCGGATCGTAGATCCGCCCGTTAATGATCGCGCGGATCTCCGATCCGCCGCTAAACTAATCCACGAACACAAACTCGTTCGCCATCAACAGCGCCTGCCCATACCGCTCCCAGTCCATATCCCCACCGCCCTTCAGGTACTCCCCCGCCAACCGCAGCTCTTCCGCCTTCGGCGACCGGCCGTACAGCAGCCGGTACAGGCGCGTCACCTTCCCCGCCACGTCCCTCTCGGCGGCCACATCCGGTCGGTGGACCAGGCGCCGGCGCAGTCGATGGCGAAGGGATGGTTCATCAGGAAGAGCGCCTGCGGAGCGACTGTCGTGTTGTCACGCTGGGGACTGGTGGCGTCCGGGTTGGGGAAGTCGAAGGTGCGGTACAGGGCGGGGACGTTCAGGCGATCGAGATGGCCGTACAGGGTGCGGCGGGTGGCGGCCGTCGAGGTCAGGTCCTTCACCGAGGGTCCGCCGAGGGTGGGCGATAGCCTGCCGGCGACCGCCAGCAAGGCGTCGCGCGTCGCCTCGAGGTCGAGCCGGCGTGGCACCATCCGCCACAGCAGCGTGTTTTCCGGATCGACGCGGCGACAGGCGGAGCGATCGTCGTCGCCTTGCTGATACGCGGCGGATAGCATGATCTGTCGGTGGATCGCCTTGATCGACCAGCCGCTCGCTACAAATTCGCTGGCCAGGTAGTCGAGCAACTCGGGGTGGCTTGGCGGGTCGCTGCGTAGGCCGAAGTCGCTGGGGGTGGTCACCAGGCCCCGGCCGAAATGGTGCTGCCACAGGCGGTTGACCAGGACGCGGGCGGTCAGCGGATTGTCGTTGGAGGCGATGGCCCGGGCCAGCTCCAGCCGGCCGCTGCCGTTGCGGAACGGCTGGCCGGTGTTGGCGGACAACACTTCGACGAACTGCCGCGGCACCGCCTCACCGGGGTTGTTCGGATTGCCGCGGCGGAAGACACGCGGCTGGTAAGGGGTCGGCAGGTCCTCCAGGACCATGGCCCGAGGCGGCGCACCCGGCCCGCTGGCCCGCCACTGCTCGACCGCCTTCTTCAGCTCTTGCAGCTTTCCCTGCGAGGGCCGGTCCGGCAACAGCGACAGGTCGCCGTAGGGCAAAAGGGCGACATTGGCCGGCGCGTCGGGTCCGTGGAAGGCCTGGCGCAGCTCCTCCTGGGCCGAGTCAGCCAACGCCGTCGGGGCGGGTCGTTTTGCGCTCGTCGCCTCCTTGAGTGCCTCTTGCCACAGTTTCTCCGCCCTATTGAGCAATTCGGCGTAACGCTTCGCCGTCTCGGCCAGCGTCCGCGGCGGCTTGTCGGCGAAGCGCGGCGTGACCAGCGGGTTGATCGGCCGGGCCGAGTCGCGCTTCGCCGCCAGGGCGGTACACAGCGCCGGCGCCTTCGCCGCGAACTCCTTCTCCGGCAGGTCCGCGAGAGCGTGCCAGACCTGCCAGACGGGATCGCGCGCGCTGCGTGTTCGCTCCAGGTGCTTCTGATAGCGGACGATCATCGTCGGGTTGAGGTCGGTGCCGTCGGCGATGAGCATGAACTCCTCGGTGGTTGGCTGGTCGCGCTGGGCGTGGGCCGCCATCAGGTACTCGGCCACGCGCACCTGGGCCGACTTCACCAACTCTTCGTGCTTCGCCCTGACAAAGTCCTTCAGCTTCATCTCCCGCGCCTGGAGTTCCTTGGCGAAGGCCGCGTACTCCTTGGTGTTAGGCGGGTCGGCGAACAGGGGCGGCACCGTCGGTTCGGCACAGCTCGCGAAGACGCCGTACAGGGCGTAATAGTCGCGCTGGGTGATCGGGTCGAACTTGTGATCGTGGCAACGGGCGCAGCCGACCGTCAGCCCCATCAAGCCCCGGCTGACGACATCGATCCGATCATCGAGGATGTCGTGAGCGTTATTCATGAACCGTCCACCCAGAGTGACAAAACCCAGCGCGGTCAAGGGACGCCGATCCTTCCTAGGAGGGAGACGGTCCGCCGCCAGTTGCTCCAGGATGAAGCGGTCGTACGGCAAATCGTCATTGAAGGCACGGATGACGTAGTCGCGGTAGGTCCAGGCCCAGGGGAATTCCGCCTCCTCGAAGAAGACGTACCCCTTGGTGTCGGCGTAGCGGGCCACGTCGAGCCAGTAGCGGCCCCAGCGCTCGCCATAGTGCGGCGAGGCCAGCAGACGATCGATCAGGCGGGCGAAGGCGTCCGGTGCCGGGTCGGCCTCGAAGGCCGCCACCTCCGCGGGTGTCGGCGGCAGGCCGAGCAGGTCGAACGTCGCCCGCCGGATCAGGGTCCGCCGATCGGCCGGGGGCGACGGCCCTAACCCTTTCTCCTCGAGCTTCGCCAGGATGAAGCGATCGACCGGGGTCCGCGCCCAGGCGGTGTCCCGGACGGCGGGCGGGTTTGGCCGGCGAACCGGTTGAAAGGCCCAGTGCCGCTTGGCATCGTCGGCCGAGGATGCCCCCACCAGGGTCAGTGCGATGAGGATGACGTGCGCCGATCGCATGGGAATTCAATCCTCTTCGTTTAGCCGCGGATCGCAGATCCGCGGGCCCTCGCGCCTCACGTCGGCAATGGCCGCTTCAGCAGCGCCGCGGCCACCTCGGCTGTCCGGGCGATGGCCGCGTCCAGGCAGCGCCGCCCCTTCTCCGGCGTGGCGCTCTCCGGGTAGCCAACGCAGCCGTGGTCGGTGCGCTGTTTCATGTCCTCGGCCAGGTAGAGCCCGCGCAGCACCGGGTCGTCGTTGGGCGGATCGTTCTTGATCTGGTCGCGGCGGACTAGCTCCGGCCGCAACGCCAGGACCATCGACGTCTCGTACTCGCAGGCATGCCCCATGCTCTTCCGCGGCCCCTCCCCCAGCGCCGCCAGTTCCTTCGCGGCAATGTCCCAGTACGAGGCGGCACACAGCAGACGGTTCGTCCAGTGCGGCTGCAAGCGGCGCAGCGCCACCTGCATCGTATCAATGTTACCACCGTGCCCGTTCAGCAGCAGCAGCCTTTGATAGCCGTCCTCCAACAGCGGCGTCAGCAGGTCGCAGAGCAGGGCGATGTGCTGATCGACGTGCAGCGACAGCGTCGCTCCAAACCGCAGATGATGATGGCTGGCACCCATCCACTGGGTCGGCAGCAGGATGATCTGCTGCGGCATCCGCGCCTCGACCCCCTCCGCCACGGCGGTCACCAGGAGAGTGTCGGTGAACGTCGGCAGGTGCAGGCTGTGCTGCTCGCAGGCGGCGATCGGCGCGACGATGAGGGATTTGTCGCGCGGCACCTGGCGCAACAGAGGGAAGGTCATCTCGGCAAACTTCATGTGCGGCTCCTCCGGATGCGATGATAGAGAAGGCATACTCCGCGAGCCGTGCGGACAAGTCAACGGAAAAGCCGCCGCCGCCGCTGGCGGCCTGGTACCCCCGAGGACGGGAATCATGCGTAATCTGGGGAAATGGCGCTGGTCGTCCGGCCTTCTCTTGCTGCTCGCCGGCTGCGAAGGCCAGGACGCCGACCGCCTGGCCCGCATCGGCAGCAAGGTGATAGGCAAGCTGCAAACCCAGACCGCCACCAAGCCGAGCCCCCTGCCCGACAGCCTCCAGTCGATCCGCGGCGGTTTCAGCGAGTTCGCCCTGGACACCAAGGTCGCCGCCCGCCTGCGCTGGGATCAACAGCTGGACGGGATGCCGATCCAGGTGGCCGGGACCAAACCGGGCGTGGTGAAGTTGATGGGGACGGTCACCGGCTTCGAGGCACACCAGCGGGCCGTGCAGCTGGCCAAGAGCACTAGCGGGGTGGTTGATGTGATTGATGAACTTAGCGAAGGGCAGTGAAGGCAGGCCGGGTTCGTAACCCGATCAGCTCGCACCGGCGCGAGGTAGAGCTTCCGATTGGGATTCATACAATCGCAGGCAGCAGGCCCATTCTCGGAGGATGCCGTCCATGCCGCCGCAGCCGAAAGTCTTCGTCACGCGGATCATTCCGGAAGCCGGCCTCCATCGAATTAGGCGCACTGCGACGCGGAAATCTGGCCCGAGCCGCTGCCACCGCCAGCGGCCGTGCTGCGGCAGAAGGTCGCCCCCTGCGAAGGTCTGGTATCACTCCTCACTGATCGTATCGATGCCGCCTTGCTCGACGCCGCCCCGCGCCTGAAAGTCGTCAGCAACTACGCAGTCGGGTTCAACAATGTCGACGTACCCGCTGCCACGGCCCGCGGCGTCTGCGTGGGCAACACGCCGGGGGTGCTGACCGATGCCACCGCCGACATGGCCTTCTGCCTGCTGATCGCAGCGGCCCGGCGGGTGGTGGAGGGGCACGCCTATAGCCTGAGCGGCCGCTGGCAAACCTGGGAGCCGTTGGGGCACCTCGGGCAGGACCTCGCCGGCCGCACCCTCGGCATCGTCGGCATGGGACGCATCGGCTATGCTCTGGCCCAGCGCTGCCGCGGCGGCTGGGGCATGAACCTCCTCTACCACGACGTGCATCCCAACGAACTGGCCGAGCGGTCGCTGGCCGCCCGCCGCGTCGATCTGGACCGCCTCCTGGCCGAGTCGGACTTTGTCTCGATCCACACC
The DNA here is from genome assembly GCA_963827935.1 of uncultured Planctomycetota bacterium. Classification (GTDB taxonomy): domain Bacteria; phylum Planctomycetota; class Planctomycetia; order Gemmatales; family Gemmataceae; genus DATFNV01. The sequence continues at coordinate 80,575 of CAWHCN010000004.1, read as the reverse complement.
GACCTCAACGACCAGACTCGAGGCCTGTTCAACGCGAAGACCTTCTCGAAGATGAAAAAGACCGCCGTGCTGGTCAATACCGCCCGCGGGCCGATTGTCGATCAGAAGGCATTGTACGAGGCCCTGCGGTCCGGCACCATTTTCGCCGCGGGGCTCGACGTGACCGATCCGGAGCCGCCCGACGCCAACGACCCGCTCTTGAAATTGCCCAATCTGATCGTGGCTCCGCACATTGCCAGCGCCACGGTGGGGACGCGGAATGCAATGGCCGAGATCTGCGCCAACAACTTGATCGCCGGTCTGAGCGGCCAGCCGTTGCCCGCCTGGGTCAATCCCGAAGTGGCGGACCGACGCCGCCCGGCAAGCGCGGGACGTTAGCCCCCCGATGAAGTGGTGTAGGGTGGGTCGAGCGGAGCGAGACCCACCTGGACCAGAGGTGGCTTCGCGGTGGGTCTCGCTCCGCTCGACCCACCCTACGCGGCGATCCCCCCCATCCCATCGCCCCCGTGACTCGTCGGACATTTGGAGTTACACTGGCAGCAGTTCCTGCCCGATCTGTCTTCGTCGCCCTGGCCCTCGCACAAGACCCGCAGCCATGCCCATCAGCTTCCCCTGCCCCAATCCGGCCTGCACCCAGGTGTTTTCGCCGCAGGACGTGCGCGGCGTCACGTCGTTGACCTGCCCGAAGTGCGGCAGCGTGTTTCAGTTCGGTGCGCGCCGCCCGGCCGGGCCAAAAATCCCGCTAAACCCGCCCAGGCCGCGCCTGTGCCGCCGCGGCCCCGGCCGTTGCCGGCACCGATCCCCGCCGCTGTGCCGGTGGCTTAACCGGTGGCTGACGAATCGAAGGCCGAGGTGTTCATCCCCCCCAGGCCGGAACCGCGCACATCCCGCCGCAGTTCCGTACCGCCCACGGGCCGAGGTCGAGGCACGCCGTCGCGCAGGAAATGGATCGCGCTGGGCATCCTGGTGGCGATCGTCGTCGGCCTAGGAGCGACCGCCGTTCTGCTCCGCGAGCGGCTGTTCGGCACCGGCAACACCGTCACGAGCGATGTGCTTCCCATCGTCTCGCCCACCATGAACTATCGCTTTCAGCCGCCGCCGCGCCCCTGGGTCGAGGACAAGGGCGTCGAGCGAGAGCTGGGGGCCAGCTTCGCCCTGCGCCGCACCGACCCGAATTCATGGCTGGCCCTGACGACGCGCGACTACAAGGACCGCATGCCGCGCGGCGACGAACTCCAGCAAGACGCCGTCACCCGCCTGCGCAAGCTCTTCAAGAAGGGCATCGAGTGGGAACCCCGGGACGAGAGCGCGTTCGCCGGCCTGCCGGCCCAGCGGTTCGTGTTCAGCGCGGAGAACAACAACAGTATCGCCGTCAGCGGCGAATGCCTGATGGCGGCTTTCAACGGCGTCGGCTACTGCTTCATTGGCTGGACCCCATCCGCCACCGATGAAGCCCGACTCGGCCAGGTCATGAGCGAATGGGAGCAGGTGCGCCAGGGATTCACCCTGCTGAAAGAACGCGACGGCTGGACCGGCAAGTTGACCGAGATCGTCGAGGCGGATGGGAAAGCTGCGTCGTACCACCTCAGCTATACCAAGGGGCTCTGGACCAACGACACCAACACCGAGGGCGCCGACCTGTTGCTCCTGGGGACCGATCCCGACCGCCCGGACGTCGCCCTCCGGCGGGCCTGGCTCCGTGTGTTCGTCTTGCCTGCCAAGAGCGATCTGGACACCGCATTGAAGGAGGCCCGCACGTTCGTCGAGCAGCGCGAGAAGAAGCTGTATCCGGAGTTGAAGATAGATGCCGTGCCCGAGGCGGAAAAAAGGGGCCTGGCCGACGGCGAGACGGAACTGGGCCAGGCCCACGCCAAGATCGTCCGCCTGCGCGCCGAGGGGGGCGAGGAATTCGAGCGCCTCTTCGCCCTGGCCGCCGTCCCGCGGCCGGCCTACACGCTGGTCCTTGTCGGCGAGTGCGCCTGGGAGCAGCGCGAGGCCTGGGAAGGACGCTTCGGCCCGGTCATGCACAGCCTGCGGTTTGATAAGAGGTAGCCGTCACCTGTAAGAACTTGGGTAGCTGAAATCGCCAGACTTCAGCAAACCCAAACTCTGGCGAGTTCGGCTACCCCAGGTCCAGGTCGGTCAGCGGGGCCCGCCGCGGCGTTTGCGGTCCCGTTTCCTGTCAACCCCCCGTGACAGGAAACTGCGCACCAGAACTCCTTATCAGGACACAGGTTAAATACATCAACGAGATTTCATGTCACGCCTGCGTGAGCCCACCCCCCCTGAGTGACAGGAAATGCCGGGTGCCGGCGAACGGCAGCAACAAGCCGGTCGTTTAATTGAGCATTAAATGACTTTGCACTCCCGAAGTCATTGTAATTTAGGCACTTGCGCGCGGAACGTGAGTCATTTAACGGGACATGGACACAGCCATTGCCCGCCAAATTAAACGACTCGACGAGGAGGAAATTGCCTGTCGTCGTTCATAAGGGCAGGACTAGAGGTCGTCCGGCAGGGAAGTTCTTCTATTCGCTGGACGTGGACGGGCCCGCCGCAGGCGAAAGCCAGGGCCTTGGCCGCCTTGTTCGTCGACGAATGCCAGGGTAGGATAGCGCCATGAGCACGTCAGCACACCGGGCCGCCCGCCGCCTGCCAGAAGTCGGGACATGGGAAGGGTGCGCACACGCTTGCCCGGGGACACCAGCCCGAGGAGGGCCGCCATGACTACGATCACCGCGACCGTCAAGGCGGGGCGGCTCGATCTGCAAGTACCGCCCGATTGGCCCGACGGCACCGAGGTCGAGATCCACCCCCTTGCAGAGCGCAAAGCGGACGATGATGGGCCAATGACTCCGGATGAAATCGTGCGCGTGCTGGCGGCCATGGACAAGATCGAGCCGTTTGAGATGACCCCTGAAGAGGAAGCGGAGATCGAGGCCCACCGCCGGCGGAACAAGGCCTATACGATCGCCAATATGCACAAGGGGCTGGAGGAACTGTTTCCATGAGGCGGTTCCTGCTGGACACCGGCATTGCGGGGATGTTCATCAACCGCCGCTACGGTATCTACGAGCGGGCGGCCGCCGAATCGGCACGGGGCAACCGGGTAGGCATTTGTCACCCCGTCCTCGCGGAGTTGGCCTACGGCGCGGAGTACAGTCGCTCCCGCGACCGCAACATGCAGCGGCTGCAACTCGCCCTCGCCGCCTGGAAACTCTGGCCGACCACGGAGGAGGCCGCCTACGAGTACGGTCGCCTCGCAGCCGCACTTCGCCGGGCAGGTCGCGACATCCAGCAGAACGACATCATGATCGCGGCCATCGCCCTGACACTCGGCAATTGCACGGTCGTCTCGGCGGACAGCGACCTCGCCGCGGTGCCGGGTCTGACGGTCGATAACTGGGCGACGTAGCGCACCGGGTTTGCCGCCAGCATGTGCCCCGCCTTCAAGCGGACGTGCGTATGATTTGAGCCGCGTCCCCGTTCCGGCCGCCGGCCCGCGGACCGAGCTGGCAGAGCAGCAGGAGTAGCTGCGACAGCGGCTGCCGACGCTGGCGCCGCTGGGTGCTGACTGAAGCTGGTCAGCGACGTGCAAGGCGGTGCTGTCGTGATGGCAACCGCGATGATACAATAACGCTGTCGCTGAGTTCGACCTGGAGGAGGCGAATCCGAGGGGCAACGGATGGCCGAATTCGATCATGGCGTCATGCTCATTACCGATACGTTCGTGACGGAGGCGTAGACAGAGACCCGACGGGAAGACGTGGCCGAGGCCCTGCGAATCCGTTTCGGCGAGGAGGCCGGCACAGCGGTCCTCCCCCTGTTGAAGCGGATCGAGGACGACGAGCGGCTGCGCGAGCTGCACGCTCTGGCCATCCCCTGCGCCAGCCTCGACGAGTTCCGGACGGGCCTGGGCGGGATAGCTCCGGCAGGTAAGCCGGGGCGCCGACGAGCCGGAGCGAGGAACGGGGGGAGGAAACGGGCACACCGTAGGTTGGCTGCTCGCCAGATGAGAAGCACGCTGGCCCCGTTGCGTTCTTTCGGATGGCGGTGCCGACGGGGGACAGCGGCTGCCTTGCGCCTTACAATGCTGGCATGGCAAGGCGCCCGCAATTCCAACGCGGCATCAGCCGTGGCCGCATCTGTGATTGGCCGGACGGAGTCGGTACGCCTGAAGAAGTGGCTGAACGCGCGACGTACACGGGAAACCCGATCCACAAGACCTATCCGTCGCCGGCGGGGCCTCCCGCACTGCGGGCCGATGAGGCAAAGTGCGATCTCTACGATGTCGCTCATTGGCCGAGACTCCTTGACGCACTCCGACAGGCGATCAGGGCGAGGTGTGTCGGGAAGTTCCGCGGCGATTTCCCCAGCCGTGCATGGGTATGGATCAACGGCGTCTTGCACGAGGCGAGACTAACCGGGGCTGGCGATTACCACGGCTTTCCCCTCAACGATCCGCGGCAATACCCGGAACCGCAGAATCGCCTGGAGAATGCGCCGCGTGTCGAGATCCCTATCGATCGAGTGTGATCCGATCGACCAGCCGGCCGCAATCGATCCGGTCGAGCGCCGTACCTGGTGCGCGCTGCGCATCCGCGTGGGGGGACGAACGGTCACGCGGATTTGGGACAAGGCGCTCCAGGAAGAGCGTACGTTGATCTACCTGCCCGCCTTCCCCATCGCCGAATGGCTCGTCACCAACTGGTGGACGCTGTTAAATGAGCCGTGTCCCACTGCGGAGCTTCCCAAGCCTTCCGCTCCCCGCCTGCCCTGGATCAAACGTCATTGTCTGCGCTCCGCAGAGTCGGGCTTGCTCCTTCCGGCGCTTTACCTTTTCAACGACGGCCGGGGCATTCACGCCGAGTGGCAGGCCGATGACGCGCAATGCGCTTCCCAACATGCCCGGGGAGTTCGTCGATTGCGGCTTCGATCACCTTCGAAATGCGCCAACGGAGGACGTCCTGGCCGAGTTCGTGAGTGAAATCCTCCGGCGGGCCGACGGGCTCGGTGACAGGCGTGTTGACGAATTGAAGGAGAATTGGCGGGCCATCCGGGGCGCGGACGCCGAGGAAGCGAAGTTCTGCGTCGTAGCGGGCCGACTGGGTGTGGACCCTTACGATCCGTCGCAAATGCGCGCTGAACTTGCCGGGTTTATCGAGACGGCTCTTGGCGATCCCGAACGTCCCCTGGCGCGCGATCTGACCGAAGCCGCGGAGGCCGATTCCGTCCTGGAGCAATGGGCGTGGGTGCAAAAAACGACTGCCGCGTGCAAACTCGGTCCCATTCCGAAGCCGCCCCCGATCCCGGCTGGCGTTCAGGACCAATCCCCTTCACGGCACGGCTACCAACTCGCGACCATCGTACGAAGGTCCGCTGGCCTGGACCCAGCCATGCCCGTGCGTTCTCTTGAAGACGTGGCCCAGATGATTTCCGGCGGGGCATTCCACACCCACGATCAAAACCACGTTCCCGGCCAGAACGTCCGCGCGGTGGTTGGCTGGACGGGCAGCAACGAGATCCTCCTTGCGGGACCACGTCCGCCGCGGACGGAGAGCCAGCGATTCCTGGCCGCGCGTGGCCTCTACCATGCCCTGTTCGCCTGCGATCGGAGCGAGCGTCTTGTGACTCGTGCCTTCACGTGGGACCAGCAGGTCTCGCGCGCGTTCGCGGCCGAGTTGTTGGCCCCACGGGCCGCACTCGTCGAGCGGGCCCCAGGAAACGCGGATCGCTCAAAGATTGAAGAGTTGGCCAAAGAGTTCGACGCGAGCAGGATACTGATTGAGAAGCAGCTTGAGAACGCCGGTGTAACACTCGTGGATGAGTAGCCCGGTAAGCCGAGGCGCCGACGAGCCGGAGCAAGGAACCGGGAGGAAACGGGCACACCGTAGTTGGCTCCTTGCCTGAGGGGATAAGCACGCTGACCCCTTTGCGTTCTCTTTGTCTGTCTCCCCTTTTCTTGTTTGCCGCCCGGGACCCGGTAGAATGAGCAGGAGCCGGCGCCTGGAGCTTGCGAGGAATCTGCGATGCCCTCAGACCCGCTTCTCGAAGAGTTGATGCGCGTAGACGAGCCTTCGTCGTCGCAGGAATTCTCGGCGGCGCTGACGCGGGCGGCGACGGACCACAGGCCGGTCATCGTCCGACGGGACGGAGCGGACCTGGCCGCCGTCATCCCGTTGGACTACCTCGACGTGCTCCGCGAGGCGCTGGCGCGTCAGGAGGCAGAGCGGCTGGCGTCGCAGATCGATTGGGACTGGGCGGTGAAGAACTTGCGGCCGCCCCAGGAATGGTTCGAAGCTGACGATAATCCTTTCGAGCCGGAGGCGGAGGCGCAGCGGTGACGCCGCCCCGATTGCCGCAACTGGGCAGCGTGGTCTGGGTGGAACTGGCCGATGCCAACGGCATCGTCAAGGTGCGCCCGGCGGTTGTTGTGAGTGCGAGCGCCGACATCGCGGCCGGCGGCCCGGTTCGCGTGGCTGCGATCACCACGCGCATCCCGTTACCACTGCCTGCCGATCATCTTCTGCTGCCGTGGGACCGCCAAGGAAAGGCTCGTTCGGGGCTGCGGCGCAAGAGCGCGGCGGTGGCGAGTTGGGTCGCCGAGGTTCCCCTCGGTGAAGTGCGGCAGGTCGTCGGCATTCTGCCGCCTGTGGTGGTCACGGAGTTACTGACGAAGGTTGCGGCCGCCACGCCCTCACCCCCGGCAGTGCCTCCCCCGATGAGTCCGCCACCCACCCCTTCGCCCTGACACGCCGGCGAAATGGGTTCAGCCTACGGGGACCGGTGGCGGCGAGATCGGGACCGGATGTCGCCCGGCCTGGGCAGGGGGGGCCCAGGCAGAGACCCGGCGGGAAGTCGTGGCCGAGGCCGTGGAGATCCGCTTCGGCGAGGAGGCGGGCTCAGCGGTCCTCCCTCTGCTGGAACGGATCGCGGACGCCGAGCGGCTGCGCGGGCTGCACGCCCTGGCCATCCGCTGCGCCAGCCTGGACGAGTTCCGGACGGGCCTGGGCGGGCCAGCCCCGGCCGGTAAGCCGGGGCGCCGCCGAGCCGGAGCAAGGAACGGGGAGGAAACGGGCACACCGTAGTTGGCTCCTCGCCGGATGCGAAAAGCACGCTGGCCCCTTTGCCTTCCCTGCAAAGCTGATCCGGTCGTTCGTGACGGAGGCCCAGGCGGAGACTCTACGGGACGCCGTGGCCGAAGCCCTGCGGATCCGCTTCGGCGAGGAGGCGGGCACAGCAGTCCTCCCCCTGCTGGAGCAGAGCGGCTCCACGAGCTGCTCGCCCTGGCCATCAACAGCCCCAGCCCGGACGAATTCCGCGCCGGCATGGACGGGCCAACCCCGGGAGGTAAGCCGGGGCGCCGACGAGCCGGAGCGAAGAACGGGGAGGGAACGGGCACGCCGTAGTTGGCTCCTCGCCTGATGCGAAGAGCACGCTGTCCCCCTATGCGTCACGCGCTGTCCCCCTTTGCGTCAGGGGGGGACGGAGGAAAGTGACCATGCCCCACACCGCGGCCAACATGCGAGCTGTACTGACCTACGACTCAGCCGATCTGAAGGGGGGGTGAAAAGTGACTGATGAAGCGCGAGAGAACGAACTTCGCCGGCAAGTCGATGAACAACAGCGGCGGATGGAGATCCTAAAAGCACAGCTGGTCCCGCTTATGGCACGCCCGTTAGGCTTGGAGGCTAGGGAGCGGAACCACAAGTGGAAGCTGTCCCGTCCGCGCGGTGCGAGCTTCACCGATCTTGCCGCGGTTGAAGCCTATGAAATCCTGCACTGCATCGAGAAGTGGCGACCGGCCCCGGACGCGTTTGACGCCGCACTGGAAGCCGCTTACTACAAGGCCACCGGCCGGAAGCCGCCCCCGCCAAACGTAACGTGACAACTGCCCCTGACAACAAGAACGCCACGCCGACCCGGCCAGGGGCCGACGCGGACGCATGAGCAAACCGAGGGGGAAAGTGAAAGGATCGCTCTCGACACAAATTCCTCTGGGCTGGGATACTGCGGGGGATTCGCCCAACACCATCGATGGGGAGAGCACATGATCCCAGTTACCTGTAGCTCAGGTCTCGTTAGTGACTACTGCCTGGAGTCCTTGAGCGGCGGCGCTCTCGTTTCGGGCTGCGGTTGCGGCGGTTCACCCTTCGCCAGTGGGCACCAGGCTTCCGGCGCCGTTTCCGCGACACCATGGGTCGCCATCGGGCTGACGGTCTTCTTCGCGGCCCTGGCCCCTTGCCCGGCGCATCACGCTGACGACGAGAAGGCCCGCCGTCCGGGCGGCGAGCAGACGGCGACCCGCCGCGAACTTGCGGAAGTTCGCTCGGGTGGGTCTATGCCCGCGTGGCGGCTCGGGATGTGAACAACGAGGACCGGATAAGGGACCGGATAAGGTGTCACGCGCTATGGCGGGAGTTCCTGGTGGGGGAGGATCCGAAGGACGCGGAGGTGGGTCGCGATGATTGTGTGGTGGGGAGTGAGGGTTGCCGGCGGCAATGCAGAGGCAGGCGTCGCGTCCCTCCCCGCGGACCCGGGGGCGGCCGCGAGAGACGTCAGCAGGGCCCGATAGGGGGACAGCATGAATTGCACAGGGGAGAAATGAGTGTGGCGAGAAATGGGTGCCACTTCATTCTCCGCTCGGCGCTGGCCGAGAAACGACCTGGCCCCGTCCTCCCGCCTGTTGTTTTGGAAATCTCGCTGTCGCCTGGAGGTAGTAACGCGAACATGATCCTCGCATACGAAGAGTTCGTGGACTTCGTCGCTGGGGCACTACACCCCAAGGTGTCATCGACTTCCGTCCCTCGGACGAAACGAAGGCTCACGTCGCGGACCTGATCCGTCGCCAGAAGACGGCCTCCTTGTCCCCAGACGAGACGGCGGAGTTGAACCAGTACCTGCAAATCGAGCACCTGATGCGCCTGGCCAAGGCCCGTGCCCGCCAGCGCCTGGCCGCGGGGTAACCGCCATGTCGGTCACCTCTGTCAGCGCTGAGCTGCGGCGCCTGGTGGTGGCACGGGCCGAAGGGCTGTGCGAATACTGCCTGATCGCGGAGGAGGACACCTTCTACGGCTGTGAGGTCGATCACATCATCAGCGAGAAGCACGGCGGACCCACGCGAGACGACAATTTGGGAGGGTCCTGACAGCTTTTGCTTCGGTCACCTTTTGCTTCGGCCCCTTATTCGCCCGGGGGAAGTTCGAGCGGCCCCTTGAGGGCCGCCCCGTTTTCGCCCCTGTTACCGCCCGTGCCCCCACACAGCGCTAAGGCGAGCGGCAGGAGAGGTTCTACCCGTAGGACGGATTTTCAATCCGTCCGGACGGATTGAAAACCCGTCCTACGGGGACACTAACTCCTGCCGGTCGCCTAAAGCTGTTGCGGGGCGAATCATCGATTGTCGCGGGCTCAGGCGGGGGAGGAGCAAGATGACGGGCCAGGCCATGCCCACGTTCGTCTGGAATGCGATCGCCTCGGGCCGCAAGGGACCCGGGCCGCGCAGCCGGCACGGCCTCGTCTATGATCGGCGCGCGAAGGCGACGGTCCTGTTCGGCGGCATGATCCAGGGGCCTGCGGGAGGTGGGCTCTGCGACACCTGGGAGTTTTGCGACGGGGAATGGTCCCTCATCAGTACCCGGGGGCACCCCGGCTTTCGCGACCGCGTGCTGCTGGCCTACGACGAGCGCCGCCACAAAGTGTCCTGTTTGGCAGCCAGGGGCGGGAGGGAGAGTTCTTCCGCGCGGAGGGCGACACGTGGACCTACGCCAACGAGTGCTGGCGGCCGTGCCGAACGCGCGCCGGGCCCCCACCCCGGTGCGGCCACGCGCTGGCGTTTGACGAGGGGGCCGGGGTCATGGTCCTGTTTGGGGGCGCGCCCGACCCGGGCCTGCGGCCGCTCAAAGATACCTGGCTATTCGACAGCGGGTCCTGGCAACCAGTCCCCGGCCCTGGGCCGCCGCCACGCCGCCATGCAGCCCTGGCTTATGACCCCGACCTGGGCGGCTGCGTGCTGAACGGCGGCTCGGATGACGATGCCGGCACGCGCCCGTTTGGCGACAGCTGGCTGTTCCGCGGCGGGGCCTGGGCCCGGCTGCCCGACTGTTTCGATACCGTCCCGCGCTACGGCCACGCGCTGGCCTACCATTGGGCCGCCAGGCGGCTGCTGATATTCGGGGGGCGCGGGGGGAGCACGACCTTCTGGTGCGCGAGGACGACGGCTGGCGGACTTGCAGCTGCCCCCGCGTCACCAGGATTCGCCCCTGGCCTGGGATGAGGCGCTGGACGGCCTCATCTGTCATGGCGGCGAGGCGCCGGACGGCGAGCGCCAGTTCGACACCACCTGGGTGCTCCGACTGTCGGGGGGAACGCAAAGGGGACGCGGCTGATTAAGACGGTATGTCTTAACGAGCCGCGTCCCCTTTGCGTTCCCTTTGCGTTCCCCTCTGATCTGGTCCAACAGTACCGTCTGTGGTACTATATGATCGTACCCTGCCTCGCTGGGCACGAGAGATCGCCATGCTCGTCATCACGCGCATCCCGACGCATCGTAACGATGGGTCGAAAGTCAGCCAGCGTGAGCGACGGGCATTCTTGACCATGATCCGCAATACGTTCGGAGGTTATTCCCTGGAGGGGCCCTTTCAGGGCGCCTGGGTCGGGGATGACGGCTTGGTGTACGAAGAGACGAGCTATCGCCTGGAAGTCCTAGTGGCTCCCGAGCGAGTGGGCGAAGCCCGGGAACTGTGCATGCGCATGGGCAAGCAGCTGGGGCAGCGGGCGATCTACTTCGAGGTTCGGGAAGGCGGCGAGATCATCGACCTGGATTGACTGGAGGGTGTCGCGATGTCGAAGCGGAGCCTCAAGAGCCGGGCGCAGGAATTATTGACGCTCGGCCACAAGCTGTCCGAAACGCCGGGGCTGACCTGGGTCGAAGCGAACAACGCGGTCTATGGCCCGGGCGGACCGTTTGCGCGATTGTTTCCGACGGCGGGGGATCGCGCCGCCTTCGCGCGGACGGACCAAAGCCGCCAGCTCGATCGATTGATCGACGACCTGCCGGAGCCGCCTGTCGGCCCGCAGCGCCGGGAGTACAGCGGCAAGTTCAATGTCCGCGTTCCCAGGTCGCTGCACGCCGCCCTGGCCAGTGAAGCCGAGGCCGAAGGCGTTAGCCTTAACCAACTCGTGGTGGCCAAGCTGGCCCTGCACCTGCAGCAGCGATGAGGCCCCGGGAATCGGCGAACCCGGTCGCCCAGGCGCGTCTGGAAGCCATTTGCGGGAGCTTGGAGTTGCGTGCTCCGCTGCTGGTCTCGCCGGAAACGATCCCACAGGTACGGTTCGGCCAGGACATCCGAAGGAGGACTTGACCATGAGCGATGTCATCGTGGAAGAAGTGAGGCGCGTCCGCGAAGAACTATTCAAGTTGTTCGGCGGCATTAACGACTATTTCCAACATTGCCAGTGCCAGGATCGTGCGTTAAAAGGCAGTCGCAAACCGCGGAGGCGCAAACAACCGCTCCCCGCGTCTCGCAAGAGCACAAGGCCCAGAGAATCATGAACGATAAAGCCGATCTGCTCAAACGCATCACGATCGAACCGGGCCAGTGCGGTGGTCGGCCTTGCTTGCGTGGAACTCGGATGCGAGTAGATGATGTCCTGGAGCTTCTCAGTGCCGGGGCCGACCACGCCGAAATCCTGCGCGATTACCGTTCCCTTGAAGTCGATGACATCCTGGTGTGCCTGTAATATGCGGCCCGACAAACCGATCATGTGGTGCTGCAATCGGCATGAACTACCTCATCGACAATCAACTTCCCGTCGGACTGGTGCGGCATCTGGTGGGGCTCGGGAGACCTGCGGTCGGCCGAAGTGGCACGGTCAGGAGACCCTGCCACAACGCGGGGCAGTCGTTGCCTTGTTGCGCCGGGTGCGCAGGTTGCGCGTTGTTGCGCTCGTTGCCGGGACGATGGTATGGGCGCAACCAGGCAACAAGGCAACAAGACGGGAAGGCTTCGGCCGGCCCGCCGCCCACCGACGTTCCACCGTCCGGCTGGAAGGGCGGCCTCCGCGCTTGCCCCGCGGACCGCCTGCCAACTAACATAACGGACGTACCTCCCTCCCGTGCCATTCTGTAGGACGGACATGAGCAGCGTATCGACGAACGGCCGCCTCGCCCTGCTGGTCGGCGGCGGGCCTGCCCCCGGAATCAACGGCGTCATCAGCGCCGTCACCATCGAGGCACGCAATCATGGGACCGAAGTGATTGGCATCCAGAACGGCTTTCAGTGGCTCATGACCGGCGACGCCACCGGGCATTACCGCCCGCTGGACATCAACGGCGTGAAAGAGTCGGCGCTTCGCGGCGGGTCGATCCTGGGCACCTCCCGGGCCAACCCGGCCCGCTCGCCGCAAGACATGGCCCGCGTGCTGCGGGCATTGCACGAGATGGGCGTCACGGCCCTCGTGACCATCGGTGGTGACGACACGGCCTTTTCGGCAAGCCAGGTCCACAACGGGGCGGCGGGCACCATCCGCGTCGCCCACGTCCCCAAGACCATCGACAACGATTTGCCCCTGCCTGACGGCATCCCCACCTTCGGCTTCGAGACGGCCCGGCAGGTGGGGGTCGGCATCGTCCGGAACCTGGCCGAGGACGCCCGGACCACGTCGCGCTGGTATGTGATTGTCAGCATGGGCCGGGCGGCTGGCTTCCTGGCGCTGGGCATCGGCAAGGCGTCGGCGGCCACGCTCACGCTGATCCCGGAGGAGTTCGACGGCCGCGAGGTGACCCTCGACGAGGTCTGCGACATCGTCGTTGGCGCCATCATCAAGTCGCCGCTGCCAGGGCTCGACCTATGGAGTGGCAGTCCTGGCGGAAGGCTTGATCGAGGCCATCGGCGAGCAGGGGCTGATCGCGGCCCTCAGCGCCCGGCAACTGGGGCGCTATGGGAAGCTGGAACGCGATGCCCACGGCCACCTGCGCCTGGGCGAAATCGACTTCGGCCGCATGGTCAAGGACCATGTTGCCCGCCGCCTCGACGACCTGGGGATGCCCTCCACGCTGATCGACAAGGAGCTGGGCTACGAGCTGCGCTCGGCCGATCCGATCCCCTTCGATGCCGAATACACCCGCGATCTGGGCTACGGGGCGGTCAAGTTCCTGCGGTCGCCGGCGGCGGCGAAGTCCGGGGCGATCATCAGCTTCGTGGCCGGGGCCTTGAAGCCGTTGCGCTTCAAGGACGTAATCGTGCCGGAAACCGGGCGCATGAAGCCGCGCAAGGTCAACGTGGCCGGCGAGACGTATGAGGTCGGTCGCCGCTACATGATTCGACTGGAGGCGGAGGACTTTACCGCGGAGCGCTGTCCGGCGCTGGCGGCCACCGCCAACCTGAGTGCGGACCAGTTCCGGCAGCGCTTTGGCTACCTGGTCGGCGTGGCGCCACGTCCAGAGCCCAGCGGGAAAGCCCGCCGCAAGGCGGTCCGGGTACTCAGTTGATCTCGCGGCCTGATCTTCGCCCCGCGCATTACCTCGACAGCACTTCAACCAACTCGTGGACCCGTTCGGCTCCCAGGCGTTCGGCCAGTTCCTTGATGGCCGCCACGTCTTCCACCTGCATTCCCCCGCCGCGCGTCATGATGACCAGCCCGGCGGCGGGGCGCTGGGTGCAGCCACCGGCGAGCGCAGCACCGCGCTCTGACCCGCCGCCTTCCTCAGGACGTGTCCCTTGTAGGTAGAGATCATCTTGGTATTCATCTCCAGCCCGAAGCGATCCTTGAGTGCGCTTTGGATGGCCAGCGGCTTGGCATCATCGCCCAGCTCGGCCATGACATCGCGCATGCACGCCATTTTGTTGATTCGACCCGCGCTCGTGCGTCCATTGGTGCCCGCCTTCTTCCTACCTCGTGCCATGTTTGGTCTCCACGGGGGCGAATGGTGTGCGGGCGATTTCCCCAGTTATGGTAGAACCTGGCCAAACAATGCCAATATGTTTTCCGTCATTGGGGTCACAATGGTCCGGCGGAATACTATGGAGGCAAGCTCGGACCATGCGCTGAACATTCAGTCAGGGTGGCACGCTCTGAGGTACTCCGAAGGGCGTGCTGCACTGAGTGCACGCCCTTCGGAGTACCTCAGAGCGTGCCACCCGGAAGCTTTGACTGCGCGGTTGCCAATAATTCCACGACGTTGTGGCACGGTCTCCTGACCGTGCCACCCGGCCTGACCGAAGGTCTCCCGCAACCCCAGGGCCAGCGAGGATCCCGTGGAGACCTGCGGTCGGCGGCAGTGGCACGGTCAGGAGACCGTGCCACAACGCCTGCCACAACGCCGGCTGCCACGGAGTACCAATTCCGTCGTCTCGCGGGGTCATTCACTCATCCTTGCCGCCGGCGTATTCTTCCGGATAGCGCGTCTCGCCGCGCGTGGAGTGCCAGAGGATGCGGTTCATGGTGTCCTCGTCCGCCTCGTCGGCCTCGTCGAGGTCCAGGGCCAGCGATTTTCGGGCCCAGTCCAGGGCTTTCCCTTGCAGTCTGGCGAGCGGGAGATTCATCTCGTCCAGCTTGATCCGGTTGGGCAGGCAGGTGTAGGGCAGGAGATCGGGTTTCGTGTCAAAACAGTTGCGCATCGCCGTGGCCGACAGGTCGAGCTGGTTCATCGGCGGCAGGCCCAGGATCAGCTCGATAGTCTTCACCATGCCCGTCTGGTTATAGTTGGTGTGATCCACGAACTTTCGCCTGGTATACGGGCTGATGACCAGCGCGACGGTGCGGTGAGCATCGACGTGGTCGAACCCATTTTGCGGATCGTCCTCCACGATAAAGATACAGGTCTCCGGCCAGAACTTGCTCTTCGACACAGCCTCGACAATCTGCCCCAGCGCCAGGTCATTGTCGGCCACCATCGCTCGCGGAGTGGGAGAGCTGGGCCGGGTCGCGCTGGTGTGGTCACAGGGGAGCGTGATGTAGGTCAGGCTTGGGAACGAGCCCTTCTTCTCGAACTCTTTCAGCTCGTCGATGAAGATGCGGGCCCGGTAGACATCGGGCATCAGCAGGGGAAACCACGGGTAGCTGGGATGGGTGTGCGGCACCAGGCTCTTGAGGTTGGGTGTGGAGGTCGCCTTCAGCCGGGGCTTGCTTCCCGGGGCGTTGTACTCCGCATACCACTCCGTCCAGGTCGATTTCGGGGGCAGGTAGGTGGTTTTGACGTACTCGCCATAATTACGAAACGTCTTTTTGTGGGCCAGCGCATTGTCCCAGAGGAAGCCGGTCGGCACATAGGCGAGCGGATCGCTGCCATCGTCGGGATAACTGCGGGTGAAGCCGCCGAAGGCCCGTTCGAGGTAGTCGCTGACATAGGCCTCGTTGACCCAGGTGTGGCCGTCGGCGCTGAGCACGCCGGAGCAATAGAAGTTGTCGAACAGGGTGAACTGGCGGGCCAGGGCGTGGTGGTTCGGCGAGACGTCCTCACCAAACATCACCAGCTTCGGGTCGCCGTCGCCTTCCTTCATGTCGCCGAGGACTTGGTCGTAGGTTCGGTTCTCCTTGATGACGTAGATCACATGCTTGAACAGGGACGGTTCGCCATGTCGTACCGGCACCGGCACCGGCCTGGCGTCAGGGCGTGGCTTCTCCAGGCCGGCGAGGCTGTAGGTCAGGCGGTTGTTGGCATTGACGGTCTCGGTGTATTTGGCCAGCTGGGCCGCAGTGGGGACATCAATGATCGAGACCGAGCCGAGGTAGTCGTAGGTCTGCTTCCCCTTCTCGCGCGGCCGGGGCTGGGACAGCGATCCGTGTCCCTTGATGTTGGCCACGTACAACTTCTTGCCGTCCGGCGAAAGCAGGACGGTGCCGGGGTACCATCCGGTGGGGATCAATCCGATGACGCTGCTTTTCTCTGGGCGGCGGTCCGAAGCCTCGGCGTCGAAGGCGGTGGTGCCGAGGCGGACGACGGCCAGGCAGTTGTTGGTGCCGTTGGCTACATAGAGGGTGCCGCCGTCCGGGCTGACCGCCAGCGCGTTGGACCCGCTGCCGAAGGGGAGACGACCCTCGGGCCGACAGGCAATCGTCTCAACAACGCTGTCGCTGCGACGATCGATGACCGAGACGGTGTCGCTGGCGGCATTGGCCACGTAGACAAAACGGCCGCGAGGGCTGGCGGCCATCGCACACGGATGAATGCCGACCTCGATGGTCTTGACCTGCTTCCATCGGCCGGGCACCGCGGCCAGGACTGTTACGCTCCCGTGATTGGCGACGCCGGTGCGCGGATCGACCCGGATGGGAGTGCCGGAGGTCAGACCCTGGGGATCGTCCACGGCCGGCGGGTCGCCGCCCCAGTTGCTGACGTAGCAACGGCCCGGTCCGACCGGCAGGACCGTGAAGGGGGCCACGCCGACCGCAGCCACCTGCTCCACCTCGTTTGCCACCAGGTTGGCCAGTTGCACCGAATTGCCGCGCGTCGAGGTGATCATCAGCTGGTCGTCAGAAAGCAGCGCCAGCCCGCCCGGGTGCGCCTGCCCGCCGATGCGCGGCTTCTGCAGGTCGAGGTGCGTGGCCGCAAACTTGTACTTGCCGTCCGGCTGCCGCACGGCGATGCGTACCTGATCCTGGGCGTCGCTGGCATAGACCCGGCCGCGGTGGACGAGCAGGCCGACCACCCCGAAACCCGGCTTGGACTCCCCCAGGCCTAACAGTGTCAGCGTTTGCTGGATTTTGGCGGTCCCCAGGTCGATGAACTCCAGCGTGCGGTTCCCCTTGACCACCAGGATCTTGCTATCCTCCGCCAGGGCCAGGTCTACCGGGCGGCCCGGGAACGTAATCTGCTGGCCCGCGGGTTGAAGGATCTGGTTGGTCGGCACAACCACCCGGCCGTCGGGCTGCTCGCCGACTTTGAGCGTGTCCGGTTCATCGGCGGAGCGCGTCAAGGGGACAGCGGCCAGGATGGCGAGGCAGGTCACGATGGCAAGGCGCGGACAGACGGCGGTCATCGGCGGCTCCTGGAGAATGCAGGGACGGGCCAGAGCGTAGGGTGCGTCAAGCGTACTCGCGCCGACGCACCGGGGGGCAGGAACGGTGCGTCGGCGCGAGTACGCTTGACGCACCCTACCTTATGCAAGGACGGGCCAGTCCGAGGCTGTAAACGACACGGCGGTCCCAGGCAAGCGAATTCTTCGGGAAATCGCTGGCGGACCCCGGGCCAGCGCCGGTAACCTTACGGGACGACACTACCCCCTGCAACCGTGGAGCAGCAATGATGAGCGATCTCCCCCGCGCCGCGCTGACGGCGGGACTCTGTGCGGTGGCCCTGGCCTGCGCCGTGCCGGCCCGGGCCGATCTGCTGGCGTACGTCAAGAAGGCCGACGACGCCTTTTTCTGGAAGGTGAAAGAGCGGAACGAGGTCAACGGCAATCGCATTTATGAAATCGATCTGGTCTCGCAAAAGTGGCACGACATCGCCTGGGACCATCAGCTCGTGGTGTACCTGCCGCGTGACCTGAAACCCGGCTCGACATTGGTCCTCATGAATACCGGCGGCTCGCCGGGTACCGACACGCACCTCGTTGGCCTCGCCCTGGCGCGGCAGTGCCAGGCCCCGGTCGCCATCCTGTTCGGCGTCCCCAAGCAGCCGCTGTTCGGCGACAGGAAGGAAGATGCCCTCATCGCCGAGACCTTCGTCCGCTTCCTCAAGGACCGCGACGACAGCTGGCCCCTGCTCTTCCCGATGGTCAAAAGCGTCGTCAAGGCCATGGATGCCTTGCAGGCCTTCAGCAAGGAGGAATGGAAGGAGCCGCTCAAGGAGTTCATCATCACCGGCGGATCGAAGCGCGGCTGGACCTCTTGGCTGACGGCGGCCACCGGCGACAAACGGGTCAAGGCCATCGCCCCGATGGTCATCGACGTACTCAACATGGTCGAGCAGATGAAGCAGCAGCTGCGCGATTTCGGCAAGCCCAGCGACATGATCCACGATTACGTGGAACGCGGCCTGGTGCCCCTGCCCGACAGCGACGACGCCCGCCGCCTCTGGCGCATGGTCGATCCCTACAGCTATCGCGACAAGCTGACCCTGCCCAAGTTAATCATCCTGGGCAACAACGATCCCTACTGGACCACCGACGCCCTCAACCTGTACTGGGACGGCCTGAAGGGCGGCAAGTGGGTCACCTATGTCCCCAACGCCGGCCACGACCTCAAGCAAGACGGCAAGCCGGACCGAACGCGGGCGCTGTCCGCGTTGGGAGGGTTCACCCGGCACCTCATTGCCGCCAAGCCGATGCCGAAGCTGGCCTGGAAGCACGATGACGACGGCGGCAAGCTCAGGCTGACGATTGAGGCAACGCCGGCCCCAAAGGCCGCCCGCCTGTGGGTGGCGACAGCACCGACACGCGACTTCCGCACGGCCAAGTGGGAAGCCCACGCGGCGTCTGTCGGTAAGGACAATGTGATCGGCGAGGTGGAACCACCGCGCGAGGGATGCCTGGCGTTTTATGGCGATCTCGATTATGAGATCGGGGGGCTGACCTATCACCTGTCGACGCAGATTCGCATCGCGGGGGAGCCGAAGAAGAAGCCGTGAGTGGTCATTGACGAGCCGGAAGCGTGAGCGACGGAGATTCGGGCAGTCCGTCGCTCACGCTTCCGGCTCGGAAACCGCTCACACCGTCAGCATCCGGTCCCGCGCCGTGATCGCCCATTTCTCCGTGATGCGCCCACCCTCGGCCACATAGGCATGCTGGTGCATGGCCACGGTTGGGCAGATGTGCGTCGGCACCGCGTAGACCTCGTCGCCCGGGCCGAAGCGGTCGGCGGCCGGCGTCTCGACGACCAGGTGCTCCTCGTTTTGCAGGATCGCCTGGTAGTCGGGGACGTTGAGCAGCACGCAGTGCTTCCCGGCGGGCGGATCGCTGGCCACGGCCTTGTAGCCCAGGTCGAGGGTGACGCGCGTCGGCGTCGGCCGGCTGATGACTCGTGTCAGCAAGAGCGCCGCCGGCCGGAAGCCCGCCAGATCGGCGAAACGCGAGCCGTAGCCGTCGTCGTGCAGGAAGCAGGTGCCGGGGGCCAGCTCCAGGCCGGGCAGATCGAGCCGGGCGTAGACCGGGAACGTTGGCGTTCCCCCGGCCACGATGCAGGGGACCGGCAACCCCTTCTTCTCGACGGCGTCGCGCAGGGCCAGCACCGGCTCCAGGCCACGCAGCGCCATCGTCTGGCGGTCGTGAATGCTTTCCTGGTGGTTGTGGCCATCGTAGACGTGAAACCCGCCGGGCCGTAGTCCCGGCAGCCGCGCAAAGGATTCGTACAGCTCTGCTGCCGCCGGCCCCGGTGCGATGCCGGTGCGGTGCTGCCCCACGTCCAGGTCGATCAGGACATCGACTGTCGTTCCCGCCGCTGCGACCGCATCGGAGAGCTGCTTCGTGGCGGTGGGATGATCGGCGACAACCGAGAACCGGCAGCCCGGATACTTGCCGATCAGTCGTGCCAGCCGACCGCAGTTGGGGCCGACCATGTTGTAAGCGAGCAGGACGTTGGGAGTGCCGGCCTGGGCCAGCATCTCGGCCTCGGCCAGGGTGGCGCACTTGTGCTTGGTGATGCCGGCCTCCAGCTCCAGCCGCGCGATCTCGCGCGTTTTATGGGTCTTCACGTGCGGGCGGAGGCGCCCCGGCCCGCCGGCAATCACCAGGGCCCGGGCGATGTTCTGGCGGATGAGGTCCTTGTAGAAGATCAAGGCCGGCGTGAAGACGGTGGTGGTGTCGTGGAGGAGGTAGGTCGGGTTCATGGAGAGTCGCGGGTTAGATGACCGTTTAGCCGCCGCCCTCCGGGCGGCGCGTTTCCCTCAGCGTATCATCGCACCGCCGCCGGGAGTAGTCCCCAACCGGCGCCATCGACTGCAAGTGCGCCTGGAGCCGTTGAAATTTCGCGCGGTGCCGGACTGTAGCCGTGTCCCGTGCTAGAATGCCCCCATCGTTCCGAACGCCGGCGCACCGGCTCGGACGAAAACCACCCTTAGTCACCCACGGAGACGAGTCAATGGCGGACGAAGCAAGAACCCAGGCCGCAGGCGAAACCCAGGCGGGACAGGCGCCCCAGCCGCAGCCGCCCCAGATCAATGTGGACGCCAGCAACATCGCCAGCGCCTACACCAACTGGTATCGCGTGACCGGCACCCCGGAAGAGTTGGTGCTCGACTTTGGCCTCAATCCGCAGATGGGCCAGGCGCCGACCGAGCCGATCAAGCTGACCACTCGCCTGGTCATGAATTTCTACACCGCCAAACGGCTGCTCAATGCCCTGCAATTCGCCGTGCAGCGGCACGAGAGCTTTTTCGGTGTGGTGGAAGTGGATGTGCAGAAGCGCGTGCGCGGCTTCCCGCAGCAGACTGGTATTCGGCCGATGGCGTAAGCTACCAACCGGCGAACCGGCAGCGTAAGCTGCCGGGTTGAAGCGCGCTTCACCCGGCAGCTTACGCTGCCGGTTCGCCGTTACCCGGCAGCTTACGCTGCCGGTTCGCCGCTATGCAGGGTGGTGGCTCAGGCTGTGCGGCACCTCCAGCCCGTGGGCTTCCATCAGTTCGGTGTTTCCCAGAATGGCCCGGGCGGGACCATCGGCCATCACCTTGCCACCGTCGAGCACCACGGCCCGGGTACAGGTCTGCACGATCAGTTCCAGGTCATGGGCCGCGATCAGCTTCGTCCCTCCCAGACCTTTGATCAGCCCAATCAATTCGCGCCGGCCACGCGGGTCGAGATACATCGACGGTTCATCCAGGAGCAGAACCCCGGGCCGCATGGCCAGCACCCCGGCCAGGGCCACGCGGCGCTTTTCCCCGCCGGACAGATGGAACGGCACGCGCCCCTCAAATCCGCTCAGGCCCACTTGGGCCAGCGCGTCGGTCACGCGCTGCCGCACCTCATCCGGCCCTAGCCCCAGGTTGAGCGGCCCGAAGGCCACATCGTCGAGTACCGTCGTATTGAAGAGTTGATCGTCGCTGTTCTGAAAGACGATGCCGACATGCTCCGGCAAGCGGCGCCGCTCGATGGGGTCCGCGGGATCGAGGCCCAGAAGGGTGATCCGCCCGCGCCCCACCGCCAGCACGCCGCTGAGGCAGAGGAACAGCGTCGTCTTGCCCGCGCCGTTGGGCCCGACCAGGCCGACACTCTCGCCGGCAGCCAACTCGAGCGACACGTCGGCGAGTGCCGGCGACCCGTTGGGGTAGGCAAAGGTCAGCCCGCGCACTCGGACAGCCAATTCGGACATCAGAAGTCGTTTAGCGCCGGCTCGAAGAGCCGCACGCCCCTCAGCGCCTCGACAGGTCCCACGCCAGCAGGGCGCCGCTCCAGCCGACCAGGATCGCAAAGGCCGCCACGTCGCCGGCCGTGGTTCGAAACTGGGCGAGCGAATGAAACCGACCCGCAAAGCCGCGGCAGCGCATCGCCTGCCCGACCCGCTCCGCCCGTTCATAGCCGCGCACCAGTAGCGTACCAGCGACGTGGCCGACGGTCCGATAACAATGCCGATTGGCCCGGTTGCGGTAACCGCGCACCCGCAGGGCCACCCGCAGCCGATTCAGCTCGCCCGCCAACACGAACAGATAACGATAGCTCAGGACCGCGATCTGGACCAGCAGCCCCGGCACGCGCAGGGCATGGGCCGCCTTGAGCGTGTCCTCCAGGGGTGCCGAAACCAGCAGCACCAGCATCAGCGTCAACACCGTCAGCGCCTTGAGCGCTACCAGACCGGCCACCGTCAGCCCGTGCCAGGAAACCGCCACCGGACCCAGGCTGGCCCCCGGCCCGTCGAGCAGAAACGGCAGCGGCACGATGAACAGGCCGACGAAGACGGCCACGGCGACGACGCGGCGCAGATACCACGGCCGGGGCAGGCGGGCCAGAGCCGCCAGCACCAGGGCGCCGAGCAGGGCCACGAGCGCGGGCCACGGCGTGCGCAAGGCGGCCACCAGCGCCGTGCTGGCGAGCAGGGCCGCCAGCTTCCAGCGCGCGTCGAGCCGGCGCAGCGGTGATTCCGGACAGGGAAGAGGGGCAAAAATGGTTGTCATGGAGAGACTGGCGAGCGGGGAGGCGTAAGCCCCCCGGTGAATAACCGGGGGGCTTACGCCTCCCCGCTCGCCACAGGGTCAACGGCGGGCCGAGCGGGTCATCTCGGCCTTCAGTTCGGTCTCGGCTTCGATCCAGTGCTGCTGGTCGCAGCCGTGCTGGCAGCCGGTCTTCAGCCATTTCTCGTAGGCCCGCATGGCGATCTTCTCGCGCGGGATGGCGGCGCCGGCCAGCGGGGGCGGCGTCATCGGTGGGATGGTGCCTTGCGGTGCGGGCCGGGCCAGCGGGGGCGTCGTGACTCGAGACATGATGCAGTCCTCCTTGAAGGAACCGTTAAAACCGCCCCGCACGGAAGCCGGGCGGAAACAAAGCGTCCCTGAATGACCCGCGCATTGCACCACATCCGCGAGGGGTTCGCAAGGAGTTTTCGACCCAATTCTCCTCCTCTCTCGCCGCCCGCGGGGGGGCGGCTAAACGGGCTACCCCTCCTTGCTTCGGCTCCCCATGGCCTGCTAAGCTGCTCCCATGACACGCACCCTCCTGCCTGCGCTGCTCTGCGGACTGCTGGCGACGCCGGCCGGTCTGCGAGCAGCTGAACCTGCGAAAGGTCCTGCGTTGGACACGACCTACCTGAAGGACCACGCCGAAACGCGCGGCTTCATGCTCGGGCGGCCGACCCGCGCCAAGCCGACCCCCGACGGCCGGGCCGTCCTCTTCCTGCGGGCCCAGCCGCGCGTCGCCCGCCTCCGCCTCTACGAATTCGACGTGGGCACCGGCAAGACGCGCGAGCTGCTCACCCCCGAGGACCTGCTTCACAGCGCCGAGGAGCACCTCACCCCGGAGGAGAAGGCTCGCCGCGAGCGGCAGCGCGTCAGCGTCGGCGGCTTCACCGACTTCCAGCTCTCCGACGACGGCTCGCACATCTTGCTCAGCCTGTCGGGCAAGCTTTACCTGGTGCGGCGGGCCGATCGCCGCGTCACGGAGGTGAAGAGCGGTCCCGGTGTCCTCGATCCGAAGTTCGCCCCGGACGGCCGGGCCGTTTCCTATGTCCGGGACAATGATCTGTTCGTCTACGATCTCGCGAAGGGGGTGGAACAGCGCGTTACCACCGGCGGCACCGAGAAGCGGCCGCACGGCCTGGCCGAGTTCATCGCCCAGGAAGAAATGCATCGCTTTACCGGCTACTGGTGGTCGCCCGACGCCCGGTCCCTTGTCTACCAGGAAAACGACGCCGACGGCGTCGAAATTTGGTACGTGTGCGACCCGATGCGTCCCGAGCAGCCGCCCCAGCCCATTCCATATCCCCGTCCTGGCAAGGCCAACGTCGCCGTGCGTCTGGGGATCATCGCCACAGCTGGCGGCGATACCACCTGGATCGACTGGGACCAGAAGAAATACCCCTACCTGGCCCAGGTGAAATGGAGCAAGCAGGGTCCCTTGACGATCCTGGTGCAAACGCGGGAGCAGGACGAGATCGCGCTGTTGACCGTCGATCCGAAGACCGGGCGGACGACGCCCCTGTTGACGGAGCGCGACCCGGCCTGGGTCGACTTGCCGGACGAGGTGCCGCGCTGGCTGCCCGAGGGCGGCGGCTTCCTGTGGACCAGCGACCAGCCGGACGGACCGCGCCTGGAGCTGCGCGATGCCGCCGGTCCGCTGGTGCGCGTGGTGGTGCCGCCGGATGCCGGCTTCCAGGGACTGGTGGACCTCGACCCGAAGGCCGGCCGGGTCGTTTACCGCGCCAGCACCGATCCGACGCAAACGCAGCTCTGGCGCATCGGACTGCGCGACGGCAAGCCGGAGCGATTGACCAAGGAACCGGGCCTGCACGGCGCTGTGTTCAGCCGCGACCACGCCATCTACGTCCACACGGCGACCCTGGCCGGCGCCATGCCCCGCGCGACGGTTCATCGGGCCGATGGCTCGCTTTTGGGCGAACTCCCCTCGGTCGCCGAAGAGCCGCCGTTCAAGCCGCACGCCGAGCTACTGCGCATCGGCGAGGGCGTGGGCTATTACACCTCGGTGGTGCGGCCGCGCCACTTCAAGACGGGCACCAAGTATCCGGTGATTGTCCATGTCTATGGCGGACCGCTCCACCAGGTCGTCCTGGCGTCGATGGGCACGCACCTGATCGATCAATGGCTGGCGGACCAGGGGTTCATCGTCGTGTCGGTGGACAATCGCGGCACGCCGGGTCGCGGCCGGGCCTGGGAAAAGGCCATCCGCGACAAGTTCGGCAGCGTCCCGTTGGAAGATCAAGTGGCCGGGCTGAAGGCGCTGGCGCGGAAGTTCCCCGAGCTGGATCTCCAGCGGGTCGGCATTTACGGCTGGTCGTTCGGCGGCTATATGGCGGGGCTAGCGGTGTTGCGCCGGCCGG
The DNA here is from genome assembly GCA_963827935.1 of uncultured Planctomycetota bacterium. Lineage (GTDB taxonomy): Bacteria > Planctomycetota > Planctomycetia > Gemmatales > Gemmataceae > DATFNV01. Next base: position 56,155 of record CAWHCN010000004.1, on the reverse strand, counting down.
ACGTCTTCAAGGCCGCCATCGCCGGCGCCCCGGTCGTGGACTGGCTCGATTACGACACCCACTACACCGAGCGCTATCTGGGCCTGCCGGACCGCCACGCCGACGCTTACCGCGAGGCTTCGCTGTTGACCTATGCCGCGGACCTGCGCCGCCCGTTGCTGTTGATCCACGGCACGGCGGATGACAACGTGTATTTCCGGCACACGCTCAAGCTGGCCAACGCGCTGTTCCGGGAAGGCAAGGAGTTCGACCTGTTGCCGCTGCCGGGCCTGACGCACATGGTGCCGGACCCGGTGGTGATGCAGCGGATGTATGGCAAGTTCGCCGTCTATTTCCAGGAGCATCTGAAGGCGAAGGAGTAGATGACGGTCCGTGCGGGCTGGCCCGAGCTGCCTGCCATCCGCCCGATCTGCCTGCCATGATGGCAGGCAGCTTTTTTGGCGTTAGCCATTGTAAACATGGCACTTGCGCTGCCGGGAAAAGCTGCCTGCCAAGTTACTGAGGGGGTGGGGGGGGGTTGGCAAGTAGCTCCTAGAAATGGGAGATATGGCTCCCATTGCGCACGCCAGTTCCCATCGGACTGGCCTCTCCGAGCTGCCCCAACCTGGATTGCGCACCGCGTCTTGGGGCCTGTTGCGGGATCGGCCAAGAGAGCCCTCCGCTACGCGCGAGCGGAGGGTTGTTCGTCACTCCTCGCGGGATTCCCACTCTGATCGGTGAGTGTGAATCGCCGGCAAAAGGAGATCATTCAACAAGGAGTCGTCTTCAATCTCCCGATGCGCATTTCGCGAGAGGGCCGCCAGCGGCTTGGCCTCCGACAGCGTCAGAGCGAAAGCTTGCTTGAAGTATGTTAAGAGGGTAAGGATGTGCGTTTCCATCCCCAGGCGGCGCTTCAACTCCTGAACCATCTCACTGGGGGACCGGCCTTCCCGCGCCATGACCCGGAGTCTGCCAATAACGAGTGGGTCACATTGCTCAAGATCGTTAGACATATGACACCTCTACCTCGTGAAAAAAACATACACGGCAACATACCGCCCTGGGGTTCCGATGGGCGTCCCTCTTGCGTGAACCTGTGCGAACCCGTGGTTTCGGGCCCGCCTTCCTGTCCAGGTCTGCTTCGCAGCCTCCTCAAGCGTCATGGCGCTGCCAGCGGTAAGCATGTTAATTGCAGTCAGGTTGTCGCTGGATGCACCAACCCAGTTCCCTTGGATGGCGGCGACGCTGGCGCCGAAATGCGCCATCAATTGCTGGAACATCCACCGTCCTGGACATCCCGTTTGCGGTGTCGTCTTGGGAAGATTCTCGACGATAAACGACAACTCCCCCGCGCGAACAAGTTCGCCAATGATGAAGTTGCTCTGTTTTGATGGGTTTACCAGTGCGAATTCGGTCGCCGTGGCCTTGCTAATTGCTGGACAGCAATCCGTCGTCCCCGAAGGGGCACCGAGCGGGCCGGTCGAAGCATTATATACGGGCACGCGGGCACTCCCCGACCCAATGGCGGAGGCTCCCCATGACCTCCAGGTTCCTTACCGGATCGACTGCCGCTCACTCCTTCCCCGGCCCCTGCCGCACGCCCTTGAGTCCTTGCTGCAGCCGGTCGAGCCGTTCCTTCTCGGCCTGGAGGAGTTTCAATTCGGCCGCGTCACGCTCCAATGTCTCCTTTTGCTCGATCAGCTTCTTCAACTCCTGCACGTCGTGCTCCTGCTGTTTGCGTTCGTCTTGCAGGCGTTTGAATTCGGCGGCCGCGCGGGCCTTGCGATTGCGTTCCTCCAGGGCGTGTTCGGCTTCCTCGCGCTCCTTCTGCTTGAGGGCGGGGTCGTCCGGCAGCGGCGCCGGCGGCGCGGGGCGATCCGACTCCGGGCCCGGCTTGACCTCGCCGGTGTGCCAGGTGTCCACGGCCAGCCGTTGCTCGCGCATGGCCCCCTTCAAGCGACCTTCCAATTCTTCACCCGTCAGCCGCCGATCGTGGGCGGCGGCTCGGGAGCGGTCGCCGATCGCATCGCCGGCCCCGCGGCCATTGGAGCGCAGGCCCTGTCCGGCCAGATTGTGGCGGCTCTCGCGCCAGCCGGCCCGCAGGCGTTCGTCGATCTCGGCGTGGCCCGCGCGGTCATACCCCCGTTCGCCCTGGGCGCGAATTCCGGCGTTGAAATCGCGGCCCGCTTGCTGAGCCCGTTCCAGAAGCACATGAAGGCCGGCGTTGTGATCCTGGCCGGCTTGCGCGATGCGCTGCCCCTGCTCGGCCCAGCCGAGTCGGCCGGCGCCGCCCGCCGCCGTCATTCGCTCTCCCTGCTGAGCGAAGGCGGCCTCGTGCTGGCGAACCGCCTCGCCGGTGCGGGCGTTCTGTTGCAAGAGGCCAAGCATCTGCCCCGCCGCCGCACTGTGGGCTCGTTCATCCTGCTGCTTCCAGACCCCTTCCAGCTCGCGACCGATCCGGGCCAGCCGCTGGTCCTGCTCGGCCCAGCCCGTCCGCGCGTCCGCCCCGGAGCGCGCGGCCCGGTCGGTTCCCACGATCAGCCCGTCGAGGCCCTCGCGCCAGGCGGCCCGGGAGCGCTCTCCCTGCTCGGCGAGTCCCTGGTCGTGCTCGCGACTCCAGCGGGCAGACCGGGCGGTCTCGTCCTGGAAACCAGCGGTGAGGGCCTGCCCGGTGGTCCGGCTGCGTTCGGTCTGCTGGCCGGCGCCGCTCCGAAAGGCCTGCCCCGCCGTGATGGCACGCTCGGTGACTTCGGGATTGACCTCGCCCAGCCGCCAGCGCGCCGACGGCCGCGGACGATGGTCGCTGAGGGCCTCGATCTCCTCGGCGGTGAGCCAGCGCGATTCGCCGCTGCTGGTGACCTCTCCTTTGGCAAGCCGCGCCTGGAGGCGGCCGACCGCGTCGCGCACCCGCCGGTCCCGGGGAGCAACGAGCAGGAGGACCGCATAGATGTTCTTGGCCGTCTCGACGTCTCCTTCCAGGAGGGCGTCCCTGGCCTTCGCCAGGCCTTCGGGCACTTCCTTGTTGACCTTGTCCAGCCCTTCGGATGCGGTTTTCAGGAGCCTCGCCAACTCCTTGTTGGTGGGATCCAGGACGGCGGCGCGGGTCAGGTCGCGGACGGCGGCTTCATAATCACGATCGGCCAGCGCTCGCCGGCCATTCTCGGCCAGGCGTGCCGGCAGCGCACCACCGGCCGAATCGCCGACCGATTCCTCGACGGAGCGAATGGTGTCGGGCGACAGTTCGGCCCGGAGGCGCTGGAGTTGCCGGCGCACCTCCTCGGCCTCGGCCTCCCGCCCGGCCCGCTCCGCCCGCAACCGTTGTAGCTCGCGGCGGACATCACGGGCAATGGGGGCCGTTTCCGCGTTCGCAGCCCGCAAGCGCTGCAGCTGGAACGAACTCGCCTCCGGCGCCGCCGACTCCCGGGCCTCCCCGCCTGATGCTGGATCGACATCCGCGGGACGGCGTGGCGGCGCGATGATGCCGACCGTCAACCCCTTGGCCGGCGGTGGCGGGTTGCCGTGCACAAGGTTTTGCGTGATGAGAAGCATCGGCGGCCCGTCGCCGGGCGGCGGATCATCGGGCGGCAACTCACTGGGAGGCGGACCGTTGCGAAGGAATGGCAGGGGGCCGGCGATCAGCAGCAGGGCAGCGGCCAGCAGCCATCGCCATCGCACACGGCCCCGTGCCGGGACGGAGTCGGGCGGGGGCGCGAACGGAAGGGCCACGGGCACCGGGGCCGGGCGCTGGGCCTCGGCCGGCGGAGGCGGGGCATACGGCGCGGCGACCGGCACCGGCTTCTCAGCCTGTCGCGGCGGAGCGGGGGGCGGCAGACGGTCGCCCGCCTCGACGAAGATGCCCAGCCGCGGCACCTGCAAAGCTTGCGAACAGCGCGGGCACGCCGCCTGGCTGCCGGACTGTTCCTCCGGGAAGCACAGGGCCTCACCGCAGCCGCAGGTCAAGTGGATCGGCATGGACGATTCTCCCCACCTACACTGCAAGCTACCCCAGCCCGGCCAGGCGGACAATCGAAAAATCACAGAACATGGTTGGGAAGACCAGGTTCCAGCTCGCCGGGCAACTCGGGACAAGACCGCCTAATCGCCAGCCCCAGAACCCTTTGGTAGGGGCAGGGTTGAACAGTCTGGTATCGCCCGCAGCCCCGCCGCCACGATTCCCTCCCGGCCGCCGCCCGCTCCTGACAACTGCCGGCCTGGTGCCGGAACGGTCTTTCGCATTCTTCGCCCCGCGTAGGAGGTTTTTCATGCTGCGTCAATTGCTCTGTGGTTTTGTCGCCCTGACCCTGGTCGTCGGCGTTGCCTTCGCGGCCCAGAAAGCCAAGAAGGGAAAGACGGCCAGCGGCACGTTCGTCTCGTTCAAGGACGGCACCCTGACTGTCAAGGTCAAGGGGAAGAAAGGCGAGGAGCCCAAGCCCCAGGACTTCAAGATCGACGACGACCTCAAGGTGACCGCCTACACCAACTTTGAGGCGAAGGAAGCCACTGTCAAGGACGCCTTCAAGGACCTGAAGGACGGCAGCAACGTCGTGGTCAAGCTGAGCGCGGACGACAAGGTCACCGGGCTGACGATCGGCGCTGCCCCCCACAAGGCTGCCGGCACCTTCACTTCGTTCAAGGACGGCACCCTGGTCCTCAAGGTGATGGGAAAGAACGGCACCGAGGCGACCAAGGAGTACAAGGTGGCCGACGACACCAAGGCCGTCACGCTGGCAGGGACCGAGAAGAAGCCCGGCACCGCCAAGGACGCGCTGGCGAGTGTTGCGGAAGGCTCGCCGGTGACGGTGATGCTGGCCCCGAAGAACAAGGTGGTCAGCGTCGAGGTGGGCGCGGTGAAGGGGAAGTAACGCGACGATCCAAAACCCTCGGACCGAGTGGGTCCGAGGGCTCGCAGCGGAGGGCCACCGGTTAGGGATTGCCTCGCCGGTGGTCTCGTTTTTTGGTTCATCCGGCAAACGCGTGCGGTGAGGCCTTCGCTCAATCGTTCGACGTGAACCGACAGCTCGCTTTGCTTTCAATGAACAAGGCCCCGCTACCCGGGCGAGAGGTGTCGTGCTCGGGCAGCGATCTTACGGTGCGCGCGTATTTTCGACGCCACCGCCCCAAGCGGCTCGGCTTGAGATCGACCTCGCCTACTTCCCCGACGTCGTCTGTTGCCCCGCCGACCCTGCTCAGATCGGCACCACTTGCAGCCCTAACTCCCGCGCTCTGCGCTGCAGCGCTTTGACCTGACGCTCCTGCTGCTTGACTTCTTCGGCTGCCGTGCTCTCACGGCGATACGCTTCCCCACGCGTGATGAGGCGATAGAAGAGCTTCGCCAGCTTGTGGGCTGTCGCCCTGATGGCGCTGCCTATCCCCAGCCGGGCCCGCAGGCGGCGCAGGAAATTACCCAGCACGCTCTTACTTCTGAGCAAGGACCGCGCCGCCAGCCGAAACGCCCTGGCCACCCGGCTGGCCGTCTGGGCGGGATAGCGGATCCGCTTGCCCGATTGGTGCTTGCCGGCGCCAGCGTCGTCCAGGCCGCGAAGTGCTTGTCCGTCGGGAAACGTGCCGCCAGGTCCGGGCCTGTCTCCGACAAGACCGTCAGCACCGTGCTGGCGCCCAGACCGTCCACTTCCGTGACACGCACGCCCGTCAACTGGAAGATCAAGGCGTCGGCGTCGAACTCCGTCGGGCGGTTGCGACTCTTGGGCGCGGCCTTCTGGGACTCGGGCAACGGACGCCCCTGGGTCTTGTCCGGCATCGGCCCGGCCGCCTTGGCGTACTCCCGGTCACAGACATGGAGCTGATTCTGGTAGAAGTCCCAGGCCTTGAGCAGTTGTTTCAGCTCGAACAGGTGGGCCGCGTCCCAGGTCCCTTCCAGGGCCTTGGCAATCTCCTCGCGGCTCTTCTTGCAGCTGGGATCGCGCATCGCCGCCAGCGTCTAGGGGTCACGCTGCCCCTGGGCGATGGCACGCAGGATGCGCATGCCGGTGACGCCGGCGATGCTCGACACGGCCAGGTCCAAATGAACATTCATCTGGACCAGCACTTTGAGCATCATCTGCAAGAGCTTGGCTGCCTCGGTGATCAGATGCTCGCGATGCCGCCACAGCGTCCGCAACGCCAGCACCTCGTGCGCGGGTCGAAAACAGCTCTTGAGCTGGCCACAGGCGTGCATCTGCTGCAGCCAGACCGCATCGCAAACGTCGGTCTTCTTCTTGAGGTTGCGGGCCAGGCTGCGTGGATCGACCACCACCACTTCGAAGCCCTGGCTTTCCAGGAAGTCGCATAAGCACATCCAGTAGACGCCGGTCGATTCGAGCACGACGCTCGTGACGCCGCAGTGGCGTAACCACTCGGCCAGCGTCTGTAGGTCGGCGGTATAGACGCCGAAGGTACGAACGGGCTGCGGATCGCAAGCGGGGTCGACGGCGACGACGTGGCTGGCGCTGCCGACGTCGATGGCGGCGGCACAGGGCCGGACGATGCGGGGCGGCGGGATGGGCTGGCGTGTCTTCTTCCGAGGCATGAGGACCTCCAACGACGGTGAGGGACGGGCGAAGAAAATGTCGGCGGAGGATGGGTCGAACGAAGGACGAGACTTTCAAGCGGGCTCGCGGCACCAAGGAAAGTGAAGCCGACCCAAGGGCCAAGCTCAAGCACGGGCTCAGAGGCACCAGATCAAACGCGGCCACCGCGACTCCGCCGCCACAAAGAAGAGCTAGAGAAGCGCAGTGCGAACGGAAAGCCGATGGCCTGTCAGGTTCATAGCGGAACGTGTGCCAGGGACTGGCATCAGCCCTCAAGCTGATCCTTTGCCGGCAGGGCGGGTCCGCACACACGGAATTATGTTCAACCTGGCGCCTGGCGCTGAAATGTGAAGGCGCATGTCGTTATTTGCCAAGGGATTGCGGCGCTGGCGCCAGGTTGAACATAATTCCCGGCGAATTCAGTACAAGATGGCAAATTGGGGGGAGGGGGGCCGCACCGCCTTCCGTCTCCTCGATCCGGTTCGCGCGGCGGCCTGCGACAGGTCTCTCATGCTTTCTGTGCGCTATTGGGGTTGCGGCGGTTCCTCCACATCCTGCGGGATCAGCGGCAGCGCGGCCAGGAAGACCGGGCACGGCGCGTGCCTCAGGACGTACGTCGAGCGCTCGTCCAGGGGTAGCTTGGTCCCGGCGGGGAGTTCGTCCGGCAGCGGCAGCACGATGAGGTCGTACTGGCCCTCCCGCGCCAGGCGGACCAGGCCCGAGGCCACATCGCCCTGTACTTCCAGAAGGTGAACCACGCGGCCCAGCTGGCGGGCTCGGGCCTGCGCCTGCGGGATCAGGGTATGGTCGCCCGGATCGTTGTTGGGCGACACCACCGGCACCAGGGCCAGGGCCACGCCGGGATCAAGCATCGTGAGCACCGCCTGGAATAAGTCGCCACAATGCGGCGTGCCGTCGTGCAGCAGCAGGACGCGGTTGACGCCGACACCGGCCGCCCGCAGGTCGGAAACGCGGCGGGCTCGCCCTTCGCCGATCTTTGGGATGCGGTTGCCGCCGCCCAGGTCCAGGACCGCTTCGCGATGTCGATTCAGTGATGCGCACGGTGAGCGGCGGGGGTTGCCGTGGTGCAGGGCAATCCAGTACAGGGCGATCTGCTCCAGTTGCTCATCGGGGGAGAAGCGGTTGGAGGCGCCGACAATCAACTCGTGTGCCTGGAGGTTCCGCGCGGTCTGCAGCACGGCGTGCAGCGGATTGTTGGTCGGCACCACCAGCGGCTTGACCTCCTTGCCCACGCGCTCGGCCATCTGAAGGATGGCAGTCAGCAACTGGCGTTCGTAAATGTCCAACTCCAGCGTGACCGGCTGGGCGGCGCCCGGAGGAAACACCTTCGCCGTCATGACCACCACGCCCGTCGTGGCGGGATCAGTTTCGTCCAGGGCCCGCTCTAAGGTCAGCAGGTTGTGCGGCGAGCGCAGGGCCACCAGCTTGCGGTAGAGCTTGGTCAGCCCCAGGGTCTCCGGCGTCACCTCCGGGGTGCTGTGTTCGTTGAACTGGTCCAGGTGCTGCGGCGGCCGGCCAAGCTCCGTTCGTTGTTGGCGGCGCTCGGACAGCCAGAAAGCCAGGGTGAATGCAGCCGTGAACAGCACCCCGCCGATGGTGGCTACCTCCTTAGTCAGCACGTTCATCACCGCGGCCAGCAGCAGAATACCAAGGATCAGCAGCAGGCCGACCGGGATGTCAACGCCGCCGACCTTCACGTTGAGGGGCACCTTGAACGCGCGCGGCCGGCGGTCCTTGAAACGCAGCACCACCATCGACAGCGCCTGGAACACAAAGCTCCAGACCACCCCGAAGGCGTAGGCTTCGCCCAGCCATAGCACGTTGCCCCGGCTGGCGACAATGGTCACCAGCTGCAGGCCCACTATCAGGGCAAGGACGCGGTAGGTGGTGCCGAAGGTCGGATGAGGCTTGAGGAACCAGTCTGGCAGCACGCCATCCTCGACGACGCGATTGAGCACGCCGTTGCTGCCGACAATCGCCGTGTTGACGGCACCCGACAGGATGAGAAAGCCGACGACCACCACCAGGGCGTGGAGCGCCAGGCGAAGCGAGGGCGGCCCCACGACGTTCATGGCCAGCCCACCGATCAGGTTGTCGGCGTATTTTGTCAGGCGTTCCCGATCGGGGATCAACATCACGGCCAGCAGGCTGATGAGGCCGGTGAACAGAAGGCTGTAGAGGAAGACGATGAAGGCCGCCTTCTTGAAGTTCTTGAGCTTGGGCGCCTCGACCTCGCGGTAAACCTGGGCCAGCGTTTCCTCGCCGGACATCGCCAGGATGGAATGGCCGAAGGCGATGGCCACGCCGAGGCAGCCGAAGATGCTGAACCAGTTCGGTCCGCCTGCCGTACCCACGGTCCTGATGTGGTCGGCGACCGCGGTGGACCTGATGAAGCCGAGCTTCTCCTCGAGTTCGCCGGTGTCGGGGTTGGGCCGCGGAACCAATCGTGGCTCAGCGGTTGGCAGTTGAGGGACGGGAGCCTCGGCCCTGGGGGTGGTGGTGCGGTGGATCAGGGTGATGCCGCACCAGGTGAGCAGGATGACCCCCATCAGGCTGGTGACGGCCATGATCTTGAGCGCCTTGTCGCTCGACTCGTGGAGGCCGCGCCGGTTCTGGCGGTAGAAGTAGAGGGTGACGGCGCAGGCAATCAGCACCGAGCCCCAGCTCTTCCAGGCGTCGGCCGTGCTCCGCGGGACGATCGACTGGCTGGCGTGCTCATAGGCCGCGATGGCCAGGCCCACGATGTACTGCCCCGCTGACACGCCACTGATCGGCCCGGTCAAGACATAGTCGAACAGCAGGGCGCTGACGGCGACTTTGGCGGCACGCCGGCCGAGCGCCTCGTGAACCACGCGGTAGACGCCGCCCCGCGTGAACAAGGTGCAGCTTTCGATGTAGACCCAGCGGACGGCATAGCTAAAGAGCATGACGGCGATGATGAACCAGGGGGCCGCTGGCCCGATGGCCTGCTCGACGATGCCGCCGATGTAGTAGGCGGTGCTGGCGAGATCGCAAAGAACGACGGCCGCCGTCCGCCAGTAGCTGATGAAGGTGAACATCACCGAACTGACGATGATCACCTGCGCCGGGCGGGAAAGGGCCATGATGGAGATCCGGGAAGACCTACTGACTCGGTCTCGTGTCCACAACCTCGCGGGATGAGGGGCGGCGCCGCCAGGAACACGCGACAATGGGCGCGCTCCATCAGGTACTGGGCCCGCGCATCCAGGCGCCCGCTCTGGCCGGGCGGCGGCTCCGTCGGCAGGCCGAGTACGATCAGGTCGTAGGCCCCTTCCTGGGCCAGCCGGACGATGGCCTCGCCGGTGTCGCTCGGCAATCCGAGGAGGCGCACCTCGCGGCCGAGCTGCTTGGCCCGATCCTGATCGTGCGGGATCAGGTTGATGGCCGTGAGCGAGGGCTCGGCGAGCGGCGCTACCGGGGTCACGGCTAGCTGCACCTGCGGATCGAGCATGGTCAGAATGTCCTGAAACAGATCGCTGGACTCCGGGGTGCCGTCGTGCACCAGGAGAACCCGGTCGACGCCGACGCCGGCGGCCCGCAGCTCAGCCACATTGCGGGCGCGGCGCTCGCTGAGCTTGGGAATGCGATTGCCGCCGCCCAGGTCGAGGGTCATGTCGCGTCCGGCCCCGAGGATTCGCACCGTCAGGGGGGCCGGCGTGCCGTGGTGCGTGCTGATCCAGTAGAAGGCGATCTGCTCCAGTTGCTCGTCGGCAGTATACTTGTTCGACGCCCCCATCACCACTTCGTTGACCTGGAGTTTGGATGCTGTCTGCAACACGGCATTGAGCGGGTTGTTGGTCAGCACAATGAGCGGGCGGACCTGCTTGCCGGCGTGCTCCGCCTTGTCTACCACCGCGGTCATGAGTTGCTGATCGTAGGTATCCAGGTCGAGATCGCCGTTCGATGGTGCATCGCCGGCAGGCATGACCTTGGCGGTCATCACCACCAGGGCCGTCGTGTCCGGGTCGGCCTCGGCCAGCGCTTTCTCCAGCATGACTAGATTCTGAGTCGATCGGATCGCCACCAGCTTGCGATAGGGGCGGGTAATGCCGAGCGCCTCCAGGCTGATGTCGGGGGTCTGTTGCCGATTGAACTGTTCCAGATGCTTGTGCGCCGCCGACCCGCGCCGGCGATCGTGAAAGCGTTCGGAGACAACAAACACCGTGAGGAAACCGGCAGTAAATACAAGCCCGCTGACGGTGGCCACTTCCTTGGTGAAGAAGTTAAGGATCGCCGTCGTCAGCAGCACCAGGAAGATCAGGCTTAGGCCGATGGGCACCTCGACGCCGCGAATGCGGATGTTAAGTGGGACCTTGTACTCGCGAGGCGTTCGATCCTTGAAGCGCAGCACCACCATGGACAGCGCCTTGAAGACGAAGCTCCAGACCACGCCGAAGGCATAGGCTTCGCCGAGGATGACCATGTGTCCCTGGCTAATCAGGATGACGCCGAGCTGGAGGAGTGTGATGAGTATCAGAAGCCGGTAGGTCGTGCCGTATCGGGGGTGTGGCTTGAGGAACCAGTCGGGCAGGACGCCGTCCTCGGCGACGCGATTGAGCACGCCGTTGCTGCCGATGATGGCCGTGTTGACCGCGCCCGCCAGGATCAGGAAGCCGATCACCACCACGAACGTCTCCAGGCCGAACTTGACGAGCGGCGGACCCCAGACATGCCGGGCCAGGCCGCCAATAAGGTTGTCCTGGTAAAACTTCATGCGGACTTCGTCGGGGATCAGCAGCACGGCCAGGAAGCTGATGCCGGCCGTCAGCACCAGGCTATAGACGAAAACGATAAAGGCCGCCCGCTTGAAGTTCTTGAGCTTGGGCGACTCGACTTCACGATAGACCTGGGCCAGAGTTTCTTCGCCCGACATCGCCAGGATCGAGTGTCCAAATGCCAGGAAAAACCCGATGACGCCGACGACGCGAAAGGCGTCGGCAAAGCTGACATGACGCAGGAAACCGAGGGGGTCGTCCTGCTGCTTGACGCCCAGTTCCTTGAGGGCTTCGTTGTATCGCGGGACCGGTTCGCCGTTTTCCACGAGCGGCTCCAGGTGATCCGGCCGGCTGGGGTTCCGCACGTAGACACCGCCTTCGCGCTCCTCCGGGATGAAGCGCTTGCGCACATCCTCCGGCAGGTCCTTCCCCTTGACTTCAAGATGCTCGACCTTGGCGTGGAGGTCGGGCTGCCAGGGCACGTCATTGGCGACGCCGTTGTGGACCAGCGTGACCAGGCACCAGACGATCATGATGACCGCCATCACGGTGGTGGCGTACATGATCTTGAGCGCCTTGTCGCTGGACTCGTGGATACCCAGCAGGTTCTGGCGGAAGAAATAGAGCGTGACGGCGACGGCCAGGACCACGGCCCCCCAGCGCTTGAACAGCTCGCCGGGCGTGCCGGGGTCCGTCAGGTCGAGACCAAGGGTCCGGTAGCTTTGCGGCGCGACCAGGCTGAAGAATTGCAAGAGCAGCCCCATGATGTACTGCCCGGCCGAGACGCCGGAGGTGGGGCCGGTCAGGATGTAATCGAACATCAGCGCCGACACGGAGAGCTTGGCGAGGCCGCCGCCCATAGCCTCCTTCACGACTCGGTAAACGCCGCCGCGGACGAACAGCGAGCAGCTCTCGATATAGACCGAGCGGACCGCGTAGGAAAAGAGCATGACGGCAAGGATGAACCAAGGGGCGGCCGGCCCAATGGCGTTCTCGACAATGCCGCCGATGTAATAGGCAGTGCTGGCCAGATCGCACAGCACAACGGCCGCCGTCCGCCAGTAGCTGATGAAGGTGAACATCACCGAGCTGACGATGATCACCTGCGCCGGGCGGGCCAGGCGGTGCATGAGCCCGGCGCTGGGCGTGGAACTGCCGTCGGTGGTGGACATGAGAAGGTTCTTCGACGGGACGTCGAAGCAGCGGCCGGGCTTTCCGTCGCCACCAGCAAGACGGGTGTGCCCCTACAACGGGCCGCGGCGCCGTGCCGCGGTTGGCCTGCGAGGTTAGCTGACGGGCTAGGGCTTGTAAGTGCCCCGGTCCGCTGGTTCGGACCTGAGCCCCTGGACCGGCGAATCGATCCCATGGGTCCCCCGCTCCCGCACCGGGCGGCGCGGGACTCGGCTACACGATCCGTTATTATGGGCGGGAGGAGCGGTTCGGCAAGGCGCGGGGCCGAACCCCAAATTCGAGGAAGCCGCCGTTGCCCAAACTGCTATTATGCCTCCTGTTAGGACACTTCCACGGAGACGGTTACCCATGACCGCCAATGACCTCAGCTTCGATCGCGAGCCGGCCATCCAGCGTTTGCTCCGGTTCCTGGCGGTTGAGGGGACGACGGGGCACGAGAAAGCCATCGGTGCCGCCGTCGCCGCCGCCCTGGTCGAAGCCGGCGTGCCGCGCCGCGCCATCCACTTCGACGATGCCAATACGCACATTCCGCTGCCGACCGAGACGGGCAACCTCATCGTCACCTTGCCCGGGACGCTGAACGACCAAGCGCGTCTGCTTTTCATGACGCATCTCGATACGGTGCCGCTGTGTGCGGGCGCCAAGCCTGTGCGGCAGGGGCAGCGGATCAGGCCGGCGGGGGCAACCGCGCCTGGGGGGCGACAACCGCACCGGCGTCGCCTGCCTGGTCACGCTGGCGGCCACGCTGCTGGAACGCCGCCTGCCGCATCCTCCGTTGACGCTGCTCTTCACCGTGCGTGAAGAAAGCGGCCTGTGGGGTGCCCGCCACGTCGATCTGAAGGCCCTCGGCGATCCCATCTATGCCTTCAACGTCGATGGCGGCGTGCCCTCCGAAATCACCGTCGGAGCCGTCGGTGCCGACCGCTGGGAGGTAGAAATCCGCGGTCGAGCGGCCCACGCGGGGGCTCATCCAGAGCGCGGCGTGTCGGCCACGCTGGTCGCCAGCCTGGCCCTGGCCGAGGTGTACCGCGGCGGGTGGTTTGGCAAGGTCAGCCGTGATGGCCACCTGGGCACGTCCAACGTTGGCAGCATCGGCGACCCCGACGGAGGGAGTGCCGGACAGGCGACCAACGTGGTCACCGACTTTGCCCTGGTGCGGGGTGAATCGCGCAGCCACGACATCCGCTTTGCCGGAGCGATCACGTCGGCTTATCGGCAGGCGTTTGAGGCGGCAGCCCAGCAGGTGGCCGACGACCGCGGCCGGCACGCACGCGTCACCTTCCGCCGCCGCCGCGATTACTATCCCTTCCGCCTTCGCGACACGGCCCCCGTGGTTCGCCATGCCCAGGCTGCCGCGGCGTACGCCGGCCTGACGCCGATCCTGCGCACCACCAACGGGGGCCTCGATGCCAACTGGATGGTGCGGCACGGCATCCCGACGATCACCTTCGGCGCCGGGCAACGGGATGTGCACACCATCGAGGAGTACGTGGACCTGGCCGATTTCCTCGGCGGTTGCCGCCTCGCCCTGGCCCTGGCCACGCACACCGCCCGCTAGACCGCCGGAGCGAACCGAGAAGCGGCGAGCGGCGCGGCGTCAGCCCGCCGTTAGGCCCCCAAACCGGCGGGCTGACGCCGCGCCGCTCGCCGGCATTCCGCCCCGGCGAGGGCTCGGGTATACTGTTCAGACCCGCGGTGATCGCTGCTTGCTACGGTTGCCGCTTCCAGCCGCCCGCGCATAGGAACGCGCATGCCGTCCGGCAACGAGCACTGCACCCCCGAGGCCATCACCGGATCGCCGCCGCCCGCCGAGGATGGTCCGCGCGCCGGCGATCTCCTGGGCCAGTATCGTCTGCTGGAACGCATCGGGACAGGGGGCATGGGCCAGGTCTTCAAGGCGCTGCACCCGACGATGCAGCGCACGGTAGCCATCAAGGTCATGGCGCCGAACCTGATGCAGGATGCGCGAGCCCGGGCCCGGTTCCTCCGCGAAGTGCGCAGCGCGGCCCGACTGATCCATCCTCATATCGTGCTGGCCTACGATGCCGCCGAGGACGGGGGGCGCTGCTTCCTGGTCATGGAACACGTCGAGGGGCGCGACGCGGCCGCCCTCCTCGAGGAATACGGCCCGCCGCCCGTCCCCATCGCCTGCGCGATCATCCGCCAGGCAGCCCTCGGCTTGCAACACGCCGCACGAAGCGGGCATGGTCCACCGCGACATCAAGCCGGGCAACCTGGTCATTGCCTTCCGCCTTCCGCCGCCGTTGCCTGGCGCGCCGGGACCCGGGCCGCTGCGCGGTTGGCCGGCCGATCCGCTGGTGAAGGTCCTCGACTTCGGTCTGGCGCGGTTTCAGCGGAGCACGGCGGCGCCCACGGCTCACATTCCCGGCAGCACGCCCTTGACCCGCGAGGGGCACGTGGTGGGCACGCCCGAATTCATGGCTCCGGAGCAGGCGTGCAACAGCCCCAGCAGCGACATCCGCGCCGACATCTACAGCCTGGGCTGCACGCTTTACTGCCTGTTGACCGGCCGCCCTCCCTTCGCCGGCCCCTCGCTGCTGGAAACGATGGTGCAGCACCTGCAGGCGCCGCTGCCGTCCGTGACCCGGGCCCGACCCGACGTGCCGCCCGCGGTCCTCGCCATCCTTGAACGCATGCTGGCCAAGCGTCCGGAGGATCGTTATCAGCAGCCGGGCGAGGTCGCGCAGGCCTTGCTCCCCTGGTTGCCGGAGCCGGGGGACGGCGCGGAAACCGTCGTCGCGGGACGGCGCGTGGACCTCTTCCCGGAGACCCAGGTCCTGGCGGCGCCGATCGGCCAGACCGCTGCCATCACCCGGGCGGCACCCACGCTGGCGCTCGGCCCCGCAGCCCCGCGCCGTTCCTCGATCGGATGCCTGGCCCTGTTCCTAGTGCTAGTCGGCTCGATGATCGCCGGCTGGTTCCTGCTGCCACGCTTCGACCGGGGTCCGCCACCAGGCCCAGCCGACGACAGCCCGCGTCCCGGTTCGTTGCCGGGAATGACGCTGATGCGCTTTCCCCGCGGCCACCTCGAACCGTCCTATGGCCCCTCCGGTGCGGTGGTTGACGTGCCTCGCGATTTCGAGATGTCGGTGACCGAGGTGACGCGGGAGCAATTTGGGGCCTTTATGCACAGCACGAGCTATCTGACGGCGGCCGAGACCGGCGCCGGCGGACGGTCTGGGGCCCTGGTCGTCAGTCCGGATGGCCGGGAGGCCTGGTCCGATGCCGCCGCCTGGGACACCTGGCGACCCGACCTGCCGGGCACCACGCCGGTCGTCTGCGTCAGCTGGGAAGACAGCATCCGCTTCTGCAACTGGCTGAGCGGCCGCGAGCACCTGGAACCGTGTTACGAACTGCGCGGTGCGCCCGCCGGCTGGGCGTGCCGGTTCGAGGCGAACGGCTACCGGCTACCGACCGAGGCGGAATGGGAGTATGCCGCCCGCGCCGGCGAACGGGCCGCCTTGCCGGCACCGACCGACCTCTTGCTTCAGCAGGGATGGTTCCTGGAGAACGCCGACAGGCAGCCCCATGCCGTCGGCGGCAAGGAGAAGAATCGCCGCGGCCTGTGCGACGTTCTGGGGCAATGCCTGGGAATGGTGCTGGGACCGCCATGTCCCGACGGTGACCCGGCAACTGCTCCGGCCGACTGGACCGGAAACCGGCGCTGAGCGCGTGGTCCGCGGCAGCGGCTGGTGCGACCCCGCCCCCACCAGCGCCGCCAAAACACGCCGCGGCTGGTCGCCGGACCACCGTGCCACCGACCTCGGCTTCCGCCTGGCCCGAACGCTGCCTGGGCGCTGACACCAAAATGGCCCGCGGCGCCAGCCAGTTGATGGTGCCACCACACCCCCCTGACACCCCGTGGCACCGTCGTGGCACCCTCATGGCACCCTCATGGCACCCTTGGCACCATCGTGGCATGGTCGCGGCACCCTCGTGGCATGGTCGTGGCACCCTCGTGGCACCGTCGTGGCACCGTACCTCCACGACGGTGACAGCATCGTCCCCGCGGTGAGCCGGACCCGCCCGCGGCTCCCAGCTGCGCACCAACAGCATTTCATTTACGCGGTTGCATTCGGGGGACGATAATCGCCTCTTGCTGCTCTACGGCAGAACTGCCGGGAAAAAGCTGGCAGGACCCTGACTCCGTATCTCTTCCGTGAGCCAAGAGAACCGGCCGAGATTCACTCCGGGAAAGCGACGTTCCCCGGGTTGACATCGAGCAGAAATACGCCATACCCATCGAGTTCGCGAAGGACGGCCTGCACCTCGGGCCAGCGGGCGCCGAATTGCTCCTGCTTTTCGGCCGTCCAGTCGGCGAGGACTTCTTCCGAGAAGTCGGGTGCCCGGTCGAGGTAGGCCCCGGCAAAGTCCAGCACGAACGGCGGCTTCACCACGGTCATTCTCGATAATCCATAACTGGTCGTCACGGCCGAGCAATTGCGGCACGTGGCAAGCACGGATCAGGGACACCTGGTTCCCGCCCTGCTGGCTGGCCTTCGGTGGCAAAGACGATACCATGAATACCGTAGCCGAGTTCATCGACGACGCGCAGTCCGCTTCGCTCGGTGTATTTCCTGGCCCGGCTCAACAACTGCTCACGGTTGCTCATGTCGGCTCCCACACCGAATATCACCGGCCATTCCGCGAAGATTGAGATGCACCTTCGCGTTAACGGGCAGACCTTTTCCATCGGCCAGCTGGGGCCGGACTTCCTCATCCTCGATGACCCCGCGGATCACCCGCCGGCGCGGGGCGAAGTCATGGTATCCATCGACGGCCGGGAACGGCGATGGAGCGTGTGGCTGCCGGAGGGAGTGCGGGCGGGGCGGGGGATGACAGCGATTGGCGATACGAGGTCCGTTGCCTGACGGCCAGACCAAGTGCGAGTGTGGCGCGGTCGCCCTGCGGACGGTGAACGTGGGCAGCGCCCGGCCACTTTGACGCACCTTGACATTATGTCGGCGCCGACATATGGTAGACTCGGTGAGCGGCGAGCGTAAACCCCTGGTCCTGCTCCACGGCGAGATCAAGACGCCGCCCTTCACAAAAGAAGGCCGGGTGGAGGCGGGGCAGTTGCTGCGCCGCCTTCAGGAAGGTGAGTCCATCGGGATGCCACTCTCGCGCCCGATGCCGAGCATTGGCAAACGCTGCCACGAACTCCGCGTCCGCGACGGCCGGCACAACTGGCGAATCATCTACCGACGGGACCCGGACGCGATCTTGATTGCGGCCGTGTTCTCGAAAACAACCCGGCAGACCCCCAAGGCCATCATCGTCGCGTGTCAGGGACGCTTGAAGGCTTACGATGAGGCGAAAAAGCCGAAACAATGAGGAACTCACCGATGGACAAGGCAACGCGTGCCCGGCTCGAAGCGGCCGGCTACTGGATCGGCGACGCCGAAGACTGGCTCGAAGCTGAGCGAGGAAGAGCGCCGCATGGTCGAGCTGCGCGTTGAAGGCGAGCCGCCTCGTCCGGTCCCTGCGCGAGGCACGGACTGACCCAACTGCAACTCGCAAAGAGGATGAAGTCGAGCCAGTCCCGGCTGGCGAAGATCGAGGCGGGCGAGGCCGACGTGTCGCTTGACCTGGCGTTCCGGCGCTGTTCGCGGCCGGCGGCAACCTGGCGGACCTCACGGCGCTCCGCCCTGGTAGGGAAGGACATCGCATGAATCCCTGGCTGAAGCACCCCCAAGCGGCACGCAACCCCGGGCCCTTCCGCGAGGGCGATCGCGTTCGATTTCACTGGGGCGGCCCCGTGGAGGGCGTGATCGTTGAGGATCGCGGCAACCTCGGCGTCGGCAAGCGCCGCATTTACCGGATCGTGGCCGACCTCGACGGCGGCATCTCCGAGCCCCTGGACATCGAATTGCCCGCCGAGGACTTGACCCTCATCGGCGTGCGCCTGGAGCGGGGGCGGAGAACGGGCGGCAAGGGGCGGGAGCGGAATGACTGGTCAGGATGCGCCTTCGCATCCAGCGATCCGACGCTACCTCCGTTCGCCGGCCGGGCTGTCGGCGCGGCCCTGGCTTTTAGGCCGAAACCTTGAATGTCGCCATTTCCATCCCAGCGTAACGGCGTGGAGAGCTGGCACGCCTCGCTGGCGGAAGGCGAGGGGCGGGCGGTAGGACGAAGGGGGACGAGGGGAGAGCGGGATTTCCCGGGAAAATCAGGCTGTCGCCTTATCCGCCTCCTGCCTTGGCTATCACCTGGTACAATCAGCAGGGGTTCGGGAGGAATGGCCATGACCGCTATCAAGAGCGTGGTGAAAAACGGGCGGATCGATCAGGCGGCGCCGGCCGATTGGCCGGAAGGCTGCCAAGTGCTTATCGAACCGCTGCCTCACAGTGCCGACAAGATCGGCCTGGACGAATCCGAATGGCGCGACGACCCGGAAGCGCTGGCCGACTGGGAGGCCTGGATCAAGACGTTTGAGCCTCTGGAGTACACGCCGGACGAAGATGCAGCCTTTGCTCGTTTTGAGGCGGACATGCGGCGATGGAACATCGAAGCCGTTCGCCGGCAAATGGAGGCGGAGCCGCTGCCATGAGACGCTTCCTCCTCGACACCGGCATTGCCCAGGACTTCGTGAATCGGCGTCACGGCGTGGTGGAGCGGGCGGACGAAGCCGGGCCGGAGCCCACTCATGGCTGACAAGCCATTCGACCCGACCCTGAAGACGCTGGTAGAAGTTGGACCCGCCGACTGGACCGTCTTCGCCGGCCAGGCGGCTGCGCCGACGCGGATCATTGACGCTGATATTGCCACCGTCAGCGGGGCTGCCGACAAGGTGTTGCGCGTTGAGGCGAAACCGCCCTACCTCTTGCACCTGGAGTTCGTGACGGGGCACGATGCGGCGGACCTTCCCCGGGCTTCTGAACAAGCGCAACATCTTGCTGGACGACCGCCACGGTCTCCTGGTTCGGACTGTTGTGGTCCTGTTGCGGCCGTCTGCCGACTCGCCGGCCCTGACAGGGCTGCGCGAGCGCAGCTTCCCAGGGGAAGAGCCGTACAATGCCTTCGGCTATCGGGTGATTCGGGTCTGGCAAACTTCGCCTGATTGGTTGTTGGCCGGCGGCCTGGGGACGCTGCCGCTGGCGCCAATCAGTGCCGTGACGGCGGGAGAATTGCCTGGTATCATCGACAAGATGGAACGGCGCCTGAGGCGACCGGATGCGCGGCACCTGGCGAGCCAGTTGTGGGCGGCAACCTATGTGCTGCTGGGGCTGCGCCATCCGCCCGCCCTGGCCCAGGCCTTGTTGCAAGGAATCCGATCCATGAAAGAATCGTCGACCTATCAGGCCATCGTGCAAGAAGGACGGCACGAAGGGCTTGTTGAGGGGGCAGTCCAAGGAGGCCCGGAAGTTGCTGGGGCGGCTGGGGAGCAAGCAGCTGGGTCGGCCCAGTGCGCGGACGCAAGCCGCGCTGGAGAAAATTTCCGACCTGGAACGGCTTGAAGGCTTATCGAACGGCTGGAGACGGTGGAGAGCTGGAATGCGTTGCTGGCGCAGGCGAGGGGCGGGCGGTAGGGCGAAGGCGGACCAGGGGAGAGCGGGATTTCGCGGAAAATCACGATGGCCCCTTATGTGGCTTTAACGGCTTGGAGAGCTGGCAGGACTTGCTGGCGGAGGCCAAGGCCGACCGGTAGTGCCTCGATAGACAAGGAGAGCGCGTGAATTCCCGCTGGAAAACCACGCTGTCCCACGCTGTCCCCATATTCGGCCTGTGTTTCTTCCGTGCGCGCTGCTTCGCTCAAATGCGACGCTGTTCGCTGCGAATAACGGTGTGATGGGGTCGGGCCAGCGTTTCTGCCGAACAGGAGGGGCGTAGCAATGCGTACTTGCAACTGCTGCGGAAAGGTCGGTTTATGCAAGGTCGTGTTCGGAGTGTTCCTCTGTGCCGCGTGTTTGTGCCCGGCGCATAAGACTGACCACTCGCCCGAACCCGCCGACGCGCCTCGGGCTTGGGAGGTAAGCAAGCCCCTAGCCGCCGCAATCAGGTCGGGAGTAGGTAGGTTTCTCTTGCTCGCCCCGAAAAACGACGGCACCTACCGACCCATCAGACCCTCGTTCCCTCCACAGGGAATCGCGCCCTGATATCGTCCCGCCGATATGTGCATGGATACCCAGAAGCGCCTCATGTCGCAGGTAATGGCGGACCTCTGGGTCAACGGGCGTCTTGTGAGTACCAAAGACCTGGGCTGTGCAGAAGTAGAACAGGACTGGTCGCTCTTGAACAATGGCGCGTGCAACTGTCCACCCACTGCTTGACCACCAGGGAGGAGAAAAGGACGCAGGACCTTTTGCAATAGGGTGCTGACATCCTGACACACCTTTTCTGTCTGGCGTGAACAGCTGCCGGGCCGTGTTATGCTGTAGACCGATCCGAGCCTTCGGCAATAAACGGAGGTAATCAAGAATGAGTGACATTCCCACGGGAAAGGCAGCACGTTTACTCGCAGGATTGCGAGTTTTATCGCCACCAGGACAAACTCAAATGGAGCCGATTCCAAACGCTCTCCGTGCTCGAAGGCGCCGTTCTTACCGCTCTGCACCAATGGCAGCTCCCACCCTTCGAGAATAGAGCTTTGATGGTCTGTGGGTTTCTCCTGGTCACCGTCGTGTGCCTATTGGCACTGAAAGATGAAAATGACGAGAACGGACACGAAAAACGCCTCAAGAAATACGAGCAAGAGTGTGGAGTCCCATTCGAGAAAGTAAGCTTTCCACGCATTCCTAGCGGCACTGTGCTGATGTGGATTGCCATCAGCGTGGTCCATGTTTTCAATGTCGTCGTTCTGGTCGTGACATGGTCGCACGGAGAGTAGCGTTTCGACGTTCCTGGTCTTGAATGATATAGTGTTTCGCGGAATGGCACGCCGCCGAGGAGGGGCTCATGAAAGAGGCTACCATCTGGGGTATTCACGGCGGCAAGACGGGGGACGCAGACAGCCTCTTTCTGAAGAAGAACTATGTGGCGATCGGCTGGGCCAAAATGGGCGACCTCTCGAAAACCACGCCAGATCGGGAAGCATTCAAGGCAGCCGTAGCTAAGACTTACCCCGACGCAAAGCCTGGCGCCATCCCAAATAATGCGGGCCAACTGTACCGGTTCGTCCACGAGATGCAGGTCGGCGACCTGGTCGTATACCCTTCGAAGCGGGATCGGCAGATCCACATCGGTAGGATCGACGGCGGATACCAATACAACGCAGCCCTTGATGAGGGATACCCAAACTTACGCCCGGTCAAGTGGTTGAAAGCCCTGCCCAGGACACACTTCACTCAAGGTGCCCTATACGAGATCGGCTAGCCATGAGCCTCTTTCAGGTCAAGACATACGCAGAAGAGTTCCGGGCGGCCGTCGAAGGCAAGATCGCGCCACCGCTGGTGGCCAAGGACGAAACGGTCGGGCTTGTGGCGGAGGAGATCGAGGAAACGACAAAAGACTTCATCCTCAAGACGTTGGCCCAAGAGTTGAAGGGACACCCGCTCGCGGAATTCGTGGCCCACCTGCTAAGCACAATGGGATATCGCACTTGAGATATCCCCCGAGGGACCAGATGGAGGTATCGACATCATCGCTCACAGGGACGAGTTGGGGTTCGAGCCACCGATCATCAAGGTTCAAGTCAAGAGTAGTGAGGGAAACATCAGCGACCCGGTGGTCTCCGCCCTCGACGGGAAAGTCGGGCCCACCAATGAGTACGGCCTTCTCGTTACTCTTGGCAATTACACCAACCAGGCGATCACGTTTGCCCGAAGCAAGACGAACCTGCGCTTAATCGACGGAGCCGAATTAGTAACCCTCATCCTCGCCCACTACGAAGAACTGGACTCGAGGTACAAAGGCATCCTGCCGCTGAAACGGGTCTACGTACCGGTGTCGATCACGGAACAACAGGAGGAGTGATTGGGGTGCACGGAGAAACGCATTTCGGCCACAAGCGAAAAGGGTTCGGAACGTTCGGGAATCGTCTTACCGACGTTTCCGCATCAGCCCGCTCTCTTCGTCAACTCGTCCTCAACGCCGGTATGGCCAGCAACGTCGATCAGCTCTGGACCCGAAAAAAGGGGACATCGTAGATTCTCAACGCCGAACTTGCCCCGGTCGGCTATTGGTTTTTTGCGAGCCGAAATATGACAACCAAGGGACTCCTCGCTTCTCCGGAACGTCTCCTGGACATCCTTGATCGACAAGGGAGTTGGACCGAAGAGGAATACCTTTCGTTGACCGACCACACCACGCGTTTGGTTGAATTCACGGATGGCTTCCTGGAACTCCTTCCTATGCCGACCGACTATCATCAAGCGATTGTGCAGTTCTTGTTGTACGCATTTGACGGCTTCCTCAAGCCGCTTGGAGGGAAGGTGCGCATCGCTCCTCTGCGATTACGGATCGGGAAGGGCAAATTCCGCGAACCCGATTTGCTGCTCCTCCTTTCGGCCTCGGATCGGCGTCGGCAGAACCGATTCTGGACCGGTGCCGACCTCGTCGTGGAAGTCGTCAGCCCCGATAAGCCGGAGCGCGACTTGGTCTCGAAACGCCAGGACTACGCTGCGGCCGGCGTCGCGGAATACTGGATTGTCAATCCCTCGAACGAAACCATCCTCGTTCTGGTCCTGAACAAGAAGCGCTACCGCCGGCTCGGAAGTTTTGCTCGCGGCAGCGTCGCCCGATCGTCCTTGCTCCAGGGATTCCAACTCGGCGTGGATCAGGTTTTTGATGCAGACTAATAGGGGAAGGAACGGCGCGAGGTGAAAAACGAGACATCCTCAATAATGCCGTCTGAGTTGAACTCCTCCGTTCGATCTCGGCCCAATCCCCGGTGTGCTCGCCTGGTGAAACCCGCCCAGGCCCCGAGGCCGGGCGGGAATAATCCACGCCAACCCGCTACAATTCCTGGCGGAGGTGCATCATGCCCATTCACGATTGGACTGCGCGTTCCGGCCGGGACTTATCACTTCTTCCACCAGCGGTGGATCCAGGACATCGCCGCAGCGCTCAACGCCGGGGGGTTGCCCGAGGGCTACTTCGCCATGAGCGAGGTGGACGCGAAAGGGCCAATCCCGGACGTGCTCGCGCTCAAGGCTCAGCCGCCGATGCCTCCGACCGGACCGGCTGGGGTCGCCGTTCTGGATCGTCCCCCCCGCACGCGCATCGTGACCCGCGGGGAGAACACGGCCGGGTACGCCCGGCGGGCCGACCGCCTGTCCGTGTACCTGCCGCAGGGCGAGTTAATTGCGGTCATCGAGATCGTTTCGCCGGGGAACAAGGACTCGACGAACGCGCTCCGGACGTTCGTGCGCAAAGCCGGGAAACTCCTTCGCCGCGGGGTCCACTTGTTGATCGTCGATTTATTTCCGCCATCGCTCCGCGACCCGCACGGCATCCATAAGCCCATCTGGGACCAGTTCAAGGAAGAGCCGTTCGAGCTGCCCCCGGACAAGCCGTTGACCCTCGCGGCGTATGCGGCCGGTTCCGAGAAAGTCGCCTACGTCGAGAACGTGGCGGTCGGCGACCGGCTTGTGGACATGCCGATCTTCCTCACCCCGGATCACTACGTCCCGTGCCCCCTGGAAGCGTCGTACCAGGTGACCTGGGGCGTGTTCCCCAGGGCGCTCAAGGGGCCGCTGGAGGTGCCACCCGCCGCTGCAGGACCTCCCGAGAAAGAAAAGGTGTCAGGACCCTTTTCCAAAAAAGGGTCCTGACACCTTTTTCTACCCACCTTTGTCCCTTTGTCCCCCCCTTTGTCCCCTCGTGGGCGGCAACTGCGGACACGATCAGCCGCGCAGACCTGCGGTGGGGAACAGAATCTCGGCCCAATAATTCGCCTTGATCTTGTCGGAACCCTCGCTATAAGGGTCGCACTCTTTGGGGATCATGGTCACAACTGCCGCCGGTCTGAGGCGAATAACGGCCCGCGCCGCCGTCCGGGGTGCGCTCTGGGGGAGGGACGAGGATGAAGCGAGAACGCGTGATCGCGGGTTTGGGCATTGTGGGGGTCTTGATCATCGCTTTGCTGGCCGGGATCAGCTTTGGGCAACAGGGGGGCGCCCCCGTGGTGCCGCCGCTGCCGCCGCTGCCGAGCCCCGCGCCGGGCAGTAACGACCCGGTGCCTCCCGGCACGCCGCCGCCGCCGGAGGCCGACCCGCCGCGTCGCCTCCCCCCCGGGCCCGCCGCAGCGTCTAGCCCGCTCGCCCCCGTGCCGGAGCTGCCGCCCGAGGGGCCAGCCAGCAAAGAGATGCTGCCCGAGCGGGGAGCCGCTCAGTCGAACGACAACCCCACCGGGCGTCAAGAAGCAGCGGCGAGCCTGGAATGGATTGGCCCGCCCATCGCCAAGGTCGGCCGGCCGCTCACCTACCAGATCCTGGTCAAGAACATCACCACAATCCCGCTCCATCAGGTCGTGGTGCGCAACCAACTCCCCGCCGGCGTGACGGTCAACGCCACCGAGCCCAAGGCGGCGGCCGGCCCGGGGAATCTGCTCGTCTGGGAGCTGGGGACGCTGGAGCCCCGCCAGGAAAAACGGCTCGATTTGCAACTGGTCGCCGAGGGGAAGGGCAACCTGGCCTGCCAGGCCAGTGTCACCTTCACCGGCGTGTCCACCGCTTACCTCCAGGTGCGCGAGCCGAAGCTCATCCTCAAAGGCTCGGCCCCCGACAAGGTCGTGCTGGGCGACACGGCCACGGTGACGTGGACCGTGACCAACCCCGGCGACTGCTCAGCTGACCGGGTCAAGGTAAGGACTGTCCTCCCCGACGGCCTCGAACACCCCCGCGGCAAAACGGTCGAGTTCGACGTGGGCAACCTGGCTCCCAACGAGACGCGCAGCGTCGAGGTGGTGTGCGCCACCAAGCTGGGAGGCGAGCAGAAATGCGCGGCGATGGCCACGGCCGACGACGGGCTGACGGCCGCTAGCGCCGCCGTCGTGGAGGTTCTGGTGCCCCACATCGAGTTGGCGGCGAGCGGCCCTCGGCTGCGCTACCTGGAGCGGCCGGCCACCTATGCCTTCAAGGTGACCAACTCGGGCAGTGCCCCGGCCAGCAATGTCACCGTCACCGACCAGGTGCCGCAGGGATTCCGCTTCCAGACCGCGTCGGCCGGCGGCCGCTATGACTTCGCCACCCGCACCGTCGCCTGGTTCCTGGGAGACTTACCTCCCGGGCAGAGCCGCGACGTGAGCCTCGAGCTGATCGCCGTCAACCCCGGCGAGCACAAGCAGGTGGCCAGCGCCCTCTCCGGCCGAGGCCTCAAGGCCGAAACCGATATCGTCACCCGCGTCGAGGGACTCTCCGCCCTCTTGATGGAACTGGTCGATCTCGACGATCCCGTGGAGGTCGGCGCGGAAACCGCCTACGAGATCCGCGTGACCAACACCGGGTCCAAGACCGAGACCAACCTGCAACTGATCTGCACCGTGCCGGACAAGATGGAGTTCCGCGGCGCGCGCAGCCCCGCCGGCTGCCGGCACTATGTGGAAGGCAAGGAGATCATCTTCGAGCCGCTGCCCAAGCTGGCGCCCCGGGCCGATGCCATCTATCGCGTCAATGTCCGCGGCATCGCGCCGGGCGACTTGCGCTTCTGCGCCCGCATCAAGGCGGACGGCCTGACCGTGCCCGTCCTCAAGGAAGAGAGCACCAAGGTGTACGGCGACGAAGCGCCTCAGCCCAGCGGCCCGGCCCGGCAGCCCTAACAGCGTTCGGGCTAACGAGCAAGCCCGCGGGTGATCGTCACCCGCGGGCTTGCCCTTTTTTGAGCTGGGTCTGCCGGCGTCCTCACCGGTCGGCCCGTTCGACCATGTTCACGCTCGTGGCCCGGTAGAGGGGACCGCCGAGGTATTTGGTGGCGCGGCCGTCCTTCAGCACCTCGCCCGTGACGGAGACCAGGTCGCCATCGCGGAAGTTTCTCATGCTAACCGCGGTGGTCAGCACAACGCTCCCGCCGTAACCATCGACCTCATCCACGCCAGCGTAGCGCAACACCCACATCCCGCCACCGGCATGCACATAGAAGAGTTGTCCGGTCACCCAGCTGTAATCGTCCGCGTGACCGATGCTGTCCACGAAGTCCTTCTTGACGACCACATACTGCGCGAAGCCGACCGGAAGGACCTCGCCGGCAGATTCGATGTCGGCCCCGGGCTGGAGCGACGGGCGGACCGGCACGGGGACGAGGGCCGTGGCCGCGTTCGGCGCCGGAGTGACCGTCGCGTTGTTGCGGTGCGGGTTCAGGCGATTGGCGAGTCGGGCCAGGAACCCGAGTCGCTTTTGCCCCGGCGCGGCGGCCTGGGGGGCACTGCTGATTTGCGGGTTGCCCGCCGCGCAAGCCTGGCATGTGGGGCAAGGCGGGGCATCCCCCGGCGCACCCACCGCAAGCGTCGCGGCCAGCAGCCAAACGGACTGATACATGGATCCCTCCGAATAAACATTGGCGGGCGGCGTGCAGCTGTGCGACGGCCGGGACGGTCTGCGGGACAACTGCCTGGCCCGACGGACTCGAGGGCTGCTTGGGCTCTCACCCGGCCTCTGGCACGTTCGGAAAGAATGAGGCGTACGTCAGGCTTTCCAGCCTGACGTCAGGCTAGAAAGCCTGACCTACGCCATTACTTCCGAACGCTCTTAGTGACTCTTATCGAAAGTGCCCGATCCGCGGGTGCTGCTTCTTGTATTCGGAAGGCCCAGTATCCTTGCTTTAGTGACTTTGTGTTATTTACGCCCCTTCGCTTGGACCCGCATTCTTGTCATTTCCGTCAGACTCGCCGCACCCCGCCTTTCTTCCATGATTGGGCAGAATGGGTTGCCCTCAGCGAGCCAAACGGAGATCGGGTCCGCACAAGCGCTGGGACGCGACCAGGCGGTGTGGGAGGGGTGGAGCAGCCGAGTTTCGAGAGGGAATTTGTGAGAAGAGGCTGGCCGTCAAGATTCGCAGACAAGTCCGGAGCGCGAGCGACGGGAACCCGTCGAGCGCGCTCCGGACTGGTGGGTTTCTTTCGTGGGCGAACGATCGTGCCGCAAAGGGCAGTGAGGCGTTGGCCAGGCCGGGTCGCATCGGTCGCAGGTTACTCCGCCCGGGCAGGCGCGTCCGCGTCCGGCGAGGTGATGGGCTGGAGCGAGTCGATCTGATAGGCCGGAGCCGTGCATTTCGCCGTGGGGTTGCTCAGGCGGCCCTGGACCCGGATGTACTGGCCGTCCTTCAGGCCATGCAGCAGCGGGTCTTCGCTGAGCGTCACGCTGCCGCCGTAAGGATCCTCTTCATCGACCGAGGCATAGCGCAGGCGCCACCCCTTGCCGATTCGCGAGTATACGACCTCGCCGCTCAGCCAGCTGTAATCCGGTGCGTGGGCGAAGGACGGATGAGCAGTAATGTCCGCGAACGACCTGCGCTGGGGCGGGTCTTCTCCGCGGTGCAGAGGCGCCTTGGCGACCGTCGTTTCGGTCGCCTGGGCCAACACCACGTCACTGCTCTGCGCATCTGCGCCTGAGTTCAGAGGCGGCAGCGCCTCGGGCGGGCGGCTCGGCGTGACGGCAACGCTCATCGCACCCGCCGGCAGCGCCTCGGGCGGGCGGCTCGGCGTGACAGCAACGCTCATCGCACCCGCCGGCGGCATCAGCTGTGTCCGGGCCAAGGGCGGAGCGGGACGCGCGGGCGCCTGGGCTTGTGTTTGCGGCTCCTTGCACCCCGCCAGCAGGGTGGAGCCGAGCAAGCATGCTCCGAGCAAACCGATGCTCGACTGGGAAGTCATTTTCGCCTCGCTTTGTATCCCGGCTCCGGGCCGCGGGGCTGGACGGTCCCTGGGCCGTTTCTGGCGACTCTCCGGTCCACGAACGATCAGGCAATTCATTCAGTGGCCGCCCACATACCTATCTATCGTCGCCGTGTCAACCGACCTTGCGGTTTTTCCGTGAGAAACCGAGAAAACGGCGCCTGCTGAAAGAAGCGATCATTCAGGGGCCGACGAGAAATGAGGACGAGAAATGGAGACGGCGTACTCTAGTTCTCGCCCAACCCCGCCACCGACCGGTTCCAGTCCGGCTACGACCAGGATGGCAACCTGGGCACGCTGAACAGCGCGAACGACACGATCAGCAGCCCGTCGGCCAGCGAAACCTGGCGACAGACGCGGCCGGCAACTTCACGAGCGCGGCGGGGAACGTCCCTCACGAAAACAGGCTCAGCAGCGGCTCCCCCTGGGACAGGAGCCGGAACTGGCCGTCCTTGCTCTGGCGCAGGTCGTTGGCCACGCCCAGGGCGTGGTAGATGGTGGCGCCGAGGTCCTGCGGGCGCACCGGGCGGTCCTTGACGTAGGCGCCGTGCTTGTCCGAGGCACCGTAGACCTGGCCGCCGCGGATGCCGGCGCCGGCCAGGATGGTGGAAAAGCAGATCGGCCAGTGCTGCCGTCCCGGGTTGGTGCTGGCCGTGTTGATTTGCGGAGTACGGCCAAACTCGCCCGTGACCACCACCAGCGTGCTCTCCAGCATGCCGCGCTCGTCCAGGTCGAGCAGCAGGGCGGACAGGGCTTCATCGAGGCGTGGCAAGCACCAGCCCATGCCGTAGGAGCCGGTCCCGAAGGCATTGCCCATGCCCATGCCGCCGCCGTGCATGTCCCAGCTGGAGCTGGGGGGTCCGCCCAGTTTCTCTCCCGGAGCGACGCCGGTCCAGCCGTTGACGGTGACAAAACCAACGCCCGATTCGACCAGCCGCCGCGCCAGGAGCAGGTTTTGCCCCAGGGGATGCCGGCCATAGCGGTCGCGCACCTTGGGGCACTCGCGCTCCAACTCGAAGACCCGCCGCGCCTCCAGCGAAGTCGCGAGGTCGAAGGCCTGGTGATGTATGTCGTGCCACTGGTTCGTTGCCGGCGGCTCGTGAGCGGTGCTGGCCACGCGGTCCAGGTTGTCCAGCAGCCGGCGGCGGCCCTGCAGGCGGCCGCGCAGCGCTTCCTCCGAGGCGAACACGTCCGGCGGGCGGAAGCTCGGCATCGACGGATTGTTGTCGGCCGAGCCGACGAACAATGGAGCGCAGGCAACGCCCAGGGACCCGCCCGTGGCGAGATTGGGGGCGCAGAACACCGGGTCGCCGACGCACTTGATCAGCCAGACATAGGGGGCCACGTTCCGCCGCCCGGGCCGCAAGCGGGCCAGGATGGACCCCATGTACGGGGCGTCCGCCGGCGCACCGGCCTGGCCCGCCAGGCAGTTGTGCATCGCGTCGAAGTGGTTGCTGATGTTGCCGGGGTGCGACATCGAGCGGATCAGGGCGAATTTCCCGGCCAGCGGCGCCAGGCGCGTATGCAACTCCGAAATGTGCATGCCGGGAACCGACGTGGCGATCGGCTTGTAGGGGCCGCGGATGCCGTCGGGCGCGTCGGGCTTCAGGTCCCAGGTGTCGAGATGGCTGGGACCGCCGCACAGAATGATGTAAATGCACGACTTCGGGGCGCCTCGGCCCGGGCGCGCCCGTCGGGCGCGCACAGGACCTGGGGGAAGCCGAGGTGCAACAGGCCGAGGCTGCCGATCTGGAGCAGGCGGCGTCGCGAAATAGGGCTCGCAGAGAGATGCGGCGCGTTGCTCGGAGAGGCTGCCATGGATGGTCCCAGGGAAGAGGGCATGTGGGGAGGCAGGGCACTTCGAGGATAAACGGGCCACAGGGAATTGCAAGGCGTGAAATGCTGAGCGCATGCCTTTCTTGGAGTGCGGCGATTTATCGCCCTTGCATTTTATTAGCGCCTCAGTCCGCCCGTGGCCTCATGCCGGAGCGCCTGTGCCCCGTGGGAAGCGCTCCGCCCTGGCAGGCTCCCCCGGTGCGGTTACTTCCCGGTGGGGACATCCGCCTGGGTCGCCTGGAGGACTTCCCGGGACTTAGCGTAGTTAAACTCTCTGTATAGAGAATTATTCACCCTGTTCCCTTCCCGCCCTCAATTCTTCGCTTTTCGTCTCGGCGCAACAGATTTCCGACAGGAATCAACGCCACTTGCTGACCGCCGACGACCAGGGGAACCGCATCGGCCGGACCAAAGTCCTTGCGCTGCCGGTAGCCTGGATTTGGGGTCGGTCCGGTGGGGTCGGTGTAGACCTCCACCTGCCGCCCAGTGAGGTTGATGATCCAGTAGCAGACGATGCCGGCCCGCGCATAGGAGCGGCCTTTGTCGCCCCGATCAAATGAAAGAGTGGAGTCCGCGACCTCAGCGACGAGCGCAATCTCTTGCGGCTCCGGGTGACGAGCGGCATAGCGGCTCGCCGGACCGGGGGCGACAACCAAGTCGGGCTCCGGTTCGCTCTCGGTGGTTGTGATGGCCGATTGAACCCGGACGCGCCAGCCGGGGGGCAGGGATCCCCAGAGAACCTCCTGCACCTTGTCGATGGTCGAGTCATGCGGTGGATTGTGCGGCATTTTCGGGACGATCCATCCTTCGATGAGTTCCACGCGGTCGTTCTCGGTCAGGACGCTGGCCTGGATCATCTGATGGTATTCCGCGACGGTGAATCGGCGCACCGGCCAGGGAGGCACGGCAAAGAGGCTGGAAAACGGCGGCGCACCGAGTAACGACATGCGAGTAATCTCCCCTGGCAGCATCCACGCAGCGACGTTCACCCCTCCCGCTACCCTATGCGACCAGAGCGACCACCGTCAACATCAGTGAACGCCCATTTCCGCAACCCTTGCAGCAGCGCCCCACCGCCACCCAGGGCACGTGATTCTGACCGGCCAGTTCTTGCAGGCGGCGGATTGCCTCCACGTAGACACGCTCGAAAGCCGGCCCAGCTTCCCCCCCTGCGCTTCCAGAGCGGGCGTGTTGCCGGTCCGAAACTATTCGACCATCTCATCCGCATGATAGCTGCTCCGCACGAAGGGCCCGGCCACCACTTTGGCAAACCCCAGCGTTCGCGCCAGCTCCGCCAGGTGGTCGAACTCCTCGGGCGGCACAAAGCGGGCCACCGGGATGTGTTTCAAGGTGGGGGCCAGGTATTGACCCAGGGTCAGGGTGTCGCAGTACACGCTGCGCAGGTCGGCAAAAACCTCCAGTAATTCCTCGGTCGTCTCGCCCAGGCCGAGCATCAGGCCGCTCTTGGTCAGCGTTTGGGGCGAGCGGCGCTGGACGTGGTCCAGCAGGTCCAGGCTGCGGCGATAGTCGGCCCGGCCGCGGGCCTTGCGGTAAAGCCGCGGCACCGTTTCCAGGTTGTGGTTGTACACCTCGGGTTGCGATTCCAGCACACGGTCGATGGCCGAGGTGTCGCCGAGGAAGTCCGGGGTAAGGACTTCCACCGCGGCCCCGGTGCGGGCGCGGACGGCTCGGACACAGCGGGCGAAGTGATCGGCGCCGCCGTCGGGCAGATCGTCGCGGGTCACCGAGGTGATGACCACATGCCGCAGGCCCAGGCGGTATGCGGCCTCGGCCACTCGTTCCGGCTCGTCGGCCGCCAGTTCGTGGGGCGTCCCTTTCGAGACCGAGCAAAAGCCGCACGGCCGCGTGCAGACGTTGCCCAGGATCATGAATGTGGCGGTGCGGCGGGAGTAGCACTCCGGGCGGTTGGGGCAGCGAGCGTTTTCGCAGACGGTTTCGAGCCCCAGCTCGTCCAGGAGGGACTGAGTAAAGAAGTTCTCATTCCCGCGTGGCAGGTTGCGTTTCAACCAGGAAGGCAGACGCCGCGTCGGGTGGTCGGCCGGTTCAATCACGGGCAGAGGCAGTACATGCATGAGTGACATCCTCCGGATCAGTGTAGCAACGGAGCCGGGGCGCTGACAGGCGGACGGTGCGCGGTCCAGGCGCTGCCATTGGCACAGAGTGTGCTCAACCTCCTGTGGGCGCCTGGCTCAGCGAGGCCGCGGGACGGCGCTGCACCAAAAGCACCGGCGGATCGGACGGCCGTGCGGCCGTCCCCGTGCAGGAACCCCAACAGAGGAGTCCATCAATGTTAAGGCTGGCCATTGCCTTTCTGATCATCGCCCTCATTGCGGGAGCGCTCGGGCTGCTCAATGTGGCGGGCATTTCGTCGACCATCGCCTGGTGGCTATTTGTCGTCTTCCT
The DNA here is from genome assembly GCA_963827935.1 of uncultured Planctomycetota bacterium. Taxonomy (GTDB): domain Bacteria; phylum Planctomycetota; class Planctomycetia; order Gemmatales; family Gemmataceae; genus DATFNV01. The sequence continues at coordinate 23,654 of CAWHCN010000004.1, read as the reverse complement.
GATCCTGTTTGTGGTGTCGCTGGTCTTTGGCGGGGTACGTCAGCCACCGGTCTAGGGCCGCCCATTCGGGCGGCGGTGCGTTTCCATAGCCGAGCCCGCGGGTCGTCCCTGCGGGCTCCTTTTTTATGAGGGCTTCGTCTTGCCTGTCAGAAACCCCGATGTCACCCTGCAGCGCACCTTCTTCGGGCTGGCCATCCTGTTCCTGGTGGCCGTGGCCCTGTACTGGACGCGGACCGTGCTGCTGCCGCTCGCGCTGGCCGCCCTGTTCGCGTTCATCCTCACCCCGGCGGTGACCCGTCTGGAACGGCGCGGCTTGCCCCGCCTGCCGGCTGTGCTCATTGTGGCCCTGTTCGTCTTTGCGGTGCTGGGCGCTCTCGGTTATCTCGTGACGGTCCAGATGGGCCAGCTGGCCGACCAGCTCCCGCAGCACACGCAAACGATCAAGCAGAAGATCGACGGCTTGCGTGAGGGGAGCGGGACACTGGGTCGGCTGGTCGGCATGGTCAACGACCTCGGCGCCAGCATCCACGATGTGACCCGGGCGACCCGAGAGCCCGGCGCGCCTCCGGAAACCGCCGTGCCGGTAACGGCGGGGCCCAGCCTCGGCTGGATCACCAACCTGGCCGGCTCCGCGGCAGAGGTGCTGGCCGAGGCCGCCCTGGTGGTGGTGCTGGCCGTTTTTATGCTGGCCAAGCGCGAGGACCTGCGCGACCGCCTGATCCGGCTGCTGGGTCGCGGCCACCTGACCGCGACGACCCGAGCCCTGGACGACGCTGCCCAGCGCATCAGCCGGTATCTGTTTCTCCTGGTGGTCGTCAACGCCTGTTACGGGGCGGTCTTTTCGCTGGGGTTGTTCATCATCGGCGTGCCGTTCGCCCTGCTGTTCGGCTTCCTGGCGGCGTCGCTGCGTTTCATTCCCTATGTGGGCATCTGGATTGGAGCCGCCTTCCCGGTCCTAATCAGTGCGGCCACCGCGCCAGGCTGGCTGCAACCGCTCCTGGTGCTGGGGCTGGTGCTGGCGCTGGAGCTGTTCGTCGCCAATGTGATTGAGCCGATCGTCTATGGCCGGACGATGGGCGTTTCCGAGGTGGCCCTGCTGGTGTCGGCGGCGTTCTGGGCCTGGCTGTGGGGTCCGGTCGGCCTGGTGCTGTCCGCGCCGCTGACGGTCTGCCTGGCCGTGCTGGGCAAGTATGTGCCGCAGCTGGAAGTTTTCGAGATCCTCCTGCGCGACGAGGCGGTCCTCGACTTGCCGGTGAGGTATTACCAGCGTCTTCTGGCCGACGACGAAGATGAAGCCGGCGACATGGTGGAGGAGTACTTGCGCAACCATCCGTGGGAATCGGTGTTCGATCAGGTCCTGCTGCCGGCCCTGGCGCGAGCGCGTCGCGATCGGGACCGCGGCGAACTGCCCGCCGAGGAAGAACAGGGCATTTATGAGACCACGCGGGAGGTACTGGACGACCTGGTGTTTCGGCAACAGCAGATCAGCCGGCTGGCGTCGGTGCCGGTAGGCGAGGAGCCGCCGCCACGTACCCCGGTGCTGGCCCTGGGCTACCCGGCGTCGAGTGAGGCCGACCGACTGGCGCTGCACATGCTCGGCTTACTACTGGAGCCCGCGGGTTGCCGCCTCGAGGTGCTGTCAACCCGCACGCTGGCTGCCGAGGTGCTGGAACGAGTGCAGGTGGAACCGCCGGCCTTTCTCGTCATCGGGGCGCTGCCGCCGGGCGGACTGTCGCAGACTCGCCATCTCTGCAAGCGCCTGCGGATGCAAGCGGGCGAGGTGAAGATCGTCGTCGCTCGCCTGGGCCAGGTCGAGGATTTGGACCGTTTGCGTGCGGGTTTGCAGGAAGCGGGGGCGGACCACGTCGTGACGACGCTGGAGGAAGCCCGGGTGCTGCTGCTGCCTTTGGTGCAGCTGGCCGCGCACGCCCCGCCGCCGCGCCCCAGTCCGGAGCGAGTAGCCGCGGTGGCTTCCTGACCGTCGCTCACGCCGCTCAAACACCCTTCGATTCTGCTTGCCGTCCGGCGGTGCCAATTGATACAGTGCACTCTTGCTCGGGTCGCACCGAGATCATCGGTTGATGCGGGCTCACGGGACCGATTTCGTGAGCCCTTCGCATTTAGGACGTGCGATGAGCGCCATTGCCGTACCACCATTGGAGTCAGCCGGCTCAGCCCTGGAGGCCTACCTTCTGGGACAGTTGGACTTTCCGGCCGCGCTGGCCATGCAGCGTCAGCTGGTCTATCAGGTGGCTGGCGAGCGCGGTCGGGCCGCCCTGCTCCTGTGCGAACATCCGCCGGCGATCACGGTCGGGCGTCAAGGGAGCCGGGCTCACATCCTTTATCAGCCAGAAGAATTGAAGGCTCTGCGCTGGCCGGTACGCTGGGTCAACCGGGGCGGCGGCTGTCTGCTCCATCTGCCCGGCCAGCTGGCCATCTATCCGATCCTGCCGCTCGACCGGCTGGACCTGGGGCTACAGGCGTATCTAGATCGCCTGGCCCAGGTGATCGTTGATGTGCTGAGCGATCTTGGTGTGGTGGCGACCATCGGCCCAGGCGCCGTCACCGTCGGCAACCGTCCGATAGCCGCACTGGGCGTCGCGGTGCGCAACTGGGTGACCTACTACGGCGCCGCGTTCAATATCAATCCGAACCTGGAAGCGCTTCGCCGGGTGCGAACGGCGGGCGGTGCCGAGCCCATGACCTCGCTGCAACGCGAACGCCGGGCGCCGCTGCGGGAGGCCCTGGTGCGCGAGCGGTTTCTCGAACATTTCGCGAAGCGCTTCGGATTTGGACGGCTGTCGCTCTTTTTCCAGCACCCGGCGCTGGGCCGCAAGGCCGAGAGCGGGGCGGTCGCGGGGCGGCCGCGAGGGTGATTCTGGACATGCGATTCAGGATGGATATTCGGGTATTGTAAAAGTGGCTCTTCACCCAAGCGTGTGGGTAAAAAAGCAGCCTAACAGCCCGCGTTTCCCCTTGTTTTCCGGGGTTTCATGAGGTTTCTTGGTTCAGAAAAACCGGCTGGATTTTCTGAGGCATGGCTCCGGTGTCCGATGGCGGGCGAAAAAACGGCCCCTGCTGGCTTCCACCATCAGGGGCCTGATGCACCATCGGCGCACCATCGGCCCGGCTATCCCTTGTCGGGTTGCGTCCCCGCAGAGCCCGACTCCGTTTCACCGGGCAAGGCCAGGGTAGGCTCGGCAGCCACTCCCGGCAAGGTAGCATCGGACACCGGAGCCATGCCTCCGAAAATCCACGTTCTCGACCCCGAGAACCGGCAGAATTCACGCACACGCTTTGGAGAAGACCCAGGAAAAAGAACGAGCCGACCGCCTTGCGGCTCGCATGCGTGCCCTGGGGATCGACCCCGACGTGTGAGCGGCTCCTTTTCGCATCACTTCGCCATGCGCCACAGGCGGACCGAGCCGTCCTTGCCGGTGGTGACAAACTGCTTGCCGCCGGGCAGGGGCAGGACGCTCAGGAAACCGCCGGTCGCGGTGTCGGCTGAGAAGAGCTGCTTGCCGGTTTCAACATTCCAGACGTGCACCGTGCCGTCGGCCTCGTCGCCGGCCGAGATGACGCGCTTGCCGTCCGTGGTGAAAGCCGCCGCCTCGACGCGCGAAGTGTGCCCCTCCAGGGCCTTGATTTCCTTGCCTGTCGCCACGTCCCAGAGGCGAACGGTCTTGTCAAAGCTGGCGGAAACCAGTTTCTTGCCGTCCGGCGAAAAGGCGACGGCCGAGACTTCTTTCTCGTGTCCTGTCAGCGTTCGCACCTCCTTGGCGCTGGCGAAATCCCAGAGGCGGATGATGCCGCGGGCCTGGTCGTCAAAATGGCCGGCGGCGATCAGCTTACCATCGGGGCTCAGGGCCAGGCAGCGGACGTTCTCCTTGACGCCGTCGAACAGCTTGATCTGTTTGCCGGTTTCGGTATCCCAGAGGCGGAGCGACTTGTCCCAGCCGCCGGTCACCGCCCGCTTGCCGTCGCGTGAGAGAACGGCCCCCCAGATGCTGGCGCCGTGTCCAGTCAGCGTCGCGATTTCCTTCCCTTCTTTGAGATCCCAGATGCGGACCACCTGGTCATTCCCGGCGGAGATCGCGCGCTTGCCGTCGCCGGAGACGGCCAGTCCCCAGGTGCCGGCCTCTTGAGCCGCACCCAGCGTTCGTACCGCCTTGCCGGTCTTTGCGTCCCAGACCCGAATCCCATCGGCGCCGGCGGTAAGGACCTGGGCTCCGTCCGGAGTCAGGGCCGAGCGAGTCACCCAGGCGTAGGTCACGTCGGTCGTCTTGTGGCCCTCCCAGCGGGCCACCTCGCCGAACTGGCTCTTCTCGATGGTGCGGATGACCGAGCGCGCCCGAACCCGAACCTCCGCGCCGCTCCCTTTCTCGGCGGCCTCTCGGAGCAGGTGCAGCGCCGGCTCGCCGATCTCCTCAAGGCGGCGAGTCGCTTCGTCCCGCTTCTCGGAGGAATCGTCGTCCAGCTGCTGAATCAGCTTGCGGACCTCCTGGCGCACCTTCTCGTCGTCGGGCGCAGCGCCCAGAATCGCCGGAGCGGAACAGCTCAACAAAAGGAACAGCGCCAGGCCGGTGGCATGTGCCATGAGCCGTTTCATCGGTTGCACCTCCCCGCTGAAGGATGGGACGCTGGGAAAGTTGCGGGAGCCGCCACGCTGCCCGCAATTGAACCGCCCTCGCCGCCGCTGCGTCTTTGCTGTAACCTGAACGGAGTGGCAAGGCCGTCTATTCGGGCGGCGCGGGCATTCGCTTTCCATTGTAGAGAGGAGATTGCATGGCGAAAGAAGAAACCAGTCTGGAAGTGCAAGGCAAGGTGGTGGCGGCCCTGGCCAACACCCAGTTCCGGGTGCGGCTGGAGAATGGGCACGAGATCATCGCGCGACATCTCGGGTAAGATGCGCAAGAACTTCATCCGCATTCTGCCCGGCGACACCGTCACGGTCGAGATTTCGGCATACGACCTCAGCAAGGGACGCATCACGTTTCGGGGGCCACTGCGGCAGCGCCAGGGCGAAGGGCAGCCGGGCCCCGCCAGCAGCTAAAGTCAACGCAGACAACCGGGACGGGGGCGCTCGGCCCCCGTCGGGGCGGCGGACGAGCATTTCTTCTCGAAGAAAATCGGCGTTTGGGCTATTCAGGCGGCGGCCGCAAGGTACAATTCACTCACTGGGGCCTCGTGGACCAGGCTGTAGGCCGTGATGCATCGCTTCACTCCTTTCCAGCGTCGTTCCCCAAGTCCCTCGTAACCTGAAATCGGAGTCGTCAGAGCGGTGCCGGGGCGCCCCGTTGTGAAGAGCGTCCGGGCCCGCGGCCTGTTTCGCGGAGGCCCATCCATGGGCAAGCGGTTGTATGTGGGGAACTTGCCCTACACTATCAGTGACAGTGAGTTGCAGCAGCTCTTCGAGCAGCACGGCAGTGTGACCTCGGCCCAGGTCGTAATGGACCGGGACACTGGTCGCTCGAAAGGGTTCGGGTTCGTGGAGATGGGCACCGACGCGGAAGCGCAGGCGGCCATCACCGGGCTGCACGGCGCCGAATTCGGCGGCCGCACCCTGACCGTCAACGAAGCCCGTCCCAAGCCGGAAGGCGGCGGTGGCCGCGGCGGAGGAGGAGGCGGAGGAGGCCGCGGTGGCTATGGCGGGGGAGGCGGCGGAGGCCGGGGCGGCTACGGCGGAGGCGGAGGCGGAGGCGGCCGACGCTACTAGGCCCTGCCCGACGAAGCCCGCTTGCCACGCGCAACGGCGTTTCTCTCCGCTGTTCCCCCTGCCGGTGCCGGTCTCGCCAGGACCGTGATTCAATCCTCGCGGCCCCGCCTCTTGACTGGGGCGGGGCCGTCACACTCCTGAGTGCGGGTGTGCAGTTCCAAGGAGTCTTTTCATCGCTAGTTCATCCCTCGAAGCCCTCCCAATAGTCCAGCCCCTCACGACCGCCCCCGCCAGATCGTTCCGCATCCCCAACTGGGTGCAGATGGTGCCGTTCCTCACGGTCCATCTCGTCTGCCTGGCGGCCTTCTGGACCGGGGTGGACCGAACCGCGGTTATTCTTTGCGTTGCCCTGTACGTCGTGCGGATGTTCGCCATCACCGCCGGCTACCACCGCTACTTCGCGCATCGCGCCTACCGCACCAGTCGCGGCTTCCGGTTCCTCCTCGCCTTCCTCGGCTGCACGGCCATGCAGAAGGGGCCGCTGTGGTGGGCGGCCAACCATCGCCACCATCACAAGTATTCGGACACCGACCACGATCCCCACTCGCCGATCCAGCGCGGCTTCTGGTGGTCGCATCTCGGCTGGATCCTCTCGTCCGACTATAACGAGACCGACTGGGATGCCATCAAGGACTGGACGAAGTATCCGGAGCTGGTGTGGCTCAACCGTCTGTGGTGGGCGCCGCCCCTGGTCCTGGGCGTGTTGATCTGGCTCGTCCTGGGTTGGAGCGCGCTGATCGTCGGCCTGTTCGTCAGCACCGTGCTGCTCTACCACGGTACGTTCTTCGTGAACTCGCTGTGCCATGTGTTTGGCACCCGCCGCTACCAGACCACCGACCAGAGCCGCAACAATTGGCTGGTGGCGATCCTCACGCTCGGCGAGGGGTGGCACAACAACCACCACCATTACCAGAGCGCCGCCTGCCAGGGATTCCGCTGGTGGGAGATCGACGTTAGCTATTACGTGCTCAAGGGACTCGAGGTGTTCGGCGTCGTTTGGGATGTGCGCCGGCCGCCGCGGCACTTGCTGGCGAACGGCACGGCGTCAGTCCGCCGGTGAGGGACCGGCGTTGGGTGGCACGCTCCGAGGTACTCCGAAGGGCGTGCAGTCCGTGCGGCACGCCCTTCGGAGTACCTCAGAGCGTGCCACCCGGGATGCCTTCGCGGCGCAGCCCTCAACAAGCGGACGCGATCTAGTCCATATCCAGCAAGTGCCCCAGCTTGTCTTTCTTAGTCCGCAGATCGCGCACGTTCTTCTCGTTGGGCGGGATCGGAATCTCGACCCGTTCCACAATTCGCAGCCCGTAGCCTTCCAGGCCGACGACCTTCTTCGGGTTGTTGGTCAACAGGCGAATCTGCCGGACCCCGAGGTCGAAGAGGATCTGCGCCCCGATGCCGTACTCGCGCAGATCGGCCGGATAGCCGAGCCGCTGGTTGGCCTCGACCGTGTCCAGTTTCTCGACCTGCTGGAGCTGGTAGGCTTTCAGTTTGGCGAGCAATCCGATGCCGCGTCCTTCCTGCCGCATGTAGAGGATCACGCCCCTGCCGGCCTCGGCGATTGAGGCCATCGCCCGCTGCAACTGCGAGCCGCAGTCGCACAGCATGCTGCCGAAGATGTCGCCGGTCAGACACTGGCTGTGGACGCGCACCAGGATCGGGTCGGGCTGCTCCGGGATGACGCCGTTGACCTCTAGCCCAACGCCGCCCAGGCACAGGGCCAGGTGCGGCTCGGGATCGACGACGGACGTGTAAGGAATCAGGTCGAACTCGCCGAGGCGGGTCGGCAGCTTGATGGCCATCTCGCGGCGGATGAGGCGTTCGCGGCGACGGCGGTATTTAATGAGATCCTCGATCGTGCACATCTTCAGACCGTGCCGGCGGCAGAACTCCTGGAGCTGCGGCAGGCGGGCCATCGATCCGTCCTCGTTGGTGATCTCACAGATGACGGCCGCCCCCTTGAGTCCGGCCAGCCGGGCCAGGTCCACGCTCCCCTCGGTGTGGCCGGCCCGTACCAGCACGCCGCCCTCCTGGGCCCGCAATCCCGGAACGTGCCCCTTGCCGCGGACCAGGTCGGCCGGCGTCGAGCGATCGTCAATGGCCACCTGCACGGTCCGCGCCCGGTCGAAGGCCGAAATGCCAGTCGTGATGCCGTAGCGCGCGTCGATGTAAGGAGTGAACGGCGTGGCCTGCGGATCGACGTTGTGCCCGGGCAGCGGGTCCAGGTTCAGGCGATCGCAAATGGCCGGCGACATGGCCAGGCAGACCAGGCCGCAGGCGTTGCGCATCATGAAGTTGACCGCCTCGGGCGTCACCGTCTCCGCGGCGATGACCAGGTCCCCCTCGTTCTCGCGGTGTTCGTCATCGACCAGGACGATCATGCGGCCGGCCCGCAGTTCGGCGAGGCATTCGTCAATGGCGTGGAAGCCTGCGGTGGTCTCGGGCATGATCGCCTCGCAAGTAGAGAAAGGTGGCACTTCTGAGTTCATTATCGCGCTCTTCCTCAGACAGAGCGCAGCGAGCAGACGATCTCGGCCCGCGCCGCCTGCCAGCCGGGAACGAGGCGATGAAGACCCGCCCCTACCGAGCCGAAGATAACTGGCGTGCCGAAAGAGCTGACTGTGCGGAATCGACGCCAAACGGCACTCCCGTGACACCGCTGGGGGAGGATGGGCAGATGGCGCACATGGGCAAAGGGCTGGCTCCAGTGCGGCGAATGCTGATCTGGGGGGCCGGGGTTGGCTGCGCGACGTGGCTCGTCTTGGCGCCGGCAACGTCCGAGTGTGCGGCCCCGCAGGAACCGCCGACATCGCAAAGCCCCTTGGCCCAGCCCCCTTCGTTGCCAGGCCCGGCGGGGAAGCCCGTCGAGGCTCCCGCCGAGAAGACGCAAGAATTATCCGTCGAGGCCCTCGTCCAAGAAGTGCTCGCGCAACCCTTCACTGGCGCAGATGACCGCGGCCTGGCAGGCGGCCTCAGCCCGCTACCCGCAGGTAACGTCGCTGGACGACCCCATGCTGGGGGCCAACGTTGCGCCTGCCGGCCTCGGCTCACAAGGCGATGGCAGCCGCGGCTACCGGATCGAGGTGTCGCAGAAACTGCCCTGGTGCGGCAAATTGGGTCTGCGAGGCGAGAACGCCCGCGCCGAGGCCGACGCCGCCGGCAACGAGGTGGAGGCGACCCGGCTGAAACTCATCGAGGCCGCCACGACGGCCTTCTATGATTATTACCTGGTCGCCCGGGACATCGAAATCAACGAGGACACCTTGCAGCGATTGGCGGAGTTCCGGGCGGACGCCAACGCGCTCTTTCGGACGCCGCCCAGAGAGCGGAAGGTTTCCTTCCAGGATGTAGTCCAAACGGACGTGGAAATCGGTCGCGAGCGGGAACGCCAGCTGACCCTGGGGCGGATGCGCGAGGTCGCCATCGCCCGCATCAATACCTTGATGCGCCGGCCGCCCGATGCCGCCCTGCCGCCCCCTCCCGCGGCGATCGCGGTCAAGGAAAGTCCCCAGGACGCTGCGGCGCTGCGGACCCTCGCCCTGACGCGGCGACCCGAGCTGCAAGCCCTGGCCAACCGCATCGCCGCCGAGCGGGCTTCGCTGGGCCTGGCGTACAAGGACTATTACCCAGACGCCGAGGTCATGGCGGCCTATGAGCCGTTCTGGAGCGACACGCGGTTCCAGTGGCAGATCGGCGTGCGGATCAACCTGCCGGTGCGGTACGCCCGCCGCGAGGGGGCCGTCGCGGAAGCCCGCGCCCGCCTTGCCCAGCGCGAGGCGGAGTTGGCCCGGCAGATGGACCAGGTCAACTTCGAGGTGCAGCAGGCCGTCGCCCAGGTGCGCGAGAGTGGGGGCATCGTGCGCCTGTACGAGAAGTCGATCCTGCCCGACGCCGAATTGAACGTGAAGACGGCCCGGGCGGACTATAAGACCGGGCTGGTGTCGGCGCTCAGCGTGATCGAGGCTGAGGCGCACGCTGCTGGCCCTCCACCACCGCCACCACGAGGCCGTCGCGGACTATTATCGCCGGCAGGCCGCACTGGAGCGTGCCGCCGGCGGGTCCCTCTCCCCGGCGACGGCGCTTGGTAATGCCGCGCTGCGCTAAGCTAGAGTGCCTAGCGGATCAGCGCCGCTGGTATCGTCTTGCGGGGTGTCTTCTCATCCTCATCGAGGCATGTCGATCTCTCAACTAGCTAATAAGAAGCGATGATGCTCCCTGCACGCGGTATCAGCGGAAGCGGCGTACCTTTCCCATCAGATCCGACTAATTCAACGCTCATGATGTGGCGAATTGGTCCATTCAGGCCATAGAAGCGAGGTTTCCCCCACAGGAGGTGTCGAATGCGTCTGGGAATTTCCACCATCGCCCTCATCGCCGTCAGTGCTGTCCTCTCCGTTGCGGCTTATGCCGACCCTCCGTCCGCCGCGAAGAAGGAGGTGGACGAACTCGACCTGTTCCCCGCCGACAAGATCAAGTGGCGGGAGGGCCCGCCGTCCCTGCCGAAGGGAGCCATGATGTGCGTGCTGGAGGGGGACCCGGCCAAGGAGGGGCCGTTCGTCTTCCGGGTCAAGGTCCCCGACGGCTACCGCGTCCCACCGCACACGCACCCCAAGACGGAGCGAGTCACGGTCATTTCCGGCACCTTTAACATCGGCATGGGAGACAAGTTCGATGAGAAAGCCACGAAGGCGATGCCCGCCGGGACTTACGGTCATTGGCCAGCGGGGATGAAGCACTTCGTCTGGGCCAAAGGCGAGACGATCCTACAGTTTCACGGCATGGGGCCGTGGTCCATCAAATACGTCAACCCCGAGGATGATCCTCGCAACTCGAAAAAGTAGGTTCGCCGCGCAGTAGGCTGACCAGCCGGTTCGGTCAAATCGTTACCGGTACCACCGTCTCCTGCCGCCCGTGCGTTTCGGCCTGTGCAGCTCCCCGCGTCGCGGCCGCCCGCTTCTGCTCCTGCAACTTCAGCCAGCGCCTGCGCCGCACCCAGTAAAGCGCACCGGCAGGAAGATGTCCACCACCTCGTCCGAGATCAGCAGCCCGCCCAGCACCGGCAGCGCCATCGGAGCCAGGATTTCCCCGCCCACCCCCGACGCGAACACCATCGGGAAGATGGCAATGATCGCCACCCCCTCGGTCAGCAGCTTCGGCCGCAGCCGGTGGACCGCCCCCTCGATGACCGCCTGGCGCAGCTCCTCCAGCGACGTGATGTTCTCCAGCCCGCCGCGCTTGTCGAGGGCCTCGCGCAGGTAGACGAGCATGATGATGCCGGTCTCGGTCGCCATGCCGAAGCAGGCGATGAACCCGACCCAGACGGCCACGCTGAACGGGAACGGCTGGGCGTGCCACTCCCACGCCCGCAGCTTGGGCCACAGGAACAGAAAGAACGCCCCGCCGGCCAGCGCCTCCGGCACCGCGAGCATCATGAGGCAGGCGTCGGCCAGGTCCTTGTACGTCAGGTACAGGATTACGAAGATGAGCACGATCACCGCCGGGAAGATGAAACGCAGCGTGTTGGCCGCCCGAATCTGATGCTCAAACTGGCCGCTCCACTCGACGTGAACGCCTTCCGGCAGCGCCACCTTCTCATTCACGACGCGCTGTGCCTCCTCGACGAAGCCGACCATGTCGCGGCCGCGGACGTTGAGGGTGACGTAGTTCATCAGCTGGCCATTCTCGCTGCGGATGGTCGCCGGCCCCTCGACGACACGCACGTCCGCCACCTCGCTCAGCGGCACCTGCACCGGGCCGGATTTATCGTTTCGCGAACCGATGAATCGGCTGCTGACGAGGAGGCGCTTGACGGCCTCCTCGTCCTCACGGTTCGCGCGGGAGTAGCGGACGCGCACCGGGAAGCGGTTGCGGTCCTCGACGGTCTGCGTGATGACCCGACCGCCCAGGGCCACCTCGATGGTCTCCTGCACGTCGGCCACGCTCACGCCGTAGCGCGCCGCTTTCTCGCGGTCGATCTGCACCTCCAGGTAGTCCTTGCCCCGGATTTGCCAGGCCAGTACGCCCTGCGCCCCCTTGACCGGCTCCAATGCCGCCGCGATCTCCTTGCTGACCTGGTCGATGGTCTTCAGGTCGCGGCCGAAGACCTTCACCCCAACGTCGTTACGCACCCCGGTGGAAAGCATCTCGATGCGGTTGATGATCGGCTGCGTGGTAACGTTCTTCCAGCCGGGCACCTGCAAGACCCGCTCCATCTCGTCGCGGATCAGGTCGCCGTCCGGGCTGCTCTGCCGCGGCCACAGCGACACGACCCGGTCGGAAAACGGCTTCTTCAGCTCTTCCGCCAGCGGGGCGAAAGGCCGCAGGGCCGGCCGGTCGCGGTCCCGGCCCATGTCCCGCTGTGCCTTCACGGCCTCCTCAACGAACCGCGCCGTCTCCTCGCCGTGGGGCGCGTCGCCCAGGAGCAGCAAGCCCTTGGCTCCCCTGGCCAATTCCTCCAGGGCCAGCCAGGTGTAGGACTCGGTCCCCTGGTCGAACAGCTCCCAGTTGATCTTCTTCACCCGGGCGTGCCACAGCTCCATCCGGTGAGCTTCCAGCGCCTTGAGTACCTCACCGGCGAACGTCTTGCGTTCCGCGCCCAGCGCCTCCGCCGCGCGGTTGACGAGCTTTTGCGGCAAGGACTCGTGCAGGGCCAGGGCGGCCGCGGCGTCCACGTCCTTCAGGGAACCCCCGTCCTTCTGCTTGAGGGCGCCCAGCGCCGCCAGGTGGCGGGCCGCCTCCTGGCACAGCTTGCTCACGTCCTCCGGTGCGGGGTGCTTCGACAGCGCGGGGCCGTACTCCGGGGCCAGCGCCGCGGCCAGCCGGCCGACCTCCGTGCCCTCGTCGGCGCCCTCCGGCCAGTGCAAGATGCCCGCGTCGCGGAAGTGCCGGACCGCCTCGTCGAGGACGAAGCGAGTCAGCACCGGCCCCAACTCGCGGTCGAACTCGGTGTAGCGCAGCAGGGCCAGCTCGCGCATCACCTCATCGAACCGCTCCAGCGCCTTCTGGGCGGCGTCGTTAATGAGGCGGTCACGGTCGTCGGCGCTTGCCGGGTGCCGGACGAACCCCCGGTCTTCCAGCAGCCGCAGCGCCGCGTGCGTCTGCCATTCGGCGTCCTGGAACTTCAAGACCCGCTTGGGCCACAGCTCCTTGGGCCGGAAATTCACCAGCGTCTCGACCATGTCCAGCCCCGCCGGGTCGGTCGGCGTATCGGCGCGGCCGACCTTGCCGACCGCCGCCGCGACCTCAGGGAAGCCGCGCAACAGGGCGTCGCGGGCCTTGAGGTCGTCGGCCGCCTGCGTCAGGCTGACTCGCGGCCCCGTGACCGGCATGTCCATCAGCGTCTGCTCGTCCAGCGGCGGGATGAATTCCACGCCGATCTTGCGGAAGTGGTAAGCCCAAAGTGCGAGCAGCAGCAACGTCGCCAGGCTCAGCGCCTGCCTTGGCAGGCCGCGCGTAAAGAACACCGTCAGGGCGACCACGCCGGCGACGACGGCCAGGAAGCAGAAACGCCAGGCCGTTTCCGAGGCGCCAAGTCCGAAGAGCGCCTGGATCGGGAACATGCCCGCCGCAAGGATCAGGAGGGCCGCGAACAGCCACATGACGAGGTTCAGGTGGGGGAAGAACCAGGTCAGCACCGGCTTGTAGATGGCGATGAAGCTGCGGACGATCCAGTTGTCCTCCTCACTCCTGCAGCCGCCCCTTGATGAACGTCGGAATCAGCGCCGGCACTACGGTCACCGAAATCGAGAGCCACCCCCAAGAGGGCGAAGCTCTTGGTGAAGGCCAGGGGATGAAAGTATTTGCCCGCGCGACCGGACAGCATGAACACCGGGATGAACGACAAGAGCATAATCATCACCGAGAAGAAGATCGGTCGGCCGACGGTGCGGCACGCCTTGATGACCAGCTCGCGGGTGTCGCCGGTCACCTTCTTGTCGCCGAACTTCTCCTTGAGGGTGTGCGTGGCGTTCTCGACCATGACGATGGCCTGGTCCACCAGGATGCCGATGGAGATGGTGATCCCGGCCAGCGACATGATGTTCGCCTGGATGTCGATGATGCCCAGCTTGCGCAGCAGCCACATCAGCAGGAACGCGAACAACACCGACAGCGGCAGCGTCACGCAGATGACGAAGGCGCTGCGGAAGTGCCAGAGGATGAGGAGAATGGCCACAACGGCAATGAGCATCTCGTGCCCCATCACGTCGGTGAGCGTGTGGATGGCGCCGGTGATGAGGCGGGTGCGGTCGTAGGCCGGGACAACGCGGACCCCGGGCGGCAGTTCGGACTGTAAGTCCTGGATCTTCGCCTTCACGCCTTTGGTGACGGCCAGCGGGTTCTGGCCGTAGCGCATCAGGACGACGCTGCCATTGACTTCGCTGCCGTCTTTCTCGAAGACGCTGCGGCGCAACTGCTGGCCGACCTGCACCGTCGCCACGGTCTTGACGTAGATCGGCGTGCCACCGCTCGCACGGATGACGGTGTTCTGAAGATCGCGGACGACGCGCTTCTGGATGTCCTCACCGGTCTGGCCTTCGGTGTCCTTGGACGACCCGAGGTAGCCGACACCGCGGACGGCGTATTCGGCGCCGTTCTTCTCGATCACCCGGCCGCCGACCGCCATGTTGCTGCGCGAGACGGCGGCGTAGAGGTCGCCGAGGGTGACGTTGTAGGCGCGCAGCGACTCCGGCTTCACGTCGATCTGGTACTCCAGGGGGACGCCGCCGACGGTGGCAACCTCGGCGACGCCGGGGACGGCGTTGAGGGCGGGGGCGATGGTGTAGCGGTTCAGCGCCCACAGTTGCCCCGCGTCCACCGGCCGCGCCGGGTCCGGCTCGACGGTGTACCAGAAGATCTGGCCCAGGGCGGTGGCGTCGGGCGCCAGGTAGGGCGTGACGCCGGGCGGCAGGAAGGAGCCGGCCTGCTCCAGCTTCTCGGTGACGCGCTCGCGGGCGAAGTAGACGTCGAGGTTGTCGTCGAAGATCAGGGTAATCATCGAGAAGTTGAACTCGGACGACGAGCGCACGGCCTTGATGCCGGCCAGCCCCTGGAGCTTCAGCGACAGCGGGTAGGTGATCTGGTCCTGCACCTCCTTGGGGCTGCGGCCCATCCAGTCGGTGAAGACGATGACCTGGTTTTCGCTCAGGTCAGGGATGGCGTCCACCGGCGTGTTGAGCACGGCGTAGACGCCGCACACCGCCAGCGCCGCCGCCACGAGCAGCACCAGGAAGCGGTTGCGGATCGAGTATTCGATGATCTTTTCAATCATGGCCTGGCTTCCCGGCCGCTCGCGGCTTCGCAGGACGTGCGAAGCCGCAAGCGGCTAACCTCAATTCCCCTTGAGTTCCTTGACCTTGGCCAACGTCTTGTCGGGGTTGGCCTTGGCCTCCTCCACGCAGAGCGGGCAGCACAGGAATACCGGCCGGTCCCGGATCATCACCTTGACCGGCTTGCCCATCGTGCCGAGGACGTTGTCCGGATCGACGGGGCAATACTTCTGCTCCTCCGCGAGCTTCCGGTCGTCGTCGCTCAACTCCGCGAGCTTGGCCTTGATCTTCGCGGCTTTCTTGTCAGCGGCCGTCGGCGGGGGAGCCGCCCCCTTCTTCAGCCCCTCGACCGTCGCCAGCGTCTTGTCCGACTCGGCCCTGGCGTCGTCCACGCAGGCTTTGCAGCACAGAAAGACGGGCTGGCCCTTGAGCACGACCAAGACCGGCTGGCCCATCGCGCCGAGGCGGGTCCCGCGAACTGGGCAGAGCTTCTGCGCCTCTGCCAGCCGCCGGTCCGGGGTGCTCAGCCTGGCCAGACCGGCCTTGGCAACGGCGGCCTCGTCCTCGGGAGTGCTGGGCCGGACGGGCGTGGCCCTACCCTGGCCCGATTTTGACCCGCTGCCGCCGTAGTAGATGGAGCCGACGGCCGAGCTGACCCGCGTCTCGGCGTCGAGCAGGTACGACCCGGTCGTCACGACCTTGTCTCTCTCGGCCAGCCCCTTGAGGACCGGGTAGAAGCCGTTGCCATCCGCCCGGGTGAGCAGCGGACCGATCTCGACGCGCACCGCGTCGAACACCGTCGGGGTCTCCTGGCGGAAGACGATCTTCGGGCCGCCGGTGAAGACGACGGCTTCCTCCGGCACCGCCAGGACGCGGCCGTCGCGCGACGGGTACTCCTGCCCCAGCTGGTCGGCCGGCACGTCGATCGTCACCGTGGCGAACATGCCGGGACGCAGGCTGACTTCGGGCCTCTTGTCATGGTCGGGGTTGTCGATGTCGTAGCGCACCAGCAGGGTCCGGGTAGTCGGGTCGAGGTGGGGGTGGACGAAGGCGATCTTGCCGCTGAACACGCGGTTCGGCAGCGCTTCGGTGGTGGCCCGGACCGGCAGCCCTTCCTTGAGCAGTGACACGTCGGCCTCGTAAGCCTGGGCCTCGATCCAGACGGTGCTGAGGTCGGCGACGTCGAAAATCGGGGCCGATTCCTCGACGTACTCCCCCTCGATCGCGTACTTCTTCAGGATGTGGGCGTGGTACGGGGAGCGGAGGGTGACGTGGTCGGTCGGCTTGCCCGCCGCCTCGATCTCCTTGATCTGCTCGTCATCGACACCCCACTTGCGCAGCCGCTCGCGGATGTCTGCCTTGTCGGACTCGCGCCGCGCGTCGAAGAGGTTCTGAATGGTCGAGGCGAAGGACTCGGAATAGATGCTGGCCAGCGGCTCGCCGGGGTGGATCGTCTGGCCGGTGACGTTGGCGTACAGTTTGTCGATGCGCCGCCGGACGCGGGCGGAGATGCGGTAGAGCTTTCGCTCGTCGGGCTTCACCGTGCCGACCGTCTCGATCTTCTTCGTCAGCGGCTCGTGGTTGACCGCCCAGGTACGAATGTCGGCCGTGACGACCTTGTATGGCGACAGTTGCAGGCGGGTGACCACCCCCGGCGGCAGCGCCTCGGCCGGCGCGTCGCCGCCTTTCTTGCGCTTCGACAGGTTCATGCCGCAGATGGGGCACTTCTCGTGGGGGTCGTTGGTGACGACCTGCGGGTGCATCGGGCAGAAGTATTCGACGTCCGGGTCGGCGACCTGGGCCTCGCCGGCGAGCGGCCGCGTCCACTTCTCGTAGTAGGCGACCAGGGTGTCCCAATAGAGGATGGCCGCGCCGATGACGGCCAGGATGGCGATGAAACGCAGCCGAGCCAGGTTGACCAGGATGAGGAAGTCGAACCACCACCAGAGCTTGCGGAGTGGACTGTAATGCGCGGCGCGCGCAGCCCGCCGTCGCACTGCGCGTTGGGGGTAGCTGCGGGGTGCCCGTTGTTGGATTCAGACATGGAATGTCCCTTATCGAGGCCGGGCCGGGCGCGGCTCAGCCGGACGGCCCGGGAACCGTCCGGGGTTCGCTCGCGGGGAGAGACCCGTTCGGGCACCGCCGGGGCGGAAGAGTGTGAGTTTCACAATGCTGATGCGGGCTTCGCGTGCGGCGATCGAATCAGCGCCGCCACGGACGCCGTAATCCCACGGCAGGGGCCGGAACAGGAACACGCAACCACCTCATCACGCGCAGGAAGAACGCACCAGCGGGACTGAGTGCAGGTCCGGATGCGCGCACAGGCTAGCAGAGCCAGAGGCAGTTCAAGATGCGGTCAGGCAGGGAGAGGCAAACCAGGGCCGGCGGATGGGCATCGCAAACCAAGGCCCCGGAAACGGGCAGGGGAGGGAGACAGCATGGGACGGCGAACGTCAGATCGCAGGTCAGAGCCCGGGGGCTATCGGGTACGGTGGATTGGCGGTCATTGCACGGGCAACTGCCGCGGGGCAGATGAGACGGCGCCGGCGTGGAACTCCTGGAAGAGGCCCCATGCTGGCAGTGACCGCAGCAGGATCGCGCTTTGGGCAGCCGTTCCTTCTCCTGGCCTCTGGACGCCGCAGCCTGGAGCAAACAACACCATCCCGGCGGCAGCGCCAGCAGTAGGGCAACGGCTAGCACCAGAACTCGTCCGACAATGGCAAGCATGCGGCCCGCGGCCCCACGGGGACTGAGAAGAATGGCCGTATCATACCACAGCCGCTTGCGGCTTGTCGACTGGGTTCACGCGCCGGTAGGCTTGCCGGCTTGCGCTGCCGCACTTCCGCCCCAGGGCAATCGCATCAAAAATTCCCAGGGAATTGTAGGCGCTGTTCAGTAGGCCCGGACAAGGGGGGCGGGAATAATTCTCTCCGGATGGATCGAAGCCCTTTCTTCACGGAGGAGAATCATGTCCCTGCTTCTTGACCCCAATGCCCTGGCTTGCCTCGAAAGCGTCCCCGATCCGAGAATCGATCGGCGAAACGGCACAAGCTGGTGGATATCCTGGTCATCGCCCTGTGCGGCTTCCTGGCAGGATGCGAAGGCTGGACCGATGTCGAACTGTTCGGCACAAGTAAGCGGAAGTGGCTGGAGACCTTCCTCGAACTGCCCAACGGCATCCCGTCGCACGACACCTTTGGTCGCGTGTTTGCCCTGCTCGAACCGCAGTCGATGGTTGGCGTGCTGCGTCAGTTCGTGCAAACGGTGACCGGTCTGGCTGCGACGGAGCCGCCGACGGCAGGTGCGGCCAGTCCCGTGGACGCGGCGGCGGCGGCCGGTCCTCTCGAGGGCCAGACCGTGGCCGTCGATGGCAAGACCGTGCGCCGTTCGGGACAGACGACTACCGGGCAGGCGGCGTTGCACCTGGTCAGTGCCTGGGCCAAGGAACGCGGCGTGGTGCTCGGTCAGGTGGCCACGGCCGACCACTCCAACGAAATCACGGCCATTCCCGTGTTGTTGCGGGTTTTGGACCTGCGGGGTGCGGTGTGACCATCGACGCCATGGGCTGCCAAAAAAAGATTGCCCGCCAGGTGTGTGAGCAAGGCGGCGACTACGTGCTGGCCGTCAAGGACAATCAAAAGGACCTGCGGAAGAAGATCCTGTTCCAGATGGGGCCGGGGCACTCCCAGTTGCCGCGCATCGAAGCTGACGACGTGCGAAAAGAACCATGGGCGTGAGGACAAGCGGACCTACACGGCCATGGCGGCCTCCGCGGCGATCCGCCGCTACTGGCCGGACGCCCAGAGTATCGTGCGCGTCTGTCGGGAGAGCACCCAGGAGGGGAAGAGGAAGAGCACGGAGGTGCGTTATTTCATCAGCAGTTTGCCGCCGACGGTGGACGAGTTGGCCGAGCGAATCCGGGGGCACTGGGGGATTGAGAACACTTTACACTGGTCGTTGGACGTGACGTTCAACGAGGATCAGAGTCGGATTCGGCAGGGTCATGCGGCTGAAAATGCGGCACTGCTCCGCCGTCTGGCCCTGTCGATTCTGAAGCAGGACACTCGGTATACGGGCAGCCTGCGTGGCAAAAGGCTGCGCGCGGCGTGGGACAACAGCACCCTGGAGCACTTATTGATGATTTTCACCGGGAATTAAATGCGATTGCCCTGACTTCCGGACTTTGGAAGGCGCGTAAAAACGCTTTCAGCAAGAATTTATGCCAATGGGCGCTACAGGACTTGAACCTGTGACCCCCAGCGTGTCGAGCAAACGTCACACGCGGCCTCCGCCGCGATACCATCCCCAGGCGCTGTGCCCAATAACATGAGCGGATGTTCAGTTTTTGGCACAGCGCCTGGAGAGGGGCGATGCGACGCAAGTGAAGCGGGCAAAGGACTTGCGGCGGGAGCGGAGTCTCGTTGCACCACTGGTTGCACCAGCGAAGGCGAAAACGCGAACGCCGGCACCGTCGAGGCCCTCGCCGCGGCGCTGCTCGAATTCTCCCCCGCCGACCAGGCCCGCCTCGCCGCCATGCTGGCCACAGCAACCCGGACAGGCCGAAGGGAAGGACGGGAACGGGTAGCATGGAAGGGAGACGCCCCGGGAATGGCCCGGGGACGCACCTGGGGGCCGCCTGGCGAGGCCGCGGGGGGCGAGGCGGGGCCGAAGGCGGCGGCGAGTCGGCCCGCGCGGCCGCCTGGCACGCCGGACGCGCCCGGGGAACGGCCGGCGCTTGCGGGGGAGTGGCCGACCGTGGCGCACCGTGGCCGACGAAACGCCGATGAAGCCCTGGCGCTGGCCCTGGCGACCGGGCACACCCTTCGGGCTGCCGCCGAAGCTACCGGCATCGGCGAGCGGACCGCGACCCGCCGCGCGGCCGATCCCGCCTTCCGCCGCCGCGTCGGGGAGCTGCGATCCGAAATGGTGACGCGGGCGCTGGGGAAGATGGCGGACGGCATGGGCGACGCCGCCGGCAAGCTGCGGGAGCTGCTGACCGCGGAGAGCGAATCGGTCCGCCTGGGGGCGGCGCGGGCGCTGCTGGAGCTGGGGACGAAACTGCGGGAGTCCGTCGAGTTGGCGGACAAGATCGACGAACTGGAGCGGCTGCTGAAAGGGAACAACAATGAGCCACGATAGGCGCGTAGAACCGACTGCTGGAAGAGGCGCGGGGCTGGGAACGGGAAACGTCGAAGAAGGCGCGGACCCGCATGCTCACGGGCATGGAGTGGGATGGGGTGTTGGAGGCAGTCGGCGGCTCGCTCAACGAGGCCGATGAGGACGTGTGCAACAGCATCCTGAACCACGTCGCTGAAGCCGCCCGGACGCCGCGGCAGCACCCGATGAAAGGGGGACCGCTCCACGACGACGACGGGAACCTTGTTCACGAGACGCATTTCTTCGTGTACTGGCTGATGGGCCTACGGGAAGGCAGCTGGTCGCTGCCGGTCCTGATCCCCCGCGCGTGCTGGAGGGATTCGACTGCCGGTATGGCGGCGTCCTGTGGCGGTGCGAGGACTGCCTGACGGGGCTGGGCAATGGCCGCGAGTACGAGATTTGCCCCGTGTGTGGCTTGGCAAACCTGAGTCTCAAAAAGCTGTATGGTCCAACGGGGGATCGGCACTGGGAGTATGTCCCGCTGCCGCGTCCTTAGCGGGTGAAACGACTCGACGTTTGGCGTGAGGGATGGTGCCTGAGCCGGCGTACTCGGCAGCCTCCCTGTCCGGGAAATCCCGCACGATCTTTTCGAGGATGTCGCGTGCGTCACGCTTGTAGCCGTCTCCCAGCTTCTCCCGGGCCGCCCGCAGGAGGAGTCCTTTCCGCCCTGCGGAGATTGCAGGGTTACGGCTGGCACGTTAGAATCATCCACGTTAGAATCATCCTTGACAGCGGGAGACAACCCCTGGCAGGCCGCATGTGGCGCTCACGGTCACGACGCTCGGCGTGCCAGCGGATGCGAGCCCAGACGGGGCTGGGAGCGGCGAGGAGGTTCTGCGCCATAATGCTAAAGATCGTGAATGATCGTGAACTACAGGTCAAAACGTCGCCAGGGATGTACTGGTATTTCCGAGATTCAGAAGGAACCTACAGGTACAAGAAGGCTGTTTTTGGAGGGAGCGGGGGAGGCGTGAGTTCATTTGAGGGCACAGCGGAACACCTATGGCGCTATCATCGACAGGGCGAGCCTATTCCTTTGCTCGAAACATTAGGCTGGTCCGACGTTATTCACGAATACCTCCGTCTACAAGAAGCCGAGACGGGTACACCGGCTCAGATTGCCAAGCTCCGAAAGGAGATTGCGGGGATCGAGCCAATCGTACGGGAACACGGTGACAAAGATTACTGGTGGTGGCGCAATGAGATTTACGAGAAAATGAAGTCCTGCGCCAGGTTTTGACCCAGAGGAGGTCAGTATCCGGCGAATGCACTATGAAGCACTCCACCGTACGAACTTGCCGAAGTATTATGAAGAGCTTCTTGCAAGACTCGCACAACTCGAAGGTGGAGTAGTTGCTGGTGGTGAGCAGCCCACGGTTCCGGGCAGTCTTCAGCGTGACAAGGCATCTTTGCCATCGTTACCTGATTCCAACCAGGGCGGGAAATGAGCATTTCCCCCAGGCGGCGTTCGGCGCGCAGACGCTGGGCTCCCTCCCGGCGGGCGCACAAAGGGTCGTTGTAGGCCAGATGGCAGACCCGGATGTTGGACCTGGCGAGGATGTATCCGGGTCCGCACTCGTTGGCCCTACAGGGCCAAGTGGCATTCACGCACGGAGTTTGACCATGAAATTGGCCATCTGGGACTTGTTCGACGGTGCGCCACACCTACTGGGCTACCTGTCGGAAGGGCCGGACGACGGCATCGTCATCGAGCCGTCACCGGGTCCAAACGAGGAACTGGATCGCGCAGACCTGGAGGGCCTGTGGAACGACAGGCCACCGCGGTGTACTGCCGGGGCGTTCTTGCAGAAGTGCCGCCAGAGCATGCTGGGGCACGGCTACAACGCTGTCGAGGTCAGCGAGGGGCAGCCGTCATGGAGTACGCCGGTGGCACAGAAATCCGAGCGAAATCCGCGCAGCCCACGGAACCTATGCCCCCTTCGTCCATCCAGGATTCAGGCTACAGCCTGGCGGACAAGGAGAGGTGGTTGGAGAATGCCCCGCCGCCGCACGCGGCGGTCATGCCCAGCGACGAGGACCTCCAGGCAATAGGCTGGCGGCCGATCCCGGCCGAGCTTAATCCGGCCTGGTTTACGAAGGAATATTGGGAAGACCTTGAAGACGACGGCATTCCCGATGCCGGCACGCCGCACGGCGTCCCCGCCGCCCGCTACGCCGCCCCGCCGCCTCCCCCCACGGAACCCATCCCCCTTTCATCCATCCCGGCTACGACGTTGGCGGACAAGGAGAGGTGGTTGGAGAATCTTCGCCGCCAGCACGGTCAGGCATGGATCAACGAGAACTGGCAGAGACTCGAAGACGAGTGGGCCTACATCGAGAGCCTGTAGGCGGCAGGGTGCCGACCGCAACGAGGCCATCTGCTTGGCTCGCCTTCTCGGCCTCATTCATCACGTCCAGGGCCGTCCAAACGGCCTTCCTGACCTCGGCCGCGTACGTCTTGCCATCCGCCGGCGCGGTGGCCCGCCTCAAGGGTAGACATCATGTCCGAGGCTTCCAAGCAATCTGAGCGTGCCGGGCAACTGGCATGCCCGGGTTGCGATGGGCCTTGGCCGGAAGAGGACCGCCGCGACGGGCGATTGTGTTCAGCGTGCGGCTCCCCGAATGGGCGGATGGTGGAACTCTTCAAAGCGTTCGACACGGCATCGCGTGACTCGCTTCGCCGACGTTTCAAGGAATGGCCGGCTATTTCCCACTTGAGTTGTGAGCTATTTGGCTTCCAGTCCTTCGACCAGGGCACGATGGAACGGCTGTGCCACTGGCTGAAGTCTGAGGCCGGGGAAGAGGACGAGTTAGGCGTTCAGCGGGGTCGAGTCGTCGAGCTACTACGGAACGCCGTGGCCGAGAAGAGGCAGAGGGAGAAACCCAGCGGCCACGACCAGGGCGGGGCGGGGGAGCCGAAGAGGAGGCCGCCGGTGGCCAGGGCGAGACGGGGAGAGGCGAAGGGCGCAAACGGAAAGGCAAGCGGGGCCGCAAGCCGGGGAGCAAGACGGCGCATGACGACACTCGGCTTTACCGCGATTGGAAGGCCGCGAACGGAGCGACCGGCATAACCAAAGCCGAATTCGTTCGTGAACGCGGCTTGCCATCATCGGCACTTGCTTCGATTGAACGGGGCCGCGCCAACGTCAAGCGGCAGCGCAACCCTGGACGAAAATAGCCCGGCGAACCGAGTCAAGTCCCTTCCCATTAAATCCAGACAGCGGACAACGCCTTTCTTTCTCCGTCTTTTCCCGTCGTTGCCAGGCCGACCCTGGACGCAATTCTCTGGACGAAATTAGAGAGTCCAATCCACCGGGATACTGGTCGCGTCGGCGACGCTGGGCTTGTCGCAACCGACCCTATACCGGAGTCTCTATGGCCGACACACCTACTCTGCCGCCGGCCAATGCGCCGGCTCAGGCGCTGCTCGACGTGCGGGCCGTGGCCGCGCTCCTGGACTGCTCACCCCGACACGTCTATCGCCTTGCAGATGCGTCAAAAATGCCGCCGCCCGTGCG
>CAWHCN010000003.1:0-112359 GCA_963827935.1 uncultured Planctomycetota bacterium | reverse complement strand
TTCAATGAACAAGGCCCCGCTACCCGGGCGAGAGGTGTCGTGCTCGGGCAGCGATCTTACGGTGCGCGTATTTTCGACGCCACCGCCCCAAGCGGCTCGGCTTGAGATCGACCTCGCCTACTTCCCCGACGTCGTCTGTTGCCCCGCCGACCCTGCTCAGATCGGCACCACTTGCAGCCCTAACTCCCGCGCTTTGCGCTGCAGCGCTTTGACCTGACGCTCCTGCTGCTTGACTTCTTCGGCTGCCGTGCTCTCACGGCGATACGCTTCCCCACGCGTGATGAGGCGATAGAAGAGCTTCGCCAGCTTGTGGGCTGTCGCCCTGATGGCGCTGCCTATCCCCAGCCGGGCCCGCAGGCGGCGCAGGAAATTACCCAGCACGCTCTTACTTCTGAGCAAGGACCGCGCCGCCAGCCGAAACGCCCTGGCCACCCGGCTGGCCGTCTGGGCGGGATAGCGGATCCGCTTGCCCGATTGGTGCTTGCACGGCGCCAGCGTCGTCCAGGCCGCGAAGTGCTTGTCCGTCGGGAAACGTGCCGCCAGGTCCGGGCCTGTCTCCGACAAGACCGTCAGCACCGTGCTGGCGCCCAGACCGTCCACTTCCGTGACACGCACGCCCGTCAACTGGAAGATCAAGGCGTCGGCGTCGAACTCCGTCGGGCGGTTGCGACTCTTGGGCGCGGCCTTCTGGGACTCGGGCAACGGACGCCCCTGGGTCTTGTCCGGCATCGGCCCGGCCGCCTTGGCGTACTCCCGGTCACAGACATGGAGCTGATTCTGGTAGAAGTCCCAGGCCTTGAGCAGTTGTTTCAGCTCGAACAGGTGGGCCGCGTCCCAGGTCCCTTCCAGGGCCTTGGCAATCTCCTCGCGGCTCTTCTTGCAGCTGGGATCGCGCATCGCCGCCAGCGTCTGGGGGTCACGCTGCCCCTGGGCGATGGCACGCAGGATGCGCATGCCGGTGACGCCGGCGATGCTCGACACGGCCAGGTCCAAATGAACATTCATCTGGACCAGCACTTTGAGCATCATCTGCAAGAGCTTGGCTGCCTCGGTGATCAGATGCTCGCGATGCCGCCACAGCGTCCGCAACGCCAGCACCTCGTGCGCGGGTCGAAAACAGCTCTTGAGCTGGCCACAGGCGTGCATCTGCTGCAGCCAGACCGCATCGCAAACGTCGGTCTTCTTCTTGAGGTTGCGGGCCAGGCTGCGTGGATCGACCACCACCACTTCGAAGCCCTGGCTTTCCAGGAAGTCGCATAAGCACATCCAGTAGACGCCGGTCGATTCGAGCACGACGCTCGTGACGCCGCAGTGGCGTAACCACTCGGCCAGCGTCTGTAGGTCGGCGGTATAGACGCCGAAGCTACGAACGGGCTGCGGATCGCAAGCGGGGTCGACGGCGACGACGTGGCTGGCGCTGCCGACGTCGATGGCGGCGGCACAGGGCCGGACGATGCGGGGCGGCGGGATGGGCTGGCGTGTCTTCTTCCGAGGCATGAGGACCTCCAACGACGGTGAGGGACGGGCGAAGAAAATGTCGGCGGAGGATGGGTCGAACGAAGGACGAGACTTTCAAGCGGGCTCGCGGCACCAAGGAAAGTGAAGCCGACCCAAGGGCCAAGCTCAAGCACGGGCTCAGAGGCACCAGATCAAACGCGGCCACCGCGCTCCGCCGCCACAAAGAAGAGCTAGAGAAGCGCAGTGCGAACGGAAAGCCGATGGCCTGTCAGGTTCATAGCGGAACGTGTGCCAGGGACTGGCATCAGCCCTCAAGCTGATCCCTTTTCGGCTACGCGTGTCCGCACACACCGAATTATATGCGACCTGGCGCCTGGCGCTGAAATGTGAGGGCGCATGTCGTTATTTGACAAGGGATTGCGGCGAGTGCGCCAGGACGCATATAATTGCCGGCGAATTTAGTTGGACAGCGCCACTTTTTATTCTGGGTAAGATGGCCACACGAAAACCAAGGACTTACGGCGATTTACTTTGCCCAGCTTGACTTCGGCCTTGCCCAGTGTGAAAAGTGGCGCTGTCCAATTAGTGCAACGTGGCTATTTCAGTCGGCGAACTCCGGTCGCTCAGGCTCCCGGCTCGCCAGCAAACGCCCCGACGAGTTCGTCGATCTGGAGCGATGCGTCCCCGCCCCCGCTCCGCTGCCCGTTTTTTAGGCCCTGGTCGAAAAGCCGTAGGCGCTTTGGCCCGCGCTTGCTATAGTATCAGGAGTTGCTCTACATCTGTGGTGCCTTCCCCTTCCCGAGAAGCCCTTCTTCGGAACCGGCGGACATCAGGAGTGCGGAGCGGGGCGGCGCCGTCCTCGCTGGCACCAAGACGCCGGACGTGAAACTGACTCTTTACCGCTCGCTGGTTGCGCCTTTTTCCCGCGTGGGCGTCGCGCCTGCCTGGGCTTTTCGTCCCTTCACAGAAAGCAGGCCCTCATGGCCGGGCGAATCCTGAACCGGCGCGAGCTGCGCCGACAATCCGATGCTGCCGAGTCCGCGAACCTCGATGAAGAAAAGGATGAAGCCGAGGACGAAGAAGAAGAGGCCGAAGCCGAAGAGGCGGACGGCGACGGGGCTGAGTCGGAGTCCGACGGCGAAGAGGAGGCCCCGCCGGTCAAGGTCAAGGCCAAGCCCAAGCCCAAGAAGGCGACGGTTCGCAAGCCCCGCAAGCCGAAGGCCGCGCCGCGCGTCCGGGCCCGCTGGGGCGTGTTCGATGCCGCCATGAAGCAGATCGCCATCTTCGATTACAAGGACCGCGAAGCGGCGGATGCCAAGGTCGCGGATTTGCAGGCCACCAGGAAGACCGGTACGTTCTTCCTGCAGATGGTGAAGGAACCGATGCCGGAGGAGCCCGTTGCGGCCGCCGCCGGCACATGATACAAGCGAACACCGGCCCGAATCCCCGCGTGGGGAGGGGCCATTTTTTCCGGGAGTGACAGATGGGTAAAAAGTTGTACGTCGGCAACCTCGATTACGGGGTGACCGACAGCGCACTGGAGCAGATGTGCCGCGGCCTACGGGACCGTGGAGTCGGCCCAGGTCATCATGGATCGCGACACGGGGCGTTCCAAGGGGTTTGGCTTCGTCGAGATGAAGACGGACCAAGAGGCCCAGGCGGCCATCGCCGGCCTCAACGGGCAGCAATCCGGCGGACGCTCGTTGACCGTGAATGAGGCCAGGCCGCGCGAGGAGCGCGGTGGCAGCCGCGGCGGCGGGGGCGGCGGCCGGGGTGGCTACGGCGGCGGCGGCGGCGGCGGACGACGCTACTAAGGAAACGGGAGAAAGCCCGGCCCAGTGCGGGTCGGGCTTTCTCCGCCGACGCGGCCTGGTGCCGATACCAACCCTTCTCACGAGGAGCCAGCATGCCTTTGCGGATGCGAGTCCACGACCGCGAACCCATGGGAGCCGCCCTGCGCCGCTTCAAGAAGCTGCTCGAGCGGAGCGGCCTGACCAAGGAGCTGCGCAAACGCAAATACTACGAAAAGCCCTGCGAGGCCCGACGCCGTGCCAAGCTCCGCAAGCTCAGCGCCATTCGCAAGGGCAAGATTCAGGGCGAGGGCAAGGCCTATCGTTAAGCCCAGGGTCCGGTTCATCTCCGCCTGACCGGGGCGGAAGGAGCAGTCATGCGCGCGCGAGTCGAGATTCAGAACATCGAGGACATGCGGCGGCGCGAAGGCATCGAGGATGTCGAGCTGCGCGAAGCCATCCGCGGACTCCGGGTGGCGCAGTTGTCAAGGTCACCCTCCTGGCCGGCGAACCGGGGTCGGCGGGGGAAACGCTCTCGGTCCGCATTACCAGCATCCGGGGCGACACGTTTCGCGGCAAGCTGACCGAGACGCCCAGTTCCGCCGGCCTGGCGGGGCTGCAGATCGGTCATGCCCTCGCCTTCACCGGCTCCCACATCCACTCGCTGGCGACGAGGCGAACAGCCCGGGCGCGCTGATTTCTTGGCGAGCGGCCGTCAGCGAGCCTTCACCAGGTTGCAATTACTCAACAGCAGCGTGGTTTCCTTTCCCTCGGGATCCTTGCGAGCGCTGAGCCGGCCGCGGAGGGTGACTTCCTGGCCGGCCTTCACCGCCTTGGCATCGTCGGGCCGAAGCGTGA
Organism: uncultured Planctomycetota bacterium; assembly: GCA_963827935.1. Classification (GTDB taxonomy): domain Bacteria; phylum Planctomycetota; class Planctomycetia; order Gemmatales; family Gemmataceae; genus DATFNV01. Next base: position 108,253 of record CAWHCN010000003.1, on the reverse strand, counting down.
ATTCGATGTGACCCCCGCTTTCCCCGCCTTCCATAATTATCTGCTGGGTGTCGTTCTTGGTGGTTTGTACGGCCAGCTTGCCGGTGACCTGGGCGAAGCGGCCCTTGTACCTCTGTGCGGCGGCGCTGGCATTGGCGTTGTATTCCTTGCAAACGTCGGCCGCCGTGACCTTGATGTCGCGCTCCATGAAGAAGAGGAAATAGGTGCCGCCGCCGACAAGCGCGAGCACGGACAGCGCCGCTGCCACCAGCAGCAGGCCGCGCCGTGACAGGCCGAGCTGTCCTCTCTCTCGGGGAGTGTGCTCCTTGCGTTCCTTCTCGGCGGCAGCCTCGTCGGCTTTCTTGAACTTGTCGCGCATGGCGGCCCAGAGCATGGCGCGCTCGCGCATCTCCGCATCGCGCTTGACCTTGGCCACGCGGGCCTCGACGGGGCCATGCGGACGCTCGCCCCCCTCCTCGGCGGCCGCGGGCGGATCGACGGCGACGTCCGGCGCCGTTTCGCCCTGGGGAGGCGGCGCCTCGGTGCTTCGCTCGGGATCGCCCTCCAGGAGAACGTCGTCCGTCGGCGTGAGCGGCTCATCGTCTTGATCGGGTATCTCCGAAGGTGGTTTTTCCGCTTCGGCCTGGGCCAGCGCTGGTTGCTCCTGCGTGACCTGGCCCAGGCGAATCTGCGTGGTGCCGCCCGGCTTCTTCCGCGGCCGGGGCGGTTCCGCCGCCGGACGGGCTTGCAGCGCGTGTACAACCTGCTCGCGGCCGGTTAGGGCGGTCACGTTGGTCGGGTCGATTTGCAGGGTTATGCCATAGTCGGCCAGGGCCAGCTCGTATTCCCCGCGCCCGGCATGGACGACCGCCCGCTGGTTGCAATAGGCGGTGGTGTACCGCGGATCGAGCAGGACAGCCTGGTTCAGGTCGGCCAGGGCTTCGTCGTGCCGGCCGAGGGCCGCGTAAGCCGTGCCGCGCAGGAACAGCGTGGCGGCGGTGTTCGGTCCCAGCCGCAGCGATTCGTCGAGGTCGGCCAGGGCGCGGGCGTGGTCGCCGCAGCGCAGCGCGGTCTGGCCCCGCAGCCGATAGGCCGCGGCATTGGCCGGGTCCAGCTGCACGGCGCGGCTGAAGTCGGCGCGGGCGGCTTCATAGGCCCCTTGCTCCGCGTGGACGCCGCCGCGAGCCAGGTGGGCGGACCCCATCTCCGGGTTACGCTCGATGGCCGCGTCGCAATCGGCCACCGCCCGATCGAAGCGTCCCATGCGACTCCAAACGGCCGCCCGATTCAGATAGGCGGACCCCAGGTCGGCGTCGCGCCGGATCGCTTCCGCAAAGTCGTCCAGCGCCTGGTCGAACTGGCCCCGCTGAGCCAGGAGTGAGCCCCGGCTATCGTAGGCCAGAGCAAACGCTGGGTCGGCGCCGATGGCGGCACCGAAATCCTCGAAGGCCAGCTCCAGGTTGCCCTGCAACTGGTGGGCGCGCCCGCGCTCGTGGATCAGGTCGGCACTGGCCGGGTTGAGGCGGATCGCCTGGTCCAGGTCGGCCACGGCCAGGCTTGCGTTGCCCAGGGCCCGGTGCGTCAGGGCCCGCTCCTGAAAGAGGCGCCAGTTGCCGGGGTCCATGCGCAGGGCGTGCTGCAGATCGCCCAGGGCCAGGTCGGTCTGGCCGCGCTGCCGATAGGCCGCCGCCCGGCTGATGTAGGCCAGCGCGCTCAGTGGATCGAGCAACAGGGCATTGCTGTAGTCGCCGATCGCCCGGTGCGCCTTGCCGCGGCGCAGGTAGACATCGCCCCGCTTGACGTAGAGGAGGGCGCACGATGGGTTGGCCTGAAGGGCGCAGCGTGTAATCGGCGATGGCCCGGTCCAGCAAGCCCAGGCGGGCGTGCAGGTCGGCCCGTTTCTCGCGCGCCGACGGCGCGCGGGGATCGAGTTCCAGCGCCCGCGAGACGTCTTGAAGGGCCCCCGCCAGATCGCCGGCCTCCGCGCGGGCCGTCGCCCGCTGGACCAGCGTGACGGCCCGCGCGGGCTCCAGCCGCAGCGATGCCGTCAAGTCCTCGATGGCGCCGGCGACATCGCCCATCGCCAGGCGGACCAACCCGCGCTCGGACAGGACCGCGGCATTGTCGGGCTCCAGACGATGGGCGGCCGTGAAGTCCGACAGGGCCCGCGCATATTCCCCCTTGAGTCGATAGGCCATCCCGCGATGCACCAGGGCGCGGACGCCGAGAGCGAAGAACTGTGCGGCGGGTCGACTCGCAGGACGCTGGTAAACTCGGCAATGGCCCGCTCGTAATCCCCAGCGCGAAGGTGAGATAGTCCGGCGTGAAGCTCCCCGCTGCCGTCCTCGCCGGCCGGACCAATACCCGCGCCGTTCGTGTGCGCACCGTCTTCCGTCGCGTCACTGGAGACGTGACTGGCGAGGTCCGGCGATCGGCCACGGGTTTGCTGCATAATCGCGGGGGAGATTGCTGGATACCCTGGTGGACGAAGACCAACTCCCAAACCCAACGGAGTTCCGACCTGCCCGACTGGTTTGCACAAGCCGCCAACCAGGCCGAGGTCTGCCAAACTGTCGCCGACTGTCGCAACGGTAAGTGTACGGATTATGCCGCGGCGGCCGTGAACATGCTGTGAATGAGCCGTGAGCCTCGCAAGTGAGTTACTGTAAGACCGTTCGGAAACAGTGAGGGTGAGCCCGCGGCGCCAACCAAGGGTGAGTCGGGCCGCACTTGGCTGGCGCCGCGGGCTCGCAGAAGGCTTGGGCCGCCCTTGGCTGGCGCCGCGGGCAGCGTTGTGGCACGGTCTCCTGACCGTGCCACCCGACCTGACCGAAGGTCTCCCGGAATCTGTGATGGACGCGTGGAGACCTTCGGTCAGCCGAGGTGGCACGGTCAGGAGACCGTGCCACAACGAGGATTGGCTGGCGCCGCGGGCTCGCAGAAGGCTTGTCTTTCTTGGCCGGCCCTGAGGAGGCCACTGGACAAGAACAGGGCCCTGGATATATTCACCTGGGCGCATATAGGCGCCTAGCCTTGAAAGATAATCTTACGAACATTTGACTGGAACGCCCTTCACGCCAGCATGGCGCGAGGGTGCGTGGGCTCAGGGCTAGGTGCGGTTTGGTCGCAGCTGGCATCACCTGGGAGGATCACTCATGAGGCACTTATCCACAATCGCAGTCGTCAGCCTGTTGGTGGCGGCCGCTGGGTGCAGCGGCTCGGCGACCGACAAGGGCGACGAACTCCGCGGCGCCGGCTCCACATTCGTGAACGACATCATGGACAAATGGGGCCACGAATATGAAGGACTGGAAGGCGGATGCAAGGTAAACTATCGATCCCTTGGTTCCGGCGCCGGGATCAAGTTCATCATGGCAAGGGAGGTCGATTTTGGTTGCTCGGACGCCCCAATGACGGACGCGGAGCTGGCCAAGGCTTGCGCCGCCGGCGGCGACATCGTCCATGTGCCGCTCGTGCTGGGGGCGGTTGTCCCCGCCTATCACCTGGAAGAAGTGAACGAGCCGCTCCGTTTCACGGGGCCGGTCCTGGCCGACATCTACCTCGGCAAGATCAAGAAGTGGAACGACAAGGCCCTTCACGACCTGAACCCGAAGCTCGGTCTTCCAGCCAGGGACATTATTGTTGTCCGCCGCCGCGACGGCAGCGGCACGACCGATATCTGGACCGATTACCTTTCCAAGACGAGTCCCGCATGGCAACACGGGCCAGGACGCGGAGTGGAAGTGAAGTGGCCAACTGGCCACGCTGAAGTTGGAAACGAGGGCGTCGCCGAGTACGTCAAGAAAACCGACGGGAGTATCGGTTATGTCGAGCTGTCCTATGCTCACCGCCTTGATCTCAGCTTCGGTCTTGTCCAAAACCGCGAAGGGGAGTTTATCAGGGCGCGGCAAGAATCCGTGACGGCCGCCGCGCAAAGCATCCTGACCGAGATCCCGGACGACCTGCGCTTCTCCCTTACGAACCCTGCGGGGAAAGACTCCTATCCCATCAGCGGTGCGACCTGGGCGCTGCTCTACCAACGGCAGCCGCATGCCAAGGGTCAGCAACTGGTCGATTTCTTTGGCTGGGTACTCGATAAGGGACAGGAATACGCCGCGCCCCAGTTCTATGCTCCGCTGCCGGAGTCGCTGGCCGCGCGTGCCCGGAAGCAGCTGGACCGGGTAGAAGTGGCCCAGTAGGCGGCTATTCTCGATCTCCTGGGGGAAGAGGACCCGCAATCGCGACCACTCTGTCACGAGGGATCGCTATTCAGCTGGAACAACAGCGGCCGGCCCTGGGCGCAACTGACGCCCGGGCGTGTTTCCGGGTCTCCTCCGCCGGGCAACAGCCCCCCGCGGCGCGGAGGCGATCGGCCTTCTTGCGATCCCGTTCGATTTGTGGCACTTCATAAAAGCAGCAGACCAGGCACTCCAGCAGTTTGCGGTGGAACGGCGCCTGCGCGGGTGCCAACGAGTAATAGCTCCACTGGCCCTCCCTCCTTGCCAGGACGAGGCCGGCCCTGCGCAGGTAAGCCAGGTGTCGCGAGGCACTGGGCTGCTCGATGTCGAGGATGCGCACCAGGTCGCCCACGCAGCATTCCCCGTCCTGGAGCAGGGAGAGAATGCGGAGCCGGGTGCGCTCGGAAAAAGCGCGAAACATCAGATTGAGCCGGGCCCTGGGGGCAGCCGCCGTAGTCATGGATAGCTCTCCACGCCAGCGGACAGTCTAGGGCGCGCAGGCTCGATCTTCCAGTCGCCGCGGCGGCAGGATCGGGGAGCCTTGGCCGCGGTCAGGGCGTCAAATCATTGGGGTTGATGATGTTGCCATCGCTTATGTAACCCAGGTTGGCAAACACCGTGGGGTTCATTGTGTAAGAGAACTGCTGCACCGAACCGTCGCCCAGCAGGCCGTTCCACGTGGTGGGATGGGCCGAGCCAAACGCTCCCAGGGTTGGCCCGGACACGTCGCCATCGCGGAGCGGCAACAGGGACGGATAGGTGAAGCGGACGCAGTTCAGGTTCTGGTTTGTATTGAGGGCTGCCACGCCGGCGGTCAGGGTGACCGGGCCGCCGTAGCCGGACGTGTAGCCAACGTCGTCCTCATTAGTAATGGAGCCGCCATAGGTGGGGACGACCGGGCTACGCGGGTTGGCCGCCTTCTCCGCGATCAGGAGCGTGTAGGTCAGGCCGTCCTTCACGTCCGTGGCGCGCACCACGCTCTTGCCGAGGGCCTGGCTCTGCATGATGCCGGTGCTGAAGTAACCGGCGGGGGCGTACGGTGTCGCGAGGGTGCCGATCGTGCTGGGCGAGTTGGCACAGCCAGCGTAGTCGATCGGTGCCACGGTAAAGGTCGTGCCCAGGAGCGCCGGGTAATCGGAGGGGTAGGCGGCATTGGTATATTGCCACGTGGTCAGGCTGCGGCGGCTGGGGCAGATGTAGGCCTTGATCGGCACCTGCATCGAGGTTTGCGCCCGCGTGCCGGCCGCAATTGTTGGGTTGCCGCCCAGCCACACGTTGTCCTCGCCAAGGTAGGGAAGGATCTGGTACGCCCAACCCGCCGGCTGTTGCCAGCCGTTGATGGTGCTGGTGCTCGCAACCCCGTTCAATACCGTGGTATTGTACAGGGGCGCCGCATAATCGCCGTACGACGTGGTCTTGCCTGCCGAGACGACGTTGTAACCCCCGGCGGTGGGAAAATAGCCGAAGTCGTTGTGATAGGAGGTACAGGCGATGCCGAACTGGTACAGGTTGTTGATGCAGGCGGCGCGATTGGACGCCTCGCGCGCCTTCATCACGGCCGGAAGCGTGATGCCCGTCAGCACCGCGATGATGCCGATCACGATCAACAGTTCGATCAACGTGAATCCGCGGCGCGGGTGCCGGGACGCTCCTGAATAGGCCATAACATTTCTCCCTGGGCGAATGGGGCGGTCAGCAACTCGTCCGCACTCAGTCGGCCACCTGCGATTCTCGTGGCGATCCCATCAGTTTCTGCCAAACTCGCGCTGGCCAGGCCCGCTTCACCGGCTCGGGTGCCCTGGGGAACACCAGGGGCCGACGGCACGACGGACACTTTCCCAGGCGTCCCCCCTGGCTCTTGCGATAGCGCAGCTTGCGATGGCACTGCGGACAGAAGAGCGGATAGGTCGGCTCTTCACCCCCGGCCTTCCGTGTGCGGAACACCGTGTAGCCATAGACCACGGCCGCCAGGACCGTCAATTCAATGAGCACGGCCGGGACGATTCGCCACACCGGCCCCTGGCCGCCTCCGGTCTTTTTGAGCGATTCCTCCGTGACAACCTGGGGGCCCTTTGCGCCACAGATCGGACAATCCAGGGCGGCCCGCTTGGCCTCGTAGCGCGTCTCCCGGCCGCAGTGGGCGCAGTGCATGAAATGGCGATGGCTTTCCAGCAAGTTCGGCGCTGGCGGAGGCGCGGCGACCCACCAGCACGTCCCGACCATGACAATCACGCCGCCGGCCAGTATGGCGATCAGTGTTTTGTCCATGGGAACACACAACACATCGGCGACCAGCCGCCCCACGACCAACCCCGCCCAACGAGAGACCGGATTCGCGCCGCGAGGACGCGAATCCGGTGCTCTCTTCGGACTTCCTTCGCCTGGCGAGCACTCGTGGTGGCACGGTCTCCTGACCGTGCCACTTTGGCGACCGAAGGTCTCCACGCATCCATTGCGGATTTCGGGAGACCTTCGGTCAGGCCGGGTGGCACGGTCAGGAGACCGTGCCACAACGCGCCGCGCCCACTCATTGTTTCCGGCCGCTCTTAGAAATCGGTGATGTTATCGACGATGTTGCCCTCGTTGAACTTGTTGGCGCGGGTGCCCAGAGCACGCAGGACTTCTTGCGTCACGGTTTGGCGCATGAAGACTACGTGTCCATCCGCAAAGGCGACGTGCGCGCCCGGGCCATGGAAGCTGAACGCCTCATTGTTGGGGCCGCAGTCATGGGCATGCCAGCTAAAGCCATAGCACTTGTTAGCGGAATCGACGTTCGGATCCGCGTAGTCCATCGAGCCGCCCGCGGAGTTGTTCACCTTCTGAAGCATGCCCGAAGCCGTGTCCGGGTCAACCATTCGCCAGTGACAGCGCTTGGTGGGCGCACCAAGAGCTTCCGAGGCGACCGGGTCATAGTACTCGTTGACCAGGTACTTGCCGCCGCCGGCGTGGTTGGCATCCCAGCCGTCCATGTTTTCGTTGCGGCCGACGTCCTCGTAGAAGATGATCGAGTTCGTCGTGCCGTCCGTGATGTCGGCCTTCTTGGGCAGGCCATACATGGCATCGATCTTGTTGCCGGATGGGCCGCCGACGGAGTTGGCACCGGTTAACTGAATCGTCGTAGGCGGTCCCCCTGGAGCGGTCGGTGGCCCGGCGAAATTGGTCGGGTTTCCTGATAGATCCAGGTTATGGATCGTCGTGTCCAGCTGGACACACTTCGCCCCAGCGATTGGGCCCACGGCGGCGAGGCCGCCTGCATTGAAATTGTGGTAGAAGGTTCCTGGGTACTGCGCACCGGTGAGAGCGGTCGGCTGGAGGCAATAGACCGGGTTCACGACGCCGGTGGTAACCGGCGCCGTCGCTGCCTCCACGTAGGGCAGCGGGGCGTAGTCGGAAATCATGAAGCCCAGGGAATCGGTCATGCCGTTGTTGTAGCGCAGATTGGAGAGAGGGTTCGAGGGGCAGTGGAGTATCTTGACCTGCGCCAAGCCGACGACCGCGTTGTTGCCCAGGCCGGTGCCGCCCGAACCGTTGTTGATGTTGTCGCCTTGGCCGGTATTGTACTGCAGGGTCAACGGCAGGCCGGTGAAGCCTTGGCCATACGTACCCCCGCCGGCGTCCGCGACCGAAACCAGGGTGCCGCCGCTGACGCGGGGATCGTTGTAGGGATAGCGCACATCGTACTTGATGAAATCCTGCTCGTGTTCGAGGAACGGCAGTAGCATCGTCAGGGGCGATTGCAGATCCTGGCACTTATACACGCCGGCCGGCGTGGCGGCCCCCGCGCTAATGATGTTGGTCGCCAGAGGCGTTGGCGCGGTGTAGTTGCCAGTGGCGTTGAATTGCGCCAAGACGATGTGTTCGCCGGCACGCGGGAAACCGCCGTGGGCCGCTTCAAAGTTCTGGCAGGCGATGCCCACTTGCCGCAGGTTGTTCATGCAGGTGTTGCGGTCGGCCGCTGCCCGGGCCGCCTGGATGGCGGGGAACAGCAAGCCGATCAGCACGGCGATGATCGCAATCACCACCAGCAATTCGATCAGCGTAAACGCTGACCTTCGGCCCCGAGTTGGTTGACAAGACGTTATCTCTGGCACTCCTTTTCTGAGAAGCAGAACTTGAAACAGCCGGCCACCACCTCGCGGGGCGAGCGAGGGTAAACGCTCTTTCAGGAAGCAGTCAGAAAACCAGGTTTCGCGAGTCGCGGCAGGGTGGCACGGACCACCAGCACGCCCTTCGGAGTACCTCAGGGCGTGCCACCCTACGTGCATTGGCTGCGCAGTTGCCAATAGTGCAGATCATTTCACGGCGGGGACGACGGCATCTCGCCGGCGCTGACGAAGCGAAACTTTCCCGGGCCCTCCCGTTTGATCAGGCCAGAGACAGCGATCTGATCTCCGGAATCGCAACTGCCCGCGTCGTCGATGTCGAAGAACTCCACGGGCACCTCTAGGTTATCCCCGTCCCCATCCGGAACCTTGAAGTAGATCCGACCGCCGCCCGCGTGTCCGGTGTTCACTTTTTCCACGACCAGCTGGCCGACGACGACGATCCGCTTGTCGGCGTATTTTTTTGCCGCCGCTGCTGGGTCATCATTGAACTCGCCGATGACCTGTTCGATCGGCACCTCGTCGGGCAGTCGGGCCGGAAACAGACGGGGGTACAAGGCCGGCCAGACATACAGCCAGGCGTCGTAGGCGAGGACGAGAGCCGCCAGGCTGAAAATCGCGATGTTGCGCCGCTTCGCCAGCGCGGTTATCGGGTGTTGCGTCCCCGAGCCAACAGGCTGTGCGCTTGGCTGCCCGGCTGACATCGTTGCCGCCCTTTCACTTCAACGGCTCAGTTGCGGCCCATCCGGCCCGCCCCGGTCAGGCGAAACTTCCCCGGCCCATCCCGTTTGAGCACCCCCGAGAGGGCGACCTGATCCCCAGGCTCCACGCCGCCCGAGTCGTCGATGTCAAAGAACTCGACGGGCACCTCCAGGTCGTCGCCGTTGGCGTCTGTGACCTGAAAATAGACGCGGCTGCCGCCGGCCTTTCCCGGCGTCGGCTCCTCCACGACCAGCTTCCCCTCGACGACAATACGCCGGTTGATGTATTTCTTGGCCGCCGCGTCCGGGTCGTCGTTGAACTCGGCCACCACGTCCTCCAGCAAAGCTTCGTCGGGCAGCTTGACCGGGAAAACGCGTGGGTACAGCACTGGCCACAGATAGGCCCAGGCCAGCCAGACCATCACCAGGCCAAAAGTCGTGAACAGGGCGATCTTGGACCAGAATCGCCAGCGCTGGGCGACCTCTTCGCGCGTGGGCGGTGGTTTGTAGGGGGCTGGGGCTTTTTTTGGCTGCGTGGACATCGGGGGTGCATCCTCATCCGTGTGCTGCGGTCATCTAGGGGCGGTAAACTAGGGTCGCGTTATGTAGATCCCGTGAAGCGAAAGGCAACGTGAAGTGAAGCTCGTATGAGGATGCACGAAGTCGTGTGAGTTGAGTTAGTTAGGGCGGCCAAGAAAACGGAGGCCGTCGGTTCCTGCGGTTGGGGAGCCGGGTTCGACGGTGTGCTAATTCTGCGACCCGGCTCGGTCCGCGCACTCACGAATAATTCACAGGATCTATAGAGCCGTCCTCAACTTGCATCCCGTATAACGCCTTCTGTCCCTCAGCGCTAGATCCCCGGGAAGGATGCGAAATGCCGTCCATTGTCGCACGGTCGTGCAGCATTGAAAGGCGCAACGAGTTGTTTCACCAGAACTTGCCGCTTGCGCACTGGACCTTGTCGCACCTATTCCACCAACATCCCAGCCTCAAGGTGCGCCTGCAGCGGCGTCACCAACGAGAGGATCTGCAACAACTGGCGCTGATCGCCCTGCTGAAGTCGTGTGCGGTCTGGGACCCGGACCGCGGCGCGTTGGCGACGCTGTTGCTCACGACGTTGCGGCGCGACCTGCTCCAGGCCGCGCGGGAACTGCACAACCGATTGCCGCAGTGCATGTTAAGCGAAGCCGTGGAGGCGGGCCTGGCGGCACCAGCGGCGGACCTGTCGGCGGCCGACGGGGAGAATATTGCCCGGGCCCTAGGCCGGTTGGACGTGCCGGCCCGTCTCCTGGTGTTCCGGCGCTTCGGCTTTGACGGTGGACGCGAGTGGCCGCTCGACAAGATCGCAGCCCTGCTGGGCGTCAGCAAGGATCGGGTCCGCCAGCTGGAGCGGCAGGCCCTTCAGCAGCTGGCACTCGAGCTGGGCGAGCCCGGAGTTGCTAGGGCTGGATCACCGCCCATCTTAAACCCTCGCTCACGCTTCCGGCTTCTGATGCATCGCGCTGGCCTCACGATCCTCTTCACTAGAGATTCATCGATCCAGGAGCCAACTCTTCGCAAAGCGTGAATACGACACACTCCACGAAATCAACAAAGAGAGATGTTTGTTCCAACGGCCGGTGAACCAACGGCCGACCTCGGCTCCAGGGCCAAACGAGAGACAAGCAAGATGCTGGCGACACTCACACCGCCCCAGGAAAAAACCAGTGCAGGCCCCGCCGCGATCCAGCAGCTCTATGTAACCCATTGCCTCTATGGCGAAGGCGTCGCCGGCGCGGCGGGGTTCGGGGTGCGGGCCAGTTCCACGCTCAACCCGCTGCTGATGCGGTTTGCCGTCGAGTACCCGGCTCACGAATGTCCGCCGGGTTTGGACGGCGCAGAGGCAGACGGCCTTCGCCGCCTGGCGCTGGTGCGCGTGCCTGGAGGCCGGACGGCGCTGATCCATTCCGTCGCGCGGCAGCGAGACGATGGCGGTCGTGCTAACGACTTTCTCTCCCATTTCGTCTTTGCCACTGGGCTCGACGTGCGTGACGCACTTGCCAGCTGGGGGAGTCCGGAGTGGGCGGCGGAGTGCGCCGGCGACCTCGACAAGGAGATCCCACCGCTGACCGACCTTCCGCGGGGGGGACCAATCGGCGACGGCGCCGTCAGCACGTTTCTGCAGGCCCCCTCGCTGGCGACTGATCCGGGTTCGGAGACGTCCAGTTGTCCGCGGCGCCTGGTGGAGGATCGCGTGCGCCGGCGCCAGTTGCTGACGATGGTGCTGCGTGGCTGCCTGCGCGTGGTGGAGGCGGGCCCCGCCGCGGCGCGCGGGCGACTGTACCTGCTGGCCGAGCCGGGCCTGGTGGCCCTCCTGCTGTACGCCGCCGCACGCCTCCTGCCGAGGGGCGTGGCCGCCAGCCTTACCTTCTCCACCTATGAGAACGCGATGACGACCCTCAGGGCGTACCGTCACGCCCAGATCGTGGGCACCTGGATGAGCGACCCGGCGCGGGGGCTGGACCCAGATTTCTTCCGGACGTGCGGCTATGCCCTGGACACGTTCAACTATCGCTTCTCGGACGAGTTGGCAGCCAGCGAGGACGCGGCCTTGGACGAGTGGGTCGAGCTGGCCAGCCGGGGCGAGTGGGCCACCATCGACCGCCTGCACGCCCTGCTCGGCGAAACGACCACCTCCGTCGTGTCCTACAAGGAAGGCGCCAAGGCGGCCCGCCTGGCGAAGCGGCTGTCAACGGGGCAGGCCAGCGACGAAGACCTGCTCGCCCTGAAACAGTACACCTGGGGCCCCGCCCTGCTGGCGGAGCACGAGGCGGAAGTCTGGCCCATCGTCCGCGACAGCAGTCTGGGCAATCCGCGTGTGCGCAAGGAATATGCCGACCTCCTCCGTGCCCATCTGCCGGAGCTGGAAGTCCAGGTCGCCCTCGCCCTGCGGGCCGACTCTCCGGGCGATTGGCAACCGTACTGGCGGCTGCTGTGGACCCTGCTGCAAGCGACGCCGGCCCAACTCCGCGATGCCTTCGAGCGTGTCCTTCCCGAGCCGCCCCTTCCGCCGGCCCTGTGCTTTGCCGTTTTGGCCGAGATGCAAGCCCTGCGGGTTTCCGCGGTCGACCCGCGCGTGTCTCTGCAACCCTTGCTCAGGCAGCTCGGGGGCAAGGCGCTGGACGACTTCGCGAACTCGCCCTTGCCGCGCGAGTGGTTCGTGTGGGCGGTCTGCTACGCGCTGGTGCGTCCCGAGACGCGCGCCGACGCCGCCCGCTATGTGCACGACGGCGACGACGACCTGGTGCGTGTTTTCTGGCAGCAGTTCAAGCTGCTGAAGGACGAGAGTCAACGCCGGGCCATTCTCTCGGCGCTCTTGGAGACCGTCGGCGCCCGCGGGCCGGCTTTCCTGGGCCGGCTGCTCGCGAGTGGCTGCACTCTCCGCCTTGAGACGCTGTCGTGGTTGCTGGAGGAACTGGGGGCCTGGCGGGGCGACTGGGCGGAGTTCTGGAGCTGTGACGACCACCTCGGGCAGTTACTGGAGCGCGTCCGCGACTTCGGCGAGGCGGCCGTGCCGATCTGGGAGTGCTTCTGCGGCGCGATCGACCGCGGCGTGCTACCCCCGGGCGACCCGTACCAGCATGCCCTGCTCCTGAACCTCGTCGCGGTGCAGGGGCGTCCTGGCTCTCCGGTGCCGCAACCGGCCGCGGAGACGATCACCGACTGGCGCTGCTCCGCGACCATTTCGAGAAGGCCGCGGCCGTCTCCCGCGAGGCGCGGGCCGCCGTGATTACGGCCTGCAACCGCCGCCGCCTCGATCCCATCGACGAGTTGGAGCGCTGACTTCGCGCGCTTCATCGAGCCCCAGGAGGTTCACGACGCGCTGCTGGCCGACTTCGCGGGCTTCTTTCACAGCTTCTACCCGGAGCCGGCCGAGTACCCCGAGCACCAGACGCGCGTGGTCGGCTGGCTGCAGATCGTGGGCAGCTGCGCGGCGGCGGGCAAGAGGGAGGTGTACCAGCACTACTATTTCGAACACTGGGTCCCTCAGGAGTTCCGGCGACGCCTGGCCGAGGAAACCCACCGGGCCGGCAAACTGCTCCCGGCCGCCTACGAAAAGGTAGCCGTGCTCGATCCGGACCCTGCCGCTGAGGAATCGCGAGTCGGCGGTCGTTCTGGCTGGGGGGTGTTGCACTCGCTCGCCACGCGACTGCCCTGGCTGTTGACCGGTTTCGCGGGGGGCGCGGCGGCGGCTGTGGTGCTCTATTTCTTCCTGAAGCGGTAGCCGATGGGCTAAGGGCGAGCGGAAAGGATGGCGCCGAGCCGTGCACGCAGCGGAGCGGAGTAAGCGGCCGAGCGCCGCTGGCTTCTAATGACTCTCGTTGTGGCACCACTCGTTGTGGCACGGTCTCCTGACCGTGCCACTTCGGCGACCGAAGGTCTCCACGCATCCATCGCGGATTTCGGGAGACCTTCGGTCAGGCCGGGTGGCACGGTCAGGAGACCGTGCCACAACGGCGCGAGCATCGGGCTGATTGTTTCCGAACGCTCCTAAAGGCGTGTAGATCCGACTTGAGTAGTGCTCACGCCCTTCGGAGTACCTCAGGGCGTGCCACCCTGACCGAATTGTCAAAATCAGCGTGCGTGATTCGTTACAGGGCTGTGTCCGGGGGTGCAATGCAATCCATTTCCGGTGTGAATCCTGCCGCGGAATCCGGGCACGCTGATGTGGGGAGGCCGAAATGACAAGCGCGGCGCGCCATGGGTCTGCTCCGGGTCCTCGCGCTGGTCGGACTGGGGGGTAGCACGGCGTTGCTGGTGAACTACCTCTGGCCCAACCCGCAGTTTTGCAGGTTCGATTCGGGCTGTGGTGAAGTGCTCTCCTCGGCGTTCGGCCGCCCGCTGGGCGTGCCGCTGCCCGTGGTGGGCGTCGTGGCCTTTGGCACCATCTTTGGCCTATCGCTTGCCCCGGCCGGTCGGTCCCTGCGCCTCCTCCGCTGGCTAAGCTGGGGGGCGGGCGCGGGCGGGTTGGCCCTGTTTTTGATCCAGGTGTTCCTCCTCCGAGTTCTGTGCCCCTATTGCGTGGTGGTCGATCTGTTAGCCGTGGCCATGGCCGTCCTTTTGCTGATCTGGCACGCGGGACCGCTGCCGGAGGTGCAGTGGCGCCCCCTCTGGCTGGTCGCGGCGCTGGTGGCCGTTGGACTGAGTGCCGCCCCCGCCGCACTGCGGAGCGAGTCCGACGTGGAAGACGGACCGCCCCCGCCGCAGGTGGCTGCCCTGTACGTCCCGGGCAAGATCAACGTCGTCGAGGTGACCGATTTCGACTGCCGCCATTGCCGCCGCATGCACGCGGTCATGAAGAAGTTCCTCGCGGAGGAAGGGGATCGGGTCCATTTCGTCCGCCTGACCGTCCCCCTGCCGGTGAATCAATTTTCGCGTTCCGCCTCGCGAGCTTACGTGTGTGCCTGCGAGCAGGGCAAGGGGGACGAGATGGCGGAGGCGCTGTTCCGCTCGCCCGAGCCGGGCATCGCCGAGTGTGGTCGCCTGGCCAGCAGCCTGGGCCTGTCCATGCCGACCTTCGAGGCCTGCATAGCGGCACCGGCGACGGACGGCCGGCTCGACGAGGATATCGCCTGGGTGAGGGTCGCCGGCCGGGCGCCCTCCCAGTGGTTTGGGTCCAGAATCGCATGATCCTCGGCGTGCAACGCATCGAGGTACTTCGCTCGGCCGCGCGCGGCGGAACTGAACGAGCATCGCTAGGCGGACTTCGTTTTGCATTCCGACCAGAAGGGAACGACTGTGTTTACTTTCCGGTGTGCCGGCTGCGGCAAGCAGCACGTCGTGAACGAGCCGTTCGCCGAGGATTACTCGACCCGCTGCCTGCGCTGCGGGAAGTCGATCCACGTCACGCCCGAGATTGCCCATCCCGTTGGCGCGGGTGTGCCCAGCCCCGGTCAATCGGGACATTGGGACGAGGCCATCACGGCCACCGAGCCCGAGGGAGCCACGGCCGGCAGCGGCGTGGAATTGGCCGACCAAACCGAGGAGGAGCTGGCGGACCACGCGGAAGGTGCCGACGACGCGGATGGGGGACGTTCGGGCCCTCGGGGTTCGGGGGCCCGCGCCGAAAGCGCGGAAAACGAAAAGGGGGGGGAGTCTCTGAGAAAGACTGGCACGAGGAAGGCCACGACGCTGGCGATGCCAGCGACGACGAGCCGGAGCGAAAACCGCGATCACGCGAGGAGGCCGACCGCCTCCGGCGCCGCCGCGTGCTGCTGATCGTCGGCGGCGTTGTGGCCTTCCTGGTAGTGGCGGGCGGAGGAGGGTATCTCCTGCTGGGGCGAGGGAAATCCTACGGAACGCCCGAGCGGGCCGCCAGGACGCCATCGACGAAAAAAACCACCGCACGCGCCCCGTCCACCGAAAAAGTGCCCGAGAAGCCGGTCGTCAAGCCGCCGGAGCCGGACTATCGCATCGCCGCGACCCGCCTGGCCGCGGAGCTCGCGGCGAATGCAGCGGCCGCCAACCAAAAATACGGCGGGAAACTCCTGGAGGTCAGCGGGCTTGTGGACCAGGTCGAGCACATAGCCCCGGCGCCGCCCGCGAACAAGCCGCCGGCAAAACCCACGAACAAGCCGCCGGCGAAACCCACGAACAAGTCAGTGGCGAAGCCCGCGAACGAGCCGCCGGCGAACGAGCCGTCGACAAAGCCCGCGCGCAACCTACTGCGCTTCCTCGGCGAGACGCCCCCGATCTCGTGCAACCTCGACGGCAGCCCGACCGAGCTGAACACCTGGAGGGCCATCCCGGCCCGGAAGCCGATCACCGTGCGCGGCGTCTACGACACGGACGGCATGCTGAAGCACTGTGAGTTGCGGTCGCTTGCTGCCCCAGCCAACGCGCGGTTCAAGGGGAAAGAGGTCGAGGTGAGGGGCTTCGTCCGGTCTGTCGTTGTGCCTACCGACACGGATTTCCCAGCCTTGTTGCTGGAAGGCGACACCGACAGCTTCACGGACGTGCAATGCCTGTTTCGCCTCGCGGATCGCGAGGAGTTGCACAAATGGTCGCCGGGCTTCCCGGTCGTCGTACGGGGGACCTGCGCCGGCCGGGTTGAGGACGGCGAAACCGGCAGCGGTCGGCGCACGATCCGCTTCGACAACTGCCAGCTGATCGACACGACCGCGCCCCGCCCCTCGGTCGAGCGCCTCAGTGCCATCACCCTGGTCCGGGCCTACGAGGAAGACTTGCGTCCCGTGCTTGTGCCGGCCCCCGGCGAGGAGCGGCAGGTGCCGGAGTTGCTCACCGTCTCCCAAATCAACAAGGCCTGGTCGGCCGACGCGCACGCCTTGATGAAGAAGTACCAGAACAAGGTCCTTACCGTGTCTGGAAAACTGCTGAACGGGGCCTCCGGCGGGTTGGCGCTGGTCCTCATCAGCGATAACACGGATGAGCCGTTGCAGATCTACTGCCGCTTCGATCGAGCCGCGTTTGAGGACCTGAGCACAGACCTGAAGAAAGGCAAGGAATACCGCGTGCGCGGGCGCTGTGCGGGTGCGCCCGGGGGACAGGTGTGGCACCTGGAGAGTTGCCAGGCCGCCGACCCGGGGATCCGTCGTTCCCCCCAGCGGCTCACGGCTGATTTCCTGCCGCATCGCCCAGGCCAGCAATTGACCTGCGACGTTGCCGAATACCTTGTTGCGGGCAAGAAGGTGGGCCCGGTCCGGCGCTTGCTTTTCTTGCAACTGGACGGCGGTCGCACGGAGACCGTCATTACGCACACCGGGACCCTCTCCGGCAAGGGCCTGTTCGACGGCGACGATTGGGGTCAGTGGGTGAACCAGAAGAGGACGCTGGCGGCCCACCTGCCCGGTCCGGTCTACTTCCACAGGGTCTCAGGCGGCTACGTCGAGATTGGTCAGCCGATCGTGAAACGGGATGGCAGCAGTGAGATCTTCTGGCAGCCGACCCTGAAGCTCGGCGCACGCCGCCGGGGATACCTGGAAGTGGCCCCAGGGCGGGGTGACCCACGACTATGTTGTCGAGAAGTTCGACGAGTGGCGCGGGCGGCCCCAGGTGTTCGTCACGGAAACTATAAGCGAAGTCGCCGATCCGCTCCACACTCTGGAGAGGCAGCACGTCTATGTCCGCGACATCGGCGAGGTCGAGCAGCGCGACTGGGCCCGGATCAGTTCGAAGGAGAGGGTTCTTGCGGGCGAAAAGCGCCTGGTGGACGTGGAGGGAGCCCCGAAAGCCCCCGAACCGAAGGGCAAGCCCGGCGCCGCGCCGGAGCTGCTGGGGCGGCCGAGGGAGGGGCGGTAATGTGTCGTCCGTTGCGCAGGCTTCGGTGACAGGCCCTGGCAAGAACAGACGGCAGCGACGTTGGGCCTGAAGTCGGCCTTACGGCGACCGGGCAGACCAAAGCTGAGCAGCGCGGACTTGACGGAAAACCTAACCTAACCTGACCTGCTCTGTGGAAATGCTCCTTGACCTGGTGGGACCGGCGTCCCGCCGGTCCGGGCTTTCACAGGACCGGCGGGACGCCGGTCCGGGCTTTCACAGGACCGGCGGGACGCCGGTCCCACCGACCCCCGCAGGGTTTCTACAGAGCAAACCTGACCTCTTTTTCTCCTCCCTTTTTCTCCTCGGGGAAGGCCCCAAGGAGGAGGCGGTGCTTCGGGAGGAAGGCGTGGTGGGCCGGCCGGAGTTTGGCAAGCGGACAAGGGAGGTACGCTCGCGTGCGATGCCGCGCCGGCAGGGCCGGCCGCGCGTCCTGGAGGGGGCTGGTGGGGACATTTTGTCATAGGATGATGACGGAAATGAGGACAAGTAAAGTGTCCCCTTTGTCCCGGAGGCCAAGATGAGACCCCCGTTGAAGCTCATTGCTATCCTGGGGATCGCGCTCGCTGCGCTACTGCCGCTGGCATACGCTACGCCGGCGGACACACCCGGCGTGTCAGAACCCCTCATCCAAGGAAAGCCAGTCCAGGCCCGGGTTGATGCGCTTCAGGATCCGGACAGGTTCGTTCGCTCTCGTGCAGCCTACGCCCTGGGATCGTCCCCCCGGAAAGCCAGGAAAGCGATTCCGCAGTTGATTGCGACTCTGAACGATCCTGAATGGGCGGTTCGTTCGGCCGCGGCGGGGTCGCTCGGACTCATCGGCAGTCCCGACTCGGTCCCGGCGTTGATCAATGCCTTCAAGGATTCCGACCCACGCGTACGGGCCTCTGTCGCCGGGGCGCTGGGCAGGATCGAGCCCCCCGCAAAGAACGCGCTGCCGGAACTGGCAGAGGGGCTGAAGGACGCGAATAGTGGAGTGCGCGCCGGGCTGCGGAAGCGCTGTGGAAAATCGATCACGACAAGAGCGCGATCCAGCCTCTGATTGATTCACTCAAGGACACGGACGTCAGCGTTCGTAAGACGGCTGCGACCGCGCTCGGCAATATCGGGCCGATGGCCAAGGACAGCGTACCCGCACTTATCGAAGCGCTCAAAGACAAACAGCTCGTTGTCCGGGTCGTAAGCCTTGCCGCGCTCGCTCAGATCGGTCCGCCCAAGGCGGTGGTCCCGGCGCTGATTGGGGCATTGGCGGATGAAGATCCGATGATCCGACACATGGCCGCGGGTCATCTCCGTGTCCTCAAGACCGACGCTCGCGAGGCGGTCCCCGCCTTGACCAGATTGTTCCGTAAGGAGGAGCCCAAAGATGTTCGGTTTGCTGCGGCCGGGGCGCTTGGCTTCATCGGTTCCGGGAATAAAGATGTTGTGAACACGTTTGTAGCTGCTCTCGCCGATAAGGACCTACGGGATGATGCCCTGTTTGGCCTCTCGTACATGCAGGCAGGAGCCAAGGAGGCTGTCCCCCGGCTGATCGAACTGCTGAACGACACCGATCCGAGGACGCGAATCAGGGTAGCTCAAACGCTTGGGTCGGTCGGCCCTTCCGCCAAGGCGGCGATGCCGCGGCTGATCGAGCTAACGAGGGATAAGAATGATGAGGTACGGGCCGCAGCTCTGCTCGCCCTAGCCTGGTCGGCCCCCGACGAGAAGGAACTTGTCCCCATCGTGCTCCTCGCCTACAAAGACTCCCGTTCAACAATTCGAGAAGATGCCCTGGCATTTCTCGGTGTGATGAAGCCACCTCCAAAAGATCAGATTGCGCTCCTGACGGCTGCGCTCACGGATACGGACGGTCGCGTTCGCTTCCGCGCCGCAGCGGTTCTCGGCAAACTCGGCGTGAGCGCCAAGGAAGCTGTGCCGGCGCTCGTCAAGGCCCTCAAGGATGAGGACACCCGCGTTCGGATCGGGGCTGCCGAGGCGCTCTGGAAGATCGTTCACTCGAAGGAGGGACTTCCCATTCTCAAGGCGGCTTCTGAAAGAAAAATCGCGCAAATTGAGTGCAATCTTCGCCCTGGAAGCGATGGAGGCCGCCGCGAGTGATGCCGTACCCGCCCTGCTCGAAATAGTGGACGACGATGACTTCCTGGCCAGCTCCGCGGCAGAGGCCATCAAGAAGATCGATCCGAAGGCGGCGGCAAAGGCAGGAATCCGCTAAAACTGCGCGAGGGATGTCGTTCATCGGTCGAAACAGGTCAAAGAGAACGCAACTCGGTTCGGGCAGAATGAACTGCAACCGCTGTGTTCCAGTAGTGTTCGGCACGGGGCCTGCTGCACGCACATTCACCCCGAAGGGGTTACATGACAGCACAAACGATGTTGTAAAACGGCCGGTGTTCGTCGATACTTTCATCCCTCGCTCGTCGCTTCGGCGGCGCGGCAGACAGCGGTAGGGGCCGCGGCATGGCGCCGCCCGGTTCCTTCCGCGAGGAGATCATGGAGGATCAACGCCGGCGGAAATCACGCACGCTGCAGCGTCTCTGCGTCTGCTCACGCCTCGAAGAACAACTGTGGGCCTTGGCCTACCAGCAGCTCGGGCTAGGGATCGGCCGCCCCGCGGGGCGGCTGCCCGAGCCGGCCCGAAGCGCGCCCGGCCCCGCGCTCCAACCTCTTCTTCCATCGCCCACGGAGCTTAATGTCATGGACGACAACCGTCGCGTGGCCCTCTACGCCCGCGTCAGCTCGCAGCGTCAGGCGGACGAAGCGACCATTCACAGCCAGGTGGCCGCTCTGGAGCAGCGGCTGCAGGCCGACGGCTGCCGGCTCGAGCCCGAGCTCCGCTTCCTCGATGAGGGCTACAGCGGGGCCAGCCTGCGCCGCCCCGGCCTGGAGCGGTTGCGTGACCTGATTCATGCCGGCGGCGTCGAACGCCTCTACGTCCACTCGCCCGATCGCCTGGCACGCCAATTCGTCCACCAGGCCGTGTTGCTGGAGGAATTTCAGCGCCGGCACGTCGAGGTCGTCTTTCTGAACCACCCGCTGGCCGAGGCCTCGCCGGAAGGCAATTTGTTGTTGCAGATGCAAGGCATGATTGCCGAGTATGAGCGTGCGAAAATCCTGGAACGGACTCGCCGCGGACGCCGCTTCAGCGCCCGCCAGGGCCAGGTGAGCGCCTTGGCCCACGCACCCTACGCCTACCGCTACGTCAGCAAGCACGACAGCGGCGGCCTGGCCCGCTATGACATCGTCCCGGAAGAGGCTCGGGTGGTCCGCGACCTGTTTGCCTGGGTCGGACTGGAAGGGCTGTCGCTGGGCGCGGCGGTGCAGCGCTTGACCGCCCAGGGCGTGCCGACACGCACGGGCCGACCGCGCTGGGACCGGGCCACGCTGCGCGGCATTTTGCTGAACCCGGCCTACTACGGCGAGGCCCACTACGGCAAGACCCGAATGGAGGCGCGGTCGGCCGACCGGCGGCCGGGCCGCGGACAACCCGCGCTGCCCCGCAGAGACCAAGTGCCGCGGCCCACCCCGCCGGCCGAACACGCCGTGATTGCGGTGCCGGCGCTCGATCAGCCAAGACCTCTTTCAGGCCGCGGCCGAACGCCTGGAGGAAAACCGCCGACGGCAGCGGGCGCAGCAGCAAGGGGCCGACTTCCTCCTCAGCGGCCTGCTCGTGTGCGGCCTCTGTGGTGGGGCGTACTGCGGCCGGCGCAGCCGTTACGGAGATAAACGCTATGTCTACTATCGATGTCTTGGAACGGATAAATACCGTCACGGCGGCGAGGCCTGGTGCCGCAATGCTTCGGTGGGTTCGGCCCTGGAAACTGAGGTCTGGGCCGATGTCTGCGCCTTGCTGCGCGACCCCCGCCGCGTCCGCGAAGAGCTCCAACGTCGCCAGCAGCCGGCAGCGGCGACGGCGACGGGGTCGCTGCGGGCGTCGATCGCGCGACTGAAGCGGCAGTTGGCGCGGTTGCTCGATCTGTACACGACGGAGTACCTGGACCAGGCAGAGTTTGACGCGCGCGCCCAGCGGGTGAAGGAGCGTCTGCGGTGTGAAGAACAAGCGTATGCGGCACAGGCGGAAGCCGAGCAGGGCGCTGCGGCGTTGGGTCACCTCCTGGACGACTTCGAGGGGTTCGCCCGGCAGGTGCAAGCCGGCCTGGAGCAGGCCGACAAGGCCACCAAACGACAGCTGCTGCGGCTGCTGATCAAGGAGATCAGAGTCGGTGAAGACAGTGTTCAGATCGTGTACAAAGTGCAACTGCACCCTTTTGTCCTTAGCCCCGACGGGGGCATTTTACAACATTGCTTGAAGTTCCATGCAACCCCTCCGGGGTAGCGAGCGAATTGCAACCCCGCGCCAAACACCATTGCCATCCCCAGGGGGGCGGCCCCGCCGCGTATCTTGTGGCGTCATCCACGAGTGCGTCGTCAAGGCTTGGACCTGGCGTAGCCGAACTCGCCAGAGTTCGGGTTTCTGAAGTCTGGCGACTTCAGCTACCCAAGTTCTTACTCTTGACGACGCACTAGGGCTTAAGTTCATGAATAGCTCGGGGCTGCGGCGCCGCGGCTGCCCCTGGTACGAGGTAAGGACCAGGAACTGACCGCGGTTTGCCGGCCGGGAAGGCGCTGGCCCCAGGCGCGACCGGGGGCTGCACCCTGCCCCCGACCGTGCCGCAGACCCCGAGGTTCTGGGCAAGCTCGAGCGGAAGTAAAACGGGGCCGTCTATCAGCCCTCAGGGAATCGAGGTATGCTGCGCGGCGTGCAGGCTGGCTGAGCCCGCCGGCACGGCCGCACTGCGCAGGCCGGCCGAGTAGACCCGTTGCACCGCCTGAGCGAGCATCGCCGTCAGGACCCCAACCACAAGCAGCTTGATCAGCAGTTCACCGAATGACTTGACGGACAACATGCGCATCATGGGAACACCATCCTCGGATTGGCAGACGAGGGACTCAACCCGCGAGCAGGAGCCGGCGGGGGGCGACACGCGGTGGACAGCGCGACGGCACGGCAACCCACGCGGCGCGCAGACGCACCCGCGTACTCCGTGGCCGATCACTCAGGCCGCGTGGCGAGGAGGATGGAAGATGCTTGATGCGAGATGAATGGGACGTTGCGGGGAAGACGCAAAGCGAACGCCACACCGAAGGCTTGCGGCGAGCGTTGGGACTGCGGTCAGCCAACCCCACTCCTGAGTCATTGGAGCACTCACCCCAGGAGTAGCGGGCAAGAGCGGCAGCGCGGGACTACGCCGGCAACCCGGACCCGAACAGGGCTTGTGCGGCTCGGCAGGCGCCGGCTGTCCGGGGGTCCCGTGGACGGGCGGGATCATCTGATCGGCATGACCCAATCGAGTAGCGACGTAATCGCCGCAGCTGGCCCGCGCGACCGACGGAGCGCACCACAACACCGCGAGGAGGGGCAGCCCCCACCCGCCGAGTCGAAGCACCGGTCGCATCGTCGAGGGCACCATGGGAACCACTCGTCGCCGAAGGAGCCAGCCCGAACACCCGGGCGCAATGCAGCGCACACAAGGCCAAACCAGGAGCACTGTACGAAGCTAACTGAGACCGGGCCGGATTGCAACAAGAATCCTGCAAATCTGGCTCATCCGGCAAACGGGTGCCATGGGACCTTCGCACAGGGGTGTTAGCCTGAGCGGACACCTCGCTTTGCTCCAGCTGATCCTTTGTCGGCCGCGCGGGTGTGCACACACGGAATTATATGCATCGTGGCGCTTTTCACCGAAATGTGAAGGCGCATGTCGATATTTGACAATGGCTTGCAGCGCATGTGCCAGGTCGCATATAATTCCCGGCGAATTTAGCTCCACATGGCAATTTACGGACCCCTCTGCGCCCCCCGCAGCCCTGGCCCGGGACGGGAGGGCCAGGCGGCGGATCGTCCCTTGCAAACGCACTCTGGCCAGAGCCCCGGCCGGCGTGTAGTTTGCCCTGGTCCCACCCTTCTACCTCAGACCAGGAGACTCTCCCGTGGCCGCTCCTCGAAGCTTGACTCGCCGCCAGGCTCTGCAGGCCGGGCTGCTCGCCGCTGCACCAGCCTTCATTCCGGCCCGGCTCCTCGGGGCCGATGCACCGTCCAAGCAGATTGTCCTGGGCTGCATCGGCGTCGGCTGGCAAGGCGAAGGCAACATGAACGCCTTCCTCGGCCAGAAGGACTGCCGGGTCGTCGCCATCGCCGACGTGGACGAAAGCCATCTGAAAAAGGCGGTTGACCGTGTCAACCAACAATACAAGAACCAGGACTGCAAGGCGTACAAGGATTTCCGCGAATTGCTGGGCCGCAGCGACATCGATGCGGTCTGCATCTCCACTCCCGACCACTGGCACGCCATCACGGCCATCGAGGCGGCCCGGGCCAAGAAGGACATTTTCTGCGAGAAGCCGCTGTCGCACACCTTCGCCGAAGGCGTAGCGATGGTCGAGGCCGTCCAGAAAAACAAGCGGATCTGGCAGACCGGGTCGTGGCAGCGCAGCGTGGCCAACTTCCGCCAGGGGGTCGAGCTGGTCCTCAACGGCACCATCGGCAAGGTCAAGCGCGTCGAGGTCGGCCTGCCGTCCGGCCATGCGGACTTTGAAAACACCGGCAACAAGAGCCCGAATACCGCTCCGCCCAAGGGGGTGGACTACGACTTCTGGGTCGGCCCCTCGGCCATGATGCCGTTCAACGTCGACCACTTCCACAAGAACTGGCGCTGGAACTACAACTTCGGCGGCGGCCAGCTCATGGACTGGATCGGGCACCACGGCGACATCGCCCACTGGGGCCTGAGCAACCCGAAGTACGGCGTCGGCCCCGACGATCGCATCGGTCCGCTGGAGGTGTCCGCCACCGCCGAGTTCCCCGCCGGCGAGGCCGTGTGGAACACGGCGACGAAGTACCGCGTCACCTGCCGCTACCCTAACGACATCGAGTTCGTCATCGCCGGCGGCTATGCCGACATCAAGGGCGGCACCAAGTGGATCGGTGAGGGGGGCTGGGTCTGGGTTGACCGCGGCCGCTTTGAAACCTCCGAGCCACGCTGGAAGGACGAGATCGCCAAGAAGGAGGAGAAGAAGGAACTCGCGATTCAGCTCGCGATTTCGCCGGGCCATCAGCGCGAGTTCCTCGACTGCATCAAGTCGCGGACGCCGACGCTGACGCCGGTGGAAGTGGCCCATCGCTCGCAGACGCCCGGCCACCTGGGCTATGTCGCCTCAATAGTCGGCCGCAAGCTGCGCTGGGACGCGGAGAAGCAGGAGATCGTCGGCGACCCGCAAGCCTCGCAACTGCTGTCCCGGGCCATGCGGGCGCCGTGGCACATCTGATGTCGCATCATCAGAGCCCGGAGCGTCAGTGACGGGGTTCGACTCAAGGTGCGTCGAACCCCGTCGCTGACGCTCCGGGCTCTGGAGTTGTGCTGCGCCCCCCAGTGCACTTCACTCTGTCCGCGATGCAAATCGGCCTGCCGCCGTCGCCCGGTTCTGTCGTATAATGCGGCAGGCGCGGTGCTGTCGCGCCCCCATGTCCTGCACCCAGCTTGTCGCACCGCGTGCTCCCAGGAAGGAGACCCGATCATGTCCGCTCTCCGTGCCGCTCCGCCCGTGGCTGGCCGTCTGCTCATCGGCGGCGACTGGCAGGCGCCGTCCGGTCCCCGTTTCGAGAGCCGCAGCCCGGCCCGGCAGGACGAGGTTGTCGGCGTCTTTCCGTCGGCCACGCCTGCCGAGGCCGATGCCGCCGTCGCCGCCGCTCGCCGGGCTTACCCCGCCTGGCGCCGCACCAGCCGTATCCACCGGGCCGAGCTGTTCGACAACCTCGCCCAGCTCGTCAAGCGCGACACCGACGCTCTGGCCGAGCTGATGGCTCGCGAGTGCGGCAAGGTCGTCAGCGAGTGCCGGGCCGAGGTCGTCGAAGGCTTGCACATGATCCAGTACGTCTTCGGCACCGGGCGGATGCCCATCGGCGAGATCGTCGCCTCGGAGATTCCCGAGAAGGACGCCTTCATGCGCCGCAAGCCGTGGGGCGTGGTGGCGGTCATCACGCCGTGGAACTTCCCCTTTGCCGTGCCGCTCTGGATGCTCGGGCCCAGCCTGCTCGAAGGGAACACGGCCGTCTTCAAGCCGTCGGAGGACACGCCGGCCATCGGGCAGAAGCTGGTTGAGTTGTTCGAGGAAGCCGGCTTCCCCGCGGGGGTCGTGAATCTCGTCCAGGGGGACCACGTGGCCGGCGAGGCGCTGGTGCGGAACGCGGGGGTCAACGTCGTGCTGTTCACCGGCAGCTACGAGGTCGGCCGCCGCATTCAGCAGCTCTCGGCCGACCTCCACGACCGCATTGTGGCCGCCGAGATGGGCAGCAAGAGTGCCGTCATCGTTTGTGCCGATGCCCGGCTCGACCTGGCGGTGACCAGCGCCGTCATCAGCGGCTTCAAGACCAGCGGCCAGCGCTGTGTCTCCGCCGGGCGAATCCTCGTGGCCGAGAAGATCTTCGAGCGCTTCGCTGAGAAGTTCGTGGCCACGGCGAAGCGCCTGCGCATTGGCGACCCGCTCGACCCGGTCCATTTCACCGGCCCGGTCATCCATCGGGCCGCGGTGGAGAAGGTGCTCAGCTACAACGAGCTGGCGAAGAAGGAAGGAGCTCAGGTGCTGCTCGACGGCGGACGGATGACTCACGGCGACCACGCCCGGGGGTGCTACCTGTCGCCGTTCGTCTACCGCATGGACTATCGGCCGACCCTGCGTGCGATCCGCGAGGAGGTGTTCGGCCCGCACGTGGCCTTGATCCCGTTTTCGTCTAATGAGGACGCGGTCCGCATCTACAACGACACGGACTACGGCCTGTCGATGGCGGTGATCACCGAGGATTACCGGGCCATGCGCTTCTTCCGGGAGGAGTGCGAGTACGGCATGGGCTACGTCAACCTGCCGTGCATCGGGGCCGAGGTGCACTTGCCGTTCGGCGGCGTGAAGAAGAGTGGCAATGGCCATCCGTCGGCCGCGGGGCTGGTTGAGGCGGTGACGCACAAGACGGCGTGGACGGTCAATCATGCGACCGAGGTGAAAATGGCGCAGGGGTTGACGACGGCGATTGAAGGGAGTCCGACGTGAGAAGCCAGTTCGTTTCGCGCTCGCGCAGCTGGGAGGAATCGTTACAATCGTGCGGATAGCACAGCGGGAGGATTCTTATGAGCGCGTGGCAGTTTTTTGAGCCTCCGGGCACAACCGTGCTCACGCAGCGGCGTGTCCTGGCCGGGCAGCCGGTTCTGTTCGTGCAGCACGACGAGCAGGGATACTGGTACTTCTTCGACGACCCGAAGGCGCCCTACGGTTCGTGTCTCGAGCCGGTATTAGTCCCCCTGGAACGGCTAGCGTCTCTGCACCCTGGTGTTCAGGAGCTTGCGGACTTGCCGGCCGGATGGCAGGCGTGGCGCGACTCCCCGGAGCAGCCGTGGGAAAAGGAGTCGCAACGGACGCTCGAACGGACACTGGCTCGACGGCAGCAGCTTTCCGAGAAGATGCGCAGGGAGAGTGTCTCGCTGCCGCCAGGCTCGCCCAGTGTCGTCGAAATCATTCGCGAGATGCGCGGACCCATATGATCACCACCCCAGTCGCATGTGTGGTCGATAGCAGCGTGGCGATCAAGCTCGTGATTACCGAACCGGATTCGTCCCAGGCTCATCTGCTATTCGACCACCTCGCCCATGATCCGCTGGCGAGGTTCTACATTCCCGACCTGTTCCGCTTTGAATGCGCGAACATCCTGCGAACGCAGGTAAAGGGCGGGCACGTGACGGATAGCGACGCTGGCTTGAAACTCATTGAGCTACAGGGACTGCGCTTATCGCGATGGGATTCGCCTTCGCTGATTGCTGATGCCTTGAGCTTGGCCCTGGCCCACGACTTGACTGCCTACGACGCCTCCTATGTGGCAACGTCTGTGCAGACACGGGCGCCGCTCATCACCGCGGATGCCAAACTGGTCCGCAAGCTGGCCGGCACGAACTATAACGTGGTGCTCCTCAGCGCGCTCTCGATACCGCCTCCGCCCGGGCCGCTACCCTCGGGCGTAGGAGTGACTCCTTGATAGGGGAGTGAGCAATGATAGACGAAGCCGCTTGGGAAAAGGTCCGAGAGTACGCCCGGCAAATAGTCAGTGGCCAGATACGCGCATGGGACGGGGGCAGAAAGCTCATGGATGTCTGGGAAGCCTGCGGCGACCAGGACCGTATGGACGCATGGACTGATCTATTGGAGTACAACTGGGATTGGGTGGATCTTCATCGGACCGAGCTTTCTCCCGAAGAGATCCAGAGAAGAGAAACCGAGATTCAGAATGTCGGCGATGCCGCCATTATTCGCGCGGCTGAGCAGTTGCTCGCTGCCAAGTGAAGACCGCAGGAAGCAAGCTGGCAGCACAATGGAGGGTAAGGCAATGTGCCTGTTCGATGACCGCACCGTTCCCGACCTCAAAAGTCCTCTCCCCGGCCCTCGGGCCCAGGAACTGCTCGAGCGCGACCAGCACTTCATGTCCCCGTCTTACACCCGCGTCTATCCGCTGGTGGTGGCACGGGGCAGCGGCGCCGTCATCGAGGATGTGGACGGCAACCTGTTCCTCGATTTCACGGCCGGCATCGCGGTTGTCTCAACCGGCCACTGCCATCCGCACGTGGTGGCGGCCATCCAGGACCAGGCGGCGAAGCTGCTGCACATGAGCGGCACCGATTTTTACTATCAGCCGCAGATCGACCTGGCCCAGCGCCTGGCCGAATCCGCACCCGGCAAGTCGCCCAAGCGAGTCTTCTACACAAACAGTGGTGCCGAAGCCCTCGAGGCCGCCCTCAAGCTGGCGCGCTGGCACACCGGGCGGTCGCGGGCCATCGCCTTCTTCGGGGCCTTCCATGGCCGGACCTATGGGGCCATGTCGCTGTCGGGGTCGAAGGTGGTCCATCGTCGCGGCTTCTCGCCGCTGGTGCCGGACATCCACCACGCCCCGTTCCCGCGGGGTTGCGCGGGTTGCAGCCAGGCGGACGATTGCACCTGCGTCGAGCAGATCGAGGAAACGCTGCTCAAGCGGACGGCGCCCGCCGACGAGGTGGCCGCTATCTTCGTCGAGCCGATCCAGGGCGAGGGCGGCTATCGCGTGCCGCCGCCGGGCTTTCTGCCGGCGCTGCGGCGCCTGTGCGACCGGCACGGCATCCTGCTCGTCGCCGACGAGGTCCAGAGCGGCATGGGCCGCACCGGCAAGCTGTGGGCCGTCGAGCACTGGGGCGTCGAGCCGGACATCCTGTGCTCGGCCAAGGGGATCGCCAGCGGCATGCCGCTGGGGGCGATCATCGCCAAGGACGAGGTGATGGACTGGCCCAGCGGCAGCCATGCCAGCACGTTTGGCGGCAACCCGGTCAGTTGCCGGGCCGCCCTGGCGACGCTCGACCTGCTGGAAGCGGGCTACATCCGGAATGCGGCCGAGCGCGGCGAGCAACTGCGTGCGGGGCTGCGCCGGCTGCGAGCGGAATACCCGGACATCCTCGGCGACGTGCGCGGCCTGGGCCTGATGACTGCCCTGGACCTGGGCCAGGAGGGAGACCCCACGCTGCCCGATCCGGCCCTGCGCGAGGAGGTAATCCAGACGTGCTTCCGCCGCGGCCTGTTGCTGCTCGGCTGCGGCGAGAGTGCCATCCGCTTCTGCCCGCCGCTGTGTGTCACCGCCGAGCAAATCGAGACGTGTCTGAGCATCCTGGGCGGGGTCCTGGCCGAACGGCGCAAGGCCGTTGCGGTTTAGAGCTGACGCCGCGCCCTCGCCCCAATTGTCAATCCATAAGCTATAGTTCCGTAGCGGCCCCAGCTGGAACCTGGGCGCGCCATTCCCCCCGCCACAATTCGGCCCCATCGACCCCACCCGGGAGGCCCAGGACACATGGCCCGACCGCTGTCCTCCAATTCCGTCCCATTGCGTAACGGTAGCCTCAGCAACCGTCAGAGTCTGGCCGCCAAGCTGGCCCGGACACCGGCGGTGGAAGAGGAACCGGTCCCACCACCGCCCGCGTGGGATGACGAGCCGGAGACCATCGCCGACGCGGCGACGGCCCGTGAGATCGCCGCCCTGCGCGAGCAACTGGCCGAGACCGAACGTTTGCTCGCCGAGCTGCGGCAGGAGGCCGAGGAAGCGCTCCAACAGCAGTACACCGAATTCGAGCACATCCTCGAAGAGAAATCCGAGTCGATCCGCGAGCTGCACGGCAAGGTTCAGGAGCTGGAGGCTCGTCCCACCGCGCCGGCGCACCCCGCGCGAGGAAGAGGTGATGGCGCTGAGCGAGGAGCTGGAACGCGAGCGGCAGCAGCTCAAGGACGACGAGGCCTCGCTGAGGGAACAAATGGGACAGATGGAGGTGCAGATGTCGCGCGAGCGGGCCGAGCTGGCCCGGCAACGCTCCGAGCTGCAGCGCCTGCAACACGAAATCCGCCACGAGCTGGAGCTGGCGGCGCGCGATAGTGCGTTGCGCGCGCGCCTGGCCCCCTTGCAGCGGCGCCACCAGGAAATGGACACGCCTCGTTCCGGCAGCTCCGGCCCGGTGCCCGGCCCGCCCACCCCGGCACCCGAGTCGCCTGCGACCGAGCCCCCACGGCCGCCAAGCGGCGGTCTCTTTCGTCGGCTCTTCGGCTAAGGTCGGCGCTGAATCCCCGCCCCTCCTTTCCTACAATCACAACAATTCACTCGTTGTGCATGGCAGGGGGGAAGTTCGTGATGCGCCTTGTTCTCACCATCGTCGTCTTGTCCACGGCCCTGGTGGTCCACGCGGCCGACGCTCCGGCCAAGCGCTTCGGCGTCGAGGCCACTCCGAAAAGCTTTCCCCAGGCCACGCCGAAGGAAACGCTGGCGTCCATCCTCAAGGCCATCGACCTCAAGCGACCCGACTACATCGTCGCGCATCTCGCCGATCCGCAATTCGTGGACCAGCGCGTCAAGGAGACCAGCTACGACGAGCTGCTGGCCGAGACGACCGCCCGGTTGGTGGACGACCCCGGTGCGGCCAAGCAGTTACGGGCCCTCCTCGACAAGGGCATCTGGGTCGAAGAGGACGCGACCGCCTCGGCCAGCCTGAAGGAGCGCGAGGATCGGATCGCCTCGTTCCGCAAGATCGACGGCCGCTGGTTCCTGCAACAGCCGTATCGGAAGTCCAAGAAAACGGAACGCCCGTAGTCGAGATCAATCACCACGAAACAGACGAAAGACGCGAAAAAGGACGGAAAGTCGCCGGAGAGCCGTTCCTGTTTTGGACTCACCTGCATTTCCTCCTTTTTCGTGTGTTTCGTGTGTTTCGTGGTGATCCCTCCTCCCACCGAGGTTACCCATGCCGGACCTGATCGACCTGCGAAGCGATACCGTGACCAAGCCGACGTCGGCCATGCGGGCGGCGATCCAGGCCGCCGAGGTCGGCGACGATGTCTTCGGCGAAGATCCCACGGTCCGCCGCCTCGAAGAGCGAGTGGCCGCGGTCCTCGGCAAGGAGGCGGCGGTCTTCGTTCCTTCGGGGACCATGTCCAATCAGATGGCCGTAAAGACCCACTGTCAGCCGGGCGACGAGCTGCTTTGCGACGTCAATTGCCACATCTACAACTACGAGGCCGGCGGTCCGGCCGTCCTCAGCGGCGTCACCTGCCGTACCATCGACGGTGACCATGGCGTCCTGGACCTGACCCAGCTCGAGGACAAGATTCGTCCCCTCAACGACCACCTGGTGCGGACCCGCCTGGTTTGTCTGGAGAACACCCACAACCGCGGCGGCGGACGGATTTACCCCATTGAGAAGATCGAGGCGATTTCCGCCTGGGCCCGCGGGCACGGCCTCATCATGCACCTCGACGGGGCCCGATTGTGGAATGCCGTGGTGGCCACCGGCATTGCCGCGCCTCAGTGGGCGCGGCACTTCGACACAGTTTCGGTCTGCTTTAGCAAGGGCCTCGGCGCACCGATCGGCTCGGCCCTGTCGGGTCCGCGCGACTTCATCACCCGGGCCCGGCGCGTGCGGAAGCTGTTCGGCGGCAGCATGCGCCAGGCCGGCATCGCGGCGGCCGGCGCCCTGTTCGCCCTGGAACACCATGTCGAACGCCTGGCCGACGACCACCGCAATGCCCAGGTCATTGCCCAGGCGATTGCCGACGTGCCAGGCCTGCGTCTGGACCCGCCGGACGTGGAGACGAACCTGATCTTCTTCGACGTTCGATCGCGAGCTGGGCACGGCCCAGTCGGTGGCAGCCGCCCTGAAGACTCGCGGCGTGCTGGTGCTGCCCACGGCCCCGCAGCGGATTCGGGCCTGCACTCATCTGGATGTGTCGGCCGCCCAGGCCGAGCGGGCCGCCGATGCCATTCGGCAGGCGCTGAAGCGGTTGGTGCCGGTGGGGTGAGGAGCGGACGGCTATTGGTGTGCCGGATGTGAGTATCTCAGCGGCTCCGACCCTTTCGCTGCGGCTTAACGGTTAAACAAGAACTCTCGCCCAGTCAGCACCGCCCAGAAGAGGTCCTCCAGGACCTCACGTCGCGTCGTCCCCAAGTCCCGCTCACCCTCTGCCAACAGCCCCGTGAACTTTTTCAGTTCCGGTGCGGTCGGCTCGCGGCACAGCGCCATCCTGTACAGCCGCTTCACCGCCTGCTCGTCGCTCACTTTCTCATTCAGCCACTGTTCGACGCGCGAATCCTGCGCCCGCAGTTTTTCGTTAAGCGTCTGGCCGTTGTTGAGGTGCAGGGCCTGCCCGACAGAGGAATCCTGCTGCCGTTCGCAAGAGCAGGTCACGCCGCGCTCCGGCCGGCCGAACGAATCGAGGAAGCGCGAAACCACCAAGGTGTCGGGCAATTGCAGGGCCCGCGTGCCCGGCGGATAGGCCGTCGTGCCCGCCGTGCCGCCGGTGGTGCCGAGGGCCACGTCCTTGAAGGGCGTCGGCACGCCGGTGACCTGGGAATAGGCGTCGAGGATCACCTCGGCCGGCAGGCGGCGGATCAGGTAATGCGAATAGAACCGGTCGTCCTTCTCGTTGCCGGGCAACGGTTGGGACGAACGCTGATACGTCGCCGAAGTCATGACCGTCCGAATAAGCGATTTGACATCGTACTTGTGGGCGATGAAGTCCTTTACCAGCGCGTCAAGCAATTCCTGGTTGGTCGGCGGGTTTGTCTGGCGCAGGTCGTCCTCGGCCTCTACCAGTCCGCGGCCCAGGAAGTTGCGCCACACCCGGTTCACCAGCGCCTTGGCGAAATAGGGATTGTCCGCCGCTGTCAGCCAGTCGGCGAAGTAGGCCCGGCGGTCAGCCGTGCTGTCCAGCGGCATGGCCTTGGCATCGAGCGGGGCCGGCGCCATCGGTACGCCACGGCGCAGGTGTGGCACATTCCCGTAAGGCCGCGTTTGCACTGTCACCTCGCCACCGCGTTCGCCGTTTTTCAGGGCCACCCGGCTGAACAGATTGGCCAGGCCCCAGTACTGGTCCTGCGTCCACTTCTCCAGCGGATGGTTGTGGCAGCGGCAGCAGGTGATCGACATGCCCATGAACGTCAGCGAGGTCGTTTCCGTCAGGTCGCTGATGTCCTTGTGGATGACGAAGTAGCCGGCCGCACCATTATCGAGGTCGCTGCCGCTGGCCGTCAGAATATCGCGGGCGAACCGATCCCACGGCTTGTTGTCCGCGACGGCCTGGCGGATGTACTGGTGGAACGCCCACACCGCCGGCTGCGGCAGCTTTCGCGTCGAGACGAGCAGCAGATCGGACCATTTGTAGCTCCAGTAATCGACAAATCCCGGCCGCTTCAGCAGGTCGTCGATCAGCCGGGTGCGTTTGTCTTTGCCGGAATCGGCGAGGAATCGGCGGACCTCATCCGGCGTGGGCAGGGTCCCGGTGGCATCCAGGAACGCCCGGCGGATGAACTCGGCATCCGTGCAAGACGGCGACGGCGGAATCCGCAGCGCTTGCAGTTTCTTCAGGACCAGGTCATCCACAAAGTTGGCACGCGGCGCATCGGCGAACACCTTCGGATCGAGGGTGTTGGGCAAGGGAGAGGCGACGCGCGTGAAGGCCACCCGGTTCGCGTACCAGACGGTGACGGCCGTCTCGCCGGTCCCCGCAACACGCACCCTGCCTTCTGGATCAACCGTGGCGACCAGTTCCTCGGTGCTATTGAACTTGGCGCCGTGGGTCACGTCCTGGGTATGGCCGTCGCTGTAGCGGGCCCGGACGATCACCTGCAGCCGGTCCCGCGGCTTGAGGACCGCCGCCGGTGGAAAGACCTCCAGCCGTTCGATGCGTGGCTCGTCGGCATGAGGTGCCGGGGCTCCCGCGGCGATCCAGTCGGCCAGCAAGCGATAATCGTCGGAATCGACATCGACGCGCAGTCCACCGCCGTGGGGCACGGCCGTCGTCGGCTTGAGCAACATCAAGCTTTTCGACGGTTCCTGCCGGTCGATGCGCCGGCCCAGGGCTTGCCGGGTCAGGACGAAGTGATCCGCGTCCGGGTTGTAGCCGCGCAGCGACAGTTTCAGTCCGCCCTTACCCGCCAGCGCCCCGTGGCAGGCCCCGGAGTTACAGCCCACCTTGGTCAAGAGGGGGATGACGTCGTTGGTGAAGCTGAAAGGTGTGGGGTCCTTCGCCTTCGTGACCTTGACCGTGGCCGTCGCCTGCCTGTCGCCGTGGGTCGCCGTGATGATCGCCTCGCCATCGGCCACCGGGCGGACGACGCCGCGATCATCGACGCTGGCGACGGCTGGCTGCGATGAGGCGAACTTGGCGTCCGGCGTACGGTCGGCGACGACCTGGCCGTCGGTCTCGGAGACGAGGATGAGGCGCTGGCTGGCGTGCGGGCCGGTCAGGGTGACGGCGGCGGGGAGGAGTCGAGTTTCTGCGGCCGGGGCGGACGTGCAGGCGAACAACAGGCCGGTAACGGCTATCAG
The DNA here is from genome assembly GCA_963827935.1 of uncultured Planctomycetota bacterium. Classification (GTDB taxonomy): domain Bacteria; phylum Planctomycetota; class Planctomycetia; order Gemmatales; family Gemmataceae; genus DATFNV01. The sequence continues at coordinate 73,991 of CAWHCN010000003.1, read as the reverse complement.
GCGGGAGCTGTGCATTAGAGGTATTACTCCGGGCAGACCAGGGCTGCATACAATTCGGCGATGCGAACGCGAAAGCCGGGAATGGCCGCGCCGCCGTCCAGTTCGTCCGCCTCCATTAGGGCGCGGACCACGGTCAGCGAGTCGTAAACGTAGACGCACCGCAACATCGGGTAGATGACCCAGACCAGTCGGACGCCCGCGGCGAAGTAGTCTCGCAGCTTCTCCTCAATGTCGACCGCCGCGTTGATCGGGCTGAAGACCTCCACAGCCAGCGCCGGCACCACGTTCCACGCGGGCGGGTCCACGTCGAGCGCAGGAGTCGTCCAGCGCTCGTAGGGGACGAAAGCCAGGTCGGGTCGCCGCTGAGTACGTCCGGCGTGCAGTTCGAACAGCACCTCGATGACGGCGAAGCCGAGACGGCGCGAACGCACGAAACTGTTGACATACGTCGCGAGGATCGACACCAGTGCCCCCGACAGGGCACCCATGTGGGGTATCTCCCTCCGTTCGCCGTTGACGACCTCGTACAGTTCCTCAGACGCCAGGGCACCGTCCGACGTCGGCCCTGCCGGTGCCCGATGTGTCATGGTCCCTCCTTCCCTCCGGAGCGAATATCAATGATTGCAAGCCGCGCTCCATCCTTCCCTGCTCGACACACGACGCCATGCTCCCATGTTCCCAACATAGAATAACATTCATGGTCCAAAGTATTACGCCGATCTGCCATATGCAAGACGAGGAGGCGTGACGGGACCGAATACGACCGGGACACCCGGAACGAGGACACCAGCACGTGATGCCCAAGAACTCTAGCCAGGCAGCCAACTCCGCCGAGCATGGGCTTGAGATTGAGCATTTCCCGGCCCGTTTGGGCATCAAGAGCCAATAGCCGCCCGCCGTTGCCGTCGGTGCCGACGAAGACGTTGGTGCCCGGCGCCCTATGGACCCTGTAAATGTACGGTTTGGCTCTGACACTCCATAGAGGCACACATTCCTTTCCCAACCACCATAGGTTCTGATCGTTGGTCTGCATGGCCAGTCCGGCCTCAGTCGGGTGCAGGTAAGTGCTCATCACGCGCGGCTGGCGCCATGCCCCATTCCGAACTCGGTGGCCTCGGCGATCAATCCATTCGACGCCGACTTCTCCCTTCGAATGCTAGGGAACCGCCACATTGTGATCATCGTGTACGGGCCTACCAAGCTCATGAGGCAGTTCTTGCAGAATCGTATTAGTTCCCTCCTCAAAATCGATTACCCCGAGACGAGGGCTTCTCGACCAGACGCCTGTGAAGGACTTTCGTTCTATGATGCCGACATGGACGTTCTGAAAAGACACGCACCACAGCGGCTTGCCGGTGGAGGGATCAAACCGTATCGCGTCCGTTTGGCACGCATACGGAGGTAGCGTGGTGACTTTAACGGTTGGAGAGTAAATCATTGACCTCCGGGTTTGGCGAGACAAACAGACGATCAAGCGTTCCGGATCCTTGGCAATGAATGCGTCAATTTCCTCAGTCTGGGCGCCAGGCCATGCGGGGCTTGCCTCCGCCCAATCGGCAGCGTCCGGGATCGGAACAAAGTGTTCCCAGAGTAGTGTGCCTGTGGCTGCGTGGCGGGCCGAAACATTTAATCCGCCGCACTCGGTGGAGATGATCTCCGCAACAATTTGGTCCGCTTCGCTGACCCAAACATCGGCGTCGGAGCCAAATAGGTTCAAGTACCGGGGAAGCCGGAAGAGTGATTCAGCGACCCTTATGGGTGGGCGTTCAACGAGCCAATCGATGTTGCCGGTTGACAGGCAGATTCGAGCGATAAATCGCGCACAATGAATGAATGCCGACGGTCCACAGAACGTCGAGGCTCAACGTTCCGTCGCAATCCACGAAACCAGGGAGCCCGCCGATATATTTCATAGACGTGAGACCTGCCGCCGATCCCCTCAAAACAACTCCTTGATCGCCGACACGCTGTACTCCACCAGCGGAATCGGCCGGTTCTGCGGCCCCGGCAGGTCATGGTGGATGTCCAGCCCGAGCCCCTGGAAGATCGTCGCCGCCACCTCGCCCGATGTCACCGGCCGGGTCTTCGGGATGTAGCCCAGCTCGTCCGACTCGCCGACGACCCGCCCACCCTTGATCGGCCCGCCGCCCATGACGATCGACCAGACGCCGGGGTGATGATCGCGGCCGCCCGCTGGGTTGATCTTCGGCGTCCGGCCGAACTCGCCCAGGGCCACCACGATCGTCGATTCGTACAGGCCACGTTCCTTCAGGTCCTCGAGCAGGGCCGTGTACGTCTGGTCGAAGCTGGGGGCGACCAGGCGGGCCATCTCGGTGATGTCGGTGAACGGCCGCGAGCCGTGGATGTCCCAGGTGATCTCGTCGAAGACGGTCTCGAACATGTTGACGGTGACGAAGCGCACGCCTGCCTCGATCAGCCGTCGGGCCATGAGGCAGCTTTGGCCGAAGCGCGTGCGGCCGTAGCGGTCGCGCATCTTCTCCGGCTCCTTGTCCAGGGCGAAGGCCTCACGGGCCGCCTTGCTGGACATCAGGCGATAGGCCAGGTGGAAATTGTCGTCCATCGACTTCGCCTGGGCGCTCTTCTCGAAGGAGGAGAAGGCGCCGTCCACGGCGTCGCGCATCTTTTGGCGGCGCTCGGCCCGGATGGCCGAGATGTACTCCGGCGGCAACAGGTCGGGCACCTTGAATTTCGGATCGGACGGGTCGGCGTTGAGGATGAACGGGTCGTACTGCTTGCCGAGGTAGCCGGCGGTGCTGGCGTGGGGCAGGTTGCCGCCGGTCCGGCCGATGGGCCGCGGGATCATGACGTGGGCCGGCAACTCGCCGCGCTGGCCCTTGAGGTAGCCCAGCGTGCAGCCGGCGTGCGGATGCTCGACGCCGCCGGTGAACAGCCGGCCCGTCTGCATCATCTGGTAACCGGTGTCGTGTACCGCCGTGGCCGTGTGATAGACTGAACGGACCAGCGAGAACTGGTCGGCATGCTTCGCGGTTTTGGGGAAAATCTCGCTGATCTGCATGCCGGTGGCGCTGGTGGCAATCGGCTTGAAGGGGCCGCGCACCTCGGCGGGGGCATTGGGTTTGGGATCGAACGTGTCGATCTGCGATGGGCCGCCGACCAGCATCAGCATGATACAGTTGACGTCCTTGTCCTTGGCGGCGCCGGCGGCCTTCGCGCCGATCCATCCGGGCAGGGTCAGGCCAAGGGCGGCCAGGGAGCCGGCGTGGAGGAAATCGCGACGGGTGACACCGCCGCACAAGGCGGCGGGACGTTCGGCATCGAAGCGCAACATGTGATGGCCCTCCGCAAGAAGCATCGTCAACGGGACACGGCTCGGCTGACGATGCCGATCATTTCAGTCTAGTGCCGCCGGTTAAGGGCTTCAACGAGAAACAGGACGTCGTCGGATCGGCCATTGCCTCCGAAAGCCGCCTTGCCGCCGGAACCGCGCTTCTTACAATGGCAGTTCCACTACACAACACGGGTCCCATCGCGGGATCGTGAAAGGAGATGGGCATGGGCAGCCGACGGCGCGGGAGTGGGCGACGCAAGGTGGGTCGGAAGAAGCGTCGCATGCGGAGCAAGATCCGCCATCGCAAGTAATGCCCCTCGTCGGTTGGCTGCGCCCTGGTTCCGTCGGCCGCGGCACTCAGGGCGTGGGCGGTGGCGCTTCCTCCGCCCAGTCATGCGGCTTGAGAAACACGTCATACAACTGCGCCTCACGCGATCCGGGTTCGGGCTGATAGTCGTACTGCCAGCGCACCACCGGCGGCAAGGACATCAAGATTGATTCCGTTCGTCCCCCCGTCTTCAATCCGAAGAGCGTCCCCCGGTCATAGAGCAGGTTGAATTCGACGTAGCGCCCGCGCCGGTACTCCTGGAAGCCCCGCTCGCGCTCGCCGTAGGCCAGGTCCTTGCGCCGCCGGGCGATCGGCAGATAGGCTTCGAGGAGGGCGTTGCCGCAGTCGCGGACAAAGGCGAACAGGCGCTCCAGGTCGCCTTCCAGGTAGTCGAAGAAGATGCCGCCGACCCCGCGTGGCTCCTGCCGGTGCGGCAGGTAGAAATACTCGTCGCACCACTTCTTGAAACGCTGATAATCGACGACTGCGGCATGGCGTCCGCACACATCGCGCCAGGTGCGGTGAAAGTGCATCACGTCTTCCTGGAATGGGTAGTAGGGCGTGAGATCGGCACCGCCCCCGAACCACTGCTTTTCCCCTTTCGTCAGGAAACGGAAGTTGGCATGTACGGTTGGCACAAAGGGATTGCGCGGGTGCAGCACCAGGGAGATACCGGCGGCGGTGAAGTCGAGTCCTTCGCCAGGGACCTGTTTGGCAAACTCGGGCGCCATCTGTCCGAAGACCTCGGAGCAGTTGACGCCGGCCTTCTCGAGGACGGCCCCCTCGGCGAGGACCCGCGACCGCCCGCCGCCACCCCCTTCGCGCTGCCAGGCATCTTCGCGAAAGCGGGCCGTCCCATCCAGCGCTTCGAGGGCGGTGCAGATGGTGTCCTGCAGGGAGCGGAAGTAGTCGGCGGCGCAGGTGCGCATAGCGGTCATGGTGGCGGCGGCCTCCAGGTGACTTGGCGGAGGACGTTGCGTTCGTAATCCTTCATCGCCGCGGTGATCTGCGTGCGAGTCGGCTCGGACGATGCCACCGCAACTGCCTGGGTGACCCTGCTCGCGACGGAAACCAACCCGGTTGCCATTCCCTGCGAGTGCGCCAGATGGAAGTCGTAGTCGGCCTGGTTGCGGCGGCGGCGCAGTTCGAGCAAGGTATCTGCTGCGCTGACCAGGGGCACGTTCCCGGAGTTATGCAGCCGCACATAGAGGTAGTGGTGTGCTTGATCCGCATGAGGGACGCGAAAGCCGAGGTTCTGGAACAGATCACGAGCGGCATGAAAAGCGGCGTAATACGCGCGACTCGTTCCAGTGCGCCATTCCGCTTCCGATGAGGCGGCCGCCAGCCTCGCTGCCAGCGCCAGAAAGTCAGCACCTGTCATCGACTGCCTCACGCCCCAAAATGGAAGAAGTGGATGTCAGCGTGGGCGCAGAGACGGTCAATTCCTTTCCACCAGGCCTCCCGGGCGGCAAGCCACTCATTGCCGCTGAGATCGCCTGTCTCGGCCAAGAAGGTGACGTAGCCGTCATCGGGGATCGAGGGGTCCCAGTCAAGGCGTATGGTAATTGGCCGGCCAGGCAGTATCAGCTCCATCAACTCCACCAGCGCGGGGAGGTATTTCGCCACGCCGTTCTCGTCGGCAAACTGCCGCACCTCCTCCGGCACCTCCGGCTTGGTGGCCATCGCGGGCGGTGGAACGGGCGCAACTGACTTTGCATCCGGGTTGATCGTGGACCGTATCATCAACCGCTCCTCCTTTGGCGAACCGCCTCCCGCTCATCTTACCGCCCCCTCTTCTCACCACAACTGCGATTTGCCCTCGCCGCTTGCTCTGGTCCCTTCCAGCCCCTTGCGTTATAAGCCTCGATTGGGCCTGTCCGGAGAGGAAGGAGCCTTTCGTGGCCGACAACGCCAGCGATCTGGTGGTGGAAACATACAAGCTCACCAAGATTTACCAGAACCGCCAGATCGCCCTGAACGATGTCACCCTGCGAATCGAGCCGGGCTCCGTGCTCGGCCTGCTCGGGCCCAACGGCGCCGGCAAGACGACGCTGGTGCGCCTCGTGCTGGGGCTGCACCGCCCGACGGCCGGGTGGGTCAAGGTGTTCGGCCGCTTCATGACGCCCAACGCCGCCGACTTGCGCCGCCGCATCGGCTATATTCCCACCAATCCGCAGTTTCCCCGGCACCTGACGCCGATCTCTTACCTGGATTACATGGCTCGCCTGTTCGGCCTGCCCCGCGATGTCCGCAAGCCTCGCCTCGCCTCGCTGATCCGCGCCGTCGATCTGCTGGAAGCGTCTGGCCAACGCATTGCGGCCTTCTCCAACGGCATGACGGCCCGCCTGGCCGTGGCCACCAGCCTCATCAACGAGCCCGACCTGCTCATCTGGGATGAGCCGACCCACGGGCTCGATCCGGAAGCCCGGCGCAGCATGCTGGAACTGATCAAATCGCTCAGCCGCGAGAAGACGCTGATCGTCTCCTCGCACAACCTGGGCGACATCGACGAGGTGTGCAACCACGCCGCCGTCCTGAGCCGGGGGCAGTTGATCTACTGTGGCACGCTGCAAGACCTCAAAGGCCGCATGCGCCGCAACCACTACGAGCTGGACCTGGAAGGCGACCAGAAGGCCATTTCCAAGGCCGCCAATGCCATCAAGGCGCTGCAGGAGTTCAAGTCGGTCAACATGCGCCATCGCCGCCTCGAGTTGCACCTGCTCGACGAGGCCTCGAACACCGCCGCCTTGGCCAACGTGCTCATGACCCTGTCGGACAACAAGGTGACCCTGGTCAGCATCCGTAGTGTCGGCCAGCAGACGGAGCAGGCGTTCCTCGACCTGGTGGAAAAGGAAGAGTCGCGTGGCTTCGCCCGCCTCTATCAAGCGGACGACGCTGCGTAACCGCCGTTGTTTAGCCGCCGCCTGCAGGGGGCGGCCAAACAACGGCTGGGAGGGAGCATGGACACACCCGCAAGCCCTGCCCGCGTGAAGATCAAGCGCTGGCTGCCTTACTGGGCCGTCTTCCAGTCCGACGTCCGCCAGACGTTGCACAGCTGGGTGTACCGCACCTGGGTCCTGGTCTCGGTCCTGGTGGCGGCGGGCTACCTGCTGTATCGCTACGGAGCCCAGCATGAGGCGGGCATCCTGCAGCCGGCCTCGCAGCTCATCAACGATCTGCTCAGCTGGACCGTGGTCGGCAGCGTGACCTTGATTATTGTGCTGACCGCCGGCAGCATCTCGTCGGAGCGTGGCACCCTGGCCGATTCCGTCCTCAGTCGCGGCATCAGCCGGTATCAGTATTTCCTGGGCAAATGGCACGCTCGGCTCGTGGCCGTGCTGGGCACCTTCCTGCTGATGGGCACGGCCGCCCTGGTCGGCACCTTCTTCCTGCTGCACGAGGACCTGTCGCTGATGGGAAGTGTGGCGGCCTTGCTGATGGTGGCCGCCCTGCTGGCCGCGGTCAGCTCCTGCGGCGTCGCCGTCAGTGCCATGACCAACAGCACCGTCGTCGGCATCGCCGTCCTGTGGATTGGCGTCTATGGCACCGGCATCCTGCTTTCCATCGTGCCGTCAATCGTGCCGTCGCCGGCCTGGATCCTGCGGATCCTGCCTCATGTGCTGCACGGCCAATTTCACTGGCACGCAGTCGGACGGCTTGTGGGCTGGTCGGCGCTGGCGTCGTGCCTGGCGGCGTTGTTGGGGATGGCGTACTTTTCGCGGCGCGATGTGTGAGAAGGCCGACCGCCTGTCAGGCGGTGGGCCGCACATGATCCTCGACCGGGCGGTAAACGCGGTGCCCGCCCTGGTCGTAACCGGGCACAAAGCCATTGCCGTCGGCCTGCCCGGCTTGTTCGGCCCCTTCGGGGGGACGTGCGGCCATCGCCCGGTACATTTCGGCGGTTCCCAGGCCGGCTTTTCGGCCGCGGTTAATCAAGGTGCGGTAGTCACTGTGGCCCATAACTCCCTCCCTGGGGAGCACCCATCGTTGGGTTAGTGGCGGCACTCGTCACAGTTTACTAAAGCAGCTACCGTGCCACAAGTCTCCCAGAACGCAGCCCCGCCGCCAGCAAACGACGTAAAGACCTGATGCAGAAGATGTTATGGCTGGAGTTCTGCAAATCGCCGGGGGGACCCCCCCGCGCCGGGGGCCACCAGTAATCTGGCACACCTGATCGATTATGCTACGGTGCGACGCTGGTTTTTGCGTCATCGAACAGGCCAGGCACTGTCATCCGCGGCAGGATCACGTCAAATTGCCTGGCTCTCCCGAACTGCTATCAGCGGTTACCGGAGGAGAGAGCGGCCATCGGCGTGTGCTGGGCCAGGTCGGCGATGGCGGCCCGGGTGGCGGCGACCACCGCATCCGGCCAGGCCTCATCCTCGGGCCGAAACGCCTGGATGATCCCGCGGGAGCTGTTGACCACGGCCCCCGTCCCATCGGCCCGGAACGCGCCGGCCACGTCCGCCGCGCTCCCGCCCTGGCTGCCGTAGCCCGGCACCAGAAACGGGACTTCCGGCAGCTCCGACCGCAAGGCCGCCAGCTCCGCCGGATAGGTGGCGCCGACAACGGCCCCGGCATCGCCGAGCTGGCACCGCCCCAGGTTCTCCCGCGCCAGGCCTGCACCGCGGCCGCGACATGGCGGAAGACCGGCTGGCCGTCGCACTCCAGGTCTTGGAACTGCCGCGCCCCGGGGTTGCTGGTCCGCACCAGAATGAAGACGCCGCACCCGGTCCGCCGGGCGCTGTGCAGAAACGGCTCCACCGCATCGCGGCCCAGGTAAGGGTTGACGGTCAGCGCGTCGGCGTTCCAGATGGGGTAGTTCGTGCCGTCCAGGGTGACGCCGCCGAAGGCCGCATCGGCGTAGGCAGTCGCCGTGCTGGCGATGTCGTTGCGCTTGCCGTCCAGGATCGTGAGCAGTCCCTGTTCCCGGGCCCGCCGCAGGACGCGCTGTAAGGCGATCAATCCCGGCGGCCCGCACAGCTCGAAGAAGGCGGCCTGCGGCTTGACCACCGGCACCAACCCGGCCACCAGGTCGATGACCCGCAGGCAAAACGCCTCGATGGCCCGGGCCACCCCCGCCAGCGTGCCGTCCGCGTGGCGCTCGCGGAGTTCGCGCGGCAGCGCCTCCCAGCGCGGATCGAGCCCCACGCAGAGGGCGTTCCCCTTGCTGCGGCACGCTTCGGTGAGGCGGTCGGTGAAGTGAGTCATGACAGTCCGCGGCGCCGGGGATCGAAATCTTCGGAGTCAATCTATCGCAACGCAATGATGAGGCGAGCGTTCCTCGGCGGCTGTCCTGGAAAACGACTAAATCGCCGACTCGTTGCATTTGACATGCAACGAGATTGCATTCCCGATATGATTGGTGCAACAGGACTTGCGCCATCGCCACCATCTCGTTGCATGGGACACGGACACACCGCCCCCCCTTTCAAATGCAACACCCTGGCAGGGAGGAAATTCGCTTCCCAGCCAGGGCCTTTTGTGCAGACCTGGCCATGCCTCCGCGTTACAATGGGCCACACCACGGCTTCCTTGCCATCGACGTGGATGCGCGGCGCGACTGCCGTGAAAGCAGGAGGAGCACCTTCCCTGAGAATGACCGAGCCCTGGACCTGAAGGGTAAGCCCTCCATTGCGATAACGCAAAATAAGGATGTCACATGAAATTCGGCGATTATTCTCCACCTTCCTGGCCTGCCTCCGACCAGCAACGGGATGCCTTGCAGAAGGGCCTCGGCCGGGCCTGGCAATGGGCGGTGAACCGGCGTCTCAAGGATGAACCGCTCCTGGAGGCGTGCCTTCGGGACCAGCGATTTGACACCCAATGCGAGGACTCACGAGGAAACTGGCTCTGGCGAATGGTCGGGGTGGTTGGCGCGATGCCACGATTCCGCGTCCCGATCCTCCATGCTCTGCATGAGTTGTCCGACGAGCGTCAGCGCCCACCAGCTTTGTGAGCTGGCCGGGCTGTATGCCGCGACAGGTGACGAGGCATTCCGTACCCGCCTCTATGAGATTGTTGAGGGGAGACCATTCGCTGACGAGCCTACGCTCGGAGAGACCGAAATCCTGGCGCTCGACGGCGAGTCGGCGTTTGTTTTCGCAGCGAGAGTGCGGGGGCAGGCATTGCTCAGTCGTGAATGGGAATGGGATGATGGCAGTCTGGTCGATAGCGCCATCAGTCAGTGCGGCGAACCGGAACTCCGCAACTTGCTGGAGGCATCGCCCGATGCGGCAGTCCGGCGCTTCCGCGATGCCTGGGTGGCCCATAGGCAGAAAAGTGCCGAGAAAACACAGATCCAATCGCACCGGGAGAGCATGCGGGCAGTGCCCGTTGAGGAGATCTTCAGAGCAGCAGAGGGTGACACGAAGTGCTACTGGTTTCGCGGGTGGGGCATGCACGCCAGCGAACCCGAGTTGCAAGCGGTGCTCCAGCGACTCTGGACCGTAAGAGAGCCTCTGGTCATCTGGAACCTTATTAGCGTCTTTGCCGCCCGCGCACTGCCCGAGTTCGATGCCCGTTTCATCGAATTCTGTCGGCACGACGACGGAGAAATTCGACATAAGGCCTTCCATGCCTTGCGGAAGAATGCCGATCCGCGTGTCCGTGCCCTCGCGCTGGCCGAGCTTCAAGAGGGCTTGCGAGACGGCTACGTGGCAGGCCTGTTCATCAATAACTACCAGCAGGGTGACGAGCGACTTATCCTGGACGCGCTGGAACTTCCTGAGGATGCTTGCGAACTGCACTGGCTGCTGACGGCGGTCAACGATGTTCTTGAGAATAATACGGAGGCGGATTGTTCCCAACTCGGCGTCATCGTCTATGCGTTAACGCCGTGCGAAAACTGCCGATTTCACGCCGCCCGCCGCCTGCATCAACAGCAGAGGACTCCCGCATGGCTGCGGGAAGAGTGTCAATTCGATTCGGCGGAGGAGTGTCGCAAACTGGTCAATCAACTCGCCGACACGACGGAGCCGCTTTAGCTCGGGCAAATAAGCTGGTCGCTGCCTGAAATCGGCTGGCCGTAGAAACCGTTCCTCTTGCGGCGATCAGGCTCACCCGTCAATCGCCCCCGTGACAATATCGATGCTCTTGACGATGGCGGGCACGTCGGCGAGGGACTTTCTCACGAGCAGGGCTGGGGCCGGACAGTCCCTTGCGACGACCAGACGACGTGCTAGAATTTCATCCAGTGGCTTCCGCCGATTTGGTATAATTCCACCATGAAAACCGCGAAAGCAGCCTCAGCTCTTGACCGCCTCCTGGCGCCTCTGGGTGAGTGCTTGACCCCGGAATCGGCCCGCCGGCTGCTAGCCTTGAAGGCCGACCCGAACCTGCAAGCCCTCGTTGAAGATTTTGCTGCACGCCATGGGCAGGGACTGTTGACACCGGGCGAAGAGGCCGAATACGGCAGGGTCGTTTCCTACGGCACCTTCGTCGCCATCCTCAAGTCCAAGGCTCGACAACTTCTTGCCGCTTCGCCAGGTGACTAATGGAAGCCGCTCTCCGGGCCTTCGTCCGGGAGCGGGCCGGCCGTCGCTGTGAATACTGCCGCCTGCATGAGGACGACGCCGATTTCTTGGCGTTCCACGTCGAGCACATCGTCGCCAGACAGCACGGCGGCACCGACGATCCACTGGCCCTTTGCTTCGCCTGCGCGGAATGCAACTGGGCCAAAGGCCCCAATCTGTCGGGGCTGCTCCGTGGGAAGCTCTACCCGCTGTTCAATCCGCGAAAACAGAATTGGAACCGTCACTTCCGCTGGGAACAGACGACCCTGGTCGGCAAAACGAAGTGCGGCATGGTGACGGTCCAGGTACTCAACATCAACGAACGGACACGGGTCATGCTGCGGGAAAACCTGTTGTTTGAAGGGCGCTTCCCTCCCGCCGTCTATGAGGTTGACAGTCAAGCCCCATCAGGCATCTTTTTCACTTTGTCCCGGCCGGCGCGCTCCGTCCACGCCGCCGGCCTCCTGCCGTTCGCTGACCGCCTCCCCGCCGCTCTCTGCCCCAGCATTCTTTCTCCGCCGCCGCTCTCCCCTCACGAGAGCGGGGGGAGAACGGCGGCGGAGAAAGAATGCTTCCTCACACGCGGAACCACCACCGCGGCACGGGCCACTAACACCGGTCGGCTGGCGTGTCTCGGTCCAGGCACGAACGCCCGGACTACCGTCTATCCGTGTGGGACCGGCCACGGTCCCAGGCACCTGCTACCGTATACGCCCACTGGCGTCCGGCACGCCACAAGCAAGAGCCCACCCATCGAACGAACGGTGCCTTCGCAGGATCACCCGGCGGCACAACGGCGGCTCTCTCCGACCCCTCAGCCCCTACCCCAGCGACGGCTGTTGCCGTGCTATCAGATCCTCATCGGATCGCTCTTGTCGCTCACACCAGCGCACCACACCTCACCTCACACCACCACCGCTGCCGCCTCCTTCGCATGACGCCGCGCCGTCGAATCCACTAGCAGACGCCAGTCCTTCTCCACCGCTCCCACCGGCAGCTCCCCGTGCTCCAGGTATCGCCACAAGGCGATCAGCAGCTTCCGCGCCAGGGCCACGATCCCCACCTTCCGCGCGCGCTTGTTTCCCCCGCCGAAACGCCGCGCGTACCACTGACTCAGCGCACTCCCCGGCTGCCAACGCAACCACAGCCAGGCCAGCTCCACGATCAACGCCCGCACGTGCTTGTTGCCCGCCTTGCTGATCCCCTGCTCACGCTCGCTTTGGCCGCTGTTGTACGGCATCGGCACCAGACCCACCAGCGCCCCCAGTTCCTTGCCGTTCCGGATGCCCCGCCAGCTGAACAGCTCCATCACCAAGATCCAGGCACTGCGCACGCCAACCGCCTTCAGACCCATGAGCCGACGCACCTGGTCCAGGTACGGCGCCTTGTCCTCGCGCAAACGTCGCTCTTGCTCGTTGGCCGCGTCGCGCACCTGCCGGTGCAACGCCTCCCACACCGCGAACTCCTGCAGAATCCGCTGCTGCAAACCCGCCGGCAGCGGCCGATCGGCCCAGTCACGCAGACCCGCCAACGTCGTGCGCAAGTCGGCGTCCACCGCCGCCGTCAGACCCTGCGACGCCAAGAGGCCCAGGATGCGATTGCTGCACTCCGTCTGCTGCCGTTGCAGGTCCTTCAGCCCGCGGTGCAGTTGCCGACCGTCCTCGTCGGCCACAGCCGGCACCTGCACCACCCGCCACACCTTGCGCTCCCCGCCGTGATAACGGCACAGCAGGTTGAGCAGCTTGGCCGCGTCCACCGGATCGGTCTTGATCCGCTTGCTGCGCCGGTCCACCTCGATGGAGCTGGAGTCCACGATGACATTGTCGATGCCGCGAGCCGTCAGGGCCCGGTGCAGCCAGAACCCGTCGCGGCCCGCCTCGTAGCAGGTGCGGACCGGAGCGTCCCCGGGCAGTCCAAAGCGGGCCTTGGCCTTGGCGATCTCCTCCTGCAGTTTGGCCAGGCTGCGTGCCGGCATCGAGCGGATGCGCGGCTTCTCGGCAGCCTCGGTCGCGAAGCCCAGCAGCCACTTGTCCTGGCCCAGCTCGAAGGCGACATACAGGGTCTTTGTCGTAGCCATTCTTCGGTCTCCGTGATCAGGTTAAGGGTGTCCTACCTGACGGAGACTTGTACCACCTCCGATACCCCGTTGCCTACATGGTATCGAATGAGAACGCCGCCGAACTCGCCCCCCCTCCTGGCGTCACCTCCGCGGACCGGCTCTCCTGGGTGGCAGGTTACGGAGCCACTGCGCGGCGAGGGAGTTCCATCGGGAACGCAACGGGGCCAGCGTGCTTTTCGCAGCAGTCCCGATGCGCGTGCTGGTGCGCGCCAATTCCTTTCCCGTTTCTTGCTCGGGCACGGCGGCCTGGCGCACTCCCCGCCCGGCCTCCTACTTGAAGCTCCGATCCAGTTCGCGCACCGCCTTCGCTTCGCCGTTCACCACGTACTCCAAGGGCGAAACGGCCTCAAAGGCCGAATCACTGCAGCCGAAGGCCACCACGATTGTCCGGGTGAGCGTCGCCTGGCTGACGCCAGCCTTGCGCAACTCCTCCAGCGAGAGTTCGCGATGGCACCGGTTCAGGCGCTCGGCGGCCTCGGTCAGTTCCCGGGAAGCCGACGACGACCAACCGTCGAAGGGGCAGAATTCGCCGCTGAAGTAATGGCCGCTGTTACAGCGACAGTAGGCGCGCGTCGTCATTCAGGTTCCTCCGAGCCGGCAAGTGATCCGCAGGTATCCCTTATGCGTCACGCGGACGGACCGGAAGCCGGCCAGGCGCAGGTCCCATAAATAGCTGAGCCAGGGGCGCAGCCGCCCCGGTCTCGATCACGAGGCGGCCGCCCGGGCACAGCAGGCGGGCCACCTCCTTTATGGCACCGCGGTGCGGCCCCGTAAAGGCATCGTAGGGGAGTTTTTCAAGGTAGACCTCCCGAAAGGCGGCCGAGCGGAACGGCGCTTTGTTGATGTCGGCCTGGACATGAGGGAATCCTCTGAAGTCTGGCGACTTCAGCTACCCCCCGCAGGCGCTCCCCTTCGGTTGCGGGCACTCCCGCGGAGATGAAACACCGGCGAGGAACTCGCCCCTCCTAGCGTCGCCTCCGCGGACCGGCTATCCTGGGTGGCAGGTTATGGGCCACGGCGCAGCGAGGGAGTTCCATCGTGCGTTTTCCATTGCGATCCCTGCCTGGGCTCATCCTGCTCGGCGTTCTCGCCGTTCCCCTGGCCCCGCGGGCCTATACCGCGGCCGACTCAGCGGCACCGGCTCGCGTTGTCTACCTCGTCGGCCAGCTCCCGGATCGGGGGCTGATCGCCCTCACCTCCGCCGTGTCCACCGGCGAGGCGCCGCCTGTCGTTCTGCTCGACACGCCGGCCACCGGACCGTACCTGAAGGGGTTTTTAGCGGCCTATCGTCCCGATCGCGTCGTCCCGGTCGGCACCTTCCCGGATACAGCCGCCGAGCGCAAGCGCCGGCTCGGGGTGTCGCTGGCGCCGGCCCTGGAATGGGAGGCCCTGTTTCCGCAGGCGGAGCGGGTGGTGGTGTGTCCGGATCGGCCGCGCGGGCAATTGCTGCACGCCGCCTGCCTGGCTGGAGTGGCCCGGGTGCCGCTGTTTGTCCTGAGCGGGCGCGACGGCGAGGCCGATGAGCTGCGCCGGCGGGTCGCCGGGTGGAAAGCCACCGAACTGCTGGCGGTCGGCGAAGCGGATGGCACCTGCCGCGACCTGAAGGGCGTCAAGGTCCTGCCGCTGGCCGATGCGGCGGCGGTGTCGGCGGAGTACCAGCGAAGGCAGCTCGGCCGGGGCAAGATCGACGTGCTCGTCGTCGCCAACCCCGCCGACGGCAAGAAGGGGGGCGGACTATCGAGCCTGGCGCCGGGCCTGGTCCTGGGACGACGGGCGGCTCTGCTGCTGACCAACGAGGCCGGCGACAACACGGCCGACCTGGTCCGCGCTGCCGTCAAGAACCCCGATCTCGCGCAGGCCGACACGCTCCTTCTGCTGGCCAGTCCCAAGGCCATTCCGATGGAGCGCCGCAAGAATCCCGCCGAGGGGAAGGATGCCGACATCGAAATGGAGCCGCTGACGCCTGAAGGCGAGGCCCCGTTCAGCTTCGCCACCGGTCGGCTATTCAGCCCGGACCCCGGCATCGTCGCCCTGACCCTGGCCCGGCAGCGGCTGCTGGCCGGCAGCACTGGCCCACGCCACGCTCTGATCGCCAGCAATCCTGGCGGTGGGTTGCCGCTGCTCGAAGATGTTCTCGCGCCACACGGCCCGCGAGCTGAAGAACCGCGGCTACGAGACAATGGCCATGTTCGAGGAAGATGTCGAACCCGACAAGCTGCGCAAGCTGCTGCCGGAGGCCGACCTGTTCCTGTGGGAGGGGCATTACCGCACGATGGTGGACGACTTCAAGGTGCCGACTTGGACCGAACCGCTGAGGCCTTCGCTGGCCTTCCTGCAAAGCTGCCTGGCGCTGAACGAGGCCGAAACGCAGCCGCTCTTCCGGCGGGGGGCCGTGGCGGTGGTCGGCTCCTCGACGCGAACCTACTCCGGCACCGGCGGCGCCTTCACGCTGGCCTTCTTCGATGCCGCCCTGTACGACGACCAACCGCTGGGCGGGGCGCTGCGGCAGGGGAAGAACTTTCTGCTTGCTTACTCGCAGCTCAAGGAGAAGCGGCTGGGCGACAAGGCCAAGCTGAAGGGGGCCAATGTGCGCTCGGCCTGGGCGTTCACCCTCTGGGGCGACCCGACGCTGAAGCTGCCTCACCCCACGCCGCCTGCCAACGCCTTGCCCGGCGTCCAGAAGCAGGTGAAGGACGACCTGATCGTCCTGTCCCGCCCGGCCGACATGTACGAGCCGATGAAGACGGAGAAGCACTTCGCCCGGAGCTGGCCCAACGGCCGACTGGCCGGCCTGGTGACCCCCGGGGAGGATGAGGACACGCACCAGCTGGTGCCATTGCTCTTCGCGGAGGTCCGGCTGACGCCGCCGGCCGCGGGGCGGATGCCCAGCCTGGTCAGCCGGGTGCCGGGGCGCAACTGGGTGTTCATCTGGGATGGGCGGCGGAGCAGCGGCTATCTGCTCGTGGTGCCACCGGCGCGGGAGCGCGGCGATTTGCGGTTCGAGGTGCGCTGGGGGAGTCGCCTTAAGCGAACGGCGGGAGCGTGAGCGGCCACTCCCCCGTACTCGGCGGAGAGGGTTGGGGGTGAGGCGGCTGAATCCCACGGACCAGAACCCCTCGCCGCCGACCCCTCTCCCCGGAGTACCAGGGCGAGGGGAGGAGAAGTACCGCCGCTCGCCTTAACACGCTGCAATTGACTCAACCTCCGTCTGTTGCGTAAAGTACAGCGTCTTCACCCGACCGGAGGTCGCATGAGTACCGGGGAAAACGAAGGCGCCGGCGCAGGGGTCGGCTTCTCGACCGCGCGCGGCGCGACTGGCCCAGCGTGCGCCAGTTCAACATCTTCGTCGAAAACCGCGTCGGCGGGCTGCTCAACGTCGTCCGCCGCTTCGAAACGACCGACATCCACATCGTCTCGCTGACCGTCGTTGACTCCGCCGACTGCGCCATCATCCGCCTGGTGCTGAGCGATCCGGAGCGGGCCTACGACATCATCCAGCAGTCGAAGATGGCCTTCACCGAAAGCGACTTGCTGGTCGTGGAGCTGCCGGACGGACCCAAGCCGCTGTTGCAGATTTGCAAGGCGCTCTGAGCGCCGAAATGAACATCCACTATGCCTATCCGCTTCTGGTCGGTCCCGGCGGCCGGGCCGCGGTCGCCATCCGCGTCGAGGACCTGGAAACCGCCAGCCGCACCCTGACCACCGCCGGGTTTAACCTCCTCACGGAGGGGGATTTGACGGAATGAGCCGACTCGCGGCTTCGCGAGGTGCTGCAAAGCGTCGCGACGCCCGGCTCGGACGTCATGCCGCGCCGCCGCAACGCCGCAATCTCCAGCCCAATCAATTGCCGCACCACCTGCGATGCCCGCGGCCGTTCCTCCGGCCGATGCGCCAGCAGTCGATCCACCAGTTCGGCCAGCTCTCGGGGAACAGTCGTTCCGCAGCGGCGCACGTCGGCTGGGGGATCGCAGCCGTGGCGGCGGAAGGTCTGGCCGAGCGTACCCGGCGGATAGGGGAGCTGGCCAGTCAGCATCTCGAACAGCGTCACCCCCAGGCTGAACAGGTCGCTGGCTGCCTCGCCGTGCGGCTGCGGCCGGCACAACTCCGGAGCCAGGTAGTTGGCCGTGCCCAGCACATAGCCGTCGCGCAGCAGGGCGTTGTTCTCGCCGGGGCGATGGGCAAAGCCCAGGTCGATCAGCACGGCATTGCCGTCATCGACCAGGCGGACGTTGTCGGGCTTGATGTCGCCGTGGACGAAGCCGGCGCGGTGCAGGGCCGTCAGCGCCTCGGCCGTCTGGCGGGCGATCCAGACGCTAGTGTGAACATCGAGGCGATAATCGCGCCGCAGTCGCCGCCGCAGCGACTGCCCGGGCAGCAGGTCCATCACCAGGAAGTAGGGCGGCGTCAGGACGTGGGCGAACAGCACCCGCACCAGATGGGGATGGCGGACCGACAGTCCGACGCGGGCCTCGCGCTGGAGCAGCTTGATGGCGACCGGATCGTCGGCCCATTCTGCCCGAAGTACCTTGACGGCACAGGGGCTGTCGTTTTCGCCGTCGCGCGCGCTGTAGACGCAGGAGATGGGTCCGCCGCCGAGCGGAGCCAGCAATTCGTAGCCGGGTATGGTCGGCACAGGCTGCATGAGCGGGGCCTTGACGGGAATCGGCAGAACGCCGCACGACGGGACAGGGTGCGTTGCGAGTATTATCGGCCGGGTCGCCGGGGGAGGTGCAGAAAAAGTGAGCGCCGCAGCGGCGGAGAGGCGACCCCCGCGGCGCTCGTGAGGCAGAATGGAGTGAGCCGCCACTCGAGAAGCCGCCGCCCTCCGGGCGGCGCGGGATACAGCGAAGGGGACTGCCTCGGCCTTGGGATGGGCCGGGGCAGTCCCCTGCTGCGTTAAAAGAAGAGCACGAACAACACCAGCGCGGCGAGGACCCCGATGACAGGGCACCAGCCAGAACTTGCCCCAGTCGGTGACGTGCATTTTTTCGCCCGTGGCCGGATCAACGGTTTCCTTGGTGTAGTACTGGTTGAGCCAGCCCGACGCTTCCGTGCCCAACCACATGCCGAGTCCGTAGGTGAGAACGCCGAAGAGGGATTGGGCGCTGGCCTTGATGTCCGCCGCGGCGATGTCTTCGGTATGAATCATCCCGGCGGCGAAGAAGAAGTCGAAGCAGATGCCGTGCAGCGCAATGCCGAGGATAATGAGCGGCAGAGGCGGCTTGGCAGCGAAGATCGCGTAACGCACACCCCAGGCGGCCATGCCCACGATCAGTACCCATTTCATCCCAAACTGCCGCAGGAACAAGGCGAGGGTGAGCAAGAAGAAGATCTCGACCCACTGGCCGATTGTCATCAGCGGGGCAACATTTTCGGGCCTCACCCCGACCCCCTGCTCTAGGTAGAGGGCGGTGAAACTGTAATAGAACGCCAGCGCAATCGTGATGAGGAAGGAGGCGATGAGGAAGACGGCCGATGCCGGGGTCTCGAACATACGGAGGGCCTTAACGAAGGGGATGCCCGCCGTCGGGAAAATCACGTCGGGCGGCGACGTGTAGCCGCTGCCCCCCTTGGTCACCTCAACCGACACGACCGCGCCGGCGTCGCCCAGCTTGGCCTTTACCCGGGCGTCCTTCCCATCGCCGCCGATGAGCGAGTTGGCCGGCGGGGCCTGGTTTCCCGAGCCGGCGGATGCCATCTCGACGACCGCCACCTTCAGGTCCACCTGCCGGTGGCCCCGTTGCCCCCGCCGCCGGAGAATCTCACCTTCGGCACCGAGGTGTAGCCGGCGCCGGACTCCGTCACCTGGACGGCAACAAGCTTGCCCTCCTCGACTTGGCGTTCGCTTCGGCGCCCGGCCTCCCCGCCTTCCAGGGAAACGGTTGGCGCGCTCGTAACCAGCACCGCCGTCCGTCAGGTTAACCGCCCCGACGCCAAGGACCGCTCTAGCTTGGGCGCCGCTTCGCTGCGCCGCCGCCCCCGTGTGCGGCAGGAAGACCGAATCGCCCCCAGGACCAAGTGATAAAGCCGTTGCCAGCAACAAGGGCTGCACTGCCTCCCTCCACCGGCTGATGAACGTGAAGGGCAGCCCGCCGCGATCCAGCCGATGGTCCCCCACGACGCGCACCGGGCCGAACTCCTTCTGCGGGTCCTGAGGTTGGCGAAGGCAATCGAGTTGGTGATCGAGATGGTGGGCATGTAAAAGAGGCGTGGACCAGCATCAGGAGGAAGAACGGCCAGAAGGTCGTCGTCCAGGCCATGCCAGGATGGCCAGGCCACCGACAAGTTGGCTGAAAGCCACGAATCGCTCCGCGGCAAAGTTCCGGTCAGCGAACTGGGTGCTGAAGAACATGGCCGTGACGGACGCCAGGGCGAAATCGTTGAAAATCCAACCAATGTTCACCGGCGCTGAAGTTTAACCGCGGCAGGAGGTACTTGTTGGTCAGACGGCAGCCACGCCCCCCAGATCGCGAACTCCAGAAACATCATTATCGACGCAGCTGCCGCAAGGCGAGGTCCAGCGCTTGCATTCGACCTCACAAAGAGCGGCGGATTCGGAGGTATCAAGCGGCGTGTATTTCTGAAAGAATTTAGGGGAGCAACCGGTCCTCCCTGGGCAACCGCAATTGCCCAAGTTTTTCCGCCTTTGGCACCACCGCAGGGATCGGTAGGATACACCGGTCGCCCACGGTCCCCACGGCAAGGCGTCTTCATGCGCGTCGATCTCTACGGCCTGGCCTTCGAGACTCCGCGGGTCACCGTTCACCTTTGGTCCCCCTGGCGAGCCTCCGCCCTGGAAACCCGCCTGTTCGAGGCCATCAAGGGCCTGCCGCAGGTCGAGATGGAAAAAGGGCCTGACGAGTGGCGCCTGCTCGTCCCCGATGCCAAGGCCTGGCGGGCGGCGGTGCAGGCGGTGTCGCGCGTGTTGAAAGGCTGGCAGGAAGAGGCCGACCCCGGCAGCGAACGACGCACCTGGCGCTGGCTGGTCGAAGGCGACACCGACGCCCACGGCTACGAGCAAACCGGCGACCCTGCCAGCATCTGGCTGCTGATCCGCGTTAGCCTGGAGCGCGGCACGCCCGGCGAGCCGGAAAAGGGCGAGGACATCGACCTCGAAGGCTTCAGCGTCCGTGTCTGGGCCAATGACATCGCGTGAAAAGCATCCGGCACCAATGGTGGGCAGGCCGGCGTGCAGGGCCTCAGTTCTTCAGCGCGCTCCCGGCCTCGCGCAGGGCGATCCCGACGGTTGACCGTCGCGCCCGGTTGCTTTACCATGAACAACTCGGGGAGCATCATCTGGGCCTGGGCGCGGCAATGAGGTTCCGCTCTCGCATGTTGACCAAACGGATCATTCCCTGCCTCGACGTGAATCGCGGCCGCGTGGTCAAGGGCGTCAACTTTCTGCACCTGCGCGATGCCGGCGACCCGGTCGAGGTCGCCCGCCGCTACGAGGAGGATGGCGCCGACGAACTGGTCTTCCTCGACATCACCGCCAGCCACGAGGGACGCGACATCATGCTCGACGTGGTTCGCCGCGTCTCCGAGCAGATTTTCATGCCCTTCACGGTCGGCGGCGGCATCCGGACGCTGGACGACGCCACCCGCCTCATTCAGGCCGGTGCCGAAAAAGTCAGCATCAACTCCGCGGCCGTGAACGACCCCAACCTCGTTCGCCAGGTCAGCGGCCGGTTCGGGCGCTGTGCCACGGTGGTGAACATCGATCCACGGCGGGTCAATCGGATTGCAGATTGCAGATTGCAGATTGCAGATCCGCAGACCGACAATCCGCAGTCTGTAATCTGCAATCTGCATTCGGACGGGTGGTGGGAAGTCCACATCAATGGCGGGCGGGTGCCGACCGGGCTGGAAGCCGTCGCCTGGGCGCGGCAGGTCGAAGAACTGGGGGCCGGTGAGATTGTCTTGACGTTGATGGATGCCGACGGGACCAAGGCGGGCTACGACTTGCCGATGACGGCGGCCGTCTCGCGCGGTAGGCATTCCAGTGGTGGCCAGCGGCGGAGCCGGCTGTCCGGAGCATTTGCGACAGGTCTTCGAGGCCGGCGCGGATGCCGCCCTCGCGGCCAGCATCTTCCACTACAACGAGCATGGGATTCCCGCAACGAAGCGCTACCTGGCCGAGCACGGCGTGCCAGTGCGAATTAGTGGCTAGTGGTGAGTGGCTAGTGGCTAGTGAAGAACGGTTCTTTGCTAGCCACTAGCCACTGGGCACTAGCCACTGTGGAGGTCCGACGATGGCGACAGCCGACATTCCCGATCAAGAACAGGTGCAGATGAAGCTGGCGGCCGATGCCGCCAAGGTGCGCGAGCCGGAGGTCAACAAGCTCTTCCGCATGGTGATGAAGCACGAGGCCTCCGACCTGCACCTCAAGGTAGGGCAGCCGCCGATGATGCGCCTCCGCGGCGACATCCGCCGCGCCGACATGCGCCCCCTCACCCAAGAGGACATGGAACGCCTGCTGCTGCCCTGCCTCAAGGAGAAGCATCGCCGGACTCTTGAGGACGAAGGCGGCGTCGACTTCTCCTATGTGGTCGGCCAGGACGAATGCCGCTTTCGCGTCAGCCTGTTCCGGCAGCGCGGCCGGCTGTCGCTCGTCGCCCGCCGGGTCAACAACTTCATCCCTAGCTTCAAGGACCTCGGCCTGCCCGATAGCATCGAATCGCTGTGCAACTTCAACGAAGGACTGATCATCTTTGCCGGCGTCACCGGCTCGGGCAAGACGACCAGTATCGCGGCTATGCTCGACTTCATCTCCGCCCGCGAACCGCTGCACATCCTCACCATCGAGGACCCGATCGAGTTCACCTACACCGACCGCAAGTCGTACATCAATCAGCGCGAGATCGGCCTGGACGTGATCGACTGGAGCAAGGCGCTCAAGGACGCGGTGCGGCAGGACCCTGACGTGATCCTGGTCGGTGAGATGCGCGACGTGTACACCTTCGAGGCCGCCATCCACGCCGCCGAAACCGGGCACCTCGTATTCGGCACCATCCACGCCTCGACTGCCGGCACAACGATCAACCGCATCCTGGACCTGTTCCCGCCGGACAAACACCTGGCCATTCGCCAGGCGATGGCGAATAACCTCAAGGCCGTCGTGGCGCAGAAGTTGCTCAAGGGGCTCAAAAAGCTGCGCGTCCCCACCAACGAGATCATGATCGTCAATCCGATTGTGCGAAAATTGATCTCCGAAGGGGAAGACCTCCGGCTGCCGGACGCGATCCGCATGTGTTACGAGGAAGGCATGGTGGATTTCACGGAGAACTTGCGGCAGCTGGTGGAGCGAGGCGACTGCGACAAGCAAACCGCCCTGGAATTCGCGCCCGACCCGGAGAAGCTCAAGATGGCCTTCAAGGGCATCAAGGTTTCGGCCCCGGGCATCCTGTAAAGCGACAGGCAGGCGATAGGCTCCCCTCTCCCCGGAGTACCGGGGCGAGGGGAGGGCAATGACTGCTGCACGAGACGTGTAATGGACCTCCCCCAACTGGTGCTGTTCGCGGCCGACGACGGCGCCTTTCCGCGCGGTCCGGGGCTCTATTTCAGCGTGCTGAAACTGCTGCCGGTCTTGCTCGTGTATCTCTTCTGGGTGCGCATCTGCTGGTGGGCCGACCAGGACGCCCACGAACTCAAGCTGTCCCACGAGATGTGGAATCCCATTCTGCTGGGGTCCGGCATTCTCGGCCTGGTAATCGTCTGGTTCTTCCCGATGTTCCTGCTGTCGTTTCCGATCCTGCTGGCCCTCTTCCTGGGGCCGGCGCTGGCGTACATCAACCTGCGCAACGGCGTCGTCCCCAAGGACGAGCGCGTGCTGACGAAGAAGCACCTGCTGGAGCTGGCCGAGCGCTATCTGAAATTCAAATCGGCGCACAAGGCGGAAGCGGAAGAGAAGCGCATCCCGATCACGTTCATCGCCAAGAGCATGAGCGCGCACGAACAGGATGACGGGCGCGTCCGCCGTGTCGAGGAATCGAAGGGCTACCGGGCAGCCCTGGAAATGGTCTACGAGGCCATCACCTCGGCGCCACCGACATCCACATGGAGCCGACCAGGGAAGACATGATGATCCGGTTCCGGATCGACGGCATCCTCCAGCCGACTCCGCCCTTTAGCCGCCACATGGGCGACTCGGTGCTGAACATCTTCAAGGTCATCGCCAACCTCGACATTACCGAGAAGCGCAAACCCCAGGACGGCAGCTTCTCGGCCAAGGTGGAGGGCCGCGATGTCGATTTCCGCGTTGCCACCTCCGGCAGTGTCATCGGCGAAAAAATGGTCATGCGCATCCTCGACAAGGAACGGTCGATTGCCAGCCTGACGCAACTCGGCATGCGCGAGAAGATGCGTGACGTCATCCACGACCTGGTCGGCCAGCCGCATGGCCTGTTCATCGTCTGCGGTCCGACCGGCGCCGGCAAGAGCACGACCCTGTACGCCTGCCTCAATGAGATCGACCGCTACCAGAAGAACGTCATCACCGTCGAGAACCCGGTTGAATACACGATCGCCAATGTGACGCAGATCGAAGTCAACCCGAAGGCTGGCAAGACCTTCGCCGGCGAGCTGCGCAGCATCCTGCGTCAAGATCCGGACGTTATCTACATCGGCGAGATTCGCGACCAGGAAACGGCGGAAATCGCCTGCCAGGCGGCCCAGACGGGTCACATGGTATTCACGACGTTGCACGCCAACGACACGGTGACGGCGGTCGGCCGCCTCATCGACCTGGGCGTGCAGCCGTTCATGATCGCCAGTGCCCTGAGCGCCGTGCTGGGCCAGCGCCTGGTCCGCATCCTTTGCCCCAAGTGCAAGGTGCGCTACAAGCCCAACCCAGACATGCTGCGCAAGGCCAACCTGCCTGCCGACAAGATCAAGTTCTTCTTCCGCCCCCCGGAGACGCCGGAGACCGACGACGGCGAGGAGGGGCCGGACACGTGCGAGCAGTGCGGCGGCACCGGCTACTTCGGCCGCACCGGCGCGTTTGAATTGCTCGTGGTGTCGGAACGCATCCGCGACATGATCCGCGAAAATCCCAATCTGAATGCCATCCGCCACGAAGCGGTCAAGAACGGGATGAAATATCTCCAGGACGACGGCCTGCGCCAGGTCATCGAGGGGCAGACCTCCATCCAGGAACTGCTGCGCGTGTGCAAGTGAGTTGAGCGCGCAAGCCTACGGCCCGCGGCTAAACGAAAGGACTGCCGACCAACATGGTGCTCGGTGGACTGACACTCCTGCTGATGGCCATCATCGCCTACGCGTTCTGGCGCGAGGGGCCGCTGACTTCGTTTGCCATGTGTGCCAATGTCCTCATCGCCGGGCTGCTGGCCTTCAACTTCTTTGAGCCGATTGCCGGCGCGTTCGAATCGGCCTTCGCCGACACGTTCCTCCAGGGCACCGAGGATGCCCTGGCGATGATGGCGATCTTCCTCCCGGTCCTCATGCTCCTGCGCTGGATCACCAACAGCATCGCCAGCACGCACATGGAGTATCCGCCCATTCTGTACCGGGGCGGGTCGGTGGTTTTCGGCCTGCTGACGGGCTACCTGCTCGCTGGCATCCTGATTTGCATGATGCTGACGCTGCCGGTCCAGCCGAATTTCCTTGAGTTTGAACCGTATGTGCCGCCCAACGTCCCCGGGAAAGAGAAATCTTCGACGGTGCGGAAGATCCTGCCGCCGGATGTCGTCTGGCTGGCGACGCTGCGGTTTGTGAGTGACGAAAAACGCCTGGGGAGCGATCAGCAGTTCGACCCACGGGCGAATTATGAGCTGCGCTACGAGCGCTTCCGCCGCTTCAAGGAAGATAAGCCGATGCCTTATCACGGCGAGATCGATCCATGAACAAAGGGTGCGCCCCGGGGCTTCCCCCGTGACGCACCCCCTCGCATGGGGCAAGGACGCTGGGTGAATTCAATGGTGCGGCGTAAGGCGAACGGCAGGAGATAATCTCCCCTCGCCCCGGTACTCCGGGGAGAGGGGTCGGGGGTGAGGGGGCTGAATCTCCGCGGACCAGAACCCCTCACCCCCGACCCCTCTCCCCGGAGTACAGGGGCGAGGGGAGCAGAAGGACCGCAGCTCGCCTAACGACCTGCGCTTAGGCGAGCGGCATGTGAAACCTTACCCGGTGCCTCGTAGCGACGCACGACTTCGTTGCAATGGGGGGGTGTGAGCGATTTGCCCACCAACTTGCCCAGAAACGCTCCCCATCAGATCGGGTACATTATCCCCTGCCGTTCGCCTTAGCTCAGGGGCGTCAGGAAATCGTGGACCGCCTCGGCCACGCGGTCCGGCTGGGTGGCAAAGGCCAGGTGCCCGCATCCAGGCAGGCTGACTTGGCGGCAATCGCCGATCCCTTCCGTCAGGGCCGCCAGGCTCCTGGACGACACCAGCAAGTCCCGCTCGCCGGTCAGCACCAGGGCCGGCACCCGGATGGCATCCAGGCGGCCCGCAATATTGAACCGCTCGACCAGGCGAAAGCGGTGCGTCATCACCGCCTGATCGGTCTGCCAGCACTGCCGGGTGACGAAGCGGAACAGCGCCCCGGGCCGTTGCCGGCTGCCGAACAGCAGGTTGAAGAACTGATTGACGAACGGGTTATCCGCCGGCAGCGGGTAGCGGGCCAGGACGGCCCCGGCCACCTGCTGAAGCAGACTCCGCTCGAAGCGGGCGCCGGTCCCCTGAACGATCAACGAGGAAAGCCCGCGGGGCCGCCGCACGGCATACTCGAGCGCCAGCACGCCGCCGAAGGAAACGCCCATGATGGGCGGCGCCTCCAACCCATACCAGTCCAGGAACTCGGTCAGGTCGTCAACCAGTTCGTCCAGGCCGAAGCGGCGGCGCAGGGCGAAGGCATCGTCCTCGCCGCGCAGCTGATAGCTGACGACCCGGTAATGCCGAGCCAGCCGGCGGGCCAGCGGGCCGAGCAGCTCGAAGCCCCCCGCCAGGCCGGGAATAAGGACCAGGGGCGGCCCCTCGCCCCATTCGCAGTAGGCCGCCGTGTAGTGCTTCAGGTGGACGCAGCCGGCGGCCCCTGTGCCCGCGCTGAAGGCCGCACCACTGGCCTCCAGCCACTCTGCCGATACCTTCATCTATTCCTCGAGTAGTTGGCGTCCCGCCGCCTCCGCGTGCCAGTCCTGGGAAATCTCGTTCCGTATGGGACACCCCAAGCACGCGCCATACCAAAACGACTCAGTTCGAACAAGCGCACGAGGAATGGGAAAGATCGTCTTAACAGAAGCATCCCAAACGACTTGTGATGACAGATTTGGGCGCCGCATTGTCAGCGCCGAAATGTCGCCACTGGCGATCGCACTGTTTCGGCGCCGAACGGCGACGATTCGGCGCCAGTTGTGACCAGCCAACCCTCCCTTCGCCTGGACGATTTGGAGCCAACGGCGACCAATTCGGAACGAAATTGCTGGCCACCTGCTACCATTATGGATTATGCTGGGGGTATGGATGCGTCCCCCTGTACCGCATGATTGACAGCAAGCAATCGTGGCGTTAAGGTGGGTTGCGCCGATTGGGCTGGGGGCGAGCGAGTTCGAGTCTTGGTTGATGATGGCAGCTGAATCCCAAGTCCAAGGAATCAAGTGACTTAGGATTCGGCGCCGAAAAGTCGGCGCGGGCTTCGGCACCAGGTGGGAACAGCAGTGTACGGTGGCATGGCGATGCAACGGTTCGTTCGCAAAGCAATGAGGTGGGTCCGCTTCCAGCTAATGGCTGGGGTCGGACTGCTTCGTGAGCCCTCCGGTCGGCGGGGGCTGCTCATCATTGCGGCGGGTGCGTTTATCTGCCTGTACTCCGTTGCCGTCCTGTGGCATGTCATGGAGGCGCCGGACATTGGCCTCTACTGCCCGCTGACCCCCGAAATCCGCCGGGTGTCCGACGACTTCGCCTCGCCCGGCGATGAGGACGGCCCCCGCGAAGGGGACCAGATCGTCCTTTTGCAGGGGCGAGTGGACGACTGGCAGCACCTGCTGCGGCGGCTCGACAGCCTAAAGACCACGCCGTTCCCGGAGGCCCCCGTGGATCGCCCTGGTCCCAGCGGCGTGGCGGCGACGCTTCACGCCGCGCTGGCGGACCCCGAACTAACTGCGTTGCAGGTCGGCGGGACGAAGTGGGTCCGCGTCGGCTTGCGGCGGAATGTTGAAGGAGTGGAGACCCTTGTCCCGGTCTGGCGGCGGGTGGGCACGCCCGGCTTCGCGGTGGTCTTCCCCTCCGTCTTGTGGTTTCTGCTCAAGGTGGGGCTGTTCGTGGTGGGCGCCATCGTCTTCTGGAAGCGGCCCCAGGACCATTCGGCCCCGCAGTTCTTCGTGCTGTGCCTGGTGACGATCGGGGCCTATATCGGCGGCTACAACTGGCTGTACATCGCCACGTCGCCCTGGCTGTTGCCGATTTTCATCACCTGCGCTGTCCTGCTGCCGGGCGTCAGCCTGCACTTTTATCTACTCTTTCCGCGGCCCAAGGAAGTGGTGCTCCGCCGTCCGGCACAGGCGCTGGCCGTCATCTACGGTCTGCCGCTGCTCTTCCTGGTCGCGATGCTGGCCTGTTATCTCACGCTGCGCGGCCTCTACCGCGATGACCAAATCACGCCGGGGTCGAAGGGCGTCAGCGAGGTCCTACGGGCGGTGGTGTTCAGTTACTTCCCGGTGGCCGCCCTCTGGTTCCTGGCCTGCGTGGTGTCGCTGGTGCAGAGTTACCGTCTGGCGGCCGATGCCACCGAGCGCAACCAGGTCAAGTGGATCCTCATCGGCGCCCTGGCCGCCCTGGTGCCGATCGGTTATTCGCTCTACCTGACCTTGTTCGACGAACAGGCCTTTGGTCGCGGGGCGGTCACCTGGCCCATGTTCGCCGCCTCGGTTTGCCTGACCGTGGCCTTCACCATCAGCATCACGCGCTACCGTCTGATGCAGCTGGACCAGATCCTCTCCTCCGGCGTCGGCTACTTCCTGATCAGCTTCCTGGCCGGCCTGCTCTATTATGGCTTGGTCTTCCTGGGCATGGTGATCCTGGGCAACCAGGTGATCCCCTGGCCGTCGCCCAGCCAGGCGCTGGGGGTGTGCAGCACGGCCCTGGTGCTGCTGGTGCTGCTCGACCTGGCGCGTGGCCGACTGCGCCGGGCCCTGGACCGCCATTTCCGCCGCGAGAAGCACGACCTGGACCGCACGCTGCAGCGCATGAGCCAGGCCATCGAGCAGCTGGTCGATCCGCCGGCGCTGGCGCGGCGGCTGCTGCACACCTCGGCCGAATTGCTGGGCATGCCGCGCGGGTCGGTGTACTTGCGGCAGGGCGACCCCGCCCTGTTCGTGCTGGCCGATAGTTTGGGCGGGCCGCCGCCGCTCTCCGAATTGGCCCCCGGCTGTCCGCTGATCGAGGCGGTGCAGGCGCGTGGCACCCTGGTGGCCCGGCATACGCGGCTGGCCGCCGACGACCCGGCCCAGCGGCAGCTCCACTTCCTCGGCGGCGCCCTGGCCCAGCCGCTCGTCCACGAAGGACAGCTCCAGGCTCTGCTGATTCTGGGAGCCGCGAGGAGGGCATCTACGGGGCCGACGACCTGACCCTCCTGGCCGCCTTCGCCCAGGTCACCCTGCCGGCCCTGGTCAGCGCCGAGGGCCATCAAACCATCGATGCTCTCAACCGCGAGCTGCGCGACAAGGTCGAGAAGATCGCCGAGCAACAGCGGCGCATCCTCGCGCTGCAAAGTCAGCTCACCAACCAGTCCGTAGTCCGTAGCCCGTTGTCCGTGGTCAAGGGGGAACCTCCGATGGGCCCGATGCCGACGGACTACGGACTACGGCCCAAGGGCTACGGACTCCGGGCGGCATCATCGGCAGCAGTGCCCCGGTGCGGCACCTGATGCACCAGGTGGGCAAGGTGGCCGCCAGTCCGTCCGAGGTGTTGATCCGCGGCGAGAGCGGCACCGGCAAGGAACTGCTGGCGCGGGCCCTGCACGAGACCAGCCCGCGCGCGGCCCGGCCCTTCGTCAAGGTCCACTGTGCCGCCCTGTCGCCCGGCCTGCTGGAAAGTGAGCTGTTCGGCCACGTCAAGGGGGCCTTCACCGGCGCCCACCGCGACAAGGTCGGCCGGTTCGAGCTGGCCAACGGCGGCACGCTGTTCCTCGACGAAATCGGCGATATCGACCTCTCGGTCCAGACCAAGCTGCTGCGCGTGCTCCAGGACATGACCTTCGAGCGCGTCGGTTCCAGCGAGCCGATCCAGGTCGACGTGCGGGTGATCGCGGCCACGCACCAGGACCTGGAAGAGCTCATCCGCCAGGGGCGCTTTCGCGAGGACCTCTACTACCGCCTGAACGTCATCCCGATCACCATGCCGCCGCTGCGCGAGCGCCCGAGGACGTGCCGGAGCTGGTGCAGCACTTTCTGCGGCTGTACGGCTCGCGCTGCGGCAAGGCGGACCTGGACATCGACGACGACGCCCTGCTCCTGCTGAAGTCATACCCCTGGCCGGGCAACATTCGGCAGCTGGAAAACGTGATCGAACGGGCCATCGTCTTCGCGGAAGGGCCCGCCGTGACGGTCGACGACCTGCCCCCCGAGATGGCCAGCGAGTGTCGCAACGGCAACGGCCGTCACGACGACGACGGTCCGCTGCCCGAGGCCGGCGGCGTTCGCGCGGAGCGGGCCGAGCGCGATCGCCGCGAGCGCGAGCGCCTGGTCCGCGCCCTGGCCGCCGCCGACGGCAACAAGGCCGAGGCCGCCCGCGCCCTGGGCGTGGCCCGCAGCACCCTGGTCAGCCGGTTGAAGAAACACGGACTGCAGTAGATCTGGTGCCCCGGGCGAACCGGCTGCGTAAGCTGCCGGGTGGCCGACCCAATCCCGGCAGCTTACGCAGCCGGTTCGCCGGTGGTGGCCGTCACCCGGCAGCTAACGCAGCCGGTTCGCCGCGCCTCTACTTGGTAGCTGCCAGCGATATGCACACCAGCTCATGGTCATTGCGCACGTAGACCGACCGGTTGGCGAAGGCCGGGTGCGACCAGATCACCGGCCGGCCGGCCAGCTTGTTGTCCGGGTCGAGGATGTGGGCCCGGCTGATTTCTTCGTATTTGGCCGGCGTCAGGCGGGCGATGATCAGATCGCCGTGCTCGTTGAACAGGAAGAAGCGATCTTCGTGGCGGACCAGGAAGGCGTTGGCCCAGCGGACCGACTCGCCCCCGGTTGGCGCGCAGCGTCATCCAGATGCGCTTGCCGGTCTTTTCCTCCAGGCAACGCAACTCGCCGTAGCTGCCGATGCCGTAGATGTGGCCGTCGATCACAAACGGCGTCGGGATGATGCTGTGCAGGTCCTCCGTCAGTCGCGGACTCTCCTCCTGGACCTTGCTCCGCCAGACCACCTCCGCGCCGGAGCCGTCCGGCTTCAGCTGCAAGAGGATGGAACCGTCGTAGAAGGCGGTGACGAACAGCAGGTCGCCGTCGAGGCGCGGCGTCGGGATGCTCAGGCCGGCCTTGATCTTGTACGCCTGCGACCAGCGTTCCTTCCCGGTCTCCGGGTCGAGTGAGACGATGGCATCGGGATGCCAGATGATTAGGTGACGCTTGCCGCCTTGCTGGTAGATCATGGGCGGGCAGTAGCCGGCCTCGGAGGCGGAGAGCGCCTTCCACAGTTCCTTGCCGGTCTTCTTGTCGAAGGCCACAACGATGCTGCCCGGCCCGCCGACCAGGCAGATCAGTCGGTCGCCGTCGATGAGCGGGCTGGCGGCAAAGCCCCACCAGGCCCCGCCGGCCGCCTTGCCCGAGCCGGGGTACTCCTCGCGCAGGTCTTTCGACCAGAGGACATCGCCCTTGGCGGCGTCCAGGCAGAGCAGGTGTCCCATCGCGCCCAGCGTGTAGACCCGGTTGCCCTCCACGGTCGGCATGGCCCGCGGCCCGCTGGCATAACTGACCTGGTAGGCGCAAGGGTACTCGTGCTTCCAGAGTTGCTTGCCGTCGGCCTCGTTGAGGCACAGCACGCGTTCTGTGCCGTCGATGACCGTGTTTTGATCGAAGGCGTTGCGCGGCGCCTTGGCACCCTTGGCAGCAATGCGGTCGGTAACGAAGACCTTGCCGCCGGCCACCGCCGGTCCGCTGTAGCCGGCGCCGATGTCGGCCCGCCAGCGCAGCTTCGGACCGCCTTCGGGGAACTTGTCGAGGATGCCCTTCTCGCGCCAGACGCCATCGCGTTTCGGGCCCAGCCATTGCGGCCAGTCGTCGGCGCGAACCCCCGGCAGAGCGAGGATCAGAATCGAAAGGGCGAGAAGACAGCGTTGCATCGGAGCATCTCCCGTAGAGGTCATGGCTGGGGGGCGAACACCCTGGGTGCGGGGCGCGGCGGAACGCTCATTCTATTGAGGACTGCGCTGTCAAGATGACACAAGCCTGAAGCGCCAGCGAAGCGGCCGCGAATCCTTCGCTGGCGCTTCAGGCTTGTGTGCCCGCCTGTGGTCTTGGCGGCGCAGTGGTCCATAGGGAGCGAAGGGGGAGCAATCGAGACGGGTCAGCTGGCTGCTACTGATCCTCGGTGTGCAGCGTGAGCGGCCGGAGCGACTCGCCCTCGTAGACGATCAGATAGGCCGTGCTGGGCGATTCCTTCTTGATGTCCACGCGCTGCCCGCCGCTGTCCAGGTTGGCCAGCAAGCTGGGGTCGTCGGGCAGGGCATCGAGGTCGAACTGTTCCGCCTTGAGCACAAACACCCGGGCCCGCGTGATGCCGTTGGTATCGACGTGCTGAAAGACGAGCTTCGGCACCCGTTTGCCTTGCAGGGTGGTCAGGTTGTAATCGGCCAGGTAGGCGTAGTCGAACTGCCGGGCGCATTCATCGGCACGCGCTCGTGCTCCTGGAACCAGGCCTCGACGTGCTCGGCGCTGGGCGAGCCGTACTTCTCCGCTTCGTCCTGATAGACGGCGGCGATGTTCACGGTGGTGGGTTTCAGATAAACCTGCCAGAGGATGACGGCGCCGATGACGGCGGCAGCGGCAGCCACGGCGAAGCCGCGCGCTGCCCAGGCCAGCTGGCGGTGGACCTTCGCGCGGCGTTTGTCCTTCAGGCGGGACAGGACGCTCTGGCGAAGGTGGGAGGGCACCGGCACGTCGCGCAGGGTCGGGCCGATGCAGTCGTCGAGACGGCGCGCAGCCCGGCCGGTCGCATCGCATTCCGAGCACGCAGCCAGGTGGCGCTCCAGGTCCGCTGCCTCGTCGGCGGGCAATTCCCCGACGCGCGGACGGTGGAACTCGAACAGCAAACGGGCGGTTTTACAATCCATCGGTCGCCCTCCCTGGACTGTCGGCCAGGAGCACCGGCGCGGCGGGCACCAGCCGGCCGCGCAGATGAGCCTTGGCCCGAGCCAGACGCGACATCACGGTGCCAATCGGCAGGTCCATCTGATCGGCAATGTCGCGGTAACTGAACTCCTCGAAGTAGTACAAGATGATCGGCGTCCGGAAGACCTCGGGGAGTTCGTTCAACGCCTCTTGCAGCCGTGCGGGATCGACCGGGGGCAACGGCTTGGGGAGCGGTTCGGCCAGGTCGCCGACGTCGTCGAGCGGCACTCGGCGTTCCTTGTGGTCGGCACGGACCCGGTGCAGATAGGCGTTCCGTAGGATGCTGAACAGCCACGGCCTGGCCCGGCCGGGATCGCGCAGCTGGCCCAGGCTGCGCCTGGGCCCGCAGAAACGCCTCCTGCGTCAGGTCCTCGGCATCGGCCGCCGAGCCGCACAGCCGATAGCCGTAGCGGTACAGCGCAGCGTAATGCTCTTCGACCAGCTGTTCCACAGTCCGTTGCCGGCCGAGCGTCCCCATGGCGCGTCCACCCTTACAAGACATGACCCCGGAACCGGCGATTTATTCCCGGAGGGGATGGCACAAGGGCGCGGCTGCGACACGCCCCGTCGGCCAGTTCCCTCAGCTTATCCCGTTTAGCCGCGCGCGTCCCGCGAGCGCTCTGTCAGAGCGCTCGCGGCTAAACGGGTGGAAAAATCCCGGCCTCAACCGCTCGACAAAAATTCCGGGAATAATATTCTGCTCTTTGCATCCTAGACTGTGGACGCGCGACCGGATCGGCCGGTGGTGCGCGTTCCTGTGAACTTGCACCCCTTGAAAGGACGGTTCTGCTGTGAAGAAGCTCTTTGCGCTGCTCATCGTGGCAGGTTTCCTGGTCGGCACCATCGGCTGCACCGGCAGCACCACCCCCGCGGGCGGGGGCACCGGCAGACCACCCAAGTCTGACAGCAGCAAGCCCATTCCCGCCACCCACATGACTCACGACTCGCGGAAGGCCACTGAGCCCATGAAGGAAACCAAGCCCTCCAAGGCCACCGAGCCCACGAAAGAGACGAAGAAGACAGAGTCTAGCAAGAAGGACGAGAAGGACTCCAAGAAGGATACGAAGAAGGGCAGCAACTG
Source organism: uncultured Planctomycetota bacterium (assembly GCA_963827935.1). GTDB lineage: Bacteria > Planctomycetota > Planctomycetia > Gemmatales > Gemmataceae > DATFNV01. The sequence continues at coordinate 40,302 of CAWHCN010000003.1, read as the reverse complement.
AGTCGCGGATCGGCGTGGGCCCGGCGCTGGTCGGGCCCGCCCATCGGCCCTCACCGTCTCACGGAGCAAATACTCGCAGCACCGAGCGATGAACTTTTGCGTCAGCTGAGCATCTGCGTGTGGATCTCAGGATTTTCTGGCGATTTTTGGGCGGATTTCGCTTGCATTTGCGGCCGCCCTTGAGATCATCGCTCTACCCACACTCGGCGATCGGGTGATCCCGGGTGTTCCATCAAGGGATTTCCAAGCGAAAGGATGGTTCTTGTGAAGAAGCTGATCGCGCTCGCCCTGGTCGCCGCCTTCCTCGTCACCGCCGGCATCGGCTGCAGCGGCACAACCACCAAGAGTGGTTCCAGCGGTTCGACCGGCGGCACCGGCAAGTAGTCAGTCATTCAGCCCGCAGCGAACGTCGAACTCTCCGGAGCCGACCGTGTGCGCACGGCCGGCTCCTTCCCTTGCGCCGAGGTCCCCATGCCCCGCTGGCTGAGTATCGTCCTGGCGGCCCTGCTCGTCGCCGCCCTGGGCTGCGGCGGCAGCGACAAGGACCGCGGCATCAACAGCAACAAGGACAAGCCGCGCACCACCGCGGAGTAGGCGAGCGCCTGGCGAACCGGCTGCGTAAGCTGCCGGGTTTTGGGGCCGCCGGTCGAGTGCACCCTGCAGGCGGCCCCAAAACCCGGCAGCTTACGCAGCCGGTTCGCCGGCTTTACCCGGCAGCTTACGCAGCCGGTTCGCCGGCTTTACCCGGCAGCTTACGCAGCCGGTTCGCCGGCTTTACCCGGCAGCTTACGCAGCCGGTTCGCCGGCGCAACTTTTCCGCTCGCGTCCGCCCTTTCCCTCCTCTATAATCACACCCGTTCGCTCCGCACCCGCCACGATCCCGCCAGTTTGGAGTCCCACCCCATGCTCCGCTCCCACCGCTGCTATTGCCTCTTGTGCGCCGTGGTCGCCGGCGCGGCCCTGGCCTTCCTTCTGACAGTTCCCGCCACGGTCCGTGCCCAGGCCCCGAAGGGTCCGGTCAGCTTCATCAACGACGTGGCCCCCATCCTGAAGGAGAACTGCTTCGCCTGTCACGACGCCAAAAAACGCAAGGGCAAGATGGACATGACCACGTTCGAGAGCTTCCGCAAGGGGGGCGATCACGACGATCCGATTGCCGCCGGCAAGCCGGACGAGTCGTACATCCTCGATCTGTTGAAGGCGAAGGACGCCTCGCGGATGCCGCCCAAGGACAGCGGCGAGGCGCTGCCCGCGGCAAAGATCGCGGTGCTGGAGCAGTGGATCAAGGAAGGGGCGAAGCTGGACCCGGTGCTGACGCCGAAGAGCGACCTGCTGCGGGAGCTGCGGGTGCGCTGGAAGCCGCCGCAGCCGCCCGCCGTCTATACCCGCCCGGTCACCGTGTCGGCCCTGGCCTTCACGCCGGACAGCAAGCAGATCGTGGTCGGCGGGCAGTACGAGCTGACGGTGTGGGACGCGGCCACCGCCAAGCTGGAAAAGCGCCTGGCGATGCGGCCGGAACGCGCCACGACCCTGGTCTTCCTGCCCGACGGCAAACTCGCCCTGGCCGGCGGCCGCCCGGGACAGGAAGGGAATGTCGCCATTTACGACCTCGCTGCCAAGGGGAAGGTTCAGAACGGCGTCACCCTGCTCGACGGCGTCAACGACAAGACGGTCCTCATCCGCCAGCTGCTGGACACCGACGACATGGTCTATTGCCTGGCCATCAGCGCCGACGGCAAGAAGCTGGCGGCGGGCAACTCGGCCGATCGCACCGTCAATGTCTGGGACCTGGCGCCCGGCTACGCCGCCGCCAAGATCGAGCAATCGTTCGAGAACCATGCCGACTGGGTTCTGGGCATCGCCTTCACGCCGGATGCCAAGCATCTGTTGACCTGCGGCCGGGACAAGACAGCCAAGGTCTGGGACCTGGCCACGAAGGAATCGGTGCTGACCTTCCCCGATCACCAGAACACGGTATGGAGCGTGGCGTCCAAGGCCGACGGCAAGCTGGCCTACTCGGTCGGCGAGGACGGCCAGCTGCGCACCTGGAGCCCGGTGCCGGACGGCAAGCAGGTCCGGGCGGCGTCCTCCGGCGGCCCGACGTTCAAGATCGCCATTCACCCCAAGTTGCCGCTGCTGGCGACCTGCGGAGCCGACAAGCAGGTGCGGCTCTGGAACCCCGACAGCGGCGCCACCCTGAAGACGCTGGCCGGGCACACCGACTATGTCTACGCGGTGGCCATTAGCCCCGACGGGGCGCTGGTGGCGTCGGGCGGTTACGGCGGCGAGGTCAAGCTCTGGAAGGTGGCCGACGGGAAAAACACGCAGTCGTTCAGCGCGGCCGTGGGTCTGCCGCTGGCCACGACAGCGGCCAAGTGATCGCACCGCTTGCGGCTTCGCGTTCGTGCGAAGCCGCAAGCGGCGTCCTCCTTGACGACATCAGCCCGCACCCGCCAGAATAGGGGATGGGAGCCCCCTTTGACGCGCTTCACGAAGGACGCCGCGATGCCGGTTTCGGACCGCCCTCAGCTCCGCCCCTGCCTGGCCGCCGCCGCCGATGAGGACGACGAACGTTTTGTCACCGTCTGGGATCGCCTGCGCCTCAGCCCGAGCCGCAACGCCTGACCCGCCTGGAGTTCCTCTGGCTGAAGATGTTCGACGGCCAGCACACGCTCCGCGACATCCAGGCGGAGTCGATGAGCCAGCTCAACCACCAGCTGCTGTCGTTCGAGGCCCTGGTGGCCTTTTCGCAGCGCATGGAGGCGGCTCTCTTCCTGGACAGCCCCGGCTTCCGCAGCCAGGTGGATGACCCGGTTCGCCGCCCGAGCTGCCTGGGCGCGTATGAGGAAGACCCGGCGGCCTTACGGCAGCAGCTGCGGCGGCTGTTCACCGACCTGAACGGGCCGGGCTTGCCCCGCGACCAGCGCCCCGACGGCCGGCTCCGTGCCGCCCTGTTGCCGCACATCGACTATGCCCGCGGCGGTACCACCTACGCCTGGGGCTTCAAGGAGGTGGCCGAACGCTCCGAGGCGTCCCTGTTCGTCGTCATCGGAACCAGCCACCTGAGCGCCCACCGCTACACCCTGACGCGCAAGGCCTTTCAGACGCCGCTGGGCATCACCCCCACCGACGGCCCCTTCATCGACCGCCTGGTCCGCGGCTACGGCGACGGCCTGTTCGACGACGAATGGCAGGCCCACCTGCCGGAATGGTCGATCGAGCTGGAGGTGGTGTTCTTGCAGTACCTGTACGCAGGGCGTCGGCCGATCCGCATCGTCCCCCTGGTGGTCGGCTCGTTCCACGACAGCGTGGAGCTGGGCAGCCGCCCGTCGGACCTGCCGGACGTGGCGCGGATGATCGAGGCCCTGCGGCGGGCGACGGTCGAGGCGGGTGAGCCGGTCTGCACCATCATCAGCGGCGACCTGGCCCACATCGGTCCGAAGTTCGGCGACGACGGCCCGCTGGCCGACGATTTCCTGGCCCGCAGCCGGGCGCGGGACGCGGCGATCCTGCGGCGCGCGGAGGCGGTGGATGCCGCCGGCTATTTCGAGGTCATCGCCGCCGAACGCGACCGCCGCCGCATCTGCGGCCTGCCCCCCACCTACACCGCCCTGGAGGCCCTGCGCCACGCCACGGCAAGCTGTTGCACTACGATCAGTACGTCCACCCGCACGGCCAGGAGAGCGTGAGTTTCGCCAGCGTCGGATTTTACGAGTAGCCGCATCCGATCGCCCCCATCGGAAGGAATCGTGAGGTGCTCTGGTGCTTCTGCGTGTGGCCGAACCGGGCAGACCAGCTTTTCAACTCAGGAAGGGCGAAGAGGGACTGTCAGCATTCGACGCCGACGCAGTTGCGCCGCCGCTCACCGAGACGGAGGTTTTGAGCAGTTTTCGCCCCGGTAGCGCGGTTGTGTCCCGGAGTTACCCGGAGGTCCACGCCCGGGGCTTGGTGGTTGTGCCGATGCCCGGGATAGGTTCCATGCCCGCGCGGCTCCGAGTCGCCCACGCGGAGATTCGACCCGGGCCAGGGATGTCCCGAGTACAATTCAAGGAGGCCCTCAAGGAGCTGGAATGACATGGAACTGAAAAGCCACCTCTCCAGTGAGTTGTCTGCGGACCTGATTGACGCAATCCGCTCGTTGCCCCTTCGCCGCGAGGTGGAGCATTGCGGGGCGCACTTCGACGTTTCCCCATTCGACATGTACGCTGTTTGCCCCGAGTGCGGAACTCGCCTCAAGGTGCGGGCCCTTTCCGGCACAATCGAGATCGAGGACGTATTCGAGGCAGTGCTCGAATGGATGACTACTCCGGCGGGGCTAGAGGCTGCGACACGTCGCCTGGGCGAGATCGCGGCGGATGCCGACGAGTAGCGGAGTTGCGGAGCTTCTTCCGATCATGCACGTCCCCGCCACCCTCCCCCCCTGCCTGACCGGCCCTCCCGCACCGCTCACCCTGCCCGAGGCCCGGCGCCGCTTCCAGCGCGAGGCGACCCAGGGGATGCTGGACACCGGCCGCTACCGCTGCCGCTACGCCGTCTGGGGCCAGGGGCCGCCGCTGCTGTTCGTGCCGGGACTGTCTAGCCGGGGCAGTGTCTTCGTGCTTCTGACGGCGCTGCTCGCGCGCGACTTCCGCTGCATCACCTACGATCTGCCGCTCGGCGGGGCCGACGGGGCCCGGCTGCACCACATCAGCCATGACGGCCTCGTCGCCGACGCCTTGGCCGTCCTGGACCATGTGGGCGTGCCGCAGAGCTACCTGTTCGGGGCCTCGTTCGGGTCCACCGTGGTGCTGCGGCTACTGCACCGCGACCCGTCGCGTTTTCCGCGGGCGGTGCTCCAGGGCGGCTTCGCCCGCCGGCCCCTGGCCCCCGCCGAATGGCTGTTGGCCCTGGTGACGCGGCACTGGCGCGGCACCATGAATCAGCTGCCGCTCTTCAAGCGCGTCCAGCGCCTGGCCCACTTCGGACCCTTCGCCTCGCAACCGCCGGAGGTCTGGCGCTTCTATATCGACGACGACCGCCCGATCGCCGCCGTGGCCCGACACGCGCTTTTGCTGCACGAGACCGACGTGCGGCCCCTTTTGGACGCGATTCGTCAGCCGGTGCTTTTGGTGTGCGGCGATTGCGACCCGCTGGTAGGCCGACAGTGCGAGGACGTGTTGTTGAACGGCTTGCCCAACGTCGGCCGGGTCGAGATCGCCGGCTGCGGGCACCTGCCCTACCTGAGTCATCCCGAGGCGCTGGCCGAGGTGGTGCGGCACTTCCTGACCCCGCCGGTGGCGTGCGCGGAGACGGGGTCTTGCGCGGGGAGTTGATACATGCACCTATTCTGTCCGTCATTGTCCGCCGTTGCCGTCATTGGCCAGGGATGACCATGGATGTCGTCGGGGGCTGTGTCCGTAACCCATGCAACGAGATGGGTCCGGCAGCGCAAGTGGTGATCTGCCAGCCACATCGGGAACGGCATCTCGTTGCATGCCAAATGAAACGATTCCGCAACTCTCAAATTGGACGCTCCGGAGGCCACGATTCACCAGGGCAGGGTTCGCCTCAAATCGACCCGGTGGGTACAATGCCCCCGCTGTTGAACCTTCACCGAGAACGCTGATGCGCCAGGTGCGGACGTCGGGAGCGACGGGCGGAGGCTTCTGGCTGGGGCTGCGGCACCAGTTCTTCGCTGGGGGGGCCTATCGCGGGCCGGTTTCGGATCATTTCGACGGCCGCCGCTTTCACAACCTGGACCCGACGAGTCACGGCGAGCGTTTCGCCTTTTTCCGCTGGCAATGGGACCGGCTGCGGAATGGTGCCGGGGCCTGGCCGCGCTGGATCGAGGTCCCCCCCGGCCCCCGGCCGCCGGAGCGCGTTTCGGGCAATGGGCTGCGTGTCACCTTCGTGGGCCATTCGACGACCCTTTTGCAAACCGGAGGGCTGAATGTGCTGACCGACCCGGTGTGGTCGGCGCGGGCCAGCCCGGTAGCCTTGGCCGGCCCGCGCCGCCGCCGGCCGCCCGGCCTGCGCTTCGAGGACCTGCCGCCGATTGACCTGGTGCTGCTCAGCCACAACCACTACGACCATCTCGACCTGCCCACATTGCGGCGCCTGGCCCGGGTGCATGGGCCGCGGTTCGTGGCGGGGTTGGGCGTCGGCCGGTTGCTGGCCACGGCCGGCGTGGGCCCGGTGCAGGAGTTGGACTGGTGGCAGGAGGTGGCGGGGCCTGGCGACCTGATCGTCACCAGTGTGCCGGCCCGGCATTTCTCCGGCCGCGGCCTGCGCGACCGCAACGCCTCGCTGTGGTGCGGCTACCTGCTGCACGGGCCGGGCGGACTCGTCTACTTCGCCGGCGACACCGGCTCTGGACGCCACTTCGAGCAGCTGGCCCAGCGTTTTGGGGCGCCACGGCTGGCGCTGTTGCCGATCGGGGCCTACCTGCCTCTCTGGTTCATGGGTCCGGTTCACCTGTCGCCGACCGACGCCCTGCGGGCGCACCAGTTGCTGGGGGCGCGGACCAGCGTGGCCTTGCATTTCGGGACTTTCCGCATTGCCGACGATGCCGACGGCCAGGCAGTGGCGGTCTTGCAGGAAGCGCTGTGTGCCAAGGGCGAGCCCCAGGCGGCCTTCTGGGTCCTCGAAGGCGGCGAAGGGCGCGACGTGCCCTGAGCGACGCCAAAGTGAGACAGACGGAGGGTATCGATCCCTTGCCCAGCGGCGAAATGTCGCGTATCCTGGGGAAGGCGATAGCGCGACCACCCCGGAGAGGTGGCTGAGTGGCCGATAGCACCGCTTTGCTAAAGCGGCGTGGGGGTCAAACCCCACCGCGGGTTCGAATCCCGCCCTCTCCGCTGCATTGAGATTCAGGGCCTCGCAACCGCCCTCAACAGGTTGCAAACGAAGGACTTGTGACGGGCCGGGGGAATCATCCTCCGGCCCGTTCCGTTTCTCGCCCGCCGTCACCGAATCGCAATGGGAATCAACTTTGCGGTAAGCTGGCGGTAAGCTAGAGACATCCCCGGGGGGTAATTGTCCGTCCGTTCCGGTCGCCTTCAGGGCCTCCCGGCCAGTGATCGGGACCAGGGACGGCAGCAACTCGACGGCGCCGGCCAGGTCGTGCAGCGTCTTGTGCGTGTACCGTTGCATCGTCAGACGGATGTCGGAGTGCCGGGCCAGTTCCTGAGCAGGTCGGCCGTGAACACGAACCGGCAGCCGTCGAGGATGGCACGCAGGCGGGCCAGCTTCAGGGCCACGTAGTCCTGACCGCGGCCGTTGGCGCGCAGGCTCGCTTCCCAATCGGTCAGGTGTTCGGCCAGGGGGCGCCGCCGGTGTTCCCGGAACGGGTCGCGTACGCCGGCCCTCTCCAGTTCGGCCCGGCGCATCAGTTCGTTGAGCATTTGCTGGGCGGCGGTCTTGTCCCCGGACAGCGGCACGCGGCGGGTGATGCCGCCGCCATCGACGTACTCCCCGTACCACTTGGCGGACAGAACGCGGATGCGCTCGCCGTTCTTGGTCAGCGGGGCGCTAACCCGAGTTTACTACTTTCAGGTCGAGTTGCCTTGATAAATAAGGACTTGCGTCGCCGTTTTGCACTACAAACGGGCCGGGTCGGTGCCCAGGTCGGGTGGCAGGTAGGGCTCGGGGATCGGCCAGGCCAGGGTGTCCAGGATGGCTTGCTGCTCGGCCGAGGGCACCGACGCACGCTCGAAACGCAGCAACTCTCCCTGGGTGGTGCGGAACGATAGCTCCGCCAGTTGTACTCGGGCCAACTTCTCCAGCAGCGCCGCCGTCGTCAGCTCCCCACCCTGCCGACGATGACGCAACTGGATGGTCACCGACAGGGCGTAGGCCAAGACCGCGAACAGGACATGGGCGTCGGCGCGCGCTTCCTTGTGATGAAAGATCGGCCGCAGACACAGGTCGGTTTTCAGGTTTCGGAAGGCGGCCTCGACACGCGTGAGCAACATGTAGGTGTGCCACAACGCCACCAGCGTCAGCTCGGTGTCGGTGGTGCGCAACAAATAGACTCCTTGCAGATCGCGTGTATCCGCAAGGGCCGCGGCGTTTTCCGTGACCCGCAGTTGCCGCTGGCCGCCTCGGCGTTGCACTGTCCAGGTGAAGATGCCGCGCAGGTCGTGCGTGCGGCCCACGGCTTGCTTGGCCTTGCGGTGGATCACCTCAGCGCGGGTGAAGGTGCCGGCGGCCACTTGGGCTTGCAGACGGGCCAAGCGTTCGCGGGCCTTGAGCAGGCGGGCCTCGAACATCTGCCGCTCCTTGAGCTGGCAACCGTCGCTGCGGCACAACAGCCAGCGTTCGCGGACACCGTCGTGCTCCTGGTCGGGCAGTGCCTGCACGACGATGTCCGGCCCGCCCTGGTGCTCGGCGTGGACGCGTTGCCAGGGGCCTTGACGTATGGTGGATAGGTATTGTCGCGTAACGGCCCGCCGCACGGCGCAGAGGTAGTGACGTTGCGTCTGCCGCCAGTGCCGCAGGTTGGCCTCGGTGGCCATGCCGCGATCGAAGCAGACCAGGCGACGCGTGCCGCCACAGCGTTCTTCCAGGGCCTGGATCAAGGGCGTTAGGGTAGCGGCGTCGCGGGCGTTGCCGGGCAGGGATTCATAGCCGAGCGGGAAGCCGTCGCTATTGACGACAAGGCCGATGCACAATTGCTTGCAATCGGGACGATGATCGCGGGAATAGCCGCGTTGGGCCTTGGGGTTGCCGGCCAGTCGGCCCTCGAAGTAGGTGCTGGTCAGGTCGTAGAGGAGCAGGTCGTTGCGGAAGTCGAAGAGGTCGCGTCCGTGGCGGACCAGGTGGGCTTCGAGGGCGGCCTTGTGCGGGACGACGTTGCTGAGGCAACGATAGAGAAGGTTGAGGCCAAGCCGGCCGCGCGGCACGCCGAGTAACTCGGGCAAGGCGGTGTCGGGCAGCCAGTGAAAGATGCCGAGTTCGCTGCGGGGATCGACGAGGCGATTGACGGCGATCATGGCGGCGACGGTCGGTAGGGGGACGCGGCTGCGGCTGCGGCCGAGGAGGCGTTGCAGGAGTTGGTCCAGGCCGAGCAGTTGCCAGGCGCGGAGGCCGACATAGACGTCGCCGAGGCGGCGGGGATTGCGCCAGGCAATGGAGTGGGGATCGAGACAGACGCCCTGGATGGGTCCGCCCGGCACGTCGGGCGGCACATAGCCGACTTCCTGCATGAGGCGTGGCAGCCAGGCGGGGTCGGGGAGCCGTTCGGCGATGCGCAGCCAGTCGGGTGGGCGGAGGTTATCGAGACGGCCGATGTAGCAAATGGTGCGTTGGCGAACGCGGCCGCCGGGAGGCGCGCACGGTTTCGGTGAGGGCGAAATAGGTATAGGTTTGGCCGTGACGCTGTTGCCTGATTTTGCGAAGGAACATGGATGCCCCCCGGCGTCGGTGCTGTCTGGGGGCAGTGTAGGCCGAGGCGGGGGAGCAAAGCAAGGGCTGAATGCTATTTTCTACACTACAGGGCCTTTTTGGGAAAGCGGGCGTTGGCAAATAAGGACTTGCGTCAAAAACAGGGTAAACGACCGCCGAACCCGTTCTCTGGAGCGACCCGAGCTTTCCTATCGGGAATCTGATCATACAACACAGCTGTCATGGATGGCGTGTTGCTCCCACCTCTGGAGGCGGTGTCCGCAAGCGCGGCTTTGACCGCGCTGGTTGCGCGGCGTTTGGCAGAAGTGGATCAGTTGCGCGCCGAAGTGTCCAGCCTGCGGCGTGAGAATTTGGAGTTGCGGCAACAGGCCGGGTATTGGCGGAGCCGACACGCCGATGCCGTGGAGCGAATCGCGGCGTTGGAACAGGAAAACGAACAGCTCCGCGGCGAGAATCGCAAGCTGCAAGCCGAACGCTTTGGACGCCGCTCCGAGAAGCACTCCGGTAGCGACCGCTCCAACGATCTCGATGACCCCACGCAAGCCAAGCCGAAACGCCAACGCGGTCGCCAACCCGGTCAGCCCGCTCCAAAGCGCCGCGATTACAGCCACCTGCCCACTCGTGAGCAGTTCATCGACCTGCCCGCAGCGGACCAGAACTGTCCGCAGTGTGGCCTGCCGCTGAAAGCGTGCGGCAGCGAAGATTCGGAACAGCTCGAAATCGAAGTCAGCGTCTATCGCCGCGTGATCCACCGGCGGCGGGGCCAGCGGACTTGTGGCTGTCCGGGGCCTGCGCACGGTCACGGCGCCGCCAGCGCCCAAGTTGATCCCTAAGTCGCTGCTGGGCGTATCGGTGTGGGTGGAAATCCTGCTGGACAAGTTCGCCAGTTATCGGCCGACGCAACGGTTGCTCGAGCAATGGCGGTTGTTGGGGCTGGACCTGGCGGCGGGCACCGTCACCGATGGGTTGCAGCGGTTGGAGCCGCTGTTTGCGCCGATCATGGAAGCACTGCGGCAACGCAACCGCCAGTCGCACTATAAGCAGGCCGATGAGACCCGCTGGCTGGTCTTCGTGGAACAGCAAGGCAAGGTGGGCTTTGGTTGGTGGCTGTGGGTCTTCAACAGCGAAGATACCGTGGTGTACCTCCTGGATGACTCGCGTAGTCATCAAGTACCGGAAGATCATTACCCGTCCCAGGCGGGCGGCGTGCTGATGGTGGATCGCTACAGCGCTTATAAAGCCATGCTCCAGGTGAAGAATGGCACGCTGATGTTGGTGTTCTGCTGGGCGCATGTCCGCCGCGACTTTGTGCGTGTGGGCAAGGGCTGGCCCGAGTTGAAGCCCTGGGCCTTGGCATGGCTGCGACGCATTCGCGACCTGTATCGGTGGAATCGACAACGACTGGCCCAGCCGACGGACCTTGCTGGGCAAGCCGGCTTGGAGCAGGCCGTCGCAGCCATGCGGCAACAACTCGACCTCGAATTGGCCGCTCCTGACCTGCGTATGCCCGTAGACAAGGCGTTAACCAGCCTGCAAGAACATTGGTCGGGTTTGACGCAGTTCGTCGCTGACCCACGCATCCCGATGGACAACAACCTTTCGGAACGACGCTTGCGTGGGCCGGCTTTGGGGCGGAAGAACTATTACGGTTCGGGAGCCCTGTGGAGTGGCCGCCTGGCCGCGATGCTCTTTTCGATCTTGGCCACGCTCAAGCTGTGGCAGATCAATCCTCGGCTGTGGCTCAACTGGTATCTGCAAAGTTGCGCCGAGGCCGGGGGCCAGGTGCCCAACGACATCGAACCGTTCTTGCCCTGGAACCTGAACCAAAACCTGCGCGAAACTGGGCCTGACTTCCCCAGAGCAGAAAATCGACACCAGTTGATCCCAGATCCGCGCCTGCCATCCCACCCGCGGCAAACCCTGCTCTTCCCTCGACGAGCAAACGAGGGCAGTGCGCACCCGGAACGGGTTCGGCGGTTGTTTACAAAACAGGGCCGATTTAGCCCGGTTTTTGGGGGCAAAGTAGTTGGACAGCGCCACTTTTCACACTGGGCAAGGCCGAAGTCAAGCTGGGCAAAGTAAATCGCCGTAAGTCCTTGGTTTTCGTGTGGCCATCTTACCCAGAATAAAAAGTGGCGCTGTCCAAGTAGTAAACTCGGGCTAACCTAGGTTGCGCACTTCCGAAATTCCAACGTCGATTTTCCGGGGCTTTTGCGGGGCGATCCTGCAAAAGCCCTGTGTTTTTGCGTAGTGAGAACGACGTTGCAGCCTCCCTGCCGTTGTAGTGAAGACCTTGCCCCTTGCGGGGACCCTCCCCGTCTGGCCATGCTCAACAAAACAGGAGCTGGCCATGTTTCTCCGCCGCTACCGCAGAACCAAAGACGGCAAGCAGCATACCTACTATGCCCTGGTCGAGAGCGTCCGCACCGACGCCGGGCCACGCCAGCAGATCGTTGCCTACCTGGGCGAACTCAACCACGATCAGGAACGACGTTGGCAACGCACCATCGTCTTCCACAACCGCCAGGGCGAAGCGCAGCAACTGCGCCTCTTTCCCGATGACGACTCGGTCCCACTCCCCGATGACCCGGATGTCGTGCGCATCCGCCTCAATTCGGTAGGCTGGACCAACCCGCGTAGCTTCGGCGACATCTGGCTGGCCCGCTGGCTGTGGCACACCTTGCACCTCGACACGATCGTGGCTCGCCACCTGCCCGCGGGAAAGCACACGGTCCCACCCGCCGACATCGTGGCCATCGAAGTGATCAATCGCTTGTGCGGCCCGTGCAGCGAGTTCGCCCTGGCCGAACACTGGTACGCCGCCACGGCCTTGCCGGAACTGCTGGGCATCCCCGACGAGGCCGTCACCAAGGACCGCCTCTATCGCACGCTGGACGGCCTGCTCAAGGCCAAGGAAGCCATTGAAAACGATTTGAAGGATCAATTCGGTACGCTATTCCAGCTCGCCTACGACCTGCTGCTGCACGACTTGACCAGCACCTACTTCGAGGGCCTGGCCCAGGAGAACGACTTGGCCCAACGCGGCTATTCGCGTGACCATCGCAGCGACTGTCAGCAGATCGTGCTGGCGCTGGTGGTGACCCGCGAGGGCTTTCCGCTGGCGCACTTCACGCTGGCCGGCAACACCCAGGACCTGCAGACGGTGCCACGCATCGTCAAGGATGTCGAGCAGCGTTTCGGGCGCTCCCAGCGTGTGTGGGTGATGGACCGCGGCATGATCAGTAAGGACACCCTCAAATTCTTGAACAAGGAGGGCCGGCGCTACTTGCTGGCCACACGCCGCAGTGACCTCAAGAAGTTCCACAAGGAGTTAAACAGCGGCGACTGGCAACGCTTGCCGGACAACGCCGAGGTGGAGGTAAAGCAATTTCAGCGGGGCAAAGTCCACTATTTGTTGGCCCGCAGCAAGCCGCGCCGCCAGAAGGAGCGGGCCATGCGCCGCAAGCAACGGCGGGCCCTCGCCAAGGCCCTGCGTAAGTTGCAACAGCGTGTCGCCGCCGGTCGCCTCAAGCAGCGCGACAAAATCCTGGAAGCGCTGGGCCGCCTGCAAGCGCGCTATCCCAAAGCCCGCCCCTTCGTGAGCACGACCGTCACCGCCACGGGCCGGCTGGAACTCCGCTTGTCCTGGAAGGTCGACAAGTTCAAAGCTGCCCTGGCCGCGGACGGTGCCTATCTGCTGCGTAGCAATCAGGGCGGTTGGTCGGCCGTGGAGTTCTGGGAGACCTACATCCAGTTGACGGTGGTGGAGCGGGCCTTTCGCGTGCTCAAGAGCGAACTGCTGCTACACCCGGTCTGGCACCACTACAGCGGGCGGGTGCAGGCCCACGTGATGATTTGCGTGCTGGCTTATGCGTTGTGGAAGACCCTGGACCACCTGGCCAAACAGGCCAAGCTGCAAACCCTGATCAGCAAACCCGTCCCGGGTACAGGCAGGGGTGTCCCTCAGCCGCGTCCGATGACCCCGGAGGTCATTCTGAGGGAGTTGGGCAAGATCAAGCTCGGGGACATTCACCTGGAGATCACGGACGGCAAAGCCTTGGTCCTCAGTCGCGTGGCCCGACCCGACTCCGAGCAGGCACGTATCCTGGCAGCCCTGAACCTGCAACTGCCCGAGCGGCTGAGCCCCGATCGGCTGTTGTAGTGAAGACCTGGATGCCTCAGCCTGCAAAACCCTCGGGAAATCCACTCGTGCCAATGCCCAACTGCGCAACCTAGGCTAACGGTCCGGCCGTCGTCGTCGGTGAAGTGCACAGCCGGCTTGCCCTTGAGGGTGCAGCGCCCAGCGTCGGGCGGGATCGGCTTGGTGTAGGGTTGGCGGAAGAGGCGGGCCATGAAGCGGGGCCTTTCTGAGAACGGCCGGCGCCGCCTCCCCGGTTCTCAGGACGGTTCGGCGGCACGCGGCCGAAGGATCGCGGACAAAGCTACTCATAATTGCCGGCGCGTCAAGCCGCGGGTTCGGTCCGGCCATCCGCGAAGTCGCACAGAACGCACAACGCGATGAACGCCGTTCCGGTGGGGCGTCCACAAGGCGTGGAAGTCCGCGTAGCGGGCCGCGGCGTTGCGGTAGGGCAAGAGGATGTCGCTTTGGTCCGGTCCGGCCCGTTCCACGTCATTCTGGCCTTCCTGGTGCCACGTCTGGCGGGCGGCCTCAGGATCGAGTTGGATCATGAGGAACCTGACCGCTGCGGGAACGGGACGCTACGGGACCGGGACATTCAGGGTTCTTGAACGACGAAGACCAAGGCAAGGCATCGCTTGAAAGAGGAACCCTGAATGTCCCCGTTTCTGTGATCCCCGTTTCTGTGAATGTCCGCGTTTCTGTCCTCCCTCCCCGCGGGTACTGGCCGTTGAAACAGGCCGACGTGCGGGGGCGGCGACGCCAGTGGGCATGGTCACGGCGGTGGCCTCCGCGAATGCCACCAGTCGAGAAGTTCGACAGCGGCCAGGGCGGCGTACTGGAGCTGACCCGCGGGGGCGGTGGGGTTATTTGTGGTATGGGTTTCCGGATCCTTGCGCCGCAGCCTTGATTTTCTCGCAGATCGCCACTATCGCTTGGTTCCGCTGGGCGGACTTGAGAGAATCGAGTGGACGTGATGGGTCATGGGCCGCCAGATACGCTTCGATCGGCGTGGTCTTATACATCGAGGCACTCAAGGGCACCCAGATGATTGTCAGGCCCTCGTGCTTGGCGGCCTCCAGTAGCGGCGGAAGCTCATGCTTCGCGATAAAGTCCGATTCCAGGACGTTGGGGCTGACCAGGAGAACGGCGACGCTCGCCAACGCCAGCGCCTGCTCGATTTCCTCCCTCCACTTCGCTCCGGGCTTGATCTTGGTATCGTCCCAGAGGATCTCGGCCAAGTTCATCGGCTTGAGCATCTTCTGGAACCGTTCCAACGACTTCTTATCCTTGTGACTGTAGCTGAAGAAGACCTGCGTTCGGGTACGGGTTGACACGGCCGGTCGGCTGTCCGCTCGCGGCGGTCCGGGCATCGGGCCCGTCAGCGCATCGGCTTGTTGGGGCCCAGAGCGTTGCAAGGCTTCGCCAGCCGCCGGTGCCGCGCCTGTCATTCCAGGTTGGCTGGCCGTTCGTGCATGCCTCGCACGATTGTAGTCGAGGACGGTGCTGAGATGGGCGTTCCAAGCCTCCGTTGGGTCGGCCGTTCGTTGAGAAGGCGGTAGGCGGGCCTGTTGTTGCATTCGAGCGTAGCTGACTCGCAGGGGGTGGTGCTTTCGCCAGGCCGTGAGTCGCAACGTTTCGTCTTCGGTCAACTCGGCGATCTCGGGAAAGCGTGCGCGAATGCGCTCGAATAACGCGGGCTCAACTTCGGTTTCTCCAACGCCGGCCTTTTCGGGCGGCCTCGCCACTCTCTGGTCATCGCCACCGATGGGAATGACTCGGAGCGTATCCTGACACTCTTGCAGGTATTTCAGCTCATCCACGGGCGGTTCTCCTGCGTGGCTCGTGGCGTAGCAGCAAACCTTCCATGCGGCCTGCCGGAGACGATAGGACCAGAGTTCCGAGTCCTCGCCCGGAACACGAATCGAAGCAGTCCCCAAGTGCTCAATTGTCTGCCAAGCCGCCTCGAGTTCCTTCCGCTCCTTCATCGACGTTGGCGGACGGTTCGAGAAGACACGCAGGTCCTGAATGGCGTCGCGTAGCGCTTCTGCATCGGCTTTGGAAAATGACATGTCGTTGATCCCCCTCCCCTTCTGCTCCTGCTCGGCCGGAGCGGCAACCGGCGGCTTGTCCTTCTGCTGGCGGCCCCTCTCTGGGCCGTCAGGCCATGTCTTCTCAGCTCTCATCCCTGATCTCTTCCGGGCCCATTCCGCCAGGGCAGTGAGGGCTTCGAAGGCGTCCGGCCCGGTCCGCGGTTCACCTCGCCACGGCGGCACGCCTCCCAGGTTCAGGGTCTCCGCCGCGATCCAGAGTGGTTCGAGGTTCGGCAGCGGGTAGGCGTCCCCGAACTCGCCGAACAAGTATGCGCGGAAGGCGTCCGGCGTGTCGGTGCGAACGCCGCGGGCCGCCCTCCCTGCCGAACTTCGCCTGTTGCTCGCGGATGGCCTCGCAGCGGGAAAGGATCTTCTCCGGAGTGTCCATCAGGGGCGGGTCCGGTGGACCAGCGGGCACGCCGAGCGGTCGCCAACCGAACGCTTGGCTCGCCTGCGCATCCTCTTCCAGGCTCGTCCGGTCTGGGGGCAATGCAACCCGGGTCATCCCGTCTTCCCCTGGGAATGGATGCCAAAGATTATCGAGGATGAAGGGCAACCACAGGACGAACCGGCGCAGCTCACCGTCACTGTTCGCGCTCGCCAGAGCGGACACCAGGACGTTGGCCTGTCCCTCGGATGCGAGTAGCAGCAGAACGCAGGCATATGGCCCCCGACAGAAAATGTGCAACAACATCTTGCCGCTGTCAGCTGACGGAATACAGCTGACATCATGCAGGAAGCAATCTATTCGACGCGTGCTGTTCGCGTCCGCGCGGTGCATGCCTTGCTGGAAGGCATGCCACAGGCGCAAGTCGCTGAGGCATTTGGTGTTGACCGCACCACCCTGTACCGCTGGATGATGCGATTCCGCGATGGCGGTGGCGACACCGGGTTGGAGCGCCGGCCGGGAAGTGGTCGCCCGCGATTGTTGCAGCAGCTGACGGCCGAGCGTTGGCGAAAGTTGGTGCTGCGACCGGCCTCGGACTTTGGGTTCGAGACGGATTTTTGGACGGCGGGGCGCTTGCACACAGTCCTGGGCCAGCGTTGGGGCTTGGTTGTTTCGCAGCGCACCATCATTAGGCGGCTTCAAGAAGCCGGGTTGAGCTACCAAAAGCCGGAGCGCGAATACTTCGAGATGGACCCGAAAGCGCGAACGGAATGGCTGTCGACGACGTTGCCACGGATTCGCGAAACGCTGCGAGAATTCCAGGCAATTCTGTATTGCGAGGATGAGGCCAGCATCTCGCTGATCGCCTTCCTGGGTAAGACGTGGGCGGTGCGTGGACAGACGCCGAAGCAGCGAGTGACGGGCAAACGCGGTGCGGTATCCGCGATGTCGGCTATCAACGGCAGGGGGCGTCTGGTGTTCCGTTTGCATGATAAGCGCATCGCCTCTCAAGAGGTGATCGACTTCCTTGACCAATTGCTGCGGCACCATTCCAAAGCGACACTTGGTCGTCGTCATGGATCAAGCGCCGCCGCATACGTCCAAGCGGACGCAAAGTTTCATCGCCAGCAAACGGCGTCTCCACGTTTTCCATCTTCCAGCCTACTCGCCCGATTGGAATCCCGATGAGAAGGTATGGAATCACCTGAAACATCACGAACTCAAAGGTCACCAAGCCAAAACAAAACAGGAACTCACCGAACTGGCCGCACGCAAACTCACCGCTATGTCCGACAATCCTGAATTGCTACGCGGTATCTCCTTTCGTTGTTGTGTTGCAGATTTATTGTCCTGAGCCATATTTCATGGAAGCGGGGGCGGCCTGATCCGCAACCGTCCGAAGTCGGTCCACCAGGCGCAGCCCCTGAACCGCCGCATCACACTCCCGCATGAGGGTCCCCAGAGCAAGGAATCCCGCGGCCCAACGTCGGAATCCGTCCGGGCAAGGCTTGCGCCCTTGCTGGGCTTCTTCGTTGGTGAAGCGGTAGGTGCGGTCAAAGGCGCCCGTTAGGCTCTTTCTTCCGAACTTCCCTGCAAAATGCGGAGAAGTTCCTGGCGTTGAAACCTGTTGTAGTCAAGCAGCTTGCGTCTGGTAGCGGCCGTAGACTTGCAGCGTGTCGCCCAAGACCCGCCGGCCGTGCGCGCTGACACGCCAACGTCGCGTACGCGGTACTTTGACCACCAAGCCACGTATCTGCAGGCGTTTTAGGATGCGGCCGATGGCGGCACTCTGGCGCTGCCGTTGCCGATGGCCGTCTGATCGATCGTACAGGGCCGCCCGGATGTCCTTGTTGCGGAAGCCCTGGGCGATGTGCTCCCCCGCCAACACGGCGGCGAACAAGCGCGCCTCGTCTTCCCGCGCCGGGTTAAAGCCCGCGTAGCTACGGCCCTTGTGACGCTGAGGCTCGGTCAGTTTCTTCAGGTCGTCATAGCCCGGCGTCGGGTCGGCGACCGCCGACAGGGCTTCCAGATAGCGCTGGTTGCAGGCCAAGGCTTGGCTTTGATACTGGCGCATGTTGCCAACGCCTTTACGCATCGGATACCAGCCCAGCGACGCGCTCCCGTCATGATGCCGGCATTCCCGCAGGACTTTGAACTCCTCGGGTTGATTGATGACGGTCTCCACACGCAGCAGCAGGCCCAACTTGTCGTACATCTTCAGCCAGTTCCACTTCATGAAGTGCTTGATGCACGCACCCGGTTCGCGTACCGACTTGTAGCGCGTTTGCACCTCGCCGTCAAAGCGCTCGTGCCACTTGCGGCCCAGATAACAGTAGATCTTCTTGGGACTGAAAGTGAGCAAGGCGAACTCAAGCAAGCGTACAAACAACCCCGCCAAGGCGTGCCTACTTCTACTGTGCCCCTTTTTCATATGTCTGGCGCGCGCCGAGACGGTGGGAATTCTCCGGTCGCATCTACCCAATGGTAGATGCGCGCTTCTTCCGTCCGGCGCAGCACGGTGTTGACTTCGGCGAGAATCCCTGCCAACGTCGTCGGCCGACGCTCCAGCACCCAGGCGAAGATTACCCGCAGTTGCGGCACGGTGATCCACACCGTTTTTTTTTGAGGACCGACTTCTCCAGATTCAGAAACCACAAGGCCAACAGCGACAGCGTCATGTGGTGATACCAGCCGACCCAACTGCGCACTTCGTAGTGGGCCAACCCCACCTCACCCTTGCCCATCTGCAACGCCTGTTCGATCCGCGGCCGCTCACACTTGACACGCACCAACTCCGCCAACGCTACCCCCGACAAGGCGTTGCTCAACGCATAGGTCACGTCGCCGGCGCGATCCACCGGACGCACGATCACGACTCGTTCCGGCCTGCCGACGCAGCCGTCGGCATCCTTGGTTTGCACCAACCGCGTCAGGGCACGCACCACCAAGGGGCCTTTCTCACCCGCCCGCACCGTCAGGCGCTGCCACGCCGACGCCGGCTGACGCGCCGCCCAGGCCTGGACCTGCTCGAAGGGCGGCAACCGTCGCCGTCCCGACGGCCCCGCCTCTCGCTCGGCTTCCAGGTCGCGGATCAGCGTGTTGCACGGCACATCCACCACATAACGCTCGCCGCCACGTCGCAAGGCTTGCCGAAACTCCGTCACCCGGCCAAACTCGTCGTCGGCCGCCACCCAGCCGTGCGGCAACGCTCGGCAACGCTCCCATTGGCCCAAGGCCAGACGCCATTTCTCCTGAAACGTCGTCTCGGTGGGCACGTAACATTTCGCCCGCCGCTTGCGATCGTCCACCCACTCTTGCGGCAAATACAAATCCGCGGCCAGCAACGTCTCGCCCTGAGCACAGGCATAGGCCGTGAACACGCCCACCTGACAGTTCTCGACCTTGCCCAGGCGGCCGCACCACTGCCGGGCCACGCCACAGGAGTCGTCGCCTTTCTTGGCGAAGCCGCTGCCGTCAAAGATCAGCACCGCGTCGTCGTCGCGCCACGCTGCGGCCACGTGCCGGTGCAACTCGTCCAACACGGCGCTATCGGACCATTTGCCGGCGCCGACGAACTTTTGCACCGGCTTGCGTGCCGCGCCAGCTTGCCGAGCGATCGGCTCGTTGGTCTTGCGCTCCAGGTTGCTGAGGCGGCCTTCGAGAACGACCTCGGCCCAGTGCCGTTGTTCCGTGCGATAGAACAGGGGCTGATAGCGTTCGATGAACCCCGCCAAGCGGCGGACGCCGCCCTGCACGGCTGCCAGCGGCACCTTCACATCGGCGAGCAAGGCGAGCGCTTCCGGGGATTCCAAGAGGGACATCCGTGTTCCTCCATACTGATCTTCCATGATGGGGCGAGTTCCGGCATACTATACGAACTATCCCAAAAGGGGCACAGTAGAACTACTGGTAAAGCACAGGTCGGTGGCGTACTCGGCCTGGTCGATGACCCAGTAATGACTCAGGCTCTTGAGTTCCTGGTGCAGCAGCGGATTGACTTGACGCGCGTACCGTTCGAGGATTTTTGGCCAGGGCAGCTTGGCGAAGCGGTCGGCGCTGCGCTGGGCTGCCGCGACATCGCCCAACTGCACGAAGGCGTTATCGACCTGCTCGAAGGCGATGCCTTTCTGCTTCAGTTGCCGCGCCACGTACTCGTGGCCATTGGCATACACCTGACAGGTGAACGGCGCCCAGGTTTGCAGGCGGACGTGCATCAGGCCCAGGTCCTTGTCGATGAAGTAGTAGTACAGGACGCGCTGCGGCACCGACCGCGACACGAAGCCGGGCCGACCCTTGCCGGGCGCAGCTTGAACGTTCGACACGCTTCCATCACGCACCAGACGCCGACCAGCCCGTGCGGAACCGCCGAGCGGACGAGTTGTTCCTTGGCCCAGGCATCCTTGTCGATGTCGCCCGCATGATACTCCCACGGCCGACTGCACTTCTGGGCGAAGCGCTTGGAGTGCTCCACCAGGCGTTCTGACCACTCGGGGCCGCGGCTTTTCAGAAAGTCGACACGGCGGATCCGCAAGGTGTAATCGACGAAGCGCTCGAATTCCTTGGCTCGGCTGATGGGCAGATGCCCTTTGAAGATGACCCGGTCAAAACAGGACAGAACCCAGGAGATCAGACTGGAAAACCGGACCAGGAAAGAGCATACTGACTTCATGGCATCCCCCTTCTAGATGACTGCTCGTAACAATCATTTTGGAAGGTCGGATGCCTGTTTTCATCTCCTCAGGGCGGTGGGCGAAGCCCACGTTAGGTCCACTTGGCAAGTTGCGGGGACCGGATGCCCCATGAAATTCGCGCGTGACATCGGCGCCGGCGGCGGCCCTTGGGGGTATACTGGGGCCCTCCGGAGGTTGCACATGTCCGATCCGACGCCGGCCACCGCCGCCTATGCACCATCCGACTCCGCCGCCGCACTCGTGCAGGTGCTGGACGAATACCTGGCGGCCCTACAGACCGACCAGGCGCCACAGCGGGCCGAGGTGCTGGCCCGACACCCCGAGCTGGCGGCACAACTCGATTCGTGCCTGGCCGCGATCGAATTCATCTACCAGGCCGGCCTGCCTGCCGCGGGCGAGGCGCCGGCACGCCTTGGTGACTTCCTGATCCTGGGCGAATTGGGCCGCGGCGGCATGGGCGTCGTTTACGAGGCCGAGCAGCTCTCGCTCAAGCCGAAGGTCGCGCTGAAGGTGCTGCGCTTTGGCGGCACCGCCGATCCCTCCGCCATGGATCGCTTCCGGCGCGAAGCCGAAACCGTGGCCCGGCTGCACCACACCAACATTGTCCCGGTGTTCGCCGTGGGCTGCGAGCAGGACGTTCACTACTACGCGACGCAGCTCATCGACGGCGAGGGGCTGGACCGGGCTGCCGCCCGCCTGAAGCCGAACTACGGGATGGTCGCCCGCTGGGGCGTTCAGGCCGCCGAGGCCCTGGCCCACGCCCACGCCCGCGGCGTGATCCACCGCGACATCAAACCGTCGAACCTGCTGCTGGATCGCGAAGGCACTGTCTGGCTGACCGACTTCGGCCTGGCACGTCGGAGCGACGAGGCGGCGCTGACGCTCTCGGGCGTGCTGATGGGGACGCCGCGCTACATGTCGCCGGAGCAGGCGGCCGCCGACGGCGAACACCTGGACCCCAACGCCTTCGGCCGCAGGCAACTCGAGGGCGACCGTCAGGCCGGGGGCCGGCGCCGCCCAGGGCTGCCGTACCGCCCCGTCCCCGGAACTGCGCCAGGGGTGCAGGCGGTTCAGCGGCGGGTTGAAGTGGTCCATGAACGGCATGCCAAGCTCCTGGGGGAATTGGCCAGGTGTGATTGTACCAGTGCTGGGGATGAAACGGGCCGCGGATCGTCTGACGGAGGGCGGGGAGCGAGTTGGGGAGATGCGGGGGGCCGCCACGAAAAGAGGCGGCCGCCGCGTCACACGCGAGGGTGGCGCGGCGGCCTGTAGGGGCGTCAGAGTTTCCCCGGATTAGCGCCGCTGGCGAGGTTGTGGGGCCGGCCGTCAGGGGGTTTCGAGGAGGTCTTGCCAACTCGTCGCCTTCAGAAGACGCTCGATCAACCGGTTCAGGCGATCCAGGTCAGTGATCCCGCTTAGCCTGGCGGTAATGGACTCATCAGGAAAGCCAAACCGTTGCTGACCGAGTCGCAGGATGTCTTCTTTGACCTGCTCCTCTCGCCCCTCATCGATGATGGCCAAGTAGCTGTCGGAATCTCTCATCGCTCGTATTCCTCGGAATACCTGTCGGACCTCGGACCTCGGACGGGTGTAGTCGCTCCTGCACCGCGAATTATGCGGCAATACCATAAGCTTGCTCGTCGTCTGCCCGGTGACTTGCCTCTTGGGCGGGGCGGCACGCGGCAGCAAGTGGTACGGGCAGTTCGCGGGCTCCCAGGTCGGCGGCGAAGGCTTGGTCCCACATGCCGCTCAGGTGGATCGTACGCAAATCCAGAATCACCTGGCCGGACGCGCCCTGCCAACGCATCCCCGAACGTTTGAAGCGTTGCGTGAACACCGTCTTGCACGCCGCTTCCGTCACGCCGCTGCCGAGCGGCAGGCCGCGACGGCGATAACCGGGGTAGTCCATCAGACGCCGATGGTGACGCAGGTAACGATACGCTTTCCAGAACTCCGCCTTCTGCACCTTGGTCATCGGCCGTCGCTCCAGGTGCTGCATGGCTGACCGCAACACGTGGGCCGCTCCCTGCGGCCGGTCACGCAGCCAGCGCCGCATCCGGGCGAACCACCGCGCTGCCGCCGCCGTTTGCGGACCAAACAGCGCGTCCGCCATCTTGCCGATGTAACCGCACACATGATAGAAATCGAGCACCCATTCCCAGGTCAACGCCTGCCCGTCACGCGGATGCTTCATCTTCTTCAGCACCTGCCGATAGTATTCGTCCGGCGCCGAGCCCTTGTCGGTGATGTAGGCCAGGCGTGGCACGGGCCCCTGCCAGGCCGTCAGCGTGGCCCGCAGCAAGGCCGTCAAGGCGCGCGTCAGCGTCACTTGCTTGGCCTCCGGCATCTGGCCCAGGTAGATGGTGCCCAACCGCCGACGCCGACGGTCGTAGACGCTCACCGTGGCGGTGCTGGCCTCCTGGTAGCCGCCCGCACGCATGGGCATCATGATGCCGTCCCGCCCCGCCGCCAGCACCGGACGATGGCGGCCCCGCGACTGCTGGGCCTGTTGCAGCCACAGCAGCAGACGCGCTTGTTGCAACGCCGCCACGAACGGCAGCAGCGCCTGGCGAAAGCCGGCCAACGCCGCCCGCAGCCGATCGTTCGACCACTTCAGGCCATGTTCACGCAGCAACCAGTCGCGCACCTCGGCCTGCGTCTGGTCCACCGACAGCCGCGCCACACGTTCCAAAAGCGCCGGCGTGGCCGCACCCGCACCGATACCCAGACGCACCCACAACGGATGCAAGCCCGGTTCGCCGTCCTCGGCGTTCAGGTAGTAGAACGAACGCAGGGTGATCGTGCCAAAGCGGCTGGCGATGCGGGCCGGTGTCTTCTTGTTGACGCGATACGTCTCCTTGCGATAGCGGATCTTAGCTGGCACCTCACGCCGATCGTTGCCTTCCAGGCGGTTCGCCTCATGTTCGACGACGCCCCGGCAGAACTCCTGGGTGGCGTCGTGCAGGCTGTTCTCAAGCTCCATGAAGCGTTGCGCCGTCACGGGACCCTCCCGGAAGCGTTCGACGATCTCGTCCAGGCACTTGCGGAGGGCGTCGGCCGGTTCGTCCACCGCCGCCGGAACTGCACTTGTCGCTGCCACGGGCCGCTGCGTAATCTTGACGACCATGAGGATTCCTTTCCTCGGGAGTGGTTGTTGTACCTCCCATTAGAGGAAAGGATCCTCATTTCTTCAACGACCAGTCACGCGGCTTATGCTGCGGGGACGGTGCGTTTCCTCGCGAATTCTCGATGCTGGGGCGACTGCACCCCTCGGACAGTCGGACCACCTCGCGCCGGACGCGCAACACTGTCAGCAAAAAGGCCGCGATCTTGCATTTCCTTTGTTTTTCCGGCTCAACGTCGCTCCGATCATGTGTCGGAGCCCCAGTACCTACCTCTTTGTCTGATTCGGTGGAGTTCCTCCTTTGCCGCCTGCTCCACTGAGAAGTCGTGTGGAACCCATGTGGATAGCATGCACACCTCACGCACCTCGATTTCCTCCATGTTCTTCATCTCGGTTTTCCGAGGCGATGTGAGTTGCCACTTCGGAGGCATTTCTGTCGTGCTTCCGTCCGGCCCCTGATAGCGCTCTAGCGGAAACAGATCCTCGAAGCGCCGGCTGCCCCACTCGGAGGCAGGAAAGACCATCCGGCTGTTGCCGCCGTGTCCTTCTTTTGGTTTGACGGAGGCGCATCTGGCGGCCAAAGCAACGGCGGCTCCGAAGACGGAACAGTTGTACTTGATCGGTGTGCCAACGTACCCGACCGTAACTCGGCCGCTGCCGAAGCCGATGTGCGGGTTGAAGCCCCAAGGGTCGTAGCTGCACATCTGGCGAACTGTCCGCACGGCGTCCACGAACGGGTCGTCGGACCCGAATTCCTTCGAGAAGACGACCATGATCTCATCGCCGATGTACTTGTCCACGATGCCGGGCCGCCCTTGCAGGGCCTCGACGCTGATCCATGTGAAGAAGTGATTCACGAAGATTAGCGTCTCGGTGGAAGAAAGGTCGAGTGTCCGTCTTGTGAACCCGGAGATGTCCGAGAAGAGGATAGTGGCGTCGATCTCCCGGCCCTTTACCGAGAATGATACGCCGCCGCCGTCATTAACTTGGTCGTCCACCGAGAGACGATTTGTAGCGAGAAAGTCTTCGAGACTGTTGTAGCGGAACTTCATAGTTATGGCGCCTTCCTCATGAAGTGCGATTCACACTTCATTAAGGTGGTCTACTTCGCGCGAAACCTCCGACTCGATGCTCCGGACGACGAAGGCGCCAATCTGGAGGCCGCGACCCAAACACTCTTGGTAGAGTTGCCGCTTCGAGGGACCAACGGCGATGCGTTCGTCACCGTGGTAGGCGGCCCATTGGCGGGGGTGCGTCTGGAGGAGGCCCGGCAGATCGCGCCGGAAAGCGTCTTGCGAACGTACGATCAGCGGTGGAATGGCATCAGAAGCCGAGAACTGGACAGCGCTGGCCCCCGCCTCGGCGACCGGCCATCCAATTGGCCGGGCTCACTTGGCATCTGTCGGGCTCCCGGGGAACGTGGTCGAGTCGGCGAAGCGCTCCGCACCCTTCGGGCGGAAGCCACGCCAACCTCCAGTCTACCAATTCCGAACGCCGGGTACAGAGCGTCCCAAAACGGGGACCTTCGTGGTGGCGGCCGTCCACGCGTGGCCCGAGAAGGGTGACACCGCGCCCGGCCCCCGGCAGCAGTTGATCCTGCTGGACGGCAAGAGTCAGGTCCGCCAGCAGCGGACGTTCCTTCCCCTGAACCAGGGTTCGGCCTACTTCCCGCTCTGGGTCGCGGACCTGGACGGCGACGGCTTCGACGAGCTGGTCTTCTTCGACGGCCCCGGCTCGCTGGCGGTCACGCGCAACGGGGTAGTAGAGTCGCTCTGGAAAATGCCCTGGGAGGCCGGGCGTGGCCTGGCGGTACGGCAGGCCTGCGGCGGAAACGCGGGCGTTTTGGTGACACGATCCGGCTCGCGTGTGCAGGGTTATCACGCCGTGACGGGCCGACCGCTGTGGACCTGCGACGGGCCGACGGAGGAACTCGATCTGCTGCCGGCGAAGGACCCGCTCGCCCTCCCCGACGTGGTGCATCACTGGCAGGGGACGACCATCTGCCGCCGCGCCATGCCGGTCGGGGCTGACGGGAGATTCCGGAGCGCGAAAGGGGGTCAATGATGGCGGGACCGGAATCGTTCGCCGAGTTGCTGGCCGCGGCGAAGGCCGGCGACCCCGAAGCCGCCGATCGCCTTTTCGCCCAGGTTCGGCCCTGGCTGCACGTGCTGGCGCGGACGCAACTGGGCCGACGTTTCAGCGCCAAGACCGATGCCTCGGACGTGGTCCAACTCACCTTATTGGAGGCCGTCTGCGGCCTGGACCAGTTCCGCGGCCGGACCCAGCCCGAGTTCCTCGCCTGGCTGCTGCAGGTGCTGGCCCACGCCCTGGGACACGAGGTGCGCCGCTACGCCGGTACCGGGGCACGCGACGTGGGCGGCGAGGTATCGCTGGAGCAGGAGTTGGCCGACTCCTCGGCACGCCTCGGCGGCGTGCTGGCTGCGGACGACACCTCGCCGAGCGGCCGGGCCGACCAGGGCGAACAGGAGCTGCGCCTCGCCGCCGCCCTGGCCCGATTGCCGGACGAGTACCGCGACGTGATTTTGCTGCGAAACCTGGAAGGACTAGCGCACGAACAGGTAGCGGAGCGGATGGGGCGACCCGTCGGGGCGGTACAGATGCTGTGGGTGCGGGCCCTGGCGCGGCTGCGGCGGGAGTTGGGCTAGGAGCGCGTTTCAGAGGGGTAGGCAAACGGCAGCGACAAGCCGGTCGTTTAATTGAGCATTAAACGACTTTGCGCTCCCGAAGTTGTTATAAGTTAGGCACTTGCGCGCCGGAGCGAGAGTCATTTAACGGGACATGGACACCGCCCTTGCCCGCCAAATTAAACGACCCAACAAGGAGGAAATTGCCTGTCGTCGTTCACAAGGTCAGGACTGGCGCCAGACTTCGGACAACCCGAACTCTGGCGAGTTCGGCTACGCCAGGTCCAAGCCTTGACGCTGCACTACTGATCCCCTTCGCGTGGCATCTGGGCGGGTGGGCTTTCGGTCGGCGGCGACGTGCCGGCGGTCTCGTCCTTCGGCGCGGGAGCTGGCCGCAGGGCCCGGCCCTGCTCGCGGATTTGTCCGGAACGTTGCATCACGTCCGCCGTGTTCGGAATCTGCATCGGTACCATGCGATAGTGATAATGGTGCACGTCTTGCAACTCGAACGGCCACAGCGTCTCGAAGATGAAGTCGAGCCCCACCCACTGGTACCACGGGGCCACCACATTTTCCTGCACGTGGAGCGTCTCGTAGCCGGGGGCCATCAGGGTGAAGTTGTACTTGCCGTAATAGATGAAGCTGCCGTCCGCGGGCGAGGGGCCGAGCGGTTGGTTGTTGACCAGCACCAGGACGTTGGGCGGATCGGTGTCGACGACGAACTTGCGCTCGACGCAGCCCTCCGAGAGGACAGCGGCCAGGAGAACAGCCAGCAGACCCACCAGTCGCCGCATGGTTCCCACCCGCCCGGGAGTCCCGGGGCCAGCACGATCCGAGCCAAGCTTCGGAGAAGGCGCGGGTGATAGCCGGGGCGTGCCGGCGGGTCAAGAGCAGGTGGGATGGAGGCGGAATGAGTTCCAAGTTTCGGCGAGCCGGGAGCGTGAGCGACCGGAGTTCTCACGAGCAGAACTCCGGTCGCTCACGCTCCCGGCTCGCCGAACGTATTCTTGGATGACTGCTTGTTCCGAATGGGCTGAGATCAAGGCCTGCGAAACTCCACCGGCCGCGTTGCGGGCTGCCCCTGGATCTGGGTCAGGCGCATCTGGGCCACGTCGGCCTGGCGGGTGTTGGGCAGCGCCTGGGTGACGCGCTCCAGCCAGAGGACCGCTTGCTGCGGCTGGCCCTGGCGCAGACAGGTCTCGGCGAGGGCCAGGTAGATGCTGCCGAGCTGCTCGCTGGCCAGGTCCGCCGCCTGCCGCAGCCGTTCGGGATGATTCTTGATCTGGCCGGCCAACTCGGCGGCATCGGCCCCCTCGGGCAAGTCGCTGAAGGTGCGGCTGAGCATATCGCAGCGGTTGAGGCAGAGAAGATATTGCTGAGTGCGAAACTCCTCGCGTGCCTCGGCCAGCAGCTCGCGGGCCCGGCGTATGCGCTGGTTGTCCTTGACGTCGGGCTTCTTGACCAGCGAAGTAAGCAGAGGGCCGGCGTCGGTGGCGGCCTGGGTGCCCGCAAAGGCCCGCATCAAATCGGAAATGGTGTCGATGGCCTCGGCCGTCTCTCCCTTTTCAGCCAGCTGCTTGGCCCGCGTGAGGCGACCCGCCGACTGCTGTTCCAGGTCCTGCAACAGCTGCTTGGCCTTGACCTGCACCGGCCGATCCTTGCCGTCCTGGACCACGTTCTTCAAGAGTACGATGGCCCGGGCATAGTCCGAGGCGCCGATTGCCTTACCCGCCGCCTCGTAATCGCGGCGCATCCAGTCGGGGTTGGCCAGGAGATCGATGACGCGATCCAGGTTCGCCTGGAAAGGCCCCGGCTCTTGGTAGCCTTCTACCGTGCCGAGCAGATGCCCGTCGGGTGTGGCGAAAATGACCGTGGGATACTTCTGCAGCCCCAGCTGCTCGTGAAGCTTGCGCGGGTCCTTCTCGATGTCGATGCGGATGGCGATGAAGTGCTCGTTGAGGCGCTTGACCACGTCGGCGTCGTGGAAGGTGGTGGCGTCGAGCTTGCGACAGAAGGCGCAGCCCTCGAAGCCGAAATCGACCAGGATGGGACGCCCCTTGTCGGCCGCCTCCTTGCGCAGCCGAATAATCCGAGCGCCAGTCCACGTCCTCGGCCCGGGCCGAGGGCCATGGACAAAGGACTAAGGACAAAACCAGTATGAGGGGTCGATGCGATCGCGTCATGGTGGTGGCTTCTCCTGCCTTCGTCCTGGGTCCTGGGTCCTTTAGGCCCGCGGATGGGCCTTGTCGTAGCTCTCCTGAAGCCGGGTGGTTGTCACGTGGGTGTAAATCTGGGTCGTGCTCAGGCTCTTGTGTCCCAGCAGCTCCTGCACGCTGCGGATGTCGGCGCCGTTGTCGAGCAGGTGGGTGGCAAAGCTATGGCGCAGCGTGTGGGGACTCGTGCGCGGGTCGAGGCCAGCCTGCTTGAGGTATTTCTCGAGCAGCCGGCCGACGCTCCGCGAGCTGAGTCGCGTGCCGCTCTTGTTCAGGAAGAGGGCAGGCGGTGGCTGCCGAAACTCTCCCATCACTGCGGCCCGCCCCTCCAGCCAGCGTTTGAGCGCCTTCTGCGCCGGTGGGCCGAACAAGGCGAGTCGCTCTCGGCGTCCCTTGCCGCGCACCGTCGCCAGTCCCTCGGCCAGGTCCACATCCTCAACATTCAGCCCCGTCAGCTCGCTCACGCGCAGGCCGGCGGAGTACAGCGTTTCCAGCAGGGCCCGGTCACGCAGGCCGAAGGGCGTGTCGGCGGGCGGAGCTTGCAGCAGGCGCTGCACGTCCTCGATGCCGAGGAAGTGCGGCAGCGTCTTGTCCTGCGCGGGCCGCGCAAGCCGTCGGCGGGGTTGGTGGTCAGCGTCCCCTGTCGGCAGAGGAAGCGGCACCAGGAGCGCACCGCCGACACGCGCCGGGCCACCGTCGCGCGGGCATAGCCCTGTTCGTGCTGCCAGGCGAGGTAGGCGCGGAGCACCCGCATCGTCAGCCGGTCCGGGGCGGGGTTCTGCTGACCCAGGCGGGTGCGGAAGAATTCCAGCGCCTGGGTCAGATCCTCGCGGTACGACTTGACGGTGTGAGCCGAGGCGTTTTTCTCCAGCGCCAGGTGGCGAAGGAATTCGGCGAGGGCTTCGTCCATGGGCGGGTCTGCAAAGCGCCGCCCGGAGGGCGGCGGCTAATCTCAGATCCTCGGGCGCGACAGCGGCGCTTCCACCGCCGCCTGCTCGGCGGCGCGGGCCTGCTCACGAGCCTTCTCGGTCAGGATGGCGGCGTCAAACCAGGTAAAGCTCAGCCGCGGATCGGCCGCCTGGTCGCGCAAGGCGTCCAGCAGCGGCTCGTGCGCCTCGTCGTCGTACACAAAGACGTAACGCTCGTTACCTTTTATCAATGCCAGGACGTTGTACTCCCGCCGCACGCTGGCCTCCCTCCGTACCGGGACCCCGGGGTAACGCCCCTTTGCCGGTACTCAATATCGACCGCCCGGTAGGAAGGACTAAGCGCAAAGGGGCGTGGAGTCCGAAGGAAGTGCTTCGCCGCCGCTCTATTCCGTTCGATCTTTATCCCTGGTCCCTGACCCAGCCTCACAGCAGATCGCGCAGGCTACGCAGACCCACTTCCTCCCGCGTCAGGAAAGGCTCACCGAAGCCGGCGCCGATCACCCAGCCCCAATAGCGGGCGCGATCGCGTAGATCGTCGAGGAAGGTGGGAGGCGTGGTGGGCCGGCCCGCGATGAATTGCGAATGATAGCAGCCCAGCGCTCGCAGCTTCGTCTCGTGGAAGGGCGTAATGTCCAGGACGAACGAAGGCCGGGGCTGGATGCGGAGGTGGACGCTGAAGTAGTAGATGATGCGTTCGGGGTAGTGAGGCAGTCCCGGCAGATCGCTTTTGGTGAGCTTGGCCCAGAAACGAGCGGCATCGACCAGGGCGCTGGCCGCCATGTGATCCGGATGAGCGTCTTCCCAGTAGGGGGCGAACAGCACGCGAGGCCGCAGTTCGCGCAGGATCGCGGCCAGACGGTGGCGGGAGGGCAGGTCGGCGAC
This sequence comes from uncultured Planctomycetota bacterium, assembly GCA_963827935.1. Classification (GTDB taxonomy): domain Bacteria; phylum Planctomycetota; class Planctomycetia; order Gemmatales; family Gemmataceae; genus DATFNV01. Next base: position 9,815 of record CAWHCN010000003.1, on the reverse strand, counting down.
CAGCGAGCGGTTCGGCAAGCCCAGGTTGCCACGCCAGTCCAGGCCGAGGACCGCGCTGGCGGCTTCCGTTTCCCGGCGGCGGATCTCCGGGCTGCCGCGCGGCGTCGGCTCGCCGTCGGTCAGGTCCAGCACGCCAACCCGGCTACCCTGGCGCGAAGCAACTGAATGGTTCCGCCAGCACCCAGCTCGGCATCGTCCGGGTGGGGGGCGATCACCAGGAAGTCGAGATCGGGCATGACCAGACCCTCGGATGATGGTGACGCGAACGGCCCCCTCAGACTTGTGTTAGCGGCTGGAAGTGAAGCGGGGCAAGGTGGGTGGAGAAAAATGGTTGAACTTGGGCTGGCCAGGCTATTGCGGTTGCCGATGGCCGCGGCTAGGATGAGCGGAACTTCCGGGTAGGATTCGGGGCGGCTCGACTCTTCCCCCTGCTGGCCGTCCTGGCCCGGAGTGTTCGCACCCGCAGCCGTTCATTGGCCGGTCCTGGCAGCCCGAAGCGCCCGCGAGGAAGCAGAACTCCTTTGCTGGCGCTTCGGGCTGTCAGAGCGGCCACGTGTCCTGCAACGCCGAGGAGGGGGATGGTCACCAATCGCCAGCCACGCCCAACGCCAGCGCAAGCGGTCACGGCACAGCGTGCCGGCCGCCTGTGCAAGCTGCTTCGTCTGCTGGGGACCGGGCCACAGACGCGGTCGGCCCTGGCCCGCCGGCTCCGCCTCGATGTCCGCGGCTTCTATCGCGACCTGGACTTGCTTCGCCGCGCTGGCATTGCGGTGATCCTGGAAGAGACTCGCTACCATCTCGAAGAGGACGCCAAGGCCGCCATCGCTCGCCTCCCCTTCCCCGATCCTCACCTGACTCTGGGCGAAGCCATGCAGCTGGCCCGCGGACGCACGGCCGCCCACCTGAAGCTGAAGAAACAAATCGCCGTGATTGCACCCTGACCCGGCTGCGATCGTAGGGGCGATGCCACGCAACTGGAACCGTTCTCAAAAAAAAAGCTGTCACCATTTTTGCCGAATAAGATATGATGGGATTGCCGCTCGTGCTCGTCCATACGGGGTACGCGCGGTGGTGGACCGGTCGACGCGTCCGCCAACGGCCCGCAGGATGACGCGGGCCGCGGCGGGCGACGAGTTCCGCCAACCCCCTGCAGGAGGCCCGGCCGTGGAGAGCGTGCCCGCGAAATCCGTGCGATTCCTTGTCACTGATCTGGTCCATCCGCACCCGGCCCGCGTCTTGCTGGAACTCTTTCAGCGGTTGACCATCGAAGGTGAGGTTGCCGCCGCCACAACCGACGGCGACACGCCGTACTTCGTCGTCCGGATTGCAGGCGTGAGTGAACCCGTCATCGTGCCGCAGTCCAAGGCGGAAATCGCCGAGCTGGCTGACTGCGCGCCGTCACCACAGATCTAACAAACCTGTTTTAGCCCGAGTTTACTACTTTCAGGTCGAGTTGCCTTGATAAATAAGGACTTGCGTCGCCGTTTTGCACTACAAACGGGCCGGGTCGGTGCCCAGGTCGGGTGGCAGGTAGGGCTCGGGGATCGGCCAGGCCAGGGTGTCCAGGATGGCTTGCTGCTCGGCCGAGGGCACCGACGCACGCTCGAAACGCAGCAACTCTCCCTGGGTGGTGCGGAACGATAGCTCCGCCAGTTGTACTCGGGCCAACTTCTCCAGCAGCGCCGCCGTCGTCAGCTCCCCACCCTGCCGACGATGACGCAACTGGATGGTCACCGACAGGGCGTAGGCCAAGACCGCGAACAGGACATGGGCGTCGGCGCGCGCTTCCTTGTGATGAAAGATCGGCCGCAGACACAGGTCGGTTTTCAGGTTTCGGAAGGCGGCCTCGACACGCGTGAGCAACATGTAGGTGTGCCACAACGCCACCAGCGTCAGCTCGGTGTCGGTGGTGCGCAACAAATAGACTCCTTGCAGATCGCGTGTATCCGCAAGGGCCGCGGCGTTTTCCGTGACCCGCAGTTGCCGCTGGCCGCCTCGGCGTTGCACTGTCCAGGTGAAGATGCCGCGCAGGTCGTGCGTGCGGCCCACGGCTTGCTTGGTCTTGCGGTGGATCACCTCAGCGCGGGTGAAGGTGCCGGCGGCCACTTGGGCTTGCAGACGGGCCAAGCGTTCGCGGGCCTTGAGCAGGCGGGCCTCGAACATCTGCCGCTCCTTGAGCTGGCAACCGTCACTGCGGCACAACAGCCAGCGTTCGCGGACACCGTCGTGCTCCTGGTCGGGCAGTGCCTGCACGACGATGTCCGGCCCGCCCTGGTGCTCGGCGTGGACGCGTTGCCAGGGGCCTTGACGTATGGTGGATAGGTATTGTCGCGTAACGGCCCGCCGCACGGCGCAGAGGTAGTGACGTTGCGTCTGCCGCCAGTGCCGCAGGTTGGCCTCGGTGGCCATGCCGCGATCGAAGCAGACCAGGCGACGCGTGCCGCCACAGCGTTCTTCCAGGGCCTGGATCAAGGGCGTTAGGGTAGCGGCGTCGCGGGCGTTGCCGGGCAGGGATTCATAGCCGAGCGGGAAGCCGTCGCTATTAACGACCAGGCCGATGCACAATTGCTTGCAATCGGGACGGTGATCGCGGGAATAGCCGCGTTGGGCCTTGGGGTTGCCGGCCAGTCGGCCCTCGAAGTACGTGCTGGTCAGGTCGTAAAGGAGCAGGTCGTTGCGGAAGTCGAAGAGGTCGCGTCCGTGGCGGACCAGGTGGGCTTCGAGGGCGGCCTTGTGCGGGACGACGTTGCTGAGGCAACGATAGAGAAGGTTGAGGCCAAGCCGGCCGCGTGGCACGCCGAGCAACTCGGGCAAGGCGGTGTCGGGCAGCCAGTGAAAGATGCCGAGTTCGCTGCGGGGATCGACGAGGCGATTGACGGCGATCATGGCGGCGACGGTCGGCAGGGGGACGCGGCTGCGGCTGTGAGGGAGGAGGCGTTGCAGGAGTTGGTCCAGGCCGAGCAATTGCCAGGCGCGGAGGCCGACATAGACGTCGCCGAGGCGACGGGGATTGCGCCAGGCAATGGAATGGGGATCGAGACAGAGGCCCTGGATGGGTCCGCCCGGCACGTCGGGCGGCACATAGCCGACTTCCTGCATGAGGCGTGGCAGCCAGGCAGGGTCGGGGAGCCGTTCGGCGATGCGCAGCCAGTCGGGTGGGCGGAGGTTATCGAGACGGCCGAGGTAGCAAATGGTGCGTTGGCGAACGCGGCCGCCGGGAGCCCGCACGGTTTCGGTGAGGGCGAAATAGGTATAAGTTTGCCCGTTACGCTGTTGCCTGATTTTGCGAAGGAACATGAAGGCCCCCCGGCGCCGGTCTGGCTGAGGGCAGTGTAGGCAGCGGTGGGGGAGCAAAGCAAGGGCCGAATGCTATTTTCTACACTACAGGGCCTTTTTGGGAAAGCGGGCGTTGGCAAATAAGGACTTGCGTCAAAAACAGGGCCGATTTAGCCCGGTTTTTGGGGGCAAAGTAGTAAACTCGGGTTAGAGCGGCAAGCGGAGCCTGCCCTACGCCAACGATGCGCCCGGCATAGGGCAGGCTCCGCCTGCCACACTCGTTCGCTTCCACATTAGCCCGAGTTTACTACTTTGCCCCCAAAAACCGGGCTAAATCGGCCCTGTTTTTGACGCAAGTCCTTATTTGCCAACGCCCGCTTTCCCAAAAAGGCACTGTAGTGTAGAAAATAGCATTCAGCCCTTGCTTTGCTCCCCCGCCTCGGCCTACACTGCCCCCAGACAGCACCGACGCCGGGGGGCATCCATGTTCCTTCGCAAAATCAGGCAACAGCGTCACGGCCAAACCTATACCTATTTCGCCCTCACCGAAACCGTGCGCGCTCCCGGCGGCCGCGTCCGCCAACGCACCATTTGCTACCTCGGCCGTCTCGATAACCTCCGCCCACCCGACTGGCTGCGCATCGCCGAACGGCTCCCCGACCCTGCCTGGCTGCCACGCCTCATGCAGGAAGTCGGCTATGTGCCGCCCGACGTGCCGGGCGGACCCATCCAGGGCGTCTGTCTCGATCCCCACTCCATTGCCTGGCGCAATCCCCGCCGCCTCGGCGACGTCTATGTCGGCCTCCGCGCCTGGCAACTGCTCGGCCTGGACCAACTCCTGCAACGCCTCCTCGGCCGCAGCCGCAGCCGCGTCCCCCTACCGACCGTCGCCGCCATGATCGCCGTCAATCGCCTCGTCGATCCCCGCAGCGAACTCGGCATCTTTCACTGGCTGCCCGACACCGCCTTGCCCGAGTTACTCGGCGTGCCGCGCAGCCGGCTTGGCCTCAACCTTCTCTATCGTTGCCTCAGCGACGTTGTCCCGCACAAGGCCGCCCTCGAAGCCCACCTGGTCCGCCACGGACGCGACCTCTTCGACTTCCGCAACGACCTGCTCCTTTACGACCTGACCAGCACCTACTTCGAAGGCCGACTGGCCGGCAACCCCAAGGCCCAACGCGGCTATTCCCGCGATCACCGTCCCGATTGCAAGCAATTGTGCATCGGCCTGGTCGTCAATAGCGACGGCTTTCCGCTCGGCTATGAATCCCTGCCCGGCAACGCCCGCGACGCCGCCACCCTGACACCGTTGATCCAGGCCCTGGAAGAACGCTGTGGCGGCACGCGTCGTCTGGTCTGCTTCGATCGCGGCATGGCCACCGAGGCCAACCTGCGGCACTGGCGGCAGACGCAACGTCACTACCTCTGCGCCGTGCGGCGGGCCGTTACGCGACAATATCTATCCACCATACGTCAAGGACCCTGGCAACGCGTCCACGCCGAGCACCAGGGCGGGCCGGACATCGTCGTGCAGGCACTGCCCGACCAGGAGCACGACGGTGTCCGCGAACGCTGGTTGTTGTGCCGCAGCGACGGTTGCCAGCTCAAGGAGCGGCAGATGTTCGAGGCCCGCCTGCTCAAGGCCCGCGAACGCTTGGCCCGTCTGCAAGCCCAAGTGGCCGCCGGCACCTTCACCCGCGCTGAGGTGATCCATCGCAAAGCCAAGCAGGCCGTGGGCCGCACGCACGACCTGCGCGGCATCTTCACCTGGACAGTGCAACGCCGGGGCGGCCAGCGGCAACTGCGGGTCACGGAAAACGCCGCGGCCATCGCGGACACACGCGATCTGCAAGGAGTCTATTTGTTGCGCACCACCGACACCGAGTTGACGCTGGTGGCGTTGTGGCACACCTACATGTTGCTCACGCGCGTTGAGGCCGCCTTCCGAAACCTGAAAACCGACCTGTGTCTGCGGCCGATCTTTCATCACAAGGAAGCGCGCGCCGACGCCCACGTCCTGTTCGCGGTCTTGGCCTACGCCCTGTCGGTGACCATCCAGTTGCGTCATCGTCGGCAGGGTGGGGAGCTGACGACGGCGGCGCTGCTGGAGAAGTTGGCCCGAGTACAACTGGCGGAGCTATCGTTCCGCACCACCCAGGGAGAGTTGCTGCGTTTCGAGCGTGCGTCGGTGCCCTCGGCCGAGCAGCAAGCCATCCTGGACACCCTGGCCTGGCCGATCCCCGAGCCCTACCTGCCACCCGACCTGGGCACCGACCCGGCCCGTTTGTAGTGCAAAACGGCGACGCAAGTCCTTATTTATCAAGGCAACTCGACCTGAAAGTAGTAAACTCGGGCTAAGCTTAATTGGACAGCGCCACTTTTTATTCTGGGTAAGATGGCCACACGAAAACCAAGGACTTACGGCGATTTACTTTGCCCAGCTTGACTTCGGCCTTGCCCAGTGTGAAAAGTGGCGCTGTCCAATTAAGCTTCTTGAGTAAGGGGACGGCTTCCTTCGCGGCCGGGCCGATCTTCGCAAGTGCGTTGATCGCAGCGACAGGTTGGTCGTTAGACCAACTCTGAGTTCCTCCCCTCGGATGAAAGTCTGTCGCCTCCATAAGTGCTCTGACAATGGCCCGAGCCTGGCTAGTGCCGCACCGCGGAAACGGCGTAGCACGAAAACTGGACATGGCGTATCTTGCCTGGTCCCTCGATTGTGAGGCGGGAGATCGACCTATGCCAGGGAAGGCCGCGAAGATCATCGTCAGCGAAAGGCAGCAGGTTCTGCTGCAGGAATTCAGCAAGTCGCGTACGGTCGCCAAGTGCGTGGTGCAGCGGGCGACGATCATTTTGCTGGGATTCGCCGGCCTGCTGAACGAAGAGATCGCCTCGCGGGTCGGCCTCAACCGACTGCAGGTGGGCCTCTGGCGGCAGCGCTGGCGGGACGCGTGGGATTCGTTGTGCGTGTGGGAATGCACCGAACCTCACCGCCTGCGGGCGGCGATCGTCGACGTCCTCTCCGACGCCCCGCGACCGGGTGCCCCGGCGACGTTCACCGCCTTTCAGGTGTCCCAGATCGTGGCGTTAGCGTGCGAACCGCCGAAGTTGTCGGGCCGGCCGATCGACCACTGGACGCTCCGGGAACTGCGCGACGAGGCGATCGCGCGGCAGATCGTGGAGGCTATTTCCGTGTCTCAGGTTGGCCGCTTCCTGCAGCAGGCAGCCGTGCAGCCGCACCGCAAGAAAATGTGGCTCAACACCACGGAGAAGGACCCCCAGAAGTTCCTGACCGAGGTCGAAAACGTTTGCCGAACCTACCTCGAGGCGCCGATGAAGGCGGCGGACGGCACGCACACGGTGAGCGTGGACGAGGCGACCTCGCTGCAGGCCATCGAGCGGAACGCCCCCGACAAGCCGGCCCAACCCAACAGCGTACCGAAGCAGGAATTCGAATACACCCGGCACGGGACGACGATGCTGACCGCCGGTCTGGACGTGGTGACGGGGATGATCGTCTGCCCAACGCTGGAGGCGACCCGTACCGAACCGGAGTTCGTCGCGCACATCACCCGGACCGTGGACACCGACCCCACCGCCGAATGGCTCTTCGTGGTCGACTGCCTCAACACGCACATGTCGGAAAGCCTGGTGAAGTTCGTCGCCGAACGCTGCGGCGTGCCCGATGAACTGGGGAAAAAAACGACAGCGGCATCCTGAAATCGATGGCCACGCGGAAGGAGTTCCTGTCGGACGCCGCCCACCGGATCCGCTTCGTCTACCTCCCGAAGCACAGTTCGTGGCTGAACCAGATCGAGATCGTGTTCGGGATCATCCACCGGAAGCTGCTGCGGTGCGGAAACTTCACGTCGGTGACGGACCTGGAAGCGCAGTTGCGGGAATTCATGGACTACTACAACGCTACGATGGCCTACCCCTTCGCCTGGACTTACACCGGCAAGCCGGTGCAGAAGCAACGCCGCGCGTGCTTCGTCGCACCGCACCGCCGCCTCAAACTGGGGAAAATCCAGCGACTGGCGGAAGCCGCTGCCTTATGCAATGATGCTTGAGAGATGCGGCACTAGGCTGAGCTATTGCCAATTCGCCGAGGGCCGTCGTGACTACGGGGCGTACGCTCCACCCGTTGCCCCATCCCTTATCGAACCTTGTGAGTTCGATGAACAGATTCGCGACTGTCGGATCGTCCGGAGCCACCTACGCAAGTGCCGCGGCGTCCGCTGTAATGACCGCCTCAGCATCGAAGAAACTCGGATTCTGCGTGGCAAAACCGTCCGGAGGAATATGCCGCTTGAGGTGGGCCGTGAGCAAGGGGGTTGCCGCCTTACCCTCTGCCCTCATGTTCCCGATGGTTTGTGCTGCGCTGATTTGATTAACCGCGTTGCTGTCTACCAACAATGTCGAGACAGGCTTGTAGAGTGCAGGATGCACTTTCTCAAGCGCTTCGAGGGCGGCCTGGCGCACTGAGTCGTCCTCGTCGATCGCCGCTTCGCAGAGAGCCCGAGCGGCCGGCTTTCCTTCCGCCTTCAATTTGCCCAGTTGTTCCGCTGCGCGAATGCGGTCTGCGGCTTGGTCGCTCTTCAGGCTCCGAACCAGCTTCGCGACCTTCTCGTCCTCTTCGCCTCTCTTAATAGTGTCTTGATTGCCGGGCCTTTCGCCTCGGGGTTTCTTCTCGCCCGCAACACCGTCCCGGTCGTCCTGCCTCGCGGTTTCTGCCCGCGTGTGTTCGTCATCGGCGGATGTGCCCTTTCCCGTCGGCACGACGATGGCCACGAGAAGGATAGAGCCGCAAACCGCCGTCCCTGCCAACGAAAGCCCGAACCCCAGCCCGCGGCCCCGCAGGACCGCCGTGAACATCCCCAAGAACCCCAGCAACAGGCCCAGGCCGGCCAGCGCGGTGCCGAGCGCGGATCGAAGAGAAACGCCGCCAGCAGCGCGACGATGCCGGTCGCGAGCGCCAGCACGGCGAACACGGTCCCAGCCCAGGGTCGTCGAGCCAGTTCGGGTTCTTCGTGAGTCGTCCTTGGGACTTGGCTCTGCTTGGCGGGACCGGTAAGCTCCGCCCCGCAGTGGGACAGTATGCCGTCCGCCCGGCGAGGTTGCCTCTAACCTTGAGCCGCAGCCCACAAGAAGGACAGACGATGGCCGATTTCGGCGAGCTGGTGCGGACTGGAGGGACCGGCCGTGCCCGTGGCACGGCCGGATGGGTCGGGGTGCAGGCTTCCGGCGCTGTCCCCAGGTCGGTATCGTTTGGGTCGTCAATCCATTCTGGCAAGAGGGTTCCGAGGACCGTGTGCGTGAGCGCCTGCAATGGCACCTTCAGGTGAGTCCCGCATTTTGGGCAAGCCAGTTGGCCGCCCGCGTTTTGATCGGCCGTTTCGAGCGGCGTTTGACACGCCGGGCAGGCGAAGCGGATCATTGGCTCAACTCCAGCAGCCGGGCCGCCCGCCGGCGCCCGCTGGAGTAGCCCAGGCGCCGGGCGGACGCGATGGGGCTGGCCAGCCCACCCGACGAGGTTGATTGTCACGCGCCCGGGCCGGAGGGGCAAGACAAGACTGCACGCCTCTGGACAGGAATGAGGCGTGCATGCTGGAGTACCTGCCGGGATGCCGGGTAGAATGGAGTGGATACGGGTAGACCGCTGGCCAGCGGTCGAGCGGCCGACCCGCCGAAGGGATCATCTACCCTTTCCCTTCGGCGTGGTCGGCCGGCCCGTTGCAAAGGGTAGACGCCGTGTCCGATTTCCCTTCCCTTCTCGCCGACGGTAACCGTTGCCCCGAGTGCAGGACCGCTGTACCCGAGTTGTACAAGTTTGTGTCGCACTACACATGCAGGCAGTGCGGGCACTGGCGGCTGGACAGCGGGATAATCACCATGCCGGTCGCTGGGCCACCGGGTACGCGCCCCGAGATCATTCAAGTCGCCGCACCATGTTGGCACTTCATCGACCAGGCGGAATCGGGACAAGCCGAAGGGGACTTGGCAAAACGTGGCCGGGGCCGCAAGCCGGACCCCGACATTGACCCCACAGCGGATCGGCGGCTGTGCGATACTTGGCAGGCTGCAAAGCGACAGGGCGCGTCGCGGGCAGACTTCTGCCGCGACCGTGACATCACCCTCGCCGACCTCATTGCAGCGCAGAACCGAGAGAAGTACCGAAGAAACCGCGACGCGGAGTAATTGCCTGTCAAGGGCAACGATTTACTCCGCGATTCTTGTACCCGCCCGCCTTTTGCTGTCATTTCACGGGCAATTCTGACAAACGCCTCGCGGAGTAATTCCGCGGCGAGATTTTCCCTCCGCAACTCTCTGGATACTGGTTGCGTCGGCGGGCACCGGGCTCGCCGCTCACCGATCCACGGAGTGATCCCAATGAGTGATGCTACTCTGACCGCGCCGGCCCCTGAGCCGGCTGCCGCCCAGCTACTCGACGTGCGGGCCGTTGCCGCTCTCCTCAACTGCTCACCCCGCCACGTCTACCGCCTCGCCGACGCCGCCCGGATGCCGCCGCCCGTTCGGCTCGG
>CAWHCN010000002.1:0-30185 GCA_963827935.1 uncultured Planctomycetota bacterium | reverse complement strand
TGAACACGGAAGGGCCAGCCGATTGGTGACGGCCCCCCGCTCGAAACGGGACAAGGCGCAAGCCCTTGAGGGTTCGACTCCCTCCCCTTCCGCTTTGTGCGTTTTCTGTCCGGGTGGCACGCTTGAGGTACTCCGAAGGGCGTGATGCCAGTCAAGCACGCCCGTCGGAGTACCTCAGAGCGTGCCACCCAAAAGCAGATTGGAGCGATGCTCCACGAACTATGTGTGTGTCCTTGGCCGAGCGGGCGAGACGCCGGGTTCCCAACCCGGCCAGGCGGGTTCGACTCCCGCAGGACACTCTCGGGGATCGGCTAACGGTAGGCCGGCGGTCTTTGAAGCCGCTCATGAAGGTTCGACCCCTTCTCCCCGAACCTTGGGCGAAAAGAAGGGCAAGCCAAGACGTAACGACTCCGGGGTAGTTGAGTGGCTCCAACACCTGGCTCTGAACCAGGAGACGTTCGGTTCAATTCCGGCCCCCGGTGCTTGAAAAGGGTGGCACGCCCTGAGGTACTCCGAAGGGCGTGATGCCAGTCAAGCACGCCCTTCGGAGTACCTCAGGGCGTGCCACCCACGATGCACGCCCAGGTACGCCAATCGGCCGAGCGACTCGGCTTAAACCCGAGCGAGTGTGGGTTCGAGTCCCACCCTGGGTACTGGACAACGACGACATACGGCTCGGTAGGCAACCGGAAGACCATCCTGCCTCAGAAGCAGGCATGCTGTGGGTTCAACTCCCACCCGAGCTACTGATCGCGGAGTTCGCAGAGTGGCCATTGTACTTTTGCCGGGGTGGTGTAACTGGCAACCAGGCGCGGCCCAAACCCGCGTGCCCTACGGGCGTGAGGGTTCGACTCCCTCCTCCGGTACTCGGGCGAACTTGCCGCTCTCAAAGCACCTGGCACGCTTCCTCAAAGCTGAGCCGCGGCGACCGCGGATGGAGCTTGCTCGCGTCACCGTGACCCAGGTTGCAGAGGAAGTTGGATTTGATCGTCGTTCCAGCGAAGAACGCCGCGTCCACCTTGGCGTTGTTGAAGCCCGACATCGGGCCGCAATCCAGCCCCAACGCCCGGGCAGCCAGCAGGAAGTACGCACCCTGGAGCGAGGAGTTCCGCAGCGCCATATATTCCAGCACGTTCTCCGGCAGGTCCTTGAACCACGCCCTGGCATCGGCGTGCGGGAACAGCTTGGGCAACTGCTCGTAGAAATGGACGTCCATGCCCAGGATGGCCGTCACGGGCGCTTTCATCGTCTTGTCCACGTTCCCGGCGTCCAGGGCGGGTTTCAGCTTCTCCTTCGCCTCGCGCGACCTCACAAAGACAATGCGCAGCGGGCACATATTTGCCGAGGTCGGGCCCATCTTCGCCAGGTCGTAGGCCTGCTTCAGCAGGGCGTTCTCCACGGGCATGTCCCGCCAGAAGGTGTGCGTCCGGGCGTTGCGGAAGATGAGGTCCAGACCGTCGTTGCTCAGCACGTTGTTCATGTCGATCCTTTCCTGGGCGTACGCCGGGCGAATCTGGGTCGAGCCAAAGCCAATTGCCTTATGGGGCGGTGGCCGAACGGACCAGGGCCGTCAGGCCCGCGCCCAGGGCTTTGACGGCCTCCTCGTGGTCGAGGATCCGGTGGCGCTGGGCCAGATACTCGGGCCGATGGTACGTCAGCCAGACCTTGCCCGCCTCGTCCTCCCAAACCAGAACCCGCAACGGCAGGTCGAGGCCGATCGTTTGCCGGCTCTGCATCAGCGGTGTCCCGGCCTGGGGATTGCCGAAAATCAACAGGCGCGTCGGCCTCAGGGATAGCCCCGCTGCCTGCGCCCCCGCGGCATGATCGATGTCGGCGAACACCTGGATCTTTTTCTGATTCAGCAGCGATTTCAGGCGCTCGACCGTTTCAGTCGCAGTGCGCGCGCTGGGCAGTGTCACCAGGTCGGCGTCAGCGGGATCGCCCGGATTCATGGACAGTTCCTTTCCTTGAGTGGCACCGCCGGCTCAGAGACTGTCCCATAAGCTCCCCTCGCCCCGGTACTCCGGGGAGAGGGGTCGGGGGTGAGGGGCTTTTGTCCGGGGATGTCCACACCCCTCACCCCAAACCCCTCTCCCCGGAGTACCGGGGCGAGGGGCTTCCGGGACAGACTCTCAGTGCCAACCACCGGTGAGATACATCGTCTCGCCGGTGATCCAGCCGGAATCCGGGGATGCCAGGAAGACGGCGGCGGTGGCGATGTCGTCCGGCTGCCCGATGCGGCCGAGCGGGGTTTGCGCCTCGGTTTGTTTCTGCATCTCGCTCCCGGCGATCCCCGCCGCGTGCACGCCTTCCGTCTCGACCATGCCCGGGTTGATCGAGTTGACGCGGATTTTCCGCCGGCCCAGTTCCTTGGCCAGCGTCCTGGTCACGGCATCCACGGCCGCCTTGGTGGCGCTGTAGACCGCGGCGCCTGGAAACGCGGAGGTGCTGACCACCGAGCTGACGTTGATGATGCTGCCGCCGTCCGGGCCGATGTGCTTGACGGCTTCCTGCGTCGCCAGGATCAGGCCCAGCACGTTCAGGTCGAACTGCTTGTGGAAGTGCTCCGCGGTGACGGCCTCCAGCGGGGCGAACTCGTAGATGCCCGCATTGTTGACGAGGATGTCCAGCCGGCCGAAGGCCTTCTTCGCCTCGGCAAACAGCCGTGGGATGTCGGCCGGCTTCGAAACGTTGGCGTGGACGGCCACGGCCTTGCCCCCCTTCCGGGCGATCTCGCCGACGACGCGGTCGGCCCCTTCCTTGCTGGAGGAGTAGTTGACGACGACGGAAGCGCCCTCGTCGGCCAGGTGCCGGGCGATGGCGGCGCCGATCCCCTTCGACGCGCCGGTGACGACGGCGACCTTACCCGCGAGCTTCTTTGACATGAGTTTGCTCCTTAACAGGCGATTGTTGATGACTGGCACTCCTCGCTTCATCTTCCGTAGCATTACCGAGCGTGACGGGTGGACCTCCTGTCTCGGCGCCGGCTAGCCCCCGGTCGGTGAGCCGGCGCACCACGAAGTAGAACACCGGCGTCAGGAAAATGCCGAACAGGGACACGCCAAAGGCGCCCCATAGCATGGCGGTGCCCACCGAGCGGCGCATCTCAGCGCCGGCGCCGCTGGCGAAGTACGGCGGCACCATGTGGACAAAGACTGCCGTGGTCATCACGATCGGGCGCAGTCGCACCCGGGCGGCCTCCGTTGCGGCGTCGAACCGGGAGGCGCCTTCCAGCTGGCGGTCGCGGGCGAACTCGACGATGAGGATGGCGTTCTTGCAGGCCAGGCCGATCAGGACCACGAAGCCGATCTGCGTGAAGATGTTGTTGTCCATGCCGCGGACCGCGACGCCGGTGATGGCCCACAGCACGCACATCGGCACGACCAGGATTACCGCTAACGGTAGCGACCAGCTCTCGTACAAGCCGCACAGCACGAAGAAGACCAGCACCGCCCCCAGCACGAACGCGCTGAACGGGTTCTGCCGCAGGTCGCGGAACTGCTCGATCTTGCTTGCCTGCTTCTGCAAGTAGCTCAGCTCGGTCCACTCATATTTCATATTGCGCGGCAACTCCTTGTCCGCAAGGCCTTCCATCGTCCGGAGGACGTCGCCGGTGCTAACCCCCGGCAACGAGGCGCCGGTGATCGTCGCCGCAGGATGCGTATTGTAGCGCGTGATTGTCACCGGGCCGGCGGAGTCGCGGATGTCCACCACCGAGCCAAGCGGCACCATGTCGCCGTCGGCGTTGCGGACCTTGAGCTGCCGGACCGTCTCCGCATCCACGCGGAAGCGGGGTTCGGCCTGGACATTCACCTGCCAGGTGCGGCCGAAGCGGTTGAAGTCGTTGACGTAGTAGCTGCCCAGATACGCCTGCAACGCGTCGAAGACGTCGCTGATCGCCACGCCCATCGTCTTGACCTTGGTCCGGTCGATGTCCGCGTAGAGCTGGGGCGTGCGGCGCGGAAGCCGTTGAACAGGCCGACGAGGCCGGGCTGCTGGTTGCCTTGGACGGCCAGGTTGTCCGCCCTGGTCTGCAGCGCCACGTAGTCTACGTCGCCGGTGGCTTCTACCATCAGTTTGAAACCGCCGGCGTTACCGAGGCCGCGTACCGCAGGCGCCCCGAAAACGAGCACGCGGCCCTCCGGGACCTCTCGCTGCAAGCGTGCCCGGAGACTAGCCATGATGGCCTCGCCGCTTAACGAGGGGTCCCGGCGTTCGTGAAACGGCCTGAGAATGATGAACATGGAACCGTAGTTTGAGCTGTTGGCGTTCAGGACAAACGATGTCCCCGGGATGGCCACCGTGTGGGCAACGCCAGGAGTCTCCAGGGCGATCTTCTCGACCGCGGCGGTCACTTCGACCGTGTGCTCCAGTGAGGCGGAGTCGGGCAATTGGATGTTCGCGAGCAGATAGCCCTTGTCCTGGATGGGGACAAACCCACTGGGGACGCGCGTGAAGAGCAGGCCAGTCAGGCCGATCAGGCCAACGTAGACGAGGAGCACGATGACGCTGAGGCGAAGACACCAGCCCACGGTCTTGCCGTAGACTTGCGTCGCCAGCGCGAACACCCAGTTGAAGCCCCCAAAGAACTTCCCCAAAGCCCAGTTCACCGGCCGGATGATGACCCAGCCGACGCACCACCGACGGCCGCGCCGGGGAGAGAGAGGATGAGGTAGGTCCTCAACGTCAGCAAGGTGCCTAGCAGGCCGCCGGGCGCGGCCTCGCCGTCCTCGCCCCCGGAGGGCAGGCCCAGCCAGACGCCCAGGTTCGGAGCCAGCAGCAACGCGGTCGCCACCCCGCCGAGGAGTCCGAAGAACCACCAGGGCAGCGCTTCTTTGCTCTGGTCGCCATGCTGGCCGGGCTTACGGTTGGCGAAGATCCAGACCGCCCGGGCCGGCGACATGGTCATGGCGTTGATGGCCGAGAAGAGCATCGCCACCGAGATAGTCAGCGCGAACTGGCGGAAGAACTGCCCCGTGATGCCGCCCAGAAAGGCGCTGGGCAGGAGCACCGAGCTGAGCACCAGAGTGATGGCAAAGATCGGACCGGTGATCTCGTTCATGGCCCTGATGGTGGCTTCGCGCACGGGCAAGCCCTTGTCCAGCCAGCGCTCGATGTTCTCCAGTACAACGATGGAGTCGTCCACGACGATGCCGATGGCCAGCACCAGCCCGAACAGCGACAGGTTGTTCAGGCTGAAGCCCATCAGGTTCATGACGGCGAAGGTCCCAATCAGCGACACAAACACATCGATCACGGGCAGGAGCAGGGCTTTCCAGTCCTGCAAGAACAGCAGGATGACGAGGCTGACCAGGATGATGGAATCGCGAAGCGTATGGAACACCTCATTCACGGATTCGCGGATGAACGGCGTGGTGTCGTAGGCGATGAGGTAGCGAAGCCCCTTGGGGAAGCGAGCTTCCAGCTCCCGCATCTTGGCCTTGATGCTGTCGCCTGTGTCCAGGGCGTTCGAACCGGGCAGCAGAAAGACGCCAATGCCCGAGGACGGTTTGCCATCCAACCGCGACAGCGTGTCCTGGCTTCGGGCACCCAGCTCGGTCCGGCTGACGTCTCGGAGGTAGGTGACTTCCCCGTCCGAACCGGTCTTGAGAATGATGCTGGCGAACTGCTCGACCTCGACCAGCCGGCCCAAGGTGCTCAGGGTGTACTGGAAATCCTGGCCCTTGGGGACCGGTGGTTGGCCGATCTGTCCGGACGCCACCTGCACGTTCTGCTCGCGCAAGACTCCGATCACGTCGCCGACCGTCATGTTTCGCGACTGTAACTTGTCTGGGTCCAGCCAGATACGCATGCTGTAGTCCTGCTGGCCGAGGATTAGCACGTCGCCGACGCCCTCCACTCCGGCTATCTCGTCCTTGAGGTTGATCGTGGCGTAATTGCTCATGTAGAGCGCATCAAAATACGGTCGGCCGGTCGCCGGGTTGTCCTCGGAATACAGACTGATTCCCAGCAGGATGTCCGGGGACCGTTTCTTGGTGGTCACGCCGATCGCTCGAACCACGTCGGGGAGGATCGGCTCGGCGATGGCGACGCGGTTCTGCGTCAGCACCTGGGCCATGTTCACGTTGGTGCCCAGCTCGAAGGTCACGTCCAGGGTGTACGAGCCGTCGTTGTTGCTCTGCGACGACATGTACAGCATCCCTTCAACGCCGACGACCTGCTGCTCGATCGGCGCGGCCACGGTGTCGGCCACGACCTGGGCGTTGGCGCCGGGGTAGTTGGCTGTCACCCGGACCGTCGGCGGCGTGATCTCCGGATACTCGGCGACCGGCAAGAAGCCCGCGGCGATGGCCCCGAGCAAAATGATGACGATCGAGATAACCCACGCCAGCACCGGGCGGTCGATGAAGAAGCGCGCGAGCATAACCGCACTCCCCAGGTGAAATCCGAATTGCGAGAAGACGAAACGAGACGGCGAGGGTTGGGGTCATTGGGATTTGGGTAATGCGATTTGTTTCAGATTTCCGATTTCCGATTTCGGATTTGACACCGGCATCTCCACCAGCTTCGGTTCGACCACGAGCCCCGGCCGCACCTGTTGCAGGCCGGTGACGATCACCTGCTCGCCCCCCTTCAGCCCGTCGGTGATCTCGCGCAGGCCATCGTGGAGGGCTCCCAGCTGGACCGGGCGGGTAGCCACCTCGTTCTTGTCGTTAACGATGTAGACGATCTTCTGCCCCTGATCGGTGTCGAGGGCGCGCTCAGAAACGAGCAGGGCGGGATGGGGAAAGCCGATCGGCACCTGGACGCGGGCAAAATACCCGGGGGCGAGCGCCTCGTCCTTGTTGGGAAAAACGCCGCGTATCCGCAAGGTACCGGTCTTGGGATTGACCTGGTTGTCCACGAAATTGATGGTCCCCTGGTGGGGGAAGCCGTCTTCATTGGCAAGACTGAGCCGCACCGGCAGCTCGACATCGCGGGCCGATTTGGCCTTCCCTTCGCGGATCAATTGGCGGACGCGCAGCACCGTGCCCTCGTCCACGTCGAATCCGGCATACATGGGGTCAACGGAGACGATGGTCGTGAGCAGGGTGCCGCCATTTTGGTCGCCCGACTGGATCAAGTTGCCGATCGTGACCACGTAGCGACTGGCACGTCCGCTGACGGGCGCCAGCACCTTGGTGTAGTCCAGGTCGAGCTGGCGCGAGGCCACCACCGCCCTGTCCGCCGCGATGTTGGCGATATCGACGCCCCGGGCTGCCGAGGACTTGTCCAGGTCCGACCGCGACACCGCTCCCTTGGCCACCAGGTTAAGATTGCGCTGGTACTCCGCCTCGTCGAACGTGAGCTGGGCTTGATCCTGGGCGACCTTCGCTTTCGCCTGGTTCAAGAGTGCTTGATAGGGCCGCGGATCGAGTTCAAAGAGGGTTTCCCCCTTGGTCACCAGCGTCCCTTCCTTGAAGTTGACCTTGGTGAGGTAGCCCCAAACGTGCGCCCGCACCTCGACGGAATCGACCGCCGTCGTCCGGGCGGTGTACTCCGCATGCTCGGTGACCTCCCGCTCGACGGGATGGCTTACGCTGACCGGAATGGGCGCCGCCGGCGTTTCCGAGGGAGCCCGCGTGCAGCCCGCAAGCCCAAGGCACAACCCAAAAACCGCCACGGAACCGCGGAAGGTCGAAGAGGCACTCATCTGGACCTCGCTTTCAGTGGAAGCTGACCCCGGCGACCTTGCCTTCAAGCTACTTTGGTGCCGTCAGTGCCTTGCCTCTCCAGGAGGGCGGGGGAAGCAGTTTAATGATGCAACCTGATGTATAATAGGAGTAGGCAGTTTCCAAAGGCAACTACCCGCCCGAGAATTTCTCTCTCCTCCTGCGCTGAAAGGAGGCAACCTTATGAAACGTAAGAGTTTATGCACGGAAAAATGTCCAATCGCTCGCGCCCTCGACGCAATCGGCGATTGGTGGTCGCTGCTGATCGTTCGCGATGCTCTTCTCGGCAAGCGGCGCTTCGGCGAGTTTCAGACAAGCCTTGGGCTGGCCAAGAACATCCTGTGTAGCCGGCTGCAGAAACTCCTGGCGCACGGCATCTTCAAGCTCAGCCCGGCCTCGGACGGCAGCGCCTACCAGGAATACACGCTGACCGAGAAGGGCCGCAGCCTGTACATCGTTCTCGTCGCCCTGCGGCAATGGGGAGAGACGTGCCTGTTCGAGGAGGGGGAGTTGAAGCTGCGGCTGGTGGATCGAGAAAGCGGCCAGCCGGTCAAGCCCCTGGAATTGCGCTCGCAAGACGGGCGCCTCCTGGGCCCCGCGGACCTGCGTACCGCCAGCACTTCGGGACAGTGAGCGGGCGGGAAGCGAAAAACTTGCACGCTGCCCACCCGGGTGGCCCGCAGCACCTGACGGACCTCGCCCACCTGAACGCCTGGCGAAACGAGGCCGCTCACTAGGGCACTCGACCCCTGGCCGCCCCCCTCTCACCCCCCCGCATGCGTCTTCACATACATCTCCGCCTGGCTCTTCAGCACCTGCCGTACCCTGTCGATGGCCGCATCCTTCGACTTCGCCTTGCCGGCAATCTGTAACTCGACCAGGAGCTGATCCAGTTGCGGTTTGGAGAGGGCCTTGAATTGGGCCAGCGTTGCCTCGATGCGCTGGCCATCCACGCCGCCGCGGTTGATGTCGTCCAGGACGGCACGCACCAGGGCGACGGCGTTGGCCAGTTGCTGCGGGTCGGTGCCCTTCTTGCCGCCGGCCGGCTTCTTGCCGGGAACGATGCCGGTCCGTTGGTACTCGGCGCACTGGTCCAGAAACGCCACGAAATCGCCGACGGTCCGATCGGCGAAGGGTTGCAGGGCGGTACGGAAGGTCCGCAGGTCCTTGGCCGGTGCGGCAGTCAGGACGCCATCGAGCCCGGAGAGTAAGCTGTCCAATAGCTGCGCCAGTTGTGCGACTTTCACGATCTCGTCCCCCGTTCGACCTCGTCCACCACGTCCGCGAAGAGAGCCAGGGCGTCGTCCTTGAGGGCGGCAATGCGGCCGGCGTTGGCGGCGTCCTCGATCTGGGCGCGGTTGTTCCGCACCATGGCGCGGAAGACCGCGCTGCCGCCGTGACCGCCACGGCTCACCGTCTGCGACAGGTAGTTATAAACCGTCCGCTGGGCGGCAATCACCTGGTCGCCCCAGAAGACCACGCGGTTGGCCACCACGCCCAGCAAGCGGGCGCGGGCGACGTGCGGCAGCCGATGCAGCCAGCTCAGGGTACGCGGCAGCGCCTCGACCGAGCCCTGCTCCAGGACCACGGGCACCAGCAGAAAATCGGAACAGGCCAGCGCGTTGATGGAGGCCGTGGTCAGGCGCGGCGGGCAGTCGAAGAGGACGTAGTCGTAGTGTTCGCAGACACCGGGGCCATGAAAGGCTCGGCGAAAAAGAAAGCGGACATCGGGGTCCGGGACGGCCAGCCAGCGGCCCTGCACGCGCAGCTCGGCCTCGGCCAGGCTCTCGGCCGCGGCCAGCGCGTCGCAGCACCCCCGGTCCAGCACCACGCCGCGCACCCGCTGGGCGATGTCTTCGACGGGCGGCGGAGCGTCCTCGCTGAGGAACCGGTTGACGGTGCGGTTCTTCGTGATCGCGTCCCTGATGCCGTCCAGGTCCTGGCACAGGCGGGTCAGCGAACCCTGGAAGTCGAGGTCCACCAAGAGTACGCGATACCCCTTGCGAGCCAGGCCGACGCCGATGTTGGCGGTCAGCGTCGTCTTGCCGACGCCACCTTTCAGGTTCATCACGGCAATGAGGCGGGTTTGGCGACGGTCCGGTTCGAGGAAGGGGGCGGGCGGGGCGGTCAGTTCGCGTTCCCAGAGCCGGCCGTCGAACGACTCCAGGCTTGAAAGCTGCTTCTGGGCGGCGGTGAGTTCCCCCGCGATCCGATCGCGTTCGATTTCCAACTCGCGATAGGCCTCCTGGTGGCCCAGGGCGTCCTGCTTGAGTGCCAAAAGTTCGCGGGCATGGGCCGATTCCAGCTCCGCGATGCGCTGTCCCGCCGTGGCGTCAGCCATTTTGACCCGGGCGTCGGCCTCCAGGCGCGCGGCGCTCGAGCTGGCCGCCGGTGTTCTTCTTGACCGACTTGACCCAGCGTCTGATCAGATAGGCAGTCAAACTCACCAGGGCCGCGAGGGCGGCGAGCGTGCCGCCAACGATCTTGATCAGCTGCTCCCAGGTCATGGGAAATCCGGGTGAAGGTGGAGTGGCGAGGCACGCAAATGGACCAGGGGCGAATGGGGTTACTCCCCTGGAGCGATCATTATACAGATGCTCTGAATCGGCCAGAGCGCCCAGACAGTCCTCCTTCAGCTCAGCCAGCTCGTCGGTGCCGCGCCCGCCTCGTCAGCTCAGCACGGCCCGGGTCGCCGTCGCGCACGGCAAGCCACGAGAGGTGCGGAAGTGGCAATACACGTCGCGGGCTGACAGCGTTTGACGATTTGTCTATACTATCGTATATACGAGAGCATGGACGATGGGGAGTTCGATGATCTGCTGGACGATTACGAGGGCGACGAGGGGACGCCAAACTTTGACCTGCTCGGTGTTGAGATCGTCTGGGAGCGCGGGAATGCCGCCTACGGGTCCGACCACATCGCGATCAACAATGTAACCGAGCAAGAGGTGGAAGAAGTCTTGCTCGAGGTCCCGCCTGAAGTCGAGGCGAAGCGTCACAAGGATCGCCCCGGCCGCACCTGTTTTTGGGGAGCCACGCGTGCCGGCCGCTGGCTGTTTGTCGTTTGCGAGGATTGGCAAGAGGGAACTCAACGTTTCCTTCGACCCATTACGGCCTTCGAGCCGGAAGAAGGCGAGGCTTACTGGAGGCAACAATGACCGAGAAACGCATGACCGATGAGGAATTGGCGGAAGAAGCGCGCCGCTGGGACCAGCGTGAAGTGACCCCTGCCGGCTGGGAGGAGGCTCCCGAGGCCATCCCCCGGGCGAAGGAGTCGATGCAGATCAATATTCGGCTACCCTGTCAGATGGTGGCGATTCTGAAGGAGTTCGCCCGACGATCCGGCATCGGGTACCAGGTATTAATGAAGCGCTGGCTGGACGAACGTATTCGGCAGGAGCGAGAACGCTTTCGGCAAGAGCAGGAGCGGTTGCGGCGGGAGCGCGAGAGGGCGGAGCGCCCACAGGTTATCAAGTTGGTCGCTGCGACCATTATTTCCGAGGCCGCCGCGTTCTCCCTCCAGGGCGCAGCCAGTCCCATGCCCGTGAAGTAACGGCTTCTTATTGCAGGTTCCGACTATGCTTTCGACTGAATGGCTAGATGCGTTCGCGCCCGTCGGTGTTCTCCAGGCTGACAACAACTGGGCGGCTGGCGGGGCCTGCGTTTTCTTCCGCAAACCAACCCTTTTGTGGATGGTTACTGCCCGGCATGTTGTAGAGAAGGTCGGCCGGCAAGCGCTCGCGGTCTTGGTCAACCGGTCATCCGGAGAGGGAGTGAACGTGGTAGAACTAGGGAGGATTCTGGCCGATCATCAACTCGCCTGGCTCGAAGATGCGGACCATGACCTTGCGGCAGCCCCCATGCCTTATTTGACCGATTATGGCATTAGGGCTCTGACCCCTAAACAGTGCTTGCCTCTAACCGAGTTAGTCCCGTCGATGCCCAGTTTTACCGTCGGTTGTCCCTACGGTCTCTACCGCGTGAACCCAAGGAGAGCAACACCACTTGTGCTTGATGGTGTGATCTCCGGCGTGGACCCTGTCAGCCGGCGAATCTACACTACTGCTCCGACGTTCCCAGGCAACTCAGGCGGACCGTTGATTGTCCACCTCAATCAGTTTGGTCCTCCTCCGCGCGACATAAGCGCCTATCCCAACGGTTATCCTGACCCCAATCCGCGCCTCGCGGGCATCATGCTAGAAACTGCTCTGCTGCCCGCCAATGAGCTGGCCGGTCGCATCCCCCCCTTGCACCTCGGCGTAGCCGCCCCGGCAGATGCAGTCCTAGCTCTGCTTGACTCCGACCCGGCCCGAGCCATCACTGCTCAGGTCGAATCCTCGGCGCCTGTGTGACACGATCTCGGGTTCTGTTGCCGCCCTGGTGGCGTTTAGACGTTGGGCAAACTCGTCTCGCTCTTCCGCCGTGCATCGCGCAGCGTCGGCCGCGGTGGCTGGTCGCTGTCGCTCTCTTCGCCTTCCAATTCCAGCTTCAGGTGCAGGAATTGCAGCAAATCCTTCAGGCTGACCATGCCCAGCAGTTGTTCCCCATCGACCACCAGCAGCCGGCTCAGGCCGGTGCGCTGCATCTTGCTTAGGGCCTTCAGGGCATCGGCGTCGGGTGAAATGCTCAGCGGTTTCCAGTCGTGCTCCATGATGTCGCCGACCGTGTGCAGGTCCCACTCGTCCCGGGAATAGGGGGCGAGCATTTGAGTGCTAACGTATCCATCCAGCTTGCCGTCCGCCACCACCGGGAAGGCCTTGCGATGATGGCGATAGACATAGTCCTCGACGAACTGGCGGAGCGTGGTTTCGGGGGGGATGGTGATCGGCTGCGGGTTCATGAAGCGGCGCACCGGCTCGCCGGCTAGCGCCTGCCGCACCAGGACCTGCTGGTAGCTGCCCTTGGCGGCGTTGTTGACGAACAGGCCGATGATCGCCAGCCAGATGCCGCCCCAGTCGTGGAGGTAGATGACCTCCAGGGCTCCGCCCAGGATGAGCAGCCAGCCGAAAGTCCGTCCGCACAGGGTGGCCCAGTAGGTAGCCTGGCGCAGCGCCCGGTGAGGCCCCAGAGAATGGAGCGAAGCACCCGGCCGCCGTCGAGCGGAAAGGCCGGCACCAGATTGAAGACCAGCACCGTCCAGTTAATCCAGCACAGGTAGTTGAACACGCGCAGGGGCGGCTCGGGCCAGCCGCCCGCGGCGCCGGCCAGGGCCAGCACCAGGAACACGCCGCCCAGGATGGCACTGACGATGGGCCCGGCGATTGCCATCACAAACTCGCCGCCGGCGGAGCGGGGCTCCTCCCCCAACTCGGCCACGCCGCCGAAGAGGAACAGCGTGATGCCGCGGATGGGCAGCCCGGTCGCCCTGGCCACCACGGCGTGACCCAGCTCGTGCAGCACGATGCAGGCGAAGAAGGCCAGGGCCGTCACCAGGGCCATGCCGACCCGCTCGAACAGCCGCAGCCCGGGCTCCTGCTCCTTGAACAGCTCCATCAACGTGCCGGTCATCAGGACAAGGATGATGAGCCAGGTGAGGTCGAGATAGATGGGAATGCCGAGGAGGCGAAAGAGCCGCCAGCGTGTGCTGAACATGAGAGTGCTCCGGGAAAGACACGAGGCCACCGGTGAAGTGCCCTGCGACGCTGCTTCAGCCAGTCGGAAATCCTTTGATCAATTGCTGAGCAAATGATGTGCCAGCGCTGGCCTCCCTGCCCTGGTGCGTCGGGCTAAGCGTGTCCGAGAGACTAACCGGGTCAATTGCCGAGTCCCGCCCGGGTGGCACGCCCTGAGGTACTCCGAAGGGCGTGCATGACTGTCAGCACGCCCTTCGGAGTACCTCAGGGCGTGCCACCCAACAACTGACACGGGCCTATAGTTGACCAAGTTATTGTTTCGCGGGCGCTAGCCGTCGAACAGGAGGCGCTGCGTTCCTCCGGGGCGCTGGAAGGAGGCGGTGGACAGCTGGGGCCCCCGTCCGACGATGCCGGTCTGCCGCGACCCCAGGTCGAAGAGTGCCTTGATCTGCTGGGCCAGGACCCCCTCGCCGCGCATCCGCTGGCCAAAGCGGGCATCGTTGAGCCGGCCGCCACGCAGGTCGCGGATGCGGCCGAGGATGCGGTCCTTCCGGTCCGGGAAGTGGCGCTCCAGCCAGGCCGTGAACAGGTCGGCCACGCCGTATGGCAGGCGCAGGACGACGAAGCCGGCATGGCGTGCGCCGGCCTGGGCCGCTGCGGCTAGAATCACCGGGATCTCGTGATCGTTGAGACCCGGGATGACCGGGGCGACCAGGACGCCGACGGGGACCCCGGCGCACTGCAACTCCTGCAGGGCGGCCAGTCGGCCGGCCGGCTGCGAGGCGCGCGGTTCCAGCACACGGGCCAGGTCGCTGTCGAGCGTGGTGATCGACAGGAAGACGGCGGCGGCGCTGTCGCGGGCCAGGTCGCCCAGCAGGTCGGCGTCGCGGGCCACCAGGTGGTTCTTGGTGACGATCGCCACGGGATTGCGAAACTCCGCCAGCACCGCCAGGCAGCGCCGCGTCAGCTGGAGACGCCGCTCGATGGGCTGGTAGGGGTCGGTCACGCCGCTCAGACCCAGGACCTGCGGCTGCCACTTGGCGGCCGACAATTCCGCACGAAGCAGCTCCGGCGCGTCCTCCTTGACGACGATGCGTGTCTCGAAATCGAGGCCGGCGGAGAAGCCCAGGTACTCGTGGGTGGGGCGGGCATAACAATAGGCGCACCCATGTTCGCAGCCCCGATACGGATTGAGACTGGCGCTGAAGCCGACGTCCGGGCTGTCGTTGGTGGTGATGATCGAGCGCGAGGTGTCGCGCAGAAATTGCGTCCGCGGCGCGGGCTGCTCCGCGGGATCAACGTTCTGGGTCGGGCTCGTAGTGGAGGCGGTCGAAGCGGTTGGCCGGATTCTCGGCCGAACCGCGCCCGCGGCTCGGCTCGCTCGCTTGGGGCATGGCGCACCCTTCCCAGGGAAAAGGGGCCGGGACGCCCTCCACCAGACCGAATGGCCGCCGTCCTGTCAATCTTGGTAGGAGGCCAAACGAACAAAGCCCGCACGCCAGGCGTGCGGGCTCACTCGTTGTGGCACGGTCTCCTGACCGTGCCACTTCGGCTGACCGAAGGTCTCCACGCATCCATCACCGATTCCGGGAGACCTTCGGTCAGGCCGGGTGGCACGGTCAGGAGACCGTGCCACAACGGACGCCCTCCAGCAGACCGAAATGGCCGCCGTCCTGTCAATCTTGGTAGGACGCCAAACGAACAAAGCCCGCACGCCAGGCGTGCGGGCTTTGGGTGTTTCGACGGGCAGAGGTCACTTCGCCGGCATCTCCCCCACGATCAGGATCATGATGGCTTCCGGCGTGGTATCGGCCAGGCTATTGTCGTCCTTGGGCGCGGGCGTCTTGCTGGGCTTCTTTTTCGGGATGTAGACGGTAACGTAGCTGTCCTGATGAATGTCGGTCATGTCAGCGGTGTAGCCAGGAAGCGTCTTGTCGGGGCCCTTCAGCTCGGCCTTCTCCTTGGCGGTCAGCTTCTTGGGCTTCCCCTTGTCGTCGAACACCAGGGGCGTGGCCGTGCGGACCTTCATGTCGGCGGCGGGCATGAAATGCAGATCGACTTCCGTCTTCTTGGCCGAATAAAGCTTGGTTTGATGATCCGCGGCATTTCTCAGATGTTGCAGCCGGTCCTGTGCCGAGCGCCGCGGGTCGGAGGCGTAGGCCTGCTCATCGAGCATGGCCTTGTACTCGCTCGGGTTGATCTCGGAGTGACTTAGGGTGACATGGACGGTGAATGACTTGTCGGAAGCGCCCCACTGGGTCAGCTTGCCGGTGATGGCACCGCCCACGTGCATCTTGTCGAGGGCTTCCTTCTGCGTCTTGGGCGCGTTCTTGTCGGCCGGCATCGCCTTGTCGGGATCGGCCTTCTTGTTCTGCGCGAGGGCGGCGGGGACAAACGTCAGGACCAGCCCCAGCCCGACGCCACAAAGAATCGCTCGCATATCACCACCCCCTTGAGCATTGCCGCGAAAGACCTTCCCCAGCTTCACAGCAAGTATACCGCCGCGGCGGGCACAAGGCCAAGAGAAAAACGGCGAGCGTGGCCGCCCGCATCGCCCTCGGGCGCTGGCCGCCGCGCGGGCCCGCTTGAGTTAGAAGCCTTCGGAACGAATGATCGTATTCAAGTGTGACGTGGGACGAGGGCACGGCCCCCTTCGCCTCCGCGCCGGCTCGCAGCAGATAGGGCGCCACAAACGTCATCACCAGCCAGAATCCCGCGGCCAGGGCCAGGGCGTGCGGCCACTGGAAACGCAAGAGCAGCCACAGGGCGACGAACCAGACCGCGAAGTGCAGCACATTCAGCAGCACGCGGACGAACGATCCGCCGCCGCGTGGCGTGCTGATCCGTCCAAAGGCCTCCGTGTCCAGGTAGCGCCGGCCGCCTTCCTCGACATAGCGCAAGTGGTCCGCGTCGGCGGTGAACCGCACTTCCTTGTCTCCCTCCTTCACCAGGATGGTCTGCACATCGCGGGCGAGGGACGGCGACCATTTCTGCTGGTCGGGGCCCAGGTAGTCCTGCTCGGGCACCGCGCCGGTGATCTTGCGGATGGTGTACTTGACCTGCGTGCCGCCGCTGATGGCGGTGAAGCCGTCCACCGGTTGCTCGGCCAGGGTTTCGCTGGTGAAGTTGAAGAGGGTGTCGAAGGGCAGGTCGGTC
The DNA here is from genome assembly GCA_963827935.1 of uncultured Planctomycetota bacterium. Classification (GTDB taxonomy): domain Bacteria; phylum Planctomycetota; class Planctomycetia; order Gemmatales; family Gemmataceae; genus DATFNV01. The sequence continues at coordinate 13,783 of CAWHCN010000002.1, read as the reverse complement.
TTGCCGGGCTCGGCGGCGGCGTAGTTGATGAAGGCCCACAGGCCGAGGTAGGCGGTGATGGCGCCGGCCGCGGCGGGGGCCTGCCAAAGGAGATCGCCGGACACTTCTTCGTACAGGGCCCCCTGCGCCAGCCGCGTGCCGCCGAACAGCAGGGCCGACAGGACAAAGAAGGTGAGCAGGAGGTAGAGGAGAAGAGAGAGCACAATCGGTCCCCGTCAACTCGTTTAGCCGCGGTTCGCAGAACCGCGCGGTTCCGCGAACCGCGGCTAAGCACCTATCCTCCCGCGTCTTGCCCAGGTCGTCAATGCTGCCACTGCCGGGTGGATAAAGCGCGGTTGTGGGAATCGCAGGCGTTGTTATAATCCCGCCGCGATTGCGGCCCTCTCCCGGGCACCCGGAGGCCGTTTCCTTTCTCTGTTCACGACCAGAGGCCCCATGATAGCGACCCTGAGCCTCATGAGTTGCGTGCTGGTGGCGGCGCAGCCGGCGGACCACGCCGAATGGCTGCTGCGGCCTCAGCTCGGTCGCGCCCAGGAGTTCACTTACCGGGGCACCTACGAAGAAAAGGCCACGGGACGCGACTCGGAGTTCGAGCGCAAATACACGGTGCGCGTGGTCGCCTTCGTCCTGGAGGCCACGCCGCGCGGGGCCCAGACGGCGTTTGTCACGGTGCTGCGGCCGCGCAATGCCCGTGGCGGACGTGTCGAAGAGGCGCCGCCCAGCTCGGCTCGCCTCGAAGTGCTTCGCGTCGACGACCAGGGCCGCATCAGCGGCGATGTCCCCACGGGACTGGCCGCGCCGCTGGAAGGACCGCCCACCCTGGAGCTGGGCGCCTTTGTCGAGGCGCCGCGGCAGACTGTCGGCACCGGCAAAAGCTGGGTGGTCGAGGAGGCCGGCCGGACTTCGCGCCAGTGGGAAGTCGCCGGCACCGAGGCAGTCAACGGCACCACCTGCGTCAAGCTGGTCGGCGTGCAGCAATCCGACGACTGGGACCAGCCGCACGGCGACCGCATCGCTTGGTGGCGGCAGGATACGGTCTGGGTCAGCCCGCGGCTGGGCGTGGCCTACAAGGTCGAGCGCACCATCAAGCGGCGCGAGCCGGCCCGCAAGCAGCCGTTCTATCAATCGACGCTGGCCTACGAGTTGGAGACACGCAGCGAATACCCTCGGCAGATTTACGACGACATCCGCCGCGAGGTGCTGCAAACGCGCGAGTTCGCCGATGCAGCCGGCCCGCTCCTGCCCAACCCAACCAAATACGCCGCGGACATCGACACCTTGCTGGGCCGCATCAAGTACCATGTCGATCGCCGGGCCGTGCCGATGGCGATTTACCGCGAACCGCTGTTGCATTTGCAGGACCGGCTGGAAGCGGCCAGGCGCGGGGACGCGGCCCCAGCGGTTGCACCGCTGGAGCACGACGTGGCCGCCGCCGCGGCCGTCGGCAAGCCGGCCCCGGATTTCCTCGTCACCGACTACACCAGCACCGACACCGGCCGCTTGCAGCGCTGGAAGGGGAAGCCGATCCTGCTTATCTTCTATAGCCCCGCCTCGCCGCTCGCTGAACCGGTGCTTCGCCTGGGCGAGGAAGTTGCCATCGCCTCCAAGGACCAGGTCGGCGTGGTCGCCCTGGCCATGGCGCAGGACGGGGAGGCGGCGCGCGGCAACGGGCCGACCTGAAGCTGACGCTGCCGCTCTTCGATGGCCGTGGCCTGCGCCACACGTATGCTGTCGAGGCGACGCCGAAGCTGGTGGTGATTGACACGGACGGCGTGGTCCGCGGCTCCTGGGTCGGCTGGGGGTCCGAGTCGCACGATGCCGTGCTGAAGGAGCTGCGGCAGTGGCGGAAGAAGTAGCCACCGTATGCGGGGCGGCGGCTAAACGCCAACCGTCACGACCCTCCCAACCGTCAAATCCTGCCCCGGCGAGGCGGCGGCGCACCCGACCTGGGCGCCGGTGCCTTGCGGCTGCGCCCGGCCGAGGGATACTATCAAATGGTGTAACAGCGAGTGTCCAGGGATGACCGAGTACCAGATCCAGCCGAACACACGGCACTGTGCGGCCAGCGGCCGAGAACTTCGGCCCGGCGAGAAGTTTTTCAGCGTCCTCGTGGAGGAGGCTGGCAAACTGGCCCGGCACGATTATGCCGCCGAGGCCTGGCATGGCCCGCCGGACGGGGCCTTCAGCTTCTGGTGCGGCCGCGTCCCTGCCGCCGAGCAGAGCCGCAAGCTGCGGATCGACGACGACTTGCTGGCCGATTGCTTCGTCCGCCTCGAAGGGCAGACCCAGCCGGCCCAGCTGAATTTCCGCTATGTCGTGGCCCTGCTGCTGATGCGGCGAAAACGCTTCCGCTTCGAGGAAGCGCGGGTTGAGCAGGGACACGAGATTCTGCGGATGCGCTGCTCGCGGACCGGCGCCGAGTACGACGTGGTCAATCCGGGCCTCTCCGAAGAGGAGATGACCGCCGTGCAGGACGAGGTCTTCAAGGTCCTCGGCTGGGAATGACGTAGAGTTGTGCACCCTTGCTGGCGCGTCGGGCTGGCCAGCGTCTGTTAGCCCGACGTGCCAGCAAGGAAATGCCGGACGGAAGGAGACGGGGAATGCGATTCATCCTGGTCGGGGCCTGCCTGGGCGTGCTCTCTGTCGGTTGCGGCTCGTTCAATCCGAAGCCTCAACCCGGTCCTCCGGCACCGCCCGTCGGCTGGAACCACAAGCCCACGACGGATCAGCTCGTCGCCTATCTCAATCAGAATGGGCAGTCGCTCGTGTCGATCGAGGCGAAGAGTGCCTTTATTCAGGCCAAGCAAGATCGCGACCAGGTGGGCCTGGGTGCGTTCCTCGCCTGCCAGAAGTCATCCCGAGCTGGCTCACCCCCCAATTTCCGCCTACAGGCGCAGGTGGCGGGGATGGACGAAGTGGACATCGGCTCCAATAGCGAGGAGTTCTGGTTCTGGATCAAGCGCTCGCCGCAGCCGTATGTCTTCCACTGCTCCTACGCCGACTATCCCGCCGTCGCCAAGCGCGGCGCCATGCCGTTCCCCTTCCAGCCGGAATGGGTCGTCGAAACACTCGGCATGGCGACGTACGATCCCAAGGCCAAGTACGAGCTGAGCGAATCCAGCAAGACGTATGACCTGGTCCAGCGGACGCAGTCGGCCAAGGGAGACGAGGTGGTGAAGGTGATCGCCTTCCACAAGAGTCCCAAGGCCGGTGCCTCACAGGTGGCCGGCTACTTCCTCTACCAGCCGACCGGTAACGCCAAGAAGCCGTATGACCTGCTCTGCTCTGCCGTGGTGGACGATTCGCAGGCGGTCGCAGTCGGCGGCGGCAAAAGTGCCGTCCTGCCCACCAAGGTCCGCCTGAGCTGCCCGAAGGAGAAGATGGAATTGACGGTGGACCTGGGCAAGGTGCAGGTGAACGTGGCCTTCGACCAGGATCGGACCAGCACGCTGTTCACGCGGCGGACGCTGGGGAATTACAAATCCTACGACCTGGCTCGCGGGCCCGATGCTCCCAATGGGATTCGCCCGGCCGGCGGTATCGAGCGATAGCCAGCGGGTCGGAAGAGCACGCTCGGCACAGGCTTCCAACGGACGCCTGTGCCGCTTGTGTTTCCAGGCAGGATCGCGGGCCGGACTCCCTCATCTCGTTCAGAAATCAATCTCCACGCCGAAGTGAACCCCTTGCAGCCAGAAATCGGCATTCTGCACGACGGCCGCCGGACGGGTCTCCGTGCCCACGGGGCCGAAAGAGAGGGAAGGAATCTGCGTGGCGTTGATCGAGCGGTCTATGGCCGTGCCGGTGCGCAGGACATCGTTGCGGAAGTAAAGGACCGAATAGCCGCCGTAGACGCGGACACAGTCGGCGATCTGGTAGCCCACCGAGACGCCCGCCTCGGGGATGATGCCGAATTCGTTCCGGCTTTGCTGGCCGATGTTCGTCGGCTGGGCGAACAGTCCGCCGGGCACGGTTACAGTCGGTGTCCCCGGGACGATCAGTGAGGTGGACCCGTCGATGGTCAGCACCTGGTGGACGACGCCGACACCCAGCGTCCCGCGGAAATCGGCAAACCAGGGTCCCTGGCGCAACTCCACGTTGCCACCGACGTTGCCGCCGTAGAAGTCGTTGTGGGTATGGAAGTGATCGAGGGTGGTGACGGTGGCCGGGGCCGTCTGCGCGCGCCCTGGAACTGGACGAAGCCGTTGTCCAGGGCCGTGCTGGCGCTGCTCAGCGTCAGGTCGTCGGTGAGCTGGAGGTAGCGGAAGCCGGCGATCAGGTCGGCCCGGTAGCGGGGACCGCCGGTCAGATTGATCCGGGTATCGGCCTCGGTCCCCCAAACGGTGTTGCGCGTGCTGGCATTGACCGTGGCCGACGCCAGCCCCGGTGAGGCCAGCAGCAGGGCCGTCTCCGGATTGACGAACACCAGGTCGGCATTGCGGAAGGGCAGGCCGAGCGGCACGGTCCCGTCTGACGAGGCACTGAAGCTGGTGCCGATTGGCTCGACCATGAAGCCGCTCGCCTCGACCCCCACCGTTTCCTCGCTATCGAGCCAGACGCCGAGGCGAACGCGGCCACCGGAGCGGGCGCGCTTGTCGAGCGGCTGGTCGCCGAACAGGACGTTGGTCCCACTCTCGCCGATGGCCGCCGTGCTCGCCACATCATTCGGTGAGCCGCTGGTGACCAGGGGCGGCGGGGTGTTCGGCTTGCCGAACCAGAGCAGGTATTCGGCGAAGCCATAGAAGCGGCCCGGCGCTGGCAGGATCGGGCTCGCCAGCACGCTGTCGTCGGATAGGACGGTCGGCCCCATCTCGCCGGCGGGCGGGGCCGGCTGCGCTGCAACAGGAGTTGGCGCGAGCGGCGGCGAATTTTGGCTGGGCGCCGGGGCCTGCGCCAACGACACAGCCGCCCCGGCCAGCAGGGCGGTCAGCGAACCGAGCTGTGCGCGTCGCATGAAATGGGTCCCTTGACGACTGCCCCCGGGGCGCGGTCCCACAAGCCGCGGTCCGGCCTGAAGGGAATCTCTCCCTTACTAGATCGGCCGGGGAGCGACCGTGCATGAGAAAACGAAGGAATGGGATTTGACGATCCGGCCGGCCGCGGGAACTGGGCAGGCGGCGCAGGATATACCACGCTAACGTTCAGCGTGGGTGGCACGCCCTGAGGTACTCCGAAGGGCGTGTGGACAGTGCATCACGCCCTTCGGAGTACCTCAGGGCGTGCCACCCGGATGCTTTGACTACGCGGTTGGCAAGAGTTGCCGCCCTTCGGGCTTCGGTTCATCTCAGAAGAACGTCCCCTTGGTGAGGAGCGGCGGGGTCAGGAAGCCCAGGCCAGCCACGCTGAACGGCGAACTCTGGCCGGGCTCGTAGAAGCTGGTGGCCCCCGTCGTGAAGCCGCCCGTAGTCTGCGTCACCACCGCGGCGAAACTCGGCGACAGCACCAGGTTCAGCGCGATCTGCTCCATCGTGATTCTGGGCGCTGGGCCTCCCAGGTGGCGATCTCTGCCGCCGTGGCGTTACGGCCCAGCAGGCGGTTGTACAGGTACTGGATCTGCAAGGCGTCGCCGGCGTACGAGCTAATCCAGCGCCTTAGCCACCTCTGCCCGCGACATCCGGCCGGAAGTGATCTGCCCCAGGTAGTAATTGAACGTCCCCGGATTGATCGCCGATTGGGGCGTGTTGAAGTAATCCTGGTACAGATTCCGCAGCCACTGGGCCGGGTTCGATCCCGCTTGCTGGTAGTAGGCCAGCGACGAGGCCACGATGATGCTTAGCCCTTCCCGATCGCCGACCTGGGCCAGGTAATGCGTGTAGCTGGCCAGTTCGGTCGGGCTCGGAGCCCGGTGGTAGAACTGTTGCCAGACCTGCGTGACCTGCTGCTCCAGGCTGCTGGTGCTGGTGTAGATCAACTGCACGCCCGATTGCAAGAAGAGCTGGTGCAGCAGGGTCGGATTGCTGGCGGCGAGGTTCTCGAAACGGTTGAGCGAGGCGGGGTCGATCTGCTGCCCCGTGAAGAGGTAGACAATGGCACCCAACGCCGCCTGGTTACTGTTCCCGACCACCACGGCATCCTGGATCGTGACCGTCGAAAACCGCTGCACCAGCGGGGCCGGAGCCAGGCTCTGGTCCCGGTTGCCGTCGTAATTGCCGTCGATGACCAGCTTGATGGTGATCGGGAAGCGCCCGGCGCGGTATAGGTGTGCCCGCCGTGAATCGTGTAGGTGCTGCCCTGCAGGGTGACCGTGCCCACCGAGCTGGCCGTGTTGTCGCCCCAGGAAATCAGGGCCAGGAAGTGCTGAGGCAGCTTGCCCATGTCGTCGGTGAACGTGGCCAGCGCCTGGGTCGCCGGCACCTGGAAGACACTGCCCACCTGTGCAACGCTGGGGATGACCAGTCCCGTGGCGTTGCGCACCACGTCGAGGTGAGTGAAGTTGATGTCCGTGCTGGTGGGGCTGAGGACCCCGGCGCCGCCGCGATACGTCAATTGATATTGCTGCGTGCCCAGGGTGACGACCGTGCCATCAGCCCCGGTCGACAGGCTGGCGCCCGGCGAGCCAGTCACGGTGATCGAGCCGAACCGCGAGGCGGTGGCTTCGCCGGGAAGGCTGATGAGCGAGTACACATCTTCCAGGCGCGAGGGGGTCGCACCGAACGAGAGCTGGAGGGCGGCCCCATTGAGATTAAGGCTGCCATTGGCCTGGAGATGACGATAGTCGGTGCCGACCACCGGGGCTCCGGGCGTGGCATGGCCGTTGAGCTGCAACAGGTAGGTCGTGTTCCCGTTGAGCGTGACACTGCCCGCGCTTGTCAGCGTGCCAAAGCCGCTGAGCGGCCCCGGCGCGATGGTGCCGCCGGCGCTGCCGGCACTGATGCCGCCCACCGTGCCGCTCCCCGCCAGGGTGGCCGGCGTGCCCGTGAGGTGGTTCAGCGTCACCACGCTGGCGATGCTGCCGTTGACCTGGAGGGTGCCCCCGTTGAGGGTGGTCGGCCCGCTGTAGCTGCTGCCGGACCCGGCCAGGGTCAGCGTGCCGGTCCCTTGCTTGACCAGTCCGCCCGTGCCGGTGATTTGCCCCGCGATCAGGCCGACCGAGGGAGTGGTGTTGATGACTGTCAGCGAATTCGCGCCCAGCGCCAGTGCGGGTGTGGCGACGCTGTTGAAGCTGATGCCACCGGTGCCGGCGGTGACCGTGAGGTTGCCGCCCAGGGTGACGGCCGACGCGAAGGAAATCGGCCCGCCGACGGTCGTGATGATGCGCGAGCCGGTGGTCGCAACGGCACCGGCCCCATTCTGGGTGAAGCCGCCATCGCCGGTGACATCCGCATTGAGGTTGAGCTGACCGCCGTTGGTGAGGGTGACCGTCCCGTCGCCGCCGGCGGTCAGGGTGGCCCCGATGGTTTCCACGCCGGTGGCCGACAGCGTGATGCTGCCGTTGGCGGCGGTGGCGACCGAACCGGTCGTCGTCAGGCCGCCGGCGTTGGTGACATTAATGCTGCCGCCGCCCGTCTGGCTGATGCCGGCGATGGTCAGGGTCGCTGCCGAGTTGGTCAGGCTGCTGCCGGCGCTGCTGGTATCGGTCCCGTGGAAAGTGCTGACGGTGTTGGCGTTGCCCAGGCTGGTGCCGCCCGTGGAGCTGGTGGTCAGCGTCCCGGTGGTGCCGATGGTGCCGCCAGTCCCCTCAGTGATGGCGGTGCCCGAGCCGGTTCCCGTGAGGTTGACCGCGTTGCCGCCGGCATTGACCGCGCCGGTGAGACTCAGCGAGCCGCTGTTGGTCACGCTGATCGGGCCACCCGCCGTGGTATCGCTGATGCCGGTGATGGTCAGCGTGGTGACGCCATCCAGCAGCTTCACGACGCCGGCGCCGCTGTTCGTGGCATTGAAGCTGGTCACGGCATTGGTGGCGGTGCTCAGGTCGGTGCCGGTCGCCGAGGAAGTGGTGAGCAAGCCGCCGGTAATGACGCCGGCCGAGGTCTGGCCGACGCTGGTCGAGGCGGTCAGGTTGACGGCGTTGCTGCCGGCGTTGACGGCCCCCGTCAAGCTCAGCGCGCCGACGCTGTTGTTGACGCTCACTGATCCGCCGGCCGTCGTATCGCTGATCGCCGTGACGGTCAGCGTCGCCGTCGCATCCGCGAGCTTCAGCACGCCGACGCTGGAATTCGTCGCATGGAAGCTGGTGACCGCGTTGGTGGCGGGACTCAGGTCTGTTCCGGTCGCCGAGGACGTGGTCAGCAGGCCACCGGTGATGACGCCGCCGGCGGTCTGGCCGAGAGTGGTGAAGGCGGTCAGGTTGACGGCGTTGCTGCCGGTGTTGACGGCCCCCGTCAAGCTGATGGCGCCGCCGGTATTGCTCACGGTCACCGGGCCGCCCGTCGTGGTATCGCCGATGCCGGTGACCGTCAGCGTCGCCACCGAGTCGAGCAGCTTGACAACGCCAACTCCGCTGTTGCTGGCATTGAGGCTGGCAATAGCATTGGTGGCCGTGCTCAGGTCGGTCCCAGTTGCCGAGGACGTGGTCAGCAGTCCGCCCGTGATGACACCCGCCGCGGTCTGCCCGATGGTGGTCGAGGCGGTCAGGTTGACGGCGTTGCTGCCCGCGTTGAGCGCCCCCGTGAGGCTGAGCGTTCCCCCGTTATTGGTCACGGTGACCGGGCCGCCCGCAGTGGTGTCGCTGACGCCGGTGACCGTCAGCGTCGCTGTCGAATCCTGGAGCTTGACGACTCCGGCACCAGTGTTACTGGCGTGGAAGCTGGTGACCGCGTTGGTGGCGGTGCTCAGGTCGGTGCCCGTCGCCGACGACGTGGTCAGCAGTCCGCCGGTGATGACACTCGCCGCGGTCTGCCCGATGGTGGTCGAAGCGGTCAGGTTGACGGCATTGCTGCCGGCGTTGAGGCGCCAGTCAAGCTAACAGCGCCACCGCTGTTGTTCACGCTTACAGGCCCACCAGCCGGTGTGTCGCTGATCCCGGTGACCATCAACGTCGCCGTCGAATCCGCCAGCTTCACCACGCCGGCGCCGGAATTCGTCGCCTGGAAGCTGGTGACCGCGTTGGTGGCGGTGCTCAGGTCTGTCCCGGTCGCCGACGAGGTAGTCAGCAAGCCGCCGGTGATGACGCCGCCGGCGGTCTGGCCGAGGGTGGTCGAGGCGGTCAGGCTGACGGCGTTGCTGCCGGCATTGAGGGCGCCTGTGAGACTGATCGCGCCGCCGCTATTGTTCACAGTGACCGGACCGCCCGCGGTAGTGTCGGTGATGCCGGATACGGTCAAGGTCCCTGTCGAATCCGAGAGCTTGACGACGCCGGCCCCGCTGTTGCTCGCATTGAAGCTGGTAACCGCGTTCGTGGCGGTGCTCAGGTCGGTGCCGGTCGTTGAGGACGTGGTCAGCAGCCCACCGGTGATAGTGCCGGCTGCCGTCTGACTGATCGTGCCTGCCGATGTGGACAGCGAGACGCCGCCGGTGCCCGCATTCAGGCTGGCACTGACCGTGAGATTGCTGCCGGCGTTGAGGCTGATGCTGCCGCCCCCGGAGGTGGCCAGGGCAGCGCCCACGTCAGTGATCGTGTTGGCAGTCGCCGTCAGGCTTTGGCCGCTGCCCAGCGTGAGGCCGCCGGTGAAGTCCACCTCGCTGGTCGTGCTGCTCGATAGATCGACAGTCAGGTTGGCGGCAAACGGATTGGTCAGAGAGGCCACGGTCAACAGGTCGGCCGCGGCCCCGGTCCCGGTCAGGGTCAACGAGCCAGTGGGATCGGCGAAGGTGGTGGACTCAAAGGCATTGGTCGCACTGCTTAGCTCCTCGTTGCCGGCGCTGATATTGGCCAGCAGGGCATCGGGCACGGCGGCGGGCAGGTTGAAGACGATGGCAGTCGCCGTGCCGGTGTTGGTCAGCGGCGCCAGGCCCGAGTAGGTGATGGTATTGAGCAGGAGGGTGCCGGCGGCGTCGGAATAGTTCTTGATGGTGCCGCTGTGTGCGCCGGTGTAAGTATAGGTGGTATTGCCGAAGCCGCCGTTGGGATTGCCCTTGATCACCAGGGTGTTTGTGGCGCCGGAGCCGACAAAATCCACATCCTTCTGGAAGTAGCCGCCGGCCGTGTAGTCGATGGTAAGGGTGGTGTTGGCGGCGTCAGCCTGGACGGTGAAGGTGCCGGTGACGCTGGCCGTGGGCACCGAGGCAATGACGCTGGTCCCCTGGAGCAATTGCAGGTTGTCCACGAGGCCGGAGACGACGCGCTCGAGGGTCAGCGTGCCGTGGCTGCGGACCTGCGGCCCACCGCTGGCGGTGAGGGTGAAGTTCTGGCCCGTGTCCCCTTCGTACGTGTAGTAGGCCGTCAGGCCGTTGACCGTGGCCGAGCTGCCCTCGGTGGCCCCGGTGAACGGCCCGTTGCTAATGGCGCTGCCACTGGTGTTGTTGATAAGGACGTAACTCCTGGCCGCGCTGGTGACCCCCGTGACGCTGTTTAGAGTGAAGGTGCCGGCCGTCCCACTGTCGAGATTCACGGCACCGCTGGAGTTAATCACATCGCTGAAGTTGCCGTTGATGTCGGCCTGGTAGGTGCCGCCGTCGAAGGTCAGCCCACCGACCGCCAGGCTGCCGACGGTGCCGACCGTCCCCGGGTTGATGGTGCCGCCGGTGTTGACGATCACCGTCCCGGTGGTGCCGCCGTTCCCCACGAGCGTGCCGCCATTGTTGATCGCAATGCCCGAGGTCAGCGAGCCGTCGAGTTCGAGGGTGCCGCCGTTGACGGCGGTCGCACCGGTGTAGGTGCTGGCGCTGTCCACATCCAGCACCAACGTGCCGGTGTCCGTCTTGGTCAGGGCGCCGGTGCCGGTGCCATTGTCGGTGATGTCCCCGTCGTAGGTGAGCGTGTTGCTGCCGGTGACGTCGAGGGTGCCGGTGCCGCTGCCTACGGGGGGCCCCAGAGCGATGCCGCGGTTGCTGTTCAACGTGAAACCGGCAGTGGCCTGGAGCGTGCCGCCGTCAATGACCAGGTCGCCGGGCGTGGCGGCCCCGGGGTCGGTCCCAGGTCGCCGTCGCTGCTGATGCTGAGGATGCCGTTGCTGATCGTGGTCGAGCCGGTGTAGGTGTTGGCCCCGGACAGAATGAGCGTGTTGGCGGCGCCGCCGCCGGTGTAAGTGACGGCCTGGGGCCCCTGGATGGCTCCCGAGATGCTCAGGGCCCCGGTCGAGCTATTGCTGATGTCCAGGTCGCTGGCCAGGGTGATGGCGCCGGACAGCGTGTGCGAACCATCGCCGTTGACGTTGGTGACGGCCAGCGTCGCGTTGCCGCTGGTCACCTGGAACTGGAGCACCGCCGTGGCATCGGCGCCGGTGATGACGTAGTCCTGCGCGCTGTCGATTTGAATGGAGCCGACCGTGATGGTCGTGGAGGTGGGAATGGTCACCGTGCGGTTGGCGGTGATGACGTTGCCGAACTCGGCCACGTCGCCGGGCGATTGCGGTACGACCCGGAGCCGCTGACCCGGGACCAGTTGGCGGCAGTGGTCCAGCTTCCGCGGCATCCACGTTCCACATGAATGTGGACGGCACGACCCGGTCTTCGAGCGGCTCGACCCAGAACCGTGTGAAGGCCGGGCGGGGACGGGCCCGGCGACTCCGGGATGTGGCCCCGGTTCGCCAACGACGGACGACGTGACGCCACCAGGCAACAAACATGGTGCAACTCCCAGGAGCGGCGGACAATCGGCCAATGCCAGGCCCCCCCAGAGCGGACAACCGGCGACGACACCGGTATCCGGCACACCCTGGAATGGGGCGGAGGCTCGCCGCCAAACGATGTTGAGCTAAAGCGCGGAACGCACGCGCGGACGTGACCGGGGCCAGGGGTTAGCTGCCCTTCTCTGTGTCGGTGATCCGTTCCGGTTTTGGGTCCCGTTCCGAGGCGGGCACGTGCGGTCAGGTAGAGATAGTACCAGCGGCCCGGCCAGATCGCAAAGGGATAATGGGAATTGTGGGAGGTTCTTTCCCAGATACCCCGAATTCTGGATCATCCGGCAAGCACCGGACGGGTTCGCTTTGCTTTCAATGAACAAGGCCCCGCTACCCGGGCGAGAGGTGTCGTGCTCGGGCAGCGATCTTACGGTGTGCGGTATTTTCGACGCCACCGCCCCAAGCGGCTCGGCTTGAGATCGACCTCGCCTACTTCCCCGACGTTGTCTGTTGCCCCGCCGACCCTGCTCAGATCGGCACCACTTGCAGCCTAACTCCGCGCTTCTGCGCCGACGCTTCGACCTGACGCTCCTGCTGCTTGACTTCTTCGGCTGCCGTGCTCTCACGGCGATACGCTTCCCCACGCGTGATGAGGCGATAGAAGAGCTTCGCCAGCTTGTGGGCTGTCGCCCTGATGGCGCTGCCTATCCCCAGCCGGGCCCGCAGGCGGCGCAGGAAATTACCCAGCACGCTCTTACTTCTGAGCAAGGACCGCGCCGCCAGCCGAAACGCCCTGGCCACCGGCTGGCCGTCTGGGCGGGATAGCGGATCCGCTTGCCCGATTGGTGCTTGCCGGCGCCAGCGTCGTCCAGGCCGCGAAGTGCTTGTCCGTCGGGAAACGTGCCGCCAGGTCCGGGCCTGTCTCCGACAAGACCGTCAGCACCGTGCTGGCGCCCAGACCGTCCACTTCCGTGACACGCACGCCCGTCAACTGGAAGATCAAGGCGTCGGCGTCGAACTCCGTCGGGCGGTTGCGACTCTTGGGCGCGGCCTTCTGGGACTCGGGCAACGGACGCCCCTGGGTCTTGTCCGGCATCGGCCCGGCCGCCTTGGCGTACTCCCGGTCACAGACATGGAGCTGATTCTGGTAGAAGTCCCAGGCCTTGAGCAGTTGTTTCAGCTCGAACAGGTGGGCCGTGTCCCAGGTCCCTTCCAGGGCCTTGGCAATCTCCTCGCGGCTCTTCTTGCAGCTGGGATCGCGCATGCCGCCAGCGTCTGGGGGTCACGCTGCCCCTGGGCGATGGCACGCAGGATGCGCATGCCGGTGACGCCGGCGATGCTCGACACGGCCATGTCCAAATGAACATTCATCTGGACCAGCACTTTGAGCATCATCTGCAAGAGCTTGGCTGCCTCGGTGATCAGATGCTCGCGATGCCGCCACAGCGTCCGCAACGCCAGCACCTCGTGCGCGGGTCGAAAACAGCTCTTGAGCTGGCCACAGGCGTGCATCTGCTGCAGCCAGACCGCATCGCAAACGTCGGTCTTCTTCTTGAGGTTGCGGGCCAGGCTGCGTGGATCGACCACCACCACTTCGAAGCCCTGGCTTTCCAGGAAGTCGCATGAGCACATCCAGTAGACGCCGGTCGATTCGAGCACGACGCTCGTGACGCCGCAGTGGCGTAACCACTCGGCCAGCGTCTCCAGGTCGGCGGTATAGACGCCGAAGGTACGAACGGGCTGCGGATCGCAAGCGGGGTCGACGGCGACGACGTGGCTGCGCTGCCGACGTTCATGGCGGCGGCACAGGGCCGGACGATGCGGGGCGGCGGGATGGGCTGGCGTTCTCTTCCGACGCATGAGGACCTCCAACGACGGTGAGGGACGGGCGAAGAAAATGCCGGCGGAGGATGGTCGAACCAAGGACGAGACTCTCAAGCGGGCTTGCGGCACCAAGGAAAGTAAAACAGACCGAAAGGCCAAGCTAGAGCACGGGCTCAGAAGCACCAGATCAAACACAGCCACCGCGCTCCGCCGCCCCCGGCTAGAGAGGCCGAGTGCAAACGGGAGTCCGATGGCCTGACAGGTTCATCGCGGAACGTGTGCCAGGGACTGGCATCAGCCCT
>CAWHCN010000001.1:0-33841 GCA_963827935.1 uncultured Planctomycetota bacterium | reverse complement strand
ACTTCCCCAACGTCGTCTGTTGCCCCGCCGACCCTGCTCAGATCGGCACCACTTGCAGCCCTAACTCCCGCGCTTGCGCTGCGCACGCGCTTTGACCTGACGCTCCTGCTGCTTGACTTCTTCGGCTGCCGTGCTCTCACGGCGATACGCTTCCCCACGCGTGATGAGGCGATAGAAGAGCTTCGCCAGCTTGTGGGCTGTCGCCCTGATGGCGCTGCCTATCCCCAGCCGGGCCCGCAGGCGGCGCAGGAAATTACCCAGCACGCTCTTACTTCTGAGCAAGGACCGCGCCGCCAGCCGAAACGCCCTGGCCACCCGGCTGGCCGTCTGGGCGGGATAGCGGATCCGCTTGCCCGATTGGTGCTTGCGGCGCCAGCGTCGTCCAGGCCGCGAAGTGCTTGTCCGTCGGGAAACGTGCCGCCAGGTCCGGGCCTGTCTCCGACAAGACCGTCAGCACCGTGCTGGCGCCCAGACCGTCCACTTCCGTGACACGCACGCCCGTCAACTGGAAGATCAAGGCGTCGGCGTCGAACTCCGTCGGGCGGTTGCGACTCTTGGGCGCGGCCTTCTGGGACTCGGGCAACGGACGCCCCTGGGTCTTGTCCGGCATCGGCCCGGCCGCCTTGGCGTACTCCCGGTCACAGACATGGAGCTGATTCTGGTAGAAGTCCCAGGCCTTGAGCAGTTGTTTCAGCTCGAACAGGTGGGCCGTGTCCCAGGTCCCTTCCAGGGCCTTGGCAATCTCCTCGCGGCTCTTCTTGCAGCTGGGATCGCGCATCGCCGCCAGCGTCTGGGGGTCACGCTGCCCCTGGGCGATGGCACGCAGGATGCGCATGCCGGTGACGCCGGCGATGCTCGACACGGCCAGGTCCAAATGAACATTCATCTGGACCAGCACTTTGAGCATCATCTGCAAGAGCTTGGCTGCCTCGGTGATCAGATGCTCGCGATGCCGCCACAGCGTCCGCAACGCCAGCACCTCGTGCGCGGGTCGAAAACAGCTCTTGAGCTGGCCACAGGCGTGCATCTGCTGCAGCCAGACCGCATCGCAAACGTCGGTCTTCTTCTTGAGGTTGCGGGCCAGGCTGCGTGGATCGACCACCACCACTTCGAAGCCCTGGCTTTCCAGGAAGTCGCATAAGCACATCCAGTAGACGCCGGTCGATTCGAGCACGACGCTCGTGACGCCGCAGTGGCGTAACCACTCGGCCAGCGTCTGTAGGTCGGCGGTATAGACGCCGAAGGTACGAACGGGCTGCGGATCGCAAGCGGGGTCGACGGCGACGACGTGGCTGGCGCTGCCGACGTTCGATGGCGGCGGCACAGGGCCGGACGATGCGGGGCGGCGGGATGGGCTGGCGTGTCTTCTTCCGAGGCATGAGGACCTCCAACGACGGTGAGGGACGGGCGAAGAAAATGTCGGCGGAGGATGGGTCGAACGAAGGACGAGACTTTCAAGCGGGCTCGCGGCACCAAGGAAAGTGAAGCCGACCCAAGGGCCAAGCTCAAGCACGGGCTCAGAGGCACCAGATCAAACGCGGCCACCGCGCTCCGCCGCCACAAAGAAGAGCTAGAGAAGCGCAGTGCGAACGGAAAGCCGATGGCCTGTCAGGTTCATAGCGGAACGTGTGCCAGGGACTGGCATCAGCCCTCAAGCTGATCCTTTGTCGGCAGGGCGTGTCCGCACACACCGAATTATATGCGACCTGGCGCTTGGCGCTGAAATGTGAAGGCGCATGTCATTATTTGACAAGGGATTGCGACTCGTGCGCCAGGTCGCATATAATTCTCGACGAATTTATGTCGAAGTGGGAATCCGGTCCGCCGCGTTCCCTTCCCGTCTTGACGCATTTCCCGGCTCGCACTATGTACCTGCGCGGCCGGATCCATCGTGGACCGAAGGAGGGGACCGACATGGCCGCGTGGCGAACCGTGGGGACCGTTTGGTGCTGCTCGCCGTCGCGACCCGGTGCCCGGGCCCGTAGACCTATCCGCTGAGTGAAACCGTCAAGGCCGGCGAGTGCTTCCGGGTTCGCCTGGAGATGACCCTGAACGGCGAGATCAAGGTGAGCCGCGGCGGCAAGCCGGCGCCGCTCGCCCTCACCGCCGCCGCCACTCACGAGTTCCCCGACGTCGTCCTCGCCGTCGGCGACAAGGCACTCGTCGAGCAGCCGGCGCCCGCGTTTACGAAGTCGCCACCGCGACCATCAAGGTCGAGAAGGACAGCAGAGAGCAAGTCGCTGTGCAAGGGGCGACAGCTGATCGTCGTGCAGCGGCCCAAGGACCAGCCGCTCACCTACTCGCCCAACGGCCCGCTGAAACGCGCCAGGAGCTGGAGCTGGTCGGCGACCACTTCGACACCCTCTGCCTCACCGGTCTGCTGCCCGGCAAGGATGTCGCTATCGGCGACACCTGGAAGGTCGGCAATTCCGCGGCCCAGGCATTGTGCCACCTCGATGGCCTGACCGATCAGGACCTCACCTGCAAGCTCGAAGCGGCCAAGGAGGACACGGCGACCGTTTCGGTCCGCGGGCCGGCCAACGGCATCGAGAGCCGGGCTGCGCGCTTCAAGCTGAAGATCGACGCGACTTACCGCTTCGACCTGAAGGCGAAGCGCCTGGTGTGGCTGGAGTGGAAGCAGACCGACGACCGCGACCAGGGGCCGGCCAGTCCCGCCCTGACCGCGACCAGCACGACGACACTGATGCGCGAGCCGATCGAGCGGCCCGATGTGCTGGCCGACGTGGCCCTGGTGTCGGTGCCGCAGGAATTCAAGGTGCCGGAGGCGCTGCAACTGATCCAGTACCGTCACTCCAAGGGGAAGTTCGAGCTGAACTACGGCCGCGACTGGCAGGTGGTCGGCGAGCCGGAAGGACGGCTGATCCTGCTCCCGATGGACCGCGGCGACTTCGTGGCCCAGGCGACCATCACCCCCTGGACGCCGGCGGAGAAGGGCAAGCACCTGTCGGCCGACGAGTTCCGCGCCGTGATGGCCGACGTGCCGGGCTGGGAGGCGGAGAAGGAATTGCAGGCCGGCGAAGTGCCCGGCGGCGGGCGAGGGACGCTGGTCATCCCGCGTGTCGATGCTCGGCAAGTCCGATGGCGTGGCGGTGTTGCAGAACTTCTACCTCATCGCGGGGCCGAACGGCGATCAGGTGGTCGCTGTTTCTCACGCTGACGCCGAAGAAGGCCGAGCAGCTCGGGATGCTGCGACCTATCACTCGCCGGCAGCATCGGGTTCGCGGCGGACAAGAAGAAGTAATGGCGTTGCTGTCGCCCCCCTGCCGCGCCCCTGACAACCGGTGCCCATTCCCTGAGCATCCCCAGCCAGCGCCGAAGATCGTCTTGCGCCATTTCCGCAGCGAAAAGTGCGGAAAGGCAAGGCGTTAGGACGTGTAGCCGCCGCCGGCCTCCGGTCGGCACGGCAGTTGCTTTCTGATTGCCCGACCTCTGGTGAACGCGCCTTCGCCCGGTTCGGCCCCTTGGCGAGCCGGGCGAGGGCGGTTTTTTTCAGAGGCCGGCGACTCTCCCGCACGCCAGCTCTCCTCTCCGGGGCTGGGATTCCCCAAGCTGTTTTGCCTGTGCCGCGTCCGGGTGCTCCCCGTGCGCACGCTCCATCCGGAGGAGAGTTCCTTGGGCGTTTTGGGAGAGTCCATCTGCCCCTACTGCGGGGTCGGCTGCCGGCTGCGCTTCGAGGGGACCGGCCGGTGACGCGCATTCGCGGCGTCGAGACGGCGCCGGCCAATCTCGGCGGCATGTGCGCCAAGGGGGCCCAGCTCGGCCCGACCATCGACACGCCCGATCGACTGCTGCGACCGCAGCTTCGCCTCAGCCGGCAGGACGGCTTTCGCCGGTCGCCTGGGACACGGCCCTCGCCTACGTCGCGAGTGTCTCACCAACATCCTGCACACCCACGGACCCGAGGCGGTCGCCTTTTACGGCAGCGGCCAGCTCGACACGGAGACGGCTACCTGGCCGGCAAGCTCTTCAAGGGCTGCCTCGGCTGCAACAACACCGACTCGCAACAGCCGGCTGTGCATGGCCGCCGCGGTCGCCGGCTACCGCACCAGCCTCGGCAGCGATGGGCCGCCGACCTGCTACGACGACATCGACACGCCGACGTCATCCTCATCATCGGCAGCAACATGGCCGAGGCGCACCCGGTCACCTTCGACCGCGTCCGGGCCGCCAGCAAGGCCAAGCCCGACCAGCGCGTCATCGTCGTCGATCCGCGCCGCACGCCGACGGCCGCGATGCCGACCTGCACGTCCCCGTCGCGCCCGGCGGCGACATCGCCCTGCTCAACGCCCTCGGCCGGCTGCTCGCTGGAACGGCACGCCGTCGATCAGCCTTCGTCGCCCGGCACACGCGCGGCTTCGACGACTACCGCGACTTCCTGCTGGCCCAGGATCTGGCGAGTTGTGCGCCGTGCCGGCGTCGAGCGGCGTCGACCGCCTGGCCGACCTGATCGCCTGGCGCCCGCGGCTTTCTCAGCTTCTACTGCATGGGGCTGAACCAGAGCACCGTCGGCATGTGGAAGAACAACAGCCTCATCAACCTGCACCTGCTGACGGGGCAGATCGGCAAACCGGGCGCCGGGCCGTTCTCGCTCACCGGCCAACCGAACGCCATGGGCGGCCGCGAGGCGGGCCTGCTGTCGCACCAGCTGCCGGGCTACCGCACCGTCGAGGACGCGGAGCACCGCCGCGAGGTCGAGCACTTCTGGGGCCGGCGGCCCGGCAACATCAGCCCCAAGCCCGGCCTGACCGCGGTCGAGATGTTCCGCGCCCTGGAGAAGGGCCAACTCAAGGCGATCTGGATTGCCGGCACCAACCCCGCCGTCAGCCTGCCCGACCTGCACCAGGTTCGCCGGGCTCTCGCAAAGGCCCAGCTTGTCGTCGTGCAGGATGCCTACCATCCGACCGAGACGACGCGCTTCGCCGATGTGCTGCTGCCGGCCGCGCAGTGGGGCGAGAAGGAATGGACCAGCACCAACAGCGAGCGCATGGTCACCTACAGTCCCAAGCTGTTTCCCGCGCCCGGCGAGGCGCTGCCCGACTGGGAGATCCTCGCCCGCTTCGCCAAACGCTGGGCCACACGGGCTTCGACTTCGCCGCGCGGCGGAGGTCTGGGACGAGTTCATCCGCCTGACGGCGGGCCGGCCCTGCGACATGGCCGGCATGACGGCGCGGCGGCTGCGGCAGGAGACCAGCTTGCAATGGCCCTGCCCGACGGCCGACCATCCCGGGCACGAAACGCCGCTATCTCGACCGGCGCTTCCCGACGCCGGACGGCCGGGCGGTCTTCCTGCCGCGCGATCACCGCGAGCCGCGCGAACTGCCCGATCACGAGTTCCCGTTCGTGCTGACGACCGGCCGGCTCTACGCCCACTGGCACACGCTGACGCGGACGGCAAGGCCGACAAGCTGGTCCGCCGCGAGCCGGGGCCGTTCGTCGAGGTCAACCCCGACGATGCCCGGACCTTGGGAGTCGCCGAGGGCGAGACGGTGCAGCTCTCGACGCGGCGCGGCACGATCACCTTGCCGGCGCGCCTCAGCGACGGGGTGCCGCCGGGCATGGTCTTCGTGCCGTTCCACTGGGGCGACCTGTACGGCGAAGGCAACGCGGCCAACTATCTGACCATCAGCGCCATCGGCCGCGTCGCCAAGCAGCCGGAGCTGAAGTTCTGCGCCGTCAATCTGGAGAAGGTGCCGCGGCCGCGCGGCTTCATCGCGCCTCGGCCCGGGGCATGGCCGGTCAATGGGACGGGGCCCGCCCGCCTTGGCCGCTGCGACCGCCGACATCAACCGTAAAGGCCTGCCAGCCGCGCGGCCCGCGCCCCTCCGCCCGCCGCCGTCCTGCCTTCCTTCGCCGTCACTCGGCCGTCCCCCCGGCCGCGGTCCCGCCGAAACGGAGAGGAGTGATCCATGAGCTTTTTGTCGCGCGCTGTCGTGCGTGGCCCTGGTCGGCATGGCGTTCACCGCCCTGGGCCAGGCCCGGCCGCCGTGGGCCACACGCTGGAACCTGGATTGGTGGAACGTGCCCGTCCTGTGCGAGCAGATTCAGCGCGGCGAGCGGGACCTGGCGGTGCTCCAGCCGACCGGGGAAATCCTGTGGCGCGGGCGAAGGCGAAGGCCGCCGTGACCGAGGACCTGCTCGCCGGGCGGCTGACGCTGCTGAGACGGCGGCCCAGTTCCGCAA
Organism: uncultured Planctomycetota bacterium; assembly: GCA_963827935.1. Taxonomy (GTDB): domain Bacteria; phylum Planctomycetota; class Planctomycetia; order Gemmatales; family Gemmataceae; genus DATFNV01. The sequence goes on along the minus strand of CAWHCN010000001.1, from coordinate 27,640 downwards.
GCTCAACGCCGAGCAGCCCCCTCGAAGATGACCTGCGCCAGCACTTCGCCGGGGCCACCGAGGAGGAACGTCTCTGCCGTCAGGTCATCCAGTGGGCGGCCTTCGCGGCCCGGGACATCTCGCTTCCGCCTCGGAGCAAACCCGCAGCCGCCTGGAAGCCGAGTTGGCCGGTCTGCTGGCAGCCCGCGGCCGGGTCGTGTTGCCCGATTGATCCTGCGCGCGGTGCGATGCCATGCGTCAAACGCCGACCTTAAACCACAAAGGACACAAAGGACACAAAGAATTATGTCTGATATTCTTTGTGTCCTTTGTGTCCTTTGTGGTTCATTCCCCCAGAAGAATGCCACCACGGAGGTCTCATGCGTCTGCGTGATTTTGCCCGGGCCGGGCACGGGCCAACGCTCCTGTCGGCCTTCCTCTATTTCGATATCAGCTTCATGGTTTGGGTCCTGATCGGGGCGCTGGCGCCGTCCATCAAGGAACAATTCCACCTTAACGACTTCCAGAACGGCTTCATGATCGCCCTGCCGCTCCTGGGCGGGTCGCTCTTACGGCTGGTGCTGGGCGTGCTGACCGACCACATCGGCGCCCGCAAGACGGGACTAATCGGCCTGACGCTGACCCTGGTGCCGCTGCTCCTGGGCTGGCTGTGGGTCGGCGCTTTTCGCAAATCCTGCTGGTCGGTTTGATGCTCGGCGTGGCGGGGGCGAGTTTCGCGGTGGCGCTGCCGTTGGCCAGCCGCTGGTATCCGCCGCAATACCAGGGCCTGGCGATGGGCATCGCGGGCGCGGGCAACAGCGGCACCGCCCTGGCCACCCTGTGCGGCCCGATGCTGGCGCGTTGGCTGGGCTGGCAGGCCGTCTTCGGCATCGCCCTGGTCCCGGTAACGCTGACGCTGCTGATTTTCTTCCTGCTGGCCCGCGACGCGCCGGGCGCGGTCAAGGCCAAACGCCTGGCCGATTACGCCGCCGTCCTCCGCCTGCGCGATACCTGGTGGTTCTGCCTATTCTATTCGGTGACGTTCGGCGGCTTCGTGGGGTTGGCCAGTTTCCTGAACTCGTTCTTCGTGGCGCAGTACGGCTTGGAGAAGCAGCAGGCCGGCTACTTCACGACTGCCTGCGTCGTGGCCGGGTCGTTCCTGCGGCCGGTCGGCGGCTACCTGGCCGACCGCCTCGGCGGCATCCGCATGCTGGCGGCCCTGTACGTCGGCGCTGGTCTGATGATGCTCGGCGTGGCCGGCTTGCCCCCAGTTGCCGTCTGTGCCGCTCTTCTCTTCCTGGGCATGGGGATGCTGGGTATGGGCAACGGCTCAGTCTTCCAACTGGTGCCGCAGCGCTTCCCGCGCGAAATTGGTGTGCTGACCGGCATCGTCGGCGCCGCCGGCGGCATCGGCGGCTTCTTCCTGCCCAACCTGCTGGGCGGCCTGAAGCAGTGGACGGCGACCTTCGCCGGCGGCTTCCTGATCTTCGCCGTGGTCGGCTTCGCCTGCGCGGCCCTCTTGGCCGTGGCGAGCCGGACGTGGGAAGGGACGTTCGTCAGTCGCGGGGGCATGGCGGCGGGGGCGGTGGAACCCGAGCCGGTATTGGCTGAAGCGAAGGCGTAAGGAACGGGCCTCTTGGTTCTACCCGCCTCGCATCGCCACCGAATCGTTGTGGCACGGTCTCCTGACCGTGCCACTTCCGCTGACCGAAGGTCTCCACGCTCCATCGCGGCTTACGGGAGACCTTCGGTCAGGCCGGGTGGCACGGTCAGGAGACCGTGCCACAACCGCGGCTGCGTGATTATCGGTGCCATCTCCGCAGGAACGACCACGCCAGGAATCCCAGAATGACAACGCCAACGAGAATGGCCCCGAATCCGGGTGCGGCGTCTCTCAGGCTGAATTGTTTCGGGTTGGTGCGGAAATCCGGCGAGAAGACGAGCCAGAAGCCGATGAGGAGGGATAAGGCGCCGGTGACGATGTACTTCCATACTTTGTATAGGAATATGAGACTATCGCCAATTCTTCCTGGTCTCGACTGCTCCTGAGACGTGACGGGGAGCGATTCCACCGAGTGCTCGATCTCGCCGGTCCTATCTGACGCCTGCCGCGTGCCCGACCTTTTGTCGAGGGTGACAAGAGACGCGATCGCTATCCCTACGCAGACCCATCCGATGCCGAAGAAGGGCCACCGTGCCGCCGCGAGGACAGCGCCGGGTTCGCCAAAAGTGGCGGCTCCGAGCACGAGAAAGCCGGTTCCGGCAATGCTCATGACGATCGCCATAGCGATCTTCATTCCCTTACTCATGAGGACGCGCCGACCTTTCTCCTCAGCGATTTCCTGAATCCAGGGCATAGATAATGGCTTGGGACGACGGTCGAAGGGGACGGAGGACGGTTACACCCTCACCTCCAGCGTGTACTCCCACAGACCGAACTCGTCCCGCACACGGGTGAGGCGAAACTCCCGGCCGAACACCTTCGAGCGCTGCCAGCCGTCCTTTGCCGCGGCGGCGGCGTAGCCGGCTTTCCTCCAGTGCAGGATCGTGAAGACGATGGCTTCGCCGCGGGGGTCGATAAGCCAGTACTCGGGGATGCCGGCCGCGTGATAAGCCACCCGGAGTTTTTCTGTGTCCTTCTGCGCCGATGTGTCGCTGATGACCTCCAGGAGCCAATCCGGAGTGCCTTCGATTTCGCGATAGTGATCGGGCTTCCCTTTCCGCGGAACGAGACGCGCCCGACCGCTTCGAATCGTCTCACGGCTGAGGAACGAAGCGTCCGGGCTGTTGGAAACGCCGGCCGTCACGCTAGTCACCAGCAACCCATCGCCATAGAGCTTGCCCAGCTTCCCAGCCCGCACGACCGGCCCCAGCCCGAGGATGACCTCCGTTTTCACGGCGACGTGCAACTCCGGCTCTTCGTTGCTCATGTCGATGAACACCTCGCCATCCATGAAGGCCGCTCGGATGTGTTCGGGGAACTCCGGCGAGGTGGCCCACTCGCGGAAACCGGCCAGGGTCAGCGCGGTGGTCGGCACGGAAACGGCCAGGCGTTCCGTCGGCTCTGGCGACGGGCACGCTCGGGGGGAAGAGCGGCGGCGTTTTGTCGATGCAGTGGCCATGACGTGAATCTCTCGCCGGGAAACCACCCGGCTAATTCCTCGTTATCGTCTCGTGTAAGTTCAGAATCACCCGCGCCACCGAGGTCCACGCCGCCAGTTCGGCCGGGTCCACATCCTTGGGCACCGGCCACTGGCCGACGGCGACGGCCTTCGCCGCAGCCGCACGGTCCAGTCGGAACTCAGCCAGGTGCTTCTGATATAGCTCCGTCAGGACCTTCGTTTCCTCGAGTTTCACGGGGCGTGAGACGGCCCGGCGATAAGCCCAGTCGAGGCGGGCCGGAGTGTCCTTGCTGCCCTGCTTCATGATGTGCTCGGCGAAGACGCGGGCGGCCTCGACATAGATGGGATCGTTCAGCAGCACCAGGGCCTGCAAGGGCGTGCTGGAGCGGGTCCGCTCCACGGTGCACTCCTCGCGGGTCGGGGCGTCGAAGGCGAGCAGGCTGGGGTGCAAGAAGGTGCGGCACCAGTAGGTGTACAGGCCGCGGCGGTAGATGTTCTGGCCCTTGTCGGCCTGCCACTCGCGCGTCGGGAAGTTGAGGTACGACCAGTACCCGGCCGGCTGATACGGCTTGACGCTGGGGCCGCCAACCTCGGCGCCAGCAGGCCACTGATTTCCAGGGCGTTGTCGCGCAGCATCTCGGCGTCCAGGCGGAAGCGGCCCTGCCGCGCCAGCCAGACGTTGCCCGGGTCCTTGTCGCGGGCTTCCTTTATCCCAACCGACGACTGCCGATAAGTGTTCGACATCACCAGGAGCTTCAGCATGTGCTTGACGTCCCAGCCGCGCTCGACGAACTCGACGGCCAACCAATCGAGCAGCAGCGGGTGCGACGGCAGCGCGCCCTGGACGCCGAAATCGTCGAGCGACTTGACGATTCCCTGCCCAAAACAGATCTTCCACAGGCGGTTCACAAAGACGCGGGCCGTCAGCGGGTTGTCCGGGGAAACGATCCAGTGGGCCAGGTCGAGGCGTGTCGCCCGCTGCCCCTTGCTGTCGAGGGCGGCCAGGAAGGCGGGCACGGCCGGCTGCACGATCTGGCCCGAGTCGTCCAGCCAGTTGCCGCGGGCCAGGACACGGACCACGCGCGGAGGGACAGCGGTGGTGACCAGCGTCGTCGGGACGGTCTTCATCAGCGCGTCACGCCGTCCCTGCGCGGCCGCCAGCTCCTTGCGCAGCGGCTCCAGCTCAGGCGCCACGCTGCGGTAGTGGTTGGCCAGCACCTGTTTCTGCTGCGGCGTGCGCTTGGCCGGCTCGACGGCGAGAGCATCGGCCACGGGTTTCGGCAGCTTGAACTTATCGGCTTTCGCTTTCGCCTCCCATTTCGCCTGACCGGCTTCCAACTCGGGCCGCGGCTTCGCCAGGTCGGCCTTGAGGCGGGCCAGGCTGGCGTCGAGCTTCTTGACCTGCGCCTCCAGGGCGGGCGTCAGGATGGCCGTCTGGTCCTGGCGGCCGACGGCCTTTTCCTGAATGTCCGCAAAAAAGGCCTCGAAACTGTAAAAATCCCGGGAGGTGAACGGGTCGAACTTGTGGTTGTGGCACTCGCAGCAGCCCATCGTGCTGGCCATCCACACGGCGGAGGCGTTGCGCACGCGGTCGGCGGCGTACTTGGCGGTGTATTCCCGGGCCTGAGCGCCGCCCTCCTCCGTCGTCTGCAACAGGCGGTTGTAGCCCGAAGCGATCCGCTGCTCGGCGGTCGGACTGGGCAGCAGGTCACCGGCCAGCTGCTCGATCGTGAACTGGTCGAACCGCTTGTTGGCGTTGAAGGCGTTGATCACGTAATCGCGGAATAGCCAGACGTCGCGGTGGTTATCGCTGTGGTAACCAGCGGTGTCGGCGTAGCGCACCGCATCCAGCCAGGAGGCCGCCATGCGCTCGCCGAAGTGCTTCGATGCCAGGAGCCGATCCACCAGCTTCTCGTAAGCCTCCGGCGACCGGTCGCCGGCAAACTCGTCCACCTCGGCGGGCGTCGGCGGCAGACCGATCAGGTCGAACGATAGCCGCCGGATCAGCGTGAGCCGGTCAGCCTCCGGGGCGGGGGTGAGTCCGTGGCTGGCCTGACCGGCCACCACGAAGGCATCGATCGGATTGCGCACCCAGGCCGGGATCGCGGCCTGCGCCAAACCCGGCCGGGCCGGTTTCACATAGGCCCAGTGGATGTCGAACTTCGCTCCCTGATCGATCCAGCGGCGCAGGAGTTCCACCTGGGCCGTGCTGAGGCGCTCCTTCTTCGAGGCGGGCGGCGGCATCACCTGGTCCGCCTCCTCGCTCACCACGCGCTGGATCAGTGGACTGTGAGGCGCATCGCCGGGCTTGATCGCCTTGCGGATCGCCGACTCGCGCTGATCGAGCCGCAGCTTCGCCTTGCGTTTCCCCTCGTCGGGGCCGTGGCAGGCATAGCAGTGGGCGGTGAAAATCGGCTGCACGTCGCGGCTGTAATTGACCGCTTTGGAATCGGCGGCCCCTACCCGGGCGGCGACGACAGCGATGGCGAGGCTAGAAAGAAGGAGGTGCATGCGCATGGGTGCAGTCTCGAAGGTCGGCAGGTAGGCACTATTATACTACGCCCACCGGCCGCGAGCGCAAACGAGGAGTAAAGAAAGGCCCCTCGCTTGCGCTCGGGGCTGATGGAGATTTAATGACCCATGCCCATCCCGTTCCCCCCGTTCATGCGCTTCGACGGGTCATTGTCCGTGGAATCATCCAGACCCGGCACGTCGCGCTTGGGCCATTTGTTCAGGGTATTGTCCGGGAAATTGGGGCCGGTGCTGTAGCGCGGGTCGTTGGGCGGCAAGTTGTACTTCGGGTCTTCCTTGGGCGGCTTGAGCGTGTTGTCGGTCTTGCACCCGCCCAAAATGAACAGCGCAGTCACCAGCACTCCAAGGCCGATCCCTGTCCTGCCCATGGCCCGCCCCCCGCTCCGTCGATGGAACCGGCAGCGTCACCCCACGCCACCGGACGGGGGACTATAGCGAGGGGCCGAGCCACGTCAAGATCGTTTAGCCGCCGCCCTCCGGGCGGCGGCTAAACGGCGACTTACAGCGTTCCCGCCTTGGCCTTGGCGAAGCGCTCGCCGATGGCCGCCCAGTTGGCGACGTGCCACCAGGCGTCGATGTAGTCGGGGCGCTTGTTCTGGTACTTGAGGTAGTAGGCGTGTTCCCAGACATCAATGCCCATGATCGGGGCCTGATTGTTCATGTAGGGGCTGTCCTGGTTGGCCGTGCTGACGACTTGCAGCTTGCCGTCGGCGAAGACGAGCCAGCCCCAGCCGCTGCCGAACCGGCCGGTGCAGGCTTCCTTCAGCTTGGTCTGGAAGGTAGGGAAGTCGGTGAAGGTGTGGTTGATGGCGTCGGCCAGGGGGCCGCTCGGCTTGCCGCCGGCACCGGGGCCCATGATGAGCCAGAACATGCTGTGGTTGACGTGCCCGCCGCCGTTGTTGATGACCGCCTGACGGATGTTTTGGGGCACGCTGGCGATTTGCCGCATGAGCTGCTCGACCGGCAGTTTTTGCAGTGCCGGCTGGTCGGCCGTCGCCTTGTTGAGATTGTCAACATAGGCCTTGTGGTGCCGCCCGTGGTGGATTTCCATCGTCATCTTGTCGATGGACGGCTCCAGGGCGTCCGGAGCGTAGGGCAGGTTCGGCAAGGTGAATGGCATGGTGTGGCATCCTCCCGAGGTGTGTGAACTTCAACCCCAGCGCGTAGTTTATGCGGGCGGGAGCCAGAGGCAACGTCGCTTACCGCGTAGTTGTCGCCACGGTGGGCCGCAAAGAGAATCACCAGCGGCAGCGAAACTCTATGGGCTGGTTGACAAGGGGGAGATCGAGCAAGAGAATTACCACCGTTTTCGTGTTCATCGAAGGCAGGGGGACCCACCGTGCATCGATCCCTGCGAGCAACGCCCCGGGAATGGGTCGCCCGGGCTACCGTCCTGGTCCTCCTGCTGCTCACCTTTGGCTTTGCGGGAACCTTCTTCGACCCGCAACCCCGGGGAATCGTGCTGGCCGAGCAGCCATCTCGCCTTGTCGCCTTGTCTCGCGATGGCAGAACACTGCTGACTGAGACGTACGACAAGGAGAGTCGAGACACGCGCGCTTTCTTCGTGTGGGACACGTCGACCGGGCTGCTCCGGCGTTCCATCGCTGCGGACTGGGGTCACTGGCCGACGTTCACGGTTTCGCCCGACGCGGGTTTCCTCGCCGTCAGCGGCCAAGTCGCGGACGACATAGACAGTGATGTGCGCCTTAGGGTCTGGGACCTGGGGAGTGGTGATGAGAGAATCTCACTCACCTTGCCGAGGAGGGACCGTTTCCCATGGATCACCTTTTCCCCGGACGAACGGTTCCTAGTCGTTTTTCGCGATGGTCCTTTTGTCGGGGACCAGCACCTTCAGTTCTGGGACCTGGCATCAGGCCAGGTGCGCGCGAAGCTGTTCTGTGACGACCACTCGCCGAGGTTTGCACCCGATGGCAGGTCATTCGCGATTTACCAGCAGACCAAGGAGGAACGAATCAAGAATGAACGCGGTCGGTTGCAAATCCTGGCACTAGACGAGAGTGAGCCGGTGTTTCGTCTGCTCCACGAACTACCCGAAGGGCAGTGGTCGGGAGGGCTTTCGCCCGATTTTCGATCGTTCGCCACGGAGGAGTATCCGGACGGCTGGGATGGGCCGGCGGAGATCAAGCTCTGGGACACGGAAACCGGCACGCTCAGGGACCAGGTTCCGTTCGCAGGGGCTGGAATGCACGACCGGAGCTGCGGTTTCGGCAGCGACGGTCGGCTCCTCATTGGTAAGGCGTCAAGGCCGGACGGCGAAGTGGAAGTCACCATCTGGGACGTTGGTGCGAGGCTGAATCGTCGGGCGTCATTCGTCACCCGTGACCCAATGTCTGCCGACGGCCGGTGGTATGCGAAAGAGGATTACTCGGGCGCGGAGGTCTTCGTGACGATTTCTCCCGAGCGGGGGACGCTGCTCCAGGCGCCCGCCGATAGCACCATGCCTTCCAGGCCCTGCGTGATTTGCGGCCAGATTCCACGAACATCCGTTACGTTCGCGCACGACAGCAAAACGTTGCTCGTGACCGGGCTGTACCATGACCCGGGAGAGGTGTGGGAGGGCCTTCGATGGCGTGCCTGGCAGATTGGTCTAACGACTCAGAACCCTCTCATTAGGGAGGATGAGTCTTACACTGTCGCCCGCCTCTGGCGCCTCGGTGACGGAAAGCAATTGGCGGCATTCCGCGGCTGTCAGGCGGGGATATTCTCTCCGGACGGCAAGACGCTCGCCACCCTGCACGATGACGGCACCATCCGCATCTGGCACGTTCCTCCGCATAAGCCGTTTGTTTGGGTTGTTGGGACCACCATCGGGTTCTGGCTGGTGATTCTCGTAGTAGGGCGTCTGGGCCGGTGGTACCTTGCCCGGCGACGCGCGCGAGCTGCGTGATGTCTCACGTCAGGAAGCCTCGCCTCCGCTAGCATGGAGCCAGCCCGGCCGGGAATTGCGATCCGCTAGCGAAACAGTACCCTGGAGGGGATGTGACAGCCCATCCCACTATCAGTGATCGGAGAAGTTAATGCGAACCTGGATAGGCTCCGGCCTGGGGCTATTCTGGCTCGGCGCGCTTGCACTTGCCATTCTGGCTGGTCGAGGTGTGGCTCAGCCGCCCCAAAAGATCGATTTCGCCCACGACATCGTCCCTCTGCTCAAGGCTCGCTGCGCCCAGTGTCACACCAACGGCAAGTACAAGGGCTCATTCTCCCTCGACACGCGGGCCGACGTGCTGAAAAAGAAAGCGGTCATCCCCGGCAAGAGCGGCGCGAGCGAGCTCGTCAAGCGCGTCACCAGCACCGACAAGGACGTGCGCATGCCGTCGAAGGGGGAGCCGCTCTCCGCCAGGGAAATCGCGCTCCTCCGCGCCTGGATCGACGAGGGATTCGCCTGGGAGGAGGGCTTTTCGTTCAAGGTCGCCGACTACGTTCCGCCGCTCAGGCCGCGCCGCCCGGTGCTGCCAGCTGCCCGCAATGGCCGTGACCACCCCATCGACCGCATCATCGACGCCTATTTTGCTCAGCATAAGATCCAGCCACCCGCCCCGCTCGACGACGGTGCCTTCGTCCGCCGGGTCTATCTCGACCTGATCGGCCTGTTGCCGGCACCCGAGGAGGTCGATGCGTTCCTGAAGGATGCCGCCGCCGACAAGCGCTCCGCCTGATTCGCAAGCTGCTCGACGACCGGCGCTGCTACACCGAGCACTGGCTGACCTTCTGGAACGACATGCTGCGCAACGATTACGCCGGCACCGGCTACATCGACGGCGGCCGCAAGCAGATCAGCGCCTGGCTCTACTCGTCGCTGCTGAACAACAAGCCCTACGACCAGTTCGTCCGCGAGCTAATCAGCCCCACGCCCGAGTCGGAGGGGTTCATCAAGGGGATCAAGTGGCGCGGCAACGTGAATGCCAGCCAGGTGCAGGAGCTGCAATTCTCGCAGAACGTCTCGCAGGTGTTCTTCGGCATCAACATGAAGTGTGCCTCGTGCCACGACAGCTTCATCGACAAATGGAAGCTGGACGATGCCTACGGCCTGGCCGCCATCATTGCCGATCGCCAATTGGAGATTTTCCGCTGCGACAAGCCAACCGGCCGCAAGGCCAGCCCGCGGTTCGTCTTCCCGGAGCTGGGCACCATCGACGCGACACAGCCGAAGGCGAAACGGCTGGAGCAGCTGGCCCGCCTGGTGACGCACCCGGACAACGGCCGCTTCACGCGCACCATCGCCAACCGCCTCTGGCAACGGTTGATGGGCCACGGCATCGTGCATCCGGTGGACGTGATGGCCAACCGCCCCTGGAATGACGATTTGCTGGACTACCTCGGGGTCTATTTGTCCGACGACAAATACGATCTGAAAAAGCTGCTGGAGCACATCGTCAATTCGCGGGCTTACCAGTCGCGACCGGTGCCGATCAAGGGGGAGGCATCAGGCGAGGATTACGTCTATCGCGGACCGGAAATCCGGCGGATGACGGCGGAGCAGTTCCTCGACGCGGTGTGGATGCTGACGAAGACGGCCCCGGCTAAGCCTGCCGCCCCGGTGGCGCTGCCGGCGTTCGCCGACTCGGTGCCGCCGGAGCGCCGCTCGATCCGCGCGTCACTGGTCAACGCCGACGCCCTGATGCGCTCGCTGGGCCGGCCCAACCGCGAACAGGTGGTCACCACGCGGCCCGACCAGCTTACGACGCTGGAGGCCCTGGACCTGTCGAACGGGCAAATCCTGACCGACTTGCTGGCACGCGGCGCGGCGAACCTGTTGAAGGAGAAGCCGAAGGCGACGCCGGAGGAGCGCATCGAGGAGCTGTATCGGCGGGCGCTGTGCCGCAAGCCGACGGGGGAGGAGTTGGTGGCCGCGCGAGAAATCCTCGGGACGACGGCGACCCCGGAGGGCTTGGCGGACCTGCTCTGGGCGGTGGTGATGCTGCCGGAGTTTCAGTTGATTCGGTAGAATGGGGTGGAAAGGAGGAGGATCATGGGAGTCATTCTGAATCTTGAGCCGCGCGCCGTACCGCTGATTCGGTTGGACAACGGAGTGTATCGGGTAACCGATTCACGCATTCCCCTGGAACGGATCGTGGAGCACTACCGGGCAGGAGAGACGCCGGAGGAAATCGTCGATGCTTATGACGTCCACCGCTTGTCAGACGTGTACACGCTGATCGGTTACTACCTGGATCAGAAGGAAAGTGTCGAGCAATACCTTCGGGAGCAGGAGGAGGAAGGAGACAAAATGCAGCGGATGATCGAAACGGCTGTCCCGCCGCGGCCCGGCCTCAAAGAAAAGGTCCTGGCCCGGTGGACACGCCGACAAGAGGACAACCAGGGGTCCCTATGAAATGGGCAGCATTTGATGAAGGGGTCACCATCGGAACCCGGGGCTCCGAGGACGGCATCACTATCCGGGATGACGAGCATGCCGACGGTGCCCGGGTCACACTGGAGAGCGACACGACGCACGCGCCGTTCGCGATCACCTGCGGCATCTATGGCTGGATGTTCCATACGCGATACTTATCGTCCCTAGCCGAGGCGGAGGCGGAGTACGAGCAAATGCGCACGGGGTTAGCCGAGATTCTCGCGATGATCCCACTTACGGACGACCCGCAAGCGGCGGAGAGGGGTAAAGCAATTTCAAGGGCGATCAGCAGCTTCGTCGAGCAGTATCCTTGATGTCACTGGACCGGCGTGCCGGTTAGATGCGAAGAATCGGGAGAGGTGCCAATATGCCGAACTCACTCTCTCGCCGCGATTTCCTCCGCGGCATGAGCGCCGCCGCCCTCGCCGCCCTGGCCGCCGGCGAGCCGCTCCTGGCCGCCGAGCCGGTCAAGCATCCCGGCCCACCGCCGACACCTGCATCCTGCTCTGGATGGCCGGCGGCATGGCGGCTCCCGAGACGTTCGACCCCAAGCGGTACACGCCCGTTCGAGATCGGCGTCCCGTCGGAGAAGATCCTCTGCACCTTCCCGGCCATCGACACGGCCGTCGACGACGTCAAGATCTCGCAGGGCCTGGAGCACGTCGCCAGGGTGCATGGACCGCGGCACCCTGATCCGCTCGCACGTCGTCGCCGACCTGGGGAACATCCTCCACTCGCGGCACCAGTACCACTGGCACACCGGGTACGTCCCGCCCCAGACCGTGGCCTGCCCGCACCTCGGCTCGTGGATCGCCAGGGTCCGCGGGCCGAAGAACCCGGCGATCCCGGCGTTCATCAACATCGGCCAGCGGCTGGAGGGGCACGGCGAGTCGAGGAGCTGAAGGCGTTCACCACCGCCGGGTTCTTCGGCAGCGAGTACGGCCCGTTCAATCTCCCGTATCCCGCTCGACGCCATCGCCGCCGTCCGCCCGCCCAAGGGGATGACGCCGCGAGCGGTTCGAGGCCGCGCAGAAGCGTACCGGCGACTGATCAAGGACAGCCCGGCCGGCGAGCTGGCCAGCGACTACCACCAAGAGTCGGTGGTGCGCGCGATGGACAACGCCTACCGGCTGCTCAACTCGCCGGAGCGCGACGCCTTCGACCTGTCGAAGGAGCCGAAGGAGAGCTTCGACCGCTACAACACCGGCCGGTTCGGCCAGGGCTGCCTGCTCGCCCGCCGGCTGACCGAGGCCGGGGCGCGGTTCATCGAGGTGACGACCGAGTACGTCCCGTTCCTGAACTGGGACACGCACGAGAACGGCCACGCCACCTACACGCGGATGAAGAAGCAGATCGACCGCCCGATCGCCCAGCTCATCCTCGACCTGGAGCAGCGCGGGCTGCTCGACCGCACGCTGGTCGTGGTGGCCAGCGAGTTCAGCCGCGACATGATGATCGAGGGCGTGCCCGGCAGCACGGCCAGCGACCAGTCGCGGGCCAAGACCGACGTGATGAAGGAGCCGAAGCACTACGGCCTGCACCGGCACTTCACCGGATCGGGCTCGGTGCTGATCTTCGGCGGCGGCATCAAGCGGGGCCTGCTCTACGGCGAGACCGCCCCCGAGCGGCCGCTCTTGACGACCAAGGACCCGATCACGATCCCCGACCTGCACGCGACCTTGTTCACCGCGATGGGCATCTCGCCGCGGACCGCCTTCGACGTCGAGAAGCGGCCGTTCTACGCCACGCAGGACGGCAAGGGGCAGCCGGTGAAGGGGTTGTTTGCGAAGGGGTAAAGCGGAGCCAGCATGCGCAAGAACGCTCGATCCCTGGTGGCCCCGCTGCTGTTCCTCGCTGCCTGCGTCGGTTCCGCGGTGCTGCTCCCGGGCTTTGTCCCGCACCAATATTTCGCCGATGAGATTGTCGGTCACGCCCTGCATGTCCTGGCCTGGCTAGCCGGCGCCTGGTGCGCTATCCGGGCCGTCGATCTCTTCCTGTGGGAGCGGCAGGCGGCCGCGCTTGGCCGACCGGTGCCGCGCCTGTTGAAGGACCTGGTCAAGGTCCTGATCATCGCCCTCGCCCTAAGCTGCATCGCCGCCATTGTCTTCGGCCAGTCCATCACCGGTTTCTGGGCCGCCTCCAGTGTTTTCGGAATCGTCTTCGGCATCGCGCTGCAACGTCATCCTCGATGTGTTCACCGGCCTGGTTATCAACCTCGATCGGTCCATCAAGATCGGCGATTGGGTCGAGATTCATCACAGCAGCTTCAGCAGCAAGGTGTACGGCAAGGTGGTGGAGATCAACTGGCGAACGCTGCGCCTCGACGTGGGCGGCGGACGGATCGTGGTCGTGCCCAGCGGGCTGATGGCGTCTACCCCGTTCACCGCCTACTCCCACCCCGACGACCGGGCCGGGTTCAACGTCCTCATCACCCTGGATTTCTCCGTGCCGGTGGAGCGGGCACTGCGCATCTTGCTGGCCGGCACCGGGCAGCCATCGGCGATCGTGGACCCGTCGAACATCCGAAGCCCACGGTGCGGATCGATGAAATTACCCCCAGCGGAGTCCGCTATCGCGTGGGGTACTCGCTGCCCGTCGATTCCGTCTGGCCGGGGGCGGGCCGTCATGCCGTCACGCGCAGCATTCTGGAGCACTTGCGCCATGCGGGGCTGACGCCGGCCTACCCCCGGGAAGGCACGTTCGAGGCACCGCTCCCCCAGCTTTTTGCCACCGCGGATGCCGAGCTGGACCGGCCGGCGCTCTCGCGCAGATCGACCTGTTCCGCCGCAGCCTGCAACCCGACGAGATGGCGAGCCTGGCGGCGTCGATGCGGCAACGGCACTTCCAGCGTGGCGACACCGTCATCCGCCAGGGCGACCACGGCGATTCGCTGTTCATCCTCGCCGAGGGGCTCACCCACGTCTTCCTGGAGCGCGGCGGCGACGACGGCCGCGTGCGCGTGGCCCAGCACATTCCGGGGCAGACCTTCGGCGAGATGTCGCTGCTCACCGGCGAGCCACGTTCCGCCACCGTGATCGCGGCCACCGACCTGGTCGCCTTTGAGGTCTCCAAAGAGCATGTGCAGGATCTGCTGGGGCGGCGGCCGGAGATCGCCGAGCAGATGAGTGCCGTGGCCGCCGAACGCCAGCTGGCCCTGCGCGAGGCCGCCGTCCCCGTGGCCCCCAGCGAGCAGGCGGCGGAAAAACAGCACATCGGCAAGCAAATCCTGGAGAAGATGATGCAGTTCTTCCGCTGGGGGACGGGGGAAGATGGGGAGTAGAGTCCGACGGTGGGTCTCGAAGAATCGACCCACCCTACCGCTCAGCTCCGCTCGGCAATTGTGAGCTGAAACCCCTCAGCGGTAATCCCATCAAGCAACGGTCCGGCGCCGAGACAGTCGTACGCCGTCACCGCGCCCCGCACCGCTGCCCTCCCATCCGCCAGGGCCCGAGCGACGTCGGCGCAGGGCAGGGCTGCCATGCGCTGGCCGTCGCACTGGCCCACCAGGGCCGCCCGCGCCGCCGTGCCATCGGGATAGAACAGCTCGGTCATGATGGCAGCCCCGGAGCAGCCGAAACCGCGGAACAGGCGTCCCGGCACTTCCAGCCAGCGCACCGTGCGCAAGCCGTAGCCCGACCCGAGCCGGGCCAGCAGGGCCAGGAAGTAGGTGGCGGGCCGCAACTCGAACCCCACCTTCACTGCCACCGCCCGCACGCCCAGAAGCGCCGGGAACAGGTCGTATTCCGGGCTGTCGAAATTGAAGACGCCGCGCAAGCCAAATGGGAACGGCAGCGGCACAACTTCGCGATCGCGAAAACCGCGCAGCGTTCCCTGCGGGGCGGCGATGGGTCGGCCCAACCCGCCGACCAGGGAGCGGACCGCCGCCTGACCCTTGGGATTGTGGTTACCGATGAAGAGCGTCACCCGGGCCCGCTCCGGAACGGCGTCGGAGCGGGCGCGCAGGAGCAGTCCCAGCGCCCGGAAATGGCGGGCAGGCTGGAGCAGCCGTAGGCCGCGACCAGGCCGTGCTCGGCGAAGCGTGGTCCGCGATGCCGCACCAGGGCGACGTAGCCTCGGTCGTCGGCAATATCGGCGTAATGACATCCGGATTCAAGGCAAAGGTCCAGCAGGGCCGCATCGAAGCGGTTGAACGGGCCGGCACAATTGACGGCCACCGCCTGCCCGCGCAGCGCCGCGCGGCAGGAGTCGGGGCGGGTCACGTCGGCGGCCAGGCCCCGGCAGGCGGGGCCCAGGGTCCGGGCGAACACCTCGGCGCGGACGCCATCGCGGCCGGCCACCGTCAGCGGCACGCCCAGGCGCGCCAGCTCCCGGGCGACATGCCCGCCGAATGTTCCATAGCCGCCGAAGACCACCACGTCGTTCACATCAGGCCCCAACGAATTGGCGGAACAACCGAATCTCGCGCTCGCGCATCTCCTGCCCCAGCGCTCGCCCCTGGAAGCCCTCGCGCAGCAGGTCTTCCCCCCTCACATTCGGGTAGGGAAAACGCAGCATCTGGTCGATCAGGTCAGCATTGGCCAGTTGCAGGCGGTGCCCGTAGCTGCTGAGAAGCGCGTCGGGCAGCGACTGCTTTTGCACATCGCGCTTGAATTCGACCACGTCGTCGGGTGTCGCATAGCCGGGCAGTCTAAGGAGAAACCAGACCGTATTTGCCTCTTCCGTGGTGTACTTGAGGGACATGAGCCGGCGGGCCACCTCGTCGGCGTCCGCCTGGTCCCGCAGCATCTGGGAGATGAGGAGCGGCGCAGGCAAGCGTTCCCCGGCCTCTGCCACCCATTCCGGCATCCGACAGGCGAAGCCAGGTAAGACCTGCCCGAGCAGGCCGAGGTCTTCGAGAACGCGGAGGAAGTTGCCCACGTCGAGGACGCTGGCGAGTCCCTTGAGGAACTCGTCGCGGATGCGTTCCTCGCTGACCGCCGGCCGCAGCTCGCGGGCGGCGATGGCCTGGCGGCTGCGCGGCCGATCTGTTCCGGTCCACCCGGGTTGATCCGGCCGAAGAAACGCGCGAACCGCAGGCGCGCAACCGGTCTTCGGTCAAGCCGTTCGGCCGGATCGCCGACGAATTCCACCACCCGGTCGCGCAGGTGCTGGATGCCGCCGTGAAAGTCGATGATCTCCTCGTCGTCAATGCTGTAATAGAGAGCGTTAATGGTGAGATCGCGGCGATCGGCATCCTCGGGCAGGGTGCTGAAGGTGACGCTGTCCGGCCGGCGGCCGTCCCCGGTCTTGGCATCCTTGCGGAAGGTGGCAATCTCGAAATGGCCATGCCCGCCAAAGCTGACCAGGATGACCCCGAACGCCTTGCCCACCGGGCGGATGCCGACGCGGCCCGGCAGCACACGCTGCCGTTTCGCGTCGATCAGGACCTGCTCCACCGCGTCCGGATGGGCCCCGGTCACCAGGTCGAAATCCTTCGGGGCAAAGGGGGTGTTGAAGATCAGGCTGGTGGTGAAGTCGCGAACCGCACCGCCGACCACGTACAGCTTGAACCCGCTGTACCGAAAGGCCCGGTGCATCTGCTCGACCGCCTCGGGCAGGGGCATGCGCTGATGGATCACTTCCTGGGGCTGGCGCATAGCGAACCATCGGGGCTAGGGAGTCGGCCAGGGGGCCGATTGTACCACGGCGGGCGCCTGGCAGGGGAGAGAAGGTCCGGTTGGGCATGGCGCGGGGGCTCAAGTCCAGGCATCAGCCGGCAGGGGGAGCCCGCCGGCACCACGCTATCGATGGCCGCATCGGCAAGGGATTTCTTGAATCGCAGCCGCTGCATCTTCGACCCGCACGAGGCTTGCCTTCGCGGTTCTTGACGTGTCTAATGGACGTGCAAGCGTCCACCGAGGGATGGCTCGGCTTGAGCACGGACGATGCCTCCTGCGCGAGCACGGCGAACGATGGCACCAGGCATGGCACTTTCAGGCCGGCCGACCCGAACGGCGCCGCGGGGCGTCTGGCGACGGTCGTCAGCGCCATGAGCAACGCGCTGAAGCATCCCTCAATCGTGCGCTGTGAGGCGAAAGTCGCGTGAGATCGGCAGGGGGTTGGCCTGGAGAATGAAAAGGAGTCGAAACGACTCCCGACCCCTTTTCATTCTCTGACACCTTTGTTTTCTCCTTTGTTTGTCCCTCGGCAAGAGCCAGGGGAGCGTGTTGATTAGCTCCGCGGCTATTGTCGCCGCCGCAAGCGAGTGATGATGGGAGGGCCTGCTCATGCCGCGAAAAGCCCATCCTCTGGAGGCTCAGCGCTTCGGAGCCTTGCCGCTGGAACTGTCGCAGAACCTACGCACGCTCAACCCCTGGTGGGACCAGAAGCCGGGACCGGAGCTACCGCCGTTTCGCCGCTGGCCCTTCGATCGCCTCGTGACGCTCGTGCAGCATGGGATTACGCCCGGCACCGTCCTCCGCGGCCCACGGCGCGTGGGAAAGACCGTACTGCTCCGCCAGATCATCGAGCGTCTCTTGCACAGTGGTGTCGCACCAAAGCGCATCCTGTATGTCCCCTTCGATGAGCTGCCCGCTCTGCGCGGGATTCAGGAACCTGTGCTGGCGATTTCCCGCTGGTTCGAGAATCAGGTCCTGGGATCATCATTCAACGAGAGCGGCCGGCGCCGCGAACCGGCCTTCCTCTTCTTCGACGAAGTGCAAAACCTGGACGCGTGGGCACCCCAAATCAAGAACCTTGTTGATAACCACACGGCCCGCGTGCTTGTAACGGGGAGCTGTCGCTGCGCATCGAGGCCGGCCGGGATAGCCTCGCGGGAAGGATCACGACGTTAGACTTGGGGCCTCTGCTGTTGCGGGAAATCGCCGGTCTGCGGTTCAACTCCCTGACCCAGCCTTACTGGAACGACAACGGGGTGGAAACGCTGACCAGCCCGGACTTCTGGCACGGTGGCATCGCCCGAGCCACCCAGGAGAGCCTCCCTCGCCGACAGGCGTTCCAGGCTTTCTCGGAGCGCGGTGCTTATCCAATCGCCCACGAACGCGCCGAAATCGCCTGGCCCGAACTGGCCAGTCACCTGAACGAAACGGTCATCAAACGGGCGATCCAGCACGACCTGCGCCTGGGACCCCGGGGACAGAAGCGGGACGAGAGGCTGCTGGAAGAAGTGTTTCGCCTCGCTTGTCGATACGCTGGCCAGTGCCCGGGCCAGAACCTCCTCGTCCCGGAAATCCAGCAAGCCCTCGGCGGCAACATCGGCTGGAATCGCATCCTGAGCTATCTCCGCTTCCTCGATGGCACACTGCTGATCCGCCTCGTCAATCCGCTTGAACTGCGTCTCAAGCGCCGCAAAGCGCCGGCCAAGATTTGCCTCTGCGACCACGCACTGCGAGCCAGCTGGCTGCAGGAGATCATTCCTCTCGACCCCGAAGGACTAGCTGCCGAGCCCCACTTGGCGGACCTGGCGGGTCATTTGGCCGAAAGTACCCTCGGCTATTTCCTGGCGTCCATCCCGCAGTTGGACGTGGCGCATTTCCCTATGCGAGGCGTGGAACTCGAGGTTGAGTTCGTCCTGACGGTTGGGACCCGGCGAATTCCGATTGAAGTCAAGTATCGCAGACGCATCGACGCGCACGACGACACTTTGGGACTACGAGCGTTTCTGGAAAAGACCGTCTACAACGCCCCTTTCGGCCTGTTGGTCACGCTCGAAGACAACATAACTGTCGCCGACCCGAGAATCATTCCGATTTCGCTTTCCGCCTTGATGTGGATGAGGTAACTTTGACCGTCTCCCCCGCCTGATCGCCGAAGAAAAATGGGTCGGGAGTCGTTGCCGGACGCGTGGAAAGCGAAGACGACTCCCGACCACTTTTTTCTGCTGTGACGACATGGCAGCACGGCAGCATCCCGGCCAAGTGTCATCGCCGGCACGTTTGGCTGCTGAAGCCGCCAAGGCCGGTGGCATCGACTTTGAAGTCGCCGGCGAGCGCGAGGTGTGCGTGGTCGCCGATTCGGCGGCCATGGTGGAGTTGAAGCTCCTGGACGCGTTTTTCAGAGTCGCGTGTTTGACACCACGGTGTGAGGGAGGATCAATGGCAACCGTTGCAGAAATCATCGAGGCGGTGGAGCGCCTGGATGCCGAGGATTTCCTCAAGCTGCGGACCGCGCTTGATCGGGTGGAGGAGCGGCTCTGGGATCGGGAGCTGGGCCGGGTTACGGCCAAGCACCGCAAAGAGAAGCTGACCGACGCCAAGATCGACGAGCTGGTCCTGAGGCGGCGTTACAGAGGCCGGCGGTCATGAAGGTTGTGTTGGACACCATGCTGTGGGTATCCTACTGTACGCGTCGCGAGGGTTCCCGGCATCGCCTGATTGACCGGGCATTGCGGGCGAGAGTCCGGGTATTCGTCTCGGATTACATCCTCGACGAGTTGGCAGACGTGCTTCGGGAGGACCTAAACGAAAGCGCCCGCTACGTGCATTTAGCCCGGCGTGCAGTCCTCCGGCGGGCCAAGCGGGTGGTCTTGCCCACTAACATTCGCGCCTTTGTGCCCGGTGACTCCAAGGACGACGCCGTAGTTCAAACGAGCATCTCGTCCAAATCGGATTACCTCGTCACGGCCGATGCACTCCTTCTAGAACTGGGCAAGGTCGAGAAGGTGGAGATCATCAGCGTGAAGACATTTGCCGAACGACTGCCAGCGCCCCAGTGAAACCTGGGAAAGAAGAAGGGGTCGAAGAAACCAGAGGGGGGACGGAGTTCGATTCGTCGCCCGTCCCTCCGCGCATCTCGTTGACCCCGCCGTCGGCGCTCCACCGCCGCATCCCGCCTTCCGGGTGAGCCAACGCGGTCCCGCGGTCCGTCGTCAGTACTGCCCGTCCTCCACACCCTCACTCTACGCGATCCATCCATACTGGACAAGTGTTTACAATGCCCGAATTAGGCGCGGCATCGGGGCAACAAGGCAGCGCGTGTCGTTCGTGTGTCTTCACAGCGTTTCATAAGGCCGCGGCAAACCAATGCGACTAAACGTGTCGGCGAAGTGCTTGGCCAGGTGCTCGCGGTAGAGCGGCTGGACCCGCCCCCGGCGCTTACCGCCGCGACACAGTTCCCGGAGCAGGTCCAACGGGACCGTGTGCAATTGACGCATGTCGATGATCATCTCCTCCAGGCCGAGCGCGGCATCGGCCGGCAGGAAATACCAGCCCCAGATTCGCCCGGCGCAAGAGCCCTTGACGTCAGCCGGTTTGAATAACTTTTGATCGATCAAGAAGCGCGCGTCCAACACTTCGGCGACATTCGCCATCGTCGCCTTGTCGTTAGCCAGGTCGCAGGTTTGTGTCAGCACGATAATGCGGCGGAAGGCGAAGTCCACGTCCGGTTGGCTGAAAGAAGTCGGTTGCACGGCCTTGATGCGCAAGACCAAGCAGTCGTCAATCAGGTCACCCTGATCGATGGGTTCTCCCGCGGCTGCGGGGCGTAGATCATTCGCTATCCCCATCGTCCGGAGGGATCACCGGCGGGTCCGGTAACGGCAATGTTCCCGGGCGAGCACGCACCGTTCCCACCGGGGCGAACGGGAACTCGACCCACGGCAGCAACATTACCTGAGCGGCCAGTTCCGGAGTCGGCTCGTCGTCCACCATCTTCGGCGTCGGCGCGTCGTCCAGCACGCGCACCTCCACTCTCCGGCCGTTGACCGTCTCCCGGTAGGTGTGTCCCGGTTGCAAATCAACGTGTCCCAACGCCTCGGCCAGCGACAAACTCATGTGACACCTCCAGCGGACCGATCCAACTGATACCGCGAAGCTGCAACACATTCTACCAAAAACCGGCATTCTCCCATCTGTCGGGTGCGCCGGCCCAGGACCTCCGTGTACTCGGTGGGGATTTCGGGGGTAACGAACCAGCGGAACTCATCGCACCCGGCTACGTGAAGCGCGGCTCGCTCGGGCAAGACGTTGGTGTCGATCAGCAGGTTCATGGAGCGGCCCGGTGGCGGTCGATTTCCTCGCGGATGCTCTCATCGGTAATGTCTTTCAGGGCGGGGCGGCCACGCAACTCGGCGCAGAGCCGCTGCCAGGCGACGGCGAATTCCTCGGGCGAGCGGCGTTTGTCTCCTGCAAACCCCCGTCTTCCGCGTGCGCCAACTGGGTCCTGCGGTTCATAGTCAGTACCTCCCGTCCCTTCATACCGCCACTCTACCCGATCCGTCATAACTGGACAAGAGTTTACACTGTCCGCGTTCGGCGCGGCATCGGGGCCAAGAAGGCTGCCAGGGGGACTGGCATGGTTCAACGACGGGCGACGGTAATGTCGCACACACCTCCCCCACGCTGACGCTGCGACTCATCCCGCCGGTTGTCGGCGGGTAAAGGCATGGGGCGTTATCCGTGTGCAGCACCGAAGGCGGCCCCAGGAGTCACGCGCGACCAGTCACGCCAGCCGCGCGTCGTTGCCAGATCGGCCGCGCGGGCTAGAATCCCAGGTGCTTCTCCCCACACTCCGACGAACGGGTTGGGACGATTCATGGACCCCCAGGTCGCCGTCATTGTTCTGGCCGGCATCACGGCCATCGGTGCGATCGTGTGGCTGGTGGCAGCACGCTTCCTGATGATGTCTGCGCGGACGAGGCACACCGGTCAACAGCCGGTCGGTGACGAGATCGACCCCTCCGCCGCAACTCCAGCGGGCTGGGTGACCGGCAGTGCCGAGGTCGAAGGGGACCCGAGCAGCCTGTCGGACCGTGCGGCTGCCAGTCTGGCGCGGGGCAACCTGGGAACCCAGGTATCGGTCAAGATCGTCGAAAAGGGCGACAATCACCTCCGCTTTGAGCGCCTGGACGCGAGCGCGGCGAATCAGCCGGTCGGCCAATGGTTCAAGCGCGGCGAGGTGCGCTTCACGCCGTTGCGAGCCGGGCGGACCCGGGTCGAGTGGTGCGTCGAGCCGCTCGACATGCGCTGGCTGCTGACGCTGGGCGCCGCCTTTCAGGTCCTGGGCCTGCTGGCGTTGGTGGGAGGCTGCGCGCTGATTTACACGCTGGTGGCGACTTCGCCCAATCCCGCGGTGCGCTGGCAGACCTTTCAGATGGTGCAGGCCGTTCACTTCCTCTGGCCGCCGTTCCTGTTCGCGGCCCTGTATCGCCGGGGCAAGCGGGCGGTGGCCTCCCAGTTCGAGGCGTTGGCCAGCAACCTGCCGTATTACGGTGGCTAAAGGCGCCAGATCCCCCGGCCTGACCTTGCGGCGATCCTGTTCGGCCCCAGCAAGGGACCGCGCGCCCGGCACGGGAACCCTCGCCCAGTGTGAACGTCTTGTTAGTTGGTAGAGCGGGTGTTCAACGAAGCCGCCTGAGCCCCGTTCACAGACCGTCTCGTTATCTACACAGGGCATAGAGATTGGGGAAGGCCCGCGGCGCTTGCGCTTGGCGAGCGATGGCCCGCCTGTGCCCGGACTGCCAGGAGATTGTGCGTCAGCACCAGCGCGCCTGCCTCCGACTTGACTCGGTCGAGGCCGCGACAATGAAAACGCCGCAGGCCTCGATGTTCCTTCAGGTCGGCGAAATTCAGTTCGACCGTGCGGCTGCGCTGTTTGTACAGCGCCCGGGCCTCGGGGGTTTGCATCCGCTGCCGCAGGGCGTCGAGTAGCTCTTCGTTCTCCATGCGGCTGACCGTCCGCCCCTTCTCCGGGGTGCGCGTGCAGGCCGACTGACGCGGGCAGGCCTGACAATGCTCCGGCGGACACGTGTACAGCGCGAGCGTGATCTTGTGGTCCGCGCGCTGTTGCGTTTGCGTCTTGGTGAACTCCAGTCGATGCCCCTGCGGGCACTGATAGGTTTGCTCCTCGGCCAGCCAGGTGAATGCGCTCTTGGGCAACTCGGTATGCTGATTGCTCTGCGCTTTCTTGTCGTTGGCCGAACTGTAATCGTTCTCCTGGCACGGACCGTACAGCGTCATCCCCGCCAGTTCGCAGAATTCCAGGTGCCGGACCGACACGTAGCCTGAATCCACAAGTACGTCCTTGGGTTTAACGCCCACGTTATCCACCAGGCGCTCGAGCAATGGCTGCAAGACGCCGTTGTCGTTGTTCTGCGCGAACACGTCGTACGCGAAGATCAGCGGCGACTCGAGGTCGCGCAGCAACTGCACCGTGTACAGCGGTCGAAACACGCCCTCCTTATCGCGTGCCAGTGCGGCCTCAGGGTCGGCCGGACTGACAAGCACCTTGTCGGCGGGCTGGCGCTTCGACGACCGTCGTTGGGCGTTGGCCTCTTGCCTTTGCCGCAGGACTTCGGCGGCGTGGGCGTAGCGTTGTTTCTGCTCGTGCAGTCCCGCTTTGGTTGTCGCCAACCACCCCGGCTTCTCGGCCAGCGCTTCACCGCCTTGGGCGCTGCACAGCTGCTCGTCGATCACCTGCTGCCGTTTGTGCAACCGCTCCTCGTTGAGCAACCGTCGTCGCGAAGCATTCGCCGCCACGCTCGAACTGTCCAAGGACATGCGTGCCGCCGACGTCATCTCCGCCGTCAACGCCTGTTGCAGCACCTGAGCATTCCAGTCGTCCAAAAAGGGCGTCAAGCGCTCGCGAAAATCGTATAAGCGGGCGCGCGACGGCTCCAAGCCGAACAGCAGCCAACGGACCGGCTCGCTTTCGCGAACGTCCTTGGTCCACTGCGCCGGCGATGGCCGTTTGCTGTGCATTCTCGTAGAGGACCACCTTGAGCAGCAGGTCCGGAGGCAAGGCTCTTTTGCCGACACCCAGGTACGAATCCCACAACGGGCCCAGGTCCAAGCGTTCGACCGCCTGAGCGATCCGCCTGGCCAAATGATCAGCTGGCAGATGCCGATCGATGGCTTGCCATTCTTCCGATTCGGTCGTCCAGGGCGGGGTGACGAAGCGGTCGCGCTTGTCGGCACCGGCAATTCCCTTTACCATTGGCCCGGCCTCCTTGCCTGGGCGGTTGCAGAGTTGGTAGCGGTACCGCTACTCTGCCCAAAACCCGCCAACGCAGGGAGGCCATTTTGTTACCGAGTCATCCAGGACTACTCAAATAACGAGACGGTCTGTGAACGGGGCTCAAGCGGCTTCAGTGGACATCCACTGTACCAACTATCAAGGCACGTACACCCCCCAACCCCTCACCCCGCCAGGGGCAAGGGGGCAAGGGGAGTCGCTCGAACCCTGCCTTGACTTTCGCTCTGTGCCGGAATACCGTCTCGGGCCGGAAAATCGCCGCACGGAAGGGGCCCTGGGCTGGAGGGAATCAGCCATGACGACACGTCCCATCACCGTTCCCCTTTGCGACCTGCAAGCCCAGTATCGCAAGCTCGAGCCGCGGATCGTGGACGCGGTGACGCGCGTCCTGGCGTCCGGCCAGGTGATCCTGGGGCCCGAGGTGGCCGCTCTGGAAGAAGAAGTCGCGGCCTATTGCGGGACAGCCCACGGGGTCGGCTGTGCCTCCGGCACCGATGCCCTCCTGCTGGCGCTGGCCGCCCTCGGCATTGGCCCCGGCGACGAGGTCATCCTGCCGCCCTTCACCTTCTTCGCCAGCGCCGGGACGGTGTGTCGCACCGGCGCCCGGCCGGTTTTCGTGGACATCGACCCGGGCACCTTCAACCTCGATCCGCTGCAAGTCGAGAGCAAAATCACCGACCGCACCCGGGCGATCATGGCCGTTCACCTCTACGGCCAGTGCGCCGAGATGGAGCCGCTGTGGCAGATCGCCGAGCGGCACGGCTTGCCAATCATTGAAGATGCCGCCCAGGCCATCGGTGCCGAGTATGGCCGCAAGCGGGCCGGCAGCCTGGGGACCATTGGCTGCTTCAGCTTCTACCCCAGCAAGAACCTGGGTGCCTACGGTGATGCCGGTCTGTGCGTCACCGACGATGCCGACCTGGCCGGGCGGATGAAGTGCCTGCGCGTCCACGGCATGGAGCCGAAGTATTACCACAAGCTCCTGGGCTGGAACGCCCGTCTGGATGCGGTGCAGGCGGCGATGCTGCGCGTCAAGCTGCCGCACCTGGAGGAGTGGACGGAGGAGCGTCAAACGGCCGCCGCTCGCTACGACAGCCTGATCGAGGAACAACACCTGGGCGGCTTTGTGACCCGGCCCATGCGGGCGCGGAATCGCCGCCATGTCTTCAACCAGTACGTGGTGCGTGTCGCCGATGGCCTTCGCGACGCCCTGGTCAGGCACCTGAAAGCGGATGGCGTGGCCTGCGAAATCTACTATCCCGTGCCGCTGCACCTGCAAGAGTGCCTGGCCTTCCTGGGCTATGCCGACGGCGACTTCCCCGCCAGCGAGGAAGCCAGCCGCTGCGTGCTGGCCTTGCCGCTGTTCCCGGAAATCACCGCCGAACAGCAGCGGCGCGTGGTGGGCAGCTGCGCCGCGTTCCTGCGGCAGCGGGCGCGGATGGCGGCGTGAGGGCTCGTGCGCCCGACCCCTCCTTCTGCCCGAGACCCCGGTCACGCTCCGCCCACGAATTGCCCTTGCTCACCGGCCGGCGCACGCTAGGCTATACTGCCCTCAGGCGGGCAGGGACGATGGCGTTCCCTGTTCCCACCATTCGAGGACGCTCAGCCTGTACCGCATCGGCAGTTTCAAGGAGCCGGCATGGAGTTCATGGACCTCGCTCGCCAGGTCTGGCTGCACCTGACCGATCCGGTTGCGCTCGGCCAGTGGGTCGAAATGCTCGGTCCGTGGCTGTATATCGTGCTTTTCGCCGTGGTGTTCTGCGAGACGGGGCTGGTGGTGACTCCCATCCTGCCCGGCGACAGCATGCTCTTCGTGGTTGGGGCGGTGACGGCGACGACGAGTCTCAGCCTGCCCGCTTGCCTGCTGCTGCTGATTGCGGCGGCGGTCCTCGGCGATGCGGCCAACTACTCGATCGGCTATTACGTAGGGCCGGCCGCGTTCCGGTCGCAGCGGACCTGGCTATTGCATCCCAAGCATCTGCTGCACGCGCAGCAGTTCTACGACAAATACGGCGGCAAGGCGATCATCCTGGCCCGCTTCGTGCCAATTGTCCGCACCTTCGCTCCCTTCGTGGCCGGCATCGGCCAGATGAAATACCGGCGTTCTTCGCCTACAACGTCGTCGGCGGCGCGGCCTGGGTGCTGATCTGCGTCTTGGCCGGCCGCGTTTTCGGCGGCATCGAGCTGGTCAAGAAGAACTTCGAGTTAGTCCTGGTGGCCATTGTGCTGATTTCCGTGATGCCAATGGCCGTCGAGTTTATCCTCGCCCGCCGTCGCCGCGCCCGCGGCGAGTCGGACCAGCCGAGTGTTGACGCCGCGGTCCCGCTCCAGGCCATCGCCGAGGCGCCGGCTCAGAAGGCTTTTAGCTCTCCTGTGTCGAATAAAGCAAAGGCCGGCGAACCGGCAGCGTAAGCTGCCGGGTTTGGGGCTGCCACCCGGCAGCGTAAGCTGCCGGGTTGGGGGCTGCCACCCGGCAGCTTACGCTGCCGGTTCGCCCCCACGCTCTTAAGCAGCCGCCCCCCAGACACCCGCCAACACCCGCTTTCTCCTTGCCCGTCTCTGCCGCTCCGGGTAAGTTAATATCAGATCGCCCGCCCGCCTGCTTCCCACCTGCCCGCTCCCGCCGCCCCGAGGTTCCTCGTGTACCAGCTAACCCGCCTGGGATGCGGCTGCTTCCTTCTGGCCATCGCCTGTGCGCCGGCACAAGGCGCCGCTGGGCCATCGTTCGTCCATGATGTCGAGCCGCTGCTCACGCGGCTGGGCTGCAACCAGGGATCGTGCCACGGCAAGGGAGCCGGGCAGAACGGCTTCCGCCTGTCGTTTCGCGGCTACGCTCCGGAGATGGATTACCTCTGGCTGACGCGCGAGTACGACGGCCGCCGCATCGACACCGCCAACCCGGCCAACAGCTTGCTGTTGCTGAAGCCGCTCGGCAAGGCACCGCACGGGGGGGGGGAAGCTCCCTGTCGCAGGTAGTCCGGGTGTCCGGCTGCTGCGCAACTGGATGAAGCCGGCGCCCCGCCGCCGCGCCAGGACAAGCCGGCCGTGCAGCGTTCCTCCGTGGAGCCGGGGCAGCGTACGCTGAAGCCCGGCCAGGAACAGCAACTGACGGTCTTCGCGGAGTATGCCGATGGCCGGAAGCACGACGTGACCTGGCTGGCCCGCTTCGACTCCAACGATGCCGGGGTGGCCGCGGTCGATGCGCACGGCCTGGTGCGGGTGCTGCGGCCCGGTGAAACGGCCTTTCGCCCCAGCTTCCTGGGACAGGTCGCCGTCGCCATCGTCACGGTGCCGTTCGAGCAGAAGGTCAACGCCGAGGCGTTCCGCGTTCGCAACAACACGATCGACGATCTGGTCT
Organism: uncultured Planctomycetota bacterium; assembly: GCA_963827935.1. Taxonomy (GTDB): domain Bacteria; phylum Planctomycetota; class Planctomycetia; order Gemmatales; family Gemmataceae; genus DATFNV01. Next base: position 345 of record CAWHCN010000001.1, on the reverse strand, counting down.
TCGCCAAGCTGGCGGCGCTGAACATCGAGCAGTTCCGGCCTGGCCGACGATGACGAGTTCTGTCGCCGCGTCTTCCTCGATGCCATCGGGACGCTGCCAACAGCCGACGAGGTGCGGGCCTTTCTCGCCGACCCGCGCCCCGACAAGCGATCCCGGCTGATCGACGCACTGCTGGAACGGCCGGGGTTTGTCGATCTGTGGTCTCTCTTTCTCAGCGATCTTTTGCAGAATCGCAAGGAGCGCGACCACGATGTTCGTGGCCCCCCGGAGGATGCGCCTCCTTCCACGACTGGCTGCGCAAGCAAGTGGCCGCCAATCACCCCTCGGACCGGCCGCCGCCCGCGA